>NZ_KB910518.1:6185622-6836219 GCF_000374185.1 Paenibacillus sp. HW567 | reverse complement strand
CTCTAGTAGCAGATTGCTCCGCCTTTCATCCTTCCTTCAGGAGAAGAAAGGAATTATCCGGTATTAGCTACCGTTTCCGGTAGTTATCCCAGTCTACAGGGTAGGTTGCCTACGTGTTACTCACCCGTCCGCCGCTAAGCTTATCCCGAAGGATAAGCTCCGCTCGACTTGCATGTATTAGGCACGCCGCCAGCGTTCGTCCTGAGCCAGGATCAAACTCTCCAATAAGGACGCTTGCGAAGCAAGCATCACCTGCATCTTCTTCGGTCCAACTCAAACCTGAGTGGATGAAGAAGATGCAGTATAGAAAGAGCGATTCGCTCATTTTGAAACTGACGATTCATTATATGAATCTTTTAAAAATTAACGCGTTCCATTTGTTCAGTTTTCAAAGAACTTGCTCCTGGCATTCAACATTAAGTGTCTTGCACAGGAATTAGATCATATCATGTTTCATTATTTCTTGTCAACTTATTTTTCATCTTCGCCCTATCTCTCAGCGTCGATGCCTCATAAGCACAAGAGATAATATATCATGCTGAGCGAATCTTCGCAACCCTTTTTTACAAAATAATAAATTGACGCATAAATAGCACTCATCGGGCACAAATTGATTCCCATGATGCATCCGTTGTGGCTACAATAGGGTTTATCGGAATTACCCAAGAATTCACATTAACGACCGTCCCGGAAAGGAGCTCAAATGAATAACAATCCTACCCCAGCCTCTCTATCGGGAAGTATTGAGGAACAGGAGCAGCGTCATGTGCAGCAGGCTACCCTTTACCGTATTTTATTAGCCGTAAGTTTTGTTCATTTATTCAATGATTCCATTCAAGCGCTTATTCCGGCAATGTTCCCTATTCTAAAAGATAATATGCTGCTCTCTTATGCCCAGGTGGGCTGGATCGCTTTTGCCCTCAATATGACATCTTCGGTGATTCAGCCTGTGATCGGCTACGCCGCTGACCGCAAACCACGGCCAATTCTTTTGCCGATTGGGATGTGCTGTACCTTCGCCGGAGTTTTCCTGCTCGCTTTTGCCGGTAATTACGCGCTCGTGCTTTTCTCAGTGATGCTTGTGGGGTTTGGTTCGGCGGCATTTCACCCGGAAGGTATGCGTGTAGCTCATATGGCTGCCGGTCAGCGCAAAGGGTTGTCACAATCCATTTTTCAGGTTGGCGGGAATGCCGGACAGTCCCTCGGACCGCTGCTGATGAAGTGGGTGTTCATTCCTTTTGGGCAGATGGGTGCGCTCGGGTTCACGATCATCGCCGCTGCGGGAGTTGCTGTTCAGGCTTATGTCGCTAGCTGGTATAGACAGATGCTGAATGCAGGATACACCTTCCGCAAAAAATCGGCGGCCCGCGCGATTGATTCTGTACGGCAAAAAAATATTTTGACCGCTACAATTATTCTGGTCTTCCTAGTGTTCGTACGCTCCTGGTACGGCGCCTCGATTGGCGGATACTATTCCTTCTATCTAATGAAAAATTATGGGATGACACTGGATCATGCTCAAATCTACATTTTTATGTATTTGGCGGCTGGGGCTGTTGGCACCTTCTTCGGGGGACCGCTTGCTGACCGTTTTGGACGGCGTAATCTTATTTTGATCTCTATGGTAGGAACTGTTCCTTTTGCGCTGGCGCTGCCTTATGTAAATCAGACCTGGGCCGTTGTTCTGCTGGTGATCTCGGGATTTGTGCTGTTATCCAGCTTCTCGGTCACTGTTATTTATGCGCAAATGCTGTATCCGGGGAATATCGGAACGGTCTCGGGGCTGATTACCGGACTTGCCTTTGGACTTGGCGGTATAGGCTCTGTGGTGATTGGTGAGCTTATTGACCGGATCGGCATTACGACAGTATTTGTAGCATGCGGTTTTCTGCCTCTGCTGGGCCTGCTCGCTCTGCTGCTCCCTAGTGATAAAAAGCTGGAGGAATGGGCGGCTGAATAAACTCTGGCAATTCGGAATCACTCAACAGCCACTTTTTGCGGTACAATTAGTTAAAAGTTGAATAATTCTTCATAGCTCAGGGGTTAGAGGAGGGACAGCGTTGAAAAAGGCATTGGCGGCACTGCGCAAAGGGTATGGGAAAAAGCTTGTTTCTATTCACATGTGGAATGCGTGGCTGGTGTTGTTTCTCGCGGTGAGCGGCTTATTGCTGGTTGGAGGTTTCTGGCGGGAGCTGCTTGGTGAGGGAAGAGTATGGCTAAAATGGGGGCATATCGCTTTTGGGCTAATGCTGCTGGTTCCGGTCATCTATTACTTGCTGCTTGCTGCTAAGCATTGGAGAAGACTGAAGGGGAAGAATGCTCAGAAGGCCAATGTAATTTTTGTGCTGGCCCTGCTGATCGGATGGATTATCTCCGGCGTTGTACTCTGGCAGTTCAGACTTGCCGGGCCGCGGGCGGCGAATGCAGCACTTTTTGTGCATGATCTTCTAACCTGGATTGGGCTGCCGGTCATCATCTATCACTCCATTACCCGGGTCAAATGGCTGAAAGAACCCAAGAAGCGCTCTGTTGTGCCGGAGACGGCGTCCGATGGAGAACATAAGGTTACAGGTGTCCGGCAAAAAACAGCCTCCTCAAACCAGCCGCAGCCGCTGTATACACGCCGTGGATTCATTAAAGCAACGGTTGGCGCAGGTCTGGCCATAACGCTCGGTCCAACCTTCGTGCGCTGGATCGGAAAATCTTTGCAGCTCCCCGGAGCCGCGGAGTATGCAGCAAGCAATGCCAATACCCTCGTCCCCGATCCTGTGCCGTTAGCGGATTCAGCGCCCCCGGTTGGCGGTGGAGCAGAAGGCAGCTTCCGCGTCTATACCGTAACAGATATTCCCGCATTCGATAATTCCAATTGGTCCTTTACGATTGATGGCCTGGTCGATAGAAAATTCACCTGGACCTGGGAAGAATTCGTCAAGCTGCAGCGTGAGGTGCAGGTCAGTGATTTTCACTGCGTCACTGGCTGGTCCGTATATAACAACACCTGGGAGGGCCTCCCCCTCTCCAAGCTGCTCGAAATGGCTGGTGTGCAGGATCAGGCAAAGACGGTCAAGCTGTATTCCGGAGACGGTGTTTACACCGATTCGCTGACACTTGCGCAGGCCAAAATGAAGGATGTGATGGTTGCCGTCCTGCATGATGGCAAACCAATCCCGAACCAGCTTGGCGGACCTGTACGTCTCATTACTCCGCAAATGTATGCTTATAAGTCAGTCAAGTGGCTAAACCGGATTGAACTGATCGAAGAAGACCATGTCGGCTATTGGGAAGAGCGCGGGTATGACAAGGATGCCTGGCTCCCCAATGCCCAGCGTGTGTGATTCACTGAAGCTGCTTAGCTGATGTAAACGTATTTGCCG
The DNA here is from genome assembly GCF_000374185.1 of Paenibacillus sp. HW567. Classification (GTDB taxonomy): domain Bacteria; phylum Bacillota; class Bacilli; order Paenibacillales; family Paenibacillaceae; genus Paenibacillus_AQ. Next base: position 6,832,845 of record NZ_KB910518.1, on the reverse strand, counting down.
GGAGGGCTGCGAGACATTCAGATTACCTCAAAAAGGCCCGTCCTCCTGATTGAACAGGGGGACGGGCTTTGTGCTGCGTATGCCAAGTGAAATTCTGAATCAGGGTCTCTCACCACAATAGGTCTAGCTCTCCAACAGACGGATCAGTTCGTCTTCATCCTCAATCACCTGGATGCCGAGCTGCTGCGCTTTGGCCAGCTTGCTGCCAGCCTTTTCACCGGCGATGACCAGGTCAGTTTTTTTGGAGACACTGCCGGAGACTTTGGCGCCAAGCGCCTCCAGACGTTCCGCCGCTTCCTCACGGGTAAGCTTCTGCAGCGAGCCGGTCAGCACTACTGTTTTGCCGCTGAAGAAGGAGTTGGTACTGATCTCGCGCGGAGCTTCCGGCGCCTTTGCCTGTACACCCAATGCAAGCAAACGGTTAATGCTGTTAACCACAAAAGGATCTGCAAAGAAGCTTACAATACTCTCTGCTACAATGCCCCCGATGTCCGGCAGACCCGCCAAATCCTCGGCGCTAGCGTTCATCACGGCTTCCAGGCTGCGGTAGTGGTCCGCCAGCATTTTGGTGGTTGCTTTTCCGGTATTCGGAATACCAAGGGCAAACAGGAAGGAAGCGAGATCCCGCCCTTTGCTCTCTTCGAGCGCCTTAAGCAAATTTTCCGCCTTCTTCTCTCCAAAACGCTCCAACTGGATAAGCTGTTCGGAAGTTAGCTCATATAAATCGGCCGGTTCGCGCACATTCAACTCTTCATGCAGTTGTCCGGCTGTTTTGTCGCTAAAGGTCTCAATATCCATTGCATCACGGGAAGCGAAGTGCGTAATCCGCCCGATAATCTGCGGCTTGCAGTTCAGCTTATTGTTGCAGAAGAGGTGCGCTCCCCGCATTTCCAATGGGGAACCGCAGGCTGGACAATTTTCCGGGAAAATAATCTCCCCGCCGTCGCTCTCCTCGGTCACTTTGCCGAGAATTTCCGGAATGACGTCATTGGAACGGCGGATGAACACCCGTGTACCCAGGGCATGCTTGAGATTCTTGCGCTCAATATCTCCCACGTTGTTCAGCGTACAGTTCTGGACGGTAACTCCGGCCAGTTCAACCGCCTCTACACGGGCCAGAGGAGTAACTTTGCCTGTACGGCCTACATTCCAACTGACGGATTCCAGAATGGTTGTTGTCTCTTCAGCCTCAAATTTATAAGCCACTGCCCAGCGCGGAAACTTATCCGTATACCCCAGCACTTCGCGGATACGGAAATCGGTCACTTTGATAACCGCTCCGTCAATCAGATAGTCAAGACCGGAACGGCTCTCTTCAATATCTGCCAACTGCTCGGTAACATCGTCGAAATTATTGAAGTAGGTAAGATACGGATTGACCTTAAAGCGGTTGTTCCGCAGAAAATCCATCATCTCCTGATGATCAGCGAACTGCACTCCTTCCGCATAGCCCACATTATAGAAGAAAGCATTCAGCCGTCGTTCGGCCGTAGTCTTGGGGTTCAGGTTGCGCAGCGCTCCCGCCGCCCCGTTGCGGGCATTCTTCAGCGGTTCAGCAGCTCTAGTGTTATAGTCCGCCAGCACAGACAAGTTCATGATTCCTTCGCCTTGTACTTCAATAAGCCCTTCCTTAAACGGAATGGTTACAGGAACCGATTTAATCGTCTTCACCTGCGCCAGGATACCTTCTCCTGTTACACCATTGCCCCTTGTTGCTGCCTGTACCAGCACTCCGTCACGATAGGTCAGGTTCAAGGTCAAACCGTCAAACTTCAGTTCTACTGCATAGCAGGGCTCGGGCAGAGGGGTATCAGGATTCTTGGTGTTGTAATCGTTAACCAGCCTCAGCACCCGTGCGTTCCAACTGCGCAGTTGTTCAATATTCTGCGCTTTGTCCAGACTCCACAGCGGGGCAAGATGCCGGTGCGGTGTGAAGCCTTTGAGCAGTTCTCCGCCCACCCGCTGAGTGGGAGAATGGGGTAAAACAATCCCGCTCTCCGCCTCCAGAGCCACAAGCTTGTCGTAGAGCGCATCATATTCCTTGTCGCTGATCTGCGGTGCATCCAGTGTGTAGTAGTGATAATTATATTGGTTCAATTCGGCAACGAGCTCTTCCATTGTGTGCATAACATCCATTCGGGCTTATCCCTCCGTCAAATAAGTTTCCTACGGTTAGCGTGGTCCAAAAACGCAAGCGTTAATCGCAGCCGGATTATTCGACCTTGGTTATCGGCGCGAAACCTGCCAGCAGCCGCTTCACGCCAACCGGCGCAGGAAAAGCGATCTGCAGCTCCGTATCGTTGCCGCTGCCCTTCACGGACACAATGGTGCCGATGCCCCATTTGCCGTGAGAGACCTTGTCGCCCGCCTTGAAGTCGCCGGGCGACGAAGCCCCCGGAGCGCGCTGCGCGCCTCCGGTAGTGACGGTCACGCGGCCCGTGCCGGCTGCCGCGGACGCCGTACTGCCGCCGAAGCCGGCGCTTCCGCCGCCTGCCGGCGCATTCCCGGCAGCGCCGCTGCGGCTGCCGAAGTTCCCCCGGCCGCCTCCGCCAAAGCCGCGGCCGCCATAGGCACCGCCTGCCTCTGCGCCGCGCCGGAAGCGGTCCGAAGCCCCCCCGGTATCTTCCTTCAGCTCCTCCGGAATCTCCTCAAGGAAGCGCGACGGCGGATTTGCCGTCGTGCGCCCGAACAGCGTGCGCATCCGTGCGCAACTGAGAAACAGTTGCTTCTCCGCACGGGTAATGCCAACATACGCCAGCCGCCGTTCTTCTTCCAGCTCATCATTGTCCTGGAAGGCTCGGCTGTGCGGGAATACGCCCTCTTCCATCCCAATAATAAAGACCGTCGGGAATTCCAGTCCCTTGGCGCTGTGCATCGTCATCAGCACTACGGCATCGCTGCGCTCTTCTTCATCGTTCACACTGTCGATGTCCGCGATCAGGGCCAGATCGGTGAGGAAGGAGACCAGCGACTTGTCCTCATTATTCTTCTCAAATTCCATCGTTACCGACAGGAATTCGTCGATATTTTCCAGTCGGGCGCGCGATTCCAGTGTGTTCTCATTCTGCAGCTCCAGGCGGTACTGGGACAGCTCCAGAATCTTCTCCGTCAGCTCCGTCACCGACAGGAATTCAACCATCCGGTGCAACGCCTCAATCATATCGTAGAACTCCACCAGCATGTTGCGCGTCCGCCCGGCAAAGCCCAGATCATCCACCGTCTGCAGCGCCCGGAAAATTGAAACTCCCTGCGCAGCCGCAGCATCCGCCAGCTTCCCAACCGTTGTATCCCCTATCCCGCGCTTCGGCACGTTGATAATCCGCGTTAAGCTGATATCATCATCAGGATTGGACAGCAGGCGCAGGTAAGCCAGCAGATCCTTGATTTCTTTACGGTCATAGAACTTAATCCCCCCAACGATCTGATAGGGAATATCCGACTTGATCAGAATTTCTTCTATTACACGCGACTGGGCATTGGTACGGTACAGGATGGCATGATTCTGGTAGGATTGCCCCTGTTTTACATTTTTGCTGATCTCTCCGGTAACAAAGTAACCCTCATCATGCTCGGAGTCGCCACGGAAAACCTTGATCTTCGCACCTTCCGCCGAATCCGTCCACAGCTTCTTCGGCTTGCGTCCCGTATTCAGCGCTATCACGCCATTGGCCGCATTCAGAATATTGGAGGTTGAACGGTAGTTCTGCTCCAGCAGAATCGTCTTGGCTTCAGGGTAATCCTCTTCAAAATTGAGAATGTTCGTAATGTCCGCTCCGCGCCAGCGGTAGATCGACTGGTCGCTGTCGCCGACCACACAAATGCGGTGATGGCTGTCCGCGAGCATGCGGCAAAGCATATACTGGGCTCTGTTGGTGTCCTGATACTCGTCCACATGAATGTACTTAAATTTCTTCTGATAGAAATCCAGCACCTCCGGAACTTGCTTGAACAATTCAATCGTCTTCATAATCAAATCGTCAAAGTCCAGCGAGTTGTTGCTTTTGAGGCGCTTCTGGTACATCGTATATACCTTGGCTACGAGACCTTCCAGATAATCGCCGATCTTCTGCTCATATTGCGCAGGTGTAATCAGCTCGTTCTTAGCCGTGCTGATCATGGCCTGTACCGCCTTAGGCTCAAACTTTTTGGTATCAATGTTCAAATCCTTCATGCAATTGCGGATAACGGACAACTGGTCCGAGGAATCCAGAATCGAAAAGTTAGAGGTGAAGCCGATCCGCTCGATATCCTTGCGCAGAATCCGCACACTCATCGAGTGGAAGGTGGATACCCAAATATCCCGTCCCTCCGGTCCAACCAGCTTAGAGACGCGCTCCTGCATTTCCCGGGCGGCTTTATTGGTAAAGGTAATCGCCAGAATTGCCCAAGGCGGCGCCTTGCGGTTCGCAATCAGCCAGGCAATGCGGTGGGTAAGCACGCGCGTCTTGCCGCTGCCCGCACCTGCCATAATCAATAAAGGACCTTCTGTAGTTTCCACAGCCTGACGCTGCGGCGGATTAAGCCGGCTTACGGCATCCTGTATATTAACAAGTTGCATGTGTGACATGCTCCTTTCCGAGGTATAAGCTTGTATATCATAAAGTAGTTCTGCTGATAACTACTATTCCAAACGGATCTGCGGCGTGTTCTTTACAGCCTGTACCGTGAGCAGCGCCGCCTGTACGTCCCGGTAAATAATGTTGCCGACCACCACTGTATCACACAGAGCAGCGGCCTGCTCAGCTTCTGGTTCGCCGGTAATTCCTCCACCATAAAAAAGCTGGCTGATCTCCACCATCTCCCGTACCGTCCTCACCGTCTCCATATCGCCAAAAGCTCCGCTATACTCCAGGTATACGATCGGCAGGCTCATCAGCTTGTCCGCAATCTGAGCATAAGCAGCAGCGGCTTCTCCGCTAAGCGAGCTGTCCGCTCCTGTAAGACGGGCTACGGAGGAATCGCCGTTCAGCACAATATATCCCTCTGTGAGCAGCAGCTCCCACGGGATCAGGCTTCCATAGCGTTCTATTGCCCGGCGGTGATGACCGTGAAGCCATGCGGTATCAGACGTATTGAGCACCATAGGAATCAAATATAGATCAAAACCAGGCACAGCCGCCTCAAGATCCGAGACCTCCAGTGCACAAGGCAACTCATACCGGCGTACTCTGGACAGTAGAGCGGCCGTATTCTGATAAGTCACGCCTGTGGAGCCGCCAACCAGTACCGCATCGGTTCCCGACAGGCAGATAGCCTCCAGTTCCGCTTCTCCAAGCTCGCGGTCCGGGTCCAGCTTAAATACATGCCGCCACGATTTGATCATTTGCCGCATTTCATTCATCCTCGTCCATCCTCAAAATTCATATAGCAAAAACACTCGCACTTCCGCGAAAGCTGTAACTCTAGTCTATGCCAGCACTAAGGGGGGTGTCAAATTAATGTGGAGAAAAATACGAACATTTTTTCGCCTTTTTTTGCCGCTAAACGGAGCCTCAAGAGTAAGGGGGATAAAACAAGAAGAAACGGGTACGTCTTCCTCAAACTCAAGGATGACAGCAGCCGTTTCTGCAGAAGATATATTAGGGCTAAGTAATATTAGTATGCATTTTTGAATCCGTTACGAATGGTCTTAAATATAATCCGGATATCGAACAGCAGCGACCAATTCTCAATGTAGAAAATATCATGTTTGATCCGTTCTTCAATGGAGGTATCTCCACGCAGGCCGTTGCTCTGTGCCCAGCCGGTAATTCCCGGACGCACATGATGCTTGACCATATATTTCGGAATCTCATCACGGAACTGCTCCACATAAAAGGGGCGCTCCGGCCGCGGACCTACAACACTCATCTGGCCAAACAGCACATTGAAAAATTGCGGCAGCTCATCCAGGCTGGTCTTGCGGATAAACGTTCCGAACTTGGTGCGGCGGGGGTCCACTGGCGTGCTCCACCCTGTATCTTCCTCGCCATCCTGCTGCATCTTCATCGAACGGAACTTATACATCATGAAATTCCGCCGGTTAAGGCCTACACGCTCCTGCTTAAAGATGATCGGTCCGGGAGAGGTCAGGCGCACACCCAGAGCTACGACTAACATCACAGGTAACATCACGATAATGGCGAACAGCGAGAAAACAATATCGAACCCCCGCTTAGCCAGCTTATTGCCGGTCATATCGAGCGGAATGTCGCGTACATTGATCATCGGCATACCGGCAAAATTGTCAAAATAAGGCCGCGCCGGCAGGTAGTCGAAGAAATCGGGAATAATCAGCGTCCGTACTCCGGCCTTCTCGCAGGCGGCGATAATCGCCGGATATTTAGAGTGGGCATCCAGCGGGAGGGCTAGAATAACCTCATCCACCGGCAGCATTTCCAGCATCCCCGGCAATTCATCCACAGTGCCAAGAATTGGCTTGTAGCGCTGCTCTTCAATGCCATCCCACACATGGAAGTCGTCCAGAAATCCAATGGCCTCATAACCCAGCTCCGGGTACTGCTCCAGATTGCTGTAGAACCTTTTGCCTAAAGTACCGGCGCCCAGAATAAGCACGAATTGACGGTTGAAGCCTTTTTCACGAAAGGACTTCAGCATTTTCTTCAGCACATAACGGTAGAGCATAATAGAAAGGATATTAAAGGCTATATAAATCGCCAGATATTGCCGAGAGACGTCAATCTCCTTCAGAAAGTACATTAAGCCGAGCAGCATAAAGATAGACATGAGGTGGACCTGAAAGATTTTGAGGAATTCGTCGACAAAACGCTTCTTGCGCTTTGGCTGATACAGTGACAGCACAATCCCGATCAGCACAGCTATCCCGCCGTAGATAAAGCTCCAGTATGCATAAGACTCTACTGGCAGCGTCCGGTAAGACTCCAGCCATCCGCTTTTGAACTTCAGCCACCAGGCCGCCAGAAAGGCTATTTGGATCACCAGAAAGTCGGCAACAATATAGAGCTGTGTCAAAAACCTCTGATTTCGGCGAATCATAATCTCACCTCAGCCTTCGATTCAGTTCGTGAGCCGGCTTCCCCGGGTAACGTAAGACTCTGCGCCGGTGTAGGAACTTTACGTGGATTAATCAGTGCATTGCGTACCAGCGAGAGCACAAACTTCACGCTGACCCCGGCATATACCGCTCCATTAATCATACTATTGTACCGCTTGCTATAATGCTTACGGTGAAATAAAATCATCGCTCTATGAAACTCGTATACGATCTTGAACGGTCTGCGCCGTGCGCTGCCGCCCTTCAGATGTACGATGGATGTCCGCGGGTAATAATAAATTCCCCAGCCGGCCTCTTTGATCCGGAAGCACCAGTCGAGGTCCTCACCGTACATAAAAAAAGCTTCATCCAGCCCGCCGACCTGCTCAATCGTCTCGCGCCGCAGCAGCATAAACGCCCCAACCAGACAATCCACAGCATAGTCCTGATCCGGGTCCAGATACCCTAATTGATAACCGTTAAATCTGGGACGGCTGGGAAACATTTTACTAAAGCCAAAGGCATAATAGAAGGAAGCGGACGGAGTAGGAAAACCTCTCTTGCAGGCCTTATCCAGTGAACCATCCGGCAAAATCACCTTGCAGCCCGAAGCTCCAAGATCCGGCCGGCTGTCCATGAACGTAATCATCGTCTCCAGCGTATCCTTCCGCACCACCGTATCCGAATTGAGCAGCAGCACATATCGCCCTGAAGCAACTTCCATCCCCTGATTATTGGCACGGGCAAACCCGACATTTTCCGAATTGGCGATCAGCAGCACATCCGGAAACTCACTGCTGAGCCTGTCTACCGAGTCATCCCGGGAGTTATTGTCTATTAGAATAATTTCATAGATAAAATTCGTTTCGGAATCATACACCGACCTAAGACAATCCATTGTCAGGCGGCATGTGTTGTAATTGAGAATTATTATGCTTACATCTACACTCACTGCACTACGCTCCTGACAAAAATAGTAATCTATCGACAACCATTATAACACAAAAACCTCCTTGATAGGCATGGCCTGTTTCGGGAGGGTTTAGCACTCAATTTTGTCTGCCTTTCAAACTTTTTACTTTTTCCTGAATGTATTTGCGTTTTCGCTTCAAATTCCGCCGCTGTGCAAAAAATGAGGTCCAAGCCTGAATTAACTTCGGCTCCTTTAGCAGCATATATCCGTGTGCCGCGACCTCGTAGGGCAGTGAATACAAAAAGGTCGGCAGCAGTGTGCGGGCAGGCTCATTTTTATAGATCATTTTGTAACGGTTGATATATGAAATTCTTCGGATGAACATTGACTTGCCGCTCCGTCCCGAAGTTTTCCAGCCCCGTTCATGGTAGCCAATTGCTTCCGCATCATAATAGGCCTGCCATCCCAGCAGACTTGCCCTCCAGGCCACATCTACATCTTCCTTGTAGGCAAAAAAGTCACTGTCAAAGAATTCACCGTCAACGCTAACAGCTTCAATCATGCGCCGGGAGTACATCGCTGCTGCACCGGACACGCCAAACACAGTACCCGATTCCAGCCATTGCGCTGCTTGCTCCCCCGCCCCACGGTCAAAGGCGCGCCGCCCCTTGTTCATCCACAATCCCGTACTATCGACGAGTGAGTGATCTGCTTTTAACAAAAGCTTGCCCGTGGCACTGCCGATTCGGAGGTCAGCTTCCATTTGTTCAATCAGGCGGGAAATATAATCGGGTTCCAGCGTCAGGTCGGGATTAAGCACCAGTACATAATCTGTCTGCGTAGCGGCTATCGCCTGGTTGTGTGCGGGGGCGAAACCGGTGTTGGTTTTGTTCTCTAAAAAAACCAGTGAAGGAGAATGTACAGAATGTTTCTCCTGCCTTTCAGCTTCATCCGCTTCGATCCTATTTAAGAACTCTCTCACCTTGTCCGCACAGCCATCTGCCGAAGCATTGTCTACAACAACGATCCGCTCAATGGGATGATTCTGGGCAAGTACTGCTGTCAGGCATTCTTCTATATCATCTGCGCTGTTATAGGTAACAATATGTACACTGACCGTTTTGTTGATATTGTTATTCATAAGTATCCTCTATATCCTCGAATTCTGGTTAATAACATACTGTCTATTATACCGAAAACAAGCACAGGCGGCTACGCCGTCTCATAGCCAGTTCCTATCCACTATTGTCACCAAGCAGAAACAGATGCACCGTCCATAAAGGGACAGTACCCGTTTTAGCAAGAAATATAACGATGATAGAATTTGGGGAAACACTCCTCATAATTTCCAAAAAAAACTCCCGCACCGCCAGTAGCGGTACAGGAGTCTTCAAGTTATTTCAGCTCAAGCAAAAAGTCCTTCAGCCCTTCACGCCATGGCCGCATATCCTGAAATCCGTTTGTGCGGATTGCCAGATGCTCCATCACCGAATAACGCGGGCGCGGTGCCGGACGAGGAAACTGCTCGGTTGTGCATGGCTCCAGCTTCGCTGTAAATTTCAATCCAAGGATATCCTCTGCTTCTGCAAAGATCGCCTGCGTGAACTCGTACCAGGTACAAAATTCACTATTAGTAGCATGGTATATACCATATTTCTCCGTCTGTACAAGCTTCACCAGGAAGTAAGCCAAATCAACAGTGTAGGTCGGTGCACCCTTTTGGTCGTCTACTACCTGGATAAGCGGCTTCTCCTGCCCCAGCTTCAGCATGGTTTTGACAAAGTTATTACCATACTTACCGTATACCCAGGAAGTACGCACAATGAAGAACTTAGAGGACAACGACTGCACCAGAATCTCTCCAGCCCGCTTGGACTTGCCGTAAATACTCTGAGGAGCAGTGTTATCGTATTCATGATATGGCTCTGTTCCCATGCCGTCAAAAACATAATCCGTGCTGATATATACCAGCTTTGCACCCGCCTTTTCGGCAGCAAGCGCCACATTTCGGCTTCCGGTGGCATTAATCAAATAAGCGGCATCTATGTCGGTCTCGGCGGCATCTACTGCTGTATGAGCGGCACAATGAATCACAGCATCCGGCGCGAAGCCGCTAATAATTTCCGTACATTGATCCAGATCGGTAATGTCCATCTCCTGCCGGTCACAACCCATTACCTCATGGCCATGCGCTTGCAGCAAAGGCACCAAATCCTGTCCCAACTGTCCGGCTGAACCTGTAACAAGCACTTTCATCTTGGACATTACAGAGAATCCCCCAGACGGCTGCCGTATTGGAGCGCGGTATACTGTTGGTATTCACCAGACTGAATGCGAGTCCACCATTCCCGGTTATTCAGATACCACTGGATCGTTTCCTTAATTCCTGTTTCAAACGTATGTTTAGGCTTCCAGCCCAGGTCTCTCGTTATCTTGGTGGGATTAATGCCATAGCGGCGGTCATGGCCCGGACGATCCTGAACATACGTTATCAGCGAATCCGGCTTGCCCAGCTCCTGCAGCACCGTATTCACGATATGCACATTTGTGCGCTCATTGTTGCCGCCAATATTATATACCTCGCCATTCACACCTTCATGAATAACCAGATCAATCGCGCTGCAATGATCCTCAACATACAGCCAATCACGGATATTCATTCCATCACCATACACCGGCAGCGCCTGATCCGCCAGCGCACGCGAAATCATCAGCGGAATCAGCTTCTCAGGGAACTGATACGGGCCGTAGTTATTGGAGCAGCGGGTGATATTTACCGGCAAGCCAAAAGTCTCATGATATGCACGCACCAGCAAATCCCCGCCCGCCTTGCTGGCGGAATAAGGACTGTTCGGAGTCAGAGGAGTTTCTTCGGTAAACAACCCGGTAGCTCCAAGCGTTCCATACACCTCATCTGTAGATACCTGAACGAACTTGTTCACACTATATTTTTTCGCCGCATCCAAAAGTACCTGCGTACCCAGCACATTCGTCTTCACAAACACATCCGGCTCCAAAATACTCCGGTCCACATGCGATTCCGCCGCAAAGTTGACAACCACATCAACCCCCTGGCTGATCAGCGCATCCATCGCCTGCACATCTGTAATGTCGGCCTTAGCAAACGTATAATTAGGGTGATTTTCGATTGACTTCAAATTCTCCAGATTTCCAGCATACGTCAGCGCATCCACGTTGACGATCTTATACTCCGGGTGCTGCTGCAGCATGTACATTACAAAATTGCTGCCGATAAATCCGGCCCCGCCGGTAACGAGCAGTTTCATGTGTTAACCCCACCTTTTGTTCATTAAAATATGATGCAGCCGTTATTATTCGAAGTTCAACTCTGCATCCTTTAACAGCGGATGACGCTTGTCTTTATCGGACAACACAGGCGCAGACGTCGGCCAATCAATGCCTAGCGCCGGATCACTCCATAATATGCCGCGGTCATTCTCAGGGGAATAATATTCGTCCACTTTGTATAAGACTTGGGTGTTTGGCACCAGTGTGCAGAACCCGTGAGCGAAGCCTTTTGGCACGAGCAGTTGGCGTTTGTTATGTTCACTGAGGATAACACCCACCCACTGGCCAAAAGTCGGAGAGCTGCGGCGGATATCAACGATTACGTCATAAATAGCCCCTGAGAGCACACGAATCAGCTTCGTCTGTGCCTTGGGATTCAATTGATAATGCAGCCCCCGGAGTACCCCAACCTCTGCTGAGAGGGATTGATTGTCTTGGATGAACTTGTAGTTCACACCAACCTTTTGCATAACCTCTTCATTGTAACTTTCCATAAAAAAACCCCGGTTGTCACCATGGACAACCGGTTCAAGAAGGATTGCGCCTTGAAGTTTTAAAGGAGTGACTTTCATTCTGGAGTTCCTCCTCTTTTCTATAGTTTTAATTTACCAAACTCTTCATCGAACATAGTATATTTAGCCAACTCGTTCGCCCTGGCTAAAGAAGCGTGAGTGCCAGCATCCGTCCACCAGCCGTCTAGGATATCATATGTGAGCTGATTTCTTTTAATATATGCATTGTTTACATCGGTTACTTCGAGTTCTCCACGATGAGACGGAGAGAGGGTTTTGATGATATCGAAAACACTGCTATCAAACATATATATGCCAGTCACTGCAAAACTGCTCTTAGGAAGTTGTGGCTTTTCCTCGATAGAAACGATCTTATCCCCCTGCAGTTCAGGCACACCAAAACGCTGCGGATCAGAGACTTTTTGAATTAGAATCTTCGCACCACTAATTTGGGACTCAAAATTATTTACATAATGAGAAATATCCTCTTCAAATACATTGTCCCCAAGAATAACTACACTTCGATCAAAGCCTACAAACTGCTCCGCAAGTCCCAACGCCTGAGCTATTCCACCGGCTTCATCTTGAACTTTGTACGTGAATGAAACATTCATGGAGCCTCCACTCCCTAGTAAATTCACCACATCACCCATATGCTCTTTCCCGGTAACAACTAAAATATCATGTATTCCAGCTTGTTTGAGTTTATAAATGGCATGGAAGATCATCGGGTATTTGCCTACAGGAAGCAGATGTTTATTAGTAACTTTGGTCAGAGGGTATAGGCGGGAGCCTGTGCCTCCGGCTAGGATTATGCCTTTCAATGGAAACCCTCCAAATTTTTCAGTATTAACTAAATGTCTGCCAGACGAAACGATTTTAGCGAATAGATGAATGACTTTATCTTAATTTCACCGAGCTAACTCAAAACCTTTTTGATTGATACGGTAAAACAGAGGCGATGTCCTCTTTATTTATAATATTTCCAAATTTACTTACCACAATACTGGCAGTCTTGATACCAAGTAGATCAACATATCTATAATATAAATAACTGATCACAAAAAGTAGAGATACCGAAATAGTAAACATTAAACTAAAACTTAAATTATAAGAAAACTGACTACTAAAATAGTGCAATAGAAAGCTGGATAGTGAGTACAACATGAGTAAATGCAACAGGTATAATGAAAAGGATACCTCTCCTAAGAACAAACAAATGCGACTACTAAGTATTTTCTTTAAATACACTGAATTTAAGGCACAAATTAATAGCAAGAAAACTCCCGGGGTATAATAAAATTCATAGTAAGAATCAACCTTTAAGAAATTCAATTTTTAATAACCATATAAGCTTGTGGGCACACCAAATTGTTCCCGCCAAGGAAATGATCCAAAAATAATGCTAACAGAAAAATCACTTCTATGAAGATCACTTAATAGTAGACCCAAGAAAAAAGAAAGGTAGTAACTGTTCCAGAAAAAAAATAAAAAAACAAAGGATATATAATATAATGAAGTCTTGTTTTTCTAAATACAAGCATAAATGTATAAATTATAATTGAACCGAAAAACTCATATTTCAAATTCCACAAAATCAAATTATAATTTTGTTTACCCTGAAAGACAACTCCATACAATGCTTTTTTTGACGCTTGAAAGAAATCTGTATATTCCTTTTAACCAACCAAGTGAATTTGTTATTTCATTTGCATGTGAATTATAAAATAATCCTAGAGCAAGAAAGCAGAATGCTAATAAAATTGAGCCTGCTATGGGAATGTTCAAGCGAATGTATCTTTTTATACTGGACAGTGAAAAGTTCTTGTCGAAAAATCGACGCATAGAAAAATAACCCAATTGAGCGAATTATGGTATCCTTTAGTTCTCACACGAAAGGAATAATCGCCAAATGGGTTACAACAAGCAGTTTGCCCTATTTGTAGGCGATTGAACATACCAATGCTCAAATATATGAACAATCTATTACTTCCCTTCCGTTCGTGCTTCTCCAGACAAGCCACGTTCGAATGGTTTGTTGTTATCGTTGTGGGTTTCATGCTACGTTCCGACCATTTGGGTGTGACTTCCTTGATTCGGGATCTCTCGCTGAATAGTCGCTGCTACGAGATCCTAATTCACTTCTTCCGTTCGTCCGCTGGTCCAACTCGTCGCTTCGGCAGAGATGGCTTCAGGTCGTGCGACAGCATGCGCCTTTGCTGTTGATTCAGAATCGCGTGGTCCTCGTGGGGGACGGCATGAAACAAGCCAAGGAAGGCCGCCGGATGCCAGGGGTCAAGAAACTCCATCAGGAATCCGAAAATATCTCCAAGGGTGACTAAGTCCAAGGGCTAAGGTAAGACGCCGTCCCATGTCGTTCAGATGATTGAACAAGGCTTCGAGGCTGCGGAAGGTTTTGGTCAAGCGCTGCTGCTCCTGGATCGTTACTTCTTGTCGGTTCCAGCCTTAGAACAGTTGAAGTCTTGCCACCAAGCTTCCGAAGCCCGCATGCACCTGGTAAGGAAAGCCAAATCTAATGCGTTCGCCTACGAACTCCCCCCTGCGAAGAAGCCCGGGCGTGGCCGACTGCCGAAAAACGGCCCTGCGGTCAAACTCAAGGAGTTATTCGTGACTCGCGCTGCCGAATTTCAAACCACAACCCTTGTGCTGTACGGCAAAGAAGAGACGGTTCAATTTCTGTGCCTGGAGCTGCTTTGGGGCCAGGGCTTGTATCAGGAATTGCGCTTTGTACTGGTGGTGCATGAGGGCCGCCGCTCCATTTTGGTTAGTACCGATTTGAGCCTGGCGGCCCCCGACATTATCCGCTTGTACGGTTATCGCTTCAAAATTGAGTGTACATTTCGTGAAATGAAGCAAGTCACTCACGCCTTTGGCTACCGCTTCTGGAGCAAGTCCATGCCGAAGTTGAACCGGTTTTTGAAAAAAGAGGAAACACATCCGCTCGAAGCCGTAAAAAACGAACAGAACCGGCAGCGCATCCAGAAAACGATCCAGGAGATCGAAGGCTTTGTGATGTGCCAGTGCATTTCGATGGGACTGCTTCAGTTGATCGCCTTGCGTTTTTCAGGCCGAACATTGGGGTTGTTTTTCCGCTATCTACGAACGCCCTCCCATGCTGTGGTCTCAGAGGCCAACGTTGCCGCTTATTTACGCAAGTCTATTTTTCGCCTGTTTGCTCAAAATCCTCACTTATCCATAACGAAAATAATTAAATTCTAAACAGGAAAATGCTGATGTGGAGCACGATTCGTTGGTTTCTTAGCGCTATAGAACTTTTGACTGTCCAGTTTTTATAATATTCCCTAAGAAATCATTGAATTTATAGTTCTCAACACCCCAATATTTGTAACTCAAAACAAAGCCACTAAGTATGAAAAAAATAAAAACAGCAAAGCTTCCATTATAAAAGACATTTAACGGTGATCCAGACACGAATAGCTCGAAAGAATTATACACATCACTCGTATTTCCTGTATGCAGGGCTGGGAAGAAACTTAGAGTATAATGAGAAAATACAACTACTAATGCAGCCACACCACGGAGGCCATTTAAATAAAGCAGTTTGCTATCGGACATTTCGGCCTCCAGTAATTAATAATATAACAAAATTTCTATTCATCCCTTCATTATCCTGATACTATTTATCAAGATTATCCAAAATATCATTCAAACCACTCTCGATACTATATTGTGGAGACCATCCTAATTCCCTTAACTTGCCATTATCTAAATAACTATGTAGAATATCTCCTTTTCTTGGACGTTCATATTTAGGAGAAATGTTAGTATTTAAACCTTTATTCATTAAGTCATAAAGGTTATTTAAAGAAACTCCACTACCTGTACTTACATTAAACACTTCATTGTCACCATTATTTATTACAAACAAATTTGCATTAACAATATCCTTCACATAAATGAAATCTCTAGTTTGTTCACCATCACCAAAGAATATTGGAACTTCTTTATTGAGCAGTCGGTCCAAGAATATTGCTATTACACCGCCTTCACCTGTAGAATCTTGTCTCTTCCCATATACGTTAGCATAACGTAGTATGGTGAAAGAAAGTTCCTTAGTGCTGCAGAAAGTTTTTATATATTGCTCAGGAGTATGTTTCGATATTCCGTAATATGATACAGGACGGATTGGATGCTCCTCATCTATTGGTAGATAATTAGGGTTACCATAAGCGGCAGCTGAGGACGCATAGATTATTTTCTTTACACCTGCATTGCTACAGTATTCGAGAAGTTTTATAGTACCTAGTATGTTGGTTGTAGCATCATCAATAGGATTAAACATAGATTTTTGTACACTTACTTGAGCTGCATGATGGAAAACTATTTCGGGTTGGAACTCAATTATTAATCGTTCTGCTTCTGATGTCATAAAATCCACTTCACAAAAATAAGCAGATTTATTTAAATTCGTGATTAACCCGGTCGATAAATTATCAATTACCATAACTTCATGACCATTACTTATCAATTCATCTACTATATGTGACCCAATAAACCCACAACCGCCGGTTACTAATATTTTCATAGTTATCCACCCTTATTATTTATTACGATTCGACAATACTATTCTTCTAAAAAAGGATAATGCTATTAGTAAACTTATAGAAAGTAGAGCGATAGAAATTATATATGCTATTAACTTTGGTAAGTTACTTTTCAATCTATTCGATTTTGTTATTCTAATAATTTCCTCAGAAGGAGTCTTAGAGTTCAGATTAATTGTATGAGGAACTCCATTATTTATTTCAACCTTACCAGACCATTCATGCTTCCCGAAGATTAGTTGGACATCCTTCTTGAAAGATAGATTTAACATTTGAGGATTGTGGTTGCCACCAGTGGATACAATAGATCCCTCTTTATAAATCCATCCATTTGAAACATTAATTTTCTGAATATTAATATCATTATCATCAATAATGATTCTCTTTAACCAAACCTCATTTCTATTAGTTTGAATAGTTGTACTTTTGGGGTTCAAGGTTATACTTGTATATTTCATTGGGTCAAAGAAGCTTTGTGGAATAATTACAATTAGAGTGAAAAAACTAATTAAAACAACTAAAAGTAATTTAAGTACTTTTTTAAAAGTTTGATTATTCGTCATAGAGTTTATACTTTTTCTTATTAAGTAACCAATAACAAAAAAACTAAAAACAATAAGATAACTATAAACAAAGATAATATACCCGATCTCTTTATTGTGAATTGGTATAAATATCTCACTAAACGAATAAGAAAATAAAAGAGCTAACAATAACGTTGCTGTTTTTTTGATTTTCGCCTTCATTCTTGTAACAACTCCAGTTTTTATTTAAACCACCTATTCAGATTCAACTTCAAAAACAGTTTTATAAGTAATTTCCCCTTTTTGGTGTTAAAAATTCTCATCAATTCATACTTTAGATTATTATCGATCTCCTGGTCCTGTGAATACCCCAATTCAGGGTATGAGACAGCAGGGTTATTCCACATATACCCGGGACCATTCATATAGAGCAAATTAAATATCTCATTCCCGTACTGCTTATAAATTTCTATATGAAACTGGCTTATCTTATAATATAGATCATTTACAATTTCCCGATTGAATTGTCTAGACATTGAATTATTCCGAATCCGATAATAAACCAGTGCTTCAGGTATACTGATCCCCGCACATCCATTTTCACTCATATTTATCCACGACTCATGATCTTCCATGCCCTTTTCCATTTCCAATTTGTTAATCCCATACTTTAAAAAATGTTCTTTTTTAATTACCGCAAAAGCACTAAGCATATTGGTCAACAAAAGTAACGGGAGTTCAGTGTCAAAAGTAACCCAAACGTCCTCTCGTAAACCAAAGAAACGCACCCACGAGTAAACAAAAGAAACATTTCTATAACTTTCAAGGATTGTAATACATCTTTGGTAATATTCAGGTGCGATCAAATCATCTGAATCTAAGAAAGTTATAAAATCACTCTTTGCAGCATGAGCCCCAACATTACGGGCATTAGAAAGTCCTCCATTAGTAATATGAAGAACTCTTACAAAAGGCATCGACGATTCAATTTTCCGCAACACATCGATACTTTCTACATCATCACTACCATCATTTACAATGATAATTTCTATTTCATTGTAAGTACTCTCAGTTACACTGTGAATAGTCTCTAATATCATTGACCCCATATTGTAAAACGGGATAATTACAGATAGCCCACCCTTTTCATCTATCCCAATATTCTTCCACTTCATAGAGGGAATGCTTGAGTTAATTGGATATTCTACATTTTGATTTCTTATATTTTTCTCGATATAACGGTCCAAATCTATCTTGACATCATTATCCTTCTCAATGTAAAGCACATTCATTGATTTCTGTAGTACATCACGTACTGTTCTATCCCACGTCAAGATAAAATGCGACGCATCAATTGAGAATTGATTCTTTCTGTTCACCCAATATTCTGGAAATCTATATAAACTAGCGTTAAAGGAAGAAGGGTTTATTGAATTTTGTATTGTAACTATAGTTGCTGTAATTAATGCAGGATGTTTACACCAAAAATTTTGCACCAGAAAATACGGAAGTGCTCTATTATTATTATTGATTAGGATACATACTGGTTCTTTGTTGAATTTCCGCTGTTCGATAATAGTATTAGATAAATTTAAAGAACAAGAAAAGTCTTCGTTTAATTCTATATCTGATGGAATTAAATTAGAAAACACAACCATATCCTTTGAATCAAACCATTTTCTCTTCAAAACACCATCTTGTACAAATATTTTATGGGCATGCTCACACAGCCAGTCTTCAAATGGTTGTGGTAACTTTTGGCTCAATCTACTTTCAATATACCAAATTTCCATTTAAACACCGCCATAATATTAGAATCTTCTTTTAAACTCTCTATGCAAACGCTCTAGCACCTTAACCAGCATTTTCCCTCTTCTCCCACTAACTGCATCAACTTTATATTTGAGTCGCTGGTATATTTTTCTCGCAGCATCATGATTTTGTTGTCCCATGTTGGAATAAATCGAAGAATTGGAATGAATTAGGTAAGGATATAACACATAAGGATTCCATTCATTATTTCGTGTTGAATAATGAGTGCTGTAAATGTATTGTTCTTCTTTGACATTAAGGATTCCCGCTTCACCTTGTGTAATATATTCCTTTGGTAGAATATAGCCTGTCATTCGGAGAAACCTTTTTTCGCCTAATTCTTTTAATCTGATATCGTATATATCTCTAAGAGATTTACTAAACTCATCAAGCCTAAAAACAGCTCTTGTTAATCTATTATAGTCACTATAAGTATTAGGTTCTAGTAGGCTATACTGTTCATAATGATCAGTGTTTTTATATTGTGCACCCACATATTGTACAGAATCATTTGCATCTAAGATATCTAAAGATGCTGTGATGTATTCAGTATCAATAAAATCATTAGCATAACAAGTTAGGATGTATTTATTTACTGGCAGTAAATCATCAGAATTGCCATCAATCTTTGAAGCATATCTTAGTTTTCCAAGATAATGAACCGGCGTACCATAAGAATTATTTTTAAGAATATAACTTTTATCTTTATCCACCCTTGGGTGAGTCATTAATGAAATGGATCGCTGCTCACTAATTTCCCCTTCATCCAAAATTATTATAGATAACTTACTCTCCTCTAATACTTTTACCTTATCAGCAGGCTGATTAAAAGCAAACAAGCCCTCATAAATAACATTGAATTCCTGATTGTTAATCACCCTATAAGGTATACTAATGCGATGCCTTATTTCGTCATTATCCAACAAACATTCCATTTGTTTAACGAGGTCACTAGATGTACCATGATATAACAATGCATTTTTTTGATGGTTAAAATAATCTCTAAAAGCAGGAATATCATTAGCAATTATTGGAACCCCAACATTATATAATTCATGGATACTATAACAAAAAGATTCAACATAGTTTGGAAAAACAGCAAATCGTACATTTACCAATAGTTGTTCTAATTCCTTATGATTAAGTTGTCCTGTAAAAACAAACCTATGTTTCAAATGATTTGGTATCCGCAAAAGAAGTTGTTCTTTGTAGGGTTTTCCATTTAAATCCAATCCATCATATCCAATAAGATAAAAAACACTATCATTTTCAGGTCGTTTTATCATCAATGCTATTGCAGCATCAACAAAAAGATCCACTCCTTTTAACTGAAATATACGTCCGTAAAATATAACATTTTTCTGATTCTCATAAGTATTATATTTCACATCATCCCACAATTCTACGGGAGGAGGAGAAACAACAACTCTTTCCGGATTTACAGCGTAACGCTGAATATATATTTCCCCCCAAGAATTAGACGGTACCAGTAAAACATCAGCATCTTGCATAACTTCTTTTTCCATTTGATACATTTGAAGTTTATTTAAATCAAAACTATTAGGTACCTGTTCTAGATCCATTAAGTCAATTGTGCAATGTGCTCTTGCTGCAAGAACAGTTTTTGAAAATAAACCCTCAAATCGTTTTGCTTTAACTGAGAAATAGCCGATACCTACATAATCAAAAAATTCAATGTAATCTATTTGCTGGAGGAGACTTAACTTATTGAGCCCTCTAAAAAAACGGTAACTTTTTTGCAAAAATACATTAGAAAATTTTTCTCCATAAGCTTCATCTTGTATCCACTCAGACAAACATATTATTCTTAAATTATCGCTATTTGGTAGACTCGGCTGAAAATCCTTAGTAAATAATTCACATTCATGTTTTGGCATATCTAATAGTAGAACTACCCGGTTATCTGAGTTTTTAAGCAACTGGTGCATAGCATTATAAATGAATACACCGCACCCACCGGCATTAATGGGGTAAAGTTCATAGGAAGTAAAGACATATGTTCTAACCATATATTATTTCTCCTCAAGAAATCTTTGGACACTTGACTCTGATTCAATATCATTCTCCGCTTTCCACACACCATACAAATCCATTATTTCCCTCTTATTTTTCAGTGCGTACTCAGCTTTCTTAGCAATTTCAATTGGATCATCAGGTCTATTAACAATGAGATAATCTTTCAAAGGGCTACCCTCAAAATAATGATGATTCGGCCCTGTTAAACAAGGAATGCCTAAGTTCATACTCTCCAATGGAAGTAGAGGAGCACATTCAGAAAACGTTACATAAAAGTTGATATCGTTAGATGCCAGAGCAGCTAAAAGCTCCTCCCTAGGAACTGCCACGTCAGCCCCCTCCATCTTCACATTTAATTGCTGAGCAAAAGACTTCATTCTATTATTATATGGAATGGCATTTATACTCGCATTTTTAATTAGACTTACTGCTGCAATTTGAGTATATGCATTTTTATTCCAAGTATTTCCTGATGCATATATACCAATTCTCACATCTTCACCACGAATTATTTCTTTATTTTTCAGAAAATTGAAATTTTCATCTTTCACAGTATTCTTCACAAAGAAACTTGGAAATCCATTGTCTTCATACAGATCAGCCATACTTTTCTTTGCAAATCCCCAACCACTTACTATACCTTCATTACAGAGTTGAATAATCTCTTGGTACCGACTCCATGAGTAGTCTTCATACATATGAGTTGTATTGCCATGCCAGTAAATTTTTATTTGTATGGTAGAGTCTACACTCTTAATGTATTTCGCTAAATCATAATAACCAATAGCAAAACCACTAAAAATAATCACTTTTGGTTTACGTTTACTAATTAAATTCCCTATATCCATTATTTCATTTGCATCAAATAACTCTTTAATGGGGAGCGTAAACGGAAATAGTTCTTGAGTAGAATGCGAGACTCCTAACCATTCGGGCTGATGAATGGCAACACTCGTCCCTTCAGGAATCAGTGCCAGTTTATTCTCAAGAAAATTATAACGGCTATTACTTCTCTCGCTTTGCTTATTACTAGGCCAGGTCACTTCATTAGTGCTATTCGCCTTATCATATTGTTTTTTAGATTTCATACGATGTTTGCGGATAATATTAAGCATCTTTCTAACTGGCTTCGAAAGTCTATAAACACGGTCTAAACTTCGTAACTTGGTAATAGATCTCCATGCAAGCGAAGACTCTATTTCGTATAGTCGAGACTCTAAAAGGACTTTATATGAGTTTAAATGTGTTACTTCCATAAATTTACTTTCAAGTTCCTCGGTTTGAGAATTAAAACTTAATGAGAGACTCTGATAAAGTTGGTTTAACTCGGAGTACTTACTACTAAGTTTATTCTTTTCGTCATTAAGTAAATAAATTTCTGATGTTTGTTCATCTATCCTTTTCTTATTTTTATCATTCTCATTTTTTTCACTTAATAATTCTTGTTCTAAAAAAGTCAATTCTCTTTGCATTTGGGATTCTTTCTCTATTCGTTCCTTTAACTCTAGTCCCCTCCAACCTATTTCACCTTCAAATTTCGCTATAGTTGGTCGAATCTTATCATCCATTAATTGAAGGCGTGAGAACATCACTTTATTCTCTATATCATCTACACTCCAACTGTCTGATAATTTTATATAGTATATATCTTGTTCAGAGGCCACTTTTGTTAATACTGAACAAAGTAAATTCAATTTCGAGTAATCATGGACTAATGAGTGCTGCCAACATCCATTATGGTCCATAAACTTCAATTCTGAACTTTCAGTAAAGTTATTTTCGAAATGAATAACTCCATGTTTGGCAACTCGAATAAGTTCCAATAATATTCCCTCTATATCAGCAGGATTAATATGAATAAGTACAGATACTGTATAAACAAAATCAAAATAATTATCAGGGTAAGGAAGCTTCGTTCTCGGCTCAATTAGGGTAATATTTTTTATTAAATCCTGCTTATGAGAGAGTCGATTCTTTAAACTCTCTAACATTGTAGGGCTTTGATCAACCCCATAGACTTCTATATTGGGTATATCACTCAAATAATCCACATGTCTTCCAAATCCTACTCCGAACTCTAAAACTTTAGTATCTTTAGGCATTTTAGAGAAAATATGTGTCAAAACCACTTCCTGAATTCCATATAGAGGTTGTAATGAACGTCTTTTCTCAACCTCATCCGCCCATCCCATTCCATTATTTTGCCACCATGCTTCATTTTCGAATACGTTATTCTTCATATAATCCACCCTCTGTTTCAATTCTAATTGGAACATGAACCTTATAATGAACAGGCCGATCAATTTTCCTTATAACCTCGAAAGAACTAGCTCCATCAATTTGCTCAAATAAAAAAACGTCAGAATAGTCACGATCCGTTACACTATTTACAGCAACCGATACGGAATAACTACCTTGTCTAAGCCATATAGGAAAATTAAATTTCACTATTTTTTTTTCATGTTTTTCTAAAGAAATTAAAATAACATGTTCATCAAACATGGTTGTTCCAAATAAATCTATCCCTGTGATGTCCCTGATTAAAAAGGATACATTGATATCTTGCACTTTTTCTTTAGAGTACAAAGAACATATCAAAGAGGCTTGCTCACCAAATTCATACGCTTTAGTTGGTTCTCCAAGTTGATTGGCCATGTATACATCTCTAAAGGATACAAGTCCTGAACCATATCTGAACCCTGAATTTAATTGAATATTAGGAACTTCTTCTGTACTTTCATTATTTTGAAATGAATCATTACTGTTGTATTGATTCATTTCATCTCGAATCATGGCCAGATAATGATTCGTAATCTTTTCCGAAGTTCCTTCATCTACTAAATTCCCATGTGATATTAGTATTGCCGAATGACACATCGACTTTATTGCATCCACAGAATGACTAACAAACAGCAAGCTGACCCCGTTATCTTTTAGTTGGCGCATTTTAGAAACACATTTTGCTTGAAATGCAGCATCTCCAACCGCCAGAATCTCATCAATAATTAATATGTCGGGTTCCATATGAATAGCTACAGAGAAAGCTAATCTAGCAAACATACCACTAGAATAGGTCTTAACTGGTTGGTCAATATGCTCTCCAATATCTGCAAAACTTTCTATTTCAGAGAACTTTCCCTCTATAGTTTCTCTGCTAATCCCAAACATAGTAGCATTCAAATAAACATTCTCCCTACCTGTAAATTCAGGATTAAAACCAGAGCCCAACTCGAGAAGTGCAACAACTTTCCCGAATACCTCTACTGTCCCTGTAGTCGGAGTTACTGTCCCAGCAATAATCTGCAATAAGGTAGACTTCCCTGAACCATTTTTCCCTACAATTCCTACTGTGTCTCCTTTTTTAACCTCAAACGTTATGGAATTAAGTGCAGAAAATGCTTGATGTCTTTTCTGTTTTTTTGAAATATTAAAGAGATCCTTCAATCTATCAGCAGGTGTATTATACATTTTGTACACTTTAGATACGTTACTCACTTTTATTGCGACTTCATCAAATGACATCTGCAAATCCCTTCCTTAAATAATTGAAAATCGTTAGTCCAAGAATAAAAATAATAAACGAAATAAAAAATGATGTTATATAACTCGAAATTGAAAATAACTCCCCGTTTATGAATACATCTCTAAAGTGATTAATTATTGGAGCAATGGGATTCAAATGAATTAAGAACCTAAACCTTGCTGGAAGTGAATCAGCGGAATAAAATATTGGTGACATATAAAATAGAATATTCACAAGGAGACCTACTACATAAACTAAGTCTTTTATATATATACCAAACGCTGCAACAATCAGAGCAAATCCAAGTGACAGAAGCATAATTGGAATTAAAACCAAAGGAACGAATATAAGAGTCCAGTTAGGCGTATTTAAAAAAAGTAATTTCCCCAGTATTAA
The DNA here is from genome assembly GCF_000374185.1 of Paenibacillus sp. HW567. GTDB lineage: Bacteria > Bacillota > Bacilli > Paenibacillales > Paenibacillaceae > Paenibacillus_AQ. The sequence continues at coordinate 6,808,239 of NZ_KB910518.1, read as the reverse complement.
AAGTCCAACTGAAAAAAAACTGTTAATTACAGTGGAAAGAACTATACTAGTAGGAAGTATCTCAATCGGAATTACAACCTTTTTTATATAGTTTGCACTTTGACCTAATAGACTTACAGACCGGTTAACTGATTCAGAGAAAATTTGAAATGGGACAAGTCCTGCGAAAATCATCATAGTGTAGAGCATTTTTCCATCTTGCTGAATTGATGAGCTCCCCCATTTCGATTTAAATACACTAACAAAAATAAAACTATACACTCCCAACATTAATAGAGGAGATAGTAATGCCCATATTACACCAAGGAGTGACCCTTTATATCTTTGTTGAAAATCTCTTTTTGTAAACTCAAAGAGTAAATCTTTTGATTTAAATAGACTTACCAGGTAGTTCTGTGTCCTTTTATAAAAATTCATTTTCATCGCCTTATCTTTTTTTGATTTTTATAACTCCAATGAATTAATAATTTATTGTTAGTTATTGTTGAAACATATTATATCACCTCAAAATCCCGCTATACGCTATATGCGTATCTAATCTGAAAGGCTGTTACTTAAGATAATAAACCAGCTAGCTCTGTCATTGTACTATATGCTAAAATATTGACGTACCTACAGGAAAAGGAGATTATAACGTGTCGAAACCAGTATACGGTAAAAATGCTGCTCAGTCGAGAAATGTTGAAAAGATATCCAGCCCGGTGTGGGCATTGGTTGTTGCTTTCATTATGTTTTTGGTGTGGACCCCGTTTCAAGTAGGATTGTTTAATGGACAGCAGATTGATTTTGAAAGGCCGATCTACGTAGCGTCGTTGCTCAGCGGCCTGCTGCTGCTAGTCTGGATGGGCTTGTTCTATAAGAAGTTCAAGCTGGAGGAGCAGAGCGACTTGCTGGCTGTGGCTTCGATATTGCTGCCCATAACATATGCGCTATCGTTATTTGGTGCGGTTTCACATTATATGGCGATGAACATGCTCTTTGTTCAGAGTATGTATATTGCAATATTCATTATAGCGTTATATCTCTTGAAGCAAAAGCAACTAAATGTTGTCATTCAAAATGCCGTACTGGCGATTGCTTATTTCATTGTGGGCTTTGGACTGGTGAACTGGCTGGGCGGCTCGAAATTTGCCGCTGCGCTGGTGGGATGGTTCTCGAGCACAGTGCGCGGCGGTAAATACTTGGATGCGGTAATGACAGACTCGAACGGTCTGCGGCTTACGTCTGTTTTCCAATATGCGAATACATATGCAGCCTTTCTGATGGCATTTTTATTCGTAGCCGTTTTTGCTTTGGTTCGTTCTAAAAAATGGTACGGTACACTGACTCACGGATTTATGCTCGTGCCTATCATCGTGTCCCTGCTGCTAACCTTGTCCCGCGGCGGACTTGTCATGCTGCCCGTGGTTTTTATATTGTTGCTGTTATCCTTGAAGCCTACTAAGCAGATTCTCTGGATCATCCACCTTGGTATTGCCGGAGTTGCCTCCTTGGCCATTGCCAGCCCTCTGACGAATATCGGCACAGAGCTGAGCACCGCCTTCACTTCTGCCGCTGCATTTAAAGGCTGGGCTTATCTGATAGGAGCCTCCGCTGTTGTTGCCGGACTCGGCTGGGTAGTTCAACGTTTTGTGGCACCTTGGCTGGAGAACAAGCTCGGGGGCTGGGAATCCCGCAAGCTTTCGGGGATGTGGCTTCCGATGCTGTCCGTAGTGCTGGTCGCCGTTATTGCTTTTCTGCTGATCGGAACAAGTGTGCGCAGCATTCTGCCTGCCAATATGGAAACGCGTCTGGAGAACATCAACTTCAAGCAGCACAGTGTACTGGAGCGGATCACTTTCTACAAGGATGCTATGAAGGTCGTTAAGGATTATCCGATTATTGGCGCCGGGGGCGGCGGCTGGGCTTCGCTCTATGAGCACTACCAGAACAACCCGTATACAAGCCGTCAGGTGCACAACTTCTTCCTGCAATATTTGATTGAAGTCGGCATTGTCGGATTCATTGTGTTCATGGGCTTTATTGGCTATATCTTCTATAAATATGTGCGTGGATATCTCAAACGTGACAAAGATGAATTTCATAATGGATTCTTTTTCTACATCATTGCATTATCAATTCTTCTCCACAGCTTACTGGACTTTAACCTTAGCTATGCCTTTATGGGGATTCTAGTCTTTATCGGTCTTGCCGGAATGGGCGTTACAATGGACAGCAAGCCGCTGCGCCGCAACTGGAATAAAACAGGCATGCGTTTCGGTTACCTTGGAATCCTGGCGGTGGGCACAGTCTTCATGCTGTTCCTGTCGATCACAGCCATCAGCTCCAGCAGTTCGGCCATGAAGTTCAAACAAATCATGGGCGTGAGCCAGTCCTATGAGGAGCTTAAAGCACCTTTGATTGCAACCTTAAAGGACCGTCCGTATCATCCGGAAGCCGTCATCTACCTCTCTTCTATGGATCAGCAGGTGTACGGCCAGACCAAAGATGAGCAATACCTTAACGAAGATTACAGTATATTATCTCGTGCGCTAAAAGACGAGCCTTACAATAAGGATATATTAAAGCAATTAGCCGCTTATTATGATTTGAAGGGTCAGAGCGACCTCGCGTTCGCCATCTACCGGGATAATGCGGATAAGTTCAACTGGGATATTAAATGGTACGATGAGCTCATCAGACGTGCCCAGACTTTGGCAAGCGCCGCGAATGCCCAGAAAGACAAAACCAAAACTCAGGAATACGTGACAACAGGACTGAATGCATACAAGCATGTGACTGACGGTGTAGAACATCTGAAAACCCTGCCTAAAGAGCAGTTGCAAGGACGTCCGTTCTCGGTAACGCCAAGCATTGCCCTGAATGCCGGTAAACTTCAGGTACTAAATGGACAAAATGATGAAGCTGCGGCAACCTTAAAGCTTGGACTTGGCGACAATTATGCGGATGTCTTGAGCAGCGGCAACCTTTGGGATACGAATTGGTACAGTTCATTCATTGCCCGCTCTTATGATCTGGCTCAGCAAGCTTTCACACAGCAGGATGTTGACGGTAAAACAGCGTATCTGGATGCTGGCCTTAATGCTTATAATCAGGTCCTTGGAGACTTGAAAAGCCAGTCGCTCGCTGTCACTCCGGCGATTGTGCTGAATACAGGCAAAATCCAGCTAATGGCGGGTCAGATCCAGGCAGCCTCAGAGACCTTGAAGGCTGGACTGAGCGATAATTATAGTGATGCCACTAACCGCGAGATTGCCCGTTGGTACCTGGCAGCATTAAAGAAAGCTAACCTTGATCAGGATCAACCGATCTATGACAAGCTGATTGCTGCAGACGCTGCAGAAGCCGCGAAGATTGACGAAATTGTAAATACGCAGTACTAGACAATTTTGGAGTATAAACACAAACGGGTGTCGTCCTTAACTGAGGACAACACCCGTTTTTTCGTGTACTTTTGATATGCATAATTAAAGAGCGCTCTGCTGACTGAGTTCAGCGGAGCGCTCTTTTGAATATAAGAGATATATGTGTGCGGATTAGTTCGCCGCTTTCTGTGCTTCGCTGCTGATTACCTCTTTGAGGTAGTCTAGCAGGCCATCTTTAAGTTCTTCATGCTGAAGCGCATAGTGGATGGTTGTCTGGATGAAGCCCATTTTCTCGCCGACGTCATGACGTTTGCCTTCGAAATCGTAAGCAATGATCCGCTCCACTTCGCTTAAGCGAGCGATTGCATCCGTAAGCTGAATTTCCCCGCCTACACCTACCTGCTGTTCGCCAAGCATGTCGAAGATTCGCGGAGTCAGAATATAGCGGCCCAGAATCGCGAGATTGGACGGAGCCTCTTCTCTCTTCGGCTTTTCCACCAGACGGTTGGCTTTGTAGACCCTCTCGGCCAGCTCCGTGCCATCTACCAGACCATACCGTGAGACCTCGTCCCAGGGCACCGGCTGAACGCCGACAATGGAAGACTTGTATTGTTCATAGACTTCAATCATCTGCTTAAGGCAGGGCTTGTCTGCTTGGACGATATCATCTCCCAGCAGGACGGCAAACGGCTCATTTCCGATGAATTTGCGGGCACACCAGATGGCATGTCCGAGGCCTCTCGGTTCCTTTTGACGGATATAGTGTATGTCGGCCATTTCAGAGGATTTACGGACAGATTCCAGAAGCCCCCATTTTTGTTTCTCGGCCAAGTTAAACTCCAGCTCAAACGAATTGTCAAAATGGTCTTCAATTGCACGTTTGCCTTTCCCGGTTACAATAATGATATCCTCAATGCCGGAAGCAACAGCCTCTTCAACAATATATTGGATCGTTGGCTTATCTACTATGGGCAGCATTTCTTTGGGCATTGCTTTGGTCGCAGGCAGGAAGCGGGTGCCGAGACCGGCAGCGGGAATAATAGCCTTACGGATCTTCATGACATGACTCCTTCTATAATTTTCTCTTCAAATCCTGTTCAGACCTATTAGGAAAATAACATAATTACTTTAATTATAGCAGTTATGGGGGATTATTGGCAGTGAGGCTCTAGTGAATGCTGGAAAAAAAGGACCAGTGTGCCGGGAGTTTGTCTCTATCAACAAAACTCTCCTGACTCACTGGCCCTGAATTGATTCTTTAGGTTATTTGGCGTTTACCAATTGTCCGCGCGTTACTCCAAGCTGGTTGGTGGCCTTCAGGCTTTTCCATACCTGTGTGCCGGAAATTTCTCCGCGCAGTGCACGGCTGTAGAGGCTGATGACCTCTGCCACCTGCTCTGGCGTTTCTTCCAGAAACTCGACACGGAATGAGGAAACGCCCAGCTCGCGGAAATTGTTCAGGTATTCCGCGCCGGACTGCTCAACCGCATTGTAGACAGTGTTGCGGCAGCCTTCGTCCACGCGGACAGGATGCGACATGCCAATCCGGTCCTGGAGGGAAGCGCGCTGCTCCTCGCAGGGACGTCCGCAGTTGGTGTAGTCTGTGCCTTCGCTCATGAAGGTACAATAGACACAATGCTCTGTATGGAACATCGGCAAGTGCTGATGAATCACGACCTCCATGCGCGAAGTGTCGCTGCGTTCCAGGAGGTCAACCATCTGCTGGATGTTCAGATCGTAAGAAGGCGTGATTCTATCGCAGCCTGCCTCCAGGAACAGATCCACCGCTCTGTGATTGGCGATATTCAGCGAGAAATCGCCGATCAGGCGCGGATGCACAGCATCCGGCTGTTCCATGCGGCGCTTCAGGTAGTAATAAAGCGCGCCTGTGTTGCGCACCAGGACAGCATCCGGCTGCAAGCGCAGAATGTTGGCGTGGTAGCCGTTCTCGCCGGGCATATGAATGCGCGGCGTGGCCAGCGCGATGCTGGCCCCAGCAGCCCGTACAGCGTCCACCGCTGCCGGGAACTGCTTGATGAACTCGAAGTCGGCGTAAATGCTGGTTACGCCGGCCTCGAGGGCAGCCTGCACCTGCGGCAGGCTGCGGCACAGCGCGGTGAGCTCCGCTTCACCGCGAACGCCGGCGCCGCTGCGGGCAGCGCCGCCGTAGACCGCTACCTCCCGTTTCACGTATACGGGAGGTTTCGGGCGCTCGCCCGCAAGCAGTTCCACCGCGCGGCGGCGGATGCTGTTCAGCTCGCGCATAGGCACGATCACGTCGCCTTCCAGATGCGACTCCAATGCCTCAAGCTGGAACATGGTCCCGCCCAGGCGGCCGAATTGTTCTTCCAGCAGGGCGGCATCCATCGGACGCTTCTGCGCGGTCTCCAGCAGCAGCTCCGAATCCACACGGACGGTGACGTTCTTCTGCACGTCCGTCCACCAGGTGGCCAGCGGCTCTCCTGCGCGGCCCTCCACCTTGACCTGCACCGGGAATACCCGGTACGGCTTCTCGGTTTCGTAGGTCTGACGCAGCGTCTTGTCAAGCGCAGGGTCATTCGTCTTCCAGATGCGGTCGCCGACATGCAGACGGCGCAGGTCAACGTCATTTCTGCCCGGCACAATGTCGATAATCCAGCCTTCTCCGGCTTCGCCTTCCAGCTTCACGCCTTTGCGGCGCAGATCGTAGACGCGTCCGCCTTCTTCTTTTTGGGTCGGATCGCCCGCATCGAACACAATGCCGTCCCCCCGCTTAAGCGGGGCATGGATACGGCAGACCACGCCATCGCGGAGAATCTGTTCGACCGTTCCCATGTAGACGCCCCGGCTTTTCGGAAAGGTCCCGTCAACCAGCTTCTTATTGTTCGTTCCCTCCAGAAAGCCGTGCGTGAAGCCGCGTGAGAAGCTCTGCTGCAGCTCGCGTAAATCCTCCTTGGAGGTCTTGGACCAGTTCCCGTCAAAATACCGGTCAATCGCCTTACGGTATTTGCCGACCACATTCGCTACATATTCGGGGCTTTTGAGACGGCCTTCGATTTTGAAGGAGGTGACTCCCGCCTCGATCAGCTCCGGCATCAGATCAATCGCCGCGAGATCCTTGGGCGACAGCAAATAGGTCACATCGCCCATCGGCTTGACTTCCCCATCCACCATCAGATCATACGGCAGACGGCAGGCTTGGGCGCATTCACCGCGGTTCGCGGAGCGGCCGCCCCACATTTCCGAGGTCAGGCATTGGCCTGAATAGGAGACACACAGCGCACCGTGCACAAACACTTCCATCGGCAGACGGGCCTGCTCCCCAATCGTGCGGATCTGCTTCAGATTATTCTCGCGGCCGAGCACTACGCGCTCCAGCCCCCAAGGCTTCGTAAACTCCACCGCTTCCGGTGAAGTTATCGTCATTTGCGTGGAACCATGAATCGGAAAATCCGGCGTAATCTCGCGGATCAGCTTAACCAGCCCAAGATCCTGCACAATTACCGCGTCCACCCCGGCATCGACACAGGCGTCAATCAGCTCCTTGGCCTCTGCCAGCTCATTTTCAAACACCAGTATATTAAAGGTCAGAAAGCCTTTCACGCCATAGCTGTGCAGGAACGCCATAATTTCCGGCAGCTCGTCCATGCGGAAGTTATTGGCTCTCGCCCGTGCATTAAACTTTTCTACGCCAAAAAAGACAGCGTCCGCCCCATTCGCCACCGCCGCACGCATACAGTCCCAGTCACCCGCCGGAGCCAGCAGCTCCACGTCTTCTCTGCGTATTCCTTGCTCGTTCATTTATATCCTCCCAAACCGCCTTGCAGGCAGATCATTTATAGCTTTTTAACTTATTAATTGTATCAAAGATCACACCTGCGCGCCATCGGTTTACCAGGATTTATATAGATTTAAAAGCAACAAAGTCCTAGTATACTCGAGCATTCATCGTATCTTGTTATAAATTCCTTATATTCAGCTTATACGGCCTTAAGAGTGTTGTATAGAATACAGCATTCCCGCAGATCTCAGGCCGCAAATTGAGAATTGTTGCATGAAAGGCAGCATCTATCTATCTTCAACATGGATAAAGGGACAATAATTTGTATTTCGTGCAACAATCTACTGAAGACCGCCTAATTCAGCGCCAAAAGTTGTAAATCTTACATTATTTCATAAAACTCTCTGAGATCATACCTGTGGAAAGCCTTCAACTGGCTCATAGTAGCAAATATACGCATTTTTCAGTATCGGACGCAGCATTCCTTTTTCGGCCAATCCTTGCAGCCATTTCCGGGCTGTTCGAAAGTTAACATTATACTTGATCATGATATCCTTAGGGCGGATCCCCTTCTCAGTGCACCAAGCCATTCTTAGCACTTCTCTTTCCTGCGGGGAGATCGAAGGTGCGGATGCGTTTCTGATTAGTGTTGGTCCGATGACCATTTGCAGCAGCATGCGGCAAACTTCTGGACGCCTTTGTACATCATCGAATGAAAAATGAACGATCCTCCATCCCATGCCTGTCAGAAATGTATCCCGGTTCAAGGAGTAACTGAACTTTTCTCTGTCCATGTCTTTAACATGGCTCTGATAGCCGTCACATTCCAGTCCGAATTTCCCATAAGGCGGAAGAAAAGCAAGGTCTAGAAATTGCGATTTACGGTTCCAGTCGTACACTTCATACTCTGGATGCAGATGATCCAGGTTGCCGAATAAGGGCCACCATACATTTTGCAGCAGCAGCTTCTCAGCATATTGATGCCCTCTGGCCAACCGTCCCCTCCGCTCCCCTGTTCGTACATTTAAATGGCGCTCTACCAATGCTTCATGTTCCATTTCAAAACTTCCAACCACTATCCTCTTCACCTCTTTCCAAGTAGAAACGTCTGCGCCGTTCATAGAAGGATGGTATCCGTTTCAGCGAGAAATATAAGTATAGCGTGAAACCTATACTTTCTTATACTTGCAAAAAAAAGAACGCCCAAGCTGCCAAAAATGGCAATTGGACGTTCTTCGTCTGACCCTATTATACTGCTGCTCAGAGAGCGGCTGCAATGGTTTTAAGACAGCCGGAAAGATTTCAAAGTTTGCTCCACAGCAGCCTGCTGTGCAGGGGTCGCATTAGCGTCGTTCAGTGTAACCGTAAGGGTGTAGACCAGATCGTTTTTAGCAAAAATAATTTGCTGTGTCCGACTGGGAATGCCTTTTTTGGTCTGCTGCACCGTGAGTAGGGTGGCCGGAACTCCGGCAAAGGTGGATTCTTCCACACTGATTACGCGTGGGCCTTTGGGGTCGTTTTTGCTGTTCTTGTAGTAGCTTTGCAGCAAATTCACGGCGTACTCCACGGAGCCCTCAGGATTTACATTGATCAGGAAACGCCCGCCGGTGAAGCGGTATTCCACAGTCTGGGTTTCAAAAACATCCTGATAAGGTGTCCACAGCCGCGGAATATCGACGCTGTAAGCATAGGCTTTGGAGCTTTTGGTTACGGTCTTGCTGCGGAGCGCCGCGTAATCCTCCGTCTCCAGACGGCCGAAATTCTCCTTGATCGTGGTGAAATCAATATCTATGGCTTTCAAAATCGTCTGGAATTCCGCCTTGTCCTCCTCCTGTCCCGGAGCGGCCAAATACTCCACGAAGTAACGGTAGCCTGCCTTCTGCAGCAGAACCTGGTACTCCGTGCTCCAGCCGCTGCCGGAATTAAGCTCTGTCTCCTTCACCAACACTGGCTCACCGGAGATTTTTGCCGGCACATCCTCATGCAACACATAGGCATCCGTCACATAGCTGTCCTGTATCTGCGAATCCAGCTCTTTGCTCCAGCTCTCCAGCGTCGAGCCTACCGGTGCCGATGACACTTTTACACGCAGATAACTTCCTTGCTTGCTCTCATAATATAAATGCTGGTCATCCACGCTCCAATCGGCCGGGACCTGCAGCGTTATGCCATAATCATCGTTGTAGCCAACGCGCAGGCCGTTGTCCACGGTAGAGAGATCACGGATGCTTTTATCGTTGACATCGAATGAAGGCTTGAAGGAGTTCAGCAGCAGGGCATATTTATTTAAGTCCTTATAGTTGGCCGCTTTGTCGTCAGTCAAATACAGCTCATATAATTTCCCGCCGGCATAATATTGTCTGCCCTCCCACAGAGCACCGCTGGAATCCTTGCTCACAATCCGCGCGTAGGGTACTGCTGCATCTGCAAAGGTCTCACGGTCCAGTATCGTTTCTCCGCCTTCTTCCGCCGCACGGACCAATCTATCCAGCAGCCCTTCGGCGTCCGGCGCCGTCTCCAGCAGCGAGGCATGAATCTCCAGATAATATAGATTTTCTGCGCTGGTAAAGGTGGCTACACTTTCGTTGCCGCCATTGTCGCCGGCAATGAGACCAGCAGGGTAGTTCAGGCTCCATTGATAGTAGCTGTTGCCTATGCGCGTCTTGCCGACGTCGCTGTCGATACCGCCAGTCTCCCCCATCTCTTCTTGATTCACTGAAGGCGCAAGCGTCAGCAGCAGCCCGCCGCCGCTGTCCGGCAGAACCCGCGCTCCAAGAACTCCGGCCACAAAACGCAGCGGCACCATCAGCGTTCCCGAAACCATGCGCGGGGCAGCGGGAAGCACGATTTTCACTCCATCCTTCCAGGCCGTATTGCTCCCGATAGTCATTGCTCCGGTATGCGGCCCGTACATCACCTTAACCACATCATTCCCTTCCAGGGAGACAGTGCTGGCAAAGGTCTTTTTGAAGACACCCAGCGGCACCAGGACCATCCCGTTGTCTACAAAAGGTTTTTGAATCGTTATTTCCTCGCCATTAACGATGGCAGTGTTACTGCCGACCTTGAGGCTGAGCTGCAGCAGCTTTTGGTCCGCGGCCTGCACTTCCTTGACCGGCAGTATTGTCAGCAGCAACAACACCGCCAGTAAGGTGCAAAGTCCACGCCATACAGGTACACCACCTGACTTGCATCCTTCTGCACTTGGCAGTCTGTTATTCATCCGCTTGTGCGCCAGCATCTTCATCGCCTCCCGCTTCCTCCCCGCCGATTAGGGGATCGCCTTGACTGAGCACCAGCTTGCGGTTAACGATATCCCCGCCGCTTTGCATCAGCAGCTTTACTGCCGTTCCCGGCTTGTAGCTTTTGAACCATTCGTTAATATCCACCAGTGAAGCGACACGGTGCCCGTCAATTGCGTACAGAACATCGCCAGCGGCGATGCCCGCCTTTTGGGCCTCTGGAGACACCACCTTCGTTACAGTTAACGGGTCCTGAGCCGGCAACCCGACAATGGCGGACCAGCTCTCCTCCAGCTCCAGCCCCAGACTAGGGCGCTTAACTTCCCCGTATTTGAACAGTTGACCGATGATGTACTGCACCGTATCTATAGGAATAGAAAAGCCCATATTTTCCACACCGACTGCAGCATATTTCAGGCTGTTCACACCGAGCACCTCCCCCTTCATGCTGACCAGCGGCCCGCCGCTGTTGCCGGGGTTAATCGCCGTATCACTCTGAATCAGCCGGTAAGATGACTCTACTGTACGGTTAATTCCGCTGACCACCCCTACCGTTGCCGAATTCCGCAGCGAAAAAGAGACCGGAGTTCCAATGGCTATCACCTTCTCGCCCACCTGGATGGCGGATTTTACCCCGGCGAATTTGGCGGGCTTCAGAGACTTGGCGTTGATCTTGATCAATGCCAGATCGCTAACCTCATCGAGGTAGGAGGCGGTTATGTTATAGGTTTTTGCATCTGCTGTCACAACAACGGCATTCTGTAATCCCTGCATGACATGGGCATTGGTTATGATCCAGCCGTCCGCTTTGACGATGATGCCGGAGCCGTGGGTCAGATTGTAACGGTCATCCGGTCCGCTGTTGCGGCTTTCGGTATTTTTGCCGATAATGCCCACCACAGACGGTGAGACCTCTTTGATAATCTGCGGTACGGGGTCAGCCGTGGTAGCTGCATTTTTTTGACTAACCGCTCCAGCACGTCCAACTTGCCTAATTGCTCCGTCCTTAGTTATATCTGCCGCCGCACTTTTGCTGCCTTCCGCGAACGGCCCGGCCAGAGCAGAATTCGTTCCGCCCGCCGCTCCCGACAGCAGCACTCCGCACAGCAGCAAGCCAAGGCTCTTTCGAAACATGCTCCCCCACTTCATCCGCCTTCACCGGCCCTCTCCATAATATCCTAATGAAAAAGACTCCTTTAGGTGCGCCGATGGCGGTTAAAGGTGTCTTTGGAAAACATCTGGCTCTATAATTGTATCCCGCCCTATCAGGGTCAGCTCACAGTGGCGTCACGGCGCGTACTAACTTAACCAATGCATCACCATTGCATAGTCCGAAACGGCAAACACAAGAAGCTTACCACTCCGAAGGCGATAGCGAATTTGTTCATCTGCGGCGCTCTAAGCAAACGGAAGAGACCCCTGAGGATTAGGATCGTGAACAAAATCATAAATACAGCAAAGATATGTTATGACTCCAGTGACGCAACCGAAAATCCCTTAAAATTTATGTAATGGTCACGGAAAATATTTTTTGCAACGATTATCTGTAACTCTATAAAGGAATTTGTCATTGACCTTACGTTCAAGCATTCTTTTGTCAAAGAACAATTCACTTGCAGCGGCTTGGATAGCTTAATAAGTATTCAACGAAAATACCACTCTTTGAATCTTACTGCGGACATGCTCTGTATATGCCTGGCCGAACTATCAGCCGCTCCTTATTTTTGCATAAATAATCGTTATAGCTGTTGCTACAAGCCTCACTGCCAGAGATCGGCGGCCTGTGCTACCATCGGGCATATGAATAGAATAGAGAGGGTGCTAAGCATGGCTTACGAACCGCATTGGAGTGCTGAACCGGAGAAGCTGAACAAGTTCGAATTCGTCAAACTGCAGAAAGACGGCCTGGACGTGATCCGCACCATTATTGAAAAATATGCCCTTGAGGGCTTCGACTCGATCCCGGCAGATGATCTGGATCTGTTCAAGTGGGCTGGTGTATACCAGCAAAAGCCGCGTGACGGACATTTCATGATGCGCGTGCGCATCAACACCGGCATTATGACCACAGTTCAGGCCAAGGCACTAGCCGAAATCGCCAGATTGTACGGGCGGGATCTGGTTGATATCACCACACGCCAGGCTATCCAGTTCCACTGGCTGACTGTTGAGAATCTGCCGGATATTTTCAGACGACTGGAAGCTGCCGGACTGTATTCTTTTGAAGCCTGCGGCGACTGCCCGCGGACTATTGTCGGCAACCCGCTGGCAGGGATCGACAAGGATGAACTGTTCGATACTACAGCTATCGTGGAGCAGTTGAATGATTTTTTTATGCTGAACCGTGATTTCTCCAATCTTCCTCGTAAATTTAAAATTTCCGTATCCGCTAACCGCTACAACAATGCGCAGGCGGAAATCAACGATCTGGCCTACACACCGGCGGTAAAAGTCATCAATGGCGTTGAGATCCCCGGTTTTCATGTGATGGTGGGCGGCGGTCTATCGGCCAAACCCCATTTGGCGCAAAAGCTGGATGTCTTCGTGAAGCCCGAAGAGGCGCTTAAGGTGGCCGCCGGTATAGTCACGCTGTTCCGGGATTACGGCTACCGCGAGAAACGCCATCATGCCCGCCTGAAATTTCTTGTTGCCGACTGGGGTGTGGAGAAATTCCGAGAAAAGCTTATAGAAGTTGTAGGTGAGCTGCCGACGCGCGGTGAGGATCAGACGATTGGCTGGCAGGCGGCTTATTTTGACGGAGTCCATCCCCAGTCCCGGGAAGGTCTTAACTACGTAGGCCTTAATGTTCCTGTTGGACGGCTGAACAGCAATGAACTGGTACAGCTTGCAGAACTGGCCGACACCTGCGGCGAAAGCAAGCTCCGCACCACCATGACGCAAAACATCATCATCAGCGGTGTGCCGGATGCGAAGCTCCAAGCTCTTCTGGAAGCGCCGGTCCTGCAGCGGCTGTCGCCAACGGCCAAAAACTTCATCAGCCGCACTGTTGCCTGCACAGGCAATGAATTCTGCAACCTGGCTATCGTGGAAACCAAGCAGCGGGCCATCAGTGTTGCCGAATACTTGGACGAACATGTCCAGCTTGACGAAAAGCTGCGCCTCCATTTCATCGGCTGTCCCAATGCCTGCGGACAAAAGCATGTTGCCGATATCGGCCTGCAAGGCACGCTGATCAAAACCCCTGACGGCATGGTCGATGCATTCGATATCGCCGTCGGCGGTACACTGGGCAGCGGAGACCGCGGCCCCGAAGCTGAATTCGCGCAACCTCTGAAGGGCCGCGTGAAAGGCGACCGGATCGGCCCGGTTCTCGAACAGCTAATTACCTACTATTCAGCGCAGCGGAAGGAGCAGGAGAACTTCCACACCTTCACCCGGCGTGTTGGCGTACCTGCATTGCAGGATCAGCTTACCGCCATTCTTGCTACTGAGGTTCTGTAGTTGTGGAGTTTAAGTAGAGAGGTTGGGTTGGGTTGGGTTGGGTTGGGTTGGGTTGGGTTGGGTTGGGAGATTGAGTTGAGTTTAGGTTAGGGCAAGTGAAGTGGTGGGAGCCCCACCCTTTGGTTCGATTGCACTTTGTGCAGCAGAATCCCTCAAAAAAAGCGACGCACCTCCATTCTGTTGCAGTTCATACAATCAAAAGAAGTAAAATGCCCTCAAAACCGGAAAATCTCTGAATTCTGTTGTAGTAACTACAACAGATCGTTTATTTTAGCTGAAACAAGGCGATTCCATTGCAGAAAGTGCAATTGAATCGCCTTGTTTCTTGCTCAGGCTTCATATACGCCTGAGCATCTCTATTCATTGTTTCAATTGCAAAATTTCGGGTTGCAACTCGCTACTACTCAAGCTCAAATGTACATCATCTGAGCCGGCAAAATATTCGTCATTAGACCGTTTCCGTAGTCTGCAACTGCAGAGCCTTCGTCCGCTCTGTGTCGCGGAGCAGAATTGGCTTCAGATATTTGCCCGTATAGGATTCTTCCACCTTGATCAGCTTCTCCGGGGTCCCGGTGGCGAGAACAGTACCTCCGCCGCTGCCGCCCTCAGGTCCCATATCAATGATATAGTCGGCGGTCTTGATTACATCAAGGTTATGCTCAATGACGAGTACGGATTCGCCGGAGTCCACCAGACGGTGCAGCACCTCCAGCAGACGCCCGATGTCATCCACATGCAGACCCGTTGTCGGCTCATCCAGAATGTACAGCGTCTTGCCGGTGCTGCGGCGATACAGCTCAGAAGCCAGCTTCACGCGCTGGGCCTCGCCGCCCGACAGCGTTGTTCCCGGCTGGCCAATGTTGATATAGCCCAGGCCGACATCCAGCAGAGTCTGCATTTTGCGGTGAATTCTCGGGATATTTTTGAAGAATTCCGTAGCATCTTCTACAGTCATCTCCAGCACATCGGCGATGCTTTTGCCTTTATATTTCACTTCCAGCGTTTCCCGGTTATAGCGTTTGCCTTTGCAGACCTCGCACGGAACATAAACGTCCGGCAGGAAGTGCATCTCGATCTTGATAATACCGTCACCGCGGCAGGCCTCACAGCGGCCGCCCTTGACATTGAAGCTGAAACGGCCCTTCTGGAAGCCGCGCACCTTCGCTTCGTTGGTCTTGGCAAAAAGATCACGGATATCATCGAATACACCGGTATACGTGGCCGGATTGGAACGCGGTGTGCGGCCGATTGGCGACTGGTCGATTTCGATCACCTTATCCAGATTCTCCAGTCCGCGAATTTCCTTGTGCTCACCCGGACGTACCTTGACAGCCCTATTTAACTGGCGGGCCAAACTTTTGTAGAGAATCTCATTGACCAGCGAGGACTTACCTGAACCGGATACACCCGTGACGGCTGTAAAGACGCCGAGCGGGATTTTGACATTGACGTTCTTGAGGTTGTTCTCTTTGGCCCCGCGGATTTCAATCCAGCGTTCATCTGTAGACCGCCGATTGCCGGTAACCGGGATGAACTTGCGGCCGCTCAGGTACTCCCCGGTCAAAGAATTCGGGTCATTCATAATTTCCTGCGGTGTACCCTGCGCCATCACCTTACCGCCGTGAATGCCGGCACCCGGCCCAATATCAATAATATAGTCAGCAGCCATCATTGTATCCTCATCATGCTCAACCACGATCAGTGTGTTGCCCAGATCACGCATGTGCCCAAGCGTTGAGATCAAACGGTCATTATCCCGTTGGTGCAGGCCGATACTAGGCTCATCCAGAATGTACAGCACACCCATCAGACTGGAACCGATCTGGGTTGCCAGCCTGATGCGCTGCGCTTCACCGCCGGAGAGCGAGCCTGCCGCACGGCTAAGGGTCAAATAATTCAATCCCACATTGACCAGGAAGCCCAGACGGCTGCTGATTTCCTTGAGGATCAGATGGGCAATGGCCGTTTCCTTCTCACTCAAGGCGAGGGTCTCAAAGAAGTCCATGCAATCGCCAATCGACAGGTCGGTAACATCGGCAACATTACGCTCGTTGATCGTTACCGCAAGAATCTCCTTCTTCAATCTTTTGCCCTTGCACACATGGCAAGGCTTGGCGCTCATAAAGCCCTCAATAAATTCACGGATGCCATCCGAAGCTGTCTCACGATAGCGCCGCTCCAGATTGGGAATAATCCCTTCAAAAGCAACCATTGCATCCTTCCGCTGGCCAAAATCGTTCTCATAGCGGAAACGGATCTTCTCACTGCCTGTCCCATACAGCAGCTTGTTCATATGCTCGGCGGACAGGCTGTTTACGGGAACATTCTGAGGAATATTGAAATGCTCGCATACCGATTTCAAAAATTGCGGGTAATAATTCGATGTGCTTCCCGTCCAGGCCAGAAAAGCTCCTTCTTCAATCGTCTTCTCCTGATCAGGAATCAGCAGATCCGGATCGACAACCATATTCATGCCCAGACCATCGCATTCCGGGCAAGCGCCGAAGGGGCTGTTGAAGGAGAACATGCGCGGCGCCAGCTCTTCAATGCTGAACCCGCATACCGGACAGGCAAAGCTTGAACTGAACAGCAGCTCCTCCTGTCCCATCACGTCAACCAGAATCTTTCCGCCGGACAGCTTCAGCGCAGTCTCAATTGAATCCGTCAGCCGGGTCTGTACATCATCCTTAATGACGATACGATCGACCACGACCTCAATTGTATGCTTCTTGTTCTTCTCCAGTTCGATATCTTCAGTAACCTCACGCAGCTCACCGTCCACGCGTACACGCACAAAACCCTGCTTGGAAATATCGCTGAACAGACCTTTGTGTTCACCCTTGCGGCCAGAAATCACCGGAGCCAGAATCTGCAGCCGGGTCTTCTCGGGATACTGCATAATCCGGTCCACCATCTGCTCAACAGTCTGTGAAGTAATCTCTATGCCATGGTCCGGGCAATGCGGATGCCCTACACGGGCGAACAACAGCCGCAGATAATCGTAAATTTCCGTTACCGTACCCACCGTAGAACGCGGGTTGCGGCTCGTGGTCTTCTGGTCGATGGAGATCGCCGGGGATAACCCGTCGATGGAATCAACATCCGGCTTCTCCATCTGGCCGAGGAACTGGCGGGCATACGCCGACAGGGATTCCACATAACGCCGCTGACCTTCAGCGTAGATTGTGTCGAACGCCAGCGACGATTTGCCGGAGCCGCTAAGTCCCGTCAGCACGACGAAGCGGTCACGCGGAATCGTCACGTCGATGTTCTTGAGATTGTGCGCTCGTGCGCCTTTAATTACAATATTTTCGTTCGCCAACGGTACCTCTCCTTTATACAAACCTATTTCAATGCTATTTCAAAATATTTTCGATCCCTCCCAAACCCTCCCTTAGCCAAGGGAGGGCCCCAAGGGTTGCACCCTCTGGACACCCGCAAGGTTGCTGCCGAAGGAGCGGGGGAGATGGACCTAGTAAATGTGGTGCAAGGAGCGCTTGTCCCTAAAGGGACCGCTGCAATCCGGCGTACTGGCGGAAAACCGCTGTCCCTTCGGGATGCGCCAAATGCGCAATGCAGGCTGTCCCTTCGGGATGCGCCAAATGCCAAATGCAGGCTGTTCCTTCGGAATGCGCAAGATGCTTATTTAAAAAGAACGGCTGAGTAAAGCCGCTCTGTGTATTCTTCAAAAAACAGGGACTCGCAAAAGAAGGCTACTCGGCCCGCAGCTCCAGGAGGGCGTCACGCAGCTCGGCGGCGCGCTCAAATTGCAGGTTCTTGGCGGCGTCCTTCATCTCGGCCTCCAGACGCTGCATCAGGCTGTTGCGGTCCTTCTTGCTCATCTTGCCGCCTGCGCCGGTAAGATAATCGGCCTTGGACTCGGCTACCTTCGTGGCCTCGATGATATCGCGCACTTTCTTGTTGATTGTTGTTGGGGTAATACCATGCTGCTCATTGTAGGCAATCTGAATTTCCCGGCGGCGCTGAGTTTCGGTCATAGCCTTTTCCATCGAATCTGTGATACGGTCACCATACATGACAACACGGCCGCCGGAGTTACGGGCGGCGCGGCCGATGGTCTGGATCAGCGAACGCTCTGAGCGGAGGAAACCTTCCTTGTCGGCATCGAGAATCGCAACCAGCGAAACTTCCGGCAAATCCAGACCTTCTCTTAGCAAGTTGATCCCGACGAGAACATGAAATGTCCCGAGCCGGAGGTCACGCAGGATCGCCATCCGCTCCAGTGTTTTGATGTCGGAGTGCATGTAGCGCACTTTAATACCGATTTCCTTGAAGTAATCGGTCAGGTCCTCGGACATTTTCTTCGTGAGGGTTGTAACCAGCACACGCTCGTCGCGCTCCACCCGCTCACGGATTTCACTGATCAGATCGTCAATCTGCCCTTCAGTCGGACGCACCTCGATGATCGGGTCCAAAAGACCGGTAGGACGGATAATCTGCTGTACCGTAGTGTCGCAGTGTTCCATTTCGTAAGGCCCTGGTGTTGCAGACACATATACGATCTGATTGACCTTGTCTTCAAATTCTTCGAACTGGAGCGGCCGGTTATCCAGCGCGGACGGCAGGCGGAAGCCATGCTCCACAAGCACCGTCTTGCGAGCTCGGTCACCATTGTACATCGCCCGGATTTGCGGCAGCGTCACATGGGATTCGTCAATTACAATCAGCATGTCATCCGGAAAATAATCCATAAGTGTATACGGGGTTGCTCCAGACTCACGGAAGGTCAGCGGCCCGGAATAGTTCTCGATCCCGGAGCAGAAGCCGACTTCCTTCATCATTTCAATATCGTAGCGGGTCCGCTGCTCCAGCCGCTGGGCTTCCAGCAGCTTGCCTGCATCCCGCAGCACAGTCAGCCGTTCTTCCAGCTCCCGCTCAATATTGACCAGAGCCACGCGCATCGTCTCTTCCTGGGTCACAAAGTGCGATGCCGGAAAAATCGCCACATGATCGCGTTCCCCGATCAATTCGCCGGTCAGCACATCAATTTCGGTAATCCGCTCGACCTCATCGCCGAACAGCTCTACACGAATCGCATGCTCGCCTTGTGAAGCCGGAAAGATCTCTATCAC
Organism: Paenibacillus sp. HW567; assembly: GCF_000374185.1. GTDB lineage: Bacteria > Bacillota > Bacilli > Paenibacillales > Paenibacillaceae > Paenibacillus_AQ. Next base: position 6,789,317 of record NZ_KB910518.1, on the reverse strand, counting down.
ATCACCGCGCACCCGAAACGTGCCGCGCACAAAGTTAATGTCATTGCGCTGATACTGGATATCCACGAGCCGGCTCAAAATCTGGTTCCGCGGCTTCTCCATTCCCACACGCAGCGACAGCAGCAGACTTCCATATTCCTTAGGCGAGCCGAGACCGTAAATACAGGACACACTGGCTACAATAATCACATCACGCCGTTCAAACAAGGAGCTGGTCGCAGAGTGGCGAAGCTTATCAATCTCTTCATTAATGCTGGAGTCTTTCTCAATGTAGGTATCGGAGGAGGGAATGTACGCCTCTGGCTGGTAATAATCGTAGTAGCTGACGAAGTAGTCTACCGAATTGCTTGGAAAAAACTCTTTGAATTCACTTGCAAGCTGTGCGGCCAGCGTCTTGTTGTGCGCAATAACCAGCGTGGGCCGGTTCAGCTTGGAAATCATTTGTGCGATGGTAAAGGTCTTGCCCGTACCCGTCGCTCCCAGCAGCGTCTGGTGCTTCTTGCCCTGCCGGATGCCGTCCACTAACTCTTCTATGGCATGAGGCTGATCGCCCTGGGGTGTATACTCGGACTCCAGTTCAAAAGTCTTCGTGCTGACGACAATATCACTCATTTGCCCGTCTCCCCTCTATCGTCTAAAATATATGAATATATATAATTGTGGCCCTGTTTATTCTCTCTCCATACCTTACTCAAAAAAATGGAAGATAAGAATACTTGTTCCCGTTTATTATACAGTGTTGCCTAGATTGTTGCAAACCATAATATATAGAAATTTAAGGAGCCTGAACTCATGGATATCACTTCAATTATCGGCCTGCTGGCCGGAATCGCGGCACTGATCGGAGGTTTCTTTTGGGAAGGCGGGAGCCTTACCGGCCTGCTGCAGTTGAATGCAGCGCTGATTGTATTCGGAGGCACGTTCGCCGCTGTGCTCATCAGCTTTCCTGCCTCCAAGCTGCGCCGGGTACCGGCCGCGCTTCGCGTGGCCTTTGGCAAACAATCTGACAGGCCGGAAGAAAAAGCCGAGGAGCTCATCTCCATGGCTGCCATTATGCGGCGGGGCGGCTTACTTGCGCTGGAAAAAAGAGCGGAGGAGCATCCCGATCCCTATACCCGCGAAGGGCTGATGCTGATTGTCGATGGAACAGACCCTGTGCAGGTGCGGCAGATTCTGGAGCTGGAAATGGATGCCAAAGAGCTGAAGTACGAAGGCTATGCCAAAATTTTTGAAGCGGCAGGCGGCTATGCCCCTACTATGGGTATCATTGGTACAGTGATGGGACTGATCCGCGTGCTCAGCAGTCTTACCGATCCCTCCAACCTGGGAGCGTCCATTGCTGTAGCTTTTACAGCTACGCTGTACGGTGTAGCCAGTGCCAATCTAATATTTTTACCCATTGCCTCCAAAATCAAATCCCGCTGCCAAAGCGAGCTGGCAACTATGGAAATGCTGCTGGTCGGCATTCTCGGTCTGCAGAACGGGGACCATCCGCAGCTTGTGCGCAGGAAGCTGAGTCCCTTCATTGAAGATTATGCCGGAGAGCGCAGCACCGAAAGTGCAAGAGGCCCGCTATGAGGCAGAGAAACCGGAGGCGCCGGCATACGGGCGGGCCGGAAAGCCGCGACCGCTGGATGATCACCTATGCGGACCTCATCACGCTTTTGCTGATCTTTTTTGTGGTATTGTATGCCATGAGCAGTCTGGATGCCCATAAATTCAGTATTGTAACCAGCTCCTTATCGGACACCTTTAAGAGCGGCAACCCTGTACTGGATGGCGGCGATGGCGTTCTGGATGGAGAACAAGGGACCAAGCCCGGAGGTTCGGGGAATGGCCAGAAGAATGCAGACAGCGGCAATGCCGGAAAGGGACCGTCCCAAGGACAGGGAAGTCCCGCTGGCGGACCATCGGCCACCCCAACCCCTTCGGACCCGGCAGGTGACCACCAGCCATCGGAGCGTGAGCTGGCCTTCCGCGAGCAGGAAGCGAAGCTGGCCGACCTTATGGGCGTCATCACCCAATATGTCAAAGACAATAACCTGGGGGACCAGATTTTTGTTGCGGATAAGCCGCAAGGCATATTGATTACGCTCAGCAACCGTTTTCTGTTCGATGTCGGCAGAGCTGAGCTGAAGCCGCCCGCGCTTCCCGCGCTGCGGCAGCTTTCCGGTCTCTTCCGCGGCATTGGAGCTACCATCAGCATCGAAGGCCATACGGACAACACGCCTGTATCGGCAGGCTCGCGGTATAATGACAACTGGGAGCTGTCCGGCGCCCGCGCCCTCTCCGTACTGCGCTTCTTTCTCGACAGCGAGAAGCTGGACCCTGGTACTTTTCAATATGCCGGTTATGCCGATACCCGCCCTGCCGCCAGCAATGCTACCGCAGAGGGACGGCAGAAGAACCGCCGCGTTGAGATTACGGTGCTGCGGCAGCTTCAAGAGGGGAATTAGCTTTTTCACCATTCAACTCAGAGACCGGCAGATGCTCCAAATTACATTTGTCTGGAAGGGAGTCTGGATCTCTAATGCAGGCCATTAACGGAGCAACGCCAGATCCCGCCCGCTTTTTGAAGAATTTGCGGCTTCTGGTATCACTGATGGTTACGGCTTTTTTCCAAGTCTTCTCTTCCTTCCTGGCTGGGGGAATATCTTCGATCCTGCTGTTATTCACGACAAACTCCATCTTCTGGGGGGAACACGCAGACACGTATACATTTACGGAACTGCTCTGGATCGGAGGGGATTTTCTATTTGCAGGAGGCGCGTTTGCTCTGCCCTGGTTCGGATTCTGGTGGATGCTTCATGGGCTGGCGGAGGACAAGCGCATCCGGTTGTTCCCGCTGCATGTGCTCTTTGCCTACGTGCCGCTTGTGGTGATGTTTCTCCAAGTCGATCCCCAGTATAATCCCAACGCGATGATCGTGGGCTCTGCGGGTGAATCAACCTTGTTCGTTTGCATGACAATGGCTGCCGTGCTTTTATACCCATTTTATTCGGTCGGCATATACTATTTCGTACTCAGACCCACCGCTCATCCGCGGAAAAGATACCGTTTCATTCTGCTCTGTATGTTGTTTGCCGTGATCGCCATCACTCTTTTGCCGTTTTTGTGGCATCTGGCCCCACGGATTTACCCCGGAATATTGGAATTCCCCTCCTAATTCAGCACAACAATCCAGCCTAAATAAACGCACAAAAAGACAGACCTCACACATTCGTAACATTCAATGTGATGTGAGAGATCTGTCTTTGCTATAAGCCGAAAAATGGCACAGTGCCCGTTTTTTTTATTCTCCAACCAGTTCGCGGTAAGCCGCCGCATTCAGCAGACCGGATGCCGCATCTGCGAATTCTCCAGTAAGCTCCAGTTCAAAAATCCATCCGCCGCCGTACGGCTGGTCATTGATCAGCTCCGGGCTTTCTTCCAGCGCGTCGTTGATCTTGGTGACAGTCCCCGACACCGGAGAGTATAGCTCGGACACCGTCTTGACGGATTCAATGCTGCCTACGCTGTCGCCTGCCGAAATTGCTGTGCCAACCTCAGGGAATTCCACAAATACAATATCGCCGAGCAGATGCTGGGCATGATCCGTAATCCCAACACGCACTACACGCCCTTCACCCTGCTGCGCCCATTCATGCTCTTCGCTGTACAGCAGGTTATCTAGCACTTCACTCATTCCTAGCCGCCTCTTTTCCAAATTTGGAGTTGCAAATTTAGTTATAGACTAAGTTATCGCGCTGCTCAATGTCAATATAACTGACAGGAAAATAAATTTTGTCATCTTTTTGACGTTTTTTTATTGACAGCAGAGTTGTATACCCGGTTTAATGGAGTCAGTAGAACACAATACGGTTTGCGAATGATGGCATAGGGAGAGACTGTCTCACAGGAGGACAGCGCCGAAGGAGTAAGCCCGGGAGGGTGAATCTCTCAGGCAAAAGGACCTTTGCCGGACGCATCTCTGGAGAGCTATCCGGACCTGCCTGGCAGTGTCACGGATCACCAACGGGGAAACCTGCAAGCAAGTGCAGCAGGGTAACTCTCAGGTACAAGGGACAGAGCAGAAGGCTATTTATGCGGGTGCGCATATTTTGTCTTCCGTCTGTCCTTTTTTGCAATATAAGACACCCATGCCGCTGCGCGGCATCACTGAGGAATGAAAATATTGTCTATACTGGTTACTGGGCTGGCGAAGGTAGGTCGGAACTTCTTGGTGTTACGAACCCGAATATAAGACGGACCCCAACGACCCGGTGCATCACAGATTGTTGCTCCCTCCGGGGAAGCACGCAGGGCAGAATAACCTTAGCATTGGTCTTTGCACCAGCCTTAATAAGCGCCAGCAGGCAGGAGACAGAAAAGATGGAGATCCTCATTGAACGTTGTTGTGGATTAGATGTACACAAGAAGAGTATCACAGCCTGTATCATCACCCCGAAAGGAAAGGAGATTCGAAGCTTTGAAACGCTGACTCGCCGGCTAGTCGATTTAGTGGATTGGATTAAAAGCGAGCGGTGCACCCATGTCGCGATGGAGAGCACCGGAGATTACTGGAAACCGATTTATAACCTGCTTGAACTGGAAGACGTCAAGCCGGTTGTCGTGAATGCGCAGCATATCAAAGCCGTGCCCGGACGCAAAACAGATGTGAAAGATGCGGAATGGATTGCGAAATTACTCCGGCATGGGCTGGTGCAAGGGAGCTATATTCCGAATCGGGAGCAGCGGGAACTTCGGGAAGTGATCCGGTATCGGCGAAGTATCATCGAAGAGCGAAGCCGGGAAGTGAACCGATTGCAAAAGGTGCTGGAAGGAGGCAATATCAAGCTCTCGTCCGTGGCATCCAATGTGCTTGGAGTGTCAGGACGAAACATGTTGGAAGCGATGATTCAGGGCGAAACGGATCCTTCGATTCTAGCGGACTTTGCGCAAAAGAAGCTGAAAGCCAAGAAAGAACAATTAAAGCTGGCACTAGAGGGAAGCCTAGGTCCTCATCAGTTGCTCATGCTGGAGAAACAATTAGGACATATTGACCAGTTGAATGGGTTGATCACTGAACTGGATGAAGAGATTGAGCGCCGAATGGCCCCTTTTGCAGAGGACCTGAAGTTAGTGGATACCATTCCCGGTGTCGGTAAACGAACCGCCGAACAAATTCTGGCGGAAATTGGGACCGACATGACACGGTTTCCGAGCGCAGGGCATTTATGCTCTTGGGCAGGTATGACTCCAGGTCACAATGAAAGCGCGGGGAAAAAACGATCAGCAAGGACACGAAAAGGGAATAAAAAGCTGCGAAGTGCACTGGTGGAATCGGCGCGAGCGGCAGGACGAAAAAAGAACACCTACCTGTCGGCCCAATATCACCGGATCGCAGGCAGGCGAGGGAAAAACAGAGCAGCCGTAGCCGTCGGGCACAGCATTTTAGCGATAGTCTATGTCTTGTTAACGCGAAGACAAGCATATAAAGAATTAGGGTTTGACTACTTCGACCAACGAAACCGCGAGATGGTAATGAACCGATCCATAAAACGCTTGGAATCGCTCGGGTATCAAGTAAACCTGAGTGAACAATCGGCCTAACGGCCAATTTCAAAAAAATAAAAACATGGGGTTTGTTTTGGTATGCGCACTTTTGGTTCCTTAGAGCAACTTTATTTTCAGGGCAGAAAGTTTAAGTTTCACACTATACTTTATCCTTATATTTCTCGCTGAAGCGGATACCGTCCTTTTATGGACGGCACAGCCGTTTCTGCTTGATGTAATCCAACAAGGGAGTGAGCACATGGATGGTTTGAAAAGAACGCCTTTTTACGATCTCTACTCCGCCTATGCGGAATCCAGATGCATTGATTTCGGCGGCTGGGAGCTGCCGGTGCAGTTCACGGGAATCGTGAAGGAGCATGAGGCGGTCCGCCAGCAGGCCGGCCTGTTCGATGTGTCGCATATGGGTGAATTTATGGTCAGCGGCAGCGGCTCGGAAGCCTATCTGCAGCAGATGACCACGAATGATGTCAGCCGTCTCGCGGATGGCGCTGCACAGTACACGCTGATGCTCTACCCGAGCGGCGGGGTTGTCGATGATTTGCTGGTATACCGTCTTGGCGAGGAGCGTTACATGCTGGTCGTGAACGCCTCTAATATCGACAAGGATTACCAGTGGCTGCAGGAGCATCTCACCGCTGAATTCAGCGGAGTGACCCTGAGCAATGTCTCGGATGAGACGCTGCTGCTCGCGCTGCAGGGACCGCTCGCCGAAACGATTCTTGCTGAAGTGACCTCTGCTCCCCTGGCTGAGCTTAAGCCCTTCCACTTCATCGAACGTGCTGAAGTATGCGGCGTAGAGGTGCTGCTCTCCCGCACCGGCTATACCGGCGAGGATGGTTTCGAGCTGTACGCCCCGGTGGACACGGCGGCTGCGCTATGGAACGGCCTGCTGGCGGCAGGTGCTCCGCACGGCCTGACCCCCGCAGGGCTTGGCGCACGCGACACGCTTCGTTTCGAAGCGAAGCTTCCCTTGTACGGCCAGGAGCTGGCGGCGGACATTACGCCGCTCGAAGCCGGCGTCCAGTTCTTCGTGAAGCTGGACAAAGCCGGTTTTATCGGCAAGGACGCGCTGCTGAAGCAGAAGGAAGCCGGGCTGCCCCGCCGCCTTGTCGGCCTGGAAATGCTCGACCGCGGCATTCCGCGCTCGCATTACCCCGTCTATTCGGGCGGGGTGAAGATCGGAGAAGTCACCACAGGCACACAGTCGCCGACGCTGAAGCGCAATCTGGGCCTGGCCCTGCTGGATGCCGCCTATACAGAAATTGGAACAGAGGTATACGTGGAGATCCGCGGCAAGCAGCTTAAGGCTGCCGTGGTCAAAGCGCCATTTTATAAAAAGAGCCAAGGAGGGAAGCCGCAATGAAGCACCGTTATCTGCCGATGACCGGGCAGGACCGCAAGGAGATGATGGAGACTGTCGGGATTCAGTCCGTGGAGGAGCTGTTCGCCGATATTCCGCAAGCTGTCCGTTATGAGGGAACACTGCCGATGTCAGAGGCGCTGGATGAATACGCGCTGCTGCGCCATATGAAAGAGCTGTCCGACAAGAATGCCAGCTCCGACACCCACACCAGCTTCCTTGGCGCAGGGCTGTATGACCACCATATTCCCGTTGTCATTAATCATGTGATTTCCCGTTCTGAATTTTATACCGCCTACACGCCTTACCAGCCGGAAATCAGCCAGGGCGAGCTACAGGCGATCTTCGAATTTCAGTCCTATATCTGCGAATTAACCGGCATGAAGGTGGCAAATGCCAGCATGTACGATGGCGCCACCGCCCTCTCCGAAGCCGCCGTTCTGGCTGTCGGGGCGACCAAACGCAAAAAACTGGTCGTCTCCCGCACCATTCACCCGGAAGCACGGCAGGTGCTGCGCACCACTGCGGGCGCCTGGGGCCTTGATGTCGTAGAGGTTGACTACCAAGACGGCGTAACGGACCAGGCCAAGCTCGCCGCCGCAATTGATAGCGATACTGCCGCCGTTCTGGTGCAGTCGCCGAACTTCTTCGGCGCGATTGAAGACCTTGGGTCAATGGAACCGCTGATCCATGCCGTCAAAGGCCTGCTCGTGGTCAGTGCCAATCCGCTGGCGCTCGGCATTCTCGAAACGCCGGGCAAGCTCGGCGCCGACATCGTAGTCGGTGACGCCCAGCCGCTGGGCATTCCTGCTTCGCTTGGCGGTCCAACCTGCGGCTTCTTCGCCGTAGCCGAGCACCTGATGCGCCGCATGCCGGGCCGGATCGTCGGCCAGACCGTAGACCGCAGCGGCAAACGCGGCTTCGTGCTGACCTTGCAAGCCCGTGAACAGCATATCCGCCGCGAGAAGGCCACCTCGAACATTTGCTCCAACCAGGCGTTGCTGGCGCTGTGCGCATCCGTCTATCTGTCGGTCATGGGCAAAGAAGGCATGCGCGAGGTTGGCGAACTGAATGTACGCAAGAGCCATTATGCCGCAGGCAGGCTCGGGGAATTAACCGGTGCAGCTCCTGCCTTCACCGCACCGTTCTTCAATGAATTTGTCCTGAAGCTGCCGGAGGGCAGCAATGTCAGCAAGATCAACTCCAGGCTGCTCAAGGAAGGCTACCTTGGCGGTTATGATCTGGGCCGGGATTATCCCGAGTTGGCCGGACATATGCTGGTTGCCGTAACGGAGAAAAAAAGCAAAACAGAAATCGACCAATTCGCCAGCGTACTGGAGGGCTGTATATGAAACCGGAACAAAGTCTGATCTTTGAGCTTAGCCGCCCCGGCCGCTCAGCCTATTCCCTGCCGCAGTGCGATGTTCCTCAGGAAGAGAGCATGGACTCCCTGATTCCCGCCAGCCTGCTGCGCAGCGAGCCGGTGATCTTGCCGGAGGTATCCGAAGTGGATGTAATCCGCCATTACACTGCACTCTCCCGCCGGAACTTCGGCGTAGACAACGGCTTCTATCCGCTCGGCTCCTGTACGATGAAATACAATCCGAAGATTAACGAGGATGTTGCCCGCTTCCCCGGCCTGGCGAAGATTCACCCGTACCAGCCGGAAGAGAGCATTCAGGGAGCGCTCGAGCTGATGCATACGCTGCAAAAGGACCTGGCCGCCCTGACCGGCATGGATGCCGTATCCCTGCAGCCTGCTGCCGGCGCCCACGGCGAATGGACCGGACTGATGATGATCCGCGCCTATCATGAGAGCCGCGGGGAATCCCGCTCCAAGGTAATCGTGCCCGATTCCTCGCACGGCACGAACCCCGCCAGCGCTTCCGCAGCCGGACTGGAGACGGTAACCATCCCCTCGAACGATAAAGGGATGGTAGATCTTGAAGCCCTGAAAGCGGCTGTCGGCGGCGACACCGCCGCCCTCATGCTGACGAACCCGAGCACGCTCGGATTATTCGAGACACAAATCGTCGAAATCGCCGAGATTGTACACGAAGCAGGCGGCCTGCTCTATTATGACGGAGCGAACTCCAACGCGATTATGGGGATTACCCGCCCTGGCGACATGGGCTTTGACGTGGTGCATTTGAATCTGCACAAAACAATGAGCACCCCGCACGGCGGCGGCGGTCCGGGAGCCGGACCGGTTGGCGTGAAGGCGAAGCTGATTCCGTTCCTGCCACAGCCAACCGTGGTCCAGAACGAAGACAGCAGCTTCTCGCTGAGCTACGGCGGACCGGAATCCATCGGCCGGGTCAAAGCCTTTTATGGCAACTTCGGTATCCTGGTCCGTGCCTATGCGTATATCCGCACCTATGGACCGGAAGGTTTGCGCGAGGTGTCCGAGAACGCTGTGCTGAACGCCAACTATATGATGCACCGGCTGGCGCCGTATTTTGAAATCCCGTATCCGGGGGTCTGCAAGCATGAATTCGTCATGTCCGGCAAAAACCTTAAGCAGTACGGTGTGCGCACACTGGACGTCGCCAAACGGCTGCTCGACTTCGGCTACCACCCGCCAACCGTCTACTTCCCCCTCACTGTGGAGGAGTGCATGATGATTGAGCCGACCGAAACCGAAAGCAAGGAAACGCTCGACGGCTTCATCGAAACGATGATTCAAATCGTGAAGGAAGCCCGGGAAACGCCGGAGATTGTGATCAATGCGCCGCACACTACGGAGATCAGCCGTCTCGACGAGACCCAGGCTGCCCGCAAGCCGGTATTGAATTGCTCCTGCGGTTAAGCATATTGTTCAAAGCGGCTAATCCGTAAGTCACTCTGACTTCGCGGGTTAGCCTTTTTTTATACTTACATCAGCTTCCTGGCAAATTGTGAGCGGTCATTGACGTTCATTTTAATATAAATACTCTTTACCACATTGCGGACCGAACCCTCGCTGATGCCGAGCGCACTCGAAATATGCAGCGCGCTTTTGCCCGACAGCCACAGCGAAGCCACCTCCTTCTCCCGCGCCGTCAGCTTGTATTCACCGAGCACCGCATCCCGTCTGTACTTCTGCAGGCCTTTATTATTGACCATTCGTTTGTATGCCACGTTCTCGGCCAATTGCTGCACGAACGGAATCGCAAAATCAATGTGCTGATCTACATGGAAAGAAATATCCACATAACCCTGTGTGCCTCCATCCAGAACGAGGGGCGCGCATACGCAGTTCCAGTTCCAGAAAGCGGCGTCGCTATGCTCCTCTCCACGCACTACTCCTATACGGTTCATCTCCATAGCCAGCGAGACTGCATTGAGTCCCGAATACCGTTTGGACAGATTGATCCCCCTGCTCAGCCCGGCCAGATCCATCGTCTCCTGAAGCTTGCGGGAGGAGCAGATCAGGTCCAGAATCCACCCCTCTTCATCTGCCAGAAACACAATATAAGGAATTGGAATGAAGCGGTTGATCTCCAGTATTTCTTCACGTAGGGACATAACCATAGCTTCACTATAGATCGCTTTGTTCTCTTGTACACAGGAGGTCTTTGAGGGCCGCAGCGGTTTGCGTGTATCCGAAGAAATCATTTGGCGAAAAGATGCAGCTTGATCTGCTGGAAGATCCCCCGGCGAACACCACATTTTTGTCTTGGAATTGATGGTTGTCAACACATTCGCCTCCTGAATTCGTTTCGTTAGTTCATTCAGAATAATGTGAATTAATTCACTAATAACAATTTTTTGACATTTGCTACTGCAATTCTCCTAGTAAATTTATCATAGGATATTTAGGGATTAATTTACAGGGGGCTATTTTACGAATGACAGTTGAAAAATTTCGTTTCGACCTAAACCGATAGTTTTCGACATTAGCCTAGTGCTATATTTGTTTATGCGTCTTTCGATATCAGCAATGAAGGAGGTCTATTCTTGAGTATTATTGAAGCCCGCGGGCTGTCAAAGTCTTTCATGCAGGCGGTGAAGGAACCGGGTCTGGGGGGAGCCGTCAAGCATTTGTTCGTCCCGAAGCATATTGAGAAGGTTGCGGTAAAACCGCTCAATCTGAGTGTGGAAGCCGGAGAGACGGTGGCCTACGTGGGTCCAAACGGTGCAGGCAAATCCACCACAATCAAGATGCTGACAGGCATCCTCATGCCGTCTGCGGGCAGTATTTCTGTAAACGGTATCAATCCTTATAAGAAAAGAATGGAAAACGCCGCCCAGATTGGAGCGGTGTTCGGGCAGCGCACACAGCTCTGGTGGGATATCCCGATTGTCGAATCCTTTTCGCTGCTGAAGGATATTTACCAGATTCCGGGGCCTGTCTACAAGGCTAATCTGGAGCAATTCACCGAGCTGCTCGGCATGAATGAATTCATTCACCTGTCCGCGCGCAAGCTCTCCCTGGGTCAACGCATGCGTGCGGACCTGGCGGCTGCCCTATTACATAACCCTCCGATCCTGTATCTCGATGAGCCTACCATTGGACTCGACGTCTCCGTGAAGCAAAAAATCCGCGAATTCATCAAAAAAATCAATCAGGAGCAGATGACCACCATCATGCTGACCACCCATGATCTGGGAGACATTGAGGATCTGTGCAGACGTCTGATTATTATCGACCACGGCTCGATCATCTACGACGGGAGTCTCAGCGAGGTCAAATCCCGTTTTGCCAGAGACCGGGTGATCTTCTTCCAGGTAGGAGCGCCGATGCCGGAGCTGATCTCGGAGCTGTCCCAGACTCCTAGAATGAAGCTGGAGCTGCAGAATGACCAGGAATTCTCCATTTCCTTCGACCGGTACGAATATACGGCCAGCGAGGTCGTCAGCCAGGTGATGAAGCACGGGGAAGTCATCGACTTCCGCATGGAGGATGCCAATATCGAGCAGGTCATCAAAGCCGTATATGACGGGAATCTGAACCTGAACCAAGACGGAAAATGAGGAGGTGCAAAGGCAGCCATGCCTGCAATGAAGCTTAAGAAATACCGCAGTATTGCCAACCGTTCTTTGCAAAATGTTCTCTCCTACCGAATTTCATATGCCGTCACTTTTCTCTCTAATATAATCAATTTGCTGGCAATCTACTTTTTGTGGGCGGGGATTTACAATGGCCGGGATGTGGTCGGCGGATATACCTGGGATGAGATGAAAACCTATCTGCTGGTTACCTTTCTGGCCAACTCTGTGCTCTCCTGGTATTCCGAAACGGCGATATCCGGTAAAATCCTCGACGGCAGCGTCGCTGTGGATTTGCTGAAGCCGATTGATTTTCAAACTGCCCGATTCTCTGAAACGCTGGGCACAAGCCTGCTGGAAGGGGGAATGAGCCTGATTCTGCTCGTAAGCTTCTCATTCTTCGTTTCCGGTGTAGCCCTTCCCCATTCGCTGCTGGTCTACGTGCTGTTCGCCTTCAGTCTGCTTGGGGCCATCGTAGTGAAATTCGGTATTGTGTATCTGGCAGCTCTGCTGTGCTTCTGGTCTACCGGCTCGATGGGTATTGTCTGGACCCGGATCGCCGTGACCAACCTGCTGTCCGGGGCTTTGGTTCCCTTGGCCTTTTTCCCGGACTGGCTGGAGCGGTCGGCCTTGCTGCTGCCGTTCCAGAGCATTATCCACACGCCGACGATGATTTTTCTGGAGCAGACAGGCACAATGGAGAGCCTGAAGCTGATCGGCATTCAATGCTTCTGGGGAGTGGTGCTGTGGCTGGCCGGAAAAGCGATGTGGAACTGGGCGGTCCGTCAGGTGACGATCCATGGCGGCTAGGCGGAAGGAGACGATACAATGAGCTTGTCACGGATGTTCTACTTATATAAAAGATTCTACGTCCAGCAGTTGAAGGCGATTCTGGAATACAACAAGGACTTCTATATCTTAATGTGTTCTGCCGCTCTGACGCAGGTGCTGGGATTTGTGTTCCTCTGGGTGATCTATGACCGGATTCCCGACATTAACGGCTGGCAGTTCTGGGAGGTCACCTTCATGTATGCGATGATCTTCCTGACGGAAGGCATCGGGTCTTTGTTCTTCGAAGGAACCTGGCGGCTTGGAAGGCTGGTCAATCAGGGGGAGCTGGACCGTTATCTGCTGCGGCCGGTGCCTGTTGTGCTGCAGGTGTTCTGTACAGGCATTGGAATCAACGGCCTCGGCAATCTGCTGATCGGCGGAGTGATTGTGTGGCAATCGCTTGTGCACAGCCCTATTCACTGGACGCTGGGCAAAATCGCCATCCTTCTGCTGCTGTTCGCCACTGCGGTCATTATCCGCGTGTCGATCAATCTGGCCGGGAACTCAGCGGCTTTCTGGATTCGCAATGCCGGGAACGCCTTCCCGCTGATGGTCCATAATTTGGCCGACCTAGCCAAATATCCGATTACCCTGTTCCCGCAGGCGGTACGGGTGCTGATCTCCACCGTTCTGCCGTATGCATTCATCAGCTTCTATCCGGCAACCTACATTTTCGGCAAAAGCGAATGGTCCGGCTGGTGGATGCTGGCCCCTTTAGCTGCGGTACTCATTGCGGCTGCAGCCTACGGCATCTTCCGCTACGGGCTTTCGAAGTATGAAAGCACGGGGAATTAAATCGTGCGTAAGTAAAGAGCAGTGCGAAAATTCGCACTGCTCTTATAGTTAGCTCTTTGCTTACCCCTGTCCGGCTTTGCACACCTGCTTATGCCGATGCAGCAGCCTTCGCTTGCTTGCGTTCCTTAGCGGATTTGCGGAAATACAGCAGCTCGTAGATTGCCGGTACAACCACCAGCGTCAGCAGTGTGGCCGCAATCAAGCCCCCGATAACCACAATGGCAAGACTCTGCGAGACGATGCTGCCCTGCTCGGAATGACCGAACAGCAGCGGAAGCATGGCGCATACGGTGGCAATGGCTGTCATTAGAATCGGACGCATCCGTGTTCCGGCTGCTTCGATAATCGCCTCGCGTACGGTCATATGCTCTTCGTTCTGCTTAATGCGGTCGATCAGCACAATGGCATTCGTGACAACAATACCGATCAGCATCAGTGCGCCGAACAGAGCGGTGAAGTCAGGGGTCACACCGGAAATAATCAGTGCAACAACCGCTCCGATTGCCGCAAGCGGCAGGGAGAACATAATCGCCAGCGGCGCGCGCAGCGTCTTGAAGGTCAGGACCATGATCAGGTATACCAGACCAATGGAGACCAGCGCCGTCATGCCAAGATCATTGAAATCTCCGGCCTGATCCGCCGAAGCTCCGCCTGCGAATAACGTTACCCCTTCGGGAAGCGTAATGCTGTCTGTCTGTTTTTTAATATCTGCCCCAATTTCCGATACTTTCTTCGGATCAACCTCAGCGGAAATACGTACATACGGTTTGCCGTCTTTATGATAGAGCATGGCCGGTTGATCTTTGACTTCAAGGGTAGCGAGCTGCGAGAGCGGCTGTGGACCTCCGGCAGTCATAATCGTTATTCCCTGCAATTCCTGCTGCGATTTCGGCTGCAGCACCGGCTCCAGCACCACTGCCGCCGTGGAACCGTCAAGTTCCATTTGGCCCAGAGGGAGTTTATTCAGCATTGCTGACAGTTGCATGCTGATTTCCTGCGCATTGGCTGTTTCAGGGTTCACCTTAAAAGAAAACACCGGCTTGGTATCCTCCATATTGCTGGAAACTTTTTGTACCCCGTCCACTGCTTTCAATTTCGCAGTTACCGCCTGGGCGACTGAATTGATCGAATTCAGGTCTTCCCCGACGATATCGACGTACTCACTCGTCGAGCCTCCACCCATCATGCTCGATTCATTCGCAGTCAATGTTGCTCCCGCATAGGTATCCTGAAGGCTGCGGATATGGTCCAGGAACGCCTGCGCGTCGGCATCCTCTTTCATCATTACGGTATAATCGACCTGAGTCAGTGAAGTCACATTGCCCCACTGCGCCGAATCTGCGCTGTTGCCAGTCATCATAATGACCGTCTTCGCCTGCGGCTGCTTCATCATCTCATCTTCGAGCTGCTTGCCCTTCTCCAGCACTTCCTTGACCGGAACGTCATTCGGATAGACCAATTGAACAGTCACCATACTGGCATCCGAAGCATCCAGCGCGCCTTTGGGCATGGTAACATAGGCGGCAACAGAACCAACCAGCAGCACCAGACCCAGAGTCAGGGCAACCCACTTATGGCGCAGATTCCAGCCCAGGAAACGGCTGAACCGCTTAGACGGCTCATGCTCCTTCAGAGAGGAGCTGCGCAGCAGCCATGAGCTTAACAGCGGAACTACGGTCAGCGCTACTACCAGCGAAGTCAGCAGGGAATAGGTAACTGTCAGCGCAAACGGCAGCAGGAAGGCTTGCAGCGCGCCATCGAGCAGACCCATAGGCAGGAACACAGCAACCGTGGCTATGGTGGAGGTAGTAATTGCTCTTGCTACCTCGCGGGTTGCGCTGATAAGCATGTCGCGGGAGAAAGGCTCCTTCTGCATCCGGCGGTGAATGTTCTCAATGACGACAATGCTGTCATCCACCAGCCGCCCGACCGCAACGGCCACACCGCCCAGCGTTACAATGTTCAGCGTAATGCCGGAAATGTTCAGCAGATATAAAGTAACCGCCAGCGACAGCGGAATGGATACCGCAGTAATCAGGGTAGCACGCACATTGCGCAGGAAGATCAGAATGACAATCGTCGCGAACAAAGCGCCGAGCAGCACTTCACGCATCATGCTGTTGACTGAAGTAACCACCATATCCGAAGTGCTGAATATGACGGCGACCTCAGCGTTTTTAACCGTTGTGGTAAGGCTCTCCGCAGCAGCCTGCACCTTGTCGCCCACATCGACCGCATTGGCATTGGCCTCCTTGGTAATGACGGCGAACAATACATCCTTGCCGTTCGAGCGGCTGACGCTCTCCTGATCTGTCACCGCCTGTACAGAAGCTATATCCTTAAGCGTTACCCCGGGTATAACCGGCAGCTTCTTCAGGGTATCCATACTGTCTATCGAGGAAACAACATTCACATTCCCCGTCTTCCCGCCGATGGTCTGCTCGCCAATCGAGGCCGACACATTCCGCCCCTGAAGCACTCCCAGCACCTGCGCTGTAGCTACGCCTTTTGCAGCCATCGCCTGCGGATCAAGCTTTACCTTGACCTGGGGAGCCGATTTGCCGTACAGCGCCACGCTCGCTACGCCATCAATTTTTTGCAGTTCGGGAATGATCGTGTCTTCGGCAAGCTTCAGATTCTCCTTCGTAATCCCATCATCGAAGGCGATCGTAAGCTGGGAGATGGGAATCATCGAGGTGTTCAACTGGACGATGAAAGGGTCCATGACCCCCTCGGGGAATTTCAGCGTGCGGACAGCCTTTTCGACCTCCTGTGCCGCATCCTTCATTTTGGTTTTGCCGTCAAAATATATATCCACCTTGGCATAGCTGTCTCCGGAAGTGGACATTTGCTCTGTTTTTCCTTTTATAGCTGAAGTAGCTGCCTCAATTGGCTTCGTCACATTCGTTTCCATCGAATGCGCATCCTGCCCCGGTCCGAGCACCGTAACCGTAACTTGAGGCTGATCGGCCTCAGGCATGAACTCCATAGGCAATGAGGTGTAGCTGAGTATCCCCACCACAAGCGCCATGACAACCAGAAGCCCGAGCGCCCCCTTATTGCCAAACGACCATTTTGTTAACCATGTCATTTCTCTTTTCCCCTTCCATTTGGTTATGTTTGGTTTCTGTATGCCTGATCCTTATGTATTGCTGTCTCCGCTTAAGTGTAGGGCCTGACGGCTATCTCCAAAACCTACCGGGGAATGGTTCTGCTCTCGGTCTTAAGGCGGGGCGCTTCCCCTGCCCGGGATAGAGGACACCGGCATGCGGGAACGCCGCCCTGCTCTGGACAGCACAAAAAACCCTGCCTTGTTGAAAGGCAGAGCGTTCAGGCACTACTTATGGATGCTTAAGCTTAATGACAGTGAGCTCAGCGAAAGCCAGGGGCTACTCCAGATAAAAGACCTCGCGAAGCGGGATCACCGGCGTCTCCTCATTAAAGTCAAAGGAGCCTTCAACCATCTTCGACGTAATCGCATTCCATCTGTTGCAGGCATCACTCTGGGCAATGTATGCAAAAGCCGCGTCCGGGTCGCTGCATTCAAAGCAATAGAAAAATTGATTGCCGTTCTGAAAAATCGAGTAATTCTTAATTCCGGCTTTGGAATGCTCCTCGAGGATTTCCGGCCAGGGGTTAAGATGCATCTGCACGTACTCCTCCAGACATTCCTCTTTGACCCGCCAGGTCCAAGCCAATTTATTGCCGCTCATCCGCTCATCCTCCTGCAAGTTTTATAGAGCTAGTACCCGCTTCACAAGCACCAGCTACAAATGTTATCGCTTACATTTTATGTATATAATAGATTCCCCAAGACATTTTTGCAAGCCTAATCGCTTCATTTTCTCATTGCTGACACAAATCCTAATTCAACAATAGATCAGCCTGCCGTATCCGGCTTATAGCCGGATACGGCAGGCTGGCCCTCTATCTACCTCACCGCAGTTGCAAGCTACGCGCTGATCCCGGCCTCATTCGGACGCAGAATGGCGGAACCAATTGCCAGCAGCACTGCCGCCATGAGCAGCAGGATCGCAAAGGGGAGCCACAGCTCATCCCAGCCGCCGCCGGCTGCCGCGATGTCCACCGCCTGGATCGCCCATTTCTGCGGCACGAAGTTGGCCGCTTTTTGCATATAATCGGGCATGAGGTAGAGCGGCCAGAAGCAGCCGCCGAGCATACAGGTCGGGGTAAGGATGAGCGCGTTGAGCATGCCTGCATTTCTCGGATTGCGGACCAGTCCCGCTACCGTGCTGGCAATTCCCATGGACACGAGCATAAATGCGGCAAGCACAAGGAAATAGAGATATGCAGGGACCCCATAGTCATAACGCAGCACCCATTTCCCGAGCGTCAGCACAATGATAATCTGAATAACCCCTACCATAAAGCTGCCCAGGAAATTACCAAACGCAATTTCGGAGGAACGGACCGGAGCGCTGAACATCCGCATCATGGTCCGCCCCCGGCGGTCATCCATAATCAGGGATACCGAACTGGTAACAAGTCCCATGAGGAACATTAACGTCAAGCCGGTGATGATTCCAAGCGTTTGCCGGGGATACAAGTCATAGTCCGTACGTGTGCTTCCCACATTATGCTGTTCCGCCTGCTTCAGGATCGCGCCAAGCTGAGCTTCGGCATCTCCCGTCCCGCCGCCGCCGGCTTTTACCGTTTGAGCGGTTTCGAGCATTTCATCCGCTATCGCATTCACTTTCATTTTGAGCATAACCGAGTTTTCCGAAGTTTTAAGCTCATACAGGCTGAGACTCGGCTGTTGCCCGGCCGCAAGCTGAGACGTATACGCTGCCGGAATCCATATTCCCGCCGTACCCTCCTGCAGCGTAACCCCTTCCTTAAGCGAAGCCTCGTTACTGCGCTGAACAAGCTTGTAATCTCCGGAGTTCTTCAGCTCCGCGATCAGATGCGCTCCGGCTGCGCCTTTGTCCATATTGGCATACAAAATGGTTGGCGGGCTATCCTCCATGCCTCCGGTCAAGGAAATAATGGCAGCGACCACAATGCCCGGCAGCAAAATATACGTAATGAACCCTTTGCGGGAACCGATCGTCCGTTTGATCATATTCCAGGCTATTGTCAGTATTTTATCCATGGTAACCCACCTTCCGGTATGAGACAATCGCTGCGCCGAACAGCACTAGACAGATGATGGCTATGATCCACAGATTCGGCAAAAGCTGCGGCAGACTCGAATGCAGCATCATGCGGATCATCGACTGCAGCACCCAATGATTAATCGTAAAAGCACCGATGGTGTTCACCCAGGAATCGGGCAGCGGAGCCATTCCGCCGCTAAGGAAAGTCATGCACACCGTAATTACACTAATGATGCTGCTTGCGCTTGCCGCAGTTTTACTGAACATACACACCACAATCGACAGCGTCATTGAGGCTATAATCATCAGCAGGCAGAACAGCATCAGAAGGCCCGGCCGATTCCCCCAGTAAACACCGAACAGCCAGCCGGTAAGCAGAACTATCGCCAGACATTGAATAATGGACACGATGCCTACGCCCAGCATTTTGCCGATAAATAGCTCTGAGCCCTTGACCGGCATCGAATTGATGCGGAAGAGGGTATGGTTATCCTTCTCACTAAAAAGTGATGTCGTAACCGTTATTCCGCTGTACAGCAGAAACATCACCAGCATGGACGCCGCGTAGAATTGGGAGGCGCTGTAGGTTCTCCCTCCATTGCTAAGATCGCCCATTTTAACCGTCTCCCGGTCTCCCGGAACTGTAGCTGCCGCCTGAAGCGCCTGCGGTCCAAGCGTTGCCGCCGTAGCCTGTTTATAATTGATCCTGCTGAGAAAATTGTCAAAAACCGTCGCGGCAACCAGATTATCATTGTGGCTCTTCCCGAGTATTAATTCCAGCCGCGCCTGCCCTCCGCTCTGAACCTCGCTGTCAAAGCCGGTTGGCACAATTACCGCATAGCCGTATTTTCCGGTGCGCAGCCCTTTCTCCGCTGCCTCGCGGCTGCCCGCTTCTTGCGGAGCAATCACATTCTGAACCTCCGGCGACTTCAGAAAGGCCGCAATCATCGCCGTTGGCCCCTTTCCTTCACCCGAAAGATTGACTACCGCCACCCGCACAGGATTTATCTTGGAGGCAGCTTTGACACCGACCACTCCGGACAGCGAAGTCCCCAGGAGAAAGATCAGCACGATCGGCAGCAGAAACATATTAATCAGCAGCGAGCGTGAGCGGAATAATCTGCGCAGCTCATAGATCATAATTGTCCAAGTGTTCATTTCCGCTTTCTCCCTCCTCTAATCCCTCAAGGTCCGTCCGGTCAGGCTGAGGAACAGAGTCTCCAGATCCGGCTCTTCAATTTTCAGTGAAGCAATAACCCCTTCATGCTTGGCAAAAATAAATAGAATATCCTGCAGCTCATTTTGCGAAGAAGGCAGGTACAACTCTACCGTATCTCCGTTAAGCTCTACCCGGCTGATCCGCGGATGATGATTCAGTTCATCCATCAAGGCGGGAGTCATCTTGGCAGCCTTCACGACAATCCGTTCTTCATGGGACACCCGTTCCCGCAGCTCCTGCTCGGTTCCGCAGGCAATGATATGGCCTTTATCCATAATCGCTACCCGGTCGCAAATGGCGGCTACTTCCTCCATATAATGGCTTGTATAGATAACCGCTGAGCCCAGCTTGTTCAGCGCCTTAACCGATTCCAGAATATGATTGCGCGACTGGGGATCAATCCCGACGGTCGGTTCATCCATAATGATCAGCTTGGGGTGATGCATAATTGCACAGGCGATATTCAGCCGTCTTTTCATTCCGCCGGAGAAGGTGGACGGTTTGTCCTTGGACCGGTCGCTAAGTCCGGTGAAATCCAGCGCCTCCTCAACCCGCTCTTTCAGCAGCCTGCCGCGCAGGCCGTACAGCTTGCCGAAGAAGCTTACATTTTCCGCCGCTGTCATATTTTCATATAAGGCCAAATCCTGGGGGACAAGCCCGATTTTCTTTTTCACCTCAAGCGGTTTATCCTTTACCGACAGTCCGTCGATTACGATATCCCCGCCATCGACCTTCAGCAAGCCGCAGATCATACTGATCGTAGTGCTCTTCCCCGCCCCATTCGGACCGAGCAGACCAAAGATTTCCCCCTCCTGTATGCTGAAATTCACGTGATCCACCGTTAATTTTTGATCATACCTTTTCACTACATCCGTTAATACCGCAAGCGTCATGCCTCATCTCTCCTGTTCCTCAAGCCTTATGCTGTAATTGTAGCGCATTACGGTGGCCGGCATAGGTACGAAAGGTCATGACCTTGAGGTGACTTAAGTCATCTCCTGGGCAGGGGGCTTCTTATGCTAAGATGAATATACCAACCCTAAAAAGGATGACCCCACTTGAACAGAGGAATAAAAAATCTGCGCTACGCGCTCATTATCATCCCTGCACTGATTGCCATATATGTCTATAGCTATGCCGACTATGAGCTGTTCACTCTGCATTTTCTGCTGCTGCTGCTGATCGTGACACTGAGCGAGCGGCTTTCCGGGCCCCTGCAGGCACTTGCTGGCGGAATTGAATTACTCTACACCGCCTGGCTGTTTTACCAATACGGTAATTTAATGATTTTCCCGGCGATTTCCGCGCTGCTCTATTATTCCAGACTGGAGCGGAGATTCGTGTCACTCCTGTTCTTCTGCGCTCACGTGGCCGCTTTGAATATTGCCCTTAGCGGCTTCGAGCCGCTTGCAAGGGTGTACATCAATCTTACCTTCCTGCTGTCCGCCTATCTGAACGAGCTGCTGTACAGATCAGGGCGCGGACGTGACGACACGCTGTTCCTCTACGACGAGCTGCGCAAAAAACATTTCGAGCTGGAGGAAGCCCGCAGCCGCCTGCAGCAGTTCGCCTCCCAGGTCGAGAGTACCGCACAGGCGGAGGAACGGGTAAGGATCGCGCGCCAATTGCATGATGATATCGGCCACCGGCTGATCCGGGTTAAAATGATGACAGAGGCGGCCATTCATACCCTGCCGCATTCTCCGGAAACCGGGATGGGCATGATGAGCCAGATCCGCGACCAGCTCTCAGCCAGTATGGATGAAATGCGCGCCGCAGTCAGACAGATCAGCTACGCTCCCCAGCTTGAAGGCGCCTATGCACTGGACCGGCTGCTGGAGGAACTGGGCCGCGATACCGGCATTGAAACCTCCTATAATGTGCAGGGTCAGCCATATCCGCTGTACCCCAGTATCCAGGTTGTCCTCTACAAAAATGCCCGGGAGGCCATTACCAATGCCCTTCGACATGGCAAAGCAACCGCGGTCTGGATTACACTGTCGTATAGCGGGCATGAGATCGTTATGGAGGTCGGCAACAATGGCGCGCGTCCCGAAACCGACCCACTGTCCAGAGTACAAGGTGCGGGCGGGATGGGCCTTAAAGGAATGGATGAGCGGACGAGTCTGATCGGCGGAACGCTTGCGCTGCGGCTTGAACCGGAGTTCACGATGATTACGAGGCTGCCTGTTTACCGGCAGGGAGGATAGACTGTATAAGCTTATATATAAGTTGACCTAAAGAAAATATATAAGGGGCAGAAGTGACGGAGGGGAAGTTTGGATACTTACGGAGCGAACGCGTCCGCCTTTGTCTGCGGATTTCAACCGCGAACAGCGGTATAAATCAAGAAATCTGCAGGCGGGCAGCGGCCGGAAGTCCAAACATTCCCCGCAGTTACGACCAGACCCCAATATGAAAATCTATAGGTCCATTTAAACAGCTTGTGAAGCGCATCTATAAATTCGTGCTAAAGGAGACAGACCCTTTATGATCAAAGTAGTAATCGTAGACGACGACCCTTTTATCCGCGAAAGTCTGAAGGTATTGGTCGCTCTCGACCCGGAAATCGAGGTTGTCGGCGCGGCAGGGGATGGCAATGAAGCCTTGGCCCTGCTGAAGCAGCTCCCCCACGCCGATGTCGTACTGATGGATATCCGCATGCCGAACTGTGGCGGGGTAGAAGGTACCCAACATATCAAAGCAGCCTTCCCCCGGATTTCCGTGCTGATGCTGACCACCTTCGATGACGACGAATACATTATTGAAGCGCTGCGGAACGGGGCCAGCGGATACCTGCTGAAGAATATTCCGCCGGACCGGATTATTCAGGGCATCAAAACCGTACATGAAGGCAACATGCTTATCCATCCCGACATCGCCCGCAAGCTGGCAGGGCTGCTGCAGCCGACCCCGCGTCCGAAGGACACCCCGGCACAGACGCTGGAAGCGTATGGACTGACCAAAGCCGAGCAGGCTGTGGTGGCCTCTATCGCAGAAGGCTATACCAATAAAGAAATCGCTGCCGCGCTGTTCTTAAGCGAAGGTACGGTCAAAAACTACATCACCGATATCCTCAGCAAGCTCGGACTGCGCGACCGGACGCAAATTGCCATCTTTTACTTAAAAAACGGCAGCTAAGCGGAGTCAACTTCAGCATCCGCTCTCCCTGCACGGTGAACCCAAAATTACAATTAAGTTGTCGGAAATTGGCACTTCCCTCTTAAGCTGCGGTATGATATTTGACATTTTCGTTATCCTTTCGACACCGTCCAACAATTTGTTGAGTATTTGTTCAGTGCATTCTGCTACTATGGGTCTAAAATATTTTAGCAGAAAGGATTGTTGGAATGAAGAAAGTTATATCTTATAGAACAATGTCCCTAGTTGTCGTTCTAAGTATGCTGACTGCTTTGCTGGCCCCGCTGGGCCGTGTACAAGCTGCTACAGACACAAGTGCTTATGGCGAGGTTCTTGTAAGCGATCAGAATACGAACTGGACGATCGCGCCGGGCAACACCTCCAGAAACCTTGCTGTGGCACCTGACGGCTCCATCTATGCCGTCTATAACGGCAACAACCAGATCCGTGTAGCCAAAAGCATCACTGGAGGTCAGACCTTCCTCCCGAGTGTGCTCGTTTTCAATGCCAGCTTTGAGCCTGAGGTTGCAGTTTCTGCAGCCGGTACCGTATATGTAGGATGGGTAAAGACTGGTAAAGCCTATATCTCCAAGAGCACAGACAGCGGTCAAACCTTCTCCGTTCCAATTGAATTGGGGGCAGTGTCAGGAGCTTCTATCCACTTGGCGGTGGATGGAAATTATGTATACGCTACTGATCCAAATGGAAATGTTTTCTATTACAGCAGTGACCAAGGCAGTTCCTTCAATGTGCATCAGTTTGGCGAAAGTTATGTATTTACAGATATCCATGTTGACCCGGAAACGGGAAATGTGATTGTGCAGAAGGATAATCCATCCCTGAAGTACTATATCAGCACAGATCATGGACAAAGCTTCGGAACAGGTGTCATTCCTGGTGCGAGTGTTTACTATTCAGTAGGCTCCTTATCCTCTGGACAGCTCGGCAAATATTTGTTCGTTGCCGGTCAAGGCACTGTTCTGACACGCATGAACCTGGGAGACAAAACAGTCGCTAACCTTAATGTTAGTAATAACATGAGCAGCACTGCGCGTTCCCTTAGTGCTGACCGGTATGGGAATGTAGTCACCGGCTTCAGCGATTCAACCAAGGTATATTTCGAAGTCAGTCAGAACCTGGGAGCTAACTTCGCTACTCCCGTTGACGTTGCGACTACAACTGTCGCTAACGCGGCGATCAACTCTACCAATGGCGACGTAATGTTCTTGTATGAGAACTCCGGGAAGATCTATTTGAAGGTATACAAAAAGCTCCTTACCGGATATAAGCTCTATATTTCCAATACCAGCGTCTTCTTCCCGGATGGTGGAACCAAAGAAGCTGTCATTACCGTGACTAACACATCAGACGAGCCTTTGGGTATAGAAGATGTGAAGATTTCCGGTGATTTTGAAATTGTGAAGAACACGACGACCGAGGTCCTTCAGCCAGGGGAGAGCGGAGAAATCACAATCCGTTTTGTACCTAAAACTATTGGTGATTCTACAGGTGAAGTCGTGATTCAAATCCCGGATGAGCCTGACCGGGTAATCAAGCTGAACGGAACAGCGAGTACACTTGTTCAGACTTCCGATTCCCCGAAAGCTTCTGACATTACCGCTGACGCAACAACCGATACTGTAACCGTCAAGAGCGTGCCTGCTGGCGCTACCGTCAAGGTGTATGCCGCAGATGGCGTCACCGTCATTGGCACGGCCACCAACAATGGAGCCGATGCAGGCGATGTTAAAGTCGTGATTGCTGGCGGACTTGACGATGCAGAGGCTATCAAGGTCAGTCTCACTGAGACTGACAAAACCGAGAGCCCGCTGGTAGCCGTCACTGCTGCCAAAGAAGTCAGTGCCGCACCAAAAGCTTCTGACATTACCGCTAACGCAACATCTGATACTGTAACCGTCAAGAACGTGCCTGCTGGCGCTACCGTCAACGTGTATGCCGCAGATGGCGTAACCGTCATTGGCACGGCCACCAACAATGGAACCGATGCGGGCGATGTTAGCGTTGTGATTGCTGCCGGACTTAACGATGCTGAGGCTATCAAGGTCAGTCTTACTGAGACTGACAAAACCGAGAGCCCGCTGGTAGCCGTCACTGCTGCCAAAGAAGTCAGTGCCGCACCAAAGGCTTCTGACATTACCGCTAACGCAACAACCGATACTGTAACCGTCAAGAACGTGCCTGCTGGCGTCACCGTCAACGTGTATGCCGCAGATGGCGTAACGCTGCTGGGAACAGCGATTAATACAGGAACTACACCGGGTGATGTGACGGTTACCATTCCAGATGAAGGTCTACTGGAAGGACAAATCGTTAAAGTCAGTCTGACTGAAGGGAACAAGTCTGGAAGTCCGCTGACTGAAGTCCCTGCTGCCACTGACCCATCAGAGGCACCAGATGCGGCTGCAGTTACAGCTAATGCCACAACCGATACAATTACAGTAGCAAACGTACGGCCTGGTGTGACAGTGGCTGTCTATCAACAGGATGGAGTTACCCTGATTGGTACCGTTACTAACAACACCCAAAGCCCTGCTGACCTGAAACTTCTTGTCGAGGACGGGGGACTAACGGACGGACAAGTCATTAAAGTAAGCTTCACAGAAGCTAACAAGTCCGAAAGCGCCAAGGTTGAAGTGACTGCCAAAGATGCACAATCCGCTCAACCAGGGTCTGCGAACATCGTTGTTGAAGAAACCGAAGGAACTATTACAGTAACCGAAGTTCCGGCAGGAGCCACTGTAAAAATTTACAATGATGAAGGTATCGTTATTGGAACCAAGACCAACACCGGTACAACTGCAGGAACAATCACGCTCGACGGACTTGATCTGGAAGGTCTCAAAACAGTTAAGGTTACCCTGACCGAGCCGATGAAGTCAGAAAGCCCTGCTACTACAGTTGCTGTTGCTTCTTCCGATGAACAGTCCGTTAATGCCGCAGCCAAGCTGCTATCGGTAGGATTCACAGAGGGAGACACCTGGGAAAGTGTTACAGGTCCTGTATATGTAGTTTCAACCGGTAATTTCGGTACGAACGTAGAATGGAAATCAAGCAAGACGAATGTCATTGAATTGGGTACACCCGTTAAGAATCTTATTACCGGCAAAATCACTCCACAATCCGACAATGAAAGTGTTATTCTGACAGCTACGGTAAGCAAAGGTGCGATCTCAAAAACACGTACCTTCCTGGTCATTGTGAAGTCGAAAGGCTCCACAAGAACCGTAGATACCGGATATAGCCGCAATGTCATTGTAAAAGATCCGGATAGTGCTTCTGCGAACATTCCGATTACACGTATCAATGTGGTGAATTCTGCAGGTCAATCCTCCACTATTGATAAAGTTGTGTTCTCGCCTTCCAAAGCAGAAGAAATCGTTGCAAATGGCAAGAAGGGAAGCTCAGCCACAGTTGTCATCGACGAGGTAGCCGGCGATGTGCCTGATGAGTTGGCTGTAGAAGTTCCTGCTGCTTCCCTGAATGCACTGGCAGGAAGCTCCTACCAGCTTAATCTTCAAAGCGAATATGCCACCATCACCCTTGGGGCAGGAGTTTTACAGAACATGCAGAACAATAACCTGGATTTGTTCTTCCACCTTGTTCCGCTCAGAAACACAGCATTGCAAGCAAAAATCAATGGAGAAATCCCTGCTCAATTTAATTCCCAGCAGGTCAATATCCTGGGCAAATCACTTGAAATTGAAACGAACTACAGCGGTTATGATACCGAGGTATACGTTCCTTTCGCTAAAAATGGCATTACTCCGGATACATCCAACCTTGACTCTCTTCGCGTTTTTGTAATACACAGCGACGGTGAAAAGGTGATGCAGCAAGGAACCCTGGTGCTGGATAACAACAAAAACGCTACCGGAATTTCGTTCCGGGTAAGCAAGTTCAGTACATTCACAGTTGTACAGTTGGCTAAGGCTGATACATCAAGCCCTGCCGCTCCAACAGAAGAAACCATTAAAGCGACTGTAGGCTCAAACTCTGCATCTTCTGCAGACATTAACATCAAGCGCCATACGAATACCGATGGAACCAAGAGTGATGAGCTGGTCATCTCGGCAGCAAATGCAGTGGATGCTATCGCCAAAGCCAAGGATGCCAAACTTGACAAGATTCAGATTACGATTCCGGATGCAAAACATGAGGTTACCCAAACCTCCCTGCAACTGGACAGCGGCGTAGCAAAACAATTGGCTGCGGCCAATCTTCCGCTGGAGATTATCACCAGTCAAGGAATCGTCACTATACCAACAGCTTCTCTTCAAGGTATTGAAGACAGCGTCAAGCTGGTAATTAGTACTGTAAAATACAGCAATGACCAAGCCCAAGCGCTGCTTCAGAGCAAAATCGTAACAGCAGTATCCGATAAGGTTCAACCGGTATTACTCACTCCAGCCCTGCAAGTAAGCGGAAGTGCAGCTATTACAGGACAACCTATCAAAGTGATCATTCCACTCCAAGGAGTGGCAGTACCGGCCAACGCACAGGAACGTGAGGCATTCGTCAATTCTCTCGCTGTATATGCAGTCGATGCCAAAGGAACTGTTAGCCTGATCCGCGGAAGCCTTGTTGATCTTGGCGGCGGAAATTACGGATTGGAAGTTATGGGCAATGTCGGCGGTAAATATTCTGTACTTCAGTGGCCAAATAGCAACCTGTCTCAACTATTTACAACTGATTCCAAATCGCACAGTGCGTATATCAAAGGGTATACGGACGGTACATTCAAACCGGACCTTGCAATTACAAGAGCTGAGCTTGCAGCCCTAATTGCCCGCAATCTGGATCAGAACACATCTGTTAAAGCCGCTGCAAGCAGCTTTTCAGATGTCAGCAACAGCCACTGGGCTTCCGGTTACATCGCACAGGTGGTTGCCGCAGGAATCATGAAGGGCTTCCCTGATGGTCAATTCCATCCGAATCAACCAATAACCCGTGCCGAAATGGCGCTGCTAAGCGCACGTTTCAAACAGCTTACCTTCACCGAAGATGGCACTGCTGTTTCCTCCATCTCTGATGTAGGTACTCACTGGGCTGCGGGAGCTATTGATGCGGCCCGTGCTGCAGGTATCATGAAGCCATATGCAGATGGAGCATTTGCACCAGCCAAATCGTTGACACGTGCAGAAGCGGTCACCGTAATTAACCGCCTGTTCGCCAGAGGGCCGCTTAACGGTGTGACATCTCCTACTTGGTCAGATGTTCCGGCTAGTCACTGGGCATTTGCCGATATCGAAGAAGCAAGTAAGGATCACACCTATCGTATTGACAACAACAAGGAATGGCTGACCCATTAATTAATCATTGCGGACAAGTTGTAGGGGGCGTCAAGCCCCCTACTTCTTACACCGCACACAAGACAGATAACACCAGAAAGCACAAGTGGGAACGGCTTCGCCGTCCTTAAAAGGACGGTATCCGTTTCAGCGAGAAATAGAAGCAAAAAATGCCCTTTTGATTCCCAAGGCGGAATTCAAAAGGGCATTTTAATATTTCAGGATATTCCATATCTTGCACAGACACTCTTGTCTATAGCCGCTTATCCTGCACTCGGCTCCGGCTCTTCCCGGTCTTCATTGAGATAATGCTGAAGATGCTGGACGGCTTCGCCTCTGCCGTTACCGTTCCGTCCGGCTCCGGCACCAGAATGATGCCGAGCTGATGGTGGTCGCCATCGTAGATCGCCCGCTGGAGATATTTGCTCTCGCCTTCGCGGTTCAGCACCTCCAGCTTGCAGAACGCGGGATTCATGCGCAGCGCCTCATGAAGCTGCGCCGCATCGGTCAACAGAACTCCGTTGACCTTCAGCAGAATCTCGCCCGGCAGGATGCCCAGCTCCTGCGCGGGGCTGTCCGGCAGCACGGCCAGCACCTTGCGGCCGGCAGCCGGATGCACGAAGATGGGGCTTAGACTGCGCTCCTCCAGAGCGCCGTACCAGCCCAGAGCTTCGTGCAGCAGTACAGCCGCGAGCGACGCGAGCACGGTCAGCGGGCTCCACCAGGCGGCAAGCAGGCTTAAGCCCAGCAGGACGATGCTGTACAGCAGCAGCCGCCCTGCTGTGCGGGTACTCTTGCGCCCGGGCAGCAGGCCCTGGGTCATCTCGCTGAAGCCGATGATGACCGGCAGGGAGACCAGGCCAAGCCCGCCGCCCAGCAGCGGGTGCCAGGGCAGATCACCGATTCCCGCTCCAGGGGGAATCAGCAGGAACAGCGGCAGCGGCCAGAAGGCTTGCAGTTGATAGCCGCCAACAACCTTGCCGCGCTTGCCCTTGAGGAAGAGCGGCGACGCCAGCCCTGCGCCCTGCCAGCGCGCCAGCAGCGCTTCGGCAAGATGCAGGAGCGCTGCCAGCACCAGCAGCGCCGGGATATTCATTTCCCTGATCGCTCCGGCAACCGTTCCTGCCGGTCCGTTCTGCAGGGTACCCGGAATGAAGGAAAGGACAAATTGCACAATTCCCAAGAAGCCTATGGAATAGGCAAAACACAAATAGCGCACACGAAAGAGCATAAGCACCAGACTGACAATCCAAATGCAGGCCACCGCCGTCCCTGACAAGGAAATCCCCAGCAGAACAGCGGCAAGGGAAACAACCAGCCCCATCACCAGGCCGCTCCATACCGTGCGCCAGGTTTCCCGGCCCCAGCTATGGAGCTTCACATGGATCAGCTTCCGTTCCAGCGCTACCTGCCTGCGGTAATAGAAAGCGATAAAGAGAATAGCAATATAGTAATAAGGCTGAATCAGCAGATGTATGGCCGCTGTGCCCAAGCTTGCAAGCAGTTCTGGCATCCCATTCAAACCGTTCGTCACACTCCTTTGGGTCCGGCAAGTTGAAACGGCTTCTCCGTCCATAAAGGGGCGGTATCCGTTACAGCGAGAAATATTAGGCTGATTGATGAGTTGAAATATACAGATCCTTATATTATTAGAAAAAAAGAAGGCTGAAATCAGCCTTCTTACTTTTTCGACGACGACGCCTTAATTTCCTTCTGTATCTCGGCAATTCCCTTATTGAGCTGATTGTCGTTGACCGGGTCCTTAATGGCCTTGACCAGCGCCAGCTCCAGCGCCTCGGCTGTCTTGGCATTGATGATGCCGGTCGCCTGCAGCTTGGATGCGCTTTGGAATTTCTTGACCGCATCCTTCGTCGCCGTATCGAAATATCCATCCTTGCGTCCCGGCTTGTAGCCAAGACCATTCAGCATGATCTGCGCGTTCTTGACGTCCGTGCTGTTCATATTGTATTGCAGGGTTACGCTTTTGTTAATCGGTGCTACCGAGAAGTAGTCCGGCTGGGCCACGGCGATATCCGGCTTGATGCCCTTGCCGTGAATCCATGTGCCGTTGGGCGTCAGCCATTTGGCAATCGTAATCTTCAGCAGGCTGCCATCTCCGAGCTGCTTGTCGAAGCTGGTCTGCACTGTGCCTTTGCCGAAGGAATTGTCGCCAATCAGCTTGGCTCCCGCAGATTGCTGCAGAGCTCCGGCCAGAATCTCCGAGGCACTTGCACTGCCTTTGTTCATCAGCACTACGACCGGATAATCTTTGCTTGAGCCCTTGGAGGTGCTTACCTCACGTTTCTTATTCTTATCCTCAACCTGAACAATGGCTTTGCCGGATGGAACGAATTGCTGTGCCATCTCGATAACAACCGGCAGCACGCCGCCCGGGTCGTTGCGGACATCAATAACAAGTCCCTTCATCCCCTGCTTCTCCAGCTTGCCAAGCTCTTCCTTGAACCGTTCAGCGGTATTCATGGAGAACTGCGTCACTTCGATTACACCCACGCCATCCTTCCCAAGCTTGGCGTAGACCGTCTCCAGCTTCACATCATCGCGGGTGAGCACGAACTCCAGCGGCTCCGCAGCGCCGGCACGCTGAATCTTCAGCGTGGCCTTGCTTCCCTTAGGGCCGCGAATCTTGGCTACCGCGGCATTTAGCTCCATCCCTTCAAGTGTTTCTCCGTTCACGGACAGAATGATATCCTTAGCCTGCAGCCCGGCTTTTTCAGCCGGTGAGCCCTTGATCGGGGAGACGATAACCACCTTACCGTTATCCGAAGATACCTCTGCCCCGATTCCCGAGAACGAGCCTTCGATACTCTCCTCGAACTTCTGCGCTGTTTCCTTACCCATATAATTGGAATAAGGATCGCCCAGTGCCTCCATCATCCCGTTGACAGCACCGTCGATCAGCTTCTCCCGGTCTACCTTTTCGTAGTAGTTACCCTCAATCAGACTCAGTGCGGTTCCAAGCTTCTGCGATTCCTTCTCCTGAAGACCGCCGGCCGCCGGCACGGGCGCCGCCGCTACTCCTTCACCCGCAGCTTGTCCGAATACATTCACATAGCCGGTCACACCCAGAGTCAGCAGGCTGCCGCACAGCAAGGCGGCGATCATCATAAACGCCGCTGTGCTTTTCTTCAACATGATGTTCCCACCGTCCCTTCTTATCTATCTCATCAAGTCCAGTATTCCGCTTCCGCAAAGAACGGCATCTCTTCCAGTATATGCCGAAAACTGCAATAATATTTATGATATAGAATCAATGTCTTTAAAATCAAAGATAAGGCATCGGATCAACCGGTTTGCCGTCAATCCGTACTTCGAAGTGCAGATGCGGACCGGTTACACGTCCGGTGGCTCCGGATTCGGCGATAACCTGGCCGCGTTCCACGCGGTCACCCACCTTAACCTTGATGCCGCCTTCGCGAATATGGCCATAGAGCGTCCATACACCGCCGCCGTGGTCGATGATCACGCAATAGCCGTACCCGCTCCACCACTCTGCTACAATTACCGTACCGGAATCGGCAGCATGAATGTCGGTCCCCTGCGGAACGGCAAAGTCCGTACCCGTATGCATCTTGCCTACCTCACCGGTTACAGGATGCGTACGCAATCCATAAGGCGAAGAAATGCGTGCCGAGCCAACTGGAAGCAGGAACGGTCCGTTTCCACCGGCATATTCCTCCGCAGCAGGGCTGCTGTCTGAGCTTGAACTGCTGCTGCTGGCTACTTTGGCTCTGGCCGCAGCAGCGGCAGCCGCTGCTGCGGCTCTACGGGCCGCGGCTGCTTTGGCTGCCGCCGCTTTGCGTGCGGCTTCCTCGGCTTTGATCTTATCCTTCTGTTCCTCAAGCGCCGAACGGTCGCTGGCGAGCTGCACCAGCTTGGCATTCTGCTCTTCCGTCACGCCGTCCGTTTCTTGGATTTCCTTATCATAATAGGCGATAAGCTCCTGCTTCTCCGCCTCCTTATCCTTCAGCACGCCTCGCTGGGATTCCAGATCCGTATACAGTTGCTTAGCCTGCGCGTACTGCCCTTCCAGCTCTTGCTTCTTGGCAATAACCGTCTGCTTGTCCAGCTTATGCTGTACCAGCAGGTCCTGATCCTGATCCACAATCATCTTCAGCGAGTCCGCCCGATCCAGGAAATCAGAGAAGCTCTTCGAGGAGAGCAGCACATCCAGGTAGGAGACTGCACCGTCGGTGTACATCAAGCGGACCCTGGATTCAAGCAGCTTCTCCCGGGCGGCGACACGCGCTTCCGCCTCATCGAGCTCATTCGCTGTAACCTTCAGCGATTTCTCCGTGCTGGAGATTTTTCCGGAAATCGTTGTCATCTGACCCTTCACCTGACCAATCTGATCCAGCACGTATTGGAGATTTAGGTTTGTTTTGTTCTTGTAATGCTGGGCCTCCTGATTGCGTGAAGCAGCCTTCTCCTGCGCCGCCTTGGCAGCCTGCACCTCTTGCTGCAACTGCTTTAGCTGCTTGTCGATCTCAGCGACCGAAGTCTTTTTGGCATATCCGTCAGAGGGCTGGAATAATGTCACAGCCAGCAATACAGCGGACAATCCGGCAGTAATCTTCTTCAACTCGCACTCCCCGTCCTTTATCCTGTTATGATCGTCATCCTCCCGCGGATGATGGACTATACTTTCAAAAACTTCCGGATCGACACGCTGCTTCCCCATATACCAATCAGTACGCCAAGGCTAACCAGCAGCCCGCAGAATAGAAGCCAGATATTGCCAAAAGGAATAAGCTGCAATCCCAGCATCGGGTCTCCCTGCACAGAAGATGTCAGGCTGCTGTAGCCAACGTAGAGCAAGCCCGAGGTAATCAGTGAACCAATTAGGCCAATGAGCGCCCCTTCAACAAAGAAAGGCCAGCGGATAAAGTAATTCGTCGCCCCGACCAGCTTCATAATACCAATCTCCCTGCGGCGGGCAAGAATTGTAACCCGTATCGTATTGGAAATCAGGAACATGGACATAACCGCCAGCCCTGCTACAAAAATAAATCCGATGTTGCGTATCGCCTTCGTCACCTTGAAGAGCGTCTCCACCGAGCCTTTGCCGTAATTCACTTTGTAAATGGGCTGCTCTTTATGGGTTGTGTTCAGGGCTTCGATCTTCTCCGCCACAAAAGGAACGGTTGTCGGCTGAACTACTTCCACTAGCAGCTTGTCCGGCAGAGGATTGTTATCATTATCAAAGCCCTCCAGCAGCCCGGCGGCATCCGGTCCCATATCCTCGCGGAATTCCTTCAGCCCCTGCTCTTTGGAGATGAACTCTACCTTGCTGACTTCCGGCATACTGCCGATTTCATTTTGCAGCGTTTCGCGCATTTTCTGATCGGTGTTCAGGGCCAAATGCACGTTGATCTGCACCTGGCTGTCCGCCTTGTCGGCGACCGCATTGACATTAAGCACTAGCAATATAAAAACACCAAGCACGAAGAGGGAGACGACAATAGACGTGATGGAAGCCACCGACATCCAGCCGTTGCGGAATACATTTTTGAAGCCTTCCCGCACATGCCGCAAGAAGGTTTTAAAACTCATAACCATATTCCCCTCTCACTTGGTCTCTCACAATGTTTCCGTTCTCAATAGCGAGTACGCGTTTGCGCATTTTATTGACGATATCCCTATTGTGGGTAGCCATTACAATCGTGGTCCCGCGAAAATTGATTTCATCCAGCAGTTGCATAATTCCCCAAGAGGTTTCCGGGTCCAGGTTGCCGGTAGGCTCGTCCGCAATAATGACGGAAGGGTTGTTGACAATCGCCCGCGCTATTGCAATCCGCTGCTGCTCCCCGCCTGATAGCTGCGAAGGCTCGCGGTTTGCTTTGCTGCGCAGTCCGACCAGTTCGAGCACTTCAGGCACACGCTTCTTGATGACCTTCTTCGGCGCCTCGATAACCTCCATCGCAAAAGCGATATTCTCATAGGCGGTCAGCTTCGGCAGCAGGCGGAAATCCTGGAACACCACGCCGATATTGCGGCGGACATAAGGAATTTTGCGCGGCTTCAGCTTGCCTATGTTAAACCCGCCTACGGATATTTGCCCTTTGGTCGGCGACTCTTCTCTATAGATTAATTTCATGAACGTTGATTTACCGGCACCGGACGGTCCGACGATATACACGAACTCGTTGCGGTCGATTTTGACGGATACGCCTTGAAGCGCATGGGTTCCATTGGGATAGGTTTTCCACACATCCTGCATTTCGATCAATTCATCACTTCCCGATTCTGACATATTCCCCTGTGCCTGCTTTCTGGCAGCAAACCACAGTAGTTTCCATTAACTGCATTCATACCGCAGGCGTATCTATTGTAACAAATCCGTAACTGCTTGAGTACCCGAAAGTTTTTCGGACAACACACATATACATATAAAAGCACCTATAAATACCTGCTCAATAAAGGGATTCTTCGTATCCAGCCTCTGTTCCTTACAGACCGCAAGGACGTTATTTTCCCGAAAGGGATAGATTTAGCCGAAGGACGGACCGTAAAGCGCTTATCGCCTCTTCGGCAGGTATATTTGGGGTGAATATCTGCCCATAAAGGCGCTGGAGTCCGCACACTTGCGAAAAAATAACTTCCAGTGGAAATAAGAGCGGCTCAGTCCGTTACAAGCAGGTAGACTCCTCCGATCAGGAGATGATTCTGTTCGCGGGGCCTGATACGCCTCCAGCGTGATCTCCACGCCCTGACCCGTTCAGCGGAGTATCGTTTGAATTCCAACATTTAGTTTGGACTTCCCCTCTGTCGCTACTGCCCTTTAGTTCAACATATCTATTTATTATATCGGCTGCAAAGAGCTTTCCTTAAGCCTGTCCGCCCCGGCCCGCGCTGAATCAGCGCAAATCCGCCCTGCAGAAGGAGATTATTCATGAAAAAAACCCATACCGCCCTCATCATAGTGATCGGTCTTATATTGACTGGCTCACTGGTAACCGGAGGATTGCATTTATATGGAAATCAGCATACCCTGCCCCAAAAAACTGCCATTGCCGGCTGGGACCTTGGCGGAATGGACGTTGCCGTGGTGCGCACGGAATTGAAGTCACGGCTTAAGGCGCTGGAATCGGTTCCCTTGGTGCTGAAGGCGGAAGGAAGTACAGAAACAACCTTGACACTGAAGCAGGCTGGAATGGCCTATGATGCGGCGGATTTCCTCCGTACGCTAGACACACTCACTGAGGGCGGATTGCTTGACCGGGTGCGCGCCCGCCTGAGCTTTCCCCGCAGCTTCGAGCTTGGGATGAACCTCGATCTCACACAACTGCAGAAGCGCCTGAGTCCCGCCTGGGAAAAAAAGACCTTCGGCGCCCCCGTGGATGCCGTCCGGGTAATCACCGCAGATGACCGTGTGGTGTACACGCCCGGAACAACCTCCTTCGAGGTAGACTGGCATGCGCTGGAGCTTACCCTGCGGGCGGCTGTGCCATCCACCTTGCGCAGCAGCGGCAACCTTCAGGGGAAGCCAATCGTCTTTGAAGTGCCTCTTAGCGTTCAACAGCCGGATGTTACCTTGAAAGCGCTGAAAGCTCAAGGTGTTGAACGAAAAATCTCTGAATTCAGCACCTCGCTCGGCGCAAGCGGACCCGGACGCACCTTCAACATCGAATCCGCCGCCCAAGCCGTTGACGGCACTATTCTGCCTCCGGGTGCCGTCTTCGATTACGGCAAAGCCATTCAGAAGGCACAGGCAGACACAGGCTTCCGGGAAGCGCCGGTAATCGTCAACGGCAAACTTCAGCCCGGCACAGGCGGCGGCATCTGCCAGGTGTCGAGCACGCTTTACAACGCTGCGCTCCGCTCAGGCCTCGAAATCGTGGAGCGGCGGAATCACTCCCTGCCGGTCAACTATCTCCCGAAAGGCCAGGATGCCACCTTTTCCGAAGGCAACATCAATTTCCGTATCCGCAACAACACCGGCAAATACCTGATTATCAAAGCGGGGGTGCAGGGCCGCTATTTAACCGTGAAGCTGTTCGGCACATTCCCGAAGAACGTGACCTTTCTCATCCAGTCCCGGACAGTAGAGGTGCTGCAGCCTGCCGACAAATACGTAAGCGACTCCTCGCTTCCGCGCGGCGACACCCGCGTCATTCAGAACGGCAAAACCGGCTATATAGTCGAGACCTACATCACCCGCCTGATTGACGGTAAAGCCGCTGAGAAGAAGCTGCTCTCCCGCGACACCTACTATGCGCAGAAACGCATCATTGCCATCAACCGGGGCGGCATGGGCAAGTCACTGCCGGAGTCCCCTAGAAACCCGCTGGTGGAGGATGGCGTACGAGGGTAATCTTTTCTTTACATTGCGATTACCTTTGTCCCCATTGCAGTTTATGATTGAGCGTTACTGTAAGAGTACAATGATCACAGAAAGGATGAACTGCAATGAGCATCATCGCTGCCAATGAATTATCCGCCATTCTCCGCATGGCTCCGTCAGTTCCCGCCTCCTCCACCTGCCGCGAAACCCTGCGCGTGATGTTCCAGCACCCGGAAGCCAAATCCATCGTTGTCTGCAATACACACAATGAGCCGGTTGGGCTGCTGATGTGCGAACGCTTTTTCCTTAAGGTAACCGGACGTACAGGCATGGAACTCTTCTACCGGGAATCCGTAACCAAGCTCATGAACCGCAAACCGCTAACCGCCGATATTTCCGCCCCGCCGTCCCTCGTTTTAACTTCAGCCATGAACCGCCCCGATACCCTGAAGCAGGATAGCATCATTATTACGTCAAACGGCACCTTCGCCGGCGTAGTTTACACCTCGGACTTGATTGGCGGGCAGCAGTAGAACTGCTCCCCGTTTGCTGGCTTTGTGTATATATTCGGCTAGCCGCCGCCTCATTCCTCTGCATGAATTCCTCTTTATGTGCCGAAATTCTTTTCCATTCCAGCTTTACCCTTGTTCACCGCCTATCAAGTGTCAGATCGCCGCTAGGGCGGTGAACCCCTATTTCGGATCTAAGGAAAGCCCTTTCATCGGAGCTATTATACTGTATTAATACGCAAATATGGTACGATGACTATAAGCCTGGACGAATGGAGAGGGGATATGGAACATGGCTTTAATAGAATGTAAGTTTTATTCGGAAGTGCTGGGCCTGAGCACCTCGATGACGGTTATTTTGCCCCAGCAGACGACAACGCAGATTGGCATGAGCAATGTAACACGCGGAAAGCTGCACCCGACACTGTATTTGCTGCATGGCCTGTCCGACGATGACTCGATCTGGCTGCGCCGGACCTCGATTGAACGTTATGTCGCGCAAATGGGGATTGCCGTAGTGATGCCGCAAGTGCACCGCAGCTTCTACACAGATATGGCGGAAGGAGGCCGGTACTGGACCTTCATCAGTGAAGAACTTCCGGAGCTGGCCCGTTCTTTCTTCCCGCTGTCGCCGGAGCGTGAGGATACCTTTGTGGCCGGGCTGTCGATGGGCGGCTACGGGGCAATCAAGCTGGGACTGCGCAAGCCCGAGACCTTTGCGGCGGCGGCGAGCCTTTCCGGGGCGCTCGACATGGCACATCATTTCATGAACATGGAAGATCCCACTAAGAAAGCCCCTGAGTATGAACGGATTTTTGGCAAAACCGATATCGAAAACACCCCGCAGGATCTGCTCTGGCTGCTGAATGAGGTTGACCACTCCACTGGCCCCAAACCGCTTCTCTATCAATGCTGCGGCACGGAGGATTTCCTCTATGACGATAATCAGGCGTTCCGCAAGGCGTGCGCCAAGACTTCGCTGTCTCTGACCTATGAGGAAGGTCCGGGCGAACACGAATGGGGCTATTGGGATACCAAAATTCAAGATGTGCTGGCCTGGCTGCCGCTGGGTAAGTGAGGGTAGACCTCATAGCGGATTAAAAAAAGACTGTCCTTCCGCATCACCAAAATGCGAAAAGACAGTCTTTATTGATTTCAGCCGCCAGATTGGCCTTACGGCCTCTTAGCCTATCGTATTCACGTGCTGCGCTACCCACTCACCGGTCTCTTGCAGTGCGGCTTCGGCGCGCTCAATCGCTGCCTTCACCTGCACCGAAGCCGTGCCGCCGTAGACGTTGCGGGCGTTCACCACAGCCTCCGGCTGCAGGACGGCATAGATCTGCTCATCGAACAGCGGGGAGAACTCCTTGAACTCCTCCAGCGTCAGATCAAGCAGGAATTTGCCTTCATTGATGCAGTACAGCACTGTCTTGCCAATCACCTCATGCGCCTGGCGGAACGGCAGACCTTTGCCTACCAGGAAGTCGGCGATGTCGGTTGCGTTGGAGAAGTCCGTATTGACGGCTTCGCGCATCCGGCCTTTGTTCACCTTCATCGTGGAGATCATCGGCGCGAATAGCTGCAGCGCTCCGGTCAAAGTGGCTACAGTGTCGAACATGCCTTCCTTGTCTTCCTGCATATCCTTGTTGTAGGCCAGGGGCAGCGACTTCAATACGGTCAGCAGGCCGATCAGATTGCCGTAGACACGGCCTGTCTTCCCGCGCACCAGCTCCGGCACATCCGGGTTCTTCTTCTGCGGCATAATGCTGCTGCCTGTACAGAAGGCATCGTCCAGCTCCACGAAGCTGAACTCGGTGCTGCTCCACAGCACCAGCTCCTCGCTGAGCCGGGACAGATGGGTCATAACCAGCGCGGCATTCGCCAGGAACTCCACGATGAAATCACGGTCGCTGACAGCGTCCAGACTGTTCTCATACACGCTGCCAAACCCAAGCTGCTCCGCTACAAAATGACGGTCAATCGGGAAGGTGGTTCCCGCCAGCGCCCCTGCACCCAGCGGCAACACGTTGATCCGCTTGTAGCTGTCGGTGAGTCTCTCCGCATCGCGGCGGAACATGGACACGTAGGCCAGCAGATGGTGGGCGAACAGAATCGGCTGGGCACGCTGCAAATGCGTGTAGCCCGGAACAATCGTCTCCACATTGTCTTTCGCTTGTCCAATCAGCGCTTCCTGCAGCTCATGCAGCAGGGCCACCAGCTCCACCACGCGGTTCCGCAGATAGAGGTGCATATCCGTAGCCACCTGATCATTCCGGCTGCGTCCGGTGTGCAGCTTGCCGCCGACAGGACCAATTTCCTCGATCAGGTTCTTTTCGATATTCATATGAATATCTTCGTCCGCCACTGAAAATACAATCTCGCCCGTACGCACCTTCTCCAGCACCTTGTTCAGTCCATCCTTAATCGCCTCTACGTCCTCTTGCGGCAGGATGCCGCATTTGCCCAGCATGGTGACATGGGCCAGACTGCCCTGCACATCTTCTTCAGCCAAGGCTTTATCGAATCCGATAGAGGCTGTATATTCCTCCACCAGCTTGTTCGTTCCTTTGGTAAAACGTCCGCCCCACAGCTTGCTCACCTGTTATTTCCTCCTCTGCCCGACGTTAGAAGGGCCGCTCCTGTCCTGACGGGAGGAACGGCCTTCTGTGGGCTGGTTATTTCACGCTATGCTTTATATTTCCCGCGGAAACGGGCCGCGTCCTTTTATGGACGGCGCAAGCCGTTTTTACTTGGATTCTGCTACACCCGCCGAAACCTTCAGACGCAGGGCGTTCAGGCGGATAAAGCCTGTTGCATCCCCTTGGTCATAAGCCTGGGTCGGGTCAGCTTCCATTGTCGCAATATCCGGGTTGTACAGGCTGACCGGAGACTTCACGCCAGCTCCGATAATGTTGCCCTTATACAGCTTGACGCGCACGGTTCCTGTAACGTTCTTTTGGCTTTCCTTCACCAGCGCCTGCAGCGCAAGGCGTTCAGGCGCAAACCAGAAGCCGTTGTATACCAGTGTGCTGTAACGGGTGATCAGGCTGTCGCGCAGGTTCATTACTTCGCGGTCCATGGTGATGGACTCCATTTTGCGGTGTGCAGTGAACAAAATCGTTCCGCCCGGAGTTTCATATACACCGCGGCTCTTCATGCCGACAAAACGGTTCTCTACCATATCGACGCGTCCAATGCCATGCTTGCCGCCGAGTTCATTCAGCTTCTCCATGACCTGGAGGGGAGATAACGACTCTCCGTTCAGCGCCACACAGTCGCCCTTGAGGAATTCCAGCTCCAGGTATTCCGGCTGATCCGGGGCATCCTCCGGCGCATTGCTGAGGAGGAACATCCCTTTGTTCTCCGGTGCGCTTGGATCGAACCAAGGATCTTCCAGCACGCCGCTCTCATAGCTGATGTGCAGCAGATTGCGGTCCATGGAATACGGCTTGGCAGCCGAGGCCTGGACCGGAATGCCATTCGCTTCGGCGTAGGCAATCATTTCCGCACGACCCGGGAACTGGCTGCGGAATTCTTCCAGCCGCCAAGGTGCAATCACCTTGATGCTTGGCGACAGGGCCGCCGCATTCAGCTCGAAGCGCACCTGGTCGTTGCCCTTGCCGGTTGCACCGTGGGCGATGGCCGTAGCGCCTTCGGCGATGGCGATGTCCACCATGCGCTTCGCGATCAGCGGACGGGCGATGCTTGTGCCGAGCAGGTACTGGCCCTCATACAAAGCACCCGATTGGAACATCGGGTAGATGAAGTCACTCGCGAATTCGTCGCGCAGGTCATCAATGTAGACCTTCGACGCGCCGGTGGCGAGCGCTTTTTCCTCCAAGCCTTCCAGCTCTTCCTTCTGGCCGATATCGGCTGTAAAAGCAATAATCTCCGCGTCATAGGTTTCTTTCAGCCATTTCAAAATGACCGAGGTATCCAGCCCGCCGGAATAGGCGAGCACGATTTTTTCTTTTGGCATGGGGGTGTGACTTCCTTTCGTGTGGGGGGTATAAGATGAGCCTGGACCGGCGTGTAGAAATCTGTTGCCCGGACGCAACTGCGTGAAATGTTTGGACTTCCGGCCGCTGTTGTCTCCAGATGTTTCTGAATTATACCGCTAAGCGGATAACATCTGGAGACAAAGGCGGACGCTATCGCTCCTACAGTTCCAAACTTTCACTCCGCTGCTTCGCACCAGATTCTAACGCTTAATACTAAGTTCATCTTATATAGTTTTTTATATAATATTAGACCCATACAGGCTCGACGGCTCGATCCTGAATTCCTCTAAATCCTAAATTTCAAACGCGAATGCAGCTTAGCCCATCAACGCAGCCATCAGCGCCTTCTGCGCATGCAGGCGGTTCTCGGCCTGGTCGAAAATGACCGAGTTCGGACCGTCGATCACGCCGGTGCTGACCTCTTCTTCGCGGTGGGCAGGCAGGCAGTGCAGGAACAGATAGTCACTCTTCGCGCCTTTTACCAGTTCTTCGTTGACCTGATAGTCCTTAAAAGCAGCCTCACGCGCCTTCTGCTCGGCCTCGAAGCCCATGCTCGCCCAGACGTCCGTGTAGATCACATCGGCATCCTGTACAGCTTCCTGCGGGCTGCGGGTGATCACGATTACCGCTCCGGTCTCCTTGGCAATCTCGCGCGCCTCCGCCACTACAGCCGCATCCGGCTCGTAGCCCTCAGGTCCGGCAACCGAGACATTCACACCCAGCTTGGCTCCGCCGATCAGCAGGGAATGCGCCATGTTGTTGCCGTCCCCGATATAGGCCAGCTTCAGGCCCTTCAGCTTGCCCTTGTGCTCGTATACCGTCTGGTAATCGGCCAGCACCTGGCACGGGTGCGCCAGATCGCTCAGCCCGTTGATCACGGGAACGGAAGCATAACGGGCCAAATCCTCTACTTTATCATGGCCGAAGGTACGGATCATAATGCCGTCCAGATAACGCGACATCACCTGCGCTGTATCGCCAACCGTTTCGCCGCGTCCGAGCTGGATGTCATTTTTGCTCAGGAAAAGCGCATGGCCGCCAAGCTGATACATGCCCACTTCGAACGATACGCGCGTGCGGGTCGAGGATTTCTCAAAGATCAGTCCAATGGTCTTGCCCTTCAGGGGCTGGTAGACCTCACCGCTCTTCTGCTTGCGCTTCAGCTCAATGGCCAAATCAATCAAATACGTGATTTCCTCCGGGCTGTAGTCGTTCAGCTCCAGCAAATCACGGCCTTTAAGCTGCTGTGCTAGTTTCCCGGTATCCTGTTGTACTCCCTGGCTCATGAACCTGCCTCCCACTTTCCATTGTTAGCATAAGTATGAATGAGTTCCGAAAGGATGTCCACCGCCTGGTGGATCTCCTCGACGCTTACATAAAAGTTAGGCAGCAGCCGAATCACATTCGGTCCGGCCTGTACGAACAGCAGTCCGCGCTGCTGTCCAGCCAGCACAATGTCCCCTACCGGCGCTGCGCATTCGATGCCGATGAGCAGGCCTTTGCCGCGGATTTCCTTCACAAACGGCGTATCCGCCAGCTTGTCGCCCAGCAGCCCCTTGAGGTACTCGCCCATGTCGGCGGCACGCTGCGCCAGATTATCCTCCAGCATCGTTTCAATCGTCGCTTCCATCACCGCCGCTGCCAGCGGCGTTCCGCCAAAGGTGCTTGCATGCGCACCCGGGCTGAACGCTTCGCGCAGATAGCCCTTGCCCAGCATCACGCCTGCAGGGAATCCGCTGGCCACGCCCTTAGCCAAGGTGAAAATATCGGGCTCAATGCCGTAGTGCTGATGCGCGAACAGCTTGCCCGTGCGCCCCATACCGGTCTGAACCTCATCCACGATCAATAGCAGACCGTGCTCCTTGCACAGCGCTACAACAGCGTCGAGGAACTCCTGCTGCACCT
The DNA here is from genome assembly GCF_000374185.1 of Paenibacillus sp. HW567. GTDB lineage: Bacteria > Bacillota > Bacilli > Paenibacillales > Paenibacillaceae > Paenibacillus_AQ. The sequence continues at coordinate 6,746,301 of NZ_KB910518.1, read as the reverse complement.
CCAGCACGCCGCCTTCAGCCAGAACCATCTCCAGCATGATTGCTGCGGTATTCTCGGAAATTGCGGCCTTCAGCGCCGGAAGATCATGCAGCGGCACGGTCTTGAAGCCTGCCGGGAGCGGCAGGAAGCCTTCTTTTACCTTTTGCTGCCCGGTAGCTGTCAGTGTCGCAATGGTCCGTCCATGAAAGGACTGCTCGAACGTGATCACTTCATAACGTCCCGTCCCCTTCACCTTCTGGTGGTAACGGCGCGCCAGCTTAATGGCCGCTTCATTCGCTTCGGCCCCGCTGTTGCAAAAGAATACCTGATCCGCACAACTGTTAGCTGTAAGCAGCGCCGCTACCCGGTCCTGCCCCGGAATGTGGAACAGGTTCGAGACATGCCACAGGGTATCAATCTGTTCCTTCAGCTTCGCGCCAACCTTCTCGGGAGCGTGTCCCAGACTGGTTACGGCGAGGCCGCACATGAAATCAAGATACTTGTTACCCTGATCGTCCCATACCCAGCTACCCTTGCCCTTGACGAGACTGATGTCATATCTCGCGTAGGACGGGAATACCGCACTCAGCTTGGCAGGAGCAGCCTCCTGAACCTCCTTTTCCACTGAACGGTCCTGCGGCTCCCCTGTCAAAGAATCTTTGTCCGCTTGCGTAAGCTCACTCATTCTTAGTCACTCTCCCACCATGCTGCTTCCGGTATTCCCGTCAGCGCTTGTTATTTTATAATGAACGAATAATCCGTGTTCCCAGCTCTTCACCCTGCAGCACCCGGCTGAGCACCTGCGGCTCCTTGCCGTCAACAATGACCACTTCCGACACGCTGCCCTGAATGCAGTCCATCGCGGCGCGTACTTTTGGAATCATTCCGCCATAGATCTCGCCGCTCTCGATTAATTCCTCAATCTGCGTTACCGTTACTGATGGAAGCACTTTTTTGCGGCCATCTATCGTGCGCATAATACCCGGCACATCCGTCACGACAATCATTGAGGGCGACTCAATAAAAGAAGCCACCGCTCCCGCCGCCGTATCTGCGTTAATGTTATAGCGCTGACCCGCAGCATCTACGCCAATCGGCGCAATTACGGGGATATAGCCCATCGCCAGCACACCTTTTACAATCTCCGCATTGACCTCCGTCACTTCGCCAACCAGTCCTACCTCGCCGCTGTTCGCGACCAGCCGGGCGGTAATCAGCCGTCCATCCACACCGGATAAGCCGAGCGCCTGTCCGCCGCTGCCCTGAATCCTTCGGACAATCGCCTTGTTGATGCTTCCCGCCAGCGTCATCTCTACGACGTCCAGCACTTCCTCGGTCGTCACCCGCAGGCCGTTCACGAAGCTGCTCTCGATACCCAGCCGCTCCAGATTGCCGGAGATCGCAGGTCCGCCCCCATGAACAATAACGGGCTGAACGCCGCTTAGCTGTAGCTCCCGTAAGTCCTCAAAAAACGAATCGGGAAGCGCAGCCAGCGTACTGCCGCCGCATTTCATCACGAACAAGCCGCCCGCCCTGCGATTCTCTGTAGTTATCAAAGTCATAGTATCAGTATCCTTCCCTGGCTTTATACAAGCCGCAAATCAGGTACGGTAGGCGGCATTAATGCGCACGTAATCATAAGTCAGGTCGCAGCCCCAGGCTGTTGCCTTGCCGTCACCGTCAGCCAGAGTTACCGTAATCAGCACGGTATCGCTTTTTTGCAAATAATGCAGAGCCTTCTCTTCATCAAAAGCCACCGGCCGCGACTGCCTCAGCACCGCAATCTCACCAAGCGAAATATCCACCCGCTCCGGCGATACCGGCACACCGGCGCGTCCTACAGCAGCTATCACTCTGCCCCAGTTGGCGTCCGCACCGAAAATCGCCGATTTCACGAGACTGGAACCGACCACCGTCTTGGCAATCGCCCCTGCCGCCTCGTCGTGCACCGCACCGCTTATCTGTACTTCAATCAGCTTGGTCGCACCTTCACCGTCCCGGGCAATCGCCATCGCGAGACTCCTGCAGACATGCGTAAACGCCGCTGCAAAAGCCTCCCAGTCCGCATGCAGACGCGTCAGCTTCTCATTTCCCGCAAGCCCGCTTGCCATTGTGACCAGCATATCATTCGTGCTTGTATCTCCATCTACCGTAATCATATTAAAAGTCGTATTGGTCGCTGTACGCAGCAGACTGAGCAAATCCTCTCCGTCAATCACAGCGTCCGTGGTCATGAAGCCTAGCATTGTCGCCATATTGGGATGGATCATTCCTGACCCTTTGGCTGCTCCGGCAATCGTAACCTCCACTCCGCCGACCGTTACTGTAACACAGCATTCTTTTTTAACTAAATCCGTTGTAAGTATCGCCTGGCTGAACTCCTCCGCCCCTGCGGCTCCCCCATCCAGCTTCTCCGGCAGTCCGGCAATACCGCTGCGCACACGGTCCATCTTCAGCAGCTCACCAATCACGCCTGTGGAAGCAACCGCAACATCCTGCTCACTTACGCCCAAATAGCGGGCAGCGGCAGCGCGCATCTCGTAAGCATCCGCTTCACCCTGCTCGCCCGTACAGGCGTTGGCGTTCCCGCTGTTCACAATAACCGCCTGCAGCGTGCCGTCGACCAGACTCTCCCGCGTCACCTTCAGCGGCGCTGCCTGGAATACATTCGTTGTATACACCGCCGCCGCCGTTGCCGGCACCTCGCAGAGGATCGCTGCAAGGTCGTTGCGTTCCGTTTTTTTGAGGCCGCAGTGCAGCCCTCCAGCCTTGAACCCTTTAGGGGCAGTAATACTTCCGCCGTCCACGACGGTAAAAACCTGCTTCTGAGTCATTGTATTGTTGACCGCTGAACCTTACGGATACACAGGCGTGTAGCCAAGGCCACGGGTTTCCTCCCATCCCATCATCAAATTCAGGTTCTGAATCGCTTGACCTGCCGCGCCTTTAACAATATTGTCAATGACGGATACAATGGTCACCCGACCTGTACGGGCATCTGTAGCAAAGCCGATATCGCAATAATTGGAGCCGCTGACCTCTTTGGTCGCCGGAAGCACTCCCGCATCACGAACCCGCACATACGGCCGTCCTGCATAATACTTACGGTATAATTCCACCAAATCCTGCTCGCTGTATTTACCGTTCATCCCGGCATACATCGTGCTCATAATCCCCCGGGTCATTGGCACCAGATGTGTGGTGAATGTAACCATAACCTTCTCTCCCGCAATCTCCGTAAGCGTCTGTTCAATTTCCGGGATGTGCTGATGCTTATTAACCTTGTAGGCTTTGAAATTCTCATTAATCTCGGAGTAATGGACCATCAGACTCGTCCCCCGGCCTGCCCCGGACACCCCTGATTTCGCGTCAATAATGATACTGTCGTGCTTGATCCAACCAGCCTGCAATGCCGGAATCAAGCCAAGTAAGCTAGCCGTCGAATAGCAGCCCGGATTAGAGATGAAATCCACGCCAGCCGCGCGTTCTCCGAACACCTCGCATAATCCGTATACAGCCTGTTGCAGATACGCCTCGGGCGCAGCCGGATGTTTATACCACTGCTCATACTCCGCGCTGTCCTTCAGCCGGAAGTCACCGGACAAATCAACGACCTTCAGCCCTGCCTCCAGCAGTTGCGGCACCAGCTTCGCGCTTACCCCGGACGGCGTTGCCGTGAAGACCACATCCGCCCTGCCGGCAATCTCCGCTGCATCCACTCCATCCAGATTGCGCTGCACAATGCCTGTTAAATGCGGAAACCCCTCCTCAATAGGCGCGCCTGCGCTTGAAGAGGAGATCACTGAAGTAATCTCTATATCAGGGTGGCTCTGCAAAAGCCTAATCAGCTCCACGCCCCCATAACCCGTTGATCCAACAATTGCTGCTCTCAGCTTGCCTGTCACTGTCATCCCCGCTTCCTGCTTATCATGGATAAAATGAATACCGTCCTTAGAAATATGTATTATTATACGACCGAATTAATATAAATACAACACGTAACGTTAAGTTTATTGGGACAAGTGGAAACGGCTACGCCGTCCTTATAAGGACGGTATCCGTTTCAGCGAGAAATAGAAGGATAATTTATAGAGTAAAACATATAAATTCTGCCCTGAAAATAAAGTTGCTCTAAGGAACCAAAAGTGCGCATACCAAAACAAACCCCATGTTTTTATTTTTTTGAAATTGGCCGTTAGGCCGATTGTTCACTCAGGTTTACTTGATACCCGAGCGATTCCAAGCGTTTTATGGATCGGTTCATTACCATCTCGCGGTTTCGTTGGTCGAAGTAGTCAAACCCTAATTCTTTATATGCTTGTCTTCGCGTTAACAAGACATAGACTATCGCTAAAATGCTGTGCCCGACGGCTACGGCTGCTCTGTTTTTCCCTCGCCTGCCTGCGATCCGGTGATATTGGGCCGACAGGTAGGTGTTCTTTTTTCGTCCTGCCGCTCGCGCCGATTCCACCAGTGCACTTCGCAGCTTTTTATTCCCTTTTCGTGTCCTTGCTGATCGTTTTTTCCCCGCGCTTTCATTGTGACCTGGAGTCATACCTGCCCAAGAGCATAAATGCCCTGCGCTCGGAAACCGTGTCATGTCGGTCCCAATTTCCGCCAGAATTTGTTCGGCGGTTCGTTTACCGACACCGGGAATGGTATCCACTAACTTCAGGTCCTCTGCAAAAGGGGCCATTCGGCGCTCAATCTCTTCATCCAGTTCAGTGATCAACCCATTCAACTGGTCAATATGTCCTAATTGTTTCTCCAGCATGAGCAACTGATGAGGACCTAGGCTTCCCTCTAGTGCCAGCTTTAATTGTTCTTTCTTGGCTTTCAGCTTCTTTTGCGCAAAGTCCGCTAGAATCGAAGGATCCGTTTCGCCCTGAATCATCGCTTCCAACATGTTTCGTCCTGACACTCCAAGCACATTGGATGCCACGGACGAGAGCTTGATATTGCCTCCTTCCAGCACCTTTTGCAATCGGTTCACTTCCCGGCTTCGCTCTTCGATGATACTTCGCCGATACCGGATCACTTCCCGAAGTTCCCGCTGCTCCCGATTCGGAATATAGCTCCCTTGCACCAGCCCATGCCGGAGTAATTTCGCAATCCATTCCGCATCTTTCACATCTGTTTTGCGTCCGGGCACGGCTTTGATATGCTGCGCATTCACGACAACCGGCTTGACGTCTTCCAGTTCAAGCAGGTTATAAATCGGTTTCCAGTAATCTCCGGTGCTCTCCATCGCGACATGGGTGCACCGCTCGCTTTTAATCCAATCCACTAAATCGACTAGCCGGCGAGTCAGCGTTTCAAAGCTTCGAATCTCCTTTCCTTTCGGGGTGATGATACAGGCTGTGATACTCTTCTTGTGTACATCTAATCCACAACAACGTTCAATGAGGATCTCCATCTTTTCTGTCTCCTGCCTGCTGGCGCTTATTAAGGCTGGTGCAAAGACCAATGCTAAGGTTATTCTGCCCTGCGTGCTTCCCCGGAGGGAGCAACAATCTGTGATGCACCGGGTCGTTGGGGTCCGTCTTATATTCGGGTTCGTAACACCAAGAAGTTCCGACCTACCTTCGCCAGCCCAGTAACCAGTATAGACAATATTTTCATTCCTCAGTGATGCCGCGCAGCGGCATGGGTGTCTTATATTTTAAAAAAAGAGCGCAGCCCCCTAAGGAGACTGCACCTCTCTTTTGAACCCTTCGCCCAGTACTTCATGTGCCTCGGTTATAATAACGAACGCCCCCGGATCTACGGAACGAACGATAGCTTTTAGCCGGGTAATCTCATTTTGACCCACAACCACCATAAGTACGGTGCGATTGTCGCCAGTGTATCCGCCTTGCGCGTTCAGCTTGGTCAGCCCACGATCCAGATCAGTGAGAATCGCTTGTGCAATGTCATCCGTCTGGTCGGAAATGATATACGCTACCTTAGTAATGCTGAAACCAACCTCCAGCGCATTGATCACCCGGCCCGTCACGAACAGACCGATCAGCGCATACATGGCCTGTTCCATCCCCAGCACAAAAGCAGCCAGCGTAATCACCGTACCATCCAGCAGCACAACAGAGAGCGAGAAGCTGAAGCCGGTGAATTTCTGGATAATCTGCGCCGCAATCGTCAGCCCCCCTGTCGATCCCCGCCCACGGAATACCAGTCCAAGTCCCAGCCCTACGCCAATCCCGCCATAAATGGAAGCAAGCAGGGGATTCGTAGTCGGCACCGGTCCATCCTTCGTCAAAAAGATAAACAACGGCAGCACAAAGCTCCCCAGCAGCGAGCGGAGTCCATACTGTTTGCCAAGGAATATAACTCCAAGGAAGAACAGCGGAATATTCAGCGCCCACTGTGTGAACGCCGGTTCAGCCCCCAGCCAGGCCTCCGCGAGTACCGATAAGCCAGATACCCCTCCAGATGCAATCCGGTTGGGCAAGAAAAACAGATTGAACGCCAGCCCCGTAATCAGTGAGCCAACGAGAATCAGTACAATATCTACCGTATGGCGCACCGGCCCGTTCAGCGGAATCAGTGGCGGTTTGTTGCGTGAATTGATTTTTTGCATGTGATTCTCCTTATTCTATACTTCGTCTACATAAATATACTTTAAGTTACACTCAAAAAAATCCCTACACCTCCGAAGACGCGTAGGAATTATCAGTATACCCTTATTCAGCTTCTGTCTTAATCTGGCTGCGCAAATAACCGTCAATAAAACCATCCAGATCGCCGTCCATGACAGCTCCCACATTCCCTGTTTCCACGGAAGTACGGTGATCCTTTACCATACTATAGGGATGGAATACATAGGAGCGGATCTGGCTGCCCCACGCAATATCCGATTGCTCGCCGCGAATCTCATCGAGATGCTGCTGCTGCTCCTGCAGCTTGCGCTCATACAGCTTGGAACGCAGCATCTTCATCGCTTGTTCCCGGTTCTTGATCTGAGACCGCTCGTTCTGGCAGGTCACCACGACGCCTGTCGGCAAGTGAGTGATACGCACCGCAGAGTCTGTCGTATTGATATGCTGACCGCCTGCGCCGCTGGCCCGGTACGTGTCAATCTTTAGATCCTCTGTACGGATATCCACTTCTACGTCATCCGCAATTTCCGGTACGACATCGCAAGATACGAAGGAAGTATGCCGTCTGCCCGAGGCGTCGAACGGAGAAATGCGCACCAGCCGGTGTACCCCTTTTTCGGCTTTCAGATAGCCGTATACATTATACCCCTTGATCAGCAAAGTAACGCTTTTAATGCCCGCTTCATCACCCGGCAAATAATCCAGCACCTCAACCTTGAAGCCGCGCTTCTCGGCCCAGCGTGTGTACATGCGCAGCAGCATTTGACCCCAGTCCTGGGACTCCGTTCCACCAGCACCCGGATGCAGCTCCAGAATAGCATTCAACTTGTCATAAGGTTGGTTAAGCAACAGTTGGAGTTCGAAATCATCGACCTTGCCAGCTACGCTGCGGATCGTCCCGGCAACCTCTGCTGCAAGATCTGCGTCGCCCTCTTCATCCGCCAGCTCCGCCATCATCGCCGCATCATCATATTCCTGCTGCAGCTTCTCGTACTGATCCACACTGGATTTCACTGCATTCATCTCGGCAATTACGCCTTGAGCCTTATCGGGATCATCCCAGAAACCCGGTGCAGCCATCTTTTCCTCGAAGTTGGCGATCATCTCTTGCTTAAGATCTAAGTCAAAGAGACCCCCTAAGGTCTGTTAGTTTCTTGCCTATTTCACGCAGGTCCTGCTTCACATTAGCGTCAATCATTGTGGTCACTTCACCTTTCAAAATAAAATATTGCGGCCGGGCCGGCGGTTTGGACATTGGTAGCTTTGGTTGTTACTGCCGCTATCAAGAGCAAGTTCTTTCAAACAGTCTGATTCGGTGTGAGCCGTAACTGCGGGGAATGTTTGGACTTACGGCCGCTGTTGTATTCAGATGTTTTTTGATTGTACCGCATAGCGGATAACATCTGAATACAAAGGCGGACGCTCCGCTCCTCCAGTTCCAAACTTCCCCTCCGTTACTTCCACCTGAATCCAGGTTTCAAGAACTTCGCCTTCCGCTTCGCTTAGGAATCAACATAACTCCCAAAACCCAAAAAAGCGGCCGGGCCGCAAACGGGGAGTCCCCCGGGCCCAGCCGCTTTTTATTGTCATTATAACCCTTGAACAGTTGAACAAGACATAAGTACAGTGCTGTAAACAGCTTTTGCAGTTTAATGTCTGCTCACTCGTTTACGGCGGAAATAAAGCCAAGGGTCAAAGGCCAAAAGATAAAGGCCCGCTGGCCTTAGGCGTTCTGGCCGTGGCAGTTCTTGTACTTCTTGCCGCTGCCGCAAGGGCAAGGGTCGTTACGGCCAATAGTCGCTTCGACGTGTACCGGACGTTTCTCGGCAGGCTCACCGTTTGTGGAGATTTTGTCTTCTTCCACTACGGATTGCCGCTCCTGATTGGTCTCAATATGAGCCTTCATAATATAGGTCGCGACTTCTTCCTGAATGGTAGCAGTCATCTCATTGAACATTTCAAAGCCTTCAAATTGATATTCACGAAGCGGGTCGGTACCGCCGTATGCGCGCAGGTGAATCCCTTGGCGGAGCTGATCCATCGCGTCAATATGATCCATCCATTTGCTGTCTACGGAGCGAAGCACAATAACCTTTTCGAATTCCCGCACCAGCTCTGAGCCAAGGCGTTCTTCACGGGCTGCATATTTCTCCAGCACACGGTCAAAGATGAATTCGATGATCTCTTCAACTTCCTTGCCCCACAGATCATCGCGGGTCAACTGGCCTTCCTCCAAAAGCTTGCTGTTCACATAATCAGCAACCTCTTGCAGCTCCCAGTTTTCGGGAATGTCATCACTGCAGTGGGCATGAACGATACGGTCAATAACCGGCTTAATCATTTCAACTACAATGTCTTTGATATTGTCAGACTCCAGAATCTCGCGGCGCTGTTTGTAGATAATCTCACGCTGCTGATTCATCACGTCATCATATTGCAATACAACCTTACGGATATCGAAGTTGTTGCCTTCGACGCGTTTTTGGGCTGATTCAACCGCACGGGTAATCATCCGGCTCTCAATAGGCTGATCCTCTTCAAAACCAAGACGGTCCATCATGTTCAGCACGTTGTCCGCACCAAAACGCTTCATCAGCTCATCGCCGAGCGACAGATAGAACTGAGTAGAACCCGGGTCACCTTGACGTCCCGCGCGTCCGCGCAACTGGTTATCAATCCGACGCGATTCATGACGTTCTGTACCAATGATATGCAGACCGCCGAGATCCGTCACACCTTCACCTAGCACAATATCCGTACCGCGGCCAGCCATATTCGTTGCAATGGTTACTGTGCCCGGTTGACCGGCATGGGTGATAATCTCCGCTTCTGCCGCATGGTGCTTGGCATTCAGCACCTGATGTTTGACACCTTTGCGTTTCAGCATCTCGGATACACGTTCAGAATTCTCAATAGATACGGTACCTACCAGGACAGGTTGGTTCTTTTTGTGGCGTTCCACAATTTCCGCTACAACCGCGTTGAACTTGCCGTTTTCGCTTTTGTACACAACGTCCGGCATATCCTCACGCTGGTTAGGCTTATTGGTTGGCACCTGCAGTACTTCCAAGCCATAAATTTTCTTGAACTCTTCTTCTTCCGTCTTCGCAGTACCGGTCATACCACCCAGCTTACGGTACATACGGAAGTAGTTCTGGAATGTGATTGTAGCAAGCGTCATGCTTTCATTCTGCACCTGAATTTCTTCCTTAGCTTCAATAGCCTGGTGCAAACCGTCACTGTAACGGCGTCCAGCCATCAGACGGCCTGTGAATTCATCGACGATCACAACCTCGTCCTCATTCACTACATAGTCTACGTCACGGCGCATAATTACATTAGCCTTGAGCGCTTGTACAATATGATGGTTCAGGGTTACATGACTGTGATCATACAGGTTCTCAATTCCAAAAGCGCGTTCAGCCGTAGCCACACCCTTTTCGGTCAGAGCAACGGATTTCACTTTTATATCAACCGTGTAATCCTCTTCAGCAGTCAGCTTCTTCACGAAGCGGTCTGCCGCATAGTACATCTCTGTCGATTTTTCTGCTTGTCCGGAAATAATAAGAGGAGTCCGTGCTTCATCAATCAGAATGGAGTCCACTTCATCAATTATACAAAAATAGAGCGGACGCTGTACCATCTGCTCCTTGTAGAGCACCATGTTGTCGCGCAGATAGTCAAAACCAAATTCATTGTTCGTGCCATACGTAATATCGCAGGCATAAGCTTCTTGTTTATCAGCATGGTCCATGCCGCTCAGGTTCACCCCAACCGTCATGCCCAGAAAGTTATAGATTTGTCCCATTTGTGCACTGTCGCGCTGAGCCAGATAGTCATTGACCGTTACGACATGCACGCCTTTGCTAAGGAGTGCGTTCAGATAGACCGGCAGTGTACCTACCAGTGTCTTCCCTTCACCTGTCTTCATCTCGGAGATCCGGCCTTCATGCAGCGCCATGCCTCCAACCAATTGAACGTCAAAATGCCGCATGCCCAGCGTCCGTTTGGAAGCTTCGCGTACGGTAGCAAATGCCTCAGGAAGAATCTCTTCCAGGGTCTCGCCTTTCTCAATACGGGCACGGAACTCTTCGGTCTTAGCCTTCAGCGCTTCATCCGAAAGCGACACGAAATCCGGCTCCAATCCATTAATTACTTCGACCGTCTTCATGAGACGTTTGACGTCCCGTTCGTTGGTATCTCCGAATATTTTTTTTACAAGTCCTAGCATGGTTAACCCCTTTCATGCAACACAGATGGTGGAATCGAGCCCATCCTCACTATTTATTGAAAGGGCCATATATGATTTCGATTCCGCTGCTTCATAAATTGTAACAGTTTGTAAGAGAAGCCGCAACACAAGCACCAGTAACCTTATTTTCCAAATTGCCGTTTGAAAAGGATACAACGACGTTTGTTTCATTATTTGCACATTACTTACACAATTATATACGTACAAGAGCCCTATTCGCATCAAGCGAATAGGGGCTCGGTTAATTTTCTACGTCAATCTGACGCAAATTGTCCTCACATGTCTAGCCTGTTACCAGACCTAGTCTTGTTCGATCAGACCATATTTGCCGTCATTGCGTTTGTAAACAACGCTTACTTCAGAAGTATCAATGTTGGAGAACACGAAGAAACTGTGTCCAACCATGTTCATTTGCAGGATCGCTTCTTCCACATCCATAGGCTTCAAGGTGAAGCGCTTGTTCCGCACAACCTCCAAATCATCGTAATCCTGTTCCTCCACAGCAACGCTGCTAGGCACTCCTTCCACAAAGAGCGTCTTCAGACTTCCTTCCTGGCGGAACTTACGATTCAGTTTGGTCTTGTGTTTACGAATCTGGCGTTCCAGCTTGTCCACTACAGCATCAATGGATGCATACATATCATCACTGCGGTCTTCCGCACGAAGCGTCACACCAGCCAGCGGGATTGTAACTTCCACCGTATGAAGGCCGCGAACAACGCCAAGCGTCACATATCCTTCTGAGGTAGGGGGTGCATCGAAATACTTCTCAAGTCTGCTGAGCTTCTTATCAACATAATCTCTCAAAGCGTCGGTCACTTCAATTTGTTGACCTCGAATGCTGAATTGCATGGGCACTCCTCCTTTGTTTACACGTTCATTATACCAAATTGTCAGGGCCAAGTAAAAAACAAATCATGACAGCCTTTACATTTAGCTAACAAAAGGTGTTACCCCTGTCCACAAAGTATACATAATGGCCTGACAAAAGCAGCTTGCCTCCTCTAACCGGACCTTCACCAATACCCACACAACAAAAAAAGGACCTTGGGAAGATCCCAAAGTCCGCGCTAGCGTTGTCTCAATTGCTAACCATCTACCATATATGTAGGTCGGCTGCGCCGGATGATTATAATTTGATGACGTTAGCTGCTTGTGGTCCGCGTGCGCCTTCAACGATATCGAACTCTACGGATTGGCCTTCATCCAAAGTCTTGAAACCGTCAGTTTGAATCGCGGAGAAGTGTACGAATACATCGCCACCATCGGCAGTTTCAATGAAACCATAACCTTTTTCTGCGTTAAACCATTTTACTTTACCTTCCATTGACTAAACATTCCCTTCGTCATCAGATGAACGTGAGTCCTGCTCACAATTCGACTATACCACCGCTGCTTCTCTATTGTCAATTGGAATAGTAAATGTTTTCTTTCAATTTTTTACCATCCATAATTTATGATAAATTGCAACTGGCGATATCCGAATTAAAAAAGGAGCAGACGGTAATTAATACCCCGCAGCTCCTGAGATGAAACAATTGGAAATTATTATTTTCGGCGGTCCATGAGGATGCTGTCCGGTGAATAACCTGCTTCGTATGCATTACGCTGTACCTTGGCTTGACCACGCTTCTGCAACCAGCCTTGGGCCTCAAGCCGCAGCTCATTCATCCGGTCAAGCAGCGCATTGTCATTCTCCAGGATTCGATTAATTTCCCGTTTTTGTGCAGGGGTCGACGGACTAAAAGCGACTTTTTCTGCAATGGCATCGACAAGTTTCTGCCGTTCCTCTACAAAGGCTTCAAGCTCTTCATAGTTAGCTTCCTTGAGCTTACGCATCATCCCCAGGGTGAGCTGATCCAGATTGAGAATAAGTTCATCCATTCGCAATCTCAGTCTGGCTCGCCGCAAGCTTAGAGGCTTGGAGCCAGGTTTCCCGGAGTTCTGTAAGGTAGCCTACGGCCTCTTCCGCTTTATCTACACTTTTACGGATATTAGCTTCAACCAGCAAGAAATTCATATACTCATATAATGAATATAGACCTTTGGAAATTTCATAGGATTGATCTAGTGTGCTCATTAGCTCGCTCACAATCGTCTGAGCTTTACCCAAATTAAGGTTTGTTTTCTCGTAATCCTGTTTATTTAATCCATCTATTCCTGCCCGGGCAAAACGAATTGCTCCATCATATAACATGATAAGCAACTGGGCCGGTGTTGAAGTCTGGACAGAAGACTGTCGGTATTTCTCGTAAGGAGATGTAAGCAATAATCTCACCCTCTAGTTTGAATTATTATGCCTATTGAAACAGCTTCGAAGTCTGTGATTGCATCTTATTCATGGCTGTCTCCATGGCTGTGAATTGCTTATAGTAACGATTTTCGGCTGCATCCAAGTTTTTCTGCATGAGATAGATCTTATTGTCGTATTCTTTAAGTTTCTTGCCCATAACGCTTTCCGATTTAAAGCTGCTGCTCAGGTCCATAGAGTATTTATTAGTACCTGCACGTTCAGAAATTTTGTCCAGTGCACTCGAGACCTTATCTGCTAACTTATCAAAAATCCCCTCTTTCGGAGCATTTGCTGGACCTTGAAATAAATCCTTTGCGAGCTGCGGGTTGGCGTCAATTGCATCCTTGAGTTTCTGCTGATTAACTACCAGCTTACCGTTCTCCAGATAATTCCCTGTAGTGATTCCCAGAGTACTGAGTGACCCTAACTTCTCAGAAATAACACTTCGCATCTCTGCCAAAACTGAGTTTACTATATCATTATTCTTGAATAGACCACTTTTCGCTTTCTCCGTCCAAGTCTTAATGTCATCATCCGTCATTGCTTTCTTTTGATCATCCGTTAACGGCTTGAAGTCACGATACTTGATTTCGTCAACCTTCGCATTCAACGTCTTAATCAGTTCATTGTAGTCATCTACAAAAGAATTTATTGTCTCTATAGCTTTATCAGGATCGGTTTGTGTTTTAATAGTGAACGGAACGTCAGTTCCGCTTTTGTTCGTCGTTTCAAGCAGAGTAAGTTGAACACCATTAATAGTAATAACATTACTACTGGTATCTTTCAGATCTACACCATTAATGTTGACCTTAGCATCCTGCCCAGCTTTTTTTGGATCAAAATCACTAGGGGCTGATACTGCAGACTTTACTCCCTTGAACAGCTTCAGGAGATCGTAAGCATCCCCCCCTAGCTTCACTTCGCCAGATGCTGCCGACAGTTTTAATTTCCCGCCGGTAAATTCCGCCTGCACTCCTGTTGTAGCCGTCTCATCATTTATTTTGGTCACCATTTCATCTATAGTCATCTTTGCGTCAAAAGAGAACGACTTATTATTCACACTGAATTTATAGGTTAACTTCTCTGCATCTTCTATTTTTGTCCCATTAAGTGCATTATGGAGAAAGGCCAATGATTTGGTGCCATCCATAATACCTGGACCATTCGTTTCAACCTCGGTTACTGTTTTTTTGTTAAATAGTCCCAGCAAGGTACTTCCGCTACCGATAGCTAAGTCTTTTTTGGAATCGTAGTCAGCCATTGCGAGCTTGGGATCACCGCTGGTTTTAGAAGCAATGGTTAGTTTTCCGGTGAGCTCATCATAACTTGCGATAGCGTTAGCCTTAGCATTCGAGTTAATCGTTGACACCATAGTCGATATAGAGGTTAGGCCGTTAAACAGTGAATTTCCATCCGCGTCCTTGAAATTCTCACCATTGATAGAGACGTCAAACCCTTTTTTAAGATATTCGGTTCTGCTCTCATCTGAAAGAAGAGATAAATCCACACCGTCAAGCTTAGCGAGTGAAGTGGAGTTGGATACACCTTGACCTAATCCATCCTTCATCGTCAGCGATGTCCGGGTAGCCAACTGGGTGACACTCACCTTCATATCTATCCCAGCGGCATTATCCTGTGCCTCAGCTTTTACTGCATCTGTATTTCCCGTTACAACTGCCTTATTAGCGTTAAGCGCAGCGCTTCCACCATATTTGGTGGTTGATATTAATTTATTCTGGCGAAAATCATAAAGCTTGCTATTTAACTCCCGGTACCCGTCCCGCGTCCAGTTCAGGATCTGCTTATTCTGATTCAGAGTATCCAGTGGAACACGTTTGGCAGCCATCATACTCTTAACCATACTATCAATATCCATACCTGAAAATCCATTTACACGTGTAACCAAAACAGCACCTCCTAAGTTAGATTTTCTCGTCTACGAGTATACCAGCAATTTCCATCATTTTAGCTACCAAATCCAGAGTTTTCTCTGGGGGGACCTCGCGAATAAGTTCACCTGTATCCTTATTGAGTACCTTAACCATAATATCATGTGTCTTCTCATGGATGCTGATCTCCAGCGTGGTCTGGGGTCCCTGTAGTGACTTCACTGCCCGTTCGATAGTACGGATGAGTTGCTCCTCGGCAACAGACACGTTGACACCTTGCATCTCCTTCAAGCTCATGTCCTTGGTATCACGTATAGCGGATACTTGACTTGCGGGTGTCACCGATTCTTTGCTGGTCGCAACTTCAGGTCTGCTCTGCCCACCCGATACAGTACTTGCAGAAAGCGAAAACTGTACATTCATTAACCCCGACCTCCAACAAAACTTGTTTTATATTGTATATATCGGTTTGTTTCAGGGATAATTTAGGACTTTGTTCAAGTCAAGAGAAAAAAAGAAAAAAGGCCCCGGGATTCCCCAGAGCCTTGAGTAAAGCGAGATAAAATTAACGAAGCAATTGCAGAACGCCTTGCGGCTGTTGGTTAGCTGTCGCCAACATAGCTTGCGCAGCTTGAGCAAGGATGTTGTTCTTTGTTTGTTCCATCATTTCTTTAGCCATGTCAACGTCACGGATACGGGATTCAGCAGCAGTCAGGTTCTCAGAAGCTGTTCCCAAGTTGTTGATAGTGTGCTCCAGACGGTTTTGCACAGCACCTAGTTTGGAACGTTCGCTAGATACAGAGGCAGTAGCCTTATCCAGAACATCGAGAGCAGCAGCAGCACCGTCTTTAGTGGCAATGTTCAGAGCAGCTTCGCCCTTAACATCGTTAGTTCCGTTAGTTACCGTATTAGTTTTAGTGAAGCCAACGTCTCCAGCTTTACCAGTGATACCCAGAGCTTTAGCTCGCATGTCACCAATGGACAAGCTCATGGATTGACCAGAGTTAGCACCGATTTGGAAAGTGGTTGCGAAGTCTTTTTGCACTCCGCCATCTTTGAATGCAATATTATTTCCTTCTTCGCCGCCTTTTACAGCAGTAATAGTGATTGCAGTAGCTCCTGATGTTGCAGTAACAGTGACTCCTTCAATTTTATTACTAACAGTATCAGCGATTGCTTTAGCAAGAATTTGATTTTTGTTGGTTGCTTCAGCTAATGCAGTATCAATTGCTACACCAATACCATTACCTTTATAAGCACCTTCACTAGCATTGTAGAACTCAATTTGTTGGTCCCCGATAGTGAATCCTTTGCCTACAAGACCTTTGAGTGCTGTGTCAGTATTAACACTTGCGAAATCAATACTAGCGTTTGCTTTGATTGCAGCAGTTGTTGTACCGACATTAGCTACGCCAGTAGCACCCTTACCCAAATCGGTACTTGTTACTGTAGAAGCTCCAATATTACCAGCAGCACCTTCAAATGCCCCACCTTTAACAGCTGTAATTGTAATATCGCCGTTAGCTCCACTTACAGTATAATTTCCTTTTAATACTTCATTAGAATCAATCATTTTTTGAAGTGCTTCTCTTGCACCTGCTGCGGAAGTGTTTACATCATCAGCTACCTCGTTTGATGCAACAGAAGCAGTAGTATCTGTAACATTATATGCAATTCCATCTTTACCTACACCATTTGAATCTTTTGCTTGGAAATTAACAGTTAATGTTTGGCCATTCAATGTAACAGCAAGCTTATCTCCAGCAGCAACATTCTTCCCAGTAGCAAGTGCTAAAGTAGTAGTTTGCGTAGCTTCAACAGTTAACTTGTCTGCCCCAGAAGCTAAGTTCGCCCCGTTAACTACACCTGAACCAACAAGGTTCGTTTTCCCATCACCTTGCAGCAATTTCTGAGTGTTGAACTCAGTAGTGTTACCGATACGGTTGATTTCGGAAGTCAGCTGGTTCATTTCGTCTTGCAGAGCTTGACGGTCGGAATCAGTGTTAGTTCCGTTAGCGGATTGGTTAGCGATTTCGCGTTGACGTTGCAGAATGCTGTGAGTTTCGTTCAGTGCACCTTCAGCTGTTTGAATCAAGGAGATACCGTCTTGAGCATTACGGGAAGCTTGATCCAGACCGCGGATCTGACCGCGCATTTTTTCGGAGATTGCCAGACCAGCAGCATCATCACCAGCACGGTTGATGCGAAGACCGGAAGACAGCTTCTCAATATTTTTGTTAGTGTTAGCTGTGTTGATGGACAATTGGCGGTGAGTATTCAACGCCGCGATATTGTGGTTAATAATCATTTGATATTTCCTCCCTGAAATTAAGTTAGTTCCACATCCATGTGGTAAACGCCAAACCATTAAGGTCGGCCGCCCTGCCGGATCAGCGTCTAAACTATATATCGACAAGGACTCCCGAACTATTTAGAGTGATTTGAATATTTTTTATTTTTTATTGAAAACGAAAACAAGCCGCCTCCTCAATAAAGGAACGCAGCCTGTTGCAGCAAAGGAATCTTTCACTCCCATAATGAACTACAAAAACCATGCAGCAGTCAACACCACCACCATAGCTAATTTGCTCGATCGTTTTAGATAAGTTATTAATTCGGACCACGCAAACGGTGAATCAGTGCATTTAAATCAGATTGTTGCGGAGCAGCCGATTCACGGTTGGCTTCCTGTATTGAGAGGTATACCTCTTTACGGAAAATATCGACATGCTTCGGCGCTGAGATGCCTATCTTGACGGTGTCTCCATCCACACTCAAGATAGTGAGTTCTATCTGGTCCTGGATGACGATGGACTCCCCTTTCTTACGGGAAAGCACGAGCATTTCATCCACCATCCTTTCCGTCAATAACTGGCTGCTCCTGCAGCAAGCTATGCTTAGTATGATAAGGAGACCGGTGCAAAACAATTTGCTTACCGGATCGGGTGCTAGGATTAAGTACAATAGGAGCGAGGAGATTAATGGTTGACTGTTCAGCTTGTTCCTTAAGAGTGATAATGCAGCGTACCACTACATCTGTAACGATCTCCAACTCCTCCGCTTCATCATCCGGAAGCTCAAATTCAAAGGTTGGGTAAAAAGCAAAAGGATCACCAAGTAAAAAAGACAAGCCCTTATCTTTTACGGACTGGAGGACCCAAAACGGTGTCTCCGCCATGGGAATCAAGGCAAAATCAGTTTCATCATCAAACCCAGGCAATCCCTTGGATAAGTGAAAAATCTGCTCTTCTCCTACCTCAAGTTTTCCCCAAGACAGCGTTTCTATAATCAAGTTGTTCACTCCTTAGAAGTTCTGCATTAAGCAAAACTTATTTCAATAGATAGTATTCTCTTTGATAACACAAAAGCTATAGAGGCGCATTACGCACATCTATAGCTTACAATAGCTACATTTGAACATTTACTTCCGGTGGTATAAACTTCACGGAGGCGTACTGCTGCATATAGATATTTAACTTTCCGCGTGTATACTCAATCTCTGGACGGTGCCTTACCACCTGAATATCAACCTGCGCCGGCCGGAAGCTGATCTCAGGAGCCCTCGTCTCAAAATGAATGTCCACATTGTCATAGGACGCCGGGCCACGAATCTCAGGGAAAGAATTAGGCTCCGTATCTGTACCATAGACCTCTTCAATGGTATTGCCAGGTTTGTAAAACTCGGCCATCCGGTTTCCTTGTTCAACCTTTCGCGCCAAATTCTGAAGATATAGCTGCTGAATACCGGAATAAATTCTCTTGTTCATATCGATCATGCTGCCGCCATAATAGGCCGCCCGAGCAGCAGATTGGTCTATCGTAAGCTCCGGGCGTGTTGAGTGTACATTTAACTCTCCAGGATTGGTCGTGATATTAACTTCAGCCTTAGGCTGGGTAATGGAGTATGTACCCGGATCAGCGTCAATGCCAAGCAATGCCGGTGTCTGTCGAATTTGCAGGATAGACTGCAACATCGAGCACCACCTCCATTATCTGATGAAGTCCACTAGAGTTGCAGAAATAATCTTGGCTCCCACGGACAGGGAGGCATTATAGATATTTTCTTGTATCTTGGACTTCATAATCAGTCCTTCGTAATCGGCATCCTCTGTCTTGGCCTGGAGATCGGTCAGATTCGTATTCAAATCACTCAGACGGCCCTGCATTAATTCCACCCGGTTAGTTTTGGCACCTATCTCAGAACGAGCTGATAGAATCGTCTCAGTTCGTGTGTCAATATTATCCAGCTCTTTGGATACTGCAGTAATGTTGCCGGATTTCAAACCTGCAGAAATATTATTAATGATGGTGAATAGATTATCCGCATCACCTGTTTTGCCAAAAACATCATTCCCGGTCATATTGATTGGCATCTGTACCCCTTCGCCTACAATATATTGAATCTCTCCGGGGTCCGTGGTAATAGCTTTGGATGTATCATATGTACCATCAACCCCTATGGCAAAATCATAAGGTTTGGAGTCATATTTCTCACCGTTAAAAATATATTTGCCGTTAAGCTTGCTATTGGAAATATCGACCAACTGTTGTTTGAGCTGCATTACTTCTTCATTAATGCTGTCCAAAGCGGACTGCGGATTACTGCCTGTAGAAGCCTGGACGGTTAATTCACGCAGACGTTGAACTACATCTCCTGCCTGTCCCAGCACTGTATCGTTATAGTCCAGCCAAGAAAGCGAGCTGTCTACATTCCTTGTATACTGCTCATTTGATGAAAGCTCCGCCCGATAACGCAGGGAATACGTAATACCAACCGGATCATCCGAAGGCTTATTGATCTTGCGTCCGGTGGACAGTTGTAGCTGTGTATCGTTCATAGTACGTGCATTACGGTTCAGGTTAAGCAGCAACTGTGAGCTCATCATATTGGAGGTTACCCTCAACATCTACTATTCCTCCTTTATCTGCCGACAGTGCCGGTAGAATTAATCAGTTTATCAAGCATCTCGTCATAAGTGGTCATAAACCGTGCTGCGGCACTGTAAGCATGCTGAAACACCAGCATATTCGACATTTCTTCATCGAGGGATACGCCACTCACCGATTGGCGGCGGGAATCCACTTGCTTCACCAGATAATCTGCATTGCTAGTCTGACGGGTAGCTTCTTGGGATTGAATCCCAAGCTGGCCTACCATGGAGCTGAGATAAGACCCAACAGTGCCTGTCTTGGAGCCATCCGGTGTAGTGAAGGTGTTATTATCCTTTAAATTACCGAACATCAGTGCCAAGGTGTTGTTTCCCTTGATCACAGTGACCTTACCGGAACTATCTGTTTCTGCACGTAGAGCGGTAGCAAAGAGAGTAGGGTCATCAGCGATCGACGGGTTAATTCTAATATTGCTGGCAGTAATCGCTTCTCCTGCAACGGAAGATGTAAAGAAATCCCGACCTGAACTGCCGTCCAATGCATAGCCTAACTTATGTAGACCATTTAGACCTTTTACTGTTGTCTTAAGATCACCCGTCAGCGGGATGGGAACGGCAGAACCTGCAAGGAGCTGGGTCTTCGTACCATCCGTATTAATAATTTCCGAATCCTTGAGGACTGTAGTGCCTGCGGGAAGAGTAGAGCCTGCCGGAATCGTAACCTGAACCTCACCCGTAGCAATCGTATTAGCCATAGTATCCAGTTGCTTCTTGTAATCAGCAACATAGTTTTTGCTGGAGAAGATCATTCCATAGGCTTCCCCCGCCTTCAGATCTCCAGAGGCATAAGCGGTATTCAGAAAGGCACTGTCTACCGTTGCAGTAACAGCCGCCCCTTGTACAAGCTGCTGCGACCCCAGGGAAATATTATAGCCCGCATCCGTATCCAACACCGTGATATTGGCAATCTTGGACAGTTTGTCTGTCATCAGGTCACGCTGATCCCGTAAATCGTTGGCACGATCCCCCATTCCCTCGATCTTGGCGATGGATGAGTTTAAATCGGCGATGGATTTCAGATAACCCTGAGCCTCTGTCCCTTTAACATCTATGTTAGTTGTGAGGTCTTTATCCAAATTATTTAATTGAGTGCTCATATAATTCATAGCATCCGTAAGAGACTTCGTAGTTTGCACTACAATTTTGCGGGCGGTAGGGTCATCCGGGTTCTTACTAAGGTCTGACCAGGACTTCCAAAAGTTATCAAGTACGGTTCGAATCCCTGTATCCGACGGCTCATTTACAATCGCTTCGAGCTTGTCCAGTGTATCCGATTGGATGGTCCAGTTACCGCTGGCAGAACTCTCCCCACGGTACTGATCATCCAGAAACATCTCACGAATCCGTTCGATAGAGGTGAACTCCACCCCGGTCCCCAACTGACCTGGAGCTGTAGAGTTGCTGAAGCCATATGCCTCAATAGGCGAAGCAGCCTTCATGTTGACACGCTGGCGGGTATAGCCTTCTGTATTGGCGTTGGCGATATTGTGTCCGGTTGTGTTGAGTGCAGCAGTCTGTGTAAACAGGCTTCGTCTTGCCGTCTCTATTGAGTGAAATGTAGATGTCATGCTACTTGTTCCTCCCTTGTGATTGCTCCGGGAAAGCGGCCTGCGAGAAAGATAAGATTATCCGCGGGCGTCAAAAAGACCCGGCCGAGCGGCGCTGCTTCCCTTGTCGGACGGATGATGATAGGTAATATCCTGGTTCGGCCTTCCGACGAGCAAATCCAGGGAATAATCTATAAAGGTAAGCGACTGCTCTATCAGCTTCTGGTTCAGCTCATTGGCCTCTTTCAAGCGGTGCAGCGTGCCTGAAAGCTTCTGCTGAATGTGCACCAGCCGCGATTTGTCTTCTGGGTCAAATACAAGACGGGACAGCTCTGTGAGGGTCAGATTCAAGTTGGAGCGTATTCCAACCCCCTGCAGAAAAGCATACGCAGCCTCGGCACGTTTCTCCTCAAGCTGACCGACCTGCTTCATAAGCTTGGACTCCCGGTTCATGATGTCGATAAGATTATCTACCTTGTTATCTATAATGGTCTGTTTCTTAAAAGCGGCCAGATCCAGCATTTCAAT
Organism: Paenibacillus sp. HW567; assembly: GCF_000374185.1. Classification (GTDB taxonomy): domain Bacteria; phylum Bacillota; class Bacilli; order Paenibacillales; family Paenibacillaceae; genus Paenibacillus_AQ. The sequence continues at coordinate 6,724,268 of NZ_KB910518.1, read as the reverse complement.
ATGCGCTTCGTCCAGCCGCTCAAGCAATTCGATCAATGTTGTCAATGGCATGGGTGTCTTCACCTAATTCTCGGAGGATTGCTTAAAGTAAGGGGCGAGTGTGTCTGCGAGTTTGGCTGCGTCAACTTGGTAAGTACCTGCGGAAACCTGCTGTTTCAAGCTCTCAATCTTGCTGGAACGTTCAGCATCAATCTGTCCGCTCTTCTGAGCCTGCAGAAGTTTAATGGCTTCATCCGAAATCGAAACCTCATCCTTGCGTGAACTCTTCTTCATTTGTTCCTGTCTTTGCGATTCCGCACTGCGTTGATATGGATTAATGGGATTAATCCGTCCGGTCTCGTTAATTTTCATTACTTCACCTTCCTTCTAATATAAAAAAGCCGATAATCTTTACTAAGTTTATCGGCCAGTTTTGAAACATTTTTTATAGCTGGAAACGTTTTTTTGCTGATTTAATTATTCGCGGAGCTTATCGACGGCCCGATAGGCGCCTTCTCCCGGCTTTTTGGGAGTGTCCGCCGCTGCAACTTCCTTGACCGCGTTTGAAAAATCCTTCCGCAGCCGGCTGCGGCAGCTTTCACACATAGGCCCTTCCCGGATCAAGGTTCCACATACTTCGCAGGGGTACATCATATTAGGCGCATTTGCTATAGAGATCCGGCCTTCGCGAATAAAACGAGTAATTTCCTTAATCGAAATTTCCGTCGCATCGGACAACTCCTGAATATTCGTGCCTCTGTTCTCACGTAAATAGTTTACACATATTTCATATTGATGTTCCAATTCCTTAATGCAGGGCTGGCACAGGTCCATAATATTCTTGACATATAACCGGCCGCATCTTGGACAATTATCAAGGTTCATTTTCAGCAGCGGCTCCCTTCCATACAGTGTGTGCAGCATATAGACATCTTATGATCCTAGATTACATGATTGTAAGAACTTCGTCTATGATTAGTATCGGCTATAAAATCCCTTTGATTATATTTTCATAACAAAAATAGTATTAACAGTGATTTAACATAACTCATTACGAACGGGCCCAGGTCAGGCTATATATTTCTGCTAGGCAACCAAAGCTGCCAGTCAACAGATTAAGCGACTCTGCGCAGGCACGGATTGTACTTCCCGTGGTATAAATGTCATCAATAATGATGATTTGCAGCGGGCGAGCTGGTATCTGCGGTCCGATGGAATCCAGCCGTTCCGCAAATAGCTTCCTTACCGAAGGGTCTGGATTGGCGGCAAAAGCGTGCTTCATATCATTTAGCCGTTCGGCCCGGCTTTTGAAGCTTTGCTTACCAGTATGGTGAGTGCGAATCAGCAGCGGAAGCTGCGGAATTCCCCTGCGCATCGACAGAACGTCTGCAAGCCGCTCCGCCTGATTGAAGCCGCGCTCCGCAAGCCGGGAGTCACTCACGGGTACCGGGACCAGCAGATCAGCTTGCCACAAGCTGACGGAGGAACCACGTTGGCCTGAACGGCTGGACAAGAAGGAAGGGAGTTGCAAAGAATGGGCGTTGTGGCCTGCCTTTGCTCGTTCCTTTTGGAGTATGGCATACGCTCTGTCCAGCATCAGGCCTAGCAGCGGAGCGAGCCTTTCGTTTCCACGGTATTTATACTGGCCTAAAGTTTCGCGCATCACGCTTGTATAAGCTACTGAGCTGCGGTTGCACACGATTGGTCCAGGCTCACTGCTTCGGCTGCAGTCGGGACAGCCGACGTGACGGCCGCATTTGGAGCAGCGCGGACTGCGAATCCACGGGATGCTGGCTTCGCAGTTCATACAAACTCCAGGCAGTCCGGATGAAAGCCTGCTATTTTTTCCGCAAATAAGGCATGGGATAGAGGAAGGATAGAGCAGGGTCTGGGCTTTTTGCAGCCAAGTATTTAGGGCAAACATGGACAACCCTCCTTGCCAAATTAATATTTTTCATTTTCTCCGGTGAGGCTTACTTATGCTCAAATAACCTTGCCTGCGGGCAATAGTATTCATGGTGCGGATCTGCGAGATTGCTCCCCTCTGTGATCTCGTCCACTGCGGCGATGCAAAAACTACTGTTCCCGCCGGGTCGTCTTTGGAGCGTCCGGCTCTCCCGGCCATCTGGACCAAAGCCGCTTCGTCGAACAGGCCGCTGTCCGCATCCAGAATAAATACATCGCTGCGGGGAACCGTAACGCCCCGTTCGAGAATGGTGGTGGTTACGAGGAGAGAAACTATGCGGCTGCGGAAGGCTGCAACTTTCTCTGCTCTCGCCGGGTCCTGGGAGGAGGTGCCCTCAATAGCAGTACCGGGAAAGTTTCGCCGGAGCAGGGTCAGTATTCCCTCAATGTGGGCAATCCGCGATACGAACAGAAAAATTTGCGCCTGGCGTGTGAATGACCTGCGAAGTGCCTCCAGCAGTGCTCGGGGAAGGAATCCGCGCTTCAGGCATTGCTGTACCGGGGCCATCTCCAAATGCCGGGGGACCGGCAGCGGATGACCATGGAACCGTACTGGTACCCTGGCATGCGGCAGCTTGCCGGAACGGGCCAGATGCTGCAGCTCTTTGGGAGGTGTCGCAGACAGATAGATGAACGAGCCTCTCGGTTTGGAGGCATGCTCAGCGGCATAAGCCAGCATTGAATCGTTATGAAAGGGAAATGCATCTACCTCGTCGAGTATGACCAGATCGAAGCTCTGGTGAAAGCGCAGCAACTGATGGGTGGTGGCCAGGGTGATCCGGCCATCGCTCCAGCGGTCTGCGCTGCCGCCGTACAGCACGGCGAGGGTCTCCGCCGGGAAGGCCCGTGCGAGCCGCGGCGCCAGCTCCAGCACGACGTCGCGTCGCGGCGTCGCGACAAGCGCCCGGCCTCCGGCAGCGAGCACTGCGTCAAGGAGCGGGAAAGTGATCTCTGTCTTTCCCGCTCCCGTAACCGCCCAGAGCAGGAACCGCTCTGGGCTTTTGGCGGCGGAGCGCTGCCGCGGCTCCGCCAGGAACCCAAGTGCAGCGCCGGCGGCCCCCGCCTGCGCCGCACTCAGCCCCCACCGGCGTGCCGCCACGGTGGGGGAAGCGCCGGCCGTGCACTGCACGGCCGGCGACGCCGCGCTGCGCAGCAGCAGCGCGCAAGCCCGGCTGCGCCCGAGTGCGAGGCAGGCCTCGCAATAGGCGCAGCCCGCAAGGCCGCACGCGGCGCATGCCGTGCGGCCGGTGGCGGCGCTGCCGCAGCGCAGGCAGCGCATTTGCGCGCGGCGGGCGGTGGCCGCGCCGCGCCGGGGCAGGCGAAGCGCCGCAGCCTGCAAGAGGCGCGCGGCCCAGCCGGGTCCTGCGCGGCGCAGCGCAGGAGCCCTGACGGCGGCCTCAAGCCTCAGCCGCCCCTGCAGATGCGCGAGCTGCGCTGCGGCCCGCCAATACCCGGCCAGCTCCGGAAGCACCTCCGCCAGAAGCGCTTCCGCTTCAGGCTGGAGCAGCGAGCGGCCCGCAAGCGCTTTGCCCAACTGGTCAGCTTCTGCTCCAAGTGTTAATTGCCCTATGCCTTCCTCCGCGTAATCAGCTTGTACCATAGCCTTACTATGCAAATTTGTATGCTCTCTTGCACTCTCCACTTTCATAGAAACGGTTTGCTTTGTAGCCTCGCTCTCCTTCCATCCATGTTCCAGCTCTGAATGCCCTCTAACCAAGTCGGAAGCTCGATCTTCAGCAATCCATTCAGGCCTTGCCTCCCCACGGCTGCTCTGGCTGAATTGAAAGCTCCCTTCCCTGAATGGCGGACAGATAGATATCCCTTCATAAATCCAGCCTTTATCCCACTGCCCTCCCTTCTCCCGCTCTTCCCGAAGCTCAATACTCAACACCTCTGCGATATACTGTGCCCAGTCCTCTTCCTTCCACTCCTGCATCGTCTGAATTGACTGGAAGCTCTCACGCAGCTTTACCGCCCAGCCAAGAGGGAGGGATGGAGATAACAGCACCAGCTTGTCTGCCGCCCCGCTGTTCCAGCCTTCGTGCTCTTGTCCAGTACCGCTCCACCATAGGCTATCCACACGCATATCCAGCGTAATCCATACCTTCCAGCGTCCATCACAGTCCACAGCATACACAGCAGCTTTCATTCATTCCGCCCCCAAAAGGTTATGTAGCAACGCAAAAAAGCACACTCCCCGAATTTTCGAGAGTGTGCTTCACCCGCTTCTTGCATCACTTGCGTTTTTTATGATTGTTCGCCTCGCTTTGCTTGGCATCCCCTGCTCCCCGCATCTGCAGAAAAGGCAGCGGAACCGGTTGCCCGGGCTCGCGCAAATCCAACACAATTCCCATCTGCGGTTCACTCCCCGCCTGTAAGGTGCGTATGGCCGGAGCAAATTCCAGTCCTGAACCGCTGCGGGCCAGCCTAGAGGCTACCGCCAATGTTCCATCACTCGAATCATCGTCGATTAAGGTTACTTGCAGCAGCTTCCCTTTCAGCAAAGCATAAAAAGTCAGCGCTCTGATATACCATTCCACCACATATTCATGATTTCGGGTAATGAGAATATAATGAAGCCGCTTCCCCGACCGAATGTGCTGCGGGGACTGCTCCCGGTTATGCAGAACATGAACCAGCAACACCGCAAAAGCATAGATGACCGCAATCCAGATTAACTGGGCTACCATAGAGATACACCTCCTCTTATACCGACACTATATGCCGGTGATCAAAGGTCGGTGACTGCCCAAGACCGCCTTACGGCCAACCATCCCCGCTTAATGCAGCCTCGCTGCACTTTCCCACGAATATTGTGGGTTCCCTATAACCGAAGACTGAAACAATACTTTAACTGCAGCAGCGCGGCTGCAAGCATTATATGTAATGTTTTAAAACATAAGCCCTGTGTCTATAATGTTACCCAGCCATATTTTATCGAATTAATTACAGCCTGCGTACGGTCGTCAACCTCCATTTTTTGCAGGATGCTGCTAACATGGTTCTTGACCGTCTTTTCACTGATGAACAGATATTCGCCAATCATCTTATTGCTCTTGCCTTCAGCCATCAGCCGCAGAACCTCTGCTTCACGGCGGGTCAGCGGATTATTGTCGCCTGCGACAAATTTGACGCCAGCTTCCTTGACTGCAGTCTCAGCAATAGCGCCCGTCTCATTGAGATAAGTCATGCGCCGCAGTTGATTGATCAGCTTACCTGTTACCTTTGGATGAATGAACGCATGGCCTTCACAGACGGAACGGATTGCATTAATAAGCGATTCGGCCTCCATGTCCTTCAGCAAGTATCCATTCGCACCCTTACGCAGCGTTTCGAATACATAACTCTCATCGTCATGAATCGACAAAATAATCACTTTGACATCGGGGAACATTTCCCGCAGCTTTTGCGTGGCTTCGACACCATTCTCCACCGGCATATTGATATCCATCAGCACGATATCCGGTTTGTTTTCATTGCAAAATTCAAGCACCTGGATTCCGTCACCGCATTCGCCAATGACCTCGATATCTTCCTCCATATTCAAAATCCGCTTAAGTCCTTCACGAAACAACTGATGATCATCGGCCAAAAGAACTTTTATGGGCGACTTGCCAGAGATCTGGTTCTCCATCACATTACTCCCTTCCCTTCTCTACATTCGTCGGAATGTGAACTACGATTGTTGTGCCCTGATTCTCGGCTGACAGTATTTCCATTCTTCCTTCGAGCAGCTCCACGCGTTCCCGCATGCCCACCAGCCCAAAGCTCTCCCGATTGGCTTGCTCGCTTACCTTCTTCACATTAAAACCTAACCCGTTATCCTTGATGACAATCTTGATCAATTGCGCCTGATAGGTAATTTCCACCAAAACGTAGCTGGGAAATGCATGCTTTGCCGCATTGGACAAAGCTTCCTGCACCAGACGGTATACCGCCGCCTCCATAGCTGAGGACAGCCGGTGCTCCTTCCCCCTTGTTTCAAAAGAGGTGCGGATCTTCGTCTTCTCCTCGTAATCATGTACATATTTCCTCAGTGTCGGAATCAGTCCCAAATCGTCGAGCGCCATCGGACGCAGATTAAAAATTACCTTGCGCATTTCTTCCAGGCTGTACCGCACCTGACCTTTCAAGTCTAATACTTCGTCCTGCACCAGCCCAAATTCCTGCTTCACCAGCATTCTTTCAACAATTTCCGTCCTAAGGACTAGATTCGCCAGCATTTGAGCGGGACCGTCATGAATTTCCCGGGCAATTCTTTTCCGTTCCTCTTCCTGAGCCAGGATAATCTTGAGGCCGATCATCTGTCTGTTTTTCGCGGATTCGACAATTCTCGTCACTTGTCCTAGTTCTCCAGATAAATATTCCAGGACCACACTCATCTGAGAGCCAATTGCCTCTGCGCGCTCTACTGAATTTTCTACGCTGCGGACCCGCAATTGCAGCTCGTCCCGTCTGCTCCGAAGGTAGACCTCCCGCTCTCTCGTCATCATGAGTTCAAGCTGAAGCTCCGTTGCTTTCTCATAAGCGACCCGGATATCCCTCTCGGAATAGCGGACAAAATCCCGGCTGACCTCAGTCAGCCGGATACGGGAGCGGTGATACTGCAGCTCAAGCTTGTCTACCTTTTTCAATGTTTCATCCGTTTCATCCATAACCCGCTGCAGTTCCTTGTTGAGCGCAACAAGCTCATCCCGTGCAACCTGCAATATTTCAAATATTTGATACTTGCTGCTCTCCATCACGTCGATGGTATTCTTAATGACGCGATCTATCGCATCGGCTTGAAATTCCACGGATGCTTGCCCCATTTCTATCGGATCGTATTAATGGCTTTCCATTAATATTACCATATCACGATTCGATAGTTACGGTCTTCGTTTTCTGTTCCCATTTTACAGTCAATCCAAGCTGCTCCGATACCAGTCTAAGAGGTACTAAAGTCCTGCCCTGCAAGATTACAGGCGCAACTTCGGCACCCTGGCGTTTTCCGTTCAGCACAAACTCCTCTTTATTCACAGTCAGATCCAGGACCTTGGCTCCGCGAAGCACCATTATTTTTTTAGTGCTCGGATTCCATGCCGCATTGCCGCCAAAAGCATCCAATACATATTTAATCGGCACATAAGTGCTTCCATCTTTGACAATTGGCGAAACATCTATCGCCCGTTTGGTGCCGTTCACTGTCATTGACTTGGAGCCGATGCTCATTGCGGCTGTGCCCTTCAGAAGTCCGACTTCGCTGGACAGCGACGGCATTACAAACGACAAGTTGTCAAAAGCAACCGTTCCTGTCTTCGCCCGCTCATCCTGGCCTTCCTCCACATTCACCACGTATAGCCGCTTTAGGGTTGCCGGGAATTTAATACCGGAGCCTGAGAGATCAATATTGAGGCTCTTCCAGCCATTCCAGTCAATCACCTTGGCCAGATCTATATAGGATGTCTTGCCGCTTCCGTCTACGACTTCAGCGCGCAGCCAGTTTAGACTCATATCTCCCATAACGTCCAGCGACATGGAGGTTGCTGCGGCTGGAATAGTCTTGCCGCTTGTCCCGTTGAATTGGGCATAAGCGTACATTTTACCACTGCCTGCAGTCATATCATAGCTGAGGGACAGAACCTTGGAGCCTGCGCGCTCAGCACTGCCTGCTTGGATAGCTGCAGTTCCCACGACACCGCTCACATTGGACGTGAACGCAATCGGGTAACTCACATTCTCAAAATCCTCCCACGCCGTAGCTGCCGCTGTGGACAACACAACCGCCGTGCTGAAGCCGTCATAGCGGGCGATAGCATATCCTGTAGTCACGCCCGAATCTACCGAATTAACCGTCAGCTTGCCATCCTGCACGCTGCCCTTAAAGCCTATGAATTCCCACTTCAGCGCTGATGCCGGGACCGCAAGCGTCGCTCCGCTGCTGGCTACAGCGGTTACCGGGACGGATACGGAGGTACCGGCCGCAAGCGGAGCCGTCGCTGTGCCGACAGTGAGGCTAGAGATATCCTCTCCGCCAAGGACGGTTATCTTAGTAGAAGCGCTGGCAGCACCGCTAGTGGCCGTCAAATTCACAGTTCCCGGCTTAACTCCGGTAGCTTCTCCACCGTTTACCGTCACACTGCCGCCGCTTGAGGACCAGACTGGACTGGAGGCTGCCACGTCAATTGGATTATAGTAAGTATCATAGCCTTTTAATGAATAGCTTGCCTTTTGTCCGATCAGCAGCACAGAGCTGCCGCTAATCTTGATCCCTTTCACTTCCCCTTGCGGAGCCGAGGTATAGACCCCCAGTCCGTTGACGATGCTGCGCTGTTCCGTGCCATACTCAGTATTGAAGGTCAGCGTAGTCGAGGTTTCAGCAAGCGGCCGGTCCACCATGGTTGTAGAGCCGCCTCCGTCCAGATTCATTCCCTTCCAGACTCCGATGCCTGTCATGAAGGATTGCAGCTCAGTCAGCGACATGCCGGCACTGTTCGCATTATCTTCCACCGCTATCACGTACACATATCGGCCATCCTGCGAATAGCCCAGAGCCGTGCGAGCGCGGTATCCCCCGATGCTGGATGTGGAGCGGGAGAACGTAGCCGCCTTACCGTTGTTCACCAGAATAGTGTGTCCCCCGATCATCATCTGCACGGATGCCGGGTCAAGCTCCTGCTGTGTAGTTTTGGAGCGCAGGGTGTAGACACTGCTCAGCTTCTGCCCAACAACGAGATGATTCTTCACGAACGCGGCCCCAAGCCCGTGTGTCCGCAAAATATAGGCTCCTTTTGGCACAGATATAGGTAAAGCCTTATCCGCAGAGATCTGGGTAATCACGTCATTCTCCACCAATACCTCCGTAGGAGTGGTAGAGCTGTTCTTCGGGCGATCCAGCGCGGTCCAAGCATCCGTATATATGTATGCGGCATTGGCGTGGCTATAGATGGAACTGCCGCCCTCTGGACTGTACGCTCCCTTGTTGATACCGGATAACGGAAACTGTGATCCGTCCTCTGCGGTTACCAGACCTTCGAATGAATACTCGTCAATCACTGGCTTCCGGTCTTTGGTCACGGCAAAAGCGTACATCCCATCAAGCTGCGAGGGTGTTGATACAACAACACCACCGGAGACCTGACCGCCGATAGGTGCGCCTTCGCCCCCTGTATTGAAATAGTCACCGTTCACAGCAGCAACGGCTCCTGTCTCTTTGGCCATGCCGCCTGTGCTTTGCCGCGTCGTTAATTTCCCGTCCTTACCGGTCATTACATCAAGGGATACATAAGGGTTGTTGAGATCTACCCGAATTACATCCGCCAGCCCGGTTGCTGTTTTGCCGGAACGGGCCGTTGTGAATTTATATTTCATCATCATAGCACCGGAAGTGATTACCTCTTCACCCAGCTTAGTCACAGAAAAAGAGGCCGCTGCGTGAGCCACAGGTGCACGCCCGGGACTAATTTGCGGGATGCCTTCACTGCCGATGACCGGCATAATCCACAGCACTCCTGCCAGTGAGGCAGCGATCCATTTTTTTGCATGCAGCTTCTGTGGTCCCCGCGATTGCTTTACGCGTTTCTTCTCCATAAAAACTTCATTCATTTCGGCGTAACTCTCCCATCTCTTTTTTAATACAAGAATCTCTCAAAGTCTGGGAACATGTTCCTAGTTTCCCGCTATACCATTAATAGACTGAATTTCACACGAAAAGTTGCGAATATTACTAGATTAAAGCCAAAAAGGGCCCCTGCTGGAATCGTCTGGAGAACGCAAATTAACCCCACAAAGTGGGGTTTTGACTATAAAAAAAGGCCCCGCAATAGCGGGACCTCCAGGCAAATATTTTGATCTACAAATATCCTGCAGTCGTAAGCATCCGCTGTAGCATCACTGCAGCTTGAGCTCGTGTAGCATTACCCTGCGGGTCAAATTTAGTAGTGGTCATGCCCAGGATAATTTTTTGCTGCACCGCTTTGGCTACAAATTCAGCGGCTTGGCTTTGAATTCTGGCACGGTCCTTGAAGGCAGCTAGTATGGATGTTGGGGTGCCATTCAAAGTTACCGGATTGCCGCTATACTCCATAGCCCGGATAATCATAATCGCCAGTTGCTCACGAGTAATATTATCATTGGGGCGGAATGTTGCATCTGTATTTCCGGTAATTATCCCCGCTTTGGCCGCTGCACCTATATAATCACCAATCTGTGTGGAGGTCTGCACATCCCTGAAGCTCTGCGCTGTCTCACGATTTCCCAGCAGACCCAGACCACGGCTAAGCATAACAGCAAATTCGGAGCGGGTAATTTTCTGTTCAGGGTTGAAGGTGCTGCCATAGCTGCTGTCGATGATATTTTTGGCAGCTAGCTGAGACACGATGGTTTTACTCCAGTGATTGGTCATGTCGGTAAAGCTCCGCGTGGAGAGGAACGTTCCCACAACCTGGTTGCCGACCATATTAGCACGGATTACAGTATAGCTTCCTGACGAGCTGAGCTTGGTAGGAAGATAGGCCGCATCATAATAAGCAAGATCCAGTCTGGCGGCTGATGTCTGATCACTGTTCAGAGTAGACGTTGTACGCACGGTGTACTCAGCGGGTACACTCAGTGCCTTGGCATTGGTGTAATTGCTGCTTACCGCAGCGGACAGACGGATATCCACAAGTCCGGTTATCGTCCGCAGTCCCTGAGTCTGAAGCTTCTGTTCAAAGGGTGTGAACGTACCGGCTGGCACCTTATCGAGCCGCAGAACAAGCGAGATATTCTGGCTGTCCGCAATTAAGGTGGCGGCAAGACCGGTCATATCCACATCATTCAGCGCGAGCTTGTATAAGTTATCTCCATAGCGTATTAAGATTTCAGCTTTTTTATCACGATTCACTGCATCCAGCAGTGGCTTCAGCGGCAACGTCACATAAGCTGCTGATTCTGTTGAAGGTACTTCAAACGCTAAAGACGGAGTTCCGAGCTTGATTAAATAATCATAACTTGCGGTCAGACGGTCGGCGGTCAGGCTGTATCTTTTTACTGACTGGCTGTATATCGAGCGGTCATCTGCCGGTGTCGCCGAGTCGCTTTTGAGCAGCGCGTATTCTTTTCCAAACTCACTGGCTGCCAGTGTGCCCAGGTAAGACGGACGTCCTGCTGCTGTCGCTGAGCTTATTCCTGTCAGATTCTGCACAGAAAGCCCGCTAAATGAAGCAAGCGTATTGCCGCTCAGATCCTTAATTGCAGCCGAACCGGACATGTAGGATAAATCGACCGTTTGACCCGGTTTTATCATGCTGGATAGTGTTAATTTAAGGGTATTGCCGGAGAGATAATAGGACTGTACTCCAATACTGCTGCTGTCCGCTCTGACTCCAAACAGGCTGGCATTCGTTGTGTTGGACGCCTGCATAGTTTTGCTAAAGGTTACAGTGAGCTCGTCCCCATTTACTGTCGCAGAACTGATATCTGGTACGGATGTACCACTGCTCGCTGAAACCCCCAATGGCTGCAAGTTAATGTAGGCTGCACGGTTACCGTTAAGGTCGCTAATTCCCGCTGTCCCCGGCACGTAGGAGATGGTAGTCGCCTGGTTAGCAACCAGATTGCTTTGAAGCGTCAAGGTCACCTGATTGCCGCTTACCGAAACAGACGTTACATAATTTGGCGTACTGCCCACCAGTACAGAAAACTGGCTGTTCATCGGCAGATTCGTTGAAGACAGCCCCTCATTATAGGTCAGTACTATATTTTTGCCTGAGCCGGTAGCACTTTGAAACAGAGGTGGAGTTGTATCCGCCGCGTTGCGGATATAAAAATCACTGAAATTCCCTATATTCAAGCCATTCACATCCTGAAGCGGATAAGAGCCTGCGGAATAGGATACGCGAACCGTTTGTGCACTTGTTGCTTCATTGTTCAAACCAAGGGTTACAGTGCCACCGCTGGAGCTGATAGAGTTAACCCCAAGCGAATAGCCGTCCGCATATACATTAAACTGGCTGTAAGCATTAGGCGAGACCGCCTTTAGAACATCGTTAAAATTCAAAACTACTGTTTTGGAAGACAGCACTCCGTCTTTGGGCACAGACAATACAGATTGAACACCATTTGTGACTTGACGCAGTGAGAAGGCAGCCGCATTGTTCCCGCTCAAATCCTGAATGTTCCGCAAACCGCCCGTATAGCTGATTTTAACAATCTGTCCCACAGCCACACCTGTACCAAGCGTAACAAAAACACTGTCTCCCTGAACGTAGATACTGTCAATCGCACGTTTCTCATCATTAACCGTCACAGTGAAGCTCGAGGGGAGCAGCGCGGCACCGGCACTTAAGGCTTCATCATATCTCAAACGAATGGTGCGGTTATTATCCATCTGTGCTGCAGACAATACAGGGGCTGTCTTATCCAATGCAGCCGTCTTAAAGCTCCAGTTGTTCTTGCCGCTAATCCCGCCAAAGACCTCCTGATTATTCTTGGCATCCACAAAGGCACCGTTTGCGATGTCGATATAATAAGTCATATTATTATCGAACGCCGCAGCAGGGGTAATAATATATTCAGTCGCCGTAGCCCCTGCCGTTAAAGTGGAGGCTAGCTTAGTTCCATCCCCTTTATAAAGAACTACAGGATTTGCAACCGTATTGTTCAAAACGACATCACGATTGAACGTGATTTTGATATTCGGACTGAGACTTACAGCCTCACTGCGGTCCGCCGGACTGAGCGCTTGGATGCCAAAGGTTGTTAATTTAGCCGTCGTAAAGCTCCAAGTATACGTCCCCGACGCGGGAAATAAATTACCATCCTGATCATAAAAAGCCCCTTGTGGGATGGTTACCGTATAAAAAGTGTTTTCTTGCAGCGGATTCGCAGTTGATGCAGCACCCAGCGTTATAGTACCGGTTCCCCCGCCTGTAACTGCCGAAGAATTGACGTTGAAATATCTTGTACTGCCTGGCGATAGCAAAGGTGTCAGTGAGATCACTCCGGATGCAGGCATCATCGGACGGTCAAAAGCAAGCTTAAGATCACCAGTAGCAGACACTCCTGTAGAGCCACCGGCTGGTGCAACCGACACATTCACTCCAGCAGCCTTAGTCGAAAAACTCCATACACTGCCGCTGGAGATCCCGGAAAAGGTCTTATTCTCATCATCTTTTAACGCATAATTGTCAACTAATACATAATAGGAGCTTCCAACGGCAAGCTTACTCGCCAGTGTTAGTCTTACTGTGGTAGAAACCTCGTCAGTCTGGACATCCACCCAGGGTTCGCCGTCTTTGATCTTAAACTCCTGAATCAGGGAATTATTCGCTGAAGAGATCAGCTTAACAGAACCGCCGCCCCGCTGGAGCCTCTTGTTTACTTTAAAACTGAGCTGCGTCAATGCCCCCGCATCTACCCGCGAAATATTCGCTGGTGAGTAGTCACTGGCAACAAGAGATGGGTTGTTTACCGGCGCCGTGATAAAGGTCCAGGAAGTCGCCGCAGATTCTGCCCCTGCACCATCCTTGAACACTCCCTTGGGAATGGATACCGTGTAACTCTTATTGGGCTCTAGCTGCTTACCTGCTCCCCACTTGATTTCATAGTCCTTGGCGCTGCCAAACAGTCCGGCACTGCCAACAGAGATTGTAGCAAACGGCGTACCCGAACCTGATGGGGTAATAGTGATATCTCCACTCTGCGGGTTCACCACACGGTCAAAGCTTAGTTTGATTGAGGAAGCAATATTTATATTCGTCTCTCCCGCAGCCGGTGAAGTTGCGGTTATGCCAAATTCACTCGCGGCAAAAACTGCCGGTGTTCCGATTCCAATTGATGAAGACACAGTCCCCAAGACTAAATCTCCTGCCAGAATGAGTGCCGCCAATATGGTGATTTTTCTTTTCATGCGGTGATAGACTCCTCTCAAGCCATAACTTCGTTTTTACATATATTCTTATATTTCGGCAAAAGAGCTTCCAAAGTTTAGAAGACTTCTAGATTGAGATACAGCCAGGAACTCTTCAGTCCAGTCCATTTATAGACACACCAAAAAGCCCGCAGAAGCAGCCTCAACAATCGGAGGGCCGTCCTGCAGGCATTTATATAATATTTTAGCGGCGGAAAATTGAAAACACAGACAACCCTATAGTTCCGCTTGTGCTCTCAGCAACTCGGCTTTGTCTACACGTTCCCATGGAAGGTCGACATCGGTGCGTCCAAAGTGACCATATGCTGCAGTTTGTCTATAAATAGGCTTACGCAGATCCAGCATGGAGATGATTCCGGCTGGACGAAGATCAAAGTTGCGGCTGATCAGCTCGGCCAATTTTTCTTCACTGATTTTGCCTGTTCCGTATGTATCCACATTAATCGAGACAGGATTAGCTACACCAATTGCATAAGCCAGTTGAATTTCACATTTATCAGCAAGACCCGCAGCTACCAGATTCTTGGCTACATAACGCGCGGCATAAGCTGCGGACCGGTCGACTTTGGTCGGATCTTTGCCCGAGAAGGCACCGCCACCATGACGGGCATATCCGCCGTACGTATCGACAATAATCTTACGTCCAGTCAGACCGGCGTCACCTTGCGGACCACCAATAACAAAACGTCCTGTCGGGTTAATGAAATATTTAGTATTCTCATCAAGCAGCTCAGCAGGAACCACTGGCAGAATCACATTCTCTTTGATGTCAGCCTGTATTTGCTCAAGCGAAATTTCTTCGGCATGCTGGGTCGATACAACGATTGTATCTACACGCACCGGCTTCTCACCATCGTACTCAATCGTAACCTGTGTCTTACCATCAGGACGCAAATATTCCAACGTTCCATCCTTGCGAACCTCGGACAAACGTCTGGCGATACGGTGAGATAAAGCGATCGGCAGCGGCATTAATTCAGGAGTTTCATTGGTAGCAAAACCGAACATCAGACCTTGGTCGCCGGCACCAATATTGGCAGTTTCTTCAGCAACCTGTGCAGGATCACGGTTCTCCAGCGCAGCATTTACCCCTTGGGCAATGTCAGCCGACTGCTCATTAAGCGAGCTTAAAACTGCACATGTATTATAATCAAAACCAAATTTTGCGCGTGTATAGCCAATTTCCTTGATCGTATTGCGTACAATCGCCGGGATATCCACATATTCAGATTTGGTGCTAATTTCTCCAATCACCAGTACTAGGCCAGTTGCAACAGCTACTTCGCAGGCCACACGGGCATTAGGATCATTAGCCAAAAAAGCATCCAGCACCGCATCAGAAATCTGATCGCAGATTTTATCGGGATGCCCCTCTGTTACGGACTCGGAAGTAAACAAATGACGTCCTTTAATAGACACTACAACAACCTCCCATATTGTTAGTCTGACACTGCATAAGGGGGCTCCTTAATAAATAACAGGCCATAGAAATAAAATCGGATAAGTTCAAAAAACGAACCTTTCCCAAACGGAAAAGGTTGATGGCTTTCCTCAAAAGTCATATTAACTTATTTGCCGGATGCTGTCAATTGGAGCCAGTCTCTTCACGCTTCGAAATTATTGAAAAAGAGACTGCTCAGCCTGCTTCACAAGTCTCTTGGTTATTTCCCCACCTACAGATCCATTATCGCGGGAAGTGAGGTGTCCTAAATATAATCTGCTGCCCATCCCGCCACTAACTGTTCCAAGCTCCGATGCAAATTCTGTATCTGCCCCACCACCATATGAAGCGCCATATAAACCAAATTCAGAAGCGATTTCATACTGCATTTGTTTCAGCATTGCCCGGCTTTCCGGTACCACTGTACGGTTTGTACGTGTCATGATAACGCCACCTCCTGAAAATTTTTTAAGATTACAGGAAGTATTGTACGCGAAATCCGCCAGTCTCAATCACTTTAATCTTTGTCAACTGTGGAAATGAGTGCCGAAGTATACTGCACCTAATAAAAGGACATTCTATTTTATAGGAAATAAAATTTTTAAATACCATAAGGATTAACCTGAATATTGTTTATTTCAAGGTATATGTTCCACGGACCATTACAACCAAACCTAATGTTTGTCCATCTTGAACAGCTATACCCCGACCTTCACGGGGAAAGGACAACAAATGATTGGAAGGAGCAGACACTCCGTTAGCAAGGTCAGTACCATCCGTTAAATCTGCTACACCGTTAGTATCATTCGAATAAATAACGGCTTTACCTGCGCGAACGATAAATTCCGCACCTGCCCCGGCAATCAAAATTTGTCCAGGTTTTACGTCAACAATTTTGGCCTCGTTACCCGCATTTTGAGCTGGTGTTGCCGTTGGTGCAGTAGTTGCTGCCGGAGTAGCCGTAGCAGTAGGCACTTGAGTTGCAATACTGCCGCCTTGAATGGCTTTCTGGATTTGTTGATCAACATAGCTCTTGGTAACCACCGGATCATCTGCCGTCCCTGGCTGCGATCCGACACTAGCCCCTTCGGCAAAAGGATTAAATATTGATCCTGCAACAAGGGCAATACCAATAACTGCGGTCACTGCA
Source organism: Paenibacillus sp. HW567 (assembly GCF_000374185.1). Taxonomy (GTDB): domain Bacteria; phylum Bacillota; class Bacilli; order Paenibacillales; family Paenibacillaceae; genus Paenibacillus_AQ. The sequence continues at coordinate 6,707,843 of NZ_KB910518.1, read as the reverse complement.
GATATTTTAGTGAGTTTGTTCATTGGCTTGTGGCTCATTCCTTTCAACTCATGATCGCAATGGTGATAAAGAAAAAGGCAGAGAGCATTACTGCTCTCTGCCTTAATTTGAAGCTTAAGTGAAAGGTATTATTTCACTGAGATGCTTGTGCCAGTAGTGATTGGGTTAGCCAATGTGCTCAAGTCAGTTACATGAGAAGCAGTGGCAGTAATCTTAACAGTCAAGCTTGTTACCTTGTTTACATCAAATGCAGTACCGCTAGTAGCAGTGGATCCTGTTTGGATAGAGATATCACCAGCAGAATAAGTACCGTTGTTATCAAGATCCAAGAACAGACGTCCGTCTACTACTGTCTGTTTCAGAGTCACAACATATTTACCAGCATCTGTACCAGTACCTGGAACGAAGGTAGCAATGTTTTTCAGTTGCGCACCAGTCACAGGAATATTATTGATCAAGAATTCGAAGTCCTCATAAGTTGCAGCCGTAACTCCAGATACAGATTCAGTGAATCCAAGAACGATAAGTCCATTGCTGGAGATCGTTGCAGTTTTCAATGTTGGAGCCACATCATCAACCAAGGCAAGACCAGTGATAGCAACAGCGTTAGCGATATTGCCAGCTTTATCTTTAACATTGGTAACATTAAGTGTGTAGTTAGCTGTTTCAGCAACAGATCCGGCAGGCAGATTAATTGTTGCAGTCACACCTGTTGCAGAACTTTCAGTACCAGCAGTTACGTTTACAGTAACATAAGCACCTACTGGAAGAGCTTTACCATTCAACAGGTAGTTACTTACGCTTTGTACAGAAGCAAGATCCAAACCAATGTTGTCAGTAAGCGTGATTGCAATTGACGAACCAGATTTGGAAGTTGTAGCTGCTTTAGCTGCAGCAGTTGTTGTCAATACAACTGGCTTATCGGAATCCGAAGATGCCCCTACTGTAAATGTGAGGACAGCAGCACCGTTAGTGTTGGATTGGCTGGACAGATCTTTAGCAACTCCACTATTTACACGCAGAGTGTAAGTACCTGCGGACAAAGAAGTTCCTGTAGTGACACGAATTTGTGTAGCATCATCAGCATCGGAAGACAGGCCAGTAAGAGCTGGGGAAGCTACGACAACACCATTCGAGTTAATTAACGTGAATGCAGTAGTCGCACCGATCGCAGCAACATCTTCGCTGAATTTCACTACAATTTCGCCATTGGAAACTTTGCTAGTAGTGTAAGAAGCTGACTGAACTACTGGAGCAACAATGTCTTTAGTCACAGAAATCGCATGGCTCGAAGTCGCTTTAGCATTGCCCAAAGTATCAGTAATTGCATCAGTCAAAATTACTGTTCCAGTGAAAGTACCAGAAGTGTTAAATGGCAGTGTAGGAAGACCCACATTCAATGTTTTGCCATCAACAGTGATCTTGGAAAGATCAAGTGAAATGGCAGTACCATTTCCATCAAGCACTTTTACTGCTCCAGCAGTTTGCACACTAGCTGAATCAATAGACTTATCAAAATTAATTACCAATTTGTTATCACGAGCTGCCGTTACACTTTGAACAACTGGTGCTACAATGTCAGAAGATACAGTAACAGACAAAGCCGTTGGGTTAGGATTCAAGAAGTTACCAGCATAATCTTTGAAGTTCAGTGCGCTGATATCGTAAGATGTTCCAGCAGTCAAAGTTTGGCTAGTTGTTACTTTAATTGTTGTAGGTGTGGAACCAACAACTGAAGTTGCAGCAACTCCACCAACATAAACGATAGCGCCTGTAGGATCTACTGGTTCAGAGAATGTCAATGTAACAACATTTGTAGTAGTTTTAGCAGTTGCACTAGCAGCGCTAAGAACTGGAGCTACAGAATCAGTTACACTCAAAGTTGTATTGAAATCAGCAACTGTTGCAGCACTAGTATCTTTAACATTCTTCACATTAAATTTGAAAGGAGTTCCGGCAGTAACACCACCGAGGCTTGCATTCAAATTAGCTTGTGTTGTGATTGTTACTGTTCTCTTGTCAGATCCCAATTCAATCACAGTTCCATCAGTTGCATTACCTTTAGAACCTTTAGCAGGAATTGCAACCGCGGAAGCCATTCCATTGGTTTGGTAAGTATAATTAGCTACTGTTTCTGCAGAAGTTTGATCCACAGTTCTGTTGAATACTACTTGAAGTTGCTTAGCATTCAGAACAGTTACGGATTTAACTTGCGGAGCAGTCAATGTAACTGTGTATTTGTAGGAGTAACCGTTGTAAGTGAAGCTTACTTCAGTTGCTTTGTCAGCTACAAGAGCAGTAGTCAATTTGATTTCAGCAGTTTTGCCGTCAACAAATGTTACGCTCAAAGTTGTAGCATCCAAAACTTCTACAGTTTTGATAGCTGGAGCACTAGTCAAGTTGCTAACTGCATAAGCTGCTTCTACTACCAAAGAGCGGGTAGCGTTAGCCTTGAAGTTAGTACCTTGAGGAACAAGGCCTGCGTTGAGAACTGATTGAGCATAACCCTTAGCCCATGCAGATGCAGAGTTATCAGTTGTAGTTGGTTGCTCAAGTTTCAAAGCGCGAGACAATACAGTCGCTACTTCTTCAACTGTTACTTTACCGCTGTAGTCGAAGATACCTTTTACAGTATCTTTACCCTTCATAAAGCCTGCTGTAGTAGCAGCTTCAATGTAAGGAACTGCCCAGAGGCTAGCTGTGTAACCTTTGTCTTTGTAAGACAGTTTACCGGTTACTTCAGTAAGATTGAACAATTTAGTGATGATCTTAGCGAATTCAGCACGATTCAGGTCTCTTTCAAGATGAGCTTGACCGTCTTCGTATCCGTTAAGGATACCTTTAGCTGCCAAAGCATCAAATTTTGCTTGTGGAGTTGTTGCAGTTTCACCAAACGCTACAGAGGCAAACATCGAGAATGCCATTGCTGTAGATAATGCTACGGATAAAATTTTCTTCATAACCTTTTTTTCTCCTCCTTGGACATTCATGAACTGAGAATTTTCTTTAGTTGGGTAGCTCATGTCACTCATTAGCCGATGCACCCCCTTTCCCGAGTTGAGCATATTAAGTATAAATAATGTCTGTGACGGGTATCACAGAAACTTGTAAATGAATTCTAGGCACAACAATAGTAGATTCCTAATTCTACCTAAGTATTATACAATGTGCCTCAAGTCACGTAAAGCTAATTTTTCCATTCGGCAATGTTCTTTAGCCGCTAAAGCCGTTCAACATGTGCCTTGTGTAAGTGACTCTACACCTTAAACGCAAAAGTTTTGAGAAAGTTGCGCTTTATTCAAAAAATAATTTCAAATTTTGCCCTGAGCTTGTTCCAATAGAAGATACATATGTATGTTCTACTAACTATTGTTAATGTTGGGCGGCTACGGAAATCAGTATAGCATAGAGACTTTAAAGACGTCATTAAGCAATATTTGTTAGCAAATAAAAATCATTCGTTGTCTACAGCCCATATCGCCGCTTCTAAGGGCAAAACAAAAAGCGCCGGAAACGGCGCTTTCCTCTATAGCTATTATGGACTAGCGAATCTTCATTGAAAGTTGGATCAATTCCTGACGTTTCTCAGTGCTGGAATTTACATTCTCATACATGGTATCTATTGCCTCGCGGTTATCGCGGTAGGTCTTCTCGTGCTTGATTGTGGTATGGGACCACTCAATTAAAGCATTCTCGGCAATCACAAGATCATTATATGCGTCATGGAACCCCGTAGCCTGCACCAGCTCTTCCATAAGCTCTTGCGTAATTTCCTGCAGTGCCCGCTTTGCGGCAATTTCCTTTTCCAAAACCTTTGCTCTATTCTCAAACGAATTTTTGGCTTTCATGTAATCCAACTGTGCTTTTGATAAAATCGGCTTCATCGATGGCTTTCACCTTTCAGAAAATAATATTTTCTAAGTTATTGTAACTTAAAACGATGCAGAATACAAAGTTAATGTCAGCGGTATGTAATTTTATTACAAAAGAACAGGTCCGCGAACAGTTTTCGCGGACCTGCTGTACTATTGCAGCATTAGTTGAAGTTTTTCGGGAAGATACTCGTGCTCTTCTGTAATAGAGCCACGGCAATTTTACCCGCTTCCGCTCTAGTCAGCTTGCCCTTTGGATTGAAATTATATACAGGCTTGGTTTGGCCAGAAATTGTTACCGCGCTGCCTTCCATAATCTTCGCTTTGGATACTGCCTCTATGGCCGGTCTCGAATAGAAGTCCATGGTGCCTGAATCAACAAATGACTTGCTAAGACTGGTCAGAAGCTTGGCATCGTTCAAAGACATTTTGAGCTTCAGCGCTCTTGCGATCATTACCGCCCCCTGCTCTCTTGTCAGCGGCTGGTCTGGACCGAAGAATCCATCACTTAGTCCCGTAATGATCCCTGCTCTCGCGGCTGTCTCAATATGCTTGAAATCCCATGTGGTGGAAACTGCCTCCGGTACAATATCAAAGAAAGTTTGCTGGCTGTTATTGTAGTTCAACGGAATATTCAGTCCCTTGACCAGCAGAGTAGCGAATTCACCGCGTGTTGTTGTATCATCCGCTCCAAATTGGTCAAAACGCAGATTCTCCATGATTCCTTTGGAGTATAGACCATTAAGAATATTTCTTGCCCAAGGATGATTAGTGATATCTGTATACCCACGGCGCAGTTTCATTACCGTGTAGTAACCAAATTGATCAAATGGTACTGTAATGGTGTGTTTCTTCGTGTCAACCTCTCCGCCGATGTTCTCCCACTGTCCGGAGTCCGTATAACGGAACACTGTGATTGAAGTACCCACTTCGTCTACAATACTCGGATTAAACGTTAGTGTGAGTTCTCCCCGCTGAGAAGGAACGATTTTACGTTCTGCCTCAATCTGCGTAAAATCACCTTCTATTGAGTATGGAGCAATACCATTGGTAGCCGGCTTATAAAGAGCGTCACCTTTAATGCCTTTCTCTCCAAGTCCGCCGCTTAGCCAATAAATATCGGATACCCGGGAGAAATTATTAGTTTCCACTGTTGAGTTGAACCGCAATACCAGGTCAGAAGGAATCAACAATGTGCTAAGGCCTCCTGGCGTGCGGGCATCGGCATCTACGTTAATCGTATTTCCGTAGTCATTCTTACGTTCAACGACACCATCTACCGGGTCTGCAATACCGAACAACAGCTTCGTATCCGGATAGTATTTAGCCGCTCCTGAAGTGGTGTAACCTTTCATTAAGGTTCCTTTCGGGAATGACAGCTCCAGTGCCTTGTTGAATACGCTATATTTAGCTGCCACTTTCTCAGCCATGAACTGCGTGTCTATTTGTACTGCACTTGCGTAATACACATTAATGGTATCATTTAAAGTTGAGCCGGCACGCACGATCTGAATTTTGATTGCTGTAGCCTTATCCGGCTTCAACCCTACATAGTCCAGGGTGAATCTGTTGGGCAAATCTGAACGCTTTACAGCTTCAAACTTATCAATCATGACTTTAGTTGCACCCTCAGCCTCAATATCAAAGCGGACAAAGTTTTTGTTGACGACGATCTGTGATCCAACGGTTGCTACTGGAGACAGAACGCGATATGCAGAAACTTGCCGTTCCACTTCCATACGTTGATTAGTGCGCGCGCCGGTTTCATTGATCAGCTCCAGATTATAAACGATGCTACCAGCAGTTTCGGCCGGAATATCCATGATCCGCAGAATGAAATCCGTGCTGCTGCCGACGAAATCATAGTAGTATGTCTTTCCTTTAAAAGTAAATTGCTCAGGGCCTTTCTTAACTGATGTACTGCCCAGAACTGCATTATCTAAAGAAAAAAACAGCTCCGAACCCTGGTATAAGTTCAGTTTGGTTGCCGCTCCACCTCTTAAGACGATATCATAGCTGGTTTGACTTGTAATAAACTTTTCGTCCTTATACGTGAAATCTGAAGTCAATCCCAGGATATCGTTCAATTCCTTCTCGCTGTATTCCTTAATATCAGTGTGGGTTAGCGAGGCTCTACCTTTGGATACCATAGGATGAAATTGCGACAGGTTGGAAACATTGGTATCTACGATATAGATCTTGAGCTCTTTGCGCACTTCTCTTTTATTCCCTACATTATCCATAGAGGTTCCCACAAACACAATCTTGTTCTCACCGAAAACCAGCGGCCCCGAAGAGGTAATTGGCAAATTAAAGGAGAATTTCGGATTGTTTGTCGGCTCAAAACTAGTGCCTGTAATCGGTGGAGTCAACTTGTCATTCGAAATTCCGTTCACAAAAAATTGCGCATTGCTAATATTTTCAAATCCGATGTATTCACCTGATATTGGCAAATTATTAGAAGCGGTGGCGGAACTAAACGTATAGGTCTGACCATCATTCAAGTTGGCTACATAAATGTAGTTCTTAGAGACATAAGCAATGTCTGCATTGTAGAAGGATTGCGAACCTGAATATTGAAATTTCACCTTCTGTTGTCCATTTGAAAACCCAACAACCTTATATACAGCCTCATTAGTAGCGAGCCCTGTGACACTAGTCTGTTTCTCCAATGTAAGCGAGGCACCCAGAGGAAGGTAAGAGGCTACCAAATTCTGGGTTGGAACAGCACTTGACTTGACTAGAATATAAAAAGTAGGCTTCTCGACCTGTGCACCATTTAAAGCCAGCCTGGAAAGTGCTGTACTGGCAACAGCCTCGCCATTATACCCTGACAGATAGTACATATCCGTAATGACGGTCTCGCCCGGTAAATATTTATACGATTCTTTTACCGACGTATTATAGGTGCCATACTTGATTCCCACAGTTACAGTGGATGTTCCTGCAGTAAGCGTAAACGGAGCAGTGGCCTGAAAGGTAACCAGTCGGTATTGAGGTGTTACACCATCCGGAGCAGGTATGATAATCTCGTTCTGCGGTGTTGTACCAGCAACCGTTGATACCGTGCCGTCAGCTGCGACATCATAAGATTCAAGCACATTAACCGGAACCACTGTGTCGTTAATTTTCACTTCATTGTCATCTTTAAAGGACTTGGTGCTCGCATTATAAGGCAAAAGCACCTGGCCCATAATCTTCGCAGTAGTATCTGGTGCTGTCAACGTAGGAACGTTATTAAGGATATTATAAGCTATATCTTTTGAGCCCGATGTGCCATGAAGGATTCTCAAATCAGTAAATGGCTTGTTGGTGTCAAAATAATACACTGATCGTTTGATTGAAATCGAGTCAGCCGCATTCTGCACTACGATGTCCAGCGTATTCTCTCCAGATTTCAACGTAAGCGCCGGAGTGAAGAAGGTTCCATCCTCAAGCAAAGAGGTCTGCAAAGAAGAGCCCCCGTTCAGAGACACACCCACCTTCGTAGCATTCGTTACTTTACCCTGGAGTGTAATTTGCTGGTTCGGCACAACGACTTTAGTTCCCTCATTCAAGTTGATGGCAGTAGGACCGCCTCCAAGCACCTGAAGGGACGAAATAAAAGGAACCTTATCATAAAGAACATAAAATGATTCAGAGCGCTGCAAGGAGCCTTGCATCCCTGAGAAGGTGATTTTATTAAAACCTGTAAACAATGTGAGTCCACTTGCAATAAACCGGTTATCCGGGTTTGTGGTGTCGGTGGTTACCGCACCAGTTGTTGTATGTGTTTCATCGGTCACCCATTTACCCCCACTCTGGGTCATTTGCTGTACAGTAACCTTCATAGTAGAGGCTGTTACCTGTGCATATGTACCTGTAATGGAAAAATTGGGAGCACTAGTCTTATATGCAGTGTCTCTTGTGATAGAACCGTCTACTTCCATTTGCAGCGCCGCTGTATTCCGTAGCGTGAGATCATCCGGACTGAAGTAAGTCGTGGTCGCTGCTGCCGCTATGGGCGTATATTTGCCTGGAAACATAGAAACGATCAGAGCCGCCAGCAGCAGCCAAACGAATGGTCTCTTAAAGCGTAACATGTGTATATCTCTCCTTTGAGTACATATTTCGTTATTCTTCACTCTGTTCTTTATCGGTCATTGCTACAGAATTTTTTAGAAAAAAAGCAAAAAACCCATCCTTAAAAGGATGAGTTCTGTCAGAGAAGGAAGATAATAGCATGATGTCAATTATAGCTGTTACGATTTGGAACCGCGCTCCGGACTGAGCTTCACTCGCATTCTTAAGAGGAAGTCCAGCACAGGACGTTTGGTCTTGCTGATGACTCCAGTGATCTCTGCCCCAATCTGCAGAAAGAAGAGCATTACGCAAATTACTACGAAGGTAACCCAGTTCGCTTCGTTCAGAGACGCAGACGTCTGAATAACAGCGAGTACTCCAAAGAAAGCGGCAATACCGTAAATGATCAGCACCGTCTGGCGGTGGCTAAAGCCAAGCTCGCGCAGACAGTGATGCAGATGACCTTTATCCGGGGCAAAAATCGGTTTCTTCTGCAGCTTCCGCCGGATGATGGCAAAAAAGGTGTCCGATAACGGAACTCCGATAATTAAAAGTGGTGTTATAAACGATACAACTGCAATTTGCTTGAATCCAAGCAGTGCAAGCAGTGCTAAGCAGAAGCCCAAGAATAACGAGCCGGTGTCGCCCATAAATATTTTGGCGGGATGAAAGTTAAAGAACAAGAAGCCTAAAATACTGCCCAGCAGCAGCAGACAAAGAAGTGCAACCATAGTGTTGCCCATCAAAAATGCCATTACTGCAATTGTAGCAATTGCTATACCGGACACACCCGCAGCAAGCCCGTCCAACCCGTCAATCAGGTTAACGGCATTCGTAACACCGACAATCCAGAAGATAGTCAGCGGAATGGCAATCCAGCTCTCCAAAGAGGAGTACGTATTATGAAATGGAATGTTAACGAAATCAACGGTAATCCCGAATCCGAAAACAACGATACAGGCTGCAGCAATCTGGCCTACCAATTTCACCTTTGCCGAAAGCTCGAACCGGTCATCCAGCCCGCCGATAAGAACGATCAGTCCGCCGCCTGACAGCAGTGCTTTGATGAAATTAGCCTCTCGCGTAGTGAACTCGTAAGGAATGATTGGCAATACGGCAAGCAGGCCGAGCACAAACGCCAGGAAAATACCTAATCCGCCAAGGCGGGGCATAATTTTCGTATGCACTTTACGGGCATTCGGCACATCTGTCGCACCAATCCTGATAGCGAATTTCTTCACCACTGGTGTCAAAAGCAGTGCAAGTCCCATGCACACAATAAATCCGGCGATGTATATGATAAGCATTTGATCAGTCGACCCCCATTTCTCTACCGCATTGAATTATACGCTGAAGTAAAAACAAATTCCAATTCCGTTTTTAGGCTGCTGAAGGGATTTTCACGGTAAATATCTGTATTTCACTAAACTTTTGTCACTTTATCTTTCTCACGCAGCACTTTTACTGCGAATTTCGGCAGCGCAAGCATTCTTTTGTACCGGGTAGGTTCCTTGAGAAGACGGTATAACCATTCTGCACGGAGTTTTTGGAAGGCTTTTGGCGCCCGGCGGCTCTTGCCCGAGATTACATCAAAGCTTCCGCCAACGCCCATCATAACCGGAATGTTCAGCCGGGATTTATATTTGGCAATCCAAGGTTCCTGGCTGTCGGCCCCTCTGGCGACAAAGAGCAGATCAGGCTGAGCCTGGTTAATCGTATTCAAGATTTCTTCATCTGCTTCCGGTCCAAAAAATCCGTCATGATACCCTGCGATAATGATACCCGGATACTGAGATTGCAGGCGGGTGGCCGTCTCACCAATCACTTCAGGTGTAGAACCCAGCAGATATACCTTCCAGTTGTAGCTTTCGCCTTGATGCAGCAATTCATGTAAAAGATCAAAGCCTGCAACACGTTCAGCCACAGGCTCATGGCAATACTCTGCTGCCCATACAACCCCAGTTCCATCCGGCACCACCAGCTCCGCCGACTTCATAATTTCCATATAAGCGGGGTTATCCAGAGCGGTCATAACCATAATCGGATTGGCTGTAATCACCTGATGCGGCTCACGGTTTCTTACTGCTTCCGTCAAATAGGAGACAGTGGCTTTCATATCGACTTTGGATACCCGGATGCCAAAGATTGGCACAGTGGGTATCTTACTATCTGCTTTCACTTATCAATCACCCTTTACGGCGGAAATATTCAATAATCTGACGGGCCGGAGCCTCAGCCTCTTGGACCAAGGAAGCAATCTGCGGCTCCCGCTTACGTTTCCATTCTTCGCCCGACTCCAAAAGCTGAACAACCTCGGCGGCAACTCTATTGCTGTCCAGGGCAGCAGTTGAACCGATGGGCTGGCAGCCAACCCGCTCCAGAAAATGATCAATCTTCGGGTCATAAGAAATGCCGATGAGGGGAACTCGTCTTCCTGCGGCATAGATCAGGCTATGCAGGCGCATCCCAATCAATACATCACATTGCCCTACCTCACGAAGCATCTGCTGCGGATGAAGAGCATCCTCACAAATACTGACCGTCCCGCCAAGTCCAGATATTTCCTCCTCCAGCTTCAGCATCATATAGCGGGAGGCTTCATTATCTGAGGGATGGTGAAAAGGCAGAAAACGCAGATGAAGCGGCAATTGTGCACACGCCTTTAGCAACCCTGCGGCCAGAGCATCCAGCTCCTTACGGGACTGTTCCCAGAAACGCACTGATATGCCGACTGTTTGCTGAGCCCGGCTTTCCAGGTCAGTTATCCGGCTGTAATCCTTGCTGTCTTCCGGCAGGTTCAAGCCCATAACCGGATCAGGAACAACTTCAACTTGGTCTCCGTTTAGCCCCATAGATTGAAGTAGCCGGCGGGACTGCTCGTCCCGCACAGATACATAGGCACATTTGCGAAACACGGACTTGATCAATGGGTGAAAAAGCTTGCGGTTAACCGGGCCTATCCCTTGGGCATAAATAAAGGTTGGCTTGCCCAGCCACTGGGCAAGCTTGATGATGCCCAGGTAGTACGGGATGCTTTTGCTGCCTGTTACATCTTGCAGCAGGCTTCCTCCGCCGCTGATCAGACCCGCGCTGTTCTTGATTGCACTTCGCACCTCGCCGAGCTTCATTCGATGAACGGCCTTCACGCCGTAAGTTGCAGTGGTCCACTCTGGATCTATGGATAATACAACGGGTTCAACCTTTATACCCGCAGCCTGCGAATGCTTCTGCAATGCACTCAGAATGGACTGCAGCACTGCCTCATCGCCGCTGTTGCGGAAGCCATAATAGCCGGAAATTATAATTTTTTGAGCTGAGGCGACCATCGTTTCCAACATCCTTCCACAAGCTGCCATACACCCACGGCGATGACACCAATGATCAGCCCCAGGCTCAGACCCAACAAACCGCGAACAAGCGAAATCAGAATCGGAGAATGAATATGCGCAAAGGTATCTATCATCGAAAGCTGGCCAATAACCGCGATAATCATGATGAAGGCCGCATTTCTGTATTTGTAGGCCATAAAGGCTCCCAAGATAAACAGCGGGTGCGCCAAAAGGAATTCTTTATTGCGTGGCCGGACTCCGGCAGTATTTTCCAGGAAGGTGCGGAATGACATTTCCAGCGAGCTTACATTACCGCCATTGCCGGTACGGCTCAAATAGTACATGCCCAGAATCCCCACGATACCGGCGGCGATTACCCAAGCCAGTGTAATAGGAGTGCGCAGCAGCTTGCCGGTCTTGTTAAACGCAAACTCCCCACGGTACAAAAGCACATACAGTGCAGTCAACGCAATTGGCGCTAAGTGCAGCAGACTTACCCCCCGGAACTGAGTAAGCACCAGGCTGTAGGTGATGTTGTTCAACAGCGCAATCACAAAAGGTACGGCACTGAGCGAGATTACCGCTGTCTTGATAAACAGCACAAGGCTGTGCACCAGCCGGCGGCGTGTCCCCATAACTGTGTAGGTCAGCGCGTTGCCACGCACCGGAGGTCCCATTTCATTAATTTTCCGGACGGCCAGCACAGTTGCAACAGTAGGCGCACTAATGGCCACAGCAAGCGCCAAGGCCTGCTCGAAAAGCGCTGGCTTAACCAGCATCAGTCCCGCGCTACCCGCAAGACCAAACGCAAAGGCCGGAAAAGTAAGCAGCGGAATGAAATAAGAAACAAGCAAGGCTATCATAGCAACAGCGCCAATAACAGCAACCAGCTTGAAGTACCGCTGATAAGAAGAATCCACTACGTCGAAGGCGGTGGCTTGTCCTAAAGTGAACCCGTTATCCTTAATCTTGTCAACTGCCCCGCCAGGCTCGCTCAGACTGGTTACGAGGTTATCCAGCGTATCGGTAATCTGTGCCTTGGTGGTGTCCCGCGACGGAATTGTATTGAGATAAATCATGCGGATATTGCGGTCCTTGGTGGCAAGCGCAAAGCGGTCGGCTATCGTTTCCGGAGATAAACCGGAGTCGCCTTCGCTGAGCGAATATAGCCTTGCTACATTATAATCCAGTTGGTAGGCCAGCTTATTAAAGCCTTTTTGCTGTACTTTAATATTCTCAATCGTAGCAATGCCAATTCCGCGCTCTTTAAGAAGTTTGCCAAATGCGGTGATGCTGCCTTGATCGACGTCATCATTAAATCCTTTAACGGACTCGCCTTCAAAAAGAATACGTTTGACGCCCAGCTCTTCATAGCGGTCGAGAAGCTTGGTAACCGCAGCCTCATTGTACGGCAAGGAGTCGACAAGACGGGGAACGATGCTGAAGCCTTTTCCATGCAGCATCTCCAGCGTAAACGGGTCCGGCTGAAGCGGCTTCAGTGTGGCATCCTCCAACGGAGTTTTTACAATGATTCCCTGTTGCCCGCGGAAGCTCCAGTCTTCCGTTGCAATTCCCATGCCGCTGAAGGCATCACGGATTATCGGTGCAAGCACCTCGTTATTTTTGGGACTGGTAAAAAGAATATACGTATAATTCTCGTTCTCAGGAATCACAGAATCCGTCAGGTTGGCGATATCCGTCGCCCCCCACATCATCAACCGCCGGGCTTTGCGGTAATCATCCAGAGTGTTCTCATAAATTGCCATGCTCTGCACTCCGGCAGCCTTTAACCGGTCAAGCTGCTGGGAGATGTAATCCTGCGGATTCGCCCGGTAGCTTGCTGCATCCACCAGGTCACGGTAATCAAAAACAAATTCAATCGTCTTGGAAGATTTCTCCGTTTGCAGACGATCATAGACAACCGGCAATGCGGCAATCACACCGATCACCACAATAATCCACAACCACTTCCGCGAAGCTATATTCCAACGTTGCCATTTCTGCTGCACCCAAAAGTACCTCCTCTATTACATCAGCTTGCTGACTCACGAAGAAACGGATGCACGTCCTAATAAGAGACTGTATCCGTTTCTTGTGAGGCTTAATAACTTGTATTATTTCCCGTCGACACGCGCCATAACCTGCTGTGTGAGCGCTATAACCTTGTCTTTGGCATTCTGGAGGGATTCTCCGCGTACCGCGAAATATACTTTGATTTTTGGTTCTGTACCCGATGGGCGGAGGCAAAACCATGACCCGTCAGACAACAAATATTTCAGCACATTCTCCTTAGGCAGACCGTTTAACCCTAGCGAATAATCCAGAATCTCACTCACAGCGGCTCCGGCAATCTCCCGCGGAGGGTTGCTGCGCCAGTCGCTCATGATCCCCTGAATTTGCGCTACGCCATCTTTCCCCTTCAGAGTGCGTGATTCCAGACTTTCCAGAAAATAGCCGAATTGCTCGTACAGCTCCTGAAGCACATCATACAGCGTTTTGCCTTGTGCCTTGTAGTAAGCTCCCGCTTCGGCAATCAACATGGAAGCAAGCACGGCATCCTTGTCACGGGCATAATTACCGGCAAGGTAACCATAGCTCTCTTCATAGCCGAACAGATACGTGTATTCACCGGACTGCTGGAATTGAGTCATTTTTTCCCCGATATATTTGAAGCCGGTCAATGTATTAAATACAGTAGCGCCATAATGCTCTGCTACAGCCGCTCCCATCTCGCTTGTCACAATGGTTTTGACAACAGCTCCGTTGCTCGGCAGCTTGCCCTGTTCCTGCAGACGGCTCAGGTAGTAGTGAATCATTAGCGCGCCGGATTGATTGCCGGACAGCACCACGAACTTGCCCTCATTGTCGCGCACAACAGCGCCCATGCGGTCTGCGTCAGGGTCTGTACCAATCAGCAGATCAGCACCCAGCTCCTCCCCAAGCTTCATTGCGATGGTAAAAGCTTCGCGCTCTTCGGGATTCGGGGATTTCACTGTGGAGAATTCAGAATCCGGCAGCTCCTGCTGCGGTACAACATGAACATGAGTGAACCCGATTTTCTTCAACACACTGCGGACCGGTAAATTCCCTGTCCCGTGCAGCGGGGTATAGACAATTTTGAAATCACGTCCAAGGGTAGAAGCGATCTCCTCGCGTCCGACACTGACAGCCGCCACAGTATCTGTAAAAGCTTCATCCTCTTTATCGCCCAACCAATGGAGCAGTCCCTTAGACTCTGCTTCTTCACGGGAAATACGTTTCACTCCATTGAAGGAATCAACCTCCAATATATGGGAGATCACCTTCTCCGCTTCATGCGGAACCAGTTGTCCACCCTCGGAATTATATACTTTGTAGCCGTTATATTCAGGAGGATTATGGCTTGCGGTTATAACCACGCCGCCCGTAGCCTTCAGGTGACGGACCGTAAAGGACAACTGCGGAGTAGAACGCAAGGAGTGGAACAAATGAGCCTCAATACCGTTTCCGGCTAATACCAATGCAGCCTCAAGCGTGAATTCCGGTGAAAACCGGCGGGAATCATGGGCGATTACAACAGAGGGTCTGCCTTCTCCCTTATGCTGCTCAAGAATGTAATTGGCGAACCCTTGAGTCGCTCTGCCTACCGTATACCGGTTGATCCGGTTGCTGCCCGCACCGATAATCCCGCGCAGACCACCTGTCCCGAACTCCAAGTCTCTGTAGAACCGTTCTTCCAGCTCCTGTGGCTCATTTGCTAGAAGCTTCAGCTCCGCCTTGGTGTTCTCGTCAACGGAAGGGTCCTGCAGCCAGCGTGACAGCGTTTCTGCGGCTTTTGGGCTTAATTGAGTCATATCAAAATCTCTCCTTCTCCATGTATGATATATGATTGTATAACAGGTGCTAGCTGAGCGCGAACATAATTTCACCGGAGGCTACAACCTTATCGTCTACCTTAGCGGTGGCTTGGCCTTTTCCGATGCTGCCCTTAAGCCGGGTAATCTCCACTTCAAGCACAAGCGTATCTCCCGGAACAACCTGACCCCGGAAACGAAATCCGTCTAGACCAGCCAGAAAACCAATCTTTCCTCTGTTGGCTTCCACACCGAGAATAGCCACAGCTCCAACCTGAGCCAGCGCTTCGGTAATCAGTACGCCGGGCATCACCGGAAACCCAGGAAAATGACCAACAAAAAAAGGTTCATTCACCGTTACATTTTTGATGCCAACAGCCCGTTTGCCCATTTCTATTTCGGTAATTTTGTCCACCAGCAGAAATGGAGGCCGATGGGGGATTATTTCTTGAATTTCATTGATATTTAGCATTTGTGGCAAAGCTCCTTTCGGATGTAACCGCGTCTTTGTACAATCTGCCGGTGCTGCATTTCTGCGTTATTCTCTGCTGCCCTGCATAAATATGGACAGCTTCGGCAAAAACTATAATTATCCTTCACCACCTGCAGCAGTGGAGGTTGAGATAAGGGGCTTTCTCCACCGCACACGGCAATATGGCGGAGAGGGCCCTTTTTGCTCTCAGGGGCCTCCATCATTATACATTTTCCAGTATAAAAAAGAAAACTCCCCTGTACAACAAGGGAGTCAATGAACTTACTGCATATTATGGTGAAAATACTAAATCGTAGACGTGCTTCCAGGTACTCCACTGAAGCACATCGCTGAATTCTTTTTTGCCCAATACTACATAACCGATAACGAGGCCGCTTGATAGCGCAGCAACAAGCAGCAAAGGAATCAAAAACCACTGTACAATGGTCCACTTGGCGATTCCGCGGCGCCTTACAGGCTGCTGCTGTTCTTCTTCCGGTTTGTTGCTGTTCTCTCGAACCATTCCTTCACCTACCCGCGCAAGTTATTAGCCAGGCCAAGCATCTGATCACTGGAGGAAAGCGCCCGGGCGGCGAGCTGGTAGTTGCGTTGAAGCTGCATCATTTCCGTTATTTCACTGCCTAAATCCACGTTGGACCGCTCCAGGTATCCAGAACGCACACCTATATTCGAAACCGTTCCCGCCGCTCTTTGCACAAAGGCCTGCTGAGCTGTGACTCCATTAGGAAGCACATAGAAATTACCATCTACAGCCTGCAAAGTACTCTTGCTGTTTGGCTCTACAATCATTAGAGTGCCTGCTACCGTGACCGGCGCATTCTCACTCGTCTTGGTCAGTACCCGGCCCCGTTCATCAATCGCAGCACTTACATTATTGGGTACCGTCACAGGATTGCCCTGCGTATTCAGCACGGGGTTACCTGAGTAGTCCACCAGCATCATAGTGTTAGGAGTCGTGGTATCCGGAACAAAATGAAAATCACCTTGCCGTGTATAGGCGGTAACTCCGTTCACCTGAACCCCAAACAATCCATTGCCCTGAATGGCCAAATCCGTTGGTTTGCCTGTTTCCCTAAGCGTGCCTTGCTCCCAATCGTTGGTAACCTTGGATACACGAACACCAAAGCCCATATTGAAGCCGAGCGGCATGCTCCGGCCAGGCTGATCATATTCCTTGGACTGCTGCTGAACACGGGTTAGCACATCCTCGAAGGAGCCTTCCTTTCTCTTATAGCCGTCTGTATCCATATTGGCGATATTATTGGCGATAAGATCCAAACGCTGCTGGAGACTGGACATCGAGACGGCTGCGCCGATTGCTGAGTTATTCACGGGTTACTCCTCCTGTCCTATACTCTTCCGACTTCAGTAACAGCCTTCTGCAAAGTACTGTCATAGAACTGAATTACTTTCTGATTCGCCTCATACGCCCGGTATGCTGCGTTTAAATCCACAGTTACCTGCGTGACATCAACGTTAGAGCTCTCCAGATAACGCTGCCGCACCTGCAAATTGTCCGTTCCGTTAGAGTACCGGATATCTGCAGCCTGGACATCATCGGCGTGGAAGACACCGTTCCCGTCACGTATCAGCTCCTGCGGCTTTGTAATCACGCTGACCCCAATCTTTGTTCCTGAGGGGCGACCCGTCTGCGGATCAATCAGATTGCCCTGCTCGTCCACTTTAAGGTTGTCCTGCGATCCTGTCAAGACCAGCGGTCTGCCGTTGCTGTCCAGAACCTTGAAGCCGCCTGCGCTAAGCACCTCTCCACCCGTGCCCACAGTGAAGCTGCCGTTACGTGTATATAAATTGTTCCCGTCATTATCCTGAACCGTAAAGAATGCCTGAGGACGATAAATCACTTCACCTTCAGGAGTCACATATTTGCCCGAGCCGTCAAAAACAATATTCTGGCCAGTTGCCGGATCTGCCACCTGCAGGTCTGTAGAGAGGGCAAAATCAGTGGTCTTGCCGCTTTCAACAATATCCCCCTGCAAATACTGAGAGATGGACTGTTCGGCAAATACCCCTGTATTGAGGTGGCCGACAGGCTTGATGGTACCATTGCTCATGGCAGAGATGAGCACATCGGGAAATGCATGGCTGACGCTGTCCACCTGCTTGTACCCCGTTGTTTGTAAATTGGCAATATTCTGTGTCGCCGTATCATGTCTGCGCTGCTGCGTAACCATTCCGGCAGCGGCCGTATATAATCCTCTAAGCATGAGGGCAATTCCCCTTCCTGATTCTGCTATTATCTTATATTATCGGCAGCCTAGAACTTTTTCTTAACGACTTTGTCCAAATGATCCAGCATTATTCCCGTTCCCTTGACGACACAGTGCATCGGGTCTTCAGCGACCCAGACCGGAACATGCAGTTGTTCGGAGAGCAGCTCGTCCAGCCCGTTCAACAGTGCACCCCCGCCGGTCAAAACAACCCCGCGGTCGATAATGTCTGCCGACAGCTCCGGCGGTGTGCGCTCAAGCACCGATTTGGCGGCAGCCACGATGGAGGAAACCGGGTCCCACAGCGCTTCCTTCACTTCGGCAGAAGAAATGCTCAGCGTCTGGGGCAGTCCGCTAACCATATCACGCCCGCGAATATCCATTTCGGCTTTCATGCCGCCTGGACGGACAGAGCCGATCGTAACTTTAATATCCTCTGCGGTTCGCTCCCCGATTAGCAGCTTATATTTCTGTTTAATGTATCTTAAAATGGCTTCGTCGAACTTGTCCCCTGCGACTTTGATCGAGGAGGCGGTAACGACGTCGCCCATGGAGAGTACGGCTACATCCGTCGTTCCGCCGCCAATATCGACGACCATGTTTCCACTTGGCTGATAAATGTCCATACCCGCGCCGATCGCTGCGGCTTTGGGTTCTTCTTCCATAAATACTTCCTTAGCCCCGCTGCGTTCAGCCGCTTCCCGGATTGATTTCTGTTCAACGGAAGTTATATTCGTGGGGGCACAGATCAGAATGCGGGGCCTTGCGTACCAGGTACGTCCGCCAACACTGTCAATAAAATACTTCAGCATCGTTTCCGTAATTGCAAAATCAGCTATTACTCCATCCCGGAGAGGACGGATTGTAGTAATATTTCCAGGCGTGCGTCCAACCATGCGGCGCGCCTGTTCACCTACCGCAAGGACTTTCTTCGTATCACTTTCAAGCGTGACCACGGAAGGTTCATCCAGAACAACTCCCCTTCCCTTGACATGAATGAGCACATTGGCCGTGCCAAGATCAATTCCGATATCCTTGCTAAGCATAATGAAAGAGCCCCCAAAGTGTTATTTTAAAATATAAGAAAATTCTTCTTGGATGAGAAAAATAGTTAGTTAGTCCTAAATTTAAAAATACCATACTTTAGGGGAATTATTCAATGTAATAAACCTGGATTATTCCTTAAATTTCCGAAAATCTCATGGCTTTGACGCTACGGCCACCTCGCGCTTTTTTCCCGTCGTTTTCTTATATTTGATTTTTGTAGCTTCTCCCCCCCGAAGATGACGGATTGACTTGTGATATTCAAGAATGTGCTTCACCTGATCTGCCAGATCAGGGTTGATCTCCGGCAAACGCTCGGTTAAATCCTTATGAACCGTGCTCTTTGAAACGCCAAATTCTTTGGCTATGGTCCGGACCGTGTGCCTGGTTTCCACGATGCAGCGTCCGATTTTGATCGTACGTTCCTTGATGTAATCGTGCACGCTCCCGCCTCCCAACTGTGGATAGTTTGGTACATTATATGAGGGGCGGGCCTATATATTCGCGCTTTCAGGACGTGACAAGCTTCGAAAGGCTCATTTTATTTAGTGGACAACCGTAAACAGGCCTTCTGTGAGAACAAGGCGAAACGGATGGTTTCTTATATCTGAACAAAAAAAAGGAGGCTGTACAGCCCCCCAATAAAAGTTATTGTTAACGCTGCGGCAGCAAATCCGAAGGATTAACTACCTTGCCATCCTCGTACACTTCAAAGTGCACATGATTGCCAAGATTCTTCTCAATTTCACTGCGTCCGGCGGTTGCCAGCAGGTCGCCTTGCTTCACTTCATCACCTTGCTTGACTTTGGTGTCGCCGAGACTTTGGTATACTGTCTTCAGATTGCCGGGGCCTGTGACCTCAACCACCTTGCCGAACACCGCAACATCCTCAACTCTGGTAACTTTGCCGCTGTGCGCAGCCTTGACGTCAAACGACTGATTATCCTCACGGGCAATGTCGATACCTGCATTCGGCACGAAGGTGTCGTTATACTGCACCATAGCTGCCACATGATTCTCTTCGGTCCCTTTTTCATCATAGAACGGCTTAACTACTTCTACTTCACCCGGATTTGCTACAGGCCAGGCCAGGCTTTCTGCCGAAGCAACCACTTCGACTGCCGCAGGGTCATCCTTGGCTGTGCCGGCTTCATTGCCGGAGCTTGCCGAATCCTGTGAAACGACGGCTGCGGTGTCTGGCTTCAGCGGCTTCTGGCCGGTGTCCTGATAGACCCACACCATGGTTAGTATAATTGCCGCTGCCGCCGTGTAGACTGCCGGGAATACCCAGCGCTTGGATAACAATCTGTTCCATGAAGAAGGCTTTGCGCCTGAATCTCCCTGCTTATTTTTGAGAGATTCATCATGGTTTGGTTTGTTTTTGTCTTGTTCATTCATATGTTTATCACCTCAGTAACCAGTGTTACCGGGCGCTTCGCTTTTATACGTATCTTGCAAGTTATTTTTTCAGAAGAGTTGAGACTTGGTTAAAAGAGATCCCGCTGTAATAGTGTTTGAGAATCTGTGTAGCGGTCCTCCCCTCCTTGGCCATGCCGTTGGCCCCCCACTGGCTCATGCCAACCCCATGTCCGTTGCCGTAAGTGGTAATCAGAACTTTGCCTCCCTGCCGCTTCCAGGTGAACTGGCTGGAGCGAAGCCCCAGCTTCTCGCGTACCTCCCGTCCCGTAAAGACGGTGCCTCCGATGGAGATTTTCTTGACCCGGTGTCCGGCTGTCAGAGACAGCACCTCGGCTGGCAGGCCTGAAGAGGAAGAGACCGGCTTCATCAAGGAGGAGGCTGCCAGATCTCTCGAAACGGGGAGGGCTATAGCTGCAAGCCCCAGCTTCTTCATCAGTTCCGAAGTCGTGAACGTATATGTCACCGCCAGATTAGGCGTGATTTCTTTATCCCACGGGCTGGCAACGCTGCGCAGATAAGGCACAGACGCATTCCAGTAGTCTTCCGAATTCTCTGTATACCCTCCGCTTGAGGCAAAAAAGGAAGCCGTGATCGGCTGGCCCCGATAGGTCATGATGACACCGCGCGTCTCCAGGACCGCGCGGCGGAGTTTGTCCAGCCCGGCGCGCTTGCCGCCGCGCTTCCAATCCCGTTCCAGCGTGGCCTTGGATATGTAAGCCTGGTGGCTTACCGTATCCGTCACATCCGCGCCCGGAACGGGCACGCCGCTTCTGTCGCCGGCCAGCAGGCGGCGGACAATGAAGGTGCGGGCCGCAACGGCCTGGGCTTTGAGCGCTTCGAGCTCAAAGTCAGCCGGCATCTCGGCCGCCACCACGCCGCTGACGTAGTCCTCCAGCGGCAGCGTCTCTATTTGTCCGCTATGCGACAAATAGACGGAGACCTTCGGCTGCGGAGGTTCCTCCGCAGCCGTTCCCGGCGGCGCCGGGGAGGCCGTGGCCTGCGGCACGGCCGGGGGTGCCGGTTGTCCCCCGCGCAGCGGGACAACCAGCAGCGGCAGCAGCAGCCCCGCCAGGAGGGGCGCTGCGAGCCAGGCGGCGGGCGCAAGCCGCCTGAGCCGGGGCGAAGCACGCCGCGTGCGCGCAGCGCGGCGTCGCGAATTCATGATTCGCCGCAGCAGATTGCGTAACTCTTTCATCTCTTAAGCTCCTTTCAGTTGTCATCGGTGATTCTTATAGATATGAATTTCCGGCAACTGCTAGAACGCTATTCTGAGAGAAAGAGAATTATTCAATCCTTGTCAAGAAGCAGAAAGAGACCGGCCGCGATACGCGGTCCGGTCTCTTCAAATAATTTGCGATTATACCCAGGTTGGCAGAATCTGAAAGCGAGACTTAATCTCTTCACTTTTATGGGACTCGTTTCTGGCAGCTTCCGGTTTGAGGGTTTCTTCCTTTGCAGCCGGGGCCGCAGATTCCGAATCTTCCATGGAAATCCGCCATATGTCCGCACCAAGTCCTGACAGCTTCTCGGCCAAATGCACGTACCCACGGTCAATATGATGGGTTCCGCTAACTTCCGTAGTACCTTCGGCAACAAGGCCCGCCAAAATAAGCGCAGCGCCGGCACGCAGGTCTGTAGCGCATACTTTGGCGCCGACTAGCTGAGCATTACCGGTTACAATAGCGGAACGGCCTTCGATCTTAATCTCCGCGTTCATATTGTGAAATTCATCAACATGCATGAAGCGGTTCTCGAACACCGTCTCCGTTACAACACTGGTGCCTTCGGAACGAAGCAATAGAGCCATCATTTGCGACTGCATGTCGGTAGGAAAGCCGGGATACGGCAGAGTCTTCAAATCCACAGCCTTCAGCGGCTTGTCGCTGATTACGCGAACACCGTTCTCGTCAGGAATAATCGTAACGCCCATTTCCTCCATCTTCGCAATAACTGGTCCCAGGTGATCCGCAATTGCACCTTCCACATAGACATCGCCGCCGGTGATCGCTGCAGCCGCCATATAAGTGCCCGCTTCGATGCGGTCAGGAATGACATTGTGTCTCACCCCATGCAGACGTTCTACGCCTTCGATGCGAATGACTCCGGTTCCCGCACCGCGCACGATTGCGCCCATACCGTTCAGGTAATTGGCCAAATCAACAATTTCCGGCTCTTTAGCCGCGTTCTCAATCAAGGTTACGCCTTCGGCGAGTGCCGCCGCCATCATTATATTTTCGGTCGCACCTACGCTGGCCACATCCAGATATACTTTAGCTCCACGCAGCCGTCCGTTTGATTTCGCTTCAATATAGCCCTGGCCAAGACTGATCTCGGCACCAAGCGCTTCAAAACCCTTTAAATGCTGGTCAATCGGTCTTGTGCCGATGGCACAGCCGCCCGGTAAAGAAATACGCGTACGCCCCAACCGTGACAGAAGAGGACCCATCACTAAAAAAGAAGCCCGCATTTTCCGCACCCATTCATATGGCGCTTCACAGGAGGAGATGTTTCTGGCATCCACCTCGATAATATCGTTCTGGTATGTAACGCCCGCACCCAGAGATTCCAGCACTTTGCTGATTGTCATTACATCGTCTAACGGAGGTGCGTCCACAATGACGCTTACCCCTTCTTCTGCCAATAGAGAGGCGGCTATGATCGGTAGTACGGAATTTTTTGCACCGCTAACTTTCACGCTCCCGGTCAATCTGTTGCCACCGCGGACGATAAATTTGCTCATTACGGTTTCCCTCCGCGTCCATTATTTCTGATATTAATTTTCGAAGTTAAGATGCATGTGTTAATAAGTGTTAACATTATAAAACCTTATTATTCGACAGCTTTCTACGTCAAGTAGCCGGCAACACTTATAACCTTCCGGCCATTTTTAAAACATGTTGCGGATTTGCACACTCCAGCCCAGGTAATCCAGCAGAAACCCGGCCACAAAGTGGCCCAGGACAATGGCCAGCAATAAATGCAGCAGCCTTCCTTGAGGGCTCTTGGGATATCTTATGACCAAATCGAGCTTAAGGTTCTGAAGTGCCCACCAAGATAATACTACACAAAGCAAAGAAACAACCATCGAAACTAAACTGCTGCTGCCGATTGTGCTGGACAACTCATCAGATAACCTTTGATTCATGTTAGCCCCCCGTGTATTGCTTACTCGGAAATCGACTCTTATATCATACTTGTGCAGGGGAAAAGAATCCAGTACTTTTACAAACTTTTAAACATTCTTGGTAATCTCAGAATGTGAAGTACACACTAATCTATATTAACGGCAATGTTCTCTTCAATGTTTAATAATAGTTTTCTTATTAGTACATCCTCTTGTTCCATAATATCCTTCGTATAATAGATGATTTTATCCAGCAAAGCAACATTCTTGGTGGAGTTGTACTTCAACGCCAAATTTCCTAGTATAGCCGAGATTTTGGCTAATTTTTCATATTCATATGTTAACAAGGCAACATCAGCTTTCAGATGCTCTTGTATAAAGCCGAGTCTGAGAACCATCATTTTTTTGTGTTCCTGCAAGAGACAAAACACTCTTTTATCCAAATAATCATCCGCTGAAGTATTCCTGATTATAGTGATTAAATGCCTGTAAACATCTAAACCGTATTTACAATTATACGTCCACCAAGAAGGAAAAGCAGGTTGAAGAATACTCGGCTGTCCTGTCAGGTAGCTTCTCAGAGAATTCACAAAATATCTCTTGTTAAAATCAACTTTGTAGTCTAATGATTTAACCCGATACATGCAGATCTCAATCCAGTCCACAGATACAGTATTGAAGGCCCTCTCCATCTGTTCAAAGGAACATTTGGATAGAACATATCTCCCTTCAGAAAAATTGTTGGCAATATAAAACTCCTCGTTCTCCAGGTCAAACCCGTAAATCAGGATTTCGTGGGGGAAATCTGACTTGTTATAATATTGGGAAGGAATATGAAAGAGGTTGACGATGAGATAGCAATAGAAATCATCATTTATAGCATCGACAAGGAAATTTCGGATGGATGTGAAACGTTTGCTGATCATTTCTCTTCTTAACTTATAATTCTCAAGCCAAGGACAAGTATCCAGAATGTTATGGTTCTCAAAGAAATACCAGTTATAATTATAATCATAACAAATCTGAGTAAAATTACTGTAGAACCAGGGCTTATTTTCCTCATTTATTGGAACTATAGAACAAAGGCTGGCATAACAATTATAAGTAGAAAGTAACGGGTTCGGGTCCATAAACAGTACTTTTTGAGAAACAAAATTCGTCTCCGCGCAGTAAGCATGTGACCTTACTTCAAAACCCTGAGATCCTGTTGTGCAATATATCTGGAATTCACTGGTGTTCTCTTTGATTTCCAAGTAGTCCGAAGGCTCGATGGTTGCTGATTTTCCATTGTATTTGATGTGGAATAGATGGCTGCCCGAATTCGTTATGTACATGTAGAACTGATTTTTGGGGTAACTGAACGAGCATTCCTGTAATCTTGCAAAATCACAAAACACGATTTCCTCAACATCCTGATTAATCTGTACCGGTTCTGTTAAGACTCTAGGCATTATGTGAAATCCCCTTATTTCCTCAAGTTAATAATCCACAGTCATTTGATTATGAATAAGATGAAGTACCTCTTCCTCGAACTCTTTTATAAAAAAATGCCCCCCTTGAAACTCAGTATATTCCGGCAGAGCTGTAGTGTATTTGTTCCAATTCTTTAGATCTCCCAGGGTCGATTGATCATAGGTACCATATAAAATATGGACGGGACATGTTATTCGGGGTGGTGCCTGTTTAATCTTATGGTCATAAATGATGAAGAAGTCATTTCTCAGAATAGGCAGGAAAAATTCTCGATACGTGGGGTCTTGAAGATATTCCGACTCTGCGGCTCCATAAGAAGTTATCTTCCTAACAAACAAATCATCTTCAAGCAGGTGATCTGCCTCCTTATTGGAATCCAATTGGGGGCATGATCTGCCTGAGAGGAATAACTGGTCGATCTCCTTCCCTTGTGCCTGCAAAGCGAGTGCCAATTCATAAGCCAGTAAGGCCCCCATACTATGCCCAAACAAACCAATGCGGTTTGCCGGGGATATATAAGGTGTTATTGTGGACAGCAGATCTTCGATGGCTTCCTCAAACACGGTGTAGAAGGGCTCACTCCACCGCGAGCCTCTTCCTTTCAATTCTAAAGGGATACATACCGTGTCAGGAATTCTATTGTTCCAATGACGGTAGATGGACGCTGATGCTCCGGCATATGGAATACAGAACAAGATCCTCATAGTTCCTTCATCTCCGTCAAGCTATGCTGCTGCTGTAGCGTTTCTTTAATTTTCGCGGGGGTATCAAAGAATTCCTTAAGCAAATAAGAATCCTCCAAATTGAATTCGAACCGTTCTTCACACTTGATGACTAATTCTATAAATTTCATTGATGTCAGTCCCAGCTCATCCAGACTCTGATCATCCGGGATCGTTTCTTTCGTTTGCATAACTTCCTGAATAATGCTGTCTACCTTCTGGTCAAAAGATTGTGTATTCATTTAGCGTGCAGCTCCTCACCCTGAATATCCTCTTTCTTTGCTTGTTGCCCCTCAGAACCAGACTCCAGCAAGAGCATTTCCATGATAACCTTATTATTTTGCAGTTCTTCGAATGTTCCCACTTCTGCAACAGCGCCTTGTTCCATAACAACAACAAGATCGGCCTTCTCCATTAAGTAGCTCTGATGGCTGACTACGATCAAGGTATGGGTACCTTTTTTCTTCAGCAGATCACTCCATAGTAAACTTTCCGTTTCATGATCCAATGCACTGGATATGCTGTCTAGGAAAAGGATCTCACAGTGTCTGATGTCAGCCCGCGCAATAGACACTCTTTGCCGCTGCCCTCCGGATAATCTGGCTCCTTTCACTCCCGCTGAGAAATCATCCTGCTCATCGAATAGCTGCATATCCGCTTCCAATTGAGCGGTACGGAGCGTATCCTGCAAATGCTGCTCTAAATCCACTTCTCCCAGAAGGATGTTGCCCCTGACAGATTCATTAAAAATAACTGGATTTTGAGAAACGTAAGCGGTTCTTGGCGGAATGAAAAATGTGTCTGGCGACTCCACTTTTTGATGGTTCCAGTAAATATCCCCTGAATCCATTTTTAATGAGCCCAAGATCGTTTTTAACAGTGTGGTTTTGCCTGAACCTACTTTACCTGTGATGACTGTCAGCGATCCTTGTTGTATCCTGAGGCTGACATCCCTGACCCCATTAGTTGAATTAGGGTAATAATACGTCAGCGCACTCAGCTCCAGTACCTCCAAAGGCTTAATCGTATTGGACTCTTGCGGCTTCTCCTCCTGCTGATCTTGGAACAAGGACGCATGTGCAAAAACATCTTTCGGGTCATCATTTCCCTCATTAATCCTGCGGATAGATACCCCTACGCGCTGGTAGCTTGCGACTACATTGCCGAAACGCAGCATCATTTGCGTCACCCACGTTAAATAATATGTGAACATAGCGAAATCACCTGCTGAAAAACCTGTTTTATCAATTCGCAATGCAGCCAGCAGTAAGATTACCCCTGTTCCCAAATTGACAATATTGGAGTACGTGGAGTTTAAAATCGTCCCGAACAGATTCTCCTTTACAGCAATATCCATTCTCTGTTTATTCAGTCTTTTGAATTCCCCGGAAACAGAGCCTTCGGCTCCAGCAACCTGAACAGCCTGGACAACAGAGAAAATCTCTCCGATAAATCCATTAACTTTTCCTGTTTTTCCTCTCGAAAGGGTCTGGTAGGCTTGAATTTTTTTTCTGGAAATTTGTGTGATGATGATTACGATCACCAGGGGAATGAATACACAAATGGTCAACGCAACATCCGTAGTGAACATAATGATCAAGGCTGTTGTCGCAAAAAAGAAAGCACCGAGCACATCAAGAAATGTAGTGAAACCCAAGAACATGCTTGTATTCTCTACATCGTCTCTGAACCGGTTGATCGCTTCTCCCCTTAATGTATTTAATGAATTTCCCGCCGGCCGCTTGAAGTATTGCACAAGCATATTCTTGCGCAGCAATGCTGCGACAAGCTGAGTAAAGGTCACATCTACGTAACGATTTAAAAGAAACACAAGAATTCTAATGATGTGTCCAAACAGAAAAAATGTGATTAAGCCCCATAGTATACTGGTATTAGAAGTATCTGAACTAAGCCTGTTAAAAAAATTCTGACTTACATATGCAGGAATCAAAAACAATAACCATCCCAAAATGGATAAACCCGCATCCGCCACGTATAGGGCCGGTTTGTAAGTGACCAGACGGAGCAACCCTTTCCACGGCTTCATAATTATCACCCTTTTTTCACTAGATCTGAATTCCAATACGACGCATGCAGCTTATGCTCCATTTGGCTTCTCAAGCCCTGCTCCACGATCTCACCGTTTTCCAAGACCAAGATATGGTCAACGAACCGCAGTGTCTGTAAGCGATGGGCAATGATAATGACAGTGCGGTTGTTGCCCAATTTGTTCAGGGCGGCAACCATTAAATTCTCCGTCAATGGATCAAGGTTAGCTGTGGCTTCGTCCATGATCATCAATCGCGGGTTCTTGAGCATAATTCTTACCATTGTTATGAGCTGCGCCTCTCCCTCCGACAGACTCATCTCGTCACTCTTCAACTGACTGTCCAGACCGTTCGGAAAGGAGCAATACCACTCCCATAAACCCAGCTCCTGAAACGCTTCTTTAATCTCAGAATCACTGACCGACTCATTAAAGAAGGTTATGTTGTCCCGCAAAGTACCATGAAAGAGCTGGACTTCCTGTGTGATGATCGCAATTTTACTTCGCAGATTTTCAATATTATACGAGCGGACATCTTCTCCGTTAATCCTTATCACTCCAGAACTCTGTTCTATAAACCGGAAGATAAGCTTTATAATTGTTGATTTCCCACTGCCGGTTCGTCCGATAATCGCCAGGGATTGGCCGGAAGGAATCGTAAAGGAGAGGCTTTTCAGCACCGGTTTGCCTGGTTCATATTCGTAGACAACATCCTCGAATTCAACCGAAAATTGCTCTTCTCCATTCAGCATCTTACTTCCATCTGTAACCACACTTTGTTGACCGAGAATCTCCTTGATTCTGTATATACATGAACTTGCCCTTTGCAAGTCCTGAAACTGATTCGACATCTGTTCAATAGGATTCCGAATCATTTGGGCATAGTTATAGATCAGAAAGACCGTCCCTACACTCATCATTCCTTTTAGGAAAAAGAACAACCCCATTCCCAAAGAAATTGCCGTTCCCAGACTGAATAGCACTACGGTTGTTCCCCATATGGATGTGCTGATCATAAAAGCGGCTCTGTCCCTTTTCATCTTGACCAACATTAATTTCTCCAGTATTCCTACTACATACTTAGTGACATTATTCGTTTTGATGGCCTCGACCCCATACAGCTTTTCTTCTATATAGGAGAACACATTCGCACTAGACTCCCGGCTTTTAATCCAATTTTTCGTAGAAATACCGCTGGTCTTCCTGAATACAAAAAATACAAAGAGACTGAATAACGTAAAGCAAATTCCTACCCATAGATTCACAGAATATAGCGCAACCAAAATCCCCAGCAATAATAATGTATTACTGATCAGAACAACAAACATATTCGAGAAAAAATTAGAGAGGAAGGAGACATCCCCGTCAATCCGCTCAATCATTTCACCCGGGGTTTTTGAATTATGGAAGGAGGGATCAAGGCTTAGGCAATGATCCATCAAGTCCTCCCTTAGCTGATTGGTTGTTTTCCATGCTAACTGTTGGCTTAGAAATGTACTTAGAATTGTTATGAGTTGCCCTGCTAAAGATAACCCGATAAATAACAGGGCAATTTTAATTAATTTCCTTGAAGCGCCGGAAGCCAGAGAAATATCTATAAACTGAGAAAGAATGTACGGATTAGCCAGACTAATTCCAGTTGTACCTATCACAAGCAACAGTAACAAACCAAGTAATAATTTGTACGGGCTGATATAGGCCGTCATTATACCGCGTTTATTATTAGATCCCATAAATTCAACTCCAGGATTTATTTACATTTTCTAAATAATGTACAGAAAAGTGTTCAGCAATAATGCATATCGGTTGCCGCTGACTGCTTATTTGATATATTTTTCGGACAACCCTGTCTTTCTGGTCCTGCAACACAACGGAATAACTCTCATTCATGCCTGCCGGCATCACACTTACATCGAGTATTTTCCTATGCACTTCCCACTCTCTCTCCTCCAGTATTTTTCCAATTGGAATATTCGTATTTTCCAGGCTGCTCTTAATTTCTGGATCGAGATTGTGATTAATAAATAATGTAGTGGCATAGATAACCGGTGTAATCATCGAGTAGTTATCTATCATTAAATTGGCCTGCCTATAAGAAAAGTCATTAGTATTACCTTTGTACATCTCCTTATAGGCCTCTGGAATCTCCTTTACTTTTTGATGTGAGATCACGTCCGCCCGGAGATTCTGCTGATGAATTATCGACAAAACCTGGGTCATGGAGGCTGTGCTATATAGCAGCAGCGCTCCGAGCGGTTGATTAGCCATCAAGTGCTTTGGTTCACAATGAGGAAGAGACAATTCAATAACCTCCTAAAACAGAATAATGTTCTGCCAATAATGCTGCCTCTAGCTGTCTAATATTTAGCAGCTTATCCTTCAGTTTCTCAGAATGGCCCGCATGCTGCTGAGCTCCTTTGTTATATTCAATCTGCACCCTCTGCCATCCCGTGATCAGCTTGTCGAGCCGCTCCATCAGCTTAGGTTCTATAATTACATCTGGACATTGTTCCGTACACCATCCCAGAAACATCTTCGTTTTTTGCCAGGCAGCATACCAGGCAATGAAGCATTCGTTGAGTTTCGGAATGATTTGAGGATCATAGATATTCCGGGACTGCAAGAAAACATCCAGGATAACATCATTCTCCGGGTCCGCTACTCTCTGCTGCAACAGATGCTCAGCATGGGTTCTCAGCAGTTCCTGAATATTCGGTATGCGGCAATCGAATGAATCCATATTCTCCATGAAGTAGGGTACCCAGTAATGACCGTTTGCCCCTTCTCCTTTCAGTACTGCTTCATCCAGTATCCCTCTCTCAATCTCCGTAATTAAATAATTCTGGGAATCGCCAACAGTATAACTACTCTCTGTTACTCCCAGTATGGAGAGCCTTGTTCCAAGACTCTCCTTTCTGTAATTGGGGGAATAGGGGATAAAGAAGCTATCTCCTGATACAAAAAACGGGCGTTGATGCTTATCGTATAGTTCGTAAACACTGTTAAAGCTCTCCTCCTGTATATTCCCTGTACAGATTCGGATTCCGTACAAACTTCTCGCCTTATTCCAGAAGTCTTCTTCCTCAAAGTGTTGCAGGAAGTCTCCCTTCCGCAGACATTCATCTATAAGGGAATACACATTATGGAAATCATTGTAGAAAAAAGGTCTCATGTCGTACCCGTTGCTCTCCAGATAGGTTAGCGACTGATGCTCTTTGCATCCGGTGATAAAATGATATTTTCTGGCGACTTTCAGGCTATACTGACTCATTAAGCCCCCCCTTGATGGAGGGAGATATTCTTGATCAAATAATCTCCTATCGCCAAGTAGTCAATATTAGCATTCAAGAACGTGCGGATAGCTCCCTCCGGATTACATACGATAGGCTCGTTGTCATTAAACGAAGTGTTCAACAGCATCGGCACTCCAGTAATTCCTTTGAAATGTTCAATCAAGGAATAATATCTCGGATTGGTTGACTTCTTCACAGTCTGAATCCGGCTTGTCCCGTCCACATGCACCACAGCCGGGATCTTATCCATCACATTACTTTTGACCTTATACGTGATTAGCATATAGTCGGACACGTCCGACTTCTTGGGAATTATAAAGAATTGCTCAGCGTCCTCATCTAATACACTTGGAGCAAACGGGCGGAAGTCCTCTCTTTTTTTCACAGCTCTATTCATTCTTTCCTTATTCCCGAGTACTCTTGGATCAGCAAGCAGACTTCTATTCCCAAGAGCTCTTGGACCGAACTCCATTCTGCCCTGGAACCACCCGACAATATTTTGGTCTGCCAGCAGCTGGGCAACCCGTTCTTCAATATTAGTTATTTTCTCAAATGTCAGGCCATACTCTACTAAAGTTGCTTCAATCGCTTCATCTGTGAATTGCGGCCCCAGATAGGCCGTAGTGACTTGTGGCGGTTGATAGTTCGCCAGATGGATATTCCATAGCGTATAAGCCGCTCCCATAGCTGTGCCTGCGTCATTTGCAGCGGGCTGAATATAGAGATTCTGGAACCCGGATTGATGAAATGCTATGCCGTTGGCAACACAATTGAGCGCAACCCCGCCAGCCATGCACAGGTTCGTGCTTCCTGTCAAATCATAGGCATGGTTGACCATGCTGACCAGAATCTCCTCCGTTACAGCCTGTAAGGCGGCGGCAATCTTTGTATGAATATCAGTAACCGGCTCTTCCGCTTGTCTCCGGGGAATGCCAAACAGCTTCTCCAGGCCTGTGAAATCATCTTGTCTATACCGGAGAATCTCAGGATCTGTGGTAAACTTCCCATGCTTCCCAATAGCAACACAGCTCCGAAGCTGACTGAGAACAAGCGGGTCTACCGCAACATAAGAAGATAAGCCCATCACTTTGCATGCATCATATTCGGAGAATCCCAGGAACATGCACAGTTTCTCCCACAGGAAGCCCAATGAAGCCGGATACAAATTCTCATCCAAACGGACAATCTGATGGTCAGAACGTTTCCCATACCCCACCAAGGTAGTAGCAGTTTCTCCGATCCCATCAATAACTACTACTGCAGCCTCCTCATACGGAGAAGCAAAAAATGCAGAAGCCCCATGACAAATATGATGATCAATAAAATGAAATTCTCCGCAGAAGCCCATCTCTTTAATCAACTCTTCTACTTTTAGCGTATTGAGGTAGAATTCCGTCTCTCCTCCTTCGCTACCCCAGTTATCTATATCCACATAATCCTTGATTTTATAAGTATCCAAGCGCCGGGCTGGATTAATGGAATAACCGATGTGATCAACATTCTGCAGCGTAATCCCCGCTTCTTTTAGACAATAGGAGATAGATTGCAGGGGTAATTCGTGAGGATTATCCAATCTTAATTCCTTGCCATGCTTTTTGCGGTTGAAGCGTTCTTCCTCTACTGCGGCAATAACCACACCATCTTTCATCAGGCAGGCAGACGACTCATGATAAACAGAATTAATACCCATTATGTACATTTTTTTAATCCCCTCTTTATAGTGTTAGGACTAGGCAGCGCAAGCTTGCACCTGTTTTTTTGAATTCGCTCATCGGCAGCTTGATCACATTGAAGCCGATTTGATTAAGCTGGCGCTCCAGCTTTTCCGAGCAGTTATCAACAAGAACATTCTGGTTGACCACAATATTATTGCAAACAAAATCACAGGCATCTTGTTCATCTATTTCAATACATACCTCTAAGCTTCTCTGGATCTGTTGAATGGAAGCTTCAGTGAAAGCGGACGGATAGTACATCCCAATATTTTTGGACAAAAGCGCAATCGCATGGCTATTATGGAAAAAACGTGCGTCTGCTAATTGAACCTCGCCCAGAAGCTTCAGTTCTTCAAAGACTTCGCTCGTATATTTGCAGGCTCCCTGGGAAGAGCGCCCTCCGTAGCCGATAAAGTAAACATCATCATATTGGACGACATCACCCAGGCCCTCAAAACTGATATTTTCAGGAATATTAAATACTTTATAATCATGGCTCTTCATCCAGTCTACGTAATGAACAATTTCAGCTTGTCTTTCCTTATGCCTGAAGTTGGAGGGAATGAATTTTCCGTTATAGGCCATTCCGGCATCGCCCACAAAACACATATCCGGAATACCTTCTACTGGATTTAGCAGTTCAATCTCTACTCCCAGCTGAATTAAAGTGTTATATAAATTTTCCCATTGTTGCATAGCCAGATTGCCGTCAATTTGTCCCTCTGCATCTGTCCAGCTGTTTATTGAATAATTGATTACATAATAATCAGGTCTACACATCAGTAATTTGATTATCATCAGCTATCACTCCGTTAAATTAATGATTATTGAAGCCAGCGCCTCAATGGTAGGATTGTCCAGAAAGGTTTGCAACGGTAAATCACAATCGTATATTTCTAAAATTTTGAACAGCATTAGCGGCACCAATAGTGAATGCCCACCGAGATCATAGAATTTTGCCCTACATGAAATTTCGGCAGGGTCAACTTCGAACAGTTCTCCCCAGATCCGGGCCAATTCCTGTTCCACCTCATTCTTAGGCGTTGTGATTTCAGTGTGTATTTCAGGCATTGGACGGTCCAGCAAATTCTGCTTATCTATTTTGTTATTTGGACTGAGGGGAACCGACTCCATCCAGTCAAAAAAGGAGGGGATCATATACTCTGGCAATTTGTTGGCCATATCCTGCTTCAATAGAGCATAGTCAATTTTCCTATCATCGCCCGGAACAATAAAGGCCACCAATTGCAAGATATTGAACCGGTCTGGTTTGATAAGTACAACGGCATCCGAGATCCACGGCATCTGTTTCAGTGTGCTTTCGATTTCACCCAGCTCAATGCGATATCCCCTGAATTTCACCTGATTATCCACCCGTCCGATGAACTCTATATTTCCCTCAATGTTCCTCCTGCCCAAATCCCCTGTTGTATATAATCTTATGGTCTCTGTCTCATTGACGTTGTATAAGATAAATTTCTGGCGGTTCAGCTCTGTGCGGTGGATGTATCCATTGGAAACTCCTGCTCCACCAATGAATATTTCACCTGTGACTCCTTCGGGACAGAGCTTGCCATAGGAATCTATGATAAAAATGCTTACATTAGGCACGGCTGTTCCGATCGGCACAGACTGCTGCGAACCCAGCTTGAAGTTCCTGACTTTATACCAGGCTGCAATTATAGTAGTCTCTGTAGGCCCGTACAGATTATAAAAATTCCTATTGGCCGACCAATGTTCTGCTACAAGTTGCGAGCAGGCTTCCCCACCGGTATATACATTTTCTAAAGAAGGAATTGAATGGCTTACTAAATGCTCCAGAACAAGCATCGGCAGATTGGCATCCGTAATTAGGTGCTCATTCATGTATTCTGCTAATTTAGGAATGGATGTCTTGACATTATTATCAAGCAGGTACAGCGCAGCTCCCGCAGTTAGAGCCGTTAACGTTTCAAATATACTCACATCAAAATTCATGGATACGAACTGAGTAACTCTTCTGCCCGGTTTGAGGCCGAATTCCCTGGCACCTTCGAAAATGATATTGCTCAAGCCGCTATTCTTCACCATGACTCCATTCGGAACACCAGTTGACCCGGAGGTATAGATTACATAAGCCAGTTCTTCACCGGTAATCTGCAAGCTTGGATTCGCCCGGTTATCCTCTTGAGAATCCTCAGCCATACCGTTGATATAGATCAACTCAATATCATGCTCGGACAAGTCCAGAGCAACCTCTTGAGATACGATTACTTTTTTCATTTGTGTATCTTCAATAATGTGATATAACCTCTGCAGTGGATATTCAGGGTCCAAGGGAACAAATGCCGCCCCTGCCTTCAATATCCCTAGAACTGAAGTAACATACTCTATGGATCGTTCAATATGAAGACCAACACAATCGCCTGGACCTACGCCTTGGGTAATAAGCCGATGGGCTAATCGGTTAGCCCGCAAATTTAATTCTGCATACGTTACGGAGTCAGCATGGTCTACGACTGCCGTATGTTCAGGGTACTGCTCAACACAGCGCTCAAACAGCTGATATATAGGGCGCTGCTCCATTCTGTTCTCAGAATCTTTTCTGAAATTATGGCTGATTTCGCTTGGGGTCATAATATTCAGGCAGCCGATGGGAGTCTGCTGTTCCCGGATAATATGCTCCACCAAAGTGCAGAAATGACGAACCATATTCTGAATAGTCTGTGAAGTAAACAGCCAGCAATTATACTCAAAAACAAGGTCAATTCCGTTAGCAGTTTCGGATACCGCTAGTGTTAAATCATATTTTGCCGTATCCATCTGAACAGGGTAGATCGAGACCTCGCATTCAGTTAAATGAACAGTTACTTCGGACACAAATCCCCATACATACATCACCTGGAATAAAGGATGCAAGCTAGGGTTCCGCGGCGGATTAACAGATTCGATGATTTTGCCGAACGGAATACTTTGATGAATCAAAAGATCCTTGACTGTAACGGAGACAGCCTTCAAAAGCTCATCGAACGTTTCATCTGCATCTACCACTGTTCTTACCGGAAGAGTATTTGCAAATAATCCGACTACCTTCTCCTCATTCGCTTCCAGACGATTCACCACGGGCGTTCCGATGACTATATCCCTTTGTCCTGTATACTTGAGCAGAAAAATATTGAATACCGCCAGAAAAAACGTGTAGCTTGTACAACCACACTCTTTACAGATTGCGGTTATTTGATTTTGGAGTTCCTTTGACAAATGCCCTTTGATTTCTCCGCCGTCAAATTTATTTAGATAGGGTCTGGAAAAATCGGTAGGCATAGGCAAAAAATGCGGGGCGCTTTCCAAAAGATTTTTCCAATAACGAATCCCGTTTAGTACATCCCCGGATTTGCTGTTCTTCCCCTCTGACAAGACATGATTCTTATAATGATCTGTAGCAGCCGGCTCCGGCAGATTTGCCCCTGCAATATCTGAACAATAGCTGTTATACAGCTCCTCCAGATCACGAAGCAGGATGACATTCGACCAGCCATCCGTGATGATATGATGCAGAACTATGGAGAACAGACTTTGCTCAGAATCCAGAATAAGCAGTACAAACCGTACAGGTGCAGACTCCTCAAGAACAAAGGCTTCTTTGCATATTTCCGTTAAAATACGCTGCGCTTCCGCTTCCCGTTCTTCCAGATCGAGGTGCTGTAAATCGACTACCCGAAAATCCGGTGATTCATCCACGGCTTTCTGCCACAGCTCGCCTTTTACCGAGTAAATCCTGTGAGTTAATATAGGGTGCTTACGCAACATTCCCCTAATAGCAAAGCTTATCCCGTCTTCTCTAAGCTTTCCCCGAATCCGCATAGCCAATGGAACATTGTATTGGGAAGAGCCGGCTTCACGCTTCTGTATAAACCATAATCTTTGCTGCGCATCTGAAAGAGGATACTCACTGGTATTGTCGAGACCAACAGCGGCCTTTTGCCTCTTTTTCAATAACTCGAATAATTCTTCTCTCTTGCGCTCCATTTCATCTTGATCAGAAGAAATCATACCTTCTCCTTCTTTCTTAATTTCTCAAGCATCGCGTCAATTTCCGCATCGGTCATGTTATTGATAAATTGCTGAAGCTCGGCGTTCTCATCATAAGGTTCTTCTTTCGCATCCAGCTTACTTTGAATGAGGATAGCCAGATGCTTAATCTGCGGACCAGACAGGAATTCCTGAAGACTCAGTTCAATATCGAACTTCTCCTTTATGCGAATAATCAACATCATTGCCTGCAAAGAATGACCGCCCACCTGAAAAAAGTCATCGTCCGCTTGAACTTTCCGCCGCAAGAGTGACTCCCATATTGCTAAGAGTTGCGACTCTACACCGCTGCAAACCATAGGATCGGGATTTTCAGATTTGCCTTCTTCACTTGCCACTCTCTCTCTTAGCCCGGCTCTATCAATTTTGCCGACTTCATTAAGAGGCATTGAATCCAGCAAATATATCCTGGAGGGGATCATATACTCTGGCAGTATCGTCGACAAATAAGGTTTAAGATCAGGCTTAGCTTGCTCTGCATCGGTATTACTTTGTACAAATGCAACTAACTCCCCCTGCTCATAGAGCACTGCAGTAAGCTGCACCTGCTCGTAAAGGTTGATCGCCCTCTCCACTTCAGCCAGCTCAACCCGATATCCGCGGACTTTGACCTGGTTGTCCAATCTCCCTAAATACTCAAGTTCACCGCCGGGATGAAACTTTGCACGGTCTCCCGTCTTATAGCATCTCCCTGAAGATTGCTGAATGAAATATTTCCCGGTCAAAGCTGCGTTATTCAGATAGCCTTCAGCAACTTGCGCTCCACTCAGGTAGAGTTCACCTTCACTCTCGTTCAGCGGCTCCTCTTCATCAACTGGTACAACTCTTACCTCTACATCCGGCAATGGAAAACCAATCGGAACGGAATGTCCTAACCTCTCATCTCCCACGCTGTAAGTCAAGACTCCTACAGTAGTTTCAGTAGGGCCATAGTGATTGTAGATTTGACATTCGGAGGAGACTTTTCGAATGCTGTCAACAACACTCCACTCCAGGGTCTCCCCTCCGAAAACAATCGCTTTGTTCGGAAGCAATCTTTGATCCACTTGTCTGCCGGTAAGTGCTTTAAAGTGGGAAGGGACGATTTTGTAAATATCTATCTCATTCGCGTGAATAAAAGCAGCAAACAAATGAGGGTCCAACGTTGTTTCTTTTGGCGTAATGTGCAGACATCCTCCAGTAGCTAATGCCGGAAAGATCATCGTGTACCCCAGGTCACTATAGAAGCTGGAGACAAGTGCAAACTGACGGCATTCATTCAGTCTGAATCGTTGCACAATGGCCTCTATATAATGGTTCAGCTGTTTGTAACCGACCATTACACCTTTCGGAGTGCCTGAGGTGCCAGAGGTATAAATCACATAGGCCAGATCAGAATTACACCTTCTAAGTACCCGGTTATTGTATGCCCTACCCGTCAGTTCAGATTGGATATTCTCCAAATACACAATATCAATAGAAGCAGCCAGTGCTTCAAAGCGGGCTTGGTATTTCTTCTCGGTAATTAGAATCCTCAGATTGGAGTTATAGCATATTTCCAGTATTCGCTTGTCTGGAAGCTCTGGATCAATAGCCGAGTATCCCAGCTTCAGCTTCATCATTGCGAGCATCGTTATGACCACATCCGGTCCTTGATCCAGACAAAAACCCGCCAGTACCGGCTGTGCATCCAGCAACTTCTCCAAATGATTAATCACGCAATCCGATCGTTTATTTAATGTTTCATATGTGTATTCCTTTTCCTTGTATACCAAAGCAGTACTACCCGGATTCAAATTGACTTGTTGCTGGAATGATTTAAGAAATCCCTGATCTTCCTCCGAAACCTCGGCTGGTACCTGCAAAGATCTGCTCTTATAAAACATTTCCTCCAGCGGAAGCTTGGGACTGCTTAATAGCTCTGCCAGAATAGCTTGATAGTCTCTGCACATTTCCTCCATCTGTTCAGAACTGAACAGCCCAAGATCATATGAAAACCAACCATGTATCCCACCTGGGATAATCTCCAGATTTACATGAAGATCATATTTCACCCGCTCAGGGTTCAGCCCTAACCGGTCTATATGAACCTGCTCAGATTGTAGAGACTGAGGTTGATTCTGAAGAGCAAATAGAATCTGATAGATCGGATGAATATTGGCATTTCTACGGGTTGCCGCTACATTTTCTACCACCTTTTCAAATGGAACTTCCTGATTCATCAAGGATTGGATGAATTCATTTCGCACGGCTCTGAATAACTCGTGAAACAGCCAATGGCCTTCGATTCGGTTGCGCAAGACAACTGTATTCACGAAACATCCTATGGTCTGTCCAATCGCGGGGTCGTTCCGGTTAGCTACAGGAGTGCCAACTAAAAACTCCTTGTTTCCGCTATGCAGCCATAACACGACGGTAAACGCAGACATCAAGGTTACAAACAAAGTTCCGCCATGATCTATACTAAAGGCAGACAGTTGATCAACCATCTGCTGGTCCAGTTGGAAGGACACGAACTCCCCGCGATTACTGTATTCTTTACGCCAGATGTAGCTGTATAGTCTCTTAGGAAACACCTTTTCATGATGGAGCAGCTTGTTTACCCAGTAATCCATTTGCTCTTTGGTATATCCTTTTGAAGACACGTTATAATCAGCAAATTGAATCTGAGGCAATAATTCAGGAATCGGACGTTTCGCTGCCAATGCATCATATACTTGAAAAAGCTGTGACATAAGCAGATTATTGGACCAGCCATCGCTGACGATATGATGCACAACAAGCAGAAGCACATGTGTATCCGAATCTATCTGATAGAGAACCATGCGGATCAACGAATCATTTTGCAGATCAAAGGCTACGCCGGCCTCCCTCTTTAATTCCTGTAAAATAGCGTCCATTGGATAGTTGAGCATAGATTTGTAATGCATACTGATGGGTCTATGCTGATGAACGGTTTGTACAGGAAGTTCTCCGCTGAGATGAAAGGAGGTCCGTAGAATGTCGTGACCCTCAATAACTGTGTTCATAGCCAGCTCAAGCCATTCCCTGCGAAGTGTTCCTTCCAGCAACAGCACAAGCGGCATATTGAAAATTCCAGCTTCCGGTCTCATTTGATCCATATACCAAATTCCATACTGCGCACTAGTTAAGGGGAAGTTCTCCCTGTCCGGGTTCGGACTCACACACCATAGCTGTTCATCTTTCCGCCGGGTAGGCTCACCCTTGAAAGGTTCCATGCTATTGATCTTCTCCTTTGGCTATAAGTTCCGAGACGATTCCACTAATTTGCTCCAAGAGCGGATGATCAAAAATATCCATTAGGGTCACATCAACATGAAACACCTCTTGAATGCGCCTAATCAACTGCAGAGCATTTAGGGAATTTCCGCCCACCTCAAAATAGTGGCTTTTCTGTGTATATCCCCGGGTTCCAGTAATCTCCGACCATAGACCGCTTAAGATTCTTGCTTGCTCTTCATGGAGCTTAAAAGACTCATTCACATCAATCTCTGCAGATTCATTCGGTCTCGGCAATTTCTTTTTGTCCACTTTCAAATTGGGAGTAAGCGGCAGCTCCTTCAACAGCATAATAATCGAAGGGACCGAATAAGCCGGTAGCAGCGTACTCAGATGGCTTCTTATTGCTTGCTCTGAAATATCTGCTACAGCGTAAGCTACCAGAACCGGTTCCTGCTGTATATCATCCCGCAGAACTACGATACTCTCTTTGATTCCCGGATGTTCATTTAAGACCTCTTCTATTTCATCCAGCTGAATCCGATATCCATGCCACTTGACCTGACGATCCTCTCGCCCCATAAATTGAAGCGTTCCATCATTCATCCATCGGGCTCTGTCACCGGTTTCATACATGATTCCCTCATGAAAAGGATCTTGTCTAAATTTGGCCTGCGTTAACTCCTTTTGATTCAAATAACCCCTGGATACACTCTTCCCGCCTATATACAGGCTTCCTGTCACTCCTGCAGGTACTGGCTGATCATATTTGTCCAGGACATACATATTTGTATTCGCAATAGGTCTGCCAATAGGAACTGCTCCGCTTGAATCATCCTGCAAGTCCGGGCTTACCTTATGAACAGAAGACCATATCGTAGTTTCCGTTGGGCCATACATATTGTAAATATCCCCTTGGAACCCTGCCGAGTATATCTCCTTAACCAGCCCCGTCCCAACTAATTCGCCGCCCAATAAAATGGTCTTCAGATTAATATCCTTGATGAGGTGCTGTTCGAGCAAAATCTTCATCATGCTTGGTGTACTCTGAAGAATGGTAGCATTGTGCTCTGCGATCATAGACTTCAGTGAGAATTGGCTTTCTTTGCCGATTAATTCATTTTCAAACACAGCAGTTTTGCCTAGTATTAGGACGCTAG
Organism: Paenibacillus sp. HW567; assembly: GCF_000374185.1. GTDB lineage: Bacteria > Bacillota > Bacilli > Paenibacillales > Paenibacillaceae > Paenibacillus_AQ. The sequence goes on along the minus strand of NZ_KB910518.1, from coordinate 6,666,739 downwards.
CGCCTTTTATTAACGGGGCCAGAAGCTCCAGCAAAGATATATCAAAGACAATTGTTGACGAAGCGACCATTACGTCTTCATCGCAGATCCCAATTACTTTGGATACACTTATTAAGGTATTGATCAGATTCACGTGAGTAATCATGACACCTTTGGGCGCTCCCGTAGAACCAGAAGTATAAATTACGTAGGCGGTAGACTCTGACTGGCTGCTTAATTCATCTACAGGCAAATTTGAAAATAATTGTTTGTCTTCAGCAGGTACGATAAGCTCAGTTCCCGTTAGCGCAGGCAGCAAGGCTGTCTCAGGGTCAGCAACCACATATTTCAATCCTGAATGCTTGATAATTTGTTCAATCCGCTTCTCCGGGAACGTAGGATCTATCGGCAAAAAGGTTCCGCCGGATTTAATAATCCCTATAAGATTGATTAACAACCCCAGCGATCTCTGCATACATAGTCCCACTAAGGTATTGCTGCCAACTCCCCTCTCTCGGAGTAATCTGGCAACCTGATTAGACTGATTATCCAGTTCCCTGTAAGTGATCGAGCAATCTTCGAAAAGGGCCGCCACCCGCTCTGGATACCGGGATGAGGTTACCTTAAAGCATTCCATTATATGCTGTGGAACCGTTAGTTCTTCTGTTCTGCTCCATTCCGAAGTCAAGGTATTAAAGCTCGCTTCATCAATAAGAGAAAGTTGCTCTATCGGATTCTGCGGATAAAGCACCATTTGATCCAACAGGTGATAATAGTCCCTGATCATAGAATGTATGGTTGCAGAATTGTACATATCAGAGTTATACTCAATCGCCAGCTCCAGATTCTTATCATTTTCAGTAATATCAAAGATCATATCCATCTTGGCGTAGCTATTATCCAGTCTTGTTACCTTCCAGTGGCCTTTTGAATCATCAAATTGCGACAATGTATTGTTGTAATTAAACATGACCTGAAAAATAGGATTGAGATTAGACTGTCTATTAGGATTTATCTTTTCCACGATGCTCTCAAATGGAACTGACTGAAAACTTTGGACTTCAAGTAAATTCCGCCGGACCTGTTCCAGCAGATCAAGCACTGTTGCGGCCTCCTCATGAATTCTGAATCTCAAGGGAAGACTGTTTGCAAAATAACCGAACACCTTCTGAAAATCCTGATTCACTCTATTAGCAAAGGCAGTTCCCACTACAATGTCATCCTGATAGGTATAACGATGGAGTAGTATGACAAAGGCTGTTAGCATTGAATTGAACAGGGTCGTCCCTTGTGCTGCCGAAAACCTCCGCAAATCCTCCAGCTTGTTCTGTTGAATAGTGAAATTAGCCCCACCGGATTTTGGCCGAATACTTTTGCTGCGCATGTGATCCGAGGGCAATCTTAAAAGCTCAAAGTCCTTAAACATGTGCTCGAACCTTTGAATAGAATCCTTAAATTCACCGTTCAACAACTTTCGTCTCTGAATTTCACAATACTGTCCATACTGGGCTGGCAGTGGCGGAAGCACCATTGCCGTGCCGGTCAGCAGTGACTGGTATATTTCATACAGCTCATTGAAAAAGATAGCGTTGGACCAACCATCACAAATTATATGATGAAATACGAAGAGCAGTTTCCATTCGCCCGAGCCTTTTAGCAAAGTAGCCCGAAATAATGGAGCTGATCTTAAATCAAAAGGTTGCTGAATAAATTGAACGATTTCCTCACAGTTATCATCCTGCACTGTAAACTCTGACAAGGAAATTTCAAGATGATCCAGAATAATCTGCTTGTACTCGGTCTTACTTGAAATACGCGTCCGTAAGGCTTCGTGTCTTTTAACTAACAGGTTAATAGACTGTTCCATCCGCCTAACATCCGTATTCATCTCAATATTCAGTACAAACGACTCGTGATAAGCAAGAGTTGAGCTCATTTCATCCAGAATCATTAATTGCTGCTGTGAGAACGATAAGGGATATTCATTGAGCTGCAGAGAGTCCGATGTCACCGGATGCTGTTGGTTTCTAAGCAATATCTTCAACAGCTCACTTCGCTTCTGGTGAACCGACTTTTGATCGTATTCTTGCATGATACATCCACCTCATATTTCGAGTTTTTGAATTAACTCATCCAGCTCATCCTCGGACAAAGAATGCACATACTGCAAATTATCCAATATAAAGGATTTCTCTTTACTCATAATGTTTTCCAGTTCCAGGCTCAGCAGATGGATAGTTGGGTTGTCGTAAATTTGCTTAATAGATAGATCAAGCTCCAGCTCTCTATTGATCTGATGAATGATCCTTGTGATTACGATGGAGTTCCCTCCCAATTCAAAGATATTATGATTTATCCCAATATTCTGGATTCTTAAGATTTCTGCCCAAATGGTAGCAAGGTGCTTCTGTAAAGGTGTCAGCTGATCATGATTGGCTTCATGCTGTTCCCCCGCCGCTATTTTGGGTTTTGGAAATGACTTGTAATCTATTTTTCCGTTGGCGGTTAGTGGAATATCGTCGACCTCGACAATAAAGTCAGGAACCATATATGACGGCAGCAGTGTGCGCAAATATTCCTTCAGTGCAGCAGTATTTCCCTGCTGCCTGGAGCTGCTTGCAGGGATATTAAAGTATTCATTCAAATCGGTATTCTGTAAGCCAGCTGGAGACTTCTCATTCAGCAGATTAAAGCCTTCCGGCTGGGTAGTGATTAGAATATCTGACTTCCCCATCTCACTGTATCTGAACTGCAGCTGCTTGCCGGATTCCGCAATCCGTCCGCGCAGTTCACTCACGGCAACAGCATCATCTTCACTGCTCGTCAATGTAACGGCAGAGATCGGCGTGTTCCCGGATTGAGCCATCAGCAGATCGTAATTCTGAATATCCTTAGCCACAAGGGAATTCATCATCTCAGTAATCAAGACGGGTTCTTCCATTTCCAGCAATCTGTTCAGTTGTCCGTGAGTCAATAGTGACTCCTCCAGCTCTACCCGGCTCATGCCAGAATCAGAGCAAGCCGCCGGCTCGTCACCGATATGAATAATAACATCGTATCTGAACTTGCTAAGCTCGTTGGCGTAGCAAGCTTCCTTCGGCAAAATGTCTATAGCTGAAATTCTGGGCTCCCAATCTTTCAAGTGCCTGAAGAGCTGCGGATGAATGCACAGCTCCTTCTCCGACTCCAAGGATCTCTGAATCTCATCTAATAGCTCTTGGACTGTCTTATCCTGCTTAGCTCTATATAATAAGGTTGAAGAATAAAATGCCGGCAATAGTGATAAATCCCGAATATCTCCGATGAAAATTTCTCCACATCCGGCGATCTTATCAATAGATTGCTTCAATACAGATAAAAAGTAACCCGCGTTAGGGAAGTATTGCGAGACAGAATTTATGATGATTACATCAAAGGACTGGCTTTGAATCCCTGACAAATCATTCGCCATTCGCTCTTCAAGGAAAATCGTGTCTTTATGATCCTTGTAGAACTCGGAGAGCCTGCTCACCGCCATTTCAGATAAATCTATCCCATGATAAAATACTGCCTGAGGTGCTACAGCATGCAGGATCAGTCCCGTCCCACAGCCAATTTCCAGTACTCTTTGCGGGGATAGGGATAGAATCCTTTGAACCGTCTGATCCAGCCATTCCTCCATCTCCACAGTAGGAATTAGCTTGTAGTCATAGCTGCTTATCCAGCCACTGAAATCATGAGTAATCCCCTTCTGGGATTGGGTGTATATTTCATTAAAGACGTACCCCCACTCTCCTACTGTGCCTCTATCATCTCCAGGATATTGACTGTCACCTTTCGTGATATACGAGATCAATTTCTTATCCGTCGGATCGTTCTCTGCCTCTTGCATCATCGTAACGGCTTTACTAACCTCGGGATGTTTTATGAGCGCAGTATTGATCTCCCCCAGCTCAACCCGGAAGCCTCTATTTTTCACCTGGAAATCTCTTCTGCCCAAAAATACAATGTAGCCGTCTTTATGGAGCAATCCATAGTCACCGGTTCTATACAGCCTTCCGTGTTCCGGATGATGAATGAAAGAAAGGGATGTCTTCTCTGGATCGCCCTGATACCCTTCGGCCACCCCGGCCCCTCCAATATAAAGTTCACCTTCTATACCGACCGGACAGCACTCCAAATTGAAGTTCAATACCATAACCTTCTGATTATCCAGGCTGTATCCGTAGGGAATACTGCTCCAGGAATCTTCAATATGGGTTATTGGATAATAGATAGACCATATTGAGGCTTCTGTGGCTCCTCCAAGACTGACAACGGAAGCAGCTGTAAAATGCGCCGTGATCTGTTCTGGCAAATTCATCGGAATCCAGTCTCCACTCAATAAAGCCAGCCGTAAATGGTCATCCCTGGCATCCGGTGACAAATAATCGACCATCAAGCCCATGAGTGAAGGGACAGTGTTCCATATGGTGATATTCTCCTTCTCCATGATCCGCCTAATCCCGGAGAGGTTAGTCGGGTCATCAACCTGTACCAGGGTGGCACCTGAAATTAGAGCGCCAAAAATATCGTATACCGACAAATCAAAACATAAGGATGACAAACCTATGATCCGATCACCAGTCGTAACATTGAATTTCCGGTTAATATCTGTAATTGTGTTCACAGCAGCCATATGCGTAATAAGCACGCCCTTAGGCTGACCAGTACTTCCTGAGGTATATATGATGTAGGCTATGTCCGCTGGATTATATGATATTTCCGGTAAGTCACAGGAATATCGACTGTAATCCAATTCCTGTTCTCCAAGCACGAGTTGGCAATGACTATTGTGCCGAATATGATTCTGATAGGCTTCAGGCGACTTGGGATCTATCGGAACATAGGTCCCTCCTGCCTTTAACACCGCAAGGACATGAACAATTGACCGCAAATCACGGGTTGCATAGACTCCTATCCGATCACCCTTCTGAACATGATGGTCCAGCAAATAATGGGCCAGGCGATTGGATTCCGTCATGAGCTGAGAATAAGTCATCTGTTCATTGCCGTGGATCACTGCAATTTCATTGGGTGTTTTCTTAGCCTGACTTTCTATTAAATCTTGTAAGGTAGTCCCCGAAGTAAGGAGGGCTTCATGTTCGCTAATTCCTTCTACCTCTTGAACCGCCAAGAAGCTGTCTGCTCCATCTATAACTCTCTTTATAAGAGATATGTAATATGTGAACATGGAATCTATTGTTTCCTGTTCAAACAATTGCTCTACATAATCCCAGCCAATCACCAGTTCACCGTTATTCTCCATGACTTGGTGGTCCAGATACACCTGCGAGCCTTGACCGTATAAAGTTCTTACCTCTCCTATCCGGGACCAATGCCCCCAGCCCTTGCTGTCTTCACTGATCATACTTGTAAAGACAACCGGGATCGCTGCCTGGAAGCCCAGACTATGGTATCTGGAATACTCTCTTATAAATTCCACGCCATCGAATAATCTGTGCTCAAGCGCTTCCAGTAATGTGGCATGCAGCTTCCGGGTTTCGGCCCATATGGATGAGCTATCAAACATAACCGCAATCGGAATAATCGAGGTGAAGTCGCCCAGCATCTCCTTAGCCTCGGGATGAACCGGAAGACGGTTAAAGGATGTTAAATTAAGCGCCAGCTGCGATTGATTGCTCCAATGTGCAAGCACATAACTGTATAACGTGCATAAGAGCGCTGACATTGTAACTTCATGAGATTTCGCCAGACCCTTAAGCTTCTCACACTGGTCAGCAATCAGAGATTGACTGATCCGCTTGAAGTTTGGCTTCCTGACCGAAGACACAGGCTGCTGCAGATTGAGCAAAGGCGGCGTTGGAAATGAATTAAGCCTGGAGAGCCAATACACCTTGTCCTCAACATATTGTGCCGTATTCTTCAATTGAGAATAAGCGGTCATGTAGTTTCTGGTGTCAAAACTTAAGGGCCGTAGGAGACATTCCGGTTCAGCATAGACATTCATCAATTCCGCTGCAAATTTCTGTAAACTCCTTGCATCCACAATCAGCAGGTCGAAGCTAAAAAACAAATGATGCAATGTATCCGAGACCGCATACGCCTTAACCTCAAACAATGGCCACTTCGTGGCGTCAAACATTGAACGGGCGTACTCTTCGCGTGCTATTTCCAATTGTTTATCTTGCTCCAATGGATCTAAATGCCTCAAGTCCACAACTTGAATGGTATACGGAGGAACGTCCTCCAAGATCTTTTGGTAACCATCCAGGCGGAATACAGTTCTTAAAGTAGAATATTTATGAATCAGCTGCTGGAGGCTGGCATTGACCCGTTCAATGACCAAGGGCGATTCAATCTCCAAAAATACATAGTTTGAAATCCCCCCCAATTCAAATCTTTCGTCTCTACCAATCAAATAGGCACTTTGCACCTCAGTTATCGGGAAATACTCCGTATCCCCCCAATCAACTGAAGGATTCTCCGCGAAAGGTACCGTTTGATTCTCTCTGGATTCGTCATTGGCCTGTGATGCCAAGTATTCTGCAATATCCGCTATGCTGCCCAAACGGTGAAATTCTTTGACACCAATATCTAAGCAGAACTCCTTTTTGATGAGATCAATAATAATCAGCATTGAAATGGAGTCTCCGCCCAATTCGTAAAATGAAGCGTGAACATCTACATCATCATACTCAAGTATTTCTTCCCAAATACTGCTTAATGTATTTATGGTATGCTGCAGCCCTATGACTGGAAGCAATTCAGCAGCAGCCACATCATGTTCCTGGACCTTATCGTTACCCTTGTCCTTGTACGAAGGACGGCCAATTCGGGAGAATGATGCCGGGAGATGAATCCAGCATTCTTTTTTGTCATAGGGATAGTACGGTACTCTTACACGGCCTTGATTGTCATACAGCATTCGCCACTCGATATTAATTCCATCCAGATACAACTGGCACAGCTCACGCCAAAGCCCTTCTGGTGCTTCGCCTTCTCTCAACAACAGGAGCAGCTCATTGGAGCGCCGGCTGAATTTACGGGAACCATCAATATCTTTATAGTGGTTAGACTCACCCGTACTTATAAATTCTCCAAGCTCTTTCAGCAATTCATCCACATTTGTGAAAAATACGCAGAAGCTGTGCCGGTAATGTCCTCTGCCCGTGCTCTGAGTGAAGCAAATATCGTCTATATCCTCGGTTGTTGTTGTTAAATAGGCGGCATAATGCTCCGCAAGCTTTAGTAATGAATGCTTAGATTTTGCCGATATAGCCAGGATATTGGGTCTTGAATTGCTTGATCTCTCCGTCTTGCGGGTGCTTTCAGGTGCTTGTTCAAGCACGACATGACAATTGGTTCCACTTAGACCAAATGAGCTTACTCCGCATATTTTTCTCGTTACATCCCAGGGAGCTAACTTGCTATTTACAAAAACCGGAGATTTCTCGAAATCAATCTGTTCGTTAGGCTCAGAATAATGAATGCTCGGAAGAAGTTTACCTTCCTTCAGCATAAGTACAGTCTTTAATAACCCCGCTATACCCGCCGCCTCGTGCAGATGCCCCAAGTTGCTTTTTACAGAGCCTATCGCGCAAAACTGCTTGTTCGCCGTATAGTTCTCGAAAGCCAGACGTAATCCCTCAACTTCAATAGGATCTCCAAGCTTTGTACCTGTTCCATGCGCTTCAATATACGTAATTTCCTCGGGATTAATGTTTGCATTGTCCCACGCCTCCCTAAGAACGTCTGCTTGAGCATGAACATTGGGAGCTGTAATCCCTATGGTAATTCCGTCCTGGTTAATTGAACTTCCTTTGATTACAGCATAAATATGATCTTTATCTTGTATCGCACTCTTCAAGGATTTCAGAAGCACAACCCCTGCGCCTTCCCCAAATCCACTGCCATCGGCTGTATTATCAAACGATTTGGTTCTGCTGCTGGAGGATTCAATCCCGATAGTCCGATTCATAGCAGGGAAGAGATTCAGCCTGGCACCACCTGCAAGGGAATAGTCAGTTTCTCCTTTGATAATAGAGCTGCAAGCCAGATGAATCGCAACAAGCGAAGATGAACAAGCCGTATCCACAAGCATTGTCGGCCCCTTTAAATCCAGATAATAAGAGATCCGGCTGGGGAGCATGGAGGGCAAATTGCCTAAATACAGCGTAGTGTCATCAATGCCTTCAATGTCAGTAACCGCCTGCTTGTATTTGAAATATTCTTCTTCGATCTTTATCCCCGCATAGACACCTGTTCTGCTGCCCGACAATTGCCCCCCTCCATAACCAGCATCTTCAATGGCCTCATGGGAGACTTCAAGAAATAAACGCTGGGTAGGGTGCATGTATCTGGCATCCTTCGGAGACAATCGAAAAAGTTCATTATCGAACAAATTAATATTCTCCAGATAGGCCTGCTGCGGCAATCCTCCCTGAAATTCTTCACTGTATTCTTCTAAGAAAGTTCTTCGCCATTCCGGCATATCCGTGATCAAATCCGTTCCTTCTGACAGCAACCTCCAAAAGTCCTCAAGATTATCACATTGCGGCATTCTAAGCGAAACACCAATAATGGCCACGTCATTGTCTATATTCGTACTTTTCATTAGTGATCACCTTCCAGTGATTTTTTGTTATCTATGATGGCCAAAGCATGGTTAGCTATGGTAAAGACCGTCGGGTACATAAAAAAATGCACAACCTGAAAGTCAATTCCCAATTCTTGCTGGATACTTGCTGCAATTCTCGTTAGTTGCAGGGAATTCCCGTCCACCTCCAGAATCATTCGATCCAGCTCCGGCACATTGCCCAGGCACATTTTCAAAATCCCGTTAATTATGGTTATGATCTTGTTCAGATCTTCCGCTTTATCCATGTCCATCGCAGCTTCACCTCACTTGTAATTGACCATACTGGCGAATCAGCTCTTGTCTCATTACTTTTCCTGTTGAAGTTCTGGGCAGTTCCGAGAGGCAGATGATCTGCTGCGGACATTTGTAACTTGCCAAGCCTTGGACACAATGCTCCGAAATTTCCGTAATACAGAAGTTATCATCGGATTCAAGAACTACAGCAGCAAATGGCACTTCACCCATAAGCTCATCGCTCGCTGGGAAAACGACACATTCCGCAACACAATTTAGCCCCAGGATATACTCCTCAACTTCAAGCGGATTAACCGCATAACCGCCTGTTAGAATAATGTCTTTTACTCTTCCGACAACATACAGCTCTCCCTTAGCCCCACGTTTTACAATGTCACCTGTCCGCAAAAAGCCGTTATCAAACCATCGATCAACGATTCCATCCTCTGGATTCTTCCGTGTAGGCTGGATATGATCAGCTTTGATCAGAAGTTCCCCGGCTTCATGTACTCCAACCTCTTCATTACGCTCATTCACAATCTTCACGTGAAATCTTGCACTTGGAATGCCGACACAATTGGCATTATCCGCGAATGAAGGGTCATTTGCACTAATGAAGCCTGCGGCTTCGGTAAGACCATAATGATTAATAACAGGGATGCCGTAGTATTGGTGAAATTCCGAGGCGGTTAGTTGAGACAACACCGCGCCTGCGGAAATCGCAATTCTTAGTGAGGAAAGATCATAATCCGCTCCCGTGAATTTCGCGTGTTTGTTCATATATTCGAACATAGTCGGAACCCCTGCAAACACAGTTGTCTTGTAATCTTTCATTTTCGTCAAAAGTGAATGGTACTGAAAGCTATCTTCAAAAATCATAGCAGCCCCACTCCAAATACCCGCCGCAAGAATCGTATTCCCACCGTATAGATGGGTTAATGGAAGCGCAGAAATAATGACATCCTGACGGGTGAAGCCGAACTGCTCAGCAGACAATCCGGCTGCTGTTGTCAAGGCCTCATAGGTTAAATATATACACTTAGGTGTACCTGTACTGCCGGAGCTTAAATAACAGCCCATAATCTGGTTGTATAACGGCATCTTTAACTGCAGATTATTCCCAGGATCATTCTGGGATTTAATCAATTGATAGCGAATACAATATTCATTTGAATATGCCTTCGGCTCATATATTTCCTGAATTAACGCTGTTTTCTCCTCATCTGTCACGATAAAGGCGGGTTGTACAGTATTAAGCAGCGTTGATAGATCGCCTTTTTTCAGGTGAATATTTATCGGATTGACGATAGCACCTATTCTGCATACTGCAAAATAGCAATATATATATTCCAGAGGATCGCTGATACTGACACTCACAATATCATCTTTACCGATTTCATAAGACAGCATGTTCTGGGCGACCCGGTCAATCATCGTTACAAATGTGCCATATGGAATGGGCGTATTGTGTGAAATGAATAATATCCGTTCTGGTTCGTGAGTTGCCCTGTCATATATGATATCTAAAATAGTTTTCATATTGCTCCCTTCCGTTTCATCACCAATTCAGGTATCGGAAACCGCATAATCATATTGAAGGACATTTAGTAAATCTCTGACCCTTGCAGGCAGCTCAGTTCCGGAGGACTGTTCATGAAGAATTATGTCCATCCAATCTTTTTTACATTGGCAATCCAGTTGCTCGAACACGCTTAAATCCCCAATTATGTTGTATTCCCCAAACTTATTGAACATGGCTGTATCGCATTCAACACAATTAGAGGCTCTGGATTCTGAAGGTACGGAATAGCTGGTTGGACTGATATACAGTTTTGTTTTCAAATTCAAATCGTGTTTTCGCTTTAGAATTTCAACAACGGACCACAGCCTGCTGGGAGAATACATATTCCGTTTCCATAGTTCATGCATCAAAGTAAATTTCTCAATCGTAGGCAATTCCATATCAATCCGGTTAAGCTTGAACCGCTCAAGATAACGCAGGCTTTCCACATAATCATCAATAGCTTCTTTTTCCGATAAGAACGGCGGTTTTAGCATTAGCAGCGGAACTATGCTGATATTGTACTTATTGGCCATAGCTACATTTCTTTCAAACACCGAATTATCAAAGCTTTTATTAATACAAAGATCCCGAATCATTGGATTCGCTGATTCGAACCCTACTGAAATTTCCAGATCCAGGTCAGTCGCTTCCTTTACGGCCTTCAATTTTTTTTCTGAAATATCTTCTACTCTGGCTTCCATGACTATCTTCTTAAGGTGCTTATATCCGCTGATGATCTTCAGTACGCTGGTAACCGCATTCAAACTGATTTCTTTCTCATTCAGCATGCTTCCATCATTGTATAAGCAAACAATCTCAGATTTTTGAAGTTCATTTGCCTTTGTTACCAAGATATTATTGATTTGACGTATGTAATCTTCATCAGAGACCCGCCCACCAAAATTCGTCGCATTATAGAAGCCGCAAAATGTGCATCCACCTGTTTCTGTTGTTAGAGAACAGCCCGTTCCCCGTAAAAAGATTACTAACCGCTCCACAGGTTTCCCGTTAATAAATCCAGTTCTTTGCTCTGTAAAAATAACCTCGTCAAATTTTTTTATAGTTTTCTTGTAGTTTGCTTCAGATAATTTCCTGATACTTCTCAAATACCCACGCAATTCTTGTCTTAATACGCTATGATCCGAATGATTATAAACCACTTTTTCCACCTCTCAGTTAGTTCCTGCGCGTTAGTTGTAGATATAACCTATTTGGATTGGACTGTGAAATGCATAGAACTGCACCGGAAAAGAGCATTAATGTAACCGTCTACAATTCTCGTCTGGGCGAATAACCTATTTTCTCCCAAGGATCTCAATCAACTGATTTAATAACGATTTCTCGACCTGCATTGTCCGTTGCAGCAAATCTATCCCACCACTTAATAAGCCCTTATTGCCAGTAAAACTATACTTTAGCATCATATTTCTTAATTTTGAAAACGTCTCTTCTACGGTTTTCCATTCAACGACAAAATCTTTGCTACTCGACATGTAACCTTCGCTTATCATATAGTCGATTCTTTGGGACATACAGATTTTGTGTTCCCATAAAACATGGAAGGGCCTAATGTCGAAACCTGTTTGCGGGTCAATATCGGATTTGATATACTCAATCAGACAATCATACGCTGCAAATCCATAAATGTAGTCTTCCGATTCATTACGGAACATCCTGAAATGCCGCATCGGGTTAGACGATAACACATATTCACGAAGCGATTGGACCACTAATTCCAGATCAAATTCGTACTTAAAATCGTCTCTTCGTTCCATAATAAGCAACTTAATATCCCAATTTGGAAAGGTCGTTTCCAAGCTCTCCAGTTCTGTAAAGGGAATTCTCGTCTCGGAAAATTTACGTTCTTTGTCAAACCCCAATGTACTAAACGAATGATCGTCGTATCCATAAAATAAAATGTCATGATACAGATGTTTTTTCTGATAACGAATTCTTGAAGATATATCATACTCATCCACCCAGGTCATGACATAACGATTCCTTCGCAAATTATCCTTAATAAATTGAAGGACTCCACCTTTGTACATCTCTGATATTAATTCACGTTTGACAAAGTGCGACTTAAGGTGGGGAAATCCTTGAGGATAATCCATGAAAAAATATTGATTGAAAAAATTAAATCCTCCCTTACCGTTGGTCAGAAAATTGCTTGGACAACAAATGTGAATAAAATTGGAATAATACCAGGGCTTATATTCTTCCTCTGTGGATACTATTGCGAGCGGAAATGCCAGGTTTTGATATCCTATTAAAGATGGTTTTGGATTAATTGGTAGTTTTATTGTAATTTTAATTACCACACTTTCAAATATCTATAATATACCAAAACATTACTTAATTTAGTATAAACCAAACATTACAATAATCAATAGACAAAAATAAATGTTATACCCCATAAATATCGTTTATTTTAGTTTTATATGTACATAAAAAATTAAAATTTTTATTTAAAATAAAGCTGGAAATACAAAAACAAACAGTACACCATTAGAATAACGGTGCACTGTTTGTTTTTGTATTTTATTTAATGTTTTTCTGAGATCTTGATTCGCGTGACAGCACGCTGTAATGCCAGCTCTGCACGGCGATGATCAATTTCATCCTGTTTGCTGCGGGACTGCAGGCGACGCTGAGCACGTTCCTTAGCTGCTTCTGCGCGTTCAACGTCAATTTCCGTAGGCAGCTCGGCGCTTTCAGCCAGAACGGTCACCTTGTCTTTATGCACTTCCACGAACCCGCCATGAACAGCGATAGTGGTTGTAGCGCCAGCCGCTTTGACGAACATTGGAGCAACCTGAAGTGGAGTAACAAGCGGAATATGTCCCGGCAAAATCCCCAGATCGCCATCAACTCCCTTAATTGTCAGGCTGTTAACCTGATTGGAGTAGACCAGATGCTCCGGTGTTACAATTTCCAACAAAAAGGTGTTCACGTTCATTCCTCCTAAAAGCTTCATAAAGTAAGGCTCGTATCCAAAGCAATATCCTTAGCCCGGGGTTACATTGATTCTGCCTTTTTAATAGCTTCTTCGATCGTTCCAACGAACAGGAACGCCGCTTCTGGAAGATCATCATGTTTACCTTCTAATATTTCCTTAAAGCTACGCACCGTTTCTTTTATTGGAACGTATGCGCCCTTTTGACCTGTAAATTGCTCAGCTACATGAAGAGGCTGCGACAAGAAACGCTCAACCTTACGAGCACGGGCCACAATAACCTTATCTTCTTCACTGAGTTCATCCATACCCAGGATAGCAATGATGTCCTGAAGTTCGGTGTAGCGCTGCAACAGCTGCTTAACGCCCTGAGCAACATTGTAGTGCTCTTCGCCGACAATTTCCGGAGCCAGGATACGCGAACTGGAAGCAAGCGGGTCTACAGCCGGAAAAATCCCTTTCTCGGAGATTTTACGCTCCAGGTTGGTTGTAGCATCCAAGTGCGCAAACGCCGTTGCCGGTGCAGGGTCAGTGTAATCGTCCGCCGGCACGTAGATGGCCTGAATGGAGGTAACGGAGCCCTTTTTGGTGGATGTAATACGCTCTTGCAATTGACCCATTTCTGTTGCCAGTGTCGGCTGGTAACCTACCGCAGAAGGCATACGTCCGAGAAGGGCGGATACTTCAGAGCCGGCTTGGGTAAAGCGGAAGATGTTATCAATAAACAGCAGTGTGTCGCGGCCTTCCACATCACGGAAATATTCCGCCATAGTCAGACCGGTCAGAGCTACACGAAGACGCGCGCCCGGCGGCTCATTCATTTGCCCGAATACCATTGCCGTTTTCTTGATAACGCCGGAATCGGTCATTTCATGATACAAGTCATTACCTTCACGGGTCCGTTCACCAACACCCGCGAACACAGAAATCCCGCCGTGCTCCTGTGCGATGTTGTTGATCAGTTCCTGAATCGTTACTGTCTTACCTACGCCTGCACCGCCGAAGAGACCAATTTTGCCGCCCTTAACATAAGGTGCGAGCAGGTCGATAACCTTGATTCCGGTTTCCAGAATTTCAGCTTGTGTAGACAGTTCATCAAAAGTCGGAGCCAAACGGTGAATCGGATTTTTGTCAGCAACAACTTCCTCACCGTTATCAATCGGATTACCCAGAACGTTAAATACCCGGCCAAGAGTAGCAGCACCAACTGGAACCGAAATCGGTCCACCCTGGTCAATTGCTTCCAATCCGCGAACCAGACCATCTGTGGAAGACATGGCGATACAGCGCACCAGATTGTCACCCAGATGATTGGAAACCTCAAGGGTCAAATCAATGGTGCGGCCGTTGGCCTGGCTGGTTACAATCTTGATAGCGTTGAAAATCTCGGGCAGTTGGCCGCGTTCAAATTCAATATCAACAACCGGACCCATAATGCTCACAACGCGTCCTTTGTTCATCTTTATATTTCCCTCCTCGAAAGCTGTTGCATTACTTACACTTTAAGATTGCGCGCTCGCTCCGGCCACGATCTCGGTAATTTCCTGCGTAATTGCCGCCTGACGGGCACGGTTGTACGTAAGTGTAAGTTCCCCGATCATTTTCGACGCGTTCTTTGTTGCACTGCCCATTGCTGTCATTTTCGCACCCAGCTCGCTGGCTTTACCGTCCAGAATTGCGCTGTAAATCAAAGTTTCCGCATATTTCGGAAGCAGTACGCCCAGTACATCTTCCGGTGAAGGCTCATACTCGTAGCTTGCAGTTGCTCCTGCATGATCAGCACTTTGTACTGTGTCCATAGGCAGCAGACGTTCAATGGTCGGTATCTGGCTGATAGCATTGACAAAACTGTTGTAGCAGATATACAGCTCGTCATACACACCAGTCTCAAACTGCTGTACTGCCGAGTAAGCAATCGACTTGATGTCAGAGAACTTAGGCGTGTCGGACAGTTCAGTAATCTCTTCCACAATCGGATATTCACGGCGGCGCAAAAAGTCGCGACCCTTGCGGCCGATTACAAACAAAGCATACTCATCCTTGGACTTGTGGCGCTCTGCGAGCAATAACGTCAATTTACGAAGAATATTGGCGTTGTATCCCCCTGCAAGACCTCTGTCCGAGGTAACAAGCAGATAAGCGGTCTTCTTAACGGGACGGCTGACAAGCATAGGATGGGTTATACCTTGTGTGCCGGCAGCTATGTTCGCTACAACCTCTTTCAGCTTGGCTGAGTAAGGACGCGCAGCTTCCGCCTTCTCCTGTGCTTTGCGCAGTTTGGAAGCGGCAACCATCTCCATAGCCTTGGTGATCTGTCTGGTGTTCTGAACGCTTTTGATTTGACGTTTAATATCACGCATGCTTCTTGCCATGATTTCACCACCTTAGAGCTTTGACTTTAGTCAAAGCTAACTTCGTAAGCATAACCTGAGCTTTGGCTCCGCCAAAGCTGACTTCGTAAGCATATACTAGAGCTTTGGCAAAGCCAAAGCCCGGTTCGCAGCATAGTTGAGTTCTACCCCAGATTAACTGGTAGCAAAGCCTTTTTTGAACTTCTCGATAGCTTCTTTGAGGGCAGTTTCATTGTCTGCAGTCAAATCCTTCGTATCCGTAATGGATTTGAGGATGCCGGCAGCGCTGCTGTCCACAAACGCCAGGAATTCCTTCTCAAAACGTCTAACATCTTTAACGGGAATATCATCCAGGTGACCTTTGACAGCGGTATACAAGCTGATAACCTGATGCTCAACCGACAAAGGCTGGTTCACGCCCTGCTTCAGAATTTCCATCATACGCGCACCGCGGTTCAGACGGGCTTGCGTAGATTTATCGAGATCGGAGCCGAACTGGGAGAACGCCTGAAGTTCGCGGTATTGGGCCAGATCCAGACGGAGCGAGCCTGCAACCTTCTTCATCGCTTTGATCTGCGCGGAACCACCAACGCGGGATACAGAGATACCAACGTTGATTGCCGGGCGTTGACCCGAATAGAACAGGTCGGATTCCAGGAAAATCTGGCCGTCCGTAATCGAGATTACGTTCGTAGGGATGTAAGCTGATACGTCAGAGGCCTGTGTTTCGATAAATGGCAATGCGGTCAATGAACCGCCGCCAAGCTCGTCGCTAAGCTTAGCTGCACGTTCCAAAAGACGGGAGTGCAGATAGAATACGTCACCAGGGAACGCTTCGCGGCCCGGTGGACGGCGGAGCAGCAAGGACAATTCGCGGTAAGCGGAGGCTTGCTTCGAAAGGTCATCATAGATGACAAGGACATGCTCGCCTTTGTACATGAAGTATTCGCCCATTGCGCAGCCTGCGTATGGAGCGATATACAGCAGCGGGGACGGCTCGGAAGCCGAAGCAGTTACAACAATTGTATATTCCAGCGCACCGTGGCGGCGGAGGGTTTCCACAACCTGTGCTACTGTGGATTGCTTCTGACCGATGGCAACATAGATACATTTCATGCCATTGCCTTTTTGGTTGATAATCGCATCAATTGCGATTGCAGTCTTACCCGTCTGACGGTCACCGATGATCAGCTCGCGTTGACCGCGGCCGATTGGCACCATCGCATCAATAGCTTTAAGACCGGTCTGCATCGGTTCATGAACCGATTTACGGTCAATAACACCTGGAGCATTATGTTCTACAGGACGGAATTCAGTGGTTGCAATTGGACCTTTGCCGTCTAGCGGCTGCCCCAGCGCATTCACTACACGGCCCAGCATAGCTTCACCAACCGGAACCTGCATAATTTGTCCTGTACGTTTTACTTGATCGCCTTCACGAATTTCCTTGTACTCACCCAGAATAACAACACCTACGTTGCTTTCTTCCAGATTGAGCGCCATGCCTACTACTCCGTTGGAGAACTCCAGCAGTTCTCCCGCCATCGCGTTTTCCAGACCGTAGACACGGGCGATACCGTCCCCGACTTGAATGACGGTGCCAATTTCGGCAACTTCGATATCGGCTTTATATTGCTCAATTTGACTTTTGATCAAAGTGCTGATCTCTTCAGGTCTGATGCCCAATATCCTCACCCCTATCTTCTTAGCTTATCGTTAAAAGATTTCTCGAGACGCGCAAGTTTGCCGGACAGACTGCCGTCATACAGCGTATCGCCGATCACGACCTTCAGTCCGCCCAACAGGCTCTTATCAATCAGATTCGTAACACGAATCTTGCGTTTGGTAAGCTGGCTGAACTCTGCAGCTACTGTATCCTGCTCTTCCTGACTCAACGGATAAGTAGAATACACCGTTGCATCACCGATGCCAAGGGCGTCTCCTTCTATTTTGATGTACGTTTCCAGCAGATCAGCAAAAATATCGGTTCTGCCCCGCTCAACCAGCAGCTCTACCGTGTTCATCACCGTTGGAGAGACCTTATCTTGAAGCGCCGTACGCAGCACCTTCAGCTTGTCGGACTGCGAGATCCGCGGTGCAAGAATAAACCGTTTCACCTCTTGGTCATTATGAAGCACTTCGACTACTGTCTTTAGCTGTTCTTCCACTTCAAGGGTAATGCCCTTATCCACCGCTGCACTATACAAAGCATTGGCGTAGCGTTTGGCAACTACCGTATCGCGGCTCATGATCGGCCTCCTACCTCTTTGAGGTATTGATCAACAAGCTGCTCCTGTTCGCCATCGGCTTTAACTTCTTTTTCAAGCAGCTTGGAAGCAATCCGAACCGATGCAGTTCCAAGCTCGCTGCGCAATGCTTCCACTGCCTTGTTCTTTTCGTTATCAATATCGCGGACAGCCTCGTCCTTAAGACGTGCAGCCTCAGACTTGGCCTGTTCCAGAATACGGTCAACCTGATTGCTGCTGGTTGCCTGCGATTGCTGGATAATGAGCTGTGCCTCCTGGCGCGCCTGCTGTAGAGCCTGCTTCTGTTCTTCAACGTACGAAACAGCCTGCTCTCTGGTCTTCGCCGCTTCATCCATTTGCTGCAGCACTAGCTCACGGCGTTTTTCCATAACGGAGAACAACGGCCCGAAAGCGTACTTATTCAGCAAAAAGTATAAAATCCCGAAGGCAATAATTGCCAACACGGAAGATTCCCATACAAAAGACAATGTTAGACACTCCTTTCCGATGCACGTTCATGTCTTGGGTCGTTCCTAAAAAGAAGGCGCGGAGGGCTGTGGCCTTCCCCGCCAAACATTTGTAATTAATTAAGCTCCAATGTAGAACATGAACGCAAGTACTACACCGATGATCGGAAGGGCTTCTACCAATGCAACCCCGATAAACATTGTAGTTTGCAGTGTGGATTTTGCTTCCGGTTGACGGGCAATACCTTCTACTGTTTTGCTGACGATCAGACCGTTACCGATACCGGCACCCAGCGCTCCCAAACCTACTGCAATTGCAGCTGCCAAATAAGCCATAACTCCCATTGTGTAAATCCTCCTCAAAGATATGTTTTAGTGTGTATTAATGAGCCAGACTTGAAGTGTGCTTCCGCCTTGGCATAAATCCTACATCTCTATTAGCATCCAGCGTTTAATGCTCGTCGTGGGTTTCCAGCATTTGCGAGAAGTACACCATGGTCAGCATAACGAAGATAAAAGCCTGGATGGTACCGATAAACATACTGAACCCTTGCCATACAATTAAGCCAAGTACAGACGCAATCCAGCCCCCTACACCAAGCGCAGCCAATTTGAGGATAACCGATATCAGAACCTCGCCGGCAAAGATATTGCCGAAAAGACGCATGCCGTGTGTCAGCAGCTTCGATATCTGCTCAATCAGATTGATTGGGAAGAAGAACGGGTAAGGCTGAAAGTAGTGCTTAAAGTAATTCTTGGTATTGCGCATGATCCCCAGGATGTGCGACATCAAGAAGATCATAACTGCCAGCCCCATTGCAACAGCAGGATCGGCTGTCGGTGATTTCCACCAAGCCACCCCTACCTCGATATCCTCGTGAGATGCAGGATCGGCTGCGGCATGGAGTCTGTCCAATTCTTTTACGACAGGATCAATTGTCTTGCCAAAAATCTTGGCGTGTTCCGCATCGTGATAATCCGTCACAATACCAAGTGGAAGCCCAAGCAGGTTACCGACGAACAAGAACATGATCAGCGCAAGGCCAAGGGAAAGAAAAGGTTTCCCTTTTTTCAAATCCATTGTACTTGAAATCAGGCCTTGAACGAACTCAACCGCCCATTCCAGGAAATTCTGCAGCTTACCGGGATTCTCGACCGACAAGTTGCGTGTTGCCAATAGTCCGAGCACTAAACAAATGGTACAGGTCACTAACAGCATCAGCACAATAGAAAGGTCAATATGTAAGCCGCCTAGCATAATAACTGGTGATTTATGCATTTTTCTCACCCCTTTCTCCGTTGGAACCTTTAACTTTCTCTACGCAAAAAACCAATCCCTATTATAATAAGAAGAATTGGAGCCAAGAGCAAACTGCCAGCCACCGCAATGATGTTAAAATACTGCGGTGTTTTAAAGGCCACCATCACACCCAAGAGACTGAGGGCGGCACGGGTCAGAAACCCGAGATTTACGCGTCTCTTGCCTTCACCCGCCATCATATCCGCCACTTGCCGGACCTTATAGCCGAGGTAAGTCACATTGATGCAGCCAATAGCTCCACCAAGCGCCATACCGAGCGCAATACTCCGGAAGTCCGGGAATAAAGCCGCAGCCAGAACGCAAAGGACCACGAAGCAAAGTGTTGCTATTGCCAATACCTTGCGGTATCTGGATAAATCATCCATCACTTTCCTCCATGACAGCTTTAATAATGAAGATGACACCTGCTATACCACACAACACACCTAAAATAACACCAAGCGCTACTCCGAGCCCGGAGTTGTTCCACTTGCTGTCCAGCCATGCCCCCAAGAAATAACCGCCCAAAGTAAAGGCGGCCAAATTAATTCCGACAGCACTGACAAGACTCATGGCTTTTAGCGCCCGGCCCGTTTGTTTATGCGGTTCTTGAGGCTTATCAGGGCCCTTCATTTCAACACATCCTTAGAAGTCCCATTCATTTTACTGAATGTTACAAGAGTTTGTCAATCCAGCGCAAATCATGGCTTTTTCGGATGAAAGTATGAAAATAATCACAGCAAAACTCTCCAAAACCATATAAACCGTACAGTTTTACTGTATGTTGATTTTGGTCAATTCAGAATATCGTTTTCATGCTTTATAGCTTATTTTGTGAACATTCTGTGAAACTCTTCCGGACGTTCCTCGATCACACCGAAATGGTGCAAAATCGCATTGACAATTCTCTCGGAGGCTTTACCGTCTCCATACGGGTTGGCGGCCCGGCTCATGGACTGATACAGGTCCTGATCAGTCAGCAAAGCATGTGTCCGTTGATACACCTTCTCCTCGTCCGTTCCCACAAGCTCCAATGTTCCGGCCTCGATCCCTTCCGGGCGCTCGGTTGTATCACGCAGCACAAGCACAGGAACTCCAAAGGAGGGAGCTTCCTCCTGCAGGCCGCCGGAATCGGTCAATATCAGGTGGGTATGCGGATAAAAGTTATGCAGGTCAACGACATCCAGCGGATCAATCAGCTTGATTCTAGGGTGTCCGCCGAGTATTTCATGTGCCGGTTCCTTAACTGCCGGACTCGGATGCACAGGATAAACTATGGCTACATCTTCAAATTCATCAGCGATTCTTTTGACAGCACGGAAAATATGACGGTGCGGTTCGCCTTGAGATTCTCTGCGGTGCGCCGTCATTAAAATAAGTCTTTTTCCTGCAGCAAAATCCAGTACAGGATGCCGATATTCCGGCTGTACGGTATATTGAAACACATCAGTTACAGTATTGCCTGTGATATAAATACTTGATTCTTTTTTGTTCTCATGTCTTAGGTTGCCTGCCGACCAATCCGTTGGAGAGAAGTGTAAATCCGCAAGCACACCGGTAAGCTGACGGTTCATTTCTTCAGGATATGGAGACAGCTTATTCCAGGTCCGAAGACCTGCTTCCACATGACCCACTTGAATTTGCTGCAGGAAAGAAGCGTAGCTGGCAAGGAACGTGGTGAGTGTATCTCCATGCACCAGCACCAGATCCGGCTTGGCCTCCTTAAGCACCGGCTCCAGTCCTTCCAGCACCCGAATGGTAATTTCATTCAGTGTCTGGCGGTCCTTCATCACATCCAGATCATAATCAGGAGTGATTTTGAATACCTCCAGCACCTGATCCAGCAGCTCACGGTGCTGTGCAGTTACGCAAACAACAGATTCAATGTGTTCGGGATGTTTTGCCAGCTCCAGGACCAAAGGCGCCATTTTGATCGCCTCGGGGCGCACTCCGAAAATCGTCATCACTTTAATTTTGGACATAACCCCTATCCTCTCTTCAAATGCTTTATTTGGTTCCATACAAACGGTCTCCGGCATCACCGAGCCCTGGCACGATGTAGCCATGATCGTTCAAATGATCATCCAGCGCAGCGACATAGATATCAACATCCGGGTGGGCAGCTTGTACAGCGGCAACACCTTCCGGAGCAGCAATCAGATTCATCATCTTGATCTGAGTACAGCCGCGCTTCTTCAGCGAGCTGATTGCCGCGATAGCAGAGCCGCCAGTAGCCAGCATCGGATCAATTACAATCAGTTCGCGTTCCTGAACATCTGTAGGAAGCTTGATGTAGTATTCGACCGGCTGCAGTGTATCGGGATCACGGAACAGCCCTACATGTCCTACCTTCGCGGCCGGGAGCAGCTTCAGAACGCCTTCAAGCATTCCCAGTCCGGCGCGAAGAATCGGAATCAGACCCAGCATTCTTCCAGAGATCACTTTGCTCTCCGTCTCTGCTACAGGTGTCTGGACCTTAATGGTCTCAAGCGGAATGTCCCGCGTAATCTCATATGCCATAAGTGTAGCGACTTCGTCGACATGCTCTCTGAACTCTTTCGTATTTGTCCGCACATCACGAATAAATGTAAGTTTGTGCTGAATCAAAGGATGATCACAAATCACCAATTTTCCCATTCTTGTCCCTCCGGTAATTGTCTGTCTTTAATAGCCATAGAAAGCGCTTTTGCTTCCTCCAAGGCTAAATCTTGTTTATTATATCATCACCGAAGATGCTTTTCACCTACGACGGACCGGTTCAACAGACCGAATTACAATCTGCTGTACATCATTATGTGTAGGAACAATTCAAGTAGACCCCTTTACTCCATATATAAAACGAGACTTAGTTTATGTCATTTTGTAAAATTAATACTTTTCACATTTCTTTCACTACAATTGTTGAAAATTCCATGAACTTTCATGAATATTTCACGATGAAATTCGACATTTTACCGTCCAAAATTGTGAACATTGTGCAACATATTGCATGCAGAAGATAAGATTCTGGTTCATTGGCACAAAAAGCTCAAAGAATCCGGGGTGGAACGGAGGTAAATGGTCAAGTTAGTCGGAAGTATAAAACAGCCAGCCCCAGGTCCTACTGGTGGCATTTCCGCTGCTTTTCCAGTCAAACCAGCCGCCCCCGTCTCAGCAACGGCATTTCTGCCGTTAATTCTCATCAATCTAGCGGAGCGTCAAATTAAAATGGTGGAGTAGGGGCATGGGATGCCCGAAGGACGGAAGGTGTGAAGTGATCCTCCCCCAGGTGCACCCTTTCCCAGACGGGGTTCATTCTTAAATTGGCGTTTGACTCGGCGTTACGGACTGTGGTGCGCTTAATTATGATGAGAGTCATGGCTTGGGTAAGTTACGGACACCACGGGCCTTATGATCGAATATTCCGTTCCTAAACGTTCCTTGGAGAGACCAGAAGCGCCCCTCGGTCCGTTAAGCCGCAACAAGTGGCGTTTTCTTGAAAATAACGGCTCTCCGGTCCGCAAGGAGCCGACTTCACTGCTGCGTTTTCTCTTCCCCAGAGGGTATGGCCTCACCCACAAATTTAGCTCTGATGCCGGACTAGCCACACGCGCCTCAGCAACGGATTTCTGCCGCTGTTATTTTCTCAATGACAAGTGGAAACGGCTACGCCGTCCTTATAAGGACGGTATCCGTTTCAGCGAGAAATATATGGATAATTTATAGTGTGAAACATATTAATTCTGCCCTGAAAATAAAGTTGCTCTAAGGAACCAAAAGTGCGCATACCAAAACAAACCCCATGTTTTTATTTTTTTGAAATTGGCCGTTAGGCCGATTGTTCACTCAGGTTTACTTGATACCCGAGCGATTCCAAGCGTTTTATGGATCGGTTCATTACCATCTCGCGGTTTCGTTGGTCGAAGTAGTCAAACCCTAATTCTTTATATGCTTGTCTTCGCGTTAACAAGACATAGACTATCGCTAAAATGCTGTGCCCGACGGCTACGGCTGCTCTGTTTTTCCCTCGCCTGCCTGCGATCCGGTGATATTGGGCCGACAGGTAGGTGTTCTTTTTTCGTCCTGCCGCTCGCGCCGATTCCACCAGTGCACTTCGCAGCTTTTTATTCCCTTTTCGTGTCCTTGCTGATCGTTTTTTCCCCGCGCTTTCATTGTGACCTGGAGTCATACCTGCCCAAGAGCATAAATGCCCTGCGCTCGGAAACCGTGTCATGTCGGTCCCAATTTCCGCCAGAATTTGTTCGGCGGTTCGTTTACCGACACCGGGAATGGTATCCACTAACTTCAGGTCCTCTGCAAAAGGGGCCATTCGGCGCTCAATCTCTTCATCCAGTTCAGTGATCAACCCATTCAACTGGTCAATATGTCCTAATTGTTTCTCCAGCATGAGCAACTGATGAGGACCTAGGCTTCCCTCTAGTGCCAGCTTTAATTGTTCTTTCTTGGCTTTCAGCTTCTTTTGCGCAAAGTCCGCTAGAATCGAAGGATCCGTTTCGCCCTGAATCATCGCTTCCAACATGTTTCGTCCTGACACTCCAAGCACATTGGATGCCACGGACGAGAGCTTGATATTGCCTCCTTCCAGCACCTTTTGCAATCGGTTCACTTCCCGGCTTCGCTCTTCGATGATACTTCGCCGATACCGGATCACTTCCCGAAGTTCCCGCTGCTCCCGATTCGGAATATAGCTCCCTTGCACCAGCCCATGCCGGAGTAATTTCGCAATCCATTCCGCATCTTTCACATCTGTTTTGCGTCCGGGCACGGCTTTGATATGCTGCGCATTCACGACAACCGGCTTGACGTCTTCCAGTTCAAGCAGGTTATAAATCGGTTTCCAGTAATCTCCGGTGCTCTCCATCGCGACATGGGTGCACCGCTCGCTTTTAATCCAATCCACTAAATCGACTAGCCGGCGAGTCAGCGTTTCAAAGCTTCGAATCTCCTTTCCTTTCGGGGTGATGATACAGGCTGTGATACTCTTCTTGTGTACATCTAATCCACAACAACGTTCAATGAGGATCTCCATCTTTTCTGTCTCCTGCCTGCTGGCGCTTATTAAGGCTGGTGCAAAGACCAATGCTAAGGTTATTCTGCCCTGCGTGCTTCCCCGGAGGGAGCAACAATCTGTGATGCACCGGGTCGTTGGGGTCCGTCTTATATTCGGGTTCGTAACACCAAGAAGTTCCGACCTACCTTCGCCAGCCCAGTAACCAGTATAGACAATATTTTCATTCCTCAGTGATGCCGCGCAGCGGCATGGGTGTCTTATATTTCAAAAAAAGTCTCGGCAGGACTGGAAGAACCAGATCCTACAGAGACTTTTACATAAAACGCTACATCTAATTCAAAGGCAGAAGCTTAGTATCTCAGCGCCGGATAGATCGGATATTGCTCAGTAAGTGCAGCCACTTCACGGGCAGCCTCCGCAAGTTTGCCTTCATCCTTCGGATTCTTAAGCACATTGGCGATAATATGTCCGATCGTCACCATAGCCTGCTGGTCCATCCCGCGGGAAGTAACGGCAGGTGTACCGATGCGGATACCGCTGGTCACGAATGGACTGGTAGGATCAAATGGAATAGCATTTTTGTTCACGGTAATGCCGATGGAGTCGAGTACCTTCTCCGCATCTTTGCCTGTAATGTTCAGGCTGCGGGTGTCAATCAGCATAAGGTGATTATCTGTGCCTCCAGATACGATGTTAACTCCTTCACCGATCAGCGTCTCAGCCAGCACCTTGGCATTCTTCACCACATTCTCGGCATATGTCTTGAATGACGGCTGCAGTGCTTCGCCAAAGGAAACGGCTTTGGAAGCAATCACATGCATCAACGGTCCGCCTTGGGAGCCTGGGAATACTGCCTTGTCGATTGCTGCTGCCCAAGGCTGTCTGCACAGAATCATACCTCCGCGCGGACCGCGCAAGGTTTTATGCGTAGTCGTGGTTACAAAATGAGCATGCGGAACCGGACTCGGATGAAGCCCTGCCGCCACTAGTCCGGCGATATGTGCCATATCAACCATAAACAAGGCGCCAACATCATTTGCGATTGAACCAAGCGCAGCGAAATCAATCGTACGCGGATAAGCGCTTGCTCCGGCTACAATTAATTTAGGACGGTGTTTGAATGCTGCCTTGCGCACTTCATCATAATCAATCAGGAAGGTATCCTCTTGAACGCCGTAAGCGACAAAGTTATACAGCAAGCCGGATGCATTCACCGGGCTGCCGTGAGTCAGGTGGCCGCCATGAGCCAGATTCATGCCCAGTACAGTATCCCCCGGGTTCAACGCGGCAAGATACACCGCCATATTGGCCTGAGCGCCGGAGTGCGGCTGAACATTGACATGCTCCGCTCCAAACAACTGCTTGGCGCGGTCACGGGCCAGGTTCTCCACGATGTCCACATCTTCACAGCCGCCGTAATACCGTTTGCCGGGATAGCCTTCGGCATATTTATTAGTGAGCACAGAACCCATAGCTTCCATAACCGCTTCGCTGACGATATTCTCCGAGGCAATAAGCTCAATATTGGCACGCTGACGGCTCAGCTCCAATCCCATCGCTTCCAGTACTGCCGGGTCACTCTTACGCAATTGTTCCATGATTCTTATTTCCTCCCTAATGCTCTTTAGTTAATGGTTTTGTGAAGACTTACCAACCGTTCGTGTTCCCAGCCTTTCCTTAATCACAATTCCGTGATCCGCTGACCTCCGGGGTGCGGTACACGGCGCGCTCCCCGCCAATGAGCGGGGGTCTGCTCCAGGCCGCATTCACCCGTGCTGAACCAATGTAGCGCAGGCTTGGCCGAAAAGGCACCGCGACCCGGCGCAGATGCATGCCGATCAGCGTCTCTCCGATGTCTATCCCGGCATGGGCCTCTACGGTCTCAGCCAGAACAGGGTCAGCCATTGAACGGTACGCAGCAGCAGCCATCGAACCCCCGGCTCCCGGAATCGGCACTGCCGAAACCTCCCGGAGCCCCAGCTTTTCAAGCAGTGAACGCTCCATCACCAGGGAGCGGTTCAAATGCTCACAGCATTGATAAACTGCATGAAAGCCCCGCTCCTCAGCAACCTGAGCCACGCCCTGGAGCAATTGCTGCGCCACTTCAAGTGCGCCGCCAGTGCCAATACGGACACCAGCCACTTCACTTGTGCTTGCACCGACAACAAGAATCTTACCTGGTCCAAGCTTGCCGGCTTCCGCCAGTTCACGCACTACAGCAGCAGTTGCAGCGGTTAAAGAAAGCTCCGCTGCCGCCGGCTTGCCGGCATTTCCAGATGAACCCCCGGAGGCCCCGTTCTCCGATGAGTCCTGCTTCATGACTTGTTCCATCATTCTGCCTCCCTCAAGCGTTGCCTACTCTCAGCATAACAGCACTCCTACATTTTAAACAAAAAAGAGCAGTCCGCAGCCTTCTGCGGATGTGCTCTTTTGCCCAGGCGACCGGCCGTTTATTCCAGGTGCTCCATCGTGGTTTGATCCACCTTGTCGCCAGTCACACCGGAACCGGGTAATATTTATTTCATCTTATAGGAATGGCCGCGAAAAATCAACCACCTTTACAAACGGCGTAAGGACTCCAGCTTATCCAGCAGACTATGCAGCGCCGTGCGGATCTCGGCAGCCGCAAGTTCGTAATCCTCGCGCGAGCCGCCGAAGGGATCGGAAATATCAAAGCTTGGGATTCTTTGACGGATCTCGATGATCCGCTGCATATCAGCGGCATCCGGCTCCACACCCAGCGCCAGGTTAAGCTCTGCAGCGGCATACAGGCTATCCAGCTCGCGGATATCCTGCTCCACCGAATCTTCATCATGCACGTATTCTTTTAGCGTATAGGTCTTCGTAACCGCAGCCGGAAAATATTGCAGCACATGCCGCTTATGTCCGCCCGTTAATGTAAGCACCAGATCGGCCCAGGCCAACGTCTCTGCGCTGAGCTGGGAGGATATTATATGATCATTCACGCCTTCGTCCCGCAGGATCGCTGCGGCATGTCTGGATATGGAAGTACCGGAAATGGCGGAGACGCCTGCAGACCGCACTTCCACATCAATCCCCCGTTCCTTGGCCAGCTTCCGCAGAAGCCCCTCAGCCATAGGACTACGGCATGTATTTCCCGTGCAGACGAATAAAATATGCAGCATACTTTCCACCTCCATGAAATGAAAATTATAATCTTGTGCCGTTATTGTATCAGAAGATGAACAGCAAGCCAAACGCAAGCAGGATTGCTCCGCCCAGCGCCTCGCCGTATACCCCAAGCCCCCGGCTGACCCGTCTTCCCAGCAGCAGTCCGGTAATCGACATCAGACCGCCGGTGGCCCCAAAGGCAAGTACAGTTAAAATTATGCTATTCACAAACATCCCCAGTGAAACCCCCACTGAGAAAGAATCTATACTTACACTCAGTGCAATGAGCAGCATGCCCCAAAAGGACCGGTGATCCATAAAATGCCGATAGTTGTAGCTATCATTGTCCCGAAAAGAGTTAAACACCATATGCCCGCCCAGCAGTACAAGCAGGCCGCCCGCAGCATAAGCCGTAACTTGTCCGAGCAAATGCCCTACGTAGCTGCCTGTAAACAAGCCCAGCAGCGGCATCAGCACATGAAAAAAAGCAACAAGCAGACTAAGCTGCAGCACATGCAAAAGACGGATGCCCTTCATCCCGATTCCAACACCGAGCGAAAAAGCGTCCATCCCCAGCGCGATTGCCATGATGGCAACCGTCACAAGCTGCCCCCAACCTGTATATACTCCCCCTATGTCCATGCCCATACCCCCAAGGTCCGAAAGTTCTTGTACAACCACGATATGCGGACAAGGGGGGAAACATGACTGTGAAGCGTACGGGGGCGGTGAGAGACTGCTGCGATCTGCAGGCAGCTCTCCTCTTAATGAAGCTAAAGCCCGCAGGGTAGAAGCCGGAATTATCCGGCGTCGATGACGGTTCCGCTGGCGGCTTTCATCAGCCGGTTCATAATCGCTGCACCGAGGCCGGTATCCGGGCAGGCCTCGGCCAGAATATAGGTCGCTCCCGCTTCATCGAAGCGCCGCAGCGCGGCATACAGGGAGCGGGCCCCTTCCTCCGGCGAGGTCAGCGAGCCGAGAGAAACGACGCAGGCGGCCGGGACGGCGGGATACAGGGCCACATGCTCCTCGAAGAGGAGCAGGCCCGTAATCTCGCCATCCCGCTGCGCCGCCTGCAGCAGGCCCGCGGCGGCTTCCGCCACGCGCTGCGGCGAAGCGCCGCGCACTACGCCAAGCGCTCCGCGCGGGGCGTAGTGCGTGTACTTCATGCCCGGCGCGCGCGGCGCCGGGCTGCTGTCCCCGGCGGCCTGCGCCGCGCCGGGGGACAGGCCGGAAGCGCCGGCGGGCGCTTCCGCAGAAGCCGGGGCCGTGCCGACGGCCCCGGGACCGAGCACCGCCGCAAGCTGCTCGGCGGTGATGCCGCCGGGACGGAGCACCAGGGCCGTCCCGTCCGGCTGCACCTGCACGACGGTCGACTCCAGGCCGACTCCGGCCGCGCCGCCGTCAAGTACCCCGCCGATATAACCGGCGAGGTCCTCCAGGACATGGGCGGCCAGCGTCGGACTGGGCCGCCCGGAGCGGTTGGCGCTGGGCGCAGCCACCGGACAGCCTGCTGCGCGGATCAGCGCCAGGGCGAGCGGATGATCGGGCATGCGCACGCCGACCGTATCCAGCCCCGCGGTAACGAGCGGCGACAGCACGCCGGGACGCACGGGAAGCACCAGCGTCAGCGGGCCGGGCCAGAAAGCGTCGATCAGCGCCGCCGCTGAAGGATGCACCTCCGTAACCAGCCCGTCCAGATCACTGCGGCTGGCGATATGCACGATCAGCGGATTGTCGGAAGGCCGGCCTTTGGCGGCGAATACCGCCTCCACCGCAGCGGTATTGCGGGCATCCGCACCGAGGCCGTATACCGTCTCAGTCGGAAAGGCAACGGTACTCCCCTTGCGAAGCATAGCCGCGGCTTCTGCTAGGGCTTGCTTATCCTGTTCGCACACCGAGAAACCAGACGGCTCCAAGGCAGACTCTTTGAAGGAAGACAGCTCCCAGTATATTGTAGAATCTATTTGTCCGCTGTTTCGCTGGACCGCAAAGAGGTTCTCTTGATGTTCTGTCATTATTTATCACAAGCTTTCTTTAGGGTTCGTTATTCCAGATTTGCATAATCACAGAAACCATGAAGAAACGGCCCCACCAGGTGGAGCCGCAGCAATTCCAAAGTAAGTCCAGCTTATATCGTATCATGGACGGCAGTAGATTCATAGGAGCTTAGCTGAATAATCCGCTGATCCAGCTCCATAGATTCTCCAGCAGCTCCCAGAGGAAGAAACGCACCTTCGGCGCTTCCGCTTCCCCGCTGGCAGCGGCTGTGTCCGAACTCTGCTGCACCGTTTCTCCTGCTGCAGCCTTCACTTCAGGACGATCCCCGGAGGCCTCAGCAAGGGCGGCTTTGGCTCCTTTGGCCGCTGCCGGCGCAGCAGCATCTCCAGAGCCGGCATCAATAAAGCACAGCGGCGGGAACAGCACGCACCACCAGTTCTGCCCTTTGCCGGCCCCCAGCGTCACGCGCACAGCTTCATACTCCCCGGCCGGATAGACCTTGCCGCCGTACATTTTAGTCGGGAACGGAACGACTCCCAGCTCTACTTTATAATTATATTCAATCCCCCGTTTCGCAAGCTCACCCGCCACCAGCGCATTCAGCTCCGGCAGATGCTGTCTAATCAGAGCGCGTGCCTGTTCCAGACTTTGCGGGTCTTCCAGCGCGGAAACCCACTGGTTGATCTGCTCCACAATGCTGTCCCGAATCTGGCGTTTGACCAATTGATCACCTGCCGCATCCGAGTTCGCCAGAATCCGCAGACGGATGGAATCCTGGGGAATGGAGGCCTCCGCCACAGCGGCATCGCTTTTTTGCCCTTCCCAGGCCATCATGAGAATCATAAAAAAACAAATTAAAATGGCAGTATACTTAAAGGTTACGCGCAAGGAATCCCGTTGTCCCGGCTTGTTCATTTCCATCTTCCAGCAGCCCCTCTCCCTCTGAATCTCTTATGTCCTCAGTATGTCCAGAGATGGGAGAGTGCAAACCTATTAAACTATCATGAAATAACGATGCCCGAACAAAGGAGATTGTTATGGAAGCCTAGAATTGGGCGAAGTCAAATTGAGGGCCTTCTATGAAATTTCATCGTCTGAAGTACGGCGAAAGAGAGACAGGGTTGTCTATTAAATGCCGTGCGTATTCTTAGAGATGCAAGGCAGGAGCAGCGGGCAGATCCTCCTCCACCTCCTGTCCATACAGCAGCACACTCATCGCTATGCCCATGCTGGACATATTAATCAGGACTGAAGTCCCGCCGTAGCTGATGAACGGAAGGGTAATTCCCGTCAGCGGCATAAGGCCGATATACGCGCCGATATTCTCAAGAATCTGATACAGCAGCATCGCCACGATCCCAATAATCAGATAAGGACCGGCCCGTTCCTTGCACTCCAAGGCAATCAGAATCAGCCGGTGAATCAGGATAAAAAACAGCAACAGGAGCAGCGCCGCCCCTACGAAGCCGAATTCTTCGGCAATCTGGGCAAAAATCGCATCCGTATAGAGCACCGGTATTTTACCCGACTGGACGGAACCGCCCTTCATATACCCTTCCCCGCTGAGCCCGCCCGATGCAATGGCAATTTTGGCATTACGCGTTTGGTAGCTGTCGTCACTGCTCGCCAGCTCCGGTACCAGCCAGGGATCAAAGCGGGACACAAAATGCTCGCGGCCAAGCGTTTTACTCAAAAAGTTCGTCGTTTGATCATGATAGTTAATGTAGCTGAAAATAAAGCCGCCTATTGCCAAGGCCCCAACAATCAGGCCAATCAGCGCATGGGATAATTTAATGCCGCCTATCCACAAAAGACCGAGCAGGATAATCAAATAGCTGAGCGCGTTGCCCAGATCGTTCTGAATAATCACAATCACGAACGGCAGCAGCGCAACCAGACTGAGCGGCACAACATCGCGCCAGAACTGGAGCCTGCTCTTATTTTTGCGGACCAGCAGAGATGCCAGCCCAAGAATCAAAATCAGCTTGAACAGCTCCGCCGGCTGAAGGCTGAACCCCCCTACCTCCAACCAGCCCCGGGCACCGTATTTCACAGTCCCAACAAAGCTGACCAGCACCAATATCCCCGCACCCAGGATATAAATATAATGCGCATATTTAACAAGCAGGCGGTAATCGAATAAAGACAGTCCTATGAAAGCAAGAAACCCCACTCCGTACCATTTGATCATCTGGATGTGCAGGCCGTCATCTTTGCGTCCGTGGGTAACACTGTATATGGATAAAATACTGATGACCATCAAAAGGATTAGAACCACTACAATGACGCCGTCAATCTTTTTAAAACGCTGCAGCATGCGATGAACTCCTAACTGTATCCGGATTAAGGCCTCTTGCCGTCAAACGCCGACAGCGCAAAGCCGTTATTTCCCATTGTAAAGCAAGATACAGCGCAAATACAATTTTATAGCTCCCGGCCTTGAATTTGTAAAAACAAGCAGAACCGGCTGCGCTGTCCTTACTTCTATTATAAAAAAACCGCCGGAACCCATCTTAACGATAAGCTCCAGCGGTCTATAGTTATTCCGGTCTATCCTTGCTTAGTGGGTGAAGAATATACCGACGGATTCGGCAAGTCCTCCTCGACCTCTTGACCGTGCAGACGCACACTCATCACCAGGCCAATGCTGGCCATGTTGATCATCAGTGAGGTTCCCCCATAGCTGATAAAAGGCAGCGTGATTCCGGTCAGCGGCATAAGGCCGATAAATGCGCCGATATTCTCAAATATCTGGTACAGCAGCATCGCAACAATGCCGACGATCAGAAACGGCCCGCCCCGGTCCTTGCTCTCCAATGCAATTAGAATCATCCGGTGGATCAGGATAAAGTAGAGCAGCAACACGAGTGCAGAACCGACAAAGCCGAATTCCTCAGCAATCTCGACAAAGATGGAGTCGGAATAGGTATAAGGCACCCGGTCCGTCTGCACGGAGCTGCCATTCATGTACCCTTCCCCGCTCATGCCTCCTGAAGCGATGGCCAGCTTGGCATTTTTGGTATGATAGCTCGCCTTGGCAGTCGCCTCATCAGGGACGAGCCACGGGTCAAAACGTTCTACCCAGTGGGAGCGGCCGATATCGGTAAGAAACGTTTTGATTTCATCATGGTAGTGAATATAACTCATGATTCCCGCCACTGCCGCTCCGCCTATTACCAGCAATCCAATCAGGGCGTGGGAAAATTTGATGTTGCCAATCCACAGCAGGCCGAACAGGATCACAATATAGGAAAGCGCGTTGCCTAAGTCATTTTGACTGATGACGATCAGAAAGGGAAGCAGGGTGAGCAGTCCGAGCGGAACCACATCGCGCCAGAAAAGGAGCTTATTCTTCATCTTGCGCACCAGCATGGATGCCAGGAAAAGTATCAGAATCAGCTTGAACAGCTCCGCCGGCTGAAGGCTGAAGCCCCCGAATTTAATCCAGCCTTGGGCCCCGTTCTGCTCCTTGCCGATAAAGCTGACCAATACCAGAATCCCTATCCCCACACCATATACGTACAGTGCATATTTAACCAGCAGCCGGTAATCTACAAAGGTCAGTCCGATAAATGCAACGATACCCAGCACATAAAATTTGATCATCCGAAGATGCGCCCCGTCCAGCTTCTCCCGTCCATGTGTGACACTGTATATGGAAAAAATGCTGACGGCCATCAACAGGACAAGAATGACTACAATGACGCCGTCAATCTTTTTAATCTTCTGAAGCATATTCTGTCTCCTTACTCCGTACTGGGTCTTCTGAATTTCACGTCTACAAACCGAATTCCCGTCATTTCTATTGTACTGGAACGGGCAGCAAAAATACAATTTCACTGCATAGCCGAACTCCATAGCCTGGAGCAGACCTTCATGCTGTAACATCCGGCTGTTCCGGGAGATTAAGGATACATGGAAAAAGTAAAGCTAATTCCGCGCCGTTTGGCTCTGCCCCTCTACCGGGCGATCCCCAGCACGTGGCGCGGAATGCCTGCGAGATCGTCGATGGTGACGATCTCATTCCAGTGGCCGGCTGCGCGCAGCAGCCCGGCCACCTGCTCGGCCTGGCCTTGGCCGAGCTCGAACCCGACCAGCCGCGGCGGTGCCGGAAGCAGCCGGAGCTGGTCCATCATGCGGCGATACGGGTCCAGCCCGTCAGCGCCGCCGTCCAGTGCAGTGCGCGGCTCATGGTCGCGCACCTCGCGCTGCAGCCCGGCGATATCCCCGCCGGGAATATAGGGCGGGTTGGAGACGAGTATATCCGTCTCCATCCCCGCAAACGGCTCGAGCAGGTCGCCGAGCCGCAGCTCCACTGCCGTGCCGTGCCGCCGCGCATTGCGGCCGGCCACGGCCAGCGCGCCGGGCGAAATGTCGCCGGCGCAGACCCGCCACGCCGGCGCTTCCGCCGCCAGCGTGACGGAGATGGCTCCGCTGCCGGCGCCGATGTCGACGGCAGTCAGCGGGCGCGCCGAGCCGCCCGCATCCCCCTGCGCTGCTTCACCAGCAGCGTGCCTGCCTTCCCGCGCCGCATCCCCCTGCGCCGCTTCACCCGCAGCGTGCCCGCCTTCCCGCGCCGCGCCGCCCGGCTCCGCCACCACACCGTCCGGCCACAGCTCCGCGCCGTACTTCAGAATCGCCTCGACGAGCAGCTCCGTCTCGGGCCGGGGAATCAGCACATCGGGCGTCACCTCAAAGGCCCGCCCGTAAAATTCCTGCTCGCCGGTAATATACTGCACCGGCTCGCCCGCCGCGCGGCGGGTAACACCGGCTTCCCAGGCCGCCCGCGCCGCAGGCGGAAACGGATCAGCCAGTGCCATATAGTAAGCCGCGCCGGACAAGCCCAGCACATGCTCCAGCAGAAGCTGGCTGCTGCGCTGCGGCTCATTGCACCCGGATTTGTCCAAAAAAGAAGAAGCCTCCGCAAAGGCTTCCCTGATGCTTTGCACGTCAGGCATGACATAAGAGTCGTGGCTCAAAGCATTATTCTCCTTTTTCCATTAACTCCGCTTGCTCTGCAATCGACAATGCCGAGATAATTTCTGTAATGTCTCCGTTCATTACCTGATCCAGACGGTGCAGGGTAAGGCCGATACGGTGATCGGTTACACGGCTCTGCGGGAAGTTGTAGGTGCGAATCCGCTCACTGCGGTCGCCGGTGCCGACTTTGCTCTTGCGTTCTCCGGCATACTTCGCTTCTTCTTCCTGGCGCTTCATGTCCGAGATCCGGGCACGCAGCACCTGCAGCGCCTTATCCTTGTTGGAGTTCTGAGATTTGCCATCCTGACAGGTCGCCACAATGCCGGTAGGCACATGGGTTACACGAACTGCGGATTTCGTCGTATTAACCGACTGGCCGCCAGCGCCGCTGGAACAGAAGGTATCTACGCGGATATCCTTGTCAAGAATTTCAATTTCGAATTCTTCCGCTTCCGGCATCACCGATACCGTAGAAGTCGAAGTATGAATCCGTCCGCCGGATTCGGTAGTCGGAATACGCTGCACGCGGTGTGCGCCGCTTTCGAATTTCATTTTGCTGTAAGCGCCGCGTCCGTTGATCATGAAGATAACCTCTTTGAAGCCGCCAAGGTCACTGGTATTGACATCCATCAGTTCAACACGCCAGCCTTGGGCATCCGCATAGCGGGTGTACATCCGGTACAGATCGGAAGCGAACAACGCCGCTTCATCTCCCCCGGCTGCGCCGCGGATTTCCACGATCACATTCTTATCGTCATTAGGGTCCTTAGGCAGCAGCAGGAGGCGGATTTTCTCCTCCAGCATAACCTGGCGTGAGGAAAGATCGTCGATTTCCATCTTGACCATTTCTTTCATTTCATCATCAAGCTTTTCGGCCTGCATCATCTTCGCAGCTTCAAGCTCTTCCATTACGTTTTTATATTCAGCATACGCCTCAAAGGCAGGCTGCAAATCGGATTGTTCTTTGGAATAGTCCCTCAGTTTCTTACTGTCGCTTGCAACATCCGGGTCACAAAGCAGTTCACTGAGTTTCTCATAGCGGTCCGCCAGGGATTGCAATCGGTCCAACAAGGGAATTCACCTCTCCTGATTCATAGTCAAGTTCAAGCATATTGCTTTAAATTGTTGATACAATAAAAATAGATATACGACTTTATATTATATCACCAATCCTGCCGATTGGCTACAGTGCTATATGTACAGGGTCAGGATTTTTTGCAGCCGGCAAAAACGCTCCTTATTATGCAAAAAGCGCAGGATTGTTATGCATGTACGCTTCCGGTCTATGCAAAAAAGAAGCCATCCGGCCGGTAAAAATTCTACGTCCAGACAACCTCTTTCTGTTCCTTCTTCTGCTATTAAAATGTCAGCTTACACGTTGAAACGGAAATGCATAACGTCGCCGTCCTGCACCAGATATTCCTTGCCCTCAAGGCGAAGCTGCCCGCGTTCCTTGGCACCGTTCATCGAACCGGCTGCCAGCAGATCGGCATACGCTACAACCTCTGCACGGATAAAGCCCCGCTCAAAGTCTGTGTGAATTACACCGGCAGCGCCAGGCGCTTTAGTTCCCTTGCGGATCGTCCAGGCACGCACCTCCTGCACACCCGCGGTAAAGTAAGTGTACAGTCCCAGCAGCTTGTAAGCAGCTTTGATCAGGCGGTTCAGCCCGGATTCCTGCAGTCCCAGCTCTTCCAGGAACATCGCCTTGTCCTCGCCTTCCAGCTCGGCAATCTCCGCCTCCACCTTGGCACTGATCGGCACCACTTCAGCATTTTCGGCGACTGCGAATTCACGCACCTGCTTAACATAAGGGTTCTCTTCGGCAGTAGCTACTTCATCCTCGCCTACGTTAGCCGCATACAGCACCGGCTTCAGCGTCAGCAGGTGAAGATCGCGCACAATCAGGCGCTCGTCATCGGACAGCTCCACACTGCGTGCAGGCTTATCTTCATAGAGAGCTTCCTTGACGCGCTCCAGTACTTCAACTTCCTGGGCGTATTTCTTGTCGCCGCCCTTGATATTTTTGCGGGAGCGTTCGATCCGTTTCTCGATGCTCTCCAGGTCAGCCAGAATCAGCTCCAGATTGATCGTCTGGATATCGCTAATCGGATTCACTTTGCCGTCCACATGCGTTACATTCTCATCCACAAAGCAGCGAACGACATGAACAATCGCATCCACTTCACGAATATGGGCCAGGAACTTGTTGCCGAGGCCTTCGCCCTTGCTTGCACCGCGGACCAGACCGGCAATATCCACAAATTCAAAAGCGGTCGGAACCGTCTTGTTCGGCTGCACCAGCTCTGTCAGCTTATCCAGACGTTCGTCCGGCACTTCCACGACACCAACGTTCGGGTCAATGGTGCAGAAAGGATAGTTCGCGGATTCTGCTCCCGCTTGCGTAATCGCGTTAAATAATGTGGATTTTCCTACGTTCGGAAGTCCAACGATTCCAGCTTTCAAAGCCATTTATATGACAACTCCTATTTTCGGTTGAATTGATCACCGCATAATTTCCGAAGCCTGATCTAATCCATTATATATTAGAACAAAACCGCCAGCAACAGCAATCCGCCCCGTATTAGAGTTCTTTTGACATTGTAATGTCGGTGACCAGATAGCCCATTTTCTTGTAAAGCTCAAAAGCGCGGGTGTTCTGGCCGAACACATGCAGACCGATTTTGGCAACATTCATCTTGCGTGCTTCCTCATCAAGCGCAAGCAGCGCCTGCTTGCCGTAGCCTTTGCCCTGGAACGGCTCGAAAATATAAATATCATAAATAAAGGCCTCGCGGCTGCGGTGTCCCTCGGTCACATTGAACCAAATATAGCCGGCCTGGGTGCCCGTTTCTTCCTCCACTACAGAATAAAGATGGGCCCCTTCCGTATGCAGCCCCTTGGGCAAATATTTGCTCATCGCTTCCTTAGAGAGCTGCATGGCAATCTCGGCATCCCATGCTCCGGTTTTTATTTTGTCCTCTGCATAATCGCGGGTCGATTGAGTAATGAAAAATTGAAAAGTGGTTTCATCCATTGGTACCAGTCTAATCATTGTATTGGGTATCCTTCCTTATTTCCGTAATCTCTATTGCCTCTAGCAGAACGTCAGAATCTACATGTTGGAGCTCAAACGATACTACGCCGAACGGATTAGGGTGCGGAGATCACGCTCCAGGCGTATCAGGCCCCGCGAACACAGTCTTATCCTGAGCGGAAGAGTCTCCCCGTCTGCAACGGACTGGGCAGCTCTTATTTCTACTGGAAGTCACTTTTCCGCAAGAGAACGGACTCCAGCGGCTTTACGGGCAGATATTCACCCCAAATCTACCTGCCGAAGAGGCGATAAGCGTTTTTGGGTCTGTTAGCCCGGATAAATGTATTCCTTTCGGGAAAATAAGGGCCTTACGGTCTGTTAAGGAACAGGAGGATGGATAAGAAGCCCCCACGCCAAAGGCTGCGTCCGCAGCCACGGATTTAGAACGGCTGCTGTACTAGCGCCGGATCAAGCGCGGCGTACCGTGCAGCGCAGCCAAATCCGGCGCTCCGATGCCGAACATTGCGGTCCGCAGCTCCAGCTCCACCTGAGCGAGCGCATGATCCAGCGCTTCCTCCGATTGTACAGCCGGACCGAGCAGATTCCGCCCGAAGCCGGCCAGATCCGCGCCGAGCGCCAGCGCCTTCGCAGCATCCACACCGTGCCGTAGCCCGCCGCTTCCGATGAGCGCGCCATGCCTGGATGCCGCGCGCACCTCCACAATACACTCCGCCGTGGGAATTCCCCAATCCGCGAAGGCTTCCGCCGCCGCCCGCCGGACAGCATCGCTGCTGCGGAATTTCTCCACCTGGCTCCAGGAGGTTCCGCCCGCACCGGCCACGTCTATAAAAGCAACTCCCGCACTGTACAGCCGGGATGCCGTATCCCCGTCGATACCCCAGCCGACCTCCTTCACGCCTACAGGAACTTCAAGCTGTCGGCATACCTCTTCGATTCGGGGCAATAAGCCGGCAAACCCGGTGTCGCCCTCCGGCTGAAATACCTCCTGAAGCCCATTCAAATGCAGCACCAGCCAGTCAGCACCGGCAATTTCCACGGCTCTGCGGCACTCGTCCACACCGAACCCATAAGACAACTGCACTGCACCGATGTTGGCGATAACCGGAATCCCGGGTGCCTTGTCCCGTACCCGGAAGGTGGCGGCAAGCTCCGAACGCTCAACAGCCGCCCGGATAGAGCCGACTCCAAGCGTCCAGCCTCGGCGCTCGGCAGCCTCAGCCAGTCTGGCATTGATCTCGCCCGTCGCCTTGCTGCCGCCTGTCATAGAGCTGATCAGCAGCGGTGTCCGCAGCTCCCGGCTTAAGAATTCCGTCCGCAGCGAAATGTCATCATAATTCAGCTCCGGAAGGGCATTATGCCGAAACCGGTAATGCTCGAAGCCGGTTGTTACTCCGCTGCCGCCAACCTCCTCATTCAGGCAGAGACGCACATGCTCAATCTTCCGCTCACCCGTCGTGGACAAGGGCAGCAAAGACTGCCCCTTATTCCCGGCAGCTTGCGGGGCGGGGACAGACTCCGTATCTTGCGCCCCGTCTATACGCTGCGGCAAGTCATCCTGCGGCATCTGCTTCATGCTGTCTTCCCCCAATCCTTACGGTCTATTGTATATGTAAAATAGCGTCAGGCCACCCGAATTCAATTCTTCGGCTCTAGTACGCTTCATTATAGCACATTCACATCTCACCACCATGCGCACCACTAACAGCACAGGCAAGTCTGTACGGTTCTACATATGCTTGGCTATAAATTCACCTACCAGCCTTCCCGACAAGGACACAACCGGGGTTCCGCCTCCGGGATGTGTCGTACCGCCCACATACCAGAGTCCTTTGACATTGTTAGAACGATTTCCCGGCCGAAAAAAAGTCTGGCGCACAGAATTGGAGGAAATTCCGTAGATGGCCCCCCGGTGAGCCAGAGTATCGTCTGCAATATTTTGCGGTGTGTAGTGGTGAAGCACCTCCGCTTGCTCCAGCCCGTTAATTCCATGTCCAGCCAGCACTGCGAAGACACGCCCTGCATAGGCGGCAGTTTCTTCGCTCCAGTCAGTCGCTGCACTTAAATAGGGGGCATTAGTCAGAATAAAGAGATTGCTGCCACCCTCAGGAGCCATCCCGGATTCAGAATAACCCGAATAACAAATATACACCGCAGGCTGCTGAGGAGGACGCCTGTGTGTAAAAATATCCTTGAACTCCGGCTCGTAGTACTCCGGAAAAAATACCGTATGATGTAGTAATCCCGTATATTGGCGCCGCACTCCAGCCAGTGTAACCAACCCGGATAAAGACGGCTCGTATGCAGCGATTCTATCGTTGCTCATCCCCGGGCGGACCTCTTCGGGCAGCAGCAGCCTGTTAATACTAAGCATATCTCCCCCGGCAATCACGGTCTTAGCCGGATAGAAGCCCTGTGCCGTTTCCACGCCCTCCACTGTGCCGTTCACCACAGAAATCTGAGTGACCTCTGTTCCGGTAATGATCTGTACTCCGAGCCTCTGCGCCAGAGAAGCAAGCCCTTCCACCAGCTTATACGTGCCTCCGCGAACGCCAAATACCCCTCCCTGACTCTCCACATGGCTAAGCATGGCAAAAATTGCAGGGGCTTGAAAGGGCGATGATCCCACATAAGTAGCATACCGGCCCAGCATGGCAAGCGTATGCGGATGCCGGAAATAACGTTGCAGCAATTGTTGCAGACTGAGAAAAGGTCTGACGCGCAGAAGGTCGCGCACAACAGCCGGGCTAATTTTGTCTCTCCAGGACAAGAGCAGCCTGTTCAGAAATTGCTTCTCGCTCAGATCATACAGCAACGCGGCTTCAGCCATGAACCCCGGATACCGGAGGGCATCTTCGGGACTGAAGGCAGCAAGCTGCTCCTGCATAAACCCGGTATCCCGGGAGAGGTCAACTACCCTGCCATCGGCAAACACATTGCGTACCCGCGGCTCCAACTCGTACAATTGTACATAATCCTCCATGTCTTCACCGGCAAGCTTATACAACGAGCGGAAGACATGGGGCATCGTGATGGTGCTCGGTCCACGGTCGAAGGTGTAGCCCGCTTCCGTAATGCGCTGCAGCTTTCCTCCGGGATGAAGCTGGCGTTCCAGCACCGTTACTTTCCAGCCTTTGGCAGCCAGTGTCACTGCAGCAGACAAGCCGCCAAACCCGGCACCAATAACCACGGCCCTCTCTTTCATTGGTAACGCCTCCCTTTCCATTCATAGCCTTGCCCGGAATAACTGCCCCGCCAGGAGCTGAGCCCAATCGCCGTCAGACATAACATGCTGAAGGGCATGAGCAGGCACAGCCAGACCGGCTGTCTGCCTGAAGCATCACTGATTCTTTTGACGGCAGCTCCGGCAAAATAAGCAAGCAGGGAGTACAATGCCTCTATGCTCCACCCGTTCAGAACACTATAAATAGCTATCCCAAACGGCAACACGTACAGAAGCAGATAAAAGGCCAGCATCGCCAGCAGCAGCAGCGGGTTGCGCCCCACACCGGCATAAATGTTCTTGCGGTAGCCTCTCCAGACCTCGGCGGCATAATGGTACATTCGCATGTTGGAGTCATCTGCAATATCGGCCAAGCTCACAGGCTCCCCGGCACGCTTGACCGCGCGGGCCAGCGCCATATCATCCACAAGTTCACTGCGGATGGCCTTATGCCCGCCGCTAGTGAAATAGCTGTCCCTGTGAATCAGCATGAAACCTCCGTGAGCAGCTACAAAACGGGGGTCATGCGTTCCTCTTACAAGCGGAAGCGGCAAATGACAAATGATGGTGAACCCCATCAATGGAACCACCAGCCGCTCCAGCCAGGTCCCGGTAATCTGCCGGGGGAAGCCTGTAATGAGCCCCCTGCCCTGCATCTTTGCAGCGTCAGCAGCTTGCTGAAGCGCATTCGGACGCAGCCGGACATCTGCATCCAGAAACAGCAGCCATTCACCTCCGGCGGCTTCCGCAAGCTGCGCGCAGGCAAAGGACTTGCCAAGCCAGCCCTCCGGCAGCTCACGACCCTGCATGACACGTACCCTCGAACCTCCGGCAGCGGCAGCCAATCTTCCCGTTCCGTCTGAGGAATGGTCGTCCAGCACCAGAATCTCGACCTCTATTCCCGCAGCGGAGCAAGCCATGATGGAGGTGAGACAGTCCGAAATATTGCCCGCCTCGTCGCGGGCAGGGATAAGCACGGACAAGCGGGCGGCCTCCTTCCCGGAACAAGAACACTCGCCGTCCCCCATGCTTCCCCTCATAGCCCCCAGCTTCGGAAGCTGTGAAGCATTCCATAGTGCGAACAGCAGTTGCAGCAGCAGAATGACAATAATACCCTGAAGAAATACAATCATAGGCGGACCCTGCCCCGCCGCATAATATCCAACCATTCATTGGTAGACCGTCCCGGCTTCATAAGCGGCTTGAACTGCTCAGGCATATGCCCTTTGTGTTCAAAGATCAGCTCCCGGTGATGATGTAGCTGTGTTCTTAGTGCGGTTTCGAGATATCCCGAAATCTCACTCCGCTCTATACTCTGCCAAGCAAGCAACAGCGGAGCTCCCGCGAGCAGCGTAGCCTCGGGCTTGGAGTGCCGGAATAAGCCATGATACAGCGTAACCGGGACAACGGCAGCGTGCGGACACAGGCCCAGCACAAGCGCCGCGCCTTCCTTCAGGCTCAGCGGAGAATGTCCGAGCGGGCGGATCTCGCCTTCAGGATAGATCCACACATGGCCTCCTTCATGCAGCAGCCTTGCCGTATACCGCAAGGACGCTCTCAAATCGCCTATACTGCTGCGGTTAATCGAATAAGCCCCAAGCTTGCGGAAGAAGGCATATTTGCGAAGCTGCTCTTCTTCCATCATGAAGTAATGCCTGCTGTCCGTGAGTTGCCCGGCGGCATGATAGGCCAGAAGACCATCCCACCAGGAGCTGTGGTTCATTATATAGAGTATAGGTCTGCCCACGGCAGCCGCTGGCTGAAGCTCGCCGGAGAATCCCAGGAAGTGAAAATGCCGCCGCAGCAAATATAAGGAATTATAGCGGTAGAACCATTTGTCAAAGCTTTTCGATTTGGCGGCTTCCAGCATATCGCAGACTCCCTTCCGCAAGCGCAGCGCCCAGTCCGGCAATCACCGCGCAGAGCGGCAGCCCCTCACGCAGGCTGATCAGTCCGAACAAAATCAGAATCGCCTGATACAGGCGCGTGCCTCGGCGGGCTGCCGAATGTGAAATCCGAAGATTAGGCAGACACAGGGATAACAGGGCAGAGACGATAAGCCAACCGGCGAAATTGCTCCACGGCACATGATAGAACCCTCCCCCGCCATCCCATTTCCAGAAATTTCGTGCATGGGCAACCGGATCGAGCACCAGATCAAGCAGCACGGACCAAAAGCCGACCTGGATAGCCCTCACCGTCAAGAAGCGAAAACCCCGTTGTCCGAAGTCATAGCTGATGAGTGCGGCATTGAGCACAACGGCTATCCAGGCGAAGCCTAGAGTAAAGGGAACCCCATATAGCAATACCCCGAGCATACTGGAATATTCGTAGATACCAAACAAGCGGCCGGTATGGACACCGATCCACTCCACCGTCATTCCGCCTGTCCAGATCAGGGCAGCCATTAACCACAGATACCGTTCAGGTTTTTTATAAGGTAAAATGACTGACCAGTCGGACATTTGTCCCTGTACATATCCCTTAGCTAACAAATCAATGGCATATACAGCAAACAAAACAAGAAACAGACCGCTGGAGAACTGCAGACTTTCCGGTATGCTGAACCAAATTAGCAGCAGCGAGCCAATGGCATACCAAGCCCAAAATACATATTTGATCATTAAAGCGCCGCCGCATGAACATTGTTGCCAAAGTGTGGCGCATACCGTGCAAATGTGCGCTTGAACATCTGAAGCTTGGCTGCGTCGCTGACGAATGCCCGTCTGCTGAACACATCATATTCTGCAGCTTCAACGGAATCCAGAATCGCGGCGTAGAATGCAGCAGCCAATTCCACTGCCAGACCGCTCTCCGGCGGGTACGTTGCTACATTTACCAACCCTTTTTCGAACCAGGCCAGCGCCTCACTTCTCAATTCATGGAGCACTGCAATAAATCGTTCATTGACCACACCCAGTTCCAGCTCATGCTGGAGATAACCGTTCTTCTGCATTACTTCTAGCGGTAAATACCTTCGTCCCCGCCTCAGGTCCTCTCCCACATCACGGATAATATTCACGAGCTGCATTCCCATGCCCAGTGCAATCCCCGCCTCCCGGGCTTCTTCATTGTTGTCCTCTCTCAGGACAGGCAGCAGCATTTCTCCAACGGTCCCTGCTACAAGATAGCAATAGCTCTCAAGCTGCTCCATCGTCTCATAATGAGTAAAAGAAAGATCCCGGAGCTGCCCTTCCATTTGCAGGAGAAACGGCTTCCGTTCAAGCTGGGGGAAGGTGTGGAATAACCAACGCAGCGCCGGCCAGATAAAATGACCTTCCGCTTGCTCTAACTGCTGAAAGCAGTTACGCAGCTCATGAATGGTATATGGCGAAGCATCC
Organism: Paenibacillus sp. HW567; assembly: GCF_000374185.1. Taxonomy (GTDB): domain Bacteria; phylum Bacillota; class Bacilli; order Paenibacillales; family Paenibacillaceae; genus Paenibacillus_AQ. The sequence continues at coordinate 6,622,279 of NZ_KB910518.1, read as the reverse complement.
GGTTCGTCCACACTGTCGTCAATAATCCGGCAGAAAGCATAAATTACATGTACCGCTTCACGGCGTGGACTGGGGAGGCCCGCAAAGGCTTTATAAAATGAAGATGACCCCCTCCTCATCAGTTCCTCGCATTGCTGCATTATCCTCTCATGCATATCCACTCATCTCCTTCATTAATTCCTGAACCGCTAGTCTTGCTCCCTGCATTACAATTGGAACTCCACCGCCCGGATGCACAGAGGCCCCGGCAGCATACAAACCTTGTATCGGATACGGCTTCGGCTGAGGGCGGAAAACGCCGGATTGACCCAGCACCGGAGCGATGCCGAAGCTTCCCCCGCCGAACAGCCCTTCCGCCTGGGAATCTGCCGGAGTACGGAGCTTGCGCCAGACAATGCTTGCCGTAAGTCCAGGAAATCCCCTTTTCTCCGCATTCGCGAGTACCCGGTCAGCCAAAGGTTCCGCGATGTTCTCCCAGTCCATTTCTGGCGCCGCTGGAACAGGAACCAGGAAATACAGTGTGCTTTGTCCCGGAGGGGCTGCGCTATCATCCAGGGCGGCCGGATTAAACAAGTAGTAGGAGGGATGGTCCGAGATCTTCCCTTGGTCAAACAATTCATGTAAATTGTCGTCCAGACTGTCCGGCAAGAAAAACTGATGCACCATTGCCTCCGGCCATCTTTTGGCTGCTGCGGCATAGATCAGCAGACAGCCTGAGGAGGGGATGAATTTCCCCTGGCGCGTTTTAAATTGCCCCTTAGGCAGCAACTGCTCCAAATGCGGGAAATCACCGTTATACAGCACCGCGTCATAATTAATCTCCTCACCCCGGACGGCAACGCCCCGGCAGCGGCGGCTGCTTACAAGCAGCGACTCCACTTCGGTATGGGTATGAATCTTTACTCCGCGCCGCTCAAGCTCTTCGGCCATAATCTGAGGCAGCCGGCCATACCCGCCCTTGAGCATCCAGATTCCAAAAGCGTGCTCGGCATAGGGGAGCATAGTGTATATACCCGGGGTACGGAAGGGAGCACCGCCGATATATAGGCTTTGCAGGGAGAACGCATCTTTCAGCTCCTCACTCCGAAAGTACTGCCCGACCGCCGCTCGCAAGCTTCTATACGCACGCAAGCGGGCCATGAGCGCCAGATTTCCAGGACTGAAAAAATCTCTGCGGCGCGCAAATCCCCGTTCGAGAAAGGAGGCCTTGCCCTGCGGGTACAGCTCCGACATTTCTTGCATGAAGCGGGTAAAGCCTCTTCCTTCTCCGGGAAATTCCCGTTCAATCTCTGCGGCTTGCGCTTCAGTCCCATTGACCTTAGTCAGGGTACGTCCACTCTGAAAATAAATCCGGTACAGCGGATCGCAGCGCAGCAGCTCCAGACTTCCTTCCGGCAACCCTGCTTCCTCCATGATGCCCAGCAGCATTTCCGGAAGCAGGACAATCGTCGGTCCCTGATCTATTCTGTAAGGACCACTTTCTTCAAAGGCTACCCGCCCGCCCACCTGCGGGCCGCGCTCATACACTACAACCTCATACCCTTGCCGGCTAAGCAGCAGCGCCGAAGTAAGGCCGCCGATTCCGCCGCCAACGATGGCGACCCGGCTCATAACGCAGCCCCCGTTCCCGTAGCTCCTGCCTGTACGTAACGGCGCCCGTGGACCGCACGGTCATGCTCCCGCAACAGCCGGACACTGATTTTCGCTGACTCGAAGATCGTCGGTAAGCCGCTGCCCGGATGGGTTCCCCCTCCTACCAGCCAGATGCCGCCCACCTCCTGGAAGGTATTGTGGGGACGCAGGTACATCATCTGGCCCAGATTATGGGCCAGGTTAAAGGTAGCACCGTTATAGACATTCAGCTTGTTCTGCCAATCCAGCGGCGAGAAAAACAGACTCTCCTCAACCCGCCCGGATAAATCTCCAAGCTGCGGGATACGCTGAAGCTGTTCCATCAATTGGGCCTCTACAGCCCCTCTTTCCTGCACCCAATCAATTCCGGCCGTCAGATTGGGAACCGGCATCAGCACATACAGAGAGGATTTGCCCGCAGGGGCCAGCGTCGGATCAATTACAGAAGGATTATGAACATAGATCGAAGCATCCTTGGACAGCTTGCCAAGCTTCGAAAGCTCTTCCACATTGCGCCGGTAATCCTGCGCGAAATGCACCGAGTGATGAGCCAAGTCTACGGCTCCATCCACCCCAAGGTAGAGCATAGCCGTGGAGCAGGAGTAGCGTTTGCCGGCAATCTTCGCGGGGGCATATCTTTTCAGAACACCCGGCTCAAACAGTTGGGTCATGGCCGAACCGAAATCAGCCCCAATCACCACATAATCTGCTTCCACCCGTTCTCCGCTCTCAAGCAGCAATCCCGCAGCATTGCCGTTCTTAATCAGAATGCGCTGCACACCGCTGGAGGTATGAATACGGCCCCCATGCTCCTTAATGACCTCTGCCATTGCCTGCAGCACACGGTTAATTCCGCCAATCGGATGATACAGCCCGTAGCGGTGCTCCATATAAGAGAGAATCGTGAACGTGCCAGGACATTCCCACGGCGACATTCCCAGATATTTGGCCTGAAAGGCAAAAGAAAACCGCAGCCGTTCATCATCAAAATACTGCGACAGCCGGTTGTATACGGTATCCGCCGCATTCAGCTTCGGCAGCGCGTGCAGTACATCTCTTTTGATATAATCTCTTAGTGATTGAAAAGGACGTTGCAGCAGTGGAATCACCCGTTCCAGCTTCTCTCCCTCTTCGGCTATAAAACGCCGGTAGCCCTCCCCATTGCCGGGAAACAAACGTTCAATCTGCTCCTCCGTAGAGTCCTGATCGGTAGAAGGGGTAAATACGGTATCGCCAAAGTGCAGAGCGTAGAGCGGATTCAATTCATGCATGGAAACATAAGAGTGCAAGGAACGGCCTGCGGATGTGAACAGCTCCTCCAACAAATGCGGCATCATCAAAAAAGTAGCCCCGCGGTCAAAACGGTATTCTCCCAGCCTCAGTTCTCCCGACCTGCCTCCAACATCAGCCTGTTTCTCGTGTACCTCCACCTCGTAGCCTTCGGCAGCCAGCAGCATGGCGGCCGCCAGGCCCCCTGGTCCTGCGCCGATCACCGCAACCTTCGCCGCACCCTCTCCTCTGGACATCTTCTTTCCTCCTCGTATCATTGCAAGCAATGCGTAAATAAAAGTAAACATTATACAATACCTATACATAATTGATACAAATATCATACATATTTTAACCGCTGATGTAAACACCACGAATATGCTTGTTGCCAAGGGGGCCGGAATCCTTTGGAATCCAATAAAAATAGAACCCTTCCACAACACCTGCCAGGTGTGAGGAAAGGTCCTCTCTCTTTGCTTCAATTCATGTATTAGTCACTAATTCACCCGCTTGATAAACACTTCCTGAAACCAAATGGGCCAGCGTTCCGCCGGTTCATTCATGGTATAACGTGCCACTGAAGAACGCGTCTCAGAACCCTCGTATCCTTTACCCCCTGCAATGAATTCCGTTTCCGGAAATGTCCGCTTCAGCCGTCCCATCAGGTCTTCACAATACTCCACCCGCTGCTTGTCTGTAACCGAGAGACAGACCAGCCTGATCCGCTGGTGCTTGTGAAGCATCTCCACAAGGCCCTCCTCCGGCGTATTCGCCCCCAGGTAGATGACCTCCACTCCGTTCTTGCGCAGGAACAGTGTGAATAGCAGAAGTCCAATCTGATGATCCTCTCCCGCCGGACAAAAGGCCAATACCTTAGGATAATGAGCCTGAACGGGAAACACGTTGAAAAATTGATAGAAGCGGTTCGAAATCATATGGGTCATGTAATGCTCCTGTGCCACAGTTGCAAGACCCGCCTCCCATTCATCGCCAACCCTAATCAGAATCGGCACAAGGACCTGATGGAACATCGCTTCATATCCGTACATCGAGAAGCCGAAGTCAATCAACGCATTGGCCCGTTCGCCCTGAAATTCCAGCAGCGCCGCGTAAATCTGCTGCTTCATTTTGTCAAAAGCATCCTGAGGTGTCCCTTCCGGTATACTTGTCCGCTCCTCCAGGAGTTTCTCTTTACTCGCCTTCAGTAGCCGGACAGCATGCGAAATGCTGATCCCCTTGGTCTCCGTCTGCTCCTTCAGCCAGCGCAGGTCTTCGATATTCTCCTGGCTATACAGCCTATAGCCTGATTCGGTCCGCTCTGGGATTACCGCCTGGTGCCTGTTCTCCCAGGCCCGCAGCGTAACGGACGGGATACCCAGCATTTCGACGACCTGTTTGATCGAATACACGTACCATCTCACTCACTTTCTCTATTCCCACTGTATATCTTTGAATTTTTAAACCTTATACAAATTATTTACACTCATTATACATACGCTATTCTGTTATGTCATCTGGTTCACTTCTCAAGCCGCGCCTGCCTCTTCATGCAAAAGACCGCCGGACAGTTGTATGAAGCTTGTCCGGCGGTCCTCTAGTTAATTTACAATTTATGCTCTGCAGCTCTGCGGTGTCTTACCAGCGCAGTCTCATCACAGCAGCGGAGACATAAGTCTTGCCGCCGACTCCAGCACCCGCTCCAGCAGCCGTTTGTTCATGAAGGTCTCATGCACAATCTGGCGGGTAGACAGCAGATCGCGTTCGAAATCAGCAACGACGCGGGCTACACTCTCCGTCTGCAGCAGCAGCGCATTGACCTCGAAATTCAGATGGAAGCTGCGCATATCCATGTTGGCTGTTCCTATCGTGGCTATTTCACCGTCGGTAATCAGCAGCTTGGAGTGAATGAAGCCCTTCTCATATTCGTAAATCTTCACACCGGATTCCAGCAGTGCCGGGAAGTAGGTATGCGAAGCCAGGAACGGAATCCATTTATCCGGTTTGGCCGGGAACAGCAGCCGCACATCAAGACCGGACATCGCAGCCACACGCAGCGCGGTCAAGATATCCTCGTCCGGGATAAAGTACGGGGTGGCAATCCATACCGACTTTTCTGCCGAGGTGATCATAGAGAAGAATATATTTTTGAGTGCGCGGCGCTCGTTGTCCGGTCCGCTGGCAATAATCTGCACCGCCCCGTCCCCGGTGGTGAAGCGAAGCTGCGGGGAGAGATAATCCTGCTCCAGTATTTTTTCGCCGGTCGTGTGCATCCAATCCTGCAGGAAAATAATCTGCATCGTCCGCACTGCCTCTCCCCTGATCAGCATATGCGTGTCGCGCCAGAAGCCGTACGTCTTGCTTCGGCTGAGGTATTCATCGCCAACATTCAACCCGCCCATAAAGCCGACATCCCCGTCGATGACAACGATCTTGCGGTGATTCCGGTAGTTCACCCGGCTGGAGAAAAAGGAGGTGGAATTGCCGTAAGCCGCCACCTGCACTCCGGCATCGCTTAATTCCTTGAGGAAGGCTTTTGAGAGCTGAATACTGCCTACCGCATCATACATAAATCTGACGGCAACGCCAGCACGGGCCTTCTCGATCAGAATCTGCTGAATACGCGTCCCAATGTGGTCAGCCCGGAAAATATAATACTCCATATGAATATGGTGCTGTGCCTGCCGCAGCTCCAGCAGCAGTGTGCCGAAGGTCTCCTCGCCATTGGTCAGAATGCGGGTCTCGGAATTGAACGAAATGGGAGTCCGTGCCAGTCTTTGTGATAATCCCAGCAGCTTTTGGTGCGGGGCATCAAAGATCGACCAATCCTGATGCATCCGCAGCGCGTCATTCTCAATCCGCTCGTAGGCCATCTGGTCGCGCTGAGCTTTTTTATCATATTTGCGCCGTTTGAACACATTTTGTCCGAACAGCAAATAGAAGACCAGCCCCAGCACCGGAATTAGCGCCAGCAGCAGAATCCAGGCCACCGTTGTGGAGGGATTGCGATTCTCCATAGAAATACCAAGCCCAATGGAAATAACGGTCAGAGTGGAGAAAATACTGATAATTGTTCCGGCAGTATTGCCAAATACGCCGAAACCAAAGTAATAATAGGCCAATAAAGCCGCAATAATAACTAAAGTCTGCAATCCTCTTCTCATAGATAACCTACCTTCTCTTTATACCTTACATCACTGAAATGACACATTTATATATTACATGAAGAATCTCATTCTTCCTACTGAAAACCGCCGCAAATCTAGAATTTAGGCAATAATGCAACCTCCAGCCAACCCGCACGTACCTAAATTTGTAATGTCCTAAAATGTATATTATAATCGGCTTGACCATTTAGTCAATTATAGAACTGGCTAGTCAGAAAGGAGGTTCATTTGCTGGTGGTTGATAAAAATGCAACTAAAAAGGAACAAATAATTATAACGGCCATGCAACTATTCGCTGTGAAAGGCTCGTCTTCCACTTCCATGCAGGAGATTGCCGAGTTATGCGGGATATCCAAGGGCAGTCTTTATCTGGCATTCAAATCCAAGGAAGAGCTGGAAAGCAGCATTTATATATATTGCTTCCGTATGATCCACGACCCTCTTCAGAGGGAGGAGCAGGAGAGCTCAAGGACACCGCGGGAAAAGCTGCGCAACCAGATTGAAATCCTGCTTAATCATGTATACGAGCTGCGTGAGTTTTTGCAGCGGCAATTTCAGGAGCTTGCCGGAAAAGGTGTGAAGGATGCGCCCGAGTGGCTGCGCAAGATCAACGGCCCGCTCGTCAGTTGGTGCCAGAGCAAGCTTGAAATGCTGTACGGGAAGGAGATACTTCCTTATACAGGCGAATTGTGCCTGTTAGGAAGCGGGATGATCCATTCTTATATCTGGGTGCTCTACAATTATGAGTCCGCAGTGCCGATTCCGCGCCTTGCCGATCACCTTGTTGACTTATTGGATGTTGCCGCAGCCGGCCTGCTCGCCGGAAGACCTGTACCCCTGATCCCCTCCGCCGCTCTGGACGACTGGTTAGAGCACCAAGAGGGGAAGAATAACCCGCGCCGGAGTCCGCTTCAGCTTATCAAAGACATGAAGACCGGACTCAGCTCAGATCCCGGCATGGAACCACAGAGTGTAGAAGATGCCATGGAATCCGTAACGATTCTGGAGAGCGAAATTCTCATGCCTTATCCGCGCAAGGCCATCATTCAAGGCATGCTGTCCAACCTGCAGGGCTATCCGGCAGTGCACAAGGAACTTGAAGAATTAATGAAGCTGATGCCGCTCCACATGCAGAATGTATGCAATTTTCAATGAAGCCTTCAACGGTAGTGACAGGTATGACAAGCAGAGAGAGAAAGAAGAACGGATAGGCTGTGCCAAGCACAATCATACAGGAGGTTTTCCCGCAGGAAAGCCTGAGAGGAGCAGAAATGTAACTTATGAAGAGCTTAATTAATTTCTCGCTCAGAAACAAATTTGCCATTTGGCTTCTGACGATCATCATCGTGTTCGCCGGTCTGTACAGCGGTCTGACCATGAAGCAGGAGACTTTGCCTAATATCAGCATCCCTTATCTCAGCATTACAACGATCTACCCGGGGGCGGCACCGGAAGGTGTTGTGAATGATGTCAGCAAGCCGCTGGAGCAGAAGCTCCGCAATGTTGACGGCGTGAAGACACTGACCTCGAACTCGCTGGAGAATGCCTCCAGCATCACTATTGAATTCGATTACGGTACAAATCTGGACAATGCAACTGCCGCCGTTCGCGAGGCTCTAAATGAAGTAACCTTGCCGGACAATGTGCAAAAGCCGCAAATTTCCCGGTTCAGCCTAAGCTCGCTGCCGGTGATTTCGCTTAGCTTGTCCGATAGCTCCGGTAATCTGGAAGAGCTGACCCGCATTGCGGAGAATGATATCCGTCCGGCCCTGGAAGACGTCGAAGGCGTGGCCTCCGTGCAGATTGCCGGACAATATGTGAAGGAGGTCACCCTGAAGTTCGATCAGGCGAAGCTTAAGCAATACGGACTGACGGAAGACACCATTAAGGGAATTGTTCAGGCCTCCTCCCTTCGCGTGCCGCTCGGCCTATTTGAGATGGAAAAATCACAAAAAGCGGTTGTTGTGGACGGCAATGTCACCACGGTTGACGATCTCAAAAACCTGAGTATTCCTGTTGTCCCTTCTGGAGCAGGCAATACAGGTGCAGGTGCACCCGCCAATGCTGCCGGCGCAGCTTCCGGGGCTGGGACAACCGGAGTAACCGGGGTAGGCGCGGCTGGTAATCCAGGCATGGCGGCCGGTGCCGGCCTGCCAACAGTCAAGCTTGGAGACCTTGCCGATATTGAAGTTGTCGGCAAATCAGAGTCCATTTCCCGCACGAACGGCCAAGAATCCATCGGGATTCAAATTGTAAAAGCCAATGACGCCAATACGGTAGATGTAGTCAACGGTGTGAAGGATAAGGCAGAAGAACTGAAAAAGCAATTCAAGTCGATGGATCTCACGGTGCTGCTGGACCAAGGGAAGCCGATTGAGGATTCCGTGAATACGATGCTGTCCAAGGCTGCTTTTGGCGCCCTGTTCGCCGTACTCATTATCCTGCTGTTCCTGCGGAATATCCGCTCCACCATAATTTCCATTATCTCCATTCCCTTGTCGCTGCTGATTGCCATTCTCTGTCTGCGCCAAATGAATATTACACTGAATATGATGACGCTGGGGGCCATGACCGTTGCCATTGGGCGTGTCGTCGATGACTCGATTGTCGTCATCGAGAATATCTTCCGGCGGCTGACCCTGTCCGGTGAGAAGCTGCGCGGCCGTGAGCTGATCAGTGCAGCAACTCGTGAAATGTTCGTGCCGATCATGTCCTCAACCATTGTAACTATCGCCGTGTTCCTGCCGCTTGCTTTTGTCAGCGGTATGGTGGGCGAGCTGTTCCTGCCTTTTGCGCTCACGATGGTGTTCGCCCTGCTTGCTTCGCTGGTTGTGGCAATCACCCTGGTGCCCGCACTGGCACATACGCTCTTCCGTAACGGTCTTAAGAAGGGCAAGACCAGCCACAGCGATAAACCGGACAAGATGGCTGCCGGCTATCAAAAAATTCTGAACTGGTCGCTCTCCCACAAGCTGATCACCTTCGGCGTTGCCGTGCTTCTGCTGGTGGGCAGCCTGTTCCTGATCAAACCCATCGGCGTCAGCTTCATGCCTTCCCAGGAGGAGAAGAACGTAACGCTCACCTTCTCGCCGAAGGCAGGCCAGACAATGAAAGATGTAGAGAATCTGGGGCTGAAGGCCGAGAAATATATTATGGAACAGAAGTATATGGCTAACAAGCATTTGGATAAAATGCAATATTCCATCGGGGGCAGCAGCCCGTTCGGATTGGGCGGCTCCGGGAACTCAGGTCTCTTCTACGTTACCTTTGACAGTGACACTCCGGATTTTGATACCGTAAAAGAAAAGCTGATTGAAGGCCTGACCAAAGAGGTGCCGGAAGGCGTGTGGGGTGATATGTCCGGCATGTCAGGCGGGGGTCTTGGCGGCAGCACGCTGACCGTAAATATTTTTGGCGACAGTCTGGAACAGTTGAAGCCGGTAGCCGACGAAATTGCCGGAATCGTACAAGCAGACACTGCCAACTTCAAGGATGGAAAGACCAGCCTAGCCGAAGCTTATGATCAATATACAATCGTAGCTGACCAGGCAAAACTCAGCTCCCTCGGCCTTACTGCCGGGCAAATCGCAATGAAGCTCAGTCCTGCCGGTACCCGCCCTGTCCTGACAGAGGTAGCGATGGACGGCAAAAATTATAAAGTCTACATTGAGACGGACAAAGACAAATACAGCAGCATTAAGGAAATGCAGGACGCTACGCTAACCTCTCCGCTTGGGATCACAGTGCCGATTGGCGAGGTAGCCAAAATTGAGAACGGAACTTCGCCGGACTCCATTACCCGGGAAGACGGTAAAATGAAGGTTGACGTTACCGCAGAGATCATTGCAAATGACGTCAACAGTGCTTCGAACAATGTCAAAGACAAGATCGACGCACTCAAGCTGCCAGATGGCGTAACCGTCACCTTCGGCGGTGTAACCGAGCAAATTAACGATACCTTCGGACAACTCGGCATTGCCATGTTAGCCGCTATCGCCATCGTATACTTCGTGCTCGTTGTTACGTTCGGTGGAGGTCTTGCACCGTTTGCAATCCTGTTCTCCCTGCCGTTCACGGTAATTGGAGCACTTGTTGCCCTGCTGCTGGCGGGAGAGACCCTGAACGTCTCTGCACTTATGGGTGCACTGATGCTGATTGGGATCGTGGTCACCAATGCAATTGTTTTGATCGACCGCGTAATTCACAAGGAAAAAGAGGGAATGGCAACGCGCCAAGCCCTGCTTGAAGCCGGGGCTACCCGCTTGCGCCCAATCCTGATGACCGCACTGGCAACCATCGGCGCACTGCTGCCGCTCGTAACGGGCCTCGAAAACAGCGCAGGCATCATCTCCAAGGGCCTTGGCGTAACAGTTATCGGCGGTCTGGTCAGCTCCACCCTGCTAACATTGGTTGTCGTACCGGTTGTGTATGAATTCCTGATGAGATTCCGCAGCAAAAAGGTGTATGAATAAACGGTGATTATGTAGCTGTAGAACGAAGATAAGGCGCCTTTCCTTTATGGAAGGGCGCCTTCGTTGTTGTTGATGTTCATGTTCAGCATGTTCATCATAGCTCTGCTGAACTACCTCAAAAAGAAATAGACCGCCCTGTCCAAAGGAAACGGTCTATTTCTGTCCGTAAACACCTTTTAAGCCACCGCCCTTAAAAGCGGCTGTTGCAACTGAGGACCGTGTTACCAGCACGGTTCTCTTTATTTTACGCTGATTCTGGCTCTATTATAACATGCTGATTCTTTATTTCAATCCTCGTATCTTCTTTATTTCCAGCCTAAGCCATTGCCGCCGCGCTGCTCTCCAGAGAGGCCTTCCAGGCCCGCAGCATTTGCAGATCATACGGCAGAAATTCCTGCAGCATGTGGCTGAGTCCCAGATAGAGCGGGCTATCCGTTGCGGCATTCAGTCTCTCGCAGAATTGCGGAGTCCATTTCAGCAAATGCTCTTCCAGGAAGCTTTCCTGGATTTCCAGCAGTTCCATTGCACTGCGGATGGAGAAGCTGTTGTGCAGCATCCGCTCATGGAGCACCGCCATAAATTCAAGCTCAATGGAGATATGATCATCGGCCTCGCCGCCGCATTTCTTAAAGACAATCCCTGCCGAGGCGTAGACATCAGAGAGAACATTGCTGAATTCTTGCTCACGGCCCAGTTCGGCCGCTTCACGGGCAATAATGGTGCTGGCTGCACGCTCATTCATCAGCCGCATGTATTCGAGATTCTCCCGCTCGCAGATCTGCGGCAGCGCCGAAGGCTCTTGACTGCAGAGGTAACGCTTCAGTTCCCGTCCGCCCTCAGTCATGTCCGCAGCTACACTGATCTTCTGATTCCGGCTCCACTGCGCGACCAGCGAAAGGCTTGGATTTCTTCCATAAAAGTCCACTAAAAGCTGATATATTAATCCCCGACTCTCCAGCCAACGGCTAAATATCTCCGGTACAAAAAGTGATGAAGTTGTTTGTGTTGTCATTTTGCAAATCCTCCCTATTGGTTTGCCGGGCGCTTATCGCCTATAATCGTACAAGGCGCGCGTTATCCGGTCTCATAGCTGTGCTCATCGCAAAAGTGAATTATAAAGTGTGAATCTTCCGCACTTAAATTATATCGAAATTGTTAAGCGCTTTCAGTGAGCATTCTATGACCATTACTTAAAATTGTCGCAACTCTGTCAAATTTGGACTTTGCCATTTCAGTTCATTCCCATATGATTTAGGTTGTCCTTTTCTTCTGTTTCACAGCCCGTGGCCCTCCTCTTCCTAACTCTTTGCTGGTAAAGTGCCGCAGCCTTGTGCATTGACGCGAATGAACACAATCATTAAAATTTAAAATAAAATCCCAAGCTGAAGGGAGCACTTTATGGAACCGCTGACGGACCCGTTCGGACGTTTACATGACTATATCCGCATTTCGGTTACAGACCGCTGCAACCTGCGCTGCATTTATTGTATGCCTGCGGAAGGAATGCAATTCCAGCCCCAGGATGAAATTATGAGCTATGAGGAAATAACCGCAGTGGTGAAAGCCCTCGCGCCGCTCGGACTGAGCAAGGTCCGGCTAACGGGCGGGGAGCCGCTGATCCGCAAGGATATAGAAAAGCTGGTATCTATGATCGCTGCCATCCCAGGCATTGCAGATATATCGCTGACCACCAACGGCCTCATGCTTCCGGGCAAAGCCGCACTTCTGAAGAAGGCCGGATTGTCGCGGGTGAACATCAGCCTGGATTCCCTGCGGCAGGACCGCTTCGCCATGATCACACGCGGCGGCGAGGTCGCCAAGGTATTGAAGGGCATTGAAGCTGCTGAAGCAGCGGGTCTCTCTCCAATCAAGCTTAATGTCGTACTGATGAAAGGCATCAATGACGACGAAATTACAGACTTCATCTCACTGACCCTGAACAGCCCGCTGAATGTGCGGTTCATTGAATATATGCCTATCGGCAGCGCAAGCGACGCCTGGCGTCAGACCTATCTGCCGCTGGAGACCGTAGTCGAAGCCTGCAATGCGGCAGGCTGGGCCACGGAAGAAGCCGATATGCCTTCGGGCAACGGGCCATCCCAGAACCGGCGGGTCGTCGGCGCACTGGGAACCTTCGGGCTGATCCATCCGGTGAGCGAGCACTTCTGCGACAACTGCAACCGGCTGCGCCTCACCGCCGACGGCCACATCAAAGCCTGCCTCTACTGGGCGGACGAATACAATGTGCGCCCTCTGACCGGAGATCCGGCTGCAGTTCAGGCCCTATTCCGCACAGCTCTGGGCAACAAGCCGCACAACCACGAAATGGCCCTCGCCCTGGAACGCAAAACCCAAAGCCATACCCCAACCCTGCGGCGCATGTCGCAAATTGGGGGGTAGCGGGTTGAGTCCCAACACAAAGGCAGTACCTTCCACTTCAGGAGGGTGCTGCCTTCTCTTTTGATCGTTGTTACAAAATAGAAGCTATTGAACAAGTCAAATCAGGAGATACCCAAGCGTCCAAAGTAGAGCGTCAGATTTACAATTGGCGGAGTAGGGGCCTGGGATGCCCGAAGGACTGATGGCGTGGAGCGCGATCTCCCCTCAGGTGTACCCCTTCCCAGACGGGGTTCATTCTTGAATGGGCGTTTGGCTTAGCGTTACGGACTGAGGTGCGCTTCATTCGGATGAGAGTCACAGCTTGGGTAAGTTACGGACACCACAGGCCTTATAATCGAATATTCCGCGCCTAAACGTTCCTTGGAGAGACCATAAGCGCCCCTCGGTCCGTAAAGCTGCAACAAGTGGTGTTTTCTTGAAAGTAACGGCTCTCAGGTCCGTAAGGAGCCGACTTCACTGCTGCGGTTTCAGGCTCATGGGAGATGTCCCGAAACATAAAGGGCTGGAAATTTGCTTTTACAATATTACGTCAACGGTTCGAAGATGGCTTCAATGAATATTTGGAGACTCTCCGGTATACGATTCTTTTCAAAATGAATTTGGGAATGAGCGAGATAAGCTTAATATTACTTGGAAAAATAACCGATTTGTTTTTGAAAAGATTCTTCACGGCTGACTTTGCAACCAAATCTGGCGGCATCAATGAATTCTTTTTATTTGTGTTGCCTGCAAAATGGAAGAAACTCGTATCTGTATCTCCAGGGCATAGACAGCTAATCGTAAGTTTTGTATGTCTCATTTCATACCGTAATGCCTCTGTGAAAGATAAGACAAAGGATTTAGTTGCACCATAAACGCAATAATAAGGCAATGGATAAAGGGCAGCTACGCTTGCTACATTTAGAATAGAGCCTCTAGACAGATTTATAAGATCGGGGAGAAAATAATGAGTGATTTTCACCAAAGCATGGATGTTAAGTTCAATCAGCCTTATTTGTTTATCTATATCTAATCGTTCGAACTCGCCAAACATACCGGCACCAGCGTTGTTCACAACAGTGTCGATAATGAGGTTCCTTTCCTTGCACCATTCATAGACAAGTCGGGGAGCCTCTTTCTCGGTCAAATCACAGGAGAGCCACAACACCTGAATCGGAAAACACTCCATCAATCGTAACGACATTGCTTCCAATTCGTCTGCCCTTCTTGCAATTAATACTAAATTAGCTTTTTTCTTAGCGAATTCTTCAGCCATTTGTTTCCCGATCCCGCTACTTGCCCCTGTAATTAACGTGTGAGTGTTGCTGCTATAAAGTGAATCCATATGTATTCTCCTATCGCTGATTTTTATCAAATCATACGATAAGCATCAGGATATTTCTTTTACATTTGTTAAATTTTTCTCAGCTTGCCTCTAATTCTGCTTAATGATACTTGTGAAATACCCAAATACGAAGCAATATGTCCGAGATTGATGCGTTGCTCAATATACGGATAACGATGGAGTAGGTTTACATATCTTTCGGAAGCAGTTTCCAATAAAAAGCTGCTCTCACGTTCTTCTTTATAGATTAAAGCATGTTGCTGCATAGTTTTAATTATTTTTAGCCAAAAGAAACTGTCCTGGGTCAACAATTCGAATGAACGATAATCGACATAAAGAAGCACGCAATCCTCTAAGGCTTCAATATAATACTTGGACGCTTTTTTGAGAAGCAAACCCGAATAAGAAATAATGGACCCCTCAAAATAGAAATATTTCGTCACATCGTTGCTTTTGGTATCAATGTAATAACACCGCAATAATCCTGATACATTGAAGGCCAACGCAGTTGGGATATCCCCTTCTTTTATAAAAAGCTCCTTTTTATTCAACCGAATTGGCTTAAAAATATTTATGATGTTTTTTTGTTCGTCCTCCGGAATTTTCGCGGCAATAAGTGATTCCAAAAATCTGAATAAAGGGGCATATAAATCAGCTTGCATGGGGGGTTCCTTCCTTTGCTCCGTTTTATGGATGAAAGACAATAATACCTTACACCTCCCTATATATTAATCTCAAAATCCACCGATATCGTGCCTTTGATCACATTACGTTCGTTGTCGATTTTGGCGGAAAGCTCTACGCTGCGCATTGAGATTTCATTCCCTCTGTATTGCTTGCGGGTCAGATAATAGGTTGCCAGTTCGCTGCGGAAGCGGGCGTGGTTGTCATTTAAAATCTGCTTGTTATAATCGCCTAATACACTGGAGTACGTATGATAAGGGATATATACTGAAAATCGCTTCAGGATATGGTCCACATCCCATTGATAGCGATTGGCCGTCTGCACAATTCTGAACAAAGCTATAAAGATCTCATTCTCTTGCGTTGAAATATACTCTACGTATTCATCCAATACCTCTTTTTGTCCATCCATTAAGCGGTATAGGTATGTATTCGCGGTTCCCCACTCCTGAAATTGATTGAGAACCAGGTTAACTTCCTCTCCGTCTTCCTCTATCCAGCTCCCATCCATGTAGAGCGGCACAATTTCCAATGCAGCCTTATAGTCTTCAAGCTCCTCGCATACGTATGCACGCATTAGTTGTGCGTATAGAATATACGAGTACAAAGGTCTCTTTTGAATTCTTGGCTGGTCGTATTTGCGATCAGATTTACAATGCAGCTTATATTGAACCGAAGCAAGCCGGAGCAGCTCATGCGCCAGCTCATTTACCTTCTCCCACTCGTGCAGTGAGCCATATACATGAGCCAAAAGCTTCAAAGCATCCAACTGATGAGCCTCATCCAGCCTTGTAACATAACTCTCAAAAAGAGTAGCTGCGATCAGATTCTTTTGCGGATCATCACCCAAGGACATTTCGAATAGACGGTATTGGCAGAGTGCCAGCCGTTCGGAGTGCTGATACTTCTCGCTGGCCCCCACATTTTCGTATAAAATCGCTGCCGCCTGCTGCTTACCCTGCTGAAATAATTCTTCCGCCAAGTCAAAGAGCAGAGGTCCATACATAAGATTATCCAGCAGACTCTGCACCAAACGTTCGATACAATCCAGACGTCCAAGCTCCGCAGAACGCAAAATAAACGGCCGAAGCCGCCGCCAGGTTGGTGCAGAATCATACAGACACTCATCCACATACTTACTGTAAAAATAGTCTTCCGCCAGCCCCATACTTTCGGTAATCCTTTCCAAATGGCTCATGGCCATGGCCTGCTGACCTTTCATAATCCGGCTGAGTGTCCCGGAATGAATACCGCTGACTACAGCAAATCTATTAATAGTCATCTTCTGATCTGACAAATACGCCCATATTTCATCACGTATTGTAGCTGTGTGTTCCAAGAGAATACCACCTTTTTCATCTCTTCTATTGCAGGATTGATATCTTCCATTTACGAAGGGGCAATGTTTATCTCCATGCATACGATTCCGGCCATTGGCAGGTCTCTGCTGCATATGATTATTGCTGTAGCTGTTCAGCAGCTTATCCAGTTTTACCGATTGCCGAAGCACTTCAGGGTGGCTAAAACCACCGTACTGGGTATGCATCTGATGAAGCTTGCACCTTGCCCGCTCAATACGAATTCTAATGAATACAGTATTACTCATGGCGGTTTTCGCCTCCTTATGCAATATTTTAGTTATTTATGTAAAATTGTAGGTGGCTAATGGGGTTGCAGCACCTTAATTATTTACCGTGGTAAAGGGTTTGGAAGGGATTTACATAAAAAAACGCCCCTGATTAACAGGAGCGTTGTGGGCAAGTATTTATATTGATTCTCGTATATTATTCTAAACCTCTTCTGTTCCTTAGTCACCCGCTCCGTGTACCAGGGGTTTAATTAACATTTGAGTACTTCCGGCTCCAGCTTCGTTAGTTCCAACAGGTAATAAAATTAAAGCGGCCAAGCTACACGAAGCTAATAGTAGTACGAGCTTTCTTTTCATTCGCATCCTGCGCCTTTCTGATTTGAAGTTGGTACTGCCTCTTCTCTTCTTCGCTTGCTACATGCCGATACTGTTCAAATAGATCGACACATTTCATCATTATACTTTCACTATTGATCTTAGCAGATGACTCCAAACTTAGCAGTATAACCCTAATTCCTTCTTTACGATTGTTATGTAAGTGATAGGTCGCCAACTCAACAAGGAATCTCGCATATTGATCCGCTATAACCTGAGGATTGTGAGCACCAAAATCATTAAGATCTATTCTATACGCAACATAATCGGAGAAGCGCTCAAGAACATGATCCACATTCCAATTGTAACGGTTTGCCGATTGAATAATTCTGTATACAGCCATAAAAATCTCATTCGGTTGAGTTGAGATATACTCCACGTATTCCTTTAATACTTCTTCTTGCCCTGCCAGCAAACGAATGAGATAGGTATTTGCCTTGCCCCATTCCTTAAATTGGCCCAACATTTGCTGTACTTCCTCGCCATCTTCCTTTATCCAGCTTCCATCCATAGAGAGACCGATTAATTTCAGCGCTGAATTGTAATCTCCCCATTCCACAGAAGCGCTAAAACGCATAAGCTGTGCGTATAAAATATAATAATACAGGGGCTTGGTAGGTCTTTTCTCACTAATACCACCGCGCTCTGCATGACACTGGAGATCATATTGAATCGTAGCAAGCCGCAGTAATTCCTGAGCCAGCTCGTCCACTTTACGCCAATGTTGAAGAGAATAATATGCAATCATTAGATGCCTCAGAGCATCCAACTGATCCGCCTCATCCAACCGGGGAATGTAAGGCTCGAACAAGGTCGCAACACGCAGGTTCTCGCTCTGGTCGTCGCCAAGGGCGATTCGGAATAAGCGGTATTGGCACACGGCCAGACGTTCGGAATACTGGTACTTCTCGCTGGCGCTCACATTCTGATACAGCAGTGCTGCTGCCTGCCATTGCCCTTGCTCGAACAGCCCTTCGGCGATATCGAATAGCGTAGGCACATTGCTCAGATTATCGAGCAGGATCTGGACCATACGTTCAATGCAATCCATTCGCCCAAGTGCCGCACAACTCAGCATAAAGGGCCGCAGGCGACGCCAGGTTGGTGCCGAATGATAGAAGCACTCATCGACATACAGACTGTAAAAGTAATCTTCCTCCTTTCCCATTCCTTTTGTAATCAACTCCAGATGACTCATTGCTATCGGCTGATGGCCGTTGACAATCCGGCTGAGTGTTCCGGAATTAATGCCCGATTGTTCTGCAAAATGATTAATGGACATGCTCCGTTCTGACAAATACTGCGCTAACTGATCTCGTATCGTGGCTGTAGACTCCAAGGAAACACCACCTTCCGAATTCCAAAAAATAGGTTTTTGTCTTTATATCTGTAATCCTATGTGATAATATTCCATCGGTCAATATACTAGATTTGTATAAAAAGTGAACTCGTCAAAATATTTTAAATTTTAGGCAACACGGTTGCCATTTCCTTATGAAACAAGGAGAAACACGTCAAAATGCCCTCCACAACTGCACTCCCATGTACACCGCAATGCCCCAGATCAGGAGCGCGGAAGCTGTATTCAGCACCTTAATTGCTCTGCCGGAGGAGTCCGCTTGACCCAGCAACCGGCCTGCCGCTGCCAGGCAGAGAAACCACACCCACGAGACTCCCGCAGTGGCAGCCGCGAAAGCCCACCGCTCAGCACCCGTATATTGCAGGGAATTGGTTCCGATAACGCCGACGGTATCGAGCAGCGCATGAGGATTCAATAGGGATACGGAGAGGGCGTAGCCTACCTGTGCTTTTAGCGGTAAACGTTTGGTGCCGCCTGCTGCCGGAGCGGTGGAATGCCATATTTTCCAGCCCATGATGCACAGAAAAATAATCCCGGCACCATACACAAGCGGCGTCACCCACTGCACCGAGAGTATGACCAGCGAGACACCGCCGACGGCGGCGGCAATCATCAGCGTATCGCATACAGCCGCCGTCAGCACAACGGGCAGCGCACTTCGGAGCTTCGGCTGCAGCGCCCCCTGATTAAACACAAATATATTCTGCACGCCAAGCGGCAAAATCAGCCCAAACGCCAGTATCATTCCATGTACTACTGCTTCCCACATTACTCTGTTCCTCCAGCCTTCATGATTTTGTACTGATAGTACCCCGCAATTGCAGGTTAGTAACCAGCCAAATCTTCGGAACACCACCCAACCAAATTAAGCAATGGAGGCTGCAAATGATATAATTCAGGTAAAAGAAAACAAGGGGGCTGGCACTTTGACCGACTCACGCCAACGCCGCACAGAAGCTTGTCATAGCCGGGAGTGGGCACCGGACCGGGCGGCGGCACTGCCGCTTCACCAGCAAATAACCGGCTATTGCCTGGACAAAATCACCAGCGGGGTTTGGCCGCCCGGCATGCGGCTCGCCCCGCAGCGCGAGCTGTGCCGCCAGCTCGGCGTGAACCGCAGTACAGTGGTGACCGCGCTGGGGCAGCTAAAGGCGCTCGGTGTGATCGAGGGCAGACGCGGCGGCGGGACCCGGGTTACAGATGTGCAGGCTGGGGCACACTCGGCGGCTGAATCCGGCGCCGATTCATCGGAGCATGCCGCTCCTCTGGCAAGCGCCGGAAGCTGGAATGCCTATGTCGAAGAGGGCGTCCATTACCCTAACCTGCCCACGGTGCAGGACATTAACAGGCTGGAGTATGAGCCGGGCCTGATCCGGCTGGGTACTGGAGAGCCTGCTCCAGAGCTGCTGCCCGGCGAAGCGATGACGCGGGTGCTCGCTGAGCTGTCCCGGCAGACACTGCCGCCGCTCTCCTACGAGGAACCGCTCGGCAGCCTCGGGCTGCGGAGAGCGGTAAGCCGCGAGCTGGCGAAGAACGGCATAGAAGCTGATCCGGCTTCAATTCTGATCACTTCAGGAGCACTTCAGGGTCTGCAGCTTATTGCGATGGGCCTTTTGCCGCGCGGCTCCACCATCCTGCTGGAGAAGCCGTCTTATCTCTACTCCATCCATGCGTTCCAGTCGGCCGGAGTCAAATTCAGCGGACTGCCCCTGGATGAAGGCGGATTGTGTGTGGAGCGAATTGCCGGGGAAGCCCGCAGAACCAAGGCCGCTATGTTATACAGCATCCCTGCCTTTCATAATCCAACGGGAATTCTGATGAGTGCCGAGCGGCGGCAGGAGCTTATGGAGGTGACCGGCAGACTTGGGCTGCCGATTCTGGAGGACGGAGCCTATCAGGAGCTATGGCTTGATGCGCCGCCGCCCCTGCCGCTAAAGGCACTGGACCGCGAAGGCAGAGTGCTTCATCTGGGCACACTGTCCAAAGCAGCCAGTCCGGGCCTGCGCATCGGCTGGATCGTCGGCCCGGAGCCGGTAGTGCGGCGGCTGGCCGACATTAAGATGCAGACCGATTACGGCGCAAGCTCCCTCTCGCAGCTTGCGGCGGCGCGGTGGCTGGAGGGCGGCTACCACGAGGAGCATCTCCAGCTTCTGCGGGCCAAGCTGCGTCAGCGGCGTGATGCTGTGCTGGAGCTGCTGCAGTGTCATTTTGCCGATCTCGCGGCATGGAACATTCCTTCGGGAGGATTCTATATCTGGCTCTCGCTGCACAAGCCCGTGCCGCTGCGGACCCTGTTCCGCACAGCCCACAAGGCCGGGCTGCTGCTGAACACCGGCGATCTGTACGACCGCAGCGACGGCCGCCACCTGCGGCTATCCTACGTCTACGCCCCGCCTGCCGAGCTGGAAATCGGCCTCCCTATATTGGCGGGACTGATCCGTAAACTTCAGCAGGCGGGTGTTTGAGCAGCCTGGATGAACAGATCCACCGGCGGCACTGCTTCAGCAACGGCACTTCAAGCTCTTGTAATCAAAGTAAACTTATATCTCCTCTCTGCTTCTCCATAATTCAGCATCAGTTCTAAATCTGTGGCTTAAGACGCGGCCTTTATGGTTCGGGGCGAGAGGGATTCGTCGTATCCATCTCCTGATCATTGCGGACCGTAAAGCCTTTATTTTCCCGATAGGGGTACATTTATCGGAGCTAACAGACCATAAAGCGCTTATCTCGGCTTCGGAAAGTATATTTGAGGGTAATTGTCTGCTCATAAAGGCGCTGGAGTCCGTTCACTTACGGAAAAGTGACTTCCAGTAGAAATAAGAGCTGCTCAGTCCGTTACAAACGGGCAGACTCTTCCGATCAGGAGATGTTCTATTTGCGGGGACTCATTCGCCTCCAGCGTGATCTCCACGCCCTCATCCGTTCGGCGGAGGATTACAGGTGTATTGGAAGATAACGCGGCAGCTCTACAAATACGGCTGCCGCGTTTTTCAAATAAATTACTGGGCAGGGATAGGCTGAATGATCTCTCCATAGTTCTTAGGCTGATAAGTGAAGGATCTCGTTGATCCATCTGATGTTGTATAAAAAGCTTTATATTTCCCTCCTGAATAATCAAAAGAGTCATTAAATAATTCGCCCATATAACTAGGTTCTTGGCCGCCTAAAGTTGTATATAAATCATAGCCAGGGATACCATTAGTACTATATTGCCATACGGCATAAGCCGTATTATTCTTGATTTCAACTACAGTGGTTACTAACTTATTTTCGTAGATATAACGAGTTGCATCATTTGTGGCAAATGTGTACGAATAATTTAATTGTTTATCACTTTCTGCTGTACTATTCGATTTGAATGAATATTGAATAGGTAAAGAAATAGCTGCTAGACGGGCTTCCTGAACATTGTTGGAAGTTAGCTTAGCTGTATCCGGCTTGTAATCCTTGCTTGTCACAAACAATATTCCACGCGTCCCCTCATAGTACACACTATAGCCGAATGCTTCACTAACAAACCGGGCAGGAACCATCAAACGTCCGTTGTAGTTATTGGCTTCGCTATCCATTTGGACGGGCTGGTCGTTTTTATAGGCAGTACCCTGTCCTTGAGTCATTTTAAAAGTATCTTTTGCAGAATTGATAATCGTAGCAGCATGAGATTCGGCATCCCAGGAATAGGCTAGTCCAAGCGAGGCAAGAGTCCGGATAGGAACCATGACTCTACCGGAAACAATAAATGGGGTACTGTCTGTAGTGACAAACTCCCCGTTAATGTTTACCGTAATGGGACGGATCGCAGAAGCCGCAGAAACAGCACCCTGACTGATAACAAAAAGCATAAGACAAACCGCTATGATTTTCCTAAAAGCAGGCATTATGAAAACCCCTTCCATTTTAATGAATATATAGACGTACTACTTAGGAATAAGTTTCCAGGCTAATCAGGTCTACAGCTCAAATAGCCCCTCTGCTCTCTACAGTGAAAGTTGGAATTACAGCACTAACTATCTCAGGTAATCATCTAGAATGACAAAATTCAATATTTGTCATTTGTCATATCATCTGTTATGCTGAGCAAGAGGAGGGCACTTATGAATAAATCCAGCTCATTTTTGAGCAAAAAAGAAATCATGGATGCTGCTGAGCAGACGCTGCGCAGATTTGGCCCTGACAAGACTTCGGTAACGGATGTAGCCAAGCTGCTCGGGGTCAGCCACGGCACGCTGTACAGGCATTTTCCCAGCAAAGCGGCATTAAGGGAGGCCGTAACCGAGCGGTGGCTGGAGGAGCAGATTGTTGCACCGCTGACGGGGATCGTTGACGCTACCACAGGCAATGCTCTGGCACAGCTAAGAATATATATCGCGCGGCTGATCGAGCTTAAGGTTCACTACGCCGAGCAGGACAGTGAGATGTTCAAGATGTACGCCGACGTTACCGCAGAAGCTGCCGGGCTGGTTCAGACGCACATTCAGCGGATTATTGATCAGATGAGCATTCTCATAGGTAGAGGGGTTCAGCAGAAGCAGATTGACCCGGGTGCTGAGGCCGGGGCGCTTGCCCGTTCGATTTTTTACGCGACCGCCCGGTTCCACCATCCGGCCCATGCCTATGAATGGCACAGCGCCAGCATCAAGCAGGAGTTCGAACAGCTCTGGACGCTCTTGGAGCGGGGATTTGCGGTTACGGATCATTAAGGCTTTTTATAAGAACATTCAGGAGGGATACAAGATGAGTCAAGCCCTGCAAGGAAAAGTTGCGATTGTTACCGGCTCCTCCAGAGGAATTGGACGCGCGGTTGCGGAGAGATTAGCGGAAGAAGGGGCCTCGGTAATCATTAATTACTCGAGCAGCCCGAAACAGGCGGAAGAGGTCGTTCAAGGGATTAAGGCCAAAGGCGGCACCGCCGCCGCTATTCAAGCCGACATCAGCAAGCCCGTACAGATTGAGCAGTTGTTCAAGGATACGAAAGCTTTGTTCGGAAAGATTGATATCGTAGTCAACAACGCGGGAATTATGGTCAACAGCCTGATTGGGGAAGCTACCGAGGAACAGTTCGACAAGCAGTTCGCCATTAATGTAAAAGGAACCTACTTCGCCTGCCAGCAGGCCTTCTATCATCTGAAGCAAGGCGGACGGATCATCAATTTCTCCACTTCGGTCAACGGGCAAATGTTCCCGGCCTACAGCATCTATGCCGGCACCAAAGGCGCAGTGGAGCAGTTCACCCGCCAGCTAGCCAAGGAATTCGGGAGCAAAGGGATTACCATTAACGCCGTTGCTCCGGGACCGGTCGCTACAGACTTATTCCTGGAAGGCAAATCCCAAGATCAGCTTGAAGGCCTGAAGAAGGCCAACGCCTTCGGACGTTTGGGAGAGCCGGAGGATATTGCCGGAGTGGTCAGCTTCCTCGCCGGAGAGCAGTCCGGCTGGATTTCCGGCCAGACGCTTCGCGTGAACGGCGGATTTATCTAGGCGGCAAGGGCAATCGCACCAGCGAAGCCGTTCCCTCACCGGGACGGCTTGTTATGGTTATGCTGCCGCCATGAATGTCCACAATTTTTTTGACCAGGGACAAGCCCAGCCCGCTTCCGCCGCCGCTGGCGCTTCTGGCTTTGTCCACCTTATAGAAGCGTTCAAAGATGCGGGGCAGCTCCTCTTCGGCAATGCCGATGCCGTTGTCCCGGATCTCCACTTCAATCCGCTCATCCACGGCACGCAGCCGGACTGTAATCATTCCTCCAAGGGGGGTGAATTTGATGCTGTTATGCAGCAGGTTGGTCCACACCTGGCTCAGGAGGTCTTTGACCGCATGCACGGTGATCTCCTCCAGTTCAGCCTCCACATTGATATTCTTGCCCAGCCATTGCGGCTCGCAGGCGAGAATCATCTCCTGCACCTGCTTATCCAGCCGGTAGTCTACGCGCTCGAATGGAAAGCTCTCCGCCTCCAGCGCCGACAGCTTCAGCAGATTGTCACTCAGCCCAGAGAGGCGGCTGCCCTCTGCTTCGATGATGTCGAGGTAATGCGCCCTGCTCTCCGCGCTCAGCCCTTCATCCCGCAGGGCGCGGGCGAAGCCGCGGATGGAGGTGAGCGGTGACTGGATTTCATGCGAGACATTGGAGATAAAATCCTGGCGCATGGTTTCCATCCGGCTTAGCTCGCTGGCCATTTCATTAATGCCTTCGACAATGCCGTGAAACTGGCGATACTGCTTGGTGTTCAGCTCTACCTTGAAGTTCCCTTGGGAGATTTGCCGGATCGCCGTTAGAATCGGCATATAAAAGGCTTTTTGCCGCCCACGGGAGGCAAGACTGATCAGTCCGGCTATCCCAAAAATCAGGACCAACTGCAGCCCCATAATCAGGAGCTGATACGTATAGTCAGACAGCGTCCAGCCCACTTTTTCCAGAATCAGCTTGACCCCGAAGTAACTCCCGTTCCAGGAGACATACAGCATCGCCAGAAAAGCCATGAAGTTCAGAACACTTTTGACCGCATTCCAGACCTTGCCCATCAGACATCCCCCTCCAGCCGGTAGCCAAGACCCCGGACCGTACGGATGACAAAACCATACTCCTCCTGGGGAAACCGCTCACGCAAGCGGCCGACATGCACGTCCAGTGTCCTTTCGTTGCCTTCAAAATCATAACCCCAGATTTCTTCAATCAGCCGGTCGCGCGTCAGCGTCTGCCCCGGATAGCTGGCCAGCTTGAACAACAGCTCAAATTCCTTAAGCGGCAGCGTGATGCTTCCCTCATCCGAGACTACCTCGTAGGTTCTGCGGTTCATGCGCAAATGGCCGACATTGACGCTCTGGGCAGCCGAAATCTGGTACCGCTTCAGCAGTGCTTTGATCCGGGCGATCAGCACCAGCGGCTCGAACGGCTTGACCAGATAGTCATCGGTCCCCAGCTCGAAGCCCTTGACGATCTGCGAGGTTTCGCCTTTGGCCGTCAGCATCAGAATTGGAATATCATAGCTTCGGCGCAGCTCCCGGCACAGCTCCCAGCCATCCATGTTGGGCATCATGATATCAATGACCGCCATATCTACAGTGGTATCTTCGAGGAGCCTCAGCGCCTCCACCCCATCAGAAGCGCTGTATATGTCCTCCAGGCCTTCAGCTCTCAAGAAGACTTCCACCAATTCGCGGATGTGCGGATCGTCGTCCACTACTAATATTTTGGCCATTTGCTGCGGAACCCTCCTCTTCACTGCCGCCTGGAAGCTCTGGTGTATTCATTTGAAGCTGCTGGGCAGCGAATTCCCGGTACAGCTCATGCTTCTGCAGCAGCTCCTCATGTGTGCCTCTGCCGGTAATCCGGCCTTTTTCCATAAAAATAATCTGATCCGCATTCACCACGGTAGCCAGCCGGTGGGCAATGACAATCGTGGTCCGGCCCTGCATCAGGTTAGACAAAGCCTTCTGCACCACCGCCTCGGACTGGCTGTCGAGACTTGAGGTGGCTTCGTCCAGCATTAATATCTTAGGGTCGCGCAGCAGTGCCCGGGCAATGGCGATCCGCTGGCGCTGTCCGCCGGACAGCTTCACCCCGCGTTCGCCCACATCCGTATTATAGCCGTCCGGCAGCTCTTCAATAAATCCGTCCGCATAAGCCATAGCGGCAGCGCGGCGCATTTCCTGGGTGCTGACCTCCCGGTCCAGCCCATAACCAAGATTATCGGCAATTGTGCCGGAGAGCAGCGGACTTTCCTGTGAGACGTAGCCGATCAGCTTGCGCCAGGAACGCAGCGAGAAGGTAGAGACCGGCTTCGTCCCCAGCCTGATTACACCGCTCTGCGGTTCATAGAACCGCTCCAGCAGGGAGAACAGGGTTGTTTTGCCGCCCCCGCTTGGCCCGACAATCGCCGTCACCTGTCCCGGCAGCATGAAGAAATCCAGCCCGCTTAACACAGGCTCGCCTGTTTTGTAGCCAAAGCTCAAATCTTCGACCACAATAGCTTCCTTTGCGCCTCTGGCTACCTCCACCCCTTCGTAAATCTCCTCATCCTCCGCCAGCGTTTCAATGATCCGTTCCGAAGCGCCTTTCGCTTTTTGTATCTGGGTGAAGAACTGGGTCAACTGGGTGAGCGGCATCACAATCTGAATCAGATACAGAATAAAAGCCACAAGTTCGCCTGCCGTCAGAGCGCCTGAAGACACCTGCATCCCGCCGTAGCCGATAATGACCACAAGCAGCATCATGAACACGAAGGAGACCAGCGGGCTGATCATCGCACTGATTTTACCCTCGCGGATGCCAAAGGACAGCAAGTTCATAATTCCGGTACGTCCCGCTTCATATTCCCGCTCCTCGGCACCGGAGGATTTCACCAGCCGGATTTCGGACAGCACGCCGCTGAGCGTAGCCGTGAAGGACGCTGTTTCATCCTGCGTGCCTTTGGATATCTTATACATCTGCCGCCCGAGCGGCACCAGAATCAGCGCGGACAGCGGAAGCACGGTGAACAGTACCAGCGTCATTTTCCAGTTCAGGTAGAGCAGCACTGAAATGGAGCCGACTATGGAAATGATTCCGGTGAACAGGCTCGCCAGATGCTCCGAGATGAGCGTTTTGATAATTCCGGTATCGTTCGTCATCCGGCTGACGCTCTCGCCTGTGCGGTTATCGTTATAATAGGAGACCGGGAGCACAAGAAATTTGCGCCATAACCGGTCCCGCAGACCTGCTACTACCTTCTGTCCGACATAGTTCAGTAAATAGATCGAGACTCCGCCCGCAATCGTCTGGGCAATGAAGGCCCCGGCAATTCCGGCAATCTGCAGCCTGCTGATCGACGCAAGCGAGAAGCCGTCAACCAGATTCTTGGTGAACATCGGAATAACCAGCCCCACCAGGGTCGATATCATACTGAGTGCAACGGCTACTGCCAATAGTCCATAGGAAGGTTTGGTGCCATGCAGCAGCTTCAGAAACGGCTTCATCGCCGCCCCCTGCTTCTTGGCAGGTTCATTGGTATTCATGGAAGATCCCCTTTTCTGCGGATAAATATCTGGACAGGTAACCTCTCCTTCCGCCTTAATTAACACATTAACTTAGCTATTTAAACTGAAGTTAAACAGCATGCCGCCTGTGCCGGGACAATCCTCTGTCTCTACTTTTGAGCTGAAGCTTGCTTGAGGGCGGCCTCGTAATCCTCCGGTGTGTTCATATTTAGCAGGGATAAGCCGTGTGTTCCCGGACCCTCGGGATAGTCTTCTTCATGAACATAATGTACTGCAAGTCCGGCGAGAAAATCCATTACCCGCAGCTCATTTTGCATCAGCGCCTCATCAAGTTCAGGCAGGATGCTCCGGTGATAGAGCGCCAGCAGCGGCTGGACTTTGCCTTCGGAGGTGACTGGCACGATTGCCTGTACAGCCGTCCCGCCAGCGATAAGCGCCAGCATATGCCGGAGCAGCCCTTCTGAAGCAAAGGGCAGATCACAGGCCAGCAGGACAACCCACTCTGTGCGTGCTTCCATTAGTGCGGCATGCAAGCCGGCCAGCGGCCCAAGCCCGGGATATCGGTCCGGTATCATGGGTAAATGAAGGGTCCTGTAGGCCTCCCGTTCTTCTTGACCGCAGGCAATCACGACAGTAGCTGCAAGCTGCAATAAGCGGGCTGCAGTGTACGCGATCAGCGGCTTTCCTGCCAGTGGAAGCAGCGCTTTATCCGTTCCCATCCTCCGTGAGGTTCCTCCAGCCAAAATAACACCCGTAATCTCCATTTCGCCGCCACTTTCCTAATGATTTGAAAATATCCTTAAAAGTTGGTTTGTATCCCTTTTCAACAAATGTTACAGTGATAGAAGCAGCCTGTTCGGGGCTGCCCCTAATGAATGCAAGGCATTTGCAGGAAAGGAGTGCCCAAATTGCGGGAGAACCCTGATAAGCAGTTTTCCTTCACCTCCTTGAGGTGGTTCAACTTCTTCTTGTATGGAACAGTCGTCCTCTTCACCAGCTTCTTTCCACTATACCTGCAGGAGGTGGGAATGAACAAGCTGGAGATTGGGAGCTTAATGTCGGTGGGAGCGCTTGTCTCGATCATTGCCAATCCCTTCTGGGGCATCTGGACGGACCGCTGTCAGAATATCCGGCAGATTGTCCTGCTTATGCTGGCAGGGACGCTGGTGTTATCCCAGCTTGTATTTCGAGCAAATACATATGAAATGATGTACATCTCCATTCTGTTCTTCTATTTCTTCCAAGGACCGCTGTTCGCTGAGAGCAACACCCTGATCCTGGGCTATATTGACGGCACGAGGCACCGCTTCACCTCTTTCCGGCTGTGGGGGTCGCTGGGCTGGGCGCTTACGGCAATCTCGGCAGGGCCGATTATTGAGTGGGCAGGGGTTTCCATATTAACCTATCTCTTCGCCGCGCTGCTGCTTGCGGCTATGATTTCACTGGCTGTGCTGCCTAAACGGCGCAATCATTCCATCGGAATTGCACCGTTTCCGTTCAGGGGCTTCGGGCAAATTTTGTATCATCCGTTCTTTCTGAGTTTCATCTTCTTCGGCATTCTGGTCTCCATCTCCAATACGATGAACAACAC
The DNA here is from genome assembly GCF_000374185.1 of Paenibacillus sp. HW567. Classification (GTDB taxonomy): domain Bacteria; phylum Bacillota; class Bacilli; order Paenibacillales; family Paenibacillaceae; genus Paenibacillus_AQ. The sequence continues at coordinate 6,593,446 of NZ_KB910518.1, read as the reverse complement.
CTTCGTGTCGCTATACATCACAGAGCTTGGAGGCAGCAAGACGATGATCGGCCTGGCCGTGTTCCTCTCCTCTATTCTGGAAATGGGTGTGCTGCTTCTGTGCGACCGCTTCCTGAAACGCAAAATCCCGGTCCTGCTCGGCTGGCTTGCCCTTGTCAGCACATTGTTCGTCCTGCGCTGGTGGCTGATGGCCGATGCAACAACACCGCTTCAGGTGGCATTCATTCAAGTGCTGCACTGCATTACGTTCGGCGGGTTCTTCTATGTAGGTACCCGGCTTACCATGCTGCTGGTGCCGAAGCAATACCGTTCTTCAGGACAAGCGCTGTATACCTTAAGCTGGAGCGGCATTTCAGGAATCCTGGGCGGCGTTCTCGGGGGCTGGCTGTATCAGAACCTCGGAGCGCAGAGCATGTACCAATCCGGCGTTTTTCTCTCGTTGTTCGGAACTCTGGGATTTGGCGCAATGTGGCTGCTTGCCAGCCGCGACAGCTATCACCCTCCGGGTGAGCTGGAGGGTGAAGATCCGGAGGATTCCGAGACTAACCGATGACGAATATGTGACCGTCACATTCAAAAAACAGGCTTGGCTTCCTTGATAGGAACGCCAAGCCTGTTTTTTGCAGATTATAGGGTTCAGCCTTATTTGCCGGGCTGGAACGAGCTTTTGAGAGAGACGATAAGATTGAAGACCAGATGTCCAGGCGCTGAATATTTGCTGTCCACATTGAAGTATCCATGACGGAAGAATTGGAACTTGTCCTGCGGCACACTATCCTTCAGCCCCGGCTCCACAAAACCATGCAGAATCTCGATGGATTTCGGATTGAGCTGATCGAGGAAGCTTGGCTCCGGCTTGTCGGCGGAAGGCTCCATACCTTCGATTTCGGCCTCCGCATCGGCTTCTTCGGCGGAAATCAGCGGCTCATAGAGGCGGAATTCCGCCGGTACAGCCTGGCTGGCATCGACCCAGTGCAATGTTCCCTTAACCTTACGGCCGGTGAAGCCGCTGCCGCTCTTGGTCTCCGGGTCATATGTACAATGCAGCTCGACAACCTCGCCGTTCTCGTCCTTGATGAAATCCGTGCATTTGATGAAGTAAGCATTCTTCAGGCGCACCTCATTGCCGGGAAAGAGCCGGAAATACTTGCTTGGCGGGTTCTCCATGAAATCATCGCGCTCAATATAAATCTCGCGGGAGAACGGAATTTTGCGGGTGCCCATTGCCTCATTCTCCACATTATTCTCAATCTCGAACCATTCGGTTTCGCCTTCCGGGTAGTTGGTAATGACCACCTTGAGCGGGCGCAGCACCGACATCGTCCGGGGAACGGTCAGCTTGAGGTCCACACGGATGAAATGCTCCAGCATTTGCAGGTCCACCAGACCCTGGCTTTTGGAAATACCGGTCTCATGGACAAAGCTGCGGATTGCCTCCGGGGTGTATCCGCGGCGGCGCAGTCCGGAAATCGTCGGCATGCGCGGATCGTCCCAGCCGTCTACATGGCCTTCATCCACAAGCAGCTTCAGCTTGCGCTTGCTGGTTACCGTCTGGGCCAGGTTGAGGCGGCCAAATTCATATTGATGCGGCGCAGCAGGCATTTCGCATTCCGCTACCACCCAATCGTAGAATGGACGCTGATCCTCAAACTCCAAGGAACAAAGGGAATGCGTCACGTGCTCAATGGCATCCTCAAGCGGATGGGCAAAGGTATACATCGGATAAATGCACCAGGTATCTCCCGTATTGTGGTGATGTGAGCGGGAAATCCGGTAAATGACCGGATCACGCAGGTTGATGTTCGGCGAGGACATGTCGATTTTGGCGCGGAGCACCTTTTCCCCATCCTTAAATTCTCCTGCCCGCATGCGGCGGAACAGCTCCAGGTTCTCTTCGATTCCGCGCTCCCGGTGCGGACTGTTCACTCCCGGCTCTGTCAGCGTACCGCGATACTCACGGATTTGCTCAGCGGTAAGGTCGTCCACGTAAGCTTTGCCTTTTTGAATCAGCAGCTCCGCCCGTTCGTACATCTCTCCGAAATAATCCGAGGCAAAACGCAGCTCGTCCCATTCATAGCCAAGCCATTTCACGTCCTCCTGAATGGAGTTCACATACTCCGTATCCTCTTTGAGCGGATTGGTGTCGTCGAATCTCAGATTGGTCTTGCCGCCGAATTCATCGGCCAGGGTGAAGTTAATCCAGATCGCTTTGGCATGCCCGATATGTAAATAACCGTTCGGCTCCGGCGGAAAGCGGGTAACCACTTCCTTCACTTTGCCCGAGCTCAAATCTTCGGTAATGACATTCTTGATGAAATTGGAGGGTGTTCCACGGTTCTCCACAGTTATCAACCTTTCATTCTGTAATATAACTACTTCCTTGTTATGAACATGTTTCCTCTTAATATACCCGTTAACCGGGGAATGTTCAATAAAACTCAGGAAGAATTAGCCGATTGCCATGCTGCGGACGCTCCTTCGCCTCCGGTGCTTTGACTTATTTCCGGGGGATGGAGTAGCATGGGAAGTATAGGTTTTTAGTATCTGCATAACTGCATAAAGGGGGACTTATTCGTGAAGCCAATCAAGCTGCCCAAAGAGCAGCGGGACATCATTACAGAGAATATCCGCGCCTATTTCGAAGAGGAGCGTGGGGAGGAGATCGGCCATCTGGCGGCAGACAATCTGCTGGAATTTTTCTTAAAAGAGCTGGGTCCGGCGATTTATAACGGGGCGCTCAGTGACTGCCGGACTCTCGTAGAGCAGCGGATGCAATCGCTGGAGGAAGACATCTACGCGCTGGAATGGAAGAAACGTTAACTAGCAGACCTTGCATCGCAGAGGGGGTAGCCGCATGTTTAATTATGTCATTGATGAGGAGCTTATGCTGAAATTGCTCATGCCGGAGCACGCGCGCCACATGTTCGCACTGGTGGAGCGCTCGCGACCCAGGCTCAGGCAGTGGCTGCCTTGGGTGGATGGCGTCGCAGAGCAGGCCCATCTGACCACTTTTATCAAAAATGCCATGAAGCAGGGCACCGAAAATGGCGGGTTTTCCGCCGGACTGTGGGTCCGGGGAGAGCTGGCCGGCATCATCGGCTACCATGAAATTGACTGGCACAACCGCTCCGTCGGCATCGGCTACTGGCTCGGTGAAGGCTATGAAGGCAAAGGCTACATGACCAGCGCCTGCCGCGTTTTGATTGACTACGCGCTGCTGGAGATGGAGCTTAACCGCGTCGAAATCCGCTGCGCCACCGGCAATCTCTCCAGCCGGGCCATCCCCGAGCGGCTGGGCTTTGTATTCGAAGGCGTCATCCGCCAGGCGGAGAAGCTGCCCGACGGCTATGTGAACCACGCCGTCTACGGCTTGCTGCGCAGCGAGTGGAAGCTGCTGGGCTGATGGAGTATGAACTGGATTAATAAAAGCCAAAACCTTAGAGACCTGCGGGTCACCGGGTTTTGGCTTTTCTGCTCATACGTAGCCTTTTCTGTGCAGCGTCAGGAACTTGGAGGCTTAAATCCTGCAGATAGTATCAGACGCAGGCGCAGGAATAGCGGCAGAACTAGCTCTCCCCCGCATCCAGCCAGCCCCGGAACTTCGCCCGGGTCACGGCGGACAGAGTGTCCAGCTCGGACAGCTCGGCGAGATCCGTCTTGTCCTTGCGTCCATGCTCCATCAGATAGAGCACCCGCCTAACGGGAAAACCGCCCGCGCCGCTCTCCTTCTTGACGATCCTGTCTCCAGTGGCAATCTGTCCCTCGCGCAGCACGCGGAAATAGAAGCCGCTGTACCCGGTGGACAGCACCTGGGCCGGCATTTCAGCCGGGCCGTGCTTTTGCGAGAGCTTATAGCAGGGAAAACGCGGCTGGCTGACCTGCAGCAGTGCCGAGCCAATCTCGTATACATCGCCGATGCAGACCTCGGTCTCCAGCAATCCGCTTGCCGTGATATTCTCGCCAAATGCGGAATACTCCAGCCTTTTCCCGAGCTGCTGCTCCCAATAGGCATAATGCTCTATCGGATAGACGCACACCGCCTTGTCGGGACCGCCGTGGTTGACCAGATCCGCTTGTCCGTCACCGTCGAAGCCTCCGAGATGAAGCTGAACCCTGCCGGCGGCAGGGAGCTTGTAAATTCCCGTTTCCAGCGGCTTGCCGCGGTAGTCTACGGTCTTGGGCTTGCCTACATTAAGCGAGATGACTTCCATCCTCATTGCCTCCAATCAGCATGCAGCTCATAAATACCTCATCCACATAACGTCCGCTGAGATAGAATTCCTCACGCAAACGGCCCTCTTCCTGAAACCCGCATTTGCGGTAGAACGAAAGTGCAGGCTCATTGCAGGACAGCACCCGCAGCCGCAGCTTGCGGATGGCGTGCTGAGCCGCATGGCTTTTGACCGCTTCCATCAGCCGTCCTCCAATGCCCTGGCGCTGAAAGCGCGGGTGAACAGCAATATTGATCTCGCACACATGACGGTTGCTCTCCATTCCGCTCGGAGAGCCGAAGCCGACATATCCGCACAGCTCCTCATCCTGTAGCGCAACCAATTGAGATCCGGGCGGGGTATGCAGCAGATAATCCTCCCGTGAACGCCAGCTTAGAGGACCGGGGGTTGTATCTTCCGTCCAGATCATATTATCGAGAATAATCAGCTCACGGACATCTCTAATCTCCGAGGGCCGGATGATAAAGGTATCTCTGTTAAGTTGTTGCATCGCTTTTACACCCCTTGCCTTGCGCTAATAACTACATACAGTCAATACCGGCATTGTCTGCTCCGGCCTTGATTTATGCCGCATTGCGGTTCAATGCACGGGCTGAGCGGTTGATGTAGGCGTGGAACCCGAAGAAGCCCACCGACAAAACAGCCATTCCGCAAGCCAGCCAGCCCGTTGGCGCAAGCCCTCCGCTGTCAAACTGAATTCCCATCAGATAAGGCCCGATGACTCTGCCTACCGCCCCAATTCCCCCGCTCAGTCCAAGAAAGAATGGTGCGCTGCGTTCCGCATGATCTGAAATAAATGACGGCATCGCCGGAGAAATCAGCATCTCACCCAGCGTAGCCAGCACCATCGCCAGCAGCAGGCCCGGATAGGAGGGCATCAGCAGTATAACCGCGTAGCCGCTCAAATAGAATACGGCGCTTGACGTCATTTGCGACGTTGAGGTTGCCGCGAACCAGCGCTTGATCAGACTGACCAGCGGCTGCGCGGCAAAGATCAGAATTCCGTTCAGCGTCCACAGGAACCCGTAAGTCTGCTTGGGCCAGCCCTCCGAAATAATAAACGGCGATACCCCTGTATTCCAGATCGAATTGCCGATCAGCAGGAACATCGAGCCAATGGCCATGAACAAATAGATCCTAGTCTGGCCCATCAGTCTCCAGCCGGATACCTCATGCTGTTGTTGTCTTCTATGCGTCTGCTGATGAGGCGGCACTGTACCTACCCTGCGCAAATACACAAAGAAAAATACGGCAAACACCGCCGAGGTGACACCATTCAGGACGAAGCTCAGCATATAGTTGCCAAGGAAGCCGCTAAGTGACGTTCCCAGCGCAACCCCTATGTTATTGGAAACATAAATGACATTAAAAAGATCTGCACGCTGCTCGGCAAAACGGAAGCCAATAAACGCCTGGATGGCTGGCAGCGACAACGAGTTGAACAGTCCGAACAATCCCATGACGGCGATGAAGATGTACCAGTCGCCGCTTGCCGCCGGAAGAGCGAACAAGGTTAAGGCCGTCAGGGCCAAAGCTCCTACAATCAACCGGTTAACGCCGACTTTATGGTAGAGCGATCCCCCAAGCAGTTGGCCTGCAATTCCTCCGAGACTCTGAACAAGCAGTACGAAGCCGGCATCCTTCATGCTGCGGCCAAGCTCATCGAATACGTACATCGTAACAAGCGGCCACATCAAAGCACTGCCGGTTGCGTTAATCAGGCTGGCAATCAGGAATACTTTAACTTCCTTCGGATAAGCTTGCAGAAACTTCATATCTTGTCTTTCATCCCCTGTTAACTATGTGTCATTAATTTAACCAGTATCATCCGAAAATAGGGTCAAGGCAAGTATACGAATTACCGCTTTATCGCGTTATCATATCATAATCATGTGGCTCCACGCTTCGCTTCACTTCAACCGTACCCGAGAAAAAGGTCGCCCCATTCCCCATATCGCTGAGCCGGTCCGGTGTAAGCACATTTACTCTCTGTCTGCGTCCCTTGCCTTCCCACCACAGCCCCTGGCTGATCACTGTACCCGGCAGCATCTTGTCCGTCACCACTGCCCATAGCTCAATTGAGCCTCTGGCGTTATATACGGTCAGTTCATCGCCATCCCCGATCCCCCGTGCCGCCGCATCCTCAGGGTGGATCTGCAGCGTTGGCCGCTTCTCCATCCGCTGGTGCTTCTCGATATTGGCGAAATTAGAGTTCAAGAAATTATGATTCGGCGGAGAAATGAACATCAGCGGATAATCCGCTCCCGGCTGCGGCCGCCGTACACCGTCATACCCTTCCTTCAGCGGCATATATGTAGGCAGCGCAGGTAATCCGGCGAGCTGCATAGCCTTGGAATACAGCTCTATCTTACCTGACGGTGTCGGAAGGTTCTTCAGATAATCCGCCTGCGGAGTCATGTCCAGCTTCACGAACCGCTCGTTAAGCAGCCGTTCCAGCGTAACGCCATTCAGATATGGGTTGCGCGGGTAATCCAGTGCCTTGCGGATCATCTCATATTCAGACTCGCTGAAGGCTTCCGCGTCGAAGCCCATCGCCCGGCCCAGCAGCGCGAAGACCTCCACGTTGCTTTTGCATTCTCCCGGCGCTTCAAGCACAGGCTCCTGAAGCTGGATGTAGTGGTGCCAGTACGATGAATACAGATCAACATTCTCGAAGGAAGTGGTCGCCGGCAGCACGATATCGGCATACAGTGCCGTGTCGGTCATGAAGAGATCATGTACAACCGTAAAAAGATCCTCGCGCGCGAATCCTGCGCGCACCCGGTCGGCATTGGGAGCTACAACAACGGGATTGCTGCAGTAGACGAACATCCCCATTACCGGCTGCTCCTTCATCTCCAGCGCCTCACCGATCCGGTTCATATTAATCATCCGTGTCCCCCGGTTCGGGCGAAGATCCGGGCGGGTCAGCGCCCGGTCATTCATGGAGTTATAGCCGCTATTTGATTTGACCGCTCCGCCTCCGGTCTTCAGCCATGCTCCGGTAAGCGCCGGAAGGCACGTGATGCTGCGGACATTCATGCCGCCGTTATCATGGTGCTGCAGACCGTTGCCAATGTGAATATGTGAAACCTTGGCTTCGCCGTACATTTTGGCGAGCTTCTCTATGTCGTCCGCTGCGATGCCTGTGATCTCTGCAACCCGCTGGGGCGGATAGGCAAGCACATGCTCCCGCAGCTCCTGATGGCCTATCGTATACTGCTCAAGAAATGCATCATCCGTCATTCCATCCCGGAACAGAATATGCATCAGTCCCAGTGCCAGCGCCGAATCCGTGCCCGGATACAGCGGCAGGAACCAGTCTGCCCACTGGGCCGTACGGTTGCGGTGCACATCAATGACAACCACCTTCGCACCCCGTTTGCGGGCTTGCTCAGCGTACACCACCTGGTGCATGTTGGTGCTGATAATATTGCCGCCCCAGACAATGATCAGATCGGCATTCACCGTATCCTCAGGACTTGTCCCGCCGCCAAAGCCCATCGTATATTTCCAGCCTGCCGTTCCCGCCGAATTACAGATAGCCCGTTCCAGGCGGCTTGCCCCGAGCGCGTTGAAGAACCGCCGGTCCATCCCTTCCACGCTAAGCACGCCCATATTGCCGTAGAAGCTGTACGGAAGGATGCTCTCGGGTCCATATTCTACTGACAGCTTCTTGAAGCGGCCGGCAATTTCGCTGATTGCCTCCTCCCAACTGATCGGCTCAAAAGAACCGCTGCCTTTCGGGCCTACACGGCGCAGCGGGTGAAGCAGGCGTTCCGGGTGATGCACCCGCTCTGCCATATTCCGCACCTTGTTGCAGATAGCCGCCTTGGTGACTGGATGCTCGGGATTCCCCTCTACCTTAATAATTTTGCCATCGTGCTTATGCACCAGGAGTCCGCATGTATCGGGGCAATCCAGTGGACATACCGCCGGAAAAATCCCATCTCCGCTGAAGCTCATTGACTGCAGACCTCCCTTGTCGATTGAATAGTTATATTTTATAGCTGCAATGGATTCGAGTAAAGAAAGGAAGCAGAACCTTGATTCGTTGCCATTATTCCCGGGTAATAGGGCTTATGAAACACTCCCTATAAACTCGCCTGAATTCGCCGTGAGCCCGATTTCGTTCCCCCGAGTCGGAAAGCACGGCGAATTTTGCGTCCGCAGACAATCCTTCACCAAGTGGAAACATATAACCTTATATATAAAAACACTCCCCGGAAAATTCCGAAGAGTGTCTCTATCATTATCCCAGCCCAAGCGGGCCGGGAATATTTATGCGTGTTTCTTCACACCGGCAGCGGAGATGCCTTCCACAGATGGAGCAGCCGCTGGCGCTTTGCGCAGATAAGCCATCCAGTAAGCGAATGCGACGAAGATTGCACCGCCCGTGAGATTGCCCAGCCAGACCGGAGCAAAGTTGCCGAAATATTGGCTCCAGGTGAAGTGTCCTTCAAATATAGCAGCAGGAATAAGGAACATGTTGGCTACAACGTGCTGGAAGCCGATGGCCACAAATGCCATGGTCGGGAACCAGATCCCGAGAATTTTTCCGCTGAAATTATCCGCTCCGTAAGAGAGCCATACCGCCAAAGCAACCAGCCAGTTACAACCTATACCGGAGATAAAAGCCTGCAGAAAGCTGGCATCAATCTTGTGGCCAGCCATATCAACGAGTTTTTCCAGGTATACGCCGTCCGAAGTGAGGCCTACGACGTGGCCGAAGAAATAAGCGACGAACAAGGCACCTGCCAAGTTACTGATTGTAATCAGCACCAGGTTCTTAACGACTTCCCAGAAAGAAATTTTCTTCGCCATAAAGGCAAGCGGCACCGCCATCATATTTCCTGTCAGCAGTTCCCCGCCAGCCAGCAGCACCAGAACCAGTCCTACCGGGAAAACAGCAGCTCCGATAAAGTTGGCGATAGAACCCCATTCCTTCGGCGCGCCTGCAATAACGCGAATATCCAGCAAAAATCCGAGCGCAATGAACGCTCCCCCCAGAAAGCCTAGAATAAGTACGGTGCTGAGCGGATTGTGTGCCTTCTTGATTCCGTTCTCCACCGTGACTTCGGCAATCCCCTGCGGTTTGTTATAAGCCATGATTCCTATCCCCTTCTAATTACTTAAAATTTGTTCCTTTATGCCATTGTAGCGCGTCAACTATCACATTTACGTGATAATTGTCACTACTACGAAAACCAAGTGAAAATTTTCACTGACATGTCATATTTAACACGGACATAAATTGTGATCAGATAAACTGAAAATATTAAATGTTTGTTACATTTACAAAATCCCATGTAACATATTTCCTCATTCACCTCCTGACACGCTAAATAATCGGCCCAATTGCACCGATATCTGAGTAAAGGAGGTGACAAGCTGTTCCCATAATAACTGAAAAAGGTGCACACATCATGATGAATAACCCACGACGAATCATCCTGGTTCTGCTATGCCTGATCTTATTCGGAGCTACTGCAGTCCCTTCGGCCGTAAAGGCCGAGCGCAATCCATTTGTGGATATAGAACACAGCTATGCTCGTCAAGAAATTATTAACCTGTTCTCCAGAGGGATCATCCAAGGATATGGTAATTCAAAGTTTAAGCCTTTGCAGCCGATTACCCTCGCAGAGATGGGTTCCTTGATGTCCAGGGCATTATCTGTTTCCAATCCTAACACGGAATATCCGCTAACAACAGACCAAATACCGGATTGGGCCTCCCCCTCCATACGTTTGCTCTTGTCCGCAGGCATCCTGCAGGACCAGACGATAGACAGGAGGAGTACAATTACCCGCGAGAGCTTGGCAATATGGTATATACAGGCCCTTGGTCTGAATGACCTGATCCAGCAACAAGGGCATATGCCTACGTTTAAGGATGCTTCTTCTATTTCGGAAAAAGCCCGGGCAAGCGTCTGGGTGGCCCAACAGCTTCAACTGTTCCAAGGAGATGGACAGCACCGGTTCAACCCGAAGCAATGGGTCGACCGCCAGAGCGCAGCTAAAGTAACTGCTCAAGCTTACCTTTTGATTAAGGAGCCCTCGCGGATACAAGACCTGCTCGAGCAAGGAAAAGGATTACCGGAAGGTAAGTCAATGGAGCAATTGCCGGAGGAATCCGAAGTTCCCAAAGGTGTACCATTAGGAAATGCGGACATTACATATCCTCAAAATCCGGTTATTACTGATTTTCCAACAGCAACTCCTGTTCCATCGGCTTCACCTGCACCAACACCGGTTCCACCTGCTTCACCTGCACCAACACCAGCTCCACCCGTTTCACCTGCACCAACACCAGATCCACCTGCTTCACCTGCACCAACACCAGCTCCACCCGTTTCACCTGCACCAACACCAGATCCACCTGCTTCACCTGTACCAACAGCAGTTCCTGCTCCATCCGCTTCACCTACACCAATAGCAACTCCTGTTCCATCGGCTTCACCTACACCAATAGCAACTCCTGTTCCATCGGCTTCACCTACACCAACAGCAGCTCCTGCTCCATCCGCTTCACCTGTACCAACAGCAACACTAGCTCCATCGGCTTCACCTACACCAACAGCAACACTAGCTCCATCGGCTTCACCTACACCAACAGCAACACTAGCTCCATCCGCTTCACCTACACCAACAGCAACACTAGCTCCATCCGCTTCACCTGTACCAACAGCAACACTAGCTCCATCCGCTTCACCTGTACCAACAGCAACTCCTGTTCCATCCGCTTCACCTGTACCAACAGCAACACTAGCTCCATCGGCTTCACCTACACCAACAGCAACACTAGCTCCATCCGCTTCACCTACACCAACAGCAACACTAGCTCCATCCGCTTCACCTACACCAACAGCAACACCAGATCCAACTGCTTCACCTGTTCCAACAGCAACACTAGCTCCATCCGCTTCACCTACACCAACAGCAACACCAGATCCAACTGCTTCACCTGTTCCAACAGCAACTCCGCCAGTGTACAAAGCAGTTGATTCTATTCATACCACTACCGATTCAATTGATGCTTCATTCAATGTATCTGTGGATCATTGGAAGCTGGCTTACGTGACCTTGGATGTCTATGGTGAAGAAATTACACCGGAGTTTTTGCCGCCGGACCTTAAAGTCTCGATTACTGATGATTACGCTGTACTGGCACCGGATGGGACGGTAGCTAACTTTTATAACATCCCGGCTCCGGGCACTGTTATTCATGGCAGCGTTCTGCTCAGTTCCGAGCTTGCAGACTTCAGTGTCCCTGGCACCTTCGAGCTATTGGTTAAGCAGCCTCAATACAGCTCAGCAGCATCTTACTTCACCGTATCATTGCTGCTTGAAGATACCGGAGCGAATGCTACAACAATAGCTGAAATGGAGACTATGCGGAATTCCCTCGCAACCATTGACCCTAATTTGCGGGTGACCTGGGCTATGGACAGCCGGTTCGTATTCGATGAAGCACAACGCCCTCAACTGCAAAAGGTGCTTGAGTATGTTGATCTTTATGGAGATGAGGTAGGGATCGTATCGGGTTATCCCAATGACAATTACAGTCTGTCCCAATGGATTGCTGAGATGAATTCGTGGCTGTACATGTACAGGTATAATGCGCTCAATTACCTCCACCAGGGGGGAACCAACGGAGACAGCTCCGTATGGCTGAGCATACCTGACAAGTATCGTCCCAAATCATTGTCTACCTATGCCATCAATCCCGAGCAGGCGGCCTGGTTAAAAGACAATTTCCAGATCGACGCCTTCATGGGGTGGGCGGCAACACAGGTTAACGTAGGCCAATTGTCTGCTGAGGGATCACCGCTGATGCCTTATTGGGCGCATACCGCTAACCCGATGCTGCCCGCACAGGATGCGGCTACAAACAGCGGCAATGTATTTATGAATTCACTCAGCATTGATCCCATCGGCTCCCGTTACACTTCAGGTGCATCCAGATGGACTCTGCATCCGGCGGACCCGTATGTAAGCGAGATGAAGGCAGAACCCCAGTTGCACCTGGCCTCCCAATATCTCAATAATCCTTATCGCAACCAAAATACGGTCAATTACCTCTCACTGGTGATTGGCACCAATTGGGTGCTCAGATCGCCCGGCCTGAACGCGACCTGGCAGGATTTCATCAGCAGGTTCCCGAAAGATGCTAATGTAAAAGTATTGGGCATCCATGATCTGGCGGAAATCTACAAAACAAGAAGTGCCAGCAGTAATGAGCACTCCGAATTCACCCTGATGTTCCGGGGCTCAGGCTATACCACGGCCAGTGGAGAGAATTCCCCAGCGGATCTGCGCTATCTGTGGACCGAAACTGCAACAGAGCGTATTATCCTTGCCAAGAAAGACGGTGACCCAACCTGGAGCATCATTGATTTCACCGATTATTCCAAAACCCCTGTCGCTAATCTTCCATATACGCACAATGGGGCAGCGGACGATATTAGCTACATTACAGGGAGAAACTACAAATTGACTCCCACAGCTCCATTAACCTCAACAGAAATCGAACGTATCCGTGCACGGCTGGATGTTCTGAATTTTCATGAGGAGGTCAGCTACCAATAGCCGGTATAAACCAGGATCGGATAGGAGGCTATCCATTAGTTGGATAGCCGACCTTCCACACCACCGTACGTACCGTTCGGTATACGGCGGTTCAACCGCTTGAGTGCAATTGACGTAAACGCTCGTACTGGGCAGGGAAGTCATAATACCCTGCCTGTGCGAGCCTTTCATTTGTTACAGAGCGACTCAGTACTGCGCTTCCTGCTATTCGCCAGTAGCCCAGACGTGTATTTCCCCATTGGTACGCTTGCCACTCCGGTATCCCCAGCTTTCGCAGGTTCTGCACCTTCGTTCTTGGCTTCTTCCACTGTTTCCAGATGTACATCCGTATCCGCCTTCGCAGCCATTCATTCCAGCTTTGCACGTTTCGCTTCATGTCCGCTACGTAGAAATAGCCGATCCAACCGCGAATGTAGGCCTTCACGTTCTCCATGACCTGCCGCGCATTCCTGCCCTGGTTTCGGCTCGTTAGCTCTTTCAGCTTCTTCTTTGCCTTGGCGAGCGATTGACGGTGTACGCGAATGTATACGCCGTTTCCATTCTTTCCGAGCGCAAAGCCGAGAAATTTGAAATGCTTTTGTGCCACAGCGCTGACCACCTTGCTCTTCTGCGCATTCATCTGGAGCTTTAGCCGGTTTTCCAGAACTCTCCGGCTGGATTCCAAAAGCCGCATCGCCGCCCGTTTGCTCTTCGCAAGCAGCACGATGTCATCCGCATAGCGGATGACCTTCACGCCTCGTCTTTCCATCTCCTGGTCGAATTCGTTCAGATAGATGTTCGCGAGTAGGGGCGACAGCGGCCCGCCCTGAGGCGAGCCTTCTTTCGTTTCGCGGCGTACTCCGTTTTCCATGACTCCGCTTTTCAGGTACTTTTTAATCAGCTCCGTTACGCGTTTATCTTGGATTTGTTTACGCAGGAGATTCATCAGCAGCTCATGGTTCAACGTGTCGAAATATTTCGAGAGGTCGATTTCTACGGCTTGGCCATATCCCTGCTCCACATCAGCTTTTACTTTGCGGATGGCTTGCTGCGCGCTCCTCCCTGGGCGGTAGCCGTAGCTTCCCTCTGAGAAGAGCGGTTCAAATAGCGGTTGCAGTTGCTGGGCAATCGCTTGCTGGATGATTCGGTCTACCACCGTGGGAATACCGAGTTTTCGGACTCCACTTCCATCTGGTTTGGGGATTTCCTTGCGTCGCACCGGGCTTGGTTTGTACCTTCCATCCCGGATGCTTTGCAAAAACTCGTCTCTGTTTTCACGCAGCCAAGGCAGCGCTTCCTCCACGGTCATCCCGTCGATTCCCGGTGCTCCGTGGTTGCGTTTGACCTGCTTGTAGGCGCGGTTCAGGTTGTCCCTGTCCAGTATCGCTTCCATCAGGTCGTTTGCACCGTCCCTTTCTCTACGTTCCCGAATGTCGGCACTCCGCGCTCCCGCATACTCTTCGCGCTCCACGCTATCCCTTTGCGGGCAGCCCTCTCGGTATTCTGCTTTCATTGCGCCGATTCTCCTTTCCGTATGTACTCAAGACTTACGATTGTTCAGCCCTTCCCGAAAAAAAAAAAATTCCCGGTGTAGAGTCGAAGGAGGTCGGCTTGCGCCTTCCTCCGTCCGCTCGATCAAACGGATCGTGCAGTTTTCCCGCAATCCGCTTTCCTTCATGTCACCCTTTGGGTGCAGTTCGTAGGTTCAAATCCGGGATTAATGACAAGAGATTTACCAATCTGTACTTGGAGTAGAGAATGGATTCCGGCAGTCTTTTCCACCCCGCGTTGCGCCAGCGTTTGAACCGATGACTCCATATCCGCCTTATGATCCAGCGTTGGAGTCGGTTGAAAAGCTTTCTCACGTGGGCTTTCCGGAAATAATTGCCCCACCCTCGTATGACGGGGTTTATGGAGTCGATGAGTTCAAAAACGGTTATCGGGATGCGTCTATGCGTTCGGGCTCGAATGGTGTCCATGAACGATTGGATGGACTTGTCTTTGGGGTAGGCGTAGATATTCATCTTCGATTGCTTCTTTACCTTTTCCCGTTGCAGCGACAAGCCTTTTCCCCGTTTGAGCTTGTAGCCCAGAAACTCGAATCCCCACTTGATGTGGGTGATCTTTGTTTTATCCGGGTGAAGGGTCAGCCCGAGCGATTCCAGAATGATTCTTGCGTCCCGGAGCGCCCGCGCAGCTTCCGCTTGCGTCTTGCAGAGCACCACCCAATCGTCAGCGAAGCGCGTCAGTCGGTACCCTCTGTCCGTCATTTCATGGTCGAACCGATTCAGGTAAATGTTACTAAACAGCGGACTCACTACACTACCTTGCGGCGTGCCGCTCGGTGTCGCGTATTTCTTCCCACCTTCCATGTACCCGGCTTCGAGCATTTGTCTGACCAATTTGAGAATTCTACCATCGCTTACTTGCTCCGCAATCCTGTCGACCAGCGGTTCGTGATGAACCGTCCCAAAGAAATCCCGCAGGTCTGCGTCCACAATCCATTCGCACCCGTCCATCATCTCGCGGTAAATCTTCCGCATCGCTTGGTGCGTTGACCTACCCGGACGGTATCCGAAACTGCATTCACTGAACAAGGGTTCAAAGATAGGTTCCAGCCTGTTTTTCAGCGCTTGCTGGCAGACTCTGTCCCTTATCGCCGGGATGCCGAGCGGACGCTTCTCGTTTGGCTTCCCCTTCTTGGAAATGTGAATTCGTTTGACCGGCATCGGTCGGTACATCCCTTGCTTCAGTTCTTCGTGCAGTTGTTCTAGCTCCGCCTCGGCTACGGCTTGGAAGGCCGGGATGGTGACCTTGTCAGTTCCACCACTGCCTCCGTTTGCCCTCACTGTTTCCCATGCCATTTCCAGATTTGTTCGGTGATACACCTTGTCGATTAATGAATGAACCTTTCGTCCTGTGCCTTCTGCTTTCATACGCTTCGTATCCTCCGCCTGCAAGTTTTGGGTCTTTCACTTAGGGAATATTCCTCCCTTGCCGCTTACTCGCGAAACTCATGCCAGTTCCGGTCTCCATAAAGCGAGCCGCCTTCCCCTTCTAATTCACCTTTTGAGTGAACAGAAGCCAGTCACACCAAGGTGACTGATCCGGACGTTTCTGTTGTTCGTCCGTTCTTAAGTAGTACGCGGCTCTCCGACTTCTCGCCGTGCGTCCGGTGTACATTTCGGGGTTTCCTTATAGTACCCGTTACCGAAACTGCCGCGCATTCTCTGAAGCGGCGGGCGCGGCGCGACCGCTTCGACTTTGTTTAACCACTCGTCCTGCAAGTGCATTCGTTTCAGACACGACGAGATCTCCGTGGGTCACATCGTCATCTTCAGTACCATGCCGCCCGCACACACCTTGGTGCGATGGGTGGACTAGAACGCCTTCGTCTCCATAGTGCAGACTCGACCTTGCCCCATCTTTGGCCGACCGGTTCGCGAGTTCGGGTAGCCCCGTTTCACTACGGCCTGGTACTTCTCCTCAAGCCCTTCAGACTCTGCCTCGCGGCAGACGCCCTGCCCTCCGGTAAAAAAAAAATTACCGGCCCCCGAGGCGTTACCCCCGAGTTTGGATATGAGCCCCCTAGTCCGGTGCTCAGCGGGACTTTAACCCACCTGATGATCGTGCTGCCACGCACGCACTATGGCCTCTGCTGACTTCTCACAGCAAGCTTTACTCCGTCTTTCGAAGGGTCTACTTGACGTCTGTGAGATCTCCCCGGGTAAGAGCGATAACCTTCCCCTCATCTATCTGCCACATCTACATCATGGGATTCGGGCAGTATTGGACTTCGCTTTGTTAGGCAAGCTCGTCCGTCCCACCATGCCTTGTATGTGATTTCTGTTCGTCAGACCGAGGGTTTGCCTCCGGCTTCCTTCAGATTCCGCCTCGCGGCGGACACCCTTGCCTTCAGCTAACAGTTCCTACTGCCAAGCCTGTAGTGGACTCTCACCACCGAGTTATCGCCCATGCCGGGCGCACCTAGACAAACAACGCCCTGTCCAAGTGGACAGGGCGTTGTTTGGTCTGCAAAAGCTTATACAGTCACTGGTTCCTTAACAGCCACATTCTTAGGCAATGCCTGCAGTCCCGCGGTGTTCAAGAAATTCCACGGTTTGTTGTAATGAGGCTGGAAGAAGAAATCAATGAACGCTAGCTGGTCTACGGTCATTCGATTTTGAATGCATACTGACACGGTGTTGATCGACTGCGTCAGATCCATTTTGGACATGATCTGTGCGCCGAGAATACGGCGGGTGGCACGGTCGAACACCACTTTTAGCTGCACCTGCTCATGGGTAGGCATGAACTCCGGACGGTAGTTATCGGTAATCATCACGCTTTCGGTATCCATGCCTTCAGCCTTGGCCGCATCCTCCGTCAGTCCCGTTCCGGCAATATTATCTTCGTAAATCTTAATTCCCGAGGTTCCCTGCGTACCCATGTAAGGGATCGTCTGCGATACCAGATTGCGGGCAACCAGCGTACCCATACGCACTGCATTTGTTGCCAGCGGAATGTAGGCATGCTTACCGGTAGGATTATAATGAATGGCACAACTGTCACCGGCAGCAAAGACATCCGGGCGGCTCGTCTGCATATAGTCATTGACGATAATCGCTCCGTTAGGCAGCATATCCACTTGCCCTTTCAGCAGCTCGGTATTTGGACGGAACCCGATGCACAGGATCACCAAATCCGTCTCATGCTCGCCCTTGCTTGTAATCACCTTGGTCACTTTACCATTCTCACCAACAAAAGAGCTGACCTTCTCCCCCAGTGCCAGAGTAATACCGTGATCCTCCAGCGATTGCTGTATCGGGGTGGTGAATTCTTCATCCAGATACTTGCTCAGAATACGATCTTCGCCATCAATCAGCGTAACCTGCTTGCCGTTCATTTGAAAAGCCTCCACCAGTTCAACCCCGATATATCCGGCGCCGACAACGGTGATTCTGTTAACATGCTGCGCTCTTTCGATGATGGTGTTGGAGTGGTTATAATTCTTCGAAAGAAGAATACCATCAAGCTCCATGCCTTCCAGCTTCGGAACAATCGGCCAGGAACCGGTAGTCATGATCAGCTTGTCATAGGAGTCATCGAATTCCTGGCCTGTCGCCAGGTTTCGGGCCCGCAGGGTTTTGCGGTCTGTATCAACCTGGATCACCTCATGACGCATGTTCGTTTTGACACCAAGCTCGGCCAGCTTTTCCGGCGAGGAATAGAACAAGCCTTGCGGGTCCTTGACTACTCCGCCTACATAAAGAGCGATACCGCATGACAGGAAAGAAATATTATCATTGCGTTCGTACACTGTAATCTCGGCATCAGGGTAGAGCTGAGCGGTGTTAACAATTGCGGCGGTTCCGGCATGGGTACATCCAATGACTGCTACTTTCATGGTTTCTTCCTCCTCCAAATTGAGCATTTCATTTATTTTTCTTTATCTGTGATTTTTTTCACTTCATGTGATGATTATATTGTGATTAATATCACAACACAAGCTTTTTTTGTGATTTTTCTCACAATGTTCACAAATGATTAAAATTTAAGATTACCCTGATGATCTATTGCTGCTGTTTAGTTTTCCCCGGAGGGAGCACATTATGTCTGTCTGCGGCAGGAAGGGACAGGGAATGCAACATAGGAAGTAGCGAAGATCCGTTGTAAAGCGAAGCTAATTGAAGGTATTATGGGAGAAAAAAACGCGACAACGCTGGATCAGTACCGCAGCATTGTCGCGTCTATATTTTGTGAACAGCTATTCCAGGCCGAAAATCACGCCATCCTCGTCAACATGCAGTCCTTCTGCAGCCGGCTTGGCCGGAAGACCAGGCATAGTGACCATATTGCCGGTGATCACCACAGCGAAGCCCGCTCCAAGGGACAGGGTTATATCTCTCACACCCACCGTGAAGCCTTCCGGCGCTCCAAGCAGCCGTGGCTGATCAGAAAAGGAGTATGGTGTTTTGGCCATGCAAACCTGCAGCTTCTGGAGGCCAAGCTTCTCAATGGAATTGAGGCTGCGCTTTGCCGCAGGGGAGAAAACCACATCAGCGCCACGGTAGATTTCGGTGACGATTTTTTGGATTTTAGCCTGAATATCCAGGTTATCTTCATACAAGGGGGCATACTCTGAGCGTTCTGTCTGCTCCAGCAGCTTCTTCAGCTCCTCAGCCACTTCAAGCCCTCCGGCACTGCCTTCCGCCCAGACCTTGGAGATAGCCGCAGGCACACCCAAGCGCCGGCACGCATCCAGCACGTCGTTAATCTCGCCTGGTGTATCCCCTTCGAAATGATTGACCGCAACCAGCACAGGCACGCCGAATTTGCCCAAATTCTCAATATGGCGCTCCATGTTCGAGATGCCGGAAAGCAGTGCTGTCCGGTTTTCGGTATGCAGCTCATCCTTGCGGACACCACCGTTGTATTTCAGCGATTTCACCGTTACTACCAGCACTGCCGCTGCGGGGGTAAGTCCGGCCTGGCGGCACTTGATGTCCATGAACTTCTCAGCGCCCAGATCCGCGCCGAAGCCCGCCTCAGTTATCACCACATCGCCAAGCTTCAGTGCATAACGGGTTCCAATCACGCTGCTGCAGCCATGAGCAATGTTGGCAAAAGGACCGCCATGCACAATCACCGGTGTTCCTTCGAGCGTCTGCACCAGATTCGGCTTCACCGCTTCCTTCAGCAGCGCAGTCATTGCTTCCACCGCCCCGATGTCCTTAGCCGTTACCGGCGCACCCAACTGGTCATACCCGATCAGCATGCGGCTGAGGCGTCTTTTGAGATCGGCCAGATTGTCGCACAGGCACAGCACCGCCATAATTTCCGAAGCTGTCGTAATCTGAAACCCGCTCTCCCGCACCGTTCCGTTGCCATCACCAAGCCCGGTCACAATATTCCGCAGGCTGCGGTCATTCATATCCATTACCCGTTTCCAGACAATGCGCTGCGGATCTAGCCCCAATGCGTTGCCCTGGAAAATGTGATTGTCGATCATAGCCGACAGCAGATTGTGCGCGGAAGTCACCGCATGGATATCCCCTGTAAAATGAAGATTGATCTCGTCCGCCGGAACGATCTGCGCCTTGCCCCCGCCGGTTGCTCCACCCTTCATGCCCAGACATGGCCCGAGCGAAGGCTCGCGGAGTGCAGCAACTGTCTTAACGCCTGCCGCATTCATCGCCTGGGACAGCCCGATTGTCGTCAGTGTCTTGCCTTCGCCTGCCGGGGTGGGATTGACCGCGGTAACCAGCACCAGCTTACCATCCGGCTTATGCTTAAGCTCATCCCAAAGGGATGGCGACAGCTTGCTTTTGTATTTGCCGTACAGCTCCAGATGCTCCTCACTAATACCTGCTGCCGATGCCACCTCTGTAATTAACCTCATACCGTTTTAAAACCCTCCTGCCGTTATTATCCTGCTTCATTCTGCACTTTATGCAATTCACCAAGTTATACATTCCTCTTCAAAGGATACAGTGTCTTGAAAAAGCGTCAAGGATTAATTTCATACAGCAGGAATTAAAAACAAATCCCCCCGAAGCGCCGCTTAAGCAAATGCCGCGTTTCGGGAGGATTTTTCGATTGGACCAGGACAAGCGCTTGCCGCAGATTTTTACAGCAGGGCTTCGATCTGTTCCTTCATGCTTTCGGGTGATTCCTTCGGCTCTACGCGGGCTACTACATTACCGGTGCGGTCTACAAGAAACTTCGTGAAGTTCCACTGAATGTCGCTGCTCTCGCCCGTACCCGGCTGCTGGGTCTTCAAATATTGAAAAAGGGGACTTGACTCCGGCCCATTCACATCTACTTTGGCAAAGATAGGAAACTTAACGCCATAGTTAATCTGGCAAAATTCCTCCGCTTCCTCACTAGTCCCCGGCTCTTGCCCGGCAAACTGGTTGCAGGGAAAGCCGAGCACCACAAGCCCCTGATCTCCATACTGCTCATAGAGCTTCTGCAAATCCCCATATTGCGGTGTTAGTCCGCATTTGCTGGCCGTGTTGGCGATCAGCAGCACCTTGCCCTCGTAATCCTTGAATGGCTGTTCTTTACCCGAAGGGGCAACTCCTGAAAAGCTGTAGATGGACATCCTGAATCCTTCCTTTCGTCAGCGGATTGATTACGGCTGTGTGAAGTGTATTCCTTCCTTCATCTTACCTCATCCCCGGCAGAATAGAAAATTCAGGTATCGTGCTTCCAAAAGCTAACCGCCAGCTCCCCTTCGGGTCAACCCGCAGGCTTCCGCAATTAGCCGGAGGGATTTCAGCTTATCCTCAAAGCTATGCATAACAGTAGCAAACATAATCTCGTCGCATGAATACTTTTCTGTGAGCGCTATAAACTGCTGGCGAACCTCCTCTGGAGAGCCGGTCACCATCCGGCGGCGGTTGTCCGAGATAAGGAATCGGTCATACGGCGTGTACTTATAGTTCAGCGCGGTTTCTACCGAAGGCGTGCCGGTCGAGACATGGCCTTTCTCCAGCAGAACCAGCGAAAGCTCCATACTGGAAGCCAGCCGGCCGGCTTCTTCTGAAGTCTCGGCGCAGGCGGCGAACACGGCAACCAGCGAACGCGGGGCCGCCGCAGGAGAAGGGCGGAAGCTGCCCCGGTAGTCCTGTACCGCTTCCTTGCCTCCGTCACCGTTAATGAACTGGGCAAAAGCAAAGCCGGTACCCAGCCTGGCGGAGAGGGCAGCACTGTCCCTGCTTGAGCCGAGCAGCCAAATTTCCGGCGCTGAGCTTATGGAAGGAGTGGCTTCAAGTCCGGCAAAACGGTGGGAAGAATCCGCTGCGCCGTGCAGATAGGTGATAAGGTCTCTGATTTGCAGTTCATAGAACTCCGCACCGCCTGTCCGATTCTCCTGAAGCGCCCTAGCGGCAAGTGCCCCGCCTCCCGGTGCTCTGCCCAACCCGAGATCAATACGCCCGGGGTACAGGGCTTCAAGGAGACGGAAGTTCTCCGCCACCTTGTAGGCACTGTAATGTGGAAGAAGTACAGCTCCCGAGCCAATGCGGATGGTGGACGTTACTGCCGCCAGATGTGCCATCAGCACCTCCGGGCTAGAGCCGGCCAGTCCGCGTGCACCGTGATGCTCCGATACCCAGAAACGGTGGTAGCCCAGCCTTTCCGCTTCCCTGGCCAGGCTTGCCGTCTGGGCTAAAGCCTCAGCGGGCGTACTGCCCTCGGAGACCGGCGATTGATCCAGAATACTCAATTTCATATGATCAGCCACTCCAATGATGAGATTTTGATTGCTGCATCCATATCGTTCCTCCATTATATCACCGTACAGCAGGTATTCTGCATCTGCACCGGCTTGGGTGCGGGGTGAAATGGCTTGGGGTAGCTTGGAACGGCTTAGGAGTCACTTAAGATCAGCTTGGGGGCGGCTTGGGGCGGCTTAGGAGTCACTTAAGATCAGCTTGGGTACGGCGGGGCGTAGCCCAGAGTGAGCTTAGCAATGCCCCGCACCCCCAGTTTCGCTTAGACGGCTCCGATGGACGGCCATTCCAGCTCGAAGCCGTTATTGCGGAGACGCGTTTGGAAGCTCTTCAGTTGCTCCGGCGAATTGCGCACCTCCCGGGGCTTTATCTTGTTATCCAAGCAGAAGGCAGCCAGCATTCCGGCAGCTTCCCCAATGTTCCATTCCACGGGATGAAGCCGGTAGCAACCGTTGGTAATATGTGTTGTGCCTATGTTTTTGGCGGCTGGGATCAAGTTATTGACCCGAACCGGTATAAGCGCACCGAGCGGAATCTGAAAAGGCAGTGAAGGAATATCTATGAAGGTCCGCAGCGCCGTGCTGGGATGCAGGTCAATCCGGTAGCTGCCGATGCCAATCGTATCTGTGTATTTCTCGGCTTGGCCGTCCGGGCGATCGACAGGGCTGAGATGCTGCTCCAGAATGGTGAATTCCGCGCGAATCCGGCGGCTTTCACGAATATACGGAGCCTGCGCAAGACCGTCCGGCGCCCCCGTAACATCGGGCCGCGGACGTAATCCAGGATAGCCGGTGCCCCCGTCCTTGCGGGGAGCCTCCGTCTGCATCCAGTACAGCAGGGAGAGGCTGAGCTGCTTCGCACTCTCCAGATGACGCCGTCTTTCTTCTGGAGAGACATCAATGATCGACCCCAGCCAGTAGTCATTTTGCGGCCAGTTGACGACACTGATATCCTCCTTATAGGTTCCCGGCTGAAAATTGCTCCGATCCGCCAGTCTGCGGTAAGTAAACAGGGGGTTCGCCCCTTCGGCCGGCAGAAGCACATAAGTGACAGGTGCAAGCGTTGACGGTGAAGTAACCGTCCAGCTAAGCTGCTTGGCAGGCCAGAAGTCTGCCTGATAGTTCTTCCAGAACTCATATTCCTTCGGTTTGTTAATCGTGAAGTTTTCGCCTTCTGTATAATCCACTGCCAGACAATGCGTAAACGCCTGCATATCCTGTGGATTAGCTGGCCCAGCGAGTGCGTGTCTTTCTCCGGTCTCAGAGGCTGACTCCGCACCCGTTACATATTCCACGCCTGCCAGCGGGAGCACATCTCCTTCTTCCGTCGCATCCAGAAAATAGCCGCCGGTCAGAACCAGATGCTCCCCGTTCCCCCCGCATACAGTCACAGAAATGACGTCGTCTCCATCCGTCTCCGCATGTACAGGCTTATATCCATTCCAAATCTGCAGCCGTCCGCTGTGCACATAGGGAGCCAGCATATCCCTAAGTACAGCCAGCGCGGTGCGCGGCTCATGGGAGAGCCTGCTGACCCAGGCGTTGCCGGGGTTAAAGGCAGCACGGGCACGAGCCTGCTCGGTGAGCGGAAACATCCTGCGGTAGTAGTCCCGCACTGAATTCCGGTAAGTCCGGTAGCTTGCCGTACATCCGAACTGCTCAATCCAGCGGTTCTCATCCGGCGGAACCACCTGACTGGTCAACTGTCCGCCAATCCAATCATAAGCTTCAGTCATTACAACCGATTTGCCTGATCTCGCTGCCCCCAGTGCAGCCGCACAGCCGCCCGTTCCACCGCCGATAATAACTACATCCGCTTGAATATGCTTTATCATCCCAGTTCTCCTCCATACTGAACAAAATTATAGCTCTACACTTATAAGTAATTTTAATTGATGGATTTACAACCTGGTTGTGCCGCTGAGCTGGCTATGAGGCGGATCAGTCCTGTCCTTCGGACGAATCGGGCCAATAACAAAAAAAGACTGCAACCGCTTGTTAACGGATTGCAGTGCTTTTTATTTGTTCAAGGAAACCCTATAGATCGGTCAGACTCCAATTATGTTGGAGCCCATTGTAACGGACTGAGCCGCTCTTACTTCTACAGGAAGTCCTTGTTCCGCAAGTGAACGGACTCCAGAGCCGTTATGGGCGGATATGCACCCCGGATATACCTGCCCAAGAGGCGATAAGGACTTTACGGTCCGCTAGCTCGGGTAAATGTATCTCTTAAGGGATAGTAACGGCTTTACGGTCCGTTAAGGCTCAAGAGGATGGATATCAACGAATCCCTCTCCTGAACTACAAAGACCCTGGCCTAAGCCACAGAGTTACAACTGAGTTATACTTCAGGATATCCAACCCTTCCCGCAGTTACAGCCAGGCCCACCTGTGAAAAGCTAAAGCTCAGCCTATATCGTTGATATTTTACTTAGACACCGGAATGGCATCGGAATAATACTCTTCGAGTGTAATTCCTTTCTCGGTAATCGCAGCGGCAATATCCTTGCCTACATAGCGGACGTGCCAAGGCTCGTACATATATCCGGTGATATCCTGCTTGCCTTCGGGATAACGGATAATGAAGCCGTATTCCGCCGCATGCGCTGCGAGCCAGTCCGCTTCCGGTGTTCCGGCGAAGCAGCTCTCCGCAGCGCATTTGCCGTCCGTACCGGACAGGTCGATGGCAAGACCGGTCTGATGCTCGCTGTGTCCGGGAACAGCGCTGTAGGTGCGGGCCTTTTCTTCGCCGTCTTTAGCCACATAATTGTTGAATAATCTGGTCTGGGTGGCTTCGGATCGGTACCCGGAAACTCCGGCCAGATGAACGCCGTCCTTCTTCGCTCCCGCGAACATTTCCTCCAAGGCTCTGGCGGCAACGCGGCGCAGCATCCGCTTCTCGATTTTCTCGGAGAAGATGAACCGCACATCGGGATAGACCAGATCCGACGGCTTATAGCTGTCAGGCAGCCCAAACTGCTTGTTGACCATAACTGCTATGTTGTCAGGTTCGACGGTATAATTGACCTCATTATCTCCCGGGCTAGATGTCCCCGATGGTTTATCTGTAGCTGCGGGAGAAGGTTCAATATTTGCGGCGTTGTCCTGCGAACCCGGATTCTCGGGAGAGGACCCGCTGCTGTTGTTCGAACTAGAATCATCTGGATTGTTAACCGCCCCATTTGTAGACTCTCCTGCCGGACTGGGCTGAGCCTGAGCATCGTTGCCTTCGCCGGCGGCGGCCCCATTCTCCTGCGAAGCCGAGGGCGAGGGTGCAGTATATTTACCAATTCCCCAGCCGACAGCAATCACGACGATGAGCAAGATCACAATTTTGGCGCTCTTAGACATATGCTGTTGCTTCCTCCTAAAAGATGTACTCCATCCTTCTGTTCTCTTTATCTATTAGACAGGCCATAGGGCCAAAATGTTTCACTTTCCCGAAACAAAGGTAGCAGCGTCTCACGTCTTTATCTGGATGAGCCGCGGCCCCCGCGTGATCCGCCGGAACTACGGCCGCCACGCGGCGATGCACTGCCTCCGCCGCTGCGCCCGCCGAAGCCGGAACCGCCTTTGCCGCCCTTGGCGCCGCCGCGTGACCCGCCGCCTCCTTTGGGGGCTGACGCACCCCAGCCGCCAGCGTCATTACTGCGGGCCACGTTGGCTCTGTGCTTGGGGCTGGCCTGAGCTCCGCCCGGATTGTATCCGCCGCCGGAGCCGGCCCCCTTGGAGGCTCCGTAGCTGAAGCCCCCGGCTTCTGCGCCACGGGTTACATTGGCGCTGTAGCCGCTGCTGGGTCCGCCCTTGGAACCGGCGGACCCTTTGCCTGGCTTCGCCGCGCCTTTGCCGGCATAGCCGCCGTCTCTTGGCGCAGCAGCCGCGCTGTAGGCGCTGCGCTTGCCGCCGCCCGCCTCGGCGCGGCTGCGGCCCTCTGCAGGCGCGCCCCAGCCGCCTGCTTCCTTAGCGCGGCCGCGTCCGCCCGGCCGCGCTCCGGCTTCGGCGCGCGGAGCTCCGCCGCTGCGCCCCTGGCTGCGGCCGCCGCGTCCGGCACGCGCCGCTTCAGGCGCGGCGTTCTGGCGTCCGCCGCGCGGCGAACCGCCGCCTTGCACGGAGATGAATTCGCCTACGCCGAATTCATCCTTCTCGTAGCGGCGGCGGTCCAGCCGCTGGGAAATGCCGTGCTCGATCACGTCGAGCCCGGCGCGGTCCCGCGGCGAGGCAAACGTGACCGCCAGGCCTTTGCCTCCGGCGCGGCCGGTGCGGCCGATCCGGTGGATATAGCTGTCCGCATCCAGCGGCAGGTCATAGTTGAAGACGTGGGTGATGCCTTCCACGTCGAGACCACGGGCGGCAACGTCCGTGGCTACGAGCAGTTGCAGCTTCGCATCGCGGAACCGCTTCATGACCGCTTCGCGTTTGCCCTGGGACAAATCGCCATGCAGCTCGTCCGATTCATAGCCTGCGGCCTGCAGCGCTTCATTCAGCTTCGAGACGCGGCGCTTCGTGCGGCAGAAAATAATCGCCAAATACGGCCGGTCCCGCTCGATCAGCCCGATCAGCGCTTCTTCCTTGTTGCGGTCCGAGCATTCCAAGACCTGCTGGCGGATATTGTCCAGCGGAATCGGCGAGCCGCTCTTAATTACGATATCCAGCGGTTCTTTCATATAGTTGCTGGCCAGCCGTTTGATCGGATCAGGCATCGTTGCCGAGAACAGCATCGTCTGGCGGCGGTAAGGCACAGCCGTAATAATGGTTTCCACGTCTTCCAGAAAGCCCATATGCAGCATCTGGTCGGCTTCGTCCAGAACAAGCATTTTGACGCCGGTAAGATCCAGTGTTCCCCTCCGCATATGATCCAGCAGTCTGCCCGGCGTGCCGATGATAAGATGTCTGCCGCCTTCAAGCTTGCGGAGCTGCTTCTCCACATCCTGTCCGCCGTATACCGCAAGGATCTTCACCCCGGTATGCCGCGCCAGCTTGCGAGCTTCCTCGGTAATCTGCAGCGCCAGCTCCCGTGTCGGAGCCATAATCAATGCCTGGGGATAGGCCTGCTCCACGCGGATCTTGTCCAAAATCGGCAGCAGGAAGGCCAGTGTCTTCCCTGTTCCCGTCTTGGCTCTCGCAATAACGTCCAGTCCCTGCACCAGCGGTGGAATCGCTTCCGCCTGCACCGGTGTCGGTTTTGCAATACCCTGTCCTTGAAGCAACCCGTTCAAACTTTCCGAAACTCCTAATTCCTTAAAACCCGGCAATGTCTCCACCTCACTATTTTCTTTAGTTGTGCTCAATTCTGATAACTTATAGGCATTCACTTTTTTGTATTCAAACAAAAGCGGAAGAACCCCGTCACCGGAGCCCTTCCGTCCCACATGCGCCCTTTATCGCCTAATCCTTTATATTGTACTTGATCCGGCGGCTTTTGTGTGCATCTGCCGAAGAAAATTTATTGCCCTGCATAGATCAGCTAGAATCTGCCCGATTTAAATATTGAGAACAGCAGCCACAGAATCATCAGGAGCGCAATCAAAGAACCTATCTCAACGATTGGAAAATCCCACAGCAGCGAAGGCTCGCCGCGCAGGGAGGAGGCGATGATCAGCCCCGCCATAATAATGCTGAAGGCGAGCAATACGATACTGAAGGACAGGCGGTTGCCGACCCGGCTGAGCTTCTGGTCAATTTCCTTAAGCTCGGGCAGCCCGATCTCCACCTTCAGCTTGCCCTTGCTGATCAGGGAAGAGAGCTGCCTGGCCTGGGCGGGAAGCTCGACCAGGCTTTCAGCAAGATCGGCCACCCCGCCGAGGATTTTGCGCTGCAGGCGGCTGCCGCTGAAGCGCTGCCGCACCAGCCGCCGGCCAAAAGGCTCAGCCATCTGCACAATGCTGAAGTTCGGATCAAGGTTGCTGACAACGCCCTCCAGCGTCAGCATCGTTTTGCCCAGCATAGCCAAATCCGGCGGAATGACCAGCCTGTGCTTGCGGGCGATGGCGAATAAATCGTTCAGCGCCTTGCCGATGCTGATCTGATTGAACGGAATATCATAATAGGCCTCGCGCAGCCGGTCCATATCATCATGCAGCGCCATCCGGTCGGCTTCCTCAGGGGTGACGCCCAGCCGCAGAATAGCCCGTACCATCGAATCGGTATTCTTGCGCATCAGGGCAATAATAAGCGCGGACAGGCTGTCCTTCATCTCTTCACTGAGCCGTCCCACCATGCCGAAATCAATCAGCGCCAGCTTGCCGTTTTCAAGCAGCATGACATTGCCGGGATGGGGATCAGCGTGAAAGAACCCGTGAATAAAAATCTGGTTCAGCATCATTTCCACAAGCTGCTGGGCCGCAGCCTTAAGCTTCACGCCCTTCTCCAGCAGCTCCTCGCGGCGGTTCAGCGTAATGCCCTCCATGTATTCCATCGTCAGAACACGTGTGGAGCTGAAATCCCAATAAATAGCCGGAATATATACCTTATCATGTTCGGATAGCTGGCCGGTAATACGCTCCGCATTGCGTCCTTCCTGGCCGTAATCCAGCTCAGCCAGCAGCGCACGGGAGAATTCCTCCACCATCCGCGTCAGCTCGTATTGCTTCGCCCAGTCCATTCTTCTTTCGGCCAAGGCGCTTAAATCCTGAAGAATCTCCAAATCCCGTGTCATGGTCCGCATGACGCCGGGACGCTGTATTTTGACCGCCACACGTTGTCCGCCATGCAGCACGGCCCGGTGGACCTGACCGATGGAAGCAGCGGCGAGCGGTGTATTCTCAAAGTCACTGAAAATTTCATCAATTGGCTGATCAAGCTCCTGCTCCAGGATATTCCGCGCAGTCTCCGCCGAGAATGGCGGCACGCTGTCCTGCAGCTTCACCAGCTCCTGAATGATAGAATCGGGGAGCAGATCGGAGCGGGTGCTGGCTAACTGGCCCAGCTTCACAAAGGTTGGACCCAGATCCTCCAGCACCCGGCGAATCCGCTCCCCGAGCGTAAGACTTTCGTGAGCCTCCTGGGTGATAATCCGGCGCGGAAGCGACAGAAGATGATAGAGGCCGAGTTCCTCCACCATATAGCCGAAGCCATGACGCATGAGCGCCATGGCAATCGACCGGTACCGTCCGGCATGTCTTATGCGTACTGCCATTTATTCCGTACGCGTTTCCGGCAATATCTCTTCCACGGGAGGAGTGCCCTCCAGCTCAGCTACACGGCGCTCCAAAACGGCAATCCGCGCTTCCAGCTCGGCTACATCACTCTGAACAGGAACCTTAAGCTCCTTCAGCACACGCTGAACCTGCTCTTGTACAGCGGATTTGAATGCCCCGCGTTCTTCCTCCCCGCGCTCCACCAACCGGTCAACAAGCGCTTTGGACTCCGAGGGGGCAAGCTCGCCTTTTTTCACCAGTTCCTCTACTACCTTCTCTACCTTTTCCTTGCTGACAATGGTGAGGCCCACTCCTAAAGAGATCGCTTTCTTGAACAAGTCGCTCATAGCTCTTTCCTCCCAAAGATTCCAGTTATGGATAAAGTATAACCCTTGACGGGCAATTTCTCAAAGCCGAGCTTCAAACGGCGGTTCATCTAAAAAAATTATCTGGGAATCCGTGCGGCCCAGGTAGCCGCCCCGAGAATCAGCTTGCGGATTGCAGGATGCATAAAGGATGGTTCATGATGGCCAGGCATCAGAACAACCACCCGTCCAAGCCCGTAGCTGTGGCACCAGGCTGCCGGCAGCATTTCACCGTCTGATTCATACTGGAGCAGAATCGTCTTCTCCGTAAAGAGATCAAAATCAAAGTGGTAAGGCTCTTCATCCAGCTTGAAATCCTCAATGCCTTCCGTAATATCATGCTCCAGAACTTTGAAATTCAGCGGCGCATAAGGCGGATGCCCGGTAAAGCGGCCGCCGATCAGTTGGGCCAGCTCATACCGTTTGGCGAGCGAGATGCCGGTATGCAGCACAATCAGGCCGCCCCCGCCGCTCACATAGCTAAGCAGCCCTGCGGTCTGCTGGGGAGACACGGTCTCATTCCATAATTCGTTATATGCGATGCACAGATCATAGCCGGCCAAGTGCTCGCTCAGCAGCAGCTTTTTATTCTCCGAGCACTGAACTGTCAGCAGATCGTTCAGAATCTCACTAATTTGTTTGTCCACGCCCTGCAACGGATGGAAGCGGGGGTGGGTGTAATCACCCAAAAGCAGACATTTTCTCTTGTCCATCGGGTTCCTCCTCCTTCTTTCTGTATCTATGATTGTGTATTGTTGCCTATTACTCTAAGTAGAACGGCCGGGAATGTCCACTCCAGGCAATATAAATGTCCGTTCCCAGGAGAAAAAATGACTACGACAGACCGGAGCCGGGGATCAGCGGTGCACAGCCACGTACCGTCCAAGCTCCACGAACATGCTCCCCATCCGTTCGTGCTCCGGCATAACAATCCGTGTAATCCCTTCCTCCTTCAAGGATTCCGAGGTGATTCGTCCTACCGAGACAGCCAGCACCCTGTCTTCAAAGGCCTGCACGAGTTCCTTCAGCTTGCCTTGCTCCCGGGCATATTGAGCCAGGAACCGGAATTGCGGCGCACTTGTAAAGGCTACGGCATCAACCCTGCCTTCCGTAATTTCAGCGAACAGCCGGGCAAGTGCCCCGGGCTCCGGCGGCGTATGAAGGTATGGCTGCACCTCGCGGACGGATGCGCCGGTTTCTTTCAGCCAGGCGACCAGACGCGGTGCGGGATCGCCATGCAGTTGCAGCACGACTGATTTGCCGCGCAGCTCCCAGCCCTGGAGTCCGCGGATTAACCCCGAAGTACTGCCGTCAT
Source organism: Paenibacillus sp. HW567 (assembly GCF_000374185.1). Taxonomy (GTDB): domain Bacteria; phylum Bacillota; class Bacilli; order Paenibacillales; family Paenibacillaceae; genus Paenibacillus_AQ. The sequence continues at coordinate 6,562,593 of NZ_KB910518.1, read as the reverse complement.
CATCGCGCACCTCAGGCTGCAGTCCCCGCTTCTTGAGCGCATTGACCGTCTTATAGCCGCGCGCAGCGATTGGCGAGCCGGAGAGGACCTCCAGGAAACGCTCCTCCAGATTCATTTGGGCGGCCATCGCAAACAGCGCATCCAGCCCCATCCCTGTTGTCACAATAGCCAGATCAGGCGGATGCGAAGTCCATGAGGCGAGTCCTTCCCGCAGCGCTTCATCATCCAGAAACACCGTGCCCTGGGCCGGACGGTGCAGCGCCGTACCTCCCATATTCTGCACCAGCTTCGCCATTTCCTCTGATTTGCGCGGACCCGCAAGGGCCACGGTAATTCCGTGCAATTGCTCTGCCATGTCCTTCTTCTCCCCTTCTTCAGCCCAGACATTATTGTTAATCAGTATACTTGTAATGGACGGAAAAAGAAAAGGCAAAAAGACCGTTTTATGAAAACGGCCTTTACTGATATGTTTATTTTTTTCCGGGTCTGTGGTCGCACTTTACCTTCTGTTAGCGCGGGTTTCCGCTCTTGCTTTTGCAGGCCGGACATACCCCTCCGAACACTACATGCGCATGGGAGAGGGTATACCCTGTCTCCTCGGCCACCTTGTTCATCCAATCCTGCGGCACCTCGCTCATAACCTCATCCACCGCCCCGCACACCTCGCACAGGATATGCTGATGGTCATCCAGACGGGCGTCATATCTGCTCGCGGCCTCACCCAGCTTCAGTTCACGGATCAACTGTTTGTCTGAAAGATAACGCAGCGAGTTGTATACCGTCCCATAGGCCAGATTGTGGCCCTGCTCTACCAGCCGGTTCATGACCTCCGCAGCGGTGGGATGATCATGAGAATTCCGGAGGATATCATACACAGCTTGACGCTGAGAGGTTAAATTCAGGGTTTTCATCGTTATCATCCTTTTATTTGCTTTTAGATCAAGTATAAATCCTAATTTCAATAGCGTCAATCGAGTGCTTTCCGCTGCCGGCACCCTTCATCTGAAGCAGTTGCACCGCAGCCTGGCGGCGGGTTTCTTTTGCAAGAACAGTGGAAATAAATAAAGGTGAAACTAAATAAACTGAATTAAGATTTACCAAATCGGCTTTGATCGTGACTGCGGAGAATGTTTGGACTTCCTGATTTAAACCGCTCGCGGTAGAAATCCAAACATAGCTTATGCTTACGATGCCAGCTTTCCTGCGGAAAGCTCTCAGGCGGACGCGTTCGCTCCGTAAGTATTCAAAATCCGCCGCCATCACTCCCGCCTTTGTATATATCTAAATTTCAGTTTATATTGCAAGCGATGGAGGATAAATAAAATGGATAACACCCATTTGCACTTGCAGAGCCTTCCGCAATTTCCGAAATCCTTATGGAGGGACAGCGTAGAGCTGCCTTCTTATCCGCGGCTTGAGGCGAACCATGTTACGGATGTTGCGATTGTCGGAGGCGGAATTACCGGAATTACTGCGGCGTATCTTCTGACCCAGGCCGGGTATAAGGTGACGCTGCTGGAAGCGGGAGTGCTGTTCGCAGGCACTACCGGATTTACAACCGCCAAAATCTCCGCCCAGCACGGGATGATCTATCAGGATTTGCTTAAGGATTTCGGCGAGGAGAACGCCCGGCTCTATTTTCAGTCAAATAGTGAAGCGCTGGAATGGATCGTCGCCACGGCAGAAGAATTGAAGCTGTCCTGCGGCCTCGCACGCGAAGCAGCTTATCTCTATGCCGATTCAGGAGATGAGAAGACGCTCAAGCAGCTTGAGGCGGAGTTCGCGGCTTATCAGAAGCTCGGCCTGCCCGGCGAATGGCTGGACAAGCTCTCCTTACCACTGAAGGCGGGCGGTGTTATTAAAATGCCGAATCAAGCCCGGTTTCATCCGCTCCAGTACCTCAAGGGCCTGCTGAAAGTCATACTGGATAAGGGCGGCGTTATTTACGAGCATACGATGATTGGGGAGACCGTGGATATCAAAGGCGGCCTGCTCACTCTCTATACCGAAGACGAGCAGTATAAAGTCAACTGCCGCCATGCCGTGTCGGCTTCCCATTTCCCTTTTTATGACGGAGGTGCCCTGTATTTCACGCGCCTGTATGCGGAACGCTCCTACTGCCTGGCAATTGAGCCGAAAACCGTGTTCGGGGGTGGAATGTATTTGAGCGCGGGAGATACCACCCGTTCCCTGCGGGCAGTAGATTGGGACGGCCGGAAGCTGGTCCTTGTCGGCGGAGACAACCATAAGACAGGGCAAGGCATCTGCACCTTCAGCCATTACGAGAGACTGGAACAGTTCGCAGAGGAGCTGCTGGGTATCCAAAGCATCCCTTACCGCTGGTCCACGCAGGATCTTACCACCTTGGACCATGTGCCCTATATAGGCAAGGCGTCTGCCGGCAAGGAAATATATATCGCCACCGGCTTCAATAAATGGGGAATGACCACAGGAACGCTGGCAGCGCGTATCATTGCGGATGGTATACAGGGTAAACATAATCCTTTTGGTGCATTGTATGATCCCTCTCGCTTCAAGCCCCAGCCGACGATCAAAAATTTCATTATTCAGAACGCCAATGTCGCCAAGGAACTGGTAGCGGGCAAAATTGAAATTGTGCACAAAAAGGCCCGAGATCTGGGCAGAGACGAAGGGGCAGTTGTCTTCTATGACGGCAAACGCGCCGGTGCATACCGCGACCCCGAAGGCAAGCTGCATCTGGTCGATACAACCTGTACCCATCTGGGCTGCGAATGCGAGTGGAATGAAGGGGAACGCTCCTGGGATTGCCCCTGCCACGGCTCCCGGTACTCTGTTGATGGCGACGTTCTGGAAGGTCCGGCCACGGTGTCTCTGACAAAGCTGGAAGCAATCGAATAATCAGCAGCCTGTGGGCCAGACGTTGCCCTCTCGCAATGGCATCACGGTCCCGGCGTGATTGTCCACTCCCGCTCAGGTATAATGGGTATTGAATGGCTACTCATTAAATATGCATTTTTAAAGGGAGCGTGACGTTTGGTTATGGAATTAAAAGGTAAAAGTATTGTGATTACCGGCGCCGGCAAAGGCATCGGCAAGGCTCTGGCCGTGGCACTGGCCAAAGAAGGCGCGAATCTGGGCCTGATCTCAAGAACGGCATCCGATTTGGAGGCGCTCCAATCGGCTCTGGCTAACGAGTACGGCGTGAAAGTCAGCATCGCTGCGGCGGATATTGCTGTGCGTGAAGAAGCGGAGCGTGCGGTGCTCTCCTTGCAGAAAGACCTCGGGGCTTTCGATGCGCTGATTAATAACGCCGGAATCGCCAAGTTCGGCACTCTTCTGGAGATGGACCCGGCGGACTGGGAGCGCCATATGCAGATCAACCTGTTCGGCAGCTATTATGTTACCCGCGCGGCCCTGCCCGCAATGATCGAGCAGAGCAGCGGCAATATCATCAATATCTCCTCAACAGCGGGAGAAAGAGGTTTTGCCACGGGTTCGGCCTACTGCGCCTCCAAATTTGCCCTGATGGGCATGACCGAAGCGCTCGCTCAGGAGGTGCGCAAGCACAACATTCGCGTGGTTGCACTCACGCCAAGCACCGTCAACACCGGACTGGCAGAGAATGCCGGACTGAAGATCGGGGACGAAGACCGCATGATGCAGCCTGAGGACGTAGCCGAGTTGGCTCTGGCGGCTCTGAAGCTGCCGGACCGCGTCTTCGTGAAGACTGCCGGAATCTGGACCACCAATCCCCAATAACGCAACCCCGTTACTGACACAATGAGGGAGGGCTACAAATGCTGGTAGTTACGAACACCATTAAGGTCAAGGAGGGCCACGGTGCAGCCCTGGCCCAGCGTTTTGGCGCAGCGGGCGGCGTACAGGCCATGCCAGGCTTCATCCGTATGGAGGTATGGCACGGCGCAGCCAAAGAAGGCGCGGAAGAATTGAAGATCAGCACCGTCTGGGAGGACGAGGAAGCCTTCAAGGGCTGGACCTCCAGCCCCACCTTCCGCGAATCCCACCGCGGCGCCGGCAGCAACGAGCATATTCTCGGAGCTTCGCTGGACAAATACGAGCTGCTGGTCAGCCGCAGGTCCGGGGAGTAGACGCAGACTGGGGCAGGAATGTGGGTGGGATGCGGCAACCCGTGCGGGACGCAGGGATTAGGGTGAGACACGTGAGGCACTAGAAGCGGGGCGGAACGCAGGAACCGGGACGTGACGTGTGGCGCGAAATGTAGGAGGGCGCTCCGCCGCGCGGGGCTCTGGCCTTCTAACAACGGCATTTTTGCCGTTGTTTCGCCCAGAACCCGCCCGCGGCCTTCCAACAACGGCATTCCTGCCGCTGTTTCGCCCAGAACCCGCCTACGGACTTCCAAACAACGGCATTCCTGCCGCTGTTTCACCCAGAACCCGCCTGCGGACTTCCAACAACGGCACTTCTGCCGCTGTTTCGCCCAGAACCCGCGCGCGGACTTCCAACAACGGCATTCCTGCCGTTATTTCGCCCAGAACCCGCCTGCGGCGTTCCAACAACGGCATTCCTGCCGCTGTTTCGCCCAGAACCCGCCTGCGGAATTCCAACAACGGCATTCCTGCCGCTGTTTCGCCCAGAACCCGCCTGCGGACTTCCAACAACGGCATTTCCTGCCGCTGTTTCCGCCAGAACCCGCCTGCGGACTTCCAACAACGGCATTCCTGCCGTTGTTTCGCCCAGAACCCGCCTGCGGACTTCCAACAACGGCATTCCTGCCGTTGTTTCGCTCAGAACCCGCCTGCGGACTTCCAACAACGGCATTCCTGCCGCTGTTTCGCCCAGAACCCGCCTGCGGACTTCCAACAACGGCATTCCTGCCGCTGTTTCGCCCAGAACCGCCTGCGGACTTCCAACAACGGCATTCCTGCCGTTGTTTCGCCCAGAACCCGCCTGCGGACTTCCAACAACGGCACTTCTGCCGTTGTTTCATGCAGCTCGCACTAGCTGCATTTGCTTCGCCGGATTCTACGGCATTACTACTGCTACTTTACACGAACAAGGATGCCCGCCGGCCTTTACGGCACAGCGGGCATCCTTGTTTGTGTCTAGCACTTCAATTGTCAGTCCTCACGTCCAGGCAATGCACGCTCCAGCTCATGGTGCTTGCCGGGCCAGAAGGCCCATTTTCCAAAAAGAACGGTTATTGCAGGCACCAGGAACGGACGGACCACGAAGGTGTCCAGCAGCACGCCAATGGCGGTGATGATGCCAAACTGAACCAGCACTTGAATCGGCAAGCTCGCCAGCACGGCGAAGGTTCCGGCCAGAATGAGCCCGGCAGAGGTAATGACCGAGCCGGTCTCGTTAACCCCTTCGGAGATAGCCTGCTTCAGCGGCATTACCTTACGCTTTTTCCAGATATTCGAGATCATGAAGATGTTGTAGTCCTCGCCAAGCGCCACCAGGAACACGAAGGAGTATAGCGGGATCGCACCCTGAATGGCATCCGCTCCCAGCAGATAATGAATAATAATCCAGCCGAGGCCGAGGGCCGAGAAGAAGGAGAGGATAACAGTTGCTACCAGATAAACCGTCGCTACTACAGACCGCAGGTAAATCAGCAGCAGTACGGTAATTAACCCGATAACAACCGGAATAATCAGATCCGTGTCCCGTTCACCAAGCTCTTTGGTATCATGCTGAGTTGCTGTCTGCCCGCTGATCCATACGCTGTCTTGAACGTTGTCCAGACCGGATTCTACCAGCGCCTGTTCCACGGAGGCCTGCAAGGCCGGAATATGGCTCATGGCCTCCAGCGAGTATGGATTGCTCTTGAATTCAATATCATAGCCGAGAATGTTCTTGTTGACGGTACCCTGCTGCGGATCGGACACCTTATCAATATAGGAAATGCTCCCAAGGGCCACCTTAATGTCCGTTCCGTCTACCTTGCCCTGCGTATCCACCATGAGCTTCGCGGGGGCCAGCTCTCCGGGGGAGAACTGCTTGCCGATCAGGTCAAAGCCTGTGCGTGACTCCATATCCTTCGGGAAGGAGGACAGAATATCATAGGTGAACTTGATTCCGCTGGAGAACGAGGCCAGCACTCCAAGAAGGACAACGGTCAACCCTACAATGGCCCCAGGGCGGGAAACGACGAGGCCGCCGATTCCTTTTTTGGTGGAGGCTTTGGGCTGTGGAGCCGGTTTGCCCTTGGCTCTAGCCCGTTCGGCCTCCATCTGCGCTGTGCGCGGAATAAAGGGGAAGAACGAAGTCCGGCCAAAGATCGCAAGCAGTGCCGGCACCAGCGTCAGACTGGCAATCCCCATGATCAGAATCGAGACGCTGAACGGAACCGCAAACCGGTGGTAGGCACCGTACTTGGCCAGCAGCAGCGCAAACAGCGCCAGCACAACCGTAAACCCGCTCATCGCGATAGCTCCCGAGGAATGGGCAACGGCACGCCGCAAAGCAGTGCTCTTGCTCTCCTCCACCTTCAGCGTCTGACGGAAGCGGGAGATCAGGAACAGGCAATAGTCAGTTCCGGCACCGAACAGCAGGACAGTCATAATGGATATGGCCTGGGAATCGACAGTGATCCAGCCCTCCTGGGCCATTTTGCCGAGCACAGGACTGGTTACTCCATACGCAAAACCTACCGCAACCAGTGGAATCAAGGCGAGGATCGGTGAACGGTAGATCAGCAGCAAGAACACGAGCACCAGCACTACCGTGGCAATTAGCAGTGAGACATCCGCATTCTTGAACAGTCCTGTGGCATCGACGGAAATCCCCACCGGCCCGGTTATCCGAAGGCTTAGCTCACCGCTATCCACCTTAGCCGCCGGAGGCTCGCTGCCCGTTACTTCATTCACAATTTTTTTGATTGCCGTTAGAGCTTCACCAAGCTGCTCACTGTCTGCCGTCTTCTCAAAAAGCACCGGCGTCACCAGCGTGCTGCCATCCTTCGACAGCGAGGCTTGAAGCGCCTGCGGCGGAAGCTGTCCCAGCGGCGGGACATAAGTCTGATGCTCCAGCGGCTGCTTTTCCAGCTTGCCATATACAGCGATCACTTGCTTCAGGTCCGCTTCCGACATCCCGCCTTCCCTGTGCCATACGAGCAGCGCAGGTACGCCGCTGCCGGCAGGGAACTCCCTTTCGGCAACTACAGATGCTTTTACGGACGGGGAGCTCTTAGGCAAGTTCGTGGCATTGTTCAACTCCTGGGAATTCACGCCTGGCCATAACAGAGTGAGCGCTGCTACCGCTGCAATCCACACCAGCAGAGTAATCCACTTACTCTTGCTGCCTGCTACCCATTTACCGTAGCCTGACATTCCTTTCATCCTCTCTTCACACCCTCCAGCCCTAAAATGAACCGTGGGTCATTTTCTTATATCATATATATACTGCAAATTTTAAGCAAACCTTTTTTTAAACTCTGCTATATTAACCTTATTATCATTCCTTGAATAAGTTTCATGCAGATAAAACAAAGGCATAGCGAAAAAGCCCCCTGCACACAGTTAGGACTTCGCCTGCTGTGAACAGAGGGGCTTCGTGTTGCCGCCAAATCTAAATGGCTAGGCCTTATATTTTATCTGCATCACCTTAACTTACTTCCACCAGATCGTCACCGGAGAATTGGCTGTTGTACAGGTCGGCGTAGAAGCCGCCCGCCTCCAGCAGCTCTACATGCGTGCCTTTCTCGATGACACTGCCGTGATTCATCACAAGGATCAGGTCAGCGTCACGGATAGTCGATAGACGGTGGGCGATAACAAAGCTTGTTCTGCCCTTCATCAGCGTGTTCATCGCCTTCTGGATCTGCACCTCAGTACGCGTGTCAACGCTGCTCGTCGCTTCATCGAGAATCAGAATGGACGGATCGGCCAGAATCGCCCGGGCAATGGTCAGAAGCTGCTTCTGCCCCTGTGAGATGTTAGAGGCTTCCTCATTCAGAATCGTGTTATAGCCAAGCGGCAGGGTACGGATAAAGTGATCGGCATGCGCAGCCTTGGCTGCCCGCACCACATCCGCTTCCGTAGCGCCTTCGCGGCCATAGGCAATATTTTCACTGATTGTGCCGTTGAACAGCCACGTATCCTGCAGCACCATACCGAATTTGCTGCGCAGCTCACTGCGTTTCATATCGGTGATATTGACACCGTCGATGATAATCTCTCCGCCGCTGATTTCATAGAACCGCATGAGCAGGTTAATCATCGTGGTTTTACCCGCGCCAGTCGGACCTACAATCGCAATGGTCTGTCCGGGGCTGACTTCTATGTTCATGTCCTCAATCAGAATAGCATCTTCTTTGTAGCCAAATTTCACATGACGGAACTCAACGGAGCCTTCTTCAGCATCCGCCGTGCGTTTCGCCAGGGAGGTGCTAACCTCAGGAACTTCCTCTTCTTCATCCAAAAGCTCAAATACGCGTTCCGCCGAAGCAATCGTCGATTGAATAATGTTGGCGATATTGGCCGTTTGCGTAATCGGCATAGTGAACTGGCGTGAGTATTGGATAAAGGCTTGAATATCCCCGACATCAATGATTTTCTTGGTAACAAAAATACCGCCGACCACACAGACGAGCACATAACCCAGGTTGCCGATGAACATCATCAGCGGCATAATCATCCCGGACATGAACTGCGAGCGCCAGCCGGAGTCGTACAGCGAGTCATTGATTTTGTCAAATTCAGCAAGCGAATTCTTCTCACGGCCAAAAGCCTTGATGATCCGGTGACCGGTGTACATTTCCTCAACATGACCGTTAAGCTGCCCCAGCGATTTCTGCTGGCCAATGAAGTAGGACTGTGAGCGTTTGGTGATGCCCATGATCACTACAAAGCTCAGCGGCAGGGTAATGATCGTAATCAGAGTCAGCCAAGGGCTGATGGTCAGCATCATAATAATGACACCGATAATGGTTACGATAGCTGTAATGAGCTGCGTCAAGCTCTGCTGAAGCGTAGTGCTGATATTGTCCACGTCGTTGGTCGCGCGGCTGAGAATTTCCCCGTGTGTCCGGGAATCGAAATATTTCAGCGGCAGACGTTCCAGCTTGCTGTTGATCTGCTCGCGCATATCGAAGACAACCTTCTGGGCTACGCCGGACATCACATATTGCTGCACATAGCTGAACAACGCGCTGAACAAGTACAGGCCAGCCAGAATAAGCAGAATTTGGTTCACATAATCAAAATCAATCTTCGCTCCCGGTACTTTCATGAGAATGCCATAAGCGCCTTCGAACAGCTTGGTTGTTGCTTTACCCATCACCTTAGGACTGAAAATACTGAATACGGTACTGGCAATAGCCATAATAAAAACAATAAGAAGCTGAACCTGGCGAGGCCGCAAATAACGGATCAGACGGCGCAACGTTCCTTTGAAATCCTTGGCTTTCTCGGGAGGCAGCCCCATACCCGGACCGCCTGGCCCCCCTGGGCCGCGCCCGCCAAAACCGCCTTGACGGCGGGGAGCCGGTTTGCTTGCACTATTCTGTTCACTCATGCTATTTCCTCCTCTGAAAGCTGCGAGGATACGATTTCGCGGTATACATCGCTATTCTCCATCAGCTCACGGTGTGTGCCCATTCCGGAAATCCGGCCTTCATCAAGCACAATAATCCGGTCGGCATCCATAACGGTGCTAACCCGCTGGGCGACAATCACTACGGTCGATTCCGTAGTCTCGGTCTTGAGCGCAGCGCGCAGCTTGGCGTCCGTCTTGAAGTCAAGGGCCGAGAAGCTGTCGTCGAACAGATAGACCTCCGGTTTTCTTACCAGCGCGCGGGCAATGGACAGCCGCTGCTTCTGGCCGCCGGAGACGTTGCCGCCGCCCTGTGCAATCTCCGAGTTGAAGCCGTCTTTCATCGCGGATACGAAATCGAATGCCTGCGCCACCTTGGCCGCATGAATGATCTCTTCGTCGGTAGCATCATCTTTGCCGTAACGGATATTCTCGTTGATGGTACCGGTGAACAGCACCGCTTTTTGCGGAATATAACCAATCTTGCTCCGCAGCTCTTCCTGTGTCATCTCGCGCACATCAACCCCGTCGACCCGTACGGCGCCTTCAACAACGTCATAGAATCGCGGAACCATGCTGAGCAGCGTAGATTTCCCTGATCCTGTACCGCCGATAATGGCCGTAATTTCACCAGGCCGGGCGCTAAAGCTGATCCCGGAAAGCGCCGGCTGCTCCGCACCGGGGTAAGAGAAGGATACGTTGTCGAACTCGATAAAACCACGCATGCCATCACGTCCGTCCTTACGGGTCGCTGTAGCAGTTGTCTGAAGCTGTCCAGCCGTTGGATCTGTAATTTCCGGCTGCATATCCAGCACCTCGTTAATACGAAGCGCAGAAGCGGATGCCCGGGGAATCAGCACAAACATCATGGATACCATGATCAGGGAGAACATAATCTGCATCGCATATTGGATAAAAGCCATCAGTGAGCCGACCTGCAAATCACCGTCGCCGATTCTGATTCCGCCGTAGTACAGGATGGCGATCATCGAGAAGTTCATCACAATCATCATCAGCGGCATCAAGCCGGCCATGATTTTATTAACCTTGATGGCAGTATCCGTAAGATCTTTATTGGCTTCAGTGAACCGTTCGTTCTCATGGCTAATCCGGTTGAACGAGCGGATGACACGAATACCGGTCAGATGCTCGCGCAGCACGCGGTTCAATTTGTCCAGCTTGACCTGAATCGCCTTGAACAGCGGCAGCCCCTTCATGCCAATGAAGAGAATCGCACCTACAAGCAGCGGAATAACCACTACAAAGATCAAAGACAGTTTGGCATCCTCGGAGACTGCCATAATAATGCCGCCGATCATCATCATCGGTGCGCCGACCATCATGCGCAGCATCATAGTCAGCACGGTCTGAACCTGAGTAATATCATTCGTAGTGCGTGTAATCAGCGAAGCTGTTCCCAGCTTGTCAAACTCATGCAGCGTGAAGTTCTCCACATGATTGAACATCCGCGAGCGGGTGTTCTTGCCGAAGCCGGCGGCAATTCTGGCAGACAGGTAGCTGGCAATGATAGAGCACAGGGCGCCCCCTGCGGCAACCAGCAGCATGAATCCGCCGATTCTCCAAATGTAGCTGCGGTCTCCCTGCACGATCCCTTTGTCAACAATGTCGCTCATCAGGGTAGGAAGATACAGATCGCCCATAGACTGCAGGAACACGAGTATTAACACCGCTGCTACTGCCAGCCTAAAAGGCTTCAATTGCTTCAATAGTTTAATCACGTTTCTCATCTCCGTTCATTTGTAACCGGTCTAGATTAGGCGGCGGATTGTCCTCTATGAACCTATGCACCTTCTGCAGCAAATCTGCCAATTGGTTGCACTCGTCTTCGCCCAAATGCTCCACCAGCCTGTTAAGAGTAACATCCATATGATCCCTCGCCCTGCGGGTAATAATCTTCCCCTGCTCCGTGAGCTTGATACGCACAACCCTCCGGTCGGAGGCGTCCGCTTGCCGCACAACCATCTGCTTGGCCTCAAGACTGTTCACGAGCTGCGTAACGGTTGGGGGCGTAAGTCCCAATAAGCGGCTGATCTCGGAAACCTTCATTCCCTCATCCGCTGCATGTGACCGTCTGGCGATGCATATTAATAAAGTCATCTCACTGGGCTTATGTCCCTCTACCGTCTGCTGCCAATGGGCTTTGCGCAAATGCCGGAGTGCGGAGAAAAGCCGGTGCGCGACTGGATTGTCCTGATCTATCCCAATGTGCCCACCTCCATTTTAGTTAGGTATCCAAATATTTAAACATGATATTAATTAGGCAACCTAATTATATTTAGGCGATAGCTCTTTGTCAATTGTTGTATCCGTTATCAATTATTACGGAATGAAGAACAGCAGCTTCTCCATTCAGGGCAGCATAAAGAACCCCCTGCCATGAAGGCGGGGGGGTGGTTGTCCGACTTTGAGAGTCAGCTTAGAAGCCCATTCCATGCTCCAGCACTTTAAAAGATCCGCCATGCTCTGCAGGTGCCTCTGGCCCAATCAGGATGAAGCTAAATAATGCCAGAACGCTGAATGCCATTAACAGTGTTTTCTTCATTTTTCCTCAGCTCCCTTATGGTTTCACCATATTTCTTTTGCTGCTGCTCGGTCGCATAATTCCTGTACGTCTCAAACAAAGTTACACAATCAATAATGTTGCTGGCACCGTTCAGCCGGATAGCCAACTGAAGCGACTGCAGAATACTTTCTACCCCTTGATTATACAACTCACGTTCCAGAAGGTACATCGAAATTTGATAGCGGAGCCGATATAAGCGGTCTATATTGATCGGGTCCATAAATTGCTCAAACCGCACCATTTCCCGGGAGAACTGCGCGAGAACAAAGTCTACAGAGAATCCGTAGCGGTTGGCCGACTCTACAATAACCACCAGACCAGGCAATATTTCACCCGGATTGTTCGCCAAAAATGCCGTATAAGCCGGGAGGGCCGCCTCATTGCCTATCATCATCTCCAGCGTGAACCCGTTGGCTATGGCAAAAAGGCTGAAGCTCTCTACAATATGCCGTCCTTCTTCGTCCAAAATTTCAAACCAGCTCAGGTCCGCATATCCGGCGGTATATTTCTTCGCTTCCTCATATTTGCCCTGCTTGGTAAGTGCGGTTGCCTTGGCTAAATACCCGTGACCGTAATATATGACAAGCGGACGCTCCAAATTCAATTCCTCGTGGCGCCTGCCGGATTTCTTCCTGAGCTGCTCCCGGTAGATCCCGTTGGCGAGTGCCCTCAGCTCATCCGCGTACTTCTCCACATCCTTCCACTTGTGCAGTGTGAAGCACACGTTAGCCAGCTTAAGCAGCCCATCAAGCTGCATATTCTCCGGAAGACGTCCGCGAAAGGGCTCAAAGGTGATAACCGCCCGCAGTTGTTCTTCCTTATCCACGACGGATTCCAATGATTTGAAAATACGGTACTGGCTGATGGCCATACGCTCAGAATAGCTGTCCTGCTCGTTGTCTACGATAATTTTATAGAAAATAATCGACTCCTGGATTTTTCCGCTGCCGAATAATTTCTCTGCCACAGAATACAAAATCTCCAGCGGCTTCGCATATTCCATGATCCGGCTTAGGACATCCTCAATGCAATGCTGCTTGCCAAGCTCGGCACAACGGATTAAAAAAGGCTCCACCCGGCGGCGGGAGATCCTCTCCTCGCTGAAGCACTCATCCACATATAACGGATATAACCATCCTTCCGGAAATCCGAAGGCTCTAGTGAACGCATCAAGTTGCCGCAGTGAAATTGGCTTGGGCGGATTCCCATGAAGTATAGCGCTGAGACTTCCGCGGTTCAGACCAGAAACCTTCGCAAACGAAGCGAGATTATAACCCGAGCGGGATAGATGTTTCTCAATTTCTGAGCGTATGGTTGTCAACTTCGCCTCCACCCGGCCACCCCCTCCGTTAACTTTTATAATGTCCTTCTATTAATTGCCATTATAGGTGATGACTATAGAAAGCACAACAAAATGGCCCCACAAAGTGGGGCCATCCTGTTCAAAGGTTTTGGAGAAATTTCACATATTACAAAATCCAACTGATAATTTATTGCTGCAGCGCGGCTTTGCTGCGCTCCCTGTGGGTCTTCGGTTTCTTCCCGTAAGCAGTTGCTGCGCTCTTGCGGCTGCGCAAACTTTCCATCATTTTGTTCTGGGCCATCACGATGTAGCCATCCAGCCGCTGGCTGAGTTCCAGAACCACGTGGTCGCTGAGACTGCGCTCCTGCGCAACCTCAAGCAGCTCACTTCTAAGACTCTCTATAGTTATAAACAGCTCATCTTCTCTATACTCTTTTAAAAGTTCAACAGGGGAATTTTGGTAAAGGCTCATGGTTACTCACCTTCTCTCTATCAACTTCATCCCTATCATAAATCATGATGCCAAAAAACATATTTTGAAAAAAAAGAAAAAAATGTCGATCACAATACAATATTTAATTTCGTTATTTCTTCTCTCCGGCACCCGGCGGCAAATACCGTTCTCCCAGCACCCTCATGGCGAAATTGATCCATTCGCGTGCCGCAAAGGACAAGTACCGGTCTCTGCGCCAGATCATGCCGAGCTGCCAGGGAATGACAGGCTCCGTCAGCGGCACCACGGAGATCCGCGTCCGGTCCATGTCCCTACAGATGGTCTCCGGGAGCAGGGCGATTCCCATTCCGGCATCCACCATCCGGCTGATCAGATCCCATTGTGAGCTTTCATAGACGACCTTGGGCTGAAACCCTACCTTAACACATTCAGTAATAATCCGGTCATGGAGGGCAAAATCCTCCCGGAACAGCACGAACTCCTCCTCCGCCAGCTCGCTCAGCGGCACGGCCGCCGCTCCCGCCAGCCGGTGCCCCGCAGGCACCAGCAGCTCAAGCTTCTCCTCTACAAAGGTGAAGCAGTGAAACTTCGCTGCATTCACCGGCAGCACAATCGCTCCGATGTCGAGCAGTCCGGTCTCTACATCATCCTCCACTTTTTTGGCCCCGTCTTCATGCAGGCGGATCGTCACATCGGGGTAACGGCGGTGAAACTCGCCGATTACCGCAGGAAAGAAGCTCGCGCCAACCATCGGCGGCAGCCCGATGCGGATGTGCCCCTGCTTCAAATTACGCAAGCTGTCCAGCTCCGAGGACAGGCTCACGAACGCTCCCACGATGTTCTGCGCCTTGGTCAGCAGAATCTCTCCGGCATCCGTCAGCCGGATGCTTTTGCCCTCGCGGTAAAAAAGGTCCGCACCAAGCTCCTCCTCCAGATTGCGGATCATTTTGCTGATCGTCGGCTGGGAGATGTACAGCGATTCCGCCGCTCTGGAAAAGCTGCTCAGCCGGGCCACCTGGACGAAATACTGCAGTTGCCGGATATCCAAATTCGCCGCCTCCTTGTATAGATAAATGGAATGTCACTTATTCAATCTATTCATTTTACCTATGAAAGAAATGGATGTAAACTTTCAGTAATCGAAAGGAGCGAAGCCTTATGAAAAAGCTTGGTATAGGCTTGCTGCAGGTAGCCGGACTCACCCTATTCTCAATGTTAATCAACTTTTTGACCCCACTACTCCATATTCCCATTCCCGGAAGCATCATCGGCATGATTGTTCTGTTCCTGCTGCTGGAATCCGGTGTCATTCGTCTGAACTGGGTAGAAGTCGGAGCCTCCTGGCTGCTCGCCGAGCTGCTGCTGTTCTTTATCCCTTCAGCTATAGGTGTTATGAAATATTCCAAGCTGCTCGAAGCAGATGGTCTTCAAGTGCTGGCGGTAGTGCTGGTCGGCACCTTTGCCGTAATGGCCAGTTCAGGGCTGCTTACAGGAGCTATATTTAAAGTAAAGGAGCGTAGAGGATCATGATAACCGGATTATTACTGCTTGTACTGACTGTCGCCGTGTATCTGCTGTCCAAACGAATCTATGCTTCCAGCAATAAAATGTACGCTTCCCCGCTCATCATTACGCCGCTGCTGATAATCAGCTTCCTGCTGATGACGGGAATTCCCTATGAATCCTACAATGCGGGAGGCAAATGGCTTACGGATCTGCTGCAGCCGGCAACCATCGCTTTTGCAATCCCTCTTCATAAAAATTTCAAGGTACTCAAAAAGCACGCCGCCGAAATTGCGGCAGGCGTGCTGTCAGGGACGGTAACGGCAGTACTCTCCTCGATGCTGCTGGCCAAATGGATGCATTTAAGCGGCGACCTTGCCACCAGCCTGGTACCTCGTTCGGTTACTACACCGATCGCCATGAGCATCTCGCAAAGCATCGGCGGCGTTCCGAGTATTACGGCAGTTTTCGTAATTCTGACCGGGGTACTGGGGACGTTGATGGGGCCTTCCGTCCTGCGCCTCTTCCGCATTGACAATGAAATTGCGCGCGGTGTTTCGCTGGGAACCGCCGCACACGGTACGGGCACCTCCAAAGCCTTCGAGCTGAGTTCGCTGACCGGCACCATCTCCAGTATCGCGATGATTCTGACGGCGCTGCTGTCCATAGGGGTTGCGCCGGCTCTCCTCGCGGTTTTCCTCCAATAGGCCGCCCCGGCTTGGGCCAATAGACCTGCCCGTTCAGCAGCGCTGATCCGGCGGGTCTTCTTTCTTCCTTACAGCTTCACAGGCAATCCGCTCTGCGCCGAATCATACGCTGCACAGGTCACCTTCAGCGTCTTGTAGCCGTCTGCATAGTCGCTGAGAATTCGCGAACGGTCGCCGGTCCGCACCGCATACAGAAACGCTTCGCTCTCGGCGGCGTAAGGATTGCCCGCATTCGCATACTCCTTGCTGTCGCCGCTGCGCACCTCAAGCAACCGCTCCGGGTTCCAATCCAGCAGGCCGTTGTCATTATAGAAGCTCAGCCCAACACGGCCTATCTCGCCGGGCAGTACGCAGGTATTCGAAATATTTGCGACAACACCGTTGTCCAGCTTGAGCGACACAGTACCTACATCCGCTACCGTTACACCCTCATGCTGCTCATGCATGATGCGGTTGCCGAACATGCCGTATACCTCCGACACTTCACCGCCAAGATACCGCAGCAAATCAACAATATGCGTCGTCTGCTCCGTAAACTGGCCGCCGGACTGCTCCTGGTTGCGCCACCATGCCACGCCCGGCATACCGCCCATCCATTGTCCGACGATCATCCCTACCTTGTCGCCGCTGAGCGCCTGCTTCAGCCGGGCTATGTTCTCCTGATAACGGAAGTGGTAGCCGACGGAGGTCAGCAAGTTATGCGCCTGGATGTCCTCCAGCAGACTTGCCGGAATCTCCGTACTTGAGCCTAGCGGTTTCTCAATGAAAAAGGGGATATCCCTGTGGATCAGCGCACGCTCTATCGCTCCATGCGATTGAGGAGGCACGCAAATATATACTGCATCCAGCTTGTGGGCATCCAGCATCTCTGTAATTTCCCCATAACCGGCGGCTCCGTAAGGGCGAGCCATCTCCTCCCCTTTTTGCTTGCTGCTTCCGCATACAGCTTGAAGCTTCACATCCTCCATTCCTGCCAGCAAATCCGCATGCACCTTGGAGAACCAGCCTGTCCCTACAATCCCTATATTCAGTGTCATAATATTCCCTCCTGTAATATTCGAATGTATGCCTTTTCATAGATTATACGCTATCAGCCGTTCCTATATAAGTTGAACTTTAGATTTTCATATTAGGGTTTGGTCGTAACTGCGGGGAATGTTTGGACTTCCGGCCGCTGTTAGGTTTGGATTTCTCTGATTGGAACCGCTGATCGCGGTAGAAATCCAAACATAGCTTATGCTTACGATGCCAGCTTTCCTACGGAAAGCTCTCAGGCGGACGCGTTCGCTCCTCCAGTTCCAAACTTCCCCTCCGCACTCCTACCTTTTTATGAATTTTTAAGTTCAACTTATTACTATAAAGTCTCTCCACTCCTCCGGGAGCAGCTCTAAATATGGGTGCTGCAGGAAACGGTCATCCGCCAGCACAATAATTCCGTTGTCCTGCTCACTGCGGATCAGCCGTCCTCCTGCCTGCTGCACCTTGCACATGCCCGGGTAGACATAGGCATAATCAAAGCCATTCTTGCCCTGGGACTGAAAATATTGCCGCAGCAGATTGCGTTCCAGCCCTACCTGCGGCAAACCGACGCCGACGACCATCACCCCGTTCAAGCGGTCGCCGGGCAAGTCCACCCCCTCGGAGAAGATCCCGCCAAGTACTGCGAAGCCAAGCAGCGTCTTCGGATTATCCGGCCGGAAGGAGGACAGGAATTCCTCCCGTTCCTGCTCGCTCATCCCGCTTCCCTGAACGAGAGTCGCCGCCCCGGGATATTTGTCCGTGAACACCTCAAGGACATTCTGCAAATACGCATAAGAAGGAAAAAATACCAGGTAATTGCCCTTCCTTGCAGCCATTCCCCCCAGTGCGTCGCTTAACGGAAGGAAGGAATCGGCACGGTCGCGGTAACGGGTGGACAACGGAAGCACGGATACCTCCCACTGCTCTTTATGGAAGGGGGAAGGAACGTTCAAGCTGTAATCTTCCTCAGCCGCCCCGATCATATCCCGGTAGTAGGACATCGGGGATAGCGTTGCAGAGAATAGAATCTGGCTGCGGAAGCCCTTTGCCATTTGCTGCAGCAGATGGGACGGGTCCAGATTGAACAGCTTCAGGGCGACATCTCCCCGCTGGACCTCGGCATAGGTGATATACCGTTCATCATAGGTTTTGAAGGTGCGCAGCATGCCCTGCACCGCATAGTAGGTGTCCAGCAGACCGCCGGCCTCTTCCGTATCCGGTCCAAAAAGCGCGGAGGGAGGACTGAGCAGCTCCAGCTCCGCTTCAGCGGCGAAGGTCTCCAGCAGTTGCGGCAATTCCGCCGGGTAGTCCGGCCAATGTCCTTCTCCTTCTTCGCCGCAGCT
Source organism: Paenibacillus sp. HW567 (assembly GCF_000374185.1). GTDB lineage: Bacteria > Bacillota > Bacilli > Paenibacillales > Paenibacillaceae > Paenibacillus_AQ. Next base: position 6,544,178 of record NZ_KB910518.1, on the reverse strand, counting down.
TTTGCGCAGCGCGATGAAAAAAGCATTCACCGCTTTGGCGGCTGCGGCAAGACTGCGGTTCACCGTCTTATACTGCCGCTGCAGCGCCAGAAACGGCGCCTTGGTGAGCGAGGCGGAGTACATCTCCCTGCCCCGGTCCACCAGGTTATGGGCCTCATCCACCAGCAGCACCGTCTTCTTCTTCCGCTCCTCGGGCAGCCGCTTCAGGCTGATCCGGGGATCATAGATATAGTTGTAGTCGCAGATGACCATATCGCAGGCATAGGCCGTATCCAGCGAGAACTCAAACGGGCATACCCGATGCTTGCGGGCATATCCCGCAATGATCTCCTGCGTCATCAGCGTTTCATGCGCCAGCATATCCAGCACCGCTTCGTTTATCCGGTCATAATACCCTTCGGCGAAAGGACAGCCGTCCTTGCCGCACAGCCCCTCCTCACGGAAGCAGGCCTTCTCCTTGGCGGTCAGCGTGATGGCATGCAGATGAAGGCCGCCGGCAATCAGCAGCAGGACCGCCTCCTGCGCCGCAAACCGGGTGACCGTCTTCGCCGTCAGGTAGAAGATGGCCGTTAGCTTGCCCTCGCCCAAGGCTTTTACCGCCGGGAAGAGGGTGGACATCGTTTTGCCGATGCCTGTAGGCGCCTGGGCGAACAGATTAACACCCTCTGCAGCCGTCTTGTACACGGCTGCGGCGAAATGCCGCTGCCCCTCCCGGTAAGCCGCAAATGGAAAACCCAGACCGCGGATGCTCTCCTCCCTCCGCCCTTCATGAGCGACCCTAAGCTCCGCATAAGGGGCATACCTCGCCACCGTGTCCATCGCGAAGGCCGTAAGCTCTTCTCTGGACACGTGCCTGTACAGACTATGCTGCTCCTCGCTGCCTCTGCGGACATAGGTAAGCTTGACTTCAATAGAAGGAAGCTCCTGCTCCAGTGTGATCATATAGGCGTACATGAGTGCCTGCGCCCAGTGAACCTCCCGCCCTTCGAAGGCGGAATCCAGAGGTCCGGCGGTAGACTTAATCTCTTCTACCATCAGGCTTCCATCCTCGCGGACAAGCAGGCCGTCACAGCGTCCGTCGATGATGAACAACAGATCTTCATAAGGAATCTCTGTCTTCAGATAGACCTCTTTGCGGTCGCCTTCCTTATACTGCTTCTGAATATGCTGGTGGATACGTGTGCCTTCGGCCATTGCCGCACCGCTGCGGAAGCCCGGCTCCAGGCTGCCGCTGCTGAAGGCGTACTCCACCAGCGCCCGCACAGACAGCGATATTTCTGCGTACTCCATGTTCCGCCTCCTCCATGTCCACGCCATTTTTTGCAGGCGAGAGGCCATTTTCGTTCTTTTAACACCGAATAATCCCTGATTAAGCAAATATTCTCCGCTTCACGCGCCGGCAATTGAATTTACGCCTTCCCCAATGGTTATACGGCGGTTCTGATTTTTGACATTCCTCACCCAGCGCTGCATAATTAGGTCTATTGATAAGGGTGTAGCCGGGGAATTAGTGTGTTCATTATCCAGAAAGAAGGCGGAGCTGTGTCATCCCCAACATTTAAAAGATGGCTTTTCAAACCATTCGTATTTTTTTCGATTCTTTTTATTTTAAAGAGCTTTTTGGCCTGGGGCGTTATCTTTGGAGATTTACTTTCCTGGAAAACGCTGTTAACCGAGATTCCTTTTGTCTGGGCATTGTTTGCCCTAATTGAGAGATTTGCCTCCAGGCGGAAGCTAGGCTATTACATGACGGTCAATTTGCTGGTTACCGCAATCTTTTTTGCCGCCATTATGTACTTCAAGTATTACGGAGTCATCGTTACTTATCATGCGGCGGAGCAGGTGAATCAGGTTACGGCTGTGCGCAACAGCGTCTTCTCGCTGATGGACCCGTATTATCTGCTGATTTTTGCCGACATTATCGTTCTGGGCTTCTACTTTTTCCTGAATAAGAAGGGTCGGGCCTACAAAAAGGATAACATTAATTACCACCGCGGGAAACTCTCGCACACTCTTCTGTTTACCGTCTCGCTGGCGCTTTGCCTGTTCAATATCCTGCCCAACAAGGCCAGCATGAATGAGATCAAGAAGGCACAGGAAATGGGCATTTTGAATTATGAGGCCTACACGATATTTGCTAATGACAAACCGGAGATTGTGAATACCAGCGAAATAACGCAGGATGCCATCGACAAATTGAAGGGACTGGACGCTGCCGCTGTCTCCCCGCTTCAAGGCGCCGCCAAAGGCAAGAATCTGATTATTGTTCAATTGGAGTCGTTCCAGAACTTTCTGCTCGGGCTGAAGGTGGACGGACAGGAGATTACGCCGAACCTCAACCGCTTGATGAAGAACAGCCTGTACTTTCCTAACTTCTATCAGATGGTCGGGCAAGGGAATACATCGGACGCCGAGTTCGTCGTCAACTCTTCCTTCTATATTCCGCCTCAGGGGGCGGCAACGATGTCTTATGTAGACAAAGAACTGCCAAGTTTGCCAAGACTGCTGCAGAATAGCGGCTACCAGACCGTTACCTTCCACACCAATGATGTGGAGTTCTGGAACCGCGGAGAGCTGTACAACGCGCTTGGCTGGGAGAAATATTATGATCATAAGTTTTTTGGCGACGAGGATTCGTTTTTCTTCGGGCCTTCGGATGAAGTGCTCTACCGCAAAACCGCAGATAAGCTGAAGGAAATGGATGCGGACAGCAAGCCTTTTTACGCCCAGGTCATTTCAATGTCTGCCCATCATCCGTTTACCATTCCTGCGGAAAAATACAAGATGAAGCTGCCGGAGCGGTATGAAGGCACGTTCGTCGGTGACTATGTCCGTGCCCAGAATTATGCCGACTATGCATTCGGACAGTTCGTGGATGAGCTTAAGGCGAATGGAATATGGGATGACAGCCTGATCATGGTCTACGGAGACCATATGGGATTGCCGATTTATTCGCTGGACCATGATGACAAGGAATTAATGACGGAAATCTACGGGCATGATTATGAATATCCCGATATGCTCAATATCCCGCTGATCATTCATGCGGAGGGCGCCATTTCGCCGCAGACAGTGGATCATGTTGGAGGCGAAGTGGATATTATGCCTACTGCGGCCAGTCTGCTGGGTGTATCAATGGACAACAATATCCATTTTGGTCAGGACCTGCTGAGCCAGTCCTACAATCTGCTGCCGCAGCGGTACTATCTGCCAACCGGCTCCTTCATCGCCACCTCCGGGCTGCTGATTCCCGGCAACAGCTTCGAGGATAACACACAGTTCACCCTTGCCGCCGGCGGCAAGACGCCAGCCGGAACCGAGGATGAATACAACCGCGCTTTGCGGTTGCGCCAGCTCTCGAACAGCTACGTTATGCAGCTTCCGGATCGGGTGAAAAAAGCAGAATAAGCTTTCTGCGTACTATAAAAAGCCGCGTTCCGGATTTACGGAGCGCGGCTTTTATTGTTCAAGCTGCTGCTGTTAACGTTCCTGCCTCTCAAGCATTAAATAATAGTCGGCAAGGTTGTGCAGCTCCTCCGGCTTCAGAATTGATAAATGCTCGGTGAGCAGCAATAAGAAACGACGTTTCCCTTCTTCAAGCAACTCCTGACCCTTTCCGGTAAGAGTAACGATCACAGCCCTGCGGTCATTTTCGTCCGGCTCGCGTGCGCTGAGGCCCAGCAGCTCAAGACGATCCAGCATAACGGTAACCGCACTGGATTTGACCTCCAGCTTGTCAGCCAGTTGAATGACACGCGCGTTTTTCTCCTGAGCAATAACCCGCAGCAGTCCGAATTGCGGCACTGTTAGGCCGATTTCTTTATGCAGGGACATTTGCGATGTAATTTTGCGCTGAACCTTCCACATGGATAATCCTAGCTGCTCTACCAACGGATCAATTTGTTGCGACATCCCTTTCAGCTCCCAGTCCGTTAATCCTGCTTCCAGCGTACCATTATCGCAGGCCATGATTCAATCCTTTTGTCGCCCATTCGACACAAAAATACTATATTCTCGTTAATGCTCTACCAGCAGTCATGATATATAATCGTAGCAGCAGTGATAGCAGATATCACTGAAAACAATAAGAATCAGGCTGGTGGTGCAAATAATGAAGTTGGCTACAAAATTAACCTGGATGATGCTCGTCGTATTGCTTCTCGTCGGGTCCTCCATTGGATTCTTCGGATACCGTGCTGCATATCATCAAGTGGATGAAGCTGCGGGGATCGAGTTAGTAGGCTGCGCCAATATTACGACCGGTCTCGTTGATCCCGCTGATATATCGGCACTGGCCGGCGGAGACAACAGCAAGGTTGCTGCCGTTGAAGACCGGATAGGCTGGATCGTGGGGCATAAGCCTATTTTTAAAGAGGCCTTTATTCTGTCTCTGGATGGAAAAATACTCGCTGCTGATGCCAACTTGAAGAAAAGAGGCTACAAAGCAGGGGATTCCTTCTACTTCACGGATGAAGACAAGAGAATGATAACTACCATGAAGCATTCCGCATATTCCAAGGTTTATACATACCAAGGGATTTCGCTTAAAACCGGATACGGCCCTATTTACCAGGATCATGATCCTACAAAACCAATTATCGCCTTGATGGCTATCAATTTTGACGGCCCGTTAATCAAGGAACGGACGATGGATATCATTGTTCAGCCCTTCATTATTGGCGCCTCCATTCTGGTTGTGGCGATCCTTGCCGCCTATCTGTTGATTCGCCGGATGGTAAGTCCGCTGACCAAGCTGTCCAGCTCAGTGAACACCGTTGCCAAGGGAGATCTTACCCGCGATCCGCTGCTGTTCACAAGCAAGGATGAGATCGGGACCCTGGCACGTGACATTGGCGCGATGACGCTGAATCTGCGCGACCTGATTACCCAGGTCAATGATACCTCTATGCTGGTCGCCTCTTCGTCCCAGGAGCTGTCCGCCAGCGCCCAGGAAACGAACCGGGCCGGTGAGCATAGTGTGAACGTTACTATTGAGCTGGCAGATGGCGCGAACACCCAACTGCATGACCTTGAGGGAAGCTTCAAGGCTGTACAGGATATGTCACGCTTTATCACCGAGATAGCCGGCAACGCGGACAGTGCAATGAACACGGCCGCAGACAATGCCCAAAAAGCCCGCTCCGGCCGGGAGTCGATGGAGTCCACCACCTCTCAAATGGGCGTAGTGGGCGGAAGCATCGAAGATTTATCAGCCATCATTGAAACGCTGGGCAGCCACTCCAAGGAAATCGAGAATATTATCGGCACGATAACCAGCATCGCGGAAGAGACCAACCTGCTGGCACTGAATGCCGCTATTGAAGCTGCGCGCGCCGGTGAGGAAGGCCGGGGCTTTGCCGTTGTCGCCAACTCCATTCGCAAGCTTGCAGAGCGTTCCTCTGCATCGGCGAGACAAATCGGCGGATTGGTAAGCCTGATTATAAACCAGATGGATAAAGCTGGAGAAACGATGCTGCATTCTTCCCATGAGATGCAGCAGGGTCAGGAAATGATCAGATCCGCGGGTTATTCCTTCTCCGCAATTGAGCTTTCCGTCTCCGACATGTCTGCACAAAGCCAGCAAATTTCGGCAACGGTCCGCGAGCTTGCCCTGATCTCGGAAGGACTGGTTGAAGCGATCCAGAAGATTGTTGCTATCTCTAATCAGACCGCTGACGGCGCCGCGACGCTCTCCGCCTCCTCACAGGAGCAGCTTGCGGCTATGGAGGAGGTCGAATCCTCTGCTGCCTTCCTCTCCTCACTGGCGGAGAAGCTCCAGGTTGTGGTTGAGAATTTCAAGGTCTAAAATTTCTAGCCAGCGGTCATTTGTCCGCTGGCTCCTTTTTTTCTCACCAAGCTTCCATTCCTCACCCGCCAGAAAGATTGCAGGGCTTCTCTGCTCCAGCCTCAAGCAATCTCAGCTTCTAATCCCCGCATTCATGACGGTTGGCTCATCCGCTTGCTTAGTCTCCTGAAAATCCCTCCGGTAGAACCACCCGACCAAGACGGCTATTGTCGTCATAGCCGCAGCCAGCAGATACACCTGAACCATTCCAAAGCGGTCTGCATACCAACCCAAGAACAACAATGATAAACCAAAGGCAAGGTTCGTAAGCACATCAATTCCTGCCATCACTTTTGGGAGTCCGGCAGCCGGAGCGCTGGTCTGCAGCAGGGTACGGCGAATAATTCCAGCCATTTGCACCGGTAATCCTGAAACGGCAAAAAGAACAAGTGCAGCAGCCGGTATCGTATTGAGAGCGAACACTGCTGTAATCAGCACATACACGAGCAATGCTCCCAGCATGTACAAGTAACTGTTCTTTTGCAGCCGTTTGACCAAGCCGACAACAACCAGCCCGCCCAGAATGGTACCGGAGAAAAAGGAGGCATTCATAAACCCCCACCAGCTTGCATCCTTATGCAGCACCTGAGTTACATACGCCAGAATGAACGCACCGAGCCAGGAGGTTCCCCCAATGGTGTCTATACTGTCCACGATCATCAGAGAACGGATGCGGCGGTTGTGCCAAATGATCTGCCACCCTTCACCAAGCTCTTTCCAATAAGAGCCCTTAGATTCGGCTGCTGGCGGACGGGCAGCGGGGATTGGAGATTCGGGGCCTGATTCCTGTTGATCCAGCGGATCGCGAATGAATGAAGTGACAATCGCCGCCACAATGTAACAACAGGATGCAATCAATAGCGTATTCAGTGAACCGATCCAGGCTACAATAATCCCGCTGAGTGCCCATCCTGCACATCTAACGACTTGATCACTAACTGCCACCAAACCATTCGCACGCATGAGCCCCTCGCCGGTTGCCAAGCGGGGAACAAGCGCATTTCGTGCCGGGTTAGTCCACCCATCCAGAAATGACATGCCAAACACCATTATAAAAATAAGAGGAAACGCCCCTCGCCCAGGCGTGGTCCACAAGTAAAGCAGCAGCAGTGTAAAAATGACAAACTGCCCAAGCTGGGAGAACAGCAAAATCCGCGTGAGCCTGAACCGGCTGAGAATGATAGGTGCAACCAGCCCGCTAACCACTTGGGCAGACAAACGGAACAACGGAATTAAAGTGGTCTGCATTAGAGAATTAGTTGAACTGAACACCAGCACCGTTATACTCAAAATGTAGATGATATCTGCGATATTCGAGATCGTCTGAGACCCCCACAGATAATAAAATGAACGCTTGATCAAATAGATCCCCCCTGATCTGAGTATTGAATTCCTTTTTATGTCAAGTTCAATACATTCTATACAAACCCTTAAATTCCCTTCTTTTAATTATAAAGGAAATTGAATTGCCAATGAACCAACACTCCATTTGCTTCCTTCGAACTCAGGCAGAGTCCTTAGCCCAAGACGTAAAAAAGGCTACGCTGTCCTTAACCGGACAGCATAGCCGTTTTGAATTTATATTTATGTATCCAATTACGCTGTATTCTCGCTGAACCATTGCCCCAGCTCGCTGACAGGCATCGGCCTGCCGTAATAAAAGCCCTGCATTACCCGGCAGCCCAGCGATTGCAGCAGCTCAATCTGTTCCGTTGTTTCCACGCCTTCGGCGACAACCTCCATGTTGAGATTGCTGGCAATGGCGATGATATTGCTGATAATCGCTTTTTTGGAGTGCATCTTACTCTTGCGGATGAACACCTGGTCAATCTTCAGCGTATTCACCGGAATTTCATCCAGATTGCCGAGTGAAGAGAACCCGGTTCCGAAGTCATCCAGCGACACCCGGACCCCAAGATTCCGCAGCTTGGAGAGCTGGGCTACCGTCTCTTCCATATTATTCATCGCAATGGACTCTGTAATCTCCAGTTCGAGGAAATGCGGCTCCAGACCCGAGCGTACGAGCGCCTCCTCAACCACATCACAGAGACTGCCGCCATCGAACATTCGGGCTGACATGTTGATGGAGACGGCAACACTCGCCACCTTTGCCTTATGCCAGAGCATATTCTGTCCGCATACATCATGCAGCATCCAATAGGTAATGGGTACGATCAGTCCGGTCTCCTCGGCGATGGGGATGAATTCAGCCGGTGAAATAATTCCGTGCTCCGGGTGTCTCCAGCGCAGCAGTGCTTCAAGTCCAACCGTCACATTCATCAGCGAATCCCATTTGGGCTGGTAGACAACCATGAATTCCGAACGGGCCAGCGCTTTGCGCAAATCCTTCTCCAGCGACATCCGACGAAGCTGGTGGCGGTTCATTTCCTGATCGAAGATGCTGAATTTATTCTTGCCGGAATCCTTGGAGGTGTAGAGTGCAGTGTCGGCCGCCCTCATCAGCGCAGAGCGGTCTGTCCCATGCAGCGGATTCATGCTGATTCCGACGCTTGCCGTAATATACAGCTCGTTGCCTACAATGTTGTAAGGCTTCTTCACTTCCTGCAAAATATGCTGCGCCGCTTCCTGGGCTTCCTCCACGGTACTCTCAGGCAGCGCAATTAGAAATTCATCGCCGCCCAGCCGGAATACCTTCCCTTTCGTGCCGATGCAGCATCTCAAGCGTTCGGCAACCTCCTGCAGCAGCATATCCCCGATGTCATGACCCAGCGTGTCGTTGATCGACTTAAAGCGGTCCAGATCGACAAAAAACACCGCACCCGAGCTGCTGCCGAAGAATTCTTCCTTGAAATACCGTTCAAGCCCATGCCGGTTCGGCAGTTCCGTGAGCGGATCATTGTAAGCCATCCGCTCCAGCATATGCCGGTCCAGGAAGACCGCGCCGCCGGACACTGCGAGCATTAGCAGCGTTACAAGTGAAACCCCTGTCAGCAAAATAACATCCGTATCTACCTGAAAGGGCTTCGCAGCGGACCAACTATCGTAAGCTATATGGCTTGTTCTCAGACTGATATAATGCATCCCGGTGACCGCGAGCCCGATGAACACCGCGGAATACAGCTTCCAGCGGCTGAAGCCGGTATAATCCTTGAACTTGCGGAGCAGAAGCACCCCAACATATGAGGCTGAAAAAGCAACTATAATAGACAGCACCTGGGTTGTCGACTCATAATGGATCTTCGCTTCCATCTTCATAGAGGACATTCCAACATAATGCATGGCAGCAATGCCGCTGCCGAGAATAAGCCCGCTGGCTACAAGCCCCGGCCTTTGACGGAGAACAGCAGCGATCCACAGCGACAAGTAGCAGGCAAGCATAATGAGCAGCAGCGACGACACAGCCCGGCCCAGGTCATAGCTGACCTTGAAGGGCAGATGCAGCGCCATGATTCCCACGAAATGGATCGCCCATATCCCGCTGCCAAGCACACAGGCGCCGGACAGCAGCCATATGAGTCTGGCTCTGCCTGTGGAATGGGAGATTTGTGAAATCAGACTCAGTGCCGAAAAAGCTGCGGCCGCCGAGAGTATAAAAGATAGTAAAACAATCCAGAAATTATAGTGGATTCCCATTTGATCCATAGTCGACCTCTTCACCGGTTAAATTATCATAGTCGCTGCTGTATGTTTCTCAAGTAACTATCAATATACGAATATCAGATAAATGGAAGAGTGCATAAAGATAATATAGGCCATCCCTGAAAGTTAACTGTAGGTGTATTCTACCTTGTATTTAGCAGGCTGTCTAAGTAAATACTGGAACTGGAACCCCTTTTTTGAGGCCGGCAAAAAATGTCCATATTTGCATGTCGGCTTCAGGCGCGAAGGGTTGGAATTTGTCCGGATCGAGAAGCGCTGCCGGGGAAGCTTCTACGCCAAATCCACCAATTTGCAGCTACCAGAATTACCAGATAGATGTAAACTCCGGAAGGTAACAGGGTGATTGCAAAATGCAGCCCGCCCAGTCCGATCAGGATGAACAACAGAGCAAAGGCGCTTCCCTGAAAATCCTTTTGCTTCGCGGCCTCATATTTCTCCGAGAAAGGCAACGCTTGCGGCAGCACACGGAAGCATATCACCGTATACAGCAGCAATACCAGCAGTACAGCAGCCAGATCGGGCAGTATGCGCATACCGAAGAGCCAGATGAATATAGCCGCTTCCAGGGCAAACAGCGGGAGCAGGAGCCGCAGCACCCCAGCCTTGAGCATTCCACGGTACACCGGAGCCGTTTCGGGCAGCGGGATGGTTCTGTAAATCCATGCCCCTTTGTAGCTTGCAGAGTAACGCAGCATTTGCACTACGGTCATCAGCAGCAGACCGCTGAAATAAATGAACAGATAAGCTCTGGAGTCCTTCAGCGATGCCAGATCCCCGCTCCATACCTGGTTGAATATAAAGATGAACGGCAGCACTAAGGATAAGCCAATCGTCGGGTATACCTTCAGCTTGAAATCACGTTCATTCCTCATCATCGACCAGGTGAACCGGAAGAACATGGCCTCGATCTTGTTCCGGCAAAAAAGCTCTGACAACCGGCCCGCCACACGGCCGCTGTCTTTGCCGCCAGCCCCTTGCTCTGACAGCTTCTGCAGATTCCGTTCGAACACCGGCATCAGCTTAATATAAGCAAGCAGCAGCACCACCGGGACTGCAAGGGCCAGCACCGCAAGCACGATCAGCTCCGTTCCCCTGCTTCCGCCCATCAGCACCTCAAACGGAGCGGCGAACCAGACAGGCGCTACGAGGTATTGCCACCAGGCGGGCTGGAATGTACCCGCCATATCAGTACTATCGAAGAGGCGCGGAACCAGTTGATAGCCTACTACAGTTCCAACCGATAGAATAATTTGAATATAGTTGATGAGATCCTTAAGCTTTTCCCCGTCAAAAATCCTTAAGATCAACAGATAGAGCAGCGCAGTAACTACCAGTATGAAACAGTCCATAAGCAGGACTCCCGCCGCATAAATCAGAAAGAACACCCCCCCTTGCATAAACAAAGAAACCACCAGCGAGGGCCCCATAAAGGTCAGTGTTAAGGTGAGCAGATAAATGAGAATATGGATGATCTTGGCCATGTTCAGCGTCCGGCGGTCAACCGGCTTGGAGAACAGGATATTCTTGTCCCGCAAATCGAGCATGACCGACGAGAAATCGGAAATCAGGGTGGTCGCGATTATAAACATCGAGATCGCAAACACCATGCTCATCATCAGCATATAATTGCCATCAGGCACGATGAACAGGATCAGCATGAACCCGAGCAATAAATAGATCCACTGTATCCGCAGCGGCGAGCCTTCGGTTCCCTGATTTTTTTTCTGTGCACCGCCGGAGAGCACTGTCGGTGTCCGCCTTCCGTCCATCGTCAGCTTGACCTGAAGAATGCTGCGCAGCATCTCATAGTCCACGTGGGCTCTCCTGAACCCGCCCTTCAGCCGGTCAAGCAGCTTCAGTATGTAAAAATCATTCATGCGGAGCACCTTCTCCAATAACCGCAACAAACTCGCCGGCAATATCCCGGTATTTATCGAATCCGGTCAACTGATTAAATATCTCCTCCAGCGACCCTTCCCGGCTTCTCTCCTGAAGCTGCGCAAAGCTTCCGTCCGCCACAATATCCCCGCCGCTGAGCAGAATGATCCGGCTGCTGATCTTCTCTACGACATCCATGATATGCGAGGAATAAAAGATCGTTTTGCCCTTCGCAGCAAGGGAGGCGAATATTTCCTTCACCACCATGACACTGTTGGCATCGAGTCCGCTAAGCGGCTCATCCAGGAACAGAATATCGGGATCATGCAGCATGCTGGAGATCAGGAGCACCTTTTGCTTCATCCCTTTGGAATAGGAGGCGATACGCATATCGTAGGCTTTGTCGAGATTCAGCAGCGTCATCAGCTTCTCGGCCTTGATATCGGCTTCACTGCGCTTCATGCCGTACAGCTCGCCAATAAACGTCAGATACTCTCTCGCGGTCAGGCTGTCATACAGCTCGGCAATTTCGGGCACATACCCGATTCTTCGCTTGTAAGCGGTATCCCCGTCGGCAATATCTCTGCCAAAAATCCTTACCGTGCCGGTATAGCCCTCCACCAGCCCCAGCATAATCTTCACCGTAGTGCTCTTGCCTGCGCCATTGGGACCGATGTAGCCGATAATCTGTCCTCTGTGTACTTCGAGGTCAATCCCCCGCAGCACCATCCGGTCGCTGTAATTCATCCATAAACCGGAAATTGAAATGACCGGCTCTTCTGCAAGGCCCATTACCAAATCTCCTTTCAGACTCCGTTATGTACTTCCAAACATATACACTTTAATTCAATTCCTATTCTAACAAATTTTACATCGTTCACCTATTAGGAATTGCTACAAGATTGCCCGATTCAGCACCCCGAAATCATAAAAAAAGCAGCCCAAAGGCCGCTAAATGTAGAATCCTGTATTCGTATAGAATAGAGTGCTATTCCCGCTTCAGACTGATTCTCTCCCGCTGACGCGCGGACTTAAGGCAGGCCTCAATCAGCTTCATGTTCAGTACAGGGTCCTCTGCGGCAGCTACCGGCTCCGCTCCGAAGACGGCGGCGGCAAAATCATCGGCCTGCCGGACATACGGATTAGCTCCAGTTGCTTCCACACGCTTCACCTGCCCGCCGGTATGCACGTAAAAGGCGGCATCCTCGAATCTGGCATTGAACGGCATCGGAATCTCGATCCGGCCTTCAGTGCCAAGCACCTCCAGCAGTTGGCGGTTGTAGGCCCACATGCCGCAGTCGAAGATCAGGCTGACGCCGCCGGGGAATTCGACCAGGCCGGAGGCCATCATATCCACATGATCATGCTCCGGGGAGAAAATCGCCTGCACGGTTGCCGCTTCCGGCTCTGCCCCGAACAACAGCCGCGCCGCGCTGAGCGGGTAGCAGCCGACATCGAACAGAGCCCCTCCGCCCCACGCCGACTTGAAGCGGATGTTGGAGGTGTCTTCGGCATCATTGTAGGTAAACGTTCCGCGAATGGAGCGCAGATCGCCGATATCGCCCCTCTTAATGATCTCCCGCAGCTCGGCAATCCGCGGATGATGCCGGTACATATAAGCCTCGGCCAGATGAACGCCCGCCTTCCGGCAGGCTTCCGCCATCTCTGCAGCCTCATGACTGCTTAGGGCAATCGGTTTCTCGCATAGCACATGCTTGCCTGCTTCCGCCGCGCGGAGCACCCACTCCCGGTGCAGATGATTCGGAAGCGGAATATACACCGCGTCAATATCCGGGTCTGCGAGCAGCTCCTCATAGCTGCCGTAAGCCTTCTCTACGCCGAATTCCCGGGCAACAGCGCTGCTCTTGTCCAGCCCCCGGCTGGCTACTGCCCCGATGATCCCGGTCTCCGATTCCTGAATGGCCGGCATAACCGAGCCTGTTGCAATCTGCGCACATCCCATAATTCCCCAGCGAAGCTGTCGCGCCATAAGAGTATACCCTCCCTTGTCATAGACTTTCCTGCCTGCATCTAGTGAAACAATATCATAGAACCCGGCATATCTCTATCAGTGTGCAAGCGTTACAGCAGCGCATTCAATAGAACTGCCGCACCAAGCACGCCAATCCGGGCGGCGCTCATCAGCACAAAATTTTTGACGGACAGGATAAACGTTGCCGCCTTCTCCTGCTTCTCGTAGAAGCGCGCAATGTTGCGGCGCAGGGGGATCAGCGTCAGCAGCAGCAGGGCCACCAGAACAGGATTCACGCCCAGCAGCAGCAGGACGGCAAGATCGGCAAAAGAGACATAATAGAGCAGCTTGAACAGCAGCAGAGCATTCCCCCGTCCAATATACACAGGCAGCGTGTACCGGCGGTTCTCCATATCGTCCTCAATGTCGCAGATATTGTTGGCCAGCATAATTCCGGCAATCCCGAGAATGGACGGCACCGAGAACCAGAAGAGATACAGCACCTCCCGCATGTTCACATGCAGACTAATCCAGCCCTCTGACAGCAGCAGCGTCACCACACTATGATCCGAATGAATATAGGCCGAGATGAAAATAATGACAAAACCCATGAACAGCCCGGAGAACAGCTCGCCAAGCGGCATCCGCGAAATAGGAATGGGTCCGAACGAATAAAGGATGCCAATCAGGAAGGACAAGCCGCCCAGTAGGAACACAAGCAGACCCGTCTCAGCAACAAGGGCTATCCCGCCCCCCACTGCGAGCACCAGCAAGAGTACAATCGTTGCAACCACCGTGCGCTCTTTGAGCTTGTAATGAACGATAGCATTATGCGTTTCATAGCCGTAGCCTTGGGTTTTGGCCGCTTTTTTGAAATCGTAATAGTTGTTGATTGCCGTTGTTGCCATGTCAAAGCTCAGCAAGGACACGAGCATCAGCACAAACCGCAGGACGTTGAAATCCTCGAACCGGTACAGGGCATACAATGTCCCCAGAAGAAAAGGCAGCATGCTCGCCACCTTCGTCGGCAACTCAACCAGCCTTAAAAAACTTTTTACATTCACGTCAAATCATCCTATCTGTCAAGTTAACACGTCTATACTACGGCAACTCTATCAAATATTACTGCAAAATTCATCATTGTCGATTATTATACATCAAATTTCGACACTTTAGGCAGAAATGCGCTGCAAAATATTCCCTATTCATGGTACACTGTTCATTGTGGTACTTATTTCCTATAAAGTCGAATTACAATAAAGGGGAGCATCATGAAGCTGCGCAAAAAAATAATGATCTTCATTAGTGTCGCTAGCATGCTTGGCATAGGAACTACCTACCTGCTCCTGCACCTCATCATGCTGAACCGTTTTGAGAAGCTGGACGAGGCCGATCTGCAGAACAAGCTGAAGGATGCGGTATCTTCCTATCAGAATGAGCTGCTGACTATGAAGGCCGGACTGCTGAATTATTCACTTCGGGACGAAACCTACCGGTTCATGGAATTCAAAAGCTTGAATACAGCAGCGACTGCCTCGGAGGAAGCTTTTATCCGCAGCAATTTTACCCCGACAACCTACGAAATCAACCACTTCGATGTGATAGCTCTGCTCGATAAATCAGGGATTCCTCTTTACGGCGGCACATACGATTCGAAGCTCCGCAGGGTGTCTCCGCTGACAACCGAGCTTCGTACACTGTTCAAATTGATGAACAGCCGGCTGCCTGCTTTATCAGATGCAGAGGACAGCAGGTCCGGCATTGTGATTCTGGATAAGGGCCCGATGCTGATCACTCTTGACCCTATAAGCAACAACAACAAAGACATGCCGGTGGCCGGCACCGCCATTGCCGGAAGAATGCTCCGGCAGGAGGAGGTTAACCATATCTGGAATGCTGCCTCCTCCGGCATTCAGATTGCCAGAGTTACCTCAGGAATGCTTGCACAAAGCCAGGGAGAGTCTGTCTGGATGAGTCCGTCCTCCAGCAAGTCGATGTCGATTCATACCGTCGTGAACGATCTGTTCGGCAACCCGGGAGTAGTCATTACGCTCAGCCAGCCGCGCCAAATATATGAGAACGGGAAAGAGTCGCTTTACAGCTTCCGGCTGCTTTTCTTAATCATGACTATACTGCTCATCGTAATCAGCGTGATCTTCGCCAACCGCTTCATTCTGGGCCGGATGTATTCATTGATCAGAAATATCCGCGCCATCGGCAACAGCAAGGATTTATCCATTCGTATCAGCAGCACCGGGCGGGATGAATTCAGTGATGTGGAGCGTGAATTCAACCGGATGATTCATTCTCTGGAGCAGGCGCAAGAGGAGCTTCAGTTGCAATCTATGCTTGATCCGTTAACCCAGCTCCCCAACCGTTCGCTCTTCTTCGCCAAACTTAACGCGGCAATTGCCGCAGTGAAGGGCACCAGCAGGCAAATTGCTCTCGTATTTATTGACCTGGACCATTTCAAGACCGTCAACGATACGCTCGGCCATGATTTTGGAGACGCCATGCTCAAAGAGACCGCCTTGCGGATATCGAAGGCCGTCGGCAAATATGATGTCGTATCCCGCCTTGGCGGAGATGAGTTCACCATCCTGCTCGCCGACATCCCCGATTCCTCTGCCATCACCGCCCAGTTGTCGAGGATTCAGGAAGCTCTCTCGATGCCGCACCATATCCAGGGGCATCTGCTCTATAATACGGCCAGCATCGGAATCAGCATTTATCCCCAGAACGGAGAAGATGCCGACTATCTGGTCAAGCAGGCTGATCTGGCGATGTTCCATGTCAAAGAGACGGGCCGCAACAATATTTTTCAATACTCAGAGGATTTGGAGAACAGCGTTAGACGCAAAAAGATCCTGTCCCAGCAATTACTGTCTGCGGCTGTCAATAATGAGTTCGAGGTCCATTACCAGCCGATTGTCCGCACAGACGATTTACAGGTGCATAAGGTGGAGGCTCTGCTGCGCTGGAACAGCCCGGTTCACGGGCCGGTCTCTCCCGAAGAGTTCATCCCCCTCGCAGAGACCAGCGGCTCCATTGTCGGGATCGGCGGGTGGGTGCTGCGGCAGGTATGCGCTGATGTGCGCCGCTTCCGGGAAGACGGCCTGATCCTCACCGCCGCAGTCAATATTTCCGCACTGCAGCTCATGCAGCCCGGACTGCTGGAACTGCTGCTGGAGCTGCTGCGTGAATACGGGCTGCCGCCCTCCAGCCTGGAGCTTGAGATTACCGAGAGTGTGCTGATCTCCGGGGATGAAGTGTTCCATTCGGTCCAGCAGCTTAGAGCGCACGGATTCCGCATCTCCCTCGATGACTTCGGCACCGGCTTCTCATCCTTAAGTTATCTGCGCCGCTTCCCTGTCGATGTAATCAAGATCGACCGCTCCTTTGTTGCCGAGATGACCGCTGATCCGCAGGGCGATGTGCTTGTCAGAACCATCATTGAGCTGAGCCACAAGCTGGGCCTGCGCGTCGTGTCCGAAGGCATCGAGCTGCAGGAGCAGTTCGACAAGCTTCGCCGCCTGGGCAGCGATGAACTGCAGGGCTACTATATCAGCAAGCCGATTGCGGCCCGGGAGATTCCCAGATTTTTATTGCGGGAAAATCTGTTTTGGAGCAAAAAATGAGCATTTCCTTTGTAGGCAAGCTTCTGGCGATATGATATGATAGGCAGGCTGATAACAGCACCCGGGAACGGGTGCTGTTATACTATGCGAACATTTTTGAAAAAATTGGAGGCTTTTTATTCCCATGTCAGCGCAATCGCCAAACACCCAGTCCGTCAAAATCATCACCGCCGACCCTAGCGCCATCGGCCTGTTCGGACTGGCTATCGTCACCCTGGTCGCTTCTTCACAAAAGCTCGAGATTACGACTGGTCTCAGCTACGCCATCCCCTGGGCTATCTTCCTCGGAGCCTTCGCCCAGCTATTCGCATCCATTCAGGATGCCAAGCACAACAACACCTTTGGTATGACCGCTTTTGGCGCTTACGCCTTCTTCTGGTTCGGAATGGCCGCAAGCTGGCTGATCAAGCTTGGCGTATTCGGCACGGTTCTGGCTGAGAGCGTAGATCCCAAGCAGCTTGGGTTTGTATTTCTCGGATACCTGGTGTTTACGCTCTTCATGACGCTTGGTGCAGTTGAAGCGAACAGAGTGCTGCTCATCATCTTTGTATTAATTGACTTCCTGTTCCTCGGCCTGACCATGGATTCCTTCGGAATCGCTGCTGAATTCTTCCACAAGCTGGCCGCCTGTGCAGAGCTGGCTATCGGTGTTGTTTCGTTGTATGGCTGCGGCGCATCCGTACTGAACGCTCATTTCGGACGCACATTCCTGCCAACAGGAGCTCCGCTCGGTATCTTCAAAAAATAGTATTGCCTGCTAATAAAAACCTCATCATGATATGACTGTACAACGGGTAAATACAAGCTGCCGTTTAAGGCGGAGGGTGTTTGCCCGTTTTGGTTTTTTATAGGTCAACTGTAACCTTCCCCCTTGCGCAAAGGCGATAAAAATGACATGCTATATAAACACCTACGACATATATCGACATCCCTCTGCGGTGCGGGGAACTGTTTTTAAATGAACGGCAATATTGCAAGTTGAATTTTCTCGGGTATCGGAGGCACTCTATGGCTTTCCTTAATAAAAAGCCTTTAACGATCATCCTCGGCTTCTTAGTCGTACTTCAGCTCTCATTGTTCTACTATTACTCTCTATCCATTGACCGCGAATACCGGGCTGAAAAAGCCGACTTGTCCTCGCAAGCAGTCATGCTTACATCGAACATTGAAGAAAGAGCCTCGATTGTCAAAGGCGTCAGCTCCTTTATACAAACGGTCGGCTTTAAGGCCGATCCAAAAATTATTAATCAATACTTAGTCACCGCATACAACAACAACTCAAGCAATGTTATGAATATCATGATCGCTCCGGATGGCCTCATCCACTATCTTTATCCTCTAACGGGCAATACAGCGATTCTGGGAAAAAGCCTCCTGCTGGACCCCGCCCTGTCCTCACCCGGCATGGTTCAAGAAACGATCCGCTCCCGCAGTATTACGGTAGACGGTCCCCGGACACTGGCCCAGGGCGACTACGGCATGGTAATCAGACAAGCTATTTTTAACGGCAACTCATTTGCCGGTATTGTCTCTGTCACCCTGAAGATTGACAGTATTCTGGATCAGCTCCCGCTTAAGGGGTCCAATCTATATGTAACGGCTGAGGATCACACCTTTTTATTTGGAAATCCCTTCAATAAAGCCGCGCAACAGATTACGGTTCCTATTAAGATCTATAATCAGCAATGGCTGATGGGTGTCTCTATGCCTTTCCATAAGAAATGGGAGATTATCCGCAGCGTGCTTTGGATCGACATTGCCTTCCTGCTCGTTATTGCTTTCATACTGTATATCTATTGGCAGCAGAGCCGGTTCAACCGCGAGCTGGAGCGTGTGGTCAGCATTCGGACCCGCGATCTTCGTGTGTCCAAACGGCTGTATGAGAAGCTGGCGCATTTCGACAGCCTGACCGAAATTCCGAACCGGCTGTATTTTCTGGATGAATTCGAGCGTTTGCTGCAGGCGGCAGATGAGACACAGACCTATACCTTGTTTTTCTTTGACTTGAACCGGTTTAAGGAAATCAACGACACATTAGGCCACTCTACAGGTGACCAGGTGATCAGGACGCTGGCGAACCGGCTGAAAAACGGAGAATTGCCTTACAAGCTGTTCGCGCGTACCGGAGGCGACGAGTTCGTCATGCTCTTCTCGGACCTGCCCCGGGAGAACATTGCCGCTATTGCTGAACATATCGGCGGACTGATCTCGGAGACCCTGCTGATCTCCGGCGCACATCTCAGTCTATCGACCAGTATCGGCGTCTCCTTGTACCCGGAGCATTCGCGGAACAAGGATGATCTGCTGAAATTTGCCGACATGTCGATGTATCAGGCCAAATCGCTGGAGGAGGCCAATTATTTCATCTTCGATTGGGATCTGCGCGAGAAGCTGGAGCAGAAAACGATGGTCGCCAAATATTTGCACTCGGCGCTGGAGCGCGAGGAGTTCGTGCTCCATTATCAGCCGCAGATCAATGCGGTTACCGGTAAAATGACCGGCATGGAGGCGCTGATCCGCTGGAACCACCCGGAGAAGGGCCTTATCGGACCGGGAGCGTTCATCGCTGCCGTGGAGGAGGCCGGGCTGATGATTCAGCTTACGGACTGGGTGCTCCGCGAGGTCTGCCGTCAGCTCTGCGAGTGGAGGTCCGCCGGAATGCCGCTGCTGCGCACATCCATCAATATCTCCAATAGCTGGTTCTATAACCGCAACCTTATAGAGAACCTGCTCGCGGTCCTTGATCATTACGGGCTGGAGACAAATGTGCTGGAATTCGAGATTACGGAGAGCACCGCCCTTCTGGAAGAGCATTACCCGGTGCTTCAGCAGATGCGCGACCACGGCATTGTTGTCTCCATCGACGATTTCGGCACCAAATATTCTTCACTGAATTATCTGAAGCATTTTCCCGTCAACAAAATCAAAATCGACCGGACCTTCATCACCGGCATTGGTGTCAGCTCCATTGATGAGACCATCATTAAATCCATCGTTTTTGTCGCTTCACAGCTTGGTTATGAGCTGATTGCCGAGGGCGTGGAGACTGAGGAGCAGCTCGAATTTCTAATCAAGCATAACTGCCATCATATTCAAGGATTCTTCTTCTTCCCTCCGCTTCCAGCGGAGGAGATCCGCAAGCTTAAATCGTAAGAAGTGCTTCAGACCCGCGCCGGTCTGAAGCTCCAGGGTTTGCGGAACAAGAATCAGCCCCTGAAGAATAGCTGCGCAGCCTTGTGGTACTGCGCCGCAGCACAAATAAGCTCCCGGATGGGGGCTTATTTGATTATATCTTCCTATCAGTACGCCTTTCTCGCAAAATTTGTTGTTCTTTCGAATGAATTCTATGTACAATGAGCAAAAAGAAACTCACTTAACCACTTAGTATGGAGGGATTTTGTGACAAACCAAAGCAGCCACGGGGTCTACGGATTCCGCTTCAGCGAGCCGGACCGTCTGCCGCTGTTTAACCTCTTCGCGGTCGGACATGAACTTGTTACGGATTCTTCCTATCACTGGAACGGCATGGAGCGCACAGACGGGCCGCTGCTGCTGTTCCAATACACCATGAACGGAGCCGGAATGTTCGATACTGGGCAAGAGAGCCTAAGGATCGGCTCCGGGCGTGCTTTCCTTGCGGAAATCCCCAGCAGGCACCGCTATTATCATCCCGGAGGCTCCGTGCCCTGGGAATTCCTGTTCCTGCTCTTCAGGCCACAGCCCCTTCTTCCTCTCTGGGAAGAAATCAAAGCAAAGCTTGGACCTGCTCCACTCATTGACCCCGGCAGCACGCCGATCCGCATACTCCGCGATATTGCCCGCGAAGCCCATTTGGGGAGAATCGCTGACCCGTATATTGCTTCCTCATTACTGTACCAGTTCATGATGGAACTCGGCAGACTCTCCTTGAACAGTCCACGGACCGAATCCGAGTGGCCTGCTGCGGTGCGGGATTCCGTCAAATTCATCAAAGCCCACTATAACTCCATGATCGGCCAGGAGCAGCTCGCCGAGAAGATGGGGCTCTCCAAGTTCCACCTGCTGCGGACCTTCAGCAAGTATGTCGGCGTCACCCCGAATGAATATGTAAACCGGGTCAGAATAGAACATGCGGTAGAGCTGCTGAGAACAACCGATTGGAGCATTGAAGCCATCGCGGTTCAGGTGGGTTATTCCAGCGGCAGCTATTTCATCAAGGTATTTCAAAAGCTCACGGGACAGACTCCGGGGTCCTTCCGTTCCGGGAGCGGCAGTCTGAATTACAGCCGGCTCTTTTTCGACTAACACAGCTTTATATCTTGGAGTAGGGGCCTGCGATGCCCGAAGGACAGAAGGCGTGGAGCGATCCTCCCTCAGGTGTACCCATTCCCAGACGGGGTTTCTTCTTAAATTGGACGTTTGACTCGGCGTTACGGACTGTGGTGCGCTTATTTCAGGTAAGAGTCATGACTTTGGTTAGTTAAGGACACCACGGGCCTTATGATCGAATATTTCGCTCCTGAACGTTCCTTAGAGAGACAATAAGCGCTCCTCGGTCCGTTAAGCCGCAAAAAGTGGCGTTTTCTTGGAGATAACGCCTCTCCTGTCCGTAAGGAGAGCCGACTCAGTTGCTGTGGCTTCTCTTCACCACCTCCTGAGGGAATGACCTCATCCACACATTTAGCTCTGTTGCTGTACCAGCATCTGATATAGAGCAATTTTGTGCTATTTAATAGACTATTTTATTGTGGAAATCTGCTCTAATAGTATTCTATGATGGAACTGTTAGAGCAATTTTATTTCGCAGCTTCTGTCAAGAAGCGCTAAGGAGAGCGACACAATAATGAGCCATTTACAATATGCCAAGACCCCGCCTATGGGGTGGAACAGTTGGGATTGCTATGGAGCTGCAGTTACCGAGGAAGAAATCCGCGGCAATGCGGAATATATGGCGCAGAACTTAAAGGAATTCGGCTGGGATACTATCGTCGTCGATATTCAGTGGTACGAGCCGGGAGCTGTGTCCTCGCAATACCGTCCGTTTGTACCGCTGGTCATGGATGAATACTCCCGGCTGCTGCCGGCGGTAAACCGATTCCCTTCCGCCGAAGGAGGATTGGGCTTCCGCCCGCTCGCCGATTATGTGCACAGCCTTGGCCTGAAATTCGGCATTCATATTATGCGGGGAATTGCCAGACAAGCTGCACATGCAGCAACACCCATTAAAGGCACTTCGGTTACAGCCCGCGATATTGCGCACACCAATTCCATCTGTCCCTGGAATACGGATATGTATGGCGTCGATGCTGAGAAGGATGGGGCGCAGGATTATTATAATTCCCTCTTTGAGCTGTATGCCGAGTGGGGCGTGGATTTTGTAAAAGTGGACGATATCGCCGCTTCGAGACTATATGATACCCACCAGCCTGAAATCGAACTGATTCATCGTGCCATCCAGCACTGCGGGCGTCCGATGATTCTGAGCCTCTCCCCCGGACCCGCTCCGGTTCCATATGCCGATTTCCTGGCCGATCATGCCAACATGTGGCGGATCACCGACGACTTCTGGGACCGCTGGGAACTGCTTCTTGACATGTTCGACCGTTGCGAGAGCTGGCAGGGATTAACCGGCGGCGGCAGTTGGCCGGACTGCGATATGCTGCCTCTCGGCCATATTGGCATCCGCTCGGTAGACGGCGGCGGAGCCGACCGCTGGACCCGTTTTACACGGGAGGAGCAGGTTACGATGATGACGCTGTGGAGCATCTTCCGCTCACCTTTGTTCTTCGGCGGCGAATTGCGGGACAATGACGAATGGACGAATGCCCTGCTGACCAACCGCGACGTGCTGGACATGCACCGCAGCAGCAGCGGAGCACGGCTTGTCAGCCGCAAGGATGACAAGGTGGTCTGGTCGGCCGACGGCGATGCCGGGGTCCGCTATGTTGCCATGTTCAATACCGGCGAGAAGACCCAAGAGGTCCGTGTGCGGCTATCCGAGCTGAACCTGGAAGGCGCGGTATCGGTCAAGGAGCTGTGGAGCGGAACGGAAACACACAATCTCCGGGCTGAGCTGACCTGCGGCATCCTGCCGCATGGCGCTGTGTTGTACCGGATAACGTACGCTTAGGATATACGTCTGGTGGGTTGTCTATATAAGCGGAACTAAAGAAAACATAACAAGAGCAGAAGTGACGGAGGGGAAGTTTGGACCAGACCCCAATAGGATAATCTTAAGTTCAGCTTATAAATATATTTGATTGTATTTTGTGCAGTAGATTAGTTGCTCAAGGTCTATGAAAAGCGGTTCTGTTGTGTTTTGTACAATAGAAATTAAGCTTCTAACCGAAATGTAGCCTAAACGCAAAAATCTGCTGCACGAAATACATTAGACTTACTGAAAGAGACACTCCGTGCAGTATCTATTGCACAAAATACATTTACATACACTCCCCCTCTCAGGCTACCCCAAACTCTCCCCTTATCTTCAGCTATTCTGTGACGGCAAGCATACTTCTTCCCTTCATAACCATACTAATGGCATTCTAGGTTTTCTATGGAGGGAGTCTACAATGGGTAAACGAATGAATCTGCTGATGTTCAGCGGGGAATATGACAAGGCGATGGCCGGACTCATACTGGCCAATGCGGCGCGGGATATTGACGTTGAGGTCACGATGTTCTTCTCCTTCTGGGGATTGTTTCTGGTCCGTGATCCCGAGAAGATGACGCTGGAGGACAAAACCATCTACGAAAAGCTGATGGATGTGATCACGCCGAAAGGACCGGAGCAATTGCCGCTCTCACGGATGAATTTCAGCGGTCTTGGCCGGATGATGCTGGAGGAGATGATAGAGGATCAGGGAGCGCCCAAGCTGATTCATTTTCTGAAGGGGGCCCGCAAAAAAAACATCAAGTTCTATGCCTGCAAGCTCTCTGTGGAGATCATGGGCTTCAAGCCGGAGGAGCTTCTGCCTAAGGTGGAGATTATTGATGCCGCCGCTTATCTGAAGGATGCACTGGAAAGCGACTTGCAGCTCTTCATCTAACCGCCATATCTGGGCTTTAACCTATCTGCCGCTGCGGGCATATACTGAGGCCAAGTAGAAACGGATACCGTCCATACAGGAGCCTGCAGCCTACTCTCCCGAAGCAGCGATGCTCCGTATGACTTTCAGGTATCCGTTTCAGCAAGGAGGGATTGCCCGTGCTGAGTATCAACCGCGCCCCATTGGCAGAAAAGCCCGCCCTGCTGCAGGAGCACTTCGCAGCTTTCCGCGAGCGTACCATTGGCAGCCGGCATTATATCTCCACCCCGTATGGCCGTCAGCCGCTGCTGTATGCCGATTGGACGGCCAGCGGCCGGCTCTATGAGCCCATTGAGTGCAAAATACAGGAGACGTTCGGGCCTTATGTCAGCAATCCCCATACGGAATCCAATACAACGGGGCTAACCATAACACTCGCCTATAACGAGGCGCGAAGCATCATCAAGCAGCATGTGAACGCCGGGCCGGAGGATGCCTTACTCTTCTGCGGCAACGGTACTACCGGCGCGGTCAACAAGCTGCAGCGGATGATGGGCCTGAAGCTGCCGGAATGGCTGCGTGAGGAATACTTATATCCCCCTGAGGACCGTCCGGTAATCTTCGTCAGCCATATGGAGCACCATTCCAACCTGCTGCCCTGGCAGGAGGGCACCGGCGATGTGGTTACCGTTCCGCCGGCAGCGGATGGAAACATTGATTTCCGGAAGCTGGAAAATCTGCTCCTCCTCTACCGGAACCGCCGCTGGAAGATCGGCTCGTTCACCGCCTGCTCCAACGTTACGGGCATTCAGACGCCCTATCACAAGCTTGCCGCCGCCATGCACCGGCACGGCGGGGTTTGCTTTGTTGATTTCGCCGCAAACGCCCCCTATGAACCGATCAACATGCACCCCGCAGATCCGCTGGAGAAGCTGGATGCGGTCTTTTTCTCCCCGCATAAATTTCTCGGCGGCCCCGGAACAGGCGGAGTGCTGCTCTTCGATACCAAGCTGAGCAGAGGCCGGCTCCCGGATGAGCCTGGCGGCGGGACGGTCGTGTGGGTCGATGCCTGGGGCAAACGCCGCTACATTGGTGATGTGGAGGTCCGCGAGGACAGCGGCACGCCCGGATTCCTGCAGGCGATCCGAACCGCACTGTGCCTCAAGCTGAAGGATCAGATGAACGGCGACGGCCAATTCATGATGGCAAGGGAGCACGAGCTGTGCCAGAGGCTGTTGACCGGACTCGGCTCCATTCCGGGCTGCTCCCTGCTTGCGGGTGAGCACACCCGGCGGCACGGCATCGTATCTTTTACTCTACAGGACATTCATTACAACCTGGCTGTGAAGCTGCTGAATGACCGCTTCGGCATCCAGGCCCGGGGAGGCTGCTCCTGCGCAGGCCCCTATGGGCATCATTTGCTCGGGCTGGACCAAGAGCAATCCCAGCAGTTCATCCAGGCCATTGAGGCCGGGGACCAGTCCCTGAAGCCGGGCTGGGTCCGCCTCTCGCTGCACCCGATTATGACCGACAGTGAGGTGGAGCGGATGATTGCCGCTGTCCGCAGCATTGTGCGCCACATCGGCGTCTGGAAGCAGGATTACCGCTATAACCGCTCTACCAACGGCTGGCTCCACATCACCGAGGAGACTGTCGGGAAGGCGGACGTCAGCGGATTATTCGCCCTGTAAGGATTCACCGCTTGAAAGCCGCTCCTCCCGCACCTGCGCGGCCCGGGCGAACCGGGCCTCAATCGCTTTTACTCCCCACAGCGACAATCCGATAAACAGCAGCACATAGATAATTTCAGCCGGACGGTGGATAAACCGCTCGGCATCATACCCGATATAGGAAACTGCAAACACCATAATGGCTTTGCCGGCAGACAATGCAATCAAGTAAGAACGCAGACGCATCTGCGCAAGCCCTGCTGCCATGTTGATCACGACGAACGGTCCCACCGGAAACAGGCTGAGCAGAAAAACATAGCTGAAGCCGCTCTGGCGAACCCAGGTCATCGCTTTAGCCACTTTCGGCCGCTGGCTCCATTTCCGCAAATAAGGGCGGGAGGCGATTGCACGGATAATCAGGAAGGTCGTCACACAGCCGGCAACCAGGCCTAGCCAGGAATATAGAAACCCGAGCCACAGCCCGTACACCGCACCGTTTAGGCCCACTATGGCAATGGTCGGCAGCGGCGGCACGAAGGATTTCATAAAGGTCAGCCCGAGGCCGGGCAGCGGCCCAAGCGAGCGGTATTGCTCAAGAAGCTGCCGCAGGCGCTCCTCAGTGAGCCATGACATAATATCTAAAAAGAACATACCGGTTCCGCTCTCCTCATCTACAGTTGAAATCGTTGGCGCTTTGCTTAATTATACATGACTTTCCGCCGCCGGATAGCGGCTTCTTTCCTGCCATTCACTGGACAAGCGGAAGCCGCCGGGGCTATGATGAAATTATTGTCAAGTATAAAGTGAGGTTTTCATGAAATCCCTGGATTACAGACTGTTCATCAAAAGAACTCTTGCCCTGCTGTGCCTCTTCCTGCTCGGTGCCGCCGCACTGCTGCCTCTATTCAGCGGTTCCGCGTCCAATTGCTCCCGGCCGAAGGCAGGTATGATTGATTTGTCCGCATGCGGCTTCGACGATTCCTCCAGCTTCAGCCTGGATGGGGAATGGGAGTTCTATTGGAACGCTCTGCCGGAGCCGCAACCCGGGCTGCACCGGATGCCGGAGCAACCGGCTTATATTTCTGTGCCTGCACCCTGGACCTCCCCCCTGCAAAATGAGAAGTACAACCGCTACGGGTACGCGACCTACCGGCTGGTTGTGAGGCTTCCGGCGGATACGCCTGCCCTGGCGCTTAAGGTACACAATATCCGTAATGCCAGCCGGGTATTGGTAAATGGCGTTGCCTTGGGCGGCAGCGGCACTCCCGGCACCTCCCCGGACAGCAGCAAACCGCTCAACCGTCCGTACTCGGTCTCTTTTAACAACAAGAACGGCCAGGCTGAAATCCTGATTCAGGTGTCCAATTTCAACTATGCCAGCGGCGGCATTATTGAATCTATCCGTATTGGAACCCCCGCCGCCATAGGGGCTATCGAGCGGCGGAACAACACCTATGATATCCTGCTGGTGGCAGGCTTCGCCTTTATTGGCTTTTACTTTTTCGGGCAAGGGCTGCAGCGGAAGGAGGACCACCCTGCGCTCCAGCTTGCGATGTACTGCTTCACGGTGGCGCTGTTCGTGCTGACACACAGTGAGAAGCTGCTGTTTGATTTTTTCCCTTCCATCTCCTATGAATGGTTCAGCAAGCTTCAGCTTATTTCCGGGGTCATCGGCTTTTCTTTTGCAGCCAGCTATACCTATTCCCTGTTCCCTGATTTGTATTCCAGGACCTTTCGCCAGATTTCCTTCGCCTACTCTACGAGCTTTGTTCTGTTCACTTTGGCAAGCAATGTCAGCCTGTATTCCAAAGCATCGAATTTCATGATGCTTTTCAGCCTTCTGTCCATTTGCTACACCCTGTACATCATGGCCAGAGCAGCATGGCGCAAGGAAATTGGCTCGTTTTATCTGCTGATCAGTGTAATCGCCGCCGTGATGTTCACCTTGACTATAGCCAGCAATCTGCTGCTGGGAACGGAGTTATACGCCATACCGCCGGTAGCGGGCCCGATATTTATTCTTGCCGAAGGGCTGTTTCTGTCCGCAAGACAGGCTTACGCCTACGAGACGATCAAACAGCTCTCGCAGCAGCTTGAGCGCAAGGACAGGGACAAGGACGAGTTCCTGCTGAAGACCTCCAATGAGCTGCGCACACCGCTGAATGCCATTATCAACATTTCACTTTCGCTCTATGAAGGCTCCGGCGGCAGCCTTACCCCCTCCCAGCGTGAGGATATGCGTCTTATCCTGGGTACCGGGAGACGGCTTGCTTTTCTGGTCAGGGATATTCTCGATTATGAGCAGATCAAAGGACAGCGGATTACGCTGCACTGGGGAATCGTTGATATTCAAGGCGTTGCCGGTATCGTCATCGAGGTATTCCAGTTCCTGAACAAGAAGGACAACATCCGCATTAAGAACCGCATCCCGCCTGCCGTATTTCTGGTAGAGGCCGATGAGCACCGGCTGATGCAAATTCTGTACAACCTGCTGGACAACGCGCTGAAATTCACAGACCGCGGCAGCGTATCCTTCGAAGCCAGGCAGCAGGGCGATTACGTGTCGATTACCGTGGCCGATACTGGCCGGGGCATACCGGCTGAACGGCTGGAGAGTATCTTCCGTGACTACGAGCAGGTTAACGAGGCGGATTCGCTGGAGAGCGGCGGGCTGGGCCTGGGCCTGGGCATCACACGCAAGCTTGTGGAGCTGCACGGGGGAAGGATTGAAATCTCCTCCACACCCGGAAAAGGAAGCAGCGTCACCTTCGACATTCCGGTCAGACAAGCCGTTGCGCCCGCTCCATCAGGGGAGACTGAGCCGGAGCAGCGCGAGCTGCTGCTCACTCCGGTAAAAGCTCCTGCGGAGCTGCCGGATGAGGACTCGAAGTATCCCAAGCTGCTGCAAGAGCCGCTTCCCTCCGGCAGCGATGCCAATGCCCCGCGCATTCTTGTCGTCGATGATGATTATGCCAATCTGAAGGCGCTGACCAACCTGCTGTCACTCGAGAACTACAGTATCTCCAGTGCGCGCAGCGGCAAAGAAGCGCTGGAGCTGTTGTCTGCGGACCGCGATTTTGATCTTTGCATTATTGATGTCATGATGCCGGAGATGTCGGGCCTGGAGCTATGCAGAATTATCCGCGATACCCACAGTCCGCTGGATTTGCCTATCCTGATGGCCACCGCCGGACAGCAGCTCCATTTCAACGAACCGGCGTTCCGCGCGGGCGCGAATGATTTTATACATAAACCGTATGCATGGAGCGATTTGAAGGGGCGCGTCAAGACGCTTGTCCAGTTGAGAAGGTCTGTATCGGAACGGCTCAACTCGGAGATTGCCATGCTGCGTGCACAGATCAAACCGCATTTTCTCTATAACGCCATCAATACGATTATCTGGATGAGCGCACGCGATCATGAGCAAACCCGGCAGCTACTGTACGATCTGAGCCATTTTCTGCGCGGAAGTTTCGATTTCAGCAATCAGGAGACGGCCATCCCGTTCGAGAAGGAGCTGGAGCTGATTGAGGCGTATCTGTCACTTGAGCAAGCCCGCTTCGGCAAACGCCTGAATGCGGAGTACAACATCGAAGCCGCCGAATTCTCTCTTCCCCCGCTGATTGTGCAGCCCATCGTAGAGAATGCGGTCCGGCACGGATTGATGGAGCAAATCGGTGGAGGAACCGTCCTCCTCTCTACCCGGCAGGAAGGCGACTTGATTCTGATTACCGTATCCGACAATGGAAAAGGGATGAGCGACGAGCAGCTCTCCTCCTGGATGAAGGAGGATTACCGTTCCCCTCACGGGGAAGGAACCGGAATCGGCCTGAAGAACATTAACCGCAGACTGCTGAAGCAATTCGGACACCCGCTGAAGATCAGCCGGGGAGAGCAGGGCGGACTTGAGGTACTTATTACAATTCCTTGGAAGGGTGAAGCCCTCTGAATTATTCCGTTATGGTTGTAGACGATGAATGGCCGGCCCTGGAGCAAATGCGTGAGCTGCTGCTCAGATGTGAAGGGGTTTCCTCTGTCCAGATCTACGATAATCCGCGCGAGGCCTTCAAGGCGGCGGCTGAAGTGAAGCCGGACATCCTGTTCCTGGATATCCAGATGCCCGAGCTGTCCGGACTGGCTTTTGCCGAGAAGCTGCTGCCGTTCTCGCCGGATACTGATATTGTATTTGTGACCGCGTACAGAAATTATGCCGTTGAAGCCTTTGAGCTGTCCGCTGTCGATTATCTGCTGAAGCCCGTAGACCCGCCCCGCCTGCACAAAGCCTGGACCAAAATCCTCTCCAAGCGGACGCTGCCCGGCAATTCAGAGCAGCCCGATGCTGCGGCGCGCTTCCAGTTCCTTGGCGGGTATGAATTAACCGGCCCTCATGGAGCGGTGAAATGGAGTACACACAAGGCAGAGGAGCTGTTCGCGTATTTGTGGATTCACAGGCAGGGCAGCGTCAGCGTGATTCTGAATGATGTTTTTACACCATGGAATTATGAGAAAGGCAAGCAGTATCTGCATACCACCGTCTACCAGATCCGCAAAACTCTGAAAAAGGCCGCGTTGGACAGCAAAATCGAGCTGATCTTCGACAGGGAGAACTACCGGCTGGAATCCCGGGGAATCGCGAGTGATATCGAAAAATTCCAGGATGCGGCAACGCTGGCGCTGCAGAACAGCAATCTCGGCAAGCTGCATGAGGCTTCTTCCCTGTATGCAGGAGATCTTTTGCAGCCGCTGGACAGCCTGTGGGTATACCCTGCCAGGGACAAGTACCGGCGGCTCTACCTGAAGCTGATGGAGCAGCTTACGCTGGGACTGATGCAGACAGGCCGCCACTATGAGGCAGAGGAATATGCCGTACGTCTGGTCGAGCTGGAGCCGCTGGAGGAGAGCTATTCGCTGCAGCTTATCTCCATTTACTTCGAAATCGGCAAGCCTTTGCGGGCACAGCGCCGGTTCACTCAGTTCAGGGAGGCCTATTTGGCCGAAACGGGCGACGAGCTGCCGGACTGGTTCCTGGACGTGTATAAGCGCCTGGGGAAATAGAAGGAGGATTGATGAGGTAAAACATATACATCCTTATATTTTAAAAAAATCAAAGAAAACAGCCCTGCACACTGCTGCCGGCTGTTTTTTTGTGCCTCCCGAATGATATTTTTCCGCTGTTGTTCGATCTTTTCTCCCATT
The DNA here is from genome assembly GCF_000374185.1 of Paenibacillus sp. HW567. Classification (GTDB taxonomy): domain Bacteria; phylum Bacillota; class Bacilli; order Paenibacillales; family Paenibacillaceae; genus Paenibacillus_AQ. Next base: position 6,513,351 of record NZ_KB910518.1, on the reverse strand, counting down.
CTTCGACGTTTATCAGCGATTTATCAGTACCAAGCTGCTACTATGGTCTCACACAACAAGATTACATACCTGAATGTATTAACATACAATACGGAGGTTGTAAGATGAAGAAACGGTCACGCTTCAAAAAATATTTCAAAGGCTCGGGATTCCTCACCCTTATCTTCTCCATGTTCCGTGAGATTTCCGTAGATAATACACCGCCCGTCATGTCCGTGGAGGTAACTACAGACAGATCCTCTTACGCTCCCGGGGAGGAAGTGACGGTGCTGGTGCATTTGCGCGATTTCATCCCGAATGATCCAGGGTATAGCTACTTGAATTTCATTGTTCAGTATGACAGCGCAGTATTTGACAACTCAGAGTATCTGCAGCAATCCGTATACAAGAAAGAGGCCTATACGTCCGGCAATGAAGTGAATACTATCACCGAGTACAATTTCATGAGTCCGGTGGATGGAAGCATTTATCTCGATATGAATACAAGCCTGCGCGGAATCGACATCCAGGTCGAAGCGAACACCAAGCAGATCAGCATACCGGCCGTCGATCAGACGCTCGTAACCTTCAAGCTTCGTGTCAGGGAGCATACGCTGGCGGCATCCTCGACGATCTGCTTAGCCAATGAGTTCACCAGAATCAGAACCTCTGAAGTTAGCGACAGCTTTTACCTCTACTCTCCTGATGTAGCAGAAATCGCGCCTGAACCCGTTGCCATTATTCCCTCTCCATCGGTTTCTGTCTTCTCCCTGAATCATGATCCCAACCGTCTGGCGTAGCATTTCGCAATATATTATACGGCAGGCTCCCCTGCGTTCAGCTTTTCCGGGTGCTCCGGCGCTTGTTTGTGCTTTGCAGTTCCGCGTCCATCCTGTACTATCATTGTAAAGCTACTACAAGCGAGGGGATTTCATGCTGCTGAATAAGGAGAATATAGAACTACGCACAACATTGGAGGAAGATTTAGAGTTTGTCCTGAATGCAGAGCAAAGTGAAATGAACCGCCAGTTCATCGGACAGTGGAGCAGAGAACAGCATGCTTCAGCCTTGGAGGACAGAGACGTTCTGCACCTGATCATCCAGGAGAAAACAGGGGAGCCAGCGGGTTATGTCATTCTAACGGGACTTCTGGACCCCAATCTTACCGTCTGCATCATGCGGATTGTCGTTCAATCCAAAGGGCGCGGATTCGGCAAAAAAACATTGGCACTGCTAACGCAATGGGTATTTACCCAAACGCAGGCCCACCGGCTATGGCTTGATGTGAGAGAGCACAACAGCAGAGCGCGCCATGTCTATGAGAATGCCGGCTTCAGGCCGGAGGGGATACTCCGTGAATGTGTCAAAATCGGCGACTCCTTCGAATCGTTGATGATCATGTCGATCCTGCGGCATGAATTTGTGGAGCGGGAGCGGGCGTAGCGCTCTAGTTGGCTTGGCCGCTGCGGATTCGAATGTTTACAGACCCAAGTAGAAACGGCTGCGCAGCCCTTAGTGGGACAGTCTTATATTTGAACAACAAACTGCCGGAACAGCGCGCAATGCAGGTTCGCCTAGCTCTGTTGCTGTACTTTCTGCAATAGAATTGGCCGCAGCGCCGGGGATTTTCAATTCTGTTGCACTTTATACACTCAGGAAGGACCAAACCCGCCTATTACGGCATCCCGGCAGAAATCTGCTGCACTGAATACAACAGAACTCACTTTTGTTGAAAAATCGCTTCGCTCTGCTGTATGAAGTGCAATAGATTGCTGCTACATCCACACTGAACGAAGATTTGCGTTCCCCAAAGCACACCTTCGTCCTTCGGACGATTTAAACCCAAAGTTATATAACCTCAGCTTTATGCACAATTTATGCACAACCCATCCACAATTCGCCCACACTTATCCACAATCATCCACACTTATCCATAACAAAAAAAATCCAAACAGCAATAAAGGCTGCAATCCGAAGCTTACAGCCTTGTGCACCTTATATTAGCTTACGAATGTGTTTCAACCGGCGCCGGCGGGCAGGCTGCTGCAATCAGCAATGTCGTCACATGCTTACGGGCATCTGCGGTCAGCAGCAGCAGCTCCACCGGATCTCTGCCGGAGGCACTGCTGATGAACTTCACTTTGGCCCCATCCAGGCCCTCCCGGATGCCGGTAATCGTATAGTCCTGCCGCAGCAGGGCATCAATCTCCTGCCGTTCCTTATCGAACTCGGCGAATGCAGACATTTAGACCACTCCTCCGCTGATTTCCGCTTTGGACGGACGCGGGGCTTCCGCCTCGAACCGCTTGCGGTGCAGATATTTGCCGGCCCCGGCCTTGCCGACGAACTGCTTGTCACGAATCACAAATTCGCCCCGGCTGAGCACAGAGACCGGCTCACCTGTAATCTCAAAGCCCTCAAAGGCATTATAATCCACGTTCATGTGGTGAGCTTCTGCAGAAATGACCCGCTCTACAGACGGGTCAAAAATCACGATATCTGCATCGCTCCCTACAGCAATGGTGCCCTTTTGCGGAAATAGACCAAACAGCTTCGCGCTGGAGGTTGATATGATATCGACAAATTTATTAAGTGAAATCCGGCCCTTCTGTACACCTTCGGAGTAGAGCAGGCTGAACCGGTCTTCAATGGTCGGTCCGCCGTTCGGGATCTTCGAGAAGTCGCCCCGCCCAAGGTCCTTCTGACCCTTGAAGTCGAAGGAGCACTGGTCCGAGCCAATGGTCTGCAAGCTACCGCTCCACAGCGCATCCCATAGCACATCCTGATTCCACTGCTCCCGCAGCGGCGGGGACCAGACATATTTGGCACCCTCGAAATCCGGCTTCTCCAGCGCCGTCTGATCGAGCACCAAATACTGCGGGCAGGTCTCGCCGTAGACACGCAGCCCTTTCCGGCGGGCTTCCGCAATCTTCCAGGCGGCTTCCGCACAGGTCACATGCACCACATAGAGCTGAGAATCAGTCAGCTCCGTCAGATACGCGGCCCGGCCGGTAGCCTCGCCTTCCAGCTCAGGAGGACGGGTCAGTGCATGGTAGATCGGATCAGTGTTGCCCGCGGCCAACGCCTGCTCCACCAGATACTCGATTACATCTCCGTTCTCGGCATGCACCATAACGAGTGCACCTTCCCTTTTGGCGGCTTGCAGCGTCTTGTAGAGCACACCATCATCGGCCTGGAACGTGTTCTTGTAGGCCATAAATACCTTGAGTGAGGTAATGCCCTCATGCTCAATAATCTGCGGCAGTTCTTCAAGCACCTTGTCGTTCAGCTCCGAGACCATCAGGTGGAAGCTGTAGTCGATCACTGCTTTATCCTGCGACTTATTATGCCACGTATCCACCGCCTGCTGCAGCGGCTGGCCTTTGGTGGTGAGGCAGAAGTCGATCACCGTGGTTGTCCCGCCATAAGCGGCGGCAATCGTTCCGGTCTCGAAATCATCAGCGGTTACAGTCCCGCCAAAGGGCATATCGAGATGGGTATGGGGATCAATTCCCCCCGGGAACACATAACAGCCGGAAGCGTCGATGATCTCCGCACCAGGCGCTTCCAGATTGAGGCCGATTCCGGTAATTACGCCATCCTCCAGGAGAACATCTCCCGGATAAGTATCCGCTGCAGTAACGATAATGCCGTTTTTGATGATTTTCTTCATCTCTACACCACCTCCGCTTCCGAATTAGCGCCATTTAGCGCGCTGATTACCTTTTGACGCTGATTCCAGGTCAGAGGCGCCGCTCCGGTGTCCAGAGCCACCATGTCAATCGCGCCGTCCGCCGGACAGACAATAGAGCACAGATTACAGCCTACACAGTCCTCCTCACGAACCTGCAATATCGCCTTGCCTTCAGCATTGGTCAGCATGTCAATACACTGATGCGATGCATCTTCACAGGCAATGTGGCATTTATTGCAGTTGATGCAGTTGTCCTCGTTGATCCGTGCGACCACTTTATAATTCAGGTCCAGATCGCCCCAATTGGAGTACTTGGTTACCGACTTGCCGATCAGCTCCGTGACCGAAGCCAGTCCCTTGTCATCCAGATAGTTGTTCAGGCCGTCGATCATCTCCTCGACAATCCGGAAGCCGTGGTGCATAACCGCCGTGCAGACTTGAATGCCGGTGGAGCCCATCAGCATAAATTCAACCACATCCTGCCAGGTGGAGATTCCGCCGATCCCGGAGATTGGCACGCCTACGCCGCGGTCGCGCGCACATTCAGCGACCATGCTCAGGGCAATCGGCTTCACAGCCGGTCCGCAATACCCGCCGTGCGCCCCTTGGCCGCCCACGTTCGGAATGGTATTCCAGCTATGAATATCTACCCCGGCCAGGCTGTTGATCGTATTGATCAGGCTGATCGCATCCGCACCGCCTTTGACGGCGTGGCGGGCAACAACCGTGATATCAGTAATGTTCGGCGTCAGCTTCACAATGACCGGCGTGGTCGCCACTTCCTTGACCCAGTAGGTCTGGGCTTCAACCAGGTCGGGCTGCTGCCCGGAGGCCGCGCCCATTCCGCGCTCGGCCATTCCGTGCGGACAGCCGAAGTTAAGCTCCAATCCGTCTACGCCGACAGCTTCGACCCGCTTAACAATTTCATGCCACTTCTCCTGCTTCGGCTCCACCATCAGGGAGGCGACTACCGCATGATTCGGGAATCTTTTCTTTGTTTCATAGATTTCCTTCAGATTGACCTCCAGCGGACGGTCGGTGATCAGCTCGATATTGTTGAAGCCTGCTACCCGCTGCCCATTGAAATGCACAGCGGCAAACCGGGAGGAGGTGTTGATAATCGGATCGCCCAGCGTCTTCCACACCGCGCCTCCCCAGCCCGCTTCAAAAGCCCGCTGCACCTGGTAGCCTGTGTTGGTAGGCGGCGCCGAAGCCAGCCAGAACGGATTGGGTGACTTGATTCCTGCAAGATCAATACTCAAATCGGCCATTAATGTTCCCTCCCTGTCATGTAAGTCCGGCAAGCACAGCCGGTCTGAATTCCACAGCTCATAGAAGGATAGGGTCAACCCTGCTATCCTGGAGGCCCGACAACTGCTTCACTATGGCATAGGCGGCATCCTTGCCCTGCTGGGCTGCGGATACTACCATCGCTTCTCCTTTACCGGAGCCAAAGACGATATCTCCGGCGGCATAAATCTGCGGATCGGACGTCCGGCCGGTCTTCTCATCAATCTTCACCACACCCCATTCATGCTCCAGGCCCAGCGCTTCAATCAGATCAATCCGCCGTTTCTGTCCGATCGCTACCACTACCGCATCCACCGGCATGAGGAACTCGGAGCCTTCCACAGGCACCGGCGTGAGACGGCCATCCTTGCCGGTCTCCCCGCTCAGCTTCATTTGCACACATTCCAGGGCGGCAACATTGCCCAGCTCGTCCCCGATAATCCGCTTCGGCAGGGTCAGCCAACTGAACTCCACGCCTTCCTGCTTGGCGAATTCATATTCAAAGTCATAGGCCGTCATCTCAGCGAGTGTCCGGCGGTAGACCATCTTCACATTGGCTGCTCCCAGCCGCACCGAGCAGGTAGCGGCATCAATCGCCGTATTGCCTGCCCCAATAACCGCGACCCGCTGGCCCATCAGCTCAAGCAGAGGAATCCCCGTCTTCGTCGTCTCGACCAATTCGATGGCATCGTATACCCCGGAGAGCTTCTCCCCCTCAATGCCCAGCGGCGGAACATAACCCATTCCGGCCGCCAGCACGATGGCATCATAACCGGCCTTCAGCTCTTCCACAGAAACGTCTACACCGACCTTTACTCCGGTACGGATTTCTACACCCAGCTTCTCGACCTGCTCCACTTCCCACAGCGAGATCGTCTGCGGCAGCCGGAAGGAGACAATTCCGTGTGTATCCAGTCCACCGGCAAGGGACTTCGCCTCGTAGATCACCACGCCGAAGCCCTCACGCGCCAGTTCTCGGGCTGCAGACAGCCCGGCCGGGCCACCGCCGATGACAGCGACCCTTTTGCCATTAGGCACGCCCGGCTTAAACAACTGTGCACCACTGTTAATCGCCCAATCCGTGGCATAACGCTGCAGCAGCCCGATCTGGATCGGTGCGGAGGCATCATTCAGCACACATGCCCCTTCGCACAGCTCCTCTGTAGGGCAGACGCGCGCGCAGCTCGCGCCCACTGGATTGGAATCCATGATGGTCGTTGCCGAACCCCTCAGATTGTCGGTAGCAATGCGTTTAATGAAAGAAGGAATATTGATGCTGGTCGGGCACGCCTTGATGCAGGGCGCATCGTAACAATACAGGCAACGGTTGGATTCTTCGATTGCACCTTTGCGGGTTAGGCCGGGCTCGGCCTCGGAGAAATTGCGCTGAAACATATCGGGCGTGAACGTGTGTAACGGAGAAGTGTGCTCCATCCGTATCCCTCCTTCTGTGTGGGGTAGTTTCCGTTCTAACATCATTTTATGTTATATAATATAACATTGTTTCGAGTATTGCCTTAATATTTTACTTACTTATCAGGATTATTGTAGTAAAATGAACAATAAATCGAAGATTCTTTCCACTCTCTATCCACTAAAGTTAACTTTACTGACACGTTTATACTCAAACTATAGCCAATTCCATTTTTCGTTACATTAGACACATTGTCTAATTTCAAAAGTGTATTTTTTACAGCCAGGCCATACGTAAGAGCGAGGGGGAAGCTTATGGATTGGGAACTTGTATTTACCATTCGCGATGCGCTCAAAAGACCGCTGTTTGCGGAATCTGAAATCATCGGCGGAAAAAGCGGCCTGGACCGGGCGGTCCGCTGGGTGCACGTGCTGGAGAGCGCAAGCTTTGAGCGTCTGATCCACGGAGAAGAGATGATTCTGACCACGGGGATGGGCGCAAGCGTCGATCTGCCCTCTTCGTTATCTTTTATGCAGAATCTGATTGATAAGAACGCAGCTTGCCTATGTATCGAGCTGGGTTCCTATTTCAGCAGCATCCCGCAGGAGATGATTGACCTCGCGGACCGCCATGACTTCCCGCTGATCATTTTCACCCGAACCGTACGCTTTGTTGATATCACGCTCGACCTGCATTCCCTCATCATCAACCGCCATCACCGGATGCTTCAGGAGCTGGAGAGCATCTCCCGCGAATTCCACCGTCTGACACTGACCTCTCAAGGAACGCTTAAAGTGCTGCAATTGTTATGCAAAAGCACCCGTACACAGATTGTATATATGCAGCTCCAGGGAAAACCCCTGTTCTTCCCGGCCCTGCCGCCGGAGGAGCAGACCCCGCTGCTGAGCTTCTTCAGCGCCACCCGGGATGAGCTGGAGGGCGCACAGCCGGACGCGGCGCCGTATATCTGCGAATACGGCCACAAGACGATCGCCGTGAAGCCGGTGGGTGCGCTCGATCAGACCTGGGCTTATATCCTCATGGTCTGCAATCACAAGCCCCAGGAGTTCGACTGCCTGCTGCTCGATTCCGCCTCGCTGTCGATTGCGCAGGAGCTGCTGCGTACGCGTTATATGGAGGAACGCAAGCTTTTCTCGGAAAATCTGTGGGTGGAGGAGCTGGTGGGCGGGCGCATCGAGGACGATAACCGGCTCAAGGGGCTGGCAGGTCCCGACTTCAACGTGGTCAATGAGCTGCCTTACCGTGTATGCCTGATCGAAATCGAAAACCCCCGTGATGTGAAATGGAACAGCTCCGAGAATGAATGGGAGTCGATCACCTTCCATCTGTCGCTCATCCTGCGCTCCATCTTCGAGAAGTATTCCCTGCGGCCGCTGATTACGCTGCGGAACAACCGCCTGACCGTCATCGCCCTCGACATCCAGTCCAAGCTGCCCGGCAAGCTGCGGCTGCAGCAGGCGCTGGATGCCCTGCAGCATATCCGCTCCGACGAGAAGTTGAAGGACCTCCAGCTCGTTATGGGAGTCAGCAAGTCCCACCGGGGACTGAAGGCCGCCCATGCCGGTTATCAGGAGGCCGTACAAGCGCTGTCTCTATACTCTTGTTATCAGAAGTCCATCCTGTTCTATGAGGAGCTAGGCGTCTTCCAACTGCTGCTCAGCCTGAATGACGGCAAGACGCTGGAGACCTTCATCCGCAGCTACCTTGGGCCGCTGATTGATCATGATGAAGCCAGAGGGAGCGAGCTGCTGCTGACGCTGCGCGTCTACCTTGACCATGACGGCTCGAAGCAGATCGCGGCCCGGAATCTGTTCATCGTCAGACAATCACTCTATTACCGGCTGGATAAAATCACCGAGCTGCTGGGCGAGGACTTCATGCTGCCGGAGAACCGCATCTCCATTCAGGTGGCCCTGCGCGCCTATCAGTTCCTCTACCCGGAGAAGTTCACTCTGCCCAGCTCCCGTTCAGCACAGCTTTGAGCGTATCCACGATGAACTGAATATCCTCGTCGGCTGAAGACAGCGGCGGAGCGAGAGTGAGCACATTATTGTAGCCCGCTACGGTATCCCCGTTCTTGCCGATAATCAGCCCCTTGGCCTTGCATTCGGCAATGATGCCCTTGACGATAGCCACATCGGCAGGCTGCTTGGTGATCTTATCCGTAACCAGCTCTATGCCCAGGATCAGCCCGAAGCTGCGGATGTCACCGACCAGCTTATGATCCAGCAGCACGGCGAGTTCACCGGCCAATCTTTTGCCCAGAAGTTCCGCCCGCTCTACCAGATTCTCCTGCTCCATGAGCTCCAGATTGCGCAAAGCCAGCGCACATGCTGCCGGATTGCCGCCGAAGGTGTTCACATGGCGGAAATGCCCGTAGTCATCGCTGTTGTCCTTGAAGGCTTCGTAAATCTCCTTGCGCACCGCCGTGGCTGACAGCGGCAGATAGGCACTGGTCAAGCCCTTGGCCATAGTGACAATGTCCGGCTTCACGCCGTAATTATGATGGCCGAATTTACGTCCGGAACGTCCAAAGCCGCAGATTACCTCGTCAATAATCAGTAATACACCGTGCTTGCGGCATATTTCCTGCACCCGGTCCAGATAGACCTGATGCGGCACAATAACTCCGCCGCCGGTAATGACCGGCTCCATGATCACCGCCGCTACCGTCTCCACGCCTTCCCAGACAATCGTATCTTCAATCGCCTGGGCGCACTGGAGATTGAACTCCTCTACCGTCGTCCCCGCAGGCCTGCGGTAGCTGTCCGGCGGGGCCACATGCAGGAATCCGCCGCTAAGCGGCTCATATTTATATTTCCGCTGCGCCTGGCCGGTAGCCGAGAGCGCGCCCAGTGAGCTGCCGTGGTATCCGCGGTAACGGGCAATGAATTTGTGCCGGTAATGCTGGCCGGTCTGCTGCTGGTATTGGCGGGCTATTTTGAAGGCAGCTTCGTTGGCCTCTGAACCGCTGTTGGAGAAAAAAATAACATATTCATCGCCCAGCCACTCATTCAGCTTCTCCGCCAGAGCAATCGCCGGCACATGGCTCTGCGTCAGCGGGAAATACGGCAGGTTAAGCAGTTGATGATAAGCCGCTTCCGCCAGCTCCTTCCGCCCGTACCCGACATTTACGCACCACAGGCCGGACATGCCGTCCAAAAACCGGTTTCCATCCATATCCGTCACCCATGATCCGCTCGCCGAGGCGGCAATCATTGGCGGGTTCTTTTCACTGTAAGGGGTGATGTTATGCCATAAATACTGCTGATCTTTCCGGATAGCCAGCTCGCTTTCTTTCCCCAGGCTTTGCATGGCACTCTCTCCTCTCGACCTTCCATTTATCGTTAATAACGTGCGGTGACCATTTTCTTGCGGGTATAGAATTCGACTCCGTCGCGGCCATTGGCATGCAGATCTCCGTAGAAGGACTTCTTGTAGCCGGAGAACGGGAAAAACGCCATCGGTGCAGGCACGCCCAGGTTGACTCCCAGCATCCCCGCATCAATCTCTTCCCGGAACTCCCGGATCGCCCTGGCGCTGTCCGTATAAATGCAGGCCCCATTGGCAAAAGGGGATTGATTCGTCACAGCGATAGCTTCGGCCAAATCCTTGACGCGGACGACCGCCAGCAGCGGCGCGAAGATTTCCTCCTGCCAGATCGTCATGCCGGGCTGCACATGATCAAAGATCGTCGGTCCGAGAAAATAACCCGCCCCCGAAGCCGCAGCATCCTTCCGGCCGTCCCGCACCAGCTCCGCCTTCTCCTTCAGCCCGGTCTCAATGTAGGCAACGGTACGGTCTTTGTTCGACTGGCGGATCACCGGACCAAGAAATACGCCTTCATCCCTGCCTTCCCCGATCTTCAGGCCATCGGCAGCTTCGCACAGGCGGCTTACCAGTTCATCGGCGATGGACTCCTGCACCACCACAACGGAGCAAGCCATGCAGCGCTCGCCCGCAGAGCCGAAGGCGGCGGAAATGATGTTCTTCACCGCATTGTCGAGGTCGGCATCCGGCAGGACAATGGAATGATTCTTGGCTCCGGCGAGCGCCTGCACCCGCTTGCCGAAGGAGGTGCCGTGCTTGTAGACATATTCTGCAACGGGCTGGGAGCCGACGAAGGAGACCGCCTTGACCTCTTCGTGCTCCAGCAGGCCGTTCACCACCTCATGCGACCCATGCACCACATTCAGCACCCCCGGCGGGAAGCCCGCCTCTGCAAAAAGTTCGGCTAACCGGTTCATCAGCAGCGGCGTGCGCTCGGAAGGCTTCAGCACAAAGGTATTGCCGCAGGCAATTGCCAGCGGGAACATCCAGCAGGGCACCATCATCGGGAAGTTGAACGGGGCGATGCCGCAGGTCACCCCGAGCGGGTACCGGTACATTCCCGATTCAACACCGGTAGCAATGTCCGGCAGTTGGCTGCCCATCATCAGCGTGGGAATGCCGGAGGCAAATTCCACGCATTCAATTCCGCGCTGCACTTCACCCCGCGCCTCCTCCAGGCTCTTGCCGTTCTCCAGCGTGATCAGCTCCGCCAGCTCGTTCCAGTGCTGCACCAGGAGCTGCTGGTACTGGAAGAAATAGCGGGCGCGGCGCGGAACGGCAACCTTGCGCCAGGAGAGATACGCTTCAGCAGCAGCCTTCACCGCAGCATCCAGCTCCTCCCGGCTGGAGATCGGTACATAGGCAATGACCTCCCCCGTTGCCGGGTTGAACACCTCCTCCTGCCGCCCGGAGGAGGATTCCACCCAAACGCCGTTTACGAAGTTCTTCACTTTCTCTGTTTGCCTTACGAGCAGAGACATCATCTGCACCTCTTTCTATCTTTGGAGTTACTGATTATAGCAGGCAGCTTTCCTACGGAAAGCTCTCAGGCGGTCGCTACCGCTCCTACAGTGCCAAACTTCCCCTCCGCCACTCCTGCCCCTTTTACTTCCATTCGTTCAGCCGATTACAATAGATGACCGCCCATTCCGGCGGCCATCTATGAGGAATATTAAGCGCAAACCCTTTATTTGGCCGCCATCTCCACGATTTCGTTCGTGTAAGCCTCATCCACTTTGGAGGCCTTCTTGATAACCCCGAACTTGAGGGCGATATCCGCCGTCTGCTGGAATGCCGCAGCATCCGTGTAGCCCAGCTTGGAAGCGTCGAAGCCCTCCGGCTGAATCAGCTTGGCAACCTCGGTCATCATCGTTAGCTGATGCTCCCGGGTGGTGCTGCCTTCCTCCGCCAGCTTCATGACGCTGTCCACAGCCGCTTCAGGATCGGCGATGGCGTCTTTCCAGCCCTTCAGGGAGGCGCGGACGAACTTCGCCGCTGTTTCCTTATTGTCCGCAAGCCATTCCTTGTTGGCGAAGAGGTTGTCTTCCAGCATCGCCACACCTTCATCATTCATGTCGATTACATTCAGGTCCTCGGCCTTAATCCCCGATTCCAGCACAACCTGGTATTCGTTGTAGGTCATGGCTGAAGCCGCGTCGATCTCGCCGCCGAGGAATTGGTCCATCGTAAAGCCCTGCTTCGTGAATTTCAGGTCCTTATTTGAATCTAATTTGTATTTATCAAAGAGGGCCAGAATCTCAAACTCATTGCCGCCCATCCAGTTGCCGACCTTCTTCCCCTTCAGATCGGCCGGCCCATTGATTCCCGCCGCTTTCTTCGATACCAGCACAAGTCCGCTCTTCTGGAAGATTTGCGCGATTTGCACCAGCGGCATCTCCTGCTCCTGGCTGGTCAGCAGACTCGCCACCCAGTCCACGCCGATGTCGGCTGAACCGCCCGCAACCTGCTGCTCCGGCACGATGTCCGGACCGCCGGGCAGAATCTCTACATTCAGCCCTTCATCAGCATAATAGCCCTTGTCCTTCGCCAGGAAGTAACCGGCAAATTGCGCCTGCGGCACCCATTTCAATTGCAGCTTGACGGTTACCGGATCTCCAGCCGGTTCCTTCGTTGCCGCTGCTTCCGGCGAAGCGGAGGCCGCATTCCCTGCCGCGCTTTCAGCCGTTGGAGCCGCATTATTATTGCTGTTGCCTCCACAGCCTGCGAGTAAAGAGACCGCCATGATCATTACCGCCAACAACAGCCCGCCACGAAATTTACGTTTTCCCGCGTTCATCAATACAACTCCCCCTACCCGATTTGAGTTTCATTTCGAAAAAAAGATCAGCATGGTTACATTGTGGTGCTCTATGCATACGGCCTGCGGAGGGGTTCTCTGTTCCCCTTCTGAGCAGAACCGGATGTAACGGGATCAGGTGTCAGGACCGCTGGGAGGAGTGCCACTTGATGAATATCCTCTCCAGCCATTCGACGGCGAGGTAGAAAATTACTCCGGCAATCGCCGCAAGCACGATGCAGGACCAGCCCAGCGGCATTTTGGCTACCTTGATGGAGTTGGAGAGCAGGTAACCCAGCCCCCGCGAGGAGAAAAAGAATTCCCCGACAATCGCCCCGATCATACTGGCGGTAGCATTGATCTTGAGTGCAGTGAATACATAAGGCAGACTGTTCTGGATACGCAGATAGCGGAACACCGCCGGCTTGCCGGCCGCATACGAATGCATCAGATCCAGTGCCAGCGGATCGACGGCAACCATGCCTTTATAGGCATTGATGGCCATCGCCGCCATGGTGGTCGCTGTAACGATTGCCGCACGCGAGCCGATCCCGTCGCCGAACCACAAATTCATGATCGGGGCGAGCGCCACAATCGGCACAGCGTTCAGCGCGGCTACCAGCGTTAAGCTCCCCCCGCCCCAACGGGGCCAGGCGGTTGCCGCCAGGGCAATCAGGAAGCCGCAGGCCGAGCCGATCAGCATCCCCGCCACAGCCTCCGTCAGGGTATAGCCGGTATAGGACAGCAGCAGACTGAAATTATCCCGCATCGCCTCCCCTATCGCCGAGGGCAGCGGGAGCTGGTATTTCTTCAGATCAAGCAGCTTGTGGAACACTTGGAACTCCCAGAGGAGCAGGAACAGCACACCGGCCAGCAAGGGCAGAATCACGCCGGGCTTCAGCCAGCTCAACCGCCGCCGGGGGCCCCGCCGCTTGCCCGATTTCATTGAAATTACGTTGTTATCCGAAGAGTGAACAGCGGTTGTTGTTTCTTTTTCCGAGGAAGCCAGGAATGGAGTATCCCTTACAGTGTTGCTCTCCATCAGCGATCGCCTCCCTTCGGACGAAATTCAGGCTGCCAGGGCGCTGCGAGACGTTCCACCAGGCTCATCAGCCAATAGCTGGCAATCCCCAGGAGAGCGCCGACAAGCACCGTGGACCAGAACATATACGTATGGGAAGGGCCGTAATAGAGATTGCGCAGCATAATAACGCCAATGCCGTGCTGTGCGCCCATAAGCTCCACGAGAATCGCTCCGGTGACGGCGAGCGGTGCTGCAATCTTGAGTCCGCTGAACAAGCCGGGCAGTGACGCCGGAAAGCGCAGCTTCCAGTATACGGCCCAAGGCTTCGCGGCATAGGAGTGCATAAGCTCAACCGCCGGCAGCTCCACACTGCGCAGCCCGCGCAGCATGTTGAGTGCCACCGGGAAAAAGGTGATATACCCGGAGATAATGATCCGCGACACCTGCTCGTCACGCACAATGCCATAGATGATCGGGGCAAGGCCCAGAATCGGGATCATCTGTGAGGCGACTGCGTAGGGGAAGGCGAGCTGCTCTATCGTCCTTGACAGACTCATCAGCACCGCCAGCAGCACCCCCGCCGCCGCACCGATCAGAAAGCCGACACCGGCATTGCCGAAGGTAGCTCCCCCCTCTGTCACCAGCGTCCCGCTGTACTTCCACAGCGTTGCCGCCACCTCATGCACATAAGGCAGCTTCGACTGGGCCAGCGGGGTTTTGACCACATGCAGCAGCAGCCAGGAGAGCGCCTCCCAAACTACCAGCAGACCGAAAATCCACACCAAAAGCGGCAGCGCGCGGTCACGTATAAATGCACGGTTCCCCTTCATCCCTACACCCCTTCGAAGCTGTCGCGAATTCGGGCAATCAATTCAAAGAACTGCGGGCTGTTTCTCATTTCCGCCGTACGCGGGCGCGGCAGCGGGATATCCACAATCGCAGACAGCCTTCCCGGATGCGGCGACAGCACGAACACTCTATCCGACAGAAAAATCGACTCAGGGATGCTGTGGGTGACGAAAACAATCGTGCTCTGCACCTTGCCCCAGACAGCCAGCAGCTCCTCATTCAGACGCTCGCGGGTGAATTCATCCAGCGCAGAGAACGGTTCATCCATGAGCAGAATTTCCGGCTCCATCGACAGCGCTCTGGCGATGGCTACCCGCTGCTGCATTCCTCCGCTAAGCTGCCACGGATATTTGTCGGCAAAGCCCTGGAGACCCACAAGGTCCAGCAGCTCCAGAGCTTTATCCTCACGGATGGATTTCTTGACGCCCATCAGCTCCAGGGGCAGCGTGATGTTGTGCTTCACCTTCCGCCAGTCGTACAGCACCGGACTCTGGAAGACAATGCCGTACTTTTGCGCCAAACGGGCTTCCCGGGCACTTTTACCGGCTACAGTTATATTGCCGCCGGTTGGTGTGATCAAATCTGCCATCAGTCTCAGCAGCGTGGTTTTACCGCAGCCGGACGGACCGAGCAGAGAGACGAACTCCCCTTTGGCAATATCAAGATTTACCTGATGCAGCGCAAGCACATCGGCGGTTTCCGCCCTATAGCGCATCTCGACGTTCTGCATCTGTATTTCAGGAATTTTTGTTGCTACTAATGACATTCCCAGCGCCCCTTTCATTCCTGAATCTAATTTAATCTTTCTTATATGTTAAATAACATAACACATAATAAGGATTTGATGATCATTTTCTTAATCGATGTAGGATTAACTAACATGTTACACTTTGCTCTCTATACACTCACTAGACAAATAGTAAAATTGCGTCTGCGAATTTCCGTCACTTTGTCTAGGGGCCGCAGATATGTGGTACTATTTAGCTAATCATCATCACATAGGAGACAATCCGCCCATGCCAAAAGCTTATGTTCGCACAGGGAGACGAGCCTGATGGACTCCATGATCTCCAATTATATTGTTATTGTCTGTATCTCAGGTGTACTGAACGCTCTGCTGGCGCTTTTTGCCTATTACAAAAAAACAGATTTCGCCGGAACGCGGGCATTTATCCTCAGCTCCCTCACTTCGGCCATCTATGCCTTTGGTTTCGCTTTGGAGCTCTCGGGCAATTCCATGGGAGAAATTGAATTCTGGATCAAGCTGGAATATCTGGGGATGCCCTATATAGCGCCTTCCAGCCTGCTTGTGATTATGTATTTCGTAGGACTGGAGCGTTTGGTTCAAAAAAAGCTGCTGATCCCGCTGTATGGCATCCCCCTCATCACAACACTGCTCGTATGGACCAACGGCTATCATCACCTGTATTATAAGTCCTTATTTTTTCGGGAAGGCGCCCGGACTCCCCTGATTGATGTAGTCATGGGCCCTTGGTATATCATTCAGGGCAGTCTGACCTTCGGCTGCATGCTTGCGGGCATGTGCCTGATCGGATGGCAGTGGAACCGGATGAAGCATGCTTACCGCCGCCAGTTGACTATTATTTTTATAGGACAATTCCTTCCTGCCCTGGGCGCATTCCTCTACCTGATGGACATGACGCCCAATGGCGTAGATCCCGTTCCGGTGATTATGAGCATCACTTCAACGCTATATATTTGGGCTATCCTCTCCAGAGGCATGCTGACCGCCGCCCCCATTGCCCGGGAAAATCTGTTCGAGAGCATGCGCGACGGGGTGCTGGTCACCGACCGTTCCGATAAGCTCATTGATTACAACAGGGCCGCTACGGAGATGCTGCAGGGACTGGATTCCTCAGCCATCGGCAGACCGCTTGTACAGCTATTCCTTCCCGGCGGCAAGGAGGCCGTCGCCTATGTCATGAATTCCGACCCGCTGATCAGCGGGGAATGGGAGCTTGCCTGGAACAAAGACGGCGAGACCTGCTATTACCAGATACGATCCTCACCGGTGCTGAAGCGGGACGGCCAATATGCCGGAAGGATGATCATGCTGATTGATGTGACCGAGCGGACCCTGCTCCAGGAAAAGCTGAAACTGCTGGCCACGGTTGACAGTCTGACAGGAATCTATAACCGGACGCATTTCATGGAGCTGAGCCGGGAGCTGCTGGAGGAAGCCGCATTGAACCTGGCGCCGGTCTCAATCATTTTGCTGGACATCGACTTTTTCAAAAACATCAATGACCGGTACGGGCATCACTATGGCGACATGGCGCTGCAGCATATTGTGAATGTGTGCAGCCGGCATTTGCGGGAGGGGGATATTTTCGGACGGTACGGGGGCGAGGAATTTGTCCTGTGTCTGCCGGGGACTCCCTTGAAGCAGGCCGCTGCGCTCTCCGAGACCATTCGCGGGGATATTGAGCGCAGCCCGCTCCAGACCATTTCCGGGGCAATAAATGTAACTGCAAGCTTCGGGGCCGTGGACGCCTTCCGCAAGAACATCTCGCTCGAAGAGCTGCTCTCCGAAGCGGATCATGCGCTCTACACCTCCAAACGCAATGGGCGCAATGCCGTGCATATATCCAGCGGCTCGTCAATCACCCACTACACGCCGGTATGACTATATTTGTACAAAACAGCCCCGTTCCCGCAAGGCCTCAGGCCAATCGGAAACGGGGTGCTTTTCATTCGCTGCCGGCCATAAATTATTCCACTTATTCAGCAACGTATATCTGCTGCTTTTTTGGGTCATAACAGCACCCATAGCCGCCCGATAAGGCCAATGCTGCACTTTTCATGCTGCAACACTTCCATGTATTAATCAGCAGTCCTTGTTTGCGGATATCAGGTTTCAGTTTATATAGAGGATATATGAAGGAGGCCAACTAAAAATGAAGAGAAATCATACGATGATGCAATTCTTTGAGTGGCATATCGCCGCAGACGGGGAGCACTGGAAGCGGCTGTCCGCCATGGCCGCAGAGCTGAAAGCCATCGGTATTGATACCGTGTGGATTCCTCCTGTAACCAAGGCCGTCTCCGGCGAAGATACAGGGTATGGCGTGTACGATCTGTACGATCTTGGAGAGTTCGATCAAAAAGGAACGGTACGCACGAAATACGGCACGAAGCAGGAGCTTATCGACGCTGTCGCCGAGTGTCAGAAGCACGGCATCGCCGTGTACGTTGACCTCGTTATGAATCATAAAGCGGGGGCGGATGAGACTGAGATTTTCAAGGTGGTTGAGGTTGACCCGCACGACCGTAACAAAGAAATCTCACAGCCGTTCGAAATCGAAGGCTGGACCAAGTTTTCTTTTCCGGGGCGCGGGGGTGTTCACTCCTCCTTCGAATGGAACCACGACCACTTCAACGGCACCGATTTCGATGCCAAAGTGGGGCGCAGCGGGGTATTCCGGATTATCGGAGAGAATAAGACCTGGAATCAGAACGTGGATAATGAATTCGGAAACTACGATTACCTGATGTTCGCCAACCTTGATTACAGCCATCAGGATGTCAAAACCGAAATGCTGGAGTGGGGCAAATGGCTGGTGGATACTCTGCAATGCAGCGGCTACCGCCTTGATGCGATCAAGCATATCAATCATGAGTTTATCAAGGAATTCGCGGCGGAAATGAGCAAAAAGCGCGGCGAGGACTTTTATATGGTCGGTGAATTCTGGAATCCGAATCTCGAAGCCTGCCGCCATTTTCTGGATACGGTTGACTATCAAATTGATCTGTTCGATGTGTCGCTGCATTATAAGTTCTACGCGGCTGCGCTTGGGGGCAGAGACTTTGATCTGACACATATCTTTGATGACACTCTGGTTCAGACCCATCCCGGCAATACGGTAACCTTTGTGGACAACCATGACTCACAGCCGCGGGAAGCGCTAGAATCCTGGGTTGGCGACTGGTTCAAGCAGAGCGCTTACGCCCTGATCCTGCTTCGGCGCGACGGATATCCCGTTGTCTTCTACGGAGATTATTACGGCATAGGCAGCCCGGACCCGATTGGCGGCAAAAAAGAGGCGATCAATCCCCTGCTCTATGCCCGCCATCACAAAGCCTACGGAGAGCAGAATGACTATTTCGATCACGCCAACACCATCGGCTGGGTGCGCCGCGGCGTACCTGAGATTGGAGGCTCCGGCTGCGCGGTCGTAATCTCTAACGGAGACAATGGAGAGAAACGGATGTTCGTCGGAGAAGAGCGTGCGGGAGAGGTGTGGACAGATTTCACTCATAACCGCGGCGAATCCATCACCATTGGCGGGGACGGCTGGGCCGTTTTCACCGTCAACGGCGGAAGCGTGTCCGTCTGGGCGCTGCCGAATTCGGAGGAAACGGAGTAAGCGGACGAAAAAGAGGCTATCCCGCATAATAGGGAAGCCTCTTTTCTTCAATTCTGAAAAATAACCCAACTGTCAATCATTCGTATTCTTTTTTTTGGGTTTAATGAAGATATATAGAACAAGGAATATAGCAATAAAAATAGCCGTCTCAACTATAGTTTTTAACAAGGAACTGGAGATATCCACTGTAATAAAGCTGAAAGCAACCCTGGAGACAACGTAAGAAAAAATAAGTATCAGTAAGTTTCTGATCATAATCATCAATTCTCCTTTAGAATATTGGTTTAGAAAGAGTTCTTTTCAATAATTTTCAAACAACAAATCAAAGTAATAATGAAATAAATATAAGGCACCAACAAATTTGTAAAATTGAATTTGTTTATCAAATCTAAGCTAAATGAAATTGGAGGAAAACCAAATAAGACCCATCCCAATTTACTCGGCAATCGATCATAAATACTTTTAAATGCTAATGAGATAACAATAACTATAAATGTACCAATTAATGCAATTGATTTATCTTTAACAACTTTTATATTAAAAAACATTGCTGTAACAATACCTAAAAGAGCAATAGAATTTTGAGCTACAAAAGCAGATACTAAGGTTTTAAGATCAAAAATGCTAGTTCCCAGAAAAGGTATACTTAGATTAAAAAGTATAATTATCAACGAAACCAGCCACGCTGCAGCGACCTTCGCTATATAGTATCTTTTCACCTTACCCTTATAATGCAGTACAGTCAGCTTTTGTAACGTTATTTCTTCAAGCTCAATAAAACTATACCCCGTCCAAACAGAAAAAATAAATAAAAATACACTGGTTAAACTGTAACCATCTGCCAAGGGAATATTTCCGGCTCCATACACAAAATAAATGCTTAACCCATACAAAGCAATAGGTAATATATATCTATTATTTTTATAATAGTAAAACAAAAAAAATTCAGTTAGCTGAATCATTGCATCATTCCCCTAATAAATTTGCGGAATTCACCTGATGAATCGATCCGCCTTTCGTTAATATATCCAACAGCAATTGATCTTTTAATGAGTTTTCGACTATTACTCTATACTCATTCCCTTCAAACTCCTCATATAAATTAAAAAAATATTGCATCTCTGAGTTTTTCAAATCGGTATGTGAATAACGTATTTCCACAAAATCTTCCGAAGTATAAAACGACGGTATGACCTTCTCTTCCGAAATGATCTCCCCATAATTCAGATTAATTATTCTATTTGCAATCGCATTGATTATAAAAGTTTCATGGCTAGTAAGGATAATAATTACTCCTTGATTTTTTACTTCATTGACTATTCGGATAAAATCAAGCTGTGAACTTATATCTAAACCTGACAGAGGTTCATCCAATAATAATATATCAGGTTTTTTAATCAAAGCTTGAATAATGTTGATCTTCTGTATCATGCCCTTCGAAAAATACATCATCTCTGTCTCAAGGGATTCTCGTATATGAAGTTTTGTGGACAGATCAACAACTCTGCGCCTTACCTCTAATTTTGGTATTCCAGCTATTCTCCCCATATATGAAAGATATTCCATCGGAGTTAATTTAGTTTTTGGAAATTGATCATGAACATATCCAACAGAAATTTCTTTTCCATTTGTTTTATTAGTTGTTCTTTGACCCTCACTTACACCGCATAATCCAGCAATAATATTTAAGAGTGTGCTTTTACCAGCCCCGTTATTACCTACAACAGCGATAGAATCGCCTTTATAGAGTGATAGGTTAATTTTTTTTAGTATCATTCGCTTGTTAAAAAATTTACTCACATCTATTAATTTGAGTATAGGCTCCTTTTGCATGCTCATTCTTCCTCTATTACAACAGGGATAATATCTAACATATACCCTGGTCTTATATTAATTAAAATTTCAGGATGGGATGGAATGATTTCCATTTTCTTTCGAAGACGATTTATATGTACATAAATATTTTGCTCTGTATAAATTACTTTTTTTGAATACTCTTGCAAGTAATCCACTATTTCATTAGAGGAGATTCTCATTTCATAATTATTACAAAAGAAATAGAGTAGCTTATTCTCTATCTGGGTTAAAAATATCTTCTTCCCTTTATTAATAATATAGTTCCCTAAAACATTAAATCTTATATCTTTCAACACAATAATCTGTCGGGTATGTTTCAAATTGTATGCTGGCATTTGGACAGACACTTCACTAACCTCCATGTTAATATTTTCCTGAGCTAAGTTATACCACTTAAAAACACTTGACAAATGAGAGGCACTCCATAGTTGCAGAGGATACCTTTCAAAAATGGGGGATTCAATGAACACACTTTACAACCCTGCTATCGCACCTTTTCACACGGGACATGTACAGGTGCTCCAACACTTGGCACAAACCGACGGTCAAAAGTGAAAGGTTGACCAAGCAGGGTTTGTCATAGCAAATTGCTCTTGATACTGTGTTAATCGGTTTTCTGTAGGCTTTGGCTGCCACTTGGAGCTTAACAATGAAAAAACGAGTGATGGTGAAGGCTACACCCACATCAAAATGGTTCGCGGCCTCTTCCATACTCGTTGTCAGATCTGCAATAAACCACAAAGGCAATGAGCAGATCTGTCTTTAGCATCATCTTCTTATGCTACTTTGTCTTATCCCAAAACGGAAGATTTACCAGCATTTTCTACCAAGTGCATAACTTATGTTATAACATAGTTATCGTTTTTTGGAAAGTTTAACTCAACCTATCTTTTTACTCTCAAATAAATAAGTAATTAGATATTTTTCTTTATATTCCAATATTGTTTAATTGGTCTATCGGTTCAGTAAAGGAGGTGCAAGTATATGCCTTGGATTGGTATTATTGGTGGTTATGTAATTGGAAAAGTTTTTGATTGGGCTTTCTCCGCAACTCCGGTTTATTAAGTCTTAGAAACACAAAAATAAAGGTTCCTTTTACCCAAAAGGAACCTTTATTTATTAAATCCACAAGGAGATTTCGGTCATGCAAGCTATTTCATTAACAAATGTTCATATAAAATACTCTGAAAAAGTTGCCGTCAACAATCTGTCGTTTACCGTACAGAAAGGAGAAATTTTTGGATTGCTTGGAGGAAACGGTGCTGGTAAGACAAGCACTATGCGAGCTATTTTAGGACTTTTGCACCCTCAGCAAGGAAGCATTCTATGGAACGGTGAGAACTACCGCAGCGATATGAAGAAAAAAATAGGGTATCTTCCAGAAGAAAGAGGTTTGTTCCCTAAACAAAGGATTAGAGAACAAATGATATATCTGGGACAATTACGGGGAATGTCTTTCAAGGAAGCGAATATCTCACTTTGTAGATGGTTAAGACATTTCGATATCATTGAATATTACGGAAAAAAGCTTGAAGAGTTATCTAAAGGGAACCAACAAAAAATTCAATTCATAGCTTCCGTTATACATAATCCCGATTTATTAATTCTTGATGAAGTTTTCAGTGGGCTAGATCCAGTAAATACTGAACTTCTTAAGAAAACCATCCTCAACTTAAAGGATGAAGGTAAGACTATTATCTTTTCCAGTCATAGAATGGATCATGTCGAGGAGCTGTGTGAGAATATATGTATCTTGGATAAATCACACACTGTTCTGGTTGGTAATTTAAATGAGATTAAAAATAATTACCCCAAGGATAGAATAGTAATTGAGTCTTTTTCTAATATTGAAAATTTCACGGAAATACCTGGAGTAACAGAAGTGAAATGCAACGGACAGCGATATGAAATCAAAATTAGTAATGAACAGCTTTCAGAATATATATTAAATTTCGCATTACAACAGACGAAAATAAAAAGGTTTCAAATCATGGACCCTACATTAAACGAAATTTTTATAAGTAAGGTGGGCCAAACAAGTGAATGATATTCTAACCATAATAAGGTTCACTCTATTTAAAAGGTTATTTTCAAAGCCCTTTTGGATAATGACCTTTATCTTTGTTCTTTTAATCACTCTTATTGTTAACTTACCGAATATCTATTCTTCACTGTATTCCAATCCAACAGTTAAAGTTGGAATTTATCAGAGCACCATAGCCCAGCAACTTCAAAAACAAATTAATTCTTCAATGATTGATTTGAAAATCTATCCTGCTTTGGATTCTGCAAATCAAAAATACATACAGGAGAAGGTTAACAGAAAAGAAATAGATGGTTTCTTAGTAGAAAAAAAGGACCAATTCTTCTCAAGCTTCCAGTATCGATTTCAGTCACCTCCAAGCAGCGCGACCTTATCAGAAATTCAATCGGCATTACAAACAATAAAACAAAATCAATTAATCACAAATAGTGGGTTATCCAAAGAGCAGCTTTCAGAGTTAGTAGCACCTGTGCAAGTTGATATGAATCCGATAAATCAAAAAATAAATTCAGCAGAAAGCCAAAATTCAATTTACTACTTAGCATATGGACTTTTCTTCATAATGTTCTTTATGAACTCTATGTATGGTAACATGCTTGCCAGTGAGGTAACAATTGAAAAAAGCAACAGGGTCATGGAGATTATTGTTTGTAGTGTTGATCCATTTAAACAAATGTGTGGAAAAATATTAGGCTTGTTTGTTGCCTGTATCCTTCAACTATCAATTTTAACAGGATCAGCTCTAATAAATCTGACTCTCCCCCAAAATCGTTCATTTTTCAACATTGATCTACACAAAATCCCAGGAAATCTATTTATCTTCTTTATTTCCTATTTCATATTATGTTACTTCCTTTATGCAGCAATATACTTGAGTGCAGGATCAATGGTAAGTAAAACAGAGGAGTTAGGGCAAGCAACAATGCCAATTTCATTTTTATTATTGGCTGGGTTCTATTTAGGAATCTACGGTTTTCAAGCGGGGCCAAATTCAATTATTCATGTAGTCTCCTTTGTCCCATTCTTCTCACCTTTTGTAATGTTTATGAGAATTGCGGTGTATGGGGCTCCCACCTGGGTAATTGTTCTCTCAATTTCAGAGTTGGTTGCATCTATATTCGTTCTGGCGTTCCTCTCTTTAAGAATTTATAGCTCCGGCGTCCTGATCTACGGTAACAAGCTTTCTTGGAGAAGAGCCTTTTCGATGATACGAATAAAACGAAGTGGAACCTAGAAAAAAATCGAGAGAACCGCACCTTACACGGTACGATTCTCTCGGGTTCTATAATATTTATACAAACATTAATTGGTCGAAGCTCCAGTAATCTTTCCTAACTCTAGTCTGATTAACGCCCGGCCGCCGAATTCTCCCCATCCGCCCAGACGCCATTGCTGCTGTTCAGGATACGCTCGATTGGATATACCCTCCACACGGCAGTTACAACGGCTGCACATAATACCGATTTGATGAGGTCGCCCGGAATGAAAGGCCACATGCCTGCAGTCAATGCTTTGGACAGAGAGGTCATGCCCGTGGAATGGGCCAGCCACCATACACCGCCAGGATACACCAGGAGTGCTCCGCAAATGAAATTCACCGCCAGCAGCTTCACGAACGTATATTTATTCTGCCCTATGCGCTCTGCGAACAGGCCGATCAGATAAGCCACCACCGGCCAGGAGAAGATATATCCTGCGGTAGGTCCAACCAGCACCGACAAGCCGCCGCTTCCCCCCATCACCGGAAATCCGGCAGCCGTCAGGCCAATCACAATCAGCACAGCCAGACTGCCGTAGCGCGCTCCGAGAACGGAGCCGGCCAGCATGACGGCCAGTGTCTGCATAGTGATAGGCACGGTAGAGAAAGGCAAAGAGATTCTTAGAAAACTTAAGGCTATCATGACTGCGGCAAATAATGCGCTGAAGATCAGGCCGCGAGTCGTCCATTTTTTCATGAGCAGGATTACCCCCCATTTTTTTAGGATCACTATACCATTCCGCACCGGATACATCAATCTTTAAATGTCTGCTATAATGGGTAGCAATTATTGACTACATTTGTCCGGGAAGCAGGCATGTCATGATTAGAGCCAATAATTTAACCTTATCCTTACGGGACGGCCAGCGCAGGCTGCCGATATTGCGGGATATTTCAATATTTATCGGGCGGGGCGAATGGGTAGCCCTTACCGGAGCCAACGGCTGCGGCAAATCCTCTCTGATCCGTACATTAACCGGTCTGAACCCTCCTACGGGGGGCAGTCTGTCCGCTGCCGGTCTGGATCTGCGCTCCCCTGAGAACCGTACAGCCGTTAAGCGGCATATCCAGCTTGTATTTCAGAATCCTGAAGCGCAGACCGTCGGCTCCACGCCTTTTGAGGATGTTGCGTTTGGACTGGAAAACCGGGGACTGAGCCGAAGCAGCATGTTGACCCGGATTGAGACCGTTCTCCGGCAAGTGGGACTGGCCCGCAAGGCGGAGGCGGACGTCTCGACTCTATCAGGCGGAGAACGCCAGCGCCTCGCGGTTGCCTGCTGTCTGGCGCTGGAGCCGGAAATGATTATTTTTGACGAGGCGACCTCTATGCTGGACCCGGCCGGGCGGAGAGATATATTCAGTTTGGCCCAAAGCTTGTGGCGGCAGGGGACCACCGTACTCTGGGTAACCCAGCGGATGGAGGAGCTGGCGGAAAGCCCGCGTATCGCTGTCATGGAGGAAGGCAGAATGCAGTATGACGGCGATCCGCGCACCCTTTTCTATCAGAATGAGCTCCCGGAGCGTCTCGGCTGGGAGCCTGCTCCGGTCATCCGCATTGGGCGTCTGCTGCAGTCGCAGGGCTGGCCGCTTCACTGTCTGCCGCTTACCGAGCAGGAATTAGAGGTCGTCTTATGAGGCTTCAGGCAGAAGGCGTATCCTTCCAGTATGACAAGACCGCCGCTCTCGCGGATATTCATCTGGATATCCGCGAAGGCACGCTGACGCTCCTGTGCGGGATTACCGGCAGCGGCAAGTCCACGCTGCTGCGCCTGCTGTCAGGACTTGCGGAGCCGGCTGCCGGCAAAGTTTCCTACGATGGAGGCGGGATGCCTCCCGGGGCGGTCGCGATGGTCTTTCAGCAGCCGGAGACACAACTGTTCGCAAGCAGCGTACACAAGGATATGGAGTACGGTTTGGAGCAGCGCGGAGTGCCAAAGCATCAGCGGCTGGAGCTGATCCGCAGCGCACTGTCCGAGGTGGGGCTGCCCTACGAAGAATTCGGCAGCCGTTCCCCCTTTCTGCTCAGCGGAGGAGAGAAGCGCCGGCTCTGCATCGCCGGAGCCATCGCCGCCCGCCCCGGTCTGCTAATTCTCGACGAGCCGACAGCGGGCCTTGATCCCAAGGCGGCCCGGAGCCTGCTGGACATGCTGCGCGGACTGCGCCGCAGCGGACTGACCCTGATCATCGGCACGCATGATCTGGACAGCTTCCTCCCGATGGCAGACGAAGTGATTATTATGTCGCAGGGCTCCATCTGCTATAACGGACGGGCTGCTACGCTGGCCGCCGATCCCTCGCCGCTCAGCTCAGCCGGCCTTACACCGCCCGCCTATACGCGGATCGGACAGAGACTCCGGCAGCGCGGGCTGCTTGATTCCCTGCCTGGCAGCCTGGAAACTCTGCTGGAGGAGCTGGGCAAGCGTCCCCTGCCCGTTCCGCCGGAGGAGGGCTTGCTGATTCCCGGGGAGGGCCGGTACAGCAGCAGCAGACAAGACGAGCTTGTTCCTCCTGAAGCAGATTCCACCGAAGCGGGACATGCAGAAGCAGCCCCTGCCCGGCGATTGTGGCAGAAGCTGGACCCGCGCGTTAAATGGCTGGGGATGGTGCTGGGCACGCTGGTCATTCTGGGCATGAACTCACTTGTACCGCTGCTGCTCTCGGCAGGTCTAATTACAGGGATGATTATCTCCGCCGGCATCCCCTGGAGAAGGACGGCCCGCTTCTTCCGCCCGTTCCTCCTCATGTTCCTGTTCCTCTGGCTGCTGTCCGCACTTAGTTGGGAATTGCCGGACTACACGCTCGGTCCCATCGGCTTCAGTCTGGCGGGAATTGTGCGGGGCGGCCTGAATGTGCTCCGCTTCCTGCTGCTGATCTCCCTTGGCTTCCTGTTCACAGAGACAACTACGGGCGCGCCCTTGCGTGAAGGACTGGAATGGGGCATTGCTCCGCTGAAAAAGCTGGGCATCCGCACCCGCAACTGGTCGCTGGCGGTATCGGTCACCCTACAGTTCGTGCCGTGGATTCTCGGCAAGCTGGCCCAGCTTCAGCTAGCGCTAAGCTCGCGTGGCAGAAAGACAAAGGGCCTCAGCCGCTGGACTCCACGGCAGATGGCCCTGCTGATTGTGCCGCTGCTGATTCTGGTCATCGGGATGGGCGACGAGTTGGCAACCGCTATAGAGGCACGCGGCTATGACCCCAGCAAGGAGCGCACGCCTTCCTGCCGGCTGGCCTGGCAGCAAAGCGATACACTCGCTCTCTTCGGTATCCTGCTGGCGGCGGCCAGCCTATGGGGAGTGTCGCAGTTTGCCTGACACCGCAGCCTGAGCCGCTTACTCGAGCTTATAACTCAGCATATATTCCGTAAGCGGGCTCGGTACGTTCAGCTTGGGATCTTCCATCGTCCAGACACCGGAAATTCCCAGCTCCCGGCAGGCCAGTTCAAAGCTGCAGGCGGCAATGCCCATGTCGATCCGCTGCATTTCAAAACCCAGCTTGTTGCCGCTGTAATTGGGCGTAGACTGCAAATAGAAATGCACATGCCGCTGGTCCTGAGATACAACCGCTCTCCAAGGCTGCTTGTTGGAGGCCGACGGGCCCTGCCGGAACATCTCCAGCGGCACGTCCAGCTTGCCGGCTGCTTCGCGGGTCAGCGCGCGTCCAAATTCCCCATCATAGAACAGCTCCTCCCAAGGTTTTCTCTGATCCGACTTAGCGATGAAACGCACAGTGGAGTCCAGCAGCCGCTGCTTCTCCCTTGGGTATCCCAGGGGTGTGATGCAAGGGATGATCTCTCCCGGTGCCAGCTCCATCTCGCGGGAGAAGGACTTGCGGCTGAACGTTCCGCCAATCCAGCAGGTTCCGAGGCCCAGGCCCGTGGCATACAGGATCAGCTTATGAAAAATATAACCAAACTCCAGCAGCGCCGTCTTCCCGTTCTGCACCGCTCCGACCAGGTAAGCCTGCGGGTTCTTGATAACCCCGTAGGTGCCAAGCTTAACGCTTTTGCCTTCCGCCGCCCCGCCATCAGCCCACATCCATTCAACCTTGACCTTCCCGCCAAAAGGTCCGCGCAAATTCTCCTCCTGCGCCAGGTAATCCATCACCGCACCATGAGCCGCTTCACTGATTGGTGTCGGCTCATACGTGCGCACAGATTTACGTCTCTCCATGATCTCGATTACCGTATTCCCCATAGTCCCCTTCTCCCCTCATTTTTGGTGAACAGCCTGAAACCTAGCGAACTGGCCCGCCGCTCTCAAATAACGGTATTTCTGCTGTTATTTTCGGGCTAACTCCAAGTTCACTCTCTAATAACGGTATTTCTGCCGTTATTTTCAGACTAACTCCCCATTCACTCTCTAATAACGGTATTTCTGCCGTTATTTCTGCTCAATATCTACAACGAAAGAAAATCACAATCCCCTAAATAATCAAAAAATGGCACCTGCATAGAACAGGAGCCATCTCAAAGTTGATGTTAATCTGGTTGCCAATTCTGTGGTTTCGATAATGGCAGAATGATACGTCTGCAACCTTATATGTTGTGGATGAACATAGTATTACCGATTTCTGCCTAATCGTCTAGTATGTATCTCACCAGCACCATAGCAGTTCCCACTTAGTAGTCCGCAGTTACTCCTTCCCTTCCGGGTGGCGGGAAACGAGTCTTACCAGGTCAAGCGTCAGAATCGACAGGGTCATCGAAGCGGGGTAGGCAAGATAGCGCGGCTCCCACTCCGGGCTGAACTTCTCCTTATACATCCGCAGGCCGGCGAATCCGTACCAGTGTCCGCCGCGCACAAATACCAGATGGGCCAGCTTCTCCTCCCGCAGCGCTCCGGAATTCTGGCCTACACTGGATAATGGAGCATTGCCGAGATTGAACCGGCGGTAGCCCTGCTCCTTCGCCCACTCCAGCAGACGGACAAACAAATAGTCCATGGTTCCGTTCGGTGTTTTTTTCCGGTGGCGCATAAGGTCAACCGAAATCGTGGTTCCCTTGTCATAGCCCGGGGCAATGGAGGCGAAAGCCAGCACCTTGCCGTCCGCATCCCGCAGCAGCGCTAGCTGTGCAAGCTGTAGATAAGACGGCTTGAACCAGCCGAGCGAGAAGCCTTTTTCGCTGCGTCCGTCCAGCCACTCCCCGGACACCCGGCGCAGCTCCTCCAGCAGCTCTGGGGAATGCGGCGCTTCCGCTACCTCGAACCTGTAACCCTCACGTTCGAAGCGGTTTTTCACACTCCGCAGATCGGAATTTTTTTTGCCGCTAAGGGTAAAATCAGCAAGAGAGATCATCGCCTCCTCACCGAGCTTGAAGAAACGGTAGCCCTGCTCATGATAGACCGGCAGAAAGTCCGGGGTAGCCTGATAGAACACCACAGACAGACCGTATAAATCCGCCGCCTGCCGGAATTCGCTGATCGCTTCACCTACCAGGGCCTGAGGTCCCAGCGGATCACCCAGCACTACCAGCTTGTCCCGCGCTCTGGCAAAAGCAATCAGCACCTTGCCGCCCTGTGCCCAGTAGAAGCTTTTGTCGCCCAGAAATAGCATATGGGTCAAGGCATTTCCCTCGTTCCCTCCAAGAAACTGGCTTAACTGCGTCATATCCTTGTCCGCCAGCAGTTCCTCCATCCTGCGGTGAGGGCGGAGGACTACCAGCATCGTCATCAGCAGCCAGGAGAGCACCAGCCCGCTGACCGCCGTGACCGCTACATTGCTGTGCCGCCGCAGCCACTCCGGGGGAATACCGGCGGGAAGATGCCTTGGGAAGCCCTGATGCACGTAGCTGCCCAGCAGGAAGTAAATAAACGCAATGGCGGAAGTCAGCACCAGCCACCAGATCGTGCTCTGCTTGCTGAAGGGTACACTGATCCGGTTGAAGCGGGCCCTGGATACCCAGAGGATGAGCACTACAAGCAGCAGGAACAACGCTTCCTCATAATCAAAGCCCTTCGTGAAGGTGAACACCGCCCCGCCGAACAGCAGCGCGCAGGTCAAAATATACGCCCGGTGGACACGCAGCGAAATTCCCCGCGACAGAAGAATAAGCATGAAGCCGATCAGTACGGATACATGATGTGAAATCCGCATTACCGGCAGAGAGAGCAGCTCCTCCGTTAACCGCAGACGGTACAGCAGCTCGGGCGTAGCAGCAGACAGCAGCAGGATCAGACCGCTGGCCAGCACCAGCTTGCCGAGCGCCCATATGCCAAGATCGCTCAAGAACGTGTATTGGCCCGGCCAGCCCCAAATTTTCTGCCATAGATTAAGGGAAGGCTCGATGCCCACGTTACTCCGGTCAGAGCTTTTTTTACTCTGTAGTCCAATTTCCAGCGCAGCCATCACAAGACCGATCAGCCAGGGAATGAGGTAATAGAACAGTCTGTAGATAACCAGAACAGCCATAGCCTTATCGCTTCCATAGCCCAATTGCGAAAGCCCGAGCAAGGCGATCAGGTCGAATGCGCCGATCCCCCCGGGGGCCATACTCAGGATGCCTGCTATCGCAGCAATGACATAGATGCTGAAGACTGTAATGTAGTTGGCGCAGCCAAGCAGATGACTCGCAATGATGCAGAAGGTGATTCCGGCGAACAGCCATTCCAGAAGGGATGCACCGACCGAAGCCGCCACGGTAGTCCAAGGTGTTCTGCCCTGCCCCCGGTTGATCCATTTGGCAAACAGCGACGAACGCTGGATGATGATAAAAAGTGGCAAATAAAGCGCCATACCCCACACTGCAAATACCAGCCAATGGTGCTCGCGGAGCAGCGCAGCAGCCGGAAAAAGGCCGAAGATATTGCCCCAGGAGAGCAGCGACAGCCCCGTGATCATGAGCGGCGAGAGAAACACTATTGCCGGGGTCAGAACAGCAGCAGGCACACCGCTTTTTTTGTAGAGGAGCGTTCGCAGCCCCACCCCGGCCAGCCCGGCAAAGCCGATCAGATTATTAAAGGTATTGGCAATCCACGAATAGCGGAACGTGCTCCAGTGGCTTATCTTCAACCGAAAATGCTGGCGGATCAAATAATCATAAGCGCTCATCACAGCCACAGCGAGCAGGGCTGCCCCCATCATCTGTGCAATGGCCGATGCGGGCACATGCTTCAGCTCGCGGATAATCAGACGGAGGTGCACCTTCTTCAGCTCATGCTGCCCCTCCAGATATACAAGAACTATAATAACCAGCGGAAAAAGCGCTCGGACCGCCCGCAGCCGGTAGATGGTTATAATCAGCCTTACAATTTTGAAGCGTTCGAGCGATTGTTTTATCGAATGCATGACTTCCTTCTCCTGCCTTTACTGCCGGCTTGCCCTTGTCCGGAGCAACTTGCCGTGTCATTCCTCCATTATACCAACACTATCAACAGAAGGCTCGTATAATGATCATCACTTAGGTTAGACACCCGGTAAAGGGCAATTCCCTGCAACAGCCTGAAAAAAAGCAGACTCTGAAGCATTGCACCGGAAATAAAAAAAAGGACAGTCACCACGGCAAATGGCTGTCCTTTTTCTATGTACGCTGTGTCCGGGGTTACACCCGGATGTCAAATCTGCCTTCGCTGTTCGTCGTGGCAGTAGCGATCTCCTGCGCGCTGGCTGGAGCAAGCGCATTGCCATTAGCCGGCTGCTCAGGCGGCGGCGCACTGCTGCCTGCCGCAGAGGAGCTGCTGCTGCTCTGCGATTTCTGCGCAATTTGCGCTTCGATCTGTTTGATCTGCTGCTGAAGCTGCTTAGTTTTGGTTTCCTTCGTTTTCTCGTCGTCCTTGCTGGACTGTACCTTCTCCAGGTCGGCTTCCAGCTTCGCCTTTTGCTTCTCCAGGGAAGCGGTATCTGTTGCGCTGGAGGAGCTGTACGTAGTGGAAGAGGCCGATGATACGGATGATATACTCATGCTCGTCCCTCCTTTCAATATCCAATATAACCCTTTTGAAGGAGCGGAACGTTAATTTGCGCTGAAAGTTTGCTGAAAGAACTCTTACTGCTCACTTGCCCTTTTTCCCGCTGCAGAGCAGCAGATAGGCCAGTATAGAGCAAAGGCCCGCCGACGCGATGACTACCGCCATCGGAAGCGCGGTTTTATCGCCGCCCAGCCCGACCAGCGGAGCGACGCAGCTACCGAGCAGCAGCGGCAGAAGACCCAGCAGTGCCGAGGCGCTGCCTGCGGAATCCCCCTGATCCTGCATAGCCAGAGAGAAGCTGGTTGTCCCAACCATACCTACACTGGAGACAACCGCAAACAGGCAGATCAGAATCGGCAGCAGACCGCCGCCAGCCAGCACAGTCAGCAGCAGCAGAGCGCCGCCCACCGTACACAGCAGCAGGCCGCTGACCAGCAGCTTGCGTTCGCTGACTCTTCCGGCCAATCTGCCGGCCACTTGTCCCGAGATAATAATCCCCAGCCCGTTCACGGCAAAGATCAGGCTATACATCTGCGGGGAGACGCCAAAAATATTTTGCAGCACAAACGAGGAACCTGATATATAAGCGAACATAGCCGCCGTAACGAGTCCCTGGGTAAGTGCATAGCCCATGAACCGCCCGTTACGAAGCAGGATGCCGAAGGTGCGCAAGGTTCCTTTCAGCCCGCTCTTGGAGCGCCGCTCTTTAGGCAGGGTCTCGGGGAGCCGCAGCAGAATCGTGGCAAAAAAGATCAGCCCGGCGGCAAACAGCACCACGAACACTCCCTGCCACGTTGTGAATCGCAGAAGCTGTCCTCCAATGACCGGAGCCAGAATCGGCCCCAGCCCGTTGACTATCATCAGTAAGGAGAAGAATTTGGTTAATTCGGAGCCGCTGTAGAGGTCACGAACTGCCGCCCGCGAGATTACCACACCTACGGAGCCGGCGATCCCCTGGACAAACCGCAGCACGACCAAAAGCCCGATGGAAGGGCTGAACGCGCACAGCAATGAAGAGACTGCATAAACGATCATGCCGATGAGCAGCGGTGTGCGACGGCCATACACATCGCTTAGCGGCCCCGCCACCAGTTGCCCCGAGGCCAGTCCCAGCAAAAAGAAGGTCAGGCTAAGCTGCGCCAGCGCAGCCCCGGCCCCAAAATGCGCCCCAAGCTCGGGCAGCGCCGGCAAATACATATCAATGGACAACGGTCCAATCGCGGAAATGGCTCCCAGAATGACGGCGATTTGCAGCCGCTGCTTCCGCGATGGCCCCTCCGCCTCCAACATTCGACTATCAATTTTTGTGTTCATGAGTCAATGACGCCAACCTTTCTGTTAACAACCCTTAGGCCCTTTTTTATTTTGTATTCTTCATACTACCTGATGGCTGCCGGATTATTCAAGGCTTTTGTCACAGCAAAAAACCGTCCGCAGGAGCTTCTAAGCGACACATAGAGTCACTTATCGGCGGTCCTGCGGACGGCTGTATGATTAAGCTATGCCCGGTGTATGGTGCCCCAGCAGCCAATCTCTGGCGGCTTCGGCTTCAGCCGCGCTCAAGCGGTGGCCCTGGTTGCCCCAGTGGGTAGTTACTTCAGAGTCAGCGCCCTGCAGAAGCGACTCCAGCTCCCGGGTTTCCTCCGCCCGGATGATCGGATCATTGGTACCCGCTCCGATGAAGACCGGGACGCCCTTCAGCGAAGGCAGCTTCAGGCCACGCAGCGGAACCATCGGATGCAGCAGCACCGCCGAGCGGAAGATGCCGCCGTAATGGAACAGCAGGCTGCCGGCGATATTGGCACCGTTGGAATAGCCAACCGCCACCAGGTTGCCGGGATCGAAGCCGTACTTGGCAGCAGCCTCATCCAGAAACCCTCTAAGCTCATGGGTGCGGAAGATCAGATCCTCTTCATCGAAGATGCCTTCGGCCAGCCGCCGGAAGAAGCGCGGCATGCCGTTCTCCAGCACGTTTCCCCGAACGCCCAGCACGGAAGCGCCGGGAGCGAGAAGCTCGGCCAGCGGCAGCAGATCACGCTCGTTGCCGCCGGTTCCGTGGAAGAGGACAAGTGTCGGCAGACTTTCATCCGTGCCCTTGCGGAAGATATGGATCATCCCTGCTTCACCTCGATTTCACGAATTTCAAATGGAGTCAGATTCTCTTCAATCAACGCACGGTGCGGCTCGAACCAGGTCGGAAGCATCAGCTTTTGACCCAGGGCATCCGGAGCTTCATCACGGGCAAAGCCTGGAGGATCGGTTGCAATCTCGAAGAGAATTCCGCCTTCTTCCCGGAAGTAAATCGCGTTGAAGTATTGGCGGTCCTGAACCGGAGTCGGCTGATAGCCGTGACTCTGGACGCGGCGGCCCCAATCCTGGTGCTCGGCATCGTCTTTGGCCCGCCAAGCAATGTGGTGGACGGTGCCCGAGCCTCCGGCACCATGCGGAACCGGCGTTGCCTTCAGGTCAATGATATTGCCTACATCACTAGTGGATCTGTAGCGGATATAACCGTCACCTTCAGCAATGCGTTTGAGGCCCAGTGTGCGGGACAGGGTATCCGCTGTTTTGTCCGGCGCTGTGCTGTAGAGAACGGCACCGCCGAAGCCTTTGATGGCATGCTCAGCCGTAACGCCCCCGAAGGACCATGTGCTCATTGGACCTTCTGCACGTTCCACAAGCTCAATCCGCAGCCCGTCGAAATCAGCGAACGAAAGATAGTTTTCTCCAATCCGGCTTACATGGGTAACCGGAATTTGGTAAGCGGCAAGCCGCTGCTCCCAGAATCCCATAGAGCCAACCGGCACCGCATAGGTGGTTACGCCAACCTGACCGCCCCCGATACGGCCTTTGCGTCCTGCCGCAAATGGGAAGAAGGTAATGATCGTTCCCGGCGCACCCTGCTCATTTCCAAAATAAAGATGGTAGACCTCCGGGGCGTCGAAATTTATTGTTTTTTTCACGAGCCGCAGCCCGAGAATTCCGGCATAGAAATCCGCATTGCGCTGCACATCTCCAACAAAAGCGGTAATATGATGAATCCCTTGAGTTTGCATAGTCATTGGTATAACCTCCTAAGTGTGATGCGGCAGCTTGCCGCTTGAGATACGAACCGGAACAATTTTTCTATATATTAGCCGAAGCTATGAGCATTACCTGATCAGTTGAAAAAGAGTGCATCGAGCGATATCGAACCCGGACCGGCAATTGCCACGCCTACAGCAACTACCAGCAGCGTCAGCGGGAACTCCATTCCGTTAGCTGTGGACCAAAATCCGTTGGGAGCATGCACCTTGACGATAGCGCCAAGCATGGCTCCGGCAATCAATACAGCCGCCAGCGGTGTCAGCAGCCCGGCTGCGAACAGCAGGCCTCCAATAAGCTCCATCAGTCCTGCCAGCACTGCCATGAATACGCCCGGTTTGATGCCGATAGATTCCATCCAGCCGCCGGTTCCCTTCGGACCGTAACCCCCGAACCAGCCGAACAGCTTCTGTGAACCATGCCCGATGAATGCAACCCCGATAAACAATCTCATCAATAACAATCCTACACTAACCATTATGAACACTCTCCATTCTCTTCATTTTAATTATCTTAAGGTTAAGATATTTAGCAAAAAAATTTTGGGACTTCCTGTGATTTGCCTGCCACTCTCCATGCGAAAGCTTGAGTGCCCGCCTCCAGCTCCGATCTCCTGCTTACATACATTGGACTCCAGCCCGGCTCCCCGCTGCACTGCTTCTGACCTTGCGGGAAGCCTTATTCTACACGCCTTTACCCAGCTTCTTCAGCAATTCAATCGCCTGGCTTTTCTCTTCCTTATTCAAACCGCCCATCAAACTATGAATGGAGCCTGCATGACGGGGGAAAATATCATCGAACAGCTCGCGGCCCGCTTCCGTGATCTCCGCATAGGTTACCCGGCGGTCTTCGTTGCATGGAACGCGTCTCAGCAGCCCTCTCTTCTCCAGCTTGTCGATGTTGTAGGTGATGCTCCCGCTGGTAACAAGAATCTTCCCGCCGATCTGCTGCAGCGGAATCCGGTTCCTATGGTAGAGCACCTCCAGCACCATAAATTCAGCCGAAGCGAGCCCATGACTCTTCATATCCTTCACCGCCTGATCCATCAAGCTCCGGTATGCCTTGGACAAAACCACGAACAATTTCAGCGATGCTGCCTGTTCCTCATCCGCCTGGCTTCCGGCAGCCTTGCTTGCCGTCTCGTTATATTCGCTCATCCTGCTCACCTCCAGTGCGTTCTGCATTTATCTTTAAGTTAATTATCTTTAAGTTAAGATAAATATAATCCATTCTATATTCATTGTCAACACCTGCTTCAAAATTAAACAACTTTACCGTCCTCCAAAAGAGGAGGCTTTCGTTTCTCCGTTTGACCTGACTTCTAAAACGGCGTATCCTTTTCCTTGGAATTACAAGATACGAAGCCTGGGGAACGTGCGGGCTTAACAATAACCAGTACCAAATGAAGGTCTGACCACGCCGACCTCTTGGTAAGCGGAACGGACTGTCCATGAAGCTGTCGTCCGGCTTCAGGGCGATAGCGGCGGATCTGCTGCATGTTGTGCAGCAGAATTCATTCAACGAAGGGCAAAATGCTGGCCTATTGCACTTTGTACAATCAAAGTTCGAGAAAACCTTCCTTTCCGCGATGATCCGTTAATTCTATTGTATGATCTGCAGCAGATTGCTTTTTTGGGGGTTGTTGGGGCTTATCTGCTGCATGTTTTGCAGCAGAATTCATTCAATAATGGGCAAAATGCTGGCCTACTGCACTTTGTACAATCAAAGTTAGCGAAATCCTTCCTTTCCGCGCTGATCCGGTAATTCTATTGTATGATCTGCAGTAGATTGCTTTTTTGGGGGTTAGTGGGGCTTTTCTGCTGCATGTTGTGCAGCAGAATTCATTCAATAATGGGCAAAATGCTGGCCTGTTGCACTTTGTACAATCAAAGTTCGCGAAAACCTTCCTTTCCGCGATGATCCGTTAATTCTACTGTATGATCTGCAGCAGATTGTTTTTTTGGGGGGTTGCTGGGGTTTTTCTGCTGCATGTTGTGCATTAGATTGATTTCCCCGCTACCCGTACGTACTCAATCTTATGTAAGTCTACATAAAAGCATTGCAGGCTCTCATTAGTCTGAGTTTGATATTATTACACCGAAAACGAAAAATCTTCGTACAAACCAAGGATAGATGTACTTGAGCACATTTATATAGAAGGAGGCTGAATATGGAAGCATTTAATAGACAAGCTCCAGGTGCGCGAGCTGAAGCGGGGGATATGCCTCCGAAGCCGCACATCCTGATCGTGACGGCTGTCGCAGCGGAGCGGGACGCGGTCCTGCGCGGCCTGGAGGGCAGCAGCAGGTTCCACGTCATTGCGGCGGGCGCCGGCACCGCCGCAGCGGCGGCAGGAACCGCAGCCGCTCTCGCAGCCGGCTCCTACGGCTGCGTCATCAGCGCCGGGATCGGCGGCGGCTTCCCGGGCCGCGCGCCCGTAGGCTCGCTGGTCGTCGCCAGCGAGATGATTGACGCGGCCCTCGGCGCAGAGACGCCGGAGGGCTTCCGCAGCGCTGCCGAGCTCGGCTTCGGCAGCGTGTCCGTGCCGGCGGAGCGCGGCACGGTACAGGCCCTTGCGGCCGCGCTCGCAGCGGCCGGGCTTGCGGTAAGCACGGGCCCCGTGCTTACCGTGTCGACGGCGACCGGCACCGCCGGGACGGCCGCCGCTCTCGCCGCCCGCCACCCGGAGGCGGCGGCGGAGGCGATGGAAGGCCACGGGGTTGCCGTGGCCGCCCATGCGCTGGGGATCGCGGCGCTGGAGCTGCGCGCGATCTCGAACCCGGTCGGCCCGCGCGACCGGGCTGCGTGGAAGATCAATGAAGCCTTGGACATGCTCGCGGCGGCGGCCGCTATACTTCAGGAGGTGCTGTAATGACAACAGGGCTGAACATTGCCTTTTCCCCTTGTCCGAACGATACATTTATATTCCATGCCTGGGCTCACGGCCTTGTGCCGGACGCGCCCAAGCTGAATGTGACCTTTGCCGACATTGATATAACCAATGGCCTGGCCGCAGACGGCGCCGGACCCGAGGTGCTCAAAATCTCCTACGCCGCTCTCCCCTGGGTGCTCCAGCGGTACAAGCTTCTGCCTTGCGGCGGCGCGCTTGGCCGGGGCTGCGGCCCGCTTGTGCTGACCCGCAAGGGGGCAGGCGAAATCAAGCATCCGGGTGAGCTGTCCGGGCGGCGGATTGCCGTTCCCAGCGAGCGCTCCACCGCGTATCTGCTGTTCCGCCTATGGGCGGCGCAGCAGGTGCCTGGCGGCCCGGCCGAAATCGTCGTCCTGCCCTTCGATGAGATCATGCCTGCGGTACGCGACGGGCAGATTGATGCCGGGCTGGTCATTCATGAAGCCCGCTTCACCTATCCGTCCTACGGCCTTAACCTGCTGACCGATCTGGGCAGTTGGTGGGAGAGCGACACCGGGCTGCCGATACCTCTCGGGGCAATTATCGCCCGCCGCGATCTCGACCATGAGGCTATATCCGGCTGGATTCGCAGCTCGCTCCAATATGCCTGGGATCACCCGCAGGATTCGCGGGAATATGTGCTGGACCACGCCCAGGAGCTGTCGCCGGAGGTTGCCAAATCGCACATTGATCTGTACGTCAATGAATTCTCGATGAATCTGGGCGAGGACGGCTATGCCGCCATCTCGGCCCTCCTGAACCGGGCCGCCGCTGAAGGCCTTGTTCCACCTATTGATCCGGCGCTGCTGCGGTAGCGCTGTAAGCCAATTCGAAACTCACCGGCTCCTAGACAAGCTGCAGCCAATCCGGGAGCCGGATTCTTTTACAGTAAATCTCACAGCTCAACGTTATGAAACTATAGTAAGCAGACTAATAC
The DNA here is from genome assembly GCF_000374185.1 of Paenibacillus sp. HW567. GTDB lineage: Bacteria > Bacillota > Bacilli > Paenibacillales > Paenibacillaceae > Paenibacillus_AQ. The sequence goes on along the minus strand of NZ_KB910518.1, from coordinate 6,474,573 downwards.
TCGTGAGGAGGATGTGTTATGATTCCAAACGGTAACAGCAAGCCGAATATTGAACGTTTTTTGGGCTACCAGGATGAATACGACCGTTACCGGCCCGAGGCTCCGCGGATGGTCATTGAACTGCTGACCACATATCTGGGCCGCAGGCCTTCCCTCGTTGCCGATGTAGGCTGTGGAACCGGCCTCTCCACCTTTTTGTGGAAAGATGCCGCGGATGCTGTAACCGGAGTTGAGCCTAACCCCGATATGCTGGGCAAAGCGCTCGATAAGCTGCGTCTTCTGGAGAATTCGGGGCAATCGCTGTCCTTTATGCAGGGGTATTCGAACCAGCTTCCTTTTGCAGAGCGCAGCGTGGACATTGTCACCTGCTCGCAGTCCTTCCACTGGATGGACCCGGTCAGTACGCTGCAGGAAATATTCCGCTGCCTGCGCCCTGGCGGAGTATTCGCCGCCTATGATTGCGACTGGCCGCTGATGCTGCAGCCGGACATTGAAGCCCGCTACAATAGGCTGATCGCGGCCGCAGATGATCTGCTTGCTGAGCTTCAGCCTGCCTCCGAGCAAGCTTACAAATGGGACAAAGAAGGGCATTTATCCAGAATAAAGGCGAGCGGATTATTCTCTTACGCGCGGGAAATTGTGTTTCATCATACGGAGAGCTGCGACGCGCAGCGTTATGTCGGACTGATGCTCAGCCAAGGCGGAATCCAGAGCGTGCTGAAGCTCGCTCCCGCCGCGCTGGAACAGGACATTGCCGGATTTACGGCAGATGTTGAACGGTTCTTTCAAGGCCGGACCCTGCCGGTGGTGATCAGCTACCGGATGAGAATTGGTGTTAAGTAACCATTGGCTATACTAAAAACAGCCAGACGAAGAACGTCCCGGTTGCCCCCCGGAGAGGGAAGCCGGGGCGTTTTCTATTTTTTTCGGGAAAGACGAGCAATCCGCCTCCTTCGCGGTCTGACGGAAAAAGGCTGGCTGCTCCCCGCCGCAGACGCCCAGCAGCAGCAAAGGATTGTCCGCTACGAGCTGGCCCGCGGGTTTTGGAGTATTTTTGTTAATCCGCACAGGTTGCCCAAACTCAACCTACAAGATTCCCGGAAAATACCAAAGAGCGCACAAGTGCGGAGACCAGCACCAGGCGCTCTTCATTCTAGTATTTGCACGGACCCACCGGAGCAGGCAGGCACCCGCTTCAACCCCTTACACTCTCCCCGGCTTCCCTCTTTCACCGCCGGATCAGGCGGGAGCCTGTCCCCTCACTTCTTGTTCATCTTGAACTTCAGGAACAGCTCGTTGTAGTGGGCGAGCATCCGTTTGCCCAGATTGTCGTAGACCTCCAGGCGGTCGGTGATGTCCTTGGCCGGGTAGAAACGGGTATCGCCGGAGATTTCTTCCGGGAGCAGCTTCAGCGCCGGAACGTTAGGTGTGGAGTAGCCGACGTACTCGGCATTTTTGGCTGCCACGTCGGGGCGGAGCATGAAGTTAATGAACTTGTGTGCGCCTTCCACGTTAACCGCCGTGCGCGGAATGACCATATTGTCGAACCATTTGTTCGAGCCTTCCTCCGGCACCACGTAATCCAGCTTGTCGTTGTCATCCATAATTTCCGAGGCATCGCCCGACCATACGATTCCAACCGCCGCCTCTTCATTCGCCAGCATCATCTTGATTTCATCGCCTACAATCGCCTTCACGTTAGGCGACAGCTTGTCCAGCTTGGCCAGTGCCTCCTGCAAATGCTCCTCATTCCTGTCATTGACGGAATAGTGCAGGCTGTTCAGTGCCATGCCCATCACCTCACGGGCACCGTCCACCAGAAAAATATTATTCTTCAGCCGGCTGTCCCACAGGGAATTCCAACTGCTGAAGTCCATGCCCTTCGTCATTTCCGGGTTGTAAATAATGCCGACCGTCCCCCAGAAATAAGGTACAGAGTATTTATTGCCGGGATCAAAAGACAAATCCATGAACTGCTTGTCGATATTGGACAGGTTCGGAATCTTGCTTTTATCCAGCGGCAGCAACAAATCATCTTCCCGCATTTTGGCAATGGCGTAATCAGACGGAACCACAACATCGAAGGTGGTCCCCCCCTGCTCGACCTTGGTCAGCATGGCCTCATTGGAATCGAAGGTCTGATAGATGACTGTAATTCCGGTCTCCTTCTCGAACTGCTTCAGCAGCTCAGGCTCAATATAGTCGCCCCAGTTATAGATGGTCAGCGTATTTCCGCCGGTATACCCCTCGGCCGAGTTCAGCCGCGAAGCGAGAAACATCAGCCCGAAGGCAACGATGAGAATCGCCAGAAAAGCATTCACAAGCTGCTTCATCTAGGCACCCCCATTTCAGCGGCGGACTCAGCTAGCGGAGCTGCCGGACGGTTTTTGCGCCGGTTCAGGAAGTAATACCCGACCACCAGCAGAATAGTAAATAGGAAGATCAAGGTTGACAGCGCGTTAATCGACAGCGATACCCCTTGCCGCGCCCGGGAGTAAATCTCCACCGACAGCGTGGAATAGCCGTTGCCTGTCACGAAGAAGGTTACCGCAAAATCATCCAGCGAATACGTCAGGGCCATGAAGAAGCCGCTGAAGATCCCCGGCTTGATGATCGGCAGAATCACCTTCGTCAGCACATCACGGTGGCTCGCGCCAAGGTCGCGGGCAGCATCGGTCAGCGTCGGGCTCATCTCCTGCAGATGCGGCAGGATCATCAGCACGGCAATCGGCACACTGAACGCTACATGCGAGAGAAGTACAGAGGTGAAGCCGAGCTTGATGCCCACAATCGTGAACAGGATCAGGAACGAGGCCCCGATAATTACGTCCGGGCTGACGATCAGCACATTGTTCAGCGAAAGCAGCGTATTTTTGGCGCGGCGGTTGCGGGTGCGCTGAATGGCTAGTGCCCCGATTATCGCAATCAGCGTGGCAATAGCGGAAGACAGCAGCGCAATCACCAGCGTATTCAGGACAATAATGATCAGCCGTGTATCCTGAAGAACCTCGCGGTAATACTCCAGCGTGAAGCCTTCAAATTTATGCATCGTACCCCCGCTGTTGAAGGAGTAGTACATCAGATACAGGATGGGTACGTACAGTACGATGAAGACCAGCACCAGATAGAGATTCGCGAACCCGTTTTTATTCCTCACTGGCGCACCCCTCTCTTCGATCCGCCCGTCAGCACCATGAACAGCGCCATGATCACGATCAGGAAGACCGCCACCGTGGAGCCCATCCCCCAGTCCTGCGTCACGAGGAAATGCTGCTCAATCGCCGTACCCAGCGTGATAACGCGGTTGCCGGCAATGAGGCGCGTAATCATAAACAGCGACAGCGCCGGGATGAACACCGCCATACAGCCAGAACGCACCCCTGAAATCGTCAGCGGAAAAATCACCCGCCGGAACGTCGTCCACCCGGAAGCGCCCAAATCGCGCGCGGCATCCACCAGCGATAAATTCAGCTCCTCCAGGGCGCTGAAGATCGGCAGAATCATAAACGGAATAAAAATATACACCGATACAAACACAAAGCTGAATCCCGTAAAGAGGATTTGCTGCTCCCCAATGCCGAGCAGGCCGAAGAAATTGTTGACCGGCCCGAAGGCGCCGAAGATCCCGATGAAGGCATACGTCTTCAGCAGCAGATTAATCCACGTTGGCAAAATAATCAGCAGCAGCCAAAGCTGCTTATGCTTCGTCCGGGTCAGCAGGTAGGCCGCCGGATATGCCACGAGCAGCGAGAACAGAGTGATCAGGAACGCATACCAGAAGGAATTAAGCATCATTCTCATATACACCGGCGTAAAGAAATTCACGTAATTATCCAGTGTTAGATGCCCGTCCAGGTCAAACAGGGAGTAATAGATAACCAGCAGCACCGGGGCTATGACGAACAGCGCGATCCATAAGTAATAAGGGATGAGAACATACGACCGGCCCTTATTCTTCATGGCTCTCCACCTCGGCGTAAGCTTCCAGACGTTTGTCGAACTCTTCCTCCGTCTCACCGAAACGCATAACATGAATCGCTTCCGGGTCAAAATAAAGCCCGATCTCGCTGCCAACCTCCGCCTTGCGCGTGGAATGTACCAGCCATTCATGGCCGGATTCATCGTAGCAGCTAATCTCGTAATGCACGCCCCGGAACAGTTGGGAGTCTACACGCACGCGCAGCTTGCCCTGCTCAAGTCCGGTAATCTCCAGATCCTCAGGGCGGATCACGATCTCTACCGCTTCATTTGGCCTAAGCCCGGCATCCACACATTCAAAGCGGTGTCCATTGAATTCCACCAGATAGTCCTCGATCATTACACCCGGCACAATGTTCGACTCCCCGATGAAGTCGGCCACGAAGCGGTTAATCGGCTCATCATAAATATCATTGGGCGTGCCGCTCTGCTCGATCAGTCCGCCGTTCATGACAAAGATCCAGTCCGACATCGCGAGCGCCTCTTCCTGATCATGGGTTACGAAGATGAACGTAATGCCCAGCCGCTGCTGCATTTCCCGCAGAATATACTGCATTTCCGTCCGCAGCTTCAGGTCAAGCGCCGACAGAGGCTCGTCCAGCAGCAGCACCTGCGGCTCGTTGACGATGGCACGGGCAATCGCCACACGTTGTCTTTGTCCGCCGGACATTTCAGTGATGGCGCGCTGATCATAGCCGGTCAGGTTGACGAAGCGCAGCGCCTCCTGCACCTTTTGCGCGATTACATCCTTCTTCAGCTTCTTGATGCGCAGTCCAAAGGCCACATTCTCGAAGACGTTCAGGTGCGGAAACAAGGCATAGTCCTGAAAAACCGTATTGACCTGCCGCTCGTTGGCGGGAATGTGATTGATAAGCTGGCCGTTCATCATAATAGAGCCTTCCGTCGGCTCGGCAAAACCGGCGATCAGGCGCAGAATAGTTGTCTTCCCGCAGCCCGAAGGGCCAAGCAGCGTATAGAATTTGCCGCGTTCAATTTCGAAGCTGACTCCCTTTAATACGGGCTCTTCGTCGTCATATTGCTTAATAACCTGATCAAAAGAAATAATAGTGCCTTCCGGGGTAGCTATAGCTAACAACCTCCCTTGTCATATGTAGTCTGATCTATTTTATCCGCTCCTTGCGGGAGATCATCGAAATGAACATGCCCAGCGCGTGCAAGTGACAATTCCTTCCCCGCTTCGACATTCTTTCATATTATACAGCATAAAGGATTAGCCCCATATATGCGATAACGTACATTGTAAAAAAGCAGTAGCGTAAACTTAACAACTTCGTAAAAATTAGTGCTCTCCAGCCCTATTTTGCGGTGCTATAATGAAAACGTCTGAAAACTAATTTCATTTTTCTTGACAATTCCGAAATTTTCTTAATATTCCGAAAGAAGATGACATCCATGAACGAAGGCTTACAGGACCGCCTGGAGAAATTCGGCCTGTCTTTATACGTGATACGTGTTACAGTGGCTGCCTCACTTTCCTGGCTCGCAGTAAACATCCTCTATCATGACAGCTACTTGTATTTCGCCCCGCTGGCCGCGATTCTGATTACGCAGGGGAGCGTCAAGGCCTCCTTTGAAAAAGGCATCTACCGCATGACCGGCGTTGTGCTCGGCGGAATTGTCAGCATGATTGTGGGCCGGTTCTTCCATGTTGGCGCATTCTCCATTCTGCTGATGCTGCTGATTGGGATCGGGGTTGCCACAGCGTGCCGGATCAATATTCAGGCCATCTCCCAGGTCGGCGTAACTTCTGTGCTGGCACTTACCTTCTATAATGGTCATTATATCGAGTGGCGTGTAGCCGAAACGCTGATAGGAGTAGCCATTGCCCTGATTATCAATATGATTATCGTTCCGCCCAAGGGGTTCGTCAAGGTAAAAAGCTTGGCACTGGAAGCAAGCCTGCTGCTGGCAGATGCCTTGAGCGGCCAGGCGGCCCGGGGAAGGGAAGCCACTCAGGCTTCGGACGCACTGGGACGCTCCGCAACACTGCTGGGCAAGAGTGAGCAGCAGCAGAAGGAGCTTCATTTTACTATTACCCATTACCAGTGCCGCAACGAGCTGCGCGGACTATCACAGGCAACCGGACACCTTAAGAAAATTCATTCCTATGTAAAAGAAATCGGCACAGACATCACGCTGCTGCCTTCGCATTATGCCGCAGCCGATTGGATGGCTGAGGTTGTAACAGCCACCGCAGACTGCATCGCCCTTTATGGCTCCAAGACCTTGACGGATGCCGAAGGCCAGAATTCTCTTCCCGAAGCGCTGCACCGGGCCCGTGATCTTCAGTTATCTTGTTTCTCCGAACTGCAGGGGCAGTGCTCCTTAACTACCTTGCGCGATCTGGGTGCGGTCTTCTCCCACCTGAACCGTGTGTTGGAAGAAATTGAGCAGGCTGACTATCTGGTCATGTCAGCCGCGCCGGTGAAGGCCAAGTCTGAAGCTGCACAAGCCGTCCGTTTCACACAAAAGGGACTCTCACACAAGCTGTAAGCTTGGGGAGCGTCCTTTTTTTCTTTTCCCCCGCTTCTCTTTACCCTCCTAATTTATGTCAATAATCCAACAATTATCTTCATTTTTCATAATTTATGTCCGAATTCTATTATTTCGGTTGAAAAATCGCTACTTTAGTACTAGAATTAATGTTGTTTGAAGAAGTTTTATTGAACCTCAATACCAGTATTGACCACTTTTGTCGATAACAGTCGATTTAGTTTGCCTCATGCTGCGTGTATATCATTGATCTATTCCTCCAGGCTTGCCAATAGAGACACCATTAGTCAGGTTCACGGCTCCATGATGTTCTTTTCTCTACAGATTACATTGATTATACGAAAAGTGAGGTTACACAAATGGGGCAGCATATTATGGAACAGTCACGTTATGAGTTCTTTGCTTCCATGCTGCTTGGGAGGCCCGATCTCCTGAAACTTTACTCTGTGGATGCTCAGGCGTTTACCGGGCCAGACAGAGATAAGAACGGCGTCATCATCATCCAGAACAACGAAATTTTTATTACCTCGCCTCTGCCTGGCGGCAAGCCGGCTGTAATCTCCGCTCTCCATCCTGTAATTCTGAAGATAAATCAGCAGACCATAACAGCTCCAACCCAAGTAACCGCCTGCGATCAAATAAGCTGGGACATTTGTGAGAAGCCGCAATACCAAATTACCGTATCCGATGATAAACTTAAGGTGTACTTTACACTCTACCGCGCTGAGAGGTACGCCTGGAACCTGGTCAACAACCCTGCCTCAGCCAATGTCACTGTGCGGGCCGAATTGAACCGGGATGTGGTGCTGTCCACCCTTTCCATAGAACAGATTATTGCCGGCTTTGAGAAAAGCCCCCTCATAGGCAATTTGAACATTCCGGCGCTGTACGAAGAACTGCATAACCCTACATATCTTCCTGTATGCATTGCCGAAGGCAAAGCCCCCGTTCCCGGCACGGATGCCAGTCTGGAGCTGCTGTTCCCCGGGAACCTGGAGCATGAATTCAACCGGGGGGAGCAGACTGCAAGTGATGCAGACCGCCAAGTATTACCCCCTGTCCGGGAAGGCGAGGTGTTTGCACGTAAGCTGCCGCCTATAGAGGGGCTGCCTGGCTTTGACGTGTTCGGATATGTGCTGCCGCCACCTCCGCCTCAGGACATTACGCTGGTAGCCGGAGCATCTGCTTCGCTGCAGCCATGCGGCCGGATTAAGTCCCTGCGCAATGGCAGACCGCGCATAACAGGAAGCGGAAGCTTCATCAAAACCATTGATTTCCCCGAAGTCCACATTATTCCTGAGAATGGTGAGGCTCTGGCCGGCATAATCATGTTCCCCGGTGACGTGGTTGTGCACAGGGATATTGAACAACATACAGTAATTGAAGCGCTGGGAAACGTCTACATATACGGAGATGTCTATAACTCGACAATTACTGCCACAGGCAGTATTATGGTCCGGGGCAGGGTTGTGGACAGCGGAATATATGCAGGGGCATTCGGTGTAATGCACAACCGCCTGTGCAGCTTCTCCAAGCTGCTCATGCAAGAGGTCGGCGGGCTGAGAGAAGCGGCCAGGCTGCTGGCGGAGACCGTGGAGTCGGTGCAGCGAACCGTGAAATACGGACTGGTCGTCTTACTCCTGCTGGAGAATAAATACAACCACCTTCCGGCTATGATCAGTAATCTGCAAGAGCTGCTTGCGGGCATGAGCCCTGCCTATCCGCAGGATAACGAACCGCTTAAGCGCATGCTGAATATTTTCTTGCATCCCGGCCAATTTACCAGATTCTTTACGGATAACGTGCTGAGCTCCTTTGAGAAGCTGCTCATGGATTTCTATGACGCAATTGCCTTTTTGCAGGAAGAGAATGTTCGTATTGATATCGCCGGATCTCATGGCAGCATGATCAAATCCGGCGGCAACCTTCATATTCACGAGGAAGGCATTACGAAGAGCAAGCTGTTCTCCTCAGGCAATATTTATTTTGAACGGCACAATTCGGTCTGCGAGTACTCTACCGTAGAAGCAACAGGCAATATCACCGCACAAACAGTTGGCCAGGATGCCGCTTCTGCATCCGCGCTGCTGGCAGGCGGGAAAATTACAGTCCGCAGAATTCAGAACACCTCAGTAACCGTTGGGGAATATTCCGCAGCGATTACTGCACCGGAAGAGGATATCGAATTCACAGCCGAAAGCCTGCAGCAGAGAAATCAGGCTGACACAGACGCAGCTTGCCCTGCTGCCGATTGACAAGACCGCCTTTTCAATATGAGTGAGGTATTTATGATGAATAATTCGTGGTTTACCGTGCAGCCAATTGATGACGTTACCTTTGCCATCAGCGAATACGGGCATTGGGAGAAGGTGCATTCCTTTCTGCTGCTGGGGCAGGAGAAAGCTGCGCTGATTGACACCGGACTCGGAATCGGCAATATCAAAGAAATCACCGACACCTTGACCCGGCTGCCGATTGAAGTTCTTACAACACATGTACATACGGACCATATTGGCAATCATGGGGAATTTGAGCGGATTTTTGTCCATGAGGGAGACCTCGATTGGCTAATGCATGGCATCAAGGGACTGTCCCTAGAGCAAATCCGCCGGGACATCGGCAGGGATATTACCCAGCCGACGCCAGACGGCTTCAACCCGGAGACCTACAAGCCTTTTCAGGGAGCGCCTGCCGGACTATTACACGATGGAGACAGGATTGATCTGGGAGGAAGAACCTTGACCGTATATCATACGCCAGGCCATTCTCCGGGTCATGTTGCTTTTTTTGACGAGACATACAGATATTTGTTTACAGGCGATTTGCTGTATGACGAGACCCCGGTCTATGCTTTTTACCCTTCGACCAGCCCTGTGGATTTGGTTCATTCGCTGGAACGAATAGCAGAAATTGAGGGTGTCCGCACAATCTATGGTTCGCACAACACCCTTGGCCTTGACCCGGAGATTTTAACGGAAGTGAAGCGGGCGGTGCGGTTGCTGCGGGACAAAGATCTGGTTCGTTTCGGCACCGGGCTCCATCAATTCAACGGCTTCAGCATACAGTTCTGAGTTCGTACAAGCTCTCTAATACTGCGGTCTGTCCATATCGAACGTCCGGCCAATGGCCGCATAGGTTGCTCCGGCGAGACGGCTGACCGGCTTCAGCTTCGCGGCATCAATCCGCCCGTTATGAATCAGTTCATCCTCCACATAGAAGCCGAGCACTTCACCGATTATCATATCGCAGTGCTCCAGCTCCACATGACGCGTGAGGCGGCATTCCATCGCGATTTTGCACTCGGCAACACGCGGAACCTTGACCATCTGCCCCGGAACCGGCGTTAGCCCGGCCAGCGTAAGCTCGCTAATGCCTTCCGGCGCATTTATGGAGGTGTGGTTGATAGCGGCGATGTTGTCCTCATCCACGATATGCACCACAAACTCCCCATTGCCAAGAATATTGCTTGCCGTGTGCTTCATCTCTCCGCCGGACTTCCGCACACAGGAGAACATAATCATCAGCGGCTCATCGTTCACAATATTAAAAAAACTGAAGGGCGCAGCGTTCACGATCCCCCGCTCATCTATTGAAGTAACAAAAGCAATGGGCCTTGGGATAATGCTGCCGATCAGCAGCTTGTAATTGTCGTGCGCGTTTTGTTCAGCAGCGCGGATATACATAAAGCACCTCCATATTAATTGGATACACGTCTTACCCTTCGGCTTATCCTTACATTAACCAGAATGATGCTGCTCACGATTAGCACCATACCGATGATCAGATTCAAGGTAATCCGCTCATGCAGCAGGACCACACTTGAACCGATAGAAATCAGCGGAATCAGAAAAGTGAACGAGCCCACCTTCCCCGCTTCTCCCTCTTTGATTAGATTGAAGTATACCATCCAGCCCAGGGCAATGACAAAAACCGAGATGAACAGCGTGTTCACAATAAAAGCCTTGTTCCAGGTAATATCCGCCCAGCTCTCAGTAGCCGATCCGGCTGCCAGCAAAATAATACCGCCGATCATAATCTGCATCGCTGTCATCCACAGCATATCAACCCGTGCGGCGTTGCGTTTCGTATACACCGTCGCCAGAGCCCAGCTTAGCGCGCTCGCCAGAGCCAGCAGAATGCCCGGAACCGAAATGCTGCCGTTGAAGCCGCCGATACTGAGTGAAGCTACTCCAAGAAAGCCGAGCAATAGACCGGCCAATTTCAGCCCGTACATGCTCTCGCCCAGCCACAACCACGCGAAGATGCCCAGCAGCACCGGCTGCAGGAAGACAATGGCCGAGAACAGGCCGGAAGGCACATACTGCAGGCCGATGGTCTGGAAGCCATAATAGAAGACAATACTGAGAAAAGCTGAAATCAGATACACCGGCCACAGCTTGCTGAAATGAAGCTCCTTCCGCTTCGGTAGCGCGGCAGCGATGAGTATCACACCGGCGATAACCGTGCGGATGCCGGCGAACAGCAAGGGCGGGGCATAATTTAAGGCGATTTTGGAGAGAGGCCAATTAATGCCCCAGACAATTACCAGGAAGATAAGCAAAGCTATGGTTTTCTTCTGCTGCCGCATGGATTCACCTCTTGTTCTATTTTCATACCAATGATACAGTAAATATAATCATAATTGAAATGCATAATAATCATGAGGGGCATACCGAATTCGATATGAACAACAACCAAATTCGCCTATTTGTCAAAATTGCCGAAACCGGCAGCTTCACCAAAGCCGGGCAGGACATGAATATGACCCAGCCTGCGGTCAGCCGGGCCATTTCTGCGCTTGAGGACGAGCTGGCGGTGAAGCTGCTGCTGCGCGACCGGCGCAGCGGCCTGATGCTTACCGATATCGGCAAGCGTATCCTTATTATTTTCCGGGAAATTATCATCGGGTATGACAAAGTGGAGCAGGAAATCTCCGCTGAAAAAGGATTGGAGAAGGGAGTCATCCGTATCGGGGCTTTTCCTGTGGCGGCTGCCCAACTGATCCCGGGAGTGATCCGCTCAATCAGCGCCAGATACCCCGAGATCGAGATCAGTCTGGCCGAAGGCACAGTGGCCGAGGTGAAGGAGTGGCTGGCCGCACGTGTGATTGATGTCGGGTTGATCATTCCGCCGGATGACGAGTTCGATACTGTCCCGCTCTTTCGTGAGAAGCTGTACGCGGTGCTTCAGGATGATCACCCGCTCAGGCATAAGGAGGTCATCTGCGTGAAAGACCTTGAAGATGAGCCGATGCTGATCTGCCGGTCCGGCTATGAGCCTCCGGTTGTGGATTTATTCCGCAGAGGCGGCAGCAACCTGAAAGTGAAATATGAGGTTAGCAGCTTCCTTACGGCGCTGAACATGATCAAGGAGGGGCTGGCCGTCGGCGTAATGTCCCAGCTCTCACTGCTCTCCTTGCCGCCTAATGTAATCATCCGGGAGCTGTCTCCTGATGCTTATCGGGACATTCATCTGGCCGTCAACGTTCTGGATGAGCTTTCGATAGCTGCCAAGCTGTTCATGGACACCGCCCTGGAGCTTGCCGGAAATATGGAGAGCACCATACCGTCGTAACTCAGACGGAAGATTATTAATTACAGGAAGAGGAGTGCATTCATTTGAAATACAATCGTTTGGGCAACTGCGGACTGCAGGTTTCCGCACTTGGACTTGGCACCAATGCCTTCGGCAAAAGAGCCGATGAGAAAACCTCGATTGATATTGTTCATGCCTCGCTGGACCAGGGGATCAACTTTATCGACACGGCTAATATTTATGCCGGCTCCGAATCGGAGAGAATCATCGGGCTGGCGCTTGCAGGCAGACGGCAGGACGCGGTGCTCGCCACCAAAGCTGGACTGCCGAAGCACGTTGGTCCGGGAGGAAGCGGCTCTTCCCGCCATCATCTGATGCTGGAGCTGGACGGCAGCCTGCGCCGCCTGAAGACAGATTATATTGATCTGTATCAGATTCACACCTTCGATCCGTATACACCGCTGGAAGAGACGCTGCGCACCCTTGACGACATGGTCTCCGCAGGCAAGGTGCGCTACATCGGTGCTTCCAATTACGCAGCCTGGGAGCTGATGAAGGCGCTGGGTATCAGCGAAGCGCGCAACCTGGTCAAATACGTCTCCATTCAATGCAGCTACTCCCTTGCTGACCGCACACCTGAGGTGGAACTGCTCCCTCTCTGCCTGGACCAAGGCATTGGCATCATTCCCTATTTCCCGCTTGCCGGAGGCATTCTCACCGGCAAATATGCCGGGAACGATGCTCCACCCGCCGGCTCCCGGGCGGATACCGATCCAAGCTTCAGCCGATTCCTCACTCCTGAACGAATCAAGCTTGGCAACCAGGTAAGCGAGATCGCCGGGGAACTGAACATCTCCCCCACGGCGCTCTCCTTAGGCTGGCTGATGCACAGGCCTGCCGTATCTACCGTAATCGTCGGGGCCACACAGGTAGCGCAGGTAGAGCAGAATCTGCAGAGCGTCTCCGTCCAGCTTAGTGCGCAGACGCTGGACAAGTTGGACAAGGCCAGCCGCACCTTCCGCGGCGGCGAGCCGTTTGCTTTCTACCGGCTGCCGTAGCGGCGACGGCCGGGGGGGGGAAGGGTGGGGCCGTTAGGCGGGCCTCAACAGCAGCATTTCTGCCGTTGTTCTGCCCGGTTCCCTCTGGCGGCGCTCCAACAGCGGCATTTTTACCTTTGTTACTGAGCATATCACCCGTTTGAGCCTCAACAGCGGCATTTCTGCCGTTGTTCTGCCCGGTTCCCTCTGGCGGCGCTCCAACANCGGCATTTTTACCTTTGTTGCTGAGCATATCACCCGTTTGAGCCTCAACAGCGGCATTTCTGCCGTTGTTCTGCCCGGTTCCCTCTGGCGGCGCTCCAACAGCGGCATTTTTACCTTTGTTGCTGAGCATATCACCCCTTTGAGCCTCAACAGCGGCATTTCTGTCGTTGTTCTGCCCAGTTCGCCCTGACGGCGCTCCAACAGCGGCATTTTTACCTTTGTTGCTGAGCATACCACCCATTTGAGCCTCAACAGCGGCATTTCTGCCGTTGTTCTGCCCGGTTCCCCCTGGCGGCGCTCCAACAACGGCATTTTTACCTTTGTTGCTGAGCATATCACCCGTTTGAGGCTAACTCTCACATAAGGTGGACAGTATAACATTCTTAACAGCCAAAAAAGCGATACCCCAGACAGAGTGGGGCATCGCTTTTATTTTTTCAGGATACAGGTTTCTTACACCGCTGCAATAAATTTCTCCATATCCTCTTTCACAGTGGTGATTCCGCTGATGCCGAAATTGTCTACCAGCACCTTTGCCACATTCGGGGAAAGGAAAGCCGGAAGGGTAGGACCGAGATGAATATCCTTCACACCCAGATACAGCAGCGCCAGCAGCACGATAACCGCCTTTTGCTCATACCAGGCAATATTGTAGGAGATCGGCAGATCATTGATGTCATCCAGCCCGAAGACTTCCTTCAGCTTCAAAGCAATTACAACAAGGGAATAGGAATCATTGCACTGTCCGGCATCAAGCACACGGGGAATCCCGCCAATATCGCCAAGCGGCAGCTTGTTGTATTTGTACTTCGCGCAGCCCGCCGTAAGGATCACCGTATCTCCCGGCAGCTCTGCGGCAAAATCCGTGTAGTAATTGCGGCTCTTCATCCGGCCGTCGCAGCCCGCCATGACGAAGAACTGCTTGATTGCACCGCTCTGTACGCCCTCCACTACCTTGTCCGCCACATTCATTACAGCAGCATGTGCGAAGCCGCCGACAATCTCGCCGGTCTCAATTTCGGTAGGAGCCACACAGCTCTTGGCCTGCTCAATGATCGCGGAGAAATCCTTCACTCCGTCTGCACCTGGCACAATATGCTGTATTCCTGGGAAGCCTGTATTACCTGTTGTGTACATGCGTGCTTTGTAGCTATCCTTCGGCGGCACAATGCAGTTTGTTGTCATCAGAATCGGGCCGTTGAAGCTCTCGAATTCGCTCGTCTGCTTCCACCAGGCATTGCCGTAGTTCCCTACGAAGTGGCTGTACTTTTTAAAAGCCGGATAATAGTGGGCCGGAAGCATCTCACTGTGCGTATATACATCCACGCCGGTTCCCTCAGTCTGCTTCAGCAGCTCCTCCATATCCTTCAGGTCATGTCCGCTAATCAGAATCCCCGGGCGATTCCCTACACCGATATTCACCTTGGTGATTTCAGGGTTGCCGTAAGTTGATGTATTCGCACGGTCAAGCAGCTCCATTACAGCAACACCCAGCTTGCCGCACTCCAGGACGAGAGCCGTCAGCTCTTCGCCGGTGAGTGTGTCATCCAGCACTGACGCAAGACCCTTTTCCATAAAAGCGTGCGCACTAGGCTCATAATACCCCAGCACCGCCGCATGCTCCATATAAGCTGCCATTCCCTTCAGTCCATAGGTCAGCAGCTCGCGCAGAGAGCGGATATCCTCATGCATGGTCGCGAGAACGCCTACAGACCCCGCCTTAACGAGCATTTCTTCGTCCGTGCCGGCAGTCCAGAGGGCTGCATCATGCCCGGCCAAAGGAATCGCTGAATCTGCAGCCTTCAGCTTGTTTTTCCACTCATCCCGAAGCGCAAGCCCCTCCCTTATTCTTGCCGTGAAGCTCTCCGGGGTGAAGTTCGCATTGGTGATGGTAGCGAACATGCTCTCTATAATAAACTTTTCTGTAGCTGAATCCGTGATTCCAAGCTCGCGGCCGCGCCGTGCAAAGATGGAAATGCCTTTTAGCGTATACAGCATAAGATCCTGGAGATTGGCTACATCGCTGGTTTTACCGCATACACCCTGAATGGTGCAGCCCGTTCCTTTCGCTGCCTCCTGACATTGAAAACAAAACATTTGACTCATTTCCTCACTCCTTAGAATGTCGTCTACCGGGACAGAATACTGCTTCAGCCCGCCTTTACAGGTACCGCTAATTGTAGTAGAATTTCGCCATATATTCGGTAACGGTTGTTACCGATTAATTTAACTTTGGAGGAAATCTATGAAGCCTGACCCAGCTCAGTTGCATAACTGTTTGATTTTTCGGGGGAAGTCAACGGAAGAGATCGGGGCACTGCTGCAAAAGATGAGGTATACGGTCAGCAGCTTTCACAAAAAGGCCATCATTATGGCTGAAGGCGACACTGTGGAAAGGCTCGGCATCGTGCTCTCCGGACGGGTTGAGGTACAGAAAAATCATCCCACCGGCAGCAGCGTAACCATCGCCCATCTGAGTGAAGGACAGACCGTTGGTGAAGCGGTGTTGTTCCGCAGAGAAAATATAGCTCCCGCCACAGTAACCGCCTCAGTTCCCTGCTCGATGATGTTCATCAGCAAGCAGGAGCTGCTTCACCTGTTCACGCTTGATACAGACATGCTCACCCGTTTTCTTGAGAATCTGTCGGAGCGTCTGGTGCTGGTCAACCGGAAGATTCAGATTCTGTCCGCCGGACCGCTCAGACGGCGGATTGTGGATTTCCTGCTGGAGCAGGCGGAACTGCAAGCCTCCGACCTGATCCGGCTCCCTTTCAGCCGAAAGGAATGGGCCGAGCATTTAAATACCGCACGCCCATCGTTATCCCGTGAAATGGGGTACTTGCGTGATCAAGGCTGGCTGTGGTTCAAGGGAAGCGAGATTACGCTGCTAGACCGGGTCAGAATGAATGATTATATCCGCAGCGTTAATGATACAGCGGGTGGCCGAAGCTAAATTTATTGTGAATGGAGAGGATATTATGGAGCGTAAACAGGTGTTTACGGGTTCACCTTGGGAGTCTACTGTGGGGTACTGCCGGGCCATCCGAATCGGAGACCGGATTGAAGTGGCAGGAACAACGGCGATGCAGGGCGGAGAAGTGGTTGGCAAAGGAAATCCGTATGAGCAGACAAGGTTCATTCTGCAGCTCATTGAGAAGGCGCTTGGCGATTTGGGCGCCGGTCTCTCACACGTTGTAAGAACAAGAATGTTCGTTACAGACATCTCCAAGTGGGAGGAATTCGGAAGAGCCCACGGGGAGTTTTTCAAGGATATCCAGCCTGTTGCGACAATGGTTGAGGTAAAAGCGCTGATTGACCCTGAGCTGCTGATCGAAATCGAAGTGGAAGCTGTTGCACCAAGCACTAAAGGATAACTCTACCGAAAAAGCGAGGCAGTCACCTCAGGTAAATGGGGACTGCCTCGCTCATGCATTATGTACTGGATACCGTGCGCACCCATGCGGCGTATAACCGCCCAAGTTTTCTTAAGATCAACGGCAGCAATAGGACTAAGACCAAGCCGATGCCGCCAGCCACCCAGGAACGCTCGTAGGATGACATGTCAGATAGAAGGAACCTCCAAGTGTTATCATATGAGAAAAGCTCGAAGGAGAATAGTCTGTCACTGACCAAATAGGCTAATGGAGACAGTAAAACCCCAAAGGCTGTAGCCGGCAGGACGATAGCAAATGTAAATCCTGCAATCCCTATGGGAAGCTGCGCTAAGCTGTAGATGATCCCCCGGTAGGTTTGGCCTTGACCCAGAAGTGTAAATACCGACCGCCACCCGTCCCCCCGCTGTGGTACTGGACCATCCGTACGTGCAGGCTGTCCATGATCTCCTTGAATCCAGCCCTCCACCACCTGTTCTTCTTGTACCATCATTCTGCGGCACGCAGCAAGTGTCGCTGCCAGCAAGGGCAGCCCGACCCATACTATAATCAGTGGAACACTAACGCATACACCGGCAACTGCTATAACAAATGCCGCGATCCCTTTCGGAAGGGACATTACCAGCAGGGTCCAAGCCTTCACGGAACTTTGTTTTTTCATTATAATAGCTCCCCTTCACTAATCTCCTTTCAGTATAGTTGCTTAATCCTGTATGAACACTAACCCCTGGTCTGAAATGTCTGCCCGACCTTGGTCCAGTCTTTTGTATGGAATGAACCGGCGACCCCGGTCTTCCCCGGCATCAGCATCAGTATCATTCTCAGCACCAGTCTCAGCCTGCCTGTCTGTCCGCAACCCAGCCGGCAACTTCATTTTCCGGGATCGGTCTGCTAATGAAGTAGCCTTGAATCTTGTCACAGCTTGTACGCTCCAGAAAAGCGAGCTGCTCCGGCGTTTCCACACCTTCAGCAGTCACATTCAGCCCCATATCATGGCCGATGGTGACAATGGAGCTGGCCAGCGACATATTGTTCGGCGTATCAATACTGTCGATGAAGGACTTATCAATCTTCAGCGTGGTAATCGGCAACTGCTTCAGATAGCTCAGTGAGGAATAACCTGTCCCGAAGTCGTCCAAGGCGATGCCGATGCCTTTCTGCTTCAACGCCTCCAGCTTGGAACTGATCGCCTCGAAGGATTCCATGAAGATCGACTCCGTGATCTCCAGCTCCAGATACTCCGGTTCAAGTCCGGTGTCTTGCAGCACCTTCAGCACCATGTCCGTGAAATCATCCAGCATCAGTTGAATTACAGAAATATTCACCGAGATATGATAGCCCTCATACCCTTGTCCATGCAGCTCTTTCATGAAGCGGCAGGCGCTCCGCAGCACCCATTCTCCAATGGGAATGATCAGCCGGCAGTCCTCAGCGACAGAGATAAAGGAAAACGGCGACACGAACCCAAGCACCGGGCTGTTCCAGCGGATCAAGGCCTCGAACCCCCAAATATCGCCTGACCCTGTATCCACCAGCGGCTGATAATGCAGCGACAGCTCATCATTCGAAATCGCATTTCTTAAATGATGTTCAATAATCATCCGTTCATCAAAATGCTGCTGCATCGCCTGCCCGTAGATGATATAGGTGCCTTTTCCCGCCTCCTTCGCCTTGTACATCGCAATATCGGCATTCTTCAGCAATTCCTCGGCATTCACCCCATTTTCGGGATACTGCGCAATACCGATACTGGTTGATATATGTACCAAGCTGGCATTCAGCTCAAAAGGCTCCTTGAAGCCTTGAACCAGGGACTCTGCATAGGAGATCACCTCTTCGAACCCTTCAATATTTTCCAGCAAAATTACAAACTCATCACCGCCAAAACGGAAATGCCGGCTGCGTCCGTCCGACAATCCCAAAAGGCGCTCTCCCACCTTCACCAGCAGCTTATCCCCGAAGGTATGGCCCATCGTATCGTTAATATATTTGAAGTTATCAATATCGAGGAAAAAGAGTGCGGCATGCCCGCCGGAGTGCTCCTCAATAAATTTCATCAGTTCTTCGGACAGTGACAGGCGGTTCGGCAGACCGCTCAAAACATCGTTATACGCCAGCAGCCGGTATTTCTCCTCACTGGTCTGCAGCAGCTCCTGATTCTCCACAACCTTGTTGTACTGTTCCAGCAGCTCATCCTGCAGAGCCGTCAGCTCCTCATAGGTTGATTCCAGCTCCTGATAGCTCATCTGCAGCTTGCTCTCGAAGCTTTTACTGTCCGTCACATCTATCATGGACCCGGCAAACCGGATATACTCACCGTCCGCATTCCGAAGTACTTTGCCCCGGGCCTGGAACCATTTGTATTCCCCCGATTTGCTGCGCATCCGGTATTCAGCGTAGTAATAAGAGGAACGCCCTTCCAGATGCCCGGTCCGCTGCCGTTCCTCCTCCCCCGCATCCTCAGGATGGATAAGCTCCCTCCACCCTCCATGGCTCTCATCAATCTCATCGCGTTCATAACCAAGCAGCTCGTACCAGCTATCCGAAAAGTAATAGATCATAGTGGACATGTCCACGTCCCAGATGACCGCATCCGAGCCATAGGTCGCCAGACTGAACCGCTCATTGCTTTTTTCCAGGTTTCTTCTAATCCGTTTCACTAATTGCACATAGAATAACAGAATGAGGATAAAGGCCACCAGGACGGCAAAAGCACCAATAATGCTCAACACCAGCGTCCTGTAGGTCTGATAGAAAGAAAATGGCTTGTTGATAATTTCGCTGCCCGCAGGCAGCTTGCTCTGGGAGATCCCAAAGCGCTTCAGCTCATTGTAATCAAACACATTGCGCACGGTGCTGTCCGTAACAATCGGAATGTCATCTGCACGCTCCCCTTGCAGGATGCGCAGAGCGAATCCGGCTGCCGTCCGGCCTTGAATTTTGCCGCTGATCAGGCTTCCGCCAAAGGCCCCGTTGTTCAGGGCAAAATCGTACATATGATATACCGGAACGCTGCTGCTTCTGCCCAGCTCACTGGCGAATCTCTCGAATTCGGTGATTCTTCCGGTGGAGTCACTATAGTATGTAGTCATGAGAACAATGCTGTCCGAGGAAAGTGTAGACGCGGTTGCTGTAATTTGCTCATTGGAGAGTTGATTCATAGGGATGACCTCAAGCCCCAGCTTCAGCGCGGTAATTTGGTCCATCACCATTTTGCCTGTAGAGAGTCCGCTCTCCGAGTTGTCAAATATGACATAGACCTTACGGATGGACGGGTTGATTTCCATAGCCATCTGAATGGTCCGGCTGGGGTCAATCTTCTCGATAACTCCGGTAATGTTGCTCTTATCCTGAATGGCTTTCACACCCAGTTCATTGACTCCGCTGAATATAATTGGCGCATTATTCAGAACCTCCTTACGGTACTTCAAAGCGAAGTTTGTCGCAGCATCATCTGTGGTGATTACGGCGTCAATCCGGATGTTCTGATATTTGAGCTTGATCGTTTCGTAGAAATGCTGAAGGTTCTCCTGAGTTGGATAACGTTTCCAATCCATGTATTCGGTGTAGATCGCCGGGATATTGGCTGCACTTTTGAGCCGTTCCTCAATACCCGTACTCTGGTCATCGGTCCAGGGAAAACCCTTCTGATAAGAATGCAGCACCAGCACATTTTGCGGCGGCGCAGCTTCCGCTCTGGCGGACAACGGCGGGTACAAGATCGTGCAAAGCATGACAAACAGAAATAGAGGTACAAACCCGCTTTGTAATTTCCTGAGATGAATTTTTCCGACGCCCATTAGCACACTCCCATTCATCTATCTCCAAGTCATGCTTCTATGTTTCATTTCATTAATTATACGGGGAACGATAATTTTTTTAAATATAAAATAGACAGGAGCGGCTGGCTTTGTGGACAGGGCAAGGCATACGGGATAGAATGAATTTGCATTAACCAGCTAAGACAGGAGACATGATTATGCCTACGATAAAAGACGTTGCGCTTAAGGCAGGCGTTTCCGCGACAACTGTATCCCGGGTGCTGAACAACCGGGGATATTTAAGCGAAGAGCTGAAGAAAAAAGTCTACAGCGCGATGGATGAGCTGAATTATAGGCCCAACGAGCTGGCGCGTTCACTCAGCCGCTCCAGGTCCAACATTATCGGCCTCATTATTCCCCATGTCTCGCTGCCCTTCTTCAGCGAATTAACCAGCCATATTGAGGAGCATGCCTACCGGAACGGGTATAAGCTGCTGCTCTGCAATTCCCAGCAGGACAAACATAAAGAGCTTGAATATATTGATATGCTGCGTTCCAGCCGCGTGGACGGCATTATTATGGGCAGCCATACGCTGGAGGTGGAGTCCTACCGGCAAATGAGCTTGCCGCTGGTCACCTTTGACCGGCAGATTTCGCCTGAAATCCCCTATGTCTGTTCGGACAACTATGCCGGGGGACGGCTGGCCACTACATTACTCATTGAAAAAGGCTGCCGGAAGCTGGCCCATATCGGCGGGCATCCGGGCCTGAATATATTATCCCACCGGCGGTATGAGGCTTTTGCCGATACCGCCCGTGAGCATGGCGTATGGCACACTTCGCTGCATACAGACCATAACAGCTTTGATGCCGGCGCATACGAACGGCTGCTGAGGCAGCTATTCCGGGAGCATCCCGAGGTTGACGGCATCTTTGCCGGCAGCGACATCATTGCTGCTTACGCCCTCAAGGCCTGCCGGGAGAACGGGCGGCGTGTGCCCCAGGATGTGCGGATTGTGGGCTATGACGGAATCGCGGTGCGCAGCCTGTTCCATCCCTCCATCAGCACCATCCGCCAGCCGATGGAAGAGATGGGCAGGCTCGCCGTCGATCTGATCATTAAGCAGGTGGAGGGCGGCACCGTTTCTACAGTGAATATTTTGCCGGTGGAGCTGGAGGAAGGCTCTACGACTTAGGGGCTGGGGACGCAGGCGCTGACGCGAGCGGGGCGGCGGCGGCAAGGCGAGACGCGAGCGGTGATCGGGCGCGGGGGTGGCGCACACAGGCGTGGGCCGCACGGTGGGGACGCAGACGGGCGCCCGTAGGAGGGCGTCAAGGCGAAGCGGCGGCAACGCGTGGGCGGACCGGAATCCGCAGCCGGGTCGCGGCGGGCAAAGTGGCGCGGGAGAATCGCCCGGGCGGCAGCGCGTAAGCGGTGCAGCAAGGCGAGCGGCGGCAACGCGTGGGCGGACCGGAATCCGCAGCCGGGTCACGGCGGGCAGAGTGGCGCGGGAGAATCGCCCGGGCGGCAGCGCGTAGAAGGCGCGCCAGGCGAGGGCACGCGGGCTGTGCGCAAGCCGGACTGTGAGCGGTGACGGAACAACGGTTGAAAGGCATGTAGATTACTCCAGTTCGAATCATACCCCGACCGCAGATTGCATCGAGTAAATCTCAGCGATAACTGTACTTTTTACAATTAATCAGGCCAAATGTGCTGCAAAATGAGCTTTAAGTGTATTTCGTACAATTAAAAAGTAGCATTTTCCTCCTAATCGCCTTAATCTGAGAAAATAACTGCAGAGAATACAATTAAACCTTCCACCAGCGAACAATAGTAGCTTTTAGTTGTACGAAATACAACCACCACATCAATGCGGCTCCCTACATAGTTAAACGCGCCCCTTTTTGTCCATTCTTTCTACATAATAATCGAAAGGCGGTGAGGACCAGTGGTCCAGTCCACGATTTCAGCTTTGCAATTGCTTGTGAAGAAGGTTCCGGCAGCATTCGCCTCCCTTTCTGACGAAGAAGCCGCAGCCCCCCGGCCGGGAGGCAAATGGTCCAAGCAGCAGTTGCTCGGACATTTATGCGACTCAGCCATCAACAATCTGTCACGGTTCATCAACGTACAGTACGAACCGCAGCCGCTGAGTCTAGCCTTATATGCCCAGAACGAGTGGATGGCCGCCCAGCAGTACGGCGATGCTCCACGCGGTGAGATCCTGAACCTGTGGGTAAGTGTCAATCAGTCCATCCTTCGGGTCATTTCCAGCCTTACCTCTGACCAGTTAGCCCTTCTCTTCCTGCTGAACAGCGGCGAAATGGTTACCCTGAAGTGGCTGATCGAGGATTATCTGGATCATATGCGGCACCATCTGAGCCAGATCTTCCCGGATCAAAATCTGCTGTAAGCGGCTCATCCAGAGCCGCAGCAATACCGAATACCCCGCCCGGCTTCCAGGTACAGAATCCGGGCGGGGTATAGTTGGAACAGCACCAGCAGGTCGGCTGCGCAAGCTGCGCTGCGCTCGTAGCAGTGAACCGTACCACTGTTCCAATAATAAGCGTAGCCTTCAATGCTCAGCTCGGTAATGCGGGCATCGGTCACTTAAGCATCCCCTGGTTACAGGCAGGATAGCCGTATGCCCTTCAAGGATATACACCGTTAGCCTTTCACCGATCCGCCCATGAGCCCTCTGACAAAATACTTCTGCAGCAGGAAGAAAATCGCCAGCGGCATCAGCATGGAAATGAACGCAGCCGAAGTCAGCAGATGCCAGTCATTGCCGCGTGAGCCGACAAGGTCGGCGATTTTCATCGACATCACCTGCACGGAAGGCTGGTTGCCGATAAAGATCAGCGAGACCAGATAATCATTCCATACCCAGAGGAACTGGAAGATTCCGATTGAGGCCAGGGCCGGTACGGACAGCGGCAGAATCAGTCTGCTGAATATTGTGAAATGGCTGGCACCGTCTATAAAGGCCGATTCGAACAGATCTTTGGGCAACTGACTGATAAAGTTGTACATAAAGTACGTAACCAGCGGCAGACCAAACGCGGTATGCGCCAGCCAAATCCCCAGATAGCTGCCGTTCAGCCCCAGCGCAGTATAATCCTTGAGCACAGGAATCAGCGCCACCTGAATCGGAATGACCAGCATCGCTATAATAATGACGAACAGCGTTTTGCGGCCCGGAAAGCGCAGCCAAGCGAAGGCGTAAGCGGCAAAAGAGGCAATCAGCACCGGAATGACTGTGGCCGGAACAGCAATCGTCAGCGTATTCCAGAAGGCCTGAGATAAGCCTGTGCCCTTTTGCACCGTTTCACTGCCATCCGCCTCCCTCAGCTTGTATTCCTTGCCCGACAGCACATTATTATAGTTGTCCAGCGTAAGGTCCGGTGTGGTTTTCCAGCCCTTCTCCTGCACGTCGAGCGTACGCGCCCTGCGGTTCTCCCATATCAGACGTCTGTCATCGGCCTTAATGCCCGCCTTCAACTCATCGTCCGTATAGGTTTTGCCGTTTACTTCAATCGGCCCCCTCAGGTCTACGTCCTTAGGCAACTGCAGGGTCTCGCCCGCCTTCCACTCCTGATGGGGAAATACCTTCCACCAGCCGGTCTGGAGAATATCCGCCGCAGGACGGAAGGAAGAAATAAACAAGCCGGCTGTCGGAAGCAGCCAGAGGAAGCAGATCATACCAAGTACGAGATTAACGATGGTCTTGCTGCCTTTTCTTTTCTTTTTGCCGGCCATTAGAATCCCCCCTGCTTGCGGAACTGACGCAGATTAATAAAGATTACAGGCAATACCGCGATCAAAAGAACGATAGCCAGCGTCGAGCCGTAACCGAAATTGCGGTACATAAAGAACTGCCGGTAGAACTGTGTCGCCACTACCTCTGTATCGTATTGACCTCCCGTCATCACCATGACGACGTCAAATATTTTCAACGTAAAGACAATAATGGTGGTTGTCACTGTCAGGATCGTGGCGGAAATGAACGGAATCATAATGCCGAAGAAAATCTTCACCTCACCGGCGCCATCCACACGTGCGGCTTCCAGGATGTCATCGGGAACCCCTTTGATCGCTGCGGAGAAAATAACCATTGCAAACCCGGTTTGCATCCAGATCAAAATAATAATGAGGAAAAAGTTATTCCAAGGCTGCAGCATACTCGCCCATGCCTGCGGTTCGCCGCCAAAATAAGTCACAATCGCATTCAGCAGTCCGATTTGCTCGTCGCCGGGCTGATAATAATAGACAAATTTCCAGATTACGCCCGCAGCCACAAATGAGATAGCCATGGGCATGAAAATGATAGACTTGGCGATTTTTTCATAGCTGCTGCGGTCGGCCAAAATGGCAATAAGCAGTCCAAAAGCGACGCAAGCCAAGGTCCCTGCGAACACCCACAGCAGATTGTTACGCAGCGCTATCGCCATGAGACGGTCACTGAAGATTGCGGCATAGTTGCTGAGTCCGACAAATTTTTCCGAAGAAGCGTTGAAAAAGCTTAAATACAGCGTCCGCAGCGCAGGCAGCACCAGCAGCCAGCCGAGAATAATCACCGCCGGCCCAATGAAGACATAAGGCTGCAGCCATCTGCGCACATGGTCGGGATACTGTTCCACCGCCCAGGTCAGTGTATAGTAGATCAGATAAACGCCCAGCACGCCCCACAGCACGGCAAAAATCGCGGTCAGCAGCGGATTCAGCGTAGAATCGCGGAAGAACAAGAAAATCAGCCCGTTGATCACGATGTTGGCTGCAATGACGCCAAGGGATAGCAGCACTGCTCTGACGCTGATTTTTGGCTTTGCTTGTACATCCATTATTGGCTCCTCCTTAAGTTTTGCGCAGCGGTGCAAAACTCTCTTCGTAAGCATCCCTTAAAAAACAAAAAGAAGGGCAGATATTCCGCACTGCTGACCGCCCCTCTGTGTAACCGTTCACGCATTATTATCTCGGCTAGTTCCTGTTAGTTTTTCCAGCCTGACTGAATTTGCTCCAGCGCCTGATCCAGTGTGGCTGTTCCGCTTACATAGTCGGTCATGCCTTTCCAGAAGGTGCCCGCGCCTACTTTACCAGGCATCAGGTCAGAGCCATCAAAACGCAAGGTGGAAGCATCCTGTACCAGCTTTGCCATACGGCGGTCCGATTCAGATTTGTACCAGTCAAGGGAAGCATCATTCATCGGAGCAATCACGCCGCCGGATTGAACCCAGGTCTTGATAGATTCGCCTGTAGTGAAGAATTCCATAACCGCACGTACTTCAGGACGGTCGTTGAACATCGCGTAAATGTCCCCGGCTACAAGCACCGGCTTGCCGTATTGCTGATCAATCGGGGGAAGGTAGAACCAGTCATAGTCGGTATCGACCTTGGCCGTTTCCGGGAAGAAGCTGGTAATAAAGTTGCCCATCAGGTTGAACCAGGCTTTGGGCGGATTCTCAAACATCGGTTTTGGAGCATCGCCGAAGGCTGTAGTTACGATTGATTTAGTGCCGCCGTAGACATAATCCTTGTTCAGCCAGATCTTAGACATCAGCTCCACTGCATGCTTAACTTCCGGAGAGGTAAAAGGCAGCTCGCCCTTGACCCATTTGTCATAGTTCTCAGGTGTAGTTGTACGCAGCATGATGTTCTCCACCCAGTCCGTAGCCGGCCAGCCGGTGGCAGCACCACTTTCAATCCCAATCGCCCAAGCGGGGTCTCCGTCTTTGGCGATTTGCTCCGTCAAAGCCATCAGGTCATCCCATGTCTCAGGAACCTTATAGCCTGCTTCATCAAATTGCTTCTTCGGATACCAGACCAGGCTCTTTACATTGCTGCGGTTCCAGATCCCGGCCATAATTTTGCCGTCTTTGCCGTCCATCGTGGACATATCGAGCCAGCTCTTATTGTAGTTAGCTTTCAGCTTCTCCTGATCCAGCACGCTGGTCAGATCGACAACCTTGCCGGTTTTGGCGATAGAAGCCAGTAGACCCGGCTGCGGGAAGTCCGCGATATCCGGCGCATTGCCGCCATCCACACGAATATTAATAGTCGCTTCGAATTCCTTGGAGCCTTCATATTGAATATCAATGCCGGTTTTTTCTTCAAATTCTTTAATGCTTTTCTCGAACTTCACCTGGTCCTCGTCCACGAACGGTCCGAACATCGTCACTTTGGTTCCTTTATAGTCACCTTTCATCGCCAAATCGAGCGGTGAGCCTGCAGTAGCGGCCTCTGAAGCTTCTGGTGATGCTTGGTTGTTATCTGTAGTTGGAGCTACTGTTGCTGTTGGCGCATCTGTAGGCGCAGCATTATTGGCATTGTTGTTCCCGCCGCATCCGCCAAGCAGCATGGCGAAGGATAAACACAGCGCCATTGCGAGTGGCAGTTGGCGTCCTGGAGCTTTTTTCATCTTTTCATACATCCCCTTTAATTGGTTTAGAGACTGTTCTCCTTCTGCTTAAATCCCGGTGTTAATGGACCTGCATCAGTCTGCCGGCTGAATCACCTCCCTTGATAGATTTTTCAAATTTCATAGTTGAATGACTTCTCTCTTTATCGTGAATTGCCGAATTCCAATGAATATAGCACTTTAATTTCTATATTTTTACAAGGATCATGCCTTTCCAATACCACACATTCCTATGTTCCACATCAGTTATTTATTCGTACTTTGTGCCAACCTCCGTATACCCCAGCCCCAAAAAGGCTATCAATAGGGACTATAGCAAGCCTTTTTCCAATCAACGCACACTTACTTAAAGTGTGTAAATAATATTAATTCATGTTATAATTGTGAGGTTGATCACTTCTGGACTGCAAATACTGTTTATAGATATGAAAAAACCATTTGGGAGGGATTATTCGTGAAAAAATTGCAGGACATTCCGGTTTCCGTGCTGGATCTGGCTCCAATTGTGGAGGGCGGAACAGCGGCGGATTCTTTTCATAACACGCTGGATTTGGCCCGTCATGCCGAAGAGTGGGGCTATCACCGCTACTGGCTCGCTGAGCATCATAATATGACGGGCGTTGCCAGCTCCGCCACCTCGCTTGTGATCGGCCATGTGGCTGCGGGCACCAAGCATATCCGCGTCGGGTCGGGAGGCATCATGCTCGCGAACCATGCACCGCTTATGATTGCCGAGCAATTCGGGACACTTGAATCGCTGTATCCGGGCCGCATTGACCTGGGCCTTGGCAGAGCCCCCGGCTCCGACCAGGCTGCTGCAAGAGCCATGCGCCGCAGTCTCGGCAGCGACGGCAGCGAATTCCCCGAGCAGCTTAGCGAGCTCAGAGCCTACTTCGACCCTAACGGAGTCGGCTCACGGCCGCTTGGCGTGCGCGCAGTTCCGGGCGAAGGGCTGAACGTCCCGATCTGGCTGCTCGGCTCCAGCGGATTCAGCGCCCAGCTTGCGGGCCAGCTCGGCCTGCCGTTCGCTTTTGCCAGCCATTTCGCCCCTGACTATCTGCTGCCGGCTCTGCATTTGTACCGCAGCAGCTTCAAGCCGTCAGAGACGCTCGACAAGCCGCATGTGATGGTCGGATTAGGCATTACGGCTGCGGATACAGCCGACCAGGCCCGCTGGCTTGCCACCTCGCAGCAGCAGCAATTCCTCAATATCATCCGCGGCCGTACCGGCAAGCTGCAGCCTCCCGTGGACAGTATGGACGGTCTGTGGTCGCCGCAGGAAAAAGCTCTGGTGCAGAGCAAGCAGCTCTACTCCATAGCCGGAGACAAGGATGGGATCAAGGAACGGCTGCTGCAGATTGTTCAGGAGACAGATGCTGACGAATTCATTATTGCTTCGCAGGTCTATGACCACTCCGCCCGCATCCATTCCTATGAGCTTGTAGCGGAGCTAATCAAGGAAAGCTAAACGGCTGGGTTAGGCTGGGCTGGGTTAGCTAGACTAAGTGAAATGAGCTATACAATGGTTTGTACACAGCAAGGAGATTGTGGAGGCCCGGAAGCGGATGGATTCCGTTCCGGCTCATAATCCCCTTGCTTTTTTTGTGGGCATAATAAGGATAACGTTCTTAATAAAATACGATTCTGACCATTGAAAATAGAGAAATAATTAGAATTCGGGAGCTAATCAGAAGTAATCTGGATTCAGATCATATACACGCCTTATTTTGAACAATATACATGATTTATTCTATTTTTCTTTATCCACAATTTTGATTATACTGAAGTTATTCGTTATAACGAACATAACTTTGGCTGTTTACCTGCCTTAATTTTCTTCGGGCGCACCAAAGATAATAGTGGTCCTGTAAAAAACTACTTTATTCGACAGGATGCGAGCAAACAGCCGTGTTCAGTGAGGATTATGCCGAAATTCTGCCGGGTGGCGGAGAGACTTCCCAGAAGAAAGGAGCGGGATAGTGAGTAGGAAATACCACAAGGCTATTATAGGTTTGTATGTTCTGATCGTTCTGGCGGGAGTCATCTGGCATGCCGGGGGAGTAAGTGCAGAGGATACGATAAAGCTCACAGTAAATTCGCATACAACCAGCACCGCAAAGATGCACAATATGCAGCCGGGAGATACAACGACCTCGGAATATACGGTAATTAATGAAGGCAATGAGCAGTTCGACTACTATGTGGACTTCAAATTCCTGTCCGGAGACGTAGAATTGTATAATATTCTGCAAATGACCCTGCAAAAAGAGGGAGTAATCCTCTATTCAGGAGTGATGAGCGAGGCGGAGGGCCGGGTGGCTGTCGGTACGCTGGCCGGAGAGGAACAGGAGACCATTCAAATGAATGTAACCTTTCCGCCCGAGGCCGGCAACGAATATCAGGCGAAGACTACCAGCGTAGCCTTTGATTTCTCCGCATCAGCTACACCTGGCCCATCGGCTACACCGGGTGCTACTCCAACAGCTCCAGTTACACCTGCTCCATCAGCTTCACCGGGTGCGACGCCTACGGCTTCGGCTACACCTGGGCCGTCAGCTTCACCAAGCGCAGCTCCTACGGCTTCAGCTACGCCTGTTCCGTCGGCTTCACCGGGTGCAACTCCGCCTGCCTCGCCTGCACCAACGGATTCGCCGCCTTACAGCCAGGTACCGGGAACAGCGGTTAT
The DNA here is from genome assembly GCF_000374185.1 of Paenibacillus sp. HW567. GTDB lineage: Bacteria > Bacillota > Bacilli > Paenibacillales > Paenibacillaceae > Paenibacillus_AQ. The sequence goes on along the minus strand of NZ_KB910518.1, from coordinate 6,445,032 downwards.
ACCGTCCGCTTCGCCTGCTGTAACAGCCCCGCCGGGTGCTGCTGTAGTTACCGTAACAGATCCGCCTGTTCCGCTTGGCGGCGATGATCCATCGGCCTCACCGGGTACAGGAGCGGCCACGAATGGCAGTGCGCCTTCGCCTTCGCCGGATACCGGGGTAACACTGCCCGATGATGAGCTTCCGCTTGCTGCGCCTGGAGACGGCCGGCTGCCGGATACCGCTGAGCCTTGGTATAACCTGATTCTGCTCAGCTTAGCCGTAGCCATTGTCAGTATCATCATCCTGCGCAGACTGAACTCCAAGAAGTAAGGCCACTTTACTATAGTTTGGAGGAGAGAGTATGAGTAAGTTTTCCGGTCTGTCCATTGCCGTGAAGCTGATCCTCATACTCTCTTTGTGCTTGCTGCTCTATTCCGTCTTTCAGATTCTCAAGGCGCCTGCCGAAGCCCGCCATGCCCTGCAGAATTGGGAGAAAAAGAGGGAGGAAGCCTCGCGCCTCACCGTCCCTGAAGAAGAAACCCCGCTGCCTGCCGGAATGGTCACCCCTTCCAAAGAGAAGAATACATTAAAATCAGCTTACACAGAGGGCGAGATTATTGGAGAGATTTATTTTCCCAAGCTGGACCGGAGGATTGCAATTCTGGAGGGGACGGAGCGTCCACAGCTCAAGAAGGGGGCTGGCCATTATGAAGGAAGCGCTGATATTGGCGCGAAAGGCAACAGCGTGCTGGCCGGTCACCGTGACACTGTGTTCCGTGGTTTGGGCGATTTAGTGAAGGATGATCTCATTGAAGTGGAGTCCGCTGAAGGAAAATTCATCTATACCGTTACAGGAAGCGCCATTGTAGACGGGGATGCCCGGGGAGCCATCCGCCAGAGCACCGAACCTGTCCTGACGCTGATCACCTGCTACCCGTTCACCTTCATCGGCTCCGCGCCTGACCGCTATCTGCTCACGGCATCTTTGCTCCGCAGGGAGCCGCTTTCGCCGTCCCTGCGGCCATAAGCCGTATTTTGTCCAGAAATTGGGGTAAGGGATGAGACATTGAATAGAAAGTGATAATATAGATATACGATGATATTGAGGAGATGACCTGTGATGAGAGAAGAGCTGATAGAACGCTTCATTTCGTATGTAAAGATAGATACCCAGTCGAACGAGGACAACGACCATTGTCCCTCCACGCCGGGGCAGATGGATCTGGCCCGCAAGCTGGTTGAGGAGCTGCAAGCGCTAGGGTTAACAGAAGTTGCGGTGGACGAGCATGCTTATGTCATGGCTACACTGCCTGCCAACACTGACAAGGAGGTTCCGACCATCGGTTTTCTGGCGCATCTGGACACCGCGACTGATTTCACCGGCAAGGGTGTAAATCCCCAAATCGTCGAGAACTATGACGGGAAGGATATTGTTCTTAACAAGGCGCTGAATATCGTGCTCTCCACGGAAAGCTTCCCCGAGCTGCCCCATTATAAAGGGCATACCCTGATTACAACAGACGGAACTACTCTGCTGGGTGCAGATAACAAGTCGGGAATTGCTGAGATCATGACCGCTATGGCTTATCTGCTGGAGCATCCGGAAATCAAGCACGGCAAGATCAGAGTCGCTTTTACCCCCGATGAGGAAATCGGACGCGGACCGCATAAATTCGATGTTGCCCGCTTCGGCGCTTCCCACGCATACACCGTTGACGGTGGACCGCTTGGAGAGTTGGAGTATGAAAGCTTCAATGCCGCCGGTGTCAAAATCAGCTTCAAAGGGGTAAATGTGCATCCCGGAACCGCCAAAGGCAAGATGATTCACTCCGCCAAAATCGCCATGGCCTTCCACCATAGACTGCCGTCCGGCGAGGCACCGGAATTCACAGACGGCTATGAGGGCTTTTACCACCTGATCTCGATGCAGGGGACCGCGGAGCACAGCAAGCTGCAGTATATCATCCGCGACTTCGACCGCGAGTCCTTCGAGAAACGCAAGGCGTATGTCACTGCAATTGTAGAGGAGTTCCAGTCCACCTACGGAGCGGAGAATATAGTGCTGGACATGAAGGATCAATACTATAACATGCGGGAAAAAATCGAGCCGGTGCGCCACATTGTCGGCGTCGCCGAGGAAGCGATGAACAATCTCGGCATTACGCCGGTAATTCGCCCGATCCGCGGCGGCACGGATGGCTCGCAGCTATCCTATATGGGATTGCCTACACCGAATATTTTTACCGGGGGCGAGAACTTCCACGGCAAATTTGAATATGCCTCTGTAGATGATATGCTGAAAGCCGTTCAGGTTATTGTCGAGATTGCCAAGCTGACGGAGCAAAAGGCCTAGAACGGACACTGCCTCTGCACTGCATGCGTTAAGCAGAAACGGCTATGCCGTCCTTAAAAGGGCGGTGTCCGTTTCAGCGTGAATTATAAATTATGCTTTCTTACTATTTGAGCACAAAAAGCTGCCCTCCGGGGATGTTAGCGTCCGTTCCGGAAGACTATTTATTAGAGGAAGCCGATGCGGGCGCTTCCAGTGGCTGCGGAAGATCCTTGGAGAACTCCTCCTGGTAAGCTTCTCCCCAGCTTTTGATGTTCAGAAGAGCTGTCTCCAGCCCTCTGCCCCACTCTGTTAGAGAATATTCCACCTTCCGGGGGACCTGCGGATATACCTTGCGGTGAACCAGACCATCACGCTCCAGATCTCTGAGCTGAATAGCGAGCATCCGCTGGGTGATCTCCGGGCACAATCTGCGTATTTCATTGAAGCGCTGCGGACCGCCGATCAGATGGTAGAGCAGAATACCTTTCCATTTGCCGCCAATCAGCTCAATGGTATTCTGGAGTGAACAAGGGCTGCCAATCGGGCCGGATGCTTCGCTGATTCTCTGTGTATTCATAGTCTCCGAACTCCTTTTTCCCTAAATATGTATATGATTAAATAATACAATTGTATCATACATAATTGGAAACTAAAGAGAAATAACCTCAAATTGCCCTAATTTATCGGCAATCTGAGGTTATTTGTCATGATATATTCGTTCATCAGAGCAGGCGCTTATCCCTTGGTAGGTATCCAGCCTCCAGTGTGAATCAAAGCGCCCCATAGCGGATCAGGGATAACCAGCGCACTTTGGGCAGAAAGGTCGAGTTCGGTCTCAATTTCGCCGGCCCGGCCTTCAGCGATCTTCTGCACGAAATCCGGTTCGATCAGCAACGGGCGGCCCAGAGCCACCAGGCTGATTCCGCTATCCAGACCTTTGAGCGCGTCGTCAGCAGTATATAAGGAACCTACACCGATCACTGGCAGTCCGCTGCCCGCGCGGTCAACGATTTGCTCAATCCGTGGACGGCTGTCATCAGTTCCGCGCCGGGGCAGTGACCATAACTCCTGAAGAGAGACATGGAGATAATCAAGCCCTTCCTCTTTGAGCGCATCTACAAGCGCAAAGGTTTCGGCCATCGTAATCCCGGGTGTCTCCGGTTCTTCGGGAGAAAAGCGGTAGCCCACAAGAAACGGTGATGCCGCATGCGATTTCACCGCGTCTTTCACTGCACGCAGAACGGCCAGCGGGAACGCCAGGCGCTTCTGCAAATCTCCGCCCCAGCGGTCATCGCGTGTGTTGGAATGCGGGGAGAAAAACTGCTGCAGCAGATAGCCGTTCGCACCATGAATCTCCACGCCGTCAAATCCGGCTTCAATCGCCCGGCGTGTGGCCGCAGCGAAATCAGCGATAATGCCTTCGATTTCTTCACCGGTCAGCGCACGCGGAACGGGTCCGTGCCCGCCGCCCGGCAGCTCGGCCGGAACATCGCTTGCACTGACGGTCTGTCCGTCAAGCAGCAGCGCCGGCGGCGACTGGCGTCCGCCATGGAATATTTGCAGAACCGCCTTCGCGCCTTCGCCCTTGATGGCATCGGCTAGCTGCCGCAGGCTCGGAATCAGCTCGTCGCGGTCAGCACCGAATTCGCCCGGGAACCCCTTGCCTCCGCGAGTTACGTATACACAGGCAGTAATCACCATACCGACACCTTTGGAACGGCGGATATAGTATTCCAACTCCGGCCCGGTTACCTCACCTTCCTCATTTGAGGAGAAGTTGGTCATGGGAGCCATAACCACTCGGTTTTTCAAGGAGATACCGCTTGCGAACCGGAACGAGTCCAATAGTGGACTGTAATCTGTTGTTGACATCGTCTTGAATTCCTCCTATATAGAACAAACTGAAATATTTAATATCTTTTAGTAAGTTTCGTACATAGTGTAACCCAGTTGGATACAAAAAGAAAGCAGGCACAATTTTGTAACGTACTTTGCCTGCGGATACTCTCAATATGAGCAATGCTAATCGCTTGCTATCTTTCACCTGGAGGGATGTCCTTCCAGATGACATTCTCACCGTAGTTTTTGCCCCAGTCATACATCATGCGCAGCACAGGAAGCAGACTTTGCCCATAGTCCGTCAATGAGTATTCTACTCTCGGCGGAACCTCCGCATATACTTGTCTGAATACAAGCTGATCCTCCTCCAGCTCACGAAGCTGATTCGTCAGCATTTTCTGTGTGATGTGGGGAATCAGCTTCTTAAGCTCACTGAAGCGTTTGGTCCCTTCCAGACCCAGATGCCACAGAATAATCAGCTTCCACTTCCCGCCAATGACAGCAAGCGTAAGTTCCTTCTCACAGTTGATTTCCTTCAGGTTAATGCGGTCCTTAATCTCCGTCGCCAAGTTGAAGCGGCCCCCTTTCATTCCTAATCATACTACAGAATGCTCAGGGAACGCACATGGCGCGGACAGAGCTACACCCAAGCTTCGCCAAGCCGCACATACAGACAGCGCCTGTCCCTTCTCCCGGACAGGCGCTGTCTTATGTTATTCCAGATTGGCATGCTTGCCGAACATCCGCGTGGACGTCTGTCCGGTCTTTTCCATAATCCGCAGGATTACGGCATCATAGAACAGCAGCAGGGTCTGCTCGAACAGCGAGGCCATCGGCTGGATGGTGATCTGGCCGCCGTCCGCCTGTTCTTTGGTTGCGCCCGGCAGCCGGACGATCAGATCAGCCAGCCGTCCTATAGACGACTCCGGGGAAATCGTCACGGCCACAACGGCGGCTCCCACTGCCTTGGCTTTTCCAGCCATGGACAAGAGGCTTGCCGTCTCGCCGGAGCCGGTGCCAAGCACCAGCACATCGCCTGCAGTGATGCCGGGCGTCACCGTCTCGCCGACGACGTAGGCCTCCTTCCCGGCATGCATCAGCCGCATGGCGAATGCCCGGCCCATCAGGCCCGAGCGGCCTGCTCCGGCAACGAATACCTTGCCCCCGCGCTGAAGCAGCTCCGCCATCCGCTCTGCCTCCGCCGCGTCAAGCTGCGAGACCGAGCGCTGCAGCTCATTGACAATTTCCTGGGCATATCCCACAGTATCCATGAATTTCTACGCCTGGCTGACAAGGCGTTTCATTTCCGCCGCCGCTGCCTTCTGGTCGCTTTCACCGGTAATGCCGCCGCCCACGATCACCAGATCAGGACCGGCTGCAATAACTTCAGGCAGCGTGCCCAGCTTGATGCCGCCCGCAATCGCCGTCTTCGCCTGCTTCACAACGCTCTTGATCGCCTGCAAATCGGCAAAGGAGTTTTTCCCTTCAGCCTGGTGGTCGTAACCGGAATGCACACAGATATAATCCACGCCAAGCGCATCCACTTCAGCCGCTCTGGCCGAAATATCCTTCACATTGATCAGATCCACCAGAATCTCCCGGCCGCTTTTTTTCGCTTCCTCGACAGCGCCTCTGATTGTCGAATCATCAGACACGCCGAGTACCGTTACAATGTCCGCGCCGGCTTCCGCGGCCTTCATGACCTCATAACCGCCGGCATCCATAATTTTCAGATCGGCCAATACAGCCAGAGAAGGAAAAGCTTCCTTGATCGCTTTCACTGCATGCAGCCCTTCATTAATGACAATCGGAGTGCCAATCTCCACGATATCAATAAATTCGGCGACCTCCGAGACAATTTCCTTTGCTCCGTCAATATTTACAAGATCCAGCGCTAATTGCAGCTTCATCTATACCAGACTCCTTTTTAATATATTTAAGTAGTGCTGTACATAGTGTAGCGTCCATAAGTTTATTAAGGGAAGTAGGCACTTTATTGTGGTGTAGTCACCGTGAGGATACTATTGTGCATAAGCTGCCTTACTCAAGGGCATCCGGCTAAAAAATATTAAATCATTGACAAGCGAAATCTCCAGGAGTATTATCCAGAAGGAATTAAATAAGTCCTCGTTAGGTGAGGCTCCTATACAAACATAGGCCACTGCCCGGAAATATCGAAAGATGCCAATGGGTAGAACAGGAATTGCCGGATTAAGGCTCTTCTTAAGGTGGCTAAGGGATAACCCTTTACGTTGTATAGTGCCAAAACTGAACTAGGGGGAACGGTTTATTTATGTATGAACTTATGACCCCCGGGACCAATCCTTGGGGTCTTTCATATTTATGGGGTAAGGGGGGAAACTGGAAATGGACAGTAGCAGTCGAATATGCAGTCTTAGGATACTATTGTTTTTCTCAAGCAGGATGCATACCATTCCTCCATCGCGGAAGAGGTCTGTCTATATTCAGTCTGTCTTCAGGGCCCCCTTGATAGATAACTGAATCTGGATGGCCCTTAATTTCCCAATGAATGAAGGAAGGTTCCACTCTCCCTGCTTGATGCAGAGGAGAGTTTTTTTATTTAGCTAAGATTGGGGTTGTGCACGATGCAATGGAATTTTTTTAATAATGTCGACCAGAAAAGAAAATTCGGTTGGGCGGATATTCTCGTCATTTTCCTGTTGTTATCCATTCTATATGCGGCTGCAAAGTTAGGATCGGGTATGCAGGTACCTTTTACTCCACATCAACAGTCAACATTGAGCCTTGATCCCAAGTGGCTTCCTTACTATGCAGGCCGCTCGCTCCTGCGAATGTTTATCGCTTTTGCAGCGTCCCTGATCTTCACCTTCGTGTATGGCCGCATCGCGGCGTATAACCGTACAGCAGAAAAATTCATGATTCCGGCTATTGACATTCTGCAATCCGTTCCCGTGCTTGGATTTCTTTCGGCCACTGTACTTGCTTTTATGGCGCTGTTTCCAGGAAGCCTGCTGGGCGTGGAATGCGCTTCGATCTTCGCTATTTTTACCGGCCAGGTCTGGAATATGACACTTAGCTTCTACCATTCCCTGAAGACGATACCGCGCGATTTGAATGAGGCTGCAAAAATGAACCGGTTGGGTACGTGGCATCGTTTCACTAAACTGGAAATGCCTTTCTCGATGATCGGCCTGGTTTGGAATAGCATGATGTCTTTTGGCGGAGGCTGGTTTTTTCTTGCGGCCAGTGAGTCCATCAGTGTGCTGAACCAAGATATCCATTTACCGGGAATCGGATCTTACATGGCCTTGGCAGCAGATGCAGGCAACATCAAGGCCATTATCTACGCGATCCTGACGATGGTTGTACTTATTGTTATTGTCGATCAATTATTCTGGCGTCCCATTATTGCATGGAGTCAGAAATTCAAAAATGAGCAGACAGAAACAAGCGAGCTTCCGACCTCTTGGGTATTTGATATTTTGAAACGGGCTGGCTTTGTTCATTCTCTTCATCGAAAAATCCAAAGATTGATTCATGATGGATTCGTGCAGCTCACTGCAAAAAGCTCACAAGTGAAGTTCCCGCAGCCTTCACCAGTTATCAAAAGAATCATCAAATGGGCAATCGTAGTTCTCGCTGCTGCGTTTGGGCTGAAATATTTGTACGAGGGCATTCTTGAAATTGCCCGGTTAAGCTGGAGTGAGATGACTCATGTGGTTGCCCTTGGGCTGCTGACCGCGTTACGGGTTTTCGTTTCGACACTTCTGGCCGTTATCTGGACTCTGCCCGTCGGTGTGTTCATTGGAACCAACCCGCGTCTGTCACGAATTGCTCAACCGATTGTGCAGGTGTTATCTTCTTTTCCGGCTAATATGGCATTTCCAATATTCACGATTGTGTACTTGAAGCTGGGGATATCCATGGAAATTGGTGCGATCCCTCTCATGATGCTCGGTACTCAATGGTATGTATTATTTAATGTCATTGCCGGTGCAATGGCGATACCCTCCGATCTCAAGGAAGCCATTGTGATTCTAAAACTGACACGCCCGCAAACCTGGAAGAATCTAATTCTTCCCGCCGTCTTTCCATTTCTCGTGACCGGCTGTATAACAGCGAGCGGAGGCGCCTGGAATGCCAGCATTGTCTCCGAAATCGTATCCTGGAAAAGTCATGATCTTCAGGCATCCGGGTTAGGGGCCTTCATCGCTCAAGCAACCAATCATGGAAATTGGCCGGAAATCATCTGGGGAATTATCGTCATGTGCCTACTGGTTGTAATGGTAAATCGCCTGGTGTGGCGCAAGCTGTATCTATTGGCCGAAAAAAAATATCATTTGGATTAGAGGTGCCGGTTATGAAAAAAACACTGATTGAGCTGAAGCAGATCAGCAAACGTTATGATCTGCCGAATCAAGCAAATGTGAGCATTTTGGAGGACATCAACATTAACATTAAGGAAGGCGAGCTGGTTTCTATATTGGGACCGTCCGGATCAGGGAAATCTACTCTTCTCCGGATCATTGCCGGACTCGTCTCTCCCTCACAAGGTTCAGTCATATATAATGGAGAACCGATTGCCGGTACGAATCCGGGCGTAGGAATGGTGTTCCAATCCTTTGCTTTATTTCCTTGGCTTACGGTCTTGGAGAATGTGAAATTAGGACTTGAGAACAAACCTTTGCGTGAAGCGGAAAAAATGCGTAAAGCCCTCTCCGTCATCGACATGATCGGACTTGACGGGTTTGAAGGGGCCTACCCTAAGGAGTTATCCGGGGGGATGCGGCAGCGCGTGGGCATCGGCCGTGCTTTAGTCATGGAGCCGGATATTCTCCTGATGGATGAACCTTTCTCAGCGCTTGACGTATTGACAGCGGAAAACTTAAAGCGTGACTTGCTGGAGCTGTGGACGGAGAAAAAGATCCCTACCAAATGCATCATTATGGTCACACACAGTATTGAGGAGGCCGTCTACATGTCAGATCGGGCCATCGTCTTGTCCAGGGACCCTGCCCGGGTTATTTCCGACATCCCCATTACCATGCCGCACTGGCGGGATAAACAAGAACCTCAATTCACATCACTTGTCGATCGCATCTACTCCATACTGACAAAAAGAGAAGTAAAGGCCGCCGACTTATCAGAGGGACAGAAAAAGAAGATTGAAAGGGTTCAGGAGGTTCCAGCAGGTGCCCTTACCGGCTTCATTGAACTGATCGACGATCTTGGAAAAAAAGTAGACCTGTATAAGCTGGCCGATCAATTGAGTCTGGACCTGGAAGACTTCCTGCCCATCGTTGAGGCTGCGCAAATGCTGCAATTTGCAACGATTCTGCAAGGAGACATCGAGCTGACAGAGACGGGGCATCAATTTGCCGATGCCAGCGTTCTTTTCCGGAAGGAAATATTCAAATCCCAGGTGCTGCAGCACGTTCCTATCATGGAAAAAATCATATGGATCTTGCATTCGAAGTCGAATAACAAAATGGAACGGGAATTTTTTGTGGAGATTTTTGAAAAGCACTTTGGTACAGAGGAGGCTGCTCATCAACTGGATATTTTGATCGACTGGGGAAGATATGCGGAATTAATCGCCTATGACGAAAAGGCGAAGGTGCTATACCTGGAGCATGAATTTGCCGCAAACAATTGATTAAATGGCTGATCGAATCCAACCGTTGCAGCTTGTTCTGATTTTTTTCATTATTTTCGTAAAATTACTGCAATTTCATAAAAGCTGTGCTAACATACACCTTGTTTACAGCGATTCGGCAACAAGGAATAACTTGAAGAAGGTGTGTAATGGAGCAGACGAAACATCAGGATTTTAATTTGATTAAGCTGACCTGGCCGATTTTTCTGGAGCTGTTTTTGTTCATGCTTATGGGCAGTGTGGATACATTTATGATCAGCTCCGTATCCGATGATGCGGTGTCCGGGGTTGGTGCAGCAAATCAGATCATTACAATGGCTATATTGATACTCAGCGTAATCGGCAACGGCGCGGCGATTGTTGTCTCGCAATATCTCGGCGCGAGGAATCCCAAGGAGGCCGCTAAGGTCACCGGCAACGCCGTTACTCTTAATCTGGCTGTAGGTATCATCCTTAGTACGGTGCTGCTGATCTTCGGAGAGCCGCTGCTGCGCATGCTGAACGTTACAGGGGATATTCTGGTTCACGCCAAGGTGTACATCCATATTGTCGGGGGCGGGATTTTTCTGCAGGCGCTGCTGAATGCGCTGGCAACGACCATCCGCACGTACGGCTTCACCAAGCAGACGATGCTGGTGTCCCTGCTGATGAATGTGATTCACGTAGTCGGCAACTATCTGCTGATCTTTGGACATTTCGGCTTGCCGGCGCTGGGCGTAGAGGGTGCAGCGATTTCCACGATATCCAGCCGGCTGATCTGCCTCGTGCTCTTCTTTCTGCTGCTCTACAGCATTATGGAAGTGCGGGTCAAATGGACCTATTACATTCATCTTTCCAAAAAGTATGTGATGCAGATTCTCAGAATCGGTATCCCGTCCGCTTTTGAATCGGTCATTTATCAATCCTGCCAGTTGGTATTCACCTTATATATTACGTATTTGGGTGCTGAGGCCATGGCTACCCGCCAGTACGCACTGAATATCTCCAACTATATTTATCTGTTCAGCGTTGCGGTGTCCATGGGCACCTCGATTATCGTGGGGCATCTCGTCGGAGCAAAACGGCCGGAGGAGGCCTACAAGCGGGTGTTCGACAGTGTGAAGTGGGCGCTGCTCGTCACGGTTATTATAGATGCCGCCGTCATTTTCTTCCGCGTGCCGCTGATGGGGCTGTTCACGGATAATCTGGAGATCGTCGCCTTGGGCGCACAGGTGATTCTGCTCAGTATCTTTCTGGAGACGGGCCGCACCTGCAACCTGGTTATTATCAACTCGCTGCGCGCCTCCGGCGATGCCAAATTCCCCGTCTATATGGGGCTTATCTCAATGGTCTGCCTCAGCCTTCCGCTCGGGTATGTGCTGGTATTCCAACTCAATATGGGTCTGGCCGGGGTCTGGCTGGCTACCGCCTTTGACGAATGGCTCCGGGCGGTTATCATGTATTTCCGCTGGAAGAGCAGAGCCTGGGAGAAGCATGGCCTGATCAAGCACGATGCGGCAGAGTCTGCCGGTCCTTCCGCTGCCCCAGCGAGCTGACGTATAATGAATAAGCGGTTCAACGAGATCCTTGAAGATCCGGTGAACCGCTTTTTTTATACATAGCACAATCCAATTTGCAGCAAATAAGGAGGAAGTTTGCGGTGACAATGAATGAGCGGAAAGAAATAGAGATTGAGCGGTTCAATACCCTCGCCCCCGTCTGGAGCAACAGTGATGAAGCGATTGGGCAGGCAGAAAAGGCCGTCAAAGCCCTCGGTATGCAAAGCGGACAGAGCCTCATGGATGTTGCGTCCGGCAGCGGTGTTATGCTCCATGCGCTGAAAAAGCTTCATATTGCTCCCAGCCGTTACTTGGCGATGGACATTTCCCTTGCCATGCTGGAGGAGCTGCGCAGAAGCTTCCCTGAGGCGGAGACGATCTGCGCCGATTTCGAGAGCCCGCTCGCTTACCATCCCGGCTTCGACTACGTGCTGATCTATAACAGCATCCCCCACTTCTCCGATCTGGACATGCTGTTCGCCAACGCGAAGCGCAGCCTGCTGCCGGGCGGCACGTTTATGATTGCCCACTCCAGAACACGGCAAGGCTTGAAGGAGCATCACCAGCGCATCGGTCACATCCGTGAACGCCCACCGATCCCCGCCGATGAAGAGCTGGCTGACCTGGCAGCCAAATATGCTTTTGACCCAGTTGTGACTGCGGATGATGAATTTTTCTGCTTTTCCTGCCGCAGCAAGGGGTGAATCTCTTCTTCGGGTGCAGCTCACTCGCCCCACACATTACCCTTTAACAGAGCCTGCCGCAATCCCCTCCACAATCCGCTCGCTCATAATCAGGAACACCAGCAGAATCGGCAGAATGCTGATCATCAGCGTCGCGCCGATGGCACCCCAATCTGTGGTGTATTGGCCGATGAAATTCTGTACCCCTACTGTAAGCGTCTTGAAATGATCCGAGCTAATGAACGTGTTGACGAAAATAAACTCATTCCAGTTATAGATCATGTTAATAATCGCCGTAGTAGCCAGCACTGAGGAGGTCATGGGCAGCACAATCCGGAAGAACATCTTATTCACGGAGCAGCCGTCGATAATCGCCGCTTCCTCCACTTCCTTCGGCAGTGAGTAATAGAAGCCCAGCAGGATCATGATGGTTGTCGGAAGGTTAAAGGCTACATACGACAGGATGATCGAGACCGGGTTGTCCGTCAAATGAAGCTTGTTGAACGTACTGAACAGAGGGATCAGCGTAGAATGGACCGGGATCATGAGCCCCACCATGAACAGGCCAAGCACAAACGAGCTGCCCTTCCATCTCATGCGGGTTACCGCAAAGGTAACGAAGCTGGCGAAGAGTACGGTAAGCGCCAGCGACACCGCCGTAATCCACACACTGTTGATGAAATATTGACCAATATTGCCATTTGACCATACATTCGCGTAATTGCTCCAGTGGGGATGGGCCGGAAGCGCAAAGGGAGCCATATTGAAGACTTCCTGATTGTTTTTCAGCGAGAAAATAAACAGCCAGATCAGCGGCAGCACCTGAATCACAGCCACTGCAATAAGCGCAACATAGAGCAGGCCGTAGCCCGATCTGCGCAGTAGATGGCTTCCGCTCCGCTGCCGCAAGGGCGGATAGCTGTAAGCAGCTTCAGTTCTCATAAATACTCCTCCTTTCCCGTGGGCTAGATCAAGAATATTGAATCGTCTCTTTGGAGGCGGTAGCCTTGCGGATGAGGTAGGTCGCTACCAGACAGATCAGCAGCAGGAAGAACCCGATGGCGCTGCCGTATCCGAAGTCAAAGCTGCGGAACGCTTTATGATACATATAAGAGGCCATCACCTCACTGGCTCCGTTAGGACCGCCGTCAGTCATCACATAGATGAGGTCAAAATATTTCAGCGACCCCACCACCGACAGCACCACCGTAACCTTAATGACCTCGCTGATCAGCGGAAGCTTGATCCGGGTGGCGATCTGCCACGGGCTGGCTCCGTCAATCCGCGCCGCTTCCGTCAGCGACTCGGGAATGTTCTTCAGAGCGGCATAATAAATAAGGATATAAAAGCCGGCATACTGCCAAATGATCGGTATAAACAATGCAATCAGCACGATGGACGGTTCAGCCAGCCAAGAGGGCGGGTTAGCGACGCCCAGCGACATCAGCAGGTCGTTCAGCACCCCGTTCGTAGGATGGTAAATTTTCATCCAGAGCTGGGCAATGGCTACCGAGGACAGCAGCATCGGGATCAAATAGATTTTACGCAGCAGATTGGCGCCTTTGATCTTGCCCGACAGCACCAGCGCAATTCCCAGGTAGCCAATCAGACTGACTCCCGAGAATACGGCCAGGAGCAAGGAGTGCAGGGCGCTTTGCCAGAACGCGAAATCCGTCAGCAGCACCTTGTAATTATCCAGCCCGATAAAGACCATTTTGCTGATGCCGTCCCATTGGTTCAGCCCGTAATAGCCGGTCAGCACAATCGGAATATATATAATGCCCATGATCAGCAGCAGGGAAGGCAGCACGTACAGTGCAATCACCAGCTTGTTGGACATCACTTTATCCATGCGGTACATCCTCCTTTCCTTAGTGCGGGAACGGGAAGCCCCAGTCCCACTGGAGACTTCCGTTTCCGCAATCACCCGAAGCTTCAGTTTCCTTTCTCTATCGCTTCTTTATGCTTGGCCGCGAACTGCTCCGGCGTCACCGCTTTGCCGAACAGCGCCTGAATCATATCCAGATGGACCTGAGCGGCATTCGGCTTCATCTGGACATCTGCAAACAAGGTGATGCTGCTGGCATTGTTCAGCTCGTTCAGCAGATCCACGTATAGCTGCGGCAGCTTGGAATTGGAAGTATCCACTTTGGTAGCCGGAATAACGCCCGCTGTAGTTACGGAGTCCTGTCCCCATTTGGATACGAAGTATTCAACAAATGCTTTGGCTTCTTCCTTTACCTTAGAGGATTCGGCTACGAACAGGCCGACACCGGGACCGCCTACCCAGCTATTGATGTTCCCTTTGCCGCCGTCTACGGTAGGGAACTTGAAGAACCCAACCTTGTCCTTGAATGCCTGCGGGATATCCGGGTTCGTGGTGAAGTTCGGCAGCTCCCAGGTTCCCATCAGGTACATGGCCGCTTTTTCATTCATGAATTCCGATTTGCCTTCATCATTGGATAAGCCGTTGAAGCCCTTGTTGAAGGCATTCATGTCCACCAGATTCTGCACTTCAGCGGCAGCCTTGATCAGCCCCGGATCATCGAAGGAGCCTGAACCATTGGTCGCTTTCTTCAACGTATCACTGCCGGCGATCCGGTCAGCCAGGTACATGTACCACAGGGACCCGGTCCAGCGGTCCTTGTTGCCAAGGGCGATAGGAGCCACGCCGTTATCCGAGAGCGTTTTCACAACTTGCTTGAACTCATCATACGTCGTTGGAACCTGCAGCTTGTATTTGGCGAAAATGTCCTTGTTATAGTAAATAGGCGAGATATTCAGCTCGATCGGCAGGGCATAGGTTTTGCCGTCCACTGCGTAAGCTTCCGTAGTACCGGCGACGAATTTATCCTTGAGCTGCTCCCCGCCGAGAATGTCATCCAGCGGCGCGAACAATCCGCCCTTCACATAAGGCTCCATGAAGCCCGCTGCCCATGTAATACCGACGTCCGGCAGCTCGTTGGAGGCCGACAGCACCTTCAGCTTGTTCTTGTACTGCTCATTCTCCAGCACTTCCTGCTTGATGGTGACGTTCGGATGCTCTTTCTGGTAATCGTCGATGATCTGGCTTACCAGCTTATTCTGCTGGGCTGAGCTTCCCGCCGGCCATAGATGCATCATCTTGATTGTAACTTTCTGTGCCGGTGCGTCCGTGGATGCCGCTGTACCGGCCGGGGCCGCAGTGCCGTTCCCGGCGGCATTGTTGTTTCCATTCCCCCCGCCGCAGCCCGCCAGAACGAGCGCCAGCATGGACGAAAGTACCAGGCTTTGGGTTATCTTGTTCTTTGGCATTCCTATAACCTCCATATTTTTCATTTATGCGGTGAATGTAACCGCTCTCAGACACATTCTAGCATCACGGCGGGAGGACTATAAGATCACGCTCATTGGCTATAATTCCACTTTTATTGGATTTCGCTCTGCTCATCCTTCATTTGCTGGCGGTACCGGCTCGGACTCATATCTTCCAGGGACTTGAACACCTTGATAAAATATTTATCCGTGCGGTAGCCTACACGCTCCCCGATCTCTCCAATGGGCAGTCGGGTCTGCAGCAGCAGCTCCTTGGCCCGCTGAATTCTCAGCCGGGACAAATATTCGCTGAACGGCACTCCGGTCTGCTCCTTGAACAGCACGCTGAAGTAGCTGGCATTCAGGTGAATCCTTCCGGCTACCTCAGCCATAGTCAACTGCTCGTGCAGATGCTGCTCTACAAAGGCCAAGGCTTCTTTTACCGGCTCCCCCATGCCCTCCGTACCGGGATCAATTTCCATCAGCTTGTGATCAGCCAGCTTCTCCAGCTTCGCGCGGCGCTGCTGCTCCTCTTCCTGCTTCAGAGCCGTCTCTACGACCTCCAGCAGTTCCCCTTTGTCCAGCGGCTTAAGCAGATAATTGAATGCGCCAAGCCTCAATGCCTGCTGCACATATTCAAATTCGGCATAGCCGGAAATGACAATAATCACCGGACGACGGACCTGGCCTGCCAGAGAGCGGATCAAGTCCAGTCCACTGACCTCAGGCATACGGACATCGGTAATCAGCAGATGCACCCGTCCATGCTGCAGCCGCTCGCGCGCTTCAATTCCATTGTCAGCCGTCTCTATAACATAGCGGCCAGCCGCCCATACCTCCAGCGTCTGCCGGATTCCCTGCCGCGTTCTCGGTTCATCATCCACAACCAGAATGGTTCTATTGCCCAGGCTCATACGTAGGTCCTCCATTATTCGGGATTTCAAATGTAATTAGCGTTCCCTCAGAAGGCTTGCTCTCAATGCTAAGCCCTTCCATCTTCGTGCCCTCCGCTTCATAGTACAGCTTAAGCCGCCGCTGCACATTTACGAGTCCTACACCCGTTCCCTTGGCAGAGATGGACGGTCCGCCCGCAAGCGCACTGTACAGCAGCCGCAGAGTGTCCGCATCCATCCCCGGCCCATTGTCCTGAACCGTTATCCGGGTCCAGCCTTTCCGGAGAGAGGGAGTGACGCTTACGCCTACGGTTCCGCTGCCCACCCGGCTCTCCACCCCATGAAGAATGGCATTCTCGACAATGGGCTGAATAAGCAGCTTGGGAACAGGAACGGCAGCCTCCTGCGATTCGAGCTGAATTTGCCAGGACAAGCGGTCCCCTATCCGCATCCCCATTATTTTCAGATAACGCCTAACCTGCTCCATTTCTTCTCCAAGCGTAACCCACTCATCCGTATTCGGGTTTCCGATAATGTACCGGAACAGTCTCGACATGACCACAACCAGCCCGGCCAGCTCTTCTTCGCCTTTCTCCTCAAGCGACCAGTTGAACGCCTCCAGGGTATTGAACAGGAAATGGGGGTTAATCTGCGCCTGCAGCGCTTTAAGCTCCGTGCGGCTCTGCAGCACTTCTTTTTCATATACCACCCGGATCAGATCATTCATGCTCGCAATCATGCCGTTATACGTATTATTCAGTTCTCTCAGCTCCATTGTCGATACCGACTCCGTATTAGGGGTGAGCACCCCGAGCCTGGACTTGCGCATCGCCCGGATCAGATGAATAATCGGCCTAGTAATCATGGTGGACAGCACGAAGGACATAATCAGGAACAGCAGCGTTCCGATTCCGCCCGATACCAGCAGTACCGTCCTCAGAACGGAGAGACCTTCAGTGACATAGCTCACCGGAGTGAGTACCAGCAGCGTCCAGCTTGTCTTGTCCGAGCGCAGCTTCACCTGCACATATTCCTTGCCCCGGAAGGCAACTGTCTGCTCCTTGCTGGCAAGCAGCGGCAGCAGCTCCGCCTGCGGTTCTTCACTGCTGCCCAGCAGTTCGCCTTCGTCATTCACCAGCAGTACAGACTCGCCCCCGTCGCTGCCGGACAGCGGATCATCGAGCTGGAAGTAGCTCCGCTGGATGCGGGCCATCAAATAGCCGCCCCGCGAGAACCAGCGGTCCATCAGGCTGACCTGACGAATCGCCAGCAGGCTCTCACCATCGCTGGGATCAACGCCGATCCAGACCAGCCTGCCCTTTTGCAGATTAGCTTCGGCGATAGAAGGGTCGCTGATTCTAGTCTTCAGACTGCCGTCTTTGATCGGGAACAGCAGCCGGTAATCCGCCGTATACAGCTCCAGCGAACCTACACTCGGCATATAAGCCTGGTAGCTGGAAATAATCTGCAGCAAGGACTGCCGCTGATTGAAGGACACGGACTCGCCGTTCAGCTCCTCCGTCAGCAGATGCTGAACGGTCGGATGATTCGCCACCTGCTCCATGAGACTGTCAATCTGGCCGATCAGCGCATCCAGTCTCCCGTTCGCCTGCACCGCAGTCTGCTGGATGTGACGCTCGGCATTATTTTTCAGCAAATAGGAGACTCTGTTGTACACCAATGCCCCGGACACTGCAATAATAATCAGCATGACCAGCAGGAACCCGATGAATATTTGATTGCGCAGCGTATTCAGTTCTTTGACTCTCGCGTACATTTGAAATTCCTTCTTCCCTAATGCAAACGGTTACATCTTTATTCTCCAAAATTCCCAGCCATTGTCAAGAAGTATTGCTATCCTTCGCCGGATACTGTAAGAAATTCTTAAGCAGTCCCCTGGGCAGAACTCCGTTAAGGGCCATAGCCGCTTGGGTCAGATGAGCCAAAAGATGTGATCACATTGAATTAGAATATCGTCTTTTACCAGTCCATTGTCAACCATACAAACGAAAAAAAAGCCCGCTCCGCAAAGGAACCGACTGCTATATAGACTATTCACTGGTACTCTTCTTAATTCAATGGGGCCGCTCTTAGGATCGGCGGATTACTGTTGTTTGAAGTCAAAAAAAGGCTGCCCTCAACTTGTGTCAAGGGCAGCCTGATTTTCAAAATTACAGCTTTACAACATTTTCGGCTTGTGGTCCACGAGCGCCTTGAGTTACGTTGAACTCAACGCGTTGGCCCTCGTCCAAAGATTTGAAGCCGTCGCCAGTGATTGCGGAGAAGTGTACGAATACGTCGCTTCCGCCTTCAACCTCGATAAAACCGAAACCTTTGTCTGCGTTGAACCATTTAACTGTACCTGTTTGCATGATATTACCTCCAAAATTTTATTTAACACATGTCCTTTTATTCCTACGTATTGTACGAACAAATAAAAATTCACACATTAGAAAAGGATTCATAAGCACAAATGATAACCCTTTCCAATATGTGAATTAAGGTTTAACTTCATGTTTGAATTCATTGTAGCACACTAATTCCCCGAAAGCAAAGCAAGCCCGAAAAATAAAAATACCCTGCCCGGCATGTAATCCTCCGCAAAGGTCGCAAACCGGGCAGCAGCAAGGGTCAGTCGATATATCCGGCTAACCCTTTATCCATTAAATAATCCATTTCCGCATCGAGAATGGTCTCCACAGTCAGCTCATCCAGCTTTATATCGCGCTGAGCCACAACATAGTCCACCAGATCATCGCTGTCGATATCAACCTCGCCTTTGGCATTGGCCTTGGCGTTATTAATGAAGGTCTGCTCATGCTTCAGCACCAGCCCAATCAGCTTCGGGTCCACCTTTGTCTTGGCGGACAGAACCTTCACAAGCTCCTGCTCATTTACTTGATCGCTCATATTCATTAGTCAGCTCCTCGGCATGTATGCCCTTCATTGTAACATAACTCCCTGCTTTGCCGCGCCCCTCATTTCCACCATGAGAGCGAAGGCACCTCGGCCGAACCGGCATAGACCGGTTCACCGATTCGCGGTGTAGCCAGCCGCACGCCCCGGGCCTTCGCTGCCTTGAAGACGCGCTCCACCGGATCGGTCCAATCATGCATTGACAGGGTGAACGCTCCCCAGTGGATCGGAATCATCAGCTTCCCCCGTACATCGAGATGCGCCTGCACCGTCTCTTCAGGCACCATATGAATGTCGGCCCAGCGCGGATCATACTGGCCGCATTCCATCAGCGTCAGATCAAAAGGCCCGTATTTCTCGCCAATCTCGGCAAAGTGGGGGCCGTAGCCGCTGTCGCCGCTGAAAAATATCCTCGTCTTCTCTCCCTGGATGATCCAAGAGCACCACAGTGTAGAATTCCGGTCCAGCAGGCTGCGGCCGGAGAAATGCCGGGCGGGAGCACTGGTGAAGGTCAGACCGGCATAGCGGATCTCCTCCCACCAGTCCTGCTCCCGGATCTTCTCGCGGCTTATCCCCCACCGCTCCAGGTGAGCCCCGACCCCAAGCGGCACAATGAACATACCTACCTTATCCTTCAATTGTCTGATGGAGCCATAGTCGAGGTGGTCATAATGATCATGGGAGAGCACAACAGCATCAATGCGGGGGAGTGCGGATATCTCAACCGGCAACTGCTTGCTGTAACGCCGTCCCCCGATAAACGGAAATGGAGAAGGCGAGCTTCCCAGCATAGGATCGAGGAACAACGTCGTTCCATCTATCTCCAGCAGAAGAGCGGAATGGCCGAACCACGTTACCCGGGTGTCCCGGGTCTGCTGAATGGAGCCCGGCAGCAGCGGCTGGGGCACGAGCGGGTGCTCCGGCCTTGAGCGCGGATTGCCTTTGATGAAATCTCTAAGGATCGAGAGGCTGCTTCCCGCATGGTTATCCGCCAACACGGTTGTAACCGGATAGGCGAATTTGCCATCCTTATAATTCAGCGAACGGCTGAGGACCTGCTTCTCCTTCTTGGAGGCTCTCCGCCCAAATGAAGGATAGAACGTCATTACGCTGTACGCCAATGCAATCAGAACCCCGATGGAGGCCGCTATAATAATTAGTAAGGTCATTCAATTGTCCTTCTCTCCGGTGTGTTAAGATCATGGACATATTATACGGCGGCTCAGCCAAGCGGGGCAAATATCGGATCAGCAGAATGCTTCCAGGGGGAGGGACAAGCAAACTTACAGATTCCAGCCGGGTATTTTGCGTAAGTCCCCATCCCAGATCTGCACCGTGCTCTGCACCGGAATGTTCTCCGGGGAAGAGGCGGTACGAATGAAGCAGGAGTCGATCCCCACCGCCGTCGCGCCGGCAATATCGGTACGCTGGTCGTTGCCAATCATGATTGCCGAGCTTAAATCCGCGCCATAGGTCTGTGTCAAATAGCGGTAGAACAACGGATCGGGCTTGCTTATCCCGGCCTCCGACGAGATCGCCACGCCATCGAACAAGTGGAGAATGCCCAGCATGGTCAGCTCTGCCTCGATGAAGGTTTTCTGTCCGTTGGAGAGCAGAAATACCTTTTTGCCGCTGGATCTCAAGCGCTTCAGAATCTCTGCAGCTCCGTCATACAGGGAAATCCGGATCATGGACAAGGTCCGCAGCCATCTTACCGTCTCATGCAGCCAGGCTTGTCCGGGATTGCCTCCCAGCTCAAGGGCTATAGACCCGAAGACCTCCTCCATCACAAAATCGGGGAACTCGCAGTGCTGCGCGGCGGCAGCAAGCTGACGGTCCCGTTCCAGAAGAAAACGCCTCTGCAGCTCATCCCCTGTGATGCTTAAACCCTGATAACCGAAATGAAGTGCTAAACGCTCCCAGACCTCGGGCCGCTCCTCATCGGTCTCAATGTCGATCAGCGTGCCGTACAGATCAAAGATATACGTCTGATACATTTGGTACCCTCCCGTAATTGCTTCCGCTGAAGCTGTTGATATTAAAAGTAGTCCAGCCTACCCTTCCAGCGCTTCGCGCATGACAGGCTCACGGCCCAACGTCACTCTATTCTTGCCGGTGGCCTTGGACAGATATAATGCATCGTCCGCCTGGCGGTACAGCTCCTCGAAGGTTACATCGCTGCGCTCCGTGAAGGCAATGCCAATGCTGACGGTAAGCTGAATGCTGTGCCCGTTGTCGAGACGGACCACATGTCCGCCCATCGTAGCACGGAAGGCTTCCGCCTCCTTCAGCGCCGCGCTCTCACTGCCCGTGAAAAAGCACACGGCAAACTCTTCACCCCCGACCCTGCCGGCGATCCCGTTATTCTGGTAGACCTTAAGTATTTTCTCAGAGAAGTCAACCAGCGCCTGGTCACCGGCCAGATGTCCGTATGTATCGTTAATCAATTTGAAATCATCTATGTCGAACAAGAGCAGCGCGATGCCCGCACCATCCTGCACAGTATATTGCTGCACCAAACGCATGAAATGCCTGCGGTTATACAGCCCGGTCAGATCATCGACGGTAGCCTGCTGCAGCAGCTCGCGTTCATACCGCTTCTTCTCGCTGAGGTCACTGAGCACAATCAGCATGCCGGCAGCATTCGCACTAATCCCTTCAATTGTAATCAGCGAAACGCCGTACCAAGCATCTTCCCGGCCGGGCGCATCAATCTCGAACTTTCCTTCCACTCTGCGGGCGTAGTGCCCGGCAATGTCCTCGCAGCGGTTCAGCAGCAGATGGATGCTCCTGCCCATCCACGTACCGGACTTGTGCTCAGGCTCCTCCCCAAGCAGCACATATAACATGGACTCTGCAGCCCCGTTCACATCAATGATGTTGTCATAGCGGTCGGTCAGCACGATGCCGTCTTTCATATTTTCAAAAATTTTATTCTTAGCCAGCGGGTAGAGCGCAAGCCGCGGATCACGGAACAAAGATAGGTATCCGGCAACAATCGGCGGCAGATATGTAAATGCTGTGAAACCTGTAATCGTAATTTTCAGGAGCGGAAGCAGAAAGACGGAGACCACCGGAATCAGCAGCCCCGCCAGCAGCAGCAGGTTCCGCCGGAAGTAATACTTGGGCGCGTTGAGCAAAGAAATTGCCAGCAAATAGACGGCGTACACGCCAAAAAGCTGGTCATACGCAATAAGAATCATACTGAGGACCGTCGGCTGAACAACAATCCCGCTGACCCCCGCCACTGTAGCGACCCCTATCTCACTCCGCATCAGGTGATGATACGAATCGGTAAAGATCAGCAGAACATCAAGCGCCACCGGAATGCAAAAGAGAGCAAGCCTCCTGGCTAGCCCTTCTGAAGAACGGGACACATACTCTCTGATCACCGCATAAGTAAAAATTGTACTCAAAAAGAGCGGAGCCTGCTGCAGATTTTTCCACCAAAGCTTGCCCTCGAACGAAACCGATAAAATTTCTCCGGCCGTAGCCGCGAATATGAAGCTGACCAGCAGCATTAGAATCCATAAATAGCGTCTTCCT
Source organism: Paenibacillus sp. HW567 (assembly GCF_000374185.1). Lineage (GTDB taxonomy): Bacteria > Bacillota > Bacilli > Paenibacillales > Paenibacillaceae > Paenibacillus_AQ. The sequence continues at coordinate 6,422,373 of NZ_KB910518.1, read as the reverse complement.
GGTGTTGTGCGATGCTTGAACGAACTGACGCCCATGTAGAGACTTAGAACACTGCCCATTAGTAGATAATACGGGTAACCCTGCATCCACGGCATGTCATATTTCTCCTATTTTTCATGATAGCTTTGCCTTATTATATCTCACTCCTCTATACAAATGAATCTTTCTCCCAAAAAAATGCTATTGTCCTCAGAAGTGGCGTTTGGGCAAAAAAAAGAGGACCCCCCATCCGCCATCTGTATGGCCTTGGAGTAATCCTCTGTACGGTTCAAACCGTTATTTCTTCTGAGCCAGCCGTTGTTTGAACTTGTCCACACGGCCGCCGGTTTCGGTATCTCTTTGTTTACCGGTGTAGAACGGGTGGGATGCGGAACTGGAGTCCACACGGATCACAGGGTACGTGTTGCCGTCTTCCCATTCCATCGTTTCATTGGACGATCTCGTGGACGAGCTCAGGAATTTAAACCCTACGCTGGCATCCAGAAAAATCACCTGATTGAACTTAGGGTGTATGCCTTCTTTCATTGTAGTAGCCTCCTTTCCGTACATATTCTTCAATCTGTATGGTAATCTGAAGCGATCTCTTGGTCTATTAAAAAATTTCTGCTAGACAAAGGGAATTTGGTAAATTCATGGATTTACCAATCACAGTATTATACGTGATGTCATCCAGGGAGTCAACTTCCAGAATTAATCCATCAGGGCAATCGCTCATAGATTTTTCTGAACTTAGGTGGAATTCCCCCACTTCACTCTCCACGTTCAAACAACGGCATTTCTACCGTTATTTCTGGTCAGACTATCCGATCTCGCTCCAACAACGGCATTTCTACCGTTATTTCTGGTCAGACTATCCGATCTCGCTGCAACAACAGCGTTTCTACCGTTATTTCTGGTCAGACCATCCAAATCTCGCCACAACAACGGCATTTCTACCGTTATTTCTGGTCAAACCATCCATACCTCGCCACAACAACAGCATTTTCGTTCAGTGTTCTGACCGTAACCATTACAGCGACTTCACCATCCCGCCATCAATCAGCAGCGACTGGCCGGTGATATAGGTATTGGCAAAAGAGCCCAGGAACACGGCGGCTTTGCCGAACTCCCCGGGAGTGCCAGTCCTTCCGATTGGAATCTGAAGCAGCGCTTCCTGCTCAATCTCCTCCCGGGAGATGCCCTTTGCCTCCGCCCGCTTACCGTCCAACTGCAGAATCCGGTCCGTGCCGATGCGCCCGGGCGCAAGCGAATTAATAAGAATGCCTTCCGGCGCAAGCTCAGTCGCAAGCGTCTTGAACAGCGCACTAACGCCTGCCCGGAACACGTTCGAGAGAATCAGCCCGCCAATCGGCTGCTTGATAGAGACCGAGCTAACGCCCACAACGCGCCCGCCGCCGTCTGCACGCAGGTAAGGCAGCGCCTCGCGGATCAAGCGGACCGTACCCATCAGCGTAAGCTCATAGCCGCCTTGCCAGTCGGCGTCGGCCATATCCTCGAAGCCGCCGCCCGGAGGCCCTCCGGCATTCGTAACCAGCACGTCCAGCCCGCCGCCGTATTCGGCCGCAGCCGCTATCGCCCGCCGGATATCCTCCGGGCGGGTCACATCCATCTCCGCCACGGCAACCTCCTGGCCGGTTGCCTCCGCGATTGTCCGCCGGGCGGCCTCAAGCTGCGTCAGGCTCCGGCTGGCAATGGTCACCTTCGCGCCTTCGCGCGCGAACTCCAGCGCAGTGGCAAGACCCAATCCTTTGCTTGCCGCCGCAACAAATACCGACTTGCCTGTAAGACCCAAATCCATTCTCTTCGCCTCCCTCATTCAGACAATTGTATGATTCGCTTGCTCGGTCAGTCCAGCGCAGCATCCTGCTTCAGCCAGTGCAGCAAATCCCGTTGATTCTCCGGCAGCACGCCGTGGCCTGAAGGATAGGTACGGAAGGTCAGCCGGGGAGTCAGACCTTGGAAATATGCTGCGGTCTCGTGACCGATCCGTACCGGAAAGACAGTGTCGTGTTCACCGTGGGAGATGAACACGGAGACCCGCTCCATATTCTTGATCGCATATTCCGTCTTCACAAATTCCGGGACGTAGCCGTTCAGCGCAACGATGCCTTTGATCGCCTCGCCCATTGAAAGCCCCAGCGACATCGAGAGAATCGCGCCTTGGCTGAAGCCCAGCAAATACCGCCGCTCAGGGTCGATCGGGTAGCGTTCCGAAGCATACTGGACAAACTCCTCCAGCTTCTCTACCGCTTGATCGAACTGCTCCCGGAGAGGGTTGCCGATACTTTTCAACTCATAGTATTGATAACCGGTCCCGGCACTCAGGTCACCGCGAATGCCGATCAGTATGAATTCATCGGAGAGCGGCCCGGCAAGCGAGAGCATATCGCGCTCATCGGAGCCTTTGCCGTGCAGCAGGAAGACTACCGGATACTTCCCCTCCTTCTGATAATCCTCCGGCAGACTTATTTCGTATTCATAGGGTGCACTCATCGCCTAACACTCCTCTATTTGTATTTGTACTGCTAAGTATATCAAAAAAATAAAGGCGATGAGCCTTGAGCGCGCTCATCGCCATCTATATTACACATCATATTCCAATTGCTTCTTAGCCTGGACAATGAAATCGAACGGATTCTCAATGGTCTCCGCATCATATTGCATGGCACCGATCTTCAGTCCCAGGTTCACCTTGTATTTGTGCGAGAAATCCGTATCGTTCAATTCCTGCAGCTTGAGCTTTATGCGTTCAATAACAATCTTGGCCCCTTCACGGTCCGTGAACAGCAAGAGACCCCAGGTGGCGTCCTCCTTGTCCAGCAAATACAGCGCATCATTGGTACGGATGCTGGATTGGCTGAGCTGGGATACATCGTAGATTGCCTCGGACAACTGCTCTCCAGGGATCAGGCGGCGGATTTCGTTCCAATACTTCACCTTGATCACAAGCAGGGTCAGCGGAATTTGATACCGGGTCGAGATGCCGGTGAACAGGTTGGCATCCTTCTGGAACGAAATGCTGTTCCGCAGATCGGTATTCTCGTCAACGGCAGCGAGATTGGCGGTTCTCCGCTCCAGCCGCTCGTTCTCGGCCTGCAGCTCCCGGATGCTCGCAGTGAAGACCCACAGCACCACCGTAAGCAGCGGAGTCATTATCAGCCAGAAATACGTGCCCACGCCAATCGTATCTCCCTGCGACACCGTCTGATAGATAATAAAGGAGCCATAACCGAAGATAAAAGCCAGGTTCAGCACCAGTCCTGCAGTTACCGTTGTGAAATAAGTGACCAGGGCCAGCAGAAACGCAATATTCAAAATAACAATGTTCTGGATGTAATGATCCGGCGAGCCTGCTATATACACGATACATATGAATACCAGTACCAGAAAGACCAGAAAGCCGAGATCAGAGAACAGGCTGCTGCGGTTACGTCTCACGCTTATCACCACGTTTCTTCAGATGTTTGCGAAGCAGCAGTAGCAGCGCCACAATCACCAGCGTGACTGCAAGCACGACCGCTGCCACGAACCCGAGCACATCGCTGCGGTCCGTGATCTGCGCGATAACCGATTCCTTCGCCGCTCCGGTAATGGTCTTGAAGCGGAAGGCGCTGACGTTGCCGTCCTTGTCAGCGATTACGCCGTCTCCGTATACCCGCCATTTGTCCTTCTCACTGGCGATCAGCTTGGAGACCAGATAAGTCTCCTCCGAGCTGACGCCTGTCACGGCAAGCATGCCCCGTCCGCTCTCATACGGCGAGACTATAAGCTGCAGGGTGCCGATTTCTGCACCGTACCGCTCTTCAATGCTCATCTTCTCATTGGAGATAATGGTACTTCCATCCTTGCTGTACCGGAAATACAGCTTATCGTTATTGTCGCGGATCACCTTGTTGTCCGCATAAGACCCGATGGCAATAATATTATCGTCCTTCAGAGTAGCGGCATCCACGGCATCGGTATAATAATTGACCTCCCCCGTATTGCCGCCCGCATATTGGCCAAGCAGGTTGAACACGCCCGCCATACTCTGATAGGTATAGCTATCCATCTTCTGCGGCAGTACTACAGCCACATGATTGTAGATTCCATCCCGCAGGAACGGATACGGATAATTGTTGAACAGCAGGTCCGTGCGGTCCTTCGTGTTCAGGTGCATCTCCGTCTCCTTGCTGATATAAGCCCAAGGCATTTGCTCTGTATTCGGAGTACAAACCGCACTCAGCATCTCCAGATCAAACGCTACCTTCACCGAGAAGTTCCCGGAGATGTTCAGGCTTTTCGGAATCACCAGATTCAGGGTATCGCCGTTAGCCAGCTCCTTCGACAGCTTCTTGCTGCCAATCGGCGTATCGCCAACGCTCACCGTCACCAGCGAACGGTTAAAATCAAGATTCTCCGCATAGCGGAAGTTCAGGCTGATTTTACCGGAATCCGCGATCGAGCGGTTGGACGGCAATGCCACAAAATAGGTCTGCTCCTGATGATTCGGACCGGTCAGCTTGTCCCCGGTTTCGGTTAAAGTAATGTTGGAGCTGATGGCCAGCGATGGGGAAGCCACCTCAGTAGCATCATCGACTGCCTTCGTGTCACTGCTGATCTGGCTTACCAGTTGGCTGTTCTGCATCAGCCGTCCGGCTTTGATCAGCAGGCTTTCCTCCTTGGAGGTTACAACCAGTGTGGGCTGGCTATCCTTGTTGACCAACTGGATCAAGGCATGCGTGCCCAGATTGACAGAGGAATCGAGCTGGCTCTTGAACTGGCTCGGCAGGTGGTCCACCGTCCCCACCAGCACCACAAGCCCTTTGTCCTTAATGGCTGCTTCACTGTAAGGCAGCAGGGGCAGCGTCTTGTCGTTCACCGTATTGGCTTTGGCGAAGCCCGATAAGGCGTAGGTCGCTGCTTCCAGCTCTGCACCGCTGGCATTATCCGGTACGGTCAAGAGACTGCTGCCGCTTTTGATGTTATCCATGCCGGAGAACCGTGCACTGAAATCGCTGATGCCGCCGGTCAGCGCCTTAGGGGTGTAGGCCACCTCAACACTGGAGGTATTGTACAGATGCAGCCAGTTCTCCGGCGTATTATCCACATAACAGACCTGATTATCTGAATTAGCTGTCCGTAGATAACCCTGAATGCCCAGCGTGTTAACGCCTTTCTTAAGGAAGCCTTTCGGCGCCGGAATTATCAGGCTCTGCTCCCCGTTATTATCACGGGAGGGCCTGAAAGAGTAGAACGGGCTGCCGTTCAGCGACAGTGTCACACTGGAGATCCGGTCCTCGTTAATCTGTGAAACCTGAAAATGCAGATTGACCTTCAGGCTGTCCACATTCCAATAGTCCATTACAGTAAAAAACTGCTGCTGCGAGCTTGAGCCCTTAAGCGAACTGTCGCTGCCGCTAAAGAAAGTTTCATAGGTGAGCCTTCCGTCCCCGGGAACCGCAGCCAGGGCCGACGCCGCCTGGATCGGGATCAGGAAAAGGGAGAGGCACAGCACCCATATCATCATAAGTTTCTTGTTCATATTCTGTCTCCTGTGTCGCTGATTTCGTTTCAGTAGCGTTCGGTTTTGTACCATTTGGCTTCCCGTTTAAAAATAACGTCCTTGAGGTAGTTATATAAGCCGTAAGCGGCAACGACCATCCATAGCTGGCAATACGATACATACATGAGCATGATGATCCACAGATTGGACAGGCTCATCTCGCCCTTCTCTGTCGTCAGCGTAACGAAGATGCCCACAACGAACAGAATAATGGCGAGCAGCCACAAGAAGCCGCTGAGTGAGGCAATCGTCGTATGCACATAACCCATTGCATGAAGCACCAGCAGTAAATCGGAAGTTACCAATGAGATCAACAGCAGGAAGTAGATGGACAGATAATACAGTATATCAAAGCGGATTTTTGCCGCTGATTTGTTGAACAGTAGCGGAATGTTCTTCACAATTACATAAATATTGCCCTTAGCCCAGCGGGTACGCTGCTTGAACCAGACCTTCACCGTCTGCGGCTCCTGCTCCCAGGTTACGGATTTCGGCTGAAACTTGATCCGGTAGCCCATCATGTAAATGCGGAAGCTGATCTCCGTATCCTCGGCTATCGCTTTGACGTCCCAGCCGCCGATGCTCTCCACAATGGATCTGCGCATAATGAAGTTGGTCCCGGGAATCGTACACAGCTTGAACAGCTTCCAGCGCCCGGCCTGGGCCATCCATTGAAACGACAGGGTCTCAATATTGATGAATCGGGTGAGCAGGCTCGCATCGCGGTTGCGGGTACGGAATTTGCCGATGACCGCCCCGAGCGTGGAATCCTGCATAATCTCGGCCACCAGGTACTTCAGCGCGGATTTCTCCGGCGTATTGTCCGCATCATAGATCGCAATCAATTCACCTTTGCTGCGGGCGAAGCCGATATTCAGCGCATTGGACTTTCCTTTGCCGCCTATAACAGAGTCCGTATTGATAACCATCAGATTGCGCTGCGGAAAACGGCGCTGAATTTCCCCCAGCAGTACGGCGCTGTTATCGGAGGAATTGTCGTTAATTACAATGATCTCATACCGGTCGTGCGGGTAATCAAGGTCGAGCAGGGACTCGACGGTTTTGCTGATGACGACACCCTCATTATGCGCGGGAACCATAATCGTCACGAAGGGATACTCGCCTTCAATTTCCGGTACTGCTTCTCTTTCGGTCTTCATGTAATACAGATAGCCCGCAATGATCAGAGCCACATTCACCAGCAGCAGAGACCAGATGCAGATCACCGCAATTAGCATCAGCACGTCCGAGATCGTCATGTTCGTTCTCCTAACCTTAGTTTTCGTTACTTCAAATATTTCTTCCGGTACAGCCTGTAGCCGAACAACAGCAAGACAGCCAGCAGCAGCAGTGCAGCAATAATCACAACGATAAAAAATTTATTCTGCACACTGAACAGCTTCGTGAAGCTTTGGAACTGCTTTTCCTTATAGCTATAATCGCTGCTTACAGCTTCCGGGGTATAATCGACATTCAATTCCTTGCCGTTGACCCTGATCACCCCGTCCGAAGAGAGCACGGTGTTCGTGTCTGTAACCACCTTGTGGGCTTCGTGCTTGTAATCCGCAAAAGCAATCCACGCCTGGTCCAGACTCTGCAGCAGCTTCTCCAGCCCTTCCTCACTGTCCGGAAAATCATAGGTGACCGCGATGTCCATCGGCAGCTCCGGCGTCGATTTGGAGCTGTGTCCCAGCCCCTGCAAGAACTCCGGCGTCAGACTGTATACAGAAGAGGGGAATACCTTGGATACATTCGTCTGATCCATGTATCTCGCCTCCACATCAGGATACAGCACCGCCGAATCAAAGAAGCTCATCCCCCGCCCTGCATATTCCTTGTCATAGCTCCAATAGCTTTCCGCGCCGACCCCCAGCGGAGCCAGCCCGTTATTGATCAGGACATTGATAAAACCGTTCATTTTGTCGTGCAGTGAGAAATCGTTGCTGTTAATAGGAGGTCTTACCGCAGGCACGTTGACAAGGATGCTGCCGTTGCGGGACTGTACAATTTTCAGCGCCTCCAGATAACGCTTCATCGCCGGAAAGTCAGTGTTGCCGAACACCGGCTGAACACTGGCTATGAACGGAATACCGTTCTGATACAACTGATCCGCCGCCTTCTCCAGGAGATCCAGATTGGAGAAGGGGTAAATCTCTTTTAGCAGCAGGTAGGTATGGGGAGCCTTCGAATAAGCCAGCCAATCCTTCAGCACATAAGCCATCGCGGCTGCACTTGCGTCTCCTTGCTTCAGATAAGGCGCATACGTGTATTGTCCGCCGCTTACGGCATATGGCACCTCATGTTCACCGTCTTGAAACGACAGGCTGCCATATGAACGTGCCGCCTTGCTTGCCGCAATATAGGGCATTTCCTCTACCTGCAGATGTGTCCCGGAGAACCCGCCCACCGAGAGCGCCACGCTCCCTTCAGACCATACAGCCGTAGTAAGGTGCAGCTCCTGCTTCATGCGGCCCGGGATGCTGTAGCCTGTATACAGCAGCTTCCCTTGGAAGCTCTCTATATCTTGGAGATAATTCCCGTTTGTAATGGACAGATCGGCCCTGTTAATAACAGTAATGACTCTGGAGTAGGAGTCCAGGGTGCCTTTCTCATACTCATCCAGACTCAATACTGTAACCTTGGTGCTGTAGGCTGCCAGCAGCCGCTGCAGCTCTGCCACATTGCCCTCCCGCGCAGTTCCTTTCGCCAAGCTGTCGTACAGCAGCAGAACATGCTGCGGAGCGGCGGCGGAATGCGCGGGAGCGGGAAGCAGCAGCACCGCCATGAGCAGCAGCACAACAATCAATCCTCCACGCTTCACACGCTCACGCCCTTTCCGGCTCCGGCATTCACAGGGAGCGCGGGAGCAGCTTCTGTGGCTGCAGGAAGCTTTCTCCGGGCGCGAAATCCACGGCTGATGACACCGGCCAGAACCAGGAACGACACCAGATCGAACGACTGTGTGAACAGAAATTCATGCTTGGCAATGTCGGCATCGCCCGCCCCGATGATAGAGACGAAAATCCCGGATAGACCGACAAGCATGGTCGCCACGATCAGCATTAACCTCTGCATGGAGCGGACATTCCGCGCCTTGACCGCCGCCACAAAGGACGGCATGTACACTCCCGTGATCACAGCCATCCAGAGGAGGATGAAGCCGAAGGTCCGCGGAGCCAGCTTTTCTTTTAGAACACTGTATAGGGTGAAGAAGTGGCTCTGCGCCCGGAACTCTTTTCCCACCGATTTCTCGTAATTCCCCATAGCGGCAGGCTTGATCGTATACGCACTCTTGGCGGCTGTGTTCAGAATGGAGCCCATCTGATCGGGATGCGTTACATAATATTTCAGAATGGAAACAAACCCGTACCGGCTGTAGAACTCCTTCTCCAGAATATCCGCTTTCACATCAACGGTTCCGTATTGGTCGTAATACGTATTTTGTTTTAGAATGGCGTATTGTTCATTGATCCCGAAGGACTTCAGGGCGGTCTCCGGATTCTCCGATTCCATCAGTACCCCGCGGGTCATCGCATGATATTGGTTGATATTCACAAATTCCTTCGAAATGTTCAAATAGGTTGCTATTCCGGCGAGCATCATGAGTGCAATGGCAGCAGCCGTAAGGTAACGAAACACACGGTCTTTACGAATCCAGATTAGCGAAACGGCAAACACGGAAATAACCATGCCCACCGGAGCATTTTGTTGCTTGGAGGTAGTCAGGATGAGGGTGCTGATCAGAAAAAGACCCAGCATAACATAATCGTTATATCTCTTGCGGTATAGCAGCAGCCACGAGGCGAACACGAAGATCATCATGATCATCACCACGCTCTCGCTGAAAAAGGAGTTGAAATAAGCCGTATACCCGGTATCTCCGAATATAAAAACAGCAATTCCCGCAACTATCATTCCCCGCTTCCGGGACATCTTGTATGTAACAGCTTCAATCAATAAATAGACGGCAGCCACATATAAAACCACATAAATCGCCGCTTGAAAACGGATATCGAAGACCTCTTTACTAAATACCAGCTTATTGACCACGACGGCCAGCTTGATAAACAGCGATTGGGAGGATACCAGCATCGAGCTATTCTCGTTATAATACTGATAGATTCCAAACTGCTTCACGAAATAGCCAAAATACCTGCTGTCGTAGTCCGGCAAGTTGAAGTATAGACCGTTGCTGTAGATAATACGAAAAAAGTCGCCGTTGTCGGCCATCCCCACATAAGGAGCCGTAAACAAAGTGAACACTGTAATCAGCAGTACTCCTAAGGCCGCTGCCGAAGCAGGCGTTAACCGGAGGCCAGTAAGCATGACTTGCTTGCGCGGTGCGGTTTGTAATGTGTTGTCTTCAATCATGCGGGTTCACCTTCACTGCTTTCGGTTTGGAGTTAATAGGAATAGGCTAGTAGAGCCATAAGGTTGTCAAAAGAATAGGCCTGACCGGTGCCGGTGTCTCCGAACCCGCCGTACAGCGGACTTCCGGCATCCGTAACACGGAATTCATTCATCCGTTCAATGCCGGCCTGATAGAGAGCGCCGTCGCCGACCTCCGCGCCAATCATGGCTGCAAGGGCGTAAATCGCCGTGGAACGGATATCATTCAGCGGTTTCCCGTCCCGGGTGTATTGACCGTACAGCGTTCCTGCTGCCACCTGCTCCTTGATATAGGAGATGCTCGCCGGCTTCTGCCGGTTCAGCTCGGCCAAATGCAGAATCGAGAGCAGTGATTCCACCGTATTAATCCCCTCTGAGCCATAGGTCCCGGTGTCATAATCGAATCTAGTCTCATAGAAGGGAAACGCATCCGACAAATAGCCCTCTTCGAGAATTCCACCCATATTATGCAGTAAAAGATTACGTTTTTCTATAGGAATCGCTAAATTTCGCAGAACACTCAGATCAATATAACATAAAGTCACAAACTTGTTAGTAGTTTTGTAAACATTGTCATAAAAATCATACATATAACCAGATTTAACATTATTATCATAGAATCGTTTCCCGTATTTATCAGCCTCTGCAGTGTAGCCGGGTTCCTTAAAAGCTTGTCCGGCCCCATACAAGGCTCCGATCAGACGCAAGTCATCCACTGCCGCATTCACAGGGTATTGCTTCTGCAGCTTGGGGCTGTAACGGTAGCTGAAGCCGCCCTCCATATCAAAGGTTTGCTTCGCCAGAGTCCACCGGGCGGCAAATTGCTCCTTGCTTCCTTCAAGCACAGCCGTTCTCATCAGGAGCGAGGCCGATTCGCTAAGAATCTCATGACCGCTCGCAGCTTCGCCCGATTCGTCCGTTTCCAGCAGATTCGTATACACGCCGTAAGGGCCCGTAAGCTGCTTGTTAATAAAAGCGTATAGCTCTTGTCGCTCTTTCCGGTTAAGGGTACCCCGGTCAGATGCTGGTGTAGGGGATACAGCCGTGATATCGGCAGTTGGAGAGGAAGGCTCCGGCGCTGCTTCGAAATTGCCGCAGGAGGTCAATAGGAGTAGAGACAGCACAACAACAGTCACTGAGCTGAATGGTTTTCCCAATCCATCACATCCTTCAGGATAAGGTGTTTTGATCTTTGTAATAGTATAACAACTCCCCGAAAAGCAATAAAGCTGCCCGGCAGGTCTTATGCGGCCCGGGCAGCTCTGATGCTTATTGGTATGGATATAATGACCGGTTATCCCTTGATCTGCCGGTAAGTCTCATCATCCGATATGATGTATAACCGGGCATCCCCCGGAATGGGCTGATCCAGCTTGCGGTTGATGCCCAGATCGCCACGGTCGGACAGCAGGGTTGCTCCCCGGAGCAGCAGTGCCTGAAAGGCATCACCGTAGGTGTGCCAGGTTGCATCCCGGGGGATTTCATAAATGTCATCCCCATGCTGACGGCTGAGCAGTTGGGTAATCACCTCGGAGTTCCCCTCCTGCAGCGCCGACCTTACGGCAAGCCTTGAGATGGCATCATGCGAAAGCACGAACTCATTCACATGGACATGGTGGAAATTCTGAATGTTCTTTTCCTGCATAATTTCCACTGTGGTATGTACCTGGGGAGCAATCCGGTCCAGGCTGGAGGCGATCAGCAAGGTTTTGCCATCCGTCAATGAGGCTTCATCAATCCGGGTATCGCCGAATACGATGGCTGCTCTGGCTGTTTGAATTTTCGCCTTCAGCAGAACGTCGTCGCTCGAAGCGTCGCCGCTGATGAAGTGAACCTGCTCCATCTGCTCCAGCGGATGCTGCCCGCTCTCATCAATGATCACAATCCGGCAGTCCGGCGCGTAGCTGAGAATCTCGGCAACGGCAGCCTGTGTTTTGCGGTTCCAATTAATCACTACAACATGATCTTTCCCGTGAAAGCTCAAGGTCCCGGCTCCTCTCCTTCTTTGCAGCTCACCCATTGCATCAATAATCTTCCCGATGACCAAGCTGAGCAGGCCAATGCCGAAAATGTACAGGAATATGGTAAACAGCTTACCGGTTATTGTTTTGGCAAAAAAGTCTCCATACCCAACCGTGGCCATCGTGGTCATTACCCAGTAGAAGGCATTGAACCAATTTTGGAAGGTATCCGGTTCCAGTATAAACGCGATAGTTGCGCTCAGAACAATAAAGCTCAGGATAACCAGCCCGATGGACCGTTTCCTCAGACGCATCAATTTAGTAGAGATTCTGAGTAGGAAATGCATCGGCTTAAATGATCAGACTGCTGACAGCGAAGGCTGTTCCGATGAATACCATGCAGAGCATTGTGCCAACGGCGGTATTTCCCTGCTTCAAATGATCGGAGATCCTGAAGCCGGGAGTGAACAGCTCAAAGATCCAGTAAGCGGCGATCAGGCAGACATAACCTACCGCGAACCAGAGCATCATGAACCAGATCGAAGTATTCGTATACGCTGCTACGCCAAGAATAATTGCCGTCGCCAGAAATTTGCCGCCAAGCGCCAGGGCTACGGCCACATTGCCTTTCTTCAGCTCCTCCATGTCCTTGAACGGCGTCATCAGGGTGAACACAAACATGCCAAGCACTTGAAGCAGAATAATTGTTAATACACTGACTACCAAATTAATAACTATCGTCATTTCGCCCACCCCCGAAATTTAGCATAGGCCGAATCATAATCGGCGAAATCATGCACTTCCTCCAGCACCACAGAGGCCTTCTTTTGTTTCTCCAGCGCCTTGTAGCGGTTATCGTCGATCGGCTGCTTGATCCGGTTGCCGGAAGGCAGCTCAATGACAGCAAAATTTCTGGTTTTGTTCTTGTATTCAGTCTTATACACCCCAACCAGATCCACATCGGTAGTGATCGACACCTTCAGGTTCTTCAGATCGGCGATAGCCGACTTCTGATCGCCATAGGATTTGATTGTACTCCAGGAAGACAGCCGGATATCGTTCTTCTGGTCGGCATCCGTCACAAGCTCGGCATCCATGAACTGCAGCGTCCATATCTTATCACCGGTAGCATAATTGCCGTCGTTCGGAAGCATCTCATTGTCCGGCAATACCGTCATATCGCTGCCGATCAGATCACCCACCGTGCCCTCTACCAGCCGGTAATCCCACGGCACACGCGACACGCTGTCCGTCGTCTCGGTATCTGTATGAAACACACTATTGCCGGAGCATGCGCTGAGCAGCAGCACTGCCAGCAGCAGCATACTGAGCACAGCTCCCGTCCGGGCCGGTCTGCGGCCTCCGGTCCGGCGTTCTCTACCCTTGTTCATCTTCAAGCCCCCTCACTCCTAGCGCAATAAAATGACTGGTATTGCCTGTAATCGGTCCGCCTGCCCGGCCCAGAAGCCCGCAGGGCTTGCCGTTGATTACGAACATGCCGGTCAGTAAATGAAGCTCCCCTTCCGCTGTCTGTATGCGGGCCATTTCGGCTCTTTTCTGATACACCGTAGGGAACAGCACGCTGCTGTCAAAGCCATCCTCGTCTTCTATTTCCAGCGACCCGCTGTCGTCAAAAATCCGCACCGAGCCCCCCTCGCGGCCAAAGACGGACTTGGAGACAAAGCTGCCGGAGAATACCGGCTTGTTATAGGTCGGCAAAATATAACTGGATATAGCCTGGCGCTCCTCTTCATTGTAGAGCAGGCCCAGCTCATACATCCCCCATACTACCGCTACCAGCCCCTTGGACTGCAGCAGAATACTGTGCGGGCCGTTGAATAACTGCAGCTTCCCGCTCTCTATGGCATAGGCGAGCGCCTCGCCGCCATCGTCCACAGCCATCCACTCCTTGGGGTAAAGGGCGAACATCCGCTGGATCACCCGGTTCTCTCCGTCCATAACGGTTCCGTCGTCAATCCACAGATCCAGACAGTCCACACAGCGGATATCCAGACCGCTGTGCGCCACCAGCGCCTCAATGGTCCCGGAGTCCTCCTCATGCGAACCATATGCGACACAAGCCGCGGTATCCGGCTGCTCAATGGCCCAAGCCGCGGCGAGATGGTCCTTCATCGCGGTATTCCGGCTGGCAATTCCGGCCTGCCCGCAAATCCACGGCGTAGCGATGGAGGCTTCTACATAGCCGGTTGGCGTATCGGCATTCAGCTCCAGCAGCTTAATGGTCCCGTCGCCGGCTACAGCAAAATCAAAACGCGCGTAGCGGCTGATCAGCCCCTGCTCCGGCATTGGCGTGTCATCCAGCATCTGCCACAGTACGGGCGGGATTCCAAGCAGCTCATACAAGTCATGCCGCTGATGAACATAGCGGACTGCCTTATCAAGAATAGACCAGAGCATGCTTGACGCTTCCTCCAGCTCCTTGTAGGTCTCGCCGCGCATCACGGCAATCGCATCCATCCAGTATTCTTCATCCTCCAGGTCGGCCCAGGTAAAGCCCAGCTCATGCAGTCTCGCTACCCGCGGCGCCCGTTCCAGCCCCGACTGATCCAGAAACTCAAATACGCTGTCTGCCGGGGTCATCCGCCAAAACCGCTTTTGCTTGAGCTGCTTCTGCCGGAGCTTGATCTCGATATCGAGCCTGATTTGCTGCTCTTGCTTGAGCTGGTGGACGAGCTTAGTCCGCTCGACTTGCCCCCTACCCCACCCGCTTTGGATGAAGTATTTCTTCTGGTGATAGAACCGGTGGATGAGGTGGAGGTCCGCGGCTTCACCACTGAGCCTGCCACCGGCTTGTTCTGGAAGCTGCCGCTGTTGTAGCTCGGCGCCTTGTAAGTCTTCTTCGTACCACCATAGTAGGTCCGGTGATCGCTGTACCAGCCTCTCGAAGAATAGTTCGAGCCGCTGTTGAACAGCATGTGGTACAGCAGCAGATCATCCCACCCAAAGCCGGAATTATAGCCGCCGTAATTGTTGATCACTGTCGTCCCGCCCGAAGTCGTCGCTCCTTGGTCCTCCTGAACAACCTCTCCGGCGCTCTCTTCCGGGTAGGGAATGTTCCAGTCTACATTTTTGTCGAAATAAGCTTTGACCTCTTCGGTAGACCAGGAGACCAGCGTCGGCTCCTCTGCGGAGCCGCTTGCCGCTCCCCCCGGGATGAATAAAGCATTGGCCAGCAGGGCGATGCCGAGCGAGGTGGACAACACCCGGATCGGCTTGCCTTCAGGGGTGAATAGCTTTGACACGAGGGGTTCTTTCGCCTGTTCATCTTTTTCCAACTTGAGACTCTCCTTTCCTGACATTTAGCCTTCGACGCGCATAGGGACGAGCAGAAGCTCCAGCTTCCCTTCATCCACATTCAGCCGTCCTTCGACCGCTTCGAACTCACGGCCGCTGACAACAATATAATTGACATGCTCCAGGGCAGTAATCATATTCATGCTCCAAGTGCGCTCCTCAATGACACGCAGATCGCCTTCCGGCATCTTTTCAAACAGGATGACACTCATTCCATTATCCACTTATTACACACCCTTCCTGATCACTATTATGCTTCTGATACGCTGTTAGCACCATTTCGTTTCACCCTGTCACACGTAAGCGATGAGATTTGGGCAGATGGAAGTTTTTCCACAACAACCCTAGCAAATTATACCTTGGAATACATTAGCAGACAAAGTAAAAAAGCCGATTTCCGTGATTTCGGAGTCGGCAGGCTTTAGATTGTCATACAAAGGTCTGGTCGTAGCTGCGAAGTTCGGGTCGTAACTGCGGGGAAGGTTTGGACTTGCGGCTGCCGCCCACCTGCAGATTTCTCGATTAAACCGCTCTTCGCGGTAAAATTCGCAGACAGCTTAATCATACGGCCAGCTTTCCTACGGAAAGCTCTCAGGCGGGCGCATTCGCTCCGTAAGTATCCAAACTGTCCCTCCGCACTCTGACTTTTTTAAGATTTGTTCAAGTTTACCTTATAGATGCTTCGATCAGTAATAACGGCAGAAATGCCGTTGTTGGAACAAAAACGGGGGGTCCCTTCAGCACTAACGGCAGAAATGACGTTGTTGGACCAACAACGGGGAGTCCCTCCAGTACTAACGGCAGAAATGCCGTTATTGGAACAAAAACGGGTGGTCACACCAGTACTAACGGCAGAAATGGACCTCTGTCAAGAAAGTGGACACTATTTAAGAGCAAGCACTTAGATTCTTGTAGTACTGGGACTCAAACCGGTCTGGTGATAGATAACCTAAAGAACCATGAATGCGTTTCCGGTTGTAAAAGAGCTCAATATACTCAAAGATTTTCTGCTGTGCTTCTTGCTTGGTCTTAAACCGGGTACGGTACACACACTCTTTTTTCAGCACACTGTGGAACGACTCGATACACGCATTATCGTAACAGTTTCCCTTTCGACTCATACTTGCCTTCATTTTGTAGGTGACGAGCTGCTCGCGGTACTCCGTAGAAGCATACTGCGCCCCCTGGTCGGAATGATGGATCAACCCTTCCGGTGGTTTCTTTGCCTTATAGGCTTCCTGTAAGGCTTCGAGGACTAATTCTTTTTTCATGTGGTCGTACAGCTTCCAGCCCACGATCTTTCGAGTATACAAGTCCATAACGCTCGCTAAATACAACCGGCTTTCCTTGCAACGAATATACGTAATGTCTACCATCCACACCTTGTTCGGAGCCGTCGTCACAAAAGTCTGATCCAAATGATTGGGGGCAATAGGATACTCGTGGTTGGAGTCTGTCGTCTGCACCTTATATTTTTGCGCGCTACAGGAACGAAGCCCTTGCTCCCGCATAAGCTTGCCTACCAGGCGCTCAGACACCTTCCACCCTTCCTTCCGAAGGATATCGGTAAGTTTAGGGCTTCCGTAGACGCCGTTATGGTCGTGAAAAAGCCACGTGAGGCGGGAAGTAAGGGTCTCTCTTCGCTTCTGGATGCTATTCTCCTGACCTTTTTGCGCTAGCCATTTGTAATATCCGCTCTTTGACACCTGAAGGACTTGGCACATCTTCTCTAATCGGAAGGTGGAGCGATGATCTTCGATAAATTGGAAAGTTAGTTTCTTTCCTTGCTGAAGATGTGCACGGCTTTTTTTAAGATGGCGAGCTCTTCTTTCAGATCCTGAATTTCTGCTTCTTGTTGTTTTAAAAGCTTGGCCTGCTGCTGGACCGTTTCCCCAACGGCTGCAGGCTCATGTTTCCATTGACGATATTTACGCATCCATTGGCGCAGCGTTCCCACGGGGACCCCCAGCTCCACGGATAACTCCGGAATCGACTTCGTTTGGCCCTGGATGAACTGTACCGTCTGTCGTTTGAAGTCTTCATTATAGCTCTGTCGTACTTCTTTCATTCTCGGACACCTCTTTCGTGTAAGCTCATTATCTCATGTTCTTACATGGTGTCCACTTTCTATACTAACCGCAGAAATGCCGTTGTTAGGGCAAAACCGGGTCGTCCCTCCAGTACTAACGGCAGAAATGCCGTTGTTGGACCAAAACCGGGTCGTCCCTCCAGTACTAACGGCAGAAATGCCGTTGTTGGAACAAAAACGGGTGGTCACACCAGCACTAACGGCAGAAATGCCGTTGTTAGGGCAAAACCAGGTCGTCCCTCCAGTACTAACGGCAGAAATGCCGTTATTGGACCAAGAACGGGTGGTCACACCAGCACTAACGGCAGAAATGCCGTTGTTGGAACAAGATCGGATGGTCCCCCGGTAGTAACGGCAGAAATGCCGTTGTTGGAGCAAAGAGATGTGGGGAAATTCCACCTCAGGCACCTGACAAATCGGGTAAATGTCTCCGAAACCATATATTCCTGAAAATGTGAGCGCACGGGTTCAAAAAAATCCGTAAGCGGTTCCCCTGGTGGAATATCCTACTTCGCTTCCGGCGCTGCGGCAGCAGAAGCACTCTCCTTCGTTCTGGAGAGGAAGATATTAAGGATGATCGCCGTAAGCGATCCCGAGACAATCCCGTTCTGCAGCAGCATTCTGGCGAATTCCGGGAGCTGGTCGAACATTGAGGGCAGCACAGCCGAGCCAAGACCTACGGCGATGCTGCAAGCGGCGATCAGCAGATTGCCGTCCTTGCGCAGATCGACCTCGGACAGAATCGACATCCCGGAGGCTGCAACCGAGCCGAACATTACAATCATGGCGCCGCCAAGCACCGCATTAGGCACTACCGTCGTAAGTGCCGCGAGCTTCGGCAGCAGCCCCAGCACAACCATAATTCCGCCTGCCGCAAAAATAACATTCCGCGTCTTAACACGGGTCAGCGACAGCAGACCTACATTCTGGGAGAATGCCGTATAAGGAAAAGCATTGAACAATCCGCCCAGCATAATGGCAAGGCCTTCGGAGTGCAGGCCGTTGACGATTTGCTTTTGCTCAACCTGCTGATCCGTTGCTTTGCCTACCGCAAAATACACACCGGTCGATTCCACCATCGAGACAATATTGACGATAATCATCGTAACGATTGCCGTAATGCTGAATTCGGGCCAGCCGAAATAGAAGGGCTTGGCAATGCTGACCCAGGAGGCGCTGCTTACACTGGAGAAGTGAACCAGACCCATAGCATAGCCGATAGCCGTTCCGGCCACCAAGCCGACCAGCACAGAGACAGAACGCAGAAATCCAGTCGCCAGGCGGTTGATGGCCAGAATAACGAGCAGCGTAATCAGAGCCAGCAGCAGATTGCGGGGTGCTCCGAAATCGGCGCTGCCCTGACCACCGGCGACATTATTCATTGCTACCGGAATGAGCGACAGTCCAATGATGGTTACTACAGAGCCAGTCACTACTGTAGGGAAGAACTTCAGCAGCTTCCCGTAGACCGGGGCTGCCAGGACGACAAATAGACCGGATATAATGATTGCGCCGTACGCCGTCGCCAGGTTCGACCCTGAAGCAATGGCAATAATCGGACTCACCGCAGTAAAGGTGCAGCCCAGAACGACCGGCAGTCCGCTGCCGAAATGCTTGCTGCCCAGAATCTGCAGCAGGGTTGCCAGCCCGCAGGTGAATAAATCCGCTGCGATAAGGTAAGCCATTTGCGCACCGGTCAGATTCAGCGCGCCTCCCACAACGAGCGGCACAATTACAGCTCCTGCATACATTGCCAGCACATGCTGAAGCCCTAAAGCGAAGACTTTCTTTTTGCTTAACATCCCGCACTCTCCTTGGTGATTTCTTCTGTATTGGCATTGTCAATAAAATGGACTTCGCCCGGGGCCATCGAAGAGATCCGTGCCAGAGCATGCACAGCTATCCCTCTCTTCTCCAGCAGACCGCGTCCTTCCTGAAAGCTTTTTTCGATTACGCAGCCTACACCCAGCAGCTCCGCCCCCGATTCCTCTACAATATCCGCAAGCCCGACAAGCGCGGCCCCGGTAGCCAGAAAATCATCGACAATCAGCACTTTATCCCCGGGTCCGAGATATTTCTGCGAAATGCTGATCGTGTAGTCTTCTTGACGGGTGAAGGAATGGACCGGCGCCGAATATACCTTTTCTGACAGCGTTACGGCTTTCTTTTTCTTGGCGTAGATGAACGGGACACCCAGCGCAATACCTGCCGCCATAGCGAACTGAATGCCGCTAGCCTCAACGGTCAGCACCTTGGTGATGGGCTGATGCCCGAAGATCCGCCCAAATTCCTCTCCGATTTGCAGCGCGAGCTGCGTGTCCACCTGATGGTTCAGGAACGAGTCCACCTTCAGCACTGTATCCGATAGAATCAATCCTTCTTGCCTAATGCGTTCCTCTAACACTTTCATAATGCGGATGATCTCTCCTTTTTTATAAAAAAAAGACAGACCCCTTGAGCGTTTCTCTCAAGTGAATCTGTCCTTCCAGGGCATTGCAAAATAACCCCGGATGCGCTATTTCACTCATAGTCGGACAATTACAATGGTTATCCGGTAGAAACTTATGGGCCTTATTCCCAAGATTATATGAGTTGATATGAATGTTCTGTGTGAAACCTTTGTATATCTTACACGCTCTGTCCGCTCCATACAAGCAAAATTTTAAATGATTCATACAGTTTCCGAAATTTTTCATGAAAACTTCTCCGCTCCGGGTGACTGTCCGTTTAGGCACATGCGGGTTTATGTGGCAGCAGCGCCTGTATCCCTCACGCTTTGAGCCACAGCGCATTAATGGTAAGGAAACCTAATCTGAGAGGAACGATGCGGGTGTCTAATCTTACAGCTAAGGACCGGATAGTCGTCATTATTCAAAAAGGATCGCGGCGGATCATTACCCGCACACCGCTGGCAGGCGTTGACCGGCTGGTGTTCGTCATTAACAATCAATATACGAATGCAGCCAACACCACGCAAATTGCCAGCGGGGCCGGACGAAGCAGCGCCAGCGGCAGCAACGCGGCTATTGCATCGCCCTATACCCGCCAGCAGCAGAGCGTTGGCGCGGGAGGGGATGCTGCGAACCTGGGAAGCGGAAGCAAGGGACAACGCAGAAGCAAGACACACCTCCCTCTCCTCTATCCGCGCGGCAAAGAAGTTGTGATTGTCGTTAACACCCAAACCGTCAAGCTTCCAAGGGGCAGCAAAAGCTCCTCGGCAACGCAGATCGGCAGCGGCGGCGGCACCTACAGCACGGGCGGCACCAACTCTGCCATCGACAGCCCCGCCACAAGACAGCAACAGGCAGTCGGCGGCGGCGCAGGCGGTCATGCCCTGAACAAAGCCTCCGCCAAGCGGCGGCGGAATAGCAGCTATTCCGGGCAGAAGCGGCAGCGCAATAAATTGTGAGGGCAGCCCCCGCAGCACGGGCAAGTTATGCATTTCACATATGGCCCCGCCGATAAGTGAATGCCCAAGCAAAAGCCGCAAGTCTCCCGGATGGGAAGCTTGCGGCTTTTGTTGTTCGCGGCGCCGGATGCCTTGCCAGAAATGGGCCAGCAGCCGATTGTGCTTAGGCCCGGACCTGACCGGGCTATCTGCCGCCCTTGACCTTACTCCGGGAGGTCTCCGGCCGGAGCCGGATGTGCAGCGATATATTCGAGCGCGTTATAGATCATCTCCGCCGCTTCGGCGCGGGTAATGCCGGCAGCCGGATCGAATTTGCCGGCACTGTCCAGACTGGCGATTCGCAGCGCCAATGCCCGCTGGATGGAGCCGTCATAGCCGTTAGTGAACTCGGTGCTGTCGGCAATGTCCACCGGCATGATTTTGATCATCGGGAGATTGCTGTGCTTCTCAATGGTTAGGATCAGCCAATGGGTGAACTCCTCGCGGGTCCAGTTCTTCGCAGGGTCCAGATCAGCAGGCAGGTCCATAGCGTTATTCGCGGCAATAATCAGCGCATCTGCATACCAGGCATCATTGCTTGCTTTGACGAAATAGTCCGTAGCCAGTGGTGCTTTGACGAAACGGATCGTGTCCAGGTTAAGCCCGAACGCATTGACGAACATTTGAATGCCCTGGGCCGCAGTAACGGGTGCATTAGGCTTGAATTGAGCAGCACTCACACCGTGAAGCACACCCTTCTGCTGGAGCGCCGCGATTTTATCTCTGGCAGGCGTGCCGGAGAGATCCTGAAAAGCATCCGCAGCCGCAAAGCTTTGTCCGGCAAAGGTCAGCGCCAGCAGTGCCGCCGCCGATAAAGTCAGCCAATTGAATTTAGTTTTTTTCATTTCTCCTCACCTCTTCCCTCCAGACGGATAACCTGACCAAAGGTTGCAGCGGTGCTGCCTAAATTTGGAGGCGAGCTTCGCAGATTACGCCTGCCCCTCCTCCTTCCTCTTATTGTTCAGCACATTGTCTTCCAGTATAACGAATTTATCGTCATATGCTGATTCCTGCACCTCCCTTACCTGCTCTGCCCGCCAGAACGCATCATGCGTTGCCTACGATGGCGATAAGTACCGGCAGCAACAGGAAAGAGGCCAGCGTTGTCCATAGAATGCACCGCGACACCAGCGAAGGCGAGCTGCCAAAGCGTTCAGCCAGCACGACAGAATTGACGGCAACCGGCATCGAGGCCAGAATGAGCAGAACCGCATACAGCGTTCCGTCGATATCCAGCAGGAGCAGCAGTAATGTCGCAATCAGCGGAGCCAGCAGCAGACGGACCGTAATGCCGGTCCAGAAGGCGAGCTGCACGTTGCGGGCAGTACGGACCGTTTGAACCTTTACCATCTGGGCGCCAAGAACAGCCAGCACCACCGGCGGATAGGCCCCGGCCACCATGGATACCCCGGAGACCACCTCATGCGGCATATGCAAGCCGAACGCGCGCAGCAGGAGGGCCAGAATCGCCGCATAAATTGACGGCAGAGAGAATACGGAACGGACGGCGCTGCGCACGGAGAACTGCGATCTTGCGGCGAAATAGACGCCGATTGTATTGACGATTACCATCTGGGCGATGACATAGACCGAAGCTTTGTCGAGACCGAGCTGGCCGAAGGCCAGAAGCACCAGCGGCAGGCCGTAATTCACGCTGTTCGTAAAGGTGGAGATCAGGGTCAGGCCGGCGGCTTCCGGCGGGGCCAGCTTCAGTATTTTGCCGAGCAGCTTGGCGGTTGCCCACAACAGCAGCAGGTTCAGCAGCGCAAAGGCGAGGGTTTTGTACACATCATCGAACGAAATTTCGGCGGTAGCCAGCGTATCGAGAATAATCGCCGGGCTCAGAAAATACAGGTACAGCGTCAAGAGAGGCTTTGTATCCAGGTTTTTGAACCGCCCCAGCAGCGCCCCTGCAAGGACCGGAATGGACAACGGCACAATCACCTGGATTAAGGTCGATAACACGGACTGAATCAATTGCCAGGACTCCTCTGCTCTATAGTTTCTCCTAATATACCCCCCCCAGGCAAACGCCGTCTAAGATATGGAAACAATATATGTAATAGAAAATACCTATGGCATTATACTTCCCAAAAGATAGTATTGTGCTATGATTAGCTCAAATCGTTATTTTACAGGAGGCTGACTTTGAAATGGACGTTATGGAACCAGTCATTCTGACCAAGGGCACCCCGGGCGAGCCCTGCCCCATTGCCAAAACCCTCGATGTTATCGGAACCAAATGGACCTTCCTGATTATCCGTGATCTGCTGATCTGCGGCACCATGCGCTTCAGCGATCTGATCCGTTCCCTGGAGGGCATCAGTCCGAAGACGCTTGCGCTGCGGCTCAGAGAGCTGGAGAAGCACGGCATCCTGGAACGCACCGTATACCCCGAGGTCCCGCCCCGTGTGGAGTATACCTTGACCAAAAAGGGACAGGAGCTTGAGAAGATTTTCATTGAGCTGAAACGATATGGTCTAGCGCTATAAAAAATATCGGGTGCAGTCTTTCTTCGGGGAGCTGGAAGCGCGCCGGAATGGCGGCGGAGGCCCGGAACGCGTTCTGGAGCGGCATAGCGGTGAAGCTGCGGGTACAAAAAAATCCCTGCCCCCTTAGCGATAAAGGGACCGGGATTTTAGATTACATCATTTTAATTTCCAGCAGCTCGTATTTAATGATACCCATCGGGGCATCCACATTGATGATGTCGCCCACCCGTTTGCCGAGAAGCTCCTTGCCTAAGGGACTTTCGTAAGAAATCTTGTTGTCCAGCACATCGGCTTCGGCCGGACCCACGACTCTATACTCAATCTTCTCCGAATACTCCACATCATTCAGAGTCACAAGGGAGCCGACGCTTACCTTGCTCAGATCCATAGTACTCTCATCCACGATCTGGGCTTTGGTCAGCATTTTCTCCAGAATCAAGATGCGGGTCTCCATGAACGACTGGTCCTCCTTGGCCGAGTGGTACTCGCTGTTCTCCTTGAGGTCCCCGTAGCTGATTGCCAGCTTAAGCCGGGCCGCGAGCTCCTTCCGTTTCACCGTCTTGAGATCCTTAAGCTCTTCCTCCAGCTTAGCCAGACCTTCCTTCGTTAAAAACACTTCTTCATTGGACATGTCTACAACTCCTATTTTAGCTCGCTTTTATTGTATTTTACCTCATAATCGGCTAATATGCGAAAAGAACGCACCGCTGCAAGCAATGCGTCACATTTCACGTACAGGTAAATAGCCCCATAACGTGTAGAATGTTCATTGAGTACTTTATAAGCATAAGATAAAGTATATGTATTAAAATCCCACAGACAGTCAGGAGCACAAGAGCATATGTTCACATCCACCCAAGGTTTTCAACGCTTCAAAAGCTTTTTGATCGCCGCGCTAATCCTGTTGCTGCTGCTATCCATGAAGCCCTCCACCACCACTGCAGTTCGGTCCACGGTTCCTTCCGGAGCACTCTCAAGCTATGATGTTGTTGTCATCGGAAGTGAAATTCAAGGTGTTCTGCTCGCCAAGGAAGCCGTCAAGGCCGGACTTAAGGTGCTGATGCTTGATCCCCGCAGTAAGCCGGGCGGAGAACTGATCCAAGGACAAATGTTCTTTCTGGATGATGTGAACGACAATGAGCGGAGAAGTCTGGTTCAAGGTGAAATCAAGAATCTTTTTACCGGGTACAAAGCAGGGAAGATCCGCAAAGCCGCGGACTTCAACAAATATTACGATAAGCTGCTCCAGGGAATCCCCCTGAAGAGCGGAGTTGTCATTGACGCGGTTAACACAGAGGGGGCTGGCGGCGGCAAAACGCTGAAGTCCCTTAGCTATCATAACAACGATGGAACCAAACACACCATCCAGTCCCGTTACTGGGTCGAAAATACCGATTTCGATGCCTTGAGCAGCCGACTGAATGAACCGCGAATTCCGGGGATGGAGTCGCTCTACAATGGCAAAAAGCCGGACTATATGGCGGCAACCTACATGCTCAACTTCAAGAATGTGAACTGGAGCACTCTTCACCAGAGCATTCTTGATAATTACCCGTTAAGCAATGTACGCAAAAAATACGGTCCCAACACCTATGTAGATTGGCACTTCGCGACCGGCTTCAGCAATATTACCAACCGCTTTGCTTCCCAAGATAAGCAACTGCGGCTGCGCGGATTAAATGCCGCCTATCAAAACGACGGTCAGGTGATTATTAACGGCCTGCTCATATACGACGTCAATCCTTCCAACCCGAAATCGGTGCAGACGGCGATTGCAAAATCCAAAGCTGAGGCGCCCCATATTCTGGGCTTTTTGAAGAGCAGGATACCCGGATTCACCAATGCGGAGCTTAACGGCTATCCTGAATATCTCTATATTCGGGACTACAACCGCTATGAGACCAAGTATGTCCTCGGTTATTCCGACTTAATGAACAGCCGGATGTTCTGGGATAATGTCAGTATTGGCGGCTACCCTATTGATTTACAGGGAACGCGGGCCATTCCCAGAGGAATCGGCTTTGGCAAGCCGGACCGCTACGGTCTGCCGCTGCGCTCCTTTGAGCTTAAATCCTATGACAATGTGCTGGTGACAGGGAAAAATGTGGGGGCCAACATTAAAGCCTACGGCAGTGCACGGATTATGCCAACCACTGCCTTGGCGGCACAGACCATCGGGATCATTCTGGGACGGGAACGCGGCAAGCGGCTGACTGATCTGAACACAGCGGACTTCCAGAGAATCCATGCCTATCTGAGCAAAGATTACAAGATCGTCCTGCAGTAGGCTGGATCAGGGTGAACTTAAATCCGGCATAAATGCCAAAACCGCCTCTCCGGTTCGAACGAACCTGGAGAGGCGGTTTGTTGTATAGCAAGCTGCTTTAGCTGTTCAGCTCCCGCTCGGCAGTACCGGGGTTTAATCTGATGCTCCGGGCTTTGGGCGTTCCGCTTCTCAGCAGGAGGGTTAACGGAATCGCCACGATGCCGATCACCGTGGCAACCAGAAAAACATCCCGGACGGCCAACGTCATCCCCTGCGCCTTGATCAGTGCGCCTGCCGATGCCGCTCCGGCACTAAGCTCCTGCTGATGCGTCAAGGCTCTGGCTGTAAGCAATGAGCTAAAGATGGCGATGGAGAGCGCCCCGGTCGCCTGCTTCACCCAGTTCGTAACCGATGAGCCATGACCGGTGAGCTGCTTCGGCACAGACGACATCCCGAAATTGGTAACCGGCATAAAGGCCAAGGATATTCCGACATTGCGCACTCCCATTAGCCAGGATAGCTGTGCATGCGTAGTAGCCATTGTGATCCGGCTCAGCTCCCAGGTGGAGCCTACCAGGAGCAAGATACCGCTAAGGATCAGCCAGAACGGCCCAACCCGGCTGTACAGCTTGCCGACAATCGGTGACATAACTGCCATAGCAATCGAACCCGGCAGCAGCACCAGCGCCGTATTCAGCGGAGTGGACTGCTGGATATCCTGGAGAAACACCGGAATCAGGAACGTGCCTGAATATAAGGCGATGGTAATGATGCAGTTGATGATCAGACTGAAGGTGAAGCGGTTCTGCTTGAATACCTTCAGACTCAGCAGCGGCTCCTGCAAAGAAAGCTCCCGGCGGATAAAATAAGCCAGGGCCGCAGCCCCGACAATCAGGAGCGACAGAGTTTTCCATGAGGTCCAGCCCCAGCTATTGCCTTTATTGAAGGCCATAATAATGAACGCGCTGCTTAGAATAACCGTAATGAAACCCGGCAAGTCAAACGATTTGGAGTTGCCGGTGACCCGCTGGTAGGGCAGACACTTAAGAGCGACGGCAATCGCAATGATGCCGATCGGCAGATTGATCATAAACAGCGATCTCCAGCCAAAATAGCCGGTGAGCCAGCCGCCCAGCGTCGGCCCGAAAGCCGGAGCCAGCATGGAAGACAAGCTCCACAGGCTCATCGCAAAGGCCTGCTTTTCTTTTTCGATAAATTGATAAATCATCGTCATTGTTGTCGGAATGATCAGTCCGCCGAATACCCCTTGCAGAATGCGGAAAGTCACCAGAGAATGAATACTCCAGGCGACCGTACATAGTCCCGAGAAGAGCGTAAAGCCGGATAAAGCGAACACATACAAATATTTATAGCTCCACTTATCGCCGAAATAGCCGACCACTGGCGCGATTACTCCGGTGGCGAGCAAGTACCCGGTAATCATCCACTGCACCGTGCCAAGCTCCGCATGAAAATCCTTCATGAATACCGGAAACGCCACGTTAATGGTCGTCGTACTCAGAATCGCTATAAAATTCCCGAAAAAAATCGCTAAAATGATCAGCCAAAAGGATGAGCCCCTGGTGGTTTGAGTATTCAATAGCTTCTCTCCTCTTTTAAAACACAATGAATGAAAAATAACTTCTCTGCATTTTAGATGTATGATACAATCAAATTATTATATGTGTATTATACAACTATAGTTCTGTAAGTCAATATGACTTATTTCATTCTATTTTCAGTAAAAGAAGGAGACTACACTATGGATGATAAAAATTTGGAGGCCCTTAACAACGAGCTGATGACACTCATTCGCCACTCCTCCCTCGACAAGAAACACGGCGGTCTGGACCGCTCGACATATACGCTGCTCTACCATCTGGCCCGTCATGAGAAGGTGGGAGTCAAGCTGCTGGCAGAGGAATTCGGTCTCGATGCCTCTACGATCAGCAGACAGACGAGCGTGCTTGAAACCAAAGGTTATGCCATACGCGTACCCGATCCGCAGGATGGGAGATCAAGCTATTTTCAGATCACTGAACTGGGTGCAAGCAAGCTGGAGGAGGCGCGGAGCATTCGTCTGAAACGGTATGGGGAGATTTTTGAGGACTGGTCTCCTGAGGATTGCCATACCTTCAGCGGGCTGCTGGCCAGACTTAACCGCAAGCAGGCGCAGCGCAGCGCCCAAGCCAAGGGACTGACGGAAGCGGATGAAGCTGGGAGATAAGCCGGATTCACACCGTGGACCCAAGGAACATCGTTGATTTCTGCGGGCACCAGTACGGCAAGCAAGGCGCGTCAAGCACCGTATCGTTCTCCACCGGAACCACCCAGGAGGAGTAGTTCATCCGCAGCAGCGGATGTTCGCTGGCGGTTAAGCCCGGCCTCGGCCCCGGGGCCGTCATTGCCTATAAGTGCAGTAACATCTCCGAGCTGCAGCAGTTTTTTGACACCAAGCCCGTAGGCACTTTCTACAGTAGAACTAGGCACAGCGCTGGAGATTTTCAAATCTGCTGCACTGTGTACACTCCAAAAGACCAAATTCGCCCATTTGCCGCCTTTTATCAAAGATCTGCTGTACGGAATACAACAGATTTCGTTTTTGGAGAGTAATCGCTGCGAGCTGCTGTATAAAGTGCAATAGAGTGTCTTCTACCATCGTCTATAGTCGTTGAATACAACAAAATGAGGGAGCCGCCAACTCAGCAGCTCCCCCTATTTCACTTAGACTACTATGCGCCATCTTATTAAATCTTATTCTGACAGATGCTCCTTGCAGAACAGCTCAAGGTCTGCTTCCTCATCCTCTTCCAGATCAAAATCGAGAATCCGGCCGGTTGAGGTTTCCAGCAGATCATAGGTAACAATGCTTGCCTGCTCTTCTACCACTTTGACGATTACCCGTGCAGAAACGCCGCCCTCTTCATAAAGCTCGTCGTCCTCCGGCACGTCCAGTTCAATCATGAACTCATATCGCTTGCCGCTTATAATACCGAAAGGGTCTCTAACATCCTCCACGGTATAGCTTTTAAATGTCAACAATGCTCATACCTCTTTTCTTCAATTCCGTCCAGGCTATTGTAGCATAAAATCCAAGGCAAAGGCTTCTGCCCTCCGCTCCCCCTGCCGGATCACCAAGAAAACGTCCGGTCACCATCAGCTTCCACTTGACTAAACACCTGTAGCACCTGCCCCATTCGCAATAACCCTGTTGCCTATAAAAAGAAGAGCGGCTCAAGTGTACGAACACTTTGCGCCGCTCTTGCGGTTATACGATACCTTCTCATTAGCTAGATAAACTTAGCAGGCTTACCCCGCTCTCGTTACGGAAGAATATTTAACCGTATTTCTGCCGTTATTTCAGCCCGTTTCCGGCATGAGAGGCCGAGTAACGGTACTTTTGCCGTTACTCCAGCCCGTTCCCGTCACGGCAGCGCTTTTAACGGCATTCCTGCCGTTGTTTCGGCACGCTCCGCCCGCGAAGGGGGAACATTCCCCCCGCAAACCGCCGAGCCTTACCCCGCCGCCACGCTGCTTTTCCCGGCCTCGCCGGCCTTAGCTTTCTTGATCTGCTTGCTGCGAAGCTGGCCGCAGGCGGCGTCGATGTCGACACCGTGCTCCAGCCGGGTGCTTACGCTGACGCCCTGCTTTTTGAGCGTGTCGAAGAAGGCCCGCACGGATTCGCGTTCACTCCGCTGGTATTGGCTGTGCTCGTCCACCGGATTATACGGAATCAGATTCACATTAGCCATCTGCCGCCGGTCTCCAATCAGCTCGGCCAGCTCCAGCGCATGCTCCTGACGGTCATTGACGTCCTTCAGCAAAATGTACTCCAAGGTAATTCTCCGGTTCGTCTTCTCCAGATAGTAGTCGATGGCCGGCATTAATTTCTCTATAGGAATGGCGCGGTTGATCTTCATGATCCGTGTCCGCAGCTCATTGTTCGGCGCATGCAGAGAAATCGCCAGGTTGACCTGCGTGCCTGCATCAGCGAATTCTCTGATTTTATTAGCCAGTCCGCTCGTAGATACTGTTATGCCTTTGCCGGCAATCGCCAGACCTTTGTGATGCTTGATGATGTCCAGGAAATTCAGCAGATTCTCGAAATTGTCGAACGGCTCGCCGATACCCATCACAACCACGTGGCTGACTCTTTGCCCAAGCCCCAGCTTATCCAGATGATGCTGAACCTTCATAATCTGCTCTACAATCTCTCCGCTGGAGAGGTCGCGGCTCTTCGCCAGCAGTCCGCTCGCACAAAAGCTGCAGCCGATGTTGCACCCGACCTGCGTGGTCACACAGACCGACAAGCCGTATTTCTGCCGCATCAGCACCGTCTCAATCAGATTGCCGTCCTTCAAGCGGAACAGGAACTTGATGGTGCCGTCCGCCGACTCCTGCTTCACATGCTCTTCCATCGACTGAAAGACAAAATGCTCCGCCAGCAGTTGTACCGTTTCGACATTCACCTCAGTCATTTCCGCAAAATCCGTAACCCGCTGGCGGTACAGAGATTCCCAGATCCGGGACGCGCGGGATTTCTTATGGCCGTGCTCCACCAGCCAAGACGCCAGTTGCTCTAAAGTTAATCCATAAATGGATGGTTTATTCATTATTTATCCTCTTTTCAAAACAGTAAAGTTCAATTTATTCTACCTTGCAGAGACCCGGCTAACAACATTCATTTATTGTCTCAAATTTCTTTTATTAAAACAAGAAGAATCCCCCGCCGCCACTGCCACCGGTCTCCACACACAAAAAAAGCGTACCCACAGCCGCAGGTAACGCTTCTTGCCGTTAATAGAGTATATAGGATGAACTATTTCAAAATAGCAAATTTCAGCTTCTTACTCTTCAGATAGTCAATAATTTCAGGCAGCGCCTTGACGGTAATTGCTTTTTCGTGCAGAAGATATATGCCCCCTGAAGGATCTGTATTGTGAAAATAGTGGAGGATTTGCTCGGCTGTATTCACCTTCCAGTCCTCGGGATCACGGTTCCAGAGCAGCACCTTGAGGTGCTGTCTGCCGGCTTCTGCGGCAAGCTTACTATTAATAGCTCCATAAGGCGGACGAAATACAGTTACTGGCTCCCCGGTAGTCTGCTCCAGCTCGCGGATGGACCGGGCCAGATTGGTCCGGTTCTCTTCAATGCTGTTCTTCGTCATCTCGCTGTGATCCCAGGAATGGCTGCCCACCGGCATCCCATGCTCAGCGGCATAACGTACTTCATCAGGATGCTGCTTCGCATTCTGGCCGATAAACAGAAAGTTCGCCGCAACCCCATGCTCCTGCAGAATATCTACGATTTGCCGGGTATACTCCGATGGTCCATCATCAAAGGACAACGCCACATACCCTTTGGCCAAACTGTACTCATAGCGGCTTCCGTCCAGCTCCAGCAATTCAACCAGCGGGCTCTGTGCCTGGGCAGCTTCCACCTTCTCCGGTGCCTGCTCCGGTACCTGTGTCTGTTCCGGCTTCGGTTCCGGTAACTGCTTCGGCTTCGGTTCCGCTGACTGCTCCGGCTTTGCTGACTGCTCAGGGTTCGCTGACCGCTCCGGCTTCGGTTCCGGTAAAACCTCGTCCTGTTCACTATGTAAGGAAGCCACCTGGATCTCTGGAGCATGGGTGGCAGAAACGGGCTTCCCGGCAGCTTCGTCCGGCCGAATGAAGTTTTCATGGGCTTCCGCGCTGTTGAGCAATTGGTCATCCATCCTCAGGAAGAACAATACGAACAGGAGGCTGAACAGGACATAACGCAGGACAATGGGCCGGGCCAGCCGGAGGGCATCTTTTCTACGCTTCACGGGTTGGTTCTCTTCGGAAGGGAGTTCAGCCTGAACCGTCCTCACTTCTTCTGGCGGAGGGTGCTGCTGCTTAAATTGTAGTAGCTGTGAGACATATTCTTCGGAACAGGCAAAATACAGCGGCTCGCTGAAGGTGCTGTTCATCTTGATGAGCGTGCTGAAATAGGTGCGGCGAAAAGGGTCCCACTTGGAGTAAAGCGACAGCCTTACTCTTTGCCCTTCAAAAGGGCCAAGCGAGTTCATTTGCAGGTATGTAAATTCATCAATGAGGAGTAATTGCTGCGTAAATCCGCCGCTATGGGTTATACCTACCTCTATCTGATAACTGTCCTCCTGATGCTTAAGCGACAGCAGCTCTATCAGGAGAGCGGCGTTTTGTTCAACAAGCGGCATAAGACCTATGTATCTCCATTCGCGTCATTCGGTTCAACCGGCAGGGCACTGCTCCCAAAGGGTACCGTCATACGGGTGGTGAAATCGCTGATCATGCCGGAGAGGTAGGCTTTCTCCTGCCGGACCGTATCATATTTCTGCTTCAAATGGGCGTTCTCCGTTTCAAGACGTCCGATCTTTTCTTCCTGCTCGTTCATTTTCTTCAGCTTGTCTGAAATGGCATCATTATGCTTCTGCACAAGATTGGCGTACTTCTGCTGCTCCAGCTCGATAGTGCTCTTAAGCTCATCCATATCCGAAGCCAGGGTGGTGTGCAGCTCGCGGTAATCTTCCATTACCTGATCCACCTTCAGGTTCCTTTCCACCAATTTATGCTCCAGCTCCCGGATGTTCTTCTCCCGGTCCTCAATGACCTTATTCAAATTCTTCAGGTCCTTGTTCAGACGCTCCACATGCCCGCCCGAATGGGTCAACCGGTCCTGCAGCTCATGGATGGTCGTCTCGGCATGCGCTCTGGCCTGGATCATCTGTTCCACCGCAAAAATCAAATCCAGCGACTTCTTGTCAAGCTGCGCTTTCCCCGTGGAGATAACCCCGTTAAGGCTGCCTCCAGACTCATAGGCTTCAGCTTCCTCAGACGGGTCTTCCGCCTCTTGAATCTTTTGAACCATGTCAGGCCTGAGCTGCTTGTCCACCGCATCTTTCTTCTTGAAAAAAGGTGTCGCCATCTATCCTATCACCCCATTAAAAATGTCAAAAAATGTCGAGCGTATACGCATTTATTATAGTTGATTTAGCCTGGATGTAAGTGAGCCTTAATATCTAAATTTCTTAATTGTATCCTAAGGCCTACTTCAGCCTTTTACAGCATTGTGATGTCAAAAAAAAGACACCCGCCCGGAGTGCCCCTGTGTCGTTGCCTATAAAATTGATCCGGAGCATTGCTCCTTCCCTACAGCGTCAAGCCCTCCTCCAGTTTGCTTAAAGCCTCCCCCAGCAAAATGGAAAAATCGGCTTCCGCATGCTCCGCATAATGCAGCATCACCGATATATTGACACCTGTGACCGCCCCGGCGAAGGTGCGCACCGCGATATCCTCCCGCTGCCGGCCCGTGCGCTTACAGGTCATATCAATGATTAAGTCCATCATGCTCAGCATGTTATTCAGCATCGCCGCCCGCAGCTCGGGGACGGACATCACCAGCTCGTTCCGCTCACGCATCGTCGCCAGCTCCCCGGGAGTCATCTCCTTAACACCCGACAGCATAGCATTGCGCAGCGCCTGGAGCGGACTCAGCTCAGCCGGCTGGCTCTCAAAGGAGGAGATCAGCAGAGGATCGTAGTTATCAATAATCAGCACATCTTCCTTCGAAGAGAAATAGCGAAAAAAAGTGCTGTAGGAAATCTCCGCAGCCTCTGCGATTTGCTCCACAGTTGTCGCTTTATAGCCAAGCTCGCGGAAGAGCCGCAGCGCGTGCATCTGAATGCTTGCCATCGTTTTTGCCTTTTTGCGTTCACGTAAGCCTGCTTGCCGATGATTCAACGTCAAACCGTTCACTCCCCGATGATTATTCCCGGAATCTCGTCCCTTTCCAGTTTATCACGAACATGGCTTGAAGCCGAGACCATCTGGATGATTCCTCTGGCTCCGTCAACGATTACCCGGTCCCCTGTGTGTAGTCTCGCGGTGGCATTGCCGCAGCCAACAACAGCGGGTATGCCCAGCTCTCTGGCGACAATCGCCGCATGGGACAGCGGCGCGCCAATATCAGTTACAATCGCCGCAGCCCTTGGAAAACAGAGCGTCCAGCCCACATTGGTCACCGCAGCCACCAGAATTTCTCCAGGCAGCAGTTGTCCCCCATCCTCAGGCTCGGCAAGCACGCGCACAACGCCCTCAATCCGCCCTGCCGCCCCGGGAAATCCCCGCAGCTCCTCAGACCCGTGAACAGTCTGCACCGGGGCTTCGGGATCATAGATATCCCGTCTGCGTTCAGGGTCCTTGGCCCAGATAAACGGATCGAATCTCCCTCTGATCACCGGCGGCAAAGGCGGCAAGGCCTTATATCTGGCATAGGTTTCCTTACGCGCCGCAATATGTGACAGTCCAGGCAGCTCCCCGCCTGCCAGCCAGTTCAGAATTTCATCCAGGTACAGGAAAAATACATCCTCCCCAATCCCGGAAAGTTCACCCGCCTTGAGCGCAAAAGCCCGATTCGTGCGGGTCACTCTCGTCCATTCCGAGCGGATCGCTTCACGCACCCGCGGCCCCTCTTGAACAGCCGTTATTTGGCGGAGAATCTTGGCAGATCTCCCCGGAAACTGCGCCTGCAGCTTCTCCCTGGCAGCGGCATACAGCTCCTGCTGATGGCTGACCAGCTCCTCCACATCGGCATGGGAATTATGATATTGCTCAAGCTGCCGCTCCAGCCAAGCCTCATCCTCGGAGGCATCGGGGGTGGACAGCTCGACCTCATGCGGCCCGCGATGCCCGTATTTCCGCAAATACTCCTCACGGCTCAGCTTTCCCGAGAGAATCTTGGAAATACCCAGCAGCGGCCCCAGACTCTCCAGTTCTGCGCCATCGCCAATATTCGAGAGCAGGAGCTCCGCAGCTTCACTGCCCAGCAGCTTGCTAAGCTTCAGCTTATACTTGACATGCTTTTGCATGGGAGCGCTCGCCCCCTCTAGGGCCGCCCATAACAGCTTTACATTTTGGGGCCATAGCTCACGGTTCCAGAACAGCAGCAGCTCCTCCCTGCTGCGGATGTCTTGCAGCCGCGCCCGGGCCGTCCGGCACCATTCCGGCGTCTCCTCCACCAATTGCGGCAACGCCCGGACAGCCTGGCGTGTGCGTCTTGCGCTGTATTTTATCCGGGGCAGCAGCTTCCTGATCAGTTCCAGCTTCGAAAAAGGATACATCGGCAAGGACGCTCCTTGCGGAATCTCCCCGAACAGATCGCTCATTTTGCGCAGCAGCGGCTGCAAACGCAGACCAAATGTGGCAAAAACGCTGATCGGCAAGCTGATGTTGGAATACACCCGTCCGCAAATATTGCCCGACAACAAATAGTGGCCCGGAATTACATTGTGCTCTTCATCCAGGGCACGGAGAAACGACCAGCTCAGCGGGGTGAACACGTCCGAAATCGACTCCCCTACATTGGTGTTAGTCCACAGGAAATCTCCGGTTAAAGCATCATTGCATTCAAAATGATCGCGGTTGCCCGGACTTAAGGTAGTGATCGGACGCGCTTGCAGCAAATACAGCTTGCCGCTTACAGCAGCCCATTCTATATCCTGCGGACAGCCCATGAGCTGCTCAATTTTGCGGGCATGGCGGTATAGCTGAGACGCATATTTTTTACATTCCGGAGGCCCTTCATATTTGCCCTTGGGACGGGACAGGGTGAACAGGCGGGCGTTGGCCTCACCGGATACCAGTTGCTCTCCTAATCCGTGCACATAATTCCCCTGCATGAACAGCCGGCTGCCCGTAACGGGGTCCGCTGTAAACAAAACGCCCGACAACTCGGACGGAACCATCCGCTGAACGACAACCGCCAGGGAATGAACCTCATGAATCCTTTGAACGCTGCTGTAGACCTGCACTCTTTCAGTGAATTGGGATTGATATACCGTATCCAGGGCTGCCCATAGCTGCTCATCTGTCTCCACATCCAGTACAGACTCAAATTCTCCGGCAAAGGAAGCGCCCGCCGAGTCCTCGCGCAGCCCCGAAGACCTTACGGCAAACCTTGCGCCCGGGTGCTTGCTGCGTATAGCCGCCGCCTGCTCCATAATCTCTTCCCTGACTCCCTCCTGTAAAGCTCCGCTCTCCAGCGCCGCCGGAAATACCACGAAGCCTTCGGGTACAGGATAACCTTTCTGGTACAGTATGCTCAGCATCGCGCCTTTTCCCCCTGCGAGCGCCTGAAGCTGCGGTGTAACTTCCTTGAAGCCTGCTACTCTCTTCGACATTTGGTGGTCCTCCATCTTGGTATTATTAATTATGATACTTTATATCATATTATACTTTTATATCATTTTATACTAAGTGTCAATATTTACAGGCAACAAAAAAAGCGCAATCCATTTGGACCACGCTTCCTGCTCTTAACAGCTTATTTATAAAACACTTTTTCCACATTGTATTTAGCTCTCAGCTTGTTCGCAATGTAGGTCTCATAGATTTCCCGGTCAACGGGGTCATCAACGATGCATACCTCAATCTTGGTAACTTCGTCGCGGTGCGGCTTCATTACGGAGACTGTATCTTCAAAATGCTTTTTGATCCGCGGTCTCAGCTTTCTCGCCTTACCCACGAACAGCAGCTCATCCTTGTCGTTGTAGAACATGAAGATGCCGCCCTTTTCCCGGGTGATCAGGTGGAAATCCGTGAATCCGTAAATATGGCTGAGTTCAGGATTGTCCTGCTTCGTAATCGCAACATCCGGCGTTGGAATGGTAATGCTGATCATTGTAGCTCACTTCCCTCTTGGATATAGACATACATAGTATCACAGTTCAAGAACCCTGACTATGCAGAGTGAACGCAGCTTATCTATCCCTTAGCTTCTGCGGGCTTGCTGTATATTATAAACGGCGCTCAGGCATCTTCGCCTGCCGGCTCTGGATCGCGCTAATCGTCTCTCTAATGCCATCCTCAAATGAGGTTGCCGGGATGGGACCCGCGAAACGCTCGTACTTTCGGCCGCTTAACCGCAGCGGCTCCTTCGTCAGATAGAGCATCTCCACAATCTCCTTCATGACCGGAATGAACAGGCCAAGCAGCGATAAGCCGAATGCGCCCACCGGGAGAACCGGACCCGACTTGCCGCTTGCCGCCCGGGCGAGGCGGACGATGTCTTTGCCTGAGATGGTGCCCGCCCCGGGAATGTTCCAGTTCTGCCCGTAGGCTTCTTCTCTTAAGGCCAGCTCGACAATCATGACTGCAGCATCGGGCAGATAGACATATTCACGCGGAACCGTCATATTGCCGATGAACATCGCCAGTTTGCCGGCAGCAATCGCCTCAAATGTCGTGCCCAAATACGAGGCATCATTGGCAGTGGGACCATAATAATCCGGCAGGCGGACTATCATCCCCTTGCTCCGGTTCCAGCGCGGGCTGAAGAACATCCGCTCGAACTCAAGCTTGATTTTTCCCTTTTTCGTATGCGGGTTCTTGGGGAAATCCTCGCTGATCGGCTGCTCATCCTTTCTTCTGCCGTAGGGGTAAATTCCGTCTACCGCGACTACTTTGGCAGCCAGCCTGTCCGCGGCTTCCATTACAGCCTCTCCCATCGGGAGCAGTCTGGTGGTCATTTCGTTATAAGGCACCGAAGCACTGTGAACAATAACATCCGCCCCCTGTCCGGCAGCAAAAACATCGTCCGCACTGAATACATCTCCCGCCTTCAGGCTCAGTCCCGCCGGATTACCCAGTCTGGCTGCAAGCTGCTTCAGCTTCGGCAAGGACCGTCCAAAGGCGACTGTTTCGATCCCCCTTTTCAGCAGCTCGGCAATAATAACTGTTCCTGTTCCTCCGGTTGCACCTAATACGAGAACCTTGTTCACTTGATTTGTCATTGTACTTCCTCCTAATAATTATTTGTTATTGACCAATCACTATCTAAGAATTAAAAAAAATTGTGCCTAGAGATAACGACTGCGACTGTGGAAATTGCATGGTGGATTTGAATGTGTAGCGAATGCATAGTGAATTTAATGTATAGTGAATGCGATTGTTTAGTGTTTGTGAATTTGAATGTACAGGGAATGCGATTGTCTAGTGTTTGTGAATCAGAGTGTACAGGGAATGCGATTGTTTAGTGTTTGTGAATTTGAGTGTACTGTGAATGCGATTGCATAGTGATTGCGAATTTGAATGTATTTGTGATTGCGATTGTATAGTGTTTGTGAATTTGAGTGTACAGGGAATGCGATTGTATAGTGTTAATGATTACTCGATAATTGATTAATCACTACTTATAGCTTTAAGAGAACTCAGGACTTCCCCTGGTAGATCGTCAAACTCTAAATGTTGGAGTTCAAACAATACTCCGCCAAACGGATCAGGGCGTGGAGATCACGCTGTCAGGCGTATCAGGCCCCACGAACAAGAATCATCTCCTAATCGGAAGAGTCTGCCCGTTTGTAACGGACTGAGCAGCTCTTATTTCTACTGGAGATCATTTTTCTGCAAGTTAATGGACTCCAGCGCCGTTATGGGCGGACATTCACCCCAAATATACCTACCGAAGCGGAAATAAGCGCTTCACGGTCCGTTAGCTTGGCTAAATGTACCACTTTCGGGAAATAAGGTCTTTATGGTCCGTTAAGAAACAGAAGGATGGATACGACGAATCCCGCTCGCCCCGAACCTCAAAGGCTGCGTCCGAAGCCACAGATTCAGAACTGCTGCCATACTGGTTCAATCCGCAATCCGCAATCTTCCCTCCCGTTCTGCCAAGTTCATTCCAAATGCTTCGGCTTCAGCTCCGGCATCTCCAGTGCCATCGCAGCATGGCAGAGCATGCCGTTGGCCATAAACGTACTAACCTCGACTTCGGGATGTGCCATACCGGCTGCTGTGAACTTTTCTTCCATCAGGCTGGTTATCCGCTGCATACCCGTCTGCATAGACCGGCGAATGGCTTCATCGCGGATTCCAAGCGCCTGCACCTGAAGAATGATCTCGCTGGGATGCGTCTCCATCAATTGCTCATACACCCGGATTGCTTCCCCGAGCAGTTCTTCCCCGGAAGCCTCCACCGCTGTAAAAGTGCGGATTGTCCGTTCAAAAGCCCGGTCCAGCGCCGCCACAAACAGCTCCTCCTTGTTCTTAAACAGCTTGAAAATATACGGCTGGGATATTCCCACTTTCTCCGCTACCCGGGCGGTAGTCGCCTTGAAATAGCCATGCTCCGCAAACACAACTACAGCCGCTTCCAATATCTGCTCCCGGCGGTTCACTGAGGTGGCCTCGTCTGTCCTTGTCCGCACGCTTCCCGATTGCTTGTTCATCATGTCCTCCTCTTTTCGCAATATTTAGTGATTGATCAATCACTGCCTTGGTAAAAAGTATACCCTCATGCTATAAACTTAGCAAGCCTCTATTTTAAAAATCCGGCAAGCACAAACGGCTTCCCCATTCTTGCAAAAGCCTATGCTTCCGTAGCAGCGATACCCCGTGTCGCTTTCAGGCAGCCGTTTCAGCGTTAATCAAGTGGAAACGGCTACGCCGTCCTCCGGCAGAGGTTGCATCCGTTTCTGCGTTAATAGAACAAGCCTCACTCACGTGAGGCCTAACTGTTGTACTTGAACGAATCCGTCTAACTGAGCTTAATCGCGGCTACGCAGCTTGGCCAGCAGGCGAAGAATCTCAACGTAAAGCCATACCAGTGTGACCATGAGGCCGAATGCTCCGTACCATTCCATGTATTTTGGAGCGCCTTGTTCTGCCCCTTTTTCAATAAAATCGAAGTCGAGCACCAGATTTAACGCAGCCACGATGACGATAACAACCGAGATGCCGATGCCGATCATACTATTGCTGTGCAGATAAGGTATCGTAACACCAAACATTCTGAGCACAAAGCTAAGCAAATACATAAGGGCAATTCCGGCTGTCGCGGCGAATACGCCAAGCTTGAAATTTTCCGTTGCCTTGATGATTCTTGTCTTATAGGCAAGCAGCAAAGCCACAAATATGCTTACCGTCAACAGGGCGGCCTGGAGCGTTATGCCATAATACAAAGTCTCATACGACGCCGACAGAGCGCCGAGGAACAACCCTTCGGCAAGCGCATAAAAAGGTACCAGATAAGGTGCGGTTGCCGGCTTGAAGCTGATGATCAGCGCGAGCACGAACCCGGTAATCACGCCCCCGATTGCAAGAGCGCCTACCTCCTGACCGTTGAAATACATTGACCAGGCACTAAAGGCTCCTGCCAGCAGAATGGTCAATGTAATAAAAGTTTTGTTGACTGTTCCGTTAATGCTCATGCGTTCCTGCCCCG
Organism: Paenibacillus sp. HW567; assembly: GCF_000374185.1. Lineage (GTDB taxonomy): Bacteria > Bacillota > Bacilli > Paenibacillales > Paenibacillaceae > Paenibacillus_AQ. Next base: position 6,382,642 of record NZ_KB910518.1, on the reverse strand, counting down.
AGTACCGCTCTTCACGCTCAAAGGTCTTGTCATTCAGCGTAGGGTTGCCACTGCGTCCGATCAAAGGATCATCTCTCTTCATCAATTATTTGTGTTCAATCTATTATATCGGCAGGAATGTAAATTTTCGACTATAGGCCTCTTTATTTCGGATGATGAAAGGGACAGACCGGCTCTGCCGTGTGGTCCGCGTGGGATTCTGAAGCTTGGCTGTGAGCAATAATCTCTGGTTCAACCTCCACACCCTGCCCCGGCCAATCGGCATACACCGGCTTCTGATAGACAAGCTTTGGGCTAAGTTTCAGGTCCTTCAGCTTGTTGTCATTCCATATCGGTGTAGCCGACGGAGACATCGGCGGAATTAACCAGCCCCACTTGCCGGACACCTGGCGTCCCTGCTCCTGCTCCCGTTCCTCAAAACGGACGAACTGCTCGGCTGCGGTATGATGGTCTACAATACTGACCCCGGCCTGCTTGTAGGAATGGAGTACGGCACGGTTCAATTCCAATAGTGCCCGGTCCTTCCATAATGACGAATTGCTGGAGCGGTCCAGGCCAAGCAGATCCGCAACAGCCGGGAGACGGTTATAGCGATCAGCATCTCCGAGATTGCGGGAACCGATTTCCGTCCCCATGTACCACCCGTTAAAAGGAGCCGCCGTATAGGCAATCCCCCCAATCTCCAGCAGCATGTCGGAAACGATCGGAACCGAATACCAGCGCAGTCCAAGCTCCGGGAACTGTTCAATTTCAGGATGGCTCAGCGGGACCTCCTGGACCAGCTCCGGCGGAATAGCGAACCAGTACGGCGGTTCATTACCGATGCTGACGACCAGCGGCAGCACATCAAAGTCGCCGCCACTCCCCTCCCAGCCCAGCCGCCTGCAGACCGCTGTAAAAGCATCCGATGCTGGATCACCCTTCCTGGCATGACCATTCTCAGCCGGATAGCCGGCATAGCGGATCAATTGATGATTCCAAATCCGGATTGCCTGCCCGGCATCCTTGCTACTGTGGAAGACGGTCATCGTAGGGCGGATACGTCCGCCATTATTCGCTTGTTCCACATGCCGCAGCAGCGCTGCCGCCACCTCCGCTGCGGTCTCAGCCGCCCTGGCGTCAACGACTTGAAGACTCTGCCAGAATAATCGTCCGATGCAGCGGCTGTTGTTGCGCCAGGCCATTTTTGCACCATGCGCCAGCTCTTCCTCTGTATGTATATAAGTGCCGGATTGCTCCACTTCCCTGTATATGGCCTGAATGCGTTCTGCCGCTTGCTGTTCCGTTTTCTCCAGTTCCGCATAGCATTGCCGAATGAACGATTCAGCCTGTTCCATCAGCTTTGTGCGCGAATCTCCAAGCTTCAACTGTTCCATACTGTCCACTCCCCGTTACCGGCGGGTCACGCCGGACATTCTGCTCTGTGGTATTAGCCTGTGGTATTAGCTCTCACTCAATCATAGTAACTTCTATAGGGACATGCAAGAACAGGTCCCACTCCATTCCAGCGTAGAGGGCCATACAAAAAAGCATCCCCGGATTAAGCCGGAAATGCCAAAGCAGTCGGTTGTTACATACATTTGTATTTGAAATGGTGACGCTTATTGCTTTTCCTTCAGGTTCTCCACTTCAGCGAGTCTGCTTTTTTCAGCTTCCAGCCGTTCTAAGGTTAAATCCACCCCATGACCTTCCACCGAGCCTTCCGGGGCATGGCGGACCGCTTCTTCGGCATGCTCCAGACTATTCTCCGCCTGGGTGATGGTCTGTTCGCTCGGATGGCTGAGCGCCTGGCTTACTGAATTGTGCAGCCGGGTCACCGCATCCTGCGCCTGATCCACTGTGCTGTTAGTCCGCTGACTGGACTCGTAATGCTTCATAATCTATATCTCTCCCTTCAGGCACGCCTTCTGTTCCCTTTTAGCATGGTTGGAGAGAGGTAATCTTATGCATCCTTCCGCAGCAGCTAGACCAGAAACATGGCGACAATTGTCGTCGCCGTAAGCCCAAGCAGGACCGGCTTCAGATTGCGCCGGGCCAGCTCGAACGGGCTGACGCCGCAGATGGCAGCCGCCGGAATGAGCGCCCACGGAATCAGGGTGCCGCCGCCAACCCAGATGGCGGCCACCTGGCCCAGGGCGGTCAGCGTTGCCGCGCCGGAGTGAATGGCGGCGGCAAATAGCTGGGCAATCGAGCCGGCCAGCGAGATGCCGGAGAAGCCGGAGCCGTCGAGACCGGTGATCGCCCCGATCACCGTCATCGTTACGGCTCCTGCAGCACCGTTAAGCGGCACGTCGTTCGCCAGAGCGACGCCAAGATCGTTCACGATGCCGTGCGAGCCCTCCGGCAGCACCTTGCCGAACAGCTCGGCAAAGGCGGAGTCGCCAAGGTAGAAGAAGGCGGCAATCGGAATGACCGGACCGAATACTTTGAAGCCGAAGACGAAGCCTTCGATCAGGTATGAGGTGATTTTCTCCAGGCCTTGATTGCGGTGGGCCAGCAGTGTAATGCCGATCAGAATGAATACGGCTGTTCCGCCGACAAGGGCCGTGGCATCTCCGCCTTGCAGGCCAAGCGCAAACATCGCCGCTACATCCAGCAGAAAGAGCAGCGGAACGACGATGGCCAGTGCTTGCCTCAGACGGGGAGCGAGCTGTACCGGAGCCTCTTCCACTGAATTCGCATCCGGTCCCCTGAGCTTCCCGCCTGTGCCTTTGACGGAGACCAGTCCGTCTCTCCAGGTGCCGTTCTTCTGGTCACGGCGCATCATCCAGAATGCGGTGACTGTGGTGACAAGCCCCATCACTATAACAAGCGGAATGCTCGCTTCCATCACACTGGAGACCGGAAGTCCCGCTGCATCTGCGGTGAGCTTCGGCGCGCCTTGAATGATGTAATCGCCGGACAACGCAATTCCATGCCCGAACAGATTCATTGCCATTGCGGCACCAAGCGCAGGCAACCCTACCCGGATCGCCACCGGCAGCAGGACCGCCCCTACCAGAGCGACCGCAGGCGAAGGCCAGAAGAAGAAGGAGGTCACCATCATAATTAGCCCAATTCCCCAATATGCCATCGCTGGCGTGCGGAGAAACCGGGTGACCGGGGCAACCATCGTCTCGTTGATGCCGGTGATGATGAGAATCCGGCTCATCGCCACAATAATGGAGATAATCATAATCGTCCCGAGCAGCTCCTTGGTGGCATAAACGAAAGAATTGAAAATCCCCGATACGGAACCGCTAAGCGTCTCCGTTGCAAGCAGGCCCAAGGCAAAAATACCAGCCACACAGATCATCGTCGTATCGCGCCGCCGGATCAGCAGCACCAGAATAAACACAATAAAGGCCAGATAAACCCAGTGAATGGCTGTAAGCTGAATGCCCATATTGAATGCGTCCCCCTTTCCCTATCCAGCAAGTTGGTGCTACATGCTATGCAGGGGGATGGGCTATTGTTCGCGCGGAGCCTTCTGGATTGCGATTCTTGTCTTTAGCTTGGGTATTTGGATATACTTATCTTCAATGGCTATCGTTCCGCTATGATATTTATATGACCATGAAGGGGGTAGGGCAGGGTGTCTCTTGCCAGCGAAGAAAGAAAAGAGACGATCATGACTCTTCTTAATGAGAGAGGTAAAGTGATCGCAAGCGAGCTCTCTTTGCTGTTCGAAGTGTCCACAGAAACGATCCGCAGAGACCTCGACGAGCTAGAGAAAGAGAATAAACTGAAAAAGGTGTATGGCGGTGCGGTTAAGTTCAAGGCCGAGGTGGAGCCTCCTCTCTTGGAACGAGAGGGCGTGCATGTTGAAGCCAAACGCAAAATCGGTGTTCTGGCCGCAGGGTTAATCGAGGATAATGATGTTATTGTTGTGGATGAAGGCAGCACGGCGCTGCAAATTATTCATTGCCTGGAAGGCAAGCAGCATTTGACCCTATTAACGAATTCCGTACCAGCCCTCATGCTGCTGATTGAATTCCAGAAACGCGGAACCTTCAACGGTAAGCTGATCTTCATTGGCGGTGAAGTCAGCGCCAAGCATCTTCGGGTGTCCGGCCCGATCGCCGAGAAGGTTATGAAGGATTTCTATGTCAATAAATCCTTTGTCTCTGTTGACGGTGTCTCCCTGGAGAACGGCATTACAAGCTATGATTATGAGAAGGCTGTATTCACAAGGCAAATGATTCGCAACTCGGAGACGGCGATCGTCATAGCGGATTCCTCAAAAATTGATAAGCGTACCGTAGCAAAAATAGCCGATCTTCATGAAATCCATATGATTATAACAGATCAGGCTCCTCCACCGGCATGGAGGGCGCCGCTTAAGAAGCTGGTCCTCAGATGGATCTATCCAACTGAATCCTAAACGCTGCCTCCATGTGAAGTTAGTGACCTCTGTGTGATCTTATGGCCCGCATCAGCAAAATCTGGTGCAGCCACTCCTGCGACGGTGCTTCTCGCACGGAGACTGCATCCGAAACCGAATGAGCATCTCCTTGCAGGGGAAGCAGGTTTCTGGATAAGACCGGAAGCGCCGGCTGAAACGCCTGGAGCCCTCCAGAGGTTTCCCGCACTTTTTTCTTCAGTTCCTGCTGCTTCCCCGCTTCCTCTGGAGAGGCTGCCGAAGATGACCCTAGCACTGTGAATGTGCCGTCCATATGTATTATCAGACTGCGGCCCGTTGTTTTCATCCCCGGCTTCTGCCCCATATGATTCAGACCTTTCGGATCTTCATTGATGAAATCATCAATATAACCGTACACCTTCTTGCTTAAGACAATGTCCCTTGCCATTTGCTGCAGTATATTTGGAGCAATCACAAGCTCCGGCAGGCTGTCACCTGCACTATGGTCTGCAATTTCCTTCTCGTCACTATCAACCGATAGAATGCCGACATTCAAGCCATATCTCCGCTTAATTCTCTGTACCTGCGCCTGGCTTGCAGCGGTAACAGCCGCCAGGGTTGCAGTGAAGCTAAGCGGAGAAATCTCAGTAGAAGCTTTGATCTCTTGCTGCTGCGGCGGCCGGGTTAAGGAGATGGGATTGATTCCGTTTATGGGAATATTCACCTAGCATTCCTCCCTTCTCTGATACTCATTACCTATATATCGGCTACGTGAGAAAATTGCTTAATTCGTAAATATGCCAAGAAGAAACGGTGCCCATTTCTCCAAAAAGCAAAAACCACTCCGGCAAGCCGAAGTGGTCGATTTGAAGAGCTTGGCGCAACCGCCTATAAGTCAAGCCGCAGCTTGATATTCCATTGCCCGGCTATTTGCCGGCCGTAATGAAAAACCTGTGCTCCGTGCTGCGGATGCAGCCTTCCTGCGCAAGTCTTTGCTGGAGCAGACAGAGCTTGTCGAAGCATTTCTCCACGGTGAAGCCGGGAAATTCCCATTCAATGATTTTCGCGAAATATACCAGCGCCCCTATATCATAGAACCTAAGCTCGGGGAAACATTCCGCAGCGGAAGACACGGTAAATCCGCCCCGCCGCAGTTCATCAGAAACCGTATCCAGGTAAAAAGCTTCATCTACTGCCACAGCCTCTTTCCCTAGCAGCAATGCCGACAAAGCCCGGTTGTTCTGCCCGCCCACCTGCTGGGTTACAAACACACCGCCCGGCTTCAGAATCCGGTACACCTCTTGAATCGAAAATGACTCATGACGGTTGATCACCGCATCGAAGAACCCGTCCGGAAACGGCAGCTTATCGTCGCTGAACACCTGTCTGACCTCAATGCCATGTGGCGGCAAAAGCTTCTTGCACAGCTCATAATTGGGTGGGTATGCTTCCGTGGCAAACGTCTTCCCCCGCGGCGGGTCCAGAGAAAGGAGGAACTCCCCTCCGCCTGTGCCCATGTCCAGCAGGGTGGTCTTGTCATTTATATATTGTCTAACAGCCGCTTCATAGCTCCAAGGCGGTCCATCCCCTGCCATACGCCCGTCCAGCGATGAGAAATCCCAGCCCTTGAAGACTCTCTGTTCCTCCTGCAGCCATTGCTTCTTCCATTCCTTGACATTCATATTCTGTACCCCTCTCGCATTCTAGTAAAATAACAGCTATGCGGACAGGTGCAGTTGATCTATCAAACTGATAACATTATTTGTCTTACGCCCGGTACATCCTGTTATCAGGTTCCCTCAACCGCACCGGGCAGTTACCGAATTTGATCACCATAAGAATTAACCCCTTTGTCAATATAACCAGCGGATATCCACCGATTTCCATATTATTGTATCACGAAAATAACCTGAAACGATACCACGCGAAAAGAGGAAAGCCGCAGGCTCCCCCCTTATGCTCAACGCTAATTATTATTTGCCTAAAGCTCCTGCTGCCGCATCCTCGCCGCCAAGACGGCCGGAGGTGAAGGAGTAGCCGAGACCTACGCCGTTGCCGACATAAGTGTCATTATACATTACGCCTTCGGATTCAAGTCCTACCGCATACAGGCCTTTGATCGGCACGCGTTTGTCGTTCAGCACCTGGAACTTTGTATTTACAAGCAGTCCGCCAACCGAGCCCAGATTGTTGATCTCAGCGATAACGGCGTAGTATGGACCGCTCTCTCCCATCGGAAGCAGATATTCCTTCGCTTTGCCGAATTCGGTGTCTACCCCTGTCTTCGCTGCCTCCTGATATTTCTTGAAGGCATCGCTGAATACAGCGGCGTCCATGCCGGCATTCTTCGCTAGTTCTTCAATGGTGTTGCCTTTATATCCATCGCCGTTAGCGACCATGGATTCGAATACTTTATCGGCATCCTTCCAAGGGTTATCCAGCTTGAATTGATCCTTGAAGGAAGCGTAGAATTCCGGCGGCATTCCCGGCAGCGCGGGCGCTTTTACACCATTCATCCCTTTGGCCTTCAAGGCGTCGATCTGTGCCTGCGAGACGATTACCAAGTGATACGCGCCGTTAAAAGCACTGGTATTCGCAGCAGCTACGGCGGTGAGTGTAGCCGCTTCGTCTCTGAATCTCGCTCCCGAAGGTCCGACATTCATCAGCGTAGGCAGGTAAGAGAGCATCAGCGGATAGCTGGCCTCGAACGGCTTATACTGTGCTTTCAGCTTCTCGGTCGCCCGGGCCAGCGTCTGGTGCAGCATCTGCCCGCCGAAATTATCGGGAACCTTGGCTCCGGCATCCCAGGACATCTTCAGCCCTTCGCCGATATTCTGGCCTAAGCCGCCGTTGACACCTTCAAAGCCGAAGGCCTCTTTAACCATTTCTTTATTCCCGGCATAACCGCCGGTGGCCATGATAATGCTCTTGCCGGTAATTTCAAGTGTCGTGCCGTCAGCCTTCTGAGCTACTACACCAGTCACTTCACCGTTAGCGCCGGTAATCAGTTTCTTGGCGGTTGTTTCGGTGAGGACCTGTCCGCCGCCCTTCTCTACCGATGCAGCCAGCATCGCCTTGAGTGTCGGCTGGCGGGTTTCATAGGCCGGAAGCATATGCAGTTGTTCTCCGGCAAAGTTGATAAAGGTGGTTTTGTAGCCTTTCTTGTTCAGCCAATCATAGGTTTCACCGGACTTCGTCACATACTGGCGGATGGCCGCCGCATCAACTCTCCAGTGATTGTTAACGATCCATTCCGAGATTTCCTTCTCTACATTTACCTTCAGCCCGCTGCTGACAGCAGCCGAAGAGTTGTAGAACTTGCCCGCCCAGGACAGATTGCTCGCTCCGCCGATGGTCGCTGTTTTCTCAATGAGAATAACCTTTGCGCCCTTGTCTGCCGCCGAGACGGCTGCCGACACACCGGATGCGCCCGCGCCTACAACGACAACATCCGCCGAGAGCTGCTCGGTTTTGCCTTCGCCGGCTTTGGCTACCGTTTTGGATTTGAATGCCTCCACGTTGCCGCCAGCCTGCTTCACAGCATCTTCAACAGCGGTCAGAATGGCCTTACTGGATTCGGAAGCCCCGCTGACAGCATCAATCGCCAGGGTCTGGCCTGCGATGATCTCATCCTTGATCTTGTTGATGGCTTCAACACCGATCCCTGCGGTCTCATTCTGGCTGACCACCTTAATGTCGGTAATTTTGGACTCTGCATCCAGAGTGACCTCCACCTGAATCTTTCCGTCCTTCCCGTCGGCTTCCGCCTTATAGGTTCCTGCTTTAAAAGAAGCCGGTACCCCGTTGTCCTCTGCTGCCTGCTGTGTCGCTTCAGGCGATGCCGACGCCGATGCTGACGGCTGCTCCGAAGCGGCTGGCTCAGCCGAATTATTGCCGCTGCAACCGCTGATTAACGACAGAATCATGACGAGACACACGGATAACAATAACATTTTGTTCTGTGCTTGCTTACGCATTGGTTTCCCCCCTGTGTGATTAGTGCGCAGCCCCCTGTCTCTTTCTGGAGGGACCGCTAGCCTACGCACAGAGTCTAAACCTTGGTGCGGCACCAAGGTCAATGAATGTTATGTGAAATTTTTCGCAATCGGAATGTTGATTTCAAGAAAAGTCGTGTTTCCTGCGCTCCTTCTTTCCGTGAACAGAATCTTGCCCCAGATATCGCCGGTGATGGCGTAGCTCTGCCCGCAGGCATAATCCAGCATAAATTGGAAAGCCTCCCGCCCAAGATCCTCCTCATAGGAGCTGGCAATCACTGCAGAAATGCAGGTGGACGGCTCTATGTACTCCATGCTCTCGTTAATACTAACGCCCAGACGCTGCTGATCCTCTTCAACCAAAGCCAGCCCCCAGCTATATTCCAGCTCTGCATTTCCCGCAATATCCTCCATGTTCTCGATTCTGAAGGAATAGAACGTAAAGGGCAGCAGCTCCATCCAGGCTTGCACCGTTCTTTTGATACAATCCTTTTGCAGCAAATGATTTTTGTTCGTCTGCTGGACTCTATACATTCCGGGAACCCGCTTGATTCGGCATGTATAAAAGGCTTCGCCGATACTCCGCAGCTCTGTGTGGATTTCATTGATCTTATCCAGCAGCAGGGTGCTGCGTCTGATTTCTTCCTCTAGCTGCAGTTGTGCGGTGGCGATAGACTCCAGGACCTGCTCGGCAGGAGCGTCATTGATCAGCCCGGCGACATCCTGCAGCGGAATCTGCATACTCCGGTACCAGCGGCTCGACAGTAAATTTCTGGCATCCAAATCGTTGAAATAGCGGTAATTGTTATGATGATCCTTCATGGGGCGGACAATGTCATGCTTCTCATAGAGCCGCAATGTATCCGCCGTCACGCCCAGAATTGAGGCAAACTCGCCGATTGAATATTTCATGAAAAGCCCCCCAGCCTCGTTGCTTTCAATCTTCCTGTTATTTATGATAGAGGGTTTTCATAGTTGGCTTTGTGGATTATGTCACATCGTTTATACTGAAAATTACTAGAGAACGCGAACTTGGAGGGAACCTCATGGATTTGACAGAGAAGGTAGCGGACCTCCCGTTATCGCCCGGCGTCTACCTGATGAAGGACAGTCTGGGACATATCATCTATGTCGGCAAGGCCAAACAGCTAAAGAAACGGGTACAGTCCTATTTTTACAATTCCAAGGGTCATTCCCCCAAGGTTAAGCAGCTCATCAAACACATCAGGGATCTCGATTACAGGCTCACCGATACGGAATTTGAAGCCTTTCTGCTGGAGTGCCAGCTCATTAAGGAAATCAAACCGATGTACAATAAAAAAATGAAAAATCCGCTCGCCTACAGCTATATTGCCCTCCGCACAGATACTCCTTACCGTCAGCTAGCCGTAACCTATGATCCGGGCGAGTATGAGGACAGCCTGTATTTTGGACCTTATACGAGCAGGAGTACAGTTGAACGTGCATTGCAGGGGATTAAGGAATGCCAGAAGATTCTTTGCAGCACGCCCCATGCCAAAAACACCCGCTGTCTCAACCACTCGCTCGGCTTATGTATCGGCATGTGCGGGGGCGGGGCGGCGCTTCAGCAGTACGATGAAATTATTGACCGTATTATTGAGTTGCTGCAAGGGAATGACAATGGCATCCTGAATGATTTGGAGCGGCGCATGAACACCGCTGCGGACAATTTCGAGTTCGAGACCGCGGCCAAATACCGTGATTATGTCACCGCCGTCCGTTCCCTGCTGCAGAAGGAGAAGGTCATCGGCTTCACTGCGCAGAACCAGAACATTGCCGTCCTTGAGCCAATAAACGAACAGACCCTTAAGCTTATGCTGATCAAAGGCAGCGAGATTATCTTCCGCTCCAGGCTGGAGGCGGGGGATATGCCAATGGAGCGGCTCTGCGGCGTCATACAGACAGCCATTACGGACAGCTTCGGCAAGCTAGTGCGCAGGGAGCCAGAGGAAATCAGCCGCCACAAGCTGGACGAAGCCCAAATCATTTACAGCCATCTGGCAAGCAGCTCCGGCTGCTATGTCCTGATTCCTGAGGCATGGCTTGCAGCGGAGAATGACACGGAGCTGGCTGCTGCGGTCAGCGAACTGCTGCAGAATGCAAACAATCCCCTCGCCTGATCTGATGGCGAGGGGATTGTCATTTTCATTGAAGATAAGTCTGAAGTTAGAACAGCTTAAGCCTTCAGCAGCTCTCTTACGCCTTCGCTAAGCGGTGTAAGCGGACGCTGCAGCAGCTTCGCGAAATCGCCGCTGGTAATATCGAGTGCGCCTTCGCGGATTGCGCGCTGGATTCCGACTACGATGGGAAGAGCTGCTTCCGGCACTCCCGCTCCGGCCATAATGCTGGAATACGCAGCATCATCAACCTGCTGTACCTGAACTTCCTTGCCAAGTACTTCTCCGACAATTGCCGCAAGCTCGGCCTGGGTTACCGGTGTGCCGGACAATTCATAGACAGTATTGTTATGACCCTCGCTTGTCAGTACGGCTGCTGCCGCTTCAGCATAATCGCGGCGTGTTGCCCAGCCCACCTTGCCTTCACCTGCCGAAGTCAGCCAAGGGGCTCCTGCTTGTACAGCCTGGATGGAGCCGGCCTCATTCTCCAGATACCAGTTATTGCGCAGGAAGGAGTAAGGGATGCCGGATTCACGGATAAATTGCTCAGTTTCCTTGTGTACTGGAGCGAGGAACAGCGAGCTGCTGTCGGCACGGCCCACACTGGTGTAGGCGATGAAGCCGACACCGGCACGTACGGCAGCATCAACAGCCGCCTTATGCTGGCGAATCCGGGTGTCATTATCTCCGTCTGCCGATACGATCAGCAGCCGGTCTACTCCGGCAAATGCGGCATCCAGCGTCTCCGGCTTGTCGAAATCACCTTGACGAACGTCTACTCCACGGGCCCGCAGATTTTCTGCCTTCTCCGGATTTCTAACACTGGCAACCAGGCTGTCCGCCGGTACCGACTTCAGCAAAGCTTCGGCCACAATGGAACCGAAATGTCCTGTTGCTCCTGTGAATGCGATTTTCATTTTTCATTCCTCCATAGGGGTATATTTATAATGCAGTGCCTAATACTTGCTGGGATTGTTGTAGAAAACCTCTCTACATGTAACCATTTTAGTTACATGTAAGCGAAATGTCAAACACAAAAAAACGGCTCATCCAGAGCACGTTTTATCTGTACATTCGCCGTAATGTGTGCAGGCTGATTGCATAATTGTTAGCCTTCCCGCTTTTTGCTATTCTTAATAGTAAACACTCACTTTCAGAAAGGTCCTGCGCCATGTCTAAACCAAGAGCAAGCATTTATAAACGATATACTCCGGCAGTAAGCCCCGAGCCTGACTTCAGCGGTTCCGCCTATTGGCTGATCTTTCACTCCGGCAAGCTGCTGGTTACGGAAACCGGCGGGCAGACCGGCATCCCTCTGACACGATCACTTGAAGAGCTATCCATGACTCCGATTAGAACACTTTACCTGGGAACCTTCGAAGACATTCCCTGCTTCACAGCAGAGGTAGCCGCTGAGACAGCGGAGCCTGAGGGCATGACTTTCCGCCCGCTGCGCCCTTTATATGAGCTGCTGGACGAAGACCTGTTCCATCTCGCAGGCAGAGGCATTCAGCTCCTGGCCTGGGATGAAACCCATCAATTCTGCGGCAAATGCGCTGCCCGCACTGTCCTGTCTCCAATCGAGCATTCACGGACCTGCCCGGCATGCGGTCAGGTCAGCTATCCCCGGATTGCCCCTGCGGTAATTACCGCAATTCTTAAGGACAATAAGCTCCTGCTGGCCCACTCCCCGCATTTTGTGAACAACATGTACGGACTGATTGCCGGATTTGTCGAGCCCGGCGAAACGCTGGAGGACTGCGTGCAGCGCGAGATTATGGAGGAGGTAGGCATCCGGGTCAAGAACATTACCTACTTTGGCAGCCAGCAGTGGCCTTTCCCCCACTCCCTGATGGTGGGCTTCCTGGCGGAATACGAGAGCGGAGAGATCACCGTGGACGGCGAGGAGCTGGACCATGCCGATTGGTTCGAGCTGGACCAGCTCCCGGTCATTCCGCCCCAAGTGAGCATTGCCCGCAAAATCATTGACTGGGTAATCCTGCAACATTCCTGAGGCAAGCATAACGCCGCTCTCTAACGAGGGCGGCTTTTTTACTCGCTGATTGTTTTGAAATACTGATAGATTCTATCCAGCTTCTGAGCGTGCTTGCCCCGCTTGCTCTCCATGCTGCCGAACTCAAAGAATTTTACTTTGCGCATGCCGACATAGTTGAACAGCGCTTTGCGCATTAACACCTTGTGCGCGTTATGCAGCCACAGCAGCGGGTAATTGGCCGGCCCCTGCATCGTGGAGATGCACACTACCGATTTATTTTTCAGCAGTCCTTCCGGCATCAGTCCGCCTGTATTCTTATAGGCAAACCCCGTAGCAAACATCTTGTCAATATACCCCAGCAGCATGGCCGGAGGCCGTCCCCACCAGATTGGATAGATGAAGACAATTTTGTCCGCCCACAGCAGTTGCTCCCTGTATTTCTCCAGCTCCGGGTCCTTGTCCATATCTCTCCTGCGCTTATGCTCATTAAATACCAGAACAGGGTCGAAGCCCTCCTCATATAAATCAAGCACCTTAACCTCTGTCACCTTTGTGTTCTCCCGGATTCCCCGGAGCACCTCTTGCATAAAAGCATAGTTAAGGCTCTGATGGTTCGGATGCGTATAGATAATCAGCGTGTGCATAACGCCACTCCTTTACTTATCATTTGATAAGCAAATCCTAGCATCTCTATATTTAGTTGTCAAATGATAATTATTATATGATAATTGTTTTATGATAATTATTTTGCTATGGTGTCTCAGGAGGTGATCTTTATGGACAAGAATAATTTATTCCAGAAATTCATAACCTTTACGACTGCCGTCCATCAAATCACAAGCGAACTAAGCAAAAATGTGAAGTCGGATGCTCTGACACCCGTTCAATATAGAATTCTCGAATATATCGCCGTCAGCCAGCCTGTCACTCTCAGCGAGATCAGCGATTGTATGAACATGTCGATGCCGAACACAAGCCGTGAGCTGAAGAAGCTGAGCAGAAAAAATCTGTGCGACAAAATTGTCGATGCCGCCGACCGCCGCAGGCATGGCATCACTCTCTCCGCCGAAGGGCAGACTATGATGAACGAAGCGTTTCAGCGTATCGCCTCCCGGTTTGCCGGGCGCATTGACAATCTATCCGACGAGGAACGCATTGAAATCGGGCATGCGCTTGAGTTGCTGCAGGAGAAAGTATTCTACCCATACAGATAATAGCTCCTACACAGATGGAAAAGCCGCGGGGACGGTCTGATAGATCATATCAGACGCCCCGCGGCTTTATTACAGAATGCAGCGTATTCTTATGTGCCTATACTTTTCTGACAAACTCCGATTTGAGCTTCATCGCTCCAAAGCCGTCGATTTTACAATCAATATCATGATCGCCCTCTACCAGCCTGATGTTCTTCACTTTGGTGCCAATTTTCAGTACGGAAGAGCTGCCTTTGACCTTCAGATCCTTGATTACAGTGACCGTATCTCCATCGCTCAACATGTTGCCATTGGCATCCTTAACCGCCTTCTGGTCCTCGCTGCCCGCATGCTCTGAGCCTTGAGCCCACTCATGTCCACATTCCGGGCAGATCATAAGTCCCCTGTCTTCGTAAGTGTACTCCGAGCTGCATTGCGGGCAGTTTGGCAATTCATTCATATTTTCATTTCTCCATTCTTCTCGACAATAGTCTTAGATAAATTCTATTTATTGTAGCATGTCCCTTGATTTCAAGTATAAATTTTATTATTATCTAATTAGATATTCGTTTAAATAGTTATCCATAAATCCAGCATTTCTACCCTATCATTAAGGAAGGTGTATCCATTGATTACTTTAGAACCCGTTGCCGATCCGTTGTCCGCAGAAAGTATCCCGCTTCAAGCCGCGATCCTCAACTCACAGCCTGCGTTCAACCTCATGGTGCTGCACAAAGAAGCCCTCACCGCAGAGGAAATCCGCGAGGAGAACCGGCAGAATCTTGAAATGAACGAGAAGATGCTGTACATCAAGGAGAATAATCAGTATATCGGCATTATTACTTATCTGCCCAACAACCCGGGGGATAACGCCCCTTGGATCGGTCTTTTCATACTTCACAAGAGCTATGCCGGACAGGGGATCGGATCTATAGCCCTGAATGTGCTGGAAAGATACTTGAAGCAGAACAATGTAACGTCGGCCCGGTTGGCAGTCCAGTTGGAGAACGAGACCGGGGCGTTATTTTGGACGAGGAACGGCTTTATCAAAACCAGCAGCAGCAAGGATCAGCATGGAAATAAGGTCGATGTGTACGAGAAGCAATTTGCTTAGGACGCATAGGCTGCTCCCCGGATGAATCCCAACAGCGTTCCCCCGGCGGCGGATATATTCATGATGTAAATACCCAAGATGTGCAATAGCCCCCGAAAGAAATACGTCCCAGCTTGGCGGACACACCCAGCACCTGCGGAAGTGCGGCCCATTTTGCTTGTGGAACCCGGACTTCCGTTGCTCCTGCTTCAGCCCTTCCATGCGGCAGACTCACCGTTTCTCTCTTGACTCTTTTACTGATATTCGTATGCACTTTTTAAAGGAGGTTGTATTCTTGCCATCCTAATTATATATTAGAAGCAAGATGCAAGACTTTAGGCCCAAAGCCCACATATAAGACTAATATTAGCAAGAAGGTGTAATTTATTGGGTTTAGTGGTGTGGATTGATCTGATACTATTTTTTATTTTGTTTGCACTATTCGTCTATGTTTTTGTCTCTGTTACAATAACGAAACTGCACAAAGTATACTTAGCTTTTCATTTTTCCATGATGTTGTGGCCCTTCTGCCAGTTTGCCATCAAAACCACCGATGATCCCATCTTTCAACTATTTTATGTGAAGGCCGCCTTTGTAGACGGAGCATTTCTGAGTATAGGATGGATGTTTTTTACCATTTTATTAACCGGACAAATCCAGTTTCTGAAGAAAAGGGTCATTCTGCTCCTGTCCGTCCCTATAGCGCTGGCTTCGCTCGGCCTGATCCTGAATCCGTTCGGCTGGTTTGTGCAGCCTGTGAACGGAAGCTACGTCCAAAGAACCTACGGGCCTATTTTTTGGTTCTATATCGCCGTCATCGTTATCCATGTCATCGTTTCGCTATATGTTATCACCGTTTCCCTGATTCACAGTAAGGTTCCCCGTGTCAAAACACAGATTATGCTTGTGCTCAAGGGCCTATTGTCGGCGGCAGTATGCATCATGCTGGATGTTCTGCTGAACGTGGTCCTGGACCGGTATCTGCCGGTGATCCCGGGGATGACTTCGCTTGGCATGTTACTTTCGGCGATCTTTTTTGTAATTTCTATAGACCAGGATAAGGTATTTGATATTGTAACCATTGCCCACCGGGATGTAATGGACACGATTGCGCTGGGTATCCTGGTGCTCGACGATAACGAGACGGTATTAGAAATCAATCAGGCACTGGTCCCCCATTTCTCTCTGCATGTCGGAGACCGCTTCAGCATCGAGAATATTCTTCAGGGAGAAAGCATCAGCGTTAAGGAATTCCTTCAGGCCTACCGGGAGCGTCCGCTGGTAACAAGCGAAATCGAAGTACTGCATCCAACCATTAAGCGGTATCTGCACATTCAGGCTGCACCCATTTTGGTTAGCAGGGAGAGGGTGGGACGGATCATTACGTTCCAGGATACCAGCGAGCTGCAGGGTCTCATTGAAGAAACCCATAATCAGAATATGATTCTGCAGGAGCGCAACCAGGCGTTGATCGAGGTGCAGAAGAAGCTGTTCCATACCAACCGGCAGCTTAAACAGATGGCAATAACCGACAGCTTAACCGGCTGCTACAACCGTCACTATCTGACCCAGCAGTTAGAGACAGAGGTGGTGAAGAACAGAAAGTTGCATAATCCCTTTGCTCTGATCCTGCTCGATATTGATTATTTCAAACAGGTGAACGATACATACGGCCACTTGGTCGGGGATGAAGTGATCTGCAGCACGGTGGAGGTCATCAAGCGGTGTTTGCGGAAGACTGACATATTTGCCCGTTATGGCGGCGAAGAGTTCATCATCTATTTACCCCATATCGGTGAATCCCAGGCACTGCATACAGCAGAGCAAATTAAGACAAGCGTGGAAGCCAATCAGGTGATGATTGCCAATGACGGCCAGCCTATATCCGTTACCATAAGTATGGGATTGCTGACCATCAATGATTTCTCAGTCGAAAGCGATCTGCTTGAAGCGGTAGACAAGGCCCTGTATCAGGCGAAACACGAAGGGCGCAACCGGATTGTTCATTGGAAAAGATAGTCCGTTATTCAAAAATTTCTGGAGCGGCGCCCACTGGCCGATCAAGCCATTGCCCAATTGGGGAGGGACAGGCTGTAAGCTGTAAGCTGCAAGCTCTCAGCCGCCTCTCAATACTTCATGTTGTTATGAGCCGCAATCATTCCACCGGCACATATTCGCTTAATTTCCCCTGATATATCAATTGCAGCCTGTCGCTCTGACGGAAATCATCCGGCGTAACGAGCGCAGGCAGCTTATTCCACAGCCTGATGCCGGAACGGTCCAGAATTTCCGCCACGAACTGCGAGCAGAAGTAGGAATTGCTGAATTCCACCGGTTCTTTGAGGGCAACGCCAATAATGCCCAGCAGGTTATAGAGGTATTTTTGACGGCTGCGGATGAAGATGTGCAGCACACGCCGCATTTTCTCGACCTCACGTTCCGATACTGTAAGCTCGTAGATCACACAGGTCGTATTCGGATACTTGCTGAATGTGCCTGTCTGCAAATTCTCCCTCACGAATCCGCCATTCAGCGGGTTGTTCGGATGCTTCCGCCCGAAGCTGTACAGCTCCGACAGCGCGCGGTCAAAGGCGATGGAAGCGTGATTGTAAGGTGCCTTGGTGTAGCCTTGTATAAGCTTGGTAAAAAGCGTTCCTGTATTCGTAAGCAGGATAAAAACCGAGTGCTCAGCATCCATCTGCAAAATTTCCCCTTATCATGTTTGAACATTTCCTTCATGATAACATATGACCCCTTAATTGGAATTCTATTCTGCGACAAGTTGGTGATTGCTTGAACAGCTCGCTTTTTACATTACTCCTTATATTAGCAGTTCTATCTTCCATTCATTTAATATATGTAGTGGTGAGCAGAATGCAAAAGGACAAGGATTATACAGGCATTGGCTTCCGCCTCAAAACATGGTGGGGCATGCTCTTCATCTTCTGTCTGGCTACGCTGTTCAATCCGGTCGTGTCCCTGCTGTCCCTCATGGTGCTGACCTTCTTTGCGCTCAAGGAATATTTCTCCATGATCCGTACAAGAAAAGCCGACCGCAGACTGTTCCTGTGGGCATACCTGTCCATTCCGCTGCAATTCTACTGGGTCTACATTGAGTGGTATGGCATGTTCATCGTTTTCATTCCGGTGTATGTCTTCCTGCTCCTGCCGCTTCCCAGGCTTATTAACAAAGGTACTCTCGGGTTCCTGCGCAGCGTCAGCGCTACCCAGTGGGGGCTTATGCTGATGGTGTTCGGGCTTAGCCACCTGGCTTATTTCCAATTTGCCACACCGGAGTACGGAGCAGGACTCGTGCTGTTCCTTGTGGTGCTTACACAGCTTAATGATGCCGTTCACTATCTGGCTTCGATCTATATTGGCAAGCGCAAGGTCGTACCGACCGCCAATCCGAATCTGACCTGGGAAGGCTTCGCCTGCGCATTCGTGGTCACCACAGGGGTATCTTACCTGATCTACCCTTACTTCACGCCGCTGACCCCGATATTCGGGCTGTTCTCCGGGGTATTGATCAGTCTCGCCGGCTTCTTCGGCAGCTTAACGGTATCCGTACTGAAGCGCGATCTGCTGATTGGTGACGATGACAAATTCGTCGCCCTGCAGACCAGCTACCTCAGCCGCGTCGACAGCCTGGCCTACACCTCGCCGGTGTTCTTCCATGTGATCCGTTATTTTTTTGATTTTATGTAGGACTACAGTGACCCAAGTGGAAAAAGTTCCACTATTCCTGGCCGCCCGCCACAGAGCAGATTTCAGCCAATTAGTTGGACAAATTTCACCTAGCTCTCCACTCCCAAGGAACTTACTACTATTACACTTGCACGGTGAGTTTATCTCCGATGTGCTTACAAATTCACCTGAGTAGATATTGTGATTGCCAAGCAAAAACAGCGCCTCTCCATTCACCGGAGGGGCGCTGCTTGTTATTTAATTTGCACTTCCGCTTGTACCCTCTGAAGCGGTACCCCCACCGGTTCCACCTTGTGGAGGTGTGCCGCCAGCGCCGCCTTGGGGTCTGGTACCGCCGCCGCCGGTGAATCCGCCGCCGCCACCGCCAGGGCCACGGCCTGTGTTGGCCGTCGTGACTCCCGATTCGTTGAGCCAGGTTACGCTGCTGGAGATATCAAACGCCACTACCTGGGTTTCGCCGCTGTACTCACCGTCTGTATACAATCCGTCTACTACAGTGTCGGTAGAAGTTCCGCCCGAGTAAAGCTTGTAAGAACCGCCCTGCTTCAGATCCGGGGAGCTGACGACGACGGACCGATAATTCTTGGAAGGTGCGAAGGTCAGGATATTGTTGCCGTCACTGTCTTCCAGATGAACCAGAGTGCCCGCTTGCTGATCTTCCGTGAAGCTCATGCTTACCGAATACTGGCTGGAATCCTCGCCCGGTGCCTGGGCCATGCCTGCGCTGCCTGCTGCCACCAGATAACCGCCAGTCATATTGAAGGTGCCGTCGTAGTCGAGCGGGCCGTTGCCGTCATCGGTAGGACCGTTGACAATCACGGTACCGCCTGTCATCGTGACCGATCCGTTCGAATCCAGACCATCACCGGCAGCATCAACCGTTAAGGTTCCGCCGCTGATCGTCAGCATGTTGCTGCCGGCGCTTGCGAATTGATCCTGCTGAGTGGTTGCCTGTGCAGCGTTGTCGTCATTACCCCCGGCCACGTTCACGCCGTCATCCGAGGCCACCACATGGATCTCGCCGCCGGATATGGTGATATTCGCGCCTTCAATGCCTTCATAGCTCTTCAAAATATTAATAGTGCCACCGGATACCGCCGTAAGGCTGTCCGCATGAATTCCGTCGTCGCCTGTCGTAATCTTGAACCCGCCGTCCGTGATGGAGACATTGCTGTTGCTGTGCACTGCATCATCTGCGGAATTAATCGTGAAGCTGCCGCCGTTCACGGTAAGATCACCTCCGGCCTTGAGCCCTTTGGCGCTCACGGACTCTGTTGCAGCCGTCGCCGTTGTAGTCGCCTCTGCTGTGGTCACCGCCGCCGTATCTGCGGCAGCCGCAGAGGTGGTTGCCGCAGGCGCAGTATCGCCTGAAGCAGCCGGGGTTCCGTCCACTGCCCCCTGGTTACTGAAGCCTCCCCCTCTGTTGCCGCCCATGCCCATACCGCCCGGGCCTTGATCGCCTGTCTTCACTTCAGCGTTCTCATAACCTCCGTTCGTCACGATGCTGAACGTTCCGCCATCAATCACTTCCGCCGTCTCAGCTTGAATACCGTCATTGCCTGCCGTTATATCGAATGTTCCGGCTGCAATGGCTACGAAGCCTTTGGTTGTTTCCTCATCATTGGTGGACTTGATGCCGTCTCCCTCCGCTTTGATGGTTATCGTTCCATCTTGAACGGCGACCATGTCTTTTCCGACAATACCATCGTCTGCCGCCTGGATCTCAAGCGTGCCGCTCACAAGCTTCAGATCATCCTTGCTGGTAATTCCATCATTGTAGCTTGCGGCAACAGTCAGCTTGCCTGTTCCATTAATCGTCAGATCCGCCTTGCTGAAGATGGCCGCGCTTGGCTCATCTGTAGTGGCATCAGCGGACGCATATTTGGCTCCATCGGCAACGCTGTTCTCCGTGCCTTCCTGTAGGGTGATTACGACTTTGCCCGCTTCCTTGATGTAGATCGGCGCGCTGTCGCTGTCCTTCAGGTCCACTCCGTTCAGCACCAGCCGCACGGTTCCCTTCGCCTGCTCATCAACGATAATCTGCCCGTCGCTCAGCTTCCCGGAGAGAACATAGGTCCCCGCCTCCGTAATCGTTACCGATCCATCCTGGGCTGTAGCGCCAGTGCCGCCTTCAATTTCTGCAGTGGTTCCTGCCAGGAGAATATCAGTGGAGGTGTCGGCAGTCCATGCGGTAGTCGTATCGTCTTCGTCATACGTCACCAGATCACTCGCTTTAACGTTTGCCAGTTCTACAGCGGCAGTAGTTCCACTCGTAGCACTGGAGGTAACTGCTGCACTCGTTGCTCCATTATTCGCAGCACCGGTCGCCACCCCGCCATTCGCGCTGCATGCCGTCATAAGCGCCGCAGCCAGCAGCACCAGTCCCACCTTGCTCCCTGTCATACAATTCTTCATATGTCATCGTTCCCTTCGATTTTTTAATAGTCAGTTGTAGTTGGACTCATCGTCAGCGAGAGATCCAGATTGCCATTGCGGGTGCGGATCGCATCCAGGAATTCCTTCTGGCTGGTGTGCTCATCGAGCGTAACGTCATAGACCAGCTCGTATAAGCTGCCCAGCTCGGTGGTTCGAATCTTTTTCAGCTCAAAGCGGACATTGAATTTGTTGAATACTTCGGCAAAAGCTTCCTCATAGCCCAGATTCTCAGGAATGGTTACCTTCAGCGTCTTCTGCAGTGTCTTTCTCGCTCCGAAGCCGGTGCGGTTCAGGATGAACATCAGCACGCAGAGCACAAGGGTGAATAGTACGGCGTAACCAAAGGAGCCAACTCCGCAGGCAAGACCGGCAGCCATCGTGAACAGGACAAAAGTGATATCCTTCGGGTCGCCCGGCGCGCTGCGGAAGCGAATGATCGAGAAGGCTCCGGCAAGGCTGAAGGCGCGGGCTACGTTGCTGCCGATGAGCAGGATGATGACGGCCACAATCACCGGCAGCAGCACCATCGTGAGCGTGAAGCTTTGCGAATACCCTCCCGGGTTGGTCTTCATATAGGTGAGGCTGATCATGCCGCCCAGTACAATTGCGATAACAATAGTCAGAATAGCGTCAGTGAAGGTTAAATCGGTACTCGTCAGAGCCGCGGAAAACAGTGAATCAAGCATAGAGGGCACTCTCCCTTTCGATTTTGAGCATTTTTTTATATTCATTGCCGTATTTGGAGAAGCTGGTGCGGTACATCCGGTGCTCCGAGAGCATTTTTGCCAGCCAGACCGGAATCGTCTTCTCGGCCTTCACTTCCATCAGCCACTGGCCCGGTTCCATCAGGTACTCGCCATGTGTGCCATGCTCCAGCTTCAGATCATAGCGGCGGCTGCGGATATTGGTGTCGAAGGTGATCCGCAGATCACGGTTGTTTTTGCAGAACAGCGCCTTGCGGTCATAGGAGAGGTACACCTTGGGCTGCAGCTCATACCGGGATAAAAAATACTTGATCTCCTCGATCACCTGCTTGTTCATATAATCCCTCCATTCCGGCTCCACGCCGGTAGCGACGAAATCGTAGGCCTCCTGCAGCTTCAGCGAGGTTCTTCTTTTGTTCACCAGGCCGAACACCTTCTTCTTGATTTCCAGATACACCTTCGTATCCTGGTTCGGAATCCCGTAAGCTCTTAACCGGAGCTTCTCTTTGTACTTTGGCTTCGCCAGGCTGCTGCGGATCAGGGAATCATGGGCGGTGTCGTAATAGAGATTGGTAATGGAGTAAAATTCATGCTGCTTGTTGTAATCGTCAGGCTCCATATATTCCAACAGGTCATTATAGAGCTTCAGGTAATCTGCGTGGTCGAACAGATATTTGTTCTCGTATCGGTTGAATACCTCAATTGCCATAGGGGTCAGATCCTTTCATAGTGGAGTGCTTGTTAAAAAGCTGTATGTGTCACGTTTCTTGTATGTTTCCGGTGTGATCCGGTGTGTCTCGCTTGCTATGAATGTATCTTAGCCCCGGAACCTTTAATGAATCTTAAATGACTTTACACTCTGCTGATCTTTTGACACAGGCTTAACAAACAGAGTTCCCTCTCACAATCCCTTCATCTATACAGCCATCGGCGGATAACATCCGGTTAAGGTTCGTTAAAGGTAATCTTGCTATAATGGCTTAAGAAATAAGCAAATTTTCAATGCAGAGGATGGGCATACCCATGAGAATATTAATCGTGGAAGACGAAGTGCATCTGGCGGAAGCCTTGAGCCAAATATTGAAGAAGATGAACTATTCGGTGGATATGGTCCACGACGGCAGATCGGGGCTGGATTATGCACAGAGCGGAATCTATGATCTGCTGCTGCTGGACATTATGATGCCGGAAATGGATGGAATTACCGTACTGAAGAAGCTGCGCAGCGAAGGCGTGTCCACGCCCGTGATCATGCTGACCGCGAAGGGAGAAATTTCGGATATGGTGACGGGACTTGATTATGGAGCCGATGACTATATCGCCAAGCCCTTCTCGTCGGAGGAGCTGCTGGCCCGGATTCGGGCGGCGCTGCGCCGCAAAGGCGAAGTCATCCCGGATGATACCCTGAAGCTTGGGGATATAGAGCTGAATACGGCGAACCTGAAGCTGTCCGTAAAGGGCAAGGAGATCAAGCTGAATCTGAAGGAGAATGAACTGCTGGAGCTGCTGATCCTGAGAAAACAGGCAGTGACCTCGAAGGAGCAGATTATCGAGAAGCTGTGGGGCTTCGATTCGGAGGCGGAGCATAACAATGTGGAGGTGTACATTTCTTTTTTGCGGAAAAAGCTCACGTTCCTGGGTTCGGAGGTACGCATTAACACGATTCGAAATGTAGGTTATGTATTAGAGGTGACAAGCTGATGTTCAAAAAACTCAGGAACCGGTTTCTGATCGTAAATCTGGCCACCATCTCGGTGATTATGCTGATTGCTTTCGCTTCTATCTACGTGTACACCTACCAGAATGTGCAGAGCGACATTAATATGAATCTCCACCGGATTGCGGATTATCAGCAGAAAGGCCCCGGCGAGACAGGCCGCCATGACACGGCTGCGGGAGCCACACCGCCCAATGACAGCGGACTTATGGAAGGCGGCAACCCGCCGCCGGAGCGCTCCGTTTCCTTCATGCTGCGAACCGACAAGGACGGAAACCTTGTAGCCAAGGACTCCAAATTCACGATGGACGATGAGTTCTATACGGCGGCGCTTAAGGAAGCCCTTGGCATGGGCAAGGACACCGGGAGGTTCACCCTGGATGACAGCCGCTGGATCTTCACAGTCAAGCATACGAGTGACGGGTCGATGATCGTCTTCCTGGACATCACTGCCCAGCAAAAAATTCTCACCAACTTAATCTACACCTTCACCGCTGTCGGCCTGCTGATGCTGATTATTCTCTTTTTCACCAGCCGTTTCTTCGCCAACCGCTCGATTACACCCGTACGGGAGGCTTTTGACAAGCAAAAACAGTTCATCGCCGATGCCTCGCATGAGCTGAAGACACCGCTGACGATTATCAACACGAACGCAGATGTGCTGCTGTCGAACAGCGACGACACGATCCGCAATCAGGCGAAGTGGCTCCAGTACATCAAGTCGGAGACCGAGCGGATGGCGCGGCTGACCAATGACCTGCTGTACCTGACGGAGATGGACGATTCCAGAACAGCCATGATTCACAGCAAATTCAATATAAGCGAAGCGGTGGAGAATATCATCCTGACGATGGAAGCCGTAATTTTCGAGAAAAATATCTCCTTCGGCTATAACATCGAGCCGGAGCTGAGTGTGCAGGGCAACAGTGAGCAAATCAAGCAGGTGGTGATGATCCTTCTCGACAATGCCGTGAAATACACGAACCCTAAGGGCGCTGTAACCATCTCGCTAAAAAAACAGCATAACGATGTGCTCCTGTCCGTCACGAACACCGGGGAAGGCATTGCCCCCGAGCATCTGACCCGCATCTTCGACCGCTTCTACCGCACAGATACCTCACGGGCGCGCAAGCAGGGCGGCTACGGACTGGGCCTGGCCATCGCCAAGTCGATTGTGGATCAGCATAAAGGAAAAATCTACGCCAAAAGCGTAGCCGGAGAATCTACGACGTTCTATGTGCAGCTTACTTGAAAGCCTATCGCTTGAAAAGGAGGATAACAGCGCTTCTCACAAGTTGGATGGTGTAACATGAACGGCACGAAAATAAACGAAAAAAGCATAAAAATACTATTGTTATGTTATTGTTGTTGGATAGTTATTATCCAGCCGCAAACAAGGATTGCGACAGTAAAGCCATGGTTTGCTTGTAAACCGTATGAGCCGCATCGGCATCCCCAAGGAATCCGCCCATATACAGGTGAATTACCCCGTGAAGCGAAGCCCATATGGTGCTGACAAGGGTCCCGGCCTCTTCCTGGTCCGATATCTGACCTTCCTGCTGGGCGGTGCTGATTAGAATCAGCAAACGGCGTATGGCTGTCAGCGTTCCCTGCATACTCTGCTCATCCGGCTTGAACTCGGCAAAAGCCCCTCCGAACATCAGCTTGTAGTAGCTGGTGTAGTCCTGCCCAAACTGCCAGAAGGCTTCGCCCAAATCGAGCAAGTGCCGCAAGAGGTCGGAGGACGGCTGCACCTCTTCAAAACGCTCGGCCAGCAATTTGCAGCCCTCAAGATACAATTGCTGAGCCAGACCTTCTTTATTGACGAACAAGCTGTATATAATCTTGGTGGAGCAGCCCATCTTCTGCGATACTTTACGGACGGTAACGGCCTCCGGCCCCTCCTCCTGCAAAATAACGGCGGCTGCGTCAACCACAAGCTTACGGAGATTTTCCGTATTCTGCAGACGAGCTTCCTGATATGTCTTCAATTCCCGCCCCGCAGTTTGCGAGGGCTTGTCTTCGTTATGGATAAGGATCACCTTCATTCGGTTATCGTGTTATTGACAGGAAACAAGGTTACTGGTTTCTAACAGGCATTCTAACCATTTGCAGAAGGGTTGTCAATTAATCCGTCACGTTAAAAAAATGATTTGACATAGATGTATTCATCAGGTTACGATGATTCACATCGGAAACAGTGTTACCAATAATATATGCCGATATGGATGTGGCATTATTTTTTTGACCATTAGGTAACGTTGTTTCTATAACAAAACACTGTATTATAAGGAGCGGAAATTATGAATATTAAAGGGAAATGGTCGCTGATCACCGGGGCATCTTCAGGCATTGGCGAACAGTTTGCAAGACAACTGGCAAAGGAGGGCAGCCATTTGGTGCTTGTAGCCCGATCTAAGAGCAGACTTGATGCACTTGCCGCCGATTTGACCCACAGCTATGGAATTAGGGCACAGGTTATTCCCCTGGATCTGTCCATCGAAGGTGCTGCCGGAGAATTGTATCAGAAGTGCCAGCAGCTCAACCTGGAAATTGAGCTGTTGGTCAACAATGCGGGGTTTGCCACCCACGGCCTGTTCGAGCAAGTCTCCGGCGAGCGCCAGCACGAAGAAGTAATGCTCAATGTCGCCGCTGTAGTGGACATGACTCATTTGTTCCTGCCGGGAATGCTCCACAGAGGTGCCGGCGCTGTGATCAATGTATCGTCTACCGCCGGCTTTCAGCCGCTGCCTTACATGGCCGTCTACGGGGCCACCAAAGCTTTTGTCTTATCCTTTACCGATGCTCTCTGGTGTGAGAACCGTGACCGTGGCGTACAGTTTTTTGCCCTGTGCCCGGGCTCAACCGATACGAATTTCTTCAATGTTGTTGGTACGGAGGCCGCTTCAGTCGGCGCGAAGGACACGCCGGAGCGTGTTGTGACAATCGCACTGCGCGCTATGAAAAAAGGGAAGCAGTACGTTGTTCCGGGATTCCAGAATTACCTGACTGCCCAGATTTCCCGCTTCATGACCCGCAGACAAAGCCTGCGGCTGGCCCAGGCCACGCTTCGACCACGTAAACAATAAGGAGGATTTATCATGTCCACAGAACCAAAGCAACGCAAACGTTCAACACGTCAACAAGTCGGCAGATGGAGCTTAGCCCTGCTCGGGGCAATTGTGCTGGGAATCGCTGTATTTCTGCTGATCCCTGCTCCGGTAGATCCTGCCGTATGGTCTGCACCTGCCGCTCCTTCCTTTGAGAAGGAGGGCCCCTGGAAAGAAAACAACAAGCTTAGCTCGGCAGAGCTGGTTACAGACCGCGCGAAGTACCCGGAATTTATCACTTTTGATGCAGAAGGACGGCTATATACGGGGGACTCCGACGGCAAAATTTACAGAGTAGCTTTTGACGCAGCGGGTAAGGCGCAGCCGGCTGAAGTGTTCGCCGATACCCGCGGAACACCCAACGGACTGAAATTTGACGCGGCCGGGAATTTGATTGTAGCGGATATTCAGAAAGGACTGCTGTCGATTGACCCGGGGGGGAATGTTGAGGTGCTTACAAATCAGGTGGAGGGCGGACCGGTCTACTTGGCGAACGAGCTGGACATTGCGCAGGACGGTTCAATCTATTTCTCGGATACTTCCAACTATGGCAAGGTCATGTTCAAAGAAATTGCCGAGAACAAGCCGCATGGACGATTGCTGAAATATGATCCGGTGACCAAGGAGACGACCGTTTTGCTTCGGGATCTGTATTTTGCCAATGGAGTGGCGTTGTCTGCCGATGAAGATTTCGTGCTTGTGGCCGAATCTTATCATTATCAACTGACCAGATACTGGCTGAAAGGGGCCAAACAAGGCACCTCGGATATTTTTGCGGAGAATATTGCCGGATTCCCGGACAACATCACACGTGATGCACAGGGACACTTCTGGGTGGGGATCTTCACAACCCGATTGCCTTTTGCCGATTACATGCACAGTCATCCCTGGTTAGCCGCAACAATGTCCAAAGTTCCACAATCCTTGTTAAATGGAGCTAGTAGGCCGGTGAAGCATGGACTTGCCGCGGAATATGGACCCGAAGGAGAACTTATGAATAGCTGGCATGATCCTGAAGGAACATTATACGGCATCACCACCGCCGTAAGCCAAGGGGGATATTTATATCTCGGAACCGCACCGGGCGGAAGCCAGGGGGTTCATCGGGTGCTTTTGAATCCGTAAGGATTCCGCCGCTAATTAGAGCATAACAAAGGAGGGGTCTTAATAGCCGTGAATGGCCGTTGGGACACCTCTCTTTTACTGATATGCGCCTTGGGTGGACGCTGAGAGCGGCTATGAAATCTGTCGACGTCTCAGCGTGTTAATCAGTTCTGCCTTTTGGAAGTTTTTAGTTCCGCTTATATAGCTTAGCCTCTATCCTCCTGCCCGCTCCCCAGCCTGGCCCGCATCTGCGCATACGCTTCGGGAGTGCCGACATCTTCAATAGCGCCCTCCGTATAGTAGGCCCGGATCTCCTGGCGGGAGTGCAGCCAAGCAGGAAAATAACTCGGCGCATCCGGGTTGCCCCCTTCGGCAAGATAACGTGCGAACAGCGGCAGCGTAGATTCTTTATAGATATACAGCGCAAATACGCCAATGTTCGTCCGGGGCGACTGAGGTTTTTCTTCCAAGGACAGGACCCGCATCTCTGCATCCAGCTCAGCCACGCCAATACTGCGAAGCTCCCCGACATCGTCCACCGTTCGGACCAGAATACAGTCTTTGTCTACCGCATGAAAATAATTCAAATACCCCTCAAGGCCAAATCCGAGCACGTTATCACCCGCCAGCACCAGCAGATCATCCTGCAATTGTTCCCGCTCGATGACAAACTGGATATCGCCAATTGCTCCCAGCCGCCCCTCCGGCGTGGAAGTGCCGTCATTTAGTATACGGATCGGCTTCGCGCCTCTGTACTTCTGCCCCCACTGCTCAAAAGCACGAAAAAACCGCTCATTCGTCACAATGAGAACCTCCGTAATTTCCTCCAGCACCTCCAGGCGGTCCATCAGCAGATCCAGAATTGTACGGCTCCCTTGAACCGGCAGCAGCGGCTTCGGCGTATCTCTCGTTAACGGATAGAGACGGGTCGCATACCCCGCAGCCAAGATTAATGCAATCATCCCTGTTCGCTCCTCTGCCTGCAAAAGATTTCCCTCTACTATATACCACCGGAGACGGCCAGCCAAGCTATCCGCTGCTGCAATCCTCTTCCTTCTACTGTTGCGCTATTCAGCGCTGCGCGGACGGTACGCGATGCCATCCATCTGAACCTTCAGCCCATCCGGCCCGCCAACATGCGCGAACTCGGTAGAAATGGTTTTCCGCGCCGGATACCCGCCCTGAAATCTGCGCTTGAACACCGCCTCCATCACCGGAATATCCCACACATCCCGCAGCAAAATATCCAGCTTCACCACATCCGCAAGCGTCAGCCCCACCTGCCGCAGCCGGTCGCTCATATGATCCAGCGCACCTTCCACCTGCTCCTCCACCGTTCCCCCAACATTGCCCACACAGAAGCTGAGGAACACAAAATCCCCCGCCTCCACAAATCCGGAATACGCATACTCCTCATTCACATCATGTCTAACAATCTCGCCCATACCTGTCTTCGTCTCCTTATCAGTTAAGATAAGTTCATTATAGGAGGGGATATCGGACAACTGTGTGTCGTAGTTTGGCGGAGCCGCATTAATTAAACTATGAAGAAGAATTACTCTTTAAAATTTCCCTCAACAGATTTTTAGCTAACTGTACCTTATCACCGTTGGACTCACGAAGCATCTCTATAATTTCTTGAATGTTATTTTCTTGTTCAGTGAACTCTATTTCCTCATCTACATATGCAAAAAGCTGAAGCAAATTAACGCCCAAGGCCTCAGCTAGTTTAGTCAAATTCAGTAACGATACATTTTTCTCACCACGTTCGATTTGCCCTAGATATGAAAAATGAAATCCACCCTTTTCCCCAAGCGCTTCCTGTGATAATCCCTTTTCCTTCCGAAGGCTGCGAATCCTCGCTCCCACAAGCTTGAGTGCTTCTTGTTTTTCACGGCGTTCACCTCTCTATATGGTTTCATTAGCCCTACACATACCGCAGGTCGAAGAGATCCACAGCCACCTGCCCCAAGCACTCCGTCATCGCCTCATGATATCGCCGGGCCTGCTCTGCCGTAACCCCTTCACGCAGTAATTCGAACAATGCCAGACAGCGCTTGAAGTTCCCGTCATGTCCTGTCCGGTGGGCCAGCATTAAAGAGTGTATCGTCCAGTCCAGCGCCTCCGTCAGCCTGCCTGCCCGCTTATGATATAACGCCGAATGATAACAATAGCTGAAATAATGCGAAATATTGCCTGCATCCTCATATTCCTCAAATCCGGCACTCTGTTCCGCGAACGTATGCAGCAGCTCGTCCACATCAAGTCCGTACTGCACTGCAGCCTGCAAAATAGTCCCAAGCCCCGGCAGCAGCTCCTCGGGATTATCTCGCAAAAACCCTGCATACCCCTCCAGCAGTTCCGTCCTACCGGACAGAATCTCCACTGTATACAGGTTGGCTCGTGCCAGGTATCTGAACTCCTCGGCAATCTCCTCCCCTTCCTCCCCCAAATCCTCCATCCAGCCAAGCTCGGCATAGCGGTATATGGATTCCCTGGCCTCATCATACCTCGCCTGCTTCTGGCACCCGATGCCCCGCATCAGGTGACTGAACCCGAAATAATAGACCAGCGGACGCTCCATATCCAGAATCGGCATTGGAAGCTGCTTAGCCTTGTGATACTGCCGCTCCTCATAGATGCACTGCGCATAGCTGTACAGAACCCCCGCCGTATTCAGCATCTTGTCCCAATCCTCGAAGCGATAAGCCATTTCCAGCATTTCAACAATAATATCCGGCTTGAGTGATTTCAGAATGGAAGGGCGCACGGGTGGAGCCTCCTTTTTCTTTATCTATTTGTTAAGAAGTAGTACAATATATCAAATATACTACTATTAAGTAGTATTATCAATATGTTTTACCGCCTTTATAACCCTGCTATTTATGCCTATACTCTCCTAACCTTTAGGAGAGGTGATTACCATGACAGACTTACGGAATACCGTCGGAGATAGAATTCGGGCTATTAGAAAAGCAAAGGGATTAACACAACAACAATTAGCGGAACTATCCAACCTGGATGATGCATACATAGGGGCAGTAGAACGGGGAGAACGGAATTTCTCTATTGATACATTGGAGAAAATAGTAGTCGCGCTAAAAATTCAACCCACAGAATTATTTCAAAATCTTGATGATTTGAATAAGGTTGAAACAGCACAGCGTAGAGCAATTGATGAATACGCGGCTACTGTTAGTGAGTTGAGTGTTAAGCAGATTGATGCAATGAAGAGGATTGTTAGAGAGGTTAAGGGAGCTTTCGAGGATTAGGCATACCAGAGGTGACCCCATGAATTTACCAGAAAGTGTAGGAAATCGGATACGTGAGCTCAGAAAAGCAAAAGGCTGGACACAAGAGCAATTAGCCGAAGCAGCATCGCTTCATTACAGTTACATAGGTGGGGTTGAACGAGGAGACCGTAACATTTCTTTGGAAACTCTTGAGAAAATAATTGCTGCTTTTCAAGTTCCGGCTATTGAAATTTTTCGTTTTGAGGATGATACCAACCGCCGCAAGGCGTTAGATGAGCATATGACTTTGATCAGTGACAGGAGCACAGAAGAAATAACAGCAATCACTAAAATCAATCGGGAAGTGATTGCTGTTATAGATATGCCTAAACAGCTCTAAGTAAAATAAATTAACCCCGAAGAAAAAGCAAGAAGCCAAAAACATTACTTCGTTTTAGGCTTTTTTTACTCTCATAAGATGCGCCAAGATGCCAGATAAATCCAAGTAAAAGCTTGTAAAAAAATCAGAGAACTCATCCGAAGATTGCGTAACTTGTATCCAAGCACGCCCTGCTCTCCCGACCATAATTTCATCAGATTTTCAGAATAATTTATTAGAAATCAATCTTCCATGAATAAAATGTGCTACAATTGTATATACAATAAAATATACACGATTGAGGGGAAGCCTTAGTGGTATTCAGTTGATACGAATCATTACTGCACGTGATGCTACTGAATCTGAGACGAAAATATACAATAGGAGGAATCGCTAGTATGAAAATAATTACTTCCAGAGATGAGATTCCAGAAAATATGAGTGAGCAAGAAGCAGCCGAATTTTGGTCGACTCACACAATGAGCGAGGAGTTATTAGAGGCTTCCATCATAGAAGATGAAGACTACGATTTGCCAAAAAGAAAATCTGTATCTATTTCTATTCGCATCGACGAGGACTTACTTGTCCGAATTCGTTCCATAGCCAGACAAAGAAAAAAAGGTTACCAAACCTTGATTAAAGAATTTTTGATCGAACGAACATATGAAGAGGAAAAAAAAATGTCCCTTTTGGAAAGGGATAATTTCGCATACAATGAATCCGCTTTTAGGGAAATAGCAGCAACAAAATAATGAGCGACTCTAGCCGCTTGCGTAGACAAATTTCTCCCCCTCAACGATTTTTGTGAGGGGGAGCTTTGTGTTTCAGACTAATTAGCTCCAACAGAAACGCTTCGCAATCCGCAGATTGCCCCCAACCTCTCCTGGCTACTCCCGATCCAGCGGCTGCTGAATTCCGTCCTTATAGAAATCGAACACAAGCTGCTGGTGCGTGCCTCGTACCGCATAGAACACATCTGCCAGCATCTTGCCCTTATGCTTCTTCCGCAGCTCGTTCTCCAGCGACTCCCGGGTCAGGCCGTGCAGCTTGATATTGTCCTCCACCAGCTTGCCGTCCATAATCAGCTCCACAGGGAAAGTCTGCGCACGCAGAAGCAGCCCCATGTCCTGCCGGGTTACGGGCTGGTAGGCTTCCTTCCTTAGAATGGAGACCCGTCCGTTATCTTCAAGAACCGCATATTCAACCTCTTCAATATTGAAAATCTCCCTCTCCCTCAGCGCCTGGTCCAGCGAATCCAGCGTATAGTGGATCTTGCGCATGTTGGCATCCATGATTTTGCCGTCTTCGATCAGGACAGTGGGGGAGCCGGAGATCCAGCTTCGCATTTTACGGCTTTTGAGTGCAATGAACGAGAGCAGGAATGAAATGCCCGTAATCACAACAATGGCCAGGACAAGATAAGACGATCTCAGGCTGATATTGAATGCCAGGTTCGCCGCCAGGGAGCCCATCGTAATACTGGTCACAAAATCATTGGATGTCATGTTCGACAGGGTCTGCTTGCCCAGTATTCTGGGGATGAGCAGCAGCAGTCCCACCGACAGAATCGTCCGAATCAGAATTTCTACATAGTTCATTGTCAAGCCTCCTCCCCCCATTATTTCCAAACGGCTTCAAAAAAAACAGCAAAGCCCCTGGAATCCGCGAGGAGGAACGTTCATCGGTTACGGTGTAAGCTCCAGAACATGTGTATTAAAATCGGGCTTGAACTTTTGTTCCATCACAGCCTCATTGCCGGCGCCGCCACCATGCTGAACCAGCAGTACACCGTTCTTTACCTTCAATTCTGTGTTTGGCAAAAAATCGTACTGGTCAAACGTGCCTTCCCCGGTAAGGAACTTTAATGGAAAAGCTCCTTCTTTCGATACGTCAATCAGGTAGAAGGAAAGCCCATGACAATCCTTATAATTCGGAATAATTACGAAAACTTCATGCTCAGGAAACGCCAGCTTTTTCAATTGAAGGGTCTCATTCCCGGGTTGAATAAAGCTGGTCAAAGAGGATAACGTCAGCTCAGTGACTTTATTAGCCGTATCTGTGAACTGCACTTTATATGTACCGCTAATCTTATAATCTTCTGCGGTACCATAGCAGCTTGGAGCACCTAGTTTTTCAACCTTCTCTGGAACGGTAGACTGAATTTCCAATGTCCCGTACTGGGATTCTCCGGCTGCTCTTACTTGTGAAGCAGTTACAGGAGACGGGGAAGGACTGGAAGAGGATTCTGTCATTGCCGCAGTATGCGGGGCAGCGCTAACGCCGTTTTGTTGCTGTTCAGATTTGGTGCATGACGTAGCAAAAACGAGTAAAGACACTCCTAAAACAGACAGTATAATACGCTTTAACATAATTTTTCACCCTAGACAAATATATCATTTTTTCCATTTACTATGCAATCGGAGAAAAAAAGAAGCGGGAGGTTGTCCCACTTCTTTTAACAGTTATAGCTTTTCAATAGCTTCTGCTTGGGACACATTTCGAATTAATTGACCTGCACCCTCTACAATAAGGTCGAAGCTTCTGGCTTTACGCAGCAGTTCCACGTACTGATCCTTGGGTATCGTCACCTGCAGGTCCTTGTTCTCTTTTTCACATCCGCAATCAGACATACATGTCATCCCCTTAAAAAGAAATATTGGTAAATTTGTAGAGGTTCGGGTCACTGCTCTGGATGTAGTTGTATACATTTAGACAAGTGTTATTGGTACCGTTGATCGTAACGTACAAGCCGCTGTACCCTGCGGTTGCCCATATTCTTTTGGTAGAAGATGAATTTTCAGCATAGGTGTTGCTGGAGCAGTAGGAAGAACTGGTTGTGTTATCTACATCGTAACCCGCTGAAAGGGCATTGCATGCTTTGGTAAGTCCGGCCGATGTAGCTATGCCGCCATGTGAATAGGCCGATTGGACACAAGGATAACCCGATATAAGGAGATGGGCATAAGCCGTAACCCCTTCAATGAGATCGGCAAATTTATATCGTTTTCCAGGAGTGGACACTCCCGGGATGGTAGAACCTTTATAACCACAAGTAGCATCCATATTGCCGGGGTTATTTCGCGCAGCAAATTCAGTCAGACTCCAGCCCATTTCAAACCCCCATTGCCCGAGTATGATGCTGATAGGCAAAGCTCCGTAATAGGGACTCAAATAGGATTGATAGGAAACCCATTTCGCTAGATCCAGAACTGCAAAGTTATGCGTGAATGAATCGGTGTAGGGTACTGTTCCAGTGACAAAGGTGTTGATATTCGATGCACAAGGCATTCTGTATTCCTCCTATTCTTTTATTCTTCCGGAAGGTAATAACATTTATATGCCACTCTATCTTTTTTGCTATCAAAATTGCAGATTCGGGCTGGAAGATAAGTAGAATTCCTATACAGCAAAAAGAGGCTATCCCGGCCAATGCAATGGCTTGTGGGACAGCCCCCAATCATCTTATGCTTTTGTCTATTGCAGCTAAACTGTAAATGCCCGGTGAGGGTCTCACCTATCCCCCGATGAACCGCAGCGTCACTGTCGTACCTTGCCCAGGCGTACTGTCGATGGCGATGGAACCTCCATGCCGCTCCATAATGGCTTTGGCAATGGCCAGTCCCAGGCCCGATCCGCCCTGGGTCCGGCTCCGCGAAGCCTCCGCGCGGTAGAAGCGGTCGAAGATATGCGGAAGCTGCTCAGGAGATATCCCGATTCCTGTATCGGTCACGGTTAAGACAACCTGCCCATCCGCTGCCCGGTGCCTGATGGTTACCGTTCCGCCTTCGGGCGTATATTTCAGCGCATTCTCGACAATATTGCGCAGCACCTGATAACCCGCGCCTCCGGGCATGCGGATCAGCAGCGCCTGTCCGTCCGGCAGCCCGTCATAATCAAGCTGCACGCCGGGGCTGACGTGCACCGTCTGGGGCAGCAGCTCGCGC
Organism: Paenibacillus sp. HW567; assembly: GCF_000374185.1. Lineage (GTDB taxonomy): Bacteria > Bacillota > Bacilli > Paenibacillales > Paenibacillaceae > Paenibacillus_AQ. The sequence goes on along the minus strand of NZ_KB910518.1, from coordinate 6,347,550 downwards.
AGAGTCTCCCGAAGGTTGCAGCGCTCCTCTCCCCCATCCATAAGCGGCGCTTCCGCTTCGGCGAGCAGCAGGAGCTGGGCAATCAGCTCCTTCATTCTCCGGGTCTCCTCCATCATGAAGGCAAGCGACTCGTCCAGCACCTCCGGCGATTGCTTGCCCCAGCGCTGAATCATATGCGTATGTCCCTCGATGATCGCGAGAGGGGTCTTCAGCTCATGCGAGGCATCCGAGATGAAGCGGCGCTGCTGGTCGAAGGAGCCCTCCAGCTTATGCAGAAGTCCATTGAAGGTCTCCCCGAGCTGATGCAGCTCATCCTTGGCAGTTGGCACATGCAGCCGCCGGGACAAGCTGTTCATCCCGATGCTCCGCACCTCCCCGATCATACTGCGGATCGGCTTCAGCGCAGAGCGGGCAACGAGGCCTCCGGCTATGACGGCCATGCCGGCGGCCAGAAGCAGGCCGAGCAGCAGCAGCCTGCCAACCTCCCGCTCTGCCGTCGCGCTCCGCGAATGCCCGCTGTCCGTAAGCCGGAGCCGGACAGTGCCATACACGAGCAGTGAGAGCTCCCTCTCTGCCTTATAGCTCGCGGCGGCATCCCCTGTTCCGCCTGTTCCCGCCTCTGCAAGCACCCGTCCGCTTGAATCGAGTATCTGCAGCAGTTGTCCCTCGTCCAGATCGGAAGCGAATGACGACAAATCCGGCTTCAGCACCGCCGCCGCTCCGCTGCCTCTGCCAAGACCCGGCTTCAGCAAGGAAGGCAGGAACTCCACCTCGCCGATCTGAATCTCGAACTGCTTCAGCTTGGCATCCAGCAGCTCAGCCTCCTGGGTCTCTGTCCAGTGCTTGAAGGTAATGTAGACAAATCCGCTGACAAAACCCGCGATAAGCAGAGCCGCCAGCGCAATGGATGCACTGACCTTGCGTGAGAACGTCCATGCCTTCATCCGCTCACCTTCAGTCTCTTAGAATATAGCCGCTGCCACGGACGGTATGGATCAGCTTGTCTTCGAACCCTTCATCTACCTTCATGCGCACGTACCGGATATAGACATCGACGACATTCGTCTCACCCTCATAGGAATAACCCCATACGAGATTCAACAGCGCTTCACGGTTCATCAGCCGGTTCTTATGCGCAAGCAGACAGTGCAGCAGCTCGAACTCGCGCTGCGAGCATTCGATCTCTAGTCCCGCACGGGTGACCCGGTGCGAAGCCACGTCGAGCATCAAATCCTTCGCATATAGCACTTCCTCCCCGGCTTCCGCCACATGGAGCCTGCGCTGCAAGGAACGCATGCGGGCGAGAAGCTCTTCAATCGCGAACGGCTTAGGCACATAATCATCCGCTCCCGTATCCAGTCCCCGCACCCTGTCGCTGACCGTATCCCGGGCTGTCAGCATAATAATCGGCGTCTGCTTGACCGCGCGTACACGCTTGCAGACTTCAATCCCGTTAATTCCGGGTAGGTTCAAATCCAGCAGAATCAGGTCAAAATGCTCCTTCAGCGCTTTATCCGCTCCCGTAAAGCCATCGCCCGCAACCGTGATCTCATAGCCTTCATAGGATAGCTCCAGCTCCAGCAGGCGGATCATGGCGATTTCATCCTCGATGATCAAGACACGTTCCTTCAATTTCTTTGTCCACCTCTTTGCACTAATCAGTTCATCTTCAATAGCGACAGCTCGGACATAGACTGCACATCAATTCGGTACGTGCCCTTACCAATCTGCCCGGTTGCCCTGTGATTCTTCACCGTCAGCGGAAAATCCGTCTCAATTTCACCAAAAGCGGATTTCGCATCCACCTGCACGTCTGAGCTTCCGGGCCAGGCCAGCTCCATATCGCCGAACATCGTAGACACCTTCCAATTGCCGCCGACCCTTCCACTGGCTATGTCGATACTTCCGTTTGTGGCGGCAGCTTCTATAGCGGAGAATGCATTTCGGGCAGTCAGGTTGCCATTCGTTATCTTCATCTTCAAAGGTCCGGCGATCTGATCGGCCTCAACATCTCCATTGGTCAGTGAGACCGTCACGCTTGCTGCAGCATCGGATACATCCACATTGCCATTTACCAAATGGAGGGAGATATCACTCCCGATGCCGGAGGCTCCGATGTCACCGTTCACAGTAGATAATTTGATTTTACCTGTGTTAGAAAGATTTGACAAAGTAAGATTGCCGTTCTCCTCCTTCACCTCCAGATCAGCCGTCATCCGCTGCGGCAGAGTAACCGTCAGATTAATGCTGGGATAATGCATATTTCCATAAGGCTCACTATAGGTCTTGATCTCCAGCTTCGCGCCTTTGCTCACCTGAATGCCTGCCTTGTCTGCCACCCGCTTCGCTTCCTCTTTGGAAGCCTGATCTACATCCACGGTCATATGGATTTCAATGTCCTTGACCTTTCCCTCCTTGATATCAATCGTTCCATTGGTATTCGCGATAGAGACACTTTGTGTGCTGGACGGCACATTGACGCGGGTGATGCCTTTGTCACAAGAATACCCTCCTGCCGAAGTCTGCAGCACTGCCTGTGAGGATGTCATGACCGCTGCGGCGGAAGACTGCGGCTTAGAAGCTGGTGCTGCTGTTGAAGATTCGAAGGCCGAATCAACCACCTGCCGTGACTCGGCTGCCCCAAGTCCTATATAGAATACTGCCGCGGCCACAGCAGCTCCTGCCAGCAGCAGTTTCCATGCGTTTTTCATATTCCGTTCTCCTCCATTCATTGTAATTACCCCTAGAGTAGGGCATGAAGGATGAGAAAGACTTTGCAGGCAGATTAGAATTTGATGAGAGGTTTGCTGCAACCAAATCGCATTAACTCCAGTTCACTGGTATCATAGATAGGAAAAGGAGGCAGGTATGCTTATCGTAGACATCATTCCGTGGCTCCTTGCGAGTGGAGTCCTGCTGTCCGTACTATCTATTGTGCTGCAGAGCTGGCGCAACGGGATATCCCCCATGCCCGCTTCCGGGGTGGTAAGACAAGCTGTAGCCGGAGAAGTGAGCCGGATTTCGGGATATGCCAATATCGTAGAAGCCGGCTCCGGCTGGGGCACGCTGGGTCTGGAGGTGATCCGCCGCTGCCCCGGCAAGCGGCTGACCGGCATTGAGAATTCAAGCATTCCCCTGTGGGCTTCCCGGCTGCTGGCCGGAATAGCTGTGCGCATGCTGCCTGCCTCCGGCGCCGGAGAGCAGCTTCATGGAAGACTGCGCTATGTCCGGGGAGATATGTACCGCAGCTCCTATGAGCATGCCGATATTGTCCTCTGCTACTTGTTCCCCGGCGCGATGGCGCGGCTGGCGGATAAGTTCAGGCAGGAGCTGCCTCCTGGCGCGGTCGTGATCAGTGTGTGCTTCGCCCTGCCGGGCAAGCAGGCTGTTCGTACAATTACATGTGGCGATGCACTGCGGACCAAGGTGTACGTATATAGCTATTAATCAGCTCAAGGACGTAGGGCGCTAGTTCACAATTAAAAATGTCCTTCAGGACAAATTCTCCTAAAGGACATTTTTGTGTGCATTTTAGCGGAACGGGCTAATCCAGAGAATTCATAGGCGGTGCTTATACCCGACAGCTTCCATTAATCCGATGATGTAGCCGTTGCCGAACAGACGGCCCAATACCTCGTAGCCGGAATTAATGTTCGGCTCACCGGCCATGGTGGGTACATGGTCGGCACGGATCGGACCGTCGAAGCCGACCTCGCGGTATGCCTTCATGGCCTCGTACATATCTGTTTTGCCGTTGTCATGGAAGGTCTCGTGGAAACGTTCAGCCGTGCCGGAGACATCGCGGAAATGAACGAAGTTAATTTTATTCTGCTCTCCGAACTGCCGGATCACGGACGGAATATCCTCCCCGGCTGCCGCAAGTGTTCCCTGGCACAGGGTAATCCCGTTGTTCGGACTCGGCACCAGGTCGATGGCCCGTTGAAGGGCTTCAGCGCTGCGCAGAATGCGGGCGATGCCGCGGATTGGTGAGACAGGCGGATCATCGGGATGCAGTGCGAGCTTGACGCCCGCGGCCTCGGCAACCGGAACAATGCGTTCCAGGAAGTATTTCAGGTGATCCCATAGTTGCTCTTCTGTCACGACACCAAATTCCGTCAGCGGCACATCGCGCATCGCTTCGTGATCATACCCGGAGACGAGTGCGCCGCCGCGGGTCTCCATTTCGGTTGAGGTGCGGAACCAGCCGAACCCGGCCATGAAATTGTAGCAGTATACAGGAATGCCCAGCTTGCCCATATTGGTAATCAGTTCTTTAAAAGCCTCAATCTCCTCATCGCGGCCGGGAAGTCCGAACTTGATATGGTTACAGAGCGGCATACTCTCGATAACCTTGACACCCAAGCCATGGTCAGCATACTTCTTCTGAACTCGGGCCAAAAAATCATATTCAGTCAGCCGGTAGCCCGGCTGCTCATGCAGAGATATCACAGCATCATGGATTCCGAGCTGCTTAGCCAGCGACCAGAAGTCGCTGGGATCGTCGTGAAAAAAATACGCTTCTGCCAGTTTCATTGCTATACCTCCAAATGCCTTACTCCGAAGCCTTCTGGAATTCCTTCGGGCATCAAGGCAAGCGTGTGACAGCTACGCAGCAGGCGATGCACCATAAGGCAGACTCTTATCTGGGCTATCTGACCTTGGAGGAACGGCACTTTTATGTAAGAGAACGCTCCCCTTATAAAAAAAGACTGGAGCCGAAAGATATCCAAACTGCGGAGGATATGATCCGGGTGCTTGAGGTGATGGGCTGCTTAACCGCAAAAATGCATGCCCGGGCCGATGCCGATGTGGACCAAGGCATTCTGACGTATCATAGTGAGCAGGAAATCGCCAAGGCTATGGGACCGGACCCGGAGGCTTTTGCCTCTTACCTGTCGCATTGGGCTTACGCTTATGCTAATCAGGTGGAGAAGGACTATGTTATGTTCACGGAATGGTTCCAAGAACGGTTCCCCGCGACCGCTGTGGAACCGTCAGTCCAGCTCGGCACGGGAGAACAGGTCTTGAATTAGAGTATCATCTTCACAAGCCGTTTTGAACCCGGTGGCAAAGCTGAGAATAGCTTCCTTATTGCTGGAATATGCGCAGAACATACCGGCTTCCGGGTCGAAATGGATAACTTCCGCCAGCTCCGGCATCTGCTCTTCCAAGAACACCGCCGCCAGGGAAGCCCAGTCGTAGCCGCTGCCTTCGAAGCCTTCGTCTGCCCGCGTGCCGAACAGCCAGGATTTGTACGAGCCGGCATTTAGAATGACCGACATCCCGCCGTGTGCCTGCTCCACCAGGATGAACGGGGCTACGCTTCCTGCCGCAGGCACGGCTATGCTGTTCAGCTTGTGCAGCAAGCCCTCTCTCGCCTCATCCGTGAAGGCAAGCGCACCGCCGCGCTCTACAATCCTGCCCTGCCGGATCTGCTTATCCAGCCAATCCGAAAGGAACGAAGGCGCGTAGCCGCCGGTTCCGAATTCGCCGCCGAAGGCGATCATTTTCGAATACACCTCCAGATAGTCTGCCCGGTTCGTGTCCGGGTAGGCTCTGGTATAGAGCCAGAACTGCACATCGTACATCAGGGTGGACCGTTCATCGGCATGGAGAGAAAAATGCCCCTTGTCCTCTACAATCTCTGTGCAGACCGTACGGATTACGCCCTCTATATCGTCTACCTCCGTCACAGTACCGCACAGCTCCGCCAGCAGGGGTGAGAAGGCTCCGTTTGCAACCTTCCGCAGTGCCTCTTTCTTATCCGCTTCCGATGTATCGTAGACCTCCTCATTTACCAGTCCCCGCACAAAGCTCTCGAAGTCCTTTGCCAGAAAGGTAATCTCGTAATCGGCTTCCTGATCCACATGAATTACCGCCGGTTCGCCGTCTCTGCCGCAGGCCCGGTAATCGAGCATGATCACATCATGCCCGGCGGAAGGACAATCTCCGAAGACCACACCAATATCGGGATAACCCCACTCCTCGATCATGAAGCGGCTGCCGAGGTCTCCGCACAGGGAATAGCTCTTCTCCCGCCCGATGCCCAGAATTCCCGTAATCGCCACATGATCTTCTGCCCAGGAGGTCGCTTCTTCAGTAGGGAAGCAGGTATTATAGGGAACCCCTCCATTATGCTGCTTCATCATCCCGATATAAAAGGCCGGAAGCTTATAGCCCAGCTCCTGCTCAACCGATGCAATCAGCTCGTCCGTAGGCGGATCGGATACATAGGATTTCAAAGCATAGGCGCTATCCTCCCAGAAGCCCGCGAACTCCTGCGGCTCATAACGCCCCCCGCCTGAATGTCCACTACTGGCCTGTGCTGCTGCAAAACGCTGCCGCTGCCGCTCCTCCCGCCCCGCCGCACTCCGGCTCCAGTCAAGCAGATCCAGAATGTTTTCATCGCCGGGTTCAAGCTCGTTCGCCCGCTCAAAAGCCTGTACCGCTTGGTCATATTGCTTCAGATAGTAGTAGGAATAGCCTGCGCGGTAATGCCAAATCGGGTCCTGCTTGCCAGGCCCGGCAATACGCAGCAGTTGCTCCAGTGCCTCCCCGTACCGGTCCAGATTATTGAGCGCTCTGGCTAACAGGCCGACGAGTGTGTAATCTCTCTCCGGTTCAGGAATTTCCATAATGCGGCTGACGATGCTGGTATGTTCATCTTCTTCATGCCACTGTGACAGTTGTGCCAGCAAATTCTGTTCCACTATGTATGTGCCTCCTTTGTCGTTTCCACCTATTTCCCCACTAAAAACAAGAGCTAAACATTTTTACATCATGATCCTCGTATAAGGGTACAGCATTAGGCAAAGTGCTGCCCCCTGGCTGCTGACTAATCCAGTAAATTTACGTTCGTCTCATCAAGCGAAGGAATTAGAAACTTAGGCTCAATAGGCGAGGACATCACGATTAGAGTCGTATACGTACCGTATTTATCAGATTCGATCCCGAACGCCTCAAGCCCCTGCGTGGAATCGGACATTATCTTTAACAGATAATTATGTTCTCCACTGATGCGATAGCATTCAACGACATCGGGATGGTCACGGCAAAAATCAAGGAAGCCATAACAATCTCTTGTACGAAAAAGCATATAGGCGGCAGATGACCTTCCAATTTTCTCAGGGGAAATAATGGTCCGGTACTCGCTTATAATTCCTTTTTCCTCCATGCGCTTAACTCTTTCCGTTACTGCGGGCTGTGACAATCCGACACTCTTCCCCAGCTCCGTCATGGAAATTCTCGCCTGGCCTTGAAGATGGAACAGGATTTGCTTGTCAGTAGAGTCCATGTTTGAACACTCCTTTAATATTAAGGTTAGCTGTCTGAAACTCCTTTCTTTTTAACGTTTTATGTGGATTTTATCTTTATTGGCTTATGTAATCAAGTCGGGTGATTTAATATAATGTGCTTACAATAGTAAAGCGGCCACCGCTTTAACTATAGCGAAAGGATGTTAAATATGCACTATTCGAACATGATTAACCCGGACCGTCTCCCGGAACGCATCAACCAAGTAGTTGACCAGACATTAAGCGAGAAGCGCCTGGCCGGTGCTGTCATCAAGGTAGCGATAGACGGGAAGGTCATATACAGCCGGGCCGCCGGCTATGCCGACCGTGAGCTGAACCTGGCTATGCAGGAGGACGCCTTGTTCCGGCTCGCATCGGTTTCCAAACCCATTACCTCCACGGCTGCTCTGGTGCTGGTTGCCCAAGGCCGGCTGAGCCTCGACGACCGCGTGGACCACTGGCTGCCGGAATTTCAGCCACGTCTGGGGAACGGCGAGATCGCGGCAGTGACGATCCGTCACTTAATGACGCACACCGCTGGATTAACCTACCGCTTCTTTCAGGAAGAGGGCGGTTCCTATGAGCAGGCCGATGTATCCGATGGCATGGATCAGCCCGGCATCACGCTCGAAGAGAACCTGCGGCGTATCGCTTCTGTCCCGCTCCTATATACGCCAGGCACGAAGTGGAGATATTCTATCGCAACAGATGTGCTGGGGGCTGTGATTGCCAGAGTCACCGGGTCCACACTCAGCGAAGCCATCCATTCACTCGTGACCCGGCCACTCGGCATGAACGATACCGGTTTTGTTGCAGTGGACCCGCAGCGGCTGACCACGGCTTATGCCGATGACGTTCCGGGGCTGCGGCCTCTAGCTAATCCGGATGGCCTTGCTTTTGTGGAAGGCACAGCAGGCTTCCGGCTTGCCCCCGGGCGGGCGCTCGACCATACCGCCTATCCTTCCGGGGGGGCCGGCATGACCGGCAGCGCCGGGGATTTTCTGCAACTGCTGGAAACCTTGCGCAAGGGTGGAGCGCCTCTGCTGCCGGAATCCCTGGTTCACGAAATGACCACCAATCAGATTGGTGATCTGCCTATGCCCTACTGGCCAGGGAGAGGTTTTGGCTTGGGGATTACGGTGCTTAAAGACCCTATCGCCGCAGACACTGCGGAATCGCCCGGCACATGGCGCATGGGTGGCACCTATGGCCATTCGTGGTTCGTTGATCCTGAGCAGCGGTTAAGCGTGGTAGCCTTCACCAATACCGCACTGGAGGGCATGTCTGGTCCGTTTACAGTTGACCTATGCAATGCCGTCTATGGCAGATTGAATAAAGAATGAACAACACAAGAGAGGGGTGCGAAATGAACAGCGGATTAGCTTCATCCTCACAGCAAGTCTCCAGTCCGGCCGTTTCTGAGCGTCTCCCCTGGACCGGGCTGCTCGCCCTGGCTATGGCAGGGTTTATCTGTATACTAACCGAAACGATCCCCGCCGGATTATTGCTCCAGATCAGTACCGGGCTTGGAGTGACGGAGGCCATGGCAGGTCAACTGGTTACCCTGTACGCCCTGGGCTCGCTGCTTGCTGCAATCCCTCTGACCGCCGCAACACGCGGATGGAGACGGCGGCCTTTGCTGTTGGCATGTATTCTTGGTTTCCTTGTATTCAACACCGTTACTACGTTCTCTTCGAGCTATCTTCTAACGCTTGTGGCCCGTTTCTTCGCGGGTATATCCGCTGGTGTCCTATGGGGAATGGTCGCAGGCTATGCCCGGCGTATGGTACCGGAGCAGCTCAAAGGCCGGGCTATGGCTGTTGCTATGACAGGAACGCCGCTTGCTCTGGCGCTCGGTGTCCCCGTCGGAACCTGGATAGGTGATCTTGCCGGCTGGCGCAATGTCTTCGGCATCCTGTCGCTGCTCGCGCTGCTGCTGACCGTTTGGGTGCTCTGGAAGCTGCCGGACTATCCGGGAGAGGCCGCAGACAAGCGGCTCCCTCTCCACAGGATTTTCACTGCCCCAGGAGTACGGCCGATATTGTTTGTCGTGCTGGCCTGGGTCCTGGCCCACAATATCCTGTATACCTATATAGCTCCTTACCTCACTCAGGCCGGGCTTACCGGGCAAGTAGACCTAGTGCTGCTTATTTTCGGCATTACAGCGCTTCTTGGCATCTGGATGACCGGCATCTGGATCGACCGCCACCTGAGACTGCTGGTTCTGATCAGCGTCGCTGCATTTGCCCTGGCGTCTGTCCTGCTTGGCATAGGCACCAGCCAGCCTCTCGTAATCTATCTGGCGGTTGGCGTATGGGGGTTAACATTCGGGGGAGCGGCGACGCTGCTGCAGACAGCAATTGCCGTAGCTGGCGGGAAAAGTGCGGATGTGGCTCAATCCATGCTCGTGACAGCATGGAATCTGGCCATTGGAGGCGGTGGTGTGGTTGGTGGGATTCTGCTCGAAACAACGGGCGTCGTAACGTTCCCGTGGGCTTTGTTTGTTCTGCTGGTCCTTGCCTTTCTGATAGCCTGGCGCAGCAGAACACACGGATTTCCTTCCGAAGGGTGAACTTGAGCAAGTAGAGAAACGCTACGCCGTCCTTAGAAGGAACCTAATCATCCGAAGCAGCGATACTCCGTATCGCTTTCAGGTATCCGTTTCAGCGGGAAATGTAAGGATAAAGTATAGTTTGAAACTTATACTTTCTTATATTTTAACAAGTGGCGTCCCCGAACGATGGGGACAGCCCCTTTATACGATTCCCGAAGCCGCCGTTACCGGGCATTTATTCCTCTTCTTCAGCATCATCCGCTGCAGGTGCTGCGGCCGCTTCGTTCCGGCTCCATTCGAGAAACTGTATGGTATCCTCATCCTCAGGGTCCAGCTTATGCGCAATCTCAAATTCCCTGATGGCATCCTGAAGCTGATCCAAATAATAGTGGGCATAACCCACACGGAAATGCCATAGCGGGTCCTTTTTTCCCTGCTCGGCAGTCTTCGTGAACCACTTCAGCGCTTCTTTGTAACGTCCCAGATTATTCAGCGCTCTCCCCAAATGAGTGGCCAGTTCATCATCAATCAATATCGTAGGGGTCTCCTTAATACGGTCTACGATTTCTTGATACTTGTCCTCCTCATGCCAAGCATTTAGTTGCGCGATAAGTTCATCTCTCATTGCTATGCCTCCTGATTAGACTTCCTGATATTTTTCTGCTCAAGAAATACTTTACCATTTCCTCAGAGACTTTCCCATTGCAGCCGTCAACGGAAAGCTTCCGTTTAATCAAAAAGCTATCCCCCCGTATCTTGCGACGCTGCAGGGGATAGCCTTGGGAAGTTAAAAGATTGGTGAAGATAGAAATAAAGCTAGTGATTAGTTGATAGTGAACTCAATAAGCACGGGAGTCGCTGCATTAAGAGTATCACCATTTGGAATAGTGATTGCGGTAGTGGTAACGGATGAAGTGTCACCCGTTTGAAGCTGTCCATTGAGATACAGATTGTAATACGCTGGTGCTGTCGGGAATGCAGTCGCAGCCGTTCCGGCATCATTCGTAGTGGCAGTAGCAAGAATGTTGAACGTAGCGCCTGTACCAGTTCCATCTCCAATTGTGGCAGAGAATCTATTAACAGTCATAAATGGTTTAACGATAGCCATGTTCTTCACCTCCTCTACTCTATCTTATGGTAGTAGAAGAGGAAAGTGAGGGCGAAGCAGCGTCCATTTATGAAACCATGGCAAAGAACTGCAGAAATTGTAAAATAATTGGCGTACCTGAGTAGATAACGCCCCCGCCCGGGCTAAAATTCAAGGCAGTTGCACCCACGCTGTACGTATTGCCTTCTTGCAGCATCCCGTTGATGTAAAGATCGTTATAACCATTTACATCCAACACAGGAAAAGAAACCACCGGATTCCCGTTATCATCTGTGAACTGATTAGCCGGAATAGCTGCAGACTCAGTCATAACTATATCTGTGCTCGGAATACACAGGTATCTGCTTACAGTAGGTATGATAGTGACCTTGGGCAAAGGCCCAGGCGGTCCTTGGGGACCTTCCGGGCCTTGCTCGCCTTGCGGACCTGGCGCTCCCGCTGCCCCTTGCTCACCTCGCGGACCTGGCGCTCCAGCCGCTCCCGCTGCCCCCTGCTCGCCTCGCGGACCTGGCGCTCCAGCCGCTCCCGCTGCCCCTTGCCCGCCTTGCGGGCCTGGCGCTCCAGCCGTTCCCGCTGCTCCTTGCTCGCCCCGCAGTCCCTGCGCTCCGGCTGCCCCTTGCTCGCCTTGCAGCCCTGGCGCTCCAATTGCTCCGGCTGCTCCTTGCATGCCTTGCAGCCCCTGCGCTCCAGCCGCCCCCGGCAATCCTTGTATGCCTTGCGGCCCTTGGGTTCCCGGCAATCCGGCCGTTCCCTGCTCGCCTTGCAGTCCTTGAGATCCCGGCAATCCCGCTGCCCCTTGCATGCCTTGCGGCCCCTGGTTCCCCGGCAATCCGGCAGACCCGCGTTCCCCACGGTAGCCCCTGTAACCTCGTGGTCCCGGCACCGGCCGGGGAACATAAATATATATTTTCTTGCGGGCACATGGCTTCTTTCCAGTCAATTTCCTTTTCGGAGTACAATGCTTCGGTTTTTTCCTGTTGAGGATTAGTTTTTTCCTTCTTGGCCTAAGGCACTTCACATAGAATCACCTCCGATTGATTTGGCGTTCTACTTCAAAGGATTACACTCAAGTCTAAAAACCCATTCGTCTTATGCCTATACTATGTCATGAACCCGTTCCGGGAATGGACTTCTGTCCAGTCAGCGTTGGGCTAAAATCCAATTATCTGTAAATAGGCCCTGAGCGCCCGGTCATTTTTATGTCGGGATTGTAATGAGGAAGGTTGTGCCTTTGCCTTTTTCACTCTCCACCTCGATAACCCCCTTTACTTTATTAATGGTACTGTAGACCATAAGCATGCCCAGACCCGTCCCTTCTTCCTTGGTGGAATAATACGGCTTGCCCAGACGCGATATTTCCTCCTTCGTCATTCCAATTCCGGTGTCCTGGATACTGATGATGATATTGTGCTTTTTTTCGGATATATCAATCAGCAGCGTCCCGCCCTCCTTCTCTTTCATCGCTTCAATCCCATTTTTATATAAATTGATTAGGCACTGCTGGATTTGGTTCCTGTCGTAGCATTTAATTAACGTGTTACTGAAGCTGAACTTAACATCTACCTTGTGTATGGTGGCATACGGCATAATGATATTTTTGGTATACTCCGCCTCCGCCTTCATGTTGGAATGCACCATATTCTCCGATTGCGGCTTGGCAAAAGAGAGGTAGTCGCTGACGATTTTTTCCGCGCGGTTCAGCTCTTGCAGAGATAGCTCCACATAACCTTGCTGCTCTTGGGTCAGGTTAGCGGATTTGTTCAGAAGCTGCAGAAAACCGCTCGTAACTGTAAGCGGATTCCTTATTTCATGTGACACACTGGCCGCCAGCTCACTGACGACATTCAGTCTTTCCGACTGCAGAATCCGGTCACGGTTCTTAAGATTGGTAATGATCCGCTCCAGTAAAATCATCAGGATGCTCATCACCACTACATGAGTCGCTACCGCATCAAGAGTAAGGACCCAGAATTGATGGTCTAAGGACTCCACAAGCATACTTAATACGACCAGATAACAGCCCATCGTAAAAAAAGAAATGACGGTTGCCCAAATGATCCGGGCTTTAGAGCTTAGCTTCAGGAACCTGTCGCTGAATGACGGCACCAGAATCAGGACAACTGTTGAAAATAGAAAGGAATGCATCGTTCCCTCTCCACCTATATAGAAACGGTAAATATTTAGTATCAGATATAACGGGAGGACATTTCTGTACCCGCCAAATAGAGCTACGATAATAAACGGGATGTACCGGAGATCAAAAATAAACCCCATCTCCAGTTGAATCGGCTTGGCAATACAGAGAAGCATCGTCACTGCTGACAGCAAAACAATAATCTTTCGGCTATAGGAATACGGTCTATTTTCAAAAAAAATCAATACAAACAGTACCGGGAACAGCAAAAACAAGAAATTCAGCAGCAGGGTCTCTAACAAGGGGTAACTTCCTTTCGGCTGGTGTTATCACTTATTCATTATTATAAGTAAATTTTCAGTTATTCCCAATAAAATCTATAAAAAATTATTCTTCATATAAAAAATAAATAACTTTACGAAACCAAGTAAGTATTGTATATTATATTACATATAGTAAGTAAGTGAATTTACCGAAAGTAATCACACTTTATTCTAAAGGAGACTTTACAATGATATCCCCGCTCTTTGTAGGACACGGTTCACCGATGATGGCGATACAGAACACACCTTGCACGGATTTCCTTCTCTCGTACGGCCAGTCGCTGAAGCCCAAAGCCATTGTTATTTTCACCGCCCATTGGGAAACAGAGACGCTTACCATTTCATCCACGGATGATGTGTATGAGATGATCTATGATTTTGGCGGCTTCCCGGACCCATTGTATCAGATCAAATACCCTGCCAAAGGCTCGGTTGCCCTGGCTCAATCCCTTGCTGAACGCTTCAGCGCGAAAGATATCCCGGTTCAGTTCGACATCAAGCGGGGACTGGATCACGGGTCCTGGGTTCCGCTCTCCCGGATGTTTCCGGTCCCGGATTGCCCGGTGGTTCAGATATCTGTGAATCCCTACCTGCCGCCTTCCCAGCAGTACCTTATTGGGGAAGCGCTGCGCGGGCTGGATGAAGAGGACATCCTGATTGTTGGCAGCGGCGCAACCGTGCATAATTTCCGCACCATGAACCCGGATGCCACGGCCCCTGACCCTCAGGCTGTCGCTTTCGATGATTGGCTGATCGAGCATATGCGGAAGCAGGATTTGGACAGCTTGTTCAACTATACGTCGCTAGCTCCAAATGCCCGCCTGGCCGTGCCTAGACCTGAGCATTTCGTTCCCCTCTACATCGTGATGGGCAGCGGCAATCCGGACCGTCAGCCCCAAGAGGTTCACCGAAGCTATGAAATGGGCTCGCTGAGCTATTTCTCAGTTGCCTTTTAAATAATGCAGCACGTGGAAGAACAAAAAAAAGACACCGGGGATGAACCATCCCTGGTGTCTTCTTGTATAGATCGGGTTTATTTTACCGCAATGTAAATCTGCACTTCGTTAGCGCCGGGATCAAGATTCCGGGACGGATAGAGTTCATAATCGCCTGTGTACGTTCTTAGCTCCGGCGATTTCTCGAAATATGCCCAAATCTCTCTCCACGCCTCAGGCACCACTTCATTCACCGGACCTTTTTCCGCCGTAAATACAAGATACTTGCTGGCCGGAATCACTGCATAACTGAGCTTATCGTCCGGCTGGAATGCTGCTTCTTCGCTGACTTCATGCCCAATAACCACTGTATAGGCACCGCTCGCGTCACTTTCATAATCCGTATATAAGGAATAGAGAGGTTCGGAGCTGCCCATTCCCGCCCGGGATGCCAGGCTGCTGCCAAAGTAGGTGTCCCATAACCCCGGTAACAGCCCATTCGGCCCTAATTCCACCTGGTTTGTAGTGCGTACGCTCACGCCAACCAGTCTGATTTCCGGCTTTTCAACTGTATAAATAGACATCGTTCATCCCCTTATCCTTGTTATAAGGCCATTATAGCGCGGAGAAGTGGACAGCATTATGTCATATTATTTATGAGTTCTCCTTCTTCGCTAGCTGCTCCTGGGCGAGCCGGATCATTTCCCGGACCATGGAGCCGCCGATTCTGCCGCCAATCTGGCCCGCTGATTCTGTAGTCAGACTGCCATTGCTGCCTGGCTCAAGCGGTACTCCCAGCTCTCTAGCCACTTCATATTTCACATCGTCCGGCCGGCTCAGGTCAACATTGTAGCCTTCCTGCTTCATCACATTTGCTTTAAATGTCTGCATCCCCTGTTCTGCCCCCGGCACCACATATCTCCTGTTTCTTCGGGCCATGCCAACCACTCCCTTGAGCTCTTTTTCCTTAACTTGCCCCGGGACAGAGGTTTTCATCCGGCTTCCTTTCCCTATAAAAATGCTCGTAATAGCACTTTGTTTAGCGAATGAGCACTTCCTTTGTCACCCGTGCAGGTAGCCGCTGCCAAAGAGCGAATTACTCCTATCAAACACTACCTGAACTGGAGGAATCGAAATGGAAAATCTGAAAACAAAGGATGCCGCAGAGCTGCTTTCCGTTAGCCAGACAACGATCAAACGCTGGGCTGCCATGTTCCCTGATTTCTTTCCTAAGGACCGGTTTGGACATTACATTTTCACGGAACAGGAAATCAGCCTGCTAGAGTCTATTAAAGACCGCATTACTCACGGGGAAGCCCTTGAGCGTATTCATCTGAACCCCGCTGACGGGGGGCCGCCCAAATCACTGCAAGAGAAACCGCTCCCGCCCACACAGGAACAGCCATTGGAGGACATGTTGTCGCGGATCAAGGATATCGAGCGCTCACTCGACCATAAAGCCGACGAAGTCGTGTCATTCCAGTTGCTCCAGCAGCGCGAGGAGCTTGAGGACCTGCGGCAAATGATCAAGCAATTGGCGGTATCCCTGGAAACGATTCAGAACAGCCAATCCCCCTCTCCGTATGCAGAACTCCACCCCGTTGCTGCCGTGAAGCTCACGACTCCGCCAAGGAAGCGCGGCTTGCTGCGTTCCTTTTTTTCATTACTGTAATCCCTAATTCACCAGCAAAGAACGGCTGACTCCAATTCAGATGGAATCAACCGTTCTATTTTTGCCTGTTTAGAACAGGCTCTTAGCCGCCTCAATCAATTGTTCCTTGGTCATCGCCTGGGAATCAGTCTGCACGTGATAGGCCACGGTTTTGCCGCCGGCTTCACTCAGCCACGTTACATCCTGATGCTTAGGACTCTCGCCGAACAGGGATTGATCGTCCATCAGATAATGTGCGGTTAAGCCGCCTATTTTGATATCCTCGTATATTGTGTTGGGTGGAACCAATTGGAGCGCTTTGACGCCGGGAGCACCGTCTGCAATTTGCCAGGTCAGATAAAGCGACTCATTGGCCGCATTGCGGTATACAGAAGTGTAGGTCTTAATAAGATCTTGGGCCGCATCGGTCTTACGCCACAGCATCCCGCTCCCCGACTTCTTGCTTTCAGCCTTCATCTCATCCAGAAGCTTGTAGCCATCCACGCCGAAACTGAATTGGTATGGCGAGGTCTCCATGCCTTCCACGAGCTTGAAGGTTCCCAGAAATGTGTCAGGAAGCTTCTCCCCGATACTGCGCTCCTGCAAAGCTGCCTTCCATGTGTCTAATGGAAGTACGGCTGGTTGATTAATACCGTATACAATGGGTGATCCCTGAACCTCGCGGTCATAGTCTTTAAGATATACTACCGCTGTTTCTCCGGGATTTAATTGTGCCTTCACTTCCGCAAGCGAACCGCGAATCCTTGTCACGTCCTCTTGCTTGAACTGCAACTGCTGCTCTGTTTGATAGCTGACAGAGAGCTTCTCCTTATTATCCGTGAACAGGAGCTTACTGCCTGCATAGGCAAAGCCGCACAGCATGACAAAAACAACCGCAAGCAAGACGAATTTAGGCATTTTTCTTTTGGTGGACATGAATGGTTCTCCCCTTTGCAACATCAACTGCTGCCTGTATTCCGCCACAATCCGGTCATCCAGGTCGGAAGGACACTTCCGGGAATCCCGTTCGAACGCCTCTACCAATTGCTGCTCAATAGACAAAGCCATCCCCCTCCTTTCGCAAACCCTCTTGATCGAATCGTCGGCGCAACTGCTTAAGCGCATGATGATGTCTGGATTTTACTGTGCCTAACGGTATCTTCAGCAATTCGGAAATCTCCTCCAGCGAGCAATCCTGATAGTAGCGCAGAACGATAACCTCCCTGAATTTGAGGGACAGCGTCTGCAGAATCGGAAGCAGTTCGAGCTGATCATCCAGAACAAGGAGCTGTAGCTCAGCAGCGGGATCGGATGATTTGGAGGTGGTAAGCTTCAGCTTTTCCGCGATGCGAAAAAGGCGCCACTCCTTCCGTTTCCAGTTTCGTACCTGTCTGACAATCAGGCCATTGAACCATGAGGTGAAATTCTGTCCCGCATCATAATTCTTCAGACTTCTGAACAACTCCAAATAGACTTCGCTCATAATGTCGGGAGTGTCTTGCTTGCTCGGAGCGAGATAGCTGATTAACCGGTAAGCATGGTCGCGTGTTGCTTCATATACAACTTGAAATGCTTGTTCATCACCCTGGCTCCTCCGGATAAGCCACGGGTTCAAGTCTAAGTCCTTCATAGGGCCGGCCTCCATTCGGGTGTTACAACGGATATTGGCTCAATATTCCAAAAAGGTTCAATCTCTCTGCGAAAAATTACCAACCGTTCAATTTATAAAAAGTTTAACTTCTGTTTAAGTTTGCGCCAAACTCTCCGCTTCTTTATTTATCCCTATTTTAAAACTGCCTTTTATGATAGGGCTATGAAGAATAGGAGGGAAAAATATGAAGAACTACCGTGCCTACGCCGTGCTGCTGGCGGGAGCGATTGCTGTTAGCCAGCAGCCGCCCTTACCGGCATTTGCGGCGCCCGCCAGCGTTCCTATCAACAAAGCCAATCCGCAGAATACCGATGCTCTGGCTAAGCTGGCCTCTATCTCAATTCAGGCTGGCGTCAGTGTGAAGCTGACCGATGTGCAGCTTGCGAAGGAGGAAACCGGGAACAGCCTGATTTATACACTGACTTATACCAATACAAGCGGTAGTCCTTATAAGCTTTTCAATGGATTCTCAAAAGTTACAACCCCTGAAGGCGTAGAGATCAAGAGCAACGCTGTACCCGAAGATAAGAACAAAGTGGAAGTCCCCCCCAAGGACCAGCTATCCGTTACATACTACGTGAATGTCCGCAAGACGAACAAGCTCAGCGGGCTTAAAATTTCAATGTTCGGCTGGGACTTCAGCGGTTCCGAGTACCAGAAGAAGCTGGGCACCTTTGCCATCCCGGCAACCTATTCCTCTTACGTCCAGCGGGGCCAGAGCAAGAAAATCACCATGAGCAGCTTGCCGGTGTCCCTCAAGCCGGAGACTCTGCAAATCTACCACTTCAACAGCAAGACATATGCCAAAATCGCCTTAAGCCTGACCAATCTCGGCTCCAAGGTACTCAGTGCTCCCGCCTACCGGGTATATCTGGAGTCCTCCGGAGGCTCCATGTTCGAGCTTGCGTTAAGCGACACCAGCCGTGACTATAAAGTGCAATCCGGGGAGAAGAAAACGGTCTACTATCTGACTGAACTCCCCTCCTATACAAATACAAACAATATGTCTCTGTCCATCACCAAGGAAAATACGGAGCTTAAAGTGAGCCTGCCAGTGTCCTCCTTCGTGCTGCCTGCTGCAACATCTCCAAACCTCAGCGTAGCTTCGTATGCGATGAAGAAGCTTGGCATCAACAGCAACACCGTGGAGACACAACTGAAAAAAGCCTCCGTCACGGTTAAGGGCGACAAGGCATTGTGGAATCTGCAATTCTGGGTAAAAAATGCCGGCAACAAAGCAGTAACCCTGCCGAGCTATGATGTATCCGTCAAAGCCGCAGAGGGTTATACCCTGCCGGTAAACAACAAAGCGTTCAGCAGCCTTACACTGAAGCCGCTTGAGGAGCGGATTCTCCAGTTCTCTGCCGAAGTGCCGCTTGAACTGAGCCAGGCAGCCCTTCAGCTCCAGTTGGTAGAGCCGGCAGCCGAAGGCAAAATCATCTTTCCTGCAGCCTTTTATCAGATTCCTTATAAGCTGGAACAGGACCGTTACGTAAATTCAGAATATATACTCGACAACAGCTACGGAACCTTCGGCATCAATCTGGATTCTATCGAACGTATGCCTTGGTCCGCTGAAGATGTGGTTGTAGCCAAAGTCCGCATCCGCAACACCAAAGCTTCCACGGTTACGCTGCCTTCGCTCACCGGGACGATGAGAGCCGGAACCTATGATCTGGGCAGCTCGGTTCAGGTCGTTGCAGCCGATTCAGACCCTACGCTGACTTCAGGGGAGAGCGCCAGTTATTATGTGATCGGCAAAATCCCTTACGAGCTTAGCTTCGAGCAAATCAAAATCGAGCTTACCAGCGGTTCCGGCGATACGGCGGAGGCCTTCCTCGCATTGAACACAAGACAGGTGGCCGCTGCGGTCCCTGCGGTAGACCAGGGCAAATCGTTCCACATTGAAACGCCAGGCAAACGGGCGGAGATCAAGGAACGCCGGACCACTGTATATCCGGGAACGAGCAAGAACATCGTGTACACAGAGCTGGAAATGAACAGCGAGGAGACCCGTAAATCGGATCAGGCCAAGCTCGTAGCGTACTATAAGACTCCTGGAGATGATTATTACGAAGCAGAAATCAGCCAATCAGAGCTGGGGACCGGACCTAAAGGCAAAAGTCTGGTAACCGTGTGGAGCAAGCTGCCGTTGTCCTTAGACACCTCGAAGCTGACCCTCTATGTCGGGGAGGGCGTGAGCGAAGGCAAGCTTACGCTGCCGGGCGGAACGCCGACGGCTTACATCAACACGGTAGCACTCGCACTGAACAAGCAAACGCCGGCTCCTCTAACCGCTCTTAGCGGCGGTGTAGAGCTGTTCCCTTATAGTCTCACGATAACCAGCGCTACAGGGACTTTGAATGAGGGCCAAGACACCCTCTCAACCAACCTGACCTACAGCCTGGGCAAGAGCAGCATCTATGATATGGGAGCCTATGGGCATAAGCTGGTTGTCCAGCTAATGGACCCTTACGGCCAAAGCCAGGAAAGAACACTTACACCCGGTACGGATCTTACACCAGGACAATTCATGACCTATTCCACAACCTTCACCAGCAGCTTATATAAGACGCTAAAGGGCGGAAATTTCATTCTTAATCTGTACGACGAGTTCCAGGGCGAGCGAATTAAGCTGGGCAGCCAAACCTACAATCTGACCTACGTCCCGACACCAAAGACCCCTGAGCCTACAAGCACCCCTGCCCCTAAGGACAGTACTAACACGAACGGTGGAGGATCATTATGAAGATAAAAAAAGGGGTCTGGATATCGGCTGTAATCATCGCAATTGTGGCAACAGGTACGGCGGTATATACCTTATCGCCAGACAAAAGCAAGCAACAAGACGAGGTAACCGTCAAAACAACTGCGGTGCAAAAGGGAGACATCTCTGTCATTGTCAAAGGCTCCGGCTCTGTCAAAGCTACACACTCAGAAACGGTCTTCGCCAAGGATCAGGGGAACGTGGCCCGGGTATTGGTCAACACAAATACGCGGATTAAGAAAGGCCAGGTCTTGATGACGTACAAAGCGACAAATGTGGACACCAGCCTGCGGCAGCAGCTTAACACGCTAAGGCAGAATCAGAACGCGCTCCAGGACAAGCAGGACCAGTATAAGAAGCTTGTAATGGATGGTGCGGCGCAAGGCGAAGTGGACACGGCGAAGCTGGCTATTGAAAGATCCAAGGAGGATATCACGGCGACTGAGGCTGAAATTGCCGCGCTGCACAAGGATCAGGCACCTCATGCCCCATTGGCCGCGCCGATGGATGGAACGGTTACCAAGATAAGCGTATCTTCAGGCGGAGCGGTCATGAGCGGCGCGGAAGCCTTCAAGATTACCGACTATAAGAATCTGAGCGCTACCATCCGGGTTGATGAGCTGGATATCCCGAAGATCGCGCTGGGAATGGCGGCAACGGTTAAGCTGGATGCTCTGGCGAATAAGCTCTACTCCGGCAAAGTGGTCGCAATTGCAGATGAAGGCAAGGTTACAAACGGTGTATCCCTGTTTGATGTTACAATCCGCCTAACCGATCCCAGTGCTGTAAAGGCCGGAATGTCGGCGCAGGGGACGATTCAAATCGAAGAGAAGAAGGGGATTCTGGTGCTTCCTATTGAATCCGTGACCCAGAGGGGCGACAAGTACTTCGTTCAGGTGTTGGACACTACGGCGAAGACAACGAGCCCGGACATGACCCCTGTACCTGAAGAAAAAGAAGTCAAAGTCGGCGTTCACGATGAGAGCCAGATTGAGATCACCAGCGGGCTGAAGCTCGGGGATCAGGTGGTGATTCCGACCGTAATCGCGCCTAGCGGCGCAAGCCCGGCTTCCCAGGATCAGGGCTTCTTCGGCGGAGGCGGGGAAGACAGCGGAAACGGCGGAGACGCTCCGGCCGGAGGCGGTGGACTATGAGCAGTGAACCCTTGATTCAGATTGAAAATATGGTCCACGGCTATACGATGGCAGGCGAACGGATGACGGTATTAAAGGGCATCTCGTTCACAATCACCCACGGAGAATTTGTGGCAATCATCGGCCCGTCAGGGTCAGGTAAATCAACGCTCATGAACATGATCGGCTGCCTGGACCTTTCAAATGAAGGAAGCTATTCTCTGGACGGGCAGGATGTCAGGAAGCTATCAGACAACCGTATGGCGAAAATCCGCAATGAGAAAATCGGATTTATCTTTCAGAACTTTAACCTCTTGCCGAAGCTCTCCGCTGTAGAAAATGTAGAGCTGCCTCTGATTTACCGGGGCATGGCCCACCGGGAAAGAAGAAAGCTGGCCGAGGCGGCACTGGAAAAGGTAGGGCTTCACGAACGGCTGCATCACCGTCCGAGCGAGCTGTCCGGGGGGCAGCAGCAGCGGGTAGCCATCGCCAGAGCGCTCGCGGGCAATCCCCCTATGCTTCTTGCGGATGAACCAACCGGAGCGCTGGATACGAAGACAGGGCAAGAGGTGATGCAGATGATCAAGATGCTGAATGCCCAGGGGCATACGATTATTCTGATTACGCATGATCTGGAGATTGCCAAGCAGGCGAAACGGGTCATCCGGATTCAGGATGGAAATCTGGTAGAGGATCGGAGAAATGACGAATGATCTTTTTTCAAAGCATACGCATGGCGCTCATGAGCATCATCGGCAACAAGGTTCGTTCGTTTCTTACAATGCTGGGAATTATCATCGGCGTATCCTCCGTCATCCTGCTGGTCTCAGTCGGACAGGGTGTCACCGGCCAGATTTCGGGTCAGCTAAGCGATCTGGGCACGAACCAGTTGTCGGTTATGATCACAGGGCGGGGAGCCGTCAACTCGCTGGATTATGACGAGGTGATGGCCTATGCCAAGCTTCCCGGCGTAGATCTCGTCTCCCCCAGCATCAGCAGCAACGTTACAGCCAAATACCGCACCAAGAATAAAACCGTCCCGCTCGAAGGGATTACGCCGAGCTACGAGAAGGTGAGAGATTTTCATGTTCAGTCCGGCAGATTCCTGCTGGAGATAGATAACCAGTACCGCCAAAAGGTAGCGCTGATCGGCTCGTCCACTGCCAAGAAGCTGTACGGCACGGAGAATCCGGTGGGCCAGGATATACAGCTTAATGGCAATACCTTCAAGATCGTTGGCTTATTGCAGACCAAAGGCACGTCACTTACCGGATCTAACGATGACAAAATTCTCATCCCCTTAGCTTCGGCTGAACGGCTGCTCCAGAGCAAAGGCATCCAGAATTTTACCGTCAAGGCACTGAGCGATAAAGAGGTTACGCCCGTCAAGACAAGCATTGGAGCAGTCCTGGATAAGAAGTTCCTGAAAGCCAAGGATTCCTACAGCATTTTTGATTCCAAAGAAATGATGGACACGGTCAAAAAAACCACCAACACCCTTTCGATCGGACTCGCAGGGATTGCCGGAATTTCCCTGATTGTCGGCGGTATCGGGATCATGAATATCATGATTGTCTCGGTCAACGAACGGACAAGGGAAATCGGCATCCGCAAAGCCATTGGTGCTAAAAAGCGGGATGTGTTATTGCAGTTCATGATTGAGTCCATCTTCTTAAGCACCCTTGGCGGTGTAATAGGAATTGGTGTCGGATTAGGCTTCACTTGGTTAATCGGAAAGTTCACTTCACTGCAGGTGGGCTATGCGTGGAATATGGTCACGATATCGTTCTTGTTCTCCCTCTTCATCGGTGTATTCTTCGGACTATTGCCAGCCAACAAAGCAGCACGGCTACGGCCGATTTATGCACTGCGCACGGACTAATGATCCAGGGGTATTATGATATGATTGAACAAGTAGAAACGGCTACAGGAAGGGACTGGGAAATGGTATGACCATTAAGCGGCGCTTGTTCATTTCAAATATCCTGATGATTGTAATTCCTGTGCTCATTTCACTGCTTATCATCTTTGTGGGCGGGGAGATTATTTTTCGAGCCTCGCAGGACAGCGTTCAAAAAGATAATCAGTTCTTTGACTCGCGCGGCGATCTGATTCAGAGAGCCAAGCAATTTCTTGAGAACGGAAACGAACAGAAACGGGACAAAAATAAGGCAGCGCTGGAGAAGATATTGGAAAAAAATGAGCTGAGTCTGGATATTTACTCTTCGGAAAAGAGTCTATTCAGCTTCGGAACTCTTCACAGCCAGTATTCGGGAGAGCTTACTAAGGCGATTTGGGCATTGCACGGGGAAGGCTCCGCCTCCCTCAAAAACGAAGAAGTGTACGCAGAGAAGATGAACGTAAACGGCACAACGTATACCGTGATCATTTACAACATCATATCTGATTACAATTATGATGAAGTCCCGCCTGAGATCATTATTCTGGGTATTTTATTCTTCGTGGGCACCATAGCCGCCATTGTCTTAACGAACCGGTTTCTTACCCGCTTTGTGTTCAAGCGGATTAAGCAGCCCCTGGATACTTTGGTGGACGGCGTTCATCAGCTCAGGGACGGCAATCTGGATGTTAGAATCCGGTACGAGAACAAGGATGAATTCGCCTCCGTTTGCGAGGATTTTAATGATATGGCTGTACGCCTCAAAGAATCTGTACAGCTTATACAGAAACAGGAGGAGAACCGGAAAGAGCTTCTTGCCGGAATATCCCATGATCTCCGCTCTCCGCTAACCTCGGTCCGGGCCTATTCAGAAGGCTTATTGGATGGCGTGGCCCAGACACGGGAGTCTCAAATCAACTATATCCGCATGATTAAAACCAAAGCCGAGGACATCGACCGGATGGTGGCCAAAATCTTTTTATTTTCAAAAATGGACCTGGGGGATTATCCGTACGACCCGGAAGCGCTGGAAGTTAATCAGGAGATATTGTCGCTAGTTAAAGCTACCGCTGAAGAATATAGAGAGAACGGGCTGGAAGTGAGCGTCACTGCTCTGGCAGCAGACCACGTGCTTATCTTTGCAGATCCGGTTCAGCTTAACAGCATCTTTACTAACCTTCTGGAAAATAGCCTGAAATATAAAATTAAAGAGCAAGGTCATGTAAGCATACGTACTGAGGTCAAGGGTAACGAGGTCTTGATCTATGTGGACGATGATGGGCCTGGTGTGCCGGTGGAAGCCCTGGATAAATTGTTTGATGTGTTCTACCGCAGCGATCCTTCGCGCAAAAATCCGAATAAAGGCAGCGGATTAGGACTTGCGATAACGGCAAAGGCAGTGGACCGGATGGGCGGAAGTATCCATGCTGAGCCCTCTCCGGCGGGCGGTTTATGTATGGTGATCAAGCTGCCAGTTCTAAGCAAAGGGGCTATAGCATGAAGAAAATATTAATAATTGAAGATGACAGCGCCATCGCTTCGATAGAGCGTGACTACTTGGAAATTAACCAGTTTGCGGTGGAGATCGCCGAAGACGGGATAACCGGGGTAGAAAAGGCGCTTTCGGGACAATTTCAACTCGTTCTGCTCGATCTGATGCTGCCGGGCGAGGATGGTTTTTCCGTGTGCCGCAAGCTCAGAGACAAGCTCGATATTCCGATCCTGATGGTTACAGCCAAGCAAGAGGATATTGATAAAATCCGCGGTCTGGGACTCGGAGCCGATGATTATATCATCAAGCCCTTTTCTCCAAGTGAGCTGGTCGCCCGGGTCAAATCCAACCTGGCACAATATGAACGCCTCAAGGGCGGAAATGTGACGATGGCCCAGAACAGCAGCATTGAAATGGGACCGTTCGTCATCAATACCCAGTCGCATCGAGCTTATCTTAAAGGGCGCGAGCTGGATTTGAAGAAAAAGGAATTTGATCTTTTATATTTTCTTGTGGTCAATGCGGACATCGTGTTCAGCAAGGACTCATTATACGAGCGGATTTGGGGTTATGATGCCGTAGGCGATAATGCCACAGTAGCCGTGCATATCAACAGGCTCCGCGACAAAATCGAAGAGGACCCGGGCAATCCGAAGTATATTCAGACAGTCTGGGGAGCCGGGTACCGGTTCAAGCCTTGAGGTATGGGGTATCAGTGTTCAAAGTAATACTTAAACCAAACAGATCACAGTAATTATTCGAGAAAATCTCGCTTATTACTGTGATCTGTTTTTTAAAAAAATTAAAAGAGGACCAGACGCATCCAGTCCCCATAAGTGTAAGCCGATTATAAACGAATTGGAAAATAAATCCGATAGTAAAGGGATAGTTCTAATATATTTTGCAATATATTGCAGTGAATAATAGCAAAAAAACTACTTGGCTGTACTGCCCAAACCTCGCTTCTATTCTGAAGTCTGTTATTGTAGTGAAGCTACCGGGGTAATCAGCCCTATGAACGGTAAACGGGCAGAGATCATATCAACTAAATACTTAAGAATCAGGGGGAACGCATGCCTTCAACAAAGCTAATATTTAATGCAGATGAGGTCGAACGCCTGCGAACGAAAATAGGCCAGGTGAGCCAGGACACGAATCTGCTGTACATGCAACTAAAAGGCCAAGCCAACAACTGGGGTGGCATTCCATTGGGACAAGACCTGGTACAGGCCCAGGTGCTGATCAATGAGCTAACGGTAGAGGCCGAAAAGCTCGAAGATATCATCCGTCAGGCTGTAAAGGGCGTCCAAGGCCTTCAGGAGGAGAATAAACGGCAAGCGAGCCAGCTCACTCAGCAGTTCAGCCTCTTTACAGGTATGTTCGGAAGTTTCGGAGGAAGTGGAAGCCAAGGGAGGTTTTCGGTTCCACCCTTTGCGCAGAAGGCAGCGACGAAACTGATCTCTACGATTGCTACCCTGATGGGACGGGATGAGCTGGATAAAGATCCAGCAGTAGAGAAACTCCGGGACATCCTCCAAAAGTCTGGATTCGGAACTATAGAGGGGATTGCAGCGCAAAGCAAGCTGAACGATATCTATGAAGCGCGGAATTTGATCGCGAAGGCGCAAACGGCCTACGAGGTCTACCAGGCATTTGGAAATAAACCGCAAATGAATGCGATGCACAAGCTGGCGGAAGATGCACGCAAGAAGCTGGAATCCCTGGGCGTTGATAAGGTTCAATATGAAGCGGGAAAAAATCTAAGCGCGCACTTCAAGCAGCCGGCGGTGAAGGCGTGTGACTATGATCCGTCGATCACGACCAGTAACGTGTCGTTGGTACAGAATGAAACGTATCTTCTACTGTTGCGAATGGCGATGGAACCGGGAGATCAAGGCGATTTGGCGAAGAGCCAACTTGCCGGGAAACGGCTGGAAATTAAAGAAGCGAGTGCCGACCTAGACGATAAAGGAGTCTTTGATTTTAGTGAATATGATAAAAAATTAATAGGAAACACATGGGTTCTAAGTAAAAATGGAGTCACAGACCAGAGAGCAGCCCAAGCGAGTATTGCTTATCAGAAAGCGGTTCAAAATGGAGAAATTAAAATAAAGCAAGAATCCCTGGGTGTGGATGTCATACAGGAACAGACGAAAGCGGCAATAGCGGGTTATAATTATTGGACCGGAGAAAAACTATCTAAAATACAAGCGTATGCGATAATCATTAGTGGTATCATGTATAATTTTCAAGGGATTAGTGGTTATCGTGGCAAAATAAATAAAAATTTAAAGCTACCTTACGGATCAGTTAGAATTCCAAGGCCTAGTGTAAAAGAGCCGGTTACGGGAATACCCGAAATTCCTCCTCCAAAATCAATCAAGCCACTAGAGCAGGTGGTTGAGGGGACGGGTAAAGTTCAGACAGGTGGGAAATCTGATATTTTTGACCCGGATGAATATTTAAGAAATCTTGATAAAGCCGATGAAATGTACGATACTTTTAGGAGTTCAACCACGGATGTAGCATCAATAACAAGAAATACTGGTATGAAGGAGACTAGGGTTCAGAGAATAAGGGAGCATTTGTTTATCAAAGAACATATAAAAGACCATGGTGTTGGGCGCTTTGATGCTGATTATGATATTGCTCAAGCTTGGGAACGACTGCAAAAAGGGACGTACAAACAAAGTGATATAGATTTACTAAATCATGAATTGTTTGAGTCGAGATTCGAAGGAATCTTCAAAACAAATTATAGGACAGCACATGATAAAACTTTAGAATCAGGTCGTCCGTGGAATCCATAATAAGGAGGAGACATATATTGGCTTCATTCGTTTTGTTACTTAAGGAAATGGAAGATGAGGAAAAGGTTATTTATAAATTTGGTCCGAATGAGATTGTTTTGGGGAGAATTGAATTAAATAAAATAACAAGGAAGTTTGCCGAATTAGACCCGATTCCTGACCCGAACATTTCAACAAAATTTTATTTCGACAGAGCAGCACAAAAGTTATCAATTTGTTTCATTAGGGAAAATGGACATTTCCCCGATAGAACTACATTTGAATCTTAATGTTAATGAAAACCTTGATTGGCTTTCGTGCCTTTCAAGGTTTTTTTCATTGGTGGGCTACCAGTGCCGAATGAACTTATCATCCACCTAATAACACAAATAACCCATGTAATACCTGTATGAAGATTTCTCCCTTTCGGTTGTACGCACATAAGATGCTTTAATTTTATAACCTAAATAACGCTATTTCGTTACAATGAACAGGTTGATTATGGTCAGATATCACCATGATTGACCTGTTTTTTGTTATGTTCGCTTTCTTACGGTTTATCCAAATTTACCCGCAACTGTAGATTACCCTGTGGCGATAGTGAGGGAGAGGAAGACGCTTTAAGGTAATAACATTACTGCTGGATATCCAGTGGGAGGTAAACCAACGCCAGGATTTGAACCAATAAATTAGTGGAGGTAAATTTGTGAAATATGAAGAACTTGACAAATTAATAACTGAGATGTCAGGAGAGAATGCTTCAGATGATTATTGGTATGATGTTGGAGTAAATGATGCGATGACGTTGTTAGAAAAATTCTCTGAATTAGATTGGAAATTGCTTAGCGAGAATATAATGGATAAGTCGTTAGAGTGGCAAAAAAGAGTAGTATATTGCTTTGAAGAAGAAAATGATGCAAGAGAAATTAGTATAGTATTATCACTTATTGAAACAACAGACAAAGAACTATTTGAAATGTGTATTGACTCTTTAAGATTTTTGATTAATGAAAAAAACAAAGAATATATAATAAATAACAATGAACTTATGGAGAAATTGATCAAAATGGCATCGCTTGATAATATGACAGGTAGAATATGTAGGGAGTTTCTTAATAAATTGCAATAGATATGATGATACACGAGTTGTTAATTTTCATAACAATAGGGCTACAAAAGTACTATAATTATTTTGAAAGAAATGTGTATGTAATTTATTGGTGAAGATTCAGTAGGCTAGCAATCCTTTGCTAGGCCCACCACGCGGAGAGCGATGGGGAGTCAAATTTGTTATTGATCCATAAAAAAAGCCCGTATCAGCTATGTCTCAAGCTAATCAGGCTCTATAATTAATCTCCCTATTGCATCGCCTTCGCAAGCCCGGTGAAAATAACGCCGAGTGCAAAAGCGCCCGCGTCGGGGTAACCGAGGCTTCTCTCACCGACTGTGCCGGCTCTGCCCATTCGGGCTACGATGCCCCCGGTCTTCTCCGCTCCTTCTACCGCCGCATTGGCTGCCTTGGTCGAAGCAGACGCGAAGTCTTCGCCTTGATGCGCGCTGCGCTGCCACGATTCCGCGTAAGGAACCAGCGCGTCGATCAGCGTCTTATCACCGACAACCGCGCCTCTGCCGAAGGCTCTCTCTCCTGTGTCTTGGATGCCCTTAACCACAGCAGCCATCATCTCAGCGAACTCCTGCATGGATAGCTCGGTTTTGTCTTTGGCAGATTTGCCGGCGGCCCGAAAGCCTGATCCCCAGATCGGACCGGAAGCCCCGCCGCAGTACTCCATAATAACCAGTGAGCAGGCATCCAGGAAGCTTCCGATATCCCCAACATGGTTTTGGACGATATCCGGCCATTCTGTTTTGAGTTGCTTGAACCCTTTGGCTACACTCATTCCAAAATCTCCGTCGCCGGCATGAGCATCCAGTTCACAGAACGGAACCTCATTCTCAATAATGATTTCACTCATTTTATCTATGCCATAAATCAGGTTGTTTAGAGAAAGCTTATCTCCGGTAATCTTGGCATAATCGGCATTTGTCTCGCATTTGAAGGATACCGCCTGCTTTTGCTCCGGCTCTTTAACGGTTTCAACGTAGCTAACCGGCTCGAAGGGTCCTTGCAGGAACAGGGCGGGCGTGTGGCACTCGTCAGCGAGCAGCTCCTTCAATTGATCGTCCAGTTGCATGAGCGACAACGATGCCCCTGCCATATCTATGCTCGTCATGAAATTGCCAGCCAGCACGTTATAGACCGTTACTTGTCTAGCCTGTAGTTCACGCATTACTGAATTACTTAACAGATACAACTCCTGAAGCGGGGTAGCCCCGAAGCCGTTAACCAGTACGGTAACCTCCCGGACCGGATTACCGGCTGCGCTCAAGCTCTCCAGCAAGGCAGATACCATTCGCTGAGCCAATTCATCGGCCGACACCATAGGCTCCTTGCGGATACCCGGCTCACCGTGAATGCCGACCCCGTACTCCATCTCACCCTCCCCGAGCTGGAAGGTTGGCGTTCCCTTCGCCGGGACCGTGCAGGAGGTGAACGCGAAGCCGATGCTTCGGGTATGATCAATGGCCTTTTGGGCCGCAGCTTTTACCTGACTTAAGGACATCCCCCGTTCGGCTGCCGCGCCGGCGATTTTATGCACCAGCACTGTTCCGGCCACGCCTCTTTTGCCTACAGTGTAGAGGCTGTCTTCCACGGCGATATCATCATCCACCTTCACATAATCGACCTCTATGCCGTCTTCGCCAGCAAGATAAGCGGCATTTTTGAAATTCATCATATCGCCGCTGTAATTCTTGATGATCAGCAGGGTTCCCTTCCGGCCTGCCGTAGCACGGATCGCCTGGTACACTTGAATTTGTGAAGGGGAAGCAAAAATATCACCGCAAACGGCAGCATCCAGCATCCCCTTCCCGACAAATCCGGCATGGGCCGGCTCATGTCCGCTTCCCCCGCCGCTGATTAACGTTACTTTCTCCTGATTGAGCTTCTTCTTCCGGATAATTTTGTACTTGCTGTTAAACTCCAAATCTGGATGGGCCAGCACCAGCCCGCTGCACATTTCTCTGACCAAGGTTTCCGGCGTATTTATTATTTTTTTCATCTCATACCCCTTTTTCCTTCTTATAATGTTGTCCAAGCTGGTCGGCTACCCGAATGGCTGCGGCAACCGCTTCTGCCGTAACCGGGAATGGCATCGAATGAATCGACTCCTCCGGGATACAGGCTTTTTGGGCTACATTCAGCAGTTCTTCCTGCGATACGCTATCCACTCCAATGTCGGCAAGGCAGACCGGAAGGCCGATGGCCGTACAGAATTCCAGCACCTCATTCAATTCACTCTGCGGGGCATTCTCCAGCACCAATTGGGCGATGGTGCTGAACGCTACTTTCTCGCCATGATAGTAGTGATGGGTTCCCTCGAGCGAGGTCAACCCGTTATGAATGGCATGGGCGGCCGCCAAGCCGCCGCTCTCGAACCCAAGACCCGACAAAAGGATGTTAGCTTCGATAATATTCTCCAGCGCAGGCGTAACCAGATTGCAGTCACACGCTACCTTCGCATGTATTCCGTCCTTCAATAACGTTTCGTAGCAGAACTTAGCCAGCGCCAGCGCCGTATTCGTTCCCCTCGCCTCACCGCACACGCCTTCACGAACGCCGCAGGGCAGGCCGGCGTTGACCTTCGAGTAGGAGCTGGAAGTCGCTCTGGCTTCAAAATAAGTGGAGAGCGCATCCCCCATGCCAGCCACCAGAAATCTTGTCGGGGCATTGGCAATTACCGTTGTATCAATCATGACCACGCTTGGGCTTTGCTTGAAATAGGCGTAGTCGTCAAACTGCCCTTCAGGTGTGTACAGGACGGCTGAATGGCTTGTCGGCGCATCCGTCGCTGCTATTGTCGGCACGATTATCAAGGCTTCGCCTTCGGCTACGCATTTAGCCGTATCAATTGCTTTTCCCCCGCCCAGTCCAATCGTACAGGAGCAGGAATTCGCCCGGGCAAGCTCCTGAAGCCGCGAGACCTCCTCCCGTGAGCATTCCCCGCGGAAATTACTTTCAACCAATGTGATCTTGAATTTATTTGCAGTGTGGTCCAGTTTGGCTTGTACCCGCTTCACATCATCCGGGTGGGCGATCAGCAGCGCTGAATTGCCAAAGGTCTGAACGAAGTAACCCAAGTTGAGCAGCTCATCTTCACCTTGCACATACTTGGTTGGACTGATAAAAGCTTTTCTCATCGTAACTCCTCCTCATATTTCTGCTTTAGGTCAAGTATAGTCTGCCCATTGTCGGTAAGCATTGTACTTTACGAACTAATAAAAGCGTTTTCAGATTGTGTTTTCTTGTTATATACTCAATGGATAGTAGAATCTTGCACTTGATCCTGAAGACAAAGGAGCGTACACTCATGAGCAATCCGCTGTTCAACCTGGAGAACATTATTGATATCGAGAAATGGCATATGCTCCAGGACTCTCTTGCACTGGTCACCAAAATGGCGATTATTACCGTCAACTATAAAGGCGTTCCCGTGACTAAGCACAGCTACTGCCAGCCCTTTTGCCAAGGAGTGAGGAAGGATGATATCCTATCCCCTTATTGCCAGAAATGTGACGCAAGAGGCGGACTTGAGGCTGTGCGGCTGAACGCCCCGTATATCTACAAATGCCATTTTGACATCATTGATATTGCCATCCCGATCATTATTGACAATCAATACATCGGAGCCATTATGGCCGGGCAGATCAAGCTGCGCGATTCGGATGAACAGCTTGAGCGATTGGTCTCGCGGCCGCCGAGCACTCAAGCAGAGAGCAAGTTCAAGGCGCTGGAAGCAGCCTATGCGTCCCTGCCAACCTTGTCGTATACAGAGGTCTCGACCATCGCGGATATGTTATTTCACCTTTGCAATTACATTGTAGAAGAGGCTATTACTAAGAATACTACAATACAAATGTATAAAAAAATGGACCTCGCCCCTCCTTCCGGCCAAGCCTACGGCCAGCTTCAAGCGATTCAAAGCGAGCTGTCCCATACGCTGGTTGAACATTCTCTCAAGGGGCTGACCCTCAAGCAGTTCCGTCCGTCCAACCCGCTGCTGCAGCCGGCCTTTGATTATTTCTATGAGCATAAAAATAAAAATTTCACCCTGCAGGAGATGGCCAAGCAATGCCACATTAGCCCCAGCTATTTCAGCCGGATTTTCACCAAGGAGACCGGAGAAAATTTCTCTTCCTTTGCACCACGGCTAAAGATCGAATGGGCCAAGCAGCTTCTGGAGACAACCGGCCAGTCCGTCAATCAAATCAGCGATGCGCTGGGCTTCTGCGATGCGGGTTATTTTATTAAAACATTCAAGAAGTTCGAGCATCTCACCCCTGCCGTGTACCGGAGCATGCACCGGAATCAGCAGCAGTAAGTACAGATCAGGCTAAAATGGAGGAGCAATATGAAATTTAGGAGACGCTTATATCCGGCGCAGTGGTTCGGCAGGCTATTGATACGCAGGAAGATTATGTACGTCTATATTCCGCTGATTATCCTGCCCTTATTTATTCTGGGTTTTGTTTCATACCGGGTGTACACCGATGCCATCGTCAAGAAAACAGTGAACAGCGTCTCCGACAATTCAACCTTGATTACAACACTCATGAACAGCATGCTGACCAATACGGAGAGCGCGGCGAATATATTAACTCTGAATCTGAATAAAGTTATCGTCGAAAAATATTCCGAGAATGGCGGGCAAGTATCCAATCTGCAGCTCTACACCCAAATTACCAACCAGTTAAGCTACGCGCTGCTGATCTTCCCCGATGTCGATTCGGCAGCTTATATTAGCCGGACCGGCGTAGTCTATGGCTCAAACCCGGGGATGGAGCGGAATGCCGAGCTGGTCCCGGGAAGCAGCATGTTGAGCACACTGGAGCATTCCCGAGGCTCCAACATTTGGTTCCCTATGGAGCGCCGCAATTTCCTCGCCACAAACCCGGAGCAGCCTGTGCTCTCCCTAGGCAAACGAATTGTCAACATCAATACCGGCGAGACGCTCGGCTACGTAATTCTGAATGTACGGGAGGATGCCTTATCAGCTATCTACCGCGATATCGGCTCGATTCAGGATGAATCGTTCATGATTGTGGACCGGAACGGGATAGTGGTCTCGGCGCTGGAGGCGAGCCGGGTATTGCAACCGCTGCCCTCAGGGGCTCTAAGAAACTGGGTGATGGGACCTGAGAAACAGAATCTCCTCCAGCCCTCTCCTTCAGGCAGAATGCTGCTGGTCCGCGCAGATATTGCCAAGCTGGACTGGAAGCTGATCTCTATGGTGCCCTATAACCGCTTAAATGAGGATACGAAAACCATTACCCAACTGATCATCCTCATTGGTTTTGTCTGTCTGTTCTTTGCAGTTCTCGGCGCAGGCATGTTATCCAATCTTATTGCGAAGCCTATCATTAACCTCTCCCGGCATATGAAGCATGTGAACGAGGGTAATCTGGATCAATCTCTGGAGGTCAAATCCAGGGACGAAATCGGGATACTCGCCTCCGGGTTCAATATGATGATGAACCGGGTCAAGGAGCTGCTAAGCAACATCGGCAAAGAGCAACGGGAAAAGCGGGAATATGAGCTTGCCTTGATCCAGGCGCAGATCAAACCTCATTTTTTGTACAATACTCTGGATGTCATTTATACGCTGTCGGATATGGGCAGAGCACGGGACGTGCAGCGGACCACCAAGGCCTTGGCCGATTTCTACAGGGTTGTCTTAAGCAACGGCAGGGACCAAATTACGTTACAGGAGGAACTGAACAGCGTGCGGGATTATTTGTCCATTCAACAGATTCGGTATTCGGATGTATTCAACTTCAAGATCGACATTGACCCGGACATTCTCCCCTGCATCATTCCCAAGCTTACCCTTCAGCCGCTCGTGGAAAATGCGATTTATCACGGACTGAAGACAAAAGGCTCTTTCGGTGAACTGAACATTAAAGGATATATGGAGGAAGGCAAGGTTATCTTGAAGATCACTGATGACGGTGTCGGAATGTCCGAAGAACGGCTGCACGCGCTGGAGACCGCCATGAAGGGGCAGGAGAAGCCGGTCGGTTATGGCGTCAGCAGTGTTCATGAACGGATTAGGCTGTATTTTGGCCCTGAATATGGATTGCATATTACAAGCAAACCCGGACAAGGCACTGAGATCACCGTTGATCTTCCTTATCCGTGGCAGTTAGGAGAATAAATACATGCAGACAGTAATGATCGTAGATGATGAGAGTATCTTCCGTGAATATTTGCGCGGGGTGCTGGATTGGGGCACACTCGGTTTTGAAATTTCGGCCGAAGCCAAAAATGGGGTCGAGGCGCTTGAGCTTTGTGCGGCGAACCCGGTAGATATTGCGCTCATTGACATCACCATGCCGTTCATGGACGGCTTGAAGCTCACCGAGAAACTGAAGGAGCAATACCCTGAAATGAGCATCGTGCTGATAACGGGACATAATGAATTTGAATACGCACGAACGGCACTTAAGCTGGGCGTAGAGGATTATATCCTGAAGCCCTTTTCCAGGGACGAGCTGATGCTGACCCTGCTCAAGCTGCAGCAGGAGCACCAGAAGGTGCAGAAAGAGAATTTCACGTATAAAGAGAACCAGCAGCTTGTGAAGGAAAGCTTCCTCAACCAGCTCATCAGCGGCGACTGTATCCTGACGGATCAAGAGATTAGGAACCGGCTTGAGCAATACAACATCCCTGTTCAGAACCCGGTTTTTGTTGTCGCCTGTATCGAAATTGATCATATTGACCGCAAATGGGAGAAAATAAGCGAACGCCTGCTAATGAAATACGCCGTTACGAATATTCTGAATGAGACGCTGGACGATAGCTGGAAGCATCATATCTTCAATGGGCCGGAAGGCCGGATTATCGGACTGATTGAACACGTGGATCATCAGAATCATATGAGCACCTATTTGGACGGCTACAGAAGGCTTGGCGAATTGATCAAGAAATATCTGAATTTCACAATTACCATCGGCATCGGCCGCAGTAAGGAAGGGTTCAGGGATATCCGCGAGTCCTACCAGGAGGCGCTTGTGGCCCTGCAGAGCAAGTTTGTGCTCGGTCATGACCGAGTGATCACTTACGAATCCGTTGCCGTAGAGGTGGGAAAACAGGCTTTTTACCCCGTAGAGGTTAATGAGGAGCTGCTGATTGAACTGCGGATGCGGAATGCCGAACGGGTGCAGCACATTCTGGACCGTGTATTTGATTCCATTCTCGAGAGACGGCTGTCGATGGATTATGTATATGTTATTTGCATAGGTCTGATCAGTGTGAATCTAGCTTATATTCAAGAGTTGGGCCACCCGATTGAAGAATGCTTCGGAGAGAACTTCTTCCCGTACAACGAAATTCGTAAGTTCGAGTCGCTGGAAATGACCTTTGAATGGATCACGGAATTATTTCATAAGGCTATCCGGTATACAGGCCAATATAAAAATACAAGAGCCGCGAAAATCGCCCAATCCGCCAAAGCTTATATCGAGCAGTGTTATCCCGATCCCGAGCTTCAGCTTGAGCAGGTCGCCCAGCATGTATTCATTAATGCCAGCTACCTGCGGGCCGTATTCAAAAAGGAGTTCGGTATGACACTAAGCGATTACATCACCCAATACCGGATGAAAAAAGCTAAAGAGCAGCTCGGTCAGGGCGGTCTGCGCCTATCGGACATCGCTGAGAGCGTCGGTTATAGTGATGCAGGCTACTTTAGCAAAAGCTTCAAGAAATTCTACGGCTATTCTCCAAGCGATTATGAGAAAAACCGGACTTAATTCTAGCGCGGATATTACCAGAAGCACGCAGTTTTTGCCTTATCAATTGGGTAGGCTCTTACTATACTTAAGTCAGTAAACAACATTAAAGGGGGCCACACAAATGAAGAAACTAGCAACGGCCGTAGCGAGCCTAAGTCTAGTGTTTGTAAGCGCTTGCGGTGCAGCGAACAATAACGCCGAACCTGCGGCAAACGGAGCCAATGCTGGCACGCCTGCTGCGACGAAGGAAGCTGCGGCTGCCACGGATAAAGCGGTCAAGCTGCGCATCTATGCCCAATATTCCGATGATGACACGAAGCTCCCTTATGATTATGCTGTCGCTGAATTGAAGAAAGAGATGCCGAACGTCGAGTTGGAGCTGGAGGTACAGGCTCAGGATGACGGGCAGAAGCTCAAAACCTACGCTGCAACCGGCAACCTGCCGGATATTTTCCAGGCGGGCACGGACATTATCAACACCTTCAAGAAATCCGGCAATATTCTGGAGCTGGACAAATACGCTGATCTCTATGATTTCAAGAGCAAAATGTACCCAAGCACCATGAATACGCTAATCAGCGAAGACGGCCATATTTACGCCTATCCTTATGCCGGCAACGAATTCATGCTCCTCTACTACAACAAAGAGCTGTTCGAGAAGAACAACGTCAAGGTTCCTACCACCTACG
This sequence comes from Paenibacillus sp. HW567, assembly GCF_000374185.1. Taxonomy (GTDB): domain Bacteria; phylum Bacillota; class Bacilli; order Paenibacillales; family Paenibacillaceae; genus Paenibacillus_AQ. Next base: position 6,310,282 of record NZ_KB910518.1, on the reverse strand, counting down.
ATGAGCTAATGACAGCCGTTAAGACCTTTACCAAGGCGGGAATTACTCCGTTGTCCCTGTTCGCCAAAGAGAAGTGGCCAACCGTTGCCCTCTATGATGTGTTCGCGACACGCGCTGAGCCGCAGGGTATTCTGAAGCTGCAAAGCGGTCAAGCTTCGCCAAGCGATCCGGCATACAAGCAAGCCGCTGAAGAAATCTATAATCTGGTCCAGGCCGGCATGCTGCCTAAGGGCGCAACCAACCTGAATTTCGATCAGGCGGCCTCCCTCTTCTATGAAGGCAAAGCGGCCATGTTCCTGAACGGACAATGGGAAATCGCAACCTCCACGGAGAAGCTTGGCGACAAGGTAGGCTGGATGTACTTCCCGGGCGTAGACGCCGCCTCCTATGAGAAGAACAAATATGCTTTTGTCGGCGGAGGAAATCCTGGCGGGTATGCAGTTAATCCAGACACCAAAGATCCTGAGCTGGCAGCCAAGGTAGCCGCCTTCATCTCCTTGAAATATGCCGAATTCAAATACACCGAGCGCGGCAATCCGCTGGTAGCCACCAAAGTGGATAAGCCAATTGTTAAAGAATATCCTCCAATGATGAAGCAGCTCTCCGAGGATATTTCCAAGATCACCAGCACCACGGCCTTCGACTGGGGTCTCTCTGATGCGAAATTCAAAGCCGCTATTGAAGATGCGACGCAAGTCTTGATGACCGGCGGTTACAGCGTGGATGATTTCATTAAGGATCTATCCAAAGCAGTGCCTAACGCCAAATAAGCAGCTATGCCTGAATAGAACCCGCCTAAGCCTTTGCCCGGGTGGGTTCTATCTTTGTCTTCAAAGTCATGAATTGTTCAGCTAACAGCAAGGGATGTGAAGAAATGAGAAAATTTTTAGGAAACAAGACGGCGATTGCCATATTCACGCTGCCTGCGCTCCTATTGTATACGATTATGGTGTTTTATCCGATTATGCAGACCTTCTTCCGCAGTTTATATGAATGGGACGGACTTACGGCAGGAACCTTCATCTGGTTCGACAACTACAAGAATCTGTTCACCGACAGTGTATTCTATACTTCCCTCTATAACGGGCTGATCTTTGCAGCCATCATTACCATTACGCAGATCGGCATTGCGTCCATTCTGGCCTTTGTTATCGCGGATGGAGCTGTTAAGGGCCGCCGCCTGCTTAGAATCAGTTATTTTATCCCCGTTGTGCTGTCTATTACGGTGGTCTGCCAATTATGGCTGTCCATTTATAACGGGCAATACGGTCTCATGAACAAGCTGTTCGAGATCCTGGGCATTAACTATCAGCAGGACTGGCTGTCGAGCAGCAAATCGGCCATCTTCGCCGTCGCCTTCGTCAATGCTTGGCAGTACATGGGTTATCATTTTGCGCTGCTGCTTGCGGGAGTAAGATCCGTACCAGAGCAATATATGGAGGCTGCCCGTATTGACGGTGCGACCAAGCTGCAGGCAATCCGCAAAATCATGATTCCCATGATGGCCGAAACGTATAAATTCTGTCTCGTCTTCGCGGTTACGGGAGGATTGAATGCTTTTGCAAATATGTATATTATGACCGGTGGTGGACCAGGAACTTCAACCTATACACTTACCTATTTGATGTATCGTTCCGCTTTCCGAGTGGGAGAGTTCGGTTATGGAAGTGCGGCTGCTGCTATGCTGGTCATCGAGTGCCTGCTTGCAACACTGATCATCAACCGTCTGGTTGCCAGAGAACGAATCACTTATTAAAGGAAGTGTACAAATATGGCCTGGCTTATTAAGAAGGTGCGAAAAAACAACCTGCCCGTCACAGGCTTTATGTGGCTGTATGCGCTCTTGTCGGTTTATCCCTTGATCTGGATGATCTTCTATTCTCTTAAGAATAACGACGAGATCTTCGTCACTAATCCCTTTGGGTTCCCGACTCATCTACGATTTGAAAATTACACAGAGGCCTGGTCAAAATATAATGTGCCTGTCTACTTCATGAACAGTGTGATCGTGGCCGCGTGTACCGTTATCGGAGCAATCGTTCTATCTGTCATGTTCTCTTACGCAGTTGCGAGGCTGCAGTGGCGGCTGCGGGGAATCGCACATACCTATATTATGATAGGCATGTTCATCCCGATACAGGTTATCATGATTCCGCTGGCCATTCTGGTCAGAGATTTCCATCTCGTCAATACGTATGGCGCCCTCATTGTTCCCTATATCGCTTTTAACCTGTCTTTTACTTCTATTGTATTCTACGGCTTCTTCCGCAGTATTCCGAATGAGCTGGAAGAGTCGGCATGTATTGATGGAGCTTCCATCTACCGTACGTTCTTCAGCATTATGATGCCGATTATCAGACCGGCGCTTGCTACGATGGTGATCTTCATCTTCCTGAATTCCTGGAATGAGTTCACGATGGCCGTCATCCTGATTACCAAAGAAAGCCTGAAGACTCTGCCGCTTGGCCTGCTGTTCTTCCAGGGCCAATTCACAACGGACTGGGGCGCAATGGGCGCGGCGATGACCATTGCCAGCTTGCCTACTGTCCTGATCTATATGCTGTTCAGCGAGCAAGTCGAAAATGCGCTTACCGTCGGGTCGGCGGTTAAGGGGTAATATTGTCGTGAACAAAGAGGGCATCCTTTGTCGCGGGATGCCCTCTTTGTTATAATTATGGAATTCCATGAAGTTGAACGGCTTCAGCATCGCCGAGGCCCACTCTGTTGACATCATTGGGAACTCTTCCGAACGAGGAATATGGGTTGTACCCGTTGTGATCCAAACTACATCGTCCTGCTGATAATATTGCGGTTCTGTGCAGCCCAGGCCCCAAGGCCGGTATCGTTAGGGTTCTGGTTGACATACTTGCCTTCGGTATACAGCTCATTCTTCATGTACGGTGTAACCCAGAAATGATTCTTCAGATAACCCGCACGTTTAAGCAGGTAATCATCCTCACTGAAGAGCGGATTTTGCGCGAATGGATGTGTCCCGCCAGCATTCGGAATCACTTGATAGCCTGTCAGATAACCAAATTTGTTGCGGGTGTCCGGGTTCGTCACCAGCAGGATTTTATCCGGATCAAATTTCTGTGCGGCTTCTTGTTCCGTATAGTAGGTCTTCTCATTAAGAACCATTTCACTCTTCTTCACTTCGTTGCCTTCAACCGGTGCTGCATAAGGGTCCGGCTCAAGCACTGTATTCTTCTCCCCGTCCACATCCATATCCAGGCGGAAGTTATAGATATGCTGATGGTGCAGCGCAAGGGTGTGCTCCTCCGTCAATGTACCATTGCGGATATCTTTGATGTCCCCGTTCTGCTGGAACACATAGTCGAAGGTATAGTCATAGTTGCCTACCGTCGAGATAAAGCGAAGGACAAGCTCCATCCGCCCCCGGCTCTCGGTAGTTGGCCCTTCGGCATGGGTCCAATCGGAATCGGCATAACGCTCAAAGACACCGATAACTTTAGGCGAGGTGTAGGGTTTGCCCTCATTGTCGCTAAGTGTCGCATCAATAAATGTTGTGTTACTCGGAACATCGTCTCCAAGCACCATAGGACGTCCCAGCCTGCCGACACCATATTCACCGGCATCCATGCTTTGGAGCTGCCTCATGTGTTCGATTCCTTTTACCGTATCGACAGGTCGCGGAATAGCCGTGTTCCAGACAGCGGTCTGGGGCTAGCCATCGCGCGGGAAATCGTCCTCCTCCATAAAGGCGAAATCGGTGTGAAGACAAACGGCGGGAAAGGCAGCCGGTTTTACTTTTCCCTGCCGCTTGTACAAGAGTGACCTAAAAAGAAACCACTCCTAATAAGAAGTGATTTCTTTGTTCGCTTGCATTTCCCTTATGAGGTACGCTTTAAGGTGCTTTTTGTGCGATGTGAGCTTTTTTTCAGCAGGACCTTCTTCACCGCATGTTTGTTCTTCTTGCGGGCTGACCGCAGCTTCTTCGTTGCCTGTGCTCTTTTCTTCATTGCCAATTTACGTTTGAGCAGCTTCCGCCGTTTTATGGAACGGTATTTGGCGCGGAGCATTTTTTTCTTTTTAAATTTCAGTCTGAGTCTTAACCGCACCCGTTTTAACTTCAGCCGTCTCAGCCGCAGCAATCTGCTGGGTTTCCGTCTGCGCGGCTTCACGTGAATATTCTCCGGAACTGCTAACGGGACCGGAGCTGCTGCCGGAATCTGAACTGCCTCGGGAACCTGAACTACCGCTTCAGGGGCAGGATTTATTGGAGCGGGTGGCTCTGGCAACGCAGCCGGAGGCTCTGCTGGCGGCATTGGAGGAGGAGGCTCGAACGAAATGCTCACCGGCTCCGGCTCATAGACAGGTACCGGTGCCGGGTCTCTGCCCCACGGGGTCATCGCCAGATAATTAGCGTATATCGGTGCTGCGGGTGAATCGCTATCCCACCATTTTTCATCCCCGGCGAAGTGAACGATTTTTTGAACCATGTCTAGTTCAGAACTAGCGAACGTATTGAACCGCTGGTCCAGTTGCAAATAGTTAGAGCTATAGATGGCATTCAGCACATCCTGATCCGGCATAGTCATCATTGGATGAACGCGCATGAAATTGAGCATTTCTTCATACCAGGTCGGTTTATTGCGGATATTATTCAGATGAAACAGAATGACCCCTGAGTTGAAATACAGCTCCGCGTTAAGACCCAGTGAATTAAAGTACTCCAGCAAATTTTCACCCTGATCCAGCACTGCGCCCAAATAACGGTCTCCAAGGTCGATGCTCCACAATTCGTTAATATCCATATTGACCAGGATGTCGCAGTCCAGATAAATAACCCTGTCTGCCTGAATAAATAACGGAAGCAATAACCGGTACATACTGGCTATTGTCCAATAGTTGATTTTATGCACACCGGAAGCAACCTCTTGCAAATCCCCAGGAACAGAAACATGGTAAAAGTTGATGTTGTGATGAAAAATATCCACCAGTTGAGTGAGCTTTGCCTTATTCTCTTCCGTTAAGGTATCATCGTGTACAATGTGCACATTGATCTTCTGCTGAGTATTGCAAAAGATTGATGCCAGAACAACACCCGCATGCTCCGTATACCTGCCGTCTTTGTCGTTAATCGTCAATAATAATTCAATCATCTTCAAGAATCACCTACCCTTAAAGTATTTTCTCCGCATAGTTGCCTGATGCAATAGACTACTTTAAGTGTATGTGTCCACCCGGATCAATGGATTGGACTAATCCCCAATAAATATTTGATTATTATGAATCGTTTTGCAGATCAGGATTTAATCTAATAACGGTAGCGCGATCGCCCAGGATATGACTGGCAGGCTGCTCCTGAGTTTCCTGCTCCGCCAGATGAACACGTGAACCGAATACACTTCCCTCTGCATGAACATGGGACAATGACACCCGGTCCGTTAAAATGCTGTTGACCAGAATGCAATCCTCGACGACGCTATTCGGACCAATATACACATGAGGGCCGATGACACTGTTGCTTACGCGGGCGGTCGGATCAACTCTAACCGGAGGAATCCACTGCACCGAGCCGTCCTGCCCGGATGGCGCTGCAAAGTTGTTCGGATCACGATCCATCTGGTACCGGTTCGCCCCAAGCCAGCGTTCATGAGTCCCGATGTCAAAAAAAGGGGCAGTCGTTACACTGTACGCAACATGCCTGCCTTCAGTAATCAACATTTGAATACCATCCGTCAACTCGTATTCGCCGCGCGGGGAAGGTGTAAGTCTCTCAATTGCCGGCCAGATCGCCCCAGTGAGTACATATACACCAACAATAGCCAAATTGGATTTGGGATGACGCGGCTTCTCCTCGAGACTGATAATCTGTCCATTTTCAATGGTGGCGACTCCAAATTGCTCCGGCTCCTTGACCTGCTGGAGCAGGATCGAAGCCGCGGATGTATCCTTGTCCAGCGATTGGATCAGCGGCTCTAAATCCCCTTCATACAAGTTATCGCCAAGCATTAACAGAAAAGGGGAATCCGCCATAAAAGACTGCGCGCTGCGGACTGCATCTGCCAGTCCATGGGCTTCTTTTTGCAGCAGGTAGGTTAAAGAGGCATTCCAGCGCCCCCCATCCCCAATCGTTTCCTGGATCTCGCCCTGTGAAGGGCTCACTACGATTCCTATTTCGCTAATTCCGGCAGCGACAAGCTTGTTAATAATAGAGACTAGAATATATTCTCCGTTAACGGGTAACATGCACTTCGGTTTGGTATAAGTCGAAGGCTGCAGTCTCGTTCCTCGGCCGGCACACAAGATTAACCCTTTCATACACATACCCCCTACACTTAAATGAGTTCTTTACATTTTATGCACAAGCTATACGAATGCTTGGATTGATATCTAGCAGCAACAATCTATGAATCTATCCTTTATCAAATCTTTATTTACTCCTTCTATAATGGGGCGAAAGTTGTACATAAATTTGAGGAGGAACACAGAATGTCTATGAAGTTGAATTGGAACCGGAGGGTCATCGTTATCTTATCTCTACTGCTGGTGCTGCTATACGGCCAAAACGTTTTTGCAGGGAATGCACCGAAGTCCACTTCGAAGCCGCTGGCTGATGCGCATGAGATTAAGTCACTTAGCGGAGAGGATTATAGCGATCTGGCTTTTTTAAAACCGCTGCTGGCCGGCAAAACGGTGGTCAGTCTGGGCGAGAACTTCCACCGGGTAGCCGAATATGCAAGTATAAAGACGAAAATGATTAAATACTTGCATGAAGAGCTGGGATTTGATGTGATTGCCTTTGAGTCCGGCCTCGGTGATGCCGAATTTATCAACAAGCAGGCTGATCAAATGACCGCTACAAAGATGATGCAGTATTCCGTCCTGCCGGTCTGGCATTCCAAGGAGACACTGGAGCTGTTCAACTATATCAAGAAGTCGCGCAAGACAGCCAAGCCCCTGGAGCTGGCCGGTTTCGACAATCAGTTCACTTCGCCATTGCTGACCTACGGCGTGAGCGACTTCATCTCCACACAAGACAAGGAGTACGGCAAAACCTTTCAACAATTTGACCTGCAGGCGATCACCGATTTCTATGAGATTATGAATAAATATGGTTTGGCTTCTGAGAACAAAGAGTACACACAGGGTATGGAGCAAGTGATCCAGCGTAATGTGCCGGAATACGAAAAGTATATCCAGTACATCAAAGAGCGTCGGAAGCAGCTCGCAGCAGCGTATCCAAAAGATCCTACTATCGTCGATGTTGTTCTGAAATCGCTGGAGGACCGGGTGCATTTTTTGCAGGATGGCTTGATCACAAATGTGCAAGAGTCCTACGAGGCACGCGACCGGGCGATGGCTGAGCATGTGGAATGGCTGATGAAGGTCAGATATCCGGGCAAAAAAGTTATTCTGTGGGCGCACAACGACCACCTTGCGAAGAACACCTCGGACATCCGGGTGCTGGAGGACGGCAAATGGGGTAACAGCTTCAAGAGCATGGGAGAACTGCTGCACCAAAAGCTCAAGGATAAAATGTATGTTGTCGGCTTCTTTATGAACAGAGGCAAGACCATTTCAATCACAACCATGAAGCCATTCTCAGTTGGCCCGATGCCGAAGGGCAGTCTGGAGCAAACCATTATGCAGTCCGGCTACAAAAATACGTTCGTCGATCTGTCCGGCCACACCAAGGCAAAAGCGGCCAATAGCTGGATGTTCAAGCCGATCTATGCCGCTGAAGACGGGATGACAAGCGAGGTCATTGTCCCGATGTCGATGAGGTTTGTCCCGAAGGAGCAGTTCGACGCCCTGATGGTCATTGACCGGATCAGCACTCCAACCCCTGCGTATTAGAACCTCTCAATATATGGAGATCAAATCATATCCTTGGCGATAAAGAGTTATCTATGCATACGGTTCAAAACCCGCTCCAATTATTGAAAATTTGATTCGTATGAAATATCATACTAACGTGTAGATTGTTTATGAAAGGAGAGATTTAGGCAAAGTGCTAGGAACAACATCAATGGGTGAGAGAGGACCTGAGGTAGATGAAAAAGAATGAGCGAATTCTTTAGATTGATGAAGGATGTCCGGTTCAGAAGAACCATGCAGATGATTTTTAAGTTTGTTTGGGATTTCTGGTGGCTGGGCAGGCAAAAGCATTTTATTCCAAGACGGCGCTTTGAAGCGAAAACACAAGCATTATATCGAAAACAGGCAACGTATTTTACGAAGACCGCTATGGATATGGGTGGATTAATTATCAAGCTCGGTCAGCATGTTAGTGCGCAAGTGGATTTTTTGCCGAAGGAAATTCTTGATGAATTGTCAAAGCTGCAGGACTCCGTAGATTCCGTAGATTTTTCCGAGATCAAGCACAAGCTGGAGAGTGAACTGGGAGCATCCATTGGCGAGATTTTTGCTGAGTTCAGTACAACTCCTATCGCAGCGGCTTCCTTAGGGCAGGTACACCGGGCGACATTACGAACTGGTGAAGAAGTTGCAGTGAAAGTTATGCGTCCCGGGGTCGAGGATATTATCGCTATTGATTGGAAATCCATACAGGTTGCTATTCGTTTATTGAAACGCCGGACGAAGATTACCGACTTCATGGACCTTGATGCTGTGTATGATGAGTTTCACGATACCGTTATGGACGAGCTCGATTATCAAAAAGAGGGGCGGAATGCAGAAGAATTTCAGATGCAGTTCATCCATCGGGATGATCTCGTTGTTCCAGGTATTTATTGGCCCTATACAACTTCAAAAGTGTTAACCATGGAGTTTTTGGAAGGTGTAAAAATCAATGATTTTGCCCAGCTTGATGCCTGGGGTGTGGATCGGACTAAGCTGGCGAAGGCATTGATGGAAATTTTTGTAGAACAGATTCTAACCGAGGGTTTCTTTCACGCAGACCCGCACCCGGGAAATGTTCTCGTGCAGCCTGACGGCACCATAGCATTAATTGATTTTGGAATGGTCGGACGAATTGCAGATGATATGAAGGCACAAATGGTGGCACTTGTAATCGCTGTGTATCTAAAAGATCCTCACGGCGCAATTGACGCGCTTAATCATCTGCGATTCTTAAGACGGAATGTAGATTTAGAGGTGTTCTCAAGGAATCTCACGTTATTATTTGAACAAATCAACGGGGATACGTTTGACTTGAGTTTTGTGACGTCTGGTGACAATGTTGAGGAGCTGCGTGATTTCCTCTTTTCTCAGCCCTTTCAGTTACCTGCAAATACAACATTTTTGGGAAAAGCAATCGCCACGGTTTATGGCCTTTGTCTAGGACTGGACCCTGAGCTTGATTTAATTGGGACCGTTAAGCCTTATGTCGAAAAGGTTATGCGGAACGATCTACGGGGAAATGTCTTTTCCAACGTAGTAGATGAAGGCAAGAATCTTCTAAAAGGAATCCTTCCTACGACCAAGAAGTTCATTTCTGCAGTAGATAAAATGGATAGCGGAAATCTACGGGTAAAGCTATCCAGTTCCTTTGAGCAAAAATTGATTGATACACAAAATAAGAATACACAGCGGATGATTGCAACAATCATTGGCGCGGTGTCCCTTCTGACTGCGGTAAACATGTGGAATGAAGTGAATCATATGGTTTCTTATGTGCTGGGCGCTGTGGGGCTGCTCATAATGCTGAGCCAGCTCAGAACAAGGGGAAAGCGCCGGGATGAAAGACATGCAAGACAGATGAACGCCATGCGTGAGCATAGCAGATTGGAAAAGCCGAAATTTAATTCCCATAAATAACTGCCAAAAAACAGAGGATCTCTTAAATAGAGGTCCTCTGTTTTTAGGTAACGTTTCATAGCCGAATAGCCTGCATATACATATTCAAATCCATGCCCTGCAGGATTGTATTGATTATAACTTCCGTACTGGCCGGATATACTTCAAAAACCGCTCTGGATCGTGATACACGTAACTGATTCTCCCAGGGGAAGTATCCAGGCAGTGACCCGTTTCGGCAAAATCAAAAGTTGCCATTGCCGTTTCCATCTTATCCTCTACTCTACGATTTTCCTGCTCATAATCGAATGGCCCATGTTCAAACACAATATACTCGGCTTCGGGAACATCAATCATAAGCATTTGTGGGGGTACTTCGCCTTTATAGTCGAAAGGAAGTCGTACACCAAAACACTCTGTGCGTCGAATTCCCCAATCGCAGAGTCTGCCATCCGGGTCATTAATGTATGCCATAATCTGACCGCTGCCGCCGTTAGACTCACTCCCGCCATCATCATCCAATTTGCCCTTGATACTATCAAGTAAGCCGCAAATGGTTTCGCTATCCTGTCCCGGAATAAGACTCTGCTTCTGCCAAAAATCCCAATACCCATTACTCTCATAATTTTTAATGTGCAAAAATTTGTGTGCGGGAATGGTTACACAATAAATGTTAATATCATCTGCAGATTGGATCATACCCATCTCTCCATATCCGAAAAAGTAGCGGTCGAACGAGTTTATTTTTGTACGAAGGGCGACAGGCATAGGCTTTTTCCGGTATTCACTTGGAGCTACACCATAGGTTCCCTTGAAAGCCCTGGTAAACGCTTCATGTGATGAAAAACCATAATCAAAAGCAATATCCAAAATGCTTCTTTCACTATCCCGGACCTCTTTTAATGCAAACGCTAATTTTCTCTGCCGCAGATAATCCCTAAATTGCATACCCGATATTTCCTTGAATTTTCTCGTAGTATGAAACTCGGAATAACCTAACTTGTGAGAAAGAAATCGCAGCGTTATAGCTTCACTGTTACGATTCTTAATACACTCGTCAATTTCATTAACGATGATTTGGATTTGCTTGTGCCACTCGTACATTCAATGGTTCACCTCATTTCTACCGCTCTATAGTCATTGTAGATTAATGGAAATTGCACTGCTTGATTCTACTTGCGGAAAAGAGAGGGCATCTGAAATACCTGTTAATTCCTCGCTCAGTGACCACAGACGTGTGGCCTGTACGGGATCAATTGCCCACGGCAGCACACCATAAGGCGAGTTGCTATCCTCGACAGCGACTGCAATGTTGCAATCCTCGCAATATACGCCACCCTTGCCAGACAATTCTCCGCTTAATGCACACCAGACCGGAGTCGCCGCCCCCTGCTGGCTGGTTTTAAATTCATCGCCAACATGATGGGATTTCAACTGTTTAAATAGGTTGAGTACACTAGTGACACGGAATAACCGTAAGATTCGGGGCACTATTTTCATCATGCCTGTTGCCAGACCGGAGGCGTCTTCACCCATAGAGCTGCTGCCAAGATTGGTGGAGGGAACCAGACCGGGATGGGCTGCAAACGCTCTGACACCGTAGGCTCTGCCTAATCGGTCAAGCTCCACGGCAAACAATACATTGGCTGACTTGGACTGTGCATACGCCCTCTTGGGATCATACGCAGTTCTGGAGAAATGGGGGTCATCAAAAAGAACACCACCCCAGCGCTGCGCTCTTGAAGAGACCGCAACCACACGCGCCCCTTCCGCATTCACTAAAGCAGGCCAAAGTCTTGCGGTCAGTTGAAAATGGCCGAGATGATTTGTAGAAAACTGGGATTCATAGCCACGGGAGTCTCTTTGAAGCGGAGGGGTCATGATGCCCGCATCGTTAATAAGTAAGTGCAGCTTTTTACCGGTAGACAGAAACTGTTCAGCAAAAACATCAATGGAATCGGGCTTCATTAAATCCATTACACCTATTTTCACATTCGAAATCCCCTTCAAAGCTGCCTGTGCTTTGAGGAGATTGCGAGCCGGAACGAGCACCTCTGCACCGGCCTTTGCCAGTGCCTTCGTAATTTCGAGGCCCACACCGGAATATCCTCCTGTTACAATCGCGTTTTTTCCTCTCAAATTATAGTTATCGGCAATTTGCTGGGCGGTCGATTTCGCTCCGAATTTCGATTGGATGTTCTCTTGCTTGGTTGTAGCTTCCATTTGATCCATCTCCTTTCAAGTCTTGTGCGTTTAGTTCTCCTCTCTAATCACGCGGCGGATACGGCTCAGGGATACAGGCGAAATTCCCAGATAAGATGCAATATGCGCTTGGTTTACCCTTTTTTCTATTTGCGGGTATTCCTTCTTCAAATCGAGATACCGCTCTGTGGCCGTTTTGGTGACGAGGCTGGTTTCGCGCAGTATTTTTCGTTTCAACGCCTCCTCAAGCATGTGAATATAGGCCATCATTAAGCCTGAATTATTCTGTATTTGATCAATAATTACCGCCCAATTGAGTTCAACCACAACGCATGCCTCCAAAGCCTCGAAGCTGCATACATGCGGCTTGTCTGTAGTCAAAAAATTCAAACCGTAAGCACTACCCTCTAAAACAAACATATGTGTCACATCATTGCCGTCCGCATCCAAATAAAATCCGCGCAGAATGCCCGACAACAAGAGGCAGCCCTTGTTCTCAGCAGTAATCAGCTCACCCTTGCCGTAATGAAGCCTCTTCTCGACATCTACAAGTCTCTCCAAGGTTTCCTTGTTCATATAGGTATTGTAGCGATCCAGGATCTTCTCCAGGATTGAGTTATATTTGTCATTCATCTGTTCTGCTCCTTTTTCTTCATATTACAATTGTAGCCTGTATGAGGAAGGGCCTTATTAACATATGTAAATTTCTTATAAATAAAAGATGCGCACAGCTCGCAAGACACAAAATAACCTCTTCCAGAGGATCATCAAGCAGATTCATTTCTATGCAGAGCTTCGTTATGATTTTGTCTGCAAATAAAAAAAACCCTCATTCTCAGAGGGTTTAGAGTACGCATGGAGTTTTGACTATTTAATAGATTCTAATAGTGTTTTAATTTCCAGGTTCGTTTGAAGTGCATGTAAAACAATGGTTAAGGCTTCTGCACGAGAAGAGGATCTGTCTGGCGCAAATTGTCCATTGCCTTCTCCGCTAATTATGCCAATCTTTGCAGCCTTCTCAATTTGATCCTTGTTCCATGCACCATCAATATCTGAGAACGCAGATGCTGCAGCAGCCTTTACATTATTAAGGTTAATAATTCTAGAGATAATAGAAATAATTTCAGCACGGCTGATTTCTTTGTTTGGATTAAATGTACCCTCTGGATATCCTGAAACAATTCCTTTCTCAGTCAACGCTTGAATTGAGCCTTCCGCCCAATGACCGCCGATATCAGATAATGTATTTCCCGTACCCGTACCTGAAATATCAAATACTTTTGCAATAATCGTAGCAAACTCGGCACGGGTAATCTTTGCGTTAGGATGGAAGGTACCATCTGCATATCCATTAATGAGTCCCAATCTAACGAAAATGTTAACTGTTGCAGCGGCCCAGTGGGAGGCAGTGTCCTTAAATTGAACCTTAGCAGGATTAGCGCTGGTTTCCTCTAACTTCTTATTAAGGCTGGATAATACTTTTTCAGCATTGACAACCTTGTCGTCAAACGTCACTTCCGGTACTGGTGCAGGTGTTGGTTCAGGCTTCACTTCTGGCGTTGCTGTTGGTGCTGCTGTTGCCGCTGCAGCCGGAATTGTTACTGTCGGTACTGGTGTTGGTGTTGGTACTGGTGTCGGTACTGGTGTTGGTGTCGGTGGAGTCTCAGGTGTCCCTGGATTTTCAGGCGTTCCAGGCGTTCCCGGAGTTCCCGGATTTTCCGTCCCCGGGTCAGGCTTCGGCCCCTCGGCATCTTTTACAAAGCTTAAGTAGAAATCATCAATAGTTCCCCATGCGCCGCCGGATGCTTTAATATTCGCGCCAATCGTAAGCGTTCCATTGGTAACGAGAATATTCTGGATCTCAGGATTATTCCATTGCACCCACCCGTTCACACCGGTGCTTACTTTCACTTCCTTACCGCCTGTTACGGCAAAGAGATTCATATCGGAGCTGGCAGCATCTCCCCCTTGGATAAACATGGAGAGATTATAATAACCCGGCTTCAGGCCGTACACGTTCTGCGTAACCGTGAAATCCACGCCTTTTTCAGAGTAAAAGTGCAGTGAATAATTTCCGGTTTTGGCATCCGACACCTTGTTCTGATAGCCCGTATGCGGCTCGCTTCCGTCACCATAGGTGATCTCCCACATCGTTCTGTCGCTATTCTCAAAGCTTCCGTTCAAGACGAAATTCTCTTTCTTAATGACCAGAGTAGCTTGAACCGTATGACCGCCTTCTACAGCTCCTGGAATCACATAATTGCCGGCCCCCTGGCTACTGGCTTGGTCAAGCGCGGCTTGATCCCATACGACCGGTATGATTCCGGCGCTGCCATCATTGTAAGTAACATTCACGACACTCGGCAAAACAATCTTCTCCCCGGCAATTGCAGTCACCGAGACCCCCTTGATTTCATCAATGGCAAGCGGAGCAACAGCCCCTGTATTCACATAGTTGAACACGTTCAGCGATGCAAGCGGATGGCCGCTGAAATCAAACAAAGCCTGGTTGTCAACGGCACTGCCGCCATACCATACCCCTGCATCCTTAGGGTCATATTCCTTCGCATAGCTGGATGCCCAGCCTGAACCGTATTGCTCCCAAATTTTTTGGTTCTGCTCCAGATTTTCTTTCGGACCTACCGGAAGCCACGCAGGCTCCCAATAAAACACGCCAATCCCCGCCGCACCCACATTCGCAACCGCCTCAATTACGTTTCTGACCGAATTCGCCTGACCTTGAACGCTAACAGGGTAGTCGAGTGTTTGACCTGAGCTCAGCGGAGCGGTATTTCCGTGTCCATCGCCATCTTCAGCCGTGTACGTATAAGAGGTTTCGGCCACCATTACTTTTTTGCCATAGGTGTCAGCCACCTGCTTCAGAACAGACGTCAAATTGCTTAATGTGCCGTGCCAGAATGGGTAATAAGAGCTTGCGAACACATCATAATCTACATTGTTATCCTGCAATTGTTGCGCATAGGACGCATATCTGCCTGCCGACTCCGGGTTCGTAAAATGTAGCGCAACCAGAATATTCGGATCAACCTCTCTAACCGCCTTGCTTCCTGCATTAAATAACGCACTGATCTTCGACCAATCGGATTCCCCGACAAATTGCGCATTGGTCTCGTTGCCTACCTGAACCATACCAACATCAATACCTTCATTGATCAGGGTTTGCAGGCTTTCTTTGGTATAGTTATACAGCGCGGTCTTCTTGTCTTCAAAACTCAGATTCGCCCACGCCTTTGGTGTATGCTGCTTGCCCGGATCAGCCCAGAAATCGGAATAGTGGAAGTCAACCAGCAGCTTCATTCCATTAGCCGTCGCTCTTTTACCGATTTGGATTGCGGTCGCCAGATCATTATTGCCGCCGCCATACCCCTTGCCTGCTGAATCAAACGGATCATTCCATACACGCACCCGAACATAGTTCACTCCGGCTTCATGTACAGTTGTAAAAATATCCTGCACTTCTCCGGCCTGATTATAAAACTTAACTCCGCTATGCTCTAAAGAAATGATACTGGAGATATCCACACCTTTAATAAAATCAGACCGCAGCCCTTCAACCTTCTTCACAAAAATATCTGCCGCTACCGGCTGATTCGTATCCGTGCTCACCTGCTTCAGCTCAACGCCGTCCAAGTATCCCCATGCGGCTGGACCGCCGTTTATATTCGCCCCGATGACAAGGTTAGAGGTTTCTTCCTTCAAGACGAATTTGAGGCTAGCCGTCCCCCAAGCATTATAGCCCGTAGTTGCCACAGCATCGCTCTTCTCTGCCCCTGCGAATAACTCCACAGCGCCCGCTGCGTTGCCATCCCCACCCATCGAATGAACCGAAAGCTCATAGCTTCCCGCAGGAAGCGCCGGAATCGTCTGCTTCACTGTGACCGCCTGCTTTCCAGCAGCCGTATCCTTGATCCAATATTTGAAGGCATGGGTCCCTTCATTCGGGGTGATATAGGTATCACTCGCGTAAGCAAATTGCTGAATCTTCACCTGATCCCAGTTGGCCGTTTCCACACTCCATGAATGATCACTCCAGAAATCGGTTTCAAAACCGCCATTCACAATATACTTACTGTTCACATCTGTAGCCAAAGCAGTCCCCATGTTGAATGAAAATGAACTTAACGCAAGCAACAGTGCTGCAAACACGGCCATACCCTTTTTTGCAATTCTCATATTCTGATCACCTTTCTACCATAATCTCATCTCAATATATCAATAGATAAAATATTAGGTAACGTATGAAAGGAAACATTTTGTATGCTTAAGCAAGCATTTTTGCTTTTGTACCACCGTGCTAAAAAAGCCGTTCCCCGGATTTAACAGGAAACGGCTTATATAGATTATTTAGGCGGCTAAATCTCTCCTCAGCAATCCCCTTGAGACTGCATCCCGTCTTCGATCCGCTTCATGAAGTCTTCAGCGGCGCTGTAGCCGAGCTGCTTGAGGTACCAATTGTTGGCGGCCGCTTCAATCAGGCCGGCTACATCGCGCCCCGGCTGGAGCTGGACCACAATATGCGGAATTTGCACGCCCAGATAATTCGTGAACTGGGGCACCAGCTCCAGCTCATTGTTCAGCGAATTCTCCTGCCACGGAGCCAGCTCAATGTCAAGCACAATCCGTGTCTCATCCTGAAAGGCCCTGCGCCCGTATTGGCGCACAACATTGATAAGCCCGATGCTGCGCAGCGCTAGGAACTCGCGTGTGGTCTCGTTATGGGTCCCGAGCAGCGTCGCCGGGCCCAGCTTCTTGAGCACCACCACGTCGTCGGCCACGAACCGGTGGCCTCTGCGGATGAGCGTGTGCGCAGTCTCGCTTTTGCCGATTCCGGACTTGCCCCTGAGCAGGATGCCGATACCGGATACGTTCACACACACCCCATGAATTGACAGCTCGGGTGCCAGCGCCTTCACCAAGAAGCTATCCAGCTTGGCGATAAACTCCGTTGTCGTATCCGCGGTCCGCAGCAGCGGAATTCCCTCCTGATTGCAGAACAGGGTCAAATAAGGAATCTCCTGCTGGCCTGAGGTTACAATGAAACAGGGCGGATGATATTTCACGATATTTCCGATATGCAATTTGCGCTCTTCTACGCTCAGCGTCAATAAATAGTTGATCTCCTTGCGGCCAAGCACCTGGACCCGTTCCATCGGAAAAAAATCAAAATATCCGACGAACTCCAGCCCCGGTCTGTGTGTCCGTGGACGGGTAATCACACGGTCCATGCGGCTCTCTCCCGCAAGTACTTCCAGGTGGAACGTTTCCGTAAGACTTAGAACGGTGATGGATTTCATGCTGTTCTCCTCCTGCAGCTAAGGCATATCCTGAATATGCCTCTATTTCGGATAGTATGCTTTCGGATATATTCAACGATTCAAGGGAATATTCCTGCAATGGAAGGATTCCAGAACTAATCCACACATCCAATCTGCGCAAGGAATGGTATGATTGACAAAAAAGCTGAATTCAGGTATATTTAGTTTTGTAAAATTAGATTTTACAAAATATAATTTTGTTAACTAATACATAATATAAAGAGGAGGAGCTTACTAATGTCCGAATCCAATCATGCTTTTGGTCAAGCTCTTGTGAAATCGTTAGTTGGAGAACGCGGGCATATTCCGATTGCCAGAGCCTTGCCCGATATTACCCTGGAGCTTGCCGGACAACGCACGGAAGGGGTCCCGTATACGATCTACCAATTGGTGAAGCATATGGGCTACTGGCAGGATTTCATGCTGACTCACCTGGAGGGCAGCAAGCCGCAAATGCCAGGAAGTGTACAGGAAAGCTGGCCTGATGAGGATGCCCCGGCGGACGAGGCACAGCTACAGAATGCCATTGAGCATCTGCTGCAAGGTGTGGAGAAGGCCGTCGCCATTGCTCAGACCGCCCGGCTCGACGATCCGCTCCCGTATTTTCCCGGGGAGACCAAGGGAGGCATTTTACGCAATATCGCCTCACACAACTCCTACCATCTAGGAGAAATTGTACTGCTGCGCCGACTGCATGGAGCCTGGCCACCGCCTGGAGGAGGCTATCCTGCCTAAGTTTCGGAACATACATTTTGAATTAAAGAGGGGATAACGATGATGATTTTGAGTACGATACTCGTAGCGCTTGTTGCGCTGGAGCATATCTATATTTTAGCGCTGGAAATGTTTATGTGGACTACCCCAAGAGCGCAGAAGGCGTTCGGGACGACCAAGCAGTTTGCACAGGAAACCAAATCGCTTGCAGCCAACCAGGGGTTATATAATGGCTTCCTGGCCGCGGGTCTAATCTGGGGTTTGCTCCATCCGAATGACACGTTCGCGTTTCAGCTTCAATTGTTTTTCTTGATTTGTGTCGCAGTTGCCGCGATCTACGGCAGCATCACTTCCAAGAAATCCATTCTGATCGTTCAAGGCCTGCCGGCCTTTATAGCTATTCTCGCCGTAGTTCTGGCGAATCTGTAATCCGCTCCTACCCCAAAGAACGGCTGACTCCATTATTGATGGAATCAGCCGTTCTTATTTGAGTCTATTCAAATCAAACTTAACTCTCTCATTATTGCTCCACTTTTCTTTCACATCTTCATAGTACACATCTGATTGGTTATAAATTATGTCTTTATATGTGCTTGCTAAATGAGGGTGATTTTTTTCAATGAAACGTTCCAGCATAAGTGCAGGTCTTGTGTTCCGGCTTAATCTAACCTTGTCTAAAAAAACGGGAATGTCCTGATCTAAAGCGTCAATCATTGCATCTACATTTGTAATCCCAGGTAAAATCGGAGTAATAAATACCCATACATTAATGCCCATTCGATGCAATTGATTGGCTGTCTGTATATTACTTAAAAGAGTATAATCTTCAACCTTGCTTAACTGCTGCAAGTTAGATAATCCTAAAAGCAACGTGAAGGTATCACCCATAAGCTTTAGTATATCTATATCCCTAAAAACAAGTTTAGATCCGGCTTTAGTTGTAACCATACATTTTATATTAAGTTTGTTTAATTCAATTAAACACTTTCTGGTTAACTGATATTTCCGTTCTATTTCCATATAAGGGTCACACTTGCTACCCAAGTATATAGTATCTTCTTTATTCCAGTTCATTAATTCTTTATGCAAAATATCGGAAATATTAATTTTAATATTCAAGTTTGTATTCCAAGTCTCATCTCCTAATTGAAAACAATAAGGACATCCTATTGTACATCCGTCATACGGATCTATAATCGGTAAAATCTCCCCGTCCGGTGGATATTCATAGGTCATTGCATTGTTTACAAGTATTTCTTTGAGCACTTTTACCATCTCCATTCATCTTCGTATATCAAGATGGTAAACTAATCCAATAAAAAAATATAGACTTATAATATCTGTTCTGTTATGATGTTGAATAAGGTCTTGAAAAAAATATCCATACAAACTCATGGGTCATAAATTTGATCTATGGGTTTTTTTATAAGGATTTAAAGTACTTATTCCATTTCTAAAATGGATTCGCCGCTAATTATCGTACCGTTATTTTTCCCTTCACATATCTCTTTCATTGTGCCCGGCTTGTCAAAGTTGAACACATGCATAGGCAGATTGTAGTCTCTGGCTAAGATGAACGCTGATTGATCCATTACCTTTAGATTATGGTTTATGACATCGTTGTAGTGCAGGGATCTGAACTTTCTTGCATCTTTATTGTACTTAGGATCTGCATTCAGAACACCGTCAACACCTTGTTTTGCAACTAGCAGAGCCTCACAATTCACTTCGATAGCTCTTTGAACTGACGGATAGTCTGTTGTAACGTAGGGTTGACCGTTTCCTCCTGCAAAAATTACAATGTAGCCCTTTTCCAGATGGTGAACGGCTCTTAGTCTGATGTATGGTTCAGCCACTGATGTAATAGGCATTGCTGTCATGACACGGACCTCTTTGTTTGTTTTGGCTTTAAGAACTCCACGAAGCATCAAGCTATTGATAACCGTTGCGAATGTCCCAATGTTATCAGCTTCTGCTCTCTCTATTCCCCAGTTTTCCGCCATATTGCCACGAAAAATATTACCGCCACCTATAACCAATGATACCTCGACACCCAGGTTCACAACTGACATGATTTCGTTTGCAATATGATCCAATCTTTCAGGGTCGAAACCAAATTCCGTGCTCCCGGCAACTGCTCCACCACTTAGTTTAATAAGAACTCTTTTGTACCTTGTCAACTTATACACCTCCGTGAAATAAAAAACACTAAAGCAATAAATGCTTTAGTGTTTATTGGAACGGGAATATGAAATTGTAACAATTGATTGAATGTAAATCTTCCGTTTCCCCCTCATATTCCCGCCCCCTCCAGTAATTTTCATCAATCATTCTATACTGTGTGAGAGTAGAGTGCAACTACCGGAAGTATAGTAATTCTCAAGTCAGACACTCCACCCTCGCCTTCTCTACAGCTTCTTCACGGTTATTGACCTGTAGTTTCAGGTAAGTAGAGGAAATATAATTTCGTATCGTTCCTTCCGACAGATGCAGCTTCTGTGCAATCTCCTTATTGCGAAGCCCTTCCGACAGACACCGCAGCACATCAATTTCCCGCTCGGTCAGTTCATATTGGTTCTGTAACTTATCCTCTATCCGGTGTTGGAACAACTGATGCGCTACATCCTGCGAGATCATCGTTCCCCCGCTATAGATCAGCCGGATGGTTGCTGCCAATTCCTTAGGATGTATCGACTTCAGCAAATAGCCCTCTGCTCCAATACGTAGTGCCTCAGCCGCCAAGGAGACATCCTCTATCGTCGTGATCATGATGATCCGAATGTGCGGCCACTCCTCTTTAATGATCTTTGTAGCTGCGATACCATCCAGCTCCGGCATGTTGATGTCCATCAATATAATGTCGGGACGTTCCTTCCGGCATGCTTCGACGGCTTGCTCGCCATCTCTAACCACGCTTACTTCAAAATCCTTTTCTTCCCCTAACAGCAATCGAAGGCTCTCACGGACCAAAGGCTGATCATCTGCCAGCAAAATATTGATCTTCTCTCCACCTTCATGGGAGGAATTCGGGATGGTGCAGGTTACCATCGTGCCGGCATCCATCTGTGAATGAATATAGAGCTTGCCCTGCAATTGGTCCAGACGCTCCTTCATGCCTGTCAAACCGAAGCCATATTGCAGGTTATCCTTGCCCGTGCCGTTATCCTGTACCTGCAGCATCACCTGGGTATGATCATATTGCAAAAGAACTTGAATGCTGCTAGCCTGCCCATGACGGCTCGCATTGGTTAACGCCTCTTGCAGACACCGATACAGGGTAAGCTTAGCCTGCTTCATGACAGGGTATGGCTCGCCCATCGTACGAAATATAATCCGAACCCCGGTGTTCTCCTTGAATTCATCGCTAAGCTGAAGCAGCGCCCGATCAAGCGGCAGCGCCTCCCCGGCAGGGTCCATCTGATGCACCTGGCGGCGGATATCATCCAGACCCGTCCTTGCCAGCTTGAGCATTCCCTGCAGCTTGGCTTCCCCCTCATCCGTTTGAATATGAGATTTCAGTGTCTCCATCCCCAGAATCATGGAAGTAAAAGTATGGCCGATAGTATCATGCAGCTCACGGGCCATACGGTAACGTTCCTCTAGCAGCGTCATTCTTTCAATCTGTGAAGAATACTGCTCCAGAATTGTATACTGCTCCTTAATCATCGCGAGTTTCTGCTTGATGGCATCAATCGCCAAGGCACCTTTCTGCAGCGCGAAGCTTATGGCGTACAAGATAAGTGCATCGCTTAAGCTTTGAGTAACGGAATTCCCTGCACTCCACACGAACAACGCTACTGCTATAGGCAACGAACACCAATGAGCCCGGCCGCGGCTATAGAAGGCAATCGTAAAAAGAGCAGGCAGAAACAGTCTGACCAAACCAAGATCAAAAGCAAGAAATAAGGATACCCCGCCAGCAAATACACACTCCGCCGACAAATACCGATAATAACGGCTTTTCACGAATAAGAAGGGCACCAGATTACATAACAACAGAGGAACAAACACCGGCCAGAAAGGAAAGACCGGCTGAGCCTGATACATCAGAATGATAACGGCAACGACCCATAGAATACGAATTCCAAGCAGGGTCCAGTCCTGCCATGACCACGGGTTGCGGGTGAAAACGCGCATAGTCTTACAACTCCATTCAACCTTATTGAAGTAAACACAAACAGCCTGACCAAGCCCTGATTTCCTTGTCATATCAAGCTTATGACTGTTTGTCACTCGGCTTTATGACAACCGCTCTGATAGTGTGAAGAGGGCTGAGATGAATCCGCCGCAGTAAGGAGAACCCATCTCATTCCAACTACCGATAAAGGAGTGGTTGCATTGTCGCTGCTGCAAATACGTGACCTTACCAAAAAAATAGGAAGCAAGGTCATTGTTGATCAGGTAACGCTGAATATGGAAAAAGGAGAAATACTGGGCCTCCTCGGTCCGAACGGAGCAGGAAAAACCACAACGATTCGGATGATCGTCGGCCTGATGTCCAAATCAGGGGGCCAAGTACTGATTAACGGTACAGACACTCAGGCGCACTTCGAACAAGCCATGAAGCAGGTCGGCGTCATCGTGGAGAACCCTGACCTCTACAAATATTTATCCGGCTATGACAATCTGATTCACTTCTCCCGAATGACGCCGGGTGTGACAGAGGCAAGAATCCGGGAAGTCGTTGCCCTAGTTAGCTTGGAGCATAACATCAATGATAAAGTAGCCACCTACTCCCTGGGTATGCGGCAGCGCTTAGGACTTGCAGTTGTTCTCGTCCACAAGCCCTCCCTGCTGGTACTCGATGAACCAACCAACGGGCTTGATCCGGCGGGTATCCGCGAGCTGAGAGGCCATTTGAAGCATTTGGCTGGGCAAGAGGGCGTAGGCATTCTAATCTCCAGCCACCTCATGTCCGAAATGGAGCAGATGTGCGACCGCGTCGCAATTATACAAAAAGGAAAGCTGGTAGGCATCCATAAGATTTCAGATATGGCGGATGACCAACGAAGCAAGGTCTCTTTCGAAGTTGACCGGCCGGATCTGGCTGTACAAGTTCTGCAGACAATAATGTCAGGCAATGAAATCACGACCGATCACCGTCATATACAAATTCACGTCGATAAGGATCAAATTCCAGAAATTACCCGAATGCTAATGGCTGCCGGAATTAACATATTTGGAGTCCATACGTTCAGACAGTCACTGGAAGATAAGTTCATAGAGATAACAGGAGGAGAATACCATTGATTCCATTCATTCGCAATGAAAACATGAAAATCTATAAACGGACACGCACATGGGTGATGGCCGCTGTTCTGCTGCTGTATGTACTGCTCCAGATCATAAATAGTAGAACAGCCGGAAGTGATACTGCAAACGGTAATTGGAGAGCGACGCTGGAACAAGAGAATGTACAATCTCAAATGGAGGCCGCCAAGCCGGATGCGCTGAACATTGAAATCAGACAGGCAGAGAAGCACATGCTGCTGAACCAATACTATTTAGACAAGAACACCCCGCCATCCTATTTGGTCTTTTGCTGTCTGCAGCAGCTATACTGGCATCGCTTTTGCTGGGGGGCCTTATTTTCGGGTTCGGCGGATTAGGGGACAGCTACTTATTTGTAAAAGACCAGGCCATAGGAGACGCCTCGATAGCGCAGGCTCTGGCAGCTCAATATGCGCTCAATATTCCGTTCCTGCTCATCTCGATTACGCTGGCTTTTATGATATCCGCCGCCTTTCGGAGCACAACCTTCTCCATCGTGATTTCCCTGCTCATATCGTTGGCGGGGTTCGTGATTGCAATCGCCATGGATGGCTGGGCCTGGACCAAATACTTCGTCTTCTCACATACGGATCTTACACAGTTCCTATACGGAAATCCTTCTGTTGAAGGCGTGACCATAGGCTTTTCCCTCGTATTCATTGGTCTCCATCTCATGATCATGCATCTGATATCGTATCCCGTGTTTGTCAAACGTGATGTGGTCTGATCCCGTAAAAAATCTGGAGTTAGCGAGGAGTATAACATGAAATTAGTGAAGATCATGCAGTCGGCTACACTAATAGTATTATTGTTCTTGATTACAGCCTGCGGGGATAAGGAAGAATCAGCGACTAAAAAGCTTGAATTGCCCGCAGCCGATCTGAAGAATCTTGTGATTGAACATCGGAATGGAGAAATAAAGGTTACTGGCAGCTCCGATTCGGATAAAATCGAAGTGGTTGCTTCAGCCAAAGCCCGTGGGATAGATATGGATAAATTGGAGCTAAAGCTGGAAGCACAGAAGGATAATGCTTATCTAGAGGCACAGTTTCAGGCGCAATTCCTTGCCCTGGGCGCAGGGACCGTTGATCTGGAGGTTAAAGTTCCCAAGCAGATCAGCCTGCACATTTCTACCCACCGGGACGGCAATATCGACGTTAGCAACATCGGTTCCGATGTCGTTATTAACAATATCAATGGACATATCACCGTCGATCAGGTAGGCGGATCAGCCGAGATCCATGTAGGGGATGGCAGTCTGGATATCAATCACGTGGCGCAAGATGCAACCATTACACAGACAGGTCATGGAGACATCACAATTGGTGAGGTCAAAGGCAAGCTTGTCCAGAATAAGAATTAAGGCTGTCTTAACTTAAATCAATGCTCCGTCATGGGCCTCCTTATATAATGAGCATCAATAACGTTATACAGGAGGTTACCTTTTATGCCTACAGCAGTCCAAGAACTATCATATCAGCGAAGATCAGCTTTAACCGCCGGCATTTCACTTCTCATCATGACGCTTGCCTCATTTTTTTCCTATGGCTTTGTTCATGGGAGCCTGGTTGTACAGGGTGATGCCGGCGCCACGTATAACAACATTATGTCGTCGATTAATCTTTTCAAAGGTGAAGTCCTGGGCTGGGTTATCATCATGCTTACCGATGTTCTCGTAACCTGGGCGTTCTATGTATTCCTTCAGCCGCTAAATAAAAGCCTCTCACTACTTGGCGCCTGGCTTCGTCTTATTTATACTGCTATCTTGGGGATTGCCATAATGGACTTGATCTTTGTGCTGCTGCTCTCAACACGTTCTGTGTACTTATCCTCCTTTACAGTTGAACAAATCCAGGCGCTTATGATGTTATTCCTGAACGCATTCGAATCCATCTGGTCTGTCGGGTTGATTGTTTTCGGCTCATTTCGATACTTAATGTTGTGTTCATTGTGCCAATGATTGCAGGGGAGCTGGGCTTTGGAATCTGGCTGCTGTTCAGAGGCGGCACTAAACATCGCTCGTACTGATCCGCTTTTTAATTCTGCTCAACGACTCCGGGGTCATACCAAGATAACTCGCCAATTGATGCTGGGGCACACGATTGACCAGATCAGGCCTTTTGCGCAGCAATACTTTGTAGCGTTCTTCAGGGGAAGCAGCAATAAATGAAGCCCATTCCTCCTGCACCTCGCCCAGATTGGCTTCTACCATCTTGCGTGTCATAGTTTCCAGTTGTGAGTATTTGTGGAACATGTCCTTTTCGGTATCGAGATCACCAACGACCAGCACACAGTCTTCCAGACAAGTTAATGTGTACGCAGACGACCTGTTTTGTTTATGATAATTGAAAATCGAAACGGCTTGCTCTTCTGTATAGAAGCTCGATGTGACTTCTTTTCCCGTTTCATCTATGGAATACTGCCTGACGCATCCCTTTAATACGAAATAACATTGAGTAGGGACATCTCCTTGTCTAAGGAGCACTGTTCCTTTTTTATATTCCTGAACCAGTATTTGTTCAACGACTGCCTGCTGCTCATCGCCGCTAAGTGTTGTGTACCTGGCTAAATACTTCAGTAGTATGCTTTTCATTTGGCTGTCCTTTCAAGCATATTTGTTTTATAGCAGTTAGTTATTCATACAAACGAAGTTATTGTCCATTTAATAGAATATATTAACAAGATCATGAAGCAGGTGATAGATAATGGCCATAATCAAATTGTTTCTTAAAGCAATTAATGCAGTTACGGGGGGTGTTAATACCACTACCACGGTAACAGTAACTCCATCCGTAAACAGATATACTGCAACCGTTGTAATTGGCAATATTGGAGGAGGTACCACAACTATACCTGCTCCAAGTTTTAATAATGATGGCGGTACAGCCGTTCCGGTTGGTGGCCTCGTTGTGCCTACAAGCAGTGGATATTACAATTTATTTGTTAATGGTACTTTACAACGGGGAGGTCTGAGCACTCTTACAGCATCCAATCTAGTCATCAATACCGCTCTCGTTATTGGTGTAACGGTTGTAGTTGAGGTTATTAACTTCACTACTGCTTCAACATCGACTTCTACGAATAATATTTCCGTGAGTACTACTATATCTTATTAATTTCACATCTTCTAATGAAAATACATTTCCCCAAAAAAAGAACCTTCCTAAATAGGAAAGTTCTCCGCAGCTACGGTAGTCAAGCCGAGCGACTGCGCTGCTGAAGTGTGGATTTCGTTCAGAAGCTCACTGTTTGCCGATAGGGACAAGCCGTAGGAAGGAATCATTTGTTTGATTTTCGGTTCCCAGGCTTTGAGATGCTGCGGGAAGCATTTGCTGATCACCTCCAGCATGACGGAAACGGCGGTCGAAGCCCCTGGAGAAGCGCCAAGTAATGCGGCTATCGAGCCATCGGCGCTGCTGATCACCTCCGTGCCGAACTGAAGGGTACCTTTGCCGGCAGCCGTATCTTTAATAATCTGCACACGCTGGCCCGCCACCACCAGCTCCCAGTCCTCACTTTTGGCATCCGGGACAAAATCCCGCAAAGCTTCCATGCGTTGCTCCTTCGACAACATGACTTGCCCGATCAAATATTTGGTCAGTTGAAAATTCTTTGCGCCTGCCGCGAGCATCGTGACGAGATTATCCGGCTTAACGGAGGTTATCAAATCAAACATGGAGCCGAACTTCAGAAACTTAGGCGAGAAGCCGGCAAACGGTCCAAAGAACAGCGATTCTTTCTTGTCGATAACTCTGGTGTCCAGATGCGGAACAGACATGGGAGGCGCGCCAACCGCAGCTTTACCGTATACTTTGGCATGATGCTGGGCCACGATATCCGGCTTCTGACACACCATGAACAGTCCGCTTACCGGAAACCCGCCAATCCCTCTACCCTCCGGAATACCGGATTTCTGCAGCAAATGCAGGCTTCCTCCCCCGCCTCCGATGAAGACGAATCTGGCCGTATGGCGTTCAACAGATCCGCTATCGACATTTCGCACCTGCAGCTCCCACGAGCCGTCCTTAGTGCGTTTAAGGTCCTCAACCTGATGCTTGAACCGGATATGGGCATTGTTGCTCTTTAAGTGGTCGAACAATATGCGTGTTAACGCGCCAAAATTAACATCCGTTCCCGATTCGATTTTTGTTGCCGCTATCGGCTGGGTGAGTGTCCGGTTCTTCATCATCAGCGGAATCCACTTTTTCAGTTGCCCGGGATCATCGGAGAATTCCATGCCTTGAAACAGCGGATTTTTTGAAAGCGCTTCAAATCTTTTTTGTAAAAACATTACGTCTTTTTGCCCCTGCACAAAGCTCATATGCGGTACAGGTACAATAAATTCCTGCGGATCTTGTATTCGTTTGCTGTTCACCAGATAAGACCAGAATTGCTTGGAGAACTGATACTCCTCATTCACTTTTATAGCCTTGCTAATGTCGATAGATCCATCCGGCCCCTCAGTGGTGTAGTTAAGCTCGCATAATGAAGAATGCCCCGTTCCCGCATTGTTCCATTCGTTGGAGCTTTCCTCCCCTGCGCCCGCGCGCCGTTCAAACACGGTTATTTCCCATTCAGGCACTAATTCCTTCAGCAGAGAACCGAGCGTTGCACTCATGATTCCAGCACCAATTAAAATAACGTCTGTTTTTGTTTGTTGGTTGCTCATTATTTACCGTCCTTCTACCCTACGGATTTGCAGGAAGGATGCAGGCGCTCCTGCTTAGGCGCCACAGCAAGCCAGCGCGCGACCTAGTCACACACCTGTTTTGGATCAATCCTGATCCTAGTGTATCACTATTGGATATAAATTTTAAGATTTATCTAATTTTTTTATTAAAACAAAAGAGCAGCTTCACAAGCTGCCCTTAAGTAAGCTGTCCACCATTAGCGCAGAACTTTTCTAATCCACTTTACCTTGTCGCCGTAAGGCGGGAACAGGAGCTTCACATCCAGCCTTGTGCCTTTGGTCATCACGCTTTTGGCATGGGAGAACAGGTCAAAGCTGTATTTCCCGTGATAGGCCCCGATTCCGGCATTGCCCACACCCCCGAACGGCAGATGGTGATTGGCTACATGGGAAATGGTGTCATTCACGCAGCCGCCGCCGAAGGATACACGGGTAAGGACTTCATGTTCAACTTGGGATTGTTCGGTAAATAAATACAAAGCGAGCGGCTTGGGACGGCTGTTAACCGTCTGAATTGCATCCTCTAATTGCTTGAAGCCCATAACCGGTAAAATTGGGCCGAAAATTTCATCCAGCATAGCCGCATCCGACCAGGAAGCCGAAGCAAGAAGGGTTGGCTCGATATATAGCTCCTCCCTAAGGGTCTTGCCGCCATACAGCACATTCGCCTGATCCTTATCCAGTATAGAGGCTAACCGGTCAAATTGGCGTTCATTGACAATTCGTCCATAATCGCTGCTGTGTCTGGCATCCGGCCCGTAGAAGCTTGCAAGGACCTCTTTCATGGAAGCAATCAATTCCTCTTTAATATCCTCGTGGGCAAGCACATAATCCGGGGCAATGCACGTCTGGCCGGTGTTCATCATTTTCCCCCAAATAATCCGTTTGGCGGCCATAGCAATATTTGCTGTCTTGTCTACAATGGCAGGGCTTTTGCCTCCAAGCTCAAGCGTGACGGGGACGAGGTTTTTTGCCGCAGCTTCCATGACAATTTTGCCGACAGGTACACTGCCTGTAAAAAAAATATAGTCAAAAGGAGCGTGAATCAGGGCCGAGGTTGTTTCCTTCTCGCCTTCAATTACACGGATGTAGTTCTCGTCGAAGGTCTCCTGAATCAGCTTCTTGACCGCAGCAGCAACAGTAGGCGTATTCTCCGAAGGCTTCAGCACAACACTATTTCCCGCAGCAATCGCACCGATAAGCGGCTCAATCAGCAATTGAAACGGATAATTAAACGGTCCAACAATCAGAACGGTGCCATAAGGCTCTTTATAAATGTAGCTTCGCGATGAAACATGA
Source organism: Paenibacillus sp. HW567 (assembly GCF_000374185.1). Lineage (GTDB taxonomy): Bacteria > Bacillota > Bacilli > Paenibacillales > Paenibacillaceae > Paenibacillus_AQ. Next base: position 6,281,044 of record NZ_KB910518.1, on the reverse strand, counting down.
TAGAAGGGTGTTCGTACCTTTTTGGGTTCCGCCCATCGTTTCAAGTGTTTTCTCATGTACCGGATACTGTCCAGCGTATAACCAATCTCAGTCGCGTAGGCTTCAAATTCATTTTTACGCAAATCCTGATAAAGTGCCGCCAAAAGACTTTGCTCATTTCGTTTGATCGCATCCGCCAGCTTTTGAAGCTGGTCCAGACGGAAATCCACACTTCGCGTATAACCGCTGTGGAATTTCTTCCGGTGCTCCTGCAGAATTTGATCGACCTGCTCCGATGTCCAATGATTCATAATATTCACCCCGTGTAACGAGATCGGCCTAGAGACAATCCCGCTCCAGCGCGACCAGCAGTTTTTTTAACAATTGTATGGATTCCTCCATGGTTAAGTAATAGTACCGCTGAGTGCCCGATTGTTCGACTTTGACGACACCCGCGTTTTTGAGCAGCTTCAGATGATGTGAGACGGCCGGCCGTGACAATGACAACCCATCCGTGATTTCATTTACCGTCATCTTGCCGTTCTCGGAAAGCAACAGCAGAATATCCTGACGGTGCACTTCGCTTAAGGTTTGAAGAATCGGGAGGCTCTCCCGGAAAATCTCCAGCGCCTGCTTGCCCATAGTTGTATTCACCTTTCCCGTGGGATTAAATGTTTAAACATTTAAACCAATGCTCTAATATGTATACTACATAACTTTTAGCGGACAATCAAGTACTGGAAGCTGAGCAAGCAGCTATATATTTCATTAATTCTGCTATTCCTGTAAATTCCGCCGCCTCTCAATGGCCATTTTTATAATCTGCGTATCAGTTGTTCTCATTAGAACTATTTTCCAAGTTCACAGTGATACCGTTATTCTCTAGTTCCTCGACAATCTGCTTTGCCTGCTCATTCAGCGGGTTGTTTGCCAAAGATACTTCCTTCAGATTTGGTATCGTCGTGAGCACTTTAATATCCCAGATGAGGTTATCGTCCAAATATAAATTTTCCAAGGTTGGATGATTTTTTAATGGCGTCAAATCCTGAATTTTATTTCCGCTCAGCAAGAGCCATTTTAACTTTAATTTCTGAATGGGACGCAGATCAGCCACCTGATTATTGCTGGCAAGAAGATCGGTCAGCTTATGTAAATGTTCCAGCGGCGCCAGGCTTGTTATCTTGTTGCTGTCAACAACCAGATTTTTCAAATTGCTTAACCCGGAAAGGGGAGTAAGGTCTGTAATCTGATTCCCGTCAACAGCTAAAAACGTCAGTTTTTTCAGCTTGCTGAGCGGTGTAATATTCTTAATATTTTGACCGGGCAGAAATAAGCTCTGCATGTTAACGGCAAGTTCAATTCCTTGCAAGCTTCTAATCTTATTCTTTGATTCCATAGGATATAATGATTCCAGCTTCTTCAAATCACCCGCCAAAACACGATGATATTTTTCACTAATTTACTGGACATATACTCTCTCCTTATAAGGAACTCGAATTGGTGTCACCCTAACTTCTATCGGATTTTTTCCAAAACTGTTCACTTTCACAATTTTGTTGACATTTTGTGGTGGATGCTGTATAAATTCAACGCCAATACGAAAGTCAGAGAAGGAGGATCTGCATGCACAAAGTGATCAAAATCAGATTTACGCTCTTGAACGGTGAAACGCCCGAAGCAAACTGTTACGGGTACATGGAGTTGAATGGGGATGGCAATATGATCGCGCTCTACAATAGGTACGGTGAGGAAATAAGCATGTATGGAGGACATGAATTTATCAAGGTACGGTCGCTTGGCAAATTTGATAACGAAGACCGTGATAATTTCTACTCCTTGCTGGAAACTGATGGGGTGGGATAATCTGCACGTCAGGCTGAACGCAATGAATACTCGGGAGGTTGAAGATGAACAAACGGGTTCACGTGGATTTTGGCCTCACCATACCTTAATTGGTATTTTTGAATTGAAAAATCTCGTCAACGGCTTGATGATACCCGCCCGTTTTTCGAAAGGATTCGCTAATATTGGCAACAGCTTTCTTAAAAGATGAGCGGCTTATCACATGATCTGCTGATTCCCGCAGTTGATTTGCGGTCAAGCTTTGCATTTGTAATTGAATGCCTGTTCCGATATTGACAACTTGCCCGGCAATGATCGGCTGATCGGCGCTTTGTGGGATTACAATTAGCGGAACACCGTAATAGAGACCTTCATGGGTACTGTTCATTCCGCCATGGGTAATAAATAATTTTGCGTATTGTAAGACATCCGTTTGTGGAACGTAATTCTGTACGATGAAGTTTTTAGGAATTTTCCCTAAATCTGAAATTTGAACTTTATTCCCAATTGCCATGACAATAAAATGATCCGTGTTCTTAAATGCCTCAAAACAAAGCTTATAAAAATCAATGGCTTGGTTAAAGACCGTACCCAATGAAATGTAAATGAGGTTTTTCTCCTTGATTGCAGGAAAGTAGAAGTTTTCTCGAGTGCATCTCCAAGAGATAGATGGACCTACAAATTTATAAGTTTGGTCGAATGCTTCCCCCTCCGGTTGAAACTCCCTTGTTGTATAAACGATTGTAAGCGGTGCAGGATTACAGAACACTTCATAAGGAGAATGGATCTCCACTTCGTATTTGTCCTTTATCATTGCCGTCAGGTTTTGAAATTTATCGTTTATAGGTTTAGCTATTTCTGTAGAGACTTCTGTGAAGAATGGTTCCAGCATTTTATCGAATGAATCTTTTGTCTGTGCAAAAGAAGTGCAAGAGCTGACTGCAGGAAGCTTAAGAATTTGAGCAAGCATATGTCCGCAACCAAACATGGAATCATGGATGATGTAATCGAAATGCTCTCCTTCGATCTGTTCAAGAACGCTTGGTATGAAGATATCTGCCGTAAGCAAAAGACCGTTGATTCTCTCGAGTAAATAGTCTCTTCCGCCTGAGATAAAGGCTTTTATAAATTTTTGATCGTCAAATGTTCGTACCGAAGCCCCGGTCTTCTCCAAACGTTCCCGAAAAGCCTCTATACAAAAGTACACCACCTCTACTCCACGCGAAATAAGCTCTTGCACAACTCCAATCGTTGGATTGATATGTCCCTCTGATCCGCCATTAATAAATAAAACACGCGCCATATACACCACTCCTCAGAGTTTTGTTATCATATACTTCTTCGATTTACTTCGTGCAAAACTAGCTTCGGAAGCATACGCTTAGGTGTACTGTTCTCTTTGGGTTAGAATTCGATGCACCCCAAGCAATCTCGCCCGTTCCCAACCCAAAAAACTTGCCATTACTTGTGATACTGCTCATCGTGATTGTAGAGCATCCTTATCTTTTTTGCAAAAATATCCACCATTGCCGGTCAACCAGCGTCTGGTCAGGGGGATGATATTTTCAAACAAATCTACCGGGTAACCCCAGTCAAGGTCCAATTGGAACATATAATGATTCATAGCGATAATGCCATCTGTCCGCACAAAATCGCCTGGATGATATCATTGACCGCATGCTGAAAAACGATAAGGAAACCTGATGTCCTCACTCATACAATCGGCAATATTTTTCTTGATTTGTGGAAAAAAAAGAAGAAGCTCAAGCTACACCTAGCCTAAGCTTCCTCTTTTTAGTTCATGCACTTCCTACTGATTCTGCCATTTTTCCTCCACGGACTTCTTTCTTTCACCAGGCTCTCCACTAACGCTACAGCAGTTCCTTGCGAAGCTGCTCCGGCGATTTCGGCGAGAGCAGGCCGAACGGGATATCAAAGACAGTGTGTGCGCCGGACTCTCCCTTTTGGGCCAGACGGTAGGCCGCGCGGGCATAGGCAACCAGCACGCTGGCGGTAAATTCGGGATTGCTGTCCAGCTTCAGACTGAACTCAACAATCTGGGTATTCCCCGCTCCAGTCCGCCCGCTTCGGATAACATGGCCGCCGTGCGGCATTGCGCCATGCTCTGCAGCCAGCGTCTCTTCGCTCACGAAATGAACCACCGTCTCGTAATCGGCAAAATAATTCGGCATGCTGCGGATCGTCTCGGCAATCGCCTCACGGTCTGCGCCTTCCTCAGCCACTACATAACACTCGCGCAGATGCTTGTCGCGGGTAGCCAGTACCGGGTTCTCCCCGCTGCGTACGCGCGCCACCGCTTCTTCACGCGGAATGGTGTACTGGATGCCGTTCTTGACGCCGGGAACACGGCGGATCGCGTCGGAATGGCCCTGGCTCACGCCTTTGCCCCAGAAGGTGAACTCGTTGCCTTCCGGCAGCACAGCTTCTGCCAGCAGACGGTTCAGCGAGAACAGTCCCGGGTCCCAGCCGGTAGAAATGACGCTGACCGTCCCCGCCGCCTTGGAATTGGCATCCACTTCCGCATAATACTCCGGGATTCGCGCGTGGGTATCGAAGCTGTCGACTGTATGGAACAGCTTCGCCAGAGCCGGGCCTTGCTCCGGCAGATCGGTTGCGGAGCCGCCGCATAGAATCAGCACATCAATTTTCCCCCGGTAAGCCTCAATATCGTTAATGGACACCATCTGTGTGCCCGCCTCTATCGTGTGGGGTTCGCGGCGCGTAAAAATCGCTTCCAGCCGAAGATCAGGATTTTGCCGGATGGCCGCCTCGACGCCACGTCCGAGATTGCCGTAGCCGACGATGCCGATGGAAATAGGTTGGGTCATGGTTATTGTGTCCTCCATTTCATAATATGCCGGATCAGATCCAGCCCCGGGCACTCATCGCTTCGCTGATCCGTTTAATGGAGATCATGAAAGCGGCGGTGCGCAGATTGGTGCCATGCTCACGGGCTAAGGCGCGGACCGCATCGTAGGAAGCGTACATCCGCTGCGACAGACGCTCCAGCACCTCTTCTTCCGTCCAGTAGAAGTTCGCCAGATTTTGCACCCATTCGAAATACGATACGGTGACACCGCCGGCATTAGCCAGAATATCGGGAATGACGAGCACGCCATTTTCCTGCAAAATTTTGTCCGCCTCGGGAGTGGTCGGGCCGTTGGCTGCTTCGGCGATGATCCGGGCCTTGACGCCTGCCGCATTGGCGCCGGTAATCACATTCTCAAGTGCTGCGGGGACAAGGATATCGACATCCAGCTCCAGCAGTTCTTCGTTCGTAATCACGTAAGACTCGCCGTAGTCGGCCAGCTTGGCATGGTCTTTAAGCGCAAAAACTCTCGGCAAGTCAAGACCTTCCGCCTGATACAATCCGCCCCTCGAATCGCTGACCGCGACAACCTTACAGCCTTGTTCGGCCAGCAGTTTAGCCGCAATCCGTCCGGCGTTGCCGAAGCCCTGCACCGCAACCGTTGCACCTTCCGGAGATACGTCCAGCTCCTTGAGCGCAGCAAGCACTGTGTACACGCAGCCTTGCGCTGTTGCTTCATTCCGGCCTTTGGAGCCGCCGAGGATGAGCGGTTTGCCTGTGATAACGCCCGGCGTGTTGACGCCCTTCAGGCGGCTGTATGTATCCATCATCCAGCCCATAATCTCCGGTGTCGTGTAGACATCCGGTGCTGGAATATCTTTACCCGGACCGATGAAATCGGCGATAGCCTCCATAAACCCGCGGCTGACGCGTTCCAGCTCGCCTTTGCTCAGCTTGTGCGGGTCACAGATAACCCCGCCCTTGCCGCCGCCGTAAGGCAGACCGACAACGCCGCATTTGAAGGACATCCACATCGACAATGCTTTGACCTCATCCAGCGTAACGTCGGGGTGGAAACGAATGCCTCCTTTTCCCGGACCGACCGCATCGTTATGCTGGGATCGGTAACCTTCGAACACAATCACGCTGCCGTCGTCCATCTTGACAGGGAAGTTGACGGTCAGCACACGTTTCGGCTTCTTCAGAATATCGGTAACATGCTGCGGAAGCTGCAAATAGGCAGCCGCTTTATCAATCTGTTTTTGCACAATCTCAAAGGGGTTTAAGGTCTCTTGCGCCGGTGTCACGTTCTCTGTAATGCTCATGTGCTTCAGCCCTTTCTCCATCTGATTTTGCGGTTCACCGCATTAAAGAAGGTTAAAATATATCTTACATCATACGTTAGTTTTGTAAAAGACTTTTTACGGAAAATCGTTGTTATTTTTTTCACCCGATGCGGATTGAAGTCCCTTCACCTCTATTAGCTTTTTACTAAACTGATACCTTACATTAACATTTTCTATAATCTCAGTATCCTGGTAGGCAAGGGAACCCTCAAATTCCAGGGTGTCATTGTTTTTCCACACGATATGATTAGCATAGCTATAATTCTCATGATCTATGCGAATCCATGTGTCTAATCCTTTTGGTGAACCATACTTGACTCTTGCTGATTCTACTAGCTCTGGACTTAATCTCCCCTCTTCAACATTCATGATTTGAACGAATTCGCTCTTGTTAGAACATGTTACGACCGCGATGAGCTTCTGATCTGGTGAAGGAATAATTTCTTTAATGTACATAGATGGTGCAGAGAAACTAAAATACGATTCAAGCACATCATCCTTTATCCTCCACAGGACATTCTGGCTTCCATAGTCCGAGTAATTGTTAAATAACGTAAAGACGATGCTTTTGTCTGCTAGCTTAAAAACATAAGGACTCCGATAACTTTTGGACAGAATATCTACGGCAAAAGCAGCCGCGTCAGCGATTTTTTTATTATCATTTACCAGAAATGGCCGAAGCTCTTTTAATGCTTTTTCGCTCAGCTTTTGATCATTAAAGCATTCCACCAGCCTATTAATAGCAATATATACATATTCATCGTTATCACTTTTTAAGGCCTGCAGAAATTTTTCCGCATCGAATTGAGTAGGAGGCACCAGCTCCATGTCCTCAGTTGTTAAATAGCGTATATACGGCTCTGAATTTTGATTTTTATAATATTCTGTCGCTAATAACGCCGACGCAGTTGAACTATACAGGATAAGACATGCAACCAGAGCAACCCATTTTTTAGACATATTTTTTTTGATTTTCTCCGCACCGCTATGCCCGGCCGCTTCAATCAGATTCTCATCAATTAATCCTATTTCCTTATATAACTCTTCTTTTTTCATAGATTAACCCCCGCTTTATCCAGATAAGCTTTAAGTCTTTTTCTTGTCCTAAATAAGGTGGACTTCACTTTACTGCTGCTCATATTAAATCTCATAGAAAGCTCTTCAATTGAGTCTGAGTACCAGTACCTTCTAATAAATACATTTCTCTCTTGACTCTTTATGCCATATAGAAATTCATTGATTACGTTTGCTATTTCACCTGCTTCATACTCTGTTTCTACCGTATCCGGTGAAGCTATACATCCCTCTAATTCAGTTAAAATGACTTCAAACTGGCGATTACGTTTCTGGGCTGTATTATAACCATATTTATCAAGCGCTATATTACGAGTGATCCTCCCTAAAAATACAGATAGCTTTCTAGGTATATTAGGCGGAATTGCATTCCATGCTGCTAAATACGTATCATTCTCACACTCTTCAATATCTGAAATATCGGAAATTATGTTTCTTGCAATCCCTCTGCAGTATGCTCCGTATTTATTTTTGGTCTCTACAATGGCCTGCTGTGAACGCTCTACGTATAGGTAGACAATTCCTTGGTCTTCCATCTGTATTCTCCTTTTAACAACTCTTATCTATATAGTAGAAAATTCGTGGGATTGGTTGCACTCTACTCCTCATCTGCATGGAAAATAAATAAATTTGATGATACTTTATTTCTTATAACAACGGATATAACAACGGATATAACGACGGGCAGGGTTTGAGGCTGTGCATTTAGGAAGACAACTGGAGTGAAGGGGATTTATAGAAAACGAAAAACAAAAATACATGGCCCATTTCGGCACCTGAAACGGTAGCAGTGTTTACTGGTACTTTGGATAATACAGTCAAACCGTTAGATTTGGTGCGTGAATTCATCGTGAAGTCAATGACCGGCCATTGAGTCGCACAACAAAGAGAACAGCCTGCAGGCTGCTCTCTTTCGCTGTCTCTCTTAGAAGCATGTGAACGAGCGAATCTGATTCAGATCAATGCCGAAGTACGACCAGAAAAACCCGAACCATCTGAATCCTGCAATGGAATCACGCCCGACGAATACCGGGAAAAACCAGAATTGCTCACCGTTGTTCAGCCAAATGTATGTGTTGCGAAACAGGCAGCGTCTGATGGCGCCGGGGTCGATGGCAAATGCGGTGGCCGTCATTTGCGGTATGAATTGCGGTGGAGGAGCCGTCGGCGCTTGCACACCTCCCGGTGCAGCTCCCGGAAACCCCGGAGCTCCGGGAAATCCGCCTTGCGGCACGCCAGGTCCACCCGGAAATCCTGGAAATCCTTGGCCGGGTCCCGGCGTTGGAAAAAACCCCATATGTGATCTCTCCTTTCATGAGTAGGCATAATCATCATATGCATTCGCGGAGAGAGCGCTTGGGTGAATGCCTATAAAGGTTCCCAAATGCTCAGGTTACTGCAGCCCAATGTAGGAAAAAAGGGAATAGTAGAATAATGCCGAACTACATAACATTATTCGGATGAAAATATAAGTGAGGTTGGAAGGTTGGCAAAATGCATAATAATAGAAACTGGACAGTTTTATTTATTGGTGGAGCATCGGGAATAGGTAAATCAAATAGTGCTTATGAAATTGCCCGATTTTATGGTGTGAATGTCTTGGAAGTAGATGATGTTCACCTATCCGTAAAAACAGTTACAGCAAAGGAGAATTTTCCTGTAATTCATTATTGAAGGTGATTTTATTGATCCCGAATACACATTATCTTTCGATAACCCGGATTATAGAGCTGAAATAAGTACTTCGTATGGAGATTGGATAGCAGATACCTGTAAGCGAAATGGGATTGAATTGATCGAATCAAGACCTTGGAACACTGCTTTAAGCAGAGCCATCAAGTGTTTATTGTAATGTAAGGCCTTAGTCTACATAGGTAAAATAAAGCGGATACCCCATGTGTAAGTATCCGCTTCTATCAACGTCTCCTGATAGTAGAATATACAGTTTTACATTCGCGAAAAACATTAATCCTGAATTTCGAAAGCCTATAGTTACAAGAATTGCACGAGCCAACTACGTACTAGAGATAACAAAAAAGGGATATCATCCAGTCAGAAAATGAACAATACGGCGTAAAAGGCAAAGTTTCCCCTACCCCAAGATACTTGGGCTTTGAATTTCCATGTTAAACCACACGAAATTTCATCTATCCCCATATTATTTGGTGGTTTTAGCCCTTTTTGTTTTTTTATAGAAGATTACTTTCGAAATTCAGGTATATATATTATGCAGTATGATATAATGAAAAAAATGAGTGTTTAGGGAATTAGTTCCATAGGGGGTGACTCTACTGCGCTTATTACGTACATTGAGGTTAATTTTTGCTGGAATTACAATAGTAATAGTAGTTTGGCTTCTCATTAACGCCAACAAGAATCAAAATAATAACATTCTTCAGTGGGTTTGGATTTTTATGTTTTTAACTCTTGCAACAGATGTTCTAAGAATATATTTAAAAAGAAGGAAATGATTTTAGAAAAGTAAATTTGAAACATGAAAATAGCCCTCGCAATCGCGGGGGCTATTAAATTTGTTGAGATTACCAAATCATTACGTAATAAACATCTCTACTGATCTGATGTTTATATTCTGGATCTGAATATGTTTTAAATATCTCAAACCAATAATTCGATGGATTACTAGTGAAATAAAGCTGCTCTCGATAATAAACTGTAGCGCTTGGATAGGCCCCAATTATAACACTTAATGCAGCCAATACAGCACTGTATGGTGCCTTCACAAGAGTAGATAATGCAGCCGCAACTGCAGACATTGTAATTTTTGTATAGCTTGAATTTGATTCTGTATACTTAGTTAATTGCCCTGTTTCTCCATTTGGTCCAATTGCAGTTCTACCCACATCGGGTGGGATATCTGTTGCTGCCTGAGTTGTAAAACTTGGAGTAGACTGTACCAAGTTATCTGTAGATCCAAGCAATGATGAGATATCAGTTAATTTTCCATCCACATATAACTCTTTTTTGGATTGATTATAAGTTATTGTCTGTTCAACGCCATTATTAAAAAGATTATAGGAAATGACATCGCCTTTTATGTCCACATCGTAGGTAATTTTTACTCCGTCAGCCTCAAAAACCCCACTCTCTTCAATAACCCCCGTTGATGGAATCGTTGAGGCTAAATCATTGAGGTTCTCAGCGGCAGTGGCAACTTTTCCTAAAGGCAGTGCAACTAAAGACAGCATAGTAAGAATGGTGACAAGCTTCAAAAATACCTTCTTCAATTAAATTCGCCTCCAAATTATAGATTTAATAATTAATACTCCATCCTCCATATTGTGGAATATTATTACCATATTAATCCTTAAAAAGAGATTAATCAATAAAAAAGTAAAATACTATAAAAACTCATTACTGGATAGTCAAAAGTTCTACATCTTTAAAAGCCAGTTTGGTAGGCTCAAAAAGACTGACACAACAGATTTCGGTTCTGTATATTCTAACTGGAAGGATGGCCAACTCACTGTTCGGATGGCCATGGAGATTCAAGGGTTCTCAAGTTGAACATTTTATAGACTAGTTTGCGAGTATGAGGGTCCGTCAGTCGAGCATTTTGAAACTTCTTTAGTCTGTGTCATTGTTGAATACTGTGGGTATCCTCCATCAAGTAACCACAAGGGAATTATTATATCAAAGAGCCGCCACAGGGCTAACCTGGACGGCTCTTTTGCTGTTTAACATTATTCGGATGAAAATATAAATGAGGTTGGAAGGTTGGCAAAATGCATAATAATAGAAACTGGACAGTTTTATTTATTGGTGGAGCATCGGGAATAGGTAAATCAAATAGTGCTTATGAAATTGCTCGATTTTATGGTGTGAATGTCTTGGAAGTAGATGATGTTCACCTATCCGTAAAAACAGTTACAGCAAAGGAGAATTTTCCTGTAATTCATTATTGAAGGTGATTTTATTGATCCCGAATACACATTATCTTTCGATAACCCGGATTATAGAGCTGAAATAAGTACTTCGTATGGAGATTGGATAGCAGATACCTGTAAGCGAAATGGGATTGAATTGATCGAATCAAGACCTTCGAACACTGCTTTAAGCAGAGCCATCAAGTGTTTATTGTAATGTAAGGCCTTTTCGACCAATCTTCCTCCCTGTTTTCACACTCAATCTATTGATTTTCTCAATCTTATTATAAGTTCGATGGTAGTATTTATATAAACTTTTTTCACGTATCTATAGTCTCGACACATCGTTGGGAACAAAAACTCTCTCTGTGTTCCTTAAACAGTGATTATTTATGCCGTGTTGTCTTGAGCAATAGGCTGAATAGCGCTCCGAATAAAGCAATGCATGCTGCGAGCATGAATGTGTCTGAGTATGCAGCCATCTCTGCTGCAAATGTACCAGTGCCTGATACCGCCTCCCTCGCGGCGACTCGCATGGTCAAAAAATTACTTAGTCCAGCAATCGAAAGAGGAATAATTAGATCGGAACTTGCCGAAATCAATGGTGTAGCCCGACTAATCGACTCTTTGGGTGCCGACTGTAGAATATAAGTATTAAGTGACATCATACACAGTCCCATTCCAATTCCAAGTAGTCCTACTAACCCCGCAATTAGCACTCCATCTGCATTCGTGTTCATTTGTGAAAGGAGCATCAAAGCTATAGCAATAATTCCAAGACCAGCACCCGCTAGAGGACGAATACCGATACGATCAAAAAGCTTGCCCCCAACAGGCATTAAAAGTCCAGAAGTAATTGCCAGCATGCTCATTACCAGTCCTGCCTGAAACGGGCTATAGTCCTTGAAATTCTGTAAATACTGTGGAATAAACACGATTGACCCATTAAGCGCCATGTATTGTATCCAGCTCACAAACATCCCTCTTCTAAAACCGGCTGTCCGAAAAGCTTTCAATTCCAAAATGGGATACGGATGCCGAGTCTCATGGACCCATAACCAAATCAGTAACATAACACCGGTAATCACCATTGACCATGCAATCCAAGAATCCGTGCTTACGTTAATACTTAATGCAATTAGGACAAAAGCAACCGGAGCCAAAATGAAGCCAAGTAGATCCAATGACTTTTTATCCAAGGAATTGGATGGAGATTTCAGCAAACTAGATTTATGCAAATAACGCAATCCTAAAAATACCGTAATGACTCCCAAGGGTAGGTTAATTAGAAAGATCCAGTGCCAGCTAATAGATTCTAGTAACCAGCCCGATAAGATGGGGCCAGAGGCTGGTGCCAACAGCATAGGAATGCCGAGCATCCCCATGACTTGTCCTTTTTTGTCTGCAGGCGCGAGACGAAAAACCATTGCCATACCTATGGGCTGGACCATTCCACCACCTAAACCCTGAACAACTCTAAAACCTATTAATTGATCGGCATTTTGAGCCATCGCACATAATAATGAGCCGAACACAAATAATATGACGGTTATGATATAAGCTTTGGCTGCACCGAATCTGTCTGAGAACCATCCCGCAAGCGGAATTGTTACAGACATAGCTAGCATATATCCTGTAATTACCCACTGCAAAGTGTCAAAAGAAACTCCAAAATCTTTGGATAAACTGGGGATAGCCACATTCATAGCAGTGCTGTCCACCATTACCATCATCATTCCAGGGATAATTGCCATAATCGCCAAAATAAATGATCTCTTCGCAGAGAACTGCTTCCGTTCCTCCAATGAAGCATCAGGGACCTCGTATTTTTTATTCATACCTTTTCTCCTCTTTAGTGAACGTCGTGTTGATTAACTAATTCTCGTTGATTATAATGTAAGCACCCAAAAATTCGATGGTCACCATTATGAATTGTGTTCATTAATCAACCAGAGGTTACCGAATGATCAGTAACGAGCACTTTTTTTCAGGGAGAAGATACTATGAATGACAAAGTTGATCGGCGTATTCTGAGAACCCGGACCCTTTTAAGAGAAGTCCTACTCGATTTGGCATCAGAAAAGCCCCTTGAGAGCATCACCGTAAGAGAACTGACAGAGAAAGCCGGATTAAATAGAGGTACTTTTTATTTGCATTATGAGGACATCCATGATTTTTATGAACAATTCAAAAATGAGCTACTGGAGCAGTTTCATGGACTCATAAAGAAACTTAGCCATACTCCCGGAGGCCAAGAGCCCTTTAGCAATCCGCCTTCCGGTTATATCCGTCCATTTGAATATGTCCTAGAACAAAAACGTTTCTTTAAGGTTTTTATGGGACCGCGTGGGGATTCTACCCTTTCACTCCAAATGACTGAATTGATAAACCGGCAATTTGTTCAAGCATTCAAAGCTAAGCAGCAGCATGACTCTTCTCTCCACATTCCTGTGAAACAGGAATACTTATTTGCCTACTTGGCTTCAGCCTATGTCGGGACTATACAATTTTGGATTCAGCGGGATTTTGATTTGTCTCCCATAGACATGACTATTTTATTCTCACAAATTTCAAGGCGTGGATCCACACATGTACATTTCACAGATTAACATTAAAATCCATCTGCCTATCACTGTGCTACCAAGGCACAAATAAGCTCTTAGAAGCATGTTTACACACCAGTGAGCACATCATTATCATAAATGGAACGGCGAACCGCTTTGGATCACCGTTCCTTAATTATCCCCTGAACCTCCAGCACCTGCTCTGCCGCCGCCCAATCCCGCAGCAATTCGAAGAGCGCCAGACTTCTTGTAAAACAACTGTCAGCCATCTGCTCCGCAAACGTCTCCAGCAGCTCATCCACGTTCAGTCCATGCCGCAGCGCGGTCCGCAGAATTGTATCGAGCCCAGGCAGCACTTCTTCGGCATTCTCCCTCAAAAAGTCGGTATAGGCAGCCAATACCTCCACACGGCCAGACAGCAGCTCCAGCGCATACCCGTTCGCCTCAGCCAGGAATCGGAACTCCTCTACAACCTCAAGCCCATCCTCACCCAGATCCTCCAGCCATCCCAGCTCGGCATACTTATCAATGTACGCCCGCGATTCTGCATACAGCCCCTTCTCCTGGCAAGCCATTCCCCGCATCAGATGACTGAACCCGTAGTAATAGACCATTGGATGCTCAAGCTCGAATGTCAGCAGCGGCAAGGACTTAGCCTTCCGATACTGCTGCTCTTGGTACAAGCACTGCACGCATTCATGCAAAATCTCTGCCGTCTCGATCACCTTGTCCCACTTCTCCAGGCGGCAAGCCATCTCTAGCATCTCCACAATAACATCCGGGTTGATTGATTTCAGGAAGGATGGGCGCACGGGTAGAGCCTCCTTTGCGTAAATTTTTTACCTGTAATACTAACACAATTTCACTTTCGTAGGCAATAGCCTACAGAAATTCCAATAGTAAACCTCTACCATTTAGCTAAATGTACAGGGTAGGGGTTGTTTTTTTGGAAAAACGTACAGAGTTGATTGCTTTTGGAAAGGTTCTTAATCGTATTCGGAAAGATAATAAATATACACAAGATCAGCTATCCCTTTATAGTCGAGTGGACAGGTCTTTCATTTCCGAATTAGAAAATGGAGAGAAGTCTGCTACGTTTCTGACTATTCTTGCATTGACAAAAGCTTTACACATTCCTGTATCTGAGTTTATGTTGGAGTATGAACGGGAGATTAGTAAGCTTGAAGATTAACATATGAATGTGCTTAACGATTTGTATTGTAATTATTTCGAAGTGCAAATCCTTTTTTGACGTGGGAATTAAAGCATTGAAAGCTGATTGGGTTATTTGTTAACGTTTTAAATCTGCTTGATTGGCATTGCTGTTAACAAAATCGCGAAACATATTCGTGTCCGGCATATAGACGATTGGCTCTGACATCTAAACTCAATCTCCCCCTACTTAACAGCGTTATTTGCTTCATCTGGTGGTTCAAGTTCCAAGAGTTCCAGCGCAAGGTTAGCAACTTGCTTAGAATGTTCGAACCCCTTGTCTTTCTCTTTCAGAAACTTCTGACAGTTAGGGTGAGTCAAGAATTGAGTTGGGTAAACGTTCCATGTCGTATTCTCACCGGCAACGAACAACCTGTGGTGCAAGTCCGGTTATCAGACTCACATCACGAACCGTTAAGAACTCAGGAATTGGTTGTTCCGCCTCTTATCTTACAATAAATGGTTCTAGATTGAATTCTCGGATGGCATTCTCAATGTCTTTGATATCAGTATCAGAAAGCCTCCGTATCGCGATTTTAGCCTCTAAATCAAGTACGCATTGAAGCAACCTGCGCTTTTAAGATATACACCCTATAGATTTCATTGGAAACCGCCTTTACCACTATTTAAAATACGGTTCTCCGCGAAGTTATGGTATAACATCTGAATTTTGCTGCATCCCCCTCTTTTCCGGAAGGATGTACCTTTCCCCCCACTCGCTTATCATATCAAGAAATACAATCATTGATCGTCCTGACGAACTCAACATATATTCTACTCTTGGTCGTGGCTCCGGATATGATTTTCTTTCAATAATTCCGTCATGTTCAAGCTCGCGAAGCTGCTCTGTTAGTATTTTTTTTGAAATAGACGGGAGATGCCGCAGCAATTCGCTATAACGTATTGGCTTGTTATTTTTATGCAAGAACCGATATATAGGGATTTTCCATCTGCCGCTTAACATAGATAATACAATTTCTACCGGGCAGTCATTAAGCTGGACAGGCATTCTATCACCTCGTTATTTTATATTATACATAATAACGCAATCAAACGCTTGGATACCAAAAAGTGCCTAATTGTTTCCCAAACTTAAAATTCTTATAATTACCCTAGAGAGGAGAGGATGAGAATGAATATAGGTATCCTTGGCGCGGGGAATGTAGGCAAGACTTTAGGTAAAGGGTTAGCTATGACTGGTCATCGGGTATTAATCAGTAGTCGAGATCCCCATGATCCAAAACACTCTTCTTGGAAGCAAGAAGCAGGTGAATCAGCGGGCATTAGTTCATTTAATGATGCCGCACGGTTTGGCGAAATTATTATTATCGCACTCCCTTGGTCTTGTTTAAAAGATGTGGTTGAAACCATCGACCCTGTCTATTTGAAAAATAAGACGGTCATTGACGTCAATAATGCCGTACATTTTGACAACGGACCACGGTTACTGCTTGTCGATACATCAGCAGGAGAAATAGTCCAAAAGTTGTTGCCGGAATGTCATGTTGTAAAAACACTCAATACTGTCAGCGACAAAATCATGAGCCGGCCAACTTTCAAAGAAGGCACACCCATTATGTTTATATCCGGAAACAATATTCCTTCCAAAAGTCAGGTCAGTGCTCTTCTTACAGATCTTGGTTGGCTCAGGATTGTTGACTTAGGCGACAATAGACAAAGTCGCTTGCAAGAATCAATCATGCTAGCATGTGTGATTAGTGAAATTCAATTACAGTCGCCAGGATCGGCATTTACCTTACTTACACATTGATTTATTCATTATTGAAGAAATCCTTTGAGCTAAAACGAACCTCTACTCTCTGCATTACTACTATTTATGATACAGTTCACCGCGCTGTCTGTAACGGCAAGTTTTCAACAATGGTAAGTGGAGCGTGTGATTAACCTAAAAGAATGGAACATTACTGCACAAAATTGTGTGTGAAAATTCAACTCACCAAAGGAGCGAACAGGTAATTGTCTGTATACTCCTTTCGTTAAGAGGCTCAATTCCAAGTGAACTAAATGGATGTTGGTGTATTATGCCCTCCTCTTTATGTGTGACTAAAGAAACGTGTTCCATCAATCTTCTTCCTTAACCATAGATTGCACATTGATCTTAGCATTTAAGCCAAAATACATTATCTTTACGACGATACACAAAAGGGACAATACAACAAAAAGTAAACCGCTCCAAACGACTTCTCCTACTCCTAATCGTGAAATAAACCAGCCTCCTATAGCCGCACCCATCGTGACGCCTAAGTTTGAAAAAGATACATATAAACTGTTGGCAAATTCCGGGGCATCTCGAGCTTCCGATGTCAGCCAAATTTGACTTACAATAAGTCCACTCGTATGAACAGCTCCCCACACAATAATAATCCCACTTATGAGAATAAGGGGTGTTTCCACAAAATAAAGAAGTAAATAGCATATTCCTAAAGCGATAGGATAAAGCAGTACTGTTTTCAACATACGATGGTTTAATAGCTTTCCAGCATACCAATTTCCTGCCACACCGCTAATTCCAAAAATCACGAGCATCACACTAATAAGTTTCCCGCTCATGTCAGCCCTCTGTCCTAAATATTCTGCAAAATAACTATATACAGAAAACATAGCAGCAAATATGAAGCAAGCAGCACCGCTATTTAACCATAAAGAGGGTTTTCGTAATATCGCAAGCTGTCTTCCAAAAGAGGTATTCTTCTTTCCCGGCATAGCTGGAACCATTACTCCTATTCCAACACACGCAATGACATTCACAAGGGCAGAAAATAAAAATGAGATACCAAGTGAAAATTGATTGGCAATGTAGGAGGTAAGTGGAATTCCAAGTACCATGCCCATGCTTACTCCAAGAAATACCTTTGCACTCGCTTTCGCGGCTTCCTCCTTTACTGATAATTCAGTGGCTAGAACAAAGGCAATGGAGAAATAAATCGGATGAAAGAACGCTGGAATTATTCGGAGAGCCATAAGCATATAAAAACTTGGAGAAAAAGCTGACATTAAATTGGAGGTAGCAAAAATAATCAGAATGCCGGTCAATGCAGTTTTACGGTTCAATCTTGACAGCAATAGCGTTATCCATGGACCAAAAAGGGCAATAATAAGTGCAAACGAACTAACAAGCATTCCAGCTAGTCCCGCGGTAACGTTATATTTCTCCATGACCATTGGTAAAATTCCGACTATACCAAGTTCCGTATTTATAATGCCAAATACACCTAGTGCAATAAAAAATAGTGGACTGATTCTTTTCACGTTTCTTTTCTCCTTGTAAGATAACGTTTTATATATTTCTAAATATCTATATTTATAGATATTCAATTAAAAATGAGCAGGTAACCCTATAACTGTGGCTACCTACATTTTATTCTTGATATAATCGGCAAATTTACGAATGGTTTCTTCATTCCTCCGATAATAGGTCCATTGTCCAAATCGCCTTGATTCTAAAAGTTCAGCTTTCTTCATGACCATCAAATAGCTAGAAATCACGGATTGTGCCAATCCCGTTTTTTCCTGAATGCTTCCTACACAAATCCCTCCTTTAAAATCAGCATCCGTTGGTAAATACAATTGGGGTCCAAAATTTTCATCTGGATTTCTTAGCCATTCCAAAATTCTCACACGGGTATCATTAGACAAAGCTTTAAAGATCATTATGGTTTCCATAGCTTTGATTATATCTAATTATATAGATATGTCAATTTTCAAATACAAGAATTCCGGTTAGTTTGATAAAAAAATAAATTTTTGAGATTCAATAGAGATAAATAAAAAACGGCATCTCTGCCGTTATTGTTTGAGGCGTTGTTGGAGAATAGGGGGCTCGAACCCCTGACCTCATCGCTGCCAGTTACATTACGGTGAACCGTATCATAAAAGAGTATACCTGAATCCTACTCTTCTCCAATCATTTCTAGCCTAGTCGAGTAGGCGCCTCCTTATTTCAGCCCTATTATCCTCCTTCTGCGCCGTGCCGCAGCACTTCTAGCTCATTTAAAGCAGCTTAATGATCTCTCCCAGCTCATCGACCAATCCTTTTGCAAGTTCAAAATTCTTATCTTTTAAAGCCAACTCTATTTTCATTTCAACCGACTTTTTCTTTTGTTCCGTTTCCAAATAGTCTCTATTAAAGTGACTCGCATAAATCATCTGTCTAAATTTTCGCATGCTCATTTTTCTAATCTTCTTATCGTCAATGATTAACACATAATGCATGCCGTTTACGACCGAATAGAAATCATGAGAAATCATCAAAATCGCACCTTTATAGTCTTCGATGGCTTTCTCCAGTGCGATCTGTGTATAGATATCCAAATGGCTTGTCGGTTCGTCAAGAAGCAGTATGTTTGCATTGCTGGCAGACACTTTGGCCAACTGAAGCATGTTTTTTTCTCCGCCGGACAAGGATTCAATCTTTTGATCAAGGATTTCTCCTTCAAAATCATAGTCTGAAAGATACGATCTGATCTCGTCATACGTGTTAAACCCGGCATTGATGAATTCATCCATTATGGTATTGGATTCTCTTAGCGTTTCGCCATGAAGCTGAGATAAATAAGCCACTTTAGCATCAGCATTTATTTCGATCGACTCATGATTGTTTTTAAAAATTTCTCGGAGCAAAGTCGTTTTCCCGGTACCGTTTGGACCGATAATGGCTACTTTATCCGTAGACTTAATCTCAAAGTTAACATTTTCTAAAAGCAGCTCATTGAAGGCAAT
The DNA here is from genome assembly GCF_000374185.1 of Paenibacillus sp. HW567. Taxonomy (GTDB): domain Bacteria; phylum Bacillota; class Bacilli; order Paenibacillales; family Paenibacillaceae; genus Paenibacillus_AQ. The sequence continues at coordinate 6,261,573 of NZ_KB910518.1, read as the reverse complement.
GCTATAATCATGGACTCTTACAACAGTGGTGTCTTCCATTTCATGATCCATACCAAAAGTAATATCCGGCTGCTTAATATCGACAAACGGCACCTTGATTCTACGCGCTTCCAATCTTTCTTGAAACTTGACTCTGGCTTTTAACGCTTTGCCTCTGGATGCTTCTGAATTATAAGTCGCGATCGCTCTAAGATTATCAATGATGTTGTCGTTTCGCTCGATTTCTTCTTCTTCAGCAATTGCGAGTTCTTGCAGCTCAATTTTGGTCTGAATCAAGGAGAATTTATACTCGATATATCGCCCGTCAAACTCTTGGATCTCCTTGTTTTCAAGGTGTATGATTTTGTTGAAACAATGATTGAGCAAATACCGGTTATGCGTAACGACCAGCAGCATTCCCTTGTGGGCATTAATCAATTTTTTAAGCGCATTTAGGTTTTCAAAGTCTAAAAACACATCCGGTTCGTCCATAATCATCAAGTCCGGACTGTTAAGCATTTCCTTTATCACTTGAATAAGTTTGAATTCCCCGCCGCTCAGATCGGATACTTTAAGATCTTTAAGCTTCATGAGGTTGGCCAGATTTAGTTTCTTATTCATGCTGCTTTCAAAATCATTGCCGCCTATTGAATCGAATGCGTCCAAAGCCAATTGAACCTTTTCCAGCAGCGAGTCCATGTCCGATGTGGTTTCCATTTCAGCATAAATGGATGTGATTTCATCTTGTATCTTGATAAAAGCTTCCCCGATATATTCAAAAACGGTTGTTTCTTTAGGCTTGTCTACTTGCGAGAACTGACTGACATACCCAATTTTGCAAGTCGGGTCTATCTCTAACTTGCCCTCGAACAAGTACCTTTCTGGATCTATCAGGATATCAATCAGTGTACTTTTCCCGCTGCCGCTTGTTCCGATAAAAGCGCAATGTTGCCCCTCTTCAAGCTTGAACGAAATGTCCTTATACAGATCTTTTTGCGGAAACGAGAAGGATAAGTTATCAACTTTTATCATATTGTTGCCTTTCTTAAAAAAGATAGTGGTGACTATTATGGATTGGCTACCTACAAAATCTCTTTATTAAAATGTCCTCTTGTGTCGGTTTCCTGATTAAAGACAGCATGATTCATTGAGCCATTTAATTTGCCTGAGGCCATATTAATGACTTTCACAACCTGCTCCTTAGATTCAACTGTGAAGTTTAACCGGAATGCCTCAATTCCTTTGATGTTTGGTAGCTCATCTAAAAGATTAAGCGTCTTCCCATTAAGGAGTGTCGTTGTACAATCATCATGGGAAATGATAGGGAACGTTCCGCGCTCATCTTTTAACTCATAGCTCTTCGTTTTGCAAATTCTGCATTGATTCATTTTTTTCATCGGACAATATTTTGTAAACATCAAAGGAGCCTTACCATATACAATCACTTCCAATGCGGGGTAGCCGTCATTTTCTTCGTAATAGGCATTCATTAAATTTTCAATTTTGCTCTTATTCAATTCATAAGATAAAGTGACCCGTTTTGCACCTAATTTAAATAATTCATAGCAACTAGTAGCATTAACAACATTTAGAGAATAGTCCGTAACAAACGGATTAGTGTCTCTATAGTGATAAATTCCGCCATATCCTCCGATTAGTAGCTGCCCTTCTTTTTCCTTATAATCATTCTGATTTCTTCTAACAACATTATCAAAATAGATTTCCTTAATTCCACAGCTCACGCAAGCATCATACTGTTCCTTAGTCGTTACAGAGGCCGTAAGGTATGGTTTTTCAGAGGCAAAGCTTATTTTTTCCTTTGCTTTCAAAGCCTTGGTTCTTTTCTTCTGGCTGTTAAGCTTTAAGTCATATAAGCCCAGTACAATATCTCTTCTTGCTGCATTTAACAGTTTAGCTGGAATAAATGCATTGCATTCCTCATAATCGACATGGTTAAGTTCGAATATAGTATCATTTAATCTTGAGAATTGCTTTATTACCTGGTCTTTTGTTGTTGGATTATTAATGGCTTCGCCTAGTATTTCCTCGCTTTCATATGAATAATTAAAGCCTAAACCCTCCGCATTTATGAAAAGCTTTGAATCTGGACATGCATATACTCTAATATCTAGGTTAAACCGCTTAAATTCTTTCTCCAGTGATGATTCTAATTCTTTGTCATAGAAATAATCCTTCGTTTTATATACTACATCTCCCTTGGACATCTTTTCTTTGATTTTGATATAGCAGACATCATCTGCTTTGTTGATTAATTCCCCATCTTTATCGTACAGTTTTACAACCGTTAAATTAACATCTTCATTGTTGTGACTTATACGGATGTTATCGTTTTGATTTAGAGGACGTGTAAGTGTTATTTCATACGTATCTTTAACAATCTTGCTGATTGTTCCAATCTCATAACCAAAGTTATTCGGTCTTAAGATGTTTGTAATATTTCTCCTATCCTCGCGAAACAAATATCCTTTAGTAAAGGTTCGATTGAAGGTTTTTTTCAGATTTTCTTTATCTTCTTCGGTTATTTTATGATTCAAGGCCATGCGATATTTGGATACAACATTAGTCACATACGTAGGATCTTTCATTCGGCCTTCTATTTTTAAAGAATCAATTTCTTTTAAATCATCAATATAATCAATTGTGTTTAAGTCCTTAGTAGATAGAATATAGCTTTTCCCTAAAGATGTATCTGTTGTCTTATCCATTAGTTCATACTCCTTACGGCATGAACCCACACATCTTCCACGATTTGCGCATCGATAGCCGCTTAATCCTGACATTAGACAATTTCCCGAATAAGATACACATAAAGCGCCGTGAACGAAAATTTCTAAAGGGATGTCTGCTATTCTTTTGATCTCTTTTACTTTTTTAATCTCAACCTCACGGGACAGAACCACTCTTTTAGCACCCAGTTCTTTAAATAATAAAGTTCCGTCTACATCGTCTATTCCCATTTGAGTTGAACAATGTGCTTCCATATCAAGAAAGTTTTTAACGATATAATCGAAAGCAGTCAGGTCCTGGACGATAATGCCATCCACACCGATTTCATTTAATTCGTGTATCTGCACTTTCATCTCTTCAACTTCGTTTTCAAAAACGATGGTATTCATTGTAACATAGATTTTAACGTTCCTCAGGTGCGCATACGTAACCGCCTCTTTTAACGATTCAAAATCAAAATTAGATGAGTATGCACGTGCACCAAATTTTTGCATTCCTAAGTATATTGCATCACAACCATTCGAAATTGCAGCTTTTAAAGCTTCCATATTTCCTGCTGGAGCTAATAATTCAGTCATTTTTTCCTCCTTATGATCCATAAATTATATAAAAGTTGTAGTTACTTGTGGTATGGTTCCCCGCGCTGGCTGTAACGGCAAGTTTTAAGGCCCTCCTTTGCGGGATGGCCCTGAGTATGACAACTGAACTAACATCTCCCGTTAGTGCAACGACTTACTCTGTTGAATTTCGTGTTCCTCAACATAAAGCGGCATCAGAGAAGGCGAATTGCACCTTATCGCGGCCTTTAAACGACAGAATGGTGCCAATAGCCATAGCCCCATAGCTGTTACGAAATAATGAGCCTAATCCGACAGTGCTCGCATGATGTTGGATTTCGCCTCTGCCACAATTGCTTCATCTCCGTCATCGACCGCTTGCATCAAGATTAGTACGGGGATGTATACCGCGATCAGCCGCGCCAGCAGCTTCGTTTCCTCGTCCGCTCCTCCGTAAGTTTCGAAAAACACGCCGCGAGCATAAGGTGGTAAAAAGCTGTAAGCAACGCTCAAATCGCAAGCCAGATGGCCTACGCTCAGATCGCCCCAATCAATGATGCCGGAAACGATCCCGTTCTCATTCACAAGCATATTTTTGAAATGAAGATCGCCATGTAGCAGTGCATTCACCGCCTCGACACGGTCCGTTTGCAGCCTGCTAATATACGCTTCAATCACACTGGACTCCTCCGGCGACAAGTGTTCAACCACCTTCGATAGAAAGCCCTCCAATTTCACTTTGCGTGATGCTATGTCGGTCAAGCTTCGATGATCTTGCTGAACTCCGCACTTCAGCGCCGCCTGCACCGGAAACTCATGCAATCTCCGTAAAAATTTCGCCAGCGTCTCTGCCGATAAAGCCCGGCGTTCTTCCGTCAAACCGATGGGGAAATCTCCTGGCACGTAGGCATAGCCAAGAAATGGTGCCGGGTATTCGTCACTTGCTTCGCCATAAAACAACGGTTTCGGATAGGGGATGGTCATATATGCCTCCAGCTTGGGCAGCAGCTTCCCTTCCATACGAATCGAGCCAACTGCAATCGTTCTTCTTGGAAACCGGAACACGTACTCGTCACCGATGAGAAAAACCGTATTGTCCCAGCCCCAGCCCAATCGCTTCACTTGCTTCGATGATAGCTGAGGGAATTGTCTGCCGATCAGCGTCCGCGCCTGCTCTTCGTTAACCTCCCACTCCGCATCCCATACATTCGTTCCTCCCATGAAATGTCTGCCTCCTCGTTCCTTACTTTATTTATAATTTTACATTTACTGGAATTTACGCATAACTGCCAGTCAGCTTAAATCTACAACGACGTGCTCGCAAACCGAAAGTCCGAAGCGGAACGCCAGCTTGACGAAAACCAGGCCGAACCCATCCCGCTTCAGATCGTACGCAAAGCGCTCAGCGACTTCAACAGGCTTCTTCAAACCTCTTCTGTCGAAACACAAAAGACCCTCATTCAGACCATAGTAAAGCAGATAGCCGTTCAGCAAGGCCAAAAGCTCCGAGGCATTGAACTGGAATTCGACGAGACGCTACGACAGTGTCTTGTCGTCGCAGCCCCCTTCACCGATAAGGTGGACGGGGCTCTTTCTTTGTCCAAGCACAAGTACAACATGCCCTTCACCATCGTGATCTAGGGGTATCTCCCTTTCTCCTCCAAAGTGAAAGTACCGTCAGAAGCGCTAACTCTGCCAGCATCGACACTGCTGACACTTTTCCTTCCCGGCTCAGGGAGATCTCCAACGACTCACGATGCCCTCTTCCTTCGGTGGATGTGACGAGGATGTCCCACTCAAAAAACGATAGCTCTATGTACCTTTCCAGCATTACCAATACCCGAAACCTACACACAATTCCATGCCCCGCAAGGAATTTCACAAAAAACTTGCCGTTACTTATGGTACGGTTCACCGCGATAGCTGAAGGGGCAAGTTTTTGATTACAAAGCAATTATGAAGTCGCATAAAAAGTGATAAGACCATACCTTATTCGGCGACCTTATCACTCCGACCCGATTCCAGTAAAGCAGGTGCAACAGTTGCTAGGCCAATTCTACTCACTGCTGCATTCTTCTCCGCCGGAAACACAGAAGGCCCTCTTCCAGAGCGTCATTAGGCAGATTCACTTCGGTGTTCCGAAGGACATGCGAAGCATTGAACTGGAGTTTAACCCACAGGTACAACAGCATTTTTTTGAACTGGCCCCTTCTGCCGAAATGGCGGAAGGGGCTTTTGCTGTGAATCGGCAAAAGTCCCCTTCGAGGTACATCATTATTATATATTAAAAATAAACCCGCAGAAGTCCGTTTACGTATCATTCTAACCGTAGCAGCATCTCTCCAGCTCCTATCGCCGAATATCAGGTCACTATAAACGGTAAGGCTTTTTCTATATATTGTTCTGCCGAAGAAGACCCATTATTTATCCAATCTACTGAGGCTGCGTAAATGCCAGAACTTAATATGACTGCACCTACCTTTAAAGCTTCGGAATCGAAATTAGATGGTTGTTTTACTAGTAGAGAATAAAATAAGTTTTCCAGTTCTATTTTTATTTTTTGTTCAAATATTGTACTGAATGATTCATAACTACCTTTACATTGGGCGCTTGAGTTTGAATTTTCAATCGTTTCTGTATGAAGATTAGTTAATGAAAGAAATATTTTCACATAAGTTTCTTGATTTAATTTATTGAAATAATCTAAGTTTTTAATTGTGTTATCTATTACAGTTTCGTTGATGACAACATCCAATAAATCATACTTATCATGAAAATGAGAATACAGAGTCGCACGATTAACAGTTGCAGCATCCGTAATATCTTTTATAGTAATGTCTTTGAAATTCTTTTTTAAGATTAGTTTGATAAAAGCATCCATTAATAATTTTCTTGTTCGTGAAATACGTGGATCTATTTTGTGTGTCATTCCTGTTTTCTCCTTTCTCTCCTGTAGAGATAGCCAACTATTTTCTTTGTTTGTTGTTTAAGCGAAAAAATCCCAGCATTGATGATTGAAGCTAAATATGTACCATTTTATAATTCACTATGTTATCAGATAATACATCTACCGAATAGGAAAAATAGGAGGCTTACAAATGAGAAAACCGATTGATTACGTTTCAGGACATGCTTACCCTGGTATGGTTGTCCTTGTGACATCTAAGCATGAAGATAAGCATAATATAATGGCTGCTGGCTTTCATACAACGATAGGTTATGCTCCTTTAATCTATGGTGTTTCGTTACGAAAAGAAGCATATTCATACGATTTGATTATGAAGAGTGGTAATTTTGGTATCAATTTTGTTCCGGCAAACTATGCTGAACTAATTCAGATTGTGGGGACTAGAAGTGGGAGAGAGAGAGATAAATTCTCTGAGTATAACATTGAGTATGATAATGGTATAAACCTTAACGTTCCAATACTAAAGGAAGCTTATTTTGCTTATGAGTGCAAGGTAATAGATTCAAGAAACTATGGAAGCCATGAGTTTGTAGCAGGAGAAATCAAGACTATTTACAAAGATGAAGATAAATTCATAGAAATTGATGGATGGACTATGCCTGATATGAACAAGTTAGAAATCCCTCTTTATTTAGGACGTTCCGTCTATGCTACTTTTAATGCTAGTTCGGAGCAGAAAGATTACGTTAAGTATCGTTTTCAATAAAGAAGGTAGGAGTAACAAAAGAAACAATCGACAAGGAAGTCGCCAACATTGACGCGCAGCGCAAGAGATACTTCAAGGGGGTAACAGCATTTTTTTGAACTGTCCCCTTCATCATTCTATAGTACAAATAAACCCGCAGAAGCCCGTTTACGCACCATTCCGACCAGAGAGTGACCTACCCTGCTCCTATCGTCGTCATGCTGCAAATACAGGCTCCTGCGAGTTTTTCTTCAAAAAACTTGCCCCTACTTATGATACGGTTCCCCCCGATTTATCTTCACCGCGCGATAAATCTGCTCCACCAGCACCAGCCGCATAAGCTGATGGGGCAGCGTCATGCGGCCGAAGCTCATGCGCTGCTGGGCGCGGCGCATCACGTCATCGGAGAGCCCGTGGCTCCCTCCGATGACGAAGACGACATGGCTCGTCCCGTAGGTGCCGAGCCGGTCGATTTCGGCGGCAAGCTCTTCCGAGCTCCAGAGCTTGCCGTCGATCGCGAGCGCAATCACATGCGCCTCGCTCTTGATGTGCGCGAGGATACGTTCCCCCTCGCGCGCCTTCACCTGAACAACCTCGGCTTCGCTGAGGTTGTCCGGTGCTTTCTCATCCGCCACCTCAATAATCTGCAATTTAAGGTATGGCGTCAGTCGCTTGGCATATTCAGCGATGCCGAGGGTCAAATACTTTTCCTTCAATTTGCCTACGCCAATAATTTGTATGAACATAAATCCTCCAGTAATATGCTTATGTAATAAACTTCCATCAACTTCTACAATCTGCCCGAATTCCAGCCCATATAATCCTGGCAAACAGTTATACTCCGAATTATAACACCAATGACCGAACCTCTGCGCTCAACCCGAAACTGAATTTGAACCCCCGGCAGCTTCCGTATATGATAACCATATGATGATTTATACAAGCTGAACTTAAGGATGGCGTTGTCATTCTTATGTTCACCTGATACAGCAGGAGGTTGGGTTACAGTGGCAGTCTTAATTAATGAACAAATTAGAGCATCCGAGGTCGTGCTTACCGGACTGAATGGTGAGGCAATCGGTGTTGTCTCCAGGCAGGAGGCGCTGGCTATGGCCCGCTCCAAAGGAGCCGATCTGGTCTGCACCTCACTGATGAGCAGCCCGCCGCCCTGCAGCCTGATGGCCAAAGGCAAAGCCAAAGCAGCGGCACAGAAAGAATCAGCGGCTGCACGCAAATCAGGCAAGGGCCCGCAGGCTGGCGGTAACGGCAGACAAGAAAAGGTCAAGGAGCTGCGCTTCACCGCCCACATCGAGGAGCATGATTACGATACGAAGCTGCGCCAAGCGGACAAGCATCTGCGCTCCGGCAAGTCGGTGCAGCTTGTAGTTAAGGCTTCCGGTGCGAAGGAGTCAGCAGCAGCCAAGGCAGTGCTGGAGCGTCTCTTGGCTGACCTGAAGGAAGCCGGAACCAAGGAAACGGGCATTCAGACCAGTGGGAAAGGCTCACAGGTAAAGGTCAACCCGCGCTAAATGGTTAGATTAAGGATTGATTCTATATTATCAATTATTAATGATCCCGCTGCCCGCTACAGGAGCGTCCACTCCCATAGCAGCGATATCTGCATCGCTTCCAGATACCCGTTCAGCGATAATATGGGGCGTCCCAGCAGCCACCGACATGGCTTTGGAGCGCCCCCTTCTTTTACTCCTTATCCCCTTTTAAACTCCTTGTTCCTGCATCTCCGCCATAAAAAGAAAACGCTCTCCGCAATAAACCTGATTTTATATTTCTATCTTCAAAAGCCCTTCGTCAGATCCCTGAGCGGATATCCTTCATTCTTCGAGTGCTTCAGGCTGCTCCCCAGCCTCATAGGCACTCAATACGGAATCAAGCACCCCGGGAAAACGGGCATTCAAATCCTCAGTGCGCAGCGACAGAATACGCTGTGTACCGTGGGCGCGCGTATGAACAACTCCTGCCTCGCGAAGTGTCCGGAGATGGTGGGACATCGTCGACTTGGCAATTGGCACAATGAAGCTGTTGCAGGCCTGTTCGCCATTTTTATGAATGTCCGAAACAACAGATAAGCGAATCGGATCGCTGAGCGCATACAGTACAGAGGCAAGCTGGATATCCTTGCGATCCGGATGAAACAGTATCTTCATGAACAAAATCCCCTTTGCGGTACAAATGGCTGCCGAATTTTTCATGTTCCTAATTGCATTTTATATCAACGCATGCTATATTTCAAATGTTCGAATATAATCGAATTATAAAACAAATAAAAGGAGTGGCCCTCACATGGACTCAACAAATCAAATTTCTGCTGCTGCGGAAAATGAAGGCTCTTCCGTGGAGTCCACTCTTCCAAAGGAAGGGTTGCTGACCCTTCTATTCAGTATTGCAGTTGTTCTCGTCATTATGAACACCGCCATGTTCAACCTGGCTCTGCCCGATGTGACCGAGACATTCGGCATTTCCCCTGCCGCCGCCTCCTGGATCGTAACCGGGTACTCCATTATGTTCTCTATCGCTTCAATTACTTATAGCAGGCTCTCCGACTTCCTGCCGATCCGCAGGCTGCTGGCGCTTGGTATGCTGACGCTTGGTATTGCCGCAATTGCCGGCTTCTTCAGCACCAACTTTATCTTTCTGCTGATTGTACGTATTGTGCAGGCCTCCGGCGCAGGCGCGGTCATGTCACTGTCGTTGGTGCTGTTCACCCGGTATGTACCGGTGAAGCGCCGCGGAAAAGCGATGGCTACCATTATGTCCGCAGTTTCGCTTGGCCTTGGCCTCGGTCCTGTTGCGGGCGGAGCAATCACCGAATATCTCGGCTGGAACTGGTTATTTGCCGTCACCGCCTTCATTCTACTGCTCGTACCGCTGTTTCTGATTTTGCTGCCACAGGAAGTTCCGAGCCGGGGTTCGTTTGATGCGCTTGGCGGCGTATTCCTTGGAGTTGGTACCACCGGTCTCCTGCTGTTCCTGACAAGCGGGCTTTGGATTGCACTTGTCGCAGGGCTTGCCGCTATTCTATTGTTCGTGAGCCGGATTCGCACCACCCGCGATCCGTTTGTCCTGCCTTCGCTTTTTCAAAACCGTTCGTATCTGGTGCTGTCTCTGGTTGGGATCGCCTCTTACTTATGCAGCTTTGCAACGCTATTCCTGCTGCCGCAAATCCTAACCCACCGCTTCGGCTTCAGCGCAAGCCATGCCGGGCTTGTGATTTTCCCCGGTTCGCTGCTCGCGATTGTCGTCTAGCGTTCGGTTGGGCGGATCATTGACCGCTATGGCAACGGAGGGATTTTGCGTTATGTGCCGCTGCTTGTACTTACCGCTACCGTGCTGTTTGCTATATTCGCCGGACATTCATGGGTGGCTGTAATGCTCATATATATGATTATGAGTCTTGCCTTCACAACACTGTCCAGTGGTGTATCCAATGAAATCTCCCGTATTCTCCCTGCCTCCCAGATAGGCTCCGGGATGGGATTGTTTCAGCTCATGCAGTTCTTCAGCGGAGCCTTCGGTGTAGCCCTGGCGGCTAGCGCCTTACAATGGCAAAGCCGCTTGTCCCTGGCTGCGGCATACTCCAACATTTATTGGGGACTTTCATTTGCCGCACTGATCGCCGTTGCTTCAGCTTTTGCCTACCGCCGCAGCAGCATCGGCGGGAATTTGGCGGATGCATAGGCTTGCTCAAGCGAACAATCCGTATCAAGCAAAAATACCCTGCAGCTCATTTCACAGCCGCAGGGTAAGCCTGATCAAAAGTGACCTCGTTCATGGGTGTATGCGCACCACGCCTGCGGTCATCTTTTAAAATAGTTGATCCAAGTTATGGTGAAGTACTGCGGCCCTAAACGACCAGGACCTCTGCATTCTTATCGCATTCCGCACATTTCGCCGGCGGGTCCCAGTCCGAGAACTCCGTCTCCTTCAGATCCACAATATCCGGTGCATCCTCGTACTCGTCCACAAATTTGTCGATGGCCAGCTCCACGTGTTCCTTACATACTACATACATTCAATCAAGCATCCCTTTCTGTGCCACTGCGATATATACTCCTCCTATTGTTCTACCACACTTCCCTGCAAAAAGGAACTCCCGGAGCGCATTTTACACACTGTCTACGAACCCCTGATGTTAGAAGAAAACAAAGTTTTAGACTGGTACGCCAGATCGAACAGCGGCAGCTCATACTCCTAGTGCTTCCGGGTTTCGCCGGTTTCGCCGGTTGCGGTAGCGACGCGACGAAGACGGCCGTCGAATTACGCAACTGCAGCTCATGCTCAGGTACTTAGAATGCGTTCTGGCGGTCAAATGCAGCTCCAGCGCGGTTTGCATTCCGTACATCTTCTCCAAGGCCTTAAGTCTAAACTTTTTCTTCATAGGCTGGCGATTCCACAGCTTCAGAACTTTGTAGTATCAACAATTTAAGTCTACAACTTTATTTTCTTTATTTAGCGATCGTGGTCCGCTGTTGCTGGGCATGGGGCTTAGAGCCGGGAGATTTACCCTCGGCCCGTTCAGACGCATGATAGGTTGACTTTAGAATAGTTATGACTTTTTAAATAACTTTATCAAATCAAACATAAGAGCAAAAATAAAAATTACTGCGGGATATACAAGGTTCAGAAATAAAATAATCAATCCAACAACTGGTAACGGCTTTAAGGCTGGGTTATTTAACGGGAACATTAGCGAAAAGATATTAATCAAAATAAGGTAATATGGAAACCATAATAAACTAGATAGATATTTTAGTTTTGAATTTATAAATTCTCTTTTAATGATTACCCCTACTAATATAAAAGCGACAATATAAAATGCAGAGATTATTAAGTTGGAAATCACAGTAACCTCATTTTCAGAATATTTAAACATGTCTAATATTCTGTAATAGTTTACTTTAATCTCGGTATGAACAAAGATTGAAACAGCAAATATTATTCCTATAAAGTTAATAAAAGTAAACTTTTTCAAAATGACTGTCCCTCCAGTACTGTGTGAAATTAGTCTTAAAGAGTGTTTTTATGATTCCTTTGGATATTATGGATAAAATATGAATATTGTGTATTAATTACACCAAATAAAGGATTAAAATGGTATGATGAAAAAAGGAGGAATTAATATACAAATTATAACAAAATAAGGAGGGATATTGTGTGAAAAGATTTTCATTTCTAATCTCGCTTGCAATTATTTGCTCATGTGTGTTCTCTGGATCTGCTTTTGGTGAAGAAATTCAGAAGTCTAATTCAGATGGAATTCCTGATTCCATCCGAAACAGTGCAATTTATAAGACAGATCCATTAAGTTCTCTTGACTCACAAGAAACAGATCAACTGAAAGCACTTCATCAAGAGATCATTAATAAAGGATTGATTTCTCTTAATGAAGATGGCCAAATTGTTCTTAATGATGAAACTTTCGACGTTTTAAAAGTGAATTCACAATTGCAAGATAACTATATCGAAAATATTGGCAGAATCAATTTTTTACTTGAACAAGGTGGGGTTTACTTAGATAACAATTTTAATCTACAAATGGGTTCGTCTGAGGGAATTTCACAAAGTATTTCAGAACGTAATCTTGAAGCAAAACAAAATCAAATTGTAACTCCATTTAGTGATCCAGGAGCTCCGCCGTTTCTTTACGCTTACTCTATTGCTACACAAAATTATAATGGGATGTATGATGTTTGGTCTTCTCTGGCCTTGGGTATTTACGGGAATCCCATTGCAGCTTTATCATATACTACTACTTGGTGGGTCGAAAGAGTCAAACCAGGTGGGATTTGGGATTACAAAGTAGTGTCTGGATACTCTCCATACTATAAACAATGGACTGCTTTTGTCAAAGGCGGAGGCACTCAAATTAGAACAACTGAATGGTTTGGTAATTATAATTATGGTTTTACTGGTAAGTTGCTTTTCTCTTTAGGTATTCTATATACGGGTGGGGATGTTGTATCTAAAATAACCGGGGGTGCACCAGATGATTTTCAAGATAGAGCAAATATAGCTCAGGGATATAATGAAAATACATTTTAAGTTTAATAAAAACATCAACTACTAGGTTAGTTTACTTAGATGAAGTTTATGATGATGTGTAATATATTTTAAATAAAATAATAGAATCCATCGTGTTTGTAAGCCACATTAGAGTTAATTACTTAATGTGGCTTTTCTATAAAATAACTTTTACCAACTTGACTATAAGCGTGTTAGTGACAGAAATGTGAATCTCTGATTTTCCTTAGTTAAAAGACCGATGGCACTAAACATTCATTTTATGATGTTTATGTCAGAAGAAATCAAAATATGAGGCCAAAAATAAAATTGTTTGTAGACTGATACGTCGGATCGTACAGTGTCAGCCTGATGCTTGGGTTTCGCCGGCTGCGGCAGCAGCGCGGCGGGAACGGCCGTCGGATCAAGCAATTGCAGCTCCAATCTACTACTTTATTTTCTACAGAACCGTTGCGGTTTGTATTCCCGACACCTAATCCAAGGTCTTCAGTCTAGAACTTATTCCTCATAGGCTGGTGATTCCACAACTTCATAAGTTGTAGTATTCAACAATTTCAGTCTACAACTTTATTTTCTTTATTCACCTGAATATCCTCCGCAATCAGCGGTGCAGCCCGCCAGAACTCTGGCGAATGTACATCAATATCCATCAGCTTCGCCGCATACGCGATTGTTGTTTTGCGTAACTGCCAACGCCCCACAAACACTTTTCCCACTTCTTATACTGTGCATACAACCCTTTGGAGAACAACAGCCCGAACGTATAACCCGAACTCACATACTTCCACTTCATCTGTTAAAAAAACTCCCCCGCCCAAACCGGGCGAAGGAGCCTCTTGGCATCTCCAAATATCTATTTCTCCGCAAACTCTCCCAGGAATCCACTGGGCCGGTCCAGCTCATACAGCCTGCGGTAGCGGGGTTCGCGGGCCATTAGCTCCGCATGGGTGCCGCGCATTTCCACAATCCCGTTCTCCATAAAAATCACTTCGTCCATCTGTTCCGCACCCACCAGATGATGCGTGACCCAGATTACGGTCTTATCCTTCATCGCCTCAAACATCGTGGCCAGCAGCTCGCGCTCCGTCCGTGGATCAAGTCCGACAGTCGGCTCGTCGAGCACAACCACCGGCGTGTTCTGCAGCAGGATACGGGCCAGCGCAATCCGCTGGCGTTCTCCGCCGGAGAAGCGCTGCCCTGCTTCACGCACCGGAGTATCATAGCCCTCCGGCAGCGAAGAGATCAGGGTATCCAGCTTGGCCAGCTCCCCGGCCCGCTTGATGTCTTCATCCGAGGCATCCGGGCCACCGAGCCGGATGTTGTTCGCAACGGTAGTATCGAACAGATGTGGGCTCTGGTTAAGCACGGCGATAATCTTCGGGATCATCTCGCCGTATGCCGAAGCGTCCACCCCGTTGATTACAGCCGAGCCAATGGAAGGGGCAATTACGCCTTGGATCACCTTCAGCAGCGTGGACTTACCCGCTCCGCTGCGGCCAATGACCGCAATCTTCCGCCCCTGCGGAATATCCAGATTCAGGTCGCGTATTGACCAGTCATCCCCGGCAGCATAACGGAATCCCGCGTTCCGCAGCTCGATATGCGCCTGCCGGGTTTCCTGAATTGTCTTCGTGGCAGTCTCGGCCAGAACCGCCGTATCCGCGCGTCCGGCTTCCCCCTGCACTCCGGGAATACTATCCTTCGCTTCTTCCACGCCGGACAGACGCTCCAGCGAATTGCGGTACTGCGGAATCTTCTCCACAGCATCCGAGACCGGCAGAAAAGCATCCGCCACCGGGAACACCACCAGTACGAACGCCGCAATGAGCGTTCCGGCAATAGCACCGCTCTGATATTCGCCCGCGGCCCAGTAGATCACTGACAGCACCGCGAGGCCAACGATGGCCTGGCCGATGAACATCCGCAGGCGTGCCCATTGCCTTAGCGCCCCGTCCGTGCGGGCGACCAATTTCTCGTCCGCTTCATAGGTGGCGACGAACTGGTCTTGCCGTCCGCTGATCACCCAATCACCCATGCCGAGTACGGCGTCGGTCAGCTTCTGGTAGAGCCGGTTGCGTTCCTGCTTCACCTGCCGCTGGCGCGAGCGCGTCAGCAGCAAGGAAACCAGCGGCAGCACAACAACCAGCACCAGCATGTACAGTCCCATCAGCAGGGCGAACGCCACATCGAACGTGCCCAGCGAAATAACCGCAGCGGCATAGATCAGAAGGGCAATGATGCTGGGGAATACGGTGCGCAGGTACACATTCTGCAGGTATTCTATGTCATCGGCCAGCATGCCGAGAATATCGCCGGTACGGAAGCGCGAGGAGAGGAACAGCGCCTGCGGCTCCAGAATATTGTACAGCCGGATACGCATCCTGGAGAGAATCCGCAGAATCGTATCATGGGAGACAAGGCGCTCCACATAGTGGATTACCGCCCGGCTCGTCCCGAAGGCGCGTACGCCAACAATCGGCACATAGATCATCAGAATATTTTCCGGCGGGATGGATGCCTTCGAGATCAGGAACCCCGAGGTGTACATCAGGGACGAGGCTGAGAAAATTGTCAGCGCACCCAAGGCAATAATCATCAGAAACCGCCAAAAGTAAGTATGAAAATAGGGAGCAAACCATCCTTCACGTTTCAATGGATTCCCTCCAATTGGCTTTGAATAAGGTCATAATAGACCCCTTTGCGGGCCACAAGCTCGGGGTGGGTGCCAACTTCGGCGACCTGTCCCTGCTGCATAACGACAATAAGGTCCATGTCGACCATCCAGTGCAGCCGGTGGGTAGCCAGAAATACCAGCTTCCCTTCAAAAAGCGGCAGCAGCGTTTCCTTCAGCTCATATTCCGTCTCAATATCAAGATGGGCGGTCGGCTCATCCAGCAGCATTACCGGACGGCTGCTCAGCAGCGCGCGGGCCAGCGCTACACGCTGCTCCTGTCCGCCGCTTAACGCACGTCCTCCGCCGCCGATCATTTCATCCAGCCCATTTGGCAGGGAGGCCACCAGCTCCGATAATCCTGCAGCAGCAATGACTCCTGCAACTGCTTCATTCGTCGCTTCAGGATAATAAAAGCGTACATTATCCGCCAGCGTACCGCTGAAAATATAAGGCCGCTGCGGAATATAAGAGGTCATCCTGCGCCATTTCTCGTCTGTAAGCGCACTGACCCGGTGACCGTTCACCTCAATGGTACCGGAGGTAGGATGCAGGAAGCCGCCCAGAATATCTACCAGTGTAGACTTGCCGGCTCCGCTCTCTCCGATAATGCCGATTGTGGCGTACCCTTTGAACTCCAGATTCACTTCGTTCAGCGAAGCAACGCCGTCCTCTTCATATTTTACGCCCACCCCATGAAGCGCAAGCACGCTGTCCTTCTGCCAATTGAATACGGCATCTCTGGATGCAGCGGCCTTGGATTCTCCAGCACCATCCGCCTCCAGCAGTTCAGCCTGAACAGCTTTCCGGTCAATAATGCTCCGCATCGCTTCTCCCGCTTCCTTGCCGTCCAGTGTGGCATGGAAGTCAGCCCCAACCAGCCGGACCGGCAGGAAATATTCCGGTGCGAGAATCAGAATAGTCAATCCGGTGACCAGCGTCATCTGTTCGTTAACAAGACGCAATCCCAGGCTTACAGCTACCGAAGCAACAGACAGCATAGTGAAGAAATCCATCGCAAACGAAGACAAAAAAGCTACGCGCAGCGTACGCATCGTTGCCGAGCGGTAGCGGTCGCTGACTGCGGCAATACTCTCACTGTGGCTGCGGCTGCGCCCGAGAAACTTGAGCGTCTCCAGACCGCGCAGCGAATCCACAAAATGATTGGATAGCGTGCGGTAAGACTTCAATTGACGGTCCATCTGCTTGCGCGCTGTCATTCCGATCAGAATCATAAAAACAATAATGATCGGCATCGTCAAGGTGAGAATGACACCGCTTGATGTGTCCAGGGTATAGACGTACACCAGCAGCAGGGCCGGCGTTACCGCCATCCCTACCATTCGCGGGATAATCAGCTCCATGTACGTTCTGAACTTCGTAACTCCTTCAAGCACAAGCGTGACCAGATCCCCGGTTCCCCGGTCACCGGCCAGCCTCGGCCCTAGCTGGAACAGCTTATCCATCGTTTGTCTCCGCATGCTGCTGCCGGTAGCTTCCGCGAAACGGTAAGATACACGGCTCATCAGCAGCGCACAGGCATGGCGTACCAGAAACGCAAGAAGGAACAAGAGCGCTTTAGCCCCTTGTTCCTTCAGCGGTTCTCCCGCAAACAGCGCAGAGACAACCTCTGCCAGCGATTTCGCCAGCAGAAGAATGGACAGGCTTTGCACCAGGGTAAGGAAGCCTACGATCAGAAAGACCGGCTTAACTCCTGCAACCCTAAGCAAATTTTTATCCATTAGTATTCAAGATGCTCCTTCTCGTGAACCCGTTTGTGGAAGATAAAATAACTCCAGATCTGATAGCCCAGCACAAAGGGCAGCAGCGACAGCGCCACAATCGTCATTACCTTCAATGAATAATGGCCGGAAGCGGCATTGGTAATCGTCAAGCTGAATGCTGCATCAATCGAGCTGATCATTACACGCGGGAACAATCCGACGAAGATGGAGAGCACCGACAAGGCCATAACCGCTCCGGTCATTCCAAAGGCCCAGCCGTCTCTCTTCTTGCTCATGAAATAGCCGGACAGCACATAAGCGGCAATTCCAAGAATAACAACTACGAGCAGCAATCCTCCGCGTTGTTCAAATACATCCGTCATGTAATATGTCATAGCTACAAAAGCAACCAGCAGCGCCGCCAGCGGGAACAGCAATTTCTGTGCCAGCTTGCGCGCCCGTTCCTGAAGATCACCCACCGTGCGGAGTGTGGTGAACATTAGGCCATGCACAAGACAGAGCAGCACAACCGTAATCCCTGCCACCACCGTATAGGCGTTGACGATATCGAAGAAGCCGGCATACATCTGCATGTCACCGTCAATCGGCAGCCCCTTGATGAAGCTGGCGAACACTACAGCGAGCAGGAATGGCGGAAGGAAGCTGCCGAAGAAAATGCAGGCATCCCAGGTTCTTTTCCAAGCCAGCGAATCCCGTTTGCCCCTGAATTCAAAAGCGACACCACGGGCAATCAGCGCCAGCAGCGCGAAGACGAACGGAATGTAGAAGCCGCTGAACAGCGTTGCATACCAGTTAGGGAAGGCCGCGAACATCGCACCTGCACCCGTCAACAGCCATACCTCATTTGCATCCCAGAAGGGACCAATCGAATTAATCAGCACCCGGCGCTCTGTATCATTTTTGGCCAAAAACTGGGTTTCCATCCCTACACCGAAATCAAAGCCTTCCAAAAAGAAGAACCCGATAAATAATACCGCAATCAGCACAAACCATAATTCATTAAGAGAAAGCATGCGATCCCTCCTTCGTGTATGGATCATGCGAGTCACCGTGATCGTTATCCATGGCATAAGGGCCTTTTTTGATCACTTTGATGAACAGGCCAACCAGCACAGCTCCCAGTATGGCGTAAATGGCCGTAAAGGAAATGACCGAGAACAGCACCTGCCCAGCAGTAACATTAGGAGACACACTATCCGCTGTGGTCATAAGTCCAAATACCGTCCAAGGCTGACGCCCGATTTCAGTCATGATCCAGCCCGATACATTGGCGATTGGCGGAAGCAGCAGCCCCCAGAGCATAAAGCGCATGAACCAGGTATTCGGACGTTCCATCTTCTTGCGCCACATCAGATAGATGGCATAGACGCCAAGCGCAATCATCGCCGTACCTGCGGCAACCATGATGCGGAAGCTCCAGAACGTTGTGCGCACAGGCGGGATATAATCCCCAGGGCCGTATTTCTGTTCATACTCTGCCTGCAGCGTATTCATGCCTTTAAGAGACCCGGAGAACTTGCTGTAGGAGAGAAAGCTCAGCATGTACGGAACCTTGATTTCATGTGTGCTTACTTTATTATCAGGATCAATGTTTGCGTAGACTGTCCACGCCGCAGGATCTCCACTGTCGTCCCAAAGCGCTTCTGTAGCAGCCATTTTCATCGGTTGAGTCTCTACAAGATACTGCGCTTGAGCATGACCCGCAATGGCTACGCCAAACGAGGATACGACCCCGACAATAGCAGCTATTTCAAACGACTTTCTGAAAAAAGAAACATCCTGCTTCTTCAGCAGTTTATACGCACTGATACCCGTTACCAGGAATGCGCCTGTAGCGTAAGCAGCGAGCACCGTATGCGGGAATTCCACCAGCAATTGTCCGTTCGTAATGAGGGCGAAGAAATCATTCATTTCAGCTCGGCCATTATTAATGGCAAAGCCAACCGGATGCTGCATAAAAGAGTTCGCGGCCAGAATCCAGAACGCCGATAACATCGTTCCCAGGGCTACCAGCCAAATGGCGAGACAGTGAATCTTCTTCGGAACCTTGTCCCAGCCAAAAATCCACAATCCGATAAATGTAGACTCCAGAAAAAAGGCCAGCAGCGCTTCAATGGCCAGCGGAGCTCCGAACACGTCACCGACAAAACGTGAATAATCGGACCAGTTCATCCCGAACTGAAACTCCTGCAAGATCCCTGTCACTACACCTACGGCAAAGTTAATGAGGAAAAGCTTTCCCCAGAACTGTGCCATTCTTTTGTACTCGTCATTGCCTTTTCTGACATACATCGTCTCCATGATTGCAATCAAGAGCGCAAGTCCAATCGACACCGGTACAAAGAAATAATGAAAAATTGTCGTCGACGCAAATTGTATACGCGACAGTATAACTGTATCCATATTTCTCCCCTTCCTTCTCCCCATTCATTACGTATATTCTGTCAAAAATCCAAACCCTTAAGTGTGATATTAATCACATTATACACCCGGTTTCGGCCTGAAAATCAATAAATTTGTGACAAATATCACAATATTACGTTTATAAAGCAAAAAAAATAAGACGGTTTTACCGTCTTGGATGTGTGCATCATTCTATAGAGAAAGCTTGACTCATAAAGGTGCTCATTTAGCTAATGGAAGTGCCCTTCTTCAGCGATTTAAGATCGCCATTTGAATTAAGCAATTGTGGCAGCATCTTCATGGAACGCTCCATCGGAGAGTTGCAGAGACGGCAAGAAGGCGCATGCTCAAATGCGAAATTATCCCTCATCCATCCGTTACATCCATCGTTGGTACAGGCCCATATCTCAGTATTTTCCTCCGGTACTTCCTCCAGAGGCTTCTTCCGGTAGTTCATTGCCGTTCCTCCCTTCCTTTATGTAACAAGCCCGAGAATCCAGACAAGTAAAAACGGCATTGCCGCCCTTGTTCTAAGGGCGGCAACCGTATCAGTAAGTTTAAAAAAAGACCGTCCCAGCTTTCACAAGCGGGACGGTTCCTTCTATTATTACAGTTTTACAACGTTTTCGGCTTGTGGTCCACGGTTGCCTTGAACAACGTTGAATTCAACGCGTTGGCCTTCATCCAAAGTTTTGAAGCCATCGCCAGTGATAGCGCTGAAGTGAACGAATACGTCGCTTCCGCCTTCAACTTCGATGAATCCGAATCCTTTTTCTGCGTTGAACCATTTAACTGTACCTGTTTGCATGTGTGTTACCTCCACAAATTTAAATTAATATGTTCTTTTTATCTTCAAACAAAGAAAAAATTCACACATTGAAAAAGGTTGTACTTCAGTTGACAGCCCTTTTCAATACGAGAATTAGGTATCAATTGTATGATTTATTTTTATGTTACCACACCTCAATAACAAAGGCAAGCTGATTCATCCGAATTTCTCCGTATTTCCCCTTATAAGGTTGATCTCCCAATGTAAGGGCTATCAGCTTATAAAAAGTATACAAATTTATACCTTCTTTATCCATTACCCTAATTATTTCACTTAGAAACGGTTGCCGCCCTTAAATAATAATTATAAGGACGGCTTGCCGCCTCTCTTCATGTGACTGCTTCATCATTATATACTGTCTGTCGCGTTTTTATTCCTCCGGCTTCTCAAGAAGCTTCACAGTGACCTGCTTCAATTCCCCATTGCGGTAAAAAGTGATTGTAAGCTCATCGCCGATCTTGGTGTGATCGTACAGATACTTCCGCAGTGAAAGCGTAGATGTAATCGGCTGATCGTCAAACTTCGTAATGACATCATTGAGCTGCAGTCCCGCCTCCTTGGCTGGACCTACAGCATCAAGCACGACTACTCCGTCCTTCACGCTCGCCGGCAGGTTCAGCTCCTTGCGCTGGTCCTCTGCCAATGGCACATAAGGGTTGTTCAGGTCAACGGAATATACACCCAAGTACGAACGGGCTATTTTTCCATTGGCTGTCAGTTCATCCGCCGTTTCTATCACATGATTGGCTGGAATGGCAAAGCCGAGGCCTTCCACGCCTGTATCAGAGATCTTCATTGTATTGATGCCTATTACCTTGCCGTCCAGATCTACCAGCGCGCCTCCGCTGTTGCCCTCATTAATTGCGGCATCGGTCTGAATAACTTCCTGCTCCCAGTCATATACGCCATCCTGGTTCAGCGATACGGGAATGGTCCGTTCAGTGTAGCTGACAATACCGGAGGTGAGCGAATCGCCGAGTCCCAGCGGATTGCCAATGGCGATTACCGTCTCACCAAACCGCAGCTTGGAGGAGTCGCCAATCTGGGCAATGGTATTGATGCCTTTGGCGTCTATGGAGAGCACTGCGATGTCGCTTACTTTATCCGCACCAACAAGTGTAGCCTTGCGGGTCTCCCCGTCAACCGTAACCACTTCCAGCTTGCCTGCGCCATCAATCACGTGATTATTGGTAATGATGAAGGCCTTGCCGTCGTTTTTCTTATATATAACCCCTGAACCCAATGCCGACTGATCTTGAATATTGAGTTCCTTGTTATCTTCTTTATGATTAATAATGCTTACCACCGCAGGACGTACAAGAGCGGCTGCCTGAACAATCCGGTCATAGGGATCACCGCTGCTCACAGCGAGCTTGCCTATTACTGAAGGTGAACTGGCTTTCTCATGAGTGAACTGCCCTGTGACCATACTGAAGAGAAGCACCGATATCACAGCGCTGGCTATGGAGCAGATCATTGCCACCTGCCACGTTGCCAGTCCCCTCCGTGATTTGTGTACAGCCCATTTACGGCTGCCAGCTCCACTGGAGGCCTCACGTTCCCTGCTTATGCGCCGTGACACTTTCGTTGAATAGAAATCATCATCAAACAGTCCCACCGTTACACCCTCTCCCCTCTATTGCTACTGCATTCAAGACCTGAACGCCAAGCAACCACGTCCGAGCTCATCACTTTATCTCTTAGACTCCAGGAGGCACTAAAAGGTTTCAACTGATTAAGTACACAGGCTCTCTTATTCTTGCAGCCTAGCATAGATCGTTACGTATTTTCGAAGAATATTTTGCAACTTAAAAGACTACAATAGTAGAAACAGCTACTCCGGTCTTGCACCTGATTTGTTCTATACAATTGTATCACAGGCAGCAGCCGTTCCGTATTTTTTCTACAGTAAATTTCATGTAAATTTATTACAGTTAAAGCGTATACTTAGTATTGAAGGAGGAAGACAGAATGGAATCTTTTGGGACAAGCAAGGACCTCGTACAATTCATCGGCAAGCTGGGTGATCTCAAGGATGAGCATTATCATTTGGTTCTGGTTCAAAGTGCGATGATTGAGCTGCTGATTGATAAAGGACTCTTCTCACGCCAAGAGCTGGAGCATACAATCGCCGAAATGGACCGGCTTATGACTGACTCACCTTATCCCATGGCGTAGGGCGGTCATAATAGGTATCACATAGTCTGAATTCACTGTCTTTGAAAAAGCAGCCCCGGTCTTCCATCGCCCCGCGCACCGACATCCTTGCCAGATCAATCATGTTATGATCCCGGCTCAAGTGAGCCAGATAAGTGCGTTTGGTCCGCCCTGTCAGAATCTCGCTCAGCGCCGCCCCCGCCGCCTCATTGGACAAGTGGCCCAGATCGCCCAGAATTCGCCGCTTGGTGTTCCACGGATAACGTCCCATTCTCAGCATTTCAATATCATGATTGGCTTCCAGCACAAGGACATCGGCATCCGAAATCGCCGTCCGCACCTTATCGCTGACATATCCAAGATCCGTCGCTACACAAAGCTTCTCCTTGCCGTCATAAAAATTGTAGCCCACCGGTTCAGCCGCATCATGCGAAATTGCAAACGACTCTACCCGCAGACTGCCGAAATCCCTGTGCTGCCCAGTCTCCAGAATGATGCGTTTATGTTCGGCAATGTTGCCGATTCCCTTCTCTATCGCCCCCCAAGTATTGGTGTTGGCGTAGATCGGAAGATCGTATTTGCGCGCCATGGCCCCGAGTCCCTTAATATGATCAGAATGCTCGTGCGTTACCAGAATTCCATCAATATCCTGGCCCGTCAGCTCGCGCATGGCCAGCAGCTCATCAATCCGTTTGGCACTTAGACCGGCGTCGATCATCAGCGTGGTTTCCCCGTTCCGCACCACCGTTACGTTACCGGTAGAGCCGCTCGACAGCACCGTAAATGATATTCCCATCTCTCTCCTGCTCCTTCTACTTCTGCTCTGTTGTCTTGGGACTAATTATGTCCGCACTAATGGCATCCACATAATAGGCGTTGCCATTCTCCAGCATAAACCGCCACATGGGCGACGCTACCTGGCTTTCGGAATTGAACAACTCGCCGTAGTAGCCAAGCTCAATCTCTTTGACCACTGAATTCGCCGGTAAATATTTCTCAATCAGGCTGCTCAGCGCCTGGGAAGCCGGAAGCACCTTCTGCGCTTTGTCTTCGCTGCTGGCTTCAATCTCAATCTTCGGCCAGCGGTACGCCACGATTTTCTGGTCGCTGTTAATCAGCTCCAGCCTGACTCTGAACAGCGAATATTTCTTATCGACCAGTGGATGGAGCACGAACTTGCCGACCTCACTTTCCTGTGAATCGAAGCGGTAGTTGGCAATATCCGTGATCTGGCCCTGCAGCGCACTACTCAGCTCCGTGAACGAGGAATAGATCAGCTTGCTGTCCACCGGCTCCTTCAACTGAACCGGAGGATCATTCTGCTCATCGCCGGAGTAATGGTACGTAATATTGGGAAGCTGGGGTGTGGCTGCCGGGATTGGGCACAGCACCCGGATCGCCTTGTCCTCCATCACGGCCTGTGTTTCCTGGGACAAGGAGGTGAAATCCAGATTGGCACTGGCCTGATCGCGCAGATCAATCCAGAGCTGATAACACAGCAGCAGGTTCAGCACCAAAAAGGCGTAAATCATTACATTCTTCGCTCTTCCCCAGTCCATACCTTCCCCTCCGTCACTTCTAGTTCAACGAAAGCACAGTGCCGTCTTCTAATGTAACCCGCCATACCGGGCGAAGCTGCAACGATTCTCTCTTCACAACAGGCACATAAGCCGGAGTCAAATCCTTTACCGCCGAAACCTGGCTGATTTGTGCCAGTTGATTACGCAGCCTGTCTCCTACCGGCAGATCGACAATTCGCTTAACCGCCTTAGCCTCTTGCACATACATCAGGGAGCGCTCGTAGGAGGATACCGTCCCCTGCTGCAGCTCCAGGTTAATGATTCCATACTTCAGCCGGGGCTGGCTAATGATCGGATAAGAACCATAAGGCGAGTCGCCGTAGAACTGTTGAAAAGAAACCTTGCGTTCCTGCCGCCCCTCCTCCGTCGCCTCCAGCCGGTATGTTCCATTCCAGCCGCCATGCTGGTTGACGAAATCAACAGCCTCCAGGGCGTCCTTCGCCGGCGTGCTCTCCCCGGCTGGAAGGGCCGCCGGATCGCTGTAGCTCATCCAGTTCTGCTCCTGATCCACCTGAAGACTGCGTTTGCTGTCCGTATAAATCTCCGTTCCGTTTTTCTCTGGGATATATCTGGTGCTTCCTGCATCGAAGAAGAGATTGCTCTGCATTTGCTGGATAGTATACATGCCGGAAGGCATCTCTGCCTCAACCATGGATACCTTCCCCTCCGGCACATAATAATCGCCGTTTACGGCCGTATATTTAGGAAGATTGTTTCCGAAGTCCACATGCTGCTGCACGTCCTGAACCGTGAGGTCAGCTTTGGCTGCTTCATATACGATATCGCCCCGGGTGCTGAAGAAGATGGCATGCGCTTTGGAATCATTTTTTACATTGTAAATCCAAATCCGGTCGATGCTCTCCCCTTCAAACAGCGAGTCGGGAGACAACTGCATTACCCGCTGCAGCAGGGTTACCGGGATGCCTGCCCCGTAGGACAGCTCAATCCCCGGGTTCTCATTACGGATTTTATCCCAATCGAAATCCTGTACAGAGCGCCGCTGAAAGCTCTCAAAGCTGCGTCCTTTCAAGCGGTTCAGAATAAGATTATAGAACGTGGTGCTTGGATAAAAAAGCGTATGCTTGCTCTCTCCCATATGAATGATCATTTTATCGGGATAGAGCAAATTCTCTACCTTTTCTTCCGGCCCCATGTTATCCGTCTTCACATACAGATTCTCCGACATAACCGCCGAGTCGCTGCCCGGCAGCCGGTAGATCAGGTAATAGCTCTCTACAAGACTTCCGAAGACAAGCAGCGCCAGAATCCATGATTTCACCTTTTCCTTCATGACTCACTCCCCCTTTGCTCCTTCAGAGGCAGTGTGAAGGTTACGAGCGAACCTTCATTAAGCTCAGATTGCAGGGAAATAGAGCCGCCATGCGCTTTCACAATTTCCCGGGCAATGGACAGCCCCAGGCCGGTTCCACCCATATTCCGCGAGCGTGCCTTATCCACTCTGTAAAACCGTTCAAAAATACGCTCAATATCCTTTTTCGGTATTCCAATCCCGGAATCCCTTACGGAAATAGCCAGCATTCCTTCTTCATTCTTCCAAGCCTCAAGCTGGATTGTTCCGCCCTCTGGCGTATATTTCAGCGCATTGGAGACCAGGTTGCCCAGCACTTGATCAATCTGGTCACGGTCAAGCCAGGCGCTCTCAACCTCCTTGCGCACTCTTGTGCTGATATGAATCCGCTTCTGGCGAATCTGAAAAGAGAAGCGGTCAGCGACATCCTCCAGCATCTCGGAGATATCGGTTTGTTGAATGCGCAGGCTGGATTCCTTCGAATCAAGCCGCGAAAGGTGCAGCAGATCCGTGACAAGGCGGATCATCCGCTCGGTTTCATTGCGGATAACTCCAACGAACCGCACAGCTAGCTGCGGATCATCCAGTGCGCCGTCATCCAGCGCTTCGACATAGCTTTTGATGGTCGTAAGCGGCGTCCGCAGCTCATGCGATACATTGGCTACGAACTCGCGGCGGGACTCCTCCAGATTCTCCTGCTCGGTCACATCCTGCAGCACAGCAATCGTGCCCGCGATTCCCCGGCCTTCCCGGCGGTGAATCGGCGTAAAGGTGACGCGCACAATATTGGAGCTGCCGCCCCCCACGGGCGAGAGATGAAGCATGGCCGACTGGGCATTGCCCTGGGCAAGCGACCCCGACTGCTCATGGTCCAGGCCCAGCAGCTCGTCCAGGGGAGCGCCCTCAGGAAGCGGACCTTCGGAGCCCAGCATATGCGCTGCGCGGGTATTCATCAGAATGACCACGCCGCTCTCATCTGTAGCCACTACACCATCGCTCATATTCGCCAGAATGGAAGCCAGCTTCTCCTTCTCCTCCTCATTCTGTGACAGGGCTTCGCGGAGTCTTCCCGTCATATAATTGAACGCCTGACTCAACTGGCCGATTTCATCGTTGCCGAATACAGGCATCTTCCGGTTAAAACGCCCTTCCGCAACCGCTGTGGCATGACGGGTCATTTCTTTGATCGGATGCGTGATCGTATGAGCAAGAATAACACCCAGAACGGCCGTCAGCGCCAGAGCAAGCAGTATTCCCGAGAGGAATACGCTGTTAATCCGGCTCATAGTGGCGTATAAATCCTTCATGTCGGCGGCAATATAGATTGCGCCTACGACCTTGTCACCGGAGAGCACCGGCTTGGCGACTACCTTCTTTCGCACATTGTCGTCGGCAATAATATATTCTTCATTGTCGCTAATCCCCTGCAGTGCGCGGCTGACCACAGTCTGCGTGTTGCGCTGGCCGACATAATCATTCTGCGAAGGGACAGAGGTGGTGATGATTTTACCGCTTGCATCCAGAACCTGAATTTCAGCACCGCTGATATAGAGATTGTTAACCATGCCCCGCAGACTCTCTACAGCGGTTTCTTCATCTGCCGTTCCCGCCTGGCTGCCAAGCTTGTCGGCCGTCAGGATCGAGAGCATTTCTGCGCGCGCCTTCAGATCCTTGGTGAAATTATCGGTCAGTGAATTCTTCATCGAGCTGACAAAATACACACCGATCAACTGCATGGCGATCAGAATCAGCAACACATAGATAATAATTAGCCTCGCCTGTATCGTCCGGAAAAAGGACAGTCCCTTCATCACAACCCTCCGTTTTTGGGGCTATGCATCAAATAACCGAGTCCGCGCCGGGTAAAAATATATTCCGGTTTGCTAGGGTTCTCCTCAATTTTTTCTCTTAGACGGCGGATGGTTACATCAACGGTCCGCACATCACCGAAATACTCGAAGCCCCATACGGCCTGCAGCAAATGCTCCCGGGTCATCACCTTGCCGGCGTGACGGATCATATAATAGAGCAGCTCATATTCCCGGTGGGTCAGGTCAAGCGGCTCGCCTTCTTTGTAGACCATATACATATCCGTATCCACAAAAAGACCGAAGTGCTGCACGCCTTGCTTGCTCTCCAGCGGTTCACTCTGCGTTTCGGAGGGCATTGGCTTGTGCTGGCGGCGCATCTGCGCTTTGACTCTGGCCAGCAGCTCGCGCGTACTGAAAGGCTTGGTCACATAATCATCCGCTCCAAGCTCCAGACCCAGCACCTTGTCGATTTCCCCGTCTTTGGCTGTAAGCATAATGATCGGAATATCGAGATGTGCGGACCGCACCTCACGGCACACATCCATGCCGTCCTTGCCGGGCAGCATCAGGTCAAGCAGCATCAGATCGGGCCGTTTGGACAATGCCAGCTCTACTGCGCTGTTGCCGTCAAAGGCACAGATCACCTCATAGCCCTCTTTTTCCAAATTGAATTTCAATATATCAGCAATAGGCTGTTCATCGTCTACTACCAGAATCGTTCCCATCTGCATAGGCTCAGCTTCACCTTTCTACCCTTACTTATCATTGATTCTTTTATTTTAACATAAAAACCGCCCGAATTTATTCGGACGGCCGAACCTATCATATAGATTATTGCAAAAACCTCATTGGATTGATTGCTGTCCCGTTCTTGCGGATTTCAAAATGCAGATGGGTGCCGGTCGAACGTCCGGTGCTGCCCATAATCCCAATTTTGGAGCCTTGCCCAAGCCTTTGCCCCACAGAAACAGAGATTTTGCTTAAATGCCCGTAATACGTAATATATCCGTTATGATGATCCACTATAACTACGTTGCCGTATCCGTTCTGAACGCCGGCAAAGCTGACAGTTCCGGCATCGGCCGCTTTGATCGTGCGGTTGCCGGATACCAGGTCCACGCCCTTATGTACGCGTCCCCACCGTTCGCCATAGCTGCTGGAAATCGACGCGCCAACCACCGGCCAGGCGAACATCCCTGTTGCTTCCAGGGCAACCTTGGTTTCCGGCACCTTCGTCCCTTCTCCGATCACCTTGGTTCCCCGGTACACCACTTCCGGCAGTGAAGCCTGCACTACCGTCTGTCCCAGCCATTCCTCCTTGACGACCAGACCGTTCTCCTTGGTTAAGCGGTACTGCATCGTTTTGAGGCCGGTCTGCCCAGGACGGACCACCTTTCTCTTGCCGGCAGGGAGCAGATCGCTGGTCCGTACAACAACTTCCGGCTCCGTAACAACCTTCTCTGCAACCTGCTCTACAGTTACTACGGTGAGGTCAGGCTGTGGCACGGTTAATTGCAGCGTGTCCCCAATTTGCAGAGTCAATTCTTCGACCGACGGATTGTTGCGGAAAATTTCAGCTTGAGTCGTACCATACAGCTTGGCGATGCCGGAAACGGTATCACCTTCCTGCACCGTGTATAGCAGGGGCGCCTCTTTGCCTTCGGTCAGTGTCTTGACAGCTTCTTCTACACTCAGCACTTTGTTCGGGTCAGCCTTTACCGGAGCAATGGATACTTTCTCGCGGATCGCAGCCGATTCTACTTTGTCTGCGCCTGCAGCCGAGGTTTTTGCAGAGCTTAAAGCTGCCGTTTTCTTGAGCTGGGCTCCTGTGGAAGCCTGGGCCTCCGGAAGATAATGCTCCTTAACACCCTTCAGCACCGCAGCCGCCGTCTCCTGATCCTTGACGATTCCAAGCACCTTGCCGCCCACGGTCAATTGCACGCCTACCGCATAAGCCTTGAGCATGCCGTCCAGCTTGTCCAGTGTTGCGCCGCTGTCAATCTCCGGCTTATACGCCTTCTCCGGTTCTGTAGTGATACCGTCTGTCTGCAGCACCATCACCGAGTCAGGATATTTGAGCTGGTATTCCTTCCGTTTCGTTTCGAACAGTTGATCCAGCTCGCCCTCCTGGCTGATCTTTCCGATCTCCGAGCCTTTCACCAAAACCTTGTAGTAAGTCACTGTGTTCGCCGCTACGTGCCTCTTCTCCGCTCCGACCGCGAAGGCCCCAAGCAGTATTAGACCGGCAGAAGCTGCAATCCATGAGCGCCGGATTCTCCGAGGTCTGCTTTCTGCACTGAATTGTGCTGAACGTTCCTCTTGGTTCCGCATATTCCCCAACCGGCGCATGAACTTAAATCCCTTCATGTAACTCTCCCTTTCAGTCCGCCCGTTCATTCCTCCTGGAGCGATCAAGCTATTAATATACTGCCCCTTGTATATATTCTGCTGCATCTATTTTTCTGTTGCGTTAGTATGAATAATCATGCTGTTACAATCCGGAAAAAGGTTACAAAAAATTAACCCCTTTTAGTCCTTTTTTACTGTACCATAGCCGGAAGAAGGATTTCAACTTTCTCCACACGGCAAAACCCGCGCAAATGGCGGGTTTTATCCAAAAATATGATCGTTCAAAGGCTTTGTTGTGTCTGAAAAATGACAATTTTTAATTTTTCGGTGAATCTGTTGCACTAGGTGTAAGCATTTTCATTAAGGTCTTATATTCATCCGGGTCTACGTATTTGGCAATAACCTGCTGCAATTCCTGCACTTCGCTCTCTGTTAATCCATCCTCCATAATCTTGGAGATTTTTTGCATTTCATCCGGCGGCAGCTTGGTCATCAGAATATTGAATATATTGGTTTTGTCATCGGTTGGCAGTTTGTCCTTCATATCCCGCATCGCTTCCGGGGTCATTACCAATTGCTGATCGGCAGCGCTCCCGCCCTGTTCCCCGGTGCTCGAAGTTTGCCCCATCACAGGCAGTGCATTATCAGGCACCTTCTCCTCCGCAGGCTGCTCACCGCTTTTGCTGTCCTTCTTGCTGGTGCTGCCTTTATCCATCCCTATAAGACTCTTCACGAATCCGCCAATTCCCGGCTCCGGGCCGTTGAGCTTAATATCAAAGCTTGCCAGCGCAGACTGAATATACGTATTTACAACAAATGCTGTAGTCAGAATGGAAAGTCCGCTGGCCAGAACAACAATCAGGCAGACGGCAAGTGCCCGTTTTACTAATTTCATCTCTATCTCTCCCTTGCGCTATGTTCATATCCGAACTCTCAGGAGTCAGGTCTTTATACCTTCCTTCCATCCAGTATTGACTAGAACCCTGCCAGGGAAACGTGTAAATATGGAAAAAAAAGGAGCCTCGAATGAGGCCCCTTATGCGGACTTAACTATTCAGCTTAAATATAAATTGGCAGTACCTGATTGGTTTGCTCCCGGTTGCGGCCCACAGAGAAGATCGAAATCGGAATACCGGTAAGCTCCGATACCCGTTCCACATATTTGCGGGTATTCGCAGGAAGATCATCCAGCGTTTTGGCCGATGTAATATCCTCGCTCCAGCCTGGAAGCTCTTCGTAGACAGCTTCACATTCCGCCAGCATTTTCAGGCTTGCCGGATAGTGGGTAATCACCTCACCGCGGTATTTGTAGCCTGTGCAAATCTTCACGGTTTCCAGTCCAGAAAGCACGTCCAGCGAGTTAAGCGACAGACCGGTGATGCCGCTGACACGGCGGGCATGACGCACCACCACACTGTCAAACCAGCCTACACGGCGGGCGCGTCCGGTTACTGTGCCGTACTCATGGCCGGTTTCACGGATATAGTCGCCGATAGAATCATTCAGTTCGGTAGGGAACGGGCCATCGCCAACACGGGTAGTGTAAGACTTGGCAACTCCGATAACCTGCTTAATCTTGGACGGACCTACACCGGAACCGATGCAGACCCCCCCGGCCGACGGATTCGATGAAGTAACGAACGGATAAGTACCTTGGTCAATATCCAGCATGACGCCTTGCGCGCCTTCGAACAATACCTTGGAATCGGCATCAATCGCATCGTTCAGCACGACCGAAGTATCGGTAACATAACCCCGAAGAATTTCCGCATATTCCAAATATTTAGTCAGCACCTCTTCTACATCCAGCGCTTCCGCTCCGTAGACCTGAGTGATAACCTGGTTTTTCTCTTCCATTAAGTGGCGCAGGCGAAGCTCAAATTCCTCTGCGTCCATCAGATCGGCGATACGGATACCGTTGCGGGCAGCCTTATCCATATAAGCCGGGCCGATCCCCTTGCGGGTAGTGCCGATCTTGTTCGGACCCTTGCGGTCCTCTTCCAGAGCATCCAGAACCATATGATAAGGCATAATGACATGGGCGCGATCACTGATCACCAGATTTTTGGTATCAAAGCCGTTCTCATGAATATAATTAATTTCTTGGATTAGGGCTTCCGGATTGATAACCATTCCGTTGCCAATTACGCAAGTCTTCTCTTTATAAAATACACCTGATGGAATCAAGCTCAGCTTGAACTTCTTTCCGTCAATCAGAATCGTGTGACCGGCATTGTTTCCTCCTTGGTACCGAGCGACCACATCTGCACTTTCTGCCAGAAAGTCTGTGATCTTCCCTTTGCCTTCGTCTCCCCATTGTGTTCCCACGACGACTACCGTTGACATGTTCATTCCTCCGTAGGTGCCTCGCTTAGCACCATTATTTTTCATAATATGGGCCCAGTACGTATTTCTTATGTACGCAGCCCTGCGGGCGCCAAAGCGGTTTAACCCGCTAAAGCACAATAATCAGTGTAACAGCGGTACTTTTTAAAGTCAAACAAAAACGAACGATCTCACGAGAAAATGTGTGATCGTTCGGATATCGTGCGAAAACCGCCTAACCTGCAAAGGGTTCGTTGTGAGCACGCTCGTAGTTGACGAACTTGTTGAAATTTTTCAGAAACACAAGCTCTACGGTACCAACGGGACCATTACGCTGTTTGGCGATAATAATCTCAATAATATTTTTCTTCTCGGTCTCCTGGTTGTAGTAATCGTCACGGTACAGGAAAGCAACAATGTCGGCATCCTGCTCGATAGAGCCGGATTCACGAAGGTCACTCATCATCGGACGTTTATCCTGGCGCTGCTCCACACCCCGGCTAAGCTGCGAGAGGGCGATGACAGGAACATCCAGCTCACGGGCGATCTGCTTCAAGGTACGGGATATCTCCGATACCTCCTGCTGGCGGTTCTCGCCGCCTTTGCCGCGCCCCTGAATGAGCTGCAAATAGTCGATGACGATCATGCCGAGGCCTTTTTCCTTTTTCAGTCTGCGGCATTTGGCACGAATATCTGTGACCGTAATCCCCGGAGTATCATCAATATAAATCTCCGCCTCTGACAAAGACTGAATCCCCATCGTCAGCTTCGACCAATCATCATCACTTTTGAAATCACCGGTACGCATAATGTTGGCATCCAGATTGGCTTCGGCACAAATCATACGCTGAACCAGTTGGGGTGCAGACATTTCCAGACTGAAGATGGCTACGGTCTCTTTGGCGCGTACAGCCACGTTCTGCGCGATGTTCAGCGCAAAAGCCGTTTTCCCTACGGAAGGACGGGCCGCGACAATGATCAAGTCATTGCGTTGGAAGCCGTTGGTCATATGGTCGAGATCAACGAAGCCGGTGGGAATCCCCGAAGTGCCGCCTTTATTCTGATGAAGCATCTCCACACGGTCGAACACCTGCATGAGCACATCGCGGATGGCAATGAATCCGCTGCCGCTGCGGCGGTTGGATATCTCCAGAATCCGCCGTTCAGCATCGCTCAGCATATCGGCTACATCTTCCCCGCCTGTATAACCTTCGCTGACAATCTGCGTCGCTGTGCGGATCAGCCGCCGCAGCATCGCCTTCTCTTCAATAATTTGTGCATAATAGTCTACGTTGGCCGCAGTGGGAACCGCATGCGCCAGCTTTGCCAGATAGCTGACTCCGCCGATATCCTCAAGCTGTCCCTTGTCCTGCAGTCTGGACGTCAGTGTAACCAGGTCAATCGGCTGGCTCTCTTCTCCGAGCTGCACCATCGCTTCAAATATCATCTGATGCGGTTTATCGTAGAAGTCTTCGGTATTCACCCGCTCCATCGCGGTAATAAGCGCTTCATCCTGCAGCAGCACAGCGCCGATTACAGCCTGCTCTGCCTCCAGGTTCTGCGGGGGAATCCGATCGAAAAAGAGATCTCCACCCATGCTACTCCTCCGTTACCTGAACCGTGAGGTTAGCCTTTACTTCAGTATGCAGCTTAACCGCTACCTGGAAGGTACCCACATGACGAATCGAATCACTCAGCTCAATTTTGCGCTTATCAATCGAAATGCCATGAGTCGCTGCGAGTGTTTCACCGATCTGTTTGCTTGTAATGGCGCCGAACAGGCGGCCGCCCTCTCCGGCTTTGGCCTTCAGAGTCAGGGTCAGCTCGTCCAGCTTCTTGCCAAGCTCCACCGCTTCCTCTTTCTCTTGATCCTTGCGGCGCTGCTCAGCAGCCGCCTGATTCTCCAGCGTCTTTACGTTGCCATCAGTAGCCGGGCGAACCAAACCGCGCGGCAACAGGAAGTTAGTTGCGTAACCTTCCGATACCTCTTTGACTTGCCCCTTCTTGCCTTGACCCTTGACATCTTTTATAAAAATGACCTTCATTCGAACAGCCCCTCTTTCGCTTCGATTTCAGCCAGCACCGCAAGCAGCCTGGCTTCTGCTTCCTTACTTGTTCCTTCAAGCTGCACCGCAGCGTTGGATAAATGTCCGCCGCCGCCCAGCTTCTCCATGACCACCTGCACGTTCATCCGCCCGAGTGACCGGGCACTGATGCCAATGAGGCCGTCAGGCCGCTCGCTGATGACGAATGAAGCTACCACATTCGTCATTCCCAGCAGTGTATCCGCCGTCTGGGCAATCAGCAACTGCGGAATCTTCATTCCCGGCGCCGTCACAACCAGCGCTATGTGGTCATACACCATCCGCGCATGCTTGATGATTTCCGCTTTGGAAATATACTCCTGGAGGTCCTCCTTCAGCATGCGCTGAATCAGGATTGTATCCGCACCGATCCGCCGCAGAAATCCAGCCGCCTCAAAGGTGCGCGATCCCGTATGCAGTGCAAAGTGTTTGGTGTCCACCGTAATTCCGGCGAGCAGCATTGTGGCTTCGAGCGGACTCAGCTTGATCTTCTCATGGATATACTGCAGCAGCTCCGTGACCAGCTCGCAGGTGGAGGAAGCGTATGGCTCCAGATAGACCAGTACGGCATCATTAATGAATTCCTCGCCCCGGCGGTGGTGGTCAACCACCACAATCCGGCTGGCATACTGCACCAGGCGCGGCTCCATCGTCATGGACGCCTTGTGTGTATCCACAACGATCAGCAGCGTATGCTCCGTCATAACCTGCAGCGCCTGCTCCGTGGAGATGAAGGACCGGTTCAGCTCTTCATCCCGGCGGATCTGCTCCATCATGCGGGTAATGGAGGGATTCGGCGTCTCCATTACAATGTTTGCTTCCACGTTGTACATCTGAGCCGCCTTTAAGAGACCAATTGCCGCCCCTACGGCGTCAATATCCGGTGCCCGGTGACCCATAATCAGCACCCGGTCGCTCTCTTGCATAAGATCACGCAGCGCATGGGCGATGACCCTGGCCCGCACTCTGGTGCGCTTCTCTGCGGCGTTGCTCTTGCCGCCATAGAAGGACAGGCGCTGGCCTGCCTTCACGGCCGCCTGATCCCCGCCCCGGCCGAGCGCCATA
This sequence comes from Paenibacillus sp. HW567, assembly GCF_000374185.1. GTDB lineage: Bacteria > Bacillota > Bacilli > Paenibacillales > Paenibacillaceae > Paenibacillus_AQ. Next base: position 6,226,269 of record NZ_KB910518.1, on the reverse strand, counting down.
TCCAGACTGGACTGTGCCAGCGCTCCAAGCTCACTGGCTGATTCCGTGCCGTAAGCCAGTCCGATGCTCAGCGTCATCGGCACCTTGAGGTCAGCAGTCATTTCCCGGACCTCATCCAGAATTACGAACCGGCTCTCTTCCAGCGCCTGCAGGCTGCGGTGATTGAGCAGCATGAGGTAACGCTCTGAAGATAAGCGCCGCAGATAGACCTCAAACTGCTTGCTCCATTCCGTAATCTCACTGGCCACCTTGGCGATCAAAGATGTGCGCTGCTGATCATCCATGCCCTGGGCAGCTTCATCCAGATTATCCATCATCACAATGCCGATGGCGAGCTTTTCTTCCTCATAACGTTCACGCAGCACCACAAGCTCGGTTATATCGTATAGATACAGCAGCCGCTCGCTGGGAATAACCACCGCCTGATAATACCGGTCGTCCACTGTGATTTCCTGCCGGACATCCTTCAGCGCACTGTCCTTGGCAGCTTCCCGCTTCACCGGAACATTTCCCGTTAACACAGGCATGAGGTCAGGAAGCAGGTTCTGTATTTCTTCTCCCACCAGGGATTTGCGGGTAAAAATATCTCCGGCATTGCGGTTATTCCATTCCACCGTCCGGTCCTCGCTGTACAGGATAATACCGAGCGGAAGCATACTGACCGCTTCACCCTCTACACGCTTAATCCGGAATGAAAGCCCGTTTATATATTCCACCAGATTACGGCGGAACGCCAGCTCTGCCTGCAGCATCGAGAAGCACAGAGTGCCGGCCAGAAACAGACAGGCGACACCAATAACCCAGTTATAGACACTGACTGCTATAATCAGGAGCAGCATCAGCATGAACGCCCAGACGGTATGATAGCCGTGCCAGCGTCGTTGCAGAAATTTTGGCATGAGCCCTCACCCTATCGTTTCGATTTCGTCACAAGCTCCCGCAGCGGGAACGCCAGGTCGACTATACCGATAATCCACAGCCCCGGCAGCAGAATAACGGGCACTGCCAGCAGAAGCGCCACAACCTTGCTCCATTTGCGCTCATGCACCAGAAAGAAGAGGAAACCAATGGACTGAATGATAAAAGCAATCCTGAGTAGAGGCAGCAGATTATCCGAGATCATTGGCATGAACCCGCTGTTTCCTCCCCCGAACAGAAGACTAAGCACGACACCCAGCAGGTAATACCAAATGAACGACCTTGGAAGTCTCCAATCGCGGGCCGGTTTCAGCTTCGGCACTGCATATTCCATACTGTTCAGAATCGGACGGACGATGGAATGTGTGATAACAGAAATCATGAGTGAGCTCATAATCAGCGCCATCGGAATGATCTGGACGGTCATATGGCTGATCGCATTTACATCCTCCCTTGTGAACCTCAGCTCGGTCAACAGCGGATTGCCCGCACCCAGCTCTGCCAGCGGCGAATTCACCATCTGCAGCACATCGTTCACATAAGTGGAGAGGTCAAAGCCAAACACCGCTGTCCCAATCAGCAGCAGAAGCAAGAATTCGCCAAGAATTGCAACCGTTCCTGCAACAAGGGTGGACATAGCTGAAGCCCGCTTCTTATACCAGCGCCCCATAACTAAGGCAGGTATTAAGAAATAGACCGCTATCAAAACATAAACAGGTGTGATCAGACCTACAATCAGCAGTACGGGCAGGATATGGAAGATAAACTGCTTGGTACTTAGAGTAGTGAACAGCACTACAGCCGGAATGATCATAAAAAGGGTCGTGATAATGAGTAGCGGGGTTGATAACGACAGCAGCAAAAGCAGATAAGCAATGCTCCATGCCACAGATGTCCAGCGAAATTTCAACAGTATTCACCTCTTACGCATATGTTCTTCTAACGCAGATATATCCTGGTACCATTCTTCCAACTGATGGCCTTCCTGTCTGTGCTTCTTAAGCTTCTCCAACAGCAGGTCATCCATCTCACGATAAGGGATGCCAAGTCTGCGCCCCAGGATATACGAGCTCATAATCAGGCTGGCCAGACTGTCTCCGACACGGGTAGTGCTGCCCTCCCACAATGCTTTGAATAACCGTGAGACTTGATCAACGACTTCGGTCTTCAACCACTCAATTACCTTGGCGCGTTTGGCTACATCCAGATCCTTCGGATTGGGCACGTCTCTCTACCTCCGGCAAAAAGCATTATTCTCCATTATAGCATAAATAATTACCCTAGCTACACGGGACGACTTGCGTCCCACAGATAGACTGTACCGCTTCCAAAAAGGCCCGCATTCCGATGTCGCCGGAAATACAGGCCTTGGTCAACCTTGCTTCTGCTACCGCAGTGGACGAATTATAATGATTCCTGCGACTGGCGTGCAACAACCTTCTCACAATATTCAATAATTTGACTGCGGCGGACAATGCCGATGAACCGGTTCATATCATCAACGACCGGCACAAAGTTCTGCACCTTCGCCAGATTGATTAAATCCTCCATGTCAGCATCTATGGAGACCGGAAGATTATTCATCCGCAGCGGCACATCCTTAAGCAAATACTTTGAAGCATTTTCGAACGTAACCGCACCACCCGAATCCTTCATATACCAGAGCAGATCGCCTTCCGTTACAGTACCGGCATATTCACCGTCACGGTTCAGAATCGGGACAGCGGTATAGCGGTGAAACTCCATTCGTTCCAGGGTCTGGCGCAGCGTTGAATCAAGTGTTACGCAGGCCACCTCCTGCTTCGGCAATAAAAAAAACGCAATATTCATCTCTTGATCCTCCTCAAAGAGTTCCGAAGGAATTTTATCGCTGAAACGGGTACCGCCTTATATAAGACAGAGAAGCCGTTTCCGCTTGGCTCCACACCATTATAACATGAGAACAGTAAGCAGCAGCCATTGACCCTGCACATGGCTGCTGCTCCTGTATATTATGATTTTATAACCGTAACTATTATTGTGCTGCCGCTGTAGCGGCAGGCTCCAGCGCATTTTGCGCCTTGCCCGGCTCGATCAGTTGGCTTGCCGGCGTGCTGGCATTCATCCAGTTGTCGATCATAGCCTTCGCTTTGCTCAGATCCTCTTCATTAACGATGTCATAATATATCCCGCCGATGCGCTTGCCTTCACCCATAACCGTGAAGCTGGATATATCCATATCCTTGCCGCCCATGAACTTTCTCGCGAGACTGATAATCATGGAAGGCTGAATGTCTGTCTTGAAATTTTCGCCCATAATATCCAGCAGCTCAGGAATATTGCCGATTTGGCTGATGGATAACATTTTATTCGCCACTACATCAATAAAGACCTGCTGCCGTTTCGTGCGGTTGAAGTCACTGTCCTCACGGTACCGTGTATAATTGAGCGCTTCTTCACCGTCGTAATTCGATTTTCCGCCTTTGATGGTAAATTTCTCATGATCCTTGCCCTTATTCACAATATCTTTTTTGATAGGCAGCGGAACACCGCCAATCGCATCAACTGCATCCTTCAGACCCTGAAAATTAATTGTGGCATAATATTGAATTTCGTGGCCGAGCAGTGCTTCCATCGTATCTTTAGCCATTTGCTGACCGCCAAATGCGTAAGCATGGGTTATTTTATCTTTTTTATTATCGTCGTGTCCAATGATTTCGGTATATGTGTCACGCGGTATGGAAATCAGCAGGATCTTGTAATCCTCCGGACGAATAACCGCATAGATCATGGTATCCGAACGGGCCGTTTCGTTCTTGCGCTGGTCTGTACCCAGCAGCATCAGCGAGAACGGATCACTTTTGTAAACAATGGGCTCGGGCTTGACTGTAGTGTTGCCGTCATTAACCAAAGGCTTATACGATTCCTCCGCCAGCTTGTTCTCCACCCGATCCGACAGAAAAAGATCAAAGGCCAGTACTGCCAGTTGTTTTTGGAACAGAAATCCTCCAAGAAGGATCACCACCAGCGCAGAAATAATGATAATATATCGTTTCTTTATTTTTTTGAATTTGTTCAACATTTTTGATTCCTTCTTTATGGTGGAATGTATAGATAATTGCTTGCGATCTATTTATAATGCTTGCCTGTAACGTACCAAGCAGTCATGGTGGGCTTTTCTCGGCTGTTGCGGGTTATGCCCGATTCAGTATTAGGGTTCCCTCCTTTCCGGAATTCGGGTCATTCTAAAGGGTGGTATATACTTGGAAAACTACATTGGCACACAAACAATATTTCTATTGTAATCACTTGGCACAGAAAAAGAAACAACAAATAACGACAGTATTAGTGCTGAAGGTACTTGTATTCTGTAAAGTATATGACGAACAAAACTTTATTTTGATTCAGATTTCGTAAAAAAAAGCAAAGCCGGGGAGTCCGACGCCATTTGGATGCATCTCCCGGGCTTTGCTGCTACTCATTCTTTATCCACCATTTTTGCGGCTCAATAATGCTGCTCATGGAATTGACGTGCACGTTCTGCAGCCGTTTATTGACCGCAGTAATATTCGTCCGCTCGGCAAAAAAGATCATCGGCACTTCATCATTTATCAGTTTTTGCCATTCATAATAGACCTGTTTGCGGTGCTCTTTATCATATGACCTCACACTTATGCCTTCATGAATCAGCTCTTCACTGCGCTTAGAGCTCCACCGTACATAATTCCACAGGTCATTTGCCCGCCATAAGCCTGAAGGATCGGGATCACTGGCCAGTCCCCACACCCCGTTGAACAGCTCAACTGACGGATCGTCATTCTCCACCGCTTCATAGAAGGAGTTAAGCTCCTTCAATTGCCCGCCGTTCAGCCGGACATCCAGTCCGACCTCCCGCCAGTTCTGCAGAATAACCTGGGTACGCGGCTCTGCCGTCGTGCTTCCGGTCATGGCATCATAATGAATTACCAGCTTCTCGCCTTTGGGGTCCTCGCGGAAGCCGTCACCATCTGTGTCAACATATCCCGCCTCGTCCAGCAGCGCTTTTGCTTTCTCCGGGTTATAAGGATACGTATTGATTTCTGAATCGGCGATTTTGGCCCAGCTTGAGCTTGGAATCGGCGTTTCAATCAGACTGCCTAGACCATAAGAATATTTATGGATAATGCCTTCGCGATCCAGCGCATAATACATGGCCTGGCGTAAACGTTTGTCCTTAAACTTAGGATTATTCATAACAATCTTCCGGGCTTCTTTATCCCAGGACCCAAATTTGAATCCGATATACTCGTAAGACAGCTCCGGGGATTGTAACATTTCCACCTTGTCCAGCTTCGCGAGGGCCGCATACCCGTCACGTGGCGCTATTGCCATATCAAGCTTGTTTTCTTCAAGAAGGCTTACAATCTCTTTGTTATCAAAAACTTTATACTGCACACCGTCCAGCAGCGCCTTGCCCTGGTAGTAATCGTCAAACCGCTTCATTTCCACGAGCTGCCCCGGAACAATATTGGTTACCATAAATGGGCCGATGCCGATGGGATGCTTCCGCACCTGGTCACTGGCAGCCATATCCTTGACGGCTACTCCGCTGAAATATTTTTGGTTCATCGGGTAAGGCCACAGATTGTCAATCGTATTCACACGGACGGCATTCATCGTAATTCTCAGCGTATAGGGATCAATGACCTTAATGCCGGAGATCTCCTTGGCTTCCCCCTTATGATAAGCTTCCACGCCTTTTATCATTTCCACACTGTAATAGCGCGAGCCCGTATAATCGGGACTGGCAATCGTCTCAAGCGCAAATTTCCAATCCTCCACCGTCAGTTCGTCGCCATTATGCCAGAGAACACCCGGTTTTATTTTAAAAGTAAAGACGGTGTGGTCCTCGGATTCCTGCCAAGTAGCAATATTGGGTACCGTAGACAAATCATCTTTTACCGTAAACATGCCCTCCGTAATGAACTCCAGAACCTGAGCGTCGTCTTCGCCTTCATAAAAGACAGGCTCAAACAAGCCCTGAAATGGAGAGGAATAGCCATATGTAACAACTCCCCCCGCTACAGGCACTTCTGCCGTCTTATCAAATTGTACCTCATCGGCATGGTTGCCTGAACCCGGTATATTGCATGCGGACAACAAGATTGCCACTGCAAGCAGCAGCCCGCTAAATTTGAGCCTACTCATATAGTCCTTCCCTTCTCAAATGTAAGCGCTCTCCGCAAGCACTTTTCTTAAAAAGCCCCCTAGTTCTATATATATGCCATTATATTTCCACAGAATAAAAAGAAAATGACAGATTCCGCTCAAGTATATCAACGAAATTCTTGGATTACCAGAGTTATAGCTTCATAACATGCCTCCTTCGGTGCCAACAAGGCTCAACTCGCCGCTAAAAACGCTAAAAAGCCCCACCTGCCCAACCGGAGGTTAAGAGCTATTGGGGGGATATTTGCTTGCTGCCCGAAATTGAAAAAAGAGCGCTCCGCCCAAAAAATCTGAGCGGAACGCTCCTGCTGCATAACTATTCTCCAGAGCCGCGCACATATACAGGTGCGGATTTGTTGCCGGCGTAATCCTCCATAACAAGCGTAATAGTGCTTGAAGCAGAAGCAGGCGTTACAAACAAGGAGGCCTTTGTAGAACGTCCGCGAACGATATATGGTTTCTTGCCGGATGAATAAGTGGTATCGAACTGCATGGCTACCCCATTCTCGTAGACATACAGATAACGCCAGTCTCTTGTGTTCGGCATCGGCAGGCTAAGCGTGTTTCCCTTCCAGGACCAAGCGTCCGCATAAGGCTCTATCGTCTTGTCAATAAAATTGCCGCTCTTCGCAACCGGGTGCCGGTTACCCACTGCTATGCTGACAACATAGTCATCGCCATTGATTGGCATGCCCGTAAACAGTGCGGAAGTCGCTCCCGCCGGGACCGTCTTGGCTGCGGATACCGGCGCTGCCGTTGTCGTCCAGTTCAGCGATTTCACGCTTACTGTAATTGCGCCGGATGCTGCCGCAGGATTCGTCCATGATACGGCAAGCTCCCCATTGTCCCTGGAAACGGCTTCGATGCCGGAAACGGCGGCGTTCAGATCGAACGGCAGCGTTGCTGCTGCACCTTCCCGGCCATCGGCTCCCACCGGAATTACTTTTACAACCCCTGAACGGGCCGGCAGTTTTTTGATGTAGAAGGTTTTGTCGTATTTCCCGCCAACGAATACATCATTGACGTAGACATTATAATTTTTAACTTGCGAATAATTCGTATTGATGTCCCATTGGATAACCATTTCATTGGTATCGGTGAACACATTGGTCAAGGCAAGACCTGTCGGAGCTGCCGGAAGAGCGGCTGTCCCGTCATAAATCCGGAGCTGCCCGACATTCATCTGATAGCCGGCAATCGGGCTGCCGTTCGGAGCAGCAACGAGACCGAAAGCGGCGATGGTCTTACCGGCATACATGCTAAGATCCAATTCTTTAGTTGTCCAGCCGGCTGTTTTGCCGCCGTCAGCTACAGGCACTTTGACAACCGTGTTCGGCTGGTCTTTAAAGATCAGGCCGACGGACATCGAAGAAGCATCATTCAGTGAAGGTTTGTTGTACGTAACCGACAGCTTGGAGGTGGTTTTGACCTCTAGCTCCGTTTTGTACAGACGCAGGAAGTTCTCGGCATTAAGATTTCCGCTTATTGCAAGCGAGCTGCCTCCATCGTAGCCTCCAATTTGTGCATAGCCAAAAGCCGGGTCCTTCTTATATTTAGAACCGTAGTCATAATCGACCGTCAACCTGCTGCCGGTGGTATCCTGCCACCATTGCCAGGTTACCGGCACATCCTGCAGACTCATATTGGACCATTCATCATTACTGGAAACCGCACCGGCTTTGTAATACGACAGACCGTGGCCTGTGTTGAAGTTCGTATAGAAGTTAGTGGTTCCAATGACGGAACGCTCCGTAATGACTGACGAAATTCCCGGCCAAGCGGTGGAAGCAGCCGTTTCCCGGGGATTCGCGTTCGGGCTAGACCACCATTGCTGCTCTCTTTTCTTCGTCTCCCACTGATAGTCATTATTTGCCCGGTCATTTGACGGCCAAGCCAGATTATCATTGTAACCGGCATGAACAAAGTCGGCTCCAAGCGTCGCTATACTGACAAGCGGCACACCGCTTCCGTCCAGTTTGCTTTTCAGCGCATTAACATTAGTTGAGGTGAATCTGTCCCGTCCCGCTTCCAGACCGGCAAAGCCGACATCATAAATGGAATAGGTGGTTCCCGAATTGGCATTCAACTGGTTCAGGTAGGACTTGGCGCTATTAATTTGGGTCTGACCTACACCGTAATCAAAGAAATAAGAGTCAGAGACCGCCTCCTTCTTGTTCTTATCATATAGCAGTGAAATATTGCTGTCGTTGAAGGTTCTTGCAAAAGTATTTTGCCCGCTGGACGTATTCAGGGAGTCATACCATTGCACGTATAATCCGCCCTTTTTCAGTGTCTTAATAAATTCAATATAGTCTGGAATATCGCTCGTTTGAACGTTGGGGCTTAGTTCCTCCTGATTGATGAAATATCCGTCATAGCCGAAGTATTTGGCCATCTGGACCAGTTTCTTGGCAACAGGAAACCCGCCGCTGGCGTCCTTTACAATCATCTGTTTATACGTCTGCTGTCCACGGTCATTGTTGGAGAAAAAGATGCCGGCCAGAGACAATACGCCATTCTTATGAGCGGCATCTGTATAGGTCGGGTTCGGAATATTCAGGCTCCCGAATTCGAACCACTTCTGCTTCCAGTCCGCTTGGGCAGTATCATCATAATATTCAGTCGGCGTATAGGCCGAGGCCGTTCCATGCCAAGGCGACCAATAGTCCACATACTGCCAAAAGCCGAAGTGGTACTGGGCGAACTTGTTCGTATAGGCAGCATTTTCGATGAAGGCATTCCCGTAATCGCCGCTCACGTTGGTCATCTTTACATTTGGATTCAGGTTGGGTTTAGCCTGTGTGGCCGCAAATGGAGCAATTCTGTGCTGCAAAGGAACAAAGGATCGCAGCATCTCCGCATCGCGGTCCGTTTCCGGACTCCAGTCCAGAATGTGGCCGCTTGTGTATCCATGTACACTTGGCTGGTTCACGCCATGTGCTGCTTCCCCTTTGAACGGCCAAGTATCCCCAGCTTGTACTTGTAACGGCATGCCTGTCGCAACCAGCGCAGCAATCAACAGTGCTGCAGAAATTCTGGAAACAGCTTTCTTTTTAATTCGCAAATGCATGTTCATTAGTCAGCTCCTTTGTTGACAAAATGAGAACGCTTGCAGTCGTGGCTGTGAATACAATACACCCCCGTTTAAGTCCCTATCCTCCTCTCTCGGGCAAGATATTTGCTTTTCAATATAGCTCATGAGAACTCTTACATATAGTGGAAAAACAAAAGATATCGCTGACAAATTAAAGAAATCAGCCAGATGCGGCTGACAAAAAAGGCCCACCCATACGGGCGGACCTCCAAGCATTCAGCACCTCTTACCTCTCTTCATCTTTATTGACGATAGTCAGGCCCTCCACATGCTTTCTACGCATCAGCTTGCGCTTTTTCCGCGTATCCTTGCTCTCGAAAATAATATCAAAATCATAGTCATCCGGATACAGCTCCCCTTTGGAAAGGTAAATCTTTAGCCGTTTATGATTGAACCTCATTTTTTGCTTTTGAATCATTACCCCGACCATTCCCCGTGCGTCCCTCTTCTCATAGACAATTCCCGTCCGCCCCATCGAACTGACATACACCGCATCCCCGATTTCAAAATCCTTTCTCTGCCCTTGACCGTCGGATGGCTGTTGTACCTGCTCCTCATCAATTAGGCGTGTTGAAGTATTCTCTGCTCCGTTAATAGCTGATTTTGGACCTACAGGCCCTTCTCTGCCGGCATCCTTGCCGACCTCAGGCGTTTTATGGCCTCCCTGCACATTGAATCGGTTCCTGGACCTTCTGTTCCCGTCTAGTTCGCGCTGCTGCACGACCAGCTCCTGCGAGCGCCGGATGACCGCTTCCGGTATCCCCAGCTTCTCGGCAATCTGCAAAGCGTAGCTTTCGCCCGCCTCGCCAATCGTCAGCCGGTAGAGCGGCTGCAGCGTATCCTTATCAAACTCCATCCGCGCATTTTGGAACCCGGAGGTGGAGGCAGCGAAGACCTTCAGCTCATTAAAATGCGTAGTCACCATAATATTGGCGCCTTTGCGGTTCAACTCCTCAAGAATTGCGATAGACAGCGCAAAGCCCTCTTCCGGGTCCGTACCGGCTGCCAGCTCATCAATCAACAGCAGCACGCCTTTGCCTGCATCCCTCAGCATCCCCTCAATACTCTTCATCTGGGCCGAGAAGGTGCTTAGCGACTGTGTGAGGCTCTGTCCGTCTCCGATCACACTGATCACATCCGTAAATACTGTGAAATTGCTCCCTTCCTCTGCAGGAATCAGCAGTCCGGATTGCACCATCAGCGTCAGCAGCCCGAGTGTTTTCAGCACAACCGTTTTGCCGCCTGTATTTGGCCCGGTGACAATCAAAGATTTATACCCTTTGCCGAATTCCAGGCTGACCGGCACCATATCCTTCAGCTTCGGATGCCTGCCGCCGTTCATTCGCAGGTAGCCATTATCATTCAAGGACACTGCTCTTGCGCCCAGCGTCCGTCCATATTTGGCTTTGGCAAATATAAAATCGTAATTACCAGTGATTTCAACATTTAGACGCAGCCCCGCCTGCTCCTCCTCGAGAAGACCGGTCAGCATACTTAGAATCAGCGTTTCTTCCCGTGCCTCATCGGCTGACAACAGCTCAAGCTCTCCCTGCAAAGCAGCAATCTCATAAGGCTCCACAAATACCGTCTGACCGCTGGTTGACTGATCCAGCACCGCACCCTTCACCTGCTTGTGATATTCCCTTTTTACAGGGATGACATACCGTCCACCGCGCATACTGACCAGATTCTCCTGCAGAATTGCCTGATGCCTGGACATCACACCCTCAATTTTTCTTTGCAGCCGATCTTTGGTCACGGTCAGCCGTTTACGGACCCGCTCCAGTCCCTTGCTGGCCTGGTCATCAATAGCTCCAAAACGGATACAGCGTTCAATCTCCTCCCGTACAGGGCTAAGCTCCAGCATTGAAGCCGCATATGAGGCAATCCGTGGAGCACTCTGCTCCTTGGAGGCCATATATTTGCGCAACTGGCCGCAACTGTTCAGAAACAGGGAGACCGATGTAAAATCCTGCACACTGTACAGATAACCCGTGCCAAGCAGCGAGATGATCCACTCCATCCCCTCTAATGAAGGAATCGGCACACTCGCACCTCTTTCCAGCAGCTCCTTGGCCTCAGCGGCTTCATCCATCGCCCTATGAATCGCCGGCAGATAAGTCATGGGTTTAAGCTCATTCACATGTCTTTTCCCCTCATAAGATACCGCATGCCGCCCCAGCTCCTGCTTGATCTCTTCGTATTCCAGGGTGTTCAGGCTTTGTGAATTCATCTTCGTAATCCTCCTTCATTCCTCGCCTGAGTTCTCAGGCTGGCAGAGCTATTTCCTAACGCTAACGCAAAAAAGGGCAAAGACTGCCACCACGGCGGTCTTTGCCCTCACTTAGCAGACTATTGCCCTCTTTGTATTCTGTCAGCTCCACACCTTGCGGGGAGCATATCTGACAACAGAAAAACCGTGCTGCAAGAGCACGGTTTAATAACAAAGAGATCATTAGCCGTTAAGAGGCTTTATGACGCTTCGCGTGTGTTCTTAACTAAATCATTCATCCTTCAACAAGCTTTGATTAGATCCTCCGCGGACATATTCAAATAGAGCACATGTATCACTTATAAAGTGAGACCTGCGCAGCTTGTTAATCAGATGATATGAAATTGCTTAGTTAAGAACGCTCACCGACATCAATATTTCCCCTTTAGTTATAGGATATCTGTAATTTACTACATTCTGTATTCTACGTCAATTGACAGCCGGGGTGCAGGAGTCTGTTTTATAAAAAATCCACGCCAAGGCCGCAAAATTTGCACCAAAAAAGCAGCCGGTTTCCCGGCTGCTTCGTATAACGTCTTATTCCGTTGTGTAAGGCAGCAACGCGATTTGACGCGAGCGTTTTACAGCAATGGTCAGAGCGCGTTGGTATTTTGCACTTGTACCCGTTACACGACGCGGCAAAATCTTTCCGCGTTCGCTGATGAACTTCTTAAGAAGCTCAGTGTCTTTATAATCAATGTGAGTAATCTTGTTCACAGTGAAGTAGCACACTTTCTTACGCTTGTTGCGTCCACCACGACGTGCTGGTCTTTTGTCGTTGTCTCCGCCTTCTCTTTGCTTGAAAGCCATGTCAGTTCAGTCCTTCCTTATTAAAATGGCAAATCATCGTCCGATATGTCGATCGGTTTTCCATCGCCCGAAAAAGGATCTTGATTATTGTTGCTGCGCGAGAAATTATTGCTATTTCCGCGTCCACTGTTACCGCCGTTCCCCCCGCCATAGGCTGGTTCTTCGGGCATACTTCCACTGCCTGATGCATTTCCGCCTTCACGATTCTGCGATGATTCCAGGAAACGGACATTATCGGCAATAACTTCAGTAACGTATACACGCTTACCTTCATTATTCTCGTAATTCCGTACTTGGATGCGGCCTTCCACGGCTGTCAGACGTCCTTTGCGCAAATAATTGGCACAGGTTTCAGCCAGTTGTCTCCAGGTTACTACCGGGATAAAGTCCGCTTCGCGTTCACCGTTCTGGCCCGTAAAGTTGCGGTCTACGGCAAGCGTAAACTGCGTTACGGCAACACCAGCAGGAGTATAGCGAAGTTCCGGGTCACGGGTCAACCGACCGATCAGAATGATACGGTTCAACAATTATGTTCCCCTCCTTGTAGAGCGATTCATTACAAAGCTTGTCAATACCTTAGGCAACGTCGTTCGTAATGAGATAACGAATGACTTCGTCGGAAATCTTCATGATACGTTCCATTTCAGTAACTACTGCAGGTTCTGCAGTGAAGTTAACCAGAACATAAACGCCATCACGGAACTTCTTGATCTCATACGCAAGACGGCGCTTACCCTGCACATCGTGCTTTGTAATTTCTCCTCCGCCGTTGGAGATGATGCCTTGGAATTTTTCGACTGCTGCTTGAACGGCTTCTTGTTCAATGTCAGGACGAATAATGTACATGACTTCATATTTGCGCATAATTTTCACCTCCTTATGGTCTTCGGCCCCTGATCGCGTCAGGAGCAAGGAACGAGCACAAACATAGACTCGCACCAAATTAATATACCAAATTGTTCTGATGATTGCAAGCATTATTCAAGCACGGCAGATCTTGGGCCTTAAAAAATTTACATGAAGACAATCCTCTGTGCGCACAATATACAGTGCATTTACTATGCTTACAGAAGGAGAGATATCATGGGCGAAAAAACAGAATATGAAAAAGGCGACAAGGCCCCCAATCCAGGCTTGTACACCGAGGTAGGCGAGGCGCGGAGCTTCCATACGGAAATTCAGAATCCGAAGCAGATCAAGATGGAGAAAGGCGACACCTTCCCTGAAACCACAAATAAAAACCGCAAGTGGAAAAAGGTTGAGAAGGCTCGTGTTCACTAATTAAGCTGGCACACTTCGCCTCTGAACCATTTTTATTTTTAGAGCCTTGTATAAAAAAACTGTACATGCACATAATACAATCAGGCAGTACAAAAGAGAGGTGTGGTTCCGTTGGACGTCGTAGACGAACACAATCACAGGATTTCTGAATCAGCAACTATTGTAAGACAGGGAGAGTAAAGGCTGAATCCCTTAAATAAGGATTCAGCCCAGCAATACCTTTTTCACTTTAGCGGCTATAGACAGAAAAAATCCAAACATCATTGATGTACTGCCTCTGAAGAGGGACCTGAGAAGGTTCCTCTTTTTGCATATGTTATGTACAACATCATTTCTAGACAGAAACAAAAAACCTTCGTTCTAATAACGAAGGATTCATAAGCAAATGATATTGAGCTGAAGTGGCGGAGAGGGTGGGATTCGAACCCACGCACGCTGTGACACGCCTAACTGATTTCGAGTCAGCCCCCTTGGGCCTCTTGGGTACCTCTCCGCAGCAAGAATTATTGTATCATGGCATCATTGCTTTTGCAAGTCCCATTATTCAGGATCTGGCGCTTCAGCCGCACGCAGCACTTTCTTCATGTTCTTCTCAAACTTGGCGCGGGGAATCAGGACACTATGCTGACAGCCGGTACATTTAATTCGGATGTCCATCCCCATACGGATAATCTCCATTTCATTGGTGCCGCAAGGATGCTGCTTCTTCATTTGCACGATATCGCCCAGGCCAAAAACCTTCCGTTCCATTAGTCTCCCCCCTCTTCTCCCTCTTGTGCTGCTGCCGCTTGCCTGTTCAGGCTCCTCGCGGACGATTCCCGTTCCTGCTGTGCGTCCTCCAGGGCCTTCGCTTCCATTGCCGCTCTTGCCTCCCGCTCAGCATGCTCACGCGCCTCCTGTTCGGCCTTAGCCGCCTCAAGTGCGCTCTGCTTCTCCAATGCCAGCTTGATATCACTTTGAATTTGCCGTTCCGCAGCATCCCTCGCATTAGGCAGGCAATTCGCCGCTACCCGGATTACATACTCTGAGGTGCTCATCGACTGGATACCAAGAATATTGGGATAAGCGATGACATTGGGATTCCGGTCCTCAATCCCCACAAGCGCTTCCCCGATTAACGAGAGTGTAGCCTCCAGCCCCCGTTCGATTTTGACCGGTACATCCACTACCGCCAGAGCATTTGCCAGCGAATAGTTCGTAACATTGATAATTGTACCATTAGGGATGATATGCACCTCTCCGGTGCTGCTAAGCAGTCTGGTTGTTCTGAGACCAATCATCTCAACCGTCCCTTTGTAGGTTCCCGTCTGAATCACATCGCCAACCGCGAACTGATCCTCAAAAATAATAAAAAAACCTGTGATTACATCCTTGACCAAACTTTGTGCGCCGAACCCGATAGCAAGTCCAACTACACCGGCACCCGCGAGCAGTGGTCCAAGGTTGACATTGAACTCAGAAAGAACAAGTAGGATCATGACAAAATTACAGATGAACGTGACTACATTTTTCAGCAGCCCGCCTACGGTTGAGAACCGGCGATTGTTCGAGAGCAGTCTGCCGCCGGTTTCACGCTCCATTGAACGGTCAATCACCTTTGATACAACCTTAATGATGACCCGTGTCAAAATAAAAATAACAAGAATTCTCAAGCCTGAAAAAAGCACGTTTACCCACATGTCCACATCGGTTACCAAATTCCAAACTGCATCTCTGAACTGGACTATCCCTTTTACAGCACCTTCAGTTGTTGTTTCCAGTGTCCACTTATTCATTGGGTGCCTCCCTCTTCTTCCCCGACTAATAAGTAACCGCCGTCTGCCGATTTACCATAAATCCCGCGTATTTCAACATTCTGCTCCTCGATGATCTTCCGAACCTCTTCCAGCGCACCGCTTGGAAATTGAATCGACATCGCACACCCTGCTGTAATCTCCTTGGGAGTCGGGAATATATCAATCTCTATTTCCGCATACTCGAGCAGCATTTCGGCACGCAGCGCCTGCTGGGTGGAGTCAAAGGCTATCAGTAGTTCTTCATCCATACACACGCGCGCCTCCTTAGGCTAATCGTCCTATCTCTTCCCGCTCAAGTATAAAAAGCTTCTTGCATCCATATACTAGGATCATAATAACTCCCGGCTCAGAAAGGAAGATCCTATGAGTTTTTCTTCTAAAGCTGTCCCATTGCCAGAACCATCTTGTTTAAAAATATCACATGCCGATCCCAATATCTATTCTGCCATTACCCACCGGCTGCTTTTCCACTTTTCACGGACCCGCTCTGATACACCGATCATTATCGTATGTGTGGGTACAGACCGTTCGACCGGAGACGCACTAGGCCCGCTTGTCGGCACAGCGTTAGCCCGTTTCCATAGTCCCTTGTTTCATTTGTATGGCACACTAGACGAGCCTGTGCATGCCGTGAATCTGGAAGAAACCCTTACCCTTATTCATGAAAAACATAATAATCCTTTTATCATCGGCATTGATGCCTGCCTGGGTCATTCCGCAAGTGTCGGCTGCATTCAGGTCGTTGACGGACCGCTGCGGCCCGGAGCCGGAGTGAACAAGCAGCTTCCCCCTGTCGGGGATATCCATCTGACCGGGATTGTAAATGTTGGCGGATTCATGGAGTACTTCGTCCTGCAGAATACAAGATTGAGCCTTGTAATGCGGTTATCCGACATCATTGCCTCCAGCCTCTACTCGGCCTTGAAGCAATGGAATACCCATGCTAGCTCTGCTGCAACGCGAGAGCAATAACCTCTTTTTCTTCAGGTGACAATGAATATGGTGATTCTCCGTTCTCCAGAGGTTTGGAGTATATATAAGAATTTTCCCGGTTATGCAGGCTGGTCAGAACAATTCCGTTCCGATTGTCATCCAGTATGGCAAGCGAGAAGCTCAGGTCATTCCCCCGTTCCCCAAAAGCATTGTACCGCTTCAACGAAACCTTTGATTTCATACCGCGGATTTTGGCCTGTGCTGCTTCGATCATGGCTTTATGCTCGTGCTGGCCTTCTTCCAGCATGTCTCCTTGGTTTTTCAGATCAATCAGCAGGTTTTCGAGGTCCTCTACACCATTCCCGGTCATCATGGCTTCATATCTGCGCCGCATTTTCCGGATTTTCGTCCCCTGAACGATTAGAACTATTGCCAGCAGTATGATTACAAATGCAAATCCCATGATGAATAGCGATAGCTGCTCTGTAATTAGTTGATTTAATTCCGACATGTATGGACCATCCTTTATATT
The DNA here is from genome assembly GCF_000374185.1 of Paenibacillus sp. HW567. GTDB lineage: Bacteria > Bacillota > Bacilli > Paenibacillales > Paenibacillaceae > Paenibacillus_AQ. Next base: position 6,209,446 of record NZ_KB910518.1, on the reverse strand, counting down.
TATCTTATGCGAGCGCGGCCATACATCTCTATCATGGCGGCCAGCATTCTGTCAATATCCTGCTCTGTTGAGCTAACGCCAACACTTGCTCTCACAGCTCCGCTCTCCAATGTGTCTACAGCCATATGAGCCAAAGGAGTGCAGTGCATCCCTGCACGCACGGCGATATTATATTCGCGGTCCAGACGGTGAGCGATATGCGCTGACTCCTCTCCCTCAATGACGAAGGCTACAATCCCGCTGCGCTGCGACCCCAGCCCCGGACCAAGCAATCTGATACCGGGAATACCGGACAACCCTTCCATAAGCCTTTGAGTTAACAGCCATTCTTGCCGGTGAATATTCATTGTCCCAATAGACATTATTTTTTTCACACCTGCGAGTAGTCCGGCTATCCCTACAGCATTTTGTGTGCCTGCCTCATAACGATCGGGCCTCACATTCGGCTGAGCGCTATTTTCCGACTGACTGCCTGTCCCTCCATGCAGCAGCGGCTCCAAATCCAGTGCAGGTGATATATATACTCCCCCTGTTCCTTGTGGACCGAGCAGCCCTTTATGCCCCGGAAAAGCAAGCAAATCTATATTCATCTTCCCCACATCAATAGTCAGCGACCCGGCACTTTGCGCAGCATCAACCAAAAAAACAGCACCATGCGTCTTCGCCATATCCCCGATCTCACCGATGGGTAGTATACTTCCCAGTAAATTCGAGCTATGATTGCAAATCACCATTTTTGTATTTGGCTTAAAGTTTTTTTGCAACTCAAGCAAGTCCACTTGTCCCTCTTGATCAACCTTCACATAATCAACAGTAATCCCTTTTGTCTGGCGCAAGTATTCCAGTGGGCGGCGGACAGAGTTATGCTCCGTCATTGTCGATATCACATGATCCCCTGGTTGAAGTGTACCCTTAATAGCCATATTTAGTCCCATTGTGGTATTGTGCGTGAAGGCAATGTCTTGAGCGTTGGAGATAGAAAACAGTCCAGCGAGTTGGTTGCGCGCTTTCACCAGCACCCGCCCCGCACCTATTGCCAGTGAATGATTCCCACGTCCGGCATTTGCTCCGGAATGCTCAAGCACCTCCATCATTGCTACGCCGACCTCAGGCGGTTTCGGCCATGATGTTGCCGCATGATCTAAATAGACCAGCCTCTCCATTTTTCTATCCCCACCTTTTCATTATAAAAACATACCCCTCCATATCCGTTTTAAGGGATATCTCAGGATATGTTTTCGGGCACAGATATCCATCTCAGTTTCCCAACAGCTCCAACAATCTTTCCAGGTCTTGGGCACTGTAATAGTTCAATTCGATTTTTCCTTTATCTTTTCCTTGTTTAATTTTCACCGTCGTTTTGAATCTTTCGCGCAGTATTTCCTCCACATTATCAATATATGGATCTCGTTTGACTGTCTTCGTTTTAACTGTTCCCGTAGTTTTACGGTCAAGGTTTTTTACAACCTCCTCCAGTTCTCTAACACTCCATTGCTGTTCCACACATTGGTCCGCGAGCTGCTTCACAGCTTCGGAATCCTTCAGCCCCACGATAGCTCTGGCATGTCCCATAGAAATTGTTCCACGTGAAACATATTCCTTAACCTCTTCAGGCAATGATAGCAGACGGAGAAAGTTGGCAATATGAGATCTTGATTTCCCTACCTTCAGCGAAAGCTCTTCCTGGGTAAGCGCAAATTGATCCATCAACCCTTGATAGGCTACAGCAATTTCCATTGCATTAAGATTTTCCCGTTGGAGATTTTCGATCAGTGCAATTTCCATGACCTGCTGATCACTCAAGCTTCGAACGACCGCCGGGATCGTTGCTTTGCCACAATACTGTGAAGCCCGGAATCGGCGCTCACCGGCAATGATTTCATAACCTTTGAGTACGCTGCGAACAATAATAGGTTGAATTACGCCATGCTGTCTAATTGATTCTGCCAATTCCTGAATAGCTTCGTCGTTGAAATCTTTACGCGGCTGATAAGGATTTGCCCGCAACTGTCCCAGTGGTATCTCCACAACCTTATCATCTTCATTGATGGATAAGGAGGGGATTAATGCATCTAGTCCTTTCCCTAATCGCTTACTCATATGAGATCACTTCCTTTGCCAACTCTAGGTACACTTCCGCTCCCTTGGAACGGCTATCGTAAGTAATAATAGATTGTCCATGAGAAGGTGCTTCACTTAACCGGACATTGCGAGGAATGATTGTTCTATAGACCTTCTCCTGAAAATACTTTTTCACTTCTTCAATAACCTGAATCCCCAGATTGGTCCGGGCATCCAGCATCGTCAACAATACACCTTCAATTTTTAAATGCGGGTTAAGATTCTTCTGGACAAGTCGAACAGTATTGAGGAGTTGACTCAGCCCCTCCAGCGCATAATATTCGCATTGGATTGGGATGATCACAGAGTCAGCGGCAGTCAGGGAATTAATGGTTAGTATCCCCAATGAGGGCGGGCAGTCAATAATAATATAATCATAATTGCCCTTAACCACATTGAGTGCTTTCTTCAGCTTCAGCTCTCTGGATATAGTCGATACCAATTCAATCTCTGCCCCGGCTAATTGAATTGTTGCCGGAATAATGTGAAGCCCTTCTATCTGTGTCTCTAATATGGTCTCCTCAGGATCGGCTTCGTTGATTAGAATATCATAGATGCAATTTGCTACATCCGCTTTGTTGATGCCAACACCGCTAGTAGTGTTGCCTTGGGGGTCGATATCAACAAGAAGCACCCTTTTCCCTAGAGTCGCCATTCCGGCCCCCAGGTTAACAGAGGTTGTTGTTTTGCCGACACCACCCTTTTGATTTGCTATTGCAATAATCTTGGACACTAATTTCACCTCGAATTGTTAGAAAAATCATCATGTAGGTCGTAAGTTGTAACGGCGCAATCGCCATTGAAATTTGGCATCAATTTTCGCGAAAAACATAGACAAATATACAGATAATTTCAATATTGATCTTATACGATACACTTTAGTTCAAGAGTCACAGAAAAGGCGGCCAATCACCTCAGGGCCGCCTTCAGCTTTTGAAACCATTTATCTTTTTGGAATCTGAATTACAATCTCATAATGGTCACCGCGATCATTTTCGGAGGTTTTTATTTCCATTCCGGAACCGGACACCATGTCGATGGATTGGCGAATTGTATTGAGTGCAAGACGAACATCCTTAGTGTAGGAAACCCGCTTTGATTTTTTAGTCTGCGTTACTGTTTTATAGAAAGCAATGCGTGCTTCAGTCTGTTTGACGTTTAATTCTTTGGAAATAATTTCATCCAGAACTTTTAATTGCATTTCCACAGTGTCCAGTGACAACAGTGACCGCGCATGCCGCTCTGTAATTTTTCTTTCCATTAATGCGGTTTTAACCTGTTCCGGCAAGTGCAGTAAGCGAATCTTATTAGCAATGGTCGATTGGCTTTTACCGAGCCGCTGCGCCAAGCTTTCTTGAGTTAATTGGTGAAGATCAATCAGCTTTTGATAGGCAATAGCTTCTTCAATTGAAGTCAAGCCCTCGCGCTGCAGGTTTTCTATCAAGGCGATAGATGCAGCCTGAGAATCATTGAACTCACGGACAATGGCCGGGATCGTTTCGAGCCCCAACTTCTTAACTGCCCGCCAGCGCCGCTCACCCGCAATAATCTCATACTGGGAATCGCGCAGGCGCACAACAATCGGCTGGATAACCCCATGAGTCTTGATAGTCTGGCATAGCTCGTCTATCTTTTCGTCATCAAAAATCGTCCGTGGCTGATAAGGACTGCTGACGACCTCATGAACTGGGATTTGTTTGATCTCTTCTCCGCTGCTCCGCTCGGTAAATCCAAAAAGCTTGGTGAATTGTTCTTTCATTCCGTTCATAACCACCTAATTTCGTTATAGTACGATCCTCTTGACCATGCCTAGCGAAAAGCTTATCGTACAGCAAGTAGAAACAGTTGCGCCGCCCTCAAAAGGAGCATAAGCTTCCAAAAAACAGCGATATTCCGTATCGCTTTCAGGTATCCGTTGTAGCCTGGTGATCATCTGGCTCTTAACCTTCAAATATACACATGAAAAGTCTTACTATATTATTCTATCACTTTTTAGCCTATAATCCTATTCTCCATAGGGACCTATTTTTCCTGCATTTTGTATTTGATCAATGAACTTTTGGAATCATAAGCATGGTTATATTCACAAAAAGATCAAGCCCTCATTAATATGAAGAGCTTGATCTTGGTTTGCCTTATATATAAGTTGAACTTTAGATTTTCATAATGGGGTCTGGTCGTAACTGCGGGGAATGTTTGGACTTCCGGCCGCTGCCGTCTTCAAATTTCTTGATTCATACCGCCTTTAGCGGATGAAATTTGAAGACAAAAGCGGATGCGTTCGCTCCGTAAGTATCCAAACTTCCCCTTCGCACTTCTGCCCTATTAATGTTTTCATTAGTTCAACCTATTCGGATTGGAAATTGTTTCACGTGAAACAATTATAGCAGTGGTGATTTAGCCGGGATTCCGGCCTTCCGGGGATATTTAGCCGGAGTAGCTCCGGTTTTACGGATCATTACAATATGCCTTGCAGACTCTTCAACAGGCAGGCTGAATGATTCAACTTTTTGTAGTTCAGCACGTAATTCCTTCAAGCTGCGTTTGGCCTCGGTTAGCTCCTCAGAGGGATCATTCCCCTTCATTGCTGCAAAAATGCCATCTTTGCGAGTGAACGGAAGACAAAATTCGTTTAGCAGTGACAACCGGGCAACTGCCCGGGCTGTAACAAGATCATAGGCATCGCGGTGAGCAAATTGCCTTGCAACATCCTCTGCCCGGCCGTGAATCAACTGCACATTACTTAATTTTAAAGTATCGCAGACATGCTGGAGAAAAGTGATTCGCTTGCTGAGAGAATCAACAATTGTCAGCTTAAGATGCGGAAAACAGATCTTCAAAGGTATTCCCGGAAAGCCTGCGCCGGAGCCGATGTCCGCCAGATTTCTTACTTTCTCTATATCGGCATAGAAAGCAAGCGATAGTGAATCGTAAAAGTGCTTGGTATACACTTGGTCACGTTCGATTATGCCAGTGAGATTCATTTTTTCGTTCCAGGAAACAAGCGCCTGGAAATAAAGCTCAAACTGTGCAAGTTGCTCAGTTGTTAGTTTGATTCCTTGTTCCTGCAATAAAAATATAAACTGCGCTGCAGTGTTATCCATATATTATCCTTTCGCTGCCGTCACACGGTTATAATGCTCCAGATATACGAGAAGAATTGAAATATCGGCCGGCGTTACACCGGAAATCCGAGAGGCCTGACCGATGGATATTGGAGCAATTTGGGTCAGCTTTTGCCGTGCTTCAATGGCGAGTCCATGAATCTCATTGTAATTGATATCATCCGGTATCTTCTTCTTCTCCATCTTCTGCAGCTTTTCAACATGCATAAGCTGCTTCTCGATATATCCGACATATTTGATTTGAATTTCAACCTGTTCCTTCATCTCTTCATCCAAACCTTCGGGAGAAGGCGACAATTGGTCTACAAAGCTGTACGCTATTTCCGGACGGCGCATCAACGTTAGCAGGTTGCTTCCATCTACAATAGGTGCAGAATCATATTCAGCAAGCAGCGTGTTCACATCAACTGGTTTGACCTTAGTTTCCTGAAGCCGGACAACTTCCCGTTCCACCCGTGCTTTTTTATCCAAGAAGGCTTCATAACGCGCTTCCGGTATCAGACCAATCTCATGTCCAATCGGAGTCAGGCGCAGGTCAGCATTATCATGACGGAGCAATAGGCGGTATTCTGCACGCGAAGTGAGCAACCGATAAGGCTCATTCGTTCCTTTGGTCACCAGATCATCAATCAGTACGCCGATATACCCTTGAGAGCGATCCAGCACAACCGGTTCCTTGCCTTGCACTTTACGGGCTGCATTAATGCCTGCCATCACTCCCTGCCCTGCCGCTTCTTCATAACCTGAAGTACCGTTAATTTGTCCGGCGGTGAACAGTCCAGGCAGACGTTTGGTTTCGAGTGAAGGCCAGAGCTGGGTTGGAACCATTGCATCATATTCAATGGCATAACCATTGCGCATCATCTCAACCTTTTCCATCCCGGGAATTGAGCGGAGTATAGCTAGTTGAACATCCTCAGGAAGGCTGGTAGACAACCCTTGAACATAATATTCTGCAGTGTTTTTACCTTCCGGCTCCAGGAAAATTTGATGATGCGATTTGTCGCTGAAACGGACAACCTTATCTTCAATGGACGGACAGTATCTCGGACCAGTTCCTTCAATAATACCTGTAAACATCGGCGCCCGGTGCAGATTGTCATTGATAATCTGATGAGTCACCTCCGAGGTATAGGTTAACCAGCAGGGAAGCTGTTCATTATTTGAAGACTTTGTTTCAAAAGAAAAGAATTTCGGCTTCTCGTCTCCCGGCTGGATCTCGGTTTTGGAGAAATCAATCGAATCCTTATGCACCCGTGGTGGCGTGCCTGTCTTGAAGCGTACAAGATCAAAACCCAGCTCACGCAGATTCTCAGACAGCCTCACTGACGGCTGCTGGTTGTTCGGTCCGCTTTCATAGGTCAGCTCACCCATGATTACTTTGCCGCGCAGATAAGTGCCCGTGGTTAGAATCACCGTTTTACTATGATATACCGTTCCTGTCTTCGTAATCACACCGGTGCACTTTCCATCTTCAACAATTAGTTCTTCCACCATCCCCTGACGAAGCGTCAGATTCGGTGTTTTCTCCATCGTTTCCTTCATCGCATGCTGATAGAGAAATTTATCGGCTTGCGCACGCAGAGCGTGGACCGCAGGACCTTTGCCTGTATTGAGCATCCGCAGTTGAATAAAGGTTTTATCAATATTGCGGCCCATTTCCCCGCCGAGTGCATCTATTTCACGCACTACATGTCCTTTTGCAGGTCCGCCAATGGACGGATTGCATGGCATGAAGGCTACCATATCCAGATTGATTGTAATCATCAGCGTGCGGCAGCCCATTCGCGCTGCGGCCAGTGCAGCTTCGCAGCCGGCATGACCTGCGCCAATGACCACTACGTCATAGCTGCCTCCATCATAATTCATACCCTTTTACCCCCTTAATTTGTGCTTGTAATCTTCTATTTGGACCTAAGCAATGTTACTTGCCTAAACAAAATTGCGAAAAAATTTGATCAAGCAGCGAGTCCGCAGCCGTATCACCAATAATCTCACCCAACTGTTCCCACGCAAGACGAACATCTATCTGGATCATATCAATAGGGACATGCAGATCTGCAGCCTCATAGGCATCCTGCAACGATTTTTGGGCTTTTTTGAGCAGAGCAATATGCCTTACATTACTTACATAAGTCAGGTCGCCCGATTCCAGCTTACCGCCAAAAAACAGCTCAGAGATCGCCTCCTCAAGCTTATCCAGACCTTGCTCCTCCAGCACAGACATCGACACAATATTCGCTTCATTAAAATAAGAAAGCAGTTCCTTTTTATCGAGCCGGGACGGTAAGTCCATTTTATTCATGATTACCAAGGCTTGTCTACCGTGGAATTGTTCCATCAATGCCAGTTCATCCTCATGCAGCTTTTCGCTGGCATCCAGTACCAGGAGAATCAGATCCGCATCGCTAAAAGCAGCTTTGGAGCGCTCCACTCCGATTTTCTCTACGATATCCATGGTTTCGCGAATCCCGGCGGTATCCAGCAGCTTAAGCGGAATGTTGTTAATCGTTACATACTCTTCTATAACGTCACGCGTCGTTCCCGGAATATCGGTTACAATTGCTTTATTGTCACGGGCAAGCGCATTAAGCAGTGAAGACTTGCCGACATTGGGACGCCCAACAATCGCTGTTGTGATGCCTTCACGCAGTATTTTACCTTCATTAGCTGTTTTGAGCAGCTTCCTAATACCGTCCATTACCTCACTGCTTTTGGCTTTGATGAACTCGGCAGTCAAGGATTCCACATCATGCTCGGGATAATCAATATTCACTTCAATATGAGCCAGCGTTTCAATTAAAATATGGCGCAGCGCTACAATCCGCTCCGACAAGGAGCCGCTGACCTGCTTAAGCGCAACTGAAAAAGCCCGGTCCGATTTGGAACGGATCAGATCAATAACAGCCTCCGCCTGAGAGAGATCAATACGCCCGCCTAAAAACGCACGTTTGGTGAACTCACCCGGTTCTGCCAATCTGATGTCCTGCTGCAGCAGAAGGTCCATTACTCTCCGTACAGAGATTACCCCGCCATGGGCGCTAATTTCTACAACATCCTCGGTAGTAAAAGAACGCGGCCCTTTCATCACGGTTACGAGCACTTCTTCCAATTGTTCTCCGTCAGCAGGACTGATGATATGCCCATAATGAACGGTATGCGTCTCCACTTCCGTAAGCGGTGTCTTGCTACGAAACAATGGGGCCACCTGAGATATTGCTTGCGGGCCGCTGACCCGGATAATTGCAATTCCTCCCTCGCCCAATGCCGTCGATACAGCAGCAATAGTATCACTATACATGCTTTTATTCACCTCAATTGTATATGCACTTCAGCTACGCTGAAAGATTCATTTCATTTTAATTTCAAAATTTTCAAAAAAACAATGACCCCTTATATTGGTCAAGGAGTCATTGCGGCAATTTAGTCTCTACTTAAATGTTATAACAACGCGGCGGTTGGGCTCTTCCCCTTTGCTCAGGGTACTGACCTGACGGTGATCCTGTAATCTGGAGTGAATAATCTTCCGTTCCTGCGGTGACATCGGCTCCAGTACAACCTCTTTGCGGGTTCTAACAACTCGTGCCGCCAAGCGGTCAGCTAACTCCTCTAATGTCTTCTTGCGACGTTCGCGGAAATTCTCGGCATCCAGCACAAGCCGGATAAAACTATCAGAATAACGGTTGGCAACGATATTAGCCAAATACTGCAGAGCATCGAGAGTTTGTCCTCTTCTGCCGATCAGCAGCCCCAGATCCGGACCGGATATTTGCAGAACAGTCGATTCCTTGGCATGAACGGTTTCCACTTCCACCTCGAGCCCCATGCTCTTGGCAACATCCACAATGAAATGAACAGCCTCTTGGTAAGCTTCCTCCACCGGGTGTCCGGAATCTTGGCGGGTTGCACCGCCGGCAGCCTCCTGTTTGTCCTCTCTAGCTGACTGCTGAGGCAGTGACGGAGCACTCGCCGCTGACGCCGGTGCGGGTTCGGCAATCAAGGTCAATTCCACCTTGGCGCCTTTCGCACCGATGAGTCCCAGGAATCCTCTTGACGGCTGTTCCAGTACGTTGACCGTTACCCGGTCCTTGTGAACTCCAAGCTGGATCAGTCCCTGTTCTACAGCTTCTTCAATGGTTTTCCCTGTCGCGACGACTTTGCTCATTTTGACTTTTTGGCCCCCTTCGTTCCTTTGCTGCTATTGCCTTTCGCAGCCGGAGTAACATCCTTACGGGCAGTATCCTTGCTCTTCACAAGATTAACTTCTTTGCTGCTGCCGGCACCCGCGCCAGCGACAGCCAATTTGGTCTTATCGTTGTTGCGATATAAGAAGTAATTCTGAATAATGGTATACAGGTTACTGTAGAACCAGTACAGTGGAAGTGCTGAAGGGAAATTGTAGGACATAATGAAAATCAGAACCGGATACACCATCATCATGAACTGCATTGGACCTTGCTGCTGAACCGGGTTCATCTTGGTCATCATCCGGGTCTGCAGGAATGTGGTCGCTGCTGCAAGCAGCGGCAGAATAAACAGATGGTCGGGCTTACCAAGCTGCAGCCATAAGAAGGAATGTAACCGCAGATCAGGGTTATAATAGATCGAGTTATACAGCGCGATAAAGATCGGCATTTGCACAATCAGCGGCAGACAGCCTGCCATCGGATTAACCTTGTTCTCTTGGAACAGGCGCATCGTTTCCTGCTGCACCTTTTCCGGCGTATCTTTATATTTTTTCTTTATTTTCTCAAGTTCCGGTTGAATCGCCTGCATTGCACGCGAGCTCTTCACCTGCTTCATGGTAAGCGGCAGAATCAGCGTGCGGACAATGAGCACCATTACAAGGACAGCTAAACCATATTGTCCATTAAACCATTTAGCGAAAGTATCCAGGGCTGTGGCGAAGTAGTACACTACATTACTCTGCCAGAAGCTTCCGTTCTTCAAATCCTCCGTAGTGTGTGTAACCGTAGACGACGGGGCACACCCCGACAGAACAGCAATCATCAATACCATTATCCCGAGGAGAAGAAACCATTTTCCCCGTTTAGTCTTCATTAGAGACACTTCAAAACCCCTCTCTTAAACATTCCATTGCACCGTAAATCATACCATAATTATGAGTACAAATAAACAAGCCCCTTCTGCCCCTCTTACATACGTGAAGCCTTGAGCAGCTTGGCTTTGCGCAGCACATGCAGCACGCTTTTCTCCAGCTCGGAATAATCCTTGGAAAGCGCTCCTTTTCTTACGATGAACACCATATCAATCCCGCCGGTTATTTCCGGTTCATGGTGCCTTACTATCTCCTTCACCAGTCGTCTCATCCGGTTGCGGACAACGGCGTTTCCGACCTTTTTGCTGACAGACACCCCGACCCGGAACCGCTCCACCTCTTTTCTATTGAACCAATAGACCACAAACTGATGATTCGCAAATGACTTCCCATGGCGGTATACGCGGCTGAAGTCGGCACGGTTTCGTAATCGTAAACTTTTGTGCATGGGAATCTCCTATTCAAAGACCGGATTCATAAGACTCCGGAATTTTATCTTCTAATTATTATTGTCAGACGAATGCCGTCATAAACGGCACACATACATTAAAAAGCCCCGCAAAGTATAGCCAACGCTGTCTCAGGCGTATTCCTCTGCAGAGCAAAAATAAATTATCCATACAATATAATGAAACGAATGCCCCGGCTTCTTCAAGAGCTTGTCCATTTCTGCGGGTATAATGAAGCAATTTGTTCAAAGTACACAGATTACTTCATTATATTTAAAAAGGACCACCGTAGTGGTCCCTAAGTGGCCTAACTTACGCACTCAAAACTTTTCTGCCTTTCAAGCGGCGGGCTGCCAGCACTTTACGGCCGTTTTTCGTGCTCATTCTTTTGCGGAAACCATGTACCTTCTTGCGTTTGCTCACATTCGGTTTGAACGTCGGTCTCATGTATTGCACCTCCCTTACAGGATCTTAATTACTGTCATATAGCAGAAACGGACTAAGCCGCCCTTGGAGTAGGGACAGTATCTACAAGTATCATCATTTTAATTTGGAGACATATCCTCACAGAAAACACCTTTATATATTTAAACACATAATGAAGTCAAAAGTCAACCATATCTACTTGCCAGCCGCGCCTCCATTTCAGAGTCTTTATCCACAATCTCCTCGCCCAAACAAAAAATCCACAGACTTTTACAGTTATCCACCTGTGATCAAAAAAATCTCTAGCTACTCACAATTGAGCACAACCTGTGTATAAAAAAGTCGAAGTCTTTGCAGAAACTGTCGAACGGTAAACAAATTATCAACAATATGTAGTGTTGTGCCTAATAATTATACACAAGTGATTGAATTTGTGGATAAAATGTGCCTGCACATTGAAAAACAAGGGCCATTTTGCTATGATGGTATTACTTTTGAATGTGAATAGGTTTGTTTGTTCAATAAATTATCAACAAGCTGTGGATAAAGTTGTGAACAATTCAAATTTATCCATATTTTTTTGTCTCTTTATATTGCATATTGGGGATAAGATACAGCACCAACCCATTTTCTTCGACATTTCCACTTCATGGCTGACGCCACATTTGGAAGATTTAAAGGAGTGACAGTCTGTGGACAGCCATACTTCCGAATTATGGCAGCAAATTTTAGAGATTATTCAAACCAAACTAAGCAAGCCGAGCTTTGATACCTGGTTTAAGGCTACGAAAGCGTTAACCTTCAGCCCCCAGGCTCTAATCATCTCGGCGCCTACAACTTTTGCCGTAGAATGGCTGGAAAGCCGCTATACCAAATTGGTGGGAGCCACCGTTTATGAAGTCACCGGACAGCAGGTTGACGTCAAATTTGTGATTGAGGAGAACAAGCCCTCTGAGCCTGTAATTCAACAAATGGCGCCCTCGCCCGCAGTATCGCGAGAAGAAGCGCAGACCCATTTGCTCAATCCCAAATATACTTTTGATACATTCGTAATCGGTTCCGGCAACCGTTTTGCGCATGCCGCCTCACTGGCGGTGGCCGAAGCGCCTGCCAAAGCTTACAATCCGCTGTTTCTGTATGGTGGTGTAGGACTCGGAAAAACGCATTTAATGCATGCTATCGGACACTATGTTCTGGAGCACAACCCGAACAATAAGGTCATATACATCTCCTCCGAGAAATTCACGAATGAGTTCATCAATTCCATCCGTGACAACCGCGGTGAAAGCTTCCGCAACAAATACCGCAATGTTGATATTCTGCTGATTGACGACATCCAATTCCTCGCCGGCAAGGAATCAACGCAGGAGGAATTTTTCCATACGTTCAATGCGCTGCACGAAGAACGCAAGCAAATTATTATCTCCAGCGACCGTCCGCCAAAGGAAATTCCCACCCTGGAAGAACGGCTGCGTTCCCGGTTTGAGTGGGGACTCATCACCGATATTCAGCCGCCGGATCTGGAGACGCGAATCGCCATCCTGCGCAAGAAAGCCAAGGCAGAGAATCTGGATATCCCGAATGAAGCCATGATGTACATTGCCAACCAGATTGATACGAACATTCGTGAGCTGGAAGGCGCATTAATTCGGGTTGTGGCCTATTCGTCGCTGACCAACCAGGATGTAACCACTCATTTGGCAGCCGAAGCGCTTAAGGATATCATTCCATCAAGCCGGCCGAAGATGATCACAATCGGTGATATTCAACAAAAGGTCGGCGAGTATTACAATTTGCGCATGGAGGATTTCAAAGCGCGCAAACGCACCAAGGCTGTAGCTTTTCCGCGGCAAATCGCTATGTATCTCTCACGTGAATTAACGGATTATTCGCTGCCTAAGATTGGAGAAGCCTTCGGAGGACGCGATCATACCACCGTTATCCATGCCCATGAGAAGATTACACAGTCATTAAAGGTAGACCAGGAGTTGTACAAAGTGGTAAATAATCTTGCGGAGAAAATCAAAAACCCTTCATAAGAGTAACAAAGAGCCTATACACAATCTATACACATGTGGGTAGGCTTAATTTTATGCTGTTTTTACGGTTATCCACATAAACGGCGCCCCTACTACTAATACTATTAAATAACTATAAGAATTCATCATCTAAGAGCGCCGTTTCAAAGAGAATCCACAGCCATCCAATTCCCAATTTTCCAGCTAGGAGTGAAATCATGAAAATAAGCATTCTCAAAAATGAGCTCAACGAATCAATAGGCCATGTATCCAAGGCAATTTCCAGCCGAACCACTATCCCCATTCTTACCGGGATTAAGTTTGAAGTTAGTCATCAAGGCGTTACCTTGACTGCAAGCGATACCGACATTTCCATCCAATCCTTCATTCCTGCAGAAAGCGACAGCCAAACCATCGTAAAAGTAGAACAGCCCGGAAGTGTTGTGCTTCCAGCAAAGTTCTTCGTTGAAATCATCAAGAAGCTTCCCTCCAAAGAAATCCACATGGAAGTCAAAGAAGGCTTCCAAACCTATATCTCTTCCGGCTCCACCGAGATTCAAATCGTTGGCCTTGACCCCGAAGAATTCCCTGTGCTGCCTAGCATAGAGGAGAACGAGACGATCTCTCTGCCCGGCGATTTGCTGAAAAATATGATTAAACAAACCGCTTTCTCCATCTCCACCCAAGAGACAACACCGATTCTTACCGGGATTTTGTGGAATCTTAGCGATAATGAATTCAAATTCACGGCAACTGACCGCCACCGTCTTGCGACAAGAGCTGCACACCTGGAAGGAACGGACAATGTTCAGTTTGCCAATGTTGTTATAGCCGGTAAAACGCTGAACGAACTAAGCAAAATTATTCCGGACCAGAACATGCTCGTGGATATTGTCGTAGCCGATAACCAGGTCCTGTTCAAAATCGACAAGGTGCTGTTCTATTCGCGTATTCTGGACGGAATTTATCCGGATACTTCTAGAATTATTCCAACTGCCTACAAAACAGAACTAACTTTGGATACAAAAAAATTAAGCGAATCCATTGACCGAGCTTATTTGCTGTCCCGTGAGGAAAAAACCAACATCGTACGTATGCAGACACTTGATAACGGGGATGTTGAGATTTCCTCAAGCTCGTCGGAGCTGGGCAAAGTACGTGAGGAGCTTGAGGTGATTGATTTTAAAGGCGAACCGCTGAGAATCTCCTTCAACTCCAAATACATGCTTGATGTGCTCAAGGTTGTCGAAAGCGAACAACTGGTGATAGCTTTTACGGGAATGATGAGTCCGATCATCCTGAAGCCGCTCGACGAAAGCCGCAGCCTGTATGTCATTCTCCCTTACCGGACGACCAATTAATGCCGCTGTCCATGCACCTGTGGATAAGTGGCTGAAAGGATGAAATTCATGAAAAAAATACTTATCCACAGTGGATATATTAAGCTCGACCAGTTTTTGAAGCTCTCCGATTGCGTATCCACAGGCGGGATGGCCAAAGCCCTGCTGCAGGAAGGTTATGTGAAGGTTAACGGCGACAAAGAAGAACGTCGTGGAAGAAAGCTGTACCCGGGTGATACAATAGAGGTTCAGGACAACGGCGTTTTTGTGGTTGAAGGCGGCGCAATACAAGAGAAATAGTCCAAAGGGAGGCACAGGCTTGTGTTTGTCAAAAATATCGGTCTGCAGTATTACCGCAACTACGGGCTGCTGCGTCTGGAGAGCCTGGGCGATGTGAACCTTATTCTCGGTCAGAACGCCCAGGGCAAAACCAACCTCATGGAGGCTCTGTTCGTCCTGGCCATGACCAAAAGCCACCGAACCTCCAAGGACCGGGAGCTTATTTCCTTTGATGCCCCGGCAGGCTCCGCGCAAATTGTGGCCGATGTAGAGCGCAAATACGGTGATCTGAAGCTGGAGCTGACCTTGTCCTCCCAAGGCAAAAAAGCCAAAATTAACGGACTTGAGCAACGCCGTCTCAGCGAGTTTATAGGCTCATTGAATGTCGTGATGTTCGCCCCGGAGGATCTGGAGATTGTCAAAGGCACGCCCGGTATCCGGCGCCGGTTTCTTGATATGGAAATTGGCCAGGTTCAGCCAAGCTACCTGTTTCATCTGCAGCAATACCAGAAGATACTGGTCCAAAGAGGCAATTTGCTGAAGCAGCTATGGGGCAAGGAGGCCGCAGGCCAAGAGCTTTTGGAGATATGGGATGCCCAGCTTGTGGAGCATGGTGTTAAAATCGTAAAAAAAAGGAAACAATTCATAAAGAAGCTGCAAGTATGGGCAGAGAGCATTCACAAGGGGATTACCAACGGCGGAGAAGAGCTGAAACTACTGTATGTTCCCTCTTTCGGTGAACGGGAGATGGAAGATGAAGCTGTTTTATTGAACAATTTTATGTTAAAGTTATCACAAACGAGAGATCAGGAAATCAGGCGCGGCATGACGCTGACGGGTCCCCACCGGGATGACCTGTCCTTTTTTATCAACGGAAGAGAAGCTCAGGTCTACGGTTCCCAAGGGCAGCAACGTACGGCGGCTTTATCGCTCAAGCTGGCGGAAATTGAGCTGATCCATGAGGAGATCGGAGAGTATCCTGTGCTGCTTCTTGATGATGTTTTGTCCGAACTTGATCCCTACCGTCAGACCCAGCTTATCGAAACCTTTCAGAGCAAGGTCCAGACCTTCATTACCGCAACCGGGGTAGAGAGTCTGAATGCCGAAAGATTAAAAGGCGCCAGCCTATATCATGTTCATGACGGCAAAGTGGAGCTATAAAGAGCGGAGGAAGATCATGTATATCCATTTAGGCGGGGAAAAAATTATTCGATCCTCAGAGTTGATTGCTATATTTGATATCTCGATTGAGAAATCTTCCAAGGTGTCGAAGCAGTTCATTATTCATTCCGAGCAGGACAAAAAACTGGAACGAATCGGTGAAGAGGAAGCGAAGTCCATTGTTGTAACCAAAAACACTGTGTATTACTCCCCTATTTCCTCCTCCACTCTCAAAAAAAGAGCCAAAATCTTGTTAGAAATATAGTGTATTCAGAGTTACAAGAGATAATCAGAAAGAAGTAGGTGAAGACATGTCAATGAATCAACCGACATATGATGAGAGCCAGATTCAGGTACTGGAAGGGCTGGAGGCGGTTCGGAAACGTCCCGGCATGTACATCGGCTCCACGAGCGCCAAAGGTCTGCATCATTTGGTCTGGGAGGTTGTCGATAATAGTATCGACGAGGCGCTGGCAGGTTTTTGCGACCGGATTCAAGTGAAGATTCATGAGGATAATAGTGTCACTGTTATTGATAATGGCCGGGGTATCCCTGTCGGAGAGAACGAGAAGCTCAAGAAATCTACCCTCGAAGTTGTCATGACTGTCCTGCATGCAGGCGGTAAATTTGGCGGTGGCGGGTATAAAGTATCGGGCGGTCTGCACGGCGTAGGGATATCCGTAGTGAATGCTTTGTCCGAGAAGGTAGTTGTAAAGGTTAAGCGCGACGGCCATATTTATCAGCAGGAGTACAGACGCGGCGTACCGGAGTATGAGATCAAGGTGGTTGGCGATTCCGATGAGACCGGGACAACGACAACCTTTCATCCCGACCCGGAGATTTTCACCGAAACTACTGTTTTTGAGTATGCAACTCTGCTCACCCGTATCCGCGAGCTGGCTTTTCTTAACAAAGGCATTGAGCTGTCGCTGCTGGATGAACGGACGGGAGTATCCAACGTCTTCAAATATGAGGGCGGTATTGTTGAGTATGTGAAGTACTTGAACGAGAAAAAAGAAGCGCTGCATGAGGACCCAATCTACGTGGAAGGCTCGCGGGATATGATTGCGGTGGAAGTGGCGCTGCAGTATAACGATTCATATACAGAGAATATCTACTCTTTTGCCAATAATATTAATACCCATGAGGGCGGAACCCATGAATCGGGCTTTAAGAGCGCATTAACCCGAATCATTAATGATTATGCCCGCAAGGCGGGAGTCATTAAGGACAGCAACTCGAATCTCACCGGCGATGATGTTCGCGAAGGACTGACCGCAATCATTTCGGTCAAAATTCCGGAGCCACAATTCGAAGGCCAAACCAAGACCAAGCTGGGCAACAGTGAAGTCCGTGGTATCGTCGAGTCTCTCTTTGGGGAGAAATTGCAGCAGTTTCTGGAGGAGAATCCAGCGGTTTCCCGCCGTGTGCTGGAGAAATCTTTGCAGGCCTCCCGTGCCCGTGAAGCAGCCCGTAAAGCCCGTGAGCTGACCCGCCGCAAGAGTGCGCTAGAAGTCAGTGCTCTGCCGGGTAAGCTGGCTGACTGCTCATCCAAGGATGCTTCGATCAGTGAACTGTACATCGTCGAAGGTGACTCTGCCGGCGGTTCTGCCAAGCAGGGACGTGACCGTCATTTCCAGGCGATTCTGCCATTGCGCGGTAAGATCCTGAATGTGGAGAAAGCCCGTCTTGATCGTATTTTGTCCAATGCTGAAATCCGGGCAATTATTACGGCACTGGGAACCAGCATCAGCGATGATTTCGATTTGTCCAAAGCCCGTTACCACAAGGTTGTCATTATGACCGATGCGGATGTTGACGGAGCCCACATCAGAACATTGCTGCTGACGTTCTTCTACCGTTACATGCGCAAGCTGGTAGAGGCAGGATTTATCTATATCGCCCAGCCGCCGCTCTTTAAGATTGAGCGCAACAAGGTTGTTCGTTACGCCCAATCCGAACGTGAGCGTGACGAGATCATCGCTACGTTTGGCGAGAATGTTAAAGTTAATATTCAGCGCTATAAAGGACTTGGAGAAATGGATGCAGCTCAGCTATGGGATACGACAATGGACCCTGAGAGCCGCATCATGCTGCAGGTAACGATTGAGGATGCCATACTGGCTGACAGTATTTTTGATACGCTCATGGGAGATAATGTCCAGCCGAGATATGAGTTCATTCAAGAGCATGCGAAGACAGTGCGGAACCTTGATATCTGATAGTTGTGCATTGTAGCGAACCTCCGCTCCCTGTTCTCTGATGAATAGGGGGCGGAGGTTCTTTTTTTTCTGTCCGTTACCGGGGTCTTGAAACAGATTTGCGGCGGGAAGCTGAAGCAGATTTGGTGCTCTTGAACCGGCCATAGGCTGCAGCATAACGGTGGATTTTACGGTAGATTGATTTGTTGGGGAATGTTTTAAAGACCATTATAGCGGGAAGTGTGTTGACCTCAAGCAGCCACATGTCATGGTGCGGGTCCATCGCTACATCAAGTCCAATCTCTTTGAGTCCCGGATAAGCAGTTTCTAGCTGTGCGGCAATTTTTACTCCAAGCGATTTTAACTGGTGTAGGGTTGTAGTCATTTCAGGCGGGCTCATATGAGCTTTCAACAGGTCGTTTACGGAAAAAATACTGCCGCCATTGTGATAGTTGGTGACAACCTTTTGCGGGGCGGCTACCCTTCCGAGCATTCCAGTCGTTTCCCAGCCCCCTGATAGATTTTTTTGAGTAAGTACCCGCAGATCAAAGGGAAGGTTCTGATGACACAGCAGGTCAATTCCCTGTTGGATCAAATAAGGCCGTCCTTTTATCCGCGGCATGATAGCTGCGTGCAGCTCTTGAGGCGTGTTAAAAATCTCTGCGTCTTTTGCATACCGGAGGATATACATAACCTTCTGCTCGGTTTCGTGATTGTCGATCAGACCTTGGGGGCTGGTTTCATTGTCCGGCTGCTGATCGCTTGAGCTTAAATGAACCATGCGTTGTTCTGCCCTCATCACCCCACTTCCATAGGTCCCGCGGTCCGGCTTAATGTATACCGTTCCATGAATTTCAAGCAGCTCTATTAGAGCTTCCAGTTTATATTTCCTCGTTTCCGGTATGAAGGCTGAAAGCTTGCTGTTCTGCAGGATGACTTTCGTTTTAGCCCATTTACTGGACACCCGTTGAATCCTCATGATCATCCTCCTAAAAAGTATGGTGAGTTCCTTGGAAAGCATGCACCTCAAGTGTCTTGCGGGTTGAAATGTCAGGACAAGCTGCCTAAACAATGTTATAATATAAGGATATGGGGTTATGTCTTTTTGGACGAAATCAGGGTCATAAGACCATTCTTCTTGTCTTTACAGTCTATGTGCTGAAGACATTGGCGGACAGGGCATATACCCGTATTCTGCTAAAGAAAATCAATGCAAAGGCTATCATGTTTAATTGTGCTACTTTTGTGAAAGTAATATAATTAGGGGTAGCGGTTTTTAACTGAAGGAGGTCCAGCAACTCATGGCTGAACAAAATAACCCGCAAGTCCACGATCGGGACATTGGTGTGGAAATGCGCGAATCCTTTATGGATTATGCGATGAGCATCATTGTAAGCCGAGCTTTGCCGGATGTGCGGGACGGACTTAAGCCTGTCCACCGACGCATTTTGTTTGCGATGTCGGAACTTGGAATGTTTTCGGATAAACCTCATAAGAAATCAGCAAGAATTGTCGGCGAGGTTATCGGTAAGTATCATCCTCACGGAGATTCTGCAGTTTATGAAACGATGGTCCGGATGGCCCAGGATTTCTCAATGCGCTATATGCTGGTGGATGGTCACGGAAACTTTGGATCTATCGACGGAGATATGGCTGCAGCTATGCGTTATACCGAGGCGCGGCTATCCAAAATCGCGGGTGAAATGCTTCGTGATCTGAACAAGGAAACGGTAGATTTCGCACCCAACTATGATGGCGAAGAAAATGAGCCCGTAGTTTTGCCTGCCCGGTATCCCAACCTGCTCGTTAATGGGGTATCTGGTATCGCTGTTGGTATGGCTACCAATATTCCTCCGCATAATCTGGGTGAGGTCATTGATGGTGTTCAGGCAATGATCAAGAATCCTGATATTACTCCTATGGAACTCATGGAATATATTCAAGGCCCGGATTTTCCAACTGCCGGTTACATCCTGGGCCGTGAGGGCATTCGCCAAGCTTATCGCACTGGCCGCGGATCGGTCACTATGCGGGCCAAGGCGGATATTGAAGAGAACAACGGTAAAGCGCGGATCATTGTGAGTGAGCTGCCTTACCAGGTCAATAAGGCGAGATTGGTTGAGAAGATTGCCGAATTAGTACGTGAGAAGCGGATTGACGGTATTACGGATCTTCGCGATGAATCCGACCGCAATGGTATGCGTGTTGTGATTGAGATGAGACGTGACGTGAACCCAAGCGTCGTGCTGAATAATCTCTACAAACACACTTCTATGCAGTCTACATTCGGCATTAACATGCTGGCTATTGTCAATAACGAACCCAAGATTCTTAATTTGCATGATGTGCTGCACCACTACTTGCAGCACCAAATGGAAGTTATCCGCCGCCGGACTGTCTTTGATCTTAAGAAGGCTGAAGCGCGGGCGCATATCTTGGAAGGTCTGCGCGTAGCACTGGATCATTTGGATGAGGTTATTGCCCTGATCCGTGCCTCACGCACAACGGATATTGCGCGGGAGGGCTTAATGAGTACCTTCAGCCTCAGCGTAGAGCAGGCACAAGCCATCCTAGACATGCGGATGCAGCGCCTGACCGGTCTGGAGCGGGAAAAGATTGAGAACGAATATAACGAGCTATTGGCCAAGATTGCGGAGTATAAAGAGATTCTGGCTAATGAGCACCTCGTGCTGGAGATCATCGGCAACGAGCTGCAGGAGATTCGCGATAAGTATTCGGATGACCGTCGTACAGAAATCACGATTGGAGAAGAAAGCATTCTCGATGAGGATCTGATTCCACGTGAAGAGGTGGTCATTACCGTCACACATACTGGCTACATCAAGCGTTTGCCGGTAAGCACCTATCGCAGCCAGAAGCGCGGAGGCCGCGGTGTAATAGGGATGGATACCAAAGATCAGGATTTCGTGGAGCATCTCTTCGTGAGCAACTCGCATAATTACCTGATGTTCTTTACCGATAAGGGCAAGGTGTACCGGATCAAAGCGTACGAGATCCCAGAGCTTGGACGCACCGCACGCGGGACTCCAATCATCAACCTGATTCAAATCGAACAGGGTGAGAAGATCAACGCGGTAATCCAGGTTGAAGATACCGATAGCGATAAATATCTGTTCTTTGCTACCCGTGAAGGGATCGTGAAGAAAACTCCGCTGGAGGACTATAATAACATCCGTAAGGGCGGATTGATTGCGATTAATCTCCGTGAGGAGGATTCGCTGATTGAGGTTAAGCTGACGGACGGCGAGCAGAATCTGATTATCGGTACCGCACGCGGGATGTCGATTACGTTCTCCGAGAATGATGTACGTTCAATGGGCCGCAGCGCAACCGGTGTTAAGGGAATTACTCTCGATGACAATGACCATGTTATCGGTATGGATTGTGTGGATAAGGAGCTTGAAGTGTTGATTGTAACCAGCAATGGTTACGGCAAACGGACACCTGCAAGCGACTACCGTTCACAGACCCGGGGAGGTAAGGGAATTAAGACCATTAGCCTTACCGAAAAGAACGGTCCTGTAGTTGGTCTGAAGGTTGTTAAGGATGATGAGGACCTGATGATTATTACCACGAGTGGTACTCTGATTCGCACAAGTATGGACGGCATTTCGACCATGGGCCGTTATGCGCAGGGCGTTAAACTGATCAATATCCGTGAAGATGACGCTGTAGCGACTCTCTGCAGAGCGGATAAGAATGAAGAGGATGAACTCTCAGAGCAGGAAGGCGGAGAAGAAATTCAAGGCGAACCTGTAGATGTAGAGGACGCTGGAGATGTGAACCAGCCTGAAGCGGGCGCAGACAGCGAAGGGGACAGCCTCGAATAGAACAACTACAAGGATCAAGAGTTTCTATTTACAGAGACTCTTGATCCTTTTGTATATTTACTTTGCTGTATCAAGAGCTCGAAATAAATCTTTCCAATTGACATTAATCTATCTAGTCGCTTGCAGCTATCCATAATATAATTAGAGAGTTATATTACCCAGAGCGCAGTGTCACCGAAATAGAGGGGCTGATTTTATGCCAAGCATATCCGTAGGAGAAGTTAAACCCGGTTCGAAAATTGTTAAAGATGTAATAACACCTTTGGGAGGTGTTTTATTTGCTAAGGGGAAGATTATACTCCCACGGGATATCGAGATTTTGCAGGCATTCCTGATTCAACAGATAGAAATAGAGGGTGCCCAAGGAGAGAATAAGGCTTCGGAAACAACCATAGCAGCCTCCAAGCGGGCGTCGCTCAAAGCAGGTGCGATGATTAATGAGTCATTGCTGGCCAAGAGCAACTCTCCTCTTCATGATGAGTATGAGAAAATGCTGGCGTTAATAAAGAAAAGCTACGCTTCCGTGGCTGCTGCTCCCTTGCCTATTTATGAATTGCGAAGTCAATTAGAGACATTAATCGGTCACTTGAAGGACTATCACATTTTAAAATTTGCACCGCGGGTTGTACTTGACCAGGATTATTACTATCACAACGCTGTACTTTCTGCACTGACCTCCTACAAGATTGCCCAATGGTGCGGATATCCGCAAAAGGATTGGCTGCAAGCTGCATTTGCCGGATTGCTGCATGACATAGGGAATGTTAAGGTTGATGCCTCACTGTTGCAGAAGCCGACTCCGCTGACAGCGGATGAGGTAGAGGAAGTTCGCAGGCACACCACTTATGGCTACCAGTTGCTGCGCAATGTCACGGCCATCAATGAAGGCGTCCGATTGGCGGCGCTGCAGCATCATGAGAAAATTGACGGTTCAGGTTATCCACTTCATCTTGAGGGCACTCAGATTCACTTCTACGCTAAGATTGTGGCTGTGGCGGATATATTCCATGCCATGACTCTGGAGAAGGCGTACAGAAAGGCACAGTCACCGTATCTGGTTCTGGAGCAGTTGCTTACAGAGAGCTTCGGCAAGCTCGACCCGGTCATCGTTCAGACATTCATTCAAAAAACAACCGATCTGTATAACGGCACAAGAATACGTCTTAGCGACGGCCGCCATGGAGAGATTATTTTCACTGACCGCAGCAATCCTACACGGCCAATGGTCCAAGTCGAGGGTGCAATCGTTAATTTGATGATGGAACGTGAACTGTTCATTCAGGAGATTATCGCTTAAGGCTGTCTGATAAGCTTTTATACTAAAAGGCTACGCCCCCATACAACTGCTGGAGAAATTCGCGGTGATTAAGGGGCGTAGCCTGTTCTATATAAATTATTTAAAATAAATGCTTGCAAAGAATCTCTATACATGATATATTCTAATTCCGGCCAAGAAAGTTCAACGCCGAGCTCGAAAAAAGAAATTAAAAAAAGAGCTTGCATTAATACGCCGGACATGATATAGTATAAGAGTTGCTGCTGACGAGAACATCGCCGCCAACAACGAGCTTGATCTTTGAAAACTGAACAACGAGTGAGTATCGGAAATCACGTGAGTGACTTCCAAAATGAGAATGCAAATTCTCGTCAGATGTTTCAAAATGAGCGAATCGCTCTTTCTAAATACCAATTTGGAGAGTTTGATCCTGGCTCAGGACGAACGCTGGCGGCGTGCCTAATACATGCAAGTCGAGCGGAGCTTATCCTTCGGGGGAAGCTTAGCGGCGGACGGGT
>NZ_KB910518.1:6123038-6185522 GCF_000374185.1 Paenibacillus sp. HW567 | reverse complement strand
ATAGCGGAGGGGTTCCACGCGTACCCATCCCGAACACGACCGTTAAGCCCTCCAGCGCCGATGGTACTTGGACCGAAGGGTCCTGGGAGAGTAGGACGCCGCCAAGCAGCATAAAGCCATTGTTGAGCCATCGACAGTGGCTTTTTTGTTGTTTTGCAGATAAGCTTAAGATCTGAGGGTGTAAAAAGTAAAGCGTTTTCAATTGAGTGACATTTTTGTTACCGACGTTCTCATTGATCCAAGTATAATAGAAAAGTGCAAATACTCAGCATTTTCTTAATACGAATGAACTACTGATAAATTCAAACTTTGAATTTTCCTGTGTCTTTAGATGCAGGGTAGTGTAAGGAGGTTTTAAGTTATGAAGCAAATCCGACCTTTGTGGATATTATGTATTCTTTGTATAGTTGGTGTATTATTGGCGGGCTGTGGTGCGAAAGAGCCGAAATGGGATACTTTTGAAGGCGCTCTGAATGAGAAAAGTTTTCCGGTCCCTAAAGAAGCTAACTCTCCTGATCGGACGACGACAAATGTCGCCATGGATTATGTCAGATATTCTATGTCCGGGCTTAAGGAAAAGGAAGGTGTTCCGGAAGCCTATCTGCAGGCGATTACAGACTGGGGCTGGGAGGAACAGAAGGATGAAGACGCGGGAAGCTCCCGGGTTTTTCAAAAGGATGGGCGTGTCGTGCATTTAACGGTACACGACGGTTATTTTATCGTCATGATTCCAAAGGAAAAAAAGGCTTCAATTAAGGGGCTTAAGACCAAATAAAAAATCGCTGTCCTTAACAGGATGGCGATTTTTTATTTGCCGGGGGCAGACGGTGGAGATAAATGTGCTGATTGTTACTGAGCGTAATAGGAAACATCGGCCGGGTTAAATTTTAGCATGCCGTCCTTATCTTCGCCGCGTAGCCGGAGCATTGCGTACAACCTTGGCAGCAGCACCCACAAATGGCATACAATCAAGGAAGCAGTGAATGCCGGCGGAGCCCAGACAATAAAAAGCGCGGCGATGCACAGGCCGATCCAGAGATTATGCAGTTGTACTTTGTGGAAGACGCTATAGCTGATGTATTGATCAGGCATAAACCCAAGCCACGGCAGGTGAATTGACATTTTCCACCGCTTGGCAATGGGATGGCCGGTAATCAGCAGGACGGAACGGGTGATAACATATTGAATCCACAGGATGACTGGTCCAGCGATGATCATGAACAAAACGCTCCACCAGGATAGGAATATGGTCTCCAGTACAACACATGCAACGGGCAACGCAATATAAATACGCAGCCAAGCAGGGGTAGTATTGATTTTTTTGATTAGCTTGTATTGATAGAATGTAGCTGAGCCTTTGTTGTCGGATGTCATAAAAAAAGCTCTAACCTCCTCGCGAGTCCTTATGATACTAATATCGGCCAATGCTGTTGTTTTGTTAAACCCTGCTTTACAATCACAGGTTAGGCATGTGTAGAATATATATGTTTTATGCTATGAAGAATGGGAAAAAACTATGAAAAGGTTTAAAATGATAGAAGGTGTATCATACTGTTCTTAAAAGAGTCAAGGTGGGATGGTAATGGAACAGCAAACCGGCCAGGCCTGCATCATCTGCGGGCAGATTAAAGAAGAAGGCATTGTGATTGTCTCGCATTTTATTTGCGAGGATTGTGAGGCTGAGATGGTGCGCACAGAGGCTGAGGACGCCAAATACCGCTTTTTTGTCGGCCGAATGAAGAAGATTGACCTGCAGAAGAACGCTTGACTGGATCTGACCGGCAAGCTTTTATGCTAACGTGCTTAGGAACGGCGGTGGATCTGTGTTACGTTGTACTGCAGCAGAAATATTCAATATAACGGCTTCCTCTGTCCATGCTGGCTGAGGGGCTGTTTTGTTATGAAGGTAGGCTTTTTTGCTGAAATATAGGCGTTTAGTCATATTTGCGTTAAAATAGATGGTAAGCCCCAGGGAAGGAAGAAAAGATGGACAAAGTAGAGCCTGGTAGGGCGCCTGTATATGAAATGCTGGAACAATATAGAGCAAAGGGTAATTTATCTTATCATGTGCCTGGCCATAAGAACGGAGAGGCCTATCGCTTTTCGGAAGGCGCCGGTTTTTTGGACGAGGTGATGAGGTACGATGTGACGGAAATAACCGGAACGGATGATCTGCATCATCCAGAAGGGGTCATTCAAGAAGCGCAGGAATTGGCGGCCGATTGTTTTGGGGCAGAGATGAGCTTTTTTCTGGTTGGCGGCAGTACTGCCGGTAACCTGGCGCTGATTCTCACGGTGTGTCCCGAGCCGGGGATGACGCTCATTCTTCAGCGTAATGTGCATAAATCGGTTATCCACGGCTTAATGCTGGCCGGGGTGCGTGCTGTTTTTGTGGAGCCGCAGATTGATCCTGTCAGCGGCCTGGCGGTTGCTCCGGCGGCCGAGACGGTTCAGGCTGCGCTTGCAGCCTACCCTGAGGCCGCGGCTGTGCTGGTTACCATGCCGAATTATTACGGCATGGGCAGTGATCTCGCGCCGCTCGCGCTGGCCTGCCATACCAGGGGCGTTCCGCTGCTGGTTGACGAGGCGCACGGGGCGCATTACGGACAGCACCCGGCGCTGCCAGCCGGGGCGCTGATGTGCGGCGCGGACGGCGTGGTGCAGTCCACGCACAAAATGCTGGCGGCGCTGACAATGGGCGCCATGCTGCATGTGCAAGGGCCGCTGCTCGACCGCACGCTGCTGCGCCAGCGGCTCGCCATGGTACAGAGCTCCAGCCCATCATACCCTGTGATGGCTTCGCTTGATCTGGCCCGGCGGCTGGTGCACAGCCAGCGCGCCGGCGCCTTCACGGCGGGGCTCGCCGCCGTGGACGTGCTGCGGCGCGGCCTGGCCACGCTGCCGCGCTACGGGCTGCTGCAGCCGGCACAGCCGCTGCAGCCTCTTGGCGGCGGTGCTGACGCCGCCGCCGCGGGTGACACGCCGCCGCAGGGCATGGCGGCGTACTGCACCCAGGACCCCTTCAAGGCCGTCATTTATGACGCCGCCGGGGTCCTGGGGGGCTTCGAACTGCAGCGCAGGCTCGAAGCGGAAGGGATCGTGCCGGAGATGAGTGACGACCGGCACGTGGTGCTCGCCTTCAGCCTCGGCTCGAAGGCGGAGGACTCGCAGCGGCTGCTGGACGCGCTGCGGAGGATCGCCGCAGAAGCGGCGGATTGCCCTGAGGGTGCAAGCAGCGGGACATCAGCTCGCCTGCACCCCGGCGAAGCGGAAGCTTCGGCTTCCCCCTCCCAAAATAATTCCACGTGGAACATTTTCACGGATGCTCTTATTTCAAAGCCGGTGCAGTTTTCCTTGAAGCCGGTTAATATTTTGCAAACCGAAAGTATTAGGCTTGAATATAGTGCGGGTAGAACAGCAGCGGAGATAGTTATACCTTATCCTCCGGGAATTCCGCTTCTCTATCCGGGCGAAAAGGTAACCAAAGACATAACCACAAGGCTAATTGGCCTCAGACAAGGCGGGACCAAATTTCAGGCTTGTGCTGATCCGGCCTTACAGCAAATCGTGGTATATAACATTAAGAAGGGCGGAGACGTATAAGTGGCAAGGGAAGGTTACTTCATTACTCTGGAGGGAGGCGATGGCTCCGGAAAAACAACAGTGCTGGGCAGAGTGGCTGCATATCTGCAGAATCATTCCATGCCTTATCTGATTACGCGTGAACCTGGCGGCATTGAAATCGCTGAGAAAATCCGCTCTATTATTCTGGACCCGTCGCATACCGCAATGGATGCGCGGACCGAGGCGCTGCTGTATGCGGCATCCCGGAGCCAGCATTTGGCGGAGGTGGTGGAGCCTGCGCTTAAAGAGGGGCTAACGGTGCTCTGCGACCGCTTTGTAGACAGCAGTCTGGTATATCAGGGATTTGCAAGAGGACTCGGTATTGAAGAGGTACGGAGCATTAACCGGTTCGCAACCGGAGGCCGTATGCCGGATCTCACGTTTTATCTGGATGTTGACCCGGAGGTTGGGTTGTCGCGGATTGCCGCCAATCAGGACCGGGAAGTCAATCGTCTCGATTTGGAGAGCCTGGCTTTTCACCAGAAGGTCCGGGAGGGCTACGGGCTGGTCATTAAGTCCGATCCGCAGCGGATTGTTGTTCTTGATGCCAACCGTCCGGTCCATATGGTGGAACAGGACATTGTTCAAACGCTGAAAGAACGGATATTAAAGGATTTATAAGGGGTTTTGTCTAATATAAATGAAGTGTACGGCAAAATGAAGTCCAGGCTTCTGCAGCTATTCAAAAACATTTTTGGGAGGGAAAGCGAAGATGAATTTGATCATTGCTATTATCCAGGATAAAGACAGTAACCGGTTGTCCAGCGAACTTGTCAAAGCGAACTTCCGTGCAACCAAACTGGCGAGTACAGGCGGGTTTCTGCGGGCAGGCAACACTACGTTTATGATTGGTGTAGACGACTCTCAGGTTGATGCCGTATTGACTGTGATTCGCAATAGCTGCAAGGTGCGTGAGCAGCTTGTTACTCCCGTGACGCCAATGAGCGGAACAACCGATTCCTATTTGCCGCTGCCGGTTGAGGTTCAAGTCGGCGGAGCTACAGTATTTGTGCTTCCTGTTGATCGTTTCGAGCATTATTGAGTAATAGATGAAGCATTATACCATTGAGGGCGGTGGATACCTTTGAAAATCAATCCGGGCTACAGACCCCTGAAAAGCGGGCTGTCGACAGCCGAAGGTGCAGGCAGACCCGTCCAGCAGAAGGCGTTCACTGATATATTTCAGCAGCAGGGCGAACAGAAAACGATGGATGAGCTGAACCAGAAGATCCAAGATATCCAGCAGCAGGGTGACCGCCTTGCCAAGTCCATGACCGTCCGTGAGCTGGCGATTTACCGCAATATGATTAAGAAGTTTCTCGAGGAGACGGCGCGTCGCGGTGTTATTCTTAAGGAAACTAAAGGCTGGGACCGGCGCGGACGCGGTAAACGCTACAAGCTGCTGGAGGAGATAGATGCCGCGCTGCTGAATTTGGCCGATGATTTGCTGCAGAGTGAACAGGGCCGCATTGACCTGCTGGGCCGGGTCGGAGAAATCCGCGGGATGCTGATTAACCTTTCTTTCTAAAAGACTTGGAGGATTTTATGTCTTTTCATGATATATTAGGCCAGGCGGATGCCAAGCGCCTGCTTCAAAATGCTCTGCGCAAGGATGCAGTGAGTCATGCTTATCTGTTCACTGGGCCTTCCGGAAGCGGGCAGATGAAGACGGCACTTGTGTTCGCTCAAGCTATATTTTGTACAGCCTGTGAAGATGATGCCTGCGGGGAATGTCTGGAATGCCGTAAGGTCGAGCATGGCAATCATCCAGATTTAACTGTAGTGAAGCCGGACGGCGCAAGCATCAAAATTGATCAGATCCGCGAATTGCAGCGCATGTTCTCTTACCGCTCGGAAGGTGTTAATCCGAAGGTTTATATTATAGAAGGAGCGGGCAAAATGACGGTGCAAGCCGCAAACAGTCTGCTTAAATTTCTGGAAGAGCCCCCGGCGCCTGCAGTGGGCATTCTGATTTCCGACAATAGCAGTTCCCTGCTGCCAACGATTCAGTCAAGAACCCAGCGAATCCCTTTCAGCCCGCTTCATCCTGAGATTATGCTTCAGGCACTTGCCAGTGAAGGGGTGCCGGTACCACTAGCGCGGTGCGCGGTATCATTGACTGCGGGGCTTGATGGCTGCAGGGAACTTTTGGCACAGAATTGGTTTGCAGAAATGAGAAATCTAGTGTTACAATTAGCGAAGGAGTCTTTAGGCAAAGGCAGCTCTGCGGTAGCAACCGCCGGACAGAAGCTGTTCAAGACCGGACTCGGTGAACATTTGGATATCCTGTTCAGCATGTTCCACCTATGGTTCAAAGATATGCTCTACTTCCTGTACCGAAAGCACGAAAGTATCGTTTTCATAGATCAGTTAGACTTCATTTCCAGACATGCCCGTCAGCGGACTACGGAACAATGGGTGGCCTACATGGAATTCGCGGTGGAGAGTAAGCGTAAGCTGCGCTCCAATGCCAATGCACAGCTCTGTCTGGAACAGTTCTTAATCCGACTGGAAAGTTAAAGGGTTATTTTTTGATATATCCTCCGGATCAAAGCTTGAGCCTGGAAGTATAGGTTTAACGGATGAGGAAGGACAAGCATGGATCACCAGGGAGCGAACTTGGCTTTTGGGTTCCTTTTACCGGCAAACAAGGGGGTTAATTTTTGTACAGCGTAGTAGGTGTCCGCTTCAAAAAAGCGGGTAAAATATATTACTTCGATCCGCTTGATTTTCCGATTGAACGGGATCAATGCGTTATTGTTGAGACAGCAAGAGGGGTCGAATACGGTAAGGTTGTCGTTGGCAAAAAAGAGGTGCAGGAAGCGGATGTTGTATTGCCTCTCAAAAAAGTCATGCGGATTGCCGGTGAAACCGACGCACGTGTGGTGGAAGAGAACAAGGGTGCAGCAAAGGATGCTTTTACTACCTGTTTAAATAAAATCCGCGATCATGGCCTCAAAATGAAGCTTGTGGATGTGGAATTTACGTTTGACCGCAATAAGATTATTTTTTACTTCACCGCTGAGGGCCGTGTCGATTTTCGCGAATTGGTCAAGGATCTGGCGAGTATCTTCCGTACCCGCATTGAGCTCCGGCAGATCGGGGTGCGCGATGAAGCGAAGATGCTGGGCGGCCTCGGGCCTTGTGGACGGGTGCTTTGCTGCTCTTCCTGGCTTGGCGATTTCGAGCCTGTATCCATTAAGATGGCCAAGGATCAGAATCTTTCGCTGAATCCGACGAAGATCTCGGGATTGTGCGGACGGCTCATGTGCTGCTTGAAGTTTGAGCATGATAATTATGAAAGCACGAAGGAAGAAATGCCGGCGGTAGGCAAGCTCGTCGTAACCTCACTGGGTGAAGGTAAAGTCGTTGGTCTTAATGCCGGAAGCCGCACGGTTCACGTGCAGTTGTTCGAAGTGGGCAAAGTTAAGGAACTTCCAATGGATGATGTTGTCGTCAAGTAAACCATATAAGGTTACTTTCGGGGTGGAAACTTGGAGAAGATAAATATATTTGCACACATGCAGGAGATGGAAGCGCAGATGGAAACAATGCGCGCAAGTCTCGGAGATTGGAAACAGACGGTTAAGGAATTAATGGAAGCCAACCAAAGGCTGAGTCTGGAGAATGAGCAGCTTCGCAAAATTTTAAAGCGGGAAGCGCCTCTAGACCCTGCTGCCCATTCTGCTGAAGCGGAGGCTCTTTTGGCCGCTAGTGAGGGGACAGAAGAGGTTGTCGGGGAAGGCTATGACAATTTGGCCCGGCTTTATCATGAAGGCTTTCACATCTGCAATGTCTATTTCGGTCATTTGCGAACAGAAGGTGACTGCTTGTTCTGTCTATCGTTTCTTAATAAATGAGGATATCCAGCCGTAGGAGATTTACGCCTACGGTTTTTTTTGGATTTTGAGGAATGTATGCTTCCAGCGAGTTTTGTATTGAAGAAGGAGAGTACAATGACAAATTCTTTTAACGATGTGCCAGTCCCTCTGCATGATGCGGAGCGGGTGGATGATTTACTCACTCATGATCTGAAGATCATTCAGAGTGATGAGGTGTTCAGCTTTTCTATGGACGCCGTGCTGCTTGCGCGTTTTGCCGGTATTCCGCCTCGGGGCAGAGTACTTGATCTTTGCACAGGCAATGGCGTTATTCCCATACTGCTTACGACGCGAACCAAAGCTTCTATAGAAGGAATTGAAATTCAACCGCGTCTGGCGGATATGGCCCGCCGCAGTGTGGCAATGAATGGTCTGCAGGAACGGGTAACGATCCATGAAGGAGACTTGCGTGAGCTGCATAATGCGGCAGGCTACGGCGTATACGATGCCATCACCGTCAATCCTCCTTATATGCCGCTGAACGGAAGCGATCTCAAGCTGAATACGCATCAGGCTATGGCCCGTCATGAGCTGGGCTGCACTCTGGAAGAGGTTATTCAGGCCTGTGTCCGGCTTGTCCGCACCGGCGGCAAAGTGAGTATGGTTCACAAACCGCAGCGTCTGGCCGATATCATCAGTCTTATGAGACAAAACAGGCTGGAACCGAAGCTCATCCGTTTTGTTCATCCGCGTGCCCATCTGGAAGCCAACATGGTGCTGATTGAAGCTGCGCGGGATGGCAAACCTGAGGTGCGTTTACAACCACCACTGATCGTATATAATGAGGACAATCAATACTGTCCGGAAATCATGGACATCTACTATGGTGCTAAAGAGGGTAAATCATGACGATCTCAAGTCAAAGCAGCTTCCAGAGCAAAAATGAACATCAGCAAGAGGGAACAGGCTCATTGTATCTGGTGGGAACACCGATTGGCAATTTGGAGGATATGACGTACCGCGCGGTCCGTACGCTGAAGGAATGCGATATTATTGCAGCCGAGGATACACGGCAGACCCGCAAGCTTCTTAGCCATTTTGAAATTACGCCTTCGATGCTGTTCAGCTATCATGAGCATAATAAGGCTGCCAGTGGACCTGAACTGATCCGCTATATAATAGAAGGTAAAAATCTGGCGCTTGTCAGCGACGCCGGCCTGCCGGCGATTTCCGACCCCGGCGCCGACCTTGTCGCGCTTGCTATCAGCCACGGCATCCCCGTGATTCCGATCCCTGGAGCGAATGCGGCGTTGTCCGCATTAATCGCTTCCGGCTTGCCTACCACAAGCTTTACCTTCATCGGTTTTCTGCCAAGGGAACGCAAGGATATCCGTAAGGTCTTGTCCGGTCTTCGCTCCGCGCAGGGAACCCTGCTGTTCTATGAGTCGCCGCATCGGGTAGCTAAGACTCTGGAGCATTTACAGGAAGCCTTCGGTAACCGCCGGATTGTGCTGGCCCGTGAGCTAACTAAGCGTTATGAGGAGTTTCTGCGCGGCACGATTGAGGAATGTAGTGCTTGGCTGGTCGAACACCCGCCGCTGGGTGAGTACGTCATTGTAGTGGAAGGGGAGAGCAAGGAGGAGGCAGAACTTGCCGAATCCTCATGGTGGCGTGAGCTTAGTATTGAGGAGCATGTGGCTCATTATGAAACCTCAGGTTTGACACGCAAAGACGCGATGAAAAAAGCAGCTTCAGACCGCGGCTTGGCCAAACGTGATATCTACAACGCGCTGCTGGAAAGAGAGTAGAGATTTCAGCAGAGGGTGCTACATGACTCTCTTTTTAGAAAAAAACTTAGAGTACTCCTAAACGGACTAACACACTGCATAACTTAGTAAAGGTGCCTTTTATGCAGCAAAACCTGTAAATCCCCTTCCCTAACCAGCTATATATGAAAATAGATGTAGTCTATATATCTGAAGATTATTTCTGCATATATTAGTTGTATTTGTATTTTGTACATTTATATATATGATAAAGGGAGGATTTGGAGGATTTATTTACCTGCTAGATCGCGCCGCTGTAAAGCGATTCCCGCAGGGAGAGCGCTCTAATGCACTCAAAGCTGCACCCAGCGAGTAACCAACAGTGCGACAGTCACCAGATCGCGCCGCTGTAAAGCGATTCCCGCAGGGAGAGCGGGCTAATGCCCCCGAAGGCGCATATCCGCACCACCGTCACTCAGTCCCGCCTCCGTAAGCGATTCCCGTAGGGAGAGCGGCTTGCTGCACCGCACGTTACCCGGGAGCACCCTGCGCAGCCGCCATAGAAGCAAAGCCTATGGCGGAACTCTTCGCATGGCAAGGCCCCGAGGGCTTCGCCCGAAAAAGGGCCGGTCTACCGCCAAACGCTGCTCCCTTACGCGCCACTCCCACAATTAGACAAGCTTCCGGGTGTCCAGAGGGCCGGGGCCCTCTGGGGCCCTCCCTGTAGGGAGGGTTTGGGAGGGTGAAAACAGCAAAAAAATACCTCCCGAACTAACGGGAGGCCAAGGAGATATAAAAAGGTTAGAATTAACAATTTGATTAGTTCCTATTATAACCTATTTGTTTTAGTTTGTCACAGGGGTAGGGATAGCAGAAATGCATTCATGACAAACAATTTTTCCTTTGAAGTAGGTTACATTTTCAGCATTACCGCAGAAAATACAAGCAGGCTCATATTTCTTAAGCATGATCCGCTCACCGTCCACGTAAATTTCGAGCGCATCTTTTTCACCAATGCCCAGTGTACGGCGCAGTTCAATTGGAATAACGACCCGTCCCAGCTCGTCTACTTTTCTTACAATACCTGTTGATTTCATCATTTCAATCGTTGCTCCTCTCAGTTATCAAAAGCGTCATTATTCGACATTGTTCACCGTTTTATGATATTTATAATACCAACGATTCCCAAAACAGTCAACCTTTTTTGAACTGATTTTTCTGGGATTTTCAAAAAAAACTTTTATAACGCTTATTACTAACGCAAAAATTACGAAAATCGTTTCAAAGCAGTTTGTCGATTTGTAAATCCTTAAAACGTCATTATTCGACAAAGTGCGACATGATTCACTATTATAATCGTTTTTTCTTATAATTTCTAATATTATTATTTGAAGGAGTTGATTTCATGAAGCAGCCGCTGACGGAAGAGAAGGTTTTTAAGGACCCGGTTCACAATTATGTTCATGTCCAGGATACGATTATCTGGCGATTGATTAACACCAAAGAATTTCAGCGACTGCGGCGGATTCGCCAGCTTGGCACCTCTTATCTTACCTTTCATGGCGCTGAACACAGCCGTTTTTCCCACTCGCTTGGGGTTTACGAAATTACACGCCGGATCATCTCCCAGTTCGAACGAAGCGGATACAAGGACTGGATTCCGGAGGAAAGTCTGCTCACTCTCTGTGCTGCGCTGCTGCATGATTTGGGGCATGGCCCGTTCTCCCATTCTATAGAAGAAGCTTTTGAAATGAACCACGAAGACTGGACCTGCAGGATTATTCAGGAGGACACGGAGATTACCGCTATTCTGCGCGAAGTGGAAGAGGATTTCCCGCAAAAGGTTGCTTCCGTTATATCGAAAACGTATGAACATAAAATTGTTGTCAATCTGGTGTCAGGGCCGCTGGATGCCGACCGCATGGATTATTTGCTCCGCGATGCATATTATACAGGTGTGAATTACGGAACCATTGATATTGACCGTATTCTGAGAATGCTGCGTCCCTATAATGGCCGGGTTGTCGTCAAGGAGTCGGGGATGCATGCGATTGAGGATTATTTAATGTCGCGCTATCAGATGTATTGGCAGGTTTATTTCCATCCGGTTACTCGCAGCTCGGAGATCATTTTGCGGCAGATTTTCCGCAGAGCCAAACAGCTATTCCGGGAAGGTTATTCTTTCCGCTTCATGATTGAGCCCTTGAGCGATTTGTTCCGTGGTGAGGTGAGCGTGGAACAGTACCTGCTCTTGGATGAGGCGCTGGTCCAGACAGCCTTCATGCAGTGGACGCTGGAAGAGGACAGGACGTTAAGCGACTTGTGCAACCGGTTTATTCATCGTAAACTGTATAAATATGTAGAGATGGAAAATCTCGATTCAGAGACGATTGGCGAAATTCGCCGCAGCTTTGCAGAGGCTGGACTCGATGCTGATTACGACCTGGAAATTGATTTTCCAACGGATCTCCCCTATGATGTTTTCCGTCCGGGCGAGGGCTTTGACAGCAAGCAAATCCTGCTCCTTGACCGGCATGACAAGCTGAGGGAAATTTCCGAAGTATCGGATATTGTCCGCTCGATCAGCGGAATTCACCGTGGCAGGCATCACCTGTATTTCCCGCAGGACAAGCTGCAGAAAGCACTTCCACGGCTGCCCTCGTCCATCGCTGAGATTTTTGACAAATAATACGAAAATTTATGGAATTCATCATAGAAGTCACAAACGAAAGGGTGAAGCAAAATGCAGCTATTCGACACACACACCCATCTCGATGCTCCACAATTCGACGAGGATCGTGAAGAGGTTATCGCCAGGGCGGTAGAGGCTGGGGTCAGCAAGATGATTAACATCGGGTTCAACCGGGAAACGATTCCAACAACGATGAAATTGGCCGAGACCTATGATTATATTTATGCAGCCGTCGGCTGGCATCCTGTCGATGCCATTGACATGAAGGACGGTGATCTCGACTGGATCGCCTCGCTTTGCAGCCATAAGAAGGTGGTCGCCATTGGGGAAATCGGACTGGATTATTACTGGGACACCTCTCCGAAAGAGGTGCAGCATGAGGTGTTCCGCAAACAAATTGGACTGGCCCGGGAACTGAAGATGCCCATCTGTATTCATAACCGTGATGCGCATGAGGATGTGGTGCGGATTCTGCGGGAGGAGAAGGCGAATGAGGTTGGCGGTGTGATGCATTCGTTTTCCGGGAGCTGGGAGACAGCCAAAATGTGCCTTGATCTAGGCTTTCACCTGTCCTTTGGCGGACCTGTTACTTTCAAGAACGCAAGGGTGCCTAAAGAGGTGCTTGCCCAGACCCCGATGGACCGGCTTTTGATCGAAACCGACTCGCCTTATTTGACACCTCACCCCTTCCGGGGCAAACGAAATGAGAGTGCTCATGTGAAGCTGGTGGCCGAAGCGGCAGCGGCAATAAAAGGGATTGATTTACAAGAATTAGCGGAAATTACGTATGCGAACGCACTGGAACGATTTGGGATAGTCTGAAATCGGGAGAAAAACGGGTGAAAAAAGAAGTATATCCGATATATTAAACTTTTTTAACACAAAATCAACTGATTATTACAATATTTTAATGATTTTTTTGCTTAAACGTGCTTGAATCGCGCTTTACAACATGCATCAAAACAGGATATCATCTTTTCAGTGCAGTGAGCTGTTGTTACTGTGACAGTCACTATTTCATGGATCGTCTCGCTGAGTCTCCGTATGGAGAACGGGGGAACCAATATTGCTCTGCCGCATGTCCGTACATAGGGTACAACACAGAAATGCCGCAGTCAGTATTCGATTTCTTCACGGGTCTTTGGGGTGAATTTGAGGGCAACCGCCGTGAGCGGGTGACCTAAAATAGGGCGTCTCTCTTATGCCCGAACCCGACAGCTAACCCCGTAAGCGCAAGTAAGAGAGGAAACCTCGTGCAAAAGCATTCCCGCGTATTCTGACACCCGGAGAGCCACGAAAGAGTCCTCTATGAACTCTTTTGGGCTTTTTTTTGTTATGAATAATGCGAATGTTCCCGGCATACTGTTATATAACAGGTACCTGGAGCAGCTATGCCGAGCAGGCGATCCATGAGCAGGAAACGCTAAAGCAATGCGGGCGTATCCTGTGGTAATCTCAAACCTAGTTTCGTCAGAAATGATGCAGTCATCTTAAGATATACAACTTGGACGACGGGGCTATGTAAGGAGGATGGAGAGAATGGGCGTATTCCAACCAGAAGTATCCCATGATTCGCAATCATCCAGCAGGTCTTTCGCATTACGGTTAAAGCAAGTGAATCCTCGCGTACTTTCGCTTGCAGGTGTGGTGTCAATTATTATCGCGCTGATTATTCTGCTGTACGTACACGGTCAAGGCATTAAAGAAATAACGTTAGTCATAGACGGAAAAGTACAGAAGCTTGAGACGCGTGAAGCGCTGCTCAGCAATGTGCTGGCAAAGGAACAAATTTCGCTGCAGCCGCATGATGCTTTATCCATTGGCCTTAGTGATGAAATAAAAGACGGCGACCGTGTCGTGATTAACCGTGCGCAGGCGATTAGCCTTACCGCAGACGGAGCAACAAAGACGTTATATACGACCGAAGACACCATCGGTCAGGCCATTGACAAACTGGGCATCAGCCTGGAGAGTTATGACAAGATTTATCCTTCGCTTGAAACCGCAGTTACTGCTGACATGAAAGTCAAAATTGTCCGTATCAACAAACAAGTTGTACAGCGGACAGCAAGTTTGCCTTTCCGGGTAATCAAGACAGCAGACCCCTCCCTGACCAAGGGAACCGTAAGAGTGGCGCAAGCGGGTAAACCGGGCGTAATGGTTCAGCATATCGAGAAGATCTATCGAGACGGTAAGCTGGCTTCAATGCGTATGGTTGGCAAGGAAGTACAGACGGTAACCAAAGACAAAATTATTGCCGTTGGCATCAAAGCTCTTCCCAAGCCTGCAGTAGCTACAGTAACTTCCAAACCAGCAACTACCTCCAAATCATCCAAAGTTAACGCAAACAGCAATAACGTTGTCACTAAGGCAGGCGTAGATTTTGAATACAAAAGAGTGATCAAAAATGTATCCATGACGGCTTATTCTTCTGAAGAGCCAGGTATTGGTACACGTACCGCCTCCGGCACACGCGTAACGGAAGGTCGGACCATTGCTGTTGACCCAAATGTAATACCTATCGGCTGGTGGGTGTATATTGAGGGATTAGGGTTTCGCCGTGCAGAAGATACCGGTGGTGCCATCAAAGGCAACAAGGTGGATGTCTATTACGATTCACTGAGCCATGCCCGTAACTTTGGCCGCAAATCCCGGACGATTTATGTCATCGGGCCTGTGAAGCCGGAGCTGAATTAAGCGGCTTTAGTCTTTTGCAAATTAGAGGTTTATAAGATATAGTGATGGTAGCACTTTTGGAATGGATCAAAGAGCTGCCGCTCATCACTTATACATTCTTTAGCCAAAAAGAAGGGGAGCGATCCTCTTCTTTTTGCGTTGCAGACGATGAAGGAGTAAAGGAAATATGATTAAGGAATTAATTGTTGTGGAAGGCAAAAGCGATACGGTTGCCGTAAAGCGTGCGGTGGATGCGGATACGATTGAGACAGGCGGTTCGGCTGTTGACCGCAGGGTGATCGCCAAGATTCAGCTAGCCATGGAACGCAGAGGGGTTATTATTCTTACAGACCCCGATCATGCCGGTGAACGCATCCGAAAAATTGTCTCTTCGAAGGTTCCGGGCTGCAAGCATGCGTTCATCCCGGAGAAGGACGCTACCCGTAAAGGCGACATTGGAGTTGAAAATGCTTCCCCGGAGGCCATCCGTCATGCCCTCCAGCATGTACATACTTCCTTCGAAGGCGCTCCGGCCCTGATTGGGCTGGATGATCTGATGGCTGCCGGGATGATGGTGCATGCCCAGGCCGCAGAGCGGAGAATGGCGCTGGGGAACCTGCTCGGCATCGGGTATTGCAACGGCAAGCAGCTATTTAAGCGGTTGGCGATGTTTGGTATTACGCGGGAGGAATTCAATAACGCTGTCGCGCAAATTGATCAGGGAGGCGTTACCTCATGAGTGGCAACAACAATATTTCATCTCCGGCACGGACGAAGGAAATTATTCAGCGTTACGGATTTTCGTTCAAGAAAAGCCTGGGCCAGAATTTTCTGATTGACCAGAATATACTCGACAAGATTGTGGATGCGGCCGGTCTCAATCAGGCGGCAGGTGCGCTGGAAATTGGACCGGGGATCGGCGCGTTAACCGAAAGGCTGGCGGCTGCAGCCGGTGCCGTAACGGCAGTGGAAATTGACCGGCGCTTGATTCCGATTCTGCGGGATGTCCTTGCTTCCTATCCGCATGTGAAGATCCGCAACGATGATGTGCTGAAGGTGAATTTGCAGGAGCTGTTTGCCGAGGATTTTACCGGTGTGGAGAGGGTCAGTGTCGTTGCGAATCTGCCTTATTATGTGACGACCCCCATACTCATGAAGCTGCTGGAAGAGAAGCTGCCGCTCGATAACATCGTAGTGATGATCCAGAAGGAGGTTGCCGAGCGCATGGCGGCTTCGCCAGGGGGTAAGGAATACGGCAGCTTAAGCATCGCCGTGCAGTATTACAGCGAGCCTGAACTGGTCTGCATTGTGCCGCGTACGGTATTCATTCCGCAGCCAAATGTAGAGTCTGCTGTAATCCGTCTGAAGGTGAGAGAGCGTCCGCCGGTTGAAGTGGCCGATGAGAAGCATTTCTTCGAGGTGGTCCAGGCTTCCTTCACTCAGCGCCGCAAGACGATTGCCAACAACCTCAAGGCCCGCTTTTTTCCGGGAGAAGGAAGAGAACGTCTGGAGTCCTTGCTGGGCGAAGCAGGTATCGAGCCGACCCGCCGCGGAGAAACGCTGAGTATTGCCGAGTATGCCCGGCTAAGCGCCGTGCTGCTTGCTGCAGGAATCGTTTAGGCGAAATAGACGCCGATTAAGAACCAACCGGGACCTTTGCCCATACGATGGGGTAGAGGTGGTGTGTGAAATGAATTTAGGAGACTTGGTCGTTCGTAAATCATATGGTGGCGATGTAACGTTCCGGGTGGAGAATATTGTGCAGAACGGGGCCGTAATCAAGGGCACAGAATTCCGCCTGCTGGCGGATGCCCCGCTGGACGACTTGGTGCAGGTGCCGCCTACCCGCGTTACTAAGCGGGGGCAGCAGGCACAGATTAAGGCGACGGAATCATTAACCCGGCTCCGCAAGGACCGTCAGGAGCTGAGCCAGCGCAATGGAGAGAGTGTCTCCGGGGTATGGCCCCATTCTCCCAATGAGGCAGCATATTTCGAGGTGCCGGGGAAAGTGCTGCATCTGGATGGCGATGCCCTGTACTTGAAGAAGAGTATCAGTCTGTATGAGCAACTGCGGATACCTGCTGAAGGCCATCATGTCCATGAGTCGAAGATGGCTGAAACGTTATACCGGCTGCTGCCCCGTGTGCGTCCGGATATTGTGGTCATTACCGGCCACGACGGTGTGCTCAAACAGCAGCATACTTATGATCTTTACAGTCTGAACAGCTACAAAAATTCACAGAACTTCGTGGCGGCGGTTCAGGTCGCACGGGAATATGAGCGCAACTTTGATTCGCTGACTGTTGTGGCGGGAGCTTGTCAATCGCATTTTGAAGCATTGCTGGGCGCAGGCGCCAACTTCGCAAGCTCGCCCGGAAGAATCCTGATACACGCGCTGGACCCGGTGTATATTGCGGCGAAGGCCTCTTTTACTTCAATACGGGATTCGGTTAGCCTTGGGGATGTTCTGAATAATACCATCAGCGGCAATCAGGGAATGGGCGGAATTGAGACCCGCGGCAGCTTCCGCATTGGTATGCCCCGATTGCAGAATCTTTCGACCCTGAAGGTGGAGCCGTCAGTCATGTAGCGGTAAAGCTGTGGCATATGGAAAACGAAGGGGCAGGCTTAACGCTTGTCCTTTTCTTTTTGTCGTTATGGAATCCAGAAGTACTGTTGCTTAGCATACCTTAATGTTACCGCTAACAAGGAGCTAAAGACGGCCCTTCTTCCTTCAAAAAAAATTCCGTTGACAACTATTTTGGCATACTCTATAATTAATTATTTGATTTGACAATGAATGTGAGAAGTTGTATAATGGACAAGGAAAGAGGTGGTCGTCAGGCAATGGCTAATAACGCGCTGTTGGAAATTAAACGCAGTCTCGAAGCTCATGTCGGTCATAAGATCACGTTGCGGGCTAACGGTGGCCGTCGTAAAACCGTTGAACGCACCGGTGTCCTGGAAGAAACGTACCCTTCTGTATTTATTGTCAAACTGGATCAGGAGCAGCAAACCTTCAAGCGTGTCTCCTATAGCTATGCCGATATACTTACTGAATCTGTGGAAATCACGGTTTGTGAAGATGATGGGCAGATGCGGATTATGTATATTAAAGCTTAATGTTGTAAGGACAGTCTCCCCGCGGGGGGGCTGTTTTTTTCTTCTAGTTCTCGCTGGAACGGATACCGTCCTTATAAGGATTTCTTAGCCGTTTCCGCTTGTCACAAAGCAGCAGGCATACGTTTTGGCTGAATGGCGGGTACGCTCCGGCAGCATACTAAAGCAGCAACAAGCTCATCATCATCCTACAAGGAGGAATTTCGTAATGAGCCGCAGAAAACGAGGCATGATGTCGGAGGAACTGAAGACGGAGCTGGCCAAGGAGCTAGGCTTTTATGAGACGGTCGAGCGGGATGGGTGGGGTGGAATCAGAGCCCAGGATGCCGGGAATATGGTGAAAAGAGCAATCCAGCTCGCCGAACAGGCAGCGCGCAAATCCTGAACTCAGGGTGCCAAAAAGGATAGCCGGAGGGTGCTGTCATGATGACGGTACCCTTTTTGGACTGCGCTTTGCTATTGATAATGGACTTCGTTACAAGTTTCTCATATAATATGTTAAGTTGTTTTTACGGGAAAAGCTGAGGGTGGGTGAACGCCTTGAAAATGTATGAAAAAGCTCCGGCCAAAATCAATTTGATGCTGGATGTATTGCATAAACGCGCTGATGGTTTCCATGAGGTGGAAATGATTATGACGATGGTCGATCTGGCGGACCGTCTGGAGCTGTCCGAACTGAAGCGTGATTCAATTATCATTTCGAGCCAGGCTGGTTATATTCCGCTGGATGAGAAGAACCTGGCCTTTCAGGCGGCGAGGCTTATTAAGGACCGCTATAATGTGAGGAGCGGCGTACATATCCATCTGGATAAAAGAATTCCGGTCGCTGCCGGCCTCGCCGGCGGCAGCAGCGATGCCGCGGCTACGCTGCGCGGCCTGAACCGTCTCTGGCGCCTCGGAATTCCGGCGCAGGAGCTGCAGGAACTGGGCGCCGAGCTGGGCTCGGACGTCCCGTTCTGCGTCACAGGCGGCACTGCCCTGGCTACGGGCAGGGGAGAACGGCTGACTCCCATTAAGAGTCCGCCGCAGTGCTGGGTCATCCTGGCGAAGCCGCCGATCAATGTATCGACGGCTGAGGTGTACGGACGCGTACGCGCGAACAGCATCGCGGTGCATCCGTCTGCGTCCCGGATGCAGGCGGCCATCGAGGCCGGCGACTTCGCAGCGGTCTGCGCCGGTCTCGGCAACGTGCTGGAGGACGTAACGCTGAAGCTGCACCCGGAGGTGCAGCAGCTTAAAGATGCGATGGTGAAGCTGGGCGCTGACGGTGTGCTCATGTCCGGCAGCGGGCCTACAGTGTTCGGTCTGGTGTCGAAGCAGTCCAAGGTTGCCCGAATTTATAACGGCCTGAGGGGATTCTGCAAAGAAGTGTATGCGGTGCGTTCGCTAAGCTGAGGGAATAATCGTATACCTGCACAGTCCATTTCCATGAGAGGAAATCCATTTTGGCTTGAATAAATCCGTACAAAAATGATATTATTTTTAATAATATTCGGTTTTGGCGAGGAGCATTCCGTGAAAAAACTAAAAAGAAGCCAACGTTTGGTAGACATGACCCAATTTTTACTTGAGAAACCACATGATCTCTTGCCGCTGTCTACATTTGCAGACCGATACGGAGCGGCAAAGTCATCCATCAGTGAAGATTTGGCTATTATAAAAGAAGTGTTTGAAGGCGAAGGTATGGGGGAGCTGCAGACACTGGCCGGCGCGGCAGGCGGTGTGCGTTATATTCCGCGGATGCCTACAGAGATGGCGCTGGACTTCGTGAACGGTCTATGCAGCCAGCTTGAGCAAAGTGACCGGATACTGCCTGGCGGCTATCTGTATATGTCCGATCTGCTTGGTCTGCCGTCGCTGATGGAGCAGGCGGGCAAGATCATCGCAACAGCCTTCTACGGCGTGGAGATTGATGTGGTGATGACGGTGGAGACCAAAGGGATTCCGCTGGCTTATGCCACGGCTGCACAGCTTGGTCTGCCGGTAGTGCTGGTGCGCCGCGACCATCAGGTGACGGAGGGCTCAGCGGTAAGCATCAATTATGTATCGGGATCACATAAGAGCATACATACCATGTCATTGTCCAGACGGGCGCTGCGGGAGAAGTCCCGGGTGCTGATCGTGGATGATTTCATGAAGGCGGGCGGCACTGTGCGGGGAATGGTTGATCTG
Organism: Paenibacillus sp. HW567; assembly: GCF_000374185.1. GTDB lineage: Bacteria > Bacillota > Bacilli > Paenibacillales > Paenibacillaceae > Paenibacillus_AQ. The sequence continues at coordinate 6,165,651 of NZ_KB910518.1, read as the reverse complement.
CTCGGTGAGTTCAACGCCGAGGTTGCCGGTGTGGGCGTGCTCGTCGAATCAGGGGCGGTTGAAACAGAGGAGCGTCTGCTGCATGACTATGTTTCCTTAGTAAAGTTAAGTGAAGTCGACTCCAAGGGGCGGCGGATATCGGCGCATCCGGGCAACTATTTTTCTTCTTGAGAGGGCATGGCTGTTAGATTTTAAAAATACGGGTATTATGTCGAATTCGTGAGGAAAGCATAGAGAACTCCACGAAATGTGTCGAAATCGCTGATTCGGCAAAAATATTCTTCTTAATCAGGCATTTTTTGGAATCAAAAAGAAGGAATTCGCTTTGCTGTGTGGAATTATACACCAAGTCTCTGATGGAAAAAGGTGGTGAACACACACATGCAAATTACGGATGTCAGACTCCGCCGCGTTAACTCTGAGGGGAGAATGAAAGCAATCGCATCCATTACCATCGATAACGAGTTTGTTGTTCATGATATTCGCGTTATTGACGGTAATAACGGGATGTTCGTTGCAATGCCCAGCAAGCGTACACCGGATGGGGAATTCCGCGATATCGCACACCCGATTTCTTCGGGAACACGCGAAAAGATTCAATCCGCGGTTCTGGCCGAGTATGATCGCGCCGCTACAGAAGAAGAAGTCATTGAAGAGGGAGCTTAGGCTTCGAGGCTAACTCTGAAGGACAGCTACCCGCTTGGGTGGCTTAAGGCCATGCCGTTTTTTTTATTGGGGTTCGAAGAAAAGGGAACCATGCCTTCATGGTTCTCTTTTCTTTTTGCCCGGAATGAGATATATTCAGTAGTGAGCTAAAGAAGTAGGGGGTTGGCATTCTTGAAAAGAATGGCGGTTGTACTTGCTGCAGGACAGGGCAAGCGCATGAAATCTAAATTATATAAAGTACTGCACCCCGTCTGTGGCAAACCGATGGTAGGGCATGTACTGGATACAGTAAAAGCAACCGGATGTCAGCGTACAGTGGTTGTTGTCGGACATGGTGCGGAGAAGGTTAAAGCTTATATCGGCCAGGATGCGGAATATGTGCTGCAGGAAACGCAGCTCGGTACCGGCCATGCTGTCAAGCAGGCTAAAAGCCTACTCGGCGGTGAAGAGGGAACAACGGTTGTGATTTGCGGCGATACTCCGCTCGTAACAGCGGAAACGCTGGAAGGGCTAATGGCGCTGCATGAAGGCCGGCAGGCCGCTGCAAGCGTACTGACAGCCGTAATGGACCAGCCTGCGGGCTACGGAAGAATTATTCGCGGCGGTGACGGCGGTGTGCTGAAAATTGTTGAGCAGAAGGACTGCACTCCTGAAGAAGCGGCTGTAAACGAGATCAACACGGGGACTTATTGCTTCGATAATGCCAAGCTGTTTGCAGCGCTGGAGAAGGTTACGAACAGCAATAACCAGCAGGAATATTATTTAACCGATGTTATCGGCATACTCCGGGCACAGGGGGATATCGTTCTTGGATATCAAGCTCATGATGCTGCGGAGTCTATTGGCGTTAACGACCGTTTGGCCTTGTCTGAAGCGGAAGGCCTTATGCGTCAACGCATCAACCGCCAGCATATGCTCAGCGGTGTAACCATCATTGATCCTGCTTCAACTTATATCGGTGCTGATGTCATCATCGGAGCAGATACCATTCTTTATCCGGGAACCGCCCTGAAGGGCAAGACGGTGATCGGTGAGGATTGTATTATCGGACCTTCCAGTGAAATTGAGGACTCTGTGATCATGGACGGCGCTGAAGTCAAGCACTCTGTGCTGAATCAGGCAGAAGTCGGCGCACGGACTTCCGTTGGGCCTTTTGCCTATTTGCGTCCCGGTGCGGTGCTTGGAGAAGAAGTCAAGATTGGCGATTTCGTGGAAGTCAAGAATGCCATCATCGGCGACGGCTCCAAAGTATCGCATTTGAGCTATGTCGGTGATGCAACGGTCGGTAAGAATGTAAATGTCGGCTGCGGTGCAATTACCGTCAATTACGACGGTTATAATAAGTCCAGAACCGAGATCGGTGATGACGCCTTTATCGGCAGCAATGTGAACCTTGTGGCTCCGGTTACGGTAGGCAAGGGTGCATTTGTAGTCGCCGGTTCCACAATAACACGTCCGGTTTCGGAGAATGATCTGGCGATTGCCAGAGTAAGGCAGGAGAACAAGCCTGGTTATGCGGAGAAGATACGCTCCCGGGCCAAAGCAAAGAAAGACCAGTCGAGTCCATCTTAAGAAGCGCCAGAAGCCAAAGCGCCGGACGGACCCGCAAATCCGCGCCGGCGCCACTTGGAAGTTAAATTCCGTCACGGAGGGTTTATATTTTATGACTTATTGCGATTCCAAACTCAAGATTTTCACCTGCAACTCCAATCCTAAGCTGGCTAGTCAAATTGCTGATTATATTGGCATTCCGATGGGAGAATCCCATACAACCAGCTTCAGTGATGGGGAGATTCAGGTTAAGCTGTCAGAAAGCGTCCGTGGCTGTCATGTGTATATTGTGCAGTCCACCTGTGGTCCGGTTAACGACAATCTTATGGAGCTTCTCGTTATGGTAGATGCGCTCAAGCGTGCCTCCGCGAAGAGCATCAACGTGGTTATTCCTTACTATGGGTATGCGCGTCAAGACCGTAAGGCCCGTTCCCGTGATCCGATTACGGCCAAGCTGGTAGCGAACCTGATTGAAAAAGCAGGCGCACACCGTGTCATTACCATGGACCTTCATGCGATGCAGATTCAAGGCTTCTTCGATATTCCGGTGGATCATCTGCTGGGTGTTCCGATTCTCGCCCAGTATTTCCGCTCCAAGCAGATTCAGAATCCCGTTGTCGTGTCTCCTGACCATGGCGGCGTTGTACGGGCCAGAAAGCTTGCTGATTTCCTGAACGCGCCGCTGGCAATTATCGACAAGCGCCGTCCGGAGCCCAATGTCAGTGAAGTTATGAACATCATTGGTAATATCGAAGGCAAGACGGCCATTCTGATTGATGATATCATTGATACGGCTGGAACCATTGTGCTTGGAGCCAATGCATTGATGGAAGGCGGCGTGAAGGAAGTGTATGCTTGCTGTACCCATCCGGTATTGTCGGGTCCCGCGCATGAACGTCTGGAAAACTCTCCAATTAAAGAAATTATCGTGACGGATACAATTCCAATTCGCAGCAGCAATCCGACCTCCAAACTAAAAGTGCTGTCCGTGGCTCCACTGATGGGCGAGGCGATTATCCGCGTTCATGAAGAGCTGTCGATCAGCAAATTGTTCGAAATCGAATAAGCTGCCCGGTATAGCAAGTAGAAGCGGTTATGCCGTCCATAAAAGAAGCATATGCTTCCGATGCAGCGATACTCCGTATCGCTTTCAGGCATCCGTTTCAGCGGGAAATATAAGGATAAAGTATAGCGTGAAACCTATACTTACTTGTATTTAAAAAAGGGTTACACCTCCTTAGTCGGAAGATGTAACCCTTGTCGGCGTAGTGTGGGCTATAGCCTTAGCTGCTTTAGTACCCCGGCCGTGAGATGAAGGTAAACAGATTGCGGTTATACAGAGTTCCCTGCAACTCAACAAAGCCTTCATCCACGGCTGTCACTACACCGATGTCAACGTGCACGTTGCCTCTGTATACCTGGACAGGCACTGCATATTGGATGTGGTACTGAAATTGGCGCTGAAGTGTTAAAATTTCGCCCTGAGGTAGCATGTTTCATCACCTGTCTTCGGAAGTTAAACTCATTGTACCAAAAACGGAGCTCTTCTGCCGGAGAGCACCGAAAATGAAAGGATAAGCCCCATCATGAAATGGATTGTCGGATTAGGGAATCCCGGAACGCAGTACGCAAAAACTAGACATAATGTCGGCTTCATGGCTCTGGATGAGCTTGCGGCGAGAAACGGGATCACCTTCAACCAGAACAAATGCAAATCCGTTATCGGTGAGGGTGTCATTGACGGGGTCAAAGCCGTCTTGATCAAGCCGATGACATTTATGAATCTGTCCGGGGAAGCCGTTCGCGCCTACATGGACTATTACAAGGTACCGCTTGAGGATATGATTGTCGTATATGATGATCTCGATACTGAAATCGGCAAAATCCGGCTGCGCTACCAAGGAAGCGCCGGCGGCCATAACGGCATTAAATCCATCATACAGCATACGGGCACGCAAAGCTTCAATCGTGTGCGGATGGGGATCTCGCGTCCCGAGCCCGGGTTTGCTATAGTGGATTATGTGCTCTCTGCCTTTCCCAAGAAGGATGGAGACCGGCTGGGGAAAATGATTCTTGATACCTGTGATGCTTTGGAGTTCAGTCTGAAGCACACGTTTGAGCAGACAATGGCCAAATATAACGGCTGACAGCAGTAGTGGCCGTTAATTACACTTTAGGCTAAAGACAAGGCAGACGGGGCATACTGAAGGTATATACTACCTTCAGGAGGCATATAGATGGCAATAAACTATGTATGCAGGCATTGCCGCACATTTCTTGGAAGCGTCGAGAGAAGTGATTCTACAGAAATGCAGCTTGGCCTTCATTCCTTGACCCCTGCGGAGCGCAGAGATATCATAGCGTATGATTCAGAAGGCGAGATTACGGTGAAGGTTACTTGCGACTACTGCAAGGAAGCCCTGGAGAACAACCCCGAGCTCAGCCTGCTGGCCAGTCCGCTTCAGTAAGGTGGAAGCGCCTGTCTCTATCGTCATCCGCAAGCCTTAGCCCTACATGCTGAGGCTTGTTTTCAATTCCGATTATAATAGCTGACAGTGGCTATACCGCTGTCAGCCTATTTAGTAAGAGAGGTGCGCCTGTTGTTACAAGGTCTTATAGAAGCTTTTTCCAAAGATTCTGATTTTCAGTCCGTTACACGCGGCATCGCTGCGGGGATGAAGGAGCAGCTCATATCGGGTCTATCCGGTTCTGCCAGACAAATCATGCTGGCGGCGCTGCATGAAGAAACCTCGCGCCCGCTGCTCATAGTTACCCATAACATGTTCTCAGCCCAGAAAATGGCTGAGGATTTGCAGGAAGCGCTTTCCGCAGACCGTGTGCTGCTCTATCCGGCGAATGAGCTTGTAGCCGCTGAAGCGGCGGTCTCCAGCCCGGAGACGCTGGCCCAGCGCATTGAAGTGTTGACCAAATGTGCCCAGGGTTTCCGGGGAGTTGTCGTTGTTCCCTATTCCGGGGTACGGCGGCTGCTTCCTTCACCGCATGTAATGGCTGATGCGGAACTGACAATTTCCCAGGAAGGAACCCTGGAGCTTGATGGGTTCCTCATGTCTATGATTGAGATGGGATATGAACGGGTGGAACGTGTCGAGAACCGCGGGGAGCTTAGCGTGCGGGGCGGTATTGTCGATTTTTATCCAATGACTTCTCCTCTGGCTTACCGTGTGGAGCTGTTCGATGATGAGGTTGACTCCATCCGGACCTTCGATCCGCAGGACCAGCGTTCGATTGACAAGGTACGCAGTGTGAAGATTGCACCAGCCAAAGAAATCATTGCTGACCGGACGCGCCTGGATTCGGCTTCTGTCGAAGCTTCGGCGATGCTGGAACGGCAGCTTGAGAAAATGACTGACCGCCAGGCCAAGCTGCGTTTGCGTGAGGAAATGGGCCGGGAGCTGGAGATGCTCCGTGAAGGCACCTATTTTCCAGAAATCTATAAATATATCAGTCTCTTATATCCTGAACGTTCCCACCTGTATGATTATATGGCTCAGGATACACTGCTTGTGCTGGACGAACCGGCCAGACTGCTGGAAACGGCGAAGCAGCTTGAGCGCGACGAGTCGGAGTGGAATCTTCATCTGCTTCAGAACGGCAAGAATCTTCCAGACCTTCATCTCTCCGTTGAGAGTGATGCCATTATGTATCGCCGGCCGTTCCAAAGCCTGTTCATGTCGATCTTCCTGCGGCAGGTGCCGCATGTTCAGCCGCAGAACATCTTAGGCTTCATCAGCCGTGGAATGCAGGATTTTCATGGTCAAATGAATGTGCTGAAATCGGAGATGGAGCGTTGGCATAAATCAGGCGTTAAGGTCGTTATGCTTGCCAACGGGGAAGAACGGATGGAACGGGTCCGCAGGGTGCTGGACGATTACGGCATTGAGGAGCCTACCATACTCCAGGGAAATCTGGGCTCCGGGTTCGAGCTTCCTTCCATTCATCTTGCGGTGATTACGGAAGGTGAAATGTTCTCGCAGAAGCAGCGCAAGGCGCGCAAGGTGTCCAAGAGCATTGATAATGCCGAACGGATTAAGAGCTACACCGAACTGAAAATCGGTGACTATGTCGTTCACCAGAATCACGGGATCGGCAAATATATGGGTATCGGAACACTTGAGGTCAGCGGGATTCACCGGGATTACATGCATATTATGTATGCCGGAGGAGATAAGCTCTCCGTACCGATTGAGCAAATTGATCTGATTCAGAAATATGTCGGCTCGGAAGACAAGGAGCCGAAGGTGTATAAGCTTGGCGGCAATGAATGGACGAGGGTCACAAGTAAAGTTCGATCTTCAGTACAGGATATCGCCGATGATCTGATCAAGCTGTATGCTGAGCGTCAAAGCGCATTGGGCTACGGTTTTGAAAAGGATACCCAGGAACAGCACGAATTCGAGGAAATGTTCCCTTATGAGGAGACACGCGATCAGCTCCGGGCGATTGAAGAGATCAAGAAAGACATGGAGCAGAACCGGCCAATGGACCGGCTGCTGTGCGGTGACGTGGGCTACGGCAAGACTGAGGTGGCGATCCGTGCCGCTTTTAAGTCGGCGATTGAAGGCAAGCAGGTGGCGGTGCTGGTTCCTACAACGATCCTGGCCCAGCAGCATTATGAGACCTTCCGCGAGCGCTTCGCCAATTATCCGCTTAATATCCAGGTGCTTAGCCGCTTCCGCAGCCGCAAGGAGCAGAACGAGACGATCAAAGGTGTACGGCAGGGAACGGTAGACGTGGTTATTGGCACGCACCGGCTGTTGTCGCAGGATATGGTGTTCAAGGACCTGGGTCTTCTCATTGTCGATGAGGAGCAGCGTTTCGGTGTAACCCATAAGGAGAAGCTCAAAAAGCTGAAAACAAATGTCGATGTCCTGACCCTTACGGCTACACCTATTCCACGTACGCTGCATATGTCGATGCTTGGTGTGCGGGACCTGTCCGTCATTGAGACACCACCGGAGAACCGCTTTCCTGTACAGACGTATGTGGTAGAGCATAGCCAGACGCTTACACGGGAGGCAGTGGAACGTGAATTGGCCCGTGGCGGCCAGGTCTATTATCTCTATAACCGTGTCCAGGGCATACAGGAAATGGCCGCGCAAATTTCCATGCTTGTGCCGGAGGCACGGGTGGGTATCGGTCACGGGCAGATGTCCGAGTCGGAGCTGGAGAAGACCATTCTCGATTTCCTGGATGGAGAATACGATGTGCTGGTCAGCACCAGCATTATTGAGACAGGGGTAGACATTCCGAACGTAAATACTCTGATTGTGCATGATGCCGACAAGATGGGGCTGTCACAGCTTTATCAGCTACGCGGGCGGGTAGGCCGGTCGAACCGGATTGCCTATGCCTATTTCACCTACCAGCGTGACAAGGTGCTGACAGAGGTTGCAGAGAAACGTCTGCAGTCGATCAAAGAGTTCACGGAGCTTGGTTCCGGCTTCAAAATTGCAATGCGCGACCTGTCCATTCGCGGAGCAGGTAATTTGCTGGGCGCCGAGCAGCACGGGTTCATCGCTTCCGTCGGTTTCGATCTCTACTCACAAATGCTGGCGGAGGAGATCCGCAAGCGCAAGGTCAGCGTGCTTGGCGAGGAAGATACCTCGCTGAAGCAGGGCAACACGGTCATTGATTTGTCGATTGATGCGTATCTGCCGTCCGAATATATTTACGACAGCATCCAGAAGATTGAAATTTATAAAAAGGTTGCTGCCGTGGCTAATTTTGAAGATGCTGCAGAGCTTGAGGATGAACTGCTGGACCGCTTCGGGGAATTGCCGGAGGCCGTTGTCAATCTGCTGTCGGTTGCCCGCCTGAAGGTGTTCGGGAAGCTCTATGGTATGGAATCCATTGTCCGCCGCGGTGATGAGGTCTCGCTGAATTTCCATGAGGGCAGCATCGGTTCTTTTGATACGGCTAAGCTCGCTAAAGTTGGAAATAGCTTTGAAAGACGTGTACAATTTGATAGGGATGCCAAAGCGACCATTCGTATCAAAGCCAAGGATCTTGGCGACAAGGAGCTGCTCGATTTGCTGGAACAGTTCCTGGCAGCCGCCAAACAGTCTTTAAAATCGAAGGGAGAACTACACAATGTCGTTAAATAAAAAAAAATCATGGAAAGTGTTGCTGGTTTCGCTGGTTGCGGCAATTTCTTTCTCCATGCTCGCAGCCTGCAGCAGCAGCAAGAACGGCAATGCAGCAGAAGATAACAGCACCGCAGTAGCTACTTATAAGGGTGGTACCATTACAGAGAAGGAATTTGATCTGGATACACGCGTGATGAAGTTCCTGTCGCCGCAGCAGGCGCAGTACTTGGAAATTGACGCCTTTAAGGAGTCCATTCTGAAGCAGGAGGTTGCTTTTGAATACCTGTCAGGCAAAGCTACGGATGCTGCGAAGAAAGAGGCGGAGAAGGAAGCCGATGTTCAGGTCAATACCATTAAGACAGGCCTGGGCGACACCTACGAGAGCACGCTGAAGGAGCAGAATTTGACGGAAGCAGATATCCGCTCTTACATGGTGCGTGTGCTTACCGTGTATCAGGACATGCTGCAGAAGGTTACCGACGATCAGGTGAAGACTGAATTTGAAGCGACCAAAGGTGACTTTACTGTAGCGACGCTGCGTCATGTGCTGATTGGCCTGAAGGATTCTGCGGGCAAGGAGCGCACCGATGCAGATGCGCTGAAGCTGGCCAAGGAGGTTAAAGCCAAGCTGGACGGCGGGGCCGACTTTGCAGCAACAGCCAAGGAATATTCTGATGATACAGGTTCAAAGGATAGTGGCGGCGAATATAAGGACAAGGCGCTGGGAACATATGTTGAGGAATTTAAGAAGGCAGCCCAAACCCTGCCGCTGAACACTATCAGTGATCCGGTGAAGACCAGCTACGGGTATCATATTATGAAGGTGGAGTCCCGTACGGAGACAACCTTTGACAAGCTGACCGCAGAGCAGAAGGAAACCATCAAGGGCAAGCTGGCTTCCAATGGGTTGGAATCCTTCCTGGAGAAGGATCTGGGGTCGCTTGATATCAAAATCAATCTGCCGAAGAGCTCTGCAGCCGCGGGAGCAACAAATGGAACAGAGCCAACAGCCGCACCAAGCGCAGAGGCTCCGGCTGCTACTGAAGCTGCCAAATAATCAGGACAGGCATGGACAAGCACCCCGTCGCATTGAGCGGCGGGGTTATTTTGATGGACGGATTTCTCTTGATGACCCCGCATAATAAGTGTATAAAAATGGAAATGTTAGCGCATAACTAAAAGGGTTCCAATCCCTTCTGTTGAACTTTTTTATACATGCTCTAAGGATGTATAAGGAACTGGGAAGAGATGAATACTATGGGCAGATATTTCGATAAATCACTGGGATTATCCATTCCCATAATGGACAGTAGTTGGACCATACTTCTTAAGAAAGCGGGGCAACATGTGAAATGAAAGCTACTGGAATTGTACGCCGTATTGACGACCTCGGACGAGTTGTTATCCCTAAAGAGATCAGACGCACTCTACGTATTCGTGAAGGTGACCCACTGGAAATTTTCGTCGACCGCGACGGTGAAGTCATACTGAAAAAGTATTCGCCAATTGGTGAGCTGGGCGATTTCGCCAAGGAGTACGCGGAGTCGCTCTTTGAAGGAACAGGCCATATTACGATGATCACCGATCGGGACAGCTTTATCACTCTTGCCGGCGGCTCCAAAAAGGATTATCTGGACAAGCAGGTAGGTGCGCTGCTTGAGAAGGTAATGGAGGGCCGGAAGACGGTCCTTGAAACCAACGGAGGAAGCTACGATATCGGCAAGGATCACCCGGAGACGGTATCTTCTTTTGTGGCTGCACCAATTATTTCCGGTGGGGACCCTATCGGCTGCGTGGTACTTCTGAATAAGGATGATTCGGTAAAAATGGCTCAGATGGAAGTGAAGATGGCTGAGACGGCTGCCGCTTTCCTGGGCAAGCAAATGGAGCAATAACGGCTTTGGAACTATGGACCCCGCTTTCCTTTTGGTATGATATCAAAGGGAACAGCGGGGTTTTGCTGTGGGCAGGGAATAAATGAAATCGTAAGTGATTGCCCTGTCTCTGCGGCGAAACGTTTCTACTTGCACGTCCATATGCGTTATAATATAGAAATTCATCCAATCATAGCAGTTATGGCTGTAGAAGCAGGTATATTATGAAATCCAATCCTCAAGGCTCCAAGCTGCTGCAAGGCGCGTTCATCCTTAGTGCTGCCGCCATCCTTTCCAAGCTGATCGGCACCTTGCAGAAGATTCCGCTGCAAAATTTGGGCGGTGATGCTGTATTCGGCATCTATAATACCGTCTATCCGCTGTATACGATGCTGGTGACGGTGGCCATGCTGGGACTTCCCGCTGCGGTTTCGAAATTCGTGGCCGAGGCTTCTGCCGGAAAGGCGGAGTATGAAGGGCGGCGGGTCTTGCTGCTGTCGGCTGTTCTTACAGCGGTTAGCGGTGTCGTTCTCGGAATTGCCGTTTATGCCGGGGCACCGGTTATTGCGGTCTGGGTAGGCAATTCACATGTCACACCTGCTCTGCGCAGCAGTGCATGGGGGCTGGCGGTTGTTCCGCTTATGGCTGCGCTGCGCGGATATTTTCAAGGCCTGCATAACATGGTGCCTACTGCCGTGTCGCAGGTGGTCGAACAGTCAGTGCGTGTGGCGGTCATGATCGCACTGCTGCTGTATTTGACCTCTATCGGTACGGATGCTGCAGGTATCGCAGCGGGTGCGCTGCTTGGTTCCGCCGGAGGCGGAGCGGCAGGCCTGCTCATTATGCTGCTGTACCTCCGGCGGCACCGCCGAAGCGGTGCGCAGCCTGAGCTTGCCGCTTCGGCAGAGACGGCTGGGCCTCCGGCATGGTCCGGTGCTGCTGCCGGCCGTCGGGCTTCAGCAATCGGAGCCCGGCAACTGCTCGCTTACGGGCTGCCGGTGATGCTTGGTGCACTGGCCGTGCCGCTGGTCGGGCTGGTGGATGTGTTCACGGTGCCCCGCCTGTTGTCCACAGGCGGCAGCGAAGCTGCAGCGATGGCGCAGTTCGGGATCTACAACCGCGGCCTGCCGCTGGTACAGATCGTTACGATGCTGGCTACGTCGCTGTCCGTTGTGTTCATCCCGGCCTTGGCTGAAGCCAAGTATCGGGGTGATCTGGCCCTGATCCAGACCCGCTGCAGTCTATCGCTGCGCTGGTTCTGGCTGCTGGGCCTGGCCGCTTCCGTAGGCCTGGCTGTGCTTGTGGAGCCGGTCAACGTGGCACTCTACGGCGACGCCTCCGGCAGCACCGCGATGACCTGGCTGGCCTTCACTGCCGCAGGCAGTACGGTCAGCATCATCTCGGCCGCGCTGCTGCAGGGCCTTGGCGCCGTGCGCGCGCCGGCGCTGCACCTCTTGGCCGCCGCGCTGCTCAAGGCGGCCCTCAACCTGCTGCTCGTACCGCAGCAGGGCATTACCGGTGCGGCCATCGCCAGCGTGGCCGCACATGGGCTTGCAGCAGCGCTGAACGTGCTGCTGCTGCACCGCCAGGGCCATCTGCGGCTTCGCCTCGCAGATGCCCTGGTACGGCCCGCGCTGCTGCTCGCGGGCCTGGGCCTGGCCGCTGCTGCGGTGAGCAGCGGCATCGGCGGCGTGGCAGCCGCCGCAGGGCTTGGCGGCAGCCGCACCGCGGCGCTGGCGCAGAGCCTGCTCGGCGTGCTCGCAGGCTGCGCCGTCTTTGCCATCGGCGCTATAGCGCTGCGGCTGCTCAGCGAGAGCGAGCTGCGCCAGCTTCCGGGCTTCGGCCCGCGGCTGGCGGACAAGCTGAAGAAGCTGCGCCTGTTCCCATAAGGCGCAGCGGCCTTAGTTCTGCTTTTATCGCACAATTAGGCAATTTACGCTATCAGGTAGTTTGCGCTATTGGTCAGTTCCGCTATTGGGTAGCTGCGCTATCAGGCAGCTTTACGCTTTTTAAGCCATTGCGACATTAGCCCCAACGCCATTAAGCTACTACGCTGCCCATCGTATTACAGATCATCCTTACCCATATAACATGTTTTCTATCGGCATTTACATAAGAGCGGCAATCGGCCGCACTGAAAGGAGTGGAAACGCATGAGCGGAACATTAACAGTCGTCGGTCTCGGCTCCGGCAATCCGGACCGGCTGACACTGGGGATTATCAAGAAACTGAAGGCTGCGTCCGCTGTCTACGTGCGGACTGCAGAGCATCCCGTTATGGTGGCACTGGCCGAGCTTGAGATTGCTTGGCAATCCTTCGACGGGCTGTACGAATCGCTGGATTCATTTCCTGAGGTATATGAGGCCATTACGGCGAGATTGATCGAAGAGGCGGCTTCGGCACCGCAGGGAGCTGAAATTGTCTATGCGGTTCCAGGGCATCCTATGGTTGCTGAATCGGCGGTCTCCTTGCTGCGCCAGCGCTGCCCGGAAGCAGGAATTGAGCTGAACATTCTCGGGGGCGAGAGCTTCCTCGACGAGGCGTTTGTACGCCTCGGGTTCGACCCCATTGAGGGGTTTCAGCTTCTGGACGCGTCCGGCATCCGCAGTTCCCAGCTCCAGCCGGAACTGCACACGCTGATCGGCCAGGTATACGACAGCTTCACCGCGTCGGAAACGAAGCTCAGCCTGATGGAGCTGTACCCGCCGGAATATGAGATTATTGTGGGCCATGCCCTTGGGGTAGAGGGTGAAGAACGCATTGACCGTGTGCCTCTGTATGAGCTGGACCGACTGGATGGTTACGGAAATCTGTCGCTTGTGTATGTTCCGGCGAACCGTTCGGAGACGGTGCAGCGGCGAACCTTTGCCCGTCTGCATGAGATTGTCGATACGCTTCGCAGCCCGGAAGGCTGCCCTTGGGACCGGGAGCAGACGCATGAATCCCTGCGCAAAAATCTGATCGAGGAAACCTATGAGGTGCTGGAGACGATCGACGAGGATGACCCGGACCACATGAAGGAAGAGCTTGGCGATCTGCTGCTCCAGATTATGCTGCACTCCCAAATAGAGGAGGAAGTCGGAACCTTTAATGTGTATGATGTGATCGAAGGACTGAACGATAAGCTGATCTTCCGCCATCCGCATGTGTTCGGGGATCAGGCGGCCGGAAATGCTGAGGAAGCACTGCAGAACTGGGAAGGCATGAAGGCGGAGGAGAAACGGCGCAAGGGCTTGAAGCCCGAAGCGGAGTCCGCACTGAGCGGCGTTCCCCGTGATCTGCCGGCGCTGATGAAGGCGTACAAGCTGCAGAAGAAAGCCTCCAAGGTAGGCTTCGATTGGGATAATGTCAACGATGTTCTGGCCAAAATCCGCGAGGAAGTCGACGAACTGCAGGAAGCCATTCAGAACGGTCATTCAGCGGAAGAGCAAATGCTGGAGCTTGGCGATCTGCTGTTTGCCGCAACCAATGCCGCCCGCTTCATCGGGACCGACCCGGAAGAGGCGCTGACCCGGACCAACCGCAAATTCGTCGCACGGTTCCAGTATATCGAGCAGCGTCTGCTGAGCCAGGGAAGGAGCTTGAAGGACAGCACACTGGCTGAGATGGAAGAGCTCTGGCAGGAAGCCAAAGTGGAAGAACGAAAGCTCTAGAGGATCACCAGGCAGCCATGCCGCTCCTTAGCGGTACTACAGACGATGAAATCTCATAGAAGGCTTGAGGGGCTCTGCCTAATTCGAGGCTCCTTAACCATGTCTGCTTGCACATTCTGACCGGTCACCCGGTATACGTAGCCGAAGAAGCGGCAATGCTGTGAATGCAGCGCAAATCTTTGATTTGGAGTGCAAAGCTCAGTTGATAGTGTTATAGTGCTATATGCCCGTGTTTATCCGCCGGCGGTTGTTTTTTTTGAAAAATCAGCGGAGCGTGGCAGGAATTCAGGGCGGCATCAAGAATATCATAAAGACGAAATGACGAATTGCGGCAGATTATGCCAGCATCCTCGCGTTTCATTTTATTTTTTTGTATCCTGGGAGGAACTTTAAACTATGAACAAGACAGATTTGGTAAACAACATTTCCGAAAAAAGCGGATTGGCAAAAAAAGACGTAGAAGCCGTTATTAACGGGGTTCTGGGCGAAATTACCGATGCTCTTGCACAAGGCGACAAAGTGCAACTGATCGGCTTCGGCACTTTTGAAACCCGCAAACGTTCCGGCCGTACCGGCCGCAACCCGCAAACGGGCACAACGATTGAAATTCCTGAGTCGACTGTACCTGCCTTCAAGGCCGGCAACAAGCTCAAAGAAGCCGTCAACTAATGCGTCTGGACAAATTCCTGAAAGTTTCCCGTTTGATTAAGCGCCGCACAGTGGCCAAGGATGTGTCCGAACAGGGCCGGGTTCTGATCAACGGGCGGGAATCCAAGCCGAGCAGCACAGTGAAGATCGGCGACGAAATTACAGTGCAATTCGGCCAAAAGCTTGTGACGGTCAAAGTGGAAAAGCTGGTGGAAACGACCCGCAAGGACGAAGCCGCCGGCATGTATACACTGCTCCGGGAAGAGCCTGTTGCCAAAAGCAGCGGTCTCGACTGGTAACGGACCAACAAGATTAACCAAGAAAGCGCGACTTTACACTTCGTAGAGTTTGCGCTTTTTTTAATATATGAATTTATATGCTTGACCCTATAAATTATCCTTATATTTCTCGCTGAAAAGGATACCTGAACGCGATACGGAGTATCGCTGAGTTTATTGTGCTGCCTCTGTTCTACAACCTCTCCATCCGCCATAGATTAGAATCAAGAAGGAGGGGTACATGCTATGAGCGAGCCAGCAAAGGTTAATAACAAGCAGCACGATCTGCACATGCGCAGCCGCAAGCAACTGGAGCTTACCGGTGTGCAGAATGTGGAGAGCTTCGACAGCGAGGAATTTCTGCTCCGTACGGAACTTGGCCATCTCACCATTCGCGGGAATCATTTACATATCAAAAATTTAAGTCTGGAGAACGGCATATTGTCTCTGGAGGGCAATGTGCATTCCCTGGTTTATCTTGATCCCGGAGCGCAGGGCAAAAATAAAGGATTACTCGGCAAGCTGTTTAAATGAATCCCACAGTTCAGTGGATGACCCTGCTCTATATGATGCTGGCTGGCACAGCGATGGGACTGGCCTATGACAGCTACCGGGTGCTGTCGCTGAAATTAAGCTTTCCCAAATGGCTGAATGCGCTGCTCGATCTGCTGTACTGGCTATGGGCGGCACTGCTTGTCTTTCGCATGCTGTATGCCGGAAATCAGGGACAATTGAGGTTTTATGTCTTTGTAGGGCTGTTTCTAGGCGTATGGATCTATTTTTTAATCTTCAGTGTTACGGTGCGGCGTTTTGTGGTAATGTTAATTCAGTCGGTTCAGTATACGTGCAGACTGCTATGGAGAATGGTTGAGCTGTTAATAGGCGTACCGCTTCGCTGGCTGTGGCGCCTCCTCAGAGGAACGCTGCTGCTGCTTGGCCGCATCCTGTTATTTATACTAAAGCTGTTGCTGCGGCTAACGAAGCCAATCTGGTTCTTTCCTGTCAAATGGATGACTCCATATGCTTTGCGGCTCTATCACAGCGCCTGGATCACAAGATTCACTGCATGGATTAACACCAAGAGGAAACACTGACCTAGAACGGGGGTACACGCATGAACAGATTCTCTGCGGAAGAGAAGGGAAATAACCATAAAGCTTCGGCCGCAGGCGCGAAGAGAAGAAAATTCATCTGGATACTCGTCGTGGCGTTGTTTTTTGGCTGGGCCGGTTATATTTTCTTTGCCCAGAGCGCAGTGATTGCGGAGAAGAGTGGACAGCTCGCCAAGAAGAAGGAGAGCAGCGAGAGCGTAAACACTTCCTTGGGCCAGCTTAAATATGAAGTATCACGCCTGAAAGATGATGAGTATGTCGGCCAATTGGCGCGTAAATGGTACAATATGTATCCTGAGGGCGAACTGCCTATCCGTACAGAGCAATCAGGGAAATAAAGCAGGCTAAAAGAGGCTTTAGCTGTGTTGCCTTGGTTTGTTCTTTACTGTATAATCAAATCACCGCAGACAGGATGGACTTTATATTCGTCTGTATATTTTTAAGGGAGGATCATTTTATTCTATGGCAATTGAAGTGGGCACCAAGTTAGAGGGCAAGGTGACAGGCATCACGCATTTCGGAGCATTTGTGGATCTGTCAGGAGGTGTCACAGGTCTCGTTCACATCTCGGAAATCGCCGATAATTACGTCAAGGATGTTAACGATCATTTGAAGATTGCGGATGTAGTAACCGTTAAGGTGATCAATGTTGACAAGGATGGCAAGATCGGACTTTCCATTAAGCAGGCCGTGGATAAGCCTGCATCAGAAGTACGTCCCCCAAGAGCTCCAAGACCTGAACGTCCAAGCGGTGGAGACCGTTTCGGCGGCAGTGGCGGTGGCGGAAGTGCTGGCGGCGGCGGTGGTTACAATCGTGAACGGGGAGGGCGTCCATTCAAGCCTGCAGCCGGTAAACCTTCATTCGAGGATAAAATGTCACGCTTCCTGAAAGACAGCGAAGAACGGATGTCTTCGATCAAGAAGAACACAGAAGGTAAGCGCGGAGGCCGAGGAGCCAAGCGCGTATAATTCAATACTTGCATATCACAATAACCGCCGGGGGCGTAATGCCCTTTGCGGTTTTTTTGTCGGTGTAAGAAAAGTTGCCGACAGCATCCTTGCCATTCTCACATAACTCCAGAGCAATCGCTGACGAATGTCTGCGGCAGCAAGGGGCGGTGAAGTGCGCAGAAGCTTTGCCGGAGGCCGTTAACCGATTGCCCCGCAAGGGATTAGCACGCTTCATCACTGAATGTCGGGAGAGGCTATTTTGTCGGAAATTTTTTACAGTTCCCTCTCTGTTTCTGACAAACTTTCTGAAGACCCCCGCTATATAATGAGAACCATAAATTCTTAAACGGGTGGTGCAGAGAAATGAGTAAAAGCAATGTGGTGAATTTGCCGGAGTGGACAAGAGCCGGAAGCAATGACAAGGATCGGAAGGATTCCTGGGGTACGCGGTTCAAGAATTGGAGTCTGAAGCAGCCCGTGGTTCAACTGATCATCGTCAAGAAATGGATGCTTCTGCTGAGTCTTATGGGTTTTCTGCTGGGCCGTGCAATGATATTGGACGAGCTGTCCCCCTTTGCTGCAGCTTATTTCGCCGTTATCGTATTTATGCGCAGAGACTCCATGCTGCCTGTAGCCGCATCCCTTATTGTCGGAAGCCTTTTCACCCCATTCCCGGGGGCTATAGTGGTTACCGCTGAGCTGATCATCTTTTTCCTCATCCACAAAGGGCTGGAGAGCTTCCAGAAAGTAGAGCTTTCCTACGCCCCGCTAATGGTGTTCGTGTCAGCTTTTATGGTCGGCTTGTTCCGGGTCGTGATGGGTCCATCCATAGCCTGGTACCCCCTGATGATGGCTACGCTTGATGCAATGCTCGGATTTGTGCTGACGCTTGTATTTTTGCAGGCGCTTCCGTTATTTACCTTTAAGCAAAAAAGCAGGGCGCTGCGTAATGAAGAGGTGCTCTGCCTGATTATTCTGCTTGCATCGGTGATGACCGGTCTTGTGGGCTGGAATGTAAACGGACTGTCCCTGGAGCATATTTTGTCCCGATACCTGATCTTGCTGTTCGCCCTGGCTGGGGGGGCTCCACTTGGTGCTGCCGTTGGAGTAGTCACGGGACTTATCCTCAGTCTGGCGGATATAGGAGCAATCTATCAGATGAGTCTCCTAGCTTTCTCGGGGATGCTGGCGGGCATGATGCAGTCCGGGCGCAAAGGCGCGGTTTCTATCGGGATGCTGCTGGGGTCAACCATACTTTCCGTCTATTTCTTGGGTCCGGGTGATGTAATGTCCTCGACCTGGGAGACCTGCGCTGCAGTAATGTTGTTTCTTCTAACACCAGCGGGAATTATATCTGTCATCGCCAAATATGTTCCTGGCACTCCCGACCATAGCCGGTCCCAGCATGAATATGCCAGAAGGGTGCGGGATATTACAGCCGATCGCGTAACCCAGTTTTCCCAGGTGTTTCAGCAGCTCTCAAGCAGCTTTGGGCAAATTCCGCGTGCGGGTGAAGTCGGGAAAAGTGACCGTGAGATGGAAGATTTTATGAACACCGTCACCGAGGGGGCCTGCTCAGGCTGCATCCGCCGGAACCATTGCTGGGACGCCAAATTTTATCAGACCTATAGATATATGACCGATATGATGACGACCGTGGAGGAATGCCCGGATATCACCGCCGCGCAGCTTCCGCCGGAGTGGAACCGGATATGCGGGAAGACGGCCGAAGTGCTTGAGGTCATGAAAGGGCAATATGATCTTTACCAGCATGATATGCGCTGGAAGAGACAAATATACGACAGCCGCCAATTTGTGGCCGAGCAGTTGTCGGGCGTCTCGCAGGTCATGGAGGATCTGGCGAAAGAAATTAAACGGGAAGGTCAAGCAATGTACCGCCAGGAGAGCCAGATCCGGGAGGCGCTGGAGAAGCTGGGGCTGTCCATTCACAGCATCGAAATTCTGAGTCTTGATCCAGGGCGGGTAGAGATTGAAGTGGTGCATGCCTACACCCGTGGTTTTGACGAATGCCGCAAAATGATCGCCCCGCTGCTATCCGACATTCTGGAAGAGAACATCGCTGTGGTCAGTGAAACAGCGGTGCATCCCCGAGAGGGGCTGTCGATGGTCACCTTTGGTTCGGCTAAGGCCTACGAGGTTAATACCGGTGTGGCGGGAGCGGCCAAAGGGGGCGATATCCTCTCAGGGGACAGCTTCAGCACTGTAGAGCTGGGCAACGGAACCTTTGCCGTCTCCATCAGTGACGGAATGGGCAACGGGGAGCGGGCCCGCATGGAGAGCAGCGCCGCCCTGTCGATGCTGGAGAAGCTGCTGCAATCCGGCATGGATGAAAAGCTCGCGGTAAAATCGGTCAATTCCATCCTGCTGCTGCGCTCTCCCGACGAATTCTATGCGACTGTGGATATGGCGCTGATCGACCAGTATTCGGCACAGACCACCTTTATGAAAATCGCTTCAGCCCCAAGCTTCATCCGGCGGGGCAGCGAGGTGATTCCGGTAACCGCCAGCAATTTGCCCATTGGTATCATTAAAGATATCGAGGTTGATCTCGTCAGCATGCAGCTTCGCCCCGGCGATATTCTCATTATGATGACCGATGGTATTTATGATGCGCCGGGATATGCCGTTAATAAAGAAATATGGATGAAGCGATTAATACAGGAGCTTGAAGGGGACGACCCCCAGGATTTGGCCGACAGTCTGCTGGAGAAGGTTATCCGTTATCAGGGGAATGAAATCCATGATGATATGACCATCGTGGTTACCCGTCTGGATCACTACCACCCTGAATGGTCCAGCCTGCACATGCCTGGTATCGGCCGTATGGAGCGCCCCCGTACCGTCAGCTAATCTATCATTTAACTAACTCTGTTTTCTGCTGCTGTAGCTGACGGCAGTTTATCTGCTCAGTAGAGCAGATAATAGCTCTTGGGCTTGCATCATTAGGGGATTCCAAACCCTAAGGGTACTCGTCTCTCTCCTATTTCATACGCCGCTGGTTCAGCGGAGTAAATAGGATCTTTTAAATATTGTGAAATCACGGAACGGAGAGGAATTTTGGAGCTGGAGAAGCGTTAGCGTTCGCCTTTGTCTTCCGATTTCAACCGCGATCGGAAGCCCAAAAGTTCCTCGCAGAGACGCTTTTTCACACCATGATTTATCATTTTCCCCCGCAAAGCGACGTTTGAAATCTCTCTACCTTGGATATGCTAGAAACATATACAAGGAAGGGAGTGCGGTTATGAAGCAAATTTTGCTCATTACAGACGGTTGTTCAAACGTGGGGGAAAGCCCGGTGATGGCGGCGGCACATGCCCGGCAGGAAGGCATTACCGTCAATGTGGTCGGTGTGGTCGATTACGGAACCATCGGTGAACTCGGCAGCCGGGAGATCGCGGATATTGCCAAGGCCGGAGGCGGGCTCAGCCGAATCGTCGGAACGCCGCAGCTATCGCAGACGATACAGATGATGACCCGCAAGACTGTGGTTCAGACCATTCAGCAGGCGGTTAATAAAGAGGTACAAAAAATTCTCGGTGAAGGCTCGCTGGAGGAGCTGCCTCCGCTGCAGCGTTCGCAGGTGGTAACAGTAGTGGATGAGCTGACCGAAACCTCGCCGCTGCGCCTCGCACTCTTAATTGATGCCAGTGCGAGCATGAAGCCCAAGCTGGGCGCGGTAGAGGATGCGATCCGTGATCTGGCCCTTAGCCTGGAGGCCCGTGAAGGACGGAGTGAAATTGCCGTTTTCCATTTTCCCGGACGATCCGGCAGTGAGGAGGCTGTGCTGGATATGGACTGGACACAGAATGTGTCGCAGGTCCGCTCGCTTTTCTCCAAGCTTAAGATGAGGGGAGCCACTCCGACGGGGCCGGCCATTTTCAAGGTGCTTGAACATTACCGTTATGATACACTGGATGAACATCGTGAGCGCCTGTCAGGTAATGATCACGATGAAAAAGAAGGGATGATTGGTGGGTATGTCGTCTAATCCGCCCTATCCTGCCGGCACTGTAATCAGCGGCAAATGGCGGGGAAACCGTTATGTCGTTGAGCGCATGCTGGGAAGAGGAGCGAACGGAACCGTATATCTTGTCCAGCGGGAAGGCAGAAGGGAGCGCTATGCCCTCAAGATCGGCAACGACTCACTTGAGCTTCAATCAGAAATCAATGTGCTGACCTCTTTGCAGTCCTACCGGAAGCGAAGCGAGCACCGTTCCCGCCGTGAGACGGCCCTGTCCTCTTATCTGCTGGAGTCGGATGATTATAAAGACGGGAACAACATACCGTTTTATGTAATGCGTTATGTGGACGGCAGACAACTGCATCATTTCTTGGCCAAAAACGGTCCCTCCTGGCTGGGCCTCGTTGGTCTGAAGCTGCTGGAGGAGCTGCGGAATCTGCATGAGTGCGGTTTTGTGTTTGGAGACCTCAAGCCGGAGAATGTGATGGTATCCAATTACGGCGGGGTGGAACTGATTGATTACGGGGGCGCAAGTCCCATCGGGCGCAGCGTGAAGCAATTTACCGAATGGCATGACCGGGGATTCTGGAATGCGGGCAGCCGCATGGGCGATGAGAATTACGATCTCTTTGCTTTTGCCGTGCTGTGTCTCCGGCTGCTGGATGAAGATGGTTTGAAGGCGGCCGCTACGCAATTGCCGCAGACGAGAAGCGGAGATGAATTGATTAAGCTGGCGAGAAAATTGCCGGATAAGAAGCTGTCCTCCTGGATATGCCTCGCGCTTAAGGGCGGATTTCCCGGAACGGCCGCGGCTGCGGAGGCCTGGAAGAATCATATCTACAACTCAAGGAAGATGGGCAAGGAACCGGTAGCGACACCCGGCTGGCTGAAAGGCGCTTTTGCGCTATCCTTGTTCCTGCTGGTTTTTACCATCTACTATGTAGTCCGTTTTTGAAATCATACATATTACTGCGGGCTGGCCGTACCGGTTCAGCTCTTGTCAGCGATCAGGCGAGAAAGGGAGCCATATGGAGCAAATGAATGAACTGGTGGAATCCGTACTGGAGTCTGCAGCCGAGCATGAGCTGTGGTCGCCCCATGACACCATTGTAGTCGCAGTTTCCGGAGGGCCGGACTCTGTGGCTCTTTTGCGTATTCTGCATGAAATATCCTTGACACGGATGCCGCTGACCTTGATCTGTGCTCATGTGAATCATGGCTTTAGAGCCGAGTCCAGAGAAGAGGCGGATAGCGTCCGGGTTATGGCCGACGAGCTGGGGCTGCCGTTTGAGCTGGCGGAGTTTGATATTCCGTCCATTGTCAAAGCGAGCGGCCTTGGGCCGGAGGGCGCGGCGCGGGAGAAGCGCTATCAGTTTCTGATTGATACGGCGCACCGGTATGGGGCCCGTTCTGTCGCGCTGGCGCATCACGCCGATGATCAGGCCGAAACCGTACTTATGCGCCTGCTGCGCGGCAGCGGCCCTTCGGGACTTGGCGGAATGCGGTGGAAACGTACTGAAAGAAATGTGGAACTCATCCGTCCTTTCCTGCGTATTAACAAAACATCTCTTGTCAGCCTATGCCGGCATGAGGGCTTTCCCTACGCCGAGGATGCCAGCAATTTGCTGACGGAGTACAGGCGCAATGCGGTAAGGCTGGAGCTGATGCCTGCTCTGGAAGGGTACAACCCGAAAGTAAGGCAATCGCTTCTGCAATTGTCCGAAATTGCCCAGGCCGAAGATGAATTTATGGAGGCGGCAGCGCTAAAATGCTTTGGTGAGCTGGTTTTGGACGAACCTGGAAAATACACCTTCAAAAGAGCGGCATTTGCGGCCATACCCTCCGCTTTACAACGGCGTTTGATTAAACTAATATTAAATTATCTGTCGGCAGACACAGTGATTTTGGATTTTTCCAAGATTGAAGCCGTGCGCCGGGGAACGCTGCAGAGACACCCCACTGTATGGAGTCTGGATTTGGGTGGAGGGCTGATCTGCACGCGGCAATACGATACAATTGTGTTCTCGTCCAAGCCTCAGCAGCAGCAACTAAATTATACATATCGGCTGTCTTTGCCTCATCCCCGGGTAGAGCTTAAGGAGATAGGAAAAGTAATGACGATGTCGGTGCTGGAGAGAGAAAGTTTTTTTGCACAGGGGGAGGACTCCGGGAAAATGTTGGCGTGGTTTGACAGCAGCGAGTTGGTCATGCCGCTCACCATTCGTTCCCGATTGCCTGGAGATACCATAAGGGTTATGGGATTAAACGGAAGCAAAAAGGTAAAAGATATTTACATTGATGATAAAATACCTTCTTCCGAACGCTCTGTGATTCCCCTCGTTTGTGATGGTTTGGGCAATATCGTCTGGATTCCGGGCGTAAGGCGCTCGATGCATGCCGCAGTAGGGCGGCACACGGCCTCGGTTCTTTTCCTGACTCTGGAGGATACGGAGAAGGGCGAAGAAGCGTAATGGTCGAAGTAAGTCTTTCATAGTATAACTTAGGAGGTTCGCAAGTTGCAGAACGATATTCAGGAGATCTTGATCAGCGAAGAAGAAATTCAACAGAGAATCAGGGAGCTCGGCGCCCAGTTGAGCGAGGAATA
This sequence comes from Paenibacillus sp. HW567, assembly GCF_000374185.1. Classification (GTDB taxonomy): domain Bacteria; phylum Bacillota; class Bacilli; order Paenibacillales; family Paenibacillaceae; genus Paenibacillus_AQ. The sequence goes on along the minus strand of NZ_KB910518.1, from coordinate 6,142,224 downwards.
TGCAGGACGCACGCCTTTAGTAATTTGTGTGCTGAAAGGTGCGTTTATCTTTATGGCGGATTTGGTTAAAACCATTACAGTTCCCGTAGAGATGGATTTTATGGCTGTATCCAGCTATGGGGCATCCACCAAATCCTCAGGCGTTGTCAAAATCATCAAGGATTTGGATGCATCGGTCGAAGGCCGCGATGTTCTGATTGTTGAGGACATTATCGACAGCGGTCTCACGCTCAGCTATTTGATTGAACTGCTGCAGGGCAGAAGCGCTGCCTCGGTTACTGTAGTTACCCTGTTCGACAAACCGGCAGGACGCACCGTTAATCTGGAAGCCGCTTATACTGGTTTTGTGATTCCAGACGAATTCGTAGTGGGTTATGGACTGGATTATGCGGAACAGTATCGCAATCTCCCTTACGTCGGTGTACTAAAGCCTGAAATTTATTCCAAATAAGCTAATTGACAGCCTTAGATCCAACGGATCGGATTCCCAAGACCCTAACAATTTGAGGAGTCTGGGCAGGCTATGGTACAATAACTTGAGCGTTGTGAGAGGAGGTAGGGGATGAATCGGTTCATCCGGAATTCTGGTTTTTATTTGATTTTATTTTTAGTCGTGGTGGGCATTGTCCAGTTTGTCAGCAATGGAAATGAATCCGCCGATTTCCCTAGATACGATGAGTTAAGACAGGAGATCAAGAACAACAATGTGAAGAGTATGACGATTCAGTTCGAAGGCAATGCATTTGCCGTTACAGGCGAATACAAGCAACAGCCTACTGATGCTAAATCGAAAAACTTCTCCACTTTTGTTCCTCCTACAGATGCGGCACTCAATGAACTTATTGATGCCAGCGATAAAAACGGCATAGAGTTGACTCAGAAGAAAATGGAAGGGGACAGCATTTGGCTGACATTCCTGTCTTCCATTATTCCGCTGGTAATCATGTTCATCCTGTTTTTCTTCCTGTTCAATCAGGCACAGGGTGGCGGCGGCAAGGTTATGAATTTTGGCAAGAGCAAGGCCCGGTTATATAATGAAGAGAAGAAGAAGATCAGCTTCGAGGATGTTGCAGGAGCCGACGAAGAGAAGCAGGAGCTTGTCGAAGTCGTAGAATTCCTGAAAGATCCGCGCAAGTTCGCCGCAGTAGGCGCCCGCATTCCTAAAGGCGTACTGCTTGTGGGCCCTCCAGGTACAGGTAAAACCTTGCTGGCCCGGGCGGTAGCCGGTGAAGCCGGTGTTCCATTCTTCAGTATTTCCGGTTCCGACTTCGTGGAAATGTTCGTCGGTGTCGGTGCATCCCGTGTACGTGATTTGTTCGAGAATGCGAAGAAGAACGCTCCTTGTATCATCTTTATAGATGAAATTGACGCGGTCGGACGCCAGCGCGGCGCCGGTCTTGGCGGCGGACATGATGAACGCGAACAAACGCTGAACCAATTGCTCGTCGAAATGGACGGCTTTGGCGGCAATGAAGGCATCATTATTGTCGCGGCTACCAACCGTGCAGACATACTTGACCCGGCATTGCTTCGTCCGGGACGTTTTGACCGTCAGATTACGGTTGACCGCCCTGACGTAAAAGGCCGTGAAGCTGTACTGAAGGTTCACTCCCGAAACAAGCCGCTGACGAAGGACGTTAGACTTGACGTCATCGCCAAACGCACTACCGGCTTTACCGGTGCGGACCTGGAGAACCTGCTCAACGAGGCGGCACTGCTTGCAGCACGCCGCAACCGCAAGGATATTTCCATGACTGAAGTAGATGAAGCCATTGACCGCGTAATCGTAGGTACCGAGAAACGCAGCCGTGTCATCAGCGAGCGTGAGAAACGCATCGTAGCTTACCACGAAGCAGGCCATACCATTGTGGGTTATTTCCTGGAACACGCCGATATGGTCCACAAGGTTACCATCATCCCGCGTGGACGCGCTGGCGGATACGTGATTATGCTTCCGAAGGAAGACCGGATGCTTGTAACCAAGCAGGAATTGCTTGATAAAGTGACCGGACTGCTCGGCGGACGTGTCGCAGAAGAGCTATTCATCGGGGAAATTGGCACAGGCGCATACAGCGACTTCCAGCAGGCTACACGGATTGTGCGCAGCATGATTATGGAATACGGTATGAGTGACAAGCTGGGACCTATGCAGTTCGGCACATCGCAGGGTCAGGTGTTCCTGGGCCGCGATATCGGTCATGAGCAGAACTACAGTGATTCCATTGCTTATGAAATTGACCAGGAAATGCAGAACTTTATCCGCAGCAGTTATGAGCGCTGCAAAGAGCTGCTGACCAAGTACTCCAAAGAAATGCACCTAATTGCGAACACATTGCTTGAGAAGGAAACGCTGGAGCTGGATCAGATCAAAGAACTGATCGAGCAAGGCTACCTGACCGAGGATGGCAAACCGGAGGAAGCTGCAGGCGTTACTCATGAAGAGGGCGAACCTGTAATTGATTCGATCGGTGATGTGCGTGTCCGCATTCAAGGCAAAGCTGAAGATACCTCAACCACACTCGGCGACCTGTCCAAGGATATTCCGAATAACACGGATTCCGAGGGTGGAAATGATTCGAACGATGGCAATAAAGATGGCGGCGGTAGCTTAGTCTAAACTGTCATTGACTTGAACAGTGTTCATGAAATCCGGAGAGCCTTAGGGTTCTCCGGATTTTTCTGCTTTTTCAGCGGACTTGAGACAGCTCTCCGCCTGACAGGTTACATTGACAGTGGGTGGAACGTTGTGTACATTAGTGATTAAATATTAAATAAACTTGATATGAATGTGCCGGCTTACAGCCGTGAAGACATAAGGGGGAGAACAGACCGTGGAAGCTCTGGCGCTTGAGCGCAAGCAGGAACAGAATCGTGAACTTCGTGTGCGCCTCGAACAGCTTAAGAAGGAACGGAACGCAATCATTTTGGCTCATTACTATCAGCGTGATGAAATTCAAGAAGTGGCAGATTTCCGGGGAGACTCTTTTTTATTGGCACAAAAGGCAGCAGAGACCGATGCCGATGTGATTGTATTCTGCGGTGTTCACTTTATGGGAGAAAGCGCGAAGATTCTGGCGCCTAACAAGATCGTGCTTATTCCGGATGAGCGCGCCGGCTGCCCGATGGCGGATATGGTAAATGTGGATGGGCTGCGCAAGCTGAAAGCTCAGCATCCTAATGCCAAAGTAGTGACCTACATCAACTCCTCGGCTGAAATCAAAGCAGAGACAGATATATGCTGTACCTCTGCCAATGCGGTGAGAGTGATTGAATCGCTGGATGCTGAAGAGATCATCTGGGTACCGGACAAAAACCTGGGCCAATACGTTCAGGATAAGACCGGCAAGAAGCTGATTATCTGGGAAGGCTACTGCAACACTCACGATATGCTCACCGTCAAAGATGTGATAGAGATGAAAGCGAAATATCCCGGGGCTGAATTTGTAGTCCATCCCGAATGCCGTCCCGAAGTGGTGGCTATGGGAGACTACGTTGGCAGCACCACCTCGATTATTGATTATTGCAAGAAGTCTGACCGCAAGCAGTTTATTGTCGGAACAGAGGATGGTACGGGGTACCAGCTCCGCAAGGACAGCCCGGATAAGGAATTCCATTTCGCTACCAAATTTCTTGTTTGCCCTAATATGAAAGTGAATAATCTCAAAAAACTGGTCAAATGCCTGGAGACGATGAAGCCGCAGATTTATGTACCGCCTGCTGTCGCCGACAAAGCCAGAACATCCCTAGAGCGCATGTTACAAGTCCGGTAGCATGCGCTACTCTTTCGTTGAAACAGGTGAAAAGTGGTCATGATTCCACAATATTTGGTTGATTTCGACCTTAGCGAGCTTCCTGCAGTAAAGACGGATTGTATTGTTATCGGTTCAGGCATTGCCGGGCTGTTCACAGCGATTAAAGCCAGCGAGGACCGGAAGGTTATTGTAATTACCAAAAAATCACTGATGGATAGTAACACCCGCTACGCTCAAGGCGGAATTGCCGCTGTATTTGCCGAGGATGATTCTCCGGCCTTCCATCGTCAGGATACGCTTCTGGCTGGAGCGGGTCTTAACTCCTCCGCCGCCGTGGATGTGCTTGTGAATGAAGGCCCCGAAGGAGTACGAGAACTGATCCGTTTGGGAACGCTGTTTGATAAAGAAAACGGTGTGATCGCCTTGACTCAGGAAGGCGCGCACAGCCACCGACGCATTCTGCATGCTAATGGCGATGCTACAGGATATGAAATTGTACGTGCGCTCTCTGAACAGGTGGCGCAGCATCATAATATAGAGGTATGGGATGATCATTTTGTGATTGATCTTATAACCGATGGGGGAGAATGTGTAGGTGCACTGGTTCAGCGTTCAGATGGTGAGCGTTTGTTCCTGCAGGCGGATGCGACCATTTTGTGTTCCGGCGGAGCAGGGCAATTATACCGCTACACTACGAACCCTGAGGTGGCGACCGGAGATGGTGTAGCCATCGCTTACCGGGCGGGAGCGCACATCCGGGATATGGAATTTATTCAATTCCATCCGACAGCGCTCAGCTACCCCGGAGCGCCGCGGTTTTTGATTTCTGAGGCGGTACGCGGTGAAGGCGCAGTGCTGCGGAATATTAATGGAGAACGTTTCATGGAACGTTATCATGAGCTGCTGGAGCTTGCGCCGCGCGATATCGTAGCACGGGCCATTGTCAGCGAGATGGAGCTGACCAAATCGACCTTTGTGTACCTCGATATTACCCATGAGTCGGCAGAGATGGTCAGACACCGTTTTCCAACCATATATGAGACCTGCATGAGCTACGGGCTGGATATTACAAGTGACTGGATTCCGGTGGCTCCGGCTGCGCATTATATGATGGGAGGCATCAAAACCGATCTTAACGGAGAGAGCAACATCGCCCGGCTGTTCGCCTGTGGTGAAGTCTCTTCCACCGGGGTACAGGGAGCGAACCGGCTGGCCAGTAATTCATTGTCTGAGGCGATTGTATTTGGACAACGGATTATTGACCGTGTCCGCCAATTGCCGCGGCTTGAACGCGGCAAGATTTCGGCAGGCAGTCATGAAGGCCGGGTGGAATCTCCGACCCAGGCAATTGTGGAACGGCGCCTCAAGCTGCAAAAAGTAATGGTGCGTTATGTCGGCCTGCGGCGGAATGAAGAGATGCTGGTCAAGGGACTAGAAGAGCTAAGACGACAATTGCCTATTTTTCATTCGGCGCTGACCAAAAGAGAGGAATACGAGTTCGCCAATATGCTGACCTGCTGTCTGCTGATTACCGATTCGGCCTTGAAGCGCAAGGAAAGCCGGGGCGCGCATTACCGTGAGGATTACCCGCAGCGGGATGATGCGGAGTGGCAGAAGCATCTGCTCCAAATTCGCGAACTGGGAATAGTGGAGGAATTAAGTGATGATGTTTAATGGCTATAATGAAGAATTAGTACAAATGATCAAAGGCTGGCTGCATGAGGATGTCGGCTCCGGAGATATCACAACCCGTACAACGATTCCTGCCGGACACGAGTCCAAAGGGATTATCCATGCCAAGGAGGATGGCATCATCTGCGGCATTCCTGTGGCCGAGCTGGTATTTGAAGTGGTAGATCCTTCGCTTGTATTCACTGCTCTGGTCCAAGAAGGCCAGGCCGTATCCAAGGGAACAGTTATCGCAGAGGTTGAAGGCAGCACACATGCGATCCTGACCGGGGAAAGACTGGCACTTAATTTGATGCAGCGTTTATCCGGGGTGGCCTCACGCACAGCTTCGTTTGTTCAGAAGCTGGACGGGCTGCCTACCCGTTTGGTGGATACGCGCAAGACGACGCCCGGTCACCGGATGCTGGAGAAATATGCTGTCCGCATCGGCGGCGGGGCCAACCACCGTTTCGGCTTATACGATGCGGTAATGATTAAGGACAATCATATCAAGGGAGCGGGTGGCATCCGTCAGGCTGTAGGACGGGCACGTGCCAATATCCCGCATACGATGACTATTGAAGTAGAGACAGAAAGTCTGGAGCAAGTTGAAGAGGCTCTCGCGGCAGGTGTGGACATTATCATGCTCGACAATATGTCCCCCGAACTGATGACAGAAGCGGTGAGAAGAATCAAAACCAAAGCGCCGCATATCAAGACCGAAGCCTCCGGCAACGTATCGCTTGAAACCGTGCGGGCGATTGCCGAGTCCGGCGTCGATGTGATTTCTGTAGGACGGCTCACCTACTCCTTCTCAAGTCTCGACATCAGTCTGGATCTGAATGCTAAGAAGGAGGGCCCCCGTCCATGATGCTTGCAGTCGATATCGGCAATACCAATATCGTTCTCGGCGTATACCGGGGGCGTGAGCTGCTGCATCATTTCCGGCTCAGCACCAACCGTCAATCAACGGCGGATGAGTATGGTGTGCTCATTCATAATTTGTTCCATATGTCGAATGTATCGGTTAAGGATGTGGAAGGGGTTATTATTTCCTCGGTCGTTCCTCCCCTGGTGCAAGTCATTGTGGAAATGTGCGTCAAATATATTGGCAAGGAGCCGTTGCTTGTCGGCCCCGGCATTAAGACCGGGCTTAATCTGAGGTATGAGAACCCCCGTGAGGTCGGCGCGGACCGGATCGTCAATGCAGTTGCCGCTATTGAACAATACAAATGTCCGCTGGTCGTCGTTGATTTTGGGACAGCTACAACCTTTGACTGCATTGATGCAGGTGCCAATTACCTTGGCGGGGCAATTGTACCGGGACTCGGCATTTCCACAGAAGCCTTATATCAACGGGCATCCAAGCTGCCGCGGATCGAACTGGAGAAACCCAAGAAGGTGATCGGACGCAATACGGTACATGCCATGCAGGCAGGAATTATTTTTGGCTATGCAGGTCAGGTAGAGGGAATTGTCAGACGTATTAAGCAGGAGATGAACGCACCGGTACTTAAGGTTATTGCTACCGGGGGACTGGCACAGCTCATTGCCGGTGAAACGGATTGTATAGACGAAGTCAATCCAATGCTTACGCTGGAAGGCCTGCGTATTATTTATGACCGTAACAAATAAGATATAGAAGCCTAAGGGCGAGTGATAGGAGGGCATATGCACCCAATGGACAAAAAACAGGATCGGCTGATTCGCGGAACCGCCATGAACGGCAAAGTAAGAGCATTTGCTGTCCGTACTACAGAGCTTGTAGACGAATTACGGCGCAGACATGATACGTATCCAACGGCTACAGCGGCGCTGGGACGTACAGTTACAGCCGCAGCTATGATGGGCGCCATGCTCAAGGGTGAGGAAAAGCTGGCGGTTATCGTCAAAGGAAACGGGCCGCTTGGGCAGATTATGGCAGAATCCAATGCTCTCGGTGAAGTTCGCGGTTATGTGCAAAACCCGCATGTCCATCTGCCCAGCAACAGTCTTGGCAAGCTGGATGTTGCCGGAGCGGTAGGAACGGAAGGGTTCATTGATATTAGCAAGGATCTGGGGATGAAGGAGCCCTACCGGGGCAGTGTGCCTATCATTTCGGGAGAACTCGGCGAGGATTTTACATATTACTTTGCAGTCTCGGAGCAGACCCCGGCTGCAGTAGGACTTGGAGTATTGGTTGAGACTGATAATTCTGTGAGGGTTGCCGGAGGATTCATTGTGCAGCTCCTGCCGGGTCTTACCGATGATGAGATTACAGAGATTGAGCGGGCAGTGGGGGCTATGCCTTCCGTTACGGCTGTGCTGGATCAAGGGCTTGAGCCGGAGGAAATGCTTCGCTGGCTGCTTCCCGATGCGGTAATTCTGGACGGACTCGACATTAACTTTGTCTGTCAATGCTCACGCGAACGTATAGAGCAGACTCTGGTCAGTCTGGGCCAGCAGGAGCTGGAGCAGTTAATTGAAGAGGATGAGCAGGTAGAGGTCGTGTGCCATTATTGCAACGAGACTTATGTATTCAACAAGGATGAAATGCAGGTAATCCTGGATCAAGCGAAATCGTAGGGCAATGGGATGATGACAAGACAGGAGCGCATGCTGCGCAATTCTATTGGCTGTCGCAACATTAATGCTCGGAGGATTATTGTTCTGGAGTCTGCGGGCTATGTCCATTCTCAAGGGAGAGGCCGCAGAGGGTGAGCCGAAGGACATTGCTACAGCGGGAGGTCAACCGGTAACGGACCGGCAATGGATGGATGAACTGAAGAAAAAGCATGGTGAAGAAGTACTGCTGGGATTGCTTAATCATATTGTAGTGGACAAAGAGGCTAAAGCCTTGGGCATTGCTGTGACAGATCATGAGGTTGAACAGGAATTGAAGCGCAGTATGGCCGGCTATAGCTCAGAGCAGCAATATTATGAACAGATGCAGGCAGAGCTGGGGCTTTCCAAGGAGGAAGTGCGGGAGGAGACTCTTTACCGCCTGACCTTGCAGGCAGTGGCTACAGCCAGCATCACCATCAGCGAGAATGAAATTGATGATTATTTAGCGCAGAACTCCGAACGTTTCACTCCGAAAAAAGAGATGCAGCTCTCCATAATCAAGGTTGCTTCTTATAATGAAGCCGAGAAGGTAATGGACCGGCTGGAGCAGGGAGAGAATTTCGCAGAGCTGGCCAAGGAGCTGTCCATTGACGAAGAGAGCCGGCAGCATGGCGGGAATATCGGAACGGTGGAGGAAGATGATCCTTTTTGGCCGGAAGACCTGCTGAAGACGGCGGCTGGTCTGCAGGCGGGAGACATTGCCGGCCCGCTGCAGACCGGCGATACTTACGCCGTCATTCGCCTGGAATCAATTATTGTTCCAGAGCAGCAGAATCAGGCGGAAATCCGGGAGCAGGTTCGTAGCGAGCTTGCACTGGAGAAGGCCGCTCCCTTGCAGCAGGTGGAAAGCGATTTGCGCGCTAAATATGATACAGCGATATATATTGACAACAGCCTGCAAGATTGATAATATGAGATTAAATGTAAAACCTACTGATTTAGTCGGAAATAATGGCAGCAGATTCAATTCTACCGCCGTACAGTGTAATAACTTTGCACCGCGGTGTTGCACATCCTGGTATAGGCTATCGTCCGCACCCATTCTATTTATCATTCCAAGGAGGTTTTTCTCATGGCTAAAGTCGTTAACAGTGTAACAGATTTGATCGGGGGCACGCCGCTCGTTCGTCTCAACCGGATAGTTCCTGAAGGTTCCGCAGACATTTACCTGAAGCTGGAATACCAAAATCCAGGGTCCAGTGTGAAGGACCGTATCGCTATCAGTATCGTGGAAGAGGCTGAGAAGGCAGGTCTGCTTAAGCCAGGCGGTACCATTGTAGAAGCAACCAGCGGCAATACAGGGATCGGCCTGGCGCTTGTCGCTGCCGCCAAAGGCTACAAGGCTGTTATTGTTATGCCGGAAACCATGAGCCTTGAGCGCCGCAATCTGCTGCGCGCTTACGGTGCAGAACTGGTGCTGACTCCGGGATCGGAAGGCATGAACGGAGCGGTTAAGAAAGCTGAGCAAATCTTAAGCGAGAACCCAAGCTATTTCCTCGCCGAGCAATTTAAGAACAAGGCGAACGTGAAGATCCATCGCGAAACAACCGGCCCTGAAATTGTAGAAGCTATTGAGTCCATCGGAGGACCGCTCGATGCATTCATCGCAGGGGTAGGTACTGGCGGAACAATTACAGGAGCTGGCGAAGTGCTGAAGAGTCAATATCCTGATGTGAAGATCTATGCTGTAGAGCCTGCGGCATCGCCAATTCTGGCCGGCGGCAAACCGGGTCCCCACAAAATCCAAGGGATTGGAGCAAACTTTATCCCTGAGATTCTGAACCAGAAGGTATATGATGAAATCATTCATGTAGAGAACGACGAAGCGTTTGAAACGGCACGCCGTGTAGCCAAGGAAGAAGGCGTTCTGTCCGGCATTTCTTCCGGCGCCGCTGTATTTGCCGCGCTCAAAGTAGCGAAGGAGCTGGGAGCTGGCAAAAAAGTTGTCGTCATCATCCCAAGTAACGGCGAGCGTTATCTGAGTACTCCGCTGTACAATTTCGAAGTGTAATTGCTGGATTAAGCAATTCTGAAGAGCCTCCCCCTCCGCTTTCACAGGGATAGCGGAGGCTCTTTTTTATGAATAATAGCAGATTCGGGCTTTTCAAAGCAGCATGAAGTACAGTATACTGACAGGCAATAAACGAGTGGGTGAGTGGACGCCGTCGAATTGGAGCACAACTAAGCGGATGCTTCGCAAGTAAATTTTATTGCGAATTAAATTCTAAGAAACCCAAGCTTCATAAAACTTTTAGGAGGATGGATTTGGAGATTATAACGGCGTGGCAGGATTGGGAGCAGTGGGCGCACGAAGAATGGAGCCTGCTCCCCTTTATTATACGATCTCCGCAGGGCACAGCAGGGTTGCCCGCGTCCTGGACAAAGGCTTGGGAGCTGGCTTCCGCTTACTCAATGGTCCTGGAGAGCGGCAAAGGCGGACGGTATACGTATTTGGGCTTACAGCCTGCTTCTGTCTTGCAAGGCAAAGACAATGCGTCCGAAGTATACAGCTTGTCCTCCAGTGCTGCGGATCGGACTGAGTGGGCTCTGCAGTCAGAGCTGCAGGGTCTGCCTTTGAATGTGCTGCAGGCCTGGATGAAAGACTTTACATCTCCGCAGGTCCGGTTCCCCGGCTTGCCGCCATTTGCGGGAGGGTGCGCCGGATTTCTCAGCTATGATGTGGTCCGCTCCCTGGAGCGGCTGCCAGTTTTGGCTAAGGACGATCCGGGGTTCCCCGATTATCTCTTTATGAGGTTCGAAGAGCTGTGGATCTACGATCATCAGGAGGATATGCTTTACTGCACAGTCCATGTGCCTCGTCCTGCTGTGAAATCATCTGGTTCCGCTGAGTTGAAGGAGCTGTATCAAGAGGCTGCAAAGCGTACGGAGCGGATGCTGGGGCAGTGGCAGGATATTTCCGCCGTTTCTGGAATTACAGAAGCAGGTGCAGGGAATGAAGCTGCTTCGATAATTGAGGCCGGCGACGGCCATACCGGCCAATGGCCCGGTATGGCCTCAGCGTTCACGCCTGAGCAATTCCAGCAGGCCGTACGGAAGGTCCAGGAATACATCCGCCAAGGCGATGTATTTCAGGTGAACCTGTCGCTGCGGCAGGAGGCAGAGCTGAAATCCTCGCCGGAGGATGTTTACGAATGGCTGCGCAAGCTCAACCCGTCCCCGTACATGGGGCTGCTGCGCTCGCCCGGCTTCGCGCTCGCCAGCGCTTCGCCCGAGCTGCTTGTCAAGCTGCACGGGGACAAGGTCAGCGCCCGCCCCATTGCCGGTACCCGGCGCCGGGGCCACACTCCCGCTGAAGACGCCGCCATGGAGGCGGAGCTGCGCGGGAGCGAGAAGGAGATCGCCGAGCATATTATGCTTGTCGATCTGGAGCGCAACGACATCGGCCGTGTCGCTGCGTATGGTTCGGTCAGCGTGCCGGAGCTGCTGACCGTGGAGCGATACTCGCATGTAATGCATCTCGTATCGCAGGTGGAAGGCACCGCCATGCCTGGCAAAGGCGCTTATGACGTAATAGCCGCCTTGTTCCCCGGCGGCACCATCACCGGCGCACCCAAGGTGCGCACGATGGAAATTATCGAGGAGCTGGAGCCGGTACGGCGCGGTCCATATACTGGTTCGATGGGCTGGATTGACTATAGCGGCAATATGGAATTAAATATTATTATACGAACGCTGGCGGTGAAGGACGGAGTAGGCTATATTCAGACGGGCGCGGGCATCGTGATTGATTCCGACCCGTACCGTGAATACCGGGAATGCCATAATAAAGCCAAAGCCGTAGTGAAGGCGGTTCTCTGCAGCGAACAGCAGCAGGAATTGCGGAGCTCCGGCGGCGCCGAAGGAGGAGCAACACAATGATCTTGGTAATCGACAATTATGATTCCTTTACGTATAACCTGGTGCAGTATCTGGGGGAGCTTGGAGAAGAAGTGAAGGTATCCCGCAATGACGAGATCACCATTCAGGAGATCGAGGCGCTGGCGCCGGACCATATCCTGATTTCTCCGGGACCGTGCACGCCAAATGAAGCAGGAATCAGTCTGGAACTGCTTGAGCATTTCAAGGGCGTAATTCCGATCTTTGGCGTATGCCTGGGACACCAGGCCATTGGACAGGCCTTCGGCGGCAAAGTCATCCGTGCCGAACGTCTGATGCACGGCAAAACCTCGCCGATTCACCACAAGGGTACTTCCGTATTCGAAGGGATGGAATCGCCCTTTACCGCTACCCGTTACCATTCATTGATCGTGGAGCGTGAGAGTCTGCCGGATTGCCTGGAGATTACAGCAGAGACGGCGGAAGGTGAAATTATGGCTCTGCGCCATAAAGAGTACCCGATAGAAGGTGTGCAGTTCCATCCTGAATCAATCATTACAGATCATGGTCATCAAATGCTCCGCAATTTCCTGAAACGGAGAGCCGGAGAACCGGTATGAAATATATAGGATTTAACAACCGCGTAGCGGATGCTCAAGACGCCGTGATTTCCGCTTTGGATCACGGCGTTTTGTACGGCATGGGCCTGTTTGAAACGTTCCGTACCTACGGGGGCGAGCCATTCCTGCTGCAGCGGCATCTGGGCAGACTCGCTGACGGCTGCAGACAGTTAGGCATTCCTTTTGAAGGGGACGCTGCCGGACTAAGGGATTGGATTCACCGCGTAATGGGCAAAAATGAATTGAAGGATGCTTACATCCGTTATACCGTTACAGCGGGTGAGGATATCCTTGGCCTGCCTGCGGGAGACTACGGCCAGCCTAACCATTTGCTCTATATCAAAGAGCTGCCGCGATTGCCAGCCAGTCTCTATCAGGAAGGCAAAGGGCTGCAACTGCTGAACCTGCGGCGTAATACGCCGGAGGGGCCGGTGCGGTTGAAGTCGCTGCATTATATGAATAATATACTTGCAAAGCGTGAATTGGCCGGATATGCCTCATCTGCAAGCGGAGCGGAAGGGCTGATGCTGACCGCCGGGGGCGAGATCGCTGAGGGCATTGTCAGCAACGTTTTTTTCATCATCCGCAACGTTCTCTACACCCCGGATATCGCTACAGGCATCCTGCCGGGAATTACCCGGGAAATGGTGCTTGAACTGGCCCGCACAGCCGGTCTGCACATAGAAGAAGGTTTCTACCGCTGGGAACAGCTTGCCAGTGCTGATGAGATATTCCTCACCAATTCGGTGCAGGAGATTGTTCCGGTTACAATGCTGTGGTATGGAAATGAGCGGCTGAGCGTAAGCGGCGGACAATGTGGAAGAATCACGGCACGATTGCTGGAATCATATAGAGAAAGGACGGGATCACCTGAATGAGACCCGTTATATACAAGCGTACCTACTCTATGGGTGCTGCTGAACTGTCGCTGGGGGAACGCACTTTAATTATGGGGATTCTGAACGTAACCCCGGATTCTTTTTCCGATGGCGGATTGTGGAATGAGCCGGATAGGGCCGTAGAGCATGCACTGCAAATGGCGGCAGAGGGTGCGGATATTATTGATATCGGCGGTGAATCGACACGTCCCGGCCATGAACCGGTAGGACTTGAGGAAGAGCTGGCCCGCGTGCTGCCGGTTATCGAGAGTATACACCGCGCGGCTCCTCATTTGCCGTTATCCATTGATACCTATAAGGCGGAAGTGGCCCGGCAGGCGCTTCAGGCAGGTGCGCACATCATTAATGATGTCTGGGGGGCCAAGGCGGATAGCAATATGCCGGCTGTAGCTGCGGAAGCGGGCTGTCCGATTATTTTGATGCATAACCGCCATGACCGCAATTATCAGGATCTGGCAAGCGATATGTCTGCGGATCTTATCGAGAGCGTGGAACTGGCGCTGGCAGCAGGAGTGAAGCGGGAGAACATCATTCTTGACCCGGGGATCGGCTTTGCCAAGGATTATGCGGAGAACCTTCAGGCTATGATGAACCTGGATCAACTGACGGAGCTTGGATATCCAGTCCTGCTCGCCACCTCCCGCAAAAAATTCATCCGCACTGTGCTCGATCTGCCGCCGGAGGATGTGGTTGAAGGCACTGCCGCCACCGTGGCGTTCGGGATTGCCCAAGGCTGTCAAATCGTGCGGGTGCACGATGTAGCAGCAATTAAGCGCACAGTGCAGATGTGCGACGCTATGCTCTATGCCGTGCCGCTCCAGGTGCGTGAATAAATCGCGGTTGCTGGCAGAACTATTTTATGAGAAGGCAGGTTACTAGAGTGGATAAAATGACCCTTCACCGCATGGAGTACTATGGATATCACGGAGTTTTTGAAGAGGAGCGCAAGCTGGGCCAGCGCTTTTACGTTGATCTGGAGCTGGAGCTTGATTTGCAGGAAGCCGGGACCCGTGATGATCTCACGTTAACCGTAAATTATGCCGAAGTGCACTTTCTCGTTAAAAAAATTGTCGAAACAAAATCATTTAAATTAATCGAAGCTTTGGCGGAACATATTGCAACCTCGGTACTTGACACTTATACTGTTATCAATGCGGTAACGGTCAAAGTAACCAAGCCGCATCCGCCGTTCGACATTCACTTTCAGGGAGTGACCGTAGAACTACACAGAACCAGAAAGTGAGACCTCGTTCATGAATACACAATCCACCTCTGAGCCATCAGAGGCTTATATTGCTTTAGGGGCTAATTTGGGGGACCGTGAAGGAACGCTGAAGGAAGCTTTGATCAGGCTGAACCGGCATGCGGAGATTGAGGTGCTTCGCTGCTCAAGCGTATACGAAACCGAGCCTGTCGGTTATTTGGATCAGCCTCAGTTTTTGAATATGGCGGCCGCCCTTCGCACAACACTTGCGCCGGAGGCGCTGCTTCAAGTGATGCTGGGTATCGAAACACAGCTTGGCCGTGTCCGGGATATCCGCTACGGACCGAGAACAGTGGATTTGGATTTACTATGGGTGGAGAATCAGAGCATGGATACCCCGGATTTAACACTGCCGCATCCCCGGATGCTGGAGCGGGCGTTTGTGCTTTTTCCACTGAACGATATTGTGCCGCAGAATGAGTCCTCTGGACTCCGGCAGTTAATTACAGCAGCGCTACAACACATAGAGGGGAAGGAAGGAATTTGCTTGTGGACAACAAACGTATGGGACGGCGGGTCAGAGCATTCCGAAAGCTGAAGGGATATACTCAGCAGGAACTGGCGGACGCTGTCGGAGTATCCTTGGCTGTGCTGGGCGCAGTAGAAAGGGGAAACAGACGTTTGGAAGATCAAATTTTAAATAAAATTGCAGATGTCCTTGGAGTTGCTGCCGACGAACTGGCTAATCCCTCTAATTAAGAGAGCGTAGAGATACAATTTACCATACAAGGAAGTGAATAAGCATGCTGAAGATTGGCGGCATTGAGATGAAAAACCAGGTGGTACTGGCACCTATGGCCGGCGTTTGCAATCCGGCTTTTCGTCTAATCGCAAAAGAATTTGGAACCGGGCTGGTCTGCGCGGAAATGGTCAGCGACAAGGCGATTCTGCATGGCAACCTGCGTACGCGGGAGATGCTGTTTGTAGATGAACGCGAGAAGCCGCTGAGTCTGCAGATTTTTGGAGGCGACCGCAAGTCGCTGGTTGAGGCGGCCAAGGTCGTTGATAAAGAAACCAATGCCGATATTATCGACATTAATATGGGCTGTCCTGTGCCGAAAGTAACGAAATGCGACGCAGGGGCGCGCTGGCTGCTGAATCCCGACAAAATTTACGAGATGGTATCCGCAGTCGTTGACGCCGTTGATAAGCCAGTAACCGTAAAGATGCGGATCGGCTGGGACAGCGAGCATATCTTTGTAGAAGATAACGCGCGCGCTGTTGAACGTGCCGGAGGCCAGGCGGTGAGTGTTCACGGCAGAACCCGGGAGCAGCTTTATACCGGTCACGCCGATTGGAAGTACATCCGTATGGCCAAAGAGGCAGTCTCCATTCCGGTTATCGGCAACGGAGATGTGAATACACCTGAGGATGCCCGCGCAATGCTGGATCAGACCGGCTGCGATGGCGTAATGATAGGGCGCGGCGCTCTGGGCAATCCGTGGATGCTGTACCGTACAATCCAATACCTGAATACAGGTGAGCTAATGCCGGAGCCGGGTCCGGAAGAGAAGATCAAAGTAGCGATTCTTCATATGGACCGTTTGATCAGCCTGAAGGGCGAAGCGGTAGCTGTCCGGGAAATGCGCAAGCATATGGCCTGGTATTTGAAAGGAATGAAGGCTGCTGCCCGCGTGAAGGATGTCATAATGGAAGAAACCAAACGTGATGGAATGGTGCGGATTTTGAATGATTTTGTCCTAAATTCCACTCTCACGGCGGTTTAAATGCTGATTTTCCTGCGTTTTTGAGTAACGCCTGAACATTATATGAGGCATCATTGACATTTTGTAGCGGTTCCAATATAATTTCACAGTATAAAATCGCCGTTACAGCATGGCAATGCAGAAGGAGGGTTCTGATCCCTCCAGATTCGCATATAGTATGGTGTTTTCAATAAATGT
The DNA here is from genome assembly GCF_000374185.1 of Paenibacillus sp. HW567. Lineage (GTDB taxonomy): Bacteria > Bacillota > Bacilli > Paenibacillales > Paenibacillaceae > Paenibacillus_AQ. The sequence goes on along the minus strand of NZ_KB910518.1, from coordinate 6,125,676 downwards.
ATACGACAGGAGAATCGGTTGAGATGAGCGATAAAGAAGTCATCCTTACACCGGACGGACTTAAGCGTCTGGAAGAAGAACTTGAGACCCTCAAATCCGTGAAACGGCGTGAGGTAGCCGAGCGGATTAAAGTGGCGATTGGCTACGGAGATATCAGTGAGAACTCCGAATATGAGGACGCGAAGAACGAGCAGGCTTTTATCGAAGGACGCATCATCACTTTGGAAAAAATGCTCCGCAATGCGCGTATCATCAATAGCGACGAGATTGCTACCGATGTGGTTAGTGTCGGTGTTACCGTAAACGTCGAGGATATGGAATACGGCGACATTATGGAATATACGATTGTAGGCACGGCGGAATCCGATCCGCTGAACAATAAGATTTCCAACGAAAGCCCGGTAGGCAGAGCTATTATCGGTAAAAAAATTGGTACCATTGTTGATGTAAGTGTTCCTGCAGGCGTTATTCAATATAAAATTCTCGATATTAAAATGAAGTAATAAGCGTGTATAAGGAATAGGTCTGTAAAGCTTCCTTAGGGAAGCTTTTTTTCAAAACCTATACAGATCAGCATATTTGGCAATGGAACGGACTGTCCTCATGAATGATGGCGGAGCCGTTTCTTCTTGTGTATATGACATAGTGAGTAAGAGAGGATGAACCACATGACTGAGGAAATGAACACCGTGGATAACACAGAGAATGAGCTTAGTGAGCTGCTGACGATTCGCCGTGGCAAATTGGACGAGCTTCGCGCACTGGGAATTGACCCGTTTGGCAAGAAATATGAGCGTACGACGGGTGCCGGCGATATTATGTCCAAGTATGACGGGCAAACCAAAGAGGAACTGGACGAGCTTGATCTCGAAGTCAGCATTGCCGGCCGCATTATGGCGAAGCGGGTAATGGGTAAAGCCAGCTTTGCCCACATTCAGGATCTCAGCGGCAAGATTCAAATCTATGTCCGTCAGGACAGCATTTCAGAAGCGCAATATGCTGCTTTTAACGTTCTCGATCTGGGGGATATTATCGGCGTTCGCGGAAAGGTGTTCAAGACCAGAACGGGTGAAACCTCTATTAAGGTGGACAACCTTGAGGTTCTTTCCAAATCACTGCTTCCTCTCCCCGAGAAATATCACGGTCTGAAGGATGTAGAGCTGCGCTACCGTCAGCGTTATGTGGATTTGATCATCAACCCTGAAGTTCAGCAGACGTTCATTACCCGGTCACGGATTATCCAATCCATGCGCCGTTATCTGGATTCGCATGGCTATCTGGAAGTGGAAACTCCAACCCTGCATGCCATTGCCGGTGGAGCCGCAGCCCGTCCTTTCATTACACACCACAACACATTGGATATGCAGCTTTATATGCGCATTGCCATTGAGCTTCATCTGAAGCGTCTAATCGTCGGCGGTTTGGAAAAAGTATATGAAATCGGCCGCGTGTACCGTAACGAAGGCATCTCCACGCGCCACAATCCGGAATTTACGATGATCGAGCTGTACGAAGCGTATGCCGACTATAAGGACATCATGCACCTGACTGAGAGCCTGATCGCCCATATCGCTGAGGAAGTACTGGGTACCCAGAAGATCAACTATCAGAGTTATGAAGTAGATCTGTCGCCAGGCTGGCGCCGGGTGAGTATGGTGGATGCTGTCAAAGAGGTGACAGGTGTCGACTTTGGCGTTCAAATGACAGATGAGGAAGCGCAGCGTCTGGCGAAGGAGCACCGCGTGCCGGTTGAGAAGCATATGACCTTTGGACATATCCTGAATGCCTTCTTTGAGCAATTTGTGGAAGAAACACTGATTCAGCCGACCTTTGTCACAGGCCATCCGGTTGAAATCTCTCCACTCGCCAAAAAGAATGATTTGGACCCGCGCTTCACAGACCGCTTTGAGCTGTTTATTGTGGCCCGTGAACACGCTAATGCCTTTAGCGAGCTGAATGATCCTATTGACCAGCGTCAGCGCTTTGAAGCGCAAATTAAAGAAAAAGAAAAGGGCAACGACGAAGCTCACGAAATGGACGATGACTTCATCCGTGCTCTGGAATACGGCATGCCGCCTACAGGCGGATTGGGTATTGGTGTAGACCGTCTAATTATGCTGCTCACCAATGCGGCGTCCATCCGCGATGTACTGCTGTTCCCGCACATGCGCAACCGTACTGAATAATTGTACTGTTCTACCACAATAGCCACGGGAGCTGCAATATGCGGCTCCTTTGGCACAGTGGAGAAATTTTATTTCTAAAAATGCTTGCAAAGAATCTCTATACATGATATATTCTAATTCCGGCCAAGAAAGTTCAACGCCGAGCTCGAAAAAAGAAATTAAAAAAAAGCTTGCATTAATACGCCGGACATGATATAGTATAAGAGTTGCTGCTGACGAGAACATCGCCGCCAACAACGAGCTTGATCTTTGAAAACTGAACAACGAGTGAGTATCGGAAATCACGTGAGTGACTTCCAAAATGAGAATGCAAATTCTCGTCAGATGTTTTAAAATGAGCAATCGCTCTTTCTAAATACCAATTTGGAGAGTTTGATCCTGGCTCAGGACGAACGCTGGCGGCGTGCCTAATACATGCAAGTCGAGCGGAGCTTATCCTTCGGGGTAAGCTT
>NZ_KB910518.1:5356956-6122938 GCF_000374185.1 Paenibacillus sp. HW567 | reverse complement strand
TTCCCAGCAAGTAAGACCCCTTGAAGACGACGAGGTAGATAGGTTGGAGGTGGAAGCACGGCAACGTGTGGAGCTGACCAATACTAATCGGTCGAGGGCTTATCCAAAGAACTAAAACGCAGGTTTCGTTTCGGATTCAGTTTTCAGGAATCAAGTTCCTGAATCAAGCATTTGCACCGCAAGTGCCCGTTTGGTGGCGATAGCGGAGGGGTTCCACGCGTACCCATCCCGAACACGACCGTTAAGCCCTCCAGCGCCGATGGTACTTGGACCGAAGGGTCCTGGGAGAGTAGGACGCCGCCAAGCAGCATGAAGCCATTGTTGAGCCATCGACAATGGCTTTTTTGTTGTAATTACGTGCTTTTTCGATTCTTCGGGCAGTGTTAAATCATGGATGTAGATTGTAGCATTGTCCACTCTATACGGACTTTCGTCCAAGAATTCGCTTACCGGGTGTCCGTTTTCCGAATACTATCTCAGATGATGTAATATTCTTGACAGGCCAAAAGCCCTTTGCTAAGATGGCAATAATATATTTTTGGACAAGCATCTCAAACCTTAATTGAAGATACGAATTGGTCTAGCTTTCAGGTCTTTACCGGTGTCTGTCTGGTATGGACTTGAACCTTAGTTTCTTCATCATAAAGTTTGCGGGCAGTTAGAATAACGTTTATATACTGAGGAGGAATGACCCAGGTGTGGGAAGATAAGTTTGGCAAAGAAGGATTAACTTTTGATGATGTGCTGCTGGTGCCCCGTAAATCCGAGGTACTGCCGAAGGAAGTAGACCTGGCCACGGTACTAAGCAAAAATGTAAAGCTGAACATTCCTTTGATGAGTGCGGGCATGGATACGGTCACGGAAGCAGCTATGGCGATTGCAATTGCCCGTGAGGGTGGAATCGGCGTTATTCATAAGAATATGTCCGTGGAGCAGCAGGCGGAAGAGGTGGACCGTGTGAAGCGCTCCGAAAGTGGTGTTATTACGAATCCTTTTTCTCTTACACCAGAACACTTGGTATCCGACGCTGAAGTCCTGATGGGTAAATACCGTATTTCCGGTGTGCCTATCGTCGATGAAAGCAATAAGCTGGTTGGGATTCTAACGAATCGCGATCTGCGCTTTATTCATGATTTTAATATTCAGATCAAAGAAGTAATGACACATGACAACCTGGTCACTGCTGCCGTGGGCACTACGCTTCAGGAGGCAGAGGGTATTCTGCAGCGTCATAAGATTGAGAAGCTGCCGCTGGTGGATGAGAACAACATTCTCAAGGGTCTGATTACTATAAAAGATATCGAAAAAGCCATTCAATTCCCGAATGGTGCCAAGGATGCTCATGGCCGTCTGCTGGTTGGTGCAGCGATTGGGATTTCCAAGGACATGCTTGAACGGACAGAAGCCTTGGTAAAGGCCGGAGTCGATCTTATTACTGTCGATTCTGCACATGGTCACCACATCAATATTATTGAAGCTGTCCGCAAATTGCGTGGGTTGTACCCGGATCTTACAATTATAGCCGGCAACGTGGCTACCGGAGATGCAACCCGAGAGCTGATTGAAGCGGGAGCTTCAGTAGTTAAGGTGGGAATTGGACCGGGTTCGATCTGTACCACACGTGTAATTGCCGGTATTGGCGTACCTCAGATTACAGCCATCTATGATTGTGCTACAGTAGCCCGCGAGTATGGTATCCCAATTATTGCGGACGGCGGGATTAAATACTCCGGAGAGATTACGAAAGCTATAGCTGCTGGAGCATCGGCTGTTATGATGGGCAGTATGTTTGCCGGTACGGAAGAAAGTCCGGGGGAATCGGAACTTTACCAAGGCCGCAAATTTAAAGTGTACCGTGGTATGGGCAGTATGAGTGCTATGAAGCAGGGCAGTAAAGACCGCTACTTCCAGGATGATGACAAGAAGCTGGTTCCAGAAGGCATTGAAGGCCGCGTTGCTTTTAAAGGAAGTCTTTCTGATACAGTTCATCAGTTGATTGGCGGCCTGCGCTCAGGCATGGGGTATTGCGGAACCAAGAATTTGACAGAGCTGCGCAACGATACTACGTTTATCCGGATTACCGGAGCCGGGTTGCGTGAGAGCCATCCGCATGATGTACAGATTACGAAGGAAGCTCCTAACTATTCCTTGTAATCTGTCGTATATTTCATGGACAGGCAGGACGAATTCGTCCTGCCTGTCTTTTTTTGCAGGTACCCCTGTGTTAAAATAGAACAAGCAATAATATGAGGGTAAAAAGGAGAGTAGTAATCATTGAAGCACAAGCGTAAATTCAGCGGTAAACAATTTGTGATTAAGACAGCGGCAGTGGGCCTGCTTTTAAATATGTTAGCTTTTCCAGTAGGTTCTGTACTGGCTGAAGCGGTGAAGACACCGGCTACGACTAAGTCAGGCACAGCAGCAGCAACAACTCCTAAGACTACTGCAGTTAAGATTCCTTCGGTAGAGAGCCTTGGGCTCAACTTGAAATCGGCGGTATTGATTGAAGCCTCCACGGGTGAGGTGCTTATGTCTTTGAATGCGGACGTTGCTCTGCCTCCGGCAAGTATGACCAAGATGATGACGGAGTATCTCGTTGCGGATGCGGTAAAGAAAGGCCAGCTCTCTTGGGATCAGAAGGTCATTGTGCAAGAGAATGCCTCCAAGCAAATTGGTTCGCGCATTTTTCTGGCTAAAGGTGATGAACATACGGTAAAAGAGCTCTACATCGCGATGGCGGTAGGCTCTGCAAATGATGCTACTGTAGCTCTAGCAGAACAGGTAGCTGGATCTGAGCAGCAATTTGTGGCTCTAATGAACGAGACTGCGCAGAAGATGGGTATGAAAACAGCCTATTTCATTAACTCAACCGGTCTTGACCGGGCTGATATGCCTACGAAGTTCCAACCCAAGGATAAACGTGAAACCGTAATGTCCGCTATGGATGCAGCTATTCTCGGCAAATATATTGTTACCGATCACCCTGATTTCTCGGATTTTACGACCATACAGTCCTACCAATTCCGTAAGCGCGATACAAAACCGATCATCAATTATAACTGGATGCTTGAAGCGAACAAGAACATTCCTAACTTTAAGGCGTATGCTTATCCAGGCCTTGATGGACTGAAGACAGGGCATACTACGAAGGCGGGCAACAACTTCACAGGTACTGCCGTTAGGAATGGAATGCGGCTGATCAGTGTTGTAATGGGAGCCAACTCCGAGGCCCACCGTTTCACTGAGACGAAGAAGGTGCTTGATTTCGGCTTCAATAATTTTGAGGTCAAGCAGGTTGTAGCTCCTAAGGCTGTGCTTGCCGGCAATGAGACAGTTCCTGTGCTGAAGGGCAAGAACAAAGACGTTTCCGTGGTTACGGACGCCGGAGTTACCTTTATCGTACCGAAAGGAACCGTTTCGCCGCAAATCAAAACTACCGTTGTAACCAATGATCCGGCAACTTTGGTTGCGCCAATTCCGGCAGGAAGCAAGGTGGGCAAGGTTACTTACTCTTACCAGGTGGCAGGGATTTCTCAGGTTCAGGAGAAGACCGTTAATCTGATCACTGCAGAAGAGGCTGAGAAGGCCGGCTGGTTCAAGCTGCTGATGAGAGCCATCGGAGAATTTTTTGCCGATCTGTTCAAAGGAATCAAGAACTTGTTCTAACGGTGGCAAAAAGTCGAAAACAGAAGATAATCCGAGTAAATACGTTGTATATATTGTCGCCTTGCGGTAAAATTATTAGTTAGATTAAGGAAGATTAGTCGGGAGGCTTGGACATGGAAACAGGAACAGCGCGAGTTAAAAGAGGTATGGCAGAAATGCAAAAGGGCGGCGTCATTATGGACGTCATGAATGCAGAGCAGGCTAAAATTGCTGAGGCTGCGGGTGCAGTAGCCGTTATGGCTCTTGAGCGCGTACCTTCTGATATCCGCGCAGCGGGCGGTGTAGCACGGATGGCCGATCCCACAATTGTAGAAGAGGTTCTCAAGGTGGTAAGCATACCAGTAATGGCCAAAGCTCGTATCGGTCATTACGTAGAAGCTAAGGTCCTGGAATCACTGGGTGTCGACTATTTAGATGAGAGTGAAGTGCTTACTCCCGCTGATGAAGTGTTCCATATCAATAAACGTGAATTTACGGTTCCGTTTGTATGCGGGGCAAAAGATCTGGGTGAAGCGCTGCGCCGCATTAACGAAGGGGCTTCCATGATCCGGACCAAGGGTGAACCGGGAACAGGCAATATTGTGGAAGCTGTTCGCCATATGCGCTATATTAACAGCCAGATCCGTAAAGTAGCCAATCTTTCACTTGACGAACTATATAATGAAGCTAAGACATTGGGTGTTCCTTATGAACTGCTGCTTGAAGTGCATGAGCTGGGCAAATTGCCGGTTGTCAACTTTGCTGCTGGTGGCGTAGCAACTCCCGCTGATGCTGCTTTAATGATGCACCTGGGTGCAGACGGTGTATTCGTAGGCTCTGGTATTTTTAAATCGGACAGTCCTGAGAAGTTTGCCCGTGCAATCGTTGAAGCAACAACTCATTATACGGATTACAAATTGATTGCAGAAGTGTCTAAGAATCTCGGCACCCCGATGAAGGGAATTGACATTGCCACACTGACTCCAGCAGAACGCATGTCTGAGCGCGGTCGTTAATAGAGAGAAGGTTGTCCGGATGAAGATAGGAGTGTTGGCGCTTCAGGGCGCCGTAACAGAGCATATTGTCAGTATAGAGAAGACTGGAGCGCAAGGTCTGCCAATCAAGCGTGTAGAGCAGCTTGAGGAAGTACAAGGGCTGATCATTCCCGGCGGAGAGAGCACAACAATTGGCAAGCTTATGCGGAAGTACGGCTTTATTGAAGCCATACGTGATTTTGCCGGACAAGGCAAGCCGATTTTTGGGACATGCGCCGGTATGATTGTACTGGCTAAGCGTATTGCTGGTGGCGAACCCGGCCATTTGGAGCTGATGGACATTACCGTTGCTCGTAACGCCTTCGGCCGCCAGCGGGAAAGCTTTGAATGCGATCTTGAGGTTAAAGGTATTGATGAGCCGGTGCGGGCTGTGTTTATTCGCGCACCACTCATCAACGAGGTTGGTCCTGAAGTCGATGTGCTGACAGTCTATAACGACGAGATTGTGACTGCACGCCAGGGCAATCTGCTTGTATCTTCTTTTCATCCAGAATTGACAGATGATCACAGGCTGCACCAATACTTTGCCAATATGGTGAAGGATAGCGTAGCAGCCAACCAATAAAATTGCATATAAGAACATCCTGACTCTTTCATTTTGAAAGAGTTATGATTGTTTTCAGGAGGGAAACTTTGTGTTAGATGTAAAAGTATTGCGCAGTGACTACGCCAAGGTAGAAGAGGCGCTTAATAAGCGCGGCAAATCGCTTGATTTGATTGCTGAATTCCCGCATCTGGATCTGCGCCGCCGTGAGCTGCTGCAAGAGACAGAAGGACTCAAGAACCGCCGGAATACTGTGTCGGGTGAGGTTGCAAAGAAGAAGAAGAACGGTGAACCTGCCGATGACCTGATTACAGAAATGCGTACTGTGTCTGACCGGATCAAAGAGCTGGATGACGAGGTGCGTGAGCTTGAGACCCGAATTGAAGATTTGACTATGAATATTCCGAATATTCCCCATGAGTCTGTGCCTGTAGGCAAAACAGAGGAAGAAAATGTTGAAGTTCGCCGCTGGTCACAGCCGCGTGAATTTGGGTTCACGCCGAAATCACACTGGGAGCTGGCACAGCAGTTGGATATTATTGATTTTGAAGCCGCTGCCAAGGTTACAGGCTCACGGTTTGCTTTTTATAAAGGGTTGGGAGCACGGCTGGAGCGTGCACTGATTAACTTCATGATGGATCTTCACAGCGGGGAGCATAGCTACGAGGAAATGTTGCCGCCGTATATTGTTAACAGAGATAGCCTTTACGGCACAGGCCAGCTTCCGAAATTCGAAGAGGATCTGTTCAAGCTGCGGGATACTGAATATTATCTTATTCCTACTGCTGAGGTTCCGGTTACGAATTACTATCGTGAAGAGATTCTGACGGCTGCAGATTTGCCAAAATACCATGTGGCCTACAGCTCCTGCTTCCGTTCTGAAGCGGGCTCGGCGGGGCGTGATACCCGCGGACTGATTCGCCAGCATCAGTTCAACAAGGTAGAGCTAGTCAAGCTAACTACACCGGAGACCTCCTATGAGGAGCTGGAAAAGATGACAGCAGATGCAGAACGCGTGCTGCAGCTATTGGAGCTGCCGTACCGTGTGCTCGCGCTCTGCACAGGTGATATGGGCTTTACCGCGGCCAAGACGTACGACCTGGAGGTATGGCTGCCGGAATGCGGGATGTACCGTGAAATTTCCTCTTGCTCCAACACTGAGGATTTTCAGGCACGCCGGGCAAATATCCGTTACCGCAAGGAGCCTAAGGCCAAGCCTGAATTCGTTCATACGCTGAATGGCTCAGCCCTTGCTGTTGGCCGGACAGTAGCAGCCATTCTGGAAAATTACCAGCAAGAGGATGGCAGTGTCATGATCCCTACAGCCCTGCAGCCGTACATGCGGAATGTTAAAGTGATCAGCTCTAAAACTAATCAATGATTATAGTTGCTTTTTGTTTGGAATGTATGGTACAATCCTAATGCTTGTGAAATTTTGATGCATTGGAGAGGTACCGAAGCGGTCATAACGGGGCGGTCTTGAAAACCGTTAGGGTGCAAGCCCACATGGGTTCGAATCCCATCCTCTCCGCCATTCCTTTAAAAGCTAAATACGAACAGATAGAAGCTGCCTTCCTTGGAGGGTGGCTTTTTTATTGTCAAATGGAACCTGTGCCAACAGTATCAGTTGAACAAATGGTAATAATCAAGAAATCTGCAGGCGGGCAGCGAACGGAAGTCCAAACATTCCCCGCAGTTACGACCAGACCTCCATATGAAAATCTATAGTTCAACCTACATAGAATAAAAAGCCCCATTTCTCCGCAATGTATTAGAGAAGGAGGCTGATAAGAACAATGGACCGACAACTGCAGATGGATCAGCAAAGTCTGGTTAATGCGTGGCAGGAGCGTTTGCCTGCCCTGATGGAGGATGGAGACAGTTTTAGCGTACAGGGTGATGAGGCGGACCGTAACAGTCTGCTGATTCATTTTAATGCCGCCGGACATCAAGCCTATTCCCTTGATTTCCGCTGTACTTATGTTGATAGCCGTGAGGTAGCTGTGAATCTGGTCGACGTCGAGCAGGATGGGCGCCATATGGATGAACGTGCCGGCGCTATTCAACAGTTGGCGCAGCAGTACACAAGACAGATTCATGAATGTGCCCAGGCTCTTCAAGACTTGACCAATCCATAGGAGGCGAACCGTAATGAGCAAACCCAAAAGTGTGCCTGTTCCCGGAACCGGGGAAACCCGCCAAAGCCGGCGCAATGATCACAAATCGTCTGGACCTGAACCGCTCTCCGGCTCTAAAAAGGTAAAACAGGCCAATCATGTGGACCATCATAATCCACAGGGTTAAACGTATTCTTGGATGATAATCTAAACGAAGTGGTTTCTCATTATTACCAAATGGGTTATCATTAGGAGGGGAAAGAATTTTTTCACATGGGAGAGGAGATTTTTAATGAAAAAAAGATGGGGGTTATCCGCTGCTGCTTTGTTGCTTACAGCCGCAGTAATTTTGCCTGGCTGTGCTAACAAGCAGGAAGCACCTAAAGAAGCTTTGAAGTCCGCCGCTATCAAAGCGACAACACTGAAGTCATATGAAATGAAAAGCAAGGTAGTCATTAACAATTTGACGATTGATGCGCCAGCCGGTGGTGAGACAGATGCGACAACTGCGCAGGTGCTCAGTATGCTCAAGAACGCTGACATTTCAGTTGAGGGTGTATACCAGGCAGAGCCATTGCAGACTGAATTAACGATGGTATTGAATTTGAAGGGCGATATGACGATGTCCTTCAACATTCCTATGGTTATGACAGGGGAGAAGATGTACATCAAAATCCCGTCCATTCCATTTTTGCCGCTTCCGGAATCAATTGTTGGCAAGTTCGTAGAGCTTGATCCAAAGGAACTGGCAGAGCAGGGAGGCACGGACTGGAATCCTGCCGCTATGGATACTCAGAAGATGCAGAAGCTCTCCAACGAGGTGCTGAACACATTAATGGGCGAGTATGATGAAGCAAAATATTTTAGCGATATCAAATTGAAGGATGCAGGTTTGCCGGAAGGCGTAGAAGCCGAACAGGTTGTTCAGTTCAAGGTGACCAATGATAATGTCAAAGATGCGCTCACTGTTCTTGTGAATAACGCCCTGCCGAAGATTATAGATATCCTGGGCAAGGAAGAATACAAGGGTATGCTGAATATTGACGCCGCCGATCTGTCCAAAGCCAAGGAAGAGCTTAAGTCCAGTGAGTCCCGCAAGGAGTTCGACAAGGACTTGGCTGACCTCGGCAAGTATCTGACAATCAACCAGTTCCATCTCAACACAGCGATCAACAAAGACAATTATCCTGTGTACCAGGATCTGCTGATGGATTTCAAGGTCAATGATCCGGACAAAGGCGAGAATGTCGGCTTATCTGTTAGCGCGAGCAGTCAATACAGCAAGATTAATGAGAAGCAGACTTTCAAGATTGGCATTCCTAAAGGCGAGGATGTTATAACTCTGGAAGAACTGCAGCAGCAGTTTAGCAGTCTGGGCACTTATTAAATTAAATACAGTAACAGAAATCCCGCATGTGTGACCTTTTATCACGCATGCGGGATTTTTTATTGAATATTAGGTTCTGCTTGTTGCACGACATCTTCCGCAAGAATGGCGTAGGTGCGGTGATCCTGAAATTCGCCATTGATCTTAATAAAACGGCGGGCTACCCCTTCAGCCTGGAAACCGTTCTTCTCCAGAACCCTGCGGGAGCCCGTGTTATGCAGCAGGATGGAGGCTTGCACTCTGTGCAGGGCAAGAGAGCGGAAAGCGAACTTCAGAATGAGGCCAACAGCAGCGCTGGTGTATCCTTTTCCTTGTAGCGCAGAATCAATAAAATACCCAATATCGGCATATTGTCCGACGCCACGAACTACGTTAGAAATGGTGATCTGGCCGATTAGCTGGCCGTCCAGCAGAAAGATACCGAACATATACCCTTTGTCCTGACGAGAGTCCTCCAGGCGCTGGCTGATGAGCTGCTGCTGGCTCTCCAGCGTGAAGTAGTCTTCCTCACGCAGAGGCTCGAATGGTTGATGCTGTTCTTTATTGCGCAGACGCAGGTTTAGTAGTTCGTCGGTATCCTCAAGCTGCAGCAGTGAAATATAAATGCCTTGAGTATTGTTGTATAGCTTAATAGGCATGGGGGTTCCTCCCTTTTATGATAGCAGTGCTGTGGAATGATTAAGGCGTGGAGGGCTTCTGGCGCAAGCGGCGGAAAAAGGCAGTCAGCAGCTCTGCACATTCCTTTTGTAATATTCCTTGAATGATTTCGGTACGGTGATTAAACCGCGGCTCCTCCAGAAGATTCATCAGGGTTCCTGCGCAGCCGGCTTTGGGATCAGGGGTGCCGTATATGGTAAGCGGTACCCTGGACTGGACCATCGCTCCGGCACACATGGGGCATGGCTCCAGTGTAACGTATAACTGGCAATCAAGCAGACGCCACGAATGGAGTGCGGTACTGGCTTCGCGAATGGCCACCATTTCAGCATGAGCGGTCGAATCCATCGTCGTCTCGCGCAGATTATAGCCGCGTCCGATAATTTCACCCTGGCGGACAACAACTGCACCAATCGGAACTTCCCCCAGCGCTTCCGCCTTTTGGGCCTCCGCAATCGCTTCCCTCATCCAAAATTCATGAATCGCCAATTCGTCGGGTGGCAGTTCAGTATGTATCCTATCCAAACTCATCTTCCCTTCTGCAATCTTTCCTTGTACAACGAACAAATATTCGTTCTTAACAAACTGTGCATAACTCTGTGGATAATGCCCGATTTATGCACAATGTTGTACACATAGCCATTTGATAAAATGTTTATATGTGCATAACCTGTGGATGGTTTCTTATCTATTGTAGAGAAAGTGTCAGTGAAATTCAATATTTCCTGAAGCGTAGAGCACTGTGAAATGTCTTTTCAAATGGAGGGGCAAAAGGTATGATGTTTATTGAACACTCCGCTAGGATTTACCAGCGGATAAGAGGTGAAAAAACAGCTTGTCCATAAAAATAAAATTATCGGCAATTATTTTTGGTTCGGTGCTTCTAATTTTGGCGCTTACCTTTACCCTTAATCTTCATGCTGCCCGGAGCAATCTTCGAAATGAAAGTATAAACAACATGAAGATGACCGCCAAGCAAATTGCCGTTGCCGTCGAGCAGAGCAGTTACAGTTCTAATTATGTGCAGCACCAAATCGCCCAGAACCTCCGGATGACTGCTATCCTGGCCTCCAGGGAGCTTGATCCTGATATCAAGAATGTGAAGAGTGAGCAGCTACTGGCGCTTACTCATAAGCTTGGTGTGTCTAATATTTCACTTCTGGTCAAGACTGATGATGATATAGTAGTTGCCAAATCGTCAGATCCAAGTGAGCTTGGTCTGTCTACTAACGGCATGGGTTATTGGTATGTAGCTCTTCTTGAGCTGTTTACGGGTCAGGAGGTGTCGGTTGAGCAGGGAGAGAGCTTTGAGAATTTCTGGTCCGGACCGTTTGAATACTCGACCTCCAATCCGAAGTATATTGAGAAGTGGGGATACTATTATGATAAAGCAAGAAACTACATTATAGATCCTTACATTCGCAGTACAGCGGTGAGTGATTATATTAGAATCATGAATCCAGATGAGATCGTCCGGCAGTCCAAAGAGGTAAACCCGGGCATTCTGGAAATTACAGGCATCAATCCTAAAACCTTTGGTTCACCCAGCATGCAGCCGGATGGAAGCGATGCAGCCAATCAGAAGCTGAGAACCCGTCCCATTAAATATGGCACCTATACCTTTGGTAACGTGGAAGAGGATAAGGCGGCAGTTATGGAGGCGGTAAGCGGCGGTAAGCCGATCACACTGGATACACAAGCATTTGGTAAAAGAGTGCTCAAAAGCTTCATTCCGATTATGCAAGCGGGTACAGAGAATTATGTCATCAGTGTGGTTATGGATTATTCGGTCATTTCTTCCGTCATCAAGAAGCAGTTGATCAATAATGTCAGCACTTCAGTTATACTGCTTGTAGCCTTTTTTGTCGTGAGCTATGCTCTGGCGGGTATTGTTACCCGGCCGATTAAGGATATACTGGCAAAGGTAAACGATGTGGCCAGAGGCAGGTTCGAAACTCCGTTAAAAGTAGACAGCCGTGATGAGCTGGGGCAACTGGCCCACCGGATTAATGCCATGACCTCACATCTGCTGCAGCATACCAACCGGCTGGGGCAGACGCTGGAAGAGAACCGGGCAGTCAAGGAACGTCTGGAGTCGGTAATCAACGGTACCTCTGATGCCATTCATACGATGGATATGGATGGCCGGATTATCAGTACAAACCGGGCTTTTGAAGAGCTATACGGCTGGAGTGCGACCGATGAATTACCCAGGACGCCTTATCTGGTGCCTGCTACAGCCCAGAAGCAGGAAGAGACCAGGCTGAAGGAGCTGAAGAACGGAACAGTTCTGCCTCCACTGGAGACGATAAGGCTCAAACGTGACGGCTCGCTCGTTGAAGTTAGCGTCAGCACCTCGATTATCCGCGATGAGGAAGGAAAGCCACAGTCCTTTGTTCATGTATCGCGCGATATGACGGAACGGAACCGGATTGAGGAGCTGCTGAGACGTTCCGAGAAGCTGACTACAGTTGGGCAGCTTGCCGCCGGGGTTGCGCATGAAATCCGAAATCCGCTGACCACACTGCGGGGATTTCTGCAGCTTCAGCAGGAGAAAAAGGTTTTGGTGCCGCTTCATGTTGAGCTTATGCTCTCGGAACTGGAACGGATAAATCTTATTGTCAGTGAATTCTTGATTCTGGCCAAGCCCCAGGCCGTTCATTTTCAGCAGAAGGATGTTAGGCACATCCTTGGTGATGTGGTCTCTCTCTTGAGCAGCCAGGCGCATCTATTTGGAATAGAGTTCGAGACCAAGTTCTCCAAGCTGCCGGCAACAGTACACTGTGAGGAGAATCAGCTTAAGCAGGTATTCATCAATGTCGTCAAAAATGCGATTGAAGCTATGCCTGAAGGCGGCACAATTACACTGGAGCAGGACACGGTTGACGGTTATGTAATCATAGTGATTTCCGATGAGGGAGTAGGCGTTCCTGAGGAGATGCTGCCCAAGCTCGGTGAGCCCTTCTTCACCAACAAGGAGACGGGAACCGGACTCGGGCTGATGGTCAGCCAGCGGATTATACAGTCCCATAAAGGCAGTATGGAAATCCGCAGTGAATACGGATGTGGGGCTGAAGTTACAATTAAGCTGCCTGCGGCTGGCGAGGTTGCTCCCGGGCAGAGTATGAATGAAGAACGGAGTGAAGACATACATGAGGATTAATAAGTTCATCAGTGAGACAGGTTACTGTTCACGCCGTGAAGCAGACAAGCTGGTGGAAGGCGGCAGGGTTACGATCAACGGAGAGCGTGCTGTGCTGGGCAGCCAGGCCGAGACGGGGGATGAGGTGCGAATAGACGGCAAGCTTCTTGAAACGGGAAGCAAGGTGGTATACATCGCTCTGAATAAGCCTGTGGGTATCACGTCTACCACAGAAGCCCATATTCAGGGCAATATTGTCGATTTCGTTGGACATCATGAGCGGATCTTTCCGATCGGCCGGCTGGATAAAGATTCCGAAGGATTAATCCTGCTTACGAATGATGGGGATATCGTCAATAAAATATTGCGGGCGGAAGGCAAGCATGAGAAAGAATATATAGTCACTGTAGACCGCCCTATTACGCCGGCCTTTATTACGGGGATGTCGAGCGGCGTCAAAATACTCGGCGGGCGCACGCTGCCCTGTGAAGTGACGCGGGTGAGCGAGCGGGTCTTCCGCATTATTCTCACAGAAGGCAAGAACCGGCAAATCCGCCGGATGTGTACGGCGTTTGGGTATGAGGTCAGACGGCTGCAGCGCATTCGGATCATGAATATTCGTCTTGGAGCCATGAAAACAGGGCAGTGGCGTGAGCTGACTGTGCAGGAGAAGCAGGAGCTGGGAGCTAATCTGAACTACCAACTGCAGTAAGCAAAGAACAAAGAGCTGATCTGATGCTTAAGAAGACACTTCAGATCAGCTCTTTGTTCGATAGTACAACAATCTAATTGCCGGAAGTGGGAACGTTCGTGGTTTGTGTCGCATCCTGATATTTACGAAGGATGGATACTTCCACGCGGCGGTTCTTGGCACGGCCTTCAGGTGTAGCATTGGTAGCAATCGGATGATATTCACCATATCCGATTGGACTGAACTTCACCGGGTTCAAATTGGGATTCAGCAGCAGAATCTTCATGAATTGCAGCGAGCGTGCCACACTGAGATCCCAGTTGGAGGGGTAGCTGCTGTTGGAGATTGGAACGTTGTCCGTATGCCCCTGTACCAGCACTTCATAATCGGGAAATTCCTGCAGCATGTTCGAGATGGATTTCGCAAGCTGACGGGAGTCATCCTTAACGAATGCTTGCCCGGAAGCGAACAAAGCGTTGTCGCTGATGGTAATCATTAGCTGCGATTGATTCAGCTTGGTGCTGAGCAGATCGGTCAGCCCATTGTTCTTAATATACTGATCAAACTGCTTCTTCAGCTTCTCCAGATCCTCTTGCTCTTTCTGCTTGAGCTTGTTCAATTCGTTTTTTCCGGTATTATCGGACATCACATTGTTCATTTTTTCTTCTTTTCCCTGGTCAAGCTGGGTATTCGTAGGAGCATCTGATTTATATTCAAGCACTCCGCCTCCACCGGTAAATACGGATTTGAAGGCCTGGGCCATTTCTTCAAATTTCTTGGCATCTGTAGCGCTCATAGCGTACATAGCGAGGAACAAGGCGACCAGAAGGGTCATTAGATCCGAATAAGGCAATAGCCAGGATTCATCGGCATGCTCTTCGTGCTCCTCATGTCTAGTCTTTTTGCTCACTCGAAGCCCCCTCCTTGTCAGACAGCTTCGCGCGCTCAGAAGGTGTAAGGAAGACGGAAAGCTTCTGGTTGATGGCAATGGTTGATACCCCGGACTGGATAGATAGCAGTCCTTCCACCATCATTAGTCTGATCTCAATTTCGCCTTTGGAGAGCCGCTTCAGCTTGGTGGAAATTGGATGCCAAAGCACATAACCTGTAAAGATACCGACTATGGTGGCAATGAAGGCCCCCCCGATGGCGTGAGCCAGTTTCTCAACTGCACTCATATCGGAAAGTGCGGCAATCAGCCCGATAACGGCCCCGAGCACGCCAAGCGTTGGTGCGTACATACCTGCTTGTGAGAAAATCAGTGCACCGGCCTTATGCCGATCCTCTGTAGCGTGAATATCTTCCATCAGTACATCGCGGACAAACTCCTGGTCGTTACCGTCGATAATCATCCGCATGCCGTTTCGAAGGAAATTGTCTTCAATTTCATCGACCTTGGATTCCAGGGCAAGCAAGCCTTCACGGCGGGTAATAGAAGCCCATTCCATGAACATGCTGATCAGTTCCGTTTTACTGACCATTTTCTTTCTAACAAATATTATTTTGAACAATTTAGGGACTTTCTTGACTTCAGAGAAGGGGAAAGCCATAAATATTGATGCGGCTGTACCCAACAGAATGATTACGTAAGCTGCGGGTGCTCCCAAGGCAGCTAACGGCGCGCCTTTAAGAAACATCCCCCATACTATTGTAACGAAACCAAAAATCAAACCAAGTATTGTTGAAATTTCCATTTACGCACCTCGTCCATGAGAATTAGGAAGTGATCCGACTATACCGCGTGTATCATCCATGAACAGCGGTGGGACACTCTGTCTGACCAATAACGTATATTCTTATTTATCGACAGCATTCCCTTTTTTGTGAAGTCATTTTTTCGGCTATAATGAGTAGGGTAATATTATTCATCTGTGGAGAAAACGGAGTGATTGACGTGGGTGTGAAGCATGGCAGAGATTACAGCGAAATTTTGAGTGAACTGACAGAAGCGGTAGGAAGGATTTCGGACGGGTATTTATTTTTTGAGATGGAGCCTGAGGAGTGGCAGGAGCTGCCGCAGGAATCGAAGCTGGAGGTCTGGGAAGCGCTTGCCGAGGACCTGTTCTATGCCCTGGGCAATGAGCCGGTTATAGAGGTTGGCAGCGGTGTTGTGATCTACGATAAGGATACGCACCGGATTAACATTCTGCTTGGAGAAGAGGATTTGGCCTCGGTCCTTCTGGTCTAGGAGACAGGCTGCAGCCTGAGAGTGGTTTGCCCGCAGCCTTCGCATCGTGGTAAAATTGATGGAGCAGAGTACTATTTGCCGGGATTTATGAATACATTAAACCGAAAAAAAGCCTTCATCCTGGCGCATCCCTTGGACTTTATAAGCTGAGGGATGTTTTGTTTAATGCAAATCAAGTAAGGGAGGAAGAACATTGCAATTTACGGAGGAAGAGCTGCGGGAGCAGGTAGGCAAGCTGGAGGGCTGGAAGCTGGAGAAGAGTAAGATGGTGCGTAAATACGTGTTCAGTGAATATATGAAGGGCATTGCATTCGTGGATGAGGTAGCGGCCATATCGGAAGCCTTCGAGCACCATCCGCATATTACAATTGATTACAAGACCGTCACGCTGCGGCTGTCTGCAGATGAGGAATGCGGAATTACAGCGCTTGATATTCGTGAAGCTCATGAATTTAATGAAGCCTTTGAGAAGACCCGTTAGCATACTTAATCCAAGGGATAGCGTAGATTATTTTAAATTATTATATAAAATAATGCCCACGCATAGGAGCTGCTGCATCCTTGCTGGGCATTTTGTGTCTGCAGTGCAAAAAGCTATTTTTTCTCGGCAAGCCACCTGCGACATTCGCAATCTCCTCGGGTTTCAGCTTTTCTTTGAAGGAGGGCATTTGCCCGCGTCCCTTGGTTACGATACCGAAGATTCTCTCTGCATCATGCTTGCCGCCTTCTTGCTGGAGATCCGGTCCTACACCGCTGAAGCTGATCGCCGTGGCAGGTGATGCAATTGAGCTTAACCATTGACTCCGCACTCGCCGCATCCAGCTCGACCACCGGCATCGTCCCCTCCATGTAAGCTGCTTCCTACATTATACAAGAAGGTAAAGCGTTATCATAAAATTTGTGTCAAAAAAGTGAACGCTTTTATTTGTCATAGACCATGCAGTAAAATGGCTTGTCGCCAGTTGGGGTCCGGCGTTCATAGGTGTCGGTTATAGTGAACCCGCTTTTCTGGTAAGCACGGATGGCCCGCTGGTTCCAGGTCAGCACCTCAAGGTCAATCTCGCGCTCTGGATAACGGGCCCGGGCTGCCTTAACGACAGCATCTGTGAACAGATGTCCCATCCCTTGCCCGCACAGCTCGGGACGCATGCCAATGCCCAGCCGCACTACACCTTCCATAGGGAATAGCTGTGCAAATCCGCAAAGGGAGCCTTGCCCATTTACTATGGACACGTATTGTTCGCTTCGCAGCCGCGGATCACCGAATTCAATGCCCAAAGCCTGCATTTGCTCCCAGGGCATCCATCCGTAGATATTGTACGGGGGATTGTAATTCCATTCGCTGATTTCTGCGGCGTGTGTGACTTCCATAGGCACAACGTGAAAAGTTACCGGGGAACTCATCATAAGGCCACCGACCTCCTTTCAAGTCAACAAAACCTTGTTTATCTAATTATATACAATACAGTCTCTTTTCGATGCACAAACTTTAAGGGGGAGTTAATATATTGAAGGTAAGTATTTAATGTAGACAAAAAAACAAGCCCTCCTCCAAGATTTCGATAAAATCCTGGAGAAGAGCTTGCTTTATGACATTTTATTGTACATCGTCATTGTCTTGGGAATCGGAAGCTACGGCCTGATAAGCATCTGTGCTCATGATTCGTTTGGCGCCAACGTAGCGGTTAACGTAGTAGCTGTCATTCAGAGAACTAACAGTTACGCCGCGTTTGGACGATGCGTGTGCGAATTTGCCGTCACCGACATAAATGCCAACGTGGGATACGCCTCTTCCGTTTGTATTGAAGAATACAAGATCTCCCGGTCTGATATTGTCACGGGAAACGGTTGTGCCCATCTGATATTGGGAGCCGGACTGGTGTGGAAGGTTGATGCCGATCTTATCAAAAACGTACATTGTAAATCCGGAGCAATCAAAACCGTTTGTCGAGATACCGCCGGATACATATTTGGTTCCGATGGCCTTGTCGATAACTTGATCCATTTTGGAGTCCGCGAAAGCGCTTCCTGCTCCGATAGTAAGAACAATGGAAAAGCTCAGTAGTGCTGCTGCTAGCTTCTTCTTCAAAAGTAAATACCCCTTCCAAATGCCTACGAGGTTAGCTTAAGGGTTCGGTTGAAGGTCCCCTATGACCCCTCTGTGAATAGGAGGTCAATTCACCCAAAATCGGTTCCCCCGTTCCCCCAATGATTAGGGAACTCGGCACGACTGTTGATTAGGATTAGCTTACGGATCTATACATGACAAAACTTTTGTAAACTGTTTTGAATAATTACAAAAATGTTACTATCAACTCACTGCGATAATTGTAGCAAAGACGGAAGCAGTTGGCAATCACTAATAACATATTCTCGCATATTTTTTGCGATTTTTATGAGTTTAATTAATTATAAAGGGCTTACAATAACATATTAAGTTAGATTTACGCTAGATTTATTAACATACATAGCAAAAAGGTGATTCAAGGACCCTGGATACGTGTAAAAGGAATAATAAGGAAAGATAAAAGGGAAAAACCCGAAAGCCTGATTACGGCAATAATCAGCTTCCGGGTTCGTATAAGTTACATTTAGTTGTTAGAGGTTGTAATTGCCAGCGGGGGTATTCAATCGTAAGCGACAGCCTGATAAGATGTTGTGCTCATCACGCGTTTGGCGCCAACATAGCGGTTGGCCCAGTAGGCTTGGCTCATCGAAGTTATGGTCACACCGCGTGAACTGGAGGACTGTGCGAATTTTCCGTTGCCGACATAAATCCCGACATGGGAAATCCCACTGCCCAAAGTGTTGAAGAACACCAAGTCGCCCGAACGCAAATTGTCGCGGGAGACGGCAGTTCCGACCTTAAACTGCGCTTTCGATGTGCGGGGCAACGTAAGACCAATGCTTTTGAACACATAAGAGGTGAATCCGGAACAATCGAAGCCGGCAGTGCTGGTGCCTCCGGTTTTATATGTAGTTCCCAGTGTTTTTGTGATCACATTGTCCATTTTGGAATCGGCGAAAGCGCTGCCAGCTCCCAGTGTGAATACCATTGCCAGTCCTAGTACTGCTGCGGTGCATTTTTTCTTAAAATTGTGACTTTTCAAAGATGTACTCCTTCCAAGGCCGGCGAGGTTAGCTTAAGGATTCGGTAGAAGGTTCCCCTATGACCCCTCTAAAGCGAGATCAATTCACCCAAAAAAATGGTTCCCCCACTTCCCGGTGCAGGGAATTTGGCGTATTATGCACCGAACAGTGACAAATCGACAATCTGAAATGCTGTGAAGTCAAAATCAGATGTGACAAACATTTCTGCAAAGATTACAAAATTGTTACTAGTGGTACAGGCATCATTTTACCAGAGGGAATACCAATTTGCAAATAGGTAATATTTTCTGAACGCATAGATACACAAGAAAAGAGTCACGCTCTCCCTGAAGAAGCGGTGACTCTTGTTATTATGCCGGTCCGGCGGTGTAATTATTGTGGAAATGTTTTACTGCACCAGAGATGATATTGAGCGGCGGTCCCCCACATTTTGAACAGAATGGTTGGGAGGGGGGAGAGCTGCTTAAGCAAAAATGCAGGCAGTCCGGGGCTGAATATCGCTGACAATCCGCAAATTAACAGCACCGCCAGTCCTCCCGCACCCATCACCACGGATACGCCTACGGATGGCAGCAGTACTCTCAGGCAAACCAGCAGTGAGGACAAGATGCCTGTACCGGCGGTATAACCGAACAACATGTACAGCAGCAGCTTGCGAATAAAGAAAAGATAAATCAGCCAGGCAAGAATATAGGGAACGAGCTTGAACAGCATTTGATAATCAAGGATGCCATTTAGCAGAAGGCCGTACATTCTGGGGAGCAGCCAGTACAGAGGCAGGACCGAAAGCACCCATTCCGCCACGCTGAACAGCAGGACCGGGAGCCCGTACCTTCTCATACCCGGGAAAAAGAACAGTCCACGCTCCCCTTTGCGTTCCTGGTGCAGCTCATGCAGCAGTCCCGCGCGGATAAAGGGTGATACCAGCAGCCGCACTGCGCTAAGCAGGAGAAGCATCCACAGCCAGCGCCGCACATCAGGATCGTTGCCCAGAGCAAGCTGTCCCTCGATATAATACAGGAGTCTGCCTATTGCGCTGCCGCCCGCATTTTGATCGGGATAACGCAGCAGCACCGAGATGACAGCATCCTTGATGAACTTGTACATGAAATAGCTCCAGAACAGCCGGTAGATAAATAACAGAATCAGAATATAAAATTGCTCCTTCATGCTGTGCCAGCCGCGGGTTATCGCTCTCTTCACTATCCTTCACCTCACCAGACAAGAGTTCCGAGCAGGTTTTCAAGCAGATTAGTTATGCTAAGCGTCCAACGTGAGAGTGTAGCTGGCCGCAGCTCCGACAGTCTAAAGTTATTAAGATGCTTGCTCTCAAGCAGAATGGAATGTGCCGGATCAGTCTCTGCCGAGATAAGCGGTGCTTTGTAGGATAGCTGAATTGTAGTGTTCTTGGCTTCCCCGCTCCAATATTTTTGAACGGTGTATCCGTCCGAGAACATGAACTTTATGGGAACCTCCCCATAATGGCTGCCTTTGTTGCTGACTTCCACCGAAGACTCATAGCGAGGGGGTTCTGTTCCTGTTTTTTTCATGGCAATTGTGATGTTATCTACGGCAAAGTCAGGCGCACCGCCGCTGTAAATATATTGATCGAAGTAGGCTTGCCATGATTTTTTGGTCACCTTTTCTACAATTTTCTGAAAATCGGCGGTGGAAGGATGATGGAAACGGTATTTACGCGCGTAGGCGGACAGAATGCTGTCCATGGTTTTGGTGCCCACCTGCTTCTCCATATCCTTCAGCACCAGCTTGCCCCGGATATACACGTTGCGGGTGTAGGAATCATCTCCGGCATATTTCCAGGTCTCCAGATTAAGCGGCTGGGGCGAGGTCACCAGGCTGGTCTGCAGCGGAAGATTCGAGATTACTCCGTATTCTTGCTCCATCAGCCGGTCTTCCGCATAAGAGGTGAAGCTCTCGTCCAGCCAGGCTTCCTCAAATTCATTGTTCGCTACCATACCGTAAAAGAACTGATGCCCGATTTCATGGATAACCGTACGTTCAAGCTGGGTGCCCGGGTCATCGTCACCTGCAGCGGCAGCGGTGATAAGCGTGGGGTATTCCATCCCTCCGGCCCCATTCCCCCCTCTGGGAGGAACAACGATGCTGAGCGTCGAGTAAGGATAAGGGCCATACCATTTACTGAAGGTGCTCAGAGCAGCCTTGGCGGCCTGGAAATAACGCTCCTTCAGGTCTTTGTGCAACGGGTCCAGATAGAGCTTGATCCTTACACCAGGCACCTCAGCGGTGGAGAAGGCTTCTTCTGAGACCACAAAGTCGGGGGAGGCTGCCCAAGCGAAATCATGGACATCGTCGGCGTAGAACTGGTAGATCTTCCGATCCTGCTTCAGCCTGGGGTTTTTTACCGGAAAGCCTGTTGCGGCAACCGTATAGTTGGAGGGAACGGACAGAGTTACATTATAAATGCCAAAGTCGCTGTAGAACTCAGAGGTGCCGTGATATTGATGCAAATTCCAGCCCTCCTGCTTCACGCCGCGGGTACCGGCAGGCTCGTACACGCTGATTTTGGGGAACCATTGCCCTGCCATTACAAAATTGCCGGATACCCCCATGCGGGCGAATATTTTGGGCAACCGGACGTCAAATTTCAGCTTGAGTGTGACACTTTCTCCGCCGTTAACCGGCTGCGGGAGGTGTACTTTTACCAGCGTTTTGTCATCCACATTGCCGTCATCCGGCTGAACATATTGCAGCCGCTGCATGAGCGAGATGCCCTCTGAGGTCCGCAGGTCGGTTAAGGTCATACTGCCATAGCCGTTTGCGGGCATGGCATCTCCGCGAAGCTTCCCTCCGGACTCCTTCATGAACGTGGTATCTTTAGATGCGAAGGCATTGGGGTACAAGTGAAAGTAAAGGTCTTGTACCGGTTTTTGACCGGGGTGGGTCCAGGTTATCGTCTCAGACGCCTGCAGCAGCCCCGAGTCCGGAATAAGCTGCGCCTCGATATGATACTCTGCTATCCGCTCGCTTAAGGCCTCCGAGACAGGGAGCGGCTTACTTTCGGGGAGAATGGGCTGTAGCGTTTTGGTCTGTGCGGCTGCGGGGGACTTGGCCTCTTTTGGAACAGCGGCTGATACGGCAGGGCTGTGCCCTGAGAGAGCCCAGATTGCGCTGCCCAGCAGGATGAGGGCGGCCAGGGCTGCGAAGATGAGGGTGTACCTTAATGACAGTGGCTTCATACTGTGATTCCTCCCGTGACAAGCATCTACGGGATGTATATGTTTGCATTCGCCGCATTATTAGCTAAAATTAAATTATATAAGATGAACTTGAGTTTGAGCCTGACATTCTCAAATTCACGTTCTATTAGTGAAAGGGAAGGAAGTGCACTTGTGGATAACAACCAACCGGAGGGCAAGAAGCCGATAGCTCTAAATATCGTGAATGCCAAGAGCAAGCATAAAGGCTTCGGCGCAGGCTCCATTGACTTGAATAATGTTTCGCCGGTTATTATTGACGGTGGTGAAGCTGTTATTGATATCGGTGCCATGCATGCCAAGAGCAAGGTAGAGAAAGGAATTAAGTTCAGTGCGAACCGGGAGGATGTTCCGGATGGCAGACAGGTCTGGGTTGTATGGGTAGCGGTGGACCGTACACCGGAAGGACAATCCTATGGAGGAATTACCGCCTGCGAAATGTGGATTGACACTGAGGCCCGGCGCGGCTGGAAAATTCTTGCGGATCATGTGAATAAGCTGGATTCAGCCCTGAAGCGGAGAATCATTCTGGAGGGACTGGGAACCGCAGAGAAAGCTGCGCTGAAGTCGCTGCTGATCGCTCACAATGAAGATTGGTGGAACGGCTCGTCAGAAGAACTGAAGGCGGCTTTGTCTTAAGGAATGAATTTCACACTATGAATTTAAAAACGGCCAAGTTCTCCTGCAAGCTGGAGGGACTGGCCGTTTGGTATGAAGGTAACAGTGTGCCTGACCTGTCTAGGATCTGCTGAGTTTGCGTTTTAGCTGGCTAACCCGGGCCTGGCTGATGCCAAGAACCTCGGCGAGCTCCTTCTGGTTGGCGTAGGGATGCTCCTCGATGGCCTTCTCCAGACGTTGGCTCATTTCTTCTGTCTTTGTCCGCCGGCCTCCACGGCCGGGTTCGGGACGGTCTTCTGCGGCAATCAGCGGCTGCGTGATCTCTTCGTTAGTACGATCCGGGTTGCCAAGCTCCTTCAGACAGTTGTTACAGATGAACTGCTCCTTATAGTAGGTCACGTGATCAAGGCTTCTGCAAAACGTACATTCGGTTGAGGTGTACTTTCTGAGCACAATAATTTCGTCATCCAAAATAAAAAATTCGATAGGATCCCCAATGTCGATATTTCGTGTCATGCGGATTTCTACGGGAACCACAATTCTACCAAGACTGTCTAAACTCCGGATCATGCCTGTATCCTTCATCCCATGTCCCTCATTTACATCTTTATATTTTTTGTGGATATCTATGATTATAGCAGTAATTGTAAGTCAAGAGAACGGGTAAGCGCATTCAAATATTGAGTTTTTTTGTCAAAAAAGGAAAAACATGACGTAATTTAAAACCTCTCCGTTCAGGAAGTCCGAATGGAGAGGTTAATTAGGGTTCTCTTGTCTTTACCCAATATAGGGCCTCCGAAACAGCGGAGGCCCTTTTATGTCAGCCCGGATGACACCTCTGTGTCTGAAACGGCACCTGATTGTGTCCTCATTATTCATAGCAGCGCAAGGAGGCCAGCAGAGCAACCGGGATCAGTTCAGCCACCAGCGCTTGATCTCGCTCCACAGAGAACGGTTCTCCTTGGAGGCAGCGGGTTCGCCGCCAGTGCCTTCCTTGGCAGGTTGGGCAGGGCTGCCCGCACCGTGCTGGTCGCAATATTCGGTAGGCTCTGTTCCGCTAATAAAGGTTTCCAGTTCTTTGTCAGGACAAGCCGCGGTTGCCAGCTTCCCGGACTCCGGGTTGATATAGACGCTAATAACATCATCAGGAATCGGGAAAATTTTTGGCGGAACGTTCTCCAGCGCTTTCTCCGTGAACTGGGCGAAGATGGGCGCAGCGCGGCGTCCATCCGCCGTGGCGATATCCCGGCCCTTGTCATAGCCGACCCAGACGGCTGTTGACAGCTCAGGAGTGAACCCGACCATCCAGCCATCGGTATCGGTAGTGCCGGTCTTGCCGGCCACCGGCCGTTTGATAATTGAAGCTACACGGTTGCCCGTTCCGCCGCTCTCGAAGACCCCTTCCATCAGCCGGGTCAGCACATAGGCCGCCGCCGGTTCTACAACCTTCTCCCCTTGCGTCTCAGGGGCTTCATATAGAAGCCGTCCCTTGGCATCGGTAATTTTCAGGATGGCTGTAACCGGCTGTTTCATGCCGCTGCCGCCAATGACGGCGAAGGCTGAGGCCATCTCCAGCGGACTGACCGGGGAGGTGCCTAAGGCCAGGGAGGGCACACGCTGCAGCGGGCTGCCGATCCCCATCTTGGCTGCCATCTCGGCGACCTTGTCCGCACCTATTTTCATAATCGTGTTCACGGCATAAATGTTGTCGGAGGCGGCAATCGCCTGCCGCATATTAATCTCTCCGAGATACTTGTCGCCGAAATTCCGGGGCTGATAGGTTTTGCGGTCATTATCATAATGGAACAGCGTCGGCTGGCTGTTGAAGACGGACAATCCGGTCATGCTCTTGGAGGACAGCGCCGTCAAGTACATAATGGGCTTGAAGGACGACCCCGGCTGGCGCGTGGTGGCCAGCGCATGGTTGAACTGGTTGTTGCGGTAGTTTTTACCCCCCACCATAGCTTTGATATAGCCTGTGCGGGGATCTATCGAGACGAGAGCGGTCTCCAGCTCACTGCCAGGGTCCATCCCTTTGTTGACGGCATCCTCGGCTGCCTGCTGCATATCGGGGTCCAGAGTTGTATACACGCTCAGTCCGCCCTGGTCCAGCTCATCCGCGCTGATGTGCAGGGAATCAATAACCAGACTGCGCACATAATCGCGGAAATAGGGTGCGGTAACGGTGGCGTTCTTTTCCCCCTGGGGTTTGAAGCTCAGGTTCTCTTGCAGGGCAGCGTTCGACTGTGCCGGCGTAATATCGCCTATTTCCGTCATTGCCGACAGAATGATCTTCTGCCGTTTCTTGGCATTGTCCATATGGGTGTAAGGGGAATAATAGGTCGGCCCCTTGGGGATTCCGGCAAGCATGGCGCTCTCGGCCAGATCCAAATCGGCAGCCGTTTTGCCAAAATACATTTGAGAGGCGGCTTCTATGCCATAGGCTCCGTGACCGTAATAAATTTCATTTAAATACATATTCAGAATGTCGTCCTTGCTGTATTTCATCTCAAGCTGCATCGTATAGAGAGCTTCCTTGGCCTTGCGCGTCCATGTCTTCTCATGGGTCAGATACAGATTGCGCGCAAGCTGCTGGGTTAAGGTGCTGGCCCCCTGGGTGCGGTCTCCCGCCTCCAGATTGGCTAGTACGGCCCGGCCCATGCCCTTCAAATCGAAGCCTGAATGTTCGTAGAATTTCCGGTCCTCTACTGCAAGTGTAGCTTGTATGAGCAGCGGTGAAATTTGCTTGAGGGTTACGGGAGTGCGGCTGCGTCCGTCCGTGGTGAAGGTGGTCAGTACGTTCCCTCTGGAATCGAGCAGCTTGGAGCGGATGGCATCGGCGATTGGGGGAAGGTCTTTCTGGTATAAGTAGCCGAGCAGCGCCCCTGCCCCCAGCACAGCAAGCAGTACCATAGCAGCAAGCAGCCGGAACAGCCGGCGGAGGCGGCGTTTGGGTTGTGGAGATTTAACAGAATCGCGCGGCATGGCATCAGGCTCCCTTTCGTTGTACTTGTCCATTCTCATTATGGGGAAGGAAAAGGGCAGATATTCATGTTAGGCGCATGCGCCGGGCGGGCGGTAACCAAATTGTTTTCTTTTTGTGACCTTATCCGGGTAGATAGAAGGGCAGATGGGGCAGTATAACAGAGTAGTGTCTATAGAAAAGGGTATATATAATCCAGGAGGTGTTCATCATGAATTGGACAAAAAAACTGCACCATCGGACGTTAACGCTCCTGTCAGCCGGGCTTCTGGCGGTTTCCGCCTGGGGAGCGGCAGCGCTGCCTGCCCAAGCAGCGGCGAAGGCAGCGCCATGCGGCACCGGTGATCATGGATTGCTGCAGCAGCTTCAAGCGCAGCACTCTGCAACTGAATCAGCACCGCTTAGCTTTTCTGACATTCAATTTCTAAATGCCGATATAGGCCGTGCCGCCGGCAATGGATTTATGATTGGAACCTCGGATGGCGGCTGCCATTTTCAAGAGATCTATCAAGGGCCGTGGAGCTTCAAGCAGATTGATTTTCCCGATAACGTAAGGGGCTGGGCGCTGGCTTCAGCACAGGATACAGGTCAGAACTCTCTTATTGCCACCACAGACGGCGGCTCGACCTGGAAGCGGCTGCCCGGTACGGTGCCGGCTTTTGAACGGATTGACTTTAAGGATAGTAAGCAAGGCTTCGGGTATAGCCGGACCTCTGCGTACTACACCAAGGATGGCGGGCTTAGCTGGAGCCAGATCCCGACTCCGAAGAATACTCGCGGGGCCGAGTTCACCAGCCGCAGCAGCGGCTGGGCGGTTGTGGTTGCACCGGGAGCCGGATACCAGGTCATGAAAACGACAGACGGAGGGGCCAAATGGCAGCTTTCGCTGAAATCCTCTTTTGCCGAGCCTGAAAGTGGACGGATATATGCAAGCGGCGATCAAGTGTATGCCCTGCTGTACGGGGGAACGGGGATGTCGCAGACCTCCTATTCGCTCTATGCCAGCAGCAATAAAGGCAGAAGCTGGAGCCGCGTCATCGCCCAGGATACCGCAGGCGGCGGCCCTGCGCCGGGCAGCGGTCCGGCGCAGCTCAAGAGCGGTCCGGCCTCCGGCAAACCAGGCAATATGGTGCTGGTCGGAAGCAAAGCTGCCTTCCTGGCAGGCTTCTCTCCCGCAGCAGAAAAGGTAGCGGTTGGCCGCTCCTATAACGCCGGTAAGCAGTGGACCAACCTCCCGTCCATTCCGGGGTATGACAACATCATCTCCTTCACGAGTGTCAAAGAAGGCTGGATGGCCGTTAGAGGACAGAACACCTCCTCCCTATATGCTACGGAGGATGGCGGCTCGACCTGGAAGCTGAAATTTGCTTTTAAGGGAACGGAGCAATAGGCAGCACAATCTTCGATTGAATATTCTTTAGGCAGAAGCGGCTCCATGCAGAGGAGCCGCTTTTTGGCGTGTTGCCATTGGAGTACTCCTCTCTGGAAATAAAAGGCGAACCTGGAGCCTGTATAGAAAGTCTTATTTACATCCGCCATGTATGGAGGGGTGGGCCACGTTTCTTGAGAGGTGAGTATATGGGGGATAAAGAGCTATGTGAGACTTATAAAGAGAGTGTCTATAGAGTCTGCCGCTACCTGCTGCACAATGTGTGTCCGATGCGGAGGACGTCTGCCAGGAGGTTTTTGTTAAGGCGCTGCTTGCTGACCGGTCCGGGGTGAAGAACATGAAGGCCTGGCTTATACGGATTGCCGTTAATGAGAGCAAGTCCCTGCTTAGCAGGAGGGCTAAAGGCCGGGATAAGGAGCGGAGTCTTTTTTTGAGTGAGCGGACGGTGCTAGAGAATCCTGTAGAGACTGCGGCAGAACAGCATGAGCTGTCGCGGCAGTTCGATATTATGTTCGGCCGGCTTCCCTTGAAAATAAGGCAGGTCATGACGCGCGGCCGGGATCTGGCGTTGTATCTGTCCGGCGCAGTGAGGGGGGAGCGTAACCTGATCTTGAACTGGTCCAGGCTGCCTAATCCGGCGAAGGAGAAGCAGCGGGCTTGCCCTTAAGCTGAGTAACGGCAATGTGATAGAGTACACGTATTTTCAGGAAGGGAACGATTTGTATATTCAAACAAAAGCTCCTCAAACCATCCATATTATGTATGGAACAGTGTTAAAGGTAAACGGGCAGCTTGTCCATCCTGATCCCGGCGACTCCTGGTTCTCAGCGGAATACAATCGCCGGACGGGTCATTATACAGGAATACCGGCAAAGGCCGTGATTGAAATTAATCCGGGTTCTTACGGAGTGCTCGATCCTTCCGGAGATGTGTCAAGCTGCTGAATGGCACAGCATCAGGTCTAAATCGGTGGCTTAGGACGGAGCCTCTGTGGTTTGGGGAGAGGGGAATTCGTTGTATCCATCCTCCTGTTCCTTGCGGACCGTAAGGCCCTTATGCTCCCGAAAGGATACATTTGCCCGTTCTAGCGGACCGTAAGGTCCTTATCGCCTCTTCGGCAGATATATTTAGGATGAATGGCCGCCCATAACGGCGCTGGAGTCCGTTCACTTGCGGAAAAAGGACTTTCAGTATAGATAAGAGCGGCTCAGTCCGTAACAAACGGGCAGACTCTTCCGATCAGGAGATGACGCTATTCGCGGGGCCGGATACGCCTGCAGCGCGATCTCTAAGCCATAATTCATTTGGCGGCGAACCATTTGAACTCTAACATTTAGACGCTGATGATTTACTAGTGAGCCACAAGAGAGGCACTTTGAGAAAAAAGTGACCTCCTGTGGGTCCTTTGTGTTTCTTAACCAAGGCAACGGAATAGGAGCGGATACGGTTGTCCTGGCGTTAATTATCGTCCGCGATGCTTGTCCTTCGCTTTCTGCCGGGCGATTTCCCGCTTCTTCAGGGCAAGCTCCTCCCGGGCAGCCTTGTTTCGCCGGACCGACGCTGCCCCGCGTTTTTCCTGCTCCAGCTTGATAGCCTGCTGGCTGAATGTGCTGCCGCCTGAGCCGCGCGATTCTTTGGCCGCTGCGCGCGCCCTGCGCTTGGGATTGCGGATTACCGCGGCCGCCTTGCCTGTGGCAACGCCACAGCTTAACCCTTCGGCGACCTCCAGCAGCCGGAACCGGACAAAATCCATAATCTCCTCCTGTGACGGTTCGCTTCCAAACACATAACGCCCGGCCTTGACTACACCATCTTCCGTTAGCTCAACAATTCCCACCCAAAAAGGCTCTTCGAAAAATACCGTTAACTTCACCGGTATTCCCCCTCTCAATAGTAATTAAGAAACGAGGGACATCCCGAGGGGGAAGGCTACTGACACGGAATACTCAAGAGAACGCGTGACCTCATTCGCACCGCTACTGAACGTTTTCTCCGTGTGTCCGGACTACCGACCGGAGCTGTGTTTTTACGTTTCCCCATTATTTTACCTTAAGTTTCCATAAAAGGGTATATGGCAGTTCCTCCATATGTGAATTTGTGGTCTGTTATGGTAAAATTTTAGGTACTTTATTATTAGAACGCCTATATCACGCTTAGGAGGACTGCTGAAATGGCCTTTCGTGTATCCGCAGTACAATATCATTTGCATACCATCGCCTCCTTCGGGGAGTTTGCCGCCCAGTGCGAGCATTATATAAAAACTGCCGGGGAGTTCGGCACCGATTTTATCCTCTTTCCTGAATTTTTGACGACACAGCTCATGTCTATTGGCAATGAACAGGGCAAAGCGCTCAGCATCGAAGACCTGCCGCAGTTTACAGACCGTTACCGCGAAATGTTCTCCGATTTTGCCAAGAAATATGCCGTGCACATTATCGGCGGGACCCATGTGCTGCGCAGAAACGATAAGCTGTATAATGTAGCGCATCTGTTCTATCCGGACGGCAGGATTGCCGAGCAGGCCAAGCTGCACATTACACCGGCTGAAGTGGAAGGCTGGAACATGGGCGGGGGAGAGGGGCTGGAGGTGTTCCAGACGGACAAAGGGACCATCGCCATGCTGACCTGCTATGATATCGAGTTTCCTGAGATTGTGCGCATGGCCCGGGCCAAGGGAGCGGATGTGATTTTCTGCCCTTCGTGTACGGATGACCGCCACGGCTTCCACCGCGTAAGATACACAAGCCATGCCCGTGCCATTGAAAATCAAATCTACGTTGTGCTGACAGGAACCGTAGGCTCACTGCCAACCGTCGATCTGATGCGGGCCAACTTCGGGCAGGCGGCAGTCATTACACCTAATGATATTCCCTTTCCGCCGCAGGGACTGCTGGCTGAGGGCGAGATCAACGATGATATGATTATTACCGCCGATCTCGATCTGGAGCTGCTGTACCGTGTCCGCGAACGCGGGTCGGTAACCACATGGCGGGACCGCAGAACGGATTTGTATACCGACTGGGCGTAAGGAGGCCGAAGAGGCATGTATTACAAGATATTTTATGCTTTTGACGGAAAAATTCCGGTGCCTGCGGTCATCCGCGGCTATACGGAGGCTGACTTTGCAGAACTGATTACGATTCAGTCTGAGGCATTTCCGCCCCCATATCCTGCTGAATTGTGGTGGAACCGGGAACAGCTAGGCAATCATGTGGCGCTTTTTCCGGAAGGGGCATTATGTGTGGAAGTGAACGGGGAACTGGCCGGGTCGGTAACCGGGCTGAAGATCCATTTTGACCCTGAGGCCCCGGCTTCACATCATACCTGGTCTGAGGTTACGGCGGACGGATATCTCACGACGCACCAGCCGGACGGGAACACGCTGTATATTGCCGATTTGTGCGTTCGTCCCAAGCACCGCAAGCTGGGGCTGGGTAAAGAGCTGGTGCAGTCGCTCTACCACGCTGTGGTGGAGCAGAGGCTGGAGCGGCTGCTGGGTGCGGGCCGAATGCCCGGGTATCACCTCCAAGCCTCCCGCATGACGGCGGAAGAATATCTGGCTGGCGTGACCGCCGGCAAATGGTCCGATCCGGTGATTACCTTCCTCCTGCGCTGCGGACGGACGCCGCTCGGGGTGGTGGCCGGTTATCTGGAAGACGAGGAGTCGGGCAATTACGCTGCGCTGATGGAGTGGCGGAATCCTTTTCTATAAGTAAAGAATTCAATTTCGGAACCGGAGGAGATCCTTGATTATGGAATATAGAAGAATTACCAGTGTCGCTGATCCTTTGTTCAGACAAGTACATAACCTGCTGTCGGAGGTGTTTCCCCCGGAGGAGGTGCTGGAATTCAGTCTGTGGAAGGAGCCGCTGGAAGATCCGGGCATCCGCGTATTTGCCGCTGTGCATGAGGGCGATGTTGTGGGCACCACGGAATACCGTTACTATGCCGACTGGAATGTGGCGATGACCGACTTCACCATAATTGGCCGGGAGGGGCTTGGTGTAGGCCGCTTTCTGGCGCAGAGCCGCCTTAAGGACTTGTGGAAGCTCGCGGCTGAGAACGGTAAGGAGCTGTATGGCATGTTCGCTGAAATTTATGATCCATACCGGGTGGAGTATGCTTTTGGAGGCATTAAGCCGATGGACCCGTTTGTCCGCCGCGAGGTGCTGTCGCATCTGGGCTACAAGCGTCTTGATATTCCTTATGTTCATCCTTCATGGCAAGGTGACGGCGAGGCGGTATCCGGTCTTGATCTTTGTTTTATGCCCGGGAATGAGGACTTGGAGCAGGTGGATGCTGCTCTGGTGGCCGACTTTCTTACCCGCTATTACACCGTGCTGGCGGATAAGCCGGACGCTTGGACGTCTATGGTAGAGGAGCTGCGGAGCAAGGACACGGTTGCGCTGCTGCCGCTGTAACTTGATAACTATTGAATTGCTCTGCCGATCTGGATATAGTGTACAATGGGAAAGCGAATAAGCCGCTTAGTTAAATAGAAGCAAGAATAAGTGAGGAACGATTGATGACTGAGGATCAGCAAGGCAAATACGGCGCCTCTATAACCCTGGAGAGCGTGCAGGGCGGGGAGCGGAATGTAGTACAAGCCGCAGGAGAGGTCATTGCCAAAGGAAGTCTGCTGTATATCCGTTACGAAGAGATCGAACGGGGGCCGAAGGGCGAGGAGGTTTCTGTCCGCACCACCCTGAAGATTTCGGACAGCGGCTTGAAGCTGATGCGCCACGGCGGCATTCAGTCGGAGCAGTCTTTTGAGCGGGGACAACGTCTGCCGGGTTTCTACCGTTCTTCTTATACACAGTTTAATCTCTCTACAGATACCCGCAAGCTGGATATTAAGCGTGCCGGAAGGTCGCTTACGGTTTCTTGGGAATATGATCTCTACGTATACGAAGAGCTATCGGGTCAGTTCGCTATAAGTTTGCATATACAGGAGGAAACACAATTATGACACAAAATCAAAATCCGCTTCAGCTAGCCAACGAACGGGTGAGGGAAGCGATTTCGGGTGCAATAGTGGCCGCAGGCCTGGTCACCAGAGAGGAGCTACCGGCCATCACGCTGGAAGTGCCGAAGGATAAAGCCCACGGCGACCTGGCGACCAATGCTGCGATGCAGCTCACTAAGATTGCTAAGCGCAATCCACGGCAAATTGCCGAAGCGATTATTGAGCATTTGGATACCAAAAGCGCTTCTATCGAGAAAGCGGAGATCGCCGGACCGGGCTTTATCAACTTTACCTTGTCCAAGAGCTACCTGTATCCGGTGATTGCCCTTGTAGCCGAACAGGGAGAGAACTATGGCCGCATCAACGCAGGCCAGGGCCGTAAAGTCGAAATGGAATTTGTAAGCGCGAATCCTACAGGCAGTCTGCATCTGGGTCATGCCCGCGGGGCTGCTGTTGGCGATGCGCTCTGCAACGTGCTGGACTTTGCCGGCCACGAGGTGACCCGCGAGTATTACATCAATGATGCCGGGAACCAAGTGGCGAATCTGTGCAAATCTATTGAAGCCCGCTACCTTCAGGAGCTGGGCCAGGATGCAGAAATGCCGGAGGACGGTTATCATGGCGAAGATATCAAGGGTTTTGCCAAAGAGCTTGTGGCTGAAAAAGGCGACGCTCTGCTGTCCATGACTCCGGGCGACCGCGCGGCATTCTTCCGTACCTACGGTCTCGCTAAAGAGCTGGACAAAATCAAACGCGACCTTGCCCGGTTCCGCGTCAATTTCGATATCTGGTTCAGCGAAACCTCGCTGTATGAGAGCGGGGAAGTGCTGCGTTCACTGGACGGTCTGCGCGACCGCGGCGAAGTGTACGAGCAGGATGGGGCAACCTGGCTGCAGACGACCAAATACGGCGATGACAAGGACCGCGTGCTGATTAAGAACGACGGCACCTACACCTACCTGACCCCGGATATTGCGTATCACAACGATAAGTACAGCCGGGGCTACGATACAATGATCAACATTTGGGGGGCCGACCACCACGGCTATATCCCCCGGATGAAAGCGGCCATGTCGGCGCTTGGCAATGATCCCGAGAAGCTTGTCGTGCTGATCGCCCAGATGGTCAGCCTTTTCCAGAACGGCGAGAAAGTCAAAATGTCCAAGCGCACAGGTAAAGCGGTAACGATGGAAGACCTGATGGACGAGGTGGGCATTGACGCCATCCGTTATTTCTTCACGATGCGCAGCATGGATTCGCATCTGGATTTCGACATGGATCTTGCCGTTTCGACTTCCAATGAGAACCCTGTGTTCTATGTTCAATATGCTCATGCGCGGATCTGCAGCATTTTCCGCCAGGCAGAGGAGCAGGGAATCTCCTTGCCGGATGCTGCCCAAATTGATTATTCCAAGCTGACGGCCGCCCATGAATACGAGCTGCTGCGCAAAATCGGCGAATTGCCGGCAGAAATCGCGGTTGCCGCCGAGAGCTATGCGCCGCACCGCCTGATCCGCTATGTGTATGATCTGGCTTCGCTGTTCCACAGCTATTACAAAGCGGAGCGCGTCATCACCGAGGATGCCGCCCAGACCGTAGCCCGCCTCGCCCTCCTGGGCGCGGCGCGGACCACGATCGCCAACGTGCTGCGCCTCGTTGGCGTTACCGCGCCGGACCGGATGTAACGGTCCGGCTCCAACGCAAAAGCACCGCCCCCGCAAGCCCGGGGGCGGTGCTTTTGCTTTTGTGCAAGCGGCGCAGCCCCGCTTGCAGCAGTGCCCGGCCCCCCGCAGCGCCGGGGGCCGGGGCAGTCCCGCCGCTATGGCTTAGCGGCGGTCTTGCGCCTTGCGCCTGTGCGCAGCAGGCGCAGGGCATCGGCTGCGCCGCCGCCCAGGGCGGCGCGGCGCTGGCCCTTGCGCAGCCGCACCGGCGAGGCTGTGCGGCGCAGGAGCAGCTTCAGCTCCCGGGGCGAGAGGCCCGGCCGCAGCGCGAGCAGCAGGGCGGCGGCTCCCGTGACATGGGAGGTCGCCATGGAGGTGCCGCTCATCTCCTTGTAGCCCTCCCTCAGCCAGCAGGAGGGCACCCCTTCACCGGGACCGTATACATCAATATACGGACCGCGGTTGCTGAAGGCCGCTACGCGGTGTCTTTTATCAAGCGCGCCGACGGCGATCGTTTCGGGGTAGCGGGCGGGATAATCACCGCCGCGTTTGCCGTCGTTTCCGGAGGAGGCGATGATGGCGATCCCGGACCGGTAGGCCTTGATCACCACATCATGAAGCGCTTTGCTTCTGGTTTTCATCCCGAAGCTCATATTGATGATATCGACCTTGTTCTGCACACACCAGTCGATGCCAAGCACAATATCCGACACATAGGCAGAGCCGCTGTGGTCAAAAGCCTTTACCGGATACAGCAGTGCCCTCGGGGCGACGCCCATCATTCCCCGTGTGCCGCCCGCTGCCGCCAGCGTGCCGGCAATATGGGTGCCGTGCCCGTTGTCATCCAGCGGCAGCATGCCGCGGTGCAGCAGGTTAACACCTGTTGCCAGCGAATGCTTGAGATCGGGGTGGCGATAATCGGCTCCCGTATCAATAACGCCGATCTTTACCTGTACCCCGGTGGATCTGGACCAGGCCTGCGGAGCATGAATCGCTTTCACGCCCCATGGCAGCATAGCTGAGCCGCTTTTTTCAGCGGCAAGAGAGTGGACCTGTATCCGGTGGTCTTCTTCTACACTTAGTGCATCGGCGAATTTACCCGGCAGTCTGATTGCTCCGGCAGCAGGCACAAAAAACGCACGGATCAGCGGAGAAATCCGTACTTGCGCAAGCCCGGGAATTTTTGCCTTCAGCGATTTCCACTGCGACAGTGCTCCGGCATACTGGCGTGGATCATTGAAGGTAACAATGCGCCGTTCAGCATTTTTGGGGGCAGCCGATATCTCATCAAGCAGCATCTGCCAAAATCCGTAGTAATTCATAGGTTATGCCGTCCCCTCCTCGGTGCCGTGCTGCCATATTGTATGAAAGGAGGCGGGCGTCCGAATGGGAACTTGCCCTTTTTTAGCGAAATGGGCTGCCCATCGTGTCAAAAGGCGGCGCTTTACATAAAATAAATAGAAGAGAGGTTAAGCTCTCTTTGCAACATCCCGTAAGGAGCCGATCCTTGGCGTGGGTACAGTCATGCGCGGAGGGATTTCCTCCGCCTTTGTATTGCAGAAATTAATTTTGTGCTGGAGCCGTAGACTACATAATTCAACATGCAAGCCGTGTTCTTTTCCCGGAAGCTTTTCTTTTAGGACGAAGGCGGACAAGCAGATACCGGGATAAGAACCTGAAGCCGGCTTCTTCCGGCGGCCCTGCCGCATTTCACTTGCAATTTGCTGCCAAATAGGTTTTACTTAGTTTTGTTAATATGCGTGAGAGGAAGTGTCCTTTAGTGAGTACGCCACTCAATTTAAAGCTGGACCCTGAGAAAGTTAAAGAAATGCCGATGGTGGACCTGGCTTTCCTGGTGCTCAAAGCGGCCAATACACCTTATTATTACCGTGACCTGATGGTCGAAGTGGCCAAGCTGCGCGGTATGACAGACGAACAAACCAACGATACTATTGCCCAGTTATATACTGAGATCAACATTGACGGGCGTTTTGCCTGTGTCGGAACCAATCTGTGGGGCCTCAAGCGCTGGTATCCTCTGGAACGCTCCGATGACCCTGTCGGCAACTCCAAACGTCCCCGTATCATCAACGACGAGGATGACGATTTGGAAGACGACGATTTCACCGAGGAAGAAGACAACTATGCTGCGGAAGAGGAAGATTTCGACGCCATCGACGAAGACCGCGACGATCTCTATTCCGACGACGACAGCGAAGACGAAGTTGACGAAGATGTTGTGATTGATGAAGATGACATCGACGAAGATGATGCGGAAGATGAGGAATCCGAAGACAGTGATTCTGATGATGCCGATGATGAGGACGAAGACGATAAATATTAGAAGAGCGTACTCGGCATAATTCCTCCCTTGACACGGGTGGGACCGTCAGAGTAAACTATTGCATGGGCTTCTGATGGAAGTTAATATTTTTTCTAAAATAAAAAGTGCCCCGGCTCTACGGGTGTCACTTTTTTGTTTTTTTTAAATGGTTTTTTCCCGGATAGAGTGGAAAAGTAACATTTGGGTTCCCTGTTTTGATAATGGAAAAAAGGGTTACGATAAACAGCAAGCGTCGCCTGAATTTCTGGACTTTATTTAGGAGGGTTTTACAGTGACAAAGTATATTTTTGTAACGGGTGGTGTGGTGTCTTCCCTGGGCAAAGGCATTACCGCCGCTTCTCTGGGCAGGCTGCTTAAGAACAGAGGTTTGAAGGTGACAATCCAGAAATTCGATCCCTACATTAACGTAGACCCCGGAACCATGAGTCCTTACCAGCATGGCGAGGTGTTTGTAACCGACGATGGCGCGGAAACGGACCTGGACCTTGGGCACTATGAACGGTTTATTGATATTAATCTTTCGAAGAACAGCAACGTGACAACAGGCAAGATTTATTCCTCCGTCATCAGCAAGGAGCGGCGCGGGGAGTACCTGGGCGGTACGGTTCAGGTTATCCCGCATATCACGAACGAGATCAAGGAGCGCGTATTCCGTGCAGGCCGTGAGACAGGCTCTGACGTGGTAATTACGGAAATCGGCGGTACTGTGGGCGATATCGAGAGTCTGCCGTTTCTGGAAGCGATCCGTCAGATCAAAAGCGACATCGGCCGTGAAAATGTGATGTACATCCACGTAACCCTGATCCCTTACATCAAGGCTGCGGGTGAAGTGAAGACCAAACCGACACAGCATAGCGTGAAAGAGCTGCGCAGCATTGGAATTCAGCCGAATGTCATTGTCTGCCGCACAGAATATCCGCTTTCTGAAGATATGAAGGGCAAAATTGCCTTGTTCTGCGATATTGACGCCAACGCTGTTGTAGAATGCCGGGATGCTTCAACACTGTATGAAGTTCCGCTTAATCTGCGCGATGAAGGCTTGGATGAAATCGTAGTTAACCATTTGAAGCTGACTACCCCTGCACCGGATATGCGTGAATGGGAGAGTATGCTGGCGCGGATTCAGAAGCTGGAACGCACTGTTGAGATTGCCATTGTCGGCAAATATGTAGCGCTGCATGACGCTTATTTGAGCGTAGTTGAATCTCTTTCCCATGCCGGCTTTGCAGCTAACGCGGAAGTTAAAATCCGCTGGGTGGACGCTGAACTGGTAACTGACGAGAATGTGGACGAGCTGCTGGGCGGAATAGGCGGTATTCTGGTTCCAGGCGGCTTCGGCGACCGGGGAATCGAAGGTAAAATCTCTGCCATCCGCTATGCGCGTGAGCAATCCATTCCTTTCTTCGGCATTTGCCTGGGGATGCAGGTATCCGTAATCGAATATGGCCGCTCCATTCTGGGACTGGCCGGCGCGAACAGCTCCGAGATTAATCCATCTACACCGTATCCGCTGATCGACCTGCTGCCGGAGCAGAAGGATATCGAGGATATGGGCGGAACGATGCGTCTGGGTCTGTACCCGTGCAAGCTTCTTCCTGAATCGCTGGCTATGTCTTGCTATGACGATGAATTGGTATATGAACGTCACCGTCACCGTTATGAATTCAACAATGCCTACCGCGATGAGATTGAAAAAGCGGGTCTCGTGATCTCCGGAACCTCCCCGGATGGCCGCTTGGTGGAAATTGTCGAACTTCCGGGCCACCCTTGGTTCCTTTCCGTACAGTTCCATCCGGAGTTTACCTCCCGTCCGAACCGTCCGCAGCCGCTTTTCCGTGAATTTGTCAAGGCTTCGCTGACTCATTCCGAACAACTGTAAAATACAGATAATTCAGGCCCTACAGGCCTTTGAGAGCCTCCGTCAGGAGGCTTTCTTTTTAGAAATAGAACTCTACCTGCCGAGCACGAAGCTTCAGCCCTCAAATCCCTGTTCTCATCCGCTTTATTCCGGTCCATTATATGACATAGTTTTACGCATTTTAACCTTTTAGCAGGATTTTGACTGTAAAGCACGAATAATAGGTTTCGTATAGACTATGCTGTCAAGGGGTCGTTAGCTGTGATGAGTGCGCGGAATGGACAATCTGCTTTAAATTCTGGGAGGGTATGGTATGGAAAAGAAAAAAGTGTTAATAGTCGATGATCAGAACGGTATCCGGATTCTCCTCATGGAAGTATTTAATAGTGAAGGGTATGCCACATTTCAAGCAGCTAACGGAAAATTGGCCTTAGACATTGTCCGCAGCGAGTCGCCCGATTTGGTCTTGCTCGATATGAAGATTCCGGGAATGGACGGACTTGAAATCCTGAAGCATTTGAAGGATATCAACCCGGCGATCAAGGTTATCATGATGACTGCTTACGGAGAGCTGGATATGATTAAAGAAGCGACAAAGCTAGGGGCATTAATGCATTTCACTAAGCCGTTTGATATTGATGAGATGCGGGTAGCGGTTAATATGCATCTTAATAGTAAGTCGATTGAAGAGTGCAGTTGAACTTAGTGACAGGCAGTTTGAGTATGTCCTGTTATGGATACTCTAAGGAGGAAGAATTTGCTTTAGGCATGGCTGGGTGAATATCGTCCCACCGGGACATTTTTTTGTTTGTCCTATTTAGTATTTGACACAGGATGTGCTATAATAGGCCTGTATGTGATGTCGGCTTTTATAGGCAACCCAACATTCTTAGGAGGATTGAAACCATGCCATTAGTATCTATGACAGACATGTTAAGCAAAGCACTTGAAGGAAAATACGCTGTTGGTCAGTACAACATCAACAACCTGGAGTGGACTCAAGCGATTCTTGGTGCAGCAGAAGAAGAGAAATCACCGGTAATCCTTGGCGTATCCGAAGGCGCAGCTCGTCACATGGGCGGCTTCTACACCGTTGTTAAGATGGTTGAAGGCCTTGTTCATGACATGAAAATCACTGTTCCTGTTGCTATCCACCTGGACCACGGTTCCAGCTTTGAGAAATGTAAAGAAGCTATTGACGCCGGATTTACATCCGTAATGATCGACGGCTCCCACCACCCTATCGACGAGAACATCGAAATGACTAAAAAAGTCGTTGAGTACGCTCATGCTAAGGGTGTTTCTGTAGAAGCTGAAGTGGGTACTGTCGGCGGACAGGAAGACGACGTTATCGGCGGTATCCAATATGCTGACCTGAACGAATGTGTACGCATCGTCAAAGAAGCAGGCATCGACACTTTGGCTCCTGCTCTTGGTTCTGTACATGGCCCTTACCATGGCGAGCCTAACCTTGGATTCAAAGAAATGGAAGAAATCCGCGATGCAGTTAAACTTCCGCTGGTTCTTCATGGCGGTACAGGTATTCCTGAGCATGACATCAAGAAATCCATCTCCCTGGGTACTTCCAAAATCAACGTGAACACCGAGAACCAAATTGCATTTGCTAAGGTTGTTCGCGAAGTTCTCGCTGCTAAACCGGATGCTTACGATCCTCGTACATTCATCGCACCAGGCCGCGAAGCCATCAAACAAACCGTTATCGGTAAAATCCGTGAGTTCGGTTCCAGCAACAAAGCTTAATTTATTCATGCCGTGAGCGGACAGGCATCTTTATGCTGCCTATGAATATAAGTATTTGAACTGAATATCTAAGATAAGGAGAGCACACCGCCTAGCCGGTGTCTTTCCATAATATAAGGAGTCAATGACTGCATTAGCCAGCCGGCCCTTATATTTGTTGCAGAAACGGGTGCCGTCCTTGATGCAAGGGCGGCGCAGCCGTTTCTACTTGTCATTCTTAAGCCACAGCAGGTATTGCCTGGGCAAGCTGCAATACACGTAGGGGGAACCAGATAAATTTATGGAAAAATTAATGATTGGCGGTGGACGTCCATTAGAGGGCGTTGTAACCATCAGTGGTGCGAAGAATAGCGCGATTGCGCTTATTCCTGCGGCGATTTTGGCCGAATCTGAAGTTGTTCTGGATAACTTGCCAGCCCTTAGTGATGTAGCTGTTTACTCCGAAATTCTTGAAGAGCTTGGTGCGACTGTCTCCTGGACAGGCAACCAAATGAGAATTAATCCCTCCCGTATCGTATCCATCCCAATGCCTAACGGACCGGTCAAGAAGCTCCGGGCTTCCTATTATTTGATGGGGGCGCTCCTTGGAAGATTTAAGGAAGCGACAATCGGTCTTCCCGGCGGCTGCAACTTTGAGCCCCGTCCGATTGACCAGCATATTAAAGGCTTTGAGGCACTGGGTGCGACTGTGACCAATGATCATGGCTCTATTCACTTATACGCCAAAGAACTGCGCGGTGCAAAAATTTACCTGGACGTTTCGAGCGTGGGGGCCACCATTAACATTATGCTGGCTGCTTCACGGGCTAAAGGCTCAACAATTATTGAAAACGCGGCTAAAGAGCCTGAGATTATAGATGTTGCTACCCTGTTGAACTCTATGGGCGCTGTTATTAAAGGCGCTGGTACCGAAACCATCCGGATCGAAGGTGTTGCGGAAATGCACGGCTGCCGCCACTCCATTATTCCTGACCGGATTCAAGCTGGAACTTACATGATTGCGGCAGCGGCTACGCGCGGCAATGTGTTGATAGATAATGTGATTCCGAAGCATTTGGAGGCGCTGACCGCCAAGCTGCTGGAGATGGGCGTGGATATTGAGGAGCTGGATGAGAGCATCCGGGTCATCGGTAGAGCCAAATACCAGCATGCGGATGTTAAGGCATTGATCTACCCCGGTTTTGCCACCGATTTGCAATCTCCGATGACAAGTCTGCTCACTCAGGCAGAAGGTGTTAGCGTACTCAGTGATTTTGTATACAGTAACCGGTTTAAGCATGTGCCGGAGCTTGTTCGCATGGGAGCCAAAATCCGTGTCGAAGGACGTTCAGCTATTATTGAAGGCAGCAAGCTTAATGCTGCAAAGGTGAAGGCCTCCGATCTGCGTGCCGGTGCGGCGCTTGTAATTGCCGGACTAACGGTAGAGGATGGGATTACAGAAGTTACGGGTGTGGAGTATATAGATCGCGGTTATGACAATCTGGTCATCAACCTGCGTAATCTGGGAGCCGAAGTATGGCGTGAGAACGAATAGAGTAGAATTATCCGCTCGACTGGAGGGGGATTTCTGCCTCGGAATTGCATATCCTCTTCCAGTTTGGGTAATGATATCCTAATGGGCGGATTTAATAGATTCCTATTTTCCCGGATGACATGCTAGATGAACTCATTATAAAAATTGAATAGGTGGTTATTACATGGATCTTCAAATTTCCGATTTGGAAGAAATGAAGCTGACCGATCTGTATAAACTGGCTAAGAAGTACCAGATTCCATACTACGGGACGCTCAAGAAACGGGAGCTGATCTTTGCAATTCTTCGGGCACAGGCAGAGCAGAGCGGCCTTATGTTTATGGAAGGCGTGCTCGAAATTTTGCCGGAAGGATATGGTTTCCTAAGGCCGATCAACTACTTGCCCAGTGCAGAGGATATTTATATCTCGGCTTCACAGATTCGTAAGTTTGATCTCAGAAGCGGAGATCTTGTATCCGGCAAATGCCGGACACCCAAAGAAAACGAACGTTACTTCGGTTTGCTTCAAGTCAACGCCGTCAACGGCGAGAATCCTGCCAGTGCAGCGGAGCGTTTGCATTTTCCGGCGCTAACACCTCTTTATCCGCAAGATAAGCTGCCGCTTGAAACATCCCCTACCCATTTATCTACCCGAATAATGGATTTGCTTGCTCCTGTTGGTCTGGGGCAGCGCGGTTTGATTGTAGCACCTCCCAAAGCAGGGAAAACGCTCCTCCTAAAAGAAATTGCCAACAGTATTTCCACTAACAATCCTGAAATTTCCTTATTCGTACTGCTGATCGACGAGCGTCCCGAGGAAGTAACCGATATGCAGCGTTCTGTGAAAGGTGAGGTAGTGGCATCTACATTTGATGAGCTTCCCGAGAACCACATCAAGGTTGCCGAACTGGTGCTGCAACGTGCTTTGCGTTTAGTTGAGCATAAAAAGGATGTTGTGATACTGCTGGACAGCATTACCCGTCTGGCCCGTGCCTATAACCTCGTCGTTCCACCGTCCGGTCGGACACTCAGCGGGGGGATTGATCCGGCGGCGTTCCACCGTCCTAAGCGGT
The DNA here is from genome assembly GCF_000374185.1 of Paenibacillus sp. HW567. Taxonomy (GTDB): domain Bacteria; phylum Bacillota; class Bacilli; order Paenibacillales; family Paenibacillaceae; genus Paenibacillus_AQ. The sequence goes on along the minus strand of NZ_KB910518.1, from coordinate 6,080,998 downwards.
TCTTCGGTTCTGCGCGGAATGTGGAAGAGGGCGGAAGCTTGACCATACTTGCGACAGCGCTTATTGATACGGGTTCACGTATGGATGATATTATTTATGAAGAATTTAAAGGCACGGGCAACATGGAGCTTCATCTCGACCGCAAGCTGGCGGAACGGCGCATTTTCCCGGCCATCGACATCCGCCGCTCTGGCACACGCCGCGAAGAGGTGCTGCTGAGCAAGGAAGAGCTGGACACCATTTGGGCGATCCGCAAAAATATGAACGAGTCCTACGACTTTGTGGAGGGCTTCCTCAAAAAACTTCGCGACTCCAAGACCAATGCCGAATTCCTGGCATCCTTTGATGTTGCAGGGAACAAAGAAGCCTCATCTCCGAGCAGTACGGCCAGTAATGGGGGAACCTCGAACAGCGGTTCATCCGCCCGCCGGACAACGCGTCCGAAGACACCCTCTGTTCCTACAACCTGAGAATAGATAATAAGAGGAGACTAACATGTATTTGGTATATGCCGATGAGCAAGGAAATGTATATGATCATCCCGAGCTGTACGGGCTGGCCCGCAGCGGAGATATGATTGTTGAGATACTGGAGGAAGAATTAATTCCGCTGCCCGAGGGAGCTACCTTAGTCGGTCTGCCGAACACGCGGGCAGTAGGCATGAACCCTGAGACGGGTGAAATGAAGTCATTGCCGGAAGGGTCCCAGGCAGTGGGGGCATTGCTGCCGCAGGGCTTTACCCGTCTATGTCTTCCCGGTTATGTCAAGACAGACAAGTCGTATAAGCTTCCACTCTTTGGCTATTCCGCAGTAGTGTGGAAGGATGGCGGCTTCTACGTGGCTGCTGATCTTACCGATGATCCGGAGCAGTGGAATCCTTTAAATTGTGACCGGGATGAGGTAAAAGCGGGTGTCGGCAGCTTGACCGCCAAGTACCCGGAGAACCGTTTGTACGACCATCTCTCCAACTGTGCGCTTGGCTATGAATGCCTGACCTCTTCCAATACCTTTTTAGGCCGCTGGGAGGGAGCTGTTCCTGTATCCTATTCCTGCAATGCGGGCTGCTTTGGCTGCATTTCTGAACAGCCTGACGACAGCGGTTTTGTATCTCCGCAGACGCGGATGAACTTCCGCCCTACAGTGAATGAAATTTTCCAGGTGATGCTGGAGCATCTCAAGACACCGCAGTCCATTGTAAGCTTCGGCCAGGGCTGCGAAGGCGAGCCATCCACCCAGGCCAAGCTAATTATTGAGTCTATCCGGGAAGTCCGTTCCATCACAGATATCGGGTACATCAATATCAATACGAATGCCGGCCTGAGTGATCATATCCGGGGAATTGTTGACGCCGGCCTGGATTTAATGCGGGTGAGCACGATCAGTGCACTGGATGAGCATTACAACGCTTACTACAAGCCGCGCGGCTACACGCTGGCTAATGTGGAGAAATCTCTGAAGTATGCCGCCTCACAGGGAGTGTACACCTCAATCAACTATCTGATCTTCCCGGGAGTAACGGATCGTGAGGAAGAGATTGAGGCGATGGTGGAATTCGTCAGACGTACGGATTTGAAGCTGATTCAGATGCGCAACCTTAATATTGATCCGGAGAGCTATCTGGAATTGATTCCGCCGGCTCAAGGGGAGATTCTCGGGATGAAGACGATGCTTGAGATCTTCCGCGAAGAGCTTCCGAGTGTTGTTATAGGCTCCTATACGCATGTTCCGCCTGCAGACCTGGCCCGCGCCAAGCAGCGGCGTGTACACATGTAGCGATATAAATGGAATTTCAACATATTGCGGAATCCCTCTTTTCGTGCTAGAATACCGTTGTGTATTTTAATAACTCTAGGTCCGCATGAGGCTTAGGGCATGAGAGGTGAAATTCAAATGCAAGAAGCAATTCAACCAAAGTACCATCTGACTAAGGTGACCTGCGCATGTGGCAATTCCTTCGAGACGGGCTCCGTTAAACCTGAGCTGAAAGTCGAAATTTGCTCCAGCTGCCATCCGTTCTACACTGGCAAGCAGAAATTCCTGGATGCCGGCGGACGTGTTGATAAATTCAAGAAGAAATATGGTATCTAATCATTTAGCCGCTTAGCGGCTTAAGGATTACATTGGCTCCCGGTGCAATACCCGGGAGCCTCTCCTTTATCCGGAGCCTTGATTTTTGTCCAGCCGTAAGCTATACTTATCTTCGCTGCGCTAGACGGGGAGGTAGCGGTGCCCTGTAACTCGCAATCCGCTGTAGCGAGGTTGAATTCCTGTTAGAGGTGCTGTCGATGTGAGGCCTTGGTCCCTACGGGCTGTGTTGACGGTTGGGTCCTCCGCAATGAGTGCTTATGAACCTGGTCAGGTCCGGAAGGAAGCAGCCATAAGTAAGTCTACTCTTGTGCCGGAGGGTGGCCTAGCCCGAGCAGTGTTGTAGGGTTGCCGCTTGGATCGCAGCCATCAATAACAGGTGCGCGGTTTACATATTGCCATGAATAGCATCTTTGCCACAAGCGAAGATGCTTTTTGTTTTTGGTCAAAGTCTGGTGGATATAGTATAATAAGTTAGCGACAAATGCCGAAAGCGGCAGCTTAAGAGAGGGTAATGCATAGTGGAACATATCGCGCTGTACCGTGCCTGGCGGCCGCAGTCGTTTCATGACATGGTAGGGCAACAGCACATTATTCAAACGCTGCAGAATGCGATTCGTGAACAGCGGGTTTCGCATGCCTACCTGTTCAGCGGCCCTCGGGGAACCGGCAAGACAACTGCTGCCAAAGTGCTCGCCAAAGCCGTCAATTGCGAGCGGGGTGCGGGGCCGGAGCCATGTAATGAATGTCCCTCCTGCTTGCGGATCACTGCGGGCAATGTAATGGATGTACAGGAAATTGATGCGGCGTCTAACCGGGGCGTTGAAGAGATTCGCGACCTGCGGGATAAGGTGAAATATGCGCCTACCGAGGTTCGCCGCAAAGTGTATATTATTGATGAAGTGCATATGCTGACAACAGAAGCGTTTAATGCGCTGTTGAAGACGCTGGAAGAGCCGCCTCCCCATGTAATGTTCATCCTGGCGACGACGGAGCCCCACAAATTGCCGGCGACAATTATATCCCGCTGCCAGCGTTTTGATTTTCGCAGGGTTTCGCTGGAAGAACAGACGGGCCTCTTAACCGAGATTTGTGAGAAGGAAGGAATTGCAGCAGATGCGGATGCGCTGCAGTACATTGCCCGTCTGTCCGATGGCGGAATGCGCGATGCGCTCAGCATACTGGACCAGATATCTTCCTTTACAGACGGACATGTAACGTATCAGCAGGTGTTGGGGATGACCGGGGGGATTCCCTCCGAGCAGTTCGCGCGCCTGGCTACCGCCATTCTGGAAGGGGATATGGGACTGCTTCTGGAGCTTGTCGAGCAGCTTATGCATGAAGGCAAGAGTGCGGATAAGTGTCTGGAGAACCTGCTGTACTATTTCCGGGATCTACTGATGATCAAAATGGTGCCGGGAGCCGATCATTTAACGGACCGTGTCTTAAATCCGGCGGATTTCCGCGATATGGCGGCCGCATTTTCCAGGGATCGTTTATTTACAATTGTTGAAACACTGACGCGCTATCTGAGTGAGATGAAATATGCCACTCATCCGCAGACCTTGTTTGAAGTGGCCTTGATGAAGCTGTGCAGCCTGCAGCAGGAGGAGGCTACCGTTCAGGAAGCCGCGCCTAATTTTGCAGCGACTGCTTCCAGTCACTCCGGCGGCCAGCCTCAGACGGCAGATTCCGGTGAGCTGGAGCTGCTCAGAAGGCAGATTACCGCTTTGGAGAAGAAGCTGGAGCAGGCCTTGCAGTCGGGGGCGGTTTCTGGTGGAGGACGTGATCAGGGGGCTGCGAAGAAGCAAGCAACCGCACAGAGCCAGGCTCCGCGGGTATCCTCTCACTCCAAGCTGCCTCCGCAACTGGATAAATTTATTGCCGGCAAAGACAGTGCCGATTTTGCCGATGTGTATAAGCAATGGAGCCTCGTCCTGCAGGGAGTGAAGGAGGAGAAGGTAACGGTTCATGCGTGGTTTGTGGATGGCGAGCCGGTCTCCGTTATGGAGGATGCAGTACTGGTTGCTTTTAAGAACACGATCCATCGCGACACAACCGAGAAGCCGGCCAATAGGCAGGTTATCGAGAATGTGTTTGCTGCCCGCCTGGGTAAGCCTTACCGTCTGGTAACGATGATGCAGCGTGACTGGAATGAGGCTGCTGTGAAGTCTGTTGCACAGACCGGTACAGAGGAGCTGCGGCTGGAGCATGAGCATGAAGCTGCTGATGCACAGACTGAACCATGGATTGACGAGGCGATCCAGCTCTTTGGGGAAGACCTTGTTGTCATAAAAGAGTAGTATTTTAGCCTATCAGCGCCTAGTAGCGCATCCAAAGGAGAGACGATGTATGAATAATATGAACCAAATGATGAAGCAGGTTAAAAAAATGCAGGAACAAATGCTTAAAGCTCAGGAAGAGCTGGGCAGCAAAACTATTGAAGGAACATCCGGCGGCGGTGTGGTTACCGTTCAAGTCAACGGCCACAAGAAAGTGCTCGCCATCCAGATTAAGCCTGAGGCTGTTGATCCCGAGGATATCGAAATGCTGCAGGATCTTGTACTGACTGCCGTAAATGATGCCCTTACCCAAGCCGAAGAGCTAGCCAATAATGACATGGGTAAATTTACAGGCGGCATGAAGATTCCTGGTTTGTTCTAGGCCGTACTTTATCCAGTCCAAAGGAGAACCATCACCTTGTATTATCCAGAACCGCTTGCCAAGCTGATCGAAGCTTTTACGCGTTTGCCCGGAATCGGGCCGAAGTCGGCCGCCCGGCTGGCTTTTCATGCACTGAACATGAAAGAGGACGAGGTAATTGATTTTGCCAAAGCGTTGGTCAGCGTTAAGCGCAATCTTCATTATTGCTCGGTATGCTGTAATATCACCGACACAGATCCATGCCGCATTTGCCAGGACAAAACCCGCGATGCTTCCGTAATCTGCGTGGTCCAAGACTCCAAAGATCTTGTGGCTATTGAGCGGACCAAGGAGTTCGACGGCTATTATCATGTTCTGCAGGGGGCAATCTCACCGATGGAGGGGATCGGCCCGGATGACATCCGTCTGAAGGAGCTGTTGACCCGTCTGAGCGACGAGCGGGTGAAGGAGCTTATCATGGCAACCAACCCCAATATTGAAGGCGAGGCCACGGCTATGTACATCTCCCGTCTTGTCCGCCCCTTCGAGATCAAAATCACCAGGATAGCCCACGGTCTGCCTGTAGGCGGCGATCTTGAGTATGCGGATGAGGTCACCTTGTCCAAGGCTCTTGAGGGCCGTCGTGAGCTGTTCTAGGCAGTGCTGACGTTATGTTTGATGCAGGAAGCCCGCAAGGGCTTCTTTTTTTACTCTTGCATGAATCCAAAATCAACTTTGTCTGCCGTTTTTAGTTCTAAGTTTGTCCCCCTTTCGATATGAATGAGAATACACGAGGGTGAATTGCTGTATGGCGCCCTGAAGTTATTCTTAGGAGGGATGGGTATGGCTTGGTGGAGAGCGTTGCAGAAAAAGGCTGCCGGAGAAGAGGAATACATCGGGGGGAAGGAAGAGAAGTGGAATGTGTTTCTTGAGGTTCGCAAGGCGCAATCAGAGTGGGAAAGAGCGCACCTGATGTTCAATGAAGCCCTGGGTCAGGATCAGATTGATTATGCGATATACATTTTGGAGGCTGCGGAGCGTAAATATCAGATCCATTTGAAGCATGCCAAAAGTCTGGGGCTCAACCGCAGTCGGCTCTAATATAGTAGACCAAAAACAAAGGAGGAGCATCATGCTGAGAACGGCGGCTCTTGCTGTATTGGTGATATCGGGCATTTTACTGGTTATGATCGTTATGAGAAGAAAATTGGGCTGGGCTTGGGTCAGCCTGTTTGGCACTCATCTTCTACTGGCGGCACTTGGCATTTATGTAGTGAATTTTTCCGGACTAATCACTGAGATTTATATTCCTATGAATCCTGCGACTATAGGCGCTGTAACGGTTCTGGGACTTCCAGGAGTACTTATGCTTATAGGCTTGAAAATAACTTTGTTTTAAAGGTTGACGTGGGTTCTTAATTTATGATACATTAAGTCTCGGCCCTTTGGACAAGCTATTCTTTGATAGCCTGCCAATAAGCAAAGCGAAAAAATAAAATAAAAAAACGCTTGACTGAAACAAGGGTGCTGTGATATATTATAAAGGTCGCTGCTGACAAGCAACGACGAAGAAAAACGAGAACTTGATCTTTGAAAACTGAACAACGAGTGAGTGGGATTTCGCGAAAGTGAAGTCCAAAAATGAGAATTTTAATTCTCGTCAGATGTTTCAAAATGAGCGAATCGCTCTTTCTAAATACCAATTTGGAGAGTTTGATCCTGGCTCAGGACGAACGCTGGCGGCGTGCCTAATACATGCAAGTCGAGCGGAGCTTATCCTTCGGGGGAAGCTTAGCGGCGGACGGGTGAGTAACACGTAGGCAACCTACCCTGTAGACTGGGATAACTACCGGAAACGGTAGCTAATACCGGATAATTCCTTTCTTCTCCTGAAGGAAGGATGAAAGGCGGANCAATCTGCTACTAGAGGATGGGCCTGCGGCGCATTAGCTAGTTGGTGGGGTAACGGCCCACCAAGGCGACGATGCGTAGCCGACCTGAGAGGGTGAACGGCCACACTGGGACTGAGACACGGCCCAGACTCCTACGGGAGGCAGCAGTAGGGAATCTTCCGCAATGGGCGAAAGCCTGACGGAGCAACGCCGCGTGAGTGATGAAGGTTTTCGGATCGTAAAGCTCTGTTGCCAGGGAAGAACGTCCGGTAGAGTAACTGCTACCGGAGTGACGGTACCTGAGAAGAAAGCCCCGGCTAACTACGTGCCAGCAGCCGCGGTAATACGTAGGGGGCAAGCGTTGTCCGGAATTATTGGGCGTAAAGCGCGCGCAGGCGGCTATTTAAGTCTGGTGTTTAAACCTTGGGCTCAACCTGGGGTCGCACTGGAAACTGGATGGCTTGAGTACAGAAGAGGAAAGTGGAATTCCACGTGTAGCGGTGAAATGCGTAGAGATGTGGAGGAACACCAGTGGCGAAGGCGACTTTCTGGGCTGTAACTGACGCTGAGGCGCGAAAGCGTGGGGAGCAAACAGGATTAGATACCCTGGTAGTCCACGCCGTAAACGATGAGTGCTAGGTGTTAGGGGTTTCGATACCCTTGGTGCCGAAGTTAACACAGTAAGCACTCCGCCTGGGGAGTACGGTCGCAAGACTGAAACTCAAAGGAATTGACGGGGACCCGCACAAGCAGTGGAGTATGTGGTTTAATTCGAAGCAACGCGAAGAACCTTACCAGGTCTTGACATCCAACTAACGAAGCAGAGATGCATCAGGTGCCCTTCGGGGAAAGTTGAGACAGGTGGTGCATGGTTGTCGTCAGCTCGTGTCGTGAGATGTTGGGTTAAGTCCCGCAACGAGCGCAACCCTTGACTTTAGTTGCCAGCAGGTAAGGCTGGGCACTCTAGAGTGACTGCCGGTGACAAACCGGAGGAAGGTGGGGATGACGTCAAATCATCATGCCCCTTATGACCTGGGCTACACACGTACTACAATGGCCGGTACAACGGGAAGCGAAGCCGCGAGGTGGAGCGAATCCCAGCAAAGCCGGTCTCAGTTCGGATTGCAGGCTGCAACTCGCCTGCATGAAGTCGGAATTGCTAGTAATCGCGGATCAGCATGCCGCGGTGAATACGTTCCCGGGTCTTGTACACACCGCCCGTCACACCACGAGAGTTTACAACACCCGAAGTCGGTGGGGTAACCCGCAAGGGAGCCAGCCGCCGAAGGTGGGGTAGATGATTGGGGTGAAGTCGTAACAAGGTAGCCGTATCGGAAGGTGCGGCTGGATCACCTCCTTTCTATGGAGAATCGTTCTCTGCGATGAGAACATTCAAATCTAAAGCTAAGCTTCCACAACTCAGGTTTAGGCCTGTTACTCACTCGTTGGTCAGTTTTGAGAGTTGAAGCTCTCAATTGTAAGAAACTTGATCCTTGAAAACTGGATACCGAAACGAAAATGCGTTTTAGAACATTCCTTTAAGCTGAACTTGTGTAAGCAAGTTTAAATTATAGCGATGCGAAGTGAAGGTTTTCGATTGTGAAGCGACCTTTGGCTTTGAATGATCTAGCGGACGGAGTCATCCGGGCGCGCCATTCAAAACAAGATGAGCGAACAAGCGAAACACCGGAACGTTGGTTAAGCTACTAAGAGCACACGGAGGATGCCTAGGCGCCAGGAGCCGACGAAGGACGTGGCGAACAACGAAACTGCCTCGGGGAGCTGTAAGCAAGCTTTGATCCGGGGGTGTCCGAATGGGGAAACCCAACTGTGGTAATTCGCAGTTACTCACATCTGAATACATAGGGTGTGCAGAGGCAGACCAGGGGAACTGAAACATCTAAGTACCCTGAGGAAGAGAAAACAATAGTGATTCCGTCAGTAGCGGCGAGCGAACGCGGAACAGCCTAAACCAAGGGGCTTGCTCCTTGGGGTTGTGGGACGTCTCACATGGAGTTACAAAGGAAGATGGTAGGTGAAGAGGTCTGGAAAGGCCCGCGATAGAGGTAAAAGCCCTGTAACCTAAACTGTATTCCCTCCGAGACGGATCCCGAGTAGTGCGGGGCACGTGAAACCCCGTATGAATCCGGCAGGACCATCTGTCAAGGCTAAATACTACCTGGCGACCGATAGTGAAACAGTACCGTGAGGGAAAGGTGAAAAGCACCCCGGAAGGGGAGTGAAATAGAACCTGAAACCGTGTGCTTACAAAAAGTCAGAGTCCTGTTTATGGATGATGGCGTGCCTTTTGTAGAATGAACCGGCGAGTTACGTTTAACATGCAAGGTTAAGGTGAGAAGCCGGAGCCGCAGCGAAAGCGAGTCTGAATAGGGCGACTAAGTATGTGGACGTAGACCCGAAACCGTGTGATCTACCCCTGTCCAGGGTGAAGGTGCGGTAACACGCACTGGAGGCCCGAACCCACGTACGTTGAAAAGTACGGGGATGAGGTGGGGGTAGCGGAGAAATTCCAATCGAACTCGGAGATAGCTGGTTCTCCCCGAAATAGCTTTAGGGCTAGCCTCGGTGAATGGAGTGGTGGAGGTAGAGCACTGATTGGGTGCGGGGCCCGCAAGGGTTACCAAGCTCAGTCAAACTCCGAATGCCATTAACTTCTTGCCGGGAGTCAGACAGTGAGTGCTAAGATCCATTGTCAAAAGGGAAACAGCCCAGACCATCAGCTAAGGTCCCCAAGTGTGTGTTAAGTGGGAAAGGATGTGGAGTTGCACAGACAACCAGGATGTTGGCTTAGAAGCAGCCACCATTGAAAGAGTGCGTAATAGCTCACTGGTCGAGTGACTCTGCGCCGAAAATGTAACGGGGCTAAACACACCACCGAAGCTATGGCTTGATGCTTTGCATCAGGGGTAGGGGAGCGTTGTGTATACGTTGAAGGTGTACCGTAAGGAGCGCTGGAGCGTACACAAGTGAGAATGCCGGTATGAGTAACGAAAAGATCAGTGAGAATCTGATCCGCCGAAAGCCCAAGGTTTCCTGAGGAAGGCTCGTCCGCTCAGGGTAAGTCGGGACCTAAGGCGAGGCCGACAGGCGTAGTCGAAGGACAACAGTTTGAAATTACTGTACCACCGTAATCCGCTATGAGCGATGGGGTGACGCAGGAGGGTAGTGACGCGGACTGATGGATGTCCGTCCAAGCAGTGAGGCTGGTGTGTAGGCAAATCCGCACATCGTAAGGCTGGGCTGTGATGGGGAGCGAAAATTACAGTAGCGAAGGTCATGATCTCACACTGCCAAGAAAAGCCTCTAGCCAGGAGAAGGTGCCCGTACCGCAAACCGACACAGGTAGGCGAGAAGAGAATTCTAAGGCGCGCGGAAGAACTCTCGTTAAGGAACTCGGCAAAATGACCCCGTAACTTCGGGAGAAGGGGTGCCTCGGTAGGGTGAATAGCCCGAGGGGGCCGCAGTGAAAAGGCCCAAGCGACTGTTTAGCAAAAACACAGGTCTGTGCGAAGCCGCAAGGCGAAGTATACGGGCTGACGCCTGCCCGGTGCTGGAAGGTTAAGGGGAGTGGTTAGGGGCAACCCGAAGCTATGAACCGAAGCCCCAGTAAACGGCGGCCGTAACTATAACGGTCCTAAGGTAGCGAAATTCCTTGTCAGGTAAATTCTGACCCGCACGAATGGCGTAACGACTTGGGCGCTGTCTCAACGAGAGATCCGGTGAAATTTTAATACCTGTGAAGATGCAGGTTACCCGCGACAAGACGGAAAGACCCCATGGAGCTTTACTGCAGCTTGATATTGAATTTGGGTACGATCTGTACAGGATAGGTGGGAGCCGGTGAAGGTGGAGCGCAAGCTTCGCTGGAGGCGCCGTTGGGATACCACCCTGATCGTATCTAGGTTCTAACCTGGTACCCTAAGCGGGTACGGGGACCGTGTCAGGCGGGCAGTTTGACTGGGGCGGTCGCCTCCTAAAGAGTAACGGAGGCGTTCAAAGGTTCCCTCAGAATGGTTGGAAATCATTCGCAGAGTGCAAAGGCAAAAGGGAGCTTGACTGCGAGACCTACAAGTCGAGCAGGGACGAAAGTCGGACTTAGTGATCCGGTGGTACCGCATGGAAGGGCCATCGCTCAACGGATAAAAGCTACCCTGGGGATAACAGGCTTATCTCCCCCAAGAGTCCACATCGACGGGGAGGTTTGGCACCTCGATGTCGGCTCATCGCATCCTGGGGCTGAAGTAGGTCCCAAGGGTTGGGCTGTTCGCCCATTAAAGCGGTACGCGAGCTGGGTTCAGAACGTCGTGAGACAGTTCGGTCCCTATCTGTCGTGGGCGTAGGAAATTTGAGAGGAGCTGTCCTTAGTACGAGAGGACCGGGATGGACGTACCGCTGGTGCACCAGTTGTTCCGCCAGGAGCATGGCTGGGTAGCTACGTACGGACGGGATAAGCGCTGAAAGCATCTAAGCGTGAAGCCCCCCTCAAGATGAGATTTCCCAGCAAGTAAGACCCCTTGAAGACGACGAGGTAGATAGGTTGGAGGTGGAAGCACGGCAACGTGTGGAGCTGACCAATACTAATCGGTCGAGGGCTTATCCAAAAAACTAAAACGCAGGTTTCGTTTCGGATTCAGTTTTCAGGAATTAAGTTCCTGTCTGGATTTACATGGCTAGATCTATTGGAGAGATACCCAAGTGGCTATAAGGGGACCCTCTGCTAAGGGGTTAGACTGCGTAAGCGGTGCGAGGGTTCGAATCCCTCTCTCTCCGCCATTCTAAATTCAATGTATTTCCTTATTAATGTGGCGGCGTAGCTCAGCTGGCTAGAGCGTACGGTTCATACCCGTGAGGTCGGGGGTTCGATCCCCTCTGCCGCTACCATACATACGGAGGCTTAGCTCAGCTGGGAGAGCATCTGCCTTACAAGCAGAGGGTCGGGGGTTCGAACCCCTCAGCCTCCACCATATGTATTTTTAAGAATGATCTTTTACACTGTGCCGGTGTAGCTCAATTGGTAGAGCAACTGACTTGTAATCAGTAGGTTGGGGGTTCAAGTCCTCTCGCCGGCACCATTTTTCACAAAATGCGGAACCGTGGTGTAGTTGGCCTAACATGCCTGCCTGTCACGCAGGAGATCGCGGGTTCGAATCCCGTCGGTTCCGCCATTTTTTATTGCTTCAGGGATGAGAATCCATTTGGGTTCGTTGGAGCATAAGCTTCGTTAGCATTACATCGCAATCTCGTAGCGAAGCGAAGAGTATCCCGTCGGTTCCGCCATTTTTAATTTTACGGCTTGTTTTTTATGGCTCGGTAGCTCAGTCGGTAGAGCAAAGGACTGAAAATCCTTGTGTCGGGGGTTCGATTCCCTCCCGCGCCACCATATGGAGGCTTAGCGAAGTGGCCAAACGCATCAGACTGTAAATCTGCTCACGTACGTGTTCGGTGGTTCGAATCCATCAGCCTCCACCATTTTTATGAGCCATTAGCTCAGTTGGTAGAGCACCTGACTTTTAATCAGGGTGTCGAAGGTTCGAGTCCTTCATGGCTCATTTCAATCAGAAAGTCATTACCTTCGGGTGGTGGCTTTTTTGTATTTTCAGGAAAGTCCGTTATTGCCTTAGGGAGTGCAAGACGCATATTGCGTAGAAATATGATAGAATAGGCAAAAAGAGCAAAAGTGGTGGAGTATGGTGACAATGGATAGTGAGTTTTTACGTCAAAAATTGGAACAGCTCACCGGAAAGAGAACCGGAATCAAACAGCTTGGGAGGCAGCATTCAGCTTCCCTTTTTGGTATAGGAGTGGAAGAACAGGAACAGCCGGTATTCCACGAGGGGCATCTATGGGTGCCTTTGTATGAAAATGATGGACGGATAACGGCAGTCTGGTTGGAGATTGAAGGCTTGTCCTCAATGGAGGTACAGTTAGTCGATTACGCAGCGCGAAATTTCTCCGTTGCTCTCAGAGCGACAGGACTTAAGGAAGAAGGAGAAATTGAGGCTCGTCAACTTAGCACTTGGCTGAATGCGCAATTAGAGCAGGACAAGAATGATGCGGAAATCCCTGATGAAATAACCTTGAAGGGCCGCTTGGTGGGGGAAATGATTCCTTTCCTCCTGGTCAGCGAAAATGTCCATAATCCACAGGTAACGTACCGTTCTTTAATGAAGCTATTGCGCAGTTATTTTGAGAATGAAATACTGTTAATCCCCCTGCAGGAGAAGGAATGGTTAATTTTGGCCCGTAAGGAGTTGCTGACCGGGGGGGATGATAAGGAAGATGAGGAAGAGAGTGCTGATGATCTGCTGGCGCAGACCTGCATGGGACTTCATGAACTGATTGCCAGCGAGTGGGTTGGCGTATTCCATCTGGCGGTAGCGCCGGCAATTATTCCTGTGAAGGGCTTAACAGGTTCGGTGGCTCTGCTGCGGGAAACGATTATTCTGGGCCGGGTTTTCCAGGTGGGAGACTACATTCATTTGCCTTGGGAACTCCATATGGAGCGTCTGGTTAACAGCATACCCGATGATCGCCGCAGACAGTTGCTTGCGCAGATTGGGGACTATACTTCTGTGCTGGCGGATAAAGAAATGCTTATGACGCTGGAGACATTTTTTGAGATGGACTGCAATGTCAGTGAGACGGCCAAGAAGCTGTATATCCATCGGAACACGCTGCTATACAGGTTGGACAAGATTAAACAGGAGACGGGAGCGGACGTTCGGAGCTTCGGAGATGCCGCCATTGTGAAGTTAGCTATGTTATTGTATAAAGTGACGAAAAGAAAATAGGTTTTTTGTGAACGTTACAAATAGCCAGCATGGCATCTCTGGGGTAAGATAAATGTATAAGAAAGCGATTTATTTTTAATCCAATAATTGACTCGAGGGGGAAATACAATGGCAGGCGTACGTTTAGAGCACATTTTCAAAAAATACCCGGGTTCCGATAAAGCGACAGTAATTGATATCAATCTTGATATTAAAGATAAGGAATTCTTGGTACTGGTTGGACCTTCCGGTTGCGGTAAATCCACAACCCTGCGTATGATCGCCGGTCTGGAAGAAATCTCTGAAGGTAAAATGTACATTGGTGACCGTGTAGTCAACGACGTAGCTCCTAAAGACCGTGATATCGCGATGGTATTCCAATCCTACGCCCTGTATCCGCACATGAGCGTATACCAAAATATGGCGTTCGGTTTGAAACTGCGTAAAGTGAAAAAAGAAGAAATCGACAAAAAAGTTCGCGAAGCTGCAAAGATTCTCGATATTGAGCACTTGCTGGAGCGCAAACCTAAAGCACTGTCCGGTGGTCAACGTCAACGTGTCGCTCTGGGCCGCGCTATTGTCCGTGATCCTCAAGTCTTCCTGATGGATGAACCGCTGTCCAACTTGGATGCTAAACTTCGTGGTCAAATGCGTGCGGAAATCACTAAACTGGTTAAGCGCCTTGAAACCACTTGTATCTATGTAACACATGACCAGACAGAAGCTATGACAATGGGTGACCGTATCGTAGTTATGTATGATGGTATCATTCAACAGGCTGCTTCTCCAGAAGAGCTGTACAATGAGCCTACTAACCTGTTCGTAGCCGGATTTATCGGTTCCCCTACAATGAACTTTATCAATGGTACTCTTACTGAAGTTGGCGGGGCCGTACGCTTCCGCGCAGATAACCTTGATGTTGAAGTTCCAGGCGGTAAAGCTACACTTCTGCGCAGCAAAGGTTATATCGGTAAAGAAGTAGTGATGGGCGTTCGTCCGGAAGATATTCACGAAGAGCCAGTATTCCTGGAAGCTTCGCCGAACACAATCTTCACTTCGATGGTTGATGTTACTGAAAACCTGGGTCATGAAATGCTCCTCTACTTGAGCGGCGTTGGCAACAGCACTGTAATTGCCCGTGTAGACGGACGTTCTACTACCCGCGAAGGCAGCAAGCCAAGATTGGCTATTGATATGAATAAAATTCACATCTTCGATAAAGAGTCCGAACTTAACGTTCTGCTTGGATAAGATCGTAACATTTGATGAAGTTGAACCGGCTACCGTCCTTTTAAAGATGGTAGCCGATTCAATGAGAATAGATAGCGTGAAACATAATTCGTATATTTTGAAGAGGGCCGCCTGAGAAGGCGGTTTTTTTCATAACATAAATTAATTATTTCGGTGTACTTACTGGACAAAGAACGGGTATTAAGATTGCATTCATAGGCGTTATCCATTAAGATAGCAGGAGAATTACCTGCAGATGGAATGGAAATAGTTGTTAACCAAATGCGGGCAAGCGGACAGAAACCGCAGGTTACGAAAGGACGGACACACATGGCTAAGAAGGTAAAGGTATCAGAATTGGTACAACATTTTCAATTAGAGGTTGTTTCCGGACATGAGGGCTTGAAACGTCCAATTACAGTGGATGACCTGAATCGCCCCGGACTGGAAATGGCCGGTTATTTCGAATATTACCCCGAAGAGCGTGTTCAACTGCTGGGCAAAACTGAGCTGGCCTTTTTCTCCATGCTTCCGGACGGAGAGCGCAAGAGCCGGATACGCGGGATCTGTAATGACAATACACCGTGTATCGTTATTACAAGAGCCCTGGAGGTGCCGCAGGAGCTTATTGATATAAGCAACGAAAAAGGGCTGCCTGTGCTGCGCAGTTCGATGGCTACGACGATATTTTCCAGCAGATTGACCAGTTTTCTGGAAGGACGGCTAGCGCCTACAGCGACGATTCACGGCGTCCTCTGTGATGTGTATGGTGTAGGCATGCTGATTACAGGCAGCAGCGGCATCGGGAAAAGTGAAACTGCGCTTGAGCTTGTTAAACGCGGACACCGTCTGATTGCTGATGATGCGGTGGAAATCCGTCAGACCTCGGATAATCAGTTGCATGGTACTGCGCCGGAGCTGATCCGCCACCTGCTGGAAATCCGCGGTGTCGGGATCATTAATGTAATGACGCTGTTTGGTGCAGGCGCTATCCGTAATCATAAGCGGATTACGCTGGTGGTAAGACTGGAAGCCTGGCAGCAGGACAAGCAATATGACCGGCTTGGACTGGATGAGGAAACAACGCGGATTATTGATACGGATGTGCCGCTTGTAACGATTCCTGTACGGCCTGGACGTAACCTTGCAGTAATTATTGAGGTTGCAGCGATGAACTACCGCTTGAAGCAAATGGGCTTCAACGCCGCTTTGCAGTTTACTAATAAGCTTACTGCTACCATATCTGAAGACATGGATGATTTAGACTAGGAGTGTGAGAACATGTTTTTTTCATTAGCCATTAATCCGATTGTCTTCTCGATCGGGTCATTGCCGGTACATTGGTATGGCTTAATTCTGGGCGTTGGCGCACTGGCCGGATTATTTCTGGCGATCCAAGAGGGTAAACGCTTCAACATTCCGCAGGAATTCTTCATGGATATGCTGCTGCTTGGCGTACCGTCCGCTATTATTGGCGCGCGGATTTATTTTGTAGCTTTTAAATGGGAAGATTACAAGGATAACTTCATAGATGTATTTAAGATCTGGAATGGCGGGATTGCCATCTATGGAGCTCTAATTGGGGCGATTATTTGCGGGATTATCTATTTCCGTTATAAAGGATATTCGTTCTGGCGGATAGCCGATATTTGCGGACCTGGATTGCTTGCAGGACAAATGATTGGACGCTGGGGAAACTTTATTAACCAGGAGGCTTACGGCGGCGTTGTCGAGGAATCATTCCTGCGTGACAAGCTGCATCTTCCTGATTTCATTGTGAACCAGATGTACATAGGCGATGCTTTTCATCATCCAACCTTCCTGTATGAATCACTCTGGAGTCTTCTGGGCATTGCGCTGCTCATGATTCTGCGACGCCAGAAGTTTGTTCGTTCGGGTGAGATATTCCTATCCTATTTCATCTGGTATTCCATCGGCCGATTCTTTATTGAAGCGCTGCGTACAGACAGTCTGGCCTTTAAAGGAAACAGCGGATTAGCTTCGTTCCTGAACGGGTTATGGAGTCCGATGAAATGGCTGGGCTTCGAGCAAGGTTATCTCGATCCGGCTTACGGCAATGTTCGCAGCTCACAACTGCTTGCGCTGCTGCTGATCTTAGCCGCTATTCTGCTGATCATCATCCGCCGGGTGACCGGTCAATCGAAGGCTCATTATTCGGACCCTATTGTCAGCACCAAAGCTGCGGCTGCGGACTCTGTAGTACCGGAAAGTGCGGCGAATACACCGCAGGCAGCTCCAAAGACTGCCCCTCAGGTTAGACAACCAGAGCCTGAGAAGACCGAGGATGAAGTACCAAAGGAGTAGCAGAACCAATGATAGAATGTGTGCTGTTTGATCTTGATGGAACAATCGTGAATACCAATGAGCTAATCATCCACTCGTTCATGCATGCACTGCAGGAGAATAATCTGCCCCCGTTAACCCGGGAGCAGATTATTCCCCTTATGGGGACAACGCTTCAGCAGCAGATGAGCGCGTTCTCCGGTCTTGAGGATACCAGCGTACTTGAGCAGTCCTACCGCTCCTATAATTATGCGCATCATGATGAGCTGATTGCTTCTTTTCCCCATGTGAATGAGACGATGGAGGAGCTATTGCGCCGCGGGATCAGGCTGGGTATTGTGACGACCAAGATCCGCCCGACGACGGTCAAGGCGCTGGAGATGTTCGATCTGCTGAAGTATATGGAGACGATTGTAACGGTAAATGATGTAGTTCAGCCGAAGCCTCACCCGGAGCCGGTTCTAACGGCAATCCGTAATTTGGGTGTTGATCCTAATAAAACGCTGATGGTCGGTGACAGCATCGTTGATATTCAATCAGCCAAAGCAGCCGGTGTGCGTGTGGCAGCAGTTGCATGGTCGCTCAAAGGTGAAGAAACACTTCGTAAATATGAGCCGGACTATATCATCCACGATATGATGGATTTGTATGAGATTGTGGAGCAAGGGACGAATCAGCCGTGAGAAAAGTAACCCGCTATCCGGTGGAAGGGCATAACTCGCTCTGGTACATTTACCGTACGGTCAGCCCGTGGAAGGGTGTACGTAATTTTATTTTTATTCAGATTGCCCGGTATTGTCCGGTCCTGCCGCTGAAGAACTGGATTTACCGCCGGGTCCTTGGCATGAAGGTTGGGAAGCATACGGCCTTTGGATTGATGGCGATGGTCGATGTATTTTTTCCGGAGAAGATTACAGTCGGTGAAAACTCTGTGATTGGCTACAATACGACGATTCTCGCCCATGAATACCTGATCAAAGAGTACCGTCTTGGTGAAGTAGTGATTGGTGAAAATGTGCTGATTGGCGCCAATACGACGATTCTCCCCGGTGTGACGATAGGAGATGGGGCAGTTGTAGCGGCCGGTTCGGTAGTGCATAAGGATGTGGCGGCCGGTTCCTTTGTCGGGGGCAACCCGCTGCGGGAGCTGCGTCCGTCTTCAGTGGAAAATGAAGGACAAATGGAACAATAATGATCAGCATGTGCTTACCCTGCAGTTCCATGTTGCGCGTTTTGGCGCAGGAGCTGCGGGGTTTTTTTGAAATCATAGCTTGGTTCCGGGGCTCAGGATTAGGTGAGTTTTCAGAAAGTTTTAAGTGTTCAGCAAGGGTAAGGAAGCTATATACTAGATAATAGGTGTGAGCCTGTGCAAGACAATGTCGGCAAATATCAGAATACAAGCACCTCTGCTATGGAGCATAACAGGAGGAATTTGAATGGGACAAAAGGAAAGAATTCCGCAGCTTGATATATTTCGGGCGATTGCGATTTTTGCGGTGATTGCTATTCATGCCACTTCCCGCACACTCTCAGAAACACTGGACACCTCGATGTTCCATCCGTTTCTGTTCATTAACAAGTTCAGCCAATTCGCTGTGCCTTCCTTCGTATTCTTGAGCGGCTTTGTGCTGTTCTACAACTATATTGACCGTCCGCTAAGCGGAAAAACACTGGGGAAGTTCTATAGCAAAAGAATGCTCTACATTCTGGTGCCTTATGTTGTTTTTTCAATACTGTATTTTATTCTGAAGATGACCTCGGGCCATACTTGGGGAATGCCTGCGGAGGAGATGGCTCGCAAGCTTGGAAAGTATCTGCTGACCGGCACGGCGTATACGCATCTCTACTATATCATTATTATTATCCAGTTCTATGTGCTGTTCCCGCTTATATTGTGGTGCCTGCAAAAGGTTCGGCGTCTTGCCGCATGGGCCCCGGTGATTGGACTTCTGCTGCAATGGGGCTTCGTGGTCCTGAATAAATATATGACCAATCATGGCTATTGGCAGTTGAACAAGGGGAGTCTGGCCATTACTTATTTCTCTTATTTCCTGCTTGGGGCGGCGATTGCTGCCTATTACGGCTCCTTGAAGAAGTGGCTGGTTCCTTCCCGCGAAGGCTGGCGTTCGGGCAAAGGAACCGGGTGGATTGCGCTGTGGCTGTTATGGGCTGCTGCGGGAATTGTTCATGTTGAGCTGTGGTTTAACAGTCATACCAAAAAAGCTGTCATCAACAGTCTGTGGTACGAAGGCTTCTCCAATCTTCATGCGCTGCTCTCCTGTCTTGTGCTGCTGCAGATGTCCTTCCTGCTGTACGGTGCCGGACGCAGCCTGCTGACGAGAATGCTGCTCTCCGTAGGCGCCTGTTCATTCGGCATTTATCTGCTGCATCCGGCAGTGCTTTTCTTCTATAGAAAGCTGCCTTTTCACGGGGGCTCCCTCGCATATACGGCTGCAATTGCCGGCGGGTGGCTGGCGGCAACGCTGGTCTCATGGCTCGTAGTTGCGCTGTTCTTCCGCTATATGAAGCCGGCGTGGGTTCTGTTCGGCTCTGCACCGCAGAAGCCGCCGGTGAAAGCATCCATGTAGTGTACAGTTGATAATTAAAAAAAAGCGCCGAACGGCCCGCAAGGTGGGGACGGTCGGCGTTTTGTGCTGCAACTGGCTTCGGATATGCTGGAATGCGGCCTATTCGTCTGCCTGTCCACGCTGAAACCCGGCGATGGCTTGATACTGGTCCTCCAGACTGCGGTATACGGAAATGTATATCGGCAGCAGTTGTTTGTAGACCTTGGCATGCTCCTTGACCGGATGATGCTGATGGGTAGAGCCAATCATCTGGAACACAATATCCAAGGAATCCGTCAGTCCGGTTGCATATAGCCCCAGTACAACCGCACCGAGACAGGAGCTTTCGAAGCTCTCCGGGATAACAACCTCCTGGCCGAAAATATCGGCCATCATCTGCCGCCACAGCGCGGAGCGGGCGAAGCCGCCGGTGGCGAGGATTCTGCTCGGTTGTCCAATCTGCTCCTCCATAGCCAGCAGCACTGTGTACATGTTGAAAATGACACCTTCCAGCACGGAACGGATCATATGCTCCTTATGATGGTTCATTGTAAGCCCGAAAAAAGAGCCCCGGGCGTCGGGATTCCACAGCGGTGCGCGTTCTCCGGTCAGGTAGGGGTGAAACAGCAGACCGCCGCTTCCAGGCGGCACCTGCTCGGCAATGCGTGTCAGCACCTCATAGGGATCAATGCCAAGGCGCTTGGCAGTCTCCACCTCGGAAGCGGCAAACTCGTCCCGTACCCAGCGGAAGAGCATTCCTCCGTTGTTGACCGGGCCACCGATCACCCAGTGCTTCTCTGTCAGGGCATAGCAGAAGATCCGGCCTTTCGGATCGGTAAGCGGCCGGTCAACTACTGTACGGATGGCTCCGCTGGTTCCAATGGTGGCGGCGATAACACCCGGCTGAATGGCTCCAACGCCGAGATTGGACAGGACACCATCGCTGGCTCCGACGATAAAAGGGGTTGTTGGCAGTACTTTTAGTTTCTCTGCCAGCCCGGGAAGCAGTCCCTGCATCATCCGGGTGGTAGGAACAGGCTTTGAGAGCCGATCCGGAGTAATGCCTGCTATGCGCAGAGCTTCCATATCCCAATCGAGATTCTCCAGGTTGAACATGCCTGTGGAAGAGGCGATGGAGTGGTCAATGACATATTCCCCGAACAGCTTGGCAAAAATATATTCTTTAATAGAGATGAATTTATAGGTCTGACGGAAAAGCTCAGGCTGCTCCTCCCCCAGCCACATCAGCTTGGTAATCGGGGACATAGGGTGAATGGGCGTCCCTGTCCGCAGGTACAGCTCATGGCCGCCCAGCTCATCCTTTAACCGGGTGGCGCTGGCAGCGCTGCGGTTATCGGCCCAGGTAATACATGCGGTAAGGGGGCTGCCAGCACTGTCAACAGCAATCACACTGTGCATGGCCGAGCTGAACGAAAGAAAGAGCAGCGCTTCCGGGGGGATTGCGCTGTCCTGCATCACCTTTGCGATGGTATATATCACGGCCTGCAGGATTTGTTCCGGGTCCTGTTCTGCTACTGACGGTGATGGGGTGTGCAGCGGGTAACCCTGATTTGCTTGGGCGGCGATTTTTCCATTTTTCTCAAAGAGGACGGCCTTCGTGCTGGTTGTGCCAATATCAACGCCGATCATATAGGATGCAGTCAATATCCAGACCTTCTTTCTATTTGGAAAGTTCACAGGCAATCTTACCCCTTCAATAAGGAATTAGTAAAGAGTAGTATGCAAGCGGTTTATAATTGTATGGGAGCGCTGTACGTTGGCAATGGAGAAAGGTATATTTAATCTTATATATATTATATTTCAAACTGGAGTTTACTCAATGTAACAATGGTTTGTTGACGTAAAAGGATAGTCCGTGATACGATATTGCCATTACTTTAATTTGCTACCACTTTACCATAGTAAAGCATTTATTCATAATATTGATGATATCTGACGAGGTGACCAATAAAGATGTCCAAACCTAAGGGATTCGAGAAGCCGGCCGGCGTGCGTGACTATCTTCCGCGTGCAGTAGCCAAGCTGCGCAAGATCGAGAATGATGTGCTGCATTGCATGAGCCGCTGGGGATACCGGCAGATGATTACACCTACATTGGAATATTACGATACGGTCGGCGTGGCCAGCTCCACATCGGACCAGAAGCTCTATAAATTGCTTAACAACCGCGGCCAGGCGCTGGTGCTGCGCTCGGAAATGACGGCGCCGGTGGCGCGCGTGGTTTCTTCTCTGTTAAAAGATGAGCCGCTGCCGCTCCGCCTGTCCTATCACGCCAACGTGTTCCGGGCGATTGAAGAGGAGGCAGGCCGGGAAGCGGAGTTCTTCCAGACCGGGGTCGAGCTGGTCGGTGACGATTCACCGGAGGCGGATGCCGAAGTTGTAGCCTTGGCGATTTCTTCGCTGCAGGCCGCAGGTGTGAAGTCTTTCAAAATCGCCATGGGTCATGTCGGCTTCCTCGACGGGCTGTTCCAAGAGGCAGTAGCCGGTCTTCCTGAAGCGCAGGAGGAGCTCAAGAGCCATCTGCTGGGCCGGGATTATGTCGCTTTTCGCGAGACCCTGCGGCGGCTTGAGCTGTCCGAGGCGCAGAAGAATGAGTTAGACGGTCTGCTGCGGTTGCGGGGGGGCAAGGAAATCTGCGGCCAGGCGCTGGAGCTCAGCAGCCATCCGCTCGCCCGTGCCTCCATTGAGCATTTGTGCAAGGTGTGGGAAGTGCTGGTGTCGTATGGGGTCTCCCGGCATGTGCTGATTGATCTGACGATGATCGGTGATTTTTCCTATTATACAGGCATGACTTTTGAAGGCTACGCTTCGGAGCTTGGGTTCCCGGTATGCAGCGGCGGGCGGTACGATAATCTGCTTCAGCAGTTCGGGCGGGCTGTTCCTTCTACGGGCTTCTCTTTGAAGACAAACCGCATTCTGGACGGTGTATCCGGTGTGCCGGAAGAGGAAGAGCTGCCGGTTCTGATCCAGTATGATGCCACGAGGCGTACAGAAGGCCTTGAAGAGGCCTTACGGCTGCGGGCTGAAGGCCGTGCTGTTGTGACCCGGCTGGCGGCGGAGCCGGGTGATCTTAAGGCGGTGGAGCGGCTTAGCGCAGATAAGTTAGAAGCCGACGGCGTCCAGTACGCGGAGATTTATACGTTTGTATCTTTTGTAAGCGAGCATGGCTGAGAAGCCGGCGAAGAATGTACGGCGTGAACTGAAAGAGTATCGGGTTCGATTCATATAAAGGCAAGGATACGGAAACGGAGGTCAATGACTATGGCGCAGATACTGAAGGTGGCCATGCCGAAAGGGCGGATCTATAATAAAGCGGCGGAGCTGTTCCGCAAGGCGGGGCTGCCGATTCCGCCGGACGGTGAAGAGTCGCGGAAGCTGGTGATCTCGCTGCCGGAAGCGGGGATGGAATTTATTCTGGCGAAGCCGGTCGATGTGCCCACCTATGTGGAGTATGGCGTGGCGGATATCGGCATCGTCGGCAAGGATGTGCTGCTGGAAGAAAACCGCGATGTCTACGAGCTATTGGATCTGGGAATCGCGCGCTGCCGGATGTCGATAATCGGCCTGCCGAACTGGCAGCCGGGTATTCAGCAGCGGGTAGCGACGAAATACCCGAATGTAGCGTCGCGGTATTTCCGTGAACAGGGCCAGCAGGTGGAGGTTGTGAAGCTGAACGGCTCCATCGAGCTTGCGCCTCTGATTGGCCTTGCTGACCGGATCGTAGATATGGTGGAGACCGGGCAGACGCTCAAAGACAACGGGCTGGTAGAGATGAAGAGCATCTTCGAGATCACGAGCCGCCTTGTGGCGAACCGTGTGAGCTACCGGATGAAGAATGAGGAGATTCAGCAGCTATGCGACCGCCTGCAGGCGGTTATTATGGAACCGGGACTGGAAGCAGGCGGAATCAAACGCTAAAGATATAAGGGGGAAGCAGCGGTGAAGGTGCAATCGAGCAAGGAGTTTAAGCTGCAGCGGGAAGTGGAGTACGGAACGCCGGAGCAGAATAAGGCCGTGAAGGAAATTGTGGCCGATATCAAAAAAGAAGGCGACGCGGCACTTCTCCGCTATACTGAGCGCTTCGACGGCGCTGTGCTTACGGCAGCGCAGCTTCGGGTGACGGAGGATGAGCTTCAGGCCGCCTATGGGCGGGTAGAGGAATCCTTCGTTACCGCGATCCGCGCCGCTGCGGCCAATATCCGGGCGTTCCATGCCCGGCAGAAACGCAATTCCTGGATGGATCTGCAGCCGGACGGCACGATCCTCGGCCAGATCATCCGCCCGCTGAAGCGAGTGGGCGTCTATGTTCCCGGCGGCAAGGCGGCCTACCCGTCCTCGGTGCTGATGAATGTTATTCCGGCTCAGATCGCCGGAGTGCCGGAGATCGTGATGGTCACTCCGCCGTCGACCGGCGGCACGGAGGGCATTGATCCTTACATTCTCGTTGCCGCCGCCGAAGCCGGTGTAAACGAGATTTACCGCGTGGGCGGCGCGCAGGCGGTCGCCGCACTGGCCTTCGGCACGGCGACCATCGCGCCGGTCGATAAGATCTGCGGGCCAGGGAACATCTACGTGGCCCTGGCTAAGCGCGAGGTCTACGGCGCTGTCGATATCGACAGCATCGCCGGACCGAGCGAGATCGTCGTGCTCGCCGACGATACCGCTGAGGCCGCCAGCGTCGCGGCCGACCTGCTCTCGCAGGCCGAGCACGACGAGATGGCCTCGGCGATCCTGGTTACGCCATCGCAGCGCCTCGCGGAGGCTGTTGCTGCCGAAGTAGAGCGGCAGCTACGGGAGCTTCCGCGCGAGGCTATCGCGCGCGTGTCCGTGGACAACTACGGCGCGATCATCGTCGTCGAGTCGCTGGAGGAAGGGGTCAGCGTTGTGAACCGGCTGGCGCCGGAGCATCTGGAGATTGTAACAGCGGACCCGATGGGACTGCTCGGCAGCATTGAGAATGCCGGGGCGATCTTCCTCGGGCCGTACAGCTCGGAGCCGGTCGGCGATTATTTTGCCGGACCGAATCATATTATTCCAACCAACGGCACAGCGCGTTTCTCATCGCCGGTGGATGTGGATGATTTCATCAAGAAATCAAGCCTGATCTATTACAGCAAAGAAGCGCTGCTGAAGGATGGGCCAACGATTATCGAGCTGGCCCGCCGTGAAGGGCTGGAGGGCCATGCCCGGGCGATAGAGATCAGACTGGAGAATGAAGCGAAGGGTGGAGACGGGAATGGAAAATAACAACGAGGCTCAGGCAGTCCGCCAGGCCGGACTCAGCCGTAAAACCAACGAAACGGACATTAAGCTCTCCCTGGCCGTGGATGGCAGTGGGGTTTCCGAACTGGAGACGGATGTACCTTTTCTGAATCATATGCTGGACTTGTTCACCAAGCACGGCCAGTTCGATTTATCCGTGCAGGCGCGGGGCGACATCGAGATTGACGACCACCATACGGTGGAGGACATCGGGATCTGTCTCGGACAGGCATTGCTTGAAGCGCTTGGTGACAAAAAAGGCATCAAACGCTACGCGAATGTCTTCATTCCGATGGACGAGGCGCTGGCTCAGGTTGTGATCGACATCAGCAACCGGCCGCATTTTGAATACCGGGCTGCGTATCCATCGCAGCAGGTGGGTAGCTTTTCAACGGAGCTGGTTCATGAATTTCTCTGGAAATTTGCGCTCGAAGCCCGGATTACGCTGCATGTGATCGTACATTATGGCTCGAATACGCACCACATGATTGAAGCGATATTCAAGGCCCTGGGACGGGCGCTGGACGAAGCAACTCTGATTGACCCGCGGGTGAAGGGTGTGCCTTCCACGAAGGGAGTGCTGTAGGATGACCGTTGCAATCGTCGATTACGGCATGGGCAATCTGCATAGTGTCAGCAAGGCGGTGGAACGACTTGGTTATAAGAGTCTTGTGACGGGTGATGCCGGGGAGATTCTGTCGGCCGATAGCGTCATTTTGCCGGGAGTCGGTGCGTTTGGCGATGCAATGGAGCATCTGCGGAGCAGCGGGCTGGATGCTGTGGTCAAAAAAGCCGCCGCCTCAGGTAAGCCGCTGCTCGGCATATGCCTTGGGATGCAACTGCTGTTCAGCAGCAGTGAAGAGTACGGCACCCATGAGGGCTTGAATCTTTTGCCCGGCTCGGTCGCGCGTTTTGAACCCCGTGAGGGCTACAAGGTGCCGCATATGGGCTGGAACAGGCTGGAGTTCCTCCAGCCGCAGAGTCCACTGTTTGCTGGGCTTGAAGAGGGACATGTCTATTTCGTCCATTCCTTCCATGCCACTGTGGCGGAAGAGAGCGATCTGCTGGCTGTCACGGATTACGGGCATCCGGTAACGTCGATTGTTGGCCGGGGGAAGGTATTCGGCATGCAGTTTCACCCGGAGAAAAGCGGGGAGCTGGGAATCAAACTGCTGGGCAATTTTTTGAAAATATAGGAGAGTATAAGCTTCACGCTATACTTTATCCTTATATTTCTCGCTGAAACGATACTTGAAAGCGATACGGAGTATCACTGCTTCGGAAGCTAGCTTCTTGTATGGACGGCGCAGCGTTGCTATTTGAGCTGACGGGAGAGCGGGCGTACGCCCGCTATCACTATATTGTAACGAAAGCGGGGAGCGTCACATGTCTTCTTTTATTGTATATCCGGCGATTGATATCCGGGATGGAAAATGCGTCAGACTGCAGCAAGGGGACTACAATCAGGAAACCATCTATAACGATAGCCCGCTAACGGTAGCCAAATCGTGGGAGGAGCAGGGCGGGCAATTTATTCACCTCGTGGACCTGGACGGAGCCAAGGCCGGCCATCCTGTGAACGACGCCATCATAGGTGCTATCGCCAAAAATGCAGGTGTTCCCGTTCAGGTAGGAGGCGGGCTGCGCACGCTTGCTGATGTGGAGAAGCTGCTGGGCCTTGGGGTCAGCCGGGTGATTATCGGGACAGCCGCGATTAACGACCATGCTTTTACGGAGGCGGTTCTAGCTAAATATGGCGATAAGGTCGCCATTGGTATTGATGCCCGTAACGGATACGTGGCTACACACGGCTGGCTGAACACCTCCGAGGTGCGTGCCGAGGATCTGGCCAAGGAACTTGCGGCAAAAGGTGCGGAAACGTTCATTTACACCGATATTTCCCGCGATGGTATGATGCAGGGGCCTAATATCGAGGGTATCCTGTCCATGGCTGCTACCAGCGGCAAAACCGTCATTGCCTCAGGCGGTGTCACCAGTCTGGATGATCTGCTGCGGCTGAATGTGCATAGTGGCAGCGGCGTTGGCGGCGCGATAGTCGGTAAAGCGCTGTACACCGGCAATATTGATCTTGCGGAAGCGCTGCGGGCGCTGGGCGGGGAGTAGGAAGACGCGTTATGTCTGTGTATAGCGGCGGGACCCTGACGAGCGCTGGCTGGGAGTAGATTAACATTGGTGCATGGCTGCATGGCTGATGGAGTCTTTTGAAGGTTATGACCATTCACTAATCCGGCATTGGACGTTGAAGGTTTGCACAGATGTCTTCAATGAACCGCTCTGTTTGATATGGATAGCTGTGATTACCGTCCGAATGTAACAGATAACGGTCTAGTGGGGAGTATATTGGGGTGAAAACTTATCCAGCAGATGCTTAACTGTACTTCGTACAATTATTCTTTGCCTAAAGCGCAGGATATGATTTTTAAATGTATTTCTTACAGTTATAAATGGTGATTTCGCCCTTTAACACAAAAACGCCCGAGTTTAGTTGTGCGAAGTACATTTAAACATCTCGATTGCTAAAAAAATGAGTAAATAGCTGCACGTAATGCAATTAGAGCTTCAAGTCATGTTGATTAACTGTAAGGCGCTTTATAAAGTGATTGCACTTTCTACAATAGAAAGCTAATTGTTATGTGCTGAATCGGCTTCTGCTGTATTTCGTGCAATAGATTTCTGGAATTCTGGTCAAAAGTGTCTTTTATGTTGGATTCTACTGTAGAGGATCAGATCGTCGAGAAAAGCGTTTTCATTGTGGATGCAGCGGGATGAGAGTTAGGAAAACCCGCCAAAAAAAGGTCTGAATTTGCTGCATTCCCAACGAGCCCAGCGAATCCTCTCTCTTCGCCAGTACCCTGACTATCCGTTTGAGGTTCTGTGCCATGCTGGTCATCAACGCTTGTTCTTGGACCCCTTCGCGAGTCCGCAACCGGCAACGGCGAAGTCCGTAGAGTTCTTTGGACTCTGCAAAACTCCGCTCTATCGTTTCTTTACGTTTGGCATAGATTTGTCGGCCCATCTCACTTCGAGTGTACGCCATCACCCGTTCCTTAAAGTGTTCCCAGATATGCCGGGACACGGTGCGCTGTTTTCGCTGGGTACTTGTGCACTGGTCAAGCAACGCGCAGTTCTGGCAAACGGAAGCCTTCGACGTGTAGATCTGATCCCCGTCGCGGCTCGTTGTGGTATAGGGCAGCAGTTCTCCCGCAGGGCAGCGGTAGGCTTGTAGGTCGGCTTCATACGTAAAATCGGTTTTGGCAAACATCCCGGGGAGTACGGGGATTCGGCGCGAAGCGATGGCAGCTTTAATCGTTCGTTCCTCCAGGCTCTTGCAGATATAATTGCCGAAATAGCCCGAATCCAGGACGACTCCTTCTATCGTGCCAGACCACCCGAAGGTTTGACACTGCCGATCCAGCCGATCGATGTAGACCGTGGAATCATTCACATTGCCCGCCGTGACGAAGGAGTCCGTGATGATGCCATATTTTGCATCCATCGTCCGGTGCTCCAGGTAAAAAAAGCCCTCCGGCTTGCCTTTTCGGGTCATGTACCCGCTGTCTGGATCGGTCGTACTGACCTTGTTCATCTCGTGGATGGCTTTGGGCTTCTGCGGCGGCAGCGCGGGCTTTCCATGGGCCTTACGGTCTTCATTGACCGCTGCTTCCAGTTCCTCCAGATAGGCCGAAGGGGTCTTCAGTTGTTCTTTCATCTGAAACTTATGGTTGTTCGCATTCGCCTGCATATGAGTGGAATCCGTATACTGCAAGCGCCCCCCGACCATCCCGTGAGACATCGCCACACGGACGACGTCATCGAAGAGATCTTGGAACACTGACGTGCCTTTAAACCGGTGGTGCCGATTCCAACTGATGGTGGAATGATGGGGAACCGTGTCCGTGAACGAGAGTCCCAAAAACCAGCGGTAGGCAATATTCACCCGAATCTCTTGCTCCAGTTGCCGCTCGGAGCGTATGCCAAACAGATAGCCCACCAACAGCATTTTAAAGAAGCGAATGGGGTCAATGGAAGGCCGTCCATGCGTGGGGTGATAGTATTCTTGGACCCGGTCGGTAATAAAAGAAAAGTCCATATGGCGTTTCAAATGACGCAGCACATGATCTTCAGGCACAAGAGCCTCCATGCAAACTAATTCATATTCGAGTTGAGGATTTTCCTGATCGCTGTGCAGCAAACGAACCACCACTTTCTTTTATTTTCACTCCATATTATACCACGACAACGCGGTAATGTTTTGAATTAGGGTCGGACTTTCTCGACAGTCTGAGAGGATACAATAGATTCGGGTTTTCGGTTGATTTGGAGGTCATCTGTTGTAAAAAGTGCAGTCATGTTGAAATTGCGACTGAAGCCGCAGATATGGCTAATGTACTGGCTACACAGGTAGCCCGCGCATGGTTTAACTACTATTATACAGGCAGCTTATGCACGGTTTAACTACTGCCACACAGGCAGCCCGTGCAGATTTGTTTAGTGCTGAGCCTGTGTACGGTTCAGCTACTGCCGCACAGGCAGCCCGTGCGGATTTATCCACTGCTGAGTCCATGTACGGTTCAGCTACTGCCGCACAGGCAGCCCGTGCGGATTTATCCACTGCTGAGTCCATGTACGGTTCAGCTACTGCCGCACAGGCAGCCCGTACAGATTTATCTACTGCTGAGTCCATGCACCGTTCAGCTACTGCCACACAAACGGCCCGTGCAAATCTATCTACTGCTGAGTCCACCTACTGCTACACAGGTAGTCCATATGCGGCTTATCCTCTTGCAGGCGGTGCGAAGCCGCCGTCCCGCGGGGGCAACCGTGGAACACGAAGGTCGGGGTGTTGCCCTTGCTGGCGCTCTACCGTAGAAGCCGCCCCGCAGGGGTTGGCGCTCCTGGCACACAGTAGCCCAGGAGCATACATCCCCCCGCGCCCACGTCTGCCATCCGGGTGTCCAGAGGGCCGGGGCCCCTGGGGTCCCCCTTGGCTAAGGGGGATCTAGGACGATCGAAAAAGGTGTTCACTCGAAAACTCATGGAAGGGGTTATCTCATGTTAGCCAAACGAATCATTCCCTGTCTGGATGTGAAGGACGGAAGAGTAGTTAAAGGCGTGAATTTTGTGAACCTGCGCGATGCCGGCGATCCGGTGGAGCTGGCGGCGTTGTATGACCGGGAAGGCGCGGACGAGCTTGTGTTCCTGGACATTTCCGCTTCCGTGGAAGGCCGGGCTACAATGGTTGAGGTGGTGCGGCAGACCGCAGGCGAAATCGCCATCCCCTTCACGGTGGGCGGCGGCATCTCCACGCCAGAGGATATGAAGCGAATTCTGCGCGCCGGTGCCGATAAAATCGGCATCAATACAGCGGCTGTCAACAATCCGCAGCTTATTCTGGAAGGTGCGCGGCGTTTCGGCGCCCAGTGCATTGTGGTTGCGATGGATGCCAAATATAATGAGGCGTGGGGCGAGTGGGAGGTATACACGCACGGCGGGCGCAAGCCTACCGGTATCCGTGCGCTGGCCTGGGCCAAGGAAGCCGAGAGACTGGGCGCGGGCGAGATTCTGCTGACCAGTATGGATGCCGACGGCACCAAGGACGGCTTCGATTTGAAGCTGACCGCAGCGGTCGCTGACCTGCTCACCATTCCTGTGATTGCTTCCGGGGGAGCGGGGAAGACGGAGCATTTTTACGATGTGTTCACCGAAGGTAAGGCCGATGCAGGACTGGCGGCAACGATTTTTCACTATAAAGAGATTGCAATTCATGATTTGAAGGCCGATTTGAAGCAAAAAGGGGTGGAGATCCGATGAGTGAAAATGAGCAAAGTAATGCTTTGAGCCAGCAAGAAGTGCTGGAGGGCATCCGTTGGAATGAAGCCGGACTGCTGCCTGCCGTGGTGCAGGATGCGGACAGTCTGGAAGTCTTGATGTTTGCTTATATGAACAAGGAGTCGCTGAAGCTCTCGCTGGAGAGCGGACAGACCTGGTTCTGGAGCCGCTCGCGCGGCGAGCTATGGCATAAAGGCGGAACCTCGGGCAACACCCAGGCGATTGCTTCGATTCACTATGATTGTGACAGTGATACGCTGCTGGTCAAGGTTGTGCCGGAAGGACCGGCTTGCCATACAGGAGAAACCTCCTGCTTCTTCCGCGAGCTTCCGCTGAGCACCCCGCCAGCAGCGGGCGGAGCAAAGACCCGGCAAGAAGCCGCAGACAGTGACCGTTTTGCCGTATTGGGCGAGCTGGAGCTGGTTATTGCCGAGCGTGAAACTGAGCGTCCGGAAGGTGCATATACGACCTATCTGTTCGACAAAGGCGTTGATAAGATCCTCAAGAAGGTGGGCGAAGAGGCTTCCGAAACGATCATCGCCGCCAAAAATAAAGATAATGCCGAGCTGCGCCTTGAGGTCAGTGATCTGATCTACCATTTGCTTGTGCTGCTGCAGGAGCGCAAGCTTCCGCTGGATGAGATTATGGATGAGCTTAGCGCCCGCCATGAACGGCCGCGCCGCGATTAGGAGGGACCCTCAGCATGCGAATTGATTACCATACCCATCATGAACGCTGCGGCCATGCGGTAGGCAAGCTTGAGGAATATGTGCAGCGCGGCATTGAGCTTGGACTGCAGCAGCTTGGACTGTCGGACCACCTGCCGCTCATTCACGTGGACCCGGAGAGCTACTACCCGGAGATGGCCATGCCGCTCTCCGAGCTTCCCCGCTATGTGGAGGAATGCTTGACGCTGAAGGAGCGCTATCGCGGAAGCATTGAGCTGCGCGTGGGACTGGAAGCCGATTATATCGAAGGCTATGAGGAGCAGATTCGCGGGCTTTTGTCACCGTATCCCTGGGACTATCTGATCGGCTCCGTGCATTTTCTGGGGGAATGGGACATTACGGACCACCGGCAGATTCATGGCTGGGAAGGCCAGGATGTGATGGAGGTTTATCGGCGTTATTATGATGCAGTACGGAAGTCGGCGTTATCGGGATTATATGATATTATAGGACATATGGATGTTATCAAGCGGTTCGGCTACGGTCCGCAGACACCGGAAGACAGAGCCGAGGTGAGAGAGCTGGAACTGGATGCGCTGAAAGCCATAGCAAGCAGCGGGATTGCCATGGAGCTTAATGCTTCGGGGCTAACGAAGCCCTGTGCCGAGATGTTTCCGGCGGAGCATGTGCTGCAGCAGGCACTGGCGCTGAATATTCCGCTCACCTTGGGGTCTGACGCCCATGACCCAATGAAGCTGGGAGACGGCCTCAAGGAAGCGCGAAGCTTACTGTGGCGCATAGGCTTCCGTGAATTGGCGGTGTTTGAGGGCCGTCTTCGTACAACTGTTCCGTTTAAACTATAAATTTTGATCCTCAGGAGGGTACTAATGCATCATCATCAATTGCGTATTTTTTCCGGTTCGTCGAATCCGAAGCTGGCCGCAGATATTGCGGAGCGTCTGGGTGCCCCGCTGGGCCAGATTAAGCTGACCCGCTTCAAGAGCGGCGAGATTTATGTGCATTATGAAGAAAGCATCCGGAACTGTGACGTATTTTTGGTGCAATCCCTCGCGCATCCCATTAATGAGTTGTTCGTTGAGCTGCTGGTTATGATTGATGCTGCCAAACGCGCATCGGCGAGAACTGTAAATATTATTGTTCCTTATTACGGCTATGCCCGGCAGGAACGCAAATCCGCGCCGCGTGAGCCGATATCGGCCAAGATGGTTGCCGATGTGCTTACCACTGCGGGAGCTTCCCGTGTGATTACAATTGATCTGCACGCAGCAGCCATTCAAGGTTTTTTTAACATTCCGGTCGATCATCTGACGGCGCTGGATCTGATCAGCGGATATCTGAAGGTGAAAGGGCTGACAGATCTGGTCGTTGTTTCTCCCGATGCCGGGCGCGCCTCTATGGCGGAGAAGCTGGCCAGCCGCCTCGATTCCCCGTTCGCGATTATGATCAAGAAACGTCCGGCGCACAACGAATCGGTGATCACGCATGTGATTGGTGATGTAGAGGGACGGACACCCATCATCATCGAGGATCTGATTGATACGGGAACCACAATTGTAAATGTGGTTGAAGGCTTGAAGGAGCGGGGGGCTAAGAACAGCATTGTTTGCGCCACGCACGGATTATTTTCCGGGGAGGCTATCATCCGTATGGATCATCCCAATATAGAAGAAGTGATTGTTACCGACTCTATCGCGCTGCCCGATGACCATTCCAGCCGTTTCACCGTATTGTCCGTAGCCCCTATGCTGGCAGAGGCCACACGCATTATTATTGAAGGCGGTTCTATAGATAAGCTGTTCAGAGACGCGGAAATTTAATTTCCGCGTTTTTTTTGCCGGAAATATAAGGATTTATATGTTTTACGCCATCAATCATCCTGATATTTCTCGCTGAAACGGATACCGTCTCTTTATGGACGGCGTAGCCGTTTCTGCTTGAAGCCGGCTCTTTGAAGCTTTTTCCTCCCGAAGAGTTGCCTCTGACCTTGAGAATCCCCCTGGAACATGTGGTATACTGTGTGAAGACAGTCGGGACCAGAAATGGAAACGAAGGGGCGTGGATGGGAGCCTGGGGCGGCTGTTTGCCGCTGCTCTCCTATTTTTCGTGAGAATTAGGAAGCTTATAAAGGGAGGTGCCTTGCTTCCATGATAGAGAGAACTTCAGAGAATGATGCGGGGAACGGAAATGTTATTCCCGTCACTCTGGATGCCAATTTTTTCTTTGAGAGAGCTGTACGGTCATTGGACCGCTTTCAATATGATAAGGCATTAAAGAATTTTCGCAAAGCTGTTGAATATGAACCGGAGAATCCGGTGAATCATTGCAATATGGCGGGTATATTATCTGAGATGGGGAATTATGAGGCGTCTAACGACATTTTGACCCATGTGCTGGAAAAGATTGATCCTGCAATGACAGAATGCCATTTCTACATGGCTAATAACTTCGCTAATATGGAAAGCTTTGAAGAGGCGGAACGCAGTCTTATGACATATCTGGAGGAGGATGCCCGCGGGGAGTTCATGGCAGAGTCCGAAGAGCTGATGGAGCTGCTGCAGTATGAGCTGAACCGTCCTGCACCGCTTGTCCGTATCCGCAGCCGGGAAGGCTTGGTGGAGCATGACCGGGCCCGGAGCCTTCTGGAAGAAGGGAAGTTTCCGCAAGCAGTTAAGCTGCTTGAAGAAATCGTTAAGAATACCCCGGATTTTCTGGCGGCACATAACAATCTGGCACTTGCCTATTTTTATATGGGCAGGTTTGCCAGAGCGAAGGAATGTCTGTCTGAGGTGCTGGAGCAGGACCCGGGCAATCTGCATGCGCTCTGCAATATGGCGATTTTTCTGCAGTATGCAGGGGATAAGGACCAGCTCGCCGCTCTGCTGCGCATGCTTGAAGCCACAGTGCCTTTTCATCAGGAGCATGTGTTTAAAATGGCTACAACGATGGGGATTCTGGGTAAGCATAGAACGGCCTACGGTCATTTCCGCCGCCTGCTGAAGGACGAGGAGGTTGGCGGAGATGCCGGCCTGTATCATTACTGCGCGGCGGCGGCCAGCAACAGCGGCCTGTACAGTGAAGCTGTACGCTGCTGGCGGCAGGCTGCCAAGCTGGACCCGGAGTCGGCTGTACCGAAATTCTTCCTGTCACAGTTGCAGTTGGCACAGGCTGAAGGCCGGCCTATGGCTCCTGTCAGCTACAATTATCAGTTGCCTTTTCAGGAGCAGCTTAAGCAGTGGAAGGACAACACGGACAGATTCACAGAGGAAGTACGCAATAATCCTCTGCTGCGCGCTTCGTTCTTCTGGGCGCTGCGCTACGGCGATGCGCACACGAAGCTCCAAGTAACGGAGGCGCTCCGCTGGATCGAGGACGAAGAAATCTCCGGGGCTCTGCAGGGCGGGCCTCAGCAAGAGCCGCTCCAGGAGGAAGCGCTCCTGAACCTACAGCGGCTGATTGGCGGCAGCCCGGATGAAAAACCGGCACCTAAGGGAGTGCAGCAAACTGCTGCACCAAGCCATAAAGGACCGCCGGAGTGGAAAGAGGACTGGCAGCGGATTATTGATCATACGGTAGGCACGATGGACCGGAGATATGATGCTGTTCAGAAGAAGGCTGCCGAGCTCCTTTGGCGGCAGTTCATAGGCAGCTTGTACCCGGACGTGCCTTTGTTCCGGCATGACGGAGGCTGGTGCGCAGCATTGGAATATCTGATTGCCAAGCTGCACGGCCATCCTGTCACCTATCGCGAGGCCGCCCAGCGTTACGGTGTTTCCGTCTCTATGGTAAGCCGCTATGCGCGGCGGATCCAAAGCGAATGCGGCGTCGGGGATAATGGAGCGGAGGCGGGGATTTTGCCCCCTTTTACCGAAAATATCTGAGAGCAGTCCAGTTGCTTGCAAAGGGTGCACCCGCTTCGGTGGAGCCAGTAAGACCATTGCTTGTTAAATTAAATCCGCTTGTGAGGAGGCCATACTAATGTACAAAACAATTGTAATCGGAACAGGTCCTGCCGGTCTGACTGCCGCGATTTATCTGGCGCGTGCGAATCTGAGCCCGCTGGTTATCGAAGGTTTGCAGCCGGGAGGACAACTGACAACGACGACAGAGGTGGAGAACTTTCCGGGCTTTCCTGAAGGGATTATGGGTCCCGATCTGATGGACAATATGCGCAAGCAGGCGGAGCGTTTCGGTGCTGAATTTAAGAACGGCTGGGTGGAATCGGTCGATTTCTCGCAGCGTCCCTTCAAAATCACCGTGGATGGCCTGGGCGTACTGGAGGCGGAATCGGTTATTATTTCGACCGGTGCGTCGGCCAGATATTTAGGCATACCGGGGGAACAAGAGAATGTCGGACGCGGAGTCAGCACCTGTGCAACCTGTGACGGCTTCTTCTTCCGCGGCAAAAAGATTATCGTAGTCGGCGGCGGCGACTCTGCGATGGAGGAAGCCAGCTTCCTCACGCGTTTCGCTTCCAGTGTAACGCTGGTTCACCGCCGTTCGGAGCTGCGTGCTTCGAAGATTATGCAGGAACGGGCGCGCGGGAACAGCAAGGTTGCCTGGGCGCTCGACCGGACTCCGCTTGAAGTAACCCTCGGCGATTCCGGTGTTAAGGGACTGACGGTCCGCAACAACGAGACAGGTCTTGAGGAGCTTGTGGAAGCGGACGGCGTATTCGTCGCTATCGGACATACACCGAATACGGCTTTTCTGGGCGGTCAGATTACTACAGATGAGAACGGCTATATCGTGGTGAATCCTGGAACAACGGAAACTAATATTCCGGGCGTGTTCGCTTGCGGCGACGTGCAGGATACCCGCTACCGCCAAGCGATCTCGGCAGCGGGAACCGGCTGTATGGCAGCGATGGATGCGGAGAAGTATCTGGAAGGCACGATGGTGCATGACTGGAGCGAAACACTGGATAAATAATAGCCGGGCAACGCCGAGGTTGACAAAAAGTACCACGGAAAGTAGATTGAATGTAATCAGATAAGATACCC
This sequence comes from Paenibacillus sp. HW567, assembly GCF_000374185.1. Classification (GTDB taxonomy): domain Bacteria; phylum Bacillota; class Bacilli; order Paenibacillales; family Paenibacillaceae; genus Paenibacillus_AQ. The sequence continues at coordinate 6,044,664 of NZ_KB910518.1, read as the reverse complement.
ACTAGGGGAGCCTGAATGGGCTGAGACGGGAAAATTGAATTCCCGGACCCTTGAACCTGATCTGGATCATACCAGCGTAGGAAAGTGGAGCCGGACCTTTTATTGAGTCAGTCTTTTTTGGCTGTTCATAAATAAAGCAGCCGCTCCAGGTGGAGCGGCTTTTTGCTGCGTTTTCTTGTCTGCAACTTGGCTCCCAGAGCCTGGAGGAGGAGAAGAGATGTCACAAACAGTGAAGAAGGAAGAAGTCAATCTTTTGGGGTTTCCTGCAAGCCGTAAAGTCTATGTGGAGGGCTCACGCCCAGACATTCAGGTCCCGATGCGCGAGATCAGCCTGAGCCGAACCGAGGGGGTGGCCGGTGATGAGGATAATGCACCGCTGCGTGTCTATGACACGAGTGGGATCTATACCGATGATGCTGAAGAAACTGATGTCCGCAGAGGACTGCCGCCGCACCGTCTATGCTGGATTGCAGAGCGCGGGGATTCGGAGGAATACGCAGGGAGAATGAAGCAGGCCGGTGATGACGGAAATACGGTGGATTTTTTGGAGGCAGAAGGCTTCTCCGGTTTGCTGCGGTGTCCCTTAAGAGCGCGTAAAGGCAGAAATGTAACCCAACTGCATTATGCGCGGAAGGGCATCATTACACCGGAAATGGAATTCATTGCAATCCGTGAGAACACAACGCCTGAATATGTAAGGGATGAGGTGGCCGCCGGAAGGGCGATTATTCCTTCGAACATTAACCACCCGGAGAGTGAACCGATGATCATCGGCCGTAATTTTCTGGTGAAGATTAACGCGAACATCGGGAATTCCGCCGTTACTTCTTCTATTGAGGAAGAGGTGGAGAAAATGAGATGGGCCACCCGCTGGGGGGCAGACACCATTATGGATCTCTCTACTGGCAAGCAGATTCATGCTACCCGTGAATGGATTATCCGCAACTCCCCTGTGCCCATTGGCACTGTGCCGATTTATCAGGCGTTGGAGAAGGTGGGCGGTATAGCCGAGGATTTGACGTGGGAACTGTACCGGGACACACTTATCGAACAGGCGGAGCAGGGTGTGGATTATTTCACCATTCATGCCGGGGTGCTGCTGCGTTATATTCCGCTAACTGCCGGGCGAATGACAGGGATTGTTTCGCGCGGAGGGGCGATTATGGCGGCATGGTGTCTTGCTCATCAGCAGGAGAATTTCCTGTATACGCATTTTGAAGAGATATGCGGGATCATGAAGACATACGACGTGGCCTTTTCCCTGGGGGATGGTCTGCGCCCCGGTTCCATTGCCGATGCCAATGACGAAGCCCAGTTTGCTGAACTGGAGACGCTTGGTGAACTGACAGCCCTGGCTTGGAAGCATGATGTTCAGGTAATGGTAGAAGGTCCGGGCCATGTGCCGATGCATAAGATCAAGGAGAACATGGACAAGCAGCTAGAACTTTGCCGGGAAGCCCCTTTTTACACACTCGGTCCGCTGACCACAGACATTGCCCCTGGCTATGACCATATTACCTCTGCCATCGGTGCCGCGATGATCGGCTGGTTCGGAACAGCCATGCTCTGCTACGTTACGCCCAAGGAGCACTTGGGACTGCCGAGCAAGAATGATGTGCGCGAGGGTGTCATTACCTACAAAATCGCAGCACATGCCGCCGACCTGGCCAAAGGGCACCCAGGGGCGCAAGAACGGGACAACGCGCTGTCCAAGGCGCGGTTCGAGTTCCGCTGGCGTGACCAGTTCCATCTGTCGCTGGACCCGGAGCGGGCACTGGAATATCATGATGAGACTCTGCCTGCGGAAGGGGCTAAGCTTGCGCATTTTTGTTCCATGTGCGGTCCTCAATTTTGCAGTATGCGCATTTCGCACGGTATTCGAAATTCCATGAAATAAAGTTAAGCTTCTAGTATTGCACAAGCTGTCTCCCATGAGCCGTAAAAGGCGGATGGAGGCAGCTTTTTTTATAAATATAAAAAAGTATAAGTTTCACCCAAACTTTATCCTTATATGGACGGCGTAGCCGTTTCTACTTGGGTCCAGCTCTTTTTTTAACTTAGTGATTACAATCACTATTGGCCTGTATACCCTGTGCTAAGCTGTTGCTGAGAAAGATTATCAATTAGTGGGCTGCAAAGCTGAAGGAGGGCACATGAGCAAAAAGCTGAGCCTGGAGGAATCCGTATTCGAGCTGGTGAACCGGCATCCGGAGGTCATAGACATTATGGTGGAGCTGGGTTTCCACGATATTACGAAGCCGGGAATGCTGCAGACGGCAGGCAGGTTCATGACCCTATCCAAAGGAGTCAAATTAAAGAGAATGGATCTTGAAACCGTCCGGCAGGCTTTTTGGCGCCACGGCTTCGAGTTCCTTGAATAGAGTGCAGCTTAATTCCAAAGTTGAAAAGGAGAGAGAACAATGAGCGAACTCATTAACAATCGTGAAGCGAATATTCCTGAGCAGACACGCCGCCAGACCATGCTTAAGGAGATCATTAAGGAGCTGCACGCCGGGAAAAGTGTGGAGGAGGTCAAAGCGCGCTTCGCCGAGGCAGTCGGCGACGTCACGGTAGCGGAAATTTCTGCGATGGAACATTCGCTGATGACGGAGGAGGGAATCCCCGTATCGGAGGTACAGCGTCTGTGCTCTGTGCACACGGCTATTTTCAAGGGCTCCATCGAGGAAATTCACCGTCCCAGCAAACCTGAAGAGCAGCCTGGCCATCCGGTGCATACCTTCAAGCTGGAGAACCGCGAGATCGAACGGCTGGTCAACTTCCGTCTGGAGCTGCATGCCGGCAAATTTCAGAAGAAGGCCAGTGAAGAAATCATCTTCAAGCTGCTGGAGGATTTGAGCCTGCTGCTTGATCTCGACAAGCACTATAGCCGCAAGGAGAATCTGCTGTTTCCTTATCTTGAGAGATACGGCATCTACGGTCCGACGAAGGTTATGTGGGGCGTGGATGACGGCATCCGGAATATGATCAAAGCAGCCAAGGCGGCGCTCAGCCCGTATAACGGTCAACCTGAGGAGATCGGCGCAATGCTGGCGAACATTATTCGGGAAGTCAATGAGATGATATTTAAGGAAGAAAATATTCTGCTGCCGATGGCCCTTGAGAAGCTGACAGAAGACGAATGGCTCAAAATCGCCCGCGAGAGTGATGAAATCGGTTTTTGCCTGGCTGCGCCGGAGCAGGAATGGATTCCCGAGCGTGCGGCTGAGCCGGAAGGAGCTGTAGAACGGCCGGAAGAGGCGGGAGTTTCGCCGCAGGGCTTTATCCGTTTCGAGACAGGTATGTTGTCGCTGCAGCAGCTTGAAACGGTGCTGAACCATCTGCCGGTAGACCTGACGTTTATTGATGAAAATGATGTAGTCCGCTACTTCTCCCACGGGAAAGAACGGATCTTCGCCCGCACCAAAGCCGTGATTGGACGCACAGTGCAGAACTGCCATCCGCCGCAAAGTGTGCATGTGGTAGAAAAGCTGCTGGAGGATTTCAAGGCAGGCCGCAAGGACGCCGAGGATTTTTGGATTAATATTAAGGATAAATTTATCTATATTCGTTACTTTGCGGTCCGTGATGAATCTGGAGGTTATATGGGGACGCTCGAATTCACTCAGAATATTGCTCCGATCCGCGCGCTGGAGGGGCAAAAACGGATTTTATCGGAGTAACAGCAAGAATCATAAGCTCTGCCGCACCCGGCCTCCTTGCCTGACACGCGAGGGGGCTTTTTGGCGAATTCAAGAAGGTTCCTGCTATTGTAAAAGATGCCCCTGTATTCATATAGCCGGGTGTATCGCCTTTCCTTGACCGCGGAGAAGCCTTCTATTATAGTGGGTACGTAGGAATAACTATTTTAGCATAGAAAAAGGTGGCTTGTTACATGTCTGAAAGTATCTACGTTGGCGTGGATTTAGGTGGAACCACGATTAAGGTTGGAATCTGCAATGCCGAGGGGAACCTGCTTCATACCTATGAGGGGCCTACGGGGACTGCGGATGGCGTCGATGCCGTCATCGATAATATCGAAAAGTATGTGCGTCAGATTGTGGAAGACTCCCCGTATTCTTGGGATCAGCTTGCGGGTGTAGGAGCGGGCCTGGCCGGGTTTACGAATATCCGTGAAGGAATCATCGTCCTTGCGCCTAACATTGGTTTCAGAGATGTGCCGATCCGTTCCATTCTGGAGGATCGTTTGAACAAGCCGGTCAAAATAGACAATGATGCTAATGTGGCTGCGCTGGGCGAGGCTTGGAGCGGTGCGGGACGCGGTGTAGAGAATTGTGTATGCTACACACTGGGCACTGGTGTCGGCGGCGGTATAATTGTTAACGGCAAGGTGTATCAAGGGTTTGCCGGTCTAGCCGGTGAACTGGGTCATATTTCTGTAGTGCCTGATCTGGAAGCCATCCAGTGCGGCTGCGGCAATATGGGTTGCTTGGAAACCGTTTCCTCGGCTACAGGCATCATTCGTATGGCTAATGATGCTGTAGCGCGCGGCGACCGTACGTCTCTCTCCCTGGTTGAAAAAATTGCCGCCAAAGAGGTTTTTGATGCCGCCAAAGCCGGTGACGAAGTGGCCTTGCGTATCGTGAACCGTGCTGCGTTCTATCTGGGCAAATCCATGGCAGCCGTGGCAGCCGTGCTTAACCCTGAGGTGTTTATTGTTGGCGGCGGGGTCTCCAAAGCCGGTGATATTCTGTTTGACGAGGTTCGCCGGGTATTCGCCAAGCTGACGCCTGCCCCGCTGCAGACCGGCGTGACCATTGTGCCTGCCGAGCTTGGAAATGATGCGGGTATTATTGGTGCGGCAGGTCTTTTGCTGCGTTCTTAAGAAGCGGGAATTATTCATATACTATTGATAGGGAGGGGGCGCTTCGATGACCGAACTGGAACAATTACCGACCGGTGGTGCCACCCTGATTATTATTACCGGCATGTCGGGTGCAGGCAAGACGATTGCTGTGCAGAGCCTGGAGGATCTTGGATTTTTCTGTGTCGATAATTTGCCGCCGGTGCTGATTCCCAAATTCGCTGAGCTGATCGAGCAGTCGAAAGGCAAAATCGCCAAAGTGGCGCTCGTTATTGATTTGCGCGGCCGGGAGTTTTTCACAGCTTTGTCAGAATCGCTAGCCTATATCAAAGACGAGTCTACAATCGGTTTCGAAATTCTGTTCCTGGATGCGACGGATTCCGTGCTTGTACAGCGTTACAAGGAGAGCCGGCGGCATCATCCGCTGGCGCCGCAAGGCATGCCGCTGGACGGCATCCGCCTGGAGCGCCAGATGCTGGAGGAGCTGAAGAATTCGGCTACCTTGTGTCTGGACACCAGCAGCATGAAGCCGGCACAACTGAAGGAGAAGATTGTATCGCGCTTTTCCCACTTAGGGAAAAGCACGCTCTCCGTCAATATAACTTCGTTCGGCTTCAAATATGGCATTCCGATAGATGCAGACCTCGTATTTGATGTCCGCTTCTTGCCGAATCCCCACTATGTGGATCATTTACGGCCAAAGACGGGCCAGGACAACGAAGTCTATGATTATGTAATGAAGTGGCCTGAGACGCAGACATTTCTGACCAAGCTGCTGGATATGCTTCATTTCCTGATTCCGCAATACCGGAAGGAAGGCAAATCGCAGATCATTATCGGCATCGGCTGTACGGGCGGCAAACACCGCTCAGTGGCCATCGCTGAATATCTGGGCAAAATGCTGGGGGTTAGCGAGACGGAATCGGTAGCGGTCAGCCACCGGGATTCCGAGCGTGATCGGCATTAAGAGAGAAGGGATCAATAGTGGCTGAAGAACAAGGACAGCGCCCGCGTATCGTCGTTATGGGCGGGGGTACGGGGTTGTCTGTTATGCTTCGCGGTTTGAAGGAAAAGCCGCTTGATATTACAGCGATAGTCACTGTGGCCGATGACGGGGGCAGCTCCGGAATTCTGCGCAGTGAGCTGCAAATGCCGCCCCCCGGCGATATCCGCAATGTACTGACTGCGATGGCTGATGTAGAACCGCTTATGGCCCAGATCATGAGATACCGCTTCAGCAGCGGTGAAGGCTTGGCCGGGCACAGCCTCGGCAATTTAATTCTGGCGGCGCTTACGGATATCTCCGGTGATTTTGTCACTGCGGTCCGGGAGCTGAGCCGGTTATTCGCCGTGCGCGGCCGTGTGCTGCCTGCGGCCGGTGACGCTGTGGTGCTGCATGCCGAGATGTCGGACGGCACCATTATTACCGGTGAGTCCAAAATTCCGGAAGCTGGCGGTGTTATCAAACGCGTCTTCCTGGAGCCCGCCGATGTGGAACCGCTGCCGGAGGCTCTGGAAGCTATCCGCAACGCCGATGCTATCCTGTGCGGTCCGGGCAGTCTGTACACCAGTATTCTGCCGAACCTGCTGGTGCCGAAGCTTGCTGAGGCGGTTGTGGCTTCGAATGCCATCAAAATTTTTGTCTGCAATGTGATGACCCAGCCCGGTGAGACAGACAACTATACGGTCAGTGACCACCTTCAGGCGGTATACGATCACATCGGATTGCATCTATTTGATTACGTGATCGTGAATGACGGTGAAATTCCCGAGCAGGTCCAGGTGAAGTATGCGGAGAAGGGTGCCCGTCCGGTGCAGCTTGACCGTGATGCCGTAGACGGCAACGGCTATAAGGTTATTGCCGACAAGCTGGTATTATTCAAGACCTATCTGAGGCATGATACAGATAAGCTCAGTCATCACATTTACCAGCTTGTACAGAATTGGATTTCCAGATAAGGCTATTCTAAGGGCGGCTAAGCCGTTTCTGCTTGTAAGAACATGAAAGAGGTGAGTTCCTTGTCTTTTGCGGCCCTTACCAAAAAAGAGCTGACGATGGTGGAGAGCCAGCCTTGCTGCGAGAAAGCAGAGATGTCCGCGCTAATTCGGATGAACGGCTCGGTGCAGCTTTCCAGCAAAAAGGTAGTTCTCGACATTTCGACAGAGAACGCCGCGATTGCAAGGCGGGTATATTCTTTGCTTAAGAAATATTACCAGGTCCATATCGAGCTGCTCGTGCGTAAAAAAATGCGTTTGAAGAAGAATAACGTCTATATTGTACGTATCCCAAGCCACGTTCAGGAAATTCTGAAGGATCTGCGGATTGTCTCCGAGGGCTTCATCTTCACGGATGGGATTGATCCCGAAATTGTCGGCAAAAACTGCTGCAAACGCGCGTACCTGCGGGGGGCATTCATGGCCGGTGGATCAGTTAACAATCCCGAAGGATCTTCGTACCATCTGGAGATCGCTTCGATGTATGAGGAGCATTGCAAAGCGCTGGTGGATCTGGCTGGTGAATTTCACCTGAATGCCCGCTGCATCGAGCGTAAGAAAGGCTTCATCCTCTACATCAAGGAAGGCGAGAAGATTATCGAGTTCCTGAGTCTGATCGGTGCGCATCAAGCGTTGTTCAAGTTCGAGGATGTGCGGATTATGCGCGATATGCGCAATTCCGTGAACCGGATTGTCAATTGCGAGACAGCCAACCTCAACAAGACCATAAGTGCGGCGGTGCGGCAGATCGAGAACATCAAGCTGCTGCAGCGTGAGGTGGGTCTTGAAAGCTTGCCGGATAAGCTGCGCGAGGTTGCCGAGATCAGATTGGCACACCCCGATATTAACCTTAAGGAAGTCGGCGAGATGCTGAAGGGTACGGTCAGTAAATCAGGGGTTAATCACCGTTTACGCAAAATTGATGAGATGGCGGACAAGGTTCGGGGCGGCTGATTATTTTTTTTCTAGTGCGGTTGAGGTTATAATGATATAATATTATAAAATTAATGTGAAATATTTGGGCAGATCTTAAATAGGGGGTAAGCGTTTCATGACAAAGCACCCGGTAGTTGTACGGTTGAAGACGGGGCTTCACGCTCGGCCGGCAGCATTGTTCGTGCAGGAAGCTAACAAATTTTCGTCGGAGATTTTCGTGGAAAAAGACGATAAAAAAGTGAACGCTAAAAGCATCATGGGTATTATGAGCCTGGCGATCAGTTCCGGCACGGAGATTTATATTAGCGCGGACGGCGCCGATGCGGATCAAGCTGTAACCGCTTTGACTAGTCTCGTCAGCAAAGAAGAGCTTGAGAACCAGTAATTGTTGCAAGGCCTTACTTACATTTATGTATGACAAAAAGCCCCCCGCGGGCTTTTTTTGATTTCTTTTTTTAAAAGGTATGCAACTTTTGCCAAGCTGCTCCGTCTAGTGGATACCAACACTTAATGAACAATGAAAGGGGATGGCAAACGTGAAAGCATGGGGTAAAACACTTGGAACAGTGCTGCTGGCGGGAAGCTTGATGATTGGAGGTTCTGCACTCAGTGGAGCGTTTCAAGCTCCTGAGAAGGCTTACGCCGAGGATGTGCAGAGAAATATCGTAAGTGTAACAGGCAAAGGAGAACTCGCGATTAAGCCGGACGTTGTTTATCTGTCCATCGGTGTCACTACCTCGGCTGCTACAGCAGAAGAGGCGCAGAAAACGAACGGAGCCAAGATTGCGAAGATTACCGCGCTGCTGAAAGGCACATGGGGCATTGCCGATAAGGACATTCAGAGCACCCAGTTTAGCGTACAGCCGAACTACAGCTACAGTGAAAAAGACGGCCAGCAGGTTAAAGGGTACAATGCCCATCATACGCTGCAGGTAACCTACCGCGACCTGACTAAGGTTGGCGCATTGCTGGATGCCGCGTCCGCCGCGGGAGCGAACAACATTGGCAATGCTCAATTTGCCATTGAAGATCCTTCGGCATTTGAAACACAGGTCATCGAGAAAGCGATGGCTAATGCCGATGTAAAGGCAGCGGCTATTGCCAAAGCAGCCAAACGCAGCCTGGGCCAGGTAGTCACGGTTACACAGAATGATGACGGTAATAACCCGGTGGTCTACATGGAGAATGCAGCCATGTCCAAAGTCGCAGCAGATGCCGCTGGCGGCACCTCTGTTGAACCGGGAGAAGTCAAAGTATCGACACAGCTCAGCGTGGTGTATGAACTGAAATAGGCAACAGAGCTTGAGAGGCGCTTCTCCTGCTGTACGCGGCGGAGGGAGTGTCTCTCTTTTTTGCGGAGTGAAATCTCTCATTATGTTTAAAGAAATGTAATAAGGAGCCCGAGAATCATCCAAAAAGCTTAAGAAACTGTAAAGTGCATTGTAACGACCGCAGTTCCGGATTTCTCTATAATAGTAAGAGTGAATCCAATGGAAGGGGAATAATTATGAATTACATATCGAAGCAACAGGCGCGTAAATGGGGGGCAGGCATTTTGGCGGCAGGTATTCTGCTAAGCGGAGGGCTGTTGCCGGCAGAAACAAGTCAGGCTGCAGCATCCACAGCTCAATCAAAAACTGCAAATTCTCAGGTTGTATTGAAGGTGAACGGGAAAATCGCCCAGCAGACCGGCATTGTCCGCGAAGGCAAAGTATGGGTTCCGGTAACTTTTATGCGTGATGCTCTGGGCATGCCGCTGACCTATGATAAGGCCGAGAAGACCTATACAATTGGCAAAGGAACGACTCAGGTTAAGCTTTCGGTATACGATTATGAAATTTCCATCTCGGTCAATGATTTCTATATGAGCGAGTATGCGGCGAAGAGCATCAATAACCGGCTTTTTGTGCCGTTTGATCTGCTCAGCGATTTCCTGGGATATAAGGGGGACTGGAGTGCGGCCACTGGCCGGCTGAATGTCGTAAGCAAACCTCAGAATGCAATTACCATCAAGACGGAGAGTATTATCAATGACCGGAAGGACGCTCCGATCAAGCTGAATTACCCGCAGATTAGCGGGCTGGCGAATGAAGAGGCGCAGCAGAAGATCAATAACACAATCAAACAGATCTTTACCCAGTTCGCAGCCGATGCTGAAAAAGAAATTGCAGATAAAATAGAGAATGACCGCCCGTATGAGTTCGACGGAGGGTATGTGATTACCTACAACCAAGATGGCATCCTCAGTCTGATCACGGACCAGTACAGCTATCTTGGCGGTGCTCACGGGTCAACTGACCGCAATGCTCTTACTTTCTCTCTGAAGGACGGGAAACGCCTCCTGATTGGTGATCTGCTGAAGGCGAACCCTAATTATAAAAAAGAGCTCAACGCTAAGCTGTCCAAGCTGATTAAGGCAGAGGGCGGCTATCTCGGCGGGTTCACCGGACTTAACACCGAGAAGAACTTTTATGTGAAGGATGGAAAATTGGTAGTTTTCTTTCAGCTCTACGAATATACTACCTACGTTACCGGGTTTCCCACTTATGAATTCACCTTCAAAGAACTGCTGCCGGATGGAAGCAGCCCGTTTGCCGCGCTGAAATAGGTACTCTCTGCGAGTGCCCTGTATGGACACCTCTCCGTTGCCTGACCGCTCCGTCATTCATAAGCTAAAGAAGGAACTAGCTTATATGCGGGGAGGGAGAGTTATGAGCTATCAGTACACAGCAATCGGCGACTCTTTGACTACCGGGTTCGGGGCGCTTCCGGGCAACGGATTCGTTCCAGTCTACCGGAGGTTGGCGGAGGGGCGGCTGCATGTGCCAATCAGTGCGGTGAATTTAGGTATCAATGGTCTGACAACAGAGGGGATGGAGGGGCGGCTGCGTAGTGATTCCATATTTCGTCAGAATATCCGGAATGCTGATATTATCACCTTGTCCATCGGTGGCAACGATTTAATTAAGGCAGCCAAATCAACAGCGCTTCGCCCGGGCAATCTGTCTCCTGTCCTGCAAAGGGCCCTTCGCGAATGTAAAAGAAATTTCAGCGATATTATGGGCTTACTTTGGCAGTTGAAGGCAAGAAGTCCTAACCCTTATATCATTCGGGTCGTTGGGTTATATAACCCTTATCCCCAGCTAATGGAGGCTACGGACTGGGTGCGGCACTTCAACCGCTATGCTGCAGGATACAGCAGCAGTGTATGCGGCTTTGCTTCTATTTACTATGAGTTTGCCGGCAACGAGCGGGGACTGCTGTCACTAGATCATCTGCATCCTAACGGAAAAGGCTACCGTGTTATCGCCGGGAAGCTGGATGCTCTGGGTTACGGAAGGCTTAGGTAATCAACTCTGCTGCTGTTACGCCAAAAAAGAGGAGGCTTCGAACCCGTTAGGGTCTGAAGCCTCCTCTTTTTTTATTGGTGCGCCCGGCATGGGCGATAACTCGGTGGTGAGAGTCCACTACAGGCTTGGCAGTAGGAACTGTTAGCTGAAGGCAAGGGTGTCCGCCGCGAGGCGGAATCTGAAGGAAGCCGGAGGCAAACCCTCGGTCTGACGAACAGAAATCACATACAAGGCATGGTGGGACGGACGAGCTTGCCTAACAAAGCGAAGTCCAATACTGCCCGAATCCCATGATGTAGATGTGGCAGATAGATGAGGGGAAGGTTATCGCTCTTACCCGGGGAGATCTCACAGACGTCAAGTAGACCCTTCGAAAGACGGAGTAAAGCTTGCTGTGAGAAGTCAGCAGAGGCCATAGTGCGTGCGTGGCAGCACGATCATCAGGTGGGTTAAAGTCCCGCTGAGCACCGGACTAGGGGGCTCATATCCAAACTCGGGGGTAACGCCTCGGGGGCCGGTAATTTTTTTTTTACCGGAGGGCAGGGCGTCTGCCGCGAGGCAGAGTCTGAAGGGCTTGAGGAGAAGTACCAGGCCGTAGTGAAACGGGGCTACCCGAACTCGCGAACCGGTCGGCCAAAGATGGGGCAAGGTCGAGTCTGCACTATGGAGACGAAGGCGTTCTAGTCCACCCATCGCACCAAGGTGTGTGCGGGCGGCATGGTACTGAAGATGACGATGTGACCCACGGAGATCTCGTCGTGTCTGAAACGAATGCACTTGCAGGACGAGTGGTTAAACAAAGTCGAAGCGGTCGCGCCGCGCCCGCCGCTTCAGAGAATGCGCGGCAGTTTCGGTAACGGGTACTATAAGGAAACCCCGAAATGTACACCGGACGCACGGCGAGAAGTCGGAGAGCCGCGTACTACTTAAGAACGGACGAACAACAGAAACGTCCGGATCAGTCACCTTGGTGTGACTGGCTTCTGTTCACTCAAAAGGTGAATTAGAAGGGGAAGGCGGCTCGCTTTATGGAGACCGGAACTGGCATGAGTTTCGCGAGTAAGCGGCAAGGGAGGAATATTCCCTAAGTGAAAGACCCAAAACTTGCAGGCGGAGGATACGAAGCGTATGAAAGCAGAAGGCACAGGACGAAAGGTTCATTCATTAATCGACAAGGTGTATCACCGAACAAATCTGGAAATGGCATGGGAAACAGTGAGGGCAAACGGAGGCAGTGGTGGAACTGACAAGGTCACCATCCCGGCCTTCCAAGCCGTAGCCGAGGCGGAGCTAGAACAACTGCACGAAGAACTGAAGCAAGGGATGTACCGACCGATGCCGGTCAAACGAATTCACATTTCCAAGAAGGGGAAGCCAAACGAGAAGCGTCCGCTCGGCATCCCGGCGATAAGGGACAGAGTCTGCCAGCAAGCGCTGAAAAACAGGCTGGAACCTATCTTTGAACCCTTGTTCAGTGAATGCAGTTTCGGATACCGTCCGGGTAGGTCAACGCACCAAGCGATGCGGAAGATTTACCGCGAGATGATGGACGGGTGCGAATGGATTGTGGACGCAGACCTGCGGGATTTCTTTGGGACGGTTCATCACGAACCGCTGGTCGACAGGATTGCGGAGCAAGTAAGCGATGGTAGAATTCTCAAATTGGTCAGACAAATGCTCGAAGCCGGGTACATGGAAGGTGGGAAGAAATACGCGACACCGAGCGGCACGCCGCAAGGTAGTGTAGTGAGTCCGCTGTTTAGTAACATTTACCTGAATCGGTTCGACCATGAAATGACGGACAGAGGGTACCGACTGACGCGCTTCGCTGACGATTGGGTGGTGCTCTGCAAGACGCAAGCGGAAGCTGCGCGGGCGCTCCGGGACGCAAGAATCATTCTGGAATCGCTCGGGCTGACCCTTCACCCGGATAAAACAAAGATCACCCACATCAAGTGGGGATTCGAGTTTCTGGGCTACAAGCTCAAACGGGGAAAAGGCTTGTCGCTGCAACGGGAAAAGGTAAAGAAGCAATCGAAGATGAATATCTACGCCTACCCCAAAGACAAGTCCATCCAATCGTTCATGGACACCATTCGAGCTCGAACGCATAGACGCATCCCGATAACCGTTTTTGAACTCATCGACTCCATAAACCCCGTCATACGAGGGTGGGGCAATTATTTCCGGAAAGCCCACGTGAGAAAGCTTTTCAACCGACTCCAACGCTGGATCATAAGGCGGATATGGAGTCATCGGTTCAAACGCTGGCGCAACGCGGGGTGGAAAAGACTGCCGGAATCCATTCTCTACTCCAAGTACAGATTGGTAAATCTCTTGTCATTAATCCCGGATTTGAACCTACGAACTGCACCCAAAGGGTGACATGAAGGAAAGCGGATTGCGGGAAAACTGCACGATCCGTTTGATCGAGCGGACGGAGGAAGGCGCAAGCCGACCTCCTTCGACTCTACACCGGGAATTTTTTTTTCGGGAAGGGCTGAACAATCGTAAGTCTTGAGTACATACGGAAAGGAGAATCGGCGCAATGAAAGCAGAATACCGAGAGGGCTGCCCGCAAAGGGATAGCGTGGAGCGCGAAGAGTATGCGGGAGCGCGGAGTGCCGACATTCGGGAACGTAGAGAAAGGGACGGTGCAAACGACCTGATGGAAGCGATACTGGACAGGGACAACCTGAACCGCGCCTACAAGCAGGTCAAACGCAACCACGGAGCACCGGGAATCGACGGGATGACCGTGGAGGAAGCGCTGCCTTGGCTGCGTGAAAACAGAGACGAGTTTTTGCAAAGCATCCGGGATGGAAGGTACAAACCAAGCCCGGTGCGACGCAAGGAAATCCCCAAACCAGATGGAAGTGGAGTCCGAAAACTCGGTATTCCCACGGTGGTAGACCGAATCATCCAGCAAGCGATTGCCCAGCAACTGCAACCGCTATTTGAACCGCTCTTCTCAGAGGGAAGCTACGGCTACCGCCCAGGGAGGAGCGCGCAGCAAGCCATCCGCAAAGTAAAAGCTGATGTGGAGCAGGGATATGGCCAAGCCGTAGAAATCGACCTCTCGAAATATTTCGACACGTTGAACCATGAGCTGCTGATGAATCTCCTGCGTAAACAAATCCAAGATAAACGCGTAACGGAGCTGATTAAAAAGTACCTGAAAAGCGGAGTCATGGAAAACGGAGTACGCCGCGAAACGAAAGAAGGCTCGCCTCAGGGCGGGCCGCTGTCGCCCCTACTCGCGAACATCTATCTGAACGAATTCGACCAGGAGATGGAAAGACGAGGCGTGAAGGTCATCCGCTATGCGGATGACATCGTGCTGCTTGCGAAGAGCAAACGGGCGGCGATGCGGCTTTTGGAATCCAGCCGGAGAGTTCTGGAAAACCGGCTAAAGCTCCAGATGAATGCGCAGAAGAGCAAGGTGGTCAGCGCTGTGGCACAAAAGCATTTCAAATTTCTCGGCTTTGCGCTCGGAAAGAATGGAAACGGCGTATACATTCGCGTACACCGTCAATCGCTCGCCAAGGCAAAGAAGAAGCTGAAAGAGCTAACGAGCCGAAACCAGGGCAGGAATGCGCGGCAGGTCATGGAGAACGTGAAGGCCTACATTCGCGGTTGGATCGGCTATTTCTACGTAGCGGACATGAAGCGAAACGTGCAAAGCTGGAATGAATGGCTGCGAAGGCGGATACGGATGTACATCTGGAAACAGTGGAAGAAGCCAAGAACGAAGGTGCAGAACCTGCGAAAGCTGGGGATACCGGAGTGGCAAGCGTACCAATGGGGAAATACACGTCTGGGCTACTGGCGAATAGCAGGAAGCGCAGTACTGAGTCGCTCTGTAACAAATGAAAGGCTCGCACAGGCAGGGTATTATGACTTCCCTGCCCAGTACGAGCGTTTACGTCAATTGCACTCAAGCGGTTGAACCGCCGTATACCGAACGGTACGTACGGTGGTGTGGAAGGTCGGCTATCCAACTAATGGATAGCCTCCTATCCGATTATGTCTGTCCCGATTACACGCCTGCAGGAAGTGTCTTCTCGATCACTTTATCAACAAGACCGTATTCAGCCGCTTCGGTGGCGCTCATGAAGTAGTCGCGGTCTGTGTCCTTCTCGATCTTCTCCAGCGGTTGCCCTGTACGGTCAGCCAGAATGTGGTTCAGCTTGTCGCGCAGCTTAAGGATGCGGCGGGCACGGATTTCGATGTCCGTTGCCTGTCCTTGAGCACCGCCCAGCGGCTGGTGAATCATAATTTCGCTGTTTGGCAGCGCAAAACGTTTGCCTTTGGCACCGGCGTTCAGCAGGAACGCTCCCATGGAAGCGGCCATGCCCACACAGATGGTGGAAACATCCGGTTTAATGTATTGCATTGTATCAAATATAGCCATTCCGGCTGTAATTGAACCGCCAGGACTGTTTACATACAGGTGAATATCCTTTTCCGGGTCTTCGGCAGCCAGGAACAGCATTTGTGCGATGATGGAATTGGCTACCACGTCATTAACCTCCGTTCCGAGGAAAATGATGCGGTCCTTCAGCAGGCGGGAATAGATGTCATAAGCGCGCTCACCGCGGTTGCTCTGTTCTACTACCATAGGAATATAACTCACGTGGACAACCTCCTTGAATTGGTTCTTCGAATGTGTTCATTTTTTACTGTTACCGTATTAACCACATGATAAACAAATTCAAACAAAAAGTCAAAGAAAGTCAAACTTAGTTTATAAAAAAAGAGCCGGCAAGCGGCTCTTTGGTTAATTACTATAAGAATGGCGCGCCCGCCAAGAATCGAACTTGGATCTCAGGCTTCGGAGGCCTACGTCATATCCATTGGACCACGGGCGCAACAGAAATTATTATAATATATTTATTGTTTAAATGCAACGGAAAATCACAGCGCTCTCAAAACTTCTTCATCGGCCTGGTTTTAATGACCTTCCATAGCCCGTGAGATGTATAAGATGAAAAGAGGTTGAGAATTATACTCTGCGAAGACTTGCACTCCGCGTGAGTTTTGGGTAGAATATGGGTGGGACTTAAAAAGTTAACCCGGGACGTTTTGAGACCATGAACAAGGGAATAAGAGAAAGACAAAGTTGCAGGAGTGAAGGCATGCGTAATTTATTAGAAATCCAAAAGCAGCTTTTGCCTGATCTCATGGATACCCTTAAGAGACGTTACACGATTCTACATCAGATCATGCTGTCCGACATTATTGGGCGTAGAACACTTGCGGCTTCGCTTGATATGACGGAGCGGGTGCTCCGCGCAGAGACGGATCTTCTGAAATCGCAAGGGCTCATTGAGATCGAGAGCGTAGGTATGCGCATAAGCGATGCCGGGCGCAGACTGCTTGACTTGCTGGAGCCGATCGCCAAGAGCCTGTTCGGTCTGGATGATCTGGAGGAGAAAATTCGTACAACGTATGGTCTGAACAAAGTGATTGTTGTACCTGGAGATTGCGAAACGTCACCGTTCACGAAGCGTGAGCTGGGGCGTGCAGGAGCCAAGGCATTGCTCGGTGTGCTCCATTGCGATGATACCATTGCCGTCACTGGCGGTTCAACACTGGCTGAGATGGCCGATCAGTTGCCGACCCCAGTATCCCTTTCCTATAAGAACGCTTGGTTTGTACCGGCGCGCGGAGGGCTGGGTGAGAGCATGGAGATTCAGGCTAATACCATCGCTTCAACGATGGCCAAGCGGATTGGAGCCAATTACCGTCTGCTGCATGTGCCCGATCTGCTTAGCGAAGATGCTTATCAGTCGCTGGCACTCGACGCAAATATTGGAGAGATCGTGCAAATCATCCGCAGATCGCGTATTATTGTGCATGGAATTGGCGATGCCATTGAAATGACCCGCCGCCGCAAGCTGGATGAGGCTACCGTCTCGGAAATTCAGGGCGAGGGAGCAGTTGCCGAATCGTTCGGCTATTATTTCAATGAAGATGGCCAGGTTGTCCACACCATGCTGACGATGGGACTGCGCCTGGAGGATATCATCCGTACAGAAGTTGTAGTAGGCATAGCTGGCGGCAAACGCAAGGCTAAGGCAATACATGCGATGCTTCGGTTCGGGCAAGAGGATATTCTCGTTACAGATGAGGCTGCTGCTACTGAAATCGGCAAAGAAATCGACAAACAAATGCAGCCGGTGGGGTAATTCCCGAAATATGGGAGGCATGCGAAGCTATTTTGCATTATACTTAACATTGTTGTCTTGACGAGCTTCACGGCTTGTCTTGAATAAATAAAATGAAATCTAGGAGGAACTATTCAATGAGTGTAAAAGTTGGTATTAACGGTTTTGGACGTATTGGACGCCTTGCATTCCGCCGTATTCAAAATGTAGAAGGTATCGAAGTGGTAGCAATCAACGACTTGACTGATGCTAAGATGCTTGCTCATTTGCTTAAATATGATACAACTCAAGGTAAATTCCAAGGAGACGTTGAAGTACATGACGGCTTCTTCAAAGTGAACGGCAAAGACGTTAAGGTTCTGGCGAACCGCAACCCTGAAGAACTTCCTTGGGGCGAGCTCGGCGTTGACATCGTTCTGGAATGCACAGGCTTCTTCACAACTAAAGAAGCTGCTGAGAAGCACCTTAAAGGCGGAGCTAAAAAAGTAGTAATCTCCGCTCCAGCTACTGGCGACATGAAGACTGTTGTATACAACGTTAACCATGATATTCTGGATGGTACTGAAACTGTAATCTCCGGCGCATCTTGCACAACTAACTGCCTGGCTCCAATGGCAAAAGTTCTGAACGACAAGTTCGGAATCGTTGAAGGCCTGATGACTACTATCCACGCTTACACTGGCGACCAGAACACACTTGATGCTCCACATGCTAAAGGCGACTTCAGACGCGCCCGCGCTGCTGCTGAGAACATCGTTCCTAACACTACTGGTGCTGCTAAAGCTATCGGCCTGGTAATTCCAGCACTGAAAGGCAAACTGGACGGCGCAGCACAACGTGTGCCTGTAGCTACTGGTTCCCTGACTGAGCTGGTTACTGTTCTTGATAAGAAAGTTACTGTTGAAGAGCTGAACGCAGCTATGAAAGCAGCTTCCGACCCAGAAACTTACGGCTACACTGAAGATGAAATCGTATCTTCCGACATCAAGGGTATGACTTTCGGTTCCCTGTTCGATGCTACGCAGACTAAAGTTATGACTGTTGGCGACAAACAACTGGTTAAAACAGTTGCTTGGTACGACAACGAAATGTCTTACACTGCACAGCTCGTTCGCACTTTGGAACACTTCGCTAAGCTTGCTAAGTAAGACCCGATTAATATAAGCGGCATCTATAGAGCGGAAACAGAAGTTCCTTGTTTCCGCTCTTTCTAAATGGATTCGTGATGGAACCAATTTTGGGTGTGGAGGAAAAATAATCATGAACAAAAAAAGTGTCCGTGATGTAGAAGTAACAGGCAAACGCGTATTTGTACGCGTCGATTTCAACGTGCCAGTGGAAGACGGCAAGATTACTGATGATACCCGTATCCGCGAAACCCTTCCAACGATTAAATACCTGATTGAGAACGGTGCAAAGGTCATTCTGGCCAGCCATATGGGCCGTCCTAAAGGTCAATTTGTTGATTCCATGCGTCTTACCGGTGCTGCTGTCCGTCTGTCCGAGCTGCTCGGCAAGCCGGTAGCCAAAGCTGATGAAGCTGTCGGCGATGCAGTCAAAGCGAAAATTGCTGAACTGAACAACGGTGATGTGCTTGTGCTTGAGAATGTCCGTTTCTATCCGGGCGAAGAAAAGAACGATTCTGAACTGGCTAAACAGTTCGCTGAACTGGCTGACCTGTTCGTCAACGACGCATTTGGCGCGGCTCACCGTGCACATGCTTCGACAGAAGGTATCGCTCACTTCCTGCCGGCTGTATCCGGTCTTTTGATGGAGAAAGAATTGTCCGTACTGGGCAAAGCGCTGTCGAACCCTGAGCGTCCTTTCACTGCCATCATCGGCGGTTCCAAAGTTAAAGATAAAATTGACGTTATCGACAACCTCTTGAATCTGGCTGACAATGTACTGATCGGCGGCGGCCTTTCCTATACATTCACCAAAGCTCAAGGCTACGAAATCGGCAACTCGCTGGTAGACAACGATAAAATCGACGCTGCTCTCGGATTCATCGAGAAAGCTAAAGCTCTGGGCAAAAACTTCGTACTTCCGGTTGACGTCGTTGTCGCTGACAAGTTCGGCGCAGATGCCAACACCAAAATTGTAGATGTAACTGATATTCCTGCCGGTTGGGAAGGTCTGGACATTGGTCCTAAAACTCGTGAAATCTATGCCGACATCATCAAGAACTCCAAGCTGGTTGTCTGGAACGGTCCTATGGGCGTGTTCGAAATTGACATCTTTGCTGAAGGTACAATTGCAGTGGCCCAGGCATGTGCAACAACTGAAGGCTACACTGTAATCGGCGGCGGCGATTCCGCGGCTGCGGCAGAAAAATTCCACCTGGCTGACCAAATGGACCACATCTCCACTGGCGGCGGCGCATCCCTTGAGTTCATGGAAGGCAAGGCGCTTCCCGGCGTAGAAGCACTGAACGACAAGTAAGACGTAGAAGTAGAAGGAGGCAATCCATTACTATGAGCAGAACACCTATTATTGCCGGCAACTGGAAGATGTTCAAAACCGTTCCGGAAGCTGAAAGCTTCATCGCTGAAGTTAAAGGCAAAGCAGAGGTGGAAGGCGTAGAAACTGTTGTCTGCGCTCCATTCACGAATCTGCCTGCCCTGGTTGCAGCGGTTAAAGGCACCAGCATCAAAATCGGTGCACAAAACCTGCACTTTGAAGATAACGGTGCTTACACAGGCGAAATCAGCGGCGTAATGCTGAAGGATCTTGGTGTAGACTATGTTATCATCGGACACTCCGAGCGCCGTGCTTACTTTGGCGAAACGGACGAAATCGTGAACAAAAAGATGCATGCGGCATTCCGCCACGGCATCACTCCAATTGTCTGCGTTGGCGAAAAGCTCGAAGAGCGTGAAGCAGACCAGACAAAAGCTGTGTGCAAGGTTCAAACTGAAGGCGCATTTGCCGGCCTTAGCGCTGAGCAGGCAGCAAGTGTAGTCATTGCGTATGAGCCCATCTGGGCTATCGGCACAGGCAAATCCTCCACTTCACAGGATGCCAATGAAGTTATCGCCTACATCCGTACTCTTGTAAAAGATCTGTACGATGGAGCGACTGCTGAAGCTGTACGCATCCAATACGGCGGCAGCGTGAAGCCAGAGAATGTAACGGAGTACATGAGTCAAAGCGACATCGACGGCGCTCTTGTCGGCGGTGCGAGCCTGCAGCCTGCTTCCTTCGTTTCATTGGTTGAGGGGGCGAAGTAAGATGTCGGCTCCAAAACCTTTAGCACTAATCATCATGGACGGCTTCGGTTTGCGCAATACGACTGAAGGCAACGCTGTTGCCCAAGCCAACAAACCAAACTATGACCGTTACCTGAAACAGTATCCGAACACTACGCTTACCGCTTGCGGTGAAGCTGTGGGTCTGCCGGAAGGCCAGATGGGGAACTCCGAAGTGGGTCACCTTAACATCGGCGCCGGCCGGATTGTATATCAGGACCTGACCCGTATCGACAAGTCGATTCGTGACGGGGAATTTTTCGAGAACGAAACGCTGGTTGCTGCTGTAAGAAGCGCCAAATCAACCGGCAAGAAGCTTCACCTGTATGCGCTGGTATCCGACGGAGGGGTACACAGCCATATCAATCACCTGTTCGCCATGCTTGATCTGGCCAAGAAAGAAGATCTGCATGAAGTGTATATCCATGCTTTCATGGATGGACGCGACGTACCTCCCGACAGCGGACAAAAATTCGTTCGGGATCTGATCGCCAAGATTGAGGAAGTAGGCGTAGGCAAGATCGCTACGGTATCCGGCCGTTATTTCGCCATGGACCGTGACAAGCGCTGGGAACGTGTAGAGAAGGCTTACCGCGCTATGGTCTACGGTGAAGGCCCGAAATATACCGATGCGCTGCAAGCGATCACTGAATCCTACAAGAATTCCGTGTATGATGAATTTGTTGAGCCTAGCGTCATTGTGGACAGCGAAGGCAAACCGACAGCGACAGTAGAGAGCGGCGATTCCGTCGTGTTCCTCAACTTCCGCCCGGACCGTGCTATCCAGTTGTCGCAAGTGTTCACCAACTCGGATTTCCGCGGCTTCGACCGTGGTCCTTTGTTCCCGCAGGGCCTGCATTTCGTATGTCTGACTACCTTCAGCGAAACGGTTCAAGGTTATGTAGCTTATTCACCGAAGAACCTGGACAATACGCTGGGTGAAGTGCTTGTACAGCAGAACAAGAAACAACTGCGTATCGCGGAAACCGAAAAGTATCCGCACGTAACCTTCTTCTTCAGCGGCGGACGCGATGAAGAGCTTCCAGGCGAAACCCGCATCCTGATCAACTCGCCAAAAGTGGCAACCTACGATCTTAAACCTGAGATGAGCGCATACGAAGTGGCGGCGGCCTGCGTAGCGGAAATCGAAGCGGACAGACAGGATGCCATTATCCTTAACTTTGCGAACCCTGACATGGTAGGACACTCCGGTATGCTGGAGCCAACCATCAAGGCCGTAGAAGTTACAGATGAATGTGTGGGCAAGGTTGTGGATGCAGTAGTTGCCAAAGGCGGCGTTGCAATCATCATTGCCGACCACGGCAATGCGGACATGGTGTTTGATGAGAATGGACGTCCGTTCACGGCTCATACCACCAACCCGGTTCCTTTCATTGTAACGACTGAAAATGTTGTACTGCGCGAATCCGGTATTCTTGCCGATGTGGCTCCGACATTCTTAGATCTCATGGGACTTCCGCAGCCAGCGGAAATGACCGGACAATCCATGATTGCCAGCCGCAAATAGGCAGAACTCCTGCAATACCTGCAAGACAAAAACCAATGTTAAAAAGGAGATTAACTTACATGACTATTATTTCTGATGTGTACGCTCGCGAAGTCCTCGACTCCCGCGGTAACCCTACTGTAGAGGTTGATGTTTATCTTGAATCCGGCGCTAAAGGCCGCGCTATCGTTCCTTCCGGCGCTTCCACTGGCGCACATGAAGCCGTAGAGCTTCGTGACGAAGACAAAAACCGTTACCTGGGCAAAGGCGTTCTGAAGGCTGTTGAGAACGTGAACGAAATTATTGCACCAGAAGTTATCGGTATGGACGCTCTTGACCAACTGGGTATCGACAAAGCGATGATCGCGCTGGACGGAACTCACAACAAAGGCAAACTCGGCGCTAACGCAATCCTGGCTGTGTCGATGGCCGTAGCCCGCGCAGCAGCAGCAGCACTGGATATTCCTTTGTATGTATACCTGGGCGGATTCAACGCGAAACAACTTCCAGTTCCAATGATGAACATCGTTAACGGCGGCGCACATGCCGACAACAACGTTGACGTACAAGAATTCATGGTTCTGCCAGTTGGCGCACCTAGCTTCAAAGAAGCTCTGCGTACAGGCGCGGAAATCTTCCACGCTCTGAAATCCGTACTTAAAGGTAAAGGCCTGAACACTGCAGTTGGCGACGAAGGCGGATTCGCTCCTAACTTCACTTCCAACGAAGATGCATTGTCCTCCATCATGGAAGCTATCGAAAAAGCCGGTTACAAACCAGGCGTTGACGTATTCCTGGGTATGGACGTTGCTTCCACTGAGTTCTTCAAAGACGGCAAATACCACCTGGAAGGCGAAGGCAAATCCTTCACTCCTGCTGAGTTCGTTGACCTGCTTACTTCTTGGGCTGACAAATACCCAATCATCACCATCGAAGATGGCTGCTCCGAAGACGACTGGGAAGGTTGGAAACTGCTCACTGAAAAATTGGGCAACAAAATCCAACTCGTTGGTGACGACCTGTTCGTAACCAACACTGAGCGCTTGAACAAAGGGATCGAAGAAGGCATTGCTAACTCCATTCTGATCAAAGTTAACCAAATCGGTACTTTGACTGAAACCTTCGACGCTATCGAAATGGCAAAACGCGCAGGCTACACTGCGGTTATCTCCCACCGTTCCGGTGAATCCGAAGACAGCACCATCGCTGACATCGCTGTGGCAACCAATGCCGGCCAGATCAAAACAGGTGCTCCTTCCCGTACAGACCGTATCGCCAAATACAACCAATTGCTTCGCATCGAAGACGAACTGGGTGAACTGGCTCAATACAACGGCCTGAAATCCTTCTACAACCTCAAAAGATAATTGCTTTTGAGATAAGCTGCATGAGGCCTGCCGGATTCGGCAGGCTTTTTTTTGCATATTGGCTTAAGAAAGCTCTATTCTACCAGGTGGAAGGTTGTATTCGTACCAGGGCTATGATAAAATAAAAATGCTGTTTATGAAACGTGAAACCTAATTTAGCATAGATAGTGATGCTTGGACGTAGGAGGTGGAAGTGAATGGATATCTTTTTGAAAATAGTGCTCCTGATTTTTTCCGTCGGTCTGATTGCGGTCGTTCTTCTGCAAAAAGGGAAAAGCGCAGGTCTCTCCGGTGCCATCTCCGGCGGTGCTGAGCATCTCTTTGGTAAAACTAAGGCACGCGGTATGGAGCTCGTACTGCAGCGTGTAACGGTTGGACTAGCGGCAGGATTCTTTATTATGTCGATTCTAGTGGCTGTTCTGGTTGACTAAATTGCTTACAGTAAGCCTTTGCTCTATTCTGAATGGAATGGGGCAGGGGCTTTTTTGTTATAACCTGAGGTCCTTGATCATAACAGGGATGCTTGAGATTAATTTCGTGTATACTAGGGTATGTGGTATATAGAGGTAAAATTTACTTGAATGATTACAGGCAGTACAAGACAAGACATACATACATGCCAGCGGCATGAAAAATGCTGCGGAGGGCCGAGGTGACGAAGTTGATAACACAAGAGCAATTACTGGAGTTCATGCGGGAGACCGCTTATAAACCGCTCACATACGATGAACTGGTGAGCCATTTCGCGATAGAGGATAGTGAATCGTTCAAAGCCTTTGAGGAACTGCTGCTGGGGCTGGAGCAGGACGGCAAGATGATATTGACGCGCAATGGCCGTTATGGTGTGCCGGAGCGGATGGATATGCTGCGAGGGCGCTTGCAGGCACATGCGAAGGGTTTTGCTTTTCTGATACCTGATGACCGCGATCATCCCGATATCTACATTAATGCCAATGATCTGAAGGGGGCAATGAACGGCGATATTGTGCTGGTGCGCATAACGTCGAGAAGCTCGTCCGGCGGGCGTATGGAAGGCGAAGTTGTACGAATTGTCAAAAGAGGGGTGCTGCAGACAGTCGGCGTGTTCCAAAGCCTGGAGACTTACGGCTTTGTGCTGCCGGACGACAAGCGGATTAACCGCGATATTTTTATCCCTAAGATGTCCTTCAAAGGCGCGGTTGACGGCGAGAAGGTTGTGGTACGGATTGTGAGCTACCCGGAAGGCCGGGCAGCAGCGGAAGGGGAGATTATCGAGATCCTCGGGCATAAGGATGATCCCGGTGTGGACATACTGTCGGTGATCCGCAAGCATCAATTGCCGGAGGCTTTTCCGGCTGAGGTTATGCGTGAAGCGGAGCAGGCGCCGGATTCGATTACGGAGGAAGAAATCATCCAGCAGGGACGCCGGGATTTGCGCGGACTGAATATCGTCACAATTGACGGTGCGGATGCCAAGGACCTGGATGATGCGGTAAATGTCGCGCGTCTGGAGAACGGGCACTACAAGCTGGGCGTTCATATCGCGGACGTTGGTTATTACGTGCGTGAAGGCTCTGAGCTGGATAAGGAAGCTTATGACCGGGGCTGCAGCGTATATCTGGTGGACCGGGTTATCCCGATGCTGCCGCACCGCCTCTCGAACGGCATCTGCAGCTTGAACCCTAAGGTAGATCGGCTCACGATGTCCTGTGAAATGGAATTCGACGAGCATATGAAGGTCGTGAAGCATGATGTTTTTACGAGTGTGATTCGTACCAAAGAAAGAATGACCTACTCCGATGTCCGCAAAATCGTTGAAGATGAAGATCCCGGGCTGCTGGAACGCTACAGCCCTCTGATTGAAGACTTCCGTCTGATGAAAGAGCTTGCTATGAAGCTGCGGGATGCGCGGATGCGGCGCGGGGCGGTTGATTTTGACTTTGAGGAGAGCAAAATCATTGTCGATGAGACCGGCAAAGCAGTTGATATCGTGAAGCGTGAACGCTCGGTGGCAGAGCAGATTATCGAGGAATTTATGCTGGCGGCCAATGAGACGGTGGCGGAGCATTTCCACTGGCTGAAGGTACCGTTCCTGTACCGGATTCACGAAGATCCGGACCCGGAGAAGCTGCAGAACTTCATGGCCTTCGCGGCTAACTTTGGCTACCATGTCAAGGGCCGGGGCAACTCGGTGCATCCGCGTGCCTTGCAGGATTTGCTTGAGCAGATTCAAGGCACGAAGGAACAGACGGTAATCAGCACGATGATGCTGCGCTCCATGAAGCAGGCGAAATATGATGCAGAGAGTACGGGCCACTTCGGGTTGGCAGCGGAATTCTACTCTCACTTCACCTCGCCGATCCGCCGTTACCCTGATCTGGTCATTCATCGCGTAATGCGTGAGGTCATGGAGAGCGGTGGAGCACTGACGGAGAAACGTCATGAATATCTCGCCACCCGGATGCCTGACATTGCCCAGCAGTCCTCGGAGCGTGAGCGTGTAGCTGTTGAGGCTGAGCGTGATACGGAGCAACTGAAGAAAGCTGAGTTCATGCAGGACAAGGTAGGCGAGGAATTCGACGCCATGGTCAGCAGTGTAACCAGCTTTGGCATGTTCATTGAGCTGGACAATACCGTCGAAGGCCTGATCCGCCTCAGCGCGCTGACCGATGATTATTATCACTTCGACGAAGCCCATATGGCGCTCATTGGCGAGCGCACCTCCAAGGTGTTCCGCATCGGCGACGAGGTGAAGATCCGCGTCGCCAAGGTCAACATGGACGACCACACGATTGACTTCGAGCTGGTCGACATGAAGCCGCGCGCGGCGGGCGAGCACCGCAGCTACGGCGGCCGCCCCGGCAAGGGCGGCCGTGGGGGTAACGGCGGCTTCGCGGGGCCGTTCGGCAAAGCCGGCGGCAAGAACCGCGCCGGCGGTAAGGGCAAGCCCGGCAGCGCAGCAGCGGGCAAAGGCAAGTCCGGCGCGGGGGCACGCGCCTGGGAAGAGCCGCGCGCAGCGGCAGAGGCCAGCGGCGGTGCGCCGGCTGGCGGGCGCGGCAAGCGCGCGGGCGGCGGCCCGGCAGAGGCAGCGCGCCGGGCCTTCGCGGCCGTGGAGCGCGGCGGCGGCAGCGCGCGCGACCGGGACCGCAGCGGCGGGCGAAGCCGCGGCGGTGAGGCCGGAGGCGGTGCCGGGGGACGCGGCATCAGCTTCGGCTTTGGCTCCGGCAAGGGCGGCTATGGCGCCCCCACCGGCGGAGCAGAGCAGGGCAGCGAGCTGCGCGGCGTAGACGCCAGCACGCGGTTCCGCAGCCGCGAGGATCTCGGCAGCGGGGGAGCAGCCGGCGGCGAAGGCAAGAGCCGCCGCAAAAAGAAGAAGAAGGGCGGCGTCTTCATCAGCCCTTCCGTGACTCCGGGCAACGCTGAGCGGAGCGACAAGAGCGGCAAGCCTGAAGGCAGCGGCCGCCGCAAAAAGAAGAAAAAAACGAAAGAATAAGCGGAATGTGATAAGCGCGCTGTTTCCTTTGTAAGGGAGCAGCGTTTTTTTGAGAAAGAGTAACAAAGCATTTGCCATCGTAGTCTAAGCTGCACATTGCGGGGAGGATCATCCTTCCTTGCGTTCCCGCGCCCGCTTTTGATACAATATAGATCTGACGTTTGACTCTGTTCAAACGGGAAATCCGATTCAAGGAGTGACTCTCATGGGTAAAAAAGCAGACGGGAAAGTGCTCGCCCAGAACAAAAAAGCTTCCCATGATTATTTCATCGAGGACACGTATGAAGCCGGCTTGGTGCTGACCGGTACGGAAATCAAGTCGCTGCGTAATGGTCGCGCTAACATTGGCGACGCATTTGCCACCATTCGGAACGGCGAGATTCATGTGCACAACATGCACATCAGCCCTTTTGAACAGGGCAACCGCAGCAATCCTTCGGACCCGACACGCACACGCAAGCTGTTGATGCATAAGGTCCAGATTCACAAGCTGCTCGGACAGTCCAAGCAGGAAGGCTACTCGATTGTGCCGCTGAAGGTGTATGTGCGCAATGGCTACGCGAAGCTGCTGATCGGCCTGGGTAAAGGAAAGAAGCAGTACGACAAGCGCGATACCGCCGCCAAAAAAGACGCTCAACGCGATATCCAGCGTGCGCTGCGCGAGAAACAAAAGATCGCCAGATAGTCGTATCCCGGCTCTTCCTGCCGTTCCAGATCTACCCTTCAATTCCTTTAACCTACGTGTTAAAGTGTTGATAAATGTGCTATACTGTGTAAGTAAGATTTTTGCTTCGTGACAGTCCTCTATGACAGAGGCTCTGGATCTCTCTTGCTGGAAGATCCGCTCAATCCGAAGCGCCCTTTTCTAATGAGGGGCCGTTCTTGGATTCGACGGGGGTAGTTCGAGCATGAGCAGCGAGTAGTGGGGACGCGTCCGCTTCATCAACGCTAAAGCCTATTAAACGGCAAACAAAACAACAACTACGCTTTCGCAGCTTAATAACCTGTGTGCGTGCTTCTACCCTGCATCGCCCATGTGACAGGGATAGGGGCTAACAAGTAGTGGGATACGCTGTCTGGTCTCCGCCTGGGGTCAGCAGAAGAAGATAATCAGGCTGACCCAACGTATAGCCGGTTACGGGGCGATACTCGGGTGACATCAAAACTGTAACTACACTCGTAGAAACTTATGTGCCGTTATCTTCGGACAGGGGTTCGACTCCCCTCGGCTCCATCCTGTAAATCCACAACATTCAGTTTAAAGATGACATCTACATGTTCTTTGTAGATGACGACCTTCTTCACGTAACTGCCGATGAACTTCTTGATCTCCGGTATGTTGCGGTCAGCAATTTCATCTTTGAACCGGGAAAGCAGTTGTCGCAGAGTATCCTCTGTGATGGCTGCTTTTTCTTTTATAGGAGGTTTGATCTTCGAGAGTTGCTGCTCTATTTCTTCCCGTTGTTCCTCCAAAGAATTCATTTTCTCCAGAAGGGCGGAATTCGCAAAGCCGTCCGCCACCGCCTTAATGATGTTCTCCACTTGCCGGGTAATCCCATCCAAAGCTTTGGTCAAACGTACTTGCTCGCCTTTTTGCTTTTGATCTTTCGAGGCTTGGAAATCATTTAGCTGCTTTACGAGAATCGGAATCGCCTGATCGTTGAATATTTTCTCCTCGAGTTGCGCCAAGACGTAGTTTTCAATGTATTCTCTTCTTAGTTCCGGGTTTTTGCATTCCTTGGTCCGATCTCTGTTGCCGCAGCGATACGTTACATACTTGAGCTTATTCCTCCCGCTGTACTTGACGTTTCCGGCCATTGAATACAAAGTGCCGAGTTGTTTAAGGCACTCTCCGCAATAGCACAATCCGCTCAGCAAATACATTTCTTTTGCCTTATAGGAACCAGGACGCCCTTGATTATTTTTTATTTTTTCCTGAGCGGCCCAGAAGTCTTCTTTGGATATAATCACAGGCATACCACCCTCAATCCGAATGACGTCTTCATCCTCCTTTTTGCGGTTGCTATTTCGTTTGCCAGCGGCATCCTTGCTGTCTGTCAGGTTGTAGATATATACTCCAGTATACTTTTCATTGTTAAGAATGACGGGAAGACTGCCTTTGCTAATAGGCCGTCCATAGCGGGAGCGGTATCCTTTCTCTGCAAGCTCCCTGACAATCTGATTGTAGCCGTGTCCAGCCAAAAACATGGAGAACGTCGTCTCTACAATCCCCCGCTCCTCTTCATTAATAAGATAACGCTTCGTTACTGGGTCAACAGAGTATCCTATAGGAGGAAGTCCGCCTGTATGCTTACATTGATATGCCGTTTCCTTCATGCCTTTCATTACTTCACGGGCAAGGTTTCTGGAGTAATACTCAGCCATTCCCTCAATCACTGATTCCAGGATACCACTCTCGGGGGAATCGTCCAGGTTCTCGGTGACACTGAGGAGTCTTACTCCGTTCAAATTTAATTTTCGTTTATAAAAGGCGCTGTCATAACGATTTCTGCTGAAACGATCTAGCTTGTGCACAATAATATAATCGAACTTGTTATTCCCGCTGTCGGCTATCATTCTCTGAAATTCGGGGCGCTTATCTGATGTGGCAGATTTGGCTCTGTCAATATAAGTCTCTACTATGACATATCCTTTCTGCTTGCAATAAGCTTCAATAGCCCGCAGTTGCGCGTCAATAGATTCCTCCCGCTGGTTATCTCCAGAGAACCGTCCGTAGCTGCCTACTTTTTTAATCATTGCTTTCTCTCCCCTTGAGGTATGATTTGCAACAGTTCCCTTTCGGGAACCATTGCAATAGTAAGGAATTTAACGAGGGCGCTTTAAGATTTTATCCAGTAACTCAATTGCAGGTTCGTAATAATTTTCGGGTGTCTCCCGGGTTTTATCGGACTTCTTCCAGGAGAAGGAGTCAGGTTGTGTGGCATATTGATTCAAATTCTGACGCGAGACGCGAGTAGTGTATAACATATGCCTATCACCTCTTATTCTTTTTGTTTGCGATGGTCAATAATTTCAAAGACAAGCTGAGTAACGGCGGTTATGAGAGCGAGGATCGCTTTCTTCATTACATCAGCCCCCGTTCTTTCAAGCTGACAAAACTGCCGTCACTGCCGATGATGATGTGGTCAAGGAGCTCCACGCCCAACAGTCTACCTGACTGGCAAAGCCGGTCATTTACAATTAAATCCTCTTGACTGGGTGTAGGATCGCCCGATGGATGGTTGTGAAAACACATTAGGGATGCAGCGTTAGTGAGCATACAGACTTTGAACACTTCACGTGGATGCACCAGAGAGGCATTTAAGGTTCCCACTGAAATAATTTGAAAAGCGTTCGGTTGGTTTTTGGTGTCTAGCGTCATAATGCAGAACACTTCCCGGTCCCAGTTCTCCATGAACTGGCGGAATAATTTAGCGGCATCGTCAGGCTTACGGATAATACGTTGTGGGTAAAGTAATGATGTTTTCTCACGCACCATGCGAAGGGAGACAAACTCAATTCTTTTGGAAGCATTATTCTTACTCATGAACTGGCCCACCCTCGCAGAGTTTTGTAAGCCAGTCTTGCGATTTCTCGTCTAGTACAGCCATTGGGATGACGTAATGAGCCAACCAATCGTTGTCCAGCAAAACCCCAGCTCTAAAGGCGATAGCGCCAGAGAAATCAAAACGTTCTACGTATTCTAAACTCATGGGATGCCCGTTCAACAGCGACAGTACGTGGTCCCCTGGTTCACACAAAATGAGTGGGTGGGAGAGCAGATGCTCCAACTCCTCACCCGGTTCAGCCTCTGCTTGCAGTCCCTCTAAAAGGTCGGAAATGAAACGTCTCAGCATCTGGGGAAATACTTCGTGGTCCAACTCAGCCAGGTCTTCCTGCGATTGAATGATAATCATGAACTTGCTCCTTTCTAGTGATAGATATGGATTCAAGATCATGATATTTGGTCCAAAATGTCGTTAATTCAGTTTCGTAGCTAGGGGAGGTTGCGTTCTCTGGCTACTCAAAGCATCAATCATCTATATCATCCCAGTCGTATTGTGTGGGCGGCCAGTACCTTCCGTGGTCCTCATTGAGGGGCGGTTCCTCATCATCTTCGAATTTATAGCCATTGGAGCCATCATCAAAAAAATCTGGCTCGATGTCGTCGTTATCGTCTGGAATCGGATGAAAATATTCGTCCGATTCATTGCTGATTTCATCGAAAGGGTCGCCCAACAATTCAATGATCTCGTCCTCGTCTGGATCAGAAGGATCTACGAAGGGTATCACTGCCGCGACCCCAGCCCACATCCCCCCATTTCTCAGAGGACGATGCTCAATGCGGATATGGCATTCTTTGTCGATGATATCAACAGGGTCAAACTCCCTAGGTACAGCACCCAGTAATGCTTGAATGGCCCGGCCAGCTTTATTCGTCGTAGAGTAAGGAAGAATGTAGTTTTCCTGTACTCTTTTTGTATTGGACTGATGTTGAATTTCAAACTTGATTACAAGTTGATCGAACACGCCGAAAGGGGTTCTTACCCTTGTATCTACATAGGCCGAATCTACATAGGCGAAGAAGACTTTTTCGGGCAAATATACGTTTGGGGCATCGTTTCTACGCAGTGTCATTGTATTGACATCTCCTTTGTTTTGAGTGTCCACCCTCTTCACCCTCCGAAATTTGAATGAAGACCCGTAATGAAATTGGAATGTGAATGTTTTTATGATTCTTACCTTTTCAAAGGGTGAAAGGGTGGATTGAACAAATTTGCTTGGCTTACATCAACTCTTGCCCCACCCTGTATTCCTATTCAAAAAGGGTAGAAGGGTTAGACTGGATCAGAATCAGCGGATTCAACTATCCGAATGACATGGACCCGAGAACTGGAAGAGGCAGAGATAACCTTTTTTCGGGTGAACTTGTCGTTCTCATGGTCGATCAGGCCATCGGTCTTCCAAAGCTGTAGAATAGTTGAAGGATTTTCGAATCCACCCTTTTCCATAAGCGATTGAAATACAGTAGGGAAGATGTATATTTCCTTCAATATTTGGTCTTTCACAACCCATTTGCCCCAGACCGGTTCAATGGACGGAGTAACATCATTTACATAGAAATGGTTCTCCTGCATGTGAATGCACTCCATTAGATATTGGTAGGCATGCTTGCCTATATCTCTATGCCCGCTGGCTTGAGCGGTGGCGGAGATTAGCAGCCTGGACATGGCCTGTACATCTAAACCCCAATCAAACGCCTCGTTCGCCAGTTCGGCGGTCATCAAGAGGATGGCGATCTTGTCGGATAGACGCTGGGTAAACGTATCAGCATTAGAGAACTCAGCCTCAATACGCTTGCTCCAACTCTTCCAACGCATGTCTAACTGATCGAGGCCCTGTGCGAGCAGGTATTCGACAAACCGGGGACCCGCGTGTCCGTGATGTTTCAAGAGCCCTTCCTTGAGACGATTCGCGTTCTCCGCTGATTGGGTCCAATGAATATTGGACAATTCGGTAATACGGATTTGGCTCCCCGCATTTTTTGAACTGCTGCTGCTCAGCGAACGCTCCCCGTTGGAGATAATCGAGCCGCTCCATTGTCCGGAACGGCGAAGTGTTCCTTCGCTGTCGAGACGGCTTTTGTCCTTACCGGATGCCAATTGGTAAATCAGGTTGCCATAGTCGCCCTCCTGCATGGAAGCTTCGTCAAAGGCGACGGGAAGGCCCTGTATATCCCTCAACTGGGCAAGAACCGCATTACGGGTTCCGTTCCAATCCTTGAGCAGGCTGGAGTGGCCGACAATTGGTGTGCCGAATGTGGAGATGCTGAGCATGACTGCCGTCGTCTTCCCTTGCGTGCTATTTCCGCACAGGTGGAACAGCAATACTTCCCCGCCCGAAATATGATTGATACATGAGGCGACGGGGGCGCACAGTCCCAAGACGAGTGCCAATTCCAAAGGCGGGTGGCCCATTACCTCTTCCTTGACTAGACGATGCCAGTCTTCGTAGGTCCCTTTGGGATGAATCTGCAGCGGACCGGCGTATTGAGAATCCATTCCGATGGCCTGGTCATGCTTAAACACGGGCGGACTCTGTGAGAAATCAAAGCCGACGGTGGAATGAACCCGCTCAATTGGAAGTTGTTCCTCCTGATAACCAAGCCACTCTACAATAGCCGCAGCCTTCTGATCGGACACATCGACCCCGTACACTAAAAGCTCTGAGATTTTTCGCCGGGTAAGCAGGCCTCTTGAAATCTCTATCGTGTGACTGGAGCCTGCGTAATCAAACGACAGTTCTAAGGTGATTTTGCCCGTGTCATCATTAAGTAGCCGACGTATGATTTCAACCCTTCTTGAAATGGGAGTAGAGGAGGCATCTTCATTTCTTTTATATAAGGTATCCCCATCAATAAAGTATGGGGCGCTTGGGTTTGCTAGATTGTTGTTATTGGTGCTAACCATCTGCCGTCGCTCCTTCTGCCTATCATGCAAAAGTGATAATTGGTTAGGCAGGAGTCCCCGGAGGGACTCTGCCTAGGGCTCCTAGCAGTACAGAACGTCGATGTGGAAGCAGATGGAGGCCCCGATTATGCCTTGGTGAGCAAGCCGGAGGCGAATGTCAGGCCCATACATCTTATCTACGATGTACACAACATCCAGCACGGTGCTCACGTATTGTCCCTCCTCAGCCGCGCAGTAAAACCGCATTTGGTCGCCGACAGTCTCTGAACTGAGGACGTCAAATTCTTGGGAGATCCTGCTGCTGAAATCTTCCAAACCTACCGTCTGGCTTTGTACACGCAGCAGAATTTCATAGTGGGGCATGAACAGCAGTTGCTTCAGGGGCCAAGGGGTTTCTTTTTTTGCGTTCATGCTTACCGAATAGGCGGGCGACAGGTGAGATTGAATCTTGGCTTCAATTTCACCGGGCTCAAACCTTTCGATGAGTTCGAACAGGGAGTCATCATCGTCTATGGACTGCTCGAAAGCTGCTGCAAGCATTTCCGGATGGGAACGATTAATCAGCACATCCCGGTCGTACAGGTCCGACAGACTAATCGATCCGACCGCAACGATATTTCCTGGTTCCACGCCGTGATCTTTCTCCAGTTGGGACACGTAATTCATTGTGTCCTCCATAGAAACGGGGTTGTACGGCACGGGCAGAGCGACCTCTGTCTTTAGATACTGTAGAGCCGACATTGGGGAGGGATTTGCTTGGATGAAAAGATAGGAATGGATAGTTAACGAACCAGATTGAATCTGATTGACGATGATTGCTTTTTCTGACGGTTGTGCTGCACGAGCTTTAAAGGATACGTTTAACATTGTGAATTCCTCCCAGTAAAGTTTTTGGTGGTGGGTACGGCAGAGCGGCCCGAACATGGGTGAGCGAATGAAATACATATCATGTATCTCTTTTCGTGACTGTTGGGACGGGGCGAAGGAGCCCTAACCTTGTATTTGTTTTTGTCAAAGAGCTTGTTGAATCCTGTGTGACGGAGCAGCAGTATGTCCGCAGTGAGGGCAAAGTCAAGAATCCTTGTTCTGGTTTGATTCTTGAATTTAATTTAGGGTTCACCAGAAGCATGTCGATTTAGCATTAGCAACAATCTCCTTTCAGGGAAGTCTTACTTACTGCTACAGATTAACACTAGGATAGCTTTGGCTTCTTAGGTGTCATTGAAGTTTCTCTGCCCGAAATTCCACGCTAAAAAGCAGTAAGGCCTCAAGGGACTTACTGCAGCAGGGTCTCAAAAACTATATTATGATTTCCAAAAATGTGTCGTAATTTTTGGGATTGTTTTATTAATATTTTTATCGATCATTTCCTTATGCTTTTTGATGCTCTCTGTATCTGTTCTCCTTATCTTAGAGAATGCTATTTTCATTCTTTTCTCAAAACTTTGAATGGCATAGAAACCAGTTGTAGGTCGATTTTTCAAAAGGTAGGCCTTTACGTCTGATTTTTGGATTGATGTTTGTTTTTGGTCTCTTTGGAAATGAAAAAGAGCTGATTGATTACTTGGGGTCGTATACATTAGAAGATGTATGGGAGCTTCAACATTGTCATGAATATAATCTATTGTATTTTGAATAAACAGGTGATACTTTTTCCTGAACTCATCTTGGAATTTTCCTCTTATCCGTAATGACCGAGAGAACGATTTGACGGAAGAAATGTGCAGCGGTAAATGGGATAATGAGGGATCAACCCTGTCGTTGGATGAGCAACCTATATTGATTGCTATAAAGCAATAAAAATCCTTGGTATATCTGACAGTTTTAAATTCAACTTTGCCTTCGTCATTACCTAACTTGAAGACATGTATAAGCCAAATCTCTGAAGTTATCTCGTCTGCATCCTCCAAGTAATTTTGAAGATCTCTTGAATTTATTGAGGCGGCCGTTTCTTTTCTCGTAAAAGCGGATTGTTCAAGTATTCTCCTGCATGTAGAGTAAGAGGCCTTAGTCTCTATCTGTAACATATGGGGATACCAAGTATCCAATAAAAAACCGTGTTTTAAAGGGCTCTCTTTTAATAAGTCTTGAATAATGGAATGAGCAACAATTTTCTTCCTGCCTCTTGTTTCCTCTGTGATGGAGTTAATTCCTGCTTTATGATAATTCTTAATGTATCGTTGGACAGTGCGCTGGCTGATGCCCATAATACTGGAGATTTCCGCTGTTGAGAGCGCATCTTTTAAGTGTAGCAAAATGCAAGTTGCCCTTTGGCTAACCCTTTTGTTTTTATGTTGAATTAAATCTAAGATTTCTTTAAAGTCCATCTGTTAACTCCTCATTTTTATTTTTATTATAACGTCTGTTCTATTCGGATTAACAAAAAAAGTATCACCCCAAGTAGAGGCGATACTTTTCTAATTAACAAGAGAAAATAAAGGTATTGGCAAATCAAAAACTCCAGCTAAACTCCCCATAATTAGTGACAATCGTGACCTTATACGGTTGGCGCCAGCCCGTTTCCGCCTTGAAATTCTCCCCTAATGTGTTCTTGAACTGGGTGAGAGGCAAACTGAACGTCTGGTTCTGCCCATCAATGGTGATTGGGGACACAGGAGTGTAGGTGTAGTTGTCCTCGACCTTGATTTGGGTGATCATGAACGCAGGCTTCGGCGAGAAATCACCCACTAAGTTGTCACCCTCCAGGGCGATGGGACTGCCCATGTAACCGTACTTAATGTCGTCAACGGCGGCTTCGTCGGCTTTAGTAGGCGTACTTGCCTGATATGTCTCGGAGCGTACGATAGAGCCTGCATCGGTAACGAGGTTAATGAAATACATTTCCCCGTCAACGGGATTAAGTGGCTTGCCGCTGACGTCCAAAAAGGAGTCAAGGTCAATCGTGATGCCTACGTATCCCGGGGAAATGGGCAGTGGGGTCATCATGATTTTGCTGTAGTCCATGATCTGAATTTTTTGAATGTTCAAGTTACCCGACCAAGCGTCGATGATTTCCAACTTCCCATTTTTCAGTTTGACGGACAGCATGTCCAGCGCTTTTTGTTTGTAGCTGGGCTGACTCTCCAGATCGGAAGTGCTGATTTCGGGGCTGATGCTTGTGTTTGAAGTCGATGATCCGCTGGTAAGCACAACGGTGCTTGTCTTACTGTCGTACATTACGGCATAATCAAAGGCTTCGGCTACAGCTCTAGCTGGAAGGTACACCTTATTTTGAATGGATTGGGCGGGCACCTCCAATTGCTTGAACAGCTTACCGTTAAGAGTGACCTGTTTCTTGCCAACTGTTACGGTCACAGTCTTGTCTCCCTTAATTGCGGTGACGGTCTGCGTCTTGGCATCCCATTTGATCTGACCCACACCCAGAGCGGTGAGTAGTTCTCGCAGGCCGAAGAAAGTAGTGCCTTGTTGGATGAAGGAAGGGCTTGTGACTGCCGTCCCGTTGACGCTGAGCTTGACCGAAGCGGCGGAGGCTGTGCCGCTAAGAAGTATTAGGGCGGCGATGGAGGCGATAAACAATGATTTGAGTTTTTTCATGAATTGGAGTGCTCCTTTGGGAATAGATATGGTTGAACCAAAAGCTGAGTGAAACGTGAACTACTATTCAGCCTTGGCTATCGAACTGAACTGAAAGACTCCCTGACCGACCTGGAGGGCAGTGTAAGTCCAAACATTATCGGTCATTTTCTCTTTACCATCTGCAGAAACAACCATTATCTGCTCCCGTACTTTCATCGTGAGTTCGCCGCTCTCCTCGTTGTAAGAAGTTAATTGTATCTCGTAGCCGATTAACTCCTCGCGGGTGCCGTTGGTACTGAGTGTGTGGACCAGCTTTTGCTGCTGGGCGTAGAGATCACTGTCGTACAGTAGGTGAATTTCTACCAGCGAAAAGTCGCCATTGTTGATCGCTTCGATCAGGGAGCTCAGGTATCCAGTGTAGTTGTCCTCAAAAATAAAATCGTCAGAATTAGCGTTTCCGCCCTCAATGGCGGGGGAGTTTTCGGCGTTTGGAGATACTTCAAGCGCGGCGGATGAATCTTCAGTGGAAGACAGCCCACCGTCAAATGAGGTGATGCGGTACACAGCGTTGGGACCAACATTAAAGATCAGTTCGCTTACATCCTGGGGGTGGGTAACAAAGCCGACTCGGAGTGATCGCTGTCCGCCTGACAGGACAGTTGTTGTCTGGTTATCGGCAGTGTCTACTGTTTCAGCCGTAGGATCGTACTGCAGAAGCTCCTTGTTAATAGTGAGCAAGGTAAAGTCCCTACCGGAGACGTCAAGATCGTGTTCAGTGCCATTTTGCACCATGAGGTCAAAAACCAGAAACTCGTGGTCAAACACATCCTTGGTCATTTCGGCACTGTTGATTTGAATTAGCAAGCCCTTGTATTCTGTTTTCCAGAGATGTCCCGTCGGAGGCTGATTGACGGTTTCTTGATCGCTGGTAATAGTGATTGCGCTTCCTGCCGGAGTGGGTTCCGGGTTGTTTGTGCTGGAAGAGTGATTTGTTCCTACCATTTGGTTAGACCCGCAACCGGCAACAAAAAGCATGGAACTGAAAATCATAGCAAATATTATACGTTTCATATGAATCTCCTTATCTGTCGAAGTGTTGTTTTGAAAGTTTGGTCTGCCGCTGAGTTAATCCGCAAACAGCTTGCAGGCAGTGTTGCCGACGATTTGAGGGAGACGCCTTCGAAGATCGCACCGGTCAACCGCTTATCAGAGGTATCATTTTAGAACAAAATGTATGTGATTCCGTTCCCGCAGAGGCAAAGTTAAGCCATCGTGCGAACCTTATCCTCCTTTACGTCTTGCCCTGACATGATTGCAATGGTATCGATCATCCTGAATTGAATGTAGAGAACAGGAGATAGGTTTGCTGGGATTGCTGCTGGCAGGGTGATAATGCCACTTAGTTCGGTCAAGAAGCCGTTTGTTGCTTTTGGCGTTCTGCCTGCGGATCAGAATGCTAATTTGATCGTTCAAATCCCCTTTCTTCTACATAAAATTATTCGCCAGATCGTGGGCACCTCTTGTTCCCGGAATGCCCCCTGTTACTGCTCTTTCACAAACTTAGTCTAACGCTTTGGTTATCTCCTGTTCATCAAGTGCCAATCCGCGCTCCTTCTTCCTGCTGATAGATACAGCCATTTGTGAACTTAAAACTTGTAGTCTATGGCTCATTATACTGAATATATAAGTATATATACAATGATAAATGAATATATAATATACTTTAGGTTTATTCAATCCTTCTCTAGCATGATACATAGAAGGATTGGTGATCGGATGACAGAGTTGAAGGTTCTAGTTGGTAAGCGTCTTCGTCAAATGCGAAGCGAGAAAGGGCTAACTCAAGCGGCACTTGCAGAACGGGCGGATATGATTGATACATATTTAGCGGGGATTGAGCGTGGGGAGCGGAATATTGCACTTGAAACGCTTCAAAAAATTGTAACTGCTCTTGAAGTAGAGCCGATTGATGCTTTTCGCTTTGGTGAACTGGAATTGGATGAAGGGCTTGAGGAGAAGAGAGATTCAATTCGTTTGCTGGCGGCATTTTTAGAAGAAAGAAGTCTGGAAGAAATCAAGCTTGTGCGAAAGATAGCTCAAGATATAATGAAAACAATTGATTTAGAAAAATACAGTTAGTTAAATTAGCTGGCCTCATTGGGTGTATTTGCAAATGTGGTTTTCTAATTTTCAGAGATAAGATACTTAGAATTAACCTGTAACTTCTCTCCCGCATGAAGTTGGTAAAAGCGCATATCTCTTGTGGATTGGTTGGCCTGTTCCGTAAAGGCGCGGCTAATCTCAGGCTTATCAAACACCCAAAAGTCTCTTTGCCGCTGCTGGCTAAAGAGGCTTATGAGCGCGTAGTTAAAGCTAGCCTCGTTGCAGATCCCGGCGGTTCCCACAGGCAGCAGGCCGACAATCTCTCCCACAGTGAACTCTGTTGAGGAATTGCTCTGTGCCTCCAACGAAAGAAGGAAGCAGGCAAATAGTACGTCGCAGTTGGCGCGCCCGATTATATGTTCCATCCTGAATCGCTCAGAAGTAAGTCCATCCCATGTAAAAGTGCGAATGGTGGGTTCAATGGTCCTGAAGTCCGGTGACACCAACTTGTAGGCGTGCCTGTTCCCGTAGGCCTTCAAGAAACGATCAAGCTTTATTCTAGAATATCCTTTATAAGGAAGTTTGGGCAGGATTGATCGAAAAAAGACTTTGTAATCCTCTAGATTGGTATATTCCAGCCCCGTACTTACCGTTTGTTCGGAATGACCGATTTCATGTAGTAATTCCCGCATTGCTTCCATTCGGTGGCGATCTACAAGTTCAAAATCTTCCGGACGTTGAAGGTGAAATAAAAATGCTGCTGCAGAAAAGCCAGTGTTCCAATCTGGAAGATGAACCTGCCAGAAGCGAAATATCTCCTGTGGCTCTGCCGAAGCTAGTGGTATGAACTCCTCCCAGGTTTTAAGAATTGCAGAGATTGTACGCGACACGGAAGAAGGTAAACTCTGGCGCTGCCAGCATCCGAAATGCCATCCTAGCGCTTTTTTGAGAAGGGGAAGCGGCACAGTGTCCGGATCAGAGAAAATTGGGTACCAGTCCAAAATCGGCTCTACAGGATACCTAGCGTAGGGGAAACGTAATAAGTGTTCGTCAATACGATCTTGAATGAGGGTCAGTAAGGACCGTTTTTCTTTTTCGTTTAGCGTGTTCATATCTTGCTCCTTTCAAATATGCTGCGGTTCAGATAATCATCATCCCTCATTGTTCAAAAGGATCCTCTGTACTCTTTAGCTGCGTAACTTCCATAGCTTTGAGTAACTCCAATTCTTCAAGTGCAGCCTCCTTGACTTCATTCGAAATCCACAAAGGAGTGGCTAAAGCTGAAACCCATTCTAAAGCTAACTCATTCGGACTTCCCTCAATCATGGGCGGTTCGTCAGCTAGAGTTTGCTCATTAAGAAGGTACGGATGTTCCCCCTTTAGAATAATGTCGATTTCGGTTCCATCCCAGTACGGATTGATAGATTTCCCCTCTCGGTAGGTCATTGCCACTCTCAATCTTAGGATTGTTTCCTCAGTAAAGGCTCCATCTGCCACCTTTCGTATAGCAACGGCCAGCAAATGAGTGGCCCCGTCGTAATCGAAAGTCTTGTTTAGAAGCTCTAAAATCTTTTGTCTTAGTGATTCGTTGATGCAGACATCTTCGTTCATACTCTTCTCCTCCAAACATTTTGGTTTCAAAGATATGATATTTATTTATAGATTGAGACTCTACAAAAACAGACATGTATTAATCTTTTTAGATTTACGACTTATTAGCCCAGACAGCCTTAATAAATTTTCGCTACACGCTAATTTTGTTTTTGAGGAGGTTTTTAAAAAAAATGTATTGGCGGAAACTATATGTATCTACTGGAGAAAGGCCTGTTGAAAATGCAATAACGTTTAAAAATCCAGTTAAAGGCTTGAAAAAATTAGTGAGCAAGATATTTAAGTAGACAATACGTGAGCTGAAAATTAACAAAAATGAGCAACCCCTGAAGGGTTGCTCATTCATAAAACATACAACATTGATTCCTCTCCCTACAGACCTAGGAACTGGAATGGTGAGATGAAGGGAAAGAAAAAGTAATAATTATTTTTGTGGAATAGAGTCTGTACAGTTTGGGTGTTTGAGATCATTCAAGCTAGGATTTATGTTAGGTCATGCTCTTTTAGTATGAAACGAAATTCTTTGAATTTTCCAGGGATTTTATCTGAGGTTGACAGTACGTCATTTGTAATTTCTCCTAAATAACGATAATACATATAGACTCCTTTTCTAACTTGCACTCTGAAAGTTTTGGAAATATATTGGCTAAAATCATCTACAGTACAATTTATATTCTCTGTAAAGTATTTCGTCGTAACTTCCTCGATATCTATGGATATTTTCTTTTTTTGAGATCTATATACTAGTTCTTGATAAAGTATTTTAAAAGCATTATTATTAATATTCTTCTTTTCCATAAGTCTCTTTAGGTCTTCCAAGAGTTTTCTTAATGTTATTTCGCTGCTGTTTAAACTAGGTAATGAGTAGGAAGGGAAGAGTTCATTCATATATTTCAGAATGGTTTTTGAGTCTCCATTCACTACCGCGTGATTGTATTGAGAAAATATTTGATATAAATGCGATATTAAATCGTAGTGTTTATCAGTTAATAGGCTCGAAATATATCCGTAATTTTCTCTCCATTTATCATTTGTGTTTAACTTAGGTAATTCTTTAGGAAAAGTCTTATTACTAAAAATATTTTTTTTAGCTTCTGAAAGAATCTTCAAGGAACTTTTTATATCATTATGTAAAATTAGGCTCTGTTTTGATATTTCCCTTTTTTCAATGATTTTTCTGTGATAGGTAGGAGCTACAAAAGCTACAAAAAGTGAAATAACTAATCCGTAATATGAACTTAAATTAGGAATATTTAGCTTAAATAACATTTCATGATTGAAATATAACAAGCCGGAGATTGCCCATATTAAACTAATCAGTAATAATGTTTTCTTGAAATTTAGAACTGAATTTAAACAGTCTTTGATTTTTTCATAGAGTATGGGATCCCTTTTTTTTAATATTGATTGTAAGATGTCTGATAAGATATCTATTATACTTTTTAAAAGTATAACTACACTTAAAGGGAAAAAGGTAACTATAAGTGGTATACAAGCAATGAATATTTCTAAATCGCTACCTGTAGTGGGGATATTGAACATAATAAGGCCTCCTTATTTTGTATATATTTACTATACCATAGACTATGGATCTAGATATTGTTTTTTTGAATGAATAGATTACTATATATTGATAAAATTTTTGATTCTGTTTGCCTTGCGTTTTAATGAGATATTTTATTAGATTTTACTCATTTGCGTTAAAGGGTCTATGTAAATTAAACCCTTCGTTTGAGCTGCGCGAATTTTAACATCAAGCATTTCTGTAAATAAGAGTCTACCTTCAAATACGGCGCTTAAATCTCCCCCATCAATAAGAATAGTTTTTATGGATTTACCTTGAATTAGCATGGTAACTGCATCTTTTGAGAAACCATTAACAGAAATAAAAAAACCACGTCCATACATTTTACCTTCAACTTTATATGCAAATTGATAAAGCGCATCATTAGCACTTAATGTGTCTTGCCATTTTGCCTCAATAAGATAATGCTCTCCATCATATTTTAATGCCCCATCAATTTGCTCTCCCATTATCTTAAAAGAGTCTGATGAGTTGATTTTTTCTAAACGACTTAAATCGTTAAGTAATTTTTCAAATTGATAACCCCTTTGTTGAGAATTAAAGATTTTATCCTTATATAGATTTATGAATTGAGTATTTAGTTGAGCTAAAGTTGGACCAGTCTGATTGGAAGTTCTGGCCGCTTCATATCTTCTTCTTTCTTCATGGATTTTGGCATCTCGAATTTCTTGTAATTGTTTTAGATGATTGATTTGTCGCTGTGCCTCTAATTTATCTAGTTTTTTTAAAGTTTCGAAATAGTACGGGTCAAAATTACTCCATTGTATTAAGGAAAATAGCATTGCTCTAAACTGTCCAATCCCGCCATCATCACGAGAATGCAAAGCTTCAAAGACTCTATCTATAATATGGGCTCGTGGTAATTTTTCTGATTCGTAATTCTTAACAGAGGCTAAATCCCGATTAGTACAACTATTATTCTTAAAGAAATCAATAATCTGAGTTTTAGGCCAAAATATTGCAAGTATACAGGTTCTCATAGAATCTGTGATATCCTTAGGGAATTTTGTGGACATAAGAGTTGAGCATCTCCTTAAAAGTGATTTGAAAATAAATTATTCTTTTAACAAAAAAACATCTGGTGCTTAATTTATTTGTCTGTAGGTTATTTTTTTGACTTGCAGATGTGAATTGCTTTATAATACTTTATATTAATCAATTT
The DNA here is from genome assembly GCF_000374185.1 of Paenibacillus sp. HW567. Classification (GTDB taxonomy): domain Bacteria; phylum Bacillota; class Bacilli; order Paenibacillales; family Paenibacillaceae; genus Paenibacillus_AQ. The sequence goes on along the minus strand of NZ_KB910518.1, from coordinate 6,001,329 downwards.
GTAAATAACCGTATGAGGAGGATTCTTATGAAATGGTATGAATATATTTTACCTGATGTCGAAGCTATTAAAGAGCGGCTTCAAGTACTTATTCCTGAAAATGTAGAGGAAGCAAATTATGCACGTAATATTGTTGCGTCTCGAACAATTTTTGTAATGCTTTATAGCTTTGCTATCGAAGGAGAAGAAGGGAGAATCCGTCCCTCAACAGTAACAATTATGACTGATGAGCAAGCAGAAATATTATCACCAGAAGAGAGAAGGAGATGGCTTAAACAGATGCAAAGCCCCAAAAAGCCTTTTTTAGAGAAGAGGTGGTACAGTGAAAACACTCGAGAATCAATTCGCGATGATACCATTTCTACTTTAAAAAGACTTGGCGCTGTGAAGGAACAAGAGGGAATCCCTACAACCTCTTCTAAGCCAAGATACTACTTATCAAAAGAATTCGTTGAACTACTGAATCCAGAGCTTGATCTAGCACAGCTTACAGAGTCATTTCTAAACTGGCAAAAAAAGAACTTGCATAAGGGTGCAATAATTATTCAAGAACTTCGTGAGCTAGAGAAACGTAGTGTCATTGAGGTTATCCATGGTAATAGTAAGACATTTCTGGCACCAGGAAAGAGCTCTGTCCTTACAAAATTAGCAGTTGAAAGCTTTGCGAAAAATTTTTTTAATAAGCCAGAGGTACTGTTGATAAGCGAATCAGCAGAAAAAATTCATTGGCAATTTGGAAAGCTCTTGGACAGATTGAAATTGACAGTAAATCCAAAAAAATTACTACCAGATCTAATTATTGTTGAAACAGCAACAAAGGAAGATGAAGATCAGTTTCTTTTCGTATTTATTGAAATTGTTCATACTGATGGCCCTATTACAGGCGAGCGGAAAGAAGAGCTGACTTTACTTGCAAAAAACAGTGGAATTCGTGAGGAGTATTGTATCTTTGTTACCGTTTTTGCTTCGCGTTCCGATTCTGCATATCGTAAAGTTCAAAGCAGTTTAGCATGGGGATCATTTGCGTGGTTTGCTGATGAGCCAGAGCGGCTCATCCATTTAATTGATCCAATTGGAAAGCAACTAAAGTTATCAGAAATGATTTAAATAAAAAAGTCCATCTTGTTTAAGTAACAAGATGGACTAATATAAAGGGGGGGTTGACAATATTAAAGAAAAATATGGAGTATATCTTCAATCAGTTGATCCACTTCTTCTTGAGAAGGGAAGCTTTCTCCAATCATTGAACCGAGTTGTATAACCTGGTCGTAAGTTGGGTAAGGTATATTTTTTAAATCCCCAACGTTTACCTGTGTATGACCGTTGAACTGCCGAAAGAAACCATCAACAACTGTAGAACTTAAATACACGGCTAAGCCTTTAGCAAAAACTAGTGATAAACCTTGTCCATTAATATGAAAATAATTAACATGATTTTCAAATCCTATATACTCTGCATCCAAGAAATTCTCTTTATAGATAGATGGGACAATTCGTTTAGGCTCTTCTTTAGACGAGAATCTCTTTACTAATACATAATTGCCTTTAGGCACAAGCATTTTTTGAGTAAATTCATTCTGCAAAATTGCATTAGGTTTGGGAGCAGGATTTACTGGCCAATTAACGTATCCTGAGTTGAAGTGGAACGGATAAATTAAAGGTACAGTACCCTTCTCAGGTTGATCTCTAAGATTAGCCTTCGTTCTAAAATCAACAACCTTCCCAGTTGAAACTTTGATGCCGAGCTCATCTAAAGTGCATTTAGCGCCCTCCATTGAGAGTTTGATTTTTAGATCTGACTCATCTCGTAAGATTCTAATAAATTTTTCCGTATCTAGCGGTTCAATGAGACGATCATAATCAAGCATGTGAGATGTAGTTTTACCTTCTATATTGAAAGAAGAAGAGATTTCAACTGGTTGTCTGTCAGTGGTTTTTACAGCATGGTATATTATGTTCTCTTGTAATACTTCATCGTCTTTAAAGGAGGCATCTCTTGAATCAAAAATATGGATTTTTCTAAAACGCATGTCAGATAAAAAATCTATTCTAAACGATTTGAAATAAGTTCCGTTACAAAAACTTCTTGGTGTAATAGCAATCAGTTCACCGTTCTTTTGTAAAAGTCTTTTTGATAGGGCTACAAATGCTGTGTAATAGTTAGTGGTCTCTATTCCAACTTCATTTAATAACCTACGAGTTAATGATTTACTATATATTTTTTTGTAGGGTGGGTTAAGTATTACTTTGGTAAATTGATAGTTACTTTTAGATTTTATTAAATTTGCAGCATAATCAACGAAGTCATTTGTTATAATTTCATAATTAAAAAGAATTTCGTTATCTTCACATAGAGACTTACAGTTTTCTAAGGATTGCTCAAGATAACTAATTAATTTAGAATCAATTTCTACAGCAATTAACTCGATACTCTTTGGTCTATTCTTTAAATTGCAAAAATGAATCACTGATGCAGTCGCTAAAATTCCGATGCCTGCACCAGGATCTAAGAGCTTGACGTGCTCTTCCTCATTTCCAAACATCTTGCTCATAAATGATGCTATACGAGGTTCAGTGAAAAACTGACCTAAGACTAATTTCTCTTCTCTATCAGTTGTAGCACTTATCTCAAGTCTGGTTTTATTTACATTATTGAAAAGTGATTCCATTATAACTGAATCGTTATTAATATTATTCGTCATCGTATACCTCCATTGTAAGGAACGTGCGTTCGCAATAACTATGTTAACTATTGTATATCAACTATATTCAAGGGTCTATAGACTTATAGAATTAATCACTGGTAATAAAAAGAAATTCAGGATGGATGCCTGAATTTCTTTTTTTTAAACAGTTTCTTTTGAGTTTTAATACTCAGTAATTGACATGGCTATATAACCTGTAGGCACCCAAGGGGACTCACATATAACATGAGTTACAATTCTCAAGGCCTCTCTTCCTGAATATCCTGTATCCACATTATACTCTTTTAAAACAAGGATATCACCAATTGTGAAATTCCGATCATTTTTCCTGATTTCCACAGTTTTTCGATAAAGAGGGTCTTTATGAATTATCGAATCAAAATATTGTGGCCAGGTTTTGAGATAATGAATTTTACCAGAGCAGGAATGTAAAAAATTATCCATAGCTAGTAGATTTACCGAAGTGTTCATAATATTTTACCTCCACAAAGCATTAGTATATCTTATAATTCGACAGCTTTTGCATAATTCCTGCATTATTATATAGTAAGAATGAATTACGAACGAGTGTTTGTTACAATCGTTTTAAGGATTTCTAATTTTGAAAGAACGGGTGGTTTTATATGAATGTTTCTAAAGGCCCTGTCTTCAATTTAACAGGAAACTTAGAACCTGGCTTACACTGGATGGAATGGTCAGATTTCGTGCACCAATTCGGCTTTTCACAGAAAAGGGTGGAGCTAATATCTGGACTTCAAAGTGCATTGAATTTGTTAAAGATTGCAGGTTGCAAGACAGTTTATATCGACGGTAGCTTTGCGTCTACAAAAGAAATTCCAGGTGACTTTGATGCTTGCTGGGAAGAAGCAGACACTGACTTGGCTATACTTGATCCGGTTTTTTTTGATTTCAATTCTGGTAGAGCTGCTCAAAAGGCAAAATTCAAAGGGGAGTTTTTTCCTGGTGAATTAATGGAAGGCGGAAGTAAGCTTACTTTTTTAAACTTCTTTCAACGAGACAAGCGAACTGGGGAAGCTAAAGGTATTATAGCAATTGATTTAAGGAGGTTGCCATGATTAAAAATGAAAAAGAGTATGAGGTAACCAAGAGGGAAGTATCTAATTTCATTGAATCATTGGATAAGTTAGAGCTGGACAGGGAGGGTATGCACCCTAAGTTATATCAGCTTTATAAAGATGCCATGATTAGTCAACTTAATGATCTTGAAGATGAGGTGAGAGAGTATGAGTCATTAAAAGACTCACACCTTTATTTTAGAATAAATTCTCTTACAGAACTTCCAAGAATAATTACCAAAGCGAGGATATCAGAGGGATATAGCCAAGAAACTTTTGCGGCCTTTCTTGGTCTTCCTTATGAGGAGTTATACAAATTAGAAAATAATGATTATGTTTATGCTGACATAAATTTACTAATAGATATAGCAGAAAAATTAAAAGTTGATTTTCCTGAGGAAAAAGTAAAAATTTACGAGAATGTTTCAGTGACCAGTACTATTAAAAAGCTTCTTGCTTTAGGAATGAATTCGAAGTTTGTTTTTGAAAGAATAATTCCTACTAAGTTTTTGCTTAAAGGTTCTAATGTTGCTCATTTGGGGATAGTTGCAATGCTGGAATACTTACAGAAAATATTCCAGTGGGATCCTAAGGATATTTTGGAGGGGACCCAAATGGAAACAAGTTTACTACCTGTGAGTATGGCTAGATTTAAAATGCCAAAAAACGCCAAGGAGTCTTGGGCAAATGTTTATACAAACTATGCCTACTACATTGCTGAATTATTAAGTAAATCTATAGAGGATAAACCTGTGAAATATATTCCAAGCGATTGGAAAATCGTAAACTCTGAGATCTTAGAAAGATATGGAGAAGTTAGCTTCACCTCAGTTCTATCCTTTGTATGGGATCTAGGAATTGCAGTTATACCTCTAAAGGATACAGGTGCTTTTCATGGTGCATTCTGGAGAATGAGTGGAAGAAATATTATTCTTCTAAAACAAAAATCATCTAGCTCCTCAAGATGGGCTTTTGATCTCCTTCATGAATTATTTCACGCTTTACAAGAACCAGAGGCATCAGAGAGAACAATAATTGAAGAAAATGGAGATTTAGATAATGAGGAGAAGCATGCTAATCAGTTTGCTGGTAATGTGTTGCTAAATGGCAGGGCTAATGAACTAGCCCAGAAATGTGTTGTGATTTCCAAAGGATCACTAGAAAGATTAAAGGGGACAGTGGTAAAGGTCGCCAAAGATGAAAAAGTTTCAGCAAGTAGTTTGGCAAATTATTTAGCATTTCGGCTCTCATTACAAGGGCAAGACTGGTGGGGGGCAGCAAGTAATTTACAATTGAATGATTCAAACGAGCCATTTAAAATTGCTAAAGAAGTGTTATTAAATAATATCGATTTTAAAAAATTAGACGAAGCCGAAACGGAGATTGTACTACAGGCTTTGTCAGAAAACGAGGTTATTGTATAATGGATGATTTTGATCTCCCTCCGTTGAATATTAAGTGCACTGATTCAGACTGTGAAAATGATTTGCACTGCTTTTTGTCTACAAAGAAAATGGCTAAAGAGGGTAAAACAGGATCATGTAGAAATTGTGGCGTAGATTTGGTTGACTGGGATAGAACTCATATGAATGAAGTTAATGACGTAGATTATAAGTTCCATATTATGAAAAAAGAAATGATACGGCACCATTTTTGGCACGTAACAATAGATCAAAAGGCAATAAACTATGCAAAAAGGAAAGGGCGTATAAAATTAACTGAAAGCGTGAAAAGTCGACTGAAAAGTTCGGTTGGATCAGCTAGTCCATATAGAGACGGTCAACAAACACCTTTTAAGGGGAACCCTATTTACTACGCACAACATGCGACTGCTACTTGTTGTAGAAGGTGCATAGAGGAATGGCATGATATACCCAAGGGGCGTGAATTGACCGAAAGTGAATTAGAATATATGTGTACTCTGGTAAACAAGTATTTAAGTGAAAGAATTCCTAGTATTACTGAAGGTGGAGAAAAAGTACCTGTAATAAGAAGAGGAGGGGTGAATTGATAAATACCTCCGTGATTTCTGAGGAATTAAGATTAAAGTCAGTAGACTTGATTAACCAAAGGGTATTAATTACAAATTTTAATAATTCTACTCAGAAAAATGATTTTACCCTACCACCTAATTGTGAGGGTTACGGAAGAATAAGGCATTTTAAGAGGGGGATTACAAATGAAAAATGGATCGCTAATCCTCTTCCAATCGATCCAGTCAGTAAGGCCCTTTCTTTAGACTCGGCAGATTTAATTAAAGCACAAGTTTTTCAACTAGCTTCGTGCAATTGGAGATGCTGGTATTGTTTTGTCCCATATAATTTATTATCGGCCAATCCTCAGTATGCGGGATGGCTTTCCGCAGAGGAAATGATAGATTTCTATATGAATCTAGAGGAAAGACCAAAGGTTATAGATTTAACAGGGGGGCAACCAGATTTAGCTCCAGAATGGGTTCTTTGGCTAATTAAAGAGCTTGAAATAAGGAACCTAGCAGACGAAGTTTATTTATGGTCGGATGATAACTTAAGTAATGACTACTTTTTTAGATATTTAACTGAAGCTGATCGAGATTATATATCAAAATACAAAAATTATTCACGTGTCTGCTGTTTCAAAGGATTTAACGAAGAATCATTTGAATTTAATACTAGCGCTTCTCGAGATTTATTTAAAAGTCAATTTTACCACTTTGAGAGGCTGTTTTCTATCGGTTTGGATTTATACTGTTATACAACGTTTACATCTCCTAACGTAAAGGGCATAGGAAGGGATATAGCATTTTTCATGGATGAACTACAAAAAATTCATGAAAACTTACCACTTCGAACCATACCGCTAGAAGTTCAGATTTTCTCTACTGTATCTCCAAGAATTAAAAGCATCCATGAAGAAGCAATAAAAGTACAGTATACTGCAATGGAAAAGTGGAGGGAAGAATTGCAGAGGAGATTCTCTTCTACAATGTTAGAAAAGAATATAGCTGATGTACCAATGAGGAGAATAAACTAAATGCATGAGGATTCTTTTGTTATCGGCATAAGTGGGAAGATTGCCAGTGGAAAAACCACTCTGTCACAGCAACTTGCAGAGACCTTTATCTGTCCAAGAGTTGGTTTTGGAGAATATGTAAGATTAATTGCTGCGCAAAGAGGGCTAACAGTAGCTGACAGAACCGTGTTACAAGAAATCGGTCAGGACTTAGTTGAACAAAATCCTGAAGATTTTTGCCGTCAGGTGATTAAGTTGGCCAATTGGGAAAACGGTCCTTTGGTGGTTGAAGGCATTAGGCATGTTAATATTTGTGAAAAACTTAAAGAAGTAGTTTCTCCTGCTCAATTTGTATTAATTTTTGTAGATACTGATGAGAATGAAAGACAAAATAGATTAAATACTAGAGGAGATATCAATGGCTCATTAGTAGAGAAGCACATCACAGAGAATGATGTAGAATTGTTAAAAACAAATGCAGATATCATTGTAAATGAAGAAACAGAATTGTATTCTCTAATTGAAATAATAAAACTAAAGATACAGCATGATTAATTTATTTACTTAAGGAGTGTGACTATAAATGGATCGATTAAACGAGGTTCAAGTCGCAATATATGAATTTACAAAAGACAGAGATGGCTATCATTCTATTAGTCAAATTGCTCAAGGAATTAATAAAGAAGAGGCTGAAGTAGAAAAAGAAATTAACAAGCTAGTGGAAATAAAGATAGTTCTTCAGACTAAGGGCAAAGCCGATAAAGAATCTCTAACATTTTACACTTTTGATGTTGAAAGTGAAGTGAAAAATATTATTAATTGCTCATACATAAATCTACTCAGACCGGAGGACTACTTTTTTTTGAAGAAGCACAAAGATTTAGCAATTAATGATCTAACCAGCCTAATAAAAGAAAATGAGCATACAACAGATGTAGTCACAATTAGTCATGTAAACCATTTAAAAAGTTTATTGGAGAAAATACAAAGCTAATTTCCTACTGGATACTTTTTAAGCTTAGGTATGGGGGAAGCGATGAACGGTAGGCCTACTTCTATTATTTTTTATCATCCCGGTGCAGAATTTCGTCCCAATTTCTCTGAAATTAAAAATAATGCAACAGATTGGAGTACTATAAAGCATTCCAGGAAATTTGTAGAAAGTAAAGGCTCTTACCTATCATCCTTAAATGCCTCCCCTAAAGTAGATGTACTAGGTTTGTGGGCAGAATGGGAAGCGCCCTCAAAAATTAGAAAAATGTTTACCTCTGTGTCTGGTTTACCAAAATATATTCACACACCGATAAGGCCAACACAACCAATTTTTCGAAATTTTTTAAATACAGATCCATGTGTTTTTGGTGACTATTTTTTGTATTCAAATTGTCAGCAGTACACTTGTCAAGGCAGGCAAACGACTATTCTGCAAAATCTTGAGCCTGGGGATGCGATCTTTTTTGGTTCCAATAGTAGAAACTATTTTGTTTTAGATACCGTGTTTGTGATAAGAGAAGTTTTAAGCATTGATAGACGACAGATTAGAAACAAAACAATACCTCAGGTGCCATTATGGTACTATGATCTTACATTAGATTTTTTAATGTTAAAATACAAATTATACATTGGTGCATCTATCACTCAGCCCATTAACGGTATGTTTAGCTTTTTTCCTTCTTTAATTATGCAACAATCGCCGATGGGATTTTCTCGGCCTTCTGTGTTTAATCAATACAATAAAGGACAAAGCAGAGGGTTTAGATATAAAGGATTAGATGCCCCGCAATTCTTATGGAATCAGGTTGTTCAAGAGACTCTTAAAGCAAGGTTGATGCTCGGTGTAAAAGCCGAGGCACCCTGAATATTTTAGGCCACCTCCCCAAACATCCTCAACATCACACTTCTCTGAATTGTGGCTCTGCACGTCCACGCCTCAGTTTCTAAAATCCCTTTCCCATCAAGGGTTTAAGGCCCTTTTTGGGAAAGGGGTTCTACACGGGTTAATAGAAGAAAGATTTAGCCATTCATAAAATGAACCCGTAATCTCAAACCATGTGGTTTAGAGATACGGGTTCATTTAATTTACATAGCTTACCCAGTATTCTTTTCTGGATAGCACCATTTACAGCCATTATAGCCTTGAGCAAAGTAAGGTTGGGCATTATTAGTATCAATTCTATGATATGGTTTAATTTCTTCAATTCTGCAGCGTGGCTCTACTTTAGCGGTTTTGTGAATTTCTTTTGTATTCGTATTCACTATATAAGTCGCCATAGTTCACCTCCCTTCAAATGTATTTTACTGTATATAAACATATAAAACAAGAACATTTGTTCTTTTTTATTGTTAGCTTTGTAATATATAATAATTAGCTACCTGTCACAGTTCGTTGTTTTAAATCTAGCAAATAGGAAATACTAGTATTATAGATTTGAAAGGGGGAGTAGGGAATGGGAGCTTGTCGTATATCAATGGTAAAGATGGACACGGTGGGAAAGCATTTTCCGAAGAAAAGAGAAACGTTGTCTGAATATGCAGCACTCGAAAATGCCTATCTTGATGGAATGAGAGAAATACTGAGCGAGGTAGCTGCTAGAAGGCATCTTGAAATTTGGGGAATCCGTTCTAACAATCCTCATATCAGAAAAGCTAGCGAAGAATCATCTTATGCAATCGAACGCCTACACAGTAGTTTGAACGAGATTCAACGTGAACTATATGGACTCATGGAGGAGGCCACAAGCGCAGAACAGGGACTTGAAGAGGAGGAAGCCTTTGTAGTCGGATTTCTGGAGGGATACCGCTTTATAAAAGAGCTCCAAAGATCGGGTGGAGGTCTGACTCTGGTTTAGAACATACCACCTGATATGCTATAATAATAGTAATTATATAACCGGAGGTGTTCAAGATGCGATGGGATGAAGTTCAGGAGCGTTTTCCGAATGAATGGGTCGTTCTTGAGGCGACCAAGGCGTATTCTAAGGAAGGCCAGCGTTTTATTGAAGAGATGTCCGTGATTAATTCTTATGAGGATTCTACCAAAGCATTGAAGCGTTACAGTGAGCTGCACCAGGAAGACCCTCACAGAGAGTATTGTTTTTTTCACACCTCCCGTCCTGAGGTTGTAGCGCGAGAACGATATATCGGGATCAGAGGGCCAAGATGAACATAACGGAAATCTATGGGCTTCCCTTTGTAAGCATGACAGTTGTGTTTAGGGGGAGAGAGTTAAGGCTTGAGAAGGTGCTGCTTGATACAGGTTCTGCCAGCACGCTTCTGAACGCGGATGTCGTACAGGAGATTGGCATGGTACCTGAAGGAAATGATATCGTTGATATTATACGGGGCGTAGGTGGCGTGGAGTATGTGTACACCAAATACCTGGACTCGATTATAGTCGAAGAAGCAATACTTAAGGATTTTCAAGTTGAAATTGGGAACATGGATTATGGCATGGAGATTGACGGAATCCTCGGTTTTAACTTCTTGAAACAAGCAGGAGCTGTGATTCACATTGTAGAAATGCAACTGGAAACCAACGTTTACTAAACGGCTATCTCGTACAATTCCAGTAGCAGCCCCCGCCGAATTGTGGCTCTGCATGTCCACGCCTCGGCTCCATATGGAGTATCAGTGAAGACACCTTTAAGGGTGTCTTTTTTTGTTTTAGCGGTTGTTTTGGTCTATACGTGGTGGTTAAAAAGCTTGCCACTACGCGGTTTCTGTGGCTTGCTATTAATGGATACAGTGAGTTTCACTGAAGGCTATGAAGGTTTTGGCCGCCAGCAATATCTAAGTTAGGATTCAGAGGCCAGACGTTTGTATGAAGCCAGACAGAAGTATTTGCACGATGAGGCCTTCATGCTGGGAAGTGCTAAATTGGCAGGTAAAAGGAAGTAGCGAAGAATATGCTTGATTTGAATCTGGACATAATGACCCTTGTAAAGGCGACTGGATTAACAAAACAGAGATCAATGCTTGAGAAATTAAAGAATGAGGGGGCACATTTATATAAATCATATTCGAGACCGTAAGATGAATTGTATCGGGCTTATTTATGATTTTGATATTGAATACGGGAGAACCTGATTTACATTCAATAAACCGAGATCGGTTATCCTTAATATACAGTGTGATTGTAATGGCGTGCTAGGAATGATTACTCAATTAGCAGGAATATGCACTAGAATGTGGAATATTTATAGAATTCGAGAAATGGAATTGATTAAGCTGTTCTATGAGGCATCTTAAAGTTGAGAAGGTGAAGGAAATGAAAAAACTTAAACAAAAAATCGGCTCAAAACAGAAATCAGTGCTTGACGAAATGAATATCGGATAAAATTGGAAAAACATCTGCTAATCCTGTATTGTTGTAAGTCCCCACCCACAACAAAAGGAATAGACAGATGCCAACTCAGTATATCAACGAACTGCTCGACATACCAGAGCTAAAGATTCACCAACTGTTATCCGTTCATGAGGATGAAGTTCACATAGAAGCCGTGCCGTTAGATGACAAGCAAATCTGCCCATGCTGCGCTTCGGATCAAGAAGTCATTCGGAAGGGAAGCAATGGTATGCGAACCGTCCGACATCTATCCGTTTTTGAAAAGAAAACCTATCTGCACGTGCCGACTATTCGCATGTTTTGTAATAGCTGCGAAGCCGGGTTCGTATGGATATATGATTTCGTTGGTCCCAAACAACGTTACAGCAGGCTTCTTCGCTCCCACACGGTCGAACAGGCTCTTGGATCCACGGCCGCGCATAGCGCCAGGATGCAGCAAGCGCCGGCAAGTACCGTACAACGTATGCATAACGAGGCGGTTCCTGACGTTAGCGATGCGCTCTACGAACAAGTGTGGGAAGAAGCCAAAGGAACGTCTGAATTGGTTCTGGGTGTCGATGACTTCGCGATCAAGAAAGGTCATACGTATAACACCGGCATTCACAACCTTAAAGGCGAGACGATGCTGGACCTGCTGCCGGGCCGAAAGCTGGAAGCCCTGCGGGCGTATGCCCAGGCACATCCGGAGTTCCTTCTGCTTCACCCGAAGGCAGTGGTTATGGATCTGGCTCAGGCCTACCACACTTGGATTGGCGAGTGTTTTCCGAAAGCGATTCGCATCGCAGATCGGTTTCATGTTCACGGTTATGTAATTGAAAGCGTGCAAGAAGTTCGGAAAACCGTTCAGCCTACACTGTCGCCGCGTGCCAAAGCATACCTGAAAGCGAACCATCGCCTCCTGAATCCGCCTGCCGAAGCGCTGAACGAGGAAAGCAAAAAGAAGTTGGACGCCATACTGAGCTACTCCCCGCTGCTGCGCAGCGTGTGGGAATGGAAAGAAGCGTTCACGACTTGGTATGATTGCTCGCCTAGCTATGTCGTTGCCATGCTGGGATTTGAGCGTTGGTGTAAGCAAGGCGATCAGATCGACCACGCCGCCGTCCAAAGTGCGCTAAAGACCATGCGTAATTGGCAAGAGGAGATCGTAAATTACCATCTATGCCGATGGACAAACGCAACCGTAGAGGGCCGCCACAATCGAATTAAAGCCTTTCAACGCCGCCATTATTTTACAAGGAATCGCAGTCGCTATAAGGCGGGTATTCTGATCGAATGTAACCGCCATCGGATGTTGTGCTAATAATCAAGCACTGATTCTGAGGTTGAACCAAAAAATCAGTACGATAATAGTGTTCGAGGCTATCTTCATACTATTAAGTTGCTTAGGGATTTCCTTCAGTGTATATGGAAAAGTTTACTTTATATTAAATGAAAATCAAATAATGTATTTATATTCAACTGGGGCACAAGTTATTGCAGGATTATTCGGGCTTACCTTAGCGGGATACATTTTTTTTAACGATCGATTAGAAAAAGAAGTACTAGCAGATGATTCTTTATACGATGTAGTTGAAACCTTGAAAAAAGGATATTATAGATCTATTATAAAAATGGGAGTCGTGTGTGTATTTGCAGTGGCTCTATGTATGTTAAATATAGCATTGAATTCTTTTCTACAAACGTATGAGGGAATGCATATATTTTTATTGAATCAAACAGTCTTGTTTATTTTGATTGAAATATTATATATAGTTGATTTTGTAATTAAGGTAGCTGACCCAAACAAAATATTAAAATTAAGTAATGCTCGAAAGTCGGAAATCGAGGGTAATGATGAAGATGCTGGAGATCTTTCTGAATTTTTGAAGTATTATAATAATATGCAAGATTTGATTATTTCAACTGCCGACTATCTAATTAATAAACAGTCCTTACAATTCACACAAAAAAATCATAAAGAGTACAAACCTCCAATCCTCCAATCATTAAATATACTTCAATCTAAAGAAATTTTAACTAAGTCCCTAATAAATAAAATTAACGAAATCAGAAAATATAGAAACTATACAGTGCATAGTTCTGAACCAATGGTAACAATTTCTAAGTGTCAACAAGCAAAACAATTATATGAGGAAATTAAGGATCAAATTGATAATTATTTTGATATGCTCAATAAGCAAATCGATGAAAGCTAGTCTTTCATTAAGCGTCTTCTTTCAATCTTTATAAAAGAGATCTCGACTTTCGAAGATGCTAAAAGTCTCTCATATCGCTTGATGTTACTCGTGTACATCCAAACTGTAACTACACTTGTAGAAGCTTATATGCCGTTATCTTCTCACAGTAGTTCGACTCCCTTCAGATTCAAACGCCTATTCTATTATTACGCACTTTCCTACAATTCGGCCCCCTTGTATCCCATCTTCCGATATCCCTTCACTCTTTTCTTGAACATCGCCATCAACACTGGAACCTGAAGGTCAACATAATCATATATCTTCACTTCTTCTTTATTCACATGACTTCGATGCAAGCGGCCTGCATATTGCTGCAAGGTGCCTGTCCAGGAGATGGGATGGACCAGGAACAAGGTGTCTAGTCTGGCATCATCGAAGCCTTCACCGATTAGCTTACCCGTAGCAATAACTACACGCTCCTGATCTTCTGGAATAGAAGCAATTTGGGCGCGTAGAGCTTCTCTTTGCTTTTTCCCCATTCCGCCTCTCAGCATAATTACGTTCTTGGCAAAGGCATGTAATCTCTCTGCAAAATATTCAGCATGAGCGGTCCGTTCAACCAGCAGCAGTGGAGAGCGGCCTTCATCTAAGCAGGTAAGCAAATCGTCAAAAATAAGAGTGTTGCGCTCCTCGTTGTCTACAAGTTGCTGGTAAATGTCCTGAATACCTGAAACTGCTTCACCTGACTTGATCCGAAATGTAGTATATCTGGGGACAACTCTTAATAAAAATCCTCTGGAACTGCTTAAGGTTTTAGCATCTATCTTCATAAGTAATGGCCCAAGCTGGAACCGTACGATTGCTTCTTGTCCGTCTTGCCGTTTAAGTGTTGCAGTTAAACCTACTACATACTTTGCTTTGACTTCCCGCAGAACCTGTTCGAAACTGTAGGCTGATATGTGGTGGCACTCATCCACAATGACCTGACCGTATTCACTAACGAAAGGTTTAACATTCCCTTTATAGTTGAGGCTCTGAATGACAGCAATGTCGATAATTCCGGTTCGTTTATTTTTGCCGCCGCCGATCATACCGATAGATTGTTTAGGAATTTCGAGAAAGGTTTGCAAACGTTCCTGCCATTGTTCCATAAGTTCCCGGCGATGCACCAAGATAAGAGTGGTTGTCTTTCTTGAAGCGATGATGCTGGCTGCTACGACAGTTTTACCGAATGCGGTTGCTGCTGAGAGAACGCCTATGTCCCGGCTTAGAATCGCTCTTGCTGCTGTATCCTGAAGAGTGGTCAGCGTACCGGTGAACTCTGCCTCTATGGGAATTCCAGGCGTGCGTTGATCGTCAAGCGATATTGTGACCTGATTAAGCTCGAAAAAAGATAATAACTCCTGCAAGCATCCCCTCGGAAGAACCACGTAATCTTCCTGGTCCTCTGCGCATGAGATAACCCGGGGTTTACCGTAGGTAGAGAGCCGCATCGCTTGTGCTTTATAAAAATCAGGGTTGGAGAAGGAAGCTATTTTGATTAGAGCATGAATTGCACCTGAGGGAAGTCCAGTTTTAGGGATATAAAGACGATCCGATTGCAGAATTTGTATTTCAGCAGGCAAACGTTCCATCATAACCTCTTCTATCTGAGACGGGTTCTCTTTTAACAAGTTCAATCCATCTGCGTCGCGGTCTGTTCCCGCTGTAATACGGTCATTGTTAAAAAGCCCACGTTCCCCGTGCTTGTATATAAATTGCTTCACCAGGTTCTCGTCCATCTTGCTAAGTTGGGATAATATATCCCATTGGTCAGCATAGGGCTCAAAGTGGTCATCAACAAAGATACTGTTTCCCTGTTTACGCGGCCCACCTTGAAGGGGGAGAGCAATGAGGTTACCAAATCCGCCTTTGGGCAGTGTATCCTGATTGGGGAACAGACGGTCATAGGATTCCATGCCGATCTGATATCTTTTGTTCATGGTCAAACTCAGCAAAGTCATTCCAAACCTTCTGGCTGTAGCTGCCTCGATATTTTGACTGAAGAAAATCCAGATATGGCCCCCATTTCCGGAACGCGAGCGCTCTAAAAGAGCGGGGATTTCATGGCTTCTACATAGCTCCATCACGGCAGTAACATCCTGCTTCCAATCATGTTTGTCAAAATCCATGGCCAAAAACCAGCAGGTCTCATCCGGCAGCATTGGATAGATACCAATCGTTCGGTCTTGCCGTGCATCTAAATGGGCTGACAGCACTTCGCTTGTAAGAGGCATGAAGCTCTGGTGTTTGCAAACCGAACATTTCACGCGGGGTTTCTCACAAACGGAAGTCCACTCATTGGCGCAGGCGGGCGAATATCCGGACTTGCCTTGCTTGTTGGTCCAGCGTACCGGGTATACATCTTCTCTGCCGCGAAAATAGCTTTTATATAGAGTGAGCTTGTCCTCAACGGTAGAGTACTGATGAACAATAGTTTCTCCAACAGTTGTCTCTTTGCTTTCTTTTGCCGTTGAGGTGGAACAAGGCGTTATTTGTTCATTAGTACTTATTGTATTGTCGTCATCCAAAAGCCCCAGTAGACTTCTCAACCGGGTGACTTCCAGCTTAAGTTCCTCAATCTGCGCCAGAGCCGCATTATATTTGTCCTCCATATTGTCCATTTATAAGCCCTCGTAGTTTTATTTCTATTATACTCTGTAATAATTGGACTGCAGGTTGACAAAATTAGGTTAGGCTCTAGCTGTAGCCAGGTTAATTAGTTGACCGAAAGGATTTTGCTATAATATTATAAATAAAATTCGAAATTCAAGCGAGGTGCTATCCTAATGCTGCCCCAAAGGGAAGAATTGCAACGGTTATTAAAAAAGGCCAATCAGCATGCGGATACGTGAAGATGCTACTGGGAAAAAATTGGAGATTGCTTACGATCTAGCCGGAAATCGCACTGAGCTTATAAGTCATGACTGAACCTGAATCTGTAATAACGGTTTTTGCTGGCACTAATGGAGCCGGGAAAAGCACAATCAGCTTTCAGATGAGGGATTATGTCGGAATCATTATTGATTCTGACCAGATTGAAAAAACTTCGCAATAGAAACTACTCTTTCGGGAATTTTTGTTTTGCGTCATATGAAGACAGCTAAAGAACAGGGAAGACACTGGATTGCCGAAGAAGATATCCGCTACAGATATGGTCAATCTTTAAGTAACCAAAAGCCTGCTTTGGAGATTTCAGATGAAGTTACCATTATCGACAAAACCAGTGAACCTGAGGTTGTGGCAGAGATCAAACGTTCACAGATTAACTTTTGCCGGGATGAGATTCCTACATGGGCTAGGGGAACTTTGGAATTGTACTTGCAATAAGCTGCTCCAGATTAGGCTTATTAAGCCAGAGCAAGGGACATGGAGAGTCTTTGCTAAAACAGGCGACCACAGAAAAGAGCACCCTAAGAAAGAGTGCTCTTTTCTGTGGTCGTTTATCAAGAAGATTGTATTCATATGAGATTCAGAATCTCTGTTTTCTGCCTTTGATACTTACCCCATAATAACCCGCACATCATTCTCTTCTCCCATTAGGCCAACAGGGATCAGATTGCCTTGAATTTCTTCGCCGTTAATGATGATATGGGAGACTCCTTTTTCTACGCCGTGCTTATTATCCACCTGGATATTCAGCTTCTTGCCCCGGAATTCGCGTGTCATGGAGAACTCCTTCCAGTCAGAAGGCACGCACGGGTTGATGCGAAGTCCATCCTTTTGCGGCTGAACTCCCATGATGCCTTCCACCAAGGAGACCATCACCGTCGAGGCAGTGCCGGTGAGCCAGTGGACATGCGCACGGCCTTGATACGGGCTGTCCTTGGACTCGACGAACTGGCCGTGCACGTAAGGCTCAAGCTTGCGGATTTCTGCCTTATCGTTCATGCTGGCCGGGCTGCAGTTCAGGAAGTATTCAAACGCGCGGTTACCGTTGCCGATCACAGTTTCCGCCAGGATGAGCCATCCCTGCGGCTGGCTGAAGATGCCGGCGTTCTCTTTGGTAGAGGCATTGAACAAGGCCATTAGCGCTACAGGTAAACCGTACTTCCGGAACGGCGGGTAAAATAACATGGTGCCGTAATCCGTCCGCAGATTCCCGTATACTTTGTCCATGGCGAGCTTCGCTTGATCGGGGCGGGCGGCACCGCTTAGTACGGACCAGCTTTGCGGATTTAGCCAGATTTTTGCCTCATCGTTCTCCCAGGAGCCGATTGTATAGTTATCTTCTGTAAAGCCGCGGACAAATTGATCATTCTTCCAAGCATGCTTCTGAATATTTCCGTCCAGCTCATCAAGAAGACCTTGCGCCCACTCTACCTCCTCAGGCTTGTTCTTGTTCTGGGCAATGTCAATGAATATATTAAAGGCCATGTACAGTTGGAAGGCAACGAATAGCGACTCTCCCTTAGCTCCAAGGCGCAGACAATCGTTCCAGTCAGCATGAAGACCGACAGGCATACCGTGGGCACCCATATGGTCCAGGCTGAATTGAAGAGCTTGGCGCAGATGCCCGTAAACCGTGGCTTCGCCTTGATCTGAATAAGGAATCACTTCATCCATGAAGTCCCAGTTACCGCTTTCATTCAAGTACTTGATGACGGTCGGGAATAGCCATAAGGCATCGTCGGCACGATAATGAGGGTGACCGGTCTCACGCACGTATTCCGGATCGTCAGGCGTACCCTCGTGTCCGGGGTTATGGTTGAATTTCACGAGCGGCAGACCGCCGCCGTTGGAGACCTGGGCCGAGATCATCAGCCGCAGACGCTCGAGTGCCATCTCATGATCAAGATGAATGATGCCTTGAATATCCTGCACAGTATCCCGATAGCCTAGTCCATTGCGCAGGCCGCAGTATTGGAAGGAGGCAGCACGGGACCAGATGAAGGTAATGAAGCATTGGTATGCGTTCCAGGTGTTAATCATGTTGTTGAGATTTTCGCTTGGCGTCTGAACCTGAAAACGGTTAAGCTTGCTGTGCCAGAATGTCTTCAGCTCTTCAAGCTCCTTGTCCACAACCGACAAATCTTTATAATGGCTAAGAATCTCGGACGCGCCTTTCTCGTCATACTGTCCGAGGAGATATACAATTTCCTTCTCTTCTCCCGGCTGCAACTCCACGTTGATCTGCAGGGCACCACAGGCATTGGTGTTATAGTTCAGCGAATTGGCACAGTGGCCCTTTTCCACAGAGGATGGATTGCCGTAACTGCGGTAATCGCCGAGAAATGTATCCCGGTCGCCATCGTAGGCAGTTACCTCCGCACCGGCAGCGCCGAAAAATCTCCAGCTTTGCTCCTCGGGTGTGTTTTCGTTGATCACTTGCAGAATCTTATTATTGTTGTAATAGGTCCGTGAAATAAACAAAGTGTATTGAAGGTTAACGGTATCCTGTTCGTAATTGTTATCGTTGGTGAATTCGACAAATCCGAAAAGTGCCAGCTTCCGGGCCTTGTTGCCATCATTGCGGACCTTCAGGCGCCATACCTCATAGGTTTTGTTCAGCGGCACATAATACAAGGTTTCCGTCCGAATACTGTCATACTCCGCAACGATATTCGTGTATCCGGTTCCATGATGGCATACGGATTGGTATTGATCCAAGTCCTTGCCTACCGGCTGCCAGGAGCCTGACCAATAATCCCCGTTCTCCAGGTCCCGTACATAAATATAGCGCCCCGGCTCATCTTTGGAATTGAAATGATAGCGGATATGCCGTCCGTTCGCGCCGGATTTTACAAAGCTGTACCCTCCTGCGTTACCTGAGATGATGGCGCCGTACTCCGGTGAGCCGAGATAGTTGGCCCAAGGGGCAGGCGTGTCCGGCTTCGTAATGAGATACTCCTTGTTCTTCTCGTCAAAGTAGCCGTATTGCATGACCATTCCTCCTAGAAAGTGGATGAGGGCAGGACAATAGACGCGCGTTCACAAAAAGCTGAAGTATCCCGCCCCAATTTAATAATAATATAGTTTTTACTAATCTGAAACCTAATATTTGTTAAGGGTGGATATAGAGGATGTGATGATATAGTAGTAAACACGTGTTCATCATACGATATAGCTAAAACACGGAACCTGGGAGGATAGCGCATATGCTGGATAAGATCAGCTTGGCTGGAAGCTTGAACTGGATAGGGATAAGAAGCAGTGCCTCATACGCTGACGATTCGCGTGGACGATACGGTTAATGCTATTACGAGACAATCTCCGGTGAACTGTCTTCCAGTATGCAACAAAAGCCTTAAACTCGTTTTTCTTTTTTTAGAAAACAACAACCCAGCACCTTATCGGTACCGGGCTGCCATTTTCTTCTCTAAAAACATGTAAATGACACGATACTTCTTAAATCGACTCCGGTAAACACCCACATCCGGCCGGTCCATCTAAAACCTGCAACAGATGTGCGCCCTACAAAGGTTGGGAAGAACCAGAACGCGTTCCCGTTTCTCAGCCACACATATGTGTTGCGGAATAAACAACCGGAAATGGCCCCGGGGTCGATGGCGAACGCTGTAGCAGCGGGTTGCGGTGGTGTGAATTGTGGAGGAGGGGAAGATGGCGGCTGCTGCATTCCTTGAGGTCCTTGAGGCGGTGTAAATGCCATAAGATTTCACTCCTTAATTAGAGGATTAGGCTTGGATCAGGCCTATATTAACGAAATGGCTAGTAAATTGAACAACACCAGAGGCAAAATTACATCATTTTGGAAACCAGGAACAAAGCCCCGACTAGTCATAGAGTTTGGTAGTCTTAAGTATACAATTCCCCTTTCGCAGTGGATAAGTAATCCTTCAAAAACATCGCCATCTGCTGTCTCCACCCGAACAAGTGTATTAACATGGCTTTTACATATATTTGTTACATGGTCTTGAATGGAATTTAAGTTCTGCCTAGTATTCGGGTCCATTCGAAACAGTGTTTGCTCTTGTTGCCCCTGCATTTGCAAGCTCATTGTCGTGACCTCCATTTTAGATTCATTCATTTTCTCCATCATATGCAGAAGCCTATAGGGAAGTGACGATTCTACACTTTACAAAAGAGCTCCAGAAATCGGGCAGAGGTCTGACGCTGGTTTTGAAGATCCACTCAGTATGCTATGATAATAGTGATTCTTTTACCGGAGGTGTCCAGTTCTAACAGCGGCTCCCGCCGAAATGTGGCTCTGCATGCCCATGCCTTAGCTCTATATGAAATAAAGTAAAAGACACCTTTTCGGGGTGTCATTTTTAATACATATCAGGTGAAACGTTGCTTGAACTCATCGAAACAGCGAGGGGGAGAAGAACATATGGATTGGGAAGCCCACATTGAGCGGTGGAGCCGAACTGCCGTTAGGCTGCTGGATATTCGACAGTATTCTGCGGAGAAAGGAGTTATTCCCAGGCGTTATACGGCACATATCAGCTTCTTTTTGGTTACAACCCGAGGTGAAGCAAATGTAAGTCTATCGGGAACAGTCTATCGAACGCGTTCGCCTCACATCCTGCACGGAGGAAAGGCAGCGGAGCTAAGTTTTATGCCGCTCGGAAACGATTTTGCCTGCTATTTAATTCTGTACAAAGCCGATTGTGAATCGCCGGAGGATGGGGAGAGCTTCCATAAAACCTATGCATTCACTCCCTATGCGCTATTGCCGCTGCAGGAAAAGTGTCAAAACATGAACCGCCTATGGCAGCAAGCCACCCCGCTGGACAAGCTGCAGGCGCAGTCTGCCTTTCTTTCTTTTGTATATGAGGTGATGCGGCAAGTCCGCACATCGGCTGCGGAAAACAGCAAGCCCAATTTGGTAACCGAAGCCATCCGCTATATTCATGAGCATTACAGGAATTCAATTACAGCCGAAGAATTAGCCGGGATGTACAGTTGCAGCGCAAGCTACTTGTCCCGCTTGTTCAAAAACCAGATTGGAATCGGTCCGATTGAATATCTGATTCATGTCCGTATTCACAAAGCGAAGCAGCAACTGCTGAAATCGGAGGCTCGAATCCAAGAAATAGCAAGTAGCGTCGGTTATGAGGATGTTTATTATTTTAGCCGCTTGTTTAAGAAGTATGCGGGCTGCTCCCCGCTTCAATATCGTGAGGACAACCGGCAGACGGTTCAGAATAATCCATTACGTCTGTTGAAATCGTCCATTGTATCCCAAATGCCTTTTTCTCATAATGATAATGATAATTATTATCATTATATAGAGAAAGGGGACGCATCAATGTTCAGATTTTCAAGACCCGCGTTCGGCGCAATGATGTTATTATGCACAGCTCTGCTCTTGAATGCCTGTCAGGCTGGCAGCAATACAGGGACGGGGGCCACCCAGCCTGCTTCAGCAGAGGCCGCTGAGGATAACACAACTGCAGAAACACGTATGTACAAACATTTGAAAGGCGAAACGGAGATTCCTGTGAAACCCCGGCGTGTGGTCAGCCTCTTTCATTTGGGCGAACTGATGGCACTTGGGGTAAAACCGGTGGGCACAACCACCCACATTTTGAAGAATCCGTTGTTAAAAGATACTTCCGGGATTACAGATGTTGGAGTTCCGCCCGATGGGGAGAAGATTCTGTCACTGGAGCCTGACCTGATTGTTACAACGGCGCCGTTTGCAGAGGTAGTTGAAGGCGGATACGAAGCACTTAGCCAGATCGCACCGACAATTGTTGTGGAACAGTACGACGACCCGGTCAAGGACATCGAAATGTTTGGCGATATTCTCGGCAAGCAGGAGGAAGCGAAGCAATGGAATGAGGCTTTTGCGGCAAAAATAGCCGAATATAAGAAGAAGATTAGCCCGTTTGTCGGGGCTGAAGAAACCTTCTCGATTCTGAATGTGCGTCCAAATTCTGTATTTATTTACGGCGATACCAATATGGGCGGCAACATTATTTACAAGTATCTGGGTTTGAAGCCAACCGAAAAAGTAAAAACCGACGTTATTAATGGTGAAACATGGGAAATACCTGCGGAAGTGATCCCCGATTTCATAGGTGATAGATTACTTCTGGCCGTCAATAAAGGAGCAGAGGAAGAGCTGAAGAACGTCGAAAAGCTTATTCAAAATTCGCCGGCAGGGAAAGCGGGGAAAATATACAATATTGACTTCGATCAATTTCTCCCCAGCGATCCGATTTCAGTAGAACAACAGTTGGATATCATCGTTAATTTGCTGGTTGAAAAATAATACACCAAAAAGCCCAGCTAGTGTGCTGGGCTTTAGTCTGTGCGATTACAGCACTCTATTTGGCATGCTCATCCGGTTGATGAATGCCGAAAAGATTTCCTTCTGTATCCATGTAATAGCCCTGCCATGCCATTCCAGGCAGCGCATACTTTGGCATTGCGAGCTTGCCCCCAAGCTTCAAAATTATTGCTTCAGTAGAGTCGTAATCCGCCACTCCCATAGTACAAGCATAACCATTCAAAGCTTGTCCGGGCTCCGGGGAAGCACCTTGACGCTGCATCAAAGCTCCATTGATACCGAGTTCACCGGCATCTCCAGTAGTCGCTCCGAAATAGGGCATCCCTGCATATTCGCTCCAATCCTCAAAAGTCCATCCAAATACTTCACCATAAAACTTCTTAGCACGTTCCATGTCATCCACATGAATTTCGAAATGAACTAATCGGCCCATAATATCCTCCTATGTGTTTTGACTTCATGCATTTCTCTATTATTATACTTTCCTTATTTGCAGAATATATAAAATTTTAATTCAATTTTTTATAGCCAACCTTAAAATCGGTGCTTGACGGCCGGCCTTGGGAACTGAGGATCACAGCCCGGGGCTTTCGGTTTTGGGCCTTTTTTTATGAGCCGAAAGGCTAAAAAGTCGTTTTTTAACGTTGGAAATGTAATTGGGCCTGTTCTCGCTGTCTCTCAATTTTTCAGGAAGGATTTTTAATCTTTGGGATGTTTGCCCGCCTGCATGATTTTCTGATATACTGTTTGGAAATATGGGGGTGATGCAGATGGCAATTCGCAATTGTTCATTAGCTAGGGGGTCCTCATGCAAAGCCTAATCTAGGGCGATACTTTGCGTGAGGTGCGATAGGATGGATATGTGATCGCCCGAGCTGAATTTATCGTTTCTAATTAATGGGCTTTGCACCTTATGATCTTTTATGAACAATAAGGAGCTGACAAGCATGAGTACACCATTCATTAGAAACCACCAGTATAACTTTATTAAGAAGCAAACGAAATTCGTTCTGCATACACTCCGAACCGTTGCGGATCGCAGAGTCTTGGAGACCGTAAGATATCGTGCTGCGAGGAACATTATTGAAGATTTCCCTTCTCTTACAGAGAAGCAACAGCAGATGCTGGAGCAGGTATCAGTCTACGAGAAGGCAGACGAGTTCGAGCAATATATCAGCGAATTGGAGCCGTATCTGGATTCCTTTCCGCCCATTACAATCAAACAGATTCAGAAACTCTTCCCTAAGAATAAGAAGCTGAAAATCCCTGATTTATCATCCATCGACTTTAGATATATAACATATCTGAGCTGGGTAGATATTACCACGAACAGATTATTCATTGTATATCCATTCGAAGGACGGTTCATCGGTATTGAGGGAAGATTGACGCCTACCCACAAGAAGGGGTACTGCTTATTCTGCAACCGCCAACAGGAGCTGGCCTATTTCGTGGTTAAGAACAAGCCTGCACACTCCTCGCCGGGTGACTATCATTCTACCGGTCAATATATATGTATGCAGAGCCATGAATGTAATCAGAGCATTACGGACACAGCATCACTGGAGAAGTTTCTTCTTTCGGTTCAAAAATAGCGTTAAATCTAGCAAAGGCTGCCCTTAAAGGCAGTCTTTTTTGTTGCGTCCAAGGGTCAGTCTCATAGAGAAAATTAGTGAAGAGATCAATCGGAAATAAAATTTTCTTTATTTTACCAAATAAAAAATATATCACGATCTTATTACACTATATTAAATAAATTACAATAATTTCCGATGAAAGAATAAGGCCGCGAAAAGTATAGATGAGGAGGTGGATAGAGCAGTTTCGCAGCTTTTTATAAAGAAATCAGTAGTTGAGAGAAATCAGAATGTGGAGGAAAAAAATGAAGAAGAGAATTGCAAAGATATCTAGTATAGTTTTGATGTTTTCGCTTGTGTTGTCTTTAATAGCAGGTGGATGGGGAAATACGATAGTGCACGCTGAGGGTCTTTCAATTACGGGTAGTGGGGGCTGGAACGAAGCCGCATATGTGGAATGGTCACCAGTAAGTAATGCAACGGGATACAATGTATATGTGAAACCGGCAAGTGCAGCAGATTCTGAGTATCAACAAATTAATAATGAATTGACCCGTAAATACGCTTCCTCTTGGAGAGCAGATGCTGTGGGGCTTGCCGCGGGGGATTATGTAATGAAGGTTGAAGCCCTGCTGTCAGATGGAGAGGCGGTAAGTGCGGTTTCCAATACGCTGTCTGTAGCTTCATTTGACCGGTCTGGATTTGCTTTTTCGGCCAACTCGCAATATGGAACGGGTTCGGGTGCTTATAATGAGGATGGAACGCTGAAGAAGGGTGCGCAGGTTCTGTATGTAACCTCTCAGAATGCCCAAACTGTAACGCTTGGTGTGAAAATCAACAGCTCAGGTGCTAAACAAACAGGCGTTGGGCTTGGCGAGATTTTGGCACTGAGACAAAAAGGCTATGATAAAACCCCATTGGCCATTCGGATTATTGGAAAAGTTACAGCCGCCGACCTGAGCGGACAGCTTAGCAGCAGCGGATATCTTGAAGTTAAAGGTAAGGGCAACTATGCGGAAATGAATATGACGATTGAAGGTATCGGGAACGATGCTTATGCGTATGGCTGGGGG
The DNA here is from genome assembly GCF_000374185.1 of Paenibacillus sp. HW567. Classification (GTDB taxonomy): domain Bacteria; phylum Bacillota; class Bacilli; order Paenibacillales; family Paenibacillaceae; genus Paenibacillus_AQ. Next base: position 5,976,144 of record NZ_KB910518.1, on the reverse strand, counting down.
CTGCTTCTTAGATATGCCGGTAATGTGGAAGTAAGGAATCTGGGGGTGATGTTATTCCCTGACGATGGTATTTCAATGGATACCGGCAATGTGAATGTTTGGGTGCATAATAATGATATTTTCTACGGATCTGCCGGAAGCGATGCGGACCAGGTCAAAGGCGATGGTTCCACAGACCTCAAAAAGGGGTCAAGTTATATTACAATCTCGTACAACCATTACTGGGATTCTGGAAAAGCAGCTTTAGTTGGCCTGAGCGAGTCGGCTGAATTCTTTGCTACCTTCCACCATAACTGGTTCGATCATTCGGATTCCCGCCATCCGCGGATCAGAGTGGCCTCTGTTCATGTCTATAATAATTTCTATGATGGCGTCTCAAAATATGGTGTCGGTGTTACCACAGGAAGTTCAGCTTTTGTAGAATCCAATGTGTTCAGACATGCGAAATATCCGATGATGAGCTCGCTGCAAGGTACTGACGCTCTGGGAGAAGGTACATTCTCAGGGGAAAACGGAGGTATGATCAAAGCATACAACAACAGTGTTGTCGATGCTTCGAGTCTGATTTATGCAAATTCCAATGCTGGAACGGCTCCGGCAAAAGCAACCTCATTTGATGCATACTTAGCAGCGTCGAGAAATGAGACCGTTCCAAGCTCATACCAAACACTAAAAGGCGGCACTACTTATAACAACTTCGATACGAGCGTTGATACAGGAGTTAACGTAGCTGATATTGATAGCGTAGACGCTGTCCAACAGATTGTTACGACAGAGGCCGGACGTCTGGCTGGCGGAGATTTTACATGGAAATTTAATAATTCAGTGGACGATACATCGTATGTAATTAATACAGCGCTGATGTCCAAAATAAGAAGCTATACAACGGGGCTTGTATCTGTAGGAGGCAACTCCAACCCAACAGAGCCTACGCCAACAGCAACTCCAGCGCCAACAGCAACACCGAAGCCAACAGCAACACCGAAGCCAACAGCAACACCGAAGCCAACAGCAACACCGAAGCCAACAGCGACGCCGACGCCGACTCCGGCGGCAACTCCAGCGCCAACGGCAACGCCGACACCAACAGCAACACCGACACCAACGGCAACGCCGACACCAACGGCAACACCGACACCAACGGCAACGCCGACACCAACGGCAACACCGACACCAACGGCAACGCCAGCGCCAACAGCGACGCCGACTCCGGCGGCAACGCCAGCACCAACAGCAACTCCGGTGCCGACAACTGGAGCATATGTTCATAACTTTACTACAGATGGTATAACAAGCGACTTCTTCAATATTCACGGGAACCTTTCAACAACTAAAGGAACTGTGAAATATAATGGTTTGACGCTAACTCAAAGCTTAAAAATCGAGAATTCAACCAGCATTGAGTTTACCACTACTACTGCTTCAACCTTAACATTAGTGCTTAATACGGCAGACGGAACCAAAATCAAGGTGGATGGAACAAGTTACACCATGACAGATGGCATTGTCAGCGTATCTATTGAGGCGGGTGCACATACCATTGCCAAAGATAGCTCTACCAATCTTTATTACATGCAGTTAGATCCGGTACCGACCACAGTGAAATATGTCCATAATTTTACCGCAGACGGAACAGCAAGCGACTTCTTCAATATTCAAGGCAATCTCTCAGCAACTAAGGGGACAGTCGTATATCAGGGTCTAACCCTAACTCAAAGTCTAAAGATCGAGAGTTCAACCAGCATCGAATTCACAACTACTACAGCTTCAACCTTAACATTAGTGCTTAACACCGCAGACGGAATCAAAATCAAAGTGGATGGAACAAGCTATTCCGCAACGAATGGCGTGTTCACTCTACCTCTTGCGGCGGGCGCACACACCATTACCAAAGATAGTTCTACGAACCTGTATTATATGCAGGTGGAGTAAATCGGTTTCTCGGTTTCATATGAAAGATAGTGAAGACATCTTAACGGGTGTCTTTTTTTGTTCTTCAAATTACAGGTATTCATCTAATTTCTCTTTCTTTATTTTCCCCATTCTTCTTCTATTACACCTAAGCGTAATCCTCGAGTCCCTAGAAACTTGGAAACAGAAACTGTCCGAAGGCGAGTTCGAGGAGCTGGAGCTTTTATTAGAACTGTATTCTCAGGCCCAGGGAATGGAGATGACGGCTGCGTTTGTGTGTGGGTTTAAGAACGGGACGGCGATGATGATTGAAGTTATGGTTGATGATTAAGAGTGACGAAGCCAGATTTATAGTGAACTGCCTCTCGGAAAGTAGACGGAAGGCTCAGATCATTCAGCTTTATATTTATTAAGCGGCAGCGGACAATCCTCTGTGTTATCCCTCCCACGAATATGATATATTTAAAGTTGAAACTCAATGGCCGATCTGATAAAGGAGTACCCCATGACACAGTTTGTCTATAAGCAAATTATTGATGACCTCAAAATGAAGATTTTCGCGGGGCAGTTTGCGGATATGAGATTGCCGGATGAGCGGAGTCTTAGTGAAACGTACCAGGTAAGCCGCAGCTCCATCAAACGGGCGTTGACCAAAATGGAGAACTCGGGAATTATTTTTAAAAAACGGGGTTCAGGCACTTTCATCAACCCGTTATACATAAAAAATGAATCCATCTTCAACTACGAAGGTTCTAATCTGGGGGTTACTGACAATTTCCAGATGGATGGCAAAAAGCCCAAGGTCAAGGTGCTGAATTTCGAGGTCATCCGGCCTACGGAAGAGCTGCAGCGGGATTTGTTCTTACAGCCCCATGATTTTGTATACAAAATTGTGCGCCTGCGTCTGTTCGACGATGAGCCGTTCATGATTGAGACAGGCTACATTCCGATAAAAATTGTGCAGAATCTGGACCAGACAATTATTGAAGGCTCGATCTTTCATTATTTGGAGGAGTCGCGCAATCTGGCGGTGACCAAGTCCTTTTTATCTATTTTTGCCGAGCCCTCGGGAGTTAATGATCAGGAGCTGCTCCATCTGCAGGAGAATGAGCCTGTGGGGATTATGGAAGGGATATTCTTTCTGGATAATGGGACGCCTTTTGAATTCTCGCATATGCGCTTCCACTATAAGTATCTTAAATTTAATACATTTGTTTCTGTGCATTGATGAGCTAACGATGAGGCCGGGGAATTTATCCCCGGTCTTTTTTTGCTTTTGCGGAGAATAATGACGCGCGGGAATGCTCAGGTAACCTCGAAATGGAATAGTATATATTTACATTTTTATAAAAAAGAAATGTTTTTTACAGGGGATATGCAATGATTTTCATACTATGTTCAAAATTTCACAAAATTGGACCGTATCAATTGTTAAAAAGATTGAATTTCACTCGCGCAGAGGTATGATGTATTTGTAGAAGATATTGACTGACAGAATGTATTAAAAAAAATAGGGAGTGGACGGAATGGGATTGTCAACCATACAGAAGGATTACTCGTCTAAAACGTATTTAGAAAAGCTGGACGCATACTGGCGCGCAACTAACTACATATCGGTGGGGCAGCTTTATTTGAAGGATAACCCGTTGTTACGGGAGCCTTTGAAGGATGCAGATGTAAAAGTAAAACCGATTGGACACTGGGGCACGATTCCCGGCCAGAACTTTATTTATGCGCATCTGAACCGTGTAATTACCAAATATGATTTGAATATGTTCTATATTGAAGGACCAGGCCACGGCGGTCAGGTTATGGTATCGAACTCGTATCTGGATGGAAGCTACACCGAGATTTACCCGGAAATTACTCAGGATATCCCTGGTCTGAAAAAATTGTTCAAGCAGTTCTCATTCCCTGGCGGCGTAGCATCCCATGCGGCTCCTGAAACTCCAGGATCTATCCATGAGGGTGGAGAGCTCGGTTACTCCCTGTCGCACAGCGTTGGAGCAATTCTGGATTATCCGGATCTGATCTCGGCAGTTGTTGTAGGTGATGGAGAAGCTGAAACCGGACCGCTGGCTGCTTCCTGGCTGTCCAACCGGTTCATCAATCCAGTTACAGATGGTGCGGTGCTGCCGATTCTGCATTTGAACGGCTTCAAGATCAGCAACCCGACTATTCTGTCCCGTATGTCGAGAGAAGAGTTAACCGCGTACTTTACAGGCATGGGCTGGGAACCGTTCTTTGTTGAAGGTGAAAAACCTGATTTCATGCATCCGGAAATGGCGAAGACTCTGGATATTATCATCGAGAAGATTGCAGCCATCCAAAAGAATGCGCGTGAAAATAATGATACTACCCGTCCATTATGGCCGATGCTTGTGTTCCGTACTCCTAAAGGCTGGACCGGTCCTAAGGAATGGGATAAAGTGCCGAACGAAGGCTCGTTCCGTGCTCACCAGGTTCCGATTCCAGTAGATCAAAAAAATATGAAGAACGCACCGGCATTGCTTGAATGGCTGAACAGCTACAGACCTGAGGAATTGTTCGATAAAAATGGCCGTTTGAATGCTGATCTGGCTGAAATCCTGCCTACAGGCGACAAACGTATGGGCATGAATCCTGTGACCAACGCCGGCAAACTGATTAAAGACCTGCACAAGCCGAATTTCCGCAACTATGCGCTGGATAACTCCGTTCCAGGTCAAGTGATTGCACAAGATATGGCTGTACTGGGGAAATATCTGAAAGAGGTTGTAACACTCAATGAAGACAACCGCAACTTCAGAATTTTTGGACCGGATGAAACAATGTCGAACCGCCTGGGCCCTGTGTTTGAAGTAACCAAACGCCAATGGATGGATGAAATCAAGGAACCACACGATGAATTCCTCGCTCCTTATGGCCGGGTAATTGATTCGCAGTTGTCCGAGCATCAGGCGGAAGGATTCCTGGAAGGTTATGTATTAACAGGCCGTCATGGTTTCTTTGCAAGCTATGAAGCGTTCCTGCGGGTGGTAGATTCGATGATCACTCAGCACTTCAAATGGCTGCGCAAAGCAACGGATCAGAGCTGGCGTGAAGATATCCCGTCCTTGAACGTCATTGCAACATCAACAGTGTTCCAGCAGGACCACAATGGCTACACTCACCAAGATCCGGGCTTGCTGGGTCACTTGGCTGACAAGAAGCCGGAATTTATCCGTGAATACCTGCCGGCTGATGCGAACTCCTTGCTTGCTGTTTTTGATACAATCCTGAATGACCGTCAAAAGATCAACCTGATTGTGTCGTCCAAACATCCGCGTCCGCAATGGTTCTCGGCGGATGAAGCGCAAGAGCTGGTGGATAAAGGGCTGAAGATCATTGACTGGGCAAGCACCGACAAGGGTGGAGAGCCTGATGTAGTTATTGCTTCGTCCGGTACGGAGCCTACTATGGAGAGCTTGGCTGCCATCTCTATTCTTCATGAAAAATTGCCTAACCTGAAGATCCGTTACATCAACGTGGTTGATCTCTTGAAGCTGAGAAGCCAGAAGCTGGACCCTCGCGGGTTGTCTGACGAAGAGTTTGATCAATTTTTCACAAAAGATAAACCGGTTATCTTCGCATTCCACGGTTATGAAGGTCTGATTAAAGATCTGTTCTTTGACCGCCATAATCACAATCTGCATGTGCATGGCTACCGGGAGAACGGCGACATCACCACTCCGTTTGATATGCGTGTACTGAATCAGATGGACCGTTTCGACCTGACGAAGGAAGTCGTACTGAGCTTGCCAAAAGCTGATCAGCACAAGGCAATCGCAGATGAAATGGATGCTATGGTGAAGAAGCATAATCAGTACATCCGTGAGGAAGGTATTGATTTGCCAGAGGTTGAGAACTGGGTATGGAAGGCTTTGAAATAAAGAGTAAGGTAAGCTGCATCGCTTAACTTAATAGATCTCCTCTTAGAAGAGGTGTCCTGAAAGTCATGAAAATGACTGTGGGCACCTCTTTTGTGCCGGAAATGGGACTACACAATTGCCCTGTAACATAATTTAGAGTAAAAACGTGATCAAGGGCGTGTGAATGGTATGGAGAAACCCAATTTCCTTATCCTTCTTGTGGATGAGGAACGATATCCCCCTGTTTATGAAAGTAAAGAAATTCAAGCCTGGCGTAAAGAAAATCTCATCACTCAGCAATTGCTAAAGTCTCACAGCGTGGAGTTTCATAGACATTATATAGGAAGCACTGCATGCAGCCCCAGCCGGGCGACATTGTTCACGGGTCAGTATCCATCGCTGCATGGTGTCAGCCAGACGGAAGGAATCGCCAAGGAAGCGTTCGACTCCGATATGTTCTGGCTGAATAGAAATACGCTGCCTACGATGGGCGATTATTTTCGCACAGCCGGGTACCAGACGTATTATAAGGGGAAATGGCATATATCGCATGAGGATATCATCTCTCCCGGCAGCCACAAAAGTCTTCCCAGCTATAATCCCTTGACCGGTGTACCCGACAGAAGATGGGGAGAGCTGTATTCCCGCGCCAATCGCTTGAATGATTATGGTTTTAATAGCTGGATAGGCCCTGATCCTGTTGGCAAAAACCCCCGCAACTCCGCTTCTTCCGCTGCTTTCGGATTAAGCGGCAGAGATGAAGTGTACGCTGCGGATACAGTCCAGCTTATTGACGCTCTTGACCGCAGGCACAGCCAGAACAATAATATCCAGCCTTGGTTAATCGTGGCCTCCTTTGTAAATCCTCACGATATTGTGCTATACGGCGATCTTACAGCACGGCTGCCTAATTTTAAATTTGAGGTAGATCCGATGCCGGCGGTAGACGCTCCTCCGACAATTAATGAACAGCTAACCACGAAACCGCGTTGTCAGGCGAGCTATAGAGAAATTTATCCGAGAGCTTTACAATCCATTACCGATCAGCCATTTTACCGTAAGCTATACTACCAACTGCAAAAAAATGCGGACCGGCAAATGTTCAAGGTATTTCAGGCGCTTACCCGGTCCTCTTTCTATGAGAATACGATTGTTATCTTCACATCGGATCATGGGGATCTGCTGGGCGCGCACGGTAATCTTCATCAGAAATGGTACTGTGCCTATGAAGAGTTCCTTCATGTCCCCTTACTGATCCATCATAAGCAGCTATTTCCTACACAGAAAAATATTCATACGCTGACAAGTCATGTAGACCTTCTGCCCACTATGCTGGGTCTGGCGAATATGGATATTTCTGAAGTACAGGGCGACCTAAACAGCAGATTTAGTGAAGCCCGTCCTTTGGTTGGCCGTGATCTTACACCTCTTATTGTGGGGAATGGGCAGGCGGTGATGGAGAGTCAGCCGATTTATTTTATGACCGATGACGATGTCACCCGCGGACAGCACCAGACGAATCCGCTTGGCGAGCCTTATCCTTCTGTAGTTCAGCCTAACCACATTGAAACCGTAATTTCTACTCTGCATAGGGATAACAGGGAGGAAATTTGGAAATTTTCCCGCTATTTCGATAATGCTCAATTCTGGAGCCAGCCCGGAGTAAAGGATGTTACCTTTCAGCCAATCGCAACCCCGACTTCGGGACAATGGATGGAAGTTGTGAAAACACAACCCGTGCATGAAGAGTATGAATTGTACAATTTAACGGATGATCCGCTTGAGATATGCAATCTTGCCCACCCCGCATTGGCGACTCAGCATACCCTAAGCATTCAGAAGCGGATGATGCATCTGCTGGACGAACAGCGCAGGCAAAAGCGCTTGTACCCTGTTCAGCCAAAGATATAAGTATGTATTTCAAAAAAGGAGTACTTTGCGCTTCTACCCAATTCGGGGGGAACCTTCTTCAAGCTTCGGCTTACTGTTCGCCGCGGCTGTTCTGCTGCCGTTCATTTCCGGCAGTTGCTTCCAGTACCGCTTAGGCATCTGCGAGGAGCGCAGGCGGTCGTTGCGGCGCTCCTTAATCCCTATGGCGTCGTAGAATCCAGTCCACAGGCGGCGGTAATGCTCTTCCGCAGCATCCGGCTCCGGGGGCACCCATTCATCAAGGGGGATGATGGTTTGTTGTCCGGGCTGGTGGATCAGCGCCATCCGGTGGGTTTTGTCGTAGATCATGAAGCTTTCGCCGTGGAACCGGTCACAGAAATGCTCCTGAATAACGGGTAGCACGGAGCTGCGGGGTTCGATAACCGCCGCCATGACCGGACCGTAAACGGAGAACCGGACAAACCCCAGATATAGATGGGCTTCCCGCTGAAGCTGCTGAACGGCCTTGAGCAAGGCGTCAACTGTATCATTGGCAAGCATGTTCATCACCTTGCGGCCGTGCGTGAAGCCGAGATACAAGAAGTTCAGCAGCAGCAGCTCCTTATCCGGCACACATGTCAAGAATCCCAGACGGACCAGATCTTCAGCTTCAGGAGAGATACGCAGCGGGATGGAGCGCAGCACCCGGTCTGCCTTGGTGATGTCAGTATCAATCCATTTCGATTCCAGCAGCAGCGCTTGCCCATCCCCGTCAGAATGAATAGCCAGAGGGATCTCCTTCCATACATAGCTCTCGAATACGCAGCACAGCAATCCTTCGAAGCTGCCGTCATAGGTATATGCCAGTGGGGATGCTGCAAACATCAGGCCCGCCCTCCGTTCATTAAGGAGGCTGCTTCCGGCGCCGGCAGAGCGGCCAGATAGGCATCGTCGAACAGGGAGAGCTGCTCGTACTGCGGCTGCTGAAACTGCGCAAGCTCATGCCCGGACATGAGTGAGCGAAGCAGGGTATGCTCGCCTACTTTGAGGCCTTCGAGTGTCTTGCCCTTGCAGGTGATAAAGAATTGGGCGCGCTTGAGCACGACGCCGAGCTTCTTCAAAGCGTGAAAATCCAGCGCTCCGGCACGGCGCGCCTTCACGATCCGCTGGGCGCTTCTTACGCCGATGCCCGGTACCCGCAGCAGCATTTCATACGGCGCTTGGTTGATCTCAACCGGAAACTGCTCCCGGTGGTTAATGGCCCAGCTACATTTCGGATCAAGCAGCGGATTGAAGTTGGGAGCCGCTTCATCCAGCAGTTCGCTGGCCCGGAAGCCGTAGAAGCGCAGCAGCCAGTCGGCCTGATACAGCCGGTGCTCCCGCAGCAGCGGCGGTTTGGTATCCAGGGAAGGCAGCAGCGAATGCTCTACCACGGGGGTATAGGCAGAGAAGAAAATACGCTTCAAGCCGTACTTGCGGTATAAGCCCTCCGTGAGGTTCATAATCTGGTAGTCGGTGTCGGGCGTCGCGCCCACGATCATCTGCGTGCTCTGTCCGGCAGGGGCGAAACGGGGAGCGTGGTTGTATTTGACCAGATCGGAGGAATTCTCGGTGATCTTGTTCTTGATCAGGGCCATCGGCTTCAGGATGGAATCCTTGCTCTTATCGGGAGCCAGCAGGCCAAGACTTTCTCTGGAGGGCAGCTCGATGTTGACGCTCATGCGGTCAGCGAGCAGGCCGAGCCTGGACAGCAGAGCATCGTCTGCTCCGGGAATGGCTTTTACATGGATATAACCTCCGAAGTGATGAACATTGCGCAGTAGCTCCAGGGCGGCAATCAACTGCTCGGTCGTATAATCGGGGTTGCGCATAATCCCGGAACTGAGAAACAGGCCTTCTATGTAATTGCGGCGGTAGAATTGCATGGTCAGGTCCGCGATCTCCTCCGGCGTAAATGCGGCCCGGCGGGTGGGGTTCGATTTGCGGTTGATGCAGTAGGCGCAATCATAGATGCAGCCGTTAGTCATGAGCACCTTCAGCAGCGAGATGCAGCGGCCATCCGCCGCGAAGCTGTGGCAGATGCCCATACTGACCGCATTGCCCATGCCTCCCGGCTGGCTCTTGCGGCTGGAACCGCTTGAGGTACAAGCTACATCATATTTGGCCGAAGCGGTCAAAATTTCAAGTTTCTCCATAACATCCACGGTCAACTCCTCCTCATAAGGAGAAGTATATACCGAACGTGTGTTCTTGTCAAAATGGGATTGGAGCTGCGGAAATGTATGCGCATTCCTACTTGTGCTATAATAGCAACTGATAGCTGGTTGCATGTGAGAGCTTTGGTTGTATTGATAAATAGGCCGGGAGTGTTGCAGAGATGAGATATAATATTTGGCGTCCATTAATGTTGATTTTGGTCGCGATCGTTACAAGAACATTAGTGAACAGTGTATGCCTTATGTTTGGCATGTCGCCTGATTCAGCAAGCAGCGTCGCCATGATCGGGATGATTATTGCCGCGCTTGTGATGTATAACCGGATGATGAAGCCGCGCCGGAAATAACGTAAGAGTGAACCGGACAGAGAGAACTGTCAGACATAGGGAGGAATGTCCTTGAATCCTGAAAATCATCCTTTTCAGCGGGATTGGCGGCGTTGCTCCCTGTACTCTTAAAGGCTGATCTACATTGTCTGTGGATAGGCGGTTTTTTTCTGAGAAAATAGCAATATAGCGATGTAAGAGCTTGCAGAATTGTATTTTATGTGGTAAGTTTTAGGTGTCACTTACAAATCTAAACGTTTAAATGGCTAATGGACTATGGTTCCGATGCTTAGACAGGAGAATTCCATGAGGAAAACCAGCATTAAAGACATAGCTCTCAAGGCCAATGTTTCCATTGCTACCGTCTCCTATGTGCTTAACGGCACCCGTAATGTCCGTCCCGAAACGCACAAGCGGGTGACAGAGGCCATAGAAGAGCTGAACTACAAACCGAATGAGATTGCCAAGAGCCTCAAGCGCAACCGCACGAATACGATCGGCGTAATCGCAGAAGATGTGACCGTGTTCAATGCACCTGAAATTATCGACGGCATCAATGACTTCGGGGACCGGAATGACCAGCATATCCTGCTCGTCAACCTTCGTCTGGATAAGCGGATTGGCCGCAATTTCAGCGATACGGAGGCTTACCGCAAGTATGCCGTCAACGCCGTGTCCGAATTGCTCAGCAAACAAGTGGATGGAATCATTTATATCGGTGTACATACCCGTGATTTGACAGGCCTGATTGATGCCGAAGGCAAACCTATTGTATATACCTACGGTTATACACAGGATGATATATCCATCCAATATAATGATGAGCAGGCTTCCTATGAAGCGATGTCGTACCTGGTCCGTAAAGGGCACAGCCGAATCGGGATTATCAGCGGTCTGATGGATTCCATTCCGTCCAGACAGCGGCTGAAGGGCTACTACAGAGCGGTTACCGATTTCGAGCTGCCTTTTGATCCTATGCTGATCAAGATGGGGGATTGGGAGCGGGAATCGGGGTATCGCCTGACAGGCGAGCTGCTTGCGCTGCCGGAGCCTCCAACGGCCATTCTGTCGATGAATGATGTGATGGTTGTCGGCGTATTGCAGGCGGCGGATGAGCGTGGTGTCAGCATCCCGGGGGATCTGTCGGTAATCGGCTTCGATAACCGGGAATTCAGCGATTACCTGCGCCCGCGTATCACAACGATGGGATTGCCGCTGCATGAGATGGGATATCAGGCCATTGAAACGCTCTACGATTTAATTAACGGGAACAAGGTGCAGACGCTCGTTATGCCGGAATGCCGCTTGATTGAGCGCGATTCGGTGAGCGAATTGCACAGCGATGTGGAACAGCAGCAGGAGTGATGTTTCACATCGTTTATTTTGCCAATAATTTAAACGTTTAAATTCAGTGACAGGATGTGAAAGAGGTGATGGCTGATGACTATACTGAGCAATGAAAGATACAGAATTGAACTAAGCGGACGGGGAGCGATGGAGTCTCTCGTCATGCGGGACGATCCCCATGAGATGAACTGGGTGATAGATCCGGGTTATTTGCAGCAGGCCGGATATACAGATGATGAAGACAAGCTGTTCGGAGAATGGACGATGCGGTTGAACGGGCAAACCTTGCGCAGCGTTGACCTCACACCGGAAATTATACAAGAGGGCCCCTGCCACGCAACTGTAGAATTTAACGTCTCCCTGGCTGTGCTCACGGTGGTGTATACTTTGGAAGATGAGCAACTGCGGTGGGCGGTCAAACTGTCGAATCGTTCGGATGAGCCTGTCTGCATCAGCGGGCTGCACGTCTGGTTTTCACTGGCTTATGTAATGTACCGTGACGGGAATGTGCTGCGCAATATGCGCGAATCGTGCGCGGTGTTCACGCATCCTGGGGGAGATTTCGCCAAATTCGCCGCCGTCCGGCGCAGCAATGAAGGGCCGCATCTGGGCGTATACGGCATGGAAGGCAGAACGGTGACAACGGGTTCCTATTGCCGATATAGCAACCGCTTTCTTGAGCAGGTTTCACCTTCGCTGGACGGACTGCTCTACCATCGGCTGTCGCTGGTCGAGGATGGGGCTTCAATGAGCGAATCAGCCGCGGCCGATTGGATTTATGGTAGCGCTTACCAATCATTGCAGCTTGCGCCGGAACAGACGAAGGTGTGGGAATATGCCTTTGTTCCGTTCCGAGATATGGACGATTTCTACCGCCGGGGCGAGGCTCTGGGGCATCCGTGCTGGAGCTATACGCCGGTGCTGCCTAAGGGCGGGGTGTTCCAGGCTTCGCTCGACCTGCCGGATGGCCAGGCCCTGCGCGGGCTGCGGTTGTTCAGTGCGCTGGGAGGCTCGGATGCTATCCGCGAGGAGGATGTTACGGCGCAGGCGCAGGCGCTGACCGGAGCCGGGCAGAACGGCAGAGGCAGCGGGTATACGCTGTCTCTTTACCGGAGCGAGTCGGGAGAGCACAAGCTGGAGCTGGTGCTTGAGGATGGACGCCGCGATGTGCTGGTCTGGAACGTGCTGGAGCCGGTCAGCGACCTGCTCCAGCAGCGGGCGGAGTGGCTGGCCGCGAACAGCTATGAGGGTGCCGAGGCGGCGGAACGGCCCCACGCGTTCCGGCCGCTGTCCAACCAGGGCGAATCACTGGGGAAGCTGGCGTTTCTGCTGATGAACAACAGCATGACCACCCCTGTGCCGGAACAGGTAGCCAAGGCCGAGGCGGCCGCAGTGCTGGATATGAAGCTCCATTGGTTCGCGGACGGAGATTTTTCCCGGCCTCGCCCTTTATACGGAGACTTCTACCGCATCTACGACTTTGATTATATCGGCCACGTTTTCTACCTGCTGTCGCGGATGGATGGCAGGCTGCTGAAGCTGAATCCGCCCCGGGTATATTTAGGGTGGGCTGCCGAAGTCATGTGCATGCGGTTGGACCCGGATTGCCATCCCGGCCAGCGCGAGAAGGACGAGTCAAGCCTGAACGGCGTATTTATTCTCTATATCCGGGAGTTGCTGAAGGATTTGGAGACTGCGGGATTGACCGAATGGCACGGGCGGCTGCTGAAGCTGTGGGAGCGGTTTGGCCGCAGCATGGAGATCGGCGTGCAGCAATACAGCGGGGCGATTACGGAGCATTTCTACGATAATGCCGGCTTCGGCCCGACCTGTGAAACCCTGTGCCATCTAGGCATTACCGATGAAGCTTCACGTTACGGCCAGCTTATTCTGGCCAACATCGGATTCAGCAATGATTACCGGCTGCAAAATCCGGATCGCTGGTGGGAAGCGTTGTCTCCCATGATCCACTCCTTATGGGGCGGCCTTGTGGCTGCGTCGGCGCTGGTCGCTTATGAGCATTTGGGCGACCCTGAATATCTGGAAGCGGCTTACCGCTCCACGATGGCAGTGTTCAACTGCTATGACTGGAACGTGCGCTCCACGCCGCGCCGTCTTGCGCCGGGAGAAGCGGCTTCGACCTACAGCGTAGCCGCACCGAATCTGAACATGCCGGAGCTGTCGCGGAACCGGTTCGGACAATCGGTGTTCGTAGGCGCAAGCGATCCGCTGTTCGCCTCGCTGTTCTCCGGTGTGTCCGGGGATGATTGGGATATGGGCGAGGAATTGGTCGCTTATCTGCTCGGCTTCGGGACAACGGCTTACCTGTACCGGGATGGCAGCGGTCAGATGCGCTGCGTCAACGGGTTCATTACTGAAGAGGAGAACGGCTGGATTGTGACAAGCTATGCGGCCTATCCGTCAAGAGTTCTGCTGCTTGAGGACAAGCTGGAATTCCGCGCTCCCCAAGGAACGCTGCAGCCCCGCGTCCGGCTTCAGGGCGGACGGTTCAGCCCCTGCCCGTAAAGGGATTTGTTGCTTGTATCCCGCCTCCGTATGCGCCGGGGGGACATCCGGTTTATGCAGATTTTTGTTGCTTTTAAGTTAAACGATTAAACTCGTTTGGCTTGAAATAAATAGCTTTGACAAAAGGGAGGAAACAAACATGAAGGTTGGCAAACGTAATCTGGTTTTGTCTCTTGCACTGACGATGGCGCTCTCCGCGCTGGCGGGCTGTTCGGGCAATTCGAACAACTCGGGCAATGCCACAAATGCCGCAACAGACGCCCCGAAGGCATCGGAAGCGGCGGCAGACAACAAGGATGCGTCCGCGAAGGACGTTACCCTGGAACTGCTGTATTGGGGAGACGATGTGCAGAAGAAGCTGGTTGAAGCAGCCGCAGAGAAATATACGGCCGATACCGGAGTCAAAATCAATGCGCAGGTGCTGCCGGCGGACGGTACCTTCGACACCTTTATCCAGACCCGGCTGCAATCCGGTGAGCTGCCGGACATCAGCTACATGGGTGAAGGCGACATTCAAAAGTACAATGAAATGGGCATTCTCGCGGATATCTCCGATCTGCTGAAGGATGGAAGCATCCCTGAGAAGCTCCCGGCGATTACGATTCATTCTCCCGAACAAAAGGTAATCGGTGTGGGTCTCTCCAACCAAATGGAGCTGTTGTTCTACAGCAAATCCAAATTTGACGAAGCCGGTATTGCTTACCCTCCTACCAAAGTCGAAAACGCCTGGGATTGGGATACTTTTGTAGCCAACGCCAAGAAGCTGACTAAAGATTCGAAGGGTAAGACGGCTGCCGATGCCGGGTTCGATGCTTCGCTGACCGAGAATTATGGCCTGGGCTTCACTGCCGGCCGTGAATTCCATCATTTCTGGGCAGCCAATGCGAACGGCGGCGGTATTGTATCGCCGGACGGCAAGGAGTTCCAATGGGATTCACCGAAGAGCGTAGAGGGCATTCAGAAGCTGGCCGATCTGGTCAATAAGGATAAGGTAGCTTCGCCATTCACCTACACCTGGAGCACGGGAATTGGCTCCGCTGTGGACGCACTCAGCGGCGGATATGCCATGGCAATCAGCGGTTCCTGGGATTTGGCTAACATCAAAGGCAATGAGGACATCGGGGTTGGCGTGCTGCCGAAAATGGAGAAAGCGGTAACAATGAACGCTGGCGCTCCGCTGGTGGTGTATAACACCTCGAAGCATATCGAAGAGGCCAAGAAATTCTACGCCTACATGGTTAGCCCTGAGAACAGCCTGGAGCTGCTGAAGAGCGGGGCATGGCTGCCGAATCAGGCGGACTGGTACACCGATCCTGCCCTGGTAGACAAGTGGACTGCCGATCTGCCGGAAAGCGCCAAAGAAACGATTCTCAGCTACTCCACCACCAAGGATGCCATCGTGCAATGGCCTGCGTATTATGTTCCGGCCTACCTGAAGATGAATACGGAATATGAGAAATCCATCGACCAGGCGTTGTCCGGCAAGAAGAGCGTCAAGGAAATTTACGATTCGATCATGCCTGCGATCAAGAAGCTGTGGGAAAGCGGCAAAGTGTCCTAGAACTGATATCACTATTACAAAAGTATAAAGCTTTTATTTGAAAAGAGGGCTGTGCTTATGAACCCAGAGAGCAAAACCGGTGTGGCACCCGTCTATGTCAAGAAACACGCCAAAGGCGCCACCAAGGAGGCGGTTGCCGGATATTTGTTTGCAGCACCCGCCATTATCGGATTTTTGGTGCTGACGCTGTACCCGATGCTGGCCAGCTTATTTTACAGTTTTCATAAAATTACGATTTTGAGCGGAAGTCAGGTAATGGACTGGATCGGGCTGGATAACTACAGATATATCTTCAGCAATCCCAGCTCCGAATTCAAAAAGTCGATAACGGTAACCTTGATCTACGCGTTTGTCAATGTGGTGCTTGTTATCGTCTTTTGCCTGATCGTCGCGCTGTTGTTGAACCACAAGTTTATCGGCAGAAATATGCTGCGGGCCATCTTCTTTCTGCCGTCCGTGGTGCCGATGCTGGCGACTACGATTGTGTGGCAAATGCTGCTGCAAAATCAGGCCAAAGGCGGACTTGTCAACTGGCTTTTGCTGCAGATGGGAATAGCGCCCGTAGAGTTTCTGACGGACCCGATCCGGATTTTCGAGACCCTGTTCATCATGAGCCTGTGGACCTGCGGCGGGACGATTGTTGTCTTCATCGCCACACTGCAGGATGTTCCCGGCGAACTGCTGGAGGCCATAGAGATGGACGGCGGCAATGCGTGGCATAAATTCTTGAAGGTGACTTACCCGACGATCAAGCCGGTGCTTTTCTTCCAGTTGATTATGTGCATGATGACTTCCATCCAGATTTATACCCAGAGCGTGGTGCTGTCGAGAAACGGCGCGCCTGACAGGATGACCTATTTCATCAACGTTATGATCTATGACCATTCCTTTGTCCAAGTGGGCATGCGCGGGCTGGCGTCCGCCGAGGCCTGGGTCGTCTTCCTGATTACGATGGTTATTACCGGCGTATTGTTCTACTTCCAGGGTGCGCTTAAGCGGGACGATTCAATGGGCAAAAGAAAGAAGGTGAGATCATGACAGCAACGGCAACTATGAAATACTCCAGCATTAAGCGGGCAAAAAGCAGAAGCAAAGCTATTCACGCTGCGCTCATTACGCTGTCCTGCCTGCTTGCGGTTGTCTTCGCTTTCCCGCTGTACTGGCTACTGCGCGGAGCTTTTGTCAGCCATTCGGAGATTCTGGCGCGTCCGCCCGTGTTCTTCCCGGAGCAACTGAATGCGGACAACTTCAAGCTGGGGCTGGAGCGCATTCAATTCTGGCGGCAGCTCTGGAACTCGGTGTCCATTGTCGTTCCTTACGTGATCGGCACCGTGCTTACGACAAGCTTCGCCGGTTATGCCTTTGCCAAGCTGAAGTTCCCGCTGCGCGGGATGTGGTTCGTGCTTGTCATCAGCAGCATGATGCTGCCGAGCGCTGTAACCCTGCTGCCGCAATTCTCGCTGTACACTTCGCTTGGACTGGCCGGCAAGCCGGCGCTGATCATTCCCGCCTTTTTCTGTGCGGGCGGTAATGCGTACTTTGTCTTTCTGCTGCGGCAATTCTTCATGACCATTCCCGGCGAATTAAGCGAGGCGGCCAAAATTGACGGCGCGGGCCATTTCCGCATCTATTCCCGCATTATGCTGCCGCTGATTCGCCCGGCGATGATTGTTGTCGCACTGTTCAGCTTCATTAACTGCTGGAATGAATTTTTCTACACGATGATTTATTTGAAGACGGAAGCCGACTACACCCTGCCGATGGGTCTCTACATCGTCAACGGGATGCGGATTCCGAACTATGAACAGGTCATGGCGCTTGCACTGGTTGTTACGGCTCCCTGCCTGGTGTTTTTCCTGATCGGCAACAAATATTTTGTGGAAGGTATTACGTTGACGGGGATTAAAGGTTAGAGAGGAGACAAAGCAAAGATGGCAACGAAGAAATGGACTCGAAAGATTTGGGTAGCAGCCTTGTGTACGGCCGTTACTCTGAATGCCGGCATTGTGCCGGCATCGGCGAACTATACGACGGATTTTGTGCATAAGGGTGTAGGTACGGATTATGGTCCGGCGAAGTGGAAGGACGGCAATAAGATCGCCAAGCAGCCGGTGGATTTCAGCCAGGAGACCATCGGCCAGATGCTGCAGAACATTCAGGATTTTGATTTTGCCAAGTTCGCCAAAGACAATGCCGACCTGCCGTGGCTCGATTCACTGCTGGTCAACAACGGCGTCATTCCCGATGATAATACCGGTGACGACAGCAGCGCCAATATGCTGTTCAGCCGCGGCAGCGCCCTGTACATGAAGACACAGGACAATTCGCAGCTTGGTTTTGTCGGTACGGTGCATTATGCGGATACGCTCAACAAGGATACGATGTACAACATCTCCCTGTCGACCGGCGGGGTGGATGAGGTCAAGGACAAACGCAAAAATTATCCCAGCCACGAGGAGCAGACCTACAGCAGCGGCGGGCTGGAAATCAACCAGCGCAAATTCATTTCCGCCTACAACAGCGCCGTTACCCTGCTGAAGCTTACCAATAAGGGCAGCCAGCCGGTCACGGTAACGATGACGGTCAAATCGCCATTTGTCTCCAAGGCGGAAGGCGATGAGCTTATTGGCAATCGGGTTGCTGCTCCGATTATGGTCGGACGGGCCGGTGAAAAATATGTGGAAGCGATGTCCTATGTCGATGTTCACTTAAGCGGGGACGGCATGAGTCCTGCGGGCAACGATCTCGTCAAGGAGATTACCGTTCCGGCAGGCGGATCGGTGGACCAGAAGGTCGTTATGGGCTGGCTGGCCGAGGAGATACCCGCCTCGAAGACGCAGTACGCCGATTTTAAAGCAGCCAATAATGAAAAGGCTTTCTCGGATCAGGTCAAGCAATACAACGAGTGGTGGGCGCAAAACATTCCTTACATTGATGTTCCTGACGAGAATGTAAAGAAGGTGCTCTACTATCGCTGGTGGAGCAACCGCTACAATCTGCTGGAGGCCAACATTCCCGGCAATGACTGGCAGTTCCCGATGAATATGGAAGGGGTGCTCGGCTATAACAACGGCATCACGGTCAGCGTGCCTTGGGCGATGCAGGATTTGAAATGGCTGCGCGACCCCTCCTATGCTTACGGTACATGGCTGGCCCAAGGCGAATACTCCGAGAACGCCAACTATAAGAACAACCCCGGACGGCCTAATATCTGGACCTGGGATATGATGCAGAACTCGTCGCAGGTAGGCTGGGAAGCCTACAAAATCTACGGCGGCGGGGATAAGGTGCTGAAGAAATTTGCGGATTTCTCGGCGAATGATGTAACCGGCACGCTGGCTCATTTCAAGGGCACAGACCCCGATCTGGTCTACTATAACCACGGGCCGATTACCGGCAACGACGGCGATACGGTCTCGATGCACTGGAAAGGCGGCGGCAACTATGCCCGTCTGGACGGTTCATCCACGGAGTATGCCAATGCAGTAGCCGCGCAGCAAATGTATGAGCAGCTCGGCGATACGGCAAAAGCCGCACAGATGAAGGACATTGCCGGTAAAATCCAGCAGGCTATTTTAACGAATATGTGGTACGACAATAAGGACTTTGACGGCGACGGTAAAGCGGATACCAACGGAGACGGCAGCTTTTTGCATAAAAAAGTGGAAGGCAGCAAGGATGTATTCGATCCGTGGCGCGACAACAACATGTTCGTGTTCAATTTTGGCGTGGTGCCAAAGGCAGGGGAGAAAGGGTATGAATCCAAGTATCTGACCCAACTGTATGATTACGCTGATCCGGATTACTATCCGATCTTCCCTTTCTTCACTGCTGATCAGAACAGCATTATGAAGCGGGTGGATGCGTTCAAGAACGGCGAGACGGATGCCTTCGGCACCGACCAGTTCGCCTGGTGCAACTTCGGCAATTATATCAATACCATTCGCGCTTCGCTGCGTTATTACCCGGTGAACAACATCAACAGCGACACCTATAAAACACTGTTCGACTGGGGCGCATGGCTGCACACTGTGAATCCGGGCAATACGGATTATCTGGATTCCAATGAGTTCTTCTGGCTGCAGGATTATTTCTTCGGTACGCCTTGGACCAAGGACAACCCGCCGAACCCGAGCGGCAAAATGGTGCGGGCGTGGATTCACCACGATACGCTGGGCATGATGAATTACACGGTTATGGAGGATATGGCCGGATTGCAGCCGAGAACGGATGATAAAATCGAGCTGTGGCCGATCAATGTAAAATATGACCACTTCGCAGTGGACAATGTGCGTTATCATGATGCCAACCTGTCGATTGTCTGGCAGGACCCGGCTAAGTATACCGACAGCAATGCTTACTACAAAGGTATTCCGGCCGGTTATTCACTCTTCATTAATGGCGAACTTGTGATGACCACTAACGAAATGTCGCATATCATTTTTGATACGGCTACAGGCAAAGTAGAGAAACCATCGGGTGATGTTAAGGGCGCTGTAGGCGATAACTCGAAGACCCAGGTCTTATTTGAAAAAGGTAGCGCTGTCAAACTGGCCGCAGCCGATGACACTTCGCTGGCTGGCAATGCAAAAGCGGTTGATATGTTCAACAAAGCCGGCGTTGACGTTGTGCACAGCGGCGAGAATCTGGCGCTTGCGGCTGGAACTACTGTTGAATCCAGCTATATCAAGAGCGGCTCGGATGTGAAAAATCTGGCCGACGGCTCAACGATTGCTTCCATCAATCATACGTCCAATACGGCTTTGTTCGGCGGCTCGCCGAATCCGTCCGATACGGTGACCTTCAAGTTCGACAGCACTCATAAGGTAGATAATGTGAAGGTCTACTTCTACAATGACCGGCGTCCTAACGGCTATGACGCTCCGCAGACGTTCGGCGTGGAATATCTCGATGCTGACGGCTCGACCTGGAAGCCGGTAGACGGGCAGTTCCGTTACCCGGATTATGTAACCTCCAACTACAACAATGTGGAGTTCAATGCGGTGGATACGGCAGCAATTCGCGTCAATTTCACCCATGCCTCAGGTTTTGCAACCGGTATCAAGGAAATTCAGATTTACAATAATAATCTGAAGGTTACGCCTGCGGCCAATCGTGCGCCGAAGGTGATGCTGGAAACGCCGGTGAAGGTGGAGCAGGACGCTCCGCTGACCCTTGTGCCGACAATTCAGGATGACGGCCTGCCAAGCGGCAAGCTGACCTATCAGTGGAAGCTTGTCTCTGGCGAAGGCCAGGTCGAAGCGCCTGATCTGGATCAGGCTGTGCTCCAAGCGACATTCAGGACGGTAGGCGAATACAAATTCGAGCTTAGCGTCAGCGACGGTGATCAGGTTACCAAGGTCGATGTGCCGGTTACCGTATTCGTAGCTACCGCCGAGCTGTCCGACATGATCGCGAAGTTCGCGGATCGGAATTCGGCGCAGGGACCACTTGTGCGGAATCAGGCCGACTTTACGCCTGAATCGTGGCGGGGGCTGCAAACTGCGCTGACTGCGGCCAAGGCGCTGCTTGCCAAAGACAAATACACCCTGGAGGAAGTACAGACCACAACGGATGGGCTGCGCTCGGCCATAGACAATCTGCGCTATAGAAATGCGGCCCTGCTGGCAACGCCAAGCGCTTCGTATACTTCAGCTTGGGAGAACGTGTACGCGGTGAATGACGGCTATATCCCGCTTATTTCAAATGCTCTTGGCGACAAGGACATTGAAACCCAATATGGAAACTGGGGCGGTCCCGGCAGCAGCCACTGGGTGCAATACTCGTGGAAACGTCCGGTGACGCTCTCCGGCAGCTCGCTGTATTTCTTCGATGATGGCGGCGGAGTAGTTGTTCCTTCCGACTACAGCTTCGAATATTGGGACAGTGCGGCGGGTAAATTCGTACCGGTCAGCGGTCTGAGCGAGAAGAAGATGGCGAAGGATTCCTTCAACGAGGTCACCTTTGACGAGATTACGACTGACAAGCTGCGGCTGACGATGGTGAAGCAAGGCGGCTCCTATACCGGACTTAAGGAATGGCGCGCTATTTCGGCCAAGGCTGGCGGGGAAGAGCCGATTCCGGCCGATCACGGAGCAATTGCAGCCATTGAGCCGGTCTCGGTCAATACAACCGTGAATGTGATGCCGGTTCTGCCTGCCAAAGTGACCGTGACCTATGCGGACAAAACAAGAGGCCAGGCAAGCGTGGTATGGGATGAAATCCCAGCGAACAAGCTGACCATTGCCACCGACTTTGTTATTCTGGGCAAGGTGGAAGGAAGCGAGCTGCGGGCAAGCTGCCGCATCTACGTCAAGTATGACAAGAGTCGTCTGAAAACAGCGATTGATACAGCCGCCGACCCGGCGGTGAACGAAGACAACTACAGCGCAACGCCGGAACAGTGGGAAGCGCTGCATGCTGCTCTGCTGACCGCGACAGAGGTCTACAAGAGTGACTCGTCCACCGAAGGCGATATTGATACGGCTTACAAAGCGTTGAAGAACGCTTTTGAAGCGCTCAAGCCGGTGGAGGAGCACAATGCTTCCATCAGCGGCATTACGATTGCGGGCGGTTCGGTAGATCAGGTAGCGCAGGAAATTATTGTGCCTGAAACTACGACCCTGAAGCAGTTGAATGAGGGATTAACTGTACGGGCTGGAGTTACCTTTGCCGTCTATGAAGCAGATGCCGTCACTTTGGCAACGGATTTGAAGACAGGCTACAAAGTGAAGGTAACGGCTGCCGACCAGACTACAACGCGTACCTATACGCTGACGCTTGTAGCTGTGCAATCGCCGATAAATACCAGTCTGTTGGAGGAAAAGCTTAAAGAAGCGAAAGCTTTGAAGCAGGCGCTGTATACCGAAGCGAGCTGGAAGGCTCTCGCAGAGGCTATAAGCCAAGCTTCGCTGCTGCTGGAGAGCGGTTCCGCTACGCAGGCGGATATTGATGCGGCGCTAAGCGGGCTGACGTCGGCAATTAGCGGATTGAAGCTGCTTCCGTCAGCAACGCCGACACCATCGCCATCAACGACACCAACGGCTACGCCGTACGTTCCATCGTCCGGTTCCAGCACTACACCGCAGCCAAGCCCTAGCGCGGCCGCAACGCCTGCTGCTGTAAGCAAAGGCAGTATCGCCGTGCAGCCGGTGGTGCTGGCGGATGGAACGGTTAAGGCGCAGGTAACCGCCGGTGATATCGAAGCTGCCGCCAAGGACATCAAAGACGGCACGTTGACAATCACCGTTAAAGCGGCGGCGGATGTGAAGCAAGTGGCGGTAGAGCTTCCGCTGCAAGCGCTGGCCGCAGCGAAAGCGGTGACTACGCTGAAGCTTGAAACTGGCTCGGCGAATGTAATTCTGCCGCAGAGCTTCCTGAAATCGTACACGGGTAACAGCGGCCTTGCGCTGCTCGTGAAAGCTGTGGACGCTGCGGGCCTGCCAGCGCAAGCGGGCGCGGTCAAGGGAGCGGGCGCGGTCAGCGATATTACGCTGAGCGTTGACGGAGCGGCGCTTCCGGCTGCCGCGCTGCAAGCGAAGGGCATCAAGCTGGCGCTGCCGTATGTGCTGAAGGCTGGCGACAAAGGCCATCAAGTGGTCGCCTACACGCTGAATGATGCCGGAGCAGCCAAAATTGTAGCTGGCGGCAAGTACAATGCCGCCACCGGAATGTTTGAATTCAGCATGAAGCATAACGGAACCTATGCGATTCTCTGCCCGAACGTTGCCTTTACCGATGTAGGTAACGTGGGCTGGGCAGCGGACAGCATTGAAGCATTGGCCGCCAGAGGGGCTATCCAGGGAACGGAGGCAGGTGCGTTCAAGCCGGGGGCCAACGTGACCCGTGCGGAATTCATCAAGATTCTGATGAATGCGTTCGATCTGCTGGATGAGACGGCTGTTCCTGCATTCAGCGATGTGAAATCGGGAGCCTGGTACACCGGCCCGATTGCCAGCGCACAAAAGCTGGGCATTGTGAAAGGAAAAGCCGACGGCTCCTTCGGGGTCAATGAGCAAATTACCCGCCAGGAAATGGCCGTAATGATCTACCGCCTCGCAGGTATCGTGAATGCTCCATTGAAGGGTGAAGCCGGAGCGGCAGCCACTTCGTTCACCGACCTGAAGCAATTGCCGCAGGATGCCGCCGAAGCTGTGGAAGCGGTGCGCAGCGGCGGGCTGATCAACGGCATGCCGGATGGACGTTTTGTCCCTGAAGGACAAGCTACCCGGGCGCAAGCAGCCGCTGTCATCTACCGGCTGCTGAGTCAAGCCGAGTAAGCGGCCTGCTGGGGCTGGAAGTCGGACATGCCGGGATTGCAACAGTACCCGGCATGTCCAATCCATCCACACATACCCGGCTTACCAGTATGCTTGGCGAGCATAAGCAAATCTGAAACCAACGAAACGGCTGCCTCCAGCAGATTTTTCTGCTAGTGAGGCAGCCGTTTTTATTTTTTGAAACAATGAAAATGGTTAGAATCTGGAAGTCCTAATACAAATAAGAGGAAAAAGCCCCGCTACTTCGTATGAAAGCCCCAATATTCAAGAGTTAAGGGGAATTCTTCCCTGTATAATCGTCTAAACTGCCACGT
Organism: Paenibacillus sp. HW567; assembly: GCF_000374185.1. Lineage (GTDB taxonomy): Bacteria > Bacillota > Bacilli > Paenibacillales > Paenibacillaceae > Paenibacillus_AQ. Next base: position 5,951,905 of record NZ_KB910518.1, on the reverse strand, counting down.
AATGGGTGATCGACCCAATTTAGAGGGATTATTTCCTGCTCTTTTTCTAAAGCGTTTGTTCCCTCCTATAATAGAGGGCGATTTTCCCGCTATATAAGTGAACTTTAGATTTTCATTTATGATTTCTAAGTTCAGTTTGTATAGTTTGGTGTTCGCTCCTTTAGCTTTGATGCAGTGACAGCGTGTATTGTGAGTTTAGCTGCGAAATAAGCTCTCTGCGGCTGCTGACGCCCGCTTTGGCGAAGATGGATTTCAGGTGGTCCTGTACCGTATATGCAGAGATGTGGAGGCTTTGGGCAAGCTCCTTGGTCGATTTTCCTGTTAGCAGATGGTCAACGATTTCTTTCTCGCGTTCGGTAAGGCCGTATGCCTCTGTAATCAGGGGAAGCAGGTCTGAAGGTTTGGCCTTCGTAAAAGAAACCGCAAGCTGAATAAGGCCGGAAGGTCCCTCAAGCTTGCTGGCTGTAAGTGTCAGGAATTGTCCTTCCTCGGCACGGTAACACAGCTTGGCTGCCGGGAGACCACGGGCTGGAAGCTTCTCCTCCGCTAACGCTCTTAAGCTCACCGCCCGAATCGGGCCGGGCAAGGCCTGCTGTGTCTGACGCTCCATGAGCTGCAGCTTGTTCAGCCAGTATTTGCCCCCGGCATTAAGGCTTACTGGATCGAGCTGCTCGTTAAGTACAATAATACCTTCCTCCACAGGCTGCTCAGGTTCAGACCCGAGAACAGGCATCCGGCTTAACGCCTTTGCTTTTAACTGGCTGGCTATTAAAGGGCCAATCTCGTTTATCAGTGTGATTTCCTCCGGCCGAAAAGGGCCAAGCTCCTTCTTGCGGAACAGGGTCAGAAACCCCCAGGCAGCCTCTCCGGTCTTAAGCACCGCCCTCAGCTCGTCACCAAAGCCCGCCTTGTGAAGCACCTCGCGGTAACGAAGACTGCGCATCGGCTGTCCGGCGGTTGCCTCCCACAAGGACCCTGCCGGAACCGGAGCATCTGCCAGTTCGGTGAACTTGTTGTAGTCGTCGTGCAGATATTCATTATCGAGAAGATGGCCATGAATGGCTTCAAGCCCCTGTTCAGTCATAGCGCCCGTAGTGAGCATGGTTAAGGGATCGACAGTCGTACAGCAAGCCGCATCAAAGGGCAGTACAGTTCTTAGCCTTGTTAACATGATCTCTCTGTACATCAAGGATGACAGCCCCTGATCCAGCTCTTCAAGAAGTCTAGTAATCGTAATAGATGCTTCTTTCATGATCCGGCCCCTTCTAAAATCCCATAAATGTGGGATGGTGTATTTGCTGCCCAGTCCTGATAATTGAGAATAGTTCTTATTATATAGGATGGCACCCGGTCATCACAATGGAGGGAATTCAATGGAAGATTACACGGATAACCGTGACAGTCTCTGGGAGCAGGCGGCGGCTGATCAGTATTCCGATAATATAGCACTCAAAATACCAGGCTATCAGCTTCAGTACGATCTGATGGATACGCTGCTGACAGCGCTGTTCAAGGAGCGGATCGGCCCGGAGGTGCTGGCGGTTGGCGCAGGGGGAGGGCAGGAAATTCTGACGCTGGCCCGGAAACACCGGGACTGGAAATTCAGCGGGCTAGATACCTCCAAGCGGATGCTGCTGACGGCAGAGAAGCGCATCGCGGAAGCGGGTGTGGAGAACAGCGTTCAGCTCCATCATTGTGAGCTGGCTGCATGGGAGAACAGCAGACCGTTTGCTGCTGCAACCTGCATGCTGGTGCTGCATTTTGTGAAGGGGCGGGAGAACAAGCTTGCATTTCTTCAAAAGATTGCCGGACAGTTGGAGGCTGGCGCTCCATTGTTTATTTCTGCCATCAACGGCGATGTAGCTTCTCCGGCTTGGTCCCTTCAGATGGCGGGCTGGAGGCTTCATATGCTGAATCACGGGATTGAGCAGAAGGACTGGGAACGATTTGAACAATCGTTTGGTATGACCTCCTATCCGCTCCCGGCTGAAGAGATGGAGCTGCTGCTGCGGCAAGCGGGCTTCACTACTGTGACCAGATATTTCGGCTCCTATCTGATTGACGGATGGATGGCGGTTAAAGGAGGCAGTGCCGAATGAGGACAGATATTGTTGTGATTGGCGGCTATGGTCATGTGGGAGCGCAAATCTGCACGCTGCTGAGCGGCAGATTTCCGGGAGCCGTCTACGCGGCAGGCAGAAGTCTGGAACGCGCCGAGCAGTTCTGCAGGAGCACCGGAGGCAGGGTCAAACCGCTGCAAATGGATGCCGCCGGAGCCTTCTCTGCGGACAAAATGCGTCATGTGAAGCTGGTTGTCATGTGCCTGGACCAGCGAGACAGCTCTTTCGCAGAGGCTTGCCTGATGGAGGGGATTCATTATATAGATGTGACGGCAAACCTTGCTTTTTTCGGCCAAATGGCGCAGCTTGTCCAGTCCGGCAACAAGTATGGAGCCACCGCGCTGCTTAGTGTCGGGCTGGCGCCGGGGCTGACCAATTTGCTTGCAGGGGAAGCTAAGCTGTCGATGGATAAGGTGCAGCAGCTTGACATTGCCGTTCTGCTTGGGCTGGGCGACAGTCACGGCCAAGCGGCTATCGAGTGGACCGTTGACAACCTTGCTGCACAATTTGAGGTGATGCAGAACGGCACAGCCGTCAGAGCAGACAGCTTCACGGATGCCAGAAGAACGGATTGGGGCGCAGACCTCGGAACACGCCGGACCTACCGCTTCCCGTTCGCCGACCAGCAGATCCTGCCGCAGACGCTGGGCATCCCCACAGTCTCGACCCGCTTATGCTTCGATTCCAGGGCCGCTACATCCGGCATAGCAGCGCTTCAAAAGCTGGGGCTGCTGAAATGGCTGGGGCACAGGCGTTTTCGCAAGGCGACTGTGCGTTCTTTTGGCAAAATCCGCTTGGGTACCGAACGGTATGCCATTAAGATAGAAGCATTGGGCCTAAAGAATGGAGCTGCGGCAACCGCAGAATATGTGATTCAAGGCTTGCGGGAGTCTACAATTACAGCCCAAGTAGCGGCTATTGCCGCCGGAACACTGTACAGCAGTGGCTATGCCACCCCGGGAATCTATCACCTGGAGCAACTGCTCCGGGTACGGCTCAGTGAAGACCGCCTCTCACTCTATTTGTCAGGCCAAGAGGACGCGGGTATATATGAGGAAATCACAGGTCTACGGTGCTGGTCCCGCCACTCCTATACAGATTGACCACATTACCTTTGATTCTTGAAAGTGGATTCTTTATAGTAGGATATGGATAAGGAAATGACATTCAGGAGGAAATCAAAGTTGAGTACACAGAGTCTTGGAATTCCACTCGAAGGATTTGCAGAGTTCAGCCGGACCGTAGGGTCAGAAGGTGCGGTGTTGTTACAAAATGATGGACAGGTTCTGCCGCTGCGCGGCGGTGAAACCGTTTCGATTTTTGGCCGGACCCAGGTGAATTACTACCGCAGCGGCACAGGTTCGGGCGGCAGTGTGCATGTCTCGTATACGACTAATTTATTGGACGGGCTGCGCAGCCAGAAGAGTCTTGCGGTCAATGAAGAGCTGGCGGCAGTGTATGAGAAGTGGATTGAGCATAATCCCTTTGACAATGGCGGCGGGGCTTGGGCGGCAGAGCCGTGGCACCAGAAGGAAATGCCTTTAACAGATGAACTGGTATCGCAGGCGAGAGCCAAGTCGGACAAGGCGGTCATCGTGATCGGACGGACGGCGGGAGAGGATCAGGATAATGCCGACGCGCCGGGCAGCTACCGATTAACAGCGGATGAGCAAACGATGCTGAAGCAGGTGACGGCTTATTTTGAGCAAACCATCGTCGTGCTGAATGTGTCGAATATTATGGATATGAGCTGGCTGGACGATAACAGCTACGTACACCCTATCCCTTGCGTGATCTATTCCTGGCATGGCGGTATGGAGGGCGGCAATGCCATTGCCGACGTACTGGCCGGAGAAGTGACGCCAAGCGGTAAATTGACTGATACGATTGCTTATTCGATTGAGGATTACCCTTCAACCCGCAATTATGGCAATGAATTCAAAAATATATATCAGGAAGATATTTATGTGGGCTACCGGTACTTCGAGACATTTTGCCCGGATAAGGTTCATTTCGAATTTGGTTACGGGATCTCCTACACCACCTTCACTATCGAGCCGGAGGAAGCCAAGCTGGTCAGCCGGAATGGACAAACCTTTGCCGAGATCGCTGTAACCGTAACGAATACGGGAAATACTTTTGCCGGAAAAGAGGTCGTACAGGTCTATTACGAAGCGCCGCAAGGCAAGCTCGGACAGCCGTCCAAAGCGCTCGCAGCCTTCGTGAAGACCCGCGTCCTTCAGCCGGGAGAGTCGCAGCAGCTTACCGTGAGCTTCCCGATTCATTCGATGGCCTCCTATGACGACGCCGGTGTGACCGGGCACCCATCCGCTTATGTGCTGGAAGCCGGAACCTACCGCCTGTATGTGGGAAGCAGCATCAAGCAGGTGGCGGAAATCGCGGTAGAAGGCCGCAGCGGTTATGTGCTGGAAGCTCTTGAGGTGGTGGAGCAGCTTCAGGAAGCGCTGGCGCCAACCGAGCGTTTTACAAGAATGATGCCGGGTGCCCGCAAGGAAGACGGTTCGTATGAACTGCTGTATGTTGAAGCGCCGACGCGCAAGGTTTCCATGAAAGAACGGATCGAGAAGAACCTGCCCGAGACGCTTACGCAGACCGGCAATCAAGGCCACACCCTAAGAGATGTATTCGATGGAAAAGTGGAGATGAAGACCTTCATCGCCCAGCTCAGCGATCAGGATCTGGCGGTCATCGTCAGAGGCGAAGGGATGAGCAGCCCGCTCGTTACACCGGGTACGGCTTCAGCTTTTGGCGGAGTCAGCGACCAACTGTTCAGCTACGGAATTCCTGTAGCATGTACGGCAGACGGCCCTTCCGGGATTCGGATGGACAGCGGGCACAAGTCAACTCAGGTTCCGATTGGCACCCTGCTTGCGGCGACCTGGAATGCGGAGCTGGTAGAAGAGCTATATGTGATGGAAGGCCGGGAACTGGTCGGAAACAGCGTGGACACGTTGCTTGGACCAGGGCTGAATATCCGCCGGAGTCCGCTGAATGGACGGAACTTTGAGTATTTTTCCGAGGACCCGCTGATTTCCGGGGTTTTTGCAGCAGCGTGCACGCGGGGGATTATGAAAGGCGGCTCTAACGCTACCCTGAAGCACTTCGCCTGCAACAACCAGGAGAAGCACCGCAGCAAGGTGGATGCCATCCTGTCAGAACGCGCCCTGCGGGAGATTTATCTGAAGGGCTTTGAGATTGCAGTCAAAGAGGGCGGGGCCAACTCAATCATGACCTCGTATAACCCGGTTAACGGGCATTGGGCAGCTTCCGGCTACGACCTGAACACCACGATTCTGCGCGGAGAATGGGGTTTCCAGGGTATCGTGATGACCGACTGGTGGGCCATTATGAACGATGTTGTCGAGGGAGGACCGGCGGACCGCAAATACATGAACTGGATGGTCCGTGCGCAGAATGACCTTTACATGGTTGTCAGCAACTACGGTGCAGAAGTCAACGCATATGATGACAATATCCTGGAATCCCTGGAAAATGGCACGCTGACCCGGGGAGAACTGCAGCGTTCTGCCATGAATATTTGCCGGTTCATCATGAACGCGCCGGTATTCTCCAGACCGCATGTAAGTGAGGAAACGGTAGAGAGCTTCAAGGCGAATCCTGCCCTTTCGGCAGAGCTGGCGCAATCTCTGGCTGAGAATGCTCAGGTGAAGCCTGCCGCGACCGGATCGACCTTTATGAAAGCAAAACAAGCGGGTGAGTACCGGATTATCGTGGGCATCATGTCCACGGAAACGGAATTGGCTCAAAGCGCATGTAATGTGACCCTGAACGGCCAGATGCTGGCGACCATTCAGACGAACGGCACCGATGGCAGATGGATCAGACAGAGGCTTGTGAAAATCAGCCTGGAAGCGGGTCTGTATGAGCTGAAACTGGATTTCGTGAAGCCGGGACTTCAGATCGACTGGATCGAATTCAAACAGGTGTAAGCAAGCGGGAGAAGAGAGTATCTTACGGGATGCTCTCTTTTTTTGTCCGGGAATAGAAGTCCGCTCCTTGCCTCACCATGAAATATGGACTAAATTAGAGTGAGGTGGAAAAACCTTGCAATCATTTATGTGCTTTGGAGGCGAAACCGTGGAAACTGTTCAGTTTTCTTCATTGGCTGATGTCAAAATAGAACTTGTAAAAATGCTTGAACAAGAGGATATTCAAACGAAGCAATGGTCACTCTTTGAGATGCTTACCCATTGTTCCCAGACCATCGAATATTCGATGGTGGGTTATCCGCAAATGAAGCCCAAAATTGTAAGGAATACAATCGGGCGGATGGTGATCAGGAAATTTTTGCGGCAGGGATTCATGAAGCATGACTTGGCAGCGCATGTACCCGGAGCGGCTAAGCTTGAGAAGCAAGGAACGGCAAAGGAAGGGATTGAAATTCTCCTGAAATCTATAGACAAATTTACTGCCTACAACGGGCCGCTTGCTCCCCACTTGGTATTCGGCGCGCTGTCTAAGGAAGAGTATGACAAGTATTTCACGATGCATATTGCGGATCATTTCTCCGAATTGCTATATTGATGTTTGCTATAACACACGCAAAAGACACCTCAAGGGGTGTCTTTTTGCTGCGTGGTCCTAGAGGGATTTGGAGATTTCTGTCGAATTAGTCAAGTATAGCTTGTATGTGAAGGAGGTGAATCCCGGTGCTGCTCGCATAAGCTTGCACAGGCACACGGGAGAAGCAATGTGGAACTGGCTGAAAACATCCAAAGCATCGGCGACCAAACAGGAGACTGTGAACCAACCTGCTGAGACTGAGACGGCAACAGAAGCTCCTAGTCCCAAGATCATTATCATCACCGGAACCAGCGGTTCGGGGCGGAAAAGCATTGCCAGGCAGCTCAGTGCTTCACTTGGAATTCCCAATGTGATCCCTTATACGACACGCGAGATTCGCCCGCAGGAGCAGGACGGGGAGAATTATCATTTTATCCCTGACGGGGAGTTTCAGGCGATGGCGGAGCGGAATGCATTTCTCCAGACGGTCCATTTGGAGCGGGGGTGTTACGGAATTGCAGTGCAGGAGCTTGAACAAGGCCTTGAGCAGCATAACGCTGTTATTGTTGTGGTGAATCACGAAGGAGCTAAGGCATTCCGGGAGAAATACGGCGAGGATGCTGTGCGAGTGTTTATATACGTGACAAAGAATGACATCCAGCTCCGGCTGGAGCGGGAAGGCGTACCGTTCGCCATCATAGATGAATACCTGGGCAATTATACGGAGCAAGTGGCCTACAAAAGAGAATCGGAGTATTTATTGCAAAATATGGACCCCGAGGTCACGCTTCAGAAAATTAAGGAGTTCGTGGAGACAAAAATATAGGCCGCAGACTGGTGGAACAATAATCAGCCGCATACAAAAAGACACCTTGAGGGGTGTCTTTCCTATTGTGCTTATCCGCATGACAAGCCTACTCGCTGCTCGTGCCCATTAACCCCTTAAGTCCGTTGAAGAAAGGCCGAATGGTTTTGATCATACCGTAGCCCATCTTCATCACTGGCATTGCTCTCTGCATAAACCCAAAGAAGCGTAAGCCACCGCTGAGTGCTCCCGCGATTCCTCCCCCGGCAGCACCTGCACCTGCTCCTCCAAAGAACGATCCCAGAAGCGGCATGAACGCGGAGACTTCGGCTTTACGCGAACGGGAGGATGATTTTTTGTTCGGTATTTTGCCTGTTGCCGGTCTGGAGAGGATCAGTACATCCTTCTGGAGTCCGGTTATATATCCTACATACGAACGTCCGTCATGAAGCGTAATGCAGACTGGCCGGCCCTTCAGCTCCTTTGCCCGCTTGCGGATCTTGGTTGGCTGTCCCATATGTCATTCACCTCGTTGTTATATTTACTACATATTACTCAGGGATTAGAGTGGAGCTTGTGCGAATAGGAAAATTGTTTTGGCTGAATAAATGAAATAGAAGTCTATACTTGAAGTATTGCAATTCAAGTCAAAACTCCAGTTATTCCCTCTGCTAAGATCAATAGGGAAAGGAGAGAACATGGCGTGTACGAATGGAATGAAATGGTTCAGCTTATGGTGGATTGGATCGAAGGGGATCTTGCCGCTGTGCCTTCGCTTATAAAAATGTCGGAACAGCTTGGCTATTCGCCGTACTACTGCACGAAGCAGTTTCACTCGCTGACCGGGGTGACTTTGCGGGATTATGCCTGGATGCGCAGGATCAGCCGTGCTGCGCTGGAGCTGCGTGATACGGATGCCCGTATTCTGGATATTGCGGTGAAGTTCGGTTTTTCCTCACAGGAGGCGTTCTCGCGGGCGTTTGTGAAGGCTTTTCAGATTACCCCCCATGTCTATCGCAAAGCGCCCCGGCCCATTCCGCTGGCGATTCGCGCTGAAGTGTTCTCCCCTTATCACTATCTGATCAAGGAGCGGGATAAAATGAGACAGGTGCATTTACAGGAAGCGGAGATCAAGATCGAGCGTATACCGGCCCATAAGTTCATTGGGATCTGGGATGCGGACGTGGACAATTACGGTCAGTTCTGGGAGCATGGCCATGATTGCGACGAGGTGTCGGGAACGCTGGAGAGTATGTCGCACCATACGCTTCCCGGTCAAATTGGCCAGACGGCGGGCTGGTTCTACCAGAATGGGCAAAAGGGCTACCTGTACGGCATCCCTGTGGCGGCGGACTATGCTGGTGAGATTCCTGAGGGAATGGAGGCCAGGGAGATCCCGGAATCGGAGTATCTGGTCTTTTTCCATCCGCCGTTTGATTACTTGAAGGACAATGGCGAAGTGATGCAGACGGTCGAACAGGTGGCCTGGAATTATGACCCCAAGACTATGGGCTACACCTGGGATGAGGATACGAAGCAGGATTACCAGCGTCACTTCCCGGAGGGCTACGGCTATGCCGTGCTGCGGCCGGTGAAGAAGCTCGGGTAAGGGGATAGGAGAGAGGAAGGGAAAACCGCCTCGAACAAAAAACACCCCGCAAGGTGTCTTCAGGCTCGGCAGCAGCCATAGAAGAACCCGTGACGGGAATAAAAACAGCAATCCCCCTTGGAAGCACAAGGGGATTGCTGTTTTTTTACAGAAATATTCTTTGCACGAGCCAGACCGCCCCCATAACCGTAATCAGCCAAGAACCATAGGTGACAACCGGCTTGAAGAAGCTTCTTTTTTGCATAAAAACCAGGAGCGGCAGCAGTAGCAGCACAATACACAACTGGATGAATTCAATACCTACATTGAAGCTGATCAGGTCAATGGCCAGATGGGTTTTGGGAAGATTCATTTCACGCAGAATATCCGAGAACCCGATACCGTGAATAAGTCCGAACAAGAAGGTAATGACCCAGCGGAAGCGGATCTCCCTACGGAAAATATTCTCCAGAGCTACGTAACAGATGCTGAGGGCAATAACCGACTCCACTATTCTTGACGGCAGGGTAATCCACCCCAGAACGGCAAGGGTCAGGGTAATGCTGTGTGCTAAAGTAAACGCGGTGATGATGGAGATATACTGTTTGAGTTTTTGCTTTCTCAGTAGTAAGGCGAACAGAAATAATAAATGATCGTACCCGGTAAGAATATGGTTCATCCCTAATTTGAAAAAAGAGAACCAATCCGAGCCGCTGCTCATCGTGGTAGCCGTTTCTTGCCCATTGGATGGCGCGGAAGCCTGGTTTCCCGAATCTCCCGCACCTGTAAGCTGCTGCTCCTGCTGATCTTCGGTGAGAAGCAGCGTCCACGTCCGGCTTTTTCCCTGCAGTACAGTTTCGCTCAACTGGCTCCCGTTGCGTGCAGTAACCAGATTAACATAGGGAGAACTGGTGGCTTGTGAGTAAAGGCCATCCTGAATAGAGATCGTCTGTCCGGATGTAAAGGCCGGATAGGTAAAGTGCCAGGTTAAGATTTCCTTATTTTCTTTCTTTTCCAGCGTAAGGTCTACAAGCTCGCCGGCCTGCTGCCGCTCGTTCATTTCCAGCACTACGCTGTCGTCGATCCATTCTTCCAGCTTATGCCGGTTGGCTTCGACCTCCTCCTTTTCAAGAATCCCGTTACGGTTGGTATCGACATCCATGCTTTCAAGAATAGAAATGACATCGAGTGAAAATAAGAGGTCCGTTTTGTTCTTATCGAACGTAACCGTGGTAAAACTGGCACTAAGCGCATGTGCAGATGCGGTTGGGTTAGCAAAAATTGCAGAAATGAAGAGGGCCATAATGAACGTTAGGAATGCGAATCGGCTGGAGCGGTGAGTGTGGGCTGGCAAAGTACTTCCTCCTTGATGTATGAACTGTGTAGTTGTGATAAATCACCTGACCACCATTATAGCGAAGAGTTATTTTCGCTATATATGCGTATGTAATGAAATATATTAAATTTACATATTTGATACAATGAAATAATATGGATTTTACATCTCAGGCTTATGGTTAATTCAGCCGTGTCTTGATGCATACCGCAGCTATCAGCAGGGATCCACACGACTAGAGGAGGAATTGTACTCATGGATTTACGTATCAACCGCTTGAAAAAAAGGATGAGCCTGAGCCTGTCTGCTCTTATGGTTCTGTTCACCGCAGTTCCGCAAGGCATTTTGCTGCCGCAGGCTTATGCCGCTTCAGCTGATTCACCGCATGTTGTCATTAGCCAGGTTTTTGGTGGTGGCGGCAATGGCGGAGCGCCGTACACGTATGATTTTATTGAATTATACAATCCTACAGACAGTGATATTGACCTTAATGAATATGCTGTTCAGTATGCCTCCAAGGCAGGAACGTTCACCGGTGTTTCAGCCGGAAGCGGCGTAAGTATGACGGTTCTGACAGGAAAGGTGATTAAATCTCACGGCTTCCTTCTGATACAGGAAGCGAAGGGGACAGGCACTCCCGCGGATCTTCCTACACCTGATGTTACGGGATCTATTGCCATGGCGGCAACAGACGGGAAAGTTGCACTCACAAGTACACAAGCTGCAATTTCCGGTATCAATGATGTTGCCGTTGTAGACTTTGTAGGTTACGGCAGTACCAATGAGTATGAAGGCACCAAATCAGCGGCGTTATCGAATAGTACCAGCGCGCAAAGAAAATCGGAGGACGGCAGCAATTCCGGTCCCGGAAAGGGCGCCGGACTCGATACTGACAATAACGGTACTGACTTCGTTGTTGCCCCTGTACTGACTCCCAGAAATTCAGCAACTCCTGCTGTCGTCATTACCAAGAGCGCACAGCCTCTGGGACAGAACATCCAGTTCACCAGTCAAGCCGGTACAGGTACTATCACAGGAGATGCAACCTCCGTTACAGCCTCTACATATGTCTCCCTGTATGTAAATAACCCGGCCAATTCATTAGTTCCGGTTACAGAAGCCGTATATGCAGATGCTTCCGGAGCCTTCAGCTTATCATTCGACAACTCCAGTGAGTACAAACAGGTCTACCTTACGGCTACTGAAGCCGACAAAGCTGCAAGTACATCTGTTGTCATTAATGCGGCTGTACCGAGTACTGCGCCTGATGCCGAGAAGCTGACCTACTATTTGGACACCGATGGCGGGGGCAGAATTGTCGGAACGGCGGGGGCATCCGTGCCGAACTCCGTAATCTACAGCTATAACAGTGCTACGGGCGGTGCAAGATTCGCCAGCACTGAAGGCGGCAAGGATTATGTCGTCTCAGGAGCGGACGGATCGTTCTCGTTTACCTTTGCAGGCGGAACCGATGATGTATTTGTCGCACAGCTGACAACGACTTCAAGCGGCAAAAATCTGGAAAGTGCGCGCACATCCATTACCAAGGAAGATACCACTGTCATTACACCAATCAGCACGCTGCGCACGAATGACAGCACCGGTAAATCGGATAAAATCAATCAGATTTTTACGATTCAAGGGGTAGTGATCGGAAATAATGCCGTTACGGCTGCCAATACCTTCTATATGCAGGATGCGACCGGGGGCATCGCTGTATTTGGAGCGCTTCCGGCAGGTGTTACAGTCGCTCAGGGGGATCTGGTTACAGTAACGGGTGCAGTTCAATTTTATAACGGGCTGACGGAAATTACGCCGACCACCATTGTGAAGAACGGTACGGCTGAACTTCCGGTTCCAGCCGAATCTACACTGCTCGATCTGATCAGCTACGAGAAGGCCGAACCGCTTGAAGGCTCGCTGGTCAAGTTCACCGGTAAAATCACCAATATCCCGGCGATTTCCGGTAATGGCTATAACATTACCGTAGCTGAGACAGCAACGAATAAGACGATTACTGTACGGGTAACCACTGCGAGCGGCATTGATGTATCCAGTCTGCTGCAGAAGGATTCCAGCTACACCTTTACCGGGATTTTCAGCCAGTATGTATCCGGCAGCACGTATAAGAGCGGATATCAGGTCTTCCCAAGATCCAGTAAAGATGTGCAGGAGGTAAAGGAGCTTGCCCTTTCCCATCAGGCAATGACCCAGGCCTATAGCAATACCGATATCCAGTTCAAGGCCACAGCTAAGAATGCTGATTCGGTCATATTGTATTACAGAACGGCAGGCGGAACTTATACGGCTCTGCCGATGAATACATCCGACAGCAGCAACTACACTGCAGTGTTGAATTCAAGCTTTGTGCCTGCCGGAGGCAGCTTTGAATATTATATTGAGGCTGCAATGGGACAAGCTACGAAGTCATCGGGTTCGGCGGCCGCACCTTACAGCGTTGCTGTAGTCGATGATACGTTTGCTCCTGAATTCTATGAAGAAACGCCGATTTCAGGTACGAAGATCGAGGACAGACAACCGCTGATCTCCATCAAATATAATGAGCCAAGCGGTCTTGATGCAGCTACTTTGAAGGTTACACTCGACGGCGCAGCGGTGCCGGCGACAATTAACGGTGACACAATCACTGCCGGCATTTCCTCCGATCTGTCAATTAGTGAGCATACCGTTGTGGTGAAGGCCAGCGATACCAAGAAGAATGCCGGCTCTTACAGCTGGAGCTTTACGGTTACGCCTGTGTTTACAGGAGGCAACCACTACCGGGGAACGACGCATAACCATACGGATATTTCTCATGATGCTGCCGGTACCCCGGAAGATGCCTTGAAGGCGGCGGAAGCTCATAACTATGACTTTTTTGCTTTCTCCGATCACTCGCATGATATTGATGCTTCTTTGGTTAACCAGGATACAGTGGATCATAAAGGCTATCCGGAGCGTACCGGCGGCGCTGATTGGCAGCTGACCAAGGATCTCGCCAAGAAATACACCAAGAATGACAGCTTTGTGGTCTTCCCTGCGTTTGAGATGACCTCCACCACTTGGGGACATTCCAACGTGTTCGGTACGGACAACTTTATCGACCGCAAGCAGAATTCTGGCAAATATCAGGATTTGAGCCAGTACTATGCATGGGTAATGACCTACGATGATGTCGTGGCGCAGTTCAACCACCCTGATATGTCGGCTAACGCCTTCAATAACTTCACTCCTTATGACCGGAACGTGGATAAATTGTTCACCATGTTTGAAGTGGGCAACGGATCGGGCCATTACGGTTATGCCAATGCGGAGAAAAAGTTCTTCAAAGCGCTGGATCTGGGCTGGCATGTGGCTCCTACTTATGGCGAGGATAATCATGACGGCACGTGGGGCCAGACGAATGCCAGAACGGTAATCGTAGCCAGTGACCTGTCTCAGGAATCACTGCTGCAATCCATGCGCAATATGCGTGTGTATATGACAGAGGACCCGAACTTTACCCTGGATTTCCTGGCCAACGGAAGCTACATGGGGGCAACAGTCAAGGGTGATACGCTGAACTTCACGATTTCAGGAAAAGATGATGTTGTCGAAGAGAAAAGCAAACCGGAATACAGCTATCTCAGCAGTACCTACAAGTCTGATGACCGTATCGCCAAAGTCGAATTAATCAGCAATGGCGACAAGGTCATTGACTCCATTACACCGATGACCACCGGCTTTACCTGGAATCCATCCGTTGCGGTTACCGGCGGACAGCAGTGGTACGTAGTAAAAGTAACGCAGATGGATGGCGAACAGGTATACTCCGCACCAATCTGGTCACAGGATGTCACAACCGATGTAAAGGTCAGCGGTATTAATGTAGTCGGCAACAGCCTGGTTTCAGGCAGCCCAGCCACTCTGGAAGCAGGACTGACTAACCTGGGTTCCCAGGATCTGAGCAATCTGAATGTCAGCTTCTATTATGATGTGGTTGACGAGGCGCACTTGATCAATAAAGCTGCTGTAGCTGCGATTTCGTCAAAAGGCACGGCTACCGCAGCTGTGACCTGGACCAATCCTGTAGTGGGCAATCATCAGCTGATTGCGGTTCTGGATACGCCGCCGGGCGATTCTCCGGCAGATAATCAGTTCAAGCTGGCGGTAACGATTAAGGCCTCGCTCGGCGTTAAGATTTTAATTGATGCCGCTCATAAGAATGAGAATACTTCAACAGATTCAAGTACCTATAAAGACAACCTGAAGAGCTTCACTTCCAAGCTCCGGCAGGAAGGCTACACTGTTGTTGAGAACACAAGCGCCATTACGGCTGCAAGCCTGGCGGATGTGCAGATACTAATGTTCACGCATCCGGCGGTTGCATTAACTACCGAGGAGAGTCTAGCGATTGCCGGTTTTGTACAGCAGGGCGGTTCGTTATTCCTGACGGAGAAGAGCAATAACAGTACGAACCCGACCATTGCGAATAGCCTGCTGCAAGCCATCGGCTCTACAATTCAGGTGAGCAACGACGGTATTTTTGATACTAGTGCCGAGGGGAACTTCTGGTCCCAGCCGATCGGAACGAACACCTATACCGTCAGACTTCATCCGGGTCTGGTGAGCAACTACATTACAGACCGGTCGCTCACGCTCGAATATTACAGCGGAGCCAGTCTGGAGAAGGTAGGACATCAGCCGCTTGTCGATACGGATAAGGTGACGCTGCTGGTAAAGGGGAATGAAACGACCTTCCAGGATAAGGTTGCTGCGGGCGGTTATATCTATGACAACGTAAATGACGGTGTTGGCGGTTCTGCGATTCCGGCGGTTGCCTCTGAAGCGGTAGGGGCCGGAAGAATCATTGTCTCGGGCATGAACTTTGTTAACGATAAGCAGCTTGACGAGTCCTACAATGCAAAGGGCAATGATGAGCTTGGAATAAATGCGATTAACTGGCTGGCCCACCGGGGAACGACAATCAATTCGGTTGAGGATGTCCGTTCAATGCCGGATGGCACACCGGCGGTCATTGAAGGAACCGTAGTTACCGGCTCCAATATCTTCTTCGATGCGTTCTATGTGCAGGATGCCACCGGCGGTATCATGGCCTTTAATGAAGTGCCTGAGGATACGCTGGTTGAAGGGGATACGGTCAGAATCTATGGACAGACCAAGACCTTTGAGAATAACAAAGAGCTTGAATTTGGCGCATTTGCTACAGATGTTATCAAAACGGGACATACCACTCCGGTAGAGCCGCGTTTAATGACTACCGGTGACGCCAGCCTGGAGACGAACCAGGGCTTGCTGGTAAAAGTTAAAGGTAAGGTTGTATCCCAATTTGACGAGAACTCTTATGTAATTGATGATGGCTCGGGTAAGGTGCTTGTCTTTACCGACGGATATATTGCCAAGCAGAGCGGGCCGGTTCCGGTGCTGGCTGCCGGAGATACGCTGGAAGCAGTGGGCATTACCGGTAAGAATACAGAAGGTATCCGGATCCGGGTACGGAATACAACCGAGCTGGTGAAGACTGCCGGAGACTCCACGGATCCGACGACACCGACCGATCCGACGACACCGACCGATCCAACGACACCGACGGATCCGACGACACCGACCGATCCGACGACACCAACGGATCCAACGACACCGACGGATCCGACGACACCGACCGATCCAACGACACCGACGGATCCGACGACGCCAACAACTCCGAGCGGCTCGGGGACTTCGACGGATAGTACGACTAACACAACGATTCCGGCTGCCAGTGATGAAACAAAGATTACAACCGCTAAGGAGACCGGCGCGGATGGGGTAACCTACAGCAAAGTGGTAATTGATGCAGACTCTCTCGGGAAGTCTCTGCAGGCGAAACCGCAGGTAGTTATCTCTCTTCCGGAATCAGGCGATCCGGTGAAGGTTGAAATTCCGCTTCAAGTCTTTGCACCAGCGGATGGTTCACGGAAGGGTTCAAGCCTGCTGATTCAGAGCAAGGAGTTCTCCTACACGCTGCCTTCCGGTGTAATTTCTGCTGCTGGGCTGGTACAGAGCCTGGGTGCTGATCTGAAGGACATTACCTTGTCACTGGTGATTACACCAGCGGGAACAGTTCTGAAAGCACAGTTGGACAAGGCGGCGGGGCTGAGCCATACGAAGCTGCTGACAGATGCTGTCGAGTTCAAGATTATTGCTGAGGGTAACAGCAAGACCCTGGAGCTTAACAATTTTGGTACAACCTATGTGTCGAGGGGCTTAACTATCAGCTCCATACTCGATTCCCGTTACAGCACCGGCGTACGCTTGGATGAAGCCAGCGGAGAATTTGTATTCGTGCCAACCTACTTCACGGTAAACGGCGGCGAGACGAAGGCTGAAATGAAGCGTACTGGGAACAGCGTCTATACCGTTGTTAACTCCAATGTCACCTTTGATGATATTAAGGGACACTGGGCGCAGAGCAGTATTGAGCTGATGGCCTCCAAGCTGATCGTGAAGGGACAGACCGCAACGAAGTTTGCCCCTGATCAACAGATTACGCGTGCTGAGTTCGCTGCGCTGCTGGTTCGCTCTTTGGGATTGAACCAGTCCGGAAGCAAAGCCGGCTTTACGGACGTATCGGAGAAAGACTGGTTCAATGGGGCTGTTGCTGCAGCAGCAGAGGCTAATATTGTTACTGGTTTTGCAGACAACAGCTTCCACCCGTCAGCTTCAATCAGCCGCGAGGAGATGGCGGCGATGACATTGCGGGCGTTGGTTTATGCCGGACGCACTTCAGCTGCCGTGAATGCCGATTCAATCCTTTCTGCCTACAAGGACAACGGGTCTGTAGGAGACTGGGCAAAAGAATCCATCGCTGAACTGATGAGCAGCGGAATCATGAGCGGAATGAGTACGACAGCGATTGCTCCAAAATCGCTGGCGACCCGTGCCCAGGCTGTTACCATTCTCAAACAAGCGCTGCAGTCGATTCAATTTATTAACAAATAGGTTGTAGTTGTGCAAAGAGCTGCCTGAACCCTCAGGCAGCTCTTTTTTTCATGACCTATGCGGAATCTGTTTTAGCAGGCTGATGCTGTTAATGTTCCCGGTTCTCCAGCACCACTTGTGCCAGTGCATCGCCTTGACGCTCCAAAGCAACAAGCAATTGCAACAGTTCGGCCTGCCGTTCCCGCTGTTCCACGGTCCATAGCTGCTTAGGAGAAGCGCTGCCTGAGAGTGAGGCCGGATCGGTCATGCTCCCGTAGAATTCTGCAAGCAAGGCAGAGACTTGCCCATTGACTTCGGCCAGCTCCGACAGCGCTTGATAGGCCGGCGGGTGGTCCAGCAGCGGCATTGATTCTGTTAAGTATGCGGCGGCGCTTCTACGGGCATCTGCTAATGCCATCATACAAAAGTGGTTCACTCCCATCCTGCGGACGAAAGCTTCATCATCTGCGGCCTTGTACCATGAGTGGTCAAGCAAGCTGTCCCTCCAGCCCTCTATCGCTCTGTACCCTAACCAATAGCCGTTGCGCTCTGTGGCATTCATTGATTCTACTTTTACGCGGAGCGAAGCATACAGATTCTCCTGTGCTGACGGTTGATTCTCCTGACTGCTGAAATGAACAAGCCTGTAAGGCCAATGATCCACATAAAAATAACCTTTGCTGAGCTTCATATCTTCCAGAAACTCTGAATTGTCCTGAAGGTCGCTATAGGTTTCGTCGTCAAAGTAGCTGCGGCACAGCAGGGTGCGCCCGTCATCCAAATAACCCGTGATCACCCCCCACTCGGGAGCGACCCGCAGATTTATAGCGATCGGCAGCCGGTGCTTGCGGATACTGTCCATGATGTGGTGTTTCGCCAATTTGCGCTCCTCAGGCTGTAATCTGTCAGCCCAACTGGCAGTAAGCCCAAAGGCGGCGCAAGCCGGAGCAGAATAGTCGTAGGCGACAAGAGCATCCGCAGAGCTGTAGTCCCACATAGGGTTAAAAGCTATTCTCCAGCACGCCCCCGACACTCCCATAATCTGCTCATAGGTGGTGTCTATTCCTCTGGCAGTTAGAGATGAATATAGCGCTCCCGCCCAGGAGCAATCCATTCCCCTGCCAAAGCCTAAGCGGTCTACGCCCTCTACAATATATTTTTTAAGCGGAGAATCACTTTGAAACAGCCGGGTTCCGTCTGCGCTATAGTGAATCTGTTCGCCTTCGGCGCAGCTTACGGCATGAATACCTTCTGCATTCAAATAGAGGAGCAGCAGATAATCGTTGCCGCTATTGTCGATCAGGCTGGGAAAAAGCTCGTGATTCGCAGTGAACTCCTTCCACTGAAAAAATGCATAATGCTTCAGCTTATTCAACACACTGACATTCGCCCGTTCATTGCCGTAGGCCGCAAATACAATGTCCAGTCCGCTGCTGCTTGCAGTATAACCTGTGGAATGAATATCAAGGGTGAGCAGTTGGCCGCTTAGCGCGTAGGCTGATCTGATCCCGGAAGGGGTCTCGTATTTAACGAGCAGCAGCTTCAGCCGTTCGCTCTCGATGGATTGGGGAAACGTTAGCTCGCTGACGGTTAAGCTTAGTGCGCTGCCGGTAACGAATTGGTTCACGAAATGGGTGACATCATGCTCCACCTGACCATCCGTATAAACGGCTTGAAGTACAATCAGCTCCTGAGGCTGTAAAATATGATCAATAGAATGGCCGAGCACACGGGAGAGCTGCGGAAGGTTGGCCGTTTCGGGCAGGGCTTTGCCGGTTTCCCATTTGGACACGGCTTGGGCGCTGACATTCAACTGTTCGGCTAGCTGCTCCTGGGACAGTTTTTTGGCTTTGCGGAAGCTGGCAATGCGCTTGCCTACTTGTTCACTGTTGATCATTGTACATCTCCTTATTTATAATTCGACGTCGTAAATTTATTATAATTCGGCTCTGAGGAAAGAACATGGATTGCAGGATGGAGAAAAGCTTAAATATTCAACCGTGAGTTGACTATGCTGTGCAAGTTAACCCATGAAAATCTATTCTTCAAAAAAACCTCTTGCCCTTCCGGCGCAATCATGATATATTACTTCTTGCGTTGCAAAATTAATTTGCGGTCGTGGCGGAATTGGCAGACGCGCACGGTTCAGGTCCGTGTGGTAGCAATACCGTGGAGGTTCGAGTCCTCTCGACCGCATACTAATAAGAAAAGCTTCTGTACTGCTCATCCGGGCAGCTCAGAAGCTTTTTTTTATTTGTTCAAATAGCCGTTCCCGCTTGTGGCTTCAATAAGACAGCAGAGTTGAAGCGGAGCCCGACGAGGCCATCTGCTTGCGGAACTCGGATGGGGACATGCCGCTAAGCTTATTGAAGACGCGGTTGAACTGCGAGAAGCTGTTGAAGCCGCACTGCCCGGCGATTACGGAAACCTTCAGCCGACTGTAAATCAATAGCTGCTGGGCATTGCGGATACGGATCATTTGGATATACTCGGTCAGTGTAAAGCCGGTAACCGCTTTAAATTGATGCGACAAATAATAAGGGCTGATATAAAAATCCCTGGAGATGGAATCAAGGGATAACTCACCGCTGTAATGGCTGTGAATGTATGCGGAGATTGAATAAATTTTTTGCATCATTGAATTGCCGATTTCTTCGAGAACATAACAATTCTTGTCCCGCTGCTGGTACAGCGCACACAGAAATTGCTGGAACAGGCTGTGAATCAGCACAGGGTTCAGAGGGGAAGCGTCGTGTGACAGGGTGAAGATTTTGTTAAGAGGCTCAAACACGGCTCTGCGCGGCCCGTTATTCAGACGGTAGATCGGCACTTCTTCCCCGAACGAGAGGAACATATTATTGTAAGCGGTTTCGAAACCAGGCGTATCTTTGGGCATCGCAAAGTTGATGATCAGGCGCTTATGCGGCGGGCCCACCGGATATTGTGTCTTGTGCAGCCGAAAAGGGGAGAGCAGAACGATATCATATTGCTTGAGGGCATGCACACTTCCTTCGATGATATGGGTCGCTCTGGAATCGAGTAAAATATGAATCTCGTAAAAATCATGGAAATGCTGAAACTCCATATTAATATTGTGAGACCGCTCGTCGTAATCAAAATAATAAAAAAGGGAATCGGCCGGAGTGTTGATGCTGACGCTATACCCTTGCTCATACAATAAATCGCTTTCAAGCATATGCTCACCGCCCTGGTCGTAATATCCACCCCATTATACGTCATATATCCGGAAAAGCAATATGTGCAATGTAGGAGGGTCAATACAGCAAATATAACGTAGTTTTTGAGCGGAGAATTTTGCTATAGTGGCATTATGAAAACGGATACAAGGAGTGAACAGGATGTTTTTCACAGAAGAAAAGCTGATCAAACGCCAGGCTGAAATCGGGAACTACAGGTATTGCAAGGTACTAGAGCTTGAGGAGCTGGAGCTTGCTGAGGATGAGGATGGAGCCAACGGGGTGTATCCGAAGGCTGTTTCTTTTGACGGCAAAATCAGAATAAATGAGCACTGGCGCGGGCGAGACCGTTATGTCTGGCTGCGTGCCGTGGTGGTGCTGCCCACAAGCAAAGCGGGCTTCAAGATCGCCGGAAGATTTGACTTCGGGAAGTCGGGGGCCTTCAACAATTCCGGGTTTGAATCGCTGCTGTTTGTGAACGGGGCGGCTTATCAAGGCGTCGATACCAACCACAGGGAGGTTGTTTTTGGTGAGGAGCTTAGCGGGCAGACGGTGGAGCTGGTCTTCCGGCTGTGGTCCGGTCTTGAGGGTGGGGGTAAGCCCGTTATCCAGGACCACCGGATCAGCGAAGCGATGATTGGTTATCTGGATGAAACGATTGATGATTTGTGTTATCTGTCGCAGGCGGCGCTGGACACTTACCGCTATCTGGGAAGCGACCAGCCGGAGAAGCAGTGGCTGAAAAAGGCGCTGAACGATGCCTTCCGGGAAATCGACTGGTCGGAACCCGGCTCGGAGGCGCACCGGATCTCGCTGTACCGCGCGGGCGCCAGCCTGAATAATGCTGTGGATGCCATGCCCAAAACCTTTGATGTGACGATTACCGCCGTTGGCCATACCCACATTGATGTTGCCTGGCTGTGGCGGCTTAAGCATACACGGGAGAAAATTGCACGTTCCTTCTCTACCGTACTGCGGCTGATGGAAGAATTCCCGGAATACCAGTTCCTGCAGACACAGCCGCAATTATACGACTATCTGGAGGGGGATTATCCCGAGCTGTTCGGGAGAATCTCGGACAAGATCAAGGAAGGCCGCTGGGAAGCGGAAGGGGCCATGTGGCTGGAGGCAGATTGCAATATCCCTTCCGGCGAATCCCTGGTCCGCCAGATTGTGGCGGGCAAACGCTACTTCCGCGAGCATTTCGGCATCGACAGCAAGTATTTATGGCTGCCGGATGTGTTCGGTTATAGCTGGGCGCTGCCGCAGATTTTGCGCAAGTCAGGCATCACTACGTTCATGACGACCAAAATTAGCTGGAACCAGTTCAACCGCATGCCGCATGACACCTTCTGGTGGCGGGGGATTGACGGTTCGGAGATTTTGACGCATTTCATCACAACCTCGGAGAAGAACGGGGATACGTATACGTACAACGGCAGGATGACTGCGGCGCTGCTGCGGGGAATCTGGAATTCGTATCAGGACAAGGAAATTAACGATAACCTGCTGTTTACCTATGGCTGGGGTGACGGGGGCGGCGGGCCGACGCGGGAAATGCTGGAGCTGAGAAGACGGTTCGACAAGCTTCCGGGGATTCCGAAGCTGAATATGGGCAGCGCAGGAGAGTATTTTGACGGGCTGCATGAACGTATTGAGAATGCAGAGGCGTATGTGCATACATGGAACGGCGAGTTATATTTCGAATGCCACCGGGGGACCTACACCTCGCAAGCCCGTAACAAAAAATACAACCGGCGCTTGGAATTGCTGCTGCGGGATGCAGAGTGGCTCCACACGCTGAATGGTGTGCGACGCGGCGATCTGGAAACCGGCTATCCGGCGGAAGAGCTGCGCGGGATATGGGAAATCCTGCTGCGCAATCAGTTCCATGACATTATCCCCGGCTCGTCCATTAAAGAGGTGTACGAGGACAGCGACCTTGAATATGCGGAAGGGGAGGCGCGGTCGCTGGCCTTAATTAATGGCTGCAGCGAAGCCGGAAGCGGCTCCGCCGGGCAAGACTGCCTCACGCTGCTGAACAGCTCAATCTGGGATCGCCCGCGTTATGTTGAATTGCCGGGAGTAGCTGCGGATGCAGCCAACATTTGCGATGCCGCCGGGCAGCTCTTGGAGCAACAGCGGACGGCAGACGGCGGCTGGCTGGTGTATGTTCCTTCCGTGCCTGCGCTTGGCACAGCGGTATTGCAATATAGACCAGGGGGGCAGGAGAACGTCCGCCTGGATATGGAAGCACTGCTTGCGGAAGTCAGCAGCAACCGCCTGACAACACCGCTGTATGAGGTGGTCTGGAATGAACAGGGCCATTTCACCTCGATGTACGACCGCCGGAACGGCCGCGAGCTGCTGGCGCCCGGGAAGCGCGGCAATGTGCTGCAAGTATTCGAGGATAAGCCGCTGGATTTCGAAGCCTGGGACATTGATATTTTCTACCAGGAGAAAATGACGGAAGTCTCGCAGCTTGCCGAATGCGCTCTAATAGAGAATGGTCCGCTTAGAGCTGCCCTGCGCATGGTCTGGACGTATAACCGTTCGACAATTACCCAGCAGATCGTGTTCTACCGCGATACCGCGAGAATCGACTTCAAGACAGAGATCGACTGGCACGGGCATAATCAGTTGCTAAAGGTGGCCTTCCCGGTTGATATCCATGCTGTGGAGGCGACCTACGATATTCAATTCGGCAATGTTAAGCGGCCGACACACTGGAACACAAGCTGGGATTATGCCCGTTTCGAAACGGTGGCCCACCAGTGGGCGGACGTCAGCGAGAAAGGGTATGGCGTAGCCCTGCTCAACGACTGCAAATACGGCTATGACATCAAGGACAGCGTGCTGCGGCTGACACTGCTGAAATCGGCGGTTCATCCAGATCCCGAGCAGGATCAGGGCCGGCATGACTTCACTTATGCGCTCTATCCGCATACAGGTGATTTTGTGGATGGGGGAGTAGTCCAGGAGGCTTGGGAGCTTAATAATCCTCTGCGCACCATACCGGGAGAATTGAAGGGCGAGGCTCTATTTTCCATTGAGGGCAACCACGTGCTGGTCGATGCGATTAAGCGTTCGGAGGATGGCAGCCATGTGGTGCTGCGCCTGCATGAATATGCCGGTTCGCAGACCCGGGTCGACGTGAAAAGTGTCTATCCCATAGCGTTATGGCAGGAATGCAATTTGCTGGAGGAGCCGCAGGGGGATTGGCGGGAGGATGAGCTGGCATTTCAGATCAAGCCTTATGAAATCAAGACTTTTAGAATAAATATGGGGAAGAGACAGAACTGAGGGAAGGCCAGCATACAGCGGGAGAGGGGCGGAACAATAGATGAATAAGTGCCTGGTGAACAAGGCCGAAATCATGGAGAAGCTGAGTCTGGTGACAGATAAGCTGCTGAAGCTGGAGCGGCCGGGCAACGAAGCCGAATTGCAGCGCTTGGGGGAGGATGCGGGACGACGGGGATATTTTGCCCGTGACTTCGGCATGGAAGAATGGGACTGGCCGCAGGGCGTGGGGTTATATGGTCTGCAGAAGCTTGAACGGCATTTCGGGGACAACCGGTACCGGGATTATGCGAAGCCGTGGATGGCCCGGCAACTGGAGAAGGGACTGCCAAGCCGGAACATCAATACAACCGCCCCGCTGCTGTCGTTGATGGAGCTGGAGGATGCGGAGAAATTAAGTCTTGAATGGGTCGATTGGCTGATGACTGGCCTGCCGCGGACGATGGAGCTTGGGTATCAGCATGTCACTACAGGGGCAAGCAAGCATGAAATTAACCTGCATGAAAATGAGATCTGGATTGATACGCTGTTTATGGCTATTCTGTTCACGGCGAAGATGGGGGTGAAATACGACAATCCCGAGTGGCGGCAAGCATCGCTGCACCAACTGCTGCTGCATATCAAATACTTGTATGATAAAAAGACAGGGCTGTTCTTCCACGGCTGGCATTTTGGCGGCCGTCATAATTTCAGCGAAGCGTTCTGGTGCCGCGGCAACGGCTGGTTCGCGCTCGGTCTGCCGGAATACCTGGAGCTGATGCGCCCGTATCTGGACAGCGGAGTTTTTGCTTGTCTACAGCAGACCTTGCAGGCCCAGACGGAGGCCTTATTGGCCTGCCAGAGCGGGGATGGGCTGTGGCATACGCTGCTGGATGACCCGAAGAGCTACACCGAGACATCCGGGTCAGCGGCTATCGCGGCTGGTATTCTGAATGGTGTCCGCAGAGGGCTGCTGCCGGAGGCGTATACAGAGCAGGCCATGAGAGCGATTCAGGCTGTGCTGGACAGGATTGACGGTGAGGGCACGGTGCTGGGCGTTTCCGGCGGTACACCAATCGGGGCCGCTAAAGAGGATTATAAAGGAATTATTATTGCCCCTATGGCCTATGGGCAGGCGATGGCTTTGGTCGCGTTCGGAGAAGCGTTGCAGCACTGCTGATTCCCTGTTAATCCCCGTTGACCCCCGTTGGAGAGTAAGTCCGGCGGTAAGAAGAACGGGCTGAACCGCCCTGAAAGGGGGGTATCCGGCTCTTTAGGAAGCTACAGAAAGATGTGCTTGTCGCTTCAGGGGAGTTGGAGTATACTGATCTCGGGAAGGGTTAAGCGCTTACCCTCCAAGGAGGATAAGCGAACATGGTAAAGCCAATCGTAGTAGGCATCATCGGCGCAGGCAGAATTGGCCGTCTTCATGCGGACAATCTGCGTGTGATGCCGTCTTTTAAATTAAAATCAATCGCTGAGGCTGTAGTAGGCGAGGAATTGCTGGCCTGGGCGGAGAGCCGGAACCTGGGCTCCGTATTTGTGAATGGGGAAGACCTGCTGAATGACCCTGAGATCGAAGCGGTGTTCATCTGCACGCCGACGGATACTCATGCCACCTGGATTGAGAAGGCTGCCCGTGCCAAAAAGAATATTTTCTGCGAGAAGCCGATCAGCCTGTCATCCGCACAGACCAGCCGTGCGCTGAAGATTGTTAAGGAAGAGGGCGTATTGCTTCAGGTTGGCTTCAACCGCCGGATGGACCCGAGCTTCCGCAAGCTTAAGCAACTGGTTCAGTCAGGTGAACTGGGCAAGCCGCACGTTGTGAAGATCACGTCGCGTGATCCGCAGCCTCCGGGCGAGGCTTATGTCCTCTCTTCCGGCGGAATGTTCATGGATATGACGATTCACGATTTTGATATGGCCCGTTACCTGATGGGCGAGGAAGTGATTGAAGTGTACACCCGTGGCGCCAATCTGGTCGATCCGATGTTCGGACGCTGTGAAGATGTGGACACGGCTGTAATTACGCTGACCTTCGCCAGCGGCGCGATCTGTGTGATTGATAACAGCCGGAAGGCCGTCTACGGCTATGATCAGCGGGTGGAGGTGTTCGGCTCCCACGGATCGGCAACCGCCGACAACTGCCGTCCGACTACGGTGGAGGTTTCCACTGCGGCATCGGTCACGCGTGATCAGCCGCTGCATTTCTTCCTGGAGCGGTATAACCAGGCCTTCACGGATGAGGTGGCCGCGTTTGCCCAGGCGGTTCGCTTGCAGGAGCCAATCATTTGCAGCGGTATTGACGGGCAGCAGGCGGAACGCCTTGCCGAAGCGGCAAAGGAATCGCACCGTACCGGGCTTCCGGTCAAGCTCTCTCATGGTGCCATATAGGAATAACGCCGGCAACACGGTTTTGTAAGCGGATGCACATATAAAGGCAGAGGAGGCCGGTGAAGATGCCCGATTTAGTCATTAAGGCGGGAGCGCCTGGTAAGGATGGACTGGTGGCGGCTGTAAGCAAGGAGACCGCCGGATGGAAATATGTAGGTTTTGAAGTATATCAGCTACAGGCTGGGGACATTCTGAGCCGCAGCGCGGAAGGGAATGAAGTCTGCCTGGTGCTGCTGGCGGGCAAGGCAGACGTAAAGGTAGACGGTATACTTTTCGCTGGGATCGGCGGGCGCATGTCTGTGTTCGAGGATGTGCCGCCGTATGCGGTGTACGTTCCAGCGGGAGGGCAATATGAGGTTAGCGCGCTGACAGAGCTGGAGCTTGCCGTCTGTCTTGCACCGGCAACGGGCAAATATGCCCCGCGGCTGATCACTCCGTCCGACGCTGTGGCCGAAGACCGAGGCTCCGGCAGCATGTCGCGCCGGGTGGTCAACATCCTTCCTGAGCAGAGTGAAGCCGAGAGCCTGCTGGTCGTTGAGGTGCGCACGGGCGGCGGCAACTGGTCCAGCTATCCTCCGCACAAGCATGACCAGGACAATCTGCCGGCAGAGTCCTACCTGGAAGAGACGTACTATCACCGGGTAAATCCCGCCCACGGCTTTGTAGTGCAGCGGGTGTACAATGACGACAGAAGCCTTGACGAGACGATGGCCGTGGCGGACCGCAGCATTGTGCTCGTTCCGGAAGGCTATCATCCGGTATCCGCGCCGCCGGGTTATGATTCTTATTATCTTAACGTGATGGCAGGACCGGTCCGTACCTGGGTCTTCCATAACGACCCGGATCATGAGTGGCTGTTCGGGGCGCAGCAGCACCGCCCGGACAAGCGGGAATAATCAAGGGTAGACACAAGGGGGGCTTCCGGTATGGGGGAGGCCCCTCTTTGCGCAGAATTCGGGTTACAAAGATAAGCTCCAAGCAAGCAGGTGCTCGCTTACGAATTATTGAGCCCCTGTACTCAAAGTTTCGGGAAATAATCGCTTTGGAAGCGTTAGTCCTATTTGCCAGGTAAGTGAGGGGGGGAAGTCTTGCTCTAACAGCGGCAATTCTGCCGTTGTTTCAGGCCGCCCGGGAAGTCTTGCTCCAACAACGGCAATTCTGCCGTTGTTACAGGCCGCCCGGAGAAGTCTTGCTGTAACAACGGCAATTCTGCCGTTGTTACAGGCCGCCCGGGGAAGTCATGCTCTAACAGCGGTAATTCTGCCGTTGTTTCAGGCCGCCCGGGCAAACTTGCTCTAACAACGGCAATTCTGCCGTTGTTACAAACCACCCGGGGCAGTCTTATTCTAACAACGGCAATTCTGCCGTTGTTACAGGCCACCCGGGGCAGTCTTGCTCTAACAACGGCAATTCTGCCGTTGTTTCAGGCCGCCCGGGGAAGTCATGCTCTAACAACGGCAATTCTGCCGTTGTTACAGGCCACCCAGGGCAGTCATGCTCTAACAACGGTAATTCTGCCGTTGTTTCAGATTAAACTAACCAACTCCCCGGGTAGTCTTGTTTTCCCTGTTCTTAGCTTTGGACAACTCCCCGGCGCGGCTTCATAGACACCGTATGGCGAGTTCCCTATAATCGAGGTATAAGATTGCATGAACGCAAAGGCGGGCTTACACGATGAAACCTACGATATATGATGTGGCACGGGAAGCGGGAGTCTCCATCGCTACGGTGTCCAAGGTGCTGAACAAGAGCGGGAGGATCAGCGACAAGACACGGCAGAAGGTGGGCCGTATCATGGAGGAGCTGAACTACCAGCCAAGTCTGGTGGCCTCTGCGCTGACGAGCCGCCGGACAGGAACGATTGGACTGATGATTCCCGATATCGCCAATCCCTTTTTTGCGGAGGCGGCGCGCAGCATTGAGGATTATGCCCAGGAACAAGGGAGCGACTTGATCGTGTGCAGCACGGACCGTAACGATGAGAAGGCGGCCAGGTACATCTCGCTGCTCCTGCGCAAACGGGTGGACGGCCTAATCATTGCCTCTCATACCGGGAACCCGGACATGATCCGCCGTCTGCTGGCTGATCATGTGCCGCTTGTGCTGTTCTCGGCTGATATCCGTATGATAGAGAGCAACTCTGTCACAGTGGATGATTATAAAGGCGGCTATCAGGCGACGGAATACTTGCTGTCCTTGGGACATCGCAAATTGGGCATTATCTCCGACAATTTGCCGGGGAGCAAGCTGCGTGCTGAAGGGTTCCTGGATGCGTTGAAGGCGGCGGGTGTACCGTTTGACAACCCGGCGAATATCACGCATACCTCGGCCACACTGGAGAACGGCCGGAAAGCGGCTGCGGCGATGCTGGGCCAGACGGAGGCAGAGCGGCCGACAGCGGTGTTCGCCTGCAACGATTTGCTTGCTATCGGGGTATTGAAGGAGGCGCGCACCGCAGGGTTGTCCATTCCCCGCGATCTGTCTGTAGTGGGCTTTGACAATACGATGCTGGCCGAGATTTGCCATCCCGCCTTAACCAGCATTGCCCAGCCCCTGCGCGAGATGACGGAGCAAGCCATGATTCTGCTGAACCAATCCATCGACAACCCGGATAGTCCGAAGCGCAAAATTATGCTGATGCCCGAGCTGGTTGTCCGTCATTCCACAGGCCCGGTGCCGGGTTAAAAAAGCAAGGGAACTGCGCCTAATTCAGGCGGTGTTCCCCCTCATATCCGCTGGCCTGTCTCCCGCTTTGCAGCGGAGGGCAGGCCTTTTGCGTTTCTTTGAAGGTAGAGGAGGAACAATTATGACAGCGCTTTAAATTTAGGATTGCCAAACCTGAACTTCTAACCTATACTTAAAGAGAAAATTAGGTTAAGCGCTTACCCTCCCCCAATGATGTTTATTTTCTCAAAAATGCACAGGAGTTTTCTCACCATTGCCTTTCAGTTAATTCATTAGCCGATTTCAATTCAATTCAATTCTTCATTTCGCTCCATTCTTCCCGATTTATCCTTTTCTCGGAACTTTTCAAGGAGGCGTCACTATGAACGGTTTACAGTTTGATCCTGCCCGGCCGCTGGATTTAATCGCCGTCGGCAGGCTCTGTATTGACCTCAATGCCAATGAAACCGGAAGACCTATGGAAGAGACGATGACGTTCACCAAATATGTCGGCGGCTCTCCTGCCAATATTGTAATCGGCACGGCGCGGCTGGGCATGCGCACCGGCTTCATCGGCAAAATTGCCGATGATCAGATGGGCCGCTTTATCCGCACCTATCTGCAGAAGAATGGCATTGACGACAGCCAGGTGGCCGTTGACCGGACCGGTGCGGTGACAGGGCTTGCGTTTACTGAAATCAAGAGCCCTCAGGAATGCAGTATCCTGATGTACCGCGACCATGTGGCGGATCTGCTGCTGGATACGAATGAAATTTCGGAGGATTACATTCGGAAATCTAAAGCGCTGCTGATCTCGGGCACTGCCCTTGCACAAAGCCCCTCCCGCGAAGCGGTATTTCTGGCGCTGGAATTTGCCCGCAAGCATAATGTCACTGTATTTTTTGATCTGGATTACCGCCCTTATACCTGGAAATCAGCCGCAGAAACGGCGGTTTATTATAATCTGGCTGCAGAGAAATGCGACTGCATCATCGGTACCCGTGAGGAATTCGATATGATGGAGAATCTGTACAATGTGACTGGCGCAGACGATGAGGCAACCGCCAGCCGCTGGTTCTCGCACCGGGCGAAGCTGGTTGTGATCAAGCATGGCGGCAGCGGCTCCATCTCCTACACGGCGGACGGGCAGAAGCACCGCAGCGGTATTTTTCCCGCCAAGGTACTGAAGACGTTTGGCGCCGGGGATTCTTATGCCTCGGCTTTCATCCACAGTCTGATGCGGGGCGACAGCGTCAGCGAGGCTATGCGGCGCGGCAGCGCGTCGGCCTCCATCGTCATTTCCCGGCATAGCTGCTCGGATGCCATGCCGACTTTGGAGGAATTGGACACATTTTTAAGCACCAATGAGGAAATCGCTTCAGGCGCGGAGTAAGAAAAGGTGCGGGTCGGAGAAGGCAAACTCTGATTGCACAGTCGGCAGCGACACATAAGCAGCAACACAACATTAGAGCTAAAGGAGTGGACAGGATGGGGCAGCAGACGGTACAAGTGCTGAACAACTATATTGACGGGCAATGGGTGGCAGCGGCTACGGCGCTTACGGAGGCGGTGTATAATCCGGCTTCGGGTGAGGAGCTGGCAAGAGTGCCGCTGTCGGGCAAAGACGATGTGGACCGGGCGGTGAGGGCGGCGAAAGCGGCTTTTGAAGGATGGTCCAAGACGCCGGTGCCGCGCAGAGCGCGCATATTGTTCAAATATCAGCAGCTTTTGGTGGACCATTGGGATGAACTGGCCAAGACCATTACGCTGGAGAATGGCAAAAGCTTCAAGGAAGCTTACGGCGAGGTGCAGCGCGGCATAGAGTGTGTGGAATTCGCAACCGGTGCGCCGACGCTGATGATGGGCAGACAACTGCCGGACATCGCGACAGGCATTGAGTCCGGGATGTACCGCTACCCTATCGGTGTGGTTGGCGGCATCACGCCGTTTAATTTTCCGATGATGGTGCCTTGCTGGATGTTCCCGCTCGCGATTGCCTGCGGCAACACCTTTGTGCTGAAGCCCTCTGAACGGACACCGCTGCTGGCGGCGCGTCTTGCGGAGCTGCTGGAGGAGGCTGGGCTGCCGAAGGGTGTGCTCAATGTGGTGAACGGTGCGCATGATGTGGTCAACGGCCTGCTGGAGCATCCCGATGTGAAGGCGATTTCCTTTGTTGGCTCGCAGCCGGTGGCCGAATATGTGTACAAGAAGGGAACTGCGAATTTGAAAAGAGTCCAGGCTCTCGCAGGAGCGAAGAACCATTCCATCGTGCTGGCGGACGCGAACCTTGAGGCTTCAGCAACGCAGATTGTTAACGCAGCCTTCGGCTCTGCCGGGGAACGCTGCATGGCCTGCTCCGTGGTAACGGTGCAGGAAGAGGTAGCGGATGAGCTGATCTCGATCCTGCTGCGTGAATGCGACCGGATGAAGATCGGCAACGGCCTGGAAGACGGCACATTCCTTGGACCGGTTATCCGTCAAGGCCATAAGGACAGAACGGCGGCTTATATTGAACAGGGCGTGGCTGAGGGGGCAAAATTGCTCAGGGACGGCCGGGCGGACGCCACTGTGCAGGGACAGGGTTATTTTATTGGACCGACGGTGTTTGACGGGGTGACCCAAGCCATGAAAATCTGGCAGGAGGAAATCTTCGCGCCTGTTCTATCGGTAATTCGCGTCAAGGATGTGGAAGAGGGCGTTGAGATTGCCAATGCGTCGCGGTTTGCCAATGGTGCTTGCATCTTTACGAACGACGGCGGCAAGGTGCGTTATTTCCGGGAGCATATCGAGTCAGGCATGCTTGGTGTGAATGTCGGCGTACCGGCACCGATGGCCTTCTTCCCCTTCTCCGGCTGGAAGGATTCCTTCTACGGCGATCTTCATGCGAATGGAAGCGACGGGGTTGAATTTTATACACGCAAAAAAGTTGTCACTGCCCGCTGGCAGTAAGGTGAGGAAGGAGGAGTTCATGTGGATAGGATCAGATTAACGACGGCGCAGGCACTGGTGAAGTTTCTGGAGCAGCAGTATGTGGACTTTGGCGGCGGGCCGGAGCGGTTCGTACACGGCATATTTACTGTCTTCGGCCACGGCAATGTGCTCGGCTTGGGGCAGGCGCTGCAGGAGGCCTCGGGAGCGCTGACGGTCTACCAGGGGCGGAACGAGCAGGGGATGGTTCATGCGGCGACCGCTTTCGCCAAGCAGAGCCGCAGGCGGCAGATCATGGCCTGCACCGCTTCGGTGGGGCCGGGCTCGGCCAATATGCTGACGGCTGCCGCTACCGCGACGGCTAATCAGATTCCCGTGCTGCTGCTGCCCGGCGACACGTTCGCTACCCGCCAGCCCGATCCGGTGCTGCAGCAAATGGAGCATACCCATAACCTGTCGATTACGGTCAATGATGCTTTCAAGGCTGTGAGCAAATATTGGGACCGGATTTACCGGCCGGAGCAACTGATGACGGCACTACTGAACGCGATGCGTGTGCTGACCGATCAGGCCGACACAGGAGCGGTTACAATCGCGCTGCCGCAGGATGTGCAGGGAGAGGCCTGGGACTACCCGCTTGATTTCTTCCGCAAGCGCGTTCACCGGGTCGCGCCCCGCCTTCCAAGGCCGGATGAAATTTCGGCGGCGGCTGATCTGATTGCCAGCAAACAGAGACCACTGCTGGTCTGCGGGGGCGGAGTCCGGTATGCGGATGCAGGAGCGGACTTGCGTGCTTTTGCAGAGCGATTCGCCATTCCGTTCGGTGAAACGCAAGCCGGCAAAAGCGCGGTGGCAAGCGGCTGCGCCTACAACCTCGGCGGCATAGGCGTCACCGGCAACGGCAGTGCGAATAGCCTGGCCGCACAAGCAGATCTGGTAATCGGTGTCGGCACCCGGTTTACGGATTTTACCACAGGCTCGAAGAGTCTGTTCGCGCATTCTGAGGTAGAGTTTCTGACGATCAACGCGTCTCCTTATCATGCGGCCAAGCTGGATGCGCTCGCCGTGGTCTGCGATGCCGCCGAAGGTCTGAAAGCGCTGTCTGCGGCCCTGGAGGAGCGCGGCTATCGCTCCGCTTATACGGATGAAATCGTATCGGCCAAGGCGGCGTGGGAAACGGAAAGAAAACGCCTGGCTGGTGTGGAGTATACCGGGAATGAGGGTGAGGACAGCATTGAAGGCTCTTTCGTACCTGAAATCGCCGGACATCTTGATGAGAAGCTCCCTGAATATGCGGCGGCGCTAAATACTTCACTGACGCAAACGCGGGTACTAGGAATCCTTAATGAATATATTCCGAAGGATGCCATTGTCATTGGGGCCGCAGGCAGCCTGCCGGGCGATATGCAGCGGATGTGGAATTCGGCTGTGCCGGATACTTACCATATGGAATACGGATTTTCGTGCATGGGCTATGAAATCTCCGGAGCGCTCGGCGTGAAGCTGGCGGAACCCGAACGGGAGGTATACGCGCTGGTAGGCGACGGCAGCTATCAAATGCTGCATTCGGAGCTGGTGACGAGCCTTCAGGAGAACAAGAAGATCAACGTCATTCTGCTGGACAATGCAGGCTTCGGCTGCATCAACAATCTGCAGATGGAACAAGGCTTGAACAGCATGGGCACAGAATTCCGCCACCGCAGCCCGGAAGGGCAGCTCAGCGGCGAACTGATGCGCATCGACTATGCCGCCAGCGCCGCAGGTTATGGGGTCAAGACCTTCCGTGCCGCAACGGCTGAGCAGCTTTACAGCGCCTTGGAGGAAGCCCGGAAGCAGGAGCGGTCCACGCTGATCGACATCAAGGTGCTGCCAAAGACAATGACTCATGGCTACGGAGCCTGGTGGCATGTCGGGGTACCGGAAGTGTCCGGCAGCGAAGCGGTGCAGGCGGCTTACGGGCAGAAGCGCGGGCAACTGGAGAAGGCGCGCAGCTACTGATATAGCCTAAGGCTGACGAATTCTATGAATGCAACAGCGCAGCGGCAGGGCTACACCTGCCGCATGGTGATAATGGAAGGGGTAGACGACGATGTTCAAAGAACATGCGGTCAAGCTGGCGATAGCTCCTATCGCCTGGACCAATGACGATATGCCTGAGCTTGGACGGGATAATACCTTTGAGCAGTGCATCAGTGAGATGGCACTGGCCGGGTTTCAGGGAAGCGAGGTGGGCAACAAATATCCTCGCGACCCCGACCGGCTGCATAAGGCTCTGGAGCTTAGGGGACTTGAGATTGCCAGCGCCTGGTTCAGCGCGTATCTGACGGTACGCCCGTACGAGGAGACCGCTGCGGCCTTTTGTGCGCACCGTGATTTTTTGCATGCGATGGGGGCCAAGGTGATTGTAGTTTCAGAGCAGGGGCGGAGCATTCAAGGACAAATGGATACGCCGCTGTTCGCCGGTAAGCCTGTGTTCACGGAAGCGGAATGGACGGCTCTTGCGGAAGGGCTGGGCGGGCTGGGCAGATTGGCTGCCGAGAAGGATATGGCGCTTGTGTATCACCATCATATGGGGACAGGAGTGCAGACGGCGGTTGAAATTGCCCGGCTGATGGAGCTTACTGATCCGAATGAGGTGTCCTTGCTGTTCGATACCGGGCATCTGGTCTTTGCCGGCGAGAATCCGCTGGAGGTGCTGCGCTTTCATCTACCCCGGATTAAGCATGTGCACCTGAAGGATATCCGGCCCGAGGTTGTCGAGCGTGTCAAGCGGGAAGGGCTTAGCTTCTTGCAGGCTGTAAAAGCGGGAGCGTTCACCGTGCCCGGCGACGGCTGCATCGCTTTTGCAGAGATTTTCGCCGAGTTGGACCGCCATTCTTATACGGGATGGTTCGTGGTGGAAGCAGAGCAAGATCCGGCGCTTGCCGATCCCTTGGAATATGCGATCAAGGCGCGCCGCTATATCAGGGAAATCGGCGGGTTGTAAACCGCAGGCGGGCAGTTATCAGCCGCTTGGCGGCTGCCCGGGCGGTATATATGCGGGGTTGCACGGCTGAGTGCGCCCCGCCTTTTTTCATGGGCAGGGACAGTGTGGGATGGAACAAGGCGTTGTGTAAATCATTGGATGGCCTCGTTGGTGCTGCTTCTTTGACCGGGTTCAGGCTGCACGTGCTATAATTGCAATTCGGAAGTATAATTGTTGCATCAACGGCCGGACTGCGGCCTGGTATCCTGCGGTTGAATTAAGGGGGTAGTCTATTGTTCCGTACATGGTATCACCGCTTGCTGCTGTCTTACTTTCCTATTTTTTTGCTTACGGTGACGATACTGATCTTTGCTTCATTTGTGTTTATCAACGATATTTCACGAATGGAGACCAAGAAGGCGGATCGTATCACTGCCAGCTATCTCGTGGATAACGTAGACCGTACGATTAAGGAAGTCCAACTGTCAGTGCTGGACACTGCCGAAAGCAGCGATGTGTATAAGCGATATTTCAACGATGATGGCCAGACAGATGCGGGGGCAATCTATGCAATTGCCCAGAGCCTGCGCAACCTGACTGACAAATCGCCTTACATTGAATCCATTTATCTATATGACAAGAGAAATGAAAGCGTTTTAACGGAAACTGGTTTAAAAAGCCTTTCAGGATTTATAGACGAGGACTGGATTAAGCGTATTAACTCCGGTTCATTGCCGGAAGGCTGGCAGCCGGTCAGGGAATACAAGGATGAGTTCATTCAGCGCACGCCTGTGCGTGTGCTTACCATAAATAAAGGCATGCCTCTGCCCTTCGGCTCGCAGGGTGTGCTTGTCATCAATATTAAAATGAGCGCGATTGAACAGATTGTCGATAGCATGGTCAACGAACAATTGTCCTACCTTACTATTGCCGGGAGCGATGGAAAGACTATTTATCAGGCGCATTCGGACAGCGAAGGGGCGGCGAACGGCAAGTTGCTGAACACTCTGTACCTGGAAAGATTAGGATGGCAGTTTTCCAGCGGAATCAAGACGGGCAATCTGTTCAGTTGGGTTTCTGTGATCTCCTATCTCTGGGTGGCGGTTGCGTTCGGAACCGTGGTGTGCGCGGTGCTTTACCTCATATATGTGACCCGGCGCAACTACAAGCCGATTCAGGTGATTATGAACCGGATTGAAGGCCATCAGATTAGGACGATGGACAATTCCACCAACAGGCCGGACGAAATGAAGCTCATTGACGGGGTGCTGGAGGATCTGATCAACCATTTGACGGATTATGACAAGAAGAGCAGGGAGAACCTGCTGCTTCAGCGTAGCAAGCTATTCACCGATCTGCTGCGCAGCGAGCGGACGGATAATATCGTCCAGCGAATGGAGGAGCTGTCGCCGCTCTCCGGTGCTCACTCCTCGTCCCGGTTTACGGTTGTGCTCAGCGAAATCAACCGCTACGAGGAGGTTTTTCAGGAGCGCTACACAAGAGGCGACCAGAACACGCTAAAGTTTGCCCTGATGAATGTTTTTCAGGAATTGGCGCGGGGGGCTGACTTGCAGGGCTGGGTGGAGTGGATCAGCACCGACCGGGCAGCAATTCTTTTCCTGGCAACCGGAACAGATGAGAAGATGACCGGGAACATACGCATATTCGCCGAGGAATGCCGCACCTGGGTAGAGCAGAATTTGCGCATCTCCCTCAGCTTCGGCATCGGGCCGGTGGCGACGGGTCCGGGTGCGATCCGGGATTCCTATGCGGCAGCGGAGAATGTGATGCATCATAAGCTCTTGATGCACGAAGATATCGCTTTGGCGGAAGGCGTGGAGGCGCGTCAGCCGCTGCTTGAGACTTATAAGTATTTACAGATGATTGCCGAGTTCGTCAAGCAGTTTCGGATGTCGAGCAGCCAGTGGCGGGAACGGCTGGAAGAGATTTTTGAAGCGTTTGAACGCGATTTTTTGCAGGATGATGATATTCGCTCTCTAATCCAGGCCATGCTGCAAATGCTGAGCCGTGAAGTGGCCGTGATGTCGGAGCAATTGCAGGATGAGCTGTCGGCGGAGAATACCTCGCTACGGCTGAAGCTGCTGGGAGAAGCCGAATCCATTGATGTAATGAAGGGGATTCTTTTTGAATATTTGACTGATTTATTCCGTACCTATGTCGCCGTCAGTGAAACCAAAAGCTACAGGGCGATGGTCAGTGAGATCAAGAACTATATTGAAGAGAATTTTGCCAATCCCGATCTTTCCCTGAAGCATTTAAGCGACCGGTTTCAGGTATCCGGCAAATATGCCAGCTATCTTTTTAAAACGGAGTTTAATATGAAATTTGTGGACTTCCTAACGGAGCTGCGGATGAAGGAAGCGGAGCACCTGCTGCTGGAGACGGACTATTCGTTGCAGGATATAGCGCTCAAGGTTGGCTATGCCAATGCGATTTCGTTCGGAAGGGTATTTAAACGGGTCTCCGGCATCACGCCGGGGGATTACCGCGTTATGAAGCGCGGACGCCCGAACTCCAGAACATGAGCAGCACGGTTGTTCAGATAGACGTCAACACCTGAGCTTGCGCTAAATATTCAGGGACCGCAATCCTTGCCCGCCAGCCTCTGTCAGGAGGTTCAAGCATGGAGGCGGTCTTTATTTTTGGTATTTTTGAAAGCGGTTTATTGCACGAAAATGGTTGTATGGATAAACAGGAAGTCTGAATTAACGGCCAAGGGAACATCCGAAACGGGTTTATTGTCAAACTGCCGAAATTCATGGAATACTGTGGGCATCCCCAGAACAGCAAGCGGCCGAGTCGTGCATTGGTAACGCTTACTTGGGAGAGATCCAGCATCAGTGTTACACGGGTTTTAGGTTGGGGGAATCATGAGGACACCATTAAAAAAGCCTGCAAAGGCGAAGGAGATGGAACGATGACAGTGAACGTACACAAAGGAGCTCTGAAGAAAGCAATTGGGGTCGGATTAACTGCGGTAATGGGGGTTTCCCTGCTGGCCGGCTGCTCCTCCGATTCTAAGAGCAACACGGCTAACGGGGGTTCGGCAGCAGAAGGTAACAGCGCCAAGCGCGTTACGCTCAAGGTAGAAGTGTTCGACCGCGGCAACAGTCCGGCGCCTAATACCATTACCAACAACTATCTAACTAAGCTGGTGCAGGAAAAGTTCGGTGATCCAAACAACATTGATGTCCAGTTTGTACCGATTCAGCGTTCTGAGGAAGTTACGAAGCTGAACGTGCTGATGGCGAGTGACAGCGATGTGCCGGATATTGTGTTTACTTATGATTCGAGCGTATTTTACCGCTATGCCCAGCAGGGCGGTC
This sequence comes from Paenibacillus sp. HW567, assembly GCF_000374185.1. Classification (GTDB taxonomy): domain Bacteria; phylum Bacillota; class Bacilli; order Paenibacillales; family Paenibacillaceae; genus Paenibacillus_AQ. The sequence goes on along the minus strand of NZ_KB910518.1, from coordinate 5,913,777 downwards.
TGACTGATGTAGGACAGCTCCTCGACGAGCATGGCCAGAACCTGAAGAAGTTTATTGGCGACGAGACCTTGGCATTCGGCCAGCTTGAGGGCAAGCAGTTCTCCATCCCGGGCAAACGTGCGATCACGGGCCGTTATAGCTCCTACATCCGTCAGGATTGGCTGGATAAATTGGGCTTGCCTGTACCTAAGACGACGGATGAGCTGTACACAACTCTGAAAGCGTTTAAAGAGAAGGACCCCGGCAAGCTCGGCAGCAAAAACATCCCAATGGGCTTTGCGCTTGCTCCGGCTCAGTATGAGACGCTGATCTACTCCTTCATTAAGCCAATCAGCGGCGATCTGACTTACAGCCAGCGGTATGAGATGCCGCTTCATGACGGCTTCAAGGATGCAATGCAGTTCCTGAACAAGCTCTACAATGAAGGGCTGATCAGCAAGGATTTCGGTCTGGATAAGGATAAGGGCCAATTGGCTAAGGATATTCAGAACGGCAACACCGGCTATTGGTCGGAAGATGTGGATGCCCAGTTCTACGCGGACGGCACGATGGATAATCTCCACAAAAATGTGCCGGGAAGCAAGGTCACTCCGGTAGACGTTTATACGAATGCCAAGGTTGACAACAAGTTCATTAAATCCCGCTATGCCTCCAACGGTATGTACATCATGATTCCAAAAAGCAGCAAGCGTGCCGTAGAAGCGATTAAATACCTGGATTGGATGGCTTCGGGCAACAACCTGATTGATATGTACAGCGGGGTAGAAGGAGAGAACTATGATCTGGTCGATGGGATTCCGGTGGTCAAAGCCGACGCCTCCCAAGAATTTAAAGATCGGATTTACAACTCCGGCGACATGGCTATCATCTCCAACGGCAAGAACATCGGCGACCAGGCAACCAACGAAAAAGCATGGGTAATGGGCTTCCCGGAAAATAATCAGGAAATGCTGAAGCAGTCAATTGCTATCGCCAACACGGACACCGTAGGCCCGATTGTCTTCGGCAAGCCGATTGAAGCGGAAGCGCAATATGGCACCACGCTTACAGATAAGATTGATGTAATCATTGTAAAAACAGCAATGGCTAAACCCGATCAATTCGATTCGGTGTACGAGCAGGAAATGAAGGATTTCATGAGTTTGGGCGGAGCTAAGCTGAAAGAAGAACTGGATCAGGCAGTGAAGGAGCTTCCGGCAAAATAAACAAATACAGTGAGAGCCGGGGGGGAGGTGTGATGCCGCTCTACCCGGTTTTTCTAAGATAGGAGGAAACCAACTTGAGCAAAGCGTCATACTTCAAACGGTATTGGCAGCTATACGCGCTGCTTGCGCTGCCTATTACTTATTTCGTGATTTTCCGTTACGGTCCAATGTATGGTGTGCAGATTGCCTTCAAGGATTTCAATCTGTTTCAGGGGATCGGGGGCAGCGAGTGGATCGGCTTTGACGCCTTCCGCCAGGTCTTTGGAATGAGGGAATTCTACACTACCCTGCGCAATACCTTTATGCTGAATTTTCTGGATTTGCTGGTCTCTTTCCCGGCCCCGATCATACTCGCGATTATGCTGTATGAGATCCGGTCGGTATGGTTCAAAAAAATATCGCAGACCCTTTTGTACATTCCCCACTTTATTTCCTGGGTGATCATCGGGGGGATCGTATACCAATTGTTTGGCAACCAGTCCGGTATGGTGAACGAAGTTCTGGTAAGTCTGGGACTGAACCCTGTTCCGTTTCTGACGGAAAAAAATCCGTGGCTGATCACGTATCTCTTCACAGGTGTCTGGCAGAGTGCCGGTTGGGGAACCATCCTCTATCTGGCCGCGCTAACGGGTGTCAACAGGGAGCTGTTCGAGGCTGCCGAAGTGGATGGAGCGACAAGGCTTAAGAAAATCCGCTATATTACGCTTCCGAGCATCAAACCAACCATCATTACCCTGCTTATTCTCAATCTCGGGAAGATGGTCAGCATCGGCTTTGACCGTCCCTATGTTATCGGGAATACAACAGTCCGTGAATACTCTGATGTGCTCAGCACCTTTGTATACCGGATCGGTCTGGAATCGGGACAATATACGCTGGCTACCGTAATCGGATTGTTCCAGGCGGTGGTGGGTCTGGTGTTCATTCTAGGTTCTAACTATATTTCAAAAAAAGTAACCGGCGACGGTATTTTATGATAAACGGAAAGGAGATGGAGTGTTATGAGTGAACGTACCTCAAACCGGATATTCGATATTGTTAATATTACCTTTGTGGCCCTGTTCGTTTTGTTCTGTCTGGCCCCGTTTTTACACATTATCGCGGTATCACTAAGTTCTAACCGGGCGATTACATCCGGCGAAGTAACCCTTTTCCCCATTGAAGTGAACTGGAACGCATACATTCAAGTATTTACTAACAATTCCATGATCCACTCTCTGATCTACACCATTGTTCTGACGATAGCCACAACGGTGTTATGCATGCTTTTCACCATCGCAGCAGCTTATCCGCTGACCAAAAAGAATCTGAAGGGCCGCAAGCTTTTTATGTACCTTATTGTCATTACCATGTTTTTCAGCGGCGGCATCATTCCCGAATATTTACTAATCCGTGATTTGAAAATGATTGATTCGGTGTGGTCGCTTATTCTTCCCGGCCTGGTCAGTCCGTTTAATCTTATTATTCTCATTTCCTTCTTCAATAATATTCCTCCCAGCCTGGAGGAGTCGGCTGAAATTGATGGCAGCTCCCATTTCCACACACTGATGCGTATTGTGCTGCCGCTATCCATGCCTGTTATGGCCACGCTCGCGCTCTTTTATGCCGTAGGACGGTGGAATGGCTTCCAGGATTCCCTGATGTACATCAATAGCCCGGAGCTGTATCCGCTTCAGCTTAAGCTGTTCCAGATGGTGCAGAACAATATGGTCTCTGAACTGACACAGATGGAGGGCTCGAACCGGACCGCACTGACACCGGAGAGCCTCAAGGCGGCCACCGTTATCTTCGCTACAGTACCGATCCTTGTGGTCTACCCGTGGCTGCAGAAATATTTTGTCAGCGGGGTTATGCTTGGCGCTGTCAAAGGCTGAGCGGCAGGGCGTAAGGAAAGGAGAACACCGATATGCTGAACGATGCGGACCGCAAGCTGGCTGCAAGGTATGCTCCGCGCTTATTCTTCGATCATAACGAGCCGTTCTTCCCGGTTCGCTTCGGCATAACGGTGCTGCGTCAGGACGGGGACTCTCCGTCCTTCCCGCGCCGTCTGGCGGTGAACCGTGCGGAGGTGGAGGCCGTTGTGGAGTATGCCATATATTACGATTATGATATTCAGCATCTATATGACCTGGAGCATGTGTGGGTGTACATCGGCAGGAACGGAGAGGTGGCCGATGTCGAAGCCAGCTTCCACGGTAAATACCTGAAAGGGCTGCTGCGCGGCCGCACCAACCTGAGCGGAACACGGGCCGGTCTATATGTCCAGCCCGGCAAGCATGCCCTCTCCCCGCTTCCCGAAGTATTTGAGCTGCTGCCGGGATTTGCCTCCTGCACGCAGGAGGAGGCAGGGGCGGACGGCTTGATTTACGGCCGCTTTCTGGAAGGAATTCTGGCGACGGACGATGAGATTAATCAACGGGTCCGCGAGTTTTTGCAAACCTGCCGGTTCACGCCATCCTTGTCTTACGGGAGTTGGAAGTACGCGGACCGGGAGGAGCTGTTCGTTTCCTGGAGCGAGCTGCTGGCGGAAATTCCTGAGCGTATCGGGAAAGAGCTGGAACGCCTGTAGATCATGGCTCCGCCGGAGCAACGCAGAATGTTTATTTGGAGGGAATCACAATGTACAAGCAACTGGTGGACAGCAATGACAGAGCGGTAGCGGAAGGGTTATCCCGGCAGGAGCTTGACCCGCAGAGCCGCTGCTATGGGGGAACGATTGATCCCGGAACGGGCATTGCCTGGGTCAATCACACGACAGGCACCCCGACTGAGATGTGTTATTGGGGAGCGGCGCTCGCCAACCCGGATTCTGCGTATTACCGGGATGAGGAGCTGCTGGCGCGGCTGCTGCTGGCGACAGAGTTCGTACTGCGCGCACAGCATGAGGACGGGTCCATCTCCCCGGGCTGGACGAACTTTCACTCTCCGCCGGATACGGCTTTTGTCGTTGTGGGCTACGCTCAGTTGTACCAATTGCTGTCGGGGCAGGACTGGCTGCCGCTGCAGCCGGTGCTGGACAATATGCGGCTGTTCCTCGAACGTACCATTCCCGTCATGCTTACGGGCGGCTGCCACACGCCGAATCACCGCTGGGTGCTGTGCGCTGCACTTGGATTTCTGCATGAGCTGTTCGGGCTGGAAGCGGTCGTTCAGCGGGCGGATGAGTGGCTGGCGGAAGGGATGGACATTTCACCGGACGGGGAATGGACCGAGCGAAGCAACGGCATCTATAGTGCAGTCAGCGACATTATGCTGATTCATGCCGCCCGTTCCCTGGATCGGCGGGGGCTGCTGGAACCGGTTCGTCAGAATTTGCGCATGATGGTCTACCTGGTCCATCCTTCAGGCGAGATTGTTACCGATTATTCCGGGAGGCAGGATCTGGGAAGCGTTCATGATCTGGCTCCGTATTATTTGCCTTATGCGATCCTGGCCCGTTCCGATGGCGATGAGATGTTCGCGGGGATGGCCGAATGGGCCGGCCATGCACTTGAGAGTCCAGGCGCATGCTCAGTCAATGTGCTGGTGCGGATGCTGCTGGAGCCGGAGCTTCAGCAGCCGCTTAAGGCAGCGGCCCTTCCGGTGAAATACGAGAAAATGCTGAACGGTGATTTCCTGCGGCACAGCTATTTACAGCAGATAGAGGCCGCCGGCCATAACGGGAAAATCTATCACAGCCGGCTGCACACCGATTTCGGGGCGCCCGTTGCCCGCTACCGGGATGAAGATACTAGTGTCACGCTAATGACGGAGACACCTTCTTTCTTTGCGCTGCGCCACGGCTCTGTAAGACTGCTGGCTGTTCAGATGGCGTCTTACTTTTACCCGGGATATGTGCCGATGCAGGAAATGACCAAGCTGCCGGACGGATACCGCCTGGCGGGAGAGCAGAAGAAGGGCTATTACGGTCCGGTTGAAGGAGTGCTCCTTCCGCAAACCGCTGAAACACCGGTCAGCCCTTGGTATTTGCTCCCGCACCAGAGCCGTCCGCTTACGCATGAACAGACATTCCGCGTACAGGCGGAGGTGCAGCGCATAGGGGAGGACTGGACGATACGGCTGCACAGTGAAGAGCCGGGGGAAGTGATGACCCAGATCTCCTTCATTTTTGGCCGGGAGGGAAGCTTCACCTCTGGAGAGCTGCGGGCTGTAGAAGAGGACGCTTATCTCTGGAGCGGCGGCAGCCTCCGCTATACATGCGGCGAGGCGTGGATTGAATTGACGGGAGGCGAGATGGGCCATCTGGCTGCCGGGGTGCGAGAGGCCAAGCTGCAGAATAACTGTAAAGCGGTGCTGGTCAACCTGGTGACTCCATTCGACAAAACGTTCACAATTAAATTGTCTCCTTCTTGACTTATGCACCTCATATGTTAGAATAACGGGGCCCTAAATTCTAATATAAAGAAGTGAACTTATGCTAGAGCCCAAGGTAAATGTGAAGCAGGGCCGCCTGTTTCTCAACAAGTATTTTTCTGGAGAATCTATTGACTACCGTCAGATTATAGCTTTATTTATTCCCCTTCTGGTAGACCAGGCCTTTGTAGTGGGGCTGAACGTTGTGAATACGGCGATGATCAGCTCGTCCGGGGTGGCGGCAGTCAGTGCGGTGAACATGATTGATTCGCTGAATATTTTTCTGATCAGTGTGTTCATTGCCGTGTCCACTGGCGGAACCGTTGTTGTAGCCCAGTACAAGGGGAGCGGCAACGACCTCATGGTGTCCAAAGCGACCGCGGGTGCGGTATCGTCTGTGTCTTTGATGGCTTTTGCCATTGGGATGTTCGGAATCATCCTGCATGGTCCGCTGTTAAATATTCTGTTCGGCGCGGCTTCGCCGGAGGTCATGGCAAATGCCCGCACGTATCTGATCGGCAGCAGCCTGTCCTACTTGGGAATTGCCGTCATGGAAGCAGTGTGCGGTGCGCTGCGCGGCATCGGGAGGACCCGTGTATCACTGGTGCTCTCGCTGATTATGAACTTTTCTTATGTGCTCCTAAACTTTGTATTTATCAACGGACTGCACATGGGTGTGCTCGGGATGACCATCGCGGTTAATGTCTCCCGGTATTTGGCGGCGATTTGCTCGCTGATCTATTTGTTCAAGCTCGACAGCAGCCTGCATGTGAAGCTTCGTGATCTGCTGGTTCTGAACTGGTCGATGCTCAAAAGAATCATGTTCATCGGCCTGCCGTTCGCAGCGGAGCAGATGTTCTTCAACGGCGGTAAGATTCTGACGCAAATCTTCATTGTCAGTCTGGGCACCTACGCGATTGCCACGAATGCAATCTGCTCCGCGCTCGCCGGGGTGATGCAGATTCCTGCGAATGCTCTGTCTCTGACCCTCATTACGGTCGTCGGCCAATGTATGGGGAGCCGGAATACGAAGGATGCGCGCAAATTCGTTAAATCCTTTCTGTGGCTGTCCTCGGGCTCCTTTGTGCTGATGGCGCTGCTGATCTTCCCGCTGTACAATCCGCTGGTATCGCTGTTCCATCCTCCGGCTGAGATTCTCAGGGACATCTTCATCGTCTTTCTGATCAATTCTATCGCTCAGATTCCGCTGTGGTCGGTCAGCTTCATTACGCCTTCCGCGCTTAGAGCGGCGGGCGATTCCAAGTTCACCTCTATGGTCTCCATGCTCTCCATGTGGCTGTTCCGCGTGGTGCTGGGCTACATTCTCGGCATTGTGCTCCACATGGGCATTATCGGGGTATGGCTGGCGATGAACTGTGAATGGGGTGTGCGCGGCGCTATCTTCCTCCGGCGTTTTCTTGGGGAGAAATGGGTCCGGCACCGCGTTATTTAGGGCGTGGGGTAAACAATTCATGGTAGAAAAAGAACCCGGTGTATACTGTGTGACCCGTAAGATGGAAGCTTTGAAAAAAAGCGGCCCTCTTGCGGGTCATTTGTATTTAACCGGACTGGAAAACAAGCCTGTTCTTGTATAAGTTACTCTATATTAAAAAGCTACATCCGCCACAAATCGTCAACCTTCACCGGCTGTCCTGTGCGCATGGAGCGGTTGGCGGCAATGCCGGTCATGATCGACATCGCGCCGTCCTTGTGGGAGGCAGCGCGGTTGAAGCGGTCCTCCTGTTTTTTATCAAAAATGTCGCGCAGCAGCACCGGATCACCCCCGCCGTGTCCGCCAGCGGCGCTCTCAAGCTGAACGCGGTAAGGCTCCCGGAAATGCGGATAGATAGTAATATTGACCGCCTCAAGCGCGCCCTCATTTTCTTTTGTGCCGCCGGAATTGACGTAGGATTGTTCGGTGATGCGGACCTCCATCCGGCCGAGCGTGCCATTGAAGACGATAATGAAGCCTTCCCACGGCATATAAGCGTTCAGCGAATAGTTCATGACGGTCTTGTTCTTGTATTTGACCATCACATTCATCGTATCCTCGATGCTGATGTTATCGCCGAAGACACTCTGGTCGCGCTGGTAGCCATCCTCATGCTCGGCATCCAGATACATACGCTTCAGGGTCTCATTGCGGTCCAGGTGAAGGGCAAAGGGATCATTCTCGGCGGCCTTGCTGCCATAAGCGCGCTGGTAAAATTCCGTGATTCCCCGCTTCTCGGCATTCTCCCTGCCATAGAACCGCAGATCGCCCATAGCGAACACGGTATCCGGCTGCGAAGCCAGCCAGAAGTTCATGAGGTCGAAGTGATGCGTCGATTTGTGCACCAGCAGGCCGCCGCTGTTCCGTTTGTCCCGGTGCCATCTGCGGAAATAATCCGCCCCATGCCGGGTATTCAGCAGCCACTCGAAATTGACGGACAGGATTTCGCCCAGCACGCCGTCCATAATAAGCTCGCGGATCTTCGTATTATGCGGGGCATACCGGTAGTTGAAGGTGACGCGCAGATTCTTGCCGGTACGCTCAATAGCCTCGAAGATGTCACGGCATTTCTCCTCATCAATGGTCATCGGCTTCTCGGAAATAACATCGCACCCCAGCTCCATCGCACGGATAATATACTTGTGGTGTGTGCGGTCAATGGTGGTTACCAGCACGAAATCAGGCTTAGTCTCCGCAATCATCCGGTCGAAATCCCCGGCTGTATAGGTTGGCACTTCATGATAGCTGTATTTATCCGTCAGCCGTTGATTGGCATAATTCATCCGGGTCTGATTAACATCGCACAAGGCCACCAGCTCGGAGGTTTCTTTGTAAGCGGTAACAAGTTCGCCATAGTAAAATTCTGCCCGGCCGCCGGTGCCGACGATGGCATATTTCTTTTTGGACAAGGGGATCACTCCATTTACTTGGATTTGTTTCTATTTTATAGTATAGAAAATGTTAAAAGTGAACGGTAATTAGTCTGATATAACAAAAAGTATACATATATTATTCTGATGTGGAGGCGGAGGATGGACGCTATATTTGAGGTGGAGCAAATCAGACGGACCGGGAATTTCAATATGGATTCCGACCATTTTCATGATTTCTATGAAATCTATTATTTGCTGTCCGGGGAGCGGCATTATTACATTCATAACAGGATTTATGCGCTGCAGGCAGGAGATATCGTGTTTATCAATAAAAATGAGCTGCACCGCACGACCAGCCGCAACCGTTCGCCGCATGAGCGGATTCTGATCAGCTTCGATGAACAGTTCCTGAGCCCGGTGGCCGGAATGGATATGGACCGTCTTGGGATACTGGCGGGAGAGAGCTTTCTGCTTCGGCCCACCGCCCATGAGCAGGGGGAGATCGTTGACCTGCTTCAGGCCATGCTGCGGGAGCAGCGGGACAACCAGCATCGGAGCAGGCTCTATTTGCAGACGCTGCTGCTTCAGCTCTTGATCCGGCTGGACCGTATCCGGGACGCGAAGCCTTCGGCGGTGAACCCTGAACAAAGCGAGGGGCAGCGCAGGGTGTACGATATTATCGAGTATCTGGATGCGCACTATCGCGAGAAACTGACACTTGGCGGAATTGCCGAGCATTTCTTCATCAGCACCCCGTATTTGTGCCGGACGTTTAAGCAGACGACAGGGTTTACCGTTGTCGAGTATCTGAATTATGTCCGCATCCGGGAGACGAAGGCATTGCTGAAGGACACGGGGTGGAGAGTAACCCGGATTGCCCGGGAGACGGGGTTCGAGAGCATTGCTCATTTTGGACGGGTCTTCAAGGGAGTCACCGGACGCACGCCGCTGCAATACCGCAAGCAGAACCGGGAGTAGTGAGCTGTGTTATGGTGATGCGCCGGGGTCACGGATTACACTGCAGGTAGGTAAGAACGAAGCTGCATTCCTTTATAAGGCGGTGGGTTATGAAAAGAGTCATGTTCACGCTGGTTGTTGCTGTTATGTTTCTGAGCGGCTGTTCATTTGCTGGAAATTCGTCTCCGTCGAATTCTCCGGCCCCTGTCTCCGTTACAGTGCCGGACAATCTGCCGTACTCCGTGCGAATTGCGATGTCTATCGCGATAAGCAGTACGGATAACGAGAAGCAGCTCGGCAAACCGGCGATTGTCCGGTCAGGGAAGCCCTACACATATGAAATCCGGAACCTGCCGGATCAGAGCCGGCTGATTACTGTCTATGACCAATCCCTAAGGCTTCTCGATCAATGGCGGCTGGATAAGCTGCTGAACAAAGAGGTTTTTGATGGACTTACCCCCGGGCTATCCACAAGTGCGGATGTAGAACAGCTCGACCGCTTCATATATCTGGTGGAATACCCCAAAGGGAAGGCGCTGAGTGAACACCGGCTGGTCCAAGGGACAGTCACCGTGAACTATGAGAACAAGGATAATACCTGGGTTGTTAAGGACATAGAATACGGTTCCCCGGATAGCCCGGCCAACCTCAGCCGTATTCTCGAACCGGAGGACCTGAAGGAGATCCTTCCTGATACGGCCAGTTAGATCGTCAGACGCTACATGTTGGTGTTCAAACGATACTCCGCCGAACGGATTAGGGCGTGGAACTCACGCTGCAGGCGTATCCGGCCCCGCGAACAGCATCATCTCCTGATCGGAAGAGTCTGCCCATGTGTAAACATTCCTGTATACGCTAAATTTTCGACTTAGACAAAAACAAGGGCGCCTCGTATGATGGGGGGTGTAGCGGACCGAGCAGCTCTTATTACTACTGGAAGTCCTTTTTCTGCAAGTGAACGGACTCCAGCGCCGTTATGGGCGGACATGTACACCAAATATACCTGCCGAAGAGGCAATAAGGGCTTTTCGGTCCGCTAGCTGGGTAAATGTACCCCTTTCAAGGGAATAAGGCTTTACGGGTCCGTAATGAACAGCGGGCTGAATACGACAAATTCCCTCGCCCCGAACCACAAAGGCTCCATAATCAGCCATACATTTAGAACGGATACCGCTAGCTGGAATTGGTATGGTTCTGGCCGAAACCGGATTTTCGTGGGGGCTGCTTGTTCTTCCGGCGGTTCCAGAATTCCACATATTGTCTATCCCTAAGCGGTTGTTCTAATTTATAATGTAAAAGTTCAAATATACAAAAATTGGGGTGGCTTATGAAAGTGAAAACAGCAGGTCTCTGGATGGCTGCTGCTCTGCTGGCGGTATCCGTGGCCGGATGCTCTTCGGGGAATTCAAGCTCCGCTGGAGAGAACACGGAGAAGCTGAAGACTGAGATCAGCAAGCTTCAGGAAGAGAACAAACAGCTCAAGGAAGAGAACGACAAGCTGAAGCAGGAGGCTTCGGCGGCAGCGGTGGCCGCAACAGGAAATACGGAGGCAGCGGATTCAACGAATGAAGGCGGCAGTACGAATACGTCCGGCTCCGAGGAACAGGACAAGGCCATTGTCAAAGGCCAGCCGCTTACCATCGGCGGAATTGCGGAGTATACGATCACCAAGACGTCTTTTGCCAAAAAGGTCATTCCCTCCAAACCGGGTTCATTCTATACGTATTACGAAGCCAAAGAGCCGGGAACCACTTATTTGGCCATCACGCTGAAGGTGAAAAATTTGGGCGGAGAAGGGAAAGCTGCGGATTCTTTTGCCGAAATGCAGGTCAAATATGATAATCAGTATGAGTATAAAACCTTCTCTACCTTGGAAAAGAACGGCGGCGAAGACTTCACCTATACCAATATTTCGGATGTGGAGCCGCTCAAGAACGGTACGCTGGTCTACCTGGCGGAGGTTCCCGATGAAGTGCAGACTGGTGACAAACCGCTGTATGCGGAGGTAAAGATTGAGGGTCAAACCTACCGGTACACCATACGTTAATCCAGTAAAAGAGAGAGCCTGCCCTATCCGTAGTCATCATCTGCGGATGGGCAGGCTCTTCTGTTATTCAGACCTATTTCACTGGCGCGGAGGCGGCCTCTTTGGCAAAAAAGTTCGGCAGATACTCCTTGTTCGCCTCCAGCATTTCGTCCAGCATCGCTATGGCTACCTCTACGGAAGGCACAAGCGGATGGTGCGCCAGCGCCTGGATCGCCAGGCTGCGGTCTCCGGTTACGGCGGCGTCGATGGCGAGCTGCTCGTAGGTTTTGACGGCATGGATTAGCCCCGTGGCCATTGGCGGAATCTTGGTCAGCGGAAGCGGAAGCGGCCCGGTCTTGGTGACAACGCAGTTGACCTCAATGCTGGCATCGTCCGGCAGGAAGCCGAGAATGCCGCGGTTCGCAACGTTCAGCGTCTGGATGTCGTTCGTCCCATTGTGGAGGGAGCGCATCAGGTTAACCGCAGCCTCGGAATAAAAGGCCCCGCCGCGCTGCTCAAGCTGCTTCGGCTTCTCGCTTAGCTCAACATTGCTGTAGATTTCGAACAGCTCTTCCTCTACGCGCTTCACTACCTCGGCACGGTTGCCGCCTTGCTTGAACGACTCCAACTGCTCTGCGAGCATGGCATCGGTCATGTAGAAATATTTCAAATAGTAGGAGGGCAGGGCGTGCAAGGATTGCAGGAATTCGGGATTCCACTCCCGGGCAGGCACATTCTTCGCACTGTAGCCGGCGGTATCGGCCAGCATTTCATCCAGCTTGTCTTCGCCTTCCACATCAATGCGGGTGATCCAGTGCAGATGGTTCAGGCCGACGAATTCAGCATAGATCCGGCCAGGAGCGGCATTGTACTTGGCTGACACCTGCTTGATCAGGCCGATGGGGGCGTTGCACAGTCCGATGCTTTTTACATTCGAATATCTGAGAACAGCTTCAGTAACCATACCCGCCGGATTGGTGAAGTTAAGCAGCCAGGCGTCCGGGGCGAGCTCCTCAATATCCCGGCAAATGTCCAGAATTACGGGAATCGTGCGCAGCGCCTTCAGCATGCCGCCGGGACCGGTTGTTTCTTGCCCGATCACGCCATATTTCAGGGGGATTGACTCGTCGCGCGCGCGGGCATCCAGCATGCCGACACGGATCTGCGTGCTGACGAAATCCGCGCCTTCAATAGCCTCGCGGCGGTCAGTGGTGAGGTGGACCTCTATCGGAAGCCCGGATTTCTCGACCATCCGCTTAGCGAGGCTGCCGACGATGTTCAGCTTGCGCAGGCCGGGCTCGATGTCCACAAGCCACAGCTCGCGGACAGGAAGCTCCTTATGATGAAGAATGAAGCCTTCGATAAGCTCCGGGGTATAGGAAGAGCCGCCGCCGATCACGGCGATTTTAAGACCTTGGGTAGCTGCCAAGTTACATCACTCCTGTCTGGTTGAGATAGGGATCGCTTCGAATTCCTGAAACATACGCATCTTCTGATGAATATCTGCCGTCACGGTGATGCCGTCCTGCTCCAGCGCCGACCAGACGGCGCCGACAACGGGCTCTGTGGCTAAAGTGACAACGGAAGCGCCCGGGGCCGCATTATGCACTGCCTGCTCAATAGGCCTGCGAATCCAGCCCTGGTCGCCCCGGGTAAGCAGACTTCCGGCAAGAACCACATCAAAGGTTTCATTCTCCATGCCCAGCCTGTGAATGACTGCCGTTGCGGCCTTGCCCAGCTCCACGCCCTGGCGCTCCAGAATAGCAAGCGCGGCGGCATCGCCCCCCGCCGCCGCCGGGAACAGCAGGCGGGCGGCATCCAGCGGCACGGACTTTCCGTGGTCAAGAAAGTCATTGTACATGTCCTCCACCCGTCCATAGCCGAGCAGCTTCAGCAGCGGCTCCGTAAGCAGCGTGGGTGCCTCGCGCCCGTCCCAGGCCCGGAGCACGGTGCGGAACACCTCGATGTTCAGCGCCCCGCCGCCGCCGAAATCGCCGTACATATAATCGAAGCCGCCGCATTGGAAATGCCGGCCTTCGCGGCTGCGTCCGGCGGCGTTCGTGCCGGTGCCGCAGATCAGGGCCACGCCGTAAGGGCGGTCCGTCCCCGCCCGCAGGCCGATCATCGGGTCGCCGCTGATCGTATACCGGGTGAAGCCGATGCCGCGGATCAGCGGATGCAGGATAGCATAATCCGTCTTGCGGTCAGCCCCGGCGAGTCCCAGGTAAGCATGGCTGAGATCGCCAAGCTGGAGTCCGGCTTCCGCCAGCGCCGCGAAGGCGGCGGCACGGATGTTGGCTGTGGCCTGCGCGGCTCCCGTCTGGTGGTTCCCGTTCCCGCTCCTGCCCTTGCCGAGCACATTGCCGTGCTCATCGCAGAGCAGGGCGTAGGTCTTGCTTCCTCCGCCATCGAGCCCCAAGTAGTAAGTCAATGGTCGTCACTCCTAAAGTTTTGTGGCATACGCGAGGTGGATTCACGTACAATCAGCTCCGGGTCAATCCGAATCCCTCCGCCGCGTTTCATAGTTCCATTGATGCGCTTCAGCAGCATGTCGGCGGCGGCTACCCCGATTTTGTCTGCGGGCTGGCGCAGGGTCGTCAGATGCGGGCGGAGCTGGGAGGCGATGATATGGTCATCATAGCCGATGACAGCCACATCATCCGGCACGCGCACTCCTGCTTCCATTAAAGCGTTGATTACGCCGAGGGCGATATTGTCATCGCCGGCAAATACGGCGCTGGGCAGCTTGCCCTCCGCCAGCCAGCGCCGCGCGGTGTCGTAGCCTGCAGCGATTTCGAAATTGCCGTGAACGATTTCAAACGGCGCAAGGCCTTTTTCCTCCAGCGCCTTCAGGAACCCTCCCCGGCGCTCTCTTGTGCTGCGGAACATCTCCTGCCCGCAGAGATGGGCAATTGAGGTATGGCCCAGCTCCAGCAGATGGCTGGCGGCGGCATACCCGCCTTTGAAATTATCGACGGTTATGGAATAGCTGTCATTCCCCGGCTGCTGATTGTCGATCAGCACATAAGGGATGCCGCGCCGCTTCAGTTCCACGATATAGTTATCCTCCTGCATCGGGGAGAGCAGAATCAGGCCGTCTACCCGGTCCTCCTGGATCAGATAATGGCTCTCGTCCGAGCCGATACCGGTAGAGACGGAAATCGCCAGGAAATATCCGTGCAGCGCCAGCAGCTCATTCAGCTCTTTGACTACAGCATCGAAGAAGGAGTCCTGCAGGGTGGTTACAATCAGGCCGATGATGCCGGTCCTGCCGCTGGCCAGGCTGCGGGCCGCCGCGTTGGGGCGGTAATCCAGCTCTTTTATCGCCTCCAGTACCTTCTGGCGGTTCTTCTCGCGCACCGAGCCGGCTCCGTTTATGACCCGGGATACCGTGACAACGGATAATCCGGATTTTTTGGCTACATCAAAAATACTCACTTTCATCTTAGGCGCTCCTTGCGGCGGATTTTCCGAACCTTGTACTCTACCTTCAGTATACAGGGCCTGCCGGATATCCGCTAAACGTATGGGCTTATCTTTTAATAATCCCGCTCACCTTCTGCTGAATCACCGGCATCACTTCTTCCAGCGTCTTGTGTCCGGTCTCAACCGGCTGCATTTCGTTAATGAACATGTCATTGATCTGCGAGTAGTTGGTGATCAGATGATTGTAGGATTCATAGCCATATTTGACCGCGCCTTCGTAGACCTTCTTCACATCCGCCGGGTCGATGCCGTCAAAATGCTTGTAGTAGACTTCCGCAGCCTCGGTATTCACCGGCGGGTTGCCGCCGCTCAGCTCGATGGATTTCTCCTGAACCTCAGTGGTCATCAAATATTTGATCCATTCAAAAGCTTCCTTCGGATGCTTGGAGTCCTTCAGAATCAGCAGCGGATCGACGAACAGCGTGCTGCGCACCTTGTCATTGCCGCCCCACGGCACCGCGGCTACGCCGATTTTGAAGGGGAAGTCATTGGCGCCCGCAAGGTTCCAGGAGCCGCCGATGGACATGCCGATTTTGCCTGCGACGAAGGGATCGCCGTTCTGTCCCGCTACGCTTTTGCTCCACTCGGAGGTAGGAGAGACCTTATCCTTGAAGATCAGATCGAACAGCTTCTGGTAAGCGGCAATCACCTTGGGGGAGTCAAAATAGGTCTCGGAAGGCACGCCGCCGTTCGTCCAGGTATCCGCGGAATAAGGCTCAGCTCCAAAATACAGCGGCCGCATATCGCGCTCGGCCCAGGTGAAGTCCACGCCGTACTGGGTTTTGGCAATGTCATCAGAGACGATGGTCATTTGCTTGGCCTCTTCGACCATTTTGTCAAAGGTCCAGCTCTTGTCCTCGTAGTCGCTTGGCGGGTAGGGAAGCTTCGCAGCATCGAACATGTCTTTGTTGTAGAGCATCAAGGTGACATACATGTTGACGGGGATGCCGTAGGTGCGGTCCTTGACGGTGTAGATTTTCATCAGATTGTCCGGGATATGATAGTCCTCCGGCTTGAAGCCGTCTTCCTTGATCAGGTCGGTCAAGTCTAGCAGCATGCCTTTGTTGTAATATTCGGCGAAGCCGCCATACCCGTAATGGCTGGTCACGTCCGGGGACTTGCCTCCGGCAATCAGGGTCTGGAGCTTGCTGTCGAACTGCTCATAGGGCGCTTTTTCCACCTTCACCTTGATGTTCGGGTGCGCCTTCTCGAAGTCGGGAATCAGCTTCTCAATGAAGGTCCGGTCCTCGGAATCAATGGTGTAATGCGTAATGGTCACCGGTTCACCCACGCCGCTGTTCCCGGAAGCCCCATTGCTCCCCGTGGCGATGCCGCCTGCCGATTTGCCTCCGCTGCAGCCGGATAATGCCGCCATTGTGAGGCCTGCTGCAAGCAGCAGCGCGGAGATCTTCCTCTTACGGTTGTTGTTCATCAGTCAATCCCTCCATGAATTCAAGTATATTATTTCTGAAATGAACCGCCGGATTAGGGCGGAGATTACTTGATGCCTGTCAGTACGATGCCTTCCACGAACTGCTTCTGGGCGATGGCGAACAGCGTCACGATAGGAAGCATCGCCAGTACGGAGGCGACCATCAAGAGATGCCACGGCGGAATACGGAAGCGCGATGAGGTAAGTGAGGCCATGCCTACCGGCAGCGTGAATTTGTCCGATGAGCTTAAGTAGAGCACCGGTGTAAGCAGGTCGTTCCAGCTATAGATAAAAGCAAAGATGGCCACGGTCGCCAGTGCCGGGCCGGACAGCGGCAGAGCGATGGTCCGCCATATCCGCAGCTCGCCGCAGCCGTCGATCCGCCCGGCATCGAACAATTCCTCGGGCAGGGTGGAGAAGAACTGCCGCAGCAGAAAGATATTGTACGCCGAGCCGAAGAATGCGGGCACGATCAGCGGCAGGAAGGTGTCGATCCAGTTCAAGTGGGAGAAGAGCACAAACTGCGGAATCATGATCGCCGGATACGGCAGCATCATGGTGCTCAGCAGCAGGATGAACAAGAAGCGGTTGCCTCTGCCCTTGAACCGGGCGAACCCGTAAGCGACCAGCGCCGAGGAGATTAGGGTGCCAATGACGGTGAGCACGGCGATGATCAGACTGTTCTTGTACAGAGTGCCGAACTGCAGCGTCTCAAAAATATCTCTGTAATTGCTCCAAGCCCAGCTCTCCGGCAGAAAGGTCGGCGGAAACTTCAGCATTTCGCGCTTCGATTTCAGTGAGGTGGAGACCATGAAGAACAGCGGCAGCAGCATAAGGAAGGTGGTAATCAGCAGGGTGATGAAGCTGGCTGCTTTTACGGGGTCCACTCTTCGGCGGTGCGCAGATGCGGCGGCGGGGAATTTTGTCATTTTGACGGTGCTCATCGGGGTCCGCCTCCTTCGTAATGAACATAACGGTTCGACAGCTTCATAATAATGCCCGTGCATAACATCACGACGATCAGCAGCACCCAAGCGAGGGCGGAGGAGTATCCGGCGCGGTATTCCTTAAAGGCGCTGGTGTAGAGATTGTAGACGTAGAACCAGGTGGAGTAATTGGGACCGCCTTGTGTCATGACAAAAGCCTGGGTAAAAACCTGGAAGGAGTCGATTAGGCCCATAATGAGCTGGAACAGCAGCACAGGCGAGATCATGGGCAGCGTGATATTCAGAAAAATGCGGAACCGTCCGGCCCCGTCGAGATTGGCGGCTTCGACTAGACTTGCGGGCACACCCTGCAATCCGGCGAGGAAAAGGATCATGCCTGAACCGGCGGTCCAGAAGGACATGATGATCAGGGCGTACAGCGCAGTATCCGGGTTCATCAGCCAGGCCGGGCCGTGAATGCCGAACCAGGAGAGCATATAGTTAAAGAGGCCGATCTGCGGGTTGAAGATCCAGTACCAGAGGAGCGACATCGCCACCCCGGACACCATACTGGGAAAATACATCGCAGTACGGAAGAAACCTCTAAGCGGAATGGTCTGGTGCAGCAGCAGTGCGAAGCCGAGGGCCAGCAGGAGCTGGATGGGTACGCTGATGAAGGTATATTTTAGCGTGACCGTGACCGATTTCCAGAACAGCTCATTCTGAAACATCTCCGTGTAATTGGCGAGTCCGATGAACCTGGGCGGGTGGATAATGTCATAATCGGTGAAGCTGTAGTAGAGAGACGACAGAATAGGGTACAGGGCGAAGATAAGAAACCCGATCAGCCAAGGGGAGATGAACATATACATGTAAAAAGTCTGCCTCCGGCCTTCACTCTTAATCACAGACACACAACCCTTCTCGTTAAAAGTATAAGCGCTTTAATTTTAAGGACAAACAGATATTTTGTGATACTTAAAATAAGGGATCGCGGAAGAATAAAGTTTAATCGCTTAAACTTTTTGAACGGGCTGTTGAGATTATCATAGAGGATGGGCAGGAAATAATCAACCCTAAATTCACGAAATGAAGCGCTACCAGTAAGGAAACATGACGTATTTTGTTTTTTTTATCTTGTTTTGCGGCGTGCTTTTCAAGAAATTGAATTAAATGCGTTAGATAATATGACATCTATTGGGCTTAAATTGGAGAGGGGTGCATTATTCATTCAGGTCGGTCGTGCACGCTTCAGGTCTATCGGCCCCCGCGAACAGAATCATCTCCTAATTGGAAGAGTATGCCACTTTGTTGCGGACTGAGCCGCTCTTATCCCTACTGGAAGTCATATTTCCGTTAGTGAACGGACTCCAGCGCCTTTATGGGCGAACTTTCAACCCAAATATACCTGCCGAAGCGGTAATAAGCGCATTGCGGTCCGTCCCTCGTATTTAAGGGGTATTCTCACGAATACTCACTCATTCGCAGGATTTCATCGCAATGAAGCGGTGGAGAAGGTTCGTTTGGGGTGGAGAAGGAGCCGCCAGCATGCTAGCGGGCATGCAGGAACAGAAGCAACGCATGACGTGCTTTTGGGTCCTCGATATCCTGCACACTCCACATGGCCCACGGGGGTTTACCCTCCCAGATCTCAACGGGTCTATGCCCTTACATTCCTTCGTTACACCTGCCCATGGCGTGGAGACCGATCGCGTTTAGTTAACGGGTCTATGCCCTTTCGGACCGAACATTCGGTTCTCTTATGCACATTCTGCTGTACACTCCTGCGAATAAGTCAATTCTCGGGGTTCGGGTTTACGCGGCAACCGGAGCTGCACTACGGTACGTTTCCCCGCGCTGCACCATGCCGATCAGGATACGAGCCCACTTGCCAATCAACTTAAAAAGTGAAGCTTGCTTCTTCATGCCCCGCGCCTGGTTGTGCGCATGCCAGCGCTTGAAATCGGGGTTTTGCCGCACCAGACTCAGCATCCCCCAGTACAAGTATTTGCGGAGGGTACTGTCGCCGCGTTTGGAGAGCTTGATTTGACCTTTGAACTTGCCGGAGGTGCACTCGGCCAGGTTTAGGCCGGCTCGTCGCAACAATTGCCTGCCATGGGCATAGTGGCGCAGGTCGCCTGCTGAGGCCAGAATGGCTGCCAGCGTGATGTTTCCTAGCCCGCGGATGCTTCGCAACTGTTCGGCCAAGGGGATTTCCGCCAAGATCGATTGGATGGCCTCATCCATTTCGCCGAGCATGGCGACCACATGCTCGTAGGTTTGAAGCAGGCGGCGAATGTCTTGCCGCGCCTCCTCCGTTGCCCTCGTATCACTAATACTGCGCGTGGCTGCTGCCAGCAATGCGGCTGCTTTCGCCCTGCCGCTGACACCGGAGGCGCGTTTCATCCCTTGCTTACGCCAATGGTCAATGACTTCATCGATGCTCAGTCTCTTCAGCTCACACGGCAAAGGGCAAGCGTGGAGCGACGCGAGCGACCGGAGTACCGTCCAATCCGGGAAGACTTGGCGAAATTCCGGGAAGTACAGGTCAATCCAGCGGACGATCCGGTTGCCCAGACTTGTCGATTGCTTGACCCAATACTCCCTGTCGCTCATGAGCGTCTTTAGCCGCTCGAATGAAGCGGCCTGAGTCACGTAGTCCGTGTAGTAGCCACCGCTTACGACGTCCGCGATGACAAGCGCATCCTTGGGGTCGTTTTTGGAGGGACTGTTGTCCCGGTTTTCCTTGTTGCGGTGGGTCGTCACCGGATTGACCAACACCACCTCGATGCCTTGCTGAAGCAACCAGTTGGCGAGGTTAAACCAGTAATGGCCGGTGGGCTCCAGACCGATGAGAAGGGACGTTAGCCGATGCTTCGACTGAGCCACTCTGACCCAGCGCAAAAGTGTCTCAAAGCCGTCCAGCGTGTTCGGGAAAGACAGATGACGGGGAGTGAGCGAACGACCGCGAAAATCGGTCATCTGCGCGGCATGCGTATCCTTAGCGATGTCGATCCCAACCACTGCATGCTGCAGGGTAATTCGTTCAATGCGTTGATTCATTGTCTCATTTCGGTTAGACTTCATAGTAAGCGCCTCCTGATGGGTTTTTAGGACTCTGATCCCTTACACCCCCATCATACGAGGCGCCCTTGTTTTTGTCTAAGTCGAAAACTTAGCGTTTACAGGAATGTTTAGCACAGCTAAATGTATCCCTTTCGGGAGAATAAAGCCTTCACGGTCCGTAAGATCAGGAGGATGAATACCACGAATTCCTCTATATAGTTACTGAGAAAACACAACGGAAATACCGTTGTTGGGCACGCCGAGGCTGGAAGTAGCAGAAACAACAGCAGAAATACCGTTGTTGGGCACGCCGAGGCTGGAAGTGGCAGGAACAACAGCAGAAATACCGTTGTTGGGCACGCCGAGGCTGGAAGCGGCAGGAACAACAGCAGAAATACCGTTGTTGGGCACGCCGAGGCTGGAAGCGGCAGGAACAACAGCAGAAATGCCGTTGTTAGGCACGCCGAGGCTGGAAGTAGCAGAAACAACAGCAAAAATAACGTTGTTAGGTGCATCGGAGCCGGGATTGGAGGAAACAACGGCAGAAATGCCGTTGTTTCCTCCGCCGAGGAGTTGTTGCAGCGCCGAAGCTTCCGAGGTACGCCAATAAAATGCGTACCTGCATCTAAAAGCTGCTCAAAAGTTCTCGAGCAGCTTAGTCAGCTCGTCTTTAAAAGCTGGCCGATTGGGGTATGCGGCCAGCAGTGAACGCACGACGGGTTCGGCAGCGGCGGAGCCGGCGGCTTTGCGGATTTTTTTGATGGTCCGGCAGACCTGCTGATATTGCTTGCGTTCAGAAGATTGGGCAGCCGACCGCTCGATATGGGTGCGGAAGATACCGATCACCTCCTGAAGATAATCAGGAATAAGGTGCGGATAATATTCTTCGACCTCATGAGGGTGTTTCTGCACATAATGCAGCAGGCGGTCGAATTCCTTCTCCTGGATCAAGAGCTTCGTATACACATTATCAAACGAGTTGTGCCCTTGCTCCAACCTGTCCAATATCAAGTTGTAGATGGTCGGCCACTCCGAAGCGGGATAGGCCGATTTAACAGCAGAGTAATAAGACAGTTCTCCGCCGCAGAGCAGCTCCAGACCAAGTTCACGCTGGGACAGGGTATCTCCCGACAGCCTATAGGCTTCATAGCGCAGCCGCGCCCACTTGTGGACGAGTCCCGGCAGACGGTTCTTTGTATCCTGGGCTTCCCCTTCAAGGGCTAGACGAATCGCCTCATTATATCGGGCGTCATCCATTGCCTGGGTAATGGCCTGTTCCCGGAAGCTTTCGAAGTGCAGGTGGCTGTGCAGATAAGCCTGGAATTCCTGCTCGCCAGCATGCTTCTGCAGCCGGTCCAAACGGATGTCACCCAGTTTGGCTGCAAAATTTTGAGCACTCCAGCTATTGGAATCCTTCCCTTTGCTCAATTGGTCAGCTAATGCTTCCCACTCTGCCCCCTGGCGTTCCGAAACGGCCAGATCGGCAGAACAGCGGAGCAGGACAAGCTGCCAGTCAGACCAGCCGTCAATTTCCGGGTGCTGCACCATGTCCATCAGCAACTCAAACAAGGTCTCCGCTTCCGTGGACGACAACTGCTCTCCTAACTGAGCAATCTCGTAGATACGGTCCAGGCTGTCCTCTATCATGCCGCTCACGATGCCATCCGAGTCGTCGGTGGCTTGCAGCAACTCCAGCATTTCTTCAAAAATGCACAGATTGATTCGCACTGCCTGGAGCGGCTCATTTTCTTCGAAGGCCTGGACTGCTTTGGCCGCGGCCAGTTCGGCCCCCTGCACGGCCCGGTCTACTTTTCCCCAACCAACAAACCCGTCTCTGTCGGCATACTGGTTAATATAAGAGCGGATCAACCCCCTATATTCTTCAAATCCAGTGGTGTTCCCTGAATCAGAGAAGTAAAAGCGTATTCGCTGTTCCGTCTGTTCCGAGTCCAGTGCCAGGGCTAACAGCAGCGAGACCAGCTCGCTTTTGTCCTTCGCTTCCAGTATTTGCTGCAGGCTCGCGGCCGAGGCAGATTCGATTGCATCAGAGATGGCATCCTCTCCCATATAATCCCTCAAATACATCAGCACTGCTGCCTGATGCTTGCAGACAGCATTCATATCGAATGGACAAGTGCATGAAGAGGAAAGAACCTCGTCCGGCTCCCCAAGCTGGACCAGCACCTCGTGGAGCTCATTTCCTGCGACTTTTGCCCGGTAGAGTCCGGGCTTCAGCTCGCGTACAGACTCCACGTGGCCGGAGAGCAGGTAGTCCTGTCCTCTTTTTATAATCACGCTGCTAATACTTTTGCCAAGATTACGAAGGTTCATATGAGCCGTTCACTCCTACTCGTGTAAGGGTTATCAAGGATGCAGGGAGATGTACTTTTCGTTCAAAGTATTGTAATCCAAATTCTCTTCTTGCAGCCATTCATGAATGGCCTTTTCTGCACATTTCTCCTCAAAGGCGTCCCATTCATCCAAGAGATCGAGTTCATAGAGTGCATCTTTAAAGCTGCGGAAAGGCTTGCGTCCATTAAGTGCCTCCATCAGCTTCCCCTTCGGGTCCGATTCCGTCTGACCAGCAAAATCCTCCATAACCTCGTATCCTGTATTGCTGTCGGATGTTGGGATGTGGATATACCGCTCTTCACTCTCTTCATCCTCCCAGTCAATCTCCGGTAATCCTGTCTCGAATTCGCTGGCATCCATAATAGTCTCCATAGTTTCCAGGTCAAGCACGTAAGAGTGTTCGTTGGAATGGTGCAAATACACAAAAATAAGCTCCTCCATCAGCGTCATGAGATCACCGCATTTTGACCCAATTATATCAAAGGTGGTTCATACAAAAAAAGACCGCCGGGTAGTCTCGGCAGCCTGTATAAACGTTAACCCTTACTTTCCGGTCCACTGCTGGTCGCCCGACAAGTACTTCTCGGTGAGCACGGACAATAGCTGAATGCCAACTTCATTCTGTCCGCCTTCGGGGATGATGAGGTCTGCGTATTTTTTGGACGGTTCAATGAAGGCTTCGTGCATCGGTTTGACCGTAGTCAAATATTGTGTGTGGATCGAACGGATGGTGCGTCCGCGTTCCTCAATGTCCCGCAAGACGCGGCGCAGGATGCGCACATCCGGGTCGGTATCGACAAAAACCTTAATGTTGAGCTGCGCGCGAAGCAGTTCATCGGAGAGGACATGCAGTCCTTCAACAATGACGATGTTATTGGGCTGAAGCTCCACCGTTTTGTCCGAAAAACGGGCATGAACGGTAAAATCATACACCGGGGCATACGCGGCTTGTCCGGCTTTGAGGCAATTCAAATGCTCGATCAGCAGCTCGGTGTCAAAAGCAAGCGGGTGATCGTAATTAATCGCTCCGCGCTCCTCCAGGCTGAGATGCGAATGGTCTTTATAGTAGTTATCCTGAGATATGAACGTCACTTTATCTGTTCCCAGACGGTCGATGACGGAGCGTGCTACTGTTGTTTTGCCAGAACCGGTCCCGCCGGCGATACCAATAATAAGCATGGTTTTGTAATAAACCTCCCTAAGCAATTGCCTTTGCAATTCCAATATTGTAGCACAGCGGTCAATTATTTTCACCTTGGATTAGAGGAACAAAACGTGAACTTTAGAAAAAAGCAGGAATTTGGGGCGAAATGATATAATTTGTAAAGATTATTTCAGAGAACGCCTGGTTTGAGAGGAGAATTGTGCCAATGAATCCGAAGAATTCTGAGCTGGACGCGGCGCTCGGGCTGCCGGATAGGCTGCTGAGGGAGGCTTGAATGCGGAGAGTCAAGAAGCGGGACGTGAGCGTGCCGCTTCTTGATGGTCGCTTCCTATATGGATTTCCAGCGGTTGAACTGATTGACCTGAATCAGAAATTCACGAATAAAAGCTTCACCGGCCACAGACAGCTTCTTCCGGGAATGCAGCCAGTACAGCTTCACTTCAGGGTCTTCCTTTACCGGAATGGGAATGATCTGCCCTGTTTTCACGTATGGGTCATTCTTCAAAGATACATCGAGATAAAAGCAAGTTGCCATTCCCTCTGCAATAACATGCTTCGATGCTTCCGACCAGTTGGACAAAAATACCTCTTTGGGCGTGCCGTATTTCCGAAGCTCCTTGCGCATATGATCTGATGATGCAATCACCGGATGCTTCACGATGTCGTGAAAGGAAACTTTATCCTTCGCGGCCAAGGGTGAACCTGCACCCACACAGGCGAGAATCTTGCCTACCATGAATTGGTGGGCATGTAAATGCTTGAATTCATAATCCCCAGGAATACCCACCAGCCCAAGATCGAGCTTGCCTTGAATAACCCCCTCCTCTATTTCACCGGAATGGCCTTCCTGAATGACCAGCTCCACATTAGGATATTTTGACTTGAAGACTGACAGTGTCCGGGGAAGAAAGCTGGTACAGATTCCGGAGATGGCTCCGATGGTCATTATTCCCTCAATCAGTGAACCGTGGTTACGGGCAGTATTCTTCAGAGCATCAACCTGATTCATAATCTCTTCAGCATGCTCAATAATACTTGCGCCGATCTCCGTAAGCTCGCTGCCTGCCCGTGTTCGATTGAAGATCACCGCTCCAAGCTCCTGCTCCAATGAAGAGATGGCATGGCTAATATTAGGTTGTGACACATGGAGCTTGTCCGCAGCTACCGTAATGGAACCGCAGTGAGCGACCTCAATGATGTATTTTAACTGTTCCAGACGCACAGCAATCTCCTCCAGTGTGATAAATGTCACTTATGCAAGCATAGATATTACGTATTTTACATCACACTGCTTTATATGTGTTAATAATAATAACTTTATTGCCCACTAAACTTATCGGAGAAATGAAGGTGGTATAGATGTCAGCAGCAGGAGCTCTCGACATCCAGAAAGTCAACAAATCCTATGTTCACGAGGGACGCCCCAAGCTGGTCCTGTCAGATATTAATATTCATGTAGAGCCTGGCGAATTCATCACGGTTATTGGACCAAGCGGCTGTGGTAAAAGCACCCTGCTTAAAATTGTGGCCGGATTAGAATCCAAGGATGCCGGAACGTTGCTGCTTAGCGGCGAGCCAATCACAGGCCCGAGCCAGAATAAGGGCGTCATCTTTCAGGAGCATCGTCTCTTCCCTTGGCAGACCGTTGAGGAGAATATTGCCGCAGATCTGTCGCTGAAGAAGTCGGAGATCAGGCGGAAGGTAGATTCCATGATTGAACTGGTGCGGCTTCAGGGCTTCGAAAAGGCATACCCCAAGCAGATCTCGGGTGGCATGGCCCAGCGGGTGGCTATTGCCCGTACGCTGCTGCGCAATCCTAAAGTACTGCTGCTGGATGAACCCTTTGGTGCACTGGATGCTTTTACAAGAACCCATATGCAGGAAGCTCTCCTCGATATTTGGCATACCAACCGGACAACGATGCTGCTCGTTACACATGATATTGATGAGGCTGTATTCCTGTCCAACCGTATTGTGGTGATGGATGCCCAACCTGGAAGAATCAAGCACATCTTGTTTGTCGATCTTCCTTACCCGAGGAATCGTCTAAGATCATCCTTCCAGGAGCTTCGCACCCTTGTGCTGCGGGCCCTGGAGCATCATCTGGACAGCGGCAAGGAGGCCGGCTGGGAAATATGAATATAGACCGCAAGACTAGCAGACAGAGATTATTTATACGCGGTTTGGTTCTTCCTGTTTTTATTCTCGCTATCTGGCAATTGTTGTCGCAGCTTGGCTGGGTATCGGAGCAGCTTTTTCCCTCACCCTGGTCGATCTTCAAGGACTTCGCCGATCTGCTGCGTTCGGGTGAGCTGCTGCATCATTTGAGGGTCAGCATTGTTCGGGCATTGCTCGGCTTCCTGATCGGGGGACTATTAGGTCTAATGCTCGGACTGTTCGTCGGGTTATTCCGGCGTGCTGAAGAATACCTTGATCCTACAGTTCAAATGCTGCGCACCGTTCCTCTGCTAGCCATCACGCCACTCTTTATTCTGTGGTTCGGCTTCGGGGAATTATCCAAAGTATTGCTGATTGGTATGGGGGCCTTCTTCCCGCTCTATGTGAATACCTTCCTTGGTGTCCGCACGGTGGACTCCAAATTGTTCGATGTCGCTAAGGTACTGGAATTCAGCCGCTACAGCTTGATCAGGAAGCTCGTCCTTCCATCGGCGCTTCCCCAGGTTCTGCTGGGCCTCCGCTTGTCACTCAGCACGGCGTGGCTGTGCCTTGTGGTCGCGGAGCTGATGGGTGCTGATCAAGGTGTGGGTTACTTGATTCAGGATGCCCGTTCCTTTATGAGGACAGGGGTTGTCTTCGTAGGCATCTTCATCTTTGCCGCTGTCGGCAAGCTGACTGATTCAATGGTGCGGCTGCTGGAGCGCAAATTGCTTGGCTGGAGAGACAGCTATAAAGGCTAGGTCTGCTCCTGTACCGATTGAATCGCCGAATCCAAGCCTTTAGTTGGAATTGGCCATATCTCTTCTTACATCTTCCGAATAAGGTGGTTAACTCTAATGACCTCGCACTTAAAGCCATTTGCCTTTCCCAAACGTCTGCCAGCCGCGCCTCCCGTCGGAGCGGCACAAGCATCGAGCCGGTCGGACATTATCCCGCTTTCCTATGGAACCCCCTCGTCCGATGCCTTTCCTTATGCGGAATTGCAGGCTGCATCGGCGGCTGCCATTCTGCATGAGGGGCGGGATGCACTGCAATATGCCGGAGCAGGCGGACCCGGGCGCGTCCAGCAGTGGATAGCTGAACGGGCAGCCCTCCGCTCGATTCAGGCCGCTCCGCAGCAAATTCTCGTTACCTATGGTTCCCAGCAGGCAATCGACTACGCCGCCAGAGCATTGCTGGAACCAGGGGACCACGTCTGGGTGGAAGCGCCGACCTACTTCGGTGCAGTCAGCACCTTCAGAGCAGCGGAGGCGGTTATTACTTCTTTCCCCATTGACGCGCAGGGCATTCAGGTGGAACGCGTGGAAGCCGCGCTGGTGGAAGCCTCCCGGCAGGGCACGCCTCTTCCCAAGCTGCTCTACTGCATGCCTAACTTCCATAATCCCGGAGGTATAAGTCTGTCCCCCGAGCGGCGTGAGCGGCTGGCGCAGCTTGCTTATGAATACAACTTCTTCATTCTGGAGGATGATGCTTATGCCGAATTGGTCTACGAAGGGCAGCATCTTCCGGCGATCTACAGCTTCGGGCCTGAGCGGGTGGTCTATCTCAGCTCCTTTTCCAAAATCATTGCCCCAGGCATCCGCCTTGGCTGGGCCATAGGCTCGGCAGAGGTGATTCGGAACATGAACTCCTTCTTCCAGGGCAGCAAGGCCAGTGTCTTCTCCCAGGAGATTGTCGCCCAGTTGTTCGAACACCTGTCCTTCCCTGAGCATCTGCAGCGGCTTATCGAAAGGTATAAATCCAGCCGCAATGTCATGGTTGATGCCCTGCGTGAGCAATTCGGTAATGAGGTTCAGTTCCAGGTTCCCGCCGGGGGATTCTTCATCTGGCTGGCCTTCCCCGAGGATGTCCGGACATCTGAATTTGTGCAGGATGCCGCGGGGCGGGGAGTCAGCTTCCTGCCTGGCAGCCAATTTTTTGTAGAGCCGGAAGGAGGTCATTATGCAAGGCTGTCCTTTAGTTATTGCAATGAAGAAGACATCCGTCTGGGAATCGCCCGGTTTGCTGAAGCTTACCGGAGCTATAAGAACAGAACGGTCTGAAACATAATTCAATCTGATGGAAGTGAAGCTAATGACAAGAGAACATGAACAGATGAGACTTGGAGCTTTTTTATTCGATTATGGGCATCATTATGCAGCTTGGCGCCACCCGGAATCCACGACCAACGGTGCCATTAATCTGGAATTCTATCTCAAGTCAGCACAGGCGGCGGAGCAAGGCAAATTCGATATGGTCTTTCTGGCCGACAGCGGCTCCATTCCCAGCATTTCCGATCTGGAGACGGATGTTAGCTTTCTCTATCCAGAATCGGTTACTCTGCTCGGGGCACTAGCTGGGGTGACACAGCGGATTGGACTAGCCGGAACGGCATCCACTACCTTTAATGAGCCCTATAATCTGGCGCGGCGGTTCGCTACGCTTGATCATCTGAGCAGCGGGCGTGCGGGATGGAATGTGGTCACCTCCACCAAGGAAAGTGAAGCCAGGAATTTCAATGCCGACCAGTTGCTCGAACACGGGAGGCGCTATGAACGGGCGTCTGAATTTCTGGAGGTCGTCAATGGCCTATGGGATTGCTGGCGGGATGATGCAGTTGTGGTGGAGCGCGAGAGCGGACGTTACGCCAATCCCGAACACATTCACCGGCTGAATCATAATGGCACCCACTTCCGGGTCGAGGGGCCGCTGAATTTGCCGCGTTCTCCGCAGGGAAGACCGGTCATTATTGAGGCGGGCACCTCTCCGACAGGTCAGAAGCTGGCCGCCCGCACCGCCGATGTGGTGTTTACTGCCTGTGACAACAAGGAAGAAGCCATTGCTTTCTACCGGCAGCTTAAAGGGCAGCTTCCCCAATACGGCCGGCAGGCGGATGAGCTTAAGGTAATGCCCGGCCTGATGGCCTTCATTGGAGCCACGGAGGAGGAGGCCCGGAAGAAAGAACAGCTCTTCAATGGGCTGATTCAGCCTGCTGTTGGTGCACGTTATTTGTCCAAGCTGCTCAATTATGATCTGTCGGGCCATCCCATTGACGGCCCGCTGCCGGACATTCCTGTGGAGGGGAATACCAGCAGGGCCGTGATGATTATCGAGCGTGCCCGGCAGTCGGGAATGACAATCCGTGAGCTGGGACTGCATTACGCGGTTGCCCGCGGGCATCTGACCGTCACCGGTACGGCGGAGCATGTCGTAAATGTAATGGAAGATTGGTTTACCAGTCGAGCATGCGACGGATTCAATATTATGCAGCCGCTGTTGCCTCAGGGGCTGGAGGAATTTGTGCGGGAAGTTGTGCCGCTATTGCAGGCAAGAGGATGCTTCCGCACCGAATATACAGGCAGCACATTAAGAGAGCATCTCGGTTTATTGCGGCCTGCCGGCCGCCGCTGATCAACCTGACAAGCAGGACAAGCTTTTGACATATGCAATACCATATTTAAGACAACAGGAGGAACAATAATGAAGGCATGGAGTAAAAAGGGGTTCACGGGTCTGGCGCTTGCAATGATACTGATTATGCTGTCTGCTTGCGGGAACTCATCCAGTAATGCAGGACAGGCTAAGAACAACGCAGCAACTGAAGCAACAGCAACCACAGCACAGGCATCGGCGGAACCGTCTGCATCACAAGACAACGGCAGCGATGCGGAGAAATACAAGGATGTTGTCGTGAACATTGATGCCAGCCAGATGGGTCCGCTGCTGATCGCCAAGGAAAAAGGGTATTTTGAGGAGGAATTCGGCAAATTCGGGGCAAAGGTTGAGTATCAGACCCTTCAGAGCTCTTCTCAATTCCTGGAGGCCATCGCCTCGGATCGTCTGGACTTTGTACGCATTGGCTACATCGGCACAATTACCGGCCAAGCGGCGAAGGTAGGCTTCACCTCCATCAGTGAAGGAAGTGACGGCGGCGGGGATGGCATCATCGTTCCGAAAGGCAGCTCTATTCAATCCATTGCAGATCTGAAGGGCAAAAAAATCGGTGTAACCAAGGGGAGCAGCTCCTGGGGACTACTGCTCCGTGCCTTGCAAAGCGCAGGACTAAGCGCCTCGGATGTCCAGCAGATCAATCTTCAGCCAGATGAAGCCCAGCCTGCATTCCAGAGTGGACAGATTGATGCCTGGGTGATCTGGGAGCCCTTCCGCAGTTCACAGATTAATACACAGGGGGCTAAGCTGATTGCAGAAGGTAAAGGCATTGGCGCCTTCAATCCCGCCTACAATATCGTCCGCACCAAATTTGCCAAACAATACCCGGAACTGGTTGTTGCATACCTGAAGGCTTACGAACGCGCGCTGGAATGGCAGAACAGCAATCTGGATGAAGCTATCACATTGCTGGCGGGTCTCAAGAATCTCGACGAAGAGACCGTAAGGGTCTCCCTGAAGAACAACGTGGCTACCAACAACCCCATCTCGGATGAAGCCACCAAGAACCAGCAAGAGGTTGCGGACATTCTGTTTAATTTGGGAGAGCTGAAAGAGAAAGTGGACGTTTCTCAAGTGGTTGACAATTCCTATATTAAGCAGGCGCTGGCTGACAAATAAAACATAGCCCCGGCATACTGCCCGAAAAAAAGGGTTGCACAGTCCCTCGGTTATTCCTGGCGTATCCTACAAGGGAGCGTCAACGAATACTCATGCCGGGGGATCGCTGCAATCCCTAAACTGCAAAAAAACAAGCTGTCCCGTCCATACAGACGAAGCAGCTTGTTTTTTGTTGTCATTGCGATGGCGTTGCGATCTCTATCTTGAGCAAAGAAAGAGCTACTCTGCTGCACGAGTTCAGCTTACCGGTTCAGCAACGCCCTAACAAACGATACGCGCAGCAACTGCTTTTTCAGCAGCCTGGTGCGGAACTGGCGTTTCAATTGGCTGTAGGCCTTGGGGCTGTGAATGCTGGACCAGTTGTACATCGACTTGAAGTCGGTGTGGCTTTTGGCGGAATTCATCAGGTAGTAGGAGATGGTGTCATACACATTGTGGTTGAACCATTCGTTCATTTCTGCCTTGCTGTAGCCGTAGCGTTCGATGGCCATGTTGCGGATAAGGCGCTTCTCCTCCAGATTCTCGATCAGGAAAGACTGGCTGAGGTGAAAGGTAATATTGTTGCCGTGAATCCGGTAGACTCCTGCGAGGGTGTCGATAAACCCGGCGTCGCCGATCAGCAGGGCCCGGAGATAAATGGATGCGTCGTTGACCATACTCATGTTCAGGATATCCATCTTCATGAGCGCATCCCGTTTGAAAATTGCAGTCAAGGTGGAGGCGGGCTTGGGATAGCCTTTTTGCTCAAAATTGCTGAAATAAGCCTCCTTCGGGGTAATCCGGCTTAACTCCAGGCTGGAGGGCTTGAACTGGCCGGTGGTGGAATACTCCAGGAATACATTGGCGGCTACAAAAGCAAGCTCCGGGTGCTGCTGATGAAAATGAACAGCTCTGCTGAAATAGCTGCGGTCGATCAGATAATCATCGTCGTCCAGGAACAGAATGTATTCGCCGTCGCCGTGGGCGGAAAGCGCCTTGCGCCGGTTATTCCCGGGTCCGCGGTTGGTTTCGTTCTGCATGTAGATCACACGCGGATCATCTCCGAAGCTCCGGCTCATCATGTCTGCGGTCCCGTCACTGGAGCAGTCGTCAATAACTGTAATCTCTTTATGGGGATAATCCTGCCGCAGGATGCTTTGAACGGCCTGGTGCAGGAATTCTTTTCTATTATAAGTTGTGATGATTACGCTGATTTTGGGCAGGGTGGAGGGATCGGCGGCCGTGTTCAGGGGGTTCGCCTGTTCTCCGTCAGCCGTTCTTAATTCAGCAAGGTTGTTCAGCAGCTCGCGGATATTCGTGGCTTCAATGTTGAATTGCTGAGATAAATAATACTCCAGAGCATCCTCCGAAGCCCGCTCCAACAAGTAAGCCCGGATCACTCCGATTAGCGTCTCGAGATTCTGCTGGATACCGGCGTTCGCTTCGCTGCTAACAGTAGCCCTGTATCTGCTCAGCAGATCTGTATTCTGAAGCCCTCCGGCTTGCGGCTGCTGAATATCGTCATCGAGCTGTGTCAATAATCGGTACCCAGCCTGGCGCAACTCCTCGCTCTGAGCCATAATCAGTCCTCCTTAAAGTTTTGTGAGCGTTACTTCATTGAATCCTCTTCGTACAAAACTGGCTCCGTAAGCATAAGCTTAAGTTTTGTGAGCATCAGCTTCCTCGAAATCTCTTCGTACAAAACTGGCATCGTAAGCATATGCTTAAGTTTTTGTGAGCCTTTTACCTGAGTAACCATCTACGCCGATGTGTTAGTAGGATTTTCTCCATTTAACTTCTTCTGAGCAGGAGAATTATAAGTGCAAAGTGGAAAAAGTCCACTTAAATCATCGGAATCGAGAGAATTTAGGAGAAATATAGAAAATTAGATATACTTTTTCCGCTTAAATACTCAATTAGCGCTGGAAACGGCGAATTAAGCGTCCATTTTCCACTTAATCTAGTCCGAAACGCCCGAGCGACCCGAGCAAACGAATCTACCGCTCTGAGACGCTCAAGCGCCCCGGGCAAACGAATCTGCCGGGCCATGCAGCCCGGACAAACGAGACCATCGCTCCGTCCAATCCACTCTCCCCGGCACTCAGCCCTGGCTCGCAGCAACCTTGCCCCGTGCCTTCAGCTTGCTGCGGAAGCGCTTGGCATAACCCCAGGCGTAGAGGAAGGCTTCGCGCTCCAGCAGGGAGCCGACTGCGTAGTAGATCGGCAGGATGATCAGGCCGAGCGCTGTGCCCCAGAGAATTACGCCGGTGTAGGAGGTGATGCTCAGGCCAAGCTTCGTGGTGATGAAGACAATAGCCGCGAACACGGCGACATTGGTCAGCCATCTGCGGAACGTGACCCAGGAGCTGCGCTCCAGCAGCACCCGGTTAGCGTACACTACGATGTCGATGGAACGGTACAGCAGCGCGGCAATCGTACCCATCAGCACGCCGTAAATGCCGAAGAAGCTCACGAAAATAATCGAAGCCCCCAGGTTGATGGCCGACTCCATAATCGAGCGGAACTGCGTGTTGCGGAAGTGTCCGGCGATCGTAATCAGATTATTGGATGAGGTGCGCGCATTGGTCAGCAGCTTGATCACCACGAACAGCACCGGCAGCCAGAAGTTGATATAGTTCACATCGTTGACCCCTGCTGTATACAGCCGCATGAACGGCAGGATCAGAATGTATACCACCGTCAGAATGGCGAAGATCAGCCCCATGAAATAGACCTCATACGCATCATAGAGCTTGACAAAAGCCTCTTTACCCTCATGATAGCTCTGCCCCAGCGCCGACTTGACGCTTCCGTTGATGGTCTGCACGATGTTATCGACGATAGTGAAGATCATATTGTACATAACGTAGATGCTGACAACCTTCAGATTCGTAAAAATCGTCAGGATCAGCACGTCGGTGTTGCGGAAGATGAGATAGGAAATCTCATGCACCATGACCGAATTTTTTTGCCCAATGGCGGCGAAATCCGGCTTCTCGCTCAGGTCGATCCACTGATAATTCCGCTTCGCATAGATATGGAAGGCAACGATCTGCAGGACGGTCAGCACGAAAAAGGATGCCTGTACGGCGATAATGTCCACGCCCTGCAGCAGCAGAACGATCCGCACCACATTGTTCAGGATATTCGCGATGGTGACGATGGAGGTCTCCACATAGCTTTTGCCTTCAGCAATCAGCAGTACCCGGAATTTCCCCTGGTAATAATAATTGATCGCTCCGCCCAGGCCCGAGAACAGGATGATTGCCATTATGCTCAGCTTATTGATCTCCGAGTGGATCACCAGCGGATAAATGACCGCCAGCAGTACGACTGAGATGAAATAATAAATCCCGGTTTTTTTGTAGTAGCTGGAGGTGGCGGTGAGAATCGAATTGATCTGCTTGTGGTCGTTCTTCGCGACCGGCTTATACAGGGCTTGCAGCGAAGCTGCGCCGACGCCTGCTTCGAGCAGGGCGAAATAGCTGATGATCTGCACGATGGACGCAATCAGGCCGTTGGCCTCGGAGCCGTAGTTGACCATGATCAGCCGGGGGATGAAAAAGCCGAGAATAATCGTGATCACCTGGCTCGTAAGCCCAAAACCCAGGTTCAGCATGCTCCGTTTAGCTTTCATAGCTTCGTCTCCCTTCCACAAGCGGCGCTGGGGACAGATAGGCATCGAGCTGCTCGAAATGCTTCTCCGCCTGATTCGCCTGCAAGGTTACATCCAGGCCGTTCGTAGCCATGCTGGCGTACACCTGCTCCGGGGTAACCTCGGCTAAATGTGCGAAATCCGTGTACTGCCCGTGAAAATGAGCGTCCTGCATGACATTGACCATTTTATTGCTGTAGGCGACAGGAAAGACCGGTTTGCCGAACACCCAGCCCAGAATCATCGCATGGAAACGGGAAGCGACAATGAAGCTTGCACCCGCCAGCGCTGCGAGAATCCCATCTATATCCGTTTGGTAAAAGTGAACCTGCGTCCTCCGCTGAAGTTCTGCCGGAATAAGCCCCACGATCTGACCGATAGCCTCCTGATCCCCTTCATGCTGGCAGAACGACAGGAAATGCACGGCATAACCCATCTGAATGAAATGGACTGCAACATCTTTCATTTTTTCATAATAGAGGTTGTCAAAACCGCTCTGGGCTTTGGCGGAAGGCTTGATGACCGAAATCGCGATATACCGGCCTTCGGCGGCAGGCTCCGCAGCATTTGCATATTTGAGCTGAAAAATAATATCCGGCGCCATCCGCACATGGCTCAGCTCCTTGAACAAATCATACGAATACTGCTCTCTGAACGAGATGTCCGTATATTCCCGGAAAATCCGCCGGTGCGCCTCGTAGTAGGCCTTATCGGTAAAGGGGCCGAAGTTCGCGCCCATCAGATAATACGGTTTGCTTTTATTGCGGAGGCGCTCATTATTCGCCACATATTCGGCCCAGTGCTCGCCCTGCATAAAAATCGACCCGCCGATATGGACGGTGCCGTCCCCGTGATCCGCCAGAAGCTTCTGCATAAAGCTTGGGTGCAGCTTCAGTTTGCGGAAGAAATAATTGATGCCCTTGAACAGAATGGAGTCCGAAGCATAGACCGTCAGGTTGGGGAGCTTCTTGAAGACATCCTTATATAGTCGCGGAGCAATGAGCATGAACCGGGTATCCGGGTAACGTTCGCACAGCACCTTGATGAACAGATCATCGCCTAGATTGAATTCCGTGTATGCGTAGATCATTATTTTCTTCGTCATATCTTAATTTCCTTTCTGCTGATCACGGCTTTGAGCCTGTGTTTGAACCCGAGCCAGCTCCTGTCCAGATGAATCAGCCGCCCGTACAGGTCCGGTGAAATTAAGAAGGCCTTGATCTGAAAAGCGAGCTGCCGGTCATCGCCCTGATACACCCGCATAATCTGCTGCATTTCCTCGTTCACGCCGGGGTAGGCAAGATCAATATCCTGAAGCAGCTTACGGGTGCCGATGCCGCTTGTGCCGTTCAGGCAGGTCTTGAGATTATAGAAATAATTCTCCGTCAGTTCCCGGCTCAGCAGCAGATGGGATATCGTCTGGACCTCGCTGAACGGATGGGCGCGGAAATATTCGTCTACCCGCTTGAAGGCGGCGACTACATCGAATTTGTTCACATTGTACGTGCCCGTGATCGACGACGTCCGCTGCAAATAGTAGGACAGCACATCGGGAATCGTGATCACCCGGGCGGCCCGGGACAAGGCTTTATAGATAAACTCCTGATCCTCTCCGTTCACACAGCGCTCGGTATAACGGATGCCGTTCTTAAGCAGGAAGCTTCTCCTGAAGGCAATGCTGCCGGTCCAGACTCTCAGGCTTTTATGCACAAAAATATTCTTCAGCGCCTCGCTTCCCGTAGTATCTGCAGCGGCTGAAGTGAAGCTCACAATCGTTGACCGGTCCTCGCGGACCAGGTTATGGCCCCAGCAGAGGATATCCGTTGCCCCGCCGGAGGTGCATTCCCGGACTCGCTGTACCAGGCCCCTGTCTGCATAATCGTCGCCGTCCAGGAACAGCACATAGTCGCCGGTTGCTGCGTCCAGTCCCGTATTTCTTGCGGCACTGACCCCGCCATTGGCTGTGCGGATCAGCTTGGCCCGGAGAGTGGGATGGTGCGAGAGGATTTCTTCGGCAACCCGGGAAGTAAGGTCCGTCGAGCCGTCATCGACCAGAATCAGCTCGAACGCTTGCTCGCTCTGATCCAGGAGTGAATTCAGCAAGGGCGTTACATACCGTTCTAAATTGTACATGGGAACTACAATGCTTAAGCTCATGCGGCCACTCCCTTCCTAAAGTGAGATGGATTATCTGGCAGTCTGCCCGGAGAGGATTTCCTTCAGCCCTTTTTTGTAACCCCTTATGGCGGCGATATTCTTCTTGGGCTGCTCCCGGAGAATGAGGTAGGTGGTAGTCCATATGAGAGCGACATAACCGATAGGTCCTGACTTCTTATCCTTTAGCAGATGCACATGGTTCAGCACCCGGGTATAGGCGACCTCTTCAAGATTGTCTCTGGATGCAGGCGACTCATGGTGCAGGAGCTTCAGCTCGGG
This sequence comes from Paenibacillus sp. HW567, assembly GCF_000374185.1. GTDB lineage: Bacteria > Bacillota > Bacilli > Paenibacillales > Paenibacillaceae > Paenibacillus_AQ. Next base: position 5,877,148 of record NZ_KB910518.1, on the reverse strand, counting down.
ATTGATGTAGAGGGGGCCGGATTTCTCCGCGATGCGCGACATGAGAATATCTTCACCTACGCTGTAGCTTTTGAGCCAGGGGACGGGTCTTAGATTCTTAATCGCCTCTTTCCTGAACGACATGTTGCAGCCGTGCTGGAACTCGGTTTTGAAAATTTTCCGCGCCTTGTGCCAGTTGTACATGGAGCCGGCTTGTCCGCTCAGAGAGAGCTTGCCGCTCGAAAGGGATTGCTGAAAGGAGAGCAGGCAACGGATTGTACCAAGGAAGCTGTTGCTCATTCCGATGGCAATGCCGCCGACTCCTGCGCAGGTTGGGTAGTCGAGGTAGGTTTGTATGAGGGTGGACAAGTAATGTACGGGGATTTCGACGTCATCGTCGAGGAAGAGGACCTTATCCATAGTGGACAGCTCCACGGCCTTGAGCCGGGACAGCCATAATCCCCGGTCAGTCTTGTGGTGATAGACGAAAGAATAACCGCTTGCGGTCAGTGAAGTCTCGAATTTTGTAAGAATTTCAACGGGTATAGCACCATCATCAATAATAATAACTTCTATGGGGGTTGTCCGGCCGATGTCCTGATTAGTTATAGAATGAATGCACCGTGTCAGGTCCTGTACCCGATTCCTCGTGCAGATAACCACTGACAATCCTTGCATATACTCCACTCCTTTATCCAATTCTCCCATTCTTTTTTTATTATTATTACTTGGGATTATAAGCTAACTTAAGCTTACTATTGGCAGAGAAAGGTTGTATATACTACTTTAGTTTACTTGTTGGCAGCCACCGTCCAGATGGTCAACGGGCTGAATCAACGGGCTGAATTTCGATGATTAAATGGTCCTGGGACCAGGCGGATATTTTCGTTGAGTAATTAGTAATAGTTTTTTTAGTTAAAAAACATAAAATTTTATTTATTCAACATTAAGTGCAATGCGCAAAAATCCGATAGAGAAATATAGGTATTTTCTCATACAAATTCAGGGAGGCGGCATAAGTCAAGAGCAAACAGGACGGACATCATAATGAAAATGGGGCTGAATTTGTGAAATTAAAAAAGGGTTCAAGATATTTGATCATGGCATTAATCGCGATCCTGATCATTAGTAATTTTTACGGTATACCTCAAGTTGCGCAAGCAGCGTCATCCGGTCCATTGGATACAATATTGGAGGACACGCTGGAGCCTGCCGGGAAATCTGTTTCGGCCATTAACAGTAACGGGATTGGCATTACCGAAGTAGATAATACCAACGGACAATGGCAGTACAGCGCGGGAGGAAACTTCTGGTTGTCTATTGTGGCACCGGACCCAGGCAAGATTGCGGTGTTCGGCAGAGATGTGATGATCCGTTTTGTTCCAAAGAAGGATTGGAACGGAACCACACAAATTCAGTATCGGGGATGGCTTTCTTCAGGGGGGCACAGCAGTAATTATGTAAACGTAAATGCTGAATATACCGGAGATGCCGCAAGTTATAGTGATTCAGAGCAAGCTGCACAGATTGTAGTTACGCCAGTTAATGATACACCTTATATTTCTGAGATTAGCGGCAGCAACTATCTTGGGTTTGATGGCCGGGGATATGTTACACTTCCGGATTTGAACATATACTCCAATTCTCTGACCATCGAAACATGGGTAAATGCCAGCAGTGCTCCAACGTGGGCGCGCATCTTTGATACCTCATATGGAACGGATAACTTTAATCTTCATCTGACATTTGAGGGGAGTTCAGGGAGAGTAGCGCTTGAAGCCCTGCCGCAAAAGGGTACCCGGGTTAAAGACTATCTGGTGAAAACCACGGAGCCGCTGCCGCTTAACCAATGGGTGCACGTAGCCGCTGTTTATAATGCTGCGGAGAAGAAGGCTTATATCTATTGGAACGGGATTTTGAAAGGCAGCGGTTTTATGGATCTTACAGAGATGGCCAAAGGCAGTGCCGCCAATTCCAACAAGCCGAGACCCTACAATTTTATTGGTGAGAGCACCTGGTCCCAGGATGCCAATTATATTGGAAGCATGAGGGATTACCGTATCTGGAACAAGGCCAAGACCCAGGCGGAGATTGAGAGCCAGATGAATACTAGTCTTACTGGCAACGAAGCTAATCTGATGGTCAACTATAAGCTCAATGATCCTAACGACGGAGCTGTGGCCAAGGACTCCTCTGCGGGGCAAAGAAACGGAAATATTATCAGCGGTAAATGGGTGTCCGGGACAGGGTTTAACTCGAATGTGGTGACACCCGTGAACACGCCTGTATCCAAGCCGTTTAAGGTGACGGATGTCGATGATGGCGATGTGCTGACGCTTAGTGCAACCTCATCGAATACGTCGCTTGTGGCGAATGCCAACATTACTTTTTCAGGTGAAGGCCCGGATAGAAGCATCAATCTGGCTCCAACGGCAAATATGACAGGCACCTCCACCATTAATGTAACCGTAAGTGATGGGATTGCTTCGAGTACCAGCAGCTTTTTGCTGAGTGTGGTAGCCGGTAAATTTGATCTGAAATTCATTACACCTTCTGTAGGGGTGATGGCCCCTGCCTTTAACAGAGGGATTGTCTATAATAAAGTGCATGTTCCCAATAAAAGCGGCAACAGTCCGAACAATAGCATCAATATAAATGTAGGAGCAGTGAATCCCGCTGATGTAAATGTGACAGCCTACACCGACAATGGCTCCGGGATAACCGTATCGGGAACCTACCCGACGTTTACAGTAAGCGGCCTGCCAGTCGGTGTATATAAGCCGGTAAAGATAAAAGTAGCCGATAAAAATTCAACCAATTCTAAGGAATATGTGTTGGATGTGATCCGCTATCCGGAAAATGACGCCAATCTGGATGCAACAAATGGGCTTTCAGTGTCCAACTTAAGCACCGGACAAGCGATCACCCTGTCTCCAGGGTACAGCAGCAATATAGGCAACTATACTGCCACAGTCGAGAATAATGTAAGCTCGGTACAAGTGGATGTTATCAGGTCCAGTATGTTTGCGGCAGCAACACTGAACGGAACAAACATCGGCTCGGCCGAATCCGCCGCCGCCACCGGGAACGTCAGCCTGGCCTATGGAAAAAATGTGATTTCCGTAGTGGTTACAGCAGAAGACGGCAAGACAGCAAAATCCTATAATATTACGATTGTAAGAAAGCTGTCTGGTGATGCCAGTCTGACTAACCTGACTGCTTCGCCGGGTGGACTGGTGCCGGCTTTTGATACGAATCAGCCGAAGTACACGATGGATGTGGCCAATGCTGTCACGACGGCAGAATTCACTCCAATAGCTGCCGAAGGTGCAAGCATTAAGGTGAATGGCGTGGCTCACCCCAGCGGCACTCCGTATTCCATATCCGGCCTTGCAGCAGGTAATAACAAGTATCTGATCGAGGTAACAGCACAGGATGGAGTGACGAAGAAGTCTTACAGTCTGTTCATACTGCGTGCACCTTCGGATGTGGCCGACCTTGCGGAATTAACAGTCTCGTCAGGGACATTGTCGCCTGTGTTCAACAACAATAATACGGGGTACTCGGTTGAGGTCCCGAATGAGGTTTCTTCACTGGAGGTTACTCCGAAGCTGCTGGATGCTGCGGCAAGCCTGTCTGTAGACGGGAATGCTCACATAGATAATACGGCCTACACCAAAAACCTGAACGTCGGACTGAATACAGTCAAGATCGTTGTGGTCTCGCAGAGTGGTGTACGTGAGAAAACAACCCTTATAAATATTATCAGAAAAGCTTCATCGAATGCGGATCTGTCCAGCCTGGTTCTTTCAAAAGGCCAGCTCGATCCTGCTTACGACAAGAACCAAACCCGGTACGCTGTTACTGTGGCTAACCAAGTGTCTGAGCTTACAATAACCCCAACACCTGAGGACGTCCATGCAACGGTTAGTCTGAACGGCAACGTGACCCCTAACGCTCAGCCAAGACTGGTCGATTTGCAGGTAGGAGTCAATGAGTTCAATGTTCTGGTTCAAGCAGAGGATGGTGTAACCGTCAAGAATTATGTACTGACGATTGTCCGCAAGGCATCTTCATATGCGGATTTAATCAACATCACATTATCCGGCAAGCCGCTGTCCGGCGGATTTGACCGTACAACCTCGACCTATTATGAATATGTCGCCAATAATATTGACAGTGTGGCTGTTGCGGCGACTCCAAATGACGCACAGGCTACTTATATAATTAACGGAGTCCAGTCCACAGGGGGAGTGCCGGTTCCTTTGGCTGTAGGTGAGAATGTAGTTACAGTGGTCGTTACGGCCGCTGACAAAGTAACTACCAAGGAATATACAGTGACCATCGTTCGGGCGGCTTCGTCAAATACGAATTTGCTTGAGCTGACGATGACTGACTTATCGGATAACGCCATCTCCCTTACACCAGTTACAGGTACTTTCAGTTACAATGGCACTGTGCAGAATTCGGTGTCAGTAGCTAAGCTGGATGCGGTTGTTGATGATGCGAATGCAAGCACCTCCGTTTTGGTAAATGGGGTCTGGATCGAAGATCTGAAGGCGGTACCCTTGACTACAGGATTAAATGTTATTGAAGTCAATGTCACGGCCCAGGATGGAAGCATGAAGGTATACACCATTCATTTGGTGAGAAATCCAAGTGCAGATGCTACGCTGTTAGAAATAGGGGTTTCCCCTGGCGAATTAACGCCGGGTTTCCAGGCAGGGATAAGTGATTATTCGGTCAATGTAGATAATAATGTAAGTAATATGGATTTTTCAATTGTGACTAATGACGAAACTGCAACCTACACTCTGAAGAAAAATGCAGGCTCCACGGGTGTCACTGGAAAGCGTGTGGCCCTGGATGAGGGAACGAATCGAATTACAGTACAGGTTACAGCGGCAGATGCCAGTACTCAAAAGACATATACAGTTACTGTGAATCGCGCCATTCTGCCGAAGGATTCTTCTCTTGCGGATTTAACCGTGAGTTCTGTGACAGGAACAGAGATTCTGAATCCCGAATTTTCAACTGGAGTCTTCAAGTATTCCTTGTCTGTACCTTATGAAGTAGACCAGGTAGAGCTGGATGCGCTAAAAGGAGATCTAAATGCGCAGTTAACCGCAAATGGTGTTACAGTGAACAACCCGATGCTTGTCAAATTAGTGGAAGGGCTAAACACTGTTAACTTGAAGGTTACAGCTCAGGATGGTAAGACAGAAAGCGTATATGTGGTGGAAATCACCCGGGGATCACGTTCTTCCGATGCTGACTTGAACAGTATCAGCGTAAATGCCGGAGCTTTGACCCCTGCCTTTGATCCTGCTGTTTCCAATTATACGGTAGAAGTAGACCGTGACGTGGACGCCATCACCCTGAACGCGGCAGTGGCTGATACACGATCAGGCAGCCAAATCATTGGCAGAGATGGAGCCTCTCTGGAGCATCTGGCTGAAGGGGATAATGTATTTGATATTCTGGTCACTGCGGAGGATGGGACTGTAAAGATCTACACGGTTAACGTTATTAAGGCTAAGCCTGTAGCTACACCAACACCGTCACCAACGGTAACACCGACAGCAACACCAACGGCAGCGCCATCGGCAACACCGACAGAAACATCAACGGCAGCACCGTCAGTAGTACCGTCGGCAGAACCATCGGTAGCACCGTCAACAGCACCGTCAATAGCACCGTCGGCAGAACCATCGGTGGCACCGTCAACAGCACCGTCGGTAGCACCGTCGACAGAACCATCGGTTGCACCATCGACAGAACCGTCGGTAGCACCGTCGGCAACACCGACAGCGGCGCCGACACCGGCAGTACCGGCACCGGGACCTGTCACACCAATTGCGACAGCATCGACCACGGAAATTAACGTAAAGGTAGAATCTGGACAGTTGGGTCTAGGCTCTGTATTGGCGGAGACAGTTATCCGGCGCACTCAGGATTCCGGCGGAATTCTGCATGATGTAGTTAACTTTCCAACGGACCGGGTAGAGGAGGTTGTCCAGAAGATCGCTGGAACCTTGGATAATACAGCCCGGATTATGATCCCGGATGAGAAGGATCAGGTTGCAGATGTTAAAGTGAATGTTCCGAAAGAGGCAATTAAGAAACTCGGTGATTCTAACGTGAACCTGGAGATTTATACGGATAACGTTAGACTTCTTATGGCACAATCAGCATTGGATAATTTCACTGAAGATCTGTTCTTCCATGTTGTGCCGATCAAAGACCAGGCATTGCGCAAAGAGGTCGAAGACCGGGCAAGAATTGAACGGATTGTCAGAGAAATAGCAGCAAATAAGCAAATTGATGTTGTGGCCCGTCCGATGACTATTGAAACCAATATGCAGAGCAGACCGGTTACAATAACGCTTCCTCTGCGTGACGTACAACTGCCGGCCGCTCTCTCGGAAAGAGAGGACTTCCTGTCCAATCTGGTGATCTTTATAGAGCATAGTGATGGTGACAAAGAGCTGAAGAAGGCGAAGATTGTTGAATACAAGCCAGGCGAGCTTGGCCTGGAGTTCAATGTTAACAAATTCAGTACATTCACCATTCTGAACATGGAAGGCTGGGAGCAATATTTGGCGGCAACAGAGGCAGCACAGTTGCAGCAGCAGAACCAGAACCATCACCAAGCCTACATTACCGGCTATTCTGATGGAACCTTCAAGCCGAATCATACGATTACCCGTGCGGAAGTGGCTGCAATACTGGCAAGAAACCTTGGCTACGAAGCATCCGCAGTGCCGGCTGTCTCCTCCTACCGAGATGTGAGGGATAGCCACTGGGCGAAGGGTGCCATTGAATTTGTCAAAGGGTTAGGGTTGATGCAGGGCAACGAAAAAGGCTGGTTCCTCCCGGATGCCCCTATCAGCCGCGGCGAGATGGCTGCTATTGCGTCGAGATATAAGAAGCTGGACACTACAGCCATTACCTCCGGCGGCGGATTCAAGGATACGGCTGGCCACTGGGCTGCCAAAGACATTGAGGCTGCAAGCAAGGCGGATATTATTAACGGATATGAGGATGGTACGTACCGTCCAGGCGGCAGCCTGACACGTGCTGAAGCCGTAAAAGTTGCCAACCGGCTATTCGGACGCGGACCGTTATACGGTGTCTCCACTCCAAGCTGGCCTGACGTACCGGCGACAAACTGGGCTTATAATGAAATTGAGGAAGCTTCCGTTAACCACAGTTTCACAGTGAGAATTGAAGGCGGGGAAACGCTGAGTCAATAAGATCATATGAAGACAAAGAAGGCCGCAGCACCTGACAGGTGACTAACGGCCTTCTTTGTCTTATTCACAGAATGGAAAGCTGTGACGGGAGCAGCTATTAATCAATTTTTATAATCAAGGAACTGGTGAAAATATCCCCAGACGCAAGGGAGACGATACCGTCCTTATCCTTAAGCTCGCCCTCGAAAATATCCGAATCCGCCACGCCGTGCCAAGGCTCAATGCACAAAAAAGGCGCGTTCGGCTTCTGCCAGATGCCGAGGTCCGGGAATCCTTCGAAGGATACTGCCCAAAACCGGTTGTGACAGAATTATATGCTTGGTTAACGAGTCGCTGTTTGATTTCCGGAAGTTTATGATGATGGGGGATTGATAAAGCATTATGAGACTTGCAAATCCGGTGAGTCTACTGCGGCGGAAGTGATGAGAAGAATTTTAATAAAGACACCTAAATTCTATCGTAGAGTTATTGAATATGAGCAAGTTTTAACGGGGAAATAAAAGTCTCTGTTAAGAAAATGAAAATAATCACTGGTTTTATTCAACTATTAATGCAACCCAGATAAATATTACATACAGTAATATAGCTACTACAAGGGCGCATAGTGGAATAATCCACATTAGGTGCGTTCTAAAGGGCTTTAGTATTGGTCCCCATCGTTCTCTCTTTGTTAGTAATTCATTGTTAGCTTTCTTCATTATATTTTCAACTTTATATTCATCTGTTTCGAGAAGGTCATTCCAAAGTTGATCATACTGTTCTTTGAGTTGTTCCTTATTGGTACTATTTTTTAATAAGACCATGTCTTCCTCCATACTTAATATTTTATATGTAAAAAATTAGGAGGATATTTTATATATCCTCCTAATTCGAAATCAATAATTAGTTGCTAGTTTCCATAAATGTGCCCTCTGACTCTTACCCAATGTGATACACTCGGATTGGATACTTTTAGGTACACACCTTGTGGAGCATGTGCTGATGCTACACTAATTGTTTCATAAAAAGCATTACCATTCCAATTGTTAAACCCAGTATGGAATATTTCCCCGATTGTATCATCGCTAAGAAAGCCTTTATACACAACGCTATATCTCATTGTGCTGTCTGAAGTCAATCCCGGAACTTGTTGCCATCCGGTAATACCCAGAACTGTTTCTGTCATATCAAACTTATTACTATAAATTGAGTTTCCCTGAGAGACAGTAGAGTCTTCATAGCTTCCTAAAAATGTAGAAGCCAAAGGAGCAATAAGACGTTTATTGTTTTGCGTGTTGAATAGTTTTTGTGCAGCCGTACTTCTTGTTTCTTGCCCGTTTAAAAATAATTTCCAAGTTCCATCACGTTCAACTACAGGAAGAGATATTTTATTTATTTCGCCATTTTCTTTTCGGGTTAATTCCAGATTGGCTATAAATGAGCTATCGGAAAAATTAGGTACAACACTCTCAATGGTTGCATTAGCAAAGGGGTCCGTAGTCAATGATTCCTTGTACTGCTCAATTTGTTCCTGCTCTGAACTAAATCTGGTATCTACAACCCATTTAATTGCTTCTGTTACATTCCCACTTTGAACGGCACCAATATAATTACTAACAGATTGTTTTGCTAATTCTAATGAGGTGGTTGATTCTGCATTACTTAAGCCAGGAAACGCAGAAAGAAAAACTAACGGCACAACAACCAAGGCTCTCTTCATTTTACCGAAAAAATTAAAACTTGTCATTACTCCACTTCATCCTCTCTCCAGTTTTTGGATTACTTTATCATAATACTTTATTTGGAAACTAATGTAAACAAAATGGAGCTTTGTAGAGTATATAGCAATTTGTGATATGAATAGTTCTCGTGAGATATAAAATAGAAATAAATTATATATATAGGAATTTATGTTCCTTTATAAAATCATTGGAACCAAGACATCATGGGAGGGGCTTCAATTGTTATATTTTTGAGAATTTTATAGAGGGGGCTCAAAGAGGAATTACATATGATACTGTAGATTTAGTGATTGCCCACCCACTGTATAATTTGAAATTCGGAGGAAGGCTTAGCCAAAAAAACAGCGTTGTTCTACTACCGCTGGTTTTGCCTCGCTTGACCGAAACAAGCTTAATTGGTATTGAATCCAGGGAACCACTTCTATGTCTTCTTTTGAGAACATATCTTGATATGATTAGATGAATAAAAATGGTTGGTTTTACAATGGAGAACCGCATTGATTCAGTCGCTGATTCAGACTACCGGCTAAAGCCGGTAGTCGTCCAGCATATAGCTTACACTGTAGTTCCTTAGCCGATTTCAATCGTCAAGGAACTGGCGAAATGTGCACCCGGTTCGAGTATAATTGCCCCGTCCTTATCCTTAAGCTCGCCCTCGAAAATATCCGAATCCGCCACGCCGTGCCAAGGCTCAATGCACAAAAAAGGCGCATTCGGCTTCTGCCAGATGCCGAGGTCCGGGAACCCTTCGAAGGATACGGTGACGCTTTTGTCGGTGAGCTCACTCTTCAGCGTGATTGTCCGGGAGGCTACATTCTGGAAGACCAGCGCGTCGTCCTTGAACATTTCATGGGTTAACGGAAGAATGCGCTCACCCCTCAGCACTCTCTCCGGTTGGCTGGTGATCCGCAGCCCGGCACTATTCAGGAACTCCCGGTCCAGCGTTTCGTTCTCGGAGAACTCCAGTACATAATCGCTGAAGCTGCCGTTCTCATCCAGCGGGCAATTGAATGCGGGGTGCGTGCCAAGCTGGAAGTAGATGTGCTGCTCGTCCATATTTTCCACCCGGTAGTCCAGCGTAAGTGTACTGTCGTTCAGTGTATAGGTAATATACAGGTTGAATTTGAAGGGATAGCTGGACAGGGTATACTCGCTGCTGGTAAGCCGGAAGACTGCACGGGAATCGTCCGCTTCAACAATTGTAAATTCACTGCGTCTGGCGAAGCCGTGATTGGCAAGCTTATACGCTTGTCCCTGCACCCTGATCTCTCCGTTCCGGGCTGCGCCGATGATGGGGAACAGTACCGGAGAACGGCCTGTCCAATAGGCGGCATCCCCGCTCCAGATATATTCCGCACCCTTTCTTTTGAAGCTGACAAGCTCCGCTCCGAGGGTGCTGATCGTGGCTTCCGCGGAGCTGCTGCGCAAAACAGTATTCATAGGATGACTCCCCTTTCACAATGTATGGTATAGCCAGGGCTTCCTGCTGACAGTTCATATTCTACCAAACTTCTTGCGAAGTATTGTAACACAACGTGAATAATTCCCCAAAAAAATATTACAATGTGTCAAATGACAATCCCGGCGATTGGTATAACATATATAGAAAGCAAGGATTCTATATAAAACGAACTTAAAACAAATTCAAGGTGAGAGTGACGGAGGGGATTTGGAACTGTGGGAGCTTTAGCGACCGCCTGAAAGCTTTCCGTAGGAAAGCTCGCTTCGGAAGCATAATCAGTCTACGGATTTCATCCGCAAACAGCGGTATAAATCAAGAAATCTGTAGACAACAGCGGCCGGAAGTCCAAACATTCACCGCAGTTACGACCAACACCTTGAATTGAAGATCTTAAGTTCATTTTATATAAATGAGCGACGAAGCGGAGGGATAGGGCCATGCAACTGAAGCAAATATTCGTGAACGGCGGAAGACTGAAGGATACGATAGAGGCCTTTGCTGATTATGGGCGTACAGACAACAATGGTGTGACCCGGCTGTCGCTGACGGAGCAGGATGTGCGGGTGCGGAATTATTTTGCCTCATGCTGTGAAGAGCTTGGAATGTCGGTGAAGGTCGATGATATGGGGACAATGTATGCCACACTTGCGGGGACGGAAGAAGGACCGCCCGTCGTAATCGGCTCGCACCTGGATACGGTTAAGAAGGGCGGACGGTTCGACGGTGTGCTCGGGGTGATCGCCGGGCTGGAAGTGGTGCGGACGCTGGTCGATCATGGCATCAAACCGCGCCTGCCGGTGACCGTGATGAACTTCACGAATGAGGAGGGCGCGCGGTTCGAGCCTTCGATGATGGCCTCAGGGGTGCTGGCGGGCAAGTTCGACAAGGCGGAGATGCTGAAGAAGAAGGACCCGGAGGGAACAACCTTCGCAGAAGCGCTGGAAGCCAGCGGATATGCCGGAGATGCGGCGAACCGGATCAAGGAAGCGAAGGCGTATTTGGAGCTGCATATTGAGCAAGGGCCTGTTCTGGAAAAAGAAAACCTCAGCATCGGCCTGGTGGACTGCGTCGTAGGTATGGCCTGCTATGAGATTGAAGTAACGGGCGAATCCGACCATGCCGGAACAACGCCGATGGATATGCGCAAGGATGCCTTGTTCGCTGCAACCGATCTAATCACAGAGCTGCGGAGCAAGCTGGGCGTGCTGGACTCTGAACTGGTGTACACAATGGGCAGAATGAACGTGCTGCCTAACATCCATACCGTTATCCCGAACAAGGTGATTTTCACCGTTGAAGCGAGACACAAGGATATGGACATCGTACGCAAGGTGGAAGAGATCATTAACGGTTTGCCTGAAGAGGCGCAGAGCTGTACGGTGTCGAAGACCAAGCTGTGGGGCCGTGATACTGTGTGGTTCGATCCGGAAATTTGCGCACTCGTGGAGCAGGCGGCGTATCATTTGGGCTACAGCAGCAAAAAAATAGCCAGCGGAGCAGGACATGACGCCCAGTTCGTCGCAAGCTTTCTGCCGTCGGCGATGATTTTTGTGCCCAGCGTGAACGGTAAAAGCCACTGCGAGGAAGAGCTGACCTCTTACGAGGAATGTGAGCAAGGTGTCAATGTTGTGCTGGAGACCGTGCTTTCGGTATTATTCAAGTAGTTTGTGTGATGAAATATAACGCATGTATTTGAAAAGAGGGCGTTTGCTCCTCAAGGGTGCAGCAGCAATTCCGCAACCCCATGAAGTGGCTTTTGGAGGAGAGACACCGGAGACGGTGTCTTTTTTTGGCGTGCCTGATGGTGTAATTGTTAGATATACCAATGCTTTACGCGCCTGATCTTAATGTATCCTCCTCCTCCATTGTGTTAAAACACAATCATGGCAGATAAAGTTTTTCTTTTTCACCAAAATACAAAAGGGATTCATATGTTATCATTCTTTACATAAGAGAAATCTACAAGACGGGAGCGATACCAATGATCATTGGAGTACCTAAGGAAATTAAAAACAACGAAAACCGTGTTGCCATCACACCAGCCGGAGTTGTAAGCCTTGTAGCTGAAGGACATAAAGTGCTGGTGGAGGCCGGAGCGGGAGCGGGCAGCGGATTCCTGAATGAAGAGTATGCCGCCGCCGGAGCAGAGCTGATTGCTGAAGCAGCAGCCGTATGGGCCGCCGCTGAAATGGTCATGAAGGTGAAAGAGCCGCTGGAGAGCGAATATAGCTACTTCCGTCCCGGCCTGATCCTCTTCACGTATCTGCATCTGGCTCCAGAGCCAGCCCTTGCTGCGGCATTGAAAAATAAAGGCGTGTTCGCCATCGGCTATGAAACGGTTGTCCATGAACGCACACTGCCGCTGCTAACGCCAATGAGTGAAGTGGCCGGACGGATGTCCGTGCAGCTCGGCGCGCAATTCCTGCAAAAGAACTATGGCGGCCAAGGCATTCTCCTCTCCGGTGTTCCCGGCGTGAGCAGAGGCAAGGTCAGCATTATCGGCGGCGGTGTAGTCGGCACCAATGCGGCGAAGATGGCTATCGGTCTCGGTGCTGAGGTGACGATTGTTGACCTGAGCGCGGACAGACTCCGCCAGCTAGACGATATTTTTGGCGCACAGATTAATACGCTGATCTCCAATCCATACAACATTGCCAAAGCCGTTGCTGAAGCCGACCTGCTGGTAGGCGCGGTGCTGATTCCAGGCGCGAAAGCGCCGAAGCTGATAACTGAAGCAATGGTCAAAACGATGAAACCCGGCTCCGTAATTGTAGACGTGGCGATTGATCAAGGCGGGATTGTTGAAACGATTGACCGGGTGACGACACATGATAATCCGGTGTTCGAGAAATACGGTGTACTCCATTACTCGGTAGCCAATATGCCGGGTGCTGTAGCCAAAACCTCGACCATCGCGTTAACCAACGTAACGGTTCCTTATGCGCTGCAAATTGCCAATAAAGGTGTGTTCAAGGCGATTAAAGACGATGCCGGCCTCAAGAGCGGCGTCAACGTAGCAGGCGGCAAAATCACCTGTAAAGCCGTGGCAGAGGCCCTTGGAGAAGAGTACTTCGCGGTAGAGCAAGCAGTCGAGCGGGAGTTCTCTTTGATCTAAAGCAGGGGAACCGAAAGAAGAGTAGAGGGGTAAAGGACAGTCCGGTGAGGTTATCGCTGGGCTGTTTTTTTGCTGTGGAAGAAATGATGATCTTCTTTGGTTGTGGATAATATGTGCATAACTATGGGGATAAGGGTGTTATAAAAAAAGAAAAACGCTCCCGGTAGATCGGGAACGTTGGTTGGTCTGAGGATTTCGGTGAAATCGAAGGGTAATGAAAGGATCTGGAATCAATCCATTACCGATAAGCAAATGTTAGGCCCCGCCTGTACCGTGACCCATGACTTGAATTAACATTTGTGAACTTTCGTTTACTACAGGTTCAGCCGTTGTCATAGGTACAATAATTGCGATAGCTAGGCTACACGAAGCTAGAAGCGTGATAAGTTGTGTCCAGCCCTTCTCTAATCAGAGGTTTGTATCACTCTGACATAGATTCAGCCATCTCCGATACCGTGTGTCATAGTATGAACCATCATTTGAGTACTACTGTTTGCTACTGGATCAATAGTACCTACAGGTATAATAATTGCAACAATCAGACTACACGAAGCTAGAAGCATGATAAGTTTTCTTTTCATTCGCGACCTGCACCTCTCTAATCAGAAGTTTGTATTGTTCTTTCTCTTTATCATCTGCCAGATACCGATGCTGTTCAAACAGATCGACACATTTGATGACAGTGCTTTCGCTATTGATTCTAGCAGATGATTCCAAACTTTGCAGGATGAAGACAATCCCTTCTTTACGCTTGTTATGTAAATAATAAGATGATAGTTCAGCAAGGAATCTGGCATATTGATCAGCAATAATCTGCTGATTGTGAAGAATTCCAAACTCTGCAAGGTTAGTCCGGTAGGGTATATATGAATTAAAGCGCTCCAGAATGTAATCAACATTCCAGTTGTGGGAGTTAGCTGATTGAATAATCTTGTATAAGGCTATAAATATCTCACTTTCTCGGGACGAGATATATTCAACATATTCAGGTAGTGCTTCATGCTGACCGGCCATCATACGATAAAGCAAAGAATTCGCGTTACCCCACTCCTGAAACTGAGCTACGGTTCGTTGTGCCTCTTCATCGTCTTCTTGTATCCAGCTTCCATCCATATAGAGTGGTACAAACTCCAGTGCAGAACTGTAGTCTCCATATTCCATACAAACGCCTGAACGAAATAGATAAGCGTACAGAATATAGAAGTAGATCGGTTTTTCAGGAATTTTCACGCCATCATGCTTCCTGTTCGAGTTCCGCTGGAGGTTATAGCGAAGAGTGGCTAGCCGAAGCATTTCCTGCGCCAGTTTGTCTACTTTATCCCACTTATGCAGGGAATAATAGACGTGAGCCAAATGTTTCAAACCATCCAATTGATCCGCTTCATCCAGCCGGTCCAGATAACACTCAAAGAGGAGCGCCGCCTGTAAATTCTGGGTCTGGTCATCTCCAAGGGCAATTCGAAACAGACGGAACTGGCATACCGCCAGCCGTTCGGAATTCTGATATTTCTCACTGACACTTACGTTCTTATATAATAGCGCCGCAGCCTGCCACTGCCCGTCCTGAAACAGCCCTTCAGCCACATCGAACAGCATGGGGGCATAGGTCAGATTCTCAAGCAGATTCTGAACGACCTGTTCAACGCAATCGAGACGGCCCAGCTCGGCTGAACGCAAAAGAAACGGCCGCAGACGCCGCCAAGTTGGTGACGAATGATAGAAGCATTCGTCCACGTATAAGCTGTAGAAGTGGTCCTCCGGCAGACCCATCCCCTTGGTAATCCGCTCCAAATGGTTCATGGCAATCGGCTGCTGATCATTAAGTATTCGGCTGAGCGTTCCTGAATTAATTCCGGATTGTCCGGAGAATTGATTAATGGACATCCCCTGCTGCGACAGATACATCGCCAATGAGTCGCGAATCGTGGCTGTAGTAGGAACCATGTAGACACCACCTAACTGAATACCAAGAATTATAGCTTTATTTTATAGATGTAATAATATGTTATAATATACCAATGGTCAATAGTGCAATATTAGTAGAAACAGTGAACTGAGGCAGGGCTGTTGTTTGTGTATGGTTGTGTTAGGGGAATGATTTTCTTTTGTTGTGAAGCTTTATCATGTTACTCTTAGAGTTTTAACTAATCCCCTCATTGTGTTAATGATGTAGGCGGTTGTTTGCCAGTCCGGTAAGGAATCTGGCGTATTGGCCTCCAGTAATCGGTTAACTAAATGTTGTTCAAGTAAATCAACACATTTGATAATAATACTTTCATTATTGATCGTAGGGGATGATGTGAAAATTTGCATAATGAGGCTGATTCCTTCATTCTGCTTGTTATGTATATAATAAATTGCTAATTCAGCAAGAAATCTGGCGTACTGATCTGCTACAATCTGCTGATTGTATTGGCCAAATTCTGTGAAATTCGTCCTATAAGGGATATAGGCAGCAAACCGATCCAGAATGTGATCGACATTCCAATCATAGTGGTTAGCCGATATGATGATATTGTATAAGGCGATAAATACCTCGTCACTTTGAGGGGAGATATGTTCTACATATTCCGGCAGTACTTCATGTTGTCCTGACATTAGTTGATAGAGCATGGTGTTTGCAGTTCCCCACTCATGGAACTGAGCTACAGCTCGCTTGGCATTTTCATCGTCTTCTTGTATCCAGCTTGTATCCATATAGAGGGCCACGAATTTCAATGCCGACTTGTAATCCTGATACTCCTCACAGACACTTGCACGCATTAAATGAGAATATAGGATATAGCGGTAGAGTGGTTTATCAGGTTTTTTCTCGTTGTTCTGCTTGCGGCTCGAGTGCTGCTGAAGGTTATAGCGAAGAGTAGCCAGCCGGATCAATTCCTGCGCCAGCTCATCCACTTTACTCCACTTGTGCAGGGAATAATAAACATTGATCAACTGATTCAATCCATCCAACTGATTCGCTTCATCCAGCCGGTCCAGATAACACTCAAAGAGGAGTGCTGCCTTCAAATTCTGGGTCTGGTTATCTCCAAGGGCAATCCGAAATAAACGGAACTGACATACCGCCAGCCGTTCGGAATTCTGATATTTCTCACTGGCACTCACATTCTTATAAAGTAACTCCGCAGCCTGCCACTGCCCGTCCTGAAATAGACCTTCAGCCACATCGAACAGCATGGGGGCGTAGCTCAGATTCTCAAGCAGATTCTGAACGACCTGTTCAACACAATCAAGGCGGCCCAGCTCGGCTGAACGCAAAAGAAACGGCCGTAATCGCCGCCAGGTTGGTGACGAATAATAAAAGCATTCGTCCACGTATAAGCTGTAGAAGTAGTCCTCCGGCAGACCCATCCCCTTGGTTATCCGCTCCAGATGGTTCATAGCAATCGGCTGTTGACCCTTAATTATTCTGCTGAGCGTTCCTGAATTAATTCCGGATTGTCCGGCAAATTGATGAATGGACATCCCCTGCTGCGACAGATACATCGACAATGAATCGCGAATCGTTGCTGTAGTAGGGACCATGAGTACACCACCTAACCAAGTTCCAAAAATTATAATTTTGCTGTATAGATGTAATATTATTCTATAATATACCAACGTTCAATAGTTCAAGATTAGTAGATACAGTGAACTGTGGCAGGAGTCACATACGAGGAAAAAGGGAGCCATAAATTAAATAATTGATTAATTATTTGTTATGATTTCTGATCATTCGTTTGCAGTTCAAAGGAAGATTTTTGATGAAAATCATGCTTGAACTCTTATCAACAAGTAAGTGTCGAATGACTGAATCAATTCGATTTTCTGCAAGCAACTCACTGGTTGTAGAAGTAGGCTTGTACTTACCCTATGTAGTGAGAGGCAATAACAGAGTATATAAGAATGGGAACGTCTTATCTTCTCTGGTTCCCTTAATGTCTCCCAATAAAATTCAAGGGAGGATTCATAATGTCAGATCAACAATTCGTCGCTACTAGTACAGCTCCAGGTCCAAACGTTCGCTCAACAGAAGAAATTTATTTTACCAAAGATCAAATCAACTCTATGATTGAAAGTGATGTAGGTCAAAGCGTTACTGGATTAGGCTGGGCTATTGCAAGCTTTGGTTACAGTCGTATAAAAAAAATTCTTGCCGCCAAACTTCCGCCTCAAATTGCTGGAGCTTTGAGCGCAGCGGTTGTTGTAATAAGTGCAGTAAAACTAGTCCAACAGATCGCTAATTTCACTGAAGAGAATAGATTATCTGAAATTCTGCATACGCTCGTAGAAAGCTCCGGAACGTATGGAAGAATTAGAGTTACCGTGACTACTTGGGAAAAGTTAGTGGTCAATCCTACTAACAGTTATTGGACCTACTACACTACCACAGCTTATGATGCGGTTGGATATTAATAGACTGAACAGATGCACTCTGTCCTCTAAACCGTACTTGCTGATTGCACTTTTGGATTAGAAATTATTGTGAAATTTTGTTCAGCAGCCCTTTCGATTTTATAAGAGTCGGAAGGGCTTCATTTGTATAAGCGAATGTCACATAATCAAAGGAATGGTTACTTATAACGGTCCTAGCCTGAGATGATACGTGGTTGTATTTATTTTCTAAAACTCATTCTTAATTGAATAAATTCAGCATAAGTAACGGAGGCTTGTAAAATAAAAAAGAAAATTCGATTAAACATCCCCATTGGTGAATATAAAATAACAAAAAAAGTGCTGAGGCCAGCCAATAATGCTAAAAGATTAAATACAATACATAATGTACGCTTTTTTGCTAAGTGCAATATATTTGCGAATTGAAGAAAAATAGCCTGAGCTAAGATACCATTCACGAATAAAGAAAAATGTGCCCAAATCAGAGAATTTAAATAGGAAGAAAATAAATTAATAAACAAAATTGCCAAAATTAAAGAAAATAAAGAAACTTGGTCTTTTTTGCTGTGCAACTAGAAAACATCCTTTCATCTGAATTTAATTCTTATTATGACCTGTCCTCACAATGATGTATTTCCTTACTAACTACTCCTATTCCCATTAGACGTAGTGAAATAGGAAAAGTTACAATAAAATTAACATAAAAACCCAATCAACGAAACACTAAGAAGACCTGAGGGCAGAGTAGTATTAGGAATACTTCCAATCAACATCGAACAACCCGTCCTATAGTCAGCCGTAAATCTGCGGGATATAATAAAACCAGCTTATGCAGTGCAAGATTTCGGCCATTCTTCAGGGGTTGGGGTGGGGACAAATGACAGAATCAGAGCCATTGTTTGACCGTTTTTTTGACAGTATGGAGTCCCTGGCGGATACCATTAGCGAGTCGCTGCAGGCGCAGGTGACGATTGAGGACAGCAATCATCATGTGATCGGCTACAGCTCCCATCAGTTCGAGAGTGATCCGGCGCGCATCTCCACGATTATTGGCAAAAGGGTGCCGAATACGGTGATTATCGGCCTGCGCAAAAAAGGCGTTATGCAACAGCTCGAGAACACCCCCCACCCGATCCGCATTCCGGCGGTGATGGAGGTGGGGCTTGGGCCGAGGCTGGCGATGTGCATCCGGCACCAGCAGGAGATTCTCGGCTATATCTGGGTTGTGGACAGCGGCGATCTTGCCGAGGGGCATGCGGAGCGGATTGTCGAGCAGGCGGCCGGAATTGTCGGGCGCTACCTGCTGAAGCAGCGCGGCTGGAAGACCAAGCAGGAGAAGACGCATGAGGATTTTTTCTGGAAGCTGCTGACCTCCCACTATGAAACAGAGCCCCGTATCCGTCAGGAAGCGGAGGCGTCTTCCATTCTGCTGCCGGAGAGCTATTATATCGGGGTGCTGGAGAGCGATAAGAGCATCGACGACCGTTTCGTGCAGAGATTCCGCCAGATTATGGAGGCGAGTGCAGCGCAGCGGCTGCTGTTTGTGACTGCCGAGCATAACCGGCTGATTATATTGTTTTCCTTCTTATTTCCCGTGGAAGGGACGGAACTGCTGGCCTCGTTCGTGCGCAAGCTGCTTCAGCAGTTGCACTCAAGTGAAGGCTGCCGGCTTACAGCCGGCTGTAGCCCGGGCTACCGGGAGTATACCTCGGCGGCCGCCGCATACCGCGAAGCGCTCTCGATTCTGGAGCTCAAGAAGCTGCTGCCCTATCATGCCCGGCATTTGCTGCTGTACGAGGACATCGGCTTTTGGGCCTATGTCCCGGCTATTATGGAGCAGAAGCGCAGCCGGACGCGCCGCAGCCCGCTGCTTTATCCGCTGAAGGAGCATGACCGCGAGCATAAAAGCGATTTTATCAAAACCATCGCCGTCTATTTGTCGCTGAACGGTAATCTTAAGGAGTCTGCCGCCTTTCTGCACATCCACACCAACACTCTGATGTACCGGCTGAACCGGATTGCCGAGATTACGGGCAAAAGCCTCAAGGAAACCGATTACCGTACCTCGATCTATCTCGATATTCTGACGGAGGAGACCGCCCAGGTCAATCGCTGGTTCCAGGAGGTTTAGCGGGGATGTTTGGCATGCTGATTTTTACGAAAACTGCTTCGCACCAACTGGAGGCCCGACACGTACAATAACCTAACTATTGTGAAGAAACAATGGAAGGGGAAATGATTAGTGGCCTATGGATATGTTAATCCCGGTTCGGGATTTGAGCAGACTATGAGGGAACGGATTATTGAAGCTGCCCAAGCGATGAATGTCGGCGGCACAGAATTCTCCACGTTTAAGAACTCGCGCTGCAATCCGCGATATTGGATACGTACCGCTAATGGGGGCTTCCAGCTAAGAAATGATGTCGCACCTTCAGCGGCAATCAAGGATATTTTTGTGAACGGCAAGCTGTACGCCTTCGAATGTGCGATGGCGATGGTCATGATTCTCTACAAAGCGACGATTGATATGATTGGAGAAGAGGCGTTTGACCGGCACTTCACCGACTTGTTCCTGTGGGACTGGAATTATGACAACAATCTGCGGCTGATTACCACCTTTGATCCATCGGAAATGCAGCCGGGCGATGTTGTCTATTTCAAGAACCCGGATCATGACCCGGATAAGCCCGAATGGCAGGGTGAAAATGCGGTGATGCTCGGCAATGACCGTTACTACGGGCATGGACTGGGCATCAAAAGCGCGGATAGCATGATTGCTTCGCTTAACCGCGAGAGAGTTCCGGGCAGCCGGACTTCGGCTTATCTGACCAATGAAGCGCTCCATCCTGATTTTGCCTACTTGCAGACGCTGTCCAGCCGGTCACCGCTGCCCTTTAAGACGGGCAATGGGTCACGGAACACCATATTCTCCAGAATTGGCGTCAATTCTTACATCATTAAATAGCGGCGCTAACGGCCAGCCTTTTCCATTTACTTGCCGGAGCGGTATTTGAGCGGATGTATGCCGACGGTTTTTTTGAACACGGTGCTGAAATAGTGGGGATTCTCGTAGCCGACGCGCTCGGCAATCTCCATGACCTTCAAATCTGTGGTCTGGAGCAGCTCTTTGGCTTTGCTTATGCGGACCTTGGTGATATAGTCGGTGAGGGTTTCGCCGGTTTCTTTTTTGAAAATAAGACTGATGTAGTTGGGGGTCAGGTACACCTCGTCGGCAATCCGGGCGATGGACAGCTCCTGGGCATACCTCTCCTGGATGATCCCTCTGATTCTGTTGATGGTGCGGCTGTTCTTGGACGTGTTTTTACCCTCCACATAGGTAGCAAGCTCATTAAAAAAAGACAGCATATAGGCCTTGAGCCCGGAAATATTCGTCTGCCTGTACAGCGCATCCATGATGGTCGTCCGGTCCTCCAGCACCTCCTCGATATCCTCATCCAGCTCATACAGGGTTCTTGCCGAAGTGAAAACAATCTCAGCGCAGATGCTCTGCACATAACCGATCTGCAGCTTGGGTGCAGCCAGCCGGTCGAATAGCCGCTCCAGCAGCTCCAGTACTTCGCTCGTATGGCCTGCCTTGAGTTCATTCATCAGCCGGGCATGAAATTTATAAAAGAAGGTGCTCTGCAGCGTCTCCGTACTTGGCTGGATATCCTTGATATAGAGAATGGAAGCGTGGCCGGTATAAAAGGTATACACCAGCGCTGCCAGCGCATCCTTATAGGAATCCTCCATTTCGCACATGCGGGTGCAGGCTCTGCCGATGCCGATGGAGGCGTCCAGCCGCAGATATTTCTGTATGCTCTGAGTGATCTTTGCGCAAAGGCCGGAGAGCGCGGCGGTGCCGGGAGAAGCAGCTTCGTCCGGGCGGAAGATCAGAATAAATTCATTCTCGCCGGCGACGAAGCAGATTCCGCCCGGGGGCTGCTCCAGGCACTCGGCGATCATATTCTGGATGGCGAAATACAGCAGTTGCTTGTGCTCCTCCGAGAATTTATCCACCGCGCTCCGGTAATCATCCAGTTGCAGCACCCCTGCGGTCAAGACGTCGCCTGGCTTGAAGGGGAGATGAAAATAGTCTATTTTCTCCCACAGCTCGCCTTCATCCCGGTACATGCCCGCTATCCAGTTCCGGAGGAATTTCTCGCGGATTAGCGGAATATTGTCCTGAAGCTGCTTCTTCAGTTGCTCCACATTCATCTGGCGCTCTTGTTCCTGGCGGATACGGGTGACAACCTCCTGAAAGACCTCCCGCAGCTCCGGCAATTTGACGGGCTTCAGGATATATCCCTCGGCATTCACCTTGAGCGCATTCTGGGCATACGAGAAATCCTGTGCCCCGCTGATGACGATAATCTTGGTGGGGCAGTTCCCCTCCTTCAGCTTCCCGGCTACCTCCAGTCCTCCCAGCAGAGGCATCATAATATCTGTGAACAGAATGTCCGGCTTAAGCTCCATACATAAATCATAGGCTTCCTGTCCGTCCGCCGCTTCCCCGATAATCTCGATGCCGAACTCCTCCTGCCAGTTGAACACGCGGATCAGACTTGTGCGGATGTACGGCTCGTCATCGGCTACGATCATCGTCAACATCTTCCATCACCTCATCCCATGTAGTTACTACCGGAAACCGGATCATGGCCAGGAGGCCGCACCCATCTTCGGTATTGGCATAATAACGAATGCCGTAGGCTTCTCCAAAAAACTGCTGAATTCGCGTATGCACATTGCGGATACCGTACGATAGATTATCCTGCTGCTTCCCCGTAAGCAGTTGGTTAAGCCTCTCGGGGTCTGCCCCTACCCCATCGTCGAACACCGAAACGCTGAGAATTTCGTGCGGGCATTCCACCCGGATGCGGACTTTGCCTTTACCCCTCCGCTTCTGGATGCCGTGGATAATTGCATTCTCCACCAGCGGCTGCAGACTCAGCTTCACCACCAGGCACTCCTCCAGCAGCCGGGGGTCAGTCTCCTCCAGCTCATATTCCAGCTTATCCTGGAAGCGGAACTGCTGGATTTGCAGGTAGCTGTCCACCTGCCGCAGCTCGTCACGGAGCGGGATGATATTCCGCCCTTTGCTCAGGCTGTATCTGAAGAAATCGGACAGCGCGGTTACCATATGGCTGATTTCTGGGATATTATGATTGATTGCGATCCAGTTGATGGAATCCAGTGTGTTGTAGAGAAAATGCGGATTGATCTGGGCCTGGAGCGTTTTGAGCTCGGCTTCTTTTTTGCGCAGCTCGGTGACGTAGAGCTTATCAATCAGCGCTTTGATCTGCTGTAGCAGCTTATTGTAGCGGTTGAACAAGTAGGAGAATTCGTCCTTGCGCCGGTAGCGGATTGTAATGTTGAAGTTTCCGCTTTCCGCATGGGACATTGACTGGATGAATTTGCGGATAGGCGCTGAAATATTCTCCGACAGCAGCAGGGCCATCATGAGCGAGATCAGCATACAGATACCGATGGCGATATACATCACGCGCTGGAACGAGGCCAGCTCTCCATTAAGCTCGCTTACGGGAGAAAAGGAGAGAATTGTCCAGCCGGTATCCGGCATTTTGATGTAGGAGACCAGCATATTCTCGCCTTGCATGACCTGGCGGAAGGAATGGAGGCCGGCTCTGTTATCATCTGTAGATCTCATGTGGCTGTAATAGTCCTGCGTGCTGATGTTCTGGCCGACCAGTCCCGCATCCGGGCTGATCGCGATGGTTCCGGTCTGGTCTGCAATATAAATCCGGCTGCCAGCCGTAGGCTTGTAGTGCTCCAGAAGATTGCCGAATTCCGTCACCGGAATGTCGATGGTAAGCAGCCCGACGTAGGGCAACTGGGCATGCCGGATGCCGAATAGGCGTTTTGCGAATTTGAGCGTGAACTTCGAGTCCAGCGAGCTGAGTCCAACCACCGTGAAATCGGACCTGGGCGGAATGCTGAGATACCACGGCTTGAGTGAAATAAGATCCAGATTGAAGACCCGTCTGGAGAAATTATATTGCGTATATTCCGGGCGGTTCAGCATATAGAGCATAGGTACGAAGCTGCTTCCGGGTGTTCCGCTCCCGGGGAAGTTCTCCAGGAGTTTGTTCAGCGCGGCCAGCTCATTAATGATTCCTGTACTGTCCGTAGGGCGGTTGGAGGAGATGAGATCGGCAAATTCGGTATTGAGATATAAGGCGATCATGGAATTATCCGCTGCGGCAAACCGCTGGGCCAGATTGTCCTGCATCAGGTTTAGGTTATTTTCGATGGATGTATTGACGTTTCGGGTGATAATGTCCGTGGATTTGTTATATACCGTAATGGAGATGATTGTAGTCGGGAGAAGGACAAGGAACAGGAAGTAGAGGATCAGGCGGCTGCGGATACTGAAATTGTACAGGAAGAGGGTTCTGGACAGCGTATCAAACCATTTCTTCATCTGAACCCCCTTTAGCTCTGCGGATATTTTTCGCTTGCCATTTAGCAAGTATTATTGGAAAATATCCAGCAATAGATGGTATTCATTGTAAGGTGCGTTAGTTCATGCTGTCAACGCGGGAGGTGAAGGATGAAACGGCTGCTGCTGTACATAATTGGCCTGTCTCTGTGCGGACTTGTAATCTATTGGCTAGCCTATGACCGCCCGCTGCTGGTGGAATTTAATGCTGAGCCTGTACCCAAGGCTGCACCTTCAGTTCAGGTGCGGATTGCGCTGTATGACTGGACGGACAATCTGGAAGTGAAGAACGCGATCCGGCAGTATAACCTGAATAATCCTGACCATATTGAAATCGTAATGATGAATATCCAGGCAGATGCCTACGATGATACGCTCAATATGCTGATGACCTCCGGCCAAGGACCGGATGTGTTCAGCGTGGATAACAGTTGGCTGGCTACGTATGTGAACAAGGGGTATCTTGCCAATCTCTACAGCGATCTGACTCCCGAATATCTGTCCAGATTTCCGCAGTGGGCCAGAGACTACGCTCATAGTCCCCTGTTCAAGGGAGGGCTTTATTTCATCCCCTCAAGTATCGAAACTGTGCGCCTAATCTACAACAAGCAGTTATTCCGTACTGCTGGTCTGGACCCGGAGCGGCCGCCTGTTACCTTTGCCGAGGTGAAGCAGGCTGCGGGCAAGATCAGCCGGGCCGGAGTTGGCGTGAACAAATACGGGTTCGCACTTCCCGCGGGAGACAGTCAGGACAGTCTGCAGACTGGTCTGGAGATGTCGGGCACCTACAGCGGGGCATATCTCTACAATTACCGGACTGGAAGGTATGACCTGAGTGTGTATGAGCCGTGGCTAAGGCTGATGCTGGATATGAAGAAAGAGGGCAGCCTGTATCCCGGAGAAACGCTGCTTAAGCGGAACAGCGCCCTCAGGCAGTTCGCTGATGGGAATATCGGCATGATGTATGCAACCAGCAAAGATTATGTGAAGTTGCAGGAATATATGCCTAAGGATGATTGGGGGGTGGCGTTGCCGCCGGTAAGGGTAGCTTCCGAGAAGGGAGCCGGCGCGCTGATGATGATTCCGCACTCGCCGCTGGCGGTGAACAGCAGCGCCCCGGACCGCGAGGCGGCAGTGAAGGTATGGAAATTCCTGCAGTCTGAGGCATTCCTGACTATTCTATTCCGGCAGGCCTTGGCGCTGCCGGTGGTGGACGGCATCACCGGGCTTGCGAGCCAGGTTCCGGGGCTGGGCCGCTTCAAGGAATTCCATCCCACCGCCGCAGAGTCTATCTATCCGCTCTCTCCGCAGATTATGGACCAATACGATCCCAACACCGTCTCCGTAGAGCCGCGTGACTCCGGCGACCGCTCCCGGATGCAGCTCTATCTGCAGATCCTTTCCGGCGGGATCAGCGTGGGCGCAGGCCTGCGCGCGGAAAGTGACCGGCTCAACCAGATGCTGGACATTGCGGCGACCGGGTATTCTTTTAAACGTGAGGAGTATATTTACCCGGGGTTTGATCCGAGGAGGCCCTTGCAGGGGCAGAGTCTGGAGCGCCGGTGAAGGTTCGGGGAGAGGAGCAGGAGGGATCGGGTCAGGCTGGGGCTGGCGAGAAGTGGGGCCGGAGAGCAGAGACCTGGGGCTAGAGAGAGCCGGGCTGATCTGTGTGCAGAGTGATGGTAGATCGTTCAGGGGAGGCTGGAAGTGAAGAGGTGGGAGGGGGAGAGTCCGAAGGGTCGGAAGTCGGAAGGTTGGAAAGGCGGAAGCCGGATGTCAGATGAGGCAAAAATTAGGTGGAAAAAGCAACCTTATTCTGCGGAGAACCGTCCCCCAGCAAGGGTTAGTGGGAATTTGTCCACCTATTTGGGCAAATTCACTGCGTATGAAGGAATTTCGGCAAATTAGTGATACTTTTTCCCACTAAAGGCCGCTGAAGCAGAAAATCCTTCGGATTAGTGGTACTTTTTTTCCACTTCATTTCCCAGCAGCTATGGCTGCTTGTTCCAATTTCGTCGATTAGTGGTACCAAAATATAACAAAAGGAGTATGCGCATGCCTCAAGCATGACCGCAGCTCCTTTTTCATTTGAACCCATACACACCCCCAGCTCACTGGGCTCTCCAAACTCTATAGATTATCGAACTTTTATTATAGATGGCCTTATTCAGCCTGCGCCGTTCTCCGGCTACACTTAAGACAGGAAAGAGAGAGACTGCTGAAGGATCGGGAGGCGTAAGGGATGATCACTCATGAGAAAAGAGGCTTGCTGAGTACCGGGCAGAACGCGCAGGTGCGGACGGGCGCGAAGAAACGGTCCATGCTCAGGCATTTGCTGAAACACAAGGTACTGCTGCTTATGCTGCTGCCGGGGGTTATTTTCCTGCTCATTAACAACTATTTGCCGATGTTCGGGATCATCATTGCTTTCAAGAATATTAACTATGTGGACGGAATTCTGGGAAGCCCGTGGGTGGGGCTGGATAACTTCAAATTTCTGTTCGCTACGTCGGATGCCTGGATCATCACCCGCAATACGGTGCTGTACAATTTCGTGTTCATTATCCTCAATCTGGTGATTGCCGTCTCCGTCGCGATTGCCCTGAATGAGCTGAAGAATAAGCTGGCGGCAAAATTTTATCAGAGCATCATGTTTTTCCCGTATTTTCTGTCGATGGTGGTGGTGAGCTACCTGGTGTTCGCTTTTCTGAATGTTGAATACGGTTTCATTAATAAAGGCGTCCTGGCGATGTTCGGGCTGAATGAGCTGAACTGGTATTCGGAGCCGAAATATTGGCCGTTCATTCTGCCGCTGATTAACCTCTGGAAAGGGGTAGGGTACGGCTGCGTGATCTATCTGGCAGCGATTATCGGCATCGACAGTGAGTACTATGAGGCGGCTCTGATCGACGGGGCCAGCAAGTGGCAGCAGATTCTGCACATTACGGTTCCGCTCATCCGTCCGGTCATTATCATCACGACTATTCTCGCTATCGGCGGTATTTTTCGCTCCGACTTCGGGCTGTTCTACCAGACTACGCTGAACTCCGGGGCGCTCTATCCGACCACGCTTGTCATTGACACCTACGTCTATAACGCGCTGATCAACATGGGCAACCTGGGCATGTCCGCCGCAGCCGGCTTATACCAATCCATCGTCGGCTTCTTCCTTGTCCTCGGCTCGAACTGGATCGTGCGCAAGGTTGATAAGGACCAGGCGGTATTCTAAAAACGGATTAAAGGTGCGAGTAACGGAGGTGAAGTTTGGAACTGTAGGAGCGGTAGCGTCCGCCTTTATGTTTGGATTTCTACCGCAAGCAGCGGTCTCGAATCAGAGAAATCCAAACATAACAGCGGCCGGAAGTCCAAACATTCACCGCAGTTACGGCAACACCTTTGGAGTGGCAATTTAGAAGGAGGATGGAACCAGTGACCAACAACGAAATATCCAGGCCGGCCAACATTATACTCCATATTATTTTTATTATCCTGGCGATAAGCTGTCTGCTGCCGATTGTGCTGGTGTTCATGATCTCGATTACCGACTACGATTCCATTGTGCTGAACGGATATCAATTTTTCCCGCAGAAGTTCAGCTTGGAGGCATATGCCTATATCTTTAAGGATTATACCGTGATTGCAAAAGCCTACGGCGTGTCCATCTTCGTAACCGTCACCGGCACACTGCTCAGCGTATTTATCTCTTCTCTCTATGCGTATCCGATCTCGCGGGCTGATTTCAGGTACAAGGGCTTCTTCGCTTTCCTGATTTTCTTCACGATGCTGTTCGGCGGCGGGCTGGTTCCGTGGTACATGGTCTACACTCAGGTGCTTGATCTGAAAAACTCAATCTGGGCGCTAATCGTTCCGATGCTGCTGTCTCCGTTCAATGTGCTGATTATGAAAACCTATTTCCAGATGAGTGTGCCGCCCGCGCTGATTGAAGCCGCCAAGATTGACGGCGCAGGGGAACTGCGGACGTTCTTCCGGATTGTGTTCCCGCTGTCCCTGCCGGTGTTCGCCACAATTGGCTTGTTCAATACGCTGCATTACTGGAATGACTGGTTCAACAGCATGATTTTTGTTACGGATACGGACCTCTATTCCTTGCAGTACCTGATGTATAAAATGATCTCCCAGGCGGATTACCTGAGCCGCAACGGGGCTTTGATTCAAGGCTCGGCCACCGAGCTGGCCAAACTGCCGGGTGAGACCATCCGCATGGCGATGGCGCTGATCGGCATTGGTCCGATAGTGCTGGCATATCCTTTTTTTCAGCGGTATTTTATCAAAGGCTTGACGCTCGGCTCCATTAAAGGCTAACCTCGGAATTCCGATTAGCATATATTGACCATCAAGGGGAGGAAATAGACTATGGCAGGTAAAAGAGGTACGGGTCTGCTGCTGTCGCTTGTATTACTGACTGGACTATCGCTGAGCGGGTGCGGCGGAAATAACAGCAAGGAGGCTGCACCTACCGGTACAAAGGCAGAAAGCACCACTGCTCCAGCCGCTTCGGATAAGGCCACAGCCACGGAAGCAACGAACAAGCTGGAACCGGTGGAGCTGTCGCTGTATCTGCCCGGCGGGCCGGATAAGGATGTGGCTTCCGTCGAGCAGGCGATCAACGACTATCTGAAGGATAAGATCAATGCCACCATTAAAATCAATCAACTGAGCTGGGATAAACCGGCAGACAAAGTGAACCTGATGATCCAGTCCGGCGAAGTGTTCGATATGGTCTATACCTGGAACTTCATGACCAATGCCGCCAAAGGCGCGTACCTGCCGCTTGAAGAGCTGCTGGATACCTATGCCAAGGAGACCAAAGCCCAGATTAATCCGGCTTATCTTCAGGCTGCCACCGTCAACGGACATTTGTATGCGGTTCCAACGGAAAAAGAGCTGGGCCAGTCGGTAGGCTTTGCTTTTGACAAGGCGATTGTCGATAAGTATGGGTTCGATGTGAACAGCATCCAGAAGCTTGAGGACATTGAGCCGATGCTGAAGACGATTAAGGAGAAGGAGCCGGCGGTCACGCCGCTGTTCATGAATCACACGGACAGCCTGAACTGGTTCACGGTGTACCCGGACAGTGAAGACCTCGACGGCAGCAACGAAATTCCGACACTGCTCGATTACAAGACGATGAAGGTTTTTAACGAATATGATACTCCTGAAATTCTGGCACGGCTGAAGCTAATCCGGGAATGGTACAAAGCGGGTTATATCAACAAGAACGGGGCTACCGACAAAACAGAACTGAAGGACGCCGTAAAAAGCGGCAAAGCCTGGTTCACCTACGGCAATATGAATCCAACCTCGACCAATGACTGGACCCGTCTCGCCGAGAAGCCGATGATCATTAAGACCCTGCTGCCCGTACAGGTAAGCACCAAAAGCCTGCAAGGCTCGATGCTCGCCATCTCCAGAACCTCCAAAAACCCCGAGCGGGCTATGATGTTCATGAACCTGATCCACACCGATCCGGTCCTGTATAACCTGCTCACCTTTGGTATTGAAGGCAAACACTATAAGAAAGTGGGTGATAACACGGTGGAGTTCATCCCGGACAGCGGCTACAACTCCGTATCCTCTTGGATGATCGGAAATGTGCTGCTGAACTATCTGAACAAGGACGAAGACCCGAAACGGGTGCAGCTCTACACCGACTGGAACAAAAATTCTAAAGTGTCGCCGGTCATCGGATTTGTCTTCGATTCAACGAAGGTGCAGTCGCAGATTGGAGCGCTGATCAACATTACGAAGCAATATAAGAATACCCTGTACTCCGGGGAGAAGGACCCTGAACCGATCCTGAAGGAAATGAACAGCAAGCTGAAGGCCGCTGGACTGGATGCTGTGATAAGCGAAATTCAGTCGCAAATGGATGCATTTTTGGCCGCCAAGTAAGTAATTAAAGTATTAGCAGACCCGATATCCGCATAGATAGCCGCCTCCTGCCTCCTTAAGTTCAACCTGCAATGGCCGCTGCCTGGATGTCGGGTATTCCCATTCGCCGAATTAGCAATTGGGGGCCCTGTTTCTATTCTTAATAGAAGAGGGTGTTAATGTGCGAATTCAAAAAAGTACAAGTGTGCTGCTTATCCTAGTACTAGTAGTGATGTCTTGTCTCATGCCGACTGAACGTATTGTATCGGCTGATCCCCCGGCTGCAGCAGCCGTTAAGCAGGAAATTGCACCTTCCGCTGTAGCGCCGGAGCAGGTCTCCAGCCTGGTCTACGGAGAAACGCCATCGCCATCGGTAACAACTACTGTCTATGAACCGGCAGGCTTGTTATGGCAGGTGGGTGAGCCGGATAACAGCTCTGCGGAATTTACAGTGTTCAATAATGTGTACAGCGACCTGGCCCTGCCGCTGCCCTCTGAGAGCTGGAATACAGTCTCCAAAGGCATGAAGGCGAGCGTGAACGGAAGCGTTTATCTTTCATTTGATTTGGAAGCGGTTCCACAGTATGGGGCGGAATTCAGCATCAAGGTCATTGATGCCAGCACCGCCATTCCCCAGCTTGCTGTGTTCACCAACGGTCTCATAAGCGGACTGCTTCAAATTACCGGCCTGAATAACGGGGAGGTCACCCTGGAGCGTACATGGAGACAAACCTATAGGCTGTTTATTCCCAAAGAACAGCTCCATGTTGGCGAAAATGAGCTTCAACTCGTAGTTGACCGCGGCTTGTACGCTGACCCGGAGTCTCCCGGCTATGACGGCGACCAGTATCTATGGTTCGAGTGGGATTACTTCAAGCTGGAGGCCCTGAATCATCAGGCAGAGGAGCCGATACATGGACGATACGTCCATCTGGGAACGACCCTTGCCGCCTCCACCTTCAAATATGACGAGAACGCGATCCGCCATCTTGCGCCCATGATCAAATGGATGGGGATTGCCTACAGCGGCAACTGGATGCGGACCTCCTTCTGGTCGGATACAAGCGCGGGCTGGGACCCGCAAGGGCGGAACTATCTGGCTACGCTGCGTGACCTGAATCTGGAACCGATGATGAATATTATCGGAGGCAACTGGAAGAGCAATGCCGATCTGTTGAACGGAACGGTCAGTGCCGCTCTCAGAAGCAACTATGCCGCATTCGTCAGCAAATTCGGTGACTTGTACCAGTATGCGGAATCGGGCAACGAGCCGGGATTGTTCGGATGGTCCCAGAAATCTATATTGGCGATTCATGAGCTGATGGATGAGGAGCGGCAGACGAATAGCCAATCTTATCTGAAAATTGTGGCGCCCGGCTGGGCCTATTGGCCGTACAACGGAATCCCCGACGGTTGGGAGCGGGATGCCGCACAGCGCGAAGAAATTGAAGCGCTTTCAGATGTGACGAACGGACACAGCTATGGCGGAACAGGCGTACAGCCGCTGCCGGGCGGCAGCCTGTATGAGAATCTGCGGGTGTACGGCGGAGCGGACGAAGGCTTCGGCAAAAAGATGGCAATGAGCGAGACCGGCAGCAACGACAACCATTCCGACAATACGAAATACGGCACGTATGCGTATAGATTCGCTTCTGCTTTTGACCGGGAGCTGCGCGGGGATATCGGCTATGTGGACCATATTATGCAGCATGCGGCTTTCTTCAATGACGGGACAGAGTTCGGGCTATTCGCTTCCGGCATCAACTGGAACACCCACCCGTTCGAGGATACGGTGGCGGTTCCTGCGAACAGCAACGAGCAGGGCGAGACGCGGCTGAAGACGTTCCGCAGGCTGGCCGCCGCATATGCAACGCATGGCCGTCCACTCAGCTACGAGGTTCTAAATCCATCTGCCCTGAACGGGAAAAAAGCTTATTTCCGCGCAGTAGACACCTCGGCGCTGGGAACCTCAACGATAGGGGCTTCTTCAGATAAAATATTGCTGAATTTCGTAAATTTCGAAACGCAGCCGGTGACAATGCAGGTGCGGGTGACGATGCCGGACAGCGGCCCGTATGCCGGAGAGGTCTTCGGTCCAGGCGATACCTACGCTGCCGCGCACTCGAATGTCCAGCTTACAGCGACACCGGATCTTACACTGACAGTTACTCTGGGAGTGGGTGAGACCATCCAGTATATTCTGGATAAGCTGGAGACAGTAGCACCTACTGTTCCAACAAGTCCTGTGGCGGCGACAGTAAGCCATGAGCAAATCAAGCTGACGTGGGGCGCTTCAACCGACAATGACAGGGTGGTCAGCTACAATGTGTACCGGGATGGCGGGGCGACGCCGATCATGACGGTTCCGGGACGGATTAACTTTTATAATGACTATACCGTGGCTCCTGAAACGGCATACAGCTACACCGTTCAGGCTGTGGATGATTTCGGCAATGTGTCGCCTTTGACCTCTGCGGTATCAGCGACTACACTGCCTATGCCGATTACGCAGCACGCCGCAGGAGACCCGACCAAATTTGAGGCGGAAGCCACAGCCTTTGCTTCACCGCTAAAAATCAGCAACAACAGCAGCGCCTCCGGCGGAAAGGTTGTAGAGCAGACGCATGGCGGAGGTCTGACCATACAGGGGTTCTATTCGGAGCATGGCGGAAGCTACACTTTAACTATTGCATACGCTTCCAATCAGGACTCGAAGAAGAATATCCTTGTCAACGGGCAAAAGCAATCTACGGTGAGCCTGCCCACCACCGGAAGCTGGAATGCTAATATTACCGCGAGACAGTATGGCATCACGCTCCAGCCGGGCTATAACATGATCACCTTCACCTCTGGCGGGAACGGTGCGAATATTGATTACTTCAAGCTGGTAGAAGGGGCGTATGTGCCTGTATCGGCCTGGTATACCGCAGAGCATGACCATGCTTATATCGACTATACCGGCTTCACAACAGCGCCCAACGGAGTTTCTCATGTAACATATGCGCCGGATGCCACGGCTATGTTCAATTTTACCGGAATCGGGGTCCGCTGGAGATCGGATATTAAGAGTAATATGGGCAGTGCGGAAGTCTACGTCGATGGGCAATATAAGGAGACTGTGGTTATTCCTCAGGCGGGTCTTGAGGGTGAGAACAGAATCGTCTACGAGCTGACCGGCCTTGCATACGGGCTGCACCGGATTGAGCTCAGAGCTACTAACGGTCTGGTTATGGTACACGGCTTTGAATTTGAGGGCTATGAGCCGACCCTTCCCGCTCCAATGGCAGACATGATTGTGACGGATATCGGCTGGAACATCGTGAACAGCGACGGCACTCCATCCGCCCACAGCACTCCGCAATTGGGGGATTCCTTGATCTTCTGGGCCAAGGTAAAAAATATCGGAGTGCGCCCAACGCCCCTGAATACCTCGACCGGACTTGGACAAATCACCGGCGGCGCCTTCTCCGTCAATGGCGGAGTCGTCTCCTGGTCGGACACGAACAACATGGTCATCCAGCCCGGAGAAGAGATTACGCTGACGGCCAACAGCAGCGCCCAGGGCACGCCCAAGTGGACGGTTCCGACCACCGGCAATTTCACGATCAGCTTCTTCGTGAATGACATCTGGAGGTATCCGGAAATGAACAAGGAGAACAATAAGCTTAGCGAGATGCTGGGGATTAGCTTGTTCTGAGCTGGGATTGCGGCGCATATCAGCCGATGAGTTCTGCCCCCGCCCGCTGTCTGTTATGGGGTACGGCGGGTGGGGGGATAATCATGGGAGTGAGCGCCCTTCATTGCGGGCGCTCCTCCATTCTACTGTATTTCCTGCAACAGAATTTGATTCAAACACTGCGGAATTCGTTTTGATTGTACTTTCTACAGCGGAATGCAGCCGAGAGACGTCCAAAGGCCCGTTTCCGGAAAATCTGCTGCATGAAATACAGTAGATTGATATTTAGGGCAGGAAAATAGAAAATCCGCTGCACATTCTGCAATAGATTTAGATGTCAACTCGATTATGCCTAGCCGTATCGGGCGACTATGCAGTTGGGGGCAGCGTGGCTTGCCCTTGCAGTATGAGATGCAGGGGAGCAGCCAAGGCGTGCCTTTGCATGTGTGAGGTTTGGGGGCAGCGTGGCTTGCCCTTGCAGTATGAGATGCAGGGGAGCAGCCAAGGCGTGCCTTCGCATATGTAAGGTTAGGGGCAGCATAGCGTACCCTTGCTTTTGTGGCAGGCAGACTACAGCCAAAGCGGCCCCGCAGGGGTGAAGCGCTCTCCGCACACAGCAGCCCGGGAGCGCCCAACCCTCCGCCCACGCCAGCCATCCGGGTGTCCAGAGGGCCGGGGCCCTTGGGGTCCCCCTTGGCTAAGGGGGATTTAGGGGGATCGAAATTTTATAGAATTTCAAACTTTCATTATAGCTGCCTTTATTTAGAGCAGCCGGAGTTTTCGTTACACTGTGCTTAGAAACAACTATCGGGAGGAATTGTGTCCATGCGGAGGCCACTTACGAGGGAAGAGCAGGACTGGGTGGAGCGCACGCTTGCATCCATGAGCCTGAGGGAGAAGATTGGGCAAACGATGCAGGAGCATGCGGGCAGGCTTCCGTTCAAGGGGAATGATGAAGCGGCGCTTGAAGTGTATATGCAGAAATATCCGGTGGGCAGCTTTTTTATCGGCGGGGAAGTGATCCAGAAGGCTGCGGGCAAAGCGGAGGAATACCGGGACTGGACGCGGCTGCTCCAGAAGCTCAGCAAGTATCCGCTCTTGTTCTCCGGGGATTTGGAATTCGGTGCGGGGTCTGCGGTTAAAAGCTTGACTGCTTTTCCGCCGCTGCTCGCGCTAGCCGCTGCCGATGATGAGGCGCTGGCTTACGAATATGGCAAATTTACAGCGCTCGAAGGCCGTGCGGCGGGGTTCACCTGGGCGCTGGCGCCGGGGACGGATCTTTTGCTGAATTGGATGAATCCCGTGATCACTACGCGCTGCCTGGGGGATGATGCCCAGCGGGCGGCACGCCTGG
Source organism: Paenibacillus sp. HW567 (assembly GCF_000374185.1). Classification (GTDB taxonomy): domain Bacteria; phylum Bacillota; class Bacilli; order Paenibacillales; family Paenibacillaceae; genus Paenibacillus_AQ. The sequence goes on along the minus strand of NZ_KB910518.1, from coordinate 5,841,856 downwards.
CAGGTGCGGTGGTGCGGGGAATGCAGGAGCATGGCCTTGCGGCTTGTGCGAAGCATTTTCCGGGGGATGGGGTGGATTACCGGGATCAGCATATCGTTACAACGGTGAATAGCTTGTCGGAGGAGGAATGGTTCGCCACTTACGGACAGGTGTCCCGGCAGATGATTGACCAGGGCGTACTGTCGTATATGACCGGGCATATTGCCCTTCCTTGGATAGAGGGGGATGTGCAGGGGAGAAATCCCGTACCGGCAACGGTATCGGAGCGCATAACAACGGAACTGCTGCGGGAGCGGATGGGCTTCCAGGGGGTGGTGCTGTCGGATGCGCTGGATATGGGCGGATTTCTGGTGTGGGGCGATTATGAGAAAAGAATGCTGGACTGCTTCAACTGCGGTACGGATGTGCTGCTCTGGCCGGGTGTGGAGTATTTCGAGATCATGGAGAAAGCAATCGCAGAGGGCACGGTGCGAATGAAACGGCTTGATGCCAGTGTCCGCCGTATTTTGGAGCTGAAGGTCAGACTTGGTCTGCACGGTATAGATGATGAAGGACGCGACCCGCAGGCTGTTCCGCTGCTGAACGACAAATTGCCGCTGAAGCTCGATACGCAAGCAAGGAGACTGAGCCGGACTCTCGCAGAACGCTGCATCACGCTTGTCCGCAACCGGGGGGAGCTGTTGCCTCTGAATCCGCAGACGACCCGCCGGGTGCTGGTCATTCTGCTGAACAAGGTGACGGAAGGACGCAAATATGAGCGGATGAATGTTTTTGTTGATCTTTTGCGGGCGAGAGGGCTGGAGGTGGATATTCTGGATGAATTTGAGCCGCTGAATACGCTGCGGAAATGGGAGCTGTCGGGGATGCGGTGGGATGCGACTTTTGCGCCATTTTTCCTGCCTCTGCACGGCATGATGAACACGGCCCGTCCGGTGGGCGAGGCGGCCAAAGCCATCTGGGCGATGCAGCAGGCGGAGACGATCAGGCCGATCGGGGTTTCTTTTGCCACGCCGTATTTACTCCAGGATATGCCCTTCCTCGATGCGCTGGTCAATGCTTATTCGCTGCATGAAGAGACGGTGGAGCTTACGGTCAAAGCGCTGTTCGGCGAGGCTCCTTTTCAGGGAGTGTCTCCGGTAAAGGCGGACCCGCAGGGGGATTATTCTGGTACGAGGGGGCATCGGCATGGTGAACACTAGGCGGATGCTGGAGGAAAGGCTGGACCTGCTATTCCAATATATGATTGCGCAGCGGCATCAGGGGAATTGGGGGATGGATATCGGCCACTGGGATTGGGTCCCGGGGGTTGGCTTGATTTCTTTGCTGGAATATGGCGCAGTCTCCGGGCAGGGGAAGGTAGTTGATTATCTGCTGCGATGGGTGAACCGGAACAAACACAAGGCCGAAGGGGTAAAAGTGATCAATTCCCTGGCTCCGTTCGCCCTTTTCCCTGAGCTGTATCGCCTGACAGGAGACCGGTGGTTGCTGCAAAAGGCCGTGTCTACCGCAGATTGGATGCTAAGCGCTGCCCCCAAAACGCGGGAAGGGGCACTTGAGCATACCGTCACCGAAAATGTGGACTTCCCGGAGCAGGTATGGGCGGATACGGTATATATGGCAGGGCTGTTCCTGGCGCGGCTGGCCGGATTGACCAGAGAGGCACGCTTGGCGGATGCGGCACTGGAGCAGACCTTGCTTCACCTGCGGCTGCTGCAGGACCCGGCAACGGGGTTGCTCTTCCACGGCTGGAACAGCCGCGAGGGGAACCATATGTCGGCGGTCCGCTGGGCGCGTGCCAATGCCTGGATCACCTTGGCGGTTCCGCAGATTGTGACGGAGCTTCAAGGTGTGACTGAAGTTCCTGACGAGCTGTACAGCCGGTATGCATCGCTTGCGGCGGGTTTACAGTCCAATCAGGCGGCAAACGGACTGTGGCATACGGTACTGGACAGACCTGATTTTGTGCAGGAGACTTCGGGCAGTGCAGGGATTGCCTGCGGCTTCATCAAGGGCGTAAAGTGCGGCATGCTGGAGCCTTCTTATCTGGACAATGCAGAGCTGACCGTCAAGGCCATCCTGCCGCTCATTGCCGCGGACGGTGAAGTAAGCGGGGTATCCGGCGGCACTCCGGTTATGCCTTCGGCAGAGGCTTACAATGAAATTGCCGTCTACCCGACACTATACGGGCAGGGGCTGGTGATGCAGCTTTTGACACAGGCACTGTAGCTGGATTTGAAAGACAGCCAACTGTAGAGTGGAGCCGCAGTTGAACGGCGGGCCATCCTTCTTCTAGGCTCGCGCCCAAGCGCTAGCTGTATTTGATACAACTAAAAAGTCCTATTTTCGCGCTTATGCTGACGTAATTGCACTCTGTACACTTAAATAGTCTGCAATTCGGTAATTGAAGGCAATCTACCAATTTTAACTGCACAGAATACATTTATCGCTAAAAAAACAGGATATCACCTCCTCTTAGCTGCAGAAAATACACTTATCGGATACGTGTTTCACATAAAAAGTGTGCTTTGAACTCCTTATTGGAAAGGAAGATCATCGTGAAGAAAACCGCAGAGGGGAGCAATGCCCATGAAATACCGGGCGGGGAGGAAACAGCCAGTAAGCATGAAGAACCTATCGACGAACGGCGGCTGCTGATCCGTAAAATGCATACGCTGGAGTCCCGCTATGACCCGGAGGTCCGCATGCTGCGCTCGCCGTTCAGCAGCCCGGGCTATCATACCACGCTGCGGGAGGCAGAGTTCATTCATTCCACCCGGGATTCGCTGTCGTATGCGCTCGGGCTGCTGGATACGGAGCTTCCCCCATATGAGCAGCGGGCTCTTGACATTATCGGGCAAGTGGTTTCGCTTCAGGATACGGACCGCAGCCATGATACCTTCGGCATCTGGTCCTGGTTCTACGAAGAACCGCTTGCGCAAATGTCGCCGCCGGACTGGAATTGGGCCGATTTCTGCGGCAGCCGGCTGGTTCAGGGCCTGACGCGCCACAGCCAGCGGTTCCCGGAGACGCTACGGCAGGAGGTCATCCACTCCATCAGCTATGCCTGCGAAGCGATTATCAAGCGGAATGTGGGGCCGGACTACACCAATATTGCCATTCTGGGAGCGTTCGTCACAAGGATCGCCGGTGAACAATTGGGGCGGGGAGATTATGCGGACTACGGTCTGGAACGGTTGCAAAAGCTGTACGATTACACGATGCAACGCGGGGCTTTTCAGGAATACAACAGCCCGGTCTACACGTACATTGCCATCCTGGAGCTGTCCAAGCTGCGTGCTGCAACGGTAGACGACAGGGTTAGGGCGTTAAGCAACGAGCTGATTAATCTGACCTGGAGAACGGTTGCCGGGTATTATCATCCTGCTACTGCGCAGTGGTCCGGGCCGCATTCCCGTTGTTATCAGACGCTGCTCAATGATCAGAGCAAAGCTTTTTTGCAACTGGCGACTAAGGGGCGGGTGAAGTTTTATAAGTGGGAGGAGCTTCCATATGAAGAAGAATGGTATCGAAGCGGCTTCGAATGTCCTAAGGCCTATCTGGATACCTTCACAGTTCCGGGGACAAAGGAAATCAGACAGCGCTATGAAGGGAATGAGGCTGATGGGAGCGGCAAATGGGCGGTTACTTTTATGACGCCGCAGGTAAGTGTCGGATCTTTTACAACCAGCGATTTATGGAATCAGAGGAGACCGCTGCTGGCATACGTAGATAACAACGGCTTGCCGGCCTATATTCAGCTTCGCTGTCTGCATGACGGTTATGATTTCTGCTCGGCCCGCTTCAAAGCGAAGCAGGATCAGGGGCATTTGCTGTTTGGCATTGATTTTATCACGAATGGCGGGGATACCCACCCCAATCTGGACCCCACCGGGGGCGCCATCGAAGCTGAAGATTTACGGCTGCGGCTGGAAATTGGCGGCCATCTGGAGGGAATCGCTGCGGATTCTACGGCGGAGGGGGCGCTGATCCGAATCGGAGAGGTCGAGTGTATGCTCACTACATGGTTCGCGGCGTTTACAGGACATTCAGGGGCACAGCGCAACTGGACATGGGAGGTTCAAAAGACTGCGGATTTCCTCCTGGTGGAGCTGATACTCTATTCCGGGCCGAGGAAAAGAATTGATTTTACGGCATTGCAGCAAGCGGCAATGGTATTTTCACTGGATATTCAGCAGTTACCTGATGAATCTGGTCCACAGCTTGAGCTGACAGATAACGGTAAGCTGCGGGTAAGCGGCAGCGGGGAGGAGGCGGAGGCTTTTTCGCTTTGGTTGCGTCCTGGTCCGGGTGAGTAGAGCTTACAGGGAATGGTCCGTTAAGGTTTGCAGAAGCACGGAAAGAAGGGCAGGAGTGTTCCTGCCTTCTATTGTTGTGTCTGGTTAGTTCAACAATATTATTATGAAGAAATCTCGATTATAACGTTATCTGCCGCGATAGTGAACTCCATTAAAGGACTATCAAATAAAACGTGAAGTTCGAATCCAGCTTCTGTGAGGTAAATTTCATCATAAAGCCAATAACTGCCTACATTTAAGTCTGGTGGTTGTAGATTCTTCACTCCGGTAAATGTAATTTGGACATTGGTGTGATAATGATAGCCTCCACTACAATCCAAGGTCATAATGAAAATATCCTCAGAAGGTGTCTCAACAGAAATGACTTTCGCATCGTGTAATGACTTCTGATAAAATTGAACAACATTCTCTGAGAGTGAGTCTTTTATTGATAAATAATAGCGGCTGTATTCATCTCGAATAATGCTCATTCGCTTATCGTATTCATTTTGCCATTGCTCGGCCATTGTTCTAAGTTCTTCAGAAGGAAACTGTGAATTTAAAGTTCCGTCATGAATATAGGGATGAAAGGGCTCTGGGAGAAATTTCAGTAAGTCATTTTTTCTGTACTCTAATTCCACTCTACGTAGTTCTTCAAAGTTTAAACCTTCGGATATATGCCAAGCGATATTTTCTTCCCAATCCTTTTTTGTTTCAGGGAATAGCAAAAAGCTTGTTATCTGCATTTCCTCATACCATTCTTTAGTGAGATATTTCATTCTTAATTTCCTCCCCTGGACATCCAAATGGTTATATAAAGGTGAACCTATAGACATACAAATTGAAATAAAAAGAAGGGGACTCCGCATTAGCTAAATAAGTGCTGCTGCGGAGTCTTTGTCTGCTTAACCTGCTATTTGCGAGATGCATCTACTGCGGCATTTCAATAAAATCGTCCTTAAACCGCTCGTAATCGGCAATCCGGCATTCCAGCTTGAGGCGTGTGCCCTGCTCTTCGTAGCTGACCGACTGCACATCGGCGTGCTCATTGAAGTAGGAGACCACACTGCCGCGCTCGAACGGAACCAGAATTTCGCACTGGATATAATCATTGAAGACATGCTTGCGAATTAGCCCGACCAGCTCGGCAACGCCGATTTTGTGCTTGGCGGAGAGGGTGACAGAGTTCTCCTCCACTACCGGGTACGGCAGCTCCGTCAGATCGGCTTTGTTATAGGCATAAAAGGTTGGAATTCCATCGGCGCCCAGCGCCTTCAGGGTTTCTTCCGTGACGGCCATGTGCTGCTTCACCTGCGGATCGGAAATATCGGCGACGTGAATCAGCAGATCGGCCTCTGTCACCTCTTCCAGCGTAGAGCGGAAGGCTTTGACCAGATGATGGGGCAATTGGCTGACGAAGCCGACGGTGTCGGTTAACAGGAAGGTTTTGTGATCCGGCAGCTCAATGCTGCGCACGGAGGTCTCCAGTGTGGCGAACAGCATATCCTTCGCGAATACCCCTTTGTCCGATCCGGGATGGTAGGTTTCCACCAGTGTATTCATTAAGCTGGACTTGCCGGTATTGGTGTAGCCGACGAGACAGACAACGGGCACCTCATTTTTGTGCCGCTGCTTGCGCTGAATTTGGCGTCTGGCTACCTGGTTCTGCAATTCCAGTTGCAGTGCCGTGATGCGCTCCTCAATGCGGCGGCGGTCCAGCTCCAGCTTGGTTTCACCGGCACCACGGTTCTTCAGTCCCGCTCCGCCGCCTTGTCTGCCGAGAGACTCTCGCATCCCGGCCAAGCGGGGAAGCATGTATTGAAGCTGGGCGACCTCTACCTGAAGCTGCGCTTCCTTGGTTTTGGCCCGCTCGGCAAAAATATTCAGGATCAGAATCGTCCGGTCAATAACCTGGCGGTCAAGGGATGCCTCCAGATTGCGGATCTGGGAAGGGGATAGCTCATCATTAAAAATAATAACCGTAGCGTCAGCAGACTCCATCAGCATCGCCAGCTCCTGGATTTTGCCTGTCCCGATATAATGCGACGGGTTAATCCGGCTGGATTTCTGGCTTAGCTCGCCTACAACCTGAAGGTCGCAGGCAGCAGCCAGGTTGCGCAGCTCCTCCATCGAATACGAGAAATTATTACCATTCTGCAGTTGAACACCGACGATCACTGCTCTTTGCTGTACAGGTTCCATATATTTATTCAACCTCCGTTATTCAATTTGAACGAAAAAAAGCACAGGCCATCTGCCTGTGCTAACAGTATCAATAGAGGACAACAGAATAGGTTGTGGGGGCACACACCTTATGCCACCTTCCGCTTCCATAGCGGCCATGAGACAAAGAACCATTTGCGGCAAAGACGGAATAGCAGAATAGCAGGCTATCCCATCCGCACTTCGCGGTGGTGTGTCACTTGGGCTTGGAAATGCAGGTTCCGAAAGGCGAACGCCGACGGAGCCATCTGTCCGTCTGGCGTTTGGTTATAGCTATGGGTTGCCTTGAAAATAGATAGACCTATCCTGAGTCCTCTGCACAGGGCAGAGCTTTAGCGCTATAAAATTAGCTTAGCCGCGTAAAGTACGAATCCGGATATAGTCTATCACACGCAACCCTCCGTTCTAAAAAAGTTAAGCCCAGTTTAGCACATTCGCTACCGGCTGGCAACATGCTCCAATTAAGGAAGACGATGATTGCACAGCGTCTTCTGTCATGTCAGAAGACACTGTACAAGTAAATCGTGCCAGCCAGCAGACAGCCGCAGGCATTATCAGCCGACCCACTCCCGCCGCAGGGTGAACATATCCTTCAGCGCATCGGTGGACAGCTCCGTAATCCAGCTCTCGGAGCTGGAGATGACATCATCGCTAAGCTGCTGCTTGCTCTCCAGCATCTCGTCAATCTTTTCCTCCAAGGTGCCGAGCGAGATGAACTTATGCACCTGCACATCCCGGGTCTGGCCCATGCGGTAAGCGCGGTCCGTGGCCTGATTCTCGACGGCCGGATTCCACCAGCGGTCGAAATGGAAGACATGGTTGGCAGCGGTCAGGTTCAGCCCGACTCCGCCTGCTTTCAGTGAAAGGATGAACACATTCGGCTGATCGGCCGGCGGTTGACCGGAAGCAACCGGAGATTCGCCCTCCGGCAGCGGAGGCGTCTGGAACTGCTCAATCATGCGGTCGCGCGCGCTTTTGGGCGTGCTGCCGTTCAGGTACAGCACCGGCTCCTGCAGCTCCTGCGACAGCACCGTCTGGAGCATCCTGCCCATGCCGACATATTGCGTGAAGATCAGGCAGCGCTCATTCTCCTCGCGCAGCTCCCGTACCATGGCGAGCAGCCGCTCAAGCTTTGCCGAACGCTCGATTAAGGCTGCGGTATCTATTTGCCCCTTGGCATCCGGCTCCGGCAGGGCGTCCTTCGTCAGCAGCACCGGATGATCGCAGAGCTGCTTGAGACTGGTCAAGGCGGCCAGAATAGCTCCCTTGCGCTCAATGCCCTCCAGCTTCTGCATCCGCTCCAGCAGACTATTTACGTTCTGGTCATACAGGGCCGCTTGCTCAGCCGTCAGATTTACATAGGTTTTGCTCTCATTCTTGTCGGGCAGGTCGAGCTGAATGGCCGGGTCCTTCTTCTTGCGGCGCAGCATGAACGGCTTGACCATCCGCTGAAGGTCGGCAGTCCGCTTCGCGTCCCGCTCCTTCTCTATCGCATTTGCGAACCGGTCCTGAAAGGCTTTGGCACTGCCCAGGTATCCCGGTGTAATAAAATCATAAATAGACCACAGCTCCGACAGCCGGTTCTCAATCGGCGTCCCTGTCAGGGCAATCCGGTGCAGCGCCGGGAAGCTGCGCACCGCCGAGGACTGCTTGGTCCCGGCGTTTTTGATGTTCTGCGCTTCATCAAGGCAGACTGCCGCCCAGGTGAACTGCTTCAGCAGCTCCTGATCGAGCGCCGCCGTAGCGTAGGAGGTAAGGACGACATCGGCCTGTGAAGCGGCTCCGTAGAAGTATCCGGCATCCAGCCGTCTGCTGCCATAATGCAGCATTACCTTCAGGGAAGGAGCGAACCGCTGCAGCTCCTTCTGCCAGTTGCCAAGCACGGAGGTCGGGCAGATGATCAGCGACGGCCATCCCGGCGGGTCGGTCTGGCGCAGCCTTCCCGCAGAAGGATCGGCTTCGGCAGCCGCTTGCTGCTCCTTCAAGTGGAGCAGATAGGCGATGAGCTGCACGGTTTTGCCGAGGCCCATGTCATCGGCAAGCACCGCCCCGAGGCCGAAGCGCCGCAGGAAGGCAAGCCAGGCGAAGCCCTCCTGCTGGTAGCTTCTAAGCTCGGCCTGCAGTCCCGCAGGCACGGCAGGCTGCGGCCAACGGTCACGCTGTCCAAGCTGGCCGATCAGCGTAACCAGATGCGCGTTCAGCTCGATCTCGAGCCGTACACGCGCAGCATTCTCCTCCGCCTGCTCCGCTGCGGCTTCTTCGGCGGCATCGTCCCCGCTGCCGAGCAGATGCAGTTGCAGCACGTCCTGGAAGGACAAGCCCTGCGACTTGTCCATGCCTTGCATGGCCCGCTGGATCTGGGCCAGGAGGGCGGGGTCCAGCGGTATCCACTGGCCCCGGAACTTCACGAGCCGCTCGCCGCGCGCGACCAGCTCGGCGAACTCCGCCTCCGAGAGGTCGGCGTCGCCGATGGAGATGCGCCAGTCGAAATCGACCAGCGCATCCAGGCCAAACAGCGACCGGCCTCGGCCCCCCTCGCCGGAGCTGATCTTGGCGCGCAGGCGCGGTTTCCGGCGGCTGGCGGCCTCCCACCACGCCGGCAGCAGCACCTGCCAGCCGGCCTCCAGGAGGCGCCGGCTGGTAACCGTCAGGAACCGCCACGCGGCCTCGCCGCTCAGCGGTTCCCCAAGCACATCGCGCCCGCGGCCGATGTGCTCTTCGGGCAGGCTGTCCCGCAGCCGGGACAGCCACCCGCTGGCCCGCTCGTGGACGTGCTCCGTCCACGGTGCGGGCCAGCGGCCATGCGGCTCTCCGTCGTCCGAGAGCCGCAGCGGAACAAGCGCGGATTCATCGCGCTTGTCCTGGAGCAGCAGTTGCAGCCGCCAGAAGGACGAGTCCTCGTCCGGCTCCTGCAACTGCAGCGCGGGGCGGAACGGCGCGCTGTCCGCCTTCCAGCCGATGGACATCAGCCAGGTGTCCGCGTCCATCCCGGCTGCCGAAGCGCCGCCGCCGCTGAACAGCAGCGGAAATTCGCTGCGCAGGTCTCCGGCCTCGGCTTCCGTGCCGTAATAGCGCTGGAAGACCGCCGCCGAGAAGGCGGCGTGCAGCCCCTCCGCGAGAGCGGGGCGTTCCTCCAGTCCCCGCAGCGCTTCCGCAGCGTCCGGGCTGTCACCCGCAGCGAGCCGGAACGCCGGGTCATCCCACTCCCATTGCAGCTTGCCTTCTCGATAAGCCGGGAAGCTTGGGACATATTGCTTCTCTTCCAGCAGTCCGGCGAGAATCGGGGCCAGGGGGATCAGGAGCGTGGCATTGCCCTTCCAGTTCCATTCGATGTGCCGGAGAACACGGAGGTCCCCGAAGAAGGGGATCACCTGGTCGGCAGGCAGGATGACAAGCTCCACGCCATCGGCGTTCTCTGTGGTCAATTCCGTTCCATAGAAGGACTCCTCATGCCAGGCGAACAGCAGTTGCTTGAGCTGCACGCCGGAGACATAATCATCCCGCTCATTAATGCCATAGATCAGAGCATCGCCATATTGGCTCAGGAGCAACTGAACGTTAATATTACGTGTATGCATACTCATGGGATCAAGTTTCCTTTCCGCAGCTCCTCCTGAAGCGCGCGAAGCCGGCTGTGCCGGGTGGTGAAGGCATCCAGGAACTGCTCCCACCGCTCCTCGCGTTTCATCTTCTTGTACAGCTTCGCCAGGCGCTTAAGCAATTTCACGGCGGATTTGTAGCTGTGCCGGTTCTTCTCCAGCACGAACCGCTCGGCGGCCTGATGGTAGAACGGCAGCAGCAGCTCCGGCGCATTCTTCTCCAGCGGCTTCAAATCGCTGACCCGGAAATCGGCAGGTTCTTTGCCAGAGGTTAGCTGGTAGTCCATCCATTCCTGCCACTTGCCGTAAGCGAGCAGCTTCTCGTCGTAAATCTCCCGCGAGATGGGCAGCATGCCGGCCAGCGTGTCCCACATCCTTGGTTCAAGCTCCGGCACGCGGCGGATAACCTCTTCCCAGTACCCGGCATAGCCCTTCAGGTTATATAAACGGCTATTTAGCAAGGGACCAACTGCCTCAAGCCAGACTCCAAGCCGTTCCCAGTGTCCGGCTTCAGCGAGCGCCGCCAGGAAGCTTATCAGCTCGTCCGGCTGGAGGCCCGGCCGCTCGGCGGCGGCGGCAAGCCGCTCCAGGGCGGCATTGTCGTCGTTCAGATAGAAATAGATCCGGCTCTCCGCAAGCTGCAGAGCCGGGCGGCTAACGGCAGCACCAAGCTCGCTTCCGGTCTCCCGGAGCTGCTCCAGCTCTTCCATATACAGCTCCGTGTTGCTCAGGTGAGGGGCAATCCAGTTACTCCAGAGCAGGGTATAACAGAAAGAATAATAAGGCTGTTCCCGCATACGGTCGCGGGATTCTGTCAGCATCTCCAGCCGCACATGGGCCAGTGTATCCTTGAGGCGCGGCCACTCCTCCGGCGCTGAAGCCAGCGGCAGACTGCGCTTCATAAGGCGTGTGATCGCCTCCTGAAGCTCAGAGACGGCAATAGCTGTGTAATATCCGATTGAATAGCCCGCAGAGGAGAGGGCTCCTGTGGTATGGGGGTTGCCAGGCTTAATTAGGCTGTCCAGAATAAATAGATGGCTATGGAGCTGAAACAGCAGCTCAGCGGCAGGGGAGAGCGGTGCCTTGGCCTGCGCAATGGCGGCGAGCGCCCGGTCGGCATATTGCGGATTGCGCACAGTCTGGGCCAGCGGAGCGGTGAGCAGCGCCATATATTCGCGCCACTGCTCCACGGTTGCCCCGGGAATGAGATCGGCAAGCTTCTGCGCCTGCTCCCGGCGGCTGCCGGAGACGCCGGCAGCCGAGGAAGCTTCCAGGGCCGCAGCCTTTTTCCGGCTCGTAACCGCCTTGGCGTTAGCCAGCAAATTCACGGACCGCTCCTGCGACTCGGCAACATTCATCAGCACCGCGGCCATATGCTTGCAAGGTCCCTGCACCGGGCAATCGCAATGACTTTCCGTCAAGCTGTCCAGCTCAAGGCTGACGGCATAATCCTCCCTGCCCTCGACAAGCGCCATAACTCGCCGGGAAGAGATGAGCCGCAGAGATTTTACACGACTTTGCTTATAATATTGAAATCCCCGCTTGAGGGTTAAATCGTCGAAATAATAAGCCACATCCGTAATGAGCTGTTCCCATTCAGCATCGCTAATCATAAGTTTTGATTGCATTTTAGCTGGTCTCCTGTACACAATGTTCTTTTTGAAGCGTTTGAACCTGTTCCCTTCATTATAGCATTGATCATGTTTCTGACTGTAAATCTTTAAAATCTTAAAGGGTATGATATGCCCCATATTGAAGTATAGAGAAATCATGCTACTGTAGTATCCGTTCAGGCACTAAAAGCAAGAGCACCATGGAAGGATGAAGCAACGCCAATGCTGCGATTCAAGTTGAAATATTTGCTTACCAACAAACAAAACCGGCTGATTCTGATGCTGACCGTCAGTGTATCGCTGCTGATTATACTGATCGGCCTGTTCTCCTACAGGGAGTACCGGCATGCGCTGGATACCGAGCTGAACACACCGAATATTGAGCTGCTGCAGATCAATCTGGATGTTACGAACCGGGCATTCCGGGAGTCGGACAATAAGGCGGTGGATTTGTCTTTTCACCCGGCCGTTCTGAAATATATCGACGGAGCCTCCAGGGATAATGCGGGTATTGCCAGTCAGCCGCAGGACTATCTGAAAACGTTAGCTACCGGCCCGGACATTCATACCATCAGCGTCATCAAATTCAAGGATCATTCCGTTCTGTCGAGCGGCTACGGCTACAAGGCCATCTGGGAGGAAGCGCCGGAGCATGCCTGGACCGCATGGGTTGAGGAGATTAAGGACAAGCCTCTGCTGATCAAAAGAAGAGTCTATACCGGCACCGATCCCCAGCTCAGCGGGACGGAGCTGCTGTCATTAGCCCGTCCGATTGTCCGCAACGGCGAGGTTACAGGAGCGGTGCTGATTGATCTGGATTACGATATGCTGTTCTCCAAAATGTACAGCCATTTATCAAGCTATCAATTTGTGTACAATCTGGAAGGCGAGCTGATCTATCCGAAGCTGAACCTGCCGTTTCCGCTTGCGGAAATGAACAAGCTGCTGAAGGAGATGGATGTAAGCCCTTTTGCGCATGTGAAGATTGAGGGCAAGGCGTATATGGCGAATCAGGCCTTTTCCAATGTGACGGGCTGGCGGCTGGTTTCGCTGGTTCCGATGGAGCAGCTCCTCAAAAATGTGACAACTGCGCGCAATATGATGATTATGCTGTCACTGATTTCCATCGCAGTAGGCTGCTCGGCGATTTATTACTACAATTTCGCAGCCTTCCGGCCTTTGAAACGGATCAATAAGCTGCTCGCTCCCGATGAAGCGGCGGCCATTCATGGCAATCTGTATGATCTGGAGCCGGTAATCGGCAAGCTGGTCGGCGATTTCCAGAGCAAGTCGCTGGTCGCGGAGTGGAGTCTGCCTGAACTGCGCTCCAAGTATGTGAATGATCTGATTAGCCGGAGCATGGGTACACAGGAAATGCGGACGAAATGGGAGCATTACTTCACGGATTGGCAGGAAGGCCCCTCCGAGCTGCTGATTATATCCATCGACCGCCATTCGCAGTGGGCAGCAGCTTATGTGGAAGAGGATCAGATGCTGCTCAAATACGCGATGAACAACATTGTGCTGGAGGTTTTCGAGCCATCATGGAGAGCTGTAACCACCGCCCCGCACAAGGACAGTCTCGCCGTGCTGCTTCAGGCCAAGGATAAGGACGAACGGCAACTGCGCGAGGAGGGTGTCAAATTGGTGGGTATCCTGCAGGAAGTGCTGAAACTGTCCGTGTCCATCGGGATCGGCGGTGAGGCTGCCGGCATCACGCAGGTGGCCCGTTCCTATAATGAATCCATGCAGGCTTTGTCCTGTCGTCTATATGAGGGTTATGGCCAGGTTCATGCCTACGCGGAAGTGAAGAGCAAATATACGGAAGGCGGCGGAGCGGCGGATGATGCCTGGCGGCTGGAGGTGCTGCATGCGCTGAACTCCTCGGATGCCGGGACCGGACTCCAGTGGGTGCGCAGAGGTTCAGCCGATACCCGCAAAAAAGGCATCCAGCCGCAAAAAGTATTCCGCGCCATCAATGATCTGCTGGAGGAAATGATGAATATTGCCGCAGCCGGAGGCTACCCGCTTCCCGCCGAGCTTGCGGATTATACGTGGCATCAGGTTACGACAATGGATTTTGACGAGATAGAAGACATGCTGTGCAGCATTGTGGTTCATATGGCAAATGAGCTGGGTGCCCACAGGCAGTCCAAAGAATATCTGCTGGTGCAGAATCTGATCCGTTATATGGAGAGCCACTTGCAGGAGAATATCGGCCTTCAGGATATTGCTGCCCATGTCAATCTGGGGGTATCCTCGGTCAGCACGATCTTTAAAGAGGAGACCGGAACCACCGTCTACGACTATCTGACCAATCTGAGAATTGATAAAGCCTGTGAGCTTCTGCAGGACAGCAGCCTGAGAATCGCCGATATTGCCCTTCAAGTGGGCTATCAGAATGAGAACAGCTTCATCCGGGCCTTCCGTAAAATCAAATCGACCACACCGGGCAAGTTCCGGGAGAGCAGCAAATATTCCAGCGAGTATGCAGATCGGCCAAAAGCGCGCCATTCCGGCGTTTCTGACGATTCAGAATAAGATTATATGATTGTATGCAGCCCCCCGAATGCGATACAGTTCTACTTGAGAAATCTTTCACAGCTATACAATCTCATGGCTGATGCTCAAGGAATTCGGGGGTGAAGCAGCGGGCGAACGGCAGAATTCAGTATGTCAGCCTGAGGCCCGATGATCGTGATTTAAGAGAAGAGGGATGCTTTTGAAACGGAGAACAAAAATAGCAATCGGAGCGGCATCGCTGCTGGCGGCGGTGATCCTCCTTCTGCTTGGAAGCCGCATGACCGGTGATCGCGGCAGCAAGAATGAAAGCGCTGATTTCCCCAAAAAGCCGATCACATTGCTTGTGCCGTATGCGGCAGGCGGAGGAACCGATACAACCGCGAGGGCGCTCGCCAAAGCGACAGAGAAGGTGCTGGGACAGCCGATTATCGTCGTCAACCGCACAGGCGGTGGAGGTTCCGTCGGTCTGATGGAGGGTGCGAATGCCAAGGGCGACGGATATACGGTGATTTTTCTCCCGGCCGAGCTGACCATACTCCCGCATCTGGGCTTGCTGCCGATTACCTATGAGAAGTTCAAACCCATCGCTCAAACGAATTTTGATCCTTCCGCCATTACCGTTAGGCAGGGAGCGCCGTGGCGAACCGTAAATGAATTTCTCGACTTTGCGAAAGCGCATCCAGGTGAAGTCAAAATGGGAAACGCAGGAACGGGAAGCATTTGGCACTTGGCTGCCGCAACGCTCGAACGGGAAGCAGGTGTGAAGTTCGCGCATATTCCCTTTGAAGGTGCAGGACCCGCCGTCTCCGCTCTGATGGACGGTTTTGTGGATGCGGTGCCAGTAAGCCCCGCCGAAGTGAAAAAGTATGTGGATGAAGGAAAGCTGCGCACCCTGGCGGTTAATGCCGGCAAGCGCTCTGAAGCGCTGCCGGGCGTCCCTACGCTGGAGGAGCAAACCGGAATACACGTGAATTTCACCAGCACATGGAGAGGACTTGCCGTACCCAAGGATACACCGGACGCGATTGCGGAAGTGCTCGCCGGAGCTTTTATCAAAGGGACTGAAGACAAAGCATTTCGCGAGTATATGAGAAGTAACGGGCTTGGGCTGTTGGTTACCGATGGTAAGACCTTTTCCAGACAACTGAAGGAAAGCGATGATGTATTCGCCAAAATGATTCCGGAGCTTGGATTGAGCCGCAAGTAACATGAAAGCGTAGTCAAGCGAATTTCCTCGGGGCAAACCGTTCACAGGGCTGTAGGCTGTGGTGAGGGGCAGACCCGCGGGGCTGATTTGCTGCGTCCTTTTGAGGAAAAATAATCAAAATATGCAATTTTTATAAAAGAAATTATGAAGAAGGGTATGATCAATCAAATGAAAATCAAACAGACATTAGACAAGATTCCCGGCGGTATGATGCTGGTGCCGCTGTTCCTTGGAGCCATTATTCATACGGCTTTCCCGGATGCAGGCGAATATTTCGGCGGCTTCACCAAAGGCCTGATGACAGGGACGGTGCCGATTCTGGCGGTCTGGTTCTTCTGCATGGGCGCAGCCATTGACGTTAGAGCAACGGGAACTGTACTGCGCAAGTCCGGCACATTGGTATTGACCAAAATCGCCGTCGCCTGGGTTGTCGCCATGATTGCGATTCAGTTCCTCCCGGAGGGCGGTGTGCAAAGCGGATTCTTCGCCGGATTGTCTGTGCTGGCCATCATTTCTGCGATGGATATGACCAACGGGGGCTTGTACGCTTCCATAATGCAGCAATACGGCTCTAAAGAGGAATCCGGCGCATTCGTGTTGATGTCGCTGGAGTCCGGCCCGCTCGTTACTATGCTGATTCTCGGCAGCACCGGGGCAGCCGTGTTCGAACCGCATCTGTTCGTCGGCGCTGTGCTGCCCTTCCTGATCGGCTTCCTGCTGGGCAACCTGGACCATGATCTTCGCGCCTATTTCGGAAAAGCTACACAGACGCTGATACCGTTCTTCGGGTTTGCGCTGGGCAGTTCGATTGATCTTGGCGTAATCGTGGATACCGGCCTGCTTGGCATACTGCTCGGTATCGTTGTAATCATTATTACAGGCGTGCCGCTGATTCTGGCCGACAAGTACATTGGCCGCGGCAACGGGACTGCCGGACTTGCCGCTTCCAGTACTGCCGGAGCCGCTGTAGCCAACCCGATGCTAGTAGCCAACATGAAGCCGGAATTCCTTCCCGCTGCACAGTCCGCAACCGCACTCGTAGCTGCATCCGTTATTGTGACCTCTATTCTCGTACCGATCATTACGGCCTACTATTCCGATTACATGAAGAAGAAAAATCCGCCGGTGGAGGGTGGCACCTCGGAGCTTGCAGATCAGAAGGCCGCGATATAATATTCGCATAACAACTACAAATATGCATTTCATTTATTTGTTCTCACTAATGCTTTGACCCTCCAAACGCCAGAGATGGTGTTGTCTGGCGGGTCTTTTTCTTGTTGTGTAGGAAGGCATAATTTCTGCCTGGCAGGTTGTCAGACTCTACATGCTGGAGTTCGAACGATACTCCGCCGAATGGATCAGGGCGTGGAGATCACGTTTCCAGGCGTATCAGGCCCCGCGAACAGAAATCATCTCCTGATTGGAAGAGTCTGCCCGTTTGCAACGGACCGGACAGCTCTTATTTCTACTGGAAGTCATTATTCCGTTAGTGAACGGACTCCAGAGACTTTATGGGCGGACATTCACCCCAAATATACCTGCCGAAGAGGCAATAAGCGCTTTTGGGTCCGTCAGCTCGGCTAAATGTACCCCTTTCGGTAAAATAAATGCTTTCCGGTCCGTAAGAATCAGGAGGATGAATACGACGAAACCCTCCCTCCCCGAACCACAAAGGCTCCGTCCTGAGCCGCAAATTTAGAATTGATGCCGTTCTCGAATTGCGCCTAGTCGATTTGCTCACAAACAACGGCAGAAATGCCGTTGTTGAAGCCCGCTTGTCCGGTTTGCTTGGAAACAAAAGCAAAAATGCTGTTGCTGAAGTGCACTTGGTCGATTTGCGTAGAAACAACGGCAGAAATGCCGTTCTCGAATTGCGCCTAGTCGATTTGCTCACAAACAACGGCAGAAATACCGTTGTTGAAGCCCGCTTGTTCGATTTGTTCCCGGGATGCTGTAAGAGGACTAGCGCTGTCGTAATCTTGCTCTCCTATTTCACAGGGCTGCATAAGGCGAGACGAATCGTTTATACTGGCGGTATGAGGTGATTGACTGTGGACCAGATATTATTCGAGCGTATCTATGACTCGGTTGTGCGGCGTGAGCCGACCTATGACGGCGTGTATTATACTGCGGTGCTCACGACTCATATTGTGTGCCGCCCTTCCTGCCGGGCGCGAACACCGAAGGCGGGCAATGTTGTGTTCTATGACTCGCTGGAGAAGGCGGTAGCCGCCGGCTTCCGGCCCTGCAAAAGATGCAAGCCCGAGGAAGGCGGCGTATTGCGGCCGGATGCGGTGCTGGCCGCCCAGGCGGATGAGCTGCTGGCAGAGCGGTTTGGGCAAAAGATGACGCTGCAGTTACTGGCCGGGCTGCTGAAGGTGAGCCCGTTCCATTTGCAGCGGACCTATAAACGGGTCACGGGCCGCTCGCCTGCTGAGAGGCTGGATCAATTGCGGGTGGAGAAGGCCTGCGCGCTGCTGGCGGACACGGAGCTTGCGGTTGCTGAGGTGGGCCAGGCGGTTAGCTTTCGCGGGCCGTCCCATTTTGCCGCATGGTTCACACGGAAGACCGGCGTCTCGCCAACTGAGTACCGCAGCCAAATCCAAGGAGGGACTTCTAATGAGTGAAATCACGATTTATCGTCATAATATGCATTTGGGGAATAGAGATTGGACTCTGTGGGCCAGTGACAAGGGCTTAATCCGCCTGTCTTTTGGGAACGAAGAGAAGCTGCCTGAGGGGGCATGGCTGAGAACTTATGCTCCACTGCACCGGTATCAGGAGGATCAAGCCGTGTTCGCGCAGCTTGGCATTATCTCGGAGCTTGATCGTTACTTCGCGGGAATTCCGGTCAGCTTCGAGGGCGTTCCTCTGGATGTCTGGGGAACACCGTTTCAGCAGGCGGTCTGGAAGGGACTGGCCTCCATCCCGCATGGTGAGGTGATTACCTACCGGGAGCTGGCCGGAAGAATCGGCAGACCGCAGGCGATGCGCGCGGTAGGAACAGCCAACGGGCAGAATCCGCTGCCGGTTATTTTACCCTGCCACCGGGTCATCGGTGCGAACGGCACATTGACCGGCTACCGGGGCGGACTGACGCTGAAGCAGGAGCTGCTGACGCTGGAGGGCATTACACATGTGGGGGCGGCGGGGCATGAACGATTTGCTTTTTGAACTGCCGCTGCCGGCATTGTTCGATTTCGACGTATGTCTGGAATACTTGAACCGCTCGCCGCTGGAATGCCTGTACCGGACTGATCAGCAGGGAGTGACCCGGTATTTCATCCTGGATAACATGCCGGTTCTTATCCGGCTGACTGTCCCGGAGGAGAGCAAACTTCAGGTAACACTGCTGCATGGAACTGCTCCTGGCCCCGAAGCGCAGGAGCGGCTGGCCCGTTATATTATGGAATGGTTCGATCTCGGCCGGGACCTTGCGCCGTTCTACCGGGTGGCGGAAGCCGATCCGCTGCTGCAGCCTTTAGCCCAGCAGCATAGGGGCCTGCGAATCGTCGGCATTCCGGATTTATTCGAAGCGTTATGCTGGGCCATTCTGGGCCAGCAGGTCAATTTGGCGTTTGCCTACAGGCTGAAGCACCAACTGACCGCTGCATACGGGAAATCGCTGGAGTGGGGAGGACAAACCTACTATGAATTTCCGGCACCGGAGGTGTTCGCGGAGGTGGAGCTTGAGGAGCTGTTTGCCCTGCAACTGACCCGCAGCAAAGCGCGGACCGTGCTGGAAGTGGCTGCGCTGATCGCAAGCGGCGGCTTAAGCCGCGAAGAGCTGCTGGCGAAACCATCGCCGGAAGCTGCCGAGCAGCGGCTGCTGGAGATTCGCGGCGTAGGCCCGTGGACCTCGCAGTATGTTCGGATGCGCTGTCTGGACGACACCACAGCATTCCCGGTAGGAGATGTGGGGCTGCAAAATGCGGTCAAATTCCTGACCGGCATGGACAGAAAGCCTACCCCGGCAGAGCTTGTGCAACTGGCACAGCCCTGGCGCGGCTGGGAGGCCTATGCCACCTTTTATTTGTGGCGGGCGCTGTATTAAGTTTTAAACAAAATTTAAACAGCGACCGCCACGGATTTTAACCTAAGGTCCCTACAATGAATGAGAAGTGTATGAGATGAAGCATCTTCATTCACCATCATTTGTTAGAGGGGCAATGTTTTCAATGAGACCGAAGAGAAAGTTCAAATTCACGCGAATAATCAGGAACGTCCTGCTTTTTATAGGCGCAATTCTGCTTGTAATCGTGTCGGGTAATGGTGTAATAACAAGGTATGAGCATAAGCAATATCCGGCATGGGGCCAGTATGTTGAAGTGAAGGGCAAGAAGATGCATGTGTACACGAAGGGGACGAAGGGCAACACCATTGTAATGTTACCCGGACTGGGGACAGCCGCGCCTGTGCTGGATTTTGAGCCGTTGCTTAATGAGCTGGCCAAACAAAATAAAGTGGTAGTCGTAGAGCCCTTCGGGTACGGCTGGAGTGATCTGACCAATGAAGAACGAACGGTGGACAACATGGTCGAGGAGCTGCGCAGCGCATTGCAACAAGCGAACATCCAAGGCCCATACACGCTTTTGCCTCACTCTGTATCCGGTATCTACAGTATGTATTACGCCCATAAATATCCTGATGAAATCCAGGCGATTGCCGGAATTGACATCACCCTGCCGCAGGCAGTGGATTATTTCAATGAATCTGTCCCGGAGTTGCCTGTATATATGCGCTTAATTGCACCCAGTGGTCTGGCGAGACTTGCAACCTATATAGCTCCGTCAGATGTTTTACCGATAGCGGATGAAGGCACGTATTCTGACGAGAATAAAAAGCTGACCAAAATGATTACAGCCTGGAAAGCTTACAATACAAACGTAGTGAGTGAATCCAGAGAACTGAAGAATAACATCAGCACAACAAAGGCGCTGACCTTTCCGCCCAATCTGCCTGTGATGATTTTTACGACTGAGACGGATAAGGTAAATAAAGACGGCAGATCCAATATCACCTTCTATGAGGAGCAGCTCAAGAATGTACACAGCCATCAGCTCATCACATTCAAAGGTCACCATTATCTGCATTGGACGCAATATAAGGAGATCGCTAAAGATGTAAATGCATTCTTAAGTGCCTCCCCGGCTTCACCTTGAGCGCCAAGATGATTGAAATCCGGCGCAGGGGTCTGCGAGATTTTAAAGTAACATTATTAAAGCTACTACATCTGTAAAGTTGGCTAAGCAATGTACAAATATCCCTAATTTCATTGAATCTTTTTTGTGTACAAAATAAAACAGTGGGAAAAATGCCACAATTCTCGATATAATCAGCCAAGGTGACCAGAAATGATAAACAGCAAATAATACAAGATTTATTAGTACGCTGTATTTCCCCATCCATTTCATACGTGCCAGTAAAAATCCCCGAAAATAGAGTTCCTCAGTTATGGGGCCAATGAGCGTAAAAAAGATGAAGCTGACTATTATTGCAATTAAGATAAGCTTGTTACTGAATTGGCTCATGTCCTGGACATAATTGTAATCCCCTGGAAGCCAGCTAAATACAGTACTTAATATGTAATTTGATAAGGGAGCTAACACCTTCATAAGTATTCCGGCCACTGTAAGCAGTAAGAGAGTGTAAACTATATATTCTTTAATCTTCAGCTTACTTTTTAGTCCCAGTATCTTAAGGATATTGAACTTGCCCGTTTCCTTTTTGGCGGCATAAAATAAATATCCCAGCTCGATAGGCACTATTGAAAAAAAACCTGCTATGCCTAGTGTGATGAGCTTGGGATATTCAGCTAAAACTTCTACTTTTAATAAAAATAAGTAAAGCAGACCTAACGCCATTCCTGGAATTAAGTGAAGAATTATGAGCTTCCATATGCTTCTGAGATCGGTTTCGTTATTCATATCCTGTTCCCCCTATAGCTTAATTCCTCTACAATCTAAACTATGGGGCCGTCCCAAGGTCAATACATTAGTTAAATAACCTTATTCAATCGGGACATACACTTCTAAATATGACTTTAATATTCCTTCGTGGTAGCCTAATAATAACATCCCTATAATTACTATGCCTTTATGTTTATAGTTATTGGCATCGACCCATTGCATACCCTTAATAAAACTATCTTCCATCACATTCTCATACTGTAATCCATCTTCGACAATCGTATATAGACATTTTTCATAGTGTAGAATATCCCTTTCCCCTACAGCGTTGTCAACCTCTGTATCTTTTGTAACCAGCATTATATTGGATTGTATTCCCTCTTCATTAAAAATAATATGGCGTTTTAAGCTTTTGGTAATTGGCTCCTCAGCTAATTGATTTCTATTATTATGTATAACATCAAATTCCTCATATGCTCTAAAATCTGATATTTGTCCTAATACTTTTATAGGTGGCATGGGTCTAATTGAATATTTATTTAGGTGTTTTTCAATATTCCTACAATCGTTTTTAGCTTTCTCAATTCTACTTGCTATATTATTTAGTCTGGTTATATGTTGAATGATTTCATTGTGTTTTTCATCTAAAATACCTTTAATATCTTTTGTATCACTTTCCTTGCACAGCTTCTGAATGGTCTTAAATTCCAAATCCAATGATCTATAGAACTCTATTGCTAATACATTATCTATATCCTTATAACCATACTGTCTATAGTTATTCTCATCATCCTGTATTGGGGTCACAATCTCTTTTTCTTCATAGTACCTTAACTTATCCTTGGAAATTCCCATGATGTTAGCGATCTGACCTATTGTATACATTGCGCTTTCTCCTACTCCCATATATTGTCTTAGTGATTATTCTATTATAAGCGTTTGTTGTCCGAATTATTTGTTAGGAGGAAAAATGTCTGGGATATCATTATCTATACCGGTTGCAGGATCATTGTTCACAATTATGCCGAATATGTGGCTAAATCTATCGAAATATTTAACCTGCTTGGAAATGATTCTGAAGGGAGGAATTGGATAGGATGATTTATTTGGTATAATGGGAGAAAATTACCTTAATGGTTTAAATCTGGTAGGGGTCGGTGAAGTTATTTGTTTCTTGTAGATAAACGCAAGGTTAAACGTGAAGTAGAACAGCTAGGTAATAGCAAGAAGATAATAAAGGGATTAAAGGTTTCACCTGTTGCAGATTCTTACAAAAAAACAATCTGGAATCTGATGGACAAGTTACAAGAAGCGGATGCCTACTCTATGGCTCAATGGCTGGTTCACGTAGAAAGATGGATAGATGATCATGGAAAAGACCAGAAAGCAAAATATGAACGAGGTGAGATTGTCTTCATTGAATTAGGGGCTATGAATTTCGGCTATGAAGCCTCATATGAACATCCAGCAATTGTTATTGCGAACAGTTACAATACTGTCCTAGTTGCTCCTTGCAGCTCGAAGACATATGGAAAAGGGAGAAGAGATGTTATTGATATCCCAAAAAGCGATGCAACTGGACTAACAAGTGATACAGGGATTGGAGTAGGGGGAATACGTTGGATAAGCAAGAATCGTATTATGAACCGTTTAGGCAAAGTTACCAATCCTATAATTTTAGACAAGATAGATGAACATTTATTAAAACAGTTATTCTTCTACAATGTAATCTCTGCACATCACCATAATGAAATTATGGATTTAGAACGTAAACAAGATATGTTAAAGGCCGAGCTTGATGAAATGAAATCAGTTTTACGATCGGTTGAAGAACTACTACTAACCCAATCCCCTGAATTAGTGGAATCTTTTAAGGCTATTGCCGTAAGTGAAAGAGTAATAGAATTTATTATTTGACAATCCCCATAACTGACGCTATCATATAAGTATCTAATAGCAATGCATCGTTTATGAAGCGGATGCCTCTGAAAAGAGGGTCCGCTTCTTTAATTTTTCTCAGAGTATCGTCAAAGCTTCTGAAGCAACTGCTCCCCTTTAGTCTGAATATATCTATACATTCCTACACACATCGCTGCCATAAGCATTCCAGCACCTAACAAGATAACATTGCCATTGACATGAGTCAGAAGAAGGAATGTACCAACTGGAACTAACAGACTTAGGATTCCTATGAACATAGACACAATGACGGCTGCACTCTGTTTTACCACCGTAACTTCGCTTGTCCACTCCAGATTAGGTAAGTTCAAATTAACGATTACGCCCACCATCGCTGAATAACAAGCATAGATCAAAGGGATAGCCAGCAATAATAAGCTTTCGGTCCACCCCGTACGCAGCGAAATCATAAGCAGCACACAACTCACAACCAGGACCGGTAATGTAATGGTGAGATTTACGGCAATTTTGCTGAGCAATATGCTTTGTTTCGACACGGGTGAGCTTTTTAGTATCCATAACTGTTTACCCTCAAGAGAAATGGAGCTTGACGTTGTACAGCTTAAAGTTACAAATAAGGAAACCAGGATTGGAGCCAGCGTACCCAGAGATTGTGAGAATTGTGGAATTTCAATCAGTTCCCCCAGCTTCTCCGGGCTGACAAACAATAAAGCAACCGACATCACCAGTAATAAAATCATGCCAATACCTGTATTCAGCACATAAATAGAGGAACTGAAATATCGGCCTAACTCCTTCTTGTACAGTGCGCGAAATGGAGAGGATACGGCTAACGGCTTCATTTTATATTTACTGCTTGCATGACTGGTCATTAGACCTGTATGAATAGCTTTATATTTTCTACCAAGCACAGTGGCAAATATTATAAAAGAAAGTACGGATATCGCAGTAAATACTAACAATGCACTTATCCGGTAAGAGCAAACCGCATCTACATACATGGCTGTCAGGGGATACAGCTTAAATATCATATCTGCCAGCCCAGTCCCCATATCAGCTACTACCTGCCCGTTCCCATTCAGAGTAAATGAACCGACCATGATTGCAATAATTACGGCGAAGGTTAATGCAAGGCTTATCATCCGGCTCGCTCTAAACCGGGAGGAGAACCAGCTAATGAATGAGCCAATAATAGTTGCGGCAATAATCGGCAGTAACGGAATAAAGAAGAGCGTCATTAGAAAAAACAGATAAAATAACGCCCCGGGCGCTACTTTTATGGCATATACCATACCGGCTGGCAGCATGACCATCACCGTAAAAAACAAAGTCAATATATAGAGCTGGAGCACACGGCTTGCGACAACATGACTCGTCTTTATAGGCAGCGACATCACCAGATCGTAGTCCTTATAGTTGAATAATACACCGCTTGCCTTATAGATCGTAGTAAAGAACACTACAATAGAAGTAACAGCCATCATAATGGCAAGCAACAGGTCCAGCCGCCCCATTTGTTCAAAAGCCAGTGCCATTCCGAAGCTGTAGCCAAATGAAGCCGCTGCTATCATGAGCATACCCGCCAGAATACCGATGCTTAGTAGAAGCAATTTGCGTCTTTCCTTAACATCCTTCGTATGGAGAGCCTTATTCAAGCCAAATGAAGAAAGCAACTGCAGCTTCGTTAATCTCCAACTATTCATCATTGTCTATCAGCTCCATGAATACATCCTCCAGGCTATTCTCGCCCTTTACTGCTTCAGTCCTGCCATGGGCTACCAATTGGCCCCCCTTGATAATCGCTATCTTATTACAGAGCTTCTCGGCCACATCGAGCACATGTGTTGAGAAGAAGATGGCACTGCCATGGCTGCACAGATCTACCATGATTGTCTTCAGCATGTGAGCAGCCTTTGGATCAAGTCCAACAAAGGGCTCGTCTAACACTAACAGCTTTGGTTTATGAATGAGAGCAGAGATGATCGCAAGTTTCTGCTTCATCCCATGAGAATACGATGAGATCATATCACCCAAATGAGCCGTAATCTGAAAAGCATCGCTGTATTTTTGGATGAGCAGCTCACGGTCCGCCTTGGATACGCTAAAGAGATCGCCAATAAAATTCAAGTACTGTATGCCGGTAAGATGATCGTACAGATCCGGGTTATCAGGTATATACGCAATACTCGCCTTGCAAGCTACGGGATCTTTCTTAATGGAGATACCGTCAATTTCAATATCCCCTTCTTCAAAATCAAGCACACCAACTACTGCCCGGATGGTTGTTGTCTTTCCTGCACCGTTATGTCCGATAAAGCCATAGATATCGCCCCGCTCGACCACTAAATTCAAGTCATTTACAGCCCTTTTACCACCCTTATAGCTTTTGGAAAAATGTTTTATGGTAAGCATGTTCCTTCACCTCTTCCTTTAATACGTTTAGCCTATGCCAATCGTTCATTGAGCCCATCTATTCTGAAGTGAATAATAATTAGCGGGAACGAGAATAATGCAAGCGAAGTATCAGGTAAAGCACTAAAACTATAAAATTATATAGCGATATACATTAAAACTTTAAAAAAATCAAAAAAAATCATTTCCATACCCTCCAGTTTCGTTTAGAATATAACTGCCTTTATCATCGTGAATCGGAGTGATGGATATGGAAGAATACAAATTCAATTCTGAACACAATAAGATGATTGTTGATGCTATCGTAGACGGGTACCGCGATTATATTGAGCATCGTAGAGATCGGAAATCAAAGATGAAAATCAGTTCAGCTTTTGCCTGGACGAAGGGGAATTTTATTGAAAGCAGGCTTGCGGAAGATTGTGTTAATTACGGCTTCACATACAAGAAATCGAAAGCTGGACTAACGTGGGATTATCTTCAATTCATACACGGTGACTCCAATATCCTTTTTCTTATCAAAAACGCCGCTTATTTCAATGAGAATTCCTTTTCGGCAGCAAAGCTCCCAAACGATAGCAGCAAGAAAGGTCCTTATCGTACCTATCTTCATGATCTTTCAAAAATCAATAAAGACTTGAAATTCTCTTCCAATCCGCAATTATCCACAGAAGGAGCAGAAGTTAAGCAGGTCGAACAACTTTCCTTCTGGATTGTTGAGAGTCAGGTGAAAGATGAACTAAAGAAATTCGCATCTTCATATACAGAATTTCATATTTTGACATATGCCCTTGATGAGGCCTACCAGATATCTGAAATCAAGCATTATTTGCCTAATCCGGTTGATAACATCGCTTATCTTGTAGAAGATCTCTCAGACTTTATCTCTGGAGCTGACTTAACGGAAGACGATCGTGAAGTCGTGGCACCGGAAATGAACGAAGAAATTATGGACCCGGCTGCATTTGATATCGGGATACTTGAAGATGAACAACAACATGACTGGCAGAATGGTGTTAGTTAATTAAGGGGGATGCAGGCATGTTCATTGGTGAAAATCTGGCCAATTTACGGATCATGCATGGATATTCGAGAAAACAGCTCTCCGAAAAGTTAGGTGTCACAGAACAAGCAGTCTGGCAGTACGAGAATGCTTATACATCACCGAAATTGCAAATCGTGAATGAGTTGAAACGAATTTTTAGCGTTAAAAGTAAATACTTTTATACAGAAGACATGCTTGCTCGATATTTGACGCCTGCTAGTGTCGACTTAATGAACATCGCTTATCGTTCAAAAGTCTTTAATGTCATCTCGAAGACACAGGCAGAAGCGAAGCATGTTGAATACTTGGATGCTTTTATCAACTATATTACAGCCAAAGTTAATCTCCCTACCCTTAAAATCATCAAGTTAAGGGATGAGGTTATTGATTACTTAAAGCATTCAGACGACGACAGAGTGGTTCAAATCAATCAAGTTGCCCGTTTAGCGCGAGAAAGACTTGATTTAGCACAATCGACAAATGATAATCTGATATTTCTGATCGAAAAAAGCGGAGTGTTTGTGTTTGAGAAGGCCATTGGTGAGGAGATTGATGCCTACAGCCTCTGGACGCAGAATAATCGGGCTTATATCATATTAGGCAATATGAAACGGTCGGCTGTCCGCAGAAACTTCGACATTGCCCATGAATTGGGGCATCTGTTGCTTCATTATCGTCTGGAGTTCGCTAACCTGGACCGTAAAGAGCATAAAATGATTGAAAATGAAGCGAATCTTTTTGCCGGAGCATTATTGTTGCCGGAAGACGAATTTGCATCTGACATGAAGGATGTTGCTCATATCACGAATCCGGATGATTACCTGGATTTAAAAAAGAAATGGAAAACCTCGTTGCAGGTCTTGGGATATCGGGCCGCCCAACTTGGATTTATGGAGCCCAAGGCTCACCGGAACTTTTATGCGGCCATGCACCGAAAGAAGTATTTAGAGAGGGAACCGCTCGATAAAATCATTCCGATCCAGAAACCAAAGAAGATCAAAGCCATTATTGATCTTGTTTCGACAAGAGGGCTTGTGGACATTGGTCAGATGATAGAGGACACTTGGAAGGTAGAACTATCCTTCTTTCATCAATTGACAGGAATTGACCTTAGCTTTTTCAACAAGTACATGACAAGAGACCTTGATTTCGGCTTCCAAAATATCGCATCCATCCATGAGTATACTTCTCGCGATGATATATAAGTGCAATGGAAGTAAACTTAGCCAAAAGACGGCTTATCATTTGAATTCAAATGATAAGCCGTCTTTTTTGCTGCGGGAAATAATAAGCCGCCTTTGCAGAAGGATTACATAGAAGCGCTTTATTGGATCAGTCTGGTAAATAAGCGGCGGTTAGCGTAAAAACTCGAAAAATGCTTTACGCAATTGACCTTTTTCGATAATACCGGACTTACATTCGAAAGTTAATCTGTTTGATGTGGGAACGATCTCATGTGGGAACGGTCTCACAATGGAGAGCGAGGTAAAGCCGTGAGAAATATTAAAGAGATTGCGCAATTGTCAGGTGTATCCAAATCCACAGTTTCCCGGGTGATTTCAGGCCGGGGGTATACAAGCCAGGAAGCAAGAGACAAGGTGCTCAAAGTCGTTCAGGAGCTGCAGTACAAACCGAGTGCGGTTGCGCGGGCAATGGTCTCGCAGCGGACCCATAATATCGGCATCTTGATTTATCGCCGCGAGTATCCGGTCGCGTCGCATCCCTTTTACGGAAAAATACTGGATGCCATTCTGGCGACGGCTTCTCCGATGAACTATTCGGTGTTTGTGACCACGGAGTATGAGATGTCGCTGCGCTCCGCCGATTTCATGCTGGAGAAAAGAGTGGACGGGCTGATCCTGATCAGCCGCCTGGAACAGAATGTGATTGAACATATCGGTAAATTTGGCGTTCCTTACATCATGGTGAACGGGTCCACAGATGTTCCCGGTGTCATTCATATCGTCAACCGCGACCAGAATGGAGGCATGGAAGCTGCCCGGCATTTGAGCGGACTCGGGCACCGACGGATATTCGTGCTCGCCGGACCGCAGTCCCACCGGAGCCATCATCTTCGGCTGGAGGGCTTCCGCACTTATATGAACGGGCAAGGATATGAATTTGGTGAGTTCGACATCACTTATCTGGAGTCCTCGACCTTTGAGGAAGGCTACCGGAAAATGGCAGACCACTGGGAGCATTTTCGGAGCCACCCCTATACTGCGATCTTCGGCACTAACGATATGATCGCGCTGGGGGCGATGAAGTTTTTGATGGAGCATTCTGTTGCAGTTCCCGGGCAGGTGGCTGTTATGGGGTTTGATGATATTGATGCAGCCTCCATTCTGACCCCTTCGCTGACTTCGGTGAGAGTGGATACGGAGAGGATGGGGAGGCTGGCCTGCGAGATGCTGGACAAGCTGATCCGGCATGAGCCGGTAGAAGAAACGGCAATTGAGCTGGAGCCGCAACTGGTGATCCGGGATTCAACCAAGAGGAGAGGAGAAGCGCTGTAATGAGATGGTATTTAAAAGCTGTCGGGCCTAAAAAAATCATAGAGTTTTTGCTGCTGGCCGCCTTCGTGATTTTCTTCATGGGCCCATTGTTAAATCTGGCCATCCTGGCTTTTACCGGACAGTGGACTTACCCGGATACGCTCCCGAGAGAGTGGTCTCTGAAATGGTGGTCCTTTGTACTGTCCCAGGACGGGATCGCGAAGTCAATCGGACTGTCATTCGGCATTGCCGCTATTGTTACGGCGGTGTCGATCCTGCTGTGCGTTCCGGCTGCTTATGCATTTGCACGGATTCGGTTCCCGCTCAGCCGGTTCTTCCTGTTCTCGTTCCTGCTGACACATGCTTTTCCCAAAATGGGCCTCTACGTTTCAATAGCAGTATTGTTCTATAAGATCGGCCTGATGAACACCCTTCTGGGGGTAGTGCTTATCCATATTATTAACGTGCTGATGTACATGACATGGATACCTACCTCTTCCTTCCGGAATGTGCATGTGGCCCAGGAGGAATCGGCAAGAGATGTGGGGGCAAGCCCGTTTCGCGTATTCCGCAGCATTACGCTTCCGCTGGCTATGCCGGGAATCATTGTCGCTTCGATCTTTACTTTCCTGAGCTCACTGGATGAGGCGCAGGGAACCTATCTCGTTGGGGTGCCTAATTTCAGAACGATGCCCGTTGTCATGTACGGCATTATTACGGATTATCCCGCTTATGCTGGCGCAGTTTTCTCAATTATTTTGACAGCCCCAACCTTGATTCTGCTGCTCGCCGCCCAGAAGTTCGTAAGCGCAGATGTCCTGTCGAGCGGATTTCAAATGAAATAACTGGCGTAATTCCGAAGTCATTTTAGCAGGAGGTTATTATGCAGGCTCATTTATCCATACAGAAGCTGTCGAAGCGGTACAAGACCGGTGACGGTGTCACCGATATTTCACTGGATGTGAGAAAAGGGGAAATGATTACGCTGCTTGGCCCTTCCGGCTGCGGCAAAACGACGGTGCTTCGCAGCATCGGCGGTTTTCTGGACCCGGACTCCGGCGACATCATGATCGAAGGGAAAAGCGTGCTCAGCGCCCCGCCGGAGAAACGTCCGACGTCCATGGTGTTTCAGGGCTACAATTTATGGCCGCATATGACGGTTTATGAGAATCTGGCCTTTGGACTCAAGATCCGCAAGATCCGGAAGGCTGAACGCGATAAGGCAGTTTCGCAAGTGCTTGACCTGGTTCGTCTGCCCGGCTCCGAGAAGAAATATCCCACACAGTTGTCAGGCGGACAGCAGCAGCGTATTGCGGTGGCGAGATCGCTGCTGCTGAAGCCTGCGGTACTGCTGCTGGACGAGCCCTTCTCCGCCCTGGACGCCAAGCTGCGCCACGAGATGCGTGAGGAGCTCCGGGAAATCCAGGCCGAGCTTGGTCTGACGATGGTATTTGTCACTCATGATCAGGAGGAGGCATTATCCATCTCCGACCGGATCGTGGTCATGAACCATGGCCGGATCGAACAGATCGCTACGCCGCAGGAGATTTATGATGAGCCGAAATCTTTGTACGTCGCACAGTTTATCGGGAAAATGAACTTTGTGAAGGGGGTGATTGCCGGGGATGTAATTCAGACAGGTTCACTTCACTTTCCGAATGCTGCCGGCCTTTCAGGCGAAGCAACCGTTGCGGTTCGGCCGGAGGATGTGGTATTGGACAGTTCAACAGGAAGCGGGCTTCATGGAATCATTAAACAAATTATGGTGCTTGGACACTATGCCGAAGTGTCGGTCGACATCCGGGATCATGGCGTAATCCGGGCCTTCCTGGCCCGTGACAAGGTTAAGGAATTGCAGCATGGTCAAGAGATATCCGTTCAGTTCTCCAAAATTTTGGCGTACCCGCAAGCGTAAACCCATTTTCCAAGACTTTTATAAATTCATAAATCCTGAGGAGGCATTTGTGCATGTTGAACAAGAAAAAAGCTCTATCCCTGACGGCAAGTCTGGTTGTGGCAGGTTCTTTGCTGGCTGGCTGCGCGTCTGACAAGAAGGCCGAGTCCGCTACGGCCGGAGGCGCGAATTCCACTTCAGCTCCCGAAGCCCAAGCGGCAGAGTTCACTTTCTATTACACAGGTTCGCAAAATGTGGATGATTTATGGAAAACGCTGATTCCGATGTTTGAAGAGAAAAACCCGGATATTAAGGTTAACCCCGTCTACGTGGCTTCCGGTACAGCAGCACAGCCTACCTACGATAAAATCATGGCCGCCAAACAGGCCGGCAAAGGCTCCGGCGGTGTGGATCTCTATGAAAGCTCAATTGATGATGTCACCAAAGGCAAAAAAGATGATCTGTGGGATACACTCAGCACCGGCCAGATTGCTAACTTGAAGAATGTAGACCAGCAAACCATGAACGATGTGTCCAATTTGGCCGTTCCATACCGTTCGTCCGCAGTGGTGCTCGCGTATAACAGCGATAAAGTCAAAACGCCTCCACAGACACTGGACGAGCTCTACGACTGGATTCGCGCCAACCCGGAGAAATTTGCTTACAACGATCCATCCACCGGTGGCTCCGGCAGCTCGTTTGTTATTACGTCAATCTACAAATTTCTGCCGGAAGAGGCCATCCACAACTCTGATCCAAGCATTGAGAGCCAGTGGACACAAGGCTTTGATCTGCTGAAGGATCTGGGCAAATATGTATACGGTAAAGGTATTTATCCGAAGAAAAACCAGGGAACCATCGACCTGCTCGCCAGCGGTGAAGTAGACATGATTCCGGCGTGGTCGGATATGGTTCTGGATCAGATCGCCAAAGGACAACTGCCCGCTACCACCAAAATGCAGCAAGTGACCCCAGGCTTTAATGGCGGCCCTACTTATCTGATGGTGCCTAAGCTGTCTGATAAGAAAGACGCGGTGTACAAATTCCTTGATTTCGTACTGTCACCTGAAGCGCAGACGGAGGTCGTTAACAAAATGCAGGGCTTCCCGGGCATTCAACTGGCCAATATGCCGCAAGACATTCAGGATTCCTTCAAAGGCGTATCCGAAGGCTACCGCACATTCAGCCTCGGGGATCTGGGCAAAGATATCAATCAAAGATGGCAAAGCGAAGTTGCTGCCCAATGAGCAGACAAGTAAAAAGGGGGCTGCTGGGGATTTCCCTGGTTCTCCCTTCCTTTTTGATTCTGGTGTTTATTGTCGTTCTGCCCATCATTAGCTCCTTGAAAGAAAGTCTCACAAATAAAACGGGCGGTTATGACCTCTCCAACTATAAATACCTGTTCACGGATAAGCTGATGCGTTCCAACATTATCTTCACCCTTGAGATCACCGTAATCTCTTCCCTGCTTGTCCTGGCTATCAGCTATGTCCTCGCGGTCTATATGCGGTTTAACGACGGCTTTGCCGTGCGGTGGATCCGCCGGATGTACATGATTCCGATCTTCATTCCTACCGTTATCGCAACTTACGGCCTGATTCAGTTGCTCGGCAACCATGGATGGGCGTCGCGGATTTTGTTCCATCTGGGAGAGGAGAGCTTTCCGCGGATTATTTATGATATGAAGGGCATTATTATCGCCAATTTATGGTTCAACGTACCGTTTACGACGATGCTGCTGGGTTCCGCTTTGTCATCCGTGCCGGACTCCGTCATTGAAAGCGCCAAGGATGTCGGCGCAGGGCGGCTGAGAATTTTCTGCAAATTGATTCTTCCGTTGACGTATAAAACGCTGCTTGTAGCTGTTACCTTTGTGTTTATGGGTGTCATCGGCTCCTTTACGGCACCTTATCTGGTGGGTCCCAATGCTCCGCAAATGCTCGGTGTCTCCATGGAGCAGGTTTTCGGCGTTTTCCAGGACCGTCAGCTTGCCGCAGCTTTGGCCTTCTTCACCTTCCTGTTATGTTCGTTTATCGGTTACTTCTATGTCCTGTCCATGATCAAAGAGGAAGGAGTGCGGCGGTCATGAAGACGTTATTTGTGGATGTACTGTGCAAAGTGACGCCTGCATGCTCGAAGTCGCATATCACGTACCGGTTTTTCCTGACTTCGGCGGGAGGTCGGTTAGGGATCAATTTTGCTTACAGACCCAAGCAACTGGAGGATATAGAGAAGGCCAAAGCTATGATTGAGCGCAGCATTGACCTCTACTTTGAGGAGGAAACCAAAGAACAGGCCAAAGCGC
The DNA here is from genome assembly GCF_000374185.1 of Paenibacillus sp. HW567. Classification (GTDB taxonomy): domain Bacteria; phylum Bacillota; class Bacilli; order Paenibacillales; family Paenibacillaceae; genus Paenibacillus_AQ. The sequence goes on along the minus strand of NZ_KB910518.1, from coordinate 5,808,416 downwards.
GCTATGCATCGTATTTGCCGCTGAACAATTTGCTTACCGTATCGGTTGACGGTCCGGATGGACACCGCGGCGCGGCGCACCGGCATGATCCTGAGCAGCTTCTGTATTTATCCAACAATGAAGCTTCTCCCGGTCTGGTCTGCGGGGAGATCGGGAAGGGTATGTGGGAGGTTACATTAAGCCTGCATGCCGTCGTAACCGATTACTGTGAATATTCGCTGCAAATCTGGCAGGAAGAGGAGGCGGCGCAATGACCTGGCTGGCCTGTGAGCTTCATACGCATACGTTTCACAGTGACGGCAGGCAGTCTTTGGCCGAGCTGGCCCGGGGAGCCAAGTCGCTTGGTTTTGACTGCATTGCCCTGACCGATCACAATACGATGGCCGGACTTGTGCATACGGAGCAGGTTGAACGGGAGACTGGGCTGCTAATTATCTCCGGGATGGAATGGACTACTTTCTTCGGCCACATGGTTACCATCGGGATCAAGGATAATCTGGATTGGCGCAAGGTGGGACCGGGAGATATCCATGCCGGATTGGCCCAGGTTCATAAGCAGGGGGGACTTGCCGGCATGGCTCATCCGTTTCGGCCGGGCAGCCCGATGTGTACAGGATGCTATTGGGAATTTGAAATCAGCGACTGGAGCGAGATTGATTATATCGAGGTCTGGTCCACGACCTTTGCGCCGGTGAAGAAGAACAATATCCGTGCGTACCGGCTGTGGACGGACAAATTGAACGAGGGCTTCCGAATTGCCGCCACATCGGGACGCGACTGGCATATCCAGGAGCCGGCGGGTGAACCGTTGTCTGTGACCTACTTGCAGGTTGAAGAGGGGGAAGCGCCGTTTACGGAACGGGCGATAGAGGCTTTGTCCTCCGGCCGTGTCTCCGTCACCTTGGGACCAAGGCTTGATCTTGAAGTGAACGTTAATGGAAAGGTGCATCAAATCGGCGATGTAGTCAGCGGATTAGATGGAACTGAGCCATTGGCGGCCATTCAGATTCAGGCGGATTTCACCGTCCGCCATGAGCATTGGCATTTGCCGGAGCAAACCTTTACCATCAGTCTGAAAAGCAATTCAGGAGTACTGTCCGAGTTCGCCGCACTGCCGGATGATCTTCCGCTCCATACTGAAATCTCCGTTCAAGGCTTGCTGTGGATACGCGCCGAAATGTGGGGTGTTATTCAGGGAGTGCGAACGCTGATTGCGTTTACGAATGCCGTTTATTTCGAATAATACCTATATGGATTGTATAACAGAACAAGACGGGGGTGCGGAGATGGAGGCAAAAGGAAAGGGACGATTCCCGCTTATTACAGCTCATACCGGCTGCATGGATACGCTGGACAATACCCTGGAATCTGTGCGGAGGGGTATTGAGCTTGGAGCGGATATCCTTGAGGACGATATCCGGGTGACGAAGGACGGAATCGCCATTCTGGCGCACGATGACGCCTGGACCACGGTGGAAGGGCGGAGCATCATCATCTCGGAGTCGAACTATACAGAGCTGCAGAATGTGGAGGTCGTCGTTGATTATGCCGGTAAGAGAGGCAGCATGACCTTCAGCACGCTGGAAGAGATGCTGCTGTTGGTCAAGCCGTCTGGTGCAACCGCCAACCTCGACCTGAAAGTGGATGAAGCTGTGGAAGCTGCCGCAGAGCTGGTCCGCAGGCTGGATATGCAGGAACAGGTCTTTCTGTCAGGCTGCGAAAGGGAGCGTGCCCTGCTCGCGCAGCGCAGACAACCGCAGCTCAGGAAGTTGCTTAATGCAGACACTCAGCTTTTCAGAGCTTCACCATATGAGTTAGCCGCTGAGATGACCTTTCGGGACGCGCAGGAGGCTTCCTGTTTTGGGATCAACATTTATCATGAATTTGTGACCTCATGGTTTATGGAACGCGCCCATGCTCATGGACTTCCCGTCTATGTCTGGACCGTGAACGAGACGCGGCTTATGGAGCATTATGCCGATCTTGGCGTTGCATCCATTACAGCACGCAATGTGCAGGATCTGGCGAGCCTGAAGCAGGAAAGAGCCAAAGATGCATCATTATCTTAATGACAAGCCCTTAATGAAGCGGCGAAGGGAAACAAGATCACGGGCAAGCCGTAGTCTTGTTTCCCTTCGTTATTTGGCGTTGATGTTCCTGCTGAGGCTAGGATAGCGGATTCCTCATCAAGCCCGCCGCCCCATTTTGGGGGTTATTCACTATCCCGCTTTGTAAATACCTGAAAAGTCGCGCCGAACTTGTCGGTGACCATGCCGTAAGCGGGACTGAAGTAGACGGGGCCGAGTTCTATGTCCACTTGCCCGCCTTCTTGTAAAGCGTGGTACAGCCGCTCTGCCTCTCCCGCATTGTCTACCGTAATGCAGATGTTGATGCCATTGCCCGGGCGTAACACCTGTCCCTCCTCCAAATCGGCTACGAAAAAGTTCGTCTCTCCCACCCGCAGCACCGAATGGGCAATGAGTGCCTTCTCTTGCTCAGACATCGGTGAAAGGGGATTCTGCGGCCCTTCTCCGACGGTTTGCTTGAAGAGCAGCTTTGCCCCCAGCACCTCCTGATAAAATTCAATCGCTTGTCGTGCAGTTCCATCAAGCAGAATAAAGGCATTCAGTTCTAATGTCATATTCTAATCTCTCCCTACTGTCTGTTGAATTTGCCCCGTATTGCTGGGCTATGAGTTCATTGTAGGGTATAATAGTGACAACTATTGTCATAAATAAAAAATTAAATGGAGTTATGCCATGTCTAAATCGAAACGGCTGCTGGACCTGATGATGACCGTCAACCGCAAACGCAAGTTCACGGTCAAAGAGCTGGCGGAGGAGTTCGGCGTGTCCTCACGGACCATCCTCAGAGATTTGCAGGAGCTTGGGGAGCTGGGCGTCCCGCTGTATTCTGAAGTGGGACCGCACGGCGGCTATCAGGTGCTGAACGAGAGAATCCTCCCGCCGATTGCATTTACCGAGGAGGAGGCGGTGGCGATTTTTTTTGCCAGCCATGCCCTGCGTCATTACAGCTATCTGCCGTTCAAGGAAGAATCCGTGTCGGCTTTGCGCAAATTCTATCATTACATGCCCGGAGATGTCCGTGACCGTATTGACGGGATAAAGAACCGGATTGATTTCGTGACCCCGGCCAGACAGGCGGAGTTCCCGTATCTCGCTATTCTGCTGGAGGCGGCTACAGCCCAGAAAGTGCTACGGATTGATTATGAGTCCAAGGGCAAACGCATGGAGCGGGCAATACAGCCAATCGGCATTTATGCCAGCAGCGGCCTGTGGTATTGTCCGGCCTATTGTTTCTTGCGGGGCGGCATCCGCGTGTTCCGCTGTGACCGGATGCATGCGGCGGTGAACGACACCTCCGGGCTTGCGCCGCTGAATCTGCAGCATGTGCATCTGGGAAATATAGATGAATACAATTCTGTGGGGCAGGGGGGAGAACTGGAACAGGAAGTGGATAACATACAGGGGCGGGAGACAGCCAAGAACCGGGAGCAGGTCCGCTTGCACATTGAACTGACGAATGAGGGAGTGCAGGCTTGCGAGGCCGAGCTGTGGTCGTCGTCCTTACTCCATATCCGCGAAGACGGGACCGGCTGGCTGGAAGGGGATATTCCCGGTACTGACCTGCGGTTCTTCGCCCGGTTCGTGATCGGCCTCTGCAATGAGGCTGCGGTCCAGGAGCCGCCGGAGCTGGCCCAGTCGGTTAAGGAGCTGCTTACTGAAATGCTTGCGAAGATTAAGTAGACATCCATGCCGCTCTTTCGCGGCACTTTAGACGAGCACATAAGGCATATTCTGCAGTGAAAAATAATTTTGTCGCCATACGCAGGAAAAACTCATCCAACCATACGTCCGATCATCAGCGGTAAAGAGCTAATAGCACATCATAAAAAAATTCCATCCATTAAGAACTATAAGAGATTTGTACAAAGAAAACCAAAGGGCATTCAGTAAAATCACCTCTCCGGTATCTGGCCCAGCCACACCTCTGCCAGACGCCGGATACCCTCCTCTATGTTTACCTCGGCGATGCCGCCGAAGCCCAGAATAAATTCCGGCTCATCGTTATCCGGCCCGTTCCACCAGGTATAGGACATTGGCGTAACGCGGATGCCTGCGGTCCCTGCTAGCTCCGCAAGCCGGCGCGCACTGCCGCCGCTTCTTAGCGTGAGCAGAAGATGAAATCCGGCACCTTGACCGGAAACGGCAGCCTTTTCCCCGAAATATTGCTGGATGGAGTGCAGGAGAAGATCATGTTTCCTCTGATAGAGCAGGCGCATCCGCCGCACATGCTTGGCAAAATACCCTCTCTCGATAAAATAGTGCAGCGCAATCTGATGGAGCCGGGAGGCGGAGTGCTCCAGGTACAGCTCGCTTTTCAGGCGGTGATAGTCCGGCAGAAGCTGCTGCGGCAGCACCATATAATGAATGCAGAGCGCCGGAGCTACCGACTGGGCGGCGCTGCACATGTAGATCACCGGACTGTTATCCAGCAGCCCCTGCAGCGCAGGAATGGGACGGCCATGATAGCGGAACTCGCCGTCATAATCATCCTCGATAATATAGCCGCCGCTTGACCGCGCCCACTCCAGCAGCGCCAGCCGTTTCGCAATCGGCATCACCATGCCCCTGGGAAACTGGTGGGAGGGAGAGATGTATACGGAATTTGCTCCGCTTGAGTATAGCTGCTCTACATCAAGCCCGTCCTCCTGTAACGGAAGGGGAATCACATTAAATCCGTGTCTTTTAAAAGCGGCCGGCAGCAGGTGGTAGCCGGGATCTTCAATAGCGAGCTTCCCCGCCTTCTCCTGAAGGAGGAGCGCTACAAGAGAGCAAAGCGTATACTGGTCGCCGCCGATTACAATCTGCTCCGGGGTGCAGCGCAGTCCGCGGAATTGCCGCAAATGGACGGCAAGGCTTAGGCGCAGGGCAGGCTCGCCTTGCGGGTCGCCATATTGCAGCAGCTCAGGGTTCGTTAGCTGCTCCTGGTAGAGGCTGTGCCATATTTTGTGCGGGAAGTGGGAGAAGTCATTCCGCGAAATATGGAAATCATAAGCATATGTCCGGGGATCGCGGGCGGTAATGGGCTCTTGCGGCAGCGGAGGGCGCTCCAAACCCTCCGCTATTTCGCTAAGCAGGTGCACCTTCTGGACGCGGTATCCGCTGCGCGGCTTGCTGGTTATGAAGCCTTCGGACATGAGCTGCTGGTAGGCAAGCTCTACAGGAGTGGTGCTGATATGGATTTGGGCAGCCAGATCACGAATCGACGGCAGGCGGCAGTCTGCCGGAAGCGTACCGCTGATGATCTCTTTTTTAAAATAATCATAGAGCTGTATGTAGTATGGAATTCCATTGTTTTCACTGAGCGTTGGCACAAGCAGCATGAGGATACTCCCATCTGTCCTTTGGAAAAAGACGATTCTGTCTATTTTCAAGTATACAGTTCTGCAATACCATAGAGCTACATAAATGACAGGAGATGAGAGTATGAGCAAGCAATCGGGACTTTTATCAGGGCAAAGGGTGTACCTGCGCCCGCTTAACGCGGAAGACGCCGAGCTGTACTACCACATGTTCTATGGTACGGAGACCCGCCGACTAACAGGGACGCAGAAGCATATGACCAAGGAGCAGATCGCGGCATATATTGAGCGCAAACCCGGAGATGACAGCTCGGTGCTGTTGCTGATTGCCCTTAAGGAGAATGATGAGATCATCGGCGACATCGCCATTCAGGATATGGACCGCAATAACCGCACAGCTAATCTGCGGATCGCCATCGGGGAGGAGCGGCATCAGGGACAAGGCTACGGCCGGGAGGCACTGCTGCTGATGCTGGACTACGGCTTCGGGATTTTGAATCTGCACCGTATTGAATTGGAGGTCTATACATATAATAACCGTGCCGCGCACGTGTATGAGTCGATCGGTTTCGTCCGGGAGGGCGTGCGGCGCCACGCGCTTTTCTACAATCATGAGTACCATGATGTGGTGATGATGAGCATGCTGGAGACGGAGTATCGGGAGCGATATATTCATTAAAGGTCAAAAAAGGTCAAAACGTTAATAATCCCAAAATTTATGCAGAAAAATAAGCTGAAATACCGGATTTCTCCGGTTTTTCGGCTTATACGGGTTTTGTTATGTACCCGCGAGGGGATTATAATAAAGCCATAGGTCAAATAAAGTCAAAGTCAAATGAGAGGAGAATGTATGATGTTTGATTTGATTCCTTTTGGAAAACGCAGAGATGATGCTTTTGGTGTGCTGGCCAAGTCCCTGAACGAAGTGTTTAATGATGATTTTTTTGCACCGATAAAAAGCTCCACAATGTCCTTCCGGACGGACATCCGTGAGAGCGAGCAGGCGTATCTGATTGAGGCTGAGCTGCCCGGCTTCAAAAAAGAAGAAATCGACATTGATTACGCCAACCCTTATTTGACGATCAAGGCGGTCCGCAACGAAGAAAATAACGGGGAAAACAAAGACCATCAGGTGGTGCGCAGAGAACGCCGGTATGGAGAATATGTGCGCCGGTTCTATGTGCAGGACATCGCCGAGGATGAAATTCGCGCTTCGCTGAAGGACGGTCTGCTAACCCTTTCGGTACCGAAACGGCAAAAGCCGCTTGGCAAACGCATTGAAATTCAGGATAACGGTTCTACCGGAGAACAGCTTCAATAAGCCGGCAAGTTGACGGTCAAGTGCAGTGCAGCGGGCATCCGAGGGAAGCGGAGAGCCAGCGGCTGCGGCAGGGAGGATGGAGACGTCCAAGTCCGGCGGTGCGGCTGAAAATTAAGATGACCCGGGTATAGTGGCCAGCACCGTGTACCCAATAAGGCTTCTGCAGTATCAGCGGCTTCGCCGGGCTTTTCATATAGCACCATCATTCAGGCGCATTGTAGTGGGAGATTCCGGCTATGGTGCGTCTTTTCACGGAATACAAGAGCAACGGAACAAGAATATAGCATTTTAAGGGCTGACGGAAATAGGGTATTAAAAGGCAGGAAATGGCGGCTTGCCCGCCGCATTTGACGAAAGGAGGAGGCACATTTGGCAGCTAACTATTATGAAGCACTGGGCGTAGGGGAGAAGGCCACCAGGCAGGAGATCAAAAAGGCCTATCAGAAGCTCGCGAAGAAGTGGCATCCCGATGTCAACAAGGCGCCGGAGGCGGAAGCGAGGTTCAAGGAAGCGGCGGAAGCCTATGAGGTCCTGGGCAATGAGGAGAAAAGAAAAGCCTATGATGAAGAGCTCCGCTACGGCTTCGGAGGCGTGAGAGGCGGCGGGGCACAGCGTAGCGGAGCTTCGTCTTCGGCGTATGGAGATTCGCCTTTCGGTGCAGGCTGGAGCGGAAGCTACTCCTCCTCCGGCGGGATTTCCGAGGACGATTTGTTTGGAATGTTCTTCGGCAGCCGGGGTGCGGCGGACCGGGCGGGGTTTGATTTTTTCGGTAGCGGCGGAGTTGGCGGTCCCTTCGGCGAAGCGCGCAGCACGATGCAGGCGCAGCTTGAGGTTACGCTGGAGCAGGCTTATAAGGGCGGAAGCATCCGGGTTCAGGTAGGCGGCAAGGATGTGAACGTCAGTATCCCGGCTCGTGCCGCCGAAGGAACGGTTATCCGTATTCCCGGCAGCGGCGGAAATGGAGTGGCAGAGGGCGGCGACCTGCTGATCTCACTGCACCTGCTGCCGCATGATGTTTACGAGCCGGAGGGCGGAGACCTGTACGGCACGGTGGAGATTGCGCCGTGGCAAGCCGTGCTCGGCGGCGAAGCCAAGGTGCCGCTGCCGGACGGCAGCAGCGTGAAGCTGAAGATCCCGGCCGGGATGGCCAGCGGCAAGACGCTGCGCCTCTCCGGCAAGGGTCTGAAGCGCCCGAACGGCGCGAACGGTGATATCCTGTTCGCGGTGGAGATTGTGATTCCCGCCGGCTTGACGGAGGCGGAGAAGAAGCTGTACCGCCAGCTATCTGAAGCTGGCAGCTTTCAGGCCGGGGCCAAACGGCAGGCCCCGGGCGGAGCCGCGCGGCGCAAAGCCGCGATGGGCTAAGGCCCGCGCTGCGGTTGGCAGCGCGGACGCGGCCTAGAGGAAACAACGGCAGAAATGCCGTTGTTAGGCGCGCGGAGGCCGTGCCAGGAGGAAACAGCGGCAGAAATGCCGTTGTTAGGCGCGCGGAGGCCGGGCCAGGAGGAAACAGCGGCAGAAATGCCGTTGTTAGGCGCGCGGTGGCCAGGCCGGGAGGAAACAGCGGCAGAAATGCCGTTGTTAGGCGCGCGGTGGCCGTGCCAGGAGGAAACAGCGGCAGAAATGCCGTTGTTAGGCGCGCGGAGGCCGTGCCAGGAGGAAACAGCGGCAGAAATGCCGTTGTTAGGCGCGCGGTGGCCAGGCCGGGAGGAAACAACGGCAGAAATGCCGTTGTTAGGCGCGCGGTGGCCAGGCCGGGAGGAAACAACGGCAGAAATGCCGTTGAATGTAGCGGAGGCGAGCCTGGGAAGGCCGGCTCAACGATAGAAAGGTGATGAAGAAGATGGACTTCAACAAATTAACACAGAAGCTGCAGGAGGCGGTTGCCGCAGCGCAGTCGCTGGCGTCGGCTGGCGGGCATCAGGAGATTGACACGCTTCATCTGCTGAAGGCGCTGCTTCAGCAGCATGAGGGTCTGCTGCCGCGCCTGCTGCAGAAGATGAACATTCCCGTAGCCGAGCTGCTGCAGGGTACGGAGGAGCTGCTGCAGCGGAAGCCGAGCGTCAGCGGCTCGGGCGCAGGCACAATGCGGCGGTATGCTTCGCAGCCCTTGCTGGCCGTGTTGGAGCAGGCTGAGCAGGAAGCAGCGCAGATGCAGGATGAATTCGTGGCGGTGGAGCACGCCGTACTGGCGATGGTGTCCGATTCCGGCAGCGGGAACCGGGAGGTGCGCGGATTGTTTGTGAGCCGCGGAGTGACGCGCGATAAGCTGCTGGCGGTGCTCGCGGATATCCGCGGCCATCAGCGGGTGACAAGCCGGGAGCCGGAAGCAACCTATGAGGTGCTGGAGAAATACGGCCGTGATCTGGTAGCTGAAGTGCGGGCAGGCAAGATTGACCCTGTCATCGGGCGCGATGGCGAGATTCGCCGGGTTATCCGCATTCTCTCCCGCAAGACGAAGAACAATCCGGTGCTGATCGGGGAGCCGGGCGTAGGGAAAACGGCGATTGTCGAAGGGCTGGCGCACCGGATAGTCCGCAAGGATGTGCCGGAGGGGCTGAAGGACAAGACGATTTTTTCGCTGGATATGAGCGCGCTGATCGCCGGGGCCAAGTACCGGGGAGAGTTCGAGGAACGGCTGCAGGCGGTGCTGAAGGAAATCCGCGAGAGCGACGGACGCATCATCCTCTTCATTGACGAGCTGCATACGATTGTCGGCGCGGGCAAAACCGAAGGCGCGATGGACGCCGGGAACATGCTGAAGCCGATGCTGGCACGCGGGGAGCTGCATTGTATCGGGGCAACAACCCTGGACGAATACCGCAAGTATATTGAGAAGGACCCGGCTTTGGAACGGCGTTTCCAGCAGGTGCTGGTCAGTGAGCCGGATGTTGAAGACACGGTTTCTATTCTGCGCGGCCTGAAGGAGCGTTTTGAGGTCCACCACGGGGTCAAAATCCACGATAGCGCGCTGGTCGCAGCCGGTGTATTGTCGAACCGCTATATTACGGATCGTTTTTTGCCGGATAAGGCCATTGATCTGGTGGATGAAGCGTGTGCGATGATCCGCACGGAGATTGACTCCATGCCGGGTGAAATGGATGCAGTGACCCGCCGCCTGATGCAGATGGAGATTGAAGAAGCCGCGCTCAAAAAAGAAACTGACGATGCCAGCAAGCGCCGTCTGGAGACGCTGCAGCGTGAGCTTGCCGATCTTAAGGAGAAGCATCTGGGGATGACGGCGCGCTGGGAGAAGGAGAAGTCAGCCATTCAAGGCCTGCGTGAGCTGAAAAAGAAGCTGGAGCAGGCTCGTAAAGACCTGGTAGATGCGCAGGAAGACTACGATCTCAATAAATCTGCGGAGCTCAGCTACGGGATTATTCCTGATCTGGAGCGGCAGCTTAAGGCTGCAGAGGAAGCAGCGGCACAGGATCAGGAGAGCCGGCTGCTGCGTGAAGCCGTGACCGACGAGGAAATCGCCGACATCGTCTCCCGCTGGACTGGCATTCCGGTGAGCAGACTTGTAGAAGGCGAGCGGGACAAGCTGCTGCGTCTGGAGGATACGCTGCATGAACGGGTAGTCGGACAGGAGGAGGCAGTCCGGCTGGTTGCAGATGCGGTGCTCCGGGCAAGAGCGGGCATTAAGGACCCGAACCGCCCGATTGGCTCGTTCCTGTTCCTCGGGCCGACCGGGGTCGGCAAGACGGAGCTGGCGAAGGCGCTAGCCGTATCGCTGTTCGACCGTGAAGACGGCATGATCCGCATTGATATGTCGGAATACATGGAGAAGATTAGCGTGTCCCGCCTCGTCGGTGCGCCTCCGGGGTATGTCGGCTATGAGGAGGGCGGCCAGCTTACAGAAGCGGTGCGCCGTCAGCCATACACGGTGGTCTTGCTGGATGAGGTGGAGAAAGCCCACCCCGATGTGTTCAACATCCTGCTGCAATTGCTGGATGACGGGCGGCTGACCGATTCACAGGGCCGGGTGGTCAACTTCAAGAATACAATCATCATCATGACCTCGAACATCGGCTCGCCGCATCTGATTCAAGGCACCGATGACAACGGGGAGCTGACGAATGCGGTCAAGGACAGAGTCATGAAAGAGCTGAGCGGACATTTCCGGCCGGAGTTCCTGAACCGCGTGGATGATATTGTAATGTTCAAGCCGCTCCTGCTTAGTGAAATCGAACAGATTGTTCTCAAGCTGGCAGATAGCTTGCGCCAACGTCTGGCTGAACGGGGGGTAGGCCTTATGCTCAGCGAGTCCGCGGTACGGTTTATCGCCAGAGAAGGCTTTGATCCGGTATATGGCGCAAGACCGCTCAAACGGTTCATCCAGCGCAGTCTGGAGACCCGTGTGGCCCGTGCGCTGATTGCCGGTGAAGCAGAGGAGGGCTCGGTGATGGAGGTGCATGAAGCCGGAGGCGAGCTGAGCGTTTGGATCACCAAGCCGAAGCCGAAACCGGAGGAGGAGCCGCTGAGCTCAGTGTGAGGAAGCAGATTTATGGGCTGGCTGCATTTAAGCCAATTCAGAGGAACGGTTAACCAGGTAGCTGCACTTAGTACAATTAAACAGGCTGGAAATCTTCATAGCCGAGGTTTAATTGTATTTCGTGCAGCTACTTTTTGGATATTTGGCGAAACCAGCTTAGCATCAAACGGGATTTTATAGCATCAGTTCCAAATCTGTGGCTTAGTAGGCAGTCTTTGTGGTTCAGGAAAAATGATTCGTCGGATGGTGGGACCTTGATACGCCTACAGCATGATCTCCACGTTCTAATATTAATTTGATTAGGGGCCTGCGATGCCCGGAGGACTGATGGCGTGGAGCGATCTCTCCTCAGGCTCCCCCTTCCCAGACGGGGTTCATTCTTGAATTGACGTTTGGCCCTTGCGTTACGGACTGTGGTGCGCTTTATTCGGATGAGAGTCACGGCTTGGGGAAGTTACGGACACCACGGGCCTTATGATCGAATATTCCGCTCCTAAACGTTCCTTTGGGAGACCATAAGCGCCGCTCGGTCCGTTAAGCCGCAATAAGTGGCGTTTTTTTGAAAATAACGGCTCTCGGGTCCGTAAGGAGCCGACTCGGCTGCTGCGGTTCTCTTCACCCCCCTGTGTATGACCTCACCCGCAAATTTAGCTCTGAAGCTATGCTAGGGCCGACGCTGGGTCAGAAGAAATTCAGGCATTAGACTGAAAAATATAGACCGGCATGGCGCGTCAACCGGAAGAATTGTTGTGTTCAATTCTTGGATGGGGGGCAAATGTAAGAACGCTACTGACATACTGTTGGCAGTAGGGGGATTGTACAATCAAGACATACAAAATGAAAGTGAGGTTACTTACATGACATGACTTACTGAAGAATGCACATGCTTATTTTGAGGCGATGGCAAATCGAGATGTTGCAGTTCAGAATTTGACTGCAGTTTAATAAATCACCGTGAAGAACGGCAAGATAGGTTGGAGACACCTGTAACATAAATAACCGTATATACCAAGGAGGACATTATGTCAGCAATCGGACCCGATTTCATTTCACTTCAAGTGAGCAATCTTGAAGGCTCTGCTGAATTTTATCAAAACTATCTCGGACTCGTCCGCTCACAGGCGGGGCCGCCTCATGCTGTGGTCTTTGAAACCAAGCCTATTGCATTTGCTCTTCGTGACCTAATTCCAGGAACAGAACTCGGTTCAGGTACTCCTGGACTTGGTGTCGCTCTATGGCTCCATGCCCCTGATACGCAGGAAATTCACGACAAGCTTGTTGCAGCGGGCGTAAAGATTACATCCGCACCAATTGATGGGCCATTCGGGCGAACCTTTACATTTGCCGACCCGGACGGTTACCTGGTTACCCTTCACAGTAAAGCCTAATAAGCCAATATCCAGCTTAATAATAATGAACATTAAGACGTTGATCCTACAAGTGATATGCTCCCCATACGGCAGCCAGGTGAAATAAAACCGGTTTACTGTAAGGGGAGTTTTTTCATGTCTAAAAGGAAACCCGTTACCCCAAGGAAATATATGTTTTGGCGTCTGCGCCGAACCTGTTATACAATACCGCATAGACAGACTTGGAGAACCTATACTGCGGCTGGAGGAGTGGAAGCAATGGAACAATCACCGCTGAAAGTACAACAACTGATCAATCTTCTGCTGGCGATGAATCCGCGCGCCGAGGTGTTCTGGTACGATGCGGAGGGGAAATACCGGCCCCTGACAGACGAGGATGTGCAGGAGATTTATGCACCGGCGGAAGCGGCGAAGACGGTTGCGCATATCGGCGGACCCGGTAGAGCCGCAGAAACGGAGGGAACCGCATGAAGCAGGCGTTGATTACCCTGGAGAAAGGGACGGTCATCCAGCTTGAGCTTTTCGAGCAGGATGCGCCGGGAACCGTAGCCAATTTCGAAAAGCTGGCGAACAGCGGCTTTTATAACGGTCTGACCTTTCAGCGTGTTGTTCGGGACTTTGTAGCCCAAGGCGGCTGTCCGGAAGGCACTGGCAGAGGAGGCACGGACAAAATCCCCTGCGAGACGCAGAACAATCCCCATAAGCATGTGCGCGGGGCGCTGTCGATGGCTCATTTTGGGCCGGGTACTGGAAGCTGCCAGTTTTTTATCTGTTATGATACCTTTGACTATCTTGATGGCTGGCATACGGTATTTGGGCGGGTAACGGCAGGGATGGAGCATGTGGATGCCTTGAAACGCGGAGATGTGATGAAGGAAATTACAGTTATGTGAAATTCCATCCATTGTTATTCCGAGTATTCCGATGTATAATTCAAAAAACAACGAGTGAATTTGCTCATAGACAATGGAGGAGAGAAAGATATGAGAAGAGGGTTATCTGGACTTGCAGTGATAATGATATTAACATTTTTGATCAGTGCGTGCTCCGGGGGGAATAACGCCGCATCACCAGCAGCCAGCAATGCGCCTGCAGAATCACAGCAGCCTGCTGCCAGCGAAGGACCAAAAGACGGAGGAAACCTGATCATCGGGGTTGCATCCGATCCGGTAGTGCTGAATCCGAACTATGCGGGTGACCGCGTCAGTCTCACCATCGACCAGGCGCTGTATGCGCCGCTGTTCCAAGTGAATAACGGCAAGAAAACCTTTTATCTGGCGGATAGCCTGACCCCTTCGGCCGATAATCTTACTTATACACTGAAGCTCAAGAGCGGACTTACCTGGCATGACGGTGAGAAGCTGACGGCTGATGACGTAGTGTTCACTATCGACAAAATTTTGGATGAGAAGCAGAACAGCTTCCTGCGGGCCAACTTCCTGATTGGCGACAAGCCCATCACAGCTACCAAAGTGGATGATCTGACTGTAGAATTCAAGCTGCCGCAGGTCAGCCCGGCTTTTGAAGCTACGCTGGTGCAGGTTTCTCCGATTCCAAAGCATATTTTTGAGAACGAGGCCGACATTGAGAAAAGCACCAAAAATGCCGCTCCCGTCGGTTCCGGTCCATTCAAGTTCAAAGAGTACAAGGCTGGCGAATATCTGACGCTGGAACGGTTCGATAACTACTTTGGCGGCAAGCCGCATTTGGATTCCGTCACCTACCGGATTGCCAAGGATGCCAATGCAGCGAACCTTGCCTTGCAGAACGGTGAAATTAACGTGCAGTACCTTGATCCTAAGGATGTAGCTACGATTCAGGCTACGAATAATTTTGAAATCCTGCCATACGCTGAGGGACGTCTCGCCTATCTAATGTTCAATGCGAACAGCGATACCGGCGTTCTGGCGAAAAAAGAAGTTCGTCAAGCTCTGTCGCTGGCGCTCAGCCGCGATGAGCTTATCCAGACAGCCTATACTTCGAGTGAATATGCTGATCCAGCCAAGTCCTTCTTGACTCCGGACGTGCTGTATTTTACCAATGATGTGCCGACCTTCGATAACGATGCAGCCAAAGCGAAGCAAATGCTGGAAGCGGCAGGGGTTAAGAACCTGAAGCTGAGATACATTGTACAGAGCGGCAACAAGGTGCAGGAGGCGATCTCGCTGTATGTGCAGCAGAAGCTGAAGGCCGTTGGCGTAGATGTTGAACTGCAAAACATGGATTCCTCTGCCTGGGTACAGAAGTTCATTGATCTGAAGGCTACTGATTATGAACTGGCCCTGACCGGTTATATTATGGGTTACGACCCGGATGCTTACCGCATTCTGTTCACATCCGGCGCTTCCTCCAACTATTCGCATTATGCGAACCCTGAGGTCGACAAGCTGCTGAATGAGGGTGCAGGAGAAGCGGATACCGCCAAACGTGGAGAAATTTATAAAAAAGCGCAGGAGCTCGTTGCCGAGGATGCGCCAATCTATCCTATCGCTTATACTAAAACTATCGTTGCTATATCCAAGAACTATGGCGGACTTGAAGAAGCAGTGCTGAAGCCTGTCGTTATCTTCGAGGACTTGTCCAAAATCTACCAGAAATAAGATCAGCCAAAAATAAGTACGGGAAAAAATAAGCTGGGCACCCAGCTTATTTTTTTGCCGATCAGGAGCGGGAGAAGCTGCGTATGAGACAACTCATCGTCCGAAGATTGCTGCAAACACTGCCGATGCTGTTTTTTGTATCGGTTGTGTGTTTTACAATGATCAAGCTGGCTCCGGGGGACCCGGTGCTGTCTTTTGTTACGCCGAATATGCACGCGGAGGATATTGAACGTATCCGCCATAACCTGGGACTGGATAAACCGGCCTATATTCAATATTTCATCTGGATCAAAGAGATGGCGCAGGGCAATTTCGGCTATTCCCTCGTCAATCATCAGCCTGTGCTCGGACAAATTCTGGAGCGCCTTCCGGCTACAGCCGGTCTGATGGGCAGCGCCATTGCCCTTGCGGTGGTGCTGGCGATTCCGCTTGGCCTGATTGCCGGTGCGAACCGCAACCGCTGGGTAGACAAGCTGATCAATTTTATCTCCTATATCGGAATTTCGATTCCGCTGTTCTGGCTGGCGATTCTGCTGATGTATCTGTTCGCAATCAAGCTGCACCTCTTGCCGAGCATGGGCATGCGCACGATTGGCGTGGAATCGGCCGTGGATGTGCTGAAGCATGGCATCTTGCCCTGCTCGGTGCTGGCCTTCGGTTTTCTTGCCGGGTACGTGCGTTACATCCGCTCCAGCACCATCGGACAACTGAAAGAGGAATACGTGCAGATTCAATATGCTTTTGGCTCGAAAAAGTCCACGATACTGTTCCGGCATGTCATGAAGCACGTGCTGCTGCCGGTCATTACGCTGCTCGGCATGTCGATGGGCGATCTGGTAGCGGGAGCTATCGTAACGGAGACGGTCTTTTCCTGGCCGGGAATCGGTTCGCTGGGCATGACGGCTGTCAAGGGGATGGATTATCCGGTGATCATGGGGATTACCCTCTTCTCCTCCCTGATGCTGATCTTCGGCAATCTGGCGGCGGATATACTCTACAGCTTCGTGGACCCACGAATCAAATTGAAGGGGTGACCTCATGAATCGCAGTAAATGGAAAAATGTAAGGGATGAGCTGTTTACGAACGGTCTGGGTGTCGCCGCCTTGCTGACTCTGATCGTATTCACGCTCGGGGCGATTTTCGCCTTTCTGGCCGGCTATGATCCGAATGCTATGGATGCTATGGCCCGGCTTACGCCGCCGGGGGTGGGACACTGGTTCGGCACTGACGACTACGGGCGGGATTATCTGGCGAGAGCTTTGTACGGGGGGCGCGTATCCCTGCTGGTCGGGTTTGCTTCGATGATCGTAGCGACCGGCATCGGGGCCACGATTGGTGTAATCAGCGGCTATTTCGGCGGCTGGCTGGACAATCTTCTGATGCGGATGCTGGATGTGATCATGTCAATCCCGTCGTTTCTGATTCTGCTGCTGCTCAGCGTATATTTGAAGCCAAGCGTCGGCAATATCATCATTATTATCGCCCTTCTGATGTGGATGAATGTGGCCCGGGTCGTCCGGGCAGAGACGATGACCATCAAGGAACGCGAATACGTGCTCTACGCCAAGGCCTCGGGACAAAGCGGCTTCGGCATCATCTGGCGGCATATTCTTCCCGGCCTTGTGCCGGTCATTATTGTGGGTGCGACCAATAATATCGCTTCGGCGATCATGATGGAATCGTCGCTGAGCTTTCTCGGCTTCGGGGTGCAGCCGCCGAATGCCACCTGGGGCAGCATGCTGAACAGCGCGCAGGGCTACATTGCCCAGGCACCGTATCTGGCGCTGTTCCCCGGGCTATTGATCCTGCTGACGGTGCTGAGCTTTAATGTGCTGGGTGATATTTTGCGGGTGGGCTTTGAACCGAAGCTGATGCGAAGATAGGAGTGAAGACATAAATGACGGAACATCTGCTGTCTGTTGAAGATTTGAAGGTTTCGTTCGCTACCCGGGATGGCGAGAACAAGGCCGTCCGCGGAGTCAGTTTTCATATAGATGCCGGTGAAACGGTAGGGATTGTCGGTGAATCCGGCAGCGGCAAAAGCGTCACAGCCAAGGCGATCATGTCGCTCATTACGCCTCCGGGCCGCATCACTGCCGGTAATATCCGTTTTCGCGGGGAGAGCCTGAACGGGCTGTCGGAGAAGCAGTGGCGGCACCTGCGCGGCAACCGGATTGCGATGGTCTTTCAGGACCCGATGACCTCGCTCAATCCGGTAAAAAAAATCGGCCAGCAGCTCACAGAGGTCATCCGCAGGCACCGGGGGCTGGATAAAGAAGCCGCCTATGCCGAGGCGGCCAAGATGCTGCGCCAGGTGGGCATCCGTGATGCGGAGCAGCGTCTGCAGCAATATCCGCATGAATTCAGCGGCGGCATGCGGCAGCGGGTAATGATCGCTATGGCGCTCTCCTGCCAGCCGGAGCTGCTGATTGCCGATGAGCCGACGACGGCGCTGGATGCCACGATACAGGCGCAAATTCTTGACCTTTTTAAAGAGTTAAAAGGCAATTCCGACACAGCGGTCGCGCTGATTACGCATGATCTCGGCGTGGTGGCGCAGGTCTGCACCCGGGTAATCGTCATGTACGGCGGACTGATCATGGAGGAAGGAACGGTGGAGGATATCTTTTACCGGCCTCAGCATCCCTATACCCAAGGCCTGCTGCGCTCCATTCCGAAGCGCGGCGGGGGTTCGCGTGAACGGCTCATTCCGATTGAGGGTACGCCGCCCGATCTGCTCAACCCGCCGCCCGGCTGCCCGTTCATGGAGCGCTGCCCGCATGCTTTTGCCCGCTGCAGCGAGCTTCCGCCTCCAGCAGAGCTCTCTCCGGGACACCGCTCGATGTGCTGGTTAGCACAAGGGATGCAGGAGCAGCCGGCAGCTTATGCTGAAGGGAGGGATTCCGGTGAGTGAGAGCAAAATATTAGTCGATGTGAATAATCTCAAGAAGCACTTCTCCAAGGGCAAGGACATGCGTGGACGCGATACAGCCGTATTGAAGGCCGTCGATGGTGTCAGCTTCCAGATCCGCCAGGGGGAGACCTTTGGTCTGGTAGGCGAATCCGGCAGCGGCAAGTCTACAGTCGGCCGCTGTCTGCTCCGGCTGTACGATTATACAGCCGGTGAGGTGTCTTTCGATGGACAGCCGCTTGGCAAGCTGGGCGAGAAGGGGCTGAAGCCTTTCCGCCGCCGGATTCAGTCGATCTTTCAGGACCCGTATTCTTCGCTGAATCCGAGCCTAAATGTGCTGGAGCTGATCAGCGAGCCGATGAAAATCCACGGCATCTACCAGGGCGATGAGCGTAAGGAAGCGGTCGCCGCGCTGCTGGAGCGGGTTGGGCTTAAGAGAGAGCATCTGTACCGCTATTCCCATGAGTTCAGCGGCGGGCAGCGCCAGCGCATCTCCATTGCCCGGGCGCTGTCGGTGCGGCCTGAATTTGTTGTCTGCGACGAGCCGATCTCGGCACTCGATGTTTCCGTTCAGGCCCAGGTCGTCAACATGCTGGAGGACCTGCAGTCCGAATTCGGCCTGACATATCTGTTCATCGCCCATGACCTGTCGATGGTCCGGCATATCTCGGACCGCATCGGCGTCATGTACGGGGGCCGCCTGGTAGAGGTTGCGGAGAGCGATGAACTGTACGACAATCCGCTGCATCCCTACACCAAGGCGCTGCTGTCCTCCATTCTGGAGACAGACCCGCAGAAGGTAAGCCAGCGGATACAACTGGACGGCTACGCCGGTGCAGGCAATTCGGGCGGGCAGGCTGAGCTCCGGGAAGTAAGCCCGGGCCACTACGTGGCCCTTGACTAAATAAGTTTAACTTAAAAAAATCATAAAAAGGTAGGAGTGCGGAGGGGAAGTTTGGAACTGGAGGAGCGATAGCGACCGCCTGAGAGCTTTCCGTAGGAAAGCTAGCATCGTAAGCATGGGCTGTCTGCGGATTTCCACCGCGAAGAGCGGTATAAATCAAGAAATCTGCAGACAACAGCGGCCGGAAATCCAAACATTCCCCGCAGTTACGACCAGACCCTAGTATGAAAATCTTAAGTTCAACTTATACAATTCGATTAATTTACAACCGAAATGGGAGGTTATGAGATGACTGATATTTTAAACAAGGTGAAATTGTCGCAATGGGATGCACTGCTGGTAGAGTCGCTGCGTTCCCTGGGCTGGTCCGATGAAGAGCTGCTGCGCAGAGTTGAATCGGGCGAGCTTCCGGTGGATAAGAGCGAATATAAATTCGATTATACACAGTTGACCGCTTTGGCAGGCGAGCAGCCGGAGCAGTTCCGGCAGGCCGTAACCGAGGGCTACCAGATCAAGTACAATACCATCCGCGGCATCCGCAGTTGGATTTCTGTCGCGCTCGGCATACAGGCGGAGCTGGAGCTGGAAGAAGGCAATGAAGCTGTAGAAGCGGCTTTGAGAGAGGAAGAGAAGAACCGGCTGGGAGCGGTTCTGTCCTTCGGCTGGCAGATTGTAGATACCGGCCGCACCGGAGTATACCGGATCGAGCCTATTCAGAGATAATTGTAAGTGGCAACCTATGCCTCCTGGCCTTGTGCCAGGAGTTTTTTGCGTTATGGGGATCTTGCTGTTAATTGTCCTATCCATCTGAAACGCACGAATAAAACAAACGTATGATAAGAAGCGGAAAATCATATGAAATCCATAGGAGCCCCATTGGATTACGTTTTCCCGCAGCTCAGAAAATCTGTTCATTGTAGGAGGTGACCAAGTGCAGAAGTGGAAACGCGGTGACATTACCCTGTTCCAGAGTGAGTTGTACGAGACCAATTCACTGGTTGTTGAGAGTGCCGGACATGTGCTGGTCGTTGATCCTTGCTGGCTGCCGAGCGAGGTGGAGGAAATTCGTCAATATGTCAGCGGTATCCTTGGCGGAAGACAGTTGCTGCTGCTGTTCACGCATTCTGATTTTGATCATATTATCGGTTATGGGGCTTTTCAGGAAGCAGAGGTTATCGCCAGCAAAGCCTTCGCGGACAAAACCTTGGAAGAGCGGGAAGCGATTCTGGAAGAGATCCGCACCTTTGATGATAGATATTACCTTAAGAGGCCTTATGAGATTACCTACCCGGATGTGGATTATATTATGGAGCTGGATGGGCAGACGATGGTATTCGGGGAGCTGCAGCTTACAGGATATGCTGCATCGGGGCATACCAATGACGGTCTGTTCACGGTGGTGGATTCCCCTCGCCTGTTCATTGCCGGGGATTATTTGTCGGATGTGGAGTTTCCATATATTTATGACAGCAGTGCTGCCTATGAAGCTACACTTGGCAAGGTGGAGCAGGTGATCGCTCAACAGCCTGTACCCCTGCTGGTACCAGGACATGGGGCGGCAGCGGAGAGTCTGCCGGACATCGGGCGGCGCAGAGAGGCCGGCTTGAATTATATCCGCAGCCTGCGAACGGCTGTAGCTGCCGGAGACCAGGACGCGGTGGATAAGCTGATTGCGGGCTGTGCCTATCCCCGCAATATGCGCCAGTTCCACCGCAGCAACCAGGAGCTGATCGAGCGGGAGCTGGGTGGAACTGGCGGCTAGGTCTTCACAGATTTAGCTGGATTTTGCGGGTGCTGAGGACACCTTCAAGGCCGGTAGGGTCTGTGCTTACTTTGCGGGAGACGAATTTTTCGGCCTGCTCTGAAGTGCGGATACGAAGCGGCTTGACCTCCATATGCACCAGATCCCACATCACTTCGGCAACGGAATCCGCCGTCTGAGGCTCCGTATTGCGCTGCAGAAACGTGGCTCTGTAGGCATCGAGGACCGGCTTATATTCGTCTTCCAGAATTCCGCCGGTATCGGCTATGTGCCCAAGCACAGTTTTGTTGAATTCAGTGGCAATAGCGCCAGGCTCAAGCAAAGAGATGTCGATATTAAACTGCGGCTTGTAATAGGTAGCCATACTCTCCAGCAGGCCCTCCAGCGCAAATTTGCTGGCGCAGTAGATTTCGTTCATAGGCTGGCCTACCAGTCCGCCTACGCTGGAGGTGGCCACAATATGCCCGTAGCCGGTCTTGCGCAGCAGGGGCAGTGCGGCCCGGATCGTATGCATGACTCCATAGACATTGGTGTCGAAGACACGGTGAACCTCCTCCATCGGGGCTTGTCCCAGCGCTCTAAGGTAGCCGAAGCCGGCGTTGCAGAACAGCACATCAAGCGTGCCTTGCTCCTGTTCAATCTGATCTATCACCCGCCCGATGCTCTCCGGCTTCGTGACCTCCAGCTCGACAAACTTAAGATTGTCCACTTTGCGGTATAGCTCCTGGTCGCGTTCCAGGTTGCGGGTTCCGGCATAGACAGTCCAGCCTTCCTTGGCGAATTTCAGGGCCGTTGACAGGCCGATTCCGGTTGAAGCGCCGGTGATGCAGATGATTTTGCCCATACAGGTGAACCTCCAGTTTTATTGAAAATTTAATAAAAAGCATAGACTCCCTTTAAGTCGGCTCAGCCCGTTTTACCTGCACATTATAGCACAACGGCAGCATGACACAGCAATCGCCCGGCATTTCGACAATTAATTTGTTTTTTCGCGTTTTAAGCGGGGCTTCATTTGCTATAAGTGTTTTCGTTACTGTAGACTATACAATATATATACAAAAGTCCTAATCGTAAGCGAATGGAGAGGAACAGAAGAACAATGGATGTAATTAAACGTTATTATGCGAATTTAACAGTCCGGCGCTTTTTGATTCTGGGGCTGATTGCACTGCTGCTGTACAGTATTAGAGATATGCTGAATCTGGTGCTGCTCACGTTTCTGATGGCTTATGTGATGAACAGCTTTCAGGTGCTGCTGTCCAAGCAGATCGGCAAATTTGTCAAGGTGAACAGCAAGGTGATTATCATCCTTTTATATGTCGCTCTAATCACCATGATTGTGATGGCGCTCGTCAAATACCTGCCCAGGGTATTTATTCAAATTAAGCAATTAGCCGATTTCCTGACGAATTTAACCCCCGATGATATCCCGCAAAACCAGATCGCGCAGTATATATTCGAAAAACTCAAGGATTTGAACTATCAGTCCTATATGACCCATGGTATTGAATATGTGCTGAGGATCAGCGACTGGGGTACAACCTTCGTATTATCAACCATTCTAAGCTTTGTCTTCATTCTGGAGAAGAACCGTATTGTCAACTTTACCTCCCGCCTGAGAGAGAGCAAGATTGCCTGGTTTTATGTGGAACTGGAGTATTTCGGCAAAAAATTCATCGCCTCCTTCGGCAAAGTCATTGAAGCACAGATTTTGATCGCAATGTTCAATACTTTGTTTACAGTGTGCGGCTTGTGGATACTCGGCATGTTCTTTTCGCCCTTCCCTTACCTTTTCGCGTTGTCCATCATGATTTTCCTGCTCAGTCTAATTCCGGTTGTGGGTTTTGTGATCTCACTTATTCCCCTGTGCATCATAGGGTACAATATTGGCGGGCTGACGATGATCATTTACGTACTGGCGCTGATTGCCGTGCTGCATGTGATGGAAGGGTACTTCCTCAATCCGAAGCTGATGTCCTCCAAAATGAATCTGCCGATGTTCTACACCTTTAT
This sequence comes from Paenibacillus sp. HW567, assembly GCF_000374185.1. Classification (GTDB taxonomy): domain Bacteria; phylum Bacillota; class Bacilli; order Paenibacillales; family Paenibacillaceae; genus Paenibacillus_AQ. The sequence goes on along the minus strand of NZ_KB910518.1, from coordinate 5,785,653 downwards.
CGTGCTGCTGTTCTCTGAACATTATATTGGCATATGGGGACTTATTCTCGGCATCCCGATCTTTGTCTTTTTCCTCGATATTTTGGAGATTAGACGGGATAAAGCGGGATCGTAGTCCGGTGCTGCCACATCCAACATTTGGTATACAATAAAAGTGACATTCCTGCTGAACGCAGCCTGAATGGCACTTTTTTATTTTTAAAAACAAATGGAGCAGCCGTTTATACTTGAGGAGGCAATTACAATGATCAGATATCCGTCGTTACGGTCAGGAGCAACAATAGGGACAACAGCCCCTTCATCCGGGGTAAAAGCAAACCATCATGCTCATCTGAAGCTTGCAGTCAGCCGTTTGGAGTCGAAAGGCTTCCGCGTAGTATGCGGCGACACCGTGTGGACCCAGGCCAAGGCCAAATCATCACCGGCCCAAGTGCGTGCTGCCGAATTGGGTCAGATGATGGCAGACGAGAGTATTCAGCTCATTCTCCCGCCTTGGGGCGGAGAGCTGCTGATCGAGATTCTGGAAGCTGTTGATTTTGATGTGATGCCTTGCAAGTGGGTGTTGGGGTATTCAGATGTTAGTATGCTTTTGCTGGCGATCACTCTGAGAACGGGCATCGCGACTGCACATGGAACCAACCTGATTGATCTCAGAGGGGAATTCATGGATGATACTACAGCCATGTGGCAGGAGGTGCTGTCAACTCAGACAGGGGAATCCATTCTCCAGCACTCTTCTGCAAGCTATCAAAAGGAATGGAATTTCGACGAACCCTCGACCTGTGTGTTTCACCTGACGGAGCAGACCCGTTGGCGTTCTGTTTCCGGTGAGGATGTGCACATGCAGGGCCGTCTGCTTGGCGGATGCGTTGATGTCATCAGACATTTGATCGGTACGCCGTTTGGTGATCTCCGGTATTTTCAGCAGCATTTTATTGATAGCGAGCCGATTCTGTGGTTTTTCGAAAACTGTGAGCTGTCTGTAACCGACCTGCGCAGATCGCTGGTGCAGATGAAGCTTGCGGGATGGTTCGAGCATTCAGCGGGTCTGATGTTCGGCAGAAGCGCCGCCAACCGGCCGGTTGAGGATTATAAGGTGGAAGACGTCTACCGGGACCTGGCGGAGGAATTGCAGTTGCCGGTAATGTATGATATTGATTGCGGGCATGTTCCGCCGCAGCTAACCTTCATTAACGGGGCATTTGCTCAGGTTGAGCTGAGCGCCGATCAGGGCCGCGGCTCAGTGAAGCAGATTTTCGAGCCGTGATAAGGGCGGAAAGCAGCTTGAGGTTTCAAAACAAGGGCAAAAGTACCGTTGTTGGTGGTGCCGCAGGCCGCTGGGCATGGAACAACGGCAAAAATGCCGTTGTTGGTGGTGCCGCAGGCCGCTGGGCATGGAACAACGGCAAAAATGCCGTTGTTGGTGGTGCCGCAGGCTGCTGGGCATGGAACAACGGTAAAAATGCCGTAGTTGGTGGCGTCGCGGGCCACTGGGCATGGAACAACGGCAGAATTGCCGTTGTTGGTGGTGCCGCAGGCCGCTGGGCGTGGAACAACGGCAAAAATGCCGTTGTTGGTGGTGCCGCAGGCCGCTGGGCATGGAACAACGGCAAAAATGCCGTTGTTGGTGGTGCCGCAGGCTGCTGGGCATGGAACAACGGCAAAAATGCCGTTGTTGGTGGCGTCGCGGGCCGCCGGGCATGGAACAACGGCAAAAATGCCGTTGTTGGTGGCGTCGCGGGCCGCCGGGCATGGAACAACGGCAAAAATGCCTTTGTTGGTGGCATCGCGGGCCGCCGGGCATGGAACAACGGCAAAAATGCCGTTGTTGGTGGTGCCGCAGGCTGCTGGGCATGGAACAACGGCAAAAATGCCGTTGTTGGTGGCGCCGCGGGCCGCTGGGCATGGAACAACGGCAAAAATGCCGTTGTTGGTGGTGCCGCAGGCCGCTGGGCATGGAACAACGGCAAAAATGCCGTTGTTGGTGGTGCCGCAGTCCGCTGGGCGTGGAACAACGGCAGAATTGCCGTTGTTAATCCCGCCGTGAGCCGCAGCTCCACCCCAAAATAAACAGGCCATCTCAAGCAGATTTCCTGCGGTTGAGATGGCCTGTTCGCAGACCGTTAACACGGCCTGCGGCTGGTTGAGTACTATGTACTCTCTGTTAGCCAAAAGAAGTCAAGACGCTCTGCGCCACGATCTCCCGCAATTCGGCCTTCTGAGCGGTATATTGCTGCCGGGTGATGCTGCCGCTGGCGAGCCTTGCATCGAGCTGCTGTGTAAGCTGGGTGACCTGCAAATTGATGACGCTGTCAATATTTCCGCCATGCTCGGCTGCGATATCCTTCAAGGATTTGCCGTCATAGAGCGATTCGTACAGTTCTTCATCGGAGGACTGGTTCAATGCTTCCAATAGGTCATCCTTTTCGGCTACACTGGTAGCAGACCATTTAGCGACAGGACTTGCACTTGCCAGGGGCTTGCCCCAGGCGGTTCCTCCGAAGGAGATGGCTACAATCATCGACCCCACAATCATTACTCGTTTTATATTCATAAGTTATCCTCTTTTCATGTGTTGTTATATCGGTGCAGAGTCGTTGGTTACGTTAGCCAGGTTCTTCAACTACTATCATTGTACCCGGCGAAGCTGAGATTAAGCTTAACTCTTCTTTAAGATAACCTAAAGAATGGGCCTCTCCCGGATACTACGTTTGGATGGCGGTTTGGGTGCAGTTCTTTTTTCGCGTATGGGAACCTTTCGGGTTCAAGCCCGTCTGGAAGTATACCAGAAGAGTAATTGCAGAAATCAGAGGAGAAAATAAATGCAACCGAAAGAGGTGAACCGCAGGGTGGCCAAAAAAGTACTGGTAGTGGATGATGAGCCGGGCATTGTAAGTGCGATTGCCTACGCGCTGCGGCGTGAAGGCTATGAGGTGGATACCGCCGGTGACGGCGAAGAGGCGCTCGGCAAGGCGGCTGTGTTCCGTCCGAACGTGATGGTGCTTGATGTGATGATGCCGAAGCTGAGCGGATACGATGTATGCCGCAAGCTGGAGGACCGGGATGATATCGGAATCATTCTCTTAACCGTCAAAAATGATATCGTCGATAAAATCGTCGGTCTGGAGCTGGGCGCGGACGATTATATGACGAAGCCGTTCGAAATCCGTGAGCTGCTGGCCAGAGTGAAGGCGCTGCTGCGCAGGCTGGAGAAGAATACCGCCGAGGTCAAAAGCGAGGTCATCGAGTACGGTGCTTTACAGGTCCATGCGGACCGGCGCTCAGTCCTGCTGGGCAGGGAGTCGCTGGAGCTGACGCCGAAGGAATTCGATCTGCTGCTCCTGCTGCTCTCCCATCCGCAGCGTGTCTATATGCGCGAAGAGCTGCTGGAGCAGGTCTGGGAGATGGATTACGCTGGCGGCACACGCACGGTGGACATCCATATCCAGCGGCTGCGCAAAAAGCTGGGCGAGCCGTACCAGAATATTCTCCAGACCGTCTATGGCGTCGGCTATAAGGCTGTCCCGGCAGGGAGCTTCGCATGAGAATCAGCATCAAGCTGAAGTTCAGCCTGTTCCTGGCCGTGCTGCTTATTCTGGCGATAAGCATCCTGAGTTTTTTCGTGCTGCGCGGAGTAACGCTGAATCAGCAGGCGCAGATGGAGAGCGCGCTGGCCCAGCATGCCAAAACGGTGAATCTGCGGGTCAAGCAGACCTACTATACCGGTGCGCGGCTGGAGCCGCAGGCATTCATGCAGCAGCGGGGCAAGGCGCTGGCCGTCGAGCTGGCCGGATTCACCGGCCTTGCGGTTACGCTATATGATGCGCAGGGCCAGCAGGTCGGCAGCTCCCGGCAAGGGGAAGCGGCTCCAGCGGAACCAAAGCCTGCAAATGCGCTGACCTATGCGCTGCAGAACAAAATCGCCTACCAGAGCGCAGGCGATACCCTGCTCTATCTGGCACCTTTGCAGGGGCCGGACAGCCAGATGGGGGCTATGCAACTGGAGTATTCGCTGGCAAGCCCGCAGAGCTTCCAGCGGACCCTGCTGAACCTGTTCCTGACCACAGGGGGCGCGGTGCTGCTGCTCAGCTTCATCGGAGGTTACCTTTATTTCAACCGGGCTGCGGTGGCCATCGGGCGATTGAAGAAGTCTGCAGAGTCTATACAACGGGCGGACTATATCACCGCACCGCCGGTGAAGCGCAAGGATGAGCTGGGCGAGCTGGCCGAGGGCATTTATTTTATGAGCCGGGAAATTGAGAGCAGCATTGCCGCGAAGGATGCGGAGCAGCATAAGCTGCAGCTCGCCGTCCAGAAGCTGCAGGCGCTGGAGCAGCAGCAGAAGCAGTACATCGGCAACATCAGCCATGAGTTCAAGACGCCGCTGACCTCGATCAAGGCATACGTGGATCTGCTGAACATGTACGAGGATGATCCCAAGCTGCTGCATGACGCCAAGCTCAACATCGCCAAAGAAACGCAGCGGCTGTACGAAATGGTAGAGAAGGTGCTGCAACTGACGGCGCTGGAGAAGTATGATTTCGAGTCCCAGGCCGAACGTCTGGAGGTAGCGGAGGAACTGCGCGATATCTGCGGGCGCATGAACGGCAAGGCGGAGCGGTATGGCCTGAAGATTACGCTGGATGTCCAGCCGGCCCTTATTTGGATCGACCGGGAGAGCTTCATGCATATCTTCATCAATCTCCTCGACAACGCGATCAAATACAATGTTCCGCAAGGGAAGATTCTCCTTCACAGCGAGGTCAGGGACAACCGGGTCTGGATTACGGTGAAGGATTCCGGGATCGGCGTTCCGGATGAGTCCAGGGACAAAATCTTTGAGCCCTTTTACACAGTCAACCGCGACCGGTCCAGACAGTCCGGGGGGACGGGGCTTGGCCTCTCCCTCGTTCGCAATCTGGTGGAGAAGCAGAACGGGACCATTACTTTGCGGGAGACAGGCGAAGAGGGAGCAGCGTTTGAGCTGTCTTTTCCAGCGGTGGATTAAGGGCTGGAGTTTTACAACTTGGAAACATTCGGTGATGTTTTGGAAATATGCCTTCAGTATGCTTGGAGCAACACAACCTCTAGGGGGATACATTCATGAACATTACAATGAGCGGCAGAGCGGGCAAGGTGGCGCTGATTCTCATGGGCACAGCAATGCTGCTTGGGGTCACAGCCTGCAGTACAGGAAATACGGAGACACGGCAGGTCGTAGAAAAAGGCGGACAAAAAATCACCGTCCTCGACAACACCAGCGAATCGGTCTATACCAAGCTGAAGCTTGCGGGCATCGACAAGGTGGAGGGGGTGCGCGGGCTGGATTTTGCCAGTGAGGATACGATTGTGGTGGACAAAGAAAACCGCAGCCTTCCCCCGCAGACAATCGAAGGCCAGGAACGGTATCCGCATAATCTCTATCTCCGCACGCTCTCCTCGGGGAATGATACGCCGCTTCAGGAGGGAGACAAAAATTATGGCGCGGCGCAGTTTTCCCCCGACAAGAAGCAGCTTTTTTACAGAGAACTCTATGACGCTACGGGGATTGGCTATCTCATGAACCTGGCTGCCGGGACTTCGGTGAAAGTAAGCGATGCGGAATTCAGAAATGAGGAAGGGATATGGACGGATAATGAGCATGTTATTTTCCCGGATATGGAAGGAAACATCATTTCAGCGGGTATAAACGGCAGTCAGGATACGATGCTTAAGACTGGAATACCTTATGTGCATGAGGTCAGCCGGTCCGGCAGCAGGTTGCTCTATGTGACTGGGGAAGACAGCCAGCTTACCGCCTATGATACCGATACGAAGCAGTCCAAGGCTCTGCGCAAAAATGTCATATGGGCCGTTCCCTCACCCGATGGAAGCAGACTGGCGATTGTGGAGCGGAAGGGGCCGGGAGAAATGGTGCTGCTGCTCTGCGACAGCGAAGGCAACGAGCAATCCCGCGTGGCATCGGGCCAGCAGATTTATGGCACAAGCTGGTCGCCGGACGGCAGCAAGCTGGCCTATGTGACGACTGCCGCAAGCGCCGCCGATAACCAGGACGGTCTGTTCATTACAGAGGTGGAGACAGGGGAACAGACGCCCGTGCTGAACGATATTGAGGTTGCTGACCAACTGCGCTGGAGCCCTTCCGGCAAAAAACTGCTGGCTTCCATCTCGGTTCTGAAGGACAATGCGTACCAGTTCATAACGTATATAGTCAGGCTGTCTTAATGTGCATAGAAGCTATAAGCAGGCGTCTTTTTTTCCAGAAAGGTCAAATGGCTGCTGCGGATTCAGAGTAGACACTGGAAGAACAAAACTCTACGTTATCTGATAGAATCTACTTTGACCCTTCTGGAATAAGGCTGCTGACGATATAATCAATCAACTTGGGGTATCCAATCGGACCTTCTCCACCAACAAAGTCGCGTGTATCTAATGTAAATACTTTACCCTCCTTAACAGCCTTCAGACCATTCCATATGTTGGATTTTTTTAATTCCTTGGTTGTTTCATCGCCATTAAAGTTAGCTGCCTGCCGATTCTCAACAAAGATATAATCGGGATTCATTTCTGGTAAAAGTTCCATGGATATAACCGTAAACCATGCCTCTTCCTTCGCCAATTGCTCAGGGATTTTCAAGCCAAGCTGATGATAAAACAACTGACTGCTTCCCATCTTGGCACGTTGTCCCAACACCCGGTAATTCTTCTGATCTGCCCGCAGCACCAATACCGTATGATCTCCAATCGCTTTATCTAGCGCTAGTTTAGCCTTTTCTACTGTACTATCAAACTCCGCCTTGACCCTCTTATACTCGGCTTGTTTACCAAATAATTCAGCGAGTACAGGCATCGCTTCATCCATTGAAGGACCTGAACTAATCGCAACAGTCGGCGCAATTTGTGATAAATGCTCATACACATCTTGCTCCATACCGAAACCCATGGCAACAATCATATCAGGAGCAAGAGATAGCAGCAGTTCATAATTTTGTTCATATTGCGGATAGTCAATCAATTGTACGCCGTTCTCCTTGAAATACTCCGAGCGATATTCTGGCTCCACACTCGGCACACCAGCTACCATTGCAGGTTTGATCCCCATCGAAATCAAATATTCTGCATAACGGGTACCAATGACTAGCAACTTCTTAGGCTCCTGCGGAATTGTTACTTCTCCAAATTGATCTTTATACGTGCGTGTTTGAGGCGTCTGAGTCTCCTTCACTTTTGTATCTGACAATGATTGTTTTGATGCATTATTTACTGAACAGGCTGTCAATACAACCATAAGTGCTAGTGCTGTAAACCAACCTATCCAGTGTAGTGATTTTGTAGACATGCTTCAATCTCCCCTTTATAGTTAACGATCATTTATCATAAGACAAAGTGTGACAGCCAGGGCTTGAAGAAAATGTCACAGCTAAATCAACTCTATCTATGAGAATGATTATCACTGATAAATCGTAACAAATTATTGTTAGGGTCTCTATAGGGGATAGTGCTATATTATCTGGATATTTGTGCTGTCCTCATTCGTTAGTGCTGCTACAATCTGTTCCATGACGAGAGGGTAACCAAAGGGTCCGCAGCCAATCCATAAGCTCGTATCAATTGTATACACACGGTTGTTCTTAACTGCGGCAAGCCGATTCCAGCTCGGATGCTTCATAAGCACTTCTTTCATTAAGCGCGTATCACTCCCCTCCATCACTCGGTCTTCTAAAAATATAAAATTCGGATCAATTGCAGGCAATGTCTCTATATCTAACGGATTAAACCAATACTGCCCCCGGTTTAACGGCGTAGGAATCGTTAATCCTAATTCCCGGTAAATCATACGTGAAAGTCCAAGTGAATGTGCACCAAGGTATCGGTAACTATCCTCTTCAATGCGTAAAACCATAACTGTACGACGCTCTTGAATGATCGTCTTTAATCGTTCACGTGCCTGAGCATCTATTTTCTTCAAATAGCGATACAAGTTTTCTGCTTCTTCTTCTTTTCTAAATACTGCCGCTAATTGGGCAATAGCTGGAATCAAGTCTCGTGATAATCCTGATATGAAGGGTGATATAGACATCAGGGCGCTCCTGGCTTCTCCCTGAAGTGTGTGACCTACAATAAGCTGAGGCTTTACCTCAGCAATCGCCTCCAGATCAAGAGCATATTGCGAGGTTGGAATCATGTTCACATTATGTTTTTCTAATATTAAGCGCTGATGTGGCGGCAATAACATTGGAACGGTCACAACTGAATTGGGGACAACTCCTAACGCTAATAAAATTTCAGCGTACAATGGAGACAACGCACACAATTGCCGCTCAGCAGCAACTTGGACATAGTGTTTCGGTGAGATTCCCTCCATCTGCTTAAATCTGCGACTAAAGTATGCTGCATCTTCGAAACCTACCTGTTTGGCGATATCGTGCATATGACCATCATTTTGAATCAGCCGTTCCTTTGCACGATAAATTCGGTAACGATTCAAATATTCGAGCGGGGCCTTGTCCGTCAATGCTCTAAACTTACGCGAATAATGCCAAGGACTAAGTCCCGCTACCTTCGCCAGTTCGTTCCGTGTAATCGGCTTATAATAATACTGCTCTAAATATTTTATTGATTGCAGTATCGCCTGTTCTGTCGTCTGCGGAGCCCGTTCCACAGGTTGATACAATATATCGAGCAGCGTATATAGCACCTGATGGCAACGCACCTCTTTCTCAACAGCCTCATCAGCAAGCATACTTAACGCTTGTAATTGATCTCTGATTTGACGCCCATCCATTGTCCCGGTGAGAAACTCCCGGTGGTTTGGCAGATGCCAGATGGATTGAAATATTTCCGCACTTTTTTCGTTATTGACCTTTAATTCAAATTGACGAAATTCAATGACCCACCCTTCCAGTCCAAACGTCCCCATACGATCCGGTTCAATCCATGTCCCAGCAGGTAGTCCAACCACTATACCCGAGCGCAATATTACCTCCTGATCATTCAATTGCCATACTGCTTGTCCACCCGTAATATAGAACAACGAATTTTCTACAAGTCCAACACGATCAATAGCGTAATCCATATAATCATTTAGCTTTTGACATGTGTGCCAACGAAAGACAACTTGCGCTTCAGCAGCTTTTTCTGTATACAAAAACATCACCCCATACCTTCAAGATCATCGCCCCATGAGCGTGTTTGGCACGAGATTGACTCTTTTCTTTGCCCCTTACGAGACGGACTCGCAGGCATAAGGAATGCCACCATTTGCCTTCACCTCGTTATGTATATTAAAACGCATAACGCTGAATGGAAAAAGTGTAATTTAGCATTATAGTTACGCGGCATTCGATCAATTTGTATTGGAGTTTCGTTATATTTTAACGGGAGTCCAGGTTGTTGACAGCGCTAGCCGTATTCGTTATTGTGTTTGAGAATGATTATGTTAGATCATTTTGACCGGCTGGATTATCGAGGCAGCGAGCCGGTAACTGCCCAAAGTAAGTATAATGGAGGGTTATAAATGAAGTACTTTTACGGAGTATTATCTTTTTTGGGACTCGTCTTGCCCTATTCGCAGTTCATCCCTTGGGTCGTGCGCAACGGCCTCGATTTGTCTCTCCTATTGGAAGCCATAACCAGTAACCGTATCGGAGCTTTTGCATGGATGGATGTTTTAGTTACCGCAATCGTGCTTGTGGGGTTCATTCTGTTAGAAGGCACAAGAAAGAGAATGAAATATTTATGGCTGCCGGTTGCAGGTACGCTACTGGTAGGTCCTTCACTGGGTTTTCCCTTGTTTTTGTTTCTTCGGCAATTACATATGGAGAAAAGCATTCTAAAATAACATCAAAGCTGGGAACGGAAGCATGGTTAAAGTAATCAGTTAAAAATATTCGGCATTTCTTTTAACAGCATGATGTCATCGACGCAGCAATGAATGTATCTCGGATGCAGGGGCATAGATCGTAAACTTCAAAACGTTCTCCATACACATGGGCCTGATGTTGAAGTCGAAGTACCAGCGGTACCGGGCAAAGGGCTTCCTGCAAATGATTTGAAGTGTTGTCCCCTAGAATCTGTTTCAGTATGAGGACTTGCCGTTACAGACAGCGCGGTGAACCCGTATCACAAGTACTGGTAAAGCGGAGAATCGGTGGGCCTTTTGGTATGGTCGAAAAAGCTTCTGGCTGAGACTATACGACGATTATTGCGGAAATACGGCCTGGAATGTTGTCATGGCGGGGACTGCCGGGTAATAGAGATGATTAGAACTTTCGAATTGGCTGAATTCGGCTTGGAAGCCAAGGAAACGGAGGGACAAATCATGGCGGCACAGACAGTATCAGGCATCAGTCCGGTACAAGCCATTACAGCTTACGGCGACACACAGAGCGACGTCAGTTCCATGGAGAAGCAGCGAAACCGGCTGATGATGGAGCTGGACAAGGTGAACGAGGCGCAGGGCAGCGAGATGCAGACTCCTTATCGCCGGGAGCATCTGCAGCGGCAAATCCGGCTGCTGGAGGCCCAACTGGCGCAGAAAAGCGGGAGCAGCAGCACCCCGGTCAATTTCGTACCGGCTTCTCCGCTTCAGGACCATCTCCCGCTCTGGCGGACTGAAGGAAAGGGAGGACTTAAGGACATCGGTCTAACCGATCCCCGGACGGCGACGGTGAACCCGGAGGGCCGGTTCGACGCGTTGATTTAGACCAGAGAGCAAAGGTGCGGAAAAACCGGTGTATTACCGGGTTTTCCGCACCTTCTTGTTTTTAGAGGCGGCGGTGTATGAATTCTACTGTACTAAACTATCCAATTCCGGCTTCAATTTGTTCCGCAGAACATACAGCATGACGGCACCGACAAGAAAGGCGACGGCATCCGCAATGACAAGCGACCAGACCACCCCGTGGAAGCCGTTCATTTGATTGGCGATATAAAGCACAGGAATCAGCGTAATGCCTTGAATAATTGACATCATAAACGCGGCCGTTCCCTGCGCTGTGGCTTGAAAGATCCCCGTGAACAATGTGGTCATCCCTGTAATGAACAAGGATAAGAACGTTACGTGCAGAATGTAGCTGCCCATTTCAATTAAGTGCGGGTCATTTGTAAAAAGACCAATTAAATGGCCGGAAATCAAATAGACGACGATGCCGAATACGGCTGCCAACACCACGATTGCTTTAATTGTAAAGCCAATGGTATTCTTCATACGCAATTTATCCGCTGTAAAAGAGAAGGCAATGAGCGGCACAACTCCCTCGCATAAACCCATCAGAATAAACTCAGGAAACTGCAACAAACGTGATGAAATTCCGTAAGCAGCTACGGCCGAATCCCCATATTCGATAAGGAAATGGTTAAAGATGAGCGACATTGCGCCCAAAAAGATGCTCATAATAAAGACGGGAACTCCGATTTTGAATACATTGCCCATAATGTCCCTGGTAGCCTTGAACCATTTTAGGGAGACCGTTAAGAATTGGCTCTTATCCCCCATATGGAAGGCGTAGTATACACTCGCAACCAGGTTGGAAATGACCGTAGCCGACGCAACGCCGATCACGTCCCATTGGAACACGAAGATGACGAGCGCATCGAGAATGATATTTACAACAACACTGAGGATCATACCGATCATAGACGTGATGGCTGCACCTTCTGAGCGCACGATATTCTCCAGCGTGAAGAATAATACGACGAACGGTGAACCGATAAGCATAACCGTGACATAGTCTTTTGTGAATCCGAAGGAGTCAGGCGTTGCCCCCAGGCTGTGTACGATTTGTTCGATCAATGGGAGACCCACGGCCATCAGGATAAGTCCGAGCACTACACTGCTGTAAAAAGCGAATGAGGACACATGCTTTACGTCATCATATCTCTTCTCTCCCAGCAAACGGGAGATGAATGTGCCGCTGCCGATGCCAATCAAGTTGCCCAGCGCCATAATGATTGCGAATAACGGCAAGGTTAGTGCGAGTGCGGTTAGCATGGCCGTATTGTGGAGTGTGCCCAGGAAGTAGGCGTTCAAAATGGAATATATGACGTTCATTGATGTACCTAACATCATCGGTACAGCGAAGTGAGCAACGGCTTTTGCTACCGGTGCTTTTTCAAAGTAATAGAGGTTTTCTGCATCCATGTTGGATCACTGCTTTCTTTGTTTTTTATAAGCCGTTTCCACTCATCTAACATCGTTAGATTGAACCTTACAGTGTTAGATGATATCATGAACCTAAGAACCTGTAAAGAATAAACTTACACTGTTAGATAAAAGGGCGGATAACGATGAAAAAGCAGCAGCCTCAGATCTCGGAGGAACGGATTTTGGAAGCCTCTTGGGAGCTTCTTGGAGAGGAGGACATTGAGAAATTCAGCATGAGACGCTTGGCCGACAGGCTAGGGATTCAGGCTCCCTCTCTGTACTGGTACTTCAAGAGCAAACAGAATCTTTATCAGCGTCTGGCTAACCACGTATCGAAAATGATTGTGGAGGAATTCCATTCCAAGGGGGACTGGAAGGAGCAGTTGACGGAGCTTGCTGTAACGATTCGGAGCGTGCTCAGCCGGTATCCCTGCTCCACGCAGCTTATGATGATGACGCTGCCTCACGAACCGGATATTATCCGGTTCACCAACCTTATGCTGCTCTGCGTGGAATCGACGCCTCTGGAGCAAGCGGAGAAAATGCAAGTGGTTACTACGCTTGTGAACTATGTTTTCTACTTCGTTCTGGACGATTATCAGCATGAGCGCAATGTGTCCGCGATCCTTAAGGACCAGGGAGCGGCACCGGGTGAGGAGATGATTCGTCTTCTGGACTCCATGAGCGAGAAGGATGCAGGACTGTTCCGGAGGATGTTCACGAACGGGCTGTTCGAGCTGATGGGGACCGACGGGGCATTTGAGTTCGGCTTGAAGCTGATTCTGCTCGGGATTGAGCAAGTGATCAAGGAGCAGGAGAAGTAGAAGACAGCGCGGTGAACAGTATGATAAGCAGCGGCAAGTGACCGGGCACAATCCATGCCTGATGGATGAACGATCATTTCATGAACGTTGAAGGATTTTTCTGTGATTTGTTGAAAGATATCAGTACCTGAAATCAATGTACAGCGCCATTGCGAATGGGAGTAGTGTACATACGGCTGCGGTGTTCCAGGCATCAGTTCCCCTGTTCTGTTCGACGGCCCTTTCGTTGTCTATGCGGATAATGATCCGTTCGGGAAATCATTTGGGAAAAGAGGGAATTGAACTGATGTCCAAGATTCGGTTAGGCAGTACCCGATTCACAGGAGCAGATGGCGTCCGTGCTATTGCTTGCCTGTCCGTCATCCTGCATCATCTGTCGCAACGGCTGGCGATGCCCGCACAAAAGCCTTGGCTTCAAGAAATGCAGTCGGTTTTCTTGCTTGGGAACAGCGGGGTGAGCCTGTTTTTCGTGTTAAGCGGTTTTTTGTTGTCGTTTCCCTTTTGGAGCGCTTACTTGGACAATGAGCCGTATCCAAGTATCCGAGCGTATGCAGTGCGTCGCGCTGCGAGAATTATGCCCGGCTTCTATGTTTCATTCCTGGTTTGTCTATTGCTCGTATGGAGGCTGGACATTCCTACGGAGTTCTTGTGGCGGCGAATTCTAGCGGGCTTCACGTTTACAGCGGGCTTCCACTATACAACGTTTTTTCCGTCCGACTTGAATGGGCCGTTCTGGTCGATTAGCTTCGAGGTGTTTTGCTACATGCTTATGCCTTTGTTTATGGCTTTATTGTTTCTGCTCAGCAAGCGGCGTTCGTTCGGCAAAGCGATCATGTTCTGGATCGTTGCGTTTGGATTGGTGCTCGTCGCCAACTCGCTCGTACATCAGTGGTTTACGCCTGGCGAGACGGGCCGGGGGTGGCGATTTGGTCAGATCGGCGGTGCAAAATACTGGATGCCGAATTACAATCCGGTCGGGTTCTTCGGCCACTTCACCATCGGCATCCTGGCGGCGGGTGTAATGACCGCAATCATGCGGTGCGGCACGGCAATCGAGCGGTTGCGCAAGTCCGGGTTGTTCGATGCAATCGGGGCAGTCGCTTTGGGGCTTGCCGGCTTGCTGCTCTGGCGTATGCGCCACCGGGGCGAATTTGACTTCAGCTTCCAGCAGCAACCGTACTACTTCCCCGCTTATGCCATTTTGTTCGGAGTCGTGCTGCTGTCGGCACCGTTCAGCGTGAGATTAGGTCGCTATCTTGATAACCGCTTTTTCCGGTTTACCGCGAAAATTTCGTTCGGCCTGTATATTTGGCACTATTTGTTCATTACGTTAATCGAAAAGTATGGCATACAGGATTATCACCAATCCGGAGTTGAAGACGTGTGGCGATGGCTCGGCATCAGTGTATCCGTCGTCGTAATCTCGTATGCGGCGGCGGTGATCTCTTATTATGTCATAGAGCAGCCGTTCATCAATTGGTCGAAAGGCAAGCCGTTCTTCCGGCGCAAGCGGAGGGATGCACACTCGGTTACGACATTCACATGAAAGTTGTATGTGCCGGAGAAAAGCTGTACACCCTTTGGGTATACAGCTTTTTTGGCGTTATCTATATTAGGAAAAACCTATTACTTTTCCGTCTTTATAACAGATAGCCTCTCAGTTGGGTAAGGTCTTGAGAGAGTGCAACACGATAGTGTTTGTTAGAGGCGGTTGTACCGCCTGCGCTTCCCTTGAGCAGTAAGCGGTTATTTGACATTTACGCGAAGACCGTCGAATAGAATCGACACGGCGCGGTCCGGGAAAGTTTCGCCGTTCCCGGCTGCCTGCAGAATGCCGGTAAGCAGGATTTTGATATCCTCAATGCTGGCATCAGCCCGCACGGAGCCGTTTTGTTGGGCGCGGCCGAGAAGATTGTCAATCCCCCGCCAAAAGTCCCTCGCAACCTCCGAACGTCCGCCGTTTTTATTCAGTCTGCTAATCAGGGCATCGGTGATTGCCTTATTTGCAATCCCCTCACGTATGATTTTTGCAAAATAATAAAAGAACGCCTCACCGGGATCGTCGTGGTGCAGCAATTGATGTGCTTCTTCGATAAGACGTGCCTTGTGGCTGACAATGACGGCTCCGAACAAATCCTCTTTGGTCGGGAAATGCCGGTAAACAGTGCCGACACCTACACCGGCACGCCGGGCAATTTCATCCATCGAGATGGAGGCGCCTTCGGTCGTAAACACCTTATGGGCAACCTGGAGGAGCTTATCTCGATTTCTTACGGCATCTGCACGTAATGCCTTCACAAGAGGCGTCACGACGAATTCAGTAGTGTCACTGTGTTTGGCTGAAATGTTCTTTTTGGACATCTTGGGATAACACCTCTTTGTAAATAGTACATCACCAGTGGTCGATTGACAAACGGAGAATGTTCTCCGTATAATTTTAAACGGAGGATACCCTCCGTTTATGATGATGCTAGTGATTCCAGCGTGTCCACTTCGAAGAAAAGGAGTTAAATAACACATGTATAATTCGCCGAGCAAAAGCGCACTATTGGTCATGGATATGCAGAACAGCGTCGTGTCACGGTTCGTAGACAATGAGCAGGCACTGCTTCCGTTCCAAAAGGCGATTGAAGCCGCACGCAGTCACGCTATTCCCGTTATTTATGTACGGGTCGCATTTCGCGCCGATTATCCTGAGATTAGTTCCAGAAACAAAATGTTCGCGGGAATTGCCGGCCGGGCTGGATCAGCAGCAGCTCCGGAAGCCGCGACGCAAGTTATTGAATTCTTGCAGCCCCGGCCGGACGAACCCATTGTGACCAAGGTTCGGGTGAGCGCGTTCACCGGAAGCGATCTTGAGGTGATCCTTCGGTCCCGCCAGATCGACACGCTCATTCTTAGCGGTATCGCCACAAGCGGGGTCGTTCTTTCGACCTTGCGGGAAGCGGCAGATAAAGACTTTGCCCTTACGGTGCTTTCCGATGCCTGTATTGATGCCGACCCCGAGGTTCATCGCGTCCTGACCGAGAAGGTGTTCCCCCGTCAGGCAGAGGTGGTCACTGTCGATGCGTGGGCAGAATCATTAACTAATTAACGGGAATTAGTCCCTGCAGCAGCCGAAGCTCTGCAGGGGCTTTTTTTATACTCCAAGCCTGCGCTCGCATGATACTATTACAGACAGGACATATTTTACATTTAATAGAGGAGTGAGTTCTGGTGCAAGCACTGCAAATGAAGCTAGCAGCGTATATTAGCAAATATCTGGAGCTGTGGGACTTTTACGGCGTTATTCATGTCATCCGAAAAGGCGAAGTCCTTTTTGAAAACGCATACGGTTATGCAAGTATCGAATTCGGAATACAGAACAGTATAAACTCATGCTTCTCAATCGCTTCCATGTCTAAGCAGTTTACCGCCTTTGCGATTATGCTTCTGCATGAGAAGAACATGCTGGACATCCACAAACCTGCTCAATTGTACCTTCCTGCCGATATGAAGATTGACAAGTCGATTACGGTACATCATTTGTTGTCGCATACGTCTGGTTTGTATAATTTCTATAATTTTGAAAATGATTTTTTTGCCGGATACAACAGAATGGAATATTCGCAAAAGGATTTCTACCAGCAGTACATTAATAAAAAGCCTACAAGGCCGCCGGGTACGGCATTTGATTACAATAACTCAAACTACAATTTGCTCGCATGGATTATTGAGCATGTGTCAGGACAGAAGTACGAAGACTACATTCGAAACAATATATTTCTGCCTTTGAAAATGATGAACAGCGAAGTCGATGATGGCTGTAAACCTATTAAGAACCGATCATTTAATTATGTGAAAAATATGGATGCCAACATCAAAGCTCCGTATCATAACGAGAAATTCAGCATCGGCGCAGGAGCTATTGTCTCAAACTGCGATGATTTGTACAAATGGTATACCTGTTTGCGGGATCGTAAAATCCTGTCGCCACAAACGTACACCAGGTTTTTCAGGGAGAATAGCAATAATTACTGCTATGGACTGGAGCATCATCAAGTTTACGGTACAGACAGATATTCTCATGGCGGAGATCACCTTGGGGTAAGCACGTATATGCAGGATTATTTCGATGAAGATATGTGTATCATCATTCTTTCAAATAATGAGACTATTGATCAGTACAGATTGGGCAATGCTATTTCGGATATGGTGCATCAATTGGACGTGGAGCTTCCGACAAAACATGAAGAGTTCCCATGCAACGAAGAAAAGCTTAAAGAGTATTGCGGAACATACTTACAAGACAAGATCCAAGTAGAACTTATCAATGGAATATTATATTTCACAAGATACTCCGGCAATCTTCATATCGAGATCTATCCGGTAGGCGAAGGGAAATTTGTTCGCAGACATTCTGATCAGATTCATCCGTATAGTATGACTGAGAACGAGGACGGCCAAATGACGTTTTTTGGGTATGCAAAAGATACTTCCGCAAGTAAGTAGTTTGGGTCCGACACCTCCTGCTTCCCGGGGATCTATTCGAAGAAAAATAGCCCTCGGAATGATTCCAAGGGCCATTTTATATGAGCATATAAACAACACAGGGGCAGTCTCCCCCTATTTCGCTTTCACCGTTTCTCCTTCAACCAAAACAGGTTGATAATAGGTGCTGTTTCTTAAGTCCTTCTTTCCTTGCAGTTTCTTAATGACCCAATCGGCGGCGTCGCGTCCCATTTGCTCCTGGGGGTGGGTTAAGGTCGTTAGCTTGATGTTTGCATTTTTGGCGATATAAGAATTATCCTGACCAATAATGGACAAGTCTCCCGGAACGGACAGTTCAAGTTGTCTGCACACATTTACGACCTCAAGCCCTACCTCGTCGTTATAACAGACAATTCCAGTCAAGTTGTCTCTATTTTCAGATAGAAATCTCTTTAAGCTTGTGGACAGGTCCTGCTTCGTCTCGGTATCGAAGGAGAGCACCTGCTCGGGGTGAAACCGTAATTTGGCTTCTCCAAGCGCTTTGATATACCCCTTCATCCGGTATTTCCCTTGTAAATCATCCATTTTGGCAATGATCCCAATTTGGGTGTGTCCTTTCGAGATCAATTCTTTGGTCGCCAGATAACTGGACTGTACATCATCCAGGCAAAAGAAAGGAACCTCCAATTCTTCATAATAAGCATTGATCATAATAAAGGGGACCTCTTGTTCCTTGAACGACAGGTAGTAAGCGATATTGGGATTGTATAAATTGCTCTTCGTAGGTTCGATAATCAGGCCATCCACACCAAAGGACAGCATCATTTCCAGGGCTTTCTTTTCTTGTGCGACATCATTATTGGTGCTGGCTAATAACAACGAATAATTATCCTCATTCAACCGGCCTTCAATCCCGCGGATAATGGAGGGAAAGATGTAATCCGAAATATAGGTCGTGATCACACCGATGGTCCGGTTATTGGGATTCCCGCCGGATTTGGAGCGGAACTGGTTGCTGACATAAGTGCCTGATCCTTTTTCGCTTCTTAAAAAACCCTCGTTGGACAGCTCTAAAATGGCCTTCCGCACCGTCTGCCGGCTGACTTGATACATCTCCTGCAAAGCGGATTCTGTAGGGATTTGTTCGCCTACGTTGTAGGCTCCCGAAAGTATATTGCTTTTTATATCCTCAAGGATAACCTGATATTTTGGTTTCACTTTACTCACTTCCTCCATAGTTGTTCCAATACTAATTGACTCACCCGTAATATTTGTATGTACATATCATAACATGCTTATGAACTTATTATAATCCTTTGTTTTCTATGTATAAACAGTATAAGTAAAACATAACATTGTCTATTGTGAAATTTGTAGGCATATCTATTATTATTTATTGACAAATGTACGAACAAAAAATATACTAAATCTGTTAATAAGGGAAAGCGCCTTCTTTCGGTTATAGGTGTTAAAACAGTTGTCATAGAGGGGAGTAACGTGATCATGGATCAGAACATTAAGCAGGCGATTACTAAGGGAGAAACCTCGCTTGGTATCGAATTTGGGTCCACACGTATCAAGGCAGTACTGATTGATCAGCGTTTTGAGACAATCGCGTCGGGAAGCTATGAGTGGGAAAATCTTTTAGCAGACGGGTATTGGACGTACAACTTAGCGGAGATTATCAAGGGTCTGCAAGCGGCCTACAGTGAAATGAAGCAGGAAGTTGAACGGAAATATGGAGTCACCCTTCGAACCATTGGTTCGATCGGATTTTCTGCAATGATGCACGGGTATATGGCTTTTGACAGCACAGGCGAGCTGCTTGTGCCGTTCCGGACCTGGCGTAATGCAACAACCGGCGCTGCGGCTAAAGAATTAACGGATAAATTCCAATTCAACATCCCTGAGCGGTGGAGTATTGCCCACCTGTATCAAGCCATATTAAACAAAGAGCAGCATGTGCCTCGTATTGATTTTGTTACGACTTTAGCCGGTTTCATTCACTGGTTACTGACAGGCAATAAGGCTATCGGCATCGGAGATGCTTCGGGTATGTTCCCGATAGATGAAGCCACACAAGATTACAATGAAGCGATGGTTAAGCAGTTTGAGGAATTGATCGCGGGCAAAGGCTACTCCTTGAAGCTGAAGGATATTTTCCCTAAGGTCTATACCGCAGGCGAGCAGGCAGGTGTATTAACCGAGGCTGGGGTGAAAATTCTGGACCCATCCGAAAATTTACAGCCGGGAATTCCGCTTTGTCCTCCGGAAGGCGATGCGGGAACAGGGATGGTTGCCACGAATAGCGTGAGAAAACGGACCGGCAATATTTCTGTAGGAACTTCGGTTTTTGCCATGATTGTATTAGAAAACGAACTCTCAACCGTATACCCGGAAATTGATATGGTAACCACTCCTAACGGCAGTCCGGTCGGCATGGTTCATGCCAACAACTGCTCAAGCGATATCAATGCCTGGCTGGGCTTGTTCCGTGAATTTGCTGAAGCAGCGGGACAGAAGGTGGATACGGCTCAACTATACAGTGTGATGTTTAACAAGGCTCTGGAAGCAGACCCGGATGGCGGCGGCTTGCTTAGCTACGGGTATTTGTCAGGCGAAAATATCACCGGAATCGAAAAAGGCCGGCCGCTGTTTGTCCGCTCACCTGAGAGCAACTTTAATTTGGCCAATTTCATGCGGACTCATCTATTCACGGCGTTTGCTGCTTTGAAAATCGGCATGGATATTTTGACAAAGAAAGAAAACGTGGCAATTGACAGCATTCTGGCTCACGGCGGTTTGTTCAAAACCCCTATCGTTGGACAAAAAATCGTTGCAGCGGCGCTCAATGTTCCAGTGTCCGTTATGGCAACCGCCGGAGAAGGCGGGGCTTGGGGAATGGCTATTCTCGCTTCTTACATGATGAACAAGGCTGGACAGGAACGTCTGGACGACTTCCTCGACGGCAAAGTTTTCAGCAATGCCCAAGGCCAAGAAATTTATCCGGATGGCTCTGACGTTAAAGGCTTTGAGACCTTTATGGAGCGCTACACCAAGGGGTTGGCGATTGAACAGGCTGCTGTAGATAATCTAGTGGAGAACTGGAGGAATTAATGTGTTAGAGCGGTTGAAAGAAGAGGTATACCAGGCCAATCTGGACCTGCCTAAGCATGGACTCGTCAAATATACGTGGGGCAACGTGAGCGCGGTTGACCGTGAGAGCAGCTTGTTCGTAATCAAGCCCAGCGGCGTGGATTATGAGAAGATGAAGCCAAGCGACATGGTAGTTGTCGATTTTGACGGCAATGTGGTTGAAGGTGAAATGAGACCTTCCTCCGATACACCGACCCATGCCGTGCTATACAAGCATTATGACCAGATCGGCGGCATCGTGCACACGCATTCGACTTGGGCCACTGTCTGGGCACAGGCCGGACTTGATGTTCCTGTAATGGGAACTACCCATGCCGACACATTCTACGGCTCTGTACCTTGTGCCCGGTTCTTGACGCAAGAGGAGATTGACCGTGGTTATGAAGCGGAAACCGGACGCATCATTATCGAAACTTTCGAGCAGCGTGGCCTGGATGTTATGGCAGTTCCCGGCGTCCTGCTTAAGGGTCATGCTCCCTTTACCTGGGGCAAAGATGCCAAATCTGCCGTAATGAACAGCGTTGTGCTGGAAGAGGTTTCGAAGATGAATTTGTTCGCACGGGAACTAAACCATTTTGCCGAAGAATTGCCGCAGCGGATCTTGGATAAACATTATCTGCGCAAACATGGGAAAGACGCCTACTACGGGCAGAAATAATACAAACTTATAAAGAGAAGAGGATGAGCATCATGTCAACAGTAAGTGCCAAACAATTCTGGTTTGTCGTAGGATCGCAGCATCTTTATGGAGAAGAAGCGCTGGCAGAAGTTAAGGCTCATGCGCAGGCTATGACCGATGCGCTCAATAACAGCGGTGTTCTGCCTTACCCGCTTGTACTGCAGGATTTGGCTGTCAGCGCGGATAAAATCACCTCCATCATGAAAGAAGTCAACTATCGTGACGAGGTTGCCGGTGTCATCACCTGGATGCATACCTTCTCTCCGGCAAAAATGTGGATTCGCGGAACGAAATTATTGCAGAAGCCTTTGCTGCATCTGGCAACCCAATACAATGAGAGCATTCCTTGGGCAACAATTGATATGGACTTCATGAACCTGAACCAGGCTGCTCATGGCGACCGGGAATACGGATTTATCAATGCCCGTCTGCAGAAACAGAATAAAGTGGTAGTTGGCTACTGGGAACGTGCTGAAGTACAGAAGCAAATTGCGGACTGGATGGACGTAGCGGTTGCTTATAACGAAAGCTTCAACATCAAGGTTGCCCGCTTCGGCGATAACATGCGCAACGTCGGCGTTACCGAAGGAGATAAGGTTGAAGCCCAAATTCAATTCGGCTGGACGGTTGACTATTTCGGCATTGGAGACCTTGTGCAGTACGTGAACGCGGTTACGGAAGAAGAAATTAATGCTTTGTTTGCGGAATATGCAAAGCTTTATAAATTTGATTACGGTACGTACAGCAAGGAAGCCTGGGAAGCTAGCGTCAAGGTTCAGGCGAGCTATGAAATCGCCCTGAAACGCTTCCTGGATAACGGCGGTTACAATGCCTTCACTTCGAACTTCGAGGACCTGCACGGCATGAAGCAGCTTCCGGGTCTTGCAGTGCAGCGTTTGATGGCACAGGGTTATGGCTTCGCCGGTGAAGGCGACTGGAAGACGGCTGCACTCGACCGTTTGCTGAAAGTAATGAGCCACAACCTGAATACAGGCTTCATGGAAGACTACACGTATGAAATGGCTGCAGGTCAGGAAGCCATTCTGCAATCCCATATGCTTGAGGTAGACCCAAGTCTCGCAAGCAACAAACCGAAAGTGATCGTATCTCCGCTGGGTATTGGCGACCGTGAAGATCCGGCCCGTCTGGTGTTTGACGGCAAAGCAGGAGAAGGCGTAGTTGTATCCATGGCTGACTTCGGCACTCATTACAAGCTGCTGATCAACGAGGTTACGGCATTTGAACCTACGGTTCCTGCTCCTAAGCTTCCAGTGGCCCGTGTATTGTGGAAGGTGAAGCCGAACTTCCAGGATGGAGTTAAGGCCTGGATCGAGAACGGCGGCGGCCACCATACCGTTGTTTCCTTGAACTTGACGACAGACCAAATTGTTACCTATGCCAAGCTGGTTAACCTGGAATACGTCATTATTAAGTAATTAGAGGACAATCATACAAAACAGCCTTTGGAATCATTCCAAGGGCTGTTTTGTACGTATATTTTTCCCAAAGCGGAATAATAAGCCGCCTGTGATCCTGCTGTTAACTGCATTTTATAACGAATTAGTTGACCCCGTAATTAAGTCCATAGTTATTATCCCAATACGTTTGTCCGCCAGTTGTATACGAGATTGAATATTTAACATTTGCAGCACCAGGAACATTGAAGCTGTAGCTCCATCTTTCAACACTATTGAAATTATTCAAGGAGCCATTGTAAGCAGCGTAGCCCTCATGAGTCGTTGCCCAGTTGTCCGTGGTGTACAGTACTTTTACTGTTTTCGTCGGATTCAGGTTTTTAACATAGATGTTTCCGCTAAATTCACCATTGCTCAGAGTACTACTGGCGTTAAGCACATTTGGTGATCCCAAAATAACGGAACTCAGAGGAACTGTGCTATTGACTTCATTGTAATAATTCACTCCCCCGTTGTTATCCCAATAGCTCTGGTTATTTACTTCGTATTTGATTGCGAATTTCAGGAAGCTCAGATTCTTCAACTCGGAATGATCTGTTGTAGAACCATTTGTGGAAATGCTAAAATGCCATTTCTCATGGTTTACCTCCGTCGGCCCGACATAATTCGCACTCGTATCATACCAATTTGTGTTATCTGTCGTGTAATGGACAGTGACATTTTTTACGGGTCCCAGATTAGCAACGTCAATATTTCCGCTGAATCCAACATATCCAGGTTTATAAATAACGCTGACATCCGAATCAATAAGCTTGACCTCATCACCGCTGGCAAATGCCGAGCCTACAAAGGATAAACTAAACATCAGAGTAAACATCATCAATCCGGCAAATAGCTTTTTCATTGCTTTCACTGTTCTCTCTCCTCTAATTTTAAATTTTTTACACCCGGGTCGTGAGCCGATAAGTATGACATACGTGCAGTATACTTTTTGGTTTTCATCCCTCCTTTGTCATGCGGAAACGAAGCTGTAATTTGCTGAATGTTAATTATTTCCTGTTACTAGAATATCTTTAGTAAAAAAATATGTAAATAGTAAATAAGTAACATTTATATATATTATTAGGTTTGATATTTTGTTATAAAAGGTCGCGAGAAGAGGAAGTCAGCACAAAAGATCCTTGAGGCTGTTGACATTCGCCCTGAAAACCATAACTAACACCTTCTCTGTCCGCCAGTAGCTGCTTGAAATAACTAAAAGCGTTTTCGTATGTGATATTTATATGAAATGTTAATTAATAACATTTTACGACAAAATTCACCTTACTTTTACAGTTGGGCTGTGGTATATTCTGGTCGAATATAGAATGAGTATTAACAAATCAACAAAAAATGAAAGGGAGAACAAGAATGAAAGCACTGGTGTGGACATCCAATCATAAGCTGGAGCTGTGCGACTGCGAAGAGCCGCTGATTGCAGCTCCAGATGAGGTCAAAATCCGGATTGAGATGTCAGGGGTTTGCGGAACGGATCTGGCGGTCATAACGGGTAAAGAAGAGGGAGTTCCAGGGGTCATTCGAGGTCATGAGGCTGTGGGGACTGTAGTCGAAATCGGCAGCAGCGTTGACCGTGTTAAGGTGGGAGACCGCGTGGTTATTGATCCGAATCTAAGCTGCGGTGAATGTTATTTTTGCCTGAAGAAGCAGCCGCACCTGTGTACGGGTACCGGTGGCAGGGGAATGCCTATTGCGGGTTTGAACCGAAATGGAACGTTCGCTTTTTTTTACTCAACTGCACAAACGTTTGCACACCTTCTCCCGGATCATATGAGCTGGGAAGCAGGGGTTTTGATTGAGCCGCTTGCCTGTGTGCTGCACAATTTCAAAGAGGCTAACCTATCGGCAGATGATAAGGTGCTCGTTCTCGGGTCGGGTCCGATGGGACTGCTCAGTCAAATTGTCAGCAAATCCAAAGCGGCGCTTACTGTTGCGACGGAGATTAATCCATATCGGCTGGCCTTTGCCAGAGAATTTTCAGATTATGCTCTAACTCCGTCCCAATTAGATCAAGCTGTCGTAGACGAGCTCTGCTCAGGACATAAATTTGATCTGATTATCGACACGGTGGGTACTCAGCTCGAAACGGCAGAGGAATGGATTGAGCGTGGCGGCCGTATCGTTCCATTCGGAATTAATGCGAAATACCAGTATACCTTTTCTCCTACCAAATTCGTACAGAATGCCCTCAAAATTATCGGGGCAGGCGAATACCGCAACATGTTCGGGGAGGCTTTGCGGTTTGCCGCTGAGACACCGGAGCTGGAGAAGCTGGTGACCAGAAAAGTGAAGCTCAATCACTATGAAACAGCAATTAATGAGCTGATCGGCTATGAATTGGACTCTTTGAAGGTGGTTAGGAGTGAAACTGTCAAGACGGTTTTTGTGCCCTAAATAATAGAACTACAATCAACGAGAGGTGGCACCTGCCAATGAGTAAAGACAGCAATTATAGACTTGTTCAGGATTACCTGTCTGCACACAAGGATAAAGATGTAGAGCCGATCTGGATTCCCGCTGTGTGGAATGAGTGCCAATATGAGCGTGTTCTTTTCGAAAAAGACGGTGAGATTTGTGTATACCCGTATGATTTTATGACGGAGCACTTCAAGTACCTGGACAAGCTTTCATGGAGGTATCCGCTCAAGGAACGTACGGATCTGGACGACAGCGCGATCTATTCCTCACTAATTCGTTATTCGACTGCTTGGGACTATAACCATGATGGAGAAATCGAATCAGGTACTTTTTTGAGATTCTGCATTCTCCTGCCGCTGCTGAAAAAGATGGGAATCAATATCCTGTACATGCTTCCGGTTAACCAGTACAGCAAATTGAACCTGAAGGGGGATATCGGATCACCTTACGCCGTGCAATCGTTATTCCACCTGGACCCGAACCTGCACGACAGCCTATTGGACGGCATGAAGCAGTTCACAATTCACGATGAGCTAGGCGCTCTGGTCGAAGCCTGCCATTTGCTTGATATTAAGACCGTCCTGGATTTCATTCCCCGGGTAACAGCAAAAAACAGTGCGTTCATTACCGAACACCCGGATTGGGTGTATTGGATCACAACTGAGGCAGTGGAGGGATTCACGCCGCCCCTGATTCCTGAGCTTGGATTTTTTGAGGAGTGTACGCCTGACAAACTGGAGACGGTCTACCGCAGCCAGGAGACTGCAGCGTTCCTTCGGAAGTTCTCACCGCCGCCAAATGAACTTCATCCGGTCCTTTGGCAGCAATTAAAGAGAAAGGCTGCTAAAACCGGAGAAGAGCTATTAACCTTGGTGGAGCAAGAAATGGGGATTACGACGGCCCCGGCGCATTCGGATTGGATTAATGATGTGCAGCCGATTTGGACAGATATTACGTTCTTGCGCCTCTATAAGGATGTTTCTCCTCAAGTGAGACAGCTTATAAGTCCGGATCAGGCACCTTATGTCCTGTTTGATACGATCAAATGCAACTATTATCCGGGAGATGAGCCCAATCTTGAGCTGTGGGACGTTCTGGAGCAGGCAGTGCGGTTCAATCTCGAAAGGTACGGAATTGACGGCTTCCGCATCGACATCGGACATGTGCTTCCTACGCCGCTCTTGACCCGAATTTTTGACACGATCAAAGAGATCAATCCGAATGCGATCCTGATCAGCGAAGACTTGTTCAACCGCAACCATAAGAAGGCGGCGGGCACCGGCTATAACATTATGCTTGGCAGCGGATGGAACGTCATGACGCAAATTACCAAGGAGAATCTCGTTGCATTCCTAGACGAGCTGCCTGAGCTGTGTATTCATGTGTTTGCCTGTGCAGAAACGGCCGATACTCCCCGGATTACGAGCCGTGGCGGTGTCGGGGTTGCCCGAATGATGGCGGTATTTAATCAATTTCTTCCGAACGCGATTCCATACGTCACGACCGGCTATGAAATGAATGAGGAGCAGCCTCTCAACTGCGGTCTTGGAGACAATACGAACGGAGAGGATATCGCGCGCGCTTTTTTTAATGTCATGCAGATTAATTGGACCAATCCTGCGCCAATGCTGCCGCTGCTGGCTGAGTTATATGAATTCAAGAAGGGCTGGCCTCAACTGGTCAAGCCGGAGAACTTTTTTGTCGCTCAATCTCCGGAAGGTACTGTCCTATACGGGTATCTGCAGGGAGATCAGACGCTGCTGTGCTGCTTTAACTTGAGTTCGGATGCTTCCTGCCACGTCGATCTGAAGGCTGCCGTACCTGGCCGATGCCCAATGACCGTGACACTGGATAGCTCCTTAACAGGCAGCAGTGTGGGGCAGACGCTCGACAGCCTGCTGCTTGCGCCGAATCAAGCTCTAGTTCTCGTTAACAATATTAGACACGCCAGTTAAGTTGAACTTGAAAAAGAATAAAAAGGGCGGAGTGCGGAGGGGAAGTTTGGAACTGGAGGAGCGTTAGCGTCCGCCTTTGTCTGCGGATTTCTACCGCGAAGAGCGGTAATAATCAAGAAATCTGCAGACAACAGCGGCCGGAAGTCCAAACATTCCCCGTAGTTACGACCAGACCCTAATATAAAAATCTAAAGTTCAACTTATACAGTTAAGGGAGAGAAGCTGCGATGGCAAAAAACAAAAAAGAAATCGTGTTATGGCATGAGTTTGACGGTCCGGGAGATACCTCGATAGAGGTGCTGGAGGGAATTTGCAAGCTGTATACGGAACGCTGTGGCGTACAAATTACGCCACAGGTGATGAATATTTCGGAGCTGACTGCGGGATTGAACCGGATTAAGGATACCGGTAAGGGTCCGCATCTGGCGATGGTTCCAGCGGATATGTCCTCCTACGTCCAGAATGGCCTTTACTCCGAAGTGCCGGTAGGGTTGTTAGACGATGTGCTGAGTGAAGGCGCCCTTTCAACGATGCAAATGGATGGCGTTCAGTATGGTACCCCGGTGCTTCGGGGCAACCATCTGGTCGTGTATTACAATCAGGAGATTTATGCCAGTGCGCCGACGGCCTGGGATATGTTCGAGGAGGCAGCGGAGAAGCTGTCCGCTCAAGGCATTGTGCCGCTCGGGGCAGATTTGCAGCAGGGCTATTGGTTTATTCCGTTCCTCACGGCTTTTGGCGGTTGGCCTGTACAGAACGGAAAGCCGAATATCATCACCCCTGAAATGAAGCAGGCGCTTCAGTTCATCCGCGGCAAGATGGATCAAGGCGTGCTCGTCAGTCTCGACGGCTCCACCGAACTGCTGGAGCAGTTCATTGACGGTAAGATCGGCTCCATTATTTGCGGGGAGTGGATATATAACCACCTCGACAAGCATATGGGGAACAAGCTTGCCGTTTGCCAGCTTCCGGTCATAGAAGGCCGGCAATCGCTATCCATGTCTTCTTCCATCGGCCTGATTTACCCGAACCATTCGTTAACTTCCGCGGAGCGGGAGGATATCCTGGCGTTCACGCGTTTTATGCTGAGTGATGAATGCCAAACCATGTGGACGCTCGATGTGCAGCGGATTCCGGCTCAGGAAGAGGTGCTGAACCGCTTGGCTGCCTCTGCTGCGCCTAACAAAAAAACGATTTTGTCCCTATTGGATCATGCACGCCCAATGCCCACCAACCCCTTCATGATCCATGTATGGGAAGCGATGAATGCGGGTCTGACCGAGCTGTCTTTGAGTAATCCCGACCAAGCGTTGACAACAATGGAACAGACCATCCATGAGGCTTGGGGCACATTTCAAAGCTAATAAGAGACGGGGGAAGAGAAATGAAAACAACGATATTCAGCCAAATTTCGATTGACGGAAAGCTAACTATGGGAGCCGGTAATTCGAGTAAAGAGCTTTTTTCTTTGTTTTCCAGTGAAGATATCGAGTTCATCCATCTGTTCCGGGGAAATGTGCAGGGGATTATGGTGGGTAAAAATACGATTCTGACGGACAACCCGTTTCTTACGAACCGGTATGAAGAGAACAAGAATCCAATCCGCATCATTCCGACGACGACCCTCAACATTCCGCTGGATAGCAATGTGCTCTCGGATGAAGGGCAGACGATCATCGTCACCACCGAGAAAGGGCGGGATGAGGGCAAAATTAAGCAGATCCGGGAAAGAGGGAAGGAGTGCCTTATCTGCGGCGAGGATAAAGTAGATTTCGTGGAGCTTGAGCGGCAATTAGAGGACAACTATGGGATTACCAGCCTGATGGTAGAAGGCGGCGGTTTTTTGAACTGGCATATTTTTAATCAGGATATCGTTGATGAAATTATTCTGATGCAGCTCCCCATCATCATCGGAGGCGCTTCGAATATTACTTTGGTGGATGGAGACGGGTATCAGCAATTGTGCTTTACCAAAAAGTTCAAGCTCGTAGAGATCCAGCCCAAGGATAATTACACGCTCATGCGCTACAACAAAGTGATATGACAGTTGCTCAGGGCATAGACTGCGAATGGTTATGGAAGCTGTAAAATCAAGAATATGGGGGTTGTCAAAAATTCATGTCAGAGAAGGATAATTTCTATAAAAGTGTATATAAAATTGCGGTGCCGGTTACGCTTCAAAGCCTGCTGATGGCACTCCTCAATTTGACGGATCAAATGATGGTCGGACAGCTTGGAGACGTGGCGATTGCCTCGGTCGGGATGTCTACAAAAATCTACGGGATCATCGCAGTGGTACTGGCCGGTCTATCAACGGGTGTATCCATATATGCTGCCCAGTTTTGGGGGAACAAGGATGCCAAAAGTGTATCCCATGTGCTGGGTCTCGGTCTGATCACCGGCTTTGTGTTTTCGTTCCTGTTCTCCGCGGCTGTCTTCATGGACTCACCGCTTTTTCTGAGCATGTTCACCACCGATGCGAATGTAATAGACGATGGGCACATTTTCTTGAGATTCATGTCGCTTGGCTTCGTGCCTGTTATGTTTACGATGATGTATTCCGCGATTTTACGCAGTACCGGACATGCCAAATGGCCGATGTATGTAAGCTTAATTACGGTTGGTTTGAATGTCATCCTGAATTACGTGCTTATTTTCGGCCACTTCGGCTCTCCTGAGCTTGGTCTGAAGGGCTCGGCCATAGCTACGCTTATTTCCAGGGTGGTCGAATGTTTGCTGATCATCGGTGCCGTGTACCGGTATCGTCTCCCGGGGGCTGCCCAGTTGAAGAACTTGTTCATTATTCCTAAACCGCTCATCCGCAAGTTTTTTGGAACGACCTATCCGCTGCTGTTGACTGAATTGATCTGGGTACTCGGCGAAACGGCATATGCGATCATCTACAGCCGCATGGGAACAATGGAGATGACCGCGATGACCATTACATTCCCGCTGCAGGGGCTGTGCATCGGTTTGCTGTCAGGTCTGGCCAGTGCCGCCGGAGTGCTGGTTGGCAACCGTTTAGGCGCGAATGAAACCGACATCGCACTCGATCATGCGAAAAAATTCATCCGTCTGGGCATCGTAATCTCTCTGATCGTCGGGGGCATTATTGCGGCCGGCTCGAAGCTGTATGTCTCTGCATTCAATATCTCTGAGGATGCAAAACAAATGGGTGTATATATTGTAATTGTGTTCGCTGGATTTCTGTGGGTCAAAGTATCCAATATGATTATGGCCGGCGGCATTCTGAACAGCGGGGGAGACAGCAAGTTCGTGTTCGTTATGGAATCTACCGCAACATGGCTGATCGGCGTCCCATCCGGGCTGTTGCTGTCGTACGTCTGGAAGCAGCCTGTGTACCTTGTGTATCTCGTCATTTCGCTTGAGGAGGTTGTCCGCTTTGGCTTCGGCTACGCCCGGATTTACTCCCGCAAGTGGATACGAAATTTAGTCAGCGACTTGACTGAAAAAGCGATGTGAGAGGTGAGGGAGGCTGGCGGGAAATTGATCTGCAATGAATAAGTGAAAGTGATAAATTACTGAAAAACAATAAATAATAATATTGATTATCATATTTACGGATAAAACCATTGATTTTATTGTTTTTTTTACTGAAAATCTGTATTTCCTTTCTTTTTGGCATATAATAATTATAAGGAGGGTGATGACCTATGATGACACGTGATCAAGACATTTTGAATCGGATCAATTATTACTTGGACAATGAGGGACTTCGTAAGGAACGCTTGGCCAAGAGGATGGGAAAGTCAACTTCAGCACTTTATGCCAACCTGAGTGGAAAGAATCAAAAAACGGTTCAATTTGCTGCTGAATTGGCTGATGTTTTGGGGCTTTCCCCCACATTTTTCATTAGTGATGATTTTTTATATAAGCGAGTTTCAGCATTGCAGACCGGTCTGGAAAATAAAGTAGCTTTCTCAGCAGGAAAACTGTCGGAAGAAGGACGAGATGGTCTGGAACAAATTCGCAAAATTTGTGATTTAGTCAATATTTATGAGTAAGGGGCCTTATCATGCCTGAACTAACATCAGAACATCTACCTGTGCTGTTAAAACAAAATAAAGAGGTCTACTACGAAGTAGATCATTACATTAAGACGTACTTAAAAAATGAGCACCCAAGCGGATGGACTATTGTGGACGGGGCCATGCGATGGATTGAAGAGAACCATCACTTTATTCAAGCCCCTATAAAGGATGATTCTCTTGGCGGGTTTATATTATTTAAATCACCAAAAGTAATATGTTACTTAAACAGTTGGCAGCCTCGCATTTATCAAAATTTCATACTATTGCATGAGCTATTTCATACCTTGTCTAGGACAAAACACGTAAATGATGAGCTTCATTTAGTTGAGTCTGATCTTGACAGAGACTTAGATGAACGAAAGGCAGATTATTTTGCTTCTCTCCTGCTTTTGGATGCGGCGGAGGTGGTTACATTCTATCAAAATCTTGGAGAAGATGATTTACTTGATAAGATCATACTTACTATGTTTCGTTTTTCTGCGCCGTATAAGGCTGTTCTAATTCGATTATTTGAGCTCGAGTTAATCAATGGAGAAGAGTTAAAGAACAGGTTTGATGTAAAGTATAACTTAGAGGCAGAATTTACGCGGCTAGGGAAGGACCCTTCTCCCGTGCAAAGAAGCCTAATCATTAATTTTCAGGATGTTGTTAAAGTGATGGAATCAGGTAAGGGAAGGTTACCTGATGTAGCCAATGACAACAACTGGAGTACCTTGAAGAATGTAATGCAATATTTTGAAGCCAGAAGAAGGACCCAGTAAGTATGATTATTACGGATTTCGAAGAAATAACGGATATCCTGGATTCATCACCGAGAGCCTTCCTATACGATACCGTAGCTATATCTCGGCATGAACTGGCGTATTTCCGCCATGGTGTTAGTATGTCTCAATCATTTATCAATAATGATGTGGTAATTCTAACACAGACGATCCTTGACGAGCTAAAGTTCAGTGAAGATACGGGACGGTATACTAATTTTCTACAGCAATTTCCTAAAATCATATTAATAGATGAAACATCCCTTATTGATTATTTTCATGAAATGTATGTACCGAAGCAACGTGCACTCAGTCAATATAAAAATTGTGCAATTCGTTCCTTCCAGTCTATTCAATCGTTGGTTGACTCTATTAAACATATAGAGACGGATGAGATAGAAAGGAGGGTAATGGATTTATTTCTCACTTATTTTTCCAGCGGAAAAAATAAAGGAGAGTACTCCTTGCTATGGCTGTCAAATATGTTATGTGAGATTTTCCCGAAAATTTCTATTTTCTTCATAGGGCTTGATAGGGATTTATATAACATTGTTAACCATTGTTATCATCGCTTTAAAGATATCGGATCAGAAATTAGGAGTCCGTATGACGTGCGGGTATTGAGTGACGAATTGATGCTTCAGGCTTTGCTACGTAGAGGTGAATCAATTGATTCATTAGTTGGTTGTTATAGAGATGAAGTGAGGAAGGTGCTTTATAAAGAAATCAGTGGGGGGATTACGGCACCAAAAACTATAGAAGGCGCAATGGACAACCCTCTTTTTTTGGAACGATTAAAGCAAGGAACGATTGAGGTTATCTACTAGAGCGAGACTTGAAAATCGCCAGCTCATCAAGGGGGGCGATTTTCTTTTGTACAAGCAGAACGGTATCACATTATAAATACATACTTGACAGGTAGGAATAAAAGGGTATATGATTACGGCAATCCTTCACTGCTAATTAAATGAACAGTGAAATAATTACCGTGAAACTAATAACTGAGCTGATTGGACCGCCAAAGGCTCCCGTGTTTATCCCGCATAAGGGGATGTTCCGGGGGTCTTTTTGCGGTTCCAGGATATTATGTCTTGTTGTATGGAGTATCTGATTACTGGAAAGCAGGGGAACTGAATGCACGATAAGCAGTGGGAGCAACTGGAGGAAGCGGATGATCTGTTCCGCAGAATGGTGCGGAGATTTGTGAAGGAGCGCGACCGGGTAAGCGTGGAGGGGATTGCTCTACCGGGCATGCTGATTCTGCAAAAAATTATCCGTGACGGAGAACAGCGTCTCGGCGATCTTGCGGAGCAACTGGATTTCACCTCAGGCGCCATAACGGCGCTGAGCGATAAGCTGGAGTCGGGCGGATACACGGTACGCAGACGCAAGGAGAATGACCGGCGCACCGTGCTGCTCGACATTACGGATAAAGGGCGGGAGATGGTTGCGCGCAACGGCAACATCGGGGCCCGATGTATTACGCTTCTGTTCGATGGCTTTACGGCGGAGGAACTGGAGCAGCAGGCCCGCTTCTATGAGCGGATCATCGCCAATCTGGAGGGCTTCTCGGAGACACTGCTCAAGCTGGCGGAGCAAAATGTCGAGCCACCCCGTTCGCAGACCCTTGAACAGAAGCCGCGCGTAGGCGTGAAGAAGAACTATCTCAGCTACTGAGATGAGAATGGAAGCTTATGCTTACAAAACTTATGCGTAGCTTCCGAAGCGAGTTTTGTACGAAGTGAAATCAAGGAAGCGTATGCTTACAAAACTTTAAGGAGGATGAATCATGGGACATTCAACCGTATATCCAACAGGAGCAACAGTCTATAATCCCGGCAAAGCGTGGAGCGGCTACACCGTATTCCAGGCGGGTGATGAGGGGGTTGTGCTGATTGATATGAGCGGGAAGGAGGTGCATTTATGGCAGGGGCTAATCGGGTTTCCGGCCAAAATCCTTCCCGGCGGCTATGTGCTTGGCAGCACGGGACGAAGAGATCCGAAGTTCGGAATTCAGGATAATGTTGATCTGGTGCAGGTTGATTGGGACGGCAACGTGGTCTGGAAATATAACAGCTACGAGCATATCGAGGACCCCGGCTATGAGCCGCTATGGTATGCCCGCCAGCATCATGATTATCAGCGGGAGGGTAATCCTGTCGGCTACTATGCTCCCGGCCTTGAACCTTCAGCTAACAGCGGTAAAACATTGATTCTGGCTCATAAGAATTTGCATAATCACCAGATCTCCGACAAGCAACTGCTGGATGACACGATCATTGAAGTGGACTGGGAGGGCAATATTGTCTGGGAGTGGGCGGCCAGTGACCATTTTGATGAGCTGGGTTTTGACGAGGCGGCGCGCAATGTCCTGTTCCGTGATCCGAACACCCGCTCCTTCGGTGATCTGGGCGGCGGCGTAGGCGACTGGCTGCATATCAATTCGGCTTCGTATGTGGGACCGAACAAATTCTATGATCAGGGCGATGAGCGTTTCCACCCCGACAACATTATCTGGGATGCCCGGGAGGCGAATATTATCGCCATTACCGACAAGGTGACCGGGGCTATTGTCTGGCGGCTGGGACCGGACTACTCGCTGCCTGAAGTGAAGCATATCGACTGGATTATCGGCCAGCATCACGCGCACATTATTCCGAAGGGGCTGCCGGGCGAAGGCAATCTGCTGGTGTTCGACAACGGCGGCTGGGGCGGATATGGCCTGCCGAATCCTTCTTCACCTTTTGGGCAAAAGAATGCGCTGCGCGACCACTCCCGGGTGCTGGAGATCAATCCGGTAACGCTGGATATTGAATGGCAGTATACCTCGGCAGAGGCGGGTTTCTCTGTTCCTACCGATTCCTATAAATTCTACAGCCCGTATATCAGCTCGGCCCAGCGGCTCCCGAACGGCAATACGCTGATTACCGAAGGCTCGAATGGCCGCTTGTTCGAAGTGACGGCAGAGCATGAGCTGGTGTGGGAGTATATCTCTCCTTACACCGACCGCAGAAATACGAATATGGTCTACCGATCCTACCGTGTGCCTTATGCCTGGGTTCCGCAACTGGAGAAGCCGCAGGAAAATGCCATTGAGCCGATAGAGGTATCCACCTTCAGAGTGCCTGGCGCTGCGCCGAAAGGCTCGGATTCTGTGGTTAGTGTAGCAACAACGCTGCCGTTCATGGAGGGGGCCGCTTGTGTGGCTACTGCGGATGAGGGCGGCAGCCGGAGAAACAGCTAGCGAAATTCATAAACGAAGAGGTGCATCATTTTGAAAAAATCATGGTATGGCTCAGTAGTTCTGCTCTTATCCTTGTCTATAGTGCTGGTGCTGTCCGGCTGCAGCTCCAAAGGGGATGCGGCGGCATCCGGCTTGAAGATTAAAATTGCCGACATCAATACGAACCCGACCTTCCGGGTGGCTGTGGATAAAGGGATCTTTGCCAAACACGGCATTGAGGCGGAAATCGTCAACTTCGGGACTCCGGCGGAGGGCGTAAATGCGCTCTTCATCAAGCAGGTGGACGTAGCCTTCGGCGCCGACTTCCCGGTGCTTAATGCCGTTGCCAAAGGGGAGTACTCCATTATTGCTTCCGCCGGTCAGGCCACAGATCAGGCTGCGGCGGTCTGGAAGCTGTACGTGAAGGATGATATCAAGTCCGCGGCTGATTTGAAGGGGAAGAAACTAAGCTTCATGCGCGGCACTTTTCTGCCGTATCTGTGGGATGAATACTTGAAGGAGCAGGGCCTTGCGTTAAGCGATGTAACGTTGACGGGACAGGGTGCTTTTGACGAAGCCTTCATTGCACTGAAGCAAGGCGATGTGGATGCCGCCTGGTTCAGCGGCTCAGCGCTAACTGACAAGCTTGCCGCGCTTGAAGGCGTGCATGAGCTGACGGACATGTCGAAGACCCCAGTTCGGCTGGGAATGGGACTGGTAGCGGGGAATGCGTTCGTGCAGGCTAACCCTGATGGAATCGGGGAATTCCTGGCAGCGGTGGATGAAGCATCGGCTTATGCCCAGGAGCATCCTGAGGAAGTGGCTGACCTGATGTTCAAGGATGTGAAGCAGCCAAAGGAAGCTACGCTGAAGGATCTGCCGACCAACCCTTGGAAGGTTGGATTTACACAGGCTGCGTATGACAGTCTCGCGGGACAGAAGAAATACATGGTCGATACGGGGATCATTAAGCAGGACTTTGACCTGAACAGCAAGCTGAATCTGGAGCCGCTTAAAAAGGCGCTGCCAGATAAGGTGACTTATTCGAAATAACCAAATTTACAGGAGGTGACTCATGTCCTTGACTGCCAAGCACCATGCCATTTATATCGAGCAGCTCCGCAAAAGCTACAGCGAGCCTGCCGGGGGAGACGTGCATTACATTATCAAAGATGTGAATCTGGTGATTAAAGGCGGTGAATTCTTCGTGCTGCTTGGGCCGAGCGGCTGCGGGAAATCGACACTCCTGAACATGATTGCCGGGTTTGTCTCCAAGTCAGGCGGCAATCTGAGAGTAGACAATGTAGAGGTGAATAAGCCGGGCAGAGACCGGGCGGTTGTGTTCCAGCAGGCGGACTCGTCCCTGTTCCCTTGGCTGACTGTCCGGGAGAATGTGGAATTCGGACTGCGGATGAAGAAGATGCCCAAATTGGAGCGCCGGGCCATCTCGGACCGCTATATCGGGCTGGTTGGACTGAACGGCCATGAGGAGAAGTTTCCGAAGGAACTGTCAGGCGGCATGAAGCAGCGGGTGCAGCTCGCCCGGGTGCTGGCCAATGATCCGGCCATTCTGCTGATGGATGAACCCTTTGGCGCGCTGGACGCGATGACCCGGCGGACGATGCAGAAGGAACTGGTCCACATCTGGCGCGAGACGCATAAAACCGTTATTTTTGTGACACATGATATTCAGGAGGCCCTGCTGCTGGGCGAGCGGATCAGTATTATGTCTGTTGGCCCCTCCTCCAATATCACGGACATTTACGATAATTCGCTGCCCTTCCCGCGGGATGTGGCTTCGCCGGAATTCTACTCGCTGTACCATCAAATTCAGAGCCATTTCGAAGAATAGGATAGGGTGTGACACATGATGAAATGGGTGGAGAAAAAATGGGTGTCCGTCTCCCTGCTGTGGATTGCGGCACTGTGCATCTGGCAGTTGGGCGCTTGGGTATATGGCCCTGATGTGATCCCCGGCCCCTGGAGCACCCTTAAAGGAGGGCGGGAGCTGATTGCGGACGGTACCTTGCTGCAGTATATCGGCATCAGCTTTTACCGGGTGCTGGTCGGCTGGGTGCTCGGAAGCCTGTTGGCTATTCCTGTGGGGCTGATAATTGGAAAAGTAAATGTCATCCGCATTTTTGCCGAGCCGTTCCTGAATTTCATCCGCTTTATTCCGCCGATTGCCTTCATCACGCTGTTCCTGGTCTGGTTCGGCATCGGGGAGCAGTCGAAGATTGCGCTGATTATGTATGCGACCTTTTTCATTGTGGTGCTGAATACCTTAACGGGTGTAATGGCGGTGGAGGAGGACAAAATCCGTTCCGCCCGCAGCATGGGGGCAAGCGAGTGGCAGATTCTGCTGCATGTCATTGTACCGGCTACGATTCCGTATATCTTCACGGGAGTGCGGCTGGCGATGGGAACCTCCTACATGGCCATCATCGGTGCGGAAATGATTGCCTCAAACGAAGGGGTTGGCTATCTCATCTGGAATTCGCGGCTGTTCTTCCGCACGGACTGGATTTTTGTCGGGCTATTCTGCCTGGGGTTCATGGGTTTTGCCACGGACCGGCTGTTTGGCTGGTTCGGCCGCAAAGTGCTTTTCCGCTACGGCGTGGTCAGTGTGGCGGCGCGGAGAAGGTAGGGAGAGGCTACGAGCATGCTGATTGCAGGTGTGCCTGCAAAAGTCCTTGACAATATAAGTTGTTGCAACTACTATAGCTGTAACAACTTGTTGAGGATGGGTGAGGCGTTGAATACGGAATACGACTATAAAGAGCTAATCGGATTTCAGATTATCAAGGGCGAGGTGTTAATCAAGCGGAAGATGCTGGGTGTTTTTATGGAGAAGGGCTACGATCTTACCTTTGAGCAATGGACCGTGCTGAATGTGCTCTATGCGGAGCCCGGAATCAATCAGAGCGAGATTGCCGCCAGAACCTTCAAGGACAAGACGAATGTTACGCGTATTCTGGATGTGCTTGCGAAGAAGGGCTACTTGGCCCGTGAAGCGCATGATCAGGACCGCCGCAGCTACCGCATTTATCTGACTCAGGCGGGTCACGAAATGTTCGCTGATCTTATTCCACATGTGAAACGGTTAAATGAACAATTTAAGACAGAGATCCCGGCGGAGGAATTGGAGCAGTTCATTCATACTTTAGAGAGAATTTGCCGGAACGCACAATAAATTTTTTTGCTTATATAGTTGCTATAGCTATTATATATATAACTACTAATAGTGAAGGAGATGGCAATCATGATAGAGTTAACGGTGAAGGAACGGTTTGCATTCCGGTTTGTTTTTAATGAAGAGAGAGTGTATCAGCGCTGGTATGGCCGGTTCTTAATGTTTGGGCTGGATTATGGAAGACTCCGCAGAGTGGTGGCGAGAGTTGGCGATTGGCGTCAGTGGTGTCAGATCTGGACCACGGAGGGCGATGAGGTGTACCGCAAAGCGGAGCGGGCACTGGCCGAAGGCAGCCTGGGTACAGCCAAGGCTTTATTCCATGAGGCGGTGGCCTGCTACCATGCGGGACAGCATATCTTTTTTATCGACAGCGGGCAGAAGGAGGCCACACAGGACAAGGCAAGAGCAAGCTATGTCCGGGCGCTCTCCTTATATAGCGAAGCAGAGAAGCCTGTAAGAGTGGATGTCCCATATCGTGGGGGCAACATCCCGGGTTATTTGAGGAAAGCGGACACTGAGGGCAGACCTTTGATTATTTTTGTGAACGGCATGGACAATATTAAGGAGGCGGAGGGGCATCATTTCGGTGATGTGTTTAGCCGGCAGGGCTTTAACTTCTTCACGTTTGACGGACCGGGCCAGGGTGAGATGTGGCGTACAATGAAATTTGATGCCCGTGATTACCATTCAGCCGTTTCAGCGGTGATAGACTGGTTTGAACAACAGCCCCCCTCCGGGATTGATCTGGAGAGAATCGGCCTCGTCGGCTTCAGCCTGGGCGGTTATCTGGCACCTGAGGCCGCAGCCCGCGATCCCCGGGTGAAATGTACGGCCGGCAATAGCGGACTGGTCTATATCGGCGGAATCCAGGGGCTCAATAAATTGAATCCGATCTGGCAGCGCGGGGTTACGTATATGACGGGAGTTAAGACGCTGGAGGAGGCACTGCCCCGGTTCAATTATGATATTAATGAGGCGCCCGCTCTGCGTTCACCGCTGCTTTTCTTCCACGCGGGACGTGACGAGGTGATGCCTGCACCCAAGACCCATGCAGATAAAATGGTGAACTGGGCCAAGGGGGAAACCACTCTGAGATACATGGAAGATGCCGAGCATTGCACGATGAATTATTTGGATGAAGTTTTCCCGGAAATTCTGGACTGGTTCAAGAAGCAACTGCGCATGTAGCCCGGCCTCGAACATACCATATAGACAAGGTAAAGAGCTGGCTGGATAATCGGGCAGTTCTTTATTCTTATATAGGGAAAGGATATTATATATATTTTTCAATACAGGTATCCTAGAATAAGCTCAAATCCCAAGAGGAGGCAGAGCGATGGAGCAGCAGCTCATTAACAATATTAGTGAATTGGTCAAGGCAGAATTTCATGGAGCTATAGGTTCAATCAAGGACATCGGAGGCGGATTTTACGGTAAGGTGTTCTTGGTAGAGATAGATGCGCCGCCGTGCCGGCTGGTTATAAAAGTATACAACCGGACTGGACTTAACACCCGTGAGCAAGCCCAATTAACTATACTTGGGAAGTATTCGAGTCTTCCAATGCCCCGGGTGTATTTTGTGCATCACAAGAGTGATACAATCCCTCTCGACGTCCTGTGCATGGAATACTTAGAAGGTATTAATGCGGGTGAGATTTACGATATGCCTGATGACAATAGAAAAAGAATCGCTGATCAAATTATTGATAACCTCATTGCCTATCACAGTGTGATCCATCCGGAGGGATTCGGCGAATTGAATTCGGACAACTACACGAAAGATTGGAACGAGTATTACAAGCCAAAGGTTGATCTCATTTTTGAAAAAGCAACGACAATGCATAAGAACAGGCAGTTGGATGATGAGGTCTATAAGACTGTAAAATCCGCCTATGAGAATTACGGGTTAATCTTTGGGGAGAAGGTGGAGCATGCGCGGTTGATCCACGGTGATTATAATATGTGGAATGTCATGCTCGAACAAGACCAGTCAGCCGCCGCAGCGGTCATTGACCCCTTTAACTGCTGCTGGGCGGATGCGGAATTGGACTTGTTCCAGCTCAGTAATGCCAACGGCAAATATTTCGGGCTGCTGGACAATTACCGGTCGAAGATTCCGCTGAGCAGAAATTTTGAAATCAAAACTAGCTTTTATGAGCTGTTTACAGAAATCATGCACTTTTACGATGCCAATGTAGATGTCTCCCACTCCAATATTAATGAGGAAGCAAAACAATTAAGCATGCAGATGAAGAAGCTCCGGGAATAGCTTTGAAGCAAGGCTCCGCTGTGCGGGGCTCTTTTTGTTTACAAATGCTGTCATTTCAATTAATGCCAGGCGAATAATGGCCCCCTATACTTCAGTTGGGCAGCGTACAGCTTGGATCAGAGAGAACGCCCGCAAATCAGAAATAGGAGTGATAGGGAAATCATGAAAAAAAGATTTACGCAAATCATGTCCACGGGTCTGCTGTTGTCCTTGCTCGTCCTGTTGCTTGCCGGTTGTGCCAACTCGGAAGCCAAAGCTGATGAAGGAAATGGAAATGCGGGAGTGAAAGAGCTGAGCCTGTCCGAAATTGAAGCAGAGGCTACCAAAGAAGGCTCTGTGGTTAGTGTGGGTATGCCGGATTCATGGGCGAACTGGAAGGATACCTGGAATGATATTACCAGCAAGTATGAAATTAAGCATACTGATACCGATATGTCGAGCGCGGAGGAAATTGCCAAGTTCGAAGCGGAGAAGGATAAGCCGACGGCAGATATTGGCGATGTGGGCATCGCTTTCGGTCCGGTTGCGGTGGATAAGGGTGTAACCCAGCCCTATAAAACCTCCTATTGGGATGAGATCCCGGATTGGGCCAAGGATAAGGACGGCAACTGGATTGTAGGCTATCAGGGCAGCATCGCCTTCCTGACCAATACAAAGCTTGTGGCTAACCCGCCAAAAAGCTGGGAGGATCTGAAGAACGGCAGCTATAAAATCATCGTTGGCGATGTCACTAAGGCGGCGCAGGCGCAGATGGCTGTGCTGGCTGCAGCGATTGCTTTTGGCGGAGATGAGTCGAATATTGAGCCGGGGATCGCGTTCTTTGAGGATCTCGCGAAGAAGGGCCGTCTCTCCAATGCCGAGGCTTCACTCGCGAACATTGAGAAGGGCGAAGTGGAAGTCACGCTGCTGTGGGATTTCAATGCGCTGAACTATAAGGATCAGATTGACAAGAGCGGATTCGACGTGGCAATTCCGAAGGAAGGCAGTGTGGTGAGCGGCTATGCGACGGTCATTAATAAATGGGCTCCGCACCCGAATGCTGCCAAGCTGACGCGTGAGTACATTCTCAGCGATGAAGGCCAGATTAATCTGGCTAAGGGGTACGCCCGTCCGATCCGCGACAGCGTGAAGCTGCCGGAGGATGTGGCTGCCAAGCTGCTGCCGAAAGAGGAATATGTCAACGCGAAGCCGGTCGGCGACTATAAAGTATGGGAAGAGACTGCAAAGAGCCTTCCGCAGCTCTGGCAGGAACGTGTGCTTGTGCATTTGAACTAGCCGTGCCCCTGCGGGTTAGCTTCATATAAGAGAGTAAGGGCGCCTTTGCTGTATGCCTGAGGCGCCCGCTTTGTATTCTACGCGAGAGGAGCAACCGGGATGAAACAGAGGAAGCGCGGTGTGATTCTGGCTTTGGCTCCGTTTGTGCTGATGGTGCTGGCGTTCCAGGTGGTGCCCGTTGTGTCGATGCTGTCGGGCAGCTTCCGGGACGCGGACGGCAAAGGCTTCACCCTGGGCAACTATCAGCATGCGCTGACCAGCGCTTATTATATGCAGGCGATCAAGAACAGCCTGCTGATCTCCGTCTTCTCCAGCCTGCTTGGGATGGCTGTGGGGCTTATATGCGCGTATTGTATTACGCGTTTTGCACCAGCCGTACGCGACCGGCTGCTGATGTTGTCCAATATGACCTCCAATTTTGCCGGAGTCCCGCTGGCCTTTGCCTACATTATTCTGCTGGGGAACAACGGGGTGTTCACACTGCTGTTCAAGCAATGGGGCTGGAGCGTGTTTGACGGCTTCAACCTGTACAGTTGGTCCGGACTGATTCTGGTCTATGTGTATTTCCAGATTCCGCTGGCCTTGTTGCTGCTGTATCCCGCGTTCTACGGCATCAGGGAGCAGTGGAGAGAAGCGGCAGCCCTGCTGGGAGCCGGGCCCTGGCAGTTCTGGAAAACCGTCGGTCTGCCGGTGTTGTCCCCGGCGATCTTCGGCACACTTGGCATTCTGTTCGCCAATGCGATGGGGGCGTATGCCACCGCTTATGCGCTGGTTGGCGGGAACTACAATCTGCTCGCTGTCCGCATCGGCTCGCTGGTCGCCGGCGATGTGGTGACCCAGCCGCAAATGGGCAGCACCTTAGCGGTTCTGCTCGCGCTTAGCACACTGCTTGCGGTATTTCTCAATCAGCGGATGGTGCGCCGCATGGAGAGCTTTGGCGGCAAGAAATCAGCCGCAAGGGAGCAGAGCAGCGGCCTGTTCAGACGCCGCTGGGCAGCAGTGCGGGAGGAGGCGGGCCAGTGAACACACGCAAGGCGGGTTTTGCCCCGCGCACCTTCATGCTTCTGCTCATGGTGTATCTGCTGCTGCCGCTGCTGGCAACGGGACTGTATGCTTTTGCCCAGGATTGGCAGAATACGCTGCTGCCCCGCACCTGGACATTGAGCTGGTTCAGTGACATGTTCAGGGATTTACGCTTTTTGGATGCGCTGTGGACTTCACTGTATCTGTGTGTAATCAGCGTTCTGCTCAGTCTTGCCGTGATGCTGCCGGCTGTGTTTGTCATAACGGTCTATTTTCCGCGCTGGGAGAGCTTTATGAAAGGGATCGTTGTTCTGCCCTACGCGGTGCCGGGTGTGGTGGCCGCCGTCGGCTTGATCCGCGCCTATTCCTCTGGTCCGTTCGACATTTCCGGGACCGCTTATTTGCTGGTCGGGGCTTACTTTGTGGTTATTCTGCCTTATATGTATCAGGGTATCCGCAATAGTCTGCTCAGCGTATCCGCCGTGGAGCTGCTGAATGCCGCCGAGCTGCTTGGGGCGCGAAGGCGGACTGCTTTTGTAAATGTCATTCTGCCGAATATTTGGCCCGGGGTGATTGTCTCCGCGCTGCTGTCGTTCTCCGTGCTGTTCGGGGAATTCGTGCTGACGAACATGCTGGTTGGCGGGCATATCCAGACGATTCAGGTCTATTTGTATCAGCGGGTCGGCGAGAGCGGGCATTTGGCCAGTGCGATTGCGATCTCCTATTTTGTGTTTATCCTGCTGCTGTCGGCGGTGCTGATGAAGCTGGGCCAGAGGATTGGCGGCCAAGCGAAGTAAGGTCTGGGAGGGATACGGAATGAAGAAGGATTATTTAAGGCTGCAGGGAGTCCGCAAAGTTTTTGATGCTGCCCCTGTATTGGCGGGAGTAGACCTGAACATCGCTGAAGGGGAGCTTGTCACTCTGCTGGGGCCGTC
Organism: Paenibacillus sp. HW567; assembly: GCF_000374185.1. Taxonomy (GTDB): domain Bacteria; phylum Bacillota; class Bacilli; order Paenibacillales; family Paenibacillaceae; genus Paenibacillus_AQ. Next base: position 5,741,803 of record NZ_KB910518.1, on the reverse strand, counting down.
GGGATGCGGCAAAAGCACGCTCCTGCGCTGCATCGCAGGGCTCACCGAGCTGGACAGCGGCAGCATCCTGCTTGCGGACAAGGAGCTGACGAAGCTGCCGCCGCGCAGCAGGGATGTGGGCATGGTGTTCCAATCCTATGCGCTGTTCCCCAATCTGACCGTAAGCCAGAATGTGGAATACGGCATGCGCATGCGCGGGGTTGCCCCGGCAGCGCGGCGCAGCCGCTGCGGGGAGCTGCTCGCGATGGTCGATCTCGAGGACAAGCGCGATGTCTATCCGCAGTCGCTGTCCGGCGGACAGCAGCAGCGGGTGGCGCTGGCCCGCTCGCTGGCTGTTCAGCCCAAGCTGCTGCTGCTGGACGAACCGCTCAGCGCGCTGGATGCCAAAATCCGCAAAAATCTGCGCGCGGAAATCCGCGACATTCAGCGGCGGCTGGGCATGACGACGCTGTTCGTTACCCACGACCAGGAGGAAGCGCTGATTCTGTCGGACCGGATCTGCATCATGAACAAGGGGCGGATTGTTCAGGAAGGCTCCCCGGAGCAGCTCTACACGGCGCCGCGTACAGAATTCGCTGCCCGGTTTATGGGCAGCTACAATGTTTTGAGCCGCAGCGAGGCGCTGGCGCTGTTCAACAGAATTGACAGCAGGTCGGACAGCTTCGCCATCCGCCCCGAAGCGGTGACGCTGCTGGCCGAAGGTGAAGTCATCCAGGATGATGCGGACGGCATGATGGATGTGAGAGGCAGGGTCCAGTCCGTGTCTGTGCTGGGCAATATTATCCGCACGGTTGTTCTGGCGGAAGGGATAGAGCTGACGGTAGATCTGCTTAATGACGGCCGCTGGCTGCGGGTACGTGAGGGAGATAACGTCACTCTTCTGCTTGATCCGGCCCAGTTGCTGCATCTGGAGCAGGAAGGGGCATAAGGAGCGCGGCTTGTGCGGCAGGAGTGGGCAGGAGGGGAGAATAATCTGATTTGCAGACTCAAATCTGCCTGATCTTGTGCAGAAGCACTTTGTTAGGGCTGGTTGTTCATGGGAGGCGGGGGACTTATGACGGAAACAGCTAACAAGCTTATCGTCGTTGTGCTAGATGGACTGCGGTATGATGCAGCCCGCAAGTATATGGGTTATATGGAGCATCTGGTGGAGCAAGGACAACTGTCGTGCTATAAGGTACAATCGGAGCTGCCCAGTCTGTCGCGTCCGCTGTATGAGGTGCTGCTGACAGGCACACCGGTATCGAGAAACGGAATTACCGCCAACCATATCGTCAGGCTGAGCCGCGAGAGGAGTGTGTTCCATCTGGCTGTCGCCGCTAACCTGCGTACAGCCGCAGCCGCGTACCACTGGGTCAGCGAGCTGTACAGCTCAGCCCCCTTTGACCCTGTATCAGACCGGCACCAGCATAATGTCCTGAAGCCGATTCAGCACGGGAGCTTCTACTTCGAGGATCATTACCCGGATAGCCATGTATTCGCGGACGCCGAATATTTGCGGGTGGCCTATGACCCCCATTTTCTGTATATTCATACGATGAATATTGATGATGCCGGACACCGCTTCGGCGGCGAAAGCAAGGAATACGAGCTTGCGGTCCGCAGCGTGGACGGGTTGCTCGCCACCCTGCTGCCGCAGTGGATGGAGTTGGGCTACAGGGTGCTGGTTACAGCCGACCACGGAATGAATGCAAACGGCTGTCACGGCGGGGTCACTGCGGCGGAGCGGCATGTGCCGCTCTATACCTTTGGGGAAGAGGTGCTTTCTCCGGAAAAAGAGGTTCAGGCGCTCCCTCAGCTACGGCTCGCCCCGCTAATGTGCCACTGCCTTGGAGTTCGGCCATCGGCAGCAATGACCACGGAAGGGCTGCCGCCTTTTGTGCCGGCGCAGCCGCAGCAAGAAGAAGGGGGAGATGCGGAAATTATTAAACTAAATAGTTTGGAATAACTGCTATTTTTAATGGGATAATACAAAAAAATGCATATCTATTTACAGGATGATTTTGTATAATTTTTAGTACATTAACGTATTGGAGGGCTTATTTGTGAGTAGTTCGAGAGCTTTAAAATGGATTACGGGTTCGTTTGAAATTATTTTGGCAATTCCGCTTCTAGGTGCAGCGATTGTAATCGGGAGCGGGTACACTGTACTGGGGTTAACCTTCATTCTTCACCTCATTACGCTGGTGTTATCATCGAAGAATAAGGAGCCGTTCTACGGCTCAGTGCTCGGAATCATAACCTCGGTGCTGGCATGGATTCCATTTTTGGGCTGGGTCCTGCATCTGATCACCGGTATTCTGCTTATGGTAACTGCAGCACAGAAGCCACGCCAGACAGATCATTATAATACATACCAAGCTTAAGGAGCGGTGACAGCCCGGACCTGCTCAACCTATAACCCGATTCGGTTATTTCCCGAATCGGGTTATATTCATGTTATAATGGGAAAGCATTTTAGAAGATTTTGCTGGAAGGAGCAGTACCCGGATGGAAGCGACTGCACAAGAGGTGGCGGAATGGATGGTCAAGGAAATCCGCTTTACGGGAACCCTGTACCAGACCGCTGCGATTGAATACGTAAAGGCCAATTTCGGCGAGCAGTTTGTATTTGTAAATGAGAACGGGAATGCCTCATTGTCCAAGGATGTGAAAAAGGCTTTCCGCAAGCTGCACGCGGGAAGAATCGCCTGGGACCGCGACGGCTTTCTGTGGGCCTGGACCTGAGACTCCCCTGCACAGCTTTGGCTCAGGGGTCAGCTCAGATGTTATTCTGAGACCCCGAATGCATAAATGTGCTTATTAAAAGTGACCGCTGCTGTAATAGCTGGCGGTCACTTTTTTTGTTGCTAAGGCATGCCGTAGCTAGAGCCGCTGCGGGCTGCTGGGCGCTGAACAACGGCAGAAATGCCGTTGCCGGAGCCGCCGCGAGCTGCTGGGCGTGAAACAACGGCAGAAATGCCGTTGCCGGAGCCGCCGCGGGCTGCTGGGCGTTGAACAACGGCAGAAATGCCGTTGTTGGAGCTGCCGCGGGCTGCTGGGTCTGAAACAACGGCAGAAATGCCGTTGCCGGAGCCGCTGCGGGCTGCTGGGCGCTGAACAACGGCAGAAATGCCGTTGTTGGAGCCGCCGCGAGCTGTTGGGCGTGAACAACGGCAGAAATGCCGTTGTTGGAGCTGCCGCGGGCTGCTGGGTCTGAAACAACGGCAGAAATGCCGTTGCCGGAGCCGCTGCGGGCTGCTGGGCGCTGAACAACGGCAGAAATGCCGTTGCCGGAGCCGCTGCGGGCTGCTGGGCGCTGAACAACGGCAGAAATGCCGTTGCTGGAGCTGCCGCGAGCGGTCGATCCCTCTATTTCAGCAGCGATGAAAGGAGAGATCGACCACAAAATCATCGGAAGCTCAAGAAAGTAGGACGCCCCTTTCTTAGTACTCCAACTAACAGCCGTGCAGCTCCTGTTACAACGGAACTACACGGCTGCTTTTTTCCATAGGGGAGCTGCAGAGCGGGCAGGGCTTGGAGGATAAATGATCCTCCAAACCGCCAGCCTTCATCCGCGTCCAGCCCGGACAGCCGCTGCCGGTGCAATTCCAGACGGGAACGGTGTGTGTCCTTCCTCCCGCCGCTGCGCGGGAGGATTGGAAGCTTGCCGCCGGTGTTCTGCTTATGGCGGCCGGGGCTGTGGCCGGAGAAGCGGAGACGGCAGAGCGGAAGGCGGACAGCATGAAGCGGGAGACCTCCGCTTTCTTGCCCCGGTGTTTGGCGGGCGAGCTGATGAACAGCTCCTCCCGCGCTCTGGTCACGGCCACATAGGCCAGTCTCCGCTCCTCTTCGAGTGCGGCATGACCGGCTGCATTGCCTACGATTACCGTGCTGCTTCCGCTGCTAGGTGTCGTGGCTGTCCTCCTGTCCTTCAGCCGGTCGCCCTCCAGGGCAGAGCTGTGGGGAAGAATGCCCTCTGATGCGCCGATCAGGAAGACCACCGGGAATTCCAGCCCCTTCGACTTGTGGATGGTCATCAGCGCAATCCGGTTGCCCTGCTCCTTCAGGCCGGGCTGGCGGCTCTGCTCATTGCGCTCGGCAATATTATCAATGAACTCAAGAAACACCGGAACACTGTCGAACCGTTCCGCCGAGGCTTCTAGCTCATCGAGCATTTCTTTCAGCATCTCCCGGTGCAGAGTGGCCTGATGCCGTTCGTTGGCTTCAATGAAATAGTCATAGAAGACCGTACGGATCTGACGGATAGCCTGGACGGGGGTCAACTGAAGGAGGCCGCGGATCAGCTCCAGCCGTTCCCGCAGCTTAACGGCCTTGAAATCCTCCATGCCCGGCAGCGACAACAGATGGATCAGCGGTCCCTGCTTTGGCTGAATGGCTTCCAGCCCGCGGATGTGGTTCATCCCCTTTTCCCGGTTCAGATAGAGGGTTGGCAGGATATTCTCCATTGCGGCGAAATTGCGCCGGTTGACCGACAGCCGCAGATGGTCCAGCACCGGAGAGATCAGCCAATGCTCATAGAGCAGTTGGCCTTCGCCGTAATCAACGTAAGGGATATCCCGCAGGAGCAGCAGCTCCAGCAAAGCCCGGTTGCTGCTTGAAGCGCGGTACAGCAAGGCGAAATCGCTGTATTCCCTGGCTCCGTTCCCGACCTCGCTCATAATATGGTCCACGATTTGCCCGGCCTCCTCATCCGCCGTCTGCGGGCGCAGATAACGGGGCTGGCTGCCGCTGTCTTTGGCGGCTTGCAGCGTTTTGGATCTCCGGCGCGAATTGTGCCGGATAATTCCGTTGCCGAGCCCGACAATCGCGGGGCCGGAGCGGTAATTGATATCGAGTGTAATCACCTTGGCATTCGGATACAGCTTCTCGAACTCAAGAATGAACTCGCTGCGTGCTCCATTGAAGGAATAGATTGTCTGGTCATCATCGCCGACGACCATCAGATTATGCTGCGGATGGGCAATCATTTGGACAAGCTCATATTGCAGCGCATTGGTGTCCTGGAACTCATCGACCATCACGTACAGAAATCTCATTTGCAGCTCCTGCAGCAGCGCCGGCTTCTCCCGCAGCATCCGGTAGGCGAGCAGCAGCACGTCGTCGAAGTCGATTTTGAAATTGTCGGTCTTCCACTGCTCATAGAGCAGCAGTACTGCCTTCATCTCCTTCTCGGCTGTTGACGTTTCCGGGAGAGCATCCGGCTCGCTCAGGTTCATCTTGCAGGAGGAGAGCAGAGCGAGCAGTGTCTCCGGCGGATAAGCATCCTTAGGCAGCCCCAGCTCACGCATAATCTGCTTCAGCAGAATATGCTGGCGGCGCGTTTCATTGAAGATCTCCTGCTGGACCCCCTGGCGGCGCAGGAAATAGAGGCAAAAGGAGTGGAACGTGCGGGTCTGAAGGCGGGCAGCATCGCTCTCGCTGACTCCCGGCAGCAGGGCGATCCGTTCGCGCATTTCCGCAGCCGCTTTATTGGAGAAGGTCAGCAGCAGCAGTTGGCTAGGGGAAATCCCCCGCACTGACATCAAGTACCCGGCACGGCAGATCAGCACTGAGGTTTTGCCTGAGCCTGCTCCGGCCAGCGTCAGCAGCGGCCCCTGATAATGCCGCACGGCAGCGAGCTGCGGGAGGTTGAGCAGAATTCCGCCCTCCTCCAGCCTGCGGAAGTAGGCAGCGTCGCTATCCCCCGGCTTCACCATCTCCCGGCTTGTCCGGGCGGAGGCGATTTTTGCCTGCGGAATACGCTCGCCGGTAGCGCCCAGCGGTATGTTATGAAATAAAAGCTTGTTCATTGTAATCACCTTCGTTTATGTATGCACCCCGAGTCTTGCGGCAGGTCTGCATTTTTTTCAAATAAGATGTGGTGTCACACTCTGGATTCATTGAATAGTCTAACTATTATTGTTTAGAGGTCCAATATTCAGAAAGGTGTGATCGTGATGGGCATTATCGTCAGAAACAGGAAACCGTCAGCACAAATGAACCGTTCTGTCCCGCTTGCAGGTCCGCAGAAATCTTTCTTGTACAGCGATCCGAAGTATGGGTTCAGCATCAAGCTGCCCCGCAGATGGAAAACCTATACTGTCATTAGAAGAAGAACACGGCTGAACGATGCGGAATACGGCGTTTTTTTCCTCTTTAAGTATAAAGGCAGGGTGTACGAATCGGCGCTCACTTTTCTTGTGTACCACATGACTCTGAAGCAGTGGCGTGATCAGGGGTATGATGAATCTCCCATCACCCGGCTGGCTGCGCGCAGTGGGCGGATTTTTGCCTATACGGTTCCTGAAGAGCTTCCTGAAGAGTTTCTCGATAAAACGGGGGATGACTATGATTATAAAAAATACGGCAGACCCATTCGCATACTCTCAAGTATGGTGAATGACGATGTCCCCAAAATCGTGAAAACATTCAAACTTAAATAAGATAAGCTGCGCGCGATATATTGCATATTCATTTTTTTGACAGTTTGTTCTAAAATATTACACAAAGCATTAATTTGCATACAAATATCTGCTGATTGCGGCAGGTTACCCATCGTAAAGAGATTTGGAGGAATCACGTGTTTATTCCCATACTTGATGCCCTGACAATGGATGAAAAAGTAGCTGTCCTTGTTTGCCTGGCAGTAAATTTAGGCGGAATCTACTACATCGGACGCCGCCGTACCGGACGCCGCTGAACTGCTGAATCACTTCATCTCCAAAAGATGTCTGATCCCCACAGCCACACCATGCTCCGCATTGCTCCGCGTAACAAAGTCGGCCGTTTCCTTGAGAATCGGCGCGGCATTCTCCATGGCAATTCTGTAGCCGGCCATCCCGAACATCGGCAGATCATTGTAGCTGTCGCCCATGACCGCCACTTGCTCCGCAGGAATGCCGTAATACGCCGCCAGCATACCGACACCAGCGCCTTTATTGGCATCCTTATGGTTAATTTCAATATTATTCTCATGTGAAGCGGTAATGATCAGCCCGGGAATCGCTGCAAATCTCGTAGAGGCTTCCTTTAGCAGATCCAGGTTCAGAGAAAAAGCCAACGTTTTGTAGATCACATTCTCCTCCTTGCTCCAGACCTCCTCCATCTTCTCCACATAGGTTACCGCAGCCTGCCGGAACTGTTTGCCCACTATTGCCTTCAGCAGCCAGCGCAGGTCTTCCGGGACCTCCTCATCCTTAAGCGTTGCGAGCTTCTCCAGATACACCCGCTTGTCAAGCTCAACATAGACGGTATCCTGTGTGTATACTTCATAATACAATTCAGGAATTTCATTCATCCAGCGCATGGCGGGAATAATGTCCTCCTTGTCCAGCGGCGTGCTTCCCGCCAGGGTACGGTCCGGCAGAATAACAGCCGCGCCGTTCAGACTGACCACCGGGCATTCCAGATCCGCCAGCCGTAGCTGCCGTTCGGCGTCCATATACGAGCGTCCGGTAGCGATCATAACAATGTGGCCCAGGCTTTGGGCGTGCACGATGGCCTCGCGGTTCTCCGGGCTAATGATGCCCTCCTCATTCAGCAGCGTTCCGTCCATATCCAGTGCGATCAGCATGTTGTCGTTCTCCTTTTCCAGTACTAGAGTTGTCTGTATTTTATCATTTTATCTCTGAAAGATAAAAATCCATTTTCATGAAAGGGGTTTTTCCCGGCGGGACAAAGGCTGCGGGCGATTTTCAGAAAGGAGTTCAGTCGTGGTACAATGAGAGATAGGCTTGAAGTACTGATTATATTGGATTATGGTTTCACGCTATTAAGCAAGGGGGAACAAAAAAATGAAATCCAGGAATTTAGCCACAATCTCGCTGGCTGTGATGGCCTGCGGTTTTCTGATTACACTGTTTTTGCCGGAAAATCTGGCGGTTGAGCTGCTTAGGGGCGGCTTTGAAGCCGGGCTTGTAGGGGGGATTGCCGACTGGTTCGCAGTCACTGCGCTGTTCCGTCACCCGCTCGGCCTGCCGATTCCACATACCTCTCTGCTGCTGAAGAATCGGGATAAAATTATTCAGTCGCTGATCTCCGCAATGGAGAATGAACTGCTGAACAAGGCGAGCATCGAGAACAAGCTGCGTAAAGTCCGCATTGTATCACTGGGCGGCAAGATGCTGACCCGGCTGCTCGCCAGAAAAAAAGCACGGGCCGAAATGCTGGACCAGCTTAGCAGCTTCGTACGGAAGCTTCCGGTAGAGCAGGCTGTTCCGTATCTTCAGTCGGCTGTGGCCGACTATATCCGCGAAGCTGAGCTAGGGGTTACCGCAGATAAAATTACCACCAGGCTCATGAACGACGGCAAGGATGTCGCCGCTCTGGATTATGCGCTCGAAGGGATCTCCGGCTGGACCGCCCGTCCCGCAACACGGGCTATGCTCGGCAAGATCGCCAGTGAGAAGCTGGCCGAAGTGAAGCTCGGTGGACTTAAGGGTATGGCTTTTCAAGCCTTTGTCGGATTTGTGGATGCCGACATGCTGGGGGAAATGCTGCAGGGCATGCTCCAGTCCGGCATCCGTGACTTCCGTGAGGAGGACAGCCCGTACCGCGATGAGATAATCCGGGAGATCCGTGTTGCCATCTTCCAACTGGTAAATGACGAGGCGCGGATTGCCAGAATTAAGGACTGGGCACTGAATGAGCTTCAGGGCGAGGCCGTCACGGCATTTCTTCAGGAGCAGCTCGAGCATTTTCGCGGCAAGGCCATTGAACTGCTGGAAGAGGAGCGGGCTGCCGGCGGACGCAAGCTGTTTGGGCTGTATGCCAAGCTGGCCCGCCGTATCGCCAAAGAGGAGCAATGGATTCAAGGCTGGGAAGAGCGGATTCGCGGGTCCTTAATCGCCTTCGTAGAGGCTAACCACTATCGGCTGGGACTTCTGGTTAAGGAGAATCTCGATCAGATGGATGATGCCAGTCTCGTGAATATGCTGGAGGAGAAGGTGGGCAAGGACCTGCAGTGGATTCGGGTCAACGGCGCAGTATGCGGCTTTGTCGTGGGGCTTGTGCTTACCGTTATTCAGATGTTTTGAAGATAGATTAGAAGATGAAGAGGCAGCAAGCTGCACCGCTGGACAGGAACCCTGTATCCGGCAGGCACTTGCTGCCTTTTGCTGTGGGAGCTGATAATGATGCCCCCGTTCTACAGCGGATGGGCTGTGTAGGGGATTGCCAAGGTCCTTGCGGCATAACAGTAATACATTTACTTTATGGGAACGCTCGCATTTTGAGCATAAGCTTAACTGTCGCTGTATCCGGCGATAAGATCACAAATTCCTTGCTACAGAGTGTTACATAGCAGGGAGACGGCTGAAGGAGGATCAACAACCTCTATTGCGACTACGGTAAAAGAGAACGGTACAGCTCCTCCAGCGCCGCCGCCGTATGCTCCCACCCGAAGGTCTGCAGCGCATCGCTGCGCCCCTGCAGCCCGATCCCGGCTGCGCGCTGCGGTTCGCGCCCGAGCTGCAGCAGCCGTCTGGCGAAGGGTGCCGCCTCACGGTAACGATCCACCAAATATCCGTTGTGGCCGGATATAATGATCTCCCGGATGCCGCCAATATTAGAGGCGATGACCGGCAGACCGGAGGCCATCGCCTCCACGTTCACCAGTCCGAAGGACTCGTGTCTTTGGGACGGGCAGACGAAGCAGTCAGCGGCCTGATACAGGCGGTGAATCTCTTCGTGGGCAATGTTTCCCGTAAAAAACACGGAAACTCCCAGCCGGCGTGCCAATTGCTTAAGCCGCCGGATATACGGCGGTTTGCCTCCACCTGCAATTACCAGTTGAGCCGGTAATTTTGTGTTCAACAGGCGCACGGCTCTAATCAGCACGGGAACCCCCTTGCGGGGAATTACCCGGCCGACGAAAAGTACGGTGAACACAGGCGGAAGCTGGCACAAGCTGCGGATATGCAGCTTCTCCGAAGTCTCCAGGGGGGAGAAGCGGGTCAGGTCGGCGCCCAGCGGCACAACACGAATGACCTTGCTCAGGCCGGGGAAGCGCCGGGAGAGCCGCTGCTGCAGAGAGTGACTGTTGGCGGCGATAAGATCTGCTCTGTTCAAGCTGCGGGCGATTCTGGAGTCCGCCGGGACGAAGGTCAGGGAGTGGAGGAACAGGAGCACCGGCGTGTGCGGCTGCCGCCGCTTTACGGCGGCCATCAGCAGCGGGCGGTTATCCACCTGAATCACATCGAAGCGTTGCTCCTCCAAAAAGGCCAGAACGGAGGCAAGATACCGTTCAGGACTGCCTGAAGACAGACGGATGATGCGTACCTGCTCTACTTCTGCGGATTCAGGCAGTCCGGGTGACTTCCTGCTCAATACAGTGACCTTGTGCTGGCGGGCCAGCTTTCTGGCAATTGCCCATATGCAGATTTCCACGGAGCCGTCTCCCGGCATAGGGAACTTCTCCGGCGCAATAATACAAATATGCATGGTACAAGCCTCCTCCGTCCGCTTGATCAGCTCTTTACCTAACATATGCCGGCCGGCAGGAGGAAGACACAGCCGCCGGTGGAATCAGGCGGCGATTTGCTTAGCGGCGGCAGCGATGATCCCGGCAACCTTTTGCTCAAGCTCAATGAGCTTGAGCTTGCTGGCCGCAATTTGCCGGTGGCAGGAGACAAGTGCAGACAAGGACGGTCCCGCCAGGACAGGATTCTGCCTGCGGATGGCGGTCTTGAAGCCGCTCCAATCCGCAGACAATCGCTTGTTCAGGGCCGAGGCCACACTTTTCTGGGATTTGATTGCCGCCTGCGGACTTTCAATCCCGGCCAATGTCTTGCGTACCGCAGCCATCTTCTTAGACCGGGCCTCCTTGGCGGCCTTAAGCTGTGCCTCTTTATCGCGGATATCCTGGCGTGCGAGCTGGACGAGAAGCCTCATTGCTTCTGACTGGGTCCGCAGTACGGAATTCAGTGTCTTGTCCTTCATGCCTTTAAGCAGGGAAATACGGTTATTAAGCGCACTGTATTGATCAAAAAGCGGCTGATAGCGGCTCTTGGTGCTGGCAACCACAGCAGTAAGCTTGGTCACGGTGGCCTGATCAATAGTCTTAATTTGTTCCTTCACTACAAGGAGTGACTGTGTGTTGCCGTCATGAAGCTTGCGGAGCTGGTCTTCTCGGCTGTCATATTGCGCTGACAAGACCGTTAGAGCACTGTATTGGCTCTTCAGATTTGCTCTTGCGGAAGAATCCGCGACTGCGGCGGTCAGCTCAAAAGCGGCCTGAATAGAAGTGGTCAGCTCCGTCCCGGAAGCTCCTGCAGGAACGGCCGACAGCGGCAGCATGAACAGCAGCGACAGCAGTGTCAGCACAGCGGTCTTAAGTATATTCATTGTTCTCCTCCTGTTATCCGCAGCACTGAAGACAACAAAAAGCACCCGCAGCAAAGGCAAATAAGCCTTTATTACGGGTGCTTCCATCGTAACAGGTCACGAATAAAATATTTATTTAAACTATAGATGATCCTTCCTATATAAGTCAATATTTTCATTTTAATTTTTTTGTTGGAAAAGTCCTGTTCATTTTCTTTCCCTCCTTCACTTGTCGTATACTGTGATCACAGGACACCGGAGAGTCTGGAACAGTACCTGGGCACGCTGGAGGAGGCTTGGTTAGAACCCTCATGAGAACGATACAGTCTAAGCATCAGTTGAAGGTGGAGCCGTATACGCAGTGGGAGCCGGGAGTGTCCTCTCCAGGCTCCGCCTGCGGGCCGGCTACTATGGCTGCATTAATGGAATATTGGCATACGCATAACGGCCGTAGGTTCATCCCGGGGACAGGTCATTTTGTCTCTAAGGCAGCGCATATTAATTATATATACAGCCATCATGGCGGAGCTCCTTGGGGCATGAGTGTACGCGGCTTTACCCGGGGAGTGGAGGCTTACCTCAAGGCAGCTCTCCCGTATAAAGAACGCAGGCATAAGCCGGTTCGCGTATCCGCTTTTAACGGGATGGAGAGGTATAAAGCCGAAATTGATGCGGCACGTCCCGTAGCAGTCAAATTCGACAAATGGTTCAGCTTCCGGTGGCGGGAAAGCTATGCCTATGATTATCATTGGGTGCTGGGTATCGGTTATGATGAGACGGATATAGAGACCGGGCCGGTGCTTATTGTCCAGGACAATGGAATACGCCATAAAAGCGGGGGCTTCACTCCTGGGAAAGAACGCCGTATCCCTTATCAGCCCAATCAGGAGATTATCACGATGGTAGCATTGAATATCGCTGGAGTACCTGGAATACCACAAGTCTAGTGCAATTCAAACGTTTGCACTAATCTAGAAATAAGGTTATAATATCCAATTATTAAAGGGTAAAGGAGACCGATTGCGTTGTCCGTACAAAGGGAAATGGAAGAGACCATTTACTATGGCGATCCTGCGGCTACAAATGGCATCTCTGTATTCGAGCAGGATTTTGATGAGCTGTTCAGCTATGACGGCGATGATCTTGGCATTATTTATACACCTGTCTCATCTGCATTTTGTCTATGGGCGCCGACCGCTCTGGAGGCGGAGGTTGTGCTCTATGATTCGTGGCAGCAGGCTGAAGGACGCCGCTTGCCGATGGTCCGTGACGTCCGGGGGACCTGGAGACTGAAGATTCCCGGTGATTTGGAAGGTAAACTCTACACGTACCGCGTGCGAATTGAGGATCAGTGGAATGAGGCGGCTGATCCTTATGCGCGGGCTGTTGGAGTGAATGGGGACAGAGCGGCAATTATTGATCTGCGGAAGACCGATCCCAAGCGGTGGACCGGGGATAAGCCGCCTTTCGGCAATCCTGTGGATGCGGTTATCTACGAGCTTCATCTGCGTGATTTGTCCATGCATCCCGCCAGTGGAATTGCCCGCAAAGGCCAGTTTCTCGGCCTGGCCGAAGAAGGAACGCGTGGTCCGGGAGGAATTCTGACCGGGCTTGATCATATTGCCGATCTTGGCGTGACGCATGTCCAACTGCTGCCAATTTACGACTATGCGACAGAGAGTGTGGATGAGACCAGGCTGGACCAGCCCCAGTATAACTGGGGTTATGATCCGAAGAATTACAATGCGCCGGAAGGCTCTTATGCTACTGATCCATTCATCCCGGGAGTGCGCATTACAGAGCTGAAGACAATGATTCAGGCGCTGCATGACCACGGTCTGCGCGTGATTATGGATGTTGTCTACAATCATGTGTATGACGGTTACCGCGTAAATTTCACCAAGCTGGTTCCCGGCTATTATCTCCGCTACAAGCGGGACGGCAGCCTGTCCAACGGCTCCGGCTGCGGCAATGATGCTGCCACTGAGCGTCTGATGATGTCCCGCTTCATTGTGGATTCGGTGCTTTACTGGGCCAAGGAGTATCATATCGACGGCTTCCGCTTTGACTTAATGGGGCTTATGGATGTGGATACGATGGCGGAAGTCCGCCGCCGTCTGGATGAGCTTGACCCCTCGATTATAACCATTGGCGAGGGCTGGATTATGGAGACGGAGCTTGCACCGGAAAGGCTTGCCAATCAGAGTAACGCAGATGTGCTGCCGGGGATCGGACAGTTCAACGACGGCTTCCGCGATGCGGTGAAGGGCAACATTTTCCGCTTTGAGGAGCCGGGGTTTGTTGGCGGAGGAACAGGCCTGGAGCCGTGGGTGAAGACAGGCATTACCGGGGGAGTGGTGTACGGACAGAACAGCGGCCAATTCGCCGATGAGCCGCAGCAGTGCGTGAACTATGTAGAATGCCATGATAACCATACCTTATGGGATAAAATCGTCCTGTCCTCCCCGGGACAAACCGACGAACAACGCAGAGCGATGCACCGCTTGGCTTCGGCGATGGTGCTGACAAGCCAGGGGATTCCTTTTCTTCATGCCGGACAAGAGTTTATGCGTACTAAGAACGGTGTGGAGAACAGCTTCAAATCAAACATTGAAATCAACTGGCTCGATTGGGAGCGCTGCGCCGGGCATGCGGATGATGTAGCTTATATGAAAAGACTGATCGCCCTTCGCAAGGCGCATCCGGCCTTCCGCATGCACAGCGCGGAGGAGATCCGTGCGAACCTGATCTTCGAGAAGGCTCCGGCCGGTGTCCTCGCATATACGCTGCGCGGCCATGCCGGAGGCGATTCAGCCGAGCATCTGTACGTGGTATACAACTCTAACCCGTCTGGATCAACGCTTAAGCTGCCTCCGCTGGGAGCATGGAAGCCGCTGCTGGGTGAAGAGCTGGCGGTAATGGAAGCAGATGGACGGCTGACGGTTCAGGGCACCGGTATGGTGGTGCTGGCGGTTGAAGCTTAGCCGGATTAACGCAGAATAATGAGGGAAGTCAATAATTGGACTGTCTTGCGGGTAGAGCCTTCTGCCGGCAGGACGGTCTTTTTTTACATGAAAAAAATACTACACCTATCGTAGTAATCATGCTACAATACAAATTACTACGACAGAAGTAGTACGACAGATGAAGTAAGGAGGAATATTATTGATCAGCAGTGATGTGATTCGCGGATACAACGATACTTTTATTCTATATATGCTTCTGAACGGCGAGTCCTACGGCTACGAAATCTCGAAGAATATCAGAAGGCTGTCGGATGAGAAATATATTATGAAAGAGACCACCCTCTACTCCGCGTTCGCCCGGCTGGAGAAGAATGGGTATATCTGCTCTTTTTATAAAGATGAGACTCAGGGGAAACGCCGTACATACTACCGTATTACTCTGGAGGGGCTGGCCTACTACCATGAGAAATGTGCGGAGTGGCTTATTACACAAGAAGTTGTAAACAAATTTATTAAGGAGCTGGGGTAAGATGGATACAATCATTGGTTATCTAAACAATATGTTTGCTGCTCTCCCTAAGACTGCACAAATGCAGGGACTTAAGCAGGATCTGCTGGCGAACATGGAAGAGAAATATTATGAGCTGAAGCAGGAAGGCAAGACCGAAAATGAAGCCGTAGGCATTGTGATCTCCGAGTTCGGCAATATTGATGAATTGATTGCTGAGCTGGATATTCAGGTGGAGAACGCAGAAAGCCCGCTTCCTCCGTATCCTCCACTTCCCCTGCTTGCTCCCGAGGATACCTGGGGCTATATGGCCGCCAAAAAGAAATCAGGCTTCCTGGTGGGGCTTGGCGTAACGCTGTGCATCGGCGGCGCCGCATTGCTGATCTTGCTCAACTCTCTGGCGGAGTCCGGTTTTCTCAGAGGGGGAATTGTTGCTGATGCTGCTTCGATCCTTAGTGTGGTCATATTGCTTATACTGGTGGCTTTGGCAGTTGGAATGTTCATTTTCAGCGGCACGATGCTGGAGAAATATAAATATTTGCGCAACGGCTTCGACCTGCCGTATGAGCTGCGGACCGAAATCCAGCATCGCAGCAGCGCCTATGCCTCTACGTATACCCTGTCTCTCGTGATGGGGGTATGCTTGTGTGTGCTTAGCCCGGTTCCAGTTATTGTATGGTCTGTGTTCAATGACAGCGATACGGCTTATGGCGTGGTTCTCTTGCTTGCGTTAATTGCTTTGGCAGTCTTCCTGTTCATCTACTACGGGAGTATCAAAGAAAGCTTCAAATTCCTGCTAGGGGAAGGCGAGTTCTCTAAGGAAAAGAAGGAAGAGAACCGTGTTATGGGCTCTGTCGCAGCCATTATCTGGCCGGTGGCCGTCTGCATCTTCCTGATCAGCGGCTTTGTCTATGATCGCTGGGATATGAACTGGGTGGTGTTTCCGGTTACCGGAATTCTGCTGGGGGTATCCAATTCTGTATATAATGCCGGTAAGGCAAAATAATGCTTCAGACCGGCTCTGCCCATCCCCGAAATTTTATTTAAAAAATGTGACATTGCTCATTTAGGCTATAGAGTATAGATGATAATATAAAGGCATTTCAGGCGGAAATCCGCCTTTTTATAGCCTTTTGCTTTGCTGCTTTACAGTGACAAATAATCAGTCGGTGACAGAGAGTAACTGTCTTTTTGGAGCCGAATGGGGCAAGAATGCCGCCCTTGACGTTACGGCGGCCAATCAGAGAGACTCGGAGGATGACAGGTATGGGTAAAGCAACAGGATTTCTGGAATATCAGCGGCAGACCCCTGCAGAATGTGAGCCGCTAGAACGGATCAAGAACTGGAATGAATTTTCACAGCCAATGGATGAGGAGAAGCTGCGGGAGCAAGGGGCGCGCTGCATGGATTGCGGAACGCCGTTCTGCCACGTAGGCCGTCTGCTCTCCGGGATGGCCTCGGGCTGTCCGCTGCACAATCTGATTCCCGAATGGAACGATATGGTATACCGCGGCAACTGGGAGGTTGCTCTGAAGCGGCTCCACAAAACTAATAATTTTCCGGAGTTTACCGGACGGGTCTGCCCTGCGCCTTGCGAAGGCTCTTGTACGGTGGGAATGAACGGTAAGCCGGTAACGATTAAATCTATTGAGAAGGCTATTGTGGACAGAGGCTTTGCCGAAGGCTGGATTGTTCCCGAGCCGCCGCTTAGCCGGACAGGCAAGAAGGTTGCCGTAGTCGGCTCCGGTCCTGCGGGACTCGCCTGTGCCGCCCAGCTTAACAAAGCCGGACACAGTGTAACTGTCTATGAACGGGCCGACCGGATCGGCGGTCTGCTGACATACGGAATTCCGAACATGAAGCTGGACAAAAAGACCGTGCAGCGCCGCGTGGATCTGCTGGCGGCGGAAGGGGTCAGCTTTGTTACCCGGACCGAGATCGGCAAAGATATTACCGCGCCGCAACTGAAGGATGACCATGATGCGGTAGTGCTCTGCGGCGGCTCAACGCAGGCGCGCGATCTTACAATAGAAGGCCGCGAGCTTCGCGGCATTCATCAGGCGATGGAATTCCTGACGCTGAATACGAAGAGCCTGCTGGATTCCGGCCTTGACGACGGGGAATACCTCACTGCGGCCGGCAAGGATGTCGTTGTAATCGGCGGCGGGGATACAGGAACCGACTGTGTAGCTACCTCGATCCGCCACGGCTGCCGCAGCGTGGTCCAATTAGAGATAATGCCGCAGTCACCGCTTACCCGCCAGACGGGCAACCCTTGGCCGGAATGGCCGAAGGTGCTGAAGGTCGATTACGGCCAGCAGGAAGCGGCGGCGTTATACAAGGAAGATCCGCGCCGTTACCTTGTGAATACAAAGCGCTTTGTCGGGGATGATGGCGGGCATGTGCAGGAGCTGCACACTGTACGCATTGAATGGACCCGGAATGAGCAGGGCCACATGGTTCCGGTTGAAGTTCCGGGCAGTGAAGAAGTGATTAAGGCGCAGCTTGTACTGCTGGCTCTGGGCTTCACCGGACCGGAAGAAACCGTGCTGAACCAGCTTGGAGTAGAGCGTGACGAGCGCTCCAATGCCAAGGCGGAATTCGGAGCACAGGTGACCAATGTCGAAGGTGTTTTCGCCGCCGGAGATATGCGGCGCGGACAGAGCCTTGTAGTATGGGCGATCAACGAAGGCCGGCAGGCAGCCCGCGAGGTGGACCGGTTCCTGATGGGTTCATCGAATCTGCCATAAGTCATATTGTCTCCGGGAAGCAACCGGTGTGGACGTCCAAAGGGACGTCCATTTTTCTATCCTTACAGAAGGGTTTATTGCTTTTCTGATTTACATTAATTAGGGAGTTTGTTGTTAGTGAAGCAGAATCATATTATTATTGACGTAGAATAAGCATTTGTTTGAAAGAAGGTTTAGCTATGGATACAAACAATATGATTCTTAATCGTTTTTTTTCTCAAAATACAATCAGTGATTTGACGAACGATGAGTACAATCACGCGTATATCACAACAATAAATAGATATTTAGGCGATGTTGGAACACAATATAACAAGGAATTAATAAGTGATGTATATCAAATTATAACCAAGAGTTATAGAAACGAGTATTTTTATAAAAATACACTCTTAAATAAGCTATTGCTTGGCAGACACAGCCTGAAAACAACAACCGCATTAACAGAAATTTTGATTAACAAATCAAAAGCTGACTTAGTTCTAATTAATGGTAAAGCAGTAGTGTATGAAATTAAAACGGAGTTGGATAATCTTGACCGGCTTGAGAATCAAGTCTCCGACTACTATAAAGGTTTTAATAATGTTTGTGTGGTAACTTATGAATCCAATTATGAATCTGTGTTAAGACTTTTGGGGCATACACCTGTCGGAATTTATATTCTGACAAATAAAAACACTCTTAGCCTTCGTAAGCCACCACTTGCTGATAATACTAAATTGGACTATCGTACGATGTTTAACATGTTAAGAAAACAAGAATTCGAGAGTATTCTATTGAAACATTTTAATAAGCTGCCGGTTACAGAGCAAGTGCGCTATTACAAGGCATGCTTTGAACATTTTCAATCAATACCAATTGAACAAGCATATCGATACATGCTTATTGAGTTGAAGAAAAGAATTACGGTGGACGATGAGGTTTTTCAACGTTTTGTGCCTTATGAACTAAAATTTTTGATATATTTTTCAAAATTCAGAAGGGAGGATTACTACAAACTTAATTATTTTCTGGAAAAAAAATTCGGGGGTTGATAAAAAATGTACTTTCCATATCTAAGAGGAAGACAGAATGAATTGCTGGCTATCAGGGAATTGTTGGATCGTGAGTGTATTCGTAACGGAATTATTCCAGTAATTGAACCGGTTAAATTATCATCAACATTAATTAAGACAATGGAGTATTTTATTGACAGAGGCCAACCGCTAACAATTATTCACAACCCTAAAGTAGGTACATTTACTGACGACTTAAAACAACTAGTGGAATCTCCTCTTAAAGATAGTTACACGAAGCTTATGACGAATGATAAAATAATCAAAGGCCATATTCTGAATCGAAATTCATCTGGTGAATTAACCAATCTGCAGGCTGAAGGAATCAAAAGGGCAGATGTATTAATGATCTGCGAGGATAGGGATATGTTGGATAGTTATGGGCAAGAGATAAATGACAATCCTGCAAAATATCATTTTATACCAGATGAGAGTGCTTTTAAACGCAAGCTTAGAACGAACAGAGTACTCTTAGATGACAAGTTTACAAAGCAGATTCGCAATGTGGATTACATCAAATCTGATGATGAATTTTTTTCTGAGGATCATCTCTACTATAGAGAAGAAGGATATGTAGGATTCTCGGATTACTCCATCGTTGGAAAGCCCTACTCTGAATCTGGCTTTGCTCCATTTGCTATTGCGATACATATCGTTTATTTTGACTCGTCTTATAATCTACGAATAAAACATTTCGTTTCGGACTCAAACGAAGATTTGAATGACCCGGCGGGAAAGTTTTATGAAGCAATTACCAAACTGTATAAATGGTATGAAATGTCGAATATAAAAACCTATGGGTTGGATCGGTTGGTGAGGCATTTCGAAGCAGGGACCTACCCGGGACTGGGAATTGTGAAAAAACTATCCATTATGCATCATCTCGAACTGGTATCCCAATATTTGGATGGGGTGCGATAAATATGATTTGTTGTACAGAGTGCTTTCAAGATGTTGAAGTGAAATCCCATATCAAGGATCTTAAGAATAAAGGCAATTGTTATACTTGTGGCTGTAAGAATGTATTTATTTATGACACAGAGACCAATCACCTTTTAACTACCTGGTTTGAAGAATTTATAAGCATATTTACTCCGGTAGATGCATTACCTCTGAATTTCCCACGGGCGGACCTGAGCCTGCTCAAAGATGAGCTTCACGATAACTGGAACATCTTTAATCTTGAAAAAGAAATAATATACAAATTGATTACAGTGATCTGCGAAGAAAGGTATCGTTCTAATCCTGAATTGTTTGATGCACCAATTGGCATTCCAAAATCGCAACAGGCTAGCTATCTCCAGAGCAATTCTCTTCTGAAAACATATAATTGGGAAGATTTTGTCGAAGCGATTAAAACCCAAAACAGGTTTCACACGGATCATTTAAATGAAGAGGTATTGCAATTGTTCTGTTCCTACGTAAAGAAAACATATAAAGCCGGGAGCATTTTTTATAGGGCGAGAGTATCGGATAAAGAGGGCTGGAGCGTCGATAAAATGTCTGCTCCTCCTCCTGCCTTGGCAAGTGCAGGTAGAGCAAATCCTGAAGGAATAAGCCATTTGTATCTCTCTAATGATGTGACGACCACACTGAAAGAAGTGAGAGCAGGCGCACACGACTATGTAACTGTTGGAAAGTTTGAATTAATTCAGGATATGGATATTGTTGATTTGACGGCTATAGATCGAATTAGCGCTTTTTCCGATCTTGACAATACCCAACATGCTACAAACAAAAGGCATTTGCAAAAAATAAATAGAGAAATTGCAAAGCCCCTAAGAAGACAAGATAGCGCTCTCGACTATTTGCCAACCCAATATATTGTCGATTTTATTAAGAGTATTAAGACTACGGAAGGTACCAGAGAATACGATGGAATTGAATACGACAGTACGATGAATAAGAGTGAGGGCGGTTTTAACATTACAGTCTTTGATGAGAAATTGTTTAAATGTACTGAATTATCTGTTATTCAAATTATAGAATTGACATATAGGCCAAGCAGAATAGTATGGGATTCTGTTCAATGAATAAAAAGAAAGGTGGAGTTTATCTATGAAACTGATGTTCATTTCTGATATTCACGGGTCACTGCATTGGCTGGAGCAGGTTTTGACTAGAGCGGAGGAAGAGCAGCCGCATACGCTTGTTGTGCTGGGAGACTTTTTGTACCACGGCCCCAGAAATCCGCTGCCTGACGGTTACAACCCGCAGGGAGTTGCCGACAGGCTGAATGCCTATGGCAAATCGCTGGCGGCTGTACGCGGGAATTGCGATGCCGAGGTAGACCAGATGCTGCTGCAATTCCCAATGATGGGCGATTATGTGCTGATTCTTCATGAAGGCCGGAAGATTTATGCTACTCATGGACATGGCTTCAGCATCGACAACCTGCCACCGCTCGCGCCGGGCGATGTCTTTATCCAGGGCCATACGCACCTTCCGGTGGCTGAGGTCAAAGACGGCATTACCGTGCTGAATCCGGGCTCGATCTCGCTGCCGAAAGAGAATAATCCCAATTCCTATGGAATCCTCGACAACGGAGAGTTTATTATTAAGGATTTTGCCGGAAACGTAGTGAAACAGATCAAGCTGTAGACTATAGCTGTATCCATGATCCCCCTGGATTTTGCCAGGGGGATTTTCAGCGTGCGGCAATTGAGCGCATCCCTATATTATTGTATGATGGGTAAGGAGCTTGGAGGGTTGTGACAAGCTCCAAATTTAAGAGCAGAGGTAGCTAACGAATGTATCCTACAGATTTGAACTATACAATGCCGGCGGAGTGGGACGCGCATGAGCGTACTTTTATTTCCTGGCCGGTCCAGGCTTCTATGGTTTTCCCGGAGAATTATGAAGCTGTAAGCGCAGGTTATGCTGAGATTATCCGGGCTATTGCCGAGTTTGAGCCGGTAAGCGTGGTGGTGAATCCCGAAGAGCTGGAGCAAGTGCAGGCACTCGCTCTCGGGGATAATGTTACGCTGCTGTCCATCCGGCATAATGATGCCTGGCTGCGCGATAACGGTCCGACCTTTGTTAAGGGTAAGGATGGAGCACTTGCGGGTGTGAACTGGAAGTTCAATGCCTGGGGCGGCAAATACTCGCCGTGGGATCTCGACGATGAGGTAGCACCGCAGATTCTGGAGCAGGTGCAGATTCAGCGCTTCGATGCCCCCCTTGTCATGGAAGGCGGTTCGATTCATACGGATGGGGAAGGCACGCTCCTGACCACGGAGGAATGCCTGCTGAACAAGAACCGCAATCCGGAGCTGGGCCGGGAAGCAATTGAAGAATACGTGCGTAAATATACTGGTACAGAAGCTATCATTTGGCTGAAGCGCGGCCTCAGCGGAGATGAAACCGATGGCCATGTGGACAATATCGCCTGCTTCGCCGCACCGGGCAAGGTGATCATTCAGGTCTGCGACGACCCGCAGGATGAGAACTACGGAATTACCCAGGAGAATCTGCGGATTCTGGAGAACGCCGTGGATGCCAAAGGACGGAAGCTGGAAATTGTCCAAATTCAGCAGCCCCCGCACAGGGATGGGGAGGACGGCCGTCTGACGCTCAGCTATTTGAACTTTTATTTCGTGAACGGCGGCATTATTCTGCCGGTGTTCGGCGGTACGGCCACAGAGACAGACCTGCTTGCCGGGCAGAAGCTTGCCGAGCTGTTCCCGGACCGCAGAATCCGTACGGTGAACGGGATGGCCGTCATTGGCGAAGGCGGCAACGTGCATTGCACCACGCAGCAGATGCCTGCGGGGGAAATCAGCTAGTTCTTGAAGGAGGACAGAATTTTGAGAAAAGTAAAAGTAGCCGCGACGCAAATGAGCTGCTCCGGCGACATTGATGAGAATATCCGCAAGGCCGATACTCTGGTGAGAGAGGCTGCAGCCCAGGGCGCGCAGATTATTCTGCTGCAGGAGCTGTTCGAGACTCCTTATTTCTGCCAGAAGGAGAAATCCGATTATTACGTCTATGCCACCGAGCTTGAGCATAACAAGGCGGTGAATCATTTCAAGGCGGTAGCCAAAGAGCTGCAGGTGGTGCTGCCGATCAGCTTTTATGAGAAAAAAAACTACGCCCGTTACAACTCGCTGGCTGTAATTGATGCCGATGGAACGGTGCTGGGCAAATACCGCAAAAGCCACATTCCCGACGGCCCGGGCTACGAGGAGAAGTTCTACTTCAATCCGGGAGATACCGGCTTCAAGGTATGGAACACCCGCTATGCCAAAATCGGCGTCGGCATCTGCTGGGATCAATGGTATCCCGAGGCTGCCCGTGTAATGAGCCTGATGGGTGCGGAGATTTTGTTCTACCCGACCGCCATCGGCTCGGAACCGCAGGACGGCTCGATTGACTCCAAGGACCACTGGCAGACCTGCATGCTTGGACATGCGGCGGCGAATCTTATTCCTGTCGTGGCCTCCAACCGGATCGGCGAAGAAATCGACGAGGACTCCAGCATTAACTTCTACGGCTCCTCCTTTATTGCCGGCCCGCAGGGCAACAAGCTTGTCGAAGCCGGACGCGGTGAACAGACGGTGCTGGTCAGCGAATTTGATCTGGATGCACTAGAAGTGGGACGGATCGAGTGGGGGATTTTCCGCGACCGGCGGCCGGAGCTGTACCGGATGATTGCATCCTATGACGGCGATCTGACGTTTTAAGGCGCAATAACCTGAACCGGAATTGATATAGGAATACAGCCAAAAGGCACTGTCAGGGAAGAGTTTTTCCCGGCAGTGTTTTTTTGTGCGATTACCGAGCAGGAAATGTTACAATCTCTCGATATAATGTTATATAACATTACATTAATAAGAAAAGTTAATTGTCACCACTACTTTATTCTGATAAAATCTCTTTAAGTTATTTTACAAATAAGTAGGGGGATGGGAAAATGGGGATCGGAAAGAAGTTGTCTATGTTAGCTTTGGTTTCATTTACAGTCTTGGCAATGGCAGGCTGCGGTTCTAGCAAAAACGCCGGCGGTGAGACCATCAAGTTCGCCAGTGACGCGAGCTATGCGCCAATGGAGTACATGGATACGGACACCATCAAAGGTTTTGATATTGATTTCATCAAGGCGGTTATGGAAGAAGCCGGGATTGATTACAGTGTGACCAACACGGGCTGGGATACGATGCTGACAAGTGTCAAGCAAGGCACGGAATACCAAGCCGGGTTATCCTCGGTATCCATTACGGACGAACGCAAGGAAACCTATGATTTCTCCATCCCTTATTTTGAATCCACCAATATGATTATGGTTAAAGAAGGCAGCGACATTAAGAGCGCGCTTGATCTGAAGGGCAAGAAGGTTGCAGTGCAGGCGGCGACTACGGCGGATGAACTTATGAGCGGGATTATGGGTGTCGATAACGCCAACCTGAAACGGTTTGACAGCAACGCGGTAGCTCTGATGGAGCTGAACAGCGGCGGGGCGGATGCGGTAGTGGCGGATATCGCTATCATCAACGAATACATCAAGAACAATCCGAAAGAGAAGCTGACCGGCATTGTCGACAAAGAGAACTTCGGTTCCGAATATTACGGCATTCTGTATCCTAAGGGCAGTAAATGGAAAGCCAAGCTGGACCCGGCGATCAAGAAGATTATTGAGAACGGCAAATATGCTGAAATATATAAAAATTGGTTCGGTGAAGAGCCGGATACCGGGACCCTGCTGAACGCGAAGTAAGCCGACGAACAACTAAGCATGCGTAATGATTGCTATTGCGCGTGCTTCTTTTTTTAGACAGAAGAGAAGGGAAGAATTCTATGGATTTCAGATTTGACATCATCGCTCATTATATACCGGTGCTGTTAAAGGGAACGGCATTTACAATTGGTGTATCTATGGTCTCGATTATCTTCGGCTCCATACTGGGGCTGGGCATCGGCTTTGGCAAAATGGCTCCGAAGGCGTATTTCCGCTGGCCTTTTCATTCGTATATCAATTTTTTCCGGGGGACGCCGCTTTATGTGCAAATCCTCATCGTACACTTCGGGGTGATTCCGGCCTTTTACGGCACTACCAATGTGTTATTGACGTCCTTTGTGGCACTGTCGCTGAACTCCGCCGCTTACTCCGCCGAGATTTTCCGCGCCGGGATTCAGTCGATTGATCCGGGTCAGCGGGAAGCCGCAGTATCGCTTGGAATGACGAAATTTCAGGCGATGCGTTTTATTATTCTGCCGCAGGCGATCAAGCGGATGATCCCTGCATTTGGGAATGAATTTATCGTCCTGGTAAAAGACTCTTCACTGCTCGCGCTGATTGCCGCACCGGAGATCATGTACTGGAGCAACACGATGAAAGGGCAGTATTTGCGGATTTGGGAGCCGTATCTGACCGCTGCATTTATCTATTTGATTCTTACCTATTCCCTCAGCAAGCTGCTTAATTATATCGAACGGAAGGTGTAGCCTGATATGGAGCCAATTATCTCAGTTAGACATCTGCATAAATCATTCGGAGCCCATAAGGTGCTGACCGACATTAACGCCGATATCCGCAGCCAGGAGGTTGTGGTGGTAATCGGACCTTCGGGTTCAGGCAAATCGACCTTTCTGCGCTGCCTGAATTTGCTGGAGCAACCGCAAGAGGGCGACATAATCATTGACGGCACTTCCTTGATGGCCAAAAGCACAAGGATTAATGATATCCGTACCGAGCTTGGCATGGTATTTCAGCAGTTCAACCTGTTTCCGCACAAAAAAGTGATCGAGAACATCATGCTGGCTCCGGTCCAGGTACGGAAGTGGCCGGAGGACAGGGCGCGGGAGAAGGCGCGGGAACTGCTCCAGAAGGTTGGCTTGCTGGACAAGGCGGAGATGTATCCCGCCTCGCTGTCGGGAGGGCAGGCCCAGCGGGTAGCGATTGCCCGGGCGCTGGCTATGGAGCCGAAGATTATGCTGTTTGATGAGCCTACCTCCGCGCTTGATCCCGAAATGGTTGGCGAGGTGCTGGCAGTCATGAAGGAGCTGGCCCGCGAAGGCATGACTATGGTGGTGGTTACGCACGAGATGGGCTTTGCCCGCGAGGTGGGAGACCGTGTTCTGTTCATGGAGCAGGGCGTAGTGGTTGAGGAGGGCAGCCCGGAGCAGTTGTTCGGGAATCCGTCGCATGAACGCACGCAGGCTTTTTTATCCAAAGTGTTGTGAAATGCTGGAAAAGTAGAATCTTGTGGTTCAATCGGTTATATTAGAAGGGTAAGTGTTTGAATATGGAACATTAAGTAAATATCTGTCGAATTGACGGAGAGGAGGCTCGGGGATATCTTTTGTTTATCATAATTTATAGTGATAGAAGGAGAATACGATGAGCACATTTAAAAATTGGTTGAACACAACAAAAAACGGACTGACAGACCAGGTGAAGAAATTTAAAAATAAAGATTTCATGCACGCTGTAGTAGCGGGCTGCGCCCTGGTTGCTGCTGCCGATGGAAAAATTGAGGAAGCCGAAAAGAATAAGATGGCCGGATATATGAACCTCAGCAATGAGCTGAAGGTATTTGACATGAGAGATGTTATTGCCCAGTTCAATTTCTATGTCAGCAATTTCGAGTTCTCCCCGGAGATCGGCAAGCAGGAAGCGCTGAAGGCTATCGCCAAATTCAGCAGCAAGCCGGAAATTGGACGCGTAATTGTAGGCGTATGCTCCGCAATCGGAGCGGCTGACGGGGATTTCGACGAGCACGAAAAAGCAGTTGTGCGGAATATTTGCAGTGTGCTGGGGCTGAACCCAAGCGAGTTCAGTCTTTAATTGCAAAAAAGGAATTTCTCCCTGAAACGGATGAAAGATGAAACGTATCTGTTTTTGTGTCGTATGACTAAGAGACTGTGATTCTTTTCGGAAACGGAGGTACAAGAATTTGGCTGGTATTAATCTGGTAAAAGGTCAAAAGATTGATTTAACCAAAGGAAATGCCGGACTGTCCAGCGTCATTGTAGGACTCGGCTGGGACCCTGCTGAGCCGGCGCGCGGATTCTTCGGAATTAAGAAGCAGGCCAATGTGGACTGTGATGCTTCGGCATTGCTGCTCAATGAGCATGGCAAGCTGACCAATAAGCTGAACCTGGTGTGCTTCCACAACAAGCAGAATGCGAACAGCTCCGTTGTTCACTCCGGGGACAACCTGACGGGCGAGGGCGAAGGCGACGATGAGCAGATTCAAGTGAATCTGAAGGCGATTCCCGGGGATGTGCATAAGGTTCTGATTGTAGTCAATATTTATGATGCCGTGAACCGGAAGCAGGATTTCGGGATGATTAAATCGGCGTACATCCGGGTGATTAATGCATCCGGCAACAGCGAGCTGGTTAAGTTCAATTTGACGGATAACTACACAGGCTTCACGGCGCTAATCTGCGGAGAACTGTACCGGCATGGCGAGGAATGGAAATTCGCCGCCATCGGTGAAGCTGCACACGCAGCGCATATCAACCAATTGGCTGAACGCTACATCTAATTCCAATATAAGAAGAGAGGTTTCAATTCATGGCGATTAATTTATCCAAAGGTCAGAAGATTGATTTGACAAAAACAAATCCGGGCCTGTCCAAAATTACGGTAGGTCTTGGCTGGGATACCAACAAATATGATGGCGGTAAAGATTTTGACTTGGACGTTTCCGTGTTTTTGACCAATGCGGGCGGCAAAGTGGATAAAGAGAGCAACTTCATCTTCTTCAACAACAAGCAGAACGAGAACGGCTCCGTTGTACACACCGGTGACAACCGTACAGGTGAAGGCGAGGGAGACGATGAGCAGATTCAGGTGGACCTGCTCAGCATTCCGGCAGACGTTGAAAAAGTGGCATTCACCATCACCATCTATGAAGCGGAAGCCAGAAGCCAGAATTTCGGACAAGTCTCCCGCTCGTATGTGCGTATCGTCAATGATGCCAACAGCGAGGAATTGATCCGTTTCGACCTGGGCGAAGACTTCTCCATTGAAACCGGCGTAGTTGTCGGCGAATTGTACCGCAACGGTGCTGAGTGGAAATTCAATGCGATTGGCAGCGGCTACAAGGATGGTCTTGCCGGCTTGACCCGTGATTACGGCCTGCAATAAGCATTGCTTAAGATATACAAGAAACTATTCATGAAAGAAGGTTATTGCCAGTGACGATCAGTCTTTCCAAAGGACAGCGTATTGATCTTACCAAGACCAATCCGGGTCTGACGAAGGTAGTTGTGGGACTCGGCTGGGATACGAACAAATATAGCGGCGGCAAGGATTTTGACCTTGATGCCTCGGCATTCCTGCTCCATGAGGACGGCAAAGCCAAAGGCGAGGATGATTTTGTATTCTACAATAATCCGAATGGCGGAGCCGGCTCTGTCACCCATACGGGGGATAACCGTACCGGTGAAGGAGAAGGCGACGATGAGCAGATCCTGGTTGATTTCAGCAAGGTGCCCGCTCATATCCAGCGTATTGGTATTACGGTAACTATTTATGATTATGAAGCCCGGGTCCAGAACTTTGGACAAGTCTCCAACGCATTTGTACGTGTCGTAGATGCATCCAGTGACCGTGAGATTCTCCGCTTTGATCTGGGAGAGGATTTCTCAACAGAAACTGCTGTTGTCTTCTGTGAATTCTACCGCAACGGTGCGGATTGGAAATTCCAGGCGATAGGAAGCGGCTTTGCCGGCGGACTTAGTGCCTTATGCAGGAACTACGGACTGGACGCGCAATAGAAGCTTCAAAGGCGGGATCATTACCGATCCTGCCCTTTTTATACCCTTATCCCTTGAAAAAGGTGGCATGAACATGAGTACAGAAGTAGTAAAAGGGCAGAAGGCCGACCTGACGAAAGGCAACTCCGGACTTAAATCTCTGCTTGTGGAGATCGCCTGGCAAGCGCCTTCCTCAATGGAAATTGATGCCTCGGCTTTTCTGTTAGGAGCTCAAGGCAAAGTAAGCAAGGATGACGATCTGATCTTTTACAATAATCCTTCTACACCCTATATCCGGTATAAGGATGTTCCGGGGCATGGCTCCGGGGGACTCAAGCACTTCGAAGTGCAGCTCGATAAAATCCCCTCTGACGTTATGAAAATCGCATTTACGCTTACACTCTATGACGGCGAGAACCGCAAGCAAATGTTCGGGCAAATGAGTGAAGCGCATTGCCGGATTCTGGACCAGGCGACAGGCTCGGAAATCCTGCGGTGTAAACTTGGAAATCATTTCTCTGCGGAAACGGCTGTTGTAGTAGGAGAATTATATAGATACGGCGAAGATTGGAAGTATAGTGCCGTTATGGCCGGCTTTGACGGCGGATTGAAGGCGCTCTGCGGCAACTTTGGAATTGAAGTGGCTGACGAGCCGGCTGCGGCGCAGAAGCAGGAGAAGGCAGGAGCACCGATACCGCCAGCACCGGCGGCCCCTGTTGTCCGTCCGCCTTCTATACCTGCTCCGCCGCCTCCGCAGGTGCAGGAGGCGCCTCCTGCTCCAGCGCTGAACCTTAATCTGAAGAAGATTGAATTGAAGAAAAAAGGCGATTCCATCAACCTGAAGAAATCAGCCTCCGGCCTTGGCGAAGTGAAGATTAACCTTAACTGGAATCAGAAGCAAGGCGGGCTGTTTAGCCGCAAGAGCGGTGTGGATCTGGATCTTGCTTGCCTGTATGAGCTGAAGGATGGCCGCAAGGGCGTTGTTCAGGCGCTGGGCAATGCTTTTGGACATTTGGAATATCCGCCTTATGTAATGCTGGATGGCGATGACCGGACCGGTTCCGTAACCTCCGGGGAGAATTTGCGTATAAACGGAAGTAAGGTTGCCGACATTGAACGGGTTCTTATTTTTGCTTTTATCTATAAAGGCGTTACCCATTGGTCGGAAGCGGATGGCGTGGTTACCATCACTCAGGAAGGCGGGCCGGATATTGTCGTGAATTTGGACGAGCATAACAACCGCAAGGGCATGTGCGCGATTGCCATGATCCGGAATGTGGGGAATGAAACGTTCAGCATTGAACGGCTTGTGCAATATTTCAGCGGTCACCGGGAGATGGATCAGGCTTTTGGTTGGGGACTGCAGTGGGTAGCAGGCAGCAAATAAACTATTTTACCGGAGGCATATTGGAATGGACTGGTTCAGCGATTTTTTTAGGAGTATCAGTGAGAATTACGGGCATTTCTTCTCATGGAGCGATATTGTCGGCACACTCTCCGACCCGGTAAGCTGGGGAATCATCGGAAGTCTGGTTCTGCTGGAAGGCTTGCTCTCGGCGGATAATGCGCTCGTACTTGCGGTCATGGTTAAGCATCTGCCGAAGGAGCAGCAGAAAAAGGCTTTATTCTACGGGATTCTCGGTGCGTATTTATTCAGATTCCTGGCGATTGGCCTCGGAACGTTCCTGATTAAATTTACGCTCGTTAAGGTTCTCGGTGCGCTCTACCTCTTCTATATCGCCTATAAAGGATTGTTTAAGGGCGGCGAGGAAGATCACACGGAGAACAAAGGCACCTCTTTTTGGCGAACGGTGCTGATGGTGGAGTTAATGGATATTGCGTTCAGTATTGACAGTGTTGTAGCGGCCTTCGGACTTAGCGATAAGGTCTGGGTACTCTTCATGGGCGGTATCCTTGGCGTGCTGATGATGCGCGGTGTAGCACAGCTATTCCTTAAGCTTATTGGCAGATTTCCCGAATTGGAGCAAACCGCGTTTCTGCTGATCGCCATTATTGCGGGCAAGATGCTGGCAGGAGCCTTCGGCTACGAAATGCCGCATGTGGTGTTCTTCACTATTCTGATTGCAGTATTCGTAGGAACGATTCTGTACAGCAACGGCAAGAAGAAAAAAGAGGCCAACCGCAAGGTATAACTGAAGCGGAAGCACAAGATGTAAACCTATAGCTCTATAGCATGGCCCTTGCTTGTATTTGAGAAAGCCGGATGCCGTCCCCGAGAGGACGGCGTAGCTGGTTCTACTGCTCTCTATAAGGAGGGGCTATTCTTTTTGTGTGTTATGCAAATCGACAAGGGGGGAAGGCTTTGAGATACTTTAATTACCTGACTGAAGAACAAGAACTGTCCTTATTCTACTCTCCGCCTGTTTCGTTTGACCCTTCTACGCCCAAGGAACTGCTGGCTTACGCTGTCGGAGCCGCCCTGTATATGCCGGCTACCCGCAGCAGTGTGGCTGAAGATATTATTAAGCTTAGAGGATCGGGACTTGTAACGGTAATTATGGATCTGGAGGATGCGATTGGCGACGGTGAGGTCGACTATGCTGAAGAGTCGATTGTAAGACATCTTGCTTTCCTGTCCGCTTATTCCGAGAATGAGCCTGATAAGGGAAGCGGTCTTCCGCTGCTGTTCATTCGTGTGCGCCATCCGGAGCAACTGCAGCAGCTTATTTTCCGGCTGGGGACCTTGATTACAATGCTGACCGGCTTTGTTTTTCCCAAGTTTTCTATGGAGAACGGCGCGGACTATTTCGAGGCTATTGCCGAATACAACAGCTCCCGCAGCTATTCCGCCCCTGTTCTGTACGGCATGCCTATTCTGGAGAGCGCCCCGGTCATTTACCGGGAGAGCCGGCTGGACACGCTGCTTGCTATCCGCGATCTGCTTGCCGAGTACCGTGATTATGTGCTGAATGTGCGGATCGGAGCGACGGATTTCTCCAGTCTGTTCGGGCTGCGCCGCAGTCCGGATATCAGCATTTATGATCTGACGCCAATCCGCGATTGCATCTCCGATATCATCAACGTGTTCGGGCGGGTGGAGGAAGGATATGTGATTTCGGGGCCGGTATGGGAATATTTCGCGAACAAAGGACACCGGGTATTACGCCCGCAACTGCGGCAGACCCCCTTTGAGGATACTTACGGCAAGCATGGCATTGAAATACGCAACCATTATATTACCCGCTCTATGGACGGATTATTCCGTGAAGTGCTTTTGGATAAAGAAAATGGAATTGTAGGCAAAACGATTATCCATCCCTCCCACCTTAGACCCGTGCAGGCCATGTATACGGTAATGCATGAGGAATATGTGGATGCGCTGGGAATTGTGGAGAGCAACGATGGCAGCCGCGGTGTGTTCAAAAGTGATTATTACAACAAGATGAATGAAATAAAGCCGCATTTGAACTGGGCGAAACGTATTTTACTACGATCTCAAATATACGGGGTGCTACATGAACAACAGCATTTTGTCGGATTACTTCCCGAGAACGAATATTCACACGTTTAATATCACACGGGACCTGCAGGTGACGGTAACCGAAACTGCGAACCCTTTTCATATGCCTGTAGAGGCGTTATTTGCTATGGCGGCCCGGATTAATAAAAAACGTTCATTTCTCTTCGTCAGCAAGGTGCTCGGCAAGCACATCCCCGTCAATCCGTATACCCCGCTGCTCAGTGGAGCCGCTCTGGGGCTGCTGCTCTACCAGGAGCTGGGTGGAGCTGGAGCGGATGGTGAGCTGCTGGACAAGCTTTTGGACCAAGCGGTTCACGGTCTGATTCACCCGGAGCATGCGGAGGAGGCGTATCATGATTTGCTCGGTGCACAGCTTGTGCTTCCGCAGCCGGTTCGGTTTATTGGCTTTGCTGAGACCGCGACTGCTCTGGGCCACAGTATGTACAACATGTTTGCTGCCGGTGCATCCTATATTCACACTACCCGTGAGGATATTCCCGAGCTTGTGTCGGTGATCAGCTTTGAGGAAGAGCATTCCCATGCGGTTGACCATTTATGCTATGCGCTGAAGCCTGAGCTGTTGTCCGGGGATGAACCAATTGTGCTGGTGGATGATGAGATTACAACCGGCAATACAGCAATTAATACGATCCGCGATATCCAGTCGAAGTTCCCGCGCAAGGAATATGTTGTGGCCTCTCTTCTTGATTGGCGGAGCAGCGCCAACATTCAGGCCTACCGTGATTTGGAGCAGGAGCTGGGGATTCGGATCAGATCGTTATCCTTGCTGCAGGGCAATATCGAAGTGAAGGGCACCCCTCATCTGAGCCCGGTTGAAGCTAAAGGCTATGAGGAGTCGGCTGCTGTGGTTCCAGTTGCCACAACTTATGTGCAGGATGGTCTGGAGCGGCTAATGGTGAGTTCTTCGGATTCCTACGGAGTAATCAATCCATCGCCGTATTTGAAATTGAGCGGCCGCTTCGGTCTGGAGTCTAAGGATAACGAGAAGATAGATGAAGCAGTTGCATTGGCGGCGGCGAAGCTGCGCGAACTGCGTGAAGGACCCCGTACCCTCGTTCTGGGGGTGGGTGAATTCATGTATCTGCCGATGCGGATTGCGGCGGAAATGGGTGAAGGGGTGTTCTATCAGTCTTCCACCCGCAGCCCGATTCATCCGGAGCGCCGTGCGGATTATGGTGTGCACAGCGCCGCAGCCCATCCTTCAGCGGGCGATCCCGGAATTACGAATTATATCTACAATGTAGACCCGCGGCAGTATGATGATATTTTCGTGCTGCTTGAGCGTGATGTGCCCCGCGGGCGGGTTGAGCCGATGACGGATATTTTGAAAAGGCTGGCAGGGAACAAGGTACATCTTATTGTACTGGCTGCTGAATCTGGAAATGGAGGCTTGAGCGGATGAAGGGAACAGGATATGAAGAGTTGATGAGCAGAACCATTACGCCCCCGGCTCCGCTGGGCAGCTACCCCCCTTCCGATGTCACATTCCTGCTTAAGGATCTCAGTGATGTGCAGTTGGAGCGGGCGACCGCTGAGCGGGAGGAGGCGATTCAGTCCGGTGTGCATTATTCGGAAATGCTTCCGGTTGAGTATCAGCCTACAGAGCAATATATTGAGCTGTTTCATGAGACCCTTCGGCAATCTGCCGGAAAGGTGGCGCTGGCGGTTGCGGTTGTGTCCGAGATGATCGTAGCCAAGCGGGGCCTGGAGCATACAGTACTGGTATCTCTGGCCAGAGCGGGTACACCGGTTGGCGTGTTGATCAAACGCTATATCGCTGCGCGGTATGGAGTGGAACTGCCGCACTACAGCATTTCCATTATACGTGGCAAAGGCATTGATGAGAATGCGGTTCTCTATATGCTGCAGAAGCATGGCGCGGCTGCGGAGCTGCAATTTATCGACGGCTGGACAGGCAAGGGAGCCATCCGCCGGGTGTTGATTGAAGCTTGCAGCAGCTTTTATCGAAAATACGGCGTTTCCCTGAATGATGATCTGGCGGTTCTCGCTGATCCGGGCAACTGCTCGGGCACCTTCGGGACCCGGGAAGATTATTTGATTCCGAGCGCCTGCCTGAACTCTACCGTATCGGGCCTGATGAGCCGCACTGTATTGCGGGATGATCTTATTGGGCCAGAGGAGTTCCACGGGGCCAAATTCTATAAGGAGTGGCTGGATAGCGACCTCTCCAATGTGTTTATTGATGCGGTAACTCCATACTATTCTTCAGTGACCGAAGAGGCGAAGGTTATCGCGGCCGGAATGCTGGAAGCTCCTCCCGAGACGACCTGGCAAGGGCTGCGCGATATCGAGAGCATCCAGCAAAGGTATGGCATTGAAGATATTAATCTGGTCAAGCCCGGAGTCGGTGAAACCACCCGTGTGCTGCTGCGCAGAGTGCCTTGGAAAATTCTCGTTGATACTATAGATAATCCAAATCTGCGCCATATTCTGCTGCTGGCGGAGGACCGGGGCGTTCCGGTGGAGGTGTATCCCGGACTGACCTATTCCTGCTGCGGGATCATTAAGCCGCTGAAGGGAGAAAGTGAATGATCTATGCCAGCGATCTGGATCGCACTTTGATCTATTCTCCAGGTGCGATTGGTGTTCCCGAGGATTCTCCGGGCCTCATCCCTGCCGAGATCGTGGATGGCAGAACGGTCTCTTATATTTCGCAGCATGCGCTGGACCTGCTTAGGGAGCTTGCCGCCAAGATTGTTTTTATGCCGGTAACTACGCGCACTATTGCGCAGTATAGACGGATTAATCTTTTTCAGGAGACGATTATTCCTGATTATGCGATCACCAGCAATGGGGGGAATATACTTGTGAATGGGATCGTAGACAAGGAATGGCGGGCAGCCATCGGCAGACGGGTAGAGCGGGACTCAGCAACAGCGGAAGAAGCGGGCAATCTGGTGCGGTCGGTCGTGCGGGAGGAATGGATCATCAGCGAACGTTATTGCGACGATCTGTTTTATACCTTTGTGGTATATCGTGATTTATTGCCTGCGGATGAGCTTACGCGTCTGGCTGAGCAGTTGCATGAGCTGGGCTGGCGCGTCTCCTTGCAGGGCCGCAAGCTATATGTGGTGCCGGAGGCTGTGAACAAAAACGCTGCGATTATTCATGTGCGCCGTACGGTTCATTCCGGGCCAATGGTTGCGTCAGGAGATTCCCTGCTGGACAAGAGTCTGCTGGCGGGCGCTGATTATGCCATTGCCCCTTGCCACGGAGAAATATTTGCCGAGCAGCAGGCAGGTCTAGTAAAATTAGAATATCCCTTTACGCAGCGGTCGGGTGTTTTTGCCGGGGATGAGATTCTGCAATATGTACAGAAGATTTATAACAATTTAACGGCAGTGGGAGTTGGCCGCAATGAATAAGATAAACATTTATTTTAACCGCTGGTTTTCCGTGGCTTTTCATTATATGAATCTCATCCGTAATAATGAGGACGGCATCCCGGTGCAAATTTTCGCGACCCACCCCGATATCCGGCATATGTCGCTGCAAGGCGCAGATGTTGCGGGAACGGAGCCGGAGCTCGAAGGGATCGAGTACGTGCAGTTCTGCGTTGATTTTTGCCGCCGCAACGAGATTGATATCTTCATTCCAAGACTCCATATGCTGGATATTGCCCTGCATGTCTCTATGTTCGATGCCATCGGCACGAAGGTGCTCGTCTGCCGCGATCTGGACCTGCTGGAGACGATCATGGACAAGGGCAAATTTTATGAAAATGTGCGACAGACAGGGATTATGACGATTCCTGACTATCATGTGGTCAGTACAGCGGAGCAATTCCGGGCAGCCTATGAGGAGCTTGTTGCCGAAGGCCATCAGGTCTGCTTCAAGCCAACCGAAACCGAAGGCGGGCTGGGCTTCCGCATTATTAATAACAGCCGCAGTCCCTTGCAGGAGCTGTTCGGGCATGTCACGTCGCAGATTTCCTTCGAAGAGGCCTACCGGACGCTTGCCAGCGTGGATTCCTTTCCGAACCTGATGGTGATGGAGCTGCTGGACGGCTATGAGTACAGTATTGATTGTCTGGCGGATGCGAAGGGGGCGCTGCTTGCGGCTGTCCCACGCCGTAAAGCCG
Organism: Paenibacillus sp. HW567; assembly: GCF_000374185.1. Taxonomy (GTDB): domain Bacteria; phylum Bacillota; class Bacilli; order Paenibacillales; family Paenibacillaceae; genus Paenibacillus_AQ. Next base: position 5,705,913 of record NZ_KB910518.1, on the reverse strand, counting down.
GCGGCCGCCTGCGGCTGATGGAGCACATCCCGGAGCTTGAGGAGATTGCTTCCCGGGTGGCTGAGACTTACCGCATCCCCTTCAATTTCAATATCCAAATGAAATACAGCGGCGGGGTTCCGAAGCTGCTGGAGATCAATCCCCGGATGTCCGGCGGGCTGCATATCTCCTGTCTCTCCGGGATCAACTTCCCTTATCTGGCGGTCAAAAGCGCGCTCGGCGGCGAGGTTCAGCCTGCCGGATTCGCAGGCAATGTACTGGCCAGCCATGTGGAGCAGCCGCTGATTATGAGAATAAACGGCGAATCCGTGATCACGGACTCGCCGTGAACCTGAGCGGCAGTCCTTAAGTCCGCTCACAAGAGGTGAGAACAATGCAAGCGAAATGGAAAGTATTGCTGTACGCCGGTGCCGGCTATGTTGTTGCCCTGGTGACGAGTGCTTTTGTGCCCGAAGTGATTTCTCTGCTGCTGCCGGTTGCCGGAGCTGGTGCTGCAATTGTGGGCGGCAACCGCACCAAAAGTAACCTTCCGGCGGAAATTCTTCCCGCCGGTCAGGAGCCTGCGGCGATTGCTCCGGCAGCGGGCAGTTCTGTACAGGAGCGTGCCGCTAATGCAGGCACCGCCGCAGGCGGACATGATCTGGCCGGCAGAGGCGGCTCCGAGATTAAGCTTGGAGCGGAATTCGCTCCGGTGGTAGAGTATCTGAGCATTCTGGAGGATATGATTATCTCTGAGGGGCGGAAGGATACACTGGACAATGAGATTGTCGAGAAGTCCCTGGCGCTCTTCGCCAGGCTCCAGCGTGTGCTTCCGCTGCTGCAGGAGCTGGGCAATGCCGAGATTAATCACACGGTCCGAAGACTGGTGCTGAAGGATCTGAATGGTGTGATCAACCCGTTCCTGCGTCTGGGAGGAGAAGCCAAAACAAGAAACCGGAGAATGCTGCTGAACGGTCTGCGCGATGTTGACTCCAAAATATCGGAGATCGCCTCAACGATCGAGCATAAAGACCTGATGGAACTTCAGACCAAGGCGGAACTGATTCATCAGCGGTACAGCAGTTCCGAATTATAGGAGGAGGGAAACCCATGTCCACGCAGTTGATTGAGCTTAAAAAAGAAGATGAGCAGAAGGTAGTCCAGGAAGCCTCACAGCTAATTGAGAAGGTCGCCAAGACGGATACTGTTGCTCTGGATTCCCTGATGGATGATATTGGCAAGCTTGGGGTGAAGACGCAGGAAAAGGCGGGACAGACGCTGAAGCTGCTCGACCGCCCGGTAAATGATCTGATGTCCGGCAAGCGTGTGGAGGTGCCGAATATGATTATGAAGCTACGCAATGAGTGCGAGACGTTGCAGCAGAGCAAGAATGTCAGCTTTTTCGGGAAAATGCTGCGCAAGAGTCCGCTCAAAAATTACGTCTACAAATATCAGTCGGTCCGCACCAACATCGACTCTATTGTAACCGGGCTGCGGGATGGCCGCGACACGCTTGAAGAGAGCATTGTCAATATGCGGCAGCTCAAACGCACTTCGATGGAGGAGATTTATAATCTTCAGACCAAAATTGCCTTCGGCAACAAGCTGAAGGAGCTGTTCGAGGTTGAAATTGCGAAGCCGGAGAATGAGTTCCGCAAGGCGTATCTGGAGCGCGGACTGCGCAAGGTTATGGTGCGTATCCAGTCTATGACGGAGATGATTCTGCTCTACAATCAGGCGATTGCCGCTACAGATATTATCAACGACAACAACGACAAGCTGATTGATTCCGTTAACAACGCTATTGATAAGACCTCCAACCTGATCACCGTATCTGCGATGATTGCCATGTCTCTAGCCGATCAGGAGAATGTTATTTCTGCCGTGGAAGCGACGAATAAGACCATTGAGGATCAGTTCAAGGAAAATGCACGCCTGCTGCGTACGACTACCGAGAAAACGACGGAGCTGCTCTCCAAGCCGTCCATGTCGCTCGAAGCGGTCAATCAGGCCATTGGCGATCTGCTGAGTGCGCTGGATACCTCCGAGCAGTCCAACCGCCGTATTATCGAGAGCTGCCAGGATTATACGTCCAAAATGACGACCATCAACACGCAGCTTAACAACCGCCTGGGCTTAAATGAAGCCTCGCAGCCGCAGGCCTTGAAGCAGGCTGAAGCCGACAGCGGACTAAGCAGCTTCTTGAACTGAGGACTTTGGATTAGCCGATCACCCATAAACCGGACAAGCCTGCTTAGCTTTTGGCAGGCTTTTTTGGCGTTTCTTCGTGTGCCTCTATTTCTATTGATTGAGAATTTTGCAGTGTGCTGATATATTTGTATAGGATAATATGGTAATGTTTCCATTTGCGCAGGCTGAAGGTTACATAATGAACGCATATAACTGGGAGGGACAGGAAATGGGCAGGATATTTCGCGGATTGTTGACGGGTGCACTGGGAATAAGCATGCTGTTGGGTTCGATGGGTGCGGGCGCAGCGGCGGCTGAAACGGTGAAGGATTATGAAGGCCACTGGGCCCAGAATACGATTGAGAAATGGCTGGACAAGGGCTTGCTGAAAGGGTTTGAAAATGGATCGGTAAAACCTGATCAATCCATAACCAGAGCGGAGTTTATGGCGATTGTAAACCGCTCTTTTGAGATTGCTAGTTTATTTGATAAGAAAGAAGTCCCTAAAATAACGTTCTCTGATGTCAGTTCCACCAGTTGGGCCTACAAAGAGGTGGCTATGGCCGTTGGGGCAGGCTATATTCAGGGCTATAACAACGAAGCGCGTCCCAATGCACAGATTACCCGCCAGGAGGCGGCAGTTATCGTGGGCAAGCTGTTGAAATTGGAATTACCAGAAAATACAACAGAGACGCTGGCTGGCTTCAGCGATCGCGGGGAGGTTGCGGCATGGAGTGCAGGCAGTGTTGCTGCTGCTATAAATGCCAGTTATATGAAGGGCTACCCGGACGGAACCTTTAAACCCAAACGGTCATTGACCCGGGCCGAAGCGGTAACTCTGATTGAGCCGATGCTGCAAGTGAGCGGCGATGGAGAGATTTATGATCATTCAGGCGTTTATGGAGGAACTGACGAACAGCATCGTGAGACCACCGAGACTGTAGTTATCTCCGCCGCCGGAGTTACCCTCCAGAACGTGACGATTGTGGGTAATCTCCTGCTGGATGCCGGAATCGGCAATGGAGACGTGACTTTGAAGAACGTTACCGTGCGTGGCACTACTACTGTCAAGGGAGGGGGAGGCGACTCTCTTCACTTCATTAACTCCGAACTGGGAGATGTGGTTGTGAACAAAGCCGGCGGAGCAGTCCGGTTGGTGGCTGAAGGCACGACCACTGTGAAGCAGGTGAAGGCACAGACTCCGGTAAAGCTGGAGGAAAGCGGGGCTACAGGTGCAGGCTTCACTAATGTTTCGGTTGAACAGGACTTTACTTCCAGCGGTCCTGTTGTCCTGTCCGGGGTATTTGATACTGTAAATATTAACGCCAAAGCCGTCATGCAGTTGGCTAAAGGTTCAGTGGCAGCCCTTAGTATCGGTACAGGTGCGGCCAATTCCTCCGTAGATATGGCGAGTGGAACTAAGGTAACCAAAGCGGTGCTGGATGCGTTCACCAAAGTGACTGGAGCCGGTCAAGTGGAGACAGCGGTGCTTAATGACGGAGCGAAAGGCTCTTCGTTTAACACCAAACCCCTCTCCGTAGAAGGTCCGCAAAAGGATTCTTTGGTTATTGCGACGGCTTCTGCCACGCCAACACCGGCAGTGATCATTGGCGGAGGCGGCGGAGGAGGGGGAAGCGTAGCTACACCCGCTCCCACACCAACCGTAGCTCCGACACCAGTTCCAACCGCAACTCCGGCATCAACGGCCACACCAGTGCCGACATCGCCGGTTAAAGAAATCCCGCTGCTTCAAACCTATATTATTGCTTCTCCAGATGCAACGGTAAGGAATGCCGTGTACTTACAGTTTGATGTTAGTTCTATTCCTGAGTCTATTCTTAAAAGCGCAAGCACCGTTTCCTACTATATTACTTCCACACCTGTTAATGAAAGAGATCTAAGGTGGGAACTTAACAATAGAAGAGCTTACTCAACTAAGAGTACCCTTGTGTACCGGTCCAATCCAATCTATACAATGACAGTGTATAACGATTATTTCGGAACAGGCGGAGACCAATATGTGACGCTTGTGTTCAGGGGGAAGGAAGGGGCAGTCGGCTACAGCACCCAAAAGGTGAATTTCCCCCCTTCACTTACCGGTTACGCAGCTAATTTTACAAAGCTGGCAAGTGGCGTAACGATTGAGCGGGATAAGCAAATGATTGACGGGAGTGCAAAATATTCCGACATTATAGATGTTTCGAATGTTTTTGCTCAGAATGCAGAGGCGGCTTATTACACGATTACTCCAAAGTACTTGGACACGGTTGCCTCCAATTATGAATTGAGTAAGCTTCTCTCTTATTCGCTCAGACTGTATAACCAAAAGCGTATCCGGGTAGTAGAGACTTATTATTATCCCCAGCCGGTAGATGATATCCCGTTAGCTGTTGAGGTGTGGAAGGATCTGAAAACTAATATTGAGCAGGAGTACACAATTATCTTCTACGACAAGACCTTGCAGGCAATCAGCTATTATAATGGAAAAGTCCATCTCAGTGACCAACTGGCCGTCGAAGCCGCCGAGGAAAGAATTAATGAAATCCAGGGTTATTCGGACGCGCTGCGGGCAGAGAACTCTATCCTGAGGGCTTCAAGCGCGTATTCCGCACTGAGTGATTCATTGAAGGCCCAGGTTAGCCAAACTAATAAAGACAAGCTGGAGAAGGCGCTTAATGAGTTGGAGACGATGAAGCATGCAGGTCCGCTGGGCAGCAGCCTTTCGTTGGTGTCCACCGGTATCCAGATAAGCGGTCTGGAACTCAATGGAACAACTATAGGTGTGTATAACCAGGATTATCCTTATACCTTGAGAAGTGAAACTTCATTCATGTCTTTCTATCTCACGGAAAATCCAATTACCCTGGCGGATATCCAAGGCTCAAATGGAATCGGCATCCAACCTTTTTCGGATTTGGCCTACCTTCGGCAACTGGATAAAAAAGGAGAATACTACGTAACCGTAGTATTCCGCGATAAGAATCTTCAGCCTGCAAGTTATGCTACTCAACGGATCACCACGTCTCCCAATACGCCTGTATGGGATGGCACAGCCGTTCAGGTCAAGGAAGGCGTATCCTTGCTGCGGGAATATGACGACAGTCTGCGAATGGATTATGTCACGTTTAAGGATTACCTGAAAACACACCCTGAAGCAGCCTATTTTTCATTCACGACTAGATCTGATCTCGCAACCGCCGGAAAAGACTTCACTGCGGATCAAGCTGTACAACAGATTAATCCCTATCAATCGACTGCCATCAGCTATACGCATACGTACTACCCGATTCGATTAGAAGACAATCAAGCTTTGAATGGACAGCCTGAGGATTACATTATTATTTTCTATGATAAAAATTTCAAAGCCATTCATTACTACATCGGCACGCTTACCGATTAAGCGGGAACACAATCCAACAAAGCGCGATAAGTCAGTTTTTGGCGATGATATTCAATTGATTGCGCTATTAGAACGGCCTATACTTTTCATGATCAACATATCCTATTCAATTAAAAAGGTGACAATAAATCATGAGAATTACAGGAATTGCGGAAATCGCTATTAGCATTACAGCCGGGGAGCCATTGGAGCTCCCCCGATCGGCCCAGGTTGAGCTTGCGGGAGGGAGGGCCGGGCGTTTTCCGGTCAGATGGGAGCCTGTCCCTCCGTCGCGCATGGAACAGCCGGGAACCTTCCTGGTGGAGGGGACCGTGATCGGGGATGATTATCCGAACCCGTTGGTTCCCAATCGCGCCGACCCTTATGTGGTGAAGCATAGTGACGGATATTATTATTTCACAGGGTCCGTACCGGAGTATGACCGGCTGGTGCTCCGGCGCTCCCGTACGATAGCGGGTCTGTCAACGGCTGAAGAGACGGTTATCTGGATCATGCACGAAGAGGGAGAGATGGGCAACCATATCTGGGCGCCCGAGCTTCATAACATTGAAGGAAAATGGTACGTATACTTCGCTGCCGGTTCTGTGGAAGACAAATGGGCCATTCGTCCGTATGTGCTGGAGTGTGCAGATGACAACCCCCTTACCGGAACGTGGGTAGAGAAGGGGAGAATCGGGCTCCCGGTCGAGAGCTTCTCGCTGGATGCAACAACCTTTGAGCATAATGGACACAGGTATTTGGTATGGGCGCAGATCATTGAGGATTCCTGTCTCTACATCGCCCGGATAGATACGCCGTGGTCGATATCAAGCGAGCCAGTGAAGCTTACGGCTCCAGAATACGACTGGGAGATTCAGCGGCATCGCGTAAATGAAGGGGCGGCCGTGCTGAAACGGAAGGGGCGTGTGTTTATCGCCTACTCTGCCAGCGGCACAGACGACCGTTATTGTATGGGGCTGTTATCGGCGCCGGACGCAAGCGATCTGCTTGATCCCGCTTCATGGACCAAATCGAAGGAGCCGGTGTTCGTCAGCAACGAGGAGGCTTCCGAGTACGGACCAGGGCATAACAGCTTCACAGTATCGGAGGATGGCTCCTCTGATCTTCTGATCTATCATGCCCGTCCTTATAAGGAAATCACCGGAGATCCGCTGTATGATCCTAACCGTCACGCCCGGGTACAGCGATTCCTTTGGAACCCGGACGGCACTCCATACTTCGGCAAGCCCGGCTGGACGCTCGATCCGTCCGGTCACACGGCAAGAGCCAGAGTAACCATACGTTAAGAGCAAGCAAGAGGCCCACGCGATTTGCGTGGGCCTTTTATGCCGGAAGTATTCTTTTTACAACTCCACCTGCTTCATCAGCCCATCCTCGCCGAAGGTGAGCGGATCAATGCAGACTTCGCGATGATAGCCTTTTCCTTCCGTGAAACGGGATAACGGCGTAACAAACCGGTGATAGGCAATAAAGTATTGACCGGTGTCCGGGTCATGCAGAATCGAATGATGGGCGGTGCCGAGCATGTCCTTCTCCGTATTCTTGGCAAGAACCGGATAGCGGTAAGTTACCGGGCCATACAGATGCTCCGACGTACCGTAGTTTACATGGTAATCCTCACTGCCTGTGTCGTCGCAGGACCAGGTGAAATGATACAGCCCGTCCCGCTTGAGAACGGTAACTGCCTCCCGGAAGTCGTATAGGCCTTCAAGATTTCTCATTGTGTCCTCGATAACGGATACCCTATCTTCGCCGAGCTTCACGATGGCGGGTTGTCCATTTCCAAACAGCAGGTAAGCTGTACCGTCATCCTCCGTATAAATGGAGGGGTCAATGGCCTGCCCCATGGCAATCCCAAGCTGCTTCGTCAGATCCAGAGTAATCAGCGGCTCCGGCTGCGCGCGGAACGGGCCGGCAGGAGCATCGGCAACAGCAACGCCTATGGCGCTCTCGCCGTTTTTCATTTTGCCGCAGAAATAATAGAAATATTTACCGTCTTTGCAGGCGATGGCCGGAGCCCAAGCGTTGCCGACAGCCCAAGGGACATCATCACTTGCAAGATCGAGAATCATCCCTTCGTTTCGCCATATACGCAAATCAGCCGATGAGAACACATGAAACTGCGTACCCGACCAGCCCGTGAAGCCGTCCGTTGTCGGATACAGGTAATAGCGGCCGCCGAACTTCGCCAGATCAGGGTCGGCAAATTGCCCGGGCAGCACTTGATGTCCATCCCCAAACGCCGCCAGAAGGCGGCAACATTCCGCTTCGGTAATGGGGAGGACTCCGCCGTGGCGTTTTTTGTTTTTGCCCAAATCGAACGCTCCATCCGGCAGAACCCGGAAGTCACCGCTCTCAAGGTCGGAGATCAGCAGCGGGAGATATCCCTTTCCTTCCGCAAAGCGGTCCACAATCAGGCACCATTCCTCACGGCCGCCCAGCTTGAAGATCTGCGGGCCTTCAACACCCGACAAGTCCTCCAGAACAGGGGCACTCAGAGGGGCGAAGGCGTCTTTATCCAGCGAGGCGCCCTTTTCCACCCGGATATTCTTGGTCGTTTCGTCCTTGGAGAACCGGTAGTAAGCACCGCCCTGGGCAATAATCGTCGTATCAATGATGTGATTTTCCCGTTCGATATACTTTTCAGGGGTTGTAAAATTACGGAAATCCTTGGTACGCGCGCTATAGATCTTATGTTTCCGCTCTTGCTCCTGCGGCTCCTGGGTGGCAGAGGCCCAGAACACCAGGAACTCCTCTGCAGCTTCGTCATAAATCGCTTCTGGAGCCCAGACGCAGCCCGCACCCGGTATGCCAAGCGTAACGGACCAGGGGGAAGACCAGTTCACCAGGTCGGGGGACTCCCAGATAATCACGTCACGGCTGCCGGCGTTCACCGCGGTATCCCAGCCCTTTCCGTTTGCAATGCGGAGATCCGTGGCAATCAAATAGAACTTATTGTCCTTGGGCGAGCGTACGATGAAAGGGTCTCTCACGCCCTTTTCCCCGAGCTCCGAACGCAGAACCGGCAAACCCGCGTTCAGGTCTTTCCAATGCAGGCCGTCTTCGCTATAAGAGAAATAGACCTGTTCGCCGTCAGGCTGCTCTCCGATGAAATGCACCAAAAGATAACCTGAGCTTTGAGTATCATATCGTGTCAAGATAAAGGCCTCCTTCACAAATCATGCCCTTCCGGCTTCCCTGTAAGAAGCGAGAAGGGCTGGAGCTTAAATTAGCTATTCAATCCAAAGTATAGGTGTCCGGCCAGGGCCGATCAATAGATTATTGCAGCGGAATACTGACCTATCATGTTTTATTTGCGCCGGACCGTGGTCCTGCTTTGTACTCGCTGGGCGTAAGGCCGATGAATTTCTTAAACTGTCTCATGAAGTGGGTGCTGTTTTCATATCCGCACATTTTGGCGATCATCGTTACCGAAAAGGTGCTGTTGTTCAGCAGATATTTGGCGTAATCCAATCTCGCGTTAATGAGATCTGTTATGACGGAGCATCCGAATAATTCCTTATAGATATGGTGGAAATAGGATTTGCTCATGTTCACGCTTGAAGCAAGCATTTCTACCGTATAGGCAGTGTTGGGCGAGCTGTACAGCTCATTGCGCAGCTTAGAAAAAGGAAGCAAATACCGGCTCGATTGATCAAGGGCAGCCGTCCGGTTCCGCAAATCGTTCAGTTTCATAAAAAGGGATTGCAGATCACAGTCCGCTATACGGTCCTTATAGGGGCTGTTTTGTCTGGTGAGGTTGTTCAGGTCCATTATACATTTGGTGATCATGAAGGGGTCCTCTGCATGAATAGGCCTGTCCAGGGGAAAGCCGATCTCAGTCAGGAAGGACTCTACCCCGCTGCCGGAGCAGTGAAACCAATCATTAATAAAGGGCCTGTCCAGGTGCCGGTACAGGTGTGGGGTATGTGGGCTCATCAGGACATAGGAGTTCTTCTCCACGATGCACGGATTGCCGTCCAGCACAAGCTCAGATGTGCTCTTAAAAAACACAAATGCGTAATTCCCGGCTCCATTTGGCCGGTTAATGACGATTCCATCTTCATGAACATAGTTATATCCGCAAGATATCAGCCGTATCATATTTTATCACCGGAAGAGAATAAGTCAGTTTTTCTTGATTGTAAATCAATCCTGAAATATAGACAATCACAACCGGGAATTTTAGCATAGTGGCATTGATATTAAGCACAATAGGTTAGTTTTACGCTTCAATAGCTTATTGAAGATCAGGTCCGGGATATCTATACTCTAACCATATCATTAGATATCCATGTGAAAGGTGACCTGCGATCATGTCAAATGCAAAGGGAACACTACGGGTGCATACTCAAAAGAGAGGCCCGCTTACCGGAGACCTGTTCGGCATCTTCTTCGAAGATCTCAATCATGCCGCCGACGGAGGGCTGTATGCCGAGCTTGTCCGCAACCGCTCCTTCGAGTTCGATCCTATTGATAACCGGGACTACCATGCGCTGACCGCTTGGGAGAAGGTGGAACGCGGTGGCGGCAAGGGCGAAATAACGGTGGAGGACAGCAAGCCGGTCAATCTCCGCAACGAGCATTACGCCGTTATTGATGTCTTGGCGGAAGGCTTAGGCGTGGGCATTATGAACCTGGGCTTCAACAGCGGCATTTCCGTCCGGGAGGGCGAAAGCTATTTATTCTCCATGTATGCAAGACGGGAAGCTGGAGAAGAGGGGCCTGTGGTCATTTCTATTGAAAGTACGGAAGGCGTCGTCCATGCGGAGACGGCCATTGCCGTGAATTGTTCCGAGTGGAAGAAATATGAGGTGAAGCTTACTGCGCGGGCGACAGATCACAGCAGCCGGCTGGTTATGCTCACGCAAGGCAAGGGCAAGCTTTATGTGGATATGGTGTCCCTGTTTCCGGAGAAAACCTTTCTGAACCGGCCGAATGGGCTGCGCCCGGATATCGCGGAGCTGCTTGCAGACATGAAGCCGAAATTCATGCGGTTTCCGGGAGGCTGCCTGGTGCATGACGGGTCCTTGAATCCTGAAGACCGGGATTCCATGTACCGTTGGAAGAATACGCTGGGCGATCCTGCAGGGAGACCCCCGAGACGGAATAACTGGGGGTACCACCAGACCTTGGGGCTGGGGTATTATGAATATTTTCAATTCTGCGAGGACATCGGGGCCAAGCCTATACCGGTGCTGCCGGGAGGCTACGACCCCCATCATCAGCGGATTGTTCCCTTGGAGGAATTGGGACCCTGGATTGACGATGCCTTGGATTTGATAGAATTCGCCATTGGAGATATCTCTACGGAATGGGGAGCGGTGCGGGCAGAGCTTGGGCACCCGGAGCCTTTTGGACTGGAGTATATCGGCATCGGCAATGAGGAAGTGGGAGAACCCTTCTTTGAACGGTACCCTTATTTCCACCGGGCCATAAAAGCCAAATACCCGGATATGAAGGTCATCAACTCCAGCGGCCCGTTCGCCGCAGGCGGTGTGTATGACCGGGGCTGGGAATCGGCCAAAGAGCATGGTTCCGATCTGGTAGATGAACATTATTACCAGTCACCGGAATGGTTTCTGGCCAACTATCACCGGTATGATCATTTTAAGGCTGACGAGCCTAAAGTGTTCCTGGGGGAATATGCTTCTTGGGGCAACACCTACTATAATGCGCTGGTTGAGGCGGCGTTTATGACCGGCCTGGAGAAGAACGCCCATGCGGTCGGCTTGGCCTGCTACGCCCCGATGCTGTGCAATGTGGATTATATGAACTGGAAGCCTGATATGATCTGGTTCAATAACCATAAGGTGTTCGGAACACCGAATTACTACGTGCAGAAGCTGTTTATGAATCATCAAGGCGATCAATTGCTTCATGTAGAGGCAAGCGGATTTGGAGAAGCGCAAGCAGCGCCGGAGAAGCCAATTGAAGGCGGTATCATCCTTTACGCAGACGGCTGCTCGGCCCGTTTCTCGGAGATTAGGCTAGTCAACAATGTGACTGGTGAAGTTAGAGAGTATGAAAGCCTGGCGGGAGAGGCTACGGCTCCTGGCTTCAAGGAAGGGCAGCCCGATGCGCCGGACTTTTTGGATTTGGGGGTTACGGCCTGGAACAGCTACACCTTAAGCTGTAAAGCTGTCCGTACCAGAGGCGACAAAGGTTTTGTGATTCATTTTGGCAAAATGGATGATGCGAATCATCTTTTCTGGGAGATCAGCGGGTGGCAAAATCAGGATTCCATTATCAGTTCCAAAGTGGCGGGCAGAGGCTCCTGTCTGACTCATAGTATGTTTTCGGTAGAGACGGACAAAGAGTATCAATTGGAGCTGCAGGTATCCGGAAGAACGGTGCGCACTTATATTGATGGTGTGCTGTTTAACGAAACCGAAGACAAGCTGCCGGTGATCGAACCGGTCTACTATTCCTCTACCGTAGAGCATGCTACCGGGGATACTATTTTGAAAATCGTGAACGTTCAGGGTGAGTGCGTAGCTGCCGAGATTCATCTGAAGGATTTCTGCAAGGACGGTGTGACGGGAGAAGTATTTGAGATGTCGGGGTACTTGCCTGCTGAAGAGAACAGCTTCGAAGCGCCGGAGCAAGTCTCACCGAAGACGAAGTCCTTCCAGGCAGAGAGCTGCAATTTCGCCTATGAATTTCCGAAGCAGTCCATTACGATATTCCGGCTCAGACCGCTCACCCATTAAGCAAGGCACATTAATCCGCACTCATAACCCCCCGCTCCTCCACATAAGTTGTCACTGAGGCGACATTTGAGGAAGAGAGGATCAGCGGATGATTCTGGGGTGCATAATACTGGTGCTTATCGTCGTAGCCAGCAGTGAGAAGGCGGAGTCAATCGCCAGGCTGAATGATCGGAGCAAAGACAGCTAGTCCGGCGGCGGTGGATTTCTTCATGAATCTCCACAAATTTTAAACATCCGTGGTTCAAGCAATTTCCAGCGGTTTATTGGGTATAATAGGCTGTACATCAGGCTCAATCGCTGAAAATAAGAAGCTTATGCGGAGGTCATATGGAGAACGAGGCACTGCTGCAGGTTGAGAAATTGGCACTCAAAAAACAGAAGATCTATCAGCAAAGTATTATCCGCTATATCGCCAGGGCCATGCTGGCCAGTATGTTCATCGGATTTGGCGTAATCGTAGCGTTCAAGACCGGTAACTTCTTCTACATGGAGCACTCGCCGATGACGTATCCGATGGCTGCAATTACGTTCGGCGCAGCCATCATTCTGATCTCCTATGGGGGCGGGGATTTGTTTACCGGGGACACCTTTTATTACACGTATGCGGCCTTAAGACGCAAGCTGCAATGGACCCAGGTTGTGCGGATGTGGGTGGTCAGCTACATTGGCAACATCCTGGGGGCTACGGCATTTGCGCTGCTGATTTTTTTGACGGGATTGTTTTATGACTCCAGCGTGAACGGGTTTCTGCTGAGTGTGGTCGCCCATAAGATGGAGGCTCCGACACTTCAGTTGTTCTTCCGGGCAATTCTATGTAACTGGCTGGTGTGCCTGGCCTTTTTCGTTCCCATGTCGATGAAAAGCGACGGAGCCAAAATGTTCGCCATGATGCTGTTCGTCTTCTGCTTCTTTATTTCCGGGTATGAGCACAGCATCGCTAATATGTGTACATTCGCCATTGCGCTTGTGCTGGATCATCCCGGCACGATCTCTTGGGCTGGTGTCCTGCATAATCTGGTACCGGTTACCATCGGTAATCTGATCGGCGGCGGGGTGCTGATGGGCGTGATGTATTACTATGTGAATAAGCCATTTCTGGATGAAGAGCATGGAAATCAGCATTGAAAAAGATGGGGCTGCCGCATGCGGTGGCTCTGGAAAAAGACTTCGCTTCTCTTGGGGGCGAAGTCTTTTTTGCGCTGAAAGGGGAGCCGTCCTTGGTTAAGGAGGCCCCTCTTTCAGCTTGAAATAGCCTCTTTCAGAGGACAGCGAAGCCGTTTCTTCTTAACATCCGAGATGTACCTGTCATCCCGGATGTGGCGGCTGCCAGCTAACGCGGGAACTTACATGGGCGGCATCTTCCAGTACAGCCGTGCTTCCTCGCGGAGCGTGCCTTCCAGCGGACCGCCTTCCTTGCGCCAGTATTCGATGCCCCCCAGCATCTCCTTCACCTGATAGCCCTGTGCTGCCAGCCGGGCTGCCGCCTTGCCGGCTCCATTGCAGGCGGGGCCCCAGCAGTAGAGCACCAGCACCTCAGAGGCAGAGAACTGCGGGGAGGTGCTGCTTATCCGGCCGGAGGGCAGGGAGAGGGCTCCCGGCAGATGCGCCTCCTCGTAGGAGGTGGTGTCGCGGACATCGACCAGCCTAAAGCCGGTTATTCCCTCACGCAGATCAAAGGCCACATCGGCAACATCGGTTTCGTAGGCTCCTTTGGCTGAGAAATAAGTCAGGGCGGCTGCTGGAGACGCTGCGGGAGCAGCCAGCACCTGGGATTTTGGCTTAGAGTTCATCTCTCGTTCTCCTCTCGGTTATCGGGCTGGTTATATTGTATAATGAATTTTAAATTGTAGTTATCTATAGTAATCAATAGTAAATATCAAAAATTTCGATAATTATAGGAGAAGCTGAGATGGAATTAACCTATTTGCGGACCTTTTGTGAGGTGGTGTCCAGCGGGAGCTATACAAGAGCGGCGGAGCAACTGGGCTATGCCCAGTCCAGCGTAACCGCACAGATTGCCAAGCTTGAGGAGATGTATGGGGCTATTCTGCTGGAACGCTCCGGCAGAGGAATGATCCCGACCTTTGCCGGCAATAATCTGCTGCCTTACGCCCGGCAGATGCTGGCCCTCAGCGAAGAGGCGAAGGCGATCATCGCCGGAGGGGACAGAGGCGTAGTGAGCATCGGCGCAATAGAGACCCTTGCGGCCTACTATCTGCCTCACCGGCTGCACAGCTACAGAGCGCAGTATCCGGAGGTGCAGCTTCGGGTCCAGCCCGGCTCCGAGGAAGGGATTATTGCGGCCGTCAAAGACAAGTCGGCTGATTTCGGGCTGATCTTTGATGTGCCGTATGCCTCCGGGGAGCTGGTCTCGCTGCCGCTGCGGCAGGAGCCATTATATGTGGTTACTCACCCGCAGCATCCGTTGGCCGCAGTGGAAAAGGTAGCACCTGCCCTACTGGGGGGCGAGCCGCTTGTGCTGACGGAGGAGTCCTGCACCTACCGGAAGCAACTGCTGCATGTGCTGAGAGAGTCAGGAATTACTCCATGCATAGACATGGAGTTCGGAAATCTTGAGGGGATCAAGCAGGCGGTACGGCACCAGTGGGGAACGGCCTTTCTACCGCGTTATGCGATCGAGGAAGAACTGCGGACAGGTATTTTGACCGCCGTCCCACTGACTGGGGAACAGGAGAAATTCTATATACAACTGGTCTACCGTAAGGAACTCCGGCTATCCCCCGCATTTGGGCATTTCATTGAGGCGATGCAGCAATAATGGGATGAAGCTAACATTGTCTAACCTTAGCTGAACGGTTATGCAAGTCATTCGAAGGGAGTCCGAGATGCAAAACAACAACGGCAGAACTGCCGCTGCTGGGGGCGTCGAAGCGGGAACTGGCTTCAACAACGGCAGAACTGCCGTTACTGGGAGCGTCGAGGCCGGAACTGGCTTCAACAGCGGCAGAACTGCCGTTGCTGGGAGCGTCGAGGCCGGAGCTGGCCGCAACAACGGCAGTTCTGCCGTTAATGGGAGCGTCGAGGCCGGAACTGGCCGCAACAACGGCAGAACTGCCGTTAATGGGAGCGTCGAGGCCGGAACTGGCTTCAGCAACGGCAGAACTGCCGTTATTGAGCGCGCCGAGTCTGGAACTGGCCGCAACAGCGGCAGAACTGCCGTTATTGAGCGCGCCGAGTCTGGAACTGGCTCCAACAGCGGCAGAAATGCCGTTAATGGGAGCGTCGAGGCCGGAACTGGCCGCAACAACGGCAGAACTGCCGTTACTGGGAGCGTCGAGGCCGGAACTGCCGTTGTAAGGGCGCAAACAGTCGACGTGGTCTAGTCTGTCTGCCTTGCAACTACCATTTGGAGCCGCCGGAGGAATTTCCGCCTGAGTTGCCTCCGCCGCCCCAGGAAGAGCCCCCGGATGATTGTCCGCCGCTGTTCCAGGAGGACCCGCTGGAGGAATTCCCGCCGCCGAATGCGTTGGAGGAGTTCATGCGATTGCGCTCCTGCTCCCTGCGCTGCTGTTCGCGCATCATCTCGAGCTGTGCCTGACGCTCCTCTTCCTCTTTCTGGCGTACAAGCCGGTTCGCTTCCTCTACAAAGGAAGAAATCCCTGCATCATAAGCGCGGCCAACCGCCTCCAGCTCATCCAGGTTGTAAGGACGGTCGGACAGCCGCTGCTGCAGTTCAATATATTCGGGCAGCAAAGAGTACTGGAAGCGGCTCCTTGAGGCGATTCCCTTGCTCTGCAGCCGCCGCGCTGCCGCGTCCGCCCGTTCCTGTCCTTCGGACAGAAGCTGCGTGATGTCCGACAGCCGCTTGCTCAGCGTGCCAAGACTCTCGCGGACATTACTGAATTTCTGTGCGGTCTCCTCCTGCAGCTTGAGCAGCCGGTCGAGGCCGCTGCGGGCGTTGTCGTATTCCCCGCGCGCATCACTGGTCCACGTTTCAATCTGCGGCACTTCACCGGCACCCTGCCGCAGCTCCGTTCCTGCTTCCTCCAGCACGTCCTCAAGACTGCTTAGATGAAACTCCGAGAACCGGCTGCGGGCTTCGGCGATCCGGCTCTGCAGCTCATTGCGCTGCTGGGTCAGCTCGCTCCAGCGGCTGCGGACCGTCTCCAGATCCCTGCGGTTGTTCTGGCGGATGAGCGCTTGTCGCTCGGTTATGGCGACAGCTTCGTCCAGATAAACGTCCATTTGGGCGCCGATTTTGCGCACCTCATCCATATCGCCGCTGCGCAGCGGGGCTTCAAGTGTCTGCGCGGCGGTGGAAGCCTGCTCCAGACTGTCATAAGGCTTCACTTTCATATTGTGCAGGGAGTTCTGTTCAATCAGTGCGGCGATTTTGCTGCGCGCCGCTGCCAGCACCCCGGGGAATTCATTTAGTTTGTCGTCGTAGGCATCGACATCGCGCAAATCCTGCTCAATCTGATCCTGCCGCTCCTGAGCCTCATCCGTCATCTCCTGCGCGGCAATCGGGTCAAAGAGCTCCAATTCATCCGCTTTGGCCGTTTCTTCTGCGAGTTCCTTCAGATCCTCGGCAATTTCCTTTAGCTCGTACCCGGTTTCCTTTACTGCGCTTTGCAACTGGACATCCAGCTCGGGTGCATCCTTTTTGAGCTCTGTAATCCGTTGCTTGACGTTGCGGTCAGCATCGCTGATCCTGGCGATGTCCTGCTCCTCTGTCTCCAGACCCGAGCGGAAGGCGGCTTCGGTCTGCTGTAGCTGCGTGAGGGCTGCTTTAAGTGCTCCCAGCCGGTAGAATGGCGGCGGGGAGTCCTGACCGGAGCTCTGCAATGCGGAGATGTCCACAAGCATTGCCGACAGCCGTTTCGAGATGCCTTCAACCATTTCTCCGGTTTTGCCTTGAACGATGCCCTGAAATGGCTGCAGTGCTTCCAAGGCATGGTTGGCCCGCACAAGCAGGTCAGCCAATTGCTCCTGCTGTCTGCTTAGCTGCCCCCGGCGGCGCAGACCGGTGATCAGCACGATCAAGATCAGGAAGAGCAGCACGATTCCCGCCCCAATAGCGGCAATTGTCAGCATCGCCGGTCCTGAACGGGGAGCCTCATGGCTACCGCCAATGCCGTCCCCCGGATTTCCTGAGCCCCCCGATCTACCTGAGGCACCGCCGTCTTGACTCCCGTTAACACTGCTGCCCGGATTTCCTGAACTGCCAGATCTCCCCGTGGTACCGCCGTCTTGACTCCCGGTAACACCGCTGCCCGGATTTCCTGAGCCCCCCGAGGCTCCACTGTCTTGGCTCCCAGCACCAACGCTGCCGGGAGCTGTTCCGCTTCCCGCACCGCTCCCGGTGCTGCCAAGGGAGTGCACCTCCTTAATCATGGAGGTGATGCCCCCGGCGAAATCGCCGGCCTTGGCATAGGGGATATAATAAGCATCCAGCAATCCTGTGATTGCCGGACTCCCTGCGGTCCCGCCTTGGCTCTGCGACCAGGAATCAATGTAACCCTGCAGCTCCGGGTTATTGAAATTCAGCTCAATCTGCTGATCTCCGGCAGAAATTAGCAGGAGAATATCCCGCGTGGACAGCCTCCAGGAATGGTACACACTGGTTGCATAGGCCGAAGCCTTGGCTCCGTTCAGCGAATCCACGGTCAGCACATGGAGTGTATAACGGTCCCCTGTGGCGATCCCCGTAATGTCCGCCGCCTGCTGCTGCGTAAGCAGTCCGGCTTCGTCGGTGACCATTCCTTGCTGTGCGGGAATGTCCGCAGCATACACATTCGGGAGCCAAAGAAGGCTGAGCATCAGGAACACAACAATACATTTTTTCAAGCTGGCACGCTCCGATCTATAGGTGAACTTTGGTTCGGCATTTTATGCTAATCATTATACTATATCCGTGAGCATCTTACGGCTCCTTGGCGCTTGCAATATACCCGGATAACAAAAAAAAGCCGCCTTCCCATAATCCGGGAGTGCGGCACAGCTTCGGGTCTGTTATCTCGTTTGCAGACAGAGTATATATTGCAATCTGGATTTGATCTCCTTTTGCCATTTCAAATCTCCAACTTTAACAGCAAGGTTGAGCAGATCCAGGTAATCGTCAACCGTCAGTGCTGTCCGGGTAGTGGCTGCGCTCATAGGTGTTCAGTCTCCTTTAACAATATAGTGAAATGAGTGGGTCAAGCTACTCAAGAATGATAATCATTATCAACTGTTATTGCTATTATCCACATTTTGCATCTGAAATGCAATATAAAATTAGAAAAAAATTTAGAGGATTTGCACACATTTTATCTCGGATTCAGCGGGATTAGCAGGAAACCTACCATTTTTTGTCGAATGGATATTTTGGTATAAATGCTGTTAGCCGATTTTTGGGAAAAAGGAGAATTGCGATGAAGCGGTGTAAACTCTTGCTTCTGATTAGCATTATGCTCATGCTTGCATCCCCTGCTGCCGCTCATGCCGAAAGACAGGATATAAGGTACCGGGCAGAATTGGATTATCCGCCTTATAAATATACTCAGAACGGGTATCTCACCGGTTTTGATATTGACCTGACAAGTATGATTTTTGAGAAGCAGGACTATCTGATTCATTACAGCACCGGCGAATGGGAAGATACATACAAGCGGCTGACCGCAGGCGACATTGATACAACGGGACTTATGGCTGTAACCGAGGAGCGGAAAAAGGAAGCCCTGTTCTCCCTCCCTGTACTCAAGAGCTATATCTCCGTGTATGCGCGGCAGGCGCTTCAGGAAGAAGTACAGCTAAGCACCCTGAAACATTACAAAATCGGCGTAGGCAAGGGGCAATACTCTGAAGCTGTGCTGCGCGGCAAAGCGGGAGTCTCACAATACATAGAATATGCAACAGTACCGGATGCACTGGAGGCTCTGCAAAAAGGCGAAGTTGAATTGTTGTTTGAAAATCAGGGAGTTGTCGACTATTTAATCGTTGAGCAGGGCTTAACAGGCAATATTATTCGCAAAATGAGTGATTTATACCCCCAGGATGTGGCTTATGGCATCAGCAAGTCGAGGCCTGAGCTGGTTTCCTATATTAATGCCCGGATTGAGCAATTGCAGCGCTCGGGAGCTTTTGAAGAGCTGTATCAGCAATATTTTTTCGCTCATTCCGATTCGTACAGATCCATGATCCAGAACAGAATTATTTGGGGAATCGCTATCGGTGCATGTCTGCTGGTATTTGGCATAGCTGCGGTTAGGATCTATATCAGACATCTCCGGCGAACCATTCATTCTGAACAGGAATTCTTCGAGGATGTGATAGAGCATACCGGCATGATCGTCTGGGCGGTCCAGGCGGATAAACGGGTTGTGCGCTTCAACCGTTATGCCGCAGCGATTACCGGGCTTGCAGAGAAGCAGGTGCTGGGGATGAGCCTGGATGACATCCCAGACCTTGAAGGCGATGCCTCGATGCTTAAAGAGCTGCTCATCAGAGCGGTTTACAAGGATTACGTCAGCAATGTGGAATTGAAGCTTCCGGGCTATTCGCCCGAGGCGCGGTATTTCTCGATCCGGACCACTCTCATTCGGGGAATGGACCAGCAGGCAGAGGATATTTTTGTGCTCGTGGGACTTGATATCGACGAATGTAAGCAGAACGAAGTCAAGCTGCAGCTCAGCTATGAGGAGCTGGAATCCGCTTATGAAGAGCTGGCGGCGACAGAGGTGGAGCTGCAGAATCAGTTCGACAAGCTTGGGGTCAGTGAACGCCGCTTCCGCCTGGCCTCCGAAGGCTCCGGTGCTTATATGTGGGAGCTGGATTGGGAGAGCGGCGCCTACAAGCTGTCAGAACGCTGGTATGAGGTTATGGGCTACACGGAGGAGGAAATCAACTCGCTTGAGGGCGGCGTTCTGAGCATCATCCATCCGGAGGATGAGGAGGCTGCGCGCAAGGCCCGGCAAGAGCATCTAAGCGGCTTGTCCTCTATTTTTGAAATCGAGTACCGCATGCGCACCAAGGACAACAACTATATCTGGTTCGAAGCGCGCGGCAAGGCAATAGTTGATTCCAAAGACAAGATTGTGCTGTTCCTGGGCTCCCTGATTGATATCAGCAAACGCAAGCAGGCGGAGTTCAAGCTGAACAACAGCTACCAGGAGCTTGAAGCCACCTATGAGCAGCTTACAGCCACCCAGGAGGAGCTTGTAGGCCAATACGATCTGCTGCTGGAGAATCAGAAGAATATGCACCGCCTGGCTTATATGGATTCGCTCAGCAATCTGCCTAACCGCATCTGGCTGCTGGAGACGATGGAGAGCTATTTCCGCCGTCCGGGAGGCAAGGCAGCGCTGCTGTTCGTGGATACAGATAATTTTAAATACATCAATGATACGCTAGGCCATAAATCGGGAGATACTCTGATCCGTCAGGCCAGCGAGCGGCTGGAGTCGGTTGTGCGTGAGGGGGACATGCTGTCCCGGCTTGGCGGGGATGAATTTGTAGTATTTATCAAGGACGTGGAGGACCGTGCTGCTGTACTTGGCCTGGCGGAGGATATTCTGCGCGCCTTCCGCAAATCCTTCCTGATCGGAGAGAGCAATCTGTACGTTTCCGTAAGTATCGGGATCTCCTTCTATCCGCAAGACGGAGGGACTACGGAAGAGATTCTGAAGAATGCCGATGTCGCAATGTACAGAGCCAAAGAGGAAGGCAAAAGCACTTATGTGGTCTATGACAAATCCATGCATACCGTGTTCAATGAACGGATGAACATTGAGAAGCATCTGCGCAGTGCGATGAATAACAATGAGTTCGAGCTGCATTACCAGCCTCAGGTCGATATTCAGACCGAGCTGATCTCCGGCTTTGAAGCGCTGATCCGCTGGAATAGTCCGGTGCTGGGCTTTGTGTCGCCGCTCTCCTTTATTAAGATTGCCGAAGATTCCCGGCTGATTATCTATATCGGGGAATGGGTGCTCAGAGAGGCGTGCAGCTTCATGAAGAGTATAAATGACCGCACCGGAATTCCGTACAAAATCTCGGTCAATATTTCAATCATTCAACTGCTGCAGGAGGATTTTGTGGATATGGTGCTGGATAGTCTGGAGGAGAGCGGCCTCGCGCCGGACTGCCTTGAGCTGGAGATCACGGAGTCGATCTTTATGGAATCCTTTGAAAGCACGGTCAGCAAGCTTGAGTTTCTGAAGGCGCGGGGAATCGGCGTGGCTCTGGATGATTTCGGGACTGGTTATTCCTCCCTGAGCTATTTGCAGCAACTTCCGATCTCTACAATCAAAATGGATAAGATCTTCATCGACTCCCTGGCGGATAAGGCCTACAGCCAATCCTTCGTCCAGACCATCATTATTCTGGGCCAAAAAATGGGGCTGGATGTTGTAGCTGAAGGGGTGGAGGATGCCAGCCAGTGGGCTTTCCTCAAGGAATCGGGCTGTGACAAGGTGCAGGGCTATCTAATCAGCCGTCCGGTGCCGCAGCAAGGAGTACTAGAGCTGCTGGAACCTCAGAGACGGCATGGACCCGACTGCCTGCAGTAAAGGTTTTATATCAAAAAAAGCGGGTCCGGAGCTTCAGTGCTCTGGACCCGCTTTTTTCTGGAAATAGTTCACATAACGATGATCTTGTTCTTTCCGGTTTTTTTCGCTTCGTACAAAGCATCATCTGCCTGCTGAAAGGTGGAGCTTTTGGTGTCCTCATTCTTATAAATATGTATGCCGATGCTTACCGTCACCGGCTGATTCTCCATTTCACTGATCCGCATGGCGGCAATGCCCGTTAGAATCCGTGTCATAATCTCGCGTGAATCCTCGGGCCTTTTGGCAGTCAGAATAACCACGAACTCTTCTCCCCCGTAACGGGCAGCGAAGTCATCCGAGCCGATGTGCTTCAGCACCATTGCCGCTACCCGCTTGAGTACAATGTCGCCTACCCAGTGTCCGTGTTGATCATTTACCTTTTTGAAATTATCAATGTCCATCACCGCGAGCTGCATGGGAAAAGGGGTGCTCTGTTGCTGCTCAATCAGCCAGCCCAGGTATTCGTGAAAGGTCTTATGGTTGTATAAATCCGTCAAAGGGTCGATCTTGGACAGGCGGTCCATGATGATATTCTGGATGCGCAGATCCTGTTCCGATTTCAGTGAGTTCTCCAGCGATTGTACAAGCTCGCGGCCCCGGGCAATGATTCCAAACCCGGCCAGCGAGGTCCCCGTAAAGACAAGTGCGATAATAATATTCTGAATGCGGAGGGTATAATCATAAGCCGATGTATTCAGAAATAACAGGATGATATACAGCAGGCAGATGATGGATGAGGCGTTTAGGAAGCCTTTTCTCAGATATAGTATGGATACCAATAAGGGAAGAAGCATAATAAGCGGTTTCACATGGAATTCGGAGCTGAGATTCATGATGATCACAATTGCGAACAAATGGCTTACAACAACAATAGACAACTCGGACAGCAGAGGCCGCCACTTGCCAATAGCCTCCAGAACAAGCATTAAGGCCAATATAATACAATCTGGAATCAGCACACTGGAAATATAATAATGTCCGCCGGACAGCTCGGGGCGATGCCCCCACATGGAGAAGGAAACAAATAACTGGCTGGCCAGGTACACAAGCAGCAGCACCCAGAGCGCATTGAGGATCACACGGTTCCAATACATTTGTCGAGGAGTCGGCGGTGGGATGTGCATAAGATGTTCCTCTTTTCCAGTGGCAATATCTCTATATATTCGACAAAAAATACATTTTTCCTCCCATGATGCTCTCATTGAATAATGTTCGTGTTTCGGGCGTTAATATGTGATGCTAGTGGATTCGATCTATAAATTTTACACAAAACACGAATTATTATCGTTGAAATTCCTTGACACATTCGCATATATTCTGTAGAATTTCAAGTGGCTCATAATCCATTGATAAGCTGTTCGTATATCCCCGAAGATAAGGTTTGGGGGTTTCTACAGGGAACCGTAAATTCCTGGCTACGAATAGGGTGCACTTTGCATACCTATACGAAGCCGGGATTTTTTGTGCCTGCGTGTAAGAAGCTCTACATTTATCGCAGAAACGGGTAAGGTCCTTGCTATATAAGTTGAACTAAAGAAAACATAAAAAGGGCCGAAGTGACGGAGGGGAAGTTTGGAACTGGAGGAGCGATAGCGTCCGCCTTTGTCTACGGATTTCATCCGCTAAGAGCGGTATAAATCAAGAAATCTGTAGACAACAGCGGCCGGAAGTCCAAACATTCCCCGCAGTTACGACTAGGCCCAAATATGAAAAACTAAAGTTCAACTTAAATAGTTCGCTTTTAGATGCCGTTTCTTCCTGGGAGGAACAGAGAACAGATGAGTAAATATGATGTGATTGTCGTGGGTGCAGGTCCGGCCGGAATATTCGCCTGCTATGAATTGACGCTTAAGGCGCCTGAACTGAAGGTGCTGCTTGTGGACAAGGGTCATGATATTTACCGGCGGAATTGTCCGATTCTGGAGGAGAAAATCAAGCTCTGCCCGCCGGCCTCAGGCCGCAAGGAATTCGCCGGGTGTCTGCCTGCCTGCTCTATTACTGCCGGGTTCGGGGGAGCGGGAGCCTACAGTGACGGCAAGTTCAACATCACCACCGAGTTCGGCGGCTGGATGACGGATTATCTGGCGCCATCGAAGGTGCTGGAGCTGATCCAGTATGTGGATGACATCAATCTGGAGCACGGGGCCACGCCGGTAATTACCGATCCTACAACCGAGAGCATACGGAGCATTGAGCAGCGGGGATACGCTGCCGGGCTTAAACTGCTGCGGGCGCAGGTGCGCCACCTCGGAACGGAACAAAATTTAGAAATTCTGAAATCCATATATGAATATTTGCGGACACGCATTGATATGCTTTTCAAGACTGAGGTACAGGATATCGTTACAGTCAAGGAGGATGGCTCACACCGCATTACGGGAATTACGCTGAAGAACGGTGAAAGCTATGAGGCGGATAAAGTAATGATCGCTCCGGGACGTGACGGCTCGGCCTGGCTGACCGAGGTGCTGAAGAAGCGCCGGCTCAAAATGTACAACAACCAGGTCGATGTGGGTGTCCGGGTGGAAACTTCGGATGTGGTTATGCGCGAGATTAACGAGCATCTGTACGAGGGCAAGTTCGTCTTCAATACATCCGTAGGCACGCGCGTCCGCACCTTTTGCAGCAATCCATCCGGGCATGTGGTCGTGGAGAATCACAGCGGTGTAATGGCGGCCAACGGGCACTCCTACAAGGACCCCGCGCTTGGCTCAAAGAATACCAACTTTGCGCTGCTGGTCTCGCATACCTTTACGGAGCCTTTTGACAAGCCGAATGAATATGCCCGGGAAATCTGCAAGCGGGCCAATGATTTGTCCAGCGGCGGGGTCATTGTACAGAAGTATGGCGATATTCTGCGCGGACGGCGTTCTACGGAAACGCGGATTAAGGAAGGCTTTCTGGAGCCGACACTGAAGGAAGCCGTACCTGGCGATCTCGGGCTGGTGCTGCCGTATAACACTATGAAGAGTCTGATCGAAATGGTGGAGGCGCTGGAGAAAGTGACTCCAGGTATTGCCTCCGAGCATACCCTTTTCTATGGAGTGGAAGCGAAGTTCTACTCCGCCCGGCCGAAGCTTACGGAGAACCTGGAGACGGAAATATCCGGCCTCTACTGCGGCGGCGACGGAGCGGGCATCACCCGCGGCCTGGCCCAAGCGGGAGCTGCCGGGGTATGGATTGCGCGCAGCATACTGGAACGGGCGGGAGCCTGAGTTTCAAGCTATCTTAAGATGAGCTGTCTCAAACGCGGATTTATCTGCGTTGAGACGGCTTTTTCTATATCAGACTAACGCTGGATTAATTGCTTATCCAGAGCGGCAAGTCTTATAATGGACCGATAGATTGACCTATGGAGGCGTGAGTGTGCTGCATAACCTGACGATACTGCTGCAATTGTTCGAAAGAGCGGCGCTGCTGCTGATGTGCCTGTTCGTGCTGACCCGGGTGCCGCGGTTTAAGGAGATTTTTGTGAAGGAGGCTTATGCCCCTCAGGAGCTGGCGATGGTGACGGTTGTTTTCAGCCTGTTCGCCATCTTGGGGACTTATACGGGGATTAATGTTGAGGGCTCCCTAATGAATGTGCGGATCATCGCGATCATGTCCGGGGGGATTCTGTTCGGTCCGTGGGTGGGGCTGATTACCGGCCTGATCTCCGGGGTACACCGGTTTCTGATTGATATCGGCGGCGTTACTTCGGTGCCCTGCCTGATTACGAGCATAACTGCGGGGATTGTCTCGGGCGTCATTTACCGCCGCACTTCGGCGGAGCGCCGCTGGATCGCGGGCATCCTGGCCGGGATGGTCTGCGAAGCCTTGACGATGGTGCTGATTCTGGTGATGGCCAATCCGGCGTCACTTGGTGCGGACATCGTTTCGAAGATTGCTTTTCCGATGATTGTCGGCCAGATCAGTGTGGGGCTTATTGTCATGCTCATTCAGAGCGTAGAGGGAGAGAAGGAGCGGATTGCCGCGAAGCAGTCCAAGCTGGCGCTGGATATTGCCAACAAGACGCTGCCGTATTTCCGCAATATTAATCCCGAGTCGCTGCGGATCATTTGCGGGATCATTAAGGAGGACATCGGGGCTGATGCGGTAGCGATTACCGATACCCGCTATATCCGTGCCTATGTTGGCGTGGGGGAAGAGTATTATACCGAAACGAATGAGATTATCAGCGAGGAAACGAAGCAGACGATCCGAAGCGGCGAGATTACAATCCGCGATGACGATACAGAGTATATGAACCGGGCTATCCGGTCTCTGATTATTATCCCCCTCAAGGAGAAGGGAGAGGTCACAGGCGCGCTCAAGATTTATTACACCAAAGCCCACAAAATCACCTATTCCCTGCAGGCAATGGCGGTCGGATTGTCGCAGATCATCTCTACGCTGATGGAGGTGTCGCGGGTAGAGGGCATCAAGGAGATGGCGAATAAGGCGGAGCTGAAGGCACTGCAGACGAGCATCAATCCCCATTTTCTGTTCAATGCGCTGAACGCGATTATTTCCTCCATCCGCATCGACCCGGACAAGGCGCGGGAGCTGATCGTCAACCTGTCGGGTTATATGAGGTACAATCTGGAGCTGACCGACGAATTCATTGATATAAGGCGCGAGCTGCAGCAGGTGCAGCAGTATGTGGAGATTGAAAAAGCGCGCTTCGGCAGCCGCCTGGCCGTGGAGTATGATATCGACGAGGTGGAGGTGCGCATTCCCAGCCTGATCATTCAGCCGCTGGTGGAGAATGCGATTGTGCATGGTATCCTGAAGGTGAAGGGCCAAGGCACGGTGACCATTTCGGTAAAAGATTTGGGAAGCGCCGTGCGGATCGGCATTACGGATACCGGTATCGGGATCAGCGGGGAGACGATTGAGAAGGTCTACAGCGGCGATATGCCGGATAACAAAATCGGGCTGTATAACGTGCATCAGCGGGTGAAGCTGATTTACGGCACGGGTCTGACGATCCACCGGCTGGAGAAGGGGACGGAAATCTATTTTGACGTCATAAAGGAGCAGCGATGAGAGCGATAATTGTTGAGGATGAAGTGCTGGCAAGGCAGGAGCTTGCTTTTCTGATCGGGGCGCACAGCGCCATAAGGATTGCCGCCGAGTTCGAGGACGGGCTGGATGCGCTGAAGTATCTTCAGACGGAGGAGGTCGATGTTATTTTTCTGGATATCAACATCCCTTCCATTGACGGTGTGCTGCTGGCCCAGAATATCAGCCGGTTCTCGGTTAAGCCCTATATTGTGTTCATCACCGCCTACAAGGAGCATGCCGCCGAGGCCTTCGAGATCGAAGCCTTCGACTATATTCTGAAGCCCTACAGCGAGACTCGGATCAAAGCGATGCTGGGCAAGCTTGAGGGGGCGTTTGCGGCGCGCGGCCGTCAGGGGGAAGAGGGGCATATAAAGGTCAGCGACAAGGTCAATCTATGGAAAAATGAGAAAATCATCGTCGTCGATGCCGATGAAATCTATTATGCTTCTGCGCAGGAGAAGACGACAAGCGTGATTACCAAAGATGAGGAATACAGCATGGCCCTGAGCATCAGCGAATTCCACAGCCGGCTTCCGCAGGACCGATTCTTCCGCTGTCACCGTTCGTATATCGTGAACCTGTCCAGGATCAAGGAGATTATCCCTTGGTTCAACAATACCTACCTGCTCCGGCTGAGTGATCTGGACTTTGAAGTGCCGGTCAGCCGCAGCAAGGTGAAGGAGTTCAGGCAGATCATGCGCATTTAGCGGCAGCTCATTCCCTGTATTCGTCATCTCATTCCGGATTTCTCTCAAAAAAGCGCATTTTCGCTACAATGAAGAGGCAAAGAAGGCCTTGGAGCGACAATTGAGAGAAAGAAGGAATAACCCATGACTACAACTACAGCCGGCAGCAAACGATGGCTCATTGTGCTCGGAACAGTGATTATGCAGATGGGACTGGGCACAATTTATACCTGGAGCCTGTTCAATGCACAGCTTGTCAGTAAATTCGGGTGGGAGCTTAGCTCTGTTTCGATAACCTTTTCCATCACCAGCTTTGCCCTGGCCTTCGCGACACTGTTCGCGGGGAAACTGCAGGACCGGTTCGGCCTCCGCAGACTGACCGCTGCCGCAGGGATAATGCTAGGGCTGGGTCTGATCTTAAGCTCGCAGGCCAGCTCCCTTCCGATGTTCTATCTGCTGGCTGGAGTAGTGGTCGGGTACGCGGATGGAACGGCATATATTACTTCGCTGTCCAATCTGATTAAATGGTTCCCTAAGAACAAAGGCTTGATCTCCGGCGTGTCCGTCGGCGCTTACGGCACAGGCAGCCTGATCTTCAAATATATCAACGGCAGTCTGATTGACTCGGCAGGCGTGTCGGATGCCTTTCTGTACTGGGGCCTTATCGTCATGATTATGATCGTGGCCGGCTCCTTGCTGGTCCGTGAGGCTCCTGTGGCAGCAGCCGCCAAGACAGAGGCTGCTAATGTAAAAAGTACACAAGGTGCGCCGAAGGACTACACGGTCAAAGAGATGCTCCGCACGAAGGAAGCGTACCTGCTGTTCATTATTTTCTTCACCGCCTGCATGAGCGGCCTTTATCTGATCGGCATCGTCAAGGATATCGGCGTGAAGCTGGCTGGACTGGATGTGACGACAGCAGCTAATGCCGTGGCTATGATTGCGATCTTCAATACGGCAGGCCGGCTTATTCTTGGCGCTTTGTCCGACCGGATGAGCCGGCTCAAGCTGGTCAGCGTTACGCTGGCGGTTACCGCTGCCGCAATGCTGACCCTCAGCTTCGCAGACTTGAGCTACGGCCTGTTCTTTGCTTGTGTGGCAGCGATCGCCTTCTGCTTCGGAGGTAACATTACGGTGTTCCCGGCCATTGTCAGCGACTTCTTCGGCCTTGCGAACCATAGCAAGAATTATGGTATTGTCTATCAGGGCTTCGGCATTGGCGCGTTGTCCGGCTCGTTCATTGCCGCTTACCTCGGCGGGTTCAAGCCTACCTTCATTGTTATCGGACTTCTGTGCATCCTGGCCTGCATTGTTGCGGTATCCCTGAAGCCGCCGGTGCAGAAGCAGGCCAGAGAAAAGGGAATAAGCCTGAAGCCTTCACGGCATACGGCTTGACCATATATAGATTTTGTGTCGGCTTGAGAGCGTAACAGACAAAGAGAATAGTACCGAAGAGAGAGATCCGGAAGTCCGCGTGAGCGGATGGGGATGTCTCTTTTTTGGTTTACGGAGAGGAGGGAATTCCAAGTCTGGCGAATTCCTATTCATATCAGAGATCGGCGGGACTAAAATAAAAATTTGGGCCGGGCAGGCACTTTTTGCAGGAGCCGGGTGTTATAGAGGTATACAAGCAAGGAGGTGAGGGCAACGTCACAACAGGATTTACCGGATAAGCAGCGGGTGGAGGAAATCATTGTCAGAGTGCAAGCGGGGGAGAGAGAATGCTTCTCTTATATTGTGGAAGTGTATCAGCAGCCCGTCTACCGCTATTGCTGCCGGATGCTGGGGAACCGGCAGGATGCGGAGGATGCGGTGCAGGATGTGCTGGTCAAAGCCTATCAGTCCATCCGGGGGTACAAGCTGGTGGTGAGCTTCTCGGCATGGCTGTACCGGATCGCAGGCAATCATTGTCTTAATCTGCTGCGCCGGCGGCGGATACAGGGGCAATTCATACGATTGTTCCGGCAGGAGGCGGTAGCGCTCAGCCCGGAGCAGAAGCTGGATGAGCGGCTCTACAGTCCGGCGCTTGAGGAGGCACTTGGGCGGCTGTCGTTCGAGGAACGAAATTTACTTGTGCTGCGGGTATTTGAAGAACAGAGCTTTCTTGAGATCAGCAGCATCCTGAAGCTCAGCCCCAATGCATTGCATAAGCGGATGGAGCGGATTAAACGGAAAATACGGGAAACTATGCAAACGGAGGAGGGGATGTCATGGGACGGACAGGAATCAGTAATGAGTACCAAGATATAAAGGCGGCGGCAGTTCCTGAGCGGCAGTTGTACGACATTGAAGTTACAGACAAGGTGATGGCCCGCATTCGGACACTGGATCTGAAGTTACACCATAGGCAAAGTACGCGCAGAATCCGGTTCGCTGGTAAAACAACGGCCTTCACAGGAATGATGGCTATGCTCCTGCTGATCACCGTCACAGGTTATGCGGCTTCGGAGTACATTCAGATCCGCAACAAGGCAGGCGAGGTTAAAGTGCAGGAAATACCGGTTCCGAATAAGGATTTGAATCCGGCAGTTCCTGCACCGTATTACAAATATGCATATAAGATAATGGATTTTGCTAAACCCGGGGAATTAATTGCCTATTACTACCGGGGAGAGAAGCTCTACGAAGGAGCGAAATCTGCATTGCAGTTTGCAAGAAAAGAGCTGCGTCTGACGGATTACGGGCAGTTTCTTGCAGAAATGAAAAAATTGAAGACCCCTATACTGCCCAAGGAAGCTAAGGGCTATGTGTTTGATAATGGTGATATTACTCCCGGTAGCCCTTCTGACGAGCAGTACGACGACAATCCGCTTTACCGTCAGACCCTTGACGAGCTGATCGCTGAGGCACGTCAGAACACCGGGCGAAATCTATTCATGAAGGCAGTTCCCTGGACTGAAGCGAGCTCTGTTAGCGGAAGGTATACCAAGCAGGGGGCGGTCATCGGGATAACCGCGTATCTGATGAAGGGCGGCTCTATGCAGGTGTACCAGGATTCTAACATGAGCACGGAGAAGCTTACGGTAGAAGGCAGAGAGATCCTTTATACTGATGTAAGCAGGCCGGATATTAAGCCGGGGTTCGGCTATCATTATCTGAATTGGTACAACGAGAAACAGGATGTATATTACACGATTAGTACCTACGGTAACGGGGTTTTAACTAAGGAGAAGCTGCTGGAGCTGGCTGCAGAGCTAATCCACGGCGTATTATAGGCAGACTAGTTATGGCTGGTGGATTAGAGGAATCTGCGGCGGGCAGCGTTATGGAAGTGCTAAGTGCGGAAGTGTGGAAGTGACAGAGTGCTGGAGTGCAAAGTGCTGAAGTCTTGTTGGTATAGTTTTTAGTAAAGTTGTAGATAATGCAACTCCGGTTCACAGATACCTGGTTGTTTGGAGAGATTGTTGTAGAAAATACAAGAATTATCCTGCTAAATCGCTTATAGGAGCGGAAATCCTGCATTTCGTACAACAATTATGAATTTTGGTCATTATTATAAGGGGAATGTTGTATTCTGTGCAGGAATTCTTTTAAAAGTTAGCAGCCGGAGCGTAAATATCAATCCAGGCAAAGCTGCTTCTGAGAAGCATCAGTCATAACCAAAAACAGGCATCCGGGCAGAGCGTTCGCTCTCCGGATGCCTGTTTGTCTATGGGCGCAGGATTAAAGGATACTAATGGAAGGTTACCCTTCCAGCAGCAAGGCTTCAGGGTCTTCGAGCAGCTCCTTGACTTTGACCAGGAAGCTAACCGCCTCTGAACCGTCTACGATCCGGTGATCGTAGGAGAGGGCGATGTACATCATCGGGCGGTTGGCGCTTCTTTCTTCGTCCAGGGCGATTGGACGGAGCTGGATCTTGTGCATGCCGAGAATGCCGACCTGCGGCGTGTTGAGGATCGGTGTAGACAAGAGTGAGCCGAATACCCCGCCGTTGGTAATGGTGAAGGTGCCGCCTTGCAGCTCTGTCAGGCTGAGCGTGTTGGCGCGGGCCTTGGAGGCCAGCCCGCCGATCTGCCGCTCAATTTCCGGGAAGCTCAGCCGGTCGGCGTCGCGGACAACCGGGACCACGAGTCCTTCCTTGGCGGCCACGGCAATGCCAATGTCGTAGTATTTCTTGATCAGCAGATCTTCGCCGTCAATCTCTGCGTTCAGCAGCGGATAGGCCTTGAGCGCGCCGATCACGGCCTTGGTGAAGAAGGACATGAAGCCGAGTCCGACATCATGCTTCTCTTTGAAGGCATCCTTGCGGCGCTTGCGGATGTCGAGGATGGCGGTCATATCCACCTCGTTGAAGGTGGTCAGCATGGCCGCCGTCTGCTGCGCTTCGACCAGGCGGCTGGCTATCGTCAGCCGTCTGCGCGACATGCGCTTGCGCTCGACGGCTTTGCCGTCCTCCAGCGGCGCTTTGCCCAGCGCCGCTGGAGGCTTCACCGGCTCCGGCCGGGCCGCTGCCGCCGGAGCGCTTGGCGCAGCGGCCCCCGGCCCGGCTGCGCCGTGTCCCAGCACATCGGCCTGGGCAATCCGGCCGATGGGGTCGCGGGCGGTGACCTCGTCGAGGTCGATGCCCCGCTCCCGCGCAAGCTTGCGCGCCCCCGGCGAAGCCAGGGCCGCAGTGCCCGCCGCCCCTTCGGGCGCGGCGGCAGCCTCGGCAGCGGGCGCAGGCGCCGCTGCCCGAACCGCGGCAGGAGCTTCGCTGCCTGCCGCCACGGCCGGCTTGCCGCCCTCAGCGGCCCCCGGCCCAGCGGCGCTTGCCGTGCCTGCGCCGCTGCCGATGATGCCAATCGCTTCGCCGACGGCCACGTTCTCGCCGGCCTGGCGCAGGATGGAGGAGATGACGCCGTCCTCCTCCGCACTGATCTCCAGATTGACCTTGTCGGTCTCCAACTCTGCCAGCACATCCCCCTGGCCGACGGTGTCGCCCTCTTTCACCAGCCATTTGTAAATGGTTCCTTCGGAAATGGATTCGCCCAAATCGGGTACTTTAATTTCGGACACAGGCCGTTACCTCCCCAAACATATTAATTAACGTTACCGCAACACCATCCTCGATTTAAGAGGACGGTACAGCCGCTTGTACTTGTGAATTTAATTTCAGGGCTTCTCTTACTATACGCCGCTGCTCAAAAGCATGCACGTCAGCGTATCCGCTGGCCGGACTGGAACGCTCCGGACGCCCGATATATTGCACGCCGGCCTTCTGCGGGGCGATGGCGCGCAGCCGGGGCTCCGCATAGCTCCAGCCGCCCATATTCTTCGGCTCCTCCTGTACCCAGACGATCTCCTCAAGGGAGCGGAAGGTGCTGAGGTGAGCCGCCAGCTCGCGTTCCGGGAACGGGTAGAGCTGCTCCAGACGGAGGATGTGCAGCCAGGACCAATCCTGATCCTTGGCGGCCTCAAGCTCCGTCTGCAGGTCAAGTGTCAACTTGCCGCTGCAGACAACCAGCCGCTTCACTTCCGCGGGATGGGCTCCGAGCAGCGGCTCCGGCAGTACAGGCTGGAATTCGCCTGAGGCCAGCGCGGCACCCGGGGAGGTGCTGCGCTGGTTGCGGATCAGGCTCTTCGGTGCCATGATCACGAGCGGGCGGGCATCCACGCTGCCGCAGAGGGCCGCCTGGCGGCGCAGCAGATGGAAATACTGTGCGGCAGAGCTTAAGTTCGCCACCGTCCAGTTCTCCTCGGCGGAGAGCTGCAGGAACCGCTCCAGTCTGCCGCTGGAGTGCTCCGGCCCTTGTCCTTCGTAGCCGTGCGGCAGCAGGATGGTCAGGTTGCTGCGCTGTGTCCACTTGGCGCGTCCGGCGGCGATGAACTGGTCGATAATCACCTGCGCGGCGTTGGCGAAATCACCGTACTGTGCTTCCCAGAGCACGAAGGTTTCCGGGGCGAACACATTGTAGCCGTACTCGTAGCCCAGCACCGATGCTTCTGACAGCGGGCTGTTGTATACACCGAAGGAGGCCTTGGCGTCGCTGAGCTGATGCAGCGGAGAGAACAGGGCGCCTGTGTCACTGTCATGCAGAACCAGATGGCGGTGGGCGAAGGTGCCGCGCTGGGAATCCTGGCCGCTCAGACGAATCGGTGTGCCGTCTTTCAGGATACTGGCGAAGGCCAAGGCTTCCGCCAGCGCCCATTCTACCCGCTCTCCGTCATTCAGCGCATCCTTGCGGCGCTGCAGAATCCGTTCGAGCTTCGGATAGACCTTGAAGCCGTCCGGCACGGTCAACAGCTCGCGGTTAATCTGCTGCAGATTGCTAAGAGGAACCGCGGTAGTCTGGGGCTGAGGGGTATCCGTCAGCAACTGCACGGAGGTTTTGGCCTCTCCGCTCTTGCGCTTGCCTTCCTTCATCTGATCGAAGGCTTGCTGCAGCACGTTCTCTGCTGCGCTGTTCATTTGCTTCACTTCGTCTGCTGTAACGATCTTCTCACGCTGCAGGCGTTCTGCATATATACGATACACCGTAGGGTGGCTGCGCACTTTGCCGTATACGAGCGGCTGTGTCGTTTCGGGATCATCCATCTCATTATGGCCATGACGGCGGTAGCCGATTAAGTCAATCAGGAAATCCTTCTTGAACTGATTGCGGTAAGCGCAGGCCAGCCGGACAGCGGCAATGCAGGCTTCGGGGTCATCCGCATTGACATGGACCACCGGAATTTCGTAGCCTTTGGCAAGATCGCTGGCATAATGGGTGGACCGGGAATCCTCGCTTTCGGTCGTAAAGCCGATCCGGTTATTGACGATAATATGCACCGTGCCGCCGTTGGTGTATCCACTCAGCTTACCGATATTCAGCGTTTCTGCAACAATGCCTTCACCCGGGAAAGCGGCATCCCCGTGCATCAGCACGGCCATAGCCTTGTTGGTATCAAGATTTGGCAATCCCGGCGTATTTCGGTCCTCCTGGGCTGCGCGCGTAAAGCCTTCAACGACAGGGTTGACGAACTCCAGATGGCTCGGGTTGTTGGCCAGCGTGATCCGCGTGCGTACCGTCTCCCCTTCATGAACGGCGCGGTCCGCGCCCAGATGATATTTGACATCTCCGGTCCAGCCATAGTTAATCCCCATGGAGCCCTCGGACGGGAACAGCTCCTTGTTCGGAGAATGGTGGAATTCGGAGAAAATAATTTCATAAGGTTTGCCCAGAATATGCGCCAGCACATTCAGCCGCCCACGGTGGGCCATGCCCATCAGGATATGCTCTGCGCCATCATGTGCGGCAGCGCGGACAATCTCATCGAGCATCGGCACAAGGGTGTCAGTGCCTTCCAGGCTGAAGCGCTTCTGGCCGACAAAGGTTTTATGCAGGAAGGTTTCGAACTGCTCCACCTGAATCAGGCGGTTCAGCAGCTCCTTGCGCTCGCCGCCCGTCAAGGGGGCGGGTGAGCTGGTGGACTCTGCCTGGCTGTTCAGCCAGCGCAGCTCCTGCTCTTCGTGCACATGCCCGAATTCGTAGGCTATGGTCCGGGTATAGGCCTGGCGCATCCGGTGAACGGCATCCCAGGCGGTCTTGACCTCATCCGGTGCGTTCTCCCAGATCAGCGATGCGGGCAGCGCAGTCAGGTCTTCGCGGGTGAGGTCATAGGTTTCGTATTCCAGCCATTTCGCCATCGGGTTGTTCCCCCGGACAAGCGGGTCGATATTAGCGGCCATATGGCCATATATACGGATATTGGCAATCAGCTTGGAGGCTCTTACGGCTTTTCTAAGCCACTCCGTATCTCCCGAAAGTGCAGGCTTCGGAGCCGGCGCAACATCCGGGGTGAGCGGAGGGGGTCCGTAAACTGTGAAAAGCTCGCGGTAATGATGCTCCACTGAAGCGGGGTCCTTAACAAACTGTTCATATTTTTCCTGAATGTAGCCCAGATTGGGTCCGTGATATTTACTCCAAATGGTTTCATTATAGGGCTCTTTGACTGCCATGAATGCATCCTCCCAACGGATGAACCCCACGTGCGGCACTAGGCGTCAGCGCCCGGTGGAGCTGCAATGTTTGCGGTTTCATTTCTCATCCTATTGTGCTACTTTCGAGCCGTGTAATCAATTCATACTTTCGTGTAATCCGTTCGCAAAACGGCATGATTCAGCCCATAAATGATGAATAACGGATATCGTTTGCTATGATGCAATTCATGGTCAGTCCCCCAAAGTTATATTACCCGGACAAGGTCTTGCAAAAAAAGCTAATCTTTTGCACGACTTAGCAAAAAAAAATCCGAAAATCGACACACTTCTCATGTGAGATTCTGTATAATGTTATTGCGGGTAACGGTTACATTAGTTTCTAGCCAGATCCTTTCATGTAAAGGGTCCAGTAAAGGGTAAACCTGCTGAAAGGCAGGGGCACAAAGTCTCGGGTCTAATGTAGAAATACTACGACGGCCGGACTGCCTGGGGACGCAAATATTCTAGGAGGAGATATCTTGGAAAAGTCCAACCAGGGGAATAACGGAGAACTGCTGACGGGTGATCTGGATTTAGAATGGGTGCATTTGCTGATGTCGGCCAGGAAGGCGGGCATCGGGGCGGAGGAAATCCGCCGGTTTTTCAGTGAGAAGGCATTGGGCGAGAAGGCATTGCAGGTCATGTAGGGCGTTTTCGATGCAGGGATATATACGGAAAAGGGCACAGCGGAATGCGCTGTGTCCTTTTCTGCAAATATGAGAAAATATAAGTTCCACACTATATTGTAACCTTATATTTCCCGAACTATTGATCCTTCTGCTCCAGCCGCCATTTTTGATAATCCAGAAACTCTTTGAATTCCCGTTTGCTTATGCCTGAGGCCATAGCCTCCTGAACGAGCCGGAACCATTCGCCGTCCAGGGGCGGCTCTTCCGTATCTGCGGGCTCGCCATAGAGGAGAATATGGATAGAAACCTGAAGCGCATCGGCGATTTTTTCAATGAATTGAATTGAGGGGTTGGATTGAATATTTCTTTCAACATTGCTTAAGTATGATTTCGCCACATCAGCCTTGTCAGCCAGCTCGGATAAGGACAAGCCTTTTTCCAGACGGAGTTGATGGATGCGGCTACCCATATTATCCGGCACGATTAAACGCCCCTCCGCATTTTTTTGTTAACAGTATAACAAATTTTCGCATAACGGACAAAAATCAATGCTTCAGCAAAGCGGTGAGCAGGAAGAAAAACGGCATACCCCGCCCCGATGAGGGAGGATACGCCGTTTTTTGCGCGAGATGGGGCTTATTTCAATTCACCGGGGCCTTGTTTGGCGTTGAATGTCCAGGTGAGGGACAATTTATCCCCCTGGAACACGTTCTGATCCTGCCCGTTGTCGACAAATACGAAGGCTACCTTGAAGACCTTGGATTGTCCGGCACTGATGCCGCCAGGAATTGCGCCTGTGCTGATCAAATCATAGTTGGATGTATTCTTCAAATCCTTAAGCGAAATTTCCCCGAGGACATAATTGGTAATATCGCCGCTGACATAGGTGTCTTTGAGCAGCTTCACTTTAAAATGATCCCCGAGATCCTGCGCACCGTTATTTACTCCTGCATCGGTTACTGTATATGCACTGGCAAGCTTCAGCTCTTTGATATCCAGTGTTCCGCTGTTCTGCAGTGTGAAGTTGCGCACCGCAATATCGCCGGGCTTGAGGTTGCTGAGATTAACGATCTCCGTTGGAATGGTGTTCAGGTCCAGCGTGCCGGCAGCAAAGGTTGCTGTGCTCTGCGCAGTGTCGCTGAAATAAGCGAAGGTGCCTCCCCCGATCAAAGACAATCCCAAAGCCGCCGACGCAATACCGAACCCCAATGTTTTTTTAATCCCCATAATGTGAATCCTCCTCGATTATTTAATGTGTGTGTGCTTATTTAAACTCGCCGGCCCCTTGGCTGGCTTCGAAGTTCCAGGTGAGCTTCAGCTTGTCGCCCTGGTAATAGTTCTGCGGCTGGAAGGTTTCCTTGAAGGCGAATTGCACAGTCAGCTTATCCTCGGTGCCCGCTTTAATTCCTGATTTCTCACCGCCCAGGATCGTGCCGAGTATCTTTCTGGCGACCAGATCGGGGGTTTCGCTCTCCAGATCGGCCAGGGAGATGACCAGGATTTCCGGCTGTTTTTTGTCGTTGTTATTCAGGAAGGTAACGATAATATCATCCTTGAGATTGTGGTTTCCGTTGTTGTTGTTCGTATCCGTCACTACGGAGGCGGTCTTCAGCAATACCTTGGGAATATCCAGCGAGCCGTCATTTTTCAGCTTGAAATCTCTGGTGATCAAATCTCCCGGCTTCAGATTGCTGAGATCGACGATGACAGCGGGATCAGAAGTCAAGCTCAAAGTTCCGTTGTTAAAAGAAGCAGAACTTGATGCAGTGTCGCTGAAGTAAGCGAAGGTTCCCCCGCCGACCAGGGTCAGGCCAAGCGCTGCCGAGACAACGCCGAGTCCCAGTGTTTTTTTGATGTTCATTTGTTCATCCCTCTCTCAATGTTCTTTTTGTAATAGGCAAAATCGTTATCTATTGTGCTCCGCGTTTCGTAAACGGGAGAGGACAACCTGTCATTGCAGCGCTTTGGGCAAAGTTTCCGGGGCTCCGGCGCTTGCGTTCTCGGCGTTTTTCTTTTCCAGTGCGGCAACGGCCTTCCAGGAGGTGAAAAGCGCGTAGAGCAGCAGCAGCAATCCCGGTATGATCATCAGCATCACGCTGCCCGCCTTGGACACCGCGAAGTTCATCGCATATCCCACGTAAGGAACGGTCACTCCGGTGTATTGCCCGACGACATTGGTCGAACTGACGGTTCCTGAATCCGCTGCGTCGTTATTATCGCCCTTGGTTGTATAGGCAGCCTCGCCAGTGGCGCTGTTGGTCGTGGCATCCACAATGCGGTGGGTGATCAGGAGGTTCTCCTGATTAATGAACGTAATGACGTCCCCCTTCTGAAAACGGGTCATATCGCCGCCCGGCTTGATGGCTACGATGGAACCGGTGTGAATGCCCGGCTCCATAGAGCCGGAGAGGACGGTTTTGATCTGATAGCCGAAGAAGGCCGGCTCGCCGCCCGAGGCTTTAGAGATCACTACGGCAACCACCAGGAGCAGAAAAATCAGGAACATCAGCGTGGATAGGGTGGTGCTGATTATTTTTTTGATCGACATGTTTATTCGCCGCCTTTACTGGATTCGGGATCTGGGGTAGGAACAGGAGCAACACTAGGAGTAATAGCTTGATCTGGAGCGGACGCTGATGTCGGTGTCGGTGACGGTGTCGGTGTCGGGGGTGCTGCTGCTGGTGCGCTATTCCCTGGAGTTGCCGCAGGTCCCGCTTCTGGAACACTGTCCCCGGGAGTTGCTGTCGGGATGACTTCATGGCCCGGAGTTTCAGCGGCAGGCTTGCCGTCTCTCTGGTCCGGTGAAGTGGCCTCCTCTGTGGGGATCGGCTTCTCCTTATCTCTGTCCTTCACTGGTTGCTTGTCTTCAGGAGGCTCTACTGTTTTGTCGCCGCCATCCTTGTCGCTGTCTTCCTTCTGCTTGAGCGCTTCGGCGGCTTCTTCCTGCTTTTTCTTTTCCAGCTCGAGACGTTTCTTTTCTTCGGCCAGGGCTTTTTCCTGCAGCTTGGCTTTGGCGTCCGCGATTTGAGTTAGCTGATTCTGTAAGCTGCCCACTGCGGAGGACAGGCTGCTCTTGGTGGCGGTCAGATCCGTATACAGTTGCTCATAAGTGGCCTGCAATACGGGAGATACCTGGGAGTCCGCATCATATGCCTTGGCTACGAAGGAAATAATCGGCTCTTCAGCGGGAAAACCGAAGCTCTCCTGGCGCAGCAGCATCCGGTCGGGGTTGCCCTCCGGCAGTGTGCTGCCGATTTGGCGAATGGAGCTGAGATATTTCACGATTCCGTTGAGAGCACCCGTCAGTGATTCGGACAAAATCCCGCTGTAGCCGGCGCTTAGCTGAAGCTGCTCAAAAGCCTGCGAGTCACGGATTTCCAGGCAGTTCGGTTCGAGATTAACCATGTACCCGCCAAGCTGGTTCAGAATCGCCGCCGCGCTGCTTACTTCCTGCAAAAGCTGCTGCCAGACTCCGCTATTCAAGCTGAGTTGATTGTCTAATAGGGACATTTCGGAATTCGCGGCGGAAATCTGTCCGTTAATGCGGGCCGCAGCCTGATCAAGCTCATCCGCTGAAATTTCAGGGGTACCCGAAGGAGCGCTGTAATCTCCTGTAGTGCTGTAGCTGCGAAGAGAAGCTTTGAGTTCGATGATTTTCTGGATATGCCCGGCGAATGCCGACAGCAACTGCTCAATCTGGCCCGGGAATACGGAGCACAGCTCAATGGTGCTATCCTGCTGCCGGGATGTGGTGAACTCTCCGTAGGTGCTGCCGACCTGGCCGGAGGTATAGAGCAGAAGAACGGATGCAGCCATACCGGATTGCAGCATGCGCAGACCGATTTTACTATGTTTTCTTTTACGCCGTTTGGCGGATCTGGGGTACAAAGGCGGGCCCCCTCTCATGGCTTCCAATTAATAATTCGTTATATTCGTTCTTTATTAAGAACGATATCGTAAGCAAATCATACACTGCCTGCCGGGCAAAAAGAAAATGTTGATTTCGTCTAAATGTTCGCAATAATGTACGGAAATGATTGGTTATCGGCCATTATCTGGCGATATCGCTAAATTACACAAAATGTTCTTTATAAAGAACATCGGTGTGATGTTGAAGAGGTGGCTGTAGTGCTAGCTGTAGTGCTAGCTGTAGTGCTGGCTGTGGTACCAGGTGGAATAGCAGGAGTAAGGAGGAGACGCGGCTGGGGGCGGGTGAAATAACGGCAGAAATGCCGTTAAATTGGGCGTGAGAGGACGGAAACGGAAGAATAACGGTAGAAATGCCGTTAAATCGGTCGTGATCGGCCATGTGTGCTGGAATAACGGAAGATATGCCGTTAAATCGGGCGTGAGGAGCCGAGAGTGGGTAGCGTCAAGAAGTTTGTGTAAAAGAGTAGAAGTACTTCCCCTGGGTTACGGATTGGGGCATAGGTGTTTCTGGGGGGAGGGGGAACCCCGCCCCCCAGAAACAGGATTTATCAGCTATTCCTCTCCGGGTGTGGGTAAAGAAGGGTAGCGCGCTTCAAATAGCTCATTTAACTTCTTTTTAACAGTATCCATACCAAAGCCAGGGACAACCCGGTCTGTTTGACGCTCATTGTAGTCTAGCATTTCTAGATACACGATTTTCTCGGCCGCATCCATATTCGTCAAACTGTTCATGGGTTTGAGGCGCTTACGGATTTCCTTGTTCATTCGCTCAATGGGGTTCGACGTGTAGATCGCTTTGCGAATGGATTCCGGATATTTGTAGAACGTTAGGAGTGTTGACAACTGTTCCTCCCAAGACTTCATTTCCTTTGGATACAGCTTGTTCCACTTGGCCTTGACCGTATCAAAAGTAGCCCGGGCCACTTCCTCATCCGGTGCGGTATACACTGTCTTCAGCGCTTCAATCACATCGGTTTTGTGCTCGATTCGGATTTTTGGGAATGTGGCTCGCACTTTGTGCACGACACAATGCTGCACATCCGCCTGCGGGTACGTTTCTTTAAAGGCCGCATCCAGTCCGGGAAGCCCGTCAAACACACCCAACAGTACTTCCTGAGCTCCACGGTTGTACAGGTCTTTAAGGACCTCCCGCCAGCCGTTCGAACTCTCTTGACCGCCGACGTAGAACCCGAGGATTTGACGTTGTCCCTCTTCGTCGATGCCCATCGCAAAATAGACCACTTCGCCACAAACGGTGCCGCGTTTGAGCTTCACGTACAGTCCGTCCAGATAGATCACAGAGTAGCGCTTGCTTAGCGTCCGTTTCTGCCACTGGTGGATATCGTCAAGGACGGTAGCGGTAATGTTGCTGACAGTCGTAGGAGAGTAATGGCTGCCGAACATGCTTTCAATGAACCGGGCGACGTCCCGCGTACCCATACCGCTTTTGTACATCTGGATTACCGCCTCCTCGAGCCACCCGTCCCGACGTTGGTACGGCTCAAACATCTGAGTTTGGAAGAGACCCTGGCGGTCGCGGGGGACCTCCAGATCCTCCAGGTTTCCGTATTTCGTGTGCAGGTTTCGCGTGTAGTATCCGTTGCGGCTATTGCGCGTACCCGCTTCATCGCTGGACATAAACGCCTGGATTTCGGCGCGCATAATGGATTCCATGTTGTTTTTCACAAATTGAGTGACAAGATTTTCAAATAGATTATTCAGCTGGTTTTCGGGTAAAATAGTCATCGAGTAGGGTTCCTCCTTGGTGGTTTCGCAATCCCGAGGATACCCTACTTTTTTGTTGCCTGACTAGGCTCCAAATCTTGGTACACAACTTACTTTACGCCATCCGAGAGTGGGAGAATAACGGCAAAAATGCCGTAAAATTGGGCGTGATAGGACGAAAATGGTAGAATAACGGTAGAAATGCCGTTAAATCGGCCGTGAGCGTCCGTGGGTGCTGGAATAGCGGCAGAAATGCCGTTAAATCGGTCGTGAGCGTCCGTGGGTGCTGGAATAACGGCAGGAATGCAGTTATTCACGCCCTACGCGGCCGCAGGCCAGCCAGCAACGGCAGAAATGCCGTTGCCGAAACAAAGGAGGCCGCCCCATACCAAGGGGGCAGCCTCCACAAAGCTCAAGGCAGCTTCCCGCCGCGCGAGCTGACGTACAGGTCGTACCATTCCTTGCGGGACAGCTCCAGCTTGTCCGCATCCTTGCAGGCGGCGATCCGCTGCGGGTTGACTGTACCGATAACCGGCTGGATTGCAGCCGGGTGAGTCATGAGCCAGGCGAGCACAATCGCTTCAGGGGTGGTGCTCTTCTCCTCGGCCAGCGTCTTGACCATGGCCGCTGTGTTCACGATATTGTCCGGCTGCCCTTCCAGGGAGCGTCCGCTGAATATTCCTTGGGCCAGCGGGCCCCAGGCCTGAAGCTGGATATTCTCTGTGCGGCAGTGCTCAATGGTGCCCTCCGGGAAGGTGATTTCCTTCCAGGGCTCGCGGTTGACGCTGATTACAGCATCGAGCCAACTGATCTTGGCCAGGCTCATGTGCAACTGATTGACGATGAACGGCTCATCGCAGTAAGCCTGCAGCAGCTTGATCTGGGCCGCGCTCATATTGGAGACCCCGAAATGGCGCACCTTGCCTGCGGCCTTGAGCTGGTGCAGCGCCCCGGCTACTTCCTCGGGGTCCATGAGCGGATCGGGACGGTGGAGCAGGAGAATATCAATGTACTCTGTGCCGAGCCGCGAGAGGGTTCCATCGACGCTGCTCAGGATATGCTCCTTGGAGAAATCAAATACATTGGAGAGGTCGCCCGGCTCCATCAGCCGGATTCCGCATTTGGATTGAAGAATGATCTCTTCACGCAGGCCCGGACGGTCTTTGAAAATGTGTCCGAACACCTTCTCGGCCTTCCCGCGGGTATAAATATCGGCGTGGTCAAAAAAGTTAATCCCGATTTCAAGCGCGGCTTCCACCGCCTCGTGTCCCTGCTTCACATTTTCGGCAGTAATCGGTTCGTGGTCCCAGCCTCCGCCAAGGCCCATGCATCCCAGGGCAATCCGGCTGGCGGGGATTCCTCTTTTGTTCAGCGGCAGCGTTTTCAACACTAATATCCCTCCATGACAGAGTAATGACAGCTCAGTAAATATTGTACATCTTCTGAAGCCTGCATGGTATTTTTTATCGCCACAGGAACACGGATTTACTCTCACATAAATATGATGGACTGTCCAAAAAGTCATTTTTTTGGAGCGTTAATCCCTACTTTGAAAAAGGAATTTAGCAATAAAAAAAAGACCTCATCCTCCACTTTAAGTGGATTTTGAGGTCTTTTTAGGGCCGCTCTAATTCGAACACTTCAGGGTCAGCCCAGCCTGATATAAAGTTGTATATTGCCCGCTGACACGTACGCCCCATTCAAGGAAAGCCCAGCCGCTTCTAAGCGTGTGCTATAAATCAAGCGGAGTGCCGACATCATTCAGCTTTCGTGCGGATACATCCTCGTAGAGCCGTTTCAGCCACTTCAGCTCCGTAAGGGTATGCTCGTATCTGCCGTACATCAGGTGCAACGCAGAGCGGGGGACAATGGAAATGTGCTCCTCGTACACCTGATAAGCGTAATTCACCTGATGCTCGGTTTCACGGATGCGCTCCTCCAGCAGCCTCTCGACCTTGCCCTGATCAATATGGCGGGCGAGCGAAAGCGCTGTGTAGAGCGGCTGGTAGACAAGATCGGTGTTTTTGATCTGCTGCATAATTAGCTGCTCGAATAGCGCCTTGCCTTTATCCGTAATGCGGTAGATGGTTTTATCGGGGCGGTCGCTGCTGCGGATAACCTCGACAGCCTCAATATGACCGTCCAGAGCAAGCTTATCCACCGCATAATAGAGTGAACCCGTCTGCAGCTTCATGATCTGGTCCATCATCCGTTCCTTCATGACAAGGTTGATCTCATAGGGGTGCATGTTCCGCTCCAGCAGCAGGCCGAGAATTAACAGCTTCATCGACATGGCCGGATTACTCCTGCCGGCCGGCCTGCTGAGGTGCTTTGCGGTGAATCGTCAAGCGGTCACCCGGCATCAGCAGGACAAAAACAAAGGCCAGCACGGCCGGAACCAGCGCCCACAAAAAGGTATGGGCAACGGAGCCGGACAAGGCGTTTGTGATCTTTTCCAGCACCGGAGCGGGAATCTGCGCTCTGGCTTCCGGGGTCAGGGCTGCGCGCGGATTTCCGAACGCCGAGGTGTCCGCATTGCTTCCGAAGGCATCGCTGAGCTGATTCGTGAAGCTGTTGCGCTGAATAATCCCGAAGATGGTAATGCCCAGCGTCATGCCGAGTGAGCGCATGAAGGTGCTGGTCGAAGTGGCCGAACCGCGCTGGCGCATCTCGAAATTATGAATGGAAGACATGCTGAGCACCGAGAAAGAGAAGCCTACGCCGAACCCGGTCAGCGCCATAAAGACATTAAGCATCAGCCGGGAGGTATCTGGAGATAATGTGCTTAATGAGAACACACCTGCCACAAAAAAGACAGCGGACAAGAGCATGATATTGCGGAAGCTGGTTTTGGTGGTCAGCAGTCCTCCGGCCTGGCTGCCGATAACCGAGCCGATCATCATCGGCATCAGGATCAGCCCCGAGTTGGTCGCCGAGCCGCCGAATACCCCCTGTACATAGATCGGGATGTATACCGTTGCTACGATAAAGGCCGAGCCGTAGAAGAAAGCGAGCAGACTGCTTGTGGCGAACAATCTTTTGCGGAACATACTGAAGGAGATGACCGCCTCCGGCGCAACCCGCTCAATTAAGAGAAAGGCCACCAGCAATACGGCAAAACCGCCGAACAGACCGAGAATCACCGCCGAATCCCACGCATATTGGTTGCCGCCCAGCTCCAGTGCGAACATC
The DNA here is from genome assembly GCF_000374185.1 of Paenibacillus sp. HW567. GTDB lineage: Bacteria > Bacillota > Bacilli > Paenibacillales > Paenibacillaceae > Paenibacillus_AQ. The sequence goes on along the minus strand of NZ_KB910518.1, from coordinate 5,660,936 downwards.
AGGCAGATAATTGCTCCCACGAGGGTGAAAGCTCCGCCCCAGTCAATGCGCTGTTTGGAATGGGTAACGGATTCCTTGTAGAACATCATGATGAGGATAAAAGCGACCACGCCAATCGGCAGGTTGATATAGAACACCCATTGCCAGCCGGCATAATCCGTAATATAAGCGCCGAGCAGAGGGCCGAGCACGCTGGAAATGCCGAAGACCGCGCCGAACAGTCCGGTCAGCTTGCCTCTTTTTTCCGGCGGATAAATATCGAACACAATGGTGAAGGCGATTGGCATCAGCGCACCGCCGCCTATCCCTTGAATCGCCCGGTAAATGGCGAGCTGGGTAATGGTGGTCGAAGTTCCGCAGAGGGCGGAGCCGGCCAGGAACACAATCAGGCCAAAGATGAAAAACCGCTTCCGCCCGTACATATCGGACAGCTTGCCGAAGATTGGCGTTCCCGCCATAACCATGACCATGTAGGCCGAGGTCACCCAGACGATTTTATCGAGTCCGCCAAGGTCGGAAACGATGGTACCCATAGCCGCGGCTACAATGGTATTGTCCATAGCGGACATGAGTATACCAAGCAGCAGGCCGACAACTACGAGCTTTAGATTGCTTTCTTTACTATGCATGCTTCGCAGACTCCTTTGAAAAAAGTTTCGTGAGCCTCATTATATTCAAATTTGAATAGGGTATCAAGGTCTTCTTTGTAAAATTTCTGAAAAAATTTTCACGGTCTTGCTCCAGCATCCGGAGGAACACAAAAAACATCTGCCGCTCTTGTTACAAGAACGGCAGATGTTCAGGAGGATACATTGGTTTGTGCGGCGGCGCCGCTTTTGCAGACCTCTCTGGCCTCAATATACTGGATGAACAGCTCAGTCAGCCCGGGGTCGAACTGGCTTCCGGCGCAGGAGCGGAGCTCAATAATGGCCTCTTCGAAGGATTTGGTCCGCTGGTACGGCCTCTCAGTCGTCATGGCGTCGAAGGAGTCGATAATGGTCAGCATCCGGCACAGCCTGGGAATCTCTTCTCCCTTGAAGCCGTAGGGATACCCTTTGCCGTCATATCGCTCATGATGCAGCTCAATGTAAGGGGCCAGATCCTTGAACCTGTCGTTGGTCAGCGCCATTTCCTTGCCCCAGGTGACATGCCATTTGACCATTTCCCATTCCTCCGGGGCAAGCTTGTCTTTTTTGTTCAGAATGCCCCAGGGAATCTCCAGCTTGCCGATATCATGAATCAGCGCGCCCAGTGTGAACTGCCGTTTGGAGAGCGTGTCCAGCTTCAGCAGCTCGCTGATATCCAGGGCGTAGCGGAAGACGCGTTTGGAATGCTTGAAGGTCTCCAAGTCCTTGTACATGAACAGGTTGAGCTGCTGTTCAATATCGCGTACATCCTGGCTGAAATCAATGTCCTGCTCCAGAAGCGATTGGTTGCCGTAGATATGGACCAGGTTTTTGCCCTGTTTCTTAGCATAGTACAGCGCCTGGTCGGCATGCTCGACAAGCTCTGACTTGAAATGGACATCCGGCTGATACCCGGCAATGCCCGCAGAGAACGCCAGACAGCCCTGTGGAAAAATTTCGGTGCCTTCAAATGGGGAGTTGTTCAGTGTTTTGCGCAAGCGCTCGACAAATTGCTTGGAGGCAGCGGGATCATAGCCCGGCATCAGCAGCGTGAATTCCTCCCCGCCATAACGGGAAACAATGATGTCTGTGCCCTCCGTGGCCTTCTTCAGCAGCTCCGCCAAAAAAACAATCAATCCGTCGCCCCTCAGATGGCCGAAATGATCATTGTATTTTTTGAAATCATCAATATCAATCATAGCCAGAGAGAGCGCGGTGCCGCTGGCCTTCGAGCAACGCATCGCCTCCTCCAGCCGATCCTCGAAATAGCTGTGATTGAACAATCCCGTCCGCTGGTCCCGGTTCGCCCGTTCCTCGATATCGCGGTACATGCTGAACAATCTTTTGAAGGAATAGGAGATCATTACGCTGAGGCACAGAAACATTCCGAGTCCGAGCAGCCGGTTGTGGTAGAGCAGAACCGTAAGTACCAGGGATAACACGAGGGTGCACAAATAGGCCAGAATAGTGTCGGTCAGCATGCCCTTTAGCGTGTCGTACAGATTTTGATGGTAAATAAGATAATAATAGTAGCCGATGAGAAGCGTATTTAGGATAAAATAAACCACCATCGCGCCCAGATAAGCCGTTACATGGCTGCTTAGAAGCGGTCCCTGCACTCCACCAAACGCTGTAAAGATATCCGAGGCGCAAACAATCATAATACAGTACATGGAAAAATTAGTAATCTGCTTCCACCAAACTGTCGCTCTCCATTCCACAAACAGAAGGATGAGGGAGCACAGCAGCAGAACTGTAAGCGTAAACGGCAGGCCAAAGATAAAAATACAGGCCAAGTACACAGCGGAGTCCAGTGAGAGTCCGTTGCCCTGCGGAGGAAGCTGGAAGGTGAAGATCGTCAGAATCACTGCCGCTCCCGACATAGCAGTTATCCAGCCCCAAGTGGAGGGTGAAAAGTGTAAAGGCGGCTTTGCATCATAAAAAACAAACAAGCCTAGTCCAATCAGGCATATGATAAAGGAGTACAAATGGCTCCTGTTTCGTTGCAAGCTGCGGGCCATCCCATTGGGCATCGTTGCCCCTCCTTTCAGGAAATTATTATGGGCTAAAGGCTATAAATTCGCTTTATGGAGGAGAATTCCTGCTAATTCATGACAAAATTAAGAGCTTCTCAGCGGAGGGAACCGAATTGGAAAAAGGCTTGACATACCCGTGGGGGGTATATTATATTGAGGGTAAGGAGGCTGATTCCTGTGTCTATTAATGAGAAGGAGCATGCAGAGCATTCCTGCGGTGAAGATTGTCATTCTTCTGCTCCAGGCGTACGCAAAAGCCATCATTCAGCGGAGTTCAAGAGTGGACTGACTACCCGGCTTAACCGGATCGAAGGGCAGATTCGCGGGATCAAGGGCATGATCGAACGCGATACCTACTGCGATGATGTGCTTAACCAGCTCGCGGCGGTCCAGGCGGCGCTGAACGGTGTCGGCAAGCTGCTGCTTGAAGGACACATGAAGAGCTGTATTATCGAGCGGATCGAAGCCGGAGAGCATGAGGTTATCGACGAGCTGCTGGTTACGGTCAACAAGCTGATGAAATAAGGTTGGGAAATCTATATCAACAAAACCAGGTGGATGCTTCCGAAGCGAATTTTGTACGAAGTACAGACTGGAAGTATCGCCCACAATACTTTGGGGAGGTTATTCAAATGTCTAACGTAACATTGAATGTTGAAGGAATGTCTTGCGGCCACTGTGTAAGTGCTGTAGAGAAAGCAGTGAGCGGTGTAGGTGCTGCTGCGAAGGTGGATTTGTCGGCGAAGACTGTGGCGGTTGAGTATGACGAGAACAAAGTGAGCCTGAATGTGATTAAAGAAGCAATTGAGGATCAGGGCTACGACGTAGTCTAAGCAGCGGCAGCGGCATATTAAGGCTTGGAGCGGGGAATCCTTGGGATTCCAGGGGCGCCAATGCCTTTTCTTTTACAAATAACTATACCCCTTGGGGGTATGGAGGTGCAAATAACGTGGAAAAGACAGCAGAACCAGCCTTGCAGCAGGCCACGCTGCAGATTACGGGCATGACCTGCTCTGCATGTGCAGCGCGGATCGAGAAGGGGCTGTCCCGGATGGATGGGGTATCACGGGCGAACGTTAACCTGGCGTTGGAGCAAGCGACGGTCGGCTTTGATCCCGCAGTGGCGGGGGTAGCACAAATTGAAGAAAAGATCCGCTCGCTTGGCTATGATACGCTCAAGGAATCGGCTGATTTTGATATTTCCGGCATGACCTGTGCGGCCTGCTCGGCGCGGATCGAGAAGGCGCTGGGGCGCATGCAAGGCATTGCGGCAGTGAATGTCAACCTGGCGCTGGAGACAGCGCATGTGGAATACGCCCCGGGCAACGTTAGCGTAACCGAGATCATGGATAAGGTAAGCAGCATTGGCTACAAGGCAACGCTGAAGCAGGACCGCAAGGAACAGGCGGACCAGCGCGGGCAGGAGATTGTGCGCAAGCAGAATAAATGGATTGCGTCTGCGATTCTCTCGTTCCCGCTGCTCTGGGCAATGGCGGGACATTTCTCCTTCACTGACTGGATCTGGACACCGGAGCTGTTCATGAATCCCTGGTTCCAGCTTGTGCTGGCAACTCCGGTGCAGTTCATTATCGGCTGGCAATTCTATGTCAGCGCCTATAAAGCGCTGAAGAACGGCAGCGCGAATATGGATGTGCTGGTGGTGCTGGGCACCTCAGCGGCTTATTTCTACAGTCTATACCTGACGATTGATTCCTTGCGGATGGGGATGAGCCATACCGTGGATATGTATTACGAGACCAGTGCAATTCTGATTACCTTGATTCTGGTAGGTAAATGGTTCGAGGCGCTGGCTAAAGGCCGCTCCTCTGATGCCATCCGCAGCCTGATGGGTCTTCAGGCCAAGACTGCGCTGGTCGTACGTGACGGTGCTGAACTCAGCATTCCGGTAGAGGAAGTGATTCCGGGAGATATCGTGCTGGTGAAGCCGGGAACAAAAGTGCCTGTAGACGGCGAGGTTATTGAGGGGCTGTCCTCGGTGGATGAATCCATGCTGACCGGCGAGAGCATTCCGGTGGAGAAGAAGCCGGGAGACTCCGTTATCGGGGCAACGCTGAACAAGAACGGTATGCTGCGGATCAAGGCCCGCAAGGTAGGCCGCGATACTGCGCTTGCCCAGATTATAAGAGTCGTTGAAGAAGCGCAGGGCTCGAAAGCGCCGATTCAGCGGATCGCCGATGTGATTTCCGGCATCTTTGTACCGATTGTTGTCGGGATTGCAGCGTTAACCTTTGTTATATGGTATTTCTGGGCAGCACCCGGCCAGTTCTCCGATGCACTGGAGAAGGCCATTGCCGTACTGGTCATTGCCTGCCCTTGTGCGCTGGGCTTGGCTACACCGACATCCATTATGGCCGGATCAGGCCGTGCCGCCGAGTTCGGCATTCTGTTCAAGGGCGGCGAGCATCTGGAGGCCGCTCAGGGCATCAAGGTGGTGGTGGTGGATAAGACCGGTACCGTTACAAGCGGCAAGCCGGTGTTGACGGATATTGTTACCACCACCGGAATCGCCGCGCATGGCAGAGAAATCGCGGAGAACCGTTTGCTGGCGATCACCGCCGCCGCAGAGAAGCTTTCGGAGCATCCGCTTGCTGATGCCATTGTGGCCGGGGCCGAGGCCAGAGGCCTTGCGCTGCCCGCCGCCGGGCAGTTCCAGGCTGTGCCGGGACGCGGGATCTCCGCCGTTGTTGACGGCGTGGACGTAAGTGTGGGGACCCGGCGGATGATGGAAGAAAACGGCATGGAGCCGGGGCCTTGGGCTCCGCTCATGATGAAGCTGGAGCAGGAGGGTAAGACGGCGATGCTGGTGTCCGTAGACGGCATTATCGCCGGGATTGTGGCAGTGGCCGATACGATTAAGGAAACCTCCCGCGCAGCGGTGGCAAGATTGCACGCTATGGGCATTGACGTCGTTATGATTACCGGGGACAACAAGATCACGGCCCAGGCAATCGCCGAGCAGGCCGGCATCCGCACGGTGCTGGCCGAGGTACTGCCGGAAGGCAAGGCTGCCGAAATCCGCAGACTGCAGAGCGGCGGAGTCAAGGTGGCAATGGTTGGGGACGGCATCAACGACGCGCCCGCTCTGGCAACGGCCGACACCGGAATGGCCATCGGCACCGGGACTGATGTGGCGATGGAAGCGGCGGATATTACGCTTATGCGCGGCGACTTGATGAGCATCCCGGATGCGATCAAGATGAGCCGCAGAACAATGGTCAATATCAAGCAGAACATGTTCTGGGCGCTTGCGTACAACACCATCGGCATCCCGATTGCGGCGCTGGGCTTCCTCGCCCCTTGGCTCGCTGGTGCAGCGATGGCGTTCAGCTCCGTATCGGTTGTCCTGAACGCGCTGCGATTGCAGCGGGTGAAGCTGTAAATATAGTTCCCCACAGGAGGAAGGCGCCAGACGTAGCGCCCCATCCTGTGGCAGATAATAAGGCCGCCGAGCGTTAAGCATCGGCGGCCTTATTTTTGTTAAGGTAACTTTTGTTATGGATGTGTGGGATGTATGAAGATTCAGATTTTCATCCAACGTCGACGCAGGGGCAATCTACTGCACTTCATACAGCAGATCTCAGCAATTTCTGTCCGAGAATTCAATCTGCTGTATTGCGTACAACAGATTTCCGATAAGATGCAGCGAATGGGTCATTTTGTTCTTTTTGAGTGTAGAAAGTGCAACAGATCTGAGAATCCCAGTGATTGCAAGCAATTCTACTGCAGAAAATACAGCAGAAGAGTGGGCGAGGGATTAGGATATCCCTCCACTGTAAAAGCCACTGCCGCCCGTCTCTTCGTACATCTGACTCCTGCTCCGTGGAAACACCGGATCAAGAGTTACCTGCTTCCGGCACCGGCAGCTTGGCATTGGGCAGGGCTGCGGATTTTTTGCGCCCCAGGCGGTTCGTGCCAATCACCCCGGCTATAATGAGGGCTGACCCGATCCAGTGGTACACGGTAATCTTTTCCCCGAGAAAAACCGCCCCGGCTGCAATGGAGACGATAGTGGCGAGGTTGGAGAACACACTCATGAGGGACGCTTCGATTTTGGACAAAATATAAATTGACGTTAAGGTGGTGATCAGCGAAGCTGCTATACCCAAGTATAGGGTAGACAGGATAAAGGTGCCGCTGCCGAGCGGTTTGAAGAATTCACCGAGTGTTCCGCTACCCGCATGTCCGGTTAGCGAAATCAACAGGAAGGTGGCGAAGCCGATCGCCATCATCAGGTAGCTGATTTCAGCGGGGCTGAACTGCTTGGAGAGCGAACGGGCCAGCACACTGTATCCGCCAAAAGCGACGCAGGTCAGGAACAGCAGGATGATCCCGGTCATATTGGACAGGTTAATGCTGCTGCCTTTCATGATGAAGATGAACACAACGCCGAATACAGACAGGAAGATACACAGCTTCTGCATGAGAGTCGTGGTCTCCTTCAAGAAGATAGAGGCGATAATCATTGTTACTACCGGGGTAAAAGCATAAAGAATCCCTCCCTCGGCAGAGGTGGCGTGCTGGAGTCCGAAGACCTGGAGCGTGAAGAATCCGAGCGGGTACATGGTTGCCAGCAGCAGCGCTTTGCCGATCGGCTTGCCGCGGTAGGATATTTTGACCCAGCCGAAAGCAACGGGAACCGACATCGCTGCAAACGAGGCGGCGAAGCGGTAGGTTAACGTATCGAGCGGCCCGGCATGGCTGAGCGCTACTTTGGTGAATAAGAATGAGAATCCGATAATGACTGCGTTAAGCACGGCAAATGTATAGGCCAGCTTGAGTCCTTTTTGCTGCATAGTGCATCTCCCTTTCGTGAACATGACAGATCGTGTAAACGTCTTGCCTGTTATTTAAAATTAAAGGGAAATACAAACATGAACAATACTGTTTTCCTGTTACTGTACCGATACAGTTAGCCCGTTCCTATATAATAAACGAAGAACAATAGTGATAATATAAGCTTACAGCTCGTGTATGAAGGCCATTCAGGAGGCGCGTCATGAAAAAATATCATTCGGTCTTGGCCAGTATGGAGAACCAGATCAGGGAGGGACGGTACAGCCCGGGGCAAAAGCTCCCTTCCGTACGCAGTGCCGCAGAATTCTACGGGTGCAGCATTAGCACTGTTTTGCGGGCGTACGGGGAGCTGGAGCGGCAGCATGTGATCTACTCCATTCCGCAGAGCGGGTATTACATGGTTGAAAGGTCTGAGGATGCCGTGCCTGCCGGGGGCGGGGAGACGATTGATTTTGCCTCGGCCTCGCCCGATCTGAATGTGTTCCCGTATTTGGATTTCCAGCATTGTCTCAACAAAGCAATTGACTGGCACAAGTACCACCTGTTCACTTATGGCGATGCGCTGGGACTGGGCTCACTGCGCCACACGCTGGTGTCTCATCTGGCGGAATATCAGGTGTTTGCCAAGATGGAGCAGGTCATCATCACTTCGGGTATCTCAAAAGCGCTGGAGGTTCTGGCCAAGATGCCGTTTCCCAACGGCGGGACAGAGATTCTTGTCGAACAGCCCGGATATGATCTGTATCTGCGGTATCTGGAGGCGGAGGGGGTACCGGTGAGCGGCATTACCCGTTCCACGTCCGGTATGGATCTGCGGGAGCTGGAGATGAGGTTCAGGGACGGCGGGATCAAATACTTTTATACCATGCCCAGGTATCATAATCCGCTCGGAACCACCTTGAGTGCCGATGAGCGAAAAGCCATTGCCCGGCTGGCCGGCAAATACGATGTGTACGTTGTTGAGGATGATTATATGGCGGACCTTGGTTCCGAGCGGCGTTATGATCCTATTTATGCGTATGACCAGACCGCACACGTCATTTATTTGAAAAGCTTTTCCAAAATCATTTTTCCCGGTCTCAGGCTGGGCGCGGTTGTGGTGCCGGAGCATCTGTTTGACACCTTCCGCACGCATAACGGGAACTCGGACAATTCGTTATTGTCCCAAGCCGCCCTTGAGGTGTACATCAAGAATGGCATGTATGAGCATCACAAGCACAAGATACAAGCGCTGTACATCGAAAGAATCCGCGCCATGTATGACGCACTCCAGCGGCACAATACGGAGGGTGTAATAGAGGCATCTTCCGACAGCTCCGGGATCTACATGCAGTTGAAGCTGCCGGAGACCGTAAATCTGGAGCGTGTGGTCAAGCGGCTTGCGGAGAGAAAGATCAACGTCGTATCAGGCAAAGGATTCTATATGTCCGGGTCGCTGAACCGGGAGAAATTTCTGCGGGTCAGCATTTCACGCGCCCGGCTGGATCAGATTGACGCAGGCGTTCAGGCCATTATCCAGGAGGTGAAGCGCGGGAGCGGATGGTAAAATGGAGAGAGTAACGAACATAAACGAAAAAAAAAGAGGCGAAAAATCATGAAACCAACTAACGAAACACTTGAATTACTGAACCGGCATGTCTCCGTGCGTCAGTATCTGGACAAGCCGGTGAGTGACGGGCAGCTTGCCGCGATTATCGAAGCAGGACAGATGGCCTCCACCTCAAGCAGTGTCCAGGCCTATACGGTCATTGCGGTTACTGATCCGGCGCTCAAGGCGAAGCTGTCTGCACTGTCCGGCAATCAGGCCTATATTGTACAGTGCCCGGTATTCCTGGTCTGGTGTGCCGATCTGTACCGTCTGCGCGAGAGCAGCGCTCCGCACCTGCAAGGCGCGGAATCATACGAGGACACCACCGAGAACCTGATCGTGGCTACCGTCGATGTGGCGCTTGCCGCACAGAATGCGGCGGTTGCAGCGGAATCGCTTGGTCTTGGCATCGTCTATATCGGCGGCATCCGCAATCATATTGCCGAAGTGTCCGGGCTGCTGGGACTGCCGGAGCTGGTCTATCCGGTATTTGGCATGTGCCTTGGCTATCCCGCCGGGGCGTCCGGCTTGCGTCCGCGCTTGCCGCTAGAGGCTGTACTTCATCATAACAGCTATCAGGCAGAGACCACTGTGGAGCAAGTAAAAGTCTATGATGAGATCACGCGGGACTACATGCGCGAGCGGACCGGCGGGCAGAAGGATACACCTTGGTCGGAGATGATGGCGGGACGCCTTGCCAAGCCGGACCGGCTGCATATGAAGGAATTTCTGCTGCAAAAAGGGTTCATGCAGCAATGAAATGAACGGGTGACAGTTGTCACCCGAAAAAAATGACAGTCCATACTGATGTCATTCCCCCTTCTCCTATACCATAAAGGTATAGCAAGACATACGGAGCCAGGGGGAATCAGGCATGGATCATGTGGTAGAAATGAATGGGGTCAGCAAAAGCTTTCATCACAAAAAGGCGGTCAGCGGCATCAGCTTTACTCTCGGTGAAGGTTCAATAACAGCAATTCTGGGACCGAACGGGGCGGGTAAAACAACCATGCTGTCCATGCTGCTGGGGCTGCTTGAGCCCTCCGAAGGAACAGTGAAGGTATTCGGGCTTCCGCCCCAGGACAGTAAGGTCCGGGAGCGTATCGGGGCCATGCTGCAGGAGGTAAGCGTAATGGACCGGCTGAAGGTCCGGGAGATCATCGCGCTGATCCGCAGCTATTATCCGCAGCGGGCGGATATGGATGATCTGATGCATATAACGGGGCTGGCTCCGGCGGATCTGAACCGGTATGCGGAGAAGCTCTCTGGCGGCCAGAAGCGCAGTCTTGCGTTCGCACTGGCACTGGCGGGAAATCCGCAGTTACTGTTCCTGGATGAGCCGACGGTGGGTCTGGATACGATTGCCCGGAGACGCTTCTGGGATACGGTGCGGGGGCTGGCGAAGCAGGGCAAAACCATCCTGTTCACAACCCATTACCTGCAGGAGGCCGAGGATATTGCCGACCGGATTCTGCTGTTCAGCCAAGGGAAGCTGGTGGCGGACGGCAGTCCGGGTGAAATCAAGGCGAGGATGGTTAAGCAGTCGTTGTCCTTTTTGCCAGCAGGAGATGAGGCGGTGCTGATCAGACAACTGCTGAAGCTGCCTCCCGTTGAGGGCTGCTATACCAAGGACGGCCGCATCCATGTGACGACAGACAGCACGGACGAGGTGCTTCGAGCTATTTTTACAGGTGAGCTTGGACTTGCTGTGAAGGATGTCCGTATTGATCATGGAAGCCTGGATGAGGCCTTCGAGCAGTTAACCTTGAACCCAGAGGAGGCGCTGATCCGATGAGACTGATTGCCATGCAGTGCAAAGCGGAGATGCTGAGAGTTATTCGCAACCCTTATTATGTATTATGGTCTTTGCTGATGCCGATCATGTTCTATTTCATCTTCACCAAAGTCGTGAACACAGGTTCGGATAACCCTTCGAATTGGCAGGCGCATTATCTGATGTCCATGGCCACCTTCAGCGTGATGGGCTCCGCCATTATGACCCTCGGCATCCGGCTGGTGCAGGAAAGAACCCAAGGCTGGAACACGTTCATCCGTATCACTCCGCTGCCTTCGTCTGTCTATTTTGCGGGTAAAATGTTCGGCCAGAGCATCATGCACCTATTTTCGGTAATCTGCATTTTTGTTGCGGGTTACCTGATGAACGGGGTGTCGCTGAGTTTCGGACAATGGACGCTTAGCGGGCTGTGGATTCTGGCGGGTTCTCTGCCGTTCCTGGCCCTTGGTACACTGATCGGCTTCATGAAGCGGGTTGATACGGCGAGCGGTGTCAGCAATATCCTCTATATGGGGCTGGCCGTTGCCGGAGGCATGTGGATGCCGCTGGAGATTCTGCCGAAATTGATGCAGGAGATCGGCCGCTGGCTGCCTTCCTACAACTATGGGGACGGAGCCTGGGAGATTGTGAGCGGAGGTCACCCGCAGTGGAGCAGCGTCTTGATTTTGCTCGGATATTTGGCAGTGTTTGTGATACTATCGGTCTATATCCGAAAAAAACAGAGAGCGGTGTAATGAGGTATGGCACGCAGGCAGTTCCGGTTATTTCCGCAAAGATTAGGCTTCTTTCCTTATGTGTGGCTGATCTACTTAGTGTTCCCGATTCTCAATCTGCAAGGGGAAAAAGGCATCAAGCTGCTGCTCGGTGCAGCCCTGCTGGCCCTGTTCGCCGTGACATACCGCCAGTTGTACTGGGTGAGCGGCAAAGCTTTCTTTCTGTGGCTGGCTGTGCAGATGCTGATTATTATTGTTCTGAGTTTATTTTACACTCCCTTTAATGTCTATCTCGGCTTCTACACCTCCAATTTCGTCAGCTATACCGGGAAGAAGCATTTTAAATTGGTTTACGCCGCTTTTGTAGTTATGGTGTTCATCCCGCTTCTCCCGGGGATTGCGCGCATGGGGGTTAACGATCTGGGGTTCTTGGTCCCTTTCCTGTTATTTATGCTGGTCTTTCCGTTTGGCATGCGCTCTTTGAACCGCAGTAAAATGCTGGAAAAGGAGCTGGATCAGGCGAATGAGGTCATTAAGGAGCTGGTCAAACGCGATGAGCGGATGCGGATTGCCCGGGACCTGCACGATACGCTGGGGCATACGCTGTCATTGATTACGCTCAAGAGCCAACTGGTCGAAAGGCTTGCAGCCAAGGATGTCCAGCGCGCACAGGCCGAAGCCAGGGAGATTCAGCGGACGTCGCGTGCGGCGCTGCGCCAGATGCGGGAGCTGGTGTCGGAAATGCGCGCTGTCACTGTGGCAGAGGAGCTGGCCGAGGCCAGAGAGATGCTGCGAACCGCAGAGATTGCCCTGGAGCTTGAAGGTGCTGCTGATCTGGAGGGAGTATCCGACCTGACGCAGAATATTCTGAGCCTCTGCATCAAAGAGGCGGTGACGAATATTGTGAAGCACAGCGAAGCTGACAGATGCTCCATTGCCATTGCCCTGACGGAGGGAGAAGTGCGGCTGTCGATCAGGGATAACGGAGTCGGTCTGCAGCAGCGCGACAAGGAAAACCACGGACGAAGTGAAGGCAACGGGATGAAGGGTATGGCTGAGCGGCTGTCGCTGATCGACGGCTCTCTAACGCTGGACTCAGGGGAAACGCGGGGAACGGTTCTGAACGTTGTGATTCCCCGGGTAGTGAAGGAAAGAAAGGAGGGAGAGGCCCTATGATACGCATCGTGATCGCCGAAGATCAGCGTCTGCTGCGTGGAGCTATGGCTTCGCTGCTGGATCTGGAGGAGGATATAGAGGTAGCCGGGGAAGCCGGGGACGGGGCGGAAGCGCTTGCTGTTATTGAACGGCTAAAGCCGGATGTATGCCTGATGGACATAGAGATGCCGTATAAAAGCGGGCTGGAGGTGGCTGAGATCCTGAAGACCAAAGGCTACGCCACCAAAATCATTATCCTGACCACCTTTGCCCGCCCGGGTTATTTCGAGCGTGGAGTCCAGGCGGGGATTCAGGGGTATCTGCTGAAGGACGAGCCGGTGGACAAGCTGGCGGATGCCATCCGCCGGGTTATGGACGGCCACCGCGAGGTGTCGCCCGAGCTGGTTTTTGGCAGCTTGCGCGAGGAGAATCCGCTGTCTGCCCGGGAGCAGGAGATTCTGAAGCTGGCCGGCGCAGGCCAGAGCGCGGGGGAGATCGCCGGCACCTTGCATCTCTCCTATGGCACCGTCCGCAATTACATCTCGGAAATCCTGAACAAGCTGGAAGTGAAGAGCCGCATCGAAGCCGTGCGGCTGGCGGAGGAGAAGGGCTGGATTTAGGGGGAGTGGCAGGGACAGGTGAACTACTTCCCACTAATAATCGTCCCGGCTCCAGCAACGGCAATTCTGCCGTTGTTCGAGCGAGACTCGGCCCTCGCGGGCTCAGCAACGGCAATTCTGCCGTTGTTCGAGCGAGACTCGGCCGTCCCGGGCTCAGCAACGGCAATTCTGCCGTTGTTCGAGCGAGACTCGGCCCTCGCGGGCTCAGCAACGGCAATTCTGCCGTTGTTCGAGCGAGACTCGGCCGTCCCGGGCTCAGCAACGGCAATTCTGCCGTTGTTCGAGCGAGGCTCGGCCCTCGCGGGCTCAGCAATGGCAATTCTGCCGTTGTTCGAGCGAGGCTCGGCCCTCGCGGGCTCAGCAACGGCAATTCTGCCGTTGTTCGAGCGAGGCTCGGCCCTCGCGGGCTCAGCAACGGCAATTCTGCCGTTGTTCGAGCGAGGCTCGGCCCTCGCAGCCCTGCTTCCGCGCAGAATGAAGCTAGAGTTGTTTCCTGCTAAACTCCTTCTCCCTCGCGGAACGCACCAAATAAGCCCGTCACCCTAAATCATTGGGTGGACGGGCCTATTTATCGTAGCTGGCTGCGCTTCAAACAGCGTCAGCCGCAGGCTGACCCCGTAGAATTACTTCGCCGCCTTCGCCTGCTCCTCGCGCATCCACTGCGACAGCTTGCGCTTAAGCTGCAGGAATTCGGGCGAGTCGGTGATTTCCTCGCGGCGCGGACGCGGGAAAGGGACATCGACGGTGTGCAGGACGGAGCCTGGACGTCCGGAGAAGACGCAGATGCGGCTGGAGAGGAGCAGGGCCTCCTCGATGCTGTGGGTGATGAACAGCACGGAACGGCGGTTCTCCTCCCACAGCTCCAGCAGCCAGCGCTGCATTTCGCTGCGCGTCAGCGCATCCAGCGCGCTGAACGGCTCATCCAGCAGCATCAGCTCCTGCGGCGCGAGCAGCGCCCGCAGGAAGGCGACCCGCTGCTGCATGCCGCCTGACAGCATGTGCGGGTAAGCCCGCTCGAACCCGCTTAGGCCGACCTTGGCCAGCCAGTGGCGGGCGCCCTCCCGCGCCTCGGCACGCGGCGCGCCTTTCAGCTCGCCTGCAAGCAGGACGTTGTCCTCAATCGTCCGCCAAGGGAAAAGCGCGGGCTGCTGCGGCATATAGCTGATCTCGCCGCGCTGGCCGGTTACCGGTCTGCCGTTCATGCTAACTGTTCCGGCATCGGGCAGCTCCAGGCCGCCGATAATATGGAACAGTGTGCTTTTGCCGCAGCCGGAAGGTCCGACAATCGAGACAAATTCCTGCGGCGCAACCGTCAAGGATACATGATCCAGCACGCGCGTTTCGCGGCGGCGGTGGGAGAAGCTTTTGGCGACCCCGCTAACCTCGAGTGCAGGCGGCGCACTTTGGTTTTCCCCGGCGGGCCTCCCGGAAGTTCGAGCACCCGCAGCCAGGTCTTCCACTGCGTAACTGCCAGCAGTCTGAGCACCCGCAGCCATCTCTCCCTCAATGCGGGCGCTTAAAGTCTGCTCCCCGGCTCCAGCCGCCTGATCCCAGGAAGTCGGGGCTCCAAGCCCTGTGCCTTTTCCCGCCCCCGTTGGGTCAGAATTCGTGATATGAGGCATCCCCATCAACCTTCTTTCTCTTACGCCCCTTCAGCTCTTAAGCTGATATCACAACATACGGCGTTTTTTCAGTCATTCGGTAACTCAATTTAGCACTCACTCAATAATTAGTTAAATTATAAAGTCTTCCGCGGCTTCCAGCGTACCAGCCATTTCTCCAGCAGCGCGATCATGGCGAACAGCACCAGACTCAGCAGCACAATAATAACGATGGCAACGAACATCCGGTCTGTCCGGTAGGAGGCCTTTTGCAGCAGCATGTAATAGCCGATTCCTTTGTCAGCGCCGATCCATTCGGCGACCACTGCGCCCATTACCGCGTAAGTGGCGGAGATTTTCAGGCCGGAGAACAGGGAAGGCAAGGAACCGGGAAACTCAAGCTTGGTGAAAATCTGCCACTTGCTTGCCCCGGCCATTTTCATATAGTTCATCATAATCCGGTCACTCTGCGCCAGCCCGCCCATTGCGGCGACGGCTACCGGGAAGAAGCAGACGAGGGTAATCAGGACAATTTTGGGCAGCAATCCGAAGCCGAACCAGATAATCAGCAGCGGTCCAAGCGCAATGGAAGGGACGTTCTGGCTAAGAATCAGCAAAGGATACAGCGCCCGCTTCAGCCAAGGCACCAGATGCAGCAGCAGAGCTATAATCAGGCCTACGCCTGTACCCATCGGAAATCCGATCAAGGTCAGCCGGAGTGTAGCGGCCGTATGTGCCCAGATCCCGGAGGCGTTGCCCCTTGATTCGCGGGCGATATCGCCGGGGCTTGGCAGCATCCAGGAAGGAACGTGCAGCACCGAAACCGCTAATTGCCAAACACCCAGAAACAAGATGACCGCCACAAGGGGCGGCCAGATTTGCTTCCAATAGGACCTCACGGCCGGTATTTTTCCGTCAGCTTGTCCATGCTGATTCCGCTGGGATTATGGGCGATCTTGATCTGTGAGATGACGCTGGGGCTGCCGGATTCAATGAGTGCATGGTGCATTTGGCGGACCACTTCAAGCAGCTCTTCCAGCTCACCCTCCATCGTTGTCTCCAGCGGGTTCACCTGGTGTTTCACACCGGATTGCTGAATAACTTCTATGGCTTTGTCCACATAAGGGATGGAGTCCTCGTTGTTCGGAGTTTTGGGGATGACTTGAATGCTGAGCAGTGTATTTGCCATGCGGGTCAGATCCTTTCGATTTTGAAATTAAATTATAAGGTTTTTAGCCTACTTGCTCTCCGGTAAAAAATCATTCGTGAACGCCGAAGCGGCATCCAGCGGCTTATCCAGCAGCTTCAGGCCGTACATCCAGTCGGCATAATTCTGCCAGATTTCAGTCTTCTGTTCGCCCCAGCGGGCGGCATCGTCCTTGTATTTCGGGCTGAGCCATTTCTGGCTGGCGAGAACCAGCTTGGGATCAAGATCAGGCACGGCTTTGGACAAAATAGCGGCAGCCTCCTCCGGCTTGTCAATGGCGTATTGATATCCTTTCGACGTAGCTGCAAGGAATGCCTTCACCACTTCGGGGTGCTCGGCAATTTCCTTCTCGCTTGTGGTAAGTACCGGGGTGTAGTAATCCAACTGCGGCGCGTAATCCTTCAGATACAGCATATCCAGCGGTTCGCCGCGCAGCTCGGCTTCAATGCCGGTCCATGCGTAGAAAATCCAGGCGAAATCAATGTCCCGCTTCACGGCGGTGAAGAAGTCGGCTTCGCCGATATTGACCAGCTTCACTTTTTTGACATCTCCGCCTTCGGGGTCCATAATCGCCTTCATTGCCGCTTCCTCGGCAGGTGAGCCCCAGCCCCCGTAGGTTTTGCCCTCGAAATCCTTCGGCGTCTTGATATTGCGGTCCTTCGGCGCGGCAAAGCCTGAGGTATTATGCTGAATAATTGCAGCGATCGACACAAGCGGCACACCCTGCAGACGGGCCAGCGTGAGCGCCTCCTGGGCACTGATGCCAAAAGCGGCTTCGCCCGACGTTACCATCGTATCGGCTCCCGCCGATCCAGGCTGCACGATTTCTACATCGAGGCCTTCTTCCTTGTAGTATCCCAGCTCTTTAGCCGCATAGAGGCCGGTATGGTTCGTATTCGGCGTCCAGTCGAGCGCAACCTTGATTTTGGTCAGCGCCTTGGGGGTTTCCGTGCCTGCGGCCGTTGCTTCAGGGGAAGCAGTGCTGCCCTCAGACGGTGCAGCGGCATTGCCGCCATTACCGTTATTGCTGCCGCAGCCGGCCATGACGATAACCAGCATGCAACTGATGCAGAGCATGAGTGTTTTTTTGACTGCCATTTCTTCTCTCCTTCCAGCTTAGCCTCAGTCTTCCAATTACTGATGATGTTCATACCAAAAAAGCGCCCCGGAGACCGGGACGCCTATGTAACGTAAGGTGGGTTCGCTTCGGGCCGCGGGCGGCTGTAAGCAGGTGACGATTCCTACGCTGGCATTATCCAGATCAGGTATAAGGGTCAGTATCTTTAAGGGATACAATCTCAGCCGGCCAATTCCAGCACCCCTGGTACTATGAAGTTATGGGCATTGCTGTGTTCTTACGCTGTATTATAGCTGTCCCCTCCGGTGTTGTCCAGTAGCGGAACCTTTAAATGGCACGGGAAGGAATTCAAGTCCATCGGAAAGGGTACACTAACCTGACGCAAATTTTTCAGCAAAAAACAAAATGGTATTAGAAGGGAGCTATTTCAACAATGGACAACAGAGAGCTGGAGCAGGCGATCATCAAAGCGCTGGATGACAACAAATTCGGTTCCTTCGGTACGGTTGAAGCCGGCAACAAACCCAAGGTGCGGTATATGGCCGTATTTCATGACGGACTTCGTATCTATCTGGCAACGAACCGCAAGACACATAAAGTAGAGGAACTGAAGGATAACCCGCATGCTTGTCTGCTGCTTGGATATGAGCAAGGCGGCGGTAAGGATGTGCTGGAGATTGAGGCCACGGCCGACGTTACCAAGGATGAGGGGCTGCGCTCCAAAGTATGGAACAAAGAGCTGGAAAAGTGGTTCAAAGGACCGGATGATCCCGATTATGTGATCCTTGAGCTTACGCCGACACGGATAGAGTATCTGGGGAAAAACAAGGAAAACGGAGTTTGGCAGGGCTCCGCGGCACTCTCCGGGAAATAGGCATTGAAGGCAGCACAGGGCCATCTTGAACCTTAGGGTTTGAGGTGGCCTTTTTGCCGAAATAGAGCGCTGCTGCCCTGCATACGCTTCCGGCAATGGCTGGTGCTGGCTTATGGAAAATCATGCTATACTTTTTTGCAAAGAAAGGATTTGAGGCTGATGAGCGTTACATTGTTATATGTTGAAGATGACCGGGAGATTGGCAGCGCTGTCTCCGCGGATCTGCGTGAGCGGGAATATGCCGTCCGCTGGCTGGAAAGCGGTGAAGGTGCGGCAGAAGCTGCGGCTGGCTGCCAGCTTGCGATTCTCGATGTGATGCTGCCGGGTCTGGATGGCTTCACCGTCGGTCAGCGGCTGAAGCGGACCTATCCGAATCTGCCCATTCTGATGCTCTCGGCCCGGACCTCGATTGATGATAAGCTTCAGGGTCTGGAGTTCGCCGATGATTATTTAACGAAGCCGTTTCACCCCGATGAGCTGGCCGCGCGGATTGAGGTGTTGCTAAGACGGACGGGAGCAGCCGCGTCTGTGCCGCTGACACTGAAGCACCTCATGGTATACGAAGGCGACAACCGGATTATTGAGGCGGACACCGGCAAGGAAATTTTGCTTACCGGCAAGCAGTTTCAAATTTTCTCCTATTTGCTGCGCCATCTCGGCCAGATTTTAACGAAAGAGCAGATCTACGAGGCCGTCTGGGGAGAGAGCTATATAGAGGGTGACAAGACACTCATGGTGCATATCCGTTACCTGCGCGAGAAGCTGGAGCTTGATCCGGCCGCGCCGGAGATCATTGAGACGGTCCGGGGGATCGGCTACAGGGTAAGGGCATGAGGGGGATGGGCCGTTTTCGCAGGCTGCACAGTTCGCTTCTCTCCCGTTACCTGCTGATCATTATGGCAGCGCTGCTGTTTATTCCCGTTGTTCTTCCGTTGACGATAGGAATGTATGGCTTCTTCAATGTATTGACCGGGAAAGAAACGCCGAAGGACTATGCGCTGTATGACAGTATTCAAGAATTGGAGAGCATATGGCATAAGGAAGCGGAGGGGCTTCTGGGCAAACCGCCCGAGCTGATTAATGAGCGATTGCGGGCGTTAAGCAGCACCTACAGCCTGGCTTCGATGTTCTGGGTAGACGGAGCCGGGCGAACCCGGCTGTCGCTGGAGTCTGCCGATCCGAAGCTGTGGCAACAGAATGAGCGGTACTCCGTACCCCCGCAATGGACTGCTGCAGCGGCAATTTCCTTCATGAAAAAGAGTACGGACCTGGAGCCGCTTGCTATTGTAGCTTTTGTGGGAGATCAGCCCGAAGCCGGAGAAGGTTTTATGGTGATGCAGATTCCCGCCGCCGTCAGGGCCAGAAATAATTTTGAAGGGCTTGATTTGTGGTACACGGTAGGCATGATTACATTTTTTATTGGATTCATTATTGTATCGCTGCTGTTCTTTATCCAAATCCGCAAAAGGCTGCTGCGTCTGGAGACGGCTATGGTCTTCACAGGAGATGCCGGCCTGCCTGAGTCCATTCCTCCGGGAAAGCCGGATGAGATTGGCCGTCTGGATGCAGCCTTCAATACGATGGTCACGGAGCTTACTGCAAGCCGTGCGCGTGAGGCGGAAGAGGAGGGGCTGCGCAAACGTCTCGTCTCGGATTTGTCGCATGATCTGCGGACACCCCTTACCGTCATCCGCAGCCATCTTCATGTGCTGGGCAAGGAATCACTGACGTCCCGGGGCCAGGAATCGCTGAAGCTGATGGATGATCGGATTGAGGGCCTTGGCGGGCTAATCGAGAATTTGCTGTCCTATAACCTGTTAAGCAGCGGACGGATGAAGCTGAATCTGGAGCGCAAGGATGTGCTGAGACTGCTGCGGGAGATTGCTGCGGCTTGGTACCCGCTGTGGGAGAAGGAGGGGTTTCAGATTGAAATTGATCTGGAAGCTGAACCGCTGTATTGGACAGTGGATGAGAGCTGGTTCCGCCGCATTCTGGATAATCTGCTGCAAAATATTGTCCGCCATGCACGGAGCGGCCTCTATGTGCGCGTGGCAGCGGAGGTCCGGGACGGCGAGCGGGTAATTGTCATCAGCGACCACGGCAGCGGCATTGGCAGTGCCACCGACTCTAAGGGAGCGGGCTTGGGTTTGTCCATCGTTGATCTGCTGCTCAAGCGGATGAAGCTGGATTGGAGGGTGGACAGCACCAGACAAGGCACCAGCATCGTCATTGTGAACCTGGAGCAAGAAAATTTAAACAAAACTTAAACTTGCTGCCGCCGTGCTTTTAACCTCGGGACGTTATGCTGGTTACCGAGGTGAAGAGAATGAAGGAAACAGTGATCGAAACAAGGGATTTATTGAAGGAATACCGCGGCCGGGCTGCGGTGGAGCATTTGAACCTGAATATAAGCAAAGGGGAAATCTACGGTTTTCTCGGGCCGAACGGAGCGGGCAAAACTACGACCATCCGCATGCTGCTGGGACTGATTAAGCCAACCTCGGGAGGCATTGAAATTTTTGGGCAGGAGCTTCGGCGGAATAAGCTTCAAATTCTGCGCAAGGTGGGGTCGCTGGTGGAATCCCCATCCTATTACGGCCATCTGAGCGCCCTGGACAATCTGGAAGCCATCCGCCGCATTCTTGACGTACCGAAGTCGCGTATCGCTGAAGTGTTGAACATCGTTTCTCTAACAGGGGAAGAAAAGCGGCCCGTAAAGGGCTTCTCGCTCGGCATGAAGCAGCGGCTTGGCATTGCCGCTGCGCTGCTGGGCGGCCCGGAGCTGCTGATTCTCGACGAGCCAACCAACGGTCTTGACCCCTCGGGTATCCAGGAGATCCGCTCGCTGATCAAGCGGCTCCCTGAGGAAGAAGGGATAACCGTCCTTGTATCCAGCCATCTGCTGAGCGAAATTGAGCAAATGGCGGGCACCGTCGGCATTATCCGTTCGGGACGGATGGTCTATCAGGATACGATTGCCCACCTGCAGCAGCAGGCGGCGGGTGATCTCCGCCTTGCCGTATCCGAGCCGGAAGAAGCGCTGGCTCTGGCTATCCGGCGGGGCTGCGGAGGAACGCTCCAGGAAGGGCGCTTGACGCTGCCCCGGATGAGCGATACCCGGGTGGCGCTGTTAGTCAAGGAGCTGGTCGAGAACGGCCATGCGATCTACCGGGTGGAGGAACACAGACAATCCCTCGAAGAGTTCTTCCTGCAGGTGGTTGAAGGAGGGCAGTCCTTATGATGTGGCGGTCATTCTCAGCGGATTGGCTGAAAATCCGCGGCAAAGGGCTTTGGTTCCTGGTCTTCCTCGGCCCGGTTGGACTAATTGCGATGCAGGGGCTGAATTTCGGAATCCGCTTGGATTATCTGACGAAGCAATATCAGTCTGATCTATGGGGCGGACTGCTTGATAACATAGCCAGTTTTGTGCCGATCGCGCTCTATCTGGGCGGCACGCTGATCTGCTCGCTGATGGCGAATGTGGAGCATCAGACAAGCTCATGGAAGCAATTGCTGGCGCTGCCCATTTCCCGCACAGCCGTGTTTATGTCCAAGCTGCTGCTGTGTCTGCTGCTTGTCGCGGTCTCCTGCCTGCTGTTGTCAATTGGCACTGTAGGTTTGGGATATCTGCTTGGCTTCGGAGATCAGCCGGTTCCCTATGCGAAGGTGATGCAAATCGGGTTTGCCTCCTATGCTGCGGCACTGCCTGTGATCTCCTTGCAGCTATGGCTTTCCCTGTCCAGCCGCAACCAGACCCTGCCCGTTTCGTGTGGGATTGCTCTGTCGCTAGGCAGTACTTTCTCGTCATTTCTGTCCGGATGGTTTCCCTTGACCTGGCCTAATTTGGCCTGGAGTGCTCCCCGGCCCTGGCTGTTTAGCGCGGCCGGGCTGCTGCTGGGACTGCTGCTGTTGCTGCCGGGTGCCCTGCATTTCGCGCGAAAGGATGTGAATTGACCATGAGAATCTTCTGGAGGGTTCTGTCCGCAGAGAGACTGAAGATATCCAAATCCTTCGTGTGGCTGCTGGTCATTGGCAGTCCGGTGATCGCCCTGCTCATTGGTGGACTCAGCAATATGGAGGAGTATGGGGAGCCTATCACCTGGCAGGTGCTGCTTAGTGTTATGTCCGCGGTTCATGCTATTTTTTTTCTTCCGGTCCTTTCGGGCATATTTGCGGCACTGATCTGCCGGGCCGAGCATGCCGACGGCGGCTGGAAAATGCTGCTCTCGCTGCCCGTGACGCGCTCTTCTGTATATTTTGCAAAATATACTATGGTTATGGGGCTGCTAGCGGCTGTCCAGATACTGTTTCTTGCGGCACTGCTCGGCATGGGGGTGGTGCGCGGGGTGGCCGGGCCTCTACCTTGGCCGCTGATCTTGTCCAGCGTATTCGGCGGCTGGTTCGCCTGCCTGCCGCTGGCTGCATTGCAGCTCGCAGTATCGCTGAGCTGGAGCAGCTTTGGCGCTCCGCTGGCGCTGAATGTGAGCCTGACCATACCCAATATGCTGATCGTCAATTCGTCCACTTACGGACCGTATTATCCCTGGGTTCAGCCGGTGCTGGCAATGTCGCCTTTTGGAGAGGAACGCTTTGGAGCCTTTAATTTGCCTATGGAAAGTCTGCTGCTCGTCGTATCCGGCAGTCTGATTATCTTTATGGCGGCAGGTCTGGTCTCCTTTTGGCGCAAGGCAGTTTAATCCTGCCTTTTGCCGCTTCCAACTCTTTCCAGCTTGGGTCTGCCTTCATGGACATCGGGTGAAGTTTTGCTATAATTAATCGTAGAAGATACTATTAACTATCGGTAAAACTGTGATGACTATATGGAGGAGGGCGAGAGCATGGAGCCAGCAGCACTTGAAGAATGCGACAACACATGCAACGGTTCGGAGCTGGAACCGGAATCTATGGCGTTGATCCTGCCGGACCGCGGGACAACGGATAAAATGGCGGAGATGTTCAAGGCACTGGGCGACCCGACAAGGGTGCGGCTGATTTATGCCTTGTCGCAAAGAGAGCTGTGCGTACACGATCTGTCGACTATTCTCGACATGGGACAGTCGGCGGTATCCCACCAGCTCCGTTATCTGCGCAATTTGCGGATCGTCAAGCGCCGCAAGGAAGGTAAGACGGTGTATTATTCGCTGAACGATGCCCATGTGGAGCAGATTTTTCTGCAGACGCATGAGCATATCCGGCACGAATAGATGATCTGGAAGCACGTGAGCGGCTGAGAGCGTGTGAATAACGGCAGCAATGCCGTTAAATCAGGTGCAAGCACCCGAGAACGCTGAAACAACGGCAGAAACGCCGTTGTTGGGCGTGCCGAGGCTTGAAGTAGCGAGAATAACGGCAGCAATGCCGTTGTTGGGCGTGCCGAGGCTTGAAGTAGCGGGAATAACGGCAGAAACGCCGTTGTTAGGCGCGCTGATGCCGGAAGTGGCGGAATTAACGGCAGAAATGCCGTTGTTGAGTGTGCCGAGGCTTGAAGTAGCGGGAATAACGGCAGCAATGCCGTTGTTGGGCGTGCCGAGGCTTGAAGTAGCGGGAATAACGGCAGCAATGCCGTTGTTAGGCGCGCTGATGCCGGAAGCGGCGGAATTAACGGCAGAAACGCCGTTGTTAGGCGCGCTGATGCCGGAAGTGGCAGAATTAACGGCAGAAATGCCGTTGTTGAGTGTGCCGAGGCTTGAAGTAGCGGGAATAACGGCAGAAACGCCGTTGTTAGGCGCGCTGATGCCGGAAGTGGCAGAATTAACGGCAGAAATGCCGTTGTTGGGCGTGCCGAGGCTTGAAGTAGCGGGAATAACGGCAGAAACGCCGTTGTTAGGCGCGCTGATGCCGGAAGTGGCAGAATTAACGGCAGAAATGCCGTTGTTGGGCGTGCCGAGGCTTGAAGTAGCGGGAATAACGGCAGAAACGCCGTTGTTAGGCGCGCTGATGCCGGAAGTGCCGGAATTAACGGCAGAAATGCCGTTATATGCAAGAGGCTGTTCCCTTTGCAGTTTGAAATCTGCTTAGGGAACAGCCTCTTTTTTACATATCGCGCATCCCGCTCCCAGCTACACCCGCAGCTCTCCGTGCCGCAAAGCGGAATTCTCGATCTGGAGCGTGGCATGCTGGATGTTGAACTTCTCCTCCACGAGAGTGACGGCCTGCTGGAGAATGCTGTGGGGGTCCGCATGATCCTCAATCCGCACATGACCGCTGAGCGCGTCCAGTCCCGAAGTAATGGTCCATGCATGCAGGTCGTGAACATCAATCACACCCTTAATCTCCAGTAGCGCCTCCTTAACCTCATTGGTATCCATAGAGGAAGGCGTTCCCTCCATCAGAATATGAAAGGCTTGCTTCAAGACGCCCCAAGCGCCTCTAAGGATGAGCAGAGCTACAAGCACACTGATGATCGGATCGGCGATATACCAGGAGAACAGGTTCATAACCAGCCCGGCCAGCAGCGCTCCGACTGAGCCCAGGGCATCGCCTATAATGTGCAGGTAGGCGCTGCGGATGTTGAGATTGTCTTTGGTATCGCTTTTTCGCATTAAGGACCATGCACTGATCAGATTAGCCAGCAATCCGATGGAAGCTATGATCATCATTGTACCGCTGGCCACCACCGGCGGGGCGAAGAAACGCTGATACGCTTCCCAAATAATAAATCCGGCAATAACAAACAGGGTCACACCGTTAAACAATGCAGCCATAACCTCGAACCGGTGGAAGCCGTAAGAATTCTTCGAGGACGGAGGTCTGACAGCAACAATCATGGCGACGAGACTTAGCGCCAGCGAAGCTGTATCGCTCAGCATATGTCCGGAGTCGGAGAGCAAGGCCAGGCTGTCTGTGATAAGTCCTCCGAAGAACTCAAGGAACATAATGCCCCCGGTAATGATTAAGGCGATCAGCAGGCCCTTTTTGTTATTTGGCGCGTGAGAATGAGAGTGTGAATGAGAATGGGAGTGGCCGGAGTGGCTGTGCCCATGGTCATGATTATGATTATGTATATCTCCGTGCTCGTGATCATGATCTTTATGATCGTGCGCATGACCTTGATGATCCTGCGGGTTGAGGCTGCTTGGCCCTGGATGCTTTTGATTATTCATTTGAATGGCCCCTTCCAAGTAAACATATGAATGACTGCTCATATATCAATATTATCCGGGATGCTGACAAAATACAAGTACTCATTCTTATCTTTATAATTGAGAAAAAGGGGAAAAACTATGCAATCTGTGCATTGACACTCCGAGATTGAGGGACATATAATGTGTGTAAGTAAACATATGAACAAATACTCATATATAGAATTATCCAAGGGAGATGAGTCATTTGAATGCGGTTCAAGGGAATGTCAAACGCCAGTGGGTGCTGGAAGGGCTGGATTGTGCCAATTGCGCCATGAAAATTGAAAACAAGGTCAAGAAGATTGAGGGAGTATCGTCTTGTTCTGTGAACTTTGCCATGAAGATGATGACGCTGGAGACGGCGGCAGCGGATGCCGAAGCCGTATCGGAAGAAGCGCAGCGGACCGTTACGAAGTTGGAGCCGCATGTGAAGCTCAAGGAGGTCAAAGCCAAGGCTAGAGCTGTGCGGAGAAGTGTGCAGACTGGGTTAGGAGATCACCTTCATGTGGAGCATGAGCATGCAGCCGGTGACGGCCATGATACCCATGCCCATACACACAGCCACGATGAGCACGGACACGCCCATGCCCATAATGAACATAACCATGATGCGCACAGCCACGCCCACGCACATAGCCACGAAGCCCATGCCCACAGTCATGACGCAGCCGAAAGTCACAGTCACGGGGACGCACATGGCCATAGCCATGAGCATGGCGAAGGCGAGACGCGCCGGATTCTGCTGCGCCTGGGCGGCGGGGCGATCCTTGCTGCGGCCGGAATGTTCCTGCCGGTCAGCGGGATCGCGGAGCTGCTGATCTTCCTGGCCGCCTACCTGGTGGTCGGCGGCGAAGTGGTCTGGTCGGCGGCACGGAATATTGTCCGGGGGCAGGTTTTTGATGAGAACTTCCTGATGGCGCTGGCGACAATAGGCGCGTTTGCCATTGGGGAGTACCCGGAAGGCGTTGCCGTTATGCTGTTTTATCAGATCGGGGAGCTGTTCCAGGGGATGGCTGTCAACCGTTCGCGCCGCTCCATCACGGCGCTGATGGACATTCGCCCTGAATTTGCCTATCTGAAGGAAGGCGGGAACCTGAGACAGGTCTCGCCGGAAGAGGTGGAGATTGGCGATCACATTGTGGTTAGACCAGGCGAGAAGGTTCCGCTGGACGGAACGATTCTGGAGGGCAGCGCGATGATGGATACCTCGGCGCTTACCGGAGAATCGGTGCCGCGTTCCTCCGAGCCGGGCAGCAAGGTGCTGAGCGGTTTTATTAACCGGAATGGTGTAGTTACGATTGAGGTCACCCAGACCTTCGGGGAATCGGCGGTATCCAAAATTCTGGAGCTGGTACAGAACGCCTCCAACAATAAAGCGAAAACAGAGAACTTCATTACCAAGTTTGCCAGGGGCTATACACCTGTAGTGGTTATTACCGCGCTGCTGCTGGCCGTTATCCCGCCGCTTGTGCTCAGCGGTGCAACGTTCTCGGACTGGATCTACCGTGCACTGGTATTTCTCGTAATCTCCTGCCCTTGTGCGCTTGTCGTTTCGATTCCGCTCGGCTTCTTCGGCGGTATCGGCGCAGCCTCCAAGAACGGGATTCTCGTCAAAGGCAGCAACTTCCTTGAAGCGCTCAACGATGTAAAGGTTGTTGTGTTCGATAAGACAGGTACCTTGACCAAAGGCCAGTTCAAAGTAACGGGCATCTATCCTTCCCAAGGAATCGGGGAGAGCGAGCTGCTGCGGACGGCTGCCTATGCGGAGAGTCATTCCAGCCATCCGATTGCCGAATCTATCCGGGCGGCCTACGGTGAGGAGATTTCCGCCGAAGCTGTCTCGGACTATAACGAAATTTCCGGCCACGGCATCGCGGTTACTGTAGAAGGTAAATCTGTACTGGCCGGGAATGCTCGGCTGATGGAACGTGAAGGCATTGCCAGCCGGACGCCGGAGCAGAGCGGAACAGTGGTCCATGTTGCCATAGATAAGCGGTATGCGGGCTATCTGGTCATCGCTGATGAAGTGAAAGAGGATTCCCTTCAGGCGGTTCAAGCCCTTGGACGGCTTGGCGTTCATAGAACGGTGATGCTGACCGGTGATGCAGGAGCAGTTGCGGAAGCGGTTGGTAAGGAGCTGGGCATTACGGAGGTTCATGCGGAGCTCCTGCCCCAGCACAAGGTGGAGGCTATTGAGAAGCTGGCGCGGGAGAAATCACAGAAGGAGAAAATCATTTTTGTCGGCGACGGCATTAATGATACGCCGGTGCTGGCGAGAGCGGATGTCGGTATTGCTATGGGTGGACTGGGTTCGGATGCGGCAATTGAAGCGGCGGATATTGTAATTATGACCGACGAGCCTTCAAAAATTGCTACAGCCATCGGGATTGCCAAGCGCACGCGGGTAATCGTCTGGCAGAATATTATTTTTGCCCTGGCAGTGAAGGCTATCTTCTTGGGGCTGGGCGCATTCGGAATCGCCACAATGTGGGAAGCTGTTTTCTCCGATGTGGGGGTAACCGTGCTTGCGGTACTGAATAGTGTCCGGGCTTTGCAGGTGCCAAAATTAGACTAAAGTAGGGAATCTGTAAACAGTTTATCCGCAAATTATACGAAAAAGTAAGTCTCAACCTCCTAAAAAGTGGGTCTTGAGGCTTATTTTTTATGACTATTGTATGAAATATATATGTCAATTGTCTGTTCTTGCCGATATAACACTATAGATTTACAGCATATGGAAGCTCATATTTAGCTTTGCTGGGAGGAAATAAGGTGGATAACACAGAATTGCCTGAAGTTGTGAAAATGAAAGCAAAAGGAAGAAAATCAGCATCCGTACAAACCAAATGGTCGCTTGTGATTCTTGCCATTTCCATTGTGCCCTTGCTGGGAGTGACGATCTTTTTTATGCAGTATTTCGGCGGTGTGACAAGGTCGGACAGTGAGGAACTGGCGCAAAAAATCCTCGATATGAACACCACAAGGATTGATGAGTGGCTGAAGACCAGAACCTCGGCGGTGCAGGAGCTTATCACACAGCACCCGGAATTTGACACTACCCAGCCGAAGAGTATTTTTCCGGTCGTTGCGGTACTGGAGGAGAGCGACAAGCAATCAGAAGGCTACAGCGTAATCAATAAAGATGGCCTGCTGACCAATGCGATGGATCTGACGGCTGACATGGGGAAATCTGCTTATTTTCTGAAAGCTAAAGAAACCCTGAAGCCGGCTGTTTCCGACATGTCTTATCTGGAGCCGCTGAAAAAGTACATCATCCCGATTCTTGTTCCTGTCGTGGACAAGCAGAAGCAATTCTCCGGGGGAATCGCCTTTTCGGTTACGCCCGACATTCTGATGGAAATGGCGAAGAACATCCATGTCGCTGACTCAGGATACGGCTATGTAGTCTCGGGTAAAGGCGATTATTATGCCTATTCGGATAAGAGCCGGATCGGTAAAAATATGGCCGACTACGCTAAGAAGCCGGAATTGAAGGCGGCAGTCAAAGCCATACTGGGCCGGGAAAGCGGCTCTGAGATCTACAAGGGCGAAGATGGAAAGGAAGTCATTACATACTTCAAGACAATCCCGGATACGGATTGGAAGCTGCTGATTACGGTTCCGAAAAGCGAAATTTTCGCCAAGGTGAATTCCGCTCAGAACTTCGCAACTTTTTTAATCATCGGTATCATTCTGCTTGTTATCATTATTTCCCTGTACCTTACCCGTTTGGCGGTTAAGCCGCTTGTGGCGGTCTCCAGTGTAATGAAAAGAGTGGCTGCAGGCCATCTGAGTGAGAGAGTGGCCGTCCGCTCGGGCGACGAAATCGGTCAAATGAGCGAGAGCATCAATGATATGATTACCTCCTTATCCGGCATTGTCGGCACAATCGACGAGACCGTGCTGCAGGTAGCCAGCTCCGCTGAAGGCCTGCTGGAATACGCCAATGAATCCTCCGCTACCTCTGCGGAAATTGCAATCGTGATCGAAGAGGTGGCGCAAGGCATGGGGGAACAATTCAAAAGCTCAGAGCAGTCGGCGCGGGCAACGGAAGAGATGGCCGTAGGACTGCAGAGAATTGCGGAATCCTCAGTGAATGTGTCCGACCAGGCAGAGTCGGTCAGCGCGGAGGTCGACAATGGCTATCTCGAAATTCAATCCACGCTTGAGCAGATGACGGTCATCAGCACGACTGCGGGCCAGACTGCGGAGCTGATCGGCACACTGACGCATCAATCGGTACAGATCGGTCAAATTGTCGACGTAATTTCGGAGATTTCCAACCAGACCGGGCTGCTGTCGCTTAATGCTTCCATAGAGGCTGCCAGAGCAGGCGAGCATGGCCGGGGCTTCGGAGTCGTGGCGAATGAAGTGAAGAAGCTGGCGGAGCGGACCAATACGTCTATCGTTCATATTGTGGAGCTGATCAAAGAAATACAAGCCTCCACAACCAATGCGGCGGTATCTATGGAAAAGAGTATTGCTGAAATCGGCGACGGAATGGACAAAATGAAGAAGGTCGGAGTTTCTTTTGACCATATCCGTACTTCGATACGTGAGGTTTCCATGCAAATTCAGGACGTCTCCGCGATCAACGAAGAGATGTCTGCTGGAACGGAAGAGATTACAGCCTCAGTAACGGATATGCTGACGATTGCCAAGGATTCGGCCGACAATGCCAATATGGTATCGGAAGCTTCCGGTGATCAGATGGAGCTGATGAAGAAGGTCGTAACCTCGGCACAATCACTGAATGATATGATGTCCACCCTGAAGGGCGAGATCGAGAAATTCCGCTAATTCACTAATTGGCATAAAAAAACACCCCTCTATTTCACGCGTATCAGCGCGAAGAATAGAGGGGTGTTTCTACTTGGAGTTTTATACCTTCTCCCCGAGGCGAAGGCTGTCTATGCCGCGGCGGATGATGCTGCAGGAGGCATCCAGCTTGGCGGCTTCCTCGGCGTTCAGGTTCAGCTCCAGCAGCTCCTGAATGCCGCCGCTGCCGATGATGGCAGGCGCTCCGATACATACGCCCCTTTGCCCGTACTCGCCGTCCAGAATGGAGGAGACTGCAATAATCTTGTGCTCATCATTCAGAATGGAGCGGGTAATGAAGGCCAGCGCGCTTCCGATGCCGAAATGCGTCGAGCCTTTGCGGGTAAAAATTTCCCATCCCGCATCCTTGGTCTTGCGGGCGATATCCTCCAGATCGAGCGTGCTGAACCGCTCGCGGTGCTGCTCCATAATCTGCAGAATCGGCTTGCCGCCGATGGTGACATGGGACCAGGCGACAAATTGCGATTCGCCATGTTCACCCAGAGCGTAGCCGTTGACGCTGCGGGGATCTATAGTGAATACCTCCGACAGCAGCGTTTTCAGGCGCGCGGAGTCGATGGAGGTTCCGGTGCCGATGACTCGGTGGCGCGGCAGGCCGGATATTTTCCATACCATATAGGTGACAATATCAACAGGATTGGCGGCAACCACAAAGATGCCATCAAATCCGCCGGCCATAATCTCTGTAATGATCTCTTTAGTTATAACTGCAGCGGCATCCAGAACGTCCAGCCTGCTCTGTCCCGGCTTGGGATTGGCGCCCGCTGTCAGAATGACAACATCCATTCCTGCGCAATCGCTCGCGGTGCCGGCATATACTTTGGTGCGTGTTCCGGCGAAGTCCATGCAGTGGGAGAGATCAAGCGCTTGTGCCATTGCACGGTCATAGGTGCGGTCAATCATCATGATTTCGTCGCATATGGCCTGATTGACCATAGAATAGGCACAACTGGAGCCGACCATGCCTGAGCCGACGATCGCCACTTTTCTTGATTTACTTTTCAATTACCTTGTCCTCACTCTCTAAAAGTAATACCAGCCTTTACTCCCGTGAGAAGTCTCAAGGGTAGCCAAAGGTTAAGTATGCTTATATTCTAACTGATCTCATCGTAAGTTACCTGACATGAGAAGCAAAAAAAGGCTGTTATCCTGTTCGAATTCTGTCACAAATGACATGAGCAGTTAGAAATGGCTGATCTGGTTCTCTACTATTGTATGCAGACCGGGCAAAAAGGAGTAGCTGCGGGACAGGCAAGGCATTATAAAAAGAGCATTCAGGCACCTGCGAAGGTCTCAAATGCTCTTTGTGTATAGCTCACATGAATGGTCCTGTCCGTGGTTACCCCCGGGGCTGGGACAAGGTTACCTGCGGCGGAGCCATAAGGGTGTAGCGCTTATACATGAATAACCTCCAGTGCACAATCATGCCGAAGGCCAGGATGAAGAATAAGCCGCCTGACTGCGGAATGGTGACATACTGATTGATAAATTCATGCAGCACGGTACGGATCAGCAGCAGCCCTAGCAGGATGAAGGCAAAGCTTTTGGAGCGCTGGGCATAAATTAGCCCGTTCCGTTCTTCAAATTTGGTGCTGCGCATCAGCGGATACGCAAAAATAAACCAGCCGACCAGGAAAGCCGCAGCCGCCCACCACCAGGGAAATCTGACTTCAGGTACAACGAACATGGCAAAACCTGTAGACATGCCGAGCGGGGGAATCCATATTTTGCGGATCGTCACGGGGCGTGCGCTTGCCTTCAGACGGATAAAAATAACCATCAGCGCCATGAAAATAGCCCCTACAGTGGAACCGATATGCAGAAATGAAGGGTTGAAATTAGCCATGACTCACTTTCCTTTCTGTGATTTGCGTCACTTATTTTTCCATTATAGCAGAAAAATAAAGGCAAAACATTGAACGGTTTCCGCCATAATTCATCGAGCCGGCTTCCTGTAACGCTGACAAACGCACATCAACCCGCCATGGAGGAGCTTGGCGGGTTGATGAGAATATCTATTATAGGCTAACCGCTTAAGAGCGGCTGCGTCCACCGGCTGAACGAAGAATCAGGCTGATGATAAAGATTAGAACAATAGCCCCGATTAGCGAAGGGAAGACGTAGAAATCGCTGACCTTGGGTCCCCAGTTTCCCAGCAGCATGCCGCCGAGCCATGAACCGAGAATACCGGCGATAATGTTGCCGATTACGCCGCCTGGAATATCCCTGCCCATAATCAGGCCTGCCAGCCAGCCAATTACGCCGCCTACAATCAACATCCATAATAAACTCATCGTGAATCAGCTCCTTTGTGTTTACTATCTCCGATGGTTACTATTAACCTTATGATTGATGTTTCAACCAGAATACAATAATATCGGTCACCTGATATTCACAATTTCAGTGTGTTATAGTGAAAAATATACGGGTGCTGCAGGACAACCCGTTAATATACAATTCAAAGGAGCCGCTGCCATGCATCAGCCTAATGAAGTACTGTTCTATGTGGGGACCTACAATACCGCAGACCGAAATTCGATTCTGCTTGCCGCTTTGAACAAGGATACAGGGGAAATGAGAATAATGAACAGCACGAAGGGCATTGAGAATCCGTCATATCTGGCTGTGAACAGCCCGGGAACTGTGCTGTATGCTGTGAGTGAGAAGGATGAAGGCGAGATCCATGCTTTTGCCATTGAGCCAGGCAGCAAAGCTCTGCGTCCGCTGGGCGGCAGACAGACGCATGGGGGCGCCCCTTGCTACGTCTCGGTCTCTCCGCAGGGGGATTACGTATTCGTCGCCAATTATATGGGGGGCAATGTCAATATGTTCCCGGTAAATGCCGACGGTTCACTTCAGGAGAGGTCCTCCCAGGTGCAGCATGAAGGCTCGGGAATCCGCGAGGACCGGCAGGAAGCGCCGCATCCCCATTCCGTCATTCCGGACAGCAGCGGAGAGCGGGTGCTGGTCTGCGATCTTGGCCTGGATCAGATTGTGTTCTACCATGCTCAGGACGGCAAGCTGATCCCTCACCGCGAAGTGCCGCTGCCGCCAGGATCAGGGCCGCGTCATTTGGCCTGCCATCCGTCAGGGCAATGGCTCTATCTGATAAATGAGCTGAACAGCACGATCACTGTGTTCGTGAATGATGAGCAGGCTGGAAATCTGCAAATCCTGCAGAATCTAAGTTCCCTGCCTGACCATTATGCGGCAGGAAGCGATGATACCGCCGCCGATATCCATGTCTCTCCATGCGGACGGTTTCTGTATGCCTCCAACCGCGGGCATGACAGCATTGCGCTGTTCCATATTGAGGCATCCACCGGCCTGCTGAAGCCGGTCGATTGGGTAATGTCCGGCGGCCGCACGCCGCGAAATTTCGCCATAATCGGCGGGATGCTGCTCGCAGCCAATCAGAACAGCGATAACATTGTTTCCTTTAGAATTGATAGCGAGAGCGGCAGGCTGATTCCTACAGGGAATGAGCTGGCGGTTCCGTCACCGGTCTGCCTGAAGGTTGTGTAAAAATATAAGAAATAAGAAGTGCCTCCCATTCGCCCAATTCGCAGCGGGGTGGGAGGCACTTTTATAATAATGCTGTATAATTAGCTCGGTTAGCAATTTAGACTCACACATTGGACCTTACAGTGAATTGGACAGAGATTCGTCAATTATTTAGAAAAAATAGTCCTAATCTTTCTTTTCAATATTTAATATTTTCAACTTTTCATCGGGATCGAAATCGACACAATTACTAAGCAATATGTTGTAAAATTCATTAGTTTCTACTTTCTCGATTTTCTGACAATAATAATTCGTTGTTTTTGCTGTACTTAATGCGTCTCTGCTGTTGTCAATGCTCCAAGTGATTGTCTTACCGTCCGTATATACATCGTTGATCACAAAACCACTATCAATTGGACGAGGGATTAACATTAAGTAATCAGATTTTCTATGGTTAAAGTTATCTATAAAATGATCTATTTTTTTCAAATCATTATTATCAAAATTCAATAAAATAGGAAGATTACTTGACACGTAAGTGTTTTTTACTTTTTCTTTATGAGTATTCACCAACAAAAAAAATAATAAAACTACCAATAAAATATTTATTAATAGTAATATTCGGTTTGATTTATTCATATTATCTCTCCTTGGAGGATTTAGGTCTGATACTATTCAATAAAAATCTGCAGATCATAATTTGTTGATCTTTAAAGTTATTTCAAGAATAGAAAGAATTTCACATTCTTGATTTACAATCATAGCATACTTTTATACACAAAGCTTATTTTATCCCCAAAATTAATATAGCTATTTATAAAATTGTACATGTGTTAATATATGTAATATATAATACAGAAATTTCCTCTTAGATGATAGTATCTTGCTAGATGAGGAAAATAAAAAGGAGATGACAGCCATCCAAAAAAACATCCACAACTTACCGATTTAAAATCTTCTAAAAAACAGGAGGCGTATTTATGAGAAAAAGAATTTGTATAATAAGTTTATGCAGCATTATTTCCTTTACTTTATTTTCATTTTTAGCTCATGCGGAGCCTTTTGGTTGGAAATGGAATAGTTCAAAAATATCTAATGGTAAATTAATACTCAATATAAACGGTGATTATGTTTCCAGTTCATACAATGATAAAGTTCAATCTGCTATAAGTGCTTGGAATGGATCTGGAGCTCATGTGACTCTTACTGGAACTGGTTTTTCGAGCTCATATGTTGATATGACTTCTGTTTCCTCCTCAACATGGAACAGTAATGGTTGGGGTAGTTCTGTAAATGCATGGACACAACCTAGAAGAATTGACGGGACAGCTTGTGCTACAAATTATAGTAACAATAATTGTGGAACAGGTGACACGATTAATTACGCAGCCATCTACCTTAATGAGGGATTAGTACCTTCTACATCAGCTAAAAGAGAAGCTGTACTAAAACACGAGATGGGACATGCAATAGGTCTAGGACATTCATCCTACATCAATGGTACTATTATGGAGGCAGCTTTGCAGTATGGATATAACATAACTACATTTGATGCACAACAAGTTAATTCGATATATCCTTAACCTTTGAATGGAGGTAGAACAAGTATGAAAAATAATAAAACTTTTCTATTTACTCTTATTTCTTCTGTGCTTTTTTTCGGAATCTTGGGCACTTTCGTAGGACCAACGATATTTAGTGAAAAAACAACAAAAGAAAACCATGAAAACCATAACTTAGGAGCGGAAATAGCTCAACCAACAAATCTCCAAGAGGCCCTTTATGGAGTTGATGTGATCATTCAAGGCACAGTAAAACGAATTGATCCCGTCGAAAAAAGAGATAACGGACTTCAAGGGAAATTCAATGACAAATATGATGTTACACCAGCAATAATTACCGTATCCGATACAGTATATGGAAACAACCCGGAATCAGATGAAATTATTTTCCTACAACATGGAATTGAAAATGAAGTGAATGCCGACGAATTCGTACATGAAGGAGATACGCTATTATTAATGTTAACAAAGACAACAGATGGTAAGTATTGGTCTTATAACTTTGATGATGGTATCTGGAAATTAAAGAATGGCAGTTTGCAGTCCAATACCGAGAATCCTATTCTTGAAAAATTCAATAATTCAGATTTGAAAAAATTTAAAGCTAAAATCATGCCAGCTACAGAATCACAAATGAAAGTTGTTCAATAGCCGTCCATGTAATCCAGTATATCGAATGTAGTAAGCGTAATTAAGGAACAGAACGGTGACTTTGTCGAGGAGGAGCAGCAGCGAGATCAGGCGTAGTTCCGATATTGTTGAGCAGCTTCAGATTCTCTTGAAGGAGAATAGTATTCGGATCGGTGACGGTGAGGGGTATCGTCACGATATTCTGACGCTGATCGAGCTGTTACCGCTTCACAGGACTTTCCCGAGCAGGAATGGGAAGAGGTAGCTACGTATTTGAGTTCCCTGCATTTGCTGGTCGATGAGCCCATGATAACCGGATATGCAACATTTCAACTGCTGCTGGCTTCCGGTGTATTGTAGTTGCCACCTTCGGACGTTGAAGCGACGCTGCATCCCGTGATGTTGGCGGTTTGTGTTAGTCTAGCTGTAAATCTTCACTTCCGGTGGCCTTGCCGTAGA
This sequence comes from Paenibacillus sp. HW567, assembly GCF_000374185.1. Classification (GTDB taxonomy): domain Bacteria; phylum Bacillota; class Bacilli; order Paenibacillales; family Paenibacillaceae; genus Paenibacillus_AQ. The sequence goes on along the minus strand of NZ_KB910518.1, from coordinate 5,624,710 downwards.
AGCCGATATCATCCAGCATGATTTGGTCGCCTGCTTGCTGCAAATAAAAGGTGATTTCCGTCAGTTTATCCGGTTCAAGCTCCGGCTCCTCTTCCAGAAAACGCTCGAAAGGCAGCTCGTAGGTCTGGAATACCGCTTCCGACAGCTCTCCGTATTTACCGTCGCTTACCCGCTCCTCCAGCCAAGGGATCAGGGTGAACCGGGTCTGCGGCAGCGGCAGAATGTCCATCACCTCATCCAGTGACAAAAGCGCCGTAATATCATTGCTGTCTGTAAGCTCAACCTCTACATCAGGAGATACAGAGGGAAATTCCTCATCGTCAACGTCAGTATCCTCATTGTCATCGGCGTTGCGGTTAGCCATTGAGAACGTTAGACCTTCAGCTTCTGAAAGGGCAAGATTGCGGGATACACTGTCTTTCAGCTTGATATGGTAGAAGGCGTCCTTCCCCTCTTCGGCAGTTCGCTTCAGCAGGATGCCGTGGGTAGCTTTGCTTTTGGACTCCCGGTCCTTGGCTACCTCCTCAACCCAGGTGACTCCTTGTGCGTCTGCAGTTCCGCCTGTCACCGTGTTCCTGTTGCGGTCTTCGTCGAAGGTAGCCACAGGGATATAATCACCGCTCTGAAAGCGGCTATAGTAGGCGGTATCCGGCAGCCATTGCAATCCGCTGCGGTAATCGCGGAACAGATCCCGGTATTCTTCCTTTTTCTGCAGCGTTGTCTCCAGAAAGGCCGAAACATATACCTTGGCGATCTGTCTCTGCTCTTCTCCGTCCATAATATCCGAGCGGCTCAAGAATAAGCCTGCCGGAAACGTCTGGTCATACAGTCCCCAATCGGTGTTGAACTGGCTGTGATTGGCGTCGGCGATATACAGAGAGCTTTTAAAGGCGGATGTATCGCCTGTATAGGTAGAACGGATATACTGGCGGTCACCGTAAAAGTCATGCACATCGCCATCGCGCGCACCCTGCAGGGTCAGGTAATTGACGTCAAGCAGACGGGCCTGCTGGTCATCAATGGCTTTATCCGTAGGAGCAAGGGCGATGACTGACTTGATGTGGAACTGCTTGGTTGCGGCAAGCGCGGGATCGTTCTTGAACCAGCGTCCCGCATCAGCGGCCATAGCAACGGCTTGCCCGCCGCGGCTGTGGCCCAGCAGGGCGGTTCGGGTATAATCAACCTTGTGGTAGAACGGGCTGCCGGATTGCTCCGCGAATTGGCCAATCTGCTGCAGATGCTTCAGAATCATCCAGGTTCGCACCTTGAAGTCGTTGTCCGGGATGCCGGACCAGGCCGAATAGTTCAGAAAGTTCTCATCCAGGGAGACGGCAATAAATCCCCGGCTGGCGAGCTGTTCGCCCAGGTAGGCATAACCCCCCTCTGAATACTTCTCCATCATATGATTGCCATGTACCATTAGCACAAGCGGGTAGGGGCCAGTGCCTTCCGGCATCCAGACCCGGGCATTTAAAGGGAGCGAGCTGGAATTGAAGCCCCAGAACACGGTTCGCAGCGTCGGCCAGCTTGTAATGTAGGCGGAAGCATCCACTGCCGAAGAGATGAGGCTTGCTTCAGAGCTATACTCTTTACGGTGCAGATCCCGGCCGCTGCCATAAGTAAAGCTGTAATAGGCGTAGTCTCCCGGTTCTCCGGGATTTGCCGCCTGTATGGCGGAAGCATTTCCGCTGTCTGCCGGCTCTTCCGGCACTGCGTCGCCATTGCCCTGAATCGAGAAAGCAAGCGGAGAAGCGATGACGAGTGCCGCAAGCAGCAGCCCTGGCGCAATCCGGCGGCTGCGCAGAAGTCCAACCGCCAGTCCGCCAAGCCCTCCGAGCAGGGCGGCGAGCACGGCTACAGCCGCTGCGGCTTCAAGCTCCAAATCGGCGTAATACAGGATAAATAGAATGATGCCGAGAGCGGTCAATAAAGAGCCTGCATACAGGCGCGGGACACGTAATCCTATTAGGGATAGAAGTACGGCCAGAATATTGCCGGCGAGCGCCAGCATGGTGGTCGCAGCTACGGTAGCCAGGAGGATATCTGCGGCTGTTCCGAATCCCGTCGGGATGCCCAGAACAACTGCTGTAAAAGCCAAAAAGCATAATACCCAAGGACCGGAGAGTGCCGTCCTCCATATCTGTGTGTCATATCGGTACGTTTCCCGGATGCGCCGTGCGAGCACTCCCAGGAGGCGCTTATGCAGGCTTCGACGCTGCGGCGCAGGAGCATACTCCAGTTCCATTCCCATGATCGTTCTTCCCCTGACATTTACAGTTATTTCTTCTTAACCTATAAGATGTAGCAATAATATTACTTTACGGCCTTAATAACAAGTGGATCTTGCAGGAACAGTCTTCATTTGCCGGCGCGAACAGCAGGGATACTGCTGTTGAAAAAATATGGGCAGGATAGTTGAAAAGGAACTCAAATTTGAGGACAGACAGGAGTCAGAGACGATGATCAAAGGTTTCGGAGGAATATTTTGGAGAACTAAGAAGCTTGAAGCAATAAAAAAATGGTACAGTGAAGTGTTGGAGATTGAAATAGACAATTGGAATGGGACTGTGATACAACCCCAAGCAGGAAATGAGACTATCCTTTCTTTTTTTGCGGAGGATGACAATTATTTTCCAGCCGAGCAACAAGTGATGTTAAATTTCGAGGTGTTTAATCTAGAGGAGACTATTAAGCATCTTGAACAGATAGGTGTCCCTCTTGCAAAGAACAAAGAGATTACTGAATATGGAAAGTTTATTTGGATTGAAGATCCTGAAGGCCGGCTGGTCGAGCTTTGGGAGAAATAACGAGGTGTAGTTCCTTCAATAATTCCAAGACTAGGCTGCCGCAGATCCATCCGGCAGCCTTTGCTTGCCGCTATTCAAATAATGAGCAGTTATCTAAGAGGGGATAGGACTATGGGAAATGTTGAGTTTGAACTATAGTTTTCTTGCTTTAATTACAAAAGTTACAGGAAGCATCTTTGCCTTTTTGGCAAAATCACTGTTCTGCGATTGCATGATTTCTTCATCAGATTGCTCAATCATCTCCTCAATGACAAATCCCGCCTTTGAGAGCGCATTCACATAGGTTGATAGTTTACGGTCCGATAATGACAGCGTACTGTCGCCAAGGGATACCGAATACCAGGATTCGTCAAAATAACATTTTTTAAAGACGAGCATGTCATTTTCTGCAACAACACATTTGTGTATAGGATGAGACCAACTGAAAATAAAGGCGCCGTCTTTTTTCAGATAAGAAGCGATCATGCTAAAAGTACCCTCAAGGTCGGTGGTCCAGCCTATGGCATAAACCGAATAAACGAAGTCAAAATAATCCTCCGGTATCCCGCATGCTTCCTCCATGGGAGAACAGATCAACTTTGCGGAAAGACCGTTCGACGTCAACAGTTGTGTGGTCTTTTCGATTTGTTTTTCTGATATATCTGTACCCCATAGTTCAGAGGCTTGGCGTTCCCCTAGATATTGTAAGGAATGACCGCTTCCACAGCCGATTTCCAGCACCTTTTTTCCTGAGACATCGCCAAAAAGCTGGCATTTTTCCTCGGAGACAAAGGCTCCATATAAAGGAAGCGCGGTTGCTCCTAAGACGTCATTTCCTTTTGTATCCCAAAAGCTGCTGTTTGTTTTATGTATAGAGCTCTTATCCATGTCAACTGTGATAGCGCTCCCAACCTCGCCAGCGCCTATAACGTTCGTTCTATAAACTGAATGCTTGTCCATGCCTGTACCCTCTCCTTAGTTAAATAATATGAACCTAAACGTATATCGCGACTTGCGCGCCCAAATAATGTACCATTTCCCCATGATTAATTCTACCTAAAATATTCCATTTCGCGTCCTTGAATTAAGGGGGAGGTAACTTTATTTTATTTTGAAAAAAAGATTTGACAGGGGAGAAAGCTTTCAGTATTATGTCTGTATAAACCTACTAAACGGGTAGGAATAATTAAATAATCGTTCTTACCGTACAGACGGAGGAACGCCCGCATCAGGCTCGCAGATACGTGTCCCAGGACCGGTTTGACCTGCCTTAAGTGGGCCTTCCTCCGTCATTTTTTTGAACTAATGAATGTAATAGGAGAAAACAAGGGGAGTGGTGTGTGATGAGAAAAGGGATCAAGAAGGGGCTTATCGCCGGGTTCACATTAATGCTGACGGCAGGGCTTACAGCTTGCGGAAACAACAGTAATGCAGGCAATGGAGCGGCTGCGGCCACGGATGCACCGAAAGCAGGCAATGCGGCGGCAACCGCCGAAGCCACCAAAGCCCCGGCTAAAGATCCGGTAGAGCTGCTGAATGTATCCTATGACCCCACACGTGAGCTGTACGAGAATTATAACAAGGCTTTCGCTGCTTATTGGGAGAAGGAAACCGGCCAGAAGGTAACGATCAAGCAATCCCACGGCGGTTCCGGCGCACAAAGCCGTGCGGTGCAGGAGGGACTGGAGGCCGACGTTGTGACGCTTGCCCTGGGCTACGACATTGATGCTCTGAAGAATAAGGGACTGATCAATGAAGGCTGGGAAAGCAAATTCGAGCATAACAGCTCACCGTACACCTCAACCATTGTGTTCCTTGTGCGCAAGGGCAACCCGAAAGGCATCAAGAACTGGCCGGATCTGTTAAAAGAAGGCGTAGAGGTCATCACTCCGAATCCGAAAACCTCCGGCGGGGCCCGCTGGAACTATCTGGCGGCTTGGGGTTATGCGCTTGACCATAACAACAATGATGAAGCCAAGGCGCAGGAATTTGTGCAGGAGCTGTTCAAGCATGTGCCGGTGCTGGATACCGGGGCGCGCGGAGCAACGACAACCTTTGTGGAACGGGGAATCGGGGATGTGCTGATTGCCTGGGAGAACGAGGCCTATCTGTCCATCAAGGAGCTGGGACCGGACAAATTCGAAATCGTCAACCCTTCCGAGAGCATTCTGGCCGAACCGCCGGTTGCTGTAGTTGACAAAGTTGTGGATAAAAGAGGGACACGCGAAGTTGCGGAGGCTTATCTGAAGTATCTGTACACCGAAGAAGGACAAAAAATCGCTGCAGACAACTATTACCGCCCAACGCTGGAAAGTGTGAAAGAGCAATACAAGGATAAATTCCCGGACATCAAGCTGTTCACACTTGCGGATAAATTCGGAACCTGGAAAGAAGCGCAGGAGAAGCATTTCAACGACGGCGGAATCTTCGACAAAATTTATGTGCCTGGGGCTAAATAATGCCGGCTCCTAAGGGCAGCGGGAAGGCAGAGGGCGAGATGGCCCGTGGAGGAAAGCTGATCTGCCTATAGGCCGAAGGCGGGAAAGGGATGAATAGTCAATGAGTGTCACCACTATAGCTGCGGGGCGGCGGCGCAGGGTGCTGCCCGGCTTTGGGCTTACGATGGGTTACAGTGTGCTGTATCTGAGTCTCGTTGTGCTGCTGCCGCTGTCGGCGCTGCTGTTCAATTCGACAGGACTGAGCTGGGCTAAATTCTGGGATATTGCTACAGACCCTCGGGTGCTGGCCTCCTACCGTGTCAGTCTAAGCACAGCGGCAGCGGCTGCTCTGGTGGATGCGTTTCTGGGGCTGCTGCTGGCCTGGGTGCTGGTGCGTTATGAGTTTCCGGGTAAAAGGGTATTTGACGCTCTGATCGACCTCCCGTTTGCCCTGCCGACGGCTGTCGCGGGTGTCTCCCTGACGGCACTCTATTCCCAGAATGGCTGGATCGGCTCCCTGCTGGAGCCGCTGGGTCTCAAGATTGCCTTCACGCCGCTCGGTATAACACTGGCGCTGATGTTCATCGGCATCCCCTTTGTGGTCCGCACCGTTCAGCCCGTGCTGGAGGAGCTGGACCGCAACATGGAGGAAGCCGCAGCGACGCTGGGGGCGGGCCGTCTCAGAACCTTCCGCAGCATCGTGCTTCCTGAGCTGATTCCTCCGCTGCTTACCGGCTTCGCGCTGGCGTTCGCCCGGGGCATCGGGGAATATGGCTCCGTTGTGTTTATCTCCGGCAACATGCCCATGCGGACAGAAATCGCTCCGCTGCTCATCATGTCCAAGCTGGAGCAGTTTGACTATGCCGGGGCTACAGCGGTGGCACTGCTGCTGCTGCTGATCTCTTTTCTGCTCCTGCTTGTCATTAACACACTGCAGCGCTGGGCCCGCAAGAGTTCGCGGTAGCTCGAACAGTATAATTGTATTTGCTGCAATTAAAAGGATGCGCCAGACCATATTTTTCGCGCTAACTGTAGTGTTGGACCTCCGTCAAGAAAGTGGACACAAAAAAAGTGGATTATGCGGTTTTTCTCGTTTGGAACTTGGCCGCAAACTGGACAGGGGAAACATAACCCAGCGCACTGTGGATTCGCTTGCGGTTATAAAAAAATTCAATATACTGGAACATCTCGTCCTGCGCTTGCTGCTTCGTTTTGAACTTGGTGCAATAGACAAACTCTTTCTTTAGCACGCTATGAAAGGATTCGATGCAGGCATTGTCATAGCAATTCCCTTTGCGGCTCATGCTCGCCTTCATGCGGTACTTTTTTAGACGTTTACGGTAGTCGGCAGAGGCATACTGCGATCCCCGATCCGAGTGATGGATGAGTCCCTTCTTGGGCCGCTTTGCCTTGTAGGCATCGTCCAGTGCACCTAGTACCAGATCGGTCGTCATTCGCTCTCCGAGCCTCCAGCCTACGATCTCCCTCGTACAGAGGTCGAGTACACTGGCCAGATACAGCCTTCCTTCCCGGCAGGGGATGTAAGTGATGTCCGTAACCCAGACTTTGTTGGGTTCAGCGGTCTTAAAGTCTTGGTTCAGCAGGTTCGGGGCGATGGGCAAATCGTGATTGGAATCGGTCGTCATCACGCGAAAGCGTTTGGCGACACACGAGCGTAACCCCAGCTCTTGCATGTACTTTCCTACCGTCCGCTCACTAACGGTGTAGCCTTCTTTCTGTAGAAGCTTGGTGATCTTGGGGCTGCCGTAACGTCTCTGGTTATCCTTGAAATGATAGGTGATTCGCTGGAGCAATAGTGCCTTACGCTCCGCTTGGGGGTTGGTCGTCGTGTCGCGCCATTTGTAAAACCCGCTCCGGGAGACTTCGAGAACTCTGCACATCTTCTCCATTCGAAACTCGGAGCGATGGTTTTCGATGAACTGAAATCTCAGTTCTTTGGTTTGCTGAAGATGTGCACGGCTTTTTTTACGATGGCAAGCTCTTCTTCGACGTCTGCAATTCGCTGCTCTCTTGCCCGTAATTCTTTTTCTTGTTCAGCCAGCCGCTGCTCGAGTTCGCGAACCTTTTCCGCATGGTTTACAGGTTCATTGCCGAACTCCCGATACTTCGCCAACCAGCTATGCAGCACGCCAGGGGAGACGCCTAGCTCCTCACCAATCTCCACCACCGTCTTTGTCTGTTGCTGAATATACTTGACGGCTTCTCTTTTAAACTTTTCATTGTACCGTTTCCGTTGTTCACCCATGTGAACACCTCCTCGTTAAGTTCATTATTCATACGTTCTTAACGGGTGTCCACTTTTTATTCTAATTGCATGTGTACACTTAAAAATGGCGGATGGCTTACTTTTAGCGAAATAACAAATATTTAATTGCAGGAGTACATTTAAAACTGTTTTAGCTTCAATTGCTGGCCTTTTAATTGTAAGAAGTACAGTTAAGTCCTTGAAATTCGGCGGATGCATCCAAAGCGAGTTTGGTTCGAAGGAAATCAAGGGAGCAGAGGCTTACAAAACTTTCAGGAGGGAAAATCATGGCGGGTACTGTCCCGATGTTTGCCCCCAGGCCGCAGAAGAGTGAGGCTTCACCCGCGACGACCGAAACGAAGGCCGTTAAATGGGTGCTGATCACCGCCGCCGGGCTGGTGCTGTTCTGGCTGATTGCCCTGCCGCTGCTTGTCGTGCTGACGGAGGCGCTGAAGAAGGGCTGGGATGTTTTTTTGGCTGCATTGACCGACCCGGATGCCGCTTCCGCCCTCCGGCTTACGCTTCTGGTCGCAGCAGTCACCGTTCCGCTGAATACGCTGTTCGGGGTGATGGCGGCCTGGGCGGTGACCAAATTCCGTTTTCGCGGGAAAGGGTTTCTCATTACACTGATTGATCTGCCCTTTGCCGTATCTCCGGTCATTGGGGGCCTGATCTTTGTACTTGTGTTCGGCTCGAACGGCTGGTTCGGGTCCTGGCTCAGCGACCATGACATTAAGATTGTGTTTGCCCTTCCGGGCATTGTGCTTGCCACCTTGTTCGTAACCTTCCCGTTTGTTGCCCGCGAGCTGATTCCGCTGATGGAGGATCAGGGGACGCAGGAGGAGGAAGCAGCGGTAACGCTCGGTGCGCATGGCTGGCAGATCTTCTGGCGTGTCACGCTGCCTAATATTAAATGGGGCCTGCTGTACGGAATTATTCTGTGCAATGCACGGGCGATGGGAGAGTTCGGCGCGGTATCCGTAGTCTCCGGGCACATTCGCGGAGAGACGAACACGCTGCCGCTGCATGTTGAAATTTTGTACAATGAATATCAGTTCTCCGCTTCCTTTGCTGTGGCCTCACTGCTGCTGCTGCTGGCGCTTGTTACAATGCTCTTAAAAAGCTGGCTAACACGCAAAAATGCGCATTGACAGCCCTTTTACTTCCGTGCTATTTTAAATCATAGTATACAGGTTGGTGATTGAGGAATTGGGGTGCAGATCATCCCCTGTCCGGGGAAAGGGAGGCTGGAGAATGGCTAAGCCATTAAAAGTGGATGAGGTATGGCTTACACGGATTGCGGAGCTTCTGGACAATATGGAGTTTGGCTCCCTGCACATCGTCGTACATGAAGGACAAATTGTACAGATGGAGCGGACGGAGCGCAAACGCTTTGAGAACGGCACTGCGAATGCGCGCTATAGCGGAGAGGCCGGAAGCCGGCGGACCGATGTCCGTTCTACGGGGCGGGGATGAAGCGTATTGCCGCCGCTTATATAGATAGTTCTTTTTTGGCATAAAGAAAGGGCTCAAAACAGAAATCAGTGCTTGACGAAATGAATATCGGATAAAATTGGAAAAACATCTGCTAATCCTGTATTGTTGTAAGTCCCCACCCACAACAAAAGGAATAGACAGATGCCAACTCAGTATATCAACGAACTGCTCGACATACCAGAGCTAAAGATTCACCAACTGTTATCCGTTCATGAGGATGAAGTTCACATAGAAGCCGTGCCGTTAGATGACAAGCAAATCTGCCCATGCTGCGCTTCGGATCAAGAAGTCATTCGGAAGGGAAGCAATGGTATGCGAACCGTCCGACATCTATCCGTTTTTGAAAAGAAAACCTATCTGCACGTGCCGACTATTCGCATGTTTTGTAATAGCTGCGAAGCCGGGTTCGTATGGATATATGATTTCGTTGGTCCCAAACAACGTTACAGCAGGCTTCTTCGCTCCCACACGGTCGAACAGGCTCTTGGATCCACGGCCGCGCATAGCGCCAGGATGCAGCAAGCGCCGGCAAGTACCGTACAACGTATGCATAACGAGGCGGTTCCTGACGTTAGCGATGCGCTCTACGAACAAGTGTGGGAAGAAGCCAAAGGAACGTCTGAATTGGTTCTGGGTGTCGATGACTTCGCGATCAAGAAAGGTCATACGTATAACACCGGCATTCACAACCTTAAAGGCGAGACGATGCTGGACCTGCTGCCGGGCCGAAAGCTGGAAGCCCTGCGGGCGTATGCCCAGGCACATCCGGAGTTCCTTCTGCTTCACCCGAAGGCAGTGGTTATGGATCTGGCTCAGGCCTACCACACTTGGATTGGCGAGTGTTTTCCGAAAGCGATTCGCATCGCAGATCGGTTTCATGTTCACGGTTATGTAATTGAAAGCGTGCAAGAAGTTCGGAAAACCGTTCAGCCTACACTGTCGCCGCGTGCCAAAGCATACCTGAAAGCGAACCATCGCCTCCTGAATCCGCCTGCCGAAGCGCTGAACGAGGAAAGCAAAAAGAAGTTGGACGCCATACTGAGCTACTCCCCGCTGCTGCGCAGCGTGTGGGAATGGAAAGAAGCGTTCACGACTTGGTATGATTGCTCGCCTAGCTATGTCGTTGCCATGCTGGGATTTGAGCGTTGGTGTAAGCAAGGCGATCAGATCGACCACGCCGCCGTCCAAAGTGCGCTAAAGACCATGCGTAATTGGCAAGAGGAGATCGTAAATTACCATCTATGCCGATGGACAAACGCAACCGTAGAGGGCCGCCACAATCGAATTAAAGCCTTTCAACGCCGCCATTATTTTACAAGGAATCGCAGTCGCTATAAGGCGGGTATTCTGATCGAATGTAACCGCCATCGGATGTTGTGCTAATAATCAAGCACTGATTCTGAGGTTGAACCAAAGAAAGACCTTCATTCGTTTACGTGTGAAGGTCTCTTTCTTTTTGTACCACCCGGTATGCCTCTCTTCTAGTAGCGTGGTCTGCGCCGCGAATCGGCCAATCCCTCCACGAGCAGGATGATCGCAGTAAGAGTATGCATAATCCAGCCGACCACTGGAATTAAAGCGACTACCGAGGTGATGATCCCGACAATGTTGCCGAGGATATGCCCGCGTTCTCCTGCCAATATTACAACCGCAACGATGTGCAGCAGGAAGGCCACACCTAGCGGCACCCAGGCATTGGCTACAACAAAGGCTCCCCCGAGAAAGGGGATTGCAAGAAAAGCCTCATAAGCAAAGGTTCCCCATTTGAACAGCTTCCCTATTGGAGACATGTGTGCTTCACCCAACCCTTCAGCATAATATTATCAGTATCTCTAAGGTGTTGTACGTCCGGCAGCATCTAATGTTTCAATTCCAATATACGCGTGGTAAAGCCGGGGCGCTCCTTGCTTGGCAAGGTGCGGTCATATATATTGGTAACAGTTAATACAGGCAAGCAGGTTGGAGACAGTGGGGGAGAGGGGATAGGAAAATGATTGATAAACTGGAAATCCGCCATGAACAGCCGACGATAGAGCAGTATTTGGCCCTGCGGGTGGAAGCCGGACTGAGTCCGATGAGTGCCGAAGGAGCGGAAATTGGGCTGCCCAGATCATCTTTTGCAGTGACTCTTTATGAAGAGGGCTTGCTTGTAGGCATGGGACGCGTAATCGGGGATGGGGGCTGCTTCTTTCAGGTGACGGATATCGCCGTTAAGCCTTCCTGCCAAGGGCGCGGGCTGGGGAAGATTATTATGCGGGAAATCAGGAGCTTTCTGGATACCGTACCGGAGAGAGCCTATGTCAGTCTTATTGCTGACGGTGAAGCTTCAAGACTCTATACGCAGTACGGGTTCAAGCCGGTGATGCCGGATTCGCAGGGGATGTTTCTGCCGAGATAATGCAGGGGGTTCGTACATACAGTTCGTGAAAGTGAGGAATTTATATGGATGTTGTAGTCTTTGGAGCTACAGGAACGATTGGCAGAGCCATTGTACAGGAAGCGTTAAAAAGAAAACATGAGGTCACCGCAGTTGTCCGTAATCCGGCTTCACTGCAGTTCCAGCATGAGCGCCTGCAGGTTGCAACCGCTGATATTCTGGACCCGGAGCAGGTAGCTGCGGCTGTGCGCGGGCACGAAGAGGTAATCAGCGCGTTTGGGCCGGCTGCCGGACGGGAGGATGATCTGCTGCGCGCGGCGGAGAGTCTGCTGGAAGGACTGCAGGAAGCCGGGCTTGCGCGGCTGCTCATTGTTGGCGGCGCAGGCAGCTTGAAGACGGAATCTGGCGAGTGGCTGATGGACACACCGGATTTCCCCGAGAAGTTCCGGCCGCTGGCCGCAGCGCATGGACATGCCTATGAAATTTATCGGGGCTCGGCTCTGGACTACACGTACATTAGTCCGCCTGCCGTGATCCGGCCTGGCCGCCGGACAGGGCAGTTCCGCATCGGCCTGGACCGGCTGGTTGTGGATGAATACGGGGAGAGCAGCATCAGCGTCGAGGATTTTGCCGTGGCTGTCATTGATGAACTGGAAGAGGGGAACTTCAGCCGGGCCCGGTTCACGGTGGGTTATTAAGCGGGTTTCAATCGGCTTCAGAGGAGAAGCAGTGAGTCTTATCTTGGACTCGCTGCTTTTTTTATTTTCTGTTCATATAAGCCAAATACACTAGGTAACAAATGTCCACCTATCCCAACTTTTCGCTACCGTTTTAGAAAAGGTTATCTGATATATTTTAAAGGGAAAACTTGAACAGAAATACTGATGAAGGAAGGAATCGCTATGAATCCAGAGGAAGTGCTTGACGACAAGAAATTTTTGGGGCATCCACGAGGGGTAGGGGCGCTGGCAGCAGGTAATTTTTTCAACTCCTTTGCTTGGGGAGCTTTGTATGCGATTTTAATCTTTTATCTCTATACTCCGTATACGAAAGGATTAGGCTTCACAGAAGGTCAGGCTGCCTCCATGATTACGGCGATGGCCGCGTGCAATTCCATCTTCGGAATTCTGGGAAGCTGGCTGGCGGACCGCGTATTGGGGATGCGGAAAGCCTTGATAATAGGGAATATAGTAAAAGGGACGGCGTTTGGGATTCTGGCCATTCCGGCTTTTTCGCTGACGCAGGGAAGAATTTTTGCGTTGATCGCCTTATTTTTGATGGCGCTTCCAATTATGGGTGCGAGCAACGCTTCGCTGACGGGCCAATTGTACCGCAAATCCGATAACGGCAGACGTGATGCTGCATTTACCATTCATGGCATTGCGAATAATATTGCCGGTCTTGTGGCTCCGGTGCTGGTCGGTCAAATTGGTATGCAGAACTACCATATTGGCTTCCTAATCGCTTCCATTGCTGCTTTTCTGTATGGCGCGGTTATTTTTGTAACGCAGCACAAGTATTTTGGCACCCTGGGCGAGAAGCCGGTCAAGCCGCTCGAAGAGGGGAAATTTGCTAAATTATTCATCCGGTTTATGTCCATTATGGTTGTTTTTATCGGCACAATTGTAGTGTTGGTCCTGAATAAAGTGATGTCCTTCCAGGGAGTACTAAATATCATAACTTCGGCGACTTTTATTATTCCGATAGTTTTCTTGACCAACCTTATGAGCAAGAAAGACTTGACGGCGACGGACAGAAGAAGAATGAAGCCTTTCCTGAAGCTATTCTCGGCCCAAATCGTGATGGCGCTGTGCGGAACCATGCTGACCTCGACGGTGGCTATTTTTATAGACCAGAAAATTAACCGCAATATCTTTGGCTTTGAACTTGCCCCCGGATCGGTGGGAACCATCTATACGGTTCTAGGGTTGGCGCTGGCGCCTGTGTTTGTATGGCTCTGGACCAAAACCCGTGCAACGAATATCCGAACCACCTATAAATACGGCTGGGGTATTCTCTTCTCCGCTCTTGGCTATGGCCTGCTGACTATTCCGATTATTATGTTCAAGGACTCGGCGCCGTATAACTTGCTCTGGATGGTGTTCTACTACCTGTTCCTCACGTTCTCGGATAATCTGGTCTGGCCGATCGGTTCATCGCTTGTAGCCAAATTGTCGCCGGACGCTTATGATACCCAGATGCAGACGGCTTGGGGGCAAGCGGGCACGATCGGGAACGGGATTGCCCTGATTCTGTTCAACTTCTATCAGACGGCGGATGAGCAAGTCAATCTGTTTCCGATTATGACCGCACTTCTGCTGATTACGGCTGTGTTCATCTTTATGTTTTCGAAAAATATCGAGAAGGATATGGTATAAGAGCAAAAGTGCTGGCAGAGCCATTTGTCGGCGCTTTGTTGAAAGGAGCTTAGGGTCATGCCAATAGTATTTCATGAAACAACGAGACAATTTCACTTGCACAATGATGAGATCAGTTATATTTTTTGCATCATGGCGAATCATCAGCCGGGACATTTATATTATGGCAAAAGAATCCGCGATCAGGGGGACTTCTCGCATCTTCTGGAGCTGGGCTTCCGCGATATGTCTCCCTGTGTGTTCGAGGGCAATGCGAAATTTTCGCTTGAGCAGGTCAAACAAGAGATTTCTGTATACGGAGCAGGGGACCTGCGAAATTGTGGACTGCATATTCTTCAGGAGGATGGCAGTCACACAACCCATTTGGAGTACGTGAGTCATGAGATTGTCTCCGGCAAGCCTGATCTTGAAGGACTCCCTGCGACGTATGTCGAGAATGAGGATGAAGCACAGACTCTCCGAGTTTTTTTACTCGATAAATGGCTGGATTGCCAGGTGGAATTGCAGTATACCCTCTATAACAGCCTGCCTGTCCTGACCAGAAATATAAAGATAAGCAACCTGGGTCAGCAGACGATCCGGCTTGAATCTGCCATGAGCCTGAATCTGGATCTTCCGGATCAGGATTATGAAATGATTGATCTAACGGGCGCATGGGGCAGAGAGCGGCATATTCAGACCCATCCGCTGCATCACGGCATCCAGAGCATCTATAGTCTGCGGGGGCACAGCAGCCATAATTATAATCCGTTTATCGGCTTGAAGCGGAAGGAAACGACGGAGTTTCTCGGAGAAGCTATCGGACTCAGTCTGGTCTACAGCGGCAATTTCCTGGCTCAGGTGGAGGCGGATACATATGGTGTCACGCGTGTGATGATGGGGATTCACCCGAGCGGCTTCGATTGGAGCTTGCTTCCGGGCGAGGGCTTCCAGACCCCTGAAGCGGTCATGGTATATTCGGATAAAGGGCTGAACTATATGAGCCAGACCTTCCATGAGCTGTACCGGACCCGATTGGTGCGGGGCTTCTGGAGGGACCGGTCCCGCCCCATTCTGATTAATAACTGGGAAGCCACGTATATGAATTTTAATGAAGAGAAAATTACGGGAATTGCCCGTTCAGCCGCCAAATTGGGGATTGAATTATTTGTTCTGGATGACGGATGGTTCGGCAAGCGCAATACAGATACGACTTCGCTCGGAGACTGGCATCCCAATACGGATAAGTTACCGAACGGAATTTCCGGTCTGGCCCGTAAAATAACGGACATGGGCTTGAAATTCGGCCTGTGGTTCGAGCCGGAGATGATCAGTAAGGAAAGCGAGCTGTACCAGAAGCACAGCGATTGGATTCTGTCGGTTCCTTACCGTTCCATGAGCCCGGGCAGAAATCAATACGTGCTGGATTTGACGAAGGCTGAAGTTATTGATTATTTGGATGCCACCATCAGCAAGATATTGTCTGAGTCGGATATTTCCTATGTAAAATGGGATATGAACCGCTCCATGTCGGAGGCGTTTTCCGCCGGGAGAGACAGCGATTCTCAAGGGAAGGTGTATCATCAATATATCTTGGGCTTGTATGAGCTGTTCGCGCGTCTGACTGGGAAGTTCCCGGAGGTGCTGTTTGAATTCTGCGCCAGCGGCGGGGGAAGGTTCGATCCGGGCATGTTGTATTACTGTCCGCAGGGCTGGATTTCGGATGATACGGATGCCGTCGAGCGGCTGAAAATCCAATACGGGACCTCTATGTTATATCCGCTTGGCAGCATGGGCTCCCATGTGTCAGCGGTCCCTAATCATCAGACCCACCGCAGCACCCCGCTTGCCACAAGGGGGGATGTAGCGTATTTTGGCACCTTTGGCTATGAGCTGGACCTGAGTCTGCTGTCAGAGGCTGAAGAAGAAATGGTCCGGGAGCAAGTGCAATTTATGAAAGCGAACCGCGAGCTTATTCATCAGGGCACGTTCTACCGGCTGGCTAGTCCGTTTGAGGGGAACATAACATCATGGATGGTGCTGTCCAAGGATAAAACCCGCGGAATTGTGGGGTATTACCGGACTCTTACCGCAGTAAACGGCGGGTATACGCGCTTGAGGCTCGCCGGGCTGGATCAAGGCAGGAAGTACCGCATCACCGAAAATAATTACGAGCATTCCGGCTATGGCGACGAATGGATGCAAATTGGAATCCTGCTGAATGACAGCACCTCCGGCGATTATCATTCCAAAGTTCCGCGGGGAGATTTCCTGTCCAGATTATTCATACTGGAAGCCGAATAACCGCAGCGCCAAGCAAATGCCCCCGGACCTTCACCAACTGAAGGAACGGGGGTTGTTTGTGTAGAGCGATCAGGCCACTGGAACGGGGAAGTTATTCGGCGTGCGGCTCCAGGGCTCAGGGAAGGAGCGGTCAGGATAAATCGACGCAAAAAAGGCATAACCTACAGGATCATACGCTTTCAATTCCTCACGGGTATTGACCGGGCCACGGACGCCATCCCAGGTACCGTCGCTGCTCTCGGCCATAACGTTAAACCAGATGGCCGTTAGCGTTGCGAAGTATTCCTCGTAATTTGAGATGGCATAGGTTCCGGGCCAAAGGTTATTTGCAACAGCGTGTTCGTAGGCAGCAACAAGCTGCTTGGCTAGTGTCTGGTCCTCCAGATTATTAATTCCGATCAGATGGACGGCATGCCCGAATTCATGGGCCACAATGGATTCATTTTTATATTTGGTCCGGGAGGGCCCATCTACATAACGCATAACATTCTTTTCCGATACCGAGGTCACGGGGATGGCTGGTGTTCCGCCGAAGCCCTCTACGGGATATTGCAGGAAATCTGTTCCGCCGCGGTGCTCCGGGATATCATAGGCGTCCTCCTGCAATCCATAAATAGCGAGAGCGGCATGATGCTCCGCCAATTTCTCGGCAATCTCAGGTCTTAGAGATAACATGATTTCAAGCATCGCACATGCCTTCTCATGTACAGCATAGTCGACTTGAGCCGAGGATTTAATGAGAATTCCTGATGTAGTGCGGGTAAACCGGGTATAGAAGTGCTCCAGATTCTTGATAGGATAGGAGGGCTGAAGCGATGGCTGGTTCCCCTGCGCACTGCGTACGGGCCCAACGACCGACAGCGTAATTTTACCCAAATCGCTAAATTGTATAGGGTTCTGCAGACTTAGGGTGGTTCTCCGTTTAGTCTTCTCGTACACACATCGGGTATCCCAGGCTTCCGGATCATCGTTGTTGCACAGTGGCTGGCTCACTCCATTAAGCTCCACTGAAAAAGACTGCGGATCATTGGCCCCTTCTGCATCGGCATTCCAATAAATTTCGATTCTTTGGAGATCAATAAATCGGACGGCTGAAATTTTGAGCTCGGCATGCTCTGTCATAGAATCCCCCTGTAAGGTTGTTTTGCGGTAACCGCTTACTTTTAAGGATAACATCAATTTCCCTGAAAAACGGTAGCGCAAACCTAACTTAAGGTGGACTATGCGGCATCCCATTATTTTTTATTAAAATGCTTGTAGAAAAAGGTTTTTCGATACTCGGTGGGGGTGACGCTCTCATATTTCTTGAAGAGACGCATGAAATATTTCGAGTCCTCATATCCGGCTTCCGAGGCGATTTCGTTAATGCTTAGATCGGTTTCGGTCAACAGCTCTTTGGCGTGCTTCAGCCTGAATTTGATAATCTGCTCCGAAATGCCGATTCCCGTATTTTTCTTATAAATTCTGGACAGGTAGTTTTTGTTGTATTTGAAATGATCGGCAATGTGTTCCAGCGTAATATCCTCAAAGGCGTGGATTCTGATCCAGTCCTGGATGGGCTGCAGCCGGTTGCCGTTAAATTCCTTCTGGATAAGATAGTCCATGATTTCCGAGGTCAATTCGTGCAGAAGACAGGTCAGATAAGCATTCAGGTAGTTCTTTCTTTTATTTTTCTGATACAGGTCGAGAAGTTGGTTGAACATGATGTGGAAGCGTTTGGAGTCGATCTTGTTGGTGTACACGGGCAGAACAATCATCTCATCGGGATTATTGTCGTTAATTTCCTGGAGAACATCCGCTTCCGTCCTAAGCTGAAGATTGCTTGCTGCGAAGTGCAGCCAGTGGAATTTGATCCGGCCTTCACAATATTTAAGCCCCCGGTGAGGCGTGTGCGGAGGAATGACAAGAATCTCGCCAGATTCAATAGCATAGGGAATATTGTTGCAGTCAATGTGCAGGGTGGAGTCTATCGGACTGATGATCTCATAGCTGTCGATAATCCTTTCTTTATGAATCCAGGGCCGATCCGAAATAAAAGTTCCGGCAGAAATGAGGGTTGCTTGCCCCTGAAATTCCTTATCAACGAAGTACATAGCTCAAGCTCCTCCCATAATCGAAATTGCCATATAGTAACTATAATCCACCTATTCTTTTTTTCAACTACCGACAGTAAATTTTATTTCTTGTAACATGGATGTTGTGAAAGCGATTAATAAAGTAAGCGTAGGAGGAAAGCCGATGTCGAATACATTGACTGATCTGGAAATCGTTCAAAGGGACATTGAGGCCTTGCATCTTGGAAATCTCAAAACCGTAGAGTTTGATATTACCTTGCCGGCGGAAGGCAAAAATGGCTCGCAAATTACCTGGGTCTCGAAGGATGACCGCTGGATTGACGGCTCCGGGAAGGTGCACCAGCCTGAGTATGGAAAAGGAGACCGGGTCGTTCCGGTAACCGCCACCTTCAGCTACGGAGAGGCAAGTCTGCACAAGGTTTTTGAGGTGAAGATCCTGGAGGAGAAGAATAAAATCCGGGTGGAGAAGATTTTTCCGGTGTACATCCGGCGGGAAGTGAACAAGGAGTTTCATCTGCCTTCCGTTGTCTCTATCCAAACCGTAAGCGGCGATGTGCTGGCTCATTCCGTGACATGGCGCGGCGGCGACAAACGAAATTATGCCGATATCGGGGAGCAAAGTGCACTTGGCAATCTGACGGATACCATCTATGAGGTAGAAGCCGTTATTTTGATAGAGGACAGTACTCCCGTTACGGGCGATAGAAAGCAATTGCTGAATGCGGTCCCGAATAAAAAAGTACGCTTGGAAGGCTCTTCCTTGCTCAAAACGGCGCAGGACCGGAGACTTGAGTTTTTGCTGACGGTGGACGATGATCAAATGCTGTACAATTTCAGAAAAGCCGCCGGTCTGGACACGTTGAATGCTCCGGCCATGATCGGCTGGGACTCGGAGGACAGCCTGCTGAAAGGGCATACCACCGGGCATTACCTCTCTGCCCTCGCTTTATGTTATGCCTCAACCGGCAATGAGCAGATCTGCACGAAATTGAACTACATGATTGAAAAGCTGAACAAGGTGCAGTTGGCCTTTGAGGCAGATGACCGTTACCATTACGGATTTATCAGCGCGTATTCCGAAGAGCAATTCGATCTCCTTGAGGTTTATACACGTTATCCGGAAATCTGGGCTCCGTATTATACCCTGCACAAAATTCTGGCCGGTCTATTGGATGGCTATAACATTGCGGGCATCGGGCTGGCGCTGACCATCGCTGACAAGCTGGGAGACTGGGTCTACAACCGCTTAAGCGCGCTGCCGCAGGGGCAATTGAAGAAAATGTGGAGCATGTATATTGCCGGAGAATACGGCGGCATCAATGAATCTCTGGCCGAGCTTTTTACTTATACCCATAAGGAACCTCATATTCTGGCGGCAAAGCTGTTCGATAATGACCGCCTGTTCTTTCCGATGACGCAGCAGGTGGACGCTCTGGGTGCGATGCATGCCAATCAGCACATTCCGCAAATCGTCGGAGCCTTCAAAATCTTCGAAGCTACAAGAGAAGATCAATATTATGAGCTCTCCAGGTTCTTCTGGGAATCGGTTGTGGATGCCCATATCTACTCGATTGGCGGAACCGGCGAAGGGGAAATGTTCAAGCAGCCGCATAAAATAGGCGCACACCTTACCGGCCATACGGCTGAAACCTGTGCCTCGTACAATATGCTGAAGCTGACCAAGCAGCTATATATGTATGAGAAGGATGTAAAATATATGGATTATTACGAGCGGACCATGCTCAACCATATTCTTTCTTCCACGGATCATGAATGCCTGGGTGCCAGCACCTACTTCATGCCGACTCTTCCAGGCGGGCAAAAAGGGTTCGATGAGGAGAACTCCTGCTGTCATGGAACGGGGCTGGAGAACCACTTCAAGTATGGCGAGGCGATTTTCTTCGAAGACGCGGATGCCTTATACGTCAATTTGTTTGTCTCGTCTGCTCTGGAGGATGCCGGGAAGGGGCTGCAGGTGGTACAATCCGTTCCTGAGGTATTCACCGGTGAACTGGAGCTTAACATCGGGACACTCGCGAGAACCAGCCTGAGAATCCGCAAGCCTTATTGGCATCAGGGAAAAGTATTGGCTTATGTGAACGGTACAGAAGTACATGCTGCTGAAGAGGACGGATACCTCGTGCTGTCCCGGAAATGGAGCCAGGGCGATAAAGTGAATATCAAGTTCAGCCCGGAGCTGCGTTTGGAATATACGCCGGATAAAGCCGACCTTGCTTCGGTAGCCTTCGGCCCTTATATCCTTGCTGCTGTGTCACCTCAGAAGGTGTACTATGAACTGCCGGTCCATGAGGGAGATATTGCTGGGCAATTTGAGCGGGTTGCAGACTCCAACCGCTTTGTCTATAAAGCGCTGAAGCTTGAATTTGCCCCGCTGGCTGAATTGAACCATGAGGAGTATCATTTATATATTAAGACTATATAAAATTATAAGACAAGACGCTGGGAGGGATTAATACATTCCTCCCTTCTGTCCTGAAATACCATCGTCTGAAATGCCGCGAAAGAGCGGCACGGATGTCTGTTATGGAAAAGGAGAGTAATGCAAGATGAAGCGGATTGAACGTTTGTTGAAAAAGATGTCAGATGAGCACCTTCCGGCCCTGTATGTAAGTAATCCTAAAAATGTCCGCTATTTATGCGGGTTTACAGGAGAAGATTCAGCACTGCTGCTTACAGAAAATGAAATCTATTTTATTACCGACAGCCGTTATGTGGAGCAGGCCCGCGAGGAGCTGAGCGACCTGCTTCAGATTGTATGCTGGAAGCAATCACTACTGGATGAAGCGGCGGACATTATCTGCAAACACAACATTCAAGAGATTGGATTTGAAGGGGGGCATTTGAGCTACAGTGATGGAGAGCATTTCAAAGCTCTGGTTCAGGTGAAATCCAGAACAGCAGACGGCTGGGTGGAGGAGTTCCGCGCTGTAAAGGACGAGGATGAAATCCGCAAGACGATAGAGGCGGTAAAAATCGTTGATCAGACGTTTATTCACATTCTGAATTTCATCCGTCCGGGCCTTTCGGAGAAGCAGGTGGCTGCCGAAATGGAGTATTTCATGAAGCAGAAGGGATCGGAGAAAACCTCCTTCGAAACGATCGTTGCCTCGGGTATCCGCTCCTCCTATCCTCACGGTGAAGCCAGTGATAAGGTCATCGAGCAGGGAGATATGGTCATCCTGGATTTTGGCGCAACCTTCCAAGGGTATGCCTCAGATATAACCAGAACCATTGCGGTAGGACAGCCCCATCCGCGTCTTGAGGAAATTTATGATTTGGTGCTTGAAGCGGAGGTCGCGGGCTTAAACGCCATTCGCCACGGCATGATAAGCAAAGAGCTGGATTCGATTATCCGCAGCCCTTTTATAAGAGAAAACGTAAATGATCTGTTCAATCACGGCGCCGGACACAGCATCGGGCTGGATATCCATGAAGCGCCTTATATCAGCTATCGGTCGGAATACGCGTTTGTTGAGAATACGATCATGACGGTTGAGCCGGGTCTGTACTTGCCGGGCATTGGCGGAGTGCGGATTGAGGATGATGTCCTGGTCGGGGCCGGGAAGAGCCGGGTGTTGACGAGAGCACCCAAGAGTGATTTAATCGTGTTGCCGTTTTAGTGAACCCGGGTTAAGTTCTGGTCGCCACTGGCGTTGCCTATGGCGATTTGCGGACGGATACAGAAGGCATCCAAATTTCCGCAGCAGGCTCGGCGAATATCTAGGTCTGTAACGGCGGAGAGGGGACGGAACTATGTATTTGGTTACTGCGGAGCAGATGCGGGAGCTGGACCGCGAGACCATCGGGCGGCTGGGCATTCCGGCGGTTGCGCTGATGGAGAATGCCGGACGGGCAATCGCTGAAGAGATCGTCCGCTTTTGCCGTGAGCGGGGGCGTGTGTTCGCGGGAGGTGGCGCGGGCTTTGGGCATCCGGCGGGAGGTTTCCGGGCTGGTAATGGCCCGGGTGGAGTCAATCCGGCGGCTGGCCGGTATGTGAGAGGCGCGGATAGGGCTGGAGATGCTCTGGGGGCTGAAAGCCTGATCGGTTCGGGTGGATCTGGAAGTGTTCAGGAGGCTGAAAGCCTGACTGGCGCGGGTGGAGCTGGAGGTGTTCAGGAGGCTGGGCATCCGGCGGGTGCGGGTGGAGCCGGGAACGGGCGCACCGTGTTCCCCGGTGCGCTGTTCGCGGTCAGCGGCGATGCCGCGCTGACCTTAGAGCATGCCGATGCCGAGCACTGGCTCGTGCTGGTCGGCAAAGGCAACAACGGCGGCGACGGCCTAGCCGCCGCCAGGCATCTGCGTGAGGCGGGCATCGCCGTCACGCTGGTGTACGCGGCCGCGCCGGAGTCGCTGGCCGGTGAAGCTGCGCTGCAGCGGGACGCCGCTGCAGCAATGGGCCTGCCCGCCGTAGTCTACGGGCGGGACCGGGTGGACTTTGCCGCATGCAGTGGCATCGTGGATGCACTGCTCGGCACCGGCAGCGCGGGGGCCCCGCGCGGTGCCTATGCGGAGCTGATTGCCGCCGCGAACGGCAGCGGCAAACCCATTGTGTCCGCAGACATCCCGAGCGGGCTGGATGCGGACACGGGCTGGACGCATGAGCCTTGCGTTCATGCGGCGGTGACGGTGAGCCTCGCGTTTCTCAAACGCGGGCTGGTGCAGTACCCCGGCGCGGGCTGCGCCGGGCGTGTGGTGGTCCGCTCCATCGGCATCCCGGCTGCCTTGGCGCGGGAGAACGGCGTGGCGGCGAGCCTGCTGACGCCGGAAGTGCTGCGGACACGTCTGGGAGTTGACGTGTCGCGCCGCCGTTCGCCCGAGGGCCACAAGGGCACCTACGGGCATGTCCTGCTGGCGGCGGGAACCCTGAGCATGAGCGGCGCGGGCCTGCTCGCTTCCCGCGCCGCGCTGCGCGCCGGCTGCGGACTCGTCACCTGGGCGCTGCCGGATAAGCTGCTGCCCTATGTCATCGGCGCAGCCCCGGAGCTGATGCTGGCGGCAGTCGGGGAAGAGAGCGGCACATGGAGCGGCGCCACTGCCGCAGAAGTGCTGCGGCTGAGTGCCAGCCGGGACGTTGCCGCCATCGGTCCCGGCCTTGGCCGGTTCGAGGGCGATCAGGAATGGCTGCGTACACTGTGGGAAGGCATCGAAGCACCGCTTGTGATTGATGCCGATGCCCTGAATATTCTGGCAGACAGCGGCTACAGCGCGTGGGCCGACCGCCGCCATCCGGTGATTCTGACACCTCACCCGGGAGAAATGTCCCGCCTGGCGGGAATGTCTACAGCCGAGGTGCAGCGGGACCGGATCGGTCTTGCGCTGGATTATGCCTGCAAGCACGGAGTGACCCTTGTGCTGAAGGGAGCGCATACCGTGATTGCAACGCCGGAAGGCGAGGCTTATGTGAACATCACGGGCCATCCGGGCATGGGCACCGGCGGTGCGGGCGATGTGCTGACCGGGGTCATTGCCGGGCTGCTCGCGCAGGGGCTGAATGCCACGCAGGCAGCGGCTTTTGGCGTATACCTGCACGGTTTGGCAGGAGAACGCGCCGCCCGCTTGCGGCATGATCCGGCGGCTGTGATCGCCGGGGATATCATTGAGGCGCTCTGAGATCAGCTCAGAACAGCACCAGACAGAGCAGCGGGACGAACAAAGCGAACACGGGAAGCAGAAGCGGCTGGCGTTCGCCGGCTAACTGCGCAAGCCGGAAGAGGAGCAGTACACAGATCCCGGCAATGCCGCAGCTTAGGGTATCGCCCCCTTGCTCCGAGGCCAGCCACAAGCCTGCACCAAAGCCGGCCGCGGCGTACAGGACCAGGGCCGGGACAAGGGAAGAGGAACGGAATATGCGCAGGAGCGCATCTGCCGCCAGCGCCGCCGGTAAGCCGTAGGCATAAATGGCATAGGGCACGGAGGTCGGCCAGCCCTCGGGTACGCCATCCGTATGCGGGATTCCCAGCGTCAGCAGGGAGATCAGCATAAAGGTCAGCCCGGCGGCGGACAGCTTGGTTAATGCGTACATGCCTGCGTTTAGCCTGACGGACGGAAGATCGTACTCTTTGTGTTTGTTCATGGGTCTACATCCTTTCAGGGATTGTTAACCTGAATACAGGTTCCCGTGACATATGGGGATAAGCAAGGTATATTGGGCGGTGCTGCTTATGTACACCGGCCTTTCCGTATATTGTTATGCATCCGCCTAGAAAAGCGTGCGCAGCCAGTTGTCCATAAGCCGCCATATGACTCAAGGGCTAAGTTAGATGAAGGAGAGGGTATCCGGCATGCTGAATTTGAGCAAGCTGCAGGCTCTGGACTATTTAGACCGGGGAACCGAGGCGCAAAGAGAAGCAGGCCGCCTGCTGCGGGAGCTGCAGATTATGGAGCTGCTGGGGGAATACCGGCCGCTGCTGGTTGGAACAGTTCCCTTGGGGATTCAGGTGGAGGGCAGCGATCTGGATATCATATGCGAGGTCCATGATTCGGCGCGGTTCAGCGCAGAGGCCAGCGGATATTTCGGGCACAGGGAGGGCTTTTGCGCGGTGAACCGGACGGTAGCGGGACTCCCCCGCACCAAAATCAATTTTGTGGCGGGCGGCTGGCCGGTGGAACTGTTCGGCCAGCCTTTGACGACAGAAAAGCAGAACGGATATATACACCTTTTGGTGGAGGACCGGATACTGAATCTGCTGGGACCGGGCTTCCGCCAAGAGGTGATCTCGCTGAAGATTCAGGGAATGAAGACAGAGCCGGCTTTTGCCAAGCTGCTGGGACTTGCGGGCGATCCCTATGAAGCACTGTTGTTCTTGGCCGGGCTGTCCCCGGCAGAACTGGAAGCGCTCTGCACAAGAGCTTATCCATACATATGAAAATGATAGAAAAAGGAGAGAACCCATGAACTACAGGTCAATGACCGCCGATGATTACGAAGCTGCCTACCGGTTATGGGAGAATACAGCAGGCATGGGCCTCAGCTCGGCGGATTCCCGGGAAGAGATTGTCCGGTATCTGGAACGAAATCCCGGAATGAGCCAGATTTGTGAGAACGAGGACGGCACACTTGCCGGTACTGCAATGTGCGGACATGACGGGCGCAGAGGGTACATGTATCATGTTGCCGTCAGTGAAGCCGGCCGCGGCAAGGGAGTCGGACGGAAATTGGTATCCCTTTGTCTGGAAAAGCTGCGGGAGTCCGGGATTGTGAAGTGCCATTTGATGGTCATAGAGGACAATGGTCTTGGCCAAAGCTTCTGGGCAGGCATCGGCTGGCAGAAGCGGGATGGAATCGTCCTGTTCTCTCAGGATACCCGCTAATGCGCTGGAAGACGTACTAGGTACAGGGCATCGCATTCGGCTGTTTTCTTTAGCCCCTGCACTCAAAGTTTCAGGAATAAATGAATTTGGACGTGTTTACCCTACATGCCGGGTGACTGGGGTGGAATTTCCTAACTTAACTCCCCCCTCCACGCTCCGGCAACAGCAGTTCTGCCGTTGTTCCAGATGGAACGGTCCAGCCACGCTCCAGCAACGGCATTTCTGCCGTTGTTCCAGATGGAACGGTCCAGACACGCTCCAGCAACGGCATTTCTGCCGTTGTTCCAGATGGAACGGTCTAATCTCGCTCGAGCAACGGCATTTCTGCCGTTGTTCCAGATGGAACGGTCCAGACACGCTCCAGCAACGGCAATTCTGCCGTTGTTCCAGATGNAACGGTCCAGNCACGCTCCAGCAACGGCAATTCTGCCGTTGTTCCAGATGAAACGGTCCAGCCACGCTCCAGCAACGGCATTTCTGCCGTTGTTCCAGATGGAACGGTCTAATCTCGCTCGAGCAACGGCATTTCTGCCGTTGTTCCAGATGAAACGGTCCAGCCACGCTCCAGCAACGGCATTTCTGCCGTTATTCCAGATCGAACCGTCCAATCACGCTCCAGCAACGGCATTTCTGCCGTTATTCCAGATCGAACCGTCCAATCACGCTCCAACAACAGCATTTCTGCCGTTGTTCCAGATGGAGCCAGCTTACCTTACGGTTTTTCCTGTTTTTGGTTTATTTCGTAAGCGGTAGCGCTCGTACTAGGTAACAGTTGATGTCACGGTGTAGCTTTTATGCTGCTGCTGTATAATATACAGGAAGAATAGATTGTAGAATTTTGATAGCGGGTGATTTGAACAATGCGGTTTAAAGATGTATTCTCAATTATTGGCCCGGCTATGGTCGGGCCTTCCAGTTCGCATACAGCGGGCGCGGCGCGGATTGGCAGAGCGGCCCGGCAGGTGCTGGGCGAGCAGCCCCGTGAGGCCGAGGTGACCTTCTTTGGCTCCTTTGCCGCTACGTATCAAGGGCATGGCACGGACCGGGCGATTGCCGGGGGCCTGCTGGATTTCGCTACGGATGATCCCCGTCTGCCCGATTCTATACAGCTTGCAGCCGAAGCCGGGATGGAGATATCCTTCCGGCAGGGAACAGGCCTGTTCCCCCATCCCAATACGGTCCGCCTGCGGCTTGTCGGCGTGGAGACAGGAGCGGAGCTGACGCTTACCGGCACCTCCATCGGCGGCGGAAATATAGAAATCGTCGATATTGACGGCTTCGGGGTGAAGCTCACAGGGATGTATCCGACAGTGCTGATCCAGCACATGGACTATCTTGGCGTGCTTGCCAGTGTAACGGATGTAATGCGCAAGGGAGAGTTCAATATCGGACATATGTCGCTTGACCGCAAGAACCGCAGCGGTGCTGCACTGACGGTGCTGGAGCTGGACGAGTCGGCGACCCCGGAGCTGCTTCGGGACCTGATGGCCTTAGCGGCTGTGAAATCAGTAAAAATTGTGGATTTGAATGAGAATGGGCAAGAACAGAAAGGGAAGGAAAGTACAAAATGAATTTTCAAACGTTAAGCCAGCTAGCAGTATTATGTGAAGAACGGGGACTTACCATCGGTGCGCTTATGCTGGAGGAGCAGAGCGAAGAGTCCGGGCGGCCGAAGGAGCAGGAATTCGCTACGATGAGCCAGTATTATGGCGTTATGAAAGAGGCGGTACACCGCGGCATGACGGAGGATACCACCTCGCGCAGCGGTCTGACGGGCCTTGACGCCCAGCGGGTTGCTGCCTATAACACAGCGGATGAGCCTTGTCTTGGCGGGCCTGCCGGCCAGGCCATGGCATATGCTCTGGCTGTCTCGGAGGTCAACGCCTCCATGGGCCGCATTATCGCCACGCCGACAGCGGGCTCCTGCGGAATTATCCCCGGTGTCTTCCTAAGCTGTCAGGAACGTTTCGGCTGGGATGATGATTATATGGTATCCGGTCTGTTTGCTGCCGGCGCAATAGGTTATGTGATTGCCAATAATTCGTTTGTATCCGGGGCGGAGGGCGGCTGCCAGGCTGAGGTCGGCTCGGCTATCGGGATGGCGGCGGGGGCACTGACCGAGCTGCGCGGCGGAACACCGGCGCAGGCGGTTCATGCCGTGGGTCTTGCGCTGAAAAATACCCTTGGGCTGATCTGCGATCCTGTAGGCGGGCTTGTGGAAATTCCCTGCATCGTGCGCAACGGCTTCGGTGCGGTTACGGCACTCGCCGCCGCAGATATGGCGCTGGCCGGAGTGCGCAGTGTAATTCCATCCGATGAGGTGATCAAGGTTATGCTGGAGGTCGGCTCCGCCATGCCGGAGAAACACCGCGAGACGGCAGGAGGCGGCTTGGCCCAGACCCCTACCGGGCGGAAGATTATGAAGGAGCTGCGGAATACTAAATAGTCCGAGGCCCTCATGACTCTGTTGAACCGACGGAGCAGAGCATGTCTGCCTGATCAGAGCATATGGAACCTTTCGAGCTGCTCCCATTGCTCTTCCTGCCGCAGAATCTCAGGCTGTTTCGGTCCCAGGAGATCGAAATGCGGGAAAGGCTCGCGGTTATGAATATAGCGGGCCGGCAGCCCGTTCTGCTCGCACCAGCTTCTCAGCCGGGAGAGATCGCTGCAGCCGACTTTGGTTACTGTGGTTATCCCCGGAAAACGCGGGTCCAGCCAATAATGTGTCAGGAAAGCAATCTCCCCTGCGGAGACTGCCTGCTTCCAGCGGGTTAATTCTTCTCTGCTTATTCCGAAGGCCATTGCTGTACCATCCTTATCCGTAATTGTAGCTCTATTATAACTCATGAAAGGGGAGAACATCATGAACGGTCAAGTCAGAGCAGATATCCGCCCCGGACTTGAGGTGGATATTGTGCTGAAGCAGGATCAGGCTACAGGCAAACTCACACACGGCGTAGTTAAAGACATTCTGACCAACTCGCCCCGCCACCCGCACGGTATTAAGGTACGGCTGGCGGACGGCCAAGTCGGCCGGGTCAAGAATATTACATGAATTCCGCGAAGCGCTCCCAACCCAGGCCGCTGTTCATTTTGAACAGTGTATCTCTGAGGCGGGGAGCGCTTTTGTAGATATAGGGTCCCGAAATACATAAGTCCAAATCAGAGGAATAAGCCCCTCATCTTCGCATAGAATCCCCTATTGTCAGCTTAAGCCGTATGCTTGATCAATAATGCTCCGTTCCTTGGAGCTACCGGCCCATAAACTCCTCCACATACTGATCGGCCTTGGTCTGGTTGCACAGATTGCAGGCGCAGACGCAATTGTCCGGCGTGGTATGGCCGCCCTTGGCGCGCGGCAGCAGATGGTCGATGGTGTCGCCGTACAAGCCGCAAAAGTGGCAGGTGTAATTGTCTCTGGTCAGAATGTAGGCCCGGAAATCCTTGTTGCTGTAAATGCGGCGGATCGTCCGGCGGTTCACTACCAGGGCGGCATGCTCTTTGACGAGCGTCACTGCAAGCTCAAGATCAATTTCCTGATGCCAGCGGCGGCCCTTGTCGCTGTGGCCGCGCATCAGAATCATACCTTTGGCGGACGGAACCAGGGCCGAGACATCCTGGGGATCAGGCTTCGGCCCCCGGATCGGCGGAGTCTTCCGGCGGGGATCGGCTGCGCGCGGACGCGTCTTCCCCTTGCTCCCGGATGAGGTATGGGGCATCTTGGCTTCCTTGAGTGCCGGGAGCCCTTTTACCTGCAACTGCATCTGGGCATTCCCGGCCTCGCGCAGCTTGCGGCATTCCCGGCAGGCCCCCCGGCGCGACTGGCCCTTGGAACGCTTGCCCGTGCGTCTGCGGAATTCGGTGAGCGGTTTATATTGCTTGCAGTAAGCGCATTGTTTGGATAATAGCAGATTGGTATCGGTCATAAGCATATTTGGAAGGACGCATGCAGCACGCCAGTCCGTTCCCTTCTTTTTTTTGGTAACTTTAGTATAGCGCAAAGTGCAGGGGTTCACACAGTAGCCGGAATAAGCTGATGGTCTCCTAATTTGTGACATCTGTCTTTGGCAGGCAGGCGGGAATACCTGTAAGCTATACTTATGAGGCTTACGGATGCGGATTATGGGACGCTCTAAGCTATCTTTTTTGGGGAATGGGGGAGCAGGAATGGACAATCATAAGAAGAGGCCGGGGGCTGTCATTTGTTTGTATGTTCTACAGGCTTTTTTGGGGCTTGGAGCGATAGGGGGAGGGCTGATGCTGCTGTCTGATCCCAGCGGAGAAATGATGGGAATGCCCGCTTCTGTACTGGAAAGATCTCCTTTTGTGAATTTTGCAATCCCGGGCGTGCTGCTGCTGGTGATCTTTGGCGTGCTGCCCTTGCTGGTGCTGTATGGTCTGGTCAAGAAACCGCAGTGGACATGGGCGGCCGTACTAACTCCGTTCAAAACGCTGCACAGCGCGTGGTCCCTCTCCCTGTACATCGGCTTTGGGCAGATCATTTGGATCATGGTCCAGACCTATATGATGAACGCCGTTTCTTTGATCCATGTGTGCTACATGAGCCTTGGAATGCTGATACAGATTGTTACGCTGCTGCCTTCGGTGCAGAGATATTTTGTGCTGGACGGCCGCGCTTAAAGACGTTAGAATGGCAGTGAACAATAGAGGGCTTACATTTTTGGCCGGCGGGAGGGAACCGGATTGACAACGATTTATGATATTGCCAAAAAAACCGGCTACTCTCCAACCACGGTATCCAAAGCGTTCAATAACTACTCCGACGTTCGGGAGAAGACACGCCAGGAGATTCTGCGGACAGCTCAAGAGATGGGATATTTGCCTAATGCGCATGCCCGTACGTTGACCACCAAGAAATCCTGGACGATCGGTGTGCTGTTTGTCGAAGGCTCAGGAGTGGGCATCCGCCATCCCTTTTTCAGCTCAGTTATTGAGAGCTTCAAGCAGGTTGCTGTAGCCAAGGGTTACGCCCTGATGTTTATTTCGAAGGATGTCGGCGGCAAGCAAAGCGGATATTTGGAAAATTGCCGGATTCGCGGTGTGGACGGAGTCGTTGTGTTCTTGTCGGATTATGAGGACCCGTATTTCCGGGAACTGCTGGAGAGTGACATTCCCACAGTAATTCTGGACTATGCTACGGCAGAGTCGCATACGGTCTGCTCGGATAACGTGGGCGGAGCGCAGCAGGCAGTAGAATATCTGGCCTCGTTGGGACACCGGGGAATCGCTCATATTTCGGGGGGCGGGCATACCTTTCCGGGAAGCCAGCGGGAGCTGGGTTACAGAGCGGCAATGAAGCAGCGGGGGCTTGAGGTCAGGGAGGATTATATCGTCGAGGGCGTTTTTTATTCCCGTGAGGGAGGCTATAGCGCGATGGTGCAACTGCTTGAGCGGCCGGAGCGTCCAACCGCCGTATTCGCTGCGGGTGACCTGCTGGCACTGGGAGCGGTAATGGCCGCCAAAGACAAAGGGCTCTCTGTACCAGGCGATATTTCGGTGATGGGCTTTGACGACATTGAGCTTGCCGGGTACGTTACTCCGGCGTTGACAACGGTTCGGCAGGACACGGAGCTGCTTGGCACACGGGCGGCGGAGATTCTGCTGGCTTCAATTGACGGCAATCGGGAGAAAAAGGAGACGCTGACGCTTCCTGTGGAAGTGGTCGTGCGCGAATCCTGCGCGCCGCCGGGCGGGAATACATAAGTCCGCCTGGAGCGCAAATTTTTTTTGATAAAATCGAAACCGGTTTCGATTTTTAATTATGAGGAGGCTATCGCATGAGCAATTATTATTTTAACTCGGGCGCATTTGTGATGGAGCAGTTTCATGAGGGCAAGCCGTTCGCCAGCTTTCTGCCCGGACTTGCCGGAGTGAAGGGTATTCCGATGTGGACCTTTTATGTCAACCGGGGCCAGGGGATATGCAGCTTAGGGGTGCGCGACAAAAACTCGCCGATCATGGAGTTTGCACCGGCGAACATTTCTTACAAGAACGTGGCCTCGTCCGGTTTCCGCACCTTTATTAAGATCAAAGGATTACCGGACATCTATGAGCCGTTCCAGTCGGCACGGCCTGATTCCGCAGCGAAGCGGATGATGACGATCCTGCCAAACGGACTGACGATTGAGGAGTCTCATACGGGGATCGGGCTGAAGACAACCGTGCATTATTTCAATCTGCCGAATGACGACTATGCGGCATTGGTCCGGCGGGTGGAGCTGGAGAATATCAGCGGCGGGGAGCTTGAGCTTGAGCTGCTGGACGGTCTGCCGGAGATTCTGCCTTACGGCGTAGCGAACAGCGGGTACAAGGAGATGGGCAACCTGCTGCGGAGCTGGATGGAGGTCTACAATCTGGAGAACGGAATCCCGTTCTACAAGCTGCGCTCCAGCACGAATGACGATGCCCAGATTAGTGAAATCATGAACGGCCATTTCTATCTGTCCTTCACGTCAGAGGGGGAAAGGCTTTCGCCCATTGTGGATTTCGAGACGGTATTCGGTGGCAATACTTCGCTGGCCTACCCGGATTGTTTCGCTGAATTGGAGCTTACTGAGCTGCTTGCACAGCCGCAGTATCCGGTCAACAAGGTTCCCTGCGGCTTCAGTGGTACAGAACGGACGCTTGCACCCGGGAGCAAGGTGATCCTGAACACCATCATCGGGCATGTCAGCGATATCGGCAGAATCAACCAGAGGGCTGCGGAGTTATGCCAAGATGAATATATTACTGCCAAGGCGCAGGAGGCGGCGAAGCTGACGGAAGAGCTGACAGCAGATATTGCCACCCGGACCTCCTCGCCGCTGTTCGATGCCTACTGCCGGCAGTCTTATCTCGACAACCTCCTGCGCGGCGGATATCCCTTCATCTTCGACAACGGAGGAGACGGCTTTGTTGTGCATCTGTTCTCGCGCAAGCATGGCGACATGGAGCGCGACTACAACTTTTTCTCGCTGGCCCCGGAATACTATTCGCAGGGGAACGGAAATTTCCGTGATATGAACCAGAACCGGCGCAATGATGTGTTTTTCCATCCCCGGGTCGGAAGCTTCAATATCAAGATGTTCTATAGCCTGATTCAGGCGGACGGCTATAATCCGCTGAGTGTGCAGGGGACCAGCTTCGAGATCCGGCCGGACCGGACGCAGAGGCTTGCCGACTGGCTCGCAGAAGCTGTAGCAGATCATCAGGAGGAGCTGGGCAAGCTCTGTGCCGCCCGATTCACACCGGGAAGGCTGATTAATTATATCTCCGATCATAATGTCACCTTGCGGGTGAGCGAGCAGGAATTCCTTAGCGGTGTGCTGTCGCTGTCGCAACAGAATTTTGAAGCCGCTTTCGGCGAAGGCTTCTGGTCCGACCATTGGACCTATAACCTCGATCTGGTGGAGGGTTATCTGGATGTATACCCAGACCACAGGCAGGAGCTTCTGTTCGGAGATAAAGACTATGCGTTCTATGACAGTCCGGCCTACGTGCTGCCGCGCAGCGGGAAATACGTGCTCAGCGGCGGCAAGGTCCGGCAATACGGTGCGCTTCTGGAGGATGAGGAGAAGCTGCACCAGTTGAAGCGGAAGGCTTCGGAGACCTGCTGGCTCCGCACCGGAGGCGGACATGGGGAGGTTTACCGTACCAGCCTGTTCGTGAAGCTGTTATCCTTGGCCTTGAACAAATTCGCCACCCTGGACCCTTACGGCATGGGGGTGGAGATGGAAGGCAACAAGCCGGGCTGGAACGATGCCATGAACGGCCTGCCGGGATTATTCGGTTCAGGGATGAGCGAGACCTTTGAGCTGAAACGGATGATCGTCTTTATGCTGAAGGCACTGGAGAGTGAAGAGAGTAGCACCGGCGTTGTAGAGCTTCCGGAAGAAATGTTCCTGCTGCTTGAGCAGGTGCATTCCGTAGTAGCGGCTATGCTGGCAGGGGAAATAGCCCAGTTCGGATACTGGGATACCGTAGCTTCGGCGCGTGAAGCTTACCGGGAGAGCATCCGCTTTGGCATCACCGGAGAGCAACGTACAGTAACTTTTGCCTTTATTCGTGAGGCGCTTGGCAAATTCCTGATCAAAATTGACTCAGGCATCGAACGGGCGATAGAGATGGGCGGCGGTCTGGTTCCAACCTATTTCCGGTTTGAGGCGACGCGTTTTCAGGCGGTTACAGATGAGGCGGGCCAACCGGTGATCAGCGGCTACGGTCTGCCTAAGGCGGTAGTGGAGGAATTCGAAGCCTATGCCCTGCCATATTTCCTGGAGGGACCGACCCGCTGGCTGAAGACGCTGGACAGTCCGGTCATGGCCCGGCAAATCTATGCTCGGATCAAGCAAACAGAGCTGTACGATCCCGTCACCTCGATGTATCGCACATCGGTCTCACTGGAGCAGGAGTCGGGTGAAATCGGACGGATACGTGCATTCACGCCGGGCTGGCAGGAACGGGAGTCGAACTTCCTGCACATGTCCTACAAATATTTGCTGGAGCTGCTGAAAGCCGGACTATATGATGAGTTCTACAGTGAGATGAAGACTTCACTCATTCCTTTCCTTGATCCGGCGGTATACGGACGCAGCACCCTGGAGAATTCCTCTTTCATCTCCACCGGCGGCAATCCTGATCCGGGGACACATGGCAGAGGGTTCGTAGCCAGATTGAGCGGCTCCACCGCGGAGTTCCTGAGCATGTGGCGGACGATGATGGCCGGAAGCCGCCTCTTCTCGGTAGTAGGCGGAGAACTTACATTGTCGCTTGCTCCGGCGCTGCCGGGCTGGCTGTTTGATGAAGCTGGCGAGCTGTCTTTTACCTTATTGGGAAACACGGAGGTAACATACTACAATCCGCAGCGGAAGGATACCTTTGGCGAAGGGAAGGCCGTTATCCGGCAAATGACCCTTGTCTACTCTGATGGAACTACCACGTCTGTTGCAAGTGCTCTAGTGCAGGGAAAAGCTGCGGAAGCCTTGCGGCAAGGAGAGATTACAGCAATCCGGGCGATAATGGCGTAAGGTTAGGGTATGGGGAGGAGAAATACTTGAGCTGAAGATAGCATCACACAATGGGCCAATCATTATTGCGTGGAGCCATCCTTTGCAATCTATGTACTTTGCAAGAGATGGCTAAACGCATTCTGCTGTAATTTACAATGCTGGCGAAGAGGCAGTGAACGTCGCATATTATAAAGGTATTTTCATCATATCTGCATGTGAAAATGGAAGTAACACCTCGTATCCCCCTGCATTCGCAAACGTTATTGGAGTGCAATGCGATTACTCTTTACGGGGAGAAGCATATTACGTTCGTAAGCCCAATAATAATGGTATAGACTTTTCTGCCAGTGCCTTACATGAACTCAATGGATCGACACCTAGATGCAACAGTTATGTTGAATCAACTTAATCTATTGAGTACGATATATATACTTGACCACCAACCCACTGTATATAAACATACAGATTGGGTTGATCATCCTGATTTGCTGGTTATCGGAGAGGTTCCTTTAACCCAGTTAGAGTGCGACTTGTTGATTGCACACACAAATTTGGAAAGCCTGGATATTATCAAACCGAATATTCAGAAAACCAAGAATCCGCCGATTATTGAATTCAACCCGTTTTACTTTAAGAATAACCATTATCTTTTGATCTGCGTTTTGAAGTAATGCCATACGCGTACCTGTAGTCATATTGTATTGAACCAGCCATTACCTTCCCCAAAGGGAGGGGTAACGATGTCTCCTGTAGTTGTTTTAAAGTCCGCTGTTCGTTACCCTCTGTTTTGGCGGTCGATTCTTCGTCATCGGATGGTTTGGCAGAAGGTCCATCACAAACTGTTACATGCATTCCAATTTGTCCATCTTCTGTAATTGTAACTGCTTGTGACATATGTTTAACGGATTCTGGATCAATCGCTTTATTGATTTTTATATCGTTTTCGAAATATTTTTCGATTTTATCTACAATTAGTTTCGCGTATTCGGGATCTTTATCCATCTTTTCCTGTGTAGTAGGATGAACAAAGACTACATGAAGCCCCTTTTGTATTTTCTCCAGATCACGCTGCACCCAAGGTTCATAGCCTGTGGCAGTGGGGGTATTTGGTTTCCAGGATTTCAAAGCTTCAACATCAATAAGATCTTCAAAGAGCTTGGAGTCCGGAAAATCCAGCCTGTTCCAATAGGTAAATTGAGACGAATCCAATACATGATACTTCAAATCGGGATATTTCTCCTGGAGACTACTCTTCGCACTAATAACTGCGGTTGTCTTCTCCACTTTTTGTTTTGTTGTGTCTAATATCTTATCGAAATCAGACGCACCTGCTTTGTTGTAGTAATGATTACTATTTAAATCAAGTGTTCTGGAATAATCCAATGGCGTAACTCCCTGCATAACCATCGCTCCTCCTCTTCTATTTCAATATAGTACCATTTTATTGAAATTTATTCCCACTACTATTATCTCATAGAATAAAAGATGAATTTATCTTCATGTCATATATTTGGTGAGAGCTTTCCATTTATCTAATCCGAAAAATGGACCCCTCAATACAAAATTTGATGCCTTACGGCGACAGGAAAAAGAATATACAATAAATTTATAGCTGATGTAAGCGCTTAAATTTAAGGATTTTAGAAATGCCTGGAGGTCCATAAGATGGAGAACAAACGAAGCACCGGTGCAAGCCCGGTGATGAAGCCGCTGCTGCCGTCGGAAATCGAAACCGGTTCAGGTGCGAAAAGCACATTGTGGAGGAGGCTGCTGGCCCAGCGTCACCTGCAAACCATGGCGCTGCTCGGCGTGGTCTGGATGATTATTTTCAACTACATTCCGATGTACGGGCTGATCATTTCCTTCAAGGAATATAACATCGTGAAGTCGATTGCCGAAGCGCCCTGGGTGGGGCTGGAGCACTTCAGGGAGTTCCTGGATGATGAGGACCTGGTCAACGTGATCAAGAATACGCTGGGCATCAGCTTAATCAAGCTGCTGATCGGGTTCCCGCTGCCGATTATTTTCGCGCTTTTTCTGAATGAGGTCCGTTCACTCCGGTACAAGAAGGCGATCCAGACCATTTCGTATCTGCCGCATTTTCTCTCCTGGGTCGTGCTGGGCGGAATTCTCGCCACTTGGCTGGCCGATGTCGGGATCATCAACAATATTCTGCTGTCGCTCCATCTGATTGACCAGCCGATTACTTATCTGGCAGAGCCGAGCTATTTCTGGACGATTATCATTTCCTCGGATATTTGGAAGGAGCTTGGCTGGTCAGCGATTATCTACCTGGCGGCGATCTCCGGGGTATCCCCCGAAATGTATGAAGCCGCGACGATAGACGGGGCCGGACGATTTCAGAAAATGTGGTTCGTCACCCTGCCGGCGATTAAATCGACGATCAGCATCCTGTTTATTCTGGCGGTCAGCGGTGTGCTGAACTCCAATTTCGATCAGATTCTGGTGCTCCGCAATTCGCTTAACGACAGCGCCAGCAACGTAATTGACTATTACATCTACTATACAGGGATTGTCTCGAACCGCTTCTCCTACTCTGCGGCGGTCACTCTGATCAAGGCGGTCATTGCGCTGATTCTGCTGCTGATTGCCAATCAGGTATCCAAAAAAATCAACGATACGTCGCTGTTCTAGGACAAGGAGGAATGGATTCATGTTTGCTCTCAAACGCAAAACCAAAGGCGAAGCCCTGTTCGATATCGCCAACAATCTGATTATGCTGTGTGTCTGCTTCCTGACGCTGTACCCGATCTGGTATGTGCTGATCAACGCCTTCAATGACGGGAATGATGCGATGCTCGGCGGTATTTATTGGTGGCCGCGCGTGTTCAGCCTGAAGAATTTCGACGCGGTGTTCGCGAGTCCCGGCATTATGCAGGCTATGGGCGTTACGGTAGCCAAAACCGTGCTGGGCGTGGCGGTGCATGTATTTTTCACGGCGATGGTGGCTTATGCGCTATCACGTAAAGGGCTGATTGGCGGCAAGCTCTATATTCTTCTGGGGACGATTACACTGTTCTTCAACGGCGGATTGATTCCGACGTTCCTCTTGAACAGGGATCTGCACCTGCTGGATAACTTCCTGGTCTACATCATTCCGGTGATGTTCAGCTTTTTCGATCTGATTATCTTCATGACCTTCTTCCGGGAAATTCCCGAGGGGCTGGAGGAGGCGGCGCGGATTGACGGAGCGAACGACTGGTCCATCTTCCTGCGGGTGGTGCTTCCGGTATCCATGCCGGTCATTGCTACGATTGCGCTTTTTCATGGCGTGTATCAGTGGAATGATTATTTTGCCGGCATCATCTATATCAATAACCCGGATCTGCAGCCGATTCAGACGTACTTGTTCCGGGTCGTGGCGCAGTCCAGCTCCAACCAGATGATGGTGGCCGTGCAGGGCAGCAGTGTTACCAAAAGCGTAACCTCGCAGTCGATCAAGCTGGCGACAATGGTCGTTACCACCCTGCCGATTGTGTTCGTCTATCCGTTCCTGCAGCGTTATTTCGTGAAAGGCATGATGATCGGCTCGATCAAGGGCTGAGGCAACAATAACTCCTCCGGCGCCCTGCATACGGGTGATGGAGTTGAGCTTATAATCTACAATCTTAGAAAAGGGGTAAATAAGCATGGGCATGAAACGTAAGCCGAAAACAATGGTGCTGCTCTTGGGGCTGATACTGGCATTCACGGTTGCGGGTTGTTCAAGCGGCAATAATGCCGGAACGGGTGCCAAGGATAATACGGGGAGCGGAACGAACGCGGCGGAGGCCACCAAAGCACCGGCGGAACCGGCAAAAGCTGCAGCTTCAGCGGATGAGCCGGGCTGGAAAAGCGACACCTCACCGATTACATTTGACTGGTATCTGAACTTTGCCTGGTTCCCGAATAAATGGGGCGTAGATCCAACCTCTCAATATGTAACGAAAAAAACCGGCGTAAACATTAACTTCATCGTCCCGGCAGGGAACGAGAATGAGAAGCTTAACACGCTGATCGCCTCCGGCAAGCTGCCTGACTTCATTACGCTGGGCTACTGGGAAGACGCCATTAAGAAAATGATCGAAGGCGAGATGGTGCTGCCGCTGAACAAGCTGGCTGAAGAATACGATCCATACTTCTTCAAGGTGTCCGATGCCGACAAGCTGGGCTGGTACACGCAGCCGGACGGTAATGTGTACGGCTATCCGAACTCTTCTTCTTCACCTGCTGACTATAAAAAATACGGAGCGAACTACGTCTCCAACCAGACCTTTGTCGTCCGCAAGGATATTTATGAAGCCATCGGCAGCCCGGATATGCGCACCCCGGAAGGCTTCCTGAATGCGCTGAAAATGGCAAAAGAAAAGTTTCCTGAAGTGAACGGCCAGCCGCTGATTCCGCTGGGTCTGCATGAGTTCACCGAGAACGGCAACGACTCCCTGGAAGGCTATATTCAGAACTTCTTGAACATCCCTTGGGAGAAGGACGGCAAGGTCTATGACCGCGAGACAGACCCCGAGTATGTACGCTGGATGAAGACACTCCGCCAGGCCAACCAGGACGGACTGCTGGCGAAGGATATTTTTATCGACAAACGGGCTCAAATGGAGGAAAAGATTGCGCAGGGCCGCTACTTCGCTATGCTCTATCAACGGACGGACTTCGCTTCCCAGCTCGGTACGATCTTCCAAAAGAATCCTGAGCAAACCTATATCGCGGTTGACGGACCCGCAGACACTAAGCTGGACCCTCCGGCCCTGAACGGCCCCGGAATTTCCGGCTGGACCGTAACGCTGATCTCCAAGGATGTGAAGGATAAAGCGCGTGCCATTAAATTCCTTAGCTACCTGAACAGTGAGGAAGGAAACAAGGACCTTTTCCTCGGTGAAAAAGGGGTCAGCTATGATACAATTGACGGCAAAGACCAGTTTCTTCCGGAGGCCTTTGATCTGATGAACAAGGACCGTTCCGCATTTGACAAAAAATACGGCTCGTCCTTCACCTTCTGGATGCTGCAAAATACGAATATCACCGACCAGTGGGCTCCCAAATCGGTAGAGCCGTTCAAGCAGCTCGAAGACTGGACCCGCGGCAAAGCCGTCAACACCTCGGAATTCCAGCAGATTGATCCTACAGGCAACTCGCCGGAGGGCATTATCGCCACCAAGCTGAAGAATCTGCGCGGCAAAACATTGCCGAAGCTGCTGATGGCAGCCTCCGATGCCGAATTCGACAAGCTCTGGAGCGATTATCTGGCGAAGAAGGTGAAAGAAGGCCAGGCGGCCTTTGACGACTACCGCCAGAAGAAATATGAAGAGAATAAGAAGAAGCTTGGCATGTAAAATTGCCGGAGACCCAATTGCCCGCTGAGCGCGGGCTTTTGGGTTATTGTCTTTTTTTTGACTACAGCCGTTCAGGTGAGGTGCAAGGTGCATAAAGTGAATATACGCGAACGGGCCAGCGTTTTATGGAATTCATTCTGCTACTGGTGGGGGCGGAGATCGCTCCAGAGCCGGCTGGTGGCGGCATATATTTTTATCATTCTGGGCCCCTGTCTGCTGGTGTCCGTCTATTCCTACAGGGCGATCAACAATACGTATGTCCGGGATGCCATCGACAAGAACAGCTATGTGCTGCAGATGGAGAAGCTGCATATCCTCAATCAGATCGAAGCTATGGAGCGGGCGGCGCAGATGGCGTATTCCGACAAAACGGTGCAGAACTATCTGGTGAATGAGAGCGATCCGTCGCTTAGCGAATTGATAGATTTTAATACAACAACCTTTGTGAACATGAACCGCATTCAGATCAACAACCCGAATATTGAGCATTTGCGACTCTATTCGGGCAGCAGGAATGTGCATGAGATCTGGCCGATTATTTTCCGGGAGGACCGGGTCTCCATGGAGCCGTGGTTTCAAAAGGCTTTGGAGCTGAAGGGGCAGGAGCTGTGGTCTTTTCAGAGCAAGGACCCTGATTTGATGCAGCGGTACTCCGGCAATCCCCCCGAGGGACAGCCGAAGGTCTCTTTGCTGCGGGAGATCAGTATTCCTGCCGGGCATCATGTCGGAATGCTTCAGGTCGATATGCTGCTCAGCCGCTTCACGCCGAAGACCTACACCGATGTGCGCGACAACCAGTCGCAAATGTTCATTACGGGGGATGGGGTGCACCTGTTTACGCGCCCGGACAACTCTTTTGTACTGGAGCACCCGAAGCTGACCGGAGCGATTGCGAAGCGCCTGCAGAAGTATGCGGAGACCGGGGAGTGGGAGGTCCGCTACAAGGAGAACGGCAAATCTTTTTTGCTGATTCATACCCCGCTTACGGAGATCGGCGCGTCGCTGCTGAACGTGGTGTCGATGGACAGTGTCATGGAGCGTATCTCGCATACCCGCAATCTCATTATCGGACTCAATATTGGCTTTATTTTTCTGGTTACGGCGATTGCCTATGTGCTGAATGCCTTCATTCTGAAGAATCTGCGCCGCTTGACGGAAACGATGAAAAGGGCGCGCAGGGGAGAAGCGTACACAAGCATTAGCATCCGCGGGGGCGGGGAGGTTGGCGAGCTGGCGCATCATTTCTCCAAGTTGATGAATACAATCAATACACTGGTCGCCCAGGCGGTGCATAAGCAGGCGCTCTCCAAGGAGGCTGAGCTGCGGACACTGCATAACCAGATTGATGCCCATTTCCTCTATAATACGCTGGAAAATATTAAAATGCTGGCGGAAATTGAGAATCAGCGGGCGATCTCCGATGCGCTGACCTCGCTCGGCGGCATGATGCGGTACAACTTCAAGTGGTCGGGCGAGTATGTGAAGCTGCGGGATGAAATCCGCCATATCGAAAATTACATTGAAGTGATGAATATCCGGTTTGAGCATCCGGTTATGCTGGAGCTGGGGATTGACGCCCCTTATCTGGAGCTTGAGGTGCTGAAGATGTCGCTGCAGCCGATTGTGGAGAACAGTGTAAAGCACGCCTGGTCCACCATGAAGGAAGAGCTTGCCGAGCGGAGCATTTCCATCCGTATTTCGGAGGCGGCGGGAGATATCTTAATCGCGATCCGCGATAATGGCTGCGGGTTAACGCCGGAGCGGCTGTCAGAGCTGCACGAATCCATCTATGCCAAAGAGGAGCCGGGTGCGGACGCCTCCGGGTTTGCAGCGGGCGGCTACAGAGGAGGAGGCATCGGACTGCGCAATGTGCATCAGCGGTTGCAGCTCTTCTACGGCGGGGCCTACGGGCTGGAGGTGCGGAGTGAAGCGGGGAAATGGACGACGGTATTAATGACGCTGCCTAAAGTTCTTTTGACAGGGGATCGACAGACATGAAGAAGCTGCTGATTATTGACGATGAGAAAATGATCCGCCAAGGCCTGCAGGCCATGATTGAACGGGAATATCCGTCCGCATACAGCATCGCGCTTGCCGGGAACGGGGAGGAGGCGCTCGCGCTCTACAGGCAGGAACGCAGGGATATTATTATTACCGATATCCGTATGCCGGTCATGGACGGGATTACGCTGCTGGAGCGTCTGTCCGCTGAAGCGGGGCCTGGCGGCGAGGGACCGGCCGTTGTGATCCTGAGCGGCTACGATGACTTCGAATATGCGAAAAGCGCCATCCGCTACCGCGTGAAGGACTATCTGCTGAAGCCGATCCGCCGCGAGGAGCTGTTCGGGATTCTGGAGCAGATCGGGCGGGAGTGGCGGGAGCAGGAATCCAGCTCCCGCAAGCGTGCGGAGGAAGCGGAAGGCTACCGCAGGGAGCTGCGCACGGCCCGGCTGTGCGGATTGCTGCTGCAGGAGGCGGTCCAGCCGTCCCCGGAGCAGCAGGAGGAGCTGAGCTGTCTGCCGGTTCCTTTTACGGTGGGGGTGCTGAATTTCTATTATAACGACGGCTCCCGAATGAAGCCGGCAGAAGTGCAGGGGAGGGTGGAACGCTTGAGCGGCCCGCTGAAGGAGCGGTTCGCGGAGATTCTGACGGACTGGGAAGGGAAGCTGGTGCTGGTCGGGAGGAGCAGGGACGATTTTCGGGAGCTGTCCGGGCTGGCTGCTTCGCGGGAGCTGTCCGGGCTGCTGATCGGGATCGGCGGTGCAGCCCGGAATCCGGCAGACTTTCATACCGGGTACCGGGAAGCCTGCCGGGCGCTGCAGTACACCTTCCTTCCGCCGCAGGCCAGCTTCATGGATTACGCGGGTCTCCGGGAAGGGCGGCTGCGTTTCCCCGTGCCGGAGGAGGAGCTGCGCAAGCTGCTGAACATGCTGGGCACAGACCGCGAGAAAGAGATCAAGAGCTTGCTCGGGACGATTTTTCAACTGGAGCAGTTGCCGCATTTAGACCTGGCGTATGTGGAGAATGTGGGCCGGAGCATGAACGAACGGGTGCTGGATGAGGTGTTCCGCCTGCATGGAGAGGCCTCTGTAGAGGTACTGAAGCTGTACCGGACGGTAGGCAATCTGTATAATTTCCGCCATTTCCATGACTATTACCGGACACTTGAGCATTTGCTCATCACCGTGAACGACTATATTATAGGAATTAGATCGGCCCACACCGAGCATGCCGACATGGAGGAAGCGCTGGCTTATATCGAGGCGAATTATGCCCGCCAACTGAATATGGCGATGGTGAGCAACCATGTGTCGCTGAACTATTCTTATTTCAGCGAGGCCTTCAAGGCCTACACTGGAGAGAGCTTTGTGCTGTATCTCAAAAGAGTCCGCATCCGCCACGCCAAATCGCTGCTCTCTGAGAACCGGATCAAGCTGGCCGGCGTCTCCGAAGCGGTAGGCTTCGAGACGAGCAAGCAGTTCACCCGCGTGTTCAAGGAGCTGGAGGGCATCGCCCCCGGCGAGTACCGCGCCAAGCTCCTGATGGAGCGGCATGCGGGGGATTCTACCCATAATTAATAGAAGAAAAAGCAAGGTTTAGCTGGGCTGGGCTAGGCAAATGTGGAGGTTGAGCTTTGAATGGAAGAAATCCAAGGAGAATTGATTACTGTAGAGACACTGGCGGGAGATTTCCGGAGGCTGGGCGTCCAGGCGGGGATGACGCTGCTGCTGCATTCATCCTTTAAATCGCTGGGCCAGTGGGTAGCGGGTGGGCCGGTGGCGGTTATTCTTGCGCTGGAACAGGTGCTTGGGGAAGAGGGAACGCTGGTGATGCCGACCCACTCTGCAGATTTAACCGATCCGTCAGGCTGGAGCAGGCCGCCGGTGCCGGAGTCCTGGTGGCAGGACATTCGGGAGCATATGCCGGCGTATGACCCGGACCTTACGCCGCTGCGGGCTATGGGGGTTATTCCCGATACCTTCCGCAAGCAGCGGGGCGTAAAGCGCAGCAGCCACCCGATTCATTCTTTTGCAGCATGGGGCAGGCACAGAGATGTGATTATTGACGGTCATGCGCAGGAGTATGGGATGGGCGAACGGTCCCCCTTGGCCCGAATCTACGATCTGAACGGCAGCGTGCTGCTGCTTGGTGTGGACAGCTTCAATAATACTTCGCTGCATCTGGCCGAATACCGGGCGGAGTATTCCGGGAAGCAGGAGGTCCTCGCGGGAGCGCCGATGCTGGTGGATGGCGTCAGACAATGGGTGGAGTTCAAGGATTACAATTGGGACTCTGAGGATTTTGCCAGGATTGGTGAGGCGTTTGGACAAGAGACGGGACGGATTACATATGGAAAGATCGCGGCAGCCGCAGCCCAACTCATCCCGCAGCGTGAGATTGTGGACTATGCTGTGAAATGGCTGGGACGGAACCGGCGGTAGCTTTGAGAATCAAATCGTAGTTTGTTACTAAAAAGGGGTGGATGAATATGGCCGCAACAACGGTTTTTTTGACACGGCATGGACAGACGGAGTGGAATGTGCAGAACCGGATGCAGGGGCATCTCGACTCGGCGCTTACACCGCTTGGCGTGCTCCAGGCGAAGTGGCTGAACAAAGGGCTGCGGCAGGAGCAGCTTGATGTCATTTATACAAGCGTAAGTCCCCGGGCGCTGCGGACGGCAGAAATTGTCCGCGGGGAGCGGAATGTGCCGCTGATTCCCTGCGATGAGTTCAAAGAGATCAGCATGGGGTATTGGGAGGGCCGTGATTCGGCGGAGATTCAGGCGCAGGACCCCGAGCAGCACCGCTATTTCTGGGAGGACCCGGAGAAATTCGGCGTAGAGGGCAGCGAGACCTTTGCCGGAGTGCAGAAGCGTGCGCTGGGTAAGCTGCGGGAAATCGTGGACGGACATGAGGGGCAGAACATCCTGATTGTTACGCATACGGTAGTGATCAAAGTGCTGATGGCCTATTTCGAAGAGAGAGCGATGAACAAGCTGTGGGAGCTGCCTTATATTTATCCTACCTGTCTATGCAAACTAGAATTTACTGACGGCAAGGCCGAGATTCTGCTCCACGGGGATACAAGCCATTACGAGGACGACGAGGCTTGGATGGAATCTTGAGAATTTGTCTAAAAGAATAGCTTCAGCCTGCAGGCGATGTTCCGG
Organism: Paenibacillus sp. HW567; assembly: GCF_000374185.1. Classification (GTDB taxonomy): domain Bacteria; phylum Bacillota; class Bacilli; order Paenibacillales; family Paenibacillaceae; genus Paenibacillus_AQ. The sequence goes on along the minus strand of NZ_KB910518.1, from coordinate 5,579,752 downwards.
GTGTACCGGCATCGCCTGTTTCGGTGCTGTGCGGCATGTTACCGTTTCGCTAGCACATTCTGTACTGCAGATGCTGGTCTGCTGCTCTTCAGATGTCTGGCTTCAAGCGCGGCAAGATCGCCATCGAGCATCCGGAGGCCGGGAAGCAGCAGGGCCGCTGCGGCGCATGACGCCGGGAGCAGTCCGGCGGCAAAGAACAATGTAGGCACACCGTAGGCCTCGGCAACTGCGCCTCCGATAAAAGCGCCAAAGGGCTGCAGGCTGCCGCCAATCAGAAAACGGATGGAGTTCACCCGCCCCTGAAGGCTTGGGGGAACCAGGCGGCCGTGCAGCGAGGAGCTTAACGAGCCGAAGAAGGGGCCAAGAGCGCCGGATACAAATACGGCAGCAAGAGCAAAGGGAAAGCTTGGGACCAGCCCCCACATAGACGTAATGACACCGATGGTTCCCAGACTGCCAAGCATTACCAGACGCCTGTGTGTAATCTCGCCCATCAGGGAGATCACCCCAAGCCCAACCAGCGTTCCGAGTGCCGATGCTGTGGTCAGCGTGCCCATAGCTGCCGCATTCCGGTGGAGCACTTCACGCACATAAGGGACCATCATCGTCCAGACGGCGATGGAGCTTAGATTGCTGACTGAAGCCATAAACATAATCATAAGCATGGCCGGAAATTGCTTATAGAAGGTGAAGCCTTCGGCAATTTCACGTATGTAGCCGGAAACGGAGAAGCTGCTTCTGCTTGTGGCGGCAGCCGGCTTGGGCTGCTTCGGCAGGCACAGCAGCGTGGCGATAGCGGCAATGTAGCAGAGCATATTGACGCCAAGCGCCGGAAGCGACCCGCTGGCAGCGGTCAATACGCCGGCCAGCGCAGGCCCAAGCAGCGCCGCCGCTCCCTTGCAGCCGTCGATGACGGCGAAGGCGCGCACCAGCTTCCGGCTGTCGGCGACGCCGGGAATAACGGCCATCGCCGTCGGCATGAACAGCGCGGCGCAAGCGCCGCTAAGCCCCGCTGCGGCGAATAAATGCCAGAGCTGGAGCTGGCCGGCGAGGCCCATGCCCAGCGGAAGCGCGATCGCCAGCAGCCGGATCGCGGCCAGGCAGGCCATGAACCGGACGCGGGGCAGCCGGTCGGACAGCGGCGAGCCCAGCAGGCGCAGCAGCAGCTCCGGGATGCCGGAGGTTAGCGCGAGCGCTCCCATGACCAGCTTGGAGCCGGTCAGCTCATAGGCCAGCCACTCCATGGCCAGCAGGCCGAAGGCATCTCCGAAGGCGCTTAGGGAAATCGTTGACAGCAGACCATAATAGCTGCGTTTCAGCATAGGGTATTCACTCCTTTTCGCGGCCCGTTTAGCTTTTCAGATAGTCAGACATTCGCTGCGGCAGTCCATTCAGCGCTTCCAGACGCAGGCTGTACGCCGCGCTTTTGCCACTGGTGTGGACTATAACCAGTCCAGCCGCCCGCAGCGCGATGAGATGATAGTGGATGGTGCTTTTGGACAGGCCGACCTGCCGGACAATTTCGGTGAAGCTTAATTGTTTGTCCGCAAGCAGGCGGAGAATGTACAGCCGGGTCTCATCCGACAGTGCCCGGGTCAGCCGGAGCAGTGCAGGGGCAGGACGCCCTTCCTCCGGCGGAAGCACATCGCAGGAGTAGCTGGTGAACACAAATTCATCGTAGAAAGTGGAAGTGACCAGCGGGCGGGCATGATATTGCGGGATCAATATGATCTGTTTCATTTGTTCCCCGGGGCTAAACCGCATCCCCTCCGTCGCCTGCTCGTAGACCTCCATACCATTGGTACCGTTCAGCGTGTTCTGCCGGAACTCAGCTTCTCGCCCCAGCCCTTCGAGGATAGCGGGATTTATTCCGCTGAAGTACCGTTCATCCCATTCCCGCAGAATTTCAGAAGCGCGGCTGCGCAGCTCGGCCAGATTGGAGGGCACCGATGACCCGAAACGGGCTTTTATCTCATACAGCTCTCCTGAGGACAAGCCATCATACCAATCCAGGAAGCCGGACACGGAACGTTCTCCCGGGCAGCTCCAAATGTAGGGTGTGAGTGTGAAATCCCCGTTATCCTTAGAGAACTGCTGCATCTGCTGAAGCTGCCCAGGGGATAGCTTCTTCTGCACCTCCTGGACCCAGAGCTTTCCTGATTCCAGAGCATTGTGATTCTGCTTCCCGAGAAAAGCGGCCAGGCTGCTAAAGCATTCATACATCGGGGCAAAATCGACTTCAACCTTATAATTCATGCGAATTCCTCATTTCCGATATAAGCTATTGAACCTGAATTTTTGTTCTATAAATATAGAACTTTTATTTTGTTATATTATATACGAACTAATTTTAGATATCAATTAAATAGAACATTCTCCTCAAAAAGAAAATAATTTTGCACCTTGCTGTCACAAATCGCTGTGCTTTTCAGTTATATAGGCGAGAAAGGAGGGGGCTTGTGGATAAAGCGGCAGCCTCCGGGATGAACACCGGAACAGAACTGGAATTATTAGTGGAGCAGGCCCAGCGGGGCGATATGCAGGCCTACACCCAGGTCATCCGGCATTTTCAGAGACCCATTTATTTGTACTGCTATTATCTGCTTGGGAGTCAGGAAGAGGGTGAGGATGCAGCGCAGGATATTTTTATTAAGGCACTGGAGAACATTGGCGGTTTTACGAAAAAGGTGTCTTTTTCAGCCTGGCTGTACCGGATTGCACGGAATCACTGCTTGGACCTTATAAAAAAGAGAAGCAAGGGCTTCCGGCTCCTGGCACTGTACAAAAGACAGCAGCAGTACACTGAGCCTGCCGCAGCCGGCCTCGGATATACCGAACTGGTGCATGGGCTGCTGGAGCAGCTCAGCATGGAGGAACGGCAGATCCTGCTGCTGCGGGCACTGGAGGATTATGCCTTTGACGATATCGCTGCTGTCATGGATATGAACCCGGCTACCGTGCGCAAGAAATACGAGCGGCTGCGCAAAAAGCTGGGCAGACAGAAGGAGAATGGAGGGAAGCTCATTGGAGAACCGTACAACAACAGAGGATGAACGGCTGGAGCACATCAGCAGATTGATCCGCAACACTCCCGTGGAAGTGGAACTGGTGGACCGTACTATGAAGCGTTTTGAGGCAAAGGGGCGGAACAACAGGGCACCACGAAGAAGAAAAGTAGCTGTACTCTTGGCTTCTGTAATGCTGCTGATCTTGTCTCTCCTGGGTGCCGGCTTCATCTCACCAACGCTGGCGGCATCTATTGGGCAAATTCCCGTGCTGGGCTCTATCTTTGAGCTTGCCGGTGATCTGGGTCTGCGGACGGCGAATGAGAAGGGACTGGCGCTGACACCGGACCGGAGCGATAGCCACGAAGGGTTAACGCTGAATGTGCCTGAAGTCTTGTTCGACGGAGTCCGGGTTTCAATTGGCCTTGAGCGCCGGACGACGGAGGAAAGATTCCTGAAGCGTGAGCTTGGCGATCTCTTGGGTGACATTAAGGTCTCAATTAATGGTGAAGACCTGCGTGCTTATGGACTGAAGTATGGAGGGAGCTCCCCGGGTGTATTTATTTTAAAAGGGAAGGATGATGCCTCCAGGATCGTCCAATTCTCCGATATGCGGGGTCAAGGGGGGCGGGCCTTGCCGGATAAGTTCGAGCTGCTGCTGACGGTTCATATGGACGGGATTTTGGATCCTTTCCACATTACACTTCCGGTGGAGAAGAAAACCGCAAACAACCTGATTGCGCAGCCGGTTACCCGGGAGCATGCCGGAATGATCTTTACACTGGATAAGGTAGAGCTCACGCCGATTACAAGCCTTATAACGACACGGATTGAGCTGCCGGAGGGACAAAGGATCAGCGAGAAGCTGCCTTCAATGGGCTTTGAATTGGCCGATGACAAAGGCAATCTGGTAAGGGCAGTGAACGAAGGCGTGGGATTCAGTGCTACAGGCGGAAATGTTTTGACTACCGATACGTTATTTGAACCGCTTCAGCAGCCGGTCAAACAAGTGACCATCCGAACCTACAAGATTCTCAGTATTGATTCCGAAGGCTATGTGGACAAGGAGTATATTCCTGAATTTGAGGTTGTTGTGCCGGTGAAATAGAGAGGGGCCGGATATCAGCCATTCAGCAAGCTGCATCAAAAGAGAGACGGCTCCTGAAGCGCAACTGCGCTCCGGGAACCGTCTCTTTGCAATGTACAATGTGCGTCGCCTGCTCTAATTCCTGTTCGGCGGCGAAGCAGGAAGAATCTCACGCCCGTCCATATATTTGCGCAGCGCCTTCGGAATATAAATCGAACCGTCTTCCTGCTGATGGTTCTCCAGCAGCGGAATCAGAATCCGCGGTGTGGCGACTGCGGTATTGTTGAGGGTGTGGCAATATTGCAGGCGTCCGTTCTCATCCCGGAAGCGGATGCCGGAGCGGCGGGCCTGGAAATCATGCAGATTCGAAGCCGAATGGGTCTCGCCGTATGCGCCTCTGCTCGGCATCCAGGTCTCAATGTCGTATTGCTTGTGCGTCTTCAGCGCCATGTCGCCGCTGCACACAGCCACTACGCGGTAGGGCAGCTCTAAGAGTTGCAGGATATGCTCGGCATTTGCCAGAATCTCCTGCAGCATCCGCTCCGATTCTGCCGGATCATTCCGGCAGATCACGACCTGTTCGATCTTTGAGAACTGGTGTACCCGATACAGGCCGCGCACATCGCGTCCCGCCGAGCCGACCTCGCGGCGGAAGCAGGCCGACATCCCGGCCAGCCGCAGCGGCGGTTCAGCATCAACGATCTCATCGCTGTACAAGGAGACGAGCGAGACCTCCGAGGTTCCGGCCAGCCAGCGCTTTTCTCCGTTCAGCTCATAGGTCTGATCCATCCCGCCGGGGAAAAATCCGGTCCGCTCCAGCGCCTCCGGGCGGACAATAACCGGCACGTCCATCACGGTGAAGCCGCGCCCCGTCAGCACATCCAGCGCCAGCCGCTGCACGGCGAGGTGCAGATACAGTCCCATGCCCTTCAGCACGTAGCTGCGCGGTCCTCCGGCTTTGACCCCGCGCGGAATATCAATGATGTCGTGAAGCTCGCCGAGCTCCACATGGTCGCGCGGCGTGAAGCCGAAGTCCGGCAGGCTGCCGGTCCGCCGCAGCTCCACATTCTCGCTGTCATCGGCCCCGATGGGCGTGTCCGCCGACACCGGGTTCGGTGCGAGCAGCAGCAGCTCGCCGCAGCGCTGCTCCGCCTCGGCCAGCTCGGCCTCCAGCTTCGTCAGCCTGCCGTTAATCTGGCGCACCTGCTCCTTGGCGGCGTCTCCGCCCTCGGCATCCCCCTGGCGCAGCAGGCGCTCGACCTCCTTGGTCAGCCTGTTTCGCTCCGTTCTTTGCTGCTCGGTTTCCCGCCGCAGCTCCCGCCGTTTGTCGTCCCATTCGAGCAGCTCATCCAGCGGAAAAATCACTTTTTTCCACTTGGCCGTATTTCTTACGAGTTCCTCATTTTCCCTGATCCAGTTCATGTCCAGCATGCCGCTTCGCTCCTTTTGATCTAAAAAAATACAAAAAACGCCCTCATCCATGGGACGAGGAGCGTTAGCTCGCGGTGCCACCCAGGTTGACCGAATCCCCTGGCTTCACAGCAGGATAAGGCCCTCTTTGGTCTTCGCGGTAACGGGCGAAACCCGGTAAACTTAGGGAACAAGTAATTTGCTCCGGTCGCAGACGCCTCACGGTTGGATGCCGGTCATGGGCTTGATCGGGATGTAGTATTGCCGCTTATTATAGCTCAGGATAGAGCCCTGCGCAAGGTTTGCAGGTTTGACAATATTCCTTGTAATCTGATAGGATTATCTTAAAATTTGAAGGGATTTGCACCCGGAATAGCGGCAGATCCTTATTATAACGAACGGAAGAGGTGGAGAAAATGGCCAAAATAGTTGTCATCAACGGAACACCATCCCTGGTCTCCCGGGTTAATGCGGTTATTGAATATGCGGAGGCTGATTTGCGCGGGCATGGGTTTGAGGTAGAGCGGATTAATGTGGCGGAGCTGCCTGCGGAGGACTTGATTCATACCCGCTTCGAGAGCGAAGCCATCGTTAAGGCTAACGGCCTTGTGGCCGAAGCCGACGCGGTAATTGTGGTCAGCCCGGTATACAAGGCATCTTATACAGGGGTACTCAAGACCTTCCTGGACCTGATCCCGGAAAAAGGCCTTGCCGGCAAAATCCTGCTCCCGCTCTTCATGGGCGGCAGCCTGGCGCATCTGCTCACGATTGAGTATGCGCTGAAGCCGGTACTCTCTGTGCTGGGTGCGCGCCATATTCTGGGCGGTGTGTATGCGGTAGACTCACAGGCGGTGCGTAATGATCAGGGGGTTGTCGAGCTCGCAGACGAGCTTAAGCTGCGTCTGGACAGCGTGCTTGCAGAGCTGGCGGAAGAAACCGCGCATAAGGTGGAGCGCAAGGCTGGTAAGTAAGGTTGTGAATCAGAAACGCAAGAAAGAACTCTTGAGACAAATCGTCGATCGAGGGGTTTTTCTTTAATTGCTGATGAGTCGAGCTTTCTTCAGAATTTTGTTGTGTTTCTGCTCGATGTTTTGGCGATTACGATCGCCTTCTCGTCCATTAAGGATCTGATTTGTGTACTGTTTTACGGTGAGATTTCCCTCAAGGTAACGATCACGCAAGTTGTTCTTGCTCTTCGGTGCCACTGCCTTGCTCATCAGGATCGCCATTCTCTCTTTGCCCATTAACATATTCAACGAACATTAGAGATGTCAGGGCGTTGGCGAAGTATGTTAAGTAATCGTCTTCGTTTAAGTTATCAAAAGCTTCTTTCTGCTGCTTTACGATTTCTGTCGGTTTGAGATGAATTAAAAAGGCGAATTTAAACTCGTCGCCACCTCGAATTCGTTTTATAGTGAAAAACGTAATTCCTCCGAACAGAACTATCACAATAATACCGATAGCCATCAAAGTCCATGGTTGCGCACAAGCCTTTAAGATTACGTTACCAACTGCCTTGAATATTTTTTTCGTCAAATAGGCCACCCCGACAACATTTTTTAAGAACCTAACCAGTCAAAGGCAACGCTTTTTATTTTTTTCTGTCAATAATAAAAGTTTCTATTGTCATAGAGTACGTATGAATAATGTTCCAGATAATAGATATTGAGATCATACGAAAAAACCGTACCCTGCCATTTTCGGCGGGGTATTTACATAGGGAGTGATAGCTTGAGCATTACATACAAAGTCCTGGAGAGCGACACAGACTTTCTGACTGCGGCCTTGGTGCAATCCAAGGTTTCCGTATGGTACAGGGAGGAACTGTTCTGAATGTTATGGACCTGAATATCACTGGCTACACGCCATAGAAAGTTGGTTTGAAGATTGGAATGAGCGTGGAACAGTTTTTGTTTGGAATATAAAGAAATTTATTCATCAAGGCAGTTTAACCGCTGTAGAGTGGTACTTTAAATGTGAGTATGAGGCTAGAGGTTGGGAAATTGACGGTGTATCATTAATTGAATTTAATTACAATAACTTGATTGTGAACTTAAAAGAGTTCCAATCTAAAATACCACATTATCATCCATACAAGTAAATTTTAACTGCTATACTCTATGTGGATAAAAGCAATGACGTTATTGCTTGTAAACATTGCTTTATTGATTTATTGGTGAAATGAGGTATATACAGAAAACAACCCCGTCATCCTTAAGGTCGGCGGGGTTGTTTTTTTATCTAAAAGTTTTTTAAGTCTAATATAGGGTATAAGTTCCAGTGTTGTAATGCCCCGCATAGTGACTTGAAGTTTGAGAAGCTGTAAAACTAATCTTAAAGACTTGATTTCAGGCTTCTAATCCTCCGGTGTAAGTATATGTGGCGGTAGCGTAGAAATTTCCATTTATTAACCACCATATTTCACTTGCATTTAAAAGTTTTGCTTCAAGATTTCCAACAAATACTTTTGAGCCAACAAAGATTGAACCGGTATTAGCTCCATCTATTTGAACACTTAGCAACTCTTTAAATTGTCTGAATGATCCTGAACTATAATAATAAGCGTATATTTTTAGAGTTGGCTTGTATAGGCTGGTTACATCTTGGACGATTGATATTTCTTTAACCCATGTATCAGTAGCTTTTGCTGAAAAATTATCATTTGATGACTTAGAAGTTTTATCGGGATTATTCCTTTTGGCTTCCTCTATTGTAATGCCCTGTAATTTTGCGATGGAAGTGATGGCCTCCTCATAACTGATGTCTCTAGTAGTTACACCGTCAGGTAAATCATCAAGATTATTCAAGTCTAGTTTTCCTTGATGTACTAATTCATTAGTAACTGCGGAAGTGGTATCTGGTGGATTTGGAACACTTTGAGCATAAGCTGCTAGAGAACCGGAGAAGAACAGATTTGATGATAAAGCGAGAGTTAAAGCAAGAGTAGTAGCAACAATTTTAATCTTCATATACTAGTATCTCCTTTTATATGGAGTACTACCATTATAACCCATGGAAAAATATTGTAAAGAAGATTTAAAAAAACTTATTTATGATTTATTTTAAAAGATTCAATAATATTGGTGATTCTTAAAATCATATCATGATTTTTATCTGTTTCAGTTGGATTATCTGGTAAAAATAATCCCCATTCCTGAATCTTTCCATTAGTTTTTACAAAACCAGATACATTAGCCCCGAATCCGCCTATTTTTGCAGTTTCCAACGTGAGTCTATTATCGTGAAATACATTCGTAAGTAGATTTTCGGTTCCAATGAAGAAGACTGGATAAGTTATATTGCTAAAAAAATCTTTATATTCTTGTTTTACTGCTTCAGAAAAATATTCTTTTGTAATAATTAGGCCATCAAATGTATTGTTCTCAACAGCAGTAATTTCTTCGAGACTTTTTTGGGCATAATTAACATTTTTGATCTTTTCAAATGGATTATCCCCAACTACTGCAATTTCTAATTGAGTTGATGGGAGAGGATAAAGAGCTGCTTGAGAAACAATATTTTTATTGTTGTCACAACCTATTACAAACACTAATGATAACATTGCAAGAAATAATGAAATTCTAACTTTCATGAAGTTCTCCCCTTTTTTTGGTAAATTGGGTTAAAACATTTGTTTATTATAGTATATATAAAGCTATATGTAAATAAATCCTAAAAATGCAAGTGTGGCATGCTGGGATGTGATGTTTGTGTGAAACAGTTTGAATAATTTTGATTCAGTATATACATGTATCGAATTCCTCAACCAATCACGACGCCGGCTACGCAAAAAAATGAAATAAAAAGGAAAATCTAATTCGAGTAACTATTATAAAAAAAGCCCCGGGAGCTTTCAAATCTTGGCAGGTGGTTTTTCAAAAACAAAGCCCATTCCTGTAACGAATAAAAATATGGTGAATGTGGATTTTGATTCTTTTTTTGCAAGGAAATTAGGAGATCACTGCCTTGATAAAAAAGTGCTGGTTACATATGATGGCTCTATATATCCTTTTATGGAATTAAAAAATAAAGTTGGGAATTTTAAAAAATAACGGGTTCCATTTGGCGCTTCAAAAGCTGATGTCTGAGTACTGGAAAAAAAGCGTAGACAAGTATGGAAATAAATGTGCTTATTGTGAATTCCGCTATGCCTGCAGCTCTTGTTCATTTTTTAATACGGAGGGCTGTCAATATGATTTGGAGGAAGGAAAATGGACATCGTCATTAACCAATTAAGTAAAACCTTTGGAACGTCAACAGTGCTTGAGGATATTAACCTAACAGTTAAAACGGGCCAGGTATACGGTTTGATCGGTCCAAATGGGGCAGGAAAAACAACGCTGACACGAACCATTCTCGATATCTACAGACCCTCCAGCGGAACGGTTGCTGTCAATGGAATTAAGAGCAGTGATTCTTCGTTTAATGAGATTAGAAAGCAAATTGGTTGTGTGCTGGATCAGTTGGGATTATATAAAAGTCTGACAGCCTGGGAGAACATAGAGTTGTTTCACCGTGTTTTCTTTCCCAAGGCATCCAAGCAACAAAGGGACAAAGACATCAACGAATGCATTAGAATGGTTGATTTAGAACAGCACAAAGATAGTAAGATTACCTTCTTCTCCCGGGGCATGAGGCAAAGATTGGCTTTGGCCAGGGCTTTTATCGGCAAACCGCAATTGCTTATTCTTGATGAGCCGACCAGAGGGCTGGATGTGGAAGGTAATTATATGCTGAGGAACTATATCAAGGAAATGAAGAGCAGAGGTCTAACCGTATTCATTAATTCCCATCATTTAAGCGAACTGAAAAAAGTTTGTGATGTGTATGGGTTTATTAAAAATGGAAAATTGATCGAGGAGGGCAACTACTCCCATTTAGCTGCGAAGTATCTTACGGGACCTGAGGAAGCAGACATGGAGAAGCTATACCGATTTATATTTCAACTTGAAGAGATGAATGAAATGATGGAATCCTCATGAAAATACTTCAGAACCCTGTGATGTGGCTTTCTATTAAAATGTTCAGGCAGAGATGGGTTACCTTTGTGTTGTATTCCATCATACTTGTTAGCCTCCTCCAATCACAGGTCTATATTAATTTCATTGTGTTATTGCCTTATTTTTGTTTTCTGGCTGTACTGAAAATGCTCTGCACTGATTATTTACGGGGGCATGAAGAGACGCTGGTAGTTCTCGGATACTCGATTGAGAAGATAGTAGGTAAAACCGTCCAAGCGGCCATGCTGTGCTCCTTTTGTATGAGTATTGGAACTACACTTATCGCTTTAGCTGTTATGGAGTTCACAGGCCATAATCTCATACTGAAACCTGTGGATCTTTTATTTACTGGCGGATTGTATGTGTCATTATTTCCTGTAGGGCGGCTGATCCTTATGAGAACGCTGCTACAGAAACGAATGGGTAAAATATGGAATTATCTTATTGAAATAGGTTATGTCCTTGTAATCATGCTCTTGTATTTGTTGCTTCCGGTTAGCTACTGCCTAATATTTTTTATTTTGACGTCTATTCTCATTTTTGGTTTCCAGCAGCAGTTCTTGCCGAAACAAGAGTGGAACAGGTTCTTTGAAGGGAGTATGAGATAGAATGAATGCTCTTTTATGGAAACGGTATAAAGAAATACGCACAAATAAAATAAAATTATTTATCACTCTTGTTTTACCGATTATCTATTTTGCCTTATTAACGGGCTTCTCCGTTCCCCGCCATATTATTGTGTCCTATTTCTCTCTGGCATGCATGTTGATTGGAAATCTGGGGCATTGGAATATTGAGGATCTGGTGCATAGTGAAACATTGTTGACAACACCGCTCACACCCTTCAAATTGTGGTTTGCAAACTGGATGCTGGTAGCAGGATCGGGCTTTATTATTGCACAAATATATTTGTTAATGATTTCGTTTGGCAGTCTGCTAATCAGCGGTCAATTTTATATCAGTGACGTCCTATACTTTATAGAGAATATTGCGTTCTCATTTCTGGGTTTCTCACTCCTTGCGGCAGCGACAGTGCACAATGTGGATTTCACTAAATGGAAGCAGTATTTGACTGGTGTGTTCAGTATATTTAACTTTTTGTTTCCTTTCGCTCCTTTTCTATTTGCTTCTATTCTACCTACGGGAATATGGATCACCTTAGGGGCTGTGGCTTTAGGCATATTGCTTACAACTCTTTCCTTGTTAATTGCCAGAAGTTCAAGACGGGAACGCTTGGTCCTGAATATTCAGAAACTCTCTGAAGCTTATGAGATAAAATTGCTTAACGATTGAACAGAGGGGGGAATCTGATGATTTTTTCGCATAAAAATAATGATGAGTCTGAGCTGGTCAAAGAGTGCATGGAGTACTATGAGTTGAACGATATATTTTTGAATCAGGATCAGCGATATCAACAATTGAAAAATGAGTTAATGAATTCATCCATGGTTGATCTCAAGTCCTTTAAACAATTTATTCAAGATACCAGGGGAACTGTTTTACTGATTTTTTAATTGGAAAAGCCCACTCGGACAGTATTGATATCAAAGAGCAAAAGCATTTTGAATATAGATTGGTGGAGAGTTTTCTCTACATAAACTTGTCTTATTTTACGAAAAAATCAGTGGATCAGGCATTTCAAATCATGAACCAGTATAAGGATCGTCCATATCTAATTTTGGATTTGAGAAATTCCCCAGGTGGTTACATTGATGCTTGTATGTCTTTTTGCCGATTTCTTATTAAAGATAAAAAAGAGATAGTAACCTTATATTATAAAAATAAAAAAGTAACCTACTATTCAGATGAACTTGCGCTGCTAAGCTATGGGAAAATTTATGTTTTTGTTAACGAACAAACTGCTAGCTGTAGCGAAGTTACCGCTTTGACATTGAAGACTAATTTGAAATCGGTTCAGCTAATCGGAGAAAGAACAAAAGGAAAAGAATGCGGCCAAGAAATTATTGTTAATAAATCCAAAGGATTTTCTATGATTGTAGCTTCTTTTATTTGGAAGTGTAATACTTATGGGATGGAAGATCTTCAGTGGTTTATACAAAACGATGTTGGAGCGAATACTCACTTCGCAACGGATGACGACTATTTCAAAATGGCTTTAAATTAATTTAGGGGGGGATTGTTTGACTGACAGAATGAGTGGAGTACTCTGGCTACTGGTTGCATATTTGATAATTGTAGGGGTTGCTGCAATAGCCGGCAAAAGAAATCGAAATTATATACCCGAGCTCAAAAAGACACTCTTAACGATTGGAGGGATTTTCGTTATTGTTGGCTTTTTTGTTCTGTTTATATTTTAAAAGGTAGAAGCCCTTTACATCCCAGATCGGTGTAAAGGGCTTTTTAGATGCTTACAAATCATCGAACCCGTTGTCGTCGCCGACCTTGCCGTAGTTGCGGGACTTGGCTTCGAAGAAGTCGGTTTTGGTCGCGTTCAGCGCTTCGTCGGAGAAAGGCTTGATCCACGGCATGCAGTTGACGTCTACGCCTTGGTAGGCTTTGTCCAGGCCCATCAGGGTCAGGCGTTTGTTGGCGGTGTATTTGATGTAGTCGCTCAGCTCATTCATATCAATGCCGCGCACGTTAGTCAGCGTGTAGTGGCCCCAATTGGTTTCCAGCTCTACGGCGCGGTCAATGGTCCGGTAGACATAATCCATGTTCTCCGGCGTGTTCAGTTCAGGGAAATCGACCAGCAACTGCTTGAATACTTCAGCGAAGAAGTAGCAGTGCTGGTTCTCGTCACGCTGAATGTAGGAGATCATCTGGCTGGTGGCCATCATTTTTTGGTCGCGGGCCAGGTTGTAGAAGAAGGCAAAGGTGCTGTAGAAGAATATCCCCTCCAGAATCAGATCGGCCACCATCGCACGGAAAAAAGTCTCCTTGGACGGCGCATCGCGGAAATCCTGGTAGATGTTCGAAATGAATTGGTTGCGCTCCAGCAGCACCGGATCATGCTTCCAGTATTCAAAAATCTCCTTCTGCTCGCTCTCCGAGACAATGGAAGACAGGACGTAGGAGTAGGATTGGTTGTGTACAACCTCCTGCTGCCCGATGATTGCCGAAATCGCCTCCAGAGAAGAGTCGGTAAAATACCGCTTCACATCGCCGACAAACATCGTCTGCATCGAATCGAGCACCGCCAGCAGGCTGATGTTGATTTTGAACACACGCTGTTCCTCTGCCTCCAGCAGCGGGAACTGCTGCGCATCCTTCGACATCGGAATTTCATCAGCGATCCAGTGGTTCAGCAGCAGCACCTTGTACAGCTTATACATATGCGGCATGCGGATATCGTTCCAGTTCAGAATGCCCGAGCATTCCCCGTCGATGATGCGGGTGGACTGGTTCGGGGCTTCGGTATTAAAAATCTTTTGCAGTTGCATGTTTATTTCCCTCCTGTAATTTGCATGATTCCGCCTGATATTCTTACTGAAACAACTATGACTATATAGTGGAACGTTTGAATGAAAGAACGTTAGTGTGGCAGTCTCCTCGCAGATAAATGCATTTAGTGCAGCTATTTACTGCTGTGGAGCCTTTTTATGAGCTATAACTGTAGTTTCAGCAACTAAAAATAGAGAATTCCTGCAATTAAGCTGATTTCCGCCTGGATAATTGCACAGAGTACAGTTAAATTGTGTTTATCTGCCAAAAGCCAGGCTATAGCTGTACAAAGTACAGTTAGTCGGCAAGGCGGGAGGCGTGTGGAACTGAAGAGGTGAGAACGACCGCCGGAAGGCTCTGCACCGGAAAGCCTTCCGGCGCAAAACCGACAATCCTTAATTTAAGCTGTCTGCGGATTCCACCTCGAACAGCGACCGGAAGCCCAAACATTCCTCGTAGTGACGGCTATAGCGCGGGTGTTTGAAGTTAGGATGAAAGGCTTAGCTCGCGCAAGACTCGCACTCTTCTATGGTTAGTGCACGGCTCCGCACATAATAGGTCGATTTCAGACCGCCCTTCCAGGCGTTCAGGTGCAGCGCCAGGAAATCGGTGGCTTTGATGTCCGGGGTCACGTACAGATTGAAGCTCTGTCCCTGGTCCACATGGCGCTGGCGGGCCGAGGCCATGCGGATGGACCAGTTCTGGTCGATTAGGAACGCCGTTTTGTAGTACCAGATGGTCTTCTCGGACAAATCCGGGGCCGGGTTGGCGATCTTGTAGGTGGTTTTCTCCTCGTAGGAGAGCAGCTCGTAGAGCGGATCAATGCTGGCTGTGGAGCCGGCGATGATCGAGGTCGAGCCGTTCGGGGCAATCGCGAACATCCAGGCGTTGCGCACGCCGTCCGCAGCAACCTCCTGCTGGAGCTGACGCCATTGCTCAGTCGTCACATACTTGCCTTCCTGCTCGCCGCTGGTATAGCCGCGCGAGGTGAAGTAGGCGCCGGTCTCCCAGTCAGAACCGGCGAACTTCGGATAACGGCCCTTCTCGCGGGCCAGTTCCAGGCTTGAGCGCACCAGCAAATAGTTGATGTGCTCGTACAGGTGATTGTTGTATTCCACGGCTTCCTCGGACTCCCAGCGGATACCCTTCAGCGCCAGCAGGTGATGCAGGCCGAAGGTGCCGAGGCCGACAGCGCGGTATTGGCTGTTCGTATACTGCGCCTGCAGCACTTCAATATTGTTGATGTCGATAACATTGTCGAGCATGCGGACCTGAATCGGTACCAGGCGCTCCAGCACACCGGCTGGAACAGCGCGGGCCAGGTGAATGGAGTTCAGGTTGCAGACTACGAAGTCGCCGGGGATTTTGGAGATGACAATCCGGGTCTGGCCGTCCTTCGTAACAAGCTCCTCCTGCTCGATCACTGTAGCCGACTGATTCTGCATAATCTCCGTGCACAGGTTGGAGGAAAAGACCATCCCCTGGTGGCGGTTCGGGTTGGAACGGTTCACCGTATCACGGTAGAACATGTATGGCGTGCCTGTCTCGAGCTGCGATTTCATGATCCGCTTCATGATGTCGATGGCCGGAACCGTGATGCGGGAGAGCTCCAGATTGGCGGTAGCTTCGGCATATTTATCACGGAATGCGCCTTGCCCCAGCGCCTCGTCATAGAAGTCCTCCAGACCCAATGCGCGTCCATTGGCATCCTTCCAGCCCATCACCTTCTTCACTTCATGCGGGCAGAACAGGTTCCAGTGGCCGCGTGCTTCCACAGCCTCCATGAACAGATCGGGCAGACAGACGCCGTGGAACACGTCATGCGCGCGCATCCGCTCATCGCCATTGTTCAGCTTAAGGTCGAGGAAGGCGAGAATGTCTTTATGGAAGACGTCAAGGTAGACTGCGACGGCGCCCTTGCGCGTGCCGAGCTGGTCCACGCTGACAGCGGTATTGTTCAGCTGGCGAATCCACGGGATGACGCCGGAGCTGGTGTTCTTGTGGCCGCGGATATCGGAGCCGCGGGCCCGCACCTTGCCGAGGTAGACGCCGATGCCTCCGCCCATTTTGCTGAGCCGGGCCACATCGGTATTGGAGTCGAAGATGCCTTCGAGCGAGTCGTCCACAGTGTCGATGAAGCAGCTGGAGAGCTGTCCGGCAACCTTTTTACCTGCGTTGGACATGGTTGGGGTGGCAGCGGTCATGTAGATGTTGCTCATCGCCCAGTAGGCTTCTTTTACCAGATCCATGCGTTTCTCTTCCGGCTCTGTGTGCATGAGGAACATGGCGATGATCATATAACGCTCCTGCGGCAGCTCCATTACACGCCCGTCGAAATCATGGGCCAGATAGCGGTCCGAGAGAGTCAAAAGCCCGATATAATCGAACAACAGGTCGCGTGTGTAGTCGATGCAGCCGCCAAGCTCAACAATCTGCTCCTTGGTATAGTGGGTAAGCAGCTCTTCGCGGTAGATGCCTTTCTTCACCAGATCGGTTATTAGGGGGTAGAGCTCGCCATAAGGTTCGTCCGGGTAGGCTTTGTAGCGGCGGTTGACGGCAGCTTTCTTATACAGGGAGGTCAAAAGCGACCGCGCAGCAGCGAACTTCCAGTCCGGCTCTTCTTTGGTTACAAGCTCAAGTGCGCTCATTGTAAAGGCGCTGCTGATCTCTTCTCCGCTAACCTCGTCACGGCGCAGCTTGGACTGCACCCCGCGCAGCAGAGTTTCTTTGCTTAGCTGGTCAAGACCTTTCAGGATACGGTCGGCGTACACGGAGAGGCGGATTTCATCAAAAGCCAATTGGCGGTTGTCGGGTTTCACTACGAGCTGTGGCATGGTTCATACATCCCTTCATTTTTTTGGGTATAATTTTCAATATCAAAAATTGAACTATATGAGCGCAGAAGGCGGCCCGCATGAACGCTTGGCCTGCCCTTTGAAAGTTAACGTAAGTTATAGATCAGCCGGCTGCCAGTGTACGATCTCCGTACCGGCAAGACTGGCGGGAATGTCAATAATCCGCTGGTTGCTGCTTCCCCGGTAGGGGAGGGTGGTATCCTTAAGCTCTTCCACAAACCGGCCGTCAATGACCACGTGGCACAAGCTCAGCAGGTTCCACTCCGGTGAGCCGGGAGCGGTTGTAAGCTCTTCGTAGGTATAACCTGTGTAAATCCAGATGGAGAAGTCCGGCAGCACGCTATGCAGCTCCTGAATGAAGCCCGCCGCCTCATCTGCCGAGAAAAAAGGATCGCCGCCTGCCAGCGTCAGCCCGTCGAGCAGCGGATTTGCGGCCATTTCCGCAATGATCTCCCGCTGCCTCTCCAGGGTGAAGGGCTCGCCGAAATTGAAATTCCAGGTCTTCGGATTGAAGCAGCCCGGGCAGCGGTGGCGGCAGCCGCTGAGGAAGATGACGGCCCGCATGCCCTCTCCCTCGTTGATTGATTCCGGGTAGTAGCCGCAAATATTCATAGATGCTTAACGCGGTCCCGTACTTCAGCTTGCTTGGCGGCGTTGAAGCGGGTCTGATAGTCGCCGGTCAGATAGCCGGTTACCCGGCGCAGACGGCGGATATGCACGTCGTTCTCATGCGCGTCGCAGGAAGGGCAGTTCGTGCCAATCACACCTTCGTAGCCGCAGGCCGAGCAGCGGTCAATCGGGTGGTTGATGCTGAAATAGCTGACCTGCTGCTCCAGCGCGTACTTGATAATCTTCACAAAAGCCGCCGGATTGCTGCGGGCATTGCCGTTCAATTCCACATAAGAGATCGCGCCGGCGTTGCAATATTCGTGGAACGGAGCCTCCAGGCTGATCTTCCGGGCTGCGCTCAGTTCATAATAGACCGGGATGTGGAAGGAGTTCGTATAGTATTCACGGTCGGTAACGCCCGGGATCGAACCCAGCACCTTGCGGTCGACCTTCGTGAATTTGCCGGACAGTCCTTCAGCCGGTGTAGCGAACAGCGTGATGTTGAGGTTAAGCTCATCGCTCTTGCGGTCACAATATTCCCGCATATGGCGGACGATGGCGACCGCTTTGGCGTGAACCTCCATATCCTCGCCGTGGTGCTTGCCGTACATAGCCTTCATGCACTCTGCCATCCCGATGAAGCCAAGCGACAGACTGCCATGCTTCAGCAGCTCGCCTACGCTATCCTCAGGGGCCAGTGCTTGCCCGCCTTCCCAGACCCCTTCGCGCATCATGAAGTCGGAGGCTTTGGCTTTCTGCGCGGCCTGGATGCGGAAGCGGTGAAGCAGTCCATCCAGTGCGATGTCCATATAATGGTTCAAATCATCGTAGAAGCCCTGTTCGTCGGCAACTAGCCTGCGGCCTGTAACCGTGCCGTGAGCCAGCCCTAGACGCACCAGGTTAAGGGTATTAAAGGATAAATTGCCTTTGCCGGAGCAGTGGTTGCGTCCAAAGCGGTCGCCCAGCACCCGGGTACGGCAGCCCATCGTTGCAAATTCAGTATCCGGGTCGGCCGGATCATAATATTGCAGGTTGAGCGGCGCATCCAGATTGGCGAAGTTCGGATACAGTCTGCGCGCGGAGCATTCGGCGGCTTTCAGGAACAGTTCATAGTTAGGATCGCCCTGCTGCTGGTTGACGCCTTGCTTGCATTTGAAGATCTGGATAGGGAACACTGGCGTTTCACCGCTGCCCAGGCCGTTCATAGTCGCCGTAAGCAGTGAGCTGATCACGAGCTGGCCCTCTGGTGAAGTGCAGGTACCATAGTTAATGCTTGTAAAAGGAATCTGACCGCCCGAGCGGCTGGACATCGTATTCAGGTTATGTATCATGCTCTCTGCCGCCTGAAGCGTTTCGCTCTCCGTCTCCTTCAGCGCAAAGCGGAAGGCCCGCGGATACTGCTCAGCCAGATCGCTGCGGCTCATGTTAACTTCGCCGAGATGCTCGCCGGCTTGTCCTTCTTCGAAGTACTCCAGTCCTTTGCGGAACAGCTTGGCGAAGGACTTGGTTACATAAGGAGCCAGATCAAAATCCAGCTTGTTGGCGGACACGCCGCCGTACTGGGCATTTTGCTGAGACTGGAAAATAATCGCCACCAGTGACATCGCGGTCATAATCGAGTTCGGTGGCCGCACACTGCCGTTGCCGGTGTTGAAGCCTTCGCGGAGCAGCCGCTCGAATGGAATAAAGATGCAGTTGGTTGTCCCGATGACGTACTGGTCCAGGTCGTGGACATACACCACGTTATCGAGGGTAGCCTGCATCAGTTGCGGCGGCATCGTGAAGTTGCGGGCATACCACTTGGAGTATTCACTTCCGAACTTGCTCATTTTGCCGGAAAAGCTCTCCCCGTTCAAATTGGCATTCTCACGCAGCAGATCTAAATCCCGGCTGTCGATAATATCGCGACCTAAATGGATAACTTCCTCTAACATAACCTCTTGTGTAGTTTGTTCAGCGTTGTGCCGTTTCTCCAGCAGCGTCATTGTGCAGCACTCTCCTCTCGATATATAAGAACGTTCTAACCAGGTCAACTGACATTAATAAAAAAGCATCTCCCGCCGAGGAAGGCGGAAAATGCCCGGATGCGTGGCGCAAATAACCGAAGCGCGGATATTTGCGGATGGTCTCCATGGAAATAAGCTTTCCCGCAGAAGCCGATACCTGAAGGCAATAAGAATTATCGCCTTCAGGTATCGGCAGCCTTGGCTCCCCGTCTTAGGGAAGGCTACATCTGCTTGTGCAGGCCGCATGCGGACACCTCTCCTGTTCCTCGCAGGCGTAAATGATGGTGCCCGGAATCAAGGCAGGTCTCCTGGCTTCCGGTGAATCCCGGAGGCGCCTTCCCAAGGGGGAATGTCCCTCAGTGGCTTGAGCCTCAGGATACTGCTCCGCAGCGCTTCATGACGCTGTGGGGCATCCGGTTACAGTGGCGGGACCACAGCGGCTTTGCACCGCGTTTCCCTATTAAGCTTCAGCACTCTTGTAAAGGTGAAGCACCTGATTCCACTATATTTTGTTGTCGCTATATAAAATTAACTCAATATATTGTGTTTGTAAATACTTTTTTGCAAGTCCGCGCCCCGAGCGGGTTCAGCCGCTTTACGCACAGATGATCCACAGCTAGTCCACAGATGTACCGGCGTTAGTCCACAATTCATCCACAGATCATCCACAGATCATCCACAGAATAACGACAAATTTTGCCGAATCCAATTCATAAATTGTCCCACAAAACGCCACAAAGGCTTCATATCTGCAGTGAGTGTAATCATAGGATTTCGTGAGGAGGGATGCCGGGACTTTAGGGTGATTTGTGACGCCAGACAGGAGTTGTTACAATAGAAGGGACTGGAGACTTATATATAGGAGGGATTTCGAATGGCGATTGGCGAAGTAACCGTAATTCCGATCGGCACAGGCAGCACCAGCCTCAGCAGCTATGTGGCGGATATGCAGCGGGTGCTGGAGACGGTGGAGGGCATTACCTACGAGCTTACATCCATGGGCACAATTATCGAAGGACCGCTGCCGCGGATTCTCGCTGCTGTAGAAGCGCTGCATGAATCTCCTTTCTCAGCGGGCGCGCAGCGCGTCTCTACTTCACTTAAGATAGATGACCGCCGCGATAAGGTCTCTACGAGCCGCAGCAAGCTGGAATCGGTGGAGCGCAAGCTGCTGGAGCAATAGTTCTGGGAGACTAGGCTGAATGTAGACCCGGCAAGCTGGGGCTAAAAGGTCACGGTCTATGATAGAAAGGGTTGCGTTTTTCTCCGTACGCTGTATAATGTATTTTGTTTGACAGAAAAATCATGCTTTAAGCTGGTGTAGCTCAGGGGTAGAGCAACGCACTCGTAATGCGTAGGCCGGGGGTTCAATTCCCTTCACCAGCATCCTTAAGAAACCATATATAGCGCGGCTTTCCGGATTTTCGGGGGTCGTGCTTTTTTTCATAAAATCGCCTCTGATCTATCATTCATCTACCCTGTAAAGAATTAGATAAATTCGAAGACAGTCAAAAAGAGAAAAAAAATTCAAATAGCTCCTAATGACATGACGAATAACCTCAAGGGAAAACTTGAGGTTATTCGTATTCAATCCATTTGGCATGCAGGTGATGGCGGCCGGATCGTGGCAGCTACAGGATTTTTGGTGATCTTAAACGATTGGGTTGGTATTTAGTGAAACATTATTTAATAATAAGCGTCTAATAAGAAGAGAAAAAGGATGATAATGCCATAAGTGGCTTTGCAGCTCCCTAAGATCATAGGAATTTCCAGCTGTATTCCTTGAAAGGGTGGAAATCGAGAGATGAATAAGATCGCTAGTTTTTCTATTATTTTATTGGCCTTGACATCTATACTGGGTTGTAACAACAACGCTGATGTAAAAGAAACGTCCAGTCAAAGTAACGTATCTCAAAGTAATGTATCCCAAAGTAAAAATGGGAATTCTATTCCTCAAAAAGTTGAGGGCAATGAGGCGGCAGGAAGGAATTCGTTTGATTCTTCGATATATTATGCCTCAGAAAACAATCCAACAATAAAGAATTCTGATAACCAAATCGTTTGGAAAGAAGGGAACGTAGTGCTTACCGCCGCAATTTCTAAGGCGGAGGGGGAACAAGTTCACCAGTCCAATACGGTGATTAGTTCTATAACAGTTGAAAGTAGTAACGGAACTTATACTATTGCACTTGATAAAAAACCATTAGGTATTCAGTCGGTGGACTTATCTAAAAACAACCAGTTAGCTGTTCATGTGAGAGATCATGAAGGATCAAGATTAATACTATTAAGTCTTTCAAGCGGAAAACAGATTGTGCTGAACAACCTTCCCGAGACTGGTAGTGAAAAAATAGATAGTTACAATTGGTCCCCCGATGGGAATACAATTGCTTTTGGCATTGGTAATATAGGTTCCAGTTACATTGCATTGTACAACACTGAGGATAACACTTTTTCGAATCTTTCAGAGAAAGACTTTACACTGATTACATCGGTAGTTTGGCATAAGGACGGTCAAGGTTTCGATTTTTTAAGTCAGACAGATGATGCTAAGAATCCTGTAATTCTTTACCAGTATACATTAAAAGATCATTTGATCAGCAAGGTGACTGCAAATCTCACTGAAAACGAACAAACAACCTTAACAACAAAATATTTACCGATAAAAATAGAAAAATAATATTTAATTAAAAGCAGAATAAGGATGGGCTTAAGCCCATCCTTATTCTTGCTTCTTCGATTAGCTTTCAGTGATAGTCACCTTTCCAGTGCCTCCACCCAATGTTGAAAGAACATAAATCAAACTAGCTTGGTCATCTTCAGATAGTCTTACGCAACCATGCGTTGGACGCAGCGGGTAGTTAATTGCACCTGGATCTGCTGCCGCACCACCGTGAATCCAAAGACCTGAGCGGCCCATTTGTTTTGCGGTCAAAGCATCGCCACTGACAGGGTCCATAACAACATATTTTTGCTTACCATAAGAACGAATGTTATCTGTTGTTGGGGACATTGGACCTTCTATTGTTGCTGTATATACTCCAGTCGGAGTGCATCCGTTGATTACATTCCAAGCGGTATTGAATTCTGAGCGAGCAAGGCATTGTTTTGGGCCAAATACCAAAGCTCCACTATCATTATACATTTTCAACGAACCAAATTGCTTACGATCTGTCTTCAAGGCAATCATAATATGATATCCCATTTTTAAAACCTCCAATTTTTTTTGAAGGGTTAGCTGATGGAGGCGCAGATTAAACTAGATAGCTCCATATCATTGTATTCTGCATCAATCGCCTTCTATTTAATAAGGTGATAGGGTTTGAGTTTTTACAACCTCGGAATACTTTTGTATCTAGGACAGAAGGGTGGCCGCCGGGTACCATCGGTTTCGTAAATATTCAGCCCCTCGATATAAATATTTATACTTGCCCTTCGGCCTCAACCCCGCTACCCTTGATTACATCATTCAAATTTATGCCATGGTTACTTAATAGCACAATGCTATCTTCTATATTCCTTACTTTTTGTTGATGCTCAAGCTCTTTGATCTGTTTGGCTATCTTCCTTAAGTCGTCCTCAATTTTATCTTTTTTCTTTTTTAAAGTTTCTTCCTTCTCCATTAGCTTTAGTAGTTTGTCTTCCACAGAAAAACCTCCTTCAAACTTTAACAATCATAGTAGTCATGCTTGTAACTGATTTTTTTATAGAAATACCATGAGTGCCATCAAAGCAAAAATGGTGATCCCAATAACTATTCATCCGAGCTTGGAATGATAATGAAAGAGCAGTCCAGGCAATCAAAATGATGATTACAAAAAAATGCCCCGTCAGTGATTATACTGGCGGGGTTTCTTCGTTTATTAGCAGATCAGAGATATCACATTCTAAATAAGCGGTTAATCGAGAAAGAAGTTCTCGCGGATATCTTTCCATAGTATCGTTATAAAGGTCCTGTACGGCTCCAAGCCGGTAATCAATATCTCTAGCCACCTGGCGAACAGAAACGCCTTTAGTCCCACCAATTGCAAAAGCAGCGGGCGAACATTCTTCATAGATACTTATGAAAACCCCGTTACTCAAGAGGAAATGGTTGATTTTTTGATAGAACATGATTTATAACCGCCTGATGATGGCCCGAGGGATACGGGCCGAAACCTATCGGCAACCGCCGGGATGGTTAGGGTTGTCAGAAATCTTTCACGAAAACCTCAAAGAACCTTATGATAGAACCGCAGCATTGCCTGCATGAAAATGCTCAGTACTTCTGGGAGTAGTTACGACAGTTGTAAAATTACCATGTTTAATACTAAATAAACTCCCTTATATTAACATGTGATATAAGGGAGTTTTTGATGATACTCAGTAATTCATCTACCTATTCATCTACCGCCTCGCAAGTACTTATCGAACCTTATAGAACCCTAAAAAACGCACTCGTAATGCGTAGGCCGGGGGTTCAATTCCCTTCACCAGCATCCTTAAGAAACCATACATAGCGCGGCTTTCCGGATTTTCGGGGGTCGTGCTTTTTTTCATAAAATCGCCTCTTATCTACCATTTATCTGTCCTGTACTTAAGCTAATTCATTTACAGATTGTTCCAAGTCCAATATACTAAACAGTATTGAGTTCGGAAGTGCCGATAACAATATGGATAGGGGCGTGAAGAAGATGGTGTCGCAGCCGGGTATATTCTTCGGAGGATTTAGTGTATTTGCATTCTTGATTT
This sequence comes from Paenibacillus sp. HW567, assembly GCF_000374185.1. Classification (GTDB taxonomy): domain Bacteria; phylum Bacillota; class Bacilli; order Paenibacillales; family Paenibacillaceae; genus Paenibacillus_AQ. The sequence goes on along the minus strand of NZ_KB910518.1, from coordinate 5,555,647 downwards.
GGCTGGTATGCACTGGACTAGGGATTTATGCTTTTGTTCTCTTTGTAAAGCTTGCGCGCAGAGGGATTGTAGCTCTGGATCTGTATAATCACGCCAAAAATCTTGAAATCCGCCAGCGGTATGAGTCCGTCAATAAGGATGGTAATGATGGGCACTAAGAAAAAATCCGTAATTCTTTTCACAGCTTTGCTGCTCCTCATGACGGCCTTTTTACAACCCGAACTGATTCACGCGGCGGCTGAAGGAACTATTATCGAAAGTGGAACGGAAGATAGGCTGATAGAGCAATATGGGCTTGAAAAACCGGAGTCGTCAACTTCACCCTCCCCGGGTGGAATGGATGTGGGGACAAGCCATCCGGCGCTATTTTTTGTTACAATGAATAGGCTGATTGTTAATCCTTATCTTTATATGATTCCTGAGCTTATACATCATTGGATTCAATGGAAAGTGGGAAGTCTACATGCAGAATGAACGGTTAAAATTCATAAACCCTGAAGCCTTGCCGGCGTCCTCCGGGTACACGAGTGTGGTGGAAGTCAGAAATGCACGGACAATCTATATCTCCGGACAGATAGCCATGAACAAGGATGGCCAAGTTGTAGGGGCAGGCGATCTGGCCGTACAGACCAAGCAGGTATTCGAAAATATCAAAGGCGCCTTGGCGGCTGCGGAAGCCAGCTTTGAGGATGTGGTGAAATTGACGTTTTTTGTGACCGATATTTCTAAAATGCAGGTTGTCCGCGACATTCGGGACCAGTACATTAATACTATCAATCCGCCGGCCAGCTCAGCAGTTGAAGTCCGCAAGCTGATCAGGGATGATCTGCTGATTGAGATTGAGGCTATCGCCGCCGGGAGCTTATAGAGCTTGGGGGCTGCAATTTTGGTTAGGGCGAGGAGGCGGCGACAATGAGATGCTTGACGATCCGGCAGCCCTGGGCGACATTGGCCGCTCTTGGGGAAAAGCAATTTGAGACCCGTTCATGGAGAACGGCTTATCGTGGTGAGCTGGCTATTCATGCAGGGATGGGTATCGACAAGTCCGTGTGCAGGCAAGAGCCGTATAAATCGGTATTGGCCCGGCACGGATTCACCGCTGACAATCTGCCCGCCGGAGCTATTATCGCCACATGCCGCCTGACCGATTGCCATGAGGTGACTTCTGAGGATGCCGTGGAGGGCTGGCCGGGCGGCAATGAATATATTTTTGGCGATTATACAGAGGGACGGTTTGCCTGGAAGCTGGAAGGCGTAGAGCTGCTTGCTGATCCCATACCTGCTAAAGGACGGCTAAGCTTCTGGGAGCACCCTGTCCGGGAGAGAGAGTAATATTCTATTCTTTTTGGGGAGATGTCCAAGCTGTCTGGTGGTATGAATGGGTTAGCTCGCGGGTAATCTTAGTATATATGTTCTGAAGCGCAGTTTTGCGCCAGGAGCTACTCTGGGTACACAGGAAAGGGCGTATGCATAAGGAATGGGAAGTCTTCTTATTGCGTGGCTATGTATGCTTTGCTTGTTTTTTACGTTTAAGGACAGAGTGAGCCGAAAAATTCTATATCCCGTAGCACTGGTGGTTATTCTTGGCTCGCTGGGCTATTGGAAGGTATTAATGTAATTGTTATCCACTGATGGTCTTGCCGACTTTTATGGCGAGGCCTTTTTTGTGGGGGAAATAAGGCATTTAGCTGCTCCGCATCCGGGAGGTGGAAATATCCAGCTTCAGGTATTTGCGCATATGGGTCGTGGCCTGAGTGGCAATGATATGGTCCAGCAGCAGCATTCGTTCATGATACCCCCGGCAGACAAATTTGACCTCGATACCGTCCTCCCGCCGCAGTTGTTCGTAGACCTTGACGCCCCGTGTTCTCATTTCAGCCCGCACATCACGCAGATCAGCGGTTGCCGCGTTTGCGGCTGCATGCAGAACCTCTATGTAGGGGGCGGGGGTGCGCAGCTCTTTGGACAGAATGGCAGCATCGCGCTCAAAGGCCGATATAACCAGCGGCAGCATGATATAAGATTTAACCAGCGTATTGTCTGTACTCTCCGACCTATGCATGGAATCTACCACCTCAAAAAAAGAACATATATTCGTATTTTAACCCAGGCTTCAAAAAATAATCAATAGTATTTTAAAAAAACGCAATAAATGTGATAAATTTCACAATAAAGTCCGAAGAATTATTTTATATTAAAATTGAAATATTAAAGATTGAAGCTTAACAAATAAAGCATCTCAAAAGGAGAATAGTGATGAGTCATGAAGGAAGTCTCCGCCGTGGTTTGGTATTCGGTTTGCTCCTAAGCATTCCGTTGTGGGTGTCCATGATTGGCTGGATGCAACTGTTATAAAATACAAACCCGCTATATCCGCATTGCCTGGCCACGATAGCGCATATAGCATACATAGATGTCGACAAGAAGAAACGGCTTCGTCGTCCTCTAGAAGAGGCGGCATCCGTTTCTCCAGAAAGATAAGGATAATTTGTTATGGCGTAAAAAATATACATTTTTATCTTTTGAAATACTGCTGCCGGTAACTTTCGGTGACAGTTTTTTTGCATTATTAGGACGTAGTGACTTGATGCAGCATTGTTCGACAAATAGTTCCGAAAGACTAAATTTTAATATTAAAAATTAGTGATTTTAAATAGCGGAAGGATCACATGAAGCAGAAGAAGCTGCCGCATACGCTGTTTGTTGAACGCTGTTTCAGACGGGAGTAAGCTGGTTAATCCTTATGCATAGCGGACTGTAGCGGATTTTCGCATCCAAGCTTCCAAAAAAATAAAAAGGAATAGATTGACAATATGGAGGTGGAACAGCTAAACTTACATTAGGTCAAAAGTAACAAATGTCATAGACTATCTGGAACTTTATAAATTTATACGATCATGTAAAACGCAAACCGTTCGAAAGAACGGGACGCAAAGTCAGGAATCTAACGCCCGCTAGACGGGTTATGATTGTCCGGCCGCCGTGAAGCTAACCCTTCTTGGCGGTCTTTTTGTTGTTATAGTTTTTTCTTGAAATCATAGAGTATTTAATAGGAGGTGCATGCGATTGAAGAAAAGAGTGCAAAAGACGGCAGCTCTGCTATTGGCAGGGATGCTGACAGTAGGCAGTGTGATTACTGGGGGATGGGAGGTTAATGCAGCGGCTAGTATGCCCTATACGCCTACACCGGTTTTGGGGGTAGCCGGCAATTTTAATGCTTTTATCTTTGGGGACTTCACGCAGTCATACGATCAGATTCATGGAAGGCTTGCGGCCGCAGGGAATATTACTTTGCAGGGGTACGGTGTATCCAAGGACGCCCCGGGCGGAGACGTGCTTATCGCTGGCAAGAACATTACCTTCTCGAATGGGACGGTTCATGGAACAACTGTATACGGTGGTACTCTAACGGCCGATCAAAGCACTACGCTTCAGGGGGGCTCGCGAAAGGATACACCGATTAATTTCGCAGCGGAGGAGCAGTTTTTGATTGCGCGTTCGGGTGAGCTGGCCGCTTTGCCGCAGACACAGCCCTTTGTCAGGGATTCCGGAAAAGTAACGATCAATGCCCCGAAACCCTACAATGTCATTAATATGACGGCTGCCGATTGGGCAGCGACCAACAATATGGTGTTCAATATAACGGGGAATGCAACGGTTGTTATCAACGTAAGCGGGGCCTCAGTGCACATCCCGAGTTTTCAAATTGATGGGAGCAATCCCAATAAGGTATTATTTAATTTTTATGACGCCGTTAGCTTGAAAATCGACAACACAACCATCAATGGTACAATATTGGCGCCACGGGCCGAGGTGTACTATGATTATGCGGAACTGCACGGCACACTCATTGCAAAATCGTTCAACGGCCATGTGCAGATGCACCATTATCCGTATGAAGGAACGGAACCACCTTTGACACCAACACCAACACCGAGTGCGACACCGACGGCAACACCGAGTGCGACGCCAACACCAACGGCGACGCCGACGGCAACACCGACACCAACACCGACGCCGACGCCGACACCAACGGCGACGGCAACACCGACGCCAACACCGACGGCAACACCAACACCGACGCCAACACCGACGGCGACACCAACGCCAACGCCGGAGCCAACACCGACGCCAACGCCAACGGCAACACCGACACCAACGCCAACGCCGACACCGACGCCAACGGCAACACCGACACCAACGCCAACGCCGACACCGACGCCGACGGCAACGCCGACACCGACGCCGACGGCAACACCGACACCGACGGCAACACCAACGCCGACGCCGGAGCCAACACCGACACCAACGCCAACACCGACACCAACACCAACGCCAACGCCGGAGCCAACACCGACACCAACACCAACGCCAACGCCGGAGCCAACACCGACGCCGACACCAACGCCGGAGCCAACACCGACGCCAACACCGACACCAACGCCGGAGCCAACACCGACGCCAACGCCAACGCCGACATCAACACCAACACCGACACCGACGGCAACACCAACGCCAACACCGACACCGACACCAACGCCGGAGCCGACACCAACGCCAACACTAACGCCAACACCGACGGCGACATCAACGTCGACGCCAACACCAACGGCGACATCAACGTCGACGCCAACACCGACGGCGACATCAACGTCGACGCCAACACCGACGGCTACATCAACGTCGACGCCAACACCGACGGCGACATCAACATCGACGCCAACACCGACGGCGACATCAACATCGACGCCAACACCAACGGCAAGCACGTCGCCGGCACCAAGCACGTCGCCGACGCCTAGTGCGACACCGGTGCCAAGTGCAGCACCAACGCCAACTCCCACTACCTCGGTCGAATTTGTTCCTCCGGTAGTGGTACAGCCAACACCAACACCAACAACGATAATTGGCACAATTGTGGATAATGAGACGGTGATCAATGAAGATCCTATACCTTTAGGTCCTGTAGCAACTGCCGTTCCTGTGAAGCCTGCGGCATCTATACAGCCAACGCCGGCTCCTGCTCCAACCGCAGGTCCGGAACCGGATGAACAAGTCGTTATTGATGACGAGGTTCCTCTGGGTACCGTGGATACGGTCGATAAGCTTCCGCAGACCGGGGAATCCAGCCCGGCCCCTTACTATATCGCCGGTTTAGCCATTGCCGGAGTGGGGCTGCTGCTCGGAAGAAAGGCAAGAATAAGCAAGCGTAAGCGCTAAGGCTAGGCCAAAATCAGTAGATGAACCGTAAAATAGTAAGCTGCTTCTTGGAGATTCAATCTCCATGGAAGCAGCTTTTTTAACTAGCTCAATAGCAACAGCAAAAATGCCGCTGTTGAGGATAAAGGGTTATTTAGCTCAGTAACAGCAGCAAAAATGCCGCTGTTGAGGGCAAATGGTTGTTTAGCTCAGTAACAGCAGCAGAAATGCCGCTGTTGAGGATAAAGGGTTATTTAGCTCAGTAACAGCAGCAGAAATACCGCTGTTGAGGGCAAATGGTTATTTAGCTCAATAGCAACAGCAAAAATGCCGCTGTTGAGGGGCCAATGGTTGTTTAGCCCAGTAGCAACAGCAGGAATGCCGCTGTTGAGGGCAAATGGTTGCTTAGCTCATTAACAACAGCAGAAATGCCGTTGTTGAGGGGTAAATGGTTATTTAGCTCATTAACAACAGCAGAAATGCCGTTGTTGAGGGGTAAATGGTTATTTAGCTCAATAGCAACAGCAAAAATGCCGCTGTTGAGGGGCAACTGGTTGCTTAGCTCAGTAACAACAGCAAAAATGCTGTTGTTACAGCACGAACGGTTGGTTTGTTCAGTTGTTGAAGCACGAACAGGCGTGTTTCTCCTGTGACTCTGCTAAATAAAAATTCACCGCAGCTACAGAATAGCCGAACCGGCATTTTCAGCTCCTCCCAGGGCCATGTTATACTATGCTGAAGTCAGAAGTGTGCTACGCCTGGGCAGCGTCTGGGGGTTAACTAGTTGAAGGAAAGGTGGCGGCGTCTATGTGGAGTGTAATCATACTTGCAGTTGTTATCATTATTGCGGGCGCTGTTATATATGCCGGATTTTTTTTCTATGGAATCGCGGTCAAGCGGGCGCCCAAGGAGTTTATGAGCAAAACCCCTGATCTGAAGGTGGACCCGCCGGTTGCCGGGGCGTCCTGGGGGGAGGGGGCGGAATGGATTGCCAGCCACAGCTTCAGAAATATTGAGCTTACCTCAGATGAGGGGTTGAAGCTGCGAGGCTATTATCTGCCGTCAGACCGCGCTGCCGGACGGACAGCGATTATTGCCCACGGCTATTCCGGGAAAGGCAAGGATATGGGGGCATATGCCAAAATCTATTATGAGAATCTGGGCTACAACGTACTGATTCCCGATGCCAGGGGACATGGCGACAGCAAGGGCGATTATATTGGATTTGGCTGGCCGGAGCGCAAGGATTATTTGCGGTGGATCGGGCACGTTGTGGCGGAGAGCGGACCGGAGGCACAGCTTGTGCTGCATGGGGTATCCATGGGCGCAGCAACGGTGATGATGACAGCAGGTGAAGAGCTTCCGCCGCAGGTAAAAGCGATCGTCGCCGACTGTGGATATACCTCGGTTAAAGCGCAGTTGTCTTATCAGCTATGGCGGATGTACCGTCTGCCCAGCTTTCCTTTTGTCCATAGCGCCAGCCTGGTTACCCGGCTCAAGGCAGGGTATTTCTTCGGGGAAGCTTCAGCGCTGAAGCAGGTGCGCAAAGCCCGGGTGCCTATCCTGTTCATCCATGGGGATGCTGACAGATTCGTGCCTTATGCCATGCTGGATAAGCTGTACAAGGCATGCCGGGGGCCGAAGGAGAAGCTTGTAGTGCAGGGGGCGGGCCACGGACTCGCTTACGACACGAACAAGGCGGAGTATATCGGCAGAGTTAGTGATTTTGTGAGGCGTTATGTACAGTGAGCTTGAAAAACTCCCCTTAAACGTAGACGCGCCCGATATCTGCGATAAAGCAGTTATCGGGCGCTAATATGTTCCACACATGGGGCCGTTCCTTATGATTCAAGAAAGCGGCGAAGCCATGTCTTCTCGTATATTTAATCCCCCGCCGTCCGTGAGAAAAACGGGTGTCTTGGTTCCTTGTTATTTCCAGCAGCCGTGTGGCGAGAATAATCCTTCCAATACGACAAAAGCCCTACCTCTCTTTTGTCCTTGCGGCTCCATGACCGCGCCAGTGCGAATCGGATAACTATGTTCGAATTTAATCTCATAAAAAGGAAGAGTACTGCAAGAAAACGTAAGATTTTGTGTCCAAAATGCCGATACTAAGTAAAAAGTAGTAACTGATCGGCCTGACATCTTCTTGATGGGATAAGTACACGGAAAAACAAATATCTTCTATATTACCACGATGTTTTTGAAAATGCAAATATATAACAAGCTGGGCGGCAAGGCTGGAAACGGGGGACTGATGGATTTATTCGCAGCTTTTTTGAGGAAGCAAATTCGTAATTACATGTTCGGCTCGGTTGTAGCTGTGCTTGCGGTGGGAAGTCTTGTTCTGCTCTCCTCACTGCAAATAAGCAAAGTGGAGTATCTAAGGCTGTCGATAGTGCTGCTGCTTTCCTTTGTAATCATGGTCTTTACGGAGATCAGTATTTTTATCAAGCAAATGAAGCCGCTCCGCGCGGCGCTGAACGAGCAGAAGCCGACACTGGCTATGCTGGAAAAGGCGTATTTGCAAACGCATCGGCTGCCGAAGGTTGCGGTGCATCGTATACTTGGGCCTCATTTGCTGGGACTTTCTCTGCCTGCATTTCTTATGACCGCGTGGCTGATCTGGACTGGACTCGTCAGTTTTCCTTATTACTATTTATTGATTGCGGTTGTCGGGGCTGTTCTGGTGGCCTGCATGCATGCGCTGATTGAATTTTTTCTGACGTGCTCGGCCATTATTCCGCTCATCAAGGAATTTAGAAATCGGGCTTTGGAAATGTACGGTGTCGATTTTTCGCTGGAGGGGCATGTTTTTGTATCTATCCGGCCCAAGTTTCTGGTTAGCTGTATGCTGATCGGCACGTTTCCGCTTTTTCTGTTCATCATGGCAACACAAATCCGGCTGCTGACGCTGAAGAGTGTGCCCGCTTCAGACTTGAATGGTTATTGGGAATGGGCGGGGCTGGTCCTGGTGATCGGTATTTTGTTCTCTTCCGTAGCGGCCTGGCTTCTGACCGCCAGTGTGCAGCATCCCATCAATGAACTGTACCAGGCAATGAACAACGTTAAGGATGGGCGTCTCCTGCAGGTGCAGGATGAATATTCCGATGAATTCTCCAAGCTTGTGGCCGGATTTAATATGATGGTCCGCGGGCTGCAGGCCCGGGAGCAGCAGAACAGGCAATTGCTCGACAGCTATTTCACTACGCTTGCCGTAGCGCTGGACGCCCGTGATCCATATACCGCAGGCCATTCGCTGCGAGTGGCGGAATACTCGGTTATTATCGGGCAATTGGCCGGCCTGGCGGGCCAGAAGCTGGATAATCTGCGCAAGTCGGCCCTGCTGCATGATATCGGCAAAATCGGTGTGCGGGACAGCGTTCTGTTCAAAGAAGAGAATCTGACGGATGAAGAATTCGACCAGATTAAAAGCCACCCGGTTCTGGGAGAAAATATTCTGCGGCAAATCGAGCCGGTGGAGATTATGGCCCCCTACCTTGGCGGTGTGAGATCGCATCATGAACGTTATGACGGCAAAGGATACCCCGACGGCTTAGCGGGAAGGGCTATTCCGCTGTTCGGACGGATCATAGCGGTGGCGGATGCGTATGATGCCATGACCTCAGACCGTCCCTACCGTAAAGGAATAAGCCATGAACGGGCTCTCGAAATTCTGGAACAGGGAAAGGGAACCCAGTGGGACCCTGAGTTTGCCGGCTTGTTCATCGCGTATTTCAGCAAGAGCGGAAAGTCCGGGAAATCTGCTGAATCGGGGTATCCGGGCCGGACGGGGTAATCGTCCTTTATGTGTTTTAACATAGCAGTATCCTAATATTTCTTGCTGAAGCGGATGCTATCCATTTAATAGGAGGTATCCGCTTCGGCTTGCGTGCCTATTTTGTGAACTGCTCCCTAAAACCGACAATTAACGAGTACATTCATTGAAGGATTGAAGACGGACCGTTATAATTAATAAGTCTGGATTTTAACTAAAAAATAAGGGAGATCATTATGAAACGCGCAGATGTGCTGCTGGTTTCCATCGTGCTCATTGCCGCGCTCGCTTTTCTCGTACCGAGATGGTTCTCGAACGATGCTGATAAGGCCGGGCCAGGCAAGAATCTTGTGGCTAATATAACGGTGGACGGCAAGCTGTATAAGACAGTGAAGCTTACAAAGGAAGAACAAACGATTGATATCCGCACGGAACGCGGCTATAACATTCTGAAGGTGCATGATTATGGGATTGAAATGTATGATGCGGACTGCCCCGACAAGGTATGCCTTGGTTTTGGCACGATCAACCGTCCCAAACAGACCATCGTCTGTCTGCCGCACAGGGTGCTAGTGGAGGTTGCCGGCGAGTCGGGGGAGGATGGTATAGATGCCTATGTCCAGTAGTGAATCGGCAAAGGCTTTGAAACGAACGGTGATTGTGGCGATTTTCGCCGCAGTGGCTGTAGTGCTGAGTATTCTGGAGGCCCAAATTCCGCTGGTCGGCGTCGGGCTGATGCCGGGTGCCAAGCTGGGTTTTGCCAACATTATGATTCTGACTTGCATTTTCTTTTTACGCGGACGTGACGCTTTTGTACTGGTGATTCTGAAGACTTTGCTTACCGCATTCCTCCTGGGGACTTTCTCAAGCTTGCTGTTCAGTCTGTTTGGCTCGCTCTTCAGCTTTGTGGTCATGTTCCTGCTGGTGAAATGGGGCGGCAAAAAATTCAGCGTAATCGGAATTAGTATCGCCGGGGGACTGGCCCACAATACCGGACAATTGCTTGCCGCTTCGATAGTATTCAAATCCATGAGTATATTCTACTATCTGCCGATCCTGCTGATTACCGGGATTGTGACGGGGATTGCCGTCGGGTTCGCAGTTCGTTATCTGGTGGCGTCGCTGTCCAAAATATCGCTGTTTGAAGAGTTTTTGGGCTGACGGTTCACATCAGCGGAAGGATGACTAACATGAGTGAAACAAATAAAGAGATAGAAGACGGGGCGGCGCAGGCTGTTATTGCTCTGGATGGAGTTTCGTTCGGCTATGATCCGGAGCATCCTATTCTTCATAATATTACGTTGTCCATCCCGAAGGGACAATGGGTAAGTGTGGTGGGGCCGAACGGCTGCGGCAAGTCTACGCTGGTAAAGCTGATGAACGCTCTGCTGCCCAAAAGCGCTGGAGACATCGTCATTTGCGGCCATATACTTAATGAAGACAACATTGGAACGATCCGGCAACTCATTGGCATGGTGTTCCAGAATCCCGACAATCAGTTCATCGGGGCTACGGTTGAGGAAGATATCTTATTTGGCCTGGAAGGGCTGTGTTTGCCATATGCGGAGATGGAAGAGCGGCTCAGCATCTATTCCGAAAAGCTGGGCATCCGCCATCTGCTGTCCAAGCATCCCGGTGAGCTGTCGGGCGGGCAGAAGCAGCGGGTTGCCATTGCCTCCATTCTTGCCATGAAGCCAGGCATCGTCATCTTTGACGAGGCCTCTTCCATGTTGGATGAGGGGAGCCGCGATGAGCTGCTTGGCATCCTTCAGGATATGCGTGCGGAAGGGCAATACACGATCCTGATGATCACACATGATGCGGACGAAATTCTGGCATCGGATCGTGTGCTTGCCCTGCATGACGGCGGCCTTGCGGCTGATATTACCCCGGGCGAGCTGTTTCGAAATGCGGAGCTTCTGGAGAAGTGCCACCTGCGGGAGCCTTATGCTTGGCGGCTAGCCCGTGAATTGCAGAGCCTGGGAATCAGGGTGGATGTTCCCGCCAGTGAAAAGGAGCTTATAGATACGTTATGGCCATTCAACTAGACCAAGTAAGCTATACCTACGCTGACAAAAGCCTGTGGAGGCAGACAGCGCTGCACGATATTACCCTGGGCATCCCCAAGGGCTCGCTGACCGGGATTGCCGGGGCGACAGGCTCCGGCAAGTCTACGCTGCTGCAACTGTTCAACGGAATTCTGAAGCCGACCCAGGGTGCAGTGAACGTGCTGGATGTTGTCATCCGCGCCGGGGAGAAGTCGCCGAAGCTGCTGCCGCTGCGCCGCCGGGTCGGGCTGGTCTTTCAATTCCCCGAGCAGCAGATGTTCGAGGATACCGTGGAGAAGGATTTAATCTTCGGACCGCTGAATTTCGGCATGAGCCTGGAAGAAGCCAAGGAGCGTGCGCGCAACGCGCTGCTCGATATGGGGCTGGATCTCGCCCTGCTGGACCGCAATCCGTTCCGTTTGAGCGGAGGACAGATGCGCAAAGCGGCCATTGCCTCCGTACTGGCTATGGACCCGGACATCGTCGTGCTGGACGAGCCGACGGCAACGCTGGACCCTGTCAGCCGCGCCGAGCTGATCGCGCAGCTTGAGCGGCTCTGCCGCGAGCGGGGCCGGACGATTATCATCGTCACCCACCGGATGGATGAGCTGCTGCCCTATGCCGACCGCTGGGTTCTGCTGAAGGAGGGCCGGATTGCCTTTCAGGGCAGCGGCGGGGAACTTGCCGCAGACCCGGCCATTCTGGAAGGCTGCGGACTTACGGTGCCTCATTCGCTCCGCTACTGGCGGGCGGTTGCTGACCGCTTCGGTCTGCATGGCGAGAAGCCCCGGCTCACTGCGGAGAGCCTCGCGAAGCTGATCGCCGGCTTATCGCCGGCTGGGGCAGAGCGTTCCGGTGAGCACGAAGAAAAGAGGGATGCCCATGAATGAGCGGCTGCTGCTGGGACGCAGCATTGAGACCGGCTCGTGGGTGCATAAGCTCGATGCCCGGTCCAAGCTAACAGGAATGATGCTGTATGTAGCCGTCATTCTGCTGTCGAACTCGTGGCCGGCGATGGCGCTGCTGGCTGTATTCTCAATTGCGGTGATGGCTTCGACACGCATACCGCTGAAATATTTCATCAAGGCGGCCAAGCCTTTGCGTTATATGATGCTGTTCATTTTCATTGTGCAGCTCCTGTCCGTTAAGGAAGGGGATGCAATATGGTCTGTCGGCTCATTCTCGCTGCATGAGGGCGGCCTGCGTCTGGCAACTTTTTCAGTTATCCGCATGCTGTTCCTGATTACGTTCACGGCACTGCTTACCTTCACGACCACTCCGGGCAAGCTGAATCAGGGTCTAGAGGGTATATTGTCCCCGTTCAAGCGCCTTGGGCTGTCGCCGGACCGGATTACGCTGATGATCAGCATTGCCCTGCGGTTCATTCCGACGATTCTCGATGAAGCGCAGATTATCATGAAAGCCCAGGCCTCAAGGGGAGCGGATCTGAAGGAGCTGCCTTTGAAGGAGAAGGCGAGGATGCTCGTTTCCCTGCTTGTTCCGGTGATTGCGAGCGCGTTCCGGCGGGCTCAGGACCTGATTTACTCGATGGAAGCCAGGGGCTTCCGCATGGATGCCCCGCGCAGCCGGTATCACCGTCCAAGGTGGGGCGGGGCCGATACAGTTTTTGTAGCGATGTTTGTCATCATGGGAGTTGCAGTGGCGTTATTGTGAAATTTTAGGGGGAACTGACAATGGCAAGATATTTTAACGGTAAGGAAATCGAGCTTCTGGCGCCAGCCGGGACGTTTGATATTTTTAAAGAGGTGATTCAGTCCGCTTGTGACGCTGTATATTTTGGCGGCCCGGTACTGAATATGAGAATGATGCGCAAGGGCTATAATCTGTCACATGAAGAAATTATCGAGGCAATTGATATCGCCCATAGCTTGGACAAAAAAGTATATATCACTGTAAACAACCTTTTCAGCGAGGAAGATGTGGAAGAAGCCAGAGAGTACCTGCGTTTTCTTGATGGTGCCCGTCCCGATGCGCTGATTGTTCAGGATATGGCTGTGCTGGAGCTGATCCGGGAGATGGGGCTTACCCTTCACGTTCATGCTTCGGTCATGATGAATGTGCATAATCTGGAGATGATCTACGCGCTGCGCGATTTCGGAGTTACCCGTGTGGTGACCTCGCGGGAGATGGATCTGCAGACGGCAAAGCTGCTGGGGCAAAGAAGCGGGATGGAGCTGGAATATTTCATTCATGGCGATATGTGCTCCGTGCACGGGGCGAACTGCTATTTCAGCTCCCAGGTGTTTGGCATGAGCAGCAACCGGGGCAAATGCATGAAGCCTTGCCGCTGGGATTACCGGATTAAACGGGACGGCTATGTGTTCCCTGCGGAGTACCCGCTCGCCGTGAAGGATATGTTCATGTATGAGCATCTTCCCGAGCTGATCGAGTCAGGCATTACATCTTTCAAAATCGAAGGCCGGATGCGCGACAAGGAATTCATGGTCTCCCTGGTCAACAGCTACGGCGCAGCCCTTGACCGTTATATTGATGATCCGCTGGGTTTTGACCGGACGGTGGACTCCAAAGAGCTGCATAAGAACCGGAAACGTGATTTTTCAACGGCATATGCTTTTGGCAAACCGGGTCTGTCGAACATCAACCGCCGGTATGAGGGTACAGGCAAGTTCTACAGCACAGGCAAAGTATTCAGTACGCCAACTGCAGAACGTGAATTGTCCGAGAAACGTGTGCTGGAGCTGCGTGAACGACTGGCAGAAGCCAAACGTGCGCCGAAGGGCAAGCCGGAGCTGGCAGTCCGGGTCAATAACATGGATCAAGCCCGGTTAGTGCTGGAGATGGGCGTGGATAGCCTGTACCTGCCGGGAGATGTATTTGAGCCGGACCAGCCGTTCACGAAGCAGGACATTAAGGAGCTTGGAGCCATTAAGGGCCAAACGAAGCTGTACCTTGGGATGCCGCGGATGATGACGGAGCTGCATTTTGACCAGTATGACCATCTGCTGAACGGAGAACGCCTGCCGATTGACGGGCTGATGATTACCAACCTTGGAGCCATTCGCCGCTACAGAGGTACAGGATATCCGATGATTGGCGATGTCAATCTGAATGTGTATAACCACCTTGCTGCCGAACTGTATACCGGACTTGGGCTGGAGAAGCTTACGGTCTCGCCGGAGATGACGATGGAGCATTTTGCCGCCTTCACCTCACATTGTGAGCTGCCGCTGGAGGTCGTTGTACATGGTACACCGGCGCTGATGTATATGGAGCATGATCTCTTTGAGAATACCGAGGTTATGGAACCGATTGGCGAAGAGGATAATCTGTATGTCAACAACAGTGTGCTGGTGCTCAAAACCGATAAAGGCGAAAATCCCGTCTACCGTGACCAATTTGGCCGCTGTCACCTGCTGTTCTCCAAAGAGCTCTGTTACCTGCCTATGCTGAGTGAAATGAGCGGATTGGGGATTTCCAGCTTCCGGATTGAAGGTGCGACTTACAGTACAGAAGAGCTGCGTACAATCATTGCCGCGTATCAGGCTGCGATTAACGGTTCGGGTGGGCAAGAGGATCTGCTGGGCGGACTGAAGCCTGTGTATGCGGGGTATACCTTAGGTTCTTTGCAGTTCAATTAATATATTTAAATTTTAAAAGATTAGGTTAGCGCGTATAATAATGGTAAGTGGTAATATGATAAGTTACTATTTTCACAAAGAAATAGGCTGAAAGAGAGGGGACCCATCATGAAGCAACAAGAAACCATCGGAAGAGCAGCGGTTGCCGCCAAAAGAAAACAATACTTCTATCCGTGTACAGCGCACTTTTATCGGGATGCACCGCAATTGGTACGTGGAAGCATGCAATTTATCTATGATGAACATGGCAAGCGGTATACCGACTTTTTCGCCGGAGTCTCCGTCGTTGCCTGTGGTCATTGCAATCCGGTTATTACGGCGCGCACGATAGAGCAGCTTCAGCAGCTCCAGCACACCTCGACGATCTATCTCACACAGCCCAACGTGGATCTGGCGGAACGGCTGGAGGAGGTGCTTCCAGGGAATCTGCGCCGGAGCTTCTTCGTCAACAGCGGCTCTGAGGCCAATGAGGGGGCACTGCTGCTGGCCAGAATGCATACCGGACGCAAAGGCTTTATTGCGCTGGAGAGCGGCCTGCATGGGCGGACCAATCTGACGATGAGTGTAACCGGACTGCAAATGTGGAGAACGGACAACTATCTGGATGAGGATGTAACCTTCATTGAACGTCCTTACCATCCTGAGCTGACCCTGGAAGAAGCTGCTGCGGTTTCCCTGAAGAGCTTGAAGCGGGTGCTGGAAGAGAAGGGGAACACTATCGCGGCAATGATTGTAGAGCCAATTCAGGGAAATGGGGGCATGATTATGCCTGCCCTCACCTATTTCCGCGAGGTTAAAACGCTGCTGGACCAATACGGAGTGCTGCTGATTGCTGACGAGATTCAGACCGGCTACGGACGCACGGGAACAATGTTTGCCATGGAACATTTTGGCGTGGTGCCGGATATCATCAGCATGGCAAAAGCGCTGGGCAACGGGGTTCCGGTAGCCGCTTTTGCGACCACAGATGAAATCGCGGCTTCACTGAACCGTCCTTCCGCTTCGACCTTCGGGGGCAACCCCGTGTCGGCGGCGACGGCACTTGCCGTGCTAGATTATATCCGTGATGAACAGTTGCCGGAGTGTGCGGCTGAGCTTGGGGCACGGCTGAAGAATGGGCTGCTGTCGCTTCAGCAGCAGTTCCCGGGAATGATTGCTGATGTGCGCGGAACCGGGCTGATGCTGGGAGCGGAGCTAACGGCGGCAGACGCAGCCGGAGCGGCAGAACTGACTGATGCTGTGCTGGAAGAGATGAAGGACCGTGGGTATCTGATTGGTAAAAATGGCGTGGGCCGCAATGTACTGGCCTTTCAGCCGCCGCTGGTCGTTACCGCCGGGGATATTGACGGTATGATTGCAGTGCTCCATGAGGTGCTGCTGCAAGCTTCAAGTGAAAAGGAAGAATGATATGGCGATATTGAATGCGGTCAAAACCTCTGCGCTCAAGCTGAAAATGTTCAGTGAGCTGGTGATGTTCTCCCACACGCTGTTTTCCCTGCCTTTCGCCATCATCTCGATGGTATGGGCAGCAGGCGGCTGGCCTTCCGGCCATATGATGCTGTGGGGGCTGATTGCGCTGATTGGCGCGCGTAACGGAGCGAATGCTTTTAACCGTCTGGTTGACCGGACCTTTGACGGTAATAATCCGCGTACAGCACATCGCCATCTGCCGCAGCGGCTGCTTGTGGAAAAAGAAGTCATCCTGTTCATCATCATCAACTATGCTCTGTTTATCTTCGCTTCCGGAATGCTTAATTTGCTCTGCCTGCTGCTGTCTCCTGTGGCCATTGTCCTGATTTCCAGCTACTCTTATACGAAGCGCTTCACCTTTCTCAGCCATTTGTACCTGGGCTTTGTCATCGCTTCGGCACCCATCGGCGCCTGGTTTGCCGTGACGGGGAACATTGCGTTCACTCCGTTCGTGATTGGTACGGTTGTTATGCTCTGGATTGCCGGCTTTGACATTATTTACGGCACCCAGGATATCGACTTTGACCGGCGGAACGGCCTCTGGTCGATCCCGAGCTTCTTCGGGCTGGAGAACGCCCTGCGCATCTCCAAAGGGCTGCATTTCATTATGATTATGCTGCTGCTGTTCCTGTACTTCTGGCGCGATCTGGGCTGGATGTACCTGGTGGGCATCGCCATTGCTACCGTGCTCCTGATGACGGAGCACAAGATCATCAGACCTCATAACCGGCGGATGATGAAGGTGGCTTCTTATAATTTGAATCAAATCATCAGTATGGTGATTTTGCTGTGCACGCTGATTGATTATTTTGTTGTTAGCTAGGGTGTGCGGGGGCGGTTAGGAGAGGCTCCACTCCGGGGAATGTTTGGACTTCCGGCCGCTGTTATGTTTGGATTTCCTGATTTTGTTCCGCTGTCCGCGGTAGAAATCCAAACATAAAGGCGGACGCTACCGCTCCTCCAGTTCCAAAATTCCCCGCAGTGAAGTCCTAACCTGCTTAGCTAACAACAAAAAGACAACATGCCTGCCCAGCAGCTGTGGGCAGGCATGGCGCGGAAAGCTGGCTTCGCGGCTTTCCTGGCGGGGGAGTGCGGCCTTCAAGCAAGGCCGGTTGGCCGAGATTGAAGCGGGGTTGCTTTCCGAAACGGAAAGAAAGCAAGTAAAAAGACAAGCAAGACCAAAGCAAGACCAAAGCAAGACACAATGAGCTAAACATCATAGCTAAACTCACTTACGGGCGCTTCGCTGCGTTCGTTAGTTTAGCCTCCGAATCACCTGAAGACGCAAAAAAGCTCCCGACTGGGAGCTTTTTTGCGTCTTATCGCGTTATTGAGGATAACGCGTAGGCCGATAGCAGGTTTGCTAGTCTCCTCCCCACTAAGCCCCCTTACCGGTCACGCCCGGCAAAATACTGCAGCAGTGTCTCCAGGTCGGCATGTGCCGGGTAGCTGGATAACTGGTCAACAATGGCGGCGGCCTGCGCAAGATAGTCCTGGCTGACGCCTTCGGTGCGGGCGAGAGCATCGCTGCGGTTGATCAGGCTCAGCACATGGGCAACCTCTTCGTCGGAGGAGGCGGGGCCGATTGTACGGATGGCTGGAGCCAGCTCGGGGTCCTGAAGGGCGAACAGGACAGGGAGTGTAACCTGCCCGTGGCGCAGGTCGCTGCCGGCGGGCTTGCCGAGCACATCGGCAGACTGGGTGAAGTCCAGCAAATCATCCTGGATTTGAAAAGACATGCCAAGCGCCTCGCCAAAAGCATAAAGCAGATTAGCAGTCTCCTCTGTGCTGTCGGTGGAAAGTGCGCCTACCCGCAGGCAGGTGGCCATCAGCATTGCCGTTTTGTTGCGTGATTTCTCCAGGTATTGCTCAAATGTAAGGCTGTAGTCGTAGGCATGCTCCATTTGCTGATATTCACCAAGACAAAGCTGGGCGGTAGCTACAGAGGATAAATCGTGAACGTAGCGGTTTTTGTCTCCGGTGTATTTACTGAGCAGCTCAATGATGCGGGCAGACATATAGTTGCCGATATGCACTGCCGATAAGACGCCGGTCTTAGTGTGCAGGGCCGGAGCGCTGCGCCGCAGCTCGGCATCGTCAATAATATCATCATGAATTAATGAGGCCACATGAATAAATTCAGCAGCAGCGGACAATTGCAGAGTTCGGCGGCTTGAGGACTTGCGCCCGAAACGGCTGCCAACAATGACCATGAGCGGACGGAGCCGTTTGCCGCCGGAGCCGGTCAATTCCAGAATACTCTGTGCGAGTTGTGATTTTTTGGGTACATCTCTGTCACGGGCCACAAGATTTTGAATTTCAAGGTTAATTTCATTCAGGTCTATATTTAAGGCTTCATGGAGCTTCATTGTATAGTTCCCACCTGTCAAATGGCTTTGCTTGTGCGGCTTCGCTGCCTGCGCTCTTGAATCAGGAACTGTTCAATCCCAGCCGCCGGGTTTTGTTCCGAGAAGTCTCCATTTGACCGCGCGATTTGCAATTTTTTAATTGAGGGTGCCAAATAGGCAACGAGGTCCAGCTCACGGCATTTCACCGCAAACTGCAGATAAAAGCTGTATAAATAATCTCCATCCAAAATGTTGCGGGTCAGGTCAGGATGATGTGGGACACATTCCATATGGCGTCCAGCCGCCATAGTAAGAATGGTATAAATGCCAAGCAAATGGATTTTGCGGTCATATTCCAGATCATGGCGTTCCAGTACCGAAAGTAGCTGCTCACATTCTGCCGGAGAGAGATGCAACTGAATTCCGGCGATGGGTGACATCTCAGCCTCAAGCAGCCGGAAGGTATCTTCAATGAGTTTTCTGTTCACAAGATTCTCTCCTTCTTGTCGGTTTTGCCGGAAGAAACCATAGCCTTGATTATCCCTACAAAACCATTATTGAAAACAAAAACCAGCTAAATCACCTTGGTAAACAAGGAGAGTAATGTGTCCCAGGGACACATTACTCTTAAGAACAACATATTCAGTTGCAGCAACATAAGAAACACATAAGTCACTGCTATTATAAATTACATGGTGTACAGAACAGTCAACCGCTGAATCGTCAGTCGGTAAACAGATACCATCGCCGCACGAGCGGGATTCGTTTCCACTGCTTTTTCAGCCAAGGAAGAACGTAGTAGTCGAGACCGAACACGCTGCCCGATCCGCCGATGCAGGCAATAGCCGCCCCAACGTACCAGAGCATTTCGGTAGCCGCCATCTTGGTCGACCAGATCATCACGGCCATGGCTATGGTCGCCAGGGAAGAAAGAGCTGTGAACAGACCTACGATAAGCATAACACCAAAGACGATTTCGGCACAGACCATACCGATTTGGAACCATTTTGCCAGGAAGGTATAACTTCCGTCGTTGTTGTAGAACATTAAATCCATGAACCAGTTGGTAATGTCATAGACAAAGCCTGGAACCGGCAAGGCCGATACGGCTTCTTTGGCAGTGGACACCGCCGAAGCTGCGGACTGCGCATCTACCGTTGTTTTAACGGCATCCACGGCAACGCTGGCTGAAGAGGCAGCATCTGTTGCAAATGGAGCAGCAGGGATCAGGAAGATCTTATTCGGATCAACCCAAATCTTTCTCAGCTTATCTATACCTTCATATAACCACATACCACCGAGAAGCATACGGAGCGGAACCAGCCAGAAGTTCGGTGAGCGTTTGGAGAAATAGCCGCCCACAAAGCTCTTGCGGTTTTCAACATGGAAGAACTCGTGCATCATGTAAGTCCATACCTTGTTAAAACCTACCACTTGAGACAGGTAGAACATATTGATAAAATGCTTGGACAGCATAGCCATAAATCCAGTGAGCATAAAGAGCTTGCCTGGAAGACCTACGTTGGCAACGCCGTAGCGGCTGCCGATGGAGACCATCGTACCGTGGAAGCCTGGCTTGTATGCCTTCTTAGCTGTACCGCTAATGTCAGCGGCAATGTTGTTAGCGATGATTGGAGCAGCTTGTTCAGCATTCTCAACCATTTGCGGAACCGGACGGGTCTCACCTTCCGGAATGAAGAAGATGTTGTCCCCTACAACGTACACGTTCTTGTGGTCAACACTTTCCAGATGCTCATTCGTCACGATCCGTTTGCGTCCTTGCTGCTGTACTTCAAGACCGCCGACGATATCGGAGCCTTCCACACCTGCGGTCCAGACAATAGTCTTGGCATCGACGATGTTCTTCTCGCCGAGAGCCACGCTGCCATCGCCAACTTCGGTGATCTTGGCGCCGGTCACGATTTCGACCTTCAGCTTGCGCAGACGCGCCTCAGCCTTCTGAATCAGCTTATCCGGCAGGATTGGCAGAATCTTCGGAGCCATATCGGCCACGATCAGGCGTACTTCAGACGGGTCAATAAAGAATTCCTTGCAGAGCTCTTCACGCTGTTCAGCCATTTCCCCAACCAGCTCGACACCAGTGAAGCCGGCACCGATAATGACAAAGGTTAGCATTGCGCGGCGTACTGCAGGGTTCTTTTCTTTGGCCGCTTGAGTATACATATCGCGAATTTGGCGTTTGAGCGCAACCGCGTCATCGTAGGACCAGAAGGAGAAGGTATTCTCCTCGGCTCCCGGAATGCCGAAGAATGTTGGCTTGCTGCCTGTGCCGATTACCAGGTAATCATAAGCATAAGTAGCTTTGTCGGATTTCAGCTTGTTGCCCTTGAAATCAATGTTGCTGATTTCGTCCAGAACAACATCCACTTTGAGACCCGCAAAAATTTTCTTCAAATCAACTTTGATAGAATCCTCAGGCGCACGGTTCGCTGAAACCTCATGCAGCTCAGTCAAAAGAGTGTGATAAGGATTGCGGTCGATCAGTTTGATTTCTACATCTTTGTTGTTCTTATACTTTTTTGCCAGTTTCTTAGCCGTGAGCACGCCGCCGTAGCCGCCACCCAAAATGACTATTTTCTTCAAGAGAAACTCACCTCATTCGTCTGATTAGCTGCAAAAAGGTAGCGAATGTTATTTCGCGCCTTCGAGGGCTTTTTCTGCCAGTGTAAAGTATTCACCAACGTGGATGGATACGCCGGAAATAGCGTCAGTTTTGCCTTCTGCATCAATGGTTGGGGCAGCGCCTTTATTATCAAGGAAGTATTTCTCGGCCAGGGCGATTTCTTCATGCCATTCAGCGGAAGCGCCGCCGGCTTTCATGCCGTATTTGCCATCTATGGAATATTGCTTTTTGTCATCGCCGGCAGCATTCACGCCGCTGAAGTTAGCAGCTACGATATTGCCGTCCGCAACAGTAATAGCAACAGTGGATTTCCAACCGGATTCTTTGTCCATTTCGCCTTCAGCAGTGTATCCGCCGTCTTTGTAAGGACCAGCTTGTGTAGGACCAGCGGCCAGAGCGGCTTGAGATGCCGTTACGAAATCACTAACGCCTACGGAAACACCGGAGATGGCATCAGTTTTGCCTTCGCCATTTACTACAACTGCTGCAGGGTCTTGTTTTTCAACCAAAAAGGCTTCAGCTTTAGCAGCTTGCTCATGCCATTCGGCTTGGCCGCCGCCTTTGGATACCAGACCGTATTTGCCGTCTTCAGAAACTTTTTTCTTCAGGTCGCCTGCGTTTTTAACGTTGAAAGCGTCCCAGTCAGCTTTAGTGATTTTTCCGCCTTCAACCGTCAGGATTACGAAGGATTCCCAGCCGGTTTTTTCATCAGCAGGAGCTGTGCCGTAGTATGTTCCATCTTGATACTTGCCTGCTTCAGTTGTGCCGGCATCGGATGCTGCAGCAGTTGCGGCAGGTGCAGTGGACTCAGCAGGGGCATTGGTTGCAGCAGCGTTGTTAGAGTTGTTGTTGCCGCATCCGGCGAGCAACGTACCGAGTACCAGAGCGCTCGACAAGATTACAGAAGCTTTTTTCATTTTAAGATGACCTCCAAAAAAATATTTTAAAATATATATATTAAAATGTAAAACATTTTAATAGTAATTGGAAGTGATAAAAATCACTTTATAAATGACATTTATCACTTTTGAATCCGACTAAAGACCCTTTTTGTAGCAGCTACATGACATATATCGGCTGGTGATAAGAAAAAATTTAATAAATCCGTTTCTTCTTCGATGGCATTCTAGCACAAGCGGGACAATAATCATGTGAAAATAATCACTTATCTACGAAGAAATTTATTAACACTTGAATTATATCAAATTTTAAAATATTTAGATATATATTTAGAAGATATTTAGAAGACTATTATGTGACAAAAAATGACTTTATCCTTATGAAATCAAATCGAGTAATGCCGATATAGTCCTATTTCCGATATATGACAAATAGGACTGTGATTCCATGAATTTATTCTACTATTATGATAATATGAATAATGAGTGTTACAATTTTGTAATCTTTATCGGAGGAATGCTATGGAATACCTGAAGATTTTTCTTATAAATTCGGCTTTGCTTATAACTGTCGCTTATCTGGCGAATTTAATATACAAATATACTCTTACGTATGCACCTGTACCGGTAAAAAAGGCGAGCTGGGTGCTGCTGGCAATCTTTGGCGGATGGATAAGTTCATGTTTCGGATACAGGCTGGACGCTCATGTCATCTTTGATTTGCGTTTTGTGCCGTTGATTATCTCTACACTGGCTTTCTCTCAGCCTTTCATTCTTATATTGATCGGAGTCGGCACAGGGCTGACACGGCTTACCTTCGGGATCAACGAAGCGGCTGTCGCCGGCGTTCTAAATTTATCCATTCTGGGCTTTGTATGCGCCGGACTCTGCTTATGGATGCGCCGCTCACCTGCTTCGGTAGTAAATAAAGGGCTAATTGTCATTCTGGTTGTGAATGTGGTGAACGCGGTAAATATCCTTGTATTTGGTGTGATACCTGATCAGGTATACATAATGAAAATTATGCCGACGACTTTCCCGGCAGGGGTGATTCTCAGCATATTGTTTGCGCTTATTATCCGTGATTTTCAACTGGACCTGCAGCGTACCGGACAGGTTGTCAGGGCGAACGAGCTGCTGTCCGCACAGGCGGAGGAGCTGCACAAGAATAAGATCGCATTAGAGGAGCGGGCGAAGCAGCTTATGCTGGCCTCCCAGTTCAAGTCGGAGTTCCTGGCCAATATGTCGCATGAGCTGAGAACGCCGCTGAACAGCATTATTAGCTTATCGCAGATGATTGAAGAAAATGATAACCTGAGCAGCGAGGAAACCACGGAGTATGGAAGGATAATCTACCGTTCGGGCAGCGATCTGCTGTCGTTGATTAATGATATTCTCGATCTGTCCAAAGTGGAAGCGGGCAAGCTTGATGTGGTTCATGAGGAGCTGAGTGTCAGCGAGATACCTGATCTGCTGGCTCAGCAGTTCAATGTGGTGGCCAAGCAGAAGGGGCTGAATTTCAGCATTGCGCTGGAGGATGATGTGCCGGATGTCATTCATTCCGATCCTCAGCGGGTGCAGCAAATTCTCCGCAATCTGCTCTCCAACGCCTTCAAATTTACTGTGAACGGGTTTGTTTCAATAAACGTGCGCACTGCGGAGCGAAAAGAAGCCGAGGTGCTGCGGCGCTGGATTGTTTTTGACGTGCAGGATAGCGGCATCGGAATTGCCGCCGAGAAGCACGCGGTGATCTTTGAGTCCTTTCAGCAGGCGGACAGCACCATCAGCCGCAACTACGGCGGGACGGGGCTTGGTCTGTCCATCAGCAATGATCTGGCCAAGCTGCTTGGCGGATTTATTACTTTATCCAGCGGGGAGGATCAGGGGAGCCTGTTTTCACTATATTTACCTCTCCAGGCATCCGGTCATGAGGCGGTGTGAAGCTCCAATTTTATTTGTGATTTTGGCGTATTGACAGGAGATTGCTGTCGGTTAGAATGAAGCCAAAGCCGCATCGAAGGAGATTTTATACCCCTATGAACATCATAAGAAACAGGCAGCGCGTTGTCCGTCCCAAGGCCGTCCGCAAAACCTCTGTACATCGTAAGAATCTGGAGATTGCAACGTTTGAGGGGATACCGTCAACGATATTTCAGGTGCTGCTTCAAGGGCAGTTTCTGACCGGCTTTCTGCTGTATCTAGGAGCCAGCTCCAGCCAGATCGGTTTTGTACTGGCGCTTACCACTCTGGTTAATGTAGCGCAAATCGGCGTAGCTTTTCTGATTCAGAAGCTGCCGAGCCGCAAATGGGCGATGGTGACGTTTATCGGCCTGCACAGGGTGCTGTGGAGCTCCACCGGGCTGATTCCGTTTATTTTCCCAAAAGAGCACTGGGTCACCGCATTTATCGTTTTGTATACGATTGCTTTTATTGTCAATACGGCGGGCGGTATGCTGTGGAACTCGGTAATCAGCGACCTGGTTCCCGCGCGGGTGAGAGGCCGTTATTTTGGAATCCGCAATACACTCCTGAATGCTCTCGGATCTCTGGTCATGTATGGCGGCGGCGTTGTGCTTGACCGTTATCCCGGGGGACACGGGTTTTTGATTCTGTATATTGTAGTATGGATTTTCGCTTTATCGAATGTTGCTGTATTCTTCTTCTATCCGGATGTGCCCTTTGAGAAATCGGACGAGAAGGATTTTCTGCCGATGCTTAAGAAACCGCTTCACGACAAGCTGTTTATGAAGTCCACGCTGTTTCTTTCGGCCTGGCTGCTGCTGCAGAATTTGAGCGTACCGCTGTACTCTTATGTCATGCTTCAGCTCCTGCACATTAATTATGAGACATTGTCCCTGCTGAACGTGTCCCAGACGATCTTTATGATGTTAAGCTTCTATGTGTGGGGCAATTTGAACGCGAAATACAGCAATAAAAGACTGCTGCTCTGGACGCTGCCGATCATCGCCTTATCCTCGCTTTTCTGGGGGCTGCTCTCCGTGCTGCCGATGCTGCCGGTTCTGTTCGCCGCTCATATTATTTTTGGGATGGGGGTTGGCGGCTTTAACCAGTTGGCCTTCAATTTCATTATTGGAGATACGCCGAAGAAGGAACGCCCGATGTACATGGCGATGTATGCGGCGCTGACAGGGCTTGCGGCATTTTTCGGCCCGCTTATCGGCGGGAAAATCTATGAATGGATCAAAGAGTGGCCGCACTGGACACAGGTGTATGGCATGCAGCTAGTTGTTGGGGTGCTTATGCTTGCCTTGGCGCTGCTGCTGGGCCGCCGAATTCTCAGGGACGACTAATTAAAGGAGACAGGTCAATGACTAGAATCGCCGTAGTTCTAGGGGCAACAGGCCTGGTAGGCCGTGCGCTGACGGAGGATTTGCTGAATGAAGAGGCTTGGGATGAGGTGCGTGTGCTGGTCCGCCGCCCGCTGAAGCTCCAGCATCCCAAGCTGAAGGAAATAATCATTGATTGGGAGCAGCTTGGGCAATATAAGGAGCAGTTTACAGGGGCCTCGGCTGTCTTCTGCTGTCTCGGGACAACGATTAAGAAAGCCGGCTCGCAGGCCCAATTCGAGCGCGTTGATCTGGGATATCCGCTTGCCGCCGCCGAATTGGCCAGAACATGCGGTGTGAAGCAGTTCCTGGCAGTCTCCTCTATGGGGGCCAGTGCCAAATCACGTAATTTCTACTCCCGCACCAAAGGCAAGGTGGAGGAGGGGCTGATGGCTTCCGGCTTTGAGGGGCTGCATCTGTTCCGCCCCTCCCTGCTGCTTGGCGAGCGTGAGGAGCACAGGCTGGGCGAACGGGTGGCTTCAGTGCTGATGAAGGCGCTGGATTTCGCTATGATCGGCAAAGCGGCCAAGTACCGGGCGATTCCCGGTGCCACAGTGGCTAGAGCCATGATGAACATTGCTCTGGCCGAAACCCGCGGTGTGCATATCTACACCAATGACGTTATTCATGTGATTGGAGGAAGCTGACGGCGCAGGTTTGCGTTACACGGAGCTCAGGACGTACAATTAAGACATCAATCATATGTACATAACGGAATGTGTACAGCGATAACAGGAGGAGCAGAATATGAGTAAAAAACAGGTAGCAACTTCAAAAGCACCCGGAGCCATCGGCCCTTACAGCCAGGCAATCGTCGCCGGGAATTGGGTATATACTTCAGGTCAACTGGGACTGAACCCGGAGACTGGAGCATTGGCCGAGGGTGTGGAGGAGCAGGCACGCCAATCGCTTAGCAATGTGAAAGCCATCCTTGAAGAGGCTGGAGCATCCCTTGATCATGTTGTAAAGACGACGGTGTATCTGAAGGATATGAACGATTTCGCAGCGGTAAATGAGGTGTACAGCACCTTCTTTACTGAACCTTATCCTGCCCGCAGCGCTGTTGAGGTTGCTCGTCTGCCCAAGGACGGGCTTGTAGAAATTGAAGCGGTGGCACGTAAGAAATAAGCCTGTTCTTCTGCGGAGCGCTATATAGTGAATAAACTGTGAAATAAGAAGGTTGTCCGGCTATGCGTAGCTCAGGGCAGCCTTTTTTTGGTATTTTTTGGGGCCGCCGCAAAGTACCTGAATTGGCATCGAAGCAGGGGCCTCACTTTGTGGGGTTATTTTGCGTTAGAGGGGTTTCGGGGTCCCGGCAAACCACCTGAATCGGCATCGGAGCAGAAGCACCGCTAGCGGGGTTGCTTTGCGGATAGCACTCCCGGCAATCTGGGCAACATGTAAGTATTAGCAGGCCGCAACAGACGAAGGGGGAAAGCGAGCTATGGAGAGCAGTGAGGCGATACGCCCCGAGAAAATAGGTCCGCTTGTGATAAAAGAGACCTGGAGCACAACCGGCAGTCTGGTTTCCTGGCAATGCCAGGAGAATGTTTATATTTGCCGCGGGGAGCGAGGGGGGATTGCTTTTGTTTTTTTGAGCGATGATCTGTTTCGGATGAAGGGGTTTCGGGATCAGGCGCCTGATTTGACAACGACCGAAGCGGTGCTGGCGGAAAGCTGCATTCCGCATTTGTTCCCGGTGAAGGAAGCCGAGAATCAGTTGATCTTCACAACCGGGGCTATCCGGCTGATTATTGAGAAAACCACGTTTCTGCTCCGGGTGGAAAAATTGGACGGCACAATCATTATGCAGCAGAATCTGATGAGCTGGAATCCGCGGGGCGCGGGACATGCGGAATATGATATGCAGCCGGATTCACATTTTTACGGACTCGGAGAGAAGGCGAGCTTCCTGGATAAACGCGGGGAGCGTTATACGAACTGGAATACGGACGTATTTGCGCCCCATCTGCCGGAGATCGAAGCGCTCTATGAGTCGATACCTCTGCTGATTCATATGCACGGCGGTCTGTCGTATGGCTTGTTTCTGGATAATCCGGGCCGGAGTGATTTTGATATGCGCTCGCATGGGGTTGCGTTTACCATCGGCTGCTCTACAATGGCTTATGATGTCTATTTCATCAACGGGCCTGACATGAAGGATGTGGTCAAAAGATACACCTCGCTGACCGGCCGGATTGCGCTTCCGCCCAAATGGGCCATCGGCTATCACCAGTCGCGCTACAGCTATATGAATCAGCAGGAGGTGCTGCAGCTTGCGCAGACGTTCCGGGACAAAAAAATTCCCTGCGACGTGATTTATCTGGACATCCACTATATGGATGAGTACCGGGTCTTTACTTTTGATCCGGTCAATTTCCCTGAGCCTGACAAAATGATTGCCGAGCTTGGCGGGCTGGGTGTGCGGATTGTGCCGATTGTAGACCCCGGTGTCAAAAAAGACCCCCAATTTGAGGTGTATAAGCAGGGGGTGCTGGAGAAGCATTTTTGCCGCCGTCTGGAGGGCGATATTTTCTTTGGGGAGGTGTGGCCGGGCATCAGCGCGTTCCCCGATTTCAGCGACAGCCGGACCGCCGAATGGTGGGGAGGTCTGCACAAGTACTATACGGATCTTGGCATTCAGGGCATCTGGAATGACATGAATGAGCCGGCGGTATTCAATGAGTCGAAGACGATGGATCTCGATGTGATGCATTCGGGCAACGGGCGGCTTCTAACGCATGAGGAGTATCATAATCTGTACGGGATGATGATGTCGAAGGCCACGTATGAGGGGCTGATGGAGCATATGGGCGGCGAGCGCCCTTTTGTGCTGACCCGGGCCGGTTATGCCGGCATCCAGCGTTACGCCGCAGTGTGGACGGGAGACAACCGCAGCTTCTGGGAGCATATGGCAATGGCGATGCCGATGGTGCTGAACATGGGCTTGTCGGGGCTGGCCTTCTCCGGGCCGGATATCGGCGGGTTCGCCCACCATACCTCCGCGCAGCTCTTGGTGCGCTGGACGCAGATGGGGGTGTTCTTCCCGTATTGCCGCAATCATTCCTCTATTGGCACGCTGCGCCAGGAGCCGTGGTCGTTCGGGGAAGAGGTGGAGGGAATTCTGCGGGAGTTTATCGGCCTGCGTTACCGCTGGATGCCGCATTTATATAACCTGTTCCATGAAGCGGAGATGAGCGGCCTGCCTGTAATCCGGCCGCTTGTTCTGGAATACCCGCGCGACCCGCATGTGACCAATCTGTGCGACCAGTTCCTGCTGGGGGAAAATGTGCTGATCGCCCCCGTCTACCGCCCCGATACGGACCACCGCTGCGTGTATTTGCCGGAGGGACGCTGGATTGATTACTGGGACGGAGAGATTCATGAGGGCAGCCGCCACATTCTGGCTGCTGCGCCGCTGCGGATTATGCCGATGTATGTCAAGGCGGGGACCTTTGTCGTCGAAGGCCCGCTGAAGCAGTATGCGCTGGAGGATACGGAGGAAACGTTGATTTTTCATCTGTACGGGGCGGAGGCGCGAAGCGGGTTCTCTGCCGCTTGTACCCTCTATGAGGATGATGGACACAGCTTCAGCTACAAAAGAGGGCAGTATGCGGAAATCAGTGTGCAGGCCGCCGGCGATGAGGGCACATTGCGGCTGAGCTGGTCGTATGCCGTGCGTGAATACGTTCCGCGCAGAGAATCGCTGCGGTTCACTCTCTGTTATCCGTTCTTTACGGCGGCTATGGTGGAGGGGCTTGCCGAGATTAGTCTGGAGCAGCTTAAGGAAGGGTGCTCCGGCTGGGCCTATGATGGAAAGAGAGGGGCGATTATTATCCAGGTGGCTGATGATCCGGAAGGCGGGGAGCTGCATATTCGTGCGGCGGAGATGTAGCTGGTGGAAGGAGCTGGCTCATGTGGACTTACGGGAGTTTGAAGAGCGCCGGAGCTTAGGGTGAGGGGATACCCCTAGTGGAGGGGAGGCTGCCGGGGAGTTGGCGCGGGAGCAACGGCAGAAATGCCGTTGTTGGGAGGGCGCTGGGGAGTTTGTGTGGAAATAGCGGCAGAAATGCCGTTGTTGAGAGGCCGCTGGGGAGTTTGTGTGGGAATAGCGGCAGAAGTGCCGTTGTTGAGAGGGCGCTGGGGAGTTTGTGTGGGAATAGCGGCAGAAATGCCGTTGTTGAGAGGGAGCCGGGGAGTTTGTGTGGGAATAGCGGCAGAAGTGCCGTTGTTGAGAGGGAGCCGGGGAGCTTGTGTAGAAATAGCGGCAGAAATGCCGTTGTTTTTGTGCTGTCCTGTGCCTTACGGGAAACGCTCAGGTTAGGCCGCGCAGACTGCATAATCCTGTATTTTTCGCTTTTTTGCAGATCATCTGCAGAAAAAATGCAGAAAGGTTTTTAAATATGGGGTTTTTCGTATAAGATGAAGGGATGAAGAAAAAAACGTTATGGGAGATCATCAATGATTAAGCATCTGTATGCTATATGGTTAGGGGACGTATTGTTTTGCTTCTCCGGTGAAACTTCAGAGCCGAAGGTGGATGCATGGACGCGTGTAGTCAAGCGGCTGGAGCTTCGGAGCGGCTGGCGTCCTTTTGCAGGTGCTGCGCTGCGGCTTACGGAAGTGAAATATCCGGCCGCCGCCTCGGCGGAAGGAAAGACGACGCGGCGGGGAGTGCCGGGACGCACGCTTGAAGGGCTGGCCCTGTCGCCGAAGGACGCGTTCGAAATGCTGCTCGGCTGGGATGAGCAGCTATGCCGCAACCAGGGAATTGAGCCGGGAGGAGAGCTGCGCTATTGGGCGGCAGCGGCCCGCTTCGCGCTGGAGCTGATGGGCACAGGCGGCATTGTGCCCGGAGCGCTGCCGCCAAGGAAGGCAGGCTCGCGGCGGCGCGGCGGCGAGCAGGCGGCATCTGCCGTCTGGTCCCCGGCTTTTCGTCAGGAGGCAGACAAAGAGCTGTTCCTGCAAATGGCGGCATCCATGCCGGTGCTTGCGCTGGGTACTCATGTGGCCGAGGAAGGAGATTTATCTTCACGCGAGGATGCCGGTGCTTATGTGCTGTATTCTTTTTTGCAGGCAGTAATGACGGCAGAGATCAAGCGGGTCGTGGCGGAGAATGAAGGAAAGCTTGCGCCGTATAAGGCAAATTACCGGCGCGGGTATTCCCCGCTTACGGAGCTGTGGTGGAACAGCCTGCTTACAGGCAGCCGGGATATCCCGGTTCAGGGGACTCCCGCGGAGGTGGCGGAGCTTCTGAACGCAGTGAACGGAACAGCGGGCAATGAGGTGCCTCATGCGGAGACGGAGGAGGCGCGCAGCGGCCAGCTCAGTCTTGGCCTGCGTCTGGAGCCGCCGGCGGACGAGAGTGAAGAGTGGCGGCTCTCCTTCTGGGTGGAGAGCCGCGAGGAAGGGGAATTCTGGCTTCCGGCAATGGCAATCTGGAGCAGCCGGGAACGGGAATTTACGCTCTGGGGCAAGCGCTACCGCAACATCCAGCAGCAGTTGCTTGCGGCTCTGGGCCGGGCAGGCAGAATATCGCCGGATATCCAGCGTGCGCTCTGCGTACCGGCTCCGAGCGGTGTAGAGCTTGCGCCGGAGCGGCTCTATTTCTTCCTGAAGGAGAGCGTGCAGCCGCTGCGCGAACGGGGGATCACGGTGCAGATGCCTTCCCGCTGGAGCCGCGATGGCCGGCGGCGGGTCGGCATGAAGATGAAGATGCAGCCGCCCCCCGGCGGGATAGACGGCCCTGCTCAGGCTTCGCTTGGCCTGGAGCAGTTGATCTCCTTCCGCATCGAGGCATCCCTGGGAGATTCGGATATCAGCGAAGAGGAGCTAAGTGCTTTGGTGGAAGCCGGCGTACCTTTTGTACGGTTCCGGGGGGAATGGATCGAGATTGATCCGAAGGAGATCCGCCAGGTGCTCCGATATATGAAACGCAATGAAAACGGAGAAATGACGGCGGCGGATTGGATGAGGCTCGAAGCCGAAGACGGCGACGAGCGTCTCTGGAAAGGGATGTCGGTCACCGGAATGGAGACCTCCGGCCTGCTCGCATCGCTTATGGAAGGCGATGTGCTGCGGAACCTTTCGCTGCGTCCGGTGCCGGAGGCTCTGCATGG
Organism: Paenibacillus sp. HW567; assembly: GCF_000374185.1. Taxonomy (GTDB): domain Bacteria; phylum Bacillota; class Bacilli; order Paenibacillales; family Paenibacillaceae; genus Paenibacillus_AQ. The sequence goes on along the minus strand of NZ_KB910518.1, from coordinate 5,524,175 downwards.
GACGCTGAGACCTTATCAGGAGCGCGGTTATCAATGGCTGGCTTCGCTGAGCGGACTGGGGTTCGGCGTCTGTCTGGCCGATGATATGGGGCTGGGCAAAACCGTGCAGGTGATTACCTGCCTGCTGGACCGCTCCCTGAACGCTCCGCCGGATGAGAAGCACGAGCCGGTGCTGATTCTCTGCCCGACCTCGCTTCTGGGGAACTGGCAGCGGGAGCTGCAGCGCTTCGCGCCTTCGCTTAGCCTGCACATCCATCACGGAGGGCGGCGGGTCCGCGGAGCAGGCTTCGCCCAGCTTGCCGCCAGCCATGAGATCGTATTGACCACCTATCACCTGGCGGGCAGAGACAGCGAGGATCTGGCGAGTGTGCGCTGGTCAACCGTCGTGCTGGATGAGGCGCAGTACATCAAGAATCACCGCACCAAGCAGGCGCAGAGTGTGATGAAGCTGACGGCGCCGAACCGCATTGCCATGACGGGGACTCCGGTGGAGAACAGACTGGGTGAGCTGTGGTCGATTTTTCATTTCTTGAATCCGGGATACCTGGGAACTTATCATTTTTTCCGCCAGCGTTATGTCTCCGGGGAGGGCGGAGAGCGGCTGCGGGAGCTGCATCGGCTTGTTTCGCCTTTTCTGCTGCGGCGGCTGAAGAGCGACCCGGACATCTCCAAGGATCTTCCTGAGAAGCTGGAGCTGAAGTCGTATTGCACATTGAGTGAAACGCAGGCAGCGCTGTATCAGGGTGTGGTTAATGAGATGCTCGGTGTAATCGGTGAGAGGTCGGGCATGGCCCGCCGGGGATTGGTGTTGTCCTCGCTGACCAAGCTGAAGCAGATTTGCGATCATCCCCAACTCTTCCGCAAGGATGAAGGGCGAAGTGTGCGCACGGAGCAATCCGGCAAAATGGAAGTGATGTTCGAGCTGCTGGACAGCATCAACGAGCTTGGAGAATCTGCACTTATTTTTACCCAGTATGTGACAATGGGCGAGCTGCTGGTCAGCCGGCTGGCAAGAAGGTACGGCAAAGCGCCGCTGTTCCTGCACGGCGGAGTTTCCAAGCGGGAGCGGGATGAGATGGTGCATGCTTTTCAGGAAGGGGAGGGCGCTTCCTTCTTCGTGCTTTCGCTTAAGGCTGGGGGTGTGGGCTTGAATCTGACCCGGGCCAACCATGTGCTGCACTATGACCGCTGGTGGAATCCGGCGGTGGAGAATCAGGCGACTGACCGGGCTTTTCGTATCGGCCAGCACAGAAATGTGCAGGTGCATAAGCTGATCTGCCAGGGAACGCTGGAAGAGCGGATTGATGAGCTGATTGAACGCAAAAAAAGTCTGTCGGAGCAGGTCGTTGGCTCCGGTGAACACTGGCTGACCGAAATGTCCAACCATGAGCTGAAGGAACTGGTTGAGCTGCAGGGCCAGGACTGGATGTAGCCGGAAATAATCAGTACAAAGGAGGAGTGAACCATGAGCGGACCACTTGAGCTGCGGCTGGAGATTGTGCCCGGAAGGCTGCGGGCGACGGAGCTTCAGGGAGCGGGGCAGGCTGCGGTAATGCAGACTAAGCAGACGGCGGGCGTTGCTGCCCGGGACAGGGAAGCGGCGTATGCTCTCACTCTGGAAGTTCCGCTTTGGCCGGCTGAGCGGAAGAATAAGGTGCTGCGGGAGCTTGCCGCACATCCGGGAGAACTGTATGAGCTGCTGCAAGGCAGACTGAACGACAGGCTTGCGGGGCTGGGGGTGCTGCCTGCAGCGGCGGAGCTGGAAACAGCGGTCTATGAGCAGGGTGAGGGAACGGCAACCCGGGCAGAGCTGCAGGAGCTGATCAAGCAGCAGCTATCCGAAGAGCCGCTGCTGGCCTTGTCGCTGCGCGGCCTGGACAAAGAGGAGCTGCTGGCGGGAGTATTCGGCCTGTGGGCGGAAGAAGAGGCCCCGGAGGCCGGAGCAGGCAGACCGGCGGGCGGTGCACTGGCGGCAGAGCTGGCCCGCCTGGAGCGCAAGGGGCCTGCGGTGTCCTCGGGAGAGTGGCTGGCTGAGGCCGCCGCCGAAGGCTCACTTCACCAGCCGGGGCCGCTGTTTCATGAGATTGCCGCCCGGCCGTTCCCGGTATCCCCGGTGATAGCGGAGCCTGCGGAGAATTGGCCCGCCCTGCTGCCTCAGACACCGGGAGCCACCGAAGGGCTGACGCTTATCATGCGGCGTGTGGCTGAGGCGGCTGCCCGCCGGGCAGCGGCACTGGGCAAGCTGTAGAATTAAATAGGACAGCCGCACCCTGGGAGATGCGGCGAGGCTGTCGGGAAGGGTGCGGCAGTTATTTGTATGCCTTATTAATTCGCTGCTGCCCTGCGTTACTGTCAGGGCCTTGATCGGTCATTCATCCCATATGGAACGATTAATAGAATTGGTTGTCCGATAGAATATGTTGGGCTGGCGAAATCGCGTGGTCCTATGAAGGTGAGACATCAGAATAAGCCGAAGAACGATTGTCTATTAAGAATGACGATATTAGAAAAGGGCAGCACATGAACAGGTAATAAGCTGTCATGTGCTGCCCTTTTAGATGGTATAAGACCGTCTCCTCCTGAAGCGATTATTCCTTGGCGGGGCCTTCGGTCAGCTCCAGAATTTCGCGGCGCAGGCGGAGCATCTTCTGATCCAGCTCATCGGCGGCGCGGGCGGCTTCCTTCAATTCTTCGGCAACATGCGGAGGCAACTGCTTGTCGAATTTATAATAGAGAATATGCTCCATGCTGGCCCAGAAATCCATGGCAAGCGTACGTATCTGAATCTCCGCCTTCACCCAGCGGGTTCCTTCCAGCAGCACGAGCGGAATGGCTACAATGACATGAAGACTTTGATAGCCGTTAGACTTGGGATTGGCGATATAGTCCTTGATCTCCAGCACCCGGATGTCTTCGCGTACGCACAGATGATCCACCAGACGGTAGATATCCTTCACAAAAGCACAGACGATACGCATACCTGCAATATCATGAATGTGCTGCTCCATATTCTCTATGGTGAACTCATGGCCCTTGCGCTCCATTTTTTGCAGAATGCTCTTGGGTTCCTTGATGCGTGACTTGACATGCTCAATCGGACTGAAACCGTCGCGCACCTGCCACTCTGTCTTAATGATATCAATTTTATTCTCAAGCTCATTCAGAGCATGGCGGTAGAGCGCCGGCAGCGCTTTGAAGTCTTCACCCTGTTTGGCGAAATCCTCGCCCATCTGCCATTTTTGCAAATCCTTTACATGTACCTGCAACTGATTCAGCGTAACTTGTGTACTATCATTTTCTTCCACTGAGACTCTCCCGGTTTACGTCGTTAGTTGTGACTGATTGCTTCTTTATTTTACTCCATGTGCCGCCCTGGAAGCAAAATTAGTCTGGGGCTCCCCGCTTGTTCAGGATAATTTTACAGAAACATTTTGGTAGTGGCAGCGTATTAGCACACATAAAGTATGTATTAATGAATCTGTTCGAGACATTTGGTATGATAGAAGCACGTTTTACGCTTCAGCATGGAGCGTAGGGGCAACTTGAACCATTACCGGGGCTGCGAATCAGCCCTGTTCTCACTCTGGAGAAGGAGGAACTGCAATGAATATACTTAAGCGCATCAAAGACGGTGCCAGCCGGGTGAGTGAAAAAGCACAAAGCTCGGTGGAAATCGGCAAGCTGAACGGACATATCTCTGATATTGAACACGAGATGGAAATTGAATTTATGAAGATGGGGAAGCTTTTCTATGAAGGCTACCGTTCCAGGGATATGTCTGAGGCTGAAGGTAAAATGGTGGAGCTCTCGCGGGGCTGCTTCAAGCTTCAGGAGCAGATTGACGAACTGCGCGCACGGATTGCCGGCCTGAAGAATGAACAGCTCTGTGCCTGCGGGCAGGTGGTCACTCTGGGAGCCAATTTCTGCCCGCACTGCGGACGCAAGCTGGAGCCTGCTCCCTCGCTGAGAAAAGAAGAGCCGGCAGTGAACGTACATATCGTTCATAAGCATGAAGAGGAAGAGGATGAATACTACGGCGAAGAAGAGCTGACAGAGGCCGAGAAGGAATTGGCCATGCGCCACGATCTGCGTGCGTCAAACACGGAGAAGCCCCCTGTGAAGGAGGAGCTGCCCCCGGAGTATTTCGAAACCGCCCAGGAGGAGGAACGCGGACGCCGTGAGGCGGATGAGCTGGAACGCGAACGTGAGAGACAGCTTGAGCTGGACCGCCGGATTCGGGATTGGCGGGCTACCGAGCCGGAGGAAGAGGCGGCGGTCAGCGAGGGCGGCGTGCGCGAGCTTGTGAAATGCCAGATCTGCCGGGCGGATCTGCCCAAGGGCTCGATGTGGTGCCCACGCTGCGGCTCGGAGCAAATTTAGACAGGAGTTACAGTCAGCTTAGGGGGACAACATAGATGGAACAGTTGCTGCTGCATTTGCGCAATTTGGGTTTCACGGAGATGGAATCCAAAATCATGGTCGAGCTGGCCACCAAAGGCCAGGCTTCGGGCTACGAAGTGGCAAAACAGCTCGGAGTATCGAGATCCAACGTATATGCGGCGCTTCAGCGCTTGACTCAGCAAGGATATGTAAGATGCGGTGAAGGGGAGCCGGCGCGCTATAGCGTGCTGGACCCGGAGGAGCTGGCGACAATGATTTCCGGCCGGGTACAGGCTTCGCTGGCATATATGGAGAGTGAAATGCCGCGCGGCGGACCGGTCAGCCCGTCCTTCTACAATGTGGAGGGTGACCGCAATGTGCTGGGGGCGCTGATCCGCCAGCTTAATCTGGCCGGTCAGGAAATTGTAGTCGATGTATGGCGGGAGGAAGCCTCATTGCTGCGCAGCGAGCTTGAGCAGGCGGAGAAGCGCGGGGTGAAGCTGCTGTGGGCCTTTGACGGCGGCAACGCCGCTCCGGCTCCCTATCCGGCATGGCCGCCGCTTAGCGGGAAGCCGGGCAGAAGCGGGGGACGGAAGTTTTCTTTTGTCATCGACCGGGCCTGGTGCATGCTGGGCATGCGGTATGAGGATGGTACCGCGCAGGCGGTCATCACTGAGCATCCGGTGCTTGTGGAGCTGCTGCTGAACCACTTTGCACAGGAAATGGTGCTCTTCGAGCTGGAGGAGGACATGGGGCCTGAGCTTGCGAAGCGGTACGGGGAGCGCTACAGCCGCATTTTCGGCAAATATGTGCTGCATGATCAAGATAGCCGGGAGCCGGCGGTTGAAATAGCGGAAGAGACAGAGTAAGTGTATGAACTGGCGGAACAGCTCCGTAGCCTGAAGCTGATATTAAGCTGTATAAGTTGAACTGAAAAAACATAACAAGGGCAGAAGTGATGAGGGGAAGTTTGGAACTGTAGGAGCGGCAGCGTCCGCCTGAGAGCCTTCCGTAGGAAAGCTGGCCGTATGATTAGGCTGTCTGCGGATTTCATCCGCCGAAGCGGTATAAATCAAGAAATCTGTAGATGGGCAGTGGCGGAAGTCCAAACATTCCCCGCAGTTACGGCTAGGCCCAAATATGAAAAACTAAAGTTCAACTTATATAGGGAGGTGAAAGAAAATGGAATGTATTGTTCATTTTGAAGTGGAGCATCCGGAAGGCATCAAGAATTTGCGTGGCCTGCTGTTTCTGGATGAGGATCAGTCCCCCGGAGAACAAGAGCTAATCAGCATGTTCAAGGATATGAAGTTCGATGTGCGGCTGGATGACCGCGAGAAGCTGATCTTTAAGCCGGTGAATCCGGGTGAAAAGTATTCGCAGATCCGTATTACGAGCTTTGACACCGGGAAAGAGAACAGCGCAGAGGATCACAATCTGAAGTCAATTGTCGGCAACCTGCTGCCACAGAAGCCAACAGGACTGTAATAATGGCCGGAGTGGGTCCATTTCAGAAGAGAAGGGGGAGCACGGATGGAGCTGCTCAGACAAAAGGTTCTCGATGAAGGCATTGTACTCGGTCAGGGTGTGCTTAAGGTGGATTCTTTTCTGAATCACCAGATGGACCCTTTCCTGATGCGCGAGGTGGGCCGTGAGTTCACCCGCCGTTTCGCCGGGGAAGAAGTGACGAAGGTGCTCACTATTGAATCCTCGGGAATCGCCCCCGGGATTATGACCGCGCTGGAGCTTGCGGTGCCGCTGATTTTTGCCCGCAAGCGGAAATCGCTGACCCTGACGGAAGATATCTACGTGGAGAAGGTCTACTCGTTTACGAAAAAAGAAAGCAATGAAATCACTGTCTCCAAAAGGTTCATTGCTCCCGGCGAACGTGTGCTGATTGTCGATGATTTCCTGGCCAACGGCGAGGCCGCCTTCGGCCTGGCCCGGATCGTGGAGCAGGCAGGCGGCACTGTGGCCGGAATCGGCATCGTAATCGAGAAATCCTTCCAGCCGGGCAGCCGTCTGCTTAAGGAAGCCGGCTACCGCGTGGAGTCCTTGGTCCGCATCGCTTCGCTTGAGGACGGTGCAATCTCCTTTGCCGAAGAGGATGGGGAGCCGCGCTCCGAATAGAGAAACGCCAATAAGAACCTTTCTGCCACTTGCTGTGGAGGAAGGTTCTTTTGTTTGTGGGGCGGAGACAGCATCATTCCTAGATCTGCGGATTAGAACGGAGCCTTTGTGGTTTGGGAAGAATGGGGAGAAAGGGATTCGTCGTATCCATCCTCCTGTTTTTTACGGACTGTAGGGTCCTTATTATCCCGAAAGGGACACATTTAGCCGAGCGAACGGACCGTAAAGCGCTTATCGCCTCTTCGGCAGGTGTATTTAGGGTAAATGATTCCCCATAACGGCTCTGGAGTCCGTTCGCTTGCGGAGAAATGACTTCCAGTAGAAATAAGAGCTGCTCAGTCTGCTACAAACGGGCAGTCTCTTCCGATCAAGAGCTGACTCTGGCAGAGCTTGGTTTAAATTCGAACAGTTAGCGTCTGATAATCTACTAGCCGCTGGCGGAGCAAGGACCGGCTGCGCCCTGGGTGCCGGCCAGCGGCGAGAGCACGCGCAGCGCGCAAGGCTCGCAGCGCACGGTCATCGGCGCCGCGCCCAGGCTCTCGCCGTCGCCGATGGCATGGCGCGGCTGCGCGAAGCGGACAGCTACGCTGTGTCCGCGCAGCATGGTCACGAAGGGCAGCGCCGTATGCGTGCCCTTCATGACCGTCGGGAACAGCCGCAATAGCTGCCAGCGGCTGATCCCGTGCACGACGCAGACGTCGAGCAGGCCGTCATCGGCCTTCGCCTGCGGGCAGATCAGCAGCCCGCCGCCGTAGCTGGGCAGGTTGCAGATCGAGACCAGCCACGCGTTCTCGAAGGCCTGCTCTTTCCCGTCGCAGGTGACGCTTACGCGGCAGGGCTTGAAGGTCATCAGCGTATGCAGAATGCCGATGAGGTAGGCAAGCTGTCCGGCGCCGATGGCGTTGCACAGCCGTTTGTAGGGGCCGTTATTGACATTAACGGCCACCTGGGCATCGAAGCCGCTGGCCACGGCGGTCAGCGTCCAGCCCTCCGCGCCGGACAGCAGATCGGCTGTCCGGCAGCGGTCCTGCAGCGCGGCATCCAGCGCTGCCTCTGTGGCCAGCGGGATGCCGAACCCGCGGGCCGTGTCGTTGCCGGAGCCGGCGGGGATTACCGCCAGCGCGACGGCTCTGATCCGCAGCGCGCCCAGCACGCTGTGGATCGTGCCGTCGCCGCCGATCACGATGGCGGCGCGCCAGTCCTCACGGCGTGCAAGCGCGTGCAGGACCTGGGTCTCTGCGCTGTCCGCGCTTTGCGTGAACAGCGCTTCGCAAGGGGTGGCGCGGGCCTGGAGCATGGGCTCCACGGCATGCCAGGTCCGCTGCCCCGCGCCCCCGCCCGAACGGGGATTTATGATGAATAGATACATGGATGTTCCTCCAGCCTGCAGATTCGTGTATGTCTTGAATCCATTGTACGAAGCGGAAGGGCAAAAGGGAATCTTTTTAACAGCGGGAGGGGCTACAACTGGCGGAGCTGACTCTCGGCGATGTCGCCTGCCCAGGGCAGCTTATACCATCTTCCGCCCAGCGCATGATAGATCATAAGCAGCCACACGGCGAAGCTGCACAGGGAGATGAGGACGGCGGCCAGGTGACCCAGCAGCGGAATGAACCCGCTTAGCGCATGACCAATGGTCAGTGCACCGAAGGCAATCAGCGATTGCAGCGCATGAAAGAGCACAAAGCGGCTGCGCTTCTCCAGAGCAAGGAAGATAATTCCTCCAATTAAGGGAAAAAAGTAGCAAATGGCCGCAGCGATATTATCAGGCAATCCGGTGGATGATCTGAATGGGGACAATCTGGCTCACACTCCTTGGGGTTCTGTGAAGAGGCGGTCTCGTCTTTCCCGCTTCTCTACAAGCCTATGAACGGTCTGTACAAAGTATGAGGGCAAAAGGCACGCCCCAAGCCAAAGGATTGCAGCCCTGACATGCAGTGAAAGGTAAATGAATAAAATAAAACTCATCCGCACATTTTACAAGGAAAGGTGGAACTTGGACCGGAATATGATACAATATAACGATAAGGCCCGAAAGGAGTGATTCAGCAAGTGGCTCTTCGGGTAACCAAAGTGTCTAAGGTGTCTATATTTAAGACATCCTTATTCTCAGCCCAAATCACGACGAACCTGCTTCACCGGCAAGGCGGCTTTCCGGAACACCGGAAACACGGTCTGGACGGATAATGCAAGCCACGTATGTGTAATGGTTTCTTTACTTGCATTTCAAGGTTACGGCGGACTTTTCATCATGCTATTCTCTACAACGGAGCATTCATTTTCAATGTTTTGGGAGGGAACTGATCATGGCAAGTAAAGGTCATAACGAAGTCAAGGAAAGTCTACGGGAAATGACACGAATTTTCCGGCCCAAGGATCCCAAGAAATTTGTGAAGGAGTACGTCCGGAAGTACCGGATTACGGGAGGCTACGAAGAGGAGCTGACCATGGTCGTGGAGCATGAGCTGGTGAGAATGAACTCATCTGTCTCCTAGCTAACAGACAGGAATGCGCTGCTTGCTTTGAACAACATCATTTTGAGTTATCACATCCATGAGGATTCTCATAAACCGTGCCCGCGCGGCTTCTGCCGCAGGAAGCGGTTTTTTTTGTATGCTTTTTTTGCGATCTGGCAGTCACGCAATAGTTAATTGAATTTATATACATAAATGAACATGTATGCGTTTTATCAATTATAACACATATTCATTCAATTTATGAAAGCGTTCTTAAATCCAGCAAAGACAAAACACCCCTTCATAACTATATGAGTAGTAATTATTATAATTGACGGAACAAGTTCAATGGACTGTTCTCGCTGTACCATGTTCCGGTGGTCCATGATTATCCGTATCGGGAAGTCCGGCAGCGCTTCTATAGGCTTTTGGCGTTCCGGCTTTTTTTGGCTGGCTGGCTCGCAAGGCTGATCAGCAGGTAGGCGGAATTGCCATGAAGTTCATTCAGGCATTTATTTTTGCCTCGATGCTTGTCTTTGTGTTCTATCATTGGTATAAAAAAGAGAACGGACAAGATGGAGCGGCAGACTCCGTTCCATCATCCGGGCAGGTAGAGCACCGAGGAGGATAGTCATGGACATATTTACAGTGTTTCCAACGATCAGCACATCGTTCATCGTGATTAGCGCGATACTCGTGGCTATCGGCTGGAGACAAATTATTAAGGGCAAACGCGAGGCGCACAAGAAGACGATGATTGCCGCTGCTGTAGCAGCCATCCTGTTCTTCATCGTATATGCGTCAAGAACGGCGTTTGTGGGCAATACATCCTGGGGCGGTCCTGCGGATCTATCGCTGCTGTATCACATCTTTCTGATTTTCCATATCGTGCTGGCGACGGTAGCGGCTGTATTCGGGATTACGACGCTGATACTTGGATTTAAGGCGGAGTATGCCAAACACCGGAAATGGGGCAGAATCACTGCTGTGATCTGGTTCATTACAGCCATTACAGGGGTGGCGGTATACGTGCTGCTGTACATCTTCTATCCGGGCGGTCATACGAAGCCGGTGTGGGAAATCATTCTGGGCGCATAATGGCACAAGTGCTGCTGTAAAAGAAAAAAGACCTGTGAGCTCTGCAATTCCGCTTGGGAATGCAGGCTTACAGGTCTTTTGTTTGAACGTAAATCTTCGCGCTGATTAAGTCCCTCCGGGATTTACAGACGGAAGGTGGATACGGTGTTCTGCAGCTCTTCGGCCAGATTGGCCAGGGATTGGGCGGAGGAAGCCGTCTCCTCGCTGCTTGCGGCGGATTGCTCCGTGGTTGCGGAAATGTTCTCGACAGCGGCCAGGACGTTAGTCGATTGTGCGGCTTGTTCTTCACTTGCAGCGGCAATCTCGGAAATTTTCTGGCCGGAATTATTCACCATTGAGACAATCTTGTGAAAGGAAACCCCTGTTTTCTGGGACAATTCGGCACTTTCCTGTACGGCATTCACACTATAGCGTGTGTTCACCTGCATGCCTTTGATGATGCCTGTAATCTGCTTGGTTGCCTCGCCGCTGCGTTCGGCCAGCTTCCGCACCTCATCGGCTACAACGGCGAAGCCGCGTCCTTGCTCTCCGGCTCTTGCCGCTTCGATGGCGGCGTTCAGTGCAAGCAGATTCGTCTGGTCGGCAATATCCTCGATGACATCAATAATATCCCCGACCTTTTGGGAGTCATCCTCCAGCCGGGACATCTGTTCGCTTACCGACTGCATGCTCTCCATGGATTCCCTAATGATATTGTTGCCCTCCTCGGCAATCTGGACGGTTTCATCCGAGATGGACGAAGCCTGTTCCGTGTTCTGGGCCACGGAGTGAATCGCGCTGGAGAGCTCCTTGAACAGCTCGCTGATTGTGCCGGCATCGTTCGCGGTGCTTGCGCTGCCGCTGGCGACCTCCTGCGTACTGGCGGAGATTTCCTGGGCGGATGCGGCCAGGCTTTGGGAATGCGATAATATGGCGCCTACGGTGTTGCGGAGATTGAGCACCATTTCGTTCACCTTGGACGCCAGCAGCCCTATTTCATCTTTGGTATCAATATCCACCTGGCTGCGCAGATCACCATCCGTTACTTTTACGAGGGTCTGGACCACCCGGGCCAGCGGCTTCGAAATGACACGGGAAATAACAATGCCCAGAACAATGCATAGCAGCACAGCTATAATAATGACGGCAAGGGTAATCGTCCGCGAAGAACTGTACAAATCAGCCCCGCTTATTCTGGCCTGGTCGGCTTCCTTGATGTTGATGCTGATAAGATTATTAATGATTTGCTTGAGAGCATCTGCCTGGTTAGACAGTGTGCTGCTGCGGATTTTGCCCAGCAATTCATCGTCCCGCCCGGCAAGGGCCGAGCTGACAATGGACTCGTATGTAGTCAAATATGCGTTCCAGGCGCTTTCGAACGGCTCAATCGCTTTGATGGAGTCCTGGCTGAGTTTTGTTTTACGGAACGCTGCTATATTATCCAGTACATTTTGTTTTTCAACCTTGTAGTTCTCCACCTGCTGCTTCCGTTCGTCCAGAGATTCTTTGAAATATAACTCCCGGGCAATGACGCGCATGGTGGTGAAGCTGTTCTGGGAGGCTTGAAGCGAGGAGACGGGAATTAGATTGTTCTTGTACATGTCGTCCAGACTGTTGTTGATTGAGCCGAGGTTGGTCAGTCCATAGACGCCCACAAATGCCAAGATAACAGCGACCAGCAGGAAGGAAGAGATTAATTTCACGCTTGTTTTTAAGTTGTAGAACCATTTCATACCGGTTTCCTCCAGTTAGCATATATTTGTTGAACCGTAACGCCTCATTGGATAAAAATGCTGCCAGTGTCGATGATCAGTGCGATTTTGCCGTTCCCCAGTATGGTTGCCCCTGCAATGCCATCGGCCTTGCCTATGTATGAACCCAGGGATTTAATGACGATATCCTGAGTTCCGACCAATGCGTCTACGGTCAGCGCGATCCTTTTCTCGCCACGGCCAAGAATGATTAGAGGGAGCGAATCCGTTAACTCTTCTGTTCTTGGATAGTGAAAATAATCATGCAGCCACACAACAGGCACGAGCTGGCTGCGGACTGTAACGACGGGGTTGCCCCGGACAGTCTTGACCTCGCCAGCCGCCGTGCGGATAATTTCAGCTACATTGCTCATGGGAATGACAAAGGTTTCCTTGCCTGCCTTAACCAGAAGACCTCTGATAATGGCCAGGGTCAAGGGAAGCTTGATCCGAAAGCGGGTTCCCTGTCCTTTGACGGTCTCAATGTCAATGATTCCGTTGATCCGCTCAATATCGTTGCGGACAATATCCATGCCTACCCCGCGCCCGGAGATGTCGCTCACCTCAGTGGCAGTAGAGAATCCCGGTCTGAAAATAAGGCGCAAGGCTTCATCCTCATTCATATAGCGGGCCTCTTCGGCTGTAAGGATGCCCTTGTTCACGGCTGATTGCGCAATTGCCTCCGTATCTATGCCTGCCCCGTCATCTTCGATAACCAGAATGATCTGATTATCCTCATGAGCCGCAGAGATACGGACGATTCCCGTTTCATTTTTGCCAGCGGCACGCCGGATTTCAGGTGTCTCGATTCCATGATCAAGGGCGTTGCGGAGAAGATGGATCAGCGGATCGCCCAGCTCCTCAATCAGTGTCCGGTCCAGCTCCGTCTCTTTGCCTTCAATCACCAGTTCAATTTGCTTGCCCAGCGAATGCGACAAATCTCTGACCATGCGCGGCAGCCGGTTGAACAATTGCTCAATGGGCAGCATCCGGACTTTGATCATGCTCTCCTGCAGCTCGCTGGTGATGGCTGTCAGATGGCCCGATAGCTGTCCCAGCTCATCTGTCAGACTATCTGCGCCGAATTTCTGGTGGAAGCTCCGGTGGAGCTGCCCAAACCGGGTTTGATCAATAACCAGCTCTCCCGCCAGATTCATCAGCTTCTCCAGCCGGTCCACCCGAACGCGAATCGTTTGCGACTTCATTTTATCGGCAGAAGATGAACTTGTTCCCGAGAGCTCATGATCTTCCGGACCCCCTTGAGGCTCCGCTCTGTTGCTGCTGTCTTGCTGCAGGGGGGGCTCCTTCAGTTGTTCTATGGTGATGCTCTCGACATCCATTATGGAGGCAATGGTCTGTCTGATTTCCTCTACATCGCCCCTTGGAGCCAGCATCCATGACGCAGCTTCCAGGCCGCTGTCATCAATATCCTTATCCTCCAGCTCCGGCTTCATTTGCAGGACCGTGGTCAGGCTCCGCAGCCTGGCGTCGATCAGATGCAGGCGCGGCAGCCTCATTTCGCATGACGGGGACAGCCGGACATGGAACCATAGAAGCAGGAGAGGGTCTGCATCTCTATTGTGATGCTGTACAGCGGGACTGCGCACATCGCCCTTGGCTCCAAAAGAACTCAGCCTGTGGACCAGCTCGGATACGTCAGTGATTTCGTTGTCCCCGGTGGCGATTTCTGCCTGCAGCGTCCGCATGCCGTCCAATGCCTGGAAGAATAGCTGGATGAGCTCCTGCGTAACATGCCGGTCGCCGTTTCTCATTTGATGAAGCAGATGCTCAAGGTGATGGGTAACCTCTTTGAGCTTGTTGTATCCCATTGAAGCCGAGGAGCCTTTGAGCGTATGCGCCGCCCGGAAAAATTGCTGTATGCCGCCTTCCGTTTCCCCAGCCTGCTCCAGCCGGAGGATCTCATCTTCTATGAGCTGGAGCTGCTCCTCAAGCTCCTCCAGAAAAATCCCCCGGTATTCTGACAAGTCAACCATAATGCACCTTCTCTCCCATGTTGCCTTCCGTTATTCGCGCAGCAGTATCTCATCCAGCTTCAGAATCCCAACGAGTGCTGAAGAGGAGAAACCGATGCCTGTAAAAAGGGAGCCGCTGATCCCGGAGAAGCTGTCCGGCGGGGGCTGAATATCACTGAACGTAGTCACTTTATTTACCTTGTCCACAATGACGCCGACGGCTTCCTCCTGATGGTGCACCACCAGAATGCGCGTATGCTTAGTCCCGGCAGCTTCCTCCATATCCAGAAGAACCCGCAGGCTCAGCACCGGTACAATTTTGCCCCTAAGGTTGATAATGCCTTTAACATAGTGGCGGCAGTTCGGGATTTCCGTAATTTCCTGCATTCTGATAATTTCATGAACATCGGAGATGGGAATTGCATAATGCTCGTCCTCTACCCCGAACTCGACGTACTGTTTCTGCGCTGTCGACTCCATATAGTTCCTCCGGTTTCTCTACGAGTGGTTAAGAATCGCCGCTTCTCTGGAGCGGGTGACTTAAGTCCTCCCTTCCTCAAGTCTCCGCCGCCTTGCAATTATCCAGCGGGATGAACATTTTTCTTCGTTTTATGGGGAAATAACAAAAAAACCGGGAAGATGTCGTACAATATCACTTATGCGACATTCCATAACCTAAGAGGAGCAATGAAATGACAGGAGAACAGGCAAAATCTAATGAAGCTCAGTTGGATTTAGTGGAGGGCGGGGATGGCCTTAGCAGCGACGAGAATATCGTGCAGATGTTTCTGGCAACCTGCTGCGCAAATGCAAATACACGCCGTAACTATGGGCGGGCAATTGCTGCTTTTCGTAAATTTATTTCAGGCAAATCATTGCGGGAGGTTACCTGGAGGGAGATTGAGGCTTATAAAATCTTTCTTACACAAGGCGGCTACAGTTATCCGAAGCAGCTTGCCCCGGCCAGTATTGCTGCTTTCATTGCGCCCATAAAATCATTTTATAAATGGGGCAGCGATCTTCATATCGGCTTCTTCAATAACAATCCGACCTCCAGCGTACGGATTCCCAAAATAACGATTAACAGCAGAAGAAATTTTTTGACAAAAAGAGAAGTGGGTAATTTGCTTGGCGAGCTGCAGAAGCAGGGGCTGCGGAATTACCTGATCGGGCTGACGCTGGTCATGCTGGGCTTGCGTGTATCGGAGCTGACGGCGATGAGATGGGGGGATTTCCATACAGACCCTCTGGAAACCTCGATTTGGCTGACCATTGCGAATGCCAAGGGCGGCAAACGCCGTGAAATCAAAGTACCTCCTACACTGTGGCAGCTATACTCCCAGCTCTCAAGCTCCCTTGCAGAAAATGGGGAACCGAACGGGTCCCTTCGGATGTTTCCCTTATCTTCAAGGCAAGTGGAGCGGATCATCAAGACAGCCGGAGTGATCAGCTCCATTGAGAAGGAGCCTACTCCGCACTGGTTGCGGCATACCAATGCTACACTTGCGCTGCTGCAAGGCGCCTCGCTTCAGCAGGTGCAGGAATCGCTTGGGCATTCTCACATCAATACTACCCAGCGCTATCTGCATACGGTGCAGCAAATCCAAAAGGCCGCCCCCGATTTCGTCGAGGACAGCCTGCGTATTTTTATTCAATGAGACAAGGTTTGACAAATAACGATATTTTTCTGATGAGTTCCTATACAGCGTTATGAAAATAACCTATAATGTAGGCATAACAGCTTCGATATGCATAAATGTGCAATTATCCCTTTTTTTAACGGGAAAAATGTCGCATAAGTGATATTGTACGACATTTTCAGTCATGATATACATACTTATTGGATATGCATCTATAAAATATCTACATTTTCCCAAATAACATGGTTGTTAAACCCCCGCTGTCGAACATGGCGAACAAATCGGTTCGAAGGATTACGAGAATGGCTACCGCAACCTGTATGAAAAAGGAGCGATTTCGGGTTCACTGCATTTTCCAGCAGCAACTGGATTCAAGGCGGAATCAGCATGAATCTTCAGAATGATTCTACATGGCTCAACCAAGCGGTTAACGTTGAAAAAATGTATAACCCCGATGGCAAGGTAACACGCTCCGGTCTGCTGTACGGCGCCTCTCTGAATCTATATCTGATCACCACACCAACGAGTTGTACATCTGCTGCCTTTAGAGCAGCCATTAAGGAAAAAGTGGAGCCAAGCAATAAACTGGAAGGTATTTTCCTGGACGGTGCAGGGGTGCCGCAAATGAAATGTCCAGAGTATAGAACGACTGACCAGACACGCATCATGCCTACGATTTTGCGGGTTTCCCATAATGTGGATCTGTAGGTACAGCAACGTTAAAGGGCTGTCCCATAAGTAGATATTCTACTTGGTGGAGACAGACAGGATCACTATCTTTTCAAAAGCCTGAAATTCAAACAGAGCAGCGATTCTCCTGTTATCGGAACCGTACATCCTATTCAAAACCAGGGGGCGTCCCAAGCAGCCGTTTCATGGCTTTTGGAACGCCCCCTTTTCATTTGCTCACAATTGTGTACACCGCTTACGGCTCGGTTCCCCAGACAAGCTGGCCGTTCTGATATAGAGTGACCCTGCTCCAATTGGCGTAGGAGGTTTTGGCCGGGTCAAACGAATAGTCATTCGCTTCATTGAAGCTGGACCAGTCATTTTTGTTGATACGGGTCTGAATATCCCCGGAGGTTCCGCCAGCGGGAATACTGCCTGCCGCAGCACTGAAGCTAACCTCCATGTAATAGTCGGCTCCCGTCTTGGGGGTATTCAGCTTCACGAAGCTGCCCAGTACATTAGTATTGCCCAGGGCGGCATAGTCGGAATGAAAGGTTAGAGGCGTATCTCCGTCAATAGTGAACCAGTAACGGATTTTCAGGCTGCTTGCGGGTACTGCGGCGGTTCCGTTATTTTTGATGATAAAAAATGGCTTCATCTGGTTATCTGACGCGTTAGTATCTGCGGCACGGTACTGCAGGGCAAGATTGCCCGGCGTGCCTTGCTGCGGAGTGGCGCTGACGGGCGGCGCGGAATTGGCGCTTGTACCGGCAGTGTTCCCTGCACTGACCACGTAGTAGTAGGTGACTCCGTTGATTACGGCGCTGTCTGTATAGCTAAGCCCGGTAACTGTTGCGACTGGGGCATAGGGGCCGCTGCTGGCAGATGCACGCTTGACTGTATAGCTGGTTGCCCCTGTGGAGGCGTTCCAGCTTAAGTCAACGGCAGCGCTTCCTGCGTTTGCAGCTACACCGGTCGGCACAGCCGGGATGGTGGGAGGCGGCGAGCTTTCGATGACCGACCAGTATGCGGGCTTGGACTGCAGCCGTTCATCGAACAGCAGCGGCCAGTTATTGCGGGCTACCGGAGAAGTCCGGAGCCAGGTGTTGCTGTCATCCTTGCCCCAGAGGGTGACGCTCGTTACCGTATCTTTATGTCGCTTGAACACATCGAATAATTGCTTATACAGAGTGGCCTGCTTTGTCTTGAGGTTATCCGGGAAGGTCTCGTATTTCTGCGAGTTGTCCGAATACACACTCATATCCAGCTCAGTGATGTGAGTCTCCAGTCCAAGCGCCTTGAACTTGACGATCGAATTCTCGATTTCTGCAATGGTCGGGTAGTACAGGCTGACATGGGTTTGATGTCCTACCCCGTCAATCGGGACTCCCTTGGCCTGCAGCCGCTGAATCAGATTGTATAACGCCTGCCCCTTGGCGCTCTCATGGGTGTTGTAGTCATTGATGAACAGCTTGGCCTTCGGGTCTGCCTCACGGGCATATTCGAAGGCTTTCTCAATATATTCCTCTCCGGCGATCTGATACCAGAGGCTCCGGCGGAGTCCGTCCGGCTGGGAAGCGTCTATGACTTCATTGACAACATCCCAGGCATAGATTTTATCCTTGTAGCGGGTCATGACAGTCTGTATATGGTTGCGCATGCGCTGATACAGCAGCTCTTTGCTGGCCAGCTTGCCATTTGCATCATAGAACACCCAATCCGGGGTCTGCGAATGCCAGACCAGCGTATGGCCCCGGACCTGCTGCCCGTGATCTACGGCGAACTGTACCGCTGCGTCGGAGCCGGTGAAATTGAATTGCCCCTCCTGGCGGTTCGGTGCTGTCCCATTTCAGAACATTGCCCGGAGTGACGCTGTTAAAATGCTTGGCGAGCAGTTGTTTGTCGGGTTCTGTCAACAGCTCATTGTTGGTGAAGGCTGCCCCAATCAGGAAATCGTTCTTAAATACATCCTTCAAGGAAGGGATATTGGGTTCTATGACAATTGGACCAAGATCGGGCAGCCGTTCCAGACGGAAATCATCCATATAAAAGGAAGCGGTTGCATTGCCCGGAATCTCAAAGTAGACCGATATCGGATCGGGGGCTTCGAGCACTTTGTATTTTGCATCCAGCTTCACCCAACCGCCGGAGGTTACGGCAGCCGCAGTGAGATTCTCGTAATAGTTGGTTGTCCCCACAGTGCGCTGCAAAGACATGGAGACAGAAGCGCTGGAGGACCCTGCCGGCAGCTTGACCCAACCGATCATTTCATAGGTTTGTCCTACCTGCAGATGGCTGGTTATATTCAGCGAAGGGCCATGCCAGGTTTTGGTGCGGCCGCTGACACTCAGACCGAGGGTGCCTGTGTGCGCTGCTTCCGGGACAGCGGTCAATACCTCTACTCCGCCGCGCCCTGCCCAGCTCTGCAGCGTACCATCCTCAAAGTCGGTTTGGGTAAGCAGGGTATTCTCCGCATGTGCGGGGGCGGCAAAGGACATCGGCAGCAGAAGACATAGAGAGAGTACAATATAAAGCGCTTTCAAAAATGATTTGCTTTTCATCGTTCCATTCTCCTTTCATAGTGTTTGGAACACATTCTACTAGTAGCCCATGTCTGTCCCTGGTTCAGCATCACCATCCTCGCAAGAAAACCTATTTATGGCAACAATATACTATAAATGTAATACTATTACAATCCCTATTCTTATGTTTCTAGTAGAATACAGGCTACCGAGAAAAATATGGAATAGTCATTGACATTGGAAATATCAGGTCATATACTGTGTATATAGATATATACAGTAAGCACACAGCGATACACAATAGGCACGGTATCCGCTGACGCCTACGCTCATGAGATGACAAAGCGAGGTTAGAGTTCATGACAACCCTAAGAAATGCCTGGATTATTGTCCGGAGCGACCTCCGGGCCGACAAGCTGAAGCTCCTGCAGGCGCTAATATTCGCCATTTTATTTATGGGTTATATGTCCATATTTAACGGGATGATTTTTGAGGATGTCCTGCGAGAAGGGGACGGGAAGGTTCTGGCTGATTTCCTTCTGCTCGCTATGATTCCGATGCTTGGCTTCACCTTTTCCAAACGTGCGATGAAGTACTGGAGTGAGGATTCGTATACCAAGATGCTCGCTTATATGCGCACTCTTCCGATCCCGGCTGCTGTGATTCTGTGCAAAAGAAAACTGCATGCCGTGTGCTCCTTCGCCCTGAACGGTGTGCTCTATTTCGGTCTCATATATGCCATCAGCGGCCAAGTCCGCAGTGAATTTTCCGTCCCCGGTTATCTTGCCTTTGCGCTGACCTGGATCGGCTTCGGACTTATGGTGTCGGGACTATACATCTTTATCGAATTATCGTTCAGCGGCAAAATCTATTTCTGGTTCCTTCTGCTCATTACGCTCCTGTGCCTGGGCATAGCGCTGCTGATCCGGCTTGCGGGAGGGAACGTGTTCCTCTTCAGCGTTCAAAATGCAAAGGAATGGGGCTTCGCTTCCCCGCTTATGTGGGCAACCCTGCTGCTGGGAACGCTATCGGTACAGCTCTTTTCCAAATGGACCATACACCGGCTGAAGAGCCGTGATCTCGTATGAAGAGGCTGAATGGCAAGAAGGCCATCCGGCTTGCCGGGGCCTGGAAGGTTGGTGGAAATCATGTGGATTCCGATTCAAATAAATGAGAATAGCGCCGAGCCGCTGTACCACCAGATCGAAACCCAGCTCAGATCGCTGATTATCAGCGGAGTCATCACTGAAGGTACGCTGCTTCCTTCGATCCGTGAATTTGCCGGTGATCTGAAATGCAGTGTGATTACCGTGCGCCGGGTCTACCAGGATCTGGAGAATGAAGGCCTGCTGCGGACGAGACAGGGCACGGGCACCTTTGTCTCTCATGTGGGTGGTGACGCGATGGAAGGCTACAAGAGAGAGGCTATCCTCAAAGCGCTGGAGGGTGCGGTGGATGTCGGCTTATCGGTAAAGTGTTCTCAAGAGGAACTGATCGAACTGTTCATGGAGATTGTGAAGAACAAATATAAGGAACAGAAATGAAGGGTGGGGTCATTCATGGTACAGCAGGCTATAGAGCTGCGGAATGTAAGCAAGAAGCGTCGCAACAGAACCATAGGGCCGCTTAATCTGAATCTCCCGCAAGGCTATATTACCGCATTGGTGGGCCAGAATGGCTCCGGCAAAAGCACGCTGCTGCACATGCTCCTGCAGCTTACGTACCCCGAAGAAGGAGAAATCCGCTGGTTCGAGCAGCGATATGTCGACAGTCTGCCGCTGGAGGTCCGCCAGAGCATTGCCTACGTCCCTGAGACCTCGCAGCCTGAAGAGAGGTATTGGACTGCCGAAGGTGCGGGCGAATTCCGCAGCCATTGGTATCCGGCCTGGGATCATGGCTATTTCGAGGAGCTGCTTGCGAAGTTTGAAGTGCCGAAGGGGGCAAGGCTTGGCAAAATGTCCAAGGGCGAACGCCGGAAATTCGAAATTGCGGCTGCGCTTGCGGCCCGCCCGCGGCTGCTGCTGCTGGATGAGCCGTCCTCTGGGCTGGACCCTTTTGCCTGGAAGGTGATGATCGAAACGCTGCGCAAGTATATGGATCAGACCGGTGCTACGGTGGTGATCTCTACCCACATCGTTGAGGAAGTGCGGCGGCTTGCCGATTACATCGTGCTGATGCATCAGGGACAACTGCTCGGCATGGCCGAGAAGGACAGCTTGTTCGGCTCCTGGAGCGAGATCTCCGTTCAGGTGGAGCAGGAAGAGCTGGATGAGCTGGCGGCAGAGCTGCCGGGAGCGAGGGATTTTACTGTGGAGACACCGGGAGTTGCATCATTTATATCCCCGCAGGCAGAGCAGAATGAGAAACGCATCCACGATTTGGGCGTAAAGGTTATCAAGACCCGAAGCTTGGAGCTGGATGAAATCTTAAGCTTATGGACTCAGGGGCATCGCCCGATTCTGATTGACCAGGAGAGAGGAGAATAGAAGAATGGAAGCTTTGAAGCTGGAGAACGTAGTGAAGCAATATGGAGACAAAACTGCAGTAAATGGAGTCAGTCTGAAGGTGGAGCAAGGCGAGATTTATGGACTGCTTGGTGCCAACGGCGCCGGCAAAACAACGACCATGCGCATGGTGCTCGGCCTGATTTATCCTGATGGAGGAAACATACTCTATAACGGCAAGGCGTTCAGCAATGAGCTGCAGCATCTCATGGGTTATCTCCCGGAGGAACGGGGGCTGTATCCGAAGGTCAAGGTCAGCGACCAGATCATTTATCTGGCCCGTCTGCGCGGCATGTCAGCAAGCGATGCGGACAAGAGCCTGCGTTATTGGCTGGACCGCTTCGACGTCCCGGAATACTACAATAAGAAGATTGAAGAGCTCTCCAAGGGCAATCAGCAGAAAATGGGCTTTATCGCCGCCGTTGTCCATAAACCGCAGATTCTGGTGCTCGACGAGGCTTTCAGCGGTTTGGACCCTGTCAATGTGGAGCTGCTCAAGGATACAGTAAGGGAGCTGCGCGATCAGGGCACCGGCATCCTGTTTTCTACCCACCGGATGGAGCATGTGGAGGAGCTGTGCCGCCATATTACCATTCTCGACCGTTCCAATACGGTTGTGCAGGGTGATATCCGTGAGATCAAGAAGGGCTACCCCCGCGAGGAGGTTATACTGCGGACGGTGGGGGAGGTCAGCGGACTGGAAGGCATTCCTGGGGTAAGCGCAGTACAACGGCAGGAGCGCGGTTATGTTCTTTCGATCAGCGAGCTTAGTGCAGCGCAGCGTATACTGCAGCATGCCATGTCGGCAGGCGAAGTGGAGCATTTCGAAATCAAGGAACCAACCTTGAACCAAATCTTTATTAGAGCGGTGGGTGAATCTAATGAATAAGATGGGAACTATTATCGGCTTTACCTTCAAAAATAAAGTGAGAACCAAGTCGTTTACGATTACGACACTGATACTCGTGCTGCTGATCAGCATCGGTATGAATATTCCGTATATGATTAAGGTATTCCAGGGCGATGATGGCGCAGCCAAGACTACGCAGATTGGTGTGGTGGCTGAGCAGGGCAACCGTGTTGCCGGTCTTCTGACGGCCTTTACGCCGCCTGCGCCTGCGAATGCGGATAAAGCAGCAGACAAGGTATTGCTTACGCCGTATGCATCAGCGGATGACGCTGCTCTGAAGAAGGGGCTGGATGACGGAACCATTGAAGGCTACCTTACCTTTGCCGCACAGGCCGGGGATGGCGTGCCGCCGGTAACCTATCACAGCAAAGACGGAGAACTGAACGGAGACGTGCAAACCTATCTCCAGAACGCACTGCAGCAGGTCAACACCCAGTTAATCGTCGGCGATAAGCTGACCCAGGAGCAGGTGGCTGCCATGTTCGCCCCGGTATCCATCGGTACACAGCAGATCACCACGGATGGAACTGCAGGCGCCGATATGCCTGAGAAGCCCAAACCTATCATCAACTATGTCATCGTGTATGCCCTGTTGTTCCTGTTCTTTATGTCGATTATGATGACCGGCAACATGATCTCGGCCGAGGTGACCTCGGAGAAAAGCTCGCGTATTATGGAAATACTGATTACCAGCGCTTCGCCGCTTACGCAAATGTTCGGCAAGGTCATTGGTATCTTCCTGGTCGGCTTGCTGCAGATTGCAATTATTACCGCCAGCGTCGCCGTCAATCTGATGCTTCCGCATAATGCCAGCATATTGTCCGACTTTAATTTGGATCTGGGCCAGCTAAATGTTGGAATCCTGGCATATGGTCTTATTCTCTATATTCTTGGTTACTTCCTGTATGCGCTCATGTATGCAGCCGTAGGCTCTATTGTCAGCCGTACAGAGGATCTGGGCCAGGCATTGATGCCGGTCCTGATGCTGGGCCTTGTCAGCTTCTACATTCCGATGTTCAGCATTTCGGCCCCGGATACCATGCTTATCAAGGTAGCCAGCTATATTCCGTTCACTTCACCGCTCAGTATGCTGCTGCGTATCGGTGTAGGGGAAGTCGCGTTCTGGGAAATTGCCGTTTCGCTTGTGATCCTGCTTGTGACCACCTTCGTTATGGGCTGGCTCGCCGCCAAGATCTACCGCACCGGCGTCCTGATGTACGGCAAACGCCCAAGCATCAAAGAGATCAGAAAAGCGATGAAGGCTTACAAGATTTAGAGCGTGGAAAAGTGTATGTGAGTGGCCGCTATAATTCGGACTGATTATCTCAATAAAACGGACAGATTCACCGCATATGTTTGAGACATTCCGGACCTTTTATTTAAAGAAAACGTTGATATTTCAAGGATTTAGCCCGTTAAAGATCAATTGATGCAGAATTGATTATTGCGAGGAAAGTTTTCAGCGATATCAAATAAGTGGTCATTTATAAATCGGATTAATCGTTATCTTTGCCGACTATTTAGGTGTCAACAAAGGACTTTATTTTAGTTTTAATTTATTACTAAGTTCTCGTTATATGTACTTTTACTAAGGAGTGGGGATAATGAATAAAAAGCAACAACAAAATGTAGCTTTACTGTTTTTGGCCTCTTTTTCATCGATTATTTCTAGCCAAATCATCCAATCCAACGGAAGCAATCTAATGGATTTCTCACAAGGGGTGCTGACTGGGATCGGAATTGCGGGGATGTTGCTGACCATCGTAACCATTGGGAGATATAATAAGCGCAGTCAATAGTAAGAATTTATAACAGGTGAAAAAGCTCAGCAACTTGCGCGTACCGATACTCAATTGGTGCGCGCTGTTTTTTCTTTATTTGATAAGTTTTAAATTATAAAAATAGATATATTATTCTGCTGCATCCTTTAAAAACACCATATAAGCAATTATTCACACTGTGAAATTTTTATTAATATTTACCAAATATATAGAGGTAAATGCTTCTAAATGAAGAAATAACTACAAGGAAGTGGTATTTAATAATCACAATGGAGGAAGTAATATGCAATTTGATATCAACTATTTTATGAATGCTAAACCTGCAATAGTGGAAAATGAAGAACTAAGAGAGCCACAAGTGTTAGCTTATATTGATGCTTTTAATCATTTTAAAGAAGAGGGCTCGAGTAGAGATGCTGTAATTATTTTGCCTACTGGTGCCGGCAAAACTGGAGTAATAGGTTTAGTTCCATATGGGATGTGTCAAGGACGTGTTCTGATAATAACTCCACAGCTTGTTATTAAGGATCATGTTGTTGAATCACTTGATCCGTCCGAACCAGGAAACTTTTGGCTTAAAAGAAAGGTGTTTAATGAATTTAAAGAACTACCAATTGTAAATGAATTTGATAATGATATTAATCAAGAAGAATTGGAAAATAGCAATATCATTATTTTAAACATTCATAAACTAAGCTCACGATTTAGAAACTCTCTTCTTAAAAAGGTTGATCCTAATTTTTTTGATATGATTATTATCGATGAAGCCCACCATTCTCCAGCGGAGACTTGGCAGAATGCATTGAATTATTTTAGCAAATCAAAAGTGGTAAAAGTTACTGGTACGCCATTTAGAACCGATAGAAAGCCTATCGAAGGTAAAATTATAACTGATTATGGACTTGGCAGAGCCATGCAACAAAATATAGTGAAATCCTTAGAAAATTTCAAATTACTACCCGAAGAGGTTTACTTAACAATAGACAATGACTTTACTCAAAAGTATACAATAAATCAATTGCGTGAACTTGGCGTTAAAGATGAAAATTACATAGCTCGGAGCGTAGCTCTTTCAAAAGAATGTAATGAACAAATTATAAATGAAAGTATAAGAGCTTTAAATTCTAAAAGACTTGGATCAACAATTCCCCATAAAATCATTGCTGTAGCTTGTAGTATTGATCATGGAGAAACACTTGAGACAATGTATCAGGAACAAGGGCTTAGAGCTCGATTAATACATAGTGAGTTAGAGCCTGAAACGAGAAAGAGGATTTTATCCGATGTCGAGAATAACAGATGCGATGTAATTATTCACGTGGCAATGCTAGGTGAAGGATATGATCATATATTTCTATCAGTTGCTGCGATATTTCGACCATTTAAATCACTTGCGCCATATTCTCAGTTTATAGGACGAATATTAAGATATATTGATGGTTCCGATGTAGTTAAACCTTCAGACAATATTGGAACTGTTATAGCTCACAGAGATCTTGGACTTGATCCTTTATGGAGAGAATATCAGAAAGAACTAAAAATTAAAGAAGTAATAGAAAAAGTTAAACAGCAAGAGAAATCGGAAAGAGCACTAACAAGGGAATTTGGCCAAAAATATAATAAAGGTATTGCTGAGGTAGAGCTATTAGGAGCATTGGACACAGAATCAGATTACTATTTGTCTACAGCATTAACTGAAGAAAACGAGAGATTTGAAGCAGAAATGAAATTGAAAATTGAGTCATTTAAAAATCTCTTACCAAATTCATCAGAAGATGAAATAAGAAAATTTATAATAACGCAGGAGAAGCCAAAAGATGAGAATCCTTTACTCAAATCACCAAAAAAATACCGTATGTTTGTCCGCAAGGAGTTCCATGAAAACGTACGTATGAACATTCCTGCCAAACTAATAAGTGAATTTGGGGTTGAAAAAGAAGGGCGGGAATTTGCTAAAGCATTACCTTCAAAGTACTTTTATTTGAAGAACAATGAAGAACTGGATAACGCTGCTCTAATTGCACTCTATCTTAATGATAAACTGAAAGAGGAATTCGGTCAGAGAGACGTTTGGACATTGGATAATTATTTCAGAGCACAAGATTATCTAGATGAGCTTGTTAAGCACTTAGCTGAAATGATACAATCCACATTGTAAAGGAGTGAGCAGTATGATCGAAATTACAAACGAATTACATGAATTAATTTACAAAAATTCAGTGTGGCCACAGGATTTATTGGAGAACCTTAGAGATCCGGATTATCTAAGTGTTAATTTCGACTCTTACATGCAGGGAACCAAGGCAGAAGTGGTTTTTTTAGATGAAGGAAAGAAGATTATTTCCAACTACTACTTTAACAGCAAAGGCTTCGTTCAAAAAATCGAAATGATTGAGAATGAGAGTACATTTACTGTGTACAGCCGTATTGATGAGATTGTAAAAATATTAATCAAAACAGACAACATCCAATGTTTACAGGAAATCACGAATCTTCTAGCAGCATAGTATTGAGTTATCGCCCCAATTTGGGGCTTTTTTTATTTAAAGGAGAATTCTATTTATCGTCACATACATAATGCTGAGAATGGATTATATTTCAATAGATGATATACTTTACTTATTTTATTTCTATGAGGTGCGAACTGTGAAGGGAAAGTTGCTCGATTATTACAAGGACAACGTACGTGCGTATGCCTTGGTTTTTGTTTATGTTAAGAAAGAATACAAAATGTTTAATTTATTCTTTTGGTTCATGGTATTTTGTTTATTCTTAGTTGCTGGCGCATCATTTTCTTATCATTGGAATAAAGTGTTTTTTAACTACTCCCTTCTATTATTTCCACTTTCTATATTTCTATTTGTTTGGGGGAAAAGGAAATTAGACTTAGCGGCGAGAACATTTCTTGAGAATGAGCTTGAGCTTATGGTTCCCTTAAAGGGTTGGAGAGGAGAACAATTTAATCTTCTTCAAATAGAATTAATTCAAACATATTTGCTAGACAATGGATTACATTATAAATGGAAAATTGAAAAGTTAATCGATTCATATGAATTAGAAGTGAAAAATAGAAAACTGGCACCTTTGATCGCTCCAAGCATACTGCTTACATTGACAGTTCCAAACATAAATCAATATCTTCCTTATCTATATAAAAGTCCTGATGTAATAAAGTATAATGCTCAGGGTTATATTTTTATTGGTATATTTCTTCTATCATTGGTAGTCCTTATGCTAGTGACAGTACTGAGTAGGGCATATCAGGAAGTAAAAGAAGAAGTCTTAATTCAAGATTTAATACTAAGAAAAAATCTCATTTCAATATTACAGGATGTATTATTAAAACTCGAAGAAAAATAATTTGAATGCCACATTTAAAGACCTAGAGAGTGAAAACGGTTGATTTCTTTTTGGTCGCACTGGCGTAATCTAAAGTATCTGTCTCATCCCGCTAAGGTTCGAACTCCAGTGGGCACCTAATGAATTAGGGGGAGCTCAGGAGGGATGTATGTTCTGAGAAATGAAGTATTAGAATGGCATAATTTTCATTAAGCTAACGGACAGATTACGCTAGTCTCATCTGATGATAAAAAGTTTTAGTTCGGTGAATGTAGTAACAGGTTTAACTTCAGCTGTCCGAGTAAGGGAAACATATCTAAAACCAAATACTGGATGCCGTTGTTGCATTTTTGTTAGCATGCTGCATATAAACACGATATAAAGTAGCAGCCTAATATAATTAATAAATGAATTCTTAGATTAGTATATAAAAACACATTTTGCTAGCTTTCTAGAGAGAGTCTCTGATTTGGTAAAAGTGTGAAATCACTTTAATTTGGAGGAGATTAAAGGTGGATGATGTTTCTTTACTTAAGCTAGGGTTAACGGAAGATCAGAAAAAAGATTTTAATAAAAAGAAAGTTGAATTCAACAAAAGAATAGGGAGCTTTCTCAAGGTAAGTAGAGCTGATGCTAAAAATGCTGAGTGCTTTATTTGTAGGAAGAAATGTAGTAGTTTCTGCAATTCACACTCGGTACCCCAGTTTTGCCTTCAGAACATATCTGTTGCCGGTAAATTCTATCATGCAGGCAATTTAGTTGATATGCCTATGCTGGATAAAGATAAAGGAATAGGTGAGGCTGGTACTTTTAAGATAATCTGCAGTGATTGTGATAATTCGGTTTTCAGTGATTATGAAAATCCTGAGGCTTACTATCAAGGACCAACAGACAAGATGCTTGCTCAAATAGCAATGAAAAACAACCTTAAAAGTATTAGCAAACGGCAATTCGAAATTCAATTATATAGGAATATGGCTAAGCAATTTGGTAACGATAAGATGATGAGTCACATGGAGGCTGTTGGGTCATCAGATCTAAATGAGTATATTTATGAACTCCAATATGCTAAAAAAGCTTGTCAGTCCAAATGGGACAATAATTATTATTTATCATATTATGAATCCATTCCTTATGTTGTGCCAATCGCATTCCAGAATAATATCGCCTTAGTCTCGGATCTTGAAGGGGGTACCATCAATGATATATATAATCACTTAAGAGATTACGTAATAAAAAGTGTTCATATATGTGTCTTTCCACTCAAAAACCATAGCGTAATAATGATGTTTTGTAAAAATGGTGAACATAGATATTCTAAGTTCTTTAAACAATTTAAAAATTTATCGTTTGAAGAAAAATTGAAGGTCATTAACTACATTATTTTTAGCTATTCTGAAAATTATTATTTTTATAAAGGAATCGACCAAGAAATATTAAGCCATGCGAACTTAAAAGATGTAGCAAAAACGACATCCGTTTCTGTCAAAAATAGTCCGTTTGCTGATTCTTTAAAAGTTGCCAAGGAAGCTTATGATCTAAATAAAAGAGATACCATACCAAACTTTTTAAGTGAAACATTTAAGGTTGTATAATTAAAACTTACATTATAAGCGATCCTAATCTGTCTGGTTTTTTTCGCTTTATCTTGTCTATAGTCACAGTTCCTCTTATATGGGTAATCTCACGGTGGACAGATCAAATGAGCCTGTCCAAATTGATTACATTACATTTGCGAGGCTCTAGCAGGGCCTAATAATAACTATTACTCGGAATGGGATTGGCATTGCGCTAACGGGAAACGTTAGCTCAAATACGAAAGGGCAGCCGGTCAGTATAAGCGATCGGCTGCCTTTATTCAATTAACGAGCAGATTAGTTGAATATCAATCACTCTGAGTCGTATCATAAGTGAGGCGAATTTTTTTGTGGAATCTCTTTTAGAAAGCCCTTAAACGGTTTCGAAAGGTATCGGGTATACCCTGTGCTTACCTTCTTTATAAAAGCAGCGGGAAGGCATTAAACTAGTTGGTAGTGTCATTCTAATCATGTTAAAATTATCTATATCTCGGTTGAGATGATAGTTGGAAGTACCTACGTGTATAAAAGTTGCTGCGTGCGTAACTGATTCTTCCGTGTCTCACACTTGTCACCAAGATAGATATCTAAACCAATAGTGCGGGTTTTCGGAGTTTACGTCAATAACTAGTAGAAGTGTAAATGGGACAACAAAGAGTGAGATGTCCGGATGAATAGTGGAGAAACGCTTTAAGTAAAAGGAAAAGTAGGTGTAGCTGATGGATTATGAAGACAACAGTAGAGGAATTACTGTTTTTAAAAATAGAGGAATCGCAGTAGATAGCCAATTACGAGAGGATCAGATAAGAGCATTGGAACGGTACTGTGATTATAAAGATTATAATATACGGCTCATTTTACAATGGGATAGAACTAAGACACACACAGACCCCTTTGATATCTTAAAAGCCTCAGAGATACTCCAAGATCGATTATTTAAAGAGTGGGTTTCTTGGAACAATGACAGCATCCAAGCAATTGTAAAATCTATTTTTGAAAAAAGAGATCACAACCATTATGAAATCCCCTACGACATGTTAAAAGATACCGTACAGGAAATATATAAAGCCGAGAGTAGCGGTGTAAACATTGAAGATCACATCTCTGGGTTGGAGAAATACTCCAATTTAGATTTTCTAACCTGGCTTCGGAAGAATCGATCGTTTAACTTCGCCCCGATGAAAAAATGATCCACAAGCCACCGTAAAAGAGGCTCTTTACTTTTCATCAATTTAATATATCACTAGACAAAGGATGCGCTGCTGCTAGCAGTCGAGACAATCATCGGTGATACGCACAGCAAACTCGACCGAACGATAGAACATGTTAGTCCTGAGCAGTTATCAAATATTGATTCGCTATTCTGGCGCGTATTACGGCAATTCAAAAATAACTTGTGTGGGTGCTTTTCCTTTGCGCCCGGGAAATGAAAGAGGAAAGAAGTTTGCTTTTGAATCACCTGGAAAGTTTTATCAATTCTTATGTGAATGAAAAAAGCAACTATTAAGAGGAAACAGGATTTATCGAGCAAGTGGAATGAGATATTCAGTATCGACTGAGCCCTAAGGTCGAAATCCAGACCTCAGCATAACAATTGAACTGATAAGTTATTTAGTTGGAAATTTGGTGACAAATTTAATTATTTGGTCAAACTAAAGATGAGGATTAAGAATAATTACTGAGGGTAATTTCATTGATTGTAACTAATGTAGATAAGAAACATGACTCATTTATTGATCCTCAAAATTTTTAGAGTTTGCTGTAAACAGAAATGTTTTTATAGTGGTCTTCATTAAAGGGGGAAGATTTTGTGGATATTATCACGTTATTTAGCCAAAAAGGTGGAGTCGGGAAAACAACGTCAGTAACTAACCTTGCCTATTCGCTTAATACTAGAGGAATACGAACACTACTTGTAGATGCAGATCCACAATGTACGCTTACATACTTGCTCACAAGCTCAAAAGGTGAAAGCTTAGAAAATGTATTTAATGATGAAAGTAATACAATTTTCGGAGGTCTCTCCCCTGCGTTCCAGTCATCAATGAGGTCAGTAACGCCGGTAGATTGTATCAAAATTGAGAAAAATTTATTCTTGCTTCCAGGTCATATCAATTTGTTTGAGTACGAGAGCATTCTGTCCATGGCTCAAAATTCATTTTTACCGACACTTAAAAATATTCCCGGTGCTTTTCGATATCTTATAGAAATAACTGCAAAGCAAGTTAACGCCGATGTAGTCCTCATTGATTTAAGCCCTAATCTAGGATCGATTAATCAAAATATTATTATGACGAGTGATTATTTCATTATTCCTACAAATTTAGACGAATTAACAACCCGTGCAATATCTTCTATACAACATGTATTAAAAAAGTGGGTGTACTCAGCTGAAAGAATAAGAACAGCAGAAATTTTCAAGGATTCAGTATATCCTTTTCCTATCGAAAATCCTAAATTCTTAGGGTTAATAATATCGCAAACAAAAACTTACGTAGACAATTCTTATATTTTGAACAAATTAACACAATATTTAAACGAGGACTTTTATACAGGCTTAAAAAAAATAAAAATGACTTTGCCTCACGAAAAGTATGCATATATTAATGATTTTTTACTGGCACAAATACCACACTCTAGGGCTCTAACTAGAAACCATGCGGATCAAGGAGAGCAGTTAACGGATTTATATTTTCAATTGACGGAAAAGATAATAAGGATGATTTCCCATGAGTGAAGCATACAATCAATTTCTTGGAAACTACAGTAGGGTTCTAAATATTCACAAAATATTTGAATCTATAAATGCAAATGGAATCGGTTTTGATGCCAATGATATCTTGAGGGCAGAAATTGTCCTGACTGTTAGCGCTTTGGATCAGTACGTACACGAGGTTGTTAGAATCGGTATGTTGGAGATTATGAATGGGGTTAGAACCGAAACGGCTTTTTTTAATTCATATGAGGTATCAGTTAGTTTACTCAGGACAATGATCGTTGATACGAGGAATGCTATAGTATTAGCAGGCGATGGTGATGATATTACAAGTCAAATCTCGCTATTTTCCTCCTCATACGAGTGGTTCAATAATGAGATACGAACTAAGCATAGTCATAAAAGTTTTCAGCAACCTGATAAAATTAAAGACGCATTACGAATTGTATGCCAAGAAAACCATCTGTGGCAAAAATTATCAGTTAATTATTTGGGCTCTACAGAGGATGATGTGAAAAGAAGATTAAAACTAATTATTGATCGACGAAATCAAATTGCTCACGAAGCTGACTTAGAACCGATAAGTGGACAACCATATCCAGTTGATGATATCGATGTTCTGGACTCAGTTAGTTTTATACATAGTTTGGTTACTGCAATAGATAAAATTGTGTTTCCAATAGAATATACCGGATGAATTTTGAAATTACGTACGGCAGAGAATTGTGCACTTGCTAATCCATGTTGCGCCGCGATAAACTCATTTCTATGTCTTCCACAAAGTTCAGGGCTCCCTTGTTTAAGGGGGCCCTGAAAATTTCGCCTTAGAGATGATATGCTGAAGCTTATTACAAATGATGGTAATGGAAAAGTATGAGCTAACTATTCCACATATGTTGATAATTGATGTTTTGCTCATAAAACTGTGACGAAAGAAACCCTTCTTGAATGTATTTGTTTGGGAAGGGTTATTTTTTATTATAAAAAATTACACTAACAAAGTATTTGCTTTAACTAATGAAACGGGATATGATGTATACGAAACAATAGCTGTTTATAAAATAAACAACCTAATTAACGTTGTTAACAAGAGAGGGTGGAGGATTATGAGTGGCCAATTTGTCGGCATGTACGAAATAGCAAAAATAGCAAATGTAACGAATGCCGCCGTAACGAATTGGAGAAAAAGGTACTCAGATTTTCCTAAAGCAGTAGCGGAGTTAAAGTCAGGCCCTATATTTAATGCATGGGAGATAGACTTGTGGCTTGATAGAAGAGGAAATATTACTTCTGAATTATTAGAAACTAAAGGAGGGAACAATGTGTTTAAAAAAATAGTGCTTATCGGAAGGGCTAGACTAGGGAAAAGCAGGATTACCGCTCGGTTCATTCGTTATCAGCAACTGTTCTTCAAGTATTTTGTAGGGCAAGGACGTGACTTCACAAAAGTTAATGTACGACTTGTTGTGAAAAAAAACTGCTCTGATCAAGGCAATCACATCAGATTTATTAGTCCTAATTCTACAATTAACGGAATACAAGAAAATTTTGATGAAGATGGGGTAATTAGATTTCTTGATAACATTAAGAATCATAACAATTATTCAAGAAATCATGAAAAAGCTGGAGAAAAGAAGGAACTAGATCCGAAGGAAGATTTTATTGAAATTACTACAGAAGCAAGTGACCTCGCAATCAGCATAATGAGCAGTACCGATGAAGGACTGATTGTAACAGATACTCCTGGAGTATCAGGAGATGTTGAAGGATTACAAGATGTAAGTGATGCAGATGTTTACATATTTGTAATGAGATCGGACAATGGGAGTGAATTTACTGACTCAATAAATAAAATGTTTCCTGTTCTTGCTGGCTCAAAAACAATGTTTATCTACAATATGGGAACTAGTGTAGAAGATGAAACAGATTATGAGGATATGACACAACACGCTCAAATAGCCATGCACGATTTTTCGAAAGATTTGGCAAAATTGAGTAGCGGATCAATTATAAGTACATCAATTGAGGTGCTTAATCCAGCTGCAACTGTAATTCCTATGGGCAGTTTCCATGACAGAAGAGTCAATTATGCAGAACAGAAATTTAATGAACAATTATCAGTAACATTAAAAAAAGTGCTACATGAAAATCCCCATACTTTAGCTGAAAAAGATATTGCGGAGGTACTAAATAATCCTGAATATTCTCAAGAAGAAATAATTGAGTTTATCAAAACAATACTAAGTACCTACAATGTAGCAACGCCTGTCGAAGAGCATTCGACTTTTGTAGAAACCTTTTTACTTCAAAGACATGATAGAGTTAAATTCAATGATAATTTACGGACGTTAAGACTTGTGAGAGAAAACAGAGTTGAGATTCTAAAGGAGCTTTTTGATAAATTTGATGTTTTAAAAGTGAATGAGAATCTTCCATTACCTAAGATGATTCAAGAATTAGTTATACAATATTGCTATAAAAAACTTACTCTTGCAGTGAAGTTTGATTGTGGAATATCGCGTGGAGAACATCCGTTTGAGAGCAATCCGCCAATTACAATGTGGGCAGAGGAGGCTATTATTGCTGAAGATCTGATTAAATCTAATGCAACAACTAGTTCTAACGCATTCTGTTCTGTGATGAAAGCAAAAGGTTATACCTCTAGTTCATGGAATTATGTCCGTGTTCCTGAAATTCCATATTTTGGTGAATATCAGTACTGTAATAAAAAACTTGAAGTTATTGAAGCTTGTAGATTAAATAAGCTTCCGTCTAAAAATTCTAAAGAATTAATATTCAACTCATATAATTTGGCACTACTAAAGCTAGGGCAATATTCTGTTTGTACTTTCGTAATTGAGGCAATCAGTTCATCGGATGACGCCATGATTTGGGTTAAATCACTAAAGTAACAGTTTCCGCTTAGAATATGAGAAAGTGCCATTTTTATATCTTGATTTACGGGAAAGTGCTAAATCATTGTACTCAAAGTGTCATTTTATGAGAGAAATCAGGTGTTTTTCCTAAGCTTTTAGTGACAGCATTACGTATTACCCACATGTATAATTATCTTTAAAGTTGAAATCCCGTGCCGGTAAATTCGGTGCGGGATTTTACTTTTCGTGATATCTAATCACACATAAATATGTAGTTCTCTACTCAAAACCTGTGATTGTTGTTATATGTAAAATGTATACATAGATAGATATAATAACTTGTCTGTGTCTTCGATTCTATCTTTTTTTTCCACAGCAAGTGCGCACTGTCCCTTTCGGACCGTAAGGCCCTTATTTTCCCAAAAGGGATACATTTAGCCGAGCTAACGGACCGTGAAGCGCTTATTGCCTCTCCGGCAGGTATATTTGGGGTGAATGTCCGCCCATAACGGCTCTGGAGTCCGTTCACTTGTGGAAAAATGACTTCCAGTAGAAATAAGAGCGGCTCAGTCTGTTACAACCGGGTAGACTCTTCCAATCAGGAGATGACTTTGTTCGCGGGGCTTGATATTAAGAATATTAAAGGAGGTTTGAGATGAATATTAAAAAACTAATAACATCCACCATTGCATCAATAATGGTATTCGGATTCATAATGGGTTGTTCCGATCGTTCTTCCGAATCAGATAAATTTGCGGCCGCAAGTCTTTCGCCAGAGAAAATAAAGGAACTTCGTAAAGAGTATCCTTTATCCACCGGCTCGCCAAAAAATGTTGATTTGAGAGATTTAACATTTAAAGAGGTGTTGGATTATACTGACTCGGTCATAATAGCTGAGGTAGTTCAGCAAATGCCCGATTTCAGTGTAGATTTAATTACAGAACCTGGAACTCCGGAAGGTGATTTAGCCGAGAAATTAAAAGAATCTGGTCTACAACCATATAAGCCCGAGTTTACCTCTTTTCAAGTTAATGTAGATGAAGTAGTTACAGGCGAAAAGGTTGGAAGTACCATTAACCTAATCTATAACTCTGAGTTCAAGGGAGTAGAACCAGACCTCAAACCGGGAATGAAAATTGTTGTCGCAATAAAAAATGGAGTGGGGGAGGAGCAAAAAGGAAGCTACTCTTTTACCCGTTATGGTACGTATTATGTAGTAGAAGGGGACTATGTTCTATCAGCATTCGAGGGACAAAGTGAAGAAATGAGAACCTTCTCACGGGACGCTAATGGAAATAAACTGGAAAATCTTATTTCTGAAATCAAAGCTCTAAAAGAAAATTGAAAGTATATCCTTTTAGGGTCTATCTAAACTGAAGTCCTTTTCTTGTTGTATAGGTGGCGGCATCTTCGGAATCTTGGGCGAATGGGACATCTTGCGAGAAACGGAGCAAAAGTGAGCAAATCATCGGCCGTTTAAGAGCGAAGCCAAAGAATGCGCCTTCATTCGTGAAGGGACGGCAATCTTTGGCTTCTTTTGCCATCCGTTACGTTTTACATTAAACGGCCACGGGCGTAAGATTCAATCAACAACCGAATGTAATGAAACTGTTCTCAAATGGCTGAATTCCAGGTAGTGGGAACGGGGGAACCAATGGTGAATGCGGCTTGTGCCCAGATAGCTGCCGCTTCACCTGGGGTGAATCCTTGCTTCGTGCGTGCTGAAAAGCCGCATCTTGCAAGGTAGGGCAATCTCGCTGCCCGAATCCGTCAGCTAACCCCGTAAGCCTCGAAGAGAGAGGATGAGCGCCATGATCAATTAACCGACCACGGAGAGCCCTGCCGCTTCTGTGGTCTTTTTGCTGTGCATGAGCTTATAACAACGAAAATTAGAGTATTTAGGCACTGTCCGAATTGCTCGAAAGAAGGGATTGTTATCGTTACTGTTTATATCGTGTGCTTCTGGGTAGGGCTATTGCTGCTTCTCAGCGGCGGATTTCATGGACATGGCCTGACGGGTCATTTGCATGCGGGGGGCGGCGATGCTGGAGGTCCGGGCTTTGTACCCATACTCCCGCTGATGGTGTTTGTCACGGTCTGGGGCGGCACTGGTTATGTGCTTTCCCGGTTCAGCGGAATGAATATGCTTGCAGTGGTGCTGATCTGCACTGTGGTTGCTTTGCTGCTGGGCTGTCTGATATATGGGGTGCTGGCCCGGGTGATGACCCGGTATGACAGCAGCATGAATGAATTGGATTATGAGCAGGTAGGGCAACTCGGGTACATCAGTATTTCTGCAGTGGATGGAGCGGTTGGGGAAATGAAATATGTGCTGCATGGAACGATGCGCTCCATTGGAGTGCGGGCAGAAACCGGCCAGCGGCTCGCTAAGGGCGACAGAGTGATTATTTTGAAGGTGGATAAAGGAATGGCGACGGTAACCCTCTTCGAGAGGGACATTGAGCAATGATAAATAACGGGGAGTGTTGAAGCGAATGGCTATTCTATATTTAATCGCGGCAATTGTTGTTGTTATCCTGCTGGCTTTGTTCAGTATCGTGAACGCTTATAAGAAGGTTCCGCCCAATCAAGCGATGATTGTGTATGGTCTCGGCGGAAAAAGAGTGGTGCAGGGCGGCGGGACCTTTGTCATCCCCGGCTTCCAGAACAATAAGACCATCTCCATGATGCTGATGAGCTTTGATGTCATCCCGGCGCAGGCGATGTTTTCCCGGCAAGGCATCAAGCTCAACCTGGAGGCAGTGGCCCAGATTAAGATCAAAAGCGATCCTACCGCGATTCTGACTGCCAGCGAACAGTTTATCGACCGGCCGGAGGAAGACCGCGAGACCATTATCCTGCATTCGGTGGAAGGCCATTTGCGCGGTTTGATCGGGCAATTATCGGTGGAATCCATCCTAAAGACACCCGACGAAATCAACAGTAAGATGCGGGAGACGTGCTCGGAGGACCTCGACAAGATGGGGCTTGAGGTGGTCAGCTTCACCATTAAAAAAATTACCGACGATAAAGGGTATATCGACAATATGGGAGTTCCGGAAATTGAGCGCATCCGCCGCGATGCCAGCATTGCCAAGGCAGAAGCGGAACGCGACATTCAGATCAAGCAGGCTGAGGCGGTGAAAGAATCCTCCATTGCCAAAGCCGATGCGCATCAGGCTACCATTGAAGCGGAAACCGCGGCCCGCGCCAAGGAATCCCAGTTCGAGAAGGAGCTGAACATTAAGCAGGCGGACTTTAAGCTGGAGACGGAAGTGAAGAAAGCGCAGGCCGATCTTGCATACGAATTGCAGCAGAATAAAATTAAGCAGTCGCTCGTTACCGAACAGGTCAAAATCACGCAGATGGAAGCGGAAGCTAACCGGACCGTCCGGGAAATCGAAGTTGAGCTGAGACAGAAGGAACTGGAGGCAACGGTGATCAAGCCTGCCGAGGCGGAGAACCAGGCTACGATTATGAGAGCGGAAGCAGCCAAGCAGCGGCAGATTCTTGAGGCGGAAGCAGAGGCGGCCACCACGACCAAACGCGGGCTGGCAACGGCGGAAGCAGAGCTGGCGAAGGGAAAAGCCAATGCGGAGATTGTTCAACTGGCTGGAGCGGCGGAAGCGGTGGCGCTGGAGAAGAAAGCCGAAGCGTACAAACAGTTCACACAAGCGGCGCTTACAGTGGAATTCTTGAAGATTCTGCCAGATCTGGCTGACAAAATTGCTTCCCCGCTGGCCAAGGTTGATAAGATTACAGTGATTTCCCAGGATGGAGCTTCATCCGGCGTGAACAAAATTACCGGCGATATTGCCAAAATCATGGCCCAGGTTCCTGAATTGACCCAGACGCTTACCGGTATGAACGTGACTGAGGCGCTCAGCGGGTTACTCGGCCGGGATAAAGAGCAGTAATATAGGAGTTTTCCCGCCTTAAAAATCAAAGCGTGTGTAATCAACGTCACCCAGAGATTCACTAAAAATTGCATGGCGTTATCCTAACAAAATCAATGAAATAAGAAAAATGAGACACGCGCGAGCAATCGTGCGTGTCTTATTTTTTTATTCTAAGCTGCTAAAGATGATATTGCGTAACTTACGCGTAATCGACATGGTGCCGGCATCCTTCTTCTGAACCATAAATAGGATCGTTAACTCCTCTTGGGGACTGTTAGTGAAATAAGCACCTAACCAGCCATCCCAACCATATTCGCCAGTGCTGCCTATGAACCCGGCTTTAGCAGGATCAGTCATAAAGCGCATTTGGTTTCCGTAGCTATGGCCGCATAAGGAATGCCAATTGGCGAACTCTTTTTGCTGATTAGTCGTTAATGAGGCTGATGTTAAAAATTCAACAGTTCTGGGTTTTAAGAGTTGAACGCCATTCAAGGAACCTTGATTCATTAACATCGTTGTAAATTTGGCGGCATCATCAATAGTTGACGCTAAACCTGCGCCTCCCGATTCGAACGCTGGGGTGCGATCCATTTGATGATTAATGCCAAGATGATTTCCTGAGTACAACTTCAAGCCACCTGTACCATCATCCTGATAGGTTTTCGCTAAGCGCGCGCTCTTTTCTTCTGGCAACCCAAAACCTGTGTCATGCATGTCCAAAGGATCAAATAATTTCTTTTTCAAAAATTCCCCATATGACATTCCACTAACTGCTTCGACTATTGCGCCGAGTACATCTGCAGATGTACCATATTGCCAGCTTGTCCCTGGATCAAACGATAATGGACCTTGTCCCAACCGGCTGGCAAATTCCATAGTGGTCATTGGATTTACGCTGAACAGTCGGCTGTCCAATTCTTGAAACAGTGCATAAGAGTGCTGGCCTGCCAAATCTGGTCCATCATACAGTAAGCCGGAAGTCATATTTAACAAGTCGTGAATAGTAACCTCTCGGCTTGCTTGAACTAACTCGCCTTCTTTTACAACCATTTGGTTTCTAAAAGAAGGAATAAATTTGCTGACCGGATCAAACAAGTCAATTTCTCCTTGTTCCAGCAACATCATAATGGAAGTGGCGGTAACAGGTTTTGTCATTGAATATAAACGAAAAATTGAGTCCCTTGCTATAGGGCGTCCCGTTTCAATATCAGCCAGACCGTCATCGTGGTAAAAAACTTCTTGGCTGTTCTTAATGACCATAAGATTTGCCCCTGCGATTTCATGGTTGTTTATACTTGCTCTCAATGTTTCTTTTAATTGGGCGACGGTGTTTGGCTCCAGCATTTCTCGAACAACCTCTTTCCGGGAAAAGTTTAATAAAAATCAATAATCTCATATATATCAATATACAGAATGGAAAAACACAAATATATATGAAATTCTTGCAGCGCAGAAAAAGGGGATTTATTATATTGACTTATAGTTAAAGTGTGGATGGTGGTGTGCCAATGAGGATTGATGAAGTAATGAAGCCGGGCGTAACCGGCTTTTCAGAAGAAGAATTGAGCCAACAAAAAATCAAAACATTTGAAGCTTATCTATTCCATGCAATTAGGAATGAAAACGCAAAGATAGTTTATAAGGAACATCCATTAAACTATAAAACGTTCTGCACCTATCAAATAAGTACAAGAGAAATGGACTTTTATATTCTCTTACATACTATTTATCCTTTCGTGACATTTGCTTCTGAAGTGGACTTTAGCGGAATCAAATTTATAGATGGGCCCGAACCAGTAAAATCAATAATTGCGGAGAACTATACAGTAATAGATAAAGAACTACTGAATCAAACACTAACCCAAGAAGCCACTATAACCTTAAGAACAGCCGAACAAAAAATGATTAAATACTGGAATCCAAAAACAATCGGTGAAGTGATATTTAACTACTGGGACTGAGTGGTCCCTGTTATAGATTAATTCTACCTCTGCGGCTTGTCTGGTGGAATATTCTTTTATAGTGTACCTTATAAGTAAGGAGTGGTGCTGTACATGAAAAAAAGACAAACGCCTCTGCTCGTAGCGGCTTCGATCCTGCTGATTATTGTCAGCAGCCTGATCCGGCCGGAAGGCTCGACCTGGCTTGGTGCGCTGCAGACGTTACTGCTGGGTGTAGGTTTATTAGGCTGCTGTATGGCCTTCCTGAGGTTTACTAAGGGCGGCAAGGGTAAGCGCTGAGACAAAATAAAGAGAGCTGCGGCATTCCGCCGCAGCTCTTTGACTGCTGTTAAGGAAACTATGATTTTCGTCAATAGGTGAAATCTTGAAAAGACGAATTTGTACTTTAACAACGGCAGAAGTGCCGTTGTTAAGGCACAAATGGCTGATTTGTTCAGGAACAGCGGTAAAAATACCGTTGTTAAGGCACAAATGGCTGATTTGTTCAGGAACAGCGGCAGAAATGCTGTTGTTAAGTCGCAAATGGCTGATTGGTTCAGGAACAGCGGTAAAAATACCGTTGTTGAGGCGCAGAAGGCTGGTTTGTTCAGAAACAACGGCAGAAATGCCGTTGTTAAGGCGCAAGTGGCTCATTAGTTCATCTGCTTACGCTCCCTCATCCGGCGGTTAAGCTGGATTTCGGCAGCAGGTTCTTCTGCGCTGCCATCTGTTCGCGCACCTGTCTGAGCTGTGCCTTCAGGTCAGGCACACTCCGCTGAAGAATGGCGCTGATCTCGGGCAGGGGAAGTTGAAGGCCGTAGCGGAGCGCCTGAACAATCCGATTTTCCCAGGACAGCATATTTGCATAGATGGGCTTGTAGGTTTGCGTAAGCCGGGAGCATTGCTGGATGCACTCACGGTAAGCGTTCCGGGAGAGGGCAAGCGGGTCTAAACGCTTTTGCAGGTAAGGCTCATAGAGTACTGCGAAGGTCCTCGCTGTAGCTTCCTCTGCTTCGGTTCCCTGTCCGAGCAGCAGGCTGCTGAGGGTATGGACGCTCCCGCTGTATTTCTGAACATACTTCACGTACCCGGCTGCGGAAGCCGGCTGATGCGATAAGGGGTCAGGCATAATCTCACGGTCCTCTCTGAATATGAATCTATAATATCGAGTAATAAGCGATGGATTTGTCGATGAGCTCTGCCGTGTCCAGCTCTGGCCAGCTCCGCTGGTGCAGCAGGCTTCCCGAAGGCTTATAATATATCCGCCCCGGACTTGAGCCGTTGCCCGCGGCAGCTACATGAAGCCGCGATTCTGTCTGGATGTGGGCAGACAGTACTTTTCCTTGCAGCTTCGCTTGTAAATCTAGCAGGGCTGTCTGTACCATCTCCTGCTGGGTTTGTTCCCATTCCGGGCTCAGGCAGCGGACGATCTCTATGGCTTCATCCAGCCGGCAATGGCGGATGGTGCGCAGGAAGCCGCTCCATTTCATCAAGTCAAATTCCGTATCGTCTTCGCACAGCAGGCCCTGGGCCAAGCTGTACCCTGCCTTGCAGGTAAGCTTCAGAATGCCGCAGCGGGAGCTTCCCGATATTTCCAGGCCACCAAAGGCGGGCCAAGGAGCCTTGAATACAAACACCTCGATACGTGACAGCCTGCGCTGCTCCATTTCAGCTTTCCTCCTCAGCATTCCATAAGTCTTCCACCATTGTATCCTCCAAATCAGCTTATGCGGGTACAACAAAAAACCGCAGCAGAGGAGGACCTCTGCTGCGGCTCCGATACAGGCTTAAATAAGCCTGGCGCAAAAGCGTGGCGGATCAGGATCTCTCTCTTTACGCTTACGAGGTTAGCTGTCGGATTCGGACGGTGAGAGTCGCCCTACCCTGTGAGACCGCACATCAATGGTCTGCTTAGGATTCACCCCAAGTAGGCTTATCGCCTGGTGGTTCCCCCGTTTCCTGCGTGGCAGGAATTCAGCGTTCATGTAACTTTTCATGAATTACTTTCAAAACGAATCATACTACTTCGGGGAGGTCCTTGTAAAAAAGGAAAAGGGAGGGCAGCGGCAAGCTTTCATTGAATTGCGGGGATTGGGTGAAATTAGTTGGCTAAAAGCATATATGTTGACGTTTATCGGCCCGTTATCTCGCTCGCACGCTGTTTTTCATTTTTAGGGAGAAAGGAGCCATGTGACGGGGGATTATGACAAAGAAAAAGGGTCCCCGGTTGCTGCCGGATTCCCTTTTGTATATCAGTCTTTTATTTTCCGGCTGCTTCGATCAGCACTTTAAGCTCAGGCAGATTGAAGCCCTTGACGGCGTGTTCTCCCGATACAGTAACAGGAACGCCCATGAACCCAAGCTGCTCTACTTCCTCCTGATAAGCTGTGCTCGTCATAACATCCCTAACCTCAAAAGAAACGCCTTGTTCTGTCAGCAGTTGCTTCACCTGGTTGCAGTCACTGCAGTTCGCAGTGGAGTATACGATAACTTGTCCGCTCATTGGTTCACAGCTTCCTTGATGGCGCTCTGGGTGATTTTCCAGTGGGAGGTATTCCAGCGGACTTCGCTGCCCTCCAGCAGGAAAATTTGCGGAGATTCATGCTTGATGCCGAAATCCTCAGCAATCTGGTTGGAAACCGGACGGTCCTCAATTACATGAACCACGGCTGCCGGAGTGCCGGAATCCTGAACGTAGGCTTGAAATTCCTCATTTGCTTTGGCGCTGATCGGGCAGGTAGTGCTATGTTTGAAGAGCAGCTTCTTACCTGGCTGTTCCACATATTGATGCAGTTCATCCAGAGTATGGATTTGTTGAATGGACACCTTGAATCACCTTCCTGAGTATGATATTCCTGATTGTAACATAGTTCAAAATTAAATCAAAAGGGAGATCAAGCAGTCTTGTCCGGGAAAATACAGTCCTGTACAGGACATTGTAAAAATATAGGGGCCATGCTAAGGTGAAGGGAACGCGACGGTACTTGTTACTTAGACCTCAGGAGAGGGGGTGTCCATTTCATGATAAGAATTGCATGTGTTACCGGTGCTGACCGTGGACTCGGATTCTACCTTGTACGCTGGCTCCTTGAGAATAAATATACGGTTTTTGCCGGTAAATATATGGCGGAGCCGGGAGAGCTTGCAGCGCTGAAGGAACAATACCCGGAGCGCTTGAAGCTGATTCCCCTTGATATCGGCAGCAGCGAAAGTGTGAAAAGCGCGGCACGCAGCATTGCCGGCAGCACCGGCCACTTGGATCTGATTATCAACAATGCCGGTATTATTCAAAGCGCGGATGATGCTACGATACTCGTTGATATGGATGACGCTTCGCTGGCCCATTTATATAATGTAAATGCGCTCGGCGCTTTACGGGTCAGCAACGCCCTAATGGGCCTGCTGCTTCAGAGCAAGCAGAAGCTTATTGTGAATATCTCCTCCGAAGCCGGCAGCATCAGCCGTAATCGGCGGATTAACATGTACGGATACTGCATGTCCAAAGCAGCGCTCAACATGCAATCCTCCCTCCTGCACAACCATCTGCGGGTGATGGGGGGCCAGGTCATGGTCTTTCATCCCGGCTGGCTGCAATCCTATATGAGCGGCGAGAAGGATGAGGGGGCCCCGATACCTCCGGAAGAGTCCGCCCGCAAAATTATGAATATTGTGCAGGAGCATAAAAAATACATAGGCGAGGAGCCGGCT
This sequence comes from Paenibacillus sp. HW567, assembly GCF_000374185.1. GTDB lineage: Bacteria > Bacillota > Bacilli > Paenibacillales > Paenibacillaceae > Paenibacillus_AQ. The sequence goes on along the minus strand of NZ_KB910518.1, from coordinate 5,480,327 downwards.
TATCTCGATCTTGACGGAAATGTCTGGCCCTGGTAGCATGCTTTAATCTGAAAAGACATCAAAAATCCAACCGCAGTCTGAGGCCGCGGTTGGATTTTTTGTGCGCGCATTGGGCGGCTGAGCCTGGGGGGAAAGGCACGACGGCTATTCAACCCGAATTTTTAGGCTTCGTTGGTTTTGATCTTTTGTACCTTTGCCGCCGACTGCATTTCCGGCTGCTTCTCGCTGCTATCCTGCCGGGTGTTCTTGATGAACAGGGAGAGCAGCAGTCCGGCAATGCTGATGCCGATGATTACGAGATAGGCATCATTGATACCCTGGATGGAAGCCTCCATGATCAGATGCTCCTTCGTTGCGCTGCCCGCAGTATTGGCGGCTGCCAGACTCGTCATGTGGGCGGCAGTCCGGTTCGTCATAACGGATACCAGCAGTGAAGTGCCTACCGCGCCGGCTACTTGCTTAACGGTATTGGAGATGGCTGTGCCGTGGGCGTTCAGCTTGGACGGCAACTGGTTCAAGCCTGCGGTCTGTACCGGCATGAGGATCATAGCCATCCCGATCCGGCGGCCGGTGGACATGAGAACGAGATAGAGATAACCGGTTGAATCGGTCAGATTGGTGAAGCTGAAGGTTGTTGCAATCATAATCAGCAAGCCGAGAATGGACAGCCACTTGGCTCCGAACTTGTCGAACAGCTTGCCGGTAATTGGCATCAGGAATCCCATGACGAACGAGCCGGGGAGCAGCAGCAGGCCGGATTCCATCGCCGTATAGCCGCGGGCGTTCTGAAGGTACAGGGGGAGCAGGATCATATCCGCATACATAACAATCGTAACGGCGACGTTGATGACGGTGGTCAGGGAGAACATGCTGTACTTGAAGGCCCGCAGGTCAAGGAGCGGATTGTGGGAAATCAATTGTTTCCAGGTAAATGCGGTCAGCATAACCACGCCTGCGCCAAGCGACCAGAGCACTACCGCGCTGGACCAGCCGTCCACACCGGCCCGGCTGAAGCCGTACAGCAAAGCGCCGAAGCCGATGGTAGACAGAATCACGCTGACTACATCAATTTTGGGACGTGAGCGTTCGGTAACATTCTTCAGGAAGATAAATCCGCTGATGATTACAAGGGCTGTGACTGGAAGCATGCCATAGAACATCGTCTGCCAGTTGTAATGCTCCAGGACGTATCCGGCGAGCGTGGGTCCCACCGCAGGGGCGAATATAACGGCCAATCCGACCGTACCCATAGCCGCCCCTCTTTTTTCGGGAGGGAAGAGGGTCAGGATTACATTGGTCAGCAGCGGCATGATAATCCCTGCACCGACTGCCTGAATCAAGCGTCCGCCGAGCAGAACATGGAAGCTGCCCGCCACAGCGGAGAGGAGGGTACCCATTAAGAAAATGATCATCGAAGTCTGAAATAACTGCCGTGTGCTGAACCGGTTCATCAGATAGGCTGTGATCGGAATCAGCACACCATTGACCAGCATATAGCCCGTTGTAAGCCACTGGGCAGTCGATGCCGAAATATTGAAATCCCCCATTAGCTCCGGCAACGCAACACTCATTACCGTCTGATTCAGCGTCGCAAGAAAAGCGCCCAGTATCATGATGAACACGATCGGTCCTTTTCTTATGGAACTGAGATTTATTGCTGTTGTTTTACTCACTGCACTCCATCCTCTCAATTGTTCTGATCTATTAGCTGCTGGATCTAATTTGCCTTAGAAATGTTGCTGACTTGTGTTTCTCTTGTTAACGAAATGTTAATTGTAAGAGGAGACTTTCCGTTGTCCGGGAAGCTTTAACAATTCTTAAACAACTGTAAAAGATAATAGAGCAGCAATGAGACTTGCAGATTGGAAGAGGAAACTAACAGGCCGCTGGGGGGAATGTGCAATGAATGAAAGCTTTATGAAGACAAACGCACAAAAGGTTAACAAGATTGTCGCAACAATTCTTTGGCTCACTTTTATCGGATTTGTCTACGGTTTTATTACGGGAGAGGTTAGGGCCGAGGTGGTCTTCTCCCTGTTGCTGGAGCTGCTGCTCGCCACCTGGTTCATTTATGTGAAGAAACATCAGATTCGGGGTATGGTCTTTATCGTGCTCGCCACCTTGACCTCTACAGTGCCGTACATAGAATTGCCTATCGCGGGAATGCTGATCATCACTATGCTCTGCATCGTTTCCCTGTACTTGAACAAAGGGTTGCTCTACGGTTTTGGCGCAATGTACAACGTTGCCTATATTGTGATCTACTACTCTAACCATAAGCAATTCGATACGAACTTTTACTCGACTATAGGGTTCATTGAGCTGACTATCGTGGCCTTATATTTCGTATGTAAACGAAGCGCGGATTTGATCGAATTATCCGTCCGCAAAGAAGCGGAGGCCAAGGAACTGCTCGGGGCAATGGATAAAATGGTCAGCGTTATTCACGGCAGTACGTCCGCGCTGAATACCGATATCGCCAATTGCAACAATGATATCGGGGTGCTCAAAAATATCAGCGATGCCATAACGGCGAATATCCGGGAAGTGGCGTCAGGGATTGTGGATCAGTCGGAGAGCATTGCCGAAATTAACGACAAGATGAATGAGACCGACGGGAAGATGGCCCAAATCAATGAGCTGTCCCACAGCCTGGCCGAAACCTCGGAGACGACCGGTCAAATTGTCCGCCACAGCTCGGAGAGAATCCGGCAAATGGGCAAACAAATGGAGATCATCAACTCGGCGGTAACGGATTCCATGACCACTGTCGAAGCGCTTAACCATAGCATGGATGATGTAAATACCTTTCTGGCGGCAATCAACCAGATTTCCGACCAGACGCATCTGCTCGCCTTGAACGCCAGCATAGAAGCCGCAAGGGCAGGAGAAGCCGGAGCAGGGTTTGCGGTGGTGGCCAGCGAAATTCAGAAGCTGGCCCGGCAATGCTTGAATACGGTCAAACAAATTGACGGGATTATTCAGAATATCAAGACAAGAACGCGGCTTGTGGTCGAAAAATCGAATAACGGCAGCGAGGCGGTAAAAGAAGGGGAAGCAATTACCAGGCAGGTGCTTGAGAGCTTCGGCGACATCAGCACGATCTTCCAGCGTGTCGACCGGTATATTGCCAGCGAACTGGATATGACGGATCATATCAGTCTGATTTTTACGCAGGTGCGTGACCAGGTGGAGCTTATCACGGGTATTTCCCAGAAGCATGCGGCAGCGACGGAAGAGATGCTGGCAACGACACATGAGCAGGAAAGAAATATTGATGTCATCTATGAATCCATCGGCAGCATTAACAATTCAAGCATCAGCCTGCAGGAGCTGGTCGAGACAAAGCCGGGACAAGCTTGAGCCAGGCTAGCCGTGCTTGAAGTATTCTTTGAGGATGAGGTAGCCTACTTCTTCTTTTTGAGCAGCATGTAAATCCCCATAAGGAAAAATACAACGCTGCAGCCCATTCCCAGCAAGGCGCTCGAACTTATGGCATGGCTAGAATCGTCTTCCAGCATAATCAAGGTATATTGAGTCACCACAATGGAAACCATCGCGTCTGTAAAGCTGATCATTTTGAGGGCGGACACAATAGGGCCTTTGAGATGCCGGTTAGTCAAGGTTCCGTAGATGGCAATACTGAGCTTGGTGAAAGCGACGGTTGCTACCAGAAAAACGATATTTCCTTGGAAAACGATAGCGTCTCCGTAAAAATACATTCTCAGGCAGACCAGCAGATAAGAGATTCCCAGTAGACAAAGGAAGATGCCGCTTCGTTGATAGACGGCAAATTCCAGCGTATTTCTCGGCTTGGAATCTTGTAGGCTTTTGGCTCTGGTATATTTATAAAGCGCGTACCCTCTTGCGGCGCAGAGAATCAGGTAATACGCCGCATTGGTCATGAGACAGCCGGAAAGGAGATACATCCCAAGGATCAGCTTGCCGATGCCGATCAGGGCGTTGATTGTAAGTGAAGCTGCGTTTGTTATGGCTGCCCGGTCTTGATAATCTGCCAGGTATCGGCCAAGTAAATCTTTGATAGATAGCTCTCCTTTCTCACATGCGCTCTCCTGATGCGGGCAAGGTTAACGGGTCAGCAGGCCGTTGGCCTTCTCACACACCTCGTAGATTTCGTCATATTTCTGATCAATCAGAGGCGACACCCTGGAGGTCTTTTTCCTGCGGATGCTGCAGTAGGTGAAATAAGGGAGGACCCAGCCGGCGAAGCCGGGGACAGCCAGAATGATGGACAGCGCAAGCCTGTCATCCAGATATGCAAACACAGAGCCGGCCATAAATGCCGTTCCGGCAACACCGATAAGGTAGGCAACAGCCGAGGAGAGCAGGCCCTTGGAGCGTTCCAGCATATCAATTTCGGACACACAGGCGTCGAATTGGCGCTGAAGTCGGGTCAGCTCGGTTTTATTGCGGATTTTGCGGTCGCGTTTGAATTTCATAGTGATGGAGCCAACGCTCTGAATAGGGGGGGAGGTTCCCTCCAGCGACCAGCCGAAATTGCGATAGCCGTCGGCGTACACCGCCTCCATAGTGCGTTTTACCGTAACGTCCTTGTACTCGTAGCCTATAAAATTTGCTTCGTTCTTCGTAATTTCACCCATAATGACCTTATCTCCTTCAGGTTGATATTTATCAAATGAACCCTATGCGGGAATCATTGACGTCACCCATAGTACCCTGATGTTATTTATGAATTGCTTGCAAAATGTTAGAAAAATGTTAATAGAAGCTTTAAAAAGAAAAAGCAGTCCGATTCCGGCTGTGCCGCATTCAGACTGCTCTTACTTATATGCCAGATTTCAGTTTGACAGTAAATGCCGTACCCTTGTCCGGCTCGCTTGTCACAGAAATGGCGCCGTCCACCAGCTCAATGACCCGCAGGCAAAGCGCAAGCCCCAGGCCGTTTCCCTCTCCGGAATGGGAGGTATCGCCTTGATAGAATTTGTCGAATATATGCTTCAGCGTCTCATCGTCCATGCCGCAGCCGGTGTCCGATACCATGACCGTGATCGAGTCTTCGTCCGAAGTCTGTGTTAATGTGATTTTCCCGCCGGGAGGGGTGAATTTCAGCGCATTGGAAAAGAGATTGTGCCAGATAATCTCCAGCAAACTCTCCTCGGCATAGATGACGGCGCGGTCCTCAAGGTCCGCCACAAACTCGATATTCTTTTCCTCCCATAAATTCTCGAAAGAAAGCGCACAGTCGCACAATTGCCTGCACACATCATAAGGCTCGGAGGCGCGTTGAATTTCCTGATTCTCCAGTTTACTTAGCTTCAGAATGTTGCTCACCAGGGTCGTCAATTTTTGCGAGGCGGAGATGATGGTGTCGGTATAATCCTTGCGGAGCTTCGGCTGCAGATCATCCTTTTGCAGCGCTACTGCGTAGCTCTGGATGACGGACAGCGGCGTTTTGATCTCATGGGACACATTGGAGATAAAATCATTCTTCAGCGTCTCGATGCTCCCCAGCTCCTCTACCATCTTGTTGAAGTCGTCGAACATCACATCCACATAATCCCGCTTGTCGGCTCTGTGCATCGGCTCCAGATAGACGGAGAAATCGCCTTCCGCCACCTGCTTCGCCGCCTCGCTGAGCTTTTGCATCGGTTTATCGAAGGTTTTGTACTTTTGCCGTGCGGTAATGAGACAGAAGATCGCGGTGACAATCGTCCAGTACCCCAACATGCCAAAGATATACGGAGTCGGGACGCTTCTGGCCGGAACATAGGCTTCGTAGATCATCGCCTGCCCTGCGGTCAGCACGGACAGGACAATATAAATCCACATAAATTCTTTCCAGGAGAAGCGTTTCGATCTCATTTGAGTTTTTTTTCGTTCCAGTTTGCTCATTGCAGCACTGCCTTGTAACCAAGCCCATGCACTGTCACGATCTTGAAATCCTCACAGGCCGAGAACTTATCCCGCAGCTTGGCAATGTACACATCCACGGCGCGCAGGCTGGTCTCGCTGTCAAGGCCCCAGAATTCGTCCATAAGCTGCGCTCTGGAATAGGTATGCTTGGGATAGGAGAGCATCTTGTAGAGAATGTTGAATTCCCGCACCGTCACCGGTATGTCACTGCCGTTCAGGGTTGCGGTCATTTCGTCGCCGTCCATCACAAGACCGCCTACCGTCAGTCTCCGTTCATGGGCGATATTCGCCCGCCGCAGCAGGGCACCGACACGCAGTACCATTTCGTCCATATTGACCGGCTTAACCATGTAATCGTCAATTCCCGCCCGGAACCCTTTTTGCTTCGAGGAGATATCGTCACGGGCCGTAACGAACAGAATTGGAATCGTCTTGTTGATCGCCCTTACCGTCTCCGCGAATTCAAAGCCGTCGATCTCCGGCATCATGACATCCGAGATAATGAGGTCATACAGCGTGTTATACATCAAATCATAGGCCTCGCGCGGGTTCAAGCAGCCTTTCGCGTCATAGCCGTTGTTGCACAGATAGGTACAGAAAATTTGATTGAGCTTAATGTCGTCTTCCACAACAAGTATATTAAGCATAGAAACATCCTTTCACAGGGAAATAACATGATTATACCAGCCAGATGTTAAAAAAATATTTCCGAACTTAGGAACAGACTGGTGAAAAGGCCGTTTATGCCCTAAGATTGCGGAGCGCCGCAGAAAAGCCTTGACCCTCACACTGGTGTCAGGGTTTATACTAAGGGCAGACCATTTCTCATGAACCCCGGGGAGAATGCCATGAAGATAGGTGAGCTTGCAGCCAAGACGGGCGTCAGCGTCCGTTCTTTGCGATATTATGAGCGTCAGGGGCTGATCGCCCCGCTCCGGCAGGCCAACGGATACCGCGAGTATTCGCCGCTGGCCGTGGAGACGGTGGAGACAATCAAGCTTTATTTGAATCTGGGCTTGTCGACTTAGGAGATCGCCGGCTTCTTGAATTGCGTGCTGAAGAACAAAGAGGCCTTCTGTGCGGAGGTGATGCCGCTCTACCTCAGCAAGCTGGAGGATATCGAGCGCCAGCTCGTACAGTTGAACCAGATCAAGCTGAATCTTCAGCAGCGGATCGCTTCTATACAGCAGGAGCAGATCGAATCAGAATAAACATAATGTGTACACATACATTAGGAGGTAACCGTGATGGCGATAATAAATGCGGAGCATGCAGCTACGCTGCGCTCGAAGCTGGGCGAGGGAGGAACGGTGCTGGTCGATTACGGTGCGCCGTGGTGTGCGCCATGCCGAACGCTGCTGCCTATTCTGGAGGAGTTGGACGAGGAGTATGGAAGGGACGTTACCATACTGAAGGTGAACTGCGATGAGCTGCCGGAGCTGGCGGCCGAAGCCGGAGTGATGGGCCTGCCCACTGTGGTTGTGTACAGCGGGGGCCAGCCGATGGAGAAGCTGATTGGCTTGCGTCCGAAATCGGTCTACCAGGGTGTGCTGAACAGATTGTCTGCCGCAGTAACGGGCAACTGAAAAAGGCAGGAGGGGGATATCATCCGCCTCCTGCCTTTTTCACAGGGCATATTAGGAGTGATGGGACGGCTTCGGCTGCTCGGTGAAAGGAATTACCTCATTATGTTGCAGCGCTTCCAATACTTCAGCTCTGAGACTGTCTGTGAATTCATCCCACACCCTTCTGCTAACACCCAGTTTATCAGGTGAAGAGGCCCCGAGCACTTCCAGCCATATGCGTCTATCATTAATGCTGCCGAGCTGTTCCTGAATGTCCTTGTAGATTTCTTCGTCGGCATGGAACTTCTGGTTAAGTGCAAAGGCCGCGGCATTGGCAGTATAACGAAGCTCCTTGGCGGCAATACGCAGCTTATGCAGCGCGTCGAAGGCAGCGGCGGATTCGGCCTCGGGACCTTTGAACAGGGTCCTGCAGGTCTTTTTCTTCTGCTCAAAGGCGACTTCAAGCTCGCGCATGACGACATTCGCATCTCTTTTGGCAGCAAGCTGCTCCAGTTCTCCGCTTAAGAAAACCTCCCATTGTCTGTTCAGACTCTTGCCGGTAAGCTTGGGCAGCTTGTCTGCCAGCTTCTTGCGGTACGTCTTCCGCTCACCCTTCTGTTGCTCAATCACTGCCTTCAGCAGCTCAGCGGTTTCACTTGCGCCAGCGTGTTTCGCCTGCTTGCGTTTGTCTTTGAAGGCTTCGATCAGCACATCCGCGTCTCTGACCTTGCCGAGTCTCTTCTGCGCCTGCTTGAGTGTACCGTACAGCTTATCTGTGACGGAGTGGCCGGGATCGAGAATGGACAGCAGCGTCAGCAGCTTGCGGCTGTTCACCCTCGCCTGATGGACGTCCTCACTGTCAAAATCCCGCAGCACTTTCTTGCAGTATTTCTGATAGTCAGTGTACAGCCTGGTCAGCGCCTGCTCCCATTGTCTGGTCTTGCTGATTTGCCTTTCCTTGGCTAGTTGCAGGGTAGTCATGCGGCATCACTCCACTCTTGTAGGTTGTGTAAGCATGAGCTTCAGCGCAAAGCTTGTCCAAATGAATCCTCTTCTTATACCCTAAGAATAACGGTATCCCGCGGCTATTTCAAATGTCTGATTCACCGTCCCGCTTCGCGAGCGGGCAGCGATCGGTTACAATGAGAGTATTGCCCGAATCATAGAATTTTACTGGAGAGCGGGTAGATAGTGGAGACTTGGAGGTTATATTTATGAGCAGCGGACCAGCGGACAAGCGGGAGCAGGCGGCGGAGGGCGGCCTGCCTGCGGTTATGGCGCTTTTTGAACACTTAAATGAAACGGATAAACCGCAGGCTGACAGAGCTTGCGGAGGTACGGCAGCAACGGGTGACAGCGGGACGGTGACAGCTACGGAAATTGCCGGAGACATGCTGCTTCCGTTCGCTTTTGAGGAAACGCTGTGCCGCGATATCGGAGCGGGCGAGGCGCCTCCTTCAGTGCATTTGTGGAGCCATCCCGGCGGTGTGGCGCTGGGCCTGCGGGACAGCAGGCTGCCCCGGGCGGGTGAGGCGATGGCGGAGCTGGAACGGCAGGGCTTCCGCACGGCGGTCCGGCATTCCGGCGGCGCTGCGGTGCCGCTGGATGCCGGGGTCGTCAACGTGTCGCTGCTTCTCCCGAAGCCTGCGGGCAAGCTGGACTTCCACGATGATTTCCGGCTGCTGGCTTCGCTCATCACCGAAGCCGTCGCCGTGAGCCATCCGCAGGCAGCTTCGCAGATCAGGGCGGGCGAAGTCGCCGGCTCGTATTGCCCCGGCGACTTCGATCTCGCCATCGGCGGCCGCAAGTTCTGCGGCATCGCCCAGCGGCGCCAGAGCAACGCGTACTTTGTGCACGCGTTCGTGATCGTCTCCGGCTCCGGACGGGAGCGCGGAGAATTGATCCGCGGCTTCTACGGGATTGCCGCGGGCGGGGAGGGTTCGCTGACGTATCCGCGCGTCAGCCCGGAGACTCTGGCCGCGCTCGAAGAGCTTGGCGGCCCGGCTTCGGCGGCGGTGTTCGCCGAAGGGTTCCGCCAGGCGCTGACCCGGCGCGGCGTCAGCCTCCAGCCCGCCGCCCTGCTGCGGCAGGCGGCGGGCTATGATCTCCAGTACGGCGATCCGCGCGTACTGGAGGCCGCGTCGGTGCTGCGGGAGCGGTACGCCCGCTAGCCCTGCCGGGGGCGGTGCACCGGACACCGGCCCGGGAAGTTCAATCCGGGTGAAACGGAGTAAGACAGGCAAGGCGAAAGGCGCTGCAATTCTGCTGGTTTCAGCAGGTGCGGCGCCTTTTTTCGGTCTGGTGATTTCCCGGCGGCTGTGGATAAGATGCGCATAAAGTAGGAGATAAGCGGCTTGGGTTTTTTAACCTAACAACGGCAGAAATGCCGTTGTTTAGGCGCACTCGGTCGGTTTGCTCAGAAACAACGGCAGAAATGCGGTTATTGAAGCGCGCTCGGTCGGCTTGCTCAGAAACAACGGCAGAAATGCCGTTATTGAAGCGCGCTCGGTCGGTTTGCTCAGAAACAACGGCAGAAATGCCGTTGTTGAGGCGCGCTTGGTTGGTTTGCTCAGAAACAACGGCAAAATTACCGTTGTTGAGTTGCGCCAGGCCGGTTACTCCAAGGTCTAATGATGTATATGCACCTTCTTCAACAGCTACCGGTACAACTCCGGCCTCCGGTCAGCGAAGATAGGGATCTGCTGACGCACCTCCCGCACTTTGGACAGATGGATAACGCCGCTGACCATTTCCTCGCCTTCAGACGCTTCACAGACGATTTCGCCCCAAGGATCAATAATCATCGAGTGTCCGGCGAAGGTGTTCGCCGGGTCATTGCCCGCACGGTTGCAGGCCACGACATAACATTGGTTCTCGATTGCCCGGCTGATCAGCAGCGCCCGCCAGTGGGACAAGCGCGGCAGCGGCCATTCTGCGCTGATGAACAGAATTTCGGCTCCAAGCGCAGTGTGGGCGCGGACCCATTCGGGAAAGCGGATATCGTAGCAGATCAATCCGGCACATAATGCCCCGTCCAGAGTGAAAAGCCCTTTGGCGGCTCCGGGTTGCAGGTACAGATGCTCATCCATCAGCCGGAACAGGTGCAGCTTGCTGTACTCTCCGGCCAGTTCTCCGCTGCGGTTGAAGATGTACATGCTGTTGGTAGTGCCGTTGTCCTGCTTGCTCGCGACAGAGCCGCCCACGATGTGGATTCCCAGCTCCCGGGCAAGGCCGGACAGCAGAGTCTTTGCCGTGTTCCCTTCAGGATCGGCAATCTCCGTCAGCCGGGTCAAATCATACCCGGTGGTCCACAGCTCGGGAAGGATCACAACCTCCGCGCCGTCCGCCGCCGCCGTCCGAATTTGGCGTTCCGCCGAAGCATAATTCGCCTGGGGATTGCCGAATGCTATATCGAGCTGGATCAGGGATATTTTCATGGACGGGCCTCCTTATATAAGAAAACTGTACTTATATAAGTTGAACTTTAGATTTTCATAATGGGGTCTGGTCGTAACTGCGGGGAATGTTTGGACTTCCGGCCGCTGTTGTCTTCAAATTTCTTGATTGTTACCGCTCTTACCGGATGAAATTTGAAGACAAAGGCGGTCGTTTTCGCTCCTACAGTTCCAAACTTCCCCTCCGCACGCCTACCCTTTATATATTTTCTTTAGTTCAACTTATATAGATTGTATGGGCAAGCGGCTCTGTAAGCAAGAAAATCAAGTACGTAATAATAATAGTTGACGGGTCAATGATGTAGGTGTAAACTGATGAATGTTAAAAAGATTTTGCACAATATATTTGCGTTAGGGGGTTAATTTTGACTGGACATCTGCCTGAGGAAGAACGTGTCTTTGAACTGCTGCAGGGGCTGAACAAAGCGGTCACTCCGAAATTCGAGCGCTGTGCCGGCATAAGTCCCACACGCCTCCGTCTGCTCCATGAGCTGTTTCAGGTTGACGAGATCAGCCAGATTTCGCTGCAAAAGCAGGTTGACATCGACGCGGCAGCCGTCACCCGCCACCTCAAAAGTCTGGAGGATAGCGGCATGATCTCCCGCCGCAACAATCCTGCCGACAACAGAGTTACTCTTGTTACGCTGACCGGGCAGGGCCGGGAGAAAATTCGGTCTTACCGGGAAGAGAAAAGCCGGTTCATCAGCAGCTTGCTTAGCGGCTTCAATGAACAGGAGCGCATTACGCTCGCAGATATGCTTGCCCGGCTGCAGCACAATATTAATCTGCTGTAGCTATAAACTATAATCCAACTATAAAGGAGTTTATTGTACAATGAACACTACCAAAACCAATGATTTCACAAGTATTATCACAGGCCGCCGTTCCATCCGCAAATATGACACATCCGTCAAAATCAGCAAAGAGGAAATGACCGAGATTCTTACTGAAGCTACGCTGGCCCCTTCCTCGGTGAACATGCAGCCTTGGCGGTTCCTGGTGATTGAAAGCCCGGAAGCCAAAGCCAAGCTGGCGCCTATCGCCAAATTCAACCAACTGCAGGTAGAGACCTCCGCAGCGATGATTGCCGTGTTCGGGGATATGAACAACTTCGATAATGCCGAAGAAATTTATGGTACGGCTGTTAAACGCGGACTGATGCCTGCTGAGGTAAAAGAAAGACAGCTTGCGGCCCTGACTGCCCATTTCTCGGTTCTGCCCGCTGATGTGAACAGAGAAACCATTATGATCGACGGAGGTCTTGTCTCCATGCAGTTGATGCTGGCCGCCCGTGCCCACGGCTACGATACCAACGCTATCGGCGGCTTCGAGAAAGACAAGATTGCCGAAATCTTCGGCATGGACAAGGACCGTTATATTCCTGTAATGCTGATCTCCATCGGTAAAGCCGCAGATGAAGGTTATGCTTCTGTACGCCTGCCGATTGATGCCATTGCACAGTGGAAATAAACTAATAAACTAAGCGTATGCTTCCGTAGCATGCCAACCATACTTTAGGAGGAACTGTCCATGATCATTATTCATGCCTTAATGCAAGTTAATCCTGCCCGCGAGGAGCAGTTTTTGGCTGAAGCCAAGACGCTGCTTGCTGCTACCCATAAGGAAGAAGGCAATATTTCTTACGAGCTGTACAAGCATGCTGAACAGGAGAATTCCTATATCATGGTAGAAACCTGGCGCGATATGGAGGCTGTATCCAGCCACAATTCAAGCGCCCATTTTACCGGCTTTGCGGCAAAAGCAGGCGAGTTCCTAACGGCTCCGCTCGACGTTAAGGCCTTTAACGGCGAACTGCTCAGTAAATAATTAATGCCGGAGAGGGTGACTCCTGCCAGTGAACATTTTCGAGCCTTCTACAATGCTCCAATCGTTGCCCAAGCAGTTTTTTGCTGCGCTTGTCGGGAGAGCGGCCCTTGCCTCGGCAGCGGGGCATGATGTGATTAATCTGGGCCAGGGCAATCCCGATATGCCCACCCCGGATCACATTGTCGAGGCGCTGCAAGCGGCGGCGGCGAACCCTCTGAATCATAAATACCCTCCGTTTCGCGGTCACAGCTATCTGAAGGAAGCCGTGGCCGGGTTCTACGAGCGGGAGTATGGCGTGGTGCTGGAGCCGGAACGTGAAGTTGCCATTCTGTTCGGCGGCAAAACCGGACTGGTAGAAGTGGTGCAATGCCTGCTGAACCCCGGAGATACGGCGCTTGTGCCTGACCCGGGGTATCCCGATTACTGGTCGGGCATTGAGCTGGCCCGGGCGGTCATGGAGAGGATGCCGCTGACTGCGGCGAACGGCTTCCTGCCCGATTACGGGAGCATACGCCCTGAAGCCGCGGCAGCCGCCAAGCTGATGTTCTTGAATTATCCGAACAACCCCACAGGTGCAGTGGCGACGGAGGAGTTCTTTCGTAAGACGGTGCAGTTCGCGGAGGAACACGGCATTTGCGTGGTGCATGACTTCGCGTATGCCGCAATCGGCTATGAAGGCCGGCAGCCGCTGAGCTATCTTCAGACACCGGGGGCGAAGGACACGGGGATTGAAATTTACACCTTGTCCAAAACCTATAACATGGCCGGCTGGCGTGTGGCTTTTGCCGTAGGGAACCCCAGTGTAATCGAGAGCTTGAACCTGCTCCAGGATCACATGTATGTCAGCCTGTTCGGTGCGGTGCAGAAAGCGGCGGCTACGGCCTTGTCGGGTCCGCAGACCTGCGTTCAGGAGAATGTGGCCCGCTATGAAGCGCGGCGGAATATCCTGATCGGCGGTTTGCGCGAGCTTGGCTGGAAGGTTGAAGCTCCGGGCGGGTCCTTTTTCGCCTGGCTGCCGGTTCCCGAAGGCTACACCTCACAGAGCTTCGCCGATTTGCTGCTGGATGAGGCGAAGGTGGTCGTCGCTCCCGGCATTGGTTTTGGAGCCTATGGCGAAGGTTATGTGCGGGTAGGGCTGGTGAGCAGCGAAGACCGGCTGGCAGAAGCGGTGAAGCGGATTGCGGGTCTGAAGCTGTTTGTGTGAACTTAAGGCCATAAAGGATTCATGCCATAAATTAACATTATTTTCTCGCTGAGCAGGGGAAGTTTCGAGAGCCGAAGGGCGCTTGGAGCTTCCCCTGTTTGCTCTGTGCCGCCGCCCGGAAGTATACTTGATCGCGTAACCGGGCTGGCAGCGTGTATAATATGCAGTAAACTTAAGCAGACGGGGCAGAGCGATGAATATTGAGATTACGGGTAAGGGTCTAAAAAAGGATGAAGTACACTTTGGGACAGACTTTGGCGAAGGCAAAGGAATCTGGTGCGGAACTCCCGTGAAGCCGGGCGACCAGTGTACGGCGGAGTTCGAGCTTCCCGCCTTGCTCATGCGCTGGGTCGATATTGTTCCGGTAAGCGGAGGCGGGTATGGCATACGGACCGAAGGGAACGATGTTATTCTGACCGGAGTGCTGGAGAATATTGAGGAAGACGGAACCGGCTGCCTGCGTCTGGGTGAAGATTCGATCATGCTTGAATGCCTCGGCGAACCGATGGCACTGGGCGGTTTCGTGGAGATCAGGGCGAAAGAAATCCGTATGTACCCCGCACTCTAGCCCGAATAAATTCCCAGGCGGCATAGCCACTCTTGGCTAAATAAGCTAAGATAAACATTAAACAAGAAGTAAGCTATGAGGAGCAGAGGTTCAATGAACAGCGAAATTCAGCAATTCAAGACGGAATTTTTCAAGGCGCTGGCTCATCCGATGCGGATTCGTATTCTGGAGCTGCTGAGTGAAGGCGAGAAGAATGTGAACGAGCTGCAGGCGATTCTGGGGTCCGAAGGGTCTGCCGTATCCCAGCAGCTAGCCGTGCTCCGCGCCAAAAATGTGGTAGCGAGTGTAAAAGAAGGCACGACGGTAATCTACTCGCTGCGTGATCCCCTGATCAAAGACCTGCTGGCGGTAGCCAAACAAATATTCGACAACCATCTGGTGAATGCCATCTCCCTTCTGGAGGGTATCCGCAGCGAATAACCCCGGGTCTCCCGGGGCGGATTACCCGTTGACAAGAGCGGTTTGCAGGAGTAATGTTGCTCTTATATTCAAATAATCAGATATTTAGAGAAAAGAAGGTTAAAGGATGATAGGGTGGGGCCGTTTCAAAGGCTACAATATTGCTGCGCTGCGCAAGGATCTGATTTCAGGGTTAATCGTCGGCGTTATTGCCATCCCGCTGGGGATGGCATTTGCTATTGCTTCGGGCGTAAAGCCGGAGTACGGAATTTATACAACCATAGTTGCAGGGATTCTGATTTCCTTGTTCGGCGGTTCAAAGTTTCAGATCGGCGGACCTACGGGTGCGTTTATTCCTATTTTGTTCGCCATTGCCATGCAGTACGGCTACGAAAATCTGCTGCTTGCCGGAATGATGGCAGGAGTCATTCTGGTTATTATGGGGCTGCTTCGGCTGGGAGTGCTGATCAAGTTCATCCCGAAGCCCGTAACCATCGGGTTTACAGCGGGAATAGCCGTCATTATTTTCACCGGGCAAATTGCGAACTTTCTCGGCCTGAAGGGTATAAAGCGGCATGAGAGCTTTGTGGATAATATGAAGGAGATTGGCCTGCATATCTCAACCATTAATTTGTACAGTGTTCTGACGGCTGTAATTTGTCTGGCTGTTCTTGTGCTGGGAATGCGTTTGGCGCCGAGAGTGCCGGGAGCACTGGTTGGGCTGCTCTGTGCAACAATTATTGCGGCACTGTTCTTCAGCGGTAAGGTGACCACAATCGGCTCTGCCTATGGAGACATCCCCAATACGCTGCCGAGCTTCCACTTCCCGGTTATTAGCTGGGAGAGAATTAGGCTGCTGATTCGTCCAGCCTTTGTTATCGCCATGCTGGGTGCGATTGAGTCGCTGCTGTCCGCTGTTGTTGCCGACGGAATGTCGGGCAGCCGCCACGACAGCAACCGCGAGCTGATCGGGCAGGGGGTTGCCAATATTGCCGCTCCGCTGTTCGGCGGGATTCCGGCTACCGGAGCGATTGCCAGAACCGCTACCAACATTAAGAGCGGAGCCGTGTCCCCGTTGTCGGGTGTGATTCACGGCGTTGTGGTCTTTCTGATTCTTTTGTTGTTCGCCCCGTATGCGTCAAGCATTCCGCTGGCTGCAATGGCGCCCATCCTGATGGTGGTGGCCTGGAATATGAGCGAACGCAAGGAATTTCTCCATCTGCTCAAGCTGAAGACCGGGGATTCCCTGGTGCTGTTCATTACTTTTCTGCTGACGGTCTTTGCCGATTTGACGCTGGCGGTAGAGGTTGGCCTTGTGCTGGCGGTGGTGCTGTTCGTCAAACGGATGGGCGAGGTTCATATGGTGTCCAAGGTGCTGCCTGATCCTTCTTCTGTAAAGGTGGAGGCGCATATGGTCACGGATAGCCACGATTGTCCGCAGATTGGTATTTATAGTGTGGAGGGGCCGCTTTTCTTCGGGGCTGCTTACCGTTTCGATGATACGATGCCGGGTCTTGGACCCGACCAGCCGAAGGTAATCTTGCTGCGCATGGGCAAGGTGCCTTTTATTGATACTACCGGCGAAGCCAATCTGGCGGGGCTGGTGAAGAAGCTGCAGGAGGATGGCGGGCAACTGATGATTTCCGGCATTCAATCCCAGCCGCTGGAGCTGCTCAAGAAGACCGGGCTGTATGACCGGATCGGGGAGACGCAATTCTATGCGCGTACGGGAGAAGCGATCAATGATGCGCTGAAGATGATTAATTACAATAAATGTCTGGGCTGCCGGCATGCGGCCTTCCGGGAATGCGCAGCGTTCTCCGGGCTGGAGGAAGTCGCTGGACGCAGCGCGTTCAAAGGCCGCACGCCTGCGGTGGCCCGTAAACTGACCGGAGAGATATAGACAACGGAAGCTTTGCAGCCATTGATTTCTTTTAAACATTAGCATTTACTATAGCAGCAGCAATCTTAAGCCCGGGCGCTCAGTCGTCAGGGCTTTTATTTTGTCATAACAATACATGTAATATTTGTACAAGGCACGTAAATATTTGTACAATTACAAGAAGCCTGTACCGAATTCTTACGGATAAGGAGATTATACACTTATGAAGGAATTGAACTATTCCAGAGTAGTTCTGCTTTTGGCGGGACTGACTCTGGCAACGCTCGCGGTCTACAGCGTAGTGTCTCAGCGGACGGATGACTATTTCGAGTTCTTGATCTGGAATCTGTTTCTGGCCTGGCTTCCGTTTGTATTCTCTATGGCGGCCCATGAGCTGGATAAGAGGAAGATCGGCGGACTGCTGGTGTTTCCGCTTGGCATAGCCTGGCTGCTGTTTTTTCCGAACGCGCCTTACATTATGACCGATCTGGTGCATTTGATGATGCGCAAAAATTTGTATTTTGTAGGAGGAATCGTTCAAAGCCGCTTCTGGTATGATCTGGTCATGCTGCTGCTGTTCACCTGGAGCGGCTGGCTGACGGGCTTCTTCTCCCTCTATCAGTTCCAAGCGGTCATTTACCGCAAAAGCAACCTGCTGCTCTCCTGGGTCTTCGTGCTGTCCGCCTGTGCACTGGGGGGCTATGGTGTATTGCTTGGCCGGGTCTACCGGCTGAATAGCTGGGATGTGCTCACCGACCGGCATCAGCTATATCAGCTCGTTATGGATAGCCTGAACCGGCAGTCTGTCTTCTTCAGCCTGTTCGTTGCCTGTGTGCTGCTCGCGATTTATGCGACGATGTATTGCCTGCTGAATGTGCTGGGCAAAGGGGGCGGACGCGCCTATTCCGGGGGCGGAAGAAGATAATCTTCATCTGGCCCGGGGTGGTGCAGGTAGCGCTGTAGATCAATCACGCCCTTGTCATCAAAAACGATTCCCTCGCTCAGCAAAAATAGCTGCTGCAGTGAGCTGGATTCATCATCGGTCAGGGCGATTCTCCCCTCAGCATTCACGACTCTGTGCCACGGCAGCTTGTATTTGCGGCTCATGGAATGGAGAATGCGGACGACCTGTCTGGCCCCCCGGGGACTTCCTGCTGCGCGGGCAATGCCTCCGTAGGTCATGACGCTGCCTTCGGGAATTGAACGGATAACGGAGATAACCTTTTCTGTAAATGGTGTCATTAACGGGCTCCTTTGGCTAAGAGAAGCAGTATTTTCATTGCAACTACAGCTTATATAGCTGAATTATATCAGAAGTTCCCGTGCTATTATGGATCAAGATTACTATATAAGTCGAACTAAAGAAAATATAGAAAGGGCCGAAGTGACGGAGGGGAAGTTTGGAACTGGAGGAGCGAACGCGTCCGCCTTTGTATTCAGATGTTATCCGCTAAGCGATATAATAAAAAACATCTGAATACAACAGCGGCCGGAAGTCCAAACATTCTCCGCAGTTACGACCAGACCCCAATATGAAAATCTATAGTTCAATTTACAGGCAGCAAGGAGACGATGATTATGATTCTGGAAGCAGCCATGCTTCAGGTGAAGCCGGGGCTTGCCGGCCAGTTTGAACAGAGCTTTAAAGAAGCGTCCGTGCTGATTGCCTCTATTGAGGGGTATTTAGGCCATGAGCTGCAGCATTGTCTTGAGGATGACCATAAATACCTGCTGCTGGTAAAATGGCGCAATCTTGAGGATCACACTGTAGGGTTCAGAGAATCCGGCCAATATCAGGAATGGAAGGCGCTTTTGCATCATTATTACAGCCCGTTCCCGGTAGTGGAGCATTTCGCTCGTATCAATCTGGAGTAGATGGGGGAAGAAGCGTGCAGGGAAAAAAGGTTGGAGAAGGCAGAACCGCAGAGGTGTGGGAGCATGGAACCGGAGCGATTCTGAAGCTTTACCGGGATAATATTCCCGGGCATCACGTGGAACATGAATATGAAATCAGTAAATATGTGCATGGGCATAATGTCCAGACTCCGCAGCCCATGGAGCTTATTACATCAGAGGGCCGCAAAGGCATTGTATTCCAGCAGATTCATGGCCGGTCAATGCTGAAGCTGATCAGCGAGAAGCCGTGGAGGCTTGGCGGGTATGCCCGGCGGATGGCGGCACTTCACTATAAGCTGCATAAGCTTGAAGGCCCGGAAGGATTGGGACGGCAGAAGGAAGCTCTGCACAAAACCATTATCGCCGCGCCCATGCTCACGCTGGAGGAGAAAACGGCTGTGCTGGGCGAGCTGGAGAAGCTCCCTGAGGGAGAGCGGCTGCTGCATGGTGATTTCCACCCCGACAATGTGCTTATGGGCGAGCAAGTCTGGGTCATCGACTGGATGACCGGAATGTCCGGCAATCCTGCCGGGGATGCGGCACGAACCGTGGTGATGCTCAGTATGGGAGCCGTCCCGCCGGGGGCATCCTGGTTAACCAGGGTGTTGTTGGCTTTTATGAGGCAGAGGCTTACTAAAGGATATATTCGGGAGTACCTCAGATTATCGGGCGGCTCCTACGCCGAAATTAATGCCTGGGTGCTTCCGGTAGCGGCGGCAAGGCTGGTAGAAGGAATTCCGACTGCTGAAAAAGAGCAGCTTGTCCGTGAAATCCGCAGACGTCTGAGTTCTATATCGACCCTTTAATGGGGTTAAGGAAAGAAGGTGTGCTATGAATACCTATATTGCGCTGCTGAAGGGCATCAACGTTGGCGGCAACAAAATCATCAAAATGCAGGCGCTGAAGGCCATGTTCGAGTCGCTCGGATATGACCGGGTCCGAACCTATATCCAGAGCGGGAATGTAGTGTTTGAGAGCGGGGAAACAGGTAGCGCGCTGCTTGCGGATACGATTCGTGCGAAGATTATCGAAACGTTCGGGTTCGATGCTTCCGTGCTGATCCGCACTCTGGAGGAGCTGGAAGCGGTGATCGCAGGCAATCCGTTTGAGCTTTTTGAGGAAGAGGAATATAAGCGGCTGTATGTTTCTTTTCTGGAAAAAGAGCCTTCGGCGCAGGCGCTGGAGCAGCTTCGCCCTTATGCGGATGGCGCGGACAAGCTTCGTGTGGTTGGCAGAGAAATGTACACCCTGTATGAGGTGAGTGTAAGTAAATCCCCGCTGTTCAAGGTTCCGCTGGAGAAGCTGCTGGGCACGTCCATCACCGCTCGCAACTGGAATACGGTGAATAAACTGGCCGCGCTGGGCCGCAGTGAACAGGAGACTGCTGCACGCACCTGAGGCACCCGGAGCAGGTCTTGAAGCAAGCCCCGCTTTGTGGGGCTTTTTTGGCGTGCCCGCATCCTCCAGGTTAATCCGGGTTTCAGCAAACATTCAGCTTGATTTCATTATGGGTTAAGGTACGGGTGCAATAATACACCTAAGTAAAGCTGAACCGGGGGGAATAGCACTGCCGGAATAGATGGATGGGAGTGGAGTGGAGATGAAACTGATTAAAAAGCTGGGTTCCGATGTTGTACTGCTTGCCATCCTGCTGCTTGCAGCATTTCTGTACGGGTATGGAATCTGGAATGATCATTATGTTAACACGTACTATACAACGGCGGTAGGGAGCATGCTGCAGAGCTTCCACAATTTCTTCTTCGCCTCGCTGGACTCGGCAGGCTCGGTAACGGTCGATAAGCCGCCAGTCACCTTCTGGCTTCAGACCCTCAGCGCTCTGATCTTCGGACTGCATGGCTGGAGCGTTATTCTGCCGCAGGCGCTGGGCGGTGTTGGCTCGGTCCTGCTGGTGTATCTGCTGGTGAAGCCGACTTTTGGAAGAACAGCAGCGCGGTTGGCCGCACTTGCAATGGCCTCGACTCCGGTAGCTGCCGCTGTCAGCAGAACGAACAATATTGATGCGATGCTGGTATTTACACTGCTGCTGGCAGCTTGGTTTCTGTTCAAGGGAACAAAGAGCAGCAAAATTGGCAGTCTGCTTGCCGCATTTGCACTTATTGGCGTAGGTTTCAACGAAAAAATGCTTCAGGCCTACATGGTATTGCCTGCATTTTACCTCTTTTATATTCTGGCAGCGAAGGTGAACTGGAAGAAAAAAACCGGGGTGCTGGCAGCCTGCACGGCAGTGCTGCTAGTGGTCTCCCTGTCCTGGGCGGTGATCGTGGATTCGATCCCGGCCAGCAAACGCCCTTATATGGGCAGCAGCGGCACCAACTCTGTACTGAATTTGGCTTTTGGCTATAACGGGGTATCGCGTTTGACCGGTGACCGCAGCACGGGCGGCAGCGGCGGCGGTTTCCCTGGCGGCGGCGGGGGCATGTTCGGCGGCGGTGAAATGCCGGCATGGAACCGCGGCGAGATGCCGGCTATGAATGGTGCCGGCGGTCAAGGGATGATGAACGGCGGTGGCGGTCAGGGTGCTGACGGCGGCCAAGGCAATGGTACAGACAGCCAAGGTACTGGCGGCAGCCAAACGGGCAATGGCGGTCAGCCGCCGGGGCAGGCTCCAGGCGGAATGGATGACGGCTCAACCGGCCGCGGACAGACCGCAGGTGACGGCGGAACGCAGGGCCAGGCCCAAGGCGGGCGAATGGACAGAGAGGGCCGCGACTCCGGCAGAGGCCAGGGCGGCCAGTTCAATGGCGGGCCAGGCGGGATGAACCGCGGCGGCGGAATGTTCAATACAGGTACCGCAGGTCCGCTGCGCTTGTTCCAATCGGCGTTGTCCGGTCAAGCTAGCTGGCTGCTGCCCTTCCTGCTGTTCGGCTGCATTGGGATTTTTGCCAGCCTGCGCAGAAGGAACTTTACACAGAAGCATAAAGAAGCGCTGTTCTGGCTGGCCTGGCTGGTGCCGGTTATGGGATTCTTCAGCATCGCCGGATTTTTCCACCAGTACTATCTCATTATGATGGCTCCGCCGATTGCAGCGCTGGCCGGTGCAGGGTGGCTGCAACTCTGGACCTATTATAAGGAACGTTCAACCTGGCTGTCCTGGCTGCTCCCGGCGGCAACGCTGTCAACGGCTGTGTTCCAGTGGTACATTATTCATCCGTACGACGATAAGATTGGAAGCGGCTGGTCCATCGGTGTGCTTGCGGCGGGAATTGCAGTCTCCCTGCTGCTGCTCATCCTTCGGATACTGCAAGGCAAAGAGAAGCCGCTAATTCATGTGGCGGCTGTGCTTGGGTTGCTGGTGCTGCTGATCGGACCTACGTACTGGGCGTTTACGCCGATAACGTACGGCCTGAACAGCATGACCCCGGCGGCCGGCCCGGACAGCGACAGTGGTTTTGGCGGCATGGGCGGCGGTGGCGGCAGAAATAACACCACGGGTGTCAATGAGAATCTGCTGTCCTACCTGAAGGAGCATAATACAGGCGAGAAGTATCTGTTCGCGGCGATGGATTACGGAACGGCAGGCCCGTATATCATCGACAAAGGCGAATCGGTAGTCATTCTTAACGGGTTCAACGGTTCGGATGTGCCGTACACCACCGATACATTGAAGGCGCTGGTGGCCAGCGGCAAAGTGAAATATTTCCTCGTCACTACCGGCGGCATGGGCGGCGGCGGCGGACGCGGCGGCAATTCAGAAATTACCAGTTGGATTACGGAGAACGGGACAGTGGTTCCGACCGCAGATTGGCAGGGAACAGAGACAGGTGTCAATGGCGGAACCTTGTATGAGGTTACGGTGAAATAGGATGTCGCTTAGCAGGCTGTATATGAAGCGCGCTGCAGAAGCTTTTGCGGCAGGCGCGCTTCAATATTTATATTTAAGGAGGAGCTGCTCATGAGCACCAGCGTGCGCTATTCCGTAGTCATACCAATGTATAACGAAGAGGCGGTTATTCAGGAGACCTACCGGCGGATTAAGAAGGTGATGGGAACGACAGGGGAGCCCTATGAACTGCTCTTCGTTAACGACGGCAGCACCGACAACTGTGCGCAGATGATTGAGGAGTACAGCTATTGGGATGAGAGCGTGAAGCTGATCGACCTGTCCCGCAACTTCGGTCACCAGATTGCCATCACCGCGGGTATGGATTATTCGCTGGGGGATGCGGTGGTCATTATCGACGCCGATCTGCAGGACCCGCCGGAGCTGATTTTGGATATGATCGAAGAGTGGAAAAAAGGCTATGAGGTCGTGTACGCCAAACGCATCAAGCGAAACGGAGAATCCCTGTTCAAAAAATGGACCGCAAGCGCCTTTTACCGGGTGCTGCGCTATTCCACGGACATCTCGATTCCTGTGGATACCGGCGACTTCCGCCTGATTGACCGCAAGGTGTGCGAGGAACTGAAACGTCTGCCGGAGAAAAACCGCTTTGTGCGCGGCCTGGTGAGCTGGGTAGGCTTCCGCCAGAAGGCGATCGAATATGAACGTGATGAACGGCTGGCCGGAGAGACCAAATATCCGCTGAAACGCATGATTAAGCTGTCGCTGGACGGCATTACCTCTTTCTCCTATAAACCGCTGAAGCTGGCAGGATACCTGGGAGGATTGTTGTCCGCAGCCGGGTTTGTGTACCTTATGTATGTGTTGTACCTGGTGCTGTTCACGGACTCTGCTGTTAAGGGCTGGGCGTCCATGATCGGCATTACGCTGACCTTCAACGGATTCGTGCTGATCATGCTGGGGATTCTGGGTGAATATGTCGGCCGGATCTATGACGAGACCAAGCGGCGTCCGCTCTATATCGTTCAGGAATTCTACAGCGGCAAGAAACAGCAGAATGTGACTGAGCAGAGAGTTGCGCAGCTAAATAAATAACAGGCAAGGGAGTGGTCCATTATGAAAATTAGAAAAGCTGTCATTCCCGCCGCCGGACTGGGTACGCGATTCCTGCCCGCCACCAAAGCCCAGCCGAAGGAGATGCTGCCCATCGTCGACAAGCCGGCGATCCAGTATATTGTGGAGGAGGCGGTCCGCTCCGGCATTGAGAGCATTATTATTGTGACCGGCCGCAACAAGAAGTCTATTGAGGATCATTTTGACAAGTCGGTGGAGCTGGAGCAGACCTTGCTGGACAAAGGGAAAATGGACTTGCTCCGCGAGGTGCAGGGAATCAGCGCGCTGGCCAGCATCCACTACATCCGGCAAAAAGAGCCGCTCGGCCTTGGCCACGCCATCCTGTGCGCGGAGCAGTTCATCGGGGATGAGCCGTTTGCCGTGCTGCTTGGCGATGACATCATGGTCTCCCAGCCTCCGGCGCTCTCGCAAATGATGAAGCTGTACGAGCAGTCGGAGCAGACGATTGTCGGTGTACAGCAGGTGCCGGAATCAGAGGTAGGCAAGTATGGCATTATCGCCTCCGGCGGCTCCGTGAAAGGGGTACATGTGGTGAACGGATTGGTGGAAAAACCTGCACCGCAGGCTGCGCCTTCGACGAACGCCATCATGGGACGTTATATCCTGAAGCCCTCGATCTTCTCAGTGCTGAGCAGGCTGGAGCGGGGGGCCGGAGGCGAATACCAGTTGACCGATGCACTGCATGAGGTGTGCCGCAGCGAAGGATTGCTGGCGCTTGATCTGCAAGGCAAGCGTTATGATATCGGCGACAAATTCGGCTATATCCAGGCCACGCTGGAGATGGGCCTGCAGCGTGAAGAATTGCGGCCCTTGCTGCTGCCGTACCTGCGCGAGCTGCTTGGGAGCCTTAGCAACGGCGCGGAAGCGCAGGCGGTGCTGCAGGGTCCAGGCGCAAGCAGCCGGAGGAGCTGATGGACGGACACGGACAACTGACATCTAACCGCATAAGGCGGTTTCAGAGGAGCATAGCGGGCAGCCGGTAATCCTCTGGAACGGCCTTATGTGCCGTCTGGGAGAAGTTTGTTTTCCTGCTGTCCCGTGGCTACCCGCCGCCGCCCTGCTTCTTACCTTTGCTGGAGAAAGTTAATTGTATTTCCTGCAGCTATCTGGTGCGGAAATGTCTGATTGCAGAGCTTAGCTGCACTTCGTACAATTAAAAATCAGGAGTGAGGGCATTGTAGCGGAAATCAGCAAATATAAGTGTACGAACTGCAACTAAATCATTGTTAAGCGAAAAAAGTGAGGTTATAAGTGTACAAAATACAACTATCTTCCCAACCTTCTCTTAGCTGCTATATCATGCCGGATCAGCGAATTATTCTGCGTGCGGAACGAACAAAAGGCCAACCCGAAAGGTTGGCCTGCTGATGCGAACCTGCTGCCCACCGGCAGAGGCTCATTGTGAGCGCAGCCTAAGCCTTCAGCACATCATGATCGACGTATCTAGCACCGTTCAGCTCGCTAATGACATTAACGGCGACCTTCGCACCGTCTCCGGCGGTAATAATGGCGTGTACGCTTACTCCGGCTACCGTTCCTGCCGCCCAGATGCCCTCGACGTTGGTTTTGCCTTGCGCATTAACCGCTACAACCGTTTTGATTCTCGGTTCGGTGCCGTCCTTGGTTTCCACACCGGCTTGGGCGGCCAGGTCGGTCAGCACGCCTGTGGCGAGAATGACATGCTTCGCTTCATAAGTGGCGCCGCTCTCAGTCTCGATGACGAAGCCTTCGCCTTTTGCGGCCAGGTTCACCGCTTGATCAGCCACCAGCTCCGCACCAAATTTGACCGCTTGCTTATGACCGGTTTCCACTAGATCAGGACCGCCAATTTCCGTGATGCCGTAGTAATTCTCGTACCACCCTCTGCGTGTCATACCTTTGTCATTGTCGATCAGCAGCGTTTTTTTGCCCGCCTTTGCGGCGAACAGGGCTGCGCTTGCACCGGCAGGGCCGGCTCCGATTACGGCGATTTCATACATAAGATCAACCTCCTGTAGACTAAAAGTTGGGATAAGCGCTATCCATCCATTCGGTTACTATTATAACGTTAATTACAGCTCAATAGCTAATGAAGCAGGCAGGGAAGGGTAACCTTGAAGGCCGTGCCTTCCCCGGGAACGCTCTCCACACGGATATCCCCGCTGTGCGCCTCTACAATTGATTTCGTAATGGACAGACCAAGGCCTGAGCCGCCGTATTTGCGCGTGCGCGAGGAATCGCTGCGGTAGAACCTGTCAAAGACATGAGGGATATGCTCAGCCGTGATCCCTGAGCCATTATCTCTTACAACCAGCTCGGCTTCCGTGCGGCGGGCATGCAGCGAGATATGTATGGTTCCTGTCTCTGCATCGGTATGCTGCACCGCATTGTGGAATAAGTTAAGAATAACCTGCTTCAGCTTGTCGGGGTCATACATTCCGCGGATGCCAAAGGATATATCGAAAGTCACCTTGCGTTTGCCGGAGAGCAGCAGAAGCTGGGGCTGCATCTCTGTGATAACCTCCCCCAGCAGCAGGTTTTTGACGTTAAGCTGCGGCGCTCCGTCCATACGGGCCAGCAGCAGCAAATCCTCAACCAGCTTATTGATGCGTTTGGACTCGCCATGCATGCTGTTCAGTGCGCTGTAGAGCTGATCTTTGTTATCTGCCGCCCCGCGCAGCAGCACCTCCAGAAATCCGTGAATGGAAGTCAGCGGCGTTCTCAACTCATGGGAAGCATCGGCGGCGAAACGGCGCATTTGCTCCTTGGCTTCACGTTCATTGTGAAAAGAAATCTCCAGCCGCTCCAGCATTCCATTAAACGAACTGGACAGCTTATCTATCTCCGACTGTCCCTGATTCACCGGGAAACGCTCGTTCAGATTGCCCGCGTCGATGATCTGTGCGGCTTCGCCCATCTTGGATAAGGGAATCAGCGTCTTCCGCAGCGCGGGCAGATACAGCAGCAGTCCAGCCAGCAAGGCCACCACCGACAATGCGGCAAAAATCAGGAGCTGCTGCATGATCACATCCCGCAGAGGCCCCGTTTCGACACTCATCTGCAGCAGCATCTTGGCTTCTCCCGGTTTGCCGAGATTCATGAATACGGCGAGGTGCTCTTTCCCGTCTGCCGCTGTAATGAGCCTGTACTTGCCGGACGCCTTGTCTGTGGTGTGCTTCAGCAGCTCATTGTATTCCGCATTTGATAATCTGGGGGCGATGGAATCAGACAGCGTTTCCTCCTGGAAATCCTTGAAAGTACCGTCCGCGCTGTAAATCGCGAGGGTCGTATGGGCATCCAGCAGAAGCGGGCGTCTGTTCCCGTTGTTCCGTAGGCTGCCAGGGTTTATGTTCTCGCTTCCGGGGGCTTCGCCACCGTTCAGACCGCTGCCTAAAGGCGGCGGCCCGGGAGTGAGCGTATTCGGAGTACTGTTGTCTGCTGCAAACGAATTGAAAAACAATTCACGCGGTACAGAGCGGATCTGGGTCTCCATTGAGTCCGCTCTGTTGTTGTAAATAAAATCCCGCATCAGCACATATTGCAGCACTCCGATCAGGAGGAGCAGCCCCGAGAGGATCAGCAGGGAAATGGCCAGCAGTTGCTTGCGCAGGGAACGCGGCGCCGGAAATTTGCCGAAGAGGCCTTTGGCGCGGGCAATCATATCAGATCCACACGATAGCCCGCCCCGCGCAGCGTGCGGATAATCCGGTGCTCCTTATCGCCGAGCTTCTCGCGGAGGGAGCGGATGTAGACCTCGACGATATTCTCCTCGCCCCCGAAGTCGTAGCCCCATACCTTGTCCAGAATCATCGGTTTGCTGAGCACCAGGCCGTGATTGATCACCAGATATTGCAGCAGCTCATATTCGGTAGGCGACAGCTCCAGCACCTCGTCCTTGTGGCGGATTTCCTTGCGCCGTCCGTCAATCCGGAAGGGGCCACAGCGCACTTCTCCGAGCAGTCCCGGGAACTGGTTGCGCAGCCGTGCCTGAATCCGGGCCAGCAGCTCGTCGAAGCTGAACGGCTTCACCATATAGTCGTCGGCTCCGATGGACAGTCCTTTGACGCGGTCATCCACCTCGTCTTTTGCGGTAAGCATAATCACGGCAATTTCCGTTTCTTCCGAGCGGAGGTACCGGCATACCTCGAATCCGTCCATGCCCGGCATCATCACATCAAGAATAGCCACATGCGGCTTGAATTCAGCAGCAACCGCAATTGCGCTGACTCCGTCCGGCGCGGTTCTTACTTCAAATCCCTCATTGATCAGGCCCAGCTCCAGGAACTGGAGAATATGAGGCTCGTCATCGACGAGCAGCAGTCTAACACCTTGGGCAGCCTTCATTGTTTGTTCCTCCAAATGGGTAATAGTTAGCTACATTATGACATACCACGTTGAATGTTTGCTGAAGATGTTTGGTAGTGAAGGGATAGGGAGCGGAGGGGGGAGGTAAAGTAAATTAATGTATCAACTCGCTGGAATACCGGGACAAGTCTATACGCGGGAGCGGATTTATTAATCCTGTTCGAGGAATAATTATGCTGGAGATTATGGGCGCACGGCAACTCCGAACCCCCTGAAGAACTTCAACATAAAATCGAAAAACGATTTCTCAGTATCCGTAAACACCTTGCCGGCCGGCCAGGATAAGTATATGGTACGCATACACAGCGGTTCGCTGATGTGGACCAGCTTGATGTCGTCGGTGACTACCCGGTTCCACAGAATTGAAGGGATAAAGGATATACCAAGCCCGGTCTGAATTAAGCCCCTTACCGTGGCCGGATCATCGCTCTCAAAGACGATATCCGGTTCATACGGGAGATGTGCGAAAAAGAGGTCTGTCGTCCGCCGCAGCGCATTCCCGTTGGTCAGGCTGATGAATTTTTCACGCTCCAGATCCTGCAGTGCTACGGTGCTCAGCGAGCTCAGCGGGTGAGTCACGGGAACCCCGAGAACGATTTCTTCCTCCAGCAAAACGACCTGTTCATTGCCCTCCAGAGTCTCCGACGTTATCGCAAAATCATAAGCCAACCCCTTCTTGTTCTGGCCAGGATGTTGGCTCAGGTTGAAGCGGATATGAGGGTAGCTGTCGCGAAATTGCCGGACAATGTCCGGCAGCAGCATAGAACCCACAGCGATGAAAAGGATAATAACCTCCATTTTCTCCTGCTTCAATTCCTTAACCTCCGTCAACCCCTGCTCCAGTGCGTAAAGCGCCTGATCCACCCGCTTGAGAAACTTTTTGCCGCATACATTCAGCGTGATGTGCTTGCCTTCCCTGTCGAACAGCTTTACGCCCAGTTCAGTCTCCAGATTGCGGATCATTTTGCTGAGCGCGGGTTGGGAAATGAACAGTTCTTTGGCGGCTTTAGTTACGTTCTCATGTTTTGCAATGACTTGAAGGTACTTTAACTGTAGCAGATCCAAAGAGACCGACTCCCTTAATATAACCTTGAGGTTATTAAAAATATGTAGATATAGCTATTTTACAATATTACTGCTGCTCTATACAATTGGGATGTGAACGAGTTCGAGTCTGCTAAAGGGGGTATGATTCTGAAGATCGTATTTATGTTCCCAGGTCAGGGATCTCAGACTCCGGGTATGCTGCAGGATGTGCCTGAGCTTGTGAAAAAAGCAACAAGTATTCTACAGACGGAGATGCATGATGACGAAGAAGCGCTGAAATCAACCGTCTGGATACAGATGGCTTTGTTTCTGAAGGAGCTGACTGTAGCCCAGCAGTTGATGGAGCGGGGCATTACTCCGCAATTCGTGGCGGGGCATTCAATCGGTGCTTACCCGGCTGCAGTCATCTCTGGAGTTCTATCGTTCGAGGATGCGCTGAAGATCGTTTGGCAGCGGGCAAATTTGATGGAAACTGCGTATAACAAGGGATATGGGATGGGTGTCGTAATCGGGCTAACGAAAAATGAAGTTCAGCGAGCCATCGACCGCGCTCATCGCGAGGAAGCGCCTGTATATCTCTCCAATATTAATGCGGAGCAACAAATTGCTGTATCGGGTTCATTGGAAGGTATACAGCTAGCATTCAGGTTTGCCACAGAAATGGGGGCGGCCAAGACAAGGCTATTGAAGGTACCTATTCCTTCGCACTCTCCGCTGATGTCCGGTATTTCTCGGGAATTATCAGAGATAATCTCCAAAGTACCTTTGAGAAATGCGCTAATTCCGTACCTGTCCAACCACAGGGGACGGATACTCAGAGATAAGGATAAGATTGCGGAGGATTTGGCGCTTAATGTTGCCTATCCTGTGCGATGGAACGATATGGCCGGTGTTTGCGTCGAAGCTGGAGCCGACTGTTTTGTAGAAATGCCTCCAGGCAAAACGCTAACCCATCTGGTCCAGCAATCTCATCCGGAGATCCGCCGGATTTCCGTCTGTGAAGTTGGAGTGGAGGCGGCGTTATATTTAATCCAAAAATGGAAGGGGCAAGAAGAATGAACAAAGTGCAACGTTCCTGGTCGCAAAAACGCGACCATAAACTTGAAAAACTAAATAAAGTTCAACAATGGCTGGAAGGAAAATACGTCGATGCCTCACGTATTGTTGAAGTAATGGAGGTACTGCTTGAACCGGGAGCCAGAGTGGTTTTGGAGGGGGACAACCAGAAACAGGCATCCTTCCTGTCGCAGAAACTGCTGGAAGTCGATCCGGGCAAGGTACACAACCTGCACATGATTATGTCGAGCATCTCCAGACCCGAGCATCTGGATATCTTTGAACGCGGAATAGCCGGCAAACTTGATTTTTCCTATTGCGGCTCCCAGAGCTTGCGTGTTGCGCAAATGATTGAGGACGGAACGCTGAAGCTCGGTGATATTCATACGTACCTGGAACTGTTTGGACGTTTGTTCGTCGATCTTATTCCGGATGTGGTGCTGGTTGCTGCCGATAAAGCTGACCGCGAAGGCAACCTGTATACCGGTTTTAATACAGAAGAGACACCGACAATCGTAGAAGCCGCCGCGTTCAAGGATGGCATTGTCATTGTACAGGTCAATGAAATCGTGGATGTGTTGCCGAGAACGGACATTCCGGCATCCTGGGTGGATGTCATTGTGCAGGCCGACAAGCCTTATGCGCTAGAAGCGTTGTTTACCCGAGATCCGCAAAACATTACAGAGCTGCAAATCCTGATGGGAATGATGGCGATTAAGGGGATTTACGGCAAACACCAGGTACAGTCTCTGAATCATGGCATCGGCTTTAATACAGCCGCAATCGAACTGCTGTTGCCGACCTATGGCGAACAGCTTGGGCTGAAAGGCAAGATTGCCAAGCACTGGGTGCTGAATCCGCATCCGACGCTGATTCCGGCAATTGAAACCGGCTGGGTAGAGAGCATTCACAGCTTCGGCGGCGAAGTGGGAATGGAAAAGTATATTTCGGCACGAAGTGACGTATTCTTCGTCGGAAAAGACGGCAATATGCGCTCTAACCGGGCGATGGGCCAGGTAGCCGGTCAATTCGCCGTGGATATGTTCATCGGATCAACGCTGCAGATGGACCCGCTCGGCAATTCTTCTACCGTGACTGCCGGCCGTCTATCCGGCTTCGGTGGAGCGCCGAACATGGGGCATGATCCCCGTGGACGCCGGCATGCTACGCCGGCCTGGCTGGACATGATCGAACATCCGCATGAGCTGTCCAAAGGCCAGAAGCTGGTTGTGCAGATGATCGAGACGTACGGTGCCAACAAAAAGCCGGTCTTTGTGGAATCGCTGGATGCGATTAAGGTGAAGGAGGAGTCTGGACTTGCCGTTACTCCGATCATGATCTATGGAGACGATGTTACTCATGTCGTTACCGAAGAAGGTATTGCTTACCTATATAAAACAGACAGTATTGAAGAAAGAAAGCAGGCGCTGGCAGCCGTTGCCGGAGTTACTCCGCTCGGTATGGAGAGCAAAGAAAGCGATGTGACCGTACTCCGCGACAGAGGAATTGTGGCGCTGCCTGAGGATCTCGGCATTATGCGCAGACAAGCTAAGCGTTCCCTGCTTGCGGCCCAGACCATCAATGATCTGGTGGACTGGTCTGATGGATTATATCAGCCGCCGGCCAAATTCCGGACCTGGTCCTAAGTTATGCTTACCGCAGCCAGTACGACGTTCGGGGCCGACTTGGCCGCCAAAGCTGTGCAGGCGCTTGTGGACGAGGCGCTGCTAACACCTAAGCCGGGACTGGTCGATACCAGGGACAGCGGCTCCCATAGCGATATGTCCATCGGGCTGATGATTAAATCGGCCCGGGCCTTAGAAGAGACGTTTCAACGAATCGCCGATGCCTCGTATCTTCATCCGGTCGATCAGTCCCTGCGTGAGAAGATCGCCTCAATCGGACGCGAGGGGGAGCAGCAGATGTTCTCCGCCACGAATGGAGTGAATACACACAAAGGGGCGATCTGGGCACTGGGTCTGCTGACCAGTGCGCGTGCGGCCTGTCCCGGAGAATGTGATCCGCACCGCATCATGAGCACCGCCGGTCAAATTGCCTCATTTGAAGACCGCTACCAGCCATCTGCACCTACCAATGGCCAGGCAGTACAGCGGAAATACAAAGTGATGGGGGCGGCCGAGGAAGCTAAGCTGGGTTTTCCGCATATCAGGGAAGCCGCATTGCCAGCCTTGCTCCGGGCCAGAGCCGGTGGGAAAGCAGAGGATGAAGCGCGGATTGAGGCGCTGCTGGCTCTGATGTCCAAGGTGGAGGATACCTGTATTCTGCACCGCGGGAGCTTGGAAGATCTGGCGGCAATTCAGCGGATGGCCGGTGCTTGTCTCAGTGCGGACGGCTTCCGCTCGCAGACAGGTCGAAAGCTCTTTTACCGTCTGTCCGAATATTGCACCACTAGACGCCTCTCACCCGGAGGCAGTGCTGATCTGCTCGCCGCTACATTATTTCTTGTGCATTGAACTTTACCTTGGAGGTGTTCCCAGAAATGGAGAAACTGCAATTTCAATATAAAACGGATAAGCCGATTGAGAGACCGGTGCATATCGGTGTTGTCGGATCAGGAGATCTGGAGATTATTATGGAGCCGTTGGAAGGCGGTGTGACCACAGTTAGCCTTCTTACCGGAAGCGATGGCTTCGGACAGGTATGGGACAACGTACTGGGCCGCTTCTTCACACGTTATCAGATTACGGCTCATGTAACAGTACATGACTTCGGTGCGACTCCGGGGGTTGTTGCTTTAAGATTTGCCCAAGTTTTGGAGGTGCTTAATTATGCAGAATAGTTTTGTTGAGCTGAACGGACGCGAACGTGCCAAAGCACTGCTTGATCAAGGAACGTTTCGCGAGCTGCTAGGCCCGCTGGACAACATACAATCTCCGCATTTGGAACCGCAGGGCATTGTCCCGCAAAGTGATGACGGCATTGTACTGGCACTTGGAACGATCCGTGGCCAGAAGGTGTTGATCATCTCGATGGAGGGCGCCTTTCAGGGCGGAGGCATCGGGGAAGTCAGCGGTGCCAAAATTTCCGGTGCATTGGAGCTTGCCGTGGAAGAGAACCAACAGGGCCATACGCTTTATCCAGTCATGATCTTCGATACCGGTGGTGTCAGACTGCAGGAAGCGAATTATGGACTGCTGTCAATCTCGGAAATCTGCACGCAAATCGTGGCGCTCCGCAAGTATGTTCCAGTGGTTGGGCTGATACCTGGACGCGTCGGTGCCTTCGGGGGGATGTCCATTACAGCAGAGTTGTTCACAACCCTGATTGCTACCAAGAAAGCACGGCTTGGTCTTAACGGGCCGGAGGTTATTGAGCAGGAAGCCGGCGTGATGGAATTTGACTCCAGTGACAAGGCGCTTATCTGGAACACGATTGGCGTTAATCAGCGCTTTGCGACGGGATTGGTGGACGAGGTCGTGGAAGACACGACGGAAGCTGTAATTGATGCGGTCAGTACGGCGTTTGCTGCACCGGCCAAACCGGCTAAAACCGAACAAGTTGATTTTCACCTGAGCTTGCTCGCGAAGCTGGATACCCAGGGTGAATGGACACCTGAGCGTTACCGGGAATTTTATAGCCAGCATACATCCACTCCGCAGTCTGTTTCATTAGCACAGGAGGGTAAGGCGGATATTGCCGACAGCCGGGGCTACCACTGGTTCTCACTGCTGACAGGCATTGTTCATCCAGTCAGTGAAGTGCCTTCGGTACTGGCCGCTGATGTTACAAAGAACGGCGTACTCACCAGGGTCATCTCTGTCGTGCCGGATGCCCGCAGTCGCTTCCAGCGCGCCCGTAAAGGGGAGGTTGGTCTTCTGGAAGGCTGGACACTTGCGCAAATCGTGCGTGATGCCATCAAGCAGGATGAGCACAAGGAAGTGAAACGCCCAATTATCGCCGTAATCGACGTGCCGAGCCAGGCTTATGGCTACAAAGAAGAGATGGTCGGTATCAGCCTGGCGCTTGCCGCCAGTGCCGACGCTTACGCTACAGCCAGACTGCAGGGCCATCCCGTCATCGGTGTCATTGTTGGCAATGCAATCTCCGGTGCTTTCCTGGCTCATGGCTTGCAGTCCAACCGCCTGATTGCATTGAATGATGACAAGATCAACATTCAGGCGATGTCGAAAGCCTCCGCGGCCCGGATTACCAAGCGGACGATTGCAGAGCTGGAAGAGGCAACGAAGAAAGTCCCGGCCATGGCATACGACGTGAACAGTTACAGCACGCTGGGACCTCTATACCGTCTGCTGTCCGACATTGAAGCGGACGCACCGAAAGCCGCTGATGTGGCCGCAGTCGAACGGGCCATTGCCGAAGCTATTTCTTCAACCGTGGGAGCAAAGCGTGATCTTAGCTTCCGCCTGCAAACGCAGGAAGCCTTGGCCGGCGGTCGTAAAGCCACGCTCAAGGTGCGTGAGGTATTACGGCAGCAGTGGTAATCCGGCCGCATGACCTGATTGAGGTGTCCGATTTGTCCTATCTTGTAATGGATGAAGAAAGGGAGTGGGTCACCACTTCACTGCTACGTACTCCCTTTGTTGTCGTCCGGCGTGCGGAACGGTATCAAGACGGCAGCGTTCCAGTGGGGATTCGGGGAGCCCAGCGAAATCAGCGGGAGCCTGCCTTCCTTGCCCCGCAAGGCATCGGGCGCATTATCTCGCCGTATGAGATTGCCGAGAACAGGATGTGGAAGGTGGTGCCTGCGGAAAGACAGGCCTTGCCTGTTCTTCGGATCATGGATCAGGTTGCAGAGCTGATGACGAACTGGCGTTGGGGACCGACCGGCAGTGCCGGTTTTGAACTGGTAACGGGTACTCCGTCGCTGAAGGAAACCAGCGATCTTGATCTTGTTATTGATTGGGAGTGCCATTTCAATTTCGAAACGGCAGCCAATCTTTTGTACGAGTTTGATCAACTGGAAGCGCGGATCGACATTCAAGTCGAGTGCGCGGAAGGAGCCTATATTTTGCGTGAAATCATCGACAGCCGGGCTGAAACAGTAGTGCTGCGGACGCCTCTGGGGCCGAAGCTGGTCCGGAGCCCTTGGCGGTGATATGAGCTTTTATCCAAGGTGAGGGGGAGAGCACGATCGTTTAGCTGAGAGATTAATCGGCAAACGGTTATGTGCGTTTTATGGAAAAAACATCGGAATTAAAATTAAATATTAATGAAAGTGATATTTTAAAGGTATTTGCCGTCAGCGGAGCCATCCTGCAGAGCGTGCTTGGAATGTTCCTGAAGCATGCGGACGGAAATGGAGATTTAGCATTGTTAGCTGTAATCTATAATCTGGTAAAGTATACAGCCCCAGTCTTTATTTTTGCCATCGTTTATGGAATGGTTAAAGGGAATCAGCATACGAAGGTGGGCCATTTTTACAAGGAAAAGTTCTACGAGCTGGTCATCCCCTACTTTCTATGGGCGACGGCAAGCCTGATCTTAATTCCGAGTGTGCAGGTTAACACCCATGCCACCTCGTTCTGGACACTGATTGAATCCTATGTCATCGGTAATTCCTCGCCACAATATTGGTATACGGTGATGATGCTACAGTTCCAGATTCTGATGCCGGTGCTGATCTATGTCAGCTACAATTTCCTTGCCAAGCCATCGCGGGTCATTCCGACACTAATCGTAAGCTTCCTGATCTTTGGCGCGTGGTTGTGGATGTATGACACCTATGTCTTCCGTGCTGAATACGCAGTTAGCTTGCGCTACCTGGACCGTGTATTCGTCAGCTATTTTATTTACGCTCTACTGGGAGGAATCGCCTGGGTATACAAGGACCGATTCGACGGCGTGCTCCGCCGGGTCCAATTTATCCTCATTCCGGTCATGCTGCTGCTGCTTATCTGGACCAATAGAGAGTTCTTCAGTTATGGCTTCAAGGATATGAGCTTCGGCAACCTGATCTACCTGAAGCCATCCATGACGCTATATAGCCTGGTTGTAATAGCTTTGATCTACATGCTGGCGAGACATCTAATAGCCCGCCAGTCGCGTGCGCTTCCGTTCTATAAATGGCTGTCCACATATGCGTACCGCGCATTTACCGTGAATGTGTTTGTGTTGTACTTCGTGTTGAAGCTGTTTGGCGGACTGGTCGACCAACTGCCGTTCTTCGTGGCTCTGCTGATGGTCTATCTGACAACGGTAGCCTGCTCGTTCTGCTTGGTGTATGCTTTTGCCAAGGTGTACGCTTTCCTGAAACGGTTATTTGTGAAAAAGAAAATAGTGGCTCCGGCGCATCATTGAGCGGGTTCGGAATTTTACACATAAAATGCACTCCAGCATACTGCTGGGTGCTTTTTTTCGCTTCAGTGCTGTACTTGTTGAGGATGAGGATGCAATTCGAATACATCTAGCTTCATAAGAAATACAGTTAGAATTTTAAAGTTTTCAATTGGGGGCAATAAAGGGTTTTGACGGCGGCTATAGAACACTTTACAATAAGGATACAAACCGGTCTTGAGTCTTATCCTGGACCTGGTGAATTGTCCATATTCCATCGTTTTCCCCGTTTTTGACCTTATCACATTTCCTGTCAAGATCATCTCTTTTGCAGCACCTCTTTCTGGAATGCTCTATTCAACCATCTGATTGATTACATGCTTCAATACCCATAAGTCAAGGAGGCTCTTCCATGATGAAAAAAGAAATGGTAGCCATGCTATTGGCGGGAGGCCAAGGGAAAAGGTTGAAGGGATTGACCAAGTCGCTTGCTAAGCCCGCTGTTTATTTTGGGGGAACCTATCGGATTATCGACTTCCCCTTGAGCAATTGCTCCAATTCAGGCATTGACACAGTGGGTGTGCTGACGCAATATGAGCCGCTTGTGCTGCACTCCTACATTGGAGTAGGCAGTGACTGGGATTTGAACCGCAAGGATGGCGGTGTATTCGTCTTGCCGCCGCATGAACGGGAGAACGGAAGCAGTTGGTATCGGGGAACAGCCGATGCGATTTACCGTAATCTTAAATTTGTTGAACAATTTGACCCGGAGCATGTGCTTATTCTGTCCGGCGACCATATCTATAAAATGGACTACAACGCAATGCTGCAGTACCACAAGGCGAGAAATGCCGATTGCACGATTTCGGTCATTGATGTTCCCCTTGAGGAGGCCAGCCGATTTGGCATACTTAATACTGAGGATGACCTGAAGATTTACGAATTTGAAGAAAAGCCAGCTAAGCCCAAGAGTACACTGGCATCAATGGGTGTCTATATTTTCAAGTGGGAGGTTCTGCGCAAGCATCTGCTGGAGGATGGGGAGAATGCCGGCTCGTCCCATGATTTCGGCAAGGACATCATTCCGCTCATGCTTGGGGACGGCCAGTCCCTGTACGCTTATCCTTTTGAAGGGTACTGGCGGGATGTGGGTACGGTGACAAGCCTATGGGAAGCCAATATGGACCTGCTGAGCGATACCCCGCCGCTGAATTTGAATGATCCGGGCTGGCGTATCTTCACCCGTAATCCGAATCAGCCGGCGCAGTATGTCGCTCCCGGAGCGAAGGTATCGGGCTGCATTATCAATGAAGGCTGCATCGTACGCGGAGAAGTGAAGCATTCGGTGCTCTTCTACGGGGTGGAAGTGGGCGAGGGCAGCATGATTACCGATTCGGTCATTATGCCTAAGGTCAAAATCGGCAAAAACGTCAGAATTCATAAAGCCATCATCAGCGAAAACACGGAAATTGAGGATTATATGGAAATTGGTACCGAGCGGGAGAACGAGGATGAAATTCTGCTGATCGACAATCGTAGCAAGAAACGGAAAAGCATAGCGGCCAAAACCATATAACCAGCAGAGGACGGTGGACTCCAATGAAACAACTGATGGGCGTCATTAATCTTGACCATGAACTGGATAAACTAAATGAGCTGACCTATTTCCGCTGTGGCGCGGCCGTGCCTTTTGCCAGCCGTTACCGGCTGGTTGATTTTGTCCTCTCCAATATGATGCGGGCGGAGCTGGAGAGCGTGGGACTGTTCGTCCGCCGCAAATACCGCTCCCTGATGGACCATCTTGGCGACGGCAAGTCATGGGATATGAACCGCAAGCACGGAGGATTGTTCATCCTGCCGCCCGACTGGAACGATCCAACGGATACTTCCCTTGGGGATCTCCAGCATTACCACAACAATCTCGATTTCTTCAAAAGGGCTTCAGCCAAATATATTGTGTTCTCCGGCAGCCAGCATATTAACACCGTTGATCTTCAGGAGGTGTATCAATATCATCTGGAGCAGGAGGCTGACGTTACCCTTGTCTACAAAAAAATAGACCAGCTTCAGCCTGAGCATGACCTGTGCCTGCGCGTTGAGGTGAACGAAGAGAATGCCGTAACGGAAATTCACCATGAGAAGGATCATCCGAATGTGTATTTGGATATTTTCATTATGGAGAAGAAGCTGTTTTTGGAGCAGGTGGAATACTGCATAGCTCATGGGGAAAGCTATTTCTTTCGCGATGTTATCCAGAAGAACCGCCACAAGTTCAAAATCGCCGCATATGAGTATACGGGGTACCATGCGGTAATCAACTCTCTGGAGAGCTATTATAAGAATAGCCTGAGCCTGCTTCAGCAGGATAACTATTTCGGGCTGTTCAAGGAGAACCAGGTACAGACCAAGATTAAATATGAAGCCCCGACCCGGTATCTGGACAGTGCAGAGGTCAGCAACTGTCTTGTCGCCAACGGCTGCATTATCGCCGGAACGGTGGAGAACAGCGTGATTTTCCGGGGAGTGCAGATCCGCAAGGGGGCGCGCATTGTCAACTCTGTCATTATGCAGAAATGCGTAATTGAAGAGAATGCCGTGATCGAAAATGTCATCATGGATAAAGACGTGCATTTGAGCAAGAACAGGATACTTGTCGGAGACAGCAAACGTCCATTTGTAATTGCCAAGAGCAGCAAAATCTAAAAGCAAATAAAATAAACATTTGTCAGGAGGAACCTGCTGTTGTTCAACGATAAAGAGACTTTCAAACAAGTGTTCCGCGAGACACTCATCGGAAAATTGGGCAAGCCGCTGGAAGAAGCATCTAATGCCGATATTTACAACATTCTCGGCAATATGATCCGCGAGAGCGCGGGCAAGGATTGGGTGGAAACCAACCAGAAACTAAAAGCCGATAAGGATA
The DNA here is from genome assembly GCF_000374185.1 of Paenibacillus sp. HW567. GTDB lineage: Bacteria > Bacillota > Bacilli > Paenibacillales > Paenibacillaceae > Paenibacillus_AQ. The sequence continues at coordinate 5,441,075 of NZ_KB910518.1, read as the reverse complement.
AGCAGGTATACTATTTTTCAATGGAGTTTCTGATCGGCAGGCTTCTTGGCAATAATCTTCTGAATATGGGCGTGCTTGAGGTTGTACGGTCAGGACTTGAGGAGCTGGGGTTCTGTCTCCGGGATGTCGAAGAAGAGGAAGCGGACGCTGGCCTTGGCAATGGCGGTCTCGGCCGCCTTGCCGCCTGCTTCATGGATTCGTTAGCCTCCCTGCAATATGCAGGGCATGGCTGCGGCATACGTTATAAATACGGTCTGTTCGAGCAGAAGATCATCGACGGGTATCAGGTAGAGCTGCCTGATTACTGGCTGCAGAATGATAACGTATGGGAAGTGAGACGGGAAGACAAACAGGTGGAAGTCCGGTTCTGGGGACATGTTGAGACCTCTGCAAAGGACGGGGAGCTTGTCTTCGAGCATAAAGACTATGAAGCGGTGCGCGCGGTTCCCTATGATGTTCCGATTATCGGGGCAGACCGCAGGCACGTGAATACGCTGCGCAACTGGAGCGCAGAGTCCATTACCCAGCCCTCGAGAATGTTCGGTTCACTGGCAGGAAGCGATTATCACAAGTTCCTGGAATACAAGCGTTCGGTGGAGTCGATCTCCGAGTTCCTGTATCCCGATGATTCGGAGTATGAGGGCAAGCTGCTCCGTTTGAAGCAGCAGTACTTCCTTTGCAGCGCGGGACTGCAGAGCATTCTGCGGACCTACAGCAAGACGGGACTTCCGATTGAGCAGCTCCCGGACAAAGTAGCCCTGCATATCAATGACACACATCCCACACTGGTGATTCCTGAGCTGATGCGAATCCTGATGGATGTGCATGAACTGGGCTGGGATAAGGCCTGGAGCATGACCAACCGCATGGTCTCTTATACCAACCATACCATTCTCAGCGAAGCGCTGGAGAAATGGCCGATCGGGATGGTCCGGGAGCTGCTGCCGCGTATCTTCCTCATCATTGAGGAGATCAATGCCCGGTTCTGCGGCGAGCTGATGAGCAAGTATCCCGGGGACCAGAACCGGATTAATCAAATGGCGATTATTCATGACGATCAGGTGCGGATGGCCAACCTGGCAGTTATAGCCAGCCATAGCGTCAATGGCGTAGCTGCGCTGCACACAGAGATTCTGCAGAAACGCGAAATGCGCCTGTTCAATGAGATGTATCCGCACCGGTTCAATAACAAAACGAACGGCATTACCCACCGGCGCTGGCTGCAGCATGCCAATCCCGAACTGGCCGGACTGATCAATGATTCCATCGGCACCCGCTGGATTCACCATCCGCAGGAGATGATTGGTCTGATTAAGTACAGCGAGGACGCCTCCTTCCAGGAGCAGGTAGCCGGCATAAAACGCCGGAATAAGGTACGTCTGGCAGAGTACATTGCCGGCAAGCATGGCGTGCAGGTTGATCCGGATTCCATCTTCGATGTGCAGGTCAAGCGGCTGCATGCCTATAAGCGGCAACTGCTGAATGTTCTGCATATTATGCACCTGTACAATCAGTTGAAGGACAACCCTTCAATGGATATTGTGCCGCGCACCTTTATCTTTGGCGCCAAGGCGGCGCCGAGCTATCATCTGGCGAAGCGGATTATTAAGCTGATTAACACTGTGGCGGATGTTGTTAACAAAGACCCGGATATCAAGGGCAAGATTCGTATTTTTTTCCTGGAAAATTATTCGGTCTCGCTGGCAGAGAAGATCATTCCGGCCGCCGATGTCAGTGAGCAGATCTCTACAGCCAGCAAGGAAGCCTCCGGCACCGGAAACATGAAGTTTATGATGAACGGCGCGCTGACCATTGGCACAATGGATGGGGCTAACGTAGAAATGCATGAAATGGTGGGGGACAACAATATGTTCCTGTTTGGTCTGCGGGCCGAGCAGGTCATGGATTACTACCAGTTTGGCGGCTACCATGCACGCGATATTTACAGTGGTGATTCCCGTGTGAAGGAAGTGCTGGACCAACTGATTACACCGGGGCCAATCTGCTGTAATACCCAGGAGTTTGAGATACTGTACCAGTCTTTGATTGACAACAATGATGAATTCTTTGTGCTTAAGGATTTCGCATCCTATGTTGAGACCCACGTCAAGATTGACCTGGCCTACCGCAACCGTAAGGAGTGGCTGAAGAAATCAATTATTAATATTGGACACTCCGGCAAGTTCTCCAGTGACAATACGATCAGCCGCTACGCTGCCGAGATCTGGAACATCAGTCCTGTGCGCCGGTAAGCTTAAGCTGTTCCCGTACCAGAGAGAAGCTTAATGAACGAAACAAGACCCTCACGGTGCGCAGGTTATTCTGCGCCCGTGAGGGTCTTGTATGTCCCGGGGGACAGATTAAATAACGTCCGAGACCATTGCTGCGAACCGCTCCAGGAAGCGCCGTTCTTCATCATCAAAACGGTGCTTGAGCGGGCTGTCGATGTCAAGGACGCCGAGCAGGACGCCGCCGCGTACCAGCGGAACGACAATCTCGCTGTTCGAGGCTTCGTCGCAGGCAATATGTCCGGGGAAGGCATGCACGTCACCCACGACAAGGGTGCGGCGCTCCGTTGCTGCCGTGCCGCATACTCCCTTGCCGAGCGGAATGCGGATGCAGGCCGGCAATCCCTGAAATGGCCCAAGTACAAGCTCCTTGCCGTCAAATAAATAGAAACCGGTCCAGTTGGTATCCGGCAAAGAGAGCTTAAGCAGCGCCGAGGCATTGGCCAGATTGGCAATGGCATTCGGTTCGCCTTCCATCAGTGCTCCGAGCTGGGTAAGAACCGCCTCAAACCGCTCGCTGCGTGTGCCGTCATAGGGCATGGCTTGAAACATGAAGCATCACCTTCCTGTACGATAAGTCAGCATGATTCCATAACTGTAACTAACAACATAGTACAGCTCAGCGGGATACGTCAAGCCTTATGGAGATTTTGCCGAAAAGCTCCAGGTGCTGAACCGGATGATGAGGTATACTGATATAGTTGAAGGGGGATGAGTGCATTGTACATATGTGGCGGAGCAATACCGGCCCTTACAGGACAGAGAGTGAAGCTGCGCGCAATGGCTGCTCAGGATGCAGCGGCGCTGTATGCGGTCTGGTGTCATCCCCTGGTTGTCCCTTGGCTGGACGCACCGCCGCTCGCTTCACCGGAGGAAGCAGAGGAGCTGATACGCCTCCTTGAACAAATGTCGGCCGTGGAAGAGAGTCTGCGCTGGAGTATTGCCGGGCCGGAGGGTGAAGTGATCGGCAGTTGCGGTTATAACAATTGGCAGCTTCAGGGAGCTTACCGGGGCGAGATCGGGTGCGAGCTGCTGCCGGCCTATTGGGGCCGTGGCTACATGCGGGAGGCGCTTGCGCTTGTGCTGGCTTTTGGCTTCGGCACGATGGGATTGAACCGGATTGAGGGGTTATGCCATCCTGACAATACCCGGGCCGGGGGGCTGTTCCGGGGGCTAGGATTTCAGCGGGAAGGCTTGCTGCGTGAGTACCGGCATACCGCGGCTGGTTTTCAGGATGTTGATCTGTATGCCCTGCTGCGCAGCGGTCAGCTATAAAGCAAGAAAGGGATTACGAAGAGAGAGGATATGGATTCATTGAACGCAATTGCAGGAACAGAACGTAAGCTTATATTTACAGGGGTGCTGCTGGCCACATTTCTGGCGGCCATTGAAGGAACCGTAACCGGACCCGCTGGACCGGCTATTGTCAGCGAGTTTCAAGGCATGCAGTGGCTGAGCTGGATATTTACTGCCTACCTGCTGGCGATGGCGGTTACAACACCGATCTTCGGCAAGCTCAGCGACCTGATTGGCCGGAAGCCGGTGTTCATCGGCGGAACGGCTGTTTTTCTCATGGGCTCGCTGCTGTGCGGTGTCTCGCAGAGTATGGAGCAACTGATTATTTTTCGGGGTCTTCAGGGAATTGGGGCAGGTGCGCTGATTCCGATGACCTTTACGATTATAGGCGATATTTACAGCATTAAGGAACGGGCCAAAACCCAGGGACTGGTTAGCTCCGTATGGGGGATCTCCTCACTGATAGGTCCGCTGCTGGGCGGGTATGTGGTGGATTACCTGAGCTGGCGCTGGGTATTCGTATTCAATCTGCCTTTTGGGCTGTTATCCATTGTTTTTATCACCCGCTTTCTGAAGGAAGAGAGAGTTAGGCGCAAGACAAAGATTGACGGGTTAGGGGGAGTGCTGTTCGCGGCAGGCATGGGGGCTCTGCTCTTCGGACTGACTGTAGGAGGCCAGAATCTGCCTTGGACCTCTCCGCTGCTGCTGCTCACACTCGCTGCCGCCGTCTGCCTGCTGGTCTTCTTCTGGTTGGTGGAGCGCCGGACTAAGGAGCCGATGCTTCCGCTTGGACTCTTCTCTATCCGCAATATCGCGGTGTCCACCGGGGCCAATCTGCTGGTCAGCACCCTGATTATTGGCTTAACGACATATGTGCCGCTTTGGGTACAAGGAGTGCTGGGAAAAAGTGCAGCCCTATCAGGACTGCTTCTGGCCCCGATGTCCGTAGGCTGGATGCTGGGCTCGATCGCCGGGGGAAGAATGATTCTGCGTTCCGGCTCCCGGCGGACAACCATGCTTGGTCTGACCTTAATCGCAGCAGGGGCCATCGGCCTGACATTGATGACCGCGGAGTCTTCGCAGCTTCTCCTCCTGTGTCTGATGATGTTCTGCGGCGTAGGCTTCGGTTATGCCTCCACCGTGTTCACAATTATCGCGCAGTCCTCCGTTGAGCACGACCAGCGCGGAGCTTCTACAGCACTTAATACCTTTACACGTTCGCTTGGACAGACAGTAGGGGTGGCGATTTTTGGCTCCTGGCTGAACCTGAGCATCAGCAGGCAACTGGCCGAAGATCCGGGCTCTGCTGCAGCCGGCACGGATATCAATCAACTGCTTCACCCGGAAGGTGCGGCGTTGTCCGGCGAAGCCTGGAACAGTCTGCGGGGCGCGCTGGAGGGCGGTCTGCATTCGCTTTTTATAGTGATGGCCGTGTTTGCTGTTCTATCGCTGGTGATATCCTCAGGGCTGCATAAAGGCCTGCCGTCGGTCGTGGAGGAGAATAAGGCGCTTAAGAAGGCGTAGCTCCTGTTGTTCGAAGCATACTTCCCATGCAAAAAAAAGCTGCGCACCCTGAAAAGGATGCTGCAGCTTTTTGCATCATATCACCGATAATCCGGTAAGTGAATTGATTCACAACCCCTGTTGACTTAAGCTACTTGCGGGGAAGAGGTGAGAGCTTCTCAGCCTGCAGGCCCATCTTCTTCAAAAGGGTGATCATTTGTTCCTTCTCTTCATCACTCAGTCCGCTGAACGCAAGATGCAGCCGCTCTGAATACTTCGGATACATTTCGTTCATCAGGCGTTCGCCCTCTGTAGTCAGCTCGGCAAAAATCACCCGCCGGTCGCTCGGACAAGGCTTGCGCTGCAGGTAGCCGCGTTCTTCCAGCTTGTCGATGACATAAGTAACGTTGCCGCTCTGCAGCAGCAGCTTGGCGCCGATCTGCTGGATCGGCTGTGGTCCTTTATAATAAAGAACCTCCATTACGGCAAAGGCTGTAGGATTGAAGCCTTCGATCTTGCTGCCGGTTACGGCGTGCTCATTAATGCTCTTGAAGGACTTGGCAAAAACCCGGTACAAATGCAGTGTCAGTTGAGTATCGCGTTCATAGGATTGTATCATGCTTCTCCACCTCTATTGTTAATCGTGAGGGTTGCCCCGCACGGTTTGGAATATAAACGTTATTGATATAAACCTACAATACGGCAAAGAATGGACGAAGAACATGTGATTTGTCACAATGAGCACACTTTTAATTATTAAAAATCAAACAATTTTTCGACGGTGCCTTAAATTTGTGACAATCCTTTATTATTGGCGGCATCCGCCCCAGGTTGGAGAGGATATTCAGCCTCTGGCGCAGCAAAGAGTTACAGCTACGGGTCGATGAATACACCTTCAAATTTCCTTAAGATGGGTTACAGGAGATAACCAGTCGAACGGGAGAGTGAATGAAGGATGAGAAAGTCTCACGGTTATGAAGAAAAGACGGGTAAGCTGACCGCGAATAAGCCGTTTATGCTGCTGATCTCAGCACAGCTTGTGTCGAACGTGGGGGATTGGCTGCATGTGCTGGCGCTGTTGACTATGGTTGGCTTGAAGTGGCAGGCTACACCTTGGGAGATTACGGCCGTATCGCTGTGTATGGCGGTGCCTATGCTGCTGGGGGGACCGTTTGCGGGGTATTTAAGCGATAAGATGGACCGCAAAGCAATCATGATCGGATCAGATCTTGTGCGTGCGGGAATCGTAGTTTGTCTGGTATTTGCCGGATCATTATGGCAGGTGTATATTCTGCTGCTGGCTAAGGGGGTTCTGGATGTGCTGTTCTCTCCGGCCAAAAGCGGCAAGCTCAAGGAGCTTGTGCCTCCCGGACAAATGGACCAGGCTGTGGCAATTAGCGCATCCATCGAGCAAATTACGAAGATTGTCGGCCCGGCCCTTGGCGGTCTGCTCGTTGCAGCCTTCGGCATCGCAGCTTGTTATGTAATCGACTCGGCAAGCTATCTGGTGTCTGCGGTCATCCTGCTGGGACTGCCGCGGGTGGGGATGTTCAAGACAGAACGGGCAAGTGACAATGCGGAGAACCCGCAGGAGCGCAAATCGTTCCGCAGTGAAGCGGGCGCCGGATTGCGCCTGATTGCCAGTATGCCGGTAGTGCTCAGCGGAGTTGTGATGATTGTAGCGGTGCTTCTGGTGCTTCAAATCGCGGATTCCCAGACGATAACCCTGTTCCGTGAAATTCCTGGTGTGAGCGGCGATCTGCTGGGCTGGTGTGTAGCCGCCAGCGGCTTCGGCACACTGCTCTCGGCAGTGACAGCAGGACGGCTGGGCAGCGGCAAACGTCCGCTTGTCTTTATGGGGGCGGGCACTTTTCTTATGGGCTCGGTCTTCACCCTTGCCGCACTGGTGACCGCTTACGCCCAGGCAGGCCTCTGGATGAACATTGCGCTGTTTATGTCGTTCGTTCTCGCAGGGGCGGGCGCGGGATTTGTCATGATCCCCTTTAACTCAATGCTGCAGAACCGGACGCCGGAAGCCTACACGGGCCGGGTATTCGGAATCGTTGGCAGCCTGACGAGCGCGGCGGTTATTCTTGGGCCGGTAGCCGGGGGAGCACTGGTTACAGCCTCAGGACCGATTCCGGCTTTTATAGTCTCGGGGGTGCTTGCGGCGCTGCTCGGAGCCGGGCTTCTGGTCCTGCGCACCGGAATTGAGAACAGGGATGCAGCGGCTGCGCGAACCTTGGCTGAACGGGCAGCAGAACTTTCCTAGCATCAGCACCAAAGCCAAGGTGAGCCTTGGCGTATGCTATGGGTTACGGGAGCTGGTCCCTAAATTTCAAGAAAGAAGGTCCATAGTCTTATTTGATTTCTTCTATTTGTTCCATTCTTAATTCCTCTCGGTTTAAATTAATTTTCTTGATCTTTTTTTCTTTGACTAAAAAAACCTTTTCAAAAGTATGATCAGAGGCTATTGGATTTACTTTTATATTTAACTCCTGATCCTGGTAATCTATGTTTACCATTGAAACTGTGTATTTTTCGTTGTTTTTTTCATTTTTAAAATTTATATATACGTATACGCTATTTTCATTGTTAATTCTGCCCAGGTATATACCATTATTATCAGCTTTACTATTTATCCACTTGCTTACTATTTCATTAGTTTCATTTGTGTCCAGGTACTGTATATTTATTGTGCTGCGATTCATGCACCCAGTTACCATGGTCACTAAACACACTAAAAGTAATAATAAATACTTTTTCATAATTTAACCGTCCTCTTTTATATAAGGTATATTTTATAGTTCGTGACTTAACCCCAGATAGAAAAATCACTGTCGGTGAACCTATAGCCAAATAATTAGGTTGGATGATTTCCACATCATTCACTTTGCTGTTTATGGTTAATCTATAATTGCCCCCATTTATATGAAGCCACAGTAGCATTAATATCATTTAATGTAAACAGATTCCTAATTAACTACTGCGGGCAGGGCGCAGATACATCAATCAGCCTGACGAGCGCGGCGGTCGTTCTTAGACCGGGATTGAGAACAGGGATGCAGCGGCTGTGCGAACCTTGGCTGAACGGGCAGCAGAACTTTCCTAGCATAGGGCCGCTGAGGGTGATATGATCGGATTACTGGATTCTACTCTATCCGGTAAGCGAGATATACCAAAGCTATTAATGTAGGAGATGGAGCTGCATGGAAGAGACGGAAGCGCTGCAGGCACAGAAGCCTGAAGTTATCAAAGCAAGTGAAGAGGACAGCACAGAGCATGACATCGTACTCGATGTCTTCATTGACCAGGCTGGTTACGAGGCTGGCGATGCAAGGATTTCCAACATCTCCTTTCAGGTGCGGCGGGGCCAGCTTCTGGGATTAATTGGACCGAACGGAGCCGGCAAAAGCACTACGATCAAGACACTGCTTGGGCTGCTGAAGCATGCCAAAGCCAAGGTGAGCCTTGGCGGAGAGAACAAATCGTATGCTTACGTGCCGGAGCAGCCTGTATTTTATGAGGATTTAACGCTGTGGGAGCATCTGGATTTGGCTGCCGCAGCCTATGGCTTGACTTATGAGACCTTTGAGGAGACCGCCGGGAAGCTTCTGACCCAGTTCGGTATGGAGCATGTGCGCAACGATCTTCCGGCAGGCTTCTCCAAGGGCATGAAGCAAAAGATGATGCTGATGCTGGGCTTCCTCGTCCAGCCTGATGTCTACATCGTGGACGAGCCGTTTATCGGGCTTGATCCGCGCGCGACCAAGGACTTCCTCCGGCTGCTTGCAGCGGAGCGGGAGCGGGGAGCCGGGGTGCTGATGTCCACGCACGTGCTGGATACGGCTGAGAAAATTTGCGACAGCTTCGTGCTGATCTCCGGCGGGAGAATGACCGCCACGGGTACACTGGAAGAGATCCGCGCTCAAGCGGGATTGCCGGAGGGGTCGTTGTTCGATTGCTTCGACGAATTGACATGAGCAGGGATTCATTTGCTTTTCCTACGGCACAGAAATTGTTTCGGCGGCGGCTGACCTCCCACTGGCGTGAGCAGTGGGCAATTATCCGCACGGCGGCAGACTGGACGGTGCTGCTGTATATTATTATTCCCGGGGGGCTGCTGGGCGGACGGTTTTATTACGGGTTATGGAATCATGCTCTGCCTTCTTGGGTGACAGCTCTGCCCTTCATGCTGCTTCCGGTCCTGCTGGCTATTCTTGTGGCAACGGGAGGGATGGTTCTGCTGCTGCAGGAGGGCGATCTGCTGTTCCTCAGGCAACGGGTCGACTGGATCAGGACGATTGTGCTGCGTGGAATGGTCTACAGCCTCATAGTCACAGCGCTGAAGATAGCTGCTGTGTATGTCATACTGCTGCCCTTTATTGTCCGGGGCTACGGAGTCAGCCCGGGAGCAGCCTGGGCGCTGCTCGCCATGACCATTGCCTGTAGCTGGTGCGTCAAGCTGCTGGGGCATATCGTCAAGGTCCAGCGTCAAGGGTTCCGCCGCTGGCTGTGGCTGATTCCGGCGGTGACCGTGCCCTGTGCCATCTATATCCGGGCTGCGCTGTATTGGAAGGACCGCCCGCTGCTTCTGCTGCTGACCACCGCCGCATTTGCGGCAGTGGCGGCCTGGGCCATCCGCTGCCGGCTAGGGCTGCGCGGCACGTTCATGAATGATGTGCGCGAGGATTATAAGCAGCGGATGAGAATTGCCGCCCTCATGCTGCGTGGTGTTCTGGACAAGCCGCGCCCTACACGGCATAAGCCGTGGATCTTCCGCAAGTCGCAGCCGCTGCTGAAATCCAAGCAGCCGGAGAGCCGGTTCACGGCGGCGGCAATCAAAGCGCTGCTGCGGAATCCGGCACATTTCAAGCTGTACCTTCAGTTTACCGGAGTGGGGCTTGTAGCGGTATTGATCGTGCCTTCCGTGCTGAAATGGCTGATCTTCGCGCTGCTGATCGCGTTAATGTCTTACTGGCTGTCATCCTTCTGGCTGCTGTTCTCCGGGGATGATTACATCGGAATTCTGCCGTTTACCAAGCAGCAGAAGGCGGAGGCCGGCTCGAAGGCGCTGCCGATCATGCTGATGCCGTTTGCCCTGCTGTGCTCGGCGGCTGTCTGCCTGCCGCTGTATGGCTGGTGGGGGCTTGTGCTGTTTATCCCTATCGGCGGTGTGGCCGGATATATGATTGCCAGCATGTTCAGCGCATTTCGTTTTGCTAAATAATTCCCTGTTAAAAAAGCCATCCTCCGGTTGTATTGGGGGCTGGCTTCTTTACTATTATTATGAACTTGCCCGAAGTACTGGCGGTTCCTTATTGATCCCGCTGCAATGCCGCATGTTTGCCTGCGGTGTATCCCGTGGAGAAGGCGGCGGTAATATTGTAGCCTCCGGTATACCCATGAATATCGAGCACCTCGCCGCAGAAATAGAGCCCCTGCATCAGCTTCGATTCCATCGTTTTGGGATCAATCTCCTTTAGATTGACGCCCCCGCCGGTAACAAAAGCTTCTGCCAGGGAGCGTGTACCGTGCACATGAACAGGCATCCGCTTCAGCAGAGCCGCTATCGCCTGTTGCCCGCTTCTGGGCAACTGATGGCCGGTGGTATCGCCGCTCAGCCCTGCTTTGTCCAGCAGCAGCGGAATCAGGCGCTCCGGGAGCAGCCCCTTCAGCGAATTGCGGATCGCTTTCTTCGGCTCCAGATCCAGCTTGCCCTGCAACTGTGACTCCACCTCCTGCTGATTGAGATCAGGGAACAGGTCGATGGAGAGTTCTACGGTGTCTGTCCCTGTTTTGCGCTGAACCTGGCGCAGAAATTGGCTGCAACGCAGCGCAATTGGCCCAGACAGGCCAAAATGGGTGAAAATCATGTCGCCCCGGTGCGAAATTACCTTCTTGCCCTTGGGATTCCAGACCGTAAGCGTGACATCGCGTAGAGAGAGGCCCTGGAGCTCCCCCGCCTTGATCCATTCCTCCCGGGAGACAATGGGGACCTCCGTAGGGAAAAGCTCGGTGATGGTATGCCCTGCGGCAATGGCCCACGGATATCCATCTCCTGTAGAGCCGGTCTGCGGCACGGATTTGCCGCCGGTGGCGATTACAGCAGCGCCTGCGGTCAGCTTTTTACCAGAGGACAAAAGAACGCCTTCCACCCGTCCATCCCCGTACAGCACTTCCTGCACCGGACTATCCGTTATGATCTGCACACCGAGACTGCGAACTTTACTTACGAGTGCGGAGACGACGCTTGAAGCCTTATCGGAGACGGGGAACATTCGGCCGTTGTCTTCTTCTTTCAAGGCAATGCCAAGCTCCTCGAAGAAATTAATAATATCGAGATTGTTAAAGTGATCAAACGCGCTGTACAAAAAGCGGCCGTTGCCGGGAATATGGGCGATCAGCTCGGAGGTTTCCTTGACGTTGGTCACATTGCAGCGGCCGCCGCCGGATATGCCCAGCTTCCGGCCCAGCTTGGCCCCTTTATCCACCAGCAGAACGGCTGCTCCGCGCTCGGCGGCGGCGATACTGGCCATCAGGCCGGAGGGCCCCCCTCCAATGATGATCACATCGTAGTTGCTCATGAATATGCTCCTTTACATGTTAAGGCACTGTGAAAATCGGTGCTTCTCTAACCGCATCATACCATTCCGGCAGCGGATGGGCCAGGGCTGGGGGGCGGTGTTTTACATTGTCAGGAAAGCGCGGGTATGTTTTAATTTAAGAGAATAGGGTAATTTGTCCAATTTGAGGAGTGATTGCAATTATTTATGCTGTAAAGGATATTTTATTGCAAATCTCGGCGGCGTGCTCCTTTTTGTTCATGTTTCAATGGTGGCTGGATCAGAGCCACATTGTCCGCAGGAAACACAGGTTCCCGGACGACCAGTCTTTTTTGATTATCTGCTGTGCGATTAGCATTGTGTTCTGCATGATTCTGTCCACAACCCTGTTTGGGGCCGTTTATCTGAATTTAGCGATTTTACCGGCCTATATCGGCATTTTGTACGCAGGCTTCCGCTCGGGGATCAGCCTGGCTGGTTTTTTTCTGCTCTGTACCGCCTTATTTTCCGAGCCGCCCGGAACCACCCATCTGGTGCTGAATACAGGAGTGCTGTTCTATCCGCTATTGTTCGCGATCGCCAAATCTTTTAAGAAGGGCACACTGATGGAGAAGATCGGCATGTTATGGAGTGTTCTGTTCCCGAGCATGCTGTTTATTGTGCTTGCACCCAAAATATACGGCAGGAGCCTGTCCGAAGCCTACTCCAGTGAAATGCTTCTGCTCAGCATATATTTCCTGCTCGCGGTCATTCTGGGAGGGAGCTTTGTATATTTTATAGAAACCGCTTGGGATAGGCTGCAGTTCAAGGAACAGCTCAAGGGAATCTCAGAGAAATTTGAGCGGGAATCGGAGAAGCTGCAGCAGATCACTAATGTGGTGCCGCTTAATATAATGACACTTGATGATAACGGTTATGTGACAGACCTTAATGAATGTATGCTGAACCTGATCCGGTTCCACATTCCTCAGATCACCAGAGAGGCGATTATTGACCGGCCGGCCAGCCAGTTGATCCGCCATCCAATGGACGATACGATACGGCGTCTCTCGGAGACCTCCAATAAACAACAACGGTACAGTGAGAAGATTATTTATGATTCAAGAACCTATCATGTGTTCTCTGCTCCTCTGCAGCATGGAATCGGTGGAGGGTCAGGCGGAAGTGTGATGATTGTCCAGGATTTGACCGATGAGGAGAAGCTCCGCAGCGAGCTGGACCACGTGGAACGGCTAACCCTGGTCGGGCAGATGGCGGCTGGAATTACCCACGAAATCCGCAACCCGATGGCGGTTGTGCGCGGATTTCTGCAGCTTATGCGGGAGAAAAGCCCCGGAGAGCTGGACTCCTATTATCAGATTGTGATGGAGGAGCTGGACCGGGCCAACGGTATCATCAATGATTTTCTATCATTGGCGCAGAGCCGGATCTCGGACAAGGAGACTGTGCAGCTCCATCATATAATAGAAGAGCTTACTCCGCTCCTCTGGGCAGACGCCAACCTTCGCGGCCAAAGCGTGGAGCTGAGATTATGCCCGTCGCTGCCGCTGCTCCAGTTAAATAAGAGAGAGATTAAGCAGCTCATTCTCAATTTGGCCCGCAACGGCATGGAGGCGATGGAGGCTAAGGGAGTGCTGGTTCTGGAGACACAGATAAGCGCGGACCGGGCAGAGCTGATTATACGGGATACGGGAAGCGGCATTCCGCAGAGTCAGCTTGACAAGCTGTTTGTGCCTTTTTTTACTACAAAAAGCCAGGGAACGGGCCTTGGATTGCCGCTGTGCCTGAGTATCGCCGAACGGCATTATGGCACAATTACGGTGGATTCCCGGGAAGGGGCCGGCACGGCGTTCACCGTATCGTTGCCATACGGGCAGGAATACAGGCTGGATGCCGCGGCTGCCAAGGAATAAAGACATATGCACAGGCTCCTGTGTTATGCAGGAGGGACGGGTCTTTTAGTTTGCTTTCACAGAGTATGTATGTATAATAAAGTTAGTAAAATTTAATGGATTAAAGGAGAGTGCCAAGAATGTCCATGTCATTCAACCAATATATGAAAGATTCTATTCAGCCAATGCGTGATGATCTGACAAGCATCGGGTTTCAGGAGCTGTTGACTCCAGAAGAGGTGGAAGCCGCTTTTCCCGCCGCCAAGGGAACTTCACTTGTTGTCATTAATTCCGTCTGCGGGTGTGCTGCCGGTCAATGCCGTCCCGGTGTAGCCCAGGCGCTGCAAAATGAAATTCTGCCGGATCACTTGTTCACTGTATTCGCCGGACAGGAGAAGGAAGCCACCGCCAAAGCGCGCGAATACTTTGCTCCATATCCGCCTTCTTCGCCTTCCATCGCTCTGATGAAGGATGGGGAGCTCGTTCATTTCATCGAACGTCATGGGGTAGAAGACCGTTCGGCTGCCGAAATTGCCGCTGAGCTGAAGGATGTATTCAACCGTCTGTGCCAATAAAATAATTGGGTATCATAGGTCTCGCAGGCAACCGGAAGTCCGGCGGTCTGCGGGATTTTTTGGTTTTTGTTGAAGACGACGAAACGGGGTGTCTTGATGAGTATGCAGGCAGAGATTATAGCCGCCCTTGGGGTAAAGCCGTCCATTACGGTGGAGGCAGAGGTGCGGAAACGTGTGGATTTCTTGAAAGCGTATGTGCTGGAATCCGGGGCAAAAGGACTGCTGATCGCCATTAGCGGCGGGGTGGACAGCGCGGTGGCCGCAGGACTGTGCAAGCAGGCGACGGATGAGCTTACCGCCGGGGAAGGCAAGGAGTATATCACGCTTGGCGTCTTCCAGCCTTATGGTGTTCAGGAGGATATCGGGCACAGTTATGCAGTGGCTGAGGCCTTCAAGCTGGCCCATACGGTGGAGACTAATATTGAGGATACTGTTAACGAAATTGCGCTGGAAGTCGAGCATAGCCTGAAATCGCTGGGGCAATACCGTCACCTGACACATCAAGGCAAAGGCAATGTAAAAGCGAGAACCCGCATGGTCATGCAATATGCGCTTGCCTTCGAGAATAACCTGCTGGTAGTGGGAACAGACCATGCTTCCGAAGCTATAACCGGTTTCTATACCAAGTGGGGGGATGGTGCAGTGGATATTACGCCGCTTAGCTCCCTGAACAAACGTCAGGTGCGCCAGTTGGCTGAATTTCTTGGAGTACCTGCGGATATTGTGACCAAAGCGCCGACGGCAGGCCTCTGGCCGGGACAGACGGATGAGACCGAGCTGGGCGTGACTTATGATGACAACAGTGATTATCTGGAGGGCAAGCCGGTCAGCCCCGAAGTGGCGGAGAAGCTGGAAGGCTTCTACCGGAGAACCGCGCATAAGCGGAATGCGATTCCAGGCATCTAAAGGCTTGTGACAAAAGAACCGCCGGGGAAGCTGTGATTCTTCGCAGACTTTGCGGCGGTTCTCTATAATTGTGAGACGGTTACCCGGCTAAGATGTTGTTAATGAACTCTTCGGTAGCGGCTATCGCCTGCTCCAGTTGTGGGGTAGCTCCGGCAAAAGGATGGACGGTGCCAAAGGTGTGATTGCCGCCCGGTACTCTCACCCAGCCGATGTCCGGGCGGAGCCTGACGAGCTGCTCCGATCCGCGCTGCAGCTTCTCGCCGTCCTCGCTTCCTTGAATCAGAACGGCCGGGAAGCTGGCCTGCTTCATCCGCTCCAGGATATTGTACCGCTCTGCCTGCTGCTCCAGATCCTCCATGATTACGGCATCCAGTGGCATCTGCTGGCCTGTCCGCCCATTGAGCACATGTGTCCGGCCCGCTTCTCTCATTTCTTGCTTCTGATCCTCCGTGAGCAAATCAAGATTGGTTACACCGTTCCAGGAGATGACACCGGCAATTTCATCCGGATGGTCCAGGGCGTACACCAGGCTGATACCGCCCCCCAGACTGTGTCCCAGCAGGAATACCGGCAGACTTCCGAACTTGTGGTGCTGGCTGAGATAGGAGAGCAGAATCTCCATATCCTTGATCTCGCGCTGGGCGGTATTGCGGGCGAATTTCTCAAGCTCAGTGAAATTCTGCGGGTCCTCGCCGATCCCGCCATGGGAGAAGTTGAAGCTGATCACCTCATGCTCACGGCTCAGCGCAGCGGCGGCGTAAGGGAACATGCCCCAGTCCTTAAAGCCCTTGTATCCGTGTGCAATAACAATAAGGCTCTTGGCTGCGCTTTGGGCAGGGAAATGGGAGCAGCGGAGGAGGGTGTCCTCTCCGGCAGGCAATTCAAAATTACGGGTCATAGGGTAATCTCCCTTTTTGTCAAAATATAAGATTAGGACCGGAATAGACTTTGGCGGTTTTTTCTTCTAAGATAGCAGAAAGAACGCGCTAAGACTATCATCTATAGCATTTACAAACCGTGAATATTGGCTATCTTTGTAAAGAGCATTCAGGAAGATCATACCATCACTACCCCCGTTAAGGATAGAAGGTATATTATAGCGGTTAACGACTGCACGTCCATGAGGAGCGTGGGATTTTTGATTTACGGAATCGGACATGATGTGCTGGAAATTCAGCGGATTAAAAATATAGCTAGCCGGGGGGCTGGCTCCAAATTTATCTCCCGCATTCTTACAGAGCAGGAGCTTGTACTGGCTGAGCAGCGGGGCGGGAATTCGGCGGAATTCATCGCCGGACGGTTCTCGGCCAAGGAAGCGGTGGTGAAGGCGTTTGGCTGCGGCATCGGCGCAGAGGTGGGGTTTCTGGATATCGAAATTCTGCCTGATGCGCACGGCAAGCCTGTAGCAGCACTCTCGGAACAGGCTTGGCACCGGCTTCATCTGGCGGAGCGGGAATATACGATTCATCTTACGATTACACACAGCCGTGATTTGGCCTCGGCGTTTGCTGTGGTGGAACAAATCAATCGGAGGCAAGGAGAAGAATGATGACAACGAATCAGCAGCAGGAGCAGGCGCAGCAGGAACCCAAGTTGTATTTCAGCCGCTATCTGCTGGAATGGTATCAAGGACAGAAACGGGATTTGCCTTGGCGGCGCCACCGCAATCCATACTACATCTGGATATCAGAAATCATGCTGCAGCAGACGAGAGTGGATACGGTGATTCCTTACTTCAACCGTTTTATCGAGCGTTTCCCTACGGTGGAATCCCTTGCTGATGCGCCGGAGGAGGAGGTACTGAAGTGCTGGGAGGGGCTGGGGTACTACTCCCGCGCCAGGAACTTGCAGCATGCAGCGCGGCAGGTGAAGGAGCAATACGGCGGGCAAGTGCCGGATGACCGCGATGCCGTGTTTGGCCTCAAGGGTGTTGGCCCCTATACGGCAGGGGCGATTCTCAGCATTGCCTTCAACCGGCCTGAGCCTGCGGTGGACGGCAATGTCATGCGGGTGCTGTCCCGGTATTTCCTGATCGAGGACGATATCGCCAAGGGGCCTACCCGCGTGAAAATGGAGCGCCTGGCGGCAGAACTGATCCCGGAGGGAGAGGCCTCGCATTTCAATCAGGCGCTGATGGAGCTTGGCGCGCTGGTCTGCACGCCGAAATCACCGCGCTGCCTGCCCTGCCCGGTGATGAAGCACTGCGCCGCGCGGCTGGCGGGCTGCGAGACCTCGCTGCCCGTCAAGACCAAGGCCAAGCCGCCGCGCCCGGAGGAGCGGCTGGCGGCCCTGGTGGAGGGCCGCGGCGCACACGCGGGCCGGGTGCTCATCCGGCAGCGGCCATCCAGCGGGCTTCTAGCCCGCATGTGGGAGCTGCCGCACTGGCCTGCGCCGCCTGCGGAGGGCGGCGTGACCGGGGCGCTGCCGCCGGAGGCCGCAGCGCAGGACCGGCTGCGCCGGTCCCTGCGGCAGGCCGGGATTGCCGCCCGGCCTGAAGGGCACTGGATGGCTGCGGAGCATACGTTCAGCCATATTGTGTGGACCCTGCAGGTCTACCGCTGCGGGGAAGAGGCCGCCGGCAGCCTGCCTCTGGCGGCGGAAGGGCGCGCGGCTTACAACGCGGAATCTGCCGGTAGCGGCAATATTCCGCCCGATTTGTTCGCCGCTGACAGCTCCATAGAGCTGTTCGCGGACGGAAGCGGAAACCCCGGGGACGGGGGAGCCGTAAGGTGGATCAACCGTGAGGAAATGGCAAACTATGCGTTTCCGAACGTGTTTTTGAAGCTGCTGAACAGCTACTTTGACGAACAGGCTGCTACGTAGCAGGGACAAAGGTATCTCTTAGCGCATAGGCCGCGCAAGAGATACCTTTTTTGTTACGGCAAAAATGCCGCTACTGAAGCCGCGCTGGGCGATACGCCCAGCACCAATGGTAGAAATGCCGTTAATGCACCCGCGCCGACCGGGTACGCCCGCCAACAACGGCAAAACTGCCGCTACTGAAGCCGCGCCAGCCGATACGCCCGCCAACAACGGCAAAACTGCCGNTACTGAAGCCNCGCCAGCCGATACGCCCGCCAACAGCGGCAAAACTGCCGTTACTGAAGCCACGCCAGCCGATACGCCCGCCAACAACGGCAAAACTGCCGCTACTGAAGCCGCGCCAGCCGATACGCCCGTCAACAGCGGCAAAAAAGCCGCTATTGCACCCGAACCGGCCGATACGCCCAGCAACAGCGGCAAAAAAGCCGCTTTGGATTTGCCCCGCAATCCGCTCAGGAATCCGGCAATAAAAAAACCCCGCCCTCCACATAACCGTGGATGGCGGGATTTTTCTTGAACAGCCTTTTATTTTGCGCTGTCGTAGCGTTTGCCGACTTCTTCCCAGTTTACTACATTCCAGAAGGCTTTGATGTAGTCAGGGCGTTTGTTCTGATAGTTCAGGTAGTATGCATGCTCCCATACATCCAGTCCAAGGATCGGAGTTGCGCCTTCGCTGATTGGGTTGTCCTGGTTCGGTGTGCTGGTAACCGCCAGCTTGCCGTCTTTAACTACGAGCCATGCCCAGCCGCTGCCGAAGCGGGTAGTTGCTGCAGTAGCGAAATCTTCTTTGAATTTATCGAAGCCGCCGAGCTCGCTGTCAATCGCAGATGCCAGTGCGCCGGTTGGAGCGCCGCCGCCATTTGGTCCGATAACTTCCCAGAACAAAGTGTGGTTGGCATGTCCGCCGCCATTGTTGCGAACGGCAGTGCGGATAGCTTCCGGTACAGCGTTCAGGTCTGTGAGAAGCTCGTCGATGCTCTTGCTTTGAAGTTCAGGTGCCTTTTCCAGAGCGGCGTTCAGGTTTGTCACGTATGTGTTGTGGTGTCTGTCATGGTGAATTTCCATCGTCAATGCGTCGATGTGCGGTTCAAGTGCGTTGTTCGGGTAAGGAAGTGCCGGTAATTGAAATGCCATGGAAAAATCCCTCCTGAGTATATTGTAGTTGTATAGATAAAGAATTTTGGCGGTCTTGGCGTCAAAACCCCTTATTTCCAATGGATCTTATAGGTTATTTACCCGATAAGATACTTTTATTAAACCGTATTTGGAACAATAATGCAACACTAAATAAACAAAAATGTTTAAAAAGTGAGTTCGGCGGGAAGCTTGCGGCAAGTGTTAACGCCGTGTTAATGTCATAGTCTTCCGCTGCGGAACCGCGTTTACACCGGGTTAATTACCTTATTAAGAAATATGTGTAAGTAAATCTAATGTAATCGCTTTATATTAAGCGCTTTCAAAAGAAAAATGGTGATAACACAAGAAAAGTATGCTTTAATAGACTTAAAAGCAGGTATTCCTCGGTTTTTGATGATTGAAGAAGCTGCTGACCTCCTTAACATTAGGTTAATACTTCTCTGATCATAAGAAAAGCTTTTGGGATTGATGGATTCGCCGATTTCCTCGGGCTGGCGTCCATATTGCTTTTCTTTGCTGTTTCCTCTCACACCGTCGTTACGGGAGCTTCCTTCTTTTTGTTAAATTCTAAGCCATAGAAAAGGGAGATTTTAAAGAATGCACTTTCGTTCCTTTCAATTAAGCGACGTTACCCCTGTAACTGAACTGCTGCAGACCGCATTATCTGAAGAATGTTTCGAGAGCACTATGGAACCTTTCTCCAGGCAGCTTTCATGGGATTCCGATCTCATTGTAGTAGCCGAAGATGAAGGAGAGATTGTTGGTGCGCTGATTGGTACGATTGAGAAGAATCACGGCTGTTATTTCCGCATTGCCGTCCATCCCGATTACCGCCGCCAAGGGGTTGGCAGAGGTCTTGTATCGGCGATGGAGCACAGATTCCAGGCGCGTAAGGTCAGCGGTATTTTTGTAGCCGTTGATGAGCATAATTCCTTTGCACTGCCGCTGTATGAAGCAATGGGTTATGACGAGAACCACATCTTCAAATCCGTACGTAAGCTCAGCATTGTCGGATAACGAACTTCGGTTTCGGTACTGCGTAAGCGGAAACATTTACTAGAATAGAGAACTATAGCGACCTGTACGACTGCATGATTGCCCGAGCGATTGATGCCTTAGCGCGTACTTGCATAGTCTGTTTCATTATACTGAAGCATATCCACCGTCCATTGCAAATGGCTGGGAGATATGCTTTTCTATTGTTATGGATTTATAATTCCAATTGAAGCTAGAGGGTGGCCTATGAACCGGGAGCTTGAAGAAAATTCCCTGCGGAGCCGTAAGCAAAGATACCGATCTGTCACACATCAGCGTCCCGGATTGCTGCCGGGAAAAGGCTGGATCGCGGAACTGCGGGATTGGATCATTACCGCCGCTATAGTATTTGCAATGATGTCGCTGCTTAACATCTACGTGTTCAATATCTCTACCGTTGTAGGCCAGTCCATGCAGCCGACGCTGCTGGAGGGCGAGAAGCTGATTATTAACAAAATAATTTTGACGTTTGCCAGCCCCCACCGGGGGGATGTTGTTGTTCTGCACGACCCCAGCCTGGGACCGGACCGTAAGGAATATTTGGTGAAACGGGTCGTCGGAATACCCGGAGATCGCGTCGAGGTGCGGGGCCATAAGCTGTATGTGAACGGCAAACTGGCTGACGAGCCTTATGTAAATTCGCAGATAGAGGACTCCGATTTCTCGCAGCTTACGGTGGAAGAGGGAACCTATTTTGTGATGGGCGATAACCGGCATGCCGGAGCCAGCAAGGACAGCAGGTATTTTGGCGCTGTTCCGCAGAGCCGTATCGTCGGCAAGGCTGCTTATATCTGGTGGCCTTTTAACAAAATGAACGCATTATAACAGAAGGAGAAGGCGGAAATGAATAACAACATCCAGGCATCTTACGCTCCCCCGCCTTCGAAGTGGGAAGATCTCAAAGCTGAAATTAAGGCGGCCGCACCGGCGCTTGGTATTGACGATATCGGGTTTGCTACTGCGGAGCCGTTTTTATATTTGAAAAATATTCTTCAGGAGCACCGCGATAACGGCTATGAATCCGGCTTCGAGGAGCCTGATCTGGACAAGCGGACCATTCCCGCCCTGAAGTCCGGTGAGCAGCCGCAGTCTATCATCGCGATCGCTGTAGCTTATCCATCCAAAATGCAAAACCCGCCCAAGTCGGAGCCGGGCGCACGCCGGGGGATTCTGGCCCGGTCCTCCTGGGGCAAAGACTATCATCATGTGCTGCGGGAGGCGCTGGCGAAGCTGGATAGCTTCATCCGGGAGCGGGTGCCGGGAGCGGAGCTGGACAGCATGGTGGATACCGGTGTGCTGGTGGACCGCGCGGTAGCTGAACGTGCGGGAATCGGCTTCAGCGGCAAAAATTGCGGCATCATCTCCCCCAAATGGGGCTCATGGATCTATCTGGGGGAGATGGTGACGAATATCCCGTTCCCGCCGGATGTCCCGGTGCAGGAGGGCTGCGGGGACTGCACGAAATGTATTGATGCTTGTCCGACCGGGGCGCTGGTAGGCCCGGGTGAGCTGAATGCCCAGGCCTGCATCTCCTACCTGACGCAGACCAAAGGATTCCTGAGCGAAGAGTATATGACCAAGATCGGCAACCGGCTGTACGGCTGCGATACCTGCCAAATCGTCTGCCCGCATAACCGCGGGAAGAATTGGAGCCACCGCCCGGAGCTGCTTCCTGATCCGGAGATTGTGAAGCCGCTGCTGCTGCCGATCCTTGAACTCAGCAACCGTGAGTTCAAGGACCGGTTCGGCAGCAGTGCGGCAGCCTGGCGGGGCAAGAAGCCCATCCAGCGCAATGCGGTGATCGCGCTTGGCAATTTCAAGGAGGCCGGCGCTGTGCCGAAGCTGACTGAAATTGTGCTGCGGGAGACCCGGCCGGAAATGCGCGGAAGCGCGGCCTGGGCGCTCGGGCGCATCGGCGGGGCAGAGGCACAGGCGGTGGTAGAGCAGGCGTTGCACCGCGAAGAGGATGCCACGGTCCGGGAGATGCTGGAGCGGGCGCAGGATAAGCTGCGTAAGCAGGAGGAGGCATAGGGGCTATGCGGGAATCTTCTGCCACCAATGGCCCGCCGCTGCTCAGCTCAGCAGCGCTAAGTCTATGCCCAAGCAGGTTCGGCGTTTGCAGGGAGGCCCACCCGTTGGGCCTGCCCGTAAGTGCCGGAGCCTGCTTTTTTATGCATTTTGTTCAGAATTTCATCTTCATGTTGCCACCGCATGGCCCTCTGCTTGTTCTCCGCTTTACATAATCCTCCTGTTCTCTTTACGTTCTTCTAATGCTCATAAATTATGCTGAAACATGAAATATACATCGGTGGGGTATTGTAGGGAGGAGGTTCAAGCTATCGCTCTTTTCCCGGTCAGACGCAGCATGCCGCTTCGGCAAAAAATTCAAATCAGCAACATCCTTATCGTCTCACTGGCGCTTGTTTTCTTTATTATAAGCATCTACCGGATTGTATTTAACCAGACCCTGGAGAGGACAACCGCAAGCTCGCAGCAGGAAGTGAACCTGGTGAAGAAGTCGCTGGCAACCATGTTTCTCTCCGTGCAGAACTTTTCCAAGTTCGCCTTAATCAATCAGGACACACAACATGTGCTGAGTGAGAATACAGGAGCAGGCTCCGATGTATCCGCTCTGAAATCCATACATAATACGCTGGCTGCGATGCTGGAGACGGAACCGAATATCGACTCTGTCATCATAGAATCCGGAAGCGGAGAGTTATATTACACCTCCAACCTGACGGGTGTATCGCTGCAAAGCCTTGACGTCTATCCAAGGGAAAAGATTGATTCGGCAAGGGGCGGAGCCGTCTGGGTGGATACGTTCCGGCCGTCTTTTTACTCTGGCATGAAACGCAAAAATATGATCGGCCTGGGCAGAGTCATTATGAGTATGGAGAAAGGGACTCCCCTGGGTTATATCTATGTAAATATGGACGAGCGGACACTGGCCCGGCTATACCAAAATGGGCAGGGTGCTCAGAATCCTACAATGGTCATCAACGGAGATGGCCTCATTGTATCCGCAAGTGATCAGTCGCTGGTAAGCCGGTCGGTCCGGGGATACTCCTTCTCGCAGTGGGTCCGGGCAGGGGATGAGGGCAGCCGGATTTTTGACGTGGCCGGAGTTACATATCTGGTCTCCTTCCAAAGCCTTGAGCCATACGGCTGGAAGGTTGTCCATCTGGTTCCGACTTCAGCGCTGACCTACGGGTATTGGAAAATCGCCCTGCTGATGATCGTCTTCGGGCTGATCAGCATGGTGACGGCGGTGGGGCTGTCTATTGTGTTCTCGCGGCTGCTGACCCGGCCGCTTAAGCGGCTCAGCGAGGCGATTGTCGAGGTGGGAGCCGGAAACCTCAATATGCGCGCACCTGCCGAGACTGACGATGAAATCGGACGGCTGGGCGCAACGTTCAATGAAATGGTTGACCACATTCAGGGGCTGGTCCTCCGGGTAGAGGAGGATGCGAAGACCAAGCGGCTGCTGGAGCTGCGGCTGCTGTATTCACAGATCAAACCGCATTTTCTGTATAATACGCTGGATACGATACGTTCGATGGCAGTGATGGCGAACGCCAAAGAAATCAGCAATATTCTGCGGGCGCTAGGTGAGTTCTTCCGCAGCTCGCTTAACAACGGACAGGAGCTTATTGCGGTTGCGCAGGAAAAAAAGCATCTGCAAAGCTATCTGTATATTCAACAAATCCGCTTCAAAAAGCTGAAATACCATATTGAGTTCGAACCGGAGATAGAGGCCTGCAGAGTGCCGACGATGCTGCTGCAGCCCCTTGTCGAGAACGCCATTCATCACGGCATCAGGGAGATGCCGGACGGAGGGCTGTGTGAAATCTTCGGTTATGCTGAAGGCGAGGGGGAGCAGGGCAACCTCATCTTTATTGTGCGTGACAACGGCAAAGGCATGGATGAAGAGCAGCAGCAGCGTATCTGGTCGAACGAGGGGGAAGGCGAGCTGTACAGCTTTGGCCTCAAAAATATCCAGGACCGGATTCAATTGCGGTTCGGCGGGTCCTATGGCATTGAGCTTTCGTCTGAGCCCGGCAAAGGAGTGGAGGTACTGCTCCGCTTGCCGCTGATCCTGAACACGGACGACCCGGAGGAGGTTGATGAATAGCCTATGAGCACACTGCCGGCAAGCCGCGTCTTGATTGCGGATGACGAATACTATTTCAGACAGCTTCTGATTCATCTGATCGACTGGGACGCTGCCGGCTTCGAGGTGGCGGCCGAGGCAGAGAATGGTTCAGAAGCTCTGAAGATTATGAAAGAGCAGCCGATTGATCTCATGATTACGGATATTGAAATGCCGCATATGAGCGGGCTGGACTTCGTAAAGGAGGTCCGTGCCCTGAATTCTTCCGCCAAGCTGATTTTCATTACAAGCTACGACAACTTCAATTATGCACAGAGGGCCATTTCGCTTGGGGCAAGCCATTATTTGCTGAAGCCCATTGATGAGACGCAGCTTGAACAGGCACTGGGCGGAATACGCGCTGAGCTGACCGAGAAATGGGAGGGGCTGCGCTACATTGACCGCTTGAAGCGGGAGGCGGGTTATACTCAAGCGACGGAACCGGGACTGCTGCCGGGAAGCGGGAACCGGCTGATCCGCGAAGCGGTTGCTTTTGTGAATGAGCGTTACGCCGATGAGAATCTGTCACTCCAGCAGACAGCGGGCACCCTGTTCGTGAACCCGAGCTATTTGAGCCACACCTTCAAGAAGGAGACCGGCGAGTCTTTTGTAGAGTATGTGACCAATATCAGGCTAGGCAAAGCGATGGAGCTGCTGCGGCACAGTTCCTTTTCCGATGAAACGTCGGTCCCCAAGATTGCGACAATTGCCCATCAGGTGGGCTATAGCGACCCATTCTACTTCAGCAAATGCTTCAAGAAGAAATTCGGGATTACTCCAAACAAAGTGAACAGCGGGTTGATTGTGGACAGACATTGACCTGCTGCTGCCAAGGTCCGGTTATTCAGCCGGGCTTTTTTAAATGATAAGAATTTATATGTTTCACACTATAAATTATCCTTATATTTCTCGCTGAAACGGATACCGTCCTTATAAGGACAGCGTAACCGTTTCCACTTGACATACCTAAAAATTTTACCGCCAGAACTAACAGATATCCATTCGAACCCTGTCCGGCGCTTGCTAAGATTGTACCTGTAGTTCGAATCCTTTACATTTTGAAAGGTGGTTCAAGTCAGATGTTTGGTAAAAAGTTTGGGGTTATTGCAGCATCGGTCACTCTCTTAAGTGTAGTGCTAACTTCCTGCGGAGGAGCGGCAGACAACAATGGGGCGGCGAATAGTCAGGAAACGGCCGGGGCAGACGTGAAGAAGTCAATATCGTTATGGATGTTTGACGCAGACCCGATGTACCAGGCTTCTGCTGATGCTGTTGCTGAGGAAATGGGCCTGGATTTGAAGTACGAATATATACAGGATGAGACGTACAAAACCAAGCTTAGTGTCGCTCTCGCCGCGAACGAACTGCCGGATGTATTCCAGCAGCATGCCGGACAATCGTTCCGAACCCCGGTTTTGCAGTCGAAGACGGTAGCTCCGCTGAACGATACGCTGGATTCGACAGGACTGGGTGCGCAATTTCTGGACAATCAACTGGTGAAGGAAGAGGATGGCAACATTTATTCCGTTCCGTCCAATATCAGCACGACACTGGTGCTCTATTATAATAAAAAGCTGGTCAATGAGCTTGGCGCTTCAGCCCCTAAGACATGGGAGGACCTTCAGTCGCTTATTCAATCCGCCAACGATAAGGGAATCATTCCAATTGCCCTGGGAGGAAAAGAAAGATGGCAGGCGGATCTGCTCTACAACATGCTGGTAGCGCGCGAGAACGTGGATGCCTTTGATCATGCGATGAGCGGTCAGGGGAAATTTACAGATGCGCCATTCGTTGAAGCGGCTAACCGCGTGCTTGAGCTGGTGAAAACGAATGCCTTCCAGAAGGGATTCATCGGTTCTGCCTACCTGGACGCGCAGGAGCTGTTCAAGAACGATAAAGCATTGATGTGGATCGACGGAAGCTTCAACTTCTCTGCGCTGTCGACGGCAATGGGCGATAACCTGGGTTACATCGTGTTTCCTAAGACAGGCGCGGAAGATGTATACAGTGCGACCATCGGTTTTCAGAACGCGAAAGCACCTTACTCCCTGTTCGTGAACAACAGCTCCAAAAATGTGGAACCGGCCAAAGAGTTTGCCATTCGCCTGTCCTTGAAGCTCAATGACGGTTTTGTCAAAAAAGGGCTGCCCGGCTATGCCAAAAGCGATGTGAAATCCGAAGCCCAGAACGAGCAGCTTGCAGCGTATGCAACGGATATCGGCAAGACAGCAAAAACACAGGCTATGTGGTTCGGTCTGCTCCCGGCGGCTGTCGGGCAGGAGTATCGCGATCTGACACAGCAGTTGTATGGCGGGATGCTGACTGCCGAGCAGTTCACAACTCAATTGGAGACGCTGCTCCGCAAGGCGAATTAGGACGGCGCAACCCGGACAAGGCCCGGAACGCAGGGTGTTTCGGTTAGAAATATACTTTGGGAAAAGCGATGCCGCCCGTGAGGACCGCATCGCTTTTCTGCAACCTGGCAGGTGGATAATTTATGGAAAAAGCGCTCTCCAGCAAGAAAATGCTGACTTTGTTTTTATTGCCCGGCTTACTCCTGTTTCTGGTTTTCTATTTTGTCCCTATTGTGATGACGGGATATTACAGTCTCCAGAAGTGGGACGGCATCAATCCGATGACCTATATAGGACTGGACAACTATGTTCAGATGTTTACGGAGGACAAGAGCTTCTGGAAGGCGGTATGGAACAGTCTTGCTTTTATAGGCGCAGGTGTGTGTATCCAATTGCCGCTTTCATTCGCCCTGGCGCTACTCGTCTCCCGAAAAGTAAAGGGGCGTAAATGGTTCCGCAATATCTATTTTTTCCCTGTAGTGATGTCAACGACAATGGTGAGCCTGCTGTGGGTCAAGATCTACGATCCGAACATCGGCATGCTGAATGCGCTGCTGGAAGCCGCCGGGCTGGGCAGCCTGGCACAGGCATGGCTCGGTGACACCGGGACCGCATTGCTGTCGGTTCTGATCGTAACAACCTGGCATTATGTCGGCTACAATATGCTGATGCTGTTCGCCGGTATTCAGGGCATCCCCGAGCAGTATTATGAAGCGGCGAAGCTGGACGGGGCCACAGGCTGGAAGGCTGTGCGTCATATTACTTTGCCTTTGCTGGCTGATGTGATGCGGATATGCGTAGTCCTGAACGTCATTTATGCGCTCAAGACTTTTGAAAGTGTGTATGTAATGACAAACGGAGGTCCGCTTGATTCTACAACTATGATCGCCCTGAAAATGTTCCAGGAGGCCTTCCTGAAGCAAAATTTCGGTTACGGCAGCGCGCTTGCTGTATTTATGGTGCTGGAATGCCTCGTCATTGCCTGGGTGCTGAACAAGGTGCTAACCCGGGAAAAAATTGAATATTAAGGAGGGACGGACATGCTCAAAAAAACGAAAAAAGCAGGCATCTACGCGCTGATGGTTATCATAGCCGCCCTCCAGTTGTTCCCGCTGTATTGGCTGATCATAAGCGCATTTAAGGATAATTCGGAGATTATTGGCGGGACGGTGTGGGCGCTGCCGCAGACATGGCGGTTAGGCAACTTCACGGAGGCGTGGGTAAGCGCCAGGGTTGACCGGTATTTTTTTAACAGTCTCTTCGTTACGCTGGTTACTCTGGGGTGTGTGCTGCTGCTCTCTTCCATGATGGCATATGCCTTGACGCGCATGAGGTTCAGATGGAATGGTGTGATTCTATTCATTCTGCTGATGGGAGTTATGATCCCGATTCATGCCACGCTGATCCCGCTGTTTATGATATTGAAGAACCTGGGCGTTCTCAGCTCAAGATTGTCTGTGATTTTGCCGTACATTGCTGTGAATTTGCCTATTAGCGTATACATGCTCTCGGCTTTTCTGCGGACGATGCCGAAGGAGCTGGAGGAAGCCGCGTTTATGGACGGCTGCGGCGTCTTCAAGTCGTTCTTCCGGGTGGTGCTGCCGCTGCTGAAGCCTCCGCTCGCTTCGGTGGCCATCTACGTATTTCTGGCGGTCTGGAATGAATTGCTGATGGCGGCCACCTTTATTCAAAAAGAAGAGCTGCGTACGCTCCCGCTGGGATTGATGAACTTCAGCGGACAGTACAGCATCAGTTGGGGGCCGCTGGCAGCGGCGATGGTGATCTCCACCCTCCCGATTCTGCTGGCTTATGTGCTGTTCAGCGATCAGATGGAGAAGAGCTTCACGGCAGGGGCAGTTCTAAAGTAAATCGACAGGAGAGGGATTTAGCATGATCAGTTCCGCTGGAACGGGAAATACGGTGAACCTTGTGATTCTTGCGACCTCTGATCTTCACGGCAACCTGTGGGGATACCGCTACGAAGACGGCGCAGATACGGCAAATGACGGTATGGCAAGGGTGGCCTCTTATGTGCAGGAGGTAAGGCAGAGTGGAGCGGCGGTCATTCTAATTGATAACGGTGATGTATTTCAGGGGAATATACTGACTGACGATGTGTACAACAAAAGGCTGGACATTGTGCACCCGGTATCTGTGGCGATGAATGCCATGGGCTATGCGGCCATGACCCTGGGCAATCATGATTTTAACTTCGGATTGGGCCTGATTGATAAATTCAGCAAGGAGCTGAATTGTCCCGTACTGGCGGCTAATGCTTGGTACCGCAGCGGGGAGCGCTTTGCACAGCCATATTCCATAATAGAGGTGCAGGGCATTAAGGTGGCAGTAATCGGGCTGACGAATCCGAACGTTCCGCGATGGGACGGAGACAAGGTGAGCGCTCTGCGGTTCGAAGCTATGCCTGAAACGGCGCGGAGCCTGAGCGCGGAGCTAAAGGCCGGCAAGAAGGCGGATATCATCGTGATCAGCGCGCATGCGGGGATGGTAGCCGAGTTCGATGAAGAGGGAGGCTCCGATTCCGCAGAGCATATCGCCAGGCTGGTCCCTGAGGCCGACGTGCTGATGGTTGGCCATATGCACATTACCGTCAAGGAGCGTTTCGGCGATACCGTGATCGGCGGTCCACGCGACCGGGGCCGGGAAGTGGTCCGCTTCGACCTTGAGGTTCAACTGGACGGAGATCAGCCCCGCGTTGTAGGGCGTGAGGTTTCGATTATTGATATGGGAGGCTGGGAGCCGGACCCGGCTATCCGCAGCATCGTCTCGGAGGCGCACGAAGCGACCCTCCGGTTCATAGAACAAGGCGGCAGAGCGAATTCTTCCGGGGAGGGCGGCAGAGTGGCTGAAGCGGCAGCCGATTTTCAGCCGCGGGATGAAATCAGCGGCGTACCGGAGGGGAGACTGCGGCCTACGGCGGTGATCACCCTTATCCAGAAGGTGCTGCTTCAGGCCAGTGGAGCGGACGTAGCTGCGACAAGTCTTTTCTCCGACAAGGCAGATCTGAGAAAAGGGCCGCTGACCTATGCGAATGTGTTCAGCATCTATCCGTTCGACAATCTGTTGTACGTCGTGACTGTAACTGGTAAAGAGCTGAAGACATACATGGAAATCTCGGCAGCGCATTACAATCAGTGGAAGCCGGGCGATCTTTCCGTCAGCTTCAACCCGGAGGTGCCCGCCTACCTATACGATATGTTCGCCGGCATTCATTACCGGATCGACCTGTCGCAGCCTTCCGGCAAACGTATCAAAGATGTGGTGTACAACGGACAGCCGCTGGCTGAT
Source organism: Paenibacillus sp. HW567 (assembly GCF_000374185.1). GTDB lineage: Bacteria > Bacillota > Bacilli > Paenibacillales > Paenibacillaceae > Paenibacillus_AQ. Next base: position 5,411,241 of record NZ_KB910518.1, on the reverse strand, counting down.
AACGAGCCGCTGCAGCTTGCGGTCAACAATTATCGTTACAGCAGCTTGCTGAAGGCATCCAGACTGGTGAGGGCCACGAAGCATTGGGAGTCGCCGCAGAGCATCCGCGATTTAATTGTGGACTATATCCGGGAACGTCAGACGATATCGCCTGAAACTGATGACAACTGGTCCATTGCGGGGATCAACCTAAGCAGTCCTTACCGTGATGAAGCTATCAGGCTGGTGAACGAGGGGAAGCTGGAGCGGCCCACCCATAAATCGCTGAATGTGAAGGAGCTTCAAGCCGGAGGCTGGATTTCACTTTCACCGCTGAACAAGCCCTCAGATCGAAGGATTTGACAATTGCTGTCCAGTTCTTGAAATGCTATGATATATTCGCATGCCCACAGCGGTATTGCAGACAATCGAGCACAAAGGTGGACTTTAGATGAACATTGCATTGCCAATTATTACGCTTGTCGTAGGTCTGATCGGCGGATTCTTCATCGGTGTATATTATCTCCGCAGACAAATGACAACGATGCAGAATGATCCTGAAATGCTGCAAAAGGTCGCCAAGCAAATGGGTTATAACCTGAACGGAAAACAAATGCAGCGTGCCCAGCAGATGATGAAGAACAACAATCAGCCGGGCCGCGCTCCTGCGGCTAACAGAGGGCAGCGCCGTAAGGGAAAGTAACAGGCCCAAATAGATGAAATCAGCTACGGGTACGGAAGGGGGAGGCTTCATGGGGGGCGTCAAGGAATACATCAACGGCAAGGTTGCTGCGAACCGGGAGCAAATCGAGTACCACGTTGAGAAAATATTGGAATTGATCGGTGAAGACACAGGCCGCGAAGGACTGCTGGAAACACCGGCCAGAGTTACAAGAATGTACGAGGAGATCTTCGGCGGCTATTCGATAGATCCCCGTGAGGCGCTCGGCGTGACCTTTGATGAGTCTCATGAAGAGCTGGTCATTGTAAAAGATATCGTATATTACAGTCAATGCGAGCATCACATGGCTCCGTTCTTCGGCAAAGTGCATATCGGCTACGTTCCAAGCGGCAGAATAGCCGGACTCAGCAAGCTGGCCCGCCTCGTTGAGGCGGTGAGCCGGCGTCTGCAGGTGCAGGAACGCATCACGGCGCAGATTGCCGACATTATGACAGAGGTGCTGAACCCGCATGGTGTGATGGTCATTGTGGAAGGGGAGCATCTGTGCATGTGTTCCCGCGGGGTGAAGAAGCCCGGCAGCAAGACCGTTACTATGGCAACGCGGGGGTCCTTCCGTGAGGATGCCGCTGCCCGGGCGGAGTTCCTGGCTTTGATCAAAGAATAGAAGATAGCATATACAAAAATCCCGTTCATCACGCAAAGTGACGGACGGGATTTTTGGTTGCATCTAGCATCGGCAATCAATCGGCGGGGGAGCTTCTTTTTACGGCGGCCTTCACAGCTTGGGCAGCCTATTCGCTGACGGTTAATAAGGCTCCCAGACAAGCTTGCGGGCGGCGGCATACCGTTCGGAGACATAGGGCCAGTTGACAACCTTCCACCAGTCCTTAATATAATCTGCCCGGTTGTTCTGATGCTTGAGGTAATAGGCATGCTCCCATACATCCAGAGCGAGCAGCGGAACCACATCCCATTGCGACAGGTCCTGGTGCTTCTCCGCCGTCAGAATTTCCAGCCTGCGGCTGCGCGGGCTCCAGACAAGAATGGCCCAGCCGCCGCCCTCGACCTTATTCGCCGCTTCGGTGAACTGCTCTTTGAAGGCATCGTAGCTGCCGAAGCTGCGTTCAATGGCATCCATCAGCGCACCGGTCGGACGGCCTCCGCCCTGCGGGGACATGACGTTCCAGAAGATGGTATGCAGATAATGTCCGGCCCCGTTAAAGGCAAGCTCACGCTCCCAATGCTTCACAAGATCAAAATCCTTGGTTTTGCGGGCCTCGGCCAGCTTGTTCTCGGCTTTGTTCAGCCCGTCTACGTAGCTTTGATGATGCTTGTCATGATGAATGATCATCGTCTTCTCGTCGATGTACGGCTCCAGTGCATTGTAAGCATAGGGAAGCGGCGGCAGAGTATGGCCCCCTATGGGAACGATGCCTTGCTCCCGTCTTTCTGAGAAAGTAACGGCTAAGGGACCTGGTTGATCATGCTCCGCCGGGCTGCTTCCGCCCTCAGTAACCGGTGCAACTGCTGCATCCGGGTCTGAACGTTCTCCGGGTTCCTCGCGCATCCACCCGGGGTTGTGGCTCGCGATGGTCAAGCCGTTCAGCTTGACCAGGAAATATTCCGATTCCCGGATGATATGCAGCAGGACGGTCACGGCCAGCGGTTGGGCCTTCACGGCGGCGCTTCCTTCCATCAGCGCATATAGCTGCCGGACGAACTCCCGGGACTGGGCGCAGGCCACGTGCAGCAACTGCTCTGTTTCGGCAGCCAGCGCCGGCTGGCCGGAGGTTGCCGGGGCCAGCCAAGCCGCCAGCAACTGCTGTGCCGCCTGCTCTGTAGCCCCAAAGACAACGGCCCATTCATCCAGCAGTTTAACGTAAGGCTCCTCGAGCTGAGGGACAATGGCTTTGATTACAGCCGTATGCTCCTGCTCTTGTTTTTTCCAGAATACGATTTCTTCCAGAATGCGTACTGGCATCAGCGGCCCATATATATCCAGCATTGCATGCAGTCCTCCCGTCATAAGTCATTTAACAGTTCATTGTATGAGGGGAGGAAGCGGCTTATGTGGCTTGGGAGGATGCTATTATGGATAAGACGGCTATTTGCTCGCGGTTGAAGTCTCCTTGTGCTCCTGGGCTTTAGCCAACTGCACATTGCCCAAAAAAGCGGACACACGCCGCAGATATTCACGCGGATGCTCCCGGAACAGCAGCTCATGGTGGCTGTCCTTCACGATCCAGGAAGTGGAATACGGATTGCTCTGGTTGGCTGCCAGCTCCTCCGCAATCGGATAAGGCGCTTTTTCATCCTGGGTGCCGTGCATGAACAGTATCGGGAACGGATAATCCTCCGATTTCACCTTGGTATAAGGGATCTGGTTCAGACCTGTGCCGTTCAGCACCGGGAAGAGCAGCTTCATAATCTCCAGGGAAGGCTGCCGGGGCAGGTCGATATTCTGCTTGATGTTATGATACAGCGTATCCGGCTCGAGCAGGAAGGTGCTGTCCAGAATCATGGCATCCACATCCTTGGTAACCAGTCCAGCCTGCAGCGCAGTGCCCGCACCCATGGAGAAGCCCCAGACGACGATTTCTTTGGCTCCGCGTTCCTTGGCGAATTTTATGGCTCCCAGGAGCTGCTGGGATTCCTTTTTGCCGCCGGTGGCGATATCCCTGTTGGTCTTGGAGGCAAAGCCGTAATCGAACATGATGACATTAAAATGAAGGCTGTGCGCATAATGGGCAAGATCGTACATGGGCACCCAGGTTTCTTCGCGATTGGCGCCGTAGCCGTGGCTGAATACGATGGTTTTGGTCGCGCCTTTGGATGGAATATACCAGCCCTGCATTGTACGGCTGCCGTCGAGTGCCGGAAAGGTGATATCCTCATAATCCAGTCCCTTGGCCAGTGACGGGTTGGAGTAGAGCGGAGCCACTGTAGGATTGGAGAGCACCCAGGCGATATAGCCGTGCAGTGCGATGAAGCAGAAGGCAAAGAAGAAAAAAACGGACAGCAGCAAAGCGACGATAATATGCTTGAAGCGGATCATCCGCAGTGAGAGCTTGAGTGCAGAGCTCGGCATTGGCTCATCGGGTTGACGGGAGACCGGCCTGCCGGTACGCGTGGTTGCTAAATCCATAAGGTCCCCTCCAATACATGGTCGAGAATTACGAAATTAATTCATATATTTAATCGTATGATTCTACCCTTACAAAGTCAATGAAATCGCCGCTTTTGTAATCTAACTGTAAAGTGTGGTCCAGTCTTTTCCGCCGTCTGAATATGCTGGACTTTTCTTGGGCTGTTGCTCTAAGATAGAGTTGATCAGAATTAAAATATGTAACCGGGTTTCATTTAGTGAAACAGCCGAAGGGGAGATCGCTGTGGAGGACCGTAAACTGACCGTACGCGCCGTGGAACGTGCGCTGGATATATTGCTTTGCTTTACGCAGGAAAGTGACAGTGATCTGAGCTTGACGGAGATTGCTTCCGCAATCAATTTACATAAAAGCACCGTCCACCGGCTGCTGACGACTCTGGAGGAGAGGGGCTTCCTGCTCCGCAATGAAGCCACAGAGAAGTACCGTCTGGGCATCCGCATCTGGGAACTGTCCACGCATTTGCCGACGCTGGATGAACCGGCAGTGCTGCTGCTTCCGGCGATGGAACGGCTGCGGGACCGGCTGGGAGAGACCGTCAGCCTGTATTTGCGCGACGATCTGGAGCGTGTGCGCATTCAGGCGGTGCAGAGCCAGCAGGCCATCCGCCGGGTCGCGCAGATTGGCGCCCGGCTGCCGCTGTCGGTGGGCGCGTCAAGCAAGGTGCTGGCCGCATACGCGCCGCATGAGGTGCAGGTCCGGCTGCTGGCTGACCCCGGCTGGCCGGAGTCTGTTGACAGAAGCGTGTACATGGAGCAGTTGCGGGAGATTACCCGCCTGGGTTATGCAACAAGCTTCGAGGAACGGGAGCCGGGTGCGGCTGCGGTAGCAGTGCCCATCGTCGGGCGCAGAGGTGCGGTGGTGGCCGCGCTCTCCCTGTCGGGACCTGTCAGCCGCCTATCCCCGGAGACACTGGAGGAGTATGCGGTGATTTTGAAGGAAAATGCTGCCGAAATGGGACTCATGATGGGATAATTCATAACATTAAAAGCCTCCGACCAGTCCCTTAGGGAGATGTCGGAGGCTTTGTTGTAGTTTGAGAAGAGGGTAAGCAGACAGTGAAGTCCGCTTACCCTCTTTGGCGAAATAGTCTATTCTACCGTCAGTGCAGAGTCCGAAGTGGCGGCATCGGCCAGCATCTGGCGGAGCACGGTCTGCAGAATGCCGCCATTGCGGTAGTAGTCAATATCAACGGTGCTGTCGAGGCGGGCGATAACCGGGAACTCGAACTGTGTGCCGTCTTCGCGGGTAGCGGTAACGGTAAGCTCCTGACCCGGGAGGACATCGTTGCCAAGCCCGGTGATATTGAAGGTCTCGCGTCCGGTCAGCCCCATGCTGCTCCAGCTATGGCCTTCCTGGAATTGCAGCGGCAGTACGCCCATGCCAACGAGATTGCTGCGGTGAATCCGCTCGAAGCTCTCGGCGATTACGGCTTTGACGCCCAGTAGCAGCGTGCCCTTGGCGGCCCAGTCGCGCGAGCTGCCTGTGCCGTATTCCTTGCCCGCGATAACGATCAGATTCTGTCCGGCTGATTGATACAGCATGGACGCATCATAGATTGACATGACCTCTTCGCTTGGCAGGAAGGTGGTAACGCCGCCTTCCGTTCCAGGAGCGACTGCGTTGCGGATACGGATGTTGGCGAAGGTGCCGCGCATCATCACTTCATGGTTCCCGCGGCGTGAGCCGTAGGAGTTGAAGTCGGCGCGTTCCACGCCATGACTCCGCAGATATTCACCGGCCGGACCGGAGGTGGAGATATTGCCCGCTGGTGAGATATGGTCGGTGGTCACGGAATCGCCCAGCAGCGCAAGCACGCGGGAGTTGCGGATATCCTTGATATCGCCTACGCCGTCTGCCAGATCCTCGAAGAACGGCGGGTTCTGGATGTACGTAGAGTTATCATCCCATTCGTACAGCTCGCCTTCCGGAACTGGTATCGAATTCCAGCGTTCATTGGCGGTGAATACATTCTCATATTTGCGGCGGAACATCTCCGGACTAAGGGAGAGTCCGATGGCTTCATTGATTTCAGCGGAGGTCGGCCAGATGTCGGCAAGGTATACGGGTTCGCCTTGCGGATCATAGCCGAGCGGCTCGGTCTTCAGATCAATGTTGACCGTACCTGCCAGCGCATACGCAACAACAAGCGGCGGGGAAGCCAGGTAATTCGCTTTGACCTGGGCATGCACACGGCCCTCAAAGTTCCGGTTCCCGGAAATTACGGCAGCTACCGTCATATCATTGTCCGCAATTGCCTGGCTGACTTCATCCGGCAGCGGGCCGGAGTTGCCGATACAGGTGGCGCAGCCGTAACCGGCCAGATAGAAGCCCAGCGCTTCCAGCGGCTTCAGGAGGTCTGCCTTTTCCAGATATTCAGTCACGACCAGCGATCCCGGTGTGAGGCTGCTTTTTACATAGCCGGGTTTGGTCAGTCCGCGTTCTACGGCCTTCTTGGCAAGCAGACCGGCTCCGAGCATTACACTTGGGTTCGAGGTGTTGGTGCAGCTTGTTATGGCTGCGATTACGACCGCGCCTGTGCTGAGCTTGCTCGTGCTGCCGTTCTTGTGCTGCACTTCCACGACCTCGCTGATTTTCTCGTCACTGAGGCCATAGCCGCCTTTGTCTACAGGAGTGCGGATAATGCCTTCGAAATTCTCTTTCATCTGCGTCAGCTCAACCCGGTCCTGAGGACGTTTAGGTCCGGCAAGGCTGGAAACGACAGAAGCAAGATCAAGCTCAATGACATCGCTGAACTGCGGGTCTGGGGTATCCGAGGTGCGGAACATGCCCTGTGCCTTGTAATAGTCTCCGACCAGTTGCACTAGCTCCTCCGGACGGCCGGTACTGCGCAGATAGGCCAGAGTCTCTTCATCCACCGGGAAGAAACCGATGGTTGCTCCGTATTCAGGAGCCATATTGGCTACGGTCGCGCGGTCTGCCAGACTGATGTTGGCCAGGCCCGGTCCGTAGAATTCGACAAATTTGCCGACTACGCCTTTTTTGCGCAGCATTTGGGTGACGGTCAGCGCCAGATCGGTTGCTGTAGCGCCTTCCATCAGGCTGCCGGTCAGCTTGAAGCCGACAACATCCGGGGTTACAAAATAAAGCGGCTGCCCCAGCATCCCGGCTTCCGCCTCGATTCCGCCAACGCCCCAGCCTACAACGCCGAGGCCGTTGATCATCGTCGTATGCGAGTCGGTGCCGACCAGGGAATCCGGGTACACGACGGTTTCGCCGTTAACAGTCTTGGTGGCTGCCACTGAAGCCAGATACTCCAGATTGACCTGATGGACAATCCCGGTTGCCGGAGGAACGGCACGGAAATTGTTGAAGGCCGTCTGCGCCCAGCGCAGGAACCGGTAGCGCTCCTCGTTGCGCTCGAACTCCACGTTCATGTTGTATTCCAGCGCATCGGCTGTACCAAAAGCGTCAACCATTACCGAGTGGTCGATAACGAGGTCAACCGGCACGAGCGGGTTGATTTTCTTGGGATCGCCTCCGGCTTTTTTGACAGTATCGCGCATAGCCGCCAGATCGACAACCACCGGTACGCCGGTGAAGTCCTGCAGCACGATCCGCGCCGGGATGAAGGGGATTTCTTTATTGCGGTCGATGCCGCCTGCCCAGCCGGCCAACTGCTTCACATGTTCTTCTGTAATCGCCCGTCCGTCATATTGGCGGACAGCCGCCTCAAGCAGTACTTTGATCGAAAACGGCAGAGAGGAAATGTTGCCTGTTCCCTGCTCTTCCAGAGAATTAAGATGGTAGTAGCGATAGCTTTTGCCGCCTGACGTAAGGGTACGGGCCAGCGAAAAATGGTCCTTGATTGGCATATATGCGCCTCCTTGTTTCATCTGGTGAAACCACATTTCATATTGAGTATATCTCAAGTATAACGGTTACAAAGGGGGGAGTAAAGTTTTTTTTGCTGCTGAAAAGCCTGGATTTTCCCCGCCGCATGCGGTTTTTCGCGGCTGGGAAAATGAGGAAGGCGCCCCGCGCGGGGAGTGGGCGGAACACCGGCAAAAATGCCGTTGTTGGAGGGCCGCATGCGTGAAGTGGGCGAAACACCGGCAGAAATGCCGTTGTTGGGGGGCCGCCAGCGGGAAGTGGACCAAACACCGGCAGAAATGCCGTTGTCGGGGGGCCGCATGCGTGAAGTGGGCGAAACACCGGCAGAAATGCCGTTGTCGGGGGGCCACGTGCGGGAAGTGGGCGAAACACCGGCAGAAATGCCGTTGTTGGGGGGCCGCCAGCGGGAAGTGGGCGAAACATCGGCAAAAATGCCGTTGTCGGGGGGCCACCAGCGGGAAGTGGGCGAAATAACGGCAGAAATGCCGTTGTCGGGGCGCCGCGCGCGGGAAGTGGACCAAACACCGGCAGAAATGCCGTTGTTGGAGGGCCGCGTGCGGGAAGTGGACCAAACACTGGCAGAAATGCCGTTGTTGGAGGGCCGCGTGCGGGAAGTGGGCGAAACATCGGCAAAAATGCCGTTGTCGGGGGGCCCCGCCCTAATGCCCCGCCCTATTGCGCCCGGCTCCGCTGCTTCTTACTTCTAGCTGTATAGCTGCGAGGCTTTCTTCATATACATAGAACAGCAGCCAAAAAGGGATGAAGGGGCGGGGATGGAATGGAGCAGCAGTGGAAGCAAAGTCTCTATGTGTACGTGGATCAAGTGAATAAAGGGAGAGTTGCACCGGGGACGGATCTGCAGCGCAGCAGTGTCAGGGACCCGCGGTTTCTGCTGGAGCACGGAGAGCGTTCCCGGCGGCTGTCGCAGTGGTATAAGCGGCGCGGGATTACTCCGCTGCGCGGAGAGACGGGGGTGCGTACCCTGCGGACTGTGCGGCAGAATCCTGCGGAGGTGGTGGCGGATGTGGCGCTGCACAGTGCGCTGTATTATGAGAAGGGAGGAATCACACACCGCGAGGATGTTATCGAGTCTGAACGCCTGACCTTTGTGCGGGAGGGGGGCGCATGGGAGATTGCGACGGTGGAGCGTAGCGTGCCGGAACGGAACTCCGTGCGCAAAGTAGTGGGTGCAGAGCCGGCGCTGCGGCTGTCTAAATGGGGCGAGATTCTCCCGGCTCCGCAGCCGTCCCAGCCCCTGCTCAACCGGAATGTTCTCGGGGGGATTACAAGCAGCAGGGAGGTGCGCTACAACCGGGAAGAGGCGGCGGACTACGCCGACCGCTGGTGGAAGGACGGCAACCCGGAGTTCGAGGTTTTTGACGTGGACTGCACCAATTATGTCTCCCAATGTCTCTTTGCAGGGGGAGCGCCTATCAACTATACTGGTAAAAGAGAAACGGGCTGGTGGTACAAAGGCTACAACGGCGCGCAGGAATGGTGGAGCTTCAGTTGGGCAGTGTCTGACAGTCTGCAGCGCTATTTGAGCGCAGGCCGCAGCGGCGGACTTCGTGCCGAGGTGATGGATCGGGCCGATCAGCTAATGCTTGGCGACGTCATCCAGTACGATTGGGACGGCAACGGCCATTTTCAGCACAGTACGATTGTCACCGCTTTTGACGCGGGAGGCATGCCGTTGGTGAATGCACGGACGGTCAGCAGCCGTCACCGTTATTGGGATTACCGTGATTCCTATGCGTGGACCGACAGAACGGCCTACCGTTTTTTTCATATTAATGACTACTTATAAATCAGAAAGAGGTTAGGGCATGAGCAGCACAAAATTAACCGTAGGACTGGTGTACGGCGGCAAATCCGGAGAGCACGAGGTATCGCTGCAGACGGCATTTGCGGTCATGAACGCTTTTGACTACGCTAAATATGAGATTGTACCTTTTTATATTTCCAAGCAGGGGCTGTGGAAGGCCGGGGCAACGCTTAATGCTCCTTTCGGCGGGATTGAACAGCTCAAACTGGGCGGGGAAGCCGGGGATATGGGGGTGGCCCTAAATGCTGTATTCAGCAGATTGACCGGCGGAGAAGCAGCGATTGATGTGATGTTCCCGCTCCTGCACGGCACCAATGGGGAAGACGGAACGATTCAAGGCTTGTTCGAAATGGCTAATATTCCTTATATCGGTGCGGGAGTGCTGGCTTCATCGGCGGGCATGGATAAGGTAGTCATGAAGAAGCTTTTTGGGGAAGCGGGTCTGGATCAGTGTGAATATTGTTATTTTAATGCGGGGGCGTGGAAAAGCAAAAGCCACGAGTTGATCGTTGCTGTGGAGGATAAGCTGGGTTATCCCGTCTTCGTTAAGCCGGCTAATCTGGGCTCCAGTGTGGGCATCTCCAAAGCCGTTGACAAGGACAGCCTGACCAAAGCCATTGACTTTGCTTTCCGCTATGATACCAAAGTCATTATTGAAGAATTCGTCGATGCGCGCGAGGTGGAAGTCAGTGTGCTGGGGAATGAAGAGCCGGAGGCTTCGGTTCCGGGTGAAATCGTCTCTTCCGGTGAATATTATGATTACGCGGCAAAATATACCGACGGCAAATCACAGATGCTGATCCCGGCTCCTGTAGACCCTGAGATTGCCGACCGCCTGCGCGAATCAGCCATTCAGGCCTTCAAGGCAATCGAGGGCAGCGGGATTACCCGTGCAGACTTCTTCCTGCGCAGATCCGACGGCAAAATCCTTATTAATGAAGTGAATACGATGCCGGGCTTCACGCCATACAGCATGTATCCGCTGCTGTGGCGCGAGACCGGTGTATCTTATCAGGCGCTGCTGGACCGTATGATTGAGCTGGCGCTGGAGCGCTATAACTTCAAGCAGAATCTGAAATACGACAATGAATAATATTAAGCAGCGGCGGGAGCATTCCGGCCGGGAAGGAGCGGAGAACCATGGGGTTTCTATCAGAATTTAATTCAGTTTGCAAGTTCAAGAATGAGCAGGAGCTGTACGAATTGCTTGAATATGGCCGCACCAAAATGGTGAAGATGGGCTTCCGGGTATATCCGACCGGCCAGAAGGTTATCGCCTACACACCAGAGAATGTTGCGGTAGCGATTGTCAAAATTTCTGCCTCCATCGCAGAGATCAACTTTCAGGGCAATGAGGTTACGGCGGTTGAGATGGAACTGGTGCGCAAGCTGAATGAGGAAGAATCCCGGGTGCAGACGGCGCTGGCCCATGAGATGTTTTTTGGGGAAGAGGGATGATCGTCCGCTTTGGTTATGTAGCCATGTCCACAGTAATTCCGGACTGCTCGCCTTCCAAGACCATGACGATGGCAAGCTTCAAGAAGCTTGACGACCGTGAAGCCGGACTGCGGCGGCTTGCAGCCATCTCCCGGACGAACCTTCATAACACGCTGCGCCTGCTCAAGCATAATGTCGGTTCGGATATCAAGGTCTACCGCCTGACCTCCAAGCTGATTCCGCTGGCCACCCATCCTGATCTGCTGGATTGGAATCCTTTTGCTGAACTGGCCGGAGAATTTGCTGAAGTGGGCGACTATGTGAAAAAACACGGGCTGAGAGTATCCTTTCATCCCGACCATTTTACCGTGCTGAGTACGCCCCGGCCGGAGGTCCTGGTGAACTCAGTCCGTGATCTGCAGCATCATGTGGACATGCTGAAGGCTATGGGCCTCCCGGCAACCGCCAAGAGCAACATCCATATCGGCGGAGCTTACGGGGACAAGCCGGTGGCTGCGGCACGTTTCTGTGAGCACTTTACCCTCCTGAAGCCGGAGCTGCAGGAACGTCTGACGCTGGAGAACGATGACAAGACCTTTAATGCGTCGGAGACCCTTGAGGTCAGCCGGAGGCTGGGCCTGCCGATGGTACTGGATATTCATCATCAGTGGGTCAACAATGAAGGGGAGCTCCCCTGGGAACTGTGGCCGGAGATCCAGAAGACTTGGCAGAGTCCGCTCGCAGTGAAAGATGTGCTTCCCGGTGAATCACTGCCGCCGAAAATTCATGTCTCAAGTCCCCGCAGTCCTTCTGACCCCCGCAGTCATGCGGATGGCGTGGAACCTGTGCCGCTGCTGGCTTTTCTTAAGCGGATTGCTGCAGATACCCCTGCTGTGGATGTCATGATTGAGGCGAAAGCGAAGGACGGGGCGCTGTTTGGACTAATGGAGGCGCTGAAGGAGCTGGCGGAAGCCGGAAGCGGAATTACGGTTTTAGATGGTGCAAGCGTCAATATTGAACCATAAACGGCAAGTAACCTGGTGTTAAAGGCCGGAAACGGGCCAAGGTTTGACTTGATAAGTAGCCTGAAATAGGGTACGTTGAATGAAACTTTAGCAAAAACAAGGCCGGCGCTCTCAAGGCTCATTGCCTGGCCTATCGCCGCCGGATGTCTGTCTGGAGCAAGAGCGCACCTTGTCTTTACATAAGAGAACGATCATGTTCAAGAAAGCGGAGTGAAGAGATGAATCCTACGAATTCTGATAACCGGAATGAACGTGAGCCTTACGTCGTGACAAGTAAGGGGCATACAGCCGTAGCGATCAATGCGGCTGCCAAAGCGGGCGAATGGATCAAGAGCAGACAAGGCCAAGTGAAGGAGCTGGGCAGCAAGACCTCGGCTCAGGATCTGGTGACTGAAGTGGATAAAGGCGTGGAGCAGATGATCCGCCGGCTGATCCTGACCCATTTTCCCGACCATGCCATTCTTGGGGAAGAAAGTGTTCAGCCCGGGGCGGACGCTTTGACCACTGCCCTGGAAGAAGGACGCAAGCATGAATACTTGTGGATTGTGGATCCGATAGACGGGACTACTAATTTTGTACACGGGTTTCCTTTTTACTGTGTCTCTATTGCACTGGTTATCAAGGGAGAACTGACGGTTGGGGTAATTTATGACCCGATCCGCGATGAGATGTTTGTTGCCGAAAAGGGCAAAGGAGCCTATATGCACGGCATCCCTACCGCTGTATCTGCTGAAGCTGACCCGGGAAGCAGCCTGATTGCAATGGGCTTTCCGCCGGACCGCATTTTCGCCCAGCCTGCGAATATGGCGGGGCTGCAGCATATTCTTCCGCAGATCCGCGGTATCCGCGCCGGCGGCTCGGCGGCGCTTCATCTGGCTTATGTTGCGGCAGGCCGGGTGGACGGTTACTGGGAGGTCGGCCTCAGCCCGTGGGACTGTGCGGCTGGCGTACTGCTGGTACTGGAATCGGGCGGCAAGGTTACGGATACGCTGGGCAACCCCTACGACATCGGCACCCGTCATATTGCGGCAAGCAACGGGCGAATTCATGATTTTCTGATTGCATCGCTGAAGGAAGCGGCAGCAACGGGGTATAAGGGCTAAGGAGGCAGCCGGGGGCATGAGTGATAAGGATGATCTGGAGCGCAAGCTAAGCGAGCTGCTGGAGGACGGAGAGATGGAAGAGGGCGAACGGACAGCCAAGGAAATTCGTCAGATTTCGCCTAAGTATGAGATCCGTATTCAGACCACGCTTGATCCGATTGTGGAAGAAACGCTGCGTTACCGTACAATAGGCCATGAGCTTGATGACAGATACGATAAGTATCTGGAGCGGGCAGGGAAGAAACCCGGACCGGAGGACACAGACGGTCCTAATAAATGATAGATGTATCCTGAGCGGTTTCCCGATAATGGGAAACCGCTCTTTTGTATAGGCGGGCTGGATGATAGAATGGAATTATATTAAATTTGGGAGGGATACGATGCTTAACACATGGAAAAAAGTAGCCGCAGCCGCCTCAGGCAGCCTGCTGCTGTTCAGCTTGCTGATCAGCACAGGAGCAGGCTCGGCTAGTGCGGCTGAAGCCGCCGCAGTAACACAAGGATCGGAGGCAGATGTATTTCGCATCGTAGCGCTGGGGGATTCCATCACTGCCGGCTATGAGCCGGGAATGACCGATCCCAATGTGAAGCCTTACGGATATGCGGAGAGATTGCTGGAGCAGGGCTGGTATCACGGCAGAAGCGCTCTCTTCAACTATGGCATTCTGGGGCTGACTTCAACGGGGCTGCAAAATTATACGGCAGCGATTAAGGATGGGGCCGCCATTACTGCGGACGGGATACAGGCTGGTCTTCCTGACCCGCGGATTAGCCGCTTTGCCGGGCTGCCTCCGCAGATCAAGACTGAGCTTGCCGAAGCGGATCTGATCACCCTGACGATTGGCGGGAACGATGTCAGCAGCCTGCTGTTAACGGCCAAGGATCTCTCGGACGATGAATTCAAGGCTAAGCTGGACGAGGTTCTGGCAAGCTACAGCAGTAATGTAAAGGCGGCGCTGGAGAATATTCGCACCGTCAATCCGCAGGCTACCATCCTGCTTGCCGATCAATATCAGCCGGCACCTAGAATCGCTGTTAGCAGCTCGTATGACAAGCTTATGAGCGCAGCCCAGCAGTTCACTGCGACAGCGGAAAGTGTAGCGGCCAGCGTCAATCAGGTCAATGCACCGGTCAAAGTGGCGCATGTAGCAGAGAAGTTCGCAGGTGTGGAAGGCTCCTTGACGCATATCATTGGCGTGGGCAAAGCGGATTTTCATCCTACCCAGTTGGGATATGAGACGATCGCCCGGGTGTTTGCCGAAGCGTATTGGGGAGAGTACCGTACTCCGTCCGTCTCTGCCTGGACTGCCGCATCGGCGCCTATGACGATTGTGGTGAAGGGTGTGGAGCTGAACACGCCGAACAAGCCGATTCTGAAGAATGGCCAGAACTTTCTGGCGCTGAAGGATATTCTTAATGCCGTGGGAGCAGCGGGGAAATGGGATAATAAAACCTCCAGCGCAACCATTATATACGGCGGAAGAACAGTGGTCATTACTATAGGTTCCAAGACGATTAAGGTAGATGGAAAGGCTGTGGCAATTGATACGCCGGCTTTCCTACAAAAGGTTGGCAAAGAGGAAAAAACCTATTTGCCGCTCGGTGCGCTTGCCACCGGACTTGGATTCGATGTGAATTACAGCAGCAAGCTGCGGACGGCTTTCATAAATCCATAAACGCGCATAAGCTATATAAGATGAACTAAAGAAACTATAAAAAAGGGCCGAAGTGACGGAGGGGAAGTTTGGATACTTACGGAGCGGTAGCGACCGCCTTTGTCTGCGGATTCCCACCGCGAAGAGCGGTAACAATCAAGAAATCTGCAGGCGGGCAGCGGCCGGAAGTCCAAACATTCCCCGCAGTTACGACCAGACCCCAATATGAAATCTATAGTTCAATTTATATCTATTAGATAAAATTAAATTCAGCCCGTACGGCATAAAGGTGGATGAAGGTAGTTGTCTAGCGCAAAATATAATGCAGAATATATCATCACAATGGATGACATTGTACGGGAGGGCGATCCTGTGCTGCGCGCCGTAACAGAGCCGCTGCAGCTTCCGCTGCAATCGGAGGATCAAGAGGCCCTGCAGTGTATGATGCAGTTTTTGAAGAACAGTCAGGATACGGAGCTTTCCGCCAAATACAAGCTGCGCTCCGGTGTGGGCCTGTCGGCGAATCAGGTCGGGCTTCAGCAGCGGATGTTCGTGATGTACCTGAAGGATGAGAAGGGAAGAACCGTGGAGCATGCCTGGGTTAATCCCAAGATCATCAGCCATTCGCTCGCCATGGTGTATCTGCCGGAGAGCGAGGGCTGTCTGTCCGTTGACCGTCCCGTGCACGGCTTTGTGCCAAGATATGAGTCGGTGAAGGTGAAGGGCTATGATATGGGCGGCAAAGAGGTTGTCATGAAATTCAAGGGCTATCAGGCCATTGTGATTCAGCATGAAATGGACCATCTGAACGGAATCATGTTCTACGACCGGATTAATCAGGAGAACCCGTTCAAGCTCCCTCAGGGTGTGGAGATCCGCAGCCTCTACGATAAGCAGAACGAGTAAAGTTAATATGTGTATGGCATAAGCCGGGTCTCCGATAGGGGATTACGGCTTTTTTCGACTTTGGACAGTTTTTTGTATATGGAAAATAATGCTATACTGTCAGTGTTGTAGCTCAGATAATACTGACAAAGGGGGATTCGCACAATGGATTGGGCAAGAATGCCAATAAGGGGTATAGCGTTTGAGTATAATGATGAAGCGAAGCAGATTGATGCACAAATTCTGGAACTGTTCCGTCAGCGCAAGGCGGTTGCGGGAGGTAAAGGGCTTTTTCCCGAAATGGAGACCATAGAGCAGTGGTCTGCTGAATTTGGGCTTGAGGCCACCGAGATCACGTTTATTCTGAGCCATCTGAATGAGGCGCGGCCGAGACGGCACTTTTGGGATGAGTCCGGCGGTTTGATCGGCGTGCTGCCAATTATGAAAACTACGCTGGAGGGCGATGTCGAATACACCCTGACCCATGCTATGCAATATGAGAAGTACAGTATCGTCACGCTGGAAGTTAAGTACTTCAAAGAGACAGTGTCTCCTGTAAACATTCAGCCAGAGCTTACTCTTGCGGTTCAGGGGGACGCCGATTACGAAGTGGACGGACATGGCGCGCGCGGTGGAGGCCCGCACCTTCAACTGCAGTTTATGGTTTCGCCGCCACTTCCCAAAGACCTGAGCAACGTTAGCTTCTCACTGGTACCCGGCAGCAGCGGCTTCATACGGCCCCGGTTAGAAGAAGTTGTATTGGACAAGCCGGTTAGCTTTCAATAACGGATTACGTATATCAGTTGAACTTGAAAATGATTAAAAAGGGCCGAAGTGACGGAGGAGAAGTTTGGATACTTACGGAGCGGACGCGTCCGCGGCGCTGGAGTCCGTTCACTTGCGGAAAAGGGGCTTTCAGCAGAAATAAGAGCCGCTCAGTCCGTTTACAAACAGGAAGACTCTTCCAGGCAGGAGATGACTCTGTTTGTGGAGCCTGATACACCTGTGGCATGTCTCCACGCCCTAATTCGTTCGGCACACTATCGTTTGAAATCCAGCATTTAGAGTAAGGCGATCTACTAAAGTTCAACCTCTCTACAACCTGTGCAGCAATAAAAAACCCCGCTGCGCAAACAACGCAGCGGGGTTACATTTCTTATAGCAACAAGTTTACTTCTCTGCCGCCATAGCCTCGAACGAAGCCTCCGCCGCTGCCAGTGTGGCATCAATATCGGCATCGGTATGCGCCGTGGTCAGGAACCAGGCTTCATACTTGGACGGAGCCAGATTGATGCCGCGGTTCAGCATATGGCGGAAGAAGCTGGCGAACAGCTCGCCGTCTGTGTCCTGCGCTTCATCGTAATTGGTCACCGGATGCTTGCAGAAATGGGTGGAGAACGCACCGCGGATGCGGTTGATCGTCATGGGGATGCCATGACGGTCAGCGGATGCCTGCAGCCCTTCAGTCAGGCGGATCGCCAGCCGTTCCATCTCGTCGTAGACGCCTTCGGCGGCAAGCACCTCCAGACAGGCGATGCCTGCGGAGATGGAAGCGGGATTGCCCGCCATTGTACCGGCCTGATAAGCAGGGCCGAGCGGAGCAACCTGCTCCATAATATGCTTGCGGCCGCCGTAAGCGCCAATGGGCAGGCCGCCGCCGATGATTTTGCCAAGCGCCGTCAGGTCAGGGATGATCTCTTCATGATTTTGCAGCCCGGCATAGGTCTGCGTAGAGCCGTAATGGAAACGGAAAGCGGTAATGACTTCGTCGTAAATGACCAGTGAGCCGTTATCATGAGCCAGCTTGCACAGCCCTTCCAGGAAGCCTGGCTTCGGCATAACCATACCGAAGTTGCCGACAATCGGCTCCACCATCACCGCAGCCACATCGTCGCCCCATTTGCGGAGTGCCTCACGCAGCGCGTCCAGATCATTGAAGGGAACGGTAATAACCTCTTGGGCAATGCTGGCCGGTACACCGGCGCTGTCCGGTATGCCCAGGGTGGACGGGCCGGAGCCTGCGGCCACCAGCACCAGGTCGGAATGGCCGTGGTAACAGCCGGCAAATTTGACGATCTTGCTGCGCTTCGTATACGCGCGGGCTACACGGATCGTGGTCATGACGGCCTCTGTGCCGGAATTGACGAAGCGCACTTTATCCATTGACGGAATAGCCTCTTTCAGCATCTTCGCCAGCTTAATCTCAAGCTGGGTGGGCGTGCCGTACAGCAGGCCATTCTCTGCCGCCTTGGTAATCGCGGCTGTAATATGGGGATGGGCATGGCCGGTAATAATCGGCCCGTAGGCAGCCAAATAATCTATGTACTCATTGCCGTCTTCGTCCCAGAAGCGGGAGCCGCCGGCGCGTTTCATGAAGACTGGAGCGCCGCCGCCTACGGCTTTGAAGGAACGGGAGGGACTGTTGACGCCTCCGACGATATGCTGCAGGGCTTCCTCATACAGATGTTCAGATGTGTTACGGTTCATAATTAGTCATCCTTTCTTTCGGTATGCCGGCGCAAGGGAACGGGCGAACCGCGGAAAGTTCCGCTGTTCGCCCGCCCTTAGGCCTAGCATGGGTAGATTGTTGTTGTATTGCCCTTCTATGCGCTTAACCTGCTATTGCCTATTTGCTGCCGGCGCTTGCGGAAGGGCTGCTGCCTGGCGAAGCCTCCGGTGAAGGAGACGGCTCGGGGGCAGTCAGGGTGTCTTGCACAAATTGCTTCAGCTTTTCTTCGCTGCTGATGCCAATGACGGCGGAGCCGCCTTTTGTCGTCTCTTCGGTGAGCAGATTCATCGGCGGAATCTGTTCACTGCCGTCCATAGAGCTGTCGTAGCCGACGGTAGCCAGCTTCCACATATCATTGACATCCAGGTTGGTGTCAATATAAGGGGTAACCTGGGACAGGATGCTTGGCAGCTTGATGATAGAGGTTGTGCTGATCACTTTATCCGCTACAGCCTTAAGGAAGCCGCGCTGGCGTTCCGTCCGGGTGAAGTCGGAAGTGGCATCGTGACGGAAGCGCACATATTGCAGCGCCATATTGCCATCGAGGTGCTGGAAGCCTTTTTTCAGATCAATGTCATATTCCGGCCCGTCAGCCTTGGTCTTGTAGAGCATGTCCTTCTCAACCTCGTAATCGACGCCGCCGACCGCATCTACAAGCTTGATGAAACCCTGGAAATCGGTATAGACATAATATTGAATCGGAATGCCGAGCAGGTCGCTGACCGTCTGCATCGCCGTATTGGGACCGTGGGTAATCGCCGTGTTGATGCGTTCTTTTCCATATTTAGGAATATCTACATAGGTATCACGGAGAATGGAGAAAACATAAAATTTCTTTTTAACCGGATCAAGGGAGGCGACCAGCATCGTATCGGAGCGTGGGACTTCACCCTTCTTCACCCCGCGCGCGTCCACACCCATAAGCAGGATATTGACTGGCTCCGTACCTTCCCATTTAGGCGGTTGAACCACTTCGGCAGAAGGAGAGGGGAGTGCTGCAAACGGTGAGTCTTCGCCGGTCTTATGCAGGTTGTCGAGCTGATTGTAGATGGAGGTAAAATAAATAACAGCCCCGCCGATAATCAGGAGAAGTATGATTGCAAGAGTCCAGAGCAGCGGCTTCTTCTTTGACTTTCCGGCCTTTGCGTGCCGTTTCTTTCTTGGTGGCATTTCGTTCTTCCTTTCCCATTCACATTCTCTACATTATAATTTCTTTTAGGTATACAAGCAATTTCGGAATATTTAACCATAAATTTTAGGAGTGGACCTGAACATGAATGAACTAACCATCGGACAAGAGGTGCCGGACTTCACCCTTCCCGCTTCAACCGGACAGAATATCAGCTTAAGTGATTACCGGGGCCGTAAGGTGCTGCTGTATTTTTATCCCAAAAATATGACCCCCGCCTGCACGCAGGAGGCCTGTGAATTCCGTGACGCCGAGGACCCGATTGCCCGGGGAAACGCAGTCCTGCTGGGAATCAGCACCGACAGTCTGGCTTCTCATAAGAAGTTCATTGCGAAGAACCATTTGCCGTTCCCGCTGCTCTCCGATGAAGAGCATACCGTAAGTGAATTATTTGGAGCCTGGCAGCTCAAGAAGCTGTACGGCAGAGAATTTATGGGCATCGTTCGCTCGACCTTTCTCATTGATGAGCAGGGCATCCTGGTCAAGGAATGGCGGAAGGTCCGGGTCAAGGGACATGTCGAAGCGGTATTGGAAGAAATCATGAAATATTAAGTATGCTAGTCATTAATTGTAAAGGTCTGTTACATTTTTAACAGCTTTCATTAGGCGCTCTCATGATATAGTTGCCTCATATTACTTCAAATTTGGAGCAAGGCATGGTGATAAATGCATGATGATGCTGCGTATCGGGCTGGATGTCGGATCGACTACGGCCAAATTGGTTGTTATGGAACATGACACGATTGTATATCAGGATTATGTAAGACATTATAGCGATATAAAAAAAGCCGCGCTGTCCCTCCTGTCAGATGTGCGGGACAGGTTCCCGGATAGCGAGGCAGCACTGACTGTAAGCGGTTCCTCAGGCTTGTCGCTCTCGAAGCTGGGCGAAGTGCCTTTCGTTCAGGAGGTGATTGCCTGCACCAAAGCGATCAGCTCACTGATCCCGCAGTGTGATACAGCCATTGAGCTGGGGGGCGAGGATGCCAAGATTATTTATCTCAGCGGCGGCATTGAGCAGCGGATGAATACAGCCTGCGCCGGGGGGACGGGGGCGTTCATCGACCAGATGGCTTCCCTGCTGCAGACGGACCCCGCGGGACTGAACGCCCTGGCGGAGCAGCATGAACGAATATACCCTATCGCATCGCGCTGCGGCGTATTTGCCAAGAGTGATGTGCAGCCGCTGCTGAACGAAGGCGCCCGCCGCGAAGATGTGGCGGCTTCGATTTTTCAGAGCATCGTTAACCAGACGATCAGCGGACTGGCCTGCGGCCGTCCAATCCGGGGGCGCGTAGCCTTTCTTGGCGGTCCGCTCACCTTCCTGCCTGCGCTGCGGGAGCGTTTTGCCGAGACGCTTGGGCTTAAGGAAGGCGAGATTCTGTTCCCTGAGCGCTCACAGTATTTCGTGGCGATTGGGTCCGCCCTGTCGCAGAAGGACCCGCTGGTGCTGCCGCTTTCCGGCTGGCTGGCGCGGATTGCCGCCGTAGATTTCAGAGCCGACCGCGCCGAGGATGCCGAGCTGAAGCCGCTGTTCGCTTCGCCGGAGGAACTTGCGCAGTTCCGGCAGCGCCATGCCAAGGCTGCGGCGCCCCGGTCTGAACTTTCTACATACCAAGGGCCTTGCTATCTGGGTATTGATGCCGGGTCTACCACCACGAAGCTGGTCATTACCGGATCAGCGGATGAAATTCTCTATACCTTTTATGGAAGCAACAAAGGCAACCCCCTCCAGTCGGTCAGCGATGCCCTGAAGGAGATTTACCGCATACTGCCGGCGGGCTGCCACATTGCCGGAGCTTACGCAACCGGTTACGGCGAAGGCTTGGTGAAGGCGGCGCTGCGCACTGACGGCGGCGAAGTGGAGACGGTGGCCCATTACAAGGCGGCCTCCAAATTCATGCCGGAGGTTGATTTCATCCTCGACATCGGCGGCCAGGACATGAAGTGCATCAAAATCCGGGGCGGAGCCATCGACAGCCTGATGCTGAACGAGGCGTGCTCGGCGGGCTGCGGCTCTTTTCTGGAGAGCTTCGCCTCCGCGCTGGAGCTGGGAATCGGAGAATTTGCCGCAGCGGCGCTGGAATCCAGGGGACCGGTCAACCTGGGCTCGCGCTGCACGGTGTTCATGAATTCCAAGGTGAAGCAGGTGCAGAAGGAAGGGGCTTCTCTGGCCGATCTGTCGGCTGGCCTTGCCTATTCTGTCATCAAGAACGCGCTGCAAAAGGTTATCAAAATCCGCAATCCCGAGGATTTGGGGCGCAACATTATTGTGCAGGGCGGGACGTTCTATAACGAAGCGGTACTCCGGGCCTTCGAGCTGTTGACCGGCAGAACCGTGGTCAGACCGGATATTGCCGGCGTGATGGGAGCTTACGGCTGTGCGCTGATCGCCAGAGAACATGCAGGACTTGACGGCAGCAGCACCCTCCTCAGTCCTGAAGAGCTGGAAGCCTTCACATATGAGGTATCGCCGGGCCGCTGCGGCCGCTGCGGCAACAACTGCGCACTGACGATCAGCCGGTTCCCGGACAAGAGCTTTCACGTTACCGGCAACCGTTGTGAGCGCGGGGCGGGAGGCAAGAAGGAGAAGAACAGCCTGCCGAACCTGATGCAGTATAAATATGAGCGGTTTTTTGATTATGAGGGGCTGCCTGAGGAGCAGGCGGAGCGGGGAACGGTCGGTATTCCGCGGACGATGAATATGTTCGAGAATTACCCGTTCTGGCATACCTTCTTCACCGCATTGCGTTTCCGGACTGTGCTGTCTCCGAAGTCCAGCAAGAAGCTCTTCGAGAGCGGAATGGATACCATTCCTTCGGAATCCATCTGCTACCCGGCGAAGATGGCCCACGGGCATGTGCAGAATCTGCTCGGCAAAAAAGTCGATTTTATCTTTTATCCGGCGGTCGTATATGAGAAGAAGGAAGATGACGCGGCGCAGAATCATTTCAACTGTCCGGTCGTGGCTTCTTATCCCGAAGTAATCCGCAACAATATGGACGGACTGAAGGAAAAGGGCATTCCGCTGGTCAGCCCGTTTCTGACCTTCGACGATATTCCGGCTCTGACCCGGGTTCTGGTGAAGACCTTCGCGGATATCCCCAAGGAAGAGATCGCTGCTGCAGTGCAGGCGGGACTTGTGGAAGCTGAGAATGCCAAATATGATCTGCGGAGCAAGGGCGAGGAAACGCTGGAGTTCCTTACACACAGTGATACCAAGGGCATTCTGCTCTGTGGACATCCCTACCATGCCGACCCGGAGATCAACCACGGCATAGCAGAGATGATCACCGGCATGGGGCTGGCTGTGCTGACGGAGGATGCAGTCTGCCATCTGGACCGCAGTGAAGGGGATGTGGCGGTGGTAAATCAGTGGACCTACCATGCCCGGATGTACCGCGCGGCGCGTCTGGCTGCCAGCAGAAACGATCTGGAGCTGGTGCAGCTTACCTCCTTTGGCTGCGGCATTGATGCGATTACGTGCGATGCGGTTCAGGAGATCATGGAGCGCAATAACAAGGTGTATACCCTGATCAAGATTGATGAGATCAGCAATCTCGGTGCGGCACGCATCCGTCTGCGCTCGCTGCTCGCCGCAATGCGCGAGCGGGAGAAAGGCAACGTTCAGCCTCAGCTCCTGTATAAGACCCAGGCCAATGTGCCGTTTACGAAGGAAATGAAGGATACGTATACGATTCTTGCGCCGCAGATGTCGCCGATCCATTTTGAACTGTTCGAACGGGTCTTCCGCGATGCCGGATACCGTCTCAAGATTCTGGAAAGCACCGGACCGCAGGAGACGGAGGAAGGTCTTAGATATGTGAACAATGATGCCTGCTATCCGGCAATTGTCACCATCGGTCAGATGCTGTCGGCGCTCAAGAGCGGCGATTATGATCCGAACCGCACCGCTGTAATCATGTCGCAGACGGGCGGAGGCTGCCGTGCGACCAACTATATTTCACTGCTGCGCAAGGCGCTGAAAGATTCCGGGCTGGGGCAGATTCCGGTGATTTCGCTGAATGCCTCCGGCATGGAGAACCAGCCGGGCTTCCGCATCAGCCTCAAGCTGGCTAACCGGCTGATTGCTGCAGCGTGCTACGGCGACCTGATGATGCGTCTTTTGCACCGCTTCAGACCGTACGAGGTCATTCCGGGAAGCACACAGGCCCTGTTCCGCAAAGGCATGGAACGCTGCAAGTCCAGTCTGTCGAACTTTTCGTTCCGGGAATACAAGCGGCTGACCCGCGAGATCGTCGCTGAATTTATCCAGTTGCCGGTGACGAAGACTACTAAGCCGCGAGTGGGAATTGTGGGGGAAATTCTGATCAAATTCCATCCGGACGCCAACAACCGCATCATCGAGATGATTGAGGCAGAGGGCGGCGAAGCGGTGATGCCGGATTTCCTGGACTTTATCTTTTATTGCGTCTACAACCCAATCTACAAAGCAGAGCAATTCGGCAAAAGCAAAAAGCTGGGCTACCTCAATCCGATGCTGATCTCCTATTTGGAAATCTACCGCAGACCGGTTAAGACGGCGCTTGTGGAAGCCGGGCTGGCTAAAGGCCGCGAGAATATCTACGGATTGGCTGAGAAGGCCAGCCGTCTTGTATCTGTGGGCAACCAGATGGGGGAAGGCTGGTTCCTGACGGCGGAAATGATGGACCTGCTGGATAACGGGGTGAATAATATTGCTTGTATTCAGCCATTCGCCTGTCTGCCGAACCATATTACCGGCCGGGGAATGATAAAAGGGCTGAAGGAGCTGTATCCTGGCGCCAATATTGCTGCCATTGATTACGATGCCGGAGTCAGCGTAGTGAACCAGGCGAACCGGATCAAGCTGATGATGTCGATTGCCAGCGGTCTGGAGAGCCAAGAGCAGCCGGTTCCCGCAAAAGCAAAAACGGGCAGCAAATTAAAGCCGGTTGTGGCGGGAAGCATCGAAAACGGGCTATAGCAATTATATTGTATAGAAAGAGCGTACCCTGAGCAGTTAAAGGGTACGCTCTTTTTTGGGGAAATATAAGAAAGTATAAGCTTAGCGCTATCCTTTATCCTTATAGTTCTCGCTGAAACGGCTGCCGCCCCTTTATGGACGGCGCAGCCGTTTCTACCTGATATGTACTGTGCAGCCGGCTATTTCTGCAGCTTTTGCTTGATGCGCATCGCTTTGTTCAAGTGGACAAAATTATGCCTTGTAGCCGGCATCAAGACCAGACCTGCGGTGGTTTTCCCTCCCCAGTAATCTATGAGCCATTGCTCGGAGGCTTTGACTGCACCTTCATCGGTAATTCTGCGGATCTGTGCAGGACCGGGCTTGGCCCGGAATTGTCCGGGGAGCAGTGCAGTGATGATAGAGCGCGTTCTGGCTGCAACATCCTTCCGGTAGGCGAGCAGTGCATCAATGTGGATGCCGGAGCTGAGCTCGGCGACCTCCTGCTCCTCCATGCCGTTTCCCGAGTCGTGGAAAGGGATGTGCAGTCTGTCTGCATATTGCTCAGACCGCAGAACCTGCTCCCCATCAGCGACGAGAAGATTCATCGTGATGTCCTCGATACGTGCGCTGTGCCAAAGATGCCACACAACCGAATTGCGGCTGTCAGGCGTATGTACCGGATAACTGCGCATGGTCTGCTCGCTCAGCTCCTGCAGCAGCTCGTCCTCATAGGTAATCTGCTGCGGATCGCTTCCGTCTGAAGCGTACAGGCGGGCATGCTGCTCCAGGAACAGCGCCACTGCATTAGCGTGCTCTTCCGGTTTTGTGATTATTCCCGTTAATTGCTTGTGTTTGGCGTTCCAGACTTTGCGTGCTTCAAGATTCATGGGTTTCACCGCTTTCGTTATTATTTATACCGTCAATCTAATTATATTAAAAATTCTCCAAAGTTGGGTGATTTTTAAAAGAGTCTGTCACAAGGAGGAAGTCCACACTAAGATGATGGGTCAAATTCCATGTTTCAGAAAATTTCTGCAAACCCTTGACGCATAAATACGTAAATAGTAAAATAGTTCGTATACGAAATATTAATCAGTATACGGAGATGATGAATGTTGGAGGATAGAGAGCAGCAATTGGACGAAATCTTTTCTTCATTCCGCTGCATCATTCATAATTTTCAACAGCTTATGTGGAAGGATGCGGAAGAGCTGGGCATTACCTCGACCCAGTTAATGGTCTTGCGCAAATTGGAAGCACACCCCGATGTGGGCATCACGGAGCTTGCCGACCTGCTGCACTTGGGAAACAGCGCCGCGAGCGGTGTAGTTGACCGGATGGTGAAGGCCGGACTGATTACCAGACAACGCTCAGAGAGCGACAAACGGATATTTAAGCTCGCAATGACCGACAAGGGCTGGGAGATCAGGGAGCGAAGCAAACAGGCGCTCAGAAGCCATCTGGAGCCATTGTCGAACATACCCGCAGAGGATGCTCAAGAGCTGCTGCGTCTGCATGGGGAAATCATTAAAATTATGGAGCAAGGGAGAGACAATAAGAAGCTATGAGTACAATTAACGCTAATGCCGCCGCGCCGGCCAAGACGATACGCAGGGGTCCGATCATTGCGGCGCTCCTGATCGGGGCATTCGTGGCGCTGCTCAATCAGACGCTGATGAACGTGGCGCTGCCAAAAATGATGGAGGACCTGAGCATTGCCGCCAATACCGCGCAATGGCTGACAACGGGATTCATGCTGGTCAACGGCGTGCTCATTCCACTCAGCGCGTATCTGGTGGAGAAATTTACAACCCGTCAATTGTTTACAACTGCAATGATCCTTTTTTCTATAGGGACCCTGGTCTGCGCCTTAGGTACCGGGTTTGAAATGATTATGGTCGGCAGAGTCATCCAGGCTGTCGGCGCCGGCATTTTGATGCCGCTGATGAACATTGTGTTCCTGCGTATCTTCCCGATTGAAGAGCGCGGCAAAGCCATGGGGCTTATGGCGGTAGCGATGATTTTTGCCCCGGCTGTCGGCCCTACGCTGTCCGGTTGGGTTGTTCAGCATTATTCCTGGCGGGTTCTGTTCTATATCGTGCTTCCGCTGGCGGTTCTCTCTACACTGCTTGGCATGAAGACGATGCAGAATGTCGGCAAGTTAACCTCGCCCAAGCTGGATAAGCTGGGGATTGTTCTGTCGACCCTCGGCTTTGGCGGACTGCTGTATGGCTTCAGTGACGCCGGTACAGACGGCTGGAACAGCGCGACTGTATATAGCTGTCTGATCTTGGGAGTTGTAGCTTTGGCCTTGTTTGTATGGCGTGAGCTTAGTCATGATAATCCGCTGCTGGAATTCCGCATTTTCCGGTATAACATGTATTCACTCACCACAGTGATCAACATTATTGTTACGATGGCGCTGTATTCCGGCATGATTCTGCTCCCGATCTATTTGCAGACCATCCGCGGATTCACACCGGTGGAATCTGGACTGATGCTGTTGCCGGGTGCGATTCTGATGGGCGTAATGTCTCCGATCACAGGCATTATTTTTGATAAAATCGGAGCAAGATGGCTGTCCGTCATCGGCCTGGTCATCACTACCGTTACCACCTGGGAGTTCAGCCAAATTACCGATTCTACCACGTATACTCATCTGATCCTGACATATACAGCGCGGATGTTCGGGATGTCCATGCTGATGATGCCGATTGTAACCGCCGGTCTGAACCAGCTTCCGCAGCGTTTGGCAACGCATGGCACGGCAATGTCCAACACACTGCGGACAGTAGGGGGAGCACTCGGAATGGCGCTGTTCGTCAGCCTGATGACCAACCGGACGAAGAGTGTAATTACAGATGCCGTGATGAGCGGGGCTGTATCGCAGACTGACAAGGCAGGCATGCTGAAGCTAACGCAGGAAGCGACGATTAACGGGATTACCCATTCGTTTACCGTAGCCACCTGGGTTACAGTTGCAGCCTTGGTGCTCGCTCTATTCATCAAGAAAACCTCGCCGCAGGCGGACTTCCTGAAGACAGAGGAAGCGGAGCCTGTGAAGCCGGAACAGCCGCAACTGGTCAAATCGCAGCAAGCTTAAGCTTTAAATTGATTTAAGATCCGATTTTGTTGAAAAAGGACTATCCTGCCGGCTGCTCACTCAGCGCGCATGGGTAGTCCTTTTTGCTGATAGCTGCTGTTGGTAGATCGTCAGACTCTAAATGTTGGAGTTCAAACGATTCGCCGCCGGATGGATTAAGACGCAAGTTCACGCTGTAGGCGTATCAGGCCCCGGGAACAGCACCGTCTCCTGATCAGATGAGCCTCCACGCTTGTAAACGGACTGAGCAGCTCTTATTCCAACTGGAAGTCCATTTTCCGCAAGAGAACGGACTCCAGCGCTGTTATGGGCGGACATTCACCCCAAATATACCTACCTTAGAGGCGATAAGGACTTTACGGTCCGCTCCCTCGGCTAAAATGTATCTTTCGTGAAAATAAGGGCTTTACGGTCCATAAGGAACAGGAGGATGGACACGACCAGCCTATCTCTCCACAGGCCACAGAGGCTCCGTTCTAAGCCGCAGATTTAGAACTGCTGCTAACCTTGCCCTGCTTCCTAGTTAGCTTCGCTTACTGTGCTCCAGCGTTTCAGCCGCGGCAGAGAGTCCGCCAGCATTTTCCGCGCAACGGCTTCATCCATGCCTTCCTGGACCATGAATCCGGCGCATAGATCGGTCATTCCCTCCAACGTGATATTAGGCTGCTTGAATTCTCCGCCTTCGTAGCAGTACACGCAATATTCTGTTGTTTTATTACCTTCCCGGTCACTGCCCTGCATCTCCTCTTCAGGCATAGGCATTCCACAGCTTTGACAATAATGAACCCCGTTTTGATGCGATGCTGCTGTTTCCATTTGCACACACGCTCCTTTATTTTTGGGAGGGGGCTTCGGCCCCGACATATTCCTGTCCATTATAAAATAATAAACCTGACAGCATTCGTTCAGGTTATTATGTATGGCTGCTATATTTTGCAGCGATTCCGGCCGCTATCTCCCCAAGCCTGCAGCGGATATGCTCCGGCTCCAGCACCTCAACCATGGTCCCGAAGCTCAGCAAAAATCCATACAGCCAGCCGTTTTCGGGATAATTAACTTTAACGGTATATCCGCCACAGCCATCGGGCTCAAGCTCCTCAGAATCAAAGTGATCCTCTGCAAGATGCCTGCCCTCCGCTGAAAAATGCAGGACAACCGGCAGCAGGTTCACGGCTTCCTTCCATCCTTCGCCCCAAGGCAGATCCTGCACCGGAATCTCCTGCCGGCTGTATTTCTGCTTCTCCTTGACCAGCGTTCGCATGCGGAGCAGCTTAAAGAGCCGGAAATCCTGGCGCTGTGTGCAGTAGCCGTATAAATACCAAGCCGCTCCTTTATGCACAAGAGTATAAGGCTCAACCAGACGGTGGCTTACATGGCCGTCTGCGCTCACATAATCAAAGCTGACAGTAGTTTTTTCCTCCAGCGCTTCCTTCAGGAGGGTCAGACGCTCCTCCAGCGGCCCCTGCAATCCCCAAGGGGAGAAATCTACAATCAACTGGCTGGTTTTGCTGCGGAAGGCATCGGTCTGGGAAGGAGGGATCACACTGCTGATTTTCTCCATGAGCAGGTTGTGTCCGTTGCCTCCGTAAGAGGAGACGCTCTGCAACGCGGTGAAAATCTCAGCCAGCTCGCGCTCCGTAAGCAGATTGCGGTCCAGACGGTATCCCTCCATAAGGCCAATGCCGCCATTTGCCCCCTGATAGGTAACGACAGGAATGCCGGCCCCGTTGATGCTGTCGATATCGCGGTAGATGGTGCGGACAGAGACTTCGAACATCTCAGCCAGCTCCTTGGCTTGAACAAGGGGGCGGTTCATCAGCAGGATGACGATGGAGAGCAAACGGTCTATTTTCAAAGTGGCTTCCTTCTTTCCCGGGAATATTACACTAATCCATTATCCTAATATTGCACGTGGAGTCAAAAAAATAAAGTCTTGCGATCTATCGTTGATTTGATTATTATCTAATTAGATAATTATTAAATTGAATGTGAGGATTAATGCTGTGAACAAAAGATCACTTGCAAGGGCTGGACAAAATTATAAGGGATATTCAAGGCTGTTCGCGGCGGGAATAATCAATGGGATGGGTGACCGTTTCAGCGGTATTGCCATTCTGGCACTGGTGCTGGAGGTAACCGGATCGGGGATGGCGGTCGGAATCTCGCTGGGTGTAAGAGTGATTCCATATCTGTTCATGGCCCCGCTGGGCGGATTGCTGGCAAGCAGGCTTCCGCGCAAAGCCATTATGATGGCCGTCGATCTGCTGCGTATACCGGTGGCCCTGTCCTTTCTTTGGGTGAATGGAGAGAACAGATTATGGCTGCTGTATGCGGGGAGCTTTATTATGGCGGCGGGTGAGGCTATTTATAGTCCGGTGCGTAAATCTGCCATTCCACTGCTGGCTGGTCCTGATTCTCTGCTCAAAATTAACAGTCTGGAGCAGTTGATGACCGGCTGTGTGCTTATACTTGGGGCTTTTACCGGGGGAGTTGTATCGCTGTGGTGGGGGCCGGACATGGCCTTTATTATGAACGCAGTGTCTTTCCTGGGGGCGGCTCTGCTGATCTGGGGCATTCATTTTCCTGAGACCGTAGTAGATAGCAGAGTAGAACAAGACGTATCTGTGGCTGACGAAGAGACAGGATTAAAGAGCAAAGAGCAAGGTCGCTGGCAGACGCTTAAGCTTCTGGTGGGCGGAAGTCTGATGCTCCAGATCGTTGTTGCCTCTGAACTGCTGCTGCCGATCCTCAATGGCTGGGACAATGTGCTGATCAGTGTGTACGCCGTTCAGGTGTTTCATGCCGGAGATATCGGGGTGGGGGCCTTCTATGCCGCACTCGGCATTGGGCTTAGCCTCAGCTTTTTTGCCGGACGGCTGGTGAAGCGGAGACTTCTTGCGGCAGCGCTGGCCGGATTGCTGTGTGAAGGGATTATACTTATGAGTATCAGTGCCAGCAGGCATTTTGCGGTGGCTTTTGTACTCTATATTCTGCTGTCGTTATGCGGGGGGATCGGCAATGCCTGCCTGGACACGCTTGTGATGCGGGAGACACCGCCTGAGCAGCAGCCGGTCATGTTTGGAATACTGTCGGCGGTGAGCGGTTCACTGCTTGGCGTATCCATGTTCAGCGCTGGCTGGCTGCTTGACTTGGTGGAACCCAGAACACTGGGTTTCGCAGGCGGTGTCGGCTTCGCCGGGGTGGCCCTGCTGTTGGGCGGATATGTCCTGCTGCGCAGCAAATGGAGAAAGGTGCCGCGCCTGTAGTCCGGTGATATTTTGGATAGCTGCAGATTTACTTGGTAGTTTCTTTCACTTTAGCCTTCAGGCCTGCTTTGCGCCGGAGCAGCCGGGAGCGGATGGGATGACGGTAACGGTACAGAAGGACCAATGCGGCGATGGCTGCGAGGCCTGAGATGATCCAGAGGGCGTACAGCTCAAACAGGTGGAAGATGCCCATCCACTGCGGACCGAATACTTTTCCAATGCCAAGGAAGAGCACTACCCAGAGCATAGCGCCGCTGTAGGCATACATAGCAAACTTGCGAAACGGCAGGGCGATGATGCCTGAGAAGTAACCGGTAAAATGGCGGACGCCCGGAATGAAGTAGCCGATGGAAACAAGAATGCTTCCGTACCGCTCGAACCAGCGCTGTGTTTTTTCCAATTTGGCCGGGGAGAACAGGAACCATTTGCCGTAACGCTGGATAAAAGGCAATCCGGCCTTGAGGCCGACGAAATAAGTGATGGTCATTCCAATTGTGGTTCCGGCAAAGGCTACGGCAATCAGCGGGATAAAATCAAGTCTGCCGGTATAGGAAAGAAACCCCGCAAAAGCCATTGTAGTCTCTCCGGGAAAAGGCAGAGCGACGAACTCCAGCAGGAGTCCGAAGAACAGCACACTATAGCCATAGCTGGCGAACAATTCCTCGATCCATTTCAGCATTTCCATATGTTGATCACTCTCCAAAGGCTTAAATGCCTAATTCTATTTCAGGGCTTGTCTTCATACAATCTACCAATAAGGCGCGTAAAGCGCCAGTAGAATGCTGGAGGTAGAGAAGATGAAGAGTAGCTCTAAAAAATATATCCGCCGGTTGCTGATCTGCGGGTTGCTTGCTATGGCAGTCATAGGGTTCGTAATGCCTGCACTCTCTAAGAATAATCGCCCTGCTGCTGTGAAGCAAGATTTGCCCGCGGCTTCTCCGGCTGTCGGGAAGGTGCAATCACCCCAAGCTCCCGCTTCAGCCTCCGCAACGCTCAGCATGGACCGCAATCCGCAGACAGTGGCAAAGGTTACTGCGGCTTCAGCTTCCAAGTCTTCGGCGGATTCGGCCCTTCCAGCCGTGAAGAAGCATAAAACGGTCTACTTAACATTTGACGACGGCCCGAGCAGTATCACTTCAAAGGTTCTGGAGATTCTGCGCCAGCAGGGGGTTAAGGCGACCTTTTTCGTGCTTGGGGAGCAGGCCAAAAGCCGCCCGGAGCTGATTAATGCCATATGGGAGCAAGGCAACGCCATCGGCAATCATTCCTATAATCACAATTACCATGATTTATATAGCAGGTTTACGGAGTTCTGGACTCAAATCAAGCAAACCGAAGAGATTGTCAGGGGAATTACAGGTGTCCGTCCGCAGCTTGTACGCGCCCCGGGAGGAACGTTCGGGCATTTCGACGATACGTATTTCTACCTGCTTAAGCAAGCGGGTTATACGGTGATGGATTGGACGGCCGACAGCGGTGATTCCAAACGGCGGGGGGTACCTGCAGCAGATATATTAAGGGATTCAACCGCAGATCTTAACGCCTCCGAGGTGATTCTGCTGCTTCATGACGGAGGAGGCCATGAGCAAAGCGCCAAGGCGCTGCCGGAGATTATCGGGCGTTACAAGGCGGCAGGCTACACCTTCGGCGTGTTGAATGAAGAGGTGCGGCCGGTACAGTTCAGAGTTTCAGCCAAAGCGGCGGGGGCTGGACGGGTCAAGCCATCGCAAGCCTGGATTGCGGCGAATATTGTCCCGAACAGCAGGCTGTTTGCACCCGGCCTGCCGCTCGCGCTGGAGGTCGGGATGCTGGAAACGAAGCTGCAGCCGGGAGAATACCAGATCAGCGGGGAGCAATATAAGGTTCCGCTGCGTGCGGCGGTCGAACGGCTGGGAGGGCTGGTAAGCTGGGATACGGCCACCCGCAGCGGCAAAATTGTCTGGAATGGCCGGACGGTAACGGCAGATGCGGAGCATAAGCGGCTGACTGTGACCTTTGCGGACGGCAGGGAGAAGCAGCAGAATGCGGATGTGCAAATGATCGGCTCCTCGCTGTGGGTGCCGCTGCGGAGTCTGCTGGAGGCTGTAGGACATCCGGTGCTGACGGCCGGTGTGACTGGACAGGAACGCAGAGTCAAGGCGCTCTGATGAAATCGGGCAACCCCTAATTTTTACGGTCTCTAAATGTCTGGGTATCCTTTTTGGTGGGAAGAATAGACAGTAACAGGCTCCTGGCCGCCGCTTAAATACGGTGCAGTGGTTAAGGGGAGCTAGTCTATGACCAAAGGATGGGTATCCCATTGTCCTCATCATCACTAACGGAGCACACCGAAAATGTCAAAAGCCTGACTCTCCCCAGCGGGCGGACAGCCCTGGGAGAATGGCTGAGAATGCTTCTGGCGGCGGGGGTTATCGCCTCCTTGTATGCCTGGAGGGGAGGCGCATCGCTGCTGTTCCTCTTGACGGCCTGCGGATTTCTTATGCTGGGCGGACTGCTGCTCCAGCTCCTGGGGCCGCGGCAGGTGAAGGTTACCCGCAGTCTTTCTCCTCTCCGCCCGGTGGCGGGAGATACCCTGACCGTAGAAGTGCAGGTCAGCTTCTCGGCAGGGATTCCGCTGCCATGGATGATTGTCGCCGACCACTATGGCGGCGGGGTGCATCAGCACTTGCTTTTTCCGGGATTCCGGCGTTCATTGGCCTTCACATATAAGCTGTATGAGGTGCCCAGAGGCATTCATACGCTTCATGGATGCAGTGTAAGCTGGGGAGGGCTGACCGGCTTGTTCACAGGCGGCTGTCAGCCTGAGGGCAAGGACAGCTTCAAGGTTTTGCCCAGACCGCTGTACCTGGGCGGGGCAGTGCCTGACAGCGGCGTAATCGCTGGAGACATTATGCTTAAGCGCCGTAACCGGAACTACAATGCTGAGGCGGCGGATATCCGCGAGTATTCCCCGGGTGATCCGCTCAGCCGGATTCACTGGAAGAGCAGCGCCCGCAAGGGGGCGCTGCAGAGCAGAGTGCCGGAGCGGGAAGAAGGGCATATGTCCTGTATTGTTCTTGCAAGCAGTCCCCGGGATTATGAAATTCCTTCCGGCGCGCTGGCCCCGCGCAGCCAGCGTGGCATAGGGACTCCGGCGTTCGAACGGGCTGTTTCTGCAGCTATGGGTCTTATGCTGTCAGCCGAGCGGTCCGGTTCTTATGTGCAGCTCTTCAGCGGCGGATGGCCCGAAGGCATGGCCAGACATGAGGGACTCGGCCAAATCCCCGGCAGGGTGCAGGATATGCTCACGGAGATTGCACCGGACGGCGAACGCAGTCTGAGCAGGCTGCTGGAAGACGCTTCACGGGGCTGGATTCCGGGAATGACCGTTGCCGTCATTACAGGCCGGCTGACGGAAGAGTCCGCCCGGACGATTGTCCGCTTCCTCGTGCAGGGGGTCAAGGTCGAGCTGTATTATGTCTGGGATGGACCCGCTCCAGCGGCCTCCGAACCTAAAAAGCGTGCAGCAGATACAATCGGCGGCAGCCTGGCAAGACTGGGGGCGCGGGTGTATTGCCTGAGCGATGTTTCTCCGGCATATGGCTACAAGGGGGCGGATATTCGTGAATGTTCTGAGAAATCAACGCCGCGGTAGAGTTCTGCCGGAAACGGAAGGATACCTGATTCAATTACCGGAGCGTGAGGAATATAAGAACGGGCAGGAAGGGCAATTCACAGCAGGGAAAAAGGCGAGCGGCACAGAGGACAGCCATGACGATATCAGGGGCAGTATCCCCCTGCACTATCGTTTGCTGTTCTCTTTGGCCATTTTCGGCCTGTTCGCAGAATGGCTGCTCCCGCTGCACAGGTCTGCCAAAGTGGCGGATACGGCCCATCTGCTGGAAATTCTGATGCTCTCCGCGGCAGCGCTGCTGCTGTGGGGGAGCTGCCGGCTTCCGGGTGCTCTTCAGCTTGCCGGACAGTTCCTGCTGATTGCTCTGACCTGGCTCTATATATGCGTCGCCAATGAAGGCATAGGGTGGCTTGGAGTGTACATTGCCCAAATCCCGGAGGATGCCGCTCTGCTCTTGTCAGGCCGGCTATCCTCCTTGAGTGGTGACAGCAGACTGCTGATCCTTGTACTCGGTTGGGGACTGCTGGTTACTTCTGTGCAGCAGCTTGCGCTGTACAGAGGCAGCACGGCGTTGTTTACTCTTGTAACACTGGTCTATCTTCTGGTGCTGGATATGGGCTTCGCTGTAAATACAACCGTTGATGTGGTTATCTCCGCAGGGCTGATTCTATGGATGCAAGCCATGAGCCGGCTGCTGTACCTGAAGGAGCGAACCGGTGCTGCTTCTCTCCCGTATGGCCGCTGGGGAGGTTCTGCGCTGGCCGCTGCATTCATTATAGCGGGAGCCGCCTGGGCTGGCAGCCAGTTGCAAGGCTCGCGGCCGGGAGTTCCAATCACGCTGCAGCCGGTTTACGACACAATCCAGGTCTGGGCCGCAGGAGAGCTGTCGAAGTCCTCTGAGGAGCTCCAGCTTCAGGCCGGCAGATCCGGCTACGGTTCAGGAGACACTGAGCTTGGCGCTCCGCTGTCTCCCAGCACGGAGGCTGTTTTTAGTGTCTTCACCAATCAGCCGTCCTACTGGCGGGGGGAGAGCCTTGCCTATTATGACGGACGCCGCTGGATCAGGGAGAGTGAGGAGCTTATGCCGTTTAGTCTGACCGGCCTGCCTGTTTCCGGTCAGGATTTGATTGAGTCTGGTGCCGGGGAAGGCCGCAGGGTGGTTCAAAGAATTCAATTGGCTGCTCCATCTTCCGGCAGCCAGCCGCTTTTCAGTGCGGGAACCGTGACTGATGTGGAATCCATTAAGCTCACAGACGGGAGCCGCCTTGGCTACGTGCTGACCAATGCAGCGATGAACAGCTTCCGGCTCCCGGAGACCGCCAGCTCCGCCAAAGTGGCGGAATATACCGTTGACTCTCTTGTGCCGGAGAGTGATCCGGCTAGTCTGCGCAAGGCATCAGGCGATGATCCCTCCGCAGTCAAGAGCCTGTATTTGCAGTTGCCTGCACTGCTGCCTGTAAGAGTAACCGGCCTGGCCGCTAAGCTCACAGCTTCTGCGGGCAACCGCTATGATGCCGTTACCGCTGTACGGGATTATCTGCAGCGCGGCTACACCTACACCTTGAAGACACGGGTGCCGCCGTCCGGTGCGGATTTTGTGGATGACTTCTTATTCACAACGAAGCAGGGCTACTGCGTGCATTTTGCCACCTCAATGACCGTGCTGCTGCGAAGCGCGGGCATTCCGGCCCGTTACGTCCAGGGCTACGGGCCGGGAACGCTGGCGGCCGATCCCCTGCCGCAGCGCTATAATGTCACCCAGGGCGACGCCCACGCCTGGGTGGAGGTTTACTTTCCCGGCGCGGGCTGGGTCCCCTTCGACCCCACGCCCGCCGCCGCTCCCGCCGCTGCCGCAGGCCCGGCGGCGCCCCCCGTGTCCGCCGCTGCGCAGCGCGCGGACGTTCTGCCCGCCCTGCCGCAGGCGGGCGGGCACTTGCCAGCGCCGGCTGCGGCCGCGGCGCTGGGGCTTGCCGCCGCCTGGCGCTGGCGGCGCTGCCTGGCTCTGCTGCCGGCGGTGCGCCGCACCGGCAGCGTGAGCCGCGAGCGGCAACTGCGCGCAGCCGCTCTGGCTTGGCGCGGGCTGGCGGCGCGGTACGGCCCGCCGCCGCCCGGCGTGACAGCCAGGGAGTACGCAGCCTCCCTGGCGATTGAGGACGCGGGGCTGCGCACCGCGGTCCGGCAGTTCGTACGCCAGTGGGAAGCCCTGGCGTACAGCAGCCCCGCCGCACCCGCCGTGTACGGGCCATCCCGCCCGGCGTCCTTCGTCAGCACCTGCCTGACCATTGCTTTTCGCTTAAGTTAATCAGCAAGGGGGTTCGCCGCCATATGCGGGGAATGCCCTGCTGTTCAAAGACTATATGGAGCATGGCAGCTCCTTCAGCAAAGTGTGATAATCCACCAGTATTCCGCTGAGTTAAGCATCATCTCCTTAACTTTTCCAATAGAAAAAAGACTGCGTCCTCATATTCAAAACGCATACAGTTCCAAAAGCTGGTGACCCTCTTTTTCGCCCCTCTTGAAATCGTCCCATCCCCCGCCCGGCAAGGACAAAAGCATCTCCTCCAACTGCCCTCCTTTCCTTGACGGTAAGAATTAACCATGAGTATAATGAATCCAATAATCAAGGGAGGCACGTAATGAACAAGCCAAATGAAATTATCGTCGTTCTCGATTTCGGGGGACAATACAACCAGCTTATCGCGCGCAGAATTCGGGATCTGGGGGTTTACAGCGAGCTTCTGCCGTACAATACGCCAATTGAGAAAATCAAGGCACTTTCGCCAAAGGGGATTGTTTTCTCTGGAGGACCAAGCAGCGTTTACGCCGAGGATGCACCACATGTAGACCCGGCTATTTATAATTTGGGGCTGCCGATTTTCGGTATCTGCTATGGCATGCAGCTCATGGCCCATCAGCAGGGCGGGAAGGTTGAACGTGCGGATAAACGGGAATACGGCAAGGCTAATGTTGATTTTGAGCAGGGTGCTGTGCTTGCAGCCGGACTTGAGAGCAGCCAGAGTGTATGGATGAGCCACGGCGACCATGTAGTGGAGCTTCCTGCCGGATTCAAGCTGGATGCCGGTACTGCGAGTGCTCCAATTGCGGCAATGAGCCATGCGGACCGCAAATTTTTCGCTGTGCAATTCCATCCCGAGGTACGCCACTCTGTGAAAGGCAACGAGATAATCTCGAACTTTCTGTACGAGGTTTGCGGCTGCGAGGGCAAATGGACCATGGAATCGTTTATCGAGGATGCCATTAAGGATATTCGTGATAAAGTCGGAGACAAAAAAGTGCTGTGCGCACTCAGCGGCGGCGTAGACTCCTCTGTCGTGGCGATGCTGATTCACCGGGCCATCGGCGACCAGTTGACCTGTATGTTTATTGATCATGGCTTGCTGCGCAAAGGTGAAGCCGAGAGTGTAATGGAGACCTTCGTAGGCAAATTCGATATTCATGTGGTAAAAATTGATGCGCGCGCCCGTTTCCTGGACAAGCTGGCGGGTGTATCCGACCCCGAGCAGAAGCGCAAAATCATTGGCAATGAGTTCATCTACTGCTTCGACGAAGAGTCAGCCAAGCTGGGCGATTTTTCTTTCCTGGCTCAAGGCACACTGTATACCGACATCGTTGAGAGCGGCACGGCAACTGCACAAACGATCAAATCGCACCACAATGTCGGCGGACTGCCGGAGGATATGAAGTTCAGCCTGATCGAGCCTTTGAACACGTTGTTCAAGGATGAGGTCCGCAAGCTCGGCGAAGAGCTGGGCATGCCGCATGCCATCGTCTGGCGTCAGCCTTTCCCGGGTCCGGGACTTGCCATTCGTGTACTTGGTGAGGTTACTGAGGAGAAGCTGGCCATTGTGCGTGATTCAGACTATATCCTGCGCGAGGAAATCGCCAAAGCGGGTCTCGACCGCGAGATCTGGCAATACTTCACTGCCCTGCCGAACATGAAGAGTGTGGGCGTTATGGGTGACGAACGTACGTATTCCTACACCGTAGGTATCCGCGCCGTAACCTCCATCGACGGCATGACCGCCGACTGGGCCCGTATCCCTTGGGATGTGCTGGAGAAAATCTCCGTCCGCATCGTCAACGAAGTGGACAACGTTAACCGCATCGTCTACGACGTTACTTCGAAACCGCCTGCTACAATTGAGTGGGAGTAGGTTGGAAATATTTATACTGGCGGATGCTTAATAGCCACATTGTTAAGGATCTGTAGTATCGCTGATTATAAAGTTTCAATCCCACCTGCGACTATAGATTGCAAAAAATACTCTCTTTTATCTGTGTTGTGTTGCAGATAGAAGGGAGTATTTTTTATGACTAAAATTAAGAAAGAATATCAAGTTTTTTAGATTAATTAAGAAATGGCGGAATTATTAGTTAGTGACAATATCATTTTGTCTACGAGTATATAAAACGTCAGTTTGATTTGGTTCCTTGTAAACTATTATACAAATCCCTTGCGTACGTATCGGTCATTCCGGCTATAAAGTCGACTGCGACAAGAATGCGATGGTATAACTTATGCATCTCCAGTTCGCTTCCGTCCATTTCAGCCTCAAGTTTATTGGCAACAAGTTTATAATTTTTAAGATAATTGTCAGAAATTAATTTAATAAACTTCTTATCCACTGGGGACATTTCACTTGTTTCATATTTGATTAGTGCTGGTACAAGTTTATTCAAGAAATACTCTATAATCACTTCTGAAGAAAGTTCTAAAACATTTACATCTTTGTTTGAGAAAGCATACTGCACTGAGACATCCTTTAGTATTTCCATAGTGTATTCATGATAAGTGTTTTTGAATAAATCATTATTGTATGTACCAACCATTATATCTTGATAGTTATTTGTGAAACTGAACTTTGCTGCATTCATCAAATGAATTTGAACATCAAACAACCATGTATTTAGTACGTTATAATCGCTATCAGTGTCTTCCGCATTACGTAATTCCGACAATTCTTTTATTAAGAGGGTTGTTTTATCCAAATTCGCTTTGGATTGATAATGTTGTAATCGTCCATTCATATAACTTATCAGGTCTGACAACGATACTAATCCTTTTTTGAAAGTGTCTTCTAAATCAGCAAGTCGATATGCAATGTCATCTGCTGCCTCTACAATAAATGAAAGTGGATGTCTATGTATTGTCTTTTTATCATCTGCAAGTGTTCCCACATCCTTAGCAATAGCAAGTATATCGTCCTTTTCTGAGTAAAAGTATCCTATTTTTTTGGCTGTAATCTTTTTATTTTTACGAATTTCTGTACAAGGTACGGTATACTTCCCAATCGCACTCAAAACAGCATTCGTCAAATTCAACCCAGACATACCGCGATCAATATGTAAACGATTTACAATTCTAAATGTGTGGGCATTCCCGTCAAAGTTGCAAAAGTCTTTAGCCAAATAATCTTCAAGAACGCATTCACCTTCATCTACATAAAGTGGCAATCCTTTGAATTGAAGAATTTGAAGATTCCTTTTGAACCATGATTGAATGACATATTCACCAAAATGACCAAAAGGTGGATTGCCTAAATCATGAATAAGACCAGCACACTTCAACACATCTGGTAATTCTTCAATATCGTCATTACTGTTTTTCAAATGATATTCATATAAGTTTTTGACAATTAATTGTCCGATACCTTCAGCAATAGCTGAAACTTCCAGGGAGTGGGTTAGCCGAGTTCGTACGAAGTCAATTTTTTCTAATGGATAAACTTGAGTTTTATCCTGAAGGCGTCTAAATGAAGCACTTTGCACAATGCGGCGATAATCAAAATCAAATGGGTTGATTGTAACATTACTTTCCATTCTTGTGATCTCACTATTATTCTTTCTTTTTACGCTTAACAGTTCTTTCCAATTCATCATCATTCCTCCTCTAAATTACTTAATAATTGAAGCGGTTTCCACATAAAACATAAGCACGGCAAAAGAAAAATCCAGTATTTCAGAATATTAACAATCAAACAAGTTAATTATATCAAAAAGAAAAGAAAGGGAAAATCAGGTTACGACATCAGCCGTGGGTTTGAAGGTTTTTTTGTCTGGAAATTTATAATTTTCCTTCGTTACAAATAAAGTCCGGTCATCCTTGATTACTTTTTAATTAAGAGTATAATACTTGATATATTAATTGATAGGTCAACTAATTTGCTTCATCGTATGCATTTTTTGTGCAAAGAGATGAATAATACCTTTGAAGATCAGCTAAAAATCTGTGAGGAGGACAAGAAATGAAAGCCATCGTCATTGATCGTTATGGGGGTAAGGAAGAGCTGCAGGAAAGAGAAGTGCCAAATCCTATTCCACAAGCCAATCAGGTCGTAGTCAAAGCGGCGGCTACCTCAATCAATCCCATTGACTGGAAGCTCCGTGAAGGCTACTTAAAGCAAATTATGGATTGGGAGTTTCCAATTATTCTGGGCTGGGATGTTGCCGGAACAATTACGGAAGTCGGCAGCGGGGTAACAGACTGGAAAGTGGGAGACGAAGTGTTTGCCCGTCCGGATACTACCCGGTTTGGAACTTATGCCGAATATACTTTGGTGGATGATCACCTGCTTGCACGGAAGCCTGCCAATATCTCCTGGGAGGAAGCTGCGTCCGTTCCGCTCGCAGGGCTGACGGCCTGGCAGGCGCTTTTTACGCATGGAAGACTGGCTAGAGGAGAAAAGGTATTAATTCACGCAGGCGCAGGCGGCGTGGGCATGTTCGCAATTCAGTTTGCCAAGCAAGCCGGAGCCTACGTTATAACAACTGCCAGTGAGCGCAACCATGAGCTGCTTGCTTCACTCGGAGCTGACCAGATTATTGACTACCGCACGACCAATTTTGAAGATGTTTTATCCGATGTGGACGTTGTGTTCGATACGATGGGTGGAGACGTTCAGAAGAACAGCTTCAAAGTGCTGAAAAAACATACCGGACGAATTATATCCATTGTCAGCAATTTTGATGAAGAGCTGGTCAAGGAATACGACGTAACCGCTAAAAACATATGGCTGGAGCCAAATGGACAGCAGCTTCAGGAAATTGCCGGCCTGCTCGAGCAGAAGAAAGTAAGATCAGTAGTCGGAGCTACGTTTCCTTTTTCGCAAAAAGGATTGTATGATGCCCACGCATTAAGTGAGTCCCATCATGCTGTCGGCAAAATAGCCATAACGTTCGCCTAAGGAAGCTGGTGTTTTGACCGGAGATAAAATATAAGGATTTATATGTTTTACACCAATCATCCTTATATTTCTCGCTGCGGCGGATACCGTCCTTCTAAGGACGGCGTAGCCGTTTCCACTTATGCTATAGGCCAAGCAGAGGGGCATCCCTAACCAGGATGCCCTTTTGCTTGTGCAGCAAAGGGAACGCCTACTGTCTATTCCAGTTTATTACAGAGATGACAGCACTTTGTGTATTAGAATGATTATTTTGATGCAGGAAATGGCCTTCTGCTGTAATTCGTACAATTGATTCTCCGGTTTCCGGGTGCAGAGGAGCTTTTTCACATAATCTGCTGCACAGAACGCAACAGATCCTATTTTTCGGCGGATTTGAGTTTGATCTGCTGTAGAAATTACTATAGAGTTACACCCGCACATAAAGGAGCGCTGAACCATATGGAGGACACGGCAACATTATTCACGCAGATTGCTGCAAACAGCCCGAACAAGAAAGTAGGAAGCCTGAGCCGCAAGCTTGCCAAGA
This sequence comes from Paenibacillus sp. HW567, assembly GCF_000374185.1. Taxonomy (GTDB): domain Bacteria; phylum Bacillota; class Bacilli; order Paenibacillales; family Paenibacillaceae; genus Paenibacillus_AQ. Next base: position 5,369,275 of record NZ_KB910518.1, on the reverse strand, counting down.
AAATATCTTTTCAAAGCGCAGCGGACATGGAGGCTCTGTCGGATCTGGTATTGCTGCTGTATATCAACGGAGATATAGGCTCTGCGAAGCAGGGTTGCAGTCTGACAGACGGATTGGTGTTCAACAACAACTATAATGTGTGGACGTTTATACATATTGTACGGGCGCTGCAGGCAAGGATTTTGCGGGAGGAAGGGGAGCTGGAGCAGGCTGAGGCGATCATCGCGCAGATTGAGGCGGATCATCTGACACCGGGCAAGCTGATGGACCGTGACGCGAAGCAGGAGCTTCGGCTGCGCATCAAAAACCGCACGGCCTTTGAAGACCTCACCGCTCAGGATAAAATCGGACAAGCGTCAACGTCTGCAATCGCCGCAGCTTACCGCTTCTCCGCTCTGAAAGGCATGATGGAATGCCGGGAAATGGAGGGATACCCTCTCATAGACAAGGACAAGCTAGAAGATGAGATTAAGAAGTACATCGCTGAGCTGCTGAAGCTGCCTAATTACAGCTACCATTAGGTTAGAGACGTGAAATTGTCCGAATTACGAACAATAACAAAAACATTACGCATAATGTTCGTATTTACCATTGACAAGTCATGTCACCTACACCTAAAATAAAAAAGCGCTAAAGCAGCATAAACATTCGTATAATTCCGGGAATCGGCCCGGAAGTCTCTACGAGGTCACCGTAATGACCTGGCTACGATTAAGAAGAGCAAGACCTCTATTAACCTTCGGATTTTCATCCGCAGGGGAGGAGAGCTGTTCTTTTTTTCGGGCCGGTGTCTTCCAAGATACCGGCTTTTCTGTTGCTTGCAGACAACATACAACCTTAGGGGGAGAACAATTTGAACCGCTTTTTCAAGTTGAAAGAAAACGGCACGACAGTGCGCACAGAGATTATGGCCGGTTTGACCACGTTTATGGCAATGGCGTATATCCTGTCGGTTAATCCGGGCACACTTACTGCCTTTGGCCGCATTGAGATGGGCTGGTATCCTGTATTCCTGGCTACCGCGCTGGCGGCGGGAATTTTCACAATTGCGATGGGGCTGTTCATTAATTTTCCTGTAGCGCTTGCGCCTGGTATGGGCCTTAATGCATATTTTGCTTCCGTAGTTTTGTCCTCGCAGACCACTGACCATCCGTTTACTTGGCAAATGGGTCTGACCGCCGTATTTATTTCCGGGATTATCTTCATCCTGCTTACGGTTACCCAGGTCCGGCAGATTCTGCTTACCGCTATTCCGGACAGCCTCAAGCATGCTATTACCGTTGGTATCGGTTTGTTCATTACCATTATCGGTCTTAAAAACAGCGGACTGATGACGATCGGCGTTGAAGCCGGCAAAGATATCGCCGCTAATAAATTTACAGATGTGCTGTCCTTTGAAACGGTTATCCATATGGGCAGTCTGGAGAACAGCAACGTACAACTGGTGATCATCGGCCTGCTGCTGATTTCCATCCTGATGGTGTTGAACGTGCGTGGTGCAATCTTGTTTGGTATTCTGGGCACGACAGTAGCTGCTATGCTAATGGGTGTCGTTGATTTCAGCAGCCTGTCGAGCACTGACAATCACTGGGTTCCTGATTTCTCGCAGCTCAACTTCTGGCAATTTGACTGGGAAGGCATTATGCACACCGGTATCGTTTCCGCGATTGCCACATTCACCTTCGTAGAATTGTTTGATACCTTTGGTACACTTGTTGGTACGGCACAGCGTGCAGGAATTATGAAGAATCCCGAAGAAGGAAAAAAACGCGTCGGCAAAGCGATGTTCGTTGATGCGGTAGCTGTTGCCGGTGGTGCAATGCTCGGTACTTCCACCACTACTGCTTATGTTGAGAGTGCTGCCGGGGTTGCTGAAGGCGGACGTACAGGTCTGACTGCCGTCACAACCGGTGTCTGCTTCCTGCTTGCGTTGTTCCTGGCTCCAGTAGTGGCGCTCATCCCTGGCCCCGCTACTGCGGCTGCACTGATTATCGTCGGTGTACTGATGGCTCAATCCATCCGCGAAATTGATTTTCAGGATATGGTCCTGGCGATTCCGGCCTTCCTGACCTTCGCGATTATGCCTTTCACCTATAATATTGCGAACGGAATTTCCTTCGGGATTGTTACGTATGTCATTCTCGCTTGTGTAGGCAACCTGGCGGGCAAAAAGAAATATGACATCCACTGGATGATGTGGGTGCTTGCCGTTCTGATTGTGCTGCGCTATATCCTGATTGGAAGCCAAGGCTAAGCGTATCGTCACTTCACCTTATTAGTATTTTTCAAGTTCTTTCTATAAGTGTTCCGGCCTCTTCGCTATATGAAGGGGCCGTTTTCTCATTTACAGGAGCCTTTTTACGTGGAGTTTGGGACAACCTCCGATACGGTCTTTTATTCACCCAATATTTAGATTATATTGTTGAAGAGGTGATTCATGTTGTCCGGCTTATTGAAACGGGCTTATCGGGCCTGCATAGACAATCCGTGGCCAGTGCTGCTCTTTTTGGTGGGGGCCATTATAAGAACGATATATATCGGCTCCATCCCCCAGGGGCTGAATCAGGATGAAGCATCCATCGGATATGATGCCTATGCGATTCTGCATTACGGGATAGACCGCAACGGCGTTCAACTGCCGGTTCACCTTATCGCCTGGGGGAGCGGGCAGAATGCGCTGTACGCCTATCTATCCATGCCTTTCCTGCTTCTATTCGGGCTGACACCGCTATCCGTGCGGGCGCTTAGTCTGGTGATGGGCCTTCTTGGGATGATTTTTTTCTGCTTATGTATGAGACAACTATTTCCATCCAGAGCCGCAGGGATTTTCGCCATGTTCTTTATCGCCATCAACCCTTGGCATATTATGATGTCCAGATGGGCGCTGGAATCCAATTTGTTCCCTACCCTAATATTAATTGCCGTTTTGTTTCTATTGAAATCATTCCAGACTCCAAAATGGTCTTACGGTTTCACCATAATCCTGGCAATTTCACTTTATGCTTATGGTACAGCCTATTTTTTTGTTCCAATATTTGCTATTTGCTCAGCATTTCTTCTATTGTATAGTAGAGCGCTGAGAATTCGGACGATGATATGGAACGTTATTCTATTTGTGCTCCTTGCTCTGCCTATACTATTATTTATAGTAATTAATCATTATAAGCTTGAAGAGATTGCAGCGGGGCTCTTTACGATTCCCAAGCTGACAACGCCGCGGGTGGAGCAGATTTCCTCTGTATTCAGCGGACAATTGCTGCAGACTGCAGCCGGACACTTTAGCAGCTTCATCCAGCTCATGCGCAGTGGAAGCGATGGGCTGCTGTGGAACTCCATTTCTCCTTATGGGTATGCTTATCCGATTGCGCTGCCTTTTGCGTTGCTCGGGCTTATTGTCATGATTCATGCGCTGCGGACAAGCGGCCGTGAGCGTCCACTGCAAGCAGTCATGCTGCTGTGGCTGCTGGTCGCCGTGCTGATGGCCTTGATTACCGATGTGAACATCAACCGGATCAATATTATTTTCTATCCGCTGATTATGCTGGTCGCTGTAGGTGCAATGTGGCTGTACCATAAGGTGAAGCTTGTCGGTATACTGTCTGTCGCTGCTTTCGCCGTAATGTTTGGCTTTTTTACAAATGCCTATTTTCGGGAGTTCCCCAAGCAGATCGGTCCGGCTTTTTATGATTCACTCGGTGCTGCCGTGCAGTATGCTTCAGAAGCAAGCAGCGGAGAAATCTACGTCACCAATAAAGTGAATATGCCCTATATTTATGTGCTGTTTTATGAGAAAATCAATCCGCATGACTTTCTGAATTCGGTCCATTACACCAATCCCGGAGATGCATTTCAGAATGTTGCTTCTTTTAGCCGGTACCGGTTTGGCGATCCGGACATTGTGCCGGGGCATTCGGCATATATCTTTGGGAATAATGAGCCTTTGCCTGCTGTGGCCGGGGATTATACGATTGAGCGCTTCGCCAATTACAGCGTGCTTATCAATAACACAGAAGCAGCCTCTCCAGATGCAGAGGGCGTTCAGGCTGAGATTCCTAACGGAGGGTTTGAAGCGGGAGCCTCAAGCTGGAGCTTTTCAGCGGGAACGGGTGTAGCTGCCAATAATCCTTACTCGGGAGCAGGCCATGCTTATCTCGATATCGGTTCCGACAAAAGCATAGTGCAGAACTTTATCGCCCGGACTGGCGTCTATAAACTATCCGTTATGGTGAGCGCCGGAGGGGACGGGGGAAGGATTGGCATCCGGGTAAATGGCGCTGTGCGCACGGAGGCCGAACTGACGGCGGGAGAGGAATATCATCCTATTAAACTTCCGGCTGCTACGCTTAACCAGGGTGAGCAGGCCGAGATTTACATAACCGGCGGGAACGGCTGGATTAATATTGACGAGGTGAGGTTGGAACGATGATCAAGAGTTTACGCGCGTCCGCAATCATTGTATTCATGCTGTTATTGTTCACGCTTCCTGTAACAAGCATTTATGCAGAAGGCAATCTATTGCAGAATCCGGGCTTTGAGGATGGGGAGGATGGAGCTCCTTCGGGCTGGACCAAGGATATGTGGATCTCCGGGGACAGCTCCGGGCTGCTCTCGGTACAGTCGGAAGTGGTCCATTCCGGCAGCAAAGCGGCGGTGATTGAGAATCTGGAGCCGAATCATCTGAAATGGGTGCAGAATATTACAGTTGCGCCGAAGAGCTATTACAAGATTTCTGGCTATGTCAAAATCGTCAGCACTGCGGGCCAGGGTCTCGGCGCAAATATTTTCCCGGTAGGCATTGGCAGCGGGTATCCCGCAACCACAGATACAGCCGGAGATTGGCAGTACCTTGAATTCTACGGCCAGACCGGTCCAGAGCAAAAAACGCTTGGCATCGGCGCTGCCCTGGGCGGGTATTCCAGTCTTATTCAGGGCAAAGCGTACTTTGATGATCTGTCAGTAGAGCAAGTGGCTGCTGCTCCTGACGGGGTCAGTGTTATTTCGCTCGATGCGCAAGCAGCAGCCCAGAATGCGGGAAGTCAGGCTGCAGAGACGCCGCACAAGGTTTCTCCCGCCAAGCTGCTGCTGCTCTCGGCATTGTTCAGCGTATTTTTCGCTTTCCTCTATAATAGAGCCTTCCGCAGCAACCGTCTGCTGAGCCAAACGGACGGCATCTATACCAGATGGCTGTATATCGTATTCGGAATAGCTTTTATTCTGCGGATTTGGATTGGTCTGACGGCACAGGGGTATCAGAACGACATGAACACCTTTATCGCCTGGGGCCAGCGGCTGGTTGACCTGGGACCCGGCAAATTCTATGAAAAGGGGTATTTTGCCGATTATCCTCCGGGATATTTGTACATATTGTATCTTCTCAGCCTCATTCGCGGGTTGTTTGGTTTTGCGCATGGCTCGGGCGGAGAGACGCTGCTCTTTAAGCTGCCGGCAATCCTTTCCGACCTGGTGCTGGGCTGGCTGATTTACCGCGCAGGGCGTAAGAAGCTCGGCTCCGGTATGGCCATCGGCTTAATGCTGCTGTTCCTCTTCAATCCGGCGGTGCTGATGGATTCCGCCGCTTGGGGTCAAGCGGATTCTTTCTTTTTGGTATTCCTGCTGCTCAGTATTATGGGCGCATCCGATAAAGCCTTTGTGCGTTCAGCCATCTTTTTTGCCTTAGCCACACTGGTTAAACCGCAGGCGCTGATTTTTACCCCTGTGCTGCTGTTTGCTTTCTATCATCACCGGGCGTGGAAGCAGCTTGCGTTTGGCGCCCTCTATGGTCTGGGGATCTTTGGCCTGCTGGCGGCTCCATTCTTTTGGAATAACGGCGGACTCGGCGGACTTATAGATCTGTATAAGGGAACCTTGTCTTCCTATCCGTATTCTACGGTGAATGCCTTTAATCTATATGCGCTGACTGCACCGATGTGGTCCGCAATTGATTCAATGTGGCTCGGGATCACCTATCGTACCTGGGGATTTATTTTCATCCTGGCGGCGGTTGCCCTTGCAGCGTATTATTCCTTCAAAAAAGACCGCAAGGAGCTGTCCAAGTCCTTCTTCATCGGTATGGTTCTGATCGCAGTCGTGTTCGTGTTTGGCACAAAAATGCATGAGCGGTATATGTACCCGGCGTTAATTCTAGGCCTGTTCACTTATATCGAGAGCCGGGACCGCCGGTTCCTGACAATCTTTCTTGGATTTACTTTAACGCAATATCTTAACGTGGGGTATACCTTGGCCCATCTGAATGCCGGCAATAATCCGCCTTCGGACGGCATTGTTCTTGTGACTGCGATTGCGAACATCGCTTTGGTGTTATATATGCTGTATGTCGGGTATGTGGTATATGTCCGTAAGGAGATCAAGCTTCTTCTCCCGCCGCCGTCAGCGGCAGAGAATCATGAGGCTGATCTGGAGCTTGCCGAAGGAATCCGTCCGGTTCAGCAGAGCGGCAGGCTGGGTTTGCTGAGGCTGCAGCGTAAGGACTGGATATGGATGCTTGGCATTACCGCCGTGTATGCGGCACTGGCTCTGTTTCATCTCGGATCAACCAAAGCCCCGGAGACCTTATGGCAGCCTGCCGCCAGCGGCGAGAGCTTCTATGTGGACCTCGGCCAGAGCAGACAACTGGAGCGCGTAAATATTTTCGGAGGGGTCGGCACCGGCAAATTCAAATTGGAATTCAGCCAGTCTCCTGATAACTGGAGCAGCCCTTTAGATGTCAATGAGGATGTCGGCAACGTGTTTATCTGGAAAAGCCAGCCGTTGAACGTGGCGGCCAGATACGTGAAGCTGACCGTCACCTCTCCGGGCTTCACCTTGAATGAAATGGCCTTTTACGAGCAGGGAGGAGGCAAAACACCGCTTCCGGTAGCCAGCGTCACGCCGGATGCGTCTGCCGCCGCCAAAAGGGGGGCACCGTCCAACCTGTTTGACGAGCAGTCGCTCATCCCGGAAAACTCCGGGTTTATGAACAGCACCTATTTTGATGAAATTTACCATGCTCGGACAGCCTATGAATACACACATGGCATTGTTCCATATGAGAATACCCATCCCCCGCTCGGCAAGCTGCTGATTGCTGTAGGGATGGAGCTGTTCGGCGTCAATCCGTTCGGCTGGCGGATTATCGGTACTCTGTTTGGTGTTGCCATGCTGCCGCTGATCTACATTATGGCCCTGCGGCTGTTCAAAAAGACCACCTACGCCGCGCTTGCCGCCGGATTGTTCGCACTGGATTTCATGCATTTTACCCAGACGCGTATTTCTACAATTGATGTCTACGGTGTATTCTTCATCATGCTGATGTTCTATTTCATGCAGCGCTACTACACGATGAATTTCTACCGCGTTCCGCTGCGCAAGACCTTGGTGCCGCTGTTCTGGTCCGGTCTGTTCTTTGGCATCGGGGTTGCCTCGAAATGGATTGTAATCTACGGAGGCGCGGGACTTGCGATTATGCTGGCGTTTGCGCTTTTTGAGCGCTACAAGGAATACAGAGCTGCGGGGCGTGTGCTTGCTGAAGGCAAAGTAAGCGACCAGGAGCTTAAGGCTGCCTGTCTCAATGCGGAGCAGCGTTTCTGGAAGAATACCATCGTCACACTGCTCAGTTGTGTGCTGTTCTTCGTCATTATCCCGGCAGTCATCTACAGCTTGTCCTTTATCCCAGTACTGTCTGTTTCGGCGGAGGGTTATACAATTAAGGGACTGATTGAAGCCCAAAAGAACATGTACAATTACCACAGCCAGCTTGTCGCCACCCATCCTTTTGCTTCATCGTGGTGGGAATGGCCGTTTATGAAACGTCCGGTATGGTTCTTCAGCGGGGGCGAAGGTCTGCCGCAAGGACAGGTGAGCAGCATCGTCACTATGGGGAATCCGTTGATTTGGTGGACAGGAATCTTCGCCCTGCTGGCCTCGCTCTGGTTGACAGTGAAGCGTAAAGACAAGAGCCTGTACATGATCTGGATCGGCTTCCTTTCCCAGTATGTGCCTTGGATGCTGGTACCGCGCGAGACGTTCCTTTACCATTATTTCGCAATGGTGCCGTTCATGATTCTGGCTATCGTCTATATCATGAAGCTGCTCGACAGCAAGTACCCCCAGGCAAAAACCTGGCGGTATGCATATGTCGCTGTTGCGGCGCTGCTCTTTGTAATGTTTTACCCTGTGCTGTCAGGTATGCAGGTCAGCGAAGATTACGTGAAGGTGATGCTGCGCTGGTTCCCTTCCTGGGTATTCTAGCCGGCCATTCAGTTAGCGTAAGCTCACAAAAAAATTAGGAGGAACGACAGTGAAAGCCAGATACAGTGTAATTGTCCCCATGTTCAATGAGGAGGAAGTCATTCAGCATACGTACGAGCGTCTCAAAAAGGTAATGGACGAATGCGGCGATTCCTACGAACTGGTCTTCGTCAATGACGGGAGCCGGGACCGGACAGCCGGGATTATGCAAGAGGTCAGCAGCCGTGACGAGCATGTCAAGCTGATCGACTTCTCGCGTAACTTCGGGCATCAGGTAGCGATAACGGCAGGGATGGATTATGCTGAAGGCGATGCGGTTGTGGTGATTGATGCGGATCTGCAAGATCCGCCTGAGGTCATTTTGCAGATGATAGCGAAGTGGAAAGAGGGCTACGAGGTCGTCTACGCCAAGCGGCTCAAGCGCCACGGAGAAACTTTTTTCAAAAAAGCAACCGCCAAGATGTTCTACCGTCTGCTCAGCAGCATGACCAGTGTAGATATTCCCACCGATACAGGGGATTTCCGCTTGATCGACCGCAAAGTGTGTGATGTAATGCGTGGCTTGAAGGAGAAGAACCGTTATGTCAGAGGGCTGGTGAGCTGGGTAGGCTTCCGGCAGACGATGGTGGAATATGTGCGTGAGGAGCGTTTCGCAGGCGAAACCAAGTACCCTTTGAAAAAAATGATCCGGTTTGCGCTGGACGGCATTACCTCCTTTTCGCATAAGCCACTCAAAATCGCCTCATACGTCGGCTTTTTTCTATCGTTCTCCAGCTTCCTTTATTTGTTTTTTGTTTTGTTCCAGAGGGTTTTCACCTCATGGACCGTCCCCGGCTGGGCCTCTATTGTGGGCGTGAATTTGCTGTTTAACGGTATTGTCCTGATGCTCCTTGGTGTGATTGGGGAATACATCGGGCGGATTTATGATGAATCCAAGGACAGACCGCTGTATATCGTGCGCGAGACCAGGGGCTACACTAATGAAGAAGATGCTGATGTAGAGAGCTTGGACAAGCGGAAGGAACGGGATTATGTCAGATAAGAAGCTGAACGCGGGATTCATCCAGTTTTTAAAATTCAATGCGGTAGGCCTGCTGAACACACTGATTGATTTTGCGGTATTTACACTGCTGCATTCCCTTGGAATGATGAACACGCCGGCACAGATTATTTCGTATAGTGCTGGTACAGCCAACAGCTTTTTTTGGAATAAAAAAGTGACGTTCCGTGACCGGGACAGGGGGAGCAAAGACAGCTTTGACCGGATGCAGCTTGTGAGGTTTATCGTGCTTAACCTGGCTGTGCTGGGAATCTCGGTGCTGCTGATGCATTTGCTGACGGACCGTTTTGCTGTACAGGTGCTGATTGCCAAAGTGCTGGTCACCTTCGTGACCGTAATTATCAATTTTTTTGGAAGCCGCAAATGGGTATTCTGAGGTATCATAACTAAACGGAGGTGATTGTTCATGCGTAAGTTCTCATTCTTGCTTATACTTGCTGGGATTCTTATCATGCTGTATCCAAAAGCGAACGAGTGGTACAACGATTGGGAGCAGCAGAAGCTGCTGGAAGAAGCCGAACAGGCCTATAGCGAAGTTACGCCTGCGCCGCCGTCAGGGCCAGACCTGAGCAAGCCCTATGCGGCAGTCACCAAGCTGCTGTCAGAGGAATCCTCCGCGGATGAACAGGCAGAAGCGGCTGAATCGCCGGCTCCCGACATTCAGGTAGGGGGCAAGATCATCGGAATTATCCAAATCGACAAAATCAACCTCAAGCTGCCTATCCTTGAAGGGGCAACCAAAGCCAACATGAAGCATGCCGCTGCCCATATGAAGGAGACAGCTCCGATCGGCGAGGTCGGCAATGCCGCGATTGCAGCCCACAGATCAAGAACAACGGGGAGACTCTTCAACAGATTGAACGAAGTCGAGATCGGCGACACCATTTCTGTTACAACAAGCGGGCAGGATTTCAAATACGTCGTTTATGATATCTCTATCGTAGAGCCTACAGATATTTCGGTGCTAAACGGGCATAACGATGACAAAATACTTACCCTGATTACATGCGATCCATTGATCAATCCAACCCACCGTCTCATTGTGCATGCTAAGCTATCCTGATTTTTAAATAAAATAGTGTGAATCTAGTGATTTGGGTCTTGAATATAGAGATATATATGGTACTATATAACTATAAAAGCTAAACACGATAACGGCAAACCTATTGAAAGATAGGGACGCAAAGCTAAAGGGCCTTCCCGTAAGGATGGCAGCCAGCTACCGAATGAAGAGGCTTTTTTTGTTTGTTCTTAAGCTAAATCTAGTAATTTCTAGTAGAAATAAGAACAGATAGAACTTATACGATAACGGCAAACCTATCGAAAGGTAGGGACGCAAAGCTAAAGGGTCTTCCCGTAAGGATGGCAGCCAGCTACCGAAAGGAGTTTTATCCATGAAGAAATTCTTTTTTACATTATTAACATTGTTCGTAGTTGTCACTTCTGTTCAAGCGGGTTCTGCTGAGGCCGCAAGCACGGACACTGGCTGGTTGAATACAGCTCAATTGGATCAGGGGGTTATCTCGGTATCCTATGCCGTTCCCAAGGACAAGCGTGTCAAGCTTATGATCACCAAAGACAGCAACAGCTACACTTACAACCTCTATGCCTCCAAGCAAACCGAAACGTTCCCGCTGCAGCAAGGTAATGGCTCTTATAAAGTTTCTGTACTTGAGAACACTACCGGCAACAAATACAAAGTGATTTCTTCCGAAACCGTAGATCTCAGTCTGAGCAATGCAAATGCCGTATATCTGGGCTCCGTACAGAACGTGAAATGGAGTTCTTCCGATACAACAGTTCTGAAGGCTAAGCAACTAACGCAAGGTCTGACAACTGATGAAGCAAAGGTAAAAGCGATATACAACTATATCGTTTCTAACGTGAAATACGACTACACTTTAGCTTCCAATGTTTCAACGGATTACATCCCTAACAATGACAATACTCTCCTCACCAAAAAGGGGATCTGCTACGACTACGCTTCATTGTTTGCCACCATGCTTCGCAGTGAAGGTATTCCTACCAAGCTGGTTATGGGGAACTCAAGCTACGTTTCTACCTATCATGCTTGGAACGAAGTCTTACTGAATGGCAAATGGGTAATTATTGATACAACTGTAGATGCCGGATTGGCCAAGAACAGCCAGACGGCAGGATTGATCAAAGATGCCAGCAAATATTCTGCAGCTAAGTTCTACTAAGAATAAGCCGTTGTTTTCATAATCTAGCCTAATTCGTAGATAACCCGCTTAAATATTAAGCGGGTTATCTTTCTTTGTTTATAGGGGTTGCTTTTTCATAGGGTTATGAGGTATTATGATTAAGCGTTGTTAGAGCGCGGCAAAAGTTAATAAGAAATAGCGGAGTAAGTTGTTTCGAAAAAAACTGTTGCGTTTCTGAAATCAATGTGATATATTATAAGAGTTGCTGCTGACGAGAACATCGTCGCCAACAACGAGCTTGATCTTTGAAAACTGAACAACGAGTGAGTATCGGAAATCACGCAAGTGACTTCCAAAATGAGAATGCAAATTCTCGTCAGATGTTTCAAAATGAGCAATCGCTCTTTCTATACTGTATCCTCTTCATCCGCTCAGGTTTGAGTTGGACCGAAGAGGATACAGGTGACGCTTGCGAAGCAAGCGTCCTTATTGGAGAGTTTGATCCTGGCTCAGGACGAACGCTGGCGGCGTGCCTAATACATGCAAGTCGAGCGGAGCTTATCCTTCGGGGTAAGCTTAGCGGCGGACGGGTGAGTAACACGTAGGCAACCTACCCTGTAGACTGGGATAACTACCGGAAACGGTAGCTAATACCGGATAATTCCTTTCTTCTCCTGAAGGAAGGATGAAAGGCGGAGCAATCTGCTACTAGAGGATGGGCCTGCGGCGCATTAGCTAGTTGGTGGGGTAACGGCCCACCAAGGCGACGATGCGTAGCCGACCTGAGAGGGTGAACGGCCACACTGGGACTGAGACACGGCCCAGACTCCTACGGGAGGCAGCAGTA
>NZ_KB910518.1:5170937-5356856 GCF_000374185.1 Paenibacillus sp. HW567 | reverse complement strand
CACGACCGTTAAGCCCTCCAGCGCCGATGGTACTTGGACCGAAGGGTCCTGGGAGAGTAGGACGCCGCCAAGCAGCATGAAGCCATTGTTGAGCCATCGACAATGGCTTTTTAATTTGTGTGCATTCAAATGAAGCGGACTTGTGGGTAAGTTGGCAGAGAAAGCAGGGTATTTCTACTTATGCACATGTGGACAAATGCTTGTTAGACAGTATTTCTCCGGTTATGGCGGTAGAACTGGTGATAAGTTACTTGCAGGAAGCGAAAATTGACGAAGAGCTGATTATTATGCAGACACCAGTGGCCGATGCAAGATTGTTCATGCATGACCAGGGCGCCTAAGGTTTGGTCTATTTCGAGGCTGAACTGGAGTTTGCGCCATACAAGGGCTGAGACTATACATACAAGTGTTCAGAATATATCATGCACACAGGCAGCAGCGTCCCGAATCAAGAGGGGATGGCTGCTTTTTTTATAGTTGGTCACGATTAGGAAATAAGAGAACGTTATATAAGTGTAGGCGGTTAGCAAGGAGGTGATTCTTTGGAACAACGTACCCCCGGGGGGCAAGTTAATCCATTTGTAATTAGTGAAGCCATAGAACAGGTGAAAGCAGGCAACCGTGAAGCTTTTGCAACGATAATCCGCGCTTTTGAAAAACAGATATATACGTATTGTTATTATATTTTAAGAAATCGTGAAGAGGCAGAAGATGCCGTTCAGGAGGTATTTGTAAAAGTATACCGGGAACTGCGGCGATATGAGGAACGTGTATCTTTTTCCGCCTGGCTTTATAAAGTGGCCTACCATCATTGCCTGGACCAGATTCGCAAGCGTAAGCGGCGCAACCGTCTTTTATCTCTATATAAAGAACAGCGACCCAATGCCTACTATAATCTCAAAGACGACGATCCGTTTCAGAAGCTGCTTATAGATGAACTGACGGCTGAAGAACGCAATCTTCTGATTCTCAAGGTGGTCGAGCAGTACAGTTTTGAAGAAATGGGTCAAATTATGGAGTGCAATCCTGCAACCTTACGCAAGAAATTCGAACGTCTGCGCAAAAAGCTGGTCCGGCAAAGAATGATTGAAGGAGGAGGCTCTCATGGAGAAGTGGCAAGATCAAACTGACAGCCGGAACATGGAGGACATTCGTCAAGTGGTCCAAAATCATGAGATGCCGGTAGACAGTTTCAGCGAATTCATTATGAAGCGAATAGGAGAAGAAGAGGATATGGAGAAAAGAGCGCCGATCAAACGTGGCGGCAGGTTCATGAAAAAAACGCTGGTAGCCGCAGCGGCAGCAGCAATACTGGGCGCGGGGATTATCGGGAGCGGATTTGTATCACCGGTTATGGCGGATACGTTGAAGCAGATTCCTATTGTGGGAAATGTTTTTAAAGATATGGAGGATAAGGGGCTCCAAAATGCAGGTGAAAAAAGTCTATTCACGGCTCCTAATCAAAGCGTTACCCACGGTGGGGTGACATTGAAGCTTACAGATATCTATTATGACGGCACGCGGTTGGCGCTGGCGGTTGAACGTGAAGGTATTCATAACGACAAGATGATGGCAGAGCAAATGATTGAACCCATTAAGTTCGATCCGGCTGTGAAAGAAGAGCATGCAAAAATAACATTGGACCAGTCTGTGAAAGGGCTGCTGGGTTCAGCCGTTGTAAAAATGCCGGATGGAAAAGAAGTAGCGTATGGAACCTCGATTATTGGTGATGTTGACGGGAAAAAGAATACCCTTTTATATGATTTTAGAAAGCTGAGTAATACTGAAAGCTATGGTAATGAATTTGAATTAAGTATCAGTATACCGATAACACAGATCGGGGAGCCTTTTGAATTCAAGGTGCCGGTGAAAAAGGTTACGGAAGGCATTGTCAAACTAGATCTGAACCAAACGAAAAAGACACAGGATTTCAGCTATACGATTAAAAAACTGGAATTGACTCCGGCCACTAGCAGATTGGTGGTTAACGAAGAAGGTAAGGTTCCAAGCTTGCCGAAGCCAGTATCCGGCTACAGCACTTCCGAAATGTTTTATGAAATTGTGGGCGATCAAAGTAATAATGCGTTACCTCAACTTGGATTTATATATAGTTCATCTGTCACAACACATCCTATTAATGATCTTGACTTCGATCCGTTTCCAAAAACGCCAAAAACAATTACGGTTAAGCCATTTACACAAGCCGTTGACAAAAATTTCAAGCCTTTGAAGGGTGCCGACGGAAAACCGGTGAAGTATTACTATCCAGAGCTTGAACAAACGATTCAAATTCCTTAAGCCGGTTCTGTGCAAATCATCGTGCTGCAAAGAGAAGTTCGGGTCTGCCTGATGGCAGATGCGGGCTTTTTTTTGCAAGAAATGAGAAGTAGCTTTAAGTAATCTGAAGATTGTGGATATAATATGGGCCAACAAGAATGAAAAAAATTGTCTACATGTGAATAGAGCGTTTGATTCTATTTTTGACGAAGTACTCCCCAGTTAATGTGGATAGTGTAGAATATTTGTGGATACATAGTACTTTTTATACTTAATTCACGTTCTTATTTTGCAAAGGGGATAGAGTAGTGGATAATACAACTAATCTTCTGTGGACAGAGAACTTTGTACTACAGGCAAGCGATACGGATTACCGTGCCCACGGCAAGCTTTCTTTCATTCTGGAAATGATGCAGCGTACAGCGGATTCTGCCGTGGGTGCACTTGGTTTGGGGCTGGAGCAAATGCTGGCGGCCGGGATGGGCTGGATGTTGATCACCCTTGATCTTGAGCTTGGCCGGATGCCCAGGCGAAATGATCAGTTAACAGTGCGGACCTGGAGCAAAGGCACGAAAGGGGCATTATGGCAGCGGGATTATCGCATTTATGACAAGGACCATTTAGAGGTGGCTGTAGCACGCTCGATCTGGGCGCTTGTGGATATTGAGAAGCGGAAGCTTTTACGGCCAACAGCTCTTCCTGTACCGGTAAACCATTATGAGGCTGATTCAGTTGGGTCCATACCGGACAAGGTCACAATCCCTGAAGGCGTAACTCTACAGGAGGCTTATCTATATCAGGTTAGGTTCAGCGGGCTGGACAGTAACCATCACTTAAATAACGCACGGTATGGAGAAATCTGCTGTGATGCCTTGTCTTTGGAGGAGTGGGGGGCGAAGGAGCTAAGGCGTTTTCGGATTACTTATGCACAGGAAGCCAAGTTCGGAGATGAAATGCAGATCTGGCGGTCCGCCTTAACTAATGAAGGTATATTTGTACAGGGAGTAGCAGGGGATAAGGTGTTTTTTACAGCATGCCTGGAGTTCTGATCTATGCAAAGACCGTGTCTGTTCAGCAGCTACGGTCTTTGTTGCGTTATAGCAGCTCTATTAGGATATTTATTGTATTATTGTCCGCGCAGATTCAGCCTGACGATATTTGCGGAGTTGGGATCATGGTATAATGAGATGTTGAAAAGGAAGGGAGAGAGCTATGAAGGTATTGGTACTTGCGGAAAAGCCATCGGTAGCGCGTGAGATTGCGCGGGTGATGGGCTGTGGAAATAAGCAAAAAAGCTATATTGAAGGTCCTAAATATGTCGTCACCTGGGCTTTGGGCCATTTAGTGGGCCTGGCAGAGCCTGAAGACTATAATCATAAATACGCGGCTTGGGCATTGGAGGATTTGCCGATCCTGCCCGAGAAGACGAAGCTGAAGGTGCTGCGGGAAACGAACCAGCAGTACAAGGCGGTACAGCAGCTTATGAAACGGCAGGATATTGAGGAGCTGGTTGTCGCCACGGATGCGGCGCGTGAAGGCGAGCTGCTGGCGCGCTGGATTATGAATATGGCCGGCTGGCGCAAGCCGTTCCGGCGTCTGTGGATTTCCTCGCAGACGGATAAAGCGATTAAGGAAGGCTTCGCGTCGCTGCGGCCGGGCCGGGATTTTGACCGGCTGTATGAATCGGCCCGCTGCCGCGCGGAGGCGGATTGGATGATTGGGCTTAACGTGACGCGGGCACTGACCTGCAAGTTCGGTGCGCCGCTGTCTGCCGGACGGGTGCAGACACCGACGCTGGGCATGATCATGGACCGGGAAGGTGAAATTACCGGGTTTCGTTCCCAGGAGTATGACCAACTGACGGCTGACTTTGGCAGCTTTCAGGCGGGCTGGCGGGCTCATGGCGGGGATGGGCGTATTTTTGACCGGGACAAAACGGCAGTGCTGAAGGAAAAGGTTACCGGACGAAGCGGACGTATTGCCAAGGTGCATAAGAGCGAGAAGAGTGAGCCGCATCCGCTGGCCTATGATTTAACAGAGCTGCAGCGCGATGCCAACCGCAAGTTCGGCTTCTCGGCAAAGCAGACATCCAGCGTGCTTCAGCGGCTCTATGAGCAGTATAAGCTGGTAACGTATCCGCGCACGGATAGCCGTTATCTGACCTCGGATATGACCGCCACGTTAAAAGAAAGATTGGACAGCGTGGCGGTCGGACCTTACGCAGCACTTGCAAGACCGCTGCTGCGCAAGCCTCTGCCGATAACCAAACGGATTGTAGACGACAGCAAGGTGAGCGATCACCACGCAATTATCCCTACAGAGCAGACAGTACTGCTGAATCTGCTAAGTGCAGAGGAGCGCAAGCTGTATGATCTGATCGTGCGGCGGTTCATCAGCCTGTTCTATGCTCCGGCACGTTATGATGCAGTAACTGTGACGGTGAATGTGGAAGGCGAAAGCTTCAATGTTAAAGGAACCACGGTAAAAGACGCCGGCTGGCGAGAGGTCTACGGCGGGGATATGAGCAGCGATGATGAAGAGGAGAATACTGCGGATGAACCGGCGGCAGGCAGTGTGAAGCTGCCGGAGCTGCGTGAAGGCGAAGCTGTTACCGTGCAGCGCTGCATTATTCGTCCAGGCCGGACGCAGCCGCCGAAGCGTTATAATGAAGCTTCGCTGCTGACGCAGATGGAGAAGCATGGTCTTGGGACGCCTGCGACCCGCGCCGATATTATCGAGAAGCTGGTCAGCTCCGATACTATTGAGCGCCAAGGCAATCTGCTGCATCCAACTGGGAAAGGCAAGCAGTTGATCGGGCTGGTGTCGAGTCAGTTGCGTACGCCGGAGCTTACGGCACTCTGGGAAGCGGAGCTTGAGAAGATCGCCCGCGGGCAGGGGCGGCCGGAGCCTTTTCTACAGGGAATCCGCAGTATGGCCCAAGAACTGGTATCCGGTGTGAAGAACAGCGGGGCGGAATACAAGCCGCATAATGTCTCCAGCAGCCATTGTCCGAATTGTGGAACGAGAATGCTGGAGAAAAAGACCAAACGCGGCAAGCTGCTGGTCTGTCCTGCGGATGACTGCGGCTATACCCGGGCGGGTGAAAAGCAATTGTCGAACCGCCGCTGTCCGCAGTGCCATAAGAAGATGGAGCTTAAAGAGGGCAAGGCCGGGCGTTATGTGCAGTGTCTTGGCTGTGGAATTACGGAAACAATGGACAAGGACCACAAGCATATCAACAAGCGCGAGCAGCAGAAGCTGGTGCAGCAGTACAGCAAACCGGAGAGTGTTGGATCGAACCTGGGCGAGCTGCTGAAGGCGGCAATGGAAGCCAAGGAGAAGGGGAAGTAAGTGAAGCAGAGTTATCGAAAATAGCAACTTACCAAAGAGATTGAAAATGAATGGACCGATATCAGGAAAATTGCAGATGGAGCGGGTGATGGATTGGCGACGGTTCAGCGGCAAGGAAAGGAAGAACGGGTGGCCGAGGTCAAGGGAAGCAGGGGAGGCAGCCGGCTTTTCTTTTTGATAATTGTCTTTATGTTCTGGTTTTCTTCCTATATTTATGTTCCGGTGCTCTCGCCGTATGTAGAACATCTGGGAGCCTCTTATGTTATGGTGGGTTCGGTGCTGGGAGTGTACGGGCTGATGCAAATTCTGTTCCGGCTCCCGATTGGCATTGGTTCGGATGTTCTGAACCGCCGCCGGCCGTTCATCTATCTTGGCTTGATTGCCAGCGGGGCAAGCTGTCTGCTGTTCATGGCGGGATCGCATCCAGGCTGGGCGCTGGCGGCTCGTGCGGTATCCGGGATTGCGGCCTCGGCGTGGGTTGTATATTCGGTGATGTTCGCCGGGTATTTCCCGAAGGAGGATGCCGGAAAAGCCATGGGCATGCTGCAGTTCACTACCGTGATTGCGCAGCTCGCAAGCATGATGATCAGCGGGTATATGGTTCAGCATTGGGGCTGGAATACCCCGTTTGTGATTGGCGGATTGGTGGCGGCCGCAGCCCTGCTGCTTGCGCTCCGCTTGCCGGAGCAGCAGATGGAGAAGCGCGAAAGCGCAATTCAGATTAAGGACCTGGCTGGAGTGATCAAAGAGCCGCTGCTGGTCAGGGTGTCGCTTTTATCGGTGCTGGCGCATTGCGTGCTGTTCATTACGATGTTCGGCTATACTCCGAACCAGGCGCTGAATATCGGGGCGAGCAAGGAGAGCCTGGGCTGGCTGACACTGGCTTTTATGCTGCCGCATGCTGTAGCTACACTCTACGGTTCACGGTTATTCGGCAGGCTGCTGGGCGACCGGGGAACGCTGATGCTCGGTTTTGCCGGAAGTGCGCTGTTCACGCTCTTGATCCCTTCGATGCCGAATCTTGCGGCACTATGCGCGACACAGGTGGGGAACGGCTTTATGCAGGGCTTGATTTTTCCGCTGCTGCTGGGCAAATCGGTCTCCGGGGTGGCTCCGTTCAAGCGGGCTACGGCGATGGGCTTTTATCAGGCAGTGTATGCTATCGGCATGTCGGGCGGTCCTTTTGTAGCGGGCTGGATGAGTGCAGCGTATGGGCTGCGGGGAGGGTTCTGGCTTGGAGGCCTTGCGGCGGGGCTTGCTGCGGTGTTGTCCTGGGTATGGATCAAGGATACTGGCGCAATTGGCAGGGAGCAGGGGAAATCCGGGCATGTAGCCAACAGGTGATGTAAGGAATATTGGTTTTTTGCCCAAAAGGGTAATATAATAAATGGTAGATAGGATGTCTGGGAGGAGGGGCCGGAAAGGATGCTCCAGGTTGTATTGCTGTGGTTCGCACTGATCAATATTATCGGGTATGTGGTCATGTCCGAGGACAAGAACAGAGCCCGGAAAAGACGGGACCGGGTGCCGGAAAAAACATTGTTTTTGCTGGCATTTATGGGCGGCGCGCTGGGTGTGCTGATCGCCATGTACCGCAAGCGCCACAAGACCAGGCATACTTCCTTCAGGATCGGAATTCCGCTCTTGCTGCTGCTGAATATCTTGCTGTATGGTTATTTTTTGGGATAAACAAAACAGAAGAAGAGGTGGCGTACATGTTATTCTCTAAAATTTTGCTTGCCTATGACGGTTCCAAGGCCTCCAATCAAGCACTGGAGCGGGCAATCGAGCTGGCTAAGGTAACTCCGGGTTCATCCCTTCACGTCGTACACGCTTTTGAATTTCCGCGTTTCTTCATCGGGGAAGCTCTTGCGCCTATGCCGGCCTCAGTGAACAAGGATTATTATGATTTGGCGGTGCAAACTACCGATGAAGTGAAAAGCCGTCTGGAAGCTGAAGGATTGAATGCTACTGTTGAACTGCTGCAGGGCTCGCCTGCTGAAGTAATATTAAGCTATGCCAAGGAGCATGCCATTGACGTGATTGTTATCGGCAGCCGCGGACTCGGAGGAATCCGCGAATTTGTTCTGGGCAGTGTAAGCCACAATGTTGTGCAGAGCGCCCGGATTCCGGTATTGGTCGTTAAATAATAGATTGGATGGAGGAGCGCTGAGGCGTTCCCCTTTTTTCTATAAAATGTTGGAGAATATGTAAAATCACGATTCCAAATGTGCCCAAAAGCGAACATTTTGACTGCTGGAAATAACAATGTTCGTGTTTAAGTTGACATGAAGTGTAGGGCATTGTTAAGATGAATCTATGAAGAGCTCGTATAAAACCGGGAATAAGGCCCGGAAGTTTCTACCCGGTAACCGTAAATTGCCGGACTACGAGGAAATAGGATGACTAGAACGGCCGTCAGCGCCGCCCCGGAACCGAGGGGCGGCGAGCTGTGCGCTTATCCCGGTTCTGTGACTGCAGAAGCAGTGTGCACCGGGACAGTTCTCCTATTCCTGCAGTAGTCTGGGTCCACCCGCAGCAACATGCGTTTGGAATCCGGGCTTTTTTTTTCGGATTTATGGAAAAATGGAATGAAACAGGACAAACTTATAGCAATGAGTCTCTAAATTGGGGAGCGGAAGGTAGGTTGAAACATGTCTGTGCAGGTTGGCGTCATCATGGGCAGCAAATCAGATTGGGA
This sequence comes from Paenibacillus sp. HW567, assembly GCF_000374185.1. Classification (GTDB taxonomy): domain Bacteria; phylum Bacillota; class Bacilli; order Paenibacillales; family Paenibacillaceae; genus Paenibacillus_AQ. The sequence continues at coordinate 5,348,527 of NZ_KB910518.1, read as the reverse complement.
AACAATGGAGCAGGCTTGCCTTGTGCTTGAGGAGCTTGGTGTAGCTTATGAGAAAAAGGTGATCTCGGCGCACCGCACACCGGACTTAATGTTCCGGTATGCGGAGGAGGCCGCAGGCCGCGGCTTGCGTGTGATTATTGCCGGTGCGGGCGGCGCGGCGCATCTGCCGGGTATGGTGGCAGCGAAGACAATGCTGCCCGTTATCGGAGTGCCGGTGCAGTCAAAGGCTCTGAACGGTCTGGACTCGCTGCTCTCCATTGTGCAGATGCCGGGCGGCATTCCGGTAGCGACAGTTGCGATTGGCCGCGCCGGGGCCATCAACGCGGGGCTGCTCGCTGCGCAGATGATCGGTGCGTTCGAGCCTGAGGTGCAGAGCCGGGTGCAGCAGCGGCGCGATGCCATACAGCGCGAAGTGCTGGAAAGCAGCGACAGCCTATGAGGCCGGAGGAGCTGAAGGGTGAGGGTCTGGTGCCTGAGCCAGAGAAGCGGGAGGCGCAAGGCCTTGAGGCTGCCGGGCAAGGAAGCCGGGAACAGTTGAAGGTGCCTGGGAGTCTCCAAGGCAGGGGGATTTCGAAGCCGGCGGTTGACGCTTCGGCTGACACTGCCGCGCCGGGGGCAGGCACGCCCCGGACGCTGCTGCCCGGCGCCACAGTCGGCGTGCTCGGCGGCGGGCAGCTCGGGCGCATGATGGCGCTGGCCGGCAGCGCCATGGGCTACCGCTTCGTGGCGCTCGATCCCGCGCCGGATGCGCCCTGCGGGCAGGTGACGCCGCAGATTACAGCGGCGTATGACGACCGGAATGCAGCGCGGGAGCTGGCGCAGCGCGCAGACGTCATCACGTACGAGTTCGAGAACGTCGACGCGGACGTGGCCGCGCTGTTGACGGCGGAGTCGTACGTGCCGCAGGGCAGCGCCCTGCTGTATACGACGCAGCACCGGCTGCGCGAGAAGGCGGCGATCGAGGCGGCGGGCGTGCCCGTTGCCCCGTACCGCAAGGTCGGCAGCCTGGCGGAGCTTACCGCCGCGGCTGCGGAGCTGGGCCTGCCCTGTGTGCTGAAGACAGCCACAGGGGGGTATGACGGCAAGGGACAAGCCGTCATCCGCCAGCCGGAAGAGCTGGAAGCCGCCTTCCGGTCGGTGGCGCCGGGAACAGACGCACCCGAGCTGGTGCTGGAGAAATTTGTCGCCTTCCGCTGCGAAATTTCTGTGATTGCCGCCCGCAGCGCCTCCGGCGAGGTCCGCAGCTTCCCGCCGGCAGAGAACATCCATGTGAACAACATCCTGCATCTGTCGATTGTGCCCGCCAGAGTGTCGGAGGAGATTCAGCGGCGGGCCTGCGAGCTGGCAGAGCGGCTGATTGCCGGTCTGAATGCGGTTGGACTGCTGGCGGTGGAAATGTTCGTCACCGGTGACGGCGAGCTGTTCGTGAACGAGCTGGCGCCGCGCCCGCACAATTCCGGGCATTATACGATGGACGCCTGCGTAACCTCGCAGTTCGAGCAGCATGTACGTGCGATCTGCAATCTGCCGCTTGGCGACACGACGCTGCTGACCCCCGTGGTAATGGTGAATGTGCTCGGCCAGCATCTGGACGGGGCCATACAGGCATTCAGCACAGTGGATGAAGAAGCAAACCGGCTTGGTGTAGCACCCAAGCTTCATATATATGGCAAGACCGAGAGCAAAACCGGCCGCAAAATGGGCCACATCAACCTGCTCTGCAAGGACACCGGTGACGGCTTGGCCTGGGTGGAGCAAACTAACCTTTGGAGGAACTGACCAGATATGATCGAACGTTACAGCAGACCTGAGATGCGGGCCATTTGGACCGAAGAAAATAAATTCAACGCTTGGCTGGAAGTGGAGCTTTGCGCTTGCGAGGCGTGGGCTGAGCTGGGAGTCATTCCGCATGAGGATGCCGCCAAGCTGCGCAAGGACGCCAAATTCAATATCGACCGCATTAATGAAATTGAGCTGGAAACCCGCCATGATGTCATTGCCTTCACCCGTGCGGTATCCGAGAGCCTGGGTGCGGAGCGCAAATGGGTGCATTACGGCTTAACCTCCACGGACGTTGTGGATACGGCGCTTGGATATCTGCTGCGTCAGGCGAATGAGATCTTGGAGAAGGACATCATCAATTTCATCGAGATTCTGAAGGAAAAAGCGCTGGCTTACAAAGACACTCCGATGATGGGGCGCACCCACGGTGTGCACGCTGAGCCGACAACCTTTGGTCTGAAAATGGCGCTCTGGTACGAGGAAATGAAGCGCAACCTGGAGCGTTTCCGTCATGCCGCAAATGGCGTACAGTTCGGCAAAATCTCCGGCGCAGTCGGCACCTATGCCAACATCGACCCGTTCGTCGAAGAATTTGTCTGCCGCAAGCTGGGCACCAGCCCGGCGCCAATCTCCACGCAGACGCTGCAGCGTGACCGTCACGCGGAATATATGGCGTCGCTGGCGCTCGTCGCTACATCCCTGGACAAGTTCGCCACAGAAATCCGCGCCCTGCAAAAGAGCGAAATCCGCGAGGTTGAGGAGGCTTTTGCGAAAGGCCAGAAGGGTTCGTCGGCTATGCCGCATAAACGTAATCCGATCGGCTGCGAGAATATTTCGGGCCTGTCCCGCGTCATCCGCGGACATATGGTTACTGCTTACGAGAACGTGCCGCTGTGGCATGAGCGCGATATCTCGCATTCCTCAGTGGAGCGGATTATCCTGCCGGATGCGACCATGCTGCTGAACTATATGCTGAACCGTTTCGGCAACATCGTGAAGAACCTGACTGTCTTCCCGGAAAATATGAAGCGCAACATGAACCGCACCTTCGGTGTTCCGTTCTCCGGCCGCATCCTGACCAAGCTGATCGACAAAGGCTTCAGCCGCGAGCAAGCCTACGATACAGTGCAGCCGCGTGCGATGCAGGCCTGGGAAGAGCAGACCCAGTTCCGCGACATCGTTGAAGCGACACCGGAGATCACCGCTGTGCTCAGCCCGGAAGAGATCGAGGATGCCTTCAACCCTTCCTGGCACCTTAAGCATGTGGACACCATCTTCCGCAAGCTGGAACTTATCTAATTAAAAGGTAAGTTAGTGGTGAACTGAGGGGCGCAGCAATAAAATGGCGTGAAGCAGCAAGAAGAGCGGATTGTTCTGAATCAAGCGCAACTGGAAGCTTGAAATATAAGGTGCGGTAAAAGAGGAACGGAGAGAAATTTTGGAACTGGAGAAGCGTTAGCGTTCGCCTTTATCCTCGGATTTCTACCGCGGGCAGCGGTTCAAATCAGGAAATCTGAGGATAACAGCGATCGGAAGTCCAAACATTTCTTGCAGTGGATCTTATTTGCCAGACCGTTGTTGAGAGCTTTTGATTGGGCGTGGAAGAATCTGCGCTTAGTGCGTTTTTTAGCCAGAGTATACGCAAGATCATTAGTTCAAGGGAGGAAAGGTCATGACATACCCTGCCGTATCCACGGCTGTGGATCTCGTAAATGCACCGCTGCTCTACAAAGGAAAGGTTCGCGAATTGTACGATCTGGGGGAAGAGGTGCTGATCGTCGTCACGGACCGGATCTCCGCGTTCGACTATGTGCTGGACCCGGCGGTGCCGGAGAAGGGCAATGTGCTTAACCGGCTCAGTGCCTTCTGGTTCGGCAAAACCCAGGAGCTGATGGAGAACCACGTTGTGCATATTGATGTGGACCAGCTTGGAGATGTTCTGCGGGACAAGGAAGCGCTGAGAAACCGCATCATGGTTGTCCGCAAGGCGGAGCGCATTGATATTGAGTGCGTCGTGCGCGGCTGCATTACCGGCGGGGGCTGGCGGCAGTATCAGGAGACCGGCAAGGTAAATGGAATCGCACTTCCCGCAGGACTCCGTAAAAATGCAGTGCTGGCCCAGCCGATTTTCACGCCAGCCGCCAAAAACGATGTCGGCCACGACGAGGATATTCCTTTTGAGAAGATGCAGGAGCTGATAGGTGCAGAGCTTGCCCTGGAGCTTAAGGAGAAGAGCCTGAAGCTGTTCGCTTTTGCCAGAGAGTACTGTGAAGAGCATGGCATTATTCTTGCGGACTGCAAATTCGAGTTCGGGCTGCTGGACGGCAGGGTAATTCTGATCGACGAGATTTTTACCCCGGATGCTTCACGTTTCTGGTCCAAGGAAAAATACGCACTAGATATCGAAATCGACAGCATGGACAAAGAGCCGGTACGGACGTATCTGTCCGCATCCTCCTGGGACAAGAACAGCACCCCGGACCCGCTCCCTGCTGAGGTTGTAGAAGAAACGACCCGCCGTTATCTGGATATTTATCATCGCCTCACCGGCAAGTCTTTATAGAGTGAAATGAGCAAAATCAACTGTAGCAACTGCTAATTGCACTCTCTGCAGTTATTTTGCTCAAAGTATATGCCGTTGTTAATTTAATTGTATTTGGTACAGCTAAAATGGATGAAATGGCCTTGAATAGCTGTTATTCAGAAATATAACTGTAGAGAATACAACTAAACTTGAGTTTGCCGGAGATATGGAGTTAATAGCTGCACAATGTGCAGTTGAGTGAATTGTAATTTTGTGCTCATTAAATTTTAGGAGGAACTACAAGCGTATGTTAAAAGCGACAGTCTATGTCACCATTAAGAAAAGTGTGCTCGATCCCCAAGGGGTAGCCGTGCAAGGAGCGCTGCATTCCGTAGGTTTTCAAGAGGTTGAATCGTTGCGTATCGGCAAGTATATGGAGTTGACTCTCGATACCGACAACCGAGCTGAAGCGGAAGGACGTCTGAAGGAAATGTGCGAGAAGCTGCTGGCCAACACGGTGATCGAGGATTACCGCTACGAATTGGAGGACTAAAGGTCATGAAATTTGCTGTACTTGTCTTTCCCGGCTCCAATTGCGACATTGACTGCTACAAAGCGGTCGAAGACAGCCTCGGCGAACCAGTAGATTATGTATGGCATACCGCGACAGACCTGTCGGCGTATGACTGCATTCTCGTGCCGGGCGGCTTCTCTTATGGTGATTACCTGCGCTGCGGCGCAATTTCCCGGTTCGCTCCGGTTATGGCTGAAGTAGCCAAGGCTGCGGAGCAGGGCAAATTCGTGCTCGGCATCTGCAACGGGTTCCAAATTCTGACCGAAGCGGGATTGCTGCCGGGGGCGCTGCGCCGCAACATGTCGATGAAGTTCCGCTGTCACGACACCGTGCTTAAGGTGGTTAATAACACAACCCCGTTTACTATTGATTATGCGAAGGATGAAGAGATCGTCATCCCGATTGCACATGGCGAAGGCAACTATTACTGTGATGAGGAGACCTTGGCCTCGCTTAATGCTAACCATCAGATCGTATTCACATACAGTGACAACCCTAACGGCTCGGTAGCCGACATCGCGGGCATCAGCAATACGGCAGGCAATGTGGTTGGCATGATGCCTCACCCGGAACGTGCGGCGAACAGCCTGCTCGGTTCAGAGGACGGCAAACGGATGTTCACATCCATTCTCAAGACATGGAGGGATCGTTATGACGCAGCAAGTATCCGCTAAGGAGCCGACCGCAGAGCAAATTGCGGAGCAGAAGATTTACAGTCAATTCGGAGTTTCGGACAGCGAATATGAGCTGATCACTTCTTTCATGGGCCGTAAGCCGAACTATACGGAAATCGGTGTTTTTAGCGTGATGTGGTCCGAGCATTGCGCCTATAAGAACTCTAAGCCGCTCTTGGGGCGTTTCCCGACAAGCGGACCGCGTGTGCTGATGGGCCCGGGCGAAGGCGCAGGGATCGTAGACATTGGAGACAACCAGGCGGTTGTATTTAAAATCGAAAGCCACAATCATCCGTCGGCAGTAGAGCCTTATCAGGGTGCGGCGACCGGTGTGGGCGGGATTATCCGCGATATTTTCTCTATGGGAGCAAGACCGGTGGCGTTGATGAACTCTCTGCGGTTCGGGAAGCTGGAGAGTGACCGAGTTAAATATTTGTTCGAGCATGTCGTGTCCGGTATTGCAGGCTATGGCAACTGTATCGGGATTCCAACGGTGGGCGGCGAAATTATGTTCGACAACAGCTATGACGGCAATCCGCTGGTCAACGCGATGTGTGTCGGACTTATTGATCATGATAAAATCCAGCGAGGTGTCGCCAAAGGTGTTGGCAACCCCGTGTTCTACGTTGGTCCTCCAACGGGCCGTGACGGCATTCATGGCGCGACCTTTGCCTCTGTGGAGCTGAGTGAAGAGTCGGAAGCCAAGAAGACAGCGGTGCAGGTCGGCGATCCGTTCATGGAAAAGCTGGTGATGGAATCCTGTCTGGAGCTGATTGACAGCGGCATCGTGCTTGGCATTCAGGATATGGGCGCAGCGGGGCTTACCTGCTCCAGCGCCGAGATGGCGAGCAAAGCAGGCAACGGCCTGGAGCTGTACCTGGATCAGGTGCCGCAGCGTGAAGAAGGCATGACCCCTTATGAGATGATGCTGTCTGAGTCGCAGGAGCGGATGCTGTTCGTAGTTGAGCCTAAGGATGAGGCACAGGCGCAGGAGATTTTTGACCGCTGGGGGGTTATCTGCCGTAAAGTGGGCAAGGTAACCGATGACGGCCGCTTGAAGCTGTTCCATCATGGCGAGGTTGTCGGCGACATGCCGGTAAAAGCTTTGGTAGACGAATGCCCGATCTATAAAAAGCCGTCAACTGTTCCTGCCTACTATGAAGAGAACGCAAATGTCGATACGCTGCGCTATGAAGAAGTAACTGATCTGGGCGGTGCGCTGCGCACTGTGCTCGCTTCGCCTACAGTAGCAAGCAAAGCATGGGTATATAACCAATACGATTACATGGTGCGGACCAGTACGGCGGTTCGTCCCGGCTCTGATGCGGCAGTGGTTACCATCCACGGAACACGCAAGGGCCTGGCAATGACTACGGATTGCAACGGACGTTATGTGTATCTGGACCCTGAAGTGGGCGGACGGATTGCTGTCAGCGAAGCGGCGCGCAACATTGTCTGCTCCGGCGCGAAGCCGCTGGCTATTACGGACAACCTGAACTTCGGCAGCCCGGAGAAGCCGGAGATTTTCTGGCAAATGGAACGAGCCGTAGACGGTATGGCTGAAGCGTGCCGCGTGCTGGATACGCCGGTTATCGGCGGTAACGTCAGTCTGTATAACGAAAATGCTTCCGGCGCGATCTATCCGACACCGGTTGTCGGCATGGTCGGTCTGGTCGAGGATACGGATCACATTACGACTCAGGCGTTCAAGCAGGAAGGCGATGTGATCTTGTTGCTTGGGGCGACCAAAGCCGAGCTGGGCGGCAGTGAATTCCAATATGCTGTACATGGCTTGACCGAAGGCCGTCCGCCGGCGCTGGATCTTGCAACTGAGCAAAAGCTGCTGGAGGCTGTCCTGGGTACGATCCGCAGCGGACTGGTCCGCTCGGCGCATGACCTCTCCGAAGGCGGCTTGGCTGCTGCGCTGGCTGAGAGCTGCATCAGCGGTGGCATTGGCGCGAATATCGAGCTGTCTGCTGACGGGCTGCGCCGTGACGTGGCGCTGTTCAGCGAGAGCCAATCCCGCATTGTGCTGACATCGGCACCTGAACGTGCGGAAGCGCTGAAAGCGGCGGTTGCCGCTTACGGTGTGCCCGTTGAAATCATCGGAACTGTCGGCGGAGACAGACTGCGGGTTCACCTGGACGGAGCAGCCGCTCTGGACGAGCCTGTAGCAGAACTCAAAACCATTTGGGAGGATGCTATTCCATGTCTTATGAAATAAAGACCGGGAACAAGCAGGAGACCCCAATCCTGTGGACCGGCGACTTTTATAACGAAGGAACGGGCTCGGGAGATATTTTTGACACCTTAAAAGAGGAATGCGGCGTATTCGGGGTCTTCGGACACCCGGAAGCTGCCTCCATGTCCTACTACGGACTGCATGCCCTCCAGCACCGGGGAGAAGAAAGCGCGGGCATCTGCGTGGCGGATGGACGCGACTTCAACTATCACCGCGGCATGGGTCTAGTAAAGGAAGTGTTCGATAAAGACAAAATTGCCTCGCTGGTCGGCAACATGTCTATCGGACATGTGCGCTATTCCACCAGCGGCGACAGCCGGCTGACCAATGCGCAGCCGCTGGTCTTCAAATACCGCGATGGCGATCTGGCGATTGCCACCAACGGGAATATTGTGAATGAGCCGCTGATCCGCAAGCAGCTAGAGCAAGGCGGCTCGATCTTCCAGACGACAAGCGACACCGAGGTGCTGGCGCATTTGATTGCGCGCTCGCAGAAGGATTTTGTCGAATCGACCAAGGATGCTTTGCAGCAGCTCGTCGGCGGATTCGCCTTCCTGCTGATGACCAATGACAAGCTCATCGTTGCTTCCGACACACACGGCCTGCGTCCGCTCGTTATGGGGCGGGTAGGCGAAGCCTATGTCTTCGCTTCGGAATCCTGCGCGCTTGAGGTCATTGGTGCTCAGTTCGTCCGCGACATTGAGCCCGGTGAGCTGTTGGTGCTTGATCATAGCGGCCTCACGGAAGACAGGTTCGCCGAGCCGAAGCGCAAGGCGCTGTGTGCGATGGAATATATTTATTTTGCCCGGCCGGACAGCGATCTGAACGGCTCCAATCTGCACGCCGCCCGCAAGCGGATGGGCAGCCGGATGGCGCTGGAAGCGTTCGTTGACGCTGACATTGTAACCGGCGTGCCGGACTCCAGCATCTCGGCGGCTATCGGCTATGCTGAGCAGACGGGCATCCCTTACGAGCTTGGCCTGATTAAAAATAAATACACCGGCCGGACCTTCATCCAGCCGAGCCAGGAGCTGCGCGAGCAGGGCGTAAAGATGAAGCTGAGCGCTGTCCGCCGCGTCGTTGAAGGCCAGCGCGTTGTCATGATCGACGATTCCATCGTGCGGGGCACAACTTCGCGCCGGATCGTCAACCTGCTGCGCGAAGCCGGCGCGACCGAGGTCCACGTGCGGATTACCTCGCCGCCGTTCAAGAACCCTTGCTTCTACGGCATTGATACACCGGACCGCCGCGAACTGATCGCCTCCTACAAGACAATTGAAGAAATGTGCAAGGAGATCAACGCCGATTCGCTGGCGTTCCTTACACCCGAGGGCCTGATCCAGTCTATCGGCGGTCATAACAGCAGCGATTACAAAGGCGGCTTGTGCCTTTCCTGCTTCGACAATGATTACCCGACGCAGGTGGATTTCGGCGGGGAAGAGAAGGACGGGTGCTCTTGCTAATAACCCCCTAAGTCCCCCTTGCAAAGGGGGATTCCGGAGGGCGCTGCCCTCCGGCCACCCGAAAGCTCGGCGGTAGGAGTTTGCTTTAAACTTTCTAAGTTGGCGTGGGTGCGGGTGCCCGCTTTGTCCTGACGGACACGCTCTACGGCGCTGCGAGCCCCGGCGGCATGCTGCTCGCCGGGCCTGAAGGCTCAAGAACCTGTCCTGTTTGCTCCGCAAAATCGGAGGTTCTCTCGCTCTAAGGACGCGCACGGCTTCGCCCCGTGCGCAAGAAGCTTGCGCCCCCGGCTGTTTGCTCCGCAAAATCGGGGGAACTCTCGCTCTAAGGACGCGCACGGCTTCGCCCCGTGCGCAAGAAGCTCGCGCCCCCGGCTGTTTGCTCCGCAAAATCGGGGGAACTCTCGCTCTAAGGACGCGCACGGCTTTGCCCCGTGCGCAAGAAGCTTGCGCCCCCGGCTGTTTGCTCCGCAAAAGCGGGAAGGCTCTCGCTCAAGGAGGCGCTTGGCTTCGCCAAAAGCGCCGACTGACTGCCCTGTGCAAGGCGCGTACAGCGGCTTGCGGCCGGGTTTGACCCCGGTGGCTGGAGTCATGGAGAGGAAGTTTGGAACTGTAGGAGCGATAGCGTTCGCCTTTATGGTTGGATTTCTACCGCGAACAGCGGTTCAAATCAAGGAAATCCAACCATAACAGCGACCGGAAGTCCAAACATTCCTCGTAATGACGATTATAGCCACCACTCAATCCCTGCCGCCCCGAAACCGCGCTCTAAACTAACTATAATGAGGTGTCCAATAGTGTCGGAAGCTTATAAAAACGCCGGAGTGGATATTGCGGCTGGCAATGAAGCGGTAGAACGCATGAAGAAGCATGTGAAGCGCACCTACCGTCCTGAAGTCATGACGGAACTGGGCGGCTTCGGCGCGCTGTTCGGCTTGAATAAAGACAAATACGAAGAGCCGGTGCTCGTATCGGGAACCGATGGCGTAGGCACGAAGCTGAAGCTCGCTTTCGCGGCTGACCGCCACGACACGATTGGCATTGATGCCGTAGCGATGTGTGTGAACGATATTGTGGTACAGGGCGCAGAGCCGCTGTTCTTCCTGGATTATCTGGCTTGCGATAAGGTCGTGCCGGAGAAGATCGAGGCCATTGTAGCCGGAATCGCTGAAGGCTGCCACCAGGCAGGCTGCGCCTTGATTGGCGGGGAGACTGCCGAGATGCCGGGGATGTACGCTGCGGGCGAATATGATATCGCCGGATTTACGGTGGGCGTGGCTGACAAGGCCAAGCTGGTGACAGGTGCGGACATTGCACCGGGGGATACGGTAATCGGCCTGGCTTCCAGCGGTGTGCACAGCAACGGGTTCTCGCTGGTGCGCAAGCTTTTGCTGGAGGATGGCGGTTACGGGCTGAACGATGTAGTTCCTGAGCTGGGCGCTCCGCTTGTGGATGTGCTGCTGGCTCCTACCAAGATTTATGTGAAGCCATTGCTGGCGCTGCTCGAGCAGCTTCCGGTCAAGGGCATGGCACATATTACCGGAGGCGGGTTCATCGAGAACATTCCGCGCGTCCTGCCTGAGGGTGTGAACGTGGAAATTAATCATGGCTCCTGGCCGATTCTGCCTGTCTTCGATTTGCTGCAGAGCAAAGGTAATGTGAGCAACCGCGACATGTTCACCACCTTCAATATGGGCGTGGGCCTGGTGCTGGTTGTGGCGGAGGCGGATGGACAACGTGCGCTGGAGCTGCTCCAAGCAAGCGGGGAAGAAGCCTACCTGATCGGCAGAGTGACTGAAGGGGAACGCAAGGTTACCTTTACGGGAGCTGAAGTGTGATGCAGTGGAGCCGGATCGCTGTATTTGCCTCCGGGCAGGGCAGCAATTTCGCCGCACTGATAGAGGCTGAGAAGGCTGGTAAGCTTGGCGGAGGACGCATTGAGCTGCTGGTCTCCGACAGGCCGGAAGCGCCTGTGGCACAGCGTGCGGAGGCGGCGGGAGTTCCCGCGCTTCTGCTGCGGCCGAAGGACTTTGCAAGCCGGGAGCTTTATGAGGCAGAGATCGTAGCCGAGCTGCAGCGCCGTGACATCGGACTGGTTGTGCTTGCAGGGTACATGCGCCTGATTACCCCGGTGCTGCTGACGCCATACGCCGGACGGATCGTCAACATTCATCCCTCGCTGCTGCCGGCCTTTGCCGGTAAAGACGCGATAGGCCAAGCGCTGGATTACGGTGTGAAGCTGACGGGAGTGACAGTGCATTTTGTCGATGGGGGTATGGATACCGGTCCGGTAATCGCCCAGCGCAGTGTTGCCATAGAGCCTCTGGATACTGCTGAATCATTAGCGGAACGTATCCATCAGGTGGAGTATGAGCTGTATCCTGAGGTTGTGGGCGCTTTTGCAGCCGGAAAAATAGAACTGGATGGCAGAAGGACAGTTATCTGGGAGTAGCGGCATCCATCGACATTCTGCGGACAAGCTCCAGTGTTTCTGATATTTCTCGGGAAATATCGCGCTGGCGGGTACAGGGGTGTCGAGCGTCAGCAGATTTTGCAGGCATTGCAGACGTTTGTCGTCAGGCGCGGGCTTCTAAAATCATTGTTCACATCGTTATCTTTCACATACAGATCAGCATTATCGCATGTTCTGAAACTAAATCTTGCATCTTCCGGAGGAGGACTATTCAAAGTGAGTATCAAAAGAGCGCTGGTCAGCGTATCGGACAAACAGGGCATCGTGGATTTTTGCCGCGAGCTGTCTGCATTGGGCGTAGAAATTATCTCCACAGGCGGCACTAGCACACTTTTGGCTAAAGAAGGCGTTCCGGTCATCGGTATTTCCGATGTGACAGGATTCCCGGAGATTATGGATGGACGCGTCAAAACACTTCATCCTGCCGTTCACAGCGGCCTTCTGGCAGTTCGTGACAACGAAGAGCATACGAAGCAGATGCAGGAGCTGGGTCTCGACTACATCGACCTGGTAGTGGTTAATCTGTATCCGTTCGCAGAGACGATTGCCAAGCCTGATGTATCCTACGAGGAAGCGATCGAGAACATTGATATCGGCGGACCGACAATGCTGCGTTCGGCGGCGAAGAACCATGCTTTTGTCAGTGTGGTGGTGGATGCAGCCGATTATGCGACAGTGCTTGAGGAAGTGCGCGCAGGCGGAGATACGACTCTGGAAACACGCAAACGTCTCGCGGCAAAAGTGTTCCGCCACACGGCGGCTTATGATGCCTTGATTTCCGATTATCTGGCGAATGTAACCGGGGAACCGCTGCCGGAGCGCTACACGGTGACTTACGAGAAAATCCAGGATCTGCGTTATGGCGAGAACCCGCACCAGAAGGCTGCATTCTACCGCAAGCCGCTGGCTGCGCAGGATACGCTCACGGCTGCCGAGCAGCTACACGGCAAAGAGCTGTCCTACAACAATATCAACGATGCCAACGCAGCGCTGCAGATCGTGAAGGAGTTCGAAGAACCGGCTGTTGTGGCGGTTAAGCATATGAATCCTTGCGGTGTGGGTGTAGGGGCAAGTGTATATGAAGCTTATCAAAAAGCCTACAACGCCGATCCAACCTCTATCTTTGGCGGCATTGTTGCGGCGAACCGGATTATTGATGCCGATACTGCGAATCTGCTGAAGGATATTTTCCTCGAAATCGTGCTGGCGCCCGGCTTTACGGACGAAGCGCTGGAAATACTTACGAAGAAAAAGAACATCCGTCTGCTCAAAATCGGCCATCTCAGCACCGCTGCAGCGCGCAAAACCAGTTTTGTAGTTACCTCCATTGAGGGCGGTATGGTTGTGCAGGAGAGCGACGTGCATTCCGTTAATCCTGATGAGCTGCAGGTCGTGACTGACCGCAAGCCCACAGAGGAAGAATTGAAGCAGCTCTTGTTCGGCTGGAAGGTCGTTAAGCATGTGAAATCCAATGCCATCGTGCTTGCAGCGGATGATATGACTGTTGGTGTAGGTGCAGGCCAGATGAACCGTGTCGGCGCTGCCAAGATCGCCATTGAACAGGCCGGAGAGAAAGCCAAGGGCTCCGTGCTGGCCTCCGATGCCTTTTTCCCAATGGGAGATACGCTGGAAATGGCTGCAAAGGCAGGGATTACCGCTGTAATTCAGCCGGGAGGCTCCATCAAGGATGAAGAGTCGATTAAGGTTGCTAATGAATATGGTATTGCCATGGTCTTTACCGGCGTTCGCCATTTCAAACACTAGAACGCCGGGGAGGGCTTCATTGCTATGGATATTTTAGTCGTTGGCGGCGGCGGCCGGGAGCATGCAATTATCTGGAGTCTGTCCCGCAGCCCCAAAGCCGGTAAAATCTATTGCGCCCCCGGCAACGCCGGGATTGCGCAGCTTGCGGAGTGTGTGCCAATCGGCGTATTCGAGTTCGATCGGCTGACTGCTTTTGCCAAGGAAAAGAACATTGACTACGTTGTCATCGGACCGGATGATCCGCTGGCGGCTGGCATCGTGGACGTCTTCGAAGCGCACAGCATTCCAGTATTCGGACCGCGCAAGAATGCGGCGGAGATTGAAGGCAGCAAAACCTTTATGAAGGATCTGCTGCACAAATACAGCATTCCTACGGCAGCTTACGAGAAGTTCAGCGACTATGAGGCGGCGCTTGCCTACTTGCGTGGCCAAGGGCTGCCGATTGTTATCAAGGCGGACGGGCTGGCCGCAGGCAAAGGGGTAACTGTGGCCTACTCGCGGGAAGAAGCGGAGCTTGCCCTGCAGGATATCATGGTGACCAAGGTGTTCGGGGAAGCCGGCGCACAGGTTGTCATTGAGGAATTCCTTGCCGGACAGGAAATGTCGATTCTGGCCTTTGTGGACGGAGAGACGGTGCGCCCGATGGCTGCTGCTCAGGATCACAAGCCGGCGTATGACGGGGACAAGGGACCCAATACCGGAGGCATGGGTACGTATTCGCCGCTGCCGCACATTGACCAGGCCATTATTGATGAAGCCGTGGAGACGATAATTAAGCCAACGGCCAAAGCGATGGTGGCGGAAGGCCGTTCCTTCAGCGGTGTGCTGTTTGCCGGTCTGATGATCTCACCGGATGGTAAGCCGAAGACAATTGAATTCAACGCCCGCTTCGGTGATCCTGAGACACAAGTGGTTCTTCCAAGGCTGAAAAGTGATCTGCTGGAGATTTTCCTCGCCGTAACCGAGGGACGGCTGGCTGACATCGAGATCGAATGGAGCGAGGAAGCGGCAGTCTGCGTGGTATTGGCTTCGGAAGGGTATCCCGGAACGTATCCCAAGGGTGTGCCGATTGCCGGACTTGAGGGCAGACCGGACGAGCTGATCTTTCATGCCGGAACCGCACGCGGCGAAGACGGAAGCTGGGTGACGAACGGCGGACGGGTGCTTGGAGTCGTTGGCATGGGCGCAACCATTGCCGAGGCGCGTGCAGCGGCATATGCCAGCGCAGAGACCATTTCTTTTTCCGGGATGCACAAGCGCAGCGACATTGCAATGAAGGCATTTGTCTGAGGATAAAGAACTGTATTACAGCGGGCTTTTACGCTATTAGTCCCAAAAAAGGACTGACAAGTGATAGAAGAAGTGCTATAATACAACTCGTACGGGGGAAAATGTTCGGAACTATACAGATAAAGGGTCTTTCCTTTCAGGAAAGGCCTTTTTTAAATCATAGCTTCAAGGAGGAATTACTTTTGAGTAAGGTTGGAAGAAATGAGTTGTGCCCATGCGGAAGCGGGAAAAAATATAAAAGATGCTGTCTGGACAAAGAAAAATCTGCAGTAGAATCCATATTGCGGATGGTAACCACCGAGGAAGCGTCTGGCCATGTGGCGGCAGACATCCAGCAGGAAATCGAGCAGCCGGTCCAGGCAGCCGCGACCCGGCCTGAGAGCAAGCTTACATTGACCAAACTGAAAAAAATGGTGGCGCGTGAGCTGAAATGGGAGCATCCGGCTCATGAGCAGCTCGCGCTGGAGCTTATTGAGAGTATGCGTAACCAATATGAGCGGGAGCTGATTTTTGAAGCGCTGGTGTTGTGGAACGGCTATTCCCGTCAGACTAAGCCTGCCGTGAAGAAGACAGGCTCCTTCTGCGCGGCGATTGAGTATCTGCTGTCCGAAGAATACGGCTTCAATATTTCGCAGGTGGAGCTTGCCGGCAAATATCAGGTGACAACGGCGACGATCTCGCGCAAGGTTAAGGAAATGCTCAATTATGTCGAGGAGTACGGGATGGACGGCGAGGCTGATGAGCTTCTGGCGCTGAACGGCCCGGGCACGCCTAAGGATAAAGCGCAAGCCCTGCTCTACAAGGCGATGGAGGCGACTTCTTCCAGACGGAGAATACAACTGGCACAAGCAGCGCTGGAAATGTATCCGGGCAGCTCTGACGCTTATCTCATTCTGGCTGAGGAGTCGGAGAACGAGCAGGATGCCCGGGCTTACCTGAAGGCGGGAATCGCTGCAGGCGAACACGAGCTGGGCGAACTGTTTTTTGCACAGAACAAAGGACACTTCTGGGGCCTCCATGAGACCCGTCCTTATATCCGCATTTGCAAAAGCTACGCCGAGTCCTGCTGGTTTGGCGGAAATGCCGAAGAAGCGGCGCAGACCCTGGAGCATATCCTTGAGCTGAATACAGATGACAATACCGGTGCGCGTTACCTGCTCGCTGCTGTGTACCTGTACAGCAACCAGTTGGACCGGGCGGAAGAGGTGCTGGAGAAGTACGGCAAGGATGACGCCGCTGCCGCTTTTGCCTATGACCGGATCATTCTGGAGTACAAGAAGAACGGAATCACCTCCCAGCTCAAAATGCTGTACCGCGTGGCACGGGGTGTGAACAAGCATGTGCCCGATTACCTGTTGGGTGTGAAGCGTCTGCCGCATAACCTCCCGGATTTTGTCGGGATGGACGATTCCAATGAAGCCGTTGAATATGTGATTATGCACTCCCGTCTTTGGGCGAGTGTGCCGGACCTGCTCAAGTGGATGCTTAAGCAGTAGAGGTAGCCAGCTTCAGTATGTGGACATAAAACAAGCAAAACCGGATACAAAAAAGCGGGTGCGTCTGCGTAATAGAAGACACACCCGTTTTTTATGCTTTTCCCCGCTGAATATTTCTTATAATCCGCCATTTCTTCTGTCAGAAAACCGTTCTATCGCTATTCGGATCTCTTCTTCACTAAAAGTAACCGGAACTTGTACATCGTCCTCAAGCCCATTCATTTTCGCACCGTCAAACTGATATAATTTGAGTAATAATTTCCACAGCGTCTCCAGTTCTTCCGGTTTGAAATCTTTGAAAATATCCGCCATGAAATTAATCGTAACACTGATACCGCGGCTTTCCAGAGTCTGAAGTCCTAATGCTGTCAAATGTACATTGACTGCCCGTTTATCCTTTTTGCTGGGAGTAATGGAGATGAACTTTTTTTTCTCTAAGCTATTAATTAATTGGGCGATATTTTGTTTGGTTGCCCCCAGCTTATTGGCAATATTAATGATTGTCGTTTCATCTTCAGGCAAATGAAGAATTGCAAGCAGAGTCATATATTGTCTGGAGGTTAAGGGTGCGCTATACTTGTCACCTGTTGCTTGAACCTTGTTAGAAACTGAGATCAGACCGGAGTAGACCTGTTTCATAAGATGTAATAGATAGAATTCCTTATCGTAATCCATAACAATAACCAACCTCGCCGGTGAACTTTGTACTGCCAGTGATTCTATCACGGCTCCTTAAAAAATTCAATTGTCCTTGTAAAGGATTGATATTGTCCTTCCGCGTTCCCCTCAACAGTTCCACCGGAAGAAAACACACCGCCGTTCATTGGCATTTCTAAGGTTAAGCTAATCGGAACAATATAGGGAATGGGCATGGGGTGCCCCATATTCTCATAAGATAACAATTCGGCTTGATGCGTATAATTGCTGCTCTTTAAGTTCTTCAGTATTTCCAGGCATGCATCATAACTGTTCCATATATTGTCCTTTTTTCCGCAGATCAGGAGAATGTCAGCCGCAGAATTTTCAACCTTTATCCGCGATGCTTCCCGGTTCGTTGCTTTTTCAATGCTTTTTCGGTATGTGCTGGCGAACCCGAAGGGAATTCCTTTTTCAATGTCCTTTTGTTGATCTTCAAAGAAAATTGTATTATCTACTTCAATGAATGGAATAGATTGCCCCTGATAGGACCAAGAAGAGACATTCTTGCCACTCAGCAACCCGTCAAGAGCCTGGAAACAATAGGTGTGAGGTTCTACGGCAACTACCTTTTTAATTTGTTTATATCTGGAGGCCAGTAAAAGCGCTAATTCGCCGCCTTTCGACGTTCCATGAACATAAATATCTTTCGTTCTTGTAATTTCATTGTCTTCAATCCACTTAAATATCTGTTCGAAATATTCCAAGGGAACCTCCTCCAGTTTTTCAGGTAATCCCCCGGAAGCAAAGTAGGATGTAATCAGCACATTAAATCCTCTGGAAGCGAGAGGTCCAGCCATTAGAGCCAAAGATTGCATTTGTCCATCCGAGCCTCCCAGCATGAGAATAGTCTTGTTATTAGCATTTTTCTGATAAAAAAGCTGCCCGGTGAATCCTTCATGGATCTGTTTGACAAGAATATCATCTGTTTTGAACAGCCTTTTTAATTGAATTTCCTTTTTTTCTGTTGAGGATTCAAAAAGCAGGTTCATGATGATCGGCTTATCAATAGCGATATTCTCAGCGATATTCTTCCCCGCAGATATTGACTGTTGTAATGAATAGATCAGTCCCATGCTATTAGCTGTTTCATAGCTTCCTTCCACAGGCCTTGCCAGAGCGAAATCCACTTCTCCCGCTTCATCAGCGACCAAAACTGCGTAGGACGAAAATTCTTCCCCGCTGCACCAGGGAAGCTCCATTTTCAAACTTACTTTTAGCCGGCTGTTAGGATTTAAATCATCAACCTTAATATTAATGTGTTGATCTACAAATGCTTGTTGATGATCCATGTTTATTTTCATGTACTTATTCTCCTTTATGTAGTATTAAGAATGGCCTTTATTTAGACAATATATTGACCAAAATGATTATACATCAACGAACAAAATAGTCAATATATTTTCTAATTACCGCGCGAAAAATGACGTATTATATAATATGATGCAGAAAAAAAGAGAATACAAAAAAAAGAATTGACCTGGGCGAAATTTATGGTTATATTTGCAATATATTAGGAAATATTATCAAATGCTAGCGAGGCTGCAACGGGAACTTTCGTCATTGTCCGACGTGCCTAAGGGGTGGTTTGTTTGAACAATACAGCCACGATTCGCACAGAGCTGGAGAATTTTATCGAGCGCGAAGCACTGAGCTTCAGTCAGTTGGGAAGGCTGGCTGGTCTCAACGCAGGTACGGTGAGTTCAATTCTGAAGGGCAACCGGATTATGGCTGTGGATCAGTTGGACCGGATGACTGCTGTGCTGGGCTTGCCTCAAGGGTATTTTTACGATCAGTATATTCAGGAATGCATGGTGGAAGCCGTACCTAATTGGCGCAGAGTTAGGCCCCTGCTGTACCGTTGTGCGGAGCTGGACAAGCTGGACTGCATCCGGCAAATGCTGCCGCTGCTGCTCGACAATCTGACTTATTCTCCTTTGCTCTTCGAGGTGGCCGAGGAATTCTTCGCGGAAGGCAAGCACGCTGCGGCGGCCCTGCTCTATGAGAGTGTGGCTCTTAGTGAGAGACGTCAGCATTCCGAACGGCTGGCTTTTTGCCAGTATCGTTTGTTCACGCTTCGGCTAAGCGACAATCAGGAGGACAACCTTCAATGTGCGCTGCAATTTGAGCCTTTTGTAGACCGTCTTGATGAGATAGACCAGTTGGATGCACTGAGAGACCTGGCGAATACGTACCGTTCGCTGAGGCGCTGGGAAAAGGTGGATCGGATCGCCCAGGAAATGGGGCGGCTGGCGCATATTCAACTCTTTACGCCTGTCCAATCGGCGAGAGCAAGACAGGAGCAACGTAAGAAGCCGAAGAAACCAATGTTTGTATATTTGGCCTTCTCTTATATGCTTCGAGGAAGTGTCTGTAATGCCAGGGGCGATCATGAGCAAGAGATGCAATATGCATGCGCATATGGAGACTTGAGCTGGGTCAAGGAAACGGATAAGGACACCTTGCATTGGCTGAAGCTGTATAAAGGATGGGCAGAGGCCAATATGTATGTGTCCAAGCTGATGCGCGGGGATGAAAGCGTACTTGCCGATTATGTAGCCTATATAGAACAGAACAAGGATGAGCTTCTGATTGGCTTATTAAACATTACAGAGGCGGCCAATCTGTTTGATTTCAATGTGGATTACATCCTGCAGTATTTTGATTCCGAAATTAACGGCTACATGCAGATGCAGCATCAGGAGGCTGTGGGTGTATATACAAAGCAAGTGGTCTCCGAGCAGTATGCCCGTTTTCTGTACGGGGTTGCCCAGTATTATCTGAGGCAAGGCCTGTACCTGATGGGTTTTGAATACTTATTGGCCGGTTTGTACACGTCATCCCTCATCAACAACGAAACTCGTATTCTCGCTTGTGTGAGGCTATTTGAGAGATATAGAGCATTTGCATCCCATGAAATACAACATAGATATCAGAACCTATTAAAAGAGGAGGAAGAAGAACATGAAAAGAAAATTGGCATTCCTGTTGGTCGTAGCTAGTTTTGCTTTAGTGTTGGTTATTCCAATTTCTGCAGGGGTCAATCATTCCTTCAGCATTGCCTCTGAATTTCATGGGGGTTAATCTATTATTATAGCTTTGGAGTTACAATATATTTATTAGACCAGTCTTGAGGCTGGTCTTTTCTTGATTTCTTCATACAAATTATCAGAAAAAAATTTCACCCCAAAAAAGACATAGCCCTCTAAAATACTAACTAAGGAGGGATAAGAGTGAGAGAAGTAGAATGTTTGAGACGAATTTTGGAAGAAGCCCGGCAAGACCTGAATAATCTGCAATATCAGTACGACTTGGATCATCCAGCCGTGCTTCATCAGTCGATGGTGCTCGACGAACTGATTAACCAATATACGAGAAGCAATGTGGCACAAGTTAGAAAAAGATCGGGTTCAGCAGGCGTCAGGCTGCCTGGCGACGACCTGTGGAACGCCCATTCGCAGCTCTATCGCACCGCAAACTCCGCTTCATAAAACGGAGGACTAACACCACTCTACGCACTATACAGCCTTCTTTGTTTCTTCTAACGTTTACAGTAGCGTATGTAAAACTTCGATTTTAATAGAATGGAATAGCGGGGCGTTACACTGCATGTTTTTTCTTTTGAGCAAAGGCTTATAAAGTACTGCTGCTGTTGCGCCTCATATTTCTGTAAGATTCCCCCTCCAAACCTTCCTGCCATGAAGCCCAACATCTCTCTATCTCCCGCTGAAGTGCTATTTGTATTGCCCGGAAAGGACAATGCTTGATAAAATGTCCTTGGAAGAGTATGTTACAAGAAGCGATATGATTAGACAGAAGACAGTGAGGCGAGGATAAATGAGAGAAGGCGAAGACCGGATCGTAGGAATGGAAGATATTGTACGGGCACATCATGTGCTGCGGGAGGTTATTACCCGTACCCCGCTTCAACTGGATGGGGTGCTGTCGGCCAAATATGACTGCAATGTGTATCTGAAACGTGAGGATCTGCAGATTGTCCGCTCTTTCAAGATCCGCGGCGCGTATAATATGATTCGCAGTCTGTCTGCAGAGGACAGAGCCAAGGGCATTGTCTGTGCCAGCGCGGGAAACCATGCGCAGGGCGTGGCGTTCTCCTGTAAGGCTCTGGGAATCAAAGGCAAGATCTACATGCCTAGCACTACTCCTAACCAGAAGATTAAGCAGGTCCGGAAGTTCGGCGGCGAGTACGTAGAGGTGATTCTGAAGGGTGACACCTTCGATGATGCGTACGATGAAGCGCTGCAGGCGTGCATTGATTATAGCATGACACTGATCCATCCCTTTGATGAACCGCGGATTATCGCCGGCAACGGCACCATTGCGATGGAGATTATGGAGAGCCTCGACAAGCCGGCGGATTTTGTGTTCGTCACCATCGGCGGAGGCGGCTTGGCTGCCGGTGTTGCGACCTATGTGAAGACGGTTAGCCCGTCTACCAAGGTTATAGGCGTAGAGCCTTCTGGTGCGGCTTCCATGAGCGAAGCGATTCAGCGCGGAGAAGTGGTTACGCTGAAGGAAATCAATAAATTCGTCGACGGAGCGGCTGTGAAGCGGGTCGGCGGATTGACCTATGATATTTGCTCCCACCGCCTGGATGATGTCGTTAAGGTGCCGGAAGGCAAGGCATGCACAACCATTCTGGAGATGTATAACGAGAATGCGATTGTTGTGGAACCGGCGGGCTCGCTGCCGATTGCGGCGCTTGACCTGTACCGTGATCAGATCCGGGGCAAAACCGTGGTCTGTATCATCAGCGGGGGCAACAATGATATTGACCGGATGCAGGAGATCAAGGAGCGCTCACTCATCTATGAAGGCTTGAAGCATTATTTCATGGTTAATTTTCCGCAGCGGGCGGGAGCACTACGCGAGTTCTTGGCCGAAGTGCTGGGACCCGGGGATGACATCACCCGTTTCGAATACACGAAGAAGAACGACAAGGAGAACGGCCCGGCGCTTGTTGGGATCGAGCTTCAGCACAAGGAGGACTACGCCCCGCTCATCGAACGGATGCAGCAGAAGGGCGTGGATTACCTGGAGATCAACAAGGACCCGAATTTGTTTAATATGCTGATCTAATATATAAAGGCCCGCCCCCAATGATGATTAAAGGGGCGGGCCTTTATGCAATGTAACAGGATCAGGAGAGCGGTGCTTCTGTCTTCAGGTATTGCTTTACACCGTCATCCAGCTTATAGTCATTCTCTTTCATCAGCTTCATGAAGCCTTCCAGCTTTTGCAGAAACGGACTGCTGCCGGTATTCTTCGACAGAATGCTGCTGTAAGCCTTCTGCGCCTCCAAATCCATCTCCAGGTTGTCATAATGGAAGAGCGGCGTATTGTTCTGCCCGTAGAAGGTATTGATTACATACGTGGAATACAAGGTCTTCACTGACGATATCCGGTTGGATGTGGGATAGCTCTGAATGAATTGCTCATGGGCCAGCGCTCTGGCCGCAACATCGCCCCAGGAAATGATGAGTCCGTTATCCTTGGAAGGAGGCAGGTCTGCTTCTGTACCCATAATTGAAATATAATCACGGATATCATTGGTAACATACAGCTTATATTTGCGGTAGGAAGCATAATCAATCACCGGGAAAAAAGAGCCCTCAGCCGTCTCCAGCTTATACCCGCTTTCTCCCGCGCTTTTCAGCAGGCTCCGCAAAGACACGTCCTCCGTACTCTCGGCCAGCTTGGCCATGCTGACTCCAGCTTTATACACCGAGGTAAGCTTCCGCTGGGTAATGCTGCTGCTGAACTTGCTCTCCCAGGCCTTCAGGGCGGCCTTGTGGAGATTCTCCAGCTTCAGGGTCAGTACAGTCGCCTGATAGGGGCTGACCGCATAAATATTGCTGTTCAAGTATTGAATAGCCTCCGGCAGCTTAGCGGAAGAGGACAGCAGCAGCAGAGCCGACTTGTAGATGGAATCGGCATGGCTGCTGGCCGCCGCGGGAGCCGCCTTGCTGCCCGCGGTGGAAGCCCCTCCGGTGCTGCTTCCTGAACCTTCAGCAAGCACATGTCCGGCAAGACCTAATTGCAGTCCCACAGTTGCAGCTATTGCTACAGATAGAATGGTGTGTATCTTCTTCATGGAAGTTTCCTCCTGTATAAGCCCGAAATGAAATCACCGTCTATGATCTGAAGAATATAAATTTCAATCCAAGCCCTCCGGCCACAGCAAGAGCGAGGCTCACCCATGGGGAGAGGGAAATCACCGGAAACAGGTTGTCAAGAAATACGCCAAGAAATACCGCAATGACAGCGAGGCCGATATAGATTCCGAGTCCCTTGATATCGAACTTCTTGGGCTTCGGGGCATCGTCCTCGGACAAGGAGGACATCCATTTCATGATCAGCTCGATGAGGACAATAGAGCCTGCACCAGCTACCACGATTGTGAAGATGCTGATCTGACCGAACATGCCCGCTGTCCCGGTGCTCCATAGCAGGAAGAGTCCGGCAAGTGCGTATATGCCGAAGAGACCGGTAAGTGCTGCCCAGGGAATCATCAGGTAATAGTTCAGCTTGCTGCGTTCAGTTCGTGCGGGAGCGCTCCCGGCAATCTCCCTGAAATAATCCTCCGGGTGCTCGCCGAAAATCTGCTTGGCATTTTTTCCTTTGCTCTGTCCCTCCAGCAGGAGCGCCGCCGCCTCAAGAAGCAGCTCCTCCGTGCGGACCGGATCTACCTTGCTGGCCCGGAGCGCCAGCAGCATATCTTCATAATAAGAGCGGTTGAACGGCGTCATCTGCTCGCGCAGCACATTATTTTGCTTAATCATAGCTTTGACTTTCATTGTATGGATGTAAACCTCCAGTATGGTTAATCGGTACAGCCTTTAACCTAAAGTATACGTTTGCCCGGCGGCTGTGTGCAAGGACATCCATGCTTCCGGGAATAATCCTTGTGAATAAGTGAACACTGTTATTGAATCTGCATCTGCTTCACAAACTAGGCTTAAGGAAGGCAGGGAGCATTATGGACACTGAGAAAAGACAGAAGCCCGGCAAATTCGTGGGTGAAGGCTCCGCGCCTGTGCCAACGAATGAAGTAGGGGATTGGGGCAATTCCGATGGCTTCAGCTTATGGGACTCCTCGCAGGATTCACCGGAGGATGGGCTGGGGGATTGGCCTGGAAGACAGGAAACCCATGATATGTTTCACGACAGCTATGATTGATTGACGCGGCAGCCTGGTATGCTTCAGGCCTCTTTTGTTCCTTGTGGAACGAAAGAGGCCTTTTCTAAATGTAGGCGTAGCCGTTTCCACTTGTCTGTTGACAATAATAACGCAAGGCTTATAATTAAGATATAAATCTTACTAAATTAATCGGAATTATTATAATTTAAGATAAGTTACCTTTCTGAGGAGGGTTCGGCAATGGAACGGAATATTATCATCCGGCATAACGGGGAAGAATTAACAGCGAGCATCCATTATCCATCCGGTGGAAAAGGGGGCACAGGGCGCTGCAAGGACCGGGTTCCGCTCGCGGTAATCTGCCACGGGTTCGTAGGCAACCGGATCGGTGTGGACCGGATCTTCGTCAAGGCGGCGCGCGAGCTGGCTGCGGACGGATATATGGTAATTCGTTTTGATTATGCAGGCTGCGGGGAGAGCAGCGGTAATTATGGCAGTGAGAACATGGAGTCCATGATTGCCCAGACCCGGGCTGTGCTCGATTATGGCATCAGCTCTGCAGATGTGGACCCGCAGCGTGTAACGCTGATCGGACACAGTCTTGGCGGAGCAGTGGCGTTATTGACCGGGGTACGGGACCGCCGGGTCAAGAATCTCGTGCTGTGGGCAGCCGTTGGCTATCCGTTCAATGATATCGTAAAGATTGTGGGAAGGGAAGCTTATGACCGTGCGGTGCAGAACGGGTCTTCGGATTTCGCCGGCTATAACTTTACCCCGGTCTACTTCAACTCGCTTGCGGCTTTTCAGCCGTTTCAGGAGGCGGGCAAGTTCAGCGGCGATGTGCTGGTAATTCACGGAACCTCCGATGATGTAATTCCAGTGGATTATGCCTTCCTCTACCAGAAGCTGTTCTGGACACGCCCTGAGGGGCGCTGCGACAAAGAGGTGATTTTTCAGGCGGATCATACATTCTCTTCAGGCCAGGCCCAGGTGCAGGTGCTGAAACGAACCAAGGATTGGATGAATCAGCAGGAGCATGTGCAGGAGGAATGGCAAAACTGGATGATATAATAGTACGCGTTACACCTCTGAAGGTCTTTCTATCCGCAACACTAAAGTTGCAGGCGTATTGGTGCAGCATCAGTTCTAAATCTTATGGCGTTGGATGCAGCCTTTGTGGTCCGGGAGAGAGAGAATCGTCGTATCCATCCTCCTGTTCCTTACGGACAGTAAGGCCTTTATATTACCGAAAGGGATACATTTAGCCGAGCGGACGGACCGTAAAGCGCTTATCGCCTCTTCGGCAGGTATATTTAGGGTAAATGTACGCCCATAAAGTCTCTGGAGTCCGTTCACTTGCGGAAAAATGACTTCCAGTAGAAATAAGAGCGGTTCAGTCCGCTACAAACGGTTAGATTCTTCTAGTCAGGAAAAGACTTGCTCACGAAAAGTTTGTACTCCAACATTCGGAGTCTGATGATCTACCGGGAATTGTCTTAAGCTCGCATTAACTCAGAATAAGCGGTAAAATATAGGGGCAGACCATATACTGGGTTATGGAGGTTGGCACCCTATGAAATTACCGGCATTTTTTATTGCACACGGCTCACCGCTCCTCGCCCTTGAGGACAACGAGTACACCCGTTTCCTGGAGCGTCTGGGAGCTGATCTGGGGACACCACGCGGCATAGTTGTCTTCTCTGCGCATTGGGACAGTCCAGAGCAACTGCTAACGGTGGACGAACAGCACGAAACATTGCATGATTTCTACGGGTTCCCGAACGAGCTGTATTCGCTGGCCTATCCGGCTCCGGGTGACTCCGCACTCAGCCGCCGAATCTCCGGGCTGTTCACAGACAACAATCTTCCTCACCAGCCTGTGCTGGGACGCGGGCTCGATCACGGGGTCTGGGTCATTCTGAAGAAGATGTTCCCCGAAGCCGATATTCCGGTAGTGGTCTTGTCCGTCGATTCCCTGCGTTCCCCTGAGGAGCAGTACCATATCGGCCAAATGCTGGCCCCGCTGCGCGAAGAGGGAATTCTGCTGATTGGAAGCGGCGGCCTGGTCCACAATCTGCGCTTGCTCAAGCAGGAGGACCAGCCGGAGCAATGGGCGCTTGACTTCGATGCCTGGATAGCGGAGGGCCTTGCAGCATGGGATCTGCCAACACTGTTCGACTATGACACGAGAGCTCCGCATGCGCGTGATGCGGTTCCTACATACGGAAGGGAGCATTTTATTCCGCTCTTCTATATTATGGGAACGGCCGATGAAGGCAGAAGGGCGCAGCTAATGACTCAGGCGTACCAATACGGGACACTCAGTCTGAGCTGCTGGATGATTGATTAGACATACAATAAACGCAGGATACAGCCGGACACATGGGCTGTATCCTTTTTAATGCGCCGGCATCAAGACAAATGCCGCCTGCTGTGATTAAATGGAAGATAATCACGAGAAATTAGGAGGAAACAAAACATATGACTCTTAGCGGCTATTCTTCCCGTCTTGTATTATGCTGCTTGCTTGCGGGCCTGCTGCTCTCCGCCTGTGGAACTCAGCAACCGGAAGCCGTGCCCTCACCGCCGGATGCACCTACCCTCGCGCCATCGCCTGCGGCTTCTGCCGAGCCTTCGCCGACAGCCGAACCTCCCAGTGGAGGGCTAACCTCCGGTCTGACAGGGCTTCCGGTCCAGGAGAGCGTCCTTCCCCGCCCCTTGGCGGTAATGATCAACAACGCGCCGGCTGCCCGGCCGCAATCAGGGATCAGCGAGGCGGACATCCTGTATGAGGTTCTGGCTGAAGGAGGGATTACCCGGCTGATCGGGATTTTCCAGAGCCACACCGGCATCGTCAAAATCGGCCCCATCCGCAGCATCCGCCCCTATCTGATCGACCTTGGCGAGAGCTACGGGGGGGTGACGGTGCATGCCGGCGGAAGCCAGGCGGCGTATGCCATTCTCCAGAAGGAGAAAAAGGATGACATGGACGAGATTGGCCGGGGCGGGGCTTATTTCTGGCGGGACAAGGGGCGTAAAGCGCCGCATAATCTGTACAGCAATGCCGCCAAGCTGCGCGAGGGGGCGGACAAGCTTGGATACGCCGGTACCGTGCAGGTTCCGGGCTATCTTTTCACAAATCCCGATTATATACCAGTCGAAGGGGAACCTGCCGCAGAGTTCAATGTGCAGTTTCAGCTAAAGAGCTATACTGTGGGTTATAAATACAGTGAGGAACGGGAAACTTATCTGAGATCGGTGAACGGCAGTCCGCATCTGGATCTGAACAACGGGAATCCGGTGGAAGCCGCAAATGTCATCGTGCTGGGAGCGGATCATAAGGTGCTGGATGATGTGGGGAGACTGCAAATTGATGTGGAGCTGGGAGGAGAAGCGCTGCTATTTCAGCGTGGACAAGTAATCAAGGGCAGATGGGCGCGCAAGCCGGATGATGTGATCCGCTTCGTGAAGAAGGATGGCCAGGAGGCGCTCCTGTATCCCGGCGTGACCCATTTTCTGATTGTGCCGAACAGCCCGTCCTTCGACAGCCATGTGGAAATTTCACCTTCTCCCGGTAAAGCTTGAAACAGCGGAAATCTATCTAAATCCGACAATTGTTTTGGCTGTTCGAGAAATATGTCATTTAAATGTTAAAAAGTTCGGTTCTTTGTCTTCAATACCTTCTATTGATATGTTAAGATAACAAGGGTTGTCATTCATTTTCATGCTGTTTACATATGAGTGGCTTCACATTTCATTTACACGGCAATTTTATGTAAAGGGGCTTAAACGAATGAAGTTGAGAAAAAAGGACATATTCTTTGAGACATTGGAAAATATGGCCGATACCATTGTCCAGGCGGCAGATTATTTCGCTCAGAATATTACCTCTCTCCGGGAAAATGTCGAGAACTTCGCAGGGGTGATGAAGAAATATGAATCCCAATGCGACACGTACACGCACACCGTTATTAAGGAATTGAACAAGACGTTCATCACTCCGCTGGAACGAGACGACATTATGGACCTCATTACAAGCATGGATGATGTAATTGACGGTCTGGAAGCTTCAGCCTCACGTTTCTATATGTACAACCTGCTGGAACCGGATGAATATATTGTGCAGTTCGCAGAGATTCTCCGCCAGTCCGCCTATGAGATTCAAAAAGCGGTTCACCTGCTCTCCCAGAAGAAGCTGCTCGCGATCCGCGAGTATACGATCCGTCTGAACGATCTGGAGAACCAAGGTGACGAAGTGCTTCGCATCTGCACCAAAGCCCTGTTCGAAACCGTTAAGGACCCTATTGAGCTGATCAAGCGCAAAGAGCTGTACGAGCGGCTCGAAACTACAACCGATAAATGCGAAGATGTAGCCAACATGCTGGAATCAATCATCATGCGCAACTCATAAGGGGCTTAGAAATATGGAAACATCATTATTTGTGCTAGGATTTGTTATTTTTCTCGCGCTAGCCTTCGACTTCATCAACGGGTTCCACGATACGGCCAACGCCATCGCCACTTCGGTATCAACGCGGGCGCTTAAGCCGCGTACAGCCATTCTTCTGGCAGCCTCGATGAACTTTGTTGGCGCACTGCTCTTTACCGGTGTAGCCAAAAAAATCGGCGGCAGCATTACCGATCCCACCCTGCTGGACAACGGAGTAGATATCGTCATAGCTACGCTGATCGCCGCGATTATCTGGAACCTGGTTACCTGGTGGCTCGGCATCCCATCCTCCTCTTCCCATGCGCTTATCGGTGCGCTCGCAGGAGCAGTATATGTGGGAGCAGGCAACGAGCATATCAAATGGCACGGCTTTATCGAAATTGTCGAGGGGCTGGTATTCTCCCCGCTGATTGCTTTTGTTATCGGTTATATCGTTATGACGATCCTGAAGTGGATCTTCGCGAGACGCAGCCCGCATACGGTGAACAAGGGCTTCCGCTCAATGCAGATCATCACCGCAGCCTTACAATCCTTCACGCATGGTACGAACGACGCCCAGAAGGCGATGGGAATCATTACCTTTGCGCTCGTAACCTCGGGCCGGCTTGATACGATGGAGGTTCCACTGTGGGTTAAGATTGCTGCAGCAACCTCAATGGCGCTTGGTACGTCGATCGGCGGCTGGAAGATCATCAAGACCATGGGAACGAAGATTTTTAAGATCGAGCCGATTAACGGCTTCGCCGCGGATATTTCCGCCGCTTCCGTTATTTTCTCGGCTACGCTGCTGCATTTGCCGGTAAGTACGACACATGCCATCACATCATCTATTCTGGGTGTAGGCTCGGCCAAACGCTTCTCCGCCGTGAAATGGGGAATAGCCGGACGTATTGTCATTACCTGGTTCATTACGATTCCGATCAGCGCAGTGCTGTCGGGAATTGTCTTCAAAATCATATTCTAAGCAGCATGAATGAGATGTCACGATAAGCCAAGGACGGCTGCGGACATCTTTTTTTGTATGCAATCGCTAAACCGCGGTACAATGATTATGAATACCGGTAATGAAATATTGGACCTAACGGAGGACTCATAGATGATACGAACGCTGGCGGTAACACCTAAGGGCGAGGTGATAACAGATCTGCCGCTTCAGAGTATTGTGCTTGCGGACTATGCCTGGATTTGGGCGGATTTCGCCACACCGACAATGGAAGAGACGCAACTGCTGGATACCTATTTCCACTTTCATCCCTTGGCGATTGAAGACTGCATGCATGTGCTGCAGCGGCCGAAGCTGGATTATTATGAGGATGTCCAGTTTTTCGTGCTGCATGCGCTGAATGAACAGACCTTGGAGGCGGAAGAAATTGACCTGTTTCTCAGCAAAAGCTTCCTGGTATCTTATCACCACCAAGAGAAGCCGGAGATGGACGAGGCTTGGGAATTAGTGAAGTCGGAAATCCATAGCCGCAAGGGCTGGTCGGGCGGCCCGATAGCTGCTGCGTATACGGTGATGGATAAGCTGGTGGACCGTTATTTCCCGAGCCTGTACACGCTTGAGGACGAATTGGCCGATCTGGAAAGCCAGGGCGGCAAGGAGTCTGTGGAGGAATTGATGGGTCAGGTGTTTAACGTGCGCGGGAGATTGCTTAAGCTGCGCCGGACCATTGTGCCGATGCGTGATCTGATGTACCGGATTGTCAATTCGCAGCATGTGCAGAGCAACGGAGAAGAGCGGATCTATTTCGGCGATATTTATGACCATCTGCTGAAGCTCACCGATATGATTGAAGTAGACCGTGAAATGACCGCCGATCTGCGTGACAGCTACATCTCGCTTAACTCCAACCGGATGAATTCGATTATGAAGACGCTCACGGTTATCACCACCGTATTTATGCCGCTGACGCTGATTGCCGGGATCTACGGAATGAATTTCAAAGTCATGCCGGAGCTGGAGTGGAAATATGGCTACCTTGGGGTGCTGCTGCTTATGCTGGTGCTTGGTGTGGGGATGTTTCGCTGGTTCCGGCGCAGCGGCTGGTTTAAGTAGCTGATGACTCAGAACCATTAACGACTATTCGCTAAAAGCGTTAAACGCCGCCTTATCTGCGGCGGCGTTTAACGGAAGAAGGGGCGGATCTGCGACGGTTCTTCGGAGCCGTTTTTTTGCGGGATTGTGTGCCCTGGCGTCTCTTCTTACGCCGTTTGGGACTGTAGAGCGCTGCATCTTCCTCTGCCGCCTGTTCCCCTGCTGCCGATTTCTTGCCTTTGCCGAAGTTGCTCATTAGGAGCTTCACCATAGGCGCCATCTGCTGGAACCCCTGCATGACCTTCTGTACTTTCCCCATAGAACTTACAATCCCGTCTACGCCGCCCAGCCGGTCTACAATTCCCTTAATCTGGTCCATATTCGGCAGATTTCCAAGTCCTCCGAGCAGTCCGCCGGCCTTAGAGGTTGCCGCTTCGGCAGCGGGTGCAACGAGTGTAGTATCCGCAACTTCGGTCCCTACTGCAGGGAGCAGTGAGGCTTCCCCAATCTGGGGGGGCTGAGGTGCCTGGGGAAATGCGCTAATCCCTGGATACGGCGATGAAGGATATAACCCGGCCAGCGAACGCCCGTTCCGGCGGGAATGATTATAGTAATGATCAGGCATAACATCACATTCCTTCGTTAGTGGTTTGCTATACTGTATGTCATGGGCGAACATAAGGTATAGACGAACGCCCGGTTCACCGGGATAGCAGCGGAAAAGGGCGAACGCCCATCCGGCAGCTTCGGAAGTGAAAAAACCGTGTCCATGCTTGATTTTCAGTGCTTATGTAGTACTATAGTTAAGGTGGCAAATCCTATGAAATGTGGAGGAGTAAGTGATTAGCTGCATAAATTGTGTACGCCTGGGGTGGACGTTTGTCCATCGTTTTCGTTCTTTACAGCGTGAAATCGTTAATGCTTGAAAAATGTGCTCCAGTACAATATAGTAAAGGCAAGAAAGTTAAATTTAGGCTATATTTTGAACTCTTTTTTACAATGATGCTTAATGAGTGATGCTAATGTTGACCAAACTTTTAGGGGATGATAATCAATGCAGCTTAAGAAGCTAAATGATAAAAGTATAGACCAATTATTTGAAGCTATTTTAACATTGAAAAATATGGAAGAATGCTATGTTTTCTTCGATGATTTGTGCACCGTTAACGAAATTCAATCCCTTTCACAGCGCCTGGAAGTAGCACGCATGCTGGGCAAAGGTTCTACATACAACCAGATTGAAGCGGAAACGGGAGCCAGCACAGCGACGATTTCGCGTGTGAAGCGTTGCTTGAATTACGGAAATGACGGATATAAATTAACACTGGAACGTTTGGGACGATAATTTATGAAGCCGGGAGTACTCATCATCAGTCACGGCTCCCGCGACAAGGCCTGGGTGTCTTTGGTTGAGGAGGCGGTAAGTCATTTATTGCTGGGAGAAGAGCTGCCCGTAGCGGTGTCTTTCTTGGAACTGGTGGAAGGCCGTCTGATTCAGGATGGCATACAGAGCTTGGAATATGCAGGGGTCACAGATATCTTAGTGATCCCCTTGTTTGTGTCTTCCGGCAGTACGCATGTCGATGAGATAGAGTATGCGCTGGGAGCCAAACCTGCGCCGGAGAAGGAGACGGAGCTTGAACGCTTTGCGGTCAAGGCGAAGGTGCATTTCGGCTATCCGGTCGATGATGACCCGGATATTGCGGTCATGATCTGGGACAAGCTGCGCGGGCTGTCGAAGCATCCGCAGCGGGAAGCGATACTGCTCGTGGGCCACGGCAGCAAGCATGAGGGCTTCCGCCAGCGCTGGCAGCAGGGCATCTCCTCGCTGGCGGAGCGTGTGCGCCAGATCAGCGGAGTCGCGGCAGCGGATTATGGGCTGCTGAACCCGGACAGTGTGCGGAGCAAGGTGGAGTACTGGAAGGAGCAAGGCTATGAGGTGCTGGTGGCCCCGCTCTTTTTAAGTGAGGGCTATTTCACCAAACATGTGATTCCCCGGCGGCTGCAGGGTCTGCAATACGCCTATTCGGGCCAGACGCTGCTGCCGCACCCCTTGTTGCCGCATTGGATTGAGCAGCAGGTGAGGTATATGCTGGAGCGGCTGCGGGAAGAGAGCTGAGTTGTTTTTGTTGAAACGGATACTGTCCTTCTAATGATGGCCTAGCCGTTTCCACTTGGAATAAAAGATAGCGTTTTCTGGTATCTATTGTACCCGCTGAGGCATACATATATTTATGCTTTGGCTGACGCAGCGGGCTTGCTGCTCCTGCAGAAGCACAGAAATATTCCCCTTTCCGGTCTCCAACATTGCTTGTGGGGTCCTGAATTGGGTATAATCAGTAAAGTTATCTATCATATAAACAGGTGGCGTTCCGGTAATGAAAACTGCGAGATTAATTTATAATCCCACTTCGGGTCGGGAAGAAATGAAGAAGAGGCTCGCCGATGTTTTGGAACGGCTGGATATTGGCGGCATAGAAGCTTCCTGCCATGCAACAACCGGGGAAGGCGATGCTACAGCAGCGGCAGCGGAAGCCGTAGAGCGCGGATGTTATGATCTGATTATAGCAGCGGGCGGCGACGGCACATTAAATGAGGTAATCAACGGGATGGCTGAGAAGCCGAATCTGCCTCCGCTTGGTATATTGCCTTTGGGAACAACCAATGATTTTGCCCGGGCGATGGGCATTCCGAAGAACTGGGAGGATTCCTGTGATCTGATTCTCCGCCAGGAGTCGCGGCTGATTGACCTCGGCAAAGCCAATGACCGTTATTTCATTAATATAGCCGGCGGCGGAAGACTGACCGAGCTGACATACGAGGTTCCCAGCAGACTGAAGACCATGATGGGCCAGCTTGCTTACTACCTGAAGGGTATTGAAAAAATGGCCAGTCTCTCTCCACAGGAGCTGTACATCCGTGCGAACGGCCAAGAGCTGATCCATGACGAGTTCATGCTCTTCCTGATCGCGAATACCAATTCCGTTGGCGGCTTCGAGAAGCTTGCGCCAGATGCCCGTATCGACGACGGGCTGTTCGACGTCATTGCGGTTAAGAAATGCAACCTGGCTGAATTCATCCGCCTCGTCAGCCTGACGATCCGCGGCGAGCATCTGCAGGACAAGAAGGTTGTCTACTTCCGCACCGATGCTATGGAAGTCACCTCGCCGGGGTATGTCCAGCTTAATCTGGACGGAGAGCTAGGGGGCACCCTGCCCGGCAAATTCAATATATTGCCGCAGCATCTGCGGATTTTTGCGCAGAATAACTGATCGGGAGTCGCAGAGGTACACCTTCAATAGAGGGAAAACTCCGACTAAACGGGCTGAAAAGCCTCTATGTGCAGCAATAGTTGGAATTGCTCCATTTAATTCGTGCAATAAGCTCCAATTTGGATGTTGAGCGGCGAATTAGCTGGAGTTTTTCCATTTTAAATAGCTTACAGTGAAGATAATGAAAGAAGTGAACCTATAAATGAGTAAACACCGCAGCGGCCACAGAGGGAGCCGCCGGGAAGGCGCGGCACCTGCCGCCGATCTGCCAGTGAATAAGAACGACGAGGTGATGCTGGATATTGTCGGCATGACCCATGAAGGCGAGGGGGTAGGCCGCGTGGAGGGCTTTACCTTATTTGTGTCTGGAGCACTGCCCGGTGAGAAGGTCCGGGCCAAGGTCTTGAAGACCAAGAAGCAGTACGGCTATGCCAAGCTGCTGGAGCTGGTACAGGCAAGCAGCGCCCGCATAGCGCCGCCTTGCCCCATCTATAGCCAATGCGGCGGCTGCCAGCTACAGCATATGGACTACGCCGCCCAGCTCGCGTGGAAACGGCAGCTTGTGGTGGACAACCTGCAGCGGATCGGGAAGCTGCAGATTGCCGAGACGGATAGCAGCCTTGCTAAGGCTGTTCGTGATGGCGATAGTGCTGAGAGAACTGACGGGGAGGTTCTTTCCGGGCGGGCTGCTCTTGCTGGCCCTGAAGCATCCCGCACGGGAGGCATTGTCGTCCGGCCTACCCTGGGTATGGACGAGCCTTGGCGTTACCGGAACAAAGCCCAGGTGCCGATCGGCGTTACCGAAGGCGGCCTGGTCGGCGGCTTCTACTCGCGCGGCAGCCACCGGATCGTTGACATGGAGACTTGTCTGATCCAGCATGAGCATAACGACAGTGTCGTAGCTGCGGTGAAGCGTATCGGCAGGGAACTCGGAATCTCCGCTTATAATGAAGAGACCGGACGCGGACTCCTGCGCCACGTCGTGGTGAAGAAGGCCTTCCGCACCGGCGAAATGATGCTCGTCCTCGTAACCAACGGCCGGGATATTCCGCACCAGGATGCCTGGATCGGCAGCATCCGCGAACAGCTTCCACAGGTGGCGAGTATCTGCCAGAACGTCAACACTCAGCGGACGAACGTGATCTTCGGCAGCGAGACCCGCGTCCTGTGGGGCAGAGACGTTATCTATGACTACATCGGCGATGTACAGTTCGCCATCTCCGCCCGTTCCTTCTACCAGGTTAACCCGGCCCAGACCGAGGTGCTGTACGGCAAGACCGTAGAGTATGCCGGACTCACCGGCAATGAGACGGTCATCGACGCCTATTGCGGCATCGGAACGATCTCGCTGTTCCTGGCGCAGCACGCGGCTAAGGTGTACGGTGTGGAGATTGTGCCTGAAGCTATTGAAGACGCGCGCGGGAATGCCCGGCTTAACAATATGAACAACGTAGTGTTCGAAGTAGGGGCATCCGAGGACGTCATTCCGAACTGGAAAGAGCAAGGCGTCACACCGGACGTCATCGTCGTCGATCCTCCGCGTAAGGGCTGCGACCCGAGACTACTGGATACGATTCTGGCAATGAAGCCGGAGCGGGTGGTGTATGTGTCGTGTAATCCATCGACACTGACGAGGGACCTGAGGGTACTGGAGGATGGCGGGTACATGACAGTGGAGGTAACTCCGGTGGATATGTTCCCGCATACGGTGCATGTGGAGTCGGTGGCGGTGTTGGTGAAGAGTGGTACAGTGAGTTAAAATCATTTTATTTACTTGGATTTTTAATATGGTACAGATTAAAATCTTTGGTGGTACAGATAGCGAAGAACAGACTTGATGTAAAACTGATGTAAAACCCCACCGGATTTCAGCCAAAGTACAATTCAAATTACTCAAAAAATCTAAGGAAATAAAGGAACTACTTAAGACTGATCGAATTTCTTCGGCTATTATGTCTACTGTTTCTTTTAATTTCAAAAATGGTGAAACAGTTGATGACATTACTAAGATATTAACTAATATTTCGTTTTTCTTAAGTACATTGAGCCTAAACTTAAATTTCGCTCAAATCGTGAAATATTATTCAGGTAATGAAGTCGTTATGATTGAAATTACAGATAGAATTATCTCTAAGTATCATGGGAACATATTAATTGATAACCACCGTATTCCATCGGGAATAAAGATTGCCTTTGAGAAGTCCTATTATAGATTTTTGGAATTAATGGACGAACTAAGTTTTGCTAAATACACTCACTTAATTGTGGAGTTGTATCAACAAAAGTATATTGAATTAAAGATAGCAACCTTAGTTATTGCCTACGAGCATCTATTATTGAAGTATCTGGTTCATCGTGGTGTTGTTACGGATTTAAATGAGGATATTAATATTCAACAGAAATTGGGTCGAGTAAATAAAGAGCTAAAATTTATTCCCAAACAACTTTTGGATGATGAATTCCGGAGTGGTATTCGAAATCCTTTATTCCATACGGGCAGTATTCCAACCAAGTCAAGTAAAGAATTGCGCGAGATATATCTGGAGTATCTTGACTTATTGATGAGAATTTATTTAAGGATTATTAGTTATGATAGCCATTATATCTCTAGGAAAGACCATAATACTCCTTCTCAAGTTTAATCTTATAAGTATTTTTCGAAGAAGACAGCACCATCGCATAACACCATATTCACGCATCGGGGTTAGAAGAAGATTCGGAGGGCGATTTCAGTAGCAGGGAAGTGGAATCAGCCGGACACATCCGCACCACCTAACCGCATCGCGGCCGGTTCCTTCGGAACCTTAAGGTGGTGGGGCGTCGTGAATACAAGGAATGTTAGCTGAAATTGCTAAATGCTCAAATAGAAAATTTCGAGGATGTTGATAAATGGAAGATAAAAACGCTCGTAGAATTAGAATTGAACAGCTAAAGAGAAACATGAAAAAGGATATTAAGTACGGAGAATTATTTGGTGAATGTATAGATGTACTCGATGTTGATTCTCGAATCTATAGTCATGAAAAATCAAAGGAAATAGTGAAGAGGATGGTTGATGAATATAACTTTTCTAAGTGGGGGAGAGTTGATTGGAAATCGATCCCCCATAGATTTTCTATTAACAATATTACAGAACTAAATACGTATACGATTGCTTCAAACAAAAATTTTTTTATTATCTGGAACGAGTATAACTTGCCGGTGGTGGAAACGACTATTGGAGATATAATAAAGAATTTTGAAGATATTATTGCTGTTGCTTTTGATACTTGGATCGTTAATTTTGATGAAGGAATAATTATTGAGAACTATCATGAAGAAGAAATAACAATAGGAAAGAAAGGCAGCAAGTAAGTATATTCAAAAAAGAGGAAACATCAGCTAACACCATATTCATGCTTTGGGCCATTCGGCCCGCGGTCGGCAAGATGAAATTCGGAAAAGTAGGGTCAGCCGGACACATCGATAGTGCTATAATATTTTTTCCAAGTTGTGTTCAATCTCCTCGAATTTCCTGTACTCATGCGGGATATTCAACGAATTCAAATATAAATGTAAAATTTCATTATCACAAAATAATATGTCGGCTGTGCCGATATGAATATCAATTTTTAGTTTGCCGCGAATTTTTTTCGCATTTTTCCGCACCAAGCATAAAATATTGTTTTCCTCCAAATACCATTCTTCTCTCATCATATCTTCGTATAACTCGATGACTTTTTCGGGCGCTACCCCCACAGTGCGGTATTCTTTGAGATAGAGATGGTGATAGGTTCCTGCGTAAGGGGTTACGGAACCAAACAGATCGGGGTGCTTAACTGCATAATAAAACGCCATGTTGCCGCCCATCGAAAACCCTGACAGCATTCTGTTCTCACGGGTTGTGTCTGTTCTGTACTGACCGTCGATATGTGGAATCAGTTCCTTAATAATGATGGATTCAATTTGCAATAAGGCATCGAAATAGTTGTCTTCCGACGAAATGGCGTTGACAAAAACAGTAATGGCTCGTCTGTTTATATAGACCTTTTCTAGCGGCCATATCTCGGAAGATTCGTTGCCCGTCCATCCGTGAATGTGGTATGCAACCGGATATTTTTCACCGCAGTCTTTGTACCCAGGCGGAAGATAGATGTTATACCCTATTTCGTGATTTAATACTTGGCTGTAAAATGTTTCATGAGTAACAAATTGAGGTGATTCTGCTGGTGGGTTTACAAAGTTCATTCAACACTCCTCCGATGCCGACTAATATAAATATTTCTACTATTTGATTATATTACTAGACGGACAGTTTTCAAGTGTAAGGTAGACGGACTCTCCTATCTCAAGATTGTCTGGAAAATAGAGTAGTTATTCTTTTGCCGTTCAGTCATTTGGAATTCAAAACATCTAATCGAATTAATAATTGCATTATTCCACAACAAAACAGGACCTCCTGGCGTAGTTACTATTCTACGATAGGAGGTCTTTTCGTCATTGTCCTTTTTTCTTGGTTCTGCTCACTGTTCTAAGAAGTGGTGTATCCCCTAAATAAACCCGCAAAATAATAAGCAAAACCGTGATAAAATCGGAGAGTTTCCTGTTTTGTAGCAGGGGGTTATTCATTCTGAAGAGCGAAATGATAGTAGAATGCAAAATTTATTTTTTAAATAAGAGGTAAGTAAGTATTTTATGATGCAGAGTTTTTATGGTTCAACTGCTTGCTACTTGTTCAAAGATGACAAAATATTATTCATTAAATTTAGTGAAAAATGGGGACAAATTTATGCTTCGCCGGTTGGGAAAATAGATGATAACGAAACCCCAACTGAATGTATTATTAGAGAGTTTAAAGAAGAAAAAGGGATTTTCTCGAGAGCTTGAAGTAGATAATCAAGTAGGAACATTATCTTGGATTACAAAAGAAGAATCTAGAAATATTAAACAATTTCCAATGAATGGACTTTTTTGATTATTTATTTTGTGAATTTGAAGGAAAATTTTTGTATGATGAAAATGATACGATAGCTCCCGAAAGAGTGAGATCACACCCATATTTTCAATTTTGGTAGTAACACTTATTGGAGCCATAAGGTATGTTAGACACCGAGGAGAGAAATGATATGTTCTAAAATTTACAATAAAATTTATTTATTATACGGATCAGTTTCAAAATAAGGAGTGAATATAAGTGATCCAAAATGAACCTTATGAGTGAAATCTATAATAAAGCGGTTATTCAGTAGTGCAACAAAATATTGGTCTGAATGAGTCGCAGGCCAAACATCTTTTTGAAAAATACTATCGTTCTGTTTACAAGCATTGGGGAATGGAACCCAACGCTGAAGAGTTCGCCGTCAGGCAATAGATGAATTT
This sequence comes from Paenibacillus sp. HW567, assembly GCF_000374185.1. GTDB lineage: Bacteria > Bacillota > Bacilli > Paenibacillales > Paenibacillaceae > Paenibacillus_AQ. The sequence goes on along the minus strand of NZ_KB910518.1, from coordinate 5,309,275 downwards.
ACTTGTCGGATCGGAATGGGGGTAAAAAGCTTAAGACTATTGACTTAAACTCGAGCTCTATAGATAAAGAGAAATTGATTAGGATAATCATGGAGTTACCAGAAGAAAAGTTGCTACTGGTTCATGAATATGTAATGCACTTATCTGAATGCTGGTGTCATAAGTAGAAGTCAGAGGTTACCATCCATTACTACTCAATTATTAATTTGCCTCTTTGTAATTTCCATAAACGTTATTGCTAACAAATTCCCAAAAACCTGGAACAGATTCAACATCAAATTTATTAATGGCCTCAATCATTTTTAGATTTACCTCTTGTCTTAAGTCATTACGATTTTGTACGCTAGTTTGAGAGAGCGATTTTCGAATTTTGGGATTAAATTTGTGAATAATTTCTTCAATAGCCTCATTGTCTTTTTGCTGTGCTTTTTTCATTAATTCCAGCAAATTACTCATTATTTTTCTTCCTCTCTTGTCATGAATTCCCTTAACTTTTTCAATGCATTTTTTCTTGTTTTAGAGATAGCTTGTTGAGAAATATTCTTTTTTTTAGCGATTTCTGTATCAGAAAGTGAATTAATATATGATTCAACTAAAACTTCCTTTTCTTTCATGGTTAATAACAGCATTCCATTATATAAAAGAGAACTAGAAGCAATACTCTCAAGGTGGGCATCATTTGAAAAACTCTCTTGTGTAGTCATATACTTATCTTCCAAATTCAAAATCATCCTTTTTTCGAGCCTTCTTTCTTTCTTATCAAAATCAATAGAAGAAAAACGAATTAAAGATGAGATATATGTAGTAAATCTAATTTCAAAATAAAATGATTTAAATGCCTCATCTAATCGAATTTTGTTGCTTAAAGAGGGATCAGTAATATTCAACAATAACAATTCGTAATTATTTTTGTCGTTAAGAAAATTCTTGATAATAGGATTCATATTTAAATGCTCAAAAAACTCTTTGTAATCGCCTTCTTTGATTATTTTCATATTTTATCCTTTCCCAATATATAATTATCATATATATATAGTGTTGTTTCTTATTGGAATAACAACCACAATAAGCCTATGATTATAGAACGTATGTTTTTATATTTGATATTATGTATACATAATTTCGATATATTCATGAAAAAAAGCCCAATTAACTACAAAAGTAGCTAATTTAGGCTTTTTTCTTTAATTTCATTTACTAGCATTGGTTAACATTAAAACTACAATTACAAAGATATACTCCTATTTCCTTGTAACAAGATTTTTCTATTTTCTTTAAATGATAAGCGTATTTTTCACAAATTTCTTGATAAAAAATTACATCTTCAGGATCCATAGATTCACAAATTTTGTTGCTCAATTTTAAAAGTTCAATTTTAATTGATTTGTGCCTAATTCTCCAATCATCTAATTTTGTCAAATATATCACTCCTTTAATGTTCTGTTTCTATTAGATCAAAGTGAAATCAATTGCGTTCAATACAACCAAAAAAATATTAAGGGTTGCTATTTTCAAATATTTAACACTTTAGCTATTATTGATTTCAAAATTAGTTTGGGGGTATAGCCAAGCGGGTAAAGCAAAATTCTGCAAAACTTTCATCCCCGGTTCGAATCCGGGTATCCCCAATCCAGAGGTTTGGAAAAGAATATTTTATAAAGAAAAATAGATTCTTTATAGATGGGATGAGAGTCATGGATCAAGAAAACATAGTTTCATTAATAACAAATGTTGGATTTCCTGTTGCACTATGTATTATTCTTCTTCGATGCATATTACAAACTTTGGGAGAGGAACTTGATAAATTAGATGACTCGGTAAACCAACTTATTACAGCAATTAAGAATATAAATAACCATAACAAAACTGATTAATGTAACACATCTCCTGTAATTTGCCTTGTAATCATGTTTCGTTTTTTTCGCTTGATTAATTTCTTCTAGTAGGAAAAGGTAAGAAAAAACAACTATTAGGTTGTTTTTTCTTACCTTTTCCTCACTATATAGTAATAAAAATGAGTAGCTTAAGCTATTCTAAGGAGGATATTTTATGTCTGAGAATGTTGAAGTTGTTGTTTATACGAGTCCTTATTGTAGTTATTGTAATCTTATGAAGATGTGGCTGATAGAAAATGAAATTTCGTACTTAGAAATATCCGTAGATAATATAGTTGATGTTAATCTGAAAAATGAAATTAAATCTGTACCTTATACGTTCATTAAGAAAGGAAATACAATTGAAAAGATAAGAGGATTTAATAAGGAAGAGTTAAAAAATGCTCTGGGATTAAATGCTCCCATAGGTTAAGGTGCGGGGGCGAATTAAATGAGATAATTAGGACATGGAAAGACGGGAACGGTGGAACTCAACTGGATCAAAAGAAAGAATCTCAAGAAGTGCGAAAGCTATGGTGGAGCGCAAAAAAACCGCGATCACGATTAAATGTCGGACAGACTTGTTGACTGTAAATCAAAAAGTGTCTATCGCTTTAACAAAGTGAAGCGAAGGAGTTAATGAAAAATAAGAGTTGTGTAAACATAACGAGAACCCTCTTTAAATTAGAAAGGGGGTTTTTGTTATGGAAAAATTCAACTATGGCATAGAAAAAATTAATGCCCCTAGACTGTGGTCGAAAGGCTATACCGGGAAAGGAGTAGTAGTTGCTGTTATAGACTCTGGCTGCCAAAAGGATCATCCAGATCTAATTAATTCAATTATAGGTGGATATAACTTTTCGGACGATTCTCTTGACCCTTTTGATTATTCAGATCAATTAAGCCATGGTACTCATGTAAGTGGAATAATAGCAGGAACCAATACGAATAAAATGATAGGAGTTGCCCCGGGTGCTAGTCTACTAATTTTAAAAATAATTAATCGAAAAAGAAGAGGTTCATTAAAAGAACTTATAAAAGCTATCAATTTTGCGATTGAATGGGTGGGAGATGGAGGGATCAAAGTGAAAATCATTTCTATTTCTCTTTCTACCATTACGCAAGACCCTGACTTATATAGCGTAATTTCAAAGGCTATTAAGAATAACATTGTTGTAGTTTCTTCTCCGGCAAATCATGGCTTCCCTGGCTTTCCTGCGTTATATCAACAAGTAATATCTGTAGGCTCATATAGTTATAAAACGCAAGGCAAACAACTAGTTGACTTCTTAGCACCGGGCGAGAAAATTTATTCTGCAGTTCCTATGAACTTATATTATCATTTGACGGGAAATTCTATGGCAGCCCCTCATATTAGTGGGGCGATTGCCCTCCTTTTAAATAGATTTGAATTTGAAGTAGGGAGGGCTCCTAGTTTCTATGAAACTTTTTCACTACTTCAGGAAAATACTAAAATATCTACGCAACAATACAAGGAATTATTTTTAAAGTAGTTGTATTATTTGTCTTACTGTTCACTTTCCTAAGTGTTACAAAACAATCCTAGGGAGGAAACGACTATGTTAGCAAAATCGATTAGCAAGAACCTATTAGACGTACTGGTGGAAAAGGCAGAGAAAAATTATCAATTTGTACTGATTAAGAGGTTCATGAAAGAAAAGGAAAACCTTCCAGTAGAAAATCTTTCTGCAGAAGGGTACCAGGTGGAATTTTCAGATAACGACTATATTAACTTCGTTGTATTTACGAATTCAAACAAAGATATCAAGTTGGTGTATCTGGAAACTTTCAAATCTGAAATCGGAGTTCCTATTCCAAGTGTAGTTGGAACTCAGGAAATACAAGAAGAGGCTCATAAATATGAGTATCGTTATGAATTTAATGATCACACAGTAGTAAAATCCCCAAAAATTTTAGCTGACAATGCCCCTACCTTAGAGGTAGAAGAGGAAGGGAGTGTAACTCCTCAAGATAAATGTTCGATACATGGTAACTGGTGTGGTCCAGGTTGTAGCGGTCCTTCTGGGCCGGTAGACAGACTCGACGAATGCTGCATGATTCATGATCAATGCTATGGTGTTTACGGATACTTTACATGCGGTTGTGATCGTAATTTGCTTGCCTGCATTGATTCAATTGGTGGTATTAAAGCGGTCTTAGTTAGAGCTTATTTTACAGGTCAATCAACATGGGTTTGTGTTTTCTGATAAAGTAGTATTTTAAATGAATTTCTTTAATATAATTGGACGGCATAGCCGTCCTTTGCTTTGTGAGCTAATCCAATAGAAAAACAGAAATATCATGTTATGGGGCAAAATGTGTCATGGTATAAAAAAAGTAAAATAACTCCAATAAATTAATTCCTATCCCCAAAAGAGCAATATTTCTATTTTTTTTATTCTTAAGGCCCATTAGTCCAAAAACTAATCCTATAGGGCTAATAAAAACGATAGAAAAAAAGCCGATACCACCTCCAAACGAACCAGGTGCTATAGCATAGTAATCTAAAATAAAAAGTAAAACTACAGTAACACCAAATATAACGGAATAAATTGAATATGGTTGATTTGCTCTTCTTTTTATACTCATTTCATCATCGCCCTCCATATATTTATATATTATGCTAATGATAATACAAAAATGTATTGTATGTAAAATAAAACCAAAAATTCCGAGTCAAGTTTACGTTAGAGGAGCTCTGTAGATATTCAAGTATTAAACTCCGAATGGCAGTCCCTCACATTAGTGGAGTGATTACCCTCCTTATAATAGATTTGAATCGGAAGTAGGAAGGACTTCTAGTTATTTAGAGAATTACTCAAATTACTAATTTATTGATCAAACAGTAGTGAAATTCCCAAGAATTTTAGCTGACAACGCCCCAAACTTAGAATTAGAAGAGGAAGGCCCTGTAACTCCCCAAGATCAAAGCTATGACATTTACGAATACTTTGCATGCAATTGTGATCGTAATTTAATCGCATGCCTTGATTCAGTTGGTGGTACTGCATCAATTCTTATTAAGGCTTATTTTCGAGCTCAATCAACACTTGTCTGCGTTTTTTAGGAAAGGATAATTGCTATTAAAATCTATTTAATGTAATATTAAGGATGTAATAAAATAAAAAGGAGGAAATAATAGTGATTAAAAAAATTATGAAAGCAACCACTCTCACTGCCTTAACTGTTCTGACTTTAAGTACTTCTGCATTTGCTGACAGTAGTATTATTTCACCTAAAAAAAACAGTACTAATGAACAATCGATAGTTAGCCCGTTAAGGATGGATGCACCTGTGAGGGTTTTCCTAGAATCAATTCCCGCTAGCAACACTAACACCCCATACTATACATCAACCTTCACTCTTGCAAACCAATATAATGTATACGACGCTGTTAAGTTTACTCTAAGTATGGCGAGTACAGGTCAATACAAAGTGACTTTAGAGCGAGTAAGCAATTTTGGTGGCTTTATGGTCGTAGAGGTAAAAGATAATGTAAGCTCTTATTTCACTTCTCAATTTAACGTTATGGATCAAATATCGACATATCGACTTAAAGTAGAACAATTATATAGCGCTACTCGATCATCAGGCACAATTGATGTCTATAAATTCTAGAAAAATACTTACAAATAAAGGACGAATAATATTCGTCCTTTATTTGTAAGTAAATCCAAAGACGAACAAACCCCAAAGGGTAGTGGCTTTAAAGATTTTTTACACAAGGTAGTTATAACATATGATTTTTAGTGGTTTTTTATCTCGAAAAAAGGATACTTTACAGAAAATAATGCTATTTGTAAATCAAATCATAAATATTTATTAGACGACTCTGTTAATGTTCAACTTTGTGAGGGGACTTCAATAAGAAATGGTTTCTGTAAATCTATTGATAATAATTTTATTGTGAGAACAGGTATAAACATCATCGTAATATGTGATGGGTTAATGTATTCAAAACATTGATGTGAAATTAATGTAAAACATCAACGAAAACGATCCGAATGAGCCCATACTGAACGAATAGAATTGGTGAAAAGCCCATCAAATCAAGGTTTCTACGGATTGCAACAGCCCACATCCTAGTGTTACATGTTCCCGCATACGATGCATGTGGAGTCGGTGGCTTTACTGGAGCTGAAATAATACAGAATGATATTCCTTTATGCAAGGCCCTGGGCCTCAATAAGAGGACATGACTAATAGACCGCCCCCCTTTGCCGGGAGGGCGGTCTATTGGAGTTACTGGACAGCAGCGCTGCGATAAGCGAACCAAAGATTAGCATAAGCATCATTACTGATGTTCTCGCGGTCTTAATCAATTCAGACAGCAAGAATGGATGGCCCTTCTCCTATTGCGCCTGTCCTTTATTGAAGATGCCATTCGGAACACAGTCTACAATCTTTGCAGGAGTGTAGTATAGTAATCGTTACCGTTTCGCTTATCCAGTTTGTCCGCTGTAGCGAGAGCGGCTTGCTGGAAATGTCTCGCAAGCGACGCTACCTCCCCGGACTGGTGCTCACACGGGTGCCCTGCCGGAAGCTTGACCTGAAACCGGATGGATTCTACCGCCAGTTGGCGGAATAGCTTGGCTGAATAAGCGTTGAATATCATCCGGTCAACCGGGTTCTCATGATCGAGAGAGGAGGCAATATACTCTTCGAAGACCTCCAGCGCCTTGATTGGGTCGGTCAAAGTCAGGTAACCAATGTGCTCTCCCTGGTGATATAGAAAGTCGCGGTTTCCCTTTACCAATTTGTACCCTTTCTTTTGAAGCTTATCCGCTTCCTTCTGACGGCCGAGCCGCAGGAGGGGGAACAGCACCTTAGTGATGGTCACATGCGGCACCTCGCCGCAGCTCATTTTACCTTTAAGAATCGGCTCGGCTGCCTTCACGGCTGCTTCGTCGTCTCCCCGCTTCGCCAGAAACTCGACAAGGTGGTGCTGCTCACAGGCCGGACAATCGCTCATCTCATCCCGATCCATGGCCTGCACAATGTCCCATTCTGCTTGAGAGACGTTCAGCTCCCCTAATTCCGCGAAGATGTGCGCCCGATAGTAGTGATAGGTACGGCTGTTGTAGCCCTCGGCCGCAAAGCGTGTCTTCATGTCCTCCAGCAGGTTCTCAATCTGGACGCGGCTAATATCTGCAAAAGCAGTGATGCGATCCAGAACCCACTTATAGGACCACAGCAGGCTGTAATAATCAAACCGGTCCGGATTTTTGTCATATTGTCCCAGTTGCCAGGAAAAGGCCACCAGCGCCTTCATCGGATAGCCGTAGAAGCTGCCCGTCTCTACGATTTCGCTGCGGGCCTCATAGCCCTGATCGAGATCTCCTGCGGCATCTGCTACCCGTACCGCCTGCTCCAGCAGCTCCAGCTTAGCCTTTCCTCCTGGCAGTTCATAGGCTTCTTCCATTAAATCTTCGAAACTCATCTCGGTTAGATTCATCTATTCGTGTCCTCCTGTGGAATGAATGGCCGTCATACCCCAATCAATAAATTGAATAATGCCTTTGTTCAAAAGCCCGATCTCCTGCTGGTTCATCGGATAATGTCCCATCATCAGCGCATTGCAGTACAGCATCTCGACAATGGACGGCAGCATCGCCCGGTGTGCCGAACGAAATGCCCGCTCAATGACGGGATTATCCAGGTTGAAGTAGAGCGTTGAGTATGCCGCATTCTCTAGCGTAGTACCCAGACTGCCCAGCACGGAGGACAGGGCGTCGGTGCTCACTTCTTTGGCCGCCTCCATAACACGCCACTGAGCGGACTCCTGGGACAGTGTGTATAGCACAGGAATCTCCTCTGGCTTGAAGCGGCGCAGTTGCACCTGGCAGCGGAATTTCTGCAGCACACTGTCTGCCAATCTTACAGATTCATAGTAGTCCAGCCGCTCCTGAGGTGTAATATCGGTAAAGGATAACGAGACCTCCTCAGGCAGCAACCGTTCAGTCTGCACATCCGGGTCAATTAGCGGCAGCAGAGACAGTAGCTCGGCATCATAAATATAACCGCCATTCACCACCAGCATGGATTGGGCCGAAGCCACATGGGTAATCTGGCGGTACTCGTCCAGAGTAGCCGTAAAGTAAAGGGGAGGCTGCTGCTTCAACTCGCCAAGCGGCTTCCTGCCAAAGGTGCTCTCAAACGGGAGCCACTCGTGAATAATGGAGTAGAATGCCGAATCTTCCACCGCGAGGGCTTTCATGGATAAGGCATGCAGGGAAATGATGGATTGCAGGCGATCCGGATCGTACTCCGCCATCCGCATCAATTCCTGGCGAATGGTGTTCCCGAGCTCTTCCCGCACCTGCTCCAACTGGACGTTCTCATAGAAATGCTCCCGGGAAGCGGTCGGCTGCAGCTCATCGGTCCAGATCATGCATTTGACGAAGAACGCCCAGTCCGGCAGGATATTACTGGCGGCTTCGGAGACCAGCATGTGCTTCAAGTACACCCGGTGATTGCGTTTGGCGCTCAGGTTCACCGCCTGCGGCAGGATAAAGGCGATGCCGCCCGTCCGGCCCGAGGAGGTGTGCAGAGGAATGAAATCGCGGAACGTCTCGCCAAGCACCTGCTTGCCAAAGGCCAGCACCTCCCCTTGATGCTTCCGGGCCAGTTGCGGATCTTTAACCCAAGGCGGGGAGAGCGGATTAATTAAGCGATTGTTTCCATCGGACACCAATTGAATGGGATAAGGCAACAGAGCTCCATAATGAAACAGCCATTCTTGCAGATTGTCTTCCTCGAAGTAAGACTCGGAGCCTTCTTTGCAACGCAAAAAAACCTTGGTTCCAGGAGCATACACCCCTTCGAGCTTGCGAATTGTATAGGTTCCGTCCGGCTTCCCGCGCCATTCCAGTGCAGGTCCGCCCTTAGCAGATTGTGTGACCATGACGATATCGTCACTTACCATGAAGCAAGACAAAAGTCCAATGCCAAACCGTCCGATAAAAGAGGTGTTGGTCTGGAGAAAGTCTTCACCCCGCTTGGAGGATTGTCCGATCATCGCCAGAAACTCATGGATTTCCGCCTCGTTTAACCCGATTCCGTTATCTTCTACCAATAAGGTAGCTCCAGTGGAGGTCCCGCTTATTTCGACATGAATCTTGCCTTCGTATCCACCTTGAGAATAATCCTGCCGTGCAGTAATTGCGTCTATACCATTTTGCAGCAGCTCCCTGAGGAATACCTTCGGACTGCTATACAAATGGTTAGACAAAATGTTGATCATACCGCTTAAGTTGACCTGAAAGCGATATGTATCCTGGTTTGGATTCTCCATTCTTGTTCTCCTATCTTGTACTATTTATTTTTCTTGTGCTCCATGCCAACAACAGACCGTTTGTAAGCGAATGCTGCACTATGTATTACCCAAATGCTTCTTTTCCAGAAACAGATATTTCCAAACCGCGCGTTTTCCAGGAAATGATACGATGGACAACGAAATTTTGCTTGACTTGGAAAAGTCCGAGGGGAAATTAATATACCAGCACATCCGCATCAGGTACGGACTTGTTCAGCACGGAGCAGGCATATTTTGTACAAATGGTGAGCGCACCGGTCATGGATAACAAACCTCCCAGTAGTTGAGCTTAGGTTTTGAATGAAGCCGTCCAGCCCAATATAAAAAGTTGATGTTATTAAAATAGAGGCGTTCATTAAGGCCACGCCGAAGCCCGCCGTCTCCGTAAGGCTGGTGCTGCTGCTCGTTATGGCAGGCGCCGCCTGTACTTTTTTCTATTACCGCATGGGTTCTCCTCAGCAAAAAAAACAGAGGCCAATCTGCCTCTGCGGAAATTGCCAGAAAGTGAGGTTCTGCTCTCCTTATGAGTCCGTACCGGACCTTCATTTGTTGAATAAGCTGCCGCTGAGCCGAGGCTCCCCGTTCATTGTTAATGGATGTGTTGATTGTGCTTACTCCACACATGTGGGATCGGTGGCTTTGCTTGAACGTGGCTAAGCTCGTTGCAAATCAAGGATGAAAGAAGACATCTGGTTTAGAGTGCCCCCTTAGAATAGACATTGGAAAAACTCATGGGTAATCCGAAGCATTCTAAGGGGTTGAAGGCTTCGTGATATGCAGTTCAGTGTTCCCAAATGCCATCGTAAGACGGGGCAAAGGTATGCCTAACTTTTTTGCTTCTCTCACAACTTCAAGTACCGCAAAGCCTGCTTTACTATTGTTGTATTCCACAAAAAGTCGCGGTAAGCTGCCTTTTGCAAAAATAACCTTGTTAAAAAGTATGCCGAGAAGTGCTGGTGGAATTTTAGTCAACAAGAGAGAAATGGCATCAGGCTTTGCACCTCTTGCTTTAAGTACAGGGATCATTTCCCTCATATTCAACCCAACATTTGCAAATGAGTCCCTATGGTTCATGAGTGCTGGAAAGCTTCCCCGTTTTAACACCTCGGTTTCCATAGCTGCATTCATGGCAAAGTGATTCCACAGCCAGTTTTGCATATCCTTTACCCAACTAATTTTAAAATGGGCACTTTCAAAACAATCTTTGACCAATTGGTTAGTATGCTCAGTGCCTGCCCGCGGTTTTTCAAGAAATATCATTTTCAAAAAGCCGCCTCTAAGCCTATTGTCCGCTATGCCGCCTCCTGCTCCGGGGAAGCCAAAGACAACATTGTTCATTGATAATGGTGCGATAGATGATTTCAAATCTTGCCAAAGGTTATTGAATATGAGGATAGGGGTCTTTCCTGCAGCAGTGGATAGGAATTGTGCGGCTTCCGGAAGTTGTTCCGTGTTGACGCTGGCGATAATGAGATCATAATCTGGAAGCAACTCCTCATGTAGTTTGACGTTCCAGCTTTCTTGTATCAGCTTTTTCCCTTTTCGTGCGTCCCACATTTCAAGCTCTATAGTGCTTCCGAAGGTTTCTTTTCTCCCCTTTCTAACGTAAAACTCAACTGTGTGCCCTGCCTGTTCAAAAGCCCAAGCATATTGGGTCGATATTACACCTCTACCGAAGAATAAAATTCTCATATTAGCCTCCCAAAAATAATTGATAATCCTTGTTGATGATCAAACAACGTGTTGTATAATGATATTGTATGTATTCACTATACTGTCATCAACCATCAGATTTTTAATATCTGTCGGATAATGTATTGAACAGAAAATGGAGGAAAATAATGAACAAGCAACCTGAAATTACGGACAAAACCAGGCAAACATTTATAAATGTGTTCTGTGATTTATATAGCCACAAACCCATTGAGAAAATATCTATTCAAGAGATTGCTAACAAGTCAGGATATAACCGCAGTACATTTTATCAATACTTTACAGATATCTATGAGCTGTTGGACTATGTTGAAGAGAGTATTCTGAAATCCATTAACGAGGAAATGGCAAGCAGGGAGCTTTCTACGCATACTTTCCAAGATGCACTTCAATGCTTGGAAAATACAGAAGAAATTTCAGTCCTAAAAGCCCTCTTGGGTGACTATGGTTCTGTTCATTTTGTTGAACGTCTGAAAAGAGAAATTCCCTTTGAGAGATTGATTGTGGACCTTCCAACAAATGATATCTTAACGCCATACCTGATTGAGTTCTATATATCAACATTAATATCTTTGTTTCGCCTTTGGATACGCAATGACAAAGATTTATCGTCGGAAGAATTGGTCAAGCTGATAGATAGCCTATTCGCAAATGGGATAACACCGTTTCATATCTTTGGCCCGGTCAATAAACAGTAAAAGCGGATCAAGATGGGATTATATACACTATCCGACATCCTTTGAGTGAGGCACTAGAGAGTGCAACATCCAAGTTGAAAATGTATTCGAATCAGGAGCAGGAATGGTTACTAAGCCATCATGTAGCCGGATTTGAAGTAATCAAAGACCGTGAGCAAGGGCGTGTGTATGGAAGAGAAGGCGGACTTGAATACTTACAGGCAAAGGTAATGGAATTCGAGGATGGACGGAAGGCTTGGACTCTATCAGAACATTCTGGTATTTGAGGTTAATGAAGATACAGCGAAGGTATGCATATATGGGATTAAGCACAAGCGCGAGAATAGTTACTGGTAGCGAGGCGGAAGATAATGATCGGATATGTAAAAGACTCCACCTCCGCGGCGGTGCTGGTGAGGGAGTAAAGAATAGACAGTTTATTCCCAATAGGGTATACCGTTGAAGAGGAACGATTCATTGTTTACATAGGAATTAAATTCTCTACTGGCTAATTTACCAATATGGCCTGGTAACCATTCCTGCGAGTCTGGTAGACCCAGCCAAAAATTCATGGTTTCAAGTTGCCCTGCAATAAAAAAACCTTCTAATAGCTCAATATAGTGATCTGGTAACGAATGATATTGAGAATATGATTTAAGTAGCTGGTCTCTGAATGAAGGATGAATATATGAAAACGTCCAGCCAAGATCAAATAAATAAAAACCAAAACCACAAGCACCAAAATCGATGGGTCTCGCTTCTTTTCCATGAAACACAAAATTACTTGGAATCAAATCGGCATGAATCATTCCCCAATTGCTGGATGTTATTTCAATAGAATTCATCATTTTAATGACTCGTTGACCTGCATTCTGAAGAAGTTCTGTATCATCTGCATTAAGCAACCCTGCATTAGCTTGCTCTTTAAGCTTGCCAAGTGATTGCAATATACGGGAGCCATCAAATGTAGGACGTTCAAATAAACTTGGGATTTTCCAATTCGATGATTGTTTATGTAATTTACCTATCATCTCGCCTATGTATTCAGCATCATCTAATGTAGTAATGAATGGCTTCTGCTCACCTTCGACCCATTTTACTAAAGTGCATTGTGTGCTGTTTACGTCTGTAATGAATTCCCCGTGGATATTCTTAATTGGTGAAGGTAGAGTTAAATCTGTATCCAAAGTTAAGGAGTGAAGCCAAACCATTTCTGAACGAATCACTTCCTGTTCTGTCCAAACACTTTCAAGGGTTTCGCTTTTTGATATATGTAAGCGAAGACTATAGCAGTTGCTTTCCAGGTCAGTTATTTTATAGATCGTATTCGCACTTTGCCCAATAAAATCAATCGATTTACAACTTATTGAGTAGTTATTTAATGCTTCCTTTGCGATACTCAAATTTTTATTCAAATCCAAATCTCTCCTTGTTACATTGTATAGAATTATAATAACGCATTTATTTATTGAAAATATGTAATAGTTGATTATATTTGTTTTTAACTGCTTAGTTCTTGTTCAAAGGGTAAATACAGCCACAGCTTAGTTTATTCTACCGTCAGCACTCATCCCATGTGGAGTCGGTGGCGTATCCTCTTCTTTGAATTTATCGGGTGAGTATGCTACTCTCGGGGTTATGATATACTTTGCTTTATATTGCATAGAGAGGTTTTTGATATGACAAACAATTTTTGGCGTGAATTACCACGGCCGTTTTTTATACTGGCGCCTATGGAGGATGTGACGGATGTTGTCTTTCGCCATGTCGTAAGTAGAGCGGGCAGACCGGATGTGTTTTTTACGGAGTTTGCGAATTCAGAGAGTTATTGTCACCCGGAGGGCAACCATGCTGTGCGCGGGCGTTTGGCTTTTACAGAGGATGAACAGCCCATTGTAGCTCATATCTGGGGAGATAAGCCGGAATACTTCCGTCAAATGAGCATCGGTATGGCCAAAGAAGGCTTCAAAGGCATTGATATTAATATGGGTTGTCCTGTAGCAAATGTAGCAGAGAACGGGAAAGGAAGCGGCCTGATCTGCCGTCCCGAACTCGCAGCGGAAATCATTCAGGCCGCCAAAGCCGGGGGACTGCCCGTCAGTGTAAAAACAAGGCTCGGATTCAGTGACATAGACGAATGGCGCGGCTGGTTAACCCATATTTTGCAGCAGGACATTGTGAATCTGTCCATTCATCTGCGTACACGCGAGGAAATGAGCAAGGTAGATGCTCACTGGGAACTGATCCCGGAGATTAAAAAGCTGCGTGATGAGGTGGCCCCCGATACACTGCTGACCATTAACGGGGATATCCCAGACCGTCAGACTGGCCTGAGACTCGCAGAAAAGTACGGTGTGGATGGTATTATGATTGGGCGCGGTATTTTTCAGAATCCGTTTGCCTTTGAGAAGGAGCCGAAGGAACACAGTAGTAGCGAATTGCTTGATCTGCTGCGGTTGCATCTGGACCTTTATGATAAATACTCAGTACAGGCACCACGTTCGTTCAGCCCACTTCAACGATTCTTTAAAATATATGTCCGCGGATTCCGAGGGGCAAGTGAATTAAGAAATACCTTAATGAACACGAAGTCAACAAGTGAAGTGCGTGCGCTGCTTGATGAGTTTGGAAGCAAGGAGCCTGATGGGGCGGAGGAGCGTGGGGAGTAAGCTGCCAAGATTGAGGATCGGATGAATGGGGAGGGGGCAAACCCGGAGCCAGCAAGCCTTTCCTCTGTTTTTAGATGGAGGGGATTACATGTCCTGGAGCAAATTGAAGCAACAACTGGAGAGCTTTCTCTGTCCTGCGTTAAATGGAAGGGTAGAATACCGCGCACCCGGTTACCGTTATCTGCCTGATAAATCAGGGATTTGTTATATTACGGTAGATAAAAAGAACGTGCTCAATATGAGTGATAAAACGAACCCGATCAGATGGTATCAAACAGAACTGGAAATTAAGAATGATCCAGGTATCCAAATTCCTGTCAGCAATGATGAAATTGAAGCGGTCAGAAAAGCTACCAAAGGACCAGTGCCAGAGGATCGCCTAATAGTGATGGCCCGAAGCAGAAAAAGTACAGAACATGCAAAAGAACTTTTGGCAGCACAGGCTGCATTAAGCAAATCGAATTTTATCGTTGACGCTAATAAGTTTCTAACGACTTCTATAGAGAAAAGTTTAGAGAGCGATGAAATCTTAATGAATATACTGGCGCTGCTGGACAAGAGGGTTGGGAAACAGCGGATTTTAAAAATGTCGGATAAGATGGAGTTAAAGCATCCGATTGTGCGGTATTTTTATGAGTTGCGGTGTGGTACGTTGTGAAGTACGATACCTGGGAATGATCACCCTCTCTTCACTGAGAGGGCATTTCTGTTTGTCTAGGCTAGCCAGGGCAGTACACATCTTTTCGGCAACTATAAAAGAAAATTCTGTGATAGAAAGAGGGAGAAGGCGGATGAATAGAATAACCTCTCATAATTGTAATCTGAATATATGGGGTTATCTACCTGATGAAGAATGGGATAAGGTTGCTAATATATATAAGTTCATGCCTGGTTGGATAGGGTATAAAGACGGGATTCCATATTGGTTTGGGCAGGAAAATGATGATGTTTTTATTGAGGCATCCGTTGAGCCGAGCGGATTATCGTTTTATGCACAGATGAATAAGAGCGATTGGGATTCTTGGATAGCAAGGTTTAAATTAGAAGCAACCAAAGTATTGGGGTTTGAGGTTGGTGAACCTGAGGATGGGTATGTGTAGTATAAAATTACAGGAGAAATAAATGGCATTAGAACATAAGTTTTATCTCACTCCTATTACAATTGATGTTGAGCACTTTTGGATGAATATAGAGAATAATTCTGAGGTTATTGATAGTGTGGTAATACATGATGACATTATTCTGTATGTTAGTGATACATTGAAATGGATTCCAAGTAGAAATCCAGCTTTACATGAGGCACCAATGGGAGCAGGGATAAACTATCATGGCGTGACTCTTTTTGATCAGAATTCGGCGATAACCTTAAAAAGCATATTCTCCTCTTGGAGAGACTTATTTCTAAACTCACCGCTAGCAGTAGAGCTTACTGGAGAATTTGTTAGGGTTGAAGGTGC
Organism: Paenibacillus sp. HW567; assembly: GCF_000374185.1. Classification (GTDB taxonomy): domain Bacteria; phylum Bacillota; class Bacilli; order Paenibacillales; family Paenibacillaceae; genus Paenibacillus_AQ. The sequence continues at coordinate 5,293,549 of NZ_KB910518.1, read as the reverse complement.
GGGGCAATTGGGTCATTATGAACAGTTAGTTTATAATCGGCATGAAATCATTAAGCAATTTGAAAAGATAATTTCATTTGCTGATAGATTGTTTGAAGGTGGATTTTATTTGTACCATTGTGGAATTTAGAGCTTTGCTTTCTGTTGCGTTATGGGAAGATGGAGGATCGGCTGAATGGAGAGGGGAGAGCCCGGAGCCAACAAGCCTTTCCTCTGTTTTGTTATGGAGGGGGATTACATGTCCTGAAGCAAATTGAAGCAACAACTGGAGGGCTTTTTCTGTCCTGCGCTAAATGGAAGGGTAGAATATCGCGCACCAGGTTACCGTTATCTGCCTGATAAATCAGGTATTTGTTATATCTCGGTAGATAAAAAGAACGTGCTCAATATGAGTGATAAAACTAACTCTATCAGATGGTATCAAACGGAGCTAGAAATTAAGAATGATCCAGATATCCAAATTCCTATCAGCAGTGATGAAATTGAAGCGGTCAGACAAGCCACCAAGGGGCAAGTGCCGGAGGATCGTCTAATAGTAATGGCCAGAAGCAGAAAAAGTACAGAGCATGCAAAAGAGCTTTTAGCAGCACAGGCTTCATTAAGTAAATCGAATTTTATTGTAGTGGCTAATAAGTTCTTAACGACGCCTATAGAGGAGAGTATGGAGAGCGAGGAGATTCTGTTGAATGTTCTGGCTTTGGTGGATAGAAGGGTTGGGAAAAAGTGGATTCTGAGCATGTCTGAGAAGATGAGGTTAAAGCATCCGGTTGTGCGGTATTTTTATGAGTTGCGGTGCAAACTATGATGGAATGAATAACTTTCACTTGTGTTTGAGGAGGGGGTACCCCCATCGGGGTTATTCCAGTGGCTATGTTCCCGCATGCGGCGCATGTGGAGTCGGTAATATTGATGGTTCGAAATGAGAAGTGACAGATTCGCTTAAGAAAGTAGTAAGACAAGCAAACCATACATGTTGAGAGTGTAGCATGGATATCTAGGGTAAAAGAGTCAGGGCTTAAAAGTCTTATAGGTAAGGTGTTTTGAGGTTTACGGGTTGGAATCCGGTGGCTCTAAAATCCCTTTATTATTACCGTAGAAGCATGTCCAAGTTGCAGGGGGAAGCGTACAGAGTGAATTAGATGTCAGTTGTTAGTGAGAAAGCAGTTTAGATATCAGTCCTTAAATGAGAGAGCAGATATATAGCGGGCATGATAAGCTAGATAGCAATGCGGAATCCTTACCTATCATAGCTTTCGTGAGGCCTCACGTCCCCAAAGACTTCGTGTTAAATCTCGCTATTATCCTAATTATTGTTAATCCCCCTATATTGTATTAGCGAAGAGCCACTACGAAGAAGAGTAAAACCATTTGGTAAAGTATAGGGGACTTATGGCTGAAATCTTGCGTCCTAACTTCAATAGATGAGTCGCGCTATGGAAGTGCCTTATATTTCTTTTACAAGTGACAAGAAAGCCCAAAACAATCATGACTTTTGCCGCATTCCCAACATGAAAGTGGAGTTTAGTGGGGCACGTTCTCCTACATACTGCATTGCTAGAGTTAATATAAGAATTAGAACCCTTGAAAATCGCCCCAAATGGTGGTTCAAGGGTTTTTCTCGTTTAGAGACTGTTGGATTTGATTGTGATGGGAAGAACCGTTTTTTTTGTTATTGAAGCCGTCTATAGAAACAGAATGACATTAAGAGGGAGTGGAGTTTTACGGAGATGGTTTAGCAATTTGGCGGGAGGAGAATCTTTTTGCGGCAGAGTGAAATAAAAACTTGGCTTGTAGATTAGTTCTGTAGGATCTTATTGAATTAAATATGAAATATAAAAGTATTTCATATTATCGTTTGACAAGATAAACACAAAGTGATTTAATGTGTAATATAGAAATATTTCGAAAAATTATATCAGGGGTTTGGGGGTGGTTTATTTGGAGAAAAGAGGATTAAAGGAGTTCGTAACATTCGTTCCTGGAATAAATCCAACAAGGGCGCAAAAACAGTTTGGAATTCAAGCAATAAACTATTATGACCAGTCGTCTTTTGAAGCTGATTATAATCATAAAGATGTATTTGTTAAATATGCGGAAAAATCTTTATCTCTAAATAACCCATCGTTAAATGAGGGTGATGTTGTTATCAGTAACTCATTACAACTTGCAACGATGGTCGGTAAAAATAATGTTGGTAAAGTGTTGTCTCTCAATTTCATGAAAATCGAGTTTGATAAAGAACAACTTGATAAGAGATATTTTCTTTTCTTATTTAATGCTTATAAAGATGTGAGGCGACAAAAAGAAAGGGAGTTGCAGGGGAGTGGCCCTGTTCTAAGAATTCCACTTCGTTCTCTGGAGGAGATTATTATTCCCGTTGTTCCTCTTGAGGAGCAACAAAAAATAGGTGCGATTTATGTAGAAACATTGAAGCTACAAAGTAAGCTAAACAAATACGCAGACTTGATTGGACAGTTTACAAGCTCAATCATAGAAGAAACCTTAGAGGGGGAGTAATCAAATGAATAGTCAATCGGAGTTGGAATTCGAAAATGAAGTCATCGATTATTTGACTAAAATCGGTGGAGTAAAACAATGGGAATATAAAACAGACATCAAAACCACCGAACAACTCTGGGATAACTTTAAAATGATCCTAGAACAAAACAATCGCGCTCGTTTAGATGAACCATTGTCTGTTACTGAATTTAACCAGGTAAAAAAAATCATTACTGGTATCGAATCACCTTACCATGCAGGACAATTTTTGTATGGTGTTAACGGTGTTTCTGAAATTGAAGTTGATCTAGATAATGGTAAGCATGTGTTTTTAACAGTATTCGACCAAGCCCAAGTAGGTGGGGGGAACACTGTTTATCAAGTGGTAAATCAAATTAAACGGCCAAAAGTTATGGATGGTAAGCCTAACCGTCGATTTGATGTAACTTTACTCATTAATGGTTTGCCAATTATTCAAATTGAATTAAAGAAGGCACTTAACAGCACTACAGCATCCTTGAACCAGATGGAACAGTACATTGCTGAAAAACAATACAGCGGTATCTTTTCAACTTTACAGATTCTAATCGCGATGACACCGTTTGATATTCGTTACATGGCAAATACGCCACTTAAAAGCTTTAATCGAGCTTTCGCATTCAACTGGCAAAATGAAGATGATGCGCGCCCTATTCGTTCATGGAAGACGTTTGCGGATAAAGCATTGTCAATTCCAATGGCTCATGATTTAGCAACACGCTACATGGTACTTGATGGAACTAAAAACAAAGAAAGTATCAAAGTCATGCGTCCTTATCAAGTCTATGCCACAAAGCGTGTGCTTGATAAAGTTAGAAAATTTGACTTCAAATACGATGATGGGAAATTAGGATACATTTGGCACACTACGGGTTCAGGTAAGACAATCACAAGTTTTAAGACAGCTTGGCTTGCAAGTCGTCTATCTAATGTAGATAAAGTTATCTTCTTGGTTGACCGTATTGCGCTTACCAACCAAACAGCTGATGCCTATAAAGCCTATGATCCTGTTGCGGGATTTGAAGGAAAAACTGGTGTTGTGGGAGATACAGCTAATATCTCAGACCTTCATCGCAAATTAACGAAGAAGAGCGATAAGAACATCATTGTGACAAGTATTCAAAAGATGTCGCGTTATGTGGCGCGAGATAGCTTCAAGCCACTTAATGAAAGTATACTTTTTATCGTTGATGAAGCCCACCGTTCAACTGGTGACGGTACTGAAAATGAAGGTATGCTTGAAACGATCCGAAAAGCTATTCCTAATTCTGCTTGGGTTGGTTATACTGGGACACCAAAATTCCCCGGAACACGAGAAATTTTTGGTGATATTCTACATGCTTACACCATCAAGGAAGCTATTGCAGATAAAAACGTCTTAGGGTTTAACGTTGAATTCAAGGAAACGATTGAGGCTCCTAAAGATCCGACCGAAGATGATATCGACGATAATGTTCGTGGAAGTGTCTACGACTATAGTCCGGAACATGTGAAATTGGTAGTGAACGACATCTTCGAAAACTGGAAAAAACGTTCAAATGATCACAAGTATAATGCCTTGTTTACAGTCCATGTTGGAGGTAACAAAGCAAGTACACCAAGAGCGATGGAATACTTCGATAAGTTTGTTGAAGAAAATGCGAACCGTCCAGCAGATAAACGATTAAAAGTTGCAGTGAGTTTCTCGGCAGATACTTCCAATAGTATTCATCAATTGAAAACGAACGAGAACTTGCATAGAGCTATCACAGTTTATAACGCAATGTTTGGCACAGCTTTTGATATGACGACAGTTAAAGCTTACACAGAAGACTTAGCACGACGTCTTAACAAAACAGCTGATGATGGTAAGTATTTAGATTTGGTTATTGTAGTTGATCAACTTTTGACCGGTTTTGATGCCCCTGAAATGAATACGCTCTATATTGACCGAACGCTTAAGGGTGGGAACCTGATTCAGGCATACTCACGTACAAACCGAATGCATAACCTAGTCGATAAGCCTTGGGGAAATGTCGTTAATTATCGTTGGCCAGAGCAAAACGAGTATGAAATGAATAAGGCTTTTGCTATCTATTCAAATCGTGCATCTGCTGACGAACAGCTTTCACTTGAAGATTTGAAAGAAGGTAACGAAGCGTCGGGTATCATTTCTAAACCGTTCAGCAAGGTTCAAGCTGAGATGCAAGAAGTCATCAAGAAGCTTGGGGCGCTCACAGATGATTTTGTGCAATTACCACCAAGTGAAAAAGCACAAGATGAAGTCTTTGAGAATTTGAAAGAGTATAATCGCTTACTTAGTCAATTGAAACAATATACAGAAGATGATGACAAAAATTCTATTTCTGCCTATGATAACCCTGAAGAGTTCTATGAACGTTTAGGTATTACTGAAGAGCAGGAAGTAATTTTAACAACTGTAATCGCCGGTGAGTTGAAGGAACGACGTGCGAAGCGAGAAGACATTGATATTTCGCAAGTCAATCTCTCTATGGTTCATATTCACGATGTTACCATCAACTATGATTACTTAATTGATTTGATAGCTCGAATGGCTGACGAAGTTCACGTGAACGATATGTCGAAAGCGGAAAAAACACGTGATGAAATCCATATTGAAATTGCTAAGTCAGATAATGAAAGAGAAAAATCTAAGATGCGCAACTTTGTATCTAAAATATTCTCAAAAGAATTTGAATTTGATCATTATCCAGCACCTCGAAGTGTTGAAAAAATGAATCAAGCGATGGACAAAGCACAAAAGGATACTAATATCCAACTTCTAACGAACTTCATCCGCACTTGGGGACTTGATAACAGTACAAAACCTAAGGAACTTGAAAGCTTGATTAAAAAACACCGTCTAGGTCAAGAGGATATGGATAAACAAGGTGAGTTAACAGCGATTATGAATGATGCAAGAGCTGATTATAAAGAAATTGCAGCTGAAAAGATTGCAGAATTAACTTGGGTACGATATCGCATTGAATTCCGTAAAGCATTTTACGAAATGGCTGACGAAATTAAGAAGGGAGAATAGTCAAGTGAAAAAATTAAGCAGACTACAAAAAGGAGAACAGAATGAATTTATACACAGAACGCCATGGATTAAGAAAACCAATTGTAAGTACGAGTGAAATTTCAAAAGAAGTTTATACTTTGCTATTAAATACATGTCAAGAATATTATAAGAACCTAACACATATCTTCAAACTTCAGCAGCATTGTTCTTTTGTGGATCAGTATTATATTGAATTTGACCGTAGTCAATTTGAAAATAGAATGGCAATAAAAATTCCTAATATTCTCAGGGATGATTATGGTCATATAGCTGCTCCACAATATGATGATGATTATGACCAATATTCATTAATTGACCTTATAGAATATGTTGCTGAAAATATAAAGGATATTTCTGAAGGATGGAATAATGATCGTTACAAAAATTATTGGGATATACGTTGTTTGGATACAACAAAAGTTTTTGATGATTATCGAAATGAAATAAACGAAATATTTTAAGAGTCGGGGTTGTTGTTTACATTAACCCACGGAAAACTTATTGAGCGTATAGTAGAAAACAACCCGCTTTCACCTGCAATAGAGACACAGGTACAGCAAATTGCTGAATATGGGACAAGAGAACTGCTAAAAGATGCAATTGCACTATACAAAACACCAAATCCAGCAGCTCGCCAAGATTCAGTTGAGAAAATATGGGGCGCCCTTGAGCGCCTGAAAACTTATTATACTAATCTTGACAAACGTGGCTCTGCAAACAAAGTGGTAAATGATATGAGTAACGGGAAGTCAGAATTTATCACAATTTTTGATGATGAATTTAGGGCACTAACGGACATTGGTAATAGTTTTAGAATCCGTCATCATGAGGCAAATAAAATTGATATTACAGATAATCGCCACTATGATTACTTTTTTAACCGCTGCTTGTCGTTAATTGCTCTAGCAATTCAATATTTAAAATAAAAGGAGATTAGAAATGAGTGATAAAATAACAACATCACCTCCAATCAGATTCGCAGGATTTACGGATGCTTGGGAACAGCGTAGGCTTGTTGATAATGTAGAAGAAGTGCTAGATTATCGTGGAAAAAGCCCTACTAAATTCGGGATGGAATGGGGCAACGAAGGGTATTTAGTTCTTTCTGCATTAAATGTTAAAGATGGTTATATTGATAAGTCTGTTGAAGCGAAATATGGTGATCAAGAGCTTTTCGAGATATGGATGGGAGAACACAGATTAGAAAAGGGTGATGTACTTTTTACTACTGAAGCTCCACTTGGAAACGTTGCGCAAGTACCAGATGATGAGGGGTATATACTTAATCAACGAGCAGTTGCATTTAAGGCTGATAGTAGTAAAACAAGTAATAATTTCTTAGCTCAACTATTGAGAAGCCCTCTTGTTCAAGAAAGTTTAAACGCAAATGCCTCAGGTGGAACTGCAAAGGGAATCGGTATGAAAGAGTTTGCCAAATTAACTGCTTATGTCTCTACCCAAGTTGAAGAACAGAATAAAATCGGAGCATTTTTTTCTAACCTCGACTACCTCATCACCCTTCAACAGCGTAAGTTGGAACTGATGAAAGAGACGAAAAAGAGTCTACTTCAAAAAATGTTTCCGAAAGATGAAGCAGATGTTCCTGAAATTCGCTTTGCTGGATTTACTGATGCTTGGGAACAGCGTAAGTTTGGGGAAGAGTTCAAAAAAGTCAATGAGCGTAACGATGGAAGCTTTGGTAAAGAACATTGGATTTCCGTTGCAAAAATGTACTTCCAAGACCCTGAAAAGGTTCAGTCTAACAATATTGATACTCGAACTTACGTTATGCGACAGGGTGACATTGCATTTGAAGGTCATCCTAATGCTGAGTTTAAGTTTGGTAGATTTGTAGCCAATGACATTGGAGAAGGGGTAGTTTCAGAGTTGTTTCCAATTTATCGTCATAAAAGAGAATACGACAACAACTATTGGAAACACGCAATCCAAATTGAACGTATCATGAGCCCGATTTTTAGCAAGTCAATTACTTCATCTGGAAATTCATCAAATAAGCTCGACGAGAAACATTTTCTTAGACAATCAATCTTTGTGCCGACTATTGAGGAACAGCTCAAAATTGGTGGTCTATTTAAGCACTTGGACAACCTTATTACCCTTCATCAGCGTGAGTTAAATTCGCTCAAAAATTTGAAGAAATCACTGCTTCAACAAATGTTTATAAACAAAGGAGATTACACAAATGAGTAATGCAACAGATATTACATCAAAGCTATGGGAAATGGCTAACAAATTGCGTGGGACAATGGATGCGAGCGAATACAAGAACTATATTTTGCCATTCATGTTCTATCGCTACTTATCAGAAAATCAAGATGAATACTTAATTGTCAATGAGTTGGAAGAGTTCTACGAAGTGAAAGATGACACAGAAAAAGAAGATTACCTTGAAGAAATCAGTAAAGGTCTCGGATATGCGATTGACCCATCCTACACTTGGGACAAAATCGTATCTAAAATTGAAAATCATAAAATCAAAGCTAGTGACTTCCAAGACATGTTTGATTCATTCAATACAAATGCTAAACGTAACGCAGTCGCAGAAGCGGACTTTGCTAACGTATTCTCAGATGTTAACCTCGGCGACACACGTCTTGGCTCAAGTACAAATGAACGTGCGAAGGCTTTGAATGATATCGTTTTGATGATTAACGAGTTCACTTTCAAAGATGATTCAGGACGTGACATTTTGGGTGACGTGTACGAGTATTTGATTGGACAGTTTGCTGCCAATGCTGGGAAAAAAGGTGGGGAATTCTATACACCTCATGAAGTTAGTCAAATCCTAGCAAAAATTGTCACAATTAATGCAGATGGTACTGGAGATCAATTCCGCGTATATGATCCTACAATGGGATCAGGTTCACTTCTTTTGACAGTTCAAAAAGAATTGCCAAATGGTGATGAAGAAGGAAGCGTTGATTTTTACGGCCAAGAGTTGAATACTACGACTTATAACTTAGCTCGCATGAACTTGATGATGCATGGTGTTAACTATCGCAATATGGAGTTGAATCGTGCAGACACACTTGATGCTGACTGGCCATTTGCTGAAAAAGATGGCACACAAATTCCTTTGAAGTTCGACGCAGTCGTAGCTAACCCCCCATATTCTCAAAATTGGGATATAAAAGACGTTGACCGAGAAAAAGATACACGCTTCAAGGGTTATGGTGTAGCACCAGCATCTAAGGCTGATTATGCTTTTGTTCTTCATGGACTTTATCATTTAGACAAAGCAGGAACAATGGCTATCGTGTTGCCACATGGTGTACTCTTCCGTGGTGCATCTGAAGGTAAAATTCGCAAGAATATTATCGACAATAATTTATTAGATACGGTTATTGGATTGCCAGCTAACTTGTTCTATGGGGCAAGCATAACAACATGTGTGCTAGTGTTCAAAGGGCGTGAAGCTCGCAAGAATAAAGATATTTTGTTTATCGATGCTTCAAATGAGTTTGAAAAGGGTAAGAACCAAAACAAACTCTCTCCTGAAAACATCAATAAAATTATCGAAACTTACAGTAACCGTGAAGATGTTGAGAAATATGCTCATGTGGCATCTTTGGATGAAATCAAAGAAAATGATTACAATTTGAACATTCCACGTTATGTCGACACGTTTGAAAAAGAAGGAGTTATTCCACTTTCACAAGTGGCTCAAGAGTTGACCGAAGTTAAAGCAGAAATTGCGAATTCATATGATAACTTGTTTGGGCTTTTGAACGAGTTGAAAGGGACAACTGATGAAGCCAAAGAAGAACTGAGCAAATTTATTAGTCTTTTAGGTAAATAATAGTGTTAGAAAAGAGCTAAGGAGAATTTAAACCTTGGCTCTTTTCACGAGCGCGTGGGAACAGTGTATGGAAATAAACATTGCTTCTTCACCGTAAATAGGTTGCAGATCAACCACTCCCCATTCGTTTATGCGGCTCTCTACTGGGAGCCGCTTTTGATTTTTATTAGGGAAGTGGAACAAATCGGTCGGGAAGTGGCATCGGCTGACTGCTAAAAATAGCGATAGAACGCTAGAGTTCCTTCTTCTGTTTGGGGCTAATAAAATAAATAGGTATCCCTATAAAAAGGAGCACTCGCTTCACTTTATAAGAAAGGGCATTTAATAAATCAATAGCTGTACTTCAAGACTGAGAGTGTACTGATTGGAAGTAGTGCTAGCCCGCACATTGTAGTGTAGAGTTGGAACTTCGCGCCGGAAGTCGCTTGCAAGCGGAAAGCCTTGATGGATCCCATCTTCGCTAAATCTCTTCAGCACCAGAATTACTCTGCGTCATCCTTACACTTCAGTTTCCCCCAACAACTCCCCAACAGAAACCTCCAGCGCCTTTGCTATTGCAACCACCTCATAATCTTGCACGAGCCTATGTTGACCTTCCACTCGCGATAAACTGGTTGGGCTAATGTCTAAACCGAAGGTTTGCAGCTTGGCAAGGAAATCCTTTTGTTTCATTCGCTTAGCATTTCGAATGGCTATAACTCGGGTTCCGATGATATTTTTGTCACCCGGGGGCTCTTTGCGATGCTTCATTTCGGTGTCACCTCACAATATTAACCAAATTGTATGCGAGGTAAGTGTTGTTTTAATGCGGATATCGAATTAAAATAAAATAAACCGATAAACGCATTAAAATTTCTGTACATCGTCTACGGACATAGCTTTTCCAGGAAGGAGGGGGTGCAATGCAACATCTGATGCACAAATATGAGGAGGAAAAGCGTAAGCTGAATGAACTCGGACAGAAATCGCTGGAGCAGGGAATTCCGTTAAGCAATAACGAAGCGGTTCAGGCCCAGAGCCGTAGGGTGGACGAACTCATTAATCGGATGTATCAAGAAAAAAGTGGACATACAGCGTCGTTTCGTTTGGACTTCTGTCTTGGAGGGGATGTGGTGAGCTTTCCAGCATGGTTTATACAGACTATTCAAGGTCGATTGGATGAGGTGACCGCACAAATTGAACATCACTCCGAGCCTAGACATGCTTTTGAAGAAGAGAGCAAGGCTTTTCAAGCGTTGAATGACTCCATAGACATTGCACATATGCCAGAGTTTGAGTATTGGGAGAATAAGCTTCAATTGAAGCAAGCTGTTCTTTACGAACGCATATATCTACAAGGACTTAAGGATGGAGTGCAACTAGCAAACGCCTTTACTGCTCCTTCAGTTCTCTCAGATTAAGCCATGCCCTGGGGAGTGTGTTGCAAAAGTACATAGATATCTGAGTCAAAAAGGTAAACGTATACTTTATTTTTAGACTGTCCATGTGACAGTCTTTTTTGTTCGGATTTCCACGCACAATCCGAATAAAGGGATATCTTCCCATATTGTCGAATAACCATACATATTGTAAATCCAGATGATGCGAGGTTTTGCTATGTTTAAAGCGCTATTATCTCTCTTCAAAAAATCCGACACTAAGTCGCCCGAGACTGTGCATAAGGCACCAACACCCAAGCCGAAACGGAAGGTTGCGGCCACGCGAATTGGAGAGTTAGGTAAACATAAAATCAATATCCAACTTGATCAGCTACCTAAGGAGTGTAAATCGTTAAGCGATCTTTTGCTCCCTAATCCCAAGTCTCGAACAGGTTACACCCAGATTGATCATATCGTTATCTCTCCGTATTGCTTATTTGTCATTGAGACGAAAAACTATAATGGAGAAATTAAAGGTGGACGAACGGATCAACAATGGTCAGTGAGCAACCGTTACAAGATGTACAATCCGCTGAAACAAAACTATGGACATATCAAGGCTATCGAGAGTTTGATAAAAGGTGTAGCCGCAGTAAAATTCATCTCTATGATTTCATTTACGATGAGATGTCGGTTCAGTATTGATCCAGAGCTTCGGAAAATCCACTCGGACGAGCTGGTTGTCTATGACGTGGAACTAAGTGAGTTTATCTCAAGGAAGTTGATCAGTTTGAAAACGGTAAACCCCGAACCTTCTATTTCTACGGCGCAGGTTCAAGCGATACGCGATCACTTGGTTCAGGCTAACATAGTAGATGCCGAGATTCGTAAGATTCATGTAGAGAGAATAAAGGGGAATAACGAGAAGCACCAGTAAGTTACCTATCATTGGACTAAGGGAGTTAACAGAAATGATCAAACAACTACGTAGTTGGTGGAAGGATACAGAGATCCCTAACCTAATCGGTCGCAAGAAAGGAGTCTGTAAAATATATTGTGTAAACTCTCAAACCCATTAAAATGGAAATAAGAGAGAGGTTGGGGAGAACACATGGGACTTTGGTCAAAAGAGCAACTTCGGGAATTCATTAAGCAGAACAACTTAGTGACCGCACAAGATGCACAGAATGCCTTAAAAGACCTGTTTGCTGAGACGATTCAGGAGATGCTAGAAGCCGAAATGGATACTCACTTAGGCTACGGAAAGCATGAAGTGAAGGCGAAGCTCACACCAAACAGTCGCAACGGAAAGAGCCGTAAAACGGTAGTGAGTGAGTACGGCGAACAGGAAATTGCTATTCCACGTGACCGTCTGGGTGAGTTTGAGCCCCTTGTCGTCAAGAAGCATCAGTCGAACGTAACGGGCATCGAAGAGCAAATCATCGCCCTGTACGCCAAAGGGATTAGTACCAGAGAAATTCAGGATCACTTGGGGCAGATGTATGGCATTGAGGTGTCGCCTACGCTCATATCCAATGTGACGAATAAGATCGTTCCTCTCATTAAAGAATGGCAGAACCGGCCTCTGCAAGGCGTTTACGCCATCGTCTATCTGGATGCAATCCACTTCAAGGTCAAGCAAGACGGAGCGATTATCGACAAGGCCGCCTACATGGTCATTGGTATTGATCTGGATGGAAATAAGGATGTGCTGGGCATGTGGATCGGTGAGAACGAGTCCTCTAAGTTCTGGCTGAGTGTGCTGAATGAACTCAAGAATCGCGGAGTTCAGGATATCCTTATTATCTGCGTGGATAACCTGACGGGATTCTCCCAAGCCATTGCAGCCTGCTATCCTCAAACCGAAATTCAGAAGTGCATTATTCAACAAATCCGCAGCTCAACCCGGTACGTGTCATACAAAGATATTAAGAAGGTGACTGCCGATTTAAAGCCCATTTACAAAGCAGCTACGGAGGAGGGGGCCTTGCTTGAACTCGACCGTTTCGAAGAAGTTTGGGGAGCGAAATATCCCCTTATTATCCGTTCCTGGCGGACAAATTGGGACGAACTCGCTACCTTTTTTAAGTACCCGCCTGAGATCCGTAAGCTCATCTACACCACGAATATGATCGAGAGCTACCACCGTCAGCTTCGTAAAGTAACCAAAGGAAAGAGCATCTTTCCTACCGATGAAGCTCTGCTAAAAATGCTCTATCTGGCCACCGTCGATGTCACTCGAAAATGGACTGGACGAGTCCAAAACTGGGGACAAATGCTGCTCCAGCTGTCGGTCTTTTTCCCCGATCGGGTCGGTCAACACTTGCGTTAGATCGCAAATTCCCCCTCGGGGGAATCTATGCTTAAAAGAGTTTACACAAAATTATTGACAGACCCCAAGAAAGTGGACTTCTCCATCTTTCGTGATGGTACTCATATTCTCATAAAAGATGTCTTTATACGAATTAAAGTTAGGAAACAGGGATATACTTCTTCAAGTACTCTCTTAGGTTATCGTCACAAACATAGACATATGTTCCTCTGATGCCACGAGTTAGAAAAACCGCATATGTATTAAGAATGTAAGATTTTAGTTCTTCATCAGTTATTCCATTCTTTACTTTGTTGTCGAAGAAATTATTCTTATTTATCTTTATCATATTTTCCAACTTATCAAATTCGAGATCGGGACCAATAATAACTCCGGCATAGTTTAAATCAAGTCCAGGCAATGTATAGATACTACCCATCTCTTTTTTAGCATTCAAATTACTTAACCAACCGCCTGTCTGACTGTTCCATTTAATGTTAACACCGTCAATACTGATATCTACTAACGTGTTATCTTCTTTACCTTTCCATTCCCATGCATATCCCGAACAAAGCCTGCATAAACCCCAATTTTTTTCTTTTTCGTCAAGAGCTCTCACCATATCGGCAAATGAAGTAAAAAGTTTAAAATCGTAGTTTTCAAATACAAGTTTGTTAATAGTTTTTTGATATAACATATCGTAGATGTAAGGAACATAGCTATTGCCAGCTTTTATTCGCAATTGTTCATCCAATTCTATAGGACGAATCCCCCGCTTTCTTTCATACAGTCTTTCTTCAAAGTGTTCGTGTGTTATGTCGGAAGGACTTGTACTTTGTTTTCCGTCATAGAATAGAATCTGGCAGTTAGAATTAGCCAAAATCCAATCCAGTTCATCGTGTGTTTTATCGAATCCGATTCGGGCATTCCCTGTTTTAAAGTGTACATAATACATTCCGAGATTTTTACCTCTTCTCAGTCGTTGGGCTTCATCGCAAATAATAATGTCGTAGTGTTGTTTGGTGACGTCCACTGGGCTGATAACATCTTTTTTGTTCAACCCCTCTGTATTTTTAAAAACCTCTTGAATTTCACTGCGAGTAGAGGGGTTTGCATAAACCAATGCAATTTTTTTATCTCTAAAACGCTCGTTGCTTTTTAAATAATGAAATAGTGAGGTAGCTACAACAGTTTTACCGGTTCCCGCGTCACCTTTTATTAGAATTGGCCTTGTATTGAAGGTTTGCTCATGTGGTAATGTCTCACCTGAATCAATGGTATTAACAATACTTGTTAAACTTTTGTGTTGTTCTTCGGTTAGAGCAGTATGAGGAGAATACTTATATGTATTGGAGTTAATAATCATATTAAATTCTTTCGTTTTTACCAGCCCTTTTTCTTCAAGCTGGAGCCATAGCTTATCAAAATGCCGCTCAAAATCATTTTTTCTTTGGTAATGCGGCTTCTGGCCGTCACTTCTATTTACAATATGAAACTTATTATCAACCTTCATCAGTTTTATTAGTAGGTTTTCATAATGTTTTGCTGGCGTTTCCTCCATTGAAAATCCAGTAATGATGTGCATTTTATTAAAAAGGTATTTTTTATTCTTATTTTTACGGGAGTTGCTGGAATGTTCCTTTGCTCTTCTGATAGAATTGTTGGTTTCACCGATGTAGGCTTCTTTACCATTTTCTAATATGTAGACACAGTGATAGTCAAAAGGTATTTCCCATTCATCAAAGTTTTTAATTATATAATCATAAGTTTCTATTTTTAACATGATTCCTCCTACTGGGATTATTTTGGGATAATACATAAATTAGAATAAGATAGATTAACCGTTCTTGTAAAATGTATTTTTGGCGGAATAAATAATATGCGGAAGGCCAAGTATAGCAGTCTACCTTATTTAGTTTGACTATTATTGGTCTCCATAATAATCTTAAGAAACATATAACAAGACCGAAGCATGGCCATGAGTGGCCATTTAGAGGCGTATTCTAGGCAATGGGAGAACGACCTCTTTTTGTGTTGTTTACTTATCACGATAGGAACACACAGAAGAAAGAAATACTTTAAAACAAATTTTTTTCTTTCAAGTGAATAGGAACTGGTATTAGATCATCGAAGGAAGTGATTACATGGACAAAAAAGCAAAACAAATACTAATGAATACCTTCTGGACTTCAGCCGGTTGGAAGGGGAGTCCGAATGCTTTTGTTGGCGAGGATTTTGAGTATGCCAAGAGCAAAGGGCTGATGTTCGATCCCATCACTATTACTCATGACGAGATCGTCTTACGGCTGCATGAACTGCATCAGAGAGTCACGAAAGAGCGGGTAGCGGCCGCGTTCCTGCACAGTCTGTCGACGAAAAAAGTCCATTTGCGGAGTGCCCTTTCGAGCTGGGCTCTGACTTCCAGTTTACCTGTGCATACCTATGAGCAGCGGAGCTCAGTCCGGCCCAATTACAGCCGCTGCGGGGATTGTAATGCTCATGGAATAATGTCAGACCGCAATTATGTCAATGATGATCTGAATGTGCTGAATTTCGAGCGGGTCAAATGGGGCGGTATTCGCCTGAACTGGCTTTTATATTGTTGGTTGGATCTCGAACTATTCAGTAAAGAGGAACCTTTCGAGGTTACCGCCGAAGATATTGCTATTCTCTCCAGGTTGCTTGAAGCGGTTCGGGATTGTGCAGACCATGAGAGTGCACGGATGCTGGAGAAGCGGTGGAAGGAAGTGGTTCCTTCCAGTAAGAATGAACGGGATGTGCTGATGGAAATATGGGGCTACGCCGGATTGCTGGTACCGGGTGACACACCGCAGAAGCGCAGGGGCGGGAGCTCTGATTATGACTCTATGGCAGAGTGGCAGGGGGATGACGGCTATTCTCAGGAAGCGCTGGAGTTTTTTTTCGGTGCATATCTATTATAGCTTTTACCTTTAACCAGATATTACTTTTAAGTGTTACGCAGTTAATAATCCTCCATGCTAGAATCAAAGCATTCCAGCAAGAGATAAGTTAGATCGAGGAGGATTTCTTATGTGCAATAGATTTCAAATCGTAGGCAGCCTGTTGCGTCCGTCGAATTTATTGGAATATAAACAGCAGATTGAACACCGGGATGATATCCAGTATCCCTTTTACCAGGACTTTCAGGGGTATGAGCAGTGTGAAGCGGATGCGATTCAGGCTGTAGTGGATCAGGAAATTAATAATGGGTTGTCCATTCTTACGGATGGGGAGTACTCCAAATCCATGTGGCATCTGGACTTCGTCTGGGGGTTCCAGGGGATTAGCCGCTATATTGCGGATCATGGGTATTTTTTCAGAGATACGGATGGAGCCTCCAAATATGAGACCAGAAAAGATATTGGACTACGCATTACAGGTGAATTGAGCGGGAAGAACCATCATTTTATTCATGCCTATAAAAAGCTTCAAGCCCTTGCCGGTGAACGTGAGACCAAGCTGTGCGTACCTTCGCCTTCGCATATTTTTGGTGAGTTATCCTGGTCAGATAATATTGGCGGTACAGAGGCCGTGTATAAGAACAGACAAGAGCTTAAAGAGGGTCTTGTGAAGGCTTATAAGGACTTTGTCGGGGAATTCGCCGCTGCCGGGGGACAAATCCTGCAATTCGACGATTGCTTATGGGAGCTCTTCGCAGATGATAATCCGAACTCTCCATATACCGGCGAGAATATCAATCAAGAGGAAGTACAGGCTCTGGCTACAGAATTTATTGATATCAACAACACAATAATTGATTACGGTCATAGCTTAGGCTTGAAAATGTGGACGCATAACTGCCGTGGTAACTATGATTCCCGGAATATGGGCGGCGGCTCTTATGCTAAAATTGCGAATCTGTTCTTAAAGCAGTTGAAATACGACCGCTTTTTCCTGGAGTGGGATGATGATCGTGCAGGCTCGCTTGAGGCGCTTGCGGTGTTCAAAGATAAGCCTGACACAGAAATTGTCCTTGGCTTGTTGTCTTCCAAGACCAACACGCTTGATGATGAGGCTCGTGTAGTTCAAATGCTGGATGAAGCATCCAAGATTATTGACAAGGATCGGTTATTGCTGTCTCATCAATGCGGTTTTGCATCCTGTGATGGCGGCAACGAATTAACAGAAGCTGAACAGTGGGCGAAAATTAACCAAGGACAACAGATTGCTCTGCAATATTGGGGTAGTTAATATTTAACTTAGTTAAATAGGAGAGCAGATTCCCTTCCTTAGACTGTCGACGGTATTGTCGGCGGTCTTTTTTCTATGAACTGGAAGCTGTACTTCATACTACTTCAGCCTTTTGCGCATAAAAAATGACCGCGGGGGGCGGTCATCAACGTGTGAATTATTTTCCACTGATTAATTGAAAGAAATTGTGTAGTATACAGAAGGGTATGCCGTAGTCGATTCTGGTACGCGTTCTACAACAGTGATCAGTGTACCGGGTTCGTAGTAGCCAGATCCGCTGTAGAAAGTGGTTTTGTTGACGATAGCGGTACCCAGGTCGACCGTTGTATTGTTATAGCTCCAATAGTAGTGTAGGCGAAGTGCGTTTACTGCGGAAGCCGTGATTTTCACGCTTGTGCCGGTCGTCTTGGCGTTGGGAAGAATGTAAGCATAGCCTTGACCTTCGGTCAGCGTATTGGGATAGCTGCCCCCATAGCTGACGACGGCAGGACTAGCCCAAGCGGTCAGGCCAAACAACAGAGATAGACCCATGATCAAGGTAAATACTAGGCTGCTGCGTTTTTTCATAGATTGCTCATCCTCTCAAAATGAATTAACTTTTCGAAACGAATTAGAGCATCCTCCTTCCACGTGAGGGCGTTTACATGCCTATCCCCTACAATATATACCAATTTATTACATATGTAAATAGCAGAGTAAATGGTAGGATAGGAACTAACCAATTTCCGCCCCTATCGTTTATACTAATAAGGCATAACACTTCTAAGGAGCTGCAGAACCGATTATGAATAAGAAAGAAGTCGCGCACATTCGCAAGCAATTCAAGCTGGACCATGAAATGCTCAAGCTGTTTGATATTCTTAACGTGTATATTATGAAGGAAACTAACGAAATCTATCATTGGGAGCGCCTGCCGTTTGGCCTCGTGGACAGAGAGAAGCAGGAGCTGTATATGGGCAATTTCAAAAAACTGCTCACCGGTGAACTCGACCATAAGCTGTTCGAGTTGAAGTTTCAGGAGGAAGCGGAGGAGCCGTCGCGGGTAATGCTTCACCAAGGCCTGGTGACAGGTGATGCTGAAGAATGGCAGGACCTGATGCTGATGCTGGTGGATAAAATGCTGGTAGATACCAAGTATGAGAAGGATATGGTAGTCACTTTCGTTCGCGGGCAGTATTACCGGCCGACTAAGGCCAGGAATGAAGAAACCGAAGAGAGCGGGAAAGACGAGATGTTCGCGCATCCGTTCATTCTGTGCAGCGTAAATTCCACGGAACAGCAGCGCAAAAACCTCATGTTCGATTATGTGGAGAAGGAATTCAAGTACAACATTATCGTCGATCCGATTGTCAAATTGAGCTCGCCGGAGCAGGGGTTCTTTTATCCGAGTGTGACGGACAACTATTCGGATGTGAACCGCGTTCTATATTGTACGGGGAAATCAAATTATCCCGACCCGTTGTTCATCGAGCAGGTCTTGAATGCGGAAAGATCTGTAACAGCCTTGGAGGAGAGAAGCTTCTTCGAGGATATCGTGAAGGAAGTGGCGGGAGAACAGCTTGATACGACCACACTCGCTCAGGTGTATGAGGGAATCCAGCAGGTCATTGAAGGTGGCGAAGGGGAGGAAGAACCTCCTAGACTGGATTACAAAGATGTGGAACGCGTTCTGGCAGCAAGCGGTGTAGAGAACGTGACGGCTGAAAAGGTGGAGCTGGCTTTCGAAACGGTCATCGACGATAAGTACTACGAAATGAAGGCGAGCAGCGTTATCCCGAAATATACTACCAAATCAATCAAGATAGATACGAAGGTGGCTACCATCTCAGTGAGTCCCCAGGATTTAAGATATGTGAAGCAGGTGAATTATCAAGGGAAACGCTGCATCATGATTGAAGTTGACGAGGAAGTTGTGATCGAGGGCTTCACGCTTAGTACGGAAACGTTGTAGACGGCAGTAAAGGTACAGGAATTAAGGAGGTTTTGTTGTGGGAAATGAAAAAAGGGAGTTGTCACTCGAACAAAAAGAAGAGCTGCTGGGAGTGTTACAAGCCCGTTTTGAGAAAAACATGAATCGCCACGAGGGATTGGAATGGGCCAATGTGCAGCTAAGGCTGGAAGCTAACCATGAAAAATTATGGTCCATTCATGAGATGGAACGAACCGGCGGTGAGCCGGATGTGGTGGGTTATGATGAAGAGACGGGAGAATACATTTGGTATGACTGCTCGGCAGAAAGCCCCAAAGGCCGCAGAAGCATCTGTTACGACGGCGAAGCCCTGAACGCCAGAAAACAAAATAAACCGGAAAACAGCGCCATTCAAATGTCGGAGGATATGGGCATTGAGATCCTTACAGAAGAACAATACCGGGAGCTGCAGAAGCTTGGACGCTTCGATACGAAAACATCAAGCTGGATAAAAACACCTTCCGATATCCGCAAGCTCGGCGGTGCAATCTTTGCTGATTTCCGTTATGGACAAGTCTTTGTGTATCATAACGGTGCGGATTCTTACTATGGCGCCAGGGGCTTCCGTGGCTCGCTGAGGGTTTGATATTGAGGTTAAAATAGCTGATCTGTTTGTATATTTGATCATGGATTAATACTTGCATGAACCGGTGGAGTCTGCGTAGAGCAGGCTCTTTTTGCGTTATTCGCCCTACGAATAGTAAGCTCTGCCTATATAGAGGAAAAATATTGAAAAATGTCGAATATATAAATCATAAAAAGGGGGATAATCATGTTATTTGTCAGAAAAGAACGAAATCAGGCGATCGGCAGTCCTCGTATGCGCTTCATCCATTATTCGGTCCTCTTCGTACTGCTATTTGGAGTTGTAAGTACAGGGTTATTTGGTGCAACAGGCAATTTAGTCGCAGCAGATTCAGCCAGTGAGGGGACCGGGTACACCACAGATCAGTTGGAAGGTCTGCAATTCCTCAACGAGGTGAGAACCCGGGCCGGCATTCCGCCCGTTCAACTGAATGCGGCGATTACCAAGGCGGCAATCTCGCATGCTGAATTTTACAATGCCAATCAAGCGGATCTTCCAGGCCTGAGTGCTCACTCCGAAATATCGGGAAAACCCGGCTATACTGGCCGGTCGGTAATGGACCGGATGAAGGCGGCGGGTTGGGTGCCGAGATCACAAGGGTATGCAGCGGGAGAGGTGATGCACTTCCAGCAAAAAAGCAGTAAAGCAGCTATTCAAGGTTGGCTCGATACAGCCTATCACCGTGACATTATACTGGACCCCAGTTATACAGAGATTGGAATTGGCCTGGTTCACGGAACGGCCGTCCTGGATGCCGGAGGTCCTGGAATGACACAGTCTGTAGGTGGAGGCATCTCCGTGTACCCTTACGATCAGCAGACAGATGTACCTGTCGGGTTCTATGGAAATGAAATGCCGAATCCACTTGAGCAATTTGATGTTGATTACTCAGGTTATATTATATCTGCGGCTACAGATAGGGATATGGTCTCGCATAAAGCGGTGATTACCGATGACAAAGGAACGGAGATTCCTTATCATGAAGAATTTAAAAACGAGAATACTCTTTTCATCTATCCCAAGTCCATATTAAAGGGTTATCACCAATACACCGTATCCCTGGAATATCAAGTAGACGGCGCTTTGGATACCCGGACGAAGGTATGGTCTTTTACCACCGGTAAAGGGCATCTGCTGACACAACTGATTCCCACTTATAAAGAAATCGTGATTAATGAAGGCGGGCGATTGCAGCTTCAAACGGAAGGCAAATATGATGATGGAACAACGGATCTGCTGTTGGGCGATGCGGTTAAGTATTCCAGTAACAAGATCAATGGTCTAAGCGTGTCTTCCACCGGAGCTATATCGGGTATTAAATCAGGGGATTACATTATTACCGCATCTTCAGGTACCCTATCTTCACAGCTCAAAGTGAAAGTGTATCCCAAATTAAAATCAAAGGTCTACCCTGCTGCTGACCCAAGCAAGCTGACGGATATTGCGGGGAACAAGGCGGTACCAGCCATTGAATGGGCCCTCAAAGCAGGCGTTATGACCGAAGCGGGAAAAGGTCTCTTCAAGCCTGATGCAGCCGTAAGCGAAGCAGAATTCTGGACCATGCTCCTGAAAGCATATAATGTTCATATTGAAGCTTATCAGCCAGCCAAAATGAAGATTTGGTCAGATGCCGCTTACCTTATCGCCAAGGACCGTAATTTCCCGCTTAATGGTATATCCAATCTGTCCGCAAGGGATAGTCAAATTACCCGGCTGAAGATCGCTGAGATCATAGCTGCGGCAGACGGGCTGAATTTCAAAAACTACGACGCTGTGAACTTCGTGCTTGGAAAGGATTATGTGCGGGGCGTAACAGAGCTGTCATTAATAGGTTATCAGGGGGGAAAAGGGATTACCCGTGCAGAGGCTGCGCAGATCCTTCAGTATTTGCGGCCTAAGCTTACAGAATTGCGGGGACGGCCGATCAGTGTTACACCAAATTCAACCTTGCCAGAGCTTCCGCCAAAGGTATTGTATGTTAAGCCCGATTCGTTCAAAGATCATTCGTTCTTTGCGGAATTCCACGAGGATCATACGCTCACTGTTGAGGGGAAGTTCACCCAATTCGCTGGTCAAGCTCTCAAGGTGCGTGTGCAAACAGGGGGGAAGAATCCTAAACAGATCGAAGACTTGACTGTAACTTTAGACAGTGAAGGAAGGTTCAAGGCAGAGTCTGGTCCCTACGAACAAGCTTCTCTGAATTTATATTTGGCAACTCCCGGAGTTAGCTACTATTTAAATGTACAGTATAATACCATGAATGTGAGCCAATATACAGTAACAGAGTAAGAAGGCTTACCAACGGCAGATGAAGTCATCCGTGGCTCCAGCATGCCATCTTCATAGAGGCTTCATAATCATCCGAAAAATTGATCGGCACCGTTCGGATTACCTGCTGCAGCAAAGTTATACCAGTACGATAACATTTGAATTCGTGTGAAAAAGCTTGATGCTGAATAATGGGCAAATTACAATCATTGTGGTATAGTACGGACGTGAATAAATACTTGCGTGAACCGGTGGAGTCTGCTCAAAGCAGGCTCCTTTCTGCGTTTTTATGGTCATGCGGGAGGAGGCTGAAGTAAAATGGAATTCTATTTACAATTGTTGGTTATCATCCTAAGCACTAAGCTTGCAGGTGATCTTGCAGTACGGTTAGGGCAACCCTCGGTACTTGGGAAGCTGATTATTGGCGTTGTAATCGGTCCTGCCATACTCGGCTGGGTTCAGCCGTCTGAGTTAATTTCTACTTTTAGTAATATCGGCGTTCTATTGTTGATGTTCTTTGCAGGCTTGGAGACAGATATTAAGGAATTAAACAACAACCGTAATTCGTCTGTAGCAGTAGCTGTTGGAGGTATCTTGTTTCCTCTCGGCCTCGGGTACATGACTGGAATCATCATTGGCTTGGAGAGCTCCCACGCGATATTTCTCGGATTATTACTGTCGGCTACCTCTGTAAGCATCTCTGTTCAGACATTTAAGGAGCTGGGTACACTAAAAAGCCGTGAGAGCACAACCGTTCTAGGGGCGGCTCTGGTCGATGATATTCTTGTTGTTGTAGCTTTGGCGGTATTTATGAGTTTTGTATCAACTGAAGAGATTAACCTGGGCTTGGTGTTGTTAAAGAAGGTAATATTCTTTGCACTGGTCATTGGCATGGGCTGGAAGGTCGTACCGTGGGTTATGCGTAAGCTTGCCCCGCTTAGAATTACGGAAGCAGTCATCAGTATAGGGATTGTCATTTGCTTGTCTTTTTCTTACATGGCGGAATATTTCGGAGTGGCAGGAATTATTGGCGCATTTGCTGCAGGTATTGCCATCTCCAGGACGGAGTTCAAAGAAGAAGTCGAACAAAAACTTGAGCCCATCGCATATGCCATTTTTGTGCCCGTGTTTTTTGTAAGTATCGGACTATCAGTGTCTTTTGAAGGATTCATGTCCCAAATACTAATCATAATTGGATTAGCAATGGTAGCTATTCTGTCCAAATGGTTGGGAGCAGGGCTCGGGGCCAAGGTAACTGGCTTCAACTGGCGTTCCTCTATTGTTATTGGAGCGGGTATGGTTTCACGCGGGGAAGTTGCATTGATCATAGCGGCTATTGGTTTAGAGTCGGGCTTATTAAGTCAAAAATATTTTACTTCGGTGATTATAGTTGTCATACTGACAACCATAGTTACTCCGCCGTTATTAAAGGCTCTCTTCAAAAAATCACCACTATAACTAGGAGGTAGGCATGAACCTCGAAACTAACGAAATTGTAGAGCTGATCCAGGAGAAGACGAACCAATTCATTTCAAAAACGGCAATGGTACTTGAAGTAGAGAGCACCCCATTAAATATGGGGTACCAAGCTGTCGGCTTGTCTCGGCATAAGGTTCTCATTGATGACCAGGGCATACAAGAATACGTTTCATTTATCACGAAGATGGCGAATACAACTGAAAGAAGAATACTCCATAGATTATATTTGCAGTCAGCAAAAGTACCCTTTAGTACAGCACATGACATTGGTTCAGAAGATCGAGCCCTTATATGTATTCAGGATGTGGATTATAAGACCCATTACCAAAGCCTTGAGTTCGAGATGCTTCAAAAAAAGGAGGTGCAGGCCTTGGCTTATATCCATAAAACTAATCACGGATTAAAAGAGGAATTGTCGTGGCTTCCCATAGCTGATCGTGACCATATCGAAAAAATGCTTTACGGGCGATGGAGAACTGTATGGGAAGAAGCCAAAAAGAATGAACAGTTTATTGAAGCTTTCGGTCAGTATATTCCTGAAGTGGAAGCTGTATCTAGCAGTATAGCTAATGACATTGAAGTGGTACTGAACGATGAAAGCACACACACGTTAATACATAATGATCTTAATCCCGGGAATGTATTGGTCCACAATAATGAAGAGGTTTTTTTCATTGATTGGGAGGAAGCAAGGTATGGGTCATTATTCTTAGACATCCCGTTAAGATTTGAATTGAATGCAGCAAGAGCTTATCGTGAAGTGCTACTTCATGAACAGTATCCGGCATGCTAACGGCTTCTATATTCTGTTGGTGAACGGCCGCAGATGGCATTGAATTTTTATAAGGAGATAAGGTGCGAGCAACAATATAAAGATTGTAAGGAGGATTTTGGAAAACTTTGTCGAATAGTTCTACATACCTATATATAGATTAATCAGGAGGGAACCAAAAAAGTGCAACGTGATTCTAGAACTACATCCAATCAGGCTAATAGGTCTGCGTCCGCCCAAGCCAACAGGACTGGCAGCGGTCAAACTAGGGCAGCTAGTCCCCAAGCAAACAGAACTGTCAGTCAAGCAGGGGGAATGGGAGGCCAAGTGAACACTGCAAAGAATGTCAATGTGGTTGTTTGCCGCAAATGTAAGTCACAGCAAGTAGTAGCTAACAAAAGAGGCTACAGTTTCGCCAATATGTTCAAAACGCTTGGTATTATGATTTTTATTGGCATATTGGCTGTTGGATTGACTAGCCTTGCCCTTATGTACAGTGTAAGCGATAGTGCCAGTTCAATTCTCCAAATATTCGCTGTTTTAGGAGGGATTTCATTTTTTCTAGCACTACCCGTAAGCATTTTAGTGGGATTAGCTGGGAGAAGTGAGATTGTCAACGGTTGTATGAGCTGCGGCTACAAATGGAGACCTTCCAAGAAAAAGAAATAATACTCTTACATACTGAATTTTTTTACATACTGGAGTTGTGCCGCTTAAGGCCCAGGATGAACGGGATGTTAGATGCTAAGACGATTTATGATTGCGGGGCATCCGAACAAGTCATTCGGGAAGAGGCCGGGGTCTGGTGGTATCCATTTTATCCGAAATGAATGGAATATTTTCAATGAAAACAGCTTCACTGACAGTAGATGTCAGTGAAGCTGTTTTATTATGGTGATAAACATTAATCATTAAGGAGAATTTACGATGAACAACACAGTATATCTTTATGTATTTGATACGATGGCAGATTGGGAGATCGGTTATTTGACTGCTGAACTAAACTCAGGAAGATATTATAAGAAGGGATTGGCCCCGTCCAAAATAGTTACCATAGGAATTGAAAAGACTCCTGTAACTACAATGGGCGGATTGAAAATACTGCCTGACCTCAAACTGGATGAGTGCAGCATGGAGAGCGCGGATGCGTTGATTTTACCGGGTGGAGATACATGGATGGAAACCATCCACGAACCAATAATTAATACAGCAAAGCAGTGTATTCAGGAGAACATTGTTGTAGCAGCGATATGCGGCGCCACAATAGGGCTTGCTCAGCGTGGACTGCTGGACTCAAGAAGGCATACAAGCAATGACCTGGGATACCTCAAAATGGTGTGCTCCGGTTATAAAGGTGAACAGTATTACATAAATGAGCCTGCTGTTACTGATGGACAATTAATTACTGCTTCGGGGATAGCTCCATTGGAATTTGCTGCACATGTCTTGAAGGCTTTGGATGTGTTTACGCCAAAAACATTAGAGGCTTGGTATAAGCTCTATGAGACTCGCAAATCTGAATATTTTTATAAATTAATGAATTAATACAAAAGCTCCTTCTTCGAGAAAATCACATAGCTGATTTTGTACATCACCAAGTTCCACACCAGCGCTATCAGCGGAGAGCAGCACAGCAGGATAAATGTGAACCGATCTGTAAAAGAAACACCTAATAAGATCAAAAGCTCATAGACACCAAAGCAAATCAAAGCGGGAACTATGAAGGACACAAGTGATAACGTGCGGGCTTTTTCTGTACCGAATTTAAATAAGAGCGGGATGGCCATACTTCCTAAGATTTCAGCGATCACCAAACCAACCACAGCGACAACCGGCAGAGTGAGGATGTTGCTTATATCGCTGAAGTCAACTTTGTGGACGATGATGCCGCCGATGAAACCAATCACTAGGCCGATGACAACTCCGATCACCGAGAAAATCAGCAGAACGATAAATTTGCTGGCGACCAATTCTTTTTTGGTAACTGGGGTAACCATTGCATATTTCGTCCACTTGGAGTTGTCATCAAAGCTAAACGTAGTCATGATCATCATGCTGCATAGAATTCCACTCGCGATAATATAGCCTTCCGGTCCGCTGAAAGGGATAAAAATGAAGGCAAAAACCAACAGCATAAAAATCATGGATTTTGCGTTGTGCCCGATGTTGTACAAATCTTTTATAATCAAGCTTTTCATTGTACCTGTTCTCCCTTTACATAGAGAAGAAGAATATCGTCGATAGAAGCGTTATCCACTACTGCAGTCTTATACTTGCGGCGCGCTTTTTCCTTATCAGCAACCAGCACGTCCCACTGATAGTCCAATTTCCGGTAAGCAAGAATCTCCGATTTGTCAATCGCCTCAAACAGCGCTGCCCCGCAGCGAATAATGCCGTAGTTGTAACGCAGCTCATCCTTTGCCTTGCAGAACAGAACTTTCCCTTCATGAATGAAGGTGATGTTATCAGCCACTTTCTCCAAATCCGTTGTGATGTGGGAAGACATTAGGATAGAGTGATTTTCGTCCTGAATAAAATCCAGAAAAACATCCAGCATGTCGTCACGCATGATAGGATCAAGTCCGCTGGTCGCTTCGTCCAGAATCAATAGCTTTGGTTTATGGGAGAGGGCTACAGCAATACAAAGCTTCATCTTCATGCCTTTGGAAAATGTTTTGATTTCCTTGTCGGAAGCGAGCTGGAACTTTGCTAAATAACCGTTGTAAACGGCAGCGTTCCACTGCGTATAGGCGGCCGCCGAAATTGTGCCAACCTTGGCCGGGGTGAGGGTCTCATAGAAATTGATGCCGTCGAACACAACACCTATGTCCTCTTTCATTTGCTTGGGAGTAGCGGACAGCTCCTGCCCCCAGAATGTGACGGTTCCCGCATCCTTTCGGATGAGATCAAGAATGGCGTTAATCGTGGTGCTTTTCCCGGCGCCATTCTCGCCAATCAGCCCCATAATCGTGCCTCTCGGGATAGAAAAGGAAACCTGGTCCAGCTTGAAATCAGGATATTGTTTGGTGAGATTCTCCACCTGCAAAATAGGTTCCATCGTTATTCCTCCTCTTGGTAAAACATAGTCAAAAGCTCGACCAGCTTGCTAAGGGGTATACCGCTGGTACGCGCAATGTCTGCGGCTTCCTGTAAATGTCCTTCTGCTCTCCGCTGTTGTTCTTCCTGGAAAAAATCCTTGTTCTGCGTCGATACAAAGCTGCCCCGCCCAACCGTCGTTTCAATAAAGCCATCCCGCTGCAAATCCTCGTAGGCCTTTTGTACGGTAATGACACTGACATGAATGGACTTGGCGAGCGCACGCATGGACGGAAGCGGGTCGCCTGTCTGTAATTCTCCGCCCATAATCATCGCCTTAATCTGTGAGGTGATCTGTTCATAAATCGGCTTGCTCGTATTACTGCTGATGATGATTTCCACACGACCCCTCCTTTGCATTGTATTTTAGTGTACTTATCGTATAAGTACATTATAGTTAGGTATAGTGTATTTTGTCAAAAGAGTTTCACAGTGCAGAGCCAGTATGGGCGACCCTTATGCCGAGTTTTGGCTCGCAGCTGCCGGGAGCATCCCCTGGATAATAAGAACGGGAAGCCGTGAGTAAGAGTCTCACGGCTTCCCGTTATGCTTATTTTGAGATGATATGCTCTTGCAGCCACTCCCTGAAAAATTGCAGATGCTCTTCGGTGTGGAAATAATGCTCGCCATGCTCCATCACGCTCAGTTCACAGTGGAACCGGTCTGTAAAAGCAGAGACTACGTCAAACTCGCACAGGGTATCGTCTGAGCCATATAGAATTGCAGTTGGACTATCCCATGTATTAATCGGATGGGATTTAACATAGCAGTAATAATCCCAATAAAGTGTTTGTCCGATGGGCGTGGGAACTTCCTGTTCAGCCTGCAATTTCTCTTCACTAACATTGAACCATGTCATCATATTATTGATAATTCGTCCCATATCCAGAACTGGAGAGAGGAACAAAGACTGCTTAAGCCGGAACTTGTTGTAAGCAAGCAAGCTGAAATATGCCCCCATACTGCAAGCAAAGATACTGATGTCATTCGATTGCATGTGTGCGTAACGCATGATTACTTCGAGATCATGAACACAATTCTGGACTTTACAAGCATAGGCCTCTTCTTTGCGGTCACCGTGCTCAGGTAAATCAAAGCTAATGACCTGATACCCCCGTGCGGAGGCTTCTTCGGCAAATATAACAATCGCATCATCTGCCTTGTTGGACATATTCCCGTGGATAGCAATAAATAGTTTATCTGATTCCTCACCCCATACAATTGCCGGTATGCCCTCAATTTTTAATTCCTGTTTCATCATTTTATTACCTTCTTTGTAGTATTAAAAAGCTAGAAGTTAAAAACTGTACTCCAATCAAAATCCCCGGAGGTTTCCACATTATTGGGCCAATCCGCACACCAGCCGGGCACAATGGGATTTTCCACTCTATCGAAGCTGGGCGTTCCGGAGAGCGCGTGGCAAAGATGCCCAAGGTGTCTGGGGAATCCCTGGAGGAGGAGCAGCTTGACCGCTACCTGGGGATGATTGAAAGGCGATAAACCGAAAGCAGTCACATGACAACGTGTGGTTGCTTTTTCGATTAAATGCCTTCCCTCCGGTATTTGCTCGGTGAGCATCCGATGGCTTTGAAGAATTCCCTGTTGAAATAGCTGATGTTATTAAAACCGACGCTTTTCGCAATATCGGCAATCTTACAATCCGTCTCCATGAGCAGTGCACAGCTCTGCAAAAGCCTGTAGCGTATGACATAGGCAATGGGCGGCAGGTTCATCACTTCCTTAAACGCATGGCAGAATTGCCCCTCGCTCATCGGAAGGATGCCGGCCAAATCCTTTAACGAAATCTCCTCTTTATAATTGGCCTGAATATACGTGAGGACGGGCTGCAATCGCTCTAATTTATAGTTTTTGCTGTCTCTTGAGTGGGCGGCGGCGGGTACCGCATTCTGGTAGCAGTGATGCCAGATTTCATACAGCTTGCTTTTGAGCAGCAACTCGATGTCATGTAGGCCGTAATCCTGCAAGGAGTCGATTTCTTTCATGCGTTCGATCACCGTTTGCTGCCAAGGTTCATCGTTTTTAAGTATCTTTTTGAATTCGATATCGCCCTTCAGGAGCGGATATACAAATTTGGAGTAGGCTGATCCCTGCTTGTTATCGCTGAACAGGTTCGGATGAAACACTACAACGCAGGCTTCGCAAGGCATCCCATCATAGGATCTGGCTGCGTGAAGCTGATTTGAGGGAACAAACAGCCCTTCTCCTGCCATAACACAATATTCTTCATCCTCAATGGTATATACGATTGCGCCCTGGAGAACTACTAG
This sequence comes from Paenibacillus sp. HW567, assembly GCF_000374185.1. GTDB lineage: Bacteria > Bacillota > Bacilli > Paenibacillales > Paenibacillaceae > Paenibacillus_AQ. The sequence goes on along the minus strand of NZ_KB910518.1, from coordinate 5,263,791 downwards.
AAACTCAAATTCGTAATGCCAGTGCAGGAAAAAGAAGCTGCCTGCGTTCGGAGGATAGCTTAAATGATGAATCGCAACCGGAAGAAGGGCCGTCCCGTGAACGGTTTTTTCTTTCAAGAACATTTTGGGCTTCATACTATCTCCTCTTGATTTCGATGATCGGAATATTGTGTTAATCATCAGCAATTTACTTAAAGAATTGAGGGAAAACAATGAATATAATACAACTATAGCACCAAATTTTGTATGTTAGAAGGAGGAGCATAATGAAATTCAGCAGAATTGGAAATCGTTTGATCGGAAAATCGGGTGTAGAGACTATATGGATCGAACCGTGGGGCGAGAATTCCCTGCGCGTCCGGATGTCCAAAGAAGCCACGATGGACCCGAATGATTGGGCACTATTGGACACGCCCGCTGCAACTTCGCCTGTTATCACCCTGGATGAGATCGAGCTGATCGAGCCGTGGATACCAGAGGCGGAAAAAGCCAAGCGTACAGTCAAAAGTGAAATCGCTTCCATTCAAAATGGCGAAATCATTGCTTCCTTTAACGCGGAAGGCTGGCTTTCTTTTAAGAACAGTGACGGACAATTGCTTACGGAAGAATATTGGCGTGACCGGAACCGGATTGACCGGTACTGTGCTCCGCTGCGCATTGAAGGAAGAGAGCTGAAGCCGCTTACCGGCACAAGCGATTACAGGCTGACCTTACGCTTCGAAGCGTTTGAGGATGAGCAGATTTTCGGGCTTGGCCAATACCAGGAGAAGGTGCTGAATAAAAAGGGGGCAACGCTGGAGCTGGCCCACCGCAATTCCCAAGCCAGCGTTCCGTTTATGCTGTCCAGCCGCGGGTATGGGCTCTTATGGAACAATCCGGCAATTGGAACGGTCACTTTTGGTACAAACCGTACGGAGTGGGTGGCTGAGAGTACGAAGAAGCTGGATTATTTCATTACCGCCGGGGCAACACCTGCACAAATCGAAGAGCAATATGCAAATGCTGTAGGGAAAGCGCCGATGATGCCTGAATACGGCTTGGGATTTTGGCAGTGCAAGCTTCGCTACCGCTCTCAAGAAGAACTGCTTAACGTAGCCAGAGAATATAAACGGCGCGGGCTTCCGCTTGACGTCATTGTGGTGGATTTCTTTCACTGGACCAAACAAGGCGATTTCAAGTTTGAACCGAGAGACTGGCCGGACCCTGACGCTATGATTGCTGAATTGAAGGAAATGGATATCGAGCTGATGGTGTCGGTATGGCCGACCATTGACAGCCGTTCAGAGAACTATGGCCCGATGTCCGGCGAGGGATATTTAATCTCAGCCGATAGAGGCATGAACATTAATATGAACTGGATGGGGGAGACGGTGTTTTTTGACGCTACGCATCCCGGGGCAAGAGATTATGTCTGGCAGGTGTGCAAAAAGAATTACTATGACAAGGGAGTCCGCTTATTCTGGCTTGACGAAGCGGAGCCGGAGTACGGCCCTTACGACTTCGATCTCTACCGGTATTACCAGGGCCCGGCGCTGCAGTGTACGAACATCTACCCTCTGATGTATGCCAAAGGTTATTATGATGGAATGACGGCGGAAGGGCAGGAGGGAGTCTGCAATCTGGTGCGCTCTGCTTGGGCAGGAGCCCAGCGATACGGGGCGCTAATCTGGTCGGGGGACATTTCCTCTACCTTCAGAGCCATGAGGGAGCAACTACAGATTGGACTCAATATGGGAATCGCCGGGATTCCTTGGTGGACAACGGATATCGGGGGATTCCTGGGCGGACATGTTGAAGACCCCGGCTTTCAGGAGCTGCTGGTGCGCTGGTTTGCTTTTGGCGTATTTACTCCCGTATTCCGTCTGCATGGCGAACGCGTTCCGCACATTGAACCCGAGCAGGCCGTTATTGACGGGGTAGGCCAGATGATGACCGGCAGCGATAATGAGATCTGGAGCTATGGTGAAGAGAATTATGAAATCATGAAGGATTATATCCTGATGCGCGAGAGACTACGCCCTTACATTAGAGAGTGCATGGCTGTGGCCCATGAAAAAGGCTCGCCGGTTATGCGCACGATGTTCTACGAATTCCCTGAAGATGCGGCGTGCTGGACTGTGGATTCCCAGTATATGTTCGGCCCGGATATTCTCGTAGCTCCCATCTTCGAATTGGGCCAGCGGAGCCGGGAAGTATACCTTCCCAAGAACCAAAGCTGGAAAAATGCCAAAACGAATGAGGTCCTGCAAGGCGGCCAGACGGTTACCATCGATGCACCCATTCATGAGATTCCGCTGTTCATCAGAGCGGATAAGAGCCTTCCTATTTATGAATAGCGGCGCTGGTGTTGAAAGGAGATATAGGAATGATTAAGGAAAGTGGAAAATACAGCTATAAATCCATATCCGTGCCGGGAGGCGGATTTGTTACCGGATTTGTTTTTCATCCTGCGGTCCCGGATATTTTATATTGCCGGACGGATATCGGCGGCACGTACCGGTTCGATTTCCAGAATAAATCCTGGGTATCGCTAGTTGATCATGCAACCGATCCGAATATGTGGGAGACCTACCCTCTTGCCATAGCGCTGGACCGGCAACAGCCAAGCTATATTTATGTCATGGTAGGGCTGTATCCTACGCATAAAATTGCCTTTTCCGAGGACTACGGTGCACATTGGGTGTATTTCGACCCCCCTGTTATTGACGAACAAGGCAATACGGCGACGATTCATGGAAATGCACCTGGCCGTTCCACGGGGGAGCGGTTGGTTGTAGATCCAAATGACTCGAATATTCTGTATATGGGCACGATGGAAGACGGCTTATGGAAGACTGTTGACCGGTGCGCAACCTGGACCAGGCTTGCGGTAGCTTCTCCGGGGAAAGACCCGGAAACCAACATCGCTTTTGTAGAAATTGATTCTACCAGCGGTGTTAGTGGCAGTGCCTCCAAGCGGATTATCGTGGCTACCAGCGGCCAGCAAGGCTCTCCAGGGGATAACGTTCGCGGGCAGAGCGTATATATCAGCCATGATGCTGGGATCACCTTCCAGCCTTTAGCGGGAGAACCGTCACCGGTTACCGGCGGGTCTACGGATTATCCCGGCTATGTGGGACAACGGGCTGCTTTTAGCGGGAAATATTTATTTGTATCCTACGCCGCATATAACATTGGATGGTCGAATTGGAACAGCTACGGCTGCGATACGGGAAAATGTTATGACGGAGCTCTTGTCCGCTACGAGCTGGATAGCAATGGAGCTGTCGTAGAAGCTCTGGAGGTTACGCCTCCTAACATCGTGGAGCCTCATTTCCATGACCCGGAAGCACCGGAGCGCAAGCTGGGCTATGGAATTAGCGGAATCTGTGCAGATTCACAAATTCCAGGTACCCTGATCTGCTCGACGATCACGGCCTCACCGGACACGATTTACCGTTCAACCGATGATGGATTGACGTGGAAGCCGATCATGTCGGGGCTGAACATCGGGAAAATTGATTTTAATGTGTCTTACCAGAGACCTGAATACAACGGCAATGACTCCCTGATCCACTGGATGGCAGATGTGAAAATCAATCCGTTCAACAGCGATATGGCGCTCTTTAATACCGGTGCCGGCATCTTCATGACGATGGATTTGACCGGGGCGGATCAAGATAAGACAGTGACTTGGGCTTGCTGCAATACAGGCGTCGAAGAAACCGTTCACTTGAACATATACTCTCCACCGGCTGGTGATGTTCAATTGATTGATATCATTGGCGATTATGGCGGCTTTGTATTTACCGATCTGGATCAGCCTGCGGAGAATACCTTTGCCAACCACAACCAGGACAGATGGATCACGGCTATGAACGCGGATTATCCCGACAGCAATCCAAATCTGTTAGTGACAACACCCCGGGGGAACTGGAAAGGGAAGACCAAAGGAGGGCTGATCCTGTCGAGGGATCAAGGCCGCACATGGGAGCAATTAAGCAATCCTGTTGGCCTTGGCGAGGCTGTGGATGATTGGGTCCGTTTCTTGCAGACACCGAATGTAACCTCGGGATGGACTGCCATATCTGCCGACGGAGAGGCAATTCTCTGGGTGCTGGGACTTCCGGTGTATGCATCCAGACTGGTCTATACGCATAACCTTGGAGAGACCTGGAATAAGTCTCAAGTATATGATGGTGAAGGGAACCTGCTTGACGGAGATTCGCTGCCATTTAAGGTCATGTCTGATCGTGTCCATCCGGAACTTTTCTATGGTTTTAGTGACAATGCCAATGGCAAGGGATTCTATGTCAGTCTCGACAAGGGCAAAAGCTTTCATCAACTGCAAGCGCCGGATGGATTTCCTGAGCTTGATCTTGCCGGGATCGATAGTGAGCAGCATTACGAGATTCGGGTCGAGTCGGGCAATGAGGGTGTAATCTGGATGGCTATGCAGCAGTACGGGCTTTGGCGGGTGGCCTATGATCGTGCGCAGCATGTCTTTTCCGGGCAGCGGGTTTCGCAGGCAGGTGACTTTATCAAGAGAATCGGTCTTGGCAAGCCCAGTGAAGGAAGCGACATCCCAACGCTGTTCACCAGCGGAACGATCCAAGGAGAGTATGGTTTCTATCGTTCCCATGATGAAGGCGTTAGCTGGAAGCGGATTAATGACGACAACCATCAATATGGTGACATCCGCTCCATAACAGGCGACCCGAGAGTGTTCGGACGGATTTACGTGGCAACCGGGACAAGAGGGTTAGTGTATGGCGATATTATTTGGGAAGAGTAGATAGGATTTAAGCCAAAAGACGCTTTGGGGACCGCTTCCCTAGAGCGTCTTTATTTTATCTGCGTTCATTTCTCCGTCTGTTCAGTCATGAGCCGCCACTTGCAGCGGGATCAAGCTCTATTTCATCGGAGAGCATCATCCGCTGTTCCCCAATATAAGCCTCGGCGTGATACACATAACCTTGTTGTTCATCGGTTAATTCGGCATTCCAGTCGCGGTTATCGGTGTCTGAGTAATTTCCAAAGATTGCACAAACTGTACATTCAAGTTCAAAGTGTACATATGAACCCCCTATATAGTCCGTGTTATGATGACAAATGTACAAAAAAACACGATGTAGGGGGACTAGAAGTGAAATTGGTAAGGGGGAACTTCACGCGGAGTGTGGCTTTTCGCTTGATTGTATCATATGCTGTGATTTTAAGTATCCCTGTCATTCTTAGTTTCATTATATACGGGCAGACAAGAGGGATTGTGAAGCGTGAGATCGAACTGGCGAGCAGCGCCATGCTTCAGCAGGTGAGGTATATCGTGGACGGCGAGCTGCTTCAGACAGAAAGTCTGGCTACACAGCTATCGGTTCATTCGGATGTTCGTAAACTTTTGGCTTCATCCAAAAAGGTAAACGCTTACAACATTTATGAAATGAAGCAGGAGCTTAATAAATTGTTGTCCGCGAACGATTTTATTCAAGGCATTTACATCTATTCTAAGCCCCTGCAGGCGGTTCTCTCAAGTGAAACGTATTTAAATGAACGGGATTTTTACGAGATCAAGCTTCAGACAGAAACATTCGCTTACGAGGATTGGCTGGAGGTAATCAACCGGAATCAGTCGGGGGATTATATGATGCTTCCGGTTGAGAATCAAGGGAAGATTGCCTATACGCCTGCCTATATCCGGTCGCTGCCGACGCAAATGGCGAAAGAATCGGCGGGTACGCTCATTATTACACTCGATGTAGAGAAGATTATGACCATGCTGGCAAACATTGATTGGGTGGAGCGGGGACAAGTATTCATTATGGATACAAATAATCAAATTCTGATTCAAAACTCCGGCAAACTGACGGCAGCCTCAACACTGCATCAGGAGTGGAATGACCGCGGGACCGGCACCTTTACCGGCACATTCCAGAAGGAGAGGTCGATGATTACGATTGAATCGTCTGATACGACGGGGTGGAAGTACATCAGTGTATTTCCGACCGACGTATTTTGGGAGCGGGTCCGGGCTATCCGGAATTTGAACTTATTCGGACTGCTGGTATGCTTTGCATTTGGCGGTGCAGTCATTTATTATTTCGCCCGTAAAAACTACGATCCGATCAAAGAATTGGTTAGCGTCTTTTCCCGGAGCAAGGTGCAGAGAAACGGAACCTACATGGACGAGTATACGTTCATTCGGAGAAGTGTGCTTGAGACCATCCGTGAGCGGGACGACATGAACAATAAGCATGATCAGCAGCTTCGGCTCCTGCAGGATTATTATCTGGGAAGATTATTGAAAGGCCAGGCTGACCGCAATGTCCCGCTTAAGGAGCTGGCGAAGGTGCACAATCTGTCATGGACAAGTGAGCGCTTCGCGGTGTTGCTGTTATATATCGACAGCGACGAGGGAGAATTGAAGGATCTGGTCTTGTCGCAGTTTATTGTCTCCAATATTGTTGCGGATTCGGTCGGTGACCACTTGACGATTCATTTTACGGATGTGGATGGCATGCTTGCGGCAGTTGTGAATGTCCACCCGGATCACGCGGAGCGGTGGAAGGACGATATAGAGGATGATCTGGCACGGGCATACGAATTCATCAAGGAGCGGTATAAGCTTCGTTTCACAACAGTAGGAAGTGAGCTGCAAACCGGCCTCGGCGGCATACATCAGGCATTTCTTCAAGCTCTGGAGACTCAGGAATACCGTATTGTGCTGGGGGAAAGGATGCTGATCTGGTATGGGAACATCAAGCCGGGCGGGAGCAGTTATTTCTTCAATGTGAACGACCAGTTGATCCTGATAAACTTCTTGAAAGCCGACGAATTCGGCAAAGCGAAGCAAATGATCGACGATGTTATACAACAAGCGTTCCAGCGGGAAATGTCACATGAAATCGTGAAGTGTGTTCTGCTGGATATAGCCACGACGCTGCTCAAGACGATTCCTGACCAAGAGCAGGCCGGTATTGCATGGGATGAATGGCGTCCGCTCAAGCGGCTGCTGTCCTGCTCCACGAAGATGGAATTTCAGCAGGAGCTCGCGGACATATTCGAGCGGGTGTGCAGCGTGCTCCGCAGCAGGGTCAGCACACAGACGAACGCCGGGATTGGGGAGAGCGTTATTGAGTTCGTGAAGGAGAACTACAGCGACAAGAACCTAAGCGTGTCACAAATAGGAGACGTATTTCGATTGACGCCACAGTACGTATCCCGATTGTTCAGCGAGCAGACGGGGCAAGGGGGGCTGCATGACTATATTAGCCATACCCGGGTACAGGCAGCCAAGGTGCTTTTATTAGAAGGAGTCAGTATTGATGAGACGGGAGCCAGGGTCGGATTCTCCAGCAGCCATGCGTTTATTCGCGTATTCAAGAAATATGAAGGCATCACGCCTGGAAAATACAAGACGATTCAATAACACTCGCGAAAAGGTTCATCCGTTTCAAGATGTCACCCGTCTTTTCCTTGTTATCGTACATCATTTGATGTTAATGAACATTGATGGCCCGGGGCGGTTTCGATACATTAATGGTGCGGCTGAACCGCGGTCAGCACTTGAAATGACGAGGATTACGAGATTTTTGAAAGGAAGTGATGCCTTAATGGCAGCTCAAACGCAGCTCAAGGCTTCTACGCAAATCAAGGCAGCAGATCAAACGCCGCTTTGGGTACACGTTAAAAAAGAATGGAAGCTGTATTCGTTCCTGGTCCTCCCTGTCATCTACTTTATTATCTTCAAGTATGTACCCATGCTCGGGAACATTATTGCCTTTCGGAAGTATAGAGGCGGTCCGAATATTTTGGGGACGGAATGGGTGGGATTCACGTACTTCGAGATGTTTATGAAGGACCCGACGTTCTGGAGAGCATTCTTTAATGATCTAACCTTAAGCGTTAGCTACCTGGTGGTCAAATTCCCGCTTACCCTGCTGTTCGCCTTGCTGCTGAACGAAATACGGCGGATCAGGTGGAAAAAGTTCGTGCAGACGGTATCATATCTTCCCCATTTTATATCCATGGTTATCGTGGCGGGAATGCTTAAGGAAATTCTCTCCCTGACGGGACCGCTCAACAATTTGTTGGCAACGCTGGGGCTGGAGAAGATTTCGTTTATTTCTTTGCCGGGATGGTTTCCAACAATTTATGTCACCTCAGGCGTGTGGCAAAGTCTGGGCTGGGGGACGATTCTCTATTTGGCAGCGATGACGAATATTGATCCGTCACTGTATGAAGCGGCCAAAATGGATGGAGCCAACCGGATGCGCTTGGCGAAGCATATCACGATTCCCGGCATTCTGCCAACAGTCATGGTGCTCTTGATTTTGGATATCGGCAGCATCATGAGCTCGAATTTCGAGAAGATCCTGCTCTTGTACAATCCGCTTACTTATGAAACGGCGGACGTTGTCTCCACCTATGTGTACCGGATGGGGATCACTGGCGGCAACTTCAGCTATGCAACGGCGGTAGGATTGTTCGAAGGCATTATTGGACTGATCCTGGTGACGACTGCCAACACAATCTCGAAGCGGACTACGAAATCCAGCTTGTGGTAAGAAAGGAGCAGATCAAGTGAAACGCAGCTCAAGCTTTAGCCTGTTCAATCTTGTAAACGGATTATTTATGATAGTGATCGTCCTATTCACCCTATATCCGTTCGTTTATCTCGTGGCCCAGTCCTTCAGCTCAGAGGCAGCGATCTATGCCGGTAAGGTGACGATTTTTCCGGTGGAATTTACGACCAAGACCTATGAAGTTATCTTAAGCAAACCCGACTTCTTCCGTTATTACGGGAACACGATTCTGTATTCCGTAATCGGCACATTTATCGCGGTGGCTGCGACGGCGGTCATGTCCTATCCGCTTTCAAAAGAAAAGCTGCGCCTCAATAAGTTTTTTATACCGTTCGTGCTGTTCACGATGTATTTCGGCGGCGGGCTCATTCCCAACTACATCCTGATTGCCAAATCATTAGATATGCGGGATACGATCTGGGCCATTGTCATTCCGGGCGCAATCAGCGCCTTCAATGTCATCTTGATGAAGACATTCTTCGCCGGATTGCCGTACGAATTGGAAGAAGCGGGACGGGTAGATGGTCTGGGTGTGTTCGGGATTTTTACCCGAATTATTCTTCCTTTATCCAAGCCGATTCTGGTAACGATAATGCTGTTCGTTATGGTCGGCATGTGGAACAACTGGTTCGGGCCTTCCCTCTATCTGCAGTCAAAGGATAAATGGCCTGTTGCCTTGTACCTGAAGCAAATTATCGACAATGCGGTCAGCCCGACCGAAATCGGGGCCACCTCTGATCAGAGCGGCCAAATTGCGGCAAGCGTCAAATCGACGGCGATGGTGCTTACCTCGTTACCGATTATCTGCATGTACCCTTTTGTGCAGAAGTACTTCGTGCAGGGGATGATGATCGGAGCCGTCAAGGGGTGATTGATATAACTGGAAGCGGATATTTCGTTTCCTTTATATACAAGCTTGAACCACAAAGGGGAGGCAGAACAAATGAGATTCGGTAAACCAGCTACAATGGCAGGGATGGCGTTGATGCTCGTGTTAATGACGGCATGCTCTTCCGGTAACAACACATCTTCGGGCAATAATAAGCCTGTTGAGACGAAGGCGGCCAACAACGCACAAGCAGGCGAGGCGAAGGATTATACCTTTGGTGAAGCCCAGACGTTCCACTCTAATGAGCCTGTAAGCTACTCGATGATGTATAGTGACCATGAGAATTACCCTTATAAAAAGGACTGGAGGCTCTGGAGCGCCATTCAGGAAAAAACGAACGTGAGCTTCGATTTGGCGATTACAGCCAGAACGGAATACGAGAATCAAAAGTCCTTACTCGTTAACAGCGGTGATGCGCCTTATATTATTCCCAAGACTTATGATGAATCCGCTTTCGTGACAACAGGTCAGATTGTAGCCATCAGCGATTGGGTGAAATACATGCCGAACTATATGAAGGCCGTCAAGGATTGGGGCATGGAAGAGGATCTGAAAGCCAAGATGAAGGAGGACGGGAAATATTATGTTCTTCCAGGCATGTGGGAGATTGCCGGCGGCGGTTATTCCTATATTATACGCAAGGATGTGTTTGAAGCGGCGGGCGTGGATGTCGAAGGGCAGCAAGGAAATTGGACCTACGAAGACTTCTATGCAGCGATGAAGAAGGTCAAAGATTATACCGGAGCAAAATATGTGCTCTCCGATCAGTTCAAGGGCGATTCAGCTCTGAATATTGCCGCCGTCCAGTATGGCGTTACCGGTGGCTGGGGACTGGCCAATGGACTTAACTTCGACTTTGAGAAGAAGCAATTCACCTTTGCCGATAACTCGGAGGATTTCAAAAGCTATCTGGGTTATTTTAATAAACTGGTTAACGATGGGATTATGGACCCTGAATCCTTCACGCAGGAAGACGATGCAGCCAAAGCCAAGTTCTTCAAGGGTGATACCTACGTGATTAGCGGGATTTATCAGGTTCTGGCAGACTTCAAGAGCAAAATGCAAGATCCGAAGAGCGAATTGTATATGATTACACAGCCCGGCGGACCGAAAGGAAAGCTTCAGGTCGAGAATTCACGTCTGGAGAACGGAATTATGATCAGCAAGAATGCACTCGATGATTTGGGTGAAGAAGGCTTTATTAAGATGCTCCGTTTCATAGACTGGTTATGGTATTCCAATGAAGGTCAAATGCTCAGCTTGTGGGGCGTAGAAGGCGAAACGTATACTCTGGATACGAACGGAAATGTCGTGCTCAACCCGGAAATTTATTACAACGGAATGAACGAAGGGGCGGCAAAGCAGTTGAACACCGATTTCGGCTTCGCCGGGGGCGTGTTCGCATACGGAGGCTCTGAAAAGCTCAGAATGTCCAAGATGACCGACGGTGAAAAGGACTTCGTGACCCGCGTGCAGGAGACACGCGAGACCCGTAAGCTGGTGCCGCCGATCATGGCGACTCCTGAAGAAAGCGAACAGATGAAATTGATCTCGACGCCGCTGATGGATTACGTCAAGACGATGACCTTGAAGTTCATTACCGGTCAGGAAAGCTTCGACAAATGGGATAGTTATAAGGCTCAGGTTGAAGCAAATGGCAGTACGCGGTATACGGACATGGCGAACGATGTTTTTGAGAAGACTAAGGGCTTGTTAGGGTATTAAGACCTGAAGAAAAGACTAGGTGCGTGATCTTCCGAAGGAGGATGCACCTGGTCTTTTTTGTAGCTGACGCTGGCATACGGCTTATGACGCGAGTGTACTGGTTTCACCTGTGATTTTTATAGGTACGAAGTAATCCATTTGACCATAGCCCATTGCCTGCATTGCGGATTGGGGAGTAGTGACATTGCCCAGGTATTCTCTCGTGGGATCTTCTTCGAAACAAGCTCTGCTGGATATGAACGCTTTGATTGAATGGATGACTTCAGTGCTGTCCTTGCCATCCACTTCAGTTGCCACTGCATAGAGGCCGCCGGGGAAATCCACGATTTCAAAATCATCAGGAACGTCCATCCCTTCATGATACATGAAATACCATACAAAGCCGCCCCTCTGCTTATCCATCCACAAAAAATCTTCGGGAAACATGGTTTTAGGCTGCTTGCTGAACCATTCGTCGAATTTCTCAAGCTTTCCGTCGCCGAACATGCCGCACTCCGAGGATACCATTTTACATGCCGGAATTTCATAAACACGTACATTTTCCATACTGCATTCCTCCCCTTCTTAACTTTGTGATAACCTCATTTTACCAATCATCCCTGTGTCAAAGTCAAATCTTAAAAATTGTGGTAATGCAGAGTGCAAAAGGATTTGATAAGGTAAAGAGGTGGGGGGATCAGCAATGGATAAATCTATCCGTTTCAGGAGGTCTATACAGCATATTGAGGAGCATTTGCATGACAGCATTCATCTCGAGCAAGCCGCACAAGCCGGGTTCACCTCGCTAATGCAGCTTTATCGTGATTTCTATACCTATACGGGACACTCGGTTAAGGAATACATTCGCAAACGCCGGCTCTCTAGTGCCCTCAGTCTGATTAAATGCTCGGAGCTGCCGCTTGCCGAGATCGCATATTCTTGCGGCTACAGCTCGCAGCAGGCCTTATGCAAAGGTGTGAAATCCGCTACTGCCATGACACCGCTGGAATACCGGAAGAGTGAAGCCTACTATTATTTCCCCAGATTCGACACCAATGCGGTAAGGCAGGTCACTGTGATGCAAGAGACCATTCCCATGGCCATATGGGTCAAATTCTATCATCCCAAGCTGCAAGGTATTGAACATCAGGCACTCTGTGCGCTGAGGTCGCTGCTTCCTGAATACCAGGGCAGAATCTTCGGCAAAAATGGACAGCAGCTTGGCAGCCGGTTCTGCTACGAAATCTCTGTGGAATATGATCCTGCCGTGCTGAACAAGCTGAGAAACAGCGTTTTTCTTGAAGCAAGTGTGCTTCCCGAGTCCAGTCTGACCTTCGCCAAAACCACAGTCAAGAACGATGAGCAGGAGATCGGACTGGCGTGGAACTACCTGTACTATAGCTGGCTGAAGACCAGCATGTTCACGCAGGATAACGAGAGCTATTTTGAAGAATACATACAGAAGGCTGGAGCCGTGAAGAAGCTTGTTCTATATATGCCTGTGACGAGGCGGAAGGATTACAACAAAATCAGTCTGGTGAACTGTGAAAGCATGCTGTTTCTGGTGTCGTCCAGGGAGGGGGTTCATGCAGAGGAAGAGGCTTCGCAAGCGGTGATGAACTATCTTTCGCGGCATAATCCCGGTGCGATAAGAAGGGCCAGACAATTCTATGTTGCCAGAGCGGGGATGAACTGCACCTGCGGCATCAGAATTGAACAGGAACTACTGGGGCTTCCCCCGGATAGCGGGTTTGAGAATGTGCGGCATGAAGCAGGCAGTTATGCTGTTATCGAGAGCGGCTGCTGCAGTGACAGCGGGGTATTTGAAGCGCTTTTGGATACATGGATTAATGAAAGCGGATTCAATAAGGGCTCGCAGCCTGCTTTTACCACTTACGAGACAGACGGTACATTTGAAGCGGAAGCGATTAAGACGAGAGTATGGATTAAGCTGGAAAATGTTAAAAACGGATAATACAGAATGTCCCCTCTCATATACACTTGGGTGTGAGAATATTCAGCGAAGGTGGAATGCACGATGAACAAGCACAGAAAGGCGATGCCGGAGCAAGCAGCCGAAGGTTATAGTCCCCTTGTAAAGCCAGCAATCTTACGAATAGCGGAGGAGATAAACATGGAGATTCAGGATGAAATTTTCGTTCAGCAAGTCAGTGAGTTCTGCAGCCTTGTGGACAGGCCGGAAATGAAGCTTGTGGGCATTGCGCTGCCCATTACCTACGAAAGCCGGGGCTACGGCGGTTTTTATGGCTTTGAGCATGCAAACTGTATTATGAACGATTATTTTTTCACCAAAAAATTGATCGCAGAAGGCGATATGGCCTTGCTCTCCGGCATCATCGGTGGACAGCTCCGCAGCAGAGACATTGTTACGGTGAGAACAGAGGTTGGCGGCGACGGCAATTACAAGGTCATTGTGGGCTATGAAATAGGCAGCTTTGAAGCCCTGCCGGATGCTTTACCGGAATATGCGGAGACGGTTACCGTGCCTGCCTGCCGTTACGCAAAAGTTCTCATTAACGAGACCAAGCAAGCAGACCGGATCGGCTACGGGGAGCGGATGCATGCAGATGAATACTTTATTGGCTCCTTCCGCGAGGATACAGGTTATGTCTACAACCCGGCGGGGTACGGATTTAATACTTACGATGCTTTGGGAGATATTCTTACCAAATATGAGCCAGTGAAGCTTCCATCAAGCGATTCGGAGCGCTACGGCTCTTTGCGCTTCAAGCCGGTTGTTCTCCCGGAAATGAAGATTGCCTGCAGCATGACTCCGCCGGACTCCGAGGAATTTGTGATTTCCAAGTATTTCGGCGTCCAGGATCAGGTATTTGCTACCGAGGCAGCCAAATACTATTTGCATGATTACTACGGGTTCCCTACGAACAGCGATCAGGAAGGGAAGATCAATTCCTGCTTTGGCACAAGGGTCAGCAGCTTTGAAGGGATTCCTGATTGCGTCGAAAAGCTTACGCTGCCAGGCGGGATTTATCTGCACATTACCCAGCTTGAAGTGAACGGAGATAATCCATCCCTTCCGTATGATGCGGCCTTTAACCATCTCGAAGAGCTGTTTCTGTCCTCTCATCCTGAGTACCAGCGCGACTGGAGCAGACATGTGATCGCCCGGTTCCGGCAGGCCAATTGCGCTTCTGTGTTTGTGCCACTTATGAAGTGAATTGAGCGCAATAAGCGGGACACGCTGCACGTTGAGTGCTGTGTGTGTTTGTGAGAGAATAGTCACAGAGGAATACAGGAGTATTCTCTCTTAACCGCATGGACCTCACAGAGAAGGAAGTGGACAAGCTATGGATTTGGAAATGGTTATGCAGGAGCTTGAAGCCCGCGGTAAGGAACGGACCAAGAAAATTTATATGTCCAACGGCGCGCATGAACCGCTTTTTGGCGTCGCTACAGGAGAGATGAAGCCTATCGCCAGGAAGCTCAAACATAACCAGCCGTTGGCTGAGCAGCTTTACAGCACCGGAAACTACGATGCCATGTATTTTGCAGGCGTAATCGCAGAGCCCAAAGCAATGACCGCAGCGGATTTTGAACGATGGATAGAGGCCGCATATTTTTACATGCTGTCCGATTTTGTGGTTGCAGTAACCTTGGCAGAGACAGATATAGCGCAAGAGGTTGCCGATAAATGGATCGCATCGGGTGAAGAGCTGAGAATGTCAGCGGGCTGGAGCTGCTATTGCTGGCTACTCGGCAACCGCCCGGATAGCGAATTTTCCGAATCTAAGCTTTCCGGTATGCTTGAACAGGTACAACAGACAATTCATGAATCTCCCGAGCGGACCAAATACGCCATGAATACTTTTATATACACAGTGGGGGTATCCTATTTGCCGCTCCATGATAAGGCAGTCAGCATTGCAGCAGCAGTAGGTCCGGTAGAAGTCAAACGGGATAAGAAAAAAAGCAGCTTCCTGAACGCTTCGGAAAATATTCAAAAGGCGATAGCGAGAGGGCAGCTTGGGTTCAAACGCAAATATGTAAGGTGCTAAGCTAACTCCATTTGTCTGTGGAAAAATGACATCACCTGCTCAGCGGTTCGGTCAGGATAATCAATTCCTTTGGCCTGGCAAATTTCCGCTGCGTCCTGTTTGAACAAAGTCATGCACCGCGCTGCGGCTGCTTCTAAATCGTGAAAGTCTGCATTGGTACAATAGCCCTTCAGATGCTGCTGCTTCTCTTCCGGCACACAGAGCTTTACTTTGCTCTCCCATGCCCCCCAATCCAGACTGTCATACCGGCTTAACAGCAGATCAACATGCGCATGGAACAAGATATCCATATTTTTGATGATTTTGAAGAGATCCTGCCGCTTAAAATATTTAATGAGCATCTCTAGGTGTAACCAGTAGGTGTCCATAGCCCTGACAGGATCGGGGAGTTCATTATCTGTACGGTACCCTTTATCGAGGAACGCCGCGGCTTCTCCGGTTCTGTCAAAAATAAGCTGTTCCCTTGTACAGCCCTTGCAATGCTGTCTGCACATCCAATCTTCGGGATAATTCGAGTTGATGATGAAGAAATCGAACTGGTGCAATTGGTCGCCCAGACGAATCACACTGCAATAGTTTTTGAAATGCGCATCATTAAAGCTCTCCCCCCAGAACACGATAAGCTCATCCGAAGCTGCTGCAAGCAATTGTGGAACCTCTGCGGCAAAGGCTTCAAAGTCCTGGTCTGCTACGAGAAAAACAGGATCATAATCCGAATACATATCCTCCGTTCCTCTGCTAATCGACCCGTAATGCCATCCGCCTTTGCAGCGCTGGTCTTTTTTTAAAATTGCCACCACTCTGTTAAAGGCCGCCTCTAAATCCTTATGCATGAGATCGCTTCCAATCGTTGTTTGATGCTGTCATAGTATCACAAACGCTCCTGGAAAAATTGCTCGTTTTTAACCAGTTGTAATACGATTTCATGCACGGCCCGTAAATTTCTGGTATAGATGCGTATACTCAAACTCTACCTTGTCTAATTGGGCATGTACGCCCATTATTTATATGTGACATTCCAAATGTTAGGAGACGATGTTCATAAAAATGAATGATTATGTAATCCGAAATCCGCAAGAGGAAGATGCAGCGCAGATTGAAAGACTGGATGTTATTCTTAACCTGCTGTTTCTGTATCATGGCGATTTGGACAAGCGAAATATGTTCTGCGCGGTCAATGGAGATGGGGAGCTTGTAGCTGTGGCCTATCTGATGGAGCATGATACCTTTCATGCGGTCCGGCAGGAGGGAGATTTTGTCCGCTATCTGACTTTTGAGATAACCTTTGCGGAGAATAAGGAAGATGAGCGTATCAAGGATGCGCTGACCACTGCGTTGCTCGGACGGGCGAGAGAGATTAAAGCGCAGTACCCGGATAAGCGGATTGTGCTGGCTAACTATATTGACACGGATAATCTGCAAGAATTAAGCTATTATCTTGCACGCGGATTTACTATCTTTGATACGATTGTGGTATTAGAAAAAGAAACCGGCTCTTGCTTAACCAAGCGAGAGCCGGTTTCTTTGCGAACCGGCAGGCAGATGGCCCCCGATTCCATGCTTTTGGTTCTTAAGCCTCCATCTTCTGCGCCGTGTAGAGCCTGTGATACAGCCCCTGGCGGGCCATCAGCTCATCATGCGAGCCGCTCTCGGCGATGCCTTTGTTCGAGACATACATGATGCGGTCGCAGTTTTTGACGGTAGACAGCCGGTGCGCGATAATGAACGAGGTTCGGCCCTTGAGCAGCTCATTCAGACCCCGCTGGAGCAAACGCTCTGTCTTCGCGTCAATGGAAGAGGTCGCTTCGTCCAGGATCAGAATGCGCGGATCGGCCAGGAGTGTTCTGGCGAATGAGATAAGCTGCCGCTGCCCTTGGGACAGCTTGGAGCCGCGCTCGTTGACCTCCGTCAGGTAGCCCTTCTCAAATTCACGGATGAAATCGTCGGCACATACTGCCTTCGCCGCAGCAATGACCTCCTCCTCCGTAGCATCCAGTCTGCCGTAACGGATGTTGTCCAGAATCGTGCCGGAGAAGATGAAGCTGTCCTGCAGCATGATTCCCATCTGGCTCCGCAAGGACTTCAGCGTAATCTGCGAGATGTCCTGGCCGTCAATCAGAATTTCGCCGCCGGTAAGGTTATAGAAGCGGGAGATCAGATTGACAACGGTTGTTTTGCCTGCGCCTGTCGGTCCTACCAGGGCAACGCTCTCTCCCGCTTTGACATCGAAGGAGATATTCTCCAGAATGTTCAAGCCCGGATCATAGGCGAAGGTCACGTTGTCAAATGTGACCCGGCCCTGAACGGACGGAAGCTCCCCTGCATTCGGAATATCACTGACGGTAACCGGCTCATCCAGCGTTTCGAAGATGCGCTCAAGGTAGGCAACGGCATTGATAAAGTTGTTGTACAGGTTCGAGAGGTTCAGGATCGGCTGCCAGAAGCGGGCGGCGTAGGTGCTCATGGCCAGAATAACGCCAAACGTTACGTCCTTGGGGTCCAGGGTCAGGAGGCCCACAAGAAAAATCAACGCTGAAACGATGGTAGACAGGTTATCGACCGAAAACGGGATCAGCAGGTTGAAATTCATCGCCCGCATCCATTCCTTGCGGAAATTGCCGGCCAGCCGCGTGAAGATGCCCTCATTGTGCTGCTCACGGGAGAAAATCTGCGTCACGCCAATGCCGCTGATGCTCTCCTGCAAATAGGCGTTCAGGTTGGAGCTCTTGTTGGACACAGCCTGCCAGGCCCGCCGCTGCCGGGTTTTGATCAGCAGCATAATGCCCATGAACACAGGCAATCCGGCAAGAATGACGAACGAGAGCCGGACATCGACGGCGAACATGAATGCGGCGATAAAGACCAGGTTAACGATTTCGAGAATAAAGTTGATAATCCCGTTGGATAACACATCCGACACGGAGTTGACGTAGTTCACGACCCGGATCAGGATTTTGCCCTGCGGGCGGTCATCGTAATATTTGAACGGCAGCTCCTGCAAATGCTTGAACAGATCCGTACGGATGTCAAAAATAATATCCTGCCCCACGCTCGTCATGATACGCGAGCGGATAGTAGCCAGAATCACGCTGACCACAATCGTCAGCAGCATTAACACTGACCAGCCGAGCAGTGCAAGCTTATCCTTCGCGGGAATGGTGACGTCCACCACATGCTGCATAATAAGCGGTGCGGACAATCCAACCGCTGCCGAGATCGCACTGAGCACAAAGGCAACAATCATCGGCGTTTTCTTCCGTTTAATATAGACCATTGCCCGCCGGAAGTGCTTGATGTCAAAAGGGGATTCCAGGTTCTCGTCGACGTCGAATTTATTTCTGGCCATGAGCGGTCACCTGCCTTCCAATACCCTCGTTCTGCAGCATAAATACATCGTAGTAATACCCCCGCTGCGCCAGCAGCTCGGCGTGGGTGCCTTCCTCAATCAGCCGTCCGCCGTCCAGGATAAGGATACGGTCAGCCTCTGCTGTGGTGGATACCCGCTGTGCGATGATGAGCTTCGTGCAGGGATAATCCAGCTCGCGCAGGCTTTTCTGAATATGCTCTTCGGTCTCCAGATCGACGGCGGAGGTCGTGTCATCCAGAATCAGAATGGGACGGTGGACCGCCAGAGCACGGGCGAGCGCAATACGCTGCTTCTGTCCTCCGGACAGACCGACCCCGCGTTCACCGACAACGGTATCATACCCTTCAGGCATGCGCGAGATGAAGTCATGTGCGGCTGCCAGTCCGGCATATTCGATTACATTTTCCTCCGGCAATTCAGGGTCGCCATAGGCGATGTTTCCGTCGATGGTATCGGAGAACAGGAGCACGTCCTGGGTCGCCATGCCGATGTTGCCGCGCAGCTCATCCAGCTCCAGCTCACGGACATCCACACCGTCTACCAGCACGCGCCCGCCGGACACATCATAGAAGCGCGGGATCAGATTAATGAGCGATGTTTTGCCTGAGCCTGTTGAGCCCATAATAGCAATCGTTTCCCCCGGCTCCACCGTGAAGCTGACATCGTTCAGCACTGTAGCGCTATCATATTTGAAGCTGACATGCTCAAAGGCAAGGCGGCCTTCATAACGTCGTTTGCTCACCGGCGTATGCTCGTTGACAATCGAAGGATGGGCGTAATAAATCTCGACGATCTTGCTCAAGCTGGCAAAAAAACGCTGAATATCATTAATAATAATGCCGATGTTGCGCATAGGGTTAGCTATAGCCCAGACCAGTGAAGAGAAGGCTGCGAATTCGCCAAAGGTGATCCGGCCGTTCATCAGGAACAGTCCGCCGGACAGCAACAGGATAACGTTGAAGGCCTGGGCGAAGGTTTCCAGATACGGAAAGTAATCGAGCCAGACGAGTGCGGCTTTTTTGTTCGCCGTGGAAAAGTTGACATTCTTCTCCGTGAATTTCTCAATCTCGAATTCTTCACGCGCGAAAGCCTTGACTACCCGGTTGCCTGAAATATTCTCCTGGGTAGTGGTGTTAAGCTGGGACAGCCGTTCACGCAGGTCCACATACATAGGCCGGACGTGTTTGGCAAATATGTAGGCCACGATAAAAATCAGCGGCGCCAGCGTCAGCATCCACAGCGTCAGCCCGGTATCAATGGTGAAGAAATAGATAACGGCGGCAACGAAGATGGTGAAGGATTCAATGATTGTTTTGATAATCCATGCCATCGAGTGCCGGACCATATCGAGGTCGCCTGTCATTTTGGTCATCAAATCGCCTGTACGGTTATGGTCGTAATATTCTCTGTCTTGTCCCTGAATCTTGTTATACAGATAAATGCGGATACGGTAGAGCATGTTCTGTGAGGACCACTCATACTGCATGGTCGTTAGATATGCAAGACCTGTGCGCAGCAGGGAGAATCCGATCATCCCAAGGCAGAGTGCAATAAGCAGCCCCCGCTTATCCGTCAGATTCTGCATGGCATTGTCGCCCGCAATAAACGTATCGACAATGCGCTGGCTAAGGTACGGGTTCACTATGGTCAGACTTGAGCCAATTACCGATAGACACAGCGCCAGAATATACCGCGCCCGGTTGCCCTCCAGATTCTGCCACAGCCATTTTAATTCAAACATCTGATCACCTGTTTCTGTGTGTTCTTAATTCCCTGAGGTCGCCGCTGCTGCTGCCGCCGTTGCCGCAGCCGCCGCACTTGCGGCTTGCTGCGCAATCACAATATTGGTAATGCTGGTGGAGAGCACCGTGCTCACAACGCCGCTTTTCACCTCATCCACATACTTAAATGCCACCAGCCCGGCCGACAGCAGCAGCAATTCCTGCTTCGTAATGGACCAACTGCCGAAGCCCTTTTTGGTGCGCAAAAAATCGTACGTCTCTGAGACATCGTTCACGATATTCTCCTTGCTGCCGGGAAGCAGCGACAGTACGCCAAGCGAGGACAGGGTATATTCTTTGTCCATTCGAAGGCCCCGATCACGGAAGGCATCGCTTAAGGCGATTACCCGGAAAGCTGACTCTGAGGAATCTCCTCCAAGAACCAGCACCTGGGTTAGAGCCTGCACGCTGTTCCCGGACAGGAACTCGGGCTTCAGCGTTGCATAGAGCTGCTCCATGCGTTCAACACCGCTGTGAACATCAATATCGGAAAGGCCGAGCATCGCGGCGAAAATATAGTCGTCCTGTCCTGTGAGGAAACGGTGCTTCGCCTTCATGCCGTCGTAGAATGCTTTTGTCCGTTCTACAGTCCGTTGAAAATGCTCCGGCGCCGTATTGGCAGCAATCTGATAGGCGGCAATGACGAGATAATCCGAGGCTCTGAATTTGACGTTCTTCAACAGCTCATACACGGCCATAGTGTTTGTAAGCTGCGTCCCCTTGTGGGCGGAAAGAGAGAGCATCGCGGCAATACTGATTACAGAATTCCCTCTAAACGCCGAGAAGCTTCCGGTATTATCCTTGATTAGCTCATAGCTCGCCCGGATCGCTTCATCGTCGGCAATTTTGTTCTCCGCGGTGTAGAGCAGCGCCGAGAGCCGGTTGACCATTGGATTTTTCCAGACGAAGACCTTCTTAACCCGCTGCGAGTTTTCCGCGAATAATTCAAGCCTGGCTGTATAAGGCTCCTTCAATAGACACACTCCTTAACAAAAATAGAAATTATTTAACATAATGATTATGGATATATTTTCATACTACTACAAAATGCAAAAGTTGTGGACATTCATCTGTTTTTCAGATTAGGTGTTTATAATACTTCTATCCCATTGCCGTAAGAATATGCTTTCGAAGCTAGTTTTGTTTGAAGCCATATCGACGAAGCATCGCTCACAAAACTTTTAGGAGGTTATCCATTGATAAGGGGAACTCAGCGAATATTGTATTTCATGTTTGCTTTTTTTACAGCGCTTTTTATCGCTTCCTCTTTTTTTCTCAGGGCGGAGTATAACTATTTCGCATTTGGCGATAAGCCGGTGCTGGAGCAGCAGCAGCCGGTTCTTTTTATAGCGCTGATTGCAATCGTCCTTGCACTCAGCTTCGTCCTGTACAGAATGGGCTTGAGGCTTAACAGGTACAGCGCCAAAATCGTGATTCCGGCTACGCTCCTGTTTTCTTTTGCCATTCAAATTGTGATCATCTTCCTGTTCACCAGACTGCCGACGGATGATTCGCAAACGGTGCTGTCACTGGCAATGGATATGCTGTATCGGAAGGATTATTCCTCCTTTCAAACGGGGGGATATCTGCACATGTTCCCATTCCAGTTCTCCATCGTCCTGTACCTAAAAACGCTGCTGCAGTTATTTCCCGATAACTATCTGGTAATCAAAATATTCAACATCCTGTTCTCACTTGTCACGACGCTAATGATCTACTTGCTGTATAAGGAGCTGGACTATAAGTCCAAGCAGCATGACTATGGTGTTCTGGTATTTGCCGCAACCTATATTCCGTCCCTGTTCATGAGCAATCTTATTTATAACGATGTAATTGCGACGGCTTTTCTGACCAGCGCTTTATATTTCGCCATCCGGTTCATCCGAAGTAAGTCTATGAAGGATATTCTGCTTGCGGCAATCCTGTTGGCTATCGGCAATTATTTCAGAAGCATCGGGATCATCTTTTTAATCGCCATAATTGCTAGTCTTTTGTTCAGCTTGCGTGCTCTGGGCGTCAGGAAGGCTATCGCTGCTTTGTGCTTAACGGTTCTGCTGTTCAACGTTCCGGGCTGGACTCAGAATGCCGTGCTGCAGGGAACGGGCATCGTAGATGAGCCGGTGAGCCGAAATTCCGCACCTGTCTATATGTGGCTGAATATGGGGATCAATCTGGAGACGCTGGGGTTCTGGGATAACCAGGAGAGCTACAACATCTACCAGAGAGAAGCGAACTATAACAAGGCGGAAAGTGTGGAGCTGTTCAAGGAATCTATCCGCAATAAAATCTCCGGCGCCACGGTGGGCGAATTAGTGGAAATGTACTATAAGAAGCTGGTATGGACCTGGACGGAAGGGACCTATCAGATGGAAAGATACGGCCTTGGCAATGA
This sequence comes from Paenibacillus sp. HW567, assembly GCF_000374185.1. Taxonomy (GTDB): domain Bacteria; phylum Bacillota; class Bacilli; order Paenibacillales; family Paenibacillaceae; genus Paenibacillus_AQ. The sequence continues at coordinate 5,241,060 of NZ_KB910518.1, read as the reverse complement.
TAGCTCGTCCGGCAATGGAGGAAGAATGGGCTTTGTGATGGACCGCTATGTGTATAGTACGTTTGCTTCGGATTTGTTCAAGGGAGATTCGAAGTACAGAAGCGGGCTGCTCTGGGTGCTGTATGTGATGAATTTTCTGATGTACTGTTTCATTCTCGTCCGGTTGATCGGCGGCATCTTAGCCAAAAGGTTCGAGGAGACCTCCTTGATACTGGTGGTGCTCGGGTTCATCGGGTTCTACCTGTTATGGGAGATCAAATCCCGGTATATTTATCCGGTGTATCCGCTCTTGATCGTGTTGTCCTACATGGGATTTAAAGACGTCTATAATTATATGTTCAGGAAAAGGGGGGCAAAAGATGCGGACTAAGAGAGGGTATATCTCTTTGCTGATCGTAGTGCTTGCCTGCTCTATGGTGCTTGCCTCGTGTGAGGCTATAACCGCCCAAAAGATCACGGATTCGGACTCCGGCTCCAGGATGAACGGGTTCCCGGGAAGGAACGGCGGCATGAATTTTAACGGGGGAGGCCGTGGCATGGATGGCGGCGGCCCCGGTATGAATGGGAGAACACAAAGAAACGGCGGTCAAGGGCAAGGTCAAGGAACGGACGGCGGAACAAGCGGCAGAAGGTGAGCATAAGCCTTAGATTCAGCGGGAGAGAGACCCGGGACTCGATTCCGGCGGATGCTCTTTCCCGCTAGACCCGCTTTACACCTGAACGCTGTATTTCTTCCACTTTCTGACCTTTGCCCGGAAGGTTGTGAAAGGGGCAGCCGAATTGATGTGAATCCATCTGGCCATCGGCCAGTTCTCCTTATTGCCTGTCCATTTGCGGACGCCTTGTGTGAAAAGCTCTTCCCCGTCAATGTGCCGACCCAGTCCAGCCACTGCTGCTCCGCCTGTCGGAATAAGTCCCGCAGCTCAGAAATGGAATATTCGGCGTATGTCTCGTAAAAGGACTGGTACAGTCCGCCAAGCTGGTTCCATTTATAGCCCGGGGCGGGCATGACCACTTCACGGCCTTCCCGTTCGGCTTCATCCCAGCCCATCACAAGCTGAAGCCAGCCAAGCTGGTAGGCGATGATTTCCGCCGGGGTTTTATCCACCTCGGGTATTCTGGTATCCCGCTGGCTGTTACCTATGTTCTCAAATTCTGCGTCCAGAAGCACATATTTGGCGTGGATACTTTCCACTAAGTCCGCTTTAGACAAATATTCATAGCTTGCCATACGCACACCTCGTTTTTAGCTTAGTTATAGCATGGGGGAGTGACAGCAGTATGTCATGTTTATGAATTATATAATCAAGGACTGAAGGCGTGGAGCGGCCCTCCCTCAGGTATTTAAGGGATCTATTCTTCCTCTAAGATTAGCTGTGCAGGCCAGTTTTCCGTCCATCGTTATTACGGCAGCTTCCATATCCTTCATTCCGTTAACTCTATGGATAATTGAAGCAGCATCTAATCCGAACAATTCTGTAGAATAGATATCGCAGTCCAATGACCTGTCAGCAATAACAGTTAAAGAAGCGACGTTACTTTCTATCGGGTAGCCTGTTCTGCTGTTAAATATATGATGGTATTTACTGTCTCCCTTTTCAAGCACTCGCTCATAGATTCCTGACGTAACAACGGATTGATCTCTGATTCTGACAAGTGCTGCCGCATTTCCTCTTGGTAAAAAGGGATTCTGTATTCCGACTTTCCAGTCACTGCCTCCGGAGGGTGAATCTCCATAAACAAGAACATTGCCTCCCATATCTACCATAGCCGAGATAGCCCCATTTAACTTAAATAATTCCATAACCTTATCGGCAAAATAACCCTTAGCGATAGCTCCAAGATCTATCTCCATGCCCTTTTTTAAGAAATAAATGCTGAGTTGCTCATCATCGAGCTGTATATTCTCAGGGTGTAGAAGCTCCAGCACCTTCTCGATCTCTCCAGCTTCTGGCACATGTGCCTCGCGGAACCCTATTCTCCATAATTTTATTAATGGGCCTATCGCAATATTTAAATATGAATTTTCATGCAGACTGTGTTGCTTTCCTGTTTTTATAAGTTCATACAGTTCCTCGTCCACCTGTTGCGGACTTAATGCAGCCGTTTTTTTTAGCATCGCAAGCTGTGAGTTATCACTATTGGCACTGAAGACTTCTTCATAACGTATCAGCATATTCACTGCTTCATGGGCGAGCTTCTCAGCATCCGGTGCTTTTAAATAGAGGGATATTTTTGTTCCCATGAGATGTATAATTTGTGTATACTCATTCATTGCAGCCTCCTACATCGCACATTTTTATCCATGAGTCAGAAAGGTGTTTATCAGGTCATGATCAACATTAGTTAGTGTTCTTTCGGCATGATATGCTATAAAATAATCCAAACTCATCTTATCTACGGGAATTTGATATAGATTGTATTCAGAGGGGCACTCTTCGATATTGATACTTTCAGGCACAAAGGTCAGACCCAAATTATGCTGTGCAAGCTTAAGTACAGTGTATATATCGTTGCTTTCCATAATGATTTCGGGTTGTATCTTATAGACACTTAACAGTTGATCTATCTGTTTTCTGATCGCAGACCCCTTGGAAGTCAGAATCAGCTTTTGACTCAAAATTTTACTGATCTCAATAGTTTCTTCCGGGATGATCGCTACATCTTTTTGGTATAATTCACTGCAGCGTGGGATAATAGCCCGATAGCTATGTCTGCCCCAGCTAACCGAGTTCAAGTTTGGAGAAATATTGCTCGAATTTTGCCCAATCCAAAAGTCCAACTCATTATTTTGTATGAGTTTCTCATTTTTTTCAGGTAAATCCTCCAAAAGATTTATTTTACAAGTAGGGTGAATATCTAAAAAGATGGGAATAAAAAGGGGCATAAGGTAAGAACCAAGGCTAGGAAGCACTCCTATCTTTATGACCTTGCTGTCTGTATTCGATACGTCTGATATCTCCCTAAGAAGCTTTGCATAGCTATTTTCTAATGAGGTTAAATACTGGTAGTATATTTTTCCCTGCTCGGTTAATCTGTAGGGCAGCTTGCTACGATTGATTAGCTCACAGTTCAACTGGCTTTCGACTTTTTTTATAACCTGCGTCAAATAAGGCTGAGAAATATAAAGTGATTTAGCGGCCTTACCATAATTACTGTATTTCAAAAGAGTATCAATATAGTACAGGATATCCTGAGAATGTAATTTTGACATGGTTCACCTCACCCTGCCTTGTGAAAAAAATAACATGTTTGGGTTAGCCTTAATTATAACAATTTAGTTATCAAACCTCAATAAATAACTATTAGATAACTATTTAATTGATATGTTACGTTATACAAACGGGTAATATCTTAAGTTTACTGAGCAGAAAGGGGATTACCATGAATTATTTAGCAATCGTAGGCACTAATTCAGATGTGTCAACTAACCGCATGCTGCTTCAATTTATGCAAAAGCATTTTTCTAGTGAGGCGGAGATTGAACTATATGAAATCAAGGATTTACCTGCCTTTATGGAACCGGAGGACTCTGATATTCCTGACAAGGTAGCAGAGCTATCTGATAAAATTCTCAAAGCCGATGGAGTAATAATAGCAACACCAGAGTATGATCATGCCATACCTGCGGTTTTAAAAAGTGCTCTGGAATGGATTAGTTACACGAGTCAGTCACTTACAGACAAGCCTGTTTTAATCGTGGGGGCCTCTCATGGCGCACTTGGTTCTTCCAGGGCACAAGCACATCTTAGACAAATCCTTGATTCGCCTGAGCTTGCTGCCAGAATTATGCCAAGCAGTGAGTTCCTTTTAGGAAAATCACAGGGTGCTTTTGATAGCACAGGTAATCTCATTTACTCTGACAAGGTGTTGGAGCTTGATGAAATCTTCAGGGAATTTGTTCTGTTTACGGATATTACAACCGAACTTCTGGCAAAAAAGATGCTGAATAAAAAAGCAAAAAAATTCTCTTGGCAAGATTAAGGGGGCTAATATAAATGAAATTCATAGCAATCGTTGGGACTAATGCCAAAAAATCTTATAACCGCAAGCTTCTTCAGTTTATGAAAAAACACTTTGCGTCAAGGGCAGAGATTGAAATACTTGAAATTACAGATGTCCCCATGTTTAATCAATCCGATAATCAGTCCAACAGTAAAGTCATACAAACGTTCAATGAGAAGATTATTGCAAGTGATGGTGTAATTATTGCAACTCCAGAGTATAACCATTCAATCCCCTCCGCTCTTAAAAGCCTGCTGGAATGGCTGAGCTTCGAGATTCATCCGCTTGCTGGAAAACCAGTGATGATATTGGGGGCTTCGCTTGGTACACAGGGGTCCTCCCGTGCACAGTTACATCTTCGTCAAATTCTAGATGCGCCAGGGGTAGATGCTAATGTAATGCCAGGGTATGAGTTTCTACTTGGGAGTGCAAATAAGGCGTTTGATGACTCGGGTGACCTTAACAATGAAGGAACGATAGATTTTCTGGAGATATGTTTCCTGCGTTTCCTGCGTTTTGCCAAAATTTCGAATCAGCTCAACGAGGAAGAGGAGTTTACTTTTAAACCGGGTGTGTACGAGGTGAATGCAATAGGCCACAGCGGAAACCTTCCAATGAAAGTATCCTTTAGTGAAAATCGAATCGAAAGCATTAATATAGATACCCAGGGTGAAACAGAAGGAATTGCCGACGTGGTTTTTGTAAGAATCCCCAATAAAATTTTGGAAGGACAGACATTGAATGTTGATGCTCTCTCAGGTGCTTCTGAAACTAGTAATGGTGTAATAGACGGTGTAGCCAAAGCAGTTAAGCTTGCTGGAGTTAACCCTGATATACTTAAGAGACGTCCCAAGCCTGCCAGCAGCCGAATCAAGGAAGACGAGGAATATACTTGTGATGTAGTAGTTGTAGGCGGTGGCGGTGCCGGACTAAGTGCGGCTGCTATAGCTTTGCAGAATGGCGCAAGTACTATTGTTCTTGAGAAATACCCTGCTGTGGGTGGGAATACCATACGTTCAGGTGGTCCTGTCAATGCTGCAGATCCTGTATGGCAACATCAATTTGATGAGAATCCAGGTGAAAGACATACTATTGAAAATTTATTAAGTACTGACGAGATTGTGATACATTCAGAATATTTAGCTGATTTCCATGCACTTAAAGAAGAGTTTTCAGCTTATCAAAAAAAGTTTGGCACAGAAAAGGCTTATTTATTTGACTCCCCGCTTCTTCACAGAATGCAAACCTATTTCGGGGGAAAACGAACGGACCTTAGTGGCAACACGATATACGGACAATATGACCTGGTAAAGGTCCTTACGGACAATGCCTTAGAAAGTGTTGAGTGGCTTGAGGACATAGGTGTTGAATATGATAAGAGTATCGTATTTGCTCCTGTCGGAGCCCTTTGGCGCCGCGGCCATAAGCCTGTCAAAAGCTATGGCTCAGCATTTATAATTGCACTAAGCAAATATGTAGAAGAGAACTCAGGAAAGATTATTACAGACAGCCCTGTTCAGCAATTGATACTGAAGGATGGGGAAATAGCAGGTGTTATAGCAACCGGTGTCAATGGGCAAAAGATAACGGTTCATGCCAAAGCAGTTGTGCTTGCAAGTGGCGGTTTTGGTGCAAACACAAAGATGCTCAAGGAATATAACACTTACTGGAGCAATATTGATGATGATATAAAAACCACCAATTCCTACGCTATGACCGGTGACGGGATATTGCTTGGGAAGAGCGTAGGAGCAGCACTGACAGGAATGGGATTTACTCAGATGATGCCTGTAGCTGATCCTGAGACGGGTGAGCTGTTCAGCGGCGTTCAGGTCCCTCCTGAAAATTTTGTAATAGTCAATAAAAAGGGAGAACGATTTGTTAATGAATTTTCCGGGCGGGATGTCTTAACAAAAGCTGCTATTGACCAGGGAAGTTTATTTTACCTTATCGCTGATGAGGAGATTAAGAAAACGGCAGCGAATACTAGTCAAGAAAAGCTAGAACGTCAGGTAGAAGCGGGCACACTGTTTAGAGCCGATACCATAGAAGAGCTGGCAGTAAAAATCGGTATGGAGCCTAAGATTCTTAGAGATACCGTTGATAAATATAATTCATATGTAGAAGCGGGCTTTGATCCAGAGTTCCATAAGGATACATTTAGCTTAAAAGTAGAGAAGGCTCCGTTTTATGCTACTCCTAGAAAACCAGCAGTTCATCATACCATGGGCGGTCTTAAGATAGACACCAAAACTCATGTATTAGATGAAAAGGGTCAGCCAATTGCACATCTGTATGCCGCTGGAGAAGTTGCAGGAGGTATCCATGCAGGTAACCGCCTTGGCGGTAATGCGCTAACTGATATTTTTACCTTCGGACGAATTGCGGGTAAGACTGCCGTTGATGAAATGAAATAGTAATAGTATGCACAACTATAATTATTTTTACTTTATAAAACGAATTGTGGTATAGTGTGGGTAGAAAAGACGTACAATGCAAAGAGAGCCGTGCGCTAACACGGCTCTCGGAGCAATAGCCGCTTTTAAGGGCGGCGGCTTGGTAAATAGGTTTAGGCAGAAATAGACCGTCTCCTTTGACCAGGGCGGTCTATTTCTTTTTGAGGTAATTCAGCAAAGCAATAATGAACATGCCGGTGTTCCGGGAGGATGAACGATGGTAGTCACAATGAAGGAAGTGGCGGAGCGTGCCGGGGTGTCCAAGAGTACGGTCTCGCAATTTCTGAGCAAGAGATACAACTATATGAGTCTGGATACCAGGCGGAGGATTGAGCAGGCGATTGAGGAGCTGAATTATATTCCCAATGAGGTGGCCCGCAGTCTCAAGCATAAGAAGACATACATTGTGGGCGTAATTTCTTCCACTATTCTATCGAAATTCACAACAGAAATTGTGCGGGCGATAGAGGATGAGTGCCAGCTCAAGGGAATCCAGGTGATTATCTGCAACACCGACGACGACTCGCTCAAGGAAAAGAATTACGTCCAGTCGATGATCGCGCGGCAGGTGGACGGTCTGATCATTTTTCCGACGGAAGAGAATAAGAAGCTGTATGCTTCCCTTGTGAAGAACGGGTATCCCTTTGTATTTGTTGACCGGAAAATCGACGAGCTTAGCGTAGACACGGTGCTGCTGAGTAACGAGAAGGCCAGCGGGCTGGCCGTGGAAACCTTCGTTCAGCATGGTCATACGGACATTGGAATGATCACATTCCCTTTGGGCAAAAAGGCGATCACCACACGGGTAGAGCGGCTGTCCGGCTACCGGAAGACGATGGAGCATTATGGGCTGCCTGTTAATGAAAACTATATCAGAAGCGGCAGGCTGGAGGAGATGCAGACGCTGCTTACAGAGCTGTTCCACATGGACAATCCCCCCACTGCGCTCATCGCCACCAATGATATGATTCTGGAGCAGGTGCTGATCTATGCCAAAACTAACCGCCTGACCATCCCCGGGGATTTGTCTCTGATCGGTATTGATGATGTCTCCTTTGCAGCTTTGTATAGTCCGCCGATTACTACGATCTCCCAGCCTACCTTCGAGATGGGGAAGAGAAGCGCCCGGCTGCTGCTGGACAAAATCGACCGGAAAGATCAGGAGCAGGAGGAGACGTCCGAAATTATCCGTTTGAATCCGGCCATTAATCATAGAGAATCTGTGCGGAGATTGAATTGAAAAAAGAAAGTTTTCGGCGATTTTCGCACCCGGGTTGTATATCGCCAGGGCAGGTGTTAAGCTGGTTACAATTCATTTTTAGTTTTTTTTGCTGCTTTACTAAACCGATTTAGTGGAGGGATTATTCATGTTTTTTAAAGACCAGGAGATTCAGACCGATACGGTTGACAGCAACACCACCCGCAAGGTTCTGGCACACAGCGAACAGCTCATGTACACCAAAGTGATGTTTGCTAAAGCTCAGCAGGGTGAGATTCCGCTCCATAAGCATGTCCATGAACAGGTCACCTACGTGCTGAAGGGCAGCTTCCAGTTCATGATCGACAACGGCGAAACCAAGGATGTGCAGATCGTTAAGGTGGGCGACAGCATCCACTTCCCGTCCGATGTGCTGCATGGCTGCATCCCGCTGGAAGACGACGGCATCCTGCTGGATGCTTTTACCCCGGCGCGTGCGGATTTTTTGAAGTAATAGGAAGAGTGTGAGCAGACAAGTATGAGAAAACATGCCGAACCGTTTGATCAGGGGTCAGAAGCTGATGAGATGGGGCGGTGTGTTTTTTTGTTTTGAGGTATAGAGACTGTATAAAAAGAAAAACGCTCCCGAAAATAATCGGGAACGTTGATTGGTAAGTCAGCAGAAGTTCGGTGGAGAAGAAGGGGATAGTAGTGGGAGTGGAAATAAGGTGTCAGGTCCCCAAAGCAAGTTTAGAATCTATGGCTGAATGGTAGAATAAATTCAACTACCGCCGATACCATGAGACATGGTTTGGATTAACGATTGAGTGTTACTATCTGCTACGATTTCATTGCTTACTGCCGGAAAAACAATACAGCGAACAGACTACATTAAATTAGAAGCTTGATGAATTTTCTTGGTATTAGAATTCCGCACTGTTCTGATCAGAAGTTTGTATTTTTCCATTTCTTCTTCTCCTGCTGCATACCGATATTGTTCAAACAGATCGACACAAGTGATGGCTATACTCTCATTATTAATTTTAGCAGATGATTTTAAACTTTCTAGTACGAAGCAGAATTCTTCATTTCGCTTATTATGTAAGTAATAGCCTGCCAGTTCAGCAAGAAATCTGGCGTGTTTGTCTGTCATAATCTGCTGATTGTACTCAGCAAATTCCGATCTATAGGTCCGATAAGGGATGTAGGTAGCGAAGCGCTCCAGAATGTAATCAACATTCCAGTCATACTGGTTAGCTGATTTAATAATATTGTACAGAGCCGTAAATATCTCTTCTGGTTGTGCTGCGATATATTCCACATACTCAGCCAGAACTTCCAGTTGTCCGTCCAGCACACCGTATAAATAAGTGTTAGCCGTACCCCACTCCTGAAACTGGACTAATGTCCGTTGCGCTTCTTTATCATCTTCCTGTATCCAGCTTCCGTCTATATAGAGTGGCACACGCTCTAATGCAGACTTATAATCCCCATATTCCATGCAAATACTAGAGAGGAAAAGCTGGGCGTTTAAAATATAGTGATAAAGTGGTCTTTGAGGTGCTTTTCTATTGTCTTGTTTACGGTTCGACTGGTGCTGGAGATTATAACGGAGTGTAGCCAGCCGTAGCATCTTCTGGGCCAGTTCATCCACCTTAGGCCACTGTTGCAAGGAATAATAGACATTCATCAAGTCTTGTATTCCATCTAATTGATCAGCCTCATCTAGCCGATCTATGTAACACTCAAAGAGGATTGCCTCTCGCGAATTAATGCTCTGATCGTCACCCAAGGCAATTTTAAATAGGCGGTATTGGCATACCGCCAGCCGCTCCGAGTTCTGATATTTCTCACTGGCGCTCACATTCTTATATAATAACGCTGCAGCCTGCCACAGCCCCTCCTGAAACAGCCCTTCCGCCACTTCGAACAGCATAGAGGCATAGGTCAGATTCTCAAGCAGATTCTGAACGACCTGTTCAACGCAATCGAGACGGCCCAACTCGGCTGAACGTACAAGAAAAGGCCGCAAACGCCGCCAGGTCGGTGCCGAATAATAGAAGCATTCGTCCACATATAAGCTGTAGAAATGGTCCTCCGGCAGACCCATCCCCGTGGTGATCCGCTCCAGATGGTTCATGGCAATCGGCTGCTGGCCACTAAGTATCCGGCTGAGTGTTCCTGAATTAATTCCGGATTGTCCCGAAAATTGATTAATAGACATCCCCTGCTGCGACAGATACAGCGCCAATGAATCGCGAATCGTGGCTGTAGTAGGGACCATGTAGACACCACCTAACTGAATTCCAAAAATTATAATTTTGTTGTATGGATGTAATAATATTCTATAATATTCCAATGGTCAATACTGCGGATTAGTAGAAACAGTGAACTGGAGCAGGAGGTGAAATCTGTTCTTAGTTGATTTGATTAAAGGCAGTGCAGACGCAACAAATTCGGCAGTCAAGTAGTGTATATGGTTATTTGCGGAGCAGCAGGCGGTAGGCTATATCATGGTAAAGAAAAATTGGAACAATTATAACGTTAAGGCGTGCAAATTCTATGAGAACTGCGGATAACGATATACAGCTTCAGGGATTATTCTCCAACCTTCCAACGATACGGAACCCCGTGCAACCACGTTTTACCCCAGAACTTAATAAAAATAAGTGAGAAAATCTGGGTTGAACCTTTAATTTAGCAAATTGAAATGTATGCGCTTACTTACTATAATTTGCTATATATAGTATCTGACAAATGAAAGGGAGTGACTCATAGAAGGTAATATTCCAGCGCATGCAATTCAGGATTGAGAAACAAACAATTTGAGGAGGTTGGATATGTTTAAGGTAAATAAGAAAATCATGTCGTTAGTTATTACAGCTTCAATGAGTTGCTTCAGCTTGTTTGCAGCAACTGCAAATGCAGCGACAGACTATTGGCAAAATTGGACCGATGGTGGAGGCACAGTAAATGCTGTCAACGGATCTGGCGGGAACTACAGTGTGAATTGGTCGAATACCGGGAATTTTGTTGTCGGTAAAGGCTGGACTACCGGATCGCCAACCAGAGTAATCAACTATAATGCAGGCGTCTGGGCCCCGTCGGGCAATGGGTATTTGACTCTCTACGGGTGGACGCGGAACTCGCTTATTGAATATTACGTCGTTGATAGTTGGGGCACTTATAGACCTACTGGAACGTATAAAGGCAACGTGACCAGCGATGGAGGCACCTATGATATTTATACGAGTACACGGTACAACGCACCTTCTATTGACGGCACACAAACGTTCACCCAGTTCTGGAGTGTAAGGCAGTCGAAGAGAGCGACCGGGGTCAACTCCGTTATCACTTTTAACAACCATGTTAACGCATGGGCTAGTAAAGGAATGAAACTGGGCAGTAGCTGGTCCTACCAGATGTTGGCGACAGAAGGGTATCAAAGCAGTGGAAGCTCTGACGTAACGGTGTGGTAATCAGTGGCTTAACCATTTGATATTGCCAAGGCTGTCCGGTCTCACAGCCGGCGGCCTTATTTATTTCAGGAAACAATATTTGTACTATCAGTTTTAAGGAGATATATCAATGAGAAAGCTATTTATTATTCTTCTAGCGGCATTAACGGTTGTTGTCAGCGCATGTTCGCAGGAAAAGGCTGACAGCGTGCAGAACAATCCTGATAACATGCAAGAACAGTCTGATACCTTTGTATTCGTCAAAGGCGGGGCTGTTATAGACACAAAGTCCAACTACTATGGAAAAGGCGTAACCTTAGCAAATTTCTATATCGCCAAATACGAGGTAACTCAAAAAGAGTGGACCGAGGTGATGGGAAGCAACCCCTCAGAATTCAAAGGCGACAATTTGCCGGTAGAAAGGGTAAGTTGGTATGACGCTGTTGAGTACTGTAATGAAAGGAGCATAAAAGAGGGCTTAAAGCCTTATTACAATATCAATAAGATCAGATTAGACCCGAATAATAAGAGTGAGTACGATAAATTAAAATGGACAGTAACGATCAATGAAGGAGCTAATGGCTACCGGTTGCCGACGGAGGCAGAGTGGGAATATGCTGCGGGCGGAGGTCAGATGAGCAAAAGCTACACCTACAGCGGAAGCAATAATGCGGATGAAGTTGCCTGGTATTGGAGAAATGCTGGAGATAAATACTTATCAGGGGAATGGAACTGGCCTATTATAGAAAACAACCATAATAAAACAAAACCTGCCGGTGACAAGAAACCCAACGAGTTAGGGCTTTACGATATGTCAGGCAATGTAAGGGAGTGGTGCTGGAACTGGTACGGAGACTTGGATAGTAGCAGCGGCTCTTTCCGGGTCCTGAAGGGCGGCGGTTGGATGGGTGACGTCAGCAGCAGCGAGTTATCTTATCGGGGCAAGTTCGAGGCGAATGGGCAGGGCCCTGACCAGGGTTTTCGTGTGTGCCGCGGCGGGTAGGCATCGAACGGCTCAACCATTCAGGATATTGCCAATTCTGTTGCCCAATCCCCTGCTGGAGCAGTTCACTTTTTCCTACAATGTAAACGGCTATGCTATCCAGTCAAGGAGGCATAGCCGTTTTATGTTTTTTTACAGGCCCGTTATCTGGTAAGCTCAATAAACTTGCTGGCCGCACTCGTCAGCGGCATGTTGCGCATGGTCATCACGCCGACCTGGGCCGGGGGAAGCTGCACGTCCAGCTTAATTTCGAAGAGGGAGCCTTCTTCCAGCTCCTTGGATACAAATTCCCGGGTAACGAAGGAGATGCCGAGTCCTTTGCGGGCAAACTCGATCAGCAGGCCCACGCTGCCGACCTCGAATGCGGGCTTCAGCTCATAGCCATAGTCACGGAATAAGTCCGTGATTGCCATCCGGGCGCGGCTGCTGCGGGAGAACAGGGTGATAGGGTACTGAAGCAGCTCCTTGATGGACAGCACCTTTTGGCTAAGCTCGGCATAGTGGCTGCCCGCGATGAAGCAGTCCTGAAGCTGAAGTCCCTGCCGCACCTCAAGCTGGGGATCGCCGATAGGTATGCGCACTACGCCCAGATCGACCTGCCCTTCTTTTAAATAGGAGATGACCTCCGGTGTGGTTCCGTGGATCAGATGCAGCCGGATGCCGGGGTACTTCTGATGGAAGACTTCAATAAAGGGCAGCAGGTAATGCTTGAACAGGGAATCGCTGCCGCCAATGCGCAGCTCGCCGTTGTCGAGATTTTTCAGCTCGTCCATTTTCTTCTCCGCCTGGGTAATCAGGATGTGGGACTGCTCAATATAGGAGTACAGTGTAGCGCCTTCCGGTGTCAGCTCGACGCCTTTGGAATTTCGGATAAACAGAGTGAGGCCAAAGCTGTCCTCAAGCTGCTTGATGGCATGGCTGACGCTCGGCTGGGTGATATACAGAGATTTCGCGGCCTGGGTCAGGCTTCCAGTCTTCGCAGCCCAATAGAAAACCTTATATAGCTCAAAGTTGTTCATAGACATGGTCTATAGCTCCTGTAAAATATATTAATTACATGTATGGGTCGTATTTGTATTATAGTGTAACCAGGAAAGATAAACCAGAGTCAAAGGAGAATGGAGATGGAGGCAACTACGTTTGTTTTGTTTGGGGCGACAGGAGATTTGGCCCGAAGAAAAATCTATCCTGCGCTGTATAATCTGTATCTCGACCACAAGCTGCACCATTCATTCTCTGTGGTGGGTCTTGGCCGGAGAGAGCTGGCTGATGAAGTTTTTCAGGCCATGGTTGAGCAGTCGCTCCGGGACTTTTCCCGGCGTGAAGTGAATGACCCTGAGTCTGTAAGCAGCTTCCTGAACGCCTTCAGATATCATGTGCTGGATGTAGGGCACAAAGAGGACTATCTCAAGCTTTTACAGGGAATTGAACAGCAGGAAAAGGGCATGGGCAGCTCGCCCAACCGGATGTTTTATTTGTCCGTCGGCCCTGAGTTTTTTGAGACGATTGCCTTGAACATTAAAGAGAGCGGGCTGGGTGCGGCCAAGGGCTGGAAACGTCTGGTAATTGAGAAGCCCTTCGGACATGATTTGCAGTCTGCGCAGGAGCTGAATCTCAAGCTGAGCGAGGCTTTTACCGAGGATGAAATTTTCCGCATCGACCATTATCTTGGCAAACCGATGGTGCAGGAGCTGGATGTGTTCCAGCAGACAAATCCGGTGCTTCATGCGCTGTGGAACAACCGCTACATCGCCAATGTGCAGATTACCGCAGGCGAGACAGTGGGCGTGGAAGAAAGAGCGGGCTATTACGATCATGTGGGTGCGCTCCGGGACATGTTCCAGAACCATATGCTGCAGCTCCTGATGATGCTGGCGATCCGGCTGCCGAAGGACAGTACCGCAGACGAGGTGCGCTTTAAGAAGAAAGAGGTCATGGAAGCTCTTGTGCCGCTGAAGGAAGCGGATATCCAGTCCAATGTGATCCGGGGGCAGTACACCGCAGGCGCTATTCAAGGCAAGCCGGTTATGGGGTACACCTCTGAGCCAGGCATTGCCGAAGGATCGCTCAATGATACGTTTATTGCAGCCAGATTGCAGATTGATGATCCTTTTTGGAAGGATGTTCCTTTCTATATCCGCACCGGGAAAAGAATGAAGGAGAAATCGACGCGGATTGTCATTGAGTTCAAAGAGCCGATCAAGCAGAATTCTTCAGCCGCTGAGGATGATATTCCTAATTTGCTGGTGTTCGAGATCAGCCCGAACGAGGGCATCACCCTACAGCTCAAGGCGAGAGATCCCAAGCACAAAGGAAAATTCAAAGCGATGCACATTGATTTTCATACCAGCCATATTGATGTGCCGGAAGCCTATGAGAATCTGATCTATGACGCGCTGAATGGCGACCCGTCGTTCTTCGCGCACTGGAATGAAGTGGAGTTGTCCTGGAAATGGGTGCAGCCGATCCTGAATGCTTTTGCGGAAAATTCGGTTCCACTGTATCCTTATGCTGCGGGCACGTTCGGTCCTGCCGAATGTGATCAACTGCTTGCGAGAGACGGGAATCACTGGTGGTTTGACTCTGCAATTGATGGAGAAAGCGAACTGCCGCTGCCTGATGCTTCAAATTTTTAATATATCAATTAAATCAACTTAAAATGGAGGATTACGATTATGAAATTTTTTATCGACACAGCAAATGTAGAGGATATTAAAAAAGCATACCAGATCGGCGTATTGTCCGGGGTTACCACCAACCCTTCCCTGGTCGCCAAAGAAGGCGTGAAATTCGAGGACCGCATTGCGGAAATTCTGCGTACCGTGCCTGAAGTGGAATCCGTATCCGCCGAGGTTACACCGGATGCCGTTACCGCCGAAGAAATGATTGCACAGGCGAACGAGCTGATCAAGATCAACAACAATGATAAGAACATTACCATTAAGCTCCCAATGACGCTCGCGGGTCTGGAAGCCTGCCGTTATCTTTCTAAAAAAGGTGTAAAAACCAACGTGACGCTGATCTTCACCGTGAACCAGGCGCTGCTCGCTGCCCGTGCAGGAGCTACCTATGTATCGCCATTCCTGGGCCGTCTGGATGATATTTCGGAGGATGGTGTGCAGCTTATTGTGAAGGTTGCCGAGTTGTTCCGTATTCATAACCTGGACGCGCAGATTATCGCCGCTTCGGTCCGCCATCCAGACCACGTAACCCGCGTAGCTATGGCTGGCGCGCATATCGCCACCATTCCGTTCAGCGTGATCGAGCAAATTTCCAAGCACCCATTGACTGATCAAGGGCTGGAGAAGTTCGCTGCTGACTGGAAGAAGACACCACAGGTCTAATTCTGTTTAATAAAAAATCAAAGCTTAATCAGAGGGCAGAAGTGACGGAGGGGAAGTTTGGAACTGGAGGAGCGGTAGCGACCGCCTTTGTCTGCGGATTTCAACCGCGAACAGCGGTACAATTGAAGAAATCTGCAGACAACAGCGGCCGGAAGTCCAAACATTCCCCGCAGTCACGATTTAAGCCCCCTATCACAGACTTGATTCAGCACATATCATAGGGAGGTCATTAACGATGGGTAAACAGCAGATTGGCGTGGTCGGCTTAGCCGTCATGGGTAAGAATCTGGCCTTGAATATGGAGAGCAAGGGGTTCTCGGTTGCCCTGTACAACCGTTCTTCGGAGAAAACGGATGAGCTGCTCGCAGAGGCGGCAGGTAAAAATTTCAAAGGCGCTTACAGCATTGAAGAATTCGTGCAGTCCCTGGAAACGCCGCGTAAAATCATGATTATGGTCAAAGCCGGCAAGCCGACAGATGATACGATTCAGCAGCTCGTGCCTTACCTGTCGCCAGGAGATATCCTGATCGACGGCGGGAACGCCTTTTTCCCGGACACGCAAAGACGGAACAAGGAGCTGCAGGCGCAAGGCTTCCGCTTTATCGGCGCAGGGGTATCGGGCGGTGAAGAAGGCGCACTGAAGGGTCCGGCCATTATGCCGGGCGGGCAGAAGGATGCCTATGAGCTGGTGGAGCCGATCCTGACAGCCATTTCGGCCAAAGTAAACGGCGATCCTTGCTCTACCTACATCGGCGAAGACGGTGCAGGACACTACGTCAAAATGGTTCATAACGGCATCGAATACGGCGATATGCAGCTCATTGGCGAAGCGTATCAACTGCTGAAGGATGTGCTGGGCCTGACCACTGGGGAATTGCACGAGATTTTCTCGGAATGGAACCGTGGCGAGCTGAACAGCTATTTGATCGAGATTACGGCGGATATTTTCGCGAAGTCAGACCCGGATACAGGTAAGCCAATGGTCGATGTGATTCTCGATTCGGCCGGACAAAAGGGAACAGGCAAATGGACGAGCCAAAATGCCCTCGATCTGGGCGTTCCACTCTCGATTATTACCGAATCCGTATTTGCGCGCTTCATTTCTGCGATGAAGGAAGAACGCGTAGCTGCAAGCAAGCGCCTGCAGGGTCCTGCGGCCAAGAGCTTTGACGGCGATGCCAAGGAATTCATCGAAGCGGTCCGCAAAGCGCTATATGCCAGCAAAATCGCTTCCTACGCCCAGGGCTTTGCGCAGATGCGGGTAGCTTCGGACGAATATAACTGGAACCTGAGCTATGGCAGCATTGCGATGATCTTCCGCGGGGGCTGCATTATCCGCGCAGGGTTCCTGCAGAACATCAAGGATGCCTATGACCGCGACCCAGAGCTCAAAAACCTGTTCCTGGACGAGTACTTCAGCGGCGTGGTTCACAACTACCAGGAAGCCTGGAGAGAGGTTGTGGCGGTTGCGGTGAAAAGAGGCATTCCGGTTCCGGCGTTTGCCTCCGCACTGGCCTACTATGACAGCTACCGTTCAGAACGGCTTCCGGCCAACCTGCTGCAAGCGCAAAGAGACTACTTCGGAGCGCATACCTTCGAGCGTGTGGATCAGCAAGGCAGCTTCCATTTTCAATGGATGGATAACAAGTAATAACGGAACCACCGTTTTCTATAGATCACATGAGGTCCGGGTGTAAAGCCCCGGGCTTTTTTTCTTTTTTACAGCAGTAATCGTTAGCAAATCCTCCCGTTTCATGCTCTATAATGAGGATGAACGTTTGAGGATTTCAGCCCGAGGGAACGCTAAGAGCAGAGCTTGAATCTACCAAAGAATATTCAGGAGGAATCTGTCATGCCAAAGATTGTTACGAATTTATGGTTTGATACCCAGGCGGAAGAAGCGGCGAAATTGTACACCTCCATATTCAAAAATTCGCAAATCATCAATACGTCGTATTACGGCGAAGGGGGCCGGCGGCCAGCGGGGATGGTGCTGACAGTAACGTTTGTGCTGGACGGGCAGGTGTTCACTGCGCTGAACGGCGGCCCGGAGTTTACCTTCTCAGAGGCGATTTCCCTGCTCGTCAACTGTGAGGGGCAGGAGGAAGTGGACGAGCTGTGGGAGAAGCTGTCCGAAGGCGGCTCGGAAGGGCCGTGCGGGTGGCTGAAGGATAAATACGGCTTATCGTGGCAGATTTTTCCGACTATTCTGGGGGAACTGCTGAATGATCCCGATCCTGTAAAAGCGCAAAGAGTCATGCAGGCTATGCTGCAAATGGGCAAGCTGGATATTGCCGCTCTGAAGCGGGCGCATGCAGGCAGCGAGACCGATTGAAACCCGTAGCCAAAGAATGAACAGCTAAGCTGAGCAAAATATTACGATTAAGGGGATGCGAGCGATTCGTGTCCCTTTTTCTTGTGCGCTATAGTTCTATACCAGCTAGACGAAGGTACTGTATAATTTAGGAATCATGATAGTGAAACCGAAGGAGGTACAATGATGATCAGAGCAACAGAAGACAATGAATATGTTGAATTAACAAGCCCGACTCTGCTGCCCAAGGCGTCGGGGTTTCTGTGGAATGAGAAGATGATGATTCACGTGAACTGCCGGGGTTATGCGGTAGCCCAGTTTATGCAGCCGGAGCCTTCCAAATACTCTTATGCCCCCAACCTGGAAGCGAAGACATTTATGCAGCCGGAGCAGCCTTATTATGCGCATCATCCCGGCCGTTTTGTGTATGTGAAGGATGAAGAGAGCGGTGAGATTTTCTCTGCGCCTTATGAGCCTGTACGCGTGCATACCGATAAATATACATTTGCCGTAGGGAAGCACAATATCGTCTGGAAGATTGAGCACCACGACATCGCCATTGAAATGACCTTAAGTCTGCCCAAAGAAGATGCCCTGGAGCTATGGCGGGTGAAGGTACAGAATCTGTCGGACCGGAAGCGGAAGCTCAGCATTTATCCTTATTTTACTGTAGGCTACATGTCCTGGATGAATCAGTCCGCAGTGTACAATGAAGATTTACAGGCGATGGTTTGCTCCGCAATTACGCCTTACCAGAAATATCAGGACTATGCGAAGATTAAGCTGCTGAAGGATAAGACCTTCCTGCTTGCAGAGCAGAAGCCGCGAAGCTGGGAAGCCAGTCAGGAGGCCTTTGAAGGAGAAGGCGGGCTTGCCATGCCATCTGCGGTTCAGCAGGAACGGCTCTCCAAAGGGGATGCCCGGTATGAGATGCCGCTGTGTGTTCTGCAATACAGCCCTGAACTGGAGCCTGGCGAAGAGAAGGAGTACCGCTTTATCTTTGGACCGGCCAAAAATGAAGAAGAGATCACGCATATCCGCCAGCATTATTTTCAGAATAGAGCGTCCAGTGGCCAGGATGGTTTTGCTGTAGCTGAGCAGGAATATGGGGCTTACATACGGGAGGGCCAAGGCTGTATCGAGATCACAACTCCGGATAAAGATCTGGACAACTTCGTAAATCACTGGCTGCCCCGGCAAATGTACTATCATGGGCAGACCAACCGCCTGACAACCGACCCCCAGACCCGCAACTACCTACAGGATAATATGGGGATGAGCTATATCAAGCCGCAGATGGCGAGAAATGCTTTTCTCACGGCGTTAAGCCAGCAAAATGCAAGCGGTGCCATGCCGGATGGCATTATTCTGCATGAAGCGGCCGAGCTGAAATATATCAATCAGGTTCCGCATATGGACCATTGTGTCTGGCTGCCGATTTGCCTGAGCACTTACCTGGACGAAACGAATGATTATACAGTTCTGGACGAGGTGGTTCCTTTTGCCGGAGGAGGGGAAACAGGAACGGTCTTTGAGCATATTAACCGGGCCATGCACTGGCTGATGAATGCAACGGATGAGCGGGGTTTGAATTATATTGATCAGGGCGACTGGTGCGATCCGATGAATATGGTGGGCTACAAAGGAAAAGGCGTTTCCGGCTGGTTGACAATGGCTTCGGCCTACGCTTTTCTGATCTGGTCGGACATCTGCGGCACCAGCGGACGGCAGGAACTGCGCGAGGAATTTGCCGTAGCGGCGGGCAAGACGAACGCAGTCATTAATCAATACTTATGGGACGGCAACTGGTACGCCCGGGGAATTACGGATGATAATGTGGTGTTCGGCATCAGTAAGGATACGGAGGGGCGGATTTTCATTAATCCTCAGGGCTGGGCTTTGCTGTGCGGGGCCGCAGATGCCTCGCAGCAGCAGAAGCTGATGCAGGCCGTGAAGGAACAACTCGAAACCCCTTACGGTCTGGAAAAGCTGGCACCATCCTACACCGCGATGCGCGAGGATGTGGGACGGGTGACGCAGAAGCACCCGGGGACCGCCGAGAACGGCGCGGTATATAATCATGCGGCGGCCTTTTATATCTATGCGCTTTACGCTGTGGGCGAGCCGGATGATGCCTACCGCCTGCTGCGGAAAATGCTCCCCGGACCAGACCCTGAAGACCTGGTCAGACGCGGCCAATTGCCTGTGTTCATCCCCAACTATTATCGCGGGGCCTACAGACAATTTCCGCGTACCGCCGGGCGCTCGAGCCACCTGTTCAATACTGGGACGGTTCCGTGGGTATACCGCTGCCTGATTGACGGCCTGTTCGGCGTGCAGGGGAATGAAGCGGGAATCCGCATTCAGCCGCAGCTTCCGGCGCACTGGCAAAAGGCTGCGGTCAGACGTACCTTTAGAGGGGCGGAGCTGCATATCGAAATGAGGCGCGAACCCGGCGTCACCGCCGCAGAAGTATATGTGGACGGCAACCATGCCGTAGATGGAAGAGTCACAGATTTGGAGGCGGGCAGGAGCTATAACGTGCAGGTTAAGCTGCCGCTCCTTTATGCATAAACAAATAAGCTATATGATTTGAACTTTAAAACAGCATATCATGGGTAAAGTAACGGAGGGGAATTTTGGAACTGTAGGAGCGATAGCGACCGCCTTTGTATCCGGATTTCAACTGCAAAACATCAGTAATTAAAGAAATCTGGATACAACAGCGGCCGGAAGTCCAAACATTCACAGCAGTTACGACCAAACCCTTGATTTTTAGAGTTTTAAGTTCGTTTTATATAGCGACTCCGAAAAGCCGATAATAATATGGAGCCAAAGAAAAACTCCATGAAGGGAATTACCCGAGCTTGAAGACTACGATCAGAGCAGCCTTTTCCAAAACACTACCGTTCATCCTAATTGCCGCAGCCTACTTTTTTTATACAAAAACAAAATCAATGACAAGCCAGCAATTAGAGGTTATCCAAATTTCTCCCTATGTTATCGCCTTTGTGGGGGCTGTGCTGTCCTGGAAGTTTAACCGGAGCCGGGAATTTTATATCCTGATTATCCTTACAGCAAGTCTGGCATTAATGACTGATCTGCCGGAATTCTACGGTACAGCATTGCCGACTAAGGATATTTATACCGTCGTTTGCCTGGTGATTCCTCTGAACATCGCGCTGTTTTCCTTTTTCAAGGAAAGGGGCATTCTGAGTTTATGGGGGACTCTTCGTATAGGTGTGATCCTCGCGCAAGGTGTACTTGTTTATTGGCAAATGAAATCAGGAGCAAGAGAACTCTTCAATCTATTGAATAAAGATCTGGTGCCTGTAAACCTTCACTCTATGACTCCGGTGCCGCAATTGCCCATCATCGTCTTTTTGGTTGCGTTCATTATTCTTATCACTAGGGCAATCCTATACCGATCCTCTTCACAGGATATTTCCTTTACCGGTGTTCTGCTTGCATTGTTTATTGTGCTGCATAATAATAACAGTCCCGTGATGTATGCCATCTTCTTCGGGGCTTCGGTAATTATTCTGATTACTTCAATTATTCAGGATTCGTATTCAATGGCTTTTTCGGATGAGCTAACCGGTCTTCCATCACGGCGGGCGCTTAAGCAGGATATGATGAAGCTGGGCTTTAACTATGTGATTGCGATGCTGGACATTGATTTCTTCAAAAAATTCAACGATACCTATGGACATGATACGGGAGATGAAGTGCTGAAGCTGGTTGCTTCCACCATCAAGGACGTTACGGGCGGGGGAAGAGCTTTCCGTTACGGCGGAGAGGAATTCACGATTCTTTTTCCGGGAAAAAGCATTAATGACGCGCTTCCCCATCTCGAAGAGCTGCGGGAAAAGATATCCAAACGCCCCTTTACCATACGCGGGAAAAGCAGATCCAAAGGCAAATCCCGAAAAAGCTCCCAAAGCTCAAGGTCCACCAAACAAATATACATAACCGTAAGCATCGGCGTCTCGCAAAAAAATGAAAAGAACAAAACGACGGATAGTGTCATGCAATCTGCGGATAAGGCTTTATACCGTGCCAAGAAAAAGGGCAGGAACTGTGTTAGTAAATAGGGGGGACTGAATTTCCTCCTAATGAGGGACGAAGCCGGGGGTAAATGTCTTAGCAGCAGATTGACCGGCAGTTTGGTATGAATATACGGTATGCTGAATAAGAGTGAATGAGAGTGACAAAAGAAAAGCGGGCAGTCTAAAGAGGAACTCTTTGTGACTGTTCGCTTTTTTGTGTTGTATTAAAATCCAGTATATAGGATAATGATCCGAAGGAAATAAAAACCAGATGAATATTTTCCAGCTAGCACCCAATTGATGAATATGACTTTCATAGTTAACTATTAGTTATATTAATTAACGTTATTTTAACTATTAATGGGATGAAGGACAATGTTTAGTGAGCGTTATTGGGAGATAAGGGATTATACACCATTAATTAGAATGAACACTAGGTAAAAAACTAATAAAAAAGTTATTGACGTGAGAATTATTAACATGTAATATAAACCATAATTTATAAGGGAAGGCTAAGCCTCCCAAGCAGGTTTTATGTTTGGCGCTAATTGACCGACGGTCTATTTATGGGATGGTGGTCAAGAAAGCAAGAGAGTTTGCTGTGAGGTATTGTTACATACTTTGGGAGTCGATTGTGAGAAGGTTTTGACTTGCGCAAGGGAGGTTGAACAAAGCTTCAACAGAGAGAGCATGAATGCAGTGCGGCTACACTGGCGGCAACATTACACGAACCCACTAAGGAGGAGTAATTGGATGGCGAAAAAGAAAAAATGGTGGTCTGGTCTGCTTGTTCTATCACTTGTAGGGGCTCTATTCACAGGTTGCAGTACGAATGACAGCTCAAGCAATTCAGCGAGTGCAACAGCAAGCACCGCACCGACTGCAAGCGAGGCTGCTGCCTCTTCTGAACCAGCTAAAGATGGACCGGTCGATGGCGGAACCCTCGTACTCAGCACATTCTCTGATATTGTTAATATTAATCCGCTCATGGTCAATGATACTTCTTCCGGCGATGTGGCTGAATTTGTTTTTTCTAAGCTTTACAATTTGGACCGCGAAGGAAATGTAAAGGCAGAGCCTTGGTCTCTGGCGGCGGATGTGCCGGAAATCTCTGCGGATGGTTTGACCTATACGGTGAAGCTGAAAGACGGCATCAAATGGAGCGATGGCCAGCCGGTCACTGCTGACGATGTGGTATTCACGGTTGATATGGCGAAGAATCCGGAAACCGGATCGCCGCTTACCAGTCAATTCGACAAAGTGAAGACTGTTGAAAAGGTCGATGACAAAACCGTGAAGTTCACAATGAAACAAGTGTATGCGCCATTCTTGTACGCTTTGGTTCAGGCTGTTGTACCTTCCCATATTCTGAAGGATGTTAAGCCGAAGGAAATGCAAACTAATGCATACGGTACTGATCCTGCGAAAACTGTTACAAACGGACCGTGGAAATGGACTTCCTGGAAACAGGGCGACAGCCATACTATGGATGCTGATCCAAACTACTGGGGCGAGGTTAAACCACACATCGCACAGGTTGTTTATAAAATCTATGCTGACCAGAACACCGAGGTTCAAGCTCTCCTGAAGGGCGACACGGACCATATCAGTGCCATCCCGGTTACGCAGGTCGAAGCGGTCAAAGCTAATGACTCGATTCATATCATCCAAAAGCCGGGTGCTCAGTATGAATATGTAATGTTTAACTTTGACTCCAAGAACTTTAAAGATAACTATGGGCTGTTCTCCGGACAGAAGACCAGACAGGCGATCGCACATGCGCTGAACCGTCAAGGTATGGTTGACAATATTCTGAAGGGTGTCGGCGCGCTGATGAACGCACCGTTCCTGCCGGATACATGGGCTGATCCGGGCGATGCAGCAGTCAATTACGATTACAATGCAGATGCTGCGAAGAAGCTTTTGGCTGAAGACGGATGGGTGGCAGGCAAGGATGGCATCCTCGCGAAGGATGGACACCGGTTCTCATTCGAATTGCAGTACAATGCCGGCAACAGCAGACGTGAGCAAGTAGCGGCAGTAATTCAACAGAACCTGAAAGATGTAGGCATTGAAGTTACACCGAAGGCTATTGACTTTGCCGCATGGATCGACCAGAATGTTACACCGGGTAAATTCCAAGCCCTGCTATTGGCGTGGTCGCTGAACACTCCTGACCCGGATTCAGAGAGCGTCTTCTCCTCCAAGTACTTCCCGCCTGCCGGCCAGAACAGCGGCTGGTATAAGAATGAAAAGCTGGATAAGCTGTGGGTGGATGGATATTCTACTGTTGACCAGGAAAAACGTAAAGAAGTGTATAAAGAAGTAGGTAAAGAAATCTCTACAGATCTGCCTTACGTGTTCCTGTATCAATATGGTCAAGCCATTGGTACGGGCCCTAGAGTTCATTGGGCAGACGAAGATGCTCCAGAGCCGTCACTGGGCTATGGACAGTACTTCCATGCTATCAAATGGTGGGTAACTGACTAAACAAACAGACACAGGAAATAGAATTACGGGAGGGGAAAGAGAGTTCTCTTTCCTCTTCTCCTTTTGTTATAAAGGAGTTCCGGGTTCTATGCCTTACCATCTCTAGGAGGACAATTGATGACAGAATATTTGATCCGCCGCGTATTGCAATCGGTGCTGGTAATCTTCTTGATTACAATAGTTACCTTTCTTCTTATTCATGCGGCCCCGGGAGGGCCGACCCAAATGATGCTGTCCCCTGGCCTTTCGCCGGAAGTCTTCAAGCAGCAAGCGCATAATTTGGGCCTGGATAAACCTGTCTATATTCAATATTTCCGCTGGATCGGCGATCTGCTGCAGGGCGATCTGGGATATACTTTTAAAAATCATCTGGCAGTCTCCGATTTGCTGTGGCCGCGTATCGGCAACACCTTTATCTTGATGGGGGCAGCTTGGCTGGTGTCCCTGGTCATTGCGATTCCGTGGGGGATCTATAACAGTACCAAGGTGTACGGGTTATCCGACCAGTCGGCATCCTTCATCTCCTATATCGGTTTTGCAATGCCGACGTTCTGGTTCGGGATCCTGCTGCAGCAGTGGTTCTCTCTGAAGCTGAGATGGTTTCCCTTATCGGATATGCATACACGGGGTAAAGAAGGGGACATCGGGGATTTATTCATGCACCTTGTGCTGCCGATAACCGTTCTGGCCCTTGGTTTTCTGGCTTCTTATATGAAATATTCGCGGGCAAGCATGCTTGAAGTGCTGGATCAGGATTATATCAGAACGGCACGTGCAAAGGGTGTCAAAGAACGCAAGGTCGTTTTCCACCATGCGCTGCGCAATGCACTGATTCCGATCATTACCGTTCTTGGCATGGATCTTCCTATATTGGTGGGAGGGGCCGCATTGACCGAGAGTGTATTCAACTGGCCGGGTATGGGCCGCTGGTTCGTACAAATGGCAACTCAGCGCGAGTATTCAGTGCTCATGGCTATAACCATCGTAACGGCGGTTATGGTAGTAATAGGCAATTTGCTGGCAGATATTCTGTATGCGGTAGTAGATCCTCGTGTCAAGCTTGGCAAGCAAGGGGGCAAGGCGGCATGAGTATAGAGCAATCACAGCTTCCGACTGATCCGTTGAATTCAGAAGCCGGAGCACCAGCAGCAGAGCTTAAAAGACCTCCCGGTCCTTGGGCGATTCTCTGGAAGAAGTTCTCGCGCAATCCATATGCGATGAGCGGGCTTTTCGTTCTGCTCTTTTTCATCATTCTGGCGTTACTTGCTCCGGCTCTAACCAAATATAAGCCGGACGCTATTGATATGATGTTCCCCAACCTGAAGCCCGGAGCTGAAGGACATCTTCTCGGGACGGACGAACTGGGCCGCGATATTCTCACCCGGCTATTGTACAGTGCGAGAATCTCCTTGATTATCGGGTTTTCAGTAGCCTTTGCTTCCGTAGCCATCGGTTCAATTGTCGGCGCAATTTCGGGTTACTTTGGCGGTTGGGTAGATACGGTATTCATGCGTATTGTTGACGTGATGAACTCCGTGCCTACACTTTTTCTTAACATTTTGGTGCTGGCCATCTTCGGCTCACAGATTAAGTATATGATCCTCATTCTGGCTCTGACCAGTTGGATGAGTATTGCCCGTCTGGTACGGGGGAACTTTCTGCAGCTTAGAGAGATGCAGTATGTCGAGGCTGCCAAGGCGATCGGGGTATCGAGCTGGGGGATTATTTTCCGGCATCTGCTCCGCAATGCGAGCTTTCCGATTATCGTCAATGCTACTCTGATGGTCGGCGGTGCAATTCTCAGTGAATCGGCATTGTCCTATCTCGGTCTTGGCATTCAGGCTCCGGCTACAAGCTGGGGACTTATGCTCAGCAACGCACAGGAATTCATGCTGATAGATCCGATGCAGGCCGTTTATCCGGGCCTCTGCATCCTGCTGGTGGTGCTGGCGGTGAACTTTATCGGCGATGGCATTCGGGACGCTCTAGATCCCAGACAGCAAGTAACGAAATCCCGGAGGAGGCTGGACAAATGGCGGAAAAATTACTCGAAATCCGGAAACTGACCACCGGCTTTGTAACAGAGAAGGGGTTGGTTAAGGCAACGGATCAAATCTCCATCGCTGTGGATAAAGGCCAGACGCTGTGTCTTGTTGGTGAATCCGGCAGCGGTAAAAGCGTGACCTCGCTCGCAATTATGCGGCTTATTGATTACGCCGGCGGAATGATTCTTGAAGGCAATATTGATTTCCACGGACAGGATCTTGCCGCCAAGAAGCAGGAGGAGATGCGCGAAATCCGCGGCAACCGGATCGCGATGATTTTTCAGGACCCGATGTCTTCACTGAATCCGGTGTTTACGGTAGGGGATCAAATTGCCGAGAGTCTGCAACTGCACCAGAACAAACCTGCCAAAGAAGCTGCGCAGATGGCGATTGACCTGCTGAGGCTGGTAGGGATTCCGGCACCGGAGATCCGGGCGAAGCAATATCCTCATGAGCTGTCCGGCGGGATGTGCCAGCGTATTGTTATCGCAATTGCCCTTGCCTGCAATCCCGAGCTATTGATTGCCGATGAACCTACGACGGCCCTTGATGTTACGGTACAGGCGCAAATTCTGGATCTGCTGCGCAAGCTTCAGGCAGAGCTTGGCATGTCCATTCTGCTGATTACGCATGATATGGGCGTGGCTGCGGAGATTGCGGACCGCATCGCTGTAATGTATGCCGGAGCCATCGTGGAAGAAGGCACAGTTGAAGAAATCTTTGAACATCCGAGTCATCCGTATACGATTGGGCTGCTGCAGTCCATTCCAGGGTTTGAAGGCGGACGTGGCGGCGAGCTGTATACCATTAAAGGAACAATTCCGCCAATTGGCCAGCTTCCGTCCGGCTGCCGCTTTCATCCGCGCTGTCCGCATGCCATGCAGATTTGCCGGGAGCGGGAGCCGCAGGATTTCTTGCTCTCGGAGGATCACCGTGCCGCCTGCTGGCTGTTCGGCGACAAACCGGCTCAGGCTGACGATAGAGAAGAGGTGAACCATGCATGAGCACTGAACCAGCAGTCAAACCTATCATTAATGATGCACCTCCCGCCGAGGTGCTGGTAGAGGTAAAGGATGTCAAAAAGTATTTCCCCATTACCAAGGGCTTGCTTAACCGGACCGTTGGTCAGGTGAAAGCTGTGGATGGCGTCTCATTGTCTATCCGCAAAGGAGAGACCTTCGGCCTGGTTGGCGAGTCCGGCTGCGGCAAATCCACCTTCGGTCGGGTATTGCTGCGGCTGCAGAGCGCAACCGGAGGAGAGGTGCTCTTCAAGGGCCAGGATATTCATTCGCTGGGCCATCAGGATATGCGCAAGCTGCGCGAGGATTTGCAGATTATATTCCAGGACCCGTTCGGTTCACTGAACCCGCGTTTTCTGGTTAAGGATATTATTGGAGAACCGCTGCGGATTCACCGGAACCTCTCAGCTAAGGAGATTGATGCCAAGGTCGTGGAGCTGATGGAGCTGGTAGGACTTGACGCTACACGCCGAAATCGTTATCCGCATGAATTCTCGGGTGGTCAACGTCAACGGATCGGGATCGCACGTGCGATTGCCTTGAACCCGCAGTTCATTGTAGCCGATGAAGCGGTATCCGCACTGGACGTATCTGTACAATCGCAGGTTATTAACCTGCTGATGAAGCTCCAGAAGGAGCTTGGACTGACATTTCTGTTCATTGCACATGGCCTCAATATCGTCCGCCATATCTCGGATCGTGTAGGGGTTATGTATTTGGGCAAGCTGGTTGAGGTGGCAGAGACTGAGGCGCTGTTCGCGGCTCCGCTGCATCCTTATACAGCGGCCTTGCTCTCGGCGATTCCGAAGCCGACGCCACGGCGTAAGCAGGAGCGGATTGTCCTGCAGGGGGATGTTCCTTCGCCGGCGAACCCGCCGTCCGGCTGCCGGTTTCACACCCGCTGCCCGATGGCCCAGGACAAATGCCGCCAGCAGGAGCCGGTGCTTACCGAAGTGCTTCCTGAGCGCATGGTGGCCTGTCATTTTCCACTGACGACTTCGTAATATTGCATGATTAGAGCCTTTCCCTTTTCGGGAGAGGCTCTTTTTTCTGCCCGGAATGACCGGAACGTGTTCGCCGTGCTAAGCTTAAAAAAACAATTCTACAGAAATGATGGTGGCTATGCAGATTCAGCTTCAAGATCAGATGATACAGCTTCACGTTCAATATGCGAAGCGGAAGAAAATCTCCCTTCAGATAGATATGCTGGGATTGATTACGGTTAAAGCCCCTACGGGCACAAGCGAGGAACTGATTCTGGGCGCGGTGCAGCGCCATGAAGAGTGGATTCTGGAGAGTCTGCGCAAGATCGCAGCGGCCCGGCAGGTTCCAGTGCCCAAGGAGTATCAGGAGGAAGGCAAATTCTTGTACCTTGGACAGGAGTATCCGCTGCACGAATTGATTGAAACCGGTGAGCAGGAGGAAGAGAAGCTGAAGCTTGCGCTGAAGAAATTTTATTTTGCCAGCCTGAAAAGGATTGTTGCCCAGCGGATCACCGGGTACCAGACGATGCTGAAGGTCAAACCCAAGTCCATTGAGATTGTAGAATCCCGTACCAAATGGGGAAGCTGCAGCGCGGATAAAAAGCTGACATTCAATTACCGGCTCGCGATGGCACCGCCCGAGGTGATTGACTATGTAATCATTCATGAGCTGTGCCATTTGCTGCATATGAATCATGACCGGTCCTTTTGGCGGCGCCTCGGAAGTATTATGCCGGATTACAAGGAGAAGGAAGCCTTTCTGGCCCGGCACGGACAGTTCATGACGCTCTAACCATAACATCACCTCTATTTCCAGTTCGAATAGTTCTGTTATAGCCTTTTTTCCTAGCTCAATACCACAGAACTCTAACTACGTCAATACGCTAAAGGATACCTAATTGTACCCGCTGGTGTTATTCACATTTAATAGGAAGAACGGTATCTTATATAGTAAGAAATGTTCTTTATTAAGAACTAGGAGAAAGCTTTGCTCAGGTGCTTAGACAAGCATAGAGAGGCTTTCGAACCAGGTGGGGGTCTTACGATGAGTGCGATTGCCGGGATTTATCATTTGCAGCATCAAACGTTGGACCCGCAGTTGGGAATGGACCTTATAGAGCAGCTTAAGCGTTACCCGGCTGATGATATCAGTGCGTGGCAGAGCAAGGACATTTACCTTGGCTGCCTGTCGCAGTGGATTACTCCTCAGTCCGTGGGCGAGACGCTTCCTTATTATGATTCTATGCGGGGGCTGGCGATTACGGCTGATGCCATTATCGACAACCGGGAAGAACTGTGCGGGCAGCTTCAAGTGCCCCATGCAGACAGAGAGTCCATACCGGACAGTCTGCTCATTCTGCTGGCCTATGAGAAATGGGGCGATCAGGCTCCGGTCCATCTTATCGGGGATTTTGCCTTTATGATCTGGGATGAACGGAAGCGGTCGCTGTTCGGGGCCAGAGATTTCTCCGGGAACCGGTCGCTGTACTTCCGCCGGTCCGGCGGGCTGTTCTCCTTCTGCACCGTCATCCACCCGCTGTTGTCTATGCCCGGGGCGGACCGGGCGCTGAATGAGAGCTGGGCATCCGAGTTCCTGGCGATCCAGACGCGAACTGATGTCACGGACCTGTTCTCTACCGTCTATCAAGCGGTCGAGCAGTTGCCGCCGTCATATTCTATTACAGTAAGCGGCGGGAACATCGTGTTCTCCCGCTACTATACACTCAAGGCTCCGCCAGAGCTGCGCCTGCGCTCAAGCAGTGAGTATGAGGAAGCCTTCCGTGAAGTCTTTGGACGCGCGGTGCGGGACCGGCTTCGGACTCATCTGGCGGTTGGCGCCAACCTAAGCGGGGGGCTCGATTCAGGATCGGTGGTCAGCTTTGCTTCTGCCGAGCTTCGCCGCCGGGGCAAGCCGCTCCATACCTTCAGCTCTTATCCGGTGGACAGCTTTGTCGATTTCAATCTCGGCAAGCGCGTAGCCGATGAGCGGCCCTATATCCAGGAGACCATCAATTATGTAGGCAATATTCAGCCGAGCTTTCTGAATTTTCCCGAGCTGAGCCCTTACAGTGAGATTGACGAGTGGCTGGATATCATGGAGATGCCTTATAAATTTATTGAAAATTCCTATTGGTTAAAAGGGATCTTTGAGCAGGCACATATGAAGAACATCGGCGTGCTGCTCAGCGGACAACGCGGCAACTGGAGCATCTCCTGGGGACCGGCCTTGGATTATCAGGCCAAGCTGCTTCGGGAGTTCCGGTGGCTGACCTTTTACCGGGAGAACAAGCAATATAATCAGTCGATGGGTGCGAACCGTAGGAAGGTGCTGCAGATTGTCGGCAAAAAAGCGTTTCCGTCTCTGACGCGGCTGCTGCGGGCCGGGCAGGAAGCGCCGCTGGAGCTGATTCATCCTGATTTTGCGAAGCGCACGGAAGTGCAGGAGCGGCTTAACGGGGTAGGGATGAACAGCGGCGCGTCTTCCCAGACGATCTATGATATCCGCCGCAAGCATTTTGAACAGCCGCACATCTGGAATGTCAACGGAACGGTAGCCACTAAGCTGTCGCTGAAATATCGGGTGTGGGACCGCGATCCCACCAATGATTTGCGTGTGATCCGCTTTTGCTTATCCGTGCCGGAAGGCCAGTATGTGCAGAATGGGGTGGACCGCTCGCTGATCCGCAGGTCGATGAAGGGGCTGCTGCCGGACGAGGTGCGTCTGAACCGGAAGCGGCGCGGCGTTCAGGGGGCCGATGGAATTTTCCGTATGCTTCCGCAGTGGAATGCCTTTCTTCAGGAGCTCAGGGAGATGATCAAGGACCCGCGCACCTCCTCTTACCTCAATAGTACCGGGCTCGCCGGATGTTTGAACCGGCTGGGTAGTGAGCCCGCACCAAGCATGATTTTCAACTCGGATTTTCGCCTTCTGACACGGGGACTTGTATTCTATCGTTTCTTGAAGCGTCTGTCCTGATGAAGCAATGCCTGAAAGGGGGTGAGAATATGAAGAAGGAATACAGCAAGCCTGAATTGGAAGTGCTCGACGTCAAAATGACAATGGCTGGACCTGGTATCGCTATCGTCGACTCATTCCAGGATGATCCAGATGAAATTCAACACTACTCCTAAGATGTTTTTGGTTCTTGCAGCCCTCATCCCCCTGTGCTTGCTGAGGGGGATAAGGGCTATCTTTTAATAATACGGTGATATGGAGTGAACCGCATGGAGAGTACCGTTCAAGGTCTGGCCTATCAGGCATTTGGCCTGCAGATTCACAGTGAATTTCCTTTGCCGGAGCTTCCCCTCGCGGATAAGATGGGGCTGGCAGGCAGCGTATCGGTGGTTCAGGCAGATCTTGCGGAACGCTGGCAAGCGATCCCGAAGGTTACATCCAGCCTGGGAGTGTCCGGGAATGAGGTCATGTTCGAGGCCAAGGGTACGGCTGTTTTTTCAATTCAAGGCGGTAATACCATCACAGTATCTCCTGCACCGGAGGCAGACCCGGACTGTGTCCGCCTGTTCATTCTGGGAAGCTGCATGGGTGTGCTGCTGATGCAAAAGCAGATTCTCCCGCTCCACGGCAGCGCGCTTGTAATTGACGGCCAGGCTTATGCGCTGGTTGGGCGTTCAGGAGCAGGCAAATCGACGCTTGCTTCCTATTTGATGGATCAGGGCAGCCCGCTGATCAGTGACGACGTTATTCCCGTTATGGTGCAAAATGGACATCCATTAGCTATTCCAGGTTATCCGCAGCAGAAGCTGTGGCAGCAAAGCTTGGACTATTTGGGAATGAATTCGTCCCTCTACCGTCCGCTTTTTGAGCGGGAGACCAAATTTGCTGTGCCGGTACATGACCGTTTCCACAGTGAACCTCTGCCGCTTGCCGGAGTGTTTGAGCTGTCAGTTACCCGGGAGGGGCCGGTCGCCCTCGAGCCGATTCAGGGCATGCAGCGGTTCCACGCGTTATATCATCATACCTATCAAAGAGCAATTGTTGACCGGATCGGCATTCGGGAGTGGCATTTCGGCATGCTCGCTTCGTTCATTAACCGGCTGCCGATGTACCGTCTGACCCGGCCTGAGCAAGGCTTCAACGCTCCGGCGCAAGCATCGCTTATTCTTGAAACAATCAGGCAACAAGTGAAGGAGAGATGAACCAATGAATATGAAGCCTGCAGATGTATTGTCGCTCGAATCGGTGCTCGTGCAGCGCGAAGGCAATATTGCCAGCGATATGGACGGCGAGAAGGTCATGCTGAATGTGAAGAACGGAAAATACTACAACCTTGGAGAGGTCGGCGGAGAAATTTGGACGGCGCTGTCGTCACCGGTTACTGCGGGCCGGGTGGTGGAGATCATTCAGACGAGCTTTGAGGTGCCGGAAGAGCTTGCCCGTCAGGATGTGTTTGCCTTTTTGCAAAGCCTGCTGGATGAGGAGCTTGCCGCAGTAGTAAGCCAGCCATGACAGCCTTCCGGCGCATCCGTAAGCTGCTGACCCATGACCAAGCCGCCCTGGCGCTCATCCCTGAGGCGCTTTGGAGGCTTTTTCTCGTGAGAGTCCAATTGCTGTTTCCTTTTGCCAAAACGGCTCCGCAGCTTGGAATCCAGTCCGGGGAGACCGCGGCAGTGTCCAATGATGTTGATATTCCCCGCATTCAGCACATCACCAAAGCCATCCGGGTCATCAGCCGATACACCCCCTGGAAAAGCACCTGTATGGTCAGAGCGGTAGCGGGACTCAAAATGCTCGAAAAACGCGGGATCGAGAGCACCCTGTACATGGGGGTTGCCAAGGATAAGCAGGGCCGGATGATTGCCCATGCCTGGCTGCGCAGCGGGGCTTATTATGTCTCCGGCGATGATGCCATGAAGGGGTTTGTCGTGGTGGAGAAATTCGCCAAGGTGTTACATGCCGAGTAATCGAGGTGGTTCCATGCAATTCATAATCCATTATATCCGGCAGCTTCAGCGCTTGTCCGGGGCCAAACTCTATCTGAATCTATTGGGTATGGTGATCAGCGGTCTCTTGGAGAGCTCAGCTATTCTGCTGCTGGTGCCGATGCTGGGTATGGCGGGTATTCAGCTTGGCGGAGCTGCGGCGGGCTATCATCTGCCAATGCTCGGGTTCATATCGGAGCTGCCGCAGACATCAGCGCTAATGCTGGTGCTCGGTGCTTATGTGCTCATCGTTCTGTGTCAGAATCTGATCTCACGTTTTGTCGCTGTGCGGAACGTGGATATTCAGCAGACTTACAGCCGGCAGTTGCGATATGAGGTGTACAGCGCGCTGCTGCGGGCCGAGTGGTCTTTTTTTCTGAAGAAGCGCACCTCCGACCTGATCAATGTAATGACCACCGAGATAGCGAGAGTGCTGGCGGGAATCAGCGCTTTTCTGCAATTCCTGACTTCACTGCTGTTCACGCTGGTACAGATCGGCTTCGCCTTCTGGCTGTCTCCTACAATGACGCTTTCCGTACTCTTGTGTGCCGTCCTGCTGTCCGTATTCTCCCGCCGGTTTATCCGCAAGGCGAAGAAGCTGGGCAGCCGCAGTTCTTCTCTGGGCCGGCAATATTTGGCCGGGATTACGGATCAATTGAATGGCATTAAAGATATCAAAAGCAACAATCTGGAGCACTCCCGGCTGAGCTGGATGCATGAGTTCACCGGCGAAGTCAAGGAAGAGCAACTGGATTACACGCGGCTGCGCTCGAACTCCCAGATGCTCTACAAAATGTCCTCCACGCTGCTGATCGCGGTGTTCATCTTCGTATCTTTCCGCTTCCTGCATGCGGAGGGGCCGAATCTGATGCTGGTGATTCTGGTCTTTGCCCGGCTGTGGCCGACCTTCGCCACGCTGCAGTCTCTGATGGAGCAGCTCGCTTCCGTGCTGCCTTCCTTCAAGCAGCTCCAACTGCTGCAGGAGGAATGTCTGCAGGCTGCGGAGCATGGTGCCCAGGAGGGTGCGGAAGCTGCGGTGACTCCGCTCAGCCTGAAGACGGGCCTGGAAGCGCGGGGCGTTGATTTCCGTTACCATCCGCAGGAGCCGAAATATTCCCTGCAGGATGTGAACGTGGTCATTCCGGCCAACCGGATGACGGCGATTGTCGGACGTTCAGGCGCAGGCAAAAGCACGCTTGTCGACCTGCTCATGGGCCTCATGCAGCCGGAATCGGGCGAGATTCTGGCGGACGGGCAGCCGATCACGGGGGAGAGGCTGCTTCCTTACCGTCGCTCGATTGGATATGTGGCGCAGGACCCTTTTCTGTATAATGCAACGATTCGCGACAATCTGACGATGATCAAGCCGGATGCAACCGAGGATGAACTGTGGGAGGCGCTGGAGTTCGCTTCATCGGCAGACTTCGTCCGCAAACTGCCTGAAGGGCTGGATACGCTGCTCGGTGACCGCGGCGTCCGCCTCTCCGGCGGAGAGCGGCAGCGGCTGGTCCTGGCACGGGCAATCATCCGCAAGCCGTCCATTCTCGTACTGGATGAAGCGACTAGTGCGCTGGATACAGAGAACGAGAAGCGGATTCAGGAGGCACTGGAGCGCTTGAAAGCTTCAGTAACGGTCATTGTTATAGCCCACCGCCTGTCCACCATCCGGGGAGCGGATCAGATTCTGGTCATCGACCAGGGCCGGGTCATTCAGCAGGGTGTCTATAACGGCCTGGCCTCCGAGCAGGGCGGTATGTTCAGCCGTCTGCTCAGCAGCCAGGAAGAGGCAATGTAGGAAGGAATGGGAGCGGCTGCAGCTCTCGAATATCTATCGAAAAGTAAAAGGATTCTATTGCACAGAGTGCAGCGGAATCCTTTTTTTTATAGTGCTATGTGGTGGGATATATTATTTTCTTAACTTACCCGGTAATGGGATGTGCCTGATAGATTCAATCGGATGATAGAGCAGCATCCACGGGCCTGAGTAACGCATAGTTTCCTTAATTCTCTGCCGGTAATCCTGTTTGTAGCAATGGATAGGGCACTTTGCGCAAGCCGTTTTCTCCTCACCGAATGGGCAGAGGGAGAGTCTATGGATAGCATAATCATTCAAGTCCTGACATTCGGCGCATAACACGTTTTGACGATGTTTTTTCTTGCAATAGATACGAATCATTGTGGAGACAATTTCTTTTTCTTTTTGGATTTTCAGACCATCGTTCAACCGCCGTTTTACTTCTGTTGTCATGTTGGAAAGATCCCTTTCAGATGGTATAACAATGCCATTATGCATTAACTATATCATCTAATTATTCAAGAAATCGGGTATGTCTTTTACAGTTCTAAGGAAATTTTATCTTGTATTGCGTTTATTGTGGAAAAGAGCTACGATTGTCTTGGAACGTATGTTCGTGATTTTTTTGGTGAGATATCATTGAGGTTTAAGGCGTGTACAACAGATTATTAAGATACTGAGGTGATAAAGCGATGTCAGCGGTTATAGATTTACTTGAACAAGAACTTCTTTATCATCCATAAATAGTAATCTATTTAAACTGATTTTTCATGTTAGCTTTTTTGCATGTCTAGTGCATTTTATGCAGCTATTCTCAGCTAAAATAAGTGTTTTAGAGATATAAATGTAGTTGCTGCAATTAAAAATGAGGAAGATGAGCCATTCTGCTGATTCCAGCCAATATACCTGTATGAAATACAGGTTGGACCTCCGTCAAGAAAGTGGACACAAAAAAAGTGGATTATGCGGTTTTTCTCGTTTGGAACTTGGCCGCAAACTGGACAGGGGAAACATAACCCAGCGCACTGTGGATTCGCTTGCGGTTATAAAAAAATTCAATATACTGGAACATCTCGTCCTGCGCTTGCTGCTTCGTTTTGAACTTGGTGCAATAGACAAACTCTTTCTTTAGCACGCTATGAAAGGATTCGATGCAGGCATTGTCATAGCAATTCCCTTTGCGGCTCATGCTCGCCTTCATGCGGTACTTTTTTAGACGTTTACGGTAGTCGGCAGAGGCATACTGCGATCCCCGATCCGAGTGATGGATGAGTCCCTTCTTGGGCCGCTTTGCCTTGTAGGCATCGTCCAGTGCACCTAGTACCAGATCGGTCGTCATTCGCTCTCCGAGCCTCCAGCCTACGATCTCCCTCGTACAGAGGTCGAGTACACTGGCCAGATACAGCCTTCCTTCCCGGCAGGGGATGTAAGTGATGTCCGTAACCCAGACTTTGTTGGGTTCAGCGGTCTTAAAGTCTTGGTTCAGCAGGTTCGGGGCGATGGGCAAATCGTGATTGGAATCGGTCGTCATCACGCGAAAGCGTTTGGCGACACACGAGCGTAACCCCAGCTCTTGCATGTACTTTCCTACCGTCCGCTCACTAACGGTGTAGCCTTCTTTCTGTAGAAGCTTGGTGATCTTGGGGCTGCCGTAACGTCTCTGGTTATCCTTGAAATGATAGGTGATTCGCTGGAGCAATAGTGCCTTACGCTCCGCTTGGGGGTTGGTCGTCGTGTCGCGCCATTTGTAAAACCCGCTCCGGGAGACTTCGAGAACTCTGCACATCTTCTCCATTCGAAACTCGGAGCGATGGTTTTCGATGAACTGAAATCTCAGTTCTTTGGTTTGCTGAAGATGTGCACGGCTTTTTTTACGATGGCAAGCTCTTCTTCGACGTCTGCAATTCGCTGCTCTCTTGCCCGTAATTCTTTTTCTTGTTCAGCCAGCCGCTGCTCGAGTTCGCGAACCTTTTCCGCATGGTTTACAGGTTCATTGCCGAACTCCCGATACTTCGCCAACCAGCTATGCAGCACGCCAGGGGAGACGCCTAGCTCCTCACCAATCTCCACCACCGTCTTTGTCTGTTGCTGAATATACTTGACGGCTTCTCTTTTAAACTTTTCATTGTACCGTTTCCGTTGTTCACCCATGTGAACACCTCCTCGTTAAGTTCATTATTCATACGTTCTTAACGGGTGTCCACTTTTTATTCTAATTGCAGAAATACAGGTATCCCCCCGATGTCTCTCAGAAGTGAGATTTTAGCTGTACGAAGTACAGTTAACCTCCATGTAGAGACTCGGGCGGGATGACCGGACAGCAGAGATCTAGGCGTGATTACTTTTCCCCGCCGCTGACCTTGCGCCAGGTCCACAGAAAGGGACGCAGCGGGAAATAGAGCACATGCAGCGGCTTCGGCAGCGGGAGGGTCTTCGCATCCGCCGCATAAGGATACAGAAAGCCGGCTATATACAAGAACTGATGCCAGCGCGTCAGTATGGCCGGCTGATAATATTTGTAATGCCGCTCAACCTCCGGCTCCAGGGGAGGATTATGGAGGTTGATCATTCGTGTCACATAGAAAAGGGCAAGCTGGGCAATACGGCGGGACTTGGGTCTCTCCGCGAGACTGGACAGAGCGGGCGCGACAGGCGCCGCCAGCAGATCGGCGGCAAGCAGCAGCGCCTGCCCGCCAACATCGGCGTAGTTATACCGCTGCAGCAGCCCGGTTAACGTGGCGGGGTCCGGTTTTTGCAGCAGCAACTGCTTAATATCCAGCAGCCATCTCAGTCTGGACCAGCCATGTCTGGCCCCGTGGGCGGCGAGGAAGAGGAACAAATCCCCTTGCCCTAGATAATGAACGTGCTGCCCGAAGTGGCTGCTGATCCGCGAACGTTCCCACAGCTCGTCGAACCCCGGCTCCTTGGACGGACCCGGGCTTAATCTCCAGTGCACCTCCACCTTGATGTTTTTGCCGGGATGATTGAAGGTGGTATGATGCTCTCTCCATTTCCAATCCCCCAGAATACTCTCGAAATCCTCTTCCTTTACATATCCAAGTTGGACCAGCAGCGCTTCCGTCTCGGTGAGCTGTTCCAAAGGCACCAGAAAGTCGAGATCACGCGAGGTCCGCTGCGAAATTTCGCCGTACAGCTCTTGGGCCAGCACCGGCCCCTTCAGGAACAGAGAACGTATATGCAGTTTGGCAAGCTCCTCACCGATAGTTCCCATTTCCCCGCTGAGCTGGAGCATCTGCACAGTATTTCTGCGATACTCCCATTTCAAACGCTGGGTGACCGCAGCAGGCACACACTCTCCACGCATCCGGCTAAGCTTGGGGTAAATGTACGGAAACACACGATGATGCAAGGACAGCCGTACCCATAGCTCCCAGTCGATATCCTTGAATAATTGCGGATTCTGCTCCGCCGTTTCATTGATGTCGTCACTATTAAGTACTGCAAGCAGAAGCTGCAGCTCCTTGGACAAGCTCGTCTTATCCAGGCTATACCCGTCAGTCATAGGAAATCTCCTTCATTGGATTTGTAACGTTTTGACGGTGAATTTTTGTACATTCAGTTCGGTGTAGAGAACGCACTGTGAGCGTACCATCGTTTACAGAAATCTGTCAATTTATTGGGCTGTGTTGAATCCTACAGTATATATACCATTAAGAAT
The DNA here is from genome assembly GCF_000374185.1 of Paenibacillus sp. HW567. Taxonomy (GTDB): domain Bacteria; phylum Bacillota; class Bacilli; order Paenibacillales; family Paenibacillaceae; genus Paenibacillus_AQ. The sequence goes on along the minus strand of NZ_KB910518.1, from coordinate 5,202,281 downwards.
AGTGTATTGACGCAGTCCGAGTGGCTGGTAGACTAGGTAATATATAGATTCTGGAGTACGCAGGCAGTCCGTTTACCTGGAGGGAGCATTATGCAACATTTAATAGAAGCGATAAGGTATAACAAAGACCGCCGGTTTCCCCGCGAAGAGCTGGAAGAGATCATAAGCAAGAAGGATGAAGCCATTCCATACCTGCTGGAGATTATGAGCGAATTGCAAAAGCACCCAGAGCTTGCTGAGGATGCATCACGCATTGATTTTTTGTATGCCAGTTATCTGCTCTCGCAGTTCCGTGTCATGGAATTATTCCCCATTTTGATTGAGCTGTTCTCGCTCCCGGAGGACGTATGTGACCTCATCTTTAGCGATACTCTGACGGACGCCGGAGGAAGAATGCTCGCCTCGGTCTATAACGGTGATTTCACTCTGCTGCAGCAGCTAATCGAGAACAGGAAAGCGTCCCAATATGCAAGAGGTCAGGGGCTTAGAGCACTTGCCATACTTGTGTATAGCGGTGAAATTCCAAGAGAAACGGCCGTGAGTTATTTGGGAGAACTGCTGACAAGTAAACGCTCGGACAGCGATGATTACTTCAACGCGGAGATCGTATGCTGTGCGGATGACTTATACCCGGAAGAAGTGTACGCTGATATTAAAAAACTGTATGAAGACAGGGCAATTGACCCTCATGTCATCCAATTGGACGAAATTCAGTCAACGCTGCTTAAGGATAAGGACGATCTGCTGCATACAAAAAGTAAAGACATGGAATCTGAACGTATAGATGATACCATTAAGGAGATGGAGAACTGGGATTGTTTTGGTCCAGAGTGGTATTCTTCTTCAGAAACACTTAAGTATGAAGCGCCTAAGAGTCTGCGTGACCTGAAAACAATCACCGTGGCTGCCAAGCCGGGCCGTAATGACCCATGCTCCTGCGGAAGCGGACTTAAATACAAGAAGTGCTGCGGAAAATAGGAAAGCAAGATACAGGAGGCGGGCTACAGATTCTTTTTCAAATAGTAGTGGTTGAAGCCTCTGTCATCCGGAATGGTGCCATACACCCCGAATTTGTCCAAAAGATTGAAATCAAGGAGTACAGTACGGTAGAATTGGGACTGAATATAACCAAGAAGGGGATTGTATCGTTTGAATAATGAAGAAGTGAACAACGGGCTGCCGGAGAATTACGAGGAACTGAAGAAGGCTGCCGGACGCTCCGCCGATTGGAGAGCGCGTCTTGAGGCTGTGGAGGAGCTTGGCCGCTACAACCACAAACAAATTATCGACATCCTGAACCGTCTGCTGGTCAGCGATCCTGTATATACCGTTCAAGAAGCTGCATACGAGAAGCTGAAGGCCTTCGGGGAAGATGTAACAGTGCCGTCAAGGAACAAAGCCGAACTGTTCAAAGGCATATCCAAGATTGTGCTGCGAATCAAGAAAAGTCTTCCGAGAGACCATTCGTATGAAGAGTTCAAGGAGAAGCTGAAGAAGATGCGGATTGACGTCTACGATGCTTATGAAGGCGATAAGGGCCAGAATTTTGATGCTTGGCTTCAGAAACTGTGGGCTTCTGCCACTAAAGGATGATGATATGCTAAACCCTCCATCAATCGAACGGTTAACCGTCAAATTTCAGGAATACCTTAAGCTGTCGGGCGGGCTGCGCCCCGGTTATTCGGCCAGTCTGGGAACCGGCGGGGAGCGTGTGACGGCCAAGCTGGGCAGTCTGATGCCGAAGGTGCCGGAAGTATTGCAGGCGATTTACAGCCAGGTATCCGGTACCAGCAGCGAAGAAGAGGAGCCGAACCTGATCGAGTTCATTCCCGGCTACAGACTGATCCATATTGATGAATATGAGCAGGAAATCAAGGTGCTGACAAGTATTCTGGAGGACAAAGGCTACAGCGGCGGAGGTACAGTGCTGCCGCTCCTGACCAACTACGGGAGTGACTTCATCTGCTATTTCCAATCGGAGGATGGCGTAGAACGGATATGCGATCTGCTGCACGACTACGGTGATCTTGTAGTAATGTACGATTCCCCGGAGAACTTCCTGGAGACACTCTGCGAGTTCTATAAGCAGGAGGTTTATTTTGTGGACGAAGAGGGCTATCTGGACTGCGACCTGATCAAAGAGGGCGAAGTAGGTGCGGCTCTGAATCCTGAGGCAAACTACTGGTCGGAATAAAATTATAACGGGTACCCTTCAACATGCGGGGTACCCGTTGTTGTATCAGCAGGCCTGGTGTTACTTCTGGGCGGCCTTCTTTTCCAGATCGCGCAGCGCGACTCTTCGAATCTTGCCGGAGGCGGTTTTCGGAAGGTCGACGATGAATTCGATTTTACGCGGGTACTTGTAGGGAGCGGTCCACTCTTTGACGGAGGCTTGCAGCTCCCGTACCAGTTCAGGTGTACCGGTGTGGCCGTCTTTCAGTACAACGAAGGCTTTTACAATGGAGCCGCGAATTTCGTCCGGGCTGGCCACAACAGCACATTCCTTGACCAAAGCGTGCTTCATCAGTGCCTCTTCTACTTCAAACGGTCCGATGGTATAACCTGAGCTGATGATAATATCGTCGCCCCGGCCCTCGAACCAGAAATAACCTTCCTCATCCTTACGCGCCCGGTCCCCGGTGATAAAATACTCCCCATGCGAGCTGTTAGCCTTCCGTTCAGGGTCCTTGTAATAGCTCTGGAACAAGGCTGGCATGCTAAGATGCACGGCAATATCTCCAACCTCTCCCGCAGGCAGCGGCAGGCCGTCTTCGTCAACCACCTCTACAATGCCCGGTGCAATCGACTTGCCCATAGAACCGACACGTAGCGGTTCGCCCTTCAGCGCCGCGATGATCAGCGTGCTCTCCGTCTGCCCGTAGCCGTCGCGGATCGTAATCCCGAAATGCTGCTGGAAGGCGTTGATCACCTCCTGGTTAAGCGGCTCGCCGGCGGACACTGCGCAGCGCAGCTTCGACAGGTCAAACCTCGACAGCCCTTCCGTCTTGGCCATCAGGCGGTACTCCGTCGGTGTGCAGCATAATACCTGGATGCCCTGATCCTGAAGCAACTGCAAGTAACGGTGCGGGTGGAAAGATCCATTGTAGACAAAACCTGTTGCGCCATTGCCGAGAACGGTCAGGAACGGACTCCAGATCCATTTTTGCCAGCCTGGTGCGGCGGTTGCCCACACGATATCCGACTCCTGAATATCCATCCACAGCGACGAAACGATCCGCAGATGGGCATATCCCCAGGCGTGGGTATGGACGACAGCCTTAGGGTTGCCCGTTGTTCCGGAGGTATAAGCCAGGATGGCGATATCCTCGCGGCGGCTGGCAACCGTAGGGAAGCTGTCCGGCTGGCCGTTCATCAGGTTCTCCAGACCGGTCCATCCGCCCAGCGGGTCAACTTCGGCGCCGCCGACGGAGAGCCGGTAATCCAGTGCAGGCAGATCGTCGGTGATTTTATTGACTTCTCCGGTTACCTCGGACCAGACGATAACAGCTCTGGCCTCAGAGTGCCGCAGCCGGTAGGCCAGGTCCTTGGCCCGCAGCATTTCGGAGGAAGGGATAACGGCAAGCCCCAGCTTCAGACATGCCAGATAAATAACGTAAGCGATAATGCTGCGCGGTACCATTACGAGCACCCGGTCACCCTTTTCAAGCCCAAGCCCGGACAGTCCCCCGGCAAGCCGGCTTGCCTGCTTCATCAACTCACCGTAAGTAATTTCTTCATAATCTCCATTCTCATGCAACCATTTAAGCGCAGGCTTATCGGCGGGATGCTGTTCCATTTCCGAAGTGATATTGTAGAATTCAGGTGCAACCCAGCGTGTATTCTCCAAAACGAACCTCTCCTATCTCCTATATAAACATAATGGTTTCTAATATCTACAGTATAGCACGTTCTCCTAGTACCAGGTTCTAAATGAAAGGACTGGCAGTAGCGAATGTTCTGTGACTATTTTAAAAATATAAGAAAGTATAAGTTTCACGCTATACTTTATCCTTATATTTCTCCCTGAAACGGATACCGTCCTTTTTAAGGACGGTGTAGCCGTTTCTACTTGTTTGCTATAATACAGGAATTAACCAGAAAGCGGGTAGAAAATTAATGAATCCTACAGTGTTTGATGAAATATTCGCCATAATGGAGGCTTCTTTTCCAGTCAGTGAGCTCAGAACCTACAGCGGACAAAAGTCCTTGCTGGACAATCCGAATTACCATATATACACCGAGCGGGATGCTGAAGGCAGGATAGTGGCTTTTTTGGCGGCATGGGAGTTCCCTGAGCTGCGGTTTGTTGAGCACATCGCGGTGAACCCGGAGATTAGAGGCGGCGGAATCGGTAAAAAACTGATGAATTCGTATCTTAGCCGTTCGGACAAGCCCGTTGTGCTGGAGGTGGAGCCGCCGGAAGGTGAGCTTGAGCTGCGCAGAGTCGGCTTTTACGAGCGTCTGGGTTTTCATCTGAATCCTTTTCCTTATGTGCAGCCGCCGCTGCGTGAGGGACAGGCCGATCTGCCGCTGATGATCATGACCTATCCCCAGGCCGTAAGCCGGCAGGAGTTCGGGCGGTTCAGAGAAATTTTGTACACTGAGGTGTATAAAATACCGGCAACTGCTTTGGAATCACTTCTTTACAATCACGATACAAGTTCGAAACAAGTTCATGATTAAATTGAATCATAGCAAGGAACACCATACATGAACTTTACAAGGAGACGATAATCAATGAAAAGCAAAAAAATGATCATAGCAACAATGGTATTCGGAATGGCAGTGACAGGCTCGGCGGGGGTATATGCGGGTACGAACATGCAGAAGATCAGTGCATACCTGAATCACAGCATCGGCTTTACAGTGAACGGTGCGGAGTATACACCAGTCGATAGCAATGGAAAAACGCTCGCACCAATCACATACAAAGATACGACTTACCTCCCTGTCCGTGCGATGGCGGATGCGCTGAAGGTGCCGGTAACCTTCGATCCTTCCACTAATCAGGTGGTTTTGGGTTCAGCAGCAGGCACAACAACACCGGGTAACGGTTCAGCAATCACCTTGGCCGCAGTACAATACAGCGCCGCACAAAAAGAAGCAATCACCAAAGCCTTCGCAGCCTTCCAGGGCTTCGAAACCGCCTATGCGCCGACGCAAATGATCAGCGGAGATGTGTTCCAGAAGGCAGCCCAAGGCTCCGATGGCGTAAGATTCCTCTTCAAGCATATGAGCGTGGAGATTTCACCACGGGACTACTCCTATGATTACAAAGGTACGACAGTGAAGCTTTCGACCGGAGCTGAGGGCAAATGGTATACCCCTTCGGATATCCCGATGCTTACCTTCAAGCTGGATGACCGTTACGTTACGCTTAGCTCGCCGGATAAAACACTGAGCAAAGCGAAGCTGGAGAAAGTAGCTGCAAGTGTTGCTAAACTGAGCAAATAAGATTATTCCTATCCTGAAATAACGATGTCCGAACAGAGGACATTGTTATGGAAGCCTCGAATTTGGCGAAGCCAAATTGAGGGTCTTCTATGAAATTTCATCGTCTGAAGTGCCGCGAAAGAGCGGCATGGATGTCTATTGTATAAAAAGGGATGTCCGCCAGAGCCAAAAAAGTGGCTTTGCGGACATCCCTTTTGTGCAAATATAGATACCTCCCGCTGAATCGGGGCGGCCGTTCCCGGCACTTATTTGTTGGTGCTATGCTGTTTGTTCGACAGTCTCGCTTCCGGCGAGCCTTTGCCGCGGCGTTTGTTCTTCTCAGCCTTCTTCATATTCTCCCGAAACCTCTCTACGAACTCGTGTGTGTCCATCGTTGCCCTCCTAAAAGTTGTCCCAGACCTGCTGTTACTGTGTCCAGTTCCGGTAAAGTTCATTCACTGTAAGGAATCTCACAGACAGGAGACTTAAATGAAGTGCAAAGTAAACTCATAGTTTACTTTGTAACAATGCGGTGCAAGTTTAAGGGGGTGACAGGATGGGAAGCGGAGAGCGCAGAGAGAAAGAGAAGGAAATCCGCAGGAACGATATTATCGAGGCGGCGGAGGCGGTCTTTTTTGCCAAGGGATATAATCAAGCGACGATGGATGATGTGGCCAAGGCGGCAGAGTTCAGCAAAAGAACCTTGTACGTCTACTTCAGCAGCAAGGAACAGATTTATTTTGAGATTATGACCCGGGGCTACAGGCTGATGCTGGAGATGCTGCGGCAAGACATCCGTGAGAATCCGGCTGCCAACGCTTTGGGGAGTATCCGGCAGATGGGTGATGTATTTTACCGGTTCAGCAAGGAGCATCCGGAATATTTCGAAGCGATGATTCAATATGAGACGGCGGAAGATGACTTCATTGCCGAAGCTGCCGACAAGACGAGAGAAGAATGTTATGCCCTGGGGGAAGAGATCACAGAGCATTTAATCGGGATGCTGTGGCGGGGAATGGACGAAGGAGTAATCCGTAAGGAGCTTAACGTTGTACATACCGCACTTATGCTGTGGTCGAGCGTCGTGGGTGTGCTGAACACAGCGCTGAAGAAGGAGAATTATCTCCGTCATATGCATGGAACAACGCCGGATGAGCTGGTTGCGGCAGCTTTTAGCCTAATGGTTGAATCTATAAGCGTATAGAAGGGGTGCTCTCAAGTGAAAGGGAAGAAACGGGGGAAAAAGGTTATGTTGATCGTTGTCTCGGGCATTGCCGGTCTGGTCGCTGTCGTGTTTGCCGCCTTGCTGCTCATCAGTGGAGTGTTCACCCAGCAGCGTTATTTGCAGCCCTGGAAACCCGGTTATTCCGCGAAAATGGCTGATCCCAGACTGCAGCTAACCGCCCATGGTCTGCTTGCTGCCAGCGGGCATAATATGCAGCCTTGGCGGATCAAGCTCGATCCTAATAATGACATGGTTTTTTCGCTGTATGCGGACAGCTCGCGCGTATCTCCGGCAGTTGATCCCGACGCACGGCAGTTTATGGTTTCACAGGGAACCTTTCTGGAGTATATTCGGATTGCCGGAGCGGAGCTGGGTTATGATGCTGCCATCAAGCTGTTTCCTGAAGGGGAGTATGAGGAGAGCAGGCTTGCCGGGAGCATGGACAGCAAACCCGTTGCAAGAATTACTCTCACGAAGATCAGCGCCGCTGCCGGGCCGCTCTATCCATATTTGTTCCAGCCGGATACGAACAGGGGAGGCTATAAGCCAGATCCGCTGACTGATTCGCAAGTGCAGGAGCTAAAGGGCATTAACAAAGACAGTGACATGACCATTGAGGTATTTCAGGATGCCGGTAATATGCAGAAGCTTGCAGACTATGCCAATCAAGCGGCTAAGGTAGAGGCGGGGGTTGACCGTGTAATGGAGGAGACGGCCCAAATCTTCCGTGCCAATGAGCGGGAAAAGAATAAATACCGCTACGGCTTCTCCGTGGAAGGCCAAGGAACCAGCGGGCTCATGCGCCATGTCCTGCAGGGCGCTGTAACCTTGTTACCGTCGCTGAACAAGGGACAGGCTGCTTCCGACCAGCTTATTCAGTCAACGGAAGCCTCTGTGGACAAAACGCCTGCTTACGCACTGATTGTCAGCGGCGATAACAGCCGCACAAGCCAGGTCAGAAGCGGGATGCTGTACAGCAGGCTAATCCTGACCGCCCACCGCCTGGGTCTGGCGATGCAGCCGTTAAGCCAGGCCATCGAGGAGTATCCCGAGATGAACGGGATCTACAGCGATATTCACCGGAGCTATGCCCCCGGCGGCGGAACCATTCAGATGCTCGTGCGTCTGGGAACCCCGCTTAACGAGGTGCCGTTAAGCATGCGGCGGGATGTGCAGGAGTTAATCATCAGCAACTAGCGGCGTTTGCCAACCGGAACCACCAGCGGAGTGCCTGTAACCGGGTCTTCAATGATTTTGCAGGACAGATTAAATACTTCCTCAACCAGTTTCTCCGTAACAATGTCCCGGGGATGGCCCTGTGCGGCAATTGCCCCGTTCTTCATCGCAATGAGATGTGTGGCGTATCTGGCTGCATGATTCAAATCATGCAGCACAGCCACCAGCGTATGCCCCTTTCCGTTCAGCTCCGAAAAAGTGAAATTCTATCAAACAGGCGGATAGAGGAGGCTCTCTGCCTTTAATTTTTACAGTAAACCTTTATTTTTTACCCTGTTTGCGCCAGTGACCATAGCTTATTGTTGAAGTATATAATTAATTTAATTACTACAAAAAGGCAGAAGTGGTGGAGGAGAAGTTTGGAACTGTAGGAGCGGTAGCGTCCGCCTGAGAGCTTTCCGTAGGAAAGCTGGCATCGTAAGCATAAGCTATGTTTGGATTTCTACTGCGATCAGCGGTTCCAATCAGAGAAATCTAAACATAACAGCGGCCGGAAGTCCAAACATTCTCTGCAATCACGATCCAAGCCGCTTTGATAAATCTTTTATTCAGTAAGAAGTGAGAAGAAGTTTGGAGCCGACAAAACATATATAATGAAGTGTAGTTCACTAGGCAACAAGAGCAGGAGGGACTTCCGGGAATATGCTGCTTCCGAAATGGTATAAGAAGCATTTCAAGAACAATCTGTTTATGAAGATCATCCTGATCTTCTCCATAATTGCCGTGTTCACCACGATTACGTTCTCCTATCTGATGTTCCTCTTAATGTCGCAGCCCGTGGTGCAAAGGCAACTGGATATTCAGAAGCGGACCGTCGAGAGTGTGAACAACTATATGCAGAATAAATATGATGCCGTACAGACGATGATGCGCGATGTCTACAGGGACAGTGAGCTTGCCTCCAATACGTCCTATCTGCTGGAGCATCCATATCAGGACTATGTAACCTACAGGCTGGACCGGTATCTGAATGAGAGCAGCATCACTACAGACAGCGTGCAATTTTTCCGCAACAAGCTGGAGGATGATCCGGATATCCGCAGGCTGCTGCTCTACAGCTCAGCCAAACAGCAGTTGTATGTATTCAATGAACGGCAGAATTTCAATATTATCTCTACCAATGCGGCACGTTCGCTTGTCCCGGATGCCTTGTATCTGGAAGAAGCCAGCAGCGTGACCGCTCCGAACATCTGGGTCCGCAAAACCATTTCCCTCGCGGATTCCCCTATGTTCTCGATCCGGGTTCCTATCAATGACAAGCAATCGCTGCGCAATATCGGGCAATTGCTGGTGTTCTATGATGCGGAGCATATCTGGGAGAGTATGGGCGACTACAAGGATGATTTCAAAGGCAACATTGTTGTGCTCTCGGCGGACAACGACGTGTTATTCGACAGCTCCGGGAAGCTCTACGGCAAGAAGTACCCCTATCCTGAACAGGTTGAAGCGGTCTTTTCAGACGGTGAAGAAGTAAACGGGATGATGATCACGAAGCTGACACACAGCCAGGGCGGCTTCACGGTGCTAAGCGCAGTCCCGGAACAGGAGCTTGCAGCGACTTATAGAGGTCTGCGCAACATGATTATTATCATCTGCCTGATCTGTATTCTGTTTGCGGTGATTACGCCATCCCTGTTCATCAGCAACTTCGCCTACCGGGCGCATAATATTATCCGTTTTACCCGCAAGGTGAAGAATGGGGACCTTGCCGCCCGGATCACGGATGTGAAGGAAGACGAGCTGGGTCAAATCTCCAAAAGCTTCAATGATATGCTGGATGAGCTTAATCTCTATATCGACCGTGTCTTTAAGGCCGAGATCAAGCAGAAGCACAGCGAAATCTCAGCGCTTGAGGCCAGAGTCAACCCGCATTTCCTATACAATACACTGGAGGTAATCCGCATGCGCGCGATCTCCCAAGGGGCGCCCGATGTAGGAGAGATGATCTACAGCCTGTCTGTTCTGTTCAAAAGCTATGTCCATCCCAAGAGCAAACACACGATGAAGGATGAGCTTGAAGCCTGCCGGCTGTATCTGGAGCTGTTCCGCATCCGGTACAAGGACAAATTCTCTTATGAGCTGCATTGTCCGAAGGAGCTGGAGGGGCGGGTAGTCCTGAAGATGTCACTGCAGCCCATCGTCGAGAACTATATTCTCCACGGGATGAGAACAGACCGGAGCGATAATCACATCTCCATTCAACTGTTCAAGGAAGGCGAGATTCTCCGCGCCGTAGTAGCGGACAATGGCCGGGGCATTCCGCCGGAGCGGCTGCAGCAGATCCAGAGTGATTTGCTGCATACAGACAGCTCGTCGCAGTCTTTTGGCCTTCGGAGCATTCATGAGAGAATGATGCTGCTGTATGGAGCGCCGCATGGTGTCCGGGTGGAAAGCGAAGAGGGTGCCCGGACAACTGTGACCGTATGTTTCCCTGATTTGGGAGAGGAGGAGCCTACCTATGTATAAGGTGTTCATCGTGGATGACGAGCCGTTTATTATTGAAGGACTGTATGATATTGTCGATTGGGCCGGAATGGGGATGGAGATTGTCGGCCGGGCGGAGAACGGGCAGGAGGCGCTGGAAGCGCTGACTTCACTCCGTGCAGATATTCTCATTACCGACATTTCCATGCCGCTGATGAACGGGCTGGACCTGATCCGCGCTGTCCGCAGGATTCAGCCGGCGCTGAAGGTTATCATCCTCAGCGGGTACGATGAATTCGGTTATCTGAAGGAAGGAATGACGCTGGGCATTGAGAATTACCTGCTCAAGCCGATTAATCTGGAAGAGTTCAAGGCAACGCTGAGCAATGCTGTAGAGAAGCTCAACATGAGCAGAGCCGAAGATGAGATGAATGCGCATAGCATTTCCATATTAAGAGACAACGTGATGCACCGCTGGCTCAGAGATCAGATTGCCCCGGAGGAATTCCGCGAACGGGCGGAGCTGCTGGGCTTACAGATGAACAAGCCTCTGCTGCTCGCCGCATTGCTGCGCCCGGGCCCGGGCTTCGGCAGTGCGGAATTTCTCCAGGCGGTTGGGGAGGCACTTGCCAGCAGCAGCTCTATCATTCTGTTTCAGGACATCGAAGGGGATGCTGTACTGCTGCATGGTCTAAGTGAATACCAGCGCGGGAAGGAAGAGGTGGAGCGCTGCCATGAGCGGCTAATTGGACAATTGGCTGCCTTCCAGCCGCTCCGCCTCTCGCTTGGCTCCGTTGTGGAGACTGAAGGGGGCGCGGCCCAGAGCTATACGCAGGCGAAGAAGGCCCAGGAATATTTCATGCTGTTCCCAGAGCGGAGCTTGATCCGGTATGAAGAGATAAGGAGCCGCACTGAAGGGGATGGGCGGGAAGTCACCCAGAATTGGGAGCAGGTGCAGCGGCTGATTCTGGCCAAAGACAAGGAGGCGCTGCTGCGGCGGATTGACGAACGGTTTGAGCAGCTCAGGCATATGGAAGGCGTGACGCCGGAAATCCTGCAGGATTTTTCCATGGAATGGCTGATCCGTTTCAAGATGCAGTTGAAGGAAATCAGGCATTCTGAAGAGCCGGAGCTGTACCAGGAGGGCTTCCGCAGAATCCGTGAGACGGCGTCGATCCATGAGTGGATTTATATTTTGAAGGAAGCGGCAGCGTTTACAATAGATTTGCTGATCCGCGATGTGAAAAGTCCGGTCGTGCAGCAGGTGCTCAATTTTATCCATGAGTCCTACTCGGAGGATATTTCGCTGAAGACACTCGGCGCGCAGTTCCATATTCATCCGGTATATCTGGGGCAACTATTCAGCAAAGAGGTAGGGGATACCTTCACGGAATATATCAACCGCTACAGGATCGAGAAGGCCAAGGAAGAGCTGCGTTATACCTCCTGCAAGGTCCAGGAAATCGCCAGGAATGTAGGCTACTGGGAGACGGGATACTTCTATAAGCAATTCAAAAAATATGTGGGCATTTCACCTACCGAATACAAGGGGCTTGTCTAGCGGACGTTCGCCGGGCGAGTTCTTTTCTTTATTTTCTACAGGATTTATTTAGTTTAGCTTCTGTTTGAGAATGCTTACATCAACTAAAGTTAAGATAATCCTTGAAGAGGACGGCGGCGGTCAGGCTTCCGGATATTCCTGGGAAATTCGAGGTGAATAAAGGGGAGGTTATCAAAGAATGAGCAAGAAAAGAAAACGGTTTTCCCTGTTACTTACATCGCTGATGGCATTCTCGGTGCTGCTTAGCGCCTGCGGCGGCTCTAACAATGCTGCTACGAACAATGCCGGGACTAAGGATGCTGCTTCCGAAACGAAAGACACTTCGTCGGAGAAGCCGGTAGAGCTGATCTGGTATACCATCGGCGCGCCGCAGAAGGACCTGGACACGGTAGTGGCTGAAGTCAACAAATATACCAAAGAAAAAATCAATGTTACCCTCAAGGTCAACATGATTGACTACGGCGACTACTCGCAGAAGATGCAGGTTAAGGTTGCCTCCGGTGAGCCTATGGACATCATGTTTACCAGCTCGTGGGCTTTGGATTATGTGCAAAATGCCCGCAAAGGCGCGTTCCTGGAACTCGACAGCCTGATTGATCAATATGGCAAAGGCATCAAGGATGCCATCGACCCTGCCTTCCTGGAAGGCTCCAAGGTAGACGGCCACAACTACGCAATCCCTGCCAACAAAGAGCTTCCGGCTCAGGAAGTATGGCGCTTCAACAAGGAGCTGGTGGACAAGTACAAGCTGGACATCAGCAGCGTGAAATCGCTGGAGAGCATTGAACCTTTGCTCAAGACAATCAAGGACAACGAGCCGGGCATCACGCCTTACGCGATGGTGAAGGATTTTATGCCGGTGCTGCCTTTTGACTATATCATCGAAAAAATGCCAATGGCAGTATATCTGGACACCAAAGACTATAAAATCGTCAACATTCTCGAAACTCCTGAACTCAAATCCAATCTTGAAACCGTACACAAATATTACAAGGCAGGTTACCTCTCATCGGAAGTAGCGACAACTACGTCCGTGGATGACCTCTACAAATCCGGCAAATGGTTCATGGACCGCGCCACCACACAGCCAATGGCTGACAATCTGTGGACGGCAAGCTACGGTTATCCTGTAGTATCGACTCCCGCCGGTGAATCTTACATTTACAACTGGTCCGTTATGGGCTCGATGCAGGCGATTTCGGCCAACTCCGAGCATCCGGAGAAAGCGATGGAATTCCTCAACCTGCTCAACACCGATCCGGTGCTGCGCAACATGATGGATTCTGGTATCGAAGGTGTGCACTATGAGAAGGTCAATGACACTACCGTTAAGTTCCTGCCGGAAGCGCAGAACTATGATATGCCGTCCTTCTCTCTCGGGAATATCATGCTCAACTATTTGAACGAAGGCGACCCTGCGGACAAATGGGAGCAGTTCAAGAAATTCAACGAAGCAGGCGTAAATGCGCCGCTCCTTGGCTTCAACTTTGATACCTCCAAGGTGACGAATGAAATCGCCGCTTTGCAGAACGTGAAGGAAGAATTCTGGGCTCCGCTCATGACGGGAACCGTAGATCCTGACGAATATCTGCCAAAAGCGATTGAGAAATTCAAAGCTGCCGGTCTCGACAAAATCATCGCAGAAGCACAGACCCAAATCGACGCCTGGAAAGCCGCGAACAACAAATAATTCATTCATTTAAGGAAGATCGGGCGGGTGCCAAGCCTCTTGCCCGGTCTTCTTTACAGTTAAGGAGGGCTCCACGTGAAAATGGTTGGCGGATTCATCCGAAATATCATCAAAAACAAAATTATGCTGCTCATGGTCCTACCGGGCGCGCTGTGGTTCCTCTTTTTCTCGTATCTGCCGATGGTGGGAACGGTCATTGCCTTTAAGGAATACCGCTACAGCCGGGAGGGCTTCTGGGCCAGCATTATCAACAGCAAGTGGGTAGGCTGGGATAACTTCAAATTTCTGTTCACCACAAACGATGCGTATGTCATCACCCGCAACACGCTTTTATACAATGCCGCTTTCATTCTGCTTGGGCTGGTGCTGTCGGTGGCGATGGCGATTGTGCTGGCGGAGATTTCCAATAAAAGACTGGCGAAGGTCTATCAGACCGGTATGTTCCTGCCGTATTTCCTATCCTGGGTTGTTGTCGGCTACTTCGCCTTCAGCTTTCTCAGCTCCGAGAGCGGTGTAATGAACCAGATCCTGGGCTATTTTGGCGCAGAACCGATCAACTGGTATTCCGAGAAAAAATACTGGCCGCTCATCCTGATACTGGTGTATCTGTGGAAAGCGCTTGGCTACAACAGCGTAGTCTACCTGGCTGCTATCATGGGGATCGACAAATCGCTGTATGAAGCTGCAATGATCGACGGTGCAGGCAAGTTCCAGCAGATCAAGAACATCACCCTGCCGCTCCTAAGCCCGATTATCAACATTATGACGCTGCTTGCCATCGGGAAAATCTTTTACGCCGACTTCGGCTTGTTCTATCAGGTTCCCCGCAATTCCGGGACGCTCTACAGTGTTACGAACGTTATCGACACCTATGTCTACCAAGGCCTCAAATCTACAGGTGAGATTGGCATGAGCACTGCCGCAGGTCTGTATCAATCCGTTGTCGGGTTTGTGCTTGTTATTACTTCGAACTTCATCGTGCGCAAATTCAACAAGGACAGCGCCTTATTCTAATCAGGGCGAAAGGAGTGAACCAGATGTCCACACTAGTCAAAAAAGAACGCGATTTTCACAAGCTCTCCAAGACCTGGAATGTGCTGTTCAATTTGTTTGCCGGCATTTTTGCTTTTCTGTGCGTTTTTCCTTTTATTTTTGTAGTGATCATTTCCTTCACGGATGAAGGGACGCTGGCCCGGGATGGCTACAGTCTGTTTCCGGCAAAATGGAGCCTCGGGGCTTACAAATATGTATTTGAATCAGGCGATATGCTGCTGCGTTCTTACGGGGTAACCATTCTCGTGACCGTACTCGGTACGCTGATCAGCCTGTTGTTTATTGCTTTTTATGCCTATGCCATTTCGCGTAAAAGCTTCAGATACCGCAATTTCTTTGCGTTCTTTGCCTTTTTCACCATGCTGTTCAACGGGGGGCTTGTTCCGACCTACATCATCGTTACGCAGTTCCTGGGACTCAAGGATTCGATCTGGGCGCTTGTGATGCCGCTGGCGGTCAACGCCTTTTACATTATGATTCTGCGGACGTTCTACAGCACCAGCGTTCCCGATGCCATCATTGAATCCGGTAAAATCGACGGCGCGGGCGAATTCCGCATTTTCCTGACGCTTGTGTTGCCGCTGTCCCTGCCCGGGCTGGCTACGATTGCCCTGTTCAGTACCCTGGGCTACTGGAATGACTGGTTCAATGCGCTGCTCTATATTGATGATCCGAACCTGGTGCCGCTGCAGTCGATGCTGATGCGGATCGAGACCAGTATGCAGTTTATTATGCAGAACTCCACCAACAGCTCGCTCAGTCTGGAGGCGCTGCGCTCCATGCCTCAGGATACGTCGCGGATGGCGATGGTCGTGCTTGCGACGGGACCGATAATTTTTGCTTATCCGTTCTTCCAGCGTTATTTCATTCAGGGGCTTACCGTAGGGGCCGTCAAAGAATAAGAGTGTCAGCAGAAAGGGCGTGGAGAAATGAGCTATACAGATCCGGGCAGACCGGCCAAGGAACGGGCGGAGCATCTGCTGGGACTAATGACCTTGGAAGAAAAGGCCGCACAACTGGTTCAGCCCTTCGGCTGGCAGGCCTATGAACATACAAATGGAACCATTACGCTTACCGAAGATTTCAAACGCCGGGTGGCGGAGACAGGCATCGGGTCGCTGTACGGCATGCTTCGTGCCGATCCGTGGACAGGTGTAACTCTGGCGAGCGGACTGTCCCCACGCCAGGGTGCGGAGGCGGTCAACGCGATTCAGCGTTATGCTATCGAGCATTCCCGGCTGGGCATTCCGATTCTGATCGGGGAAGAATGCTCGCACGGGCATATGGCGATTGGCGCTACCGTGTTTCCGGTTCCGCTCTCGCTGGGCAGCTCCTGGAATGTGGACCTGTACCGGGAGATGTGCCGGGCGGTGGCGCTGGAGACCCGCAGCCAGGGCGGAACCGTGACCTATTCTCCTGTGCTGGACGTAGTGCGCGATCCCCGCTGGGGGCGCACCGAGGAATGCTTCGGCGAGGACGCCTACCTGATCAGTGAACTGGCCGTCGCCTCCGTGGAGGGGCTGCAGGGTGATTCGCTGAGCAGCCAGGAGAGCGTGGGGGCGACCCTGAAGCATTTCGTCGGCTACGGCAGCTCCGAGGGCGGCAGAAATGCCGGCCCGGTGCATATGGGCTGGCGCGAGCTGCTTGAAGTGGATCTGCTGCCGTTCAAGAAAGCGGTAGAGGCTGGCGCGGTTTCAGTTATGCCTGCCTACAACGAAATCGACGGCGTTCCCTGCACGACGAATACCGCGCTCTTGGAGGATATTCTCCGGGGAGCTTGGGGCTTTGACGGCCTTGTAATAACCGATTGCGGCGCGATCGAAATGCTGGCTTCCGGCCATGATGTTGCCGAGGATGGGCTGGATGCTTCCGTGCAGGCCATTAGCTCCGGCATCGACATGGAGATGTCGGGCGCGATGTTCGGCGAGCACTTAGTAAACGCCGTCCGCACGGGCAGATTGGCTCCAGAGATTCTGGACCGCGCCGTGCAGCGGGTGCTGGAGCTGAAATTCAAGCTCGGCCTGTTCGAGCAGCCGTATGCCGACCCGGATGCAGCCGAGAAGTTCATCGGCAGCAAGAAGCACCGGGAGCTAGCCCGCAAGCTGGCGGCGGAAAGCATCATTCTGCTGAAGAATGAAGGGAATACGCTACCGCTGGCTGGCAGTTCCGGCGGCAGCGGCGGCGCGGGGGGCAGCGGCATAGGCGGCTCCGGCAAGGTTGCCGTCATCGGCCCGAACGCCGATGCGCCGTACAATCAGCTTGGCGACTATACCTCGCCGCAGCAGCGCGCAAGCATCGTCACCGTGCTGGACGGTGTGCGCAGCAAGCTGGGGCCGGAGCGGGTGCTGCATGCGCCCGGCTGCCGGATCAAAGGCGACTCCAGAGAAGGCTTCGAAGCGGCTCTGTCCTGCGCGGCGCAGGCCGACACCGTGGTGATGGTGCTCGGCGGCTCCAGCGCCCGCGATTTCGGCGAAGGCACCATTGATCTGAAGACCGGAGCCTCGAAGGTTACGGAGCATTCGTGGAGCGATATGGACTGCGGCGAAGGCATCGACCGGATCTCACTGGCCCTTTCGGGTGTGCAGCTTGAGCTGGTGCAGGAGATTCATAAGCTGGGCAAGCCGGTGATTGTGGTCTATATCAACGGACGTCCGGTAAGCGAGCCGTGGATTGAGGAGCATGCCCATGCCATTCTGGAAGCCTGGTACCCAGGTCAGGAGGGCGGCCACGCGGTGGCGGATATTCTGTTCGGCGAGGTGAATCCTTCAGGCCGGTTGACGGTTTCCTGGCCGAAGGATGTCGGACAGCTTCCGGTGTACTACAACGGCAAGCGTTCCCGGGGCAAAAGATACCTCGAGACGGATTCGCAGCCCCGCTACCCGTTCGGCTTCGGGCTGAGCTATACAAGCTTCAGCTACGCTGAGCTTAAGGTAGAGCCGCAGTCGATCACTGCAGGCGAAACCGCAACGGTAACCGTACAAGTGACTAACACGGGCGAGCGTACAGGGGCTGAAGTCGTTCAACTATATATTTCCGATGTTGCCAGCAAGGTTTCGAGACCCGCCAAGGAATTGAAGGGCTTCCGCAAAATCACGCTGTCTCCGGGTGAATCGCAAATCGTGGAATTTGAGGTCGGTCCGGAGCAACTGCAATATATCGGCCCGGATGTTCAGCCTGTTGTGGAGCCGGGAGCCTTCAAGGTGCTGGCCGGCAGCCATGTAAATGATGTGCTGGAAGCCGCGCTTATGGTAATGGAGGGTTCAGATGGAGCGGATTAAAAGATTGATACGCGAGCTGTCAGAGCGGCAATGGCTAGAGCGGCGCGCGCTTGAGGAATGGGATATCCAAGCTTCGGTATATACCGTGCCGGGCCAATATGATGCAATGCGCCCCTATACCGAAGGAAATTTCAGCCTGTTTCCAAGTGTTCAGGGAACCACGTATTTCTTCCGCCGTACGCTTGTAATTCCCCGTGAATGGGAACGGCAGCATGCGGGTCTGATCTTTGAGTCGGGAGGCGAGGGCTTGCTGAGGGTCAATGGGGAATCCCGTCAGGGCCTTGACCGGAACCACACCTTTGTGACGCTTGAAGCTGCCCCGGACGGAAGGCCGCTGGAGCTGGAAATTGAATTGTTTGATCCAATTCCGGAGCCGGTGGACCCGCTGAACCAGCAGGCGGTGATCCAGCCGCCGATCCGGGCGATCCGCACGGAGCTTGTGCTCGTGAATGTTGCGGTTCAGAGCTTGATGTACAGCTCGATCATTGTCCGGGATGCAGCCATTCTGCTGCCCGAAGCGGATTTGCGGCGGGCCCGGATGCTGGAAGCCTTGTACCGCGTAATGGATGAATTTCTGAATTTATCTGAGGCAGCAATCCGTGAGGGAAAGGCTGCTGCCGCTCTCGAAGAGAAGCTGCGTGCAGGCATTGCGGGAATTGGCGGAAATGCGGAAGGCACCATTCATATGGTCGGCCAATCCCACATTGATATTGCCTGGCTGTGGCCGGCCCGGGAGACCGTGCGCAAGACCAGCCGGACCTTCTCAACCGTGCACGCCTTGATGGAAGAATACCCTGAATACCAATTTGCCCAGAGCCAGCCGCAGTTGTTCGCATATCTCAAGGAGAATGACCCCGTGCTGTTCGCCAAGGTAAAAGAAAGAATCCGCGAAGGCCGTTGGGAGCTTGTCGGCGGCATGTGGGTGGAGCCGGATCTGAACATTCCGAGCGGTGAATCGCTGATGCGCCAGATGCTCTACGGACAGCGCTTCTATCTGGAGGAATTCGGCAAGACCTCGGACATTGAATGGCTGCCGGATACCTTCGGCTACTGCGCATCGCTTCCGCAGATCCTGCGGCATGGCGGAGTGCATTATTTCATGACCACAAAGCTCGGCTGGAATGATACCAATGTGTTCCCTTACGATCTGTTCCACTGGGTGGGCATTGACGGCACTGCCATGCTGTCCTATCTCAATCATGGCGTGAATGAGAATACATTGCCGAAGGATGTGCATGATCACTGGCAATCCTTCCGCGAGAAGAAGACCCATAACGAGCAGATGCTGCTCTACGGTCATGGCGACGGCGGCGGAGGCGTGACCCGCGAGATGCTGGAATATATCCGCCGGGCGGAGCTGATGGTCGGCCAGCCGGCCAGCCAAATCAGCAGTGCCGCCGATTTCTTCGCAGGCATCCGGGAACGGCAGCCGAAGCTCCCGGAATGGCGCGGCGATCTGTATCTGGAGCTGCACCGGGGAACCTATACCACCCACGGCCGCAACAAGCGGAACAACCGCAAGGTGGAGATCCTTTACCGCGAGGCGGAGCTTTGGCAGACAGTGGCGGCTTCCTTCATGAAGCCGGAAGAACGGAGCAGCAGCGTAGAACAGCTCCATAAAGGCTGGAAGCTGGTGCTGCTGAACCAGTTCCATGATATTATTCCCGGCTCGGCGATCACCGAAGCTTATGAGACTTCGGAGAAGGAATACCGCGAGGTGTTCACCCTCGGGCAATCGGCGCTCCAGCCGGGTCTTCAGGCCTTGGCCGGCCAGGTGGCGGCAGTGGGCGAAGGTACGCCGTATGTGCTGTTCAACAGCCTGGGCTGGGCACGGGACGTGGTAGCTGCAATTCCTGTGCCGGATCAGCCGGATCATACGGAACTGGAGAATGCAGCGCTGGCGGACACCCAACCGGCAAGTACAGGATGGACAGGTACGGAACTAACAAGTGCGAAAGTGACCAATACAGGACTGAACAATAGTGGGTTGAGCAATGCGGAATTAGCAAAGACGACACCAACTAAGGCGACAACTGCCGGGAAAACATCGGCAAACCTAACCTGGGCAGCCTACGACGAGGACGGTCATTCACTTTCGGTGGATCTTGTGTCCGAATCGTCGGCTGCCACCGGTTCAACGGAGCAGAAGACGGCCTATATCTATGTCCCACAGATTCCGGCCTTTGGCTATAAGACAATCTGGCTGAGACGCGAAGAAACCAGCACAGAACCAATCACCGGAAGTGTGGGCGGCATGAAAGCTGCAACCGGAGTAACTGCACCATTTACGGGAGCTGCATCTGCGGAGACTACGGAAGCCGTGGCGGCGGCGGAGCACACTCCGTTGACGGAGTACGCTGCGTTGAACGATAGCTGGGACACACCGTATTACAGATTTACGTTTAATGAACGGGGCGAGATTACCAGCCTGTTCGACAAGACGGCAGGCCGCGAAATTGTACAGCCGGGCGGACGCGCCAACCGGTTCCACTTTTTCCATGACCGCCCGACGCTCTGGGATGCCTGGGATATTGACAGCCGTTATGAAGATCAGCCCGCCGGTGAGGCAGAGCTGGTATCGAAATACGTGCTTCACTCGGGCAAAGTTCAGGATGTGCTGAGATTCCATTGGAAGCTGGGCCAATCGGAAATTACGCAGGATTTGATCCTGTATGCGAATGACCGCAGGATGGATTTCAAGACACATGTGGAATGGAATGAAGCCCACAAGCTGCTCAAGGTTGGATTCCCGGTGGATGTGGTTGCGGACAAAGCGACCTATGAGATTCCGTTCGGGGCGCTTGAGCGCCCGACCCACCGCAACACATGCTGGGAGCAGGCCCAGTATGAGGTGTGCGGTCATCGTTTTGCCGATGTGTCCGAGCATGGTTACGGCGTCAGTCTGCTGAATGACTGTAAATACGGCTATGACGTTCAAGGCAGCACGATTCGCTTATCTCTGCTGCGCGCGCCCAAATGGCCGGATATCACTGCTGACCTGGGCAGCCATGACTTTACCTATTCCTTATATCCCCATGAAGGGGATTGGCGGAGTGCGCACACGCTGCGCAAGGCAGCGGAGCTGAATCATGAAGTGCCGGCCTTTGCAGCCACTATGAAGACTGGACAACTGCCATCTACTGGAGCATTAATCGGCTTCAACGGGCAGCAGGTTGTGCTGGATACGGTGAAGCTATCCGAGGATGGACAGGGCAGCATTCTGCGGCTCTATGAATCCTCCGGCGGACGCGAAGCCGTGAAGCTTGGCTGGAAGCAGCCTTTTAACGAAGTGCACCTGTCCAATGCTTTGGAACAGAAGCTTGAACCCGTAGCCCACCACCAGGGCGAGTTCGAGCTGCACTTTGCTCCCTTTGAGATCAAGACTATTTACATTCGCTGAGCCGGTATTGCTGCTTATCCCACTCCTATCCATATCCCGGCCTGCATATGCTCAACCCCAACTACATGAACAAAGGAGTGTGCGTTCCTTGGAACAATTCAGATTGCCTAAGATCCCTATGCCGAAAATTAAGCTGCCTCAAGCGGTACAGGAGGTGCTGGACGAAGCTGAAGTGAAGCTGGCCCACCGTCCGAAGCTGCTGCAGCTTTTCAAGAACTGTTTTCCCAATACACTTGAGACGACCACCAAGCTGCTTGATGACGGGACAACCTTTGTCATTACCGGCGATATTCCGGCTTCCTGGCTGCGCGACTCTGTGGAGCAGGTCATTCATTATGTACCCTTGGCCAAAAATGACCCGGATCTCCAGCGCATCATCGGCGGCCTGATCAAACGTCATATTCAGTACATCCACATCGACCCTTACGCCAATGCTTTTAACGAGTCGGCCAATGATTGGCACTGGAACACCACCGATGGCACCGAAATGTCCCCTTGGGTCTGGGAGCGGAAGTTCGAGATTGACTCGCTTTGCTTCGTGGTGCGCCTGGCCTACACCTACTGGCAGGAGACCGGCGTGACCGATTTCTTCGATGCCGGCTTCAAGTCCGCTTTGCGTACCATTATGGATCTGTTCAAAAGAGAGCAGCGCCACTTCGAGCAGTCGCCTTACCGCTTCAGCCGCAACAATGGCATCCCTGAGGATTCGCTGCGTAACAGCGGACTCGGCATGCCGGTGAACTATACAGGGATGATCTGGTCCGGCTTCCGCTCCAGTGACGATGCCTGCGATTTCCACTACAACATTCCCGGCAACATGTTTGCGGTTGTGGCGCTGCGCCAGATGCAGGAGTTCGCCGAATGGGTATTCCGCGACATGGATATGCTTGCCGAGCTGAAGGAGCTGGAATTTGAAGTTGATCACGGCATTAAGCTGTACGGGATTTACCGCCATCCTGAATTCGGACCGATTTATGCCTACGAGACCGATGGCTTCGGCAACTACTGCCTGATGGATGATGCCGGAACCCCGGGGCTGATCTCCATTCCTTACCTGGGCTATTTGAAGAACGATGATCCGATCTATCAGAACACCAGACGATTTGCGCTCAGTAAAGAAAATCCTTTCTATTATGAAGGAACAGCGGCCAAAGGCATTGGCAGTCCGCACACACCCAAGAACTATATCTGGCATATGGCCTTGTCGATGCAAGGGATAACGGCGGACACCAAGGAAGAGAAGCTGGCGGTGATCAGCATGCTGGAAGCAACGGACGCCGATACCGGCTTCATGCACGAAGGCTTCCATGCGGACGACCCATCCGTGTTCACGCGCAGTTGGTTCGCCTGGTCGAACAGCCTGTTTTCCCAACTGATCTGGCGGGCGCTACAGGAAGGAATTCTCTAAGCTATTTCAGATACTGATGACAAGATGGAGTAAGATACTTTTTTATATGAAAAGGAGACATGAGCATGAGTACAATTATTGGAGAAAATCTGTCAAATATCCCTTGGGAGGAAAAGCCGGTAGCCACCCACGCACCCGTGTGGAGATATTCGGCCAATCCGATCATTAAGCGGGATGCCATCCCAAACTCCAACAGTGTGTTTAATTCGGCGGTCGTCCCCTTTGGGAATGGGTTCGCCGGCGTCTTCCGCTGCGATTCCAAATCGGTCAGCATGGATATCTTTGCAGGCTTCAGCGAGGATGGTGTGAACTGGACAATCCAGCATGAGCCGATTGTTTTCCAAGGTGACGAAGAAGTCATTAAACGGGAATACCGCTATGATCCCCGGGTCTGCAAGATAGATGATCGTTACTATATTTCCTGGTGCAACGGCTATCACGGGCCTACCATCGGACTCGCGTACACCACCGATTTTCAGACTTTCCATCAATTGGAGAACGCCTTTCTGCCGTATAACCGCAATGGCGTGCTGTTCCCGCGGAAGATAAACGGGCATTATGCCATGCTTAGCCGTCCAAGCGATACCGGGCATACTCCGTTTGGAGATATTTTCTACAGTGAAAGCCCTGATCTTACCTTCTGGGGCAAGCACCGCTATGTGATGGGCACGGTGAATGGGGATGCCTCCGCCTGGCAGTCCAAGAAGATTGGTCCAGGCCCTATTCCGATTGAAACCAGCGAGGGCTGGCTGCTCATCTATCACGGCGTAATCAACACATGTAATGGATTTGTCTACCGCATGGGCTGTGCGCTCCTGGATCTGGATCAGCCTTGGAAAGTGAAAGCCCGTTCGCGCAATTATATTCTTGGACCGGAAATGTTGTACGAATGTGTGGGAGATGTGCCCAATGTGACCTTCCCTTGCGCGGCTTTGACAGATTCTGCTACAGGACGGATTGCTATCTACTACGGGTGTGCGGATACCGTTACGGGCCTTGCCTTCACCACCGTAGATGAATTGCTTAAATATATGAGGGAGTTCCCTTTGGAGATTGAGGAATAGCATCAATGAACAGTAGCAGGACATAACATTAAGGCATAATCGAGACGACAGTATTTGAACCTGCGGCTCCTTGCTCCCGAAGTAATGCTGCGCCTGTCATTCCGGGCGGTTTCGGAATATGGCCTGGAAGCGCTGGGCTCAGCCGCGAACCTGATTCTGTTGCCAAGTGCGCAGAATTTGGACGATAGCGCGATGGAACAGTTGATTGCTTTTATAGAACACACTAGAGCAGTGCTTGTAGTGACCGGAGCACTTGGACTCAACTCCTACTGGCAGCCGTCCGGTCGCCTAGAGGAATTCTCGGTATGCGTGAGCTAAGCAACGTGCGGCGCGAGGAGGAGATGAAGCTTGGTGATAGAGCCTTTGCCGTCTCCTACGGGCAGCGCCGGATCGCGGAGCTGGTCAAGGAGGTGCAAGTGCGGGATGCCGCCGCAGCCACCCGGCCAACAGACACTGGCGGCGCCGTGGTGGAGCGGCAGCTCGGCCAAGGGCGCGATTACAATACATTAAGCAAGATTTAAGGGGAGAGATGGGATTCATGACGAAGAAAAAAACGGCGCATATCGTTTCCCACACCCACTGGGACCGGGAATGGTATTTGCCCTACGAGAAGCATCATGTACGTCTGGTAGAGCTGGTGGATGCGCTTTTGGATAAATTGGAGAGCAGTTCGGCCTTCCGCAGCTTTTATCTGGATGGGCAAACCATTATTCTCGAGGATTATCTCCAGGTCCGCCCGGAGAACAAGGAACGTCTGGAACGGCACATCCGGGATGGCCGGATTCTGATCGGTCCGTGGTACATTCTGCAGGATGCTTTCCTTACGAGCGGGGAAGCTAATGTGCGAAACATGCAGATCGGCCACCAAGACGCCCTGAAATACGGCGAGCCTTCCGCAATCGGCTACTTCCCCGATACCTTCGGTCTCGTCGGTCAGACGCCGCAGCTTATGCTCCAGTCCGGCATCAAAAACGCCTTCTTCGGCAGAGGAGTTAAACCGACCGGCTTCAACAATACCGTATCGGACGGCGGTTATGAATCATCGTTCTCCGAGCTGATCTGGGAAGGGCCGGACGGTTCCCGAATCCTTGGTATTCTTTTCGCCAACTGGTATTCCAACGGCAATGAGGTTCCTGTGGACGAAACCGCTGCCCGGGAGTTTTGGGACCGCAAGCTGGCGGATGCCGAGAAATATGCCTCCACTGGCGAACTGCTGTTCATGAATGGGTGTGACCATCAGCCGCTGCAGCTCGACCTGCCGGAGGCGATTGCTGCCGCACAGGCGTTGTACCCGGAGGTAGAGTTCGTTCATTCGAACTTCCCCGATTACCTGGACGCGTTGAATGCCGATCTGGAGCATAGCGGGCGTGAACTGTCTTCCGTCACCGGAGAGCTGCGCAGCCAGCGGACTGACGGGTGGGGCACGCTGGTCAATACGGCCTCGGCACGTGTGTACCTGAAGCAGATGAACCAGAAGGGCCAGGCCCTCCTTGAAAAAGTAGCCGAGCCCCTGGCCTCCATCGCCAAGCTTGCCGGCAAAGACTATCCGCATCATCTGTTCACCTACGCTTGGAAGACGCTGATGCAGAACCATCCCCATGACAGCATCTGCGGCTGCAGCGTAGATGAGGTCCACCGCGAGATGGTAACCCGTTTTGACAAAAGCCGCCATGTAGCGGAGAGCATCATAGAAGAAAGCGCCAGATTCATCGCCGATGCTGTGGATACTTCTGTTTTTGACGGATATTCGGATAGAGGCGGGGCTGTTCCCTTCGTGGTGATGAATACCACCGGCTGGAGCCGTACGGGAACTGTCAGCGTTGAACTGGATGCCGCCCGTTTATATTTAGGCGAAGGTTATGGTTTGGAAGAAACCTCGCGCAGAATGCAGGAGACTGATCTCTCCGGCCGCGTATTGGTGGATGACAACGGCAATGTGCTGGCTTGCACCGTAGAGGATTTGGGTCTGGAATTCGGCTATGATCTGCCGGACGACAAATTCCGCCAGCCGTATATGTGCCGCAAAGTGAAGCTCACCTTCGAAGCGGCCGAGGTACCGGCACTTGGACTGCGCGCCTATGCCTGGATCACACAGCAAGCAGCAGCTCCTGCGGGACAGCAAGCTTCCCTTATTAGCGGTGGGCATGTGATGGAGAATGCGGCGATCCGTGTTGAAGTGTCTGCGGACGGCTCTTTCAGCCTGCATCACAAGCCGAGCGGGGCTGTATACTGTGATCTTGGTGTTTACGAGAATACCGGGGACATTGGCAATGAATATATGTACAGACAGCCTGATGGCGAGACACCTTTGACGACCAAAGGCTTGAACGCAGCAATCACTGTACTTGAAGACACTCCTTTCCGGGCGGCTGTCGAGATTAAGCATGAATGGGAAATTCCCGCCTCGGCAGAC
Source organism: Paenibacillus sp. HW567 (assembly GCF_000374185.1). Taxonomy (GTDB): domain Bacteria; phylum Bacillota; class Bacilli; order Paenibacillales; family Paenibacillaceae; genus Paenibacillus_AQ. Next base: position 5,176,096 of record NZ_KB910518.1, on the reverse strand, counting down.
GCCAGACTAAATGAGGAGCAGCGCGCATTGGTGTACTATCCAGAGCGGAAGGCACAGCGCAGCAGCGAAACAGTGATTTTGCAGCTTCGTACTGTTATTTCTCTGGAGCGTGAGGGCAAGGGGCTGCATATTGAATCGACGATCAATAATGTGGCCAAGGATCACCGGGTGCGCATGCTGTTCCCCACAGATCTGCAAACAGCGGTGCATCATGCCGATTCCATGTTCGAAATTGCCAAGCGGGACAACGAACCGGCAGCAGAGTGGCTGAACCCGAGCAACACGCAGCATCAGCAGGCTTTTGTGGATGTCAGCAGTACAAAAGCTGGCATGACGGTAGCCAATCTCGGTCTGAACGAATATGAAGTGCTGCGCGACGGGCGCAATACAGTAGCTGTTACTTTGCTGCGCAGTGTGGGCGAACTCGGGGACTGGGGCTGGTTCCCGACACCGGAAGCCCAATGCCTCGGCGGGCACACCGCTCAACTAATGCTGATTCCGCATACTGGGGATGGGATTGCTTCAGGCGCTTATGCGGAAGCCTATCAGTACCAGACACCGTGGACCGCCTTCCAGACTGGTGTACAAGCGGGAGCGCTTGCCTCCGGGTATTCTCCATTAAGTTGGAAGAGTGCAGAAGCAGCATTCTCCTCCATGAAAATGAACGAAACCACCGGCGATCTCCTGCTGCGCTGGTACAATATGAGCGGCCGGCAAACAGACCTGGAGCTGAAGCTGGGGCTTGCCCATGAACATCTATACAAGACTGGCATCCTCGAAGAGAGTGCGAATCCGCTGCCGGATTCTGGAGATGCAGAACATATTCTGCAGTTAGGCGCATGCGAAATCGCAACATTCGGCATCCATCTGTGATCTTACCCTTATTTGATAAAAAAAAGCTCCACCGGCGCTTCCCTGCCGGTGGAGCTTTTTGCTTACTTCCTGCGGTAATCTTTGCTCCAATTCCGAATAGCCTCAGCTAATGTTGGTGTTCTAAGTTTTCTCCAGTCAGAGGTCTCCCATTCGTGAATCGCTTGCTGTCTGGTTTTGTAGAAGCTGTAATCGCGGATATTCCAAGGGCAGTAGACCTTTCTGTACGATTTACCATCAGAGATCCCGCGGGTATAGCGGCGGACGGCTTTGCTCGCCTGTCTTTTAGCCCAGACAGAGCCTGGGGATCGCTGGTCGTTCCACACCGGGTGTTTCTTAACACTTCTGCTCATTGTGACTCTAACCTCCTATAGGGAAGGGAAGCTAGAAGTCGTGAACTCTCTTCAAAAAGCAGTCACCCCTTTCGTAACATGTTTCCTTCTTGCTTATAGGGGGAAGGTACATTCATGGACGTTAAGACTTAAATAAAGTTTCACACCCGACTATGATATCAAGGCAAGAAGCGGGGCATGCGGAGTAAGCCCAAACAAGTTTGAAATAAATGCTTGCAAAGAATCTCTATACATGATATATTCTAATTCCGGCCAAGAAAGTTCAACGCCGAGCTCGAAAAAAGAAATTAAAAAAGAGCTTGCATTAATACGCCGGACATGATATAGTATAAGAGTTGCTGCTGACGAGAACATCGTCGCCAACAACGAGCTTGATCTTTGAAAACTGAACAACGAGTGAGTATCGGAAATCACGTGAGTGACTTCCAAAATGAGAATGCAAATTCTCGTCAGATGTTTCAAAATGAGCGAATCGCTCTTTCTAAATACCAATTTGGAGAGTTTGATCCTGGCTCAGGACGAACGCTGGCGGCGTGCCTAATACATGCAAGTCGAGCGGAGCTTATCCTTCGGGNTAAGCTTAGCGGCGGACGGGTGAGTAACACGTAGGCAACCTACCCTGTAGACTGGGATAACTACCGGAAACGGTAGCTAATACCGGATAATTCCTTTCTTCTCCTGAAGGAAGGATGAAAGGCGGAACAATCTGCTACTAGAGGATGGGCCTGCGGCGCATTAGCTAGTTGGTGGGGTAACGGCCCACCAAGGCGACGATGCGTAGCCGACCTGAGAGGGTGAACGGCCACACTGGGACTGAGACACGGCCCAGACTCCTACGGGAGGCAGCAGTAGGGAATCTTCCGCAATGGGCGAAAGCCTGACGGAGCAACGCCGCGTGAGTGATGAAGGTTTTCGGATCGTAAAGCTCTGTTGCCAGGGAAGAACGTCCGGTAGAGTAACTGCTACCGGAGTGACGGTACCTGAGAAGAAAGCCCCGGCTAACTACGTGCCAGCAGCCGCGGTAATACGTAGGGGGCAAGCGTTGTCCGGAATTATTGGGCGTAAAGCGCGCGCAGGCGGCTNTTTAAGTCTGGTGTTTAAACCTTGGGCTCAACCTGGGGTCGCACTGGAAACTGGATGGCTTGAGTACAGAAGAGGAAAGTGGAATTCCACGTGTAGCGGTGAAATGCGTAGAGATGTGGAGGAACACCAGTGGCGAAGGCGACTTTCTGGGCTGTAACTGACGCTGAGGCGCGAAAGCGTGGGGAGCAAACAGGATTAGATACCCTGGTAGTCCACGCCGTAAACGATGAGTGCTAGGTGTTAGGGGTTTCGATACCCTTGGTGCCGAAGTTAACACAGTAAGCACTCCGCCTGGGGAGTACGGTCGCAAGACTGAAACTCAAAGGAATTGACGGGGACCCGCACAAGCAGTGGAGTATGTGGTTTAATTCGAAGCAACGCGAAGAACCTTACCAGGTCTTGACATCCAACTAACGAAGCAGAGATGCATCAGGTGCCCTTCGGGGAAAGTTGAGACAGGTGGTGCATGGTTGTCGTCAGCTCGTGTCGTGAGATGTTGGGTTAAGTCCCGCAACGAGCGCAACCCTTGACTTTAGTTGCCAGCAGGTAAGGCTGGGCACTCTAGAGTGACTGCCGGTGACAAACCGGAGGAAGGTGGGGATGACGTCAAATCATCATGCCCCTTATGACCTGGGCTACACACGTACTACAATGGCCGGTACAACGGGAAGCGAAGCCGCGAGGTGGAGCAAATCCCAGCAAAGCCGGTCTCAGTTCGGATTGCAGGCTGCAACTCGCCTGCATGAAGTCGGAATTGCTAGTAATCGCGGATCAGCATGCCGCGGTGAATACGTTCCCGGGTCTTGTACACACCGCCCGTCACACCACGAGAGTTTACAACACCCGAAGTCGGTGGGGTAACCCGCAAGGGAGCCAGCCGCCGAAGGTGGGGTAGATGATTGGGGTGAAGTCGTAACAAGGTAGCCGTATCGGAAGGTGCGGCTGGATCACCTCCTTTCTATGGAGAATCGTTCTCTGCGATGAGAACATTCAAATCTAAATCTAACCAGGTCGGTTAGTGACTCACTCGTTGGTCAGTTTTGAGAGTTTAAGCTCTCAATTGTAATAAACTTGATCCTTGAAAACTGGATACCGAAACGAAAATGCGTTTTAGAACATTCCTTTAAGCTGAACTTGTGTTAATACAAGTGAAGATTTAATAGCGATGCTAAGTGAAGGTTTTCGATTGTGAAGCGACCTTTGGCTTTGAATGATCTAGCGGACGGAGTCATCCGGGCGCGCCATTCAAAACAAGATGAGCGAACAAGCGAAACACCGGAACGTTGGTTAAGCTACTAAGAGCACACGGAGGATGCCTAGGCGCCAGGAGCCGACGAAGGACGTGGCGAACAACGAAACTGCCTCGGGGAGCTGTAAGCAAGCTTTGATCCGGGGGTGTCCGAATGGGGAAACCCAGCTGTGGTAATTCGCAGTTACTCACATCTGAATACATAGGGTGTGCAGAGGCAGACCAGGGGAACTGAAACATCTAAGTACCCTGAGGAAGAGAAAACAATAGTGATTCCGTCAGTAGCGGCGAGCGAACGCGGAACAGCCTAAACCAAGGGGCTTGCTCCTTGGGGTTGTGGGACGTCTCACATGGAGTTACAAAGGAAAATGGTAGGTGAAGAGGTCTGGAAAGGCCCGCGATAGAGGTAAAAGCCCTGTAACCTAAACTGTATTCCCTCCGAGACGGATCCCGAGTAGTGCGGGGCACGTGAAACCCCGTATGAATCCGGCAGGACCATCTGTCAAGGCTAAATACTACCTGGCGACCGATAGTGAAACAGTACCGTGAGGGAAAGGTGAAAAGCACCCCGGAAGGGGAGTGAAATAGAACCTGAAACCGTGTGCTTACAAAAAGTCAGAGTCCTGTTTATGGATGATGGCGTGCCTTTTGTAGAATGAACCGGCGAGTTACGTTTAACATGCAAGGTTAAGGTGAGAAGCCGGAGCCGCAGCGAAAGCGAGTCTGAATAGGGCGATTAAGTATGTGGACGTAGACCCGAAACCGTGTGATCTACCCCTGTCCAGGGTGAAGGTGCGGTAACACGCACTGGAGGCCCGAACCCACGTACGTTGAAAAGTACGGGGATGAGGTGGGGGTAGCGGAGAAATTCCAATCGAACTCGGAGATAGCTGGTTCTCCCCGAAATAGCTTTAGGGCTAGCCTCGGTGAATGGAGTGGTGGAGGTAGAGCACTGATTGGGTGCGGGGCCCGCAAGGGTTACCAAGCTCAGTCAAACTCCGAATGCCATTAACTTCTTGCCGGGAGTCAGACAGTGAGTGCTAAGATCCATTGTCAAAAGGGAAACAGCCCAGACCATCAGCTAAGGTCCCCAAGTGTGTGTTAAGTGGGAAAGGATGTGGAGTTGCACAGACAACCAGGATGTTGGCTTAGAAGCAGCCACCATTGAAAGAGTGCGTAATAGCTCACTGGTCGAGTGACTCTGCGCCGAAAATGTAACGGGGCTAAACACACCACCGAAGCTATGGCTTGATGCTTTGCATCAGGGGTAGGGGAGCGTTGTGTATACGTTGAAGGTGTACCGTAAGGAGCGCTGGAGCATACACAAGTGAGAATGCCGGTATGAGTAACGAAAAGATCAGTGAGAATCTGATCCGCCGAAAGCCCAAGGTTTCCTGAGGAAGGCTCGTCCGCTCAGGGTAAGTCGGGACCTAAGGCGAGGCCGACAGGCGTAGTCGAAGGACAACAGTTTGAAATTACTGTACCACCGTAATCCGCTATGAGCGATGGGGTGACGCAGGAGGGTAGTGACGCGGACTGATGGATGTCCGTCCAAGCAGTGAGGCTGGTGTGTAGGCAAATCCGCACACCGTAAGGCTGGGCTG
>NZ_KB910518.1:1796161-5170837 GCF_000374185.1 Paenibacillus sp. HW567 | reverse complement strand
CATGATCTCACACTGCCAAGAAAAGCCTCTAGTCAGGAGAAGGTGCCCGTACCGCAAACCGACACAGGTAGGCGAGAAGAGAATTCTAAGGCGCGCGGAAGAACTCTCGTTAAGGAACTCGGCAAAATGACCCCGTAACTTCGGGAGAAGGGGTGCCTCGGTAGGGTGAATAGCCCGAGGGGGCCGCAGTGAAAAGGCCCAAGCGACTGTTTAGCAAAAACACAGGTCTGTGCGAAGCCGCAAGGCGAAGTATACGGGCTGACGCCTGCCCGGTGCTGGAAGGTTAAGGGGAGTGGTTAGGGGTAACCCGAAGCTATGAACCGAAGCCCCAGTAAACGGCGGCCGTAACTATAACGGTCCTAAGGTAGCGAAATTCCTTGTCAGGTAAATTCTGACCCGCACGAATGGCGTAACGACTTGGGCGCTGTCTCAACGAGAGATCCGGTGAAATTTTAATACCTGTGAAGATGCAGGTTACCCGCGACAAGACGGAAAGACCCCATGGAGCTTTACTGCAGCTTGATATTGAATTTGGGTACGATCTGTACAGGATAGGTGGGAGCCGGTGAAGGTGGAGCGCAAGCTTCGCTGGAGGCGCCGTTGGGATACCACCCTGATCGTATCTAGGTTCTAACCTGGTACCCTAAGCGGGTACGGGGACCGTGTCAGGCGGGCAGTTTGACTGGGGCGGTCGCCTCCTAAAGAGTAACGGAGGCGTTCAAAGGTTCCCTCAGAATGGTTGGAAATCATTCGCAGAGTGCAAAGGCAAAAGGGAGCTTGACTGCGAGACCTACAAGTCGAGCAGGGACGAAAGTCGGACTTAGTGATCCGGTGGTACCGCATGGAAGGGCCATCGCTCAACGGATAAAAGCTACCCTGGGGATAACAGGCTTATCTCCCCCAAGAGTCCACATCGACGGGGAGGTTTGGCACCTCGATGTCGGCTCATCGCATCCTGGGGCTGAAGTAGGTCCCAAGGGTTGGGCTGTTCGCCCATTAAAGCGGTACGCGAGCTGGGTTCAGAACGTCGTGAGACAGTTCGGTCCCTATCTGTCGTGGGCGTAGGAAATTTGAGAGGAGCTGTCCTTAGTACGAGAGGACCGGGATGGACGTACCGCTGGTGCACCAGTTGTTCCGCCAGGAGCATGGCTGGGTAGCTACGTACGGACGGGATAAGCGCTGAAAGCATCTAAGCGTGAAGCCCCCCTCAAGATGAGATTTCCCAGTATGTAAGACCCCTTGAAGACGACGAGGTAGATAGGTTGGAGGTGGAAGCACGGTAACGTGTGGAGCTGACCAATACTAATCGGTCGAGGGCTTATCCAAAGAACTAAAACGCAGGTTTCGTTTCGGATTCAGTTTTCAGGAATGAAGTTCCTGAATCAAGCATTTGCACCGCAAGTGCCCGTTTGGTGGCGATAGCGGAGGGGTTCCACGCGTACCCATCCCGAACACGACCGTTAAGCCCTCCAGCGCCGATGGTACTTGGACCGAAGGGTCCTGGGAGAGTAGGACGCCGCCAAGCGAAAATTTCCACACACCCTGTGGTATTTTTTTTGCCCTTATTAGTTGAATAGGCATATGTAAATGGGCCTTTAGCTCAGCTGGTTAGAGCGCACCTCTGATAAGGGTGAGGTCAGTGGTTCGAGTCCACTAAGGCCCACCATTTTCCCTGATAGCTCAGTTGGTAGAGCACTCGACTGTTAATCGAGTTGTCACAGGTTCGAGTCCTGTTCGGGGAGCCATCCATATGGAGAGGTGTCCGAGTTTGGCCGAAGGAGCACGATTGGAAATCGTGTAGGCGCCACAAGCGTCTCGAGGGTTCGAATCCCTCTCTCTCCGCCATTATTTTTACAGCAAGGCCCGTTGGTCAAGGGGTTAAGACACCTCCCTTTCACGGAGGTAACATGGGTTCGAATCCCATACGGGTCACCACATCTTCTTCGATTTTTAGGGATGAGAATTCCAAGGGTTCGTTGGAGCATAAACTTCGTAAGGAATACTTCGCAATCTCGTAACGGAGTGGAGAGTATCCCATACGGGTCATATTATGGAGGCTTAGCTCAGCTGGGAGAGCATCTGCCTTACAAGCAGAGGGTCGGGGGTTCGAACCCCTCAGCCTCCACCATAACATTCCCCAAGTGAAGCGATGCCTCACAGAGGAATCCGGGTACTTTCCGGGGCCTCCAAGGGAAACATTATTACTGACGCGGGGTGGAGCAGCCCGGTAGCTCGTCGGGCTCATAACCCGAAGGCCGCAGGTTCAAATCCTGCCCCCGCAATATATTCCCAAAGTGATCCCAGAAGTACTTATCTTGGAACCGTGGTGTAGTTGGCCTAACATGCCTGCCTGTCACGCAGGAGATCGCGGGTTCGAATCCCGTCGGTTCCGCCATCAATATTTGTTTCAGGGATGAGAATCCATAAAAGGGTTCGTTGGAGCATAAGCTTCGTTAGAAATTGCGGCGCAATCTCGTAGCGAAGTGAAGAGTATCCCACCCGGTTCCGCCATTCGACTAATTACATTTGTTGGGGATTAGCCAAGCGGTAAGGCAACGGACTTTGACTCCGTCATTCATAGGTTCGATTCCTATATCCCCAGCCACTTCACACTATATTGTGAAGTCAAGCTGTGAAGGTGAGTCCGGGCACGCTCGGAGAAGACCTTATGTGAGAGCCATTAGCTCAGTTGGTAGAGCACCTGACTTTTAATCAGGGTGTCGAAGGTTCGAGTCCTTCATGGCTCACCATTTTATTATGAAGTGTGCGCGTGTGGCGGAATGGCAGACGCACCAGACTTAGGATCTGGCGTTTCACGACGTGGGGGTTCAAGTCCCTTCACGCGCACCATGTTTTTGCGGACGTGGCTCAGCGGTAGAGCATCGCCTTGCCAAGGCGAGGGTCGCGGGTTCGATTCCCGTCGTCCGCTCCATATAAATTTTGCGCCCTTAGCTCAGCTGGATAGAGCGTTTGACTACGAATCAAAAGGTCGGGAGTTCGAATCTCTCAGGGCGCGCCATTATTACTTCTTGATTGATCTAAGTGACCTGTAGACAAATTCGAACGATGAGTTCGTTGGAGCTTAAGCTTCGATAGCATTACTCCGCAATCGGACGCGTTAGCGACCGTATCTCTCAGGGCGCGCCATTTTTACACTATCTAAAATAACGGGATGTAGCTCAGCTTGGTAGAGCACCTGGTTTGGGACCAGGGGGTCGCATGTTCAAATCGTGTCATCCCGATTTTACACCTGTGCGGGTGTAGTTCAATGGTAGAACTTCAGCCTTCCAAGCTGATAGCGTGGGTTCGATTCCCATCACCCGCTTAAGTCTTAGCTTAAAGAACCCTTGCGGCGCAAGGGTTCTTTTGTGTACTTGACAGTGTATTTTGTTGACGGGCAAGAGGAATGGATTCGAGGGAAAGACGATGAAGTGAATCAATGTAGACGGAGGAATCCTTCCGAAGAGGTAACTCCCTTAACTAGTCCGTGGCAAGGCTAGTAGCGCGTCAGATTTACAATGGTGGAGTAGGGGCGTGGGATGCCCGAAGGACGGAAGGCGTGGAGCGATCCTCCCTCAGGTGTACCCGTTCCCAGACGAGGTTCGTTCCTAAATTGGCGTTTGGCTGGGGCGTTACGGACTGTGGTGCGCTTATTTCGGGTGAGAGTCACGGCTTGGGTAAGTTACGGACACCACAGGCCTTATGATCGAATATTCCGCTCCTAAACGTTCCTTTGGGAGACCATAAGCGCCGGTCGGTCCGTTAAGCCGCAATAAGTGGCGTTTGCTTGAAAATAACGGCTCTCAGGTCCGTAAGGAGCCGACTTCGCTGCTGCGGGTTCTCTTCACCAACCCTGTGTGTATGACCGCACCCACAGATTTAGCTCTGATGCTGGACTAGTACCTTGACCGTTTTAGATTTTAGGATACAAATGTTTTAATTTGCCTCTGGCATCCTCGGTTGTGAAATGCCACTGGACCGATTTTTGATCCTGATTGCGCTTGACTTGCCAAGCCGTTACTTCTTGCTGTAATTGTTCCATTGAGCTAATTCGGCGGTGCAGACATTGTATCGTCATTGCGCTCAGTTCAATTTCAGCAATGTTTAGCCAGCTTCCATGCTTCGGTGTGTAGTGAATCTCCAAACGCTTTGCTAACGAGAGCGCTACGTCAGGAGAAAAGGTTTCATACAGCGATGAGAGGGTATGCGTATTCAAATTATCCATGACAAGGCGAATGCGCTTCGCCTTTGGATAGTGGACTTCGAGCAATTCGCGGATCTGTTCTGCCCAATCCGATTTGGTCCGTCTTTGGCTCGCACAAACATGGCGCCAACCGGCCAATGGTTCTGTGAATAAAAACAGGGTGCAACTACCTTTACGCTCGTATTCATAGTCTTCCTTGCGCACCTTCCCTGGTTTCATCTTCTCCGGCGGGCGGGTGTGATCAAGCAGTTGCACAGGCTGCTCATCCATACAAATGAGCGGGATCTCGGGATCATACGGGAGGGCGTAGGTTTCAAGCACGTCTTCCATGCGGGCGACAAATTCAGCATTGGCTTTTGCGGGTATACACCATTGCTTTTTTAAATGAGGCTTAAGTTTCGTTTTTTTAACGTTTGGCGTATGGTTTCCCGTCCAACGGACTCCAGAATGCCTAATTCAATCACTCGACTTGTCAGAAGACGAACCGTCCAACGGGCATATCCGTTTGGTGGCTCAGAGCACGCCAGTGCAATGATCCGAGCTTCCTCTTCTCCGGTAATCGCAGCCGGACGGCCGGGATTGGGACGTTGCCGATAGTGAAGTGTCGATTCCAGCCCATACGTACAATAGTCTTTTATTGTATGATAGACGGTAACATCGCTGACACCAACACGCTGGGCAATTTCAATCTGTTTTGGAATCTGCCCCTGACTCTCATCAGCCAATAACAAAATGAGGCAGCGATTGCGGATGCCTTTGGATGTCTTCTTGTCATGAATACATTGATTAATCTGCTCCCGTTCTTTTAGACTCAATTCTATCTTATATTTTTTGTACATTGGTTTAACCCTCCCGTATACTTCTATATTAAGAGGGTAAGTCTAAAATGCTATGCGGTCAAGGTACTAGTTGGATGAAGCGCGGTGAGCAGTCATGCGAGAAAAAGGGATGACCTTAAGCCTTCTAGGGAATCCTACCGTAGGATAGCGGCGGGTCAGGTTGCTTGAAAGGCCGATTTGCAAGAAATAGATTGCTTAGAAGACGGAATTGAACTATAATTTCATTGAACAGGCGGTGAACTAAAAGAATGGGAAAAGGAGACGTATTCTCCAAGCTGACCAGCCGTGATCTGCAAGCCATTGAACGGCGGGGGCAGCTTCTGGAATCGGCCAAAGAGTTATTTGCCTTGCATGGCTACCATGCAACCACAACCCGTGGAATTACCAAACATATTGGGATGGCCGACGGGCTGATTTATCATTATTTTCCGGAGGGCAAGAAACAGATCCTCGATACGATTATGCAGGAGTTTCTGGAAGAGCGGTATCTGCAGATTGAAGAAGATATTGCTGCTTTAGACAAAAATGCACCGATCCGGGAAATTCTCATTGCGCTTGGCAAAATTCTATTTACTTATATCGCTAAGGACAAGAATGTTCTGATGATTCTGCTCAGGGAAAAGAATATTCTTCCCGAAACTTACATGAAAAGCTTCAGCAGACACATGAAGATTCTTACGGGTCAGACGATGAAGATGCTAGAGCAGCGAGCTAATCGCAACGAAATTCGCACCATGGATTTTTGGATGATGGGTAATCAGTTCTGGAGCGCCATCTATTCTTATCTTGTTCAGGATATACTTTTTGAACAATATAAAATGTATGCTGTAGACTGGGACACCTATCTGAAACAGGTTGTAGACTATACATTGTTGACCTGGAAATTAACTTAAAAACGGTTTCCAGTTTTTTTAAATTCATTTAGTTCATTGAATGTTCAGTGAAAATAAAACTGCGAAGGAGCGAGTTATCATGAAATTCTATTTTAACGATCAGGCATTCTCTTTTGAATTGTTAAGAGCAGCGACATACGCGGGCTATCAGGGTGCCGAAATTGGCGAGTGCCTGGCAACAGCCTCCAAAATTACAGAAGGGGATTTCGAAAGCTGGTTTCTGGAATGGAACAAAATGGCGGACAAAACAGCAAGCACAGCGGAGGATTGTCTGAGCAAACGCCATAAAGTAAGTGCAAGAGAAGCTTACCTTCGTGCGCACAACTACTACAGAACCGGTGAATTCTTTCTGGATGGCACAGATCCAAGAAGAATGGAGAATTTCGACAAGAGCGTGGATACCTTTGAAAAGGCGATGGATCTCTTGGATACTCACTATGAGATTGTAAAGATCCCTTATGGTGATACTTACTTGAAGGGCTATTTTTACGGAGCGGCAGCCGATCCAAAAAACGCATTGGCAGCTCGGCCAACGCTTCTGTTTATCGGGGGGTATGATTCTACGCTTCAAGAACTGTATTTCTGCGGTGCAGCACCGGCCATTAAGCGAGGATACCATTGTCTGGTGTTTGAAATGCCGGGACAGGGGGAAGCACTGCGCAATCAGAACCTGTATATGCGTCACGATGCTGAAGTTCCGGTAGGTGCCGCTATTGATTATATGGAAACAAGAAGTGAAATTAGAATGGACAAAATTGCACTGCTTGGGATGAGCTTAGGCGGCTATTTTGCACCAAGGGCAGCAGCGTTTGACGACCGCATTAAAGCCTGCATCGCCTTTAACGTTTTCTACGATACCTTTGATTCTACCTTGAACCAAAATCCGCAGTTGGAGCAATTGCTCCAATTACCGGAGGAACAGAGAGAACAACTGCTGGCTGTGGCGGAAAAGGGCAACTCCAATCTGCGCTGGATGTTAAATAACGGAAAGTGGGTGTTTGGCTTACAGCACCGCTACGAATTGTTTGAGGAAATGAAGAAAGCGACCTTGAAAGGAATTGCGGGGAAAATCAAATGCCCTGTGCTGCTGACAATGGGGGAGACCGACCATTTTGTATCTGAGGATCAGCTATCGGCATTGATTGATGAGATCAAATCACCGATGACCATCCGGATCTTCACCAAAGACGAAGGCGCCGAGGAGCACTGCCAGGAAGGAAACCACGCTCTGTTCCATCAGGTGATGTTTGACTGGATGGATGAAGTTTTTGACAACTATTGAAACCAGGTGAATTATGTATAAGGAAGAAATCAACAAGGTAGCACTCTCTGCGAAAATAAAAAGTGATTATCTGAATGAGAGTATCGTGAAATATTTTTTGCTGGCGGTTATGTCGGGTTTCTTTATAATCATTGGCATCGCGCTTGCTTTCTCAACTGCAGGAATCATTAATGTGGACGGGAAATTATATGGAAAGATTGCGGTCGGGCTTACCTTCCCAATCGCCCTCGGTCTACTGTACTTCGCAGGTGGAGAGCTTTTTACCGGGAATTGTTTTGTTCTTTCTGTCGGCCTTCTGGAGAAAACCATAGACCTGAAGAAAGCAGTGCAACTGCTGCTGGCTTCTTACCTCGGCAACCTGACCGGTTCCATAGTATTGGGATTTATATATGTGAGGAGCAAGGCCCCTATGGGTCTCGCAGACCATTATATTGAACAAGTTGCGGAAAGCAAGCTGACAATCCCGGCAGGCGAATTGTTTTTACGGGCTGTGTTATGTAATTTTGTAGTCTGTCTGGCCATCTGGCTCTGCTATAAGATGAAAGAAGAGATGGCTAAGCTGTTCATGCTGTTTTGGTGTGTGTTTGCCTTTGCCACTCCGGGCTTTGAGCACTCGATTGCCAACATGGGGATCTTCGCGATATCGCTCATGCTGCCGCATGCGGAGTCCCTTACATTAACCGGCGCTATCCACAACCTTGCATGGGTTACTGTTGGAAATATCATCGGCGGTTCCATTTTTCTGGCTTTGCCTTATTGGTTTGTCAGCAAAGAGAGAAAGTCGGAAATGATGGTCTAGTGCGCTTCTTAGGATAGTCCTGTGAATTTATTCATAGGGCTATTCTTTTTCTGTATTCCCCCGCAGGATAGACTCCTTGTGTTTCTTGGTGCGCTTCGAAAGGAACTGATATGATAATAGTGGTGAGTACAAGGTATAAATAACTGGAAGTTAAGGGGCTTACATAATGACTGACAAAGTAATTAGAATCTTCAAGATGATTAATGCAATCCAGTCTACTCCGGGAATTATGGCCAAGGATTTGGCGTTCCGGTGTGATGTGCACATTAGAACGGTATACAGGGATCTGGAGATTATTAGCCATTTTGCACCTGTTGCGAATGAGGGCAGGGGGACAGGGTATAGGTTTTTGGGGAAGTTTTTTTTGTATCCTCTGGATTTCTCCGAGCAGGAGGCGCTGGCCTTCTCACTTTTGCCTTCTGTGCTAACTCCGGATAAAATTCCTCCGGGCTTCCATACAGCCTATGATAAGGTCATGGGTACGCATCTGAAAGAGAAATCCCGGCAAAACGGGATTCTCGAGAATATTGCCGACATTATCCAGATGGGAAAACCGGCTTACCGCAAAGAAAGCCGTAATTTTCTGCAGCCGATCATCGGAGCCATTCTGGAGCAGCGGCGTATTCGGGCGGTGTATCACTCCCAACTGCGCAATACGCTGACGGAACGGGAAATTGATCCCTACTACTTGATTCCGCGTGATCAGCGTTTTTATCTGATTGGTTATTGTCAGCTCAAACAAGCGATCCGCACGTTCCGCATCAGCCGGTTTCAACAGGTGGAGGTAATGCCTGTAACCTTTGATAAAGGCAATTTCAATATAAAAAAGTATCTGAAGAATACCTGGTCGATTGACCGGGGGAATAAAAATATCACCTTCAAGGTGCGTTTTCATCCTTCGGTGGCACGTTATATTAAAGAAGAAGAGCTGTTTGTCCATCCCCGGATGAGCGATGAGCAGGATGGCAGCCTGCTGTTCGAGGTCACGCTCAACAATGAGAAGGAATTCATGAAATGGATTCTGCAATATGGATCGCATGCAGAAATCCTGGAGCCGGCTTCGGCCAGAACCGGACTGAAGCTGCAACTGGAGCAGTGGATGAGTATTTATCAGAGGAAAAATAAATAGCGATGCACGAATAAGCCCCGCCCTTAACGGGTGGGGCTTATTCGTGCAAATACGGACCGGCCTTACTCTGATTGAGGCACTGTCAGGCCCAGACCGTCAGCGATCCGCTGGCCAAATTCAGGGTCAGCTTTGTAGAAGTGGCCGATTTGGCGGAGCTTGATCTCATCTTTATCTACTGGAGTCATAGCGCCTACGATATTGCGGACAAGACGGGTCCGCTCTTCTTCGCTTAGCAGGCGGTATAGATCCCCAGGCTGTGTGTAATGATCGTTGTGATCGTAAGCCACACTGTCTGCCTGTCCGTTCACTTCAAAAGCTGCCGGCTTGTGTGCTGGTGACTCCGTCGCTCCGCCGAAGCTGTTCGGCTCGTAATAGACTGAATCGCCGCCGTTGGCTCCGGGGTGCATAGCGCCGTCACGCTGATTGTTGTTGACTTCAGCAATCGGCCGGTTGATCGGCAAATGATTGTGGTTCGCGCCTACCCGGTAGCGGTGAGCATCGCCATACGCGAAGAGACGGCCCTGCAGCATTTTATCGGGGGAAGCTTCTATTCCAGGAACAAAAGAGCCAGGAGAAAATGTAGCCTGCTCCACTTCTGCAAAATAATTCTCCGGATTACGGTTCAAGACCATACGGCCGGCCTCAATCAGAGGGTAATCCTTTTGCGACCATACCTTGGTAACATCGAAGGGGTCGAAACGGTACGTATCGGCATCCTCTGCGGGCATAATCTGGACATACAGCCGCCAAGCGGGGAAATCCCCCTGATCAATCGCATTGAACAAATCCTCTGTATGGTAATCCGGGTTGTCTCCGGCCAGCTTTGCAGCAAGCTCTACATCCAGATTTTTTATGCCCTGCTCTGTTTTGAAGTGGTATTTCACCCAAACCGCCGACCCTTCCGCATTCATCCATTTGAAGGTGTGGCTGCCGAAGCCGTGCATATGGCGGAGTGTGGCCGGAATGCCGCGGTCGGACATCAGAATGGTCACCTGATGCAGCGATTCAGGGGAATGGGACCAGAAATCCCAGACGGCATTAGGATTTTTCAGATGGGTCTGGGGATGGCGTTTCTGGGTATGGATAAAGTCCGGAAATTTGATGGCATCGCGGATAAAAAAGACTGGTGTATTGTTGCCGACCAGGTCGTAGTTGCCTTCCTCTGTGTAGAATTTCACGGCAAAACCGCGCGGATCACGGACGGTATCGGCTGAGCCAAGCTCCCCGGCAACGGTGGAGAAACGGATGAACATCGGTGTACGTTTGCCTACTTCGGATAAGAAAGCTGCCTTGGTATATTGGGACAAATCCTGTGTAACCTCGAAATAGCCATGCGCGCCTGCGCCTTTGGCATGGACCACACGCTCGGGAACACGTTCCCGGTTAAAATGTGCCAATTTCTCCAGCAGATGAACATCCTGCAGCAGCACCGGTCCACGGGACCCGGCAGTCATGGAATTCTGATTGTCTCCGACAGGTGCACCCCAGCTTGTTGTAAGTTTGTTATGGCTCTCGCTCATGAAAACAATCACCTCGTAATAGGATTTGATTTTAGAATAAGTATAAATACTATAATATCAAAAATATTTAAAATTTCAATCTTATTTTTAATTATTTTAAATAAGGCTGGAGATGATGCCTTTGCAGCACGATTATTTCTGAGTGAACTCCTGCATTACGGTGAGTATGGGAACCGCTGCCGGTGAAGCGGCAGGTGCCGGGGAGGTGGCTGTACTGGTGGATCTAGCGGAATAGGGACTATACCTCGTTAAAACAGGCGGACGCAACAGGGTAGCCTTTACCAGCAGCATATAAAAATCCCGCCTGCAGCTATAGCAGCAGCAGACGGGACGGAGTGGCCGAATCTTAACCTTTGATATACATGCGGTTGTAATATTCATCGAGCATACGTTTGCTGGCGAATTCGGTACGGGTGGTTTCGATGCTCTTGTGCATCATCTGTGCCCATTTTTTCTTATCCTCATAGAAGGTTGGGAGCACCCGGTTCAAGAGCGTATCGTACAGAGCATCGCTGTCATGCTGGTCAAGCACAGCAAAGTCTGAGGTCTCGAAGCCATCTCCAATCTGCCAGCCGTTCTCTCCGTCCATGCAGGCTTCCGGCCACCAGCCGTCGAGGATTGAGCAGTTCAGGACGCCGTTCATGGCGGCCTTCATACCGGAGGTGCCGCTGGCTTCCAGCGGACGGCGCGGATTGTTCAGCCAAATGTCGGAGCCGCGGGTTAGCTGTGCCCCGATGGTCATATCGTAGTTTTCCAGGAAAACGACGCTTTTCGGGTATTTTTTCATCATTGCTACCAGGTTGCTGACGATTTTTTTGCCGGTGTCATCCAGAGGATGTGCTTTGCCTGAGAAGACGATTTGAATTTTGCCGCTTTCCAAATATGGTGCAATAATCTCCGGCTGGG
Source organism: Paenibacillus sp. HW567 (assembly GCF_000374185.1). Classification (GTDB taxonomy): domain Bacteria; phylum Bacillota; class Bacilli; order Paenibacillales; family Paenibacillaceae; genus Paenibacillus_AQ. Next base: position 5,159,265 of record NZ_KB910518.1, on the reverse strand, counting down.
AGAAAATCAGGTCACTGCGTTTATAGGGGGCAGCCCGCCGGGAGAAGCCGATGAGCAGGTTGTCGGGATTGAGGGAAATGCCGGAGCGCTCCTTAATGAAGCTGATCAGCTCACCCTTGATCTCCTTATGCGCAGCCCACAGGTCGCCGCCGTTCTCATAGGTACGTGTGATCCGTTCATCCACCCAGGTAGGGGTATGAATGGCATTGGTGATGCCGATGATCTCCGATCTGCCGGCGACTTCCTTCCACATTTTATTGGCGGTATCGGCATGTAACTGGGCAACGGCATTCGATATACGGGACAAACGCAGGCCGGCCACCGTCATATTGAACGGATCACCGCCGATGCGTTCCATTTGGCTGCGGGTCAGGCCGTTAAAAGCGCCCATATACTCCAGCCGGTCAAGCGGATGAGTCTCGTTGCCTTCCTTAATCGGCGTATGTGTAGTGAACACAACCTCTTCCCGCGTAGCTTTCCAGGCCTCTTCAAAGGTGCTGCCGCCGGACATTTTTTCACGGATCAGCTCGATGGCGGCCAGTGCCGCATGTCCCTCGTTGAAATGGTAGACATCAATCGGAATCTCCAGCGCGCGCATAGCTTTTACCCCGCCGATCCCCAGGACAATCTCCTGCGCAATCCGTTCCTCGCCAAACCAGCCGTAGAGCTGGCCCGTAATCCAGGCGTCGCCGTTCTCGGGAATATCCGTATCAAGCAAATACAAGGGATTGTTGCCAAAATGATCGGTTCGCCACACTTTGCAGACCACATCAATCTTGCGGACCTTTACGGTGACCTTCACCCCTGTATCTTCAAGAAAATCATAGATGTAATTGTGATAGGAGTCGTAAGGATTACCGTTTGCATCAATCTTCTGGTCCGTGTAGCCCTGCTTCCACTTCAGTCCAATCGGGATGATCGGAGCTCCAATATCCTTGGCACCCTTGATGTAATCTCCGGCCAGAATGCCCAGGCCACCGGCGTACATTTTGAAGTCGGAATGCAGTCCGTACTCCATGCTGAAATAAGCTACTGACGGTAATTGGTTCTGGTTCACTTGATAAGCCTCCTAAATACGATTTGGAATAAAAAACTGGCATTGCTGCAGGCTTAATCTAGGGTGCAAACGTTTGCTCAATAGAGCGCAAGTTGATCTGGAAAGCGATTCCACACCTATTCTAGCATATCTGCCGGCAAAAAGCATACGTAAGTTTTCAAAAGAAAATAAGCTGGATCCGGCAACGGCAATGGTGAAGGTGACAGCGACGGTAATGAGCATTTGTTGACCGGTTATGACACGGTGGCTGACACTGGCTCAATGGCGGACAGCGTTTAAAATCAGGAAATTAGGGCATAACAGCGGCTGGAAGTCCAAACATTCGCCCGCAGTTACGGCCAAATTATAATATGAAAATCTAAAGTTCAAATAATCTCAAATGCAATAAGAAGTTTGATAAAACCGGGTAAACCCAGTTAAGATAGAGTGGAATACGTTAGGATGGTGACCAAGTTGAATATAGTCGTAATTGGAAGCTTGAATATGGATATGGTGGTGCGTACGGAGCGTGCACCGGAGGCCGGAGAAACCTTGTTTGGACAGGGCTTTGCGCTCTCGCCGGGCGGCAAAGGAGCCAATCAGGCGGTTGCCGCAGCGCGTCTGGGCGCAGAGGTGACGATGATCGGGAGCGTCGGCCGGGATGCTTTTGGAAGCGAACTGCTTGAGGTGATGCGGCAGGAGAAGATCAATACAGAGCATATTGTGCAGAGTGATACGCATTCTACCGGCGTTGCATCCATCGTCGTGGACGGGGAGGGGGAAAACCGGATCATTGTCGTGCCTGGCGCGAATATGGGGCTTGGTGTAAGTGACATTGCGCTGCTTGCGCCAGTGATCAAGGAGGCGGGCATAATCGTGCTGCAGCTTGAGACGGATCTCCCCATGTGTGAGCATGCTGCCGCGATGGCGCACAGCTATGGTATTCCGGTCATTCTGAACCCGGCTCCGGCACGGGCATTGAGTAATGAACTGCTGCAGCATGTTACCTATCTGACTCCAAATGAGACGGAGGCGGGGATACTGGCAGGAATGGCTGTGAACAGTGTAGAGGATGCAGAGCAGGCGTCGCGGATTTTGCTGCAAAAGGGAGTGCAGAACGTCATTGTAACGCTCGGCTCCAAGGGTGCGCTGATCGTGAACAAGGACGGAAGTATGCATATTCCCGGTTATCCTGTACAGGTTGTGGACACTGTAGCCGCAGGGGATTCCTTCAACGGGGCGCTGGCTGTGCAGCTTACTGGCGGACAAGCGCTGGCTGAGGCGGTCCGGTTCGCCAATGCCGTCGGCGCGCTGGCTGTCGGCAAGCAGGGCGCGGTTTCATCGCTGCCCTATTTGCCGGAGGTTGAGCAATTCCTGCGGGATGCTGCTGAAAGGTAACTTTATATAGAGAAACGCTGAACCATAAGGAGCTGAACAAAATGAGCGGCACGGTAACAGTTAAAGATATCACCCTTGGTGAAGGAATGCCGAAAATCTGTGTTCCGCTTGTCGGAACGACGGCAGCCGAGCTGGTAGAGGAGGCGGAAGCGCTAAAGGCGCTGGCACCGGATCTGGTGGAGTGGCGGAGCGATTTCTTCACGGAGGTGGAGGAGCCTGCGGCAGTTTTGGGCATGCTTAACCAGCTTCATGCCATCCTGCCGGATATTCCGTTGATCTTCACCTTCCGCAGTGCCAGAGAAGGCGGCGAGCGGGAAATCAGCGCAGAATACTACATCCGGCTGAATCAGGCCGCAGCCGGGAGCGGACATGTGGATATTATTGATGTGGAGCTGGCCGGCGAGGAAGCGGATGTCCGCGGACTGATTGCCGCCGCGCATGCCTGCGGGGTGTTCGTGATTGTCTCGAATCATGATTTTGACGGAACGCCATCTGAGGAGGAGATGGTCTCCCGGCTCCGCAGGGCGCAGGAGCTTGGCGGCGATCTGCCGAAGATTGCCGTTATGCCGCAAAATGCAGGCGATGTGCTGACCCTGCTGGCTGCGACGAATACGATGCAGGAGCAGTATGCGGACCGGCCGATCATTACGATGTCGATGGCCGGAGAAGGGGTTATCAGCCGCCTGGCCGGGGAAATCTTCGGCTCCGCGCTGACCTTCGGAGCGGCGCATAAGCCTTCGGCCCCGGGTCAGGTGGCTGTGGCGGAGCTGCGCAAAGCGCTGGAGCTGCTGCACCGCAGCCTGTAGTGCCGGGATTAGCGCATAGTATAATCCCGCGAGCTTTTAACCAAGCGTGGCGTATGTTCGCAAGAGTGTAACCCGAATATTCTGAAATGCAGACAGCTCCGGTAGAGGGGCTGTCTTTTGCTGTATTTTCAGATAATCTGCTATGCCTGTGGAGCAATTCCCCGTTCCTTAAATACCTCTTTGGCGACAAAGGTGGCATTCAGCACCCGCGGAAATCCCGTGTAAGGCGTACAATGAAGAATCGCTTCGATAATCTCTTTAGGGGAGAGCCCCACGTTAAGGGCAGCATTGATGTGAACGGTGAGCTGAGGTTCGCAGCCGCCCAGTGTAGTGAGTGAGGAAAGAGTGACTAATTGCCGCTGCTGCAAATCCAGCCCCTCACGGGAATAAATATCGCCAAAAGCAAATTCAATCACAAACCGCCCCAGATCGGGAGAAATATCCTTCAGCGAGTTTATTACATTTGCTCCGCCTGTGCCATCCACTTCCATCAGTTTGTTCCATCCGCGTTCATAACGTTCCGCAGTCATAAAATTACCTCCGTTTTGATAAGGAATATTGTTGCTGAACTAAGGTTACAGCTTAGAGCGCGCTCTAATGCAAGCGCAAATAGTATGTGATAAAATCTGGTTATGGAGAACTTACTTACGATTCAGGAAATGTCGGGGCTGACGGGACTGTCGGCACATACGCTGCGGTATTACGAGAAAGTGGGCATGCTGGAGGGAGTGGCGCGGAATGAACAGGGTTACCGTGCCTATTCGGAGGCGGATGTGTCCTGGGTGCAATTTCTGATGCTCCTGCGGGAGCTGGATATTCCAATCCGTGACATGAAGCGTTATTCCGATCTGCGCAGTCAAGGCCCGTCCACCGTCCAAGAAAGACGGCTTATGCTGGAAGCCCACCAGAGCAGGGTTCAGCAGCAGGTGCGGAAGCTTAGCGAGAATCTGGAGAAGCTTGCCGGCAAAATTCAGTATTATAAAGAAATGGAGGAGGGAGAGGTTTCGGCTGTAAAATAGAGCGGCAGCGGAAATGTCCGCTGCCGCTCAAAGGCTTGCACATTACAAATTGTGTTTTGCTGCACTCCCTATGGGTCCGTATCCGTTATTCCTGCTTCGCGCCGGTATAGACATGTACGGCATCCCGCAGAAACCGGGCCAGGCCGGGGCGGGTTTTGTCGTAATAAGCGGTGAACCGCTCATCATCAACATACATCTGCGCCACGCCTGCGTGGGCTTCCTTAGAGTAGGTGTCCCAGTAGAAGGTCAGCCACTGGCGGTGCAGGTCAGCCGCTTTTTGCGCCAGTTCGCTTGCCGAATCGCCTTCCTCCATCGCTTGCTCCAGGGCTTCGAACATCTCCCCCTCAAGCTGCTGAACAGCGGCGTGCTGCTCCTCGGTCATATTTTTCAGCTTGAGGTTTGATCTATCAACAGCCTCATCACCGTATTTGCTGCGGATCTCCTGCCCATACTTCTGTTCATTATCGTCAATCAGCTTTTGCTTGAAGCCTGCGAATTTCTCTTCATTGCTCATGGTTATTCTCCCTTCGGCTTGTGCCAGTGTTTTCTCAACGTTCAGGATCAGCGTATCAAGCTGTTGTCTGCGCTGAAGCAGCCTGTCATGATGCTCCCGCAGGGCATGGGCACCGTCGAAGGATGGGGCGGTAATGATTTCTTTGATCCCTTCGAGGCTTAACCCCAGTTCCCGGTAAAAAAGAATCTGCTGCAGGCGGTCCACCTCGGCCTGGCCGTAGATCCGATACCCCGAGGAGTTGATTCTCGCCGGCTTGAGAATGCCAAACTCATCGTAATACCGCAGTGTCCGCGTGCTGATTCCCGCAAGTAGCCCGAGCTTTTGCACCGTGTATTCCATTCGCTTCAGCCTCCAAACTATTCTCAGCGTATACGCTGCCTAAAGTGCAAGCAGATGCTTACAAAATGAATCTACACCTTTACGTTGCGGCAATGTCAAACATTAATTTTGGGGGGAGAGTAAAAAACAGCGGCAGTCTCCCTAGTATGTCCACTTAGGAAACTGCCGCGATCATGTGAAGAGTATGTGGCTGCTCTATATTTCTATTTCTTGCCGAGCTGTGCCGTAAAATAAGCCTGCAGCTCCGCCAGCTTCCGGGGATCAGCCAAGGCGTCTTCGCCGGGGAAGTAATGCTCGGCCACCAGCTCCCAGGTGGGAGCGATCTTTTGCGCTTTCATCGCTTTGATGGCGATCTTGACGGTTTTGCGTTCTCTGGCGTTGGAGAAGGTGTCCACATAATGCTGGGAACGCTCGAAGTCCAGCTCAGGGAAGACGGCGCGGAAAATCTCCGCGGTCATCTTGGCATCGTCCAGCGCACGGTGCGCGGACCCGGAAGGCTCCAGTTCGAACAGGGCCATCGCCCCTTCGACGCTGATATCGTTGGTAAGCCCACGGGCGCGGAGCACGCCTTTGAGCAGATCGAAGTAGGTGGCGGCGAGCCAGTAGGCATCGTCCATTTTGTGCATGCGGATATCCTGAATGATCCGTTTCATATCCTCGCCGCCCCAGGTCAGGAGCAGCACGCCGTCCTTGCTCTGATCAAGCCAGGCCCGGAAAGCGGTGATAACCTTGGGAAAGCGGTCAGCCACGTCGATATCCTCTTGCGGGATGCCGGTTTTTTTCTTGATGAAGGAATTCAGGGTAGAGAAGTATATGGGTTTGATCAAAGCCGAGAATTCATCCTTAACTTGCAGTGAAGCATCTAACCGGACGGCTCCAATCTCAATGACCTCCATTGGGTGCTCGCTGGCAAATTTGCGGCCGTTGAATTCGATGTCCAGAATAATATAATCCACAGGTGAGGCCTCCGTTTCAGTGACTGGCGCCAATTGTTCCTTGAAAATGCGCCGACAATTCTATTTTAGCAAAAAAAACGCATGAATGGGGAAATCAGAGGGATTCTGCCGTTGGTATGGAGGGAGGAGGGCAATGGGGTGTCGAATAGGTGGGGGATATAGGGAGAAGTGAACGGAAATCCGGAGTTGGAAATGGGCTTCCGTTATGTAGTTTACAAGTAGATTAGGGGGTATTGTTATGGAAGAGAAAGCATTGCTGGAAGAGCATATCTGCGGGCTGGAAAAGCTGCTCTTGAGCGCGGAGGTACGGACATCACCGGAAGAGCTGGCGCTTTTGCTGACGGATGATTTTGTGGAGTTCGGAAGCTCCGGCAGGGTGTGGCGTAAGGAAGACATGACTGGTGAAGGAGGCGCGGGTGTGGTGAGGATGACCCTAAGCGGGTTCGAGCTTCATTCGCTGTCTGAAGGGGCCGTGCTGGCTACTTACCGGACCTGTAACGCTGAAACCGGGAGGGTGACCCTCCGCAGCTCTATATGGAAATTCAAGGATGGGCGCTGGCAGATGTTTTTTCATCAAGGGACTCCGGCCTGGGTGGGGAATTAACAGCCGCTGTCATTAGCAAAATAGGGCGTATGTGAAAAAAGTACCCCTAATTGACCTGATTGAACGGGGAAAGGCTTAGTCCAAGTGGCTGGAATTACAGCCGGTTTCGACGGTTAACCGCAGCACGTCTTGCCAGCACAGCAAAGAGAGGGTTCTCATTATGAGGACTCTTTCTCTGTTTGGTGTGCACAATATCTAGTCCCGGATCACATGCCCCTGCCCGGGTGTGATTTCCACGAAGCCGGCCATTTGCCGGGCTTGGTAGCGGATGGGCTTGCTGCTGCCCATGATGAGGATGTTGCGGATGTCGGCGGTGCCTTCCGAGGGGAGGGCAAAGGCCTTGATATGGGGGAAGTGTTCGCTTAGTGTCGTGTGGATGGCGCTTATCAGGCGGTCTTGTTCGCTGCGGCCCATCAGGTTCATGATGATTGAGCCGCGGCTGTTCAGCTTGGAGCGGGCCAGGGCGAAGAACTCGCTGGAGACCAGGTGCTGCGGAGTGCCATCTTTGGTGAAGGCGTCCAGCAGGATGAAGTCATAGCGGCGGTCCGGCTCGCCTTCCAGAAGGCGGCGTCCGTCACCGACGACAACATTATCCTGGCTGTAGCCAAAATGCTGCCTGCTCAGTTCTACGACCTCTGCGCTCACCTCGGCAATCTTAAACGATTTCTCTGCGAAGTACCTGGCAATCGTTCCGATGCCGTGTCCAATGACGAACACATCCTCGAAAAAAGGCTCGCCCGCCTCCATGAGATGGATCATCGCCCGCGGATATTCAAAGACCACGCGCCGGGGGGAGTTCAGATCGAGCGCGCCTTGAATGGCATCCCCCGAAAACTGCAGCACGCGGAATTTGCCTTTCTCGCCATATAATTCTGTCGTATCATACACCTGGATTTCCTGCCCGTCACCGGCTGAGCTTAACCATGGCTGCAAAGGGATCAATCTCCTTACACTATTGAAATGCGTTTATATTCGTTCGGCGTGATGCCGACGATTTTTTTGAACAGTTTGTTGAAATAGGCGGGATCGGGATAGCCGACCTCGGCCCCGATTTCATGGACCTTCAGGTCCGGGGCATGCTTCAGCAACTGCTTGGCTTGGCGGATGCGGATTTCAATCACATAATCGGTCAGAGTCAGCCCGGTCTCCTGCTTAAACAGCTTGCTTAAATAGCTTGGCGTCAAAAATACCATGCCCGCCAGCATGTTCAGATCGGCGTGCTGGCTGTAGTTGGCCGCTACCCAGCGCTTCACGCTCTCAACGGCGGTGCCGGAAAGCTCCAGACGATGGGCGCGGATGGCGCTCAGCGCTTCCGAGATGGCGGAGGTGAACAGGCGCCTGATCTCGCCAAAGCTCATGCAGGTCGCGATTTGCTCCTCCAGGGCAAGCCCGCCGCTGCTGCGGTACATCGCTTCGAATTCCTGAAGCTCCTTGCGGGCCGTATCCTCAACCTCACGGCAAGCCCGCAGAATCTGATCAGGGGAGGCCATCTGAGATTCCAGTACGGAGAACGCGGCATGAATCCGTTCCAGCACCCCGGGCACATTCAGAATCTGCAAGTCATGGATCAGCGGCCCGCGCAAGGACGTGAAGGGGTCGCTCAGACTTTTGCCCGAAGCTTCAAGCTCTTGAACTGTAATATAATGCAGCGGCTGCGGATTGTAAATCCCCGCATCACAGGCCCGCTTCGCTTCCGTGTAAGCTGCTCTCAGCATGGCGGGATCGCTGTAGGAGCGGCTGGCTCCGGCATGCAGCGGCTGTCCGCCGCTTGCGGCGAGGAGAGGCTCGCCGAGCATCGCGAGTTCGGCAGCGTTAAGCGGCTCAGCGGAATACCAGATCCATGCATAGTGCCCTTTCTGCACCTCAAGCGCGTCAAGCAATATCCCCTTCCCTTGCCGCAGACGGTCTGAACAGATGCAGACGGCTTCCCGGGAGCTGCCCTTGAGCACAAGCACGTTGAAGTAAGGCAGGGGTAAGGTAAGGCCGCTCAGCAGAACCGCAGACGGCTGCTCAACATGCAGCAGGGAGAGCAGCAGCCCTGAGCGCTGGTGTTCCTCCTTCTCGCGCTGCTGCCTCCGCTCCTCGTCCAGATGGTAGAGCACCTCGAAGAGCTGCTCTTTGTTGATCGGCTTCAGCAAATAGTCTACAGCCGAGCTGCGGATCGCCTCACGGGCATAATTAAATTCAACAAAGCCGCTCATCAGCAGGGTGCGGATGTGCGGATATCCGGCTTTGAGGCGTTTGATCAGCTCCAGCCCGTCGACTTGCGGCATCCGAATATCTGTAATGACTACATCAACCTGAAGACCGGGGAGGGCGTCAAGCAACTGCTTGCCGTCAGCGTAGGTTCCGGTGACCAGGAACCCGCTGCTCTCCTTGCTGACCATCCGGGCCAGCCCCTCACGGATCAGAATCTCATCATCTACAATTGCAATGCGCAGCAATCCAGCTCGCCTCCTTCTGACTACTTGGATTATCCCTCATGAAGACGGGCAGAGAGGTTATCCATCCGCAGGGTAACACGGGTGCCTCTGCCAGGCTCGCTTTCTACACTGAGGCCAAACGAAGGGCCATAATACAGGCGTAAGCGCTCGTTCACATTCCGCAGCCCAATGCCGAACATTTCACCGTCGGCCCCGCTGCTCAAGCTGTGGTTCAAGGCGCGCAGAGTGTCTTCATCCATGCCGACGCCGTCATCCTCTACGCAAAATACCGCTTTGCCGTTCTCCTCCCGGCCGCTGATGCTAAGTGTACCCGGTCCTTCCTTCCGCTCAAGGCCGTGGAAGACAGCGTTCTCGGCAATGGGCTGGAGCACCAGCTTGATGACGGGGAGGGAGAGCAGGGTCTCGGGCACATCAATACGCAGCCTGAATTTGTCCGGGAAGCGGATTTGCAGGAGGTCCAGATAATTCTGCACATGGTCCAGCTCATGGCGGATTGTGACCCTCTCTTCACTGCGGACCAGCCCATAGCGCATTTGCAGTCCCAGCAGATAGGTCAGCTCCGCTACGCGCGGATCATCACTGCCCTCGGCCAGCATGCGGATGGATTCCAGCGTGTTGTATATGAAATGCGGGTTGATCTGGTTCTGAAGCGCCCGCATATCGGCCTTCTGTTTTCTTTTCTCCGTAATGGAGACCTCCTGAAGCAAATCCTTGACCCGCACAATCATCCGGTTGAAATGGCTGCCGAGCATGCCGATCTCATCGTTGTATTTGGGATGCAGCCACACCTCCAGGTTGCCGTGCTGCACCTGCTTCATCAGCCGTACCATTGATTTCAGGGGCTTGGTCAGCGCGTATGAAATAATGGTAGCCACGAACAGAGCGAATGCGATAATCGCCAGCGTTGTCAGAATGAGCGTATTGCGGTTTTTCTCCACCGGCGAAAGGATGCGGGAGAGGGGAATGGTAACCATTGTGGTCCAGCCCGTTTGCTTCGATACGGTATATACAGCCAGATAAGACTGCCCATCCAGCTTAATCTGAAAATGCCCCTGAGCCAGCTTGGCCTGAGCCAGCAGCAGTTGTCTGGTGTGAGCCTGCTCTTCCTTGGCCCCGCCCTCTATACCTGCACCCGCGTAGATCAGCTTCCCTTGATCATCCACGACCATGGTGCTGCCTTGGGTAACGGCATTTACCGGCTCCACAATGCCCTTGAACAGGTTGATGTCAATATCAAAGACGAGAATCCCGATATTGTTCAAGGTGCTCACGGATTTAATGGTACGCAGTACACTGAAGACTTCCCGGTGCTCGGACGAATTCACCCGGATGCTATGTCTGCCCTGTACAACCGCAGATGTTCCGCCCGCTTCGCTGAGTTGTTTCCATGAATCCAGCCGTTCCGCAGGGAAAATCTCATTGATGCCCGCAGCCCTGTCATAAAAAATGGTATCATGCTGGTCTGCCATATAGACGGCCAGAATCTCGTTTTTGGTGTGCTTCAGGTAGCTGAGGAACATTGACATCGCGGTATTCTTTTCCCAATCGGTGCTTGGCTCGGCCAGGTAGAACTGCACGTCGGTATTGTACAGCGGCAGAGAAGTGTACCGTTTCAGGTCGGCCACGTAGCGGTCCATGGTATCCGAAGCGTTCGAGGTCATCTGCCCCGCGCTTTCGGTAGTGCTCTCCAGAACGGAGTGGAACATGGAGCGGGAGGACATATAGCTGACATAGGTGATGGGTATGGAAATGAGAAACACAAACACGACAATGAGCTTCCGCTCCATCGGCAGATTGGCCAGGAACCACCACATTTTGCGAAAAAACCTCAGAAGGGCAGACACCATGCTGTTATTCCTCTCCGTACATGCCGCTTACTTGACCGCGCCGCTCGTTACGCCTTCAAAGATATACCGCTGCAGGAAAAAGTACAGAATCACTGTAGGCAGCAGAATGAGCAGAATCGCCGCACAGATCAGGTTCCATTCCCCCGAATTGACCCCCTGGAAACGCATTAGGATGGTGGTGACCACACCAAGGCTCTGTTTGGGCATATATAGGTAAGGGATGTACATGTCATTATAAATGCTGATCGTCTTCAGAATAACCAGCGTCGCCGTGGCCGGAGTCAGCAGCGGGAAGATGATCGAGCGGTAGATTTTGAAGAGGGAAGCGCCCTCTACCATCGCACTCTCGTCGAGATCGACAGGAATGTTGCGGATAAACTGCAGGTACAGAATAATCTGGATCACGTCTGCGCCGATATAGAGCACGATGGGGGCGCCGAGCGTGTTGTATAGTCCCATATTCTTAATGATGCCGAAGGTCGCAACCTGAGTGGTTATGCTGGGAATGATGGTGGCTACCAGATAAGCTCCGAACACAATCGGCTTCAGCTTGAAAGAAAAGCGGCCCAGCACGTACGCAACCATTGTCCCAAACAGAATGTTCAGGGTCAATGTAATTATGATAATGACGAGGACATTGCCGAAGCCGCTGAGCAGACCCCCGCGCTGGAAGACGGCGACAAAGTTGTCAAAGTTCAAGAAACTCTTGGGCAGTGCCATAGAGCTGCTGGAGTTGAACTCATCCGTAGATTTAAAGGCATTGACCACCACTACATAAGGGGGAAAGAGGACGACAAAGACCCCGATCAGGAGCGATAAGTATTTGATAACATCGGTGAAGCGGAACTTGGTGTGTGTCATAGTTACTTGTCTCCTCCCCGGCTCAGAACGAGCTGCTGCACCAGCAGCACGATAACGACAAAGAACAGCAGAATGATGCTCATCGCCGATGCCAGGCCGTAATTGTTAAAAGCGAATGCCGTCTCCACTACGCGCTGCACATAAGTCTGGCTGGCGCCAGCAGGGCCGCCTTTGGTCAGTACGAACGGCAGGTCGAACACCTCCAGCGCACCGGTCACGGTCAGGAAGAGATTGAGCTGGATCACGGCCTTCATATTCGGCAGGGTGACTCTCCACAGTGTCTGAAAGGAGCCTGCGCCGTCGATCTTGGCCGCTTCATAAATATCGCTTGGGATGGCCTGCAGGGAGGCGATGTAAATGACCATGTTGTAGCCCATGAAACGCCAGAAGCCGGTGGAAGCAAGGGAATAGTTGACCAATCCTTCGGTCCCGAGCCAACTGGTCTCTGCCAGATGGGTAAGCCCAAGGCTGTTCAGGAACAGATTCAGCGAACCGTTCGTGGTATCGAAGACATAGCCGAACATAAACGCGACAGCGACACCGTTCATAATGTAGGGCAGGAAGAGCATAATGCGGAAGCCGTTGCGGCCCCGCAGCCTGCTGTTCAGCACGACGGCGAAATAAATCGCTACTATATTCTGGATAATGCCCATGACGAAATAGGCAAAGTTATGTGCGAACACCTTGAAGATATCAGGATTGCTGAACACCTCACGGTAGTTGTCGAGACCGACCCAGGGCTTCTCGGGGCTATAGCCATCCCAGTTCGTGAAGCTGTAGTAGATCAGCTTAAGCGCCGGATAATAGGTGAATGTAGCCAGCAGCAGCAGCGGAATAAGCAGGAATGAGATGATAATGATCGTCTTCTGTTTGTTATAGGATAACGTTCCGAACATGGCTTGACCTTCTTTCCTTAAGCTATTGACGGCAAAATGGATTATCCGTGAAGGCGATAATCCATTTTGCGCCATGTTTATGTGGCCTCACTGTGCAGGTGAGTCTTAGCTCAATAGCCGAGTTCCTTTTTGGCCTTGGCCCAGGCTTTGTTCCATTTGTCGAATACGGTCTGCGGATCTTTGGCGAGTACAAATTCCTGCGCCATAGCCGGCAGGTCGAGCTGTGCCTTATTGGTAATTTCCGTAACCTTGGCATCATCAACAGTGCCTTCCTGCAGCGTTACGCCGGTAGCCTGGAATTCCTTGAGCTGGGTCAGCTTGGATTCCTTGCCTTTGAGCGGAGAGATGAATCCGGCAAAATCCTCATAACCGGAATCCTCGATCATCCATTTCACGAAGGCTTTGGCAGCGTCTACATTTTTGCTGTCCTTGGCTACCGCATAGAAGAAGTCAGGGCTAAGCGGTGCGGTCAGTGTACCCGAGTTGTCATAAGGCAGCGGGAAGAAACCTACGTTGTCGGATGTTGCCCCTGCGCCGATGACTTGATTGATGACCCAGTTGCCCAGGAAGTACATGGCGAACTTGCCGGATGCGATGTCTTTCTTGGACTGTTCCCAGTTGGTGGAGTTGATGTCTTTCTCCAGATAGCCCTTTTCATTCAGCTCTCTTAACAGGCTAAGTGATTTGCCGTATCCATTATCCATGGTGAACGGAGTGTCGGTGTGCAGCTTCTCATTAGGGAAGTCCGGTTTGCCTTCAATGATGCGCGGTACTGCATAGACCCAGTCGTTCAGCGGCCATTTGTCCTTGAAGTTGGAAGCAAGCGGAATGATGCCTTTGGCTTTCAGCTTCTCGCAGGCGGCGAGGAACTCATCCCAGGTCTTGGGGATTTCAGTGATGCCGGCATCGGCAAAGGCTTTCTTGTTGTAGACGATACCGGAGGTGGAGTTACCGGTTGTAATTCCGTAGAGCTTGCCTTCGTAGGATTTGAAATCTTTGAAGGTAATCTTATCGTTTAGGCCGAGATCGTCCAGTGAGGCAAAATATTTCGGCAGGTCGGAGTTCGGGATGGTCGGGACAAACATAACGTCCGGCAGCTCGCCACTCGCCATTCTGACCTTGGCTTGCTGGTTGTAGTCAGTTTGGGAGGCTTCGAATTCAACCTTGATGTTCGGATATTTCTCATTGAAGCGCTTTACATATTCGTCATACTCTTTGCCGATCATGTCGGTTCTGTTGGTGAGAAAGGTAATTTTGCCGCTGAGTTCGGAGCCGCTGGCCGCTGACGGTTCGGTGGTCGCCGCCGCATCGCCGCCGGTGTTCTCTGGCGCTGTAGACTCAGCAGGCTTGTCGGTGGCTGTAGCGGCGTTATTGTTGCCATTGGAGCCGCAGCCTGTCAAGGATAGAGAGAAAATCATGATGATAACAAAACATAACGAAAATAACTTGTTTCTCATTGCGTTGTCCCCTTTTCGTTTTATTGTTAGCGTTTACATCATTTATTATAACGATGAGTTTGCCATTGAGAAATGGAGCGGTTTATTATTTATTGTCTTCATTTATTCTGTTTGAAATAATATAATTAGTGTATTGCTAACAATAAGATAACAAAATAGAATGAATGTGAAAACGATTAATATTCGTATTTTAGGAGGTCCCATGAAACAAATGCAACTTCAATTGAACAACTGGGAATTTAGAGCCTGCGGTGATGACGCGTGGCTGCCGGCAGCCGTGCCGGGAACGGTGCATACCGATCTGCTTCGCAATGAACTTATCCCGCAGCCTTTTTATGGAAAAAACGAGCATGAGCTGCAATGGATCGACAAAAAGGATTGGGAATACCGGACAGTCCTGCAGCTAGATGAGGAATGGCAGCGGCTTGCGGTGACTGAACTGGTCTTCGCCGGACTGGACACATACGCTGATATTTTCGTAAATGATATCCATGCGCTCTCTGCGGACAATATGTTCCGGTCCTGGACCGTGAATGTGAAAGCGTTGCTGCGAACGGGTGACAATGAAATCCGGGTCAGATTCCGTTCAGTGGTGCAGGAGGATCTGCCGAAGCTGGAGCGGCTTGGCTATGCGCTTCCGGCGCCTAATGACCAATCGGAGCTGGGCGGGCTCGGGGAGCAGCAGATCAGCGTATTTGCCCGCAAAGCGCCTTATCACTATGGCTGGGACTGGGGTCCGAGATTTGTGACCAGCGGCATCTGGCGCGAGGCGGTGCTGGAAGGCCGGGACAGTGTGAAGGTGAGCGATCTTTATATCCGCCAGAATGCGGTTACAGCCGCTGAAGCCAGACTGACGGCGGTGGTAGAGGTGGATTCGCCGGCAGGCTGGGACGGGCTGCTGCGGATCAGCTCCGGCGGACAGGAATGGATGAAGTCTGTCTCGGTACAGCCGGGTAAGCAGATTCTGGAGCTGGAGGCTGTAGTGGATCAGCCCCGCCTGTGGTGGTGTACCGGACTGGGGGAGCCTAATCTGACCGCGTTCTGCGCAGAGCTTCTGCAAGGCGGGGAAGCTATAGCACAGGCAGAGGTGACTACCGGCCTGCGGGAAATCAAGCTGGTCCGGCAGCCGGATGAGCGGGGGGCGTCGTTTTATTTTGAGCTGAACGGTGTGCGGGTCTTTGCCAAAGGCTCTAATCATATTCCGAATGACAGTTTTTCCACAGAGGTTACTGAGGAGCGCTACCGTCATGAGATCGCCTCGGCGGCCAGATCCAATATGAACATGCTGCGGGTGTGGGGCGGCGGTATATATGAAGAGGATGTTTTTTACCGGCTGTGCGACGAATACGGTCTGCTGGTGTGGCAGGATTTCATGTTCGCGTGCAGCATGTATCCCGGGGATGAGCATTTCCTGAAGAGTGTGCGGGAGGAAGCCGAGTATAACGTGCGGAGACTGCGCAATCATCCGTGTATTGCCCTGTGGTGCGGCAATAATGAGATGGATTCGGCCTGGGCGCATTATGAGGACAACATAGGCTGGGGATGGAAGGAGAAGCTTAGTCAGGATATCCGCGAGACCCTGTGGAAGGATTATGAAGCCGTGTTCCATCATATTCTGCCGGAAGCTGTGGCTGCCGGTCACCCGGATGTAGATTACTGGGCATCTTCTCCGCTGCGGGACCTTACCGGGGATGCCAACCAGCACGCGACAAGGATTGCCGGCGAAGGCGATGTCCATTATTGGGGCGTGTGGCATTCCAGCGAGCCGTTTGAGAACTATAACGACAAGGTAGGCCGCTTCATGAGTGAATACGGCTTCCAGTCCTTCCCTGAATTGAAATCGGTGCTTAGCTACGCGGAAGAGAGCGATATGGAGCTGGAATCGGAGGTTATGCTGGCCCACCAGAAGAACGGACGCGGCAACCTGCTGATTAAGGAGTATATGGATATCTATTTGCCGCAGCCGAAGGATTTCAGGGGTTTCCTCTACATGAGCCAGATTCTTCAGGCAGAAGCGATGCGGATTGCCATTGAAAGCCACAGAAGAAACAAGCCTTATTGCATGGGCACGTTGTATTGGCAAATGAACGATTGCTGGCCGGTAGCCTCCTGGGCGAGCATGGATTATTACGGCCGCTGGAAGGCACTGCAATACACGGTCCGCAAAAGCTTCCAGGAGCTAATGCTCTCCATCGTCAGCGCTGACGGGGAGAACCTTGAGGTGCATGCCGTGTCCGACCGGCAGGAAGCTGTTGCCGGTGTGCTGCAAATCCGGCTGCAGGACTCAAGCGGCGCAGTGCTGCAGGAATGGTCCGAGCGGGTGACGCTGGCAGCGGATTCCTCGGGGATTGTATTTACAGCCGGTCTTGCCGGGCTGCTGGAGGGGCGCGATCCCGGGCGGGTGCTGCTGACCGCGTCTTTCCTGGCTGGTGATGTGCTGCTGGCGCATTCGCGCCACTACTTCGTATCCGCCAAGGAGATCGCATTGACCGCACCTGCTCTCGCGGTGGAAGAGGTTCCGGGCAGCGGCGGACTAAGCTTCACGGTAACCAGCGATGTGCTGGCTAGAGGGGTGTATCTGACAGCAGAAGAGGAGGGAATCTTCTCGGATAACTTCTTCGACCTGCTTCCGGGCGAGACGAAGACCGTGGAATTCTTCCTGCGCGGCAACGCGGCCGAGGATTTCATTCCGGCTGCGCCGAAGGGGCTGGAGATTCACTCGATGGCGGATTATGTAAACGGCAGTCTGCTGTAGGTAAGGGAGGCTTCCTGAAGCCGAGCGTTGGGTGCATTGTTTCTGAAATAGACTTAATTGAAGTGTACTGTTGTTGATTCTGTTGAACTTAAGAAAAATAAAAAGGGCCGAAGTGACGGAGGGAAAGTTTGGAACTGTAGGAGCGAACGCGTCCGCCTTTGTCTGCGGATTTCCACTGCGAAGAGCGGTAACAATCAAGAAATCTGCAGGCGGGCAGCGGCCGGAAGTCCAAACATTCCCCGCAGTTACGACCAGCCCCAATATGAAAATCTATAGTTCAACGGATATAACGTTCAGGAGAGAAGGAAATAAGACTATGGCGATTTGGGTTCAGGAGGATAAAGGGATATTCCATTTGCAAAGCAAGGGCATGAGCTACATCATCGAGCTGGTCAATGACTATCCGGCGCATGTCTATTGGGGGAACAAGCTGCGCCACAGCAGCAATCTGGAGGGCTTGCACCCGCTGGTGACCGGCGGCTCGCTTGACCGCTTGCCGCAGGAATACCCGCAGTACGGCACGGGGGATTTCCGCGTGCCCGCGTATCAGGCGAAGCTTGAGGATGGAACAAGGATCACTGAGCTGCGTTACCAGGGATACCGCGTATTGCAAGGGAAACCGGCGCTCGCCGGACTGCCCTCAGTCTATGTGGAGTCGGCGGAGGAAGCGGATACGCTGGAGCTTACGCTGCGCGATGATTACGCCAAGCTGAACGTGATCCTCCGCTATACGGTATACAAGGAACTGGATGTAATCGCGCGTTCCGTGGAATTTGTAAATGACGGTTCGTCTCCGCTGCAATTGCAGCGTGCGCTGAGCGCCTCTGTTGATTTCCAGGTAGCGGGGATGGAGATGATCTACCTCTCCGGCGCCTGGTCGCGGGAAGGTAATATCACCCGCAGACGTCTTGAGCAGGGCGGTACTACAATCCAGAGCCGCCGGGGGATGAGCAGCCACCAGCACAATCCTTTTGCTGCGCTGGCTAAGCCCGGCGCGGACGAGAACCGGGGGGAAGTATACGGCTTCTCCCTGGTGTACAGCGGCGGCTTCGAAGCCGAAGCGGAGGTCGATTCCTTCGGGATGACCCGCCTGGTCATCGGGCTGAATTCGTTCGATTTCTCCTGGAAGCTGGAGCCGGGCGAGCGGTTCCAGACCCCGGAAGCCGTTATGGTCTACTCGGGACAGGGAATCGGGGAAATGTCGAGAACCTATCACCGCCTGTACCGGACGCGGCTGAGCAGAGGGCAATACAGGGACAAGGAACGGCCTATCCTGGTGAACAACTGGGAAGCGACCTATTTCAATTTCAACACCGAGAAGCTGGAGGCGATTGCCGCCGAAGGCGCAAAGCTCGGCATCGAGCTGTTCGTGCTGGACGATGGCTGGTTCGGCAAACGGGATGCAGATAACTCCTCGCTCGGCGACTGGACCGAGGATCTGCGTAAGCTGCCCGGCGGCCTGTCCGATCTGGCACAGCGGGTGAACGGCCACGGCCTGAAGTTCGGCCTGTGGGTCGAGCCGGAGATGATCTCGCCGGACAGCGACCTGTACCGCAGCCATCCGGACTGGTGTCTGCATGTTCCGGGCCGCCGCCGCAGCGAGTTTCGCTGGCAACTGGTGCTGGACTACACCAGGGAAGAGGTGCGGCAGTATATTTTTGAATCGCTCAGCCGCATTTTCTCTACCGTTCCGGTAGCCTATATCAAATGGGATATGAACCGCTGCCTGACAGAGATCGGTTCGGCGCAGCTTCCGGCAGAACGCCAGAGTGAAACGGCACACCGATATGTGCTGGGGCTGTACGAGCTGCTGGAGCGTCTGACCTCTGCGTTCCCGCATATTCTGTTCGAGAGCTGCTGCAGCGGCGGCGGGCGTTTCGATCCCGGCATGCTCTACTATATGCCGCAGACCTGGACCAGCGATGACACCGATGCGGTAGAGCGGTTGAAAATTCAGTACGGCACAAGTCTGGTCTATCCGGTTAGCGCGATGGGCGCGCATGTCTCCGCTGTGCCGAATCATCAGGTCGGGCGGATTACGCCGCTCTCCTTCCGCGGCGATGTCGCCATGTCCGGTAATTTCGGCTACGAGCTGGATCTGACCAAATTCACCCCGGAGGAGAAAGAGCTGGCCAAGGCGCAGGTGGCGAACTACAAGGAGATCCGCAGCCTGGTGCAGCAGGGCAATCTGTACCGTCTGCAAAGTCCGTTCGAAGGCAATGAGACGGCCTGGATGTTCGTCTCGGATGATCAGCGTGAGGCGCTGGTCTACTATTTCCGGGTGATGGCGGTGCCGCACCCGGCGCACCGTACGCTGCTGCTCAGCGGACTGAACCCGGATTTCGACTACCGCCTCGCGGATAGCGGCGAAGTCTACGGCGGCGACCGCCTGATGCAGGCGGGGCTGACGCTGCCGGACATCCAGCGGGATTATGTAAGCGGATGTTACCGGCTGGCGGCGCAAGGTTAAACAGCAGTCTGAAAAAAAGGGAGGCCGGGGCGACTTGGCTTCCTTTTTTTTGTAAGGGTGATTGCCCCCACGGTAATTGTATTTGCTACAGTTAAAAGGCTGCGTTACCGCCTGTTTTTAGAGATAATTGTATTTCGTACATTTAAAAGAGGCGTTTGGCCTTCCTTTGCCGAAAAGCGCTATATTTAGCTGTATGAAGTGCAATTAACTCCGTTTTAGCGTCAATTTCAGCCTTTTTAGTTGTACGAACTACAGTTACGCTTGGACCGGGTTTTGACACTCTATCACCTGGCAAGCAGAAACGCGGCGGGGGTGAAAGTTTTTTTGACAAACTATATTGTATATAATGGAAGTGTTGCTTGATTTCGGAGGAGGGGGGAAGGGCGGCTATGGTGGATCAGGGGAACGAAGCAGAGCAGACGGAAAATCGGGGTGAGCGGAAGAGGGTTGGGACATGGGGGAATCCGAGAATGTGGAAGAAGCCGACGCTGACGCAGATATTTCTGACGATTTTCCTGCTTGGAATGGTCGTGTACTGGGTGGGGACGCTCGTGCAGATGTTCAGCTCCTTTGAGGACCGGGTATCCGGGCGCATCCACTTGCAGGATATTACCTCTATTGCAGTTACCCGAACCGCGAAGGGGGCGGCCGATGGAGTCAAAGTCACTGTAACCGATAAAGCGAAAATCGCAGAAATCATGAGCGCTTTTGCCGATGTCAAATTAAGAAGCTCCGATGCTTCCCGCAATTATACCAATAGATACTCGATTCAAATTGATGTAAACAATTACTTAAGATTCAGCATTGAACTGGATGATCAAAAGTACATCTACATCTTTGATCATGACAGAAAGGATAAGTACAGCAGCGGGTCCTTTAAAATCATCAATCATTATGATATGCACTCGATCGAGGGCCTGTTCCCATAAGATTTCGGGTTACCGATTGACTTGCGTATGACCCGCCCCTATGATGATAAATAATATAAAGACTATATAAGCTGAACTTTATAATGAAATCAAAAAAAGGGCGAGGTCATGGAGGGGGAGCTTGGATACTTACGGAGCGAACGCGTCCGCCTTTATGTTTGGGTTTCTACCGCAAATAGCGGTTAAAATCAGGAAATCGAAACATAAACATAACAGCGGCCGGAAGTCCAAACATTCCCCGTAATTATGACCAGCCCCAATATGAAAAACCTAAGTTTAGCTTATATCACTGAAACACAGAGGAGAGACACAGCATGGGCATGGAGATTGAACGCAAATTCCTGCTGCCGGAATACCCGGAGGGGCTGATTGCGGAAGGTCAGGTGAAGGTGCTTACCCGGCACAGCATTGACCAGACCTATCTTGCGATGGAGGACGGGCAGGAGCTGAGAGTACGCAAGATCACCGATCTGGATTCGGGCGAGATTACATATACCCATACCTTCAAGGATGGCAAAGGCATCAGCCGCAAGGAGATCGAATATTACATCTCGGAGGGCTTGTACAATCAGATGATTGAGGCGGTAAAAGCGGTGCCGCTGGTGAAGACGCGCATTACAGGCCTATGGAACGGAACTACTATTGAGATTGACCTCTACACCCAGCTTGAGCTTACGGTGCTTGAGGTGGAGTTCGATTCTATGGAGGAAGCTGAGTCCTTCGCGGCCCCGGAATGGTTCGGCAAAGATATCAGCGTGGAGAAGAAGTACAGCAACAAAACCGTATGGAAAGATCTGCAGAACAAATAGTGAGTATGCGTGCTGATGGTGTTCGAGGTCAGTGTACGCCCGGCTGGCGGATGAATGGCGGCATACCCGTTAAAAGACACGCCCTATATTTTCCCGCAAAAGTTGACACAGAAGTAACGGACTTTAACGCTTAAACGTGTTACTATGTAGATTAAGCTTAAGCAGCGTGTATCAGCAGGTTAAATAAAGAGGGGTTCAGGAGGATGAGAGAGGTATGGAGTATATAAGCACAAGAGGCAATGTACAAGCTAAAGGCTTTATTGATACGGTTCTGATGGGGCTGGCGGATGACGGCGGGCTGATGGTGCCGGCTCAGATTCCGGTAATCTCCCCGGAGAAGCTGGAGGAATGGCGGAGCCTTAGCTACCAGGAGCTGTTTCTTGAAATTTTCTCATACTATACTAACGATGAAATTCCCTATGATGATCTCAAAAAAATGGCCGCTACCAGCTACGGCAATTTCCGCACACCGGAAGTAACGCCTCTGCACAAAGTCAATGATTCCTTGTATGTGCTGGAGCTGTTCCACGGGCCAACGTTTGCCTTTAAGGATGTGGCGCTGCAGTTCATGGGCGAGCTGTATTCCTATATTGCCAAGGTGCGGGGCGAAATTATCCATATCCTTGGAGCCACCTCGGGCGATACCGGAGCGGCGGCGATTCAGGGTGTGCGCGGCAAGGAAGGCATCAAAATCTGTATTCTTCACCCGCACGGCAAGGTCAGCAAGGTGCAGGAGCTGCAAATGACAACGGTAGACGACAGCAATGTGCTGAACCTGTCCGTGGAGGGCAACTTTGACGATTGCCAGAAGGTGATCAAGGAGCTGTTCGCCGATCTGGACTTCAAGGGACGGTATCATCTGCGGGCGATCAACTCAATCAACTTCGTGCGCATTTTGGCGCAGACGGTCTATTATTTCTATGCGTATCTGCAAATTGACGGCAGCGCGGAGAAGAAGATTAATTTCAGCGTGCCTTCGGGCAACTTCGGCAATATTTTCTCGGGGTATCTGGCTAAAAAGATGGGCCTGCCGATTAACAAGCTGATCATCGCCACCAACGAAAATAACATTCTCGAACGGTTCGTGCTGACCGGCGAATACAAGCCAGGCAGCTTCACCGGAACCTACAGCCCGTCGATGGATATCCAGGTGGCGAGCAATTTCGAGCGGTATCTCTATTATCTGGTAGACGAGGATGCGGAGAAGCTGTCCGCGTATATGGCTGAGCTGCAGACGGAGGGCAAAATTACGGTGGCCGGGGAAGCTTTTGCCCAGGTACAGCAGGATTTCGCCGCCCTGGGGGTTAAGAATCAGATGTGCCTTGATACTATCGGCAAATACGAGCGGGAATACGGCTATCTGCTTGACCCGCATACGGCCTGCGGTATCGCAGCCTATGAAGCGTTCAGCGGCCCGGACGAAACGGCCATCACTTTCGCGACAGCCCATCCGGCAAAATTCGACGAGGCCATTGCCCTGACCGGCATCAAGCAGGAGTTCCCGGCACCGATATCAGCCCTGTTCTCCATGCCGCAATTCATGACCGTAGTGGAGCATGACAAGGCGGAGATCGTACGCCAGTTGCAGAATTTCTACGAATAAAACATTACAAAGCAGCGCTTGCAGGTATCCCCTGCGGCACCTTAATACAACCTCTTGCGCAAGGCCCTGTTCTGATCGAGGACAGGGCTTTTTAGTGTCAGTTCATACTCCGTTCATATTGCCGTCACGAAGGGGACATCTTGCTTGATTACACTTTACATAGGTCGCCAAGGCGGCTCTACAGATATAAGGACAGGAGAAGATGAACGTGGCAAAAACGGTAGAGATAGAAAAAACGGGGACCAAAAACCGCAAGAAACGGCACTTATGGTTAAAAATCATTGGAGGTATTCTCGGGGCGCTTGTGCTGTTCATGGGCATCACGTTTGTTGTTAATGTCATCAGTAACGGGGTCGAGAAAAAGAAAATCGAATCGTATGGCCAGTATGTCAATGTGGATGGGAAAAAAATGAATGTGCTCATTCAGGGCAGTGGCGAACAGACTATCGTTCTCCTTCCGGGACAAGGAACCCCGTCGCCTGCGCTTGATTTCAAATTGTTGATTGATGAATTGTCTCCAGATTACAAGGTCGTAGCGATCGAGCCTTTCGGTTACGGGCTCAGCGACGAAACCAGGAAAGAAAGAACCACAGAGAATATCGTCAGCGAAGTGCACGAAGCTGTGCAGCAGCTTGGTATTGACCGTTACGTTCTGATGGGACATTCCATCACGGGACTATACGGAGTGTCCTATGTGAACACCTATCCAGATGAAGTAATTGCTTTTGTCGGCATTGATAGCAGCGTTCCTAATCAACCCGGCATGGATGTCAAATTGCCTTTGAAATCCATGCAGTTTCTTCAAGAATCAGGTCTGATGAGATTGATCAAAAAAGTGAGCGGAGATCCATATGAGTCGCTTGCGTTCGATGAGCATACCAAAGAACAGATGAATTTGATTTCGAATCAAGTCACGAGCAACAGAACGATGATAGATGAGCTCAAACACCTCGGTTCCAATTTCAAAAATGCAGAAAAGCTCACCTACCCCCATGATTTGCCGGTGCTTCTCTTCGTTCAATCGAATAACGAGGACAATAAGATGTGGATTCCGCTGCATGAGGAGCAAGTCAAACAATCCGCACAGGGCAAAATGATCCCGATGGAAGGTTCACATTACCTGCATCATACGAAATTCAAGGAAATCGCCGGGGAATTCAAAGCGTATATGAAGCAAATCCAATAGTATGCTCCCCTTGAAGGCCGCTAATTGTAGCGGCTTTTTTGCGCGGCTTCGCAGGTGCTTTTTTTCACATATATAATGTAGCGGAATTTGTCGGAATTTACGGCGGAAAAGTGGACAACCCTATCCCGGAATGAGAAAATAGCAGATAGGGATTAACATGACAGTGTGATATTAGAAAAAGGACGGGATCTTGATGACCATTCGTTTCGGAGTCGTAGGCACCAACTGGATTACAGACCGCTTCATTCAGGCGGGTCTTGAGAACGAGGAATTTATCCTGACTGCCGTATACTCCCGTACAGAGGAGAAGGGGCGCGATTTTGCCGCGAAATACGCAGGTGCTTCCATATATACCGACCTGGAGGAGATGGTTTCCAGCGGTGAGGTCGATGCTGTATATATTGCCAGCCCCAATTCCATGCATGCCGAGCAGGCGCTGGTCTGTCTGAATCACGGGAAGCATGTCATCTGTGAAAAGCCAGCGGCCTCCAACAGCGCAGAGCTGCGGAGGATGATAGAAGCGGCCCGGAGGAATGATGTGGTTTTTATGGAGGCGATGAAATCGACCTTCATGCCCAACTTCGGTGTGATCAAGGATAATCTGTACAAGCTGGGTCAGGTGCGGCGTTATTTCGCCAGCTATTGTCAATACTCTTCCAGATATGATGCTTACAGACAGGGGACGGTGCTGAACGCCTTCAATCCGGTCTACTCCAACGGCTCCCTGATGGATCTCGGCATTTATTGCCTGTACCCGATGGTGGCTTTGTTCGGCAAACCGGAATCCGTGCAGGCGGTGGGCTTGATGCTGGCTTCCGGCGTGGATGGCGAGGGCAGCATGATGATGCGTTATGCGGACATGGGTGCTGTTGTGATGCATTCCAAGATTTCCGACTCCTATCTGCCTGCCGAGATTCAGGGAGAGAACGGCACGATGGTCATCGACAAGATCAACCAGCCCTACCAGGTCAAAATCCAGTACCG
The DNA here is from genome assembly GCF_000374185.1 of Paenibacillus sp. HW567. Lineage (GTDB taxonomy): Bacteria > Bacillota > Bacilli > Paenibacillales > Paenibacillaceae > Paenibacillus_AQ. The sequence goes on along the minus strand of NZ_KB910518.1, from coordinate 5,134,352 downwards.
CGACGGTACGGTTGAGGAGCTTACCGTGCCGCAGGTGTTCGAGGCGATGTATTATGAAATTGAGGAATTTATCAGCCTGATCCAAAGCGGACAACGCGAGAGCAGCATTAACAGCCACGCCAATTCGCTGGCCGTCGCTGAGCTGATGGAGGATGCCAGAGCACAGATCGGCCTTCGTTACGCCTCGGATCTGTAGCGGAGCCTTGGAATGAATATTTGAAATGGGGAGCGGAACTTGAAAACTTTTAAAAAGGTGTACATCGAGATTACAAGCGTCTGCAACCTGTCCTGCAGCTTCTGTCCGCCCACGGAACGGCAGAAAAATTTCATCAAGCTGGATACCTTTAATAAGATTCTCGACGAGATCAAGCCACACAGCAATCATATCTATTTGCATGTCAAAGGCGAGCCGCTGCTGCATCCGAAGCTTGGAGAGCTGCTGGATGCCGCCGACGCCAAAGGGTTCAAGGTCAACATTACGACCAACGGAACGCTGATTCACAAGGCGGGGCCGAAGCTGCTGGGCAAGCCGGCGCTGCGCCAGATGAACTTCTCCCTGCACAGCTTCGACGGTCACGCCGGGTCGGAGAACCGGGAGGGTTATGTGTCGGAGATTATTTCGTTTGTGCGGGAGGCTTCCGCACAGGGAGTGATTATCTCCTTGCGGCTGTGGAATCTGACCGAGGACAACCGGAGTAATCTGGAGAAGCAGCGCAACCGCGAGACGCTTGCGCTGCTGGAGGAAGCCTTCCATTTGGACTTCAAAATTGAAGAAAAGGTCGTGCCCGGCAGCGGGGTGAAGATCGCGCCAAGGGTATATCTGAACCAGGACCACGAGTTCAGATGGCCGGCCCTAAGCGAGCCGGAAGATGACGGCTCAGGCTTCTGCCACGCCCTGCGCAGCCAGGCGGCGGTGCTGGTGGACGGCACGGTCGTGCCGTGCTGTCTGGATGGCGAGGGCGTGATTAACCTCGGCAATATCCATGAGAAGCCGTTCTCCGAGATTGTCGAGGGCGAACGCGCGAACAATCTGTTCTACGGCTTCTCCCGCCGGGAAGCGGTGGAGGAGCTGTGCCGCAAATGCGGGTACAGACAGCGGTTTGGAACGTAATAAAGGTTAATATAGAAGCAGCGGCTGGTCAGGGAGCGATGAAGGGGGTACAGGCTTTCGGTCCAGAAATTCGTGCTCGTAAATCGTTTTAATGCTTTCCAGCACATTCCGCGCTTGATCTTCAAATTTCAATGCTGCAATCTGACCTTTCAGCAAAAACACGCCTGTCTCCTTCCGATGTTCTCCAAAAGCCCCCTCATACAGTTGGCTTGCGCCGTGGGTAGGGGGAGAGAAAAACAGCTTCATCAACGCTTTCACCACTACGGGCAGACCGGATTTTTTTCCTTTTCTTAACGTATTGTTGCCCCCCGGGTCCACACTGCGGACCTTGATGCCGTCCTTGGCAAGCTCCGGCGCGATGGCCTGAGTCCACAGCGAAAGCGCCAGCTTTGAGGCAGCATAAGGTCCAAGCAGCTTGCGGAAGGTTTTGGGGCGCTCCAGGATTTCGATGTTTAGCTCTTTCGTAAATTTGATCGCTGAAGATGAGGTGTTTATCACCGTTTTTAGGCGGCCCTTTTTTAGGAGCGCCTTCACTTCCATAAGCATGATATACGGCACGACCGTCATCAGCTCATAATGCTTCTCGCGCCCCTGCTTCGAATAGCTCAGCTCGTGAAAGCTCCCGCCGGCATTATTGAACAAAACATCAATCCGCCGCTCCTTGTCCTTGATCTCTTCCAAAGTCTCTCTTAGGCTGGCATAATCAGCGAGATCCGCTATTCTATAAATGCGAAGCCATCCGCGCTTCACAGCTTCCTGCATTGTCACATCGTCCTCCGGAAGGCCGGAACGGTTCACAGCGATTACCTGCCATCCCTCCGACAGCAATTTCCGGGTTAATTCCAGCCCGATGCCGGCGCTTGCCCCTGTAATAAGTGCGATATTGTCGCGTTGCTTCGTGTCCATCGTATCGTCTCCTCCAGATAAGATTTCTTTGATGCGCACATCGTATAACTTGGAGCCGGCTCCAAGTCAAGACGTGATAACCAAGCTTTTTCTGAAGGATAAGAGACTTGACTTGGAGTCAGCTCTAAGATATAAAATAGGCAAAAAGGCAATCCCCGGGAGGGAACCGCATGAAGGCAGAGCAAACCTTTACGATAAAGCAGACCGCAGAGCAAACTGGAATTTCCCAGGACACCATCCGTTATTACGAAAAGATCGCGCTGCTGCAACGGGCAGACCGGAAGGACAACGGGCACCGCGTCTACCGGCAGGAGGACGTCGATAGAATCCAACTGATATCCTGTCTGAAAAAAACAGGGATGCCGCTGGAGGAGATGCGGCCATTTTTAGCTGTCTCCGCTGACACCGATCCTGCGGAATTTCCCGAGCTGGTGGAGCTCTTAAGAAGCCACCGGGAAAATATCCTCAGCCAGATCGCCTCGCTGCAGCAGGTCGTCGATTTTATCGACATGAAATTGGAAGAGGGGAGCTACCGCCGGGACTGCTCGGATGAACGTCAGGACGGTGGCGTAGAGCAAACGATGGGAGAACCGAAACCCATGTCACCTATTGAGATGAGTTATTTTTCCGTATCCGCCAAAGCGGGCAAGTCACTGGCTCCGGAGAAACAATAGCAGAGCAAAACAGCGGCAATCCTGGACTTAATACTCTCGTCCATGACTGCCGCTGCTCTATAATATTCTGTCAGCGGGATATAACCTGGCCTTCCTTCATGACAAATTTAACCCTTGGCTTCTTCCGCACTTCCAACACCAACTCTTGCCCTCCATATCCCCCGGGGGTCGTAAATACTTTACCTGACGTGATCATTCTGGGAAAAGACAAACGATCCAGCCCATTCATATGTACTATAACATCGTCAATGGTTGCTGTTGCAGACACTCCTTCGTCGCGTATCGTGGTAATTCCCTCCCGAAGACATGCATTCAAATACTCTTTATGGTACCCGTGCAGAGGCTTATTCTGCAAAAATTTAAAACTGGTATGCGCATGAAATTAATCCCGGCAGGATGAAAAGCCCGTTCAGGTCTATTTCCTGTGCTTCTTCATTCTTTGTCGGGTTATCCCGATATTGTGTAATAGTACCAAAGCGGCCGTTAATAACTTCAATTGCTGCTTTTCTCATGGCAGAGCTACCCCTCCAGCAAAGATTGTATTGTCCAGGAGAAAGTATATTCCACATTAGTTACTGAACGAAGATATTCTTTCGTTTATAGAACCAGGAAAATTTAGGAGGCGAACCGCATGCTGAAATCCCTGCAAGCCATTGAAGCGTATCGTATGACGGGGATCGTACACGAAGAAAGCTGCTCTTGGCTACACTATATTGTTCAGGCCGAAGAAACGATTGTAAATCTTGAGCGCGTAGAGTCGCTTCAAGAGCTGGAGTACATAAATCCGGTACTGGATTACGTAGAGCGCAGTCTGCGCCTGCTGGATAGTCTATCGCTGTCCTATTGGATTAAAGAGCTGGTCGAAGAGACACTGGTCTGGTCGGAAACGGCAAAGGGCGGAACACGGCGCCAGCGGCGGCTGTGGGAGGCGGAAGGGATCAACATTTTTGTCCACAATATGGGTTCGGCCCAGTTGTACTGGCGTCAGGCGGGTGGAATCTCTACTGTTGATGAGGTAATACGGCTGCAGGCTGACCGGGGGACAGAAGCGGGGGAAGCCGAAGCGGAGAGAAAAGTGATCGTACACCGGCTGATCGAGACGCATGGTCTGATCGGGCAGCAGATTCGCGGTGAGGTTCCGCCATTTGTTCATCGTCCGCTGTCAGCGATGGTGGAGGAAGGGCTGCTGACCGCCGATGAGCTGGAGCGGCTGCTGTTCGCGCTGAATCACTGCATTATTTCTGCTGTGTCCCCTGAGCTGTGGCAAGAGGTGCGGACCGAGGTAATGAAGCTGATTGCAGCAATTTCTTCAGGGAATCTGAACGCCGGGGTACCGATGAAGGAGCGCTTGCGGAGAATGCGTGCAGGAGCGATTGCCGGGGGAGAGGACTTCGATGCAGAATGGGACAGTCTGGAGCAGGCAGGCTGGAGTGCCGCTGTACTGGAGCCTATGCAGCATATTACTTTCTGGTATGTGGAATCCGCACTGCAGACGTTTTCGCTGGAGCAATTCCTTAAGATCATGACTCTGGCGGCCTGCGGCGGCAAGCTGTCCACGCTGAACCACATCAGTTATGAGATGGTCATGAACGGCATCTATTATGACTACAAAGGCGCGAAGAAAATCAATGTGTACAAGAAACGGATCATTGAAAAGTATCTGTCCGGGCTGACATGGGAGAATATCCTGAACGGAGTGGAGCCTTCCGGCAACCCCCATTTGGTTCACCGGCTGCGGCGGGAGGAGCATCTGCCTGACACGTTGTTTGTTGATTTCGGATTCTCTCCGGCGGCTGAGAAGCTGATTGAATTCTGCATAGAGGCTGAAAAGTCTGCACTGTATGAGCGGGCGGTGCTGCTGCTGTTCGATTTGTTCGAGCTGCGCCGGGATGCCTTTGACCGGTTCCATAATGAGGATACCTATTTGAGCCAAATGAATGAGACAGCAGACTATAAATCGGTCATTCTGGAGTATGTCACTGGCCGGAAGGTACTGGACATTGGCCCCGGCGGCGGCGTGCTGCTGGATCTGATCGAAGAGCGGATGCCGGGAGTGGTTCCGGTTGGCATAGATATTTCCAGCAATGTTGTGGAAGCGCTGCGCCAGAAGAAGCAGCGGGAGGGCCGCCGCTGGGAGGTGCTGCAGGGCGATGCGCTGAACCTCAAGGATTTTGTCGAGGCAGGCACGGTGGACACAGTGATTTTCTCCTCAATTCTGCATGAGCTGTATTCGTACGTGCCGCTGAACGGCGCGAAGTTCAATCATGAGACGGTGGCTGCGGCACTGGTTAGCAGCTTTGAGGTGCTGGCAGACGGAGGGGTTATTATTATCCGTGACGGGATTATGAGCGAGCCGCTGGAAGAACGGCGCCGTGTACGTTTTTTGGAGGCGGACGGGATGGCTTCGCTGGAGCGCTATGCCAAGGATTTTGCCGGGAGAGTAATTCAGTACGAGCCGGTGGCTGAGCAGGAGGTGCTCATGCCGATGAACGATGCCATGGAGTTTCTGTACACCTACACGTGGGGAGAAGAAGCCTATATTCATGAGGTGCAGGAGCAGTTTGGTTACTTCACTCCTACACAGTATGAGGCTTTCATCCGGCAGACCCTGGGCGAGCGGGCGAAGCTTGAAGTCCTGCGCCACTATTTGCAGGAGGGCTATACGGAGGCGCTCCAGGGCCGGGTGGTTATCATGGACGAGAGCGGCCAGGACGTTCCGCTGCCGGACAGCACATGCTTTATTGTGATTCGGAAGGAAGCGTGACCGGCGGAGAGGCTGGGAGTCGGACTTGAATTAGACAGAACCCCGGCAATCTGTCATGAAATAAATGTAGCCGTCCTCCCCTTCTGTCATGGATACAACTGCGCCTGACCCGCCCCTAATCCCGCCCCTTTGCGGAACTCCGAGGGCGAGCATTTCATCGCCTTGCGGAACACCTTGATGAAATAGCTGACGTTGTCGAAGCCGACCTCCAGCGCGATGTCCGAGATTTTGCGTTCGCTCTGCTGCAGCAGGTCAGCGGCCTGGCGGATGCGGTACGAGTTGATGTAATCGACCGGCGTTTTGCGGGTCATTGCCTTGAAGAAGCGGCAGAACTGGCCTTCACTCATCGGAATCAGCTCGGACAGGTCGCGGGTGCGGATCGGTTCCTGATAGTTGTCCTGAATATAGAGAATGACCTTTTTGAGCCGGTTGATCTTGGTGGTATCGGCACCCTCGGACTGGCTGCGGTTCACCGCACGGTCTCCAATGGCGATCTCCGAGAGCATAATCAGCAAGGTTCCTTTCATAAACGCTTCAAAACCGGGCAACTTATGATCATATGTCTCCATGAGACGCTCCAGGTGGTGCAGCAGCTCTAGCTGCCAGGGAATTTCCGGCGACAGATGTCTGGGAAAGCTCTGGCGTTTCTCCTGCAGCGGCAGAATCACCGTCTGCTGGATGGCGTCATATTGGGCGCTGGCCAAGAGATCGGGGTGAAAGACCAGGGCGCAGAACCGGCAAGGGCCTTCCTTCAGCACGTAGGCGGCGTGGATATCCCCGGAGTCGATGAACACAGCTTCCCCTGCCCGGAGCGGAAAATAATCGGTGTCCACCTGAAACAGAATTTCGCCTTCCAGCAGCAAAAAAAACTCCGCTTCCTCATGCCAGTGTGTATCCAGGACATGGGTTCCGGCTGGTAGCTCGACCCAGTAGGCCGCCAGCGGGAACATAATGTCGCCATGTACACGGTCTTCTTTGAGCAATCGCTGCGATGTGCGGTCCATGTTCGCCCTCCTTTTCAATAAACATCAGGATAGTGTTATAAATAAGCTATATTTTATTAGTTTTGTATATTTATTATCGTTATAATGCAACTATAAACACCAAATTGAAGGGTGGCAAGTGCACACATGAAATTTACCGACGGTCTATGGCTGGTTCGCGACGGCATTACCATTAACGGCGCTGTCCAAAACTATGTAGTGGAAAAAACTCCAGAAGGATTGACAGCAGTTACCCAAACTACTCCAATTACAGGTCGTGCAGCAACGCTGAACTCGACACTGTTGACTGTGAAATTCCATTCCCCGCTTCCGGGCGTGGTTGGCATCAAAATTGTTCATCATGACGGTGTGCAGGAACGCGGTCCGGTTTTCGAGTTGACTAAGGGAACTGGCGATCATGTGCAAATTGAAGAAAACGAAACACAAACCGTGCTGATCAGCGGCGGACTCCGTGTAGTCATCAACAAAGGAACCCAGTGGTCTGTAGATTTCTACCGCGGCAATGAGCGCATTACCGGCAGCGGTTTCAAATCCATGGCTTACATCACCGATCAGGACGGCAACACGTTCATGCGTGAAGAGCTGGATATCGGCGTAGGGGAATTCGTCTATGGTCTGGGCGAGCGCTTCACCGCTTTTGTTAAGAATGGACAGGTAGTGGATCTCTGGAATAAAGACGGCGGTACAAGCTCTGAGCAGGCATACAAGAACATTCCGTTCTATGTAACCAGCAAAGGCTACGGCGTATTCGTGAACCATCCTGAGCTGGTTTCGTATGAAATCGCTTCGGAAAAAGTAAAGAAAGCCCAATTCAGCGTAGCTGGAGAGAGCCTGGAATATTTCGTAATTGAAGGACCTACGATCAAAGAGGTTATCAGCAAATACACATCGCTTACCGGCAAGCCTGCACTTCCACCGGCATGGACCTTCGGTCTGTGGCTGACTACTTCGTTCACTACCGACTACGATGAAGCAACGGTGAATTCCTTCGTAGAAGGCATGGCAGAGCGGGACCTGCCGCTGCATGTGTTCCATTTCGACTGCTTCTGGATGCGTGAATACCAATGGACCGATTTCCAGTGGGATGAGCGCGTATTCCCGGACCCGGTTGGCATGCTGAAACGTCTGAAGGCAAAAGGCCTCAAAATCTGCGTATGGATTAACTCCTATATCGGGCAGCGTTCACCGTTGTTTGAAGAAGGCAAGAAGAATGGCTATCTGATTAAAAAAGCAAACGGCGACGTTTACCAAACGGATCTGTGGCAAGCGGGCATGGGACTCGTGGACTTCACGAACCCTGCGGCTTGTGAATGGTATGCCGGTTATCTCCGCAAGCTGGTGGATATGGGCGTAGACAGCTTCAAGACCGACTTCGGCGAACGCATTCCAACCGATGTGGTGTACTTCGACGGCTCTGACCCGCAGAAAATGCACAATTACTATACTCAAATGTACAACAAGGTTGTTTTTGAAGTGCTGGAAGAGAAGCTTGGCAAAAATGAAGCGGCGGTATTCGCACGTTCAGCAACGGCTGGCGGACAGCAGTTCCCGGTTCACTGGGGCGGCGACTGCTATGCGGATTATGAGTCGATGGCAGAAAGCCTGCGCGGCGGCCTGTCCCTCGGTCTGTCCGGCTTCGGCTTCTGGAGCCATGATATCGGCGGCTTTGAAAATACGGCTCCGGCGCACGTCTTCAAACGCTGGCTGGCCTTCGGCCTGCTCTCCAGCCACAGCCGTCTGCACGGCAGCACCTCGTACCGGGTGCCTTGGGCGTACGACGATGAAGCTGTGGATGTTACCCGCTTCTTCACCAAGCTTAAATGCAGCCTGATGCCTTACCTGTATGATGTGGCGGGACAGGCGCATGAGCAGGGCTGGGCTTCGATGCGGGCGATGGTGATGGAATTCCCGGAAGATCCTACTTGCGAAGTGCTGGACCGTCAGTACATGCTGGGTGACTCCCTGCTGGTAGCTCCAATCTTCCAGGAAAACGGCGAAGTGAAATACTATCTGCCGGCTGGCCGCTGGACACATCTGCTTAGCGGTGAAACCGTACAGGGCGGATCATGGCGCAAAGAAACGCATGATTTCTTCAGCCTGCCGCTGTTCGTACGCCAGAACTCCCTGCTTGCCACAGGCAGCGTAGATAACCGTCCGGATTATGACTTTGCGGACGGCGTGAAGTTTGGCCTGTATTCGCTTGAAGACGGCGCAGCAACTGCTGCAACCGTACGCGATATCAAAGGCGCTCCTGAGCTGACCGTGAAGGCTGAACGCAAAGGCAATACCGTAACTGTTGCTGCAGAAGGCAGCGGCAAAGCCTTCACCCTGGCTGTGAAGGATCTGGGCGCTATCGCTTCTGTAGAAGGCGCTGAACTGGTAGATGAAACTACAGTGAAAGTGAACGCCGGAGCCAAATCGGCAGCGATCACGATTACGCTAAAGTAAGAACGGGAATTCTGCTGACATCCCGAATGAATAACCTCTCTGAACGGCAGGGCTGCGAAGGCATCCTTGCTCCAGGAGAGGTTTTTTGTTGTTTTGGAAATTATGATCTTCCTTCATTGTAGCCAAGTTGAAAAAATGGAAAATAAATCCGATATAAAATAGGTACTTATACATAATGCTCTATCGTTTGACTGCAGGTACTGTAACGCAAACGAATATGCTGAAAAGTCGGAGGGAATCAATGCCATTAAAAAAACTGGTGTTCAAAGAAGATGAAGCCCGGCGCCTCCAAACGAAAATAGGACAGGTGAGCCAGGATACCAACCAGCTATATCTACAGCTTAAAGGCCAGGCCAACAATTGGGACGGAATCCCGCTGGGACAAGATGTGGTACAGGCTCAGGTGCTTATTAACGAGTTGACGGCAGAAGCAGAAAAACTGGAGGATATCATTCGGGCCGCGATTAAGGGCGTTCAGGGGGTTCAAGACGAGAACAAGCGGCAGGCAGACAAGTTAGCTCAGCAGTTCAGCCTCCTTGCGGGCATGTTCGGAAGCTTTGGGGGGAGCGGTGGAACGGGGAGGTTCTCGATTCCGGCCTTTGCCCAGAAGGCGGCTACGAATCTGATCCGTTCAGTAATGACCTTGACAGGCCGCGATGAGCTGGATAGTGATCCCGTGGTTCAGAAGCTTCGGAATATCGTCCAAAAGTCAGGTTTTGGGTCAGTGGAGAGTATTGCAGCACAAAGCAAGCTCCAGGATATCCATGAAGCGCGGGATCAGATCGCGAAGGCGCAGACGGCTTATGGTGTATATCAGGCGTTTGGCAATAATGCTCAAATGAACGCTGTACACAAGTTGGCGGAAGAGGCACGCAAGAAAATGGAATCCCTGGGGGTAGATAAAGTACAGTACCAGGCAGGGAAGGATTTGAGCGCGTATTTCAGACAGCCCGCAGTTAAAGCGTGTGACTACGATCCGTCGATTACAACCAGCAGCGTACCAATGGTACAGGATGAATCGTATCATTTGCTACTGCGAATGGCGATAGAGCCGGGAGATAAAGGCAAGTGGGCCAAGAGCCAGCTAGACATAATTCATCAGGGAGGCCAGGGAATACTCCTTACGAATCCCAATTCAGAAGCCTGGCGGGAAATCGTGAATCAGGCGATGATGCGGGATATCAAAGACGGCCCCAGGGTGGAGAAGGTCACAGGAGATCAGGGCGATTGGCAAAGGCGACCGGCCAAGAAGGATTTTATCGACAAATATTTGGTGGACCCGCTCGATGAACTGATTACAGGTAAAAAACCAGGAATCAAGACACAGGGACAGCAAGCGATGGAAGCCCAGTTTTTTGCAATGCAAATGGAGCAGCAATCCGTGCTCAGCGAGTTCACAAGCGATTTCCAGGCCACATTGCGTGGTGCAGCGAGCGCAGACCGGATCACTGAAACATTGGGAATGGGGACCGTCAATCTGAAGAGTGGAACCAATAAGAATGGGCAAATTCAGGCCTCAAGTGGAATGGCAGGAAGTGGATTTGGTAAAATAAAAGAGTTGAATGACGTAGAGGCCATTGAAACGAAGTCCATAACTAAAACAAGTAATCTGGAGAGCTTGCAGGAACTGGATGATTTAGACCTTACGATTAAGGGGACGGGTAATCTTCATCCAAATGGGACGCCCAACCCAACACATAATGCTAAAGGTGAACGGATTGATAATGTAGATGTACCTAAAGTGACATTCACTTCTATACCTGAATATATGAAACAGGAAGATATGGCAATTAATATGTACACAAACTTTAGAACTATAAATAATGATATTAGTGATATTGCAAAGAATACAGGTTGGAAAGAAGCTGATATTCAGCAGATTAAGAATCATTTGTTCATAGAGAAACATAAATTTGACAATAGACAGGTAAAATCGTTTGACCCAAACTATCAACAAGCAACGGCATGGGATCGAATGATGCAAGGAAACTACAATAAGAATGACATCTTATTGCTCAATCACGAATTGTTTGAATCTAATTACATGAAAAAGCATGGGGCTACCTATGAACAAGGACATGCAGAAGCTCAAAAGTATTATAATTGGTCAGATAGCGTATTTGAAGATTGAGGAGGAGATAGGTTTGGCTACGTACGTTTTGCTGGTGAAAGAAGAAGAAACTGAAGAGTTTGTAGTGTATAAATTTGGCCCTGATAAAGATAAATTGGGGAGATTACGGCTAAACAAAATTAGTGCAGAACCTGAGGAGATTGAAAAAGTGCCGGGCACGACTAGTAATTTCTATTATTTTACTGCAGCATCAAAACTAATTAGAATACTCAAAGAAGGAGATGGAGTTTTTCCTGACACAACGTCATACGCTTCTTAAGCCGTTACATCAAACAGGTCGATTACGGTCAGATACTACCATAGTTGGCCTGTTGTTCGCTGAAATAGTAGTGAGATTTAGGTAAAGGAAAGGCTAAGCGCCTAGCCCAAGATCAGAATTGTGTTATATGTTAGCGGTTTCGTATTAGTTTTATACTAATATTGCCCTTATACTTTGGTTGTTTACAGATTCGATTTGTATGAAGGAGCACTGAACTTATGCGTAGTCCAAAAGACCAAGCCGGAGTGTTCAGCCAGTCTGAGTATTCTTCGGCCACGGCGGTGTCAACGGCCGCCAATTATATTATGAATTCGCCGGAGCCGTTCACCCATACCTACCGGGCGTATATCCGGTTGCGGGAGAACGGGAATCTGAACCTGAAGTTCTGGCACAGCAATGCGGTGGATTCGACCTGGGATCTGGGAGCGGAAGCGTCGGGGAGTGAGCCGGGCGGAGAGTGGAGCATTGAATCGGCTTTTATTGCCGATGGAGGGCTGGCACCGGATGGCACAGTAGCGCCAGGTACACAGATTCCTGTGACCTTCACGGGAGAGGCGTCGAAGCAGGTGGCTCCCGGAGAAGCCTTCTGGAGTGATGAAGCGGAGCTTTCGCTGCCGGAGGGGCATTATTTGGCTTTTACCTGGACGATTAGAACGATTGCACCCGGCAAAACGCTCCCGTATAACGTGGAGGACGTTCTGGTATCCGCTTATGATGGTCCGGGCCATCTTGCAGGGCAGGAATCCGCAGATTCCTTCAGTGAATCGGGTAAGCTGCTGGTGCTGCCAAGCTATATCGGCTACAAGAAAAAAGTGGACAAAAAGCTGGTATTCCTCGGGGATTCCATCACCCAGGGAGTGCGGACCGGGAAGGATGAATATTCCTACTGGGCGGCGCGGATCGCCGAAGAACTTGGAACATCCTATGGGCTGTGGAATATCGGCTCCGGCTGGGGCAGAGCCTATGATGCCGCCGCTGATGGCCCTTGGCTGAACAAGGCCAAGCAGGGCGATGAAGTGCTGATTGTGCTGGGCGTGAACGATCTTGATATCGGCAAACGCTCGGCTGAAGAGCTTCTTGAAGACCTCTCGCATATCGTTTCTCTGATCAAAGGGGCCAACCCGGATATAAATGTCATCCTGAGCACGGTGCCGACATTTAATTTCCAGGACGAACGGGAAGCCGCCTGGCGCAGCGTAAATAAGCAGATTCTCACCGCTCCGCCTGCCGGGGTCAACCGTGTATTTGACATTGCGGCTGTATTGTCCATGCCAGCTCCGGCGGACCATAGAGTTCGTGCGGAGTATATGAGTAACAGCGAGGACCCGCATCCGAACGGTACCGCCGGCAGAGCGGTGGCGGATGCTTTTCTGGCATGGTACAGGGAACAGCCGGTTAGGTAAGGCTAAGCACGGATAGGATTGATCGGACGGTTCGAACACCTACAGCACACTAGGCATACTATGTAGTACTTTTAACAGGAAGGTAGTGTGCCTAGCGTGGGACTCCAAATGGGATCGCAGCAAAGTGTGCTGTATCAAGCGGATGGGAATTATATCCACAATATGCAATCTGTCAGAAATCACTTGCATAGCATATGTAGACAACATATGAATCAGCTTGTTCAAGTGAAGACATTGGACGGCCAAGTGGTTGTTGGAAGAATACGAATTGCTTGTCCTAACTCTGTTGTCCTAACTCTGCTGTACATTATCAAAAAGAGGAGAGCCTACATGACTGTAGACTCTCTTTTTTTTCGAAACGGAACCGTCCTTGTAAGGACGGCGTAGCCGTTTCCACTTGGCTTATCATGGTTAGAAAGTTTTAAGAATAATCACCAACAGAATGTACAGCACCAGGATTGTAGTAGTGGAAGTAAAAAGACCTCCAACATTTCCATAACCGCCCATGGCTTTACCTCCTTCGCATTATCATCTTACAGACCCATGATATGCATTTTCCCTAAAGGTTGTATGGACGATTGACCAGATTCTCATATTTGACTGATCCATTTATCAGGGGGTAATCCGGCTTCGGTAGTCCTTCGGAGAACTGCCAACCTGCTTCTTGAACACCTTGCTGAAATATTTGACATCGTGGAAACCGACCATTTCCGAAATTTGCGACAGCTTCAGGTTAGGATTCTGCAGCAGCAGCTTGGCTTTGTCGATGCGGACGCTGCCGATGTAATCGGAGAAATTGATGCCGTATTCCTGCTTGAATTTGCGTGAAATGTACTCGCGGCTGACGTAGAATTTGCCGGCCACCTCCTGCAGCGACAGGTCGGATTGGTAATTCTGCTCGATATATTTAACGATGTCCGTAATCGGGTTCCGTTCCTTCGCCGCTCTGTCCGCAATCTCGCGTGATACGCGCTGCATCAGTCCAAAGGACCAGTCGCGCCAGGCGAATAACGAGAAGGAGTAACCGCCAGGCAGCGGAGGCGGATTCAGCAGATCTGTACGCTCCAGCTCTGCCAAGGCGCTGTCCGCTTGAGTGCCCAGCGCCTCGCGCACCAGCCGGGAGCGGAACAGCAGGGCGTCGGCCTTCCAGGAATTCAGCAGCTCCGGCGTGATCACTCCCCGGCGGCTAAGCTCGTGGGTCCAATGCTGCGCTGCCGCCGACAAAACCTCGGGACTGCCGCTGATCACGGCGAGGCGCCATTCCTCCTGCACATCGGCAAACATAATCGGCGGCTCGCCCCCTGTATTTACCGGTTCAGCAGGAGGGTGGAAATGGAAATAATCTTCATGTCTTAATAGGTTCCGCCGGAGCAGTGCTTCGGCGGCTTCTGCGCGTTCTGCCGGCAGTCCTCCGGGCAAGGCTCCTATGGAGCTGATGCCGAAATGCATCCTGAACTGCAGCGTCAAAAAAATCCCCTCATTGATCCGGTTGATCAGCTCGGTCACTGATTCCTGAACATCCCACAGGATAATTGCAATTTCCGGCGGTCCCCCCCAATACCGGAAGGCAATGCCCTTGCGCGGAAGCTGCAAAAACTCATTGCAGATGTTGACGATGGCGTAATACAGCAGCTCGCTGTCTCCACCGAACCGCTTGAGGAGCTGATTGTTGCCGGGGTCCGTCTGGACCAGAATCAGCCTGGAGCTGCCTGCGCTTTGCGGGATTACCCCCTCATCCAAAAGCCTGCGCAGCGAAGCTTCGGCATTGATCGGGTCGTCGATCAGCGCCGACAGCAGCTTCTCCCCATAGATCGGCTTGATTTCGTTCAGCCGGATGCTTTGGCGCTGCCGGTGGCTGCGCTCCTCTTCCTCGGACCGCCAGGCAGCGACGGCCTTGGATACGGCACCATTGATCATTTCCGCCTCTATTGGCTTAAGAATATAGTCAATCCCGCCATGACGGACGGTCTGGCGGACAAAATCAAAATCATTATGGCCGCTGACCACAATAAACTTGGTGTTGCCGGCGAATTCATTGACCCAGGTCATCAGCTCGACTCCATTGCCTGATTCCATCATCATATCCATGATGACCAGCGCGGGCTTCTCCTTGCGGATCAGCTCGATGGCTTCATTGCCGTTTCCGGCCTCCAGAATATCTCCGATTTGATGGGCTTCCCAGTCAACGAGGAGCCGGACCGCCTTGCGGACCCTGGCTTCGTCGTCTACAATCAGTGCCTTCATATAGCTTCACTCTCCACTACAATTTCAAATTGCAGGCTGACAATTACGCCGCCTGCCTTCAGATTATCCACAGTCAGCGTCGCGCTGTCCCCGCAGACGAGCCGCAGCCGGGCCAGCACATTCGGCAGGCCGATCCGTACGCCCGGGGCGTCGCGTTTGCTGTCTATATCCTTTAAGGGGTCGATATCCACCCGGACGGGATGCTGAAGCTCCTGCTGCAAGGCTTCCAGCCTGGAAGCGGGAATGGAGCTGCCGTTGTTGCGGATAAGGATCTCCATCCGGCCGGAAGGCAGCCGGGCTGCCATAATTTCAACCAGCCCGTCCGTGCGGGCGAGATTGAAGCCGTGCTTGAAATAATTTTCCACAATCGGCTGGAGGATCATCTTGGGCATGAGCGCGTTCAGCAGCGATTCCTCCATATCGTAGCGGAAAGTGAACTTATTTTCAAAACGTTCCTTCTGCAGCTCGATATAAGCTTTCACATGGTCCAGCTCATCCTGTATCGTAACAATCTTCTCATGATTGTACATACTGTAGCGCATCATTTTGGCCAGAGCCGAGAGCAGGGCATAGATTTGCGGGACCTTAAGCTCCAGGGCCAGCGTGCCGATAATCTGCAGCGTGTTATTCAGAAAATGCGGATTGATCTGCGCCTGCAGCGCCCGTAGCTCATTGGTTTTATTGGACAGCTCCAGCCGGTATTCCCGCAAAATCAGGTTGTTGATCGTATTCATCATGCTGCGGAAGCGCTCGGTTACCAGCCCGATTTCATCCTTGCCCGCAGGCTTGATATCAATCTCCAGATTACCGGTCTGGACCTGGTTCATGTATCTTGCCAACTGCTTGATCGGGGCGGTGATCCGAAAGGAGATCAGAATTGTCAGCGCGACGATCATGATCATCAGCAGCACCAGCAGCAGCATATTGATTCCGGCGGCTTCCTTCGCTTCACGGTACAGATAGGAGACGGGAATTTGCTTCACCAGCGTCCAGTTCAGGCCCGGGCTTTCAATCTTTTGATAAATAAACACCGCCCCATCCTCTTCAAAATAACCGTGGGGCTGTCCGCTTGCGGCAATTTGCTTGTCATACCAGGAGGCATTCAGCGGTTTGCCCAGGTCCGCCTCGTCATGGCTGTACACCAGCTTACCTTTGCCGTCCACCAGGTAGATGTTTTCTTTTCCCTGCTCATAGAGCTGATTCATGATATCGGTAAAGGCGGTCAGCTTCACATCAATCGACAGATAGCCAAGTGCAGCGGTAGACGGGATTTGCTCGATCCGCCGGTGCAGCGTAAATACCGGCTCCGGAGTCATTGGTGTATTGGGTGTATTCAGCCCGTAGCTGTTGCTGATGTGGGTGCTCTGAACAGATACAGGGTTATCCCCAGTGATCCGGGATTCGCTGTAGGGCGGAATTCCCTGCCAGCGCGTTGGCATGGTGCTATGCGATAAGAGCGTAGCTTTGCTGTCCTTGACGCCGTACAAATAGACCTGTGAGATGTCAGTCATAGAGGTCAATATATAATTCAGCGAGGAGTAAATCTGGATATTGGCCGACATATCGTCGTATCCGGCTTCCAGCAGCCTGTAAGAGTCTGAATCGGAGTAGAAAACAAGGGACAGCCGATTGACCTCCTGAATGAGGTTGTTGATATTTTTGTAGCCCTGGTACAGCAGATTTGTATTCTCATCCACAGCCCGGGTCCTAAGAGATTTCGTCGTGTAAGAATAGCTGATATACATCGTAGCGATAATACAAATTAAGGTCGGCAGGAGTAAAAAAACGATCAGCTTGGTGCGAATACTGTTCCATTTCATCGATTTATGTCACATCCGATCAATATTTTACACCTGAAAGATCACCTGAGTAGGTGTAAGCGGTTCTTCAAAAAACAGATAATATGTTTAGATCATAAACAAGTAAGTGAGTAAAAGAAAGGGGGGACGGGTGAATGCGCGGTTCGAAGTTGTCCCAATTCGGTCAACAGACTTTTTTCGTTGGCCCGGCAGTATTGTTTTTTACCCTGATTACGATTATTCCATTTCTGATGGGGATGTATTATTCCTTCACGGACTGGAACGGGGTATCGGGAAATGTAAGCTGGGTTGGCATTGATAACTTTAAAGCGATATTTACAAACGATCCGGATTTCTGGTCATCCTTCTGGTTCACCGTCAGATTTACTTTGCTAGGGGTGGTTCTGACCAATATAGTGGGCTTTTTCCTGGCCTATCTGCTGACCAAACCTTTAAAAACACGCAATATGCTCCGGACCATTTTTTTCATGCCGAATGTTATCGGGGGATTGTTGCTTGGTTTCATATGGCAGTTCATCTTCATCAAAGGGTTCGCCACGATGGGCGATATTACCGGCTGGTCCTTCTTTAATCTTCCTTGGCTCGGCGATGCGACAACCGGCTTCTGGGCAATTGTTATGGTGTTCGTCTGGCAGTCCTCCGGTTATCTGATGGTCATCTACATCGCTTCGCTCAGCAATGTGTCCAAAGAGGTACTGGAAGCGGCTGAAATCGACGGGGCTTCCCGGATGCAGGTGCTTCGCAGTATTATCGTTCCTTTGATTATGCCTGCGGTAACGATTGGTTTGTTCCTGGCAATTTCCTGGTCCTTCAAAATGTTCGACCTGAACCTTTCCCTGACGAAAGGCGGACCGTTCAAATCAACGGAATCCGTAGCCATGAACATTTACAATGAAGCCTTCCTGAACAACCGTTACGGTCTGGGTACGGCCAAAGCGCTGCTGTTCTTCCTGATTGTAGCGATTATCACCGTGATTCAGGTCCGTGTCACGAAGAGCAAGGAGGTAGAGGCTTAATGAATGCAAAGTCAAAAGGCAGATGGAATATCGGCGTTGAAGTGCTTATGATCCTTCTGGCCCTGCTGTTTCTCTCGCCGTTCTATTTCCTGATTGCGAACTCGGTGAAATCCTTTGGTGAGATTCTAAGCAACGCGGCAAGCTGGCCGCAGGAAATCATGTGGTCGAACTATTCGAACGCCTGGAAATTGGCCCGCTTCTCCGAAGCTTTCCGCAATTCGCTGATTATTACCATCATCTCTGTCATTCTGATCTCGCTGTTCAGCGCAATGGCCGCCTACCGGATGGTTCGCGCCGACACACGGTTCAATCGGGTGCTGCTGCTGTTGTTCGTAGCGGCGATGGTGGTTCCGTTCCAGACTATAATGATTCCTATCTTGAAGGTCGTTAATGTATTGGGGATCAATAACTCCTTTGCGGGTCTGATCACCACCAACCTGGGACTCAGCGTTCCGATGGCGATCTTCCTGTTCCACGGCTTCATCAAGTCGGTTCCTCTTGAGATTGAAGAGGCGGCAACGGTTGACGGCTGCAATCCGATCTCGGCGTTTTTCCGGATTGTGCTTCCTTTGCTGAAGCCGATGCTTATGACCATTATCGTGCTTAATGCTCTTGGGATTTGGAATGACTATCTGCTCCCGTCCCTGATTCTTCAGGCGCCTGAGCTGCGTACCATTCCGCTGGCTACCTTCTCGTTCTTCGGACAATATACGAAGCAATGGGATATGGCGCTTCCGGCGCTGACACTCGGGGTTGCTCCCATCGTCATTTTCTATCTGTTCATGCAGCGTTACATTGTTGAGGGAATAGCGGCTGGCTCGGTGAAAGGTTAATGACCCGAGCCCCCGTTCCACATAAATTTCAGCAGTTAAATTATTCAAGGGGGAAATTAGAATGATGAAGAAACGTTCTGCACTGATGCTGTCTTCCGTAATGCTTATGACAGTCGTGCTTGCGGCTTGTGGCGGAAATTCCAATAATAAAGCTGCTTCTAATGCATCAAATGGAAGCGCTGGCAACACATCCGGCGAAGTGAAAACGGTTAAAATCTTTCAGTTCAAAACCGAAATTGTTGAAGGGCTGAATGAGCTGAAGGTTGAATTTGAAAAAGAGCATCCAAACATTAAGCTGGACATTCAAACTGTTGGCGGCGGCGCAGACTATGCGGCAGCCCTGAAAACAAAATTTGCTTCCGGCGATGCGCCTGATATTTTCTCCAATGGCGGATACGCCGAAATGGACCTGTGGGCAGACAAGCTGGAAGACCTGTCCGATCAGCCTTGGGTGAAGGATCTGATTCCTATGGCGGCAGAGCCAATGACCAAGGACGGTAAAACCTACGGGATGCCAATGAACCTTGAAGGTATCGGTTATATATACAACAAGGATCTGTTCGCCAAAGCCGGTATCACCGAAACGCCTAAAACGATCACCGAGCTTGAGGAAGACGCGAAGAAGCTTCAGGCCATCAATGTAATTCCTTTCGGCAACGCTTATCAGGAATGGTGGCTGCTGGGCAACCAGGGCATCAGCGTAGCTTTTGCACAGCAGGATAATGTAGATGAATTCATCAAGGGACTCAACGGAGGCACAGCTTCTATCGTAGGCAACCCGATATTCAAGGACTGGAGCAACCTGCTTCAATTGACTGTAAAGTACGGCCAGAAAAATCCTCTGACTACAGACGCCAACACTCACCTGGCCATGTTCGCCAATGGTGAAACGGCTATGATGCAGGAAGGCAACTGGGCACAAACGCTGGTAGACAACATTAAGCCCGGCATGAACATCGGTATGTTCCCTATGCCAATCAGTGATGATGCCGCCAAGAACGACAAAATGACTGTAGGTATCCCTGCCAACCTGGTAGTCAACAAGGATTCCGCATCCAAAGAAGAAGCCAAGACCTTCCTCAACTGGCTCGTTACTTCCGACATGGGTAAAGAATATATCACTAAAAAATGGAAATTCATCCCTGCTTTGAAAACCCTCGAGGTTGCTCCTGATGTGATTGGGGGACTGGGTACGGATGTATGGAACTATGTAAAGGAAGACAAGGTATACGGTTTGCAATCCTCCAAATTCCCTGATGGCGTTACTCAGGAATTCGCCAGTGTGATCCAGCAGTTGATCGCTGGTAAATCGGATGAAGCCGGCTGGGAGAAGAACATGCAGGCCGCTTGGGATAAGCTGAAGAAATAAGGCTTGAAACATATAAGTTGAACTTGAAAGAAGAATAAAAAGGGCAGAAGTAACGGAGGGGAAGTTTGGAACTGGAAGAGCGGTAGCGTCCGCCTTTGCCTGCGGATTTCCACCGCGAAGAGCGGTACAAATCAAGAAATCTGCAGGCAACAGCGGCTGGAAGTCCAAACATTCCCCGCAGTTACAACTAGGCCCGAATATGAAAAACTAAAGTTCAACTTATATTGACAACATACAGAGAGGTCCAATAGGGATCAAGCTTGTTTTTGGAAAAAGTGGATTTGCAAAGGACACTCCGTCTTCCCATCATTGATGTGAGGCGGGGTGTCTTTTTGATAAAATCGAATGGTAAAAGCATGACGCCTATGAAGGGGGAATGGATGAGTGGCTAGAGACAGCTATATGAATGTTCAGGTAGGGGTTGATTACTATCCTGAGCACTGGGATGAATCGTTGTGGGAGCCGGATGTTAAGCTAATGAAGGAAAGCGGCGTCCGGGTGGTCCGGGTGGCGGAGTTTGCCTGGAGCCGGCTGGAGCCTTCGGAGGGAGATTTCCAGTTCGGCTGGCTGGATCGTGCAATTGGCCTGTTCCATAAGTACGGCCTGCTGGTCGTTATCGGGACCCCCACGGCTACGCCGCCGCGCTGGCTGACGCATGATTATCCCGATGTGCTGCCGGTGTTTGCGGACGGGCGGATTTTTCATGAAGGGGTGCGCGGGCACCGGTGTTATAACAGTGCCTCGCTCCGTAAATACGGAAACCGTATGATAGACCGTCTCGCGCGGCATTACAGCAGCCATCCGGCTGTGATCGGCTGGCAGACCGACAACGAATTCGGCATGCTAGATTGTCACTGCGATTCTTGCAACAACGCCTTTCGTACCTGGGTGAAGGGGAAATACGGATCTCTGGAGAACGTTAATGAGGCTTGGGGGACGGTGGTCTGGAGCGGGGAGTATAGCGTTTGGGAGCAACTGACGGTTCCGTACGGCGGTTCGCCCCATCAGAATCCGTCGCTTTTGCTTGATTTTCAGCGTTTTCAGTGGGAAGCGGTGGCCGATTTCCAGAAAGCGCAGATAGATATTCTGCGAACCGTATGTCCTGAGCATTTCATCACCCATAACTTCCACAGCTATCCGCAGCGCTTGAATCTGTATCCGGTGGGGGAGGAACTGGATGTGGCGGCTTTTGACTATTATCCGAACACCTCTCCGGCCAAGCAGTCTACCACTCCTTACAGCGGAGCGTTGTCTCTGGATCTGACCCGCGGCATTAAGCGGCAAAATTTCTGGATCATGGAGCAGCTAAGCGGGTCACCGGTCTGCTGGATGCCGATGTGGCGCACACCATATCCCGGATTCATCCGTGCATATGCCTGGCAGGCCATCGCCAGAGGCGCGGATACCGTGGTGCATTTCCGCTGGAGAAGCGCAGCAGCCGGAGCGGAGCAGTTCTGGCATGGGCTGATCGACCACAGCAATGTACCGGGACGCCGGTTCGCGGAGTTCACCCAGTTCGCGGGGGAGGTCAATCAGTTGTCGGATCTGCTGAAGGGAACGGTGCTGAAGAATGAGGCCGCAATCCTGAATTCCCACGAGCAGCTAGTCGCGCTGGACATCCAGCCGCAGGTGGAGAACATGGATTATTACGAGAATATCAAGCAATATCACCGTGTGCTTACGAAGCTCGGCATCGGCTGTGATGTCATCAACTGGAGAGAAGCGCTGGATGGCTACAAAGTGGTCATTGCCCCAAGTCTTTATCTGATGGATGAGGAGGCTGCTGCGGGTTTTGAGGCTTTTGCAGCGGAAGGCGGCACGCTGATCCTTACGAACCGCAGCGGGGTGAAGCACATGAACAATGTAGCGGTGATGCAGCAATTGCCCGGCCTGCTGAGCCATGCTGCCGGGGTGCGTGTGGATGAGTATGATCCAATCGGCACAGAGCCGCACAGCATTGTGGATGAAGAGGGCACTGCCTATGCATGCAGCCAGTGGAATGATCTGCTCACGCCGGTTACGGCTGAGCCTATCGCCTGGTATGGCGATGATTTCTATGCCGGCATCCCGGCTGTTACCGTCAACCGTTTCGGTAAGGGACAGGTTTATTACTTCGGCACCCATGCCGAAGAGAGCTACTGGTCCGGCCTGCTGGAAGGAGTGGCGGAGAAGGAGGGTCTGCTGCGCTTCGCGGGCCTGCCGGAAGGCGTTCAGGCTAGTGTCCGCAGCGGGGAGAGCGGCAGCTTCCTGTTCCTGCTGAACCTGAGCCGGCAGCCTCAGGCTGTTCCGCTGTCGCGCCGCTATTCCAGCGTGCTCGACGGCGGGGAGCGCTCTGGCGAGCTGGCGCTTGCGCCTTACGGGGTGGAGATATTGAAGCTGTAGCGGGGGAAAGTGAGCGGGGGGCGGGCCTGCGGTGCTTCATTGTTGTGTGAGCAGAGAGTGAGTGGAATTCCGAAGGGGTTCTTCATGCAAATGGAATTTGTACCACTAATTTAAGCGTATGGACTCCCGGAACAGCCGTAGTCCATTAAGCGTATGGGCTCCCCAAACAGCCGTAGTCCGGCATCAGAGCTAAATCTGTGGGTGAGGTCATACACACAGGGGTGGGTGAAAAGAAACCGCAGCAGCCGTGTCGGCTCCTTACGGACTTGAGAGGCGTTATTCGCAAGAAAACGTCAATTTTTGCGGCTTAACGGACCGACGGGCGCTTATGGTCTCCCAAAGGAACGTTTAGGAGCGGAATATTCGATCATAAAGCCCGTGGTGTCCGTAACTTCCCCAAGCCGTGACTCTCATCGGAATTAAGCGCACCACAGTCCGTAACGCCGAGCCAAACGCAAATTCAAGAACGAACCCCGTCTGGGAAGGGGGATGCCTGAGGGAGGAGCGCTCCACGCCTTCTGTCCTTCGGGCATCCCACGCCCTACTCCTCCATTGTAAATCTGACGCTCTACTAGTGGGGAAACAGTACCACTAATTCGCCCCCTGCGGGCTTTGAAGCTGGTTTTCGGCAAAAATTAAGTGGACAAATTCCCGCTGGCGCCACTAAAATCGGGATTTCGACAAAGTTAAGCGGACAAATTCCCGCTGGCGATCCGGTTGGCTGTATGCCAAGGCTTATATGATGTAAGCAATTGAGGGGCTTCAGTGTTGAGCACTAATTTGCGCTGCGAGGGGCTTATACACGTCGAGCTTGCACTCTGGGTCTGTATGTATTGTATTGCTCGCTGCCCATAGCAGCCGAGTTTAGATTTTCATGTATTGCTGTGTTTGCGCGCTGTTCTTAACAGCCGCGCACGTCTGTACTGCTTTCCGCGCTGTGTTCTAATCAGCCGCGGAGCTTTAGGGTTTGAATGGTTTTGGGTGCAAGCCCAGGAGGAGAGGGGAGGAACGGAGAGAAATTTTGGAACTGTAGGAGCGATAGCGACCGCCTGAAAGCTTTCCAACGGAAAGCTCGCATCGGAAGCATATGCTATTCTCGGATTCCAACCACCTGGCGGTTCAAATCAGGAATCCGAGAATAACAGCGGCCGAAAGTCCAAACATTTCTCGCAGTGACGGAGATTCTCCTCCTCCCCTCTGCAGACACAACTTGTTCAAAGCCCTAACACCAACGCGCCCTTTAGTGCAGCCGCCTAAATTGCTCCGGCGTAATCGCCGACTGCTTGCGGAAGGTGGCCACGAAGTGGCTGACATCGCGGAAGCCGACCCGCTGCGAGATCGCTTTTACCGTGAGATCGGGCCGGCTGACCAGCAGCTCCTTGCTCTTGCGGATACGCAGACGGACGAAGTAGGCGTAAGGGGAGAGGCCGAAGGTCTGCATGAACAGGCTGTTGAGATAGCGCCCGGATACATCTAACTGCGCGGCCAGATCATGCAGTCCGATATCGGGATCGCCATAGTGGCTGTCCATCCATTTGAGCAGCGGCTGCAGCTTGTCCACATTGCGGGAAATGGGGGTATTGTTGTGAAGCTGCCCGTATTTGCTCAGGGTAATCAGGAAGCGGTAAGCATCCGTAGAAGCACCGAGGCTGAACATATCTTCAGCGGCATCATGGCGGTCGAGCATTTCCTTGAGCATCAGTGGCAGCGGAGCTTCACTCTCCCAGCGGTAGAACGAATTGGCGCTCATGCCGAGCGAATCGAGAATCTGCCGGGCAGAGCTTCCTTCGAAGGTCAGATAATACGTGCACCAAGGCTCAGCGGAGAGCGCCTCATAACGGTGGGGGGTACCCGGAAAGAGCAGCACACCGCTGCCTTCGGCGAGCGTAAGCTGTTTGTTCTCGCAATGAATCACGCCTTCGCCCTGTGAAGTCTGGAGCCAGTGGTAGGCATGGTAGCCGTCGGGGCGGGATACTTTTTCCTGATCAGGGTTGTACCCCATACTGTCTAGGGTAATTGGCAACGGGTGTCCGCCTTCCTGGGCAAACACAATTCTGCGGGGGGCTGTCACAAGCAAAACATTCATCTCCTGTTGAGTTCCATATTATTATATGGTGAGGCGCTATTATTATATTTAAAGCGATACAGTAAACGTTTACAATAAGGATATACTTATACTATAAAGGATGTGCGATTCGTGATCAACGATAAATTGCCGAAGATTTGGTATGGTGGAGATTACAATCCTGAGCAGTGGGACGCCCCGGTATGGGCAGAGGATGAACGGATGTTCAAGCTGGCGGGTATTGATGTTGCGACGATTAATGTATTTTCATGGGCACTCATTCAGCCGTCTGAAGACACATATGATTTCTCAGGACTTGATGAATTAATGGACCGCTTATATAAAAATGGAACCTATGTCTGCCTGGCCACAAGCACCGGCGCTCATCCGGCCTGGATGGCACACCGCTATCCCGAAGTTACCCGGGTGGATGTGCAGGGCAGAAAACGCAAATTCGGCGGACGCCACAACTCCAATCCGAACAGTCCGGTGTACCGTAAGTTTGCCGCCAAGCTTGCAGGCAAGCTCGCCGAGCGCTACAAGGACCATCCGGGGCTGGTGGCCTGGCATATCTCCAATGAATATGGCGGCTACGATTATTCCGAGCAATCCGAAGCGGCTTTCCGCGTCTGGCTGAAGGACCGTTACGGCTCGCTGGATGCCCTCAACAAAGCGTGGAATACCCGTTTCTGGGGACATACCTTCTATGATTGGGAGGAAATTGTCCTGCCGAGCGAGCTGAGTGAGGAGTGGAACGGCAACCGGACCAACTTCCAGGGCATCTCCCTTGATTTCCGCCGGTTCATGTCCCACAGTCTGCTCGAATGCTACAAAATCGAATATGACGCCATCAAGGAGCACAGCACGAATGTTCCGGTTACAACCAACCTGATGGGCTTCTATCCGGAGCTGAACTATTTTGAATGGGCCAAGCACATGGATGTGGTCTCCTGGGATAACTATCCGTCGCTGGATACCCCGGTCAGCCATACAGCAATGACCCATGACCTGATGCGCGGCCTCAAAAATGGACAGCCGTTCATGCTGATGGAGCAGACGCCAAGCCAGCAGAACTGGCAGCCGTACAACTCGCTGAAGCGCCCGGGCGTAATGCGTCTGTGGAGCTATCAGGCGGTAGCGCGCGGCGCGGATACGGTGCTGTTCTTCCAGCTCCGCCGTTCCATCGGCGCTTGCGAGAAGTACCATGGTGCGGTGATCGAGCATGTGGGACATGAGCACACACGGGTGTTCCGGGAATGCGCCGAGCTCGGCAAAGAGCTGGAGCAGCTTGGCGGCGAGTTGCTGGATGCGCGCAGCCAGGCGGAGATCGGGATCATTTACGATTGGGAAAACCGCTGGGCGCTTGATCTTTCAAGCGGACCTTCGGTAGCGCTGGATTACGTGAATGAAGTGCATAAATATTACGATGCGCTGTATCAGCAGAACATCGAAGCCGATATGATCGGTGTCGAAGAGGAGCTGTCCAAATACAAAATCGTCATTGCACCGGTGCTGTATATGATTAAGCCGGGTTTTGCCGAGAAGGTTGAAGCCTTCGTGAAGGCGGGCGGCACGTTCGTTACCACTTATTTCAGCGGAATCGTAAATGAAAATGATCTGGTTACCGTAGGCGGCTACCCTGGAGAGCTGCGCAAGGTGCTTGGCATCTGGGCCGAGGAAATTGACGCGCTGCTGCCGGGAATGAGCAATGAAATCGTCATGAACAAAGAATGGGGGGCGCTGAACCGCACGTACCCATGCGACCTGCTGTGCGATCTGATTCACGCCGAAGGCGCAGAAGTGCTGGCACAGTACGGCTCCGACTTCTACAAAGGCATGCCGGCATTGACGGTGAACAGCTTTGGCGAAGGTAAAGCCTATTATGTGGCGACCAGCCCGGATGCGGCATTCCTGCAAGGGTTCCTGTCGAACCTGTGCGCAGAGCAGGAGATTTCTCCGCTGGTAAGCGCACCGGAAGGCATCGAATCCGTACAACGCGTCAAGGACGGTGTATCCTACCTGTTCCTGCTGAATCACAAAGAAGGCGAGCTTAGCGCGGATATCGGCTCTACTGAACGCACCGATCTGCTGACCGGCAAGAAATTCAGCGGCACTGCCGTTGTCCCGGGCCGGGGAGTTCTGATTTTGTCGGATAAGCAATAGGTGCAGCTTGAAATGGTGCAAGGCAATAACCAGTGAGATATGACAAAAGAGGGCGATACTCCGGGCTTCGGTGCCTGGGGGTGTTGCCCTTTTTATGTTGCCCGAGGGAAGATACCCGATTAAGCTCATGTCTGTCTTCACACCTAAGCCCTAACTGTATTTGGTGCAATTAAAGAGTGCTATTTTTGTGTGGAAACTGTTCTAATTGCACTTTGTACACTTATATTTACAGCTATTTTGTAAAAAGAGGTTTTCCGTCATTTTTAACTGTACAGAATACAGCTATCACTAGAAAAAGGGGACTTTGCACCTTTTTAATTGCAGTAAATACAATTGGCCGGCGGGAATTCGACTGGCTGGTATGTGTTCAGCATTAAAAGTTGTTTACAGGTAAATAGGTCTGAGGAGCAACTCGCATCAAATCAGTATCAACGCTTTTCGTTGCGGTCCAATGGACAAGTGCTAAATTAATGGGTGTCAAGATGTTCAACGTTTCCTTATACTAAAAAAGGAGACTCCGCCGCGCCAACGGCAAAGTCTCCTTTAGGACCATGTGGATCACCACGGCGCGCATGAACAAAATAGCTAGCTCAAGCGAAACCCACCGTTAGGGTGCCAACCTATTACGCGGTGGGTTTTCGCTTGTTCCGAATTTACTTCCCCAAAGCAATTACAGCGGGAAATGTTATATAATGCAGAATATATAAGCTACGCAGTTACGATCAAAGTATAATAGCAGCACAGGAGAGAGGCAGCACATGACAACCTTATTGGTAACAGGGTACCGTGCGCATGAGCTCGGCATTTTTGACAGCAAGCATCAAGGAATACCCTATATTAAAAAAGCGCTGATGAACAGGCTGATTCCGCTCATTGAAGAGGGGGTGGACTGGATCATTACACCCGGACAATACGGTGTGGACCTATGGGCGTGCGAGGTTGTGCTGGAGCTGAAACAGCAGTATCCCGGTCTGAAGCTGGGCATTATTACAGCGCATGCTGCTCCTGAGGAGAAGTGGAAGGAAGAGAAGCAGAACGAATACCGGCGGGTTGTTGCCGGAGCGGATTACTACGGGGCTGTAAGCAATGCTCCGTATGACGGAAGCTGGCAGTTCCGGGCCAGGGATGATCTGCTGTTCCGCAAAAGCGACGGCATTCTCCTCTTCTATGATGAGGAAGCCGCCGAGGGAAGCTCGAAATTCATCAAGGAGCGGGCGCTGAAGCTGCATGCTGAGGGGGATTACAGCCTCTATGTGATACATGCCGAAGAAATTCAGAATATTGCAGATGAAGAGAGCCAGCGCGGCTATGAATGAGGGGGGTGCACCCATGAATTCCGGGATTATTGAAGAGGATATTTGTTATGTTATTTTGCTGAGTCCAACAGAGCAGGACAAAAGAGATATGGACATCATCCGGGCCCATGTCAAGCATTTGCAGGAGCTGGAACGCAGCGGCCAGCTTGTAATGCGCGGTCCCTTCGACGACAGTCCGGGCGGCATGGTGATCATTCGTGCGGAGTCCCGCGAAGAGGCTCAGCGGATTGCCGGGCGTGATCCATATATTCTGACAGGCGTCCGCAGCTATGAACTTCGCACCTGGAGCCTGTCGCATGCAGGCAACCGGCACATGGGGATAGCGGTGGAGGCGGAATAAGAAAGGGGCTGTTCCTTGTTGAAGGACAGCCCCTTTTTTTGGAAATATAAGCGATTTATAAGTTTCACGCCAGCAATCATTATAATTTTCCTCGCTGAAACCAATGCCGCTTCTTTCAGAGGACGGCAAAGCCGGTTCTGCTTACTTAATGAAGCTCTGCAGTGAGGGTGCTCTGCGGACTTTGTAATTCTGCTCGTAGGCATAGGCCAGCCGGATCAGTACCGGCTCCTGGTACGCTTGCGCCGCGAAGGTTACGCCGAAGGGAACCCCGGCGGAGGTGTAGCCGGAGGGGACGACGATGGACGGATAACCCGCCCTTGAGGTGATTCGCACACCGAAATCGGCCGGGAACAGCAGCGCGTCAAGCTGATGCTCCCTCATTGTGGCGTCCATGCCAAGCTCCTTGCAGAGTCTGAGATCAGTTGCCCGGTCACGCAAATATTGCGGCTCGGTGAGCGTGCCTGAGGTTGTGTATTCGGCATCCAGCAGGGTGGCTTGTCCGAATCTCAGCGTCTCCGTCGGATGGGCATGATTGAAGTCGATTATATCCTTCAGCGTCCGCATTGGCGCTCCCGGACCAAGCTGCGACAGGTAGGCGTTCAGAGAGGTTTTGAATTCGTTCAGCACTACGGAAGAGTATTTGATGTCCCGCGCCGTCCGGATGTCTGCCGGATCAATAATGGTAGCCCCGAGTTCGCGCATCCGATCCACCGAGGCGTTGAAGAGTGCAAGCTGCTCGTCAGTCAGCTCCTCAAAGTAATAATCCCGGGGAATGCCGATCCGTGCGCCTGGCAGTCCGTTCGGGTCAAGGAAGACGGTGTAGTCCCCGTGCAGCCTGCCTGCGCCTGTCCCCATGGCGGCATCGCTGCTATCCATCCCCAGCATCGCGTTCAGCAGCAGCACCGCATCGCGGACCGTCCGCGCCATAGGACCGGGCGTATCCTGTGTGTTCGAGAGCGGCAGAATGCCGGAGCGGCTGAGCAGGCCGACCGTTGGCTTGATGCCGATAACCGAGCCAAGGTTGCCGGGATTGAGAATCGAGCCGGAGGTTTCCGTACCGACAGACACGGCGCAGAAGCTGCAGGCTACGGCTACTGCCGACCCGGCGCTGGAGCCGCCAGTAGGTGTAGATATGTTGTAGGGGTTAAGCACCTGTCCCCCGCGCGAGCTGTAGCCGGACGGCATGCCGTTCGTCATGAAATTGGCGAATTCCGTCATATTAGCTTTTCCCATAATGACCGCCCCGGCTTCGCGCAGCTTGGTGACAAGGAAGGCATCCTCCCCGGCAAAAGAATTCGCCAGGGCCAGTGATCCCGCACTGGTATGCATTTTATCCCCGGTGTTAATATTGTCCTTCAGCAAGACAGGTATGCCGTGCAGCGGGCCCCGGGGACCTTGCAGGGAGCGTTCCACATCCAGAGATTCCGCGATGAACAGGGCATCCGGGTTAATCTCCAGGACGGAGTTAACCGTCAGCCCGTTTTTGTCATGCTCAGCGATGCGTTCCAGATACATGAGGACTAATTGTTTTGACGTGATTGTGCCGTTGTCCATTGCTGACTGAATCTCTGGAATGGTAGCCTCTACGATTTCAAAACTCATGCAGGTTCACGCTTCTTTCCCTGTAGGATAGGCGCGGGATCATTTGTCTGCCGGACTCCAAGGGAATTGGCCCGCTCCGGCAATAAAGGAAACTATGCAATCAGGTGATGTCTTGCGAGGGAGCAAACCCTTCCTCCGCCAAATACTCATGGGCTTCTTCAAGCGTTTCGAAGGCCATCTCCAGGTGAAGCCCGGCATAGAGGTACCACAGGTCATCCTCCAGCTTCAGGCTTAAGGCGTGCCCCTCTTTATTGGTCCACAGCGTATCGTTTCCGGCCGCCTTTTTTTTCTTTCGTTTGCCGGAAGCGGGAGGCTCCGGAATAAACATGGACAGGGAGGTGATGGATGCCTCAAGAAGGCTCCGCAGCTCAGCTTCCCCGTAGTCCCGGATGTTCACCATGCCTTTGTCATCCGTCTCATAGCCCCGCAGCAGCCCTGCATATACAAAACCGTTGCCGCTCGGATGCAAATGGAACGCTACGGTTTTCTTCTCATGACGGCTTTGCTCAAAGTGGTAGTTCACCCGTCCGAGCGATACATTTTTCCGTTCAAGCTGGGGGTAAGAATCGAGAATTTCCAATTTCTGTTCAAAAGTAAGCATATACATCCTCCGGTTCACGGTTTCTATTGATCAACTAGTGGAGCAATCGGATTGATTATACCATGCAGCCCCTGCAAGGACTATGAAATGCACGGCGTCCTGTCGCAGGACTAATCCCACAGCGGCAGGGTTACCACAAATGAGCAGCCTTGCTCCCTGTTGTCGCCAAGCTGCAGGCTTCCGCCCATCGCTTCCGCGAGCAGGCGGCTGAAGGTAAGGCCAAGACCCAGTCCGCGAAGGATGCTTTGCTTGTCGCTGCTGCGGAAGAAGGCCTCGAAGATTAGCTCGCGGTTGTCCGGCTCAATGCCTTTTCCGTTATCGGTAACGGTGATTTCGGCCTGGCCCTGCGGGGACTGGGCAAGACGGATATTCAACTGAAGCTGGTGCCCCTGCCGTCTGGCCTGCACGCTGTTATTAAGCAGATTGACGATAATCTGCTGGATGCGCAGCGGGTCTCCCCGCAGCAGCAGCGGTTTAGCAGGAAGCTGGAGATCAGGCTCCAGGACATCCCCGTTCTGCGTGAGCTTCCACTGGTAGACAATTTCCTCCAGCAGCGGTACGGCATCCAGCCGGTCATGACGGATGGCGACAATGCCTGCGGTCAGGGCATTGTAATCCAGAAGATCAGCAACCATGCGCTGCAGTCTTTCTGCCTCCAGCAAGGCGATATCGAGGAACTCGTCCGCCTCCTCGTCCTCGACGATGCCTTCGCGTACCGCATGGACCAGGCCCTTGATCGACGTGACCGGCGTCTTCAGCTCATGGGAGACTCCGGCCAGCATAACCGCCCTGGACTGCTCGAATTGCTGCAGCTTGCCGGCCATCTCCTGAAAGGATAACAGCAGCTCATGGATTTCCCGTTCCTTGGCTTCCGTCTCGAGAACGATATTATATTCGCCGCCGCTGATCTGCGAGGCAGCGGCGGCTACCCGCTGAATCGGCTGGGCCAGCTTGATGGACAAGAGATAGATGGTCAGCCAGCTTAAGATGATCAGGAAGATCACAATAATGAAGAAAAAGGTGATCTCCTCCCGGGGAATATACTTGAGCGTGCGTTTGGCCTGCAGCACCATCACATGTCCGAGTGTTTGGCTGTTTCCTTGGATCGTTGCAACCGCAGTTTTGAATTCTGGGCTGCGCGCTGCGTCCAGGCTGTCATTTAGCTCATAGCGCATCTGTTCTTCCGTCATCTGCGGCTGCGAGAACAGCAGCTCGCCCTTGGCCCCTGTAATGATGACGCACATTTCCGCTGTCAATTTGAAGAACCGCTTGCGGTCCTCAATCAGGGAATCCAGGGCCGGGGTGATATTCAGATTCCCGTCTGCACCGATGCTGCGGTCGGCAATCTCCTGGGCAAGCAGCCCGGTGGTCTGCATGCGGTTGTTCATCGCTTCCTGCTGAATCCACCAGAAGGTTACCAGTGCGGTGAGCAGCAGCCCGCTGCTGATGATCAGCAGATAACGGATCGTCCAGTAGGAGAGGATGGAGGTGTGTTTTCTCCGCTTCTTCAGGTGGTCCATAATTGGTACCCCGTTCCGCGCAGTGTGCGGATCTCCCCTTCAGCGGCAGGCCAGTGCGAAAGCGCCTGACGCAGCCTTTTGATCGACAGATCCACCGCCCGGTCGCTCCCCTCATAATCCATCTCCCATACATGCTCAAGCAACTGGTCCCTCGTGCAGATCTGATTCGGGCGCTCCGCCAGGAACAGCAGCACCGACATATCGAGCGGACTTAGGGACACTTCAGCTCCGTTCAGGAATACGCTGCGGGCGCCAAAATCAATAAACAGACTGCCGAAATGGCGTTTGCGGCTGCCGTCAGACCACTGGGACGGGCGGCGCAGCACCGCATTTACACGTGCCACCACCTCTTCAGGGATGAAGGGCTTGGACATATAATCATCGGCCCCGCCGTCCAGTCCGGCCAGGCGGTCCGCTATGCCGTCCTTGGCCGTCAGCATAATTACGGGACAACTGCTTTTCTCGCGGATAAGGCCAAGCAGCTCGAAGCCGTCCATATTCGGCAGCATGATGTCGAGCAGGATCAGGGAGGGCGGCGCAGCCTCGAAGGCTTCCAGCGCAGTGCGCCCGTCGGCGGCGCGGGTCACATGGAAGTCCGCTTTTTTCAGATAGGCGCTAAGCACCCGGGCAATCGCTTCTTCATCTTCAACAATCAGAATGGATTTCATCATATTACAGCAAGCCTCCTTAACAAGTCCGGCGGGATGGCAATCGTTCCCGGGACAGCGGCCTTGAATTTAGTAAAAATTAAGACAATTTTAACACAGGTGCAGGGTGATGCGCTTTGACTTATTCCCGACATATTGCTTTGTTAGAATGGGAGCCAAGCCATAGAGATCATATGAAAATTATGGATGGAGGAAAATAGGATGAAGAAAAAAACAATCGCCATAGTCGCCGCAGGAGTCGTTGTCATAGGAGCCATCACGGCTTTTACCTTATTAAGAAACAGCTTGGGCAATAATGTTGAAATCGAGTCCGTCATTCCGGCCCAGACGCAAGGAACAGCAAACGGAACCAGCTCTGCAAATGGAGCAGCATCGTCGGCGGGAGCAGCCGTTACAGCGGAACAATTGAACGGTGCATGGAAAATAGCAGACACTTCGAAAGTATACTGGTCGGTAACGACCTCGCAGGAAACAGTTAATTTCGTGGACCCTTCCGTTACAGGAACCTGGAACGTGAATCTGGACGATGCCAGTGCGATGACCGGTGAAGGTACGGTGGAGATGAGCGCGCTGGATTCCGGCAACGGCCAGAGAGATGAGCATGTGAAGAGTGCGGATTACCTGTCGGCAACAGAATTTCCACAGTCCACCTTTGTTGTGAAGTCGTTCTCCGAGCTGCCGGCTGAATGGACAGAGGGCACAGCGGTACCTGTACAATTGCAGGGAACAATGACCGTCAAAGGCATTGCGAAGGACGTTACCTTTGATTCTCAAGCGGTGTATAGCGGCGGACAGCTTATGCTGTCAGGCAAAACAACTGTAACCTTTGCAGATTTCGGTATGGCCAATCCCCATTCGATTGTACTGGACACGGAGAATAATCTTGAGGTTCGTCTGGAGCTTGTACTGGCGAAATAACAGGACCGTCCCACTGGATAAGCTAAAATAACTCTTCCCGGCTGCTGCGCCTGCGCGGTTTTCGGGAAGAGTTTTTTGCTTTGTGAACAAATTGCTGAAGCGGTCAAAGTAATCCCAGGCAGGATGACGATAGAGAATATATAATGGAAGGAGCTGCTTAAGTTGCCTGAGTACCTAAGCTTGTGCGTGACGGAATTCCGGAGAATGAAGAATACATACATGAGCTGGGAATGAAATTGCGTGAGTTATATAAATTGAACTAAAGAAAAAATAAAAAGGGCAGAAGTGACGGAGGGGAAGTTTGGAACTGTAGTAGCGGTCATAATCAAGAAATCTGCAGACGGGCAACGGCCGGAAGTCCAAACATTCCCCGCAGTTACGACCAGACCCCAATATGAAAATCTATAGTTCAATTTTATATAGCCGTCCCTTCGGTTGGCCTAAGTATAGGAGGATGATACTTCATGTTCAAAAGCAAGCAGACAATGATCATAAGCAGTATTGCTGCGATGATCCCTATATTGCTGTACATCTATCTCTACCCTAAGATGCCGGATTTTGTGCCGATTCATTATGATGGGGCGACGGCCGACCGGTTTGTGAATAAATGGAGTACGGAGTTGCTACTGATATGCCTGTTTGGCTGGTTCGGCTTTATTTTTATCCGGCTGCTTCACCTATTGCTGCGCAAATTGTTCCTGAAAAGCTACATCCAGGATCTTGCACTCATCAGCCGGATCTGGAATGCGGCAACGCTGCTTGTGACGGTGGGGTTTTCCGCAATCAGCGTATACGCGTTGCTCGCTATGGTGTGACAGCCTGCGGTGACGCTTGTATACGCTAATTATAGTTTGGTAGAATCAAGGGGATCAGGTCCAAACACAAGGAGGATTAACTTTTTATGATAAAAGATAACGCTTACAAAGTGAAGTGGGGAATTCTCAGCACCGGCTGGATCGCGCACCAGTTCGCGACAGATCTGGCTCATGCCAGCAATGGGATTGCTTATGCTGTCGGCTCGCGCAATCAGGAAAGCGCCGATGAATTCGCCAGCAATCACGGCATTCCCGTGGCCTATGCCACCTATGAGGATTTGGTAAATGACCCGGAGGTGGATGCAATCTATATCGGGACGCCGCATCCGTTCCATAAAGACAATGCGCTGCTCGCGCTGCGTGCCGGGAAGGCTGTTCTCTGCGAGAAGCCTTTTACCGTGAACAGCGGCGAGCTGGAAGAGGTTGTGTCTTATGCCCGTGAGCATAAGCTGTTCCTGATGGAAGCGATGTGGAGCCGCTATATTCCGGCCAATGCCAAGGTCAGAGAATGGATTGCCGCAGAGCGGATCGGAGAGGTCCGGCTGGTCCAGGCCGATCTCGGCTTCCGCGCAGAATGGAATCCGCAGAGCCGTCTGCTGAATCCGGCGCTGGGCGGCGGGGCGCTGCTGGATGTCGGCATTTATCCGATTTCTTTTGCCTCCATGATCTTCGGGCCGCATCCTGAGAGTATCGCCAGCACCGTGCATATGGGTGAAACGGGTGTAGATGAGCATTTCTCGCTGCTGCTGTCCTATGGCGGGGGCAAAACAGCGGCTTTGAGCGGCGGAGTCCGCCTCAATATGCTCCAGGAGGCCAAAGTGTTCGGAACGCAAGGCCACATCATTGTGAAGGGCTCCTTCGTGAATCCGAAATCGGCCGAATTATATGTCGATGGCGAGCTGGCTGAGACCTTTGAGGATGACCGGACATCTATCGGCTACGCCTTCGAAGCGGAGGAAGTAGGCCGCTGCCTGCAGGCGGGACTTACGGAGAGTCCGGTGCTGACGCTGGATGAATCCCTGGCAATCCTGAAGCTGCTCGATCAGGTCCGCGCCCAGTGGGGGCTTGCTTATCCCGGCGAATAAACGCTGAATAGATTCTTAGATGCCAAGGCGCTCATAAATGTTCAGATTACCCATACAGGAGGTGCGAAAAAATGACACTGAGCAGCGACCGGTATCAAGGCTGCCTGCAAGGGCTGGCGGCGGGCGATGCCTTAGGGACCACCGCCGAATTCAAGGCGCCCGGCACGTTTGCACCGCTTGTGGACATCACCGGTGGCGGTGTGTTCGAGCTCCAGCCGGGGCAGTGGACAGACGATACCTCAATGGCGTTGTGCCTTGCGGACAGCCTGCTTGCGGTCCGGGGCTTTGACCCCGCCGATCAGATGCGGCGGTATGTCAAATGGTTCCGCGAGGGCTACCTGGGCAGCACGGGCGAGTGCTTCGACATCGGGAATGCCACGCGCTCCGCATTGCTGCATTTCGAGGCCAGCGGCGAAGGCTACAGCGGCTCGGCAGACCCGCTTGCCGCCGGTAACGGCTCGATCATGCGTCTGGCACCCGTGGCCATGTATTACGCGGAGGACCCGGCAAACGCCATAGAGTATGCGGCGCGAAGCTCGCGCACGACACATGCGGCTACCGAATGCGTAGATGCCTGCCGCCTGATGGCGGCGTATATCCTCGCCGGGCTGCACGGCTGGAGCAAGCAGAAGATGCTTGCTCCCGAAGCCTTCGGGGGCTGGCTGCACGAGGAGAAGCTGACGCGCAGCATCCAGGACATTAAGCGCGGGTCCTACAAGCATAAAGAACCGCCGGACATTCAAGGCTCGGGTTATGTGGTGCAATCCCTGGAAGCCGCGCTTTGGGCCTTTCACAGATCCTCCAGCTTTGCTGAAGGCGCACTGCTCGCCGTCAATTTGGGCAATGATGCTGACACCACAGGCGCAGTTTACGGGCAGATTGCCGGTGCATACTACGGACTGGACGGCATTCCTGCCGAATGGTCCGCAAAGCTCGCCATGCAAGGGCTGATTAGCGATTATGCGGGACGGCTGTTTTCGGAGCGGGCCGGGAGGTAAGAGATTCTTGCAGGTCTAAGCGGATTTCTTCTATATGAATGGGGAGGAATCCGCTACAGGGCCAAAGATCAGCTTGACCTTGCAGTATACTTCAACGTTTATGATCTAAGCAGCTTCAATTCATAACGTGGAGGGACTGTATCATGAGAGTATTTGAGATCATTGTCATTTTGGTTATTGTGGGAGCAACGGCGGGCATCCTGTTCGTAAAAAGAAACCGGAAGCTGGATGCCGGCTTGCTGGTGTCTGTGGTGCTGGCAGCTCTGCTGCATGGAGTTATAGAGCATTACCGCATCCAGATGGTTCCGGCGTACGCGGCGGCGCTGGGGCTGATTATTGTGTTAATCCTTAGATGGGTTAAGCCTGAGGTGAAGAGCAGAACCGGGTCCTGGTCACGGGTTAAAAAGAGCCTGCAGCTCACCCTGGTATTGGCCCTCTCGGGCATGGCTGTATACCTGAGTCAACTGCTCCCCGTATTCACGATGCCTGAGCCTACCGGCAGCTACGCAATCGGCACGTTCTCCCGCCAGCTTACGGATGAATCCCGCGAGGAGACGCTGAGCGCTGACCCGGGGGACAAGCGGGAGCTGATGGTGAATGTCTGGTATCCCGTTGACCCAAAGACGGCTGAAGGCAGAGCGAAGGAGCATTATCCTTCGGAGCTTGGGGAAGCGATCAGTCTGGTGTTCGGTTTGCCGAAGCAGCTTTTCAGCCATGTTACTGAAATTCCTACGCATGTTGTTGCTGGAGCCGAGCTGTCCGCAGCGGAATCCGGCTATCCGGTGCTGCTGTTCTCGCCGGGTGTGCGTTCCACGCGTTTTCAGAGCATGACAGCCATCGAAGAGCTGGTCAGCCACGGCTATATTGTAGTGGGAATGGATCATCCGTATACTTCGGCCAAGGTTACTTTCCCGGATGGAAGCTCTATTTTCTATGAGCCTGAACCTAAGTTTGATACTTCGGCAGAGCTGTA
The DNA here is from genome assembly GCF_000374185.1 of Paenibacillus sp. HW567. Lineage (GTDB taxonomy): Bacteria > Bacillota > Bacilli > Paenibacillales > Paenibacillaceae > Paenibacillus_AQ. Next base: position 5,096,924 of record NZ_KB910518.1, on the reverse strand, counting down.
TGCCAATAATGTAAAAGGAGTCGCCATCCGTGCTGCCGATGCCAGCTTCGTGCTGGATACGCTCACAGCGTGGAACACGCAGGACCCGAACGGGCTGCTGCAAGGCAAGCTGGACCTGGACCGTGTTGGAATCTTCGGGCATTCCTATGGCGGGGCAACTACGGCAGAAGCGCTGGCCCAGGACAAGCGGTTCAAGGCGGGAGTGAGTCTGGAGGGCGGATTCTGGGGCAAGGTTGCCCATACCGGGCTGGAGCAGCCTTTTATGTATATGATGACCGGCGGTACGGCGCAAAGCCTTGACCCTGCGGCAACGAAGAAGGACAAGGTATTCTATGAGGAATTCGCTCCCGATCTGGAATCGGCCATGACCAATAGCACGGGTGACACCTACTATCTGACCGTCGAGCATTTCATCCATCAGAGCTTTACGGAGATCGCGCTGCTGTCGCCGTCTCTTTTTGCCAAAGACATTGACCCGGTGCATAATATTGACATCACCCGCTCCTATGTAAGAGCCTTTTTCGATCAATACTTGAAGGGTGAGCCGCAGAACCTGCTGGATGGCCCGTCGCCTGACTTCCCTGAAGTGAAGTTTGACCAGAAATATACGAAAAAGCGGATGTAGGAGGAACGCCCATGGAAGGGATGACGCGCGGAGAATTGGCGAAGCGGACAGGGCTGAGCACGGCGGCCATCCGCTATTACGAGGACAGCGGCATTCTGCCTGTTCCCGCACGGATTGCTAATGGTTACCGGAGCTACACGGCGGATTACCTGGTGAAGATCAAGTTCATCAAAGACGCCCAATCCCTGGGGTACTCGCTTAAGGAAATTCAGGAAGTGCTGCAGATGCTGGGCCAGGACATGGAGCCGGAGACGCTAAGAGAGCTGGTTCGGGGCAAAATCACGGAAATCGACGAGCGGGTAAAGATACTGCGTTCCATCCAGAATTTGCTTGCCGGTCTGCTTCAGACACCTGATGAAGAGGTTCACGATTATCTGGAATCGTTTCGCCCGCTGGAGCCAAACTGACTGAAAAAGAGGTCCAGGCAGCACTCATTGCTGCCTGGACCTCCTGTTTTTTATGGTGATTTATTGCTTATCCCCTCAGCATCCAATTATTTTGCAGAGACGGATTTGTACCAATCGTTAACTTCCTTCGTGATCTGGTCACCGCCGTTGGCTTTCCAGTTGGTGACGAATTCGTCGAACGCATCGGCCGGTAATTTGCCGTAGATGATTTTGTTGAAGGTTTCCATCTCGGACTGGCGCAGCAGGTTCCACTTGGAGACCATAGTCGGTGTTGCCGCACCGGTGAAATAGTTCTGCTTGCGGATGTCCTGCTGTGACATTACGATTTTGGCGGCAGCCCAGTTCTCCGGCTTGCGGAACTCAGCCATTTGCTTCTCATAAGGCGTTTCCGGTTTCTGGCCGTCTGCAAGCTTAACGAGAGTCTTCATGTACAGATCAGGAATACGGGCCGGACCGGTCAGGAACGGGAATTCATTGGAGAAGTCTTTAATCTTTTCTTTGTCGCTGGTAGGCTGACCGTCAATGATATCCCAGTCGTAGCCTTTGGCGAAGCCATATTCATACTTGCTGCCTGCGGCCGGATTAGCGACGTTATCAAGCAAATAGTTGTAGTACAGGAAGATGGCTTCCGGGTGCTTGGCATCTTTATTGATCATGATACTGGCGTTGACGCCGGAATTCTGCCATTTGGTGCCGATCTTGCCATCCGGTCCTGCCGGAATTGGATAAGCTTTGTATTTGGAGCCTTTAACATTCTTGAGCAGGTCGGGAGCAGGCCAGTCGGGAACCCAGTTGGCTCCCGGCAGAATGCCTGCGGTGCCTTTTGTCCAGCTCTCGGCGGATTTGCCTTCATCCCACAGAGCGGAGTCGGCATGAATATAACCTTTATCCATCCATTCCTTCAGCTTCGCAAGAGCCTGCTTTGCGCCCGGGTTAATGGAGCCATACTCCAGATTGCCGTTCGCATCCTTGTTCCATTGCTCCTCGATGGTGCCGTAAGCTCCAAACAGCCAGTCGAGCGAGCCCATCCAGGTGTTTGTGTTATTTTTGAGCGAAATGGCCAGCGGATACACATCTTTGGGAGCCAGACCATCAGGGTTCTGGTTCTTGAATTTGTCCATAATGTTCTCTAAATCGGCAATGGTCTTGGGAGCCTGAAGATTCAGCTTCTCCATCCAATCCTCGCGGAGCCAGAGCAGGGTATCGTCATTGTCGGTGTATTCCATGATCGGCACATTGTATTTCTTGCCGTCTCTCATGAACGGATACCAGAGCTCAGGGTGTGCTGCGGCATGGTCCTTCAGAGTCTTGTTGGCGTATTTGTCAAACAGCTCGTCAATTGCAATGAATTGGCCGGAATCAATCAATTGATTCGTTAATACCGGATTGGTAGGCACTGATACGAAATCAGGCAGCTTCTCGCCGGAGGAAATCGCAAGCTGAAGCTTTTGTCTATATTGGTCGTCATTGGCAGGGTACCAGGTATCTTTATGTTTGATTCCCAGGGTCTCAAGCATCCAACGGTCATGTACGTTATTTTCCTTCGTGTCGCCCTGCACATACTTCTTCGGCATCAATACGGCGCTGATCTCAATCGGCGGATCGTATTTGCCTTTGGCGAAGGCGGCATCGGCTTCAGAAGTAGTGGCGCTATTGGAAGCGGCATTGCCTTTTGCTGCGTTGTCAGCGGATGTTCCGCAGGCTGTGAGTGTGACGAGAGCCGTGACTACGAGAAGCGAGCCTAGCTTGTTGAACTTAATCATTCATCATGTCCCCCTACTGTGTATGATCCTTACATGTGTACTGTACCAACTTTTCAGGGAGGGCATCTATATGAGTTTCTTAGTTTCGATAGGACTCTATCATGTTATTTCTTCCCGTCTCTATATTCCTGCGGCGTGACCCCGAATTGGCGTTTGAATACTTTGATAAAATAGGCGGGGTCCATATATCCGATCTCCGTGCTGATTTCATACACCTTTTTGGCGGTATTCTTCAGCATATGGCAGGCGCGTTCCATGCGTAGTCGCGAGATGTAGTCGCTGATGCCTTCACCCGTCTCGATCTTATAAATTTTGGATAAATGCGTAGGATGCAGATTGACGTGGTCCGCCAGCACCCGCAGGGAAACATCGAGATGCAGATTTTTATCCATAAATTCTTGTATTTTCTTCACGTAAAGGGAACGGATGTCTTTGATTTCACTTGAGGTTCCTTCCTTCAGCTTGCTAAGGACACTAAGCGACCACATTCTGAGCTTGTTGATGGAGGAGAAGGCTTCCCCGCTCTGCAGCGCTTCAATGTCCGTACCCAGCAACTTCGCCAGCGTATGCCCATTGCGGTGAGCCAGATTGGAAAAAGCGGCGGAGATCAGGAATCCGGCCTCCATACAGTGCTCCCAGGATTCGGGCCATTTCTCATCCAGCTCCGCACAGACGGCGGTCAGCTTGGCTTCGGCGGCTTCCCAATGCCCGGACTCCAGCAGATTAATCAGGGAAGGCGGGGTGTACAGCGCGTCCAGCGGCCCTTGCTCTGTCTGCTCATGAGAGTCGCTGACCCGCATGACGAATTCCCGCTCATCCCCGACAATCTGGCGGAAATAGGCCGCAGCCTGGCGGAACCGGTCATGCAGTTGCCCGGGGAACTTGAACCACTCTGTAATGACGATGGACAGGGAGCCCTTCAGAAATTGCCGCACCTTGTACTGAAGCTGCACTGAGAGCTGCTCCAGAAGCTTTTCTCTCCCCAGGTCGGCGGCTTGCGCCTTAAGCTGTAGCAGAAATACCAGGTAGCCATGCTCTTCCTTGACGCCCCAGACCTCCATACATTCACCAAAGATTTCTTCGGCCATATTGATGACCGCATACTCAATGAGCGGCTGGCCGTTGTTCTTATATTGCCCGAATTCCTCCTCCAGCCTGACCAGCATCAGGGCGCAGTCTCCACTGCTGAACGGCAGACCGTAATTTCCAAGCTTGCGTTCCCACTCATCTGCGGGCATCCGGTGACCCTGCAAGGCATCCAGAAGCAGTTGGCCGCGCAGCAGCGGCAGGTTCTCCCGCAGGGTATATTGGGTCCGCTCCAGGGAGCTGATCAGCTCCCACTCCGCATTAATTTGTGCAATGGCGGTCTGGACGGCATCCAGCAATTCCTTGTCTGTCGGCGGCTTAAGCAGATAGTCTACAGCGCTGTGCTGGATGGCGCTTTTGGCGAACTCAAAGTCCGAATGCCCGGATAAAATAATGCATTTAATTTTCTTATCCCGTCTTCGTATCCGTTCGATCAGCTCCAGTCCCGTCATTTCCGGCATCTGAATATCAGAGATCACAATATCTATCGGGTTCGTTTCGATGATCTGAAGTGCCTCGGAGGCGGAATAGGCCTTGTGTACTTGTTCGATTCCCAGCGTGTGCCAGGGTTTGGTCATGGACAGGTTATCCACCCAGTGCGCTTCATCGTCAACTATGATCAATTGCATGCTGCAGGTCTCCTTGTAAGTTGGTATGGGGCTGATCATCTTCATCGGCCGGAATTTCCCAGATAATCTCTGTCCGAAATCCTCCCAGCGGCGATTCCTTGAAATGCAGAGAGGAGTTATTGCCGAATTGGTGCATAATCCGCTGATTCGTATTCCACAGGCCGCAGCCCATTTCTTCCCGCAGCGGCTCCCGCATCTTGCGGTTCAGCGCTTCCTGCTGCTCCGGGCTGAGGCCCGGACCGTCGTCATCAACATACACCCGGCAGCAGCCGCCGGAAATCTCGCCGCTGATCCTGATTTCACCTGAGCTATAAGACTTTCCAACCCCATGAATCACAGAGTTCTCCACAATGGGCTGCAGCAGGAGGCGAGGTATGGAATGCTTCAGCATCTCCTTCGGGATATCAATGTGATATTCAATTCGTCCGTTGCGCAGCTTCTGAATATCCAGATAGTTGACGAGCAGCTTGACTTCATCGTCCAAGGTGGCTGTATCCCGTTCCATCCGGGTTGTGTAGCGATAGTAAGCGCTTAAATTGTAGGCCATTGACACAACGGCTTCCTCATCCTTCATTTGAGCCATATTGATAATATAACCAAGGCAATTGTAGAGGAAATGCGGATTGATCTGCGCCTGAAGCTGCTTCAATGTAGCTTCCCGGGCGCGGATTTTTTCGTTGAAGACATTCTCGATCAGGTCCTGAATCTGATGGGACATATCATTGAACCGGTGGAAGAGAAACGAGAACTCGTTCTGATCCTGGGTGTGGAGGCGCACGGTATAGTCCCCCCGCTGTACACGCCGGAGTCCTTTGATCAGCTTCATGATTGGCCGCTGAACGTTCCGGTATAGCAGAATGGATGCGGAAATTCCAACGACAAACAGCAGCAGCATGGATACATAGAATAAATCCCGGCTGACCGAGATTGGCCCGAGAATACGTTCAAGTGGAACAATATCAACCAGATACCAATCCAGATTGGAGGATTTCACCGAGCTGACCAGATACTTTTTCCCCTCCAGAATGACCACATGCTGTGTGCTGCTGTCCGGTGAATGCTCATCCAGATAAGTGATCAATTCACCGGTTAGCTGCTGGTCGGCACTGCGGTTCAGAATTGGGGCATCGCCTTTGTGATAAAAGAACGGGTCGCCCTGTCCCCCTGCCTTGTACGTGTCCAGCATGTTCTGGATATTCTGATAGCTGAAGCTGGCTTCAACCACCAGATCGCTTCCCGTAAACGTTCCCTGCGGGGCAATAGAATCGGTATAGAACCAGTAAAAAGCCTTGGATTGTCCCGAAGCCCCGTTCCCGCCGTCGCTGTACGTCCATTTGCCGCTCATATTTTTTTTCAAATAGTTTTCATCGTACCCTGTCGGCTTGTCGTAATTGGAGATGACATCCTTGTTCTGCTGGGAATATACGGCGTATCTGGCCGGCCAGATATCCGTCACCCCGGACTGGAGCATCATTTTCTCTTGAATGACATAACGGGTCTGCATATGGTCATAGCGGTCTTCCCACATATTGAGGCCGTTGAATTTACGGACATTCGGATCTTTCGAGAATACCAGGCTGAAATCCATCATCTGGTTGATCCGCGAATCAATCTGACTGGACAAAAAAGTAAGCTGTTTCGTATTGGATTCCTGCAGCTCTTTACTTACGACATCAAAGGTAACGTCATTTGAATACGTATACACGATGATGATCGGCACGAACAGCACGATAATGAGACTGTTCATTTTGGCAAACAGACTAAACCTGCTCCACCTGGTCCAGGCCCTTTCTATGACGAACGTGTAAGCTTTTCTTAGACCCATCCTTATCCCCCCCCAGACGATGCCCCTAATAAATCCCTATGCGAGCCTAACAAAGTAATATATAAAACCTCAAAAATGCTTGCTACTATTTATAACAGAGATTGATACAACACACAAAATTTTTTTTTGAAAGCGGGAGAAGCGATGGAAGCTAACACTATACAGCAGGTGAATCCTGGGAAGAAGCCGCGTACATCGGGGAAAAAAGGGTATAAGCAGCCGTGGATGCTTCACTTTATGGTGCTGCCGGCGGCAGTTATGGTGTTTATATTTTCTTATATTCCTATGGGCGGAATTCTTATGGCCTTTCAGGATTATAAGCCGGCGCTCGGATTCGTAGATTCTCCTTGGGTGGGGCTCAAGCATTTCGAATATATGTGGCAAAATGATTATTTCCTGCAAATTACGTGGAATACGCTGTTCTTCGCCTGCTCCAAAATGGTGATGAACCTGATTATCCCGTTCTTCTTCGCTTTACTGCTGAATGAGGTCAGAAAAATGGCGCTCAAAAGAACGATTCAGACGCTTGTCTACCTGCCGCACTTCTTATCCTGGGTTACCCTTTCGGGAATCCTGATTGATATGCTTGCCCAGACAGGACTCATCAACCAGTTCATCTCCAGCGTGTTCGGCATTAAGCCGATTTTCTTCCTGGGCGACGGCAACTGGTTTCGGTTCACGATTATTGCGAGCGATGTCTGGAAGGAATTCGGCTTCAACATGATCATCTTCCTGGCGGCGCTTTCCGGCATTAATCCCGCGCTGTATGAGGCAGCCGAGGTGGATGGGGCGGGGCGCTGGAAGCAGACGCTCTACATTACCATTCCCGCCCTGATCCCGATTGCAATCGTGGTTGCAACGCTGGCGCTGGGCAACGTGCTGAACGCGAACTTTGACCAGGTGTTCAACCTGTACAGTCCTTTGATCTATCAGCAGGGCGATATTATTGACACATTCGTATACAGAGAGGGGCTTCTCAGCGGGCAGTTCAGCTTTGCCACTGCGGTAAATCTGTTCAAATCGGCGATAAGCCTAATCTTGATCGTGATCTCCTACCGGCTGGCTTACCGGTTTGCCGGCTATAGAATCTTTTAGAAGGGATGACCGCTTATGTATCACAAAACAGTGTCCTACCGCATATTCAGCGTTATCAATAATGTCTTCCTTACGGTGATTTCCGTGCTCTGTCTGCTTCCGCTGTATCATCTGTTGATGGTGTCGCTCAGTGCATCCGCTCCGGCCAATGCCGGGCTGGTGACCTTTTGGCCTATCGGGTTCACCTTTGAAGCTTATGCCAAGACGTTTGACAACGCTAACTTTCTCTCCGCCTTGTGGGTGTCCGTAGAACGGACTGTGCTGGGAACGGCAATGGCCTTGGTGGTAAATACCATTGCTGCCTATGCGCTCTCGAAGGAAACCCATGTATTTCGGGCACGCAATATTTATCTCTGGTATTTCGTTGTCACCATGCTGTTCAGCGGCGGTCTGATTCCCGGCTACCTTCTGATTCTGAAGCTTGGGCTGATGGATTCCCTGATGGCGCTGATCCTTCCGGGACTGGTGGCTGTCTTCAATATCATCCTGCTGCTCAATTTCTTCCGTACAGTGCCCAAAGACCTCGAAGAAGCGGCCTTTATTGACGGGGCGGGGCAGTTCCGCACCTTCTACAGCGTGTATTTGCCGGTGTCCTTACCGGTGCTGGCCACGGTGTCCTTGTTCATTATGGTAGGGCATTGGAATTCGTATTTCGACGGGATTATCTATATCAAGGATGCTTCAAGGCTCCCGCTGGCGACCTTTATGCAGACGATCATCGTGCAGGCAGATATGTCGAAGCTCGATCCGGCTGCCGTGGCGAATCTGTCGCAGCGCACCATCCGGGCGTCGCAGATTTTTATAAGCGCTTTGCCGATTTTGCTGGTCTATCCGTTCTTGCAGCGGTATTTTGTAACCGGGATTGTTGTCGGAGCGGTAAAAGAATAGCCGGTCTGCAGCGGTGTCTGCCGCTGAAGGCACACATAAAAGAGCCGATGTTCCCCTGTAAAGGAGGGCATCGGCTCTTTATTATACGGCCGGCATCGGCCGAAGGCGGGGAGTTGGGCCGGCAACAACGGCAGAAATGCCGTTGTTGGTTCTGCGCCGGGCAGTGGGCTCGGGAACAACGGCAGAAATGCCGTTGTAGGGTCCGCGCCGGGCAGTTGGCTCGGGAATAACGGCAGAAATGCCGTTGTAGGGTCCGCGCCGGGCAGTTGGCTCGGGAACAACGGCAGAAATGCCGCTGTAGGGTCCGCGCCGGGCAGTTAGCTCGGCAACAACGGCAGAAATGCCGTTGTTGGTTCCGCGCCGGGCAGTGGGCTCGGGAATAACGGCAGAAATGCCGTTGTAGGGTCCGTGCTGGGCAGTTTGTTTTTTGTTACTTAGGAGGACTTGCAGCAACGCCGTTGGCTGATACGCCTACGCCGTCTGTGTATATCATTTTGCCGCTGTAATATCCGGTTCCGAGCACAAGTCCGCAGGAGGCAAGGGCAACGGCCAAATACAGCACCAGTGGAGCTTTTACGAAAGCCCGTTTACCTTTCCGGCAGATCAACAATCTCCTTACAACTAGCAGGGAGACTGCTCAGGCGGTTAATGCCACGTTCTGGCTCCTGCGTGGCCGGACTCAGCCGTAGGCCGCTAACCGCGTACGTTTCCACATAACCCAGGGTCGTTATTTCAGGATAGAATCCGCATAGTTGCTTCCTCTGCAGCGCTTATATGGCTCATTATAGCCAGCCCGTAAAAATGAAAAAATAATGAAATCACTACAGCAGACAAAAAAAGGCAGCGGGTGCATCACTCCGCTGCCTTATCCTATTGCTGCTTGGTGTTAAGGGGTTAAACTCAGACTCTGACTCCCCAATGTCTCTACAACAAATACAGGTACATACTGCTCTCCGGCATCAGTCTCCGCGTAGTCGTAACTATTCTGGAACTGGCCGCTGGCCAGCACCGGGCCAGTAATCTGGCCGACGTTGCCTTGAAGCACAATATACCGCCCGCCTGAACCGGCTACGGTTCTGCCGGCAGAGTCGATATAAATATCGAGATGTAAGGATACTTTCTCAAAGGGGTGAAGCTCCAGATCAGCGGCTTCAATCACCGGATACTCCTGATAGATTTCGGAGAACTGGTAGCTGCCATTTGTCTGGCGGTACACGGCTGTCTGTCCGCTCACGCCATCTCCGGTATCGGCATTCATTACGCGGATAGAGCCGTCATCCGGCTTCAGCTCGTAGCCGCTGCCGGCAAAGGAGAAGAGCAGGGAAATGCCTTCAGGCTTGATCGTATAGGCGTTAAAAGCGGTCCGTCCATCTTCGCGGCTGCCCCGGGCCACTACAACCGGAACCTTGGCATAGGCGGACAACGAGTCATCAAAAGCAAGGCTGCTAAGAGCTTCATAGCCTGAAATCATATCTCCGGTCCGTGTGGAGACCGTACCATCACCCTTCATATCCGCATAATACAGGCGTCCGCTGCTGTCAGTTCCGGCAACAGCAAGCTTCACGCCGTAACGCCCAGTGACAGTGACCACATGCGCGTATTTGCCCGGCTCCTCACCGCCGGGTAACAGACGAACCGGCTCGGCGGCGTTCCAGGCGACCTGTGCCGCGGCTATCTCCGCCGCTGTATACTGAAGCGGGGACAGGTCGCCGTAGAGCCGGATCGCTTCCGCGTATTGTCCGCCCCGGACCATTCGCGCAGCGCTTCGGAGCAGCTTTGCGGTGCTGCTGTCAATCAGGGTCAGCACCTTGGAGGAGGCCAGGCCAGCCGACGCGGCGTATTTGCGGTAAGCCGCGGCATGCCCGGAGAAGGCGGCAATACGTTCACCATCGACATCCTTGCGGAGAATTGTCTTCGCGCTGTCCTCTGTCTGCTGTCCCACCCAAGGCGCATTGTAGCTGTGGCTGCTGTACGCTTCCGTCAGAGACAAGGCGTTGTCCAGCAGAAGACTGAAGCTGCCGGCTGCCGCCAGAGCTTTCAGCCTGGCGGTATCGTGGGCCTTGAACTTTGCGGCGAGAAGTTCTTCCTTATTCTTGGCACTTCCATAATATGTATCTGGAATCTGCAGCAGGCTCCACTTGAAGCTGTCACTATCGGCACCGGTGCTGTTGCCGCTGGTTACGCTGCTCTGGCCCGCCGCAAGCCCGGCAAGAAACTGTGCCTTGAACTGCTGGAATCCTGCGGTCAGCTTATCTGAAATGCCTGAATCAGCCGATAGGCGGCGATAATAAGACTCATAGGGTCCGCCTGATATCATATATTGGCTTTTCAGGCTGAACAGGGAGGCGTAGCTCTCCATAAATCCGGTGAAATTTGCGGTAGTCAACTGATCCTCTATCATCAATGCCAAGGTATTCAGTCCGCTGCGGATCGTTGTGATCGGAGCCAGCTCCTGCAGCCTTGAGGCAATCAGCTCTTCCTTGTACATAATGGAAGAATTCTTGCCTGCCAGGCGGAACTGTTGCTCGGCGGCAATCAGGTCTCCAGCGGCGTACAGCCGCTCAGCCTCCCGGACAGCCGTTATCTTGCTGTCAAGCCGCAGAACCTTCTGTCCCAGAAGCACCAGCATCAACGTACACAGAATGATCATAATATTGCGCAGGGATATGGCTTGTTTGAACGTCATATTATAGAAGTCCCTTCGTTCAATATAAGGCTGCTTTTCATACAATAATTAAAAATCCGGGTCCCAGCGGTATTTGGCTTCCCGGACCTCCGCCACCCTAAGATCAAGTCCGTTCCAGGCCTCGTAGGGACTGGCGGCGATCATTTTGGATAAGCGCAGAAAACGGTCCCTGGGCAGGTCCTCCAGGTACCTTCCGAGCATGCCGGAGTAGAGCAGCGCGTAACGCTTCAGACGTACAGCCGCTCCGGCGACGCCGGTCAATATGGCGACACCATTATTCATCTCGAGAATCTGTACCTCGTAGGCTTTGACATAGCGCAGCGTGCGGTCCTTAATAAGGTCGGGCCGCACCTTGGCAATCTCGCCTATATATTCAGCGAGCAGCGGTTCGAAATCCTTGAGCAGCAACTGCTCAAGCTCCAGGTACATATCCTTGCGGAGCTGGAAGCCGTGCAAGAGGGCGACGCGCTGGCGGGCGATCCGGTCCCCGCGCAGCAGGATAGAGATTTCGCGCAGCTTCTCGTAAGCCAGCACATCATTTTCACGGAGCACGGAAACTGCCTCCTGACGGTTGATTTCCAGCCCATCCCAGACCTTGTCGATGCTCTTGCCAAGCAGCGCGTTCAGCGCATACAGATTTTCGTTCTGCCGCACTTTGCGCTGCGTATAGTAGAACAGTCCGGCCAGCACGATGCCGCCGGCGCCGCACAGCACCATCTGCTCCAGGCTTTGGCCGAAATAGACCGAGCCCAGGGTGAGCAGAAGGAGGAACAGGAGCCGGGTGTGCATTTTACGTCCGGCAAGGGCTGTGGCCTGCTTCTCTACCGGAATCAGCGAGGCGCTGCCGCATTTGCCGCACCGTTCCTCACCGAGCGCGGTATAACGGCCGCAGCGCCGGCAGATGCGCAGCTTGTCAGTGACGTAACGCGGGGCCTTGAAGGACCGGAAGGTAACGGGCTTTTTCTTATTTACGGGCATGGTCTCCTCCATTCAGTGCGGCCAGCAGCCGCTCGTCGATGTCATCACGGGTAAGCGGCTTGCGCATGCGTGAAGCATAAATGAGAATCTGAATGACGGCATAAAGAAACGTAATCCCTAGAATGACGTATGAAATCATGGAACTCTTCCTTTCTTCTTGGAAGCATGGTAGTCCTAAAGTTGAAGTTTACAAGGTTTAATTATATCATAATGGCATGCTATTGACAGAATTTAGCTATGCTGCCGGCCGTGTCACCTGAGCCGAATTTAATACAAGAGGAGCCCTATTTATGCTTCGTACACAGCTTCGTATTTCAAGTACAACCAAGAACATGCTGCGGCGTATTCTGCCACTGCTGCTGATGCTTTGCATCACCGCCGCCCCGTTTGCGGCCGGAAGAGCCAGCGCCGCATCACCGGCGCCATCCCACATTGATGCTGTACTGCTGATTGATGTCAGCAACTCCATGAATAAGAGTGATAAGAATAAGATCGCGAATGAAGCGATGAAAATGTTCATAGATATGCTATCCGCGCAAGGAGATAAGGTCGGCATTGTTGCGTATACCGACAAGGTGCAGCGGGAGAAGGCGCTGCTGCAGATCGGCTCTGCGGGCGATAAGCAGGATTTGAAGGATTTCATTGACGGCCTTGACCGTGGGGCATATACGGACATTGCCGTCGGCATGGAAGAGGCCGTGAAGGTGCTGGAGAACGGAAGTGATAAGACCCATGAGCCGATGATTGTCATGCTGGCGGACGGCAACAATGACCTCAACGAAGCAAGCGGCCGCACCCAGAGCCAGTCCGATCAGGAACTGGACACTGCGGTGAACACCGCCAAGCAGAAGGGTTATCCGGTCTATACGATTGGGCTGAACGCCGACGGCAAGCTGAACAAGGAGATTCTGGCCGGGCTGTCAGACAAGACCGGCGGCAAGACCTTTGTAACAGATTCAGCGGATGATCTGCCGCAGATCCTCAGCGAGATTTTTGCCGCACACTTGAAGCTAAAGGTTGTACCTGTACAGTCTATTACGGCGAACGGAAGCTATCAGGACGTTACGGTCAATGTTCCCAACAGCAGTGTGCTGGAGGCTAATATTTCGATCATGTCCGCAAAGCCTGTTACCGCCAAGCTGACAGATCCTTCCGGCAAGGAAGTGACCATTCCATCAAGCAATGTCCTGCTCTCCAAATCCAGCACGTACAGCCTGATCAAGCTGCTGTCGCCGGCGCAGGGGAACTGGAAGCTTCAGGTGAAGGGCGTGCCGAAAGACAAGATTGATATCAATCTCGTATTTAACTATGATCTGGAGCTTAAGCTTGATGCTTTACCGTCCAAGACCTACAAGAAGGGCGATACTATAGACATCTCTTCACATCTGTTCAGCAATGGAACTCAGGTAACGCTCAGCAATTTGTATCAAGATATGAAGGCGGTGCTGCTGGCTACAGATATTGATACGGGGAAGGTGCAGGAGCTTCCGATGGATAACTCCGGCGCGGAGTTCAAGGGCTCCTTCAAGATTGAAGAGAGCCACAATTATGAGCTGAAGGTGCGTGCGGAGGAGAGCAGCTTTTACCGCGAGAGCGACGTGCTCAAGATCAATGCCAAGACGGGAGCGGTAGCCACAAGCCCGGCTTCGGGAACAAGCGGCACTGAGCCTGCGCTAGAGCAGCCTGCCTCCAATACGCTCTACTATATTATTGGCGGTATCGTGCTGGTGCTGGCGGCGGGTGTGGTACTGTGGCTGCTGCGCCAGAAATCGAACCGCGGCTTTGTAGGGCAAATGGTGGTGGAGGTGCTTGACGGCAACACCGGCGAGAAAACCTATCCGCAGTACAAGAAGCTCTCGGCTTTCCGGGGCAAGTTCACGCTTCATCAACTGCTGCAGCTCGCGCCGGAGCTGAAGGAAAGCGAGAAGCTTGTATTCACTCCAGGCAACGGTGACCGGCTGCTGCTGCGCAGCGGCGAAGGACTCTCGGTTGAGAAATCGGGACGTACTGCCGATACCTCGCGCGGCCTGGAGCTGAAGAACGGCGACCGTATTTCCGTGGCGCTGGCAACCGTTGATAAGACGATTCTATTGGAGTATTTGATATAAGGGGGAGCACTTATGAAACCGGTAGTAAGAGAGCATATTCAACAGCTCGACGTATCGCTAGGCGGAGGAATCGTCAGCGACAAGATCAGAGTAGATACCATTGACAACCCGATTCTCATCATCGGCCTTGGCGGCACGGGGATCGACGCCCTGCTGCGTCTGAAATACCAGATTAACCGCCGCTTCAAGCTGCCGGAAGACCCGCTGTCCAAGAAGAAACGGGACAAGCCGGACAACGTGGAATTTCTGGCGTTCGAGACAAATGAACAGGACCGCGGCAAAAAATACAAAGGCATCGGCCTCGACCCGCAGAATGAATTCGTGCTGCTGGCCAATGCCGAGATCGGCGGACTGCTGCAGAACCGCAGCATTCTTGACCCTTATATCACGGAATGGCTGTCGCCGGAGCTGAGCATTACGGATGGTATGAACGGAGCCGCCGGGGTGCGCCAGGCCGGACGTCTGCTGCTGTTCACGAAGATCAACCAGGTTGTCTCAGCTATCAACAAGAAGATTAAGACGCTGTCCGTCGGAACCAGCAAAAAGCTGATGGTGTTCCTGCTTACCGGCCTGTCGGGCGGAACGGGCAGCGGTGCTTTTCTGGATATCGCGTATATTGTGCGCGGGATTATTGAACGCGACTACGGCTCAGCCGGTATCGACCGCGTGAACACGCTCGGCTATTTGTTCACGCCGGATGTGAATCTGGCGAACAAGAGCCTCAGCGAGCACACCCGCGAATATATCCGCAAGAACGGGTACGCAGCGCTGAAAGAGCTGGATTACTGGATGAATGTGGACAGCCGGGGCGAGCGATTCCGCCAGCAGTACGGGAATATTCTGACTGTCAATTCGCCGCTGCCTCCGTTCAATCTGTGTCATCTGATCTCCGCAACCAATACCGAAGGCAAGCTGCTGGAGAGCGCCTATGACTACTGCATGAATGTGACGGCAGAGAACATCACGAACTTCATGGCCAGCGAGGAAAAGCAGTCCGGCGAGGAATTCGCCATCCATGACTATATCAGCAACATCCGCACCAACATTGCGCAGATGAACAAGACATATCCTGCCAATTATGAGTACAACATTATCGGCGCTTCGTCGGCAGTGCTGCCGATTGAAGAGATGACGACTTATCTGGCATTCCGCCTGTTCGACAAGATGGATAAGATGTTCCGGCAGGCGCCGGGGCAGGAGGATGTGGAGAAGCTGGCGC
Organism: Paenibacillus sp. HW567; assembly: GCF_000374185.1. Classification (GTDB taxonomy): domain Bacteria; phylum Bacillota; class Bacilli; order Paenibacillales; family Paenibacillaceae; genus Paenibacillus_AQ. The sequence continues at coordinate 5,081,615 of NZ_KB910518.1, read as the reverse complement.
GCAAGCTCGGCATTGATCTTGACAGCATGATCAAGACCTTCGAAGCCCGTGTGCCGGAGCCGCTGCCCGGCTATGAGAACAGCGAGCGCCTGAACCACAGCAATGTCATCAAGCATCAGGTGGTGGACATGGATACGGAGCTGGAGCAGAACTTTCTGGCCCGTGCGCGTGAGGAATACATCAAGTCCAAGAAGCAATTGCCCGGTGAGATTACCGGACGCTTCGGCGAGGAGCTGGAGCGCATCTTCCTTCATCCCGAGCAGGGGCCATTCTATGTGTCGCGGCTGCTCTATACCGAGAAAGGCTTCTGCATTCTGAAGCTGATCCAGTCTTACATTGAAGCGCTGCGCGAGAGTCTGCTGCGTCTGCCGCGCGACATCGAGGCGGCGCAGGATAGTGCGCAGGAGAAGCTGGGCGATGCGCGGAGCGCTTTTGTGTCCAAAGAGAAGAAGAAGAATGCCTATATTGACGCCAAAATTAATGAGTACTGGCTGCATGCCGATGTGGAACGCACAGAGCAGATGATCGAATTCTATGAGGATCTGTATGAGCTGCTGAATGAAGAGAACAGCCGGATTTACGGCGTATTTACGGAGATTCTCAGCGCGCTCAGCACGATTTTCGAGAAGAACGGCGACATTCTGATCAATGGCGAGGAGCAGGCTGACCATAAAGGAAACAAAACCTACTACTGGAACATTGTCAATGTGCCGGATATTGCTTCCACCATCTCCAAGGTGATGGACCAGAAGGACGGCGATGACCTGATCCGTGACTTCACACGGGAGATGCTGAAGCATTCCGGGCGCTGGGTCAGAGAGCAGGAGATTGACATTGTACGCTCGATCTCCGAATTCCTGAGCGACAAGTTCGGCGATCTGATTACCCGTTCCATGGAGGAGTTCCTGATCATGAAATACGGCCGTGAGGAGCCGCTGGACAAGTTCGTGGAGCGGATTATCGCCGGACGGCTGGATGAGGATGCAGTGCCGATTTTCCACTTAAGCAACAGCTCCGGCAGTCTGCACTTCCCGTCCTGGGGTTTCGTCTCCGTGCCGGTCAAAGCGCCGGGCATCCTGAAGGGAATCCGCAATTACCAGAACAACGCGCTGGGCAAATCCCAGTTCACGGTTAAGGAGAGTCAGGTGAAGAACCGGATTTTCTGGCTCAACACGCGCAACGGGGTGCCGCTGTTCGTGTACACGCCGCTTCGCGTGTTCGAGGAGAATTATGAACGGACGATTCTGGACAAGGAAGGGATTGGCCGCCATCTGGTGATGACCGACAAGGATAACTGGACATACCTGCCGTCTCCGATTCCTGAGAAATCCTGGGGCGATACCTATGTCAACCCCCGTGTCCGTGAGTACAATGCCAGAGTGCGGGCGGATTTTGCCAGAGCGCTGGAGAGCGGGGTTATTGTCGAGAAGGGTGTTGACGAAAATACGAGCAGCCGGTTCTCGGTTGTCTTCACGAAGCTGTTCGATGTAGATAAAATGCTCAGCGGCTATGATCTGCAGCTCGGCATGCCGCGTCCAAATCTTGGGGAAGTGAAAAAAGCCGCCGATGAGCTGAAGGCGCTGCGGACGAACGGGCTGGAGCGAGAAGGAGTTAAGGACATTTTTGGCAGTATTAACATGGAGCTGGCCCAGGAAAATCTGATCCGTTCGCCGCAGCTAATTACGCGCGTCCGCGAGGAGCTGGCTAAATACGATGCCCTGGCTGCCAAGGCCACTGAGCTTGAGGGACTTCTGCATCAATACCTGGACGAAGACAAGTGGCTCGATCAGTTTATTGAGGCGCTGTACACCGATACCATTACCAAAAAAGGTGCGCTCTACGTCTATGACCGTGACGAGGACGAGGATGCCTGGGAGCCTTTTGCCAATTTAATGAAGGAACGCAGCTATGTGGAGTTTGCCGTCTACCGTCATTTCCGGGGGCTGGATGAGAAAAGCCGCAGCCTCCTGCTGCGCAAGGCGGCCCGCCGGGCCGGGGAAATGACCGCTGCCGAGGATGTTACTCCGCTGCTGTATAAGCTGGAAGGACTGTATGTCTCCTTCCTGGAAGCGCGCGACAGTCTGGAATATGAGCGGGTAGAGCATGCGGACGGCGATGAAATGTACAGCTTCTACAAGAGCTTGACCGGCAAGCTCGGCAGTATCCGCAGAAAGCTGAAGTAATCCGATGATCAAGGCACAGGCGTTACTTTATGCAGAACAATTTGCGGTGCAGGAAGAAGCGCAGCGCAGCAAGGGTGATGGCCGCAGCAGCATCCATTACCCGGCGCTGTTTCTGTTCCTTGGGGAGAAGGTGGCCCCGGCCATTGGCCCGGTGCTGGAGCGCTGCGAGCGGAAATGGGATAACGCCGGCGGGGTGATGGCGCTGCATGCTGCCCCTCTCACTGGAACAGGCCATGTTGGGGGCGATAGCGAGACTCAGGCTGGCCATGCTGGCGGCTTGAGCCGGGTCCAGTCCGAAGGCCGAAGAGAGCGGGTCATGGGCATGGACCTGCCGGCCACTGCGGGGCGTGATCCGCGTACGGTCCGTCAGGAGGTCTACCGCGAGTTTCATGAGGACAGCCGTTTTCTGGCCGGAATGAACCGGAGCCTGCGGCGGCTCGGCAACAGCATAGCGGATTACGGACGGCTGTATTCCTCCTTCGATGTGATCCATCTCTCCATCATTACGCGGGTCGATGACCCGCTAAATGTGCTGCTGCCGGAGGTTGCCCTGCTTGCCCGCGCCGTGCTCAGCCAGTCATTCAAGTCGGTGCAGACCGACCTGTATGCGCTGATCAATGAGCGTGAGCAGGGGGATAACTTCGGGTATTCCAGCTCGGTCGGGCTGGCTTTTCTGCGTGAGCTGGACGGGATGCAGCAGGCGGAGTATACCTTCAGCGCCCCGCTGCTGGTGACGGAGGATGGACTGTCCATTCCGGTGTCGCATGGTCCTTCCACGCTGTTCGATCTTGTCTATCTGCTCTCCGACAAAAACGAACGGGGCATGATGTCCGTTCACGGCATGGACGATAACTATGAGATTATCGCCCACATCAGCCTGCTTAAGAACCGTGTCCGTCCGGTTACCGATACGGCTACGGGACATGGCGGCTATAACAATATGACCTTCAAAAGCGGCATCCGGGGCAGCACCGGAAGACAGGGCTATGCCTCCGCCGGATTCTCGGCGGTGCGCAGACCCAACCGGCAAATCGCGCTGGCGGTGCTGTATCATGCTTTTCATTATTTGGCCGCCGAGCTGCAAGCGGGCGGGGGAATCAGTCTGCGCGAACGGCAGGCACTGCTTGGCCTTGCGCCGGAGTCTCTGCGTGACCGGGCGGCGTCCCTGCTGCCGGATGAAACGGGGCTTGCGGAGATGACCGGGCTGATGAGCCACGGCCGTCCCTCCTTTAACGAGCTGAAGCCGCTGTCGCTGCGCGAAGCGGAGGAGCTGCTCTTCGGTGACGGCGGGCAGGCGTATTTCCGCAGCAATTTCGCGGATGTATCCGCCAGGCGGGCTGCGGAGGTTCATCCTGCCCGCGAATGGGCCGCTGATCTTGCGGCCCAGGAGAATGCGGTTCCGCCGCTGACGTTCTACCAGCTCGCGGAATGGACCGCCGAGCAGACAGGCGGGGGAAGTGTGCTGCATGCGCTGCGCCAGCATATGGCCGGGCTGCGCTCAGCCATTCTCTCCGCCCAGGAGGAGCTGGAGCAGCTCTACGCGGAGAGTGTGGAGCGGCAGCCGTTCCAGCGTGTGCCGCTGCTGGACAAACGGACAGTGCGTAATTTCATTCATTATTTATTCGAGGCTGTATATGGCAGGAAATACGAGCTGCTGCGCCTGGAGAGCGAGCTGGCCTTGTGCCAGCGCTACGACGCGGCGCTGGAGCAACTGCACTCAGAGAGCAAGGCCAAAGTGCAGATGATGGAGGAGCTGGAACAGGAGCTTCAGAGCCTGGCACTTGCCGGCATCGGGCGCGCAAGCGGGACGGTGGACCAGAATATTATGGAGTACTACCGGACCGTTACGGAAGAGGTCATGCGGGATATAGCAACGCGGCGCGGCCCCGGCATCTTCTTCAGCGACCGCTTCCTGGGCAGCGCTTCGGAGCTGCTGCGGCAGGGCGGCGCGGCGGCAGTCGAACGCCTGATTGACCTGTGCCGCCGCGAGCTGCTGACGGCGGAGGCATTCGCGCTGCCCTTCGAGGAGGAGCTGCTGCGGCGCGCCAATGTTGCGGCTGCTTACGAGAACCGCGAAATCCTCTCCAAGGAGGAGCTGTTCAAGCGGCTCTACCGCAGCCTGGAGGAGGAGGCGAGCATCAACGTCCGCCTGCTCGAATACACACAGGAGCACCGCCATGAGGAGAAATATTTCTTCGGCGACAGCAATTCCGAATTCCTGCGCTACGCCCTCGGCGCGGATGAGACAACGCGCATCTACCGGCTCGGCTTCGTGCACGAGCAGCGCAGAAGCGGGGTCGAGAAGCTGAACCTGATGGGAGGCTTCCATCTGGAGGATCTGCTCTATTACCGCAACGGCAAGGTCTACTATGAGACCTATGCCGCCAGCGGCTACCGGCTGCACGGTGTAGCCGAGGAGCAGTTGCCGGAGCTGGGATAGCCAGGGCAGTTGCTGAAGCTGGGGTAGTCGCAGAGCAATTGTCGAAGTTGGGATAGCCAGGGAGTTGCCGGAGCTGGGGTAGCCAGAGCAAATGCAGGAGCTGGGGTAGCCGCAAAGCAGTTGCCGGAGCTCGAATGCCGCGGAAGCTTCAAGCGGCTGTGGCTTCCCGCTGCTGCGACTGCGGTCCCCGATTGCCGCAAGCCGGCATTCTGCTGCAAAAAGTACAATAGTAGTGAGATAACATTGCTGCAAAATTACGTTCTGCTGTGAAAAGTACAACAGAATGAGACAATATTACTGCAAGCCGGCGATCTGCTGTAAAAAGTACAATAGAATGAGATAATTTTGCTTCTCCCCAGCAATCTGCTGTATTTCGTGCAACAGATTTCGGCAGATTGCCGGGAATGTGGCTTTTATGATTTATTTTGCTGCAGGAAGTGCAATAGAATAGAAATAGATCGTCTTTTTTGGCCAATCTAGTGCACGAAATACAACAGTTTGACATTAAGGTTGCGTTCCGTGTTGCCGTGCTGCTGTTAACACCGAAGCCACCGTGCCACTGTGCCAAAGCCGTAACTGCATTATATGCAACTGCACAGGCTGATTTTGGCGTGGAATTGGCGGCTGGGAGCACCTGGGCTTTTCAAGTTCAGCCTGTTTGAGTTAAGGATGCTGAGTGGATTCGATGATCCATAGACCGCCATATCAGAACTGCATTCAGCGGGCAGCTTCCCGCCAAATATCGGACTTAAGGTAACCCGGCAGCCATCACAATGGACTGCTCGCGCTGAACCTGCTGCCTGCCTTGGCCGACATGGAAAGAAGAATGGGTCATAACCGGCTGTGTGCTTTGGATAATAGGCCCATTTCAAATAAATTTCTCCCGGAAAGGATGAATACCAATGCAGCGAAAAATTAATCTGCTCCTGCTTTGCTTCAGTCTGCTGGGCGGCGGTATTGCTTTTGTTCTTGGCGAGCTGCTGCTGGACCAAAGGCCTTATAATCTGCCGTCGATTGTGCTGGTAGGCATTTATTTTGCCATTGTGGCGCTTGGAGTCGGGCTTGGCTGCCTGCTGGCGGAGATGATCTCCCCGAAACTCAACGGCTGGTCGTGGAAGCAGCGTTATCTGGGGTGGTCCTGGAAGCTGCTGCCCTTGATGGTGGTACTGCTGTTCGCGGTTGGCACACTGATGGAGTTCGTATATGAGCTTAATTTCGGCGGGGCCAAACCGGTAAAAGATGTTGTTATGGTCATTGATGACTCCGGCAGCATGAGTCAGAGCGATCCGGGCAACAGCCGCTATACGGCTGCGGAAGCGCTGGTCCAGCGGATGGATGAAGATAATCAGGCGGCTGTGGTTACTTTTAATCATGATGCAACAGTGGTCCAGCCGCTGGTGTCGCTCTCAAGCTCTGCTAACCGCGAGAAGGTGCTGTCTGTAATCCGTAACCTGAAGACCACCGAAGGCGGCACCAATATCAGCGGAGCGCTTACGGAAGCTATGGGTGTAATTAACAGTGACAATAAATCCGGCCGGGGAGCAATGGTAATTCTGCTGTCTGACGGCTTCAGTGAATTTGATACTTCAAAGGAACTGGCGGATTATGTGAACCGTGGGATTGCTGTGAACACCATCGGCCTTGCACTGGATGATCCGTCGGGCTCCACTTTACTGCGGGATATCGCGGCCGCAACCGGCGGACAGTATTACGATGTAACGGATGCGAACCGTCTTGGCGATGTGTTCCAGCAAATTTATGACCGTCTTGGCGACCGCAGCTTGCTTACTGTGCGCAGCGATGCAACGGCGGATAGTCCGTATTATGCGGGAGTGCGGATTTTGGCGCTGCTGCTGGTCGGTACTGCGCTTGGCATCGGGCTGGGCATTGTCTTTGACAACCGCCATCTGGCCCGGAGCTTTGGTATCGGCGGCGCGGTCTCCGGCCTGTTCGCCGGACTGATTCTCGAATTTGGCCTGGACGGCCATTCCTTCGGGGACGCCATGATCCGTCTGCTTGCGCTGCTTGTGCTGGCGGCCATTATCTCCTTGTTTACTTTTGTTGTGCCGGTGGGAGAAGGGCGTCTTTCCCGCAAAAGAGGAAGAAAAGCAGACGTGTCGTCTTCCGATGGATTTCCGTCCCAGCGCAGAAACCGGGGCAGCCAAGGATTTTGAAGCTGGATGGCTGTGAAGCTGTGCGGCTGGAATTAAGGCCAAAATGAAAGTGAAGCAGAAAGCGAAAGGAGCATACAGTCATGAGGTACGCCGAGGTTGATCCTTCCACACCGGCAATTACGGAGGTAGTCTCTCGGGTGGAGGACCGGTTCTGTACGCTGCGGTGGCGCTGGCCGGACGGCGTGCAGGCGGTATGCATTCACAAAGCCTCCGCAGAGACGCCGGATAGCGGAGAACTTCCGCCTTCCGGCATGAAGCTCTATACCCGCGAGGAGTACAAAGCGAATAACGGATACCGTGACCGGCTGGATGACATCGGTTTGGTCGAGTATACAGTATATGCCCGGCTTGCCGATAACGGGGAGACGGTGCTGGTGCGGCAGCCTGATGGTGCGAACCGGACGCTCGTGAGCGCGGGCAAGGCACGGATTTATTATTCGGTCCAGCAGAAAAAAGGGCTGTTCGGCAAGCAAAAAACAGTACATATGACGATCACGGCTGAAGTGCCGGTATCGAAGGAGGTACTGTGTTATGTGAAGAAACGGGGCGGCCATCCGGCGTCCAAGGAGGATGGCGTGCTGTTTCCGTTCGTGCAGGATTTTGCCGCCGGACGCAATGTCCTGCCGCCGATTGAAATCGGCAAGGAGGATTCGGTACGGATCTTTTTCACCGACGGCCGCAAGTACGGATTATATTATGAGCTGGTGCCGGAGTGAGCGGTCATGGGACGATGCTGCGCCGGGTTGACGGGGAACCTTAACGGTGGGCGTGCCGACTGGTTTAGTTAATGCACGCTGCCTGCTGAGGAGCAAACGGACTTAACTGCACTTCATACAGCTAAAAGTGGCCTATTTATTCAAAACAAACCTTTAATTGTACTTTGTACACCTATATTTTGGAATTTACCCCAAATCAGCCGTTTTGCCCATACTTAGCTGCAACAAATACAGTTAAGTGGGCAGCGGCAGGCAGGAGCGTTAATATAGCTGTACAAAGTGCAGTTATAGCTATGCAGCGGGCTGAACGCAGGAACAGGGCGGTAGCAGGCCGCCAGAGGGTTCAGCACAAGTATGGATTCGCAGAAACGGATCTTCCGCAACACTTAGCGAATGCTTCCGAAGCGAGTTTTGCTCGAAGCAAATTCAAGGGAGCAGACGCTCACAAAACTTAAGCAGATGCTTCCGAGGCGAGTTTTGCTGCACAGCATTTTCGAAGAAGCGGATCTTCCGCAACACTTAGCGAATGCTTCCGAAGCGAGTTTTGTTCGAAGCAAATTCAAGGGAGCAGACGCTCACAAAACTTAAGCAGATGCTTTCGAAGCGAGTTTTGTTGCACAGTATTCCCGAAGAAGCGGATCTTCCGCAACACTTAGCGAATGCTTCCGAAGCGAGTTTTGTTCGAAGCAAATTCAAGGGAGCAGACGCTCACAAAACTTTCAGGAGGACAAGAGATGTCTTTTTTTAGCCGGTTTATGAAGAAGAATCAGGCGCAGCCACGGCCGCTTTTTTACGATATTGTCTGTCCGTACTGCTTCACCCGGTTCGGGCCTGACGATGTGGTCTTTCGGGCCATGCACAGCCGTGAGGATGATGAGAATTATGCGCTGGGCGAAGATGACGCGCTGAACAAATACCGGGAGCGCTTCGGCCTCGATACGGTTGACGATATGGAAGCCATACTGAATCCGGCGGATATTCCCGAGGAATACCACCATTATACGGATCACGTGCTGACCGGACTAACCGACCGCTACGGTGTGCTTACGCGCAGACGGCTCTGTCCGTCCTGCCATAACGAGCTGCCCGTGACTGCGGGCAAGGTTCCGAGCAACATTATCTCGATCATCGGCGCTTCCCAAGTCGGGAAGTCGGTGTACATGACCTCGCTGATTCATACGCTGCAGCATACAACGGCGGGGAATTTCGACGCGGCCTGCATGCCGCTGAATCCCGAGATCAGCCGCAAGTTCCGCACTCTGTACGAAGAGCCGCTGTTCGAGCGGGGGGATCTGCTGGCCTCGACGCAGAAGGAGAAGATGCAGGAGCCGTTTATTTTTCAATTCGTGTTCAAGGATGAGTCCAAGCCGCCGCTGACACTGGTGTTCTTCGATGTGGCCGGTGAGGGAATGGTGGATCAGGACTATCTAGGGCTGCACGGCCAGCATATCCAGAATTCCGCCGGAATCCTGTTCATGGTCGATCCGCTGCAGATCCGCTCGATCCGCGAGAAGATCCGCATTAATATCGGTGACCGCCCGGGCGAATGGGTGTCGCAATATGACGAGCCGCGCGATGTGGTGCTGACCCTGTTCGGCGATTTCATCGCCTACCAGGAGAAGAGCAAAACCGAGATTCCAACGGCGGTTGTGCTGGCCAAAAGCGATATGCTGCATTCGCTCAAGGATGAGGACGGCGATTATATCAAGTCCAACAGCAATGTGTTCAACAACTATGTGCACCGAAAAACGCTGAATCTGGACGAATTCCATAATATTAACGGCGAAATCCGCCGTTTTATCGAGAAGGTGGACCGTCCGTTCAAGGATACGATGGATGTGTATTTTGCGAACACGGGTTATTTTGCCGTATCAGCGCTGGGCAGCAATCCGGTGAATCAGCGGATAGAGGGTGTAGTCAGCCCGATCCGCGTGGACGAGCCATTCATCTGGCTGCTGCATAAGCTGAGCTATATTGAGGGGAGCGACGGGCCGTGAACAGATTTTCAGGGTCCAGGATTACCCAGCAGATGTACACCCGGGAACGCCGCGGCGTGTATCGGGGGACAGAAGGCTTCGATACTGTAGCGAAGTCGGAAAGTCTGGACAATAATTTTGTCAAAAAAATTCTGCATCCGTTCTGTCTTTATGATGCTCCGGCAGAGCTTACGGCGCGCGGCGAGAAGAATGAGGAGATGTACCCTGCTGCGCTGCACTTGTTCCATACGGAATCGGGCGAGACCGTGCTCGGACAGAGCCGCTTCCAGGCAGTGGATTTCACCGGGCAGCGGAGTGCTTTTTTTGCCCATAACTTTGTAGTGCCGCCACTTCGTTCAGAGGAGATTCTGGAGAGCTACCGGACCTATCTGCATGCTGATTTTGCTGAAAACTATACTGGAGAGCTGGGCGGAGCTCTGCCTGAGTTAGCGGATATCCCTACAGCCCAGAAGGAGCAGAACGCTGATCCGCAAAGCACCTTGCGCGCTCTCGGATTTACGGAAGACTTGTTCAAAGCGCTGCTGCAGGCAGTGATGTCTTCGGTGGCAGGCAAGAAAAAAATATATGTAGCCCTGGATGTACCGGTAACTGATTTGTCCCGGCGTGCAGTGGAACTGACAGAGGTTCTTTTCGCAGCCTTGCCTTACGATTTCCGCCGCAGATTAGGTGTGATTACCTACGCTAATGAGCCGAAAAGCCGCAAATATATCCATCTGACCTTTGTTGAAAAAGGCTCAATTCGCCCTGGCGACCGTAGTATTGAGAAGGATTTTGTGTTCGATCTGGCTTCGGGTCGGATTCTCAATACGGACTTTGGCGACTCGGGTCAGCCGTACGCCGAGCTGGCCTGGAAGACACTCCAGCAGACGGGACGCGGACTTGAGGATTTCGCCAGATTCGCTGACTCGCTGCTGACCGGTGAAAGCCTGGAACGCAAGCTGTCGCTCGCGGTGTACAACGAGCTGGCGGTGTTCTATGAGATTGAGCAGGGCAATGAGAGTCTGTACACAGAGAACAAGCAGGCAGTGCTGGGCGGATTGCTGTCCTACCTGAAGCCGGAGGGTGCGCTTGAGTCACGTGTGCGGCTGAACGATATGTTCCTGGAGCGCTTCGACCGCGAATACGATCTGATCCGCCAGCAGGGCATTCCGGTGTCGGAGATTCTGGAGCGGTTTGAGGAGTATTTTAGGCTGAGGGGCCACAATTACCGGGTCAAAATCGTCGATTATTTCATCAACGGGATGCTGAATGCCCAGGCTGCGGGCCGTGAGGATGCGCTGTCGGGGGCTTACGGCATTATCGAGAGCAATGATGAGTTAAGCGCGTCCTTCTTCAAAAGAGTGCTGGCACAGCCATACTTCCGCAAAGCGCTGCTGGAGCCTTATATGGAGCTTCGGCTGTCGTCGGCGGCAAAATCGGCTGAGGTTCTGCGGTTTGTGGCCCATTGGGGCAGATTTCTGCCGGAAGCGCTGCAGCAGTCTTTTGTCCGTGATACGGTGAAGGATTATCTGCTGGAGAAGCTGCGGCAGGAGAGTGATCCGGTGGCGGCGGTGGCCGCGATCCACGAGTCGGTAGACAAGGCCGAAAAAGAGCGCCGCAGAGGCAGCGGACTCTATCCTGAAGCTATGCTGCTGCTCGAGGAGCTGGAAACGGCGGCGGACCGCTTCCTGCTAAGCCGGGTGTCTTTGGACGAGCTGACACAGGAGCAGTTGCTGGAGATTTCTTTTTTGCGCTACCGGGAAATGGCTGATTGGCAGCCGCCCCTGGACTCAATCACCCGGCAAAAGATGGGCGCTCTCCGGGCCGCTTACCGCTGGTTCGGGGAGGAGAATCCGACTGAGGAGATATTTGCCGGACTGTCGCCGCGGGAGCTGGATGATGTGCAGCTCCTTGGACGGCGCTGGCTGAAGGAGTCGCGCAGCATCGAGCCATTCGAACGGCTGCCGCTGGCCTTTTATCACAGCAGTGACCGTAAGGACGGGCCGCTGGATTATGACACGCTTTTGGAGCTGGTGAAGCGCAAGGCGGGGAATGACAAAGAGACGGTGTACCGTTTCCTGGCCTGGTCACAGGGCAATCCGCTATTTTCTATATCGAATAAGAAGCTATGGCCGGGCTACCGGCGGGCGATTCTGAAATATTTTGTCAGCAGTGACCGCGAGGCGTTCAAGAACCGGGATTTCCGCAAAAGCTATGTCTCGGCCGCAGGTCCGGCACTGCAAAATGTCTATAACGAAGCACGCTCCCAGCTCGCTTCGCCGCTGGCGCGGTGGGTCAGCCGCAGCCGATTTCAAATCCTGATCTCCGGCTGTATCCTGGGTGTTCTGCTGATAGCCGCGATCATCACAATCAGCATGCTCCGGCCGGACAGTTCGGACACTGCCCTGCCGGCGAACAGCGCGCTGCCAAGCGCCACGAACGGGGCCGGCGGGCTGCCTCCCGCCACCGTCCGGCTTGGCAGCGGGGCAAACTCCAGCAGCCTGGTGTTCACCTTCGCTGCTGTCGCCGACTGCTCCGCCTTCCATCCGGCGGAGATCAGCGTGGTGTCCTCCGGCGATGTGACGGAGGACTACACGGTCGAGGCGACGACCGGCAGTTGCCTCGTCGCCTCGCCGGAGGCGGCTGCTGGCGAGGCAGCCGCTGACCCTGGCGGCGCGTCTGCGAGCGCGCCTGCCGGGGGTGACGGCGCTGCCGCAGGAGCGGGCGCCGGGTCTAAGGGAGGCGCGAAAGCCAGCGCGCCCGCGGGGGATGGTGCGGATGCGGCTGCATCCGCAGGTGCTGACGGCGCGAACGAAGGCGCCGTGAACCAAGAGGCCGCGGGCGGGAACGCCGGCGCGGCCACGCCTTCCCCTGCGGCGGGTGACACCGCGCAGGGAAGCCCGGGAGCCTCGGGAGCGGTGCCGGAGGCATCCGCATACGAGGTGACCGTGCAACTGGAGGCCGGCGCGAAGCTGGCCTCGGGCGACGTGATCAAGGCAGGGGAGTATACACTGACCCTGCAGCCGGCATTGGGGGCTGTCACAGACAGCACCCCAAGTGCTGGGGCGGAGGCCTCTCCAGCCGCCGAACCTTCGCCTACGGCGAGTCCAAGTCCGGGCAAGAAGGCCAAATAAAGCACAGCAGCTTAGGTTAAGCCTGTGCACATGATCCTGAACCGCAACGATACGCTGATATATAGAAGGCGTATTGTGCGGTTCAGGATTTTTTTAGTTACTTGTCCTCCTGACCCAAGACCACGGCTTACACAGGCTTCAAGTACCGGGCCGCGAACCATAGCTCCGACCCACTCCAAGCCCCTTGCCCAAACGCCAGTAACAAATTAGAGCACTAATGGAATTTCTCCCGCTAATTCTAGTAACAACGAATATATTAAGAAATTAAGTGGTAAAAAGTATACTAATCCAGCCTATTCCGGCCTCAAGTAGGGGAGAAGCGATGTTTTAGTGATACTGTTCCACCTATTGTCCCCCTTGAGGAGCATCCGTTCTAAATCTGCGGCTTAGGATGGAGCCTTTGTGGTTTGGGGAGAGAGGGATTCGTTGTATCCATCCTCCTGTTCCTTGTGGACCGTACGGCCCTTATTTTCCCGAAAGGATACATTTGCCCGAGCTAGCGGACCGTAAAGTCCTTATCGCCTCTTCGGCAGGTATATTTGGGGTAAATGTCCGCTCATAACGGCGCTGGAGTCCGTTCACTTGCAGAAAAAGGACTTCCAGTAGTAATAAGAGCTGCTCGGTCCGTCCCAACGGGCAGACTCATCCGATCAGGAGATGATGCTGACCGCTGGCATTAGGAGGAAACCGCTGAACAGTCTGCAAATCACCAAATGAAGCAGCAAGTGGCCATGAACGAATCACCGCACGAAAGTAGCCAGCTACCCATGAACTAACGCCGCATGCCGCAGGCAGTTCCAAATGCACTAGTTACCGCCGTAGCACAATTGCCCATCCACTAACCACCTTGCGCAGCAGCCAACCACCTAACCACCACACACATTAGCCAGCCCACCTAACCACTAACCACCTTACGCAGTAGCCAGCTACCAATCCACTAACCACCACACGCATTAGCCAACCACCCATGAACTAACCACCAAACGCAGCAGCCAACCACCTAACCACCACACACATTAGCCAGCCCACCTAACCACTAACCACCTTACGCAGCAGCCAGCCACCTAACCACCACACACATTAGCCAGCCACCCATCCACTAACCACCAAACGCAGCAGCCAACCACCAATACACTAACCACCACACGCAGTAGCCCCCCCCCATCCACTAACCACCTTACGCAGCAGCTAACTCCCTATCCGTTAACTATCTTACTGCCCGGCCCGCAGCGGATGGAATAGCTTTTCTATAGACATACACGGAAATACTGGATATGATTAAGAATATTAAATTTTAATAAGCTATTGAAAAAGGTGCGGGTTCTATTTGTGAAAACAGTAGAATCAGCTTAAAAGGGAAGGCCGGTGCAAGTCCGGCGCGGTCCCGCCACTGTAAATGCGGAGCGGCTCTTAGAGCGGCCACTGTCCGGGTGAAGGATGGGAAGGCCAAGAGCCGCGATGAGGCATAAGCCAGGAGACCTGCCTTTTTCTTAACTGTTTCAATTCTTCGTGGGGTGAGAATGGGGAACATTGCAGATGGACTGCGTCCGGAGCTTGAGCACCGCAGCCTTAATTTGTATCTTCCCGGGCCGCCCTTCACGAGGGCGGTCTTTTAATGTTGCGGCAGTTTTTTTCTGCTGCGCGGTGCAATCCATTTCATAGAAAAGAGGTTGAAAATGAAGACAATTTTATCTGCCAAGTCCTTTATGCTTGGCCTGGTCTTATTGCTGGTGCTTTCGATTACAGGGAACGCTGTTGTCCCGGCGGGAGAGGCTTTTGCCGCAGCAGAGTCCTCCCAAGCTACGGGAGTTAGCAGTGTTACGGAAGCCGTATATGCAGCAGATGCTTCTGCAACTAAGGAATCCTTAGCTGTAGCTGGTGCGGCGGCATCTGGTGGAGAGGTTACTGTCTCGCAAGCTACATATACGGCTGCCGAGTATATTCTGGGCGGCGATGTGACATCCGAATGGCAGGCCATCGGTCTGGCCCAGGCGGGTTACCGTGTGCCGGAGAGCTATGCTCAGGCGCTCGCGCAGACGGTGCAGGCGGAAGGGGACAGCTTCCCGTACGTTACGGACTATGCGCGGATCGCGCTTGCAGTGCGGGCGATTGGCGGCGACCCGGCGAATTTTGCCGGCTATAATCTGCTGGAGCGCATCTATAACAGCGACAAAATCAGCGGTCAGACGCTGAATGCTCCGGTATACGCGCTGCTTGCGCTGGATTCGGGCAGCTATACACCTCCAGCCGATGCCAAATGGAATCAGGCAAAATTGCTGAGCGAAATTCTGTCCAAGCAGAACAGCGACGGCGGCTTTGCACTGTCGCCGGGAGCGAGTACCCCGGATATGACGGCAATGACGCTGACGGCTCTGGCCGCGCATAAAAATGATCCCGCTGCACTGACAGCAGGGCAGAAAGCTGTAGCTTGGCTGTCTGCCAAGCAGGACAGCAACGGCGGCTATGGCGACAGCAGCGAAAGCGTGGCCCAAGCCATTATCGGCCTGTCTTCTTACGGTGCGGACCCTGCCGGTGCAGAGTTTACCAAGAATGGGACGGAGCTTGTTGGCCGGCTGCTAAGCTTCCGTCTTGCAAGTGGGGCCTTTGCCCATGCACAGGGCGGCAGCGCTAACGAGAAGGCTACCGAGCAGGCCTTTCAGGCGCTGGTGGCTTATAACCTGTTCAGCGGAGGCAAGAACGGCAAGCTGTACGACTTTTCCACTCCGGTGGTGCCGAATCCGCTAGTCTTTGTACCGCTGGTGATCGAAGGACCGGAAGGAACACTGGGCGAAGGCAAAGCCTATGCCAGCAATGCCCTCGACGCGCTTGAGCAGGTAGCTTTGGCGAAGGGGCTCAAGCTTACGAATCCTTCCGGCAGTTATGTTACAGGCATCGGCGGCATTTCAGCCGGAACCTATGGCGGCTATGACGGCTGGATGTACGCGGTATCCCGCGGCGGCGAATGGGTGAATCCAGATGTCGGAATGAAAGACTTCAAGCTGAAGGACTCAGACCGGCTGCTGGTCTATTATGCAGGCAGCGATACACAGTTGGTAGATAAGGTTACCCTTTCCAAGGCACAGCCAAGAGAAGGGGAAGCTTTTTCCGTCAATGTTACCAAAAAAACATGGGTATGGGACAACGACACCTCCACCTCCAGTCCGGTAACGGCAAATGCCGCCGGTGTGCAGGTAACGATTGGGAACAAGGCAGTAACCACGGACAAGGACGGCAAGGCTGTTTTTGCAGAGGGGCTTCCGGAGGGAGATTACACACTGAGTGTGACCGGCTACATTCCGGGGAATGCTCCGAGTGTCGCCAAATATTCGCAAGACTTAAAGGTTACCGCACGAAATGTAACAGCCACTCTGTCGGTTGAAGGACCGCAAGGTCCGGTTATTGACGGTACACTGAAGGCGTACACTGCGCTGGAAGCATTGAAGAATCTTGCTGCATCCGGCAATATTCCATTGAAGATTACGGAGTCCTCTTTTGGCAGCTATGTATCAGGGATTAATGGAATAGAGAGCGGAAAGTACAACGGCTATTGGAGCTTTGCAGTACAGCGCGGCGGCGAATGGATTTACCCGTCTGTCGGGATGGGTGATTTTGTCCTGGAAGCCTCTGACCGGGTGCTGGTCTATTATGCCGGCGGGGATACCCAGGTGGTCAATACGGTGCAGGTTGCTCCAGCGCAGCCCAAGCCGGGAGAAGCTTTTACTGTTACAGTTACGCAAAAAAAATGGGTGTGGAATAACACAACATTCAGCAATGATCCGGTGACTTCCCCGGCAGCAGGGGTACAGGTAACGATTGGCGGCACAACTGTAACTACGGATGGTCAAGGTACAGCTAGCTTTAAGGATGGTCTGGCCGCCAAAATATACACGCTTGCGGTGACCGGCTATGTTCCGGACAGCACGCCGAAGATTGCCCGTTATACGCAATCCCTCAAAGTAGCCCAGACCAATGTCACAGCCTACCTATCCATTGAAGGACCGCAGGGTCCGGTCGCAAGCGGCGCACTGGATGCGTACAACGCGTTTGATGCATTGCAGCAGTTGACCACGTCCGGCAATATTCCGCTGAAGTTTACGGAATCCTCCTTTGGCATCTTTGTATCGGGCATTGACGGAATAGAGAATGGAACCTATGGCAAGCAAGCTTATTGGAGTTTTGCAGTCTCTCGCGGCGGGGAGTGGATCTATCCCGAGGTGGGGCTGAATGATTTTGTATTGCAGCAGTCTGACCATGTACTGGTTTACTACACAGGTGACAACACCAATGTTGTGAATTCGCTCAAGGTTGCTCCAGCCCAGCCGAAGTCTGGTGAAAAGATCACCGTTACGGTTGAGCAAAAAAAATGGGTATTTAATGAAAACACGTTTACCTCTGACCCGGTGATTACACCGGCAGCGGGAGTACAAGTAACCATTGGCGGCACAACCGCAACTACAGATAAGCAAGGCATAGCAACCTTTGAAAAAGGTGTGCCCGCGGGTGCATATACGCTCGCCGTAACCGGATATATTGCGGACAGTACGCCGAGCATTGCCCGTTATACGCAGCCGCTCACAGTAACCGATCCGGTAGTGGTGCCTCAGCCGGCAGCGGCAACGATTTCGGTTATTGGCGACAGCGCCAAGGGAACGATTCTGTCCAGCACTCAAGTAGTCCTGAATGCTGGCGAGACGGCATACAGCCTGCTGGTCCGCCAATTGGGGAGCAGAGTGGCAAGCACAACCTCCGGCGGAAGCCCCTATGTCACTTCAATCGACGGCCTGAAGGAGTTCGACCGGGGGCCAAACAGTGGATGGAAGTACTCTGTAAATGGCATAGAGCCAGGCTACAGTGCCGGCGACTACAAATTAAGCAATGGCGATGCCCTGGTCTGGTTCTACACGATAGATTACACGGTTGACCCAGCCGCAGGCGGCCTTCCGGGAAGCATTGGAACCGTAGATATTACGGCAGACAACACTCTTCCGCTGAATCAGGTGGGGCAGACAACAGCCGTTACGAACGGCAGCACTCCAATGACGGCGGCAGAAGCAGCGGCGCTGGGTCAGAAATTAAGCGCGAACACTGCTGTCTTCGAGCAGGAGGTAACTCCGGGTTCGGCAGCCACCCTGAAGGATGGCGGCGGCGAAGTAGGGCTGCTGGTTCCGGCCGGGGCGGTATCCGGTACGGTGAAGATCAGCATGCGGGAAACAAGCTCCAGCCGCAAGGAGCTGGTGTCCGGATTGTATACGTTCGGCCCGGATGGCACGAAGTTCGTGAAGCCGGTTGATTTGTCCGTTACTGTGCCAGTAGCGGTGTACAACCCTGCTAATCTGGCCTTGGCTTGGCTGAATCCGGCTACAGGAGACTGGATTCCGGTTCCTTCCGTACTGGATGTCAAGACTGGAGTCATTACCGGTAAGATCAGCCATTTCACGGATTATGCCGTGGTTGACCGCAGCAAGTGGGAGCCGCAGCAGGAGAAGCTCAAGACTGATATTGCAGCTACTGCCAAGGGAGTTGCAGCCAACGCAGAGCTTAGCGATTGGCAGGCGGTGGGTCTGGCCCGTTCCGGGAATATAGTGCCTGCGGCTTACCTTGCTGGAGTGAAGGCACAGCTAGCGGACAGCAACGGACAGTTCCGCAAGGTTACAGATTATGAGCGTCTGGTGCTGGGCCTTGCGGCTGCGGGTGCAGATCCGCAGAAGTTCGGCGGCTACAACCTGATTGAGAAAATCTACAACAACAGCAATATGTTGAACCAGGGCAGCAACGGCCTGATTTTTGCCCTGATTGCGCTGGACAGCGGGAACTACAATGTGCCGTCTGGTGCGCAGTGGACCAAAGAGCGGCTGATCGAGTCTCTTCTGGCCATGCAAAGCAAGGAAGGCGGCTTCCCGCTGACGGCAGGCGGAGCCGCTGATCCGGATATTACTGCAATGGCAGTTACTGCGCTTTCGTCTCACACGAACCAGACGGCGGCAGCAGCGGCAATGAACCAAGCGATCACCTGGCTGTCGCAGCAGCAGCAGGAAGACGGCGGCTACAAGCAGGCTGGTGTAGAGAACAGCGAGAGCACGGCGCAGGTCATCATTGCTTTGAGCGCAGCGGGTATCGGTCCGAATGATTCTAGGTTTGTAAAAGCCAAAGGCGGACTGCTCAGCCATCTGGCTTCCTTCCGCCAGGCGGACGGCGGATATGCCCACACGGCGGGTCAACCCGCGAACAGTGTGGCTACGGAGCAGGCTTTGCTTGCACTGACCGCCTATGAGCGTTATTTAACAGGAGAAGCCAAGCTGTTCAGCATTTCACCGTCTGGTGTATCTGCCGGCGCAGTCTTTGCCGATGAGAGCCGGATTTCAGCCTGGGCGCTGGATGCGGTGCGCAAGGCCTACGATAAGAAGCTGATGGAAGGCGTCAGCGCGGACAGTCTGATTTTTGCGCCGAAGCAGAAAATTACCCGCGCGGAATTTGCCGCCCTGCTGCTGAGACTTACCGGCAATGAACCGGCCGCGGCGGGTACAGCTTCGGTATTCAGCGACGTGAAGCCCGGCGCATGGTATTATGGAGTAGTGGCCAAAGCGAAGGCGCTGGGCATTGTTGATGGGGTTACGGGCACAACCTTTAACCCTGGCGGGACCATTTCCCGCCAGGATATGGCGGTTATGATATCCAGAGCGTTCAAGCTGGAGAGTGCAGCCTCAGGAGCAGCGGCTAAATCCAGTAAGTTCTCGGATGAAGGCCGGATCAGCAGCTATGCTGTATCTGCTGTCCGTTCCGTAACGGAGCAGGGCTACATGACCGGCTTCGGCGGAGCCTTTGATCCCGCAGCGGCTGTGACCCGGGAGATGGCTGCGGTTGTAGCTGTAAGATTGCCTTAATTTACAAGATCAGCACATAATATAATGTTAAAAGAAACGGAACGGGGAAGCAGGCTGACTGCCCCCGTTCCTTTCCCTTTTTTATCGGAGGTGTCCTTATTCATGTCAAAGATCATCCAGCGATGGCTGTCCGCTCCGCTGCTGCTTCTGGCCGCCGCGCTGCTGCTCGGCGGCTGCGCTTCCGGCTCCGGCGGGGAGCAGCGCCCCGCCGCCAACGTGGCTGCGGTGCAGAGCCCGCAGCCCACAAGCACAGCGTCCCCGGCACCCGGGGACGCTGCAGGCAGCCCCGTGCCTTCCGCCACAGCGGACGGCACGGCTGCTTCACTGCCCGGCGGCGAAGCATCCGCCGGGACGCCTGCCCGGGCGGCTGCTTCTGCGCCGCCCGCTTCCGCCGTAACGGAGCAGGCTCCCGTTACGGGCGGGACTGCCGCGCCTGAGGCATCTGGCGCGGCAACAACGGGCGCGGCCTCCGCAAGCGCGGCGCCCGCCACAGCCGCCGCGGCGAAGCCGTCCGCCGCGACGCAGCCGAAGGCAACGTCCAAGGCCGCTGCCTCGGCAAGCCCTACAGCGGCTCCGAAGCCTTTGGCCGCTCCAACAGCAGCTCCGGCAAAGCCTGCCGAAGCTGTCAACACCGTCACGCTCTCTATTGCCGGAGACAGCGAGCACGGGACGATTTTACCGGCAGCCGCCGTTGAAATCCGTAAGGGGGAGAGTGTGCTTGACCTGCTGAAGCGCATCACCCGCAGCCAAAAAATCCAAATGGAATACAAGGGAGTCAAAAGCTTCGCTTATGTAGAGGGAATTGACAATCTGTATGAATTTGACCACGGCCCGGAGAGCGGCTGGATCTACAAGGTCAACGGCAAAGTCCCGGGCAAAGGCGCGGGCAGCTATACGCTGAACCCCGGCGATACTGTCGAATGGCTGTATACGCTTGATCTCGGCAAGGATGTGGGGGCTGACGTTCAATGAACAGCGGCTTCCGCTCCATGCATCCTTCGGTAGCGCTGGTGTATTACGCAGGACTGCTGCTGTTCGCCGTTCTGGTGTTTCATCCGCTTTTCCTGGCAACGGAGATTGCCGGGCTGGCGGTCCTGCTGCTATTGCAGGGACAGGGGCGTCAGCTTCTGCGCAGCCTGCCTTTTTATCTGCTGATGGCCGGCTCGGTGACTGTGCTGAATCCGTTATTCTCACACCGGGGCGCGCATATCCTGTTTTATTTTATGGATCAGCCGATTACGCTGGAGGCCGTTTTGTACGGGCTGATGATGGCGGCTGTGCTGCTGACCCTCTTTATCCTGTTTATCTCCTACAACTACACGGTGACGGCGGATAAATTCATGTACCTGTTCGCAGCGGCTGCGCCCCGGACGACACTGCTGACGCTGATGGCGCTGCGGTTTGTGCCCTTGTTTCAGCGGCGGCTGCGGCAGATTACCCTGATTCAGCGGACCCGGGGAGTAGACATTCGTACAGGCGGTCTGCGCAAAAGAATGAAAGACGGCATGACGCTGCTCAAAGTACTGCTCACCTGGTCGCTGGAGGAGGCGCTGCAAACGGCTGATTCCATGAAAGCGCGCGGCTATGGCGTCCGTAAACGCAGCGTATATGGAGCTTACAGGCTGGACCTGCTGGATAAAACCGTATTGCTGCTGCTGGCGGTCAGCGGACTAATTCCGCTGTTGTTCTGGATGCAGGGCTATGGATTGCTGGAAATTTATCCGCGTATGAAGCCGCTGCATTTGGGCTGGGGCGATGGCGCAATGTATGCAAGCTTCTGCTTGTTCGTGCTGACGCCGCCGGCTCTGGAAGGAAAGGAGAAATGGTTATGGAGATCCTCGCGGCGGAACGTTTATCCTTCAGCTATCCCGGGGAAGACAGAGACTCGCTTCATGAGCTCTCATTTACGGTAGAGGAAGGCGAGTTTGTTGTGCTCTGCGGCCCATCCGGCTGCGGCAAAACAACGCTCCTCCGCCATCTGAAGCGCGAGCTAACGCCAGTGGGCAAGGTTAGCGGGACTATTGCGTACAAGGGCCAGCCTTTGGCGGATCTGCCCGCCGACCTTGCTGCCGGAGAGATTGGAATGGTGTTCCAGAACCCTGACGCGCAGATCGTAATGGATACCGTATGGCATGAGCTGGCCTTTTCCATGGAAAATATGGGCTTTCCGCCCGCCGTCATGCGCAGCAGGCTTGCCGAGATCAGCGGCCTGTTCGGGCTGGAGCCGCTGCTCTACAAACCGGTGCATGAGCTGTCCGGCGGGCAAAAGCAACTGCTCAACCTGGCCTCCGTCCTGCTGCTTCAGCCGAAGCTGCTGCTGCTGGACGAGCCGACCTCGCAGCTTGATCCGGTCGCGGCGCGGGAGTTCATCCAGACGCTGCACCGGCTGAATGAGGAAATGTCCGTGACGGTGATCATCAGCGAGCACCGTCTGGAAGAGGTCCTGCCGCTGGCGGACCGGGTGCTGCTGCTGGAAGAAGGCGGGCTGCGCTTCCAGGGGCCGCCCCGCGATTTGGTGCGCGAGGCCGGCAAGGAGCCGCAGTCTGCGCACCAGGCGTATTTGCCAACCGCCTCGCGCCTGTACCTTGCGCTTGCGACGGATCTTGTGCCGGATGTTGTGTCCGCCCCCCTGGAGACCACTCCCCTGACCGTGCGGGAAGGGAAGCGCTGGCTGCACTCTGTGGCCGGGAGGGCAAGCGCGGCTGGCTTCACCCGAAAGCCACAGCCTCCTGTTTCTTTGAATACTGCGTCAACAGCTTCGCAGCCCGCCATAGATTGTCACGGCTCCGTTCCAGCAGCCTCATCCGAGCCGCTGCTAAGCTGCCGGGAGGTTACCTTCCGCTACGAAAAGGACGGAGCGGAGGTTCTGAAGAAGCTGTCGCTATCGCTATACCGGGGAGAACTGCTGGCGGTTATGGGTGGAAACGGCGCGGGGAAATCCACCCTGCTGCATGTTCTGAACGGGCTGCTTAAGCCCCAGCGCGGCAAAGTAGCGCTGGCCAAAGGCATCGCAACCGGATTCCTGGCCCAGAACCCGCTGCTCTATTTCAGCTACGACACGGTTCAGGAGGAGCTGCGGCACATGGCGGAGTATGCCGGATTGTCCAAGGAGGACGCCGGGCAGGAAATTGCCAAGCTGGTGGAGAGCTTTCAATTGCAGGACATTCTGGCAAGCCATCCCCAGGATATCAGCGGCGGACAGCAGCAGAAGCTGGCGCTTGCGATGGTAATGCTGCTCGCCCCCGGCATTCTGCTGCTGGATGAGCCGACCAAGGGTCTCGACCCCGGAGCCAAAGAAAGGCTGGCCGCTCTGCTCCAGCATTTGCGCGGGCAGGGGGTCAGCATCATTCTTGTGACGCATGATATCGAGTTTGCGGCGAGATATGCCTCCCGCTGCGCTATGCTGTTTGACGGCGGCATCACGTCGGAGGGGACTCCGGCGGAATTTTTCAGCAGCAACTATTTCTATACGACAGTGGTCAACCGGATGGTGCGGGACCTGCTGCCGCAAGCCTTGACGATAGAGGATGTGATGAATACATGGCCCGCTTTCGCTTCCCGCTGCTGATTGCTATAGGTTTGTTTGTGGCTGGCCTGGCGCTCACGGCAGCGCTGAAAGACCGCCATTATATGCTGCTTAGTCTGGTGCTGCTGATCGTGACGCTGCTGCCGCTGTTCATCCGTCTGGAGCGGCGTCCGCTTGAATCGCGGGAGCTGGTGCTGCTGGCGGTGCTGTCCGCTCTCGCGGCGGTCAGCCGGATTCCTTTTGCCGCCTTGCCCAGTGTGAAGCCTGTTTCTGCCATTGTGATACTTTCGGCTTATGTCTTCGGGGCGGAGGCGGGCTTCATTATCGGAGCGGTAGCTGCCCTAGTGTCGAATATCTATTTCGGACAGGGTCCCTGGACACCCTGGCAAATGTTCGCCTGGGGCATGGTGGGTCTGACTGCCGGCTGGCTGCGGAATACCTGGTGGATGAAAAAAAGGGGCGGAATGCTTCTGTTCGGCTTCGTCTGGGGTTTTCTGTTCGGCTGGATCATGAATATCTGGTATCTGATCAGTCTGCCCGATGCGTTCAGTTGGGGACTTGTGGCTGCCGCCTATGCTTCGAGCTTTTATCTGGATCTGGCGCATGCCCTGTCCAATGTCTTTTTCCTGTCAATTCTGGCCGGAGGCTGGACCAAAGTCCTGATGCGGTTCCGTAAAAAGTACGGGCTGCTGCAGGAGTGAGATCACTGTTTTACTGTATTCCCATCCTTTTATTTCTACTTTTTTAGTCAATAAGTCACAAAATATACTATGATTTTATCTTTTTCGACATTATTTTCACTCTACATATCATACTTTCGACCTTTTTCGCCGATGAATATAGGTACAGCAGGATATGAAAGAGGCGGGAACAGGGAATGAGAAATCTCAAGATAAGAAATAAAATGATATTGCTGGTGACGATTTTTGTGTGCATGCTGCTTGCTATCGGAGTAGCTGGCATTATCACCACCAGGCAAATGGCAGCCAGATCCAAGGAAACCTATAACCAGAATCTGCAGCCGATTTATCTTGTAACGGAAATACGCGGGAACAACCGCGCGATTGAGTCTTTCCTCCTGGAGGATCTGATTACTAGGGATGAAGCCAAGAGCAAGGAGCTTACGCTGGCTATCAAGGACAATATCGGGAAAAACAATGATCTCCTGGCCAGGCTAAAGGCTATTCCATTCAGCAATAAAGCGATTGTGAACAAGATTAATGAATACTTGTCGTTGCTGCCGGATTACCGGTCTCAGCGTGATAACATCATCCAGCTTGCGGATAAAAATCTCAGCAGCGAAGGCTATCAGATCTTCTCTGCAAGCGGCTTCAGTGAAGCGCGCAATACGATGGTGAATCTGCTTGAGGATACAGCCGCCCTGATGGTTAAGGATGCCGAGGAGCATCACAAGGCCACGCTGGACAGCGCCAAAAGCTCCACCACCACAAGTGTTCTGCTCATAATTACCGCCTGGCTGCTTTCCGTAAGCATCGGCTTCCTCATCGCCAGATTAATTGCGAATCCGCTGAGAGATTTGCAGAAGCTTATGAAACGCGCAGAAGCAGGTGATCTTACTGCAATGGCCTCCTATGCATCCGGAGATGAGATTGGTCAGATCAACAATTCCTACAATACAATGCTGGGCAGTCTGAAGAGCATGATGCAGGGAGTATCGGAAAGCTCCGAGATGCTGTCAGCCTCCTCGCAGGAGATGAGCGCCAGTGCGGAACAGACGGCACGCGCTTCGCAAATGATCGCAGATACCTCCTCCGAGATCGCTGCTTCCTTCGGTGTGCAGGCGGAGATCATTGACCGCACAGCCCAATCTGTGCAGGGGATGGCGGAGGATATTGCCGCTGTCGAACGCAGCAGTAATGAGATGTCCGGGCGGATGGAGCAGGCTGCCGTTTCAACAGATAACGGCGCTGGCGCTGTCGGGGTTATCTTAACGCAGATGCAGGAAATTAACTCCAGTGTGTTATCCAGCCGGGAGATTGTCAGCAAGCTGGGCAGCTTATCGGGTGAGATCAATACGATTATTACAACGATCAACGAGATTGCCACCCAGACGAATCTGCTGTCCCTGAATGCTTCCATTGAAGCGGCCAGAGCCGGGGAGCATGGGCAGGGTTTTGCGGTTGTCGCCGAAGAAATCCGCAAGCTGGCGGAAGCGACAGGGAGAAGCTCGCTCCGGGTTACAGACATCATTACGCATATTCAGCGGGAGACTGGAAGCGCAGTGCAGTCGATGGAATTGGGATCGGAGCTGGTCGCTCATGGTGTGGCCCAGAGTGAGGTTGTCGCCCGGGCATTTTCGGAGATACAAACCTCCATCCAAATTGCCGCGCGGCAGACGGAAGAGATCAGATTGGCTGTCCGGAATGTCTCAATGGAAGCATTAAGTGTATCTCAGGCGATGGAGCAGGCAAGCGAAGTCTCGCGCAAAGGCGCGGAGGATGTGCAGAGCACCAGCGCAGCCAGCGGGGAGCAATTGACCGCGATGGGGGAAATGTCACTGTCGGCCCAGTACCTGGCGACCCTTGCCGAGAGCTTGCAGAAGGAGCTGGCCCGGTTCAAGCTCTAGACCGCTGCTTCTGTGTCTCTATCTCTGCAACTCTGTCTTATCCGTACTCTCTCCCAGCAGATTAGGCGGAAAAAAGTCACTTAATATGCCACGAATTTTTGAATTTTGGCTGGTAGTGGGAATTTGTCCGCTTAATTTTGTTATATATGCTGTTTTTGATCTCTGGACTCCAAATTAGTGGGACGAATTCCGCTTAACACGTAAACGGAGGCATGGAGGGGCCAATTAGTGGTACAAATTCCACTTTAATTGCGACCACTCCTCTGGTTATCTGAACAGGAACAGAGTTAGCTGCAAAAAATGCAAAATCAACCCAAAATCAACAACCAACAAGCCCCCGAAGCTCATAGAAGCTCCGGGGGCTTGTTGGTTGCAACTATAGTTTTGCAACTAAGCGCTTATATCAGTTGAACTAAAGAAAACATTAAAAAGGGCAGAAGTGAGGGGAAGTTTGGATACTTACGGAGCGGTAGCGACCCGCCTGAGAGCTTTCCGTAGGAAAGCTGGCATCGTAAGCAAAGGCTGTCTGCGCATTTCTACCGCGAAGAGCGGTAATAATCAAGAAATTTGCAGGCGGGCAGCAGCCGGAAGTCCAAACATTCCCCGCAGTTACGACCAGACCACAGTATGAAATCTATAGCTCAACTTTTATAGCTTACGCTGGCAGTGGACCATAAATTCTACACCCAAGCCCTCAGCTTGCCGGTGTCAGCATGCCGCCGCCGCTAAGGTAGATGGTTTTGCCGTTCAGCCAGTTATTGGCACTGGCAGTAGCATCATAATAGATCGTATGGCCGTTGTCCGTGATATTGCTGAAGGTAGTATTGCTGTCCGTGAAGGTGCTTAAGTAGGAGTCGCCGGTGACATTCCATGAGCTGCTGGCATCCAGGCTAAGCGATGCTGTCTTGGCTGTATTGGCATTATCTATAGCTCCGCTTAGCGAGCTGCCATTGCTCAGAACAAGCGCAACGGAGCTGATGGCGTCAGCGGTTACTTCTCCTCGCAGGGTCTGACTGTCGGCGTTCAGCGTTACGCTCGCGCCATTTGCGCCTGACGTGCCCCACTTATCGGCAGCGGCTTTAAGCAGGATGCCGGAGGAGGAAGTTAATCCCGCTTCCTTCAGATTAATGACGGCATTTGTATTGGTGGAGTAGAACAACGGACCGGCATAGGCGGTAAGCGCTCCGCCGTTCATCGTGAAGGTGCTGGTGCCGACCTCGGCGTCACCGGAGAAGCTCTGGTAGAGCATCACACCGCTTTTTGCGGCGCCGGACAGGTAGGTGTTGTTCAAGGTGATGGAGTTTTTGCCTTCAATCACGGCAGCTTCGGAGCCGCTTGCGGTAAGGGTAGCTCCAATGACGTTAATACTTCCTGTCGAGTAGATTCCCGGCGAATCGGTACCGGAGGTATTCATTGTGCCCCCGCTGACATTTACAGTTCCGTTGCCACGGTCTGTAGCGATGCTGGCCGAATGGGTGCCTGCCGTTGTGATATTAACATTGGTCGCGTTCACAGTGCCTGTGTAGGTGGCATCCAAGCCGCGTGAGGAATTGGCGGTGGTGTTGATCGTAACGCCGGATACATTAATGGTCGAGCCTGCGCCGGTGGCAAAAACGGCATTGGCACCGTCCGCGTCAGTCGTAACCGTTGAATCCTTCAGCGTTACTGTGCTGCCTGCTGTCGCTGCCAAAGCGGCATTAAGGCCATAGAAGTTGCTGTTGTCCTCGGAGGAGGTAGCGCCGGTTTTGCCAAGCGTTACGCCGGTGAGCGTAAGCACGCCGCCATTCGTAACTTTGACTGCCGAAGCATCGGCTGCAGTTGCGGTAAAAGTCTCCAGCGTTTTGCTGGCTGTGCCGCCGCTTAGCGAGTAGGTAGCGCTGCCGAGTGTGCTGGCGTCCACGGTGCTGCCCGTACCGCCGCCAGTTCCTTCAGGAGGGGTTCCGGTTGGCGGCGTGCCCTCAGGCGGTGTACCTGTTTTTCCATCACCCGCACTTGCAGTCCCTGCTGTCCCCGCTGCACCAGAGGTGCTGTCCGTTGATGTCAGGCTGACCGTCTTTGTGGTTTTGTCGTAGTTTGCCGTCAGGCCGACCGCTTCCGAGATGGCTCTTGCCGGGAGATAGACAGTGCCATTATAGATAAATGGCTTTACCGTTGCGCCGGTAGCGTCCTTAAGCGCGGCTTCCTGCCCGTTCAGCTTCACAATAATGTTGTCATAGGTGACGGCGATTTGTTTTTGAATCGAGTCGGCATAAGCTGAGACGGACATTGCTACCGAAGCGGTTACGGCAACGCCGGCTACAAAACCCTTCATTGCGTTTCTTTTGCCCATGGTTATCCCATCCTTTTCAAGTAAGATTGATCCTGCTTATGTAGAGCATGTTGCTCTGTGCTGCTGCATGTCTATATTGTAGGACCGCTAACTGAAAGCTATATGAGATTGCGCTGAAGGTTTGTTGAAGGTGCGCTGAAGGTTTGTTGAAAATCATGGGCACGCAAAAAAGCGGCCCGCCCCGGCATTAACCCGGAGAGGACCGCTTATCATGCAAATCCGAAGTATGCAGTTCATCCGTTTCTTAAGCGTACCAGCCCCATACGAAGATGTACAAGGTGCCGAAAATGGTAACCAGACCGACAAACAAGGCGTAGGCGATATTAATGTACAGCTCTTTTTTGTTATCCGCCGATTCCCCGATATGCATGAACACGAACAACTGCAGGGAAGCTTGGATAATAGCTGTGACCAGCAATATGGCCATATTGGCGCCCTTGGACAGATCACCATAGATCACGATTAACGCTGCGGCAGAAAGGACCAGAGAGGCCAGATAACCCATCACATGGCGAATTGGAAACAGTTGCTTCATCATGTCACATCAGTCCTTTCAGGTAGACGAAGCTGAAGATAAAGATCCAGACAACGTCCAGGAAATGCCAGAACAGTGAGAAGATAAATGTCTTGTTGGCGGTAGCGGGATTAATGCCTTGACGCCACAATTGAATCATAATGGCCGTTCCCCACAGGAAGCCGAAGCTGACGTGAGCGCCGTGCGTGCCCAGCAGGACGAAGAGGCTGGAGAGGAAGCCGCTGGTCTGCAGCGTCGCGCCTTCATGCACATAGGTGAAGAACTCCGTGATTTCAATCCCGATAAAGCCCAGACCCATCAGCAGCGTGAGGGCCATGAAGACCATCATCGCTTTCTTATAGCCAAGACGCATGGCATGAACGGCAAGACCAATTGTGAACGAGCTGGTCAGGAGCAGGAAGGTTTCGATCAGCACCGGGCCGATTTCGAACAGCTCGCTCCCGCTAGGGCCGCTGGCAAAACGGTTCACCATTACAAAATATACGGTGAACAAGGTGGCGAACAACGGAATTTCAGCGCCGAGAAACACCCAAAACCCGAAAATTTTGTTGCTGTTCTCTTCTGTAGAGTATTCCAGCGGCTTAGACGCATCTATTTTCATACAGTCTCACCCCGCATTAGTTTCTTTTCTGTAGCCATAACCTCTTCAGCGGAAATATAGTAGCCGTGATCCCGGTCAAAGGACATGGCAGCCAGCATAATCAGCACACCGGCTCCAGCGACAATCGCAGGAATCCACATGCTGAAGACCAGGAAGAAGCCGAGGAAGAAGAAGATAACACCCAGGATGAACGGTTTGCCGGTATTGCTTGGCATGTGAATCTTGGTGATTTTATCCTCGAACAGCGGCATGTTCTTGTTCTGCTTGGCAGCCCAGAAGGCATCCAGCGTCTGAACCTTCGGCACAACCGCGAAGTTATAGACCGGCATCGGACTATGCGTAGCCCATTCCAGTGTGCGTCCATCCCAAGGATCGCTGGTAGTGTCTCTCGGCATGTAGCGTGTGCTCCAGTAGATGTTGTAGACCAGAAGCAGGAAGCCGATAGCCAGACCCACCGCGCCTACGAAGCTCAGCATATTGAGCGGACCGAAGCCTGTTTCCTTGGAATAGGTGTACATCCGCCGGGTCATCCCCATCAGACCGAGGAAGAACAGCGGGAAGAAGGTGACGTTAAAGGAAATCACGATCCACCAGAAGGAATGCTTGCCCAGCCGTTCGTTCAGGCGGAAGCCGAATACTTTCGGGAACCAGTAATGGAACCCGGCAATAACCGCGAAGACGGCGCCCGGAATCAGCACGTAGTGGAAATGCGCGACCAGGAACATGGTGTTGTGGTACTGGTAGTCGGCACTGGCCATTGCCAGCATGACGCCGGTAACCCCGCCGATGGTGAAGATCGGGATAAAGGCCAGCGTGTAGAGCATCGGTGTAGTAAAGGTGATCCGCCCTTTGCGCAGGGTGAACAGCCAGTTGAATATTTTAACCCCTGTCGGTACGGCAATAGCCATTGTGGTAATCGAGAAGAAGCTGTTGACCATCGCGCCTTGACCCATTGTGTAGAAATGGTGAGCCCATACCAGGAAGGACAAGAGCGAGATAATCACCATACTGAATACCATTGATTTATAGCCGTACAAGTTCTTTTTGGAGAAGGTGGCGATAATTTCGCTATAAATACCGAAGGCCGGCAAAATAACGATATAGACCTCCGGATGGCCCCATACCCAGAACAGGTTGGCCCAGAGCATATCCATCCCGCCGTTCGCCATCGTGAAGAACTGTGAGCCGAACAGGCGGTCGAACATCATCAGCGCCAGCGCCACGGTCAGCACCGGGAAGGCGAAGACGATAATGATGTTGGTAATCAGCACGGACCAGGTGAACATCGGCATCTTCATCAGCTTCATGCCTGGTGCGCGCATTTTGAGAATCGTTACGATAAAGTTGACGCCTGTGATCAGAGTCCCGATACCGGAAATCTGCAGCGCCAGAGAGTAGTAGTTGTTACCGACCGTAGGACTGAACTCCAGACCCGCCAGCGGGAAATAAGCCGACCAACCGGCATCCGGCGATCCTCCGATGACGAAGGAAATGTTCAGCAGCATGGCCCCGAAGAAGAAGAGCCAGAAGCTGACGGCGTTGAGGCGGGGGAAAGCCACGTCCCTTGCGCCGATCTGCAGCGGTACGATAACGTTCATCAGACCGATGATAAACGGCATAGCCATGAAGAGAATCATGATCAGGCCGTGAGTGGTGAATACCTCATTGTAATGCTGCGCGTTGAGGAATTTCATTTCCGGCGCTGCCGTTTGCAGACGCATCATCATTGCGTCGACACCGCCGCGGAACAGCATGAGCAGCGCGGCCAGGATATACATGACGCCGATTTTCTTATGGTCAACCGTGGTCAGCCATTCGCGCCAGAGGTAGCCCCATTTTTTAAAATAGGTTAGCCCGACGATTATCCCTATGGTAGCAAGTGCGATACTGGCCATGGCTCCATAGATTAAGGGTTCGCCTGGAACCTTAAATTTTTCTAAATCCATTAGGGTGGCTCCTTTCAGGTTGTTTCATCGAGCGGGTTATTACAAGCTGCTATTTGTGCGTATGTTCGTCTACGGGTGAGCTAGGCACAGGCTGCTCCAGTTCCGGGTCCGTTTTAGTGTTGAACTCGGTTTCCTCAGTCGTTGCCGGTGAAGGGTGGATGTCCTTGTTGTCCTGATGCTCCATACTGCCGTTGCCCATATCCATCTCTTTGCCGTCGCCGCTCATATGCTGGCCGTGGTCTCCGGGAGGAGGACTGAACTCCAGATGGGTGGAGGAATAGGTTTTACGTCCGATAAAATCGGCGGCAAGCAGGCCCTTGAATTCCTTCTCCGTCAGTATGGGAGCGGTTTCTTTAACCTCTTTCACCCATTTGTCGTAATCCTTGCTGCTCATGACGAGAGTTTCAAACTCCATTTGGGCAAAGCCCTTGCCGTTGAAATTGGCATTTTTGCCGAGATATGAGCCTTCCGTATCAGCGGAAAGGTGGAGCGTTGTGAGCATGTCGCTCATGGCGTACTTTTGACCGGCGAGCTGCGGAATCCACAGACTGGTGATGGGGCCAAAAGAATACATCCGGAACTCTACCGCCCGGTGCACGGGGATATTGAGGTAGTTCACGGTTTCAATGCCTTCCTCCGGGTAGCTGAAATGCCATTTCCAGTTGGAAGAGGCTGCGTAGATGACCAGAGGCTTCTGATCTTTGTATTCTGCAGCGACATTCTCGACGGCATTGGTTGTCTTAACGGTTACGACGGACAGGAAGGCTACGATAATGATCGGGATGATAATCCAGATCGCTTCGAGTACCTTGTTGCCCTCCTCATGCTCAGGAATGTAACCTTCATTGCTTTTCTTGGCCCGGTACTTCACCAGCACGAAGATATATAAGATGTAGACAACTGCCAGAACACCGAGCATCACTATAATAGAAAGGATGATGGTGTCAGATAAAGTTCGTGCAGAAGGCCCCTTCGGATTCAGAACGGTGAGTGAACTGCATCCCGGCAGGAGGAGGATAAGGCTGAGAAACAAAGCGTATAACGGTCCCTTTTTTGTCATATAGAACTCCTTCCTTCAATAGTTCTTGTCATTCGCCGAACATTGCGGGCAAACATTAACCTGTATCTATAGTAAGAACTACTTACCCATAATGCAAAATACATATTCTGGATAAAAAGCTACAATCGTCCTCAAAAATGTCCATTTAGTTAAATATATGTGATCAAATTGTTACAAATATCTTTATGTATGATAAAGATCACTGTAACGGTGCGTCTTAAGGTTATTTTAAGGAAGTTCAAATTTTGTTCACAATTTCATAAAAGTTACTATTTTCGTCACATATAATTTAAGTGAAAACAGCGCTGTTTTGGTGATTTTTTCTTGATGCGACAGCGTTCAACCATTTTCGATTTCTTTCTGAAAAAGAATGCGATATGTCATTTATCACAATGAAAGTGTTACAGTTTTTTCTGCATCTGGTTACAATCTCTCAAATAACGCTATATGAATCTATGATAAAGTAATAGATAAATATACATAGATTGGAGACTGCAACTGGTGACTATTAAAAAAGCAATGCTGTTATTCTTTTCATTTTTACTATGTCTTGGTGTCGTGCAGACGACGGCAAGCGCTACAGGCGCGAACGCTGAACTGAAGCTTGGGGTGAACGATAAACTGAGCGGCATTACAGCCGTTTCCGTAAAAGGCAGCTATTATGTCCCGCTCCGCGCTTTGGCAGCAGAATTGAAATGGACGATTACCGGCCTTCCTGACGGAATTCAGGTGGACGGCGGAGGGCGCAAGCTGCTGCTGCTCAAGGGTAATGGCGGTGCTCAGCTTCAAGATAGAACTACCGCGCCGATGAACACGTTTGTGAAGAATGGTACCTTGATGGTTCAACTCAAGATCAGCGCCTACCTTGGGTATATCATATCCTTTGAGCCTGATAAATATTTACTGAGAGTCCGGGATGCTTCGGCGGCGCTGGATGATGCGGCGTTCCTGAGCCAATATAAGAGTGAACTGCATCCGTCGACCACTCCGGCGAAACCTTCGCAGACACCTGCCGGCAAGCCGGGCAAGACCCTGTATATGACCTTTGATGACGGGCCTTCCGCGACGACCTCGGAGCTGCTGGACATTCTGGACAAGTATGGGGTGAAAGCTACATTCTTCATGCTCGGACCCAATATGAACCGTTACCCTGCTGAGGTGAAGCGTATTGTAAAAGAGGGGAACGGACTGGGGCTCCACGGCATGACGCACCGCAAAGACAAATTTTATGCTTCCCCATCCGCCGCACTGGCGGAAATGAGCGGAGATAACGCAGTGCTGCAAAAGATTGCCGGCACAGGCACAACGCTGATCCGTCCGCCTTACGGCAGCAAGCCTTATTTTACCAAGAGCTTCAGAGACAAGGTGCTGGTCCAGGGCTACCATCTGTGGGACTGGAATGTGGACTCGGATGACTGGAAGTACAAGGAGAACAGTGCCAAAATCTATAACACGGTAATGAACCAGGTGCACGGGCTGCAAAAATCCAAAACCAACCCGGTTGTTCTGATGCATGATCAGAAAGCCACCCTCAAAGTTCTTCCACGCCTCCTTGAGTCGCTGAAGAAAGAGGGCTACACTTTCGAAATCATTACGAAGGATCTTCAGCCGCTGAACTTCTGGAAAGACCACCGCTGACGTTTGATCATCACCGGGGCATCCTGTGGGGAATATGATTTGTATTTGTATAAAAAAGAGTAAGCTTCAAGGCCTTCTGATATGCTCCCCATATAGTAGACAGGTGAAATAATAAAAAACCTGTTACTGTATGGAGGCCTTGATCAGTCTTTTAATACTGCTATTGAATCGACTGTCTATATCGCGACCGTTTGTAGGCTAAAAAAATAAATTATATTTTAGCCTGGGCTTGACATATGGGTGCCGAAGATCGTGAAATCGAATATGCCGTAAATTATTTTTCTTAAGTACAAGGGCAAAATGCTGTGAAATATAGTTAGGTTTTATAAGATGTCCCATCTCATTAACGTTAAGATAGTCCAGATAATCAGTACAGTATGAATCACCACATATCCGACGGTTTATCTCTTGTTGCTTTTTAAGGCATACAAGGAGGCCATAGAAGGCGTCTACAATAGGGGGGGGTGCCGACGGCTGGCTTTATTCTTTATACGGTCTTTAGCGATGGTAATAAGCCGACCATTGAGTGGTTTCCCCCATCTGCATACCCGATCCAGAAGCACATGTTATGCCTGACGGGAGAGTATACGTGTACGGAAGCTGGGATCAATTCGATGACAATACTTTTTGCAGCAAGGAGTATAGAGTAGTATTCGATTGGCTGTTGGACAATGATAAAGTGAAATATCCGAAGGTTGACTGGGATTGGGACAATCCGACCCCATTTATGCAGCGAAGTAGACAGAAACGTATAAATAAGAAGGATAGTAAAGATTCTGATTTGAAGAATGTACATGATTTTGGAAATTTATCGCAGGATCTACTATATGCACCGGATGCAATCTATAGGGATGGTAAGTACTATCTTTATTTCTGTGCTCTGGATGATAGCGAAGGTGTAGCGTTGCAGACAGACCTTACATTATCAGCTAAAGGTAGCGGAGAAATAAAGATTTATTTAGATGGAGGAATAAAAGAGAGCGGGCATGTAATTGTGAGTGAAGGAATTATTGTGACTTCTACCTTCAGTGGTCCTTCTGGAAAGTATGAAATCAAGTTGGAATTCGATAAATCAAAAAATCTAGAGTTGCATTCAATTCAATTTAGCTAAAGGGAAAGGCTCATTTACTTTTAAAATTCAATGGTGAAACTGGGCTTTAAAACGCACGAGCCCAAATGCCCAATTCACTAAACCGAACAGAAAGGGGTTTTCTTACCAGATAGGTTAGTCATCTCAATTCTATTTATAAAAGCAAGCTGAGAAGCGAATCACTATTTTTTAGATTCGTTTTCTCAGCTTTTTTTGTGGACTCAGCAGAGGGAATTCTTGAGTCTTTGTGTCTACTATAATCTAAATACTCTGTCTAAGCGGTTATGCTGCATGTCTTGTTCAAGGAGTACTATACCCTGAAGGGTTACGACATTTAACTCAATCTACCGTCGGTACTAATACAATTCGCTGCGATGGATCAGTCTGGGCAGTCCACGCCTGTTCGACTTGAAGAAGTGGAACGGTTTTTACTGTTATACCCAGTTGACCGTTTGCTATAGCTTCAATAAGTGTGGGAAATTCAGCCAAGTATCCAGCAGGAGTGGCCGATCCTTGTCCGCTACCTATCAGGTGAAGATTTGCTGAACGGAGCGCAGCGGAAGGAATAGCAGCTAAAGAACCAGCCATGGAACCAATTTCGATCCAGTATAGCGCGCGACTTCGATCAGAGCGCTTGTAAGCAGCGAAGGGATAACTAGTTCCGCAGTCTTCCCCCATAGGTAATCAATTACTACGTCAACTTCGGAGGCTACCTCAGCGACTCGATCAGCAGCTTCTTTTGGGTCTCCATTCAGCGATACGATCTCATCTGCTCCCAGAGCGTAAAGTTCGTTCAGACGCTGCGGATCGCGACCCGCACCAATGACTCGGCTCGCACCAAGCAACTTGGCAATGCGAACTGCCATCTGCCCGGAATTGCCGGTTGCGCCCAACACAAGTACCTGTTGTCCTGGTTGGAAATTGATTCTGCGACGCAGAGCCACCCAAGAAGACATTGCCGGATTCATTGCCGCAGCAATCTGTATCGGATCAGCTCCTTCAGGTATAGGTAAACTGTGGCGTAGGTCGATTACAGTCTTTTCAGCCATTGAGCCAAAAGCTGTTTCTGGGACCGCGAAGTATACCAAGCTACCGTTTGGTAATCTACCGACGCCATCAATACCGGGAATCAATGGTAATTCGCCTGTACTGGTATAGTGGGAACCGTCCGCTTGAGAGCGAACGCGGGGATGAAGCCCTGCAGCTAGAACAGTAATTAGCTCCTCATGCTCACCAGTTGGTTGCGGGATTTCGACACTTTCACATTTTGGTACAGTATCAAATGAACGTACAACTGCTGCATGCATAAAATATCCTCCATTCGCGTTTTCGCGTTAAATTTGTTTGTGATACAAACAATATAGTTTGTATTACAAACTAAGTCAAGATTTATGTTATAATGATATAGAAAATAAACGATGTCAGTTCCGATCACGCTGATTTATGTTTGTTTCAATACTATTTAGTCTGGAGCGAGTTTGAATGAATACTGATATATCAATGGCGGATAACTTAATACAATTTTCTTATATGATTCAGTCAGTGCTAGCTAATGCCGGAGCTCCTTACGAGCTCTCCCTTATTCAAATACGTCTGTTGGGCATCCTGCGCGACCGCGAACCGAGTATGCAGCAGCTTGCCCAGCATTTGGAACTAGATAAATCCAGTATTACCGGACTCATTGACCGTGCAGAGCGTCGGGGATTAGTCGAGCGTGTTCCCTCGCTAGAAGACCGCCGCAGGTTTAACGTTAGACTGACACTCACTGGCCGACAAATTACCGATGAGGTCGGCGGAGAAATTATACTTAAAATTCATGGCCTAACAGAGATCCTTTCCAACAATGAGCACTCCCAACTCTCAGAGTTAGCAGCAAAAATAATTGAAACCGCTTCTAAGTTTTTAGACTAAAGAATTTCTTAACTAGTTGATGGGATTTTTTTGTTTTAGCTAATTCATGCTTAAAATCTTAAATTTGACCTAGATAAAACAAAAAAATGCCGTTGTTAGGCGCACTATGGGTGATGTTGAAGGGAACAACGGCAGAACTGCCGTTAATTCCGCGCCTCGACGCGGGATCGGCCAAAACAACGGCAAAACTGCCGTTGTTAGGTGCACTATGTACGATACTGGTGGGAACAACGGCAAAACTGCCGTTAATTCCACGGCAGTGCCCGGGATCGGTCAAAACAACGGCAAAACTGCCGTTGTTAGGCGTACTATGGGCGGGGCTGGAGGGAACAACGGCAGGAATGCCGTTAATTCTACGCCTCGACGTGAGATCGGCCAAAACAACGGCAAAACTGCCGTTGTTAGGCGTACTATGGGCGGGGCTGGAGGGAACAACGGCAGGAATGCCGTTAATTCCACGGCTCGGCCTGGGATCAGCCAAAACAACGGCAAAACTGCCGTTGTTAGGCGTACTATGGGCGGGGCTGGAGGGAACAACGGCAGGAATGCCGTTAATTCCACGGCTCGGCCTGGGATCAGCCAAAACAACGGCAAAACTGCCGTTATTTCCGCGCCCCGCAAACGCAGCCCACTCACCCCGGCGCAGCCCAACGCAGCCCCGCGCACACGACGCAGCCCCCGCACAGCCTCAACGCAGCCCCCGCGCAGCCCCAACGCAGCCCCCGCACAGCCTCAACGCAGCCCCCGCACAGCCTCAACGCAGCCCCCGCACAGCCTCAACACAGTCCCCCTATGCCGGACTACGCCCTCCCGGCCATGCCGGCCGCTTTTTATGCTAACCAGAAGCAGTTCGCGCTATCACTTGTACAAATAATTGATGATCATATTGACCAGCTCCGACTTCAGCCGCTCGGTGGAGATCCTCTGCGGGGAGAAGGAGATAACGTCAACGATGGTGCTCATAGATTCGAATACGATAATGGAGGCAGCCTCCAGGTCTTCGGTTTTAAGCTCATCCTGTCCCATCTGCAGATACTGCAGGGTTCTGCGCCGGCCCACCTCATACTGTGCATCCATCAGTTGTTTGATCTCTTCATCGCTATGGTACATCATGGTCAGATCATTTTGGTAGCCGACGAAATCTTTATGGGAGAGCAGCAGGCTGTCTACCAGATGGCTTATCAACTCGGCCGGGTCGAGCGTTTTGAAGTCGAACTCTGACATCGAAGCGTCGATCCGGGCCAGAAGCTGTTCGCCGTAGACATGAAGAACGTCAATGAATACGGCTCTTTTATCGGCAAAATAGGAGTAGAAGCTGCCGGTCGATACCCCGGCGGCAGCCGCGATTTGCTTGGTATTGGTCTGATGGAAGCCTTTGTCTGAGAACAGCTTCATGGCTGCATGCACGATGGCTTCTTTGGTTTTGATGCTGCGGTCCTGCCTTGGTGTTCTGATCTTGTCTCCAATGTCACTCATGTCCGAAGCTCCCCCTTGTATTACCGATTGTAGAGGAGCGGCTTGGGGCTGTCAACAAAACATGAACTAAAGTTCAATTATTTTCATTGACAAATATGAACTTTAGTTCATATAATCTAAACGTGAACTATAGTTCATATTTGGAGGAGTGAGAGAGATGAGTATTAGAACACGCAGAGCTTTATCTTTTACGGCAATTGTATTGGGGTTTTTCATGGCGCTGCTGGATACGACGATTATTAATATCGCTCTGCCGGAAATGACACGCCATTTCGGCGGAAGTGTGTCGCAAATTTCATGGGTGATGAACGGGTATAACCTGGCGTTTGCCGTATTTATTCTGACGGCTTCACGGCTGGCGGATCAGTTTGGCCGCAAGAAGGTATTCATAATCGGTGTTGCTTTGTTTACCTTAACCTCGCTGCTGGCCGGGTTTGCTACCTCACTTGGGGTGCTGATCCTGCTGCGGGTGATTCAGGGCCTCGCGGGAGCAATCATTGTTCCTGTTACAATCCCGCTGACTACAACCACCTTTCCAAAAGAAATGCATGGCCTGAT
This sequence comes from Paenibacillus sp. HW567, assembly GCF_000374185.1. Classification (GTDB taxonomy): domain Bacteria; phylum Bacillota; class Bacilli; order Paenibacillales; family Paenibacillaceae; genus Paenibacillus_AQ. The sequence continues at coordinate 5,042,854 of NZ_KB910518.1, read as the reverse complement.
CATCGGCATATGGGGAGCCGTGTCGGGTGTGGCGGCAGCGAGCGGTCCCGCTTTGGGCGGGATTATTACGCAGAAGCTGAGCTGGGAGTGGATCTTTTTTGTCAATGTGCCGCTTGGTGTGCTTAGTATTGTGCTAACGGCCATTTTCATCAAGGAATCCCGGGACAACTCGGCAGGCAGGTCGATTGATTACGGCGGAACACTTGGAATCACCGGCGCTATGTTCTGTATTACATATGCGCTGATTAAGGTGCAGGACTATGGCTGGAATTCGGGGGTTGTGCTCGCGCTGCTGGGCACAGGTCTGGTGCTGCTGGCAGTGTTCTTCCTGACACAGTGGAAAGGAAAAGAACCGATGCTGCCCCTGTCGCTGCTGCGGATACGGACATTTAACGGCGCTTCCCTGACCTTGCTGTTCGTCGGCGCGGCACTGATGAATCTCTCGCTGCTGACCTCCTTTTTCCTGACGCGGATGATGGGGATGACCGAGCTTAAGGCTGGGCTTGTGCTCTCGATGGTTGCGGTAGGCTCGATTATAAGCTCGGCGATTTCCGGGCCGCTCTCAGCAAAATATGGCAGCCACCTGTTCGCCGCCGCCGGCATTCTAGTGACGGGAGGAGCGATGTATACCCTGAGCGGACTGCATGCTGACTCGGCGGTTAGCGAAGTGGTGATTCGTCTGTTTGTGGCCGGTGTCGGCGTGGGACTTACGATGGCTCCGGTGATGTCTTCTGCCGTCCGCAATGTGCCGGAGGACAAAGTGGGCATCTCTTCAGGGGTCACAAATATGGCTAAGGCGCTCGGAAGTGTCATCGGGGTGGCTATCATCGTGACCGTGCTGCAGCACAACACGGACAGCGAGCTGCACAAGGCGAATCAGCGTGCGGCCCAGGCCATTCAGGAGGATACGGTGCTGCAGCCGTTCGTCAAAAATGTCCTTGCCGAAGCCGTAGGCTCGCTCGGCAAGGGAGCGGGTTCATCAGCGGGTGGAAGCGCTGGAGGAGCCGGGGGAGCGGACACCGCCGCCGCTGTGGTTCATGCGGTGGAGCTTGCCGCCGCCAAGCTGCCGCCTGCGGAGCAGAAGGCTTTTGCGGCAGACAGCGGCAACCAGTACCGCGAAGCGAAGCTGGTGCTGTCGGGGGCGGGAGGCGGTATGCGGGAGACAGCGGTGCAGGCGTTCAGCCGTACCTTTGTTTTTGCCAGTCTGCTGCTGCTTCCGGGCTTGCTGTTCGCGCTCTTAAGCGACAAACGCCCAAAACCGCAAAAATCGGAGGTGCTTGCCGAGCCTGCTGCGCTGGAGCAGTAACAGAGGTCTATCGAGGCGAAGCCTCATAGGTGAGGCGTATTCTTGCCGCTGCAAGTCCGCAGAGGAAGGGAAGCGGCTATATAAATGATGCTCAAGCGGTCCTGCGAGGACCGCTTTTTGCATTGACATCAATTTCAAACTGTATTAATAATAGTAGTACAATTAATACACTTATATGAAATATTCAGTCAATATCGTCATCGTCTGAATGCAGCACGGGAAAGGAGGACGGTCATGTTCGAATTGGATGTCCGCAGCCGCAAGCCGATTTACGAGCAGTTGACCGATAAGGTCAAGGAGCTGATTATGCACGGGATTTTGGTAGCCGATGAGCAGCTTCCGTCAGTAAGAATCTTATCCTCTCAGCTTACAGTGAACCCTAATACGATCCAGAAAGCCTACCGGGAGCTGGAGCGGGAAGGTTATATTTATTCCTTGCAGGGCAAGGGGAGCTTTGTGGCTTCACTTCAGCAGGGGCAGAGTGAGAGTCAAAGAGCGGAGCTTCGTGAGGAACTGCTGCGCCTGATGGCCGAAGCGGTGTACCTTGGATTTACCGAGAGCGAAATAGGCGCACTGTACCGTCAGGTACTGGAGCAGCGAGAGAAAGGGGCGAAACCATGATTGAAATTCGCGGAGTCAGCAAAAGCTTTCAGGGCGAGAAGGCTGTAGACAGCCTGTCCCTCACGGTACATAAAGGGGCCATTTACGGCCTGCTGGGCTCAAACGGCGCAGGGAAAACAACACTGCTGAAGACACTCGCCGGCATTTACCGGCCCGAAGAAGGAACGGTGAAGGTTGGCGGAGAGACTGTTTTCGAGAGTCCTTCGGTGAAGATGAGGCTTATCTTCATGCCTGACAGTCCTTACTTCTTTCCGCAGGCGACCCTCAAAAGTATGGCGGCCTTCTATCGTTCGATGTATCCGGGCTGGAGCGGGAAACGCTTCGAGGAGCTGGGGGCAATATTTCGGCTGGATAGAGGCCGCAAGCTGAGCCGTTTCTCCAAAGGGATGCAGCGCCAGGCGGCCTTCTGGCTTGCGCTCAGTTGTACGCCGGATGTGCTTATTATGGATGAGCCGATTGACGGGCTTGATCCGGTCATGCGGAAGCAGATCAAAAACCTGCTGTTCCAGGAGGTGGCGGAGCGTGGGCTTACCGTACTTATTTCCTCACATAACCTGCGGGAGATTGAGGATCTGTGCGATCATGTCGGAATAATGCATGGCGGCCGGATGCTGGTGGAGAAGGATCTGGATGATCTGAAGGCGGACACGCACAAAATTCAGGTGGCCTTCCGGGATGAACGGCATGCGTCAGCCTTGACAGCGAAGCTGCAGATTCTGCATCAGGAGCAGCGGGGGAGCGTGAATCTGTATATCGTAAAAGGTGACCGCGAGCGGATTTCGCAAGCTTTTCATGTCTACGAGCCGTATGTATTTGATCTGCTTCCCTTGACGCTGGAGGAAATCTTTATTTATGAAATGGGGGATGCCGGATATGATGCGCAGCCGATTCTTCTTTAACAGCGGCATTATCCGCCAGAATGTGCGCCAGCACGGCTGGATTGGAATCATATATACACTGGGGCTCTTGTTCTCGCTACCGCTGCAGCTATTTATGAACAACAGCTATCCCGGTGCGCAGCCTCAAAAAATCGAGAATCTGTTCCGTGTTGGCGGGAGCATTCAGGCACTGTTCATCATCTCGCTTCCGGTTGCTGCCGGGCTGTTCCTGTTCCGTTATTTACAGTCCAAAATGCCCTCGGATCTGTGGCACAGTCTTCCGCTCCGCCGGGAGCATTTACTTACAGCCCATATGGCGAGCGGTATCGGCCTGCTGCTGATTCCGGTCTGGCTAACGGCGGGGGTTACCGCAATCGTAACGCCGCTTAGCGGCAATATGTATATCTACCCGGGAGCAGATATTTGGCAATGGGGACTTATCGTTAGTATTCTTACGTTGTTTTTATTTGTTTTCAGTGTGTTTGTCGGCATATGTACGGGACAAACAATTCTTCAGGGAATTGTTATCTATATTCTCTTAATTCTGCCTGCTGTTCTGCTGCAGGTTGTTAATCAGCACTTCAGCACGTACCTCTACGGATACCCTGATTGGTATGTGATAAGCAACCGCTTGGAAGGCTGGTCGCCGCTGCTGCGGTTGATGAATGTTTCGGTTAATCCTTACAGCAGGGGAGAGCTATGGATTTACGCCGGTTTATCCGCGGTCTTTCTGGCATTATCCTTTGTGCTGTACCGCAAACGTCAAAGTGAAAAGGCAGGACAGGCGATTGCCTTCACCTATTTCAACCCGCTGTTCAAAGCAGGGGTTATGCTCTGCGCCATGCTGCTGTCGGGAACTTATTTTTCCTCGGTAAAGCCTCATCAGCTTGGCTGGATCATTTGCAGCCACATTGCCGGGGCGCTGTTAGGCTATATCGCAGCGGAGATGATCATCCGCAAAACCTGGCAGATTATAACCCGCAAGACGCCACTGGAATTTGCCGTGTACGGAATACTTCTGGGTCTGCTGGTCTACATTCCGGTGTCGGGGCTCACAGGTTATGAGAGCCGTGTTCCGTCCGGTGATCGCATCAGCAGTGTGTATGCGGGAAGCAACTTCCGGATGTTTAAAGATAATTCGTTTCCCGTGGCTGAAGATGATATCTTTTCAAAGGATAAATCCTACATTGAGGCGGTACGTAAGCTGCATCAGGCGCTTGTCATTGCACGTCCGGAGAAGACTCAGTCTTCGTCCGGCCGCTATCCAATCAGCAAAACGTTCACTTTAGTTTATCAACTGGAGAATGGGCGGAAGCTGGTGCGTGAGTACGTAATCCCCGGTCAAGGGTTCGAGCCTGAACTGAAGACTGTCATGGAGAATCGGGATTTCAAGCGTAGAGAGTATAATCTTCAGGGGCTGGATAAGGGACTTGAAAGCTTCAGATTGGCAAGCCGGAATCGGACGGTAAGCATTACGGAGCCGGAGGATGTACAGGAATTCAAAGCTATTCTGGTAAAAGAAATTCTGGGCATGTCCTATGACGATCAGACTGGCGGTCAATTGTCGCGCGCGAATATCCAGCCGGTCCTCACACCGGAGGAGACCAGGCAAGGGAGCGTGTACTACATTCACAGCTACAGTTGGCTGCCCTCTTATAAGGAGCTGGGGAACTGGCTGGAGCAAAAAGGTTATGCAGACAAGGTGGGGACCCGTCCCGAGGATGTTAAATCTGCCGAAATGTTCAAGGATGATTACAGGGGCAAGCTTCCCCCTGAGGACGTCTATAACCTGGAAAAGCATATATCTCTGGCCCGCAGCGACAACCGTTCAGTGGTTACCCGGGACATGGCGCGGATTGCGGAAATTCTGAAATGCCAGCGTGATTATACGGGGAAAAACGGAGCTTATGTAGTTAAGGTGGAGTACAAAGATGGAGACATAAATTATATTTCTCTTCCTGAGCAGGACATGCCGCCAGCGCTGAAATCGCTGCTTCCGTAGCGTGGAGGGAATCGCCTTAATGAAAGATACAGGTTGACAGAACCTGGAATAGTGGCTTATGCTTTTGGAAATTAAATGAAGGAGGTCAGGACAGATGATGGAACAAGGAAATAATCTACGCTCGAATAATGTCTACATGCTTCGATTCCATCTGTCCGCCTCGTTCGGCAGGTCAGCCTCTGCAGCGGCTCGTTTATTTCCGGCAGCAAGCAATGTTGTGTACCGGCAATAATATGCCTGAATTTGCATTAGGCGGCAACCTGGCCATGGACGATGGAGTCCATGGCCTTTTTGTATTCTTTTTAGCTAAGAAAGGGGAATTATCCTATGACTGAAATACACGAATCAATAAGGCGCCAGCTCCGTGCCATTGAATCGGAGGAGAATGTCCGTATCCTCTATGCCTGCGAATCCGGCAGCCGGGCCTGGGGATTTCCGTCCAAAGACAGTGACTATGATGTCCGGTTCCTGCTCGTGCGCCGCCCGGAAGCTTATCTGTCGATCTTCGAGCAGAGGGATGTTATCGAGCGGCCGATCAGCGACATGCTGGATATCAACGGCTGGGATCTGAAGAAAGGGCTTCAACTGTTCCGCAAATCTAATCCGCCGCTCCTGGAGTGGCTGCAATCACCGATCCGGTATGAAGAGAACTATACAGTGGCTGAGCGTATCCGCAGCTTATCGCCGCTTGGCTTCTCGCCCAAATCCTGTGTCTATCACTATCTCTATATGGCCCGGGGGAACTACCGTACTTATCTGCAGGGGAGCGAGGTGAAGATCAAGAAGTACTTTTACGTCCTCCGGCCCCTGCTGGCCTGCGCCTGGATTGAGAAATATCAAGAGGTGCCGCCGCTGGAATTCACCACGCTGGTATCCGACCTGATTCCGGAGGGCACAGAGCTGAGAGAGACGGTCGAAAGGCTGCTGGTCCGCAAAATGTCAGGCGATGAGCTGAACCTGGAGCCGCGTCTTGAGATCATTAACAGTTACCTGGAACAGAGAATTAGCCATTTTGAAACGGTGGCCGCCCAGTTTAACCAGGGAAGCGGCTCACCGGATGAAGCGCTGGATGAGCTTTTCCGCTCCGCGCTGATAGAGGTATGGGGCGGAGATCGCCGCTGGAATTCGTGAGGGGACAATTAAGTAACGTTAAGGAGAGATAGACTCTATGCATTTGAACATTAGAGCGACTGGAGCGGGTGCAGGCATGCTGTCCCACCTGCTGGCCAAGAATCCTAATAACCTGTATGACCGCATGGAAAAAGAAGCCCGGGTGCGCATCGTCTTCACCGCCTCCTCCGAGGAAGAGGCCGAAGCGGTCATATATGTCACGCCCGATCCGATTGAACTCGTAAAAGGTACATCTTCCGCGCACATTGATATCACACAGTATATTAATGACCGTGAATTTGTGGTGAGCAGCCTGTTTTGTACCTATATCCGTTCTGCACTGGGTACTGCGCTGAATGGTAAACCGAAAGAAGCCTATTTACAATGGGTTGACCAGCCGCTTGCTTTGGAGCTGGAATTTGGGCCTGTAGCGTCTAATTTGCCGGACCGGTCTCTGGAGGAGCTGTTCACGGCTCTCGGCTATAAAGTGCAGTTGGAGCGGGGAGATGCGGAATACAGCTTTGATCTAAAGAGCCGCAGCTCCGTCCGGTACATAAGGCTAAAGGGCAAGCAGACATTGCAGACCGCGCTGCGGCAGCTATTCGTGCTGATTCCTGCACTGGATGACTATAAGCATTACTATATCAGCGACGATGAGGTAGACAAGATCAGGCGCTACGGGGAAGGCTGGCTGGAGAACCATCCGCAGCGCGGACTGATCCTGAAGCGGACCCTGCGTTTTGCCGGTGCGATCAAGCAATATGAGGAGCTGACGGCCCGGGAGGACAATATGCAGGAGAGCCTGACTCTGGACAGCGCACCGATGGAGGAAATTGAAGAGGAACCTGTTACTCTAGCTGAGGCTACTGCGGCAATGGAAGCCGCCGAAGCGCCCAAAGTCAGGCTGAATGATCTGCGTTATGCCGCAATTGCGGATGTGGTGGATGGACTTGCGGCCAAACGCAGTATTGTCGATTTTGGGTCCGGGGAAGGGAAGCTTTCTGTCAGATTAAGCAGTGTGCCGGGGGTGTCTGAGATCAAGGCGGTGGAGCCCTCCGCCACGGCGCAAATGCGGGCGCTGGACCGATTTGCCAAGCTTGTGGGAAGGCCTGGCGTTACAGCCCCTGAACCAGTGACGGGATCGCTGTTCTATTACGATGAATCGCTGCGGAGCAAGGATGTGATGATTCTCTGCGAGGTTATCGAGCATATTGATGAATACCGGCTTGGCCGGGTGATGGACACCATTTTTCACGAATATGCCCCGGGCACGTTGATTATTACTACACCGAACAAGGAATACAACGCAGTATATGAGTTGGATCAGGAGGAAATGCGGCATGGAGATCACCGCTTTGAGTGGAGCCGGGAGGCGTTTGCCGTCTGGTGTTCCCGCTGGACCTCGGCCTACAAGTATTCCGTCCAACTAAGCGGCATTGGCGAGTTCACGCAGGAGTATGGATACCCGACGCAGATGGCCATATTTACGAAGGAGGATTTGTTGTAATGACTGACAGACAAGAAGGGCAGCGGGTGATCCCTTTTCCGCATGGAGGCATAATTGTACTCGTCGGGCCTTCTAACAGCGGCAAAACCACTCTGCTCCGCAGACTTGTACAAGAAGGTACACTGCTGCAGACAGAGATCGTTTCTTCGGACGATTACCGGACACTTGTGGGTGATGTTGAGTATATCGACTGGAAGGGCCGCACCCGGGAAGAAGCCGACATTCTGTATAGCGATTACCAGAGGCTGTCGAGTTTGGCTTTTGAGGCGATGAATACGGTTGTGTCCATGCGCAGCCGGCTGGGCAAGCTGACAGTGGTGGATGCCACGCATCTGCAGCCTGAATACCGCAGGAAATATATTGATTTGGCTGCAAAATATGATCTTCCCTGCGCCGCCTGGATTCTGGATCTGCCGGAGCAGACACTGCTTGAGCGCGACAAAAGCCGGGAGCAGCCGCGCGGCAGACAACGTGTGAAGCAACAATTTGTCCAGTTCAAACGTTCGCTGCGTGGACTGCGCGATGAAGGGTTTGACTTCACTTATATGCTCAAGGAGACGGAAACCGTACAGTTCATACGGAAAAAGAACGCACTGCTGGCCGAGATTGGCGCTGGAGTGGATGTGGTCGGCGATATTCACGGCTGTTACGATGAAATGCTGGAATTGCTGGGACAACTGGGCTACGCACCGGATGGCGCCGGACTGTACAGACATCCTGAAGGCAGGACTCTGATCTCCGTCGGTGATGTGATGAGCCGTGGCCCGAAATCGCTCGACACCATGCGATTCTGGAAACAGCACTGCGCTGCCGGAATTGCCCGCATGATCGACAGTAATCACGGCTGGAAGATCGCCCGATATCTTAACGGGCGCAACGTTACTTTGAGTCATGGCGATGAGAACATAGCTGCCGAGCTGGCACAGTATGCCCGTGAAGCGGGTGAAGGTGCGGCAAGTGAACTCAAAGAAGAACTGAAGCAGTTTCTGCTGTCCGCGCCAAGCCATCTGGTGTTGTGCCGCGAGGGGGTGCGGCGTGTAGTCGTCGCCCATGCCGGAATCCGTGACGAATATATCGGCAAGCAGTCGAAACGGATACAGGATTTCTGCCGCTACGGCGATACGGACGGCATAGACGACAATGGTGCTCCCGTCCGCAAGGAATGGTATTTAGGGCACGAATCAGGAGAGCTTATCGTCTGGGGGCATGATCCCAGACCTTACCCGACAGTGGTAAAGAACACGATCAACATAGACCAGGGTGCGGTGTTTGGAGGCTCCTTGACAGCTTACCGCTACCCTGAACAGCAGTTTGTCAGTGTCAAAGCATACAAGGACTACGCTGAGGACCCTGACAGTCCGCTGATCCGCTGGGAGCGGGGGCGATTCTCGCCGCCTAACCTGCGCAAGTTCGTGGAAGGGTACTCCGTCATGACGGATACCTATGGCGAAATTTCTGTGCGCGGCGAATTTGTGAAGGCAGCGATAGACAGCGTATCCCACTACACCATTCCGATGGAGGAGCTTATCTACATTCCGCCGACCATGAGCCCGGCGCCGATGGTTTCCGCGAATGAAGATTATCTTGAACACCCGCGTGAAGCAATAGCCTACTTCCGTTCCCAGGGTGTCGAGACAATGGTCGCTGAGAAAAAGCATATGGGCAGCCGCGCGACTCTGTTGCTGTTCCGTGACGAGCAGGCGGCCGTAGCTTATGTCGGCCGTCCGACGCTGGGCACTATTTATACCCGTACCGGCCGGGCCTTCTTCGATAAGGAGACCGAACGCAATGTGTTGTCCCGTCTGAATACGGATCTGCATAGAGCAGATTATTTCACCCGCTATAATACGGAATTGCTGCTGCTTGACGCAGAGATTATTCCGTGGAACCTGAAGGCGCGTGAACTGATCGCTACCCAGTATGCCCATGTTGCCGAAGCCGCCGAGCTGGACCGCGGGCATCTCCTGAAGAAGCTGCGCGAAGCCGGGAATGCCGGACGCGATGTGTCGGGCTGGGTACAGGAGATGGAGGGCAAGCTGAAGAGCGCCCGTATATTCCGCGAAGCTTTTCAGCAGTATTGCTGGGATACAAGCGGACTTGATGGCGTCCGGATCGCTCCGTTTCATACGCTGGCACATAGCGGACAGACCTTCTTCGATCATACTCATCTCTGGCATATGGAGCATGGACGCGAGCTGGCAAAGCTGTCGCCGCTTTTTATGGAGACGGAATACCGGGTTATTACCTGCGGGGCTGACGATGCGGATGTTATCCGCTGGTGGGAGGAACTGACAGAGGACGGGCATGAAGGCATCGTCATCAAGCCGGAAACCTTCATTGCCCGCAGCGGCAAATCAATGATACAGCCAGCCATCAAGATCAGGGGCCGCAAATATTTGCACATTATTTATGGTATTGATTATCTGCTGCCGGACAATCTGGCCCGGCTCAAGCAGCGCAAAACCGGCAAAAAAGAGCGCCACGCCCTTATGGAATGCGCGCTAAGCGTCGAATCCGTGGAGCGGTTTATCCGCAAGGAGCCGCTGGAGCGTGTGCATGAATGCGTACTTGCCGCATTGTCGCTCGAATCCGATCCGGTCGATCCGCGGCTGTAGTATCAAAATATATAAAAGAGAATGTAATTGAGGTGCAATAAATGTTGAATCAAGCTGCTGAGGTTTCACTCAGCAAATTTATGACCAAGCTGCTCCGGCATACCCCGGAGGCGTACGGCTTGATCCTGGACCCTGAGGACGGTTCTTGTCTGCTGGAGGATCTGCTGGATGTTATCCGCAAGACTCCAAGATGGTCGGGGATCACTGAGGCGGACATCCGTCAGGTTGTTGCCAATTGTGAGAAGCAGCGCTTCGCCATCCAGGGAGAACGCATTAAAGCACGGTATGGGCACAGTCACGCCAAGCTTGAATATGAGCCGGGGACACCGCCGCTTGTACTGTATCATGGAACCCATCAAAATGCGTTGCCGGCCATTCTGAAAGAGGGGCTTCAGCCAATGGGACGGCAATATGTGCATTTGTCGGAAGGACTTCATTTCGCCAGCTTGGCCGGGAGCCGCAGAGGCAAGCTGGTGCTGCTGACGGTCGATACGGTTAAAGCTGCGCAGCACGGTGTAACCTTCTATTATGCGGGTAATGAAGTGTGGCTGGCGGAGCCGGTTCCGCCTGCTTGTATTGCACGTCGGGAGGAGCCGTAGATCAGAACTGTTCCATTAGGAGGAATTCCCATGAATGAAGTGCCGGATCATCTGGACCACGGCCTGCAGATTGTCTTCATCGGCTTCAACCCCAGTCTCCGCTCCGGGGAGCTGGGGCATCACTATGCGAATCCGCGCAATAACTTCTGGCGCATTCTGGAGCGCTCCGGTCTGACGCCGCGCCTCTACGATGCTTCGGAGGATGGGGAGCTGCTCCGGCTTGGGCTGGGCTTCACGAATATCGTGGCCCGCCCGACGCGCGGGGCAGAGGATATAACGCGGGAGGAATACGCCGGGGGGCGGGAGCTTCTCCGCGGCAAGCTGGTCCGCTACCGCCCGGAGATCGCCTGCTTTGTAGGCAAGGGGGTCTACACGGAATTCAGCCGCAGACCCAAGGCGGACTGGGGCTTTCAGGACGAACAGCTCCCCGTTGTAGACGGTGTGCGCGAGTTCGTCGCTCCCTCATCCAGCGGCCTGGTCCGCATGCCGATGCCGGAGATCGTGGGCATTTACCGCAAGCTCCACGAATACATGCAGGAAAGCCGCTGACGAATGTTGCTGAATCGGTCTAACTGGCCGGAATCGAGCGGATCAAGGATAAAAGTGCACCTGAATGGCCGCTCTGTCCTTATGCTCACTATATTTGCCCCGTGGATTTTGCGGACATACGCTCCAGCCGGGTAGATGTATTTGCTGCAGTTAAAAAGGTCGCGTTATGCCGTATTACTAGCGATAAATGTATTTGGTACCATTAAAAATCGCGAAATGACTACTTTTTCTGATATGACAGCTATTTAAGTGTACAGACTGCATTTAAAGCTGTATTGACCTCCAAACGGCACTGTTTAATTGTACGAAATGCAGCTACGTTTCCCAGCGCAAGTGTGCAGCCGGAATGTTCTGGGCAACGCGGCTCACCGCAGGCCGGAGCGCAGCAAAAAACACCCTTGAAGCAAGGGTGTTTTTTGCGCTGCTAAGGTTGTCTGCTGCCACAACGCGCGGTCAGATCTCGATCAGCAGCAGAATAATCGAGGACAGCGACAGACAGATGCTGATTAGATACAGGACAGCAACGACCTGCTTCTGGTTCAGGCCGGCCTTGAGCAGGCGGTAATGCACCTGGGTGGCATCGGCCTGATAAATGGATTTGCCTTGAAGGAAACGTTTGGTGATGACGAACAGATTGTCGAAGATCGGCAAGCCGAGCGCCAGAATCGGGATGAACAGCGACAGCACCGTCGCCTGCTTGAAAGCACCATCCAGCGCGATCACGGCGAGAATATAGCCCAGAAAGGTGGCGCCGGCATCGCCCATGAAGATTTTAGCCGGAGCCTTGTTGTAGCGCAGATAGGCTATGGTGACACCCACCAGCGTGATAGCCATAATAGCAGAGGTCGATTGCCCCTTGGCCAAAGCAACCACGAACAGCGTAATTGCCGAAATCGCCGTCAGCCCGCCGGCCAGGCCGTCCATGCCGTCAGAGAAATTGATCACTGTCGTTACGCCGAAAATCCAAAGGATCGTAAGCACAAATTGCAGGATCACCGGCAGCGAGATATAATCGCCGGAGAAAGGGTTAATGAAGCCGGTGAAGGCATTGCCCGACAGAAAGACCAGAATCGCCGCCGCAATCTGAACGATAAACTTCGGCAGCGCCGGGAAGTCCTTGCCTTTGGTTTTGTACCAGTCATCAATGGTGCCTATGGTCAGCAGGAGCACGCCGCCAATGAACAGGGCGAGGGTCTCCAGCGAGAATTCATGGGTAAACAGCAGATAGGTGATGAAAAATCCGATGAATATAGCATAACTGGCTGTCAGCGGAATGGGCTCCCTGTGTATTTTGCGTTCCACATCCTGCCTTGGCTTGTCCACAAAATCGAGCCGGAAAGCGAGCCTGCCAAGCGGAGGAATCAGCAAGTAGACGATGGAGAAGGAGACCAGAAACGCTAGAACGTAAAAAATGACAATCACCGCCGTAAATTATTTTTAATAAGCCTGTCTGAATTATATCGCAGAAAGTAAGCTCTTGTCGACGAGACATGAAACTTGAGGGGGATTTTGGAGAATGAAGTATGAAGTCATTTTATTCGATGCCGATGATACACTGTTTGATTATGGAATGGCGGAGAGCAGAGCGTTGTACAATGCGTTTGCTCATTTTGGACTGCCGACCGGCGCGGAGGAGTATGCGGCCAGCTATCAGGAAATCAACCGGGCGCTGTGGAAGGATCTGGAGCAAGGGCGCATTTCCTCGGCTGATCTGCGGGTTGAACGGTTCAACCGGCTGTTTGCCGCACACAAGCTTGAACTGAGCCCGGAAGCATTCAGTGAAGCCTATTTGCGTTTTTTGGGCGAAGGGACCTTCCTGATTGAGGGGGCCGTGGAGCTGTGCGGAGAGCTGTCAGGCTGCAGGCTGGCGATCATCACCAATGGAATCAAGGATGTGCAGCGGTCCAGAATCCAGGGTTCGCCGCTGAGCGGTGTTTTTGAGCAGATCATTATTTCCGAGGAGGCAGGCTGTCAGAAGCCGGAGCCGGGAATTTTTGATTATGCTTTTGCCAAACTGGGGATTTCCGATAAAAGCAAGGTGCTGATTGTAGGCGATTCGCTGACCTCCGATATCCAGGGGGGCATAGGCTACGGCATCGACACCTGCTGGTTCAATCCGCTGGGAAAAAAGGGCGATCCGGGCACCCGGCCAACCTATGAGATTCGGGCGCTGTCAGAGCTTCCGGCAATTGCCTTACTAGGGCGCTGAGCTTGGAAATAACTTATTTGGAAAATAAAAAGAGTTGAACAGGGTGGAAATGTCGGTTTTTGTTGGAATAAATTAGTAGACACTCTAAAAAATATGTTTTAGAATGGGCTTGTCTTTAGAGTGAGATGGATTTATAGATTTTGGTGACTTTAAGGAGTTGAGAACATGGTCCGGATTTTCAGCGTCAAAATTCCCAAAGCCTCCACTGTGAATTATGAGGAAGTGCTGGATCTTTTGTCGGAAGAACGGAGACTGAGGACACTTCGGTACCGGAGAAAAGAGGACCGCATCCGCAGCGTGCTCGGGGAAACTCTGATTCGCACACTGCTGATCAGGGAGCACCACTTGGACAACCGTTCTCTCCGCTTTGCCGTCAACCGTTACGGGAAGCCTTATCTTGCCGATTTGCCAGATTGTCAATTCAATCTCTCCCATGCGGGAGACTACGTAATGTGCGCTATCGACCAGAAGCCGCTGGGCATTGATGTGGAAGAAATCAAGCCTATGGATCTGTCAATTGCCAGCCGCTTCTTTGCCCCCTGTGAGAATCAAGAGATTCTGCGCATGCCGGAAGACAGGCGCTTGGATCATTTCTATCAATTGTGGACCGCCAAGGAGAGTTATATCAAGTTCAAAGGGAGCGGGCTGTCCATGCCACTCAATTCTTTCTGCCTGCAAATTTCCGATGGGTGTATAGAGCTTGTTGAGCAGGAGGGTTCTCCGGCAGCTCAGGCGGAGTGCTACTTCAAGCCATTCCATATTTCCGTTGACTATAAAGTCACACTTTGCTCGGAAAGTCCCAATCATCCGAAGGAGATTCAGAACATAGATTGCCACGAATTGCTCAGAGAGTTCAGAGAAAGATCAGGACCCGCTATATCCAGAAAATAGGTAAAATTGTAGTGTGTTATGGTCATGCCGGCGGAGAACCTGTCTCTGCTTATCATTCAAAAATCCCCTTCAAGCATCAAGCATGAAGGGGATTTTTGAAGTTACTCTTGCCAGTAGTGGCGGAGATCGTTAAGCTCAAGCCTGCTGGTGTGTATCCAGCGGCTTCAGATGAGCCTCGATCTGCTCGCGTTTTTCTTCGAGGAAAGGCGGCAGGGCGAGGGATTCACCGAGATGATCGGTATGCTCGTCAGTGGCAAAGCCGGGACCGTCCGTCGCCAGCTCGAACAGGATTCCGTTCGGTTCACGGAAATACAGTGAACGGAAGTAGAAGCGGTCAACGAAACCTGAGTTGGGACGTCCGGCGCTGCGGATTTGCTCGATCCACAGCTTCAGCTCTTCTTCGTTATCGACACGGAAAGCCACATGATGCACACCGCCGCGTCCGAGCCGCTCCTGCGGGAGGTCATTTCGTTCCTCCAGGTGAATCTCCGTGCCGGAGCCGCCTTCGCCGGTCTCGAACACGATGACATCCGGCTGTCCGGCAACCGGGGATGGATAGCTGCCTTTACGGCGGAAGCCAAGCAGATCCACAAGCACCTGTACCGTATGCTCTGCCGTCTCAACGGTTAAATGAACCGGTCCAAGTCCGACAATGCCGTATTCCGCCGGAACCGGGCTTTTATCCCAAGGCTTGCCGCCGGCAACCCCTTGATTGTGCTCATCCGAGACAAGAATCAGCCGTTGGCCCTCATGGTCCCGGAAGGCTAAGGTTTTACGGCCGCCGCGATCTGTAATTTCATCGTGGTCCACCTGGAATTCCGTAAATCGGTTTGCCCAGTAGTCCAGCGCCTTGTCGTCCGGTACCCGCAGCGACAGCGCAGAAATGCTGTTATTGCCGTCACGGTTGCGCCCTGCGTTCGGAATCTCGAAGAAAGTAACCTCAGTTCCGGGGTTGCCCACCTCGTCGCCGTAGAACAAATGATAGACGGAGACATCATCCTGGTTCACTGTTTTTTTGATCAGCCGGAGTCCGAGCACCTGGGTATAGAATTTGAAGTTTTCCGGGGCTTTGGCCGTAAGGGATGATACGTGGTGAAGTCCTTTTAATGTTAAACTCATGGTAGTCCCTCCTAAAGTGTGTATTATAAATGGTTTGTTTTAATGAATATTTTTAAGTTACTTACATTTTAATAGTAAACCTCGAAATTTGCAAGTATGAACTTCATTTTCCACAAAGGAGAGCGATATGATACATACACCGGCAAGCTTAATGGAGCAGCTCCTAGCTCTGGGGATTGATCCGCAGGGAACGCTGCTCGTCCATTCGTCGTTAAAAAGCATCGGAGAAGTTCAGGGAGGCGCGGATACGGTGCTGGACGTTCTGTCCGGGTATATGAAGGAGGGGCTGCTTGTTCTGCCTACGCATACCTGGTCGTATATCAACGCAGACAATCCGCGGTTCTCGGTGCTGGAGTCGCCTTCCTGTGTCGGGATTCTGCCGGAATTGTTCCGAAAGCGCCCGGGTGTAATCCGCTCCTGGCATCCAACCCATTCCGTGGCTGCGCTGGGGGATGATGCGGCTGAGTTCACTTCCGGCGGCGGGCGGTGGGATACGCCCTGTGCCCGGGGATCGGTATATGGCAAGCTGCTGGACCGCAGGGCGGATATTATGCTGCTCGGGGTAGATTTGCGCCGGAACACATTCATTCACGGGATTGAGGAATGGCTGGACATCCCCGGCAGAATGACGGATGACCATGAACAGTTGTACACCTTAACGCCCGAAGGGGAGGAACTGCTTGTGCCTTCGCGCAGGCATTCCGGGCTCTCCTGGTCACAGCATTTCTGGAAGGTTGAGAAGGTGCTTGAAGAGGGCGGCGCTTTGCGCAGGGGCAGCTTCGGTGATGCCGCTGTCATGCTCTGTGGAACAGTAGAAACGACTGAGATGCTAAGCCGGATGCTGACCGCTGATCCTGATTTGTTCTCGGACAACGAGCCGCTGGACGGAGGAGAGAAGCCTGAACCGCTGCCCAAGACGAAACGGGCAATCCCGGAGTGAATTCCAGAATAAGGTTGACAGCTTCTGGAATATCATGTTAAGCTGACAGCAAATTTACGGGCCGCAAGGCGATGGAGGTGTAGGAGCAATGATGACGGTGAATGGTTATGATTCAATAGGCAAGCAAGACATAAGTGAGCAAGAGCTATTTCATAACGAGCCGGCAGTTGATTCCTATATTGACGAGACAATAGTATTGCGCAGCCTCCCATGCAGGATGAACCTGCACCCGTAAGCAATAATTCCGGGAACCAGGGCTGCGCATCCGCAGCCTTTTTCTTTTGGCCTTTTACAGGGCTGGGGAAGGAGGCGGCGGGCGCAGCCCTTTTTTTTGTAAAGCCAATTCCCTCGAAAGGAGAGTATTCCATGAACGCAGAGCGCATCGAGATCCAAGAAATACTGGAGCAGGAGTTATTTATAGCCTTCAAGCAAACCCCGCGACAAGAGCAGCTATATGCTATCCGTCCGGTGTATTCCACATATCGTGATGAGCTGCCGAGCTTGGGTCCGGCTCTTTCATTCACCCGGGTATCTCTCCTGACGGGAAGAGGTCAAGGGAATTCTGTTGCCAGCTTACAGCTTCTTAAGAAGCTGTAGCTCCAAGGGATGATGGATGAGGCTGCCGGATCACGAAAGCTTGCGTTGCATTTGTATAAGATGCAGCGTCAGACCTGTGAACCGGCGGCCTTTTTCTGTTGAGCTGAGCTTCGGGTTTGCCCGGCAGAAGATTACTTATGACAACAATCAGGAGGAGTAAGCAATGAAATGGAACAGTAAGGCGCATGGCAGCAATCATTATGAGCTGGAGCTCCCGCACGGAGCGCTGCATGTGTTCGCGAACCCGGAGATCTATGGGTCATTTGATGAAAAGGTCTATGAAATGGCCGATAACAACCTGCGGATTCCGCGGAACAGGTACATGGGATACACACCCGATGCTCATGTGGGCGTCGGTACTTGTATCGGTACTACGGCGGTATGGAGCATGAAGGATGGCATGGTGTCGCCTTCGATTGTCGGAGTGGATATCGGCTGCGGCATGCGGGTGCATACAACCCCGCTGCATAGACGGGATTTGCAGGACCCGGCTGTAAGCCGCAGGCTGATTGAGGCTATTGAGAAATACGTGCCGACCAATGAACGTGTCAACAGTAACTATGACGATATTGATATTATGGAGGTCGTGCGCAGCGGATTAAACGGACTGCCTGACAAATACATTCCTTCGCCGCAATGGATTACCCACGTGGAGCAGAGCAACTTCCGCTATGACCATGCGGCACTGGAGCAGTTGCCGCCCAAAATCCGCAAAAATGCTCATGGGCAGCTTGGGACGCTGGGGAGCGGCAATCATTTTTGCGAGATTCAATATCTGGAGGTCGCTGAAGAGCATAAGGAACTGGCAGCCCGCTGGGGGTTGTTCGACGGCGGAGTGGTCGTGATGATTCACTCCGGCTCGCGGGCCTGGGGCGCGATGGTCGGACGGGAGCATACGAAGACGATTAAGGAAGCGATGCATTTGTGGGGAGTAAGCAGTCCTGATCCGAACCTGAATTATGCGCCGATCAGCAGCCGGGAAGGGGAGGCCTACTTGAACCTGATGTATTCTGCGCTGAACTTCGCCGTCACGAATCGTCATATGATCGCGTTTGGAGTGCAGGAGGCCTTCCGTGAGCTGTACGGTCCGCAGTTCGAAATGCCGGTGCTGTACGATCTCATGCACAATTACGCGCTGAAGGAGTTTCACCGGAACCAGCCGATGCTGGTGCACCGGAAAGGTGCTACGCGGGCTTTGCCGCCTGGACATTTTCTGAACACGCCTGTGTACAAGGAAACTGGACACCCTGCGCTGATTCCCGGCTCTATGGGAACCTCCTCCTACATTATGATCGGCCGGGAGGAAGGCATGAAGAATTTCTATTCCATCTGCCACGGTGCCGGAAGACTGCGCTCCAGACGGGCAACCCGCCTGGCAGTAACGGTAGATGAATTCAGCAAATCTCTGCGTGTCGGGACAGAGGATGAAATCATCGTCAACCACCGCTCCCTGGAAGCGATCCTGGATGAGTGCCCGCAGGCCTACAAGGATGTGGACCAGATTATCGACAGCATTACCGGCGCGAGACTTGCCGATGTTGTGGCCAAGTGCAAGCCGATGGCGGTCATCAAAGGAATATAGCTTTTTTTTATTGGGGTTTACAAATTATAATAGATTTGGATATTCGTCTAGCTCCTTGCGAAGCGAGGATTTCTGATGATCCCGCAGTGTCCGCCATCCTGTGGCCGGGTATGCTGCAACTGCTAGGCGCTTAACCATAAAAGGGGTTCGATTCCCCACTCGCTTTCAGTGCGATCTTTGGTAAAGAGTCGGTTGACATGTGAAATGGAATTGGAACAAGGCCCTTAAGCGGAAATTCTCAGCCGGCTCTTCGGAGCAGATACCCGAAGCGCTGCTATGCAGCCGGCGGATACCGGAGTATGGGGAAAGGAAGGACCATCAGGTTGTGCCTATGCTCTGCGTGCAAGCTGTAGTCTGGCTTGTATTCAGGGTATAGGCGGGCCAGAAGGCTCCTCCTGCCGCCATGCTCCTAAAGACTGGCTCCGCAGCCGCTTCCGGGAGAATTTCCCTGACGGGCCGCATTTCAGAAGGAACCGCCATCAGTCATAATATACCGGCGGATTCAGGAGGACAGGATGTTCAAGAGGATTACGATTGCTGCCGATGAACGCGGACTTGTGTTCAAGCAAGGCAGCTACGACAAATATTTGCTGCCAGGAGAGTACTGGCTGACAACCTTTAAGGAGCAAAGCGTTGAGAAGCTGAACATAAGCAAACCCTTTGCCGTTCCGGGCAAGGAGCTGAGTGTTTTTTTGCATGATGAGGCTCTGCTGCGTGACCTGGAGCTTGTGAACGTAGCCGACTATGAATATGTGCTGCAATACAGGGATGGCAGGTTCGTTGCGCTGCTCTCTTCCGGTCAATATGCATTCTGGAAAATAAACGGCAATCATACATTCCTTAGAGTGGATACGCGTCAGCCGGAAATCCCTTTGGAGATTGACCGCTCTATCCTAGCCCGTATTCCTTATAACGTCCAGAGTTATGAGGTTGCCGCCCATGAGGTGGGCATTCTATATTTCAATAATGTGCTGCAGCGGGAGCTGCCTCCCGGGAAATATGATTTCTGGAAAGGTCCGGTCAAGGTATCCGTGAAGATCATCGACCTGCGCCAGCAGCAGATGGATATGACGGGTCAGGAGATGCTCACAGAGGACAAGGTTAGCCTCAGGCTCAACTTCGTCTGCCAATATTCGATTGTGAATCCGCAGCGCACACTGGCGATCAAGTCTGTGGAGGAGCAGATCTATATCAGTCTCCAGCTTGTACTGCGTGAATACGTGGGAAGCTTGAAGCTGGATGATCTGCTGCGGATGAAGCAGGAGGTGGGTGCGTTTGTGCTCTCCAGACTGCAGGAGCAAAGCGAAGCTTATGGCGTGCAGTTCCACTCCGCCGGAGTGAAGGACATTATTCTGCCGGGAGAGATCAAGGACATTCTGAACACTGTACTCCTGGCTGAGAAGAAGGCGCAAGCCAATCTGATTACCAGGCGCGAGGAGACGGCCTCAACCCGCAGTCTGCTGAACACGGCGAAGCTGATGGACGAGAACAAGACGCTGTACCGGCTGAAGGAGCTGGAGTTCCTGGAAAAAATCAGCGAACGGATTGGCAATGTATCCTTGGTAGGCGGGGGCACGCTGGCGGAAAGACTTGGTCAACTGCTGATCAGCGACGGGGACGGGCAATGATAAATGTAGTTATATCAATCGGTGAGGGGACAGGTTTTAATCCCTCACCGATTTTTTAATGCTCTTAGACAGCAGCAGAATATTTGGAAAAAGAAGCTAGTCAATAAAAGCAAATTCAGATACTATATAAATGAGAATGATTCTCAGTTGATGGGATTGAATATAAATGAATGAGGTGAAGAGATGAATGCGGGTCATACAGATTGGTATGATATCGAAAGTCTGCATCCCAAGCACCGTCCTCTTGCGGAAGGTCTGAACGATTTGTACGGTCTGAAGGTGAACGGCTCTAATCGGCTTCAGGTACCGGATCAGTTCGGGCAGGGATTCTGGGAAAGGTTCAAAGTAAGCTCTGTGATAGAGGTTGCGGTATGTGATATGTGCTTTCATGAAAATATCGAGATGTGCAGCAACGAGCAGAATGGTTCTATGAAGTGGGGGTACTGTCTGGGCGCACCCATCGAGTGGACGGTTGAGGCTCCTAATCGGATGTACCGGTTAAAGCAAGGCGAGATGTCCGTGTTCGGCCACCGGCCGGCTGACTGTGTCGGCTACTATCAGGCCGGAAGACAATATTGCGGCATTACAGTCAAAATAGCTCCAGATTTTATAGAAAGTCTGTATTCTGAACACATCTGCCCCAAAGGGCTGGAGCCGTTTCAGACGCATATGGCGTCCCCCGCGATGAACCGGATTTTCAAAGAGATGATGGGCTGCAATTACGAAGGGGGGATCAAACGGATGTACCTGGAGGGCAAGGTGCTGGAGCTGACCGCTGCGTATTTGCATGATGTGGCGTGCAGTCCGGCTGCTAACACAGGCTTGTCCCGAACGGATATGGACTCCCTGATGAAAGCCAAAGAAATAGTGGATAATGATGTGCTGGCCGCCCCGGGAATCCTTGAGCTTTCCAAGAGGGTATGTCTGAATGAATTTAAGCTGAAAAAAGGCTTCAAGCAGCTTTTCGGCATGCCGGTACATGCCTACATCATTGATTGCAGGCTGGAGAAAGCCTACCAGTTGCTCGAAAGCGGCTCTTGTTCGGTTACTATGGCGGCTGTAATGGCCGGCTTCAGCAACCCCGGTCATTTCGCGGAGAAATTCCGTCAAAAGTACGGCAATGCTCCCTCGCGATATTTTGGAAGAGTGAAGTCCTGATCCGAAAATCCGTTTCTGTATTGAAATCATCCCGTTTTGAGTGTCGGGTAAGCAGGGATTATGTCATATTTACAGATAATGAAAAGATTACGGGGCCTGATTGTACTTGTTATTGAGTAGAGGGGCCTTTCTTTTTTAGCACCAAATGAGAATGATTATCATTTTCTTTAGTTAGGGGGATAGCTGTAACTTTTGAAGCTGATCACAACAATTGAGGGAGAGGTAGCCGGTATGACAAGAAAACTTAAAACTAAGGACTACATATTAATAGGAATCTTCAGCATTTTGATTTATGCCGTGAATGCTGTTGTAGGCTCTGTACTAACACCGTTTATGGGAACATCCGCCATGCCTTTAATCGCGGGCTTCTGTCTCTTTTTCTCGGCAATTGTGTATCTGATCATGGCGCTCAAGATTGCCAAAAGAGGGGTGCTGCTGGTGCAATGTATCGTCAGCGGCCTGGTGTACACCTTGATGGGCATCCCCTTGATGCTGGCCTTTTTCACCCTGGCGGGATGTTTGGGCGAGGCGGTTCTGCTCCGGGGAGACGGGAACCAATACAGAAAACTGCGCAGACAATCGCTTGCATATGCCACATACGGCTGCTTGTACGGCCTGGGCTCCTCGGTGACGATTTATATTTATGGCGGCGATTATCTGACCAATATGTTCGCTCCGGATACGCTTGAGAGAATGCTGTATTTTGCTTACTCTCCGGTTTGGATTACTGTAAGTATCGTGTTTTCTTTTGCAATGACACTACTCGGAAGCTGGTTCGCTTCCAGAATGCTTAATAAGCATTTTATCAAAGCGGGTGTAATCAGATGAACTCCAATTCCGATATTGCCGGACTGCTTAAGATTGTTTCCTCCAAAAAGATGCTTTTGGTTGTTGCCAGCATCTTCTCAACTCTGTCCAGCTTGCTGCAGATCGTGCCTTTTGTTGCGGTGTATAAAATTATAGAAGAGCTGTTTCTCCATGCCCAGAATGCTGCCGGAATCAACAAGGAGCTTATTGTGCATTGGGGTTTGTGGGCCCTGTTTTCGCTAGTGGGTTCTTTGATCGCCTTGTATATCGGGGGAATGTGCTCGCATATCGCGGCGTTTAATATTTTGTATGAGCTGAGGGTCCGGCTGTCCGAGCATGTGGCTAAAGTTCCGATGGGCTATCATACGAAAACAGCCACCGGGGAACTGAAGAAGATTATTGAGGTCAGTGTGGAGAAGATAGAGAAATTTATTGCCCACCAGTTGCCCGATCTCGTCAGCGCAGTGATTGTTCCGCTGCTGCTGCTGAGCTATTTATTCTGGCTGGACTGGCGGATGGCGCTGGTGCTGCTGCTCCCCATCGGAATCGGGTTTTGGCTGCAGACCCGTGTGTTTGGCAGTGAAGGAGGACAACAGGCTTACCGGGACTTTCAATATGCTGTAGAAGAAATGAATGCAACGGGTGTGGAGTATGTCAGAGGGATGCCGGCGGTCAAGGTGTTCGGTATTACGGCGGATTCTTTTCTAACCTTCAGGCAGGCGGTGACCCGCTACCGGGATATTTCCCTGAACATTACCAACATGTGCAAAACGTCGTACAGCCTGTTTTTTGTCATTATCAGCTCCCTGTTTGTTTTTGTTGTTCCGGCAGGCATTCTGCTGTTCAGTGGAGACACGGGCAATCAGTCGTTTGCTGTTACCCTAATTTTGTTTTTGATCATCACTCCAAGCTTGTCGGCACCTATGATGAAGCTGCTCTACCTGGGAAGCGGACTGAGAGAAATTGTGGAGGGCAACAAGCGGATCGAAGCGGTTTTTGCGGAACCGGTTGTCAGTGAGCCTGCGTCGCCGCGGGTCCCGTCTGCCTATGATATTGTCTTTGACCATGTTTCCTTCGCTTATGAGCATCCGGAGAGCAAGGACTACAAGCAGGTGTTATCCGATGTCAGCTTTGTGGCCAAATCGGGAGAAATGACCGCACTGGTTGGACCGTCCGGCGGAGGCAAGTCAACGATTGCGAATCTGCTGCTGCGCTTCTGGGATGTGCAGGAAGGCCGGATTACCATTGGAGGGGTGCCTATTCGGGAGATCGGAACGGAGAAGCTGATGGATACGGTCTCCTTCGTGTTCCAGGATGTGCATCTGTTCTACGATACGATTGAGGAGAACATTCGGATGGGAAATACCAAAGCTTCGAAGGAAGAGGTCATAGCGGCGGCCAGAATGGCCTGCTGTCATGATTTTATCGGGAAGCTGGAGGCAGGCTACGATACCAAAATCGGTGAAGGCGGCACTTATTTGTCCGGCGGGGAGGCCCAGCGGATTGCTATTGCCCGTGCGCTGCTCAAGAATGCGCCTATTCTTGTGCTGGATGAAGCGACGGCCTACGCCGATGCCGAGAATGAACGGAAAATCCAGCAAGGGCTGGTTGAACTGGTCAAAGGTAAAACCGTACTGATCATCGCACACCGGCTGTCCACCATACGGGGCGCTGAACAAATTATTGTGGTCAAGCAAGGCGAAATTGCAGAACGCGGAACACATGAGGCGCTGCGGGCGCAGAGCGGACTGTACGAGAGAATGTGGCAGGCGCATATCAGCGCGGCCCGCTGGAGGCTGGGCGCAGATGAGCTGGTATCCCCGCAGACTGCCCCTGCTGGCGCCGTCAAGGAGGTTTTTGAGAGATGAATCATTATTTCTATAATATTTCGGGAGGAAATACACGAAGTCTGCTGCCTGCCGCTGTAGCGGCCCTTCTGGACGGCATTGCCAAGGTCATTCCCGCCGCACTGCTCGTGGATATATTCAATACAATCTACGTCTCCTTCGCCCACCCGGAAACCGGCCTTAACATTGTACGGATGTGGGTGGTCTGTCTCATTTTGCTGGTCTGGCTGGCAGTGGAGTATGCGGCTTACACCTATCTTTACGATAAAACCTACAAAGCTGCTTACAGTCTGGCCGCCTCCGGGCGGTTAAGCCTGGCTGAGCACATCCGCCATCTGTCCCTGGGTTTTTTCGGCAAACGTGATCCGGGGGATATTACGAACCTCCTGTTAAGTGACTATGGTCAGGTAGAGCATACGATCTCGCACAATGTTCCACAGCTTATCAGCGCGGTTATCCTGCCGGTGCTTGCCCTGGCTGGTCTGATCTTTATGGACTGGCGCATGGCTCTGGCAATGTTCGTGGCTGTGCCTTTTGGCGTTCTGCTGCTGTGGCTGACAGATTCGATCCAGGCCCGCCTGAGCGAAAGCCATGTAAGGGCCAAAAATGAAGCGGCCAGCCGTCTGCAGGAATATTTGACGGGTATCCGGGAGATTAAGGCTCATAATATCGGCGGTAAGCGGTTTGAGCGGCTGCGTCGGTCCTTTGACCAATTAAAGCGGGCATCCATCCGTCTGGAAGGCGTGATGGGTCCGATGATCATGGGAGCCATGCTGCTGACCCGCTCAGGCATGACGCTGATGATTGTGACCGGAAGCTATCTGCTGATCGGGGGGAAGCTGTCTCTCTCCGTCTTCCTGCTGTTTCTGCTTGTTGGGATCAAAATCTTCGAGCCGCTCACTGTTGTATTGATGAATTATGGAGAGATGCGTTACTCGGCGTACAGTGCGCGGCGGATCATGGAGGTACGGCAGGAGCAGCGGATGCAAGGCAGTGAGGCCGTACCCTCAGGGGAGCCCATCGTATTTGATCATGTGACCTTCGGATATGACGCCGGAATACCTGTGCTTAAAGATATTTCTTTCACCATCCAGCCGAATACGATAACGGCTCTGGTAGGACCCTCAGGCAGCGGGAAAAGTACAGTTACACGCTTGCTTGCGCGATTCTGGGAGATTCAGGGCGGATCAATCACAATTGGCGGCCAGCCGATCCGGGAGTCTGACCCGGAGCGGCTGCTGGCGGACATTTCGATGGTCTTTCAGGATGTGTACCTGTTCCAGGACACGATTGGCAATAACATCCGCATCGGCAATATGGAAGCGACGCAGGATGAGATTGAAGAAGCGGCTAAGCGTGCCTGCTGTCACGAATTTATTACCGGGCTGCCGCAAGGCTATGATACACCGGTGGGAGAGGGCGGCTCCACATTGTCGGGAGGGGAGAAGCAGCGGGTGTCCATTGCCCGCGCTCTGCTTAAGGATGCTTCGATCGTGCTGCTGGATGAAGCTACCGCCTCGCTGGACCCTGAGAATGAGACGGCAGTACAGCAGGCGATTAATGAGCTGGTGGCGGATAAAACCGTCATCATCATTGCCCACCGTCTGAAGACGATTCAGAATGCCGATCAAATCCTGGTATTGGATCAGGGGAAATTGGTTGAAGAAGGAACACATGACCAGCTTCTGTCGAAGCACGGCTTGTATGAGAATTTATGGAGCACCCAGCAGGGAGCCGACGGCTGGCGGGTGAAGTAGCCGATGCGCGCAACCTTTGACCCGCGCACGCAACTGCTCGTGGTGCTGATTACGAGCGTGGCCGTCTTTTTGGCCGATATGAACAAGCTGTGGCTGGTCATCGCTTTTATGGCGGTCTACTTGCTTGCTCAAGGCATGTATACACATGCGGTGCGGGGTCTTGTCATTGCTGCATTGCTGATGATCCTTCAGGAACTGCTTGCCGGGGCAGGAAGCGGCGTATTGGCCTCCTTAAGATTCATGACCTATCTGGGCTTGCGCTTCCTCCCGGTAATCATGGGGGCAGGCTCGCTAGGAAAGGTTCCATCCGGCAAGCTGCTGGCTGCATTGACCCTGCTGCGCCTGCCCAGGGGTCTGCTCATTTCGCTTGCCGTCAGCTTCCGGTTTATGCCGGTGATGAGACTGGAATATGAAGCGATTCAGGTGTCCGCGAAATTAAGAGGCGTCTCCATCACTTCTCCGAAGAATTGGCTGCGTCCTATGCGCACCTATGAATACACCATAATGCCGCTGCTAATGAGAAGCTTGAAGCTTTCAGATGAGCTGGCTGCCTCGGCAACGGTTAAGGGAATTGATTGCCCAGGCAATAAAACGAGCATCCACAACGTATCGTTTGGGCTGCAAGACATTATAGTGCTGGCGGCTTATACGGGCTGGTTAGTGGCCGTATTCCGATGCGGAGGGTAGAGGATCATGGGCAAACAAGCGATAGTCGAGCTGAACAAGGTTTCTTTTCAATACAATGATTCCTATGAGCAATTAAATCAGGTGGATCTAACCGTTTATGAGGGGGAATGCGTCGTATTAACGGGGCCTTCCGGGAGCGGGAAAACAACACTAACCCGGCTTATAAACGGATTGATCCCCAATTTCTATGAAGGGAAATTAACAGGCACAGTCAAGCTTAAGCAAACAAACGTGAAGGAAATGGAGCCGTGGCGCTTCGGAGGAATTGTCGGCAGTGTATTCCAGGATTCGCGGAGTCAATTTTTCACCTCAGTTGTGGAAGACGAAATATCCTTCAGCGGTGAAAATTACGGAATGGCCCCGGAGCTGATCCGGGATCGGGTAGGCAGGCTTGCCGAGGAGATTCGTATCACCCATCTGCTGCCGAATGAGGTCCACCGGCTGTCCAGCGGAGAAAAACAAAAGATAGCGGTCGCTTCCGCCCGCCTTACTGACCCCGGACTGTTCGTAATGGATGAGCCTTCCGCCAATCTGGATATGGCGGCAACGAAGCAATTAGCGGAAAGTCTGGCGCTTTTGAAGGCAAACGGAAAGACAATGATTATTGCCGAGCACAGGCTGTATTATTTACTGCCGCTCGCTGACCGCATCATGTATATGACCAACGGGGAAATAACCGCGGAATGGACACCGGCGGAGCTGCTCGCCCTGACTCCTGTTCAATTGGAGAGCTACGGCCTGCGTTCGCCCGTTATCCGGGGAGATGCATGGACCTTAGCAGTGGACCGGCAGGATCGGAAGGAGCGGCAGGAACGAATCGCCCTCTATCAAACGTCCATTGCTCCCGGGAAATTCAGACAGACGGTGCTGGAGGAAATAAGCTTTTGTTTGGGTGGGGGTGAGGTTGCAGCGATTACCGGACCCAATGGCGTCGGCAAAACGACGTTGGCCCGAACTTTATGCGGCTTGCTTAAGGAGCAGGCAGGAATCATACAAATGAACGGTAAGACGGAGAAGGCTAAGAGCCGACTGGGGAAAATAGGGTTTGTCATGCAGGACAGCGACTATCAGCTATTCTCGGATAGTGTGCTGAATGAATTGCTGATGACGCATGAGAAGGAAGACGGCGCCGCCGGGCGGGCAGAGGCCTTGTTGAAGGAGCTTGATTTATGGGCATTCCGCGAACATCATCCCGCTTCGCTGTCAGGCGGGCAAAAGCAGCGTCTAACCTTTGCCGCCGGCCTGATGAATAGACCGGATGTCCTCCTTCTGGACGAGCCTACCTCCGGGCTGGACGGGGAAAACATGCGCCGTGTTGTCCGGCTTATCCGGCAAATGGCTGCATCCGGGGTAACGGTGCTGGTAATTACACATGACTATGAACTGGTATGCGGCGCATGTGACCGGGTGCTCTTTTTCGGGGAGAAGAAGCTGCAGGGAGACATTCCGGTTACGGCAAACACCATTTCTGTAATTATGGATTTAATGCAAACCTTGCAATTGAACCCGGAGTCCCCGTTCCTGGACAGAATCGGCACGTAAATAATGCATGGAACTGAAGGGGGCCGTCCTCCAATCTGGCGGGCTCCTATCAATGTATGGTATATTATTCTCACAAAAAACAAAGTAAGGAGATTGGAAATGGAAAAAACTTTGATCTTTGGACACAAAAATCCGGATACGGATACCATCTGTTCGGCAATTGCTTATGCAGCGCTCAAGAAGGAACTGGGCTGGGATGCCGAGCCGGTCCGTCTGGGCGAAGTCAGCGGCGAAACACAGTATGCGCTTGATCACTTTGGGGTGCAGGCGCCGCGCCTGGTAGAGAATGTGGCAGGCGAAGCTGGGCAGGTAATTCTGGTTGACCATAACGAACGCCAGCAAAGCGCGAATGATATTGATCAGGTCCGTGTTGTCGAGGTTATCGACCACCACCGGATCGCGAACTTTGAAACGGCTCATCCGCTGTACTATCGTGCAGAACCGGTGGGCTGCACAGCCACTATCCTCAATAAGCTGTACAAAGAAAACGGAGTTGCCGTTCCGAAGGAAATCGCCGGCCTGATGCTGTCCGCAATCATTTCCGACTCCCTGCTGTTCAAATCCCCGACCTGCACCGAGCAGGATGTGGCGGCTGCACGCGAGCTGGCGGCAATCGCCGGTGTGGATGCTGACAGCTACGGACTTGCCATGCTCAAAGCCGGTGCCGACCTTAGCGATAAGAGCATTGCCCAACTGATCTCCCTGGATGCCAAGGAATTCAAAATGGGTGAACACAAAGTGGAGATTGCCCAGGTGAATGCTGTAGATGTGAACGATGTGCTCTCCAAGCAAGCTGAACTGGAAACAGCCCTTACCGCAATTATTAAGGACAAGGGTCTCGATCTGTTCCTGTTCGTGGTGACGGATATTCTGAACAATGATTCCGTCGGACTGGCTCTGGGCCGTGTGGCAGGTGCTGTAGAGCAGGCCTATAACGTGAAGCTGGACGATAACAAAGCGCTTCTGAAGGGCGTTGTCTCCCGCAAATCGCAAATCGTGCCGGTGCTGACCGAAACCATCGCCAAGCTGTAAAAGCAGCCCCGGAGCATGACTCCTGCCGCTTGCAAAGCTATAAGAAGCTAATATTACCGGCTGTGCGCCGTCCCTAATGGGAGGTGCGCAGCCGGTTTTATGTGTAAGAGCAACTTATTTCCATTTCGAAGGTATAATCAGCATGGCCTATCGTGAGGGGGAGAACGGATGCGCAACTTGAAAAAGCTGATCTTGTCGACGGTGATTCTGATGATGATTACGGGAGGGACCTTGCTGTATGCTGCGGCAGGTAAATCGGACATTGCGGTTTATGTGAACAATGTGCTGCAGAAGCATTCAGGTCTGCTGTCGGAAGGGGACGCGTACCTATCCATTGAACAGTTGCCGGAGAACCTGCATGCGGTATTGTCCTGGGATGAGTCCGCGAAAGAGGTCCGCATCTATAAGCCGAATGTAAACATGGTTTTGCTGGATGACCAGGGGAAGATCTTCGGCAAGGTGAGAAGCGCGGCCAGCAGTACTTTTTCGGTTCTGGTGCAGGTAGATCATTTGAAAACGGATATCTCGGATCTGAAAATAACGATCACCAATCCCCTGGGCAAAATGGATACAGTCGATAATCAGCAAATTAAGGAGAAGAAGGACAGCTTTTGGTTCAAGTCGGCGGAATATACCTATACTTTTACTGAAAAAGGGAACTACTCTATCCAGGTATATATCAAAGACAGCACATCCAAAAGCTGGTTTATCGTTTCCGAAATGCAAATATCTACGATATAGACGGATTTTGCCAAAATAGGCTCTGCGCTCTATACTTAATGATGTATACGTGCTGGAAGGAGCGGGAAACATGGCAAAAACACGAAACAGCGGAGCTCTCCAATATAAATCGTTTGCTCTGGTCTTGCAGGCTCTTGTGATCATGGCTCAAAAAGGCAATACCTGTTCCAGTTGTGAAATCGCCGTGCATTTATCTTCGGAGCCGACGGTGTTAAGAAAAGCTCTGGCTAAGCTGACCCGCGGGCATATCCTTGTGACCCGGGAAGGGCGGGATGGCGGTTATATGCTCAACCGGTCGCCGGAGGAATTGACGCTGGCGGACATTTACCGGGCGATGGAGGTCGGCGAATCCCGCAGCAATGCGGTTACCGATACGATGTGCACGAACCCGTTCGGAGCACAAATGAAGGACGCCTGCGGCGATATTCTGGAGGAGATGGAGCAGAGCGTGCTGGGCGTTCTGGAGAAGCACACTCTGGCTGAACTCGTACGGAGAGCGGGATGTTGACATGGGGCTTTGGCATGAACTATACTGTGCTTGTTAAGTCACAGTTAAAAGTCACTAAATATGGATATGAAAGAGGAGGATTAGATTATGGCAGCAGAATTGAAAGTGGAACAGGAATTTAGCAAGGTGATCCGGGAACGGCGTTCGGTGCGGAAATATGATTCCTCCTGGAAAATTTCCGATGAGGAGATCAAGGAGCTTCTTACAGAAGCAACACTTGCGCCATCTTCCTCCAATCTTCAGCCGTGGCGGTTCATTGTCATTACGGATCAGGAAATAAAAGAGAAGCTGCTGCCAATCGCGTTCAATCAGGCGCAGGTGACGGAGGCCTCGGCGGTAATTGCCGTACTGGGCGATACCGAAGCCTACAGCAATGCAGACACAATCTATGGGCATGCCAGCGCTACAGGTCTTATGCCTGAGGATGTCGCCGCAGCAATGGCCAAGCGGAGCCGTGAAGGCTATTCCAGCATGCCGCTGGAGAAGCAGGAGGACATCGCTCTGGTTGATGGCGGACTGGTATCCATGCAACTGATGCTGGCAGCCAAAGCGAGAGGTTATGACACGGTGCCAATGGGCGGTTTCGATCCTGCCGGGCTCAAGGAGCTGTTCCAGATTTCCGGGCGTTATGTGCCGGTGATGCTGATCGCGCTGGGCAAGGCCGCCGTCGAAGGACGGCCGACAGGCCGGTTGCCGCTGGAAGCGGTCGTTCACTGGAATGGATTCCAGGCTTAAACTCACTCTCTCATCCATACTCTATATAAGTTCACGCAGCCGGCTGGCGTTATCCTCAAGAGGAGAGGCGCAGCCGGCTTTTCCCGCTCGGGGCGGGTCTGCTCGTTAGGGGGCTTTAGGCCGGGGCTGCCTATTTTTGGTTTCCGGCGCTTTCTGCTAAACTATGGTTAGCGGGCTGCTTCACTGTGTGCTGAACATGCCTGCACCAGTTATTTATAATAGGAGGGATCACATGATTCAAGTATATCCGGCGGAATCCGCCCATCGCTTTGACCACGGCTGGCTGAAAGGGACACATAGCTTTTCGTTCGGTGATTACTATGATCCTGCCAATACGGCCTTTGGGCCGATGCGCGTCTGCAATGATGACATTATCGCTCCGGGGAGAGGGTTTGGCGCCCATCCGCACAGCGATATGGAGATTGTCTCCATCGTGTTGTCCGGAAGGCTCCGCCATGAAGATAACCTGGGGAATGTGGCCGAAACGACCTTCGGCGGTATTCAGCGGATGTCGGCAGGGACAGGGGTCATTCATACGGAGCATAATCCTTCGGATACCGAGCCGGTGCGGCTCCTGCAGTTGTGGTTCATGCCACGCACTCGTAGCACCTCACCTTCATATCGTACAAGCCGGTTTGATCCGGCGAAGCTTCATGGCACACTGCTGCCTGTAGTTTCTGCCAATGGCTTGACGGAGGCTGTTGATATTGCCCAGGATATGACGATTTATCTCAGCCGCTTGCAAGCCGGTGAACAACTGGATTACCGGCAGCCGCAGGGACGGCGGATTTATATACATTTAATAGAGGGTCAGCTTAAGCTGAACGGGGACAAGCTGCTGCATCCGGGGGATTCCGCACGGATCGAAGACCTTAGCGAGCTGAATCTGGCCGCTGGCGAAGACGTTTTTGTAATGCTGATTGATCTGCCATAAGGTCCATTCATACCTACAAGGAGGAATATATCATGGCACAGGAGAGAGTACTGGTTAAGCATGCCGTAACAGGGCGCATGCTCCTCAGCAGCACGGACGGCCTGACCTATACCTTTGATCATGAGGGCGGTCTGACGCTGATTACCTTATGCGGTGTTCCGGCAGATAAAGGGGAGGCAGTGGTCGCGCTCAAGGCTGAGCTGAATGTTTTTCGTTTCGAGGAGCCGGCAGGCGGCCGGGTGGTCAAGCACTGGTATTATGTTGGCGACAATCAGGTGAATTACGACAGTTCTTCCGGGTGTCTGACGATAGCGGTGCAGTCGGAAATTGAATACCGGCCGGACGAGTATTGGGAATAGAATAGCAAAGCAAGCTGCGTTCATGTCTAACACGGTTATGACATTTAGGGTTAAGTTAATGTTGATTTCGAGCGAAATGCGGAAAAAAATCCACCGTACGCGGACAAATGGCATTGACAATGCGCTCTGGAAGTACTAATTTTGTTATGAAACATAACGCGAAGAAAAGCAGAGACAGGAGAAATGAGACCAATGGAATTGTTTGCAGCAATGGAGCGGGACGATTACGAAGAGCTGTTGTTTTGTCAGGATAAGGCATCGGGGTTAAAAGCTATTATCGCCATTCATGACACGACACTGGGTCCCGCACTAGGTGGAACAAGAATGTGGACGTATGCATCAGAGGAAGAGGCGGTTGTGGATGCGCTCCGGCTGTCCAAAGGCATGACCTACAAAAATGCCGTGGCCGGGCTGAATCTGGGCGGCGGCAAGACAGTGATCATCGGGGACCCTAAAAAGGATAAAAACGAGGCGATGTTCCGTGCCTTCGGCAGATACATACAGGGTTTGAACGGCCGCTACATTACAGCCGAGGATGTAGGCACCACGGAAGCGGATATGGATATCATTCATCAGGAAACGGATTACGTTACCGGAATTTCGGCTACTTACGGTTCTTCAGGCAATCCTTCGCCGGCGACGGCCTTCGGGGTATATCAAGGCATGAAGGCGGCGGCTAAGGCGGCTTTTGGCAGCGACTCGCTGGAAGGCAAGACTGTTGCAGTTCAAGGGGTGGGCAATGTCTCCTTCACGCTCTGTAAATATCTTCATGAGGAAGGCGCACAGCTTATCGTAACGGATATCAATAAGGAAGCGGTGAACCGGGCGGTAGAGGCTTACGGTGCCAAAGCGGTTGATCCTGCAGATATTGTCTCTGTCAAAAGCGATATCTATGCTCCTTGCGCACTTGGCGCGACCATCAACGACGCGTCGCTTCCACTCCTTAAGGCAAGGGTTGTCGCCGGTGCGGCCAACAATCAGCTCAAGGAGCCGCGTCATGGCGATGCCCTGCATGAGATGGGGATTGTGTATGCACCCGACTATGTCATCAATGCCGGTGGCGTAATTAATGTGGCCGATGAGCTGAATGGCTACAACAAGGAACGGGCATTCAAGCAAATTGCCAAAATCTATGACAGCATCACCCGCGTATTGGAAATCTCCCGCACCAGCGGAATTCCAACCTACGCGGCGGCAGATCACCTTGCACAGGAGCGGATTTCCCTGCTGCGGAACAGCCGCAGCACGTTCCTGCGTGACAACCACCACGTCCTGAGCAGAAGATAATCCTGCTGCGGTCAGCAGCTTGGTCATCACTGCCGACGCTGCAAACAGCCCGGCCCCTTCACTAGCTTCAGCGGTGAAGGGGCCGGGTTTTTTTTGGGAACTTTATTTAATTGAGGTATTAAACTCAATCCATTTATCTAAATCAGGGCGATAAAAGATCAAAACTCCATTTCTTTAAGACTCAGCATTATATTTTGAGATATTGAATCTTCTGAGGCATCGGCCAAAGGTGGAGATGACTTTTCATCATAATTAACATATATAGACGTACATACAATCAGCGTTACACATAAAAGGATAACTGAAATTAAATGTATTCAATTTTCATTGAAATTCTAAGGAGATATGAGCAGTAACAGTGAAAAAGGAAAGGACGCCGTATTGTTGTTTTAAAATTCAGGTAATAACGAGGATCAGCGAACACAAAGGAATGCCTAGTAAGATAAAAGGTGAACAATCAGCGCTTGAATTCGCGAATATTGGTTAATCGTCAAGAGCTGATTTGTTAAATTGAGGTTAAATGAACCACCGTAGTTCTTTTCGGAAAAAAGGGACTCCTTCTGCATTTTCATAATCATAAATCATTAAATAAAGATGACTCACTTGAGAAGCTAACTGAGATATTAGCTCATCTTTTTCTATTTCCTCCATTCTCAGACCGCTAACATCAAGATATGAGGGGTAGACCCCTCTTGCTGAAGAAGAATTCTTCGTTAAATAATTAAAAAACTCATTTTCAACTATTTCTTTTCTATCGCATTCTAATTCAAAGCATTCAACTTTTCGATGATCATTTTGGAAATTTCGCCCTACAATAAAATGGCCAATCTCTTTGTTAACTTCGTCCTCAAAAATCATTTTTTCGAATACTTTATAAGCAATATCTTTTGCGTTGTTGATTTGAATGCCGCAGGGTTCACCGTGAGGAGTCTTTGTAACAGTAACTGAATCAAAAATCTTATTAAACAATAAAGCTTCGTCGTCAATTTTATCAGTAATAAAAAAAGAATAATCTTGGATATTGGAGGGCCCTAATTCTTTATGGTAAAAGAAATGTCTAGCTAAGATACCTTGGATATTAATCATGTTGATCAGGATTTCTTTTAATTGATCTTCATCAGTCATTGAAACAATAGGCAGTTTACGTACATGAAGCTGATCGTGTGGGTACAATATTGGTATGTTTTTCATCTCACTAAACTTTATCTTTTTCATATCGTCACCTTTTCTAAATAATGGGATGGATTAACTGTATAATATCAGTTAATCCGCCCCAATCACTAATTAATCAGCAGTTTCAAAAATAATAGTCAGAGGTGCAGCAGCCAGTGGGCTCGACTCTAAGAAGGAAACCATTAAATTAGAAGCTTTAACACGAACCTTGTCCACATATGCAGGAATTCTAAAATCGGCACCTACCTTTTGTGTAATTCCTCTTGTGGCAACAAACTTATCGTTTACATCTTCATTAAAGAAAAGGGATGGAGAAATAGCCGAGGTATTTTGAACTGTGAAATTACCTTTTAGACCTTTTAACCAGTCACCTGTTGCAACCATCGTATAGAACAGTTCATACATTTCTGTACCTACATAATTGTGCAAGCTCATGGTCAATCCACCGAATACGGATTGAGTAGTGAATGAATTATCAGGACTCACCAAAGGAACAGTAGCAGAGAAGTTACCATTTGCATCACGCTGTAAGAGGACACCATCTTCTTGATATTGTGAAGGAAGCATTTCTTGTAAAGGAGCTGATGCTAATGTTGATTCCGTACTCGACTGTTGAGTTTGATCAATTGAGTTGGCTGCTTGACTGATATCTCCCATTGCAAACGCGCTTGAGGTAATTGAGATGACGAGTAATAGACACAATAATGCAGATGATATAAATTTCTTCATTTGTGCGATTCCTCCCAATTTTGAAAGCTGGCCAGCTATCAATGATTGTCTAAGACATATTCTATTATATACCATAAATGGATAGTGGTCTGTCGAAATTCAATATAAATATGAACATTATGTAACTGGCATTGAAGAGTTCTTGTCGAAAAATTCTAACATGGAAAATAACCCAATCTGGCGACGGTATTGTTATCCTTTGGTTCTTCACTCCAGAAAGGATAACAATCGCTGAATGGGTTACAACAAAAATAAAGAGAAAAAATTTGAATACATCGAGTAGACAAAGGAGTCTTTACTACCTTGTTTGGCATTTTGGTTGAGGAACAACTATTATTTAGAGGGCGAAGGCTGCATGAAAAAGAAAAACGCTCCCGATATACCGGGAACGTTGGTTGGTCTGCGGACTTCGGTAAAAACGAAGGGCAATAGAATCACTTGAAATCAAATCATTACTGCACGGTAAGCTTCAACCATCACCATAACCGTGCCCCATGGTTTGAACCAACATTTGAGTACTACTATTTACTACGGAGTCAATAGTACCTACAGGTATAATAATTGCAATAGCCAGACTAAAGGAAGCTAGAAGAATAATGAACTTTCTTTTCATGTGAGTCCTGCACCTCTCTAATCAGAAGTTTGTATTGTTCTTTCTCTTCTTCATCTGCAAGATACCGATGCTGTTCAAACAGATCGACACATTTGATGATAGTGCTTTCGCTATTAATTCTAGCAGATGATTCCAAACTTTGCAGGATGAAGGTAATGCCTTCTTCACGCTTGTTATGTAAATAATAGGATGCCAATTCAGCGAGAAATCTGGCATATTGGCTGGCTATGACTTGTTGGTTATGAAGAATACCAAACTCTGCAAGGTTTGTTCTATAAGGGATATAGGCAGCAAACCGCTCCAGAATGTAATCAACATTCCAATCATAGCGGTTAGCCGATAAGATAATATTGTATAAACCTATAAATATCTCGTCTGTTCGGAGGGAGATATATTCAACATATTCAGAGAGCGCCTCATGCTGTCCTGCCAAGACTCGATAGAGCAGGCTGTTCGCGGTGCCCCACTCCTGAAACTGAGCTACAGTTCGCTTCACTTCAACATTATCTTCCTGTATCCAGCCTCCATCCATATAGAGGGATACCCAATCTAATGCCGATTTGTAATCTCCGAATTCCTCGCACACAGTTGAACGGATAAGCTGTGCGTACAGAATATAGAAGTAAAGGGGTTTCTCGGGAGTTTTCTCGTTATTCTCTCTACGGTCCGACTGACGCTGGAGATTATAGCGAAGAGTTGCTAATCGCAGCATCTCCTTCGCTAGTTCATCCACCTTATGCCACCGATGCATTGAACCATAGACATGACCCAAATGTTTCAAACCATCCAACTGATCCGCTTCATCGAGCCGGTCCAGGTAACATTCAAAGATGTGCGCTGCTTGCAAGTTCTGGGCTTGGTCGTCGCCAAGGGCAATCCGAAACAAACGGAACTGACACACCGCCAGACGTTCGGAATTCTGATATTTCTCACTGGCGCTCACGTTCTTATATAATAGCTCCGCAGCCTTCCACAGCCCCTCCTGAAACAATCCTTCAGCTACTTCGAACAGCATGGGAGCATAGGTCAGATTCTCAAGCAGATTCTGCACGACCTGTTCTACGCAATCGAGACGGCCCAGCTCGGCTGAACGTACAAGAAAAGGCCGCAAACGCCGCCAGGTCGGTGCCGAATAATAGAAGCATTCGTCCACGTATAGGCTGTAGAAATGGTCCTCCGGCAGACCCATCCCCTTGGTTATCCGCTCCAGATGATTCATGGCGATCGGCTGCTGACCCTTAAGTATCCGGCTGAGCGTTCCTGAATTAATACCCGCCTGTATGGAAAATTGATGAATGGACATCCCCTGCTGGGATAGATACAACGCTAGTGTATCGCGAATCGTGGCTGTAGTAGGGACCATGTAGACACCACCTAACTATATTCCAAGAATTATAATTTTGTTGTATAGATGTAATAATATTCTATAATATTCCAATGGTCAATACTACAGATTAGTAGAAGAAGTGAACAGAGGTAGGGGTGTAATTTCCTCTGGACAGCGGGCTTAAATCAGCAAAGAGCCGTTTCCCGGCAAGGGGAAAACGGCTCTTAATATTGTTCTGTATCAACAAATGCCAAGCCCGACCGGTTACTGCACCTTTGTCGGTTCCGGGTAAGTAACGCCAAGCGTATCTACGGTAACCTTTTTCATAACCGGCGGCTGATCCGGCCGGTCCGAGCTGTCGCGCGGCAGGTTGACGATGGTGTCCACCACATCCTGTCCTTCGGTAACCTTGCCGAATGCGGCATATTGTCCGTCCAGGCTAGGATAAGCGGCGGCCATAATGAAGAACTGTGAGCCGGCGGAATTCATATCCTCGGATCTGGCCATAGACAGCACGCCCTGGGTATGCAGCAGGTTGTTGGTGAAGCCGTTCGCGGTGAATTCACCGGCGATGCTGTAGCCCGGTCCGCCTGTGCCTGTTCCGTCAGGATCACCGCCCTGAATCATGAAGTCAGGAATAACACGATGGAAAATCGTTCCGTCATAGAAGCCCTTTTGGATCAGGGAAATGAAGTTGTTCACGGTGTTGGGAGCGACCTCAGGGTACAGCTCGGCCTTGATAATGCCGCCGTTGTCCATTTCTATCGTAACAACCGGATGGCTGGCTGTCGCTGAAGGCACGCCTTCAGTGGCTGCTGCAGCGCTCTCCTGCGGGGCCGGGCTGGCTTCATTGGCTGGTGCGGTATTGCCCGCCGCACTGCTGCTTCCGTTACCTGCCGCTGCATTGTTACTTCCCGGCTTGTTGCCGCAGCCTGCGGCAATGACCAGCAGGAGTGTCATCATCACCAGCAGGATGACCGGGGTTCTTCTTGTACGCTTCACGTTCTCAATCGCTCCTTTAATCTTTGAATATCGGTTGTCCACATCCATCATCATACAACCTTTCTCCCGTCCCTTGCAAAATATAGAGGGCCGCCCGGGATTGGCACATTCCCTAAAGCGGGGTAGAATGAGTAGGTACTTCCAAGAATAAACAGACAGGAGTGTGCAGTATGCGCTTTTCATGGAAGCGGAACCTGATCGTGCTTTGGGTAGGCGTGTTTTTTTGCAGCACCGCGTATTCGATCTCGATACCGTTCCTCTCGATTTTTTTAAGTGACCAGCTAGGCGTTACCAATCATCTGGAAATCTGGTCAGGCGTCAGCTTCGGCATCACCTTTCTGGCCAGTGCGCTGATTTCTCCTTACTGGGGGTCACTTGCCGATAAATACGGGCGCAAGCCCATGCTGATCCGTTCGGGATTCAGCCTGGCGGCGCTCTATCTGATCAATTACTTTGTGCATGATCCGTATGTATTTATTGTTGTGCGTATTTTTCAGGGCCTCTTGGCCGGGTTTGTTCCGGCGGCAATCGCAATGGTCGCTACCAACACTCCAGAGGACAAGACAGGCTATGCGCTAAGCATCATGTCCACAGCCGGGGCTACGGGGAGCATCCTCGGCCCGCTGATTGGCGGTGTAGTCAGCTATTATTCCAGCAACCGCAGCGCGTTTCTGTTCTCGGCGGGGATCGTGCTGGTGTCGGCGCTGATTGCCACCTTTTTCGCCAAGGAGGAGAATTATGACCGCTCGGCCCCGAGATCGCATGTCAGTGATGATATCCGGGAGGCCAGGAGTAACCGTGCCTTCATTACACTCCTGCTGCTTGCGGGCCTGGCTACGTTTTCCGTAATGATTCTGGAGCCGCTGCTGCCTATCTATTTGCTGGATATGGGGATTTCGCGGAACAGCGCTTCACTTAGCTCAGGTATTGTGTTCTCCGCCGTAGGGATAGCCACGGTTATTATGGCCCCGCAGTGGGGGAGAATCGGCAGCCGTAAAGGCTTTGGAATCGTTCTTTTCATCGGCCTGATTGGTGGGGGCATCGGGAACATCCTGCAGTTTTTTGTCTCCGGTTATGTAGAATTTGCTATCCTGCGTTTTGCTTACGGCTTGTTCTATGCCGGTGT
Organism: Paenibacillus sp. HW567; assembly: GCF_000374185.1. GTDB lineage: Bacteria > Bacillota > Bacilli > Paenibacillales > Paenibacillaceae > Paenibacillus_AQ. The sequence continues at coordinate 5,003,337 of NZ_KB910518.1, read as the reverse complement.
GCTGCCTTCTGTAAATGCTATGATTGTCCAAGTGATTGATCCAAGCTTTCGTGGGCGGGCGTTTGGTCTGAATCAGGCGGCAACCCAGCTTGCAACGATGGCCGGACCGATCATTGGCGGTATGCTCGGCGCATTTCTTCCGATCCGCTGGGTATTCGTCATTAACGGGTGGATGCTGCTTATGGCAGCAGTGCTTGTGAAAACCGGGAAACTGGAGGCGAAGGTCGAAGCGGCCCACGCCTCGGGACACACCTCCGGACAAACGGCAATATTGGAAGAATAGTGCTCCAGAGCGTTTAGCGGTCCGCCTCCGGTTTGCTTTTACGCCGCTGCTTGACGGTAGCAAGTGTTGTGCCTTCAGGGATATGAATCCACTGGCTCTTGGATATCCCGATCTGCTGGGACGTATAGATGCCTGTGTGCCCCGAGAACAGGAAGCTGACCAGGCAGGCAATGAACATATAGACCGCTCCGCCGGAGCCGAACAGCTCAATGCCCATAATGAAGCAGGCGATAGGTGTGTTAGTGGCTCCGCAGAAGACGGCGATAAATCCAAGTGAAGCCAGAAAGGGCGCATATAGATGAAGAATGCCGGCCAGACTGTTGCCCATAGTAGCTCCTATAGCAAATAAGGGGGTTACTTCTCCTCCCTGAAACCCGGTTCCCAAGGTGAACGAGGTGAAGATAAGCTTCCATAAGAAGGCGAAGGGCGCAACGTCTGTCGTGAAGGAATCCTGAATCAAAGGAATGCCCAGGCCCAGGTAATCTCTGGAGCCGACAATATAGACCAAGGCTATTATAATGCAGCCGCCGAGCGCGCTTTTGAGCATGGGATTTGTCACAAGTGCTGTGAAGGTTCTTTTCAGATAATGGGTAAGCTCACTGAACAGGATGCTGGCAAGCCCGAACAGTATGGAGGCAAGGATCACCTTAAGCAGGACGGTGGCTCCGAGTGCAGGAAAAACATCAACATGATAATGGATATGCTTCACGCCCCACACGCGGGTAGCGACTATATCGCCGACAAAGCTGGCTGTAAAGCAGGGAAGCAGCGCTTTATGGCTGATCAGGCCAATCGCAATGACCTCCAGGCCAAATATCGTTCCGGCCAAAGGGGTTCCGAAGATGGAGCCGAAGCCGCCGCTGATACCGCACATGAGCAGAATTTTACGGTCGAGCGGGTTGATGCGGATCAGCTTGCCGAAACCTTCGGCCAGGCTGCCGCCCATCTGCACCGCCGTACCTTCCCGCCCCGCCGAGCCGCCGAATAAATGGGTAACGAGAGTTCCGAACAGCACGAGCGGCGCCATCCGCAGCGGAATCGTCTCATTGCCATCCCCGATTTGTTCGAGAATCAGGTTGTTTCCCTTGGAGCTGTTTTTGCCGTAACGCATGTACAGATAACTCACGAGTGCTCCGCCCAGCGGAAGCAGGAACAGCAGCCAGGCATGATTCATACGAAGCTCCGTAACTTTATCAAGACTTTTTAGGAAAAAAGCCGAGGCCGTTCCCGACAGAACACCCACAACGCTGCCCAGCACAATCCATTTGATAAAGGTGCTCCAAAGCGCCAGATCACTTCTCCTTTCGACCCATTTCTGCCAGTGCGCATACATAGCTTTCATTCTTTTAGCCCCCGATTACACTTGATCTCCCCATAATAAAACAGACTCCTACCAGCAAAATGCCCACTGGTAGGAGTCATTAGTCTCTAAGGGACGGTTATGGCGAACTCCATCGCCGTATTGAATTACACCCAATATTAAGGATGCGGCGTTAAAAAGTCAATGCGAAAAATAACAAAACTAATCTTCCTCTCCGGTTGAGCCGTTCAGAATGTCAATTCCCGGCATGCCATCCACCGGAGGAGCCGCCGGATCGGCAGATGTTCCCGGCTGAAGCTCGTCTGCATCGGGAATATCCTCCAGCGGAGGCTCCTCTTCTCCAGCCTCCGCTGGAGATTCCTCCCCTTCGGCATAGCTAAACGCGCTGCCGGTCAGCCCCGCCGCACCGGCGGCAAAAAGCGCATCAGATTCCAGCAGCTCATCCCGCCCCGGCGGAGGGGGAGAGGTCAATCTCACATTACGGTCCGCCCGCAGCTCCGGCACAGGTTCAGGCGCATTCAGGCCAATGTCGGCAGCAAGTATATGATCGCCTACCAAAGCCGGATCGGAGCCATCATCCACTACCCCGTCCAGATCAATAGGAGCTTCATGGACTCCACCCATCTTTGTGTAGCGCTCATATTCAAAGTCGGCTTCAGTTTTATTGAACTCATTACCCATCGCCGTTCAACTCCTTTTGCATGATGAATAGCAGGACTGATCTTAATATATTCATTATTCCGCCTCATTAACCGTCAGGCCCAAAAAGCGGTGTTGACGCTATAAAGGACGGTGTAGACGGTTCTTCTTGCTTCGCGGTTTTTTTGCAGGGTCAGGCAGGGATGGTGCGAAGGTTGTCGAAAACAGGTATCATAAGAACTATATAAATCCAACTAATGATTCACTGAGGTGTATAATGAAGTTTTCATCAACAAAGGCAGCGGCAGCAATTGTCGTGCTGCTGCTGCTGATTGCTATAGTACCTATAAGTATTGCAGTGCAATGGGGAGGAAAGACGGGGCAGTCCTTACCGGAGTGGGAGCTGAAATGGGACTATGGAAACATTGATAGTCCCAGTGAGGCGGCGGGGGTTCCGGATGACGAGTGGGTCAAGATTGCTTCGGGGGCTGCCAGACCGCTGCCTCCGGCAGGTGTCACGGCTGCCTGGCTGCGGTTTACTTTGCCGGCGGCGGAAGAGAACTCAGCACTGCTGATTAATAAAATATACGGAAATACCGTCAAGGCTTATATGAACAACAAGCTTATCTATGATTCCCAGGAGATCATTAATTATAATGGAAGCAAGGCACTGATCCCTCTGTCCGGTAAAGAGGGGAAGTCCCAGCTCTACCTGTGGAGCAGCGGGGGCGATAAGGGCTTTGGTGTAGAGGGCAGCATCACGGCGGGAAGCTACGGCAAGCTGCTGGCTTTTTACGTAAAACAGGATCTGGTGGATATTGTAATCGGTGCAGCCCTTCTGTTCATGGGAGTGGCACTCATGGTCTGTCTGGTATTTCTTCGGCTGGATTTTTTCAAGGGCGGATTCTTGCTTGTGCTGGTGATTCTGTCCTTCGGAGTATTGCTGATCACCTACTCGCCGTTTCTGCCGCTAATTATGGGCAACGGGGGCCGGCTGACCGAAATCTGCTTTGATCTGGCTCTATTTACGCTGCTGCCGGCATTTACATTTTATTTTGAGCAAATTTTCGGACCCGGCAAGCACGGCTGGATCATCCGGCTGCGTAAATTTCAGCTAGGTTATTCGCTATTCTGTCTGGGATTTCTAATATTGAATGCTGTGCTGTCTTTTCGGCTGGACAGTGTGTACCGGTTCACCACTGTGGACATTCTCGGCGTAATGATGATTATACAGTTTCTATTTCTGATGTATGTGGCTATTCATGCTGCTCTCAATGGTAACCGGGATGCGCTTATTTTCTCGGTGGGCTTCGTTGTGTTTGCGGTAATGTCGCTCAGCGAGCTGATTCTGTACTATGCCTCCAATGAGAGATACCATCTCTTCTGCTGGAAGTGGGGCGTGGTGGTGTTCATTCTTTCGCTGATCGTCATCCTGGGAAGAAGGTTTGCAAGCAACTACGAACAGGCTGTGAATTATTCCCAGGAGCTGGAGAAATTCAATAATGACTTGCAGCGTTCGGAGAAAATGGAGATTATCAGCGAGCTTGCCGCTTCGGTGGCCCATGAGGTGCGCAATCCGCTTCAGGTTACCCGCGGTTTCCTGCAGATTCTTGGAGAACGCTCCGCCGAGAAGGAGAAAGAGTATCTGCACATGGCTCTGGAGGAGCTGGATAGAGCTTCCGTAATCATTACGGACTTTCTGACCTTTGCCAAACCCGGGATGGATACGCTGGATAACTTTGAGGTATCGCGGGAACTGGAGCATGTCTCCGGCATACTGGTGCCGCTGGCCAACCTGCAGGGGGGAACGATAGAGCTTAAGCTGCAGAGCGGTCTTCAAGTGCTGGGCAGCACGTCCAAATTCAAGCAGGCCTTTATAAATCTGATCAAAAATTCGATTGAATCCTTGCAGGAGAATGGTCTGATTACCATTGCCGCGTGGAGATCGGGCGGGCATGTTGTAATCAGTGTGCAGGATAACGGAGAAGGCATGAAGGTCAGTGAATTGGCCCGGCTGGGCGAACCCTATTATTCCAACAAAACCAAGGGAACGGGCCTCGGGCTAATGGTTACCTTCCGGATTATTGAAGCCATGAACGGCTCGATTCATTTTCAGAGTAAAAAAGGGGAAGGCACAGAGGTTATCGTCAAATTGCCATCATCCGTAAAAATTTAGGAGTTTTTTCGGGAAATTCCGTTTTTTTAAAGGGATGGGCTGTGGATGAAGCGAAATAGTACAATAACAGAACGTTGCTTCTGAAACTTTCTTCTGAGGTGCTTGCATGCGCTTGTTTGCTAGAGTTATTCACCTGACAGCGGTGTTGATCTTGCTTCTGATGACCTGCGGTTCGCTCCTGGTAACGGCAGACAACCGCTCCGCCTCCAAAGAAATCACAAGCTGGCAAATGAAATGGGGAGAAGACGGTGATAACGGCCGAGAGGTTCCGGTGTCGGATCACCACGGCTGGATGAATATCAATGCCGCTCTGGGGACGCCGGAGCTCCCGGACGGGGTGTCCTCCGCATGGACGCGGATTGAACTGCCGAAATATGAATACGCCGCACCTTCAATATATATTAATACGCTGTATGCGCTGCATGTTAAGGTGTATCAGCAGCAGAAGCTGATCTTCGAGGGCGACCGAAGTTATATTCACGACAACTATTCACTGCTCATTCCGCTGAGTGATGCAACTCACGGCACTACCTTGTACATATGGACAGAGACGCTGCAGGAGCGCATCGGGATCAAAGAGCGGGCAGTGCTTGGCGAGCATAGTGTCCTGATCAAGGATTATGTAAAAAATGGCCTTGTCGATATCATTTTGGGCGGCGCGTTCCTGTTCGTGGCGCTGGTCATGTTTGTATGCGCATTTTATCTGAACAGGGAGTATTTCTCTGTAGCTTCTTCCTTGTCTATAGTGATCGCCTCCACCGGGGTTCTGTCGATTACGTATTCACCTTTTATGTATACCTTCTATAGTTATTTAGGTCCCGTTAGCGTCGTCTTTTTTGATCTGGCGCTGCTGTCGCTGTTGCCGTCGCTGACCTTTCTGTTTGAGAAAATATTCGGCAGCGGCAAGCTGGGCATCATCCGGAGGTTCCGTAAATTTCAGGTCACCTACTCCTTATTCTGCTTGACCTTTTTGGTCATTAATCTCCTGTCGGGCAACCGCTTTGTAGAATTCTATTATTTCATCTCCACCGCCGTTGTTGGTGTGATCATGATTGTGCAGTTCATCCTGCTGGTTGCTTGTGTCATCCTGTTCTCCCTGCGGGGCAACAAGGATGCGATCACCTTCGCCATTGGCTTCGGAACTGCCGCTTGTACCGGGGTGGCCGAACTGGTCTGGTATTATATCCGGGGCGGAAATTATGATCTGGTCTACTGGAAGTGGGCGCTGGTGGTGTTCATTCTTTCGCTGATCATTATTCTGGGCCGCAGGCTGGCCTTGAACCATCAGCAGGTCGTCAAATATTCACGGGAGCTGGAGCTGTTCAACAACGAGCTGCAGCGCTCCGAGAAAATGGAGATCATCAGCGAATTGGCCGCCTCCGTTGCGCATGAGGTACGCAATCCGCTGCAGGTGACCAGAGGATTTCTGCAATTGCTCAGCGAGAAATCGTCGGCTGATGAGCGAAGATATTTGTTCATGGCCCTCAGCGAGCTGGACCGTGCGGCCAATATCATTACGGATTTTCTTACATTTGCCAAACCGGAGTTTGAGCAAGTCTCTCTGCTGAGCGTCTATGATGAATGCAAGCATATCGAGAGCATTTTGCTGCCGCTGTGTCATTTGAACGGGGGCAAGATGGTGCTGGAGGTTGGAGAGGATTTATGGGTGAAGGGCAATTCCTCCAAATTCAAGCAGGCCTTCATCAATATCATCAAGAACAGCATTGAGTCGCTGGGGGATGAAGGGCTGATCTCTATTATGGCCTATGCCAGAGGGAACAAAGTATACATTCACATCAAGGATAACGGAGCAGGCATGGAGCCGGGGGTTCTGAGCAGGCTGGGTGAGCCGTATTTCTCCTCCAACAAAACGAAGGGAACGGGACTTGGACTCATGGTTACGTTTCGGATTATTGAGGCGATGGGAGGCGAGGTCCGGTTTATCAGCAGAAAAGGAGCCGGCACCGAGTCCATTACTACTCTGCCGTTGGCAGAAGCTCCGGATGGTGCTGGCTCCCTATGAGATTTAAGCTGAATTATAATATCTTACCAGGTACCTTGTGGTTTGATGTCTGCTTTCACTACGCCTGAAGCTGGACTGGGGGGAATGACCAGGTAGAACTCATTTGAGCCTTCCTCAACCGTTTTGAGAGTAATATGATCGGGAAGATTGATGCCTAGCGCTTCTTTGAGGGCTGCTTTTGGATCTGTGAGTAATCTTTGCTTGAACCCCGGATCTTCCCATGCCTTCTGAATCACTTGATTTCTGAGAATTGCTTCTGACAAAATAATCACCCTTCCCAAAATGGTTATATTTTCCTGATCAGTATAGCATAGGCCTTTCTATTATTCTACCTCTAATTTCCTAGTTTTTAAGAGTTCATGTTCTTGGATAACCAGTAGCTGAGACCTCCGCCCTGCAAAAGCTGCTTCTCTGCTTCGATGGCAGCGGCGATATGCTGTAAATTCTTCACAAGCACCTGATGGAATGAGGCCAGATGAGGCACATTCAAATGGTACTCCTCCAGGCTCCTGTGGTTGGCAAGGGCCACTTCGGCATAAGCCGTAAGTCCTCCTGTTGTGAAAATATAATCCTTCACCTGCCCTTTGGTAAGCGTATCCAACCCAGGCCCAAGATGATGACGCACCAGCGACAGCAGACAGTTATAGCTGCCCTCTGCGAGATCCTGCTCCCAATCCTCATAATCGTCGAGCATTTGCAGGGTGAACAGAACTACATGGATCATATCCTCGGCTTCCTTAATGAGAGAGGAATTGCCTGTGTGCAGCAGGACGGCGGTGCTGGAGAGCTTCAAGGGACTGGCTTTATGGGCGATTTTGATCACGTTATTCTGATAATAATCACTGCCCGTCTCTCCGGCCACACTGTCTGCCCATTCGGTAATATAACGGTTGAAGCACGGCCAGAAGGGGGAAGCTGCCGGGAAAAGCGGTCTGTATTTATTCATAAACTCTACATGGAACAGATTGGCCAGCGGCAGCAGCTTGGCAGGTGTGGATTCACCGCTGTCCATCAGATCATCCTGAATGAAGAAATACAGCATGGCAAAGATGTTGCCCACCGACATTTGGCGGGTGTCCTCCCGGGTAAGGCCATATCCGTCCCTGAACCAGAACGGGAGAAGATAACAGATGTAGTTCTTGTGGCTTCCTGCGCCAAATACGTTGAACTGATCGAGATAGGACAACCCTTGAGCCTGAAGCGGTTCTGGAAATTCGGAGATGATAGCGCTGCATTCCAGAAACACCAAACGGAGCTCTTCTTCGTAATCGTGCAGCCAATCCATAGTTTTGTCCCCTGTCATTTTGTAATATTCAGGAAAAAAGTGGGTATTTGTCATGATTATAGTCTTCCAGATCGGCGATTTCAATCAGAATTTGAGAGTTAAAGCAAAGTATGATTAGGAGAAGGGGGAACAGGTATGGAGAAGATTGTATTTGGACTGGTAGGCGGGGGCTGGCGTGCAGAATTTTATCTGCGGATCGCCAGAGAGCTGCCGGAGCGGTTCGCCGTAGGCGCAATGTACGTCCGCAACTGGGAGAAGGCGGAAGCCTTGAGCAGAACCTGGGGAGTCCGGGTATACACCACATTTGAGGAATTTATTGCGGCAGGAGCCTATTCCTTCACCGTTGTCAGCTTGAAAAAGGAGATCAGCACAGCGTATGTAATCAGGCTGGCCGAAGCCGGAATTCCGGTGCTGGCCGAAACGCCTCCCGCGCCGGATTTGGAGCAATTGATAGAGCTGTGGAACCGGGTAGGCCGCTTCGCCACCCTTCAGATCGCTGAGCAGTATTTGTTCCAGCCCATGCATGCGGCAAGAATTGCGCTGGCTGCTTCGGGACGGCTGGGCGCCATCAGCCAGGCTCAGGTGTCGGCTGCGCACGGCTATCACGGAATCAGTCTGATCCGGCATCTGCTGGGCACCGGCTTTCGGAACGTCAGCATCCGGGCGCACAATTTCTGCTCCTCTATTATAAAAGGACCGGAGCGGAGTGTGCTGCCGTCAGCCGAAGAAACGGTGGAGAGCGTACAGCTACTTGCCACTTTGGACTTTGGAGACAAGCTGGGAGTGTTCGATTTCACCCGTGACCAGTATTTCTCATGGATTCGCCGAAGCCGGGTTCTGGTGCGCGGGGAACGCGGGGAGCTTTCGAACGAGGATGTATCCTGGCTGCAAAGCTATGATACACCGCTGTACAGCAAGCTGCAGCGGATCGACGCCGGACATGGCGGCAATCTGGAGGGCTTTTACCTTAAGGGCATTATGGCTGACGGTGAATGGCTGTACCGCAATCCCTTTGCTCCGGCCCGGCTCTCGGAGGAGGAGCTTGCCATTGCGGAATGCCTTGTCCGGATGCAGCAGCATATTGAGGGCGGGCCTTCGTTCTACAGTCTGGCCGAAGCCAGCCAGGACCAATACCTGGCACTGCTTCTGGAGCAGGCGGCGTTGAGCGGGCAGACGGTTGTTTCACAGAGCCAGCCCTGGACGGAGTGAACGGCAGAAATGCGGCTGAATCATTGAAGGCTGCTCTATCCGCAAGATTTTTGCGGATAGAGCAGCCTTTTGTCGGTGTGCCGGACCTCTACTATAGATAAATAATGTTACAACGCCTTAGTTTCGGCCAGCTCTGCCGCCAGCTTGCTGTATTCGGCGCGGAGCCGGGCAAGCCTTGAGACGCTCTGCTCCAGGCCGCCTAGCCGGTTGCGCTGAAGCCAGATCTGCCGGTAGTGATGCAGCAGAATATCGAGGTCCTTGATCTGCCGGCGGATCAGCGCTGCATTTAGTTTCTCCGGCTCTGAGGCCAGCAGTAATTTAATCCGGCCAAGCTGTACCGCATGTTGTACAAAATGAATGCCGTTTCGCAGTTCTTCAATAACTAGAGCGGCATCTTCGCATTCCAGCGTTAGATCCTCAAGCCTATCCTCTACTTCGCTGATATACTGCTCCAAATGATCGAAATGTCCGGCTGTAAGCTTCAAGGCAAGCCCCACATTGTGCAGCAGGGTGCGCATCAGCATCGACAGCTCCGTATCGTTCGGACGGGAAATCCCGGATTCAAGCTTATAATAGTTCCCGAGATCGAGCAGCAATTGTCCAATCTTCCCCGAACGGTCATAGAATACGGAGGTATTCAGATATTCGGCAACATCTGCCTCAAGATTGTTCTCTACATTCCATGCTACCCCCGCACCATATACAAATCCGGCATAGCTGACCGGCAGGTGCTGCCAGTGTCCGAAGTCCCCCCAATCGGTGATAAGGTAGCCAATGGCACCATTATTCTTGCCGTGAATCGCGGCGCTCCGCAGATTGGCCAGCATATTGTCACTGCGTCCCGTGAGAGAATTCCAGGAGCTGGTCCCCGGGCAGACGTAGAAAGGAATGTCCGCTTCCTTGAATTTCAGCGTTTCCGCCTCGAACGGGTGCTCTGCGCCATACCCCCACTCCATGGCAATAATATCCTTGGGAAGCTGGGGAATCAGCTCGGGATGCTGGAGAATAATGTCGCCCCAGAATTGCATAGTTTTGCCGCGCTCCAGGACAAGCCCATGAATTTTCTGAAGAAAAGACAAGTATAGCTGGCCTTTGCCTTTTGAGTCTGCCGTGGCCTTGCTCTTGCCAAGCCCAAGCTCATACGTCTCATCACAGCCGACATTGAACAGCTTTGAGGAGAAGTAAGGAAGCAGGTCATCATACATTGTGCCTAGTAGTCCAAGCACTTCAGGATTTTCGGTGTGGAACGTTCCCGGGTGCATGAATAGTCCCTCCGGGTACATGTCATTATCGTACATGTGTTTCGGGAACATAAAACCTTCGGAAATTTCCGCCAGGTCATTGAACTCCGGACGGGTCAGCCAGCCCTCCATGTGCCCGAAGCTGTTTTGATTCGGAACAAGCTCAATATAACGCTCGCGGCAGTAAGCATCCAGCAGCAGAATTTCTTCACCGGTAATAGGGGTTTCCAGCTCCCAGACCTGAGGGAAGGACTCATAGGCGAATGGAGAACCTTCTATATATAGCTGCAATTGGTTCAGCTTCAAATCGGCCATGAAATCTATGATCCGGTACAGGGTGTCCAGCTTGGGAATTTTGTTGCGGCTGATGTCGAGCATAATTCCTCTCGCGGGGAAATCCGGTTGGTCGCTGATCTGCAGAAAAGGCACTTCTCTGCCGCATTGCCGAATAATCTGTTTCAATGTGGCTACAGCATAAAAGGCCCCTTCCGGTGAGCCGTAGGTTACGGAAATTCCGTTCTCCCCTACGTGGAGCTCATAGCCCTGCTGTGGCAGCAGAGGACTATAACTAAAGTAGTAGACGGGGCGGACAGATGGACGCGTGCCTACAGATAGAGGCACATTCAACTGAAGCGTCTGTGACAGCAGGAGTTGAAGCTTGCGGGCGGCTGGGATTACGGCACGGTCCTCCTCCCTGCCAAGAACGATACTGCCTTTGGCGGGAAGATGGAACTGGCCCTCAGACCAAACTATTGACCGCGGGTGGGGAAGAAGATGCAGACTGTGTGGCTTAGACATTAGCGTGGACACCTCTTGTTCATGTAGAATATGATCATCTTTAGAATTAACCATATCACTCTGAAACAGTGGGAGGAATACATTGTATGCCCAAGGTCATGGATTATATGATCAGTCCATACCCCATAAGGATTATTGATCCCAAGGTGGAATCCTCCAAGCTTAGGCTGAAGTCGATCCAGATTGGGCAAGCAGGTCATTTGCCGGGAAGAACCCTGTTTCGATCGAACGTAGTATTCGGGCATTGGGCCCTTGTCTATATTGGATCGGGGAACGGGACTTATACGGAGAACAATGGCAAGACACAACAGGTTCGCGGCGGCAGCCTGTTTTTCTTCCGTCCGGGCTGTACCTATAGCTTTGGTCCTCCGCCAGGCGGAAGCTGGGACGAATATTATATTAATTTTAGCGGAACCCGGGTTGCGGAATGGCTGGAGGCAGGACTAATAGCGGGGGGAGCTGTTTTTCAGAACAATAACAATGCGGTGCAGGGTCTTTCGGCCTTGTTCGAGCAGGTGCTGGAGCTGATGGATGGCGGCGCCCCCGCAGATGCCGACCGGGCGGCCCTGGTGCTGGAGAGCATGCTGCTGGAGTGTTCGCCCATTATCCGGGACAATCAGCGGACTTGGCAGACATCGCTCATGCCGCAAATCCGCGAGGATTTGAACTCCTGTATTTATGGGACGCTGGACCTTTCGGAGATTGCCGCCAAACATCATATCTCCATGTCGACGCTTCGCCGCCTTGTACGCCGCAGCAGCGGCTACCCGCTGCATGAATATGTCCACCGGCTGAGGATGGCGGAAGCCAAGCATTTGCTGCTCAATACTTCTCTGCAGGTCAAAGAAATCTCCGGGCTGCTTCATTACAGCGATTCTTTTTACTTCTCAAGGTTATTCAAGAAATATATGGGAGTATCTCCGCTGATTTGCCGCAACAATCTATAATTATCGACATGATTCTACTTTGTACAGCAGAAGATTGTCGGAATTTGGTATTTTTTATTGACACTTGCAAAAATGTGGTGCTATTATTTAGATAATATTAGCAGTTTTTACGATAGTTCTTAAAGACTATGCCGGAGATGAAGCCATGAGGGAATTTTACTGCATCAGTTGCTGCAGTCTCCATAAGGTGGACACACGGAACAATAATGTGCGGATTTTGTCCACCGGGTATCATATCGTTGGCGAACAGCGCTATCAGATTTGTATTTGCAATTCATCCAAGTTGCCTGAAGATGTGCCAGCGGTAGCCGATTAGACTGCGGAAGACTGGAATGATTAGGACAACCACAGATATAACAGCCGTAGCAGCCTGTCCATTTTTTTGTGGGCGGGCTGCTTTATGTGCTCTTGTAAATCCCTGAAATTTATGAATTCGCTATCATTTGCAGCGGTGGATGGCTTTTAATAAAAAAACGAAAAAAAAAGCCCGAAAATATGAAATTCATCTGAAATGAAAACGTTATCAGCAAAAAAGGGAACTTGTTATTGTGATTTTTCTCATGTATGATGCTGTTAAACAAAGCTTAAAGAAAGCTTAAAATAAGCTCGCATTTTCCACAAACTGGAGAATTGGGTGGTGGGATGAAAATTAAGTCAACCGCGGAAGACAGAATGATTTCTTTTTACAGAATTTTTTCTTTGTCCCTCACATCACTCATGTACCTCATGGATCACACGGGGCCTTCCGTCAGCTATAAATCCCTATTAATCATGGCACTTTTCTTATTCGCCCAAGTATTTACAATCGTGTACCGGAGGCTGCGTAAATGGCCGCGTTATCTCATGCTTGCTGTAAGCATAGAAATGGCTGGGATCATTGCATTGATGTTATTTACTGGAGGGTATGACAGCTCATTCAAAATGTATGTGCTTAATCCTGTGCTGATTGCGGCAGGATCATTGTCATTTTATTTTGGCTGGACTCTACTCCTGAGTTATATCGCTATAGTGGCTGTTAGCTGCTATCTTTTCTTGAATTCTGCCGGCAGAACCTTCTCGGAAGTTGTACTTGAGAACGGCAACCTGTTTCTAGCCCTGGTACTTACGGTTATAATTATGCAAATGGTTAACCGGATTAAGCGGCAGAGGGAGGCAGCAAACGCACGGACGAACGAAACCATGGAGCATATTAAATCGCTGTATCATATCGTGGAAACCTCAAGCCAGCATGATTTCATGAACATCGGTCAGGTGATCACGGATTATGTGGTGAAGCTGACGAAGCTGGACAAAGCGCTGTTCTGGTTCGCCAAGAAGAGCGGCGAGCCTGCTCCGCAGAGCCGGCAGACCGGCTGGCAGCACGAGGAAGAACGTTTTATTTTCGGGGAGCTGGAGAAGCACGAGCACGAGTGGAGACTGCAGCGTGAGCCGGTATTCAAAAGCCTGCCCGGACTTGGAGATTTTCTGCTTATGCCTGTAAGGATGAGCACGCGTTTTGTCGGCATGATCGGCGTAAAGCTGGAAGCCACGGAAGGGCTGGAGGGCCGCAGATGGTATATTCAGCAGTTGATGTTCCTTTCAGAGCTGAGTGCGATCATTCTTGAGCGCCATGAGCTGGGCGTTATTGAGAACCGGCTGATCATCACCAACGAGCAGAACCGGATCGCCGATGAAATGCATGACAGTGTATCCCAAAGCCTGTTCGGGATTGTATATGCGACCCATTCGCTGAAGCAGACGTGGCGGAAGATGTCCGAACCCGAGCTGGAGGAGCAAATTGAGCTGATTCATGACTCGGCCACCAAGGTTGCCAAGGAGCTGCGGATTACCATCTACAGCCTAAGCTCCAAAAAAAGCGGCGGGCCCACCTGGCTGGGCATGGTCCGGTCGCATTTGAAAAGCTTGTCCAGGCTGAATGATGTGGAAATTGAGCTGAAAATAACGGGGGACGATTTCAGTCTCCCTTACCCTTACCATAAGGCGCTCTTCCGGATTATCTCGGAAGCGACAGGCAATGCCATACGTCATGGCGCGGCCAGCCGGGTGGATGTCGAGCTGTCACTCAAGCCGAAATGGATCAGACTTTCGATCATCGACGATGGTGTCGGGTTCGATACTGATCTGCTCTGGACCGAATCCGAGGATAACACCGGAGGATTAGGTATGAAGAATATGCAATATTTGGCGCAGTCTTTAGGCGGAGACTTTCAGTTGTCCAGCAGTGAGCATTCAGGCACAAGAATTTTAATTACGATACCTGTCGGCGTAACTGAATTAAAAAATGCATAAACTTTAGGCAAGGAGGTCGATCTAGTGAAAATCGTCATTGTTGATGATCACCCATTGGTGAGAAGAGGGCTTGCGGCGGTCATTTCCATGCAGGCCAATCTGCAGTTTGCCGGTGAAGCAACGAATGGTCAAGAAGCGCTTCTGGTCATTGAGGAGACGCAGCCTGATCTGGTGCTGATTGATCTCAAGCTGGCTGATGAATCAGGGCTGGATGTCATCAAGGCAGCGCGTTCGCGCGGGCTGATAAGCAAGTTTATCCTGTTGACCTCCTCGGCGAGCAGAGAGGATTTCCTGAAGGCTGAGGAAGTGCTGGTTGATGGATATGTACTGAAGGAAGCATTGCCGGAGGAGCTGCTGTTTGCCATTCAACTGGTACATAAGGGCAGAAAGTATTATGATCCCGGGCTGATGGAAGATAAGATGCGGATGAGTGGCAACAGTCCTACCGACGAACTGACTCCGAAGGAGAAGGAAGTGCTGATTGAGCTTGGGCAGGGGGCATGCAACCGGGAGATCGCCTCACGCCTGTTCATCAGCGAATTTACTGTGAAGAAGCATGTCAGCCAGATCCTGGCGAAGCTTCAGGTCGCAGACCGGACACAGGCGGCACTCTATGCCAATGCAGTCGGACTTACCAAGTATGAAATGTCATTTGACTAATAATTTATAAAAAAAATATAGGATTAGGAAACACGGAGCACGGACATGGCTGTCCGTGTTTTTTTGTGTGTTTCGGGAACAACGGCAGAAATGCCGTTGTTAGGGCCGCAGGCGGCGGGTTGGCCGGGAACAACGGCAGAAATGCCGTTGTTAGAGCCGCAGGCAGCAGATTGGCCGGGAACAACGGCAGAAATGCCGTTGTTAGGGCCGCAGGCAGCAGATTGGCCGGGAACAACGGCAGAAATGCCGTTGTTAGGGCCGCAGGCGGCGGGTTGGCCGGGAACAACGGCAGAAATGCCGTTCTTAGGGCCGCAGGCAGCAGATTGGCCGGGAACAACGGCAGAAGTGCCGTTGTTACGGCCGCAGGCAGCAGATTGGCCGGGAACAACGGCAGAAATGCCGTTGTTAGAGCCGCGGGCGGCGGGTTGGCCGGGAACAACGGCAGAAATGCCGTTCTTAGGGCCGCAGGCAGCAGATTGGCCGGAAAGAACGGCAGAAATGCCGTTGTTAGGGCTGCAGGCGGCGGGTTGGCCGGAAAGAACGGCAGAAGTGCCGTTGTTAGGGCCGCAGGCGGCGGGTTGGCTGGAAAGAACGGCAGAAATGCCGTTGCTGGAGCCGTAGCGGCTGGTTTGCCCGGAAACAACGGCAGAAATGCCGTTGTTAGGGCCGCAGGCGGCGGGTTGCCCGGAAACAACGGCAGAAATGCCGTTGTTAGGGCCGCAGGCAGCAGATTGGCCGGAAACAACGGCAGAAATGCCGTTGTTAGGGCTGCAGGCGGCGGGTTGGCCGGAAAGAACGGCAGAAGTACCGTTGTTACGTCACGGGCGGCGGGTTTTACATTGCCCAGAATCGCCAAAACCGTGGGCTGAGATCAGACTAGCAGAGCCATCTGAACATTATCTGAACAAGAAATGCGCGTTGAAATGACACCAGACGTAGCTTTTGGTGACACGGTTCCCTAGAAAATTACAGTCATATGGTACTAAAGTATACCATCGCCCCCCTCGTATGAACCAAAACGCCTCACTCGAAAGTGAAGATTAAAGTGATGGTATGACCCATGTGGGAAATCCCTCGGATTGCTAGAATAAAAGCAAGATATCTGAAATTTTCATGATTGCTTTCAGAATGTAATTAATGCGGAAGGAGGGTTACTGTGGAAAAGACGATTTTGGACTACATTAACCTGATTAAGAAGCGGTTATGGCTAATCACGGTGTTTGTATTAATCTCCTGTGCGACCACCTTCTACGTCAGCAAAAACTTCGTCGTACCTGTCTACTCAGCCTCCGGACAACTGCTCGTCAACAACGCCGCAAATGTCCCCGAGAGCAATAACCTGAATAATCTGAACTTCAGTCTCAACCTCATCGAGAGCTACAAGGAAATCATGAAGTCCCCAACGATTATGAAAAGCGTGGTAGCAGAGCATCCGGAGTTCAAACTGTCGGAGCAGCAACTGGCAGCCAAGCTGCAAATCAAGTCTTCGGATAAAAGCCAGGTCATCAACCTGAGCGTACAGGACGAGAACTACACGAAAGCGGCAACTATAGTAAACGCGGTTTCGCAGACGTTCATCCGCAGTCTCCCGGCGCTGATGAATCTGGACAATGTAACGTTCCTGACACCGGCTGATCCTGCCGATGTTCCTCAGCCGGTAAACGGCGGCTCCACGATGAACATCATCATCAGCTTTGTAGTATCGCTTATGGCGGCTGTGGGAATCATCCTGCTGCTGGAAACCCTTAACGGGACACTTCGGTCCGAGAAGGAAGCGGAATTCGATCTGGGGCTGCCTGTTATTGCCAGCATTCCTTCGATCCGCAAGCGTGATCTGGGCAAGGCGGCAAATGCGAAAGCAAGAGTAGGGGAGGGCACTTATGTTACGGCTGAATAAAAGTCTGATCGCAGACCTGAACCCTTCCTCGCATATCTCTGAATCCTTCCGCTCACTGCGTACCTACATCCGGCAGCTCGGACTGCTGAAGGGAAGCGGGGGGCAGGTGCTGCTCTTCACTTCATCGGAAGGCGGAGAAGGTAAAACAACGATTTTGTCTAATCTTGCGGTTTCCTTTGTTCAGGATGGCAAGAAGGTAGCCGTTGTGGACTGCAATCTGAGAGATCCGGCGCTGCACACCGTGTTCGAGGTAGAGGGAAGCTATGGTCTCGCCGCATATCTTGGCGGCATCGAAGAGGCCAAGGATATCGCCGTTTACGGAAACTTAGCGAATCTTGCCGTAATCCCGGCCGGCATTACCAATGTCAGTCCGCCGGATCTGCTGGGCAGCGACAAAATGGCGGCTCTCCTGGAAGAGCTGAAAGCCAGCTTTGACTTGATTCTTCTGGATTCGCCCCAAGCGTTAGAATATAGCGATGCGCGCATTCTGGCTCCGCTGTCCGACGGTCTGATCATCGTTGCGAGACACGGAAAAACGAAACGCGAATCACTGAAGAAGCTGAAAGGGCTAATGGAGCAAACGGGTGTAAAGATTCTGGGCATTGCCATGAATCAGACCAAATAGTGCTTCCGAAAAGCAAGTTTTGTACGAAGAGATTCGAGCGGAGCACATAATCTTACAAAACTTTTTTAGGAGGTAAGTGCCATGAAAAAGGTAAAAAAGGTTATTATCCCTGCTGCTGGACTAGGAACGCGCTTCCTTCCCGCGACGAAAGCAATGCCTAAGGAAATGCTGCCGATCATCAACAAACCGACCATCCAATACATCGTGGAGGAAGCGATCGCTTCCGGTATTGAAGACATTATCATCGTTACAGGTAAAGGCAAGCGGGCGATTGAAGATCATTTTGACAATGCTTTTGAGCTGGAATCCAGACTGCTGGAGGACGGCAAGCTGGAGCTGCTGAAGGAGGTTCAGCGTTCCTCCAAGGTGGAGATTCACTACATCCGGCAAAAAGAACCCAAAGGCCTCGGCCATGCGGTATGGTGCGCAAGACGTTTTATCGGAGACGAGCCCTTCGGCGTTATGCTCGGTGACGACATCGTAACCGGCAAGGTTCCATGCCTGAAGCAGTTGATTGACCAGTACGAGGATACGCAGAATTCAGTAATCGGTGTACAGGAAATTCCCGATGAATTCACGAACCGCTACGGCATTATCGAACCGGACCTGCAGGACGGACGGCTCTACCGGGTCAATAATTTTGTCGAGAAACCTCCGCTCGGAACCGCTCCTTCGAACCTGGCGATTATGGGACGGTACGTGTTCACTCCGAAGATTTTCAAGTACCTGGATCTTCAGGAAAAAGGCGCAGGCGGCGAGATTCAGCTTACCGATGCGATCCAGAAGCTGAACCAAAGCGAGCGGGTATACGCTTATAACTTCGACGGGACGAGATATGATGTCGGCGAGCGCCTTGGCTATATTTTGACCACACTGGAATTTGCGCTGCAAAGCGAGGATCTTAAGTACCAGGTAATGGACGCAATGGCGGACTGGCTCAGCAAAGAGGGACTAACTCTGAATAGCTAAGACTTGGCGTATGCTTTCGAAGCAAGTTTTGCTCGATGTGATTCATGGAAGCTTATGCTCACAAAACTTTTAGGAGGAATGAGAAGAAATGAGCATGCAAAAACTGCCGGAAGACTATGAGGCCGTCCTGCCGAAACTTTACATGCTACATGCCAATGAAGGAAGCAAAGAAATGGATTCCTATCTGGTGATGAAGCGGATTATCGACATTTTTTTCTCCGCTCTTGGCCTTCTCGTGCTGCTGCCGCTGTTCGCAGTGGTTGCCATCCTGATTAAGCTGGAAGACCCGAAGGGAAAGGTGTTCTTCCGCCAGAACCGGGTTGGCAAGGGTGAGAAGCTGTTTCCAATGTATAAATTCAGATCCATGGTCTCCAATGCCGAGGAGCTGAAAGCGAATCTGATGGCCTACAACGAGGTCAGCGGTGCGATGTTCAAGATCAAGAATGATCCGCGCATCACACGTATCGGAAGATTCCTGCGCAAGACGAGTATTGATGAGCTGCCTCAGCTCTGGAATGTGCTGGTGGGTCATATGAGTCTGGTCGGTCCCCGTCCTCCGCTGGTGGAAGAGGTGGCGCAGTATACGGAATATGACAAGCAGCGGCTTATGGTTACTCCGGGCTGCACCGGCTACTGGCAGGTCAATGCCAGAAACAGCGTCGGCTTTGACGAAATGGTGCAGCTTGATCTGACGTATATTCATATCCGGAGCACGATGCTGGATCTCAAAATTATTGCCAAAACCGGACTGATGCTGCTCGGGTCCAAAGATGCATATTAATAAAAATGGAAATTGGGTGAAAGCCGATGCTTGTATACGGGGACGTTCCTAAGATTTCCATAATCATCTGCACCTACAACAGATCAGCCTTGCTGGTTAAGACACTGCAGTCGCTGTTGCCGCTGGAGAATCTGGATCAGGCCGAAGTCATTGTGGTGGATAACCGCTCCAAGGATGATACGGCGGCTGCCATCAGGCGGTTCATAGACGATCACGGCGCAGATATGGATATCCGTTACCTTCTGGAGCCGATACAGGGATTATCGGCCGCCCGGAATTCAGGAATTCTGGCTTCCAAATCGCCGCTAATCGCTTTTCTCGATGACGATGCGATTCCTTGCCGGAATTGGATTACAACAATTGTAAGCACCTTTGAACAAAGACCTGAGGTTATGGCTATGGGCGGCAAAATTGCTCCGATCTTCGAAAGCAAACGCCCGGAATGGCTGATTAAGCCCTTCGAGCTTCCTTACACGATTGTGGATCTGGGCAACAAGATCAAGGAATATCCGAAGCGGCTTCATCCCTGCGGCGCCAACATGGCGATGCGCAAGGTAGCCTTCGACATCAGCCTGTTTCCTCTGGAGCTGGGAAGAAAAGGCGATTCACTTCTCTCCGGTGAAGAGACCTGGCTGTTCAATCAATTGGAAAGTGAAGGACATTCAATCCTCTATCACCCGCAGATGGCTGTCGATCATTTCGTGCCCGCTAACCGGCTGACGGAAGATTGGATTATGAAAAGATATTACAGCCAGGGCATATCCAACGCCATGAAAAGCGAAGGTGTGAAGGGTAATCTGCTCCTGCTGGGGAAGACGGCGGCTAAAGTCATGTATATACTGGCAGATTCCATCCTTTCCAGAAGCCAGGGAAGAAAGCTCTTGAACAAATGCCGGCTGGAGAGTATCCGCGGAACTCTTCATATGATCTGGAACCGGAAGAGGGAATCTGCAGCGGGGTGAGGGTGACAATGACGAATTTTGCGTGGGGCTCCAAAATATTACCATACGGAATGCTCTACCTCTTGTCCGCATTGTTCCTGGGAACGGCGGTCATCTACCAGCCGATGATAGCGGTAGCTGCCGTACTTCTGATACTTTTGCTGGTGGTCTCGATCTCGCGTCCTGAGCTCATCAGCTATTTCGTTCTGCTGACGACGGCGATTTCCATCAACTTTCTGTATGACGGCAGCATGTTCGGCATTGAAATTCTATCGTTCTACAAGCTGGTCATCCTGATGCTGCTGGTTCCCTGCATACTGGTGAACGGATTGAAGTTCCGTCTCAGCCCGCCCCTTTGGGCAATGGTGGCGCTGGTCTTTATCACCTTCGGCTTCTCCATCTGGCTGCCGGAGATGAGCGGATCTATTGCCGTCAAAGCTTTTATCGGGCTCTCCCTGCCCTTTGTTTTCCTCTTGATCAACTGGAAGAAGGAAGTGGCAGAGCGGCAAATCCGCATTATCACTATGCTTCCGCTGGTGAGTGTGCTGGCCGGAATTATGCTGCAGGTGGTGCATCTGCACAATTTTCTGGATGTCGAGTTCACGGGAGCGGTGCGGATTCAGGGAGCGAATATTCCGGCGCATCTGGCAATGCTGGCCTTTATGGGCGTAGGGATTGCTTTTATCGAGATTAAGCGAAGTCCGCAGCATATCCGCTTTTTCTACATCATGCTGGCACTGAATTTCCTGATTCTCATTGGAACAGGGACACGGGGACCGGTACTCGCACTGATCTTGATGGTCCTTTATTATTTTTACGATATTTCGCGGCAGTACTTGAAAGGCAGAACGAAGTATCTGATTCCGCTCCTGTGCTCGGTGATCCTGATCTTCTCAGCCGTGTATCTGCAGCTCGATAACATCAAGAAGCGTTCCTTCGAACGCTCGACGGAGACGGGCGTTGACCTGTCGGGCCGGGCGGAAGCCTGGACGTATTTCCTGAACAAGGCGGCGGATTCTCCGTGGTCGGGCAGAGGACTTGGAGCTGTTACGGTGGCGAATGACGGGACGCTCTATAAAGGTTTTGTAGTTCCGCATAATGAGTATATCCGCTTCTACTATGATGGCGGGTATATCGGGGCCATACTGCTGCTGATTTCTCTACTTGCCGTATTTCTGCTGGTGTACAGAGCTTTGGCACCGCCGGTCAGACCTTATTACCTGCTCTTTCTAGCAGCGTTTCTGATTTATTCTTTTTCCGATAACACGCTGTCGACGGTCCAATCCATCATTCCGTTCTGTTGGTACCTGAACTGCCTGTATCGTTCTTCACAGTCCACCGATTCCCCACAAAAAGAAGTGATACGATGAACCAAGTGAACATGTTCGATGTCAATTTCGATAACTATGATTTCATGGATTTGCTTGATTACATTGACAAGACGATTCAGGAACGGACGCAATCCTACATCCTGACCTGCAACGTTGATCACGTAATCAAGCTGCGCAAGGACCAAGAGTTCAGGACGGTTTATTCCGAAGCAGGCGCCGTAGTGGCGGATGGTATGCCGCTGATCTGGGCTTCGAAGATGCTGGGCAAGCCGCTGAAGCAAAAGGTATCGGGAGCTGATCTCTTCAGCCGCCTCGGCAATGCCTTCGAGCAAAGGAAGTACCGGTTGTTCTTCCTGGGCTCGGCGGAGGGCGTGCCGGAACGGGCGACCAAGAACCTTAAAGCGGCTTATCCGGGCATGAACATTGTCGGCTGCTATTCTCCTTCCTACGGCTTTGAGCACAACGATGAAGAGAACAAGCGCATTATTGAAATGCTGACCGAAAGTCAGCCGGATATTGTGTTCGTAGGCGTGGGAGCGCCGAAGCAGGAGAAGTGGATTTACCGGCATTACAATACTTATCGCGCGCCGATCTCCATTGGCGTAGGAGCTACCTTTGACTTTCTGTCAGGCTCGGTGAAACGGGCGCCGGATTTTATGCAGAGAACAGGCCTGGAATGGTTCTGGCGGCTCAGTCAGGAACCGGGGCGGCTATGGAAAAGATATCTTGTCGATGATGCCCAATTCCTGGTGCTGCTGCTCAAGGAGCTGCGCAAGCGGGATAAAGCAAAGGGAGGCAGGCTGGAATGAATGTAAGTCTTCCGTCCATGAAATCAGTAGGGGCGATGATGTTAATCTGCGGCATATGTCTTGGCCTTCCGCTGATGATCGGATTTGCCAGTGCGAAGCTCAGCGCTTCCAGCAGTCTGCAGGGGATTATCCTGGCGGGAATTCTGTTCCCGGCCTTCCTGCTGGCGCTGCTGAAGCCGCGGCTGCTAATCGCCTACACCTTGCTGGTCTGGGCGGTTGCCCCGGAGCTGCGGCGGATCGCCGATTGGGCGGAGGGGGTCTATCATTCCGTATCACTGCTCAGTCTGGCGCCACTGCTCACAGGAGCTGCGCTGGCGATACCGGTACTGAAGGAGATTCACCGCATCCGCAAATCCTCCACCCGGATTATGATGCTGTTCGCGGTAGCGCTGGCTTACGGATCGCTGATCGGGCTGGCCAAGAACGGCATCGGCTCCGTGTACGACCTGGCGAATTACATCGTGCCGCTGCTGCTGATTCCGTTCTTCGCTGTAACACGCTTTAAGCCGAAGGATATTGACCGGCTGCTGTACGCTTACGCGAACATCGCGGTTCTCGTCGCCGTGTACGGGATCATCCAATACCTGACCGTTCCGCCATGGGATGCCTTCTGGATGCGGAACGCCGACATGATGTCTATCGGAACACCTTATCCGCTGGAGATCAGGGTATTCTCCACCCTGAATTCTCCGGGACCGGCGGCGACGTTTCTGGTCTTTGCCCTGGTGCCGATGATTCTGGAGAAAAAATGGCAGGGTACGCTGCGCTGGGCCGGCGTACTGCTCGTGGTCATCTGCCTGCTCACCACCCTGGTCCGTTCCGCTTGGCTCGTCCTGCTGGTGATGCTGCTAGTATACATTGCCTCATCCTCTTCCAAGGGGAAATGGAAAACGCTGCTCCAGCTCGTTTTTGTCGGTGCTGCGCTCTTCTGGATCGTCCCCAAGCTGCCCGGTGCCGAAGGGCTGGTGGCCCGGATGGAGACATTGACCTCCGTAGAGCAGGACCATTCCTATAATGAGCGCCTGAACCTCTGGCAGAACATGCTGCCGATGGTCGCCGCCAATCCGGTCGGCCAGGGAATCGGCAGCGTCGGACAGGGCACGAAGCTTGGAAATGGCGGGGAGCTTGGAGAATACGGCAATATGGACAACGGTTTTATTGCATTGCTGCTGACCTTTGGAGTTCTGGGCGCGCTCTTCTTCTTCGGCGCTCTGGGTGCAGTGATTAAGCAGATTGTAGTTCGGGTCACCAGCAAGGACAGCCTCCAGCCTTATGCCCGGCTGTCGCTGGCGGCCTGGATGGGGGCGGTGGCCAGCCTGGTATCGGACAACGGGTTTCCCGGACTTAAGGGGTACCTGATCTGGATGCTGATCGGCCTTGGCCTCGGCGCTAAAGAGATTATTGAGAGCAGAAAGAAGGGAACACCACATGCAGCCATCGAACGCGAAATCACTTCCCACTAGCACCGTCTTGTCCTCGCTGCGAAGATTTACGAAGAGCAAGGACAACAGTTCAGCCGCAGTGAAGACCATGTTCGTCAGCGTGCTGATCCTGCTGGTTAATATGCTGACCGGTGTGCTGACCGCCCGCTATCTGGGGCCAACCGGACGCGGGGAGCAGACAGCTATGGTGAACTGGTCGCAGTTTCTGGCGTTCAGCATGAGCTTCGGCATTCCTTCGGCGCTGATCTACAACGCCAAGAAGAATCCTGACGAAGCAGGCGTGCTCTACCGGGTGTCCCTGCTGATCGCACTTGGATTCGGAATCGCGGCTATGATCGTCGGGATTGTGGTCCTTCCGTACTGGCTGAAATCCTTCAGCCCGAGTGTGGTTCTGTTCGCGCAATGGTCGATGATCCTCTGTCCGCTAATCGTGGTGTCACAGATCAACAATGCGGCCTTTCAATTCAGGGGCGATTACAAAACCTTCAACTGGCTGCGGTACCTGATTCCGCTGCTGACACTGGCGGCCATCGGTGTTCTGATCCTTACCCATTCGATGAATCCTTTTACAACGGCCTTGGCTTATCTGGCGCCGTCGGTGCCGCTCTTCATCTGGATGACGATTTCGCTGCTCCGCACCTACAAGGTGAAGATGAAGGATGCCTACCTGAATTTCAAAAGACTGTTCACCTACGGGCTGGGTTCCTACGGTAACGATCTGCTCGGACAGTTCTCCTACTATATCGACCAGATTATCATCGCCGGCCTGCTGCGGCCGGCGGATCTGGGGCTGTATGCGGTGGCGGTGAGCCTCTCGCGGATGGTCAACTTCTTCTCGAACTCGATCACCGTGGTGCTCTTCCCGAAAGCCTCCGAGCTGTCCAAGGATCAGGCGGTTGCCCTTACCTTCAAAGCCTTTCGGATCAGCACAACCTGCACCCTGCTGGGCTCGCTGTTCCTGATGCTGGTCGCGCCGTTCGTTATTCCGCTGCTGTACGGCAAGGATTTCAACACCGCTCTGACAGTGTTCCGCCTGCTGCTGCTGGAAGTGACGATCAGCGGGGGAACGCTGATTCTGGCCCAGGTGTTCATGGCGCTCGGCAAGCCGAAATTTGTCTCGATCCTTCAGGGGGTGGGACTGATTCTGGTAATCCCGCTGCTCTTCCTGCTGGTGCCGAAGTTCGGATTGTTCGGGGCAGGGGTGGCGATGCTATCCTCGGCGGTGCTGCGGTTCCTGTTCATTATTCTGAATATCAGATACAACCTGAAGGTCAAGCTGCCCCGGCTGTTCATTAACGGGGATGACATTCAGTGGATGAAGACAACGATGAATTCCTATATCCGCAAAAAACCTATGGATACAAGCAATTAAAGTAATTACAGCGGTTAAGCGAGCAGTGCAACTCGCGAGCTAAGTTTTTGCTTAAAAGACAAATGGACGGTGTCAGAGGAGTGGAAAGGAAGTTTGGAGCTGGAGAAGCGTTAGCGTTCGCCTTTGTCTTCCGATTTCAACCGCAAATTGCGGTTCTAATCAAAGAAATCGGAAGACAACAGCGATCGGAAGCCCAAACATTCCTGGGAACGACGGCGAGCACCGGACAGAAAGAGGAGGATACCTTCATGGATTCAGTGACAAGCGTGCTTGGCAGACCGGGCAGCTACCCGATCTCGGCTGTCATCATCGCTCAGGATGACGAAGTTCGGATATCCAAAGCAATTCAGTCCTGCCGACTATTCGCCGATGAGGTGGTTGTAATCGACGGAGGGAGCAAAGACGGGACGGTGCAGCTTGCCGAAAGCTTGGACTGCCGGGTGTACGTCAACCCCTGGCCGGGATACGCGAAGCAAAGAGAATTCGGAGTGGAACGCGCCGTCCATGATTGGGTCTTTCTGATTGATACCGACGAAGTTGTCAGCGATGAGCTGGCGAAGGACATTCTTGAACGCAAGCCGGGCCTGACGGACAGCGCCGCAGCTTACTCGCTGTACCGGATCGGTGATTTTCTGGGCAGGTGGCTGGATAAGGGTGAGTATCTGGTGCGCCTCTACAACCGCAAGCAGTATGGCATCCGCAACAGCTTAGTGCATGAAATGCCCGAGGTGGAGGAGGAGAAGACGGTCCGCCTGAACGGAATCCTCTGGCATCAGGGCTTCCGCAGCATCAATGACCATGTGGCCCGCTTCAACAAATACACCGATCTGGAGGCGCAAAGCGCTTATGCCAGCGGCAAGCCTTTTAAGCTCAGTCACTTGCTGCTTCGCCCGCCGGCGCGGTTCCTGCAGAAATATTTTCTGCATGGCCTGTTCAAGAAAGGTATTTCAGGTTTTGCGGTATCCGTATTCTGGGTGATGTACGAATTCATGGTTGGCTTCAAGCTTTACGAATTGAACAGCTCCGGCAAGCTGGCCCGGCATAATGCAGAGGGGCAAGCCAAGCAGGAGAAGAAAGGGGAGAGAAGCTATGCCGTACAGTGATGGATTGAACATTATGACGACCGGCCTAAGCTGGCCTTCGTTACAGCCGGGCGGGCTTAACACCTATTTTAAATCCGTGTGTGAGCAGCTCTCCTCCCGCAACCGGGTGCATGCGCTGATCTGCAGCCAGGAGACGCCTTCTACGCCAAAGGAACTGATTATCCACAACGCAGGCGATCCGCAGCAGACGATCTGGAAGCGCAAGGACGCCTTCCAGCGCAAGGCGGCAGATCTCATGGGGAATGGCAGCGGACGGATTGATATCCTCTATTCCCACTTTGCCCCTTACGGCGTCGGACCGGCGATAGAAGCGAAGAAACGCGGAATTCCGGTAATTACGACCTTTCACGGACCCTGGAATGAAGAGATGAAGATCGAAGGTCAGGGCATCAAGCACCGCGTCAAGACGGCGATTGCGAAGTCCATTGAACATAAAGCCTATAAGCTCGCAGACAAATTCATCGTGCTCAGCGAATACTTCCGCGATATGCTGCACAGCCTGCATGGGGTTCCGCTGCACAAGATTATTGTCATCCCGGGAGCAGCCAATGTGAACCGGTTCGTACCCGCCGAGAGCCGGCTGGCAGTCCGGCGGATTCTCAATTTGCCTGAAGGGGCAACGACAGTGCTGACGGTTCGGCGCCTGATGAACCGGATGGGGCTGCTGCAGCTTCTGGAGGCTTGGAAGCAGGTGTCCGAGCGTTTCCCGAATGCGATTCTGCTCATCGGGGGCAAAGGTCCGCTGCGCGGAGAGCTGGAAGAGAAAATTGCCGACTACGGCCTTGGCAACAAGGTAAGGCTGCTCGGTTATATCCCGGATCATGAGCTGGCCTCTTATTATCAGGCGGCAGATATGTTCGTCGTTCCGTCACAGGCACTGGAAGGCTTCGGACTGATCACCGTTGAGGCGCTTGCCTCCGGACTTCCGGTAATGGCTACCCCGGTCGGCGGCAATAAGGAAATTCTGCAGGGCTTCCGCCCGGAGCTGCTGTTCAAGGGCTCATCCAGCGATGATATGGCGGAAGGCATGATCCACATGCTGAGCAACCGCAAGCTGCTGCCGGGCCGCGATGAGTGCAGAAACCATGTGCTTGAGAAATACACCTGGGAGCATGTGGGTGATCAGGTGGAATCCGTATTCCTTGAAACTCTGGGAAAGGGTGTGGCCTCAGGATGCTAAAAGTTGCTTATATTGATCACACCGCCAAATGGAGCGGCGGGGAAGTTGCCCTGTTCAACATTCTAACCAATATTGGCGAACAGATTAAGCCGCTGGTGATTCTCGCCGAGGAAGGAACACTTGCCGACCGCCTGCGGGAGAAAGGCATAGATGTCCGCATTATTCCGCTGGATGAGAGCATCCGCAGCCGCGGACGGAATACCGTCAATCTTGGCGCTCCGGCCGCCGCGCTGGGGCTGCTGGCTTACGGGCGCAAGCTGGCTCCGCTGCTCAAGGAGGAGAAGGTGGACTGCGTGCACACCAACTCCCTGAAGTCGGCATTCTATGGAGCCGTTGCCGCCAAGAAGGCCGGCGTGCCGCTAATCTGGCACATCCGGGATCACATCGGCGCCCCGTACCTGAAGCCGGTTGTCGCCAAGGCGATCCGACTGCTGTCACGCCTGCTCCCGAACGGCGTTATCGCGAATTCCCATTCCACCCTGAAGGCGCTGGAGCTGCCCCGGACGAAGAAGACGCTGGTCGTCTACTCCGCTTTTGCCAAAGCCATCGGCGAAGGCATCGTGAAGCGGGACCAGAAGAATTTCAACGTCCTGCTGGTGGGCCGGCTCGCACACTGGAAGGGCCAGCATGTCGTGCTGGAAGCCGCCAAAGCTTTTAAGAATGACAGCCGGGTGAAATTCTGGCTGGCCGGAGATGCCCTGTTCGGGGAAGAGGAATACAAGAACCAATTAATTCAGCAGATGCGGCAGGATGAGCTGACGAATGTCAGCCTGCTGGGGCATGTGGATGATATACAAGGGCTCATGAGCAAAGCGGATTTGCTGATTCACACGTCGATTACCCCTGAGCCGTTCGGCCAGGTCATCGTCGAAGGCATGGCGGCCGGACTTCCGGTGATCGCCTCCAACGAAGGCGGGCCGGTAGAGATTGTGGTTCCCGGAGAAACGGGGCTGCTTATCCAGCCCGGAGACGCTGCCATACTTGCAGAATCCGTCACTTGGATGCTGAACCATCCCGAGGAGCGCAGACGGATGGCGGACAGTGGAATGAAACGGGTGAAAGAGCATTTTGTCATCGAGAATACAGTCAAGGATATCGTCGATTACTACAAAGGCTTGCTGGCGGCGACCTGAGACTCTTCGGGACTGATCTGCTCCATAAAACTTTGAGGATGATTCACATGAAAATTGCGATAGCGCACGATTATTTAATCCAGATGGGTGGGGCGGAAAGGGTAGTGGAGGTATTCCACCACATGTACCCGGAAGCTCCGATCTTCACGACGGTTTTTAACGGAAGCGGCCTGACCGAGAACCTCAAAGATGCGGATATCCGGGCCTCCTGGCTGCAAAAAATTCCGGGAGTGAAGACCAACTTTAAAGGGGTGCTGCCGCTTTATCCCATGGCCATCCGTGATTTGGACTTTCGCGGGTACGATATCGTCCTGAGCTCCAGCAGTGCTTTTATGAAAAGCATACAGGTGCCTGAATCTACATTCCATCTGTGCTACTGTCATACGCCGATGCGGTTCGCCTGGGATTATGACACGTACATGGAGCGGCAATCGAATTCCGGCCTGTTCAAAAGGCTGCTCAAGGTCTACATGCAGCGGCTCAAGACCTGGGACCAGCGGACGTCCAAAAATGTTAACCAGTTCGTTGCGAACTCCTCCGTCGTGAAGACGCGGATTCAGAACTATTACCACCGGGATGCGGATGTGATTTTTCCGCCGATCAATACGGCCCGCTTCACCAGTTCATCCTCTATCGGTGACTACTATCTGATCGTATCCCGGCTAGTCTCCTACAAGCGGATTGATCTGGCCGTGGAAGCCTTCAACAGGAACGGACTGAAGCTGTACATCGTCGGTGACGGGCCGGACCGCAAGCGTCTGGAGGGCATGGCCAAGGACAATGTATCGTTTCTGGGCCGGCTGGGGGATGCGGAGGTTACTGGGCTGATGTCGCAGTGCCGGGCGTTTATTTTTCCGGGAGAAGAGGATTTCGGCATCACGCCGCTGGAGGCGAATGCGGCTGGAAGACCGGTGATCGCTTATCAGGCCGGTGGGGCGCTGGATACCATCGTACCTTATGTCAACGGCGTATTTTTCCAGCGTCAGGAAGTTGATGATTTGCTGCAAGCCATAAATGAAGTGGAGTCCTATGCGTGGGACATTGGGCAGATTATGGGCCATGCGCGTAAATTCGATGAACAGGCGTTTATGGTTCAGTTCAAGCAATATGTGGAACAGGCCTACGTCAATTTTCTTAAGGGAGGATGATTGTATGAAGCTGACAGTAATCGGTACCGGCTATGTCGGTCTTGTATCTGGCGTATGTTTTACATTGAATGGGAATCATGTGATTTGCGTGGATAAGGATGAGGAAAAGATCAGCAAGCTGAAGCGGATGGAATCTCCTATCTATGAACCGGGAATTGAAGCGCTGATTGAAATGAACCTGCGTGAAGGCAGGCTGAGCTTCTCCTCTGATCTTCAGGAATCGGTCCGAAGCTCCGATATCGTCATCCTGGCGGTGGGCACGCCTTCTCTACCGAGCGGTGAAGCAAATTTAAGCTATATCGAAGGTGCAGCGATAGAAATCGCGCAAGCGATGGAAGGCTATAAAATCATCATGACCAAGTCGACGGTTCCCGTCGGCACCAATGAGAAAATCCGCAGCATTATCGCCTCCCACACGAACCATCCCTTCGATATCGTCTCCGCTCCGGAATTTCTCCGCGAGGGCTCAGCCATCCGCGATACGCTTCATCCCGACCGGATTGTCATCGGACTGGATAATCCGCAGCTCGAACCGACCATGCGTCAGCTTCACCAGGGCTTCACGGAAAATGTGTTCGTAACAGATATCCGCAGTGCGGAAATGATCAAATATGCTTCCAACGCCTTTCTGGCGACGAAGATTTCCTTCATTAACGAAATTGCCAACATTTGCGAAAAAGTAGGAGCCGATGTAACCAATGTAGCGGAGGGCATGGGAATGGACCGCAGAATTGGCTCATCCTTCCTGCAGGCCGGTATCGGTTATGGAGGCTCCTGTTTCCCGAAGGACACCAATGCGCTGATCCAGATCGCCGGCAACGTGGATTACGAGTTCAAGCTGCTGAAATCGGTAGTCGAGGTGAACAAAGACCAGCGTTTCATGATTATCTCGAAGCTGCATGAATCCCTTGGCAGCCTGCGCGGTGCGGTCATCGGCATCTGGGGGCTGGCCTTCAAGCCGAACACCGATGATGTCCGCGAGGCTCCGGCCCGCGAAATCATTGAGGTGCTGGTGGGCGAAGGCGCTACGGTGAAGCTGTATGATCCGATCGCCGCGGATAACTTCAGACAGCAATATGATCATCCGCAGCTCCGCTGGTGCGGGCTTCCCGAAGAAGCAGCCGACGGCAGCGATGCCGTGTGCCTGCTGACCGACTGGAGCATGTTCAAGGAGATCGACCTGCACCGTCTTGCGGAGAGCATGCGCCGCCAGGTGCTGATCGACGGCCGCAACGTCTACTCCAAGGAGCAGATCGAAGGCACGGGCCTTGAGTACCACTCTGTCGGCCGCCCGCAAATGGGAGGCCTGAGCGGCTACTCCCCCAGCGTAGCCGGCGCGGTCTAAGGCTAAGCACTTATCGCTTTAACGCTCTTGCCGCTAACTGCCGCCCAACAAGCGGCAATGCCGGAACTTTAGCAGTGTGCTTCGCCTTCGGGCGAGGCGAGCAAAGGGTTGGTGCATACAGAACGCCTAGTACAACAAGCGTTCTTAACAGAAGGTTGTAAGCTTCGCAGCGCAGCGGCCGAAAGCCCAACACTGCCGCGACACAAGCGGCAATGCCCGGATCTTTAGCAGGGAGCTTCGCCCCCGGGTGAAGCGAGCAAAGAGGCTGTTAAGGGAAGGAACGGAGAGGAATTTTGGAACTGTAGGAGCGTAGCGTCCGCCTTTGTCTCCGGATTTCTACCGCGAACAGCGGTCTAAATCAGGAAATCTGGAGACAACAGCCGGCCGAAAGTCCAAACATTCCTTGCAGTGACTCCCGCAACAGCTCGCCTTTAAGCTTCGTCCCCGTCGAAGCTAACAATAACAATCCGATATTATCGCGACAACTCATAAATGGGAGGGTTCACTCATGAAACTGGTACTTCTATCAGGCGGTTCTGGTAAACGGCTCTGGCCTTTGTCCAACGATTCACGTTCGAAGCAATTTCTGAAGGTACTGGAAAGCCCGGCCGGTGAACCGGAATCTATGGTACAGCGTGTATGGAGACAACTGCAGGAGACAGGAATGGCGAAATCCTCGTACCTTGCTACCGGCCGCAGCCAGGTCGAAATGATTCAGAGCCAGCTCGGTGCAGAGGTACCAATCATTGTGGAGCCTGAACGCCGCGATACTTTTCCGGCCATCGCCCTGACGGCTGCCTATTTGTATTCAATGGGCGGCGTGTCTCCAAGTGAGACCGTGGCTATTCTTCCGGTTGATCCGTATGTGGAGACTTCATTTTTTGATACGGTAATGCAGCTTGAGGCAACCATGCAGGAGAGCGGCGCAAATCTGGCGCTGATGGGCGTAGTCCCTGAGCTTGCTTCGGAGAAATACGGCTACATCATTCCTACCGGTGATACGGCGGGGGCAAGTGGTTATATGCAGGTGAGCCACTTCCAGGAGAAGCCCGACCGTGTCCTGGCCGAGGAGCTGATCAGCCGCGGCGCACTGTGGAACTGCGGCGTATTCGCTTTCCGGCTCGGGTATCTGCTTGATATCTTGCAGCGGAAAGGGCTGCCTCTGAATTATGAGGAGCTGCAGAAGCAGTATAAATTGCTGTCCTCTATCAGCTTTGACTACGAAGTGGTAGAGAAGGAAGAGAATATTGTCGTACAGCCCTACGCCGGATTCTGGAAGGACTTAGGCACCTGGAATACGCTGACCGAAGAAATGAGCAGCAACCATGTGGGCAAAGGTTTTGTGACTGCCGATTCCGAAGGAACCAGCCTGATCAATGAGCTTGATATTCCAATTACTGTAATTGGAGCCAAGGACCTGATTATCGCTGCCAGCCCGGATGGCATTCTGGTAACCCATAAGACAGAAAGCCCGCGCATCAAGGAAGTGCTGAAATCTTTTGAACAAAGACCGATGTACGAGGAACGCCGCTGGGGCCACTACAAGGTGATTGATTACGTGAAGTATGATGAGGGCAATGAGGTGCTGACCAAGCGGATTTTCATAACCAAGGGTAAAAATATCAGCTATCAGCTTCACCACAAGCGCAGTGAAATCTGGACCATCGTCAGCGGTGAGGCGAGCATTGTGCTGAATGAGAAGAAACATAATGTGAAAGCAGGGGATGTGGTCCGCATACCGGAAGGCACCAAACATGCGATTCTGGCTCTGACGGATGTGGAGTTTATTGAAGTTCAGACCGGCTCGGAGCTGGTGGAGGAGGACAATATTCGCATTACTCTGGACTGGGAAGATATCGCCCTGCAGCAGTTCATTTCATAGGCGAATTAATCTATTTACCCAATTGTTACAAACCCAAAACAGGTATTAAGAACCATTTATTAAGAAAATTTCATTTATGCTCTAAACTATAAACTATTCGCGACGATACTTACGGTAAGAGGGATTATTCCTTCACAACGAAAAGGCAAACCTATCGAAAGGTAGGGACGCAAAGCTATAGGGCCTTCGAAAGAGTGGCAGCCTGGCTACCGAAAGGAAGAAGAATGATGACAACTTACCGTAATTTTCGTTTTTTGAGTGCTGTTTTGTCCATTGCTCTGTTTATGACTGCATTAGGGATTGCGCCTTCATCCGCAAGGGCTGCTGCAAGTCCTTCAGCTCCGGTCAACCCCGATGCCTCCCCGGCGGCAGTCAAACTGCTTAGCGACCTCTATTCCATTACAGGTAAAGGCATTATCTCCGGACAGCATGACTACCTGGAAAGTCCCGATGAATTCAGCAACAAGCTTAAGGGAACAAGCGGGCAATTTGCGGCCCTTCACGGCTATGAACTGGGCGTGATCAGCGGTCAATCGGAGAGCACTGCAGCCGAGCAGCGCCGGAATGTAGTGAACAGTGCGATCAACTGGTATAAAAATGGCGGAATCGTCGCGATGACCTTCCATGAGCAATTGCCCGGCACTTCATATCAATGGGCCAACGTCCAAATGCCGTTAACCCAAGACAATTTTGATAAGTATGTAACACCGGGAACAACGCAGTACAACAGCCTGATCGCCGATCTGGACAAGGTAGCGGTCTCGCTCAAGACTCTGCGGGATGCAGGTGTTCCGGTACTCTGGAGACCTTATCATGAAATGAACGGCAACTGGTTCTGGTGGGGGAAGAAAAACAACTTCCCCAAGCTATGGAATATTATGTATGACCGCTTTGTGGGCGTTCATAAATTAAACAACCTGCTGTGGGTATGGAACCCGAATGCGCCGAATACCTGGTCCGATCCCTATGCCTTGACTTATCCAGGGGCTGACAAGGTAGACGTTCTTGCGGCAGATATATACGATAACGATTATATGAATATCTATCATGACAGCCTGCTGAGCCTTGCTAACGGCAAACCCATTGCCATCGGTGAAAATGGTCAAATGCCAAGCACAGCAAAGCTGAAGCAATCCCAGAAAAATTGGGTATATATGATGAGCTGGGGCAAAATGCTCTATGAGAACAACAGTGCCGATACCATCAAAAGCTTCATGAATGACAGCTATACACTAACCCGTGACAAATACAAAGCGGGATTGGCACCGACAGCAACACCGACGCCGACGCCAACGGCAACACCGAAGCCAACAGCGACACCAACACCAACGCCAACAGCAACACCGAAGCCAACAGCGACACCGACACCAACCTCAGTACCTACGGCAAAGCCAACTTCAACACCGTACGATGACGATGCGGCACAAGCACCAGGGCCAATCCTGAATGGTCTTCAGGGGGAGTACTTCAGGAACATGACACTTTCAGGCACGCCTGCCCTGGTACGCAACGATGCGGCAATCAACTTCAACTGGCGTCAGGCTGCACCTGACCCGGCGCTTGGTGTGGATGCTTTCTCCATCCGCTGGACCGGCAAGATCAAGCCGTCTTACAGTGAGACTTATCAATTCTATACCACTTCAGATGATGGTATCCGCGTCTATATTGACGGTACAGCCGTAATCGACAGTTGGATGAAGCAGAGCGGAACCGAACGAACCGGAAGCATCGCCTTAAAGGCGGGTCAGCTATACAATATCAAGGTTGAATATTACGAGAACGCGGGCGATGCCAATATCCGCCTGATGTGGCAAAGTCCCAGCCAGGCGAAGGTAACGGTTCCGGCCAGCGCTTTGTTTGTAAATACGCCGGCTGTCAACGCAAGCACAGCTTCAGCGGAGTTGGCGGCAACGGCAGCACCAGTATTAATCGCAACACAAGCACCAGCAGCAACACCAGTATCGACAGCAACACCAGCATCAACAGCAACACCAACACCAGCATCGACTGCAACACCAACACCAGTATCGACAGCAACACCAGCATCAACAGCAACACCAACACCAGCATCGACTGCAACACCAACACCAGTATCGACAGCAACACCAATACCAGCATCAGCAGCAACACCAATACCAGTATCGACAGCAACACCAACACCAGTATCGACAGCAACACCAATACCAGCAACAGTATCGGCACCTACAGCAGCGCCAACCCCAACACCGCAAGTGATCAGTGCGCCGGCTCCGGCTGCGAACGGATTGCAGGGGGAATATTTCAATAATATGCAACTGTCGGGTACTCCGGCATTGGTGCGCAATGATGCGGTGCTTGATTTCAACTGGCGTCAAGGCTCGCCGGACGCTGCAATCGGCAATGATTTCTTCTCTGTTCGCTGGAGCGGGAAGATCAAGCCGCAGTACAGTGAGACCTATTCCTTTTATACGACAACAGATGATGGTGTACGCGTTTGGGTCAATGGAACCCTGGTGATTGACAGTTGGACGAAGCAGAGCGGAACTGAACGTACAGGAAGCATAAGCCTGCAAGCCGGGCAGCTATATGAACTCAAAATGGAGTATTACGAGAATCAAGGGGATGCAAAAGCACGGCTGATGTGGGAAAGTCCGAGCCAGGTTAAAGGGACGGTCCCGGCGAACGCACTTTTTCTTCCTTCCGCTTCCTAAGTGAATTACTGCTAAATTCATCACCGAACGCCGATACTGGTTAAGTCGTTACAATACTAAATCCTATAAAGCCCACTCTTAGTGGCCCTGCTTACCGGCAGGGCTACTAAGCTATAGCCGGCATTTGCCCCAAGAAGTATCGCCTGCACCAGGAGAGTATTCATGGCAGATGCGGCTGGAGAAAGGAGATTACATTGAACACTTTTCGCAAGTACCGGTTAATTACGATTTTTCTTGTCATCCTTAGTCTTTCTTTATTGCCCTGGACAGAGGACCGGAGTCTTCCTGTATCCGGGAATGGGCTGGTTTCGGCAGAGCCGAACGCGCCTGTGAATTCTACTGCTTCCAAGGAAGCGGCAGGTCTTCTGGATTATCTCGCCAATCTTAGCGGCAAGGGCATCGTTTCCGGCCAGCATGATTATCTGGAGAGTCCTGACGAGTTCAACAACGCGCTTAAAAATATCAGCGGGGAGTACGCGGTACTCCATGGCTATGAGCTTGGAGCGGTTAACAACCAGCCTGCGGGAACGATTGCCCGGCAGCGCCAGGCTGTTGTAGACAGTGCGATTAGGTGGTATAAGGGCGGCGGCATCGTGGCGATGACCTTCCACCAGAATCTGCCCGGAACCTCTCCCGAGTGGGCCAATGTGCGTATGAGCCTCAGCCAGGAGAAGTTTGACGCTTATGTTACGCCGGGAACCCCGCAGTACAAGAGCCTGATTGCTGCGCTTGACGAGGTTGCCTTCTACCTGGGCGAATTGCGCGATGCCGGAGTTCCGGTCCTGTGGCGGCCTTATCATGAAATGAACGGGAACTGGTTCTGGTGGGGGCAGAAGGATAATTTTACCGAGCTTTGGAATATAGCCTACGACCGTTTGGTGAACAAGCATAAGCTGAACAACCTGCTGTGGGTATGGAACCCGAATGCGCCCAATGAATGGGCAGATCCCTATGAGTCCTATTATCCTGGGACGGCTAAGGTTGACGTGCTGGCAGCGGACATTTATAACAATGATTTCAAGCAGTCGTACTATGACAACCTGCTGTCGCTGGCGGACGGCAAGCCTATCGGCATCGGCGAGAGCGGAGAGCTTCCAGACCCTGTTACATTGTCTCAAACCCAGAGCAAATGGGTATATATGATGACATGGGGGAAAATGCTGACCCAAAACAATAATCTGCAGACCATTAAAAGCTTCATGAGCAACACACGCACCTTGTCCAGAGCTGATTATATCGAGACTCAAGGCAAACCCGTCAGTACACCGATCAATACACCTCCGATCTTAAAAAACGGCTTAACCGGCCAGTATTTCAACAACGCAGACCTGTTAGGACCTGCGGTGCTGACCCGTAATGACAAGAAGATTGATTTCAATTGGCACGGAGGCTCTCCCGCGGCAGGCATCGGCAAAGATTCCTTCTCCGTTCGCTGGACGGGCAAAATCAAGCCGGTCTACAGTGAAAAGTATACCTTCATTGCTTCTTCGGATGACGGTGTCCGCGTCTGGATCGGCGGCAAGCTGATCATCGACAGTTGGAGGAAGCAAAGCGGCATCAGCCGTGAGGGTGACATCCTGCTTGCAGCAGGAACCCCGTATGATATTAAGATTGAGTATTACGAGAACCGTGGTGATGCAAACATCCGCCTAATGTGGAAAAGTCCGAGTCAGAAGACAACGGTCATTCCCCAGAACGCACTAACCTTTCCATGAAGAACTGAAGCAGCAGTGAGGCCCTATAGAGCCAGAGAATAGACACCCCGGAAGAAAGTGAGGACATGGGAATGACGATAAGGACAAAGCCAAACATCCAAAAGCCTCTTCAGCTATTGCTTAGATTTGCAGCACTCGCCATCTTGCTTCTGTTGTCTGTCTCATTCTTCGGAGATGACGGGATGAGACAGGGCAAAGTGGAGGTAGACATGTCCAAATTGTCTGCAGCGGGTGATGTTGGGCCTGAGCTGCCGAAGGGAACAATAGTATGGCAGCTCGGACAGCATGACGGCTCAGACGCAGAGTTTGCGGATGCCGCATCGGGAGCGAAGGAGGTTATCAATGTCGCTTCTTCCACGCTTAAGGCGGCAGCGCTCCAGAATATCCCTTCGGGACTAAGAGGCGACACAAATCCTGAACTCCGGATTACGTACAAGCTGGATAAGCTCCCGGTGAACGGGGTTTTGTTCCGCGTAAGCATCCTGGATGCCTACAAATCCGTTCCGCAGATGAGCGTATTCTCGAACCGGCAGTTGTCAGGCATTATTCAAATCGCCGGTGTCTCGGGAACGGACAGCAAGTATAGCTTCCGTAAAACCTATGAGCTGTACATTCCGAAGGAGCAACTGGTAGTCGGCACCAATGAACTGAAGCTGCAAACCGCACGGGGCATCTATTCTTCCGATAAGGAGGATCAATACAACTGGTGGACCTGGGATAATCTTAGCCTGGAAGCGCTCCAGAGTCCGATCAAGGAGCCTATTCACGGCAGCTATGTGCTAACCGGAACTATGGTGAACAATAAGCAGTTTTATTTTGATGAAGGTGCGGTTACGCATTTGCCTTATATCATGAAATGGCTGGG
This sequence comes from Paenibacillus sp. HW567, assembly GCF_000374185.1. Taxonomy (GTDB): domain Bacteria; phylum Bacillota; class Bacilli; order Paenibacillales; family Paenibacillaceae; genus Paenibacillus_AQ. Next base: position 4,965,238 of record NZ_KB910518.1, on the reverse strand, counting down.
TGTAGCCTACAGCGGCAATATTATGCGCACAAGCTGCGCGAGTGATGTCGGACGCTCCTGCTCCAACATGGGGGATTATTACAAGGTATTGAAGGATTACAACATGCAGGCGGTGGCCTTGTATTTGTATACCGGAGACATCAAGCTCAAGGAGGACGGCTCGCTGCCGGATGATGCGGAGGAGAAGCTGACCGATTACTTCGAGCAGTACAGCCCGAACTTCCAATATTATGAGGTAGACAACGAGCCGGGCCTGTTCAACCGTTCCAAGGCGGTGAATCTCGCAATTGCCGACTGGCTGAACACCAAGGGCAAGTCCATCGCCCCGCATCTGAAGACCGTAGCCCCAGGCTGGGCCTATTGGCCGGATTACAGCGAGAAATCCTGCGGCAATCAGGCGGGCACGGTACGCCAGTGCGGTGACCCGGACGGCTGGGAGCGCGATCCCAAGCAGCGGGATGAGCTGGAGGAAGTAACCGATTTGACCAATGGGCATTCCTACGGTGATTCTTATATTTTCAGTAATGGAGGCAGCTTTACGGAGAATCTGAGAACCTTCGGCGGAGCCGCAGACGGACTTGGCAAAAAAATGCTGACCACCGAATTCGGAACCTCCGACTCCCATGTAGATGCCTATCAATACGGCGCTTCCGAGCGCACGGCGGCGGTGTTCGACCGGATTATGCGCGCGCATATCGGCTATGTGGATATGTTCGTGCAGCATGCCGCTTTTTTCAAAAATTTCAGCCTGTTCAAATACGGATTCAACCTGGAAGAGCATGATCCGGCGAAAACAGAAATCTATTACACCAAGCAAGGCGAGGATTCGCGCGTCAGCATTATGAGACGGCTGGATCTGGCCTATGCCACACACGGCGCTCCGCTAACGTATCAAATTACGAATAAGGATGCCTTGGCCGACAAGCTGGTCTACGTCCGTGCGGTAGATACCTCTACTCTTGAGCCGTTGGCGGGAAGCGGGGCAACCTCGAACAAGGTGCTGGTTAATTTCGTCAACTTCGAGAAGACAACGCAAACCGTCAGTGTGAAGGTCAATATGCCGGAAAAAACGGTGTATGAGGGTGAGCGTTTCGGCAACGGAGATACGTATGAAGCGGCCCGGAGCTATATTACGGGGAAAAAGGCCGAGCCTGCAATTGAATTCACAGAAACCTTGGCACCCGGTGAGGCGGTACAATACATTTTGCAGCCTTCCTCGGAGGTGGCGGATGCAGCGCCGCAAGGCCTCACAGCCTCCGCAATCAAAGGCTTATCCGTTAAGCTGGGCTGGCTGGAGGCTCCGGGGGCAAGCTATGAAGTGCTCCGTGCCGACGGCTCGGGCGGCAGCCTGAAGGTTGTCGCAACAGGTGTGCGGGGAACCGAGTACATCGACCGGAATTTGCAGGAAGGCACACTGTATACCTATGCGGTTAGAGTGTCGGGCTCTGACGTAATGTCAGAGAAAACTCAGATTACAGCCACTGGACTTGTACCGCTGGACCGTTCGGAATGGAAGGTATCGTCCAATGTCAATACAGAAGCCTCCAATCCCCTGAGTGCCATTGACGGAGACCGGCGCACGCGCTGGGATACCGGCAAACATCAGGCTTCAGGCGAATACTTCCAAATTGACTTAGGGAAAGAGTACTCCGTTGAAGCTGTCGAGCTGAACAATACCTTATCGGCCTATGATTATCCTCGGGGATATGAGCTGTATGTTTCGGATGATGCCAGCAACTGGAAGAAGGTTGTTTCCGGCAAAGGCAAGCTGGAAATGACCCGGATTGAATTCCCGTCAGTCCAAACACGGTATATCAGAGTTATGCAGACCGGCGCGGGAGGCAACTACTGGTCCATTCATGAACTGCAAGTATATTCAAGAGATTAGGATTGCCGGAAGAACCTCAGCGGGAGTATAGAGCCGCTGAGGTTTTTGCTGTTGCAAAACCCGCAGAAATGTGTTAAATTAAATATAGATTTAGAACGAGTCTAAATATAAAAATTTAAATATTAACTATAGGAGGTTTTTTGAAATGAGTACACAAGTAAAGAACCAGACTGATTTGCACGCTGCTTTGAACCGTCAGACCGCCGACTGGACCCTGCTGGGAGTGAAGCTGCATCACTATCACTGGTATGTGAGCGGTCCACAATTCTTCACACTGCACGCCAAATTTGAAGAGCTGTATAATGAAGCTGCTACTTATGTGGATGATCTGGCTGAACGCCTGCTCGCAATCGGCGGACAACCGGCCTCGACCATGAAGCAATATTTGACCCTCTCCGGGCTTCAGGAAGCTGCCGGAGGTGAAACGGCCCTGGAAATGGTTGCTGAGCTGGTTAAGGATTTTGCTGTGATTGCCGAAGAACTCAAAGCTACGATTACAGCCGCGGAAGAACTAAGCGATCAGCCTACTGCCGATTTGCTTATTGGAATCAGAACCAGTGTAGAGAAGCATGCCTGGATGCTGAATGCTTATCTGGCTTAATGCAGAGTGTAATGCACACTTAATTAGAGCGATAGCTTAACTTATGAGAGCGCCGCGCGGGAAATCGCGGGCGCTCTTTTTGCTGCAACTTAACAGCTACTTAATGAATATCCCGCCGAACGGGAGAACCTCACGCAGGAAACGTTTGACGATGCCGTCATCATTGTTGTCGCGCTCGAAGCGCCGGCTCTGGCGGCCGGCCTGGAACATCACGGGACCGTGACCGGTCATTTTCCAATGATAGCTCATATGCTGGCTGGCCAAATGGTTGCCGTAGACGGTAAGCTCAAGCTTGGCATTCTCGGGATAGGCAATAATGCTGCCGGCATCGACATAGAGCGGGTCGAAGGGATGAAGCTCGGCTTCGCATACCGTTCCCTCAGTCAGAATGCCAATGCTGCCTGGCCCGGAGAATTTGACCTTAATGATGTCACGCGTTACCAGCATGTTCTTCATGCTAAGCACTCTGGTCTGCATTGTAATTCCTTTGCTATAGAAGAAGAGATGCCTGAAATCGTAGAGCAAATCGCTTTTTCCGTCGAGCTGCAGTGTCTTGACCCGGTAGCCGGGAGGCAGCGCGGCGACGAAGCGGCAGGGGCCTGTCATGTCCGAGCGGATCAGCTTGCGCTTGCGGTACATGCCTTTGACATCCATCAGCCGGTCAGCCCGGCCTGAGGAAGGCCCCTGATATGCGATAATTTGCTGCGGGTGCAGCACATGAATCTCCTCATTCTCCTCAACGGTGAACGCAATGGCCTGTCCGCTGCCGCTGTCTCCTTCATCCTGAATATCAACGTTCATAGTTCACTCCCCCTAACGTACAAACTTACCGCAAGCGGTCGCCTTTTGTGGAACGGTGGCGCATCCCGAAGCGCAGCAGCCGGATCAGCAGGAAGTAGCCTAATATAAGGGCGAGTCCGGTAATTACGGTAATTTTAATCCGATTATAATACTTCTCCCGCGCTGTCCGGTCATTCTTCAGTTCATCGACCACCTGGGTGAGCTGACGGTTCTGCTCCTGCAGCGCCGCATTCTGAGCTTGGTAATTCTGCATTTGCTGCAAGGTCTGCCCTAACTCTTCCTTCGTCTGCTGAAGCTCCTCCGTTGTTTTCTGGTAGTTCTCCTGCAGCTTAGTGACTTCACCGGGCAGCTCCGAGAAATTTTGCAGCCCATTATATATATCATTGAGATAGTTGGCCTTTGCCGCAGGGGCGGGGAGAATCGCGGACAACCCAAGCAGCAGCAGAGCCGAAGCGATCAGCTTTACGCAGGTGCGTTTTACTTTTTGTTTTATTATCATTTTTTGTTTCATTGATATCACCACCAGGTATAGGCTAGTATTCCTTCTTATTTTAGCATAGCACACCAGCTATTTGGACGGCCATCGGCACACTGGCTTGTCGCAATTTGGCGAATTGCAATATATTTTTCGGGAAGCAGCGTCAGCAACGATAAACTAAGTGTAATACAGTACAAAACCCCTGAAGGTTTCTGTTTCTCTACTATTTCCCTCCGAATTAACGTATACTTTGAACGGAAAGGGGCTGATATGATGAATAAATGGCTCACCACACTGCTGTTTCTCGCGGGTTCCGCCTTATTGACCCGATGGATTCCATTCTCTTCCTTATTTCGCAATCTGGATACGATGTTTCACGAATTTGGTCATGCGCTGGTAACACTGCTGCTCTCCGGAAGTGTGCTGCGCATTGAACTGTACGCCGATCACAGCGGAGTGACGTATTCGGCAATAGCCGCAGGAGGACGGGCAATTCTGGTCTCCCTGGCAGGCTACCTGCTGGCCTCCTTATTCTCACTGCTGCTGTTCTACTTATATTCCAAAGGCCGGCATGCCTGGGGGCTGATGCTCGCTACCGGCGTAGCACTGATTATGCTGCTGCTGTATGTGCGGGGCGGCTTCGGGATGATTTGGCTCAGCGGTTTTATTGCCCTGAACATCGTCATGATGTTTGTCTGGCCCAGGGCGGGTAAGTATTATTACCTGTTTCTGGCCTTTTTGACCCTGGAGGAGTCGGTTATGGGGGCGCTTTTTCTGGTAAAGGCTGCAGCGTTTACGCCTTCTATGGCCGGAGATGCAGCAAATCTGGCGAGGCTCACGCCGCTGCCGGCTATGGTATGGGCATTGCTGTTTTTCCTGTTTGCGTTATTGTGCGCCAAATGGGCACTGGGATTTTTCTTCAAGGGAGAGCGGGGGCGACAACATACGACAATTTATAAATAATGGAAAAATTTCGTCAAATTCAGACAAAATGCCACCTTTCATAAAGAGGCAATCTACGTATTTAGTAGAGTGGCTCTTTTTTTGTCGATATTATAGGACCGAACATATATTCCATGACAAGGAGTTGTCCGCCAATATTGGTACATTAATAGAAGACCCAAAAAAAGAAAGAGGTGGAAATATGCAAGCAAGTATACAGCCGATGTTCACATGGAGCCAGGAACGGATTTTTGCAGGAGGAGCCCGAAATATAGTTTTACTTATCGAATGGAAAGGTGGCTTGCAAAGTGAGGAGAACCGCAAACGAAGACACAAAGTGGTAGCCCGCGAGATCGAGCTGAGAGTTTGGCTTGAGGGGCATGTGACGGTGACAGGATGTTATGGCTGTATTGCGGAGGCCGGAGAAGGGAGGTCCATACTGCTTAAGCTCGGCAAAATACTGTCCGGTGCCCGCAGATATGTCGCGTTGGAGTTTGCGATGGCAGCGAAGCCGGCGGGAATTCATGAAGCGCTCTGGCTGCAATGGCAGTACAAACAGCCTCCGGTGGAACGCATCCGCGAGCTTCCTTTGAAAAAGCTTGGACTGGAGTATACGCATCATACGGATGTGTTCACTGCGGGCTGTTGCTTCTATGTAGAGAAACATCTGGAGCTGCTGAAAATGCAAAAAATGCTGGAAGAAGCGGCGGAGCAGAGGGCCGAAAGCCAGATTGGAACCGTCAGCGAGAACCTGCGCCGGCAAGCAGACAAGCTGCTGCTGCTCGCTGCCCGGTCCGGGGATATGCAGCTTGTGAAAGAAGCGGAATCAGTGTATAAACAGCTTGATGTGGCGGGCCAGATGTGGTGGAGGACGACGGCTACAAGATAGTGGGCATAGAACATCCGCGTGTCTCTTGCGGCGCATACATAACTGTATTCTTTCACAACAAACAATGAATGAGTTGTAGTTAGTGCAAATTCTAAATGTGGTAATATAGTAAAATAGTTCTATTATATTTTTTTATCTCGGTTATTACATCCCTGGTTATAGATATATATAACTAATTTATTTAAAAATAATGGGTCTATTTTACCATAAATCAAGGGGAACTGAATATGACAGACCGATTAATCCGGCTGATGCGCATTATTACGCTAGTGCAAGCAAAACCGGGGATTCTGGCCCGTGAACTGGCGGAACGCTGCGGCAACAGTGAGAGAACGATATACCGGGATATGGATGCGCTAAGCGCCATGCATATTCCTATTACCCATCTGGGGCATGGGAAAGGATATGCTTTTATCGGGAATTTTGCCTTGTATCCTCTGGATTGGTCGGACGAAGAATCAGCCGCTTTTTCTAAGCTGCGGGGTATCATGAAGGATATCAGACACATGCTGCCTTCGAGCTTTGAAGGTGCCTACGAGAAGGTAATGGCTGCGGAATACAAGCAAAAGGCGGAGAGGGAAGAAAAGATGGAAACTGCAAACAAAGAAGCCGGACAGTTATGGATGGAGAGGAGTGGCTCCCAAGGCGAGCCGCCGCCTTTTTTGACAGAAATTCTGGCCGCCGTGATGAAGCAGACCAGCATTCAGGCAGATTACAGTGAAAATGCTTATGAAGAGAAAGGAATCCAAATTGACCCTTACTGCCTTGTTCCCTTGGAAAATCGTTATCATTTAATCGGCTTTTGTCATCGGTTCGAGATTATCCGCACCTTTCATATCAATGGCTTCTCCAGTGTAAAGCCGACGAACTACTGGTTTTCCAAGGAGCAGTTTGATCTACAGGCTTTTATGGAGCAGAAGTGGTCTCTGGACCAGGACAGCCTGCAGGTGGAGTTCAAGGTCAGATTTTCGGACCGGCTGATGAACCGGATCATGAACGAAGATATGTTTGTGAAGCCCAGTAAAGTAGACCGTCAGAGCCGCTGTCTTCACTTCAAGGTAGCTGTGGAACAGGATATCGGTTTTGTCCGTTGGATTTTAAAATATGAAGAGGAAGCGGAAATTCTGGAGCCGCTCTACTATCGGGATATGCTGAGAATTCAGTTGGAGAAATGGCTGTCGCTATATAAATAGCACAGTTTTTCTTTTATTTCGATAGGAACTAATCTATTAAAAACAACTAGGGTTACTTATTCTGGCAAATTCTCCTTGTCTACTATGGTTTTATATAGTAGTCTTATACATTATATAACATTAATGACGATTTGGTCCTAAAATTCTTCCGCATAATGTAAGGTGTGGGTTATTCTATCTCTCCTAAACAGGCGTTTATCTTCCAGTCATTTGACCTTTGTTCAATTTTTTTATAGAAGAGAGGGGTCGTCTTGATCCAGCCAATTCTGAAAATTGAGGATTTACACACCCATTTTTTCACTGATCATGGTGAAGTTCCTGCGGTGGACGGAGTGGATCTCTACATTAATCCCGGGGAGGTTCTGGGAGTAGTGGGAGAATCGGGCTGCGGCAAGAGCGTCACATCGCTGTCCATCCTGAAGCTTGTTCCTACTCCGCCGGGTAGAATTGTGGGCGGTCGGATTTTGTTAATGGGCCAGGATATCGTCCCGCTTAAGGAAAAAGAGATGCGGAAGATCCGCGGCAATTCTGTGTCCATGATTTTTCAGGAGCCGATGACTTCGCTGAACCCGCTGTTTACCGTGGGCCAGCAGATCATTGAATCTGTGCGCCTGCACCGCGGCCTGTCCAGAAAGGACGCGCGGGAGCATGCGGTAGACATGCTTCGCAAGGTGGGAATTCCGCGGGCGGAGGCCATTATTGATGAGTATCCCCACCAATTGTCGGGAGGCATGCGCCAGCGGGTCATGATTGCGATGTCGATCTCCTGCAGCCCCGGGCTGCTGATTGCCGACGAGCCGACAACGGCGCTGGATGTAACAATTCAGGCGCAGATTCTTGATCTGATCCGCAGGCTGAATGAAGAGCAGGGAACGGCAGTCATGCTGATCACTCATGACCTCGGTGTTGTAGCGGAGATGTGCCACCGGGTTGCCGTGATGTATGCGGGCAAGGTTGTGGAGGAGGGCAGTGTGCGTGATATTTTCAAGAATCCGCTGCACCCGTATACACAGGGGCTGATAGAGTCTGTGCCAAGAATGGGCGAAACCCGGGAGCGCCTGTATTCCATCCCCGGCAACGTGCCTATCCTGAGCAAGGACATGCAGGGCTGCCGGTTCGCGCCGCGTTGCCCGAAGGTAATGGAGATCTGCCGGCAATCGCTTCCACTGCTTACGCTGCAGGAGGAACGCCACGGCTGCAGATGCTGGCTGCATGCTGGTCAACAGGAGGATGCGGTATGAGTGAAAGCCTGCTTGAGGTCAAGGGCCTCAAAAAGTATTACCCGATCCATAAGGGATTCTTCAAATCAGCCCAGGGTTTAGTCAAGGCCGTAGATGATATTTCCTTCAGCGTAAGCAAAGGGGAAACCTTTGGCCTTGTAGGGGAGAGCGGCTGCGGCAAATCGACCACCGGCCGGGCGCTGCTTCGACTAATTGAGCCGACGGCGGGTGAAATTTGGTTCGAAGGCCAGGATATCACCAAGCTGTCTATGGAAGAGATGCGCAAGCGCCGGCGTGAGATGCAGATTGTGTTTCAGGACCCCTTCTCTTCATTGGACCCGCGCAATACCGTGCAGCGCATTCTGGAAGAGCCGATGATTGTGCACGGAACAGGTGATGCGGGGCAGCGGCGGGCCGCTGTCGAAAGGCTGGCGGATGTCGTCGGTCTGGCCAAGGCCCATCTGCAGCGTTATCCGCATCAATTCTCCGGCGGCCAGCGCCAGCGGATCGGGATTGCCAGAGCGCTCGCGCTGCAGCCCAAGCTAATCATCGCCGATGAACCTGTGTCTGCGCTTGACGTATCCATCCAGTCGCAGGTGATCAACCTTATGCAGGATTTGCAGCAGGAATTCGGACTTACGTACATATTTATTGCCCATGATCTCAGTGTGGTGAAGCATATCTGCGACAGCGTCGCAGTTATGTATCTGGGACGGATTGTGGAAATAACCGATAAGAACAAGCTTTATGCCGAGCCGCAGCACCCGTATACACAGGCGCTGCTGTCGGCAGTCCCTGAACCGGACCCCGATATCCGCAAGGAGCGAATCATTCTGCAGGGTGAAGTGCCAAGCCCGGCAAATGCGCCGGTAGGCTGTGCGTTTCATACCCGATGTCCACAGGTGATGGAGGTCTGCCGTAAGGCAAGACCCCCGCTCATGGAGAACAAAGCCGGGCATTTAACCGCCTGTCATCTGTATGACGGGGAAGCCCATCCCCGGCTAGCCTAATGCTCACAACCCGGGATTCATACTGCCAAGCAAGGAGCGGATTTGGTATATGGCGGCGCTTTAGCGCAGTTCCATATAAACGTTTTAATACTTTTAATGAAGAAAGGGAGTGTTTCTTGAAATGAAGAAATGGAGTAGTCTTGCACTGGCAGTAACCCTGGGGGCGGTTCTAACACTGAGCGGCTGCGGAGGCAAGAACAATGCCGGTACAGAAGGGACTGCCAGCCCGAATACAGCAGCGACCGCTGCACCGGAGAGCTCGCCCGAAGCTTCGGCAGCGCAGGATACCTTGATTCTGGGACGCGGCGGCGACTCCGCCTCGCTGGACCCGGCGATTGTCACCGATGGTGAATCCTTGAAGATTGGACATCAAGTATTTGACTCTCTGCTGGAGTACAAGCCGGGAACCTCTGAAGTAGAGCCTTCCCTTGCAGATAGCTGGGAGGTATCCGCGGATGGCTTGACTTACACCTTCAAGCTGCATCCGGGTGTGAAGTTCCATGATGGAACGGATTTTAATGCTGAAGCTGTAGTGTTCAACTTCACACGCTGGAGTGATCCGGCAAGTGAATTCAAATTTGAAGGCGACTCTTTCGACTACTACGATTCCATGTTCGGTCCGGAAGGCAGCCGTGTCATCAAAGAGGTAAAGGCTGTTGATGCCACAACCGTACAATTCACACTGAACCAGCCGCAGGCGCCTTTCCTGCAAAACCTCGCGATGACTTCCTTCGGAATTGCCAGCCCTTCAGCAATCAAAGAGAAAAAAGGAAACTTCAAGAATGAGCCTGTAGGTACAGGGCCTTTTGTCTTCAAGGAATGGAAGCACAATGATTCCATTACCCTGGACAAGAACCCCGACTATTGGAAAGAAGGGCTTCCCAAGCTGAACAAGGTTATCGTTCGCTCAATTCCAGACAACTCGGCACGTTTCACTGCTCTGCAGAACGGCGAGATTGATCTGATGGAGGATTTGAGCCCGGATGATCTGTCCACGCTTGAAGGCAATACGGAGTTGCAAAAGATCGAACGCCCGCCGTTCAATGTCGCTTACCTCGGCTTTAACTTCAAGAAGAAGCCTTTTGACAACGTAAAAGTAAGGCAAGCCCTGAACTATGCGGTGAACAAGCAAGCTATTATTGATGCCTTCTTCTCGGGCCAGGCGACTGCGGCTGTCAACCCGATGCCTCCATCCCTGTGGGGCTATAACGATGCTGTGAAGGATTATGAATACAGTCTGGACAAAGCCAAGGCGCTGCTCGCCGAAGCCGGATATCCGAACGGTCTGCCTGACACAGTGACGCTGTATGCTATGCCTGTATCCCGCCCTTATATGCCTGATGGTAAGAAGGTTGCCGAAGCCATTCAAGCGGACTGGGAAAAAATCGGCGTAAAAACCGTCATTGAATCCCCTGAATGGGCGACTTACCTGGATGATACCAAAGCCGGAGAAAAAGATGATATCTACATGCTCGGCTGGACAGGCGATAACGGGGACCCTGATAACTTCCTCTACACTCTTTTGGATAAGGATGCTATTCCAGGCAACAACCGTACGTTCTATGTAAATGAAGAGCTGCATACGCTTTTGGTCAACGCGCAGAAGGAAACGGATCAGACCAAACGCTCCGATCTGTACAAGAAGGCCCAGGAGATCATCAAAGCTGATGCCCCTTGGATTCCGCTGGTGCATACTACGCCGCTGCTGGCTGCCAAAGCCAATCTGAAGGGTTTTGTTCCAGGTCCGACCGGTACGGAATATTACAGCGAAATTTACTTCGAATAGTATGCTTCATGAGCTTATCTTTGCCGCTGCTGCCTGCGGCGGCAAGAGGCTTATGCAGCTCTGGAAGGTGATCCGACTTTGAATTCCTACCTATTAAAACGTGTTGCGGTACTGATCCCTGTTCTGCTAGGGATGACGCTCATCGTTTTCTCCATTATCCATGCTATTCCGGGTGATCCGGCAGAGACGATCCTTGGTCAAAAAGCAACGGAGCAGTCCAAGCAGGCGCTGCGGGATCAGCTCGGTCTGGACAAGCCGTGGCTGCAGCAGTATTTCAACTATATCGGAGATTTGCTGCAAGGAGATCTGGGAACCTCAATCCGCACCAAGACGCCTATCGCCAAGGAAATTATGCCTTATCTGGCGGCGACCCTGGAGCTTACGGCTGCCAGCATGCTGTTTGCGACTTTTGTAGGTGTCAATGCGGGAATTCTAAGCGCATGGCGGCAAAATTCATGGTTTGACTATATCGCGATGATTATAGCGCTCATTGGTGTATCTATGCCGATCTTCTGGCTCGGACTGATGGAGCAGTTGTTATTCGCGCTCAAGCTGCATTGGCTTCCCTCCATAGGGAGGATGGACCAGCGCAATCCGGTGGAGAGCATCACCAATCTTTATGTCATTGACACGATAATCGCCGGACAGTGGGGGCAACTGTGGACGGTTATCAAGCACTTGATCCTCCCGAGCATAGCGCTCGGAACCATTCCGATGGCGATTATTGCCCGGATGACCCGTTCAAGCATGCTGGAGGTTATGAATTCGGACTATATCCGCACGGCAAAAGCCAAAGGCATGTCGCAATTTCTTGTCGTGTACAAGCACGCGCTGAAGAATGCGCTGATTCCTGTGCTGACTGTAGCAGGTCTTCAGACAGGCGCCCTTCTTGGCGGCGCGGTGCTGACAGAGACGATCTTTGCCTGGCCTGGCGTGGGAAGGTATATATTTGAGGCAATCAGCTCCCGGGACTATCCCGTGATCCAGACGGGGATTCTGATTATCGCCTTTATCTTCGTTCTGATTAATCTGCTTGTGGATCTGCTCTATGCCGCCATAGATCCGCGCATCAATTACAAGTGAGGGGGGGACCTATGGGACAGGCAACAATTAACGCAGCGCCCCCGAATGCACCTTCTGAGAAGGTATCCGGACCTTGGCACGATGCGTGGAGGGCTTTCCGCAAGAACAAGACAGCCATGCTCGGGTTATCTATTATTGTATTTTTTGTGCTGGTGGCTTTGCTGGCACCGTTCATTGCGCCTTACGGCTACAAGGACCAGGAGCTAATCAACCGGCTGAAGGCGCCGTCCGCCGAGCATTGGTTTGGCACGGATGATCTAGGAAGAGATATGTTCACCCGTATCATATATGGCGCACGGATTTCGCTGTGGGTGGGTTTCTTTGCTGTAATCGGCTCTATCATAGCAGGGACAATTCTGGGTATTCTGGCCGGCTTCTACGGCAAATGGATCGACATGCTGATTTCCCGCTTGTTCGATATTCTGCTCGCCTTCCCAAGCATTCTGCTCGCTATTGCTATTGTGGCTATTCTTGGACCTTCCCTGCAGAATGCGTTGTACGCCATCGCCATCGTAAATATTCCTACCTATGGCCGGCTTGTGCGGGCGAAGGTGCTCTCTTTGAAATCGGAGGAGTATATTACGGCAGCCAGAGCGATTGGGATGACCAATACCCGGATTCTGCTCACCCATATTCTGCCGAACAGCTTAACGCCGATTATTGTGCAGGGAACGCTTGGCATTGCTACGGCGATTATCGAAGCGGCTGCGCTTGGTTTCCTTGGCCTTGGCGCTCAACCCCCTGACCCGGAGTGGGGGAAGATGCTCTCCGATTCGCGGCAGTTCATCCAGAAGGCTCCCTGGACGGTAGTGTTTCCGGGGCTGTCCATTATGCTGACGGTGCTGGGCTTTAACCTCATGGGAGACGGCCTGCGCGATGTGCTTGATCCCCGGATGAAGAATTGATTTCTTCAATAGAGTCCTTTAGGCGTTCATTTTATGCTTAAAGGGCTTTTTATTTTTTTGAAAAATTGCAAACATATTTTAACTGCTGATATTAACCATTCATAACTAAATATAAACAAACATAACTGAAAGTAATAGAAAAACAAAAAAAGATATGCTAGAATAGCATCTAAATATACCTGATAGATAAGTGGGAGGAATGAAAATGTTCAAGAAATTAGCAATGGTTGCGATGACTGCGGTACTGGCACTCAGCTTGTCGGTGGTGCCGGAGAAGCAGGTGCAGGCGGCGGGCAAAACCGAGATTATCGTCTCTGCCGCAGCGAGTCTGCAGGACAGTCTTGATAAGATTGCCGTTCTGTATGAGAAGCAGCATCCCGATATTGATCTTGTTTTTAACTATGGCGCGTCGGGCACGCTGCAGAAGCAAATTGAGCAAGGCGCTCCGGCGGACCTGTTCTTCTCGGCCGGTGATAAGCAGATGAAGGCTCTGGTCGATGGCGGCCTTATCTCCGACAATGCGGAGCTTTTGAAGAATCAACTGGTGCTGGTTGTGCCTTCGGATGCCAAAACCTCCATTTCAACGATTACGCAGCTTACAGATAAAGCCTTCAAGAAAGTAGCTGTCGGACAACCTGAATCGGTTCCGGCCGGTCAATATGCCCAGCAGTCATTGACGGCGAAGAAGGTATGGGATACGCTGCAAAGCAAGCTGGTATTTGCCAAGGATGTTCGCCAGGTGCTCTCTTATGTAGAAACAGGGAATGCCGATGCCGGATTCGTTTACAAGACGGATGCCCTCACTTCCAGTAAAGTGAAGATTGTTCTTACAGTAGGGGCTCACGTGCATAAAGCGATCAATTATCCTGTAGGCATCGTTAAGGATTCCAAGCATCTGACCGAAGCCAAGGCATTTTACAGCTACGTAAAGACCAAAACGGCAAGCGATATCTTTACAAGCTACGGCTTCAAGCTTGCTCAATAATAATCTACAGCTATAAAAAGTAAATAAAATGGGCGAAAGTAACGGAGGGGAAGTTTGGATACTTACGGAGCGATAGCGTCCGCCTAAGAGCTTTCCGTAGGAAAGCTGGCATCGTAAGCATAAGCTATGTTTGGATTTCTACCGCGAAGAGCGGTTCCAATCAGAGAAATCCAAACCTAACAGCGGCCGGAAGTCCAAACATTCCCCGCAGTTACGTCTCAGCCCAATAAACGGAGTGAAGAGAGTTGGAGATCAATTGGACTGATTTTTTCGCCCCGGTCTGGCTCTCCGTCAAGATTTCAGTCATAACCAGCATCATCGTATTCCTGCTGGCGACAATTGCAGCGAAGGCAATGGCAGGCCGGAGGTTCCCCGGCTATAGCCTGGTTGAGACGGTGCTGCTGCTTCCGCTGGTACTGCCGCCAACCGTGGTTGGATTTGTGCTTTTGGTGATTCTGGGCCGGCGGAGCTGGATTGGCAAGCTGTATGAGCAGTTCACCGAGCATACGATTCTGTTCACCTGGGGAGCGGCGGTCATTGCTGCGGTGGTGGTTGCTTTTCCTCTCGTATACCGCTCGGTGAAGGCGGGGTTCGAAGGGGTGGAGAAGGATCTGGAGGACGCCGCGCGCGCGCAGGGAGCGAGCGAGCTGCAGGTGTTGCGTTATGTGACGCTTCCGCTCGCCAGCCGCTCGCTGGCTGCCGGGTATGTGCTCGGATTTGCCCGCGGACTGGGAGAATTCGGGGCGACGATCATGGTGGCGGGGAATATCCCGGGCCGGACGCAGACAGTGCCTACCGCAATATATGTGGCCGTCGATGGCGGCAATATGACGCTGGCCTGGATGTGGGTATTGTCTATCATTGTGATCTCCGCCCTCATGCTGATGTTTGTCAACCGCCGCTCTTGAACACAGTAAAAAAGCAGGTCTCAGGCATGAGCCGCCAGGTCCTGCTTTTTGCTGTGCCCATATTATAGGTGCGGTACAGTATGAGATCCAATCATTTCAGTCCCTCAGGTCTCGTAAATGATGGTGCCCGACTCACTAAGGTCGTAAGGGTGAATGGAGCTAAGCTCATTCTGAAAGGCGGGTGAGCGCAGAATATCCAGAACTGTCCTAATTAGTGCTTCGTGCTCAGGTTTCTTGAGTATCACCAGATCGTACCGTTCCTGAACGAGCGGAATAAAATCAACGCCGTCAATAATCTTGGCGGCTTTTTCTGTGCCGATGCCGACATCGGCCTCTCTCCGGGCCACTCGGCCGGCTACGGCAAAATGGCTGTTCTCTTCGGCTGCGTAGCCGCTAATTCCAGCAGCGTGAATGCCATGCAGGCGAAGCTGCTCGTCGAGCAGCACTCTTGCCCCTGCTCCGCGCTCGCGGTTGATCAGTGTAATCCCGTTCTTCTGCAGGTCAGACCAATCGCGGATGCCTTTGGGGTTGCCCTTTTGCACATAAAAGCCCGCACTGCGTGTCAGCATATGTATTACAACATAAGAAAAGCCCACCAGCAGTCTGCGGATGTAGGGAAGATTGTATTCTCCCGAATCGCCTTCCAGCAGATGGGTGCTGACAATATCGGATTCCCCGTAGTACATCGCAATCAGGCTGTCCAGACTGCCGGCATAGGAGCGAAGCGGGCGGACAGGAGATTCGCTGCGCTCCAGATGGGTAGCCAGAATGTCCAGCGAGATATCCTGGCCGGTAATCACTATATTAGCTCCTGCCGTCTTGCCTGTATATGATGGCATCTGCGTGAACTGGAACGGCGGAGGCGATACGGGTTCAGCCTTGCTGCCTCCCGGCGGAGAAAAGGGGGAGACTCCGCTGCGGGAATGCTGCTTGTACGCCTCCAGATCGGAATGGTCGACACGCATCTGCTTGCCCACACGGTAAGAGGGCAGCTCTCCCTTTTTAATCAGATCATAGACCTTGAGCTTGGATATCTTCAATAACCTGGCGATTTCCTCGGTTGTGTAGGAAGTATTCTCAGACATGGATAAAGCCTCCTAAGGATGAACTGCAGCAGCTCTCAAAATAAAGCCATAATAGCTCAAGACTACCTTATTTTGAGTTCCGGCGCAATTAAAGAACTGGGGAAAAACGGAGGCGTAGAGCTGCTTTGCTAATCCAATGCCTGCTATTTTTTAGCCTGCTGCGTGTCGGATAACCGGATCAGCTCGGAGACAGTAACAAAACGGAAGCCTTGCTTCTCCAGCTCAGGCAGAATAATTTTCAGGGCCGCCCGGGTTTGCGATTGTCCGTGAACATGGTCGTGGAACAGTACAATATCTCCACTGTGCGCACCCCGGATTACTCTGCTGGAGATGCTGTACACACCGGGGCGGTTCCAGTCGCGGGTATCCTGATGCCAGGACCACAGGATCGGCTTCAGCCCCATGCTGTTGGAGACATCGACCAAAGTTTCGTCGTACATGCCTCCGGGCGGTCTGAACAGGCTGCTGTGCTTGCCGGATATCTTAACGATTTCATTTTCTGTCCGCTCCAGCTCGTCCTGAATCTGCTGCGGGGAGATCGGCGTCTTGAAATAGACGTGGTTGTAGGTATGGTTGGCCAGTTCATGGCCCTCAGAGATTACCCTGCGGGCTACCTCGGGATAGGCGGCGATCCGTTTGCCGATGGCGAAAAAGGTGCATTTGGCATTGTACTTATGCAGCACATCGAGAATCAGGTCGGTCTCTGAAGGGTCGGGCCCGTCGTCGAAGGTCAGCGCAATCACCTTCTGGTTGGTGTGCACTTCCCAGATCATATCGCCCCTCTGCTCGTAATAGTAACGGTTCTTGACGCCGGGACTGCCCAGCACGGACTCTGGGGAGCCCAGTAGAAGTGTACACGCTGCAATGACTGCGGCGGTAATTTTCCAGCCTGTTTTCATTGGTTCAGATCCACTCCACCTATATTCATGTACATAATAGAATGCGCCAGGACCCTGATAGAATATTCATCCCGGGCGAAAGCGCTGTGCCTGTTTGCATTTTTGAGTGAAAGTTCCAAGCAAAATGACTTATAATGTATAACAAAATACAGATCAAGGAATAGGGGCAGGGGATATGACACTAATTGAGAAAAGAGAACATCGGCAATATCCGGAGATCACCCGCCTGGAAACCTCGAGAGCTGCGTATGAGCGTGATTATTCGCGCCTGATTCATTCGCCGACCTTCCGCCGGCTGCAAGGCAAATCACAGGTATTCGGCGCAGGCACCGGGGATTATTACCGGACACGCCTGACCCACTCGCTGGAGGTGGCGCAAATAGCCCGGGAAGCGGCCAAAAGCCTGCTGCGCTCCTACCCCGGGGTAGAAACGGGACAAGCTGAAAACCCGGGGCTTGTGATCGACCCGGAGGTGGTGGAATGTGCGGCTATCGCCCATGATTTCGGCCATCCTCCTTTCGGCCACAAGGGGGAAGAGGTCCTAGACGGCATTCTGGAGAAGCTGGTGGAGAGGAAAACAGCGGAAGCGGTGCGGAAATCCGGCGCAGGTCCGGTGCAGCAGCAGACGATTCGCGAGAATATGCGGCGGCAGTATGAGCATTTTGAGGGCAACGCCCATAATTTCCGGCTGATCATGTTCCTGGAGAAACGCGAGAATATCGACGGTCTGAATCTCTCGGATGCCGTGCTGCTGGGGATTAACAAATATCCTTTTCCCGGCACGGTGCTTAAGAAGGGCATGTATCTGAATGAATGGAATTACATCTCGGAAATCCGCAGCCAGTGGGGAATCCCTGAAGGGAAGAAGACGCTTGAAGCCCAATTAATGGACCTCTGCGACGATATCGCATATTCCGCACATGATCTGGAGGATGGCATTAAAGCCGGCAAAATCGAGGTGCATGAGCACTTTATGTTCGACGACTATATCCAGCGGCTGATTGTGGAGAAAATAACAACGCTGGAGGATGCCTTCTGGGTTGGGTGGAAGGAAGCGGCTATTCACACCAAGGTTGAAGAGGTGCTGAGCTCGTTCCTGCGGGTATGGAAGGAGAAGATGCCTACTTGCGAGAACGATTACTCCCGCACACGCCGCGAGGTCAAAGCCTACTGGGTGAGCACCTTCGTTGCCAGTCTTGGCGTCATTGAAGACGGGGACTGGAAGAAGGTCACCTTCATTAAGGATGGCCAGGAGGATGAGGATATGCTGCGGACTGTAAGTGTGCTGAAAAGCTTCGCCTGGGTCACGATGATCCGCGATTTGCGCGTGCAGCGGCTGCAGAAGCGGAGCGAGTGGATTCTGCGGCGGCTATGGGAGGCGTTCCTGGACCCGGAGACTTCCCGGGCAATCATTCCGAGCGACTGGCTGCAGCGGTATGAGAAGGATCAGCGCCAGGCTAAGCCAATCTGGACCTGGGAGCATATGGTCATTGATTATATCGCCGGAATGACGGATGCTTTTGCCGAGAAAATATATAATGAGCTGTATGGACTGAAGGTCGGTTCGATTTACGATCTGGATTAGAAAGGCGATTCTGTTCACGGGCAAACCGTATCTGCTGAAGGTACGGTTTTTTCTGTGTATTCTAGTCTTGTTTTTTGAATTCTGGTCTTTGATTTTGAATTCTGGTCTTAATTTGCTCTATTTTGTTATTATTTTGTTAGTTTTATTTTCTGAAGTTCTGTAGATTATTAAATGAATTTGTGCACAGAAAAATAATGATGTAATCCTTATTTTATATGGGTATATTGCGAATTATGAGGATTTTTGTACTATTGGCAAATCAGTGGATTATAAAGTTTTCGAACGTTAATGATATTTTGTTATTGTTTATTTATTGTTAAAGTGCTAATATTGCCAATGTAGTTATTGTGTTTTTTGTAAACTGAAAGCCCTTACAGAAAAAGAAGGAGGATGAATGGATGAAGATATTAAAAAAAGGATTTCCGCTGCTCCTGACAGGGGTTATGCTTGTCTCGATGGCTGTACCTGCCCTGGCAAGCGGCAAAGCGGACGAGAGTCTTGGAAGTTCCGGGACGCATTGGGCCAAAGAAAGCATTGCAAAATGGCAGGGGAATGGTGTGATTCAGGGGTATCCCGATGGTTCCTTTAAGCCGGATAACAAGGTTACGCGTGCTGAGCTGGTGAGCATCATCAATAAGCTGTTTGGATTTAGCGCGGCGGCGGAAACGTCCTTTGGAGATGTTCCTGCGGGAGCCTGGTACGCTAAGGATTTGTCAATCGCCAGACAGGCCGGTTATTATAAAGGCTTCCCGGACAATAAAGCGAAAGCGGATACACAGTTATCCCGCCAAGATGCGGCAACACTGCTTGCCGGGGTATTCTCGCTGAAGCCGGGCGCTGGCGCGGCTGCTGTTTCCTTTACGGACGGCGCAACAATCAGCAGCTATGCCCAAGAAGCTGTCCAGGCTATGAAGGGAATGCTTAACGGTTATCCCGACGGCAGCTTCCGCCCGGACAATCTGATCACAAGAGCGGAGACCGTCAGCATCATCGACAGACTGGTCAGCCGCTACTATAACACGGCCGGTAGCGTCACCGGCGGTCCTGTAGAGGGCAATGTGCTGGTCAACCACACTGGCGTTACCCTCAAGGACAGTGTAATTTCGGGCAATTTGTATTTGGCCCCCGGAATCGGCAACGGCGAGGCATCTCTGGAGAACGTGACCGTGCAGGGTGCTGTATATATTGCCGGAGGCGGAGAGAATTCGATTCACATCAAGAATTCCAAGCTAACATCGGTTATTGTGAACCGGCCGGAAGGCAAGGTGCGTCTCGCTGCCGAAGGCTCGACAACGATCCAACAGCTTACAGTTGAAAGCGCTTCTATTATAGACGTGGGTTCGGGCACGTTGATTTCGGAGGCCGTAATCGGCAGCACCGCCGCCGGTACTGCTGTCACGGGGAAGGGAACGATCAGCAAGCTTGACGTTCGCGGCGCTTCAGTCACACTGAACGGCCAGCCTTTGGGCATAGGGACCACTTCGGTGAAGGATGGAGTGCCCGTAACGGCTGGCGGAGGAACGGCTGTCGTTACTAACAATTCCGGCAGCTCTGGCGGAAGCGGGGGAACGGGAACCGGGACGGCAACTACAGTCCGAATTGTTGATACTGCCGCTACAGCGGCAACGAAATCGCTGTTCGCCTACCTGGGCGAGAAGAGCGGCAAAGAAGTCATGTTCGGGCACCAGCATGATACAACCGTATCTTTTGCCGGCAAAGATGAAGCGGGCAAGGTGATCTCGGATGTGTACAGTGCTACCGGCGATTATCCGGCGGTATTTGGCTGGGATACCCTCAGCCTGGACGGCTATGAAGCACCGCCCGGAGTCAGCGGAAATTATGAGGCCAGCCGGCTGGGCCTGACGGCTGCCATGAAGCAGGCGCATGAGCTGGGCGGCATCGTTACACTGAGCACGCATCCATACAATTTTGCCACCGGCGGCAGCTTCAACGACACCAGCAATACCAAAGGCGCTACAGCATCAGTGGCCGCACGTGTTTTGCCGGGCGGGGACAAGAACGCTGCCTTCAACGCCTATCTCGACCGGATTGCCAAATTTGCGAACAATCTGAAGGATGATGACGGCAACCTGATTCCGGTGCTGTTCCGTCCTTTCCATGAGCAGAACGGGGGATGGTTCTGGTGGGGCGCGGCAACAACCACCAAGAGCGAGTATGCCGAGCTGTACAGATACACCGTTGAGTATTTGCGCGATGTTAAGGGAGTCCACAATTTCTTGTACGTATTTTCTCCGAACGGCTCCTTTAACGGCAATGAAAGTGAATATCTGACGACCTATCCGGGCGACCAGTATGTGGATATTCTCGGTATGGATCAGTATGACAACAAGGACAATGCCGGTTCGGAGACTTTCCTGAGCGGTCTTGTTAAGGACTTGAAGATGATTTCCGGCCTGGCCCAGGCGAAGGGCAAGATTGTTACCCTGTCGGAATACGGCTACAGCGCCGCTGGCATGAAGACCACCGGAAATAATGAGCTGAAGTGGTTCACCAAGGTTCTAAATGCAATCAAGGCTGACCCGGATGCGGCAAAAATCTCCTACATGCTGACCTGGGCCAACTTCGGTGAAGGAAATAATCTGTACGTTCCATATAAGAATGTCCCTAAGAAAGCGGATCATGAGCTGCTTCCAGACTTCGTTAATTTCTATAATGATCCTTATTCCGCTTTCGCCAAAGATGTAAAGGATGACAACAAATACGGCCTCGCCGTAAACGCAGCAGCCAAAGAGCCGTTCCTGCATATTGTTACTCCGAACAATGTTGGTACGGTAAGCGAAGCGGCGACGGTTATCCGGGCCAAGGTAGCCAATACTGTGCCTGCTAAAGTGACGTACAAGGTGGGGGACTCCGCAGTGGAGACAGAAATGACGCTTGGGGCAGACGGCTATTATGCCGCAGCCTGGAAGCCTGATGCCAGCCTGAACGGCACTTCTGTCAGTATTACGGTGAAATCGTATGGACCGGGAGATACGGTTCTCACGCAAAGCGTTTCGGTATTTGTGAAGATCAGCGAGGTTCCGCTCAAAGAGATTACCTTTGACACACCAGCCGATCTGGAGCAAATCCAGAATAATGGCACCTGGTCCGGGCTGGCCGGCAACGGCGAGACGATCAAGACCGAATTCGGACATGCGGTTCTGGCCGGCGACGGTAAGCTGGCGGTCAAGGTTACGGAAGGGCTGTCCGCAGGAGACACCTGGCAGGAATTGAAGCTGCAGCTTACACCTGCGGCGCTGAAGGATGTTAATCTTGCCAAGGTTAACCGGGTGAAATTTGCGGTACTGATCCCGGAGGCTGCGCAGAATGAAGCCGGCAATGCCTCAGTACGGGGAATTGTGCAGCTCCCGGATGATTGGAACACCAAGTATGGCATGGACTCCAGCTATAAAGCATTGTCCGCTCTGGAGAAAGTAACGGTGGACGGAGCGCAGTACTACAAGTTTGATGTTGCTGTGGATCTAGATAATGCGGCAAAATCAGCGTCGGCAACCGGACTGGCGATTTCCATTGTGGGCAGCGGATTTGTATCTCAAGGTGTATTGCCGGTTTATGTAGACAATATCGTTCTCTATAATACCTATTCAGCACCGGTAGCCGATAATGCGCTGGTGGATGATTTTGAGTCCTACGGTTCAAGCGACGATGCGCTTGCGGCTAAGTATCCCAAAGCCGGCGGAGACGATATCAGCGTAGCGTTAAGCACTGAGCGGAAGTATTCCGGCAGCTATGGAATGAAGCTCCACTATAATATCAATAATGCGGGTTATACAGGAGTAGGGAAAAATCTCGGCTCCCTGGATTGGTCCGGCTTCAACGCAATCAGTCTGTGGGTGGCCTCAGATGGCAGCAACTCTTACGCTAAGACCGGAGCACCGCTGAAGCTGGTGGTTCAATTGGTGATTGACGGAGGTTATTTCGAGGCCTATCCGGTCATTAATCCTGACACTAACGGAAAGTTCGTGCTGAGCCTCAAGAATTTGACGCAAATGAGCTGGGGCACAGCCGGTCCGCTTACCAAAGAGCGGCTGGCGAAAGTGCAAAGCCTGAATCTCTATGTAAATGCGATGGATGCAAAAGCGCATGAGGGCGCACTGTATTTTGACGATATCAAAGCGGTATACGATTCGTCGCTTCCCGATATGTCCGGCGGTGATACCGAAGAGCCAAACGAGCATGCAGCCGGAGTATTGTATCAATTCAAAAGTGCTGCCGATATTGAAGGCTGGGTTGCTGCAAACGGAGACAGTGCTAACGCCCAGGCTCCAGAATTCGTAGCTGCGGAGCAAGCTGCCGGCGTACAGTTCGATCTGGTGAATACGGGCCAGAATACCGATGGCAGCTATAAAGAATCCTTCGAGCTTGCTGTGGACCCTGTGAAACTGAATATTACCGGTCTGGATACGATGAATGCCAAGGTTAAGCTGTCGAATGGTACCGCCAAAGCACGGCTGTTCATCAAGACAGGGGCAGGCTGGGCCTGGAGCGACAGCGGGACCCCGGTAGCTATTGATTCCAGCGGGTATACAACCTTGTCCATTTCTTTGCCGGCAGCCGCAGCGGGGGCAGGTGTGGATCTCTCCGCAGTAAAGACAATTGGCATCAAGATTGAGGATATTTCCGGTGACGGCGGAACCGCCAAGCTGTATTTGCAGGAGGTTGCACTTACGGCAGCAGTTCCTGATGTTCAGTACGGATTTGAGACCGGCACGGACGGCTGGGCACTGAGTAATAAAGGGCCGGTATCCGTATCAACGGATGTATATGCCGAAGGCAAACAATCCTTGAAGCTGGACCTCGCGTGGGCGGATGATTCCTTTTTGGCGGCTGCAAAATATGCTGAGCTGGATCTGAGTTCCTTCAAGAAGCTTACGGCGAAGGTGAAAATTGTTTCGGATCATCCGGATGTGAAGGCTAAACTCTTCCTTCAACTGCGGGATTTCACCGTATGGCTGGATTCCGGGGCACAGGCGGCCTCGGGTGACGGTTTTACCGAATTCACGCTTGATTTCAGCGATATCTCCACAATCCATAATATCAGCGTGGGCAGCGAAGCCGAGCCGTTCACCCTCGCTGATTTGAAGAAGGCGAACGTCCTGGGGGTTCAGATTGTAACTCCTTCGGCAGCGGGGACGGCAACGGTGTATATTGATGATGTGAAGTTTTCCCGTTAAACCAGGTTTCGATAAATAGCTGGCTACAGCAGCGGTATTCCTCCGGGAGTATCGCTGTTTCATTTATCATAATGAAGCGGATGCCGTCCCTTTGAGGACGGCGCAGCCGTTTCTGCCGGGATTCCATATAAATATTCCGGTGTAATTTGCCGAAATAATACTTGTAGTCTGTTGTTGTGCCTATTTATGAAAATGAAAAGTAACAATTGTAAACGCAAGGTTATATTTTCGTAAAAGATTAAGGGGGAGTGCTTATGGGAAAAGATTCTGAAGTAAAGGGTTCTGCAGGAGGAGTATTGAAAGAAAAAATGAAGAGTGCTGTAACAAAGGGGAAAAGAAGCATAGGCATTAAGATAGCGTCGGGATATGTGGCTCTGGCGGTATTGGTTATGATTTCAGGTGCAATCTCCCTCATTCAAATGAACGGCATGCAGAAGAATACAGGGGATATTATCAACGCTACGATTCCCGAATTGAACCAGATACATAATATTAATTACTACACAGAACATATCATGTCTATCAGCATGCAGCATATTCTCGATACCGGGGGAACGGAGAAGGCGAAGCTGGAGAAGGAACGTGATGAGTATATCCGCAAGGTTGCCGAAACTGTGAAGAGCTATAAGGCTGTGATCAGGGAAGCAGAGCAGCAGAAGCAGATGCAATCACTCAGCGACAAATGGGATGAATTTATGTCCATTAACAACCAGGCGATCAAGCTAAGCGGCTCGGGTGATGAGGAATTGGCTCTGGAGGTCTCGAAAAAAGGGATTGCCGCGTTCAACTCCATGCAGACCGATTTAGATAAGCTTGTAGCGCACAGCCAGAAGGAGGCGTCTGACAAGGGCGGACTGTCCGTTACGATTTTTCATACCTCACTGACGCTGAATATTGTGACGATAGTGCTTGTGCTGCTTGTGATCGGGCTGATCAACATGCTCATCCGGCGTATGCTGATCAACCCTCTCAAGAAGGTGACCGCCCATCTGCAGCGGATATCAGGCGGCGATCTGACGGCGGAGGATACTATTATCTCGAATCAGGATGAGATTGGCCTGCTGGCGGGCACAGTAAATGAGACCAACCGTACGCTGCTGGATATTGTGAGCCAGATTAGAAGCGTCGAGCAGATCATTGCCCAGCAGAGCGAGGATTTGGGGCATAGTGTGTCCTATACCAAAGAGGGCGGCAGTCAGATTGCCCTCACGATGGAGGAATTGGCGAAGGCAGCGGCAAGCCAGGCGGAAGCGGCCGTGGATGCATCCAAAGCTGTAGAGGAGCTGAACAGGCTGATTGAAGCCTTTGCGGGCAGAGGTGTTAGCCTGTCAGTCCATTCGGAGCAGGTCCGGGTTAAGGGCGGCAGAGGCGAAGCGTTGATGCAAAGCTCAGTGGCACAGATGGGGCAGATTGCCGAAGTGGTCTCCCGGTCGATGGCAATGGTGGAAGAGCTGAACCGCAAGAATGAAGGTATATTCCAGCTTGTGGGCGCGATCCGCAATATTTCCGAGCAGACGCATCTTCTGGCGATCAATGCAGCAATCGAAGCTGCCAGAGCCGGGGATAGCGGGCGTGGCTTCGCCGTAGTGGCGCAGGAGGTGCGTAAGCTTTCAGAAGAGGTACAGCAGACCGTAACGGAGATTACCGGTATCACACAAGGCATTCAGCATGATTCAAGGGAAATGGTTCAGCAGTTGCGCAGCGGTGTTGAGAAGACAGAGGAGGGCAGCCGGCAAATTATGGAGACGGGGACTGCCTTGGCTGAAATCAACAAGTCTGTATCCGGAATGGCCGGCGCCATTGAAGAGATGGGCAATGATCTGAAGCAGATGACTGCAGCAAGCGAAAGCATGAATGAATTCAGCCAGCATATCTCGGCTCTGGCGCAGGAGTCGGCAGCGGGCGTGGAAGAGACATCTGCATCTGCCGATGAACAGGTCAGCACCATAAGTGAGGTTGCGGCCGGTATTGAGCATCTCGGAACTTTGTTGGCTGAGCTGAAGGAGTCCGTGACCCGGTTTCAGGTGTAGTAAAAACAGCCTCCCGCGATGCATTTACGAAAGCATATAAGCTAAAATATAAGATTCATCCAATGGCATTGGTCGTGACTACAGAGAATGTTTGGACTTCCGGCCGCTGTTATGTTTGGATTTCCTGATTTTGAACCGCTACTCGCGGTAGAAATCCAAACATAAAGGCGGACGCGTTCGCTCCTCCAGTTCCAAACTTCTCTTCCGTCACTTTTGCCTTTTTGTTGTTTAGCTTTATGTTGTAAATGCAGTCGCAGAGGCTGCTTTTTTTGTGTGTAGTAATGTTTTGGGGGCTGTCGCCAATCAGTATTGGCGGCTGTAGTCTACCAAATTGCGCGAAGGGACTCCCGACTGCAGGTAGGACTGCATATTTTCTGTGAAAATATCAACCAGCCTGTCTGCGTAACGGTCCGTTGCCCCGGCGCAGTGGGGGGTGATGATTACCTGCTCCATGCCCCACAGCGGATGCTCCTTGGGAAGCGGCTCGGTCTCGAACACATCAAGGCCCGCACCGGCCAAATGTCCGCTGTTCAGGGCTGTCATCAAATCCTCTGTATGGGTGGTGGCTCCGCGGCCAATATTAATATAATACGAGCCTTGCTTGCATGCGGAGAAAATCCTGGCATCGAAGATCTGCCGCGTCTCATCGGTGAGCGGCAGAGTGTTGATAATGAAATCTCCCTGGCCTACGGCATCCGCCAGCAGTGCGGTAGTGTAGACCTTGTCGAAGCCTTGGGCCGCTCTGCCGGAACGGCTTACACCGATCGTCTCCATGCGGAACGCCTTGGCAATTCTTGCCGTTTCAGCGGCAATGGCACCGGTTCCGGCGATAACGGCAGTTTTGCCGGTCAGCTCGCTCTCGCTGCCGTCCGAATGCCAATCGCGGTTCTGCTGATTGCGCACAGCGGTATGCAGGTTACGGGCGAACATCAGCATGAAGCCGATAATTACAGCCGCAATCGGCTCGGCGTGGACGCCGCTGGCATTTGTCAGCAGGATGCCCTTCTTCTCCAGGTCTTCAAGCGGGAGCTTCTCGACCCCGGCCGACCAGGACTGCAGCCAGCGCAGCGGCGACTCCGGCTTCAGCAGCGTGCCGCTGATTCCTTTGGCCCACCCAATCACAATTTCCGCTTCGGCAAGCAAGTTCAAATCAGGAGACTTGGCATTGGCCAGAGAAAGGGTATAACCTGGAGCAGCGGCACAGATCAGCTCCTGCTGCTCTGGTGTAAGGGACTGCAAGCAAACAATAGATTTCGTCATGAGGATTCCCTCCCGTTATACTATATAAGAATAAGGATAACAAATCTGCCTGGAAAGGTGAAATTGCAATGGAACGTACCCTGCCTGGCGCTGACATCGAGCGGCTGTTTATTGCGGTCAAGCTGCCTGCGATGCTATCCGAATTGCTGCGGAATGAATGCGCTGCATTGTCTTCAGAGCTGAAATTTGCAAAATGGACACATTTTGAGGATTATCATATTACCCTGCAGTTTCTCGGAGACACACCCAAACCGGAGATTCCGGCTCTCCTTGAGGCTTTGAGGAAGGTATCTGAGGAGGGTTCTCCGTTTCAATTGCAGCTTGCGCAGTGGGGAGTCTTTGGCCTCCCTGAAGCGCCAAGAGTGCTGTGGGCGGGCATTTCCGGAGATTTGGAGAAGCTGAACAGCCTTCAGCGGAGCGTGGTTTCCTCGACCCGTCCACTAGGGTTCACTCCCGAAGCGAGGGCGTACAACCCCCATCTTACACTTGCGCGGAAATATCGGGATGAGCGTCCCTTTAGTATGGAAAGACTGGAATCTTTATCCTCTGAGAGGCTGCCAAGGGATGCTGAATCAGGGGTGCTGGACTGGACGGTGGACGGTTTTTTGGTGTATGCTACCAGGATGCATGCCATTCCTATGTATGAATTGATCGAAAAATTTACATTTTTCAGATGAAAATCGACAATAAAGTTTTCAAAGCTTCCATTTTCGGTTACATATTATAGGAATGTGCCGTAAAACAGGAGGTAAATAATGGTAATCTTTAAGCAAAACCGCTGCATTGCGCTGCTCGTTGGCGTTATTCTAGTGTGTTTTTCTTCGATAAGCTTGCTGGGCAACGAAGAAATCGTAAAAGGGAAGAATTCGGCTCGAACAGATAAATTACAGTCAAGCGGCCAAGCCGCTGCCTTACTTATTCCCGTGGCAACACCAGCATCCTCACAGAGGAGCAGCAATAATACGTTTAGGCCCATGCTCTACACCACAGCCGCCAATCTGGGACAAGCTCAGAAATTCCGGCAGCCCGTGGAATGGATCAGTCCGGATAACCTGAAGCCGAAGGGCACAGCATCCCATACTGATATTCTTCGGCGGAAGGCCGCTGTGGTGAAGACAAGCCCGCCCGTAGCGCAGCAAGCGCTCAGACAGGCGGAGGGCAAGGGGAGCCAGACCGTAAATAATAAAAACACGGCAATTCAGCAACATCCCCCCACAAAATTGTTCTTCTCCCGGACAAAGCTATTAAGCCAGGCGCAACGAAGTCAAGCCACCTGGAGCTACGCTGTATCCGAAGAAGACCTGCTACTGCTGCGAAAAATCGTTATGGCAGAAGCAGAGGGTGAACCGTACCAGGGCAAGGTGGCAGTCGCCAACGTTGTTCTGAACCGGCTACGGTCAGCCAATTTTCCCGACACCATTCATGATGTAATTTATCAAAAAAGACAATTCAGTCCTGTTGCCAACGGGCGTCTTAACCGTGTGAAGCCAAATGCGGATTGTATTAGAGCTGTAAATGCTGCGCTCTCCGGAATAAAGGCGGTTACCGATGATACGTATTATTTCCTGTCGCTGAAGCTTGCCCAGGATCTGACTGTGCACCATTCCCAGAAGTACGCCAAAACAATCGGCAATCATACTTTTTATAAGTAAATCAGAGGTTAACTGAAGCAAAACAAAGGGTGTCCTAAGGCCATTTATTATGGCTTTGGACACCCTTTGTTTAAATAGGAGAATCTAGGGAGTGACATACACAGCCTCTTCATTCCGGGCCTGGGCGGCAGCGCGTGTGCCGCGCAGCTCTGCTGCTGTCCCGCCCGCCGGCTTGCCCAGCAGCTCCAGTATGGTTGAAGCGCAGTGGCTCGGCTGCTGCCGCTCCGGTGCGAGCCGCCGTCTGCGCAGCTCCTCAAGACTGGTGTATTCCCGAAGCAGCATCGAGAACCATTTGTTCACTACGTCTGAATCCAGCTCTTCGGCCAGTCCCAGCTCCACAAAATATTGACAGTTCTTCTCTTCCTGGCCGGGAATAGCGCTGTAAAAAAGCATTGGGATGCCTTTGGCCTGGCCTTCCGTGCAGGTCATCCCGCCGGGCTTCGTAATGAGCAGATCGGAGGCATCCATCAGCTTGTTGATTTCACTGGTGTACCCTAGAATCTTCACGTTGGGATGGTTCAGCAGCGGATTGGTCCGCATCTTGGCAACTAGCTTGTCATTGCTGCCCATGCAGAAGATCAACTGGATTTCATCCATCCGGGCCGTGAGCGAGCTCATGACATCCTTGCCGAACATCAGACCCCAGCCGCCACCCATAATAAGCACTGTGGGAATGTTGGCGAGTCCCAGCTCCTTGCGGAGCATCGTTTTGTTCGAACGCTCCCAGAATTTCGGATGCACCGGAATGCCGGTGACCATAACCTGCTCGGGGCAGATCCCCCGTCCGGTCAGAATGGACTTCACACGGGATGTAGATACGAGGTAGCGGTTGACCTCGGCATTGACCCAGCTTCCGTGCGCGTCATAATCCGTAATCAGCGTGTAGAGCGGCACATCCAGCCCTTGCTGCTTCAGTCTGGAAATAACGGCAGCGGGAATTGGATGCGTGCAAATAATCAAATCGGGCTTAAGCTGCTCAATAACCTGTGAGGCATGTGTATAAAAAATCCGGTGAAGCGCCATCTTGGTCAACCGGTTCAGTGATTTGTGATATTGTGTCTTATACATCATGCCGACCAGCTTCGGCTGGCTGCTGACTGTTTTGCGGTAAGCTGAAAGAATCCAGGGAGCGACCGTAGGATTAAGGAACTTCCCCAACTCAATGACCCGGCACTGCACATCCGGACTGAGCCGCTTTATACCTTCGGCCAGAGCATAGGCTGCCCCTGTATGGCCCGTACCGAAGCCTTCCGAAAACAGCAGTACTCTTTTCTTTCGCATAAGTTCACCTGCTACTTTCCTTCATAGGATCAATCTTCTTTTACTATTATACTAAGGAACTTGCTTCTTTTCTCACATTATACAAATAAGACGTAAATAGAAAGTTAAAACACTGCAAAAAGAAAAAAAATAAAGATTTCTCCCAAGTATTGCAAACAGAGTGGCAACGTGTTAAAGTGAGTTGTGACCAAGTGACCGGAATAGTAAAATGGTCAATAAGCGGCGGTAACGATATTTCCGGAAGAAAGGGAGTGTAAAGGTGGCTGTGGTGGATCGAAGGCAACAGGTGCTTCAGGCCGCGACAAAGTCATTTTCATTATTCGGCTACAAAGCAACAACAATGGATCAGGTCGCCAAGATTGCAAATGTCGGCAAAGGAACGATCTACACCTTCTTCGCAAATAAGGAACAGTTGTTTGATGAAATTCTGCGTGAAGTCATGATGGATATAAAGTCTATCGCTGAGCGTGAAATCAAGCGGGACCGGCCTTTTTTTGATAATCTGCGCCGTGTTCTTGATGCCGTGCTGGAATTTCGCAGTGAACATGAGCTGTTCGTCAAGTTGTCCCAGGAAAGCCGTGATTTCGGAACCCCGCAGGCTAATGACGGTCTTGATAAGCTTGAGAATGTGATCCTTGAATATTTGCAGCGGGAGGTGGAGTATGCGATAGATCATGGAGAAGTTAAGCCTTGCGACTCCAAGATTGTATCACTGGTGATGTTCAGACTGTATATCGTGCTGACAGCCGAGCTCAACAGAGTGCATGTGCCTTTGACGAAAGAACAAATCACAAGCTATTTTCATTTGTTTCTGGCTGAAGGGTTGGCACAATAGCGTAATAAGGTTTTGATGGTTGGCGATAGCCTCAAACGACTCCGGCAGGAGTTTTTCTTTGCTCTCGATTGACTACTTGGGGAAAATAGTCACCTGGTATTACGCAAAGTTTCAAGAAACTAGCATTTGTAAGATTTATAGCATTTTAAAGAGAGCATATGATCAGAAGGAGAGAACCAGAATGAAATCTTTATCCGTATTTGCCAAGGACCTGGGCGCAGCGCTCAAGAAACCCAAGGTGCTGATTCCGATGTTTGTTGTCCTGTTCATTCCGGTGCTGTACAGCGGATTGTTCTTGAAGGCATTCTGGGACCCGTATGGCAAAATGAATGAGCTGCCGGTGGCCGTAGTTAATGAAGACAAAGGTGCCGACTATGAAGGCAAGAGCCTTACTGCCGGGAACGATCTGGTAGAAGAGCTTAAAAAGACCGACGGGTTCAAATGGAATTTCGTGACTCGTGCACAGGCGGAAGCCGGTCTGAAAGACGAAACTTATTATATGGCTATCGTGGTTCCGGAGGATTTCTCCGCGAATGCAACCACGGTGCTCGATGAAAATCCGCAGCCGGCCAAAATCATCTACGAGCCAAACGAAGGCTACAACTTCCTGGCTGGTCAGATCGGCGGTACTGCTGTAAAAGATATCAAGACTAAAGTATCTGCCAAAATTACCGAAGCTTATACCAACTCTGTTCTTGATAAAATCACTGAAATCTCCAGCGGGCTTGGCGAAGCCGGAGACGGTGCCACCAAAATTGCAGATGGCGCCACTAAGCTGGACGACGGCGCGCTTAAGCTGAAGGATAACCTGCTTGTGCTGACTGAAGGCACTGGCAAGCTGCTGGACGGTGCAGCGCCGCTTACAGAAGGTGTGGCAGCACTGAACAACGGTGCAGCAGCAATCCAGACCGGCAGCAGCAAGCTTGCCGGAGGACTTGAACAACTGTCCGCAGCGCATAAGCAGCTCCAGGACGGTGTAGCGAAGACAGCAGACGGCAGCAAACAACTGAGTGCCGGTCTGCAAAAGACGGCTGACGGAGCGGCGGCGCTGCAAGCCGGTACGAAGTCGGCTGTAGACGGCACAACCAAGCTGCAAGCCGGTACACAGTCCGTTGTAGACGGCAGCGCGAAGCTGGCTGCGGGATTGACATCTTCCGAGGACGGCAGCGCGAAGCTGGAAGCCGGACTGAAGGCCTCGAAGGACGGCAGCGCCAAGATTAGTGCAGGAGCCAAAGCGGTAGCTGATGGCCTGCAGCAACTGGCTAAATCGAATCCGCAGTTGGCAGCAAGCCCTGATGTGCAGAAGCTGATCGCAGCAAGCACTTCAGTTGCCCAAGGCATTGCGCAACTGGATCAGAGCCAGCAGCAGCTTCTCGACGGCGCAACTGCGCTGCACAGCGGTCAGACACAACTGGTTCAGGGTGCGAACCAACTGCACGATGGATCACAGCAACTGGATGCCGGTGTAACTCAACTGCATGACGGCGCACAGAAGCTGAATGCAGGCAGCACGCAGCTTCTGGCAGGACAGCAGCAACTGCTCGCTGGAGCCGGATCGCTGGAAAGCGGCGGCAGCAAGCTTGCCGCAGGCATGAAGCAGTTCGGTGCGAAGCTGGATGAAGCTGCGGCAGGCGGCGCGAAGCTGGCTGACGGCGGCAAATCGCTGGAAGCAGGAACCACCAAGCTGCTGGACGGTGCAGGCAAGCTTAGCAGCGGTCTCAGCTCTGTAGCGGATGGATCGAAGAAGCTTAGCGATGGAGCAGGCAAGCTTAAGGATGGTCTGGATGACCTGAAGGCCGGCTCCGGCGAACTGGCATCGAAGCTCGGCGATGCCGCTTCGAAGACCAGCTCCGTGAAGAAAACCGATGCCCTTGCATCAATGTTCGCCCAGCCAGTACAGATTGAAGAGAAGGAATATACTACAGTACCTAACTATGGTTCAGGTTTTGCACCATACTTCCTGTCTCTCGGCTTGTTCGTAGGCGCACTCATCTGCACCATTGTTATTCCAATGCGTGATTCTGAAGTGCTTGGTGCAAGCCGGTTCAACCGCTTCGTCAGCCGTACCCTTACATTCTCGATGATGAGTATGTTCCAGGCTCTGATGGCTGTACTTATTGTGCTTTACGGCCTTGGACTGAATGTAGAGAACGTGCCATTGTTCTACGCCTTTACCTTCATTACAGGCCTGGCCTTCATGTGGATGATCCAGGCTATCGTTACCTGGATGGATCAACCGGGACGGTTCGTGGTTATCGTTATTCTGATCTTCCAGTTGACTACAAGCGCAGGAACCTTCCCGCTTGAGCTGATTCCGAACTGGATGAAATTCTTCAACCCGCTGCTGCCTATGACTTACAGTGTCAGAGGCTTCAAGGCAGTGATTTCCACCGGTGAAATCGGCACCATGTGGAGTGATGCCGGAACGCTGGCCGCGTACGGAATTGTCTTCCTGGCCTTGACCTTCACATACTTCATGACCCGTGAACGGGGCAGCCAAGTAGAACTGAAGAGTGAACAGGCTCTAAGCTTATAATTGAACGTTATTCAATATTCATAGGAATAACAAAAAGAACGCCCCTTTTCCGGGGCGTTCTTTTTGTTATCTTATTCCGCGGCAAATCAGGATGGAACGTATCATGATTGTGTCAGGAAATTGAATGAAGCGTTTTCATTGAATAAGCACTTATTCGTTATTTGTGCATAATTATACATAGCAAAGATTTTTTACGCTTTTATTCGCTAAAGCTGTGCCGCAAAAGCATTTGTTAATCAAGCTCATAAAAAAGTTTAAATTGCGCTCATGTCAGGTCGATGATAAAATAATATAACCAATCTGCCTTGAATATTTATTAAGAATTTACACTGAAAATTTTTCCTGGAAATTCGTCTACTTTATAATAGAAAGGTTGCGTACGATGAGACACACTGAACTGCCCGTCAAACAGGGCCTGTATGATCCCCAGTTCGAAAAGGATGCCTGCGGAATGGGGTTTGTCGCCCATATCAAAGGCAAGCCGTCCCATGATATTGTAAGTAACGCTTTGACCATGCTCTTCAACATGGAGCATCGGGGAGGCCAGGGAAGCGAACCAAACTCGGGTGACGGAGCCGGCATCATGCTGCAGATTCCGCACCGTTTCTTTGCCGGTGAAGCCAGTAAGCTTGGCTTTGCATTGCCGGAGCAGGGACATTATGGCGTGGGCATGATCTTTTTGTCTCACAACGAGGAGATCCGTAACCGCCATGAATCGCTCCTCAGCCAGATTATTGCCGAGGAAGGCCAGCAGGTGCTTGGCTATCGCGATGTTCCTACCTTTGACGAAATGCTGGGCAAGACGGCCAAGGCGGCCAAGCCTTATGTCCGTCAGGTATTCATCGGACGTTCCGAAGGCATTAAGGATGATATGGCCTTTGAACGCAAGCTGTATGTCATCCGCAAACGCGCCGAGCTGGCGATCCGCTACGGCGGCGCTGAAGAGGGCGAATCCTTTTATGTGCCAAGCATGTCCTGTCGAAAGATCGTATACAAAGGCATGCTGACCACTGCGCAGGTAGGCCAGTTCTACCTGGATTTGCAGAACGAAGAGCTGGAATCGGCGATTGCGCTTGTCCACTCCCGGTTCAGCACCAACACGTTCCCAAGCTGGGAGCGCGCGCACCCTTACCGCTTCATGATCCACAACGGTGAAATCAATACGCTGCGGGGAAATGTGAACTGGATGCATGCACGCCAGTCACTGTTCAAGAGTGAAGTGTTCGGAGAAGATCTGAGCAAGATCAAGCCGGTTGTGAATCCTGACGGCTCCGATACCGCGATGTTCGACAATACCTTCGAATTCCTGTACCTCAGCGGACGTTCTCTGCCGCATGTGGCTATGATGATGGTTCCTGAGCCTTGGAGCAACCATGACAGCATGGATGAGCAGAAGAAGGCTTTCTATGAATACCACAGCACACTGATGGAACCGTGGGACGGACCTGCCGCAATGGGCTTTACCGACGGTGTTCAGATTGGCGCGATTCTCGACCGTAACGGTCTGCGCCCTGCGCGTTATTATGTAACCAAGGATGATCTGATTATTTTGTCCTCCGAGGCAGGCGTGCTGGATATCCCTGCGGAGAATGTACTATATAAAGACCGCCTGAGACCGGGCCGCATGCTGCTGGTGGATACGAAGCAGGGGCGGATTATTTCCGACGAAGAGGTTAAAGCCGCCATTGCGACGGAGCAGCCTTACCGTGAGTGGCTGGATGAGCATCTGATCGGTCTTGATCAGCTTCCCGATGCGCCGGAGCTTCCGAATCCGAAGCATGACAATGTGCAGCAGCTTCAGCAGTCCTTCGGTTATAGCTTCGAGGATCTGCGCAAGGTGCTGGAGCCGATGGCTTCCACCGGTGCTGAAGCTATAGGGTCGATGGGCTACGATGCGCCGCTCGCAGTGCTGTCGGACCGTCCGCAGCGTCTATATAACTATTTTAAACAAATGTTCGCCCAGGTAACTAACCCGCCGATTGATGCTATCCGTGAAGAGCTGGTTACCTCTACCGCGACGACGATTGGACCTGAGCGCAATCTGCTCAAGCCGGAGCCTGAGAGCTGCCGGCAAATCTCGCTGGACTCTCCGATTCTGTCGAATGAGGATTTCGCCAAGATCCGCCACATCCGCCGAGCAGGCTTCAAGTCAATGTCGCTTCCGATTCTGTTCCCGGCTGAGCTTGGAGCTGAAGGGCTGCGCATTGCGCTGGAGCGCATGAACGAAGCGGCTGACCGTGTCATGGCTAAGGGACATAACATTCTTATCCTGTCCGACCGTGGCGTAGACCGCGAGAATGCGGCAATTCCGGCGCTGCTCGCCGTGTCCAGCCTGCATCACCATTTGATTCGCTCGGGAACCCGGACCAAGGTCAGCATTTTGCTGGAATCCGGCGAACCCCGTGAGGTTCATCATTATGCGCTGCTGCTTGGCTATGGCGTGAGTGCGGTCAATCCTTACCTGGCTTTCGAAAGTCTGGATGACATGATCGGCCAAGGGCTGCTGCGCGGCATCTCGCATGAGAAAGCCGTGAAGAATTATATTAAAGCTGCGACGAAGAGCGTAGTTAAAATACTGTCCAAAATGGGTATCTCGACAATCCAATCCTACCGAGGCGCACAGATCTTCGAAGCTGTCGGTCTGAACTCGGAATTCGTGGACCGTTACTTCACCTGGACGCCTTCCCGCATTGGCGGCATTGGCCTTGAGGAAGTGGCGGCGGAAGCCCTTGCCCACCATAACCGTGCTTTCACCGACAAAGACGGCAATGACAAAGTGCTGGATTCCGGCGGTGAATATCAATGGCGCAGCGACGGGGAAGAGCATTTGTTCAACCCGCAGACCATTCATCTGCTTCAACAATCCGTGCGGAGCGGAGATTATGGAATGTACAAGAAGTATGCAGCGCTTGTCCAGGGCGAAAGCGAGAAGCAGCAGACATTGCGCTCCCTGCTGCAGTTCAAACCGTTCAATCAGCCGATTCCGCTGGAAGAGGTTGAGTCGGCCGCATCCATCATGAAACGCTTCAAGACCGGGGCCATGTCCTTCGGCTCCATCAGTAAGGAAGCCCATGAGACACTGGCTATCGCTATGAACCGCATTGGCGGCAAGAGCAATACCGGCGAGGGCGGCGAAGATCCGGCCCGGTTTACCCGGGACAGCAACGGCGATTCCCGCCGCAGCGCGATCAAGCAGGTAGCATCTGGACGTTTCGGGGTTACCTCGAATTATCTGGTGAATGCCGATGAAATTCAGATCAAGATGGCACAGGGGGCCAAGCCGGGTGAAGGCGGACAGCTTCCGGGCCGCAAGGTGTATCCTTGGGTAGCCGAAGTACGCGGCTCTACAGCAGGTGTGGGCCTGATCTCGCCGCCGCCGCATCATGATATTTACTCCATCGAGGATTTGGCAGAGCTGATCTACGATCTGAAGAACGCCAATCCGCGTGCGAATATTAACGTTAAGCTTGTATCTGAGGTTGGTGTCGGAACCATCGCCGCAGGTGTTGCCAAAGGCCGTGCCGACATCATCCTGGTCAGCGGTTACGATGGCGGTACCGGCGCGTCGCCGATGAACTCCATCCGCCATGCCGGTCTGCCGTGGGAGCTTGGGCTGGCTGAGACGCATCAGACGCTGATGCTGAACAATCTCCGTGACCGAGTAGTGCTGGAAACGGATGGCAAAATGCTCAGCGGCCGCGACCTGGCTGTAGCCGTATTGCTCGGCGCTGAAGAATACGGATTTGCTACTGCACCGCTTGTAGCCGTAGGCTGCATTATGATGCGGGTATGCCAAATGGATACCTGTCCGGTCGGCGTAGCGACACAGAATCCGGAGCTGCGCAAGAACTTTGCGGGTGACCCGCAGCATGTCGTTAACTTCATGACCTTTGTGGCGGAGGATCTGCGGGAAATCATGGCAGAGCTTGGCTTCCGTACCATTCAGGAAATGGTCGGCCGCACCGATTGTCTGGATGCGGTCAAGGCTTCGAGCCACTGGAAGAAGAAAGGCGTGGATCTCAGCAGCCTGCTGCATACTCCGGCAATGCCGGAAGGAAGCACGCGCTTTAACAGCCAGAGCCAGAATCACGGCCTGGAAGAAACACTGGATGTATCGCAGTTGCTGGACCTTGCCGCACCGGCGCTGGAATCCGGTACGGTGGTTGAGGCTTCCCTGCCGATAACGAACGTCAACCGTGCGGTTGGAACCATTCTGGGCAGCGAGCTGACACGCAAGTATGGTGCAGCAGGTCTGCCGGATGATACAATCCGCCTGCATTTCACCGGTTCAGCCGGACAGAGCTTGGGGGCGTTCGTACCGAAGGGGATTACGATCACCGTCGAAGGCGACTCCAATGACTATGTCGGCAAAGGGCTGTCCGGCGGCAAGCTGATTATCAAGCCGTCCCCGAAGGCAACCTTTGCCGCCGAGGATAATATCATCATCGGGAATACGGCACTTTACGGTGCTACCAGCGGTGAAGCTTATATCAGCGGTATTGCCGGCGAACGGTTCGCCGTCCGCAACTCCGGCGCGAATGTGGTTGTTGAAGGCGTGGGCGACCACGGCTGTGAATATATGACCGGAGGCCGTGTGGTGGTGCTTGGCGCAACCGGGCGCAACTTTGCGGCAGGTATGTCGGGCGGTATTGCCTACGTGTACGATCCGGACAATTCCTTCATCAAACGCTGCAACCTGGAGATGGTTCTTCTCGAACGCGTGGAAGAGGCAGAGGAGATTGCCGAGCTGAAGGGGATGATCACCCGTCATGCAGAGCTTACGGACAGCAACGCCGGAAGAAGTGTTCTCGAAGCCTGGGAAGACGCTCTGACGAAGTTCGTCCGTGTCATTCCGAAGGATTACAAACGGATGATGGAGCAGATCCGCAAGGTTGAGCAGACCGGGCTCTCCGGTGATGCCGCCCTGATGGCTGCCTTCGAAGCGAACATGCGCGAGCTTGCCCGTGTCGGCGGCTAACAGCCCCGAATAATGCTCTAACTCAGATAGCCATCCGGCATCAAGCCACTGGCTGACGTTAGCCGATTATCCTGTTATCTCAGCCATACAATTTAGCATTTCAATACACGAAGGGACAACATCCTCTCCTTGCCGGGGGGAGGTTGTCCTTTTTACTATTGCTGCATTTTTTCCTAGTTTTCAGGAAAAAGGAAAGTTGTGGTAAACTAAAAATGATCTGAAGTTTTATGGAGCCGGATGAGGTGTAAGTAATGGAGGGGAAGTTTGGAACTGGAGGAGCGGTAGCGACCACCTTTGTCTGCGGATTTCCACCGCTAAGTGCGGTCATAATCAAGAAATCTGCAGACAACAGCGGCCGGAAGTCCAAACATTCCCCGCAATTACGACTAATCACCGAACGGAGCATTTGGATCTTCAGGCGCTTTTACATGGAAGGAAGTGAGACCATGCCGAACACGGCAGAAGGGGTAACACCCGTAGCAAGCCTCAGGGGTGTCACCAAAAAAATCGGCGCAAAGACGCTGGTTAGCGACTTAACGCTGGATATTCCGGCGGGGCAAATCTTCGGATTTCTCGGACCGAATGGTGCAGGTAAAACAACCACCATCCGTATGATGGTGGGGCTGATTTCCATCAGCCAAGGCGACATTCTGATCTGCGGCCGCAGCATTAAAGACCATTTTGAAGAAGCGGTTAAGAGCATTGGAGCCATTGTGGAGAACCCGGAGATGTACAAGTTCCTGACCGGGTACCAGAATTTGCTTCAGTATGCGCGTATGGTGCCCGGTGTAAACAAGCAGCGGATTCAAGAAGTGGTCGAGCTGGTTGGGCTGGGTCAGCGGATTCATGACAAAGTAAAGACCTATTCGCTCGGGATGCGCCAGCGGCTGGGTGTGGCCCAGGCACTGCTGCACCGCCCGAAGCTGCTGATTCTGGATGAGCCTACTAACGGGCTTGATCCGCAAGGTATCCGCGAGCTGCGCGATTATTTGCGCCGGCTGTGTCAGGAGGAAGGAACAACAGTATTCGTCTCCAGCCATCTGCTGTCCGAGATGGAGCTGATGTGTGACAGTGTGGCGATCATCCAGAATGGCAAGCTGATCGACGTGAAGCAGCTCAAAGCGGTAGGGTCTGAAGTGCTGCCGACGGGTGAGACGCTGTTCGAGGTCAGTGATCCCGAAGCTGCACTTGCGCTGCTTGGGACCGGGGTGCTGAGTGACGGCGGGCTTGCGGTCACAGCGGACCGCGAGGGAATTGCCGAGCTGAATGCAAATCTGGTTGCAGGCGGAATCAAGGTTTACGGCATTAGAGCGCTGTCCCGGTCGCTGGAGGATCAATTCTTGGAAATCACCGGAGGTGAAGGCATTGGGTAATTTCGCTGCTCTCATACATAATGAGAATGTCAAAATCTACAGCCGGGTACGCACATGGGTTATGCTGATCATTTTGGCAGTCATGAGTGCGCTGTTCCCGGTACTCTTTTATTATACCAGTGGTGATACATCGACGGCGGAGCTGTGGAACAGCTTTCAAATGACCGTAAGCATCGCATTTTTTCTGAACACAATTTTTACCGTTGTCATTGCCTCCGACTCCGTAGCGGGCGAATTTTCTTGGGGAACGATTAAGCTGCTGTTGATCCGCCCTTGGAGCCGCTCCAAAATACTGCTGTCGAAATACATTTCCCTGATACTGTTCAGCCTGCTGAGCACGGCTGTGCTGATTGCTTTTGGTTACGTGTCTGCGCTTATTTTCTCCAACTCATCCGGGACAGATGCATCCCCAATATCGGCCTGGAGTCCGGCAAAATATACGTTTCTGAGCATTCTGTGCAGCTATATTGAGCTGTTTCTGACGGCTGCAATTGCCTTCATGGTCTCCAGCGTTTTCCGTGCAAGCGGACTTGCGATCGGGCTGTCGCTGTTCATTATGTTTGCCAAAGATATCTTTGTCGCCATCTTCAGCCCGGAGCGGTATGAGTGGGCCAAATATCTTATCTTTCCCCACATGAACCTGGGAGGGTATCTGTTAACGGACAAAGGGCCGGGCGGGGTTAGCCTCGGGTTCGCCATTGTCGTACTGGCAGTCTATTACCTGTTGTTCATGCTGGTGTCCTGGTTCGTATTCCGTAAAAGAGATGTCGCAGCGTAAATACGGCAGCAGCGGTTAGCCTGCTTCCAGGGTGCTCTGTGCCTTGGAGCCGTGCTTCCCTGTCTTGTCCGTCTTATCGCTTACCTGAAGTCCGCCTGCATGTTCCAGGGCGGGCTCTTCAGTCATGGCTACAGAGCCGTTCAGCACACTGCCCTCCATGATGCTCAGGGAACCGGCCAGAATGTTGCCATGCAGTTGTCCGGTTCCTGTCATGATAAGCCTGCGGTCGGCAGTGACATCACCGTACACCTTGCCTGCGATAATGATCTCCTGCGCTTTGATGGTGGAGCGGACCGCTCCCTGTTCACCTACAGTCACTGTTCCCCGGCAGTGAATTTCCCCGCTGAAATTTCCTTCAATCCGCAGATTGGTGTCGCAATTCACTTTGCCCTCCAGCGTACCGCCATGTCCGATCAATGAGTCGGTAGACTTGACAGATGTTTGATGTTTGTTTTTATTCCACATGATAGATTCCCCCTCTTAAAGTATTAGTTCCACCCCTGAGTGCGGCCTTTACGGCTCCACATATCCCAATGGGTTCACCGGCTTGTTTCCTTTAACTACCTGAAAATGAAGATGGGGGCCCGTGCTGCGCCCCGTATTGCCGAGCTGCCCGATTTGCTGCCCTTTGCGTACCTGCTGTCCGGGAGAGACGAGTATGGCGTTCAAATGCATGTACCAGGTCTCAAGCCCGTTATCATGCTTAACGATGATATATTTGCCCCTTGAGCCCATTTGCTCAGCAGCGGTTATAACACCGTCCATGGCGGCGTATACAGGATCTCCGATATTGCCGGCAATATCAATGCCGGAGTGGTAGGCCGATACGCCCTTGAAGGGGTCGGAGCGGTAGCCGAAGCTGGAGGTGATCACTTTCGAGTAGGTAGGCCAGAGAACTGCCGGGGCCAGCCGGGCTTTTTCTGCCAGCACTTTTTTGGCCTGGAGCTTGGCTTCGGCGGTGTTCGCTTTGATGGCCTTTGTAATTGTCGTAGAGATGCTGTTCATCATTTCCTCAAGCATGCTGCGGATTTCCTCATAATCATCCTTCGTTTCCCGCACCAGCTCCAGCGGATCATTCTGATAGACCGCGATGTATTCTCCGCCAACCTGCGGAGCGACTGTGCTGCCCAGTGCCGCGTTAATCGCTCCTAAGCGGAAGTTCACAGCAGACAGCGTGGAAGCGGGAGGTGGCGCTGCCGCAAAGACTATACCGCTTGCGTCCTGTGAGGCTGCTGCCCCGGATAACATGGCTGTCTCTACAATTGCTGAGGCCTCGGACTGTTTGTTAGCAGAGGTCTTGGCGCCGGAGGCAGAGGTTTTCGCTTTGCCGGAGGCAGAAGCGCCGTTTTGTTTATCAATCAATGACTGCAACTGCTGCTCAAGCTCACTGACACTCTTCAGCTTGTCTTTGATGCCCTCGGCTTCCTCCGAAAGCTCGGTTACTTGACTGCGAAGCTGCAGCAAGGCCTGATCCTTGTCGGCAACCTTCATTTCCATGCGGAGATTGCTCAGGGAGAGTGCGGCTGCTTCGGCTTCAAGCTCAGAAATGGACCGGGAGGCATGAAAATGCATAGAGGTGACCAGACTGGAGATAGAAAGGGCGGCTGCGGCCGGCAGGGCCAGGGCGAGCGGCTTGGATAGCTGAAGCTGTCTGACCGGACGCCCGGCCTCGCGGACGACGAGCAGTGTAATCCGGTTCTGATCGGGCTGTTTCTTCATAGCTTCTCCTTCCTGCGGCTTGCGCAGCCGCCTTTGTGTTAATTCCGGCTTGTTTGTTCCTTGGGCTCATCCGAATCGTCCTATTACTCTATGTATTCCACGTCTGTGACGAACATGACAACGGTTTGCTTGAATATAAAGGGAGAGTAGTGGCGAAATCCGGACAATTCATTATCTATTAACCTTCAGGGGGAGCGCTGTCATGAAAATATTCGTGATTATTGTATGCTTATTTATTCTACAGATTGCGGCAATCCTGCTGCTTGAATTCCGCCGTCCTGAGCGGGCGCTGGCCTGGGTATTTGTTACCTTTTGCTGCCCGCCCTTAGGGCTGCTGTTCTACTATTTCTTCGGCCGGGACTATTGGCAGAACCGCAAGCTGGACAAAAGATGCCTATCGTTGTTCCGGGAGATTCGCTCCCATGTCACGGGTAAAATTCATATTGTGAAAAATGCGGACGACTGCGGAAATCCGCAAATTGCGGAACATAAAGAGCTGCTGTATCTGCTCTCACGGCTGTCGGAGAGTCCGGTTACCGGCCGTAACCGGTGCCGGGTGCTGTCCAGCGGCCGGGAAGCCTTTGACGATATGCTGGAAGCGATGGAAGCGGCGCGTGAGCATATCCATATGGAGTTTTATATTTTCCGTGATGATGAGATCGGGAAGCAATTTCAGGAGGTAATGATCCGCAAAGCCCGCCAGGGAGTCCGGGTGCGTCTGCTCTGCGATGGCCTTGGCAGCCATAAGCTCGGCCGGAGCTTCATTCGTACGCTGAGAATTAACGGCGTGGAGGTCCATTTCTTCCTGCCGCCGCTGACCTCACTCTTGAACCGCCGTTTCAATTACC
The DNA here is from genome assembly GCF_000374185.1 of Paenibacillus sp. HW567. Lineage (GTDB taxonomy): Bacteria > Bacillota > Bacilli > Paenibacillales > Paenibacillaceae > Paenibacillus_AQ. Next base: position 4,922,495 of record NZ_KB910518.1, on the reverse strand, counting down.
GCAATCACCGCAAAATCCTGGTCGTCGACGGGCTGATCGGGTTCACCGGGGGCATGAATGTGGGCGATGACTATCTCGGTAAAGATCCCAAGATGGGGGAATGGCGGGACACTCATCTGCGTCTGGAGGGAGACGCTGTCTATAATCTGCAGTATGTTTTTATGAAAGACTGGCGGCTCGCAGCGGGGGAGGGCATGAGCCATCCCCGTTTCTTCCCCGCGCATCATTGCACGGAGCAGGAATCCGTACTGGTAGTTGCAAGCGGACCGGATGGAGCGCTGGATGCCTCGCAGGAGATGTATTTTGCGGCAATTGTTGCGGCCAAGCGGAGAATCTGGATCACATCGCCGTATTTTATTCCTGATCCTGCGATTTGCCGTGCGCTGAAGAACGCTGTGCTGAGCGGTGTGGATGTGAGGATCATCATTCCCGCCAAGCCCGACAACTGGCTGGTGTATTCGGCCACATTGTCGTACTTAGAGAACCTGCAGGATGCCGGTGTGAAATTTTACCGCTACAATGCAGGGTTCATGCATGCCAAGGTCATGATTATCGACGGGCTGATGGCTACGGTGGGGAGCGCCAATCTGGATATGCGCAGCTTCTACTCCAACTTTGAGCTGACGGCGGTGCTGCTCCGTCCGGAGCTGATCTCCGTGCTTGCGGACGGCTTTGAGCAGGACCTGAGGCACAGCGAGTTCATTGACCCGGTTAAGTTCAAGGGGCGGGGGGGATATGTCAAATTGATTCAAAGCCTGTGTAAGCTTTTATCGCCTCTTTTATGAAGGGAAATCCGATGTTTACATTGTTTTTCGAAGACTCTAACATGTTCCAGCCTTTTTAAAGCTCTTTTTATGATATAATGAAGGTGTGGAAGAAACTATACTTTTTATAGGGGGAGTTCTATGACTGTAAGCCAGCAAATTTTTTCGGGTGAGGGACAGAATAAACCTCAGAAATCTGAAGCCTTTAAGAGGGCCAGATTAATCCAGAGGTTCGTTATGATTGTGCTCGGAGCAGCGATGATGTCTGTTGCACTGGAAATTTTCCTCGTTCCCAATCAGTTGATTGACGGCGGAATCACCGGGATTTCCATTATGTTTTCCCACATCTTCAACATTCCTCTTGGTATCTTATTGACCTTGCTTAACCTCCCGTTTCTCGTGATCGGCTATAAGCAGATCGGTAAAACCTTTGCCTTATCCACATTATTTGCTGTAGTCCTAATGTCCATTGGCACTCAACTGCTGCATCCTGTAGCTCCGCTAACGGGGGAACCGCTGCTTGCCGCAGTGTTCGGGGGCGTTATTCTAGGTGTGGGTGTAGGTCTGGTTGTACGCTATGGCGGCTCGCTGGACGGAACGGAAATAGTCGCTATTCTGATTGCCAAGAAGCTCCCGTTCTCTGTAGGTGAGGTTGTGATGTTCTTCAACGTGTTTATTCTTACCGGCGCGGGCTTTGTATTTGGATGGAATAATGCCATGTTCTCACTGATCGCTTATTACATTGCTTTCAAAATGATAGATATTACGCTTGAGGGTCTCGATCAATCGAAATCGGTATGGATTATCAGCGACAAATACCGTGATATCGGAGAAGCGCTAACTGAGCGTCTTGGACGCGGTGTTACTTATCTGGATGGAGAAGGCGGCTTTTCCGGGGAGAACAAAAAGGTTATTTTTGTGGTTATTACCCGTCTGGAGGAAGCAAAGCTTAAATCCATTGTTGAAGACTGGGATTCCGACGCATTTATCGCAATCGGCAATATCCATGATGTTAAAGGCGGACGCTTTAAGAAAAAATCAATCCATTAGCTGCACCCGCAGAAAAGGTGCGCTGACCGAAGGAAGGTATATTTACGAAAGTCAGAGTAATCAATTCGGCGTCTTCAGATCATCTCGCCGTATTCTTATATATAATACCTTCCGTCCATAAAGTGGACGCCTGATAAGCCCGCAGCCTGAATAGGCATCTGCGGGCTTATTGCTTTTTGCGGAAGCGGCAAGGGGTCAAGGCAGCCTGGAGAGGATGGCTTCCACCGGCTGCGGCGGCACGTTGGCAATGAGGTCGCCCATGCGGCCAAGACGCTGCTCGATATTCAGCAGGTGGAAATCGGCGGGCGAGACGTTACGCTCTACCTCCTCCCACAGCAGCGGAGTGGACACGGTTGCCAGCGGCCGGGCACGCGGTGTATAGGGTGCCGCTAAGGTTTTGCCGCCATAGTGCTGAAGGTAGTCGAAGTAAATCTTGTCTCCCCGATTCTTTTTCAGCCGCTCCAGGGTGAACAGGTCGGGGCGCTTCTCGGTCACATACCGGCCGACCAGGTGGCCGATCCTGCGCAGGCTGTCAAAGGTGATCCCCGGACGGACAGGAACGATAATTTGCACACCGGTAGCGCCCGATGTCTTCGGCACAGAGGCCAGTCCCAGCGATTTCAGCACCTCGCCTACAACAGCGGCTGCTTCCATAATGCGCGGCTCAACCTCCATAGACGGGTCCAGATCAATCATCCATTCGCACGGCAGCTCGCTTCCGGCATAATGCAGGGAAGGGTGAAATTCCAGCGCCGCGAGATTGCCCAGCCAGAGCAGCTCCGGCAAGCCTTGCAGCAGAATATAGGTAATGCCGTCATGCGTTGCCGTGCGAACGAAGTCCGGGAGCGGCTCCGGCGCATTTTTCTGATAAAAGGACATACCGGGAACACCGTGCGGGTAACGGATCACTGTCAGCAGCCGGTCGCGGCAGTAGCACAGCAGATAGGGGGAGAGTGCGGCCAGCTTTTGCAGATACATCCGTTTGGTGATGCCGCGTTCGGGCCACAGCAGCTTCTCCGGGTTCGTGATGGTGATCTCTTGTCCTTCTATGGTGATGGAGCCTTTGATGGTCTGCGTCATACGGTGTTCTCCTTTAACTGGTCGATAGTGCATTCGCTCTTATCCCTAATTACAACAGCTTGGATACTTGGATGGCGGAGAGTTCCCCCATGAGTCAGCTCAAGGTATTCGACCTTAACGGTAAGCTTGGGCTCAACCCAGGTGGCTGTTTTTGAACGTTCCGGTTCATTGATGAAGGGCTTTCCGGGTATTTGCATCCTCTTGGCATTTTCAGTTATTGTTGCCCAGTCCTTCTGCGTTAATTTACCGGTACCTGCGTGGCCAATGTACACCAAATCCTGATTTTCTGAATACAGCCCCAGCAGCAAAGAGTTAACCATTGTATCTCTAAAAGTTACGCCCCCCACAACTGCAATCAGATCATGTATCACCTTGTGTTTTTTCCAGCGCCCATCCTTGCCGTTCAGACTATACGTACTGGAAAGATCCTTATACACCACCCCTTCCATCCCATATTGCCTCATCATGCTGAAAAGGGCGGCTCCATCGCGGAAATTCTGTACAATTTGTACGTTGTTTCGAGCGGTGATTACGGATTCAAGCAACTGCTGCCTGTAAAATAAGGGCCGATCCGTGACCCACTCGCCGTTATACAACAAAATATCAAAAATCATAAAGGTAACAGGGACCTGGCGGATAGATTGTTTGATTCTCTGCGGCTGCTTCAGACTGTCTCTTCTCATGACTTCATGAAATGAAGGCCTGCCGTGTTCAAAGGCTATGATTTCACCGTCCAGAATGACAGAGCCCGCGCTGCAAAATGACTCGATATCCTGAAACTCCGGGTATTGGCTCGTCCGCTCGTTCTTTTTCCGGTTAAGCAGCTTTACTTCATTGCCGTCATAATAGAGCAGCATTCTTACCCCGTCCCATTTGACCTGTGTGATCCAATTGTCGCCCGCAGGGGTGATAGAGGTGCTTATGGGCTCAAACGGGAAAATGGGCTTTAGCTGCAGGTCCGCTTTTATCATCGGGTGATCTCCTTGAAGTATTTTTGCTGTGTTATGTATCAGGGTTTCCTGATCCCTGTAAATTATTTAGTCTAAAAAATCGGGAAGGGGTTAGGCGGTAATCAATGGTATAATGATAACGATTCTCATTTAATCTGTTAGGAGTGTGTCGTCTATGGAATTATCCCGATTGCGTCGAATGAATGGGTCCGATCCCGGACGCTGGACGCTCCATTTGCAGTATGCCGAACTGGCGAGCGTAAGCTCTTCGTATACAATGACTCAGATTATGGCTACCCACACGACCCTGCTTGTGCTGCTGGAGGGCAGTTGCCAGCTCAAGAAGCGAAGCCTGATCATCCCGATGGAAAAGGATACCCTGTACGTCTGCTATGCGGGGACAACGTTTGAGCTGGCCGGAGAGGGCGAGCCGCCGCTGGTGGCCATGCTCCGCATTGAGTTCTATGAGCCGGAGGGTCTGCATCCCGGAAGCCTTAAGTCCATGGCTCACTATGGCCCGCATCTGCTGCCGGAGGAGCTGGTGCACCCGGTGCCCGGCGCAGCCGGGGATAGCTGCCGCTCCATATGCGGAGCCTTGCGGTCGGACAATCCGATGCTGCGGCTGCGCGCCCAACTGCTCACGATGGAGCTGCTGCTGGAGGCCGTCCCGGCGTCTGCCGCAGATCTGTCCCGGCATTCCGGCGGACTGGAGCGGGTGAAGCGGTATATGGATGAACACCCGGAGGAGCCGCTGACTGTGGAGCGGCTGGCGCAGCTTGCGGCCATAAGTCCGAAGCACTTTGCCGAGCAATTCAAGAAGGCCTACGGTAAAAGTGTCCGCGAATATATAACCGGACTGCGCCTGAACCGGGCGAAGCGGCTGATGCTTAGCTCCGGGCGGAGACTGAAGGATATTGCGCATGCCGTGGGCTACCAGGACGAGTTCTATTTTAGCCGCCTGTTCAAAAAGGAATTCGGCCTCTCCCCGTCCAGCTATGTCAATAAGCGGAAGCAGAAGCTTGCGGCCTATGCCTGCGCGTCCATCCTTGGCTATCTGCTGCCGCTGGAGCAGCTTCCGTACCTGGCACCGCTGCATCCGAAGTGGGCGAGCTATTACTTTGAGCATTTCGGCACAGATATTCCCTACCATCTGGAATGCGGCACAACGGATGACTTGCAGCATCCTAGCCTGCAGCGGATTGCCGAGGCGGCCCCTGATATGATCATCTGCCCGGATGAGACAAGCGAAGCGGAGCTTGAACGGCTTCAGGCGGTCGCCCCTGTAGTCAAGCTGCTGCCCGAAGCGCCCGGCTCGTGGAGAACCAATCTGCTGGAGCTGGCGCGGCTGCTGGGTATGAATGCCGAGGCCGGGCGCTGGATCAGCCAGTTTGAGGACGGGAACCGGCAAGCGCGGGCTATGCTCGATTCCGGTTCCGGTGCGCCGTCCGTCCTGTTCGTGCGGATGATCAGGGGACAACTGCTCGGCTTCGGTTCATCAGGAACACTGGATTATGTGTATAACGAATTGGGGCTTCGCCGTCCTCATCTGGCCCCCGAAGACGGGGATGAAAGTGCGCCTGTTACCTTAGAGCAGCTAGAGGCGGAAGATGTTGATTATGTTGCGCTGCTCATCAGGCAGGATTCACAGACGCTGGAGCTGTGGCATGCCTTGCAGCGAACGTCCGAATGGAGCCGCTTGCGGGTTGTGCGTGAGCAGCGGCTCCGGCTGCTGTCCTCCAATCCGTGGCGGGAATATTCACCGGTGGCGCTTGAAAGAATTCGCGAAGACGTGCTGCTGCATATCGGCGGTAAAAAATCCATGCCGAATCCTCCCTTCGTCTATGGTGTAAACGGGCAAAACCTTTCATAATGATTGAGAATCATTCTCAACAAAGTGGAGGGAGTCAACCATATGAAAAAGACAGTATATCTCATGCTGAGCATGCTTCTGCTGGTCGTACTGGCAGCATGCGGAGGAAAAAACAATACGGAAACAGCGGGTACGGAGGCGTCCAATGCGGCAGCTTCGGCAAGCCCTTCAGCGGAGTCCGAGGCAACCGCCAGCCCTGAAGCAAGCGGCACCCGGACGATCAGCTACCTGGGCAAAGACTATACAGTGCCGGCCAAGGTGGAACGGTTCGTAATTACCGGTGCATTGGAGGCGATGGAGGATTCCATTCTGCTCGATATTCATCCGGTAGGCGCAATCAGCTCGGCAGGCAAGTTCCCTGCAATGTTCGCTTCGATCACGGACAAAGCCGAATCCATCGGCGAGAAGGTAGACCCGAATTTCGAGAAAATATTGTCGTTGAAGCCCGATGTCATCCTGGGTACGACCAAGTTCGACGCCGCTGTACTGGACAAGCTTGGACAGATTCAGACGACGATCCCTTATTCACATGTCGCTACCAACTGGGAAGCGAATTTGACGCTGCTGGGCGAGCTTAGCGGCAAACAGGAGCAGGCAGCCCAATTGATTGACACCTACAAGCAAGATCTGGTGCAAGCGAAGTCGGTCGCTGCTGATAAGCTGAAGGACAAGAAGGTAGTGCTCGTACGTATCCGTGAGGGCTCCATCTGCATCTACGGACCTGATCTGTACTATAACCCGCTGCTATACAGCGATTTGGGGCTTGCCGTGCCTGAAACTATTGCGGCGGCTAAAACCCAGGAGGCGCTGTCGGTCGAGCAGTTTGCTGCAATCAACCCTGACGTGCTCTTTATCCAGTTCTCCGAGGATGAGAATCCAGACAACGCTTCGGCGCTGAAGGATATTGAGAGCAATCCGATCTTCAAGAGCGTAAATGCGGTGAAGAATGGAAAAGTATTCGTCAATGCTGTTGATCCGCTGGCGCAGGGCGGCACCGCCTATAGCAAAATCCAGTTCCTTAAGGCCTTTATGGAAAAAATTCAGAACTAATGGCAGCGCTGAGGTACAAGTCATGACGCCTACCAACCCTGGCATGCTTCCCGCTGCAGGCCCCTCTAAGAACAGGCTGCTCAGCATTCTTCTTGCAGGCTTCCCTGCCGCGGCTGTGCTGCTTGTCGCCTGCTCGGTGCTCTATGGAGCCAAAGGCATCTCGCTCATGGATGTGCGGGATGCCTTGCTGCATTATGATTCCGGTAATCTGAACCATCAAATTATTATTCATGCACGTCTGCCCCGGGCGCTCGGGGCGCTGCTCGTCGGCATGCTGCTGGCGGTGTCAGGGGCTATCATGCAGGGGATTACGCGCAATGATCTGGCTTCGCCCTCCCTGCTCGGGGTCTCGGACGGCTCGGTGTTTGCCGTGACGCTGTGCATGGTCTATGCGCCGTCTATCGGCGGAACAGGCCTGCTGCTCGTTTCGATGGCCGGGTCGGCGCTTGGTGCGGCTATTGTCTTCGGCATGGCTTATCTGATTCCGAATGGCCGTTCAAGGGTGACCTTGGCTATTCTGGGCATCATCACCGGCATGTTCCTGAACGGGATTTCGGATGCGCTGGCGATGTATTATCATATCCCGCAAAAAATCAGCTTTTGGTACAACGCAAGGCTCTACCAGATGGAATTGGGCCAGCTCGGCCTGGTCTGGCCTTACGCTATAGCGGGGCTGGTACTGGCGCTGTTTCTGTCCCGTTATATTTCTGTGCTCGCGCTTGGGGATGAGGTATCCGCCTCCCTTGGGCAGAGAATCTGGCTTATTCAGGGCGGAGCGATGGTGGCCGTTGCGCTGATGACGGGAATCGCCGTAGCTATCGCCGGAAAAATCGCCTTTGTCGGGCTAATAATTCCGCATATCGCCAGAAAGCTGACTGGAAGCGATTATCGCCGCATCATACCGCTGTCCGCCGTACTCGGCGGCCTGTTCCTTGGCGTCTGCGATTTACTGTCACGCTGGATGAACTATCCGTTTGAGACGCCGATTGGCATTGTGCTGGCTTTGTTCGGTGTGCCGTTCTTCGTATATTTGATCCGCCGCAAGAAAGGGGAGGGAGGCGCATGAAGAAGTATGCAGCCCGCTTTCTGCCTGGTTCAGGCTACCCGGCCATTGTGCTGGGCCTGCTTGCCGTCATTGTGGCGCTTATCCTTCTTGGTTTGACCACCGGGGAGATGCATCTTTCCGTCCGAGAGGTTGTGCATGGACTGCTCGGCCGGGCGGCGGAGCCGGAGATTAGCCTGGTGTTGTTCCAGTTCAGGCTGCCCCGGATTGTACTCGGGGCATTGCTGGGACTGGCGCTCGGTATCGCCGGCTCTGCCGTACAGAGCCTTACGCGCAATCCGCTCGCGGACCCGGGTATCCTGGGCATTCATGCCGGTGCGGGGATGTTCGTTGTGCTGTTTATGTATTTCCTGCAAGGGCTGATTCCAACCGAAGGTGCGCTGGCGATTATGCTTATGCCGATCTTCGGTGTGGCAGGCGGACTTCTGGCAGCTATGATTATCTTTCTTCTGGCGCGCAGCGGAGGCCAGATGGATCCCCAGCGGCTCGTTCTGGTGGGGATTGCCGTCACGACCGGTTTTTCCGCCGTGACGATGTACATCTCGCTGAAGATGAACCCGAATGATTTTGAGCGGGCCGCCTCCTGGCTGTCGGGCAATCTGAATTCGGCCAACTGGCTGTTTATTGTCTCCATGCTGCCGTGGATGCTGTTAGTGCTGCCGTATTTATTGTGCAAAACGCATGTCCTTGATCTGCTGCGGCTTGACGATACCAGCCTGGTCGGGCTTGGCGTTCCACTGCAGCGGGAGCGGAACATGGTGCTGCTGGCCAGTGTAGGTCTCGTTGCCGCCGGAGTGTCCGTGGCAGGCAGCGTTGGCTTCGTCGGGCTGATCGCTCCGCATATGGCTGTGCGCCTGAGTGGACTCTCGCACCGGAGATCGCTGCCGCTCAGCGGTCTGCTGGGCGCTGCGCTCGTCATGGTCAGCGATTTTATCGGGCGGACCCTCTTCTCGCCGTCGCAGTTGCCGGTGGGTGTGGTGCTGTCTATTGTCGGCGTGCCGTATTTTGTCTGGCTGCTGCGTACGCAGGGGCGGAGGAGCCGGTGAAGCTGCCGGAGATCAAGAAAGATGAAGGATGGAAGGATGGGGGAACCGATGTTTGAAGTGCAAGAACTGGAATGGCAGGGACGCCGATTGACGGTGTTCCTGCCTCCTTCCTATGCTTTGTCGCAAACGCGTTATCCCGCCGTGTATCTGCATGACGGCGCTACGCTGATGACGAACACCTTAAATTATATGTACAGGCTGTTCCGTGAGGGGCTTCTGGCTGAGCTGATTATTGTCGGCATCAGCAGCCCGTCCCGGAACAGGGAATACACGCCTTGGCCTTCGCCTGCTGCCACGACGGGGAGAGAGGACTTCGGCGGAGGCGGGCCGGCTTACCTTGATGAGGTAGCGGACGGCATCAAGCCGTATATTGATTCCATGTTCCGCACGGACCCGCAGCCGCAGTCCACAGGGCTGATTGGCTATTCGCTGGGCGGGCTGGTTACGCTGCTCGCCGCATACCGCCGTCCCGATGCCTTCGGACGGTTCGGTCTGCTGTCGCCTTCCATCTGGTATGACGGCATGCTTGACTATGCCGAAGCGAATCCGCTGCCGGTGTCCGGCCAGCGGATCTATCTCTCCGTCGGCAACCGCGAAGGGGTATACAAGCTCAACATCCAGCAGCATGCCGTTCCCAGCACGCTTCGCGTATATCGCCTGCTGCGCGGGCAACTGCCGGATGAGCGGCAGCTCCGGCTGGAGCTTATCGACGGCGCTGCCCATGATCTGGCGTTCATGTCCCGCCAGTTCCCGGAAGCGTTAGGCTGGCTGTACGGCGATGCCGAGGGACAGGAGGCATGGGCACGAACTGGTGCAGTCCTGGGGGCTGGAGTCCGGGGAAGCGGCACAGGCGCTCAAGCTGCTATAGGCGCCGCAAGTGCGGGAGCAGCAGAGGGGACCGGCGCTGCTGAGAGAGCTGGCGGATTGGCGCGGGCGGCGCGGTCTGTGGCAGAGGGTTTACTGCCTGAAGCCGGTGCAGGCGAGGAGCTGACCTCGGCGGTCACTGCCTGCACGCTGCCGGGAACCGAGGTCTGGGATATGACCTCGCTGCACAACGGCCTGACCTACCGCATCTTCGTCCACATCCCGCTGAAGCCTGCACCGCCGGAAGGGTATCCGGTGCTGTATACCGTGGACGGCAACGCCTATTTCGCCTCGCTGAACGATGCGATGCGTCTTCAGACCCGCCATCCGCGGGGGCTTCCGTCCGGTCTTATCGTCGCCATCGGTTATCCGGCGGACGGGCCGTTTGTTGCGGAGCGGCGGTTCAGGGACCTCACCATCCCCGATACGCAGCAGGGGCTGCGTCCCGACGGGTCGCCCTGGCCGGTGAACGGCGGGGCGGAGTCTTTTCTCAACTTCATCGAGCTGGAGCTGATGCCGCTGATCCGCCGCAAATACGCCGTAGACGAGCGCCGGACAGCGCTGTTCGGGCACTCGCTGGGCGGCTTTTTTACCCTCTATGCTCTGATCCGGCGCAGCCGTCTGTTCAGTACCTATGTCGCGGGCAGCCCGTCGCTCTGGTGGAAGGAGCGGGTGCTGTTCGAACTGCTGCCTGAGCTGGAAGAGCGGCTGCGCAGCGGGGAGCAGACCTGCTCGCTGATGATGGGCATCGGCTCGGCCGATACCAATATGCTGGAGAACGCTGAAGCGTTCTATGAGCGCTTGCGCCCATACGCGGGAAGCGGGCTCCACAGGCTGGTCTACACCGAGTTCAAGGACGAAGGCCATATGTCCGTGCTGCAGCCAATGTTCAGTCCGATGCTCCGCTTTGTGTTCGCAGAAGATGGCGCGGAGCTGTGCATCTAGGGTATGCGCAGTTGTAGGTTGGGGCCTTGCGTGTGACAGGGCTGCTGTATGTGCGCTTATCCACCGGAAAACATGTGTAAGCCGTCCCTTTGCATAGGGTCCATCCGCTGATCCCCTAAGCGTCAGGGCTATCGCTTAAGAAATGAACTAAAAAACAGGTGGAACAAGGAGAACCGTAAGCAGGTACTTCACTTCAACCAGAACTAACGGCAGAACTGCTGTTGTTGGAGGAAGATGGGGGAGTTCCATCAGAACTAACGGCAGAACTGCTGTTGTTGGAGGAAGCTTGGGTGGTTCAACCAGAACTAACGGCAGAACTGCTGTTGTTGGAGGAAGCTTGGGTGGTTCAACCAGAACTAACGGCAGAACTGCCGTTGTTAGAGCGAGATTGAGGAGTTTCATCAGAACTAACGGCAGAACTGCCGTTGTTAGAGCGAGATTGAGGAGTTCCATCAGAACTAACGGTAGAACTGCTGTTGTTAGAGCGAGATTGAGGAGTTCCATCAGAACTAACGGCAGAACTGCTGTTGTTGGAGGAAGATGGGGGAGTTCCATCAGAACTAACAGCAGTTCTGCCGTTGCTGCAACGTGGAGGGGGCTGTAAGCGAGTTCCCTTCCTAAGCGCCGGATTCCTTACTTTTGGCCGTGCGGCGTTTGGCTTTGGGCGCGATAACCGGAATCGGCCCGGTGTCTTCGTGGATGACCGCGGTTCCGTCAGCAGTCGGCATAGATTTTTTGGCTTTGGCTGTTTTTTTCCGGGATGGGGAAGCGGCGGCTGGTTTGGCGGCAGCACCGGACACCGAGGGCCCGGGATCTGATGGAATATGCTGCACAGCCTCGATGCTGGCCTGCAGCGCAGCCATCAGGTCGATCACATTGCTCTCCTGCCGCGCCGGGGCGATATGGAATTCCTCACCGGCAATTTTATGCGAGATGAGATCAAGCATCCGCTGGCGGTAATCATCGGTATATTTGGCCGGCTCAAACGGTGTGGATAGCTGGGAAATCAGCAGCTTGGCCATGTCCAACTCCTTATCGTTAACATTCCCCGGCTCCGGCAGACCGGGAACCTGGGATACCGGACGCACCTCGTCGGGATAAAAAATCGTTTCAATCGCAAGGCAGCTCTCCAGCACGCGGATGGCGGCGAGACTGCTTTTGGAGCGGATGGAGATTTTGGCAATGCCAATCTTGCCGGTCTGGCGCATGGCCTCCATCAGCAGACGGTAGGCATTTGCGCCAGCCTGATCGGGGGACAGGTAATAGGTTTTTTGAAAATAAATCGGGTCGATCTCCGTCAAATCCACAAAATCCAGAATCGTAATGCTCTTGCTGCTCTCCTCGGTGAGCTGATCCAGCTCCTCTTTGTCGAACAGGACAAACTTTCCTTTCTCATATTCATAACCCTTGCCGATCTCCTCCCAGGCCACTTCCTTGTCACACACTGGACATTTGCGCACATACGACAGCGGACTGCCGCATTCCTTGTGGATATAGCGCAGCGAGATGTCCTTGTCCTCCGTGGCGGAGAACATTTTGACCGGAACATGAACAAGGCCGAAGCTGATCGCTCCTTTCCAAACCGTATGCATGGTTATCGCCTCCTGAGTCTAAGTGCTTTGGCTTAGTATGGGATGGCCGGACCTATTCTAGCCTGATGCATTTTTTGCGCAGGTTGGGAAAAAATAAGCCCGGGGTGTTAAGGATAAACTGCGCAAAATCCCCGCCAGCGGCACACTAGTGAAGTGGAGGAACAGTATGGAAAAAGGATGGAATGACTGGATCGACGCCCTAACGGAGCAGGATATTCCGGCAGAGGTCGTCGATTGGGAGAACATTGTGAAGTCCTCGGATGAAGATGAGCTGGCTGGTGATTCCCGGCACCTTGATGCCGAATCGACCATCGGCGAGCCGCCTGCGGCAAAAGAATAGGGAAACGTGCTGCTCACAAAACTCAAGCGTATGCTTGCGGAGTGAGTTTTGTACGAAGTTATTCATGGAAGTCTATGCTATACAAAACTTTAAGCCTATGCTTCCGAAGTGAGTTTTGTACGAAGTTATTCATGGAAGTCTATGCTATACAAAACTTTAAGGAGACTCAAAAAAATGGACGTACAGCGTGCGAAGGCGATTTACGCCTCCAAGGATATGATTTCCGTGCATCTGGACGGGAAGCCGGTATGGATTGAGCATGTGGATGCTGACAATGGGATGGCAACGGTACAGGTGGGCACCCGGCCAGGCAATACCCACACAGTAGGAGTCGAGCGGCTGGAGGAGCAGGATAGCTGAGCTGTTTTTGTCCGAAGGGCGTTGTTGAAGTAGGGGATTGACGCTAATTGTGTACAGGGACAGTAGACATCCACGCCGCTCGTTCGCGGCACTTCAGACGATGAAGTTGCATAGAAGGCCCTCAATTTGGCTTCGCCCAATTCTAGGCTTGTCTAACCTTGTCCTCTGTTCAGACATGGTTTATTTCAGGATAGAACCGTGCGGACAGTGGAAGACAGAGCGGGAGATAGTTGTACTTTCTGCAGTTAAAAAGCGATATTTTTACGCAGATCAGACTTTAATTGTATTTGCCGCAGCTAAATTTAACTCAAAAGGCACTGCGGAGCAATATGAGATTTTTTAACTGTATGATCTGCAATAAAAACCGCTCTTTCGCTTGCTTCGCCTGATTTAAGTGTAAAGAGTGCAACTAGCATTATCGCTCTGCGCCGGGCAAGCAGCAGCATGCAAAAACCGATTGAGGGGATGTACCCGTTCAATCGGTTTTTTTGTGGCCGCTTTGCAATGCTTCCTCTACTATTAAGCGGGCACAACCGGCAGCTCGGCGCCATCCCGTATAAACACGGGAATCTGCTCCAGCGGGGCTTCCACGCTTAAGGTACAGCCTCCAGCGGTCATCTCGCCGGTATGGACATTGGTCCATACCGCTCCCTCGGGTAAATACACCTTGCGGCTGCGTTCACCGGCATACAGCACAGGGGCTACAAGGAGACCGGGACCGAACATATATTGATCATCGGCTTCCCAGGCTGCAGCATCCTTAGGAAAATCATAAAAAAGCGGGCGCATGGGCGGTGTACCCTTGTCATGGGCTTCCTGCATTAAGCCAGCAATATAAGGACGCAGCCTTTCCCGCATGAAAAGATGCGCCTTCAGGATGTCGTAGGCTTCCTCGCCATAGCTCCAAATCTCGTTATCTGCACCGCTTGGGCAGATCCCTCCGCCGCTTGTGCCCAGCGGCTTGCCGGCATGGTCCTTGCCGCCGTGATCGCGGTCGCCGTGCAGGCGGAAGACGGGGCAGAATACGCCGTACTGGAACCAGCGGATCAGACATTCCCTGAAGCCGGGATCGTCCGGGTTGCCTCCATGAAAGCCGCCGATATCGGTGGTCCACCAGGGAATGCCGGCAATGGACATATTCAGTCCGGCTCTTACCTGAATGCGCAGGGTTTCAAAGTTGGAGGCGATATCGCCCGACCAGGCAAGGGCGCCGTAGCGCTGGCTGCCCGCCCAGGCCGCACGCACCAGATTCATAATATTTGATTGCCCTGAGGCCTGCATGCCCTCATAGAAGGTCCGGCTGTATTGGCTCGGGTACAGGTTGGCCACCTGCTGGCTGGAGCCCAGGTGATAACGGTAAATGTCGTGATCGTAAACGGTGAATTCCGGCTCGGCCTCGTCCAGCCAAAAGATGCGGATGCCTTTGTCATAATAATTGGTGCGGATCACCTTCCAGAGGAATTGTCTGGCTTCGGGATGAGTAGCGTCAAAGATGGAGCATTGGCCCAAAAAGTTGAACTGTGTGCGCACACCGCGGTCACTGCGGACGAGGTAGCCTTTTTCAATCATTTCTTGGTAATTTTCACTTTCGGTCTGAACGGTGGGCCAGACGGAAACCATCAGCTCAATGCCCATCTCTCTAAGTTCCTTCACCATACCCTCGGGGTCCGGCCAGTATTCGGGATCGAATTTCCAGTCTCCCTGGTTGGTCCAATGAAAGAAATCTACCACGATGACCGAAATGGGCAGCTCTCTGCGCTTGTATTCCCGTGCCACCTCCAGCAATTCAGCTTGGGTCTGATACCGCAGCTTGCACTGCCAGAATCCTGTTCCGTACTCCGGCATGACGGGGACAGTTCCGGTCGCCAGGGCGTAAGACTCCTCGATCTCTGCGGGGGTATCTCCGGCCGTAATCCAATAATCAAGCTGTTTGGCTGAGGGGGCGCTCCATTCCGTGATGTTCAGATTGAAATTCACCCGCCCCACCGCCGGATTGTGCCACAGGAAGCCATAGCCCAGACTGGACAGCACAAAAGGCACACTGGTCTGGCTGTTGCGGTGCGTCAGCTCAAGCTGACAGCCTTTGAGGTTGAGGAAGGGCTGCTGATACTGCCCCATGCCAAACAGCTTTTCTTGCGGATCGGATTCCAGGCGCAGCGTCACCTGATAGTCGCTGCTTCCGGGATGCGCTCTCAGCTCATGTCCGGCATATTTGAGCTGATACGTATTTTTGTATTCCCGGAGCAGCACTTCGCCTTTTTGATTATAAAAGGTAATCTGCCCTTCCTTCGTGATCTCGGCCTTAATTTTGCCATTAACGATGCTTGCAGCATCCCGGTCCCAATTGATCGCCGCTTGAACCTTCGGGGCAGGCAGCAGCGCCCAATCATCATCACGCACGATGTCGCAGGATATGCGTACACGCAGGGCATTCTCCCCCCACGGTTCAATCCATAGCTGCTCGGAATCGTACTCCCGGATCAGCCGGGAGCCTTCTTGCTTGAACATTTCCTCAACCTCCATCGCATCATATTATGCTGTATATCTGCGTTTACGCTTGCTTGCAGGCACTTTATAATGGGATTATATATGCTGATCAAGGGTTCTAACATATCGCAAATTACGCATCTATCATACGATATTACGTTTTTGAAAAGAGGGGGTATCGGGATGGCACATTCGGCATCGCAGCAGCAGCATCGGCATAGGCATCGGGAGCATACACATATACCGGACCTTACCTTTCCCATGAACAGCTTTCATATTTGTGAGCCGGAAATGCCGCTGATTCCCCTGCATTGGCATGAGCACCTGGAATGGATGGTGATCCTGAAAGGCAGCTTCCGTGTTCAGGTCGGTTCTGCATCCCGGACTTTGCACGCGGGAGAAGCGGCTTTTGTAAATGTCCGGCAGATTCATGCCGCATTTCCCGAGGAAGAGGGCAGTGAGCTGTATGCGGTCGTCTTCAATGAAGCGCTGCTGCGCAATAGCTCAATGGACAGTACGGAGGCCCGGTACATCGCCCCTTTGCTGAGCGGGAGCAGGAGTCTGCCGGAATTTTATACTTTGGAGATGGCGGCCACCGGTGAAGTTCGGGCCTGCATCGTTGGCATCGTCTCCAGCTTCCGGCTTAAGCAGCAGGGATATGAGCTTTTGGTCAAAGCTGGTCTGCTGGGCGTGCTGGGGCATGCGTTTCAATTGGCGGACGACAGTGAGGCACGCGGCCGGAGCAGCCGTCCGGAGGGCGTGATCCACCCGCTTCTTGTCCATTTGAGCAGCCGTTTCACAGAGGCGTTGACCGTAGGGGAGGCGGCGCAAATCTGCTGCATCAGCCCGAATTACCTATGCTATATTTTCAAAAAAGCCACGGGAAAAACACTGGTGGAGTATATCAACATGCTGCGGATTCATGAGGCGGTTACCCTGCTGCGCAGCGGGGAGGGCTACTCTGTCGAGCAGGTCGGGCACAGGGTGGGCTTTTCAAATTCTACGTATTTCGGGAGAGTGTTCAGAAAATTCAAGGGTATCACACCTGGAGAGTATGCCAGACGTATGGAGCTTGCTGCCAAAACGAATGCTGCTCCTGCGGAGTCGCCGTCATAGCTGACACAGAGGTTGACGGCTGCAGGGTGTACCCCCTATATTGAACTTGTGAAAATGACGAAAAGAGATGATTCTCATGCGCCCTATAGTCCTTGGCGTTTGTTCGGCGCTGTTCTTTGCTGTTACCTTTGTGCTTAACCGGAAAATGGAGCTGGCGGGTGGAAGCTGGGCATGGAGCGCTTCGCTGCGCTATTTATTTACGTTGCCGTTTCTGCTGGCCATTGTGGCTGCACGGGGCAGGCTGAGGCCGTTATTGACCGCCATGAAGGAGCGTCTGTCCTCCTGGCTGCTATGGGGAACAGTAGGGTTTGGCCTGTTTTATGCCCCGATGTGTTTTGCGGCTGCTTATGCTCCCGGCTGGCTGACGGCAGGAACCTGGCAGATTACGATTATCTCCGGTTCGCTGCTTGCCCCCTTCTTCGGACAATGGGTCGACGGGCCTGACGGAAGACTTTACATACGTGGCAAAATCCCTCTGCATGGCCTGGGCCTGTCCCTGATTATCTTAGCGGGTGTGGCGCTGCTTCAGGTGGAGCATGCCCGGCAGCTTGAACCAGGCCAAGTGCTGCTGGGCATAATGCCTGTGCTGCTTGCATCCTTCGCCTATCCGCTCGGAAACCGTAAAATGATGGAGCTGTGCGGCGAGCGGCTGGACGTGTTTCAGCGGATTCTCGGCATGACACTGGCGAGTCTGCCGTTCTGGCTACTGCTTGGGCTGTATGGCCTCGCTGGCAGCGGCCTGCCATCCTCTTCTCAGGTGGGGCAGTCGCTGTTCGTTGCGTTATCCTCGGGAATTGTGGCTACGGTTCTTTTTTTTCGGGCTACAGATATGGTGCGCAGCAGTATGGGAGGACTTGCGGCTGTAGAGGCTACGCAATCCCTGGAGGTGCTGTTCGCTTTGGCAGGTGAAATGCTGATTCTATCTGCACCAGTGCCTTCACTGCTGTCATGGACCGGGATTGCTGTGATTATTATCGGCATGGTTCTGCACAGTATGTTCTCGCAGCGTTATAGCAGTGAAATTTCCGTCCCGTTGAGCACGCCGAACCCCGTCTCTTCGCTTGCAGCCGAAGGCAAGGAGTAGAGCACAGTTGTTGCGGGAAAAGTACCATACCGATATAATTGAAAGTATTGTTACCTTGTAAGGTTGATCCGGTAAGCCATAATCTAAAAGGGTGGTAGTTGCAGCTTGAACAATAACATTGAAACGGTGTTCACTTACCGTTCATATAGCCTGCAGGATACGGAGCTGCTCGCGGCTGAATTGGCCGCCGCCGCAGCGGCAGGCATGGTTATCGGGCTGGACGGCGATTTGGGCGCAGGGAAGACGGCGTTCTCGCAGAGCTTTGCCCGCCATTTGGGGGTGGAGGGGATCGTCAGCAGCCCCACATTCACCATTATCAAGGAATATGAGGGGCGGCTGCCGCTATATCATATGGATGTCTACCGCATCTCGCTTCACGAAGCGGACGAGCTGGGGCTGGACGAGTATTTCTACGGGCAGGGCGTCTGCCTGGTGGAATGGAGCAGTATCATTACGGAGTTGATGCCTGAGCGGCATCTGCATATAAAGCTTGCAACCATCGGACCGCAGGAACGTCTGATTACGGTAACCGGAAGAGGAGAGCCTTACGGTGAGGTGTGCCGGGCTCTGATCCAGAAGTGGGGTAAAGATAATGACGAATCAAAATAAAGAGCCGCGCAAGCGGTTTTTGGCGCTGGATACATCAACGGCTGTCCTTGGGGTAGCCGTAACTGAAGAAGGCAAGCTGCTGCACGAGATGAATGCTTCCGGTGAACGGAATCATTCCGTTCATCTGCTGCCGATTATTGAGCAGGCGCTGCAGGCTACCGCTACTACTCCCGCGATGATCGGCGGAATTGCCGTTGGTGTTGGCCCGGGATCGTATACGGGCACACGCATTGCCGTGACCGCGGCCAAGACATTGGCCTGGGCCTGGAAGGTGCCAGTGGCCGGCGTGTCCAGCCTGCACGCGCTGGCCTGGGGCGGATGGACTGCCGCCCGGGCGCAGGAGGCGGCAGGCGGATTACCGGCAGCGGTTGGAACGTCCGGGCCCGGCCCGGACTGGATTGTACCGCTGCTGGATGCACGCCGGGGACAAGCCTACACCGCGCTGTTCGCTGCGGACGGGGAAGGAGCGCCCCGGCGGCTTGCGCCCGATGCCATCCGGCTGATGGGTGACTGGGTGCCCGATCTAGCTAAGCGGCTGGAGCAGGCAGAAGCTCTAGGCAGGAAGCCGCGTGTCATTTGGTTTGTCGGAGAGACTCAGCTTCACGGCAGTGAGGAGTCCCTTCGCCCGCTGATGAATGCAGGCTATGTGCAGTCTGTGCCTTACGAGCTGGAAGGCCGCTGGGCCGGCTATCTGGGTGAGGAGCGCCTGCAGGCGGGAAGCGACGATCTGCATGCCTTGATCCCGAACTATACTCAGTTATCCGAAGCGGAAGCGAATCTGCGCCGCAGCAGTGAAGGGAGCCTGAACCTCAAATGATGGAATCGGAGCCTGCAAAAGACCAGGGAACGGAGCTTGTTTTCCGCCTGATGAGGCTTGAGGATATTCCCGAAATTCTGATTATTGAGCGGGAAGCCTTCACGATGCCTTGGACGGAAGAAGCCTTCCGTAATGAGCTGACGCATAATCATTTTGCTAAATATATGGTAATGGAGCTGTATGGGCGTATTATCGGCTATGCGGGAATGTGGGCGATTGTCGACGAAGCGCATGTGACGAATATCGCTTTGCTTGCAGCGTACCGGGGACGCAAATGGGGCGACCGGCTGCTGGAGGAGCTGATGAGGACGGCTGCTTTTCTCGGCATGAAGTCCATTACGCTGGAGGTGCGGGTCTCGAACGAGGTGGCCCAGAATTTATACCGCAAAAAAGGCTTCCGGCCGGCAGGCACCCGCAAGGGCTATTATTCGGACAATCGTGAGGATGCGCTTATTATGTGGGCGGATCTGCCCGAGTATGGGGAGCAAGGCAAGATGGAAGGAAGCGTGGATTTGAAATGAAGACAGAAACGGGCGCAAATCAGCCTGATCTTATATTGGCTATTGAAACGAGCTGTGATGAGACTTCGGTTGCGGTCGTAAAAGACGGCAGCGAGGTGCTCGCGAATATTATCTCCAGCCAGATCGAAACGCATCGCGCGTTCGGCGGCGTAGTGCCGGAGGTGGCTTCCCGCAAGCATGTGGAGGTCATTACTCTGGTGATTGAGGAGGCGCTGGAAGCGGCGGGTGTTCAGCCGGAGGAGCTGACGGCGGTTGCGGTAACACAGGGCCCGGGCCTGGTCGGGGCGCTGCTGGTTGGTGTTGTGGCGGCCAAAAGCCTCGCGCTGGCCTGGGGCAAGCCGCTGATCGGCACACATCATATTGCCGGACATATCTATGCTAACCGGCTGGTCAAGGAGCTGCAATATCCTTGCATGACCCTTGTCGTGTCCGGGGGACATACGGAGCTGGTCAATATGCAGCGGGAAGGCGAGTTCCAGATAATCGGCCGCACCCGGGATGATGCCGTGGGCGAAGCCTATGACAAGGTAGCCCGGGCGCTTGGTTTTCCGTATCCGGGCGGTCCCCATGTGGACCGGCTGGCCCATGAAGCGGCTGAAGCTGTGCCGCTTCCGCGCGTCTGGCTGGAGCCGGGTTCGTATGATTTCAGCTTCAGCGGCCTGAAATCGGCCGTGCTGAACGTGGTGAACCAGAGCAAGATGAAGGGACTTACGCCGGATGTGGCCGGGATTGCCCGCGGCTTCCAGGAATCCGTTGTCGAGGTTCTCGTCGAGAAGGCCGTCCGTGCGGTTAGGGCCTGCAAGGCCAAGCAGCTTCTGCTCAGCGGCGGCGTTGCCGCGAACAAAGGGCTGCGTGAAGCGCTGGCCGCCCGCTGCCAGAGGGAGGGGATCGAGCTGATTATTCCGCCACCGGTCTACTGCACCGATAATGCGGCGATGATCGGTGCCGCCGCCTACGTGAAATGGCGGCATAATGGCGGCACACCGCTGGATATGGTGGCCGACCCCGGGTTCTCGCTGGAGAAATGGTCGGTAACGGCCTATTGACAGCTTTTGGAGAAGGCGGGTATAATCAGTTCAATCATTATCTATAATTTGAACAAACGCGATGAATGGAAGCAGTAAGGAACCTCCGGGATTAGAGAGCTGCGGGTGGGTGCAACGCAGTCGAAGGAGACCTGAACTCGTCCGGGAGCGGAGCGGTGGAAGCAGCATGGGCCAGCGGCGGATAAGCGGCTGGATCTTTCGTACACCGTTACGGTTTGCCTCCGTAAGAGGGTAGCCCTGTAAGCGAAGGAAGAACAAGCGATTGCTTCCCATACCTTGCATGGCTGTAGAGTGGATATCATTGGCACAAGCTAAGCGCTGGCTGAACCGTGATGTCAACAAGAGTGGTACCGCGAAGGTTAACAGCCTGTCGTCTCTTGAATGAGATGGCAGGCTTTTTTGCGTAGTTTTTCATAGAGTACACGCAATGAACGGGAGTAGTAAATGATGAAGGTGAACAGAGAGCTGCGGGGTGGTGCGACGCAGTCACCGGAGGCATTGAATCTCGCCCGGGAGCGGAGCGGCGGAAATGCATGGTGTATGCTGCTACGGATGTCCCCGTTAACGGACCCTCATGAAGCACAGCGGTTCAAATGGAACCGGTGCGGCAGCATGGGGAAGAGCTGGGCGCAGCTTGGAGCTTTGCTGTTACAGAAGGCCATGCGTCAAAAAGAGTGGTACCGCGGAGGGGGAACCCGCCGTCTCTTGAATGAGATGGCGGGTTTTTTGCGTTGTTCAGGTGGTGCTTCATAAGCAGGTACTATCCTGAAGAAACGTTTGAGAGTGAAGGCTGTCTGCATAGCCTGCAGATCGTTCACTCTCTACTTGCTGCCGGCAGCAGTGGGCGGGGAATCAGCAGGGCCGCAAGTCGACGTGCGGTGCTGTGCAAGGAACTTGAAGTGACGATGTGAATAGAAGTTAAACACACAATAACTTGCAGGAGGGTGTAACATGATTATTCCGGTAAAAAAACGTATTCAGATTTTCGACACAACGCTGCGTGACGGTGAGCAGGCTCCCGGTGCCAGCCTGACGCCTGAGCAGAAGATCATTCTGGCCTATAAGCTGGCCGAGCTGGGTGTCGATGTGCTGGAACCGGGTTTTCCGGTATCCAGTCCAGGGGATTTTGCTGCGGTAGAGACAATCTCCCGCAAGGTGCAGGGCATGGAAATCT
This sequence comes from Paenibacillus sp. HW567, assembly GCF_000374185.1. GTDB lineage: Bacteria > Bacillota > Bacilli > Paenibacillales > Paenibacillaceae > Paenibacillus_AQ. The sequence continues at coordinate 4,900,667 of NZ_KB910518.1, read as the reverse complement.
GCGGGTTTGCCCGCGCGGTCAAGGGCGATATTGATGCTGCGGTGCGGGCGACCCGGGATGCGGAGCGGCGGCGCATTCATCTGTTCATTTCGTCTTCAGATATCCATCTGCGCCATCAACTGCGCAAGAGCCGGGCGGAAGTGGTGGCCGTTGCCCGTGAGATGACTGCCTACGCCCGGCAGTTCTGCGAGGTTGTGGAGTTCACCGCTATGGATGCCGCACGGACAGGAATTGATGATCTGATCGAGATGGTCGAGGCGGTCATCGCGGAAGGCGCAACGATCATTAATTTGCCGGATACGGTAGGGTATGCGCTCCCGCAGGAGTACGGGGAGATGTTCCGGCGCGTTCGGCTTGGGGCCAGAGGCGGCGGGCGCGTGAGCTACAGCGCCCATTGCCATAACGATTTGGGTCTTGCTGTAGCCAACAGCCTTGCGGCTATTGAAGGCGGGGCGACCCAAATTGAAGTAACCGTCAATGGCGTGGGGGAGCGTACCGGCAACTGTGCGCTGGAAGAGCTGGTGATGGCGCTGGAGACCCGGGGGGATGCCCTTGGCGCGGAGACGGGAATTGTGCTGGATAAGCTGTACGACACTTCACGGATGGTCAGCGGGGCGATGCACTTTCCGATTGCCTATAACAAGCCCGTTGTTGGCAGAAACGCGTTCCAGCATGAATCGGGGATTCATCAGGACGGGCTGCTGAAGGACCGCAGCACGTATGAGATTATGGACCCGGAGCGGCTGGGCATTCCGCGCAGCATGATCATTCTGGGCAAGCATTCCGGCAGACATGCGCTGAGGGACCGCGCGGCGAAGTATGGCATTGCCCTGAATAGCGCAGAGCTGGATGCGCTGTATGAATCGTTCAAAGAGCTGGCCGACCGCCAAAAGGCCGTCAGCGACGATGAATTGCTGCGGATGGTCAGCAGCACAACCGGCCGTGAGGCCCAGGTCTATGAGCTGGGCGAGGTTCAGGTGCTGGCTGGCAGCGCCCCGCGCCGTGTCGCTGCCGTTACGGTGCGCCACCTGAGAAGCGGCACAGAAACCTCCTATACCAGCACCGGAGACGGGCCGCTTGAGGCGGTGATATCGGCGATCGGACAGGGCATTGCCGAGGAGATAGACTTTGCGGGACTTGAGCTGCATTCGCTGGGCAGCGGCGAGAACGCCCAGGCCGAGGCTGCGGTTATGGTCGAATGGGCAGGGAATAAATTCAGGGGAACCGCCATTCATCAGGATATTGTAATGGCGGCTGGCCTCGCTTATATCGCGGCCTGTAATTCAGCATTGCTTTCCGCTGAAGAGGCTTCCGCTGCCTCAGAATAGACAAATTGCGAGTCCTCGGCCCGGCAGAGGTGAACGGGAAGAGGACTCGGCTATTTCAGCAGCCTTCCGCGAAGTGCTGTTTTTTTGAAAATATAAGCGTATTTATTGGTTTTACGCTATAACTTAACCGTCCTTTTCAGGACGGCGTAGCCGTTTCTACTTGCGTAAAAAAAGCAGCATTTTTTAGCGGCAGCACCTTTTGTCAAGCTGTGGACAACGTTATCCACATATTCTGTCTTCGTTGTGTAAAAAGCGTGTAAAATCAGCAATAACGGCATTTTTTTGGACCCTGGAAACGCAGGTTTACTAATAAACAATTCCTTGTGCGAATTGTGGATAATGTGGATAGTTCCGTGGATAAAAAGTCCTTGACAAGGAAAAGCGTGATTTTACGCATAAAAAAAGGCCGCAGGGGCCTTTTTAAGCAGTGAGTTATGCACGAAAATTGTGGATTTAGTTGTGGATAACTATATATGAACAAATCGGGAACAGTTCAAAAATATTTATTTTACATCTTTACATTATTCGTCAGCAAGGTTTTCCCATTCGCTAAATAAATTTCCAAGCTGATCTTTTTTGAGCTTCAGATCGCTTTCATGCGCTTGAAGTGCGAGATAATCCTGAAAAACCTCGGGTTTGGTCATTTCATCCTCAATATTGGCGATAGCCTCTTCCAGTCCCGCAATGTTCTCTTCAAGCTCAGAGATTCGCCGCAGGCGGTTGCGTTCCTCGCGTTTGGCCTGTTTGTCCGCTTCGTAGGAGAGAGCCGTGCCTTTTTCCGGTGCTGCGGCTTCATTCTCTGCAGTCTTGGTGACCTTGGCAGAGGCAAGCTCGGCTTGCTCTAGGGCAATTGCTTCAAGCTCCTGTTTTTTCTCGATATAGTCATCGTAATTGCCCAGGTATTGATCAATCCCGCCGGGGTGCAGCTCCAGCACGCGTTCCGCCATTTTGTTCAGGAAGTAACGGTCATGGGAGATGAACAGCAGCGTACCTTCAAAATCAATCAGCGCGGACTCCAGCACCTCGCGGCTGACCAGATCCAGGTGGTTGGTGGGCTCATCGAGAATAAGCATATTGGCGCCGCGCAGCATGAGCTTGGAAAGCGCAACCCGCGCTTTTTCACCGCCGCTTAATGCCGCAACCTTCTTCTGAACATCCTCACCGCTGAAGAGAAAATTACCCAGAATCGTGCGGATTCGCGCTTCCTCCAGCATCGGATATTCGCTCCATAGCTCCTCCAGTACCGTATTGCGCGGATTGAGCCGTGTCTGCTCCTGATCGTAATAGGCGATCTTCACTTTCGTTCCCCAGTTTACAGTCCCGGTGGAAGGCTCACGGGTGCCGGTCATGCACTGCAGCAGCGTCGATTTGCCGATGCCGTTCGGGCCGATCAATGCAGCCGTCTCTCCCCGGCGAAGCTCAAAGGAGGCATTCTGGAACAGCGGCGCTTTGTCCTCACTGAAGGATACCGCAACGTTCCGTACCTGCAGCACCTCCTTACCGGACATGAAATCCGGCTCGAAGGAGAAGCTGGCTTTTTTCAAATCGCCCAGCGGCTTGTCGATGCGCTCCATTTTGTCCAGTGCCTTGCGCCGGCTCTGCGCCCGTTTGGTCGTGGAAGCACGTACGATGTTGCGCTGCACGAAGTCCTCCATCCGGGAAATCTCGTCCTGCTGCTTCTCATATTGCTTCAGGCGGATTTCATATTCCGCAGCCTTCAGATCCACATACCGGCTGTAATTGCCTGTGTACCGCCGGGACTGGTGGCGTTCGATTTCAACGATTGTAGTGACCAGACGGTCGAGAAAATAACGGTCATGGGAGACAACCAGGATGCCTCCGGCATAGCTGCGCAGATAATCCTCCAGCCAGGTTAGTGTTTCGATATCGAGATGGTTGGTCGGCTCATCCAGCATGAGCAGATCGGGAGCCTGAAGCAAAATGCGGGCCAGAGCCAGCCGGGTCTTCTGTCCCCCGCTCAGTGTGGAAATAGGCGTATCCGGGGAGAACTCGCCAAAGCCCATGCCGTGCAGGACGCTGCGTATCCGGGTGTTCATTTCATAGCCGCCGTGATCCTTGAACCAATCCGAGCGTTTGGCGTAGCGCTCCAGCACATCCTCGTAACGCTTCGGATCATCCGCCAGCTTAGGGTCGGCAATATCAGCCTCAAGCTGGCGAAGCTCCGCTTCCGCTTCCAGCAGCGGCGCGAATACGGCCAGCATCTCCTCTTGAATGGTTTTGTCCGACTGCAGCCCGCTGTTCTGGGCCAGGTAGCCGACGGTGGTTTCCTTGGATTTATGAATTTGTCCGCTGTCATAGGACATTTCACCTGCGATAATCTGCAGAAAGGTGGATTTGCCAGCCCCGTTGACCCCGACAAGGCCCACCCGTTCCTTCTCGTTAACCTGCAGGCTGATGCCGTCCAGCACACTCTGTATTCCATATGATTTTGTAATTCCTGTCGCTTGAAGAAGCATACCGATGAAACCTCCGCCCTTGCATATTTCACCGTGGCGGATACCGCCCGGCTGTACAAAAAAACCTTATTCTATAGTTTACATGAAAAGCGTTTGCCGCGCGAGGGGACGAACCAGGATCAAGCCAGGGTCCAGCGGAACAGTAATCACGGGAGATAAGGACGGGAGAACGTCATTGTAATGCCATTGTAACGCTTACGAGGAGGAGAATAGCGCTGTATGTTTCCTATAACAACCTTATTTATACAACCTTGGCGAACCGGGGGGAAGAGTGGTAAACTGAGTTTACAAACTATGATAAGCTAGCATATAACGGAAGAGGAGGCGGCTTCGAATGACGGGCAACACTGCGCCGTTGGCCGGACTCAAACGGGAGCTGCGTGCGGAGAGAATTGCTGTCCGTGACAGACTGCCGCAAGAGGAGAGAGCTGCCTTGTCCGCTCTGGCCTGCAAGCATGCCTGGGAATGGCTTGAGATGGAAGGAGCGGCTTCGCTGCTTGCCTATGTGCCTTTCCGTTCCGAGCTGGACTGCCGTCCGCTGGTTACGGAGGCTTGGGCGCAAGGCCGCGAGGTGCGGCTGCCCCGGGTGAATGCAGCAGCCGGAACGATGAGTTTTCATGCGGTACGTTCTTGGGAAGAACTGGAACCGGGAGCCTATGGTATATTAGAACCGTCAGCAGCAGGCGGAGGTTTGCCGGAAACGGATGATCCCCGGCTGCCGGATGTCGTTTTTGTACCTGGACTTGCTTTTGATATCAAGGGTGGCCGGCTTGGCTATGGACGGGGTTATTATGACCGTCTGCGGGCTTCATGGGAGCAGCGCACCCCGCTGTCCGGGAAGTCTCCGGTGTGGATCGGACTGGCGTTCGGAGAGCAGTTGGTTTCTGAAGTACCGATGGATGATCATGATGCCTATATGGATATGCTGATTACGGAAGACGGCATATTTCACTGCCGGAAGGAGCACAATTCATGGAGTTAAGCCATTTCAATGAGCAGGGCCGGGCGCGCATGGTAGATGTGAGCGACAAGGAGGTTACCCACAGGTCAGCTTCGGCGCGGAGCAGTGTGGAGATGGCCCCTGGAACGCTTGCGGCGGTCAAGGCGGGCCGGATCGGCAAAGGAGATGTGCTTGCGGTCGCCCAGGTCGCCGGAATTATGGCCGCCAAAAAAACCGCCGACTGGATTCCAATGTGCCATCCGCTGCCGCTTACCGGTATTGATATCCGCTTCTGGGATAACAGCGAAGATCAGCTATATATAGAAGCAACCGTCAAGACGACCGGAAAGACCGGAGTGGAGATGGAGGCGCTGACCGCCGTTTCGGCGGCTGCTCTGACCGTATATGACATGTGCAAGGCGCTGCAAAAGGACATGATTATCGGCCCGACGCTGCTTGTACATAAGAGCGGAGGCAAAAGTGGAGATTACGCGCTGGAGGATTGAGAACAGCAAGAGGCTCTATACGCGGAAGGCGCTTAATGGCCGCATTCGTGCGGTGTCTATACATAGCACATACAGAGGGAGGGACAACCTATGGCGTGGAGAACAGCAATCCTGACGGCCAGCGACAAGGGGGCCAGGGGCGAACGGGAAGACACGAGCGCCCAGGTTATTCGGGAACTGGTGGAGGAGGAGCTTGGAGGCGAGATTGTCGAATACCGGATCGTGCCCGACGAGCAGGATGAGATTATTGCCGCATTGATTGAATTGACAGATTATTTCCAGGCGGATCTGGTGCTGACCACCGGAGGCACCGAGCTTGCGATCCGTGATGTTACGCCGGAGGCAACACGGCGTGTGATTGAGCGGGAGGTTCCCGGACTCTCCGAGGCTATGCGGAGTACAGTTATACAGAAGAACCGCGCGGTCATGCTGTTCCGCGGCATTTGCGGCATTCGCGGAAGAACGCTGATTGTGAATTTGCCCGGCACGCCGAAGGGTGTGCATGAGAATCTGGCAGCGATCATGGATCAGTTGCCCGAAGCGTTGCTGATGGTAACCGGCCAGTACCGGCAATAGTTGTATCTCCTATTCCGTTATGTCGCAAGGAATTGTCAGTGATCTCTGATGGATGTGTGACATAAGTTATGGTATTATTAATCTACTGTTAACGATATCATGAATGAGCGGACAGAGTGACAAGGAGGAATAACAAATGCTAAATGGGATTGGTGCTCCCGGAATTATTTTGCTGGTCATCCTGGCACTGCTGCTCTTTGGTCCGAACAAGCTGCCTGAGCTGGGCCGTGCCGTCGGACGGACTTTCCGTGAATTCAAGGACGGTGCGCGTGAAATTATCAGCGAGCCTGAAGCTGCCAAGAAGAGCGAAGCGCCAATGCCGGCAGCCCCGCAGACGATGGCGGCAGAACCGCCGCAGGATAAACGTCTGCCGGAATAAATTACATCCTTTTACGCGGGGGCGTTCTCTCAGTGCTGCTTCAGACTGGGGAACGCCTCTTTTTTTAGAAACGGCTCTTAACTCATCAATCTTATTACATAAGCCATCGGGTGGTGTCAGTCATGTCTCAGGAAGCGGAAGAAATGTCAGTGGTGGATCATCTTACGGAGCTGCGCAGAAGGATCATCTACGTGCTGATTGTATTTGTGGCCGGGCTGGTAGGCGGACTGTTCGTCGCCAAGCCCATTTATCTGTATCTGATCAGTGCTGATACGGTGCAGGGCTTCGTCCTGCATGCGTTCTCCTTTTGGGACGGCATCGGGATGTACATGAAAATCGCTATGGCGGTATCTCTGACGGTCTCTGTTCCGTTTATTGTCTATCAATTATGGGCATTCGTCAGCCCCGGACTGCGGCCGGTTGAGCGGAGCGCCGCTCTGCGTTACGTGCCTTATGTGTTCGTTCTTTTTATACTCGGCATTGCGTTTGCCTATTATATTGTGTTCCCTATGGCGCTGTCGTTCACCATCTCGATCACCCGGGGCATGGGACTTGAGGAAACCTATGGCATTGCCCAGTATTTCGGCTTCATGTTCAGTCTCGTCATTCCGCTGGCACTGCTGTTTGAGCTGCCGCTGATTGTTATGTTTCTGACTAAGCTGAGAATTCTCAACCCGCTTCGGTTGCGTAAAATGCGCCGGTACGCTTATTTCGCGCTCGTTTTTATCGCTGTGGTCATCACACCGCCCGATTTCATCTCGGATTTTCTGGTGACGATTCCCCTGCTGATTCTGTATGAATTCAGCGTGTTTCTGTCCGCTTTTGTCTACCGCAAGCAGTTGGCCTTGGACAATGAGCGGGAGGCGCGTTACATCAGGACGGAGTAGTCCCGGTAGGGAGCTTGTCCACGCAAGGGGGCTCCGCCGCCGCGGCCGGTTGCAGCAGTCTGGATTGAATTCTGCCTACGACCAGAAAAGCGGACATCAGCACAAGGAAAAGCACGGCACCTCCCCATAGGTCCAGCAGCAGTCCGCCCATCAGCGGTCCCAGTGCCCTGGAGACCTGCGGTCCCAGGCCGAAAAGGGCAAAAGAGTATCCACGTGCTTCCACAGGCGCAAGCTCGGAGATGGCCTTCTGGATATGTGGTCCATGCAGCATTTCACCTGTAGAGAACATTAGTTCTGTTAACAATAAAACAATCAGCGAAGGTGCAAATCCATATCCCAGGGTTACTCCCGCAAACAGCAGATAGGCGATGCTGAGCATCCGCCGGGCAGTGAAACGGGCAGTCGCTCTGGCAATCCACAATTGCAGCAGAATGACGGTAATTCCGTTGAAGGTGAGCAGAAGGGTGAGTACCGCCTGATAATTGCCGAAATGGGTCTGTAAATGAAAAGGTAGTGTGGAATCAACCTGTGCATACAGAAAGCCAAGAGGTAAATAGCAGAGTGTCAGTAGCAGAATAACCCTAAACTCCGGACTTCTGAAGGAGGACAGGAGTGTTGCTGCGGAGTCTATGCCCGTTGAAGCTGGAGGCGGTACCGTTCCTAGCTTGCTCCACAGTAACAAGGTATACAAGGCCAGAAATAGGGCGGCAAGCCAGAAGACGACATGAATGTTCCAATTGAACAGCATCAGTCCCAGAGCAGGTCCAAGCGCAGCGCCGAAATTAAGCGCCATGTGAAGCAGTGCATAAACCTCCGCCCGCTGCTCCGGCTTCACGATATCGGAAATCTGGGCATTTGCGGCGGGTTGGAACAGAGCGGAGCCAATGCCGTTCAGCATCGAAGCCAAGGCGAAGAAGACCACTCCTTCTGCGATGGCATAACCGGCCATAGATACGGTCTGCAGCAGTAAGGAGACAATCATGACCGGCTTGCGTCCGTAACGGTCGCTGAGATTGCCTCCGTACATTCCAGCAGCTATTCCACACAGAGGCTGTAGAGTAGTAATCAGAATAGGCAGCAGGATAGCACCACCCATTTGGTCATGGAGATATAGGACTAAGAACGGTCGGATCATGAACATCGTCAGTGAGCTTAGCACAGTTCCGGTAAATTGAATCCATACTGCAGGCTCATAGCTTCGGAGAAAGCCCTGGACTGTTGGGCGTTTTTTCATTGGGTGAACTCCTTCCTGGTGCGGTGAGCACAATTGGAGTATACTGACCCTTTTTTAGATCGTAAAATTAAGGTTTATAATACCGTGATTAGTATTTACTAATAGTTAGGCGTGCTCGATTCTTGCCGGAAGGAGAGACTAAGTGACATTACTTCAATTGCAGGTATTCGCTGCCGCAGCGGAGTCCAAGAGCTTCACCAAGGCAGCCGAAATTCTTGCTTTTACCCAATCTGCCGTATCACAGATGATTCGAAGTCTCGAAAAAGAGCTTGGAATCGTCCTATTCCACCGCAGCCACCAGGGGATTGTCCTGACCCGGGACGGGGAAGCCATGCTGAAGCATGCAGGTCTGATCCTACATACCATTCAGCTTATGAAAGAGGAGGCCGCGCTTGCCGGGGAGCTGCAGACGGGAACCCTGCGGATTGGCGCCACGCCTGATATTGCCTGCCGCTTTGTACCGGGGCTGTCTGCTGCGTTCAAACAATCTTTTCCCAGGGTAGAGCTTGTCATATTCGAAGGGGAATCGGAGGAAATCAACAACTGGATCTCCGATGGCATCATAGATATTGGCATCACTATGTTTCCGTCTGCATCATTGTCCACAGTGCCTCTAATCAAAGATGACATGGTCGTGGTTCTGCCGGAGAAGCATGGGCTGGGGGGAGAGGCAGCTTTAAGCTTCGAACAGTTGGGAGATCGCTGCTTTATTATGCCGGGAGATAAGGATTTGCAGAAGCTGCTGGTATCGCATAATTCTTGCTTCAATGTGACGATTGAGGTCAAGGACATCAATACGATTCAGGCCATGGTTCAAGAAAACTTTGGCATTTCCATCCTGCCCAAATTCTATATAACCCGGATGAGCGCCAAGCTGCCCATTATTCCTTTGCAGCCTCCATTATCCCAGGAGGTTGTGCTTGCAATGAGGAACAAAGACTGCATTCCGGCACTGTCCCAGGCTTTTATCAGGACTAGTCTGGATTATGTGCGCGCTCACAGGAAGGATGCAGCCCTGCCCGACAAATAGGGCATATTTTGCCCTCGGGTGGATAGAATGTTAGAGAGTATGGGGCGGACAAGCGCGCAAACCAGATTTTTCCCAAAAACAAATAGGATTTTACGCAAAAGGACTTGAAATCCGGCTTCAAGTTGAGTATCATAAAAATTGTTGTTAGCACTACAGAGTGTTGAGTGCTAACGCTGCTAAGCCGTAACAATCTGCGGTATCCAAATTATGTTTTCAAGGTAAACAACATATTCAAAGGAGGCTATTTTTTCATGATCAAACCATTAGGTGAACGCGTATTGGTAGAACCAAGCGAGCAAGAGCAAACAACTGCTTTCGGGATTGTGCTTCCGGACTCCTCCAAGGAGAAGCCGCAAGAAGGTAAAATCATCGCTGTAGGCAGCGGTGCCCTGAAAGACGGAGTGCGTGTGCCGCTGGAAGTTAAAGAAGGCGACCGTGTGCTGTTCTCAAAATATGCCGGAACTGAAATCAAATACGAAGGCAAAGAATATTTGATTATGAAAGAAAGCGACATCCACGCGATTCTCGACTAATCGGAGAGCCGTTCATAAGTGATAACGAACATACTTATACAAAATTGGCTGATGCTTTCGAAGTGAGTTTTGAACGAAGTCACTCAGGAAGTAACGCTAACAAAACTTTTAGGAGGTTAATTACACAATGGCAAAAGAAATTAAATTCAGTGAAGATGCCCGCCGCGCAATGCTGCGCGGGGTAGATGCTTTGGCGAACGCCGTAAAAGTTACACTTGGACCAAAAGGCCGCAACGTGGTGCTGGAGAAGAAATTCGGCAGCCCGCTGATCACTAACGACGGTGTAACCATCGCCAAAGAAATCGAGCTTGAGGATGCATTCGAGAACATGGGCGCACAGCTCGTTAAAGAAGTAGCCACCAAAACCAACGATGTAGCCGGTGACGGTACTACAACTGCAACTGTTCTGGCTCAAGCCATGATCCGCGAAGGTCTGAAGAATGTAACTGCAGGCGCTAACCCAATGGTTATCCGCAAAGGGATCGACAAAGCGGTTAAAGCTGCTGTAACTGAACTGCAAAGCATCGCTAAACCAATTGAAGATTCCCAAGCCATCGCTCAAGTAGCTGCAATCTCTGCTGCTGACGAAGAAGTGGGCAAGCTGATTGCTGAAGCTATGGAAAAAGTGGGCAAAGACGGCGTTATCACCGTTGAAGAATCCCGCGGCTTCCTGACTGAGCTTGAAGTGGTAGAAGGCATGCAGTTCGACCGCGGCTACATTTCCCCGTACATGATTACTGATACGGACAAAATGGAAGCTGTTCTGGAGAATCCGTACATCCTGATCACTGACAAGAAAATCAGCAGCACACAGGAAATCCTGCCACTGCTTGAGAAGATCGTTCAACAGGCGCGTCCGCTTGTGATCATCGCTGAAGACATCGAAGGCGAAGCTCAAGCCATGCTGATCGTGAACAAGCTGCGCGGAACGTTCAACGCTGTCGCTGTTAAAGCTCCTGGCTTCGGCGACCGCCGTGAAGCTATGCTGCAGGATATCGCTGCTCTGACAGGCGGCCAAGTGATCACTGAGAAGCTTGGACTCGACCTGAAAAGCACTTCTATCGACCAGCTTGGTAACGCCCGTCAAGTGCGCGTAACCAAAGAAAACACTACAATCGTAGACGGAAGCGGCGACAAAGCGGACATCAATGCACGTGTAAGCCAAATCCGTTCCCAATTGGAAGAAACCACTTCCGAATTCGACAAAGAAAAACTGCAGGAGCGTCTGGCTAAACTTGCTGGCGGCGTAGCCGTTGTCAAAGTAGGCGCTGCAACTGAAACCGAGCTTAAAGAGCGTAAGCTGCGCATCGAAGACGCCCTGAACGCAACCCGCGCTGCGGTTGAAGAAGGTATCGTATCCGGTGGGGGTACAGCTCTTGTGAACGTATATAATGCTGTTGCTGCTGTAGAAGTAAGCGGCGACGAAAAAACTGGCGTGAACATCGTACTGCGCGCTCTGGAAGAGCCAGTTCGCACTATTGCTGCCAACGCTGGTCAAGAAGGTTCCGTTATCGTGGACCGCTTGAAAAAAGAAAAAATCGGCATCGGCTACAACGCTGCTACCGATGAATGGGTGAACATGTTCGAAGCAGGGATCGTTGACCCTGCGAAGGTAACCCGGTATGCGCTGCAGAACGCAGCGTCCGTAGCTGCAATGTTCCTGACCACCGAAGCGGTTATCGCTGACAAGCCAGAGCCTGAAAAAGCAGGCGGCATGCCTGATATGGGCGGTATGGGTGGCATGGGCGGCATGATGTAAGACAGCGAAAAACCCTTGCTATAACAAGGGTTTAGCTGTTAGGGGAGGTCATTTCCCCACATTTTCCCCACACGGGGTAACATAATTAGAGGCTTCTCATGAGTTCACTGAACTTGTGGGAAGCTTCTTTTTTCATGGTCTTGGTTACATGTAGGTATACGCTGCGGGTGGTGTCGTCGTCCTTATGACCCAGCCGTTCCATAATCTCCGTCAACCCTACGCCAGCCTCTGCCATTAGGGATGTATGCGTGTGGCGCAGGGAATGGGGAGTCAGCTTCTCATTCAAACCGGCCAGCTTCAGCAGCCGCCTCATGCGGTTCTCTATAGTCTTGATGAACTCCGGGTAGCCGACATTCAGTACATCCGTCTTGGCGAATATGAAATCTCCATCGTGGTAGATCTTTCGGTATTCCATTTTGATTGTATTCTGCTTCGCGCGGTGCTTCTTCAATTCATCAATTACAAGCTTATCCAGATCAATGGTCCGTTTCGAGCTCTTGGTCTTCGGGGTAAGCAGCTCATATTCTCTGGTCCTATTCGTGGGGTTGTAATAGGTTCTGCTGATGTTGACGCTATGCTCTTTCTCATCGAGATCCGACCAGCGAAGCGCACATAATTCCCCGGCGCGCATCCCACTGTAGGCCAGTGTCAAGAAGATCGGGTAATCCTGCTCCAGCCCCTGTTCCTTTGCCGTCTGCAAGAATTTGGCAAGCTGCTCCTTCTCCAGGTACTTGATGGCTGATTCCTCTTGTTCGACTTCCTCCAGTGTCTTCCGGACGCGCGGCACCTTGGCATATAATGTCGGGTTCGTCTTAATCTCATCCAACTCCATAGCCTTAGTGAAGATCATCCGGCCGGTGGTGTGTACGCCGGAGACGGTGTTATCACCTAAGCCTTCTTTCTTCAAGGCGGTGAGGGCTGCTTGATACTTCTTCTTGGTGATGTCCCGCAGTTTAAGATTGCCGAAATATTTCATCAGCTTATCAGATTCATGTTTCCGCACCCGGAGTGAGCTGACCTTTACAGTAGGGCCGTAAATCTCAAGCCACGTCTTAACGAAATCCTTAAACAGGGTATTCTTTTCATCAACATAGCTCCCACGCTCGTATTCGGTCATAAGCTCCGCGCAGGCCTTGATCGCCTCCCGCTTGGTCTTGAAGCCGCCGACTTCCTTTTGCTTCCGCTTATTGGTAACTGGATCGCGCCCGATGTCCAGTGTGAAGGACCAGGTAGCCCCACAGGTGCATTTCTTTCCTTCTTCGCATTTGCAGCCGCGCTTTCTGTAGTAGCCTGCCATGTTATGAGCCTCCTTGTGATCGTTCCGTATTGAGCGATAGAACTGTACATTTCAGAACGTTTGTAGTTGAGGAGTGTATTTGTACCTCTCTGCGTAGTCAGGTTGTAATTCCTGACTATAACGTCACAAATTACGGCTTAAAATGCGTGTTTGGGGGAAACTATCCTCAAGAGTGTGTCGCAAACACGCATGCTGTCTCTATTCGCCTTCAGGAAGAAGCGTGTTTCCCTTCTGAAGCTTCCGCTCAACCTTCTTAACATCTTCGTGCACCGGCAGGTTCTCCGGCATGGTTCCGCCTAATTCCTTAATGGTTTGCCGCACCTTGGCCCCGACATCATAATGAGCGCGGTTAGCGTTATCTTTACCCTGGATATCCTCCCGGCGTATTTTGTCTTCGGCTTGTGTTGCCCGGAAGAGGTTGGCTGCCAGTTCGGTGCTGCCCATGTGATCAAGAATCTTCTGCGATTTTTTGAGGCCTTTGCGGCTGTGGATGCCCTTAGCGTCCAGTCCGCCATATAACCCTTTATACCCGTGATTCTGGAACACGGCGAAATCGACTGTGGTGAGCACGCCAGCCTGATACGCTGCATCTGCCAGTTGGGTATTATGCTTGCGCAGCTCATCCCGCAGCATAACACGCCGCTGCTCTTCTGTGGCTTGCTCAAAGACTTCCTGTTTCCGGGTCTGGACGGCAAAGTATGTTTGACCCAGGGCAACAATCTCCTTGGAGGGGTCGGCGTTCTGTATGATGAGGTAGCAGGCGTAGCGGGATAAGCGATAGTCTTTCAACGGGCGCATAGCTCCTGAACCGATTTGAACCATTTTGCGCACCTGAGCAAAATGGTCATCTTCTAGCTGACCACTATTCCTACATGCTATCTTTGCTTTCTCAATTGTGGATTCAAAATTCCGGAAATTGAGGTATTCCAAAATCAATTGAAGATCTCGGGCAGACCAGTATTCATTGCCGTTCTCATCTTCCTGGCGTGCTTGTTCAAACGGGGTTTCGTGTTCATTAGTTGGCTTGTTCGTCATAATATTTCAGCTCCTTAAGGGATAATAGATAATAGAGTAACACGATTAGGCGTTCTGCATGAGCTATTTTTTCCATTGCGATAGAAGGTGCTTTCGCGTGCAGGGCACGCAAAACCCATCACCACAAGGGAATATTAGGTTTTGTGCGAGCTTCGCACAAAATTGAAACTGTGTGAACATTTTTCTTCACGCGGTGAAGAAAATAAAGATTCACTTGGAAGCACTGATACCCCTATTTTCATTACCCGGCAATGAAGTCGATTCAATATTGTAGTTAATGCCGAGCTTCAGCAAAAACATCAGAAGCCGGACCGACTGTTCACCGAAGCTCGGTGGAAAATTATTTTCAGTCGTCAAGCGACCATAAAGAGAGTTTCGTACGCCGGGCGGACAAAACCATTTTACCAACCGTTGGTGAAAACTATGTCCAAGTAAGATCCAGGCTTTCCGTCACCGCATGACGGAAACGTTCCTCGCCATCTTGGCGATTTTGTACCAGCTTCGCACGGAACTCCTGTTTTGTTCACCGCGTGAACAGAACTACTAAAGATCCTTACAGAGCATTGCAGAGTTTTCACTGCCGGGCAGTAAATACCCTTGACTGCATCCTTAGAGTTTTTGCTGCTCGGTAGCAAAAACTCATTTCGCTTAGTTTTCAGCGCCTAGTGCCGAAAACTCATTCTAGATCTTTAGCCGGCTGCAGCCTTGCATGCATACGTAAAAAATCAACCAAAGGCATTTTCAAATATGCATCATGTTTTCTAAGCACACGTATTAATACCGGTTCTAATGCGTCTGCAATGGCTTGGATGGGATCACCTTCTACGGGAACAAATTCGATTTCAATTTCAGGGCGCTTTCTGGTCTTTCTCGTATTTGTCATGGTTCATAGCTCCTTAATGCAGGATTTATCCCCCATATGCCGAATTATGGTGTGGGAGGTGAATATTCATGTCATTTAGGTTTGATAGACAGCACTTGACCGGTCAGCAAAAAGCAATTGCTACCCAAAGGGACAGAACAAGTGAAGCCATCGGGAAAACTCAGCCCACTAAATCTAAAGTGCAAGAAATGGTCGAATTCATTGGTGAAAATCAAATCTTTGACTTGGTCATTACAAGACATGAGCCTGAGCAGTCGGGATATGGGAATCATAACTCCATGCAAGTAGTCATCGATGGTGGCGGTTATGTTAGCATTCCAGAATTATCTTTTAAAGGTGTTCTTGCCGAAGAAGTCATTGAGTCTGTAGGAGAAAAGCAGGCTAAAATGAAGTTTAATGATAGTGGAAATCCGATACAACTGAGTATTATAAAGCGCCATGTGTGAGCCCCTAACCGGTGCTTTTTCTATGCCTGAATAAAATAAGAAACGTAATTACAGTGAACTATTATCATTTCCTATTTTTCAATCTCACGGTCCAATTTTGGACCATCACCTTATTTGCTTCGCTTTACCTCCCTGTCTTCTGATCGCCCTTCCAGCCATTCAATGAATACGGCTCGTGATACAAACAACCGTCGTCCAACCCGGGCAGCGTGGAAAACTCCTGAATTTAATAAGAGGTACACCTGGTTCTCTCCAATGCCTAAAAACTTTTGAATATCAGCAGGGGAGAGTACCGGCGGCAGAAGATTCTCCGTTCTCGTAATATCGTACCGCGACGATCCTTCCGGTGTAGGAACAGCCACAGGCTCTCCTCGAGGTCTTATATTCACCGTCACCTCGATTTTCATTTCCTTCAGCTCCTGCAGGGCAGCAAACAGTAAATCGGCAGCGGGTGAACTGCTTGTAGCTTCACTGCTCATCGGCCGGCTCTGCGTTGATGTGCTTGTAAAGCACTTCATCAAGATTGGTTGCGATTACTCCATGCTTACGATAGACCTTCATCATTTCATCCCGTACTAAATTCTTCACGATGGCTGCAGACTGCTCTGGTGTAGCAACATTGACAAATTCAACTTTGAAACGTTTCTTCACAGAACTAATCCCCTCCGGATTTATTGTATCGGCAGTCGATCCTTGACCATCCCTTTTAAGAGTTGTTGCAACTGTTGTTTCTCTTCTTCCGTTAAACGAATGCCTTCATAATTCACATCACACATTGCAATTACATAAGCCAAGTCGGTATCTAGTGGCGGAAATTTAGAGTCTTTGATTTCTTTAAGTAGTGCCATTTTCTTTTCATAGGCTTTCTGCTCTTCACTTTTTGGGAGTGATGCAATAATTTCACCGTGATTTCCTGAGAAGTGAAAATTAAAGTACTCTTTGTCTTCTGAAAAATTGAACTTTTCCTGGTTGTGTTCTGCATTCATGACTGAGCTCCTTTATTAATTTCTCGATGATAGGTAAATATAGAGGGCGCGGTTTATGTGTAATTTTACCTATGCTCTATGTAAGGACGGCTGTACAGGGCTTGCAAAGCGTCTCGTGAGGCGTATTAGTATATCGTAGTGATGGAACAGGCTGATTGTAGGGAACAATTCACTTCTCAAGGTCAATTATTGGGCGGCGCTTAATTATTTCCGTGATTTTCACTGTGATGTTCATTCCATACTCGCGCTTTGCTAGATCTTGAATCCCTCGTTCCATCCACTCATTGAGAGGCTTTGTTCCGTTAATCTCCCGTATATTGAAGTGCTTCTCTTTCTTCGTGGGATCAGCTCCTTTATCTTGTATACCTCCTTCTTTGTAACCTTTTTCTTTCATTGGTTGCTGTGCTGGCTGCTCGGGAAAATCCTGCTGGTTTTTATTGTCCTCAATCCCTTGCTGGGTGCGGGGTTCTGATGGTTATTCGGATTTATTTGGGGCAACTCGTCCGTCAGTTAGTGCATCAAGAAAAAGGGTAATTAACTTCCGATCATTCTTGGATAGAGGAATCCTTTTATATGTTAGGTCATCGTTTGTGGATAGAATATACTCTAATTCATCCTCAGATAATTCATGGGCAGTCATCCAAATGTCGCTTGCAAGATCACTCTTGGCTATTGAGTCATTTAAGTTTTTAATTTTTGTAATAATGCTGAGTTTATTATCGTCCTCCGAAAGTTCAATGTGTTTTTCTATAACTTCTCTAATTTGTTGGGGTATAGAATCGTCAGGATTTACTAAGGCACTTTTGTATATCCAGTTTATGTACTCTTCCAAATAAGTGTTTTGCTCCTCTTTTGCAGTCTCAGTTTCATCCTCTGACCTTTTGGGGAGGTGTCCAGCCTCTTCCATCATTTCAATTAAATCTGCTCCTAATGGTTTGTATAGAAGTTTTAAGATATCCGGAGACGGAACACCCTGAACACCTCTTTCTCCTCTTTCAAGTTGAGATAAATAAGAATATGACAATCCGATTTCTTTACCTAATTCTTTAAGTGTAAGGCCTTTTTTCTTTCGAAGACTTCGTAAATATTGACCGAATGATTCAGCGATTTTAAACACGTCCTTTTAAACTAATATTTGAAGCGATTATACAATGAATTGCACTAAATGCGCAATTAATAAAATAAATGTTGCAACAAGCGCAAAAATGAGCTATATTAATTCCACAGGTTGCAACATTAGGAGGTGGAGAAATGAAAATTAGAGTAAAAGATCCAGCACAATTAAATGAACTCATCATGATTAAAGGGTTTTACAAAACAGAGTTTGGCAGAGAGATTGGCATGTCTGGTCCGATGACTACCCAAATCACGAACGGGGATCGCAGCCCATCACCACGTACGGCTAAGCGCATTTGTGAAGTACTTGAATGCGACTGGTCAGAATTATTCGAGATTGTCAAAACGCCGCAGCAAGCAGCCAAGTAACCAGCACCATCACACAATTCATCATTCCCCGCACCACCCGAGTGTAAGCACACCCCGAGGCTCCCGGCCGCTATTCCGTGCTTAGATAATCGGCAAATACAGATTTAGAAGGAGACAAACGATCATGACAACACCAGCCAAGCCCGCTGCCGTCCAGATCCCGGCACATCTGCTCACGGATCGCTACTGGCGCGCATTAAATCACCTGTTCACCCAGCACTGCCTGCTGCAGCGGTACCTGACCACTCAATACTTTGATATGGAAGAAGGTACGGTCGATTCCGCAGCGCTTAAGCGGCTGTCCCGGCCGTGGAGCCAATCGGAGAAATTTATGCTCAACCTGGCGCTGCACTTGTTCAATGAGCGGCTGGCAAAGGTGAACCTTTCCGATATGGACTATCTGGACGAATTTAATAAGCGGCTCGTAATTGAGGCGTTGCGGTCGCGTTTTGGATAATGGCTGTTCCGCCCCTTGTGATAAGTCAGTTATCAGGGGTTAGCTGCTAATTCGCGACGTTCGACAGGCAAAATAAAGATAGGAGGATGAATTAATGCAGTATTCAGCGGAAGAAAGGGAAACGACATGTGTCTATGACTACATCGCTGGTACCTGGACCGTTTATACCTGTGTTCCAACTCATATGACCAAGCTTCGCAAAATAGCTCAACCAATTTGGGAAGAAAAAGACGGCGACCGTGTAACCGCAGCTAAATGGTTGCTCAAGTCTAACCAAGTCAGATTCGCACAAGAGATGGTGTCAAAAATGACCGACGAACAAAAGCAAGCCGCTTCATTGCGTTTGAAGCATTATAACCAAAAACGCGACGATAACGTTGTAAACTAGCACTCATAACTCATATTAGGAAGTGATATAACATGGAACGCAAAGATTTTCCTATTGTCCTTCAAGCAAAACATGTTACGGAGATTCTCGGTGTAGCAAAATCCACTACCTACGAACTGTTCGCCAGTCCAGGATTCCCATTGCTGCAGTTGAATGGCCGGAAGCTGGTTTATAGAGATTCCTTTTTCGAATGGTTGGATGCCAAGCAGAAGGCGGCGCAATGAGCAGGGCAGGGCAGCGATTCATAAGCCTACGCCTGCTGGAGCTGCTAGGGACTCTGACTGCCAAGCGCGTCGAGATGGAGCGAGTTGGTATCCAGCTTGAGCTGATGGCCGACCTGTACGAGAAGATAGGTAACGCCCTGTTTGAACTTAACGGTATTGATCCGGCGCGGGCGAATACGCTTTGGCTCACATTGGAGGATTACCTGTCCGGCCGTATTAAGAATTACGAACTGCTAAGCCTGCTGGTAGGAGCGGCGGCATACTGATATAACTCCACATGGGACAATGCGTGAAGATAAGAGGGATGGTGGTGATGTGGCGCGGCCTAGAAAAGAAGGTATGGATTACTTCTCTCATGATACGGATGCGGTAAATGATGAGAAGATTGAAGCCATGCGGGCAATGTTCGGGAATGACGGTTACGCATTTTATTTTATAATGCTGGAACGTATTTACCGATCAAGTGTGCCGGAGCTGGATCTATCAAAGAAGGTGTTTAAAGCTTCCATAATCGGCAAGTTAATGGTTGACGAGAAAAGGTTCAATCAAATGATGGATGCCGCGTTCGATATTGAGCTCTTTGATCGGCAAGCCTATGAACAGCGAATGGTTATTACCAGCAATGGAATACGTAAGAGATCGCAAGAAGTTCAGCAGCTCCGGGACCGTTGGAGAAAGAAGAAAGACAAGGGGGGCGATAATTCGAATGATGGGGAAGAGGGGCCATAAGTTTTCCCCAGAGAATTCCACGGAGAAAACGGGGGTAGTAATGCCACAAAGTAAAGTAAAGGAAAGAAAAGAAAAGAAAAAAGATATTAAAAGATACATCGATTTTCCAATCGACGATCATGTTTTTCTAAACATTTATAATTCTGAATTCAGAAGAGCGATGAAAAAGGAGCACCCTCAGGTAACAGAGCAACAACTTTTACACATCATGCATCATATTGAATCGCTACAGGAATGGGAAGTGACTGCTGAGGAGTTCAGGGAACAGGTGAGAGATCACTTTGAACATCTGCCTGAGGGTAACAATGGTAGCTTCTTAGCCTTCATTCCATCGTTTATGAGGCGATTTGAAATTCCATATACAGGGTTTGATAAATGGTAATGAGTCACCTCAAAACAAAAAAAAGCTCTCCGCAGCGGGAGAGCAAGAGTCGTATTATCACCCACAAACTATATCACAAAGGGTGATCAGAAGTGAAGATATTAGATAATCTGCCGGCATGTGTAAAGCATGAGATCAGAGCCAAGGTTGAAACTGAGCTTGAGCGATATCGGATGTGGAAATTCATCACTTTCCAGGAGAGAGAAGCCTCCCTTACTGCCGCATTGTCAGATACGCCCAAAGAATTCACTGGCGCTGTAAGTGATCAGACGGGAAATATAGCAACGTACAACGTCGATGAGCGTGAGCGCCGCCGCCAGTTCTGTGAATGGATTGAGTTGGCGGTTAGCAGGCTGCCGCGAAGAGAAAGGCAGATCATTACGGATCGCTACATGCAAAGAGAAACAATCTTTGATTACGTAGTGTTCAATCAACTCCTAGATCCGCCCCTCAGTGAGGTTACTTACTACAAAGTGAAGAACAGGGCAATGGCAATGCTGGTCTTATCACTGAACATAGAGGTTGAAGGGCTGCAGGACATATTCTAACGATCGGAGGCGCGGAAGCTTGAAACAAAGAGTAGTCATGTCAAAGCAGGACGAAGAGCAAATTGTGAAATTCTTATACAAAGCCGGTATTCACATCAATATGGAAATGAAGCTCAAAGGACTGGAAGAGCTGCAGCAAGCAGTGCAGAAGTTGGAGATGACAGAAGCAGAGATCATTACCCGCAAATACTTGGCGCGAGAATCCGACTACACCAGTCACCAGGCAATCTATAAAGACTTGGGGATGAGCCCAGGTTCATACAAGAAGCATCGGCTGAGGGCACTCACTAAGCTAGCTGGGGAGATGGAAATCAGGAAATTCTAGTAAAGGGCTGTTCCTGAAAGGAGGTGTTGAACTTGTCAATGGAGGAGCTGGCTTACCGCTGGCGGCATAATGCCCGTCAGTACAACGTCATAATTCGCAACATTAAGCGGGGGGAGTACAGAAGGTAGGCTTCTATGGTATCTGTTCGAATTTCAGCTTTCGTAACATGCAAAACTTAACTCAAAATCGAAGGAGATAGAGAACGATGGAGCAACGTAAAAGCATGATTGAAATGCAATGGCAAATCACAGAGGGTGGAAGGCTGATTCCTTTCAAGCAGTACTTGGAAGATACCGTCCAAGACCGCATCTCCGCTCATTTGATGGCAAATGAACTGGAGGAGACACTAAGCGCAGCAGCCGCGCCAGATGCGCAATGGACCGATGTTGTCGATTACATCGCTCCTATTGCTGGCTGGGTATTATGTGAGGCGGTGGAGACTGACAGAGAACTGTACAACGAGCTTGTTTATTCTCTTAAAAATGCATTTGTTCGCTTGAGAGATATGTTAACGGTGGAACGGCAGGGTGAGAAGGTGTTTGAACTGGACCGCGATCATGTCGATTTCCTTGATGATCTGGACAGATTCATTCAAACACTCGTTGGAGGCGGATGTGCAGTCAAGAATGTAAACAGTTCAGGTAAAGGACAGTACATCATCACTGTCGGAAAGGCTGAATAAATAAGATTGGGGGAAACGCTATGGATAATACCATTACATTGAATCGGAATTCCACCCGGGCGTATCATTCCAAGTATTTAGCTCAATGTGCCGTGTCAAAAGGCCGGCATATGATTACCTTGCGAGAAGCACGTGAGAATGTAAAGCGATCAACGAAGGAAGCAGCTGTAGCTGCAGGCATCACAGAGCGGACATTGAAGAGATGGGAGATTGACTGCGGGAGAGTTGACGCGTTTGCATTAGGTCGCCTTTGCATATTTTACGGCGTTTCGATGGATCACATTTTTCCAGGTAAAGCAACTGACCTGCTGGCGGCGAGAATGGAGGTAAGCATTGTGGAGAAGAAGACATTTGAAATTGATGACCTAATCGTAGTCTTGAAGCAAATGGGTCGTGATACAACAGAGCTTGAGAATTTCGTTGAAGAGATCAGAAAGAGCAGGGAAGCCGAAACGAAGAACGCCTCCAGTGCGCCAACACAGGAGACGTTAAGTATGTAGCTTATGTAATTGTTTCCCAATGAGGCAATTATACTGCATTTCACTTATAGGTTGCAACTATTAAATTCTATTCAATTATTGTTAGGAGGAATAAGTCTGTGTGCAAAATCAGTCTAGTGGAAAGGGCGAGACCGCCCACATCGATTCTTAGCTGTATTTCGTGTGATTTTCAGTATGAATTACAAGCTCTAGTACCAAGTGAGGGTAAATGTAGCAAGTCGGAAGTGACCAGCTAACTATAAACGAACAGGGAGAGATTAAGCATGTTCAAAAACAAAGATTGGAAAGAATTGATGCAGGAGTTTAAAGATAAAGTTGATAAGCGGGAAGTCTTGATCCAAAGCAATATTGATGGACTTCAGGAGAAAGTCGAGGTCATTAAAGGGAAAATTAAGGACAATGCTGACAAAATGATTGAGGCAGAAATGAATGAGGATACCAATGGATTAGAGAAATTCAAAAAAGAAAATCGTAAACTTCGGCTTGACCTTGAAGAGATCCAGGACTCAATTGCTGGGTATGAAACTCAAATAGGAACTTCTCGAAATTTATTTGTTAAGGACTTGGATAAGATTCGGGATGCTGCTAATAAAGCTGAGGAAGAAAGAATTCGCTGGACCGATGAAATTGTTTCTAAACGGAAGGACTTGGAGTCGGAAATTAAGGAAATTGAGAAACAGATCAGTGAAATTAACAATGAGCTTATATTCAGCAGAGCTGTCACAGAACAATTGGAGTACTCCTCTTATCTTATTTATATTGATCCAAGGTCTAAATCGCTTAAAGACTACGAGAAAAAGAGCTTTATAAATTCTTGGTTGTCAGGTGACAGTTTAGATAGATATTTCAAATAAGATATATAACCGAAATCATATTGGCGCGGTGCTCATAGATTGTACTCTATTTCTAAATCTGAAAGGAATGAACAATGTGGCAACTACCACGGCAGCAATGCTCCGGGATATACAGCAGTTCCAGCAGTGGAAGGCCAAGAACCATGTGAAGCAGGGCAAGGCATACCTGTTTCGTGGAGCTGCGGTCATGACTCGAGGGAAGAAGCGGACCAATAAGGGATAAGCAAAACCAGTTGGATCACGACGCCCGCTGATGATTTTGGGTCCTCCCAGGGCTTCAGAAAGAATGCGGGTGCGCGTGAGCCCGAAAAACGTGCAGATTTTTATTTGAAAATTCACTTCCGTTTCCATTTCGGAAGACTAGAATTACGAAACTGCATGATTTTTCTTCAAATAATGACTTTAAAATGCCATCTTCTGCCTGATCGAAAAAAGCGGAAGTGGCATACTCGCTATTAGCAGGAAGTAACCGGCAGAAAGGAGCGGTTCTTTGAACACTATTCCTCTCACAAACCAAATTCAACTTTTGACTGAATATTCAGAGTACAGGAATGCGCAACTCATCAAGAAAATATCCGGGCTGAACAATGCCAAGGCACAGAAGCTCGTTGAGCGGGAGCTGCCGGAAATACTGGCCCTAAATTTTGTTCAGTTGCAGCAGTGTATCCAGTTACGGAATCAAGTAGCCTTCGAAGGAGCCAATATATTCCGTCAGCAGATACCGGCCAGAGGTGAAATTATATCAATTATGGCTTCGCTGGAGGAGCTGTCCAAGAATCGTATTGCTGCTGCCCTTAACATGGAGCACTTGGCCCAGCAGTACGGAATATTGATTACCGCTAAGATTTTAGGCGATGCGTTAAGCCGCCGTAAGGTGCGTAGGATGATTTCAGATTCCGATCTGGCGTATTTCAGGTCGCTGCCGCAGGATGATCAAATTTCAGTGAAGGTCTTTGTCGAGGCCTTGAAACCAATTCCTATGAGCAGCATCTGAGGTTGAAAATAGGATGGGTTTATTAATTATAGGAATTTCCTATGAAGGGGGTGATGCTAATAAAAATATTTGTAATATCAAAATGAAAAGAGGTGAACATTTATGTCAGGTAAAGAATACCAAATAGCATTTGAGCTAAAAGCAAAGCTTGAGAGTTCGTATACAGGTTCCATGCGAAAGGTGATGGATAATCTCAACAATCTGGAAACCACTGCGCGTGCGATCGAAGGAATCCGTATCTCAGGCGATATGGTACGTCCCCTGCGGGAAGGTTTGCAGGCAGTAGAGCGTGAGTTTGATCAACTGCGCCGCATTCCGCGGATTGATGGCATATTTACGGAGACCGTCAAGGAGCTCAAAGAGGCTGTCAAGGAGTCGCAGCAGTTGAGCCGTAACCTTCAGGAGATCGCTCGCATTCGGATGCCCTCCAACATGTTCGGTAATGACTTGCAGCGCTATACCCGCGACATGCAGGATCTTGAGCGGCGCATGCGGGAGATCAATGACATTCAAAGACCGCAGCCTGGTGATTCTGGCGGCGGCGGTGGAGAGGCTGGGGGCGGAGACAGTTCTGGGGCATGGGCTTTAGACGGAGCTGCTCTTGCTGGTGGTGCCGGTGTTGCAGTTGTTGGTGGGTTAGCCCTCGCTGGGCACGCCGTTTTCTCCTTTTCAGAAGAATATCAGGAGGCTATGAATCAATTGCAGGCGAGTACAAACTCTTCTGCAGAACAGATGAAGGGTTTTAGCGCCATTGCGGAAAACCTGTATAACCAAAACATGGGTGAAGGATTTTATGATGTTGCGGAGAGTATGAGTGCCGTCCGTAAAGTTACTCAACTCACTGGATCTGATCTGGAGTCTACAACCAAAAATGCTATGGTGTATGCCGATGTCTTTAATGAAGATATCTCCGAATCTGTTAAAGCTGCGGATACGATGATGAAGAACTTTGGCATTACATCGACAGAGGCATATAATCTTTTAGCTCAAGGGGCTTCTGGTCCATTATCAAAGAGCATGGACCTGTTGGACACAGCCAATGAATATAGCGTCTATTTTGCAAAATTAGGTTTCTCTGCAAACCAGATGTTCGACACTTTCGCAGCAGGTATGGAAGCTGGGGCATTTTCACTGGATAAAGTGGGAGACGGAATTAAAGAATTTGGTATCCGAACTAAAGATGGGTCGAAAACCTCACTCGAAGCATACAAAGCAATCGGGTTAAATGGTGCTCAAATGACTAAAGAATTTAATGAAGGTGGTAAGACGGCACAGGAGGCTTTCTTGAAGACTGCGAAGGCGATAAAAGCGATCAAAAATCCAGTTGTCGCAAATGCGGTGTCCGTCCAATTGTTCGGAACACAAGCGGAGGACCTTGAGTCGCGAGTAGTTAAGGCAATGACCTCGGCAAAGCGCCAGTTCGACATGACAAAGAATACGATGGAGGAGATCGGCAAGGTCAAATACAATACAATTGGTCAAGCCTTCGGCGGGATCGGCAGAACGTTGCAAACCAGCCTGATCCTCCCAATCTCGAAAAAACTATTACCTATATTTTCAGGACTTGCTGACAAAATGACAGACTGGGTGCCCGCTGTTATGGGGGCGTTCGGTAAAGTTGGGGATGCTGTTTCTGACACCGTTGGAGTGATAAGCAAAATTATATCAAGTGGATTCAGTGATCAGGGCGCAGCGGCATCAATCAATTTTTTAGACAGGATGGGCCTTGACTTCTCCACGGCTACTCAGGTTGTAAATACCGTAAAAAGCATTTTTGGCAGTATCAGTGGAGTTGTTGAGAATGGGAAAAAAATGTTCTCGGGACAGCTTGATATAGCCGGATTGTTTGGCATTACGGGTGGCGATATGAATGGAGTTATCTCTGGCTTTAAAGACATCTTTGGAAATCTCAAAGACTACTTTTCTGACTTTATTGGCAATCTGGTGGGGCTCTGGCCTTCGATTCAAAAAATGTTTGGTTCTGTAATGTCGCTTATTCCCAAACTCCTGCCGATATTTGGAGCTATTGGGAGGGCGGCTGTAACAGGATTTCAGGCAATATACAAGTCGATTATCCCTATAATTACCTATCTATCCAGCATGCTCTGGCCGATTATCAGCAAGATATTCACATTCCTGTCCACTCAGGTATTTCCACGGGTGGCGTCGATGATAGCAGGATTAGTGCCGCCGATTATGGTTGTGGTAGGTAAGGCAGGCGAAATGCTGGGATCAATCGGCACAGCGATAACCCGGGCGTTCTCGGTGGTTAAGCCTGTTTTGGACGCTGTATTTGCGGCCTTTAATTTTATATGGCCCAATATCAAAAATGTCGTAATGAACACTGTCGATTTGATAGGGGGCATCATAAAAGGGCTTCTGAAGTCATTGGGCGGGATCATTGACTTTGTCACTGGTGTATTTTCGGGAAACTGGAGCAAGGCATGGCAAGGTATTAAGGATATCTTCTCAGGCATATTTGACGGCCTTGGAGCAATCCTAACCTTTCCGATTAACGTAGCTATTGACGCTATCAATACAGCTATTCGGGGCATTAACAAAGTGAGTTTTGACGTGCCTGATTGGGTCCCTGGGATCGGCGGGGATACATTTGGGGTAAGCATACCGGAAATTCCAAAACTCGGCGGCTATGCGACTGGTGGTTATGTGGACAGTCCAGAACTGGCTTGGGTTGGTGAAGGTCGTTCGCCGGAGTGGATCATCCCAGAAAATAATTCAGCGAGATCACAGGGGCTTCTACAGGCGGCTAACCGGAGTATGGGCGGCGGAAATGCAAACACCGACAACAGTAAAATGGTGATCAACTATAACCCAACCATCATTATCGAAGGGAATGCTGACAAAGCTACGGTTGATATGGCTGTTAAGGCTGGACATGACGATTTTGACAAGCGTATGAAAGGTTGGAATCAGCAGAAAGCGAGGGTGAGCTTATCCACATGACCTATACCAGGATACAAGGTAAACAATCGAGGGGGAAACCACATGAACAAAAGTCAGCACGAAAAGATTCAAATTGAGTTGAAGGATTATTTAGAGAAAATCCCTAAATCAATAATTTTAGATTTCATCATTAGGGACGCGTTAGCTTCTGGCCGTGATCTTTCAGATATTTTAAACATCCGCTCCCAAGTTCCAAATATCATGAACTCGGTCGATCCTAAATTAACAGAAGGAGATTCATTTATGAGCAAATACACGGAAGAACAACGAATTAAGGACCTGGAGAGCATCCGGACATCTCGTAACGGCCATATCATTGATGCAGCAATTAAGAGCGGGCAGGTCGCGGGACATGCAGCGTTGGAAACAATCAAAGGGAATTATCATCTTACTGATGAAGAGGCCGCAGAAATCGATTCAGCTGTAATGATTGAAGAAGCACACAGGCTTATAGCTAGGCGGAATGGGAATATGCCGCAGGCCCGGGATCGAAATAATCAGCGTCAACCTTATATGTCGGACCGGGAACGGATAGATGCGATTGTAACTGCTGTTAATTGGGATTAAGAAAACGAAGGAGCCTTTGACCGTTAGGGCTCCTTTCCTTATATATTGGTAGTATGAACACCGCATCAATTCTGAACCGAGATTCTTAACTATATCATCACGAAAATCAATTTCTGGATAGTGGGTAGGGTATTTGTACATAAACAGTGCGGAGAAACAGTAATTCCCTATAAATGATTGGGATTATGCACTCTGGCTTTGGTTGGTAGCTTTTTGGTTTTAGTGGAGGATTTTGAGATAAATTGTAGAATAATAAATAATATTACACAGCAGAAAGAGGAGGGGTTAATTTGGACAATGAAGTTATATTGAAGGCAACACATAAAGGTGTTCTAAACATAGCTGATAAAAAATTAAGTTGCGCCGTTCTTGAAGATGGTACACGAATCATTTCAATAGCTGCAGTTTTCAGAGCATTTGGCAGAACTAAGCGAGGCAGATTAAAGGATGAAGTGCGCGTAGCAGATATGCCGGATTTGCCAAGCTTTATTGATGCGAATAACCTTGTTCCTTTTATCAACGATGAATTAAAAGAATTTCTTAAACCAGTTAGTTATATGAATGGGAAAAAGGTATTTCAAGGGTATCGCGCTCAGATAATACCTCTTATGTGCAATGTATATTTGGAAGCAAGGGACCAGAAAAAACTAACAAAGCAGCAGGAACCAATTGCTATTGTCAGTGATATACTTGTCCGAAGCTTGGCGAAAATAGGAATACTGGCCTTAATAGATGAAGCAACTGGTTACCAAGATGTTAGAGAAAGAAATGAACTCCAGAAGATATTAAAGGCATATATTAGCGAAGAACTATTGCCATGGACTAAAAGATTCCCAGATGAATTTTATAAAGAGATTTTTAGATTAAATGGCTGGGCTTATGATCCCGGAAGTATCAGTCGTCCTGGGATTATAGGAAAGTGGACAAATCAATTAGTCTATGAGCAATTACCGTCCGGTGTATTGGAAGAGCTAAAACAAGTGAATCCTCCTAATGAGAAAGGAAATAGAAAAAATAGACATCATCAGCATTTATCATTAGATATTGGTAATTCGCATCTTGAAAAGCAGTTAGTTTCAGTTATCACTCTAATGAATGTTTCTGGTAGTTGGGGAAGATTTATGACTTTATTTAGGAAAAAATATGGAGGACAACAGGAATTCGATTTTGAAGATAACTGATTCATACGAACATTATTCAGTAGTGCCCCTGTTTAATTACATACAAACTATCTTATGAAGGAATCGATAATTAACGGCTTACTTTGGCAGTGTTGAACTGGGAATGATCATTGAGTACTAAAATCAAAGTCCTTTAGAGTTGAAAATATTAATGGTTCGCACCCCGCCAGTAATGATGGGGTGTTTTTCTAACTCTGGGAAGTGTGAGTGCTGTTTTGCTTCGTTGATCGTCTGCGGGGGGACTCTCAGCCGCTCAGCAACTTTAGCTTCAGAGTCTGTTTTTTCAGGACTCCCACCTTCCGGTTGGTTTTTGCCGCCCGGCGGCAGAAACTCATCTCGGAGCACTTCTTTAGCGAACTCCTCTTTTGGCCAGAGATTCCACATCCTCGTTTTACAGTGGGCTCTTTGAGCGCCTTCTTGACCTCCCGCAGCTCCTTGACGGTCATGCTTTCGACCTTCTTGGATTCACCAGTTGAAGGGACGATGTGTTCCTGATCAACGAAATCCGAGCGGTCTACCGATTCGGGAAGTGAGAGCATTTCGAATATTTTGCCGACCTGTATATCTCGCGACGTCGCGAGGTTTCCAAATTAATCAACAGCTTGAATGAATTTCTGTGCCGTTTGATGCGACATATCTATTTCAGATAACCAGGCCATCCATTGCCCATGAGCCAAGTCGTTCTCTTTCACATGCTTCAGCCTCTTGCCGATCTTAAAGGTATTTCTTAGTCAGCAACGAAAACTGCACTTTCCGTGGTACATGCCCTGATTCAGAACGCTCGATGTCGTGCGTTTCAAATGCCACGACGTCGTGACATTCAGAACGGTAGATATCTATCGTTCTAGACCTTATGGAGTTTTGAAAGCAGCAGATCCTAGCTGATTTAGTCGAATGACCTTGCAGGATTTATCTTCCATACGCCGAATTATGGTTGTGGGAGGTGAACAGAGAATGGGTTTTGCAAATATACCGCTGCAATATAAAGTGGAGACTCGACAAGGTTTGGTTTTTCCTAACAACCAAGACGAACTCCAGTTTTTTTTGAATGAACAGTATCGACAAGGCTGGAAGCTGGTCAGCAGTACGCCACAGTATGACAATGGCACCTTCGAGTATACTGTTTATGTGTTTGAGAATATCAAAAAGTAATTGTAGAAGCACCCTAATCGGTGCTTTTTCTATGCCTGCATTCATGAATATTCATGCGAATTATGCACACTTTATGTATGCTCTTGGGGGTGAATTAACCCCCACAAAACTACATACCTTGAGGGGGAGGATTAACCCCCAGTGAGGGGGAGAGTTGTCCCCCAATAGAGGGGGAGAATTAGCCCCCCAAGAAAGAAAGAAAGAAAATCTTAAAGAAATATAAAGATATATATAAGAGATACGTTTTCTCTTATGCATATACAACCGCATATTCGTATGCATAAAGGCTGCTCATAAAAGAGCGGCCTATTTGTATTCCATAGAAAGAAGGTGAGCCATTGAAAAGATTCAGCAATAAGCTCCACGTCATGCTATTGATTGTCCTGATCATTGCAATCAGCCTGGACATAATGAACGGCTGGAAAGAGAAGCAGCTTAATCAGAGGTACGAGGATTCTCTTAAACGATACGAGCAGGCCAATAGGGAATATACCGAGTATCTGGAGAGCACCAAGGCCAGCATTGAGGAAAGAGTTAGGCAGATAGAAGGCGTCACTAATGACTGACATTGATGCGGTGTTAAGGAAGGAATGGGATGAACAGTTCTGCCCAAAGTGTAGATGGAATCTCAAAGGCTCGAAGCCACAGCGGCACTGTACTCATTGCGACTATACAGAAGCAGCCAAGCCTGCAGTAAGGCATGAATGCAATGGCAGACCTTCATCCTGGATGGACGTTCATATTGAATATGACCCAGGGGATAAGGAGTGGGGATTGGTTGTTGACGGTCATTGGTGCAAAACAATCGAATACTGTCCGCATTGTGGTATTCAATTAACTGTAGACAATGACGGAAATACGCCAGAATCTGGCTGAAATCTGGAATTTGGGTCCCTCTGAGACTTAAAAAAGAATGCGGGTGCGCGTGAGCCCGAAAACCATGCAGATTTTATTTTTGGAAATCACTTTCCCTTCCCTTACATGTCGACGTAATATGAGCGCCACTGAAGCCTGTTTCAGCTGCAACTGGATAAAATTACTTCTATTAAATGTAAATAAAACTGCCTTGGAGTAATCTGATAATTTCTACTGTAAATAATGCCGCAAAAAGGAAAGTAAATGAATGGGAAAGGGGAAAGTATTGTTTGTTTTGCATTGAAAGAAGGAAAGCCGACTCCATAAGCCAATTAATAATATAATGAGATAACTACAAGTTTGATTTTTACTGTTGTCATAACTTAAGATTATGGGATGTGGTCAATCTGTTAACTTTGGTGGAGTACATAGCAAAGAGGAAAAAAGAAGATAGTCTCAATGAATTTAACTATGAACTGCAAAGCGAAAATATTAGGATATCTGTGAATTATGTATTTGAATACTATAATGATTATTTGGGCAATAATCCAGAAAATCAGAAAACAATTCTCTATTCCGAGAAGCTTGAAAAGTACCGTCAACAACTCGGACAGTACGAATTCGATACCCAAGAATGGCTGATAAAAATCTTCGACAATCACGGAAATCAAATGAATCGAATTATAACGAACTTTTTAAAACGGCAGGATATGTTCTTGCTATATAATTCAGATAGTGAATTTAGAAGTTTATCATACCAATGCTATTCTCAGCTTATAAAGAAATATCCCTATCTGAGCGATCAGACAGAAATGATTTTCATCTTCATAAAAGAACAGCACAAAATAGAGAGTCAAAAACACCTCCCTGCGGAAAACATTATCATTACTGAAGAAGTTTCACAGTGGATTGATGACATCTGGGAAAGGCATGGAGTTAATCTAATGGCTTTTGCTGAGAAATGGGTTACTGATTTTTGGGATAATCCGAAGCTGTGGCCAACTTCACATAGAAAGAAAAGTAATAATTCGTGGCGTGAGTATGAATATGATTACAAGCAAGCCGGAAACTTGTTTAACCTTGATGCACTTTATAGAAAGATGCCAAAAAAGCCGTATCTAAGAGGGAAAAAGCAGGAACTCGAGACCTTGCTTCTGTACTGTTATCTACAGAATGTAGAGTATGATGAACAATATTGGTCAGAGTATTTATTGAGGGTGTCGTCTTAGGTTTCTTTCCCCACACATTTCCCCACAGGTGCATTTCTAAACAGGGAAATTCAACGGATTAATAGGACTGGAAATGCTGATATATCGGACATTTTCAGATCTTAAATAAGCATAAAACAGCCGAAAACTATGGGCGGCATGATGTAAGACAACTAAAACCCCTTGCTTGAGCAAGGGGCTTTAGTCTTTAGCATCAGCTAAGAGTAACAGTTAGGTAATAAACGATCATTTTAGAGGTTTTTCA
This sequence comes from Paenibacillus sp. HW567, assembly GCF_000374185.1. Classification (GTDB taxonomy): domain Bacteria; phylum Bacillota; class Bacilli; order Paenibacillales; family Paenibacillaceae; genus Paenibacillus_AQ. The sequence continues at coordinate 4,868,611 of NZ_KB910518.1, read as the reverse complement.
TGAGTTCTTTGAACTTTTGAGAAGCCTCTTTTTCTTTTGGGTTTATCAAAAAAGGTGTGCAATCCACGATGGGCGGCACACCTTCTACTGATTTTCTGTTTTATTACATATTGACTGCTTTAAGGAAATAAGTGTTCGTCTTTTTGTCCACTTCAAATTCTAGAAAAATACTGAATGAAGATATGAAGAAGCCGGGTAAATCTATTTTATAGCACAGGGTAGTAGAGTTTTCGTATTTTTCAGTCCAGGTTGAATCTACTCTTACATCATTGAGTGTTGCACTCTTTAGAATACCCGCATATTTCGTAATAATCGTACTATCATTGAGTTTGACTTCCCCGGCAATGGTTTTGGCTATATTGTCCTTGGTTCTTTTTTTGTAGCCCATATCATAGTCATTTAAATCATCAATCACATATTTATCCACCAAAGCATTAATACCGGAGTTTGATCCAGAGGTTAAGGCATTTCCGTAAGCTTGGATAAAAGCCAACGCTACTGGTTTATATTTTTCACTTGAAGCTGAGAGATCATGATTGGCAGGCAACGAGAGCACTCCGCTTGGAAGGCTGTTTGGCTGGGAAGCCGGAACACTCGATGTTGGTGCAGTTGGTGCAGTTGGTGCTGCAGTTGCAGTTGGGGTTGTTGTAGTTGATGTTGTTGTAGTTGGCGAAGCGTCGTTGTAAGGTTCTCCGGCAGTGGCACCGCCCGTGGTAATTGCAACTGTTTTACTGCTGCCGTTCCATAGGACTTCTGCATTCATTGCTTCACCGACCGCCTTGGCGGGAAGGTAGGTAGAACCATTGTAGACTAGAGGCGAGATTGTATTTCCATTAGCATCCTTAGGGGTCCAGGAAGAGCCATTCACAGTAAATTTAATATTACTATTAAGGTAAGCTTGTACTAAAGAAACCCCGTTTGAAGCATAGACTCCGACAGCCCCGCATAATAATCCGGTAGCCAAAATGGAAGAGACAAATACTTTTTTTGAAATATGCATAGATGATAATCCTCCTAAAACATTATGTATTATGTTGACCTATTTACTTTGAACTTTAGTATTTCATTTTTTTCCTTTCTATATAATTTATAGTACATTAGTATTATCGACATCTATAATGTTATTTTTAAGGTATGCTTCATATTATCTACATTCAATTAACAATGGTGATAATCACTTATATATCAAGAGCTTTCCGGCCCATAAAAAGAAGAGACCTCTCATAAGTTCTGTGAACTTTTGAAAGGTCTCTTTCTTTAATTATGCCAGTAGGGAAAGAGGTGATCCATCCCGTCCTCTAACGAATAGACCTGTCGTCATCCGCCAGATAATGGTCTTCAAGCTCAATAAATTCAGGAGAACGGTGGGCGGCCATCATGCCGTGATAGCTGATATCGAGGCCCAGTTCTTCCTCTTCCTCGGTTGAGCGGACGTGAACCAGCTTACCGATCAGCTTCAGGCCGCACCAGGTGGTTGCAAATCCCCAACCGGCCAGTACCAGCAGTCCAAGAAGCTGCACGCCGAGCTGATGCCAGCCGCCTCCATAGAACAGTCCTCCATCGGTGGCGAACAAACCTACGGCTATGGTTCCCCAAGCGCCGGACACGGCATGCACCGGAAAGGCGCCCACCGGATCATCAATACGGCGTGCTTCCAGCCAGTTGGTGGCCGCCATCATGAGCAGGCCGGACACAGCGCCGATCAGAATGGCTGCTCCGTCACTGACGAACGCGCAGCCGGCGGTAATTCCCACCAGACCGGCAAGCGAGCCGTTAATAACAGATGGAGCGTCCGAACGCTGATAGCGGAACAAGGTATAAATCAGTGTGATTCCGCCGCCAGCCGCCGCTGACAGCATGGTGGTAATCGCGATGTGCCCGATCCTTACATCGGTAGCGCTTAAGGTGCTTCCGGCGTTAAAGCCGAACCAGCCGAACCAGAGAAGGAAGGCGCCGACGGAAGCGAGCGGCAGGTTGCTCGGCAGGGCAACGGTGCTGTTCCCGGCCTGAGTGAATTTGCCCTTTCTTGGGCCGATGACGATAGCCGCCGCCAGGGCAGAGAATCCGCCAAGCGCATGAATGACCGCGGAGCCGGCGAAGTCCCGCAGACCAAGCTGATTCAGCCAGCCGCCGCCCCAGGCCCAGTGTCCGCCTAAGGGATAGATCAGGCCGGTCATTAGAATGATGTACAGCAGGTAAGCGCGGAAGTTAATCCGCTCGGCAACCGCGCCTGATACGATGGAGATAACCGCAATGGTAAAGGCCGCCTGGAAGAGCCAGAAGGTGTCGATGGAGACAGTGAAATGGAGATTGGAGAGATCACCGCCCAGCAGAAAGCCGCTCGTGCCGACCAAGCCGCCGGCGTCTTTTCCATACATGAGTCCAAATCCGAAAATATAAAAAATCAGCGTTCCTATTGTTATATCGGCGAACACCTTCATGATGATGTTCACGCTGTTCTTGTATCGTACAAAACCGGCCTCCAGCAGGGCAAAACCGCCCTCCATCAGCAAAATCATAGCGGCGCTTAATACGACCCAAATCGTATCCAGTCCTCCGCCCAGCGACTCCAGCGTCAAATTCATTTCTACAATGCCTCCATGCCCCTAATGATTTTGATTTCACGTATAATCTCAGGTGACAGCGGGATCTCTTCCGTTGCCGGGTGAGTGTTCAGAAGCAGCAAGACCTCATTCAATTCCTGAATGCTTCTTTTCATGCTGTCAATTTGTTTAAAACGGTCTTTTACGTGAACTATATATTCTACGGCTGTATGATGGCTCGCCGGATGACCTGCAAACCATTTGCGGATTGGGGAGAGGGATTGGTACATTGCTTCTTCTGCTTGCCTTTTTTGTTCATACTTGTTAATTTTATCTTTGATCGCCCCGATTTCATCCTCTTTCTTGGCCTTGAGGCGTTCGATGAGGTGTATTATTTCTTCTGTAGACAGGCGATAAACAACATTTTGGTATACTTCATCTACAATAATCATGTCAGGTCTCCTTACATGAAAAGTCATAGACTGATTATATGGACAATGTTAATTCAAGTCAACAGGTTTTTACAACCAAGCGCCGTAGCAGGCATTCTGACGGTTTTAAGATCAATTTCTAATAGAAAGGATAATGATTATGACCTACTCACAGATCTCCCATAACTCAGGAAATGCCTCCGAAATTCTCTATTTGGAACAGCAGATTGAGGTCGTCCGGCAAGAGATCAAGCGGGCTAAAGCTGCGGGACTGCAAGAGGAGCTGGACCAGGCGAATAACAAGCTGGATGAACTTGAAGCTGAGCTGGATAAGCTTGCTGATTAGCGTCATAGCCTGGACCAGAGTAGCTTCATTAAACCGAATATAGTCCATCTCGGTCAGTGTATCATCTATTGTCCTTTGTCTGCTGCTTCTATAGGGTTATTCTTGCAAAGCCTTAAATTATGAAATGACAGGAGCGATAGCGACATGGATGCATTAGTCAGAGCATTGCCCCGTAAGTTGACGATTACGATGTGGGACTTTTCCTGGTATACGATGACACTGCCGGGAGAGCCGTATCATGATCTGGCGTCAAGGTTTAAGGAGGCGGTAGAGCGGGGCTATAACACCGTGCGGATTTGCGCGATGCCGTTCATGCTGTTCACGGAACGGGGCGAGAGGCCGGGACCCTTGAAGCTGGGGAATTTAGGGGAAGTGGGACAGCGTACCCGATGGTACAACTGCAAAGGGGGAGCGGAGCTGGACGGACATGCACAGTTGCTGGAGCTGTTCCATCAGGCGAAGGAGCATGGCTGTTATCTTATTCTCTCCTCCTGGGAGTACCAGCAGAGTCCAAGCTTTCTTGAACAACCGGAGCTGCGTGACGAGCTTGCGGCTGTTCACCCGGAAGAACGGTTCATGGCCATCGCCAGATCCATGCATCAGTTGCTCAGCTTTGTGAAAGAGCACGGATATGCCGGACAAATTGCCTATGCCGAGCTGCATAACGAAGTGGAATTCGGACAACTGACCGCAGTGGCCCTGCAAAAAGGCATCCCTGAAACGGCAACGCCGAAGGTTGTGGAAGCCATGAAACCTTATATTGAGGAAGCGATTGCCTTTCTCCGCGAAAAGCACCCGGATGTGCTGATTAGCACCAGCTACACATTGAATGAGGCATACCCGAAAGCGTATGTTGCCCGGAACATGCAGGTGGCCCATTTTCACCTTTATGTAAAAGGCATGCTGGACGAACTAATGGATCTGGCGGGGATCAACGATGAATTTGCGGACTTCCCCAATGCTTTCGTAGAATCCTTGCTTCGGCCGGAAGCGCCTTCATTTGAGGAGTGGAAGCTGCCTCCGGGACAGGAATGGCGGATGGAGGGCAATCCGGTGGGCATGAAGCTCATCTATTTGCATGATTGGGCGGATACAGAGCAATGGGATTTGTTTTTGTATGAGCGATACGGGGCCCATAAGCTTGCTATGCTGCAAAAGATAGATACAAGGTTCGAAGAGGTTGAGGATTTTGCGCGCCATACGGATCTTCCCATCGTTATTGGAGAGGGCTATTTGGGATATACGCCGCTGCATGCCAATTTCGAAGAGGGGCCGGTTGGCAAGTTCATCGCTGAATACGCGCTGCGCAAGGGCATGTCTCTGGGCTTCTGGGGGATGATCCTATGCTCAAATTGGGCTCCGCATCATCCCTTCTGGTCAGATATCGCCTGGCAGCGCAAATGGAATCAATTTATTCTGGATTCGGAGTAGCTGTTGGAAAATCAACGGGCTAGCCCTCTTTTGCGGAGGGCTTTTTCGTATTATTTGGGGTTTTGCCATGTTAAGCAAATGCGACCGAAAAGCATACATTGATAAGTGACTCATTTTGCATATAAATATGGAGAAATTTTGTAGAAAAAGGATTATGATAGTAAGGTGTGAAATTCAAGGTTTTTCTTTGATTATTTTAATATTAAATAGTTAATTTTGTTAGGGGGAATTTATGAGCATGCTACCAGAATCATTTTTAATTTCAGAACTTAAAAGGAAGTCTGAGGAAGTAGAAAAAAATATAAAGTTTGATTATATTGGAAAGTTGAAGTCTTTAAAAGATACCGTTACTCAACAAGTAAGTTATGTGAACGTTTTATTTCCAGAATATACACCGCACGACAATGAATATCATTTTAAGAATTTGTTTAATATTACAGATGATATTTTAGGGGAAAAGATTATTGAAAAATTAAACGTAAATGAACTATTTATTCTTGCGAGTGCTTTGTATGCACATGACTGGGGGATGGCTGTGAGTCCTTCAGAAAAAAATATAATTATGGGGAATAACACGACTAATACCGTTCCTGAAAATATTATTTTATTACAAGATGAAACGCAAAGTTTTCAAGATTTCCTAAAAGAACAAGATTACAAAGGAAAGCCTGATGAAGTCTCAGATGAGTTATGGAGGGAGTATGTCAGAAAAACTCATGCTTTAAGAAGTGGTGTGAGAGTTAATCATTTTTTTAAAGAAAATTCTGGATTGGCAGAAGCAGTAAAAAGAGCATGCGAGGGACATTGGTTGAATTTTCAAGACATACGAAACAATAATATCTACCCTAGAGACTATAGTGTACTATTTTCAATAGTAAATTTAAGAGCAATATCAATTTATGTAAGATTAATTGATTTACTAGACATATCGGAGGATAGAACCCCATATGTTTTATGGAAATTTGTATCCCCTGAAAATGAGTTTTCTAATAACGAATGGTTAAAGCACCGTGCTTTGAGTTCAGTGAAATCTACAGACTACCTGGGAACAAGAATAATAAAAATTGATGGAAAAACAGAGGACCACGAAGTGTATGCATCATTACAAGATTTGAAGCAATGGTGTGACGATCAATTTAGAGATTGTATTGATGTTTTAGCAGAAATGAATGATACGAATCATATCCTAGATATATCTCATATTCATTGGAATATTGTTACGGCGGGGTTTGAACCCAGTTCTATAAAATTTAATTTTGATAGAGAAAGATTATTTGAAATATTGGGAGAACAAATATATGGTGATGATCCATATGTTTTTTTAAGGGAATTGCTTCAAAATAGTGTTGATGCACTAAAATTAAGACAAGCAATTCTAGCTAAAAGAGGGATGACATTAAATGACGGTTTTATTAAAGTTGAAGTGAAAAAGGTAAATGAAAATGAATTGATAATTGTTTGGAATGATAATGGTGTCGGAATGAATGAATACATAATAGCTAATTATTTATCAATTGCAGGGAAAAGTTTTTATAGTAGTAAAGACTTTGATAAGATTGGAATTAAGATGGACGTAATATCAAAATTTGGAATAGGGATATTGAGTTGTTTTACTCTAGCTGAAAAAATTGAAATTACTACATATAGAGAGCCTTATATAGAACCTAATAGTAAGTTAATTAATATTTCAATTCCCGCATACAATAAATATTTTCGTATTAGTAGCAAAACTCCTCAGCTTTATGAAGATGTTAAGCCAGGTACTACGTTTAAAATATTCATATCTTCGAAAAAAAATACCAATCAAAATGATAACTCACCTAAGTTGGAATCAGTATATCAATACTTATCAAAAATCGCGGGATTTGTTGAATTCCCTATTCTAGTAGAAGAAATGAATAAGAAGAAACTCATAATTCATCCAAAAGTTTGCAAAGGAATAAATTTTGAACAAATTAAGTTGAAGTATAGTGATTATGAGGTTGAATATATTGATTTATCGTACAACAAAAGTGTTTTTCTTGCCCAAGACATAAGACATGTAAAAGAATTTTTTTCAGAAGAGGCTTTTTCATTAGACGAAGATGTTGGCATTGATGGAATAGAGGGAGTTATTTCTTTCATAGTACCCAGAGAAGAGAAGGGGAATTTTATTTATGAAGATTACCATGGAACATGGATCGAAGAAGAGCGTAACACTGAAAGAAGGTTAAGTCTTAGAGTTGATAGTAATAAAAATATCATGGAGATTTCCACGAGTTGTAAGATAGATCCTACATGTTCTGTGTATAAAGATGGGATACTAGTTTCTGATGTTATTGATTATGGAGACTTCAAGCAAGGAGCTATAAAGCCTAGAATAATTATTAACGTTAAAGATCCTAAGAATGAAATAAATATATCCAGAACCTTTCTTACTAAAAAGGAGGACATTTCCAAAAGGGTAACTCATAAAGTGTGGGATTTTTTAATTCAGCGTTATCTAACTGAATTTAAACATACGGATCCATTAAGTGCTTATAAGCTCCTCGGCAAAATCATTACAGTCTATGGAGTTAGTGGAAAATATATCTTGGAACATGTTCCGGCAAATAATTTATTCCAACCTATTTTGGGGACGAGAGGAAAGTATATTTTTCTGAGTCTTGAAGAACTTAAAGGTCAGCCTGTATATGATTTATTAGGGATGTCTTCTATGATGGATAGTACATGGTTGAGAAATATTGGTTCTACTGAAAACTATAGGGGGGGTTACAATTCGTGGATTGGTGAAAATATTTTGATTGCCGACAATGAATATGGTACAAATTATTATACTCGTAAAAATGTTGATTTTTTAAGGAAATTTATTAACGAAAATTATTTTTGTGCTCAAGTGGACTTTATAGATTTTGGTTTTGATAATATTATGCCATTAATGCAAAGAAAATGGGTTCTAAATTCAAAATTTGATGATGAACTAACTAACGAACAAATTAATGATGTATTAATGAAAATGAAGGAAATGGAGACTGAAATATCAGAAAAAGAAATTTATATTTTTCACAAGCATATAAGTAGTATTAATAGAAAAATTAATGCTGGAAGTTTTCGATTCTATTATTTTAATTCCTTTAAAGAAAAGTTTGCTTATGGTACATATGCCTATAATTTATCAAATATGAAGTGTAGAAAATTCTTAAGTATACTAGCGCACATATTATTGATTTGTCAATCTAAGGATATATCTCAAGAAAAACTAGGAATGATTAATGATAGCATTGAAAATATTACTTTTTTATATAGAGAGGATGTTATTGCATATACAGAAATAATTTATAGTTGGAAACAATTTCTGAATTCATTAAATAATATGTCAATGTTGAATTTTGAGGTGGAAGAAATAATGCCTTCTGAGGAGGATTTCGTTGAGGGTTCTATAGGATTGGGGGGCAATGGAGCATTTACTATTGATAATTATTTGTGGAAGCGTAGGGGAGAAGGGCTGAATGGAGAGGAATTACCAGATTTCGGTGAGATAGTACATGATTAAGATTGGTTAATTCAGATTATAAAGTTCTTAACGTAAGATAGTGGTCGCATTTTTCTGCTGTTTCTTAAGGTTCTATACAGAAATTAGGCTTTTCGTGAGTCCAATTGAATTCATGAAAAGCCTATTTAATTAAATGTTAAAATACTGACATATAAGCGAGGTGTGCCGGTTGAGCGAAAAGAACAGAACGGAGCTTGCCACCTTTGCGGGCGGCTGCTTTTGGTGCATGATCAAGCCCTTTGACGAACTGCCGGGCATCGTCTCGTTGGTATCCGGGTATACGGGCGGGCACACGGCAAATCCGACTTATGAGGAAGTTGGTACAGAAACGACAGGGCATGTGGAGGCTGTGCAGATTACGTTTGAGCCGGAGCTGTTCCCGTATGAGCGGCTGCTGGACATTTACTGGCAATTGATTGATCCGACCGACAAGGGCGGTCAGTTCATGGACAGGGGCTATTCCTACCGGACGGCGATCTTCGTGCACAGTGAGGAGCAGCGGGAGAAGGCGGAGGCATCCAAGGCGGCGCTTCAGGCGAGTAAAAGATTCAAGGCACCGATTGTGACGGAGATTCTCCCGGCGGGGCCCTTCTATTCGGCGGAAGCACTGCACCAGAATTATTATAAAACCCATCCACTCGATTATAAGCTCTATCTAAAGGGCTCAGGCCGGGATGAATTCCTGGAGAAGCACTGGAACGGCCCTGAGGATCAAAAGCGCTTGCGCGATCAACTGACCCGGCTGCAGTATGAGGTAACGCAGCATAAGGCGACAGAGCCGCCGTATGAGAATGCGTACTGGAATGAATTCCGTGAAGGCGTTTATGTCGATGTAATCAGCGGTGACCCGTTGTTTCAATCGGCGGACAAGTTCGACTCTGCCACCGGCTGGCCCAGTTTCACCGCACCGGTTGCCGAAGGGCTGATCCGGCGGGAAGCCGACTACAGCGGCGGCGAGGTGCGGACCGCGCTGCGCAGCAGGCTGAGCGGGGCATACCTTGGGCATTTATTCTTCGATGGGCCGGAGCCGGCCAAGTTGCATTACCGGGTGAACTCCGCCGCGCTGCGGTTTATTCCGGAGGCGGAGCTGGTAGAGAACGGACTGGAGCGGTATCTATAGTTGTTATATGGACATGGAGGAAAATAATTCCTTATGTCGAATGAGTAGTTGAACGATACTTAAGCCAGGGCTTGAATATCTGCAACTAAACGACAAGGTGGAGAGAATATGATCAAAAGGGTACTGCTGCTATTACTGGCTGCCGTGCTGGCTTCTCCGGTTCTGACTGTGGACGCCAAAGCAGTTTCAGATCTTAGCAATGCCCCGGAGCTGCGCATTAGAGTTGGCAAGATAGCCTATACGAATCCTGCGGTGCCGCTGACAATCTACTGGGCGAAGTATGAGCAGGGGCTGTATAAGACAGTGGCAACTCCAGACGAGGTGAAAACTTATCCGGTGTTTATAGGAGCGTATAAGTATAGAAATGTGCTGTTTGAAAATGATAAAACCATCTATTTTTTGAAGTACACGCAGTACCCTTATGGTGATATCTACAAGCTGGAGATGCCTTCCAAAGCACTAACGCGCTTGACCTTTACAGGCGGAATAGATGGCTTTGCCCTCAAAAATGACAGCCTCTATTATTTTACGGGCAGCATGACTACCGAACCAGGTGTGTACCGGATGCCGCTGGATGGCAAAAAGCCTGCGGTTAAAATCAACCCGGCAATGCTGGACACGGGAGATAAAAGCTATCGTTATTATTTTGGCAGTGCGGATATGTCACTCCCGTATCTTTATTTTCCACTGCTTCGGCAGAAATGGCCTGCTGCAGGAGAACAGTATATTGACCAAGAAGAGGTTGAGCAGGATTTCGAGGAAGCAGTATCTCAATATGAGGTTAACGATTCAGACTATTTGGGAGACAGGGATGCCGATATTTTCATGTTCACTGAGCGGGATGAAGAGAGCGGCAACTCTTATCTGCATTTGTACAACAAGGGCAAAGAGACGGTGCGAAAGGTAAAAGATTGGGTTATCGAGCCGGTGGATATTTTGCATGGCTGGGTTTATTTTACGGTGGATAATGAGGAATCGGATAAAGGGGGATTGTTCGCCATCCGGCCTGACGGATCGGGCTTGCGCCAAGTCGGGAACAGTGACCTGTCAGCCAGCTATTACTTGGGCAGCATAAAAGGGTATTTGGTGTTCGAACATTATAATGAGCTTAAATTAATGATTGTTAAAGAGTAGAACATATCGCTATGGCTGGGACATATAATATTACAGATCCAGTGTTATATAAGATCACATGTCAGATTGACAAATGAGGCCGGCAAGTATATATTCTACTCAGCGATATATAGTTTTTAGTCAACAGAATGTGGCTGGGAGATCAGGAAACGGGCGTTTCCTAGTTTCAGTTGCATTTTTTTTATGCTTTTGGATCAAATCACACCAATTACGCCCAAGAATCGAGGAGAATTACGGTATGGGGGAACCTCTGGCATCATCATTTCCAATTGGTAAATTAGCCATTCTGCTGGCTGTTCTGCAGGAGCATGAATGGAAAAAAGTTGTCGAGCAGGAGCTGGATTCGCGGGATTTCCGCTACACGATTGGCCGGGTGGGTGCCATGGATATGATCAAGGTGATCGCTGCCATTGAGACGGCGGCCAAGAACAATCATATTATTGACGCGAATTCCTACCGTGAAGTTCACTCACTCTATCATGCCATCATTGAGACGATTCAGAGCATTGGACGCGGAATTGTGCAATTCGGTGATATTCTGCGTACGGTGGGGCTTACGTTTGCCATCGTCAGGGGAAACAGATCGGGTGACCGCCCGCATGAAGGGGAATGGATCGCAGTGTGTGCCTACGGTACCATCGGCGCTCCCAAAAAAGGGTTCGAGCATGAAGCCATTGGCTTTGGTTTTAATCATATTTAATGGCAGTAGCTTTTGAAGAAGCGCCTTAACGGATCAAGCCGTAATTTAGTTATTAGTGATATAGAAGCCGGTACCTCTTATTAGGGTATGGGCTTTTTCTATTACTCGTAAAGCAGGTGAGGCTCATGTTAGAAATAGCCAATCAATCCGTAATCATTCATGGGAATTCCTTAACGATTGAGGAAGTTGTCCAGGTAGCCCGTCATTACAAAAATGTGGATCTAGCTGAGGAAAGCTGCCGAAAGGTCAATCATACGCGCAAATATGTGGAGAAGCTCCTGCAGGAGAAAAAAGTAGTGTACGGCTTAACCACAGGCTTCGGAAAATTCAGCGATACGTACATCTCCCCGGAGGATACGAAGGCGCTGCAGCTCAATCTGATTCGCAGCCATAGCTGCGGCATTGGCGCACCGCTGCCCGAGGATGTCGTCCGCGCCATCCTTTTATTAAGAATCAACGCTCTGTCCCTCGGCTATTCCGGCATTCGCCTGGAGGTTATCCGGCTAATGGTGGAAATGCTTAATCGCAACGTAGTACCGGTGATCCCCGAAAAAGGCTCCTTGGGCGCGAGCGGCGACCTGGCTCCACTATCGCATATGGTGCTTGTTCTGATTGGCGAGGGGGAGGCCTATTACCAAGGTCAGCGTATGCCCGGTGCCGGGGCACTGGCGAAGGCGGGGCTTACGCCAATTGTGCTGGAGGCCAAGGAAGGGCTGGCCCTGATCAACGGCACGCAGGTAATGACTGCAGTCGGCACGCTGGCCTGCTGGGATGCGCTGAATCTGGCGAACTGGGCCGATTGCGCAGCAGCGTTGACGTGTGAGGCGCTGCGTGCGGTTAAGGAAGCTTTTGATCCGGCAACGCATATTGTCCGTCCGCATAAAGGGCAGAAGCAGGTGGCCGATAATATCCGTCATTTGACCGCCGGCAGCAGACTCATGACCCATCAGGGGGAACTTAGAGTGCAGGATGCCTATTCGCTGCGCTGTACGCCGCAGGTGCATGGTGCGAGCCGCGATGCTCTGGCTTATATTGCGGAAAAGCTGGAGATTGAGATCAACTCGGCGACGGACAATCCGCTGATCTTCCCTGATGAGGAGAAGGTGATCTCCGGCGGCAACTTCCACGGGCAGCCGATTGCGCTGGCGATGGACCATTTGTCCATCAGCGCTGCGGAGCTGGCGAATATCTCCGAGCGCCGGATTGAGCGGATGGTTAATCCGCATTTGAACGAAGGCCTGCCTCCGTTTCTGGCGAAGAACGGCGGCCTGCAGTCCGGCTTCATGATCGCGCAATATGCGGCGGCGGCTGTGGTGTCGGAGAATAAATCGCTGGCCCATCCCGCCAGTGTGGATTCCATCCCTTCTTCCGGCAACCAGGAGGATCATGTGAGCATGGGCACGATTGGCGCGCGGAAAGCGAAGCAGATTGTGGATAATGCCTATGCCGTACTGGCGATTGAGCTGCTGTGCGGGGCGCAGGCCATCGACTTCAGAAGTCCGCAGCAGCCCGGCCAGGGAACGAAATGGCTGTATGACCGCTGCCGGGAGCAGGTTGCTTTTGTAGATGCGGACCGGGTCCTCTCCGGCGACTTCGCTGTTATTGCGGAGTGGATGAAGGAGCCGGGTGTGCTGGAGGAGTTATTTGCACTTGTGCCTTTTCATACCTATAAAAGCTGAGGTTGAAAAAATAACAAAAGGGTTGGAGTAACGGAGGGGATTTTGGAACTGTAGGAGCGTTAGAGTCCGCCTTTGTCTCCGGATTTCAACTGCTGCAAGCAGTATAAATCAAGAAATCTGGAGACAACAGCGGCCGGAAGTCCAAACATCACCGCAGTTACGACTACAACCGATATGGAAATCCTCAAGTTCAGCTTTCCATCACCTAACCGAAGGGAGATCAACGAATATGAGCATACACGAAGCAAGAGTCGTCCGCGCGCCAAGGGGGAATCAGCTAAATACGAAAGGCTGGGTACAGGAAGCGGCGCTGCGCATGCTGATGAACAATCTCGATCCCGAAGTGGCGGAGCATCCCGCGCGGCTGGTTGTCTATGGCGGAATCGGCAAGGCTGCGCGCAACTGGGAGAGCTTTGATGCTATCGTACACTCGCTGCAAACGCTGGAGGACAACGAGACCCTGCTGATCCAATCCGGCAAGCCGGTGGCCATCTTCCGCACACATCAGGATGCCCCGCGGGTGCTGATTGCGAATTCCAACCTGGTTCCAGCCTGGGCGAACTGGGAGACCTTTCACGAGCTGGACCGGAAAGGGCTGATGATGTACGGGCAAATGACCGCCGGAAGCTGGATTTATATTGGGACGCAAGGAATTGTGCAGGGGACCTATGAGACCTTTGCGGAATGCGCCAGACAGCATTTCGGCGGCACGCTCAAAGGAACGATTACCCTTAGTGCCGGCCTTGGCGGAATGGGTGGCGCGCAGCCGCTGGCCGTAACCATGAACGACGGGGTGTTCATCGGCATTGATGTGGACCGGACCCGGATCGAGAAACGCATCCAGTCCCGGTATTGCGACATCCTGGTTGAGACGCTGGAAGAGGCCTTAGCCAAGGCTGAAGCCGCCAAAAGCGAAGGGCGTCCGCTCTCCATCGGCCTCCTGGGCAATGCGGCGGAGCTGCTGCCGCGCATGCTTGCCCAGGGTTTTGTGCCGGATATCCTGACCGATCAGACCTCGGCCCATGATCCGCTGAACGGGTATATACCGGCCGGGTTTTCCGTTGAGACAGGCCGACAGCTACGGGCAGAGAACCCGCTGGAATACGTTGCCTTGGCGAAAAAGAGCATTGCCCGTCACGTCGAAGCCATGCTTGCATTGCAAAGCAAAGGGGCAGTTACCTTTGACTACGGCAACAACATCCGTCAGGTTGCCTATGATGAAGGCGTACAGCAGGCTTTTGACTTCCCCGGCTTTGTGCCCGCCTATATCCGCCCGCAATTTTGCGAAGGGAAGGGACCCTTCCGCTGGGTGGCGTTGTCCGGCGATCCTGAGGATATTTATAAAACCGATGCTGCGATAATGCGGGAGTTCCCTGAGAATGAAGGTCTGCAGCGCTGGATACGCCTCGCTCAGGAGAAGGTTTCCTTCCAAGGGCTTCCGGCCCGCATTTGCTGGCTTGGTTATGGCGAACGGGCAAGATTTGGCCGGATTATCAATGACATGGTGGCTTCGGGGGAACTGTCTGCACCTATTGTGATTGGCAGGGATCATCTGGACGCGGGGTCGGTGGCTTCTCCGAACCGGGAGACCGAGGCTATGCGGGACGGCAGCGATGCCGTGTCCGACTGGCCGCTCCTGAATGCGATGGTCAATACAGCGGCAGGTGCCAGTTGGGTATCGCTTCACCACGGCGGGGGAGTAGGGATGGGATATTCCCAGCATGCCGGGATGGTGGTTGTGGCAGACGGAACGAAAGAGGCGGAAGCCAGGCTTACGCGGGTGCTGACCTCAGATCCCGGCATGGGGGTTGTCCGCCATGCGGATGCCGGATATCCGCTTGCCGTAGAGACGGCACGGTCCAAAGGAATCCGCATGCCCATGCTGGGCGGGCCGGAAAAGGAGTTATAACATGATCTACATTCATAGCGCAGCCCAGATTGCCACTCTTGCCGGAGCCAGCACAAAGCCGAAAACGGGCAAGGAGATGGAGGAGCTTGATCTGATCGAGGACGGAGGCATCGTCATTGAAGAGGGAGTCTTCACCTTCGTGGGCAGCAGCGAAGAGGCCTGCCGTTATGTGGCGGAGCACTCCGGTGACCGGGAAGTTACAGTACTGTCCGCTGAAGGCAAAACAATCACTCCGGGGCTGATTGATCCCCATACCCATGTCGTGTTTGCCGGTTCAAGAGAGTTTGAGCTGAATATGCGCCTTCAGGGTGCTAAATACATGGATATTTTGAATGCCGGCGGCGGAATTCTCTATTCAACTGAGCGTACCCGTGAAGCGACGGAGGAGCAGTTGATGGCCGAAACCGTGAAACGGCTGGACCGTTTTCTCGAATATGGCGTAACGACCATCGAAGCTAAGAGTGGGTACGGCTTGCGGCTGGAGGAGGAAATGAAGCAGTTGCGGGTAGCGCAGCGTCTGAACGCTTCCCATCCTATAGATTTGGTGTCAACGTTTATGGGCGCTCATGCTGTGCCTGTGGAGTATAAAGGGGACGCGGATGCTTTTGTCCGAACCATTATCGGGGAGATGATCCCGGCGGTGGCCCGGCAGGGCTTGGCGGAGTTCTGCGACGTATTCTGTGAAGAGGGTGTGTTCACCGTGGAGCAGTCCCGGGACATTTTGCTGGCTGGGCAAAAGTGGGGGCTGAAGTCCAAAATCCACGCCGACGAGTTGGTGTCCTACGGTGGAGCGGAGCTGGCGGCTGAGCTTGGAGCCGTATCGGCGGACCATCTGCTGCATGCCTCCGAAGCGGGCATTCAGCAGATGGCAGAGGCCGGGGTGATCGCTGTTCTTCTGCCGGGCACAGCCTTTTTCCTGATGGCCCAGCCTGCCAATGCCCGGGCGATGATCGCTGCCGGAGTCCCTGTCGCATTATCGACGGACCGGAATCCCGGCTCATCGCCAACGGAATCGCTGCCTTTTATTATGAATCTGGCCTGCTTAACGATGAAGATGACACCAGCAGAGGTGCTGGCAGCTTGCACGATCAATGCCGCTCATGCCATTGGCCGGGCCGGCACGATCGGCAGCATCGAAGTCGGCAAGCAGGCCGACCTTGTGATGTTCGACGCACCTAACTATCTCTATTTGCAGTATCACTATGCAGTTAATCTGGTGGATACCGTGCTTAAAAAGGGAGAAGCCGTTATTCAGGGCGGAAGGAGGGTACAGGGATGAATGAGCTGCGGAAGGATGAGCTGCCCTATGATCAACTGCGGATCAATGTTTCCCGGCTTCAGGGCAACCTCCGGGAGTTAGGGCTGTTCGGACTGAATGAGGCTACAGGCGGACTGGATCGCACTACGTTTACTGCGGCTGAGCTTGCCGCGCGGGAATGGCTCAAAGCGGAGCTGCTCCGTTTGCATTTGGCTGTCAGGGTGGATGCAGCGGCAAATATTTGGGCTGTGAGGAAGGGGTCAGGCGAGGTAGACGCCTTGGATGGTTCAGTTGCTCAAGGTAATCCGGACTTGTCAGATGCCTTGGATAGCTCAACAGCTCTAGAGTTTCCGGACGTTACACGTGCTTCGGACAGTTCAGCGAATTCAGTCCATCCAGGCGGCAATTCATTCCCCCATACCTTTGCTGCCACCCTCCCCGTGATCGCGTTCGGCTCCCATATTGATACCGTTCCGAACGGGGGCAAATACGATGGCGCGCTGGGTGTGCTGCTGGCATTGGAGGTCATGGCCGTACTGGAGGAACATAAGGTCGTTACCCGCCACCCTCTGGAGCTGGTGTCCTTCAGTGCTGAGGAGCCGAATCCGTTCGGGCTGTCCACTTTTGGCAGCAGGGCGGTGGCGGGGAAGCTGGGGCAGAAGGACCTTGCGGGTGTCCGCAATAATCAGGGCGAGCTGCTAACAGAGGCGCTGCGCCAGGCGGGCGGTGATCCTGAGCATTTTGATGCTGCGCGGCGGAGGCCGGAGGAGCTGGCGGCTTTTCTCGAGGTTCATATTGAACAAGGAAAAAGACTGCTTGACCGCAATATCCCCGCAGGGGTCGTAACGGCAATAACCGGCATTTACCGTGAAGAGATCACTGTCGTGGGCGAAGCCAATCATGCGGGCACAACCTTGATGGGCGACCGCAAGGATGCGCTGATGGGCGCTTCCGAAATTATGCTGGCCTTTGAAGCCGTCTGCCGGAACCATCCGGCGGATGAAGTGGTGGGCACGATTGGCCGGATCAGCAATGAACCGAATGCGGCGAATATTATCCCGGAAAAGGTCCAATTTCATCTGGAGATCAGAGGGGAGCAGCGCGCACAAATTCAGGAGGTGCTGGAGAACTGGGGGAAGCTTGCCTTGTCCATTGCGGATAGCCGCGGCCTGCGCCTGGAACGCCGCCTGATTCTGGATCAAAACCCTGAGCCGATGGATTCCCTGGTCATTGATTTGTGTGCCGGACAGGCGGCGAAGCTGGATTACAGCAGCCTGAAGCTTGGCAGCATGGCCGGTCACGATGCTACACATATGGCTTCTCTGACGAGAGCGGGAATGCTGTTCGTGCCCAGCCTGGGCGGCAAAAGCCACTGTCCTGAAGAGGAAAGCCGGATTGAGGATATTGAGAAGGTTGGCAACGTATTGCTGCAGTCCATTCTCACACTGGATCAAGAATTGAATCGTTAGGGGGACAAAGTCATTGCGCGATTTATACTCAGCGGATGCGGTGTACACGCAGGGAGAATTTAAGATGAACTACGCTTTACTAGTGGAAAACGGGAAGATTGCGGATGTGGGCGGCCGCGACGAATTAATGCAGCGTTACCCGGATGCCCGGCAGATCCAATGGGAGGGCAAAGCCATCGTGCCCGGCACCGTTAATTCGCACAATCATTCCTTTCAGAGTCTGCTGCGCGGGATTGCAGTCGATAAGCCCTTTCTGGAATGGCGGGATCAGGCGCTGTACCGGTATTCACCGCTTTTGGATGAAGAGGCTATTTATACCGGGGCTTTGCTCGCTTTTGGGGAAATGCTGCGGTACGGAGTGACAACGGTGTGTGATTTCTTCTACGTGCATAACGGCGGCACTGCCTATGACGAAGCAGTCATTCGGGCGGCGGGCGATCTGGGTATTCGCCTGGTTTTTGCCCGCACGATGTACGATTGGGCTGGTGCGCCGCTGTCTTATCGGGAGACGGTGCCCGAAGCGGTGGAGCGTACGCGGTCACTTGCCAAAAAATATCAGGGAAATCCTATGGTCACCATTCACCCGGCACCCCACAGTCCGCATGCGGCTTCGCCGGAGATGATCCAGGCGGGTCACCGGCTGGCGGTGGAGCTGGATACACCCTACCACATCCATGTAGCCGAGGAAATGTTCGAGGTAGAGGAGATTTTGCACGATTACGGGCTTCGGCCTGTGCATTATCTGGACTCGCTGGGTGTGCTCGACGAGCGGATGATTGCGATTCATTTGGTATGGCTGGAGAATTCCGAGATTGAACTGATCGGCCGCAGACGCGGCTCACTGGCGTACTGTCCATCCAGCAACATGTTCCTGGCAGATGGAGTGACCCGGATACCCGATCTGCTTCAGGCAGGGGTCAGAGTGACCCTTGGAACGGACGGGGGCTGCAGCAACAACCGGATCAGCGTGTATGAGGAGATGCGGATGTGTGCGCTTTTGCAAAAAGTCAGCCGCTTGGACGGCACCTGCATCACCGCCGAACAGGTCTACCGGATGGGAACCTCCAGCGCCGGCGACATCCTGCGGATGCCAATCGGGTCGATTGAAGCCGGGCAGCATGCCGATTTTGCCGCACTGGATATGCAGGATCTTTCCCTGGCCCCTAAAAAAGAGCTGTTCGCCAACATGGTATATGCCATGCAGCCCGGAGCCGTAACAACAGTAGTTGTAGGCGGGAAAATCGTCTTCGAGCACGGCAAACTATTAACTGTATCCGAGTCCGCCATCGGTGGACGTGTGGACCGGCTGTTTGAGAAGTGGGATAATCTGGCCTGAGGCTTGGACCTGAGGTCAATGCGAAGAGCAGACGAAGGAGTAGCCGTAAGGGGTGCTTCTTCGTTTTTTGCTGTTCTTTTTCGGTCTCAGGATGGAGGGATAAATCCATCATCAGACGGGTAATGCATACGCCAGTATCCTTTATACTACGGATAAAGCTTGGTAATCCGGCCTACTGAAAATCCGTTCACGTGAGGTGAAGTTGAAAACCATGAATGCAAATCATAATCAACGAATTCTCTATGCGGCTTTCGACGATGAAATTCAATTACCGGTCCTGGATATTACTCATCCCCTTTTCAACGCAAGTATTGATGAACAGGCATATCATTTAAGCTGCCTCAAGTCAGCCCGGAGCATTGAAGCATTAAAGAAGATGCCTGGCTTTATCCGAAACCTCTTTGTGAAAATGTCGAATGTGGACAATTCCTACCTCAGCGGCATGCGTACTTTGCTGTATAAGCTTGGCTCCGGCTTAAGCCGGGAGATAAAATTAGGCTTCCGGGACAAGTGGGCGGTGAAGCAAACCTCTTTCATGGGACTTCGGATCAGGCTGAGGGATTTATGCCGGCTTCAGTCGAAAAATTTGCTGCCTCAGCTCAAGCAATTCCCTGAACGGAATCTTTGCTTCTTCAATATCGCTGGAGGGGCTGCCACCGACAGCATTAACACCCTGATTCTAATTCAGGAATGTGACCCGGAATTACTCAAGAGACGGAAAATTGAGATCAACATCTTAGACATTGATCTCTACGGCCCCAATTATGCTAAACGGTGCATCGACGTTTTGCAGCAGCCCGGGGAGCGCTTCCATGGTCTGGATATTACCCTCAATACTGTTCATTATGACTGGAGCCAACCGGAGGCGCTGCTAAAGCTGAGTTTAGAACGTTCCGGCTGGATTCAGCTCTGTTCATCGGAAGGCGGTCTTTTTGAGTACGGTTCGGATTCAGCTATCATTGAAAATTTAAACCATTTCTTTATCAACTCCCCGGCGGATGCCCGGGTCACGGGTTCATTAATTTTCGACAGGGTGCATGTAAATCCGGGATACCTGGGCTTTACAGAGTTTATTGGCGTGCAAATCCGATATCTTGGGCTTGAGGGGTTGCAGCGAATTTTAACCCAAACCTCGTGGGTATTGGAAGAATCCCATAAAATTGATACGATCTATATTCTATTTACATTGAAGAAAGCGTGGTAACAGGCAGGTTAGTGAAACCACACAGTTTTTGTGACGTATAATCAATATTCAAATTTTTCCCATACGGCTCTTACGGAGGTGAACTTGACTGGAGCATATTTATGATTTGATTCAATTGGCATTCACAATCGCTCTCATCTCTTCTATAGTGTTAATTCCATACACCTATATTTCCTTACAGAAGATACACTGGAATCATGAAATTGCTGCAGCCGGTTCAACTTGGTTTGTGGCTGTCAGACTGTCGCAACCGAGCAGTATTCAGCGGTGGATAGTACGTACCGTCAGACGAAGAGAAGCGCCTGATGAAGACGACGATGGTCCTTCCCTACATTGATATTCCATACTTTCAATTAGGGAGGACAACGATGAAAAAGATTGTATTGCTCCAAAAATGGGCGAAGCCCATTCTCGTTATGTTGATTGGGATTATTCCGATCATTGTGCTCAGCGGGTGTTCGGCAGCAGCCCAATCCAACTCGATTAATGCCGATTCACCAGGGATACTTAACCACTTTTTTATTTATCCCTTTTCACTCTTGATCCAATTCTTTGCGAATGCATTTCACGGAAACTACGGATTATCAATCGTGCTGATGACCTTCATCATCAGACTTGCGATCATGCCGCTTATGATGAATCAAACCAAGAAACAAATGGATATGAAAGAAAAGATGGCCGTCCTTCAGCCGGAGTTAACTGCACTTAAGGAGAAGTATAAGGACGACGTAAGCAGCGATGCAAAAAAACAGCAGCAAGACGAGATGATGCAGCTCTACCAGAAGCATCAATTTAATCCCTTAAACATGGGATGTTTACCAATGCTTCTCCAATGGCCGATCACCCTCGCATTTTACTACGCCCTTGTCGTACCCCAGAGATTGCAGCTCACGATTTTCTGTGGTTCAGCTTGGGCAAAACAGATATGATTTTACCGCTTATTGCCGCTGCAGTGTATTACGTTCAGTTCCGCGTGTCTCAATCCGTTTCAGCGCAGAATCAGCAAAATCAAAATAACCAAATGGCTTTTATCGGATTGTTGTCACCGGTCATGATGGGTATATTTGCTTTTCAGATGCCCGCCGCGTTACCGTTATATTGGGCGGTTGGCGGCATATTCATTATCGTGCAAACAATCTTACTCAATAAATTGTACAAGAAGCCAAATGTAGCGGGTAAAAACCTACCCATCGGTGTAGAAGATTAATAAAGTTGAACCAGTCATACAACAATACTAACAACAAGGCATCCGAGGCGCGACCTCAAATGCCTTGTTTTTTATTAAGATATATACCTTGAATTACGTGCGGACCGGGGGGTAAGCTCTATTTTCACGGGGCCTGAGAGGGAAGGCGTTCAGGTAATCACTAACAAATATGTACCCGGCTATTATAATCGCTCCTTGCCGAAGCAGCATGTGGACCAGTATAGCTCGGGTTTTAAGTTAATTCTTCCTGAATAACGCTGTCAATAAGAAGGATTCACCAAATAATGAGCTAGGTTGTTCGATTTTTTGCATACGTCTAATTTCAATTAATTCAAAGTCCTTAAAGATGGCTTTAATTTTTTCTTCGGTATAACCTAATCCGCCTTTTAGGCTTCGTTGTCGATATACTTCCCAATCCGTCATGTCTGCACCCATGTCTCCTAATGCAAAGCATGTTAAGGCGAAATACCCGCCCGGCTTCAGGCTTTTGATCACCATATTGAGGAAGCTAACTCTACGATGCGGTAAAATATGATGGAAACATCCACTGTCATAAATAAAGTCGTAGATTTCCGACTCAATTTTGAGGTCGAAAATATTTTGGCAAAGAAAATTAATATCAACATTAGCTGTTTTAGCGCGTTCTATTCCCCAGTGTATTGCTTCTTGAGAAATATCTATGGCATCAACGAAGCAACCATGTTTAGCCATATAGATAGCATTTCTACCAGCCCCACAGCCTAATTCAAGAACCCTTCCAGTTAAGATACGTCCTTGATGAAAGTATTGAACTAAGTTTTCATCAGGTGCGGTTACAAAAAAAGGGATGCCTTTATTTCTGTCTGAATAAAATTTATCCCACCACTGTCCTTCTTCTCTAAAGAAGGAGTCAAGCATATTTAGAATATCCTCTACACTATGGATAGATTCAGCAGTAGTCATAGATAATTATTCCTCCTTTTGAATATGCTTTAATCATGAATATTGATGGAGAGACTTGGGTAAGCGGTTGTGAGTTCATTTTTTCGTAAATCCAGTCTGCTACGGTCGAAACCTACTCCAAACAAATCATGTTCCGGCATAAAAGTAACACTTGTACCGGATTCATTAGATATTCCCACTGTCATTAAACCAGACTGAGGAACACCATGCCTATATTCTTGCCGGAAAATCTTGCCGTCACGGCGAATTTCAACTGTGAGTTTCAGTGAAAGTGCATTAACTACTGCAATGCTTATACCCTTTTCGGCTCCAGGAACTTGAAATGGCGCATTACTATTAAACCGATCGACGTCAGTTAGAATAGATTGGACAACTGGTATATCTGTGTCAGGAAGTGCTCCAACAGGTATGCCTCTTCCGTTATCCGTAATAGTGACACTTCCATCACCATGTAGGAAGATGTCAACTTCACTGCACTGTCCTGCTTTATGCTCAAGTATTGAGTTTTCTACAACTGCCCAAAGAAGGTGATGCATATCGAAGTCCTGTTGTGTCCCCAAATACATCCCCGCATTATTACGTGTTTCCATCATGTCGATATAGTCACTGGTATCCAGCAAGTCACCGACAGACGCTAACAACAAAAGAAGCGGAAGGCAACGGTGAGAAGGAAAGGCATACTTTCCACCGGGTTCTTGGACTAATAGATCTGCCCCTAGTAACGCCTTCAGATGATGGTAAAGTTGACCAGTTGTACCCATGTTTAAACGGTCAACAAGTTCTGAGCCAGAAAGAGGTTCATTAAGAACAGATCTTAATATGTCTAATCGTTGCTTATTGCCAAGTGCAGCTAGAACTTTTGCGGCTTTCTCGCTGTTTATTCCAAGTAATTGTTGCATTCGGCGTTCTTGCGGTTCCCATCTAACCCGTTGTCCGTTTAGATAAAGATGACCGGAATAAAAAATAGCACTTGGGTCAATTTCCTCATTAACTGAATCTTTATGTTTAGTCTCAGGAAGATTCATTGCTGGTTTTCGTTCTAAAAGAAACTGATGAACTACTTGTTGAAGGTCCGCCATTTGCTTTTTCAGTAAATCAATTTCACTACTTAAGTCACGAGATACGATTTGGGGTCACCAACCTTTACTTGTAATGTTATTACGGTATTACGTAATTATTATATTACGTAATTAAACGTATGTAAATAAATATGATAATTACATACTCCAGAAAAAGAAAATGACACTTCAAAAAGAAAAAAATCAACATTAAATCCGATAACATCGCTGCCAAAAAGCTTTGCAGGAGAGTCAAACGATATTAGCCGTACGGATGATCATCTGTACGGCTAAAGATGCGTTCCGTCCTCCTCCCCGACTTAAGTCCAGCCGCGGGACCAGTCCGCAGACCATTTTGTTTGCGCTGCAGAAGGAATAAACTTGAAAAAGAGTTGGTTGACGGAAAAATGAGGCTGCCCGATTGGCGGCGGATAATAAGGAGCAGATGATAACGATGCGCAAAACAAGAGTGCTGATTCTCTCGGAGGGATTCGGAAGCGGTCATACTCAGGCTGGTTACGCTCTGGCTGCCGGATTAAAAAAGATGGACCGGAACATTCGAACGAAGGTGATGGAGCTGGGCTCTTTTTTAAATCCTACCGCGGCTCCTTTAATTTTGTCCGCATATCGAACGGCTGTGAATACAAGTCCGGCCCTGGTCGGCATGATGTACCGCATGAAATCTGAAAAGCCGGTCGGTCGCTTCTCCTGGATGGCGCTGCACACAATGTTCTATCATCAAACGGCCCAGATCATAGAACAGTTGCAGCCCGACCTGATCATCTGTACGCATCCCATTCCCAGCGCAATCATTTCCAGGCTGAAGAGGTCCGGCATGGACATTCCGCTCTACACGGTGATTACCGATTATGATGCGCACAGTTCATGGATTACGCCCGGAGTGGATCACTACCTCGTATCCGCGCCGGAAGTGCGCGCTTTACTGATCGAGCGCGGCATTAAGCCGGAAGCTGTTCAGGCGACGGGCATTCCGGTGCACCCCGATTTCTGGAACGTCCGGGACAAACAGACTGTAAGAAAAGAACTGGCCATCAAGGATATGCCTACCGTGTTTGTGATGGGGGGCGGCTGGGGACTGTTATTCAAAGAGGATTTCATTGCCAGGTTTGCCGCCTGGAAGGAGCGTGTGCAGATCGTATGCTGTGTGGGAAGCAACGCTAAACTGGCCGCCAAGCTGCGGAATGATCCCCGTTTTGACCATCCCAACATCATCGTGCTCGGGTATACCCGCGAGATCAGCAAATGGATGGATGCAGCCGACCTGCTGATTACCAAGCCAGGCGGTATGACCTGTACCGAAGGGTTGGTTAAGGGGCTGCCGATGCTGTTTTTTGAATCCCTGCCCGGGCAGGAAACCAAAAACTGCGAATATTTTGTCAAAAGCGGATATGGTGAAGTGCTGGCTTCCGGGGATGCATTGGACATATGGTTCCACCGGGTTGCGGGCGAAAGCGCGGGGAGCAGCGGCTGCGGGAAAGTAAAAAGACTGAATCCGCAGCCTGTCTACAAGCCGGAACGCTGCGCACAGACGGTAATGCAATTGCTGCAGCCGGCATCCGGCTCTGTGCCGGATCATGAACAGATGAAGGAGCCGCGACTGGCCGGACAAATGGCAAATTAATCGGCACCGGATTCTTTCCATTGTATTCATTGCCGTTGACAAAACATTTAACTAGGTTTAGTATTGAAAAAAATTAAAAGCGGCACACCATTAAAAACTTAATAATTCACAAGCTATGATTGCTATGGATCACACTATAGCAGGAGCAGCTTCTGGAGAGACCGTGGAAATTCCACGGCGCCGAAGGGTTCACAATCTCAGGCAAAAGGACAGAAGAGTACTGAATAATTTATTTGTTATTCTGATAATCATCGGAATAGCATATATTATTTGTTATTCTGATGACCCGGAGATTGGAGCGTATCCAATCTCTTTTTTTATTGGCATTTTGGCTTGTTCATTGTTTCACATGGAAGAAATATTGAGGGGGAGCTACACTTGGCACAACAGGAGCTAAAGAGAGATTTAGAGAACCGGCATGTTCAGCTTATTGCAATTGGCGGCACGATTGGCACCGGATTATTTCTGGGATCGGGTAAAGCTATTCAACTGGCGGGGCCGTCCATTATTTTTGCTTATTTAATCGTGGGTATTGCTGTTTTTTTCGTGATGCGGGCGCTAGGGGAGCTCCTGTTGTCTAAAGCGGGATATCAATCTTTTACGGACATTGCCGAAGATTATCTTGGACCGCGCGCAGCGTTTATCACCGGATGGACCTATTGGTTTTGCTGGATCATGACGGCTATGGCTGATATTATCGCTGTCGGGGTATATGTGCAATATTGGTTTGATATCCCGCAATGGATACCTGCTGTCATATGTCTAATTATTTTATTGGGACTAAATCTATTAACGGTAAAAAATTTCGGGGAACTGGAATTCTGGTTTGCGCTAATTAAGGTAGTGACTATCCTCGCATTAATTGCCATTGGGGTTGTTTTGCTGGTCATCGGCTTCAAAACAGATGCAGGAGCGGTTACGCTAAAAAACATTTGGGGTCATGGAGGAATATTTCCGAACGGAATTTCCGGTTTTCTGCTTTCCTTCCAGATGGTTGTGTTTGCCTTTGTGGGTGTGGAATTAGTGGGGGTATCGGCAGCAGAAACAGCTAATCCGGAAAAAAATATTCCATCGGCCATCAATAAAATCCCTTTAAGAATTCTTTTCTTCTACGTTGGGGCAATTATTGCCTTATTATGCATTAATCCGTGGACAGAGCTGAATCCGTCAGAAAGTCCTTTTGTTAAAACATTCAGTTTAGTGGGGATACCGATTGCCGCGGGAATTATTAATTTTGTCGTATTAACTTCAGCCGCTTCCGCTTGTAACAGCGGGATGTTCTCAACAAGCCGGATTCTATATAATTTGGGCAGGAATAACCAGGCTCCAGCCAGTTTTGCAAAGCTGAATAAAAATCATGTACCCAGCAGCGCGTTATTAACATCTACGCTTGTCCTATCCGTGGGAGCTCTATTGAGCAAGCTTATTCCGGGGCAAGCCTTTGGCATCGTGACAACGATCAGTGCCATCTGTTTTATATGGGTGTGGGGTATCGTTCTGATCTGCCATTTACGGTATAAGAGAACGAAGCCGGAATTACAGGCAAAATCGAAATTTAAAGCTCCCTTCACCCCGTTTATTAATTACGTTGTCCTGGCGTTGTTTGCAATCATCCTTATAATCATGCTATTTGCAAAAGATACACGCCCGGCCTTATTGCTGACACCTGTATGGTTTTTTCTTTTATTGGCTTTGTATTCGGTAAATCGAAGAAAGCGGGAAGAGGACCATAAAGCTTCAGTGCAGAGCCGGCAATCCGTGGATGTGTAACTGGGTTACCATGAATTACCACAAAACCATTTTGCGTATGCTTCGTCCAACTGTGTAGGAGTAAATCTATATACAAGGTGATGAACATATGATTAAGCGAAATGCTGCACTTCTGTCTCTGCTAACCCTCACACTCTGTTCCTCCGGCGTTATCCATGCAGATGCCCGGCCGCAGGCCGAAGCCCGGACGATCTCCGTCTATCTGGACGGACAGCGGCTTGAGCCCGGAGTGCCGCCGCTGAACCTGAACGGGACAGTGCTCGTGCCGATGCGCGGATTGTTCGAAGCGCAAGGGGCCAAGCTGATCTGGAACAACGCGGACAAAATCGTCACCGCAACCAAGGCGGATACCACGCTTACCTACCGTATCGGGGCGCTGACTGCGGATTTGAACGGGCGGACACTGAGCGTGGAGGTTCCCGGCCAAATTGCCGGAAATTCGGCATTGATCCCGCTGCGCTTCGTCAGCGAGGCCTTGGGCAGTAAGGTAGACTGGGTGCCGAGCACCCAATCTGTGCAAATCTCCTCCGGGATTACTTATGAAACCTCGATTCTCCGTGGAGTCAACCTGCGCAGCTTGCCGGATGCGAAGAGTAATCCTGTTAGCCCGGAGCTGCTCTCCGCAGGTACGAAGGTGCATGTGGAGAGCGTTGCCGATGCGCTGTGGCTGAAGGTGAGAACCGGAGACAACCAGACAGGCTACATCTCAGCCAAACCGCAATATACCGATTACACCAGCACTTTGCTCGCGGACAAGCAAGCGGAGGCGCTGATTGCTTACGGCAAGACCTTCCTCGGCACACCGTATGAATTCGGCGCTTCAACTGACCAGACCGCAACCTTCGACTGCTCTTCCTTTGTGAAGCGCGTATTCGAGGATATCTTGTCCATTAAGCTCCCCCGCGCATCCTATGATCAGGCGAAGGAGGGCAGGGAGGTAGGGCTGAATGAGCTGCGTCCGGGAGATCTGCTGTTCTTCAGCGCCCGCGGCTTGAACATCGGTCATGTAGCGATATACGCGGGGAACAATCAACTTCTGCATACGTACTCCACGAAACTAAACGTGCATGTAGAGGCCTTCGATGGCCAGTGGAAGAAGCGGTTCGTAACCGCCCGCAGAATTTTATAGGCCAGCACCCAATCAAAAGATGAATACCAAAAGAACCCGGCAGATTCTGCCGGGTTCTTTCACATAAATAAATTGCACGCAAATATGCAATGTGGTATGCTAAAAACGAGTTTTGATTTTTTTATGTATAAAGTCATAAGTATAACATCTTATTTATACCTTAATCTTACCATGCGGATTAGGGGTTTGTCAAATGTTCTTTTTCGTATTCTGAGTAGACTGAAAAGGAGTGTGTTCAGGAGCATGATTAATGCAAATGATTGGCAGCAAGAACAGGAGCGGCTTAATGAGGTTGCAGATAAGCTGCGGTTGAGAATCGCGGAATGGGAACCGGAGGTTGACGGGCTGCGGGATCAGGTAGCGGACATCCGCAAGCGCTTCTGGGAGGAAGTTTCGGTCAACACGAGCACAGACGAAGATTTCGAAGAGACCTTTTACAGTATAAAGCAGCAGGAGGCGTTGTTGTCCGAACGGGAGCGGAGCCACCGGCTGCGGTTGCAGCGCTACAAAAGCATGAAACGGCTGCTGCCGTCCCCCTACTTTGGGCGTATTGATTTTCAGGAAGAGGGAACGGGCTTCAGCGAGCAAATTTATATCGGAGTTTCGTCCTTCTTGGATGCAGATGGTATGAGCTTTCTGGTGTATGACTGGCGGACACCCATTGCAAGTATGTATTACGATCATTCCCCAGGGGAGGCTGCCTATGAAACGCCGGGCGGAACGATTACGGGGGCAATGACGCTGAAGCGGCAATATCAGATTCAGGGCGGTCAGCTCCGGAATGTGTTCGACACAAGCTTAACCATTGGCGACGAGCTGCTTCAGCAGGTGCTTGGCAAGGGAGCAGACTCGCAAATGAGGAGCATCGTGGCGACCATTCAAAAGGAGCAGAACGCCATTATCCGCAACGACAAGAGCCGTATGCTCATTGTGCAGGGGGCGGCCGGCAGCGGAAAGACGTCTGCGGCGTTGCAACGGGTAGCGTATTTATTGTATAAACACCGGGATAAGCTCAGGGCGGACCAGATCGTTCTTTTTTCGCCTAATCCGATGTTTAACAGTTATGTATCCACGGTACTTCCCGAGCTAGGTGAGGAGAACATGCAGCAGACAACCTTTCAGGAATATCTTGAGTACTGGCTTGGGTCGGCGGTGCGGCTGGAGGACCCATTCGAGCAGATCGAATATGTACTGGCGTCAGAATTCTCGCAGGGCTATGAAGCAAGGAGGAGCGGGATGCAGTTCAAGGCGTCCGAAGCCTACTTGCATGACCTCCAGAACTATGCGCTGTGGCTGGAAAAGGAAGGCATGCTATTCCGTAGTATCCGATTCCGGGACCGGGAGCTAATTAGCGTGGAGCAAATGACCTTGCAATTTTACAGCTATGACAGCTCTATCCGCCTGGTTAATCGCATCGGTCTGCTGCAGGAATGGCTGCTGCGGGAGCTGGCTTCGCTGGAGCGGCGGGAGCAGGAGGAGCCCTGGGTTCAGGATGAACTCGATTATCTTGACAATGAGCAATATGCTGAAGCCTATAG
This sequence comes from Paenibacillus sp. HW567, assembly GCF_000374185.1. Taxonomy (GTDB): domain Bacteria; phylum Bacillota; class Bacilli; order Paenibacillales; family Paenibacillaceae; genus Paenibacillus_AQ. The sequence goes on along the minus strand of NZ_KB910518.1, from coordinate 4,839,233 downwards.
TGCGCTGCTTAAGAAGTATCAGCGGGAGGTGGCTGTCTTCGATTTTGCCGAACAGTATGAGGAGCTTTATGGCGAGTTTCGCCAGAAGGAGCTGGGGGAGGAGAATGTCTTCGACTTTGCCATCCAGGAAGAAGAGCTGCTGCGCCGGATGATCGTGAAGGAACACTTCAAACCGCTGAGACGGGATGTGAAGCGGTTCTTGTTCATAGATATGATTGGGCTGTACGATCAGGTGTTCAGTGATGCCGCCTCTTACCGGATAATGACGAACGGGACCGAAGTTCCCGCTGAGTGGCCGGAAATCTGCGAGCAAACGAAAGAGAAGCTGAGCCGGCTTGAGCTGTTCTATGAGGATGCAACTCCGTTCCTTTATTTAAAAGAACTCGTAGAGGGCCGACGGATAAACACGGAGGTGCGGCATCTTTTTGTCGATGAAGGCCAGGATTATTCGCCGTTCCAATACATGTTCCTCAAGCGGCTGTTTCCCCGCGCCCGGATGACAGTGCTCGGTGACTTCGGCCAAGCGATCTTTCCCCAGGCAACGAATCTGCACGAGGCGGAGTCGCCGCTGATCCGGCTGTACGGTGAAGCTGAAACGAGCCTGATCCGCCTTGTCCGAAGCTACCGCTCGACCCGCGAGATTGTGGAGTTTACGAAGCTGCTGCTGCCGGGCGGGGAGATTGTGCCTTTTGACAGGAGCGGCAGGAAGCCGTATCTGTTCAAGACCGCCAGCAGGGAAAAGCGGGCGCTGCGAATCATGGAGGACCTTGCGGCGCTTAAGGCGGAAGGCTTCGACTCCATTGCCGTCATTACGAAAACTGCAGCCGAAAGCCGCGAGGTCTATGAAGCATTGACGGCACAGGGGTGTGGAGAACTGCGGCTAATTACCAAGGAGACGCTCATCTTTGAGAAGGGAACGCTGGTTATCCCCGCTTATCTCGCCAAGGGAGTTGAATTCGACGCCGTGCTGATGTACGATGCCTCTTCGCAGACATATCACCGGGAGAATGAGCGGAAGCTGTTTTATACAGCATGTACTCGGGCCATGCATCGGCTGCTGCTCTATACGACAGGGGAATGGACACCGTACATCCGGGCGTTGGATAAGTCCTTTTACGAGGCGGGTCAATAAAAGATTGACTGATTGTAAGGAGTGAACGGCAGCAGCGCTTACGTTGAATGAGTTAATGAAGAGGCCCCCCTTCATAATGAAGAGGAGCCTCTTAAATTTCATTGCCTTATTGTTAATTGTCCTTCGAGTGTCTTTCCCCAACCTGGAAGTCAGCCTCGTGCTCGAACATATATTTTACGGTCATCGGAGCCTGTCCCGTCAGCTTCTTGAAGTCGTCTGTGAAATTATCCATTTTGCCTAAGCGGATTGCTTCGCCGAAGGTGACCATGCCTTCAGAGGAGAAGGGGGCTTCCGAGTCCTTTTGAAATACACCGTCTGTTGTTCTAGGAACCCCCAGGGCGTCAAAGATTGCATAATTCTCTTCATCCGTGATCGGTTCATAGGTGACGTGATTACCCGTTGCTGCATTTCCAATTTCGATAAAATCGGTGATGGTCATTAATTCAGGACCGTTAATATTCAGCACCGCTTCATGATAAGCGCTTGAGGCCAGTGCGTAGGCTACGGCTTTGGCGCAGTCTTTTCGTGAAATGTAGGCCATCTTACCGTCAGCCTGGTTGTTCTTAAGTGTTCCGCCTGCCTTCACATAAGTGAAGTAATTGGTAATCATGGCTTCCGCGTACTGGGAGTTGCGCAGGGCGATATAGTCCAGTCCGGTGCTGCGGATGTACTCTTCTGTATAAGCATGGTCGATCTTCTCGACGCTTGGATTGGATTCGTCAGCGGCGTTGACGAGCGAAGTGTAGATGATTTGCTGTACTCCGGCTTGTTTCGCGGCATCGACCACATTTTTGTGTGCATGCTGGCGTTTCTCCCCAACAAAAGGCATGGAGATCAAAGCGACTTTATCGGCATTGGCAAAAGCTTCAGCAAGACCGTCCGGTGAATTAAAGTTGGTCACATGCGTTTCAATGCCTTGCCCTGCATACTCTTCAAGAGCTGCCGGATTATAGGCACATAAGATAATTTGGTCTTTGTCCACCAATTCCAATAAATATTTGGCGGCTTGCTGCCCCAGATTGCCGTCCACACCCGTTAACAATAGCTTGCCCATGATTGTCGTCACTCCTTGTTCGATTGATTACACCTCTATAGTATGTGAAAAAAAGAACAAAGTCTAACGCATAAAACTTATGGACCATTGCTATTTCGCATGCCGGATTTGGTGCAGAAAAGACTGCAGTGCCGGATTGGTATTGCTTTTCAGATAGCCTGCTTCGATTTTGAACGTATGATGTGAATCCTCAATCGGGATTAACCGCACTTCTTCCTGAAGATAAGCGAGCGGGTGGTTGTCCGGGAAGAAGCCAATTAGATTTTCGGTGATAATGTAAAATAACTCGGTTTCCACATCATCGGCGGTTCGCAGGATGTTCGGCTGGTAGCCATCTTCAATCGCATGCTGGAGCATCAAATAATAGGAATTGCCGATTGCAGCCGGATTCAGCATGACGAGCGGATATGCATATAATTCATCCTTGGAGATAGATTCGCGGTGGAACAGAGGGTGCTGATTGCTCACCGCTACGCAATACCGGCCGCTGTATAGGGTATAGGTTCGAATCCCCTCTTGTCCTGCAAACTCTGAATCGAAGGCGATGGCAATGTCATAGATGCCTTTTTGCAAATACGCGGCAACATCCTTCAGCAGTACTTTATCCAGTTCAAGCTTAATATCGGGATGGTTTTCCTTAAATGAAGGAATCAGCTTCAGCAGGCTCTGGATATCCGTCATTGCAGCGTATTCAATGCTCAAGACTTGGGTGTTATACTTTTGGAAATTCTCCATATTCGTTCTCATATGAGTATATTGCTTCCAGAGCACCACGGCTTCTCCATAGAATAGCCATCCGGCTTTGGTCGGCTCAATCGGAATTTGTTTTCTGTCAATCAATTGGACGTTGAACTCGTCTTCGAGCGAGGCTATTTGCTGGCTGATCGTTGTCTGCGATACGTAATTCTTTTTTGCGGTTTCCGTAAAATTTCTGCATTCAACGAGATCAATGAAATATTTGATTCTTCTAATATTCATCTGGGGCCTCCGGCTGTACAGGTTAATTTGATTATAGCCTATCTGGATATAGAGGCAAAAACAGTCTATCATATATGCTAAAGACTATTTAATGGATAGCTGACTACAGTTCGTATAAGGAGATTAGATGGATAATTCGATAAATATTCTCGTAGCCGAGGACGACAGTGATATCAGCCGGCTGCTGTGCAATATTATAAGAAAAAGCGGTTACACGCCACAGCCTGCCTTCTCCGGAACGGAGGCGCTGCTCTATCTGGAGCAACGGCAGTGGAGCATGGTACTGCTGGATTTGATGCTGCCGGGGATGACGGGCGAAGAGCTGCTCAAATGGATCCGCTTGCGGGGAGGCGTGCCAGTCATTATCATTTCAGCCAAGGGTGAGCAGCAGACCAAGGTGTCAGCGCTGCGTGGAGGTGCGGATGACTTCATTACGAAGCCTTTCGATATCGAGGAGGTATCGGCACGGATTGATTCCCATCTGCGCCGGTATGCGCAGATTGCTTCGCCGGCTGTGCAGAGCGTGCTTCAGCATAAGGGACTTGTGCTTGACCACGACTCCAAAACGGTGACGGCAGAGGGGGCCGAGGTTGCACTGACCGCCCGGGAGTATAAGATTCTCACACTGCTTCTATCGGCACCGAAAAAGGTATTCACGAAAGCGAATCTATACGAAGGCGTATGGGATGAGCCATACTACGGAGACGATAATACGGTCAACGTCCATATGAGCAATTTGCGGAGCAAGCTTGCGAAGGCTGCGCCCGGCAGCGAATTTATCGAGACGGTATGGGGCATGGGCTACCGGCTAAAGCCTTAAGACATTCTTAAGAATTGGCTTTAGCTCCTCTTAAGTTTTGGTTTCTATACTTGGTCTATCACATAAAGGAGGCCAAGACTGCGATGAGTGAATATGTATTGCAAACGAATCAATTATCTAAGAAGTTCAAAGGCAGCGTAGCGCTGGATAAAGTGAATTTGTCTATCCGCAAAGGCTCTATATATGGCTTTATTGGGCAGAACGGAGCCGGGAAATCGACGCTGATGCGCATCGTTACCGGACTTGCCTTTCCGTCCGAGGGAACGATCGAGCTGTTCGGCGCCAGCGACGAGCGGGCGTTGACCCAGGCCCGTAAGCGGATGGGCTTGATCATCGAGAGCCCCTCGTTGTTCCCCCATATGACTGCCGCCGAGAATCTGGAGGTGAACCGGCTCCTTCGGGGCATCCCCGGCACAGACTGCGTCGCAAGGATGCTGGAATTGGTCAGACTGCAGGGAACAGGCAGGAAGAAAGTGAAGAATTTCTCGCTTGGCATGAAGCAGCGGCTGGGTCTGGCAATTGCCATGCTAAGCGATCCGGAATTCCTAATTCTGGATGAGCCGACCAACGGTCTTGATCCGATGAGCGTTATCGAAATGCGCGAGCTGCTCATGCAGCTCAACCATGAACGGGGGATCACGATTCTGATCTCCAGCCACATTCTGAGCGAGCTGCATTTGCTGGCAAGCCATTACGGCATCATTCATAACGGCAAGTTACTGGAGCAGCTTACTGCACAGGAATTGAATGATAAATGTCAGCAATACGTATATATCAAAGCGGATAATTCGGATAAGGCGGCAACGGTTATCCAGAATAAATTGGGTACCAACGATTTCGAAGTGATGCCGGATGGCGCCATCAAGCTGTATAGCTGCATCGAACAGCCGGGCAAAGTATCGTCGGCGTTATTCTCCGCAGGACTGGAAATTGAGCAGTTCATGCCGATGGGCGAAGACCTGGAGAGCTATTTCATGAAGCGGATCGGGGGTGCCGGGCATGTATAATCTGATCCGATCCGAGCTGTTCAAGCTGCGCAAGGACAGGTCATTCCGGGTGCTGCTGCTCGTAACCGCCGTTCTATCATTGGCATATCCGCTGCTCTACTATTTTGACAATAAATCCAGCGGAGATCCACAGTTCACAGGAGTCGAATTTCTGCTTAAATTTATTGCAGGCAATGCCTATCTGATCAAATTCGGCGTAGCAGCACTGGCCGGATTCTTCATCGCCAGCGAGTATTCGACAGGGGTCATGAAGACGATCGCATCGTCGGGCAATGATAGAGGGCGATTGTTCACCGCCAAGCTGATTGGGTTCTCGGCTGGAGCCATGGCTATCTCTCTGGTATTCCCGATCGTAAGCACGACCGAAGTATCGCTGCTTGCAGGTTTCGGTCATCTGCCGGAGGGGGTTGACGCGTTGTTCATACCGCGGACCCTCGGACTAACCCTGCTGTACACTTCCGGCTATGCGGCGATCGGGGCGCTGTTCACTGCCGTATTCACCGAAAGCGGCAAGACGATTGGCTTCTCGATGATTTTCTTCCTGATGATTGATACAATTTTGGGGGGCTTGGGTGAGTACGTGCCATTCTTTACTACGGTATACGATTATTCTATCTTCAAGCTGCTGGGCGATATCGGCAAGCCCACTATCGACAGCGGCGATCTGCCAGCGCTCCTGCTCGTGCCATTGCTGACGATTGTCGTAGCCGGGCTGCTTGGAATTCTCGTGTTCCGCAGAAAAGAAATTAAATAATAATGAGAGGGGCGGAGGAGATGTGCTTATCATAACGCTCATAGCGGTTACGGTGGCGGGTCTCCTGTTTGCCCGTCTGCTGCTGATGAGGCGGGAGCTGGGGCGGATGACAGAACAACTGAGCCATTATAATAAACGGACAACGGGTAAAAAAATAGACGTGACCCTGTTCGACCGGAGGCTCGAAGCGCTTGCGGGTCAAATTAATCGCCAATCCGACCTCGTCGTCGATGCGGAAGCCCGCAGAAGACGAACGGAGAATGAGCTGCGGCAGGCGGTTGCGAACATTTCCCATGATATCCGTACTCCGCTGACCTCTATATTTGGCTATATACAATTGCTCGAAGATGAGCCAATAACGCCTGAGGAGAAGCTCGAATACCTCACAATCGTTAAGAACCGCACGAGACGGCTTCAAGCGCTATTGAACGATTTCTTTGAGCTGTCGCTAATCGAGTCTTCCGATTATCAGCTTAAAACCGAACGGATCGGAATGACTGTCCTCCTGTCAGACATTCTGGTCGGTTTCTACGATCGGTTCAACGAACGGGACATCACGCCGGACATCCGGCTGCCGCAGGACGCCGTGGTTGTATATGCCGATGAATCAGCCGTGCGGAGGGTTGTTGAGAATCTGTTTATCAATACTGCCAAACATGCGTCCGGCCATGTGGAGATCATCTTCGAACAGCGGGGGAAGACCGCCGAATTGAGGATCGTGAATGAAGCGAAGGAACTATCCGACATGGATGTGAGGCTGCTCTTCGACCGTTTCTATACAGTCGACCGCACCCGATCCGCCCAAGGATCGGGACTTGGTCTGTCCATCGCCAAAAGTCTGATGGAGAAGATGAACGGCACGCTGACAGCGGAGCTGCACGGAGGCAACCTAACGATGATCTGCCGTTGGAAACTGTGATCAGTAAAGTTTATGACAGGATCACTACAAACGCACATTGAAATTTGTTTGATATCAAACTATAATAGGATTATGAAAACCAGAGATGCGATATCATTGATATCAAAGATTAGAGAAAAGGTAAACCGGCTTTTTGTAGAAGAGATGTCCAGTAGCGGCATAGATGGAATTGTAACTTCGCATGGGGACATCATATACGCTCTATACAATAAACCAAAAATGAGTATGGCAGAGATTGCTGACAAGATTGGCAGGGATAAGTCCACCATTACAGCCCTTGTTGACAAATTGGTGAAGCTTGAATATGTGGCAAAAGAGAAGGATACCAAGGATACAAGGGTTGTCTATGTAACTTTAACCAGCAAGGGGGAGGCATTGAAACCCGTATTTGAAGCTATATCAGCAAAGGTTCTGGGTGTTTTTTACCTGCATGTCTCAGAAACTGAAAAGAAAGAACTGACGAGAATTTTAAATAAGATTTATATGAATTTCTAATTTTTTTTAGTTATATAGTTTGATGTCAAACTATATCCCGTGAGGAGGAATAATCATGAAGGATTACACTAAACTATTACCTCAGCATATTGAAAAATATATTGGAGAAAACGATTTGTTTGTAGAAATATTCGGGGGCGGAGCAGAAGCAACTGCACAAAGACCCCCGCTTCTATTCGTGCATGGCGCTTATACGGGAAGCTGGATGTGGAGCAAGTACATTCCCCATTTTGTAAATGGGGGGTGGAAATGCTACGTAATGAATATGAGAAGTCATTACAAAAGCAGGGCGATGGACATGACGAAGGTAACCTTCGAGGATTATTTGGAGGATATTAAGGAGGCTATTGCCGAGTGCAATGAACCTCCAATAGTCATCGCGTTCAGCATGGGTGGAATACTCAGTCAAAAGCTGGCTGAGACAGTTAAGCTCGCCGGGCTGGTATTAATTGATACCAGTATAAGCAAGGAAGTAAATGAAATCGTGCCATATAAAGAAACAGTTGAAATTACATCCTCCACCATATTGCCAGCCCCAGTACGGGAAGAACATTCAAGCATTGATGAATCGACGGATGATATTGCTTTTCAAAAGAAGTATTTGTCGATGGAATCATTAAAAGCAATGCGTGCTTGTGGTTGTTGGCTCAGAGGAACAAAGGGAATCTCCATAAATAGCCGCCTGATTACTTGCCCGTGCCTGGTGATTAAAGCAATATTGGAAGAGGATGATGAAAAAAGAGGCAGAGGGACCGCGGAACAATTCAATGCCGAGTATACTGGACTGCCCAACACAACTCATACTGGCCTGCTTGTAGGGCAAAGGTATATGGAGGCAGCAGATAGAATAATAGATTGGTTGCAACGGTTTTGAAAATCGGGTCCTGGGAGGAGGTGCGAACCCTTGCACATAAGAACGCTGACTGCCGCTGACGCGGAGATCTACCGGGAGCTCCGGCTGCTGTCGCTGCGGAAATCCCCGGAAGCTTTTCTCAGCTCCTATGAGTCGGAGTCGAAGCTATCCATCGTTACCACTAGAATTAGGCTGGAGCCGTCGGACGATCGTTTCACTCTGGGCGCTTTTGACGATAAGGAGAAGCTTGTGGGCATGGTAACCTTTTTCCGCGAGAACAGGCCCAAAATCAATCATAAAGCACATGTATATTCCGTATATGTTCATCCCGATGCCCGGAAGCAGGGGCTGGGCCGCTTGCTGATGCTGGAGCTGATTAGCCGGGCCAAGGTGATGCCGGGGCTGGAAATCCTTACGCTGACCTTAACCTCCACCAATCTTCCCGCCAAAAAGCTGTATGAATCGCTCGGTTTCATCTGTTATGGAACGGAGCCGAAGGCAATGAAGCTGGGGGAGGCATATCTGGACGAGGACTTGATGACCCTGCCGCTGTCGCCAGAGCTGTAGACGTTTGGAAAATACAGGCATAATTACCGCTCCCGCAAGCATAAGCTTGGTCTATACGACCTGTCCGCAAAAGGGGTTGAAGACTTGGCAACTGCGCTTCTGGGGAGCTTTTTATCGGCTATGGCTACGGTGCTTGGAGTGGTTCCCATTCTGTTTGTCAGAAGATTATCCGAGCTATGGAAGGATGTGCTGGTCGCCTTCACCGCCGGAATTATGGTATCCGCGTCGACCTTCGGCTTAATGCCGCAGGCCATCAAGGAATCGGGAATCATCGGGCTTACCCTTGGGCTGATTACCGGTGTGCTGCTGCTTGATCTGATCGAGAATAATATCCCGCATATTGATGTCGAGAATAAACCGGGTTACGCCAATATGGATTCCAAAGCGCTGCTTGTGTTGATTGCGCTGTTCATTCATAACATTCCCGAAGGGCTTAGTACAGGCTTCAGCTATGCCAGTGAGCAGACGAGCCTTGGACCTATGGTGGCAATTGCCATCGGGGCGCAAAATATGCCGGAAGGCCTCATTCTGGCTGTCTTTCTGATGAACTCCCGGGCTACACGCCGAAAAGCGCTGTCTATGGCTGCGCTAACCGGCCTCATGGAGATGGTGTCGGCGGTGATTGGCTATTTTACAGCCAGCTATGTGCAGAATGTAGTCGGTTACGGTCTGGCTTTTGCCGCAGGCGCGATGCTCTTCATCGTCTACAAGGAGCTGATCCCTGAGAGCCACGGACACGGATATGAACGCCCCTCAACGTATTCATTTATCTTCGGTCTGCTGGCGATGGTGTATATTACGCAAGTGTTTGGGTGAGGATGGGCGGAAAATGATAAAAGAGGCTGCTCCTGAACTGTTATGATCTAACAGTTACAGAAACAGCCTCTTCGCCATGTATATTCTTACCGGTGCTGCGCATACCGGTTGCTCTTGCTGGCAGCACGAACAGCAGCCAGCTCTGCCGGAGAGAGCGGGGCGGCTTCAGCCGCCGCCGCATTCAGCCGAAGCTGCTCCAGGCTGCCCGCGCCCGGGATGATGGCGGCGACTGCCGGGTTCGCCAGCGGATAATGCAGCGCCGTCTCCGTCAGGGTGCGGGAGCCGGAGGTCTGATGGAGAAGCTGCTCATGCAGATTTGCCAGTTCTTCGCTGCTGTAGCCAAGATACTCCCGGTTAGCTTTACTGGCGCCATGTTCGGTTAATATGCCGCTTGCCAGTGGTCCCCGGGCGATCACACTGATGCCCTTCTGCTCCAGCAGGGGCAGAACCTCTTCCTCGGGGCGCCGGTCCAGGATGCTGTACTGGCTCATGACACTGACAATATTGGAACGGGAGACGTATTCCCTGATTACATTCGGGCGGATGGAGGAGATGCCGTAATAGCGGATTAGTCCTTCTTGCTTCAACTCCTCGAAGGCTTCAATGGTCTCGTCAATCGGGTCCTCGATGGTACCGCCGTGCAACTGGTACAGGTCGATATAATCCGTCTGCAGTCTGCGCAGGCTCTCTTTTATTGCCGATTTAATATAGGCCCTGGAAGGGTCCCAAGTCCAGCCCTCCTGTCCGGGAGCTCTGCGGTTGCCGACTTTGGTGGCGAGGATAACATCCGCCCGGCGTCGGCGCAGTGCCTGCCCGATGATCTCTTCATTCCGTCCGCTATCATAGAGATCGGCGGTATCCAGAAAGTTGACGCCCCGCTCAAGCGCCTCATGAATAATTGGAATGGCCTTAGCCCCGTCAGTCCCCAGGGACATGCAGCCGAGACCCATAGTACTCACGTATAACTCGGAATTTCCTAAACGGTTCTTGTTCATCGGCGTTCCTCCGTCACTTTTCCCCTATTAATAAATTATTCAAGTTCACCTTATATAGTTTTGTGTACATTATAGCATTCCCGCAGCAAAAGACGGCAATAGAGCGCCCCTACAGCTTGCTTGGTAGCCGTGGGGACGCTATTGCCGTCTTTGTGTGTGTATGTGTTCAGCTTATCCCCGCAAAATGGACTCGATTTGCTCCAGCTCTTCCGCGCTCAGCTCCGGTGCGTTCAAGGAGGCTACGGCATCCTCGATCTGGCTGACCTTGCTCGCGCCGATCAGGGCCGAAGTGACTTTACCGCCGCGAAGCACCCACGATAAGGCGAGCTGTGACATCTTCTGCCCGCGTGAAGCAGCCAGCTCATTCAGCTTGCTTACCTTGCCGATGACCTCGGCGGTAATTTCCTTCTCGGAGAGGAACACGCTTGGTCCGGCCGCACGGGAATCAGGGGTGATTCCGTTCAGGTAGCGGTCGGTCAGGATGCCTTTTTGCAGCGGGGAGAAGGCGATGGTGCCGATGCCTTCCTCAGCCAGCACATCCTGCAGCCCGTCCTCGATCCAGCGTGACATCATGGAATAATTCGGCTGATGGATCAGGCAAGGCGTGCCGAGGCGGCGGAGAATCTGCGCCGCTTCCCGCGCTTCCTCGGCCTTATAATTGGAGATGCCGACATACAGCGCTTTGCCCTGGCGCACAAGCAGATCCAGCGCGGCCATTGTTTCTTCCAGCGGTGTATTCGGGTCCGGGCGGTGATGATAAAAAATATCCACATAGTCCAGCCCCATCCGCTTCAGGCTCTGGTCGAGACTGGAGACAAGATATTTCTTCGAGCCCCAATCACCGTAGGGTCCCGGCCACATGTAATAGCCGGCTTTGCTGGAGATGATCAGCTCGTCGCGGTAGGCGGCGAAGTCTTTTTGGAGAATTTGCCCAAAGCTCTCTTCGGCAGAACCTGCGGGCGGGCCGTAGTTGTTGGCAAGGTCGAAGTGGGTAATACCGAGATCGAAGGCGCGTCTGATCATGGCACGGCCGTTCTCGAACACATCGTTGCCGCCGAAATTATGCCACAGCCCAAGCGAGATCGCCGGGAGAAGCAGGCCGCTGCGGCCGGTACGGTTGTATTTCATATTCGCATAACGTTCAGGATTAGCGTTGTACATTTTTTTACCTCCTAAGAGTTTGGTTAGCGATTACCCCATTGCGTTACTTCCTGCATTGACTTCGTACAAACCGGCATCGTGAGCATTCGCTTAAGTAAGCAAATGGTTCACCAAGTTACTTCTTGCAAAACTAGTAGATCGTCAGACTCTGCATGCTGGAGTTCAAACGATGCTCCGCCAAATGGAGCAGGGCGTAGAGATCACGCTGGCGGCGTATCAGGCCTCGCGAACAGAGTCATCTCCTGATTGGATGAGTCTGCCCATTTTGTAGCGGACTGAGCCGCTCTTATTTCTACTGGAGGTCCTTTTTCCGCGAGTGAACGGACTCCAGCGCCTTTATGGGCGGACATTCACCCCAAATCTACCTGACGAAGAGGTGATAAGTGCCCGACGAATCCCTCTCTCCCCAAACCGCGATGGCTCTATCTAAGCCACAGATTTAGAACTCCTACTGGCACTGGCATCGTAACATAGACTTAAGTTTTTGTAAGCGTGATCATTGCCGAATAGAGAGAGGAGCGCCCAGCTCTCTAGTATTGCCGGATTCCAGCAGTTGAATCATCGTGAGTCATGTGAAAGTACGGGTTGCTTATGCTCCGGGTCACGCTCTTATTGTAGCGGATAGGCGGCGGCAAACGTATGTCAGCAAGGAAGATTTTTATAGAACAATGTCGTTATTGGCGTGGCGGATGCGGTATTCCTTGGGAGAGCAGCCCTTGACCTTCTTGAACATGCGCGAAAAAAGCAGCGGGTCCTGATAGCCGACAGAACGTGATATTTCACCAATCGTACAGCTCGTGTCCGTCAGCAGCTCGCATGCTTTGGCGATACGGAAGTTGAGCAGATATTGCTGCGGCGGCAGGCCAACGGTCTTTTTGAACAACGCGGATAAATATTTGCGGTCAAGCTTCAGGGAGGAGGACATCATCTCCACGGTGACATTTTCACAGTAATGGGCATGCAGGTAGTGGAGACATTGCTCGACGTAGAGGCTCTTTTGACGTGGAATAGGGATAATATCCGCCGCCGCCGGAACCGTGCGCAGCAGCAGACCAAAGAACTCATACATCATAGCTTTCAGCGGAAAATCAAGGCTGTCCGTGTTGTCTGCCGCAAGGGTAAGCCGGTCGTACAGGGTGGGCATAAGCTGATCATCCATCGGGAAGACGGGGTGCTCAGGCGTGAGAGAGGTTTTGGACAGCAGGTACCCCATTTCTTCTCCCGTAAAAGCAATCCACGAATACGTCCAGGGCTGATCCGTATCCGCTGCATAATGGGTAACGATATGTGGATAAGTCAGGAAGGCCTGTCCAGGCTGCAAAATGTGGGTTTCTTCACCGACAGCCACTTTGCCGGTACCTTCATGGATGAAGTGGATTTTGTAGATGTCGCGCACGCCGGGGCCAACGCTATGTCCGGGAGCACACTGCTCACGTCCCCAATAATGCAGATGCAGATCGGGATTGCCCCGGAAGGGGCGTTCTGGATTATATTTGAATATGGCCATGCTTCAGCCTCTTTTCATTTACCCCTATTATACAATAGAATCATCAAGGCTGATGAACCCAAACGCTGCCATTCTAATCAAAGGGCGGTAGTGAATTGATCGGGCAACAGGACACTGTATGTCGGGCAGGTGCAAAGTCCGCAAAAAGCCCCGGCCCCCGGGCAGAGGATGGGACTTGATGGAAGGAGCAGCAGGTGGAGCGGGACGGGAAGGGACTTGGCGGGGAATGGTTACAACGCAGAAGGATTGTGAGTGGGGAGAGTAACTTTTTTTGAGGGGGCTTTAGGCTTCTAAATTAAGCTTCCATTCTGAGCATAACCAGCTCTTCCACCGGCTCGCCGTTCACCAGATGCTCTTCAACAATCCGCGCCACATCGTCTGTAGTCACATTGTAATACCAGATGCCGTCGGGATACACAATCACAAACGGTCCGTTGCCGCACAGTCCGAGACAGCTTGTTTTATTGAGTTTGACCGTTTTATTGATGCCGCGCTCTACGAGCTGTTCCTTGAATTCCTGCATAACCTCTTCCACATCCTGATTGTTGCAGTGCTCGCTGCAGCAGAACAGCAGGTGTTTCTTAAGCACCTTCAAGCGCATATTCATCGCTGTGCCTCCTTGTTAATGTGAATATTGTTTACACATCTTACGAGGAGTATAGTCTCTTTTGCAGCTTCTGTAATGGGGTTGTGCGCAATGTTCCTAAAGGCTTAACAAATGGAAAAAAACCATGAAATTGGCGTTAGATTACCTGACTCTTGTCCGGGAGTTTTGATGAAAATGTGTCTTGATTCGAGGTGGAGCGTAGGGGGAAAATAGCAAAGGGTTCCCGCGTCTTGCAGTGGACGTGTGGGAACCCTTTGCTAAATTTTCTGGATGGAACCAGCCGCTTAAAGTACAGAGTAACCGTTTCTGCGTGTATGCACAGCTTCAGCGGAGCTGGATCAGATCAGCGCTGCATTCTGATGGCTGGCAGCCACCTGCGGGATTTCCTTGCCCGGCAGAAAATGAATGCTGCGGATGTAACGGATGGTGCGGCTCTGCGCCCGCATAATGACAGAATGGGTCTCGGCGCGGTCCTTGCCGATGAAGCGGACTCCGTTCAGGAACTCGCCGGAGGTTACCCCGGTCGCCGCGAAGATAACGTCGCCGGTGCCGACCATATCCTCCATCGACAGCACGCGGGTCGGATTGTCCAGCCCCATCATCAAGCAGCGCTGCAGCTCGAGGGGACCCTCCGGCAGCAGCTTGCCTTGCAGCTCCCCGCCGAGGCATTTCAGCGCAGCGGCCGCGAGCACGCCTTCGGGCGCTCCGCCGGAGCCCATGTACAGATCGACCTCGCTGTCCGGCAGCGCCGCCGCGATAGCTCCGGCCACATCGCCGTGGCCGATCAGCTTGACGCGCACGCCGAGCCTGCGCAGGCTGGCGATCAGCTTCTCATGCCGCTTGCGGTCCAGCACCATCACCGTCAGCTCGGAGAGCGCTTTGCCGGTGATGAGGCTGGCCTTGCGCAGCGTGACCTCAGCCGGGTCTTCGATGCTGAGCCTGCCGGCCAGCTCGGGTCCGCAGGCCAGCTTCTCCATGTAAATGTCGGGCGCATGCAGCAAGCTGCCCCGGTCCGCAATAGCGATAACCGACTGGGCATTGTGCAGACCGCAGGCCACCACCTCCGTGCCTTCCAGCGGATCAACGGCGACATCGACCGAAGGGCCGTTCCGGTTGCCGACGCGCTCCCCGATATAGAGCATCGGCGCTTCATCCATCTCGCCTTCGCCGATGACCACAGTCCCGTCAATGGAGACGGAATCAAACATGGAACGGATGGCAGTCGTGGCTGCATCATCCGCAGCATTTTTATCGCCCCGGCCAATCCAGCGGGCGGAGGATAAGGCGCCCAATTCAGTTACCCGTACAATTTCCAGTGCCAATTCGCGTTCCATTATGATTTCCCTCCAGTATGTTTTTTGTATCTTATGGAGAATCGGAAATATGCCCCATAATAATGCCTGCTGTTTCTTCAATGGCTTTGTTGGTGATATCAATGACCGGACACCCTAGTTTGGCGAACAGCGCCGCAGCGTATTCCATTTCCTCCGTGATGCGTTCCAGACTGGCGTACTGCGAGCCAGCCGGGAGACCGAGTTGCTTGAGCCGCTCTGAGCGGATGGTCAGCATGTACTCGGGTTTCATGGTAAGTCCGATCAGCCGGTTCGGCGGCAGGCTCATGAGCTGCTGGGGCGGACCGATCTCCGGGACAATCGGGTAGTTTACGACCTTTTTGCCCCGGTGGGCCAGGAAAATGCTGAGCGGAGTCTTGGAGGTGCGCGACATGCCCAGCAGCACAATATCCGCCTTCAGCATTGCGCCAAGATCACGCCCGTCGTCACAGGCAACGGTGAATTCAATCGCCTCGATCCGGCGGAAATAGTCTTCGTCGAGCTGGTGCAGCAGCCCGGGCCGCGCCTGCGGCGCATCGTCGAAGGTGTCAATGAAGGCTTGCATCATCGGGCCCATAATATCAACAATCCGCAGGTCGAGGCGCACCGCTTCCTCACGGATCATCTCCCGAAGCTCGGGCTGAACCAGCGTATAGGCGACAAAACCTTGCAACTGTGCAGTCTCCTCCATCAGCTTCCGCAATTCGTCTTCATGTCTTACATTGCCGTATCTTCTGATTGTGACGCGCTGATTCTGGAATTGGTGGATGACGGCCTGCACAACAGCCTCCGCTGTATCCCCTATAGAATCAGAGCAAATCGTAATGAAATGTGAGGATGGCTCCATGCTTTTTGAATTCCTCCCGTTATCCTTTGGCTTCAAGATCGAGGAGAAGTTTGACGATGGAAGTTTTGGTCAGCCGGCCTACCACATCCAGCCGCAGGCCCGCATCTTCCCCAGCACCGGGAATAACCACCGGCAAACTGTCTACCTCATGAAAAATCATTTTTTGCGCGGCATCAAGCACCGTATCTTCGGGAGAAACCGTCACCACCTTGGGCTGGCGGGTCATCACCATGCTCACGGGCATGGACACCGCGCCGGGATTGCCCAGCGTAACCTTCAAAAAATCCTTGCGTGAAGCCACGCCGGTCAGCTTGCCCTCGCCATCGCAGATGATCAGTGTGCCTACATCCTGCAGGAACAGCGTAACTACGGCATCCTGAATCGTTGTAGTTTCGCGGATGATGATCGGAATGCTCTGAATGTCCTTGACCCTGGTTTCCTGCAGCAGATAGCCGTTGCCAAGGCGTTCTGAAGCTTTTTTACCGGGAAAATATCCGACCTTGGGTTTGGCGTCAATGTACTCCAGCATAACGAGCACGGACAAGTCCGAGCGGATCGTCGGCTTGCTGAGGTTGAGCTGTTCCGCAATTTGCTCGGCGGTAATCGGCGCTCTTTTTTTCACAATATCAATAATTTGCAGTTGACGGGATGTCAGTTCGATCACAGGTTCCCTCCACTTTCCGAGTACATTCAGGCTGCCTTTCTTGAGAAAAGGAGCACCGTGCGCGGATTCCCCCTCTCATTCATACGTCTTAATAGGATTTATAACCCTTAACTTGCTTATATAATACGCAATAATAATCGTGAATGCAATATATAATACGTCATATATAATTATTTTGTGAAAAATAGACGGGTTCCGCACTTAGCGGGCAGCCTGTGCTCCGGTTGAGGATTAGCCGTTGCCGAGCTTAGGGGGAATGCTGCGCGTTTCGAAGACTGGGGACTTTATTTGTAAAAGAGTACTTTACTGTCGTCGCGGCGGACACCGCAGTCCGGAAGGCTGCTCGATAGCGCCGCCCCTCGGCGCGCAAGCCAACACAACGGCAGAAACGCCGTTGTTGGAGGGACCGTGGGTAGTTTGCGCGGAAATAACGGCAGAAACGCCGTTGTTGGAGGGACTGTGGCTAGTTAGCGCGGAAGTAACGGCAGAAACGCCGTTGTTGGAGGGACTGTGGGTAGTTTGCGCGGAAGTAACGGCAGAAACGCCGTTGTTGGAGGGACCGTGGTTGTTTTGCGCGGAATTAACGGCAGAAGTGCCGCTGTTGGAGGGGCCGTGGGTAGTTTGCGCGAAAATAACGGCAGAAACGCCGTTGTTGGAGGGACCGTGGGTAGTTTGCGCGGAAGTAACGGCAGAAACGCCGTTGTTGAAGGGACCGTGGGTAGTTTGCGCGGAAGTAACGGCAGAAACGCCGTTGTTGGAGGGACTGTGGGTAGTTTGCGCGGAAGTAACGGCAGAAACGCCGTTGTTGGAGGGACTGTGGGTAGTTTGCGCGGAAGTAGCGGCAGAAACGCCGTTGTTGAAGGGACCGTGGGTAGTTTGCGCGGAAGTAACGGCAGAAATGCCGTTGTTGAAGGGACCGTGGGTAGTTTGCGCGGAAGTAACGGCAAAAACGCCGTTGTTAGAGGGACTGTGGGTAGTTTGCGCGAAAATAACGGCAGAAACGCCGTTGTTGAAGGGACCGTGGTTAGTCTGCGCGGAAGTAACGGCAGAACTGCCGTTGTTAGCGCGAACCCCAGAGGTACTATACTGGCCTTTACACCATCCCCCTCGGGCCCGCGCCAATCTCAGCCCGGCAGGCCTACAAAATTTGCTTCCGCGGATAAGTCCCATCTGCCGCCGACTGTGCCTGCGGGGTGCTCCGCTTTGGTTTGAGCAGCAGTTGCTTCAGTGCGCCAGCGTTAACTAGAATGGTGCCGGCAATGATGGTGAACACGCCAAGCACAGTAATCCAGGTAACAGTCTCCCCGTAGAACAGGAAACCTACACCTACCGCAATCGGCGGGGAGATGTATAGCCAGGTGGACGGAAAGACGGGATTGGTCTTTGCAACCAGCCAGTAGAACAGCGTATGCGCAACCATGGAGCCGACAACCGTCAGGTAGAGCAGGGAGCCGGCTGTTTTGAAGGACAGAAACACCTCAGGCTGCACTTTTTCCGTGAACAGGGACAGAATGAACAACAACACTCCCCCATGCATCATCTGTGCGGCATTCAGGGCAACGGGCGACTCGCTTTTTAAAGTGGTGGTAACTTTTTTGGAATAGATCGCTCCCGCCGCGTAGCCGCATTCGCCGATCAGAATAACACCGCAGCCGATGAGCCATAGAGGAGAGACATCTACTGCAAGGCCCGGCAGAACCAGCAGCAATACGCCGGTGAAGCCGATGATGCAGCCGATCAGCGAGTAGGCGGGAGCTTTTTGCCGGAGAAAAGCGGTCTGCATCAGCAGAATCATCATCGGACCGGTAGCCGACAGCACGGCGGCGAACCCCGAGGAGACATATTGCTCGGACCAATACAGCGCGGAGAATGTTCCGAAGGTCAAAGCGGCGCCGGTGAGGAGCATTTCTTTGCGCAGGAGCAGGGCGAAGCTGGCTTTGCCTCTAATGACCATGAAGAGGAAGAGAACGGCACCCGCCATGAAAAAACGCAACCCCGCCGAGAAAAAAGGAGGCGCACCGGCGTCCACG
Source organism: Paenibacillus sp. HW567 (assembly GCF_000374185.1). Taxonomy (GTDB): domain Bacteria; phylum Bacillota; class Bacilli; order Paenibacillales; family Paenibacillaceae; genus Paenibacillus_AQ. The sequence goes on along the minus strand of NZ_KB910518.1, from coordinate 4,820,696 downwards.
CCGATTTTGATAGCCAGGAAGGTGGTGCCAAAAATAAGACAGACGAGCGAATAAGCGAGCATAATCATGTTCAGTTCCCCTTTGTGATGGTGTGTGGCAATCGGTTGAAGTATTTTGTTAATCATCATATAGGGTGGTGGACAGAACAGATTATAGGTAACAGAACAGTTGAGATGCGATATGGTGTACAATAGGTCCATGAAGAAGCTGATGGAGACGGAAATTGGATCTAGCTGTTAGCGCAAGCATGGTGGAGGGAGCGGCAGACTTATGAAAAAAGCGGCAGGTGCAGAACAGAGCAACCCCTTGTTCCGCCAGGTGTACCAGCACATGGAGAACCGGATGGAGCGCGGGGAATGGAAGGCCCATGATAAGCTGCCGTCGATCCGGCTGCTGGCCGAGGAGCTGAAGGTCCATAGGCTTACGGTATTCAAGGCTTACCGGGAGCTGACCGAGGATGGCAAGGTGTATGTAAAAGACAAATCCGGCTATTATGTGGCCCAAGGCGGGGGAACGGCGGACAAGACGGGTGAGGGAGCGAATGTAGCTTCATACGTGCTGGCGAATCCGATGTCCGATATTCAGCGCATGCCCGCAAGCTATCAGTTCTCGCAGGCGCTGATTGATCCGGGGCTGCTGCCCAATTTATTCCTGTCCGAGTATGTAAAAAAAGTATTCGACCTCTACCCGAAGGTGATGGGAACCTATTCCTCCGTGCAGGGGGATGAGGAGCTTCGGGAGACGCTTAGCCGTCATTTTCAGAAGCAGCACCGGCTGCAGCTATCGCCGCGCGAACTGCTGATTACCTCGGGCGGGCAGCAGGCGATCAATCTGATCGCGGGCATTGTGCTCGGTCCGATGGATGCTGTGCTGGTGGAGCGGCCGACGTACAGCGTGGCTATGGATATTTTTCGGCGCCTTGGGGCGCGGCTGGTGCCGGTGGAGATTACCCCGCAGGGCTATAATCTGCAGCAGGTCGAAGAACTGATGCGCAGTCACCGGCCGCGGATGTTCTACATGAATCCGACACATCACAATCCGACCGGCTACACGGTTCCGGCGCAGCAGCGCAAGCTACTGGTCGAATTGGCAGAACGCTACCGCTGCCTGCTGGTGGAGGATGATCCGTTCCGCGATATGTATTTCGAGGAGGAGCCGCCACCGCCTTTTTTTGCCTATGATACGGAGGGCTGGGTGATCTATATCGGCAGCTTCAGCAAATATGTCGCCCCGGGCCTGCGAATCTGCGCAGTGGGCTGCCGTTATCCATTTATGGAGCGGCTGATTACCGCCAAATCGCTGGCGGACAACGGCACGCCGATTCTGAATCAGAAAATCTTCCTGCATTATTACACCACGCCGCGCCTGCAGCAGCATCTCGGCAAGCTGCGGATCGCGCTCCAGGTGTACAAGGAGATCATGGAGGAGGAGCTGGCTGCCACGGGCTGGGAATGGACGCCGCCGCAAGGCGGGCTGAACCTGTGGGTGAAGCTGCCGGAGCATATTTCTGCCGCCGCGCTGCTTGCCCGCTGTATGGAAGAGTCCATTTCCTTTGTCCCGGGAGAAATTCTCGATCCGCTGGGGGACATGAAGTCCTGGCTGCGCCTCAGCTACTCCTTCGCCAGCGAAAATGTGCTGCGCGAAGGGGTGCGCCGTCTTGCGGCGCTCGCGCGGGAGTTTTGACAGGGTGGCAGCGTTGTGCATCGCAGGCGTGGACGGAGCGTAAAGGGTGCAAAGCACCTAAGCCCCCAAGCCCCCAAGCTCCTAAGTCCCCAAGCACCCGAGCCCCCAAGCGCCCAAGTCCCTAACCATCCCCCCAATAAAAGCTTGAAGCCAATTCTACTGCACTCTGTGCAGCAGAATCAGGCAAAATAGGGGCTAAAAGCGATTCTACTGCACTCTGTGCAGCAGAATTCCGGAATACAGCCAATTTGCGAGGGTTGCTCGAAAATCTATTGTACAAAATACATCAGAAGCTATATTTACAACATGTAATGTTCAATCTAATGTATCAAATACAATAGACATTCATGCCGCTCGTTCGCGGCACTTCAGACGATGAAATTTCATAGAAGGCCCTCAATTTGGCTTCGCCAAATTCGCGGCTTCCATAACAATGTCCTCTGTGCGGACATCGTTATTTCGGATAGATTAGCAATACAGACTGAATCAGAAGCTCTTTCAGAAGCTTAAGTGTACTTTGTACAACTATATTGCTCAATTCTGCGCCCAACAGGACTTTAATTGTATTCTGTGCAACTAGAATCACCTAAACTCAGGCGTATGGCGATATTTCGGCGTATTAGTTGCAGAACTGCAATTAAAAGTAATATTAGTCTTCAAATGCTGATTTTAAGTGTACGGAGTGCAATTAAGCAGTGGGAGAGCAGGGAGAGTGGGGGGAGCCGTCAGTTTTTCACAATTGAAATTCACTAGGTGTCCTCCTAGCCTATCCGCGCCCCAACTCGCCACGCCCCAACTCGCCACGCCCCAACTCGCCACGCCCCAACTCGCCACGCCCCCGCTCATCCACGCCCCAACTCATCCACTCCCCAACCCGCCCCCGCTCCCAAGCACTTGGATTCCCCATCCCCAATGTACAGCGCCCCCTAAATCCAAAGGTCCCAAGGGACGAATGTGCGCATCTGAAAAAGTAAGATTTTTCATCCATTTTACAAACTTTGTATATATCATACTCTGTTTAACATTAGATAGATTTCCAGAAAATATCCCCCTAATATTTTTACTCTAGTATGAGGTAGTAAAACAAACTTAAGGAGGGTATATATGAGTTCTCAGAAAAAGAATAGATTCAAGACTGCGTTGACCGTAACTGCGGCAGGTGCGCTTTTGGCTACGGGTGTAGTGAGTACACAGCCTGCAAAACAGGCAGAAGCAGCGACCTCACAGACGAAGAATGTTGTTCTCTTTGTCGGGGATGGCATGGGGACGGCAGCACGCAATGCGATTCGGCTGGCAACGGTAGGCGAAAAAGGCAAATTGGCTATGGACGATATGCCTTACGTGGGTTTGATTCATACGAGCTCTACAGTACCTGTTACAGATTCGGCTGCATCAGCCACGGCATATGCCAGTGGGGTGAAAACATATAACGGCGCAATCGGCATGGATCCCGACAAAAAATCGGTTGCCACCATTGCGGAATACGCTAAAAATGCCGGTAAATCCACAGGCGTGGTAACAACCAGCCAGATTACGGATGCTACAGGTGCCGCATTTGGCGCACACGTGGAAGACCGCTCGAAGCAAAGCGACATCGCGCTGCAGCTTTTGACAAAGAGCAAAGTGGATGTACTGCTTGGCGGCGGCGAGGATTTCTGGTATCCGGCAGGAGAAGCAGGCAAGTTCCCGGACGCACCGGCTGAAGATCCTTCGGAGAAGAGCAAGGGAACACAGGGCAATCTGGTTGAAAAAGCAAAATCGCTTGGATACAACTACGTATCGACCAAGGACGGTCTGAAGCAGGCCAAGAGCGGCAAGCTGCTCGGACTGTTCGCCAACGAGGAAATGTTCCAGCAGAATGAAGAAGGCAAAGGGGATATCTATAGCCCGGTAGTTTCTCTCGCAGAGATGACCCAGAAGGCGATTGACACGCTGTCAACGAACAAAAAGGGTTTTTTCCTGATGGTAGAGGAAGAAGGCACAGATGAATTTGCCCACAAAAACAATGCCAAAATGACGATCAAATCCGGCCAGGAGCTGGATAAAGCGGTTCAGGTCGCCAAAACTTTCGCCAAAAAGAACCCCGACACCCTGGTCCTGGTGCTTGCCGATCATGAAACCGGCGGACTTTCCATTGAACCGGTAGACGCTGAGGATGAATCGGGAGATGGCATCTCCAAAGAGGACGGTCCTTTTGCAATTGCCAATTCCAAAGCTAACTTTGTTGTGGATTGGACAACCTCCGGCCATACTGCAGTTGATATTCCGGTTACCGCTATGGGCAAAAACGCCCAGCTCTTCACTGGAGTGTTTGAGAACACTGCCGTGTTCGACAAGCTCATGCAGGCTTATGGCTTCAAAGTGAAAAAATAATAGGGCAATTGAGAGGAGAAATGACCTCTCTTGCCTATGGGCTGGCCGGAATTCCGGCCGGCTTTTCTTTTTCAATACATACTCCATAGAAGCTGGACAAAAGAACTGCCAGAAGGCAGGAGTGGCGGAGGGGAAGTCTGGATACTTACGGGGCGGTAGCGGCCTAAGCCAAATTTGTTAATTCTAAAGTCCAGTTTATCCGGCACCTGACCATAATTGACAGTCTGCCAAGCAATCGCGAACAGATTGCAGGGGAGGTAAGCTTGAGGAATTGCTAGGATCGGGCACATGAAAAACGCCTTCACAGTTCAAGCTGCGAAGGCGTTTTTTCGTGTGCGTTACACCCAGCCGAACAAGCGGGCTGCCTGTGCAACGGCAAAGGTTACGGAAATGGCAATGGCAAGCGGAATGACGGCGGAGAGCACCGCCCATTTCATGCTGCGGGTCTCCTTGTAGATATTTATAAGCGTGGTGCCGCAAGGATAGTGAAGCAGGGAGAAGAGCATCATATTAAGCGCGGTCAGCCAGGTCCAGCCGTGACTTACGAAGATGTCTTTGATGCTGCCGAGACCATCGACATCAACCATTGCACCGGAGGACATGTACCCCATGAGCAGAATCGGCAGCACAATTTCATTGGCCGGCAGCCCCAGGATAAAGGCCATAATAATGAAGCCGTCCAGCCCGAGCAGCCCGGCAAAAGGATCAAAGAAAGCCGCCATATGATTAAGTACGCTGTCCCCGCCAATGAATACGTTGCCGAGAATCCAGGTGATGATTCCCGCAGGAGCGGCAACAACGATGGCCCGGGTCAGCACGTTCAGGGATTTTTCCTTGGAGGAGATAAGTATGGTCTTCCAGATTTGCGGGCGGCGGTATGGCGGAAGCTCCAGAGTATAATGGGTAGGCACTCCCCGCAGCGCGGTCTTTGACATGACCCAGGAGACGGTCAAGGTAACAATTATGCCGATTAGCACGATTCCCATCAGTACAAGGGCCGTAGACAAAGTACGTAGTGCACCTGCGGCAGCACCTCCTACCATGAATAGGGAGGAGAGCAGAATCAGCGTCGGCCAGCGCCCGTTGCAGGGAACAAAGTTATTCGTCAGAATGGCCAGCATCCGTTCCCGGGGCGATTCGATAATGCGGGTGGAGAGAATGGCGGCAGCATTGCAGCCAAAGCCCATCGACATCGTTAAGGCTTGCTTGCCGTGGCCGCCCGATTTTTTGAACAGCCGGTCCATGTTAAAAGCCACGCGCGGCAGATAGCCGAAATTCTCCAGCAGCGCGAACACCGGGAAGAAAATCATCATGGGCGGCAGCATGACGCTGATAACCCAGGAGGTTCCACGGTACAGTCCCAGCACGAGCACGCCATGCAGCCAGGAGGGAGCGTTCAGCGCTTCAAACCCGGCGGTCAGATAACCCCCGATCCAGCCGAAAAGGGAAGCCAGCCAGCCCGAAGGGTAGTTCGCTCCGGCAATCGTAATCCAGAATACCAGACCGAGTCCGGCAAGCATAATGGGGAAACCCCAGATTTTGGAGGTAACGATATTGTCCAGCTTATAAGTGCTGGTGAGCTTCTTTTGGTCCTGATAGGCAACGGCATCACGGCAAATGCCCGCCGACACCCCATAAATGCCGCTGACGATCTCATCGCGGATCGCGCCCTTGTCCGCCAGCCTCTTCGCTGCCGACAGCAGGGAATCCATAGCGTCCGTTCCTTTAATGGCATGCGGTGACTCCATGATTTACAACCTCCTTTGCTCCGGGAATAGGTTTGCGGTTCATATTGGCCTTGAGTGAGGCGAGCAGGCTGTCGTCACCGTCCAGTAGCCGCAGGGCAATCCAGCGCGCCGGATATTTGGAACCAAACGTCTGCTCCACGACAGGAGCAAGCTCGGTTATGCTCTGTTCGATCTCATCGCTGTAGGCGATGCGCAGCGGCGGTGCTGTGAATGCTCCGGTGGCAACACGCTCAATCTGGTCCAGCAGCGCTTCGATGCCGATTTTGTTCCGGGCCGAAATCGCCACAACGGGCACACCCAGCCGCTTCGCGATGGCCTTGAGATTGATGGTGATGCCCAGCCTCCGGGCCTCATCAATCAGGTTGATGCAGATGACGGTCCGCCCGGTAATCTCCAGCACCTGTAATGCAAGATTGAGATTGCGCTCCAGCGAAGTTGCGTCCAGTACCACTAGCGTCACATCCGGCTGCTCGAAAATAATATAATCCCGCGCGGCCTCCTCATCGGCAGAATTGGAGTACAGTGAATAAGTGCCGGGAAGGTCAACCGCCCGGTAGGTGTGGTCCTTGTGTGTGAACCCGCCTTCGGCCGTGATGACGGTTTTGCCCGCCCAGTTGCCCGTGTGCTGGCGCAGGCCGGTCAGCAGGTTGAAGAGCGTGCTTTTTCCGGTATTGGGGTTGCCTGCAAACGCGACAGTAAATTGACTCATCCTTCTCCACCTCCAATGATTTCTCCGTAGATCAGCGAACTTTCTTCCCGGCGCAGGGCAATAGTCGTATTGCTTACCCGAAAAGCCGTAGGGTCTCCGAGCGGGCTGCGCCGCAGAACCTCAACGGCATTGCCGACCACAAATCCGAGATCGAGCAGTCTTCTCCGCAGCACCCCCTGCACGTCGATGCCTGTGATCACCAGCTTGTTGCCGTTCAGCGCTTCAGACAACGGAATAGAAGCTCCAGTCATAACATCTCCTTCTTTCGTATATGGGTTAGTATAATTATGCATTAGGGATAGATTCTTGTACTCTTCCACAATAGTAGTATACGTGAATAATTTTGTCCTAGCAACAAAAAAGTTTCCTTAGGGAAAAATATTTTGCGGAGATCTGGATGAAGTGGAGGTATGGGCGTTGCTGGAGGCTGTGAGGAGGGGGATTGTGGGAGTTACAAAACAAGGTGGATTATGGGACTTGTGGAGTTGGAGTAAAGAGAGGATAAGGGGTGGAGGAGTAGCTGAAGGTACTGGAGTAATATGATGGAAAAAGGGGGCGGAGCCGAGGAACAACGGCAGAACTGCCGCTGTTGGAGTGCCGCTGGCAGGAACGGGGTGGAACAACGGCAAAAGCGCCGTTGTTGGAGTGTCGCTGGCAGGAACGGGGTGTAACAACGGCAAAAGCGCCGTTGTTGGAGTGTCGCTGGCAGGAACGGGGTGGAACAACGGCAGAACTGCCGTTGTTGGAGTGCCAGTGGCAGGAACGGGGTGGAACAACGGCAGAACTGCCGTTGTTGGAGTGTCGGTGGCAGGAACGGGGTGGAACAACGGCAAAAGCGCCGTTGTTGGAGTGTCGCTGGCAGGAACGGAGTGGAACAACGGCATAATTGCCGTTGTTGGAGTGCCAGTGGCAGGAACGGGGTGGAACAACGGCAGAACTGCCGTTGTTGGAGTGCCAGTGGCAGGAACGGGGTGGAACAACGGCAAAAGCGCCGCTGTTGGAGTGCCGCTGGCAGGAACGGGGGGGAACAACGGCAGAACTGCCGCTGTTGGAGTGCCAGTGGCAGGAACGGGGTGGAACAACGGCAAAAGTGCCGTTGTTGGAGTGCTGCTGGCAGGAACGGGGTGTAACAACGGCAAAAGTGCCGTTGTTGGAGTGCTGCCAGCGGGAACCGCAGCCCGCGCAGCCGGAAATGGCACAACCAACGAAAAAACCGTCGTTGGTTGTGCCTGTGTACACGCGGCCGTGCTCCGCGTACATCTCTCAAGACCGGTACTTTTCCCTCAGAGTACCTGTTTTTCTTTCCAGAGCCAGCTCCGCTTTTTCAGCGCTCCAGCCCTGCTCCCTCAAAGCTCCACTTCGCCAGCTAGCTCAAGCTGCATGGCCTATCCACGTCCCTGCTCTACCAGGGGCCTACCTACTCCCCGCTGCTAAATTCAAGGGTGCGGCCGGTCTCGACCAGCGTTTTGATGTTGCTTAGGATCTGCCACCAGGCACTGTCGCTGGCCGCATAGAAGGGGTCGTCCGGATGCCAGCCGTCGTGGGTCAGCGTCAGCTTGGTGCAGCCGCCAGCGGGCTTGAGCCGCCAGGTGATGCGGGATTCATAAGGTTCTCCCCCCTTAAGGTAGGAAGGGCCGACCTTGTGTATGAAGCTCAAGACTTGCTCAGGAATATACTCCAGAAGTGTGCCGTAGACATGGACGGTTCCATCGCCCTCTGCCCCCGGACCGACATATTCCAGCAGTTCTCCCCGCTTGAAGCTGGAACGGATCACGCAGCCGTAATAGATTTGCTTAACTTGCTCCGGAGCAATCAGGCTCTGCCACACCTGCGCCGGGGTACCGCCAACATAGAACTCATATTTCAATTCTTTCATCTTAATCATTCATATTCCTCCCTGAAGGTGTCTTCACCTCTATCTTCACCCTGTCTACACTATACAAAAGGATCACTGACAGCTACGGTCAGTGATCCTGGGGAAGCGGATTATTTCGAATAATGTGCTGCAATATCTGTGGCTACGGCAGCGATTTTCTGCTTCAAGGCTGCCGGTTCAACGATGGTCAGCGACCTCCCGTAAGGCAGGAGGAAGTAAGGGGCGTAGCTATTTACAGCGGCTTCGTCCAGCAGAAACCGCGCCGCTTCACTGCTGCGCTGCTCCAGTGTGTGGCCGAACAGCCAATGGCTGCAGAGTTCATTTAATACTCTCTCTGGAGCCTCAATGACAACGGAAATCAGCTCTTCTGTTTTGTCCTGATCCGGCAGCAGGCCCTGCAGCAGAAATTCCCGCGCCGAGAAGCCGGCGGGGCGGAGGAAGCTTGCGCCTGTCCGCTGCAGCCTGGCGATCCGGTCCACCCGAAAGCTGCGAATCTGCTGGCGCAGATGGCAGAAGCCCGCGAAGTACCACTGGCCCTTCCACAGCACCAGCCCGTAGGGATCAACGCAACGGAAGGAAGGCGCATCGCCGTTGCCTTTGCGGTACTCCATCTCCAGCGTCAAGCTGCCCGAAGTAGAGCTCTCAAGCTCGCCCAGGAGATGCTCAAGCGGTGCGGCCGGTGAATGCAGCGTCTCCAGGCCGCTGCCTTGGCGCTCCATCTGCGATTGCTGTTCGGCGTTGCTGTACCGCTTGAGCTTGGCAAGCGCACCGTCAAGGGCCTCCACATAAGGATACCCGCTTCCCCGGGCGAACGCGGAGGCCTGTACAAGCGCCCGCCGTTCCCCGTCGTCGAAGAAGAGCGGTGCGGCGCTGAAATGCTCCGGCAGGCTATAGCCGCCGCCCGGACCGGCGTCCGCAATCAAGGGAACGCCGCTGGCGCATAGCGCGTCAATATAGCGGTAGATCGAGCGCACGCTTAGCTCCAGCTCCTCCGCCAGCTCTGCGGCGGTTCTTCTGCGTTGCTTCAGCATCCACAGAATGGACAACATCTGGTCGGCTTTGGCCATATTCTAGCGGGTCCCTCCTGTGTTAGACCATCATTTTCTTCAGACTGTGAATATAACGTGATCTAACAATGATAAAATAAATGGTTTGAGCGGTTAAAAATGCAGCTACCGTAACCAGAATCGGCACGGTGACATTACGGATGTTGACTTGGTACAGCACTGTGCGGATGACTACAAGCGTTTGTATGGCAGCGACAAGAATGGGAATGTAGAACAGCAACGCGATCTGGCAGGTGGCCGAAGATGACATTTCTCTGCCGCTCAGACCGATTTTTGACAGGCCATGGTACATTCTCATATCTGCGTTCAGCTCCGTATGCAGCTTGAAATAGAGAAAGCTGGCGGACGAGAGCGAGAAAATCAAAGCGATAAAGATTCCAATAAAGCTCAGCATGGAGGTGCTCTGCTTGGAAGCCATATAGTTATCTGCCCGGGCGGTGATTGAGGTATTCCAGTCGTCCACCTTGGTATTTCTGTCCTGGCTCCAATTCACCAGCTTGCTTGAAATGACAGCCTCGGGTGCACCTGCTTTCGGCAGTGAGTCGCCCCACGCCGGGATGGTATAGAAATAATTCTCCACCAGGGCGGAGCCGCTCAGCGTGGACGCAGCTTGTTCATATAAACGGTCACTTACAATCAATACCGTCTGAGCATACTGGCCGAAAGGCATCACATCCGGCTTCTGCACCTGCTTCAGCGTAAGCTGTTGTCCGTTCAATCCGGGTAAGGCTACCTTCTGGCCGGCATCATAGGTAAAAGATATAAAATGCGGATTGATAAGCAGATCCGCCTCATCATCCGCCACAGGAGGCAGCCGGGGATAATCCATCAGATCCGCCAGCTTATTAAAACGGGAGAGCGGAAGCAATTCGATGCCGTTCAGCTTGTCCTTGCCCTCGGATTTGATGGAACTGCGGAGGAACTGGACCGAGTTCTCTGTATACTGAACGCCTGATTTGTTCAGCGTGCTGCGGATTTCCTGCAGCCCGGCGTCAGCCTCTGCCCCATTATAAATCTTATAGGAAATTGCAAAGGAATTATTGATATAAGCTGATCTGTTCGCCTGGTTGATCGACAGCAGGAATCCGGCGGACATACAGGCCAGCGAGGTAACGACAGTGACTAGAAACAGCATCCGCGCGTTGTCCTTGATCTTATAGCTCATTTCGGAGACCCATAGCAGATTGGTCCCGCGCCATAGCCTTTTCCGGCTTTTTTTCAAGAGGCGCATGCCCAGCACAGACAGTTGCGAATAGAAAAGATAAGTGCCGGGAATCCCGGTAAAAGCTGCTGCCAGCAGATTGGAGGGAGACAACGGGCTATTGAGGGCAATAACACCAGCGGTCAACAGGGCCAGCCCAAGAATCGACAGCAGCCAAGAGACCTTGGGCTCCTTCTTCGGCTTGACGCTGCCCTTCAGCAGCTCAAGCACCTGGTTTTTGCGGATGAACAGCAGGGTGAAGACCGAACTAACCAGGAAAAGGGCAATAAAACAAACAGAAGTAAGAACCATCGCCTTCACCGGCCAATAAAAGGGCAGCTTGTCAATGCCGATCACAGTGGTGCTGAGCAGCAGGAACAGCTTGGACAGCAGCATTCCTCCGGCCATCCCGCTCACAATTGACAGCAGGCCGATCAGCATATTTTCCAGCAGAATCAGCCGGTTGATCTGCCCCGGACGTGCGCCAAGGATCGTCAGAATCCCAAATTCCAGATTGCGCGATTTAAGAAAGGCGCTGCTCGAGTAGAGCACGAAGAAGAAAGCAAAGATGAACACGATGTATGAAGCAATCTTCATGCCGGCGGCCGAATTTGCTCCCATTGCTACAGACGCAACTCCCGGATGATAAATAAACACCGAATAGGAAAAGAATATCATAACCATAAAGGCGCTGCTCAGAAAAAAGGCCATGTACGCGCGCGCATTGCGCCGCACATTGTTAAACGCGAATTGAGGAAAGCTCATGGCCGTTCCCTCCCCAGAATGAAAGTGTGTCGATAATCTTCTGGAAGAAGGCCTGGCGGTTGTCTCCACGATGAATTTCCGCCGCCAGCTTGCCGTCCTTGATGAAGACGATACGGTGGCAATAGCTCGCCGCCAGCGGATCATGCGTAACCAGCATCAGTGTGGTGCCTTCCCTGCGGTTGATATCCTCCAGCGATTCCATCACAATCCGCGAGGAATTGGAATCCAGCGCACCGGTAGGCTCATCGGCCAGCAGAATTGCCGGCTCCGAGATGATCGCCCGGGCAATGGCTGTCCGCTGGCGCTGCCCGCCGGAAATTTCGTAGGTCCGCTTGTTCAGAATATCCTTGATATTCAGGCGGGCCGCCACCTTCCCCAGCAGGGCGTCCATTTCGGCCAGCTTGCGGTTGTCGAGGGTCAGAGGCAAAACAATATTTTCCGCCACAGTCAAGGTCTCCAGCAGATTAAAGTCCTGGAACACAAAGCCGAGCTGTCTGCGGCGAAACAGGGCCAGCTCCTTCTTCTTCATCCGATAGGGATTGCTCCCGCCGATCTTTACCTCGCCCGAGGAGGGCTGGTCAATCGTGGAGACCATGTTGAGCAGAGTGGTTTTGCCGCTGCCCGAAGGTCCCATAACCCCGACGAACTCACCTTGCTCGATACTGAGATGAATATCGGTGAGAGCCTGTGTATGCACTTTGCCGGGATATACTTTATTCAGAGCGGTAACCTCAAGTACATTCATTCTATTCATTCCTTCCTGCCGGAAACGAGGGGTGTCATTCTTGTTATCAGGCCGCCGTTTCCGCTTCTGTTACCGAGTTTACAGGAAGAGCACCGGGGGTGCTATGGTTTTACCTTAACATTACCTTACAGCGTGTTTAAGGTTACGTTCGTACTTAAGCGGAGTGCTTAGACCGTCTACGCAGGAGGATGGAAACCGCCAGAAGCAGGGGAATGCCCGCCTGAAATATCGGATCAATCTTAAGGCTTGGTCCCAAGCCGATGGCAATGTGCTGCGTATAGTCTCTCTCCAGAAAGGAGGCGCCATAAATGACCGCACCCACGGGAAAACACCACCATTTTGCCGATTTCCCGGTCAGCTCTGCCACTGCTTTAACCGAACAATAGAAGAATAACATCATCTTGATCAGCAGGCCGATGAAGAGCTGAATCGTAACCAGAATGTCAAGGCGCTCGATAAACTTCAGAATGGATAGGGTGCGTACCGCTTTTAAAAAGGGCAATTCGCTGAATCCCGCCACCGTCGGTCCCAGGACTGCAACGTTGAGGACATTCATGAAAATCAGAAAAATGCTGATCAGAATATAAGCGGTGATGGTGTTTTTTACAGGTACACCGGGCGTATCCCACAAGGACCACAGCATTAGGAACACAATCATTTGGCCGAAGGGAAAAGAAACAACCTCCGGCAGCGCGGCCTGTATAACCGGCAGCAGTCCGTCATCCAGAACAGGGGTCAGGCGGCTGAAGTCCAAGGAACCCATGATGCCAAGCAGCAAAATTAGCAGAACATAAAAGAAAAGCAGCAGCGGCAAAAGAACCTCCGGCAGGAGAAAGATAACTTCGGCCCCTTTCCATATGGCATATAACGCAATGGATATAAAAATCAGCATGGTGATAGCCATCGGGGTCTTCGGCAGCAGCGACATCGCCGTCAGCTCGCCTAAATCGCGGACATTGCGCATGGACTCGTAGGCAAAATAAAGGCTGTAGATTCCGCCGAGAGCGGAGCCGGCAATACGCCCCAAATGAGCTTGAAGCATGCCGATAAGGCTGGAATCCGGAGAACGCTGCTGAATCCACATCAGGAGCAGAAGCAGAATGAAGCCGGCTGCAGAGCCGATGCACATGACCAGCCAGGAATCCTGCTTGGCTTTGCTGCCAAGCAGAAACAGCGGCGTGCTGCCGATCTCAAACAGCATGATCATAAACGAGAATTGCAGGGCAGACACCTGATCTTTTTTTTGCATAAGCGGGGTTCAGCCTCCTAACCATTTGATAATTGCCCTGCCGGCAGGCTGGAAGAATGCAATATACAGGGTAGACACCCCTATATGTGGAGCTCCGGTAATGCCTGAAATGTTAACATAGGCACAGTAGAGCATAATGCAGCCGAACCATAGCCTGTGGCCCCTGCGGCCCTTTCCGTTCAGCAGGGTGCAGCCCCGCCAGTAAGCGAGACCATAAAGCCCAAGAATGACAGCTATTTTCATAGGGCCAGCTCCTTTATTTCTTGTGAACTGATTCGAAGGATTTGCTGCTGAGGCCCGTCCGTACAATTTTCATTGAGACATGGGGGCGGATTTCGATATTCTGGAACACGGTGTCCCAGCTCTTATCGTTCTGAATTTGCTTCCAGCGCTTGCGGTCGCTGCGGTGAATTTTCACTGCAAAGCCAGTGACATCAGCCCCAAGCTCCCGAACCTTCGTCCAGGAATTGTTGACAAACCCCAGCACCTGCTGCTCAATGGATTGTTCCATTTCCGTAATGGAGGCACGGTTATTCAGATCCATGACACTTCCAATCTCGAAGAGCGTTCCGCTTCCTTTAATATCCACATCCATGATGTAATGGTCCTTTTCCCATTTGGGATGAACGGAGGTGGTTGAATGCTGGAGTAGAAAAGAGGCATCGGCCTTGTTGCTTGTACCAGGGCGGGAAGGGAACGCGATCGTAGTGCTTTTTATTTTATCCGTCAGAAACGTTAAGCCGAAGGCTTGCTGCTGCGTCAGCCAGCCTATCAGCTTTTCACCCTTCAGTACGCCTAGCCTGCCTAGAGCCAGACGTGAGGGCAGATCGGTACGGGTGGTTTCATCGGACTTATTCATAATTTCATTCCCGGTAAGCAGAATCTCGGGAAGGATCGCGCTCCCCGAATCCGAAGAAAGACCCATTGCCAGCTCAAACATCCGGGTCCCGGGGTAATAAGAGAGCAGCCGGGATTCCTGCTCAATCATCAACTGGATACCGGCTCCCTGATTCTTGGTCATCTGCATAAGCTGATCCAGAATATTGCCGGCCTCGCCTTTAGCAATAAATACATATACCGTTTCCCGGGCATCCTGCTCGCGGAGAAACATATCAATTAATTGATTCACACCGTGCCTGGCCAGGCCTTCTCCCAGTACGGTAATTCTGGAGTGGGAGAAGAACATTTCACGTGTGCTGGTCAGATTGGTTTTTTCAATAGCTTCCATTATCGTTCTACCCTTCACTGTAAAGGTAATAAACGGAGGAGAGCTTGTGCTTCCGCTTGTACTGCCCCCCATGCCGCTCGCCCCGGAGGAGGGGGTGATTACCTGATAGGTAGCCTTCCACTGCCCATCTTCCCAATCGTATGCCGAACCGGAAACAATACCGAGCGCAGTAAGCTCCCGGTCATCCCAGCATCCGCTGAGCAGCGTCGACAAGAGGGGGAGACATAGCAGCAGGCATAGTGCTTTTTTCCACAAGCTCATGTTCTCAGCCCCTTTTCGATCCGGATTTATGTAACCGGTTCAGCAACAATGCCCCGAGTGGAACAAACACATTGAACAGGTAGAAGACCAGAAAATGTCCTTCCTTGTTGTAGAGATTTAATTTGGACGAGCTCTGCCAGGTATACAGGCATTCCAAAGCGATCACCAGACCCAGCGCACCGATAAATGGCTTGCTGCTGTTCACCCGAAAGGTTTGCTTGAAGCACTCTACGGTAACAAACAGAAAAATGGAGAACTTGAGGTAGAAGGAAAGCACCCAGTAGGAGATAAAGAGAATATCCAAATTCTCTACGAAGTTTCCAATATGGACGATACTGATGGCTAAAAATCCCGGATAAGCGCTAAGCTTGATTAAATCCGCTCCAAATACCATCAGCGTCAGAACCAAGACAAACATCATCATTCCCAAGAATAGAAGAATGCCGGTCCAGCCTATAATGCGGGCTTTCTGCGGATTTTTGAGATAAGGGGCCAGGAACAGCAGCACGCTCACTTCAGAGATCAATGCAACGCTTGCGGTACTGCCTAGTGTCAATTCCGCCAGAGAGTGGTCAAATACCGGCAGCAGATGATGTACATTCATTTCATTGGACAAACCGAATATGGCCAGCGGCACAAAGAACAGAAACAGCAGGATGACGAGGATATTTACCCTGGCAATGGCTTCAAGGCCTTGTCTGACTATATAAATGCTGATGAACACGATCAGGAGGGTCATCACTGTGACAGGGGTGTTGATGAGAACATAATCCTTAATGAAATTCACGAATTCACGCAGGATCACCGACGTAGCATCCAGATAGAACTGCAGCATGAAGAGGCCAAGGATAGTGGCGATGAGGGGGGAGCTTTTCTCCCCGATCCAGTCCAGAAAGGGTGCACCTTTATTATGCCGGATGGCTGTACCGACAATTGCGGCAATGCCAAGCCCGGCCAGGGCCGACAAAAGAAGGGCCAGCGGCGAGTCTTGCTCCGCATAGCTGCTGATGGACAACGGAAGCACGATAACAGCAGTCGGCAGGATTATACTGGCGACCAGCATGGCTGCCTGGGTGGTGCCGATTTTTCCGTTCAAGCCGGATTCTCTCCTTTCGGGTTTTGGTCTGATCCTTGTCTGCGCGTTTCTTTTCCCAAATTGGTCTTGGGGCGCAAAGTCATATTCCACAGAGGAACGCGGACGAATACATCCTTCAGGTAGCGGGGAACCATTGGTGCGACCGGGGAAAGGTAGGGTACGCCAAAAGAGCGCATCCCCGCCATATGAATCAGCAGCACCAACAAAAAGGACATGATCCCGAACAGGCCGAGTGTCGCGGCAATAAGCATCATGATAAATCGGATTAAACGGATTGAGTTGGCGATGGCCAGAGACGGAATCACGAAATTGGAGATGGCGGTAAAAGAAACGACAATAACCATAGCCGCGCTGACGAGACCGGCCTGAACTGCGGACTGGCCCAGCACCAGCGCGCCAACAATCGAAATGGCCGGACCGATGGTCCGCGGCATGCGGACCCCGGCTTCACGCAGCACATCGAAGGTCAGCTCCATCAGCAGCGCCTCCACAAGCGCCGGCAGCGGCACACCTTTACGCTGGGCGGCGAGGCTGATCAGCAGGGTGGTCGGCAGCATTTCCTGGTGAAAGGTGGTGACGGCGATATATATCGCCGGCAGCAGCATGGATACGAAGAATGCCGAGTACCGGATTAGCCGCAGGAAAGAGGAGATATCATAACGCTGATAATAGTCCTCGCTGGATTGAAAAAAGTTGAAGAAGGTAGAAGGCGCCAACAGCGCAAAGGGAGTACCGTCAATAATGATCCCGATCTGCCCTTCCAGAATCCCTCCCGCAAGCGCATCCGGGCGCTCTGTGTTCTGGATAGTCGGAAAGGGTGTCAGCCCCCCGTCCTGGATGAACTCCTCAATATAATTGCTCTCCAGAATACTGTCCGTATTGATCGCATTCAGCCGCCGGCGGACCTCTGCAAGCACCTGCTCGCTGGCAATGCCATGCAGATACACAAGGGCAATGCCGGTTTGGGTGCGCTGTCCGATTTTATACTCTTCGATTCTGAGATCAGAGGTTTTGAGTCTGCGCCGCAGCATAGCGGTTCCTGTTCGCAGGTTCTCCGTGAAGCCCTCCTTGGGACCGCGGATGACGCCCTGCGAGGTCGGCTCATTGATGCTTCGTTTCTCCCAGCCCGAGGTATCGGCAGCCAGAGCTGTCTGTAGTCCGTTGAACAAGATGAGCGTGTAGCCGTCAAACAGCATGGGCAACAGAGCCTTTAATGTTTTTGCTTCTTTCACGCCCCCAACCGGCAGCATTTGATCCTTAATCATGCTGTAGGCATCTTCGGGAGTAATGTAGGTGCGTTTCAGAGTCGCCTTTTCCATCAAAGGCTGCAGGACCGCCTGATTGACCATGTCCGCATTGACCAACCCGTCAATATATATAAAAGCCAGGGAGAGCGAGCTTAGCGGTTCATTCGTGAATCTGCGGAATACAACGTCTGAGCTCTGGCCAATCAGCCTGCTTATTTCCTGCAAATTGACCTCCAGTGACAAATCAAGAGGCAGCGGCGCAGGCAAGGTCTCCTCTTCGGGATCACTTGTGCTCTTGCGGGCAATTTGCTGCTTTTTTGGCATCGTAACGCCTCCGTTCTGCTGCAATCTGGGTGCTCTGGGGATATTATCCCCTGACCTCTGATTCCTTATTCTGGCTGCAGAGCAGCGTTATCTTCATTTCCAGCACAAAAAGGCCATCCCGAAGCCACCCGGCCCCTGAGCTAACCTTTTGTTCAAATATGCTGTTTGCTAGACCGGCTCCGCCTGCTCCCTCAGGCTGGATGCCGCGCTAAAAGTAATCCGCACCGTGGTCCCCTCGCCCGGACGGGATGCCAGCTCAACCTTATGGCCGAGCCGGCTGCAAATCTCCCGGACCAAATAAAGGCCCATTCCGGTCGATTCATGATATTGCCGTCCGCGCTCACCGGTGAAATATGGATTGAATACCCGCTTCAGGTCTTCAGAGGAGATGCCGATGCCCTCGTCTTGAATGCTAAGAACGATTTCCTTATCTGTGCGCTGTGCGGAGACAGTAACGGTCTTGCCCGAACCGGAGGTATAGTTCACCGCATTGACCAGGAGTTGTGTCAGCATGAACATCAGCCATTTGGCATCACTGTACACTATGAGTTCGGCATCCACCCGGATGTCCGCCTTAATTCCGCGGCGGATGAACAGCTTGCGGTTCTCCGCGACCGTTTCGCCCACGATTCTGCGCAGCGGCAGGGCCTCCGCCTGGAAGTCCTCCGCAAACCTCTCCAGCCGGGAGGTGTAAATGACCATTTCCAGCCCCTTGCGCAGCCGTTCCAGCTCCTCCTGGATGCTGGCCGCTTCCTTCTCGTCCAGATCCTGAAGTGTAAGCTGGATCACGGAGAGCGGCGTCTTCATCTGGTGTACCCAGCGGTTGATGAAGACAATATGCTGATCCATCCGGCGGATATGCTCCTGGAGCTGCTCCTGGTAGTGGCGGTGGGTAAGCTGCAGCGCTTCTTCCACCGCTTCGGGGAGCGGTGCATCGCCGAGTGGCGCGGGCAGCTCTCCGGGAGCGGCGTCTGGATGGCTTAGACGGTTATACAGCTTGTAGTGCTCGACATACCGGTACGCCAGATAGATAAGAAGAACTGCGGCACTAAGTGCCATTCCATACAGGATGATAGATAAAGGTCTGGATTCTCCCGACAGATAGTACAGGACCGGAACCAGAAGCATCTGTACCAGGTAGAAGAGCAGCAGCGGCCGCTGGTCTTTGAGGAACAGCTTCATGGGGGGTCTCCGGGAAGGCTTATCCGGTAGCCCGCCCCTCGAACCGTCTCTACAATCTCTCCCAGCCCCAGCTCCTTGAGCTTCCGCCGAACCCGGGTAATGTAGACGTTCAGTGTATTATCATCAATAAAATGCTGATCCTTCCACATCAGATCCAGCAGTTGTTCGCGGGTGACAACCCGCCCTTCCTTCAGCAGCAGTGCCTCGAGGAGAACCGATTCCTTCTGGGTTAGCTCGGCAGACTGTCCTGCATACTGGATCATATAGCGTTCAGCAAAAAGCGTAAGACCGCCTGTCTGCAGCTTCCGCTCCTCCTGGGTTTGGGCATAGGAGCCGTAGGCTCTGCGCAGATGGCTGCGGATTTTGGCCAGCACCACCTCGTATTGAAAAGGCTTGGTGATATAATCGTCGCCGCCGTTCTCCAGCGCCATCACCTGATCCATGCCGCTGTCGCGTGCCGAAATGAACAGAATGGGGCAAAGCGAGGATTTGCGAAGCTGGCGGCACCAATAGAATCCGTCGAATCTCGGGAGATTGACATCCAGCAGCACCAGACTGGGGGCGGCTTGCTCGAACGTCTCCAGCACCCTGTTGAAATCCTCCACAGCCACCGTATGAAATTCGTATTTTGACAGATAGGCGCCGAGCAGGTCAGCCAGCTTGGCATCGTCCTCAACAATCAGGATGGTTTCCATATTCTCACTCCTTTGTCCTGCTCTACAGTAACATGCTCAAGGGAAATCTTGCAAAAATATTCATAACCAAAAAGCCTCCATGCCGGATTGGAAGGTCCGTTTCATGGAGGCTTGCTGCTCTTGATGCCGTTATTTGGTTTTGACCACCAGCGCGTTGCTGATCAGCCGTCCCGGCGTGGTCAGATATTTGCCGCTGTAGAACAGGCCGCTGGAAGCACCGCCATCCAGGTTCATCGCCTGATATGCTCCGGCCTGCTTCATAATCTGGGCGAGCTGCGGAATCGTGGCTCCGCCGGAGGTCAGGAGGATCAGCTTATGGTCGCGTGTCAGGCCAAGCGCGCTGCGGGAGCCGCCGCCTGTTAGAATTTTGGGGTCTCTGAAGCCTTCGCCGGCAACATTCAGCGCTACCTTGCCGTCAACCAGCAGCCGGGGACCGGCCTGAAGCGCTCCGACAACAGAACCGGAGTTGAAGCGGTCCCTGAATTGATTCCCCGGGATCAGTTCCGCGAGAAGATTGCTGTCGTAAGCAAACACTGTCCGCTTGTCGGCGGGACTGTCCTTCAGCATTTTCCCGCCGCTGATAATATATCCGTACGGAACCTTGTAGGACCCGTTTGTATATGCGTTAAAATATGTGCCGTTAATGGCGGCTACAGCGCCGCTGCGTTTGGCAATACTGCCGAGCGCTTCCGTGTTGCCGACCGTGTTGCCGGCGAGGACAACATCCAGCTTAAGGGAAGGGTGGAGCAGGGACACCGTTACCGTCTGTACGGAAAAGGATCTGCCGCCCACTCTATAGGTGTGCTTAGCATTTACCACCGCCGGAGTGCTTGACTGAATAAGCGTACCGCTTAACACAGGTAAAGTGGCTGCGGCATCACCGGCGGCAAGGGTGAGTGACGCGGCAGTGCTGTTCCACTTCAGCCCAATTCCCAGTGTCTTGCTGACAAGGGACAAGGGGACATATGTAGTTCCGTTGCTGCTGAAAGGCCGCTCGCTCAGCATGGCAGCTTCGCCATTGACCGAGGCCGCCGCTTGACCCGGAGTCAGAACCAGGGAGGAGTCGCCTTTTGTAATCTGAATCTGTTTGCCGGCGGCATCCACTCCTGCCTGGATGCCGGCAAAGCCGTTCAGGAACCGCAGCGGGATGAAGGAGTGATTGTCCTTATCGACATAGACGGCTGTTTTGGGCGCTGCCGCCGCGGCTGCGCTGGATTGCACCAGGGGTAGAACGGAAAGCATGGTGAAGAAGGCCAGAAAGAGTGCAGACATTTTTTTCATTGTAAACAGAATCTCCTTTTACTTGTGGCAGAAATTTCAAGCTTTCTTATCATATAACTGTGTGCCCAAAATCGTCAATTGCCCCGCTCTGCAATATTGTTTATTACAAAGTGCAAGCTTTCAGTATGCATCTGCTGCGCCGATGGTTTATAATTCTCGAATATGCTCATAAATTACAGCTCAGCTTGTGAAATATCTTGATCTATAAAGGCGGGTTAGCAAATGACAACGATAGGCTTAATCAGACATGGGAGTACAGCTTGGAATAAAGAAGGCCGGATACAGGGCAATACGAATAACCCTCTGGATGAAGAGGGGCTGCGCCAGGCGGCGGCTATTGCGGAACGTCTGAGCGGGGAGAAGTGGGATTATATTTACTCAAGCGACCTGCTGAGGGCCGTTCAGACAGCGGAGGTTATTGCAGCCCGTCTGGGTCTTCCATTAGCGGGACAGCTCCCGGGAATGCGGGAGATGTACGGCGGAATGATTGAGGGGACTACCGAAAGCGAACGTGTGGAGCGGTGGGGCAGCGAGTGGAGGTCTATGGACTTGGGACTGGAAAGCAACGAATCGGGCCAGCTCAGGGGCAGTCAGGCAATCGAAGAAATTACTGCACGGCATCCCGGCAAAAGAATACTTGTCGTCAGCCACGGCGCCATTCTGCGCAGCAGCCTTAGAGGGCTTGTTCCCGGGCTGGACGTAAGTAAGTTCCTGGAGAACACTTCCATTACCCGTATTGTCAAGGGAGACGGTGCGTGGACCTGTGAGCTGTACAATTGCGTAGAGCATATGAAAGGCTAAATTACAGGATGATTTCTACAATAAAAGCGGCAGCCCCCCGCACTTTCTATGTCGGAAGCCGCCGATCCTGCCGATAATAAGCGTAATGGGTGTTCAGATTATGTTAAGGAAGTGCGAATGAACAATGGAAGCGCGAAATTATATACTGGCTGTATTCTCGGTGCTTTTCGCAGCATTGACTGTCTATAGTATTTTCTTTCTGGCACGGAGGTTCGGCGGCAGAACATTACAAGCTAAGGCTATGCTCACGGTCTTTATGGTTCTTATTGCCGGTGCGGGGCTGTACGTGATGCACTTTCTGGGGCTGCAGTCTCTGCCGGAGCTTGAATCTGACGAGGGCAGCGCCCCTCTTGCCCTGGTGATTTATACCCTGACTCTTGCAGGGATGATGTACCTGATCTTCCGGCTGCGCCAGCTACTCGCGGAGAGAGAGCAACTGAAGGAACTGGCCTACCGGGATACCTTAACGGGACTGCTGAACAAGAACGGAATGGATCACTTCTGGGATCATTGCAAGCCAAACGAGCAGCTCGCCGTGTTATTTCTCGATCTGAACCGTTTCAAGGCCATTAACGATACGCTTGGACATCATGTGGGTGATTTGCTGCTACAGGCTGTTGGCAGCAGCTTGAATCAATTCTCAAGCAAAGGCAAGCGCCATATCTTCCGGATCGGCGGGGACGAATTTGTGATCATCGCCAAGCGCATCAGCCGCAAGGAAGTAGAGCAGCTTGCGCTGCGGATTCTGGAGAGCACGACCCGGAACTACAAGCTGGAGCGGCATGAATTGTTCGTCTCGGCCAGCATTGGGATCACTATGAGTCATGGCCGAATTGACCGGCAGCGCCTGCTGAAAGAGGCGGATTCAGCTATGTACAATGCGAAGCAGCTAGGGCAGGGACGTTATTCCGTGCATAAGCAGGAACAGAATCCCCAGCAGATCAAGCTGGTCAGCAGATCCAAAGCCAACTAAAGAACCGGCCACCCGCCAGCGCAATAATCTGCGCACGGGTGGCCGGTTGTTTTTATACAAGATGAGAATTTAGAAACGGATGTCGCCTCTTCCAGAGGACGGTAAAGCCGTTTCTTCTTGTTGTTCACGAAGTTTGTGATTTTCTTTCGTTGTAGATAAGGTCGGCATCGTCCGTATGGTGATAGAGTTTAGGAACAACGGCAGAAATGCCGTTGTTAAAGCCACGATGGACAGTTAGCGTAGGAACAACAGCAGAAATGCCGTTGTTAAAGCCACGGTGACAGATTAGCGCAGGAACAACAGCAAAAATGCCGTTGTTAAAGCCACGGTGGCAGATTAGCGCAGGAACAACAGCAAAAATGCCGTTGTTAAAGCCGCAGTGGCAAGTTCGCGTATAAACAACGGCAAAAATGCCGTTGTTAAAGCTGCGTCCGCCGTTTTTTTCTTACGCTTTATTAGAATGAACGGTGTCCATGGCTCTGGCGCGTCCCCTCATCAGGAACAGGCACAGCAAGGCAAAGGCCATGCTGACGGTTGCCGCATAGAACAGAATGGAGTAATCCGTGAGATCAATGAGCAGTCCCAGCAGGGGCGGGGAGCTGATTGCTGCAAGCGACGAGACCAGATAATACAGGCCTGTACGCGTGCCGATGCTCTCCTCGCCTCCGGTAGCCACGACATAAGGATAGGAATTAATATTGATGCAGGCCCAGAACATTCCTCCAAGCAGCAGCAGGCCGCGGAGAACAAGAATATGCTCTGCGAGCCCCACCAGGGAGAACACCACCATCAGTCCGCAGACACCGGTGATAATGACCTTTTTCTTCCCGAACCGTCCTCCCAGCCAGCCGCTCGGAATCGCGAATAGCACGAACGCCAGGGAAAAGAAGGTCAGCGAGAAGGAGGCGTCTTTTTCACTGAGCCCGAGATGATGTTTGCCGTATAGGGTGAACAGGGTCTCTACGCCCTGATAAGCCACGAACCAGAAGAAAATCGCTGCCAGCAGAAATACGGTCGTTCGGTCAAGCTGCTTCTTAAGGGAGATCCGCGATGGCTTGGCAAGCGGGCGACCGCTGCCCTCAGGCAGCATTTTACCCTCAGTATCAGATCTTCCCGCCACCTTATTTATGCCATCCCGGTCCTCCTTGATAAAATGCGAGACAATGAACAGGCAGAGCAGTGTAATCAACCCGGCCACGACGAACGGCAGCACCGGACTGGCAGCATAGAGGTACGAACCGACGCCAAAAGCCAGAATCGAGCCGACACCGCCCATGAAGTTAATCAGGCCGTTGGCCTTCGTGCGCCGGGCATCCGGGGTAATGTCCGGCATCAGCGCAACGGTCGGTGAACGGTACAGGCTCATGGCCAGGTTCATCAGCATCATGAACAAGAGCAGGGTGAACAGTCCGGTATGCAGCGGAATCAGCATCGTCAGCACAGCGGCCAGCGGCATTCCGAACATCAGATAAGGCATTCTGCGTCCGAAGCGGGTTACCGTCCGGTCACTCCGGTTGCCGATCCACGGCTGCAGAAACAGCGCAAAATAATTGTCGATGGTCATCATGAAGCTGATTAGAGCTACGCTGTGCACATACTTTTCGAGAAAAAATGGAACAAACGCGTTATACAAGCTCCACGTAATACTAATGCTGAAAAAGCCGAAGCCGAGCAGCCAGACTTTTTTCACGCCATCACACTCCCTTGGCTGCCAGCAGTCCGGCCAGCACATCCGGGTAATCGGTAATAATCCCCGAGGCTCCGGCCTCGATTAAGGCTTTCATACGCTCAGGCTCATTAACCGTCCAAGGATGATATACGATGCCATGCTCTGCCGCCTCAGTGACAAACTCCGGCAGCACGGCGTAATGATAAGCATGCAGCGCATCGGCTTGCAGGGAAGCTGCATAATCCCAAGGCCGGTATAACCCTTCTCCATATAAAATACCGGTGCGGATCTCCGGTGCCAGCGACTTGCAGTGGGCGAGCGAATAATGGTTGAAGCTCGACAGCACAACACGTTCACTCATGCCGTATTCCCGCACAGCGGCGATGACCTTTTCCTCCATGCCTGGGTAGAAGAACATACCATTTTTCAGCTCAATATTGAGGATGGTGTCCCGATCTTTCAGCAAATCGAGCAGCTCTTCCAGAGCGGGAATGCGTTCTCCCGTAAATTCAGCGCCGAACCAGGAACCGGCATCCAGCTCCAGTGCTTCACTCAGCGTCTTGTCCTTCACATATCCGCTGCCATTCGTCGTACGTTTCAGGTTTTCATCGTGAATGAGCACCAGTCCCCCGTCGCTGGTCATCTGTACGTCGGTTTCAATGCCTGTTGCGCCAAGCTCAAGACCCTTGCGGAATGCTGCCATCGTATTCTCCGGGCAAACTGCGGATGCGCCGCGATGCGCAAAATTAATAATGTGGTTCATGTCATTCATTCCTCCGCTTATAATTTTCTTACGCCCGAGCAAGTGCGGGCTTTCTTAGTTTCTATTCCACACCACAACAAGAAACCCTGTCCGCGGGAGGCGAAAGGGCGCTGATTGAAGCAAATTTAACGTTGTCCTGATGCTGATTTAACAAAAAACTGCAGGAGCATAGGGTGAGCTAGCAGATTCTCAGACTCTGCATATTGGAATTCAAGCGATGCTCCGCTACATGGATAAGAGCCGTAGAGATCATGTTTGAAGGCGTATCAGGCCCCGCAGACAGAGTCATTTCCTTGTCGGAAGGAAGAGTCTGCAATGTGTTACGGACTGAGTCGCTCTTATTTCCACTGGAAGTCCTTTTTACGCAAGTGAACGGACTCCAGCGCCGTTAGGGCCGGACATTCACCCCCAATATACCTGCCGAAGAGGTAATAAGCGCTTTATGGTCCGCTAGCTCGGCTAAATGTATCTACTTCGGGAAAGTAACGGCTTTACGGTCCATAAGGAACAGGAGGATGGATACGATGAATCCCTCCCTCCCTCTCTCTCTCCCCACACCATAAAGGCCCCGTCCTAAGCCACAGGTTTGTACTAGGCTGAAACAATTTCGCGGAGCATCTCATGCACGTGATGAGCTTCAGAGAAAGCTTGGGAGTAGGCAGAGTCGCATTTTTTGGCGGGTGACAGCTCCGGCAGGAACGGAATGGACAGAACAGGGGTATCGGCGTTGTCCAGATAGATTTTTAGTGTGAGCTCATTGATCTCCTCGGTGCTGTCCGCACTATAAGCCGTTCCCGTTGCGCCTGCTTTTGCAGCCATATCGTTATGCTGTCTGACCCCGCTGCTCGTGATCCGGCTCGTTTTGCTGACCTTGGTGAGTGTCAGCGCATTCTCCACAATTTCCGACCCGAGTATAGCTTCAAAAGTATACAGGGCTGCTGTTGCTTCCTCCAGTCCGCCGGGGCAATACTTGCCTACTGCCAGTTTTTTACCGGCTTCATCCAGTGCGATCACATGGGACTTGTCGGGTGTAATATACTGCTCGGGAAAATTGAAGCTTACGGCCGCCCCGGCATGGGTCAGCTTGCTGCGGCGGGAAGGCTTCGAAGATATTTTCATCTGCATTACCGCGGCTGCCAGCAGCAGGATAACTCCCAGTATGGCGAACATGTACATCAGGAATATGAGCATTTACATGCCTCCTAAAAGTTTTGTGAGCATAGCATCCATGAATCAGCATCGAGCAAAACTGGCTCCGGAAGCATAAGCTTAAGTTTTGTGAGCATAGGCATCCATGAATCAGCATCGAGCAAAACTGGCTTCGGAAGCCTATGCTTAAGTTTTGTGAGCGTAGGCTTCCTCTATTAATAGTTATGCCGGAGACGTGAACAAATACATAGACTGCGCCTGGTCTGGTTATATATTATTTTTTTATTCCGCAGGAAGGGAACAAATTAAAGAGGATAAGGGGATATCGGCGATGATTGTGGATACACTGGAGCATTTGCTGGAGAATGATAACGCTTACGGAGAGAAGATTCAGAGAGGGCTGCAATTTCTGCGCCATACTGATTTTTCCGGGCAGGCCGCGGGGCGCCACGATGTAAACGAGGAAATGTTCTACTTCATTAATGAGTATGAAACCAAGGACGCTGATCAATGCTTCTGGGAAGCGCACAGAGTAAATCTGGATCTGCATTACATTCTGGAAGGCACAGAACGAATCGGCTACGCCGCTGTTGAACAGCTTCATGTTAGAGATGAATACAGCGCCGAGAAGGATGCGGTTTTCTTCACCGGGGCACTGGAATCGGCTGTGACTGCCGGCCCGGGAGCGCTCGTAGTCTGCTATCCGCAGGATGGTCATATGACAGGGATTGAGGCCGGGAGGATAGAGGCGGTCCGGAAGGTTGTAATGAAGATTAAGCTTTGATTGATCTGGCAAACAGAAGATTAAGTTTCAACCGCAGCTCCGGGGAATGTTTGGACTTCCGGCCGCTGTTATGATTGAATTTCCTGATTTAAACCGCTAGGAGCGGTAGAAATTCAACCATAAAGGCGGACGCATTCGCTCCTCCAGTTCCAAACTTCCCCTCCGCTGCTTCGACCGGTATAAATTTCTTTAAAAAAGAACCATCAAAGGAGCCGGGGGGCTCTTTTTGTATTTATACGAACATATGTGCTATGATATCGAGAGATATCTTGAAATTCCGGTCAATGTGGCCAATGATCTTGTTCGATAAAATAATTGTAAGTAGAACTGAGTTCAATTAGGTAAACGGGTGGTGATCAGCCTTGATTATTAGCGCCAGCAGAAGAACGGATATTCCTGCTTTTTTCGGGGATTGGTTCATGAGAAGGATTGAGGAGGGTTATTTTTACAGAGTTAATCCTTTCAATTCTAATCAGGTAAGCTCTTTGGGCTTAAAGCCTGAAGATGTAGATGTTATCGTCTTTTGGACCAAGAACCCCAACCCTTTCATGAAGCATCTGAAGATTCTTGATGAAAGAGGCTATAAATACTACTTTCAGTACACATTAAATGATTACCCGCCCCAGTTTGAACCCAACTTGCCACCGATCCAGAGCAGGGTGCAGTATTTCAAGAAGCTCAGCCGCCAGATTGGGGCCAACAGGGTCATTTGGAGGTATGATCCAATCATCATTAGCAGTATAACGCCGATAAATGATCATCTCGAACGTTTTGAATCACTGGCCCGGCAGTTGGAGTCATATACTCACAGGCTGGTAATCAGCTTTATGGATTTTTATGGGAAGACGGAGAATAGAATCAAGAAATTGCAGAACAATCATCAGATCATCTTCACAGATATTACCGCTTCAGAATATCGTGAGCAGTTGGTAGACATGGCTGGAAAGATTA
Source organism: Paenibacillus sp. HW567 (assembly GCF_000374185.1). GTDB lineage: Bacteria > Bacillota > Bacilli > Paenibacillales > Paenibacillaceae > Paenibacillus_AQ. The sequence continues at coordinate 4,792,876 of NZ_KB910518.1, read as the reverse complement.
GCCGGATTGGCAGACGTTATGGCCTTGAGGTTCAGACATGCGCTGAGGCTGTGGACCTTGAAGACTGTGGGGTTGAGTATGGGAGCTGTATTGACAAGGAGCTTATCTCCCGTGAGTTTCAATTGGACCTTAAGTCAGCAAAGGATAAAAATCAACGCGGCTCCTGTTTATGCACAGCGTCTGTCGATGTTGGGATGTACAATACCTGTAAGTTTAATTGTATGTATTGTTATGCGGTACAAAGTGAACAGGCAGTTACCAAAACGTTGCAGCACCATGATCCGTCCAGCCCCTCTTTCCTTTATCAATATGACTCTTCTTTTCCAAAGCCGTCAAAACAAGTGGATTAATGGAATAATAGAGTGCTGACCTCCGGTTGGCACTTTTTTTAATTCCCCCGCAACGATTCCGGCGTATAATTAAATGAATGATTCGTAGAAGGAGCCGCGTTTATGAATATCTATCTCGAATTTCCGGATGTGGATAAGCATTTTCCTTTCCGCAGCTTTATTTGTGGAGGGGATGAGCTGTGTTATCCGCATTGGCACAAGGAAATCGAAATTATTTATGTCACCAAAGGAAATCTAAATCTGGGAATTAATGATACCCCTATCCGTATGGAGCAGGGTGAGGTTCAGTTTATTAACGGCGGGGATGTGCATTATTTTCTCGCTTCGCCCGAAAGTGAGCGGGTCGTGATTCAATTTGATCTGAATCTGTTTCAGGAGGCTGCTGCCCCGGGCGGCACTGACTACTCCCTGCGGGATATTTTTACGGCAATGGAGTACTCTAGTTCTGATTGGCCCGAGGCCGTTTCTGCCAAGGTTATTGGTCTTATCGAGAGTATTTACGGGGAGGACACCCATCGCCGCGAAGGGTATGCCTATCTGATCAAGGCGAGGATGTTCGAGCTGCTGACTGTTATTATGCGGGAGATTCCGCAGAGCAGAGTCAAACGTCTGCCCAAATTTTCGGAGGATACGCTGACCCAGTCCAGAGAAACGCTGGAGCGGCTGGAGCGGATTTTTGCCTATGTGGAGCAGCATTACCGGGAGGCGATTACGCTGAATGAGGTGGCCCGGTATATGGGCTTCAGCCCGTATTATTTCACGAAGCTGTTCAAGCGGAATACGGGAATGACCTTTGTCGCTTTCTTGAATGAATACCGGCTGAACAAAGCAAAATGGATCCTGCTGAACGAAGATCTCCCAATGTCCGCCGTAGCCGAAGCCGCAGGGTTTGGCAGTGTGAAGACCTTTCATCATTACTTCAAGGGGGCGACGGGAATTTCTCCGCTCAGATACCATAAGACAATATTCAGGAATAATAGGGCAAGATTGCAGGAAGAAAGCAGTCCAGCAGGTTTGTAAGATAGAGGTATCAAACCAATAGTTGGAGGTAGCAGAACATGACTTTGAAAGTTGGAATTATCGGCTGCGGCGGTATCGCGAACGGCAAACATATGCCTGCCTTGCAAAAGGTAGAGGGTGCGGAGATGGTTGCGTTTTGCGATATCGTTCCTGAACGTGCCGAGCTGGCGCGGGCTGCATTTGGAAATGAAAGCGCTGTGGTATATACCGATTATCAAGAGCTGCTAAAAGATACAAGCATAGATGTGATTCATGTATGTACGCCAAATATCTCCCATGCGGAGATTTCCATCGCTGCGATGGAGGCCGGCAAGCATGTGATGTGCGAGAAGCCAATGGCCAAGACTACAGCAGAAGCACAGGCGATGATCGACGCGTCCAAGCGGACGGGAAAGAAGCTGACCATTGGCTATCAGAACCGTTTCAGAGCCGATTCGGCTTACTTGCATACCGTATGCGAGAATAATGGGCTGGGGGAAATTTATTACGCCAAAGCCAAGGCCATCCGCCGCCGCGCGGTACCGACCTGGGGCGTATTTCTGGATGAGGAGGCGCAAGGCGGCGGGCCGCTGATCGACATTGGTACCCATGCCCTCGACCTGACCCTGTGGATGATGGACAATTACAAGCCCAAATATGCTGTGGGTAACGCGTATCATAAGCTGTCCGGGCGCAAGAACGCCGCGAATGCCTGGGGCCCGTGGGACCCGGAGAAATTCACCGTTGAGGATTCCGCAATTGGTTTTATTACGATGGAGAACGGGGCGAGCATTGTCCTTGAAGCCAGTTGGGCGCTGAATACGCTGGATGTCGGTGAAGCCAAGACTGTGCTGTGCGGTACGGAAGGCGGGGCGGATATGGAGAAGGGCCTGCGTATCAACGGTGAAGAATATGGGAAAACGTATGAAAAGCACATCGGTCTGGATGCGGCCGGCGTAGACTTTTACGATGGCTCGGGAGATGATCCTGCTGTGCTGGAAGCGGCGTCATGGATCGGCTGCATTGTAAAGGACACCGAGCCGGTAGTGAAACCGGAGCAGGCTTTGGTGGTCACCCGTATTCTGGAGGCGATTTACAAATCGTCCGAGACGGGAATGCCTGTATTTTTTGACTAAAAAAAGAGAACCGGGAGTGTGTTCATAGTGACTAGAGTAACCGTATGGAATGAGTATCGTCATGAACGCCAGGAAGAGAGAATCCGCCAGGTCTATCCGCAGGGAATTCATACGCAGCTTGCGTCCTTCCTAAGTGCGGCCGGGCTGGACACGGCAACAGCAACGCTGGATGAACCGGAGCACGGGTTGACGCAGGAAGTGCTGAACAATACGGATGTGCTGGTATGGTGGGGGCATGTGGCCCATCAGGAGGTGAGCGACGAGATTGTGAACCGTATCCATCAGCGTGTGCTGCAGGGAATGGGGCTTGTTGTGCTGCATTCAGGCCACATGTCCAAAATCTTCATCAAGCTGATGGGCACAAGCTGTGATCTGAAATGGCGCGAAGCAGGGGAAAAAGAACGCCTGTGGGTAATGGAGCCAAGCCACCCGATTGCCGCAGGCATCGGAGAGTATATCGACCTGGAGCAGGAAGAGATGTATGGGGCGCACTTTGATGTTCCGGCACCGGAGTCGCTGATCTTTGTCGGCTGGTTCGAGGGCGGGAATGTGTTCCCGAGCGGCTCTACCTATCGGCGGGGGAACGGGAAAATCTTTTATTTTCAGCCTGGACATGAATCTCATCCGACGTATTACAACAAAGAAATCCAGCAGGTCATTATCAACGGCGTGAACTGGTGTGCGGGGGCGAAGGGGGATTACCCTGTGTATGGGCATTCCGAGGCGCTTGAGCCGATCAAAGCAAAGGTGGGAAAATAAATGAAGTTAGGTGTATTTGATCCCGTATTTGGCAGTCTCAGCCTTGATGAGATGCTGGACAAAATTGCAGCGGCAGGCCTGAACGCAGTGGAGATCGGCTCAGGGGGCAATCCCGGCAATCCGCACTGTCCTACGGATGAGCTGCTGGCCAGCGAAGCGGCACGGAAGGAATATTTAGAGAAATTCACAAAGCGCGGCATTATGATCAGCGCCTTCAGTTGCCATAATAACCCGATTTCGCCGGACAAGGAAGAAGCCCGCCAAGGGGACGAAATTCTGCGCAAATCCATTAAGCTGGCTTCGCTGATGGGCGTTGCCGTCGTCAACACCTTCTCCGGTACAGCCGGAGACAGCGAGGAGGCCCAAGCGCCGAACTGGCCCGTTACGCCTTGGCCTACCGTGTACAGCGATATTCTGACCTGGCAGTGGGAGCATAAGCTGATTCCTTATTGGAAGGAAATTGCCCAGCTTGCGGAAGAGCATGGCGTGAAGATTGGCATCGAGCTGCACGGCGGCTTCCTGTGCCATACTCCGTATACCATCCTCAAGCTCAGAGAAGCCACAGGTCCGGCTATCGGTGCGAATCTGGACCCAAGCCATCTGTGGTGGCAAGGCATTGATCCCGTGGGTGCGATCAAGATTCTCGGCAAGGCCGGAGCGATTCACCATTTCCATGCCAAGGACACGTACCTGGATCAGGACAACATCAATATGTACGGGCTGACCGATATGCAGCCTTACGGGGAAGTGCAGACCCGGGCGTGGACCTTCCGTTCCGTCGGCTGCGGACACAGTATCTCCGTCTGGTCGGATATCATGAGCGCGCTGCGCACCTACGGCTATGATTATGTGGTGAGCATCGAGCATGAAGATCCGCTGATGTCCGTGGATGAAGGCTTTTACCGCGCCGTTACCAATCTCCAGTCGATCCTGATCCGCGAGCAGCCGCTGGACATGTGGTGGGCGTAAGGAGCTGGTTACGGCCCTCCAGTATTTAACGAAAGAACTTGCCAGTCCCTGTAATCCTGTGGCAGCATCATCAGCTTTACCTGTCAAAAGCCATCACTTTCCTGTGACATTCACAGCCGGTGATGGTTTTTTTTGATGCTTGTAATAGAACACGGTGCCGGTCTTGCTGCCATTATGGGAGATGGCGTACTCCGGGATTATGCCCGCCTTCACGAAGCCCCGTGACTGGTACAGCAGGTTCGAGGGATCGCCTTCACGCGTATCCAGCACCAGCAGGGTCCGGCCGTTCGCAGCCGCTGCCTGCTCCGCAGTGTCCATCAGCATTCCGGCAATGCCTTTGCGGCGGTGCTGCGGATGCACCATCAGCTTCGCGATTTCCGCCCGGTGCGCACCGTTCGGCTTGGATACAGAGTGGAGCTGCACAGTTCCCACAATGGTACCACGCTCAAAAGCTGCCCAGAGCAGCACACCCGGTCCATGCACTCCCCGCCAGTAAGCCGAAGCATCCTCTATAGTCAGTGGAGGCAGGAAGCCGATAGAAGCGCCGTCCTCAACTACATCTATAAGCAGTTTACTTAATTGCTGCAGGATTTCCGGTTGTAATTCTTCCAGCAGCGAGATGGTTATATTCTGGTTCATCGGAAATTCCTCCTCTTATGTACGCATTATTTTATTATACCTGTGTAATGAAAAGTTACAAACTCAATATTAAAATGCCATTTTAATGGCATATGTGTGTTAACTATAAAGTCATATCTATCAAGGGATTTCCTGTCGGAATGTTCTTCCTCCCGGGCTGATGCAAAAAATTAACGGTTCATTTCCCCATGCAGCGCAGCGCATAATCTATTATACTAAATGAAAATTTGTCCGGAGGAAGTGAAGCGGATGATGCGGCGTTGGAACAATTTAACTTACCAGAGCAAGCTGCTGCTCGCCTTTTTCCTGTTAGGTATTATCCCGTCGATTGTGATAGGAACGATGGCATACCTGAAATCCGTGGACACGCTGGAGTCAAGGGTGAACGAGGATTTGGGTGTCATTGCCGGACAGTTGAACGAGGCGATTCAGCGGCAGGTGGAGGATGTGGACCGCTTCAGCACCTTTCCGTATTTTACACCGGAGATCTTTCAGATTCTGAATCAGCCCTATGTCCCCCGTGATCAATGGGGCTACCGGGAGCTTGAAACCCAGCGGCAGTTTGCCAAGCTGCTTGTGACTTATCCTTCGATTTTTTCCACGATTCAAGGTCTGATCTTCTACAGCACCAAAGGCAATGTGTACGGCTACAGGGTCAGTGACCGTTCCTCCATCAATGAAGCGGTCAGTCCGGTGGAGGAGGAATGGTACAAGGAAACACTCAGCAGAGACGGAGGTGTTGTTATTTCCGGGCTGCGCCAGGAGCGGCAGTTCAACAGTGCGCCGTTTGCGACCATTACAGCGTCCCGGCTGCTGCTGAATGATGATTTTAGTCCGGCGGGGGTTGTAGCTGTCGATATCCGGCCCGATTTCATGGATAAGATTGTCCGCTCCTTCCAGCTCAAGAGCATGCATGTCATAGTGGCAGATGAGAAAGGGAAGTTGATCTATTCCACGCGGTCTGCCGATAACCAGCGTTTCCTCAGTGCAGTGGCAGAGCAGTCTGCCCGGAAGGATTCAATGCGCGGGGTGATCACAGTCCCTGAACTGGGAGACGGCCTTACGGCGGCTACCGGCGTATACGCCTACAGCGAATATTTGGGCTGGACCAGCTATTTGCTGATTGACCGTGAGGAGCTGCTGGGTGACGCCAACGTGATCCGCAATTTTACGATCGTTCTGGTAGTGATATCTACTGCGGCTGCCGCGATTCTGTCCCTGCTGCTGGCCCGGAACCTGTCCCGTCCGATCCGCAGCCTGATCTCTTCGATGCGTGATGTGGAACGGGGACTGTTCGTAGCCCCGGCTGCTCCGCCCATCAAAGGTGAGATCGGCCAGTTGCATCTCAGCTACGTCACAATGGTGAAGCGGCTGGATATGCTCATTCAATCCATTGAAGAGAAGGAGCGGCAGAAGCGGGAAGCGGAGCTGTATGCGCTAAGGGCGAGGATTGCGCCGCATTTTCTGTACAACACGATTAACTCGATCCGTATGCTTGCCGTTCTACAGCAGTCTGAAGGGATAGCCAGGCTGCTGCAGTCACTGAACAAGCTGCTGCATGCCAACATGAAGCTGGACAGTGAACTGGTGCCGCTGTCGGCGGAGCTGGAACTGCTGCATCATTATGTGCGGCTCATGGAGCTGCGGTACACGAACCGGTTCCGGGTGGAATGGAGAATTGAAGAGCATACGGAGCAGACAATGGTCCCGCCGATGATTCTGCAGCCGCTGATGGAAAATGCGATTTTTCACGGTTCCTTCGATGTGGACGGCCCGCTGTTGATTGAGGTTAGCGCCTCTTTTGCGAAGAACGGGGAGGAACTGCTGATTACGATTGCCGATAATGGGCATGGCATACCGCCTGAAGTTCTGAATACCCTGAATGGGGCAACCCTGCAGCATACCGCTAAGCATTCAAGTAAAAGCATTGGGGTAGCCAACGTGCGCGACCGCATCCATCTAAGATTCGGCTCCCCGTATACGCTTTTGCTGGTAAGTGAGCCGGGTCAGGGAACCCGGGCCGAGCTGAATTTGCCCTGTAAGGCTGGGGGAACAGCCCCTGCCATGAATGGAGGAATGAAGTGATGTGGAATCTGCTTGTGGTGGAAGATGAGACAATTGTGAGGCTGGGGCTGCGGTATATGCTGGATTGGGACAGACTGGGGATCAACTGGAAGGCCGAGGCGGCCAATGGCCAGGAGGCGCTCAAGGCGCTGGACCGGGAGGACATTCATATCGTATTGACGGATATCCGCATGCCCGGAATGGACGGACTGGAGCTGGCGCGCAGAATTAAGGAGCAGTACGGCGGGGTGCAGATCATCTTCTTCAGCAGCTTTGAGGATTTTCCTTATGTCAAAGAAGCTGTCCGCATTGGTGTGGTCGATTATCTGCATAAGCCGACGATGGACGCCGAAGAGATTGCTGCCGCCTTGAAGAAAGCGGTGGCGGCGCTGGAGCAGTTTCATCAGGAAGCTGTTCCGCAAGGGCATACGGACAAGGACCGCGACCAATTTGTGCAACTGCTGCTGGCGGCGGCGGAGCTGCCGCCAGACTGGGCTGAACGCTGGCAGCGTTTGGGACTTGAAGCCATCTATGGGCAGGGGTATCAGTTGGCGGTGCTGCGTATGGCGGATAACGGGGCGGCGGAGCCGCAGACCACATTGGCCCGCTTTATGTCCTTCCGTTATTTTTTGGAGGAGTACACCTCCCGGGAGTGGGGCGGGATTCTGCTCAGCCGTGAGCATCAAGAGCTGGTGTGGCTGCTGCCGCTGGACGGAGGGAAGGCGGAGGCCGGGGCAATGCAGGCGTATTTGGGCCAACTGGAGCAGAGCTTGTTCAAGATGCTCGGAATCCGTCTGGCTTACTCGTACAGCAGGGTCCACCGCAAGGCAGAAGAGCTGCTGGAGGCTTACAGGGGGGCTGCGTCCGGTGAACTGGTGGGCGGCGGGAAGCTAAGCGGAATTATCCGTCTGGCTACAGCCTATATTGACGAGCATCTGCTGGAGGATGTAACCCTGGCTCGTACAGCAGAGCAGATTCATGTCAGCGTCAGCCATCTGAGCCGCCTGTTCCTCAAGGAGACCGGGCAGCATTTCAACGAGTATGTGACCGCCAAAAAAATGCTGCTGGCCCGCAAGCTGCTGCGGGACAGCAACCGCAAGGTATACGAGGTGGCAGAGGAGCTGGGTTACGCCAACCCGCATTATTTCAGCAAATTGTTCAAAGATGACACAGGGGTGACACCGCTTGAATTCCGCAATCAATAGAACAAATTCGTACGGAAAAGCAAAAAAAGTTATGCAGAAAGCAGATTTCGTCTAGTTATTGGCTCAGTGAGTAGAGGGAGGCATTAAATTAAGCAATTAATAGCTGCAAAGCAGCAAATTACACTGGTAGTTTACCTCACACATAAAAGGTACGATGAACTGGAGGAATTCACTTTATGTCAGGGAGGCTAACATATGAGAAGAAAAGGCGGGTTCTGGTGGTTGTCGGTATTGTGTCTTGGATTATTGATCATTCTAGCAGGCTGCGGCAGCAATAACGCGGCGACGACTAACAATTCCGGTGCAGCTAGTTCAGGCGGCAATGCAGCGGCGGGCGAGAAGGAGCCGGTGGTGCTGAAGCTGACAACATGGAATCCGATCAGCCAGACTGTAGTTGATAAATTCCAGGAGAAATACCCGTACATCACGATAGAGCATGACAAGGTATATGATCAATTCCGCGAAATCATCCGCACCCGGATTGTTTCCCAGGCAGATATGGATATGCTCTGGCTGTTTCCCAACCAGGTGGCTGAATTCTCCAAGGAGAATGTGCTGATGGACATTACCGGCAGCCCTTGGCTCAGCAACTACCTCGAAGCAGCGGTGAAGCTCGGTACAGTGGACGGCAAAACCTATGGCGTTCCATATAACAGCCAGCCGATTGTCATGTTCTATAACAAAACCCTGTTTGATTCCCTCGGTCTTGCGATCCCTACCAATTGGGAAGAGCTGATGGATGTGAGTGAAAAGATCAAAGCCAGCGGTACTGCACCTATGGTCATCGGCAGCAAGGACGGCTGGGCGACACAGTTCATTACAACCTCCCAGTTCGGTTTGTATCAGCATGATAATCCGGATGTCTTCGCACAACTGGCAAGCGGCAATAAGAAGTGGACCGATCCTGAATTTAAGGGCTATTTCGACGGTATGAAGGAGCTTTCGGATAAGGGCTATCTGCTGGAAAATTCCGTCGGCCTCAGCTATGACCAGGTCGCACAGGTCTTCAAAGAAGGCAAGGCGGCTATGTGGCCGATGGGCGAGTGGGGCTACAGCGAAAACTTTGATGCAGACTTCTCCGCCTTCGAACTTGGCGCCTTTCCGATCCCGGTTAACCGTGGCGACCAGCCGCTGGTAACGAACCTTGTCTCCGACAACCTGCTGGTTGGCGTCTCGTGGAGCAAGCACCAGGAAGAGATCAAGCTGTTCATGGAATTCGTGGCTGATCCGGAAATGGCGAAGATCTGGTCGGATGAAACGAAGCAGGCGGTAACGGTAAAAGGCGGAACCTCAGAAACCTACAGTCCGCTGGCAGCTTCCCTCCAGCCGCTGATCGACGCCAGTGAAGCGCAAATCTTCCCGAGCATGACTTCCTCCATCGAGCCGGTAATGTTCCCGATCTTCCAGCAGATTCTGCTGAAGCAGGACGTGGATACGGCCAAACTGCTGGAGCAAATGCAGACAGCGCAGGATAAGGATATTTAACACTTATGCGCAAGCTGGCAATGGACTCAAATAGAAACCGCTAAAAAGCGAAAGCTCAGAAAAAGAATGACGCTGTCTTTCGCTTAGGTTTCTTTTTTTTACCCAAATTGGGGGTACGGATGGAGGCAAACCATGAAATTTATGAATTTCCGCAATTATGTGCTGTTTATTGCACCGGCGCTGCTGATCTATCTGCTGTTTTTTGCCGGACCGATCTTCAGCGGCTTGTATTATGGCTTCACCGATTGGAACGGGTTCTCGTTCAAGGCCGACTGGGTCGGGCTGGAGAACTTCCGCGAGGCTTTCCGTGATCCGCTGCTGCTGACCGCACTGAAGAATATGGCGATTCTCTCTGCCGTGGTCATTGTGCTGCAGCATACCGCTTCCATCCTGCTGGCCGTGCTGCTGGACCAGAAGCTGAAAGGCATTGTGTGGATGCGGGCGATTATTTTCTTCCCTGTTATTCTGAACACCGTCGTTATCGGGTACGTGTGGAGCTATATGTACGCGCCGATGGTCGGGTTTCTGCCGAAGTTTTTTGCCGCAGTCGGGCTGGATGGCCTGGCAGGACTGGACTGGCTTGGTGATCCCAAGCTGGCCATTTATGCGATTGCACTCGTGATGGTCTGGCAGTATACAGGCTACTCGATGATGATTTATTTGGCTGGACTACAATCCGTATCGGGTGAAATATATGAGGCTTCGAGCATTGACGGAGCAGGTCCGTGGAATAAGTTCTGGAGAGTGACTCTGCCGCTGCTGATCCCTTCGATTATTGTGAACACCGTTCTATCGGTAATCGGCTGTATGAAAATGTTCGAGCATGTCTTCATCATGACGCAAGGCGGGCCGGCGAACTCCACGCAGACCTTCGGCATTATGATCTACCAGTATGCCTTCAAAACCTCGCAAATGGGCTATGGCACCGCGATGGCGATGATTCTGTCGGTGATGATTCTTGCGGTAACCTTCGTACAGATTAAGCTGCTCAGCCGTCTGGAGGTGGCGAATTGACAACTACACTGCAGAAAACCTCAATCTACACCGTGCTGATTATCGCGCTCATCATCGTGCTTGTGCCTATGGCTGTTCTGGTCTCTGTCTCGCTGCAGACGCCATCAACGATTAATCCGCTCAGTCTTCCGAAGGACCCGCAGTGGAGCAATTACACAGAAGCCTTCCGCACCGGGAATCTGCTGCCGTATTTCGGGAACAGCATCCTGGTGCTGGTGATGACCACCGCTGCTGCGATCGGTGTCTCGGTGCTGGCCGCATACGGCCTGCATCACGGTAAACGCTACAAATCGGAGGCGATGTCGACCTTTTTCCTGATGGGACTCATCCTTCCGGCTTTTTCCGGAACAATTCCGGCTTTTCTGGTCCTGAGGCAGGTTCATCTGCTGAACACGCATATCGGACTGTCCCTGATCCAGATTGCCTCCGGGCTGGCCCTGCCGATCTTTCTCTATGTGAATTTCTTCAAGACTGTGCCAAGCGAGATCGAAGAGGCTGCGCTGGTTGATGGCTGCGGACCCTGGCGGACGTTTATCCGGATTATTTTCCCGCTGACACTGCCGATTACGGCAACCTGCATTATTGTGGTGGCGATCAATTCCTGGAATGACTTCTTCAATCCGCTGGTCTACTTGTCATCGCCGGAAATGCGGACCCTGCCTGTCGGTCTTATGGCCTTCAAAAGCCAATACAATACGAACTGGCCGCAAATGTTCGCCGGAGCCGCGCTTGTGGCCCTGCCGATTATCATTCTGTACTTGTTCGTGCAGCGTTTTATTATCAAAGGCCTGGTAGGCGGCGCTGTCAAAGGATAGAAGGCTGAGCATATATAAGAGGTGAAAAGTGGATGAACAAGGAAGCGGAGCGCATAATTCCCTATCAAGGGTTAGTGGTTTCCTGCCAGGCGCTGCCGGATGAGCCGCTGTATGGAAGCCATCATATGATGGCTATGGCTATGGCAGCGAAGGAAGCCGGAGCGGCGGGCATCCGGGCTGGCGGGCTGGAGGATATCCGGGCCATTAAGGAGGCTGTGGGCCTGCCGCTGATCGGACTGGTAAAAATACAGCATGAGAACAGCGGGGTTTACATTACGCCAACGCTTGAGGATGCGCTGGCCATACATGCGGCCGGAGCGGATATTGTGGCGGTTGACGGCACGGGCCGTCCCCGTCCGGACGGGCGTTCACTTGCCGAAACCATCGCCGGACTGAAGCGCGCCGGAGCCGCCGTGATGGCGGACATTGCCACCTTTGAGGAGGGGGTGCTGGCAGCGGAGTGGGGAGCAGACTACGTCTCGACCACGCTGTGCGGCTACACCCGCGAAACGGCAGGAACGCCGCTGCCGAATCTTGCTCTGCTGGAGCGGCTGGCTGCTGTGCTGGATGTGCCCGTTGTTGCCGAGGGAGGAATTTCCCGTCCTGAGCAGGCGGCTGAGGCACTGCGGCTGGGAGCAGCGTTTGTTGTGGTCGGCTCGGCCATCACCCGGCCGCAGTGGATTGCTGCCCGCTATGTACAGGCGATGCGGCATACGGGTTCCCGGGAAGCCGGAGAGACCGAACGATGAGCCGGTATTATATTGGCGCCGACATTGGCGGAACGGGCATTAAGGCTGCATTGATCGGTGAGGACGGCGGCATAGCCGCCCGCCGGAGTACGCCTACCCCCGTCAGCGAAGGTGCGAACGGCATTCTGCATGCCCTGAAGGGCATCATTGCTGAGCTGATGGCAGAGGGGCCGGAGGTAGGCGGCATCGGCATCGGTACTGCCGGACGGGTGGACCCGGAGGAAGGGGTGGTGCTGTACGCGACTGACAATCTTCCCGGCTGGACCGGTATGCGGCTGGCAGCGGAGATTGAAGCCGGGTTCGGGCTTCCTGCCGCCGTGCTAAACGATGCGAACGCCGCTGCGCTGGGCGAAGGCTGGCTGGGCGCAGCTTCGGGGCTTGCGGATTACGCGATGCTGACACTGGGTACAGGCGTAGGCGGAGCGCTCGTTCACCGGGAGGAGCCGATTTCCGGCAAGCAGGGTGCAGCCGGTGAATTCGGACATATGGTGCTGTACCCGGGCGGGATTCCCTGTAGCTGCGGCCAGAGGGGCTGCATCGAGCATTATTTGTCCGGCCGCGCGCTGAACCGTCTGGCGGCCGGTGCGGACGGAAGCTGGGACAGCCGTAAGCTGCTGGCGGCCTTTGCCGCAGGCGACCAGCGGGCGGCTGCGGTTATGGATGTGTATCTGAACGATTTGAGTTTGACGATGCATAATATCCAGTCGTTTTTAGATCCGGGGGCCATTATCCTTGGCGGGGGCGTTGCTGAATCCCACCCGTTATGGTGGGCAGTCTGGATGGAGAGATTGGCTGAAACGTCACCGTTGTCCTTCAACGTGCTGCCTGCCAGGCTGGGCAATGAAGCCGGGATGATAGGTGCGGCACGGACGATCATGATGAGGAGGAAGTAGAAGATGCTGCTGGAGGTCATAGCAACAACGGTGGCTGACGCTGTCATTGCCGAGGGTTACGGAGCGGACCGGATCGAGCTGATTACCGCCATCCGTGAGGGCGGACTTACGCCCAGCCTCGGGCTGATTGAAGGGGTGCGGGAAGCAGTCGGCATTCCGGTAAGAGTGATGGTGCGGCCGCATGCCCGCTCATTCCGTTACGATGAGGCCGACGCTAAGACGATGCTGCGGGACATCCGCCATATTGCCGGCATAGGCGGATTATCCCTTGTTATGGGGATGCTCCGTCCGGACGGGACAGTTGACGAAGAGCTGCTTAAGCGTCTACTGCAGGCGGCGGATGGGCTTGAGGTTACGTTTCACCGCGCCTTTGACGAGGCTGCCGATCAGCTTGCGGCACTGGAGACAGTCTCGCGTTACCCGCAGATTACCGATATTCTGACCTCCGGCGGGCACAATACCGCACCGGAGGGTGCTGAGCGGATCGCTGATCTTGAGCGGCTGTCCTCCATTTCCTCCGTCAATATTCTTGCGGGCAGTGGCTTAACCGCAGAGGGATTAAGTGATTTCATTACACGTACCTCCGTAAGCCGGGTGCACTTCGGCTCCGCTGTCAGGGAAGACGGAAACCCGCTGAAGCCCATTGATCCGGCAAGGCTGCAGGTAATCCGCAGTATTCTGAATTCAGGGAAGAGGTGAGCATCGTGTCAAAGTCAAAGCTGCATGAATTGCGCAAGGAGAAGAAGCTGGAGATCCAAAACACTGTGGACAACGGGCCGTTCCAGGCCAATTGGGAGTCGCTGGGCGCCTATTCCGTTCCCCGGTGGTACGAGGATGCAAAATTCGGGATTTTTATCCACTGGGGAGTCTATTCCGTGCCCGCCTTCGGGACAGAGTGGTACGCGCGCAATATGTATAGAGAAGGTACCGAGGTGTATGAGCATCATCTTAGAACCTACGGGCCCCCGGACGAATTCGGCTATAAGGATTTCATCCCCCGGTTCACGGCGGAGAAATTCGATGCCGAGGAATGGGCGGCCTTGTTCAAACGGGCGGGTGCTGCATTTGTGGTGCCTGTCGCCGAGCATCATGACGGCTTCGCCATGTATGATTGTCCCTATTCGGAATGGACCGCTGCCCAAATGGGTCCCCAAAGGGATGTGATCGGTGAACTGGGCGAGGCCGTCCGGCGCCACTATATGACCTTTGGGGTATCGAGCCATCGCGCAGAGAATTGGTGGTATTACAATGGCGGCCGTCAGCTTCCTTCCGATGTGCAGGACCCCAAATATGCCGGCCTGTACGGTCCGGCGCAGCCTTGCTATGGCGATCCGGCGTACCCGCTGCCGATTCTGCCGCCGAATGAGGAGTTTCTCGATGATTGGCTGGTCCGTACCTGCGACCTGATTGACCGTTATGGCCCGCAACTGGTCTATTTTGACTGGTGGATTGAACAGCCCGTATTTAAGCCCTATCTGCAAAAGCTGGCCGCGTACTACTACAATAAGGCCGCCGAATGGGGCCAGGGGGCAGTCATCAACTACAAGTTCGATGCCTTTGCAGAAGGGACTGCCGTATATGACATGGAACGCGGACAACTGGCAGACATCCATCCGGCGCTGTGGCAGACCTGTACCTCCGTCGGGGAAACCGCCTGGTGCCATATTGCTGACCACAAATACAAAACCTCGGGAGCGATTCTGGGTGATCTGGTGGACATCGTCAGCAAAAATGGCGTGCTGCTGCTGAATGTCGGGCCGCGCGCAGACGGTACGATTCCCGAAGAGGAGCAGCGGCTGCTGCTGGAGGTGGGAGATTGGCTGGCGGTTAACGGTGAAGCGATTTACGGCACCCGCCCATGGAAGGTATACGGCGAGGGGCCGACCCGGGTGGTCAGCGGTACGTTCAACGATACGAAGCGCAGCCCGTTCACCCCGCAGGATGTGCGCTTCACTGCCCGGGGGGAGCAACTGCTCTACGCGGCTATTATGGGGTGGCCGGAGAACGGAACCTCTGTGATCGAAACCTTGGGCAGCCGCTCGAAGCTGCTTGCGGGTGAAATTCTGAAGGTGGAGCTGCTGGGCAGCACCGGAGAGCTGAAGTGGAGCCGTGAAGGTGAAGGGCTGATTGTGCAGTTGCCGGACAGCGTACGGGAGCGCGGCATCTCCGTGCTGCGGATTGAATATGCTGTTGTTGAAATGGCCAGATAACACGCCAGAACACCGCGGCTGAATCAGAGACTATTTTGCACAGATATGGCGGCCGTCTAATATTGAAGACAGCGCGGCTAGCCCTTTCTGCGCTGTGATTGTACTTTATACAGTAGACATCCATGCCGCTCGTTCGCGGCACTTCAGACGATGAGAGTTCATAGAAGACCCTCAATTTGGCTTCCATAACAATGTCCTCTGTTCGGACATCGTTATTTCAGGATAGATTGCTCCTTAATTTCCAACGAGACGCAATCTGCTGTATTTCGTGCAATAGTTTTCCGGATTTCGGATCAAAAGTACATTTTTCAATAGATTCTAATGTATAGAGTGCAGTAGAATCCGCCTTCTGTTTGAATTAGAGATCATCTGCTGCAGAAAATGCAATAGAAATTCATGCTGCCTGGGTTAGAACTTGTCCCGCTGGACTGCAGCTCTCCCTGACACCGGCTGCTTCTGTGTAACCCGGGTTGTGCTCAGGCGCTGCCCTGCTGTCCGCCAAGGAGCCGGGGCAGCAGAGTCAGCAGCCTCTCCCGGGTCATGGCGTCCCCGTAGTTCCACCTGCCTCCATCGAGCAGGTAGACATGGCCCTTGCGGACGGCGGGCAGGCTGCTCCAGAGCGGACTTGCCAGCAGCAGTTCCATAGCTGCCCGGGAGTCTTCACGCTGCGGGATGAGCATGAAGATGCGGTCTCCCGCATAGGTGTGGAGCTTCGCGGGGTCAACCTCCGCGAAGCCCAGCTCCTGATCCAGAATGGCCTGGATTTCCGCTGTCGGCTGCAAGCCGCCAGGGGCATACAGGGCACTGGATAACCCGGACATTCCCATGGCGAACAGATGGTTGCCATGGTCGTAGAACAGTGCGGAAGCGGTCTCGCCCGGCTGGAGGATACCGCTGTAAAGACGCTGCCACATGGCGGCGTTCTTGGCATTATAGGACTGAAGCCAGGCTTCGGCTTCATGCTGCTTGCCCAGCCAGCTTCCCAGAATCCGCATGCGGCGCTCAAGGGGCGCGAACGAATCGAAGGTGAGCGTGGGGGCGACACCGGAGATGCGCTTATAGAGCTTTTCATCAGGATTCGCGACAATAATGAGGTCGGGATTCAAGGAATGGGCCAACTTCGGGTCCAGCGGGAATCCGACATTGGCAAGCTTTTTGATTCGGTGCTTATAGACGCTGTTCTGCGAGAAGGACTCATCTCCTCCAACAGGCTTTACCCCCAGTGCGAGCAGGTCGCCCAGGGTCTCGCCGTGGTAGACAATCCTTCTCGGACGCTCAGGAATGTCTACGAGATGGCCTGTCCAGTCTGTGACCGTCAGCTTCGGGCGCTGCGCCCCGGCGAATTGTCCCGGCGTCACTCCGGTTGTCTGACGGAAGCGGCGGCTGAAATAATATTCATCGGCAAAGCCCACCAGCCGGGCAATTTCCCGCAGGGGTTCGGCAGATTCCAGGAGATAAATCTTCGAATGGCTGATGCGCAGCTCGGTCAGGTATTCCAGAGGCCGCTTGCCGGTGAGCTTTTGAAAGATCGGAGTGTACTGCCACAGCGAGACGTTGGCCAGCTCCGCCAGTTGCTTCACAGTGATGCTCTCCCTATAGTGCTCCTGCAAATATTGGACGGTGCTTTCTACAGATTGCGCGGGGCTTGGCGACTGCCGGGAAGAATAGTTGTGCTCAAAAAGCAGCAGCAGCAGCTCCTGAAACCGCAATTGCTGCCTGAAATGCTGCACGTCATCCCCTTGGCTGTCCCTCGCGGAGAGCAAATCTTCCGCCAGCCGGACTACCCTTGAAAAGGGGTGGACGATCAGTTCACATCTGCCGGAGAGCAAGTCCTGTCTATAGAATTCAGGGGATTCTCCCGTCCGAATGGCTGAAAATGAAATCAGATAATAGTATAGCGGCATCTCCGGATTCTCTAGGCAGTAGGAGGCTCCGGGAGCCAGCAGCCAGCATTTGTCCGAGCTTAGCGGGACAGATTCGCCGTTGATGTTAAGCTGTCCGCAGCCGCTTGTAATTACAAGCAGCGTATGCTGCTGTACGGTCTGCGGCACAGCGCTGGAATCCGGTGCTTGGATCAATAGCCCGATCTCATCGAGCTGAAACAGCAGCGAGTGGAGAGGGGCAGGGAGAGATTGGCGCACGGAGCTTCTCCTTTCGTAAGTGAGAATAATTATCAATGATTAATATTGTAACCAAAACAAAGAAGCTAATCAACAGACGTTGATTAGCTTCTTGCGCTGATAAGGAATGGGACGTATGCTTAGCCTGCTTACCGCATTCCGTCTGCTTTCCCGAAGGCTTCAATATCGCAGACAACAACACCAGCCTACTTATTCAGCAGCCGAGGAATCTCACCCAGCAGCCATTCTCTTGTGGTGGCATCGCTTGAGGTTTTCATGATGTCCTGTGTGTAGACATAGCCGTTTTTGACGGCGGGCAGGCTTTTCCAAACAGGGCTTGCCAATAATTTCTCTGTCGATTGTTTGGCTTCATCGGCTACAGGGGTCAGGATGAAGATCCGGTCGCCTGCGTATTGCCCGATCACTTCCATAGAGATTTCCTGGAAGCCTTTTCCTTCATCCAGCACCTTTTGAATGGCCGGAGTCGGCTTGAACCCGTTCTCGCCATACAGCACCTGCGAAAGCCCGGTGGTCGCCATTACAAATAACCGGTTCCCGGGATAATAAGTGAAGACCGATGCCGTCTCCCCTTGCTTCAAACCGGCGGACTTAAGCTGCTTCCACATCGCTTCCTCGCCCGTCTTATATTGCGCCAGCCAAGCTTCCGCTTCCTTCGTCTTGCCGAGAATACCGCCGATCTCCATCATACGCTCCTCCAGCGGGGCGAAGGTATTGAAGATAATGGTCGGCGCGATTTTAGACAAAGCCTCGAAGTCGGCCTCATCTGTTCCCGCATAGATAATCAGGTCAGGCTGCAGCTCCAGAGTCTTCTCCAGATTGATCGGGAATCCGACATCCTCCACACCTTGCAGCTTGTCTTCATAGACCTGATCTTCGCCCATTGATAGCGGGTATCCAATCGCCTGCACACCCAGTGCGAGCAGATCGCCATAGGTTTCTCCCGAGAAGATCACCCGCTTGGGTTGAACCGGGATTTCCACAGTATGTCCCACGTAATCCTTATATGTGCGCATCTCTGCAGCCGCTTCCGTATTGCCGCCGGTTGGTCCGGCAGAAGGCGATGCAACTGCGGCGGCATTGCTGCCGGCTTGGGTTGCCGCTGGCTCAGCAGCCGGTGTTTTCTCAGATGTGCCGCAGGCGAGCAGCAGCGTGGCCATCAGGAAGATGACGCATAATACGGCGAAAGGCTGTCTTGTTGTTCTCATGAAATCTATACCTCCAGAACCAATAATGATAATCATTCTCGATGAACAAGAAATATCATAAAATAAAGTCACCCGTTACTCAATGGACAAAATGGAATAGCGGATTTGCTTTTGTGCAAGCTGCATTTTTCAGGGCGAAAAATAAAACTTCGACAACTTTCAGAATAGATTCAGTTTCGGTTGCTATGATGCATTCAGCCTGCTGATTTCCCGGGAGGGGCAGGGTCTGCCCAGAGGGCCGGACATCCAATTATACATAAGCAATAAATTGAGCTTAAATCGTTGTTATATGAAGTAAAATAAGGCTTTTACACCTAATTTTCAAGTTGGGTTATGTCGATAAGAGGATGAAATCATAATTCAGCTAGGAGGGTGACAGATTGAAGAAAAACAGCTTGAACCGATTCTTTGTGCTGGTAATGTCGATGCTTCTCGTATTTGGAAATGGCGGATTGGCTATGGCCGGTACAGCCGTTACAGTCTCCAAAATCGTGCTGAGTGCAAATGAGCTCTCACTTGCCATCGAAGACACACAGGCCTTGACCGCAACTGCGGTCTATTCAGACAGCACCTCGGGGGATGTGACCGTAAACAGCGACTGGTCCAGCGATAAGCCATCCGTTGCTTCGGTCTATAATGGCATAATCACCGCGAAGGCGGAGGGAACGGCAACTATCGTGGCGGTGTATACACACAGCGACGGGACGAAGTTCTCCCAAGCGGCTACCGTTACGGTTACGAAAAAGGTCAAGGCGTTGACTCAGAATGTGCAGAGTTTGGATCTCCGCAAGGGCGAATCGGGCAGCATTATTTTGACAGCAACCTTTTCTGACAATAGCACGGATGCCACCGTGGCTGACAAGGCCGTCTGGAGCAGCAGCGATACTGCGGTTGCCACTGTCGTCAACGGAAAAGTCAAAGGCATTTCTTCCGGTACGGCCACGATCACGGGGATATACGGCAAAAAAACAATTATCGTTGCAGTAAACGTAGAGGTAGCCAAGCGGATTACGGTGGACAAGCCGGAGCTTGCGCTTTTGCTGAAGGACAGCTCGCCTGTTGTGCTCACTGCTACTTTTCAGGATGGCACACAGGAGAATGTAACCGCACTTGCCACATGGTCCTCCAGTGATGAGTCCGTTGCGGACGTGCTCAAAGGCGTCATTACCGGCTATAAGCAGGGAACGGCGGTGATCACGGCCAAATACGGCACCAAAACGACCACTATCCAGGTGACAGTGGATCAGACCAGCAAGCTCACAGTGGATGATCAGAACGTGTTCCTGAAGCCGGAAGAGGAGCAGCAGCTCAAGCTGACGGCGGTGTATCCCGATGGAGCCACCAAGGATGTCACAAGCACGGCCATCTGGAGCTCCAGCGATTCCAGCATTGCTTATGTGTATAAAGGCAAAGTCTACGGCTACACAGCCGGAACGGCAACCATTACGGGAACCTACGGCGACAAATCTGTGCAAGTGAATGTGGATGTTGCAGTAGCGCGTTATCTCGATCTCAGTGAAGAGCAGCTTAGCCTGAAGACAGGCTCAACGCATACGCTGACCCTAACGGCGACCTACGCCGACGGCAGCACCGAGGATGTAACCTCCCAGGCGACATGGAGCTCAAGCAATGAACTAGTTGCCTATGTCAAAAAGGGAGCCATCACGACGTACAAACTGGCGGGAACAGCAACAATCAGCGCTTCCTACGGCACCCTTGAGACCACCCTTGAGGTTGAAGTGGGCGCTGTGAACAAGCTTGTCGCCAGTGACGACAGCGTATTCCTGCAATCGGGAAAAACGAAGCAGCTTACACTGACTGCCGTTGCCGGAGACGGCTCATCGTCCGATGTGACAAACAGTGCGGTATGGGCCTCTGCCGACAAGAGCATTGCCTTGGTCAGCAAAGGATTAATTACGGGCTACTCCGTGGGCACGACGACGATTACGGGAACCTATAACGGTGTGAAGGCAACGGTTACCGTGGATATCGGAACGGCAAGGCACCTTGCCTTAAGCGAGACGAACCTGAATTTGGCGGTGAATGCCACGAAGGCCATTACATTGACGGCCACCTTTGCCGATGGAACTACCGCAGATGTGACCAATAAGGCAACATGGAGCTCCAGCGATGAGGCGGTAGCTTTTGTGTCCAAAGGCAGTATTACCACTTACAGCGAAGGGAATGCAACGATCACTGCGAGCTACGGCTCGAAGAATGTAACCGTAACTGCCACTGTAGGCAAAAGCAATAAGCTTCGCATAGACGATGACAGTGTATTCCTTAGGCTGAACCAAACGCAGCAGTTAGTGCTGACCGCGCTGGACGCGGAAGGTATCTCCAGTGTGGTAACAAATGAAGCGGTGTGGACCACGGCAGATGAGAATGTGGCTACTGCTGTCAAAGGTTTGATTACAGGCTACAAGTCGGGAACTACCACGGTGACTGCGGCATACGGAGGCAAGACTGTTACGGTTACCGTAAATGTTGAAACGGCCTCCCGGCTAAATGTCACCATCAGCAAGCTGAACCTCGGCGTAGACCAGAGCAAATCTGTGACGGTAATGGCCAGCTATAAGGATGGAACCTCACAGGATGTGACGGACGATGCGGTATGGAGCTCGGATCATTCCGACATCGCTGATGCAAGTGACGGCACGATTACCGCTTATGCTACAGGCAGCGCAGTGATCACCGTCTCTTATGGCGGGAAGACCGCGACCATCAAGGTAACGGCGGGAACACCGGAGAAGCTGACGCTGCAGGCGAAGACGGTAGAGCTTCAGGAGGATGAGACCTATCAGGTTATAGCAACCGGCGGGTACAGTGACGGCACGGACAAAACCTTGGCGGACGAGGTGGAATGGAGCACCAGTGATGCGAAGATTGCCACGGTCGAAGATGGGCTGATTACCGGTGTCGGCGTCGGTACAGCAGTGATTACGGCTAAAGTAGGCACGGTAAAAGCGGCGATTACAGTCAATGTCGGCCTGGTCGATGAGCTTGCGGCGAGTGTGAGCCTAATGACGATGTCCGCCGGAGACAAACAGCAAATCACGCTGACCGCTACCGACTCATCAGGTGCAGAGAGCAATGTGACCGCAGATGCAGAGTGGAGCTCGTCCAAGGCCACGATAGCAACCGTGAAGAAGGGCCTGGTGACTGGCGTTTTGAAAGGCAAGACGACAATTACCGCTTCCTACGGAGGCCAGAAGATCACAATCAACGTTGAAGTGGATCAAGTGTCGAAGATTGAAGCTTCCGTGACCAACCTGGCGATGAAATCCGGCGATACAGCCCGCGCAACAGTAACCATTACCTTCAGTGACGGTACAACGAAAGATGTTACTGACAAAGCGGAGTGGAAAAGCGGCAGCTACACAATCGTCACGGTGACCAAAGGTTCGGTCAAAGCGGCAGGTTACGGCAAATCCTACGTGAGCGCAGCCTATGGCGGCAAAACCGTTAAAATCCCCGTCACAGTAGATGTGCTGAAATATCTGGAGGTCAGCCAGATGAATCTGACGCTGACTGAGGGCCAATCCGTGCAGCTAACGGCAACAGCTACCTTTGAAGACGGCAGTGAGTCGGATGTCTCCAAAAGCGCGGTGTGGTCATCGTCCAAGGAGCTTATAGCCACCGGGAAGAATGGGCTGATTAAAGCGAACGGCACAGGCTCAGCTTATATCTCGGTGAAATACGGCGGCAAGACCGTCAAAATTAAAGTGACTGTGAAATAGCAGAGTTGTTCGCTTGGGTTTTCTTTCATTAAAAAAGGCGCTCGCCGCATTCTCCAAACTTGGAGGGTGCGGTGTTTTTTTGCTTGGAAATAATCAATTGCATTTTATACAGTAGATCGCAGCGATTATTCAGCAAAAACGGGTTCTGTTGTATTTGGTACAGCAGATTTTAGCTGAGATGCAGCAAAGTGCAACAGAATTGAAAATCCACGGTGCTGCGCCTAATTCAATTGCAGAAAGTACAGTAGAAGAGTTGGCGGGACCTGGATTGCTGAAGCGGTATAGTTTCAATACAGAATTTGATATTAACATATTGATAATATCACAGAACCGTGCTAAGATTATGTTAATAACAAATTGTTAATAACAAAAACAATAGGAGGTTTTGTCCATGTTCGGATTCAGATTTGTGAAATTCCAGCCCAGCGATTATGTGCTCAAGGTGAAGAACGGCAAGGTTGTCCGCGAGGGAGTGGGGCTTTCCTTTCACTATTATGTGCCTACGACTTCGGTTGTTGTGGTTCCGGTATCCTCGATTGATGTTCCGTTCATGTTCGAAGAGATTACGAATGATTATCAGACGGTGACAGTGCAGGGGCAGCTCACCTACCGGATTGTTGACTACCGCAAGACTACGCAGATTCTGAACTATACCTATAATTTGCGGAAAAACACGTATTTGTCCGATGATCCCGGCAAGCTGGCCCAGCGCGTAATCAATGTCGCCAAGGTGCTGACCAAGAAGCAGTTAGAGCAGTTGCCGCTGCGGGAGGCGATCCAGTCCAGCGAACGCCTGGCGAAGACCATCACGCAGGAAATCGAACGGAATGCGGAGATTGAGAAGCTGGGCATTGAGCTGATGGGACTGTCCATTCTGGCTATCGTCCCGAATAAGGAAACATTGCGTGCCTTGGAAGCACAGGCCAGAGAGGAGATTCTCCGCAGCGCCGACAATGCGCTCTATGAACGCCGCAATGCTTCGATTGAACAGGAGCGCCGTGTGAAGGAAAATGAGCTGAATACGGAGATTGCCGTGGAGGCGAAGAAAAAGCAGATCCGCGAAACCCAGCTCGACGCCGAGCGTTCGGTGAAGCAGAAGCAGAATGCGATGAAGGAGGAGCAGCTCAGCTTCGATACCGCGCTTGAAGAGAAGAAGCAGGAACTGATCGGGCTGACGGTAGCTAACCAAAGAGCCGAGGCGGATGCCAAAGCCTATGAGCTGTCGGCGGTAATGAATTCACTGCAGGGTGTAGCCCCAGGTGTGCTGCAGGCACTGACCAATGTTGGCATGAAGCCGGATAAGCTGATTGCAATCGCCTTCCAGGAGCTGGCGGAAAATGCCGGAAAAATCGGCCAGTTGAACATTACACCGGATCTTCTTCAAGGAATCATGGCCGGTTCCGGATCGTCGGGAAGCGGCGCGGGGGCGAATAAAGGAGCGGGCGGACGATGAACAACAGAACTACTGAGAATAAAATCATCCTGATTAAGCGCAAGACCCGTCTTGAAGAGCTGGTAGTCCGCTACAATACCATCCAGCAGGCGCAGTTCTATATTGAACGGCTGGGCGCCGATTTCAGTGATTATATCAGCGAGGATTTTCATTACCGGAAGGCTGTGGAGACTGCGGTTATTGAGCTGGGCGCGGTGGGCCGGGTGCAACTGCTGGAGCGGCAGCATGTGCCGAACTTCATCTTTGGGGATCAGGATACGGTGGTCGTGCTGGGACAGGACGGACTTGTAGCTAATACGCTAAAATACCTGCATGAGCAGCCCCTGATCGGGGTAAATCCCGATCCCGGACGCTGGGACGGTGTGCTGCTGCCGTTCACCGTCAATGATCTGCGGACGCTTGTGCCGGAGGTGTTCCGGGGGCAGCGCCAGGTGCGCGAGGTCACGCTTGCCAAGGCGCAGCTTAACGACGGGCAAAGCCTCTATGGCGTCAATGATTTATTCATTGGCCGCAAAACCCATGTCTCCGCCCGCTATCAGGTGGAGCTGAACGGCGTCGCTGAGCAGCAATCCTCCAGCGGCATTATCGTCTCCACCGGTATGGGCTCTACCGGCTGGCTCAGAAGCGTGCTCGCCGGAGCTGCGGGCATATCCCGCAGCGCGGCGCAGCTTCAGATGACGGGCATTGCGGCCGATTCCCGACAGGCCGCGGGGCAAGCTGCCGGAAGAGATGGTCGTGCGCCTTCAGGAGGTCTGCCTGCAAATCCCGCGACTGACGGTACATTCGGGGAGCAGCGGCTGGACTGGGATCATCCGCGCCTGATCTTTACGGTCCGGGAGCCATTTCCCAGCCGGACCACCTCTGCCGGTCTGGTCTTCGGAGAGATCAGCAGCCGTGCCCCGTTGAAGATTACCTCCCAGATGCCGGAGGATGGAGTCATCTTCAGCGACGGCGTCGAGAGTGACTTTCTGGAGTTCAACTCCGGCGTCGAAGCGACAATTCGCCTGGCCGAGAAGCGCGGTCGGCTGGTGGTGTAATGAACGCTCCAGCCTGAACAAACAGAAAAGCGGCCACCCCTGCAGAATAATCTGCAAGAATAGCCGCCCCGGAGAGTTCTACTGCTGGAAGCTGCGTCCTTGATTCATTGGCGAGCCGTAGGATGAGCCGGATAATGGGGAAGTGTGCATCGGCTGCTGCTGCCCATACGAGGAATTAAAGCTTGAATTAAAGCCCTGATTGACAGGATTGTAGCTTTGCCCCCCTGTATTGTAAGTCGGCATACCCGGATTATAGCTGGTTGTCATGGAGCTTTGCTCCATTTGTCTAGTGATTTGAGAGATGTGCTGGAGCTGCTGCATCGCAGTCTGATGCCCCTGAAGCGACTGCTGAATCATCTGGATGGCTTTTTGGCTATGCTGGCTAAGCTCCTGAAGCTTGGCGGCATGCTGCTGCTCTTGCTGAAGGAGCTGCTGATAATTCTGCGTACCCTGCTGGGTCTGGTTCACAAGCTGCTGGATGATTTGGTCGCATTGGTTGATCTGACTGGAAATCGTTGAGTTCAAAGTATTGTTCCTCCTAGACAGGCTCGATTTTGTCATGCGCCCTTATTATCTGTGAAGAAGCCGTTTAATATTCATGCAATCACATGACCGGGAGGACGGGTTCAAGCAGAAAGGAGCAAGCCGTACTGAAACTTTTGCCGCCTTATTTCGTTTAATAAAAAGGTGATTTCCAGAATCGCCCATTACTTGGAGGTGGGGCAGCATGAATCTGCTGGGTCAATTTTTTAGAACAAAGGGCTTTTTGGCGCGAAGCCTGGCGGTGACATTTGCATTTGTATTTTTGCTTACGGTTAGTTTCACAGGAGCAATTCCGGTATCGGCGGCATCGTCCTCAGATCTGATTATTGTCAACAAAAAAACGAACACGCTGGGCTATTTCAGCGGCGGCAAGCTGGTCCGAAGCTTTCCGGTTGCCACAGGCAAAAACAAAAGTCTAACGCCTGAAGGCCGCTTCAAAATTGTAGTCAAGATCAAAAACAGACCTTACTATAAGGAGAAGATCCCCGGTGGCGATCCGGCCAATCCGCTCGGCGACCGCTGGCTGGGGCTGGAAGTGAACGGTACCCAAGGCACAACGTATGCCATTCACGGCAATAATAATGAATCTTCCATCGGTAAATATGTCAGTGCGGGCTGTATCCGCATGCATAATGATGACATTCACTGGCTGTATCCGAAAGTCGCCAAGAATACAACCGTGGTAATCACCTCTTCAGCGCTCAGCATGGAGAGTCTTGCTGTCAATAGCGGATACTCGCTAGGCTCAACAACAATTGCCGGTTCGTTCGTCATTGACGGCAAAGCCGTGAAGCTGAAGGATGAATTCGTGCTGGAGAATTCGCGTGTTTTTGTTCCGCTGAAAGAATCCGTGGCCCTGCTGGGAGGCACGCTGCAGCAAGATCCCGGAACCGGTTCGCTAATCATCACCATAGGGAACCGCACAGCGGTGCATAAGCCGCTGACCAATCAAGCCACAGTAAACGGCACAACCGTAGCCATCACTGCTTCTAAAAATGTGAATAACCGCCTGTATCTCCCGCTCGGAAGTCTGACAGATTTGTTCGGGCTACAGTTTAAGTGGAGCAAGCAGAAGTCCACGGTAACATTCTAGGACTCATTTGTATTTTATCCTCTCACCGCAGCAGGTGCAGTGCCTGCGCGGTCTTTTTATGATGGAAGGAATTGCAGGATAAATATTGAAGTTATAGAAAGAAAGCAGGGGAGAGGAAGGGGGACAGAGAGCTTATGCCGATAGATTTTCACAACAGCAGCAACAAATGGAGCTATACTTCACGGACGGCTGAGGACCAGTGGATTAAGATGGTTGAGGAGTATACCCGGCTGAGCGGCAAGCGGGTTCTTGATTTGGGCTGCGGCGGCGGCATCTATTCCAAGGCACTGGCTGTGGCGGGAGCGGAGCAGGTGACGGCAATGGATTTCTCCCAAGAAATGCTGGAGGCTGATCTATTGAATCGTACCGGACGGTCGATCCTGCATGAGCTGTCAGATGATGAACTCGCTGAGCTGACCGGTTTCATCAAGGCAAGGCTGAGCCAACTGCGGCACATTGAAGAAAAGGACAGATGGACGGTCTGGATTGCCGGGAAAAGGTGAGGCCGGAGCATTGAGACTGATTTTTGGGAGAGATGGATATTAGAATCCGGATTATTGGAAGCTGCGGAAGCGGCAAATCCTATATTGCCAAAGAGCTGTCCAGACGTTACGGGATACCATGCTACGAAACCGATAATTTTGTATGGGACAGAAGTATTGAAAATTGCAGGAACTCAGTGGAAGTCAGGGATACCCGATTAGCGGAAGCTGTGGCCTCCAGCGAATGGATTATCGAAGGGGTTCACTACAAATGGGGGAGCGAGAGCTTCCGGCAGGCCGATGTGATTTTTCTGATCAACCCGGGCAGAGTAGTCCGGGATTTGCGGGTGGTGGGAAGATTCGTCAAGACAAGGCTGGGCCGGGAGCAGGGGAATTACAAGCAAACCTTTAAGAATCTCTATGTGATGCTGTTTGAATGGAACCGTGGCTTTGACCGGGAGGGGGTGCCGGAAATTATGAGGCTGACGGAGCCATTTGCGGAAAAGCTAATTATTGTGAAGAACAATCAGGAAATTGTGCAACACATCCGCCGATATGTTAATTCCGGTGAAGCCGAAGCGCGCGTTTTGCGTTAGAGGAGAGGTGAAGCAGGGTGGGAAAGCTGGTAACCTTTGTGCTGGAAATATTCAGGCTATTATTCTTGCTGGCTCTGACGATGATTGTTTTGGGCGGTTTGGAGCAAGGGCTGTTTAAGCTGCTGTACGATAGGACATTATATCCTGGAAGCGCGGGTATCGGGAATTTTATTGTATTTTTTGTGCTGTACCGTAATTATTGGCAGTTCAAAGGCTGGTTCCAATCGGATAAAAATCAGAAGCTGGGAATGTCCTTGACTGCAAGCTTGACGTTTCTTTCGCTGCTGTTGATTCTGTTGCCTTTTGGTGTACCGGTTCTAGGCTAGTGCTTCTGTCCAATGGTCAACTTTTGGTATAACTGTTCTTGACCTTGTTACTTGGGATAGGGTTCTTTATACTTTGGGTAATATTGCATTTCGGACAAATACGGAGGTTCACCCAAACCGATGAATAACTAACACGATTCCTTGTCAAAAGACCCTTTTACTTGTGATGTGCATATTTGCACAAGCCACGGGACGCCCTGAAAAATAAGACTTTATTTGCTGAGCGCTATAAAGTTTCTGTTTGGGGTGTACGGTCAGGGGATACGTGTGTCGATTGGGGAACTTGCGATGCTTGTTACATATGAAAGCAGCTTGTATATTGACGGCTTGCCCTGCCATTAAGCGGGGAAGTGCGGTCCGCAGCGCTGTTTCACGGCATCTCCCTCCTTCATACATGTTATGCCGCAGGCCGCCCGCTGCGGTTTTTTTGTATTGTTACATTGAAGCGGAGGAATGGATATGACCTTGATCAAAGTTAAAAATATACGCAAAGAATGGAACGGCATCCCGCTGTTTGCGGATGTCTCCTTTGAAATATTCGAGGGAGAACGCGTTCTGCTGTTCGGGCGCAACGGGATTGGCAAGACGACATTGCTGCAGGGACTGCTCGGCCGGTACTCCTTCGAGGGAGGGACTGTTGCTTACGGGCTTCCGACTGAGGAATGGGGCGTGCTGGACCAGCAACTGGATATCCGCTCTGACGTCAGCGCGCTGGAGTATGTGCTGTCCGGCTCGGCAGAGGCGGCAGCTCTTAAGCGCAGATTGGAAGAACTGAGCCGCAGACTTCAAGAGTCGGACGGCGGAGATGCAGCCGCAGTAGGCGAATACGGAGAAGTGTACGAACACTATCTGCAATTGGACGGCTATGGCTGGGAGGCCAAGGCGGAGAAGTGTCTTAACCAACTGAAGCTTCATCCGGCGGAGTGGAGCCTGCCGTACCGCCAGCTCAGCGGCGGACAGAAAACGCGGGTCCAGCTTGCCGCGCTGCTTGCCCGCCAGCCGAAGCTTCTGGTGCTGGATGAGCCGACGAATCATCTGGATGAGGCGACGATGATATGGCTGGAGGAATGGGTGCGGAATTATCCCGGCACGGTACTATACGTGTCCCATGACCGCACCTTTATTGACCGGACGGCCACGGCAGTACTGGAGCTAAGTTCCCACGGTTGCCGCCGCTATCCGGGAGCCTACAAACAGTATCGCGAACAGAAGGAAGTGGAAGCGCGTACGCTGGCTGTGCAATTCAAGAAACAGGAACAGGAGAAGGAAAAGCTGCTGGAGAGCATCAGACGGTACGCCGAATGGTTCCAGCAGGCACATCGCGCTGCGGGACAGAATGACTTCCTGCGCGCAAAGTCGAAGAAAAATGTCTCCCGCCTCCATGCCAAGGAGGCCAGCCTGGAACGGCTTCAGATGAACCGTGTGGAGCTTCCGCAGGCCGCGCCCAAGCTGAGCATGAAGCTGGAAAGCGAAGATTTCCAGGGCGATACGCTGGCAGCTATGAGCGGCATTCGCTGTGCTTATGGCAGCGGTCCTGATCTGCTGGAGAACTTCCATCTTACCTTGCGGCGCGGCGACCGCCTGGCGGTGCTGGGGCCAAACGGTGCCGGCAAGTCCACACTGCTTAAGCTGATCGCAGGAATCATAGAGCCTGCTGGCGGCGAGCTGCGTCTGCATCCCCGGACGAAGGTGGGGTATTTTGCCCAGGAGCTGGATGATCTGCCCCTGGCTTCAACAATTCTGGACAGTCTGCTGGAGCTGCCGGGTATGACACAGACCGAGGCGCGGACGATTCTGGGCTGCTTCATGTTCCCCCGGGAGGATGTGTTCAAGCGGATTGGAGATTTAAGTCTTGGTGAGAAATGCCGGGTAGCCTTTCTGCGGCTGTACTTCGGCAGGGCTAATCTGCTGGTGCTGGATGAGCCGACCAATTATCTGGATATCGACACCCGGGAGCGTGTGGAGGAAGCCCTCGCCGCCTATCCCGGCGGACTGGTTATCGTCTCGCATGACCGTTATCTGCACACTAAAGTAGCCAGCAGGCTGCTGTTGCTGGAACGCGGGCGGGAGCCGCAATTCTATCCGGGCACCTATGAGGAGTACGCCGCCAAGGAGCGCAGCACCGTGCTGACTCCAGAAGAGCAGTCCCGCGAAGGTGAGCTGCAGGTACTGGAGCTGCGGCTGGCCCGGCTTATGCACAGTGAGTCCAGCGGGTCGGAAGCAGCGAACCGCGAGCTGATGGCGGAAATTGTGAGTCTGCAGCGGGCGATCCGCGAGCTGCGATAGACGCGAATTCGGTTGCGGTGGGCCGCAAGCAACGGCAAAACTGCCGTTGCTTGCGATTATTTGCTGACCGAGGGTTGTTGATTTCCCTGATGCGTCGATAAATCCATAGGTTGCTTCTATGATGGCGGCATTAATGAAAAAAAGCCACGTGGCTCTTAATGAGTTACTTCAATAATGTTTATTGAAAAATATTCCACAAAATGGCGTTTAACAATAGTTAAAATCATAGGCTCAAGGATCTGTCCTATTGG
The DNA here is from genome assembly GCF_000374185.1 of Paenibacillus sp. HW567. Classification (GTDB taxonomy): domain Bacteria; phylum Bacillota; class Bacilli; order Paenibacillales; family Paenibacillaceae; genus Paenibacillus_AQ. The sequence goes on along the minus strand of NZ_KB910518.1, from coordinate 4,762,436 downwards.
ACTTGGAAGGGATGCAGAAGGTTGCGTTTTGGGATTCGATTCACGAAACTCAAACACTTTAATAAAAGGTCGCCTTTGCTACACAAACGGAAGCGGGATATACGGTCTTCCAAGGATTAAAAGGTTCAGGAAAATCACGCCATAGATTGAATTTATATTCCATTAATGATATTGTCGAAGAGTAAAAATTGGTATAAAATTCTATAGAAAGGATATAATAATATTTTTTGTCTGATTAGTATTATTAAATTATACTGGAGGCAGATGAATGAAGAATACTATAAAGAAATCTTTTTTATTGTTTAGTGCTGCAGCATTTCTATTTGGAGCAACGGGTCTCACGCAGGTGGGGGCGAAGGATTCCTCTGATTCCACCTTTGAGAGTTATATCTCAGATAACCAATTAACCAGATCCCAAGTTCAACAAAAGTTGACAAACAATCTTAATGAGATTGAGACATATATGGAAACTCAAGGAACAACCGTTTTAAATGAATTAATCAAAGAAAAAGAAAGACTTGAGAAGGATCTTGAGAATGAAGCTAGCGAAAGTGAAAAGAGTAAATTGGCAGATTTAATTGCGGGCTATGATACGAACATCACTGAATATGAAAATTATATTTCCCAACAAAATTCAAGCAAAGGTGGATTCTCGACCGCCGGGGCAACTGATCCCGTGCTGTCACCCGCAGTAAGTTCAGTAATTGCCTTTTTTAATTTGAAAGGTTACCTGTTGGCTTCAGAGTTATTAACTTATGCCAAACAATCTTCAATTGGCGGCTCTTATACTCCATACTATAAAAGTCAAGCAAATGGAACTGCTGAATTGGCAAGACTTAGAACTACTCAATCCGGCTCTGGTAGCGGAGCCTTTTCAAAAGGGTCAAGCACTAAAGACAATGATTTATATTATGCCATTCATAATTATAATTACAATTGGCGTAATGGTACTGTTAGTATTACAGATAGATATGATTATGCTGTTAACCCTGAATATCAAGGTATAGCTGGGACTGCTGTAAATACAATGTACCTTGCTCAACAATCGGGAGTAATTGTACCCTATACAGTAGTAATGAATTTCTAAATACCATGAATATGAATTAGAAGTTTACTCATGCACAATCAGTTTTTCAGATTGTGCATGAGTTGTTTTACGTGTATGAGATATTCAAACTCCACCCTTACTATTAAATAATAGAAATTGAGGATATGAGATGAAAAACACAAAAAAAATTATTATTGGATTAGTTACCTTAATAATTTTATTAGCAGTGTTTTATGGAGGTTATTTTAAAAATAATAAAGAAATAGAATTTTTCAACGAAAAGTTTGGAATACAGCTACCCAAAGAAAGCGAAACTATATTTAGTAATACATCATATGGAGCATTGGGCGATGGGTATCGGTTATATATCTATCAAGTCACTTCTGAGAGTATGAAAGCTATAGCGGAAAAGGGCCGCGCGAATTATTGGTCTGAACTTCCAATACCTTCAGATTTCACAACTTCATTCTCCAAGAAGATCAGGGCGATCACAGATGAGACAACATCCAAGCTAATACCTCTTGATGCCGCCCGGGGATACTATATGATAAGAAATAACCAAACGAATGCTTCAATTACAGGGACTAATGTATTTGATTCCAGCTTCGACAACGTAATGATTGGAATTATGGATCTTGATAATAATAGAATTTATTTATTGTCGTATAACATGTGAGCGATATCTTGATGTTTGCTACAAATGTTGTTCTCATCTCCTCAAAAAAAGGGATATCCCAGCAACCAGTTCATGACTTGTGGGGCATCCGGAAGCCTTCGAATATCTAAATTTCTGCCTTCTAGGAGACTTATCGTTGCTCAGCTTCGCAGACCATAATTCTTCGACATGATTGCCGGCAAGGTGACTTTTTCCTTTCCTATGTAAGCAGTATTCTGCCCCGCTCCCAGCGAAATAGTTTCATTATCCCAGTAGATGGTTACCGTCTTGTCCGCATCATCCCACTGCACAGTAATTTCCGGGATATGCTGCACGACGTTCAATGGAACCATTGTTATCCTCTGGGAAATGTACTGATCGAGTGCCGGACAGAGCTATAGAAAGAGAGATACATAAGTTGGCGTTTCGGATAGCTTTTTTCATTTACCTAATCCCCCTGGAAGTTATATACAATCATAGACGCAGAAATATACAATAAGTTACAGGTCAATGGAGGATAATTGAATATTTTGGCGAAATAAATAGATTAATACAGCCTGTAGCCCGGTTCGGACAAAGTATGTCTGCGCCGGGTTGTTTGCTGAACTACACGTGGAAAACACGTAATCTATGAGGGAGGCACTCTCAAATGCGAATGAAGGAAATCAGAATTATGGCAATGCTGCTGCTTCTGTTCAGTCTGGCAGTACCGGTGCAGTCGACTTCGGCGGCGTCCAAAAATGTGAAGATTAAAGTTACTCTGGTCAGCGCTGAGCTGACGGAGAACAATCATGTAGGGAATGAATGGTACACTGTGGCCAATGCCAACGGTAAAGAGATCGCCGAAGGCGACTCTGTAGTTCTGACTCTGAAATCAACGGACAGCGTGAAGCTTACGGCGTACGCGGAAGAACAGGACAAGATCCCGGATTCGGCAAGTGAAGCAGCTTCGGTCAAGGTATCAAATATCACCAAAACCACCACCAAAGCTCTGAAAGTGACCGTAGTCGAGAACCGGGGACGGTATTCCGGCAACACGGCTACGTGGAAATTCACTTTTAGTCTAAAGAAGCAATAAGTCAATTGAAGGAACTGTTAACAGCGAAGAGGGATATATAGCCGGTTCAGCCTACCTCCAGAACGGACTTCATGAACTCCTTCAGCGCAGAAGGCTCGCCTTGCTCAGTCCATTGCCGCAGCGCACGGTCCTGTCTCTTCATATATAATTCAAGCTTCTCCTTGAGCTGTCTGTCAAAAGCCTCCGGCTGCCCGGTTCTCTCCGCCTGGAGTCTCATGATCATTAGCGGCCAGTGGTCGCCGCTTACGCCATAGCCGTGCTCGGGATAACGCTTCGCCAGCTCCAGCGCGGAGGAGAGCGGCTGCCCGGCGGCCAATTCCGCCGCAAGGTATCTGCCAATAAAGCGGTGGCTGCTGTCGTCAGCCAGAGCCAGGGCAAACTGCTGCCGTGCTTCCGTTAATTTGCCCTGAACCATCAGTGCGGAGGCGTTGATGGATTGCATATAAGAGTTCGCTTCTTCCGGGCGAAGCTCAAGTGAGCGGTGATAATACTTGTTATAATTCTCCCAGTCCGATTGATTATAATAGTGTTGTGCCAGTGAAAAGGCATAATTTTCATTCGGACGAAGCTCTACCAGCCTCCTCAAAAGAGGTATCGCTGCTTCCTCCGCTTGTTTATCTTTTATAAAAGAAGCTTTTGCGGTTAGAATGTGGGTCAGCATCTTTAGGGCATGGGTGTCCTGAGGATCTGCGGCATAATCCTGGCGGTAGGCCGCCAGGGCCTCTTCGAGCTTCTTGTCCGCCACAAGCCGGTCGGCAGCGGTAAGCGTGCGTGATTTTAAATAGAAGAAGGGCAGATTGCCCAAGGTGTCTTCATTCAACCGGTAGCCGTTGCTGCGGGTAATCACCTGTCCTGATGCATCATAGGCTTCAACGCTCCACGAGAAGCGGCTGTTCGGATCGGCGAAGCCAAGCAGCGATGACGGATCAATGGATTGCCAATCCTCTCCGCTACTGCCGTAGGAGAACCCGCCGCTGTCATATAGCTCCTCTGTCGGTATAGAAACCTCATTGCCAGGAACATGCTCCCGGATGATGGAACTGAAGGAATTGCCGGCATCTGCCCAGACCGTACCGCTAAGGCTGTAATAAGCCGCGTCTTTGACAGGCTCCCACTTGAAATGGACAGAGGGGCCGGTGATTACTTGCGAATTGACAGGCAATTTCAGCTCCAGCAGGGGCTGGAGGACGATGTTATTGGTTAATGTATCTCCTGCCTTGATTTCAATCCAGTCCTCATATTGTACCGGCCAGGTCCAGCCGTCGATCTGCTCGAAGCTGAGGCCAAGCTGGAGCTGGTAGAACCCGGGAATGATCCCGGAAAACTGAAAATGCCCTTGCGCATCCGTAACGATCTGATAGGGCTCGGAATCATACATTACAGAATGGTAGACCTCGCTTTCTGCGCGGAGAAAGACACCCGCCCTGGCAATTGGAGTTCCGTCGCTTCGCATAAGCGTTCCCGACAGGGAAGCCGGGGAATGAACCCCTAATTCTTGAGCGGACTTCAGTGCACTCTGAAGCGCGATAAGCTGCTCTTCGGTGCCGTCAAGCTTCTTGTTCATCTCGTTCAGGTCCCCCCGGTATTTCTCCAGAGCCAGGTTCACCAGGTTTAGAGCTTCAGTGCTCTTGCCCTCCTCAAACAGCAACCGGGCTCCAAGCCAATCGGAACGTGCGTCTAGCGCTGCTTCATTGTAGTGAGCAGGGGAATCGGCCTGTTTAAGCAGGGCGCTGGCCGCTGCAAAGCTGCCGGTGTTCAGCGCCCGTTCTGCCCGAAGCAGCGTAATCTGCCATGCCATTGAGGAACTGCTGCTTACCCGCTCTACCGCCGCCGCAAGCACTTCTTCTCCCTTATCCGCTGTGCCAATGGCATCATATTCATAGAGCAATTGTTTGATGGCACTGATCATATAGCTGTCCGTGGGACCGTTCAGGATATACTCCCGCAGCAGCCGGATTTTGTCTCCGGGCAGCAGTGGGGAGGGAGGCTCTTCATTGTTGTCCCGGGTCCACTGGCTGCCCGAAGCACCAATGTATACGTTGAAATGGTAAAGGGGAGTTGCATTGCCGGGCTCAATGACCGCGGTACGGATCAGGTCCATACGTTTGCTGCCGGTAACGGCATCCAGACTGTTCAGAAGCTTTGCCCGCGCATGTTCAGATGCGGAGGCAGATAAGCTATTTTCCTTACTGTTCACGGCTGTAAAGGACGGCAGCATGACTCCTATTATGCCGAGCAGAGACAGCGGGAGCAGCACAAACAGCAGCAGATGTTTGACTTTTATTCTAACGGTCATGCCGTTTCACCGCCTGTTCATAGAGATCTTTCCGGTACGTATTGCCTCCGGCCTCAATTAATTCCCGTTTGTCCGGCTGCGGACTGGTCAGTAGTTCTCTAATTCCGCTGTGCGGAGCATAGAGAATAACCGCTCCTGCCATGAGGATGGCTGCACATGCACCTAGTGGTCTAAGGGGAATCACAAGCTCCATGTTCCACAGTGCCCGCAGACGCGCAATAAGAGTCCGGGGGTGGGTCTGCCGCAGAACCCGTTCCCGGCCGCTGAAGGTTAGCGGACACAGCTCTTCATCCAGCCGTTGTTTGATTTGCTCACGTTCGGAATTCACTCGAAATGCCCCTCCTTCTCCAATCGCTGTTTCAATAACATCCGTCCTCTGGCCAGACGGGATTTTACGGTATTCTCGGGCGCAGCCAGTTGCACGGCAATTTCCCTAATATTCATCTCATGAAAATAGTATAGGGTCAGACATTCCCTGTAGATATAATCCAGACTTCTTACGGCTTCAGCCAGCCGGACATTGTTCCACTCCACCATGAAAAGCTCCTCCGCTCCGGCAGTGGCCCCGGCCATTTCTTCTGCCCAGCTTCCGCTCTCTGCCGAGGGGAAAATGCTGCGCCAGCTCCAGGTCCGCGTCTTCATCCGGCAGCGGCTCACGGTTATAGATATCAGCCAGGCTTGCAGCCGGTCCGGCTCCTGAAGCTGGCTGATTTTTGCATAGGCTTGAACGAATGTATCCTGCACAGCCTCTTCAGCGGACTGCTGATCCTTGAGCAGCAGCCAGGCCGTCCTAAGCAGCATGTCACCGTACCGGTCCATCAACAGGCGGAGAGCACTTTCATCCTTGGCCTTAATTCTCTCTATAATATCCAGACAAAGCTCCCCTCCCTTTACTAATAAGATGCGTGCTGGAGGATAATGGTTGCGTTTATCAGGAAATTAATGCCGTTTCGCATGTGGTATTAACAATGGAACATTGCAAGGGTTGGGCAAAACAAAATATCCCTGAAAAATAAATTTTGTTATTGCATTTTTTAGTATTTAAAAATGAAGGGTTTCTGTATCCTTTTGTCGAAATATGGAACTATTCGTAGTTTATTTGCCGCTCATCATAGAATTTAATCCATTATTTGGAGGCAGCGATCATGACAAGAGGCTTGAAAGGTTCCAGGCATTTCCTGATGGGGATGTTGTGTCTGGTTATTATTGGTATTTTATTATTGCGCCCGGCGGATTTACAGGCTGCAGGCTCCGCACCTGACACATTTACGGCCAAAAGCTATACAAATTTGCCTTCGGGCGCAATGTCGGGGATGGCATACGGCAACAATGTGTATATCGCTGTCGGATACTACGGGGCAATCATCAAGTCGGCTGACGCGGAAACTTGGGAGAATGTAAAAACCAAAGCCGACATCAATTACACAGGAGTGACGGCTCCCGGGTCATTTACATTTAATGGCGTAGCCTATGGAAATGGTCTATTTGTAGTGTCCGGAAGTGAAGGGGTAATATTGACCTCGCCGGACGGAATTACGTGGACGCAGCGCACATCCAATGTAAGCACCGGGATATCGAAAGTAGAGTACCTCACCTTTAAAGGAAGCGGTGCCTTTTATGCGACAACACAGGGGAAGCTGCTGACCTCGCCGAATGGAATAACTTGGACCACCGTCGTTCCTGCGGGAGTAGACTCTACGATTTGGTTAACCCAAGTTACAACTGGCAATGGCGGTTCCAGATTAGCCGTGGGGGGCAGTAATGGGAAAATTTATTCTACCACCGACGGTACAACCTGGACCAATGCGCAGCCTTCAACCGCTGGCGTACCGTCTTCCGGAACAAATATGCTGACCTGGATGAACGACCGCTACTATATTTCCGATCCGGCGGCATATATTTGGACCTCGACGGATTTATCCACCTTTACACTGATGGGACCTCCATTTAAGCAAAATTCCTCACAATACAATAACCAGATGTTCAATGGTTTTTATGATGGTTCGAATTACTATTTGTTCGGCTTTGAAAATCCATACTATGGCGCGGTGTACACATCAGCGAATGGAACCACATGGAGCATGCAGCCGTTCAAAAATTATTTCGTTACGCAGTTTTCGAAATATGTGAACGGAAAGTATTTCCGCCTGGGGAATGAAGGGATGCTTGTCTCCTCGAATGGCTCCGATTGGAGCTATAAATGGGGCGGGACGTTTACTGACATTGTTCATGGCAGCGGATCACAGTATATTGCTGTAGGAAAAGAAGGTGCTGACGGAGCAATCTGGACTTCAAGCGACCTGACTGCCTGGAACAAAGTGACGTTGTCCTCAAGGCTTGCAGGATTTACGGCAGCCGCCTACGGCAATAACAAATATGTGGCTATCGGCGAAGGGGCTCAAACCCAAACGGCGCTGGCCACCTCGAATGACGGAGCTACCTGGACCGTACAAAATACCTTAAATGATTCGACCTCCATAACGGATATTGCTTTTGGCAGTGGGAAATTTGTTGCGGTCGGATCAGGTTCGGGTTCGGCTCCCAAAATAAAAACATCCGCGGACGGCATTACCTGGCATGAGCCTGCTCTGCCCGCACAATCTATAGACGCAGTGTATTCGGTTGCGTACACCAATAATCAATTCATTGCGCTGGGATATGGCTATGATGCCCAAGGCAATGTGGATGCTTCCAGCATTTGGACGTCTGCGGATGGGGAAACCTGGGTCAACCGGTCCAGTGCGTATCCGAACCAGCAAGACATCTTAAATAATGTTCTATATGACGGAAGCAAGTATATTCTGACCGGTTATGATTCATCAACCTACAAAATGTTCTCCCGTACAAGTGATGATCTAACTTCGTGGAGCGCTCCAACGGTAACAGATGCTTTTACCTCTTATTCAACAACGGCAATGCTCGGTCAAAAGGGCAATAACGTCTATATGATAGTAACTGACAACAATTATGCTCCGGCGATTTATTATACCAATGATCACGGCTCAACCTGGCAGGATGCCGGAGTCGATATGTCAGGCATTGATTCAAATGCAATCTATTCACTGATGGAAGTAAATGGTGAGGTCCTGATCTCTGGCAACTCGCAGTTGGTAATGACTACTGCAGGAGCTATGGCGCAAGTCGATGCGCCAACCGCAAGCCCAGCCGGAGGCGCGGTAGCGTCCGGCACCACCGTAACGCTGAGCACGGCAACGAGCGGAGCGACGATCTACTACACGACAGATGGCAGCACGCCGACCAGCGGCAGTACGGTCTACAGCGCGCCGATCCCGTTGACGAGCGCGAAGACGATTAAGGCCATCGCCGTGAAAGCGGGGATGACAGACAGCACCGTGTTGAGCGAAGCGTACACAATCGCGACGCAACAGAATAGTACTATTACTCCGTTAAGTGCCAGCTACGATAAAAACGCGGCTAACCAGGCTGACGTGACAACAGCGCTGACGCTTAACGGCAATACGCTTATCAGTATTTCAAACGGTGTGGCTTACCTTTCGTTGGGAACGGATTACACCGTGACTGGCAGCACGGTGACAATCAAGAAGGAATTTTTGGCCACTCTGGTTGAGGGGACCACTAGCCTAACCTTCAGCTTCAGCGCGGGAGCCGCGCAAACGCTGACGATCACCGTGACTGACACAACGATGCCGCTTCCTGGCGCACCATTGCTGCAGTCTGCTTTTGCAGGCAATGGAGAGATCAGCTTGTTCTGGACTCCGGTGGACGGGTCAACGGGGTACAAAATATTCCAGAGACTAGCATCCGCCGCTTATGGCAGTGAAATTGCCACTGTTGGGGGTTCGGTCTACAGCTATACAGCGACTGGGCTAAACAATGGAACACCATATTATTTTGTGGTCAAAGCAACCAATCCGGAAGGTGACAGCGCGGCCTCTAATGAACGAAGTGCAACTCCAATCACGGTTCCAGGGGCGCCGACAGGTGTAACTGCCAGCTCCGGGAACGGGCAAGCGGTGGTCTCTTTTACAGCCCCTGAAAATAATGGAGGCAGTGCAATCACGGGGTATGAGGTTACATCCTCACCTGGCAATGTTGTCGCTGTTGGAACCGGCAGTCCAATTACAATGTCAGGGCTGGTCAATGGAACGACTTATACATTTACAGTAAAAGCGATCAATAGCGCAGGCAGCAGTGCCGCATCCGCTTTGTCAAACGCTGTAACACCAAGTGCTCCTTCCGGTGGCGATGGGGGCACTCCAACTACTGGGCCTGTGATAACACCAACACCGGTACCGACACCAACACCGGAATCAACACCAACACCAGTAGCGGTACCAGCACCAGTAGCAACATCAACACCAGCGGACAACGGGTTCAATATTCTTGTGAACGGTAAGCTGGAAAATGCGGGAATAGTAACTAACGCCGTAGTAAACGGGCAGACGGTTATGACCGTAGCGGTTGACCAGACCAAGCTGGAAGAGAGGCTCGCTGCTGAAGGCCAAGGCGCGTTGATTACGATTCCGGTTAATACAAGTGCAGATGTTGTCATAGGCTTGTTGGACGGACAGATGGTCAAGAGTATGGATGAGAAGCAGGCGGTGCTGGAGTTGAAAAGAGGAAATACAACCTACACCCTGCCTGCCCGCCAAATCAATATTGATGACATTTCAAAACAACTGGGAGTCTCGGCTACGCTGAAGGATATAACCATTCAGATTGAAATCGCCACTCCAGCAGAAGGTACATTAAGAACCGTGGAAAATTCGGCTGCGAAGGGAGAATTCACGCTTGTGGCTCCTCCGCTTAATTTCGTGGTACGGGCTCTGTATGGCAATAACACAATCGAATTGTCTAAATTCAACGCCTATGTAGAGCGGATGATTGCTCTTCCGGACGGCGTGGACCCTAACAGAATTACAACCGGGGTTGTGGTTGAACCGGACGGTTCGGTAAGACATGTGCCTACCAAGGTGACTACGATTGACCAGAAGTATTATGCAAAAGTGAACAGCCTGACCAACAGCACCTACTCCATAATCTGGCATCCGCTTGAATTCAAGGATGTATCCGGCCACTGGGCCAAGGATATCGTGAATAATATGGGATCGCGTATGATTATTGACGGTACAGGAAATGGCATGTTCACACCGGATGCGGATATTACGCGGGCTGAATTCGCTGCAATTATTGTACGCGGACTTGGCCTGAAGCTGGAGAACAACGCAGCGCCATTCACCGACGTGAAGGCTTCGGATTGGTACAGCGGTGCAGTTCAGACAGCCTACGCATTCAACTTGATTAACGGGTTCGAGGATGGAACCTTCCGTCCGTCGGACAGGATTACCCGGGAACAGGCGATGACGATCATTGCCAAAGCGATGAAGATCACCGCGCTAAAAGATAAGCTTCCGGGCAAAGCAGCAGATGAGCTGCTGAGTCCGTTCACGGATGCCGGCAGTGTATCACAGTGGGCGGCAAGCAGTGCTGCTGATAGTATCGAGGCCGGCATTGTATCCGGCAGAAGTGCTACTAAGCTGGCTCCTCAGGCGTATATCACAAGAGCTGAAGTTGCCGCGATCATCCAAAGATTGCTGCAGAAGTCCAATCTGATTTAAAGGGAACACTCTGTTTCGCCCATGCCCCCCGGCTGCGCAACTTTAGCGGCCAGGGGGCTTTTTTTACGTTATCCATAGGCATTCGCCGCTATCGTTTACCGAACCCGCTCCTGCTATAATACTTTCATAGACTTATCCCTGGAAAAGAGGTCCGGCTATGCTTCTTGAATTTAACGAAAGCGAATATAAGGTCATTGCAGGCGGAATTGCGCTGGAGCTGCTGCCCAAGGAATTCGCGCTTTTGCAGTTTTTATACCGCAACAGAGGGCGCACGTTCAGCCGGGAGCAACTGCTGGATAACGTGTGGCCCTTGGAGTATCCGGTAGAGCGGACGGTAGATGACCATATTTACCGGCTGCGCAAAAAGCTCCGCGGGCTTGGCAGTCTGGACATCAGAACCGTCCGCGGCTTCGGCTACAGCCTGACGCTGCCGGGCTCACCCGCAGGGGTGGCGCTGAACCCGACAGCAAACGACCCGGAGCTGCGCGAGACGATGCGCGAAGTGTTCTCCAGGTTCCATGTATACGGTCAAGGCAGGTCCATGCTGACGCTGGCACGGCAGCAGGACACCCTTGGCTACGAGCTTGACCCGCATTATGCTATGGTCATCCATTTTTTGCAGGGAGATTTGGACTGGCTGCTGCATACGGAAGAGGTTCCGCTTGCGGAAAGGCTTTTTTATCTGATTCTATTCTATATTTTCTCCGGCGATCCCAAGATCAAGCTTCACTTCTGCGAGGAGGTAATCTCCCGGAAAATACTGCTCCCTCACTACCAGCTTGAACTGGAGATTCTGACTATTCTGGATTTGTTCACCCTTGCGGGAGAACCGGAGCGGGCGCTTGCGCGTCTGAAATGGTCGTATCAGGTAATTGCTGAGCGCGAATACGAGAATTTCATTCCAGTGACCAAGATTACGGAGCTTTTTGTGCATCTGGTGGCGGGAACCGGAGATGAGGAGCTTGAACGGATGGACAGAGAGATTGAAACGATCCTGCATGAGAAGCCTTTCCTGCGGGAAATCGGGAGCTATAAGGTTGTAAAAGGGCTCTGGCATTCACAGCGCGGACAATCGCGGGAGGCGGAGAAGCTGCTGGATGAAGGCTTGCAGGTGCTGGAGATGTCGGGATTCGTTCCGCTAAGACTCTACGCACTGTACAGAATTGTTCACTTTTGCCGTATGTTTCCGCCCCAGACGGCTTTGCAGCGTAAATATGACAACCTGTTTGTTTCCGCGCTGGAGCAATCCGGGGTGAACCGGTTAGCTCAGCCATTGGAAGCCATCCTCCAGCGCCTGCTTCAGACCCCCTGATATTTCTCTGACAATTCTCCGGTACAGTTGGAGCAGAACGAAGATAGCTATATGATTCTGACTGTACTTGGAGGAATTGGAGGAATGTAAGATGGAGGCTTCAACCAAGCAGGCGGCCAGCCTGCTGTACAACAAAGTATACATGCGTGTGTACAGCGCCTTCGCCACGGCAACCTTTGGCGATTGGTTCGACACCCTGGCCATTCAGGTGCTTGTCGGCTACCGCTGGCAGGTCAGTCCGCTGATGCTGGCACTGATTCCGGTATCTATCGCGCTGCCCAGCATCCTGCTTGGCTCTGTTGCCGGGGTAGCCGCCGACCGGCTGAACAAGCTGAAGCTGATGCGGAGCTGCGATTTGCTTACGGCATTCCTGACCGTACTGGTGTTGTTTGCGCCGAATATGCTCTGGCTGCTGCCCCTGCTGGCGCTGCGCTCCGCGATCTCCACGCTGAATGTGCCTGCCCAGCAGTCGCTGACCCGCAGTATTGTCAGGGAGGATCAACTGCTGCAGGCGGCCTCCCTGAACGGGATTGTGAACCAGGGCTCCAAAATTGCCGGCCCCTTGCTCGGCGGCGTGGCGCTTACGCTGCTTACTCCGCAGTGGTGTATTTTATTAAACGCCCTGCTGCGGGTCGGCTCCTATCTGCTGCTGCTCTCTGTAAAGAGCATTCGCACAGAAGAAGAGAGCGAGACGGTGGCAGCGCAGGAAGAACGGGTGCCGCTTCGTACAATGTGGAAGGAGGGCTGGAGCTTCATGCTGCGCAGCCGCCTGCTGCTGCATACCCTGCTGTTCGGATTCGCCGGAGCGCTGGCGATTCAGATCGTTGATTTTCAGTTCACCAGCCTGTTCCGTGTGCTCTCGCCGGCCAATGAATCCTTGCTCGGCTGGATGGTGGCTGCGTCCGGGGTCGGTGCTGTACTAATCATTATTCTATTGAACAGGCTGAACCCGGGAACGGGGTATGGCTGGAGACTCGGAATGGGTTATGTGCTGATTGGCGGACCTATTGCAGGTCTCGGGCTGCTCCAGCCGGGTGCATCGGCCTTGTGGGTGCTGCTGTTCGGATTCATACTGGGCATTGGGAATGGGATGTTTTTTGTGACCTTCAATTATTGCCTGCAAAAGGAAACCCCTCCCCACATGACCGGACGTGTATTCGGCATCCAAAGCACGGTGCTTGGCGCCGTGATGATTGCAGCCCCTCTGCTGGGAGGGCTCTTCGTAGAGCTTGCCGGACCTGGCCGTATTTTTGTGAATTTCGGAATGGTCCAGGTGCTTCTTGGACTGGTCGGCATCATGTTCGGGCGGGTACTGTGGCCGGTGGTGAAGACGGAGCGTACTGACGTTGCACAGCCCCAGCCTTCTGAAGAAGCAGAGGCGGGGCTGGAGCAGCACGGGTAGATTTTTCAGAGAGTAATTGCAGTTTGTACAGTAAGAATGACCTTACAGAACCGAAAAATACCTTTTATTGCACTTCGTGCAGCTATAAAACCTATTTTTGCTTAATAATTGGGTTTTCGCGGAATTTTATGGTATGAAATACATTTAAAGCTCCGCAAGCCGCTATTTTAAGGGATATAGCTGTACAGAGTACATATAGCAGCCGTGAGGGGATAGCTGGTGCTGATATGTAATTTCTGCCGTTTACAAGCAATCTAGCAAGCGCTTCTGCTAAGCCCAAGCGGGCTTTTTTTATCAGATGGAGGAGTCTGGGTGGTCCAGGCGAATGGGTAAGAGGGAAGGGCATGCCGCAGAGATGGATTTTTGCAGAAGGACACACGTTAAGGAGGCTCTTATGGCAACTGTTATTTATATGGTACGGCATGGCGAATCCATCAAAACCTCAGGCAATGAAAGGTCGCGCGGGCTGTCGGCTCTCGGGGAAAAGGATGCGCGGAGAGTGACGGAGCGATTGCGGAAGGAAGGCATACATACGCTGTACAGCAGCCCCTATATCCGGGCGGTTGACACGATTGCCGGATTGGCGGAGGAGCTTGGACAAGAGGTCCGTATCGTCGAAGACCTGAAAGAAAGATGCTGGAGTGATGATGACCGGACGCTGCCGGATCATGAATTGTATCCCTATCTGGAGCAAATGTTCGCGGAGCCGGACTTTGTGCTCTCGGGTGGCGGCGAATCCAACAATGACTGCAAGACCCGGGCCGTACAAGCGCTGAAGAAGATCCTGCACCAGCACAAGGACGAAAAAATAGTCATCGGCACCCACGGCATGGTGATGACGCTGATGATGAATCACTTTGCCGGGGAATATGGACTGGACTTTCTGCTTCAGACCTCCAAGCCGGATATTTACCGGATGGAATTTACAGGCGAAAAGCTGGTTCAGGTAGAGAGACTGCTGCTTATCGAGTGATGTTCAAAGTGCAAATCTCAGGCGCATGAGGCCAAGGTTATGATGGCGGCCCCATGCGCCTGTTCTTTATTTACCGGATTGCACAGGAACGATGAACTTGGTCTCATGCAGCTTCAGATGCGAATCATATGCGCCGACATTGAACTGAACCGCAGCGGCTTTCTGATCATAGAACGCATACACCCAGGTTGCATGTTGTACGCTTTTGCCGGATTCAACATTGATGGCGCGGTCTTCGCCGGGAACGACTAAAGTATAATGAGACCCGTCTGCCGTATTATCGGGGTTCTTAGCATCATTCAGGTAAAAGTTTGCTTTGGAAAAGGCCAACGGCTCGCTTCCGGCCGGACGGAGGTTCTTATAGCTGTAATCGACGATCAGCACCTGCTTGGCCGGCTTGTTGCCGTCATCTTCACGGGCACGGAGCGGAGTCTCACGGATTGAATTCACTGTAAATTCCCATTCACCGTTCAACTTCCACGTCTCACCGGCAGGATACACCTTGGCAGGTGGGGCTGTAGAAGCAGGGACAGGGGCAATAGATTTGGAAGCAGAGGCTGGGGAAGTAGCGAGCACTGTTGTCAGGCCGCCAATCAGCAGACAGGCCGATAATAGACCGGCAGCAGTTGTTTTCTTTATGTTCATGATGGATTCAATCCTTTCTTCAATCGCCAATTTGCTAAAATAATTAGTTGGGGATGGCAGCGCCAGCTTTTGTTCTTCCATGTGAATCAAGGTGCGCGTTTAATCTGCACGGGATTACAATCTATTCACATTTTGTAGCCCGGCTACAACTGGTAAAATCGCACCGTATTGGCGGTCAAATGAGCCTCCGCCTCAGCGATAGAGTATCCGTGCAGCCCGCCCCATGCGGCGGCAACGTCATGAACCATCCCCGGATGAGTAGGGTGTCCGGTAAACGGCCCCTCGAACGGCCAAGGCCCGTCCGTCTCGGCCATCACCAGTTCGGGCGGATATCGCCGCGCCAGCTCCTGGATCTCCGGCTCATATAGAATGTCCGGGGTGAAGGAGATGTAATAGCCGCGCTGTATCATCCGGGCGACCGCTTCCTCCGGCCCTTTGAACCAATGGAAATGAGCCTTTGTAATACCGTGTTTCTCCAGCAGATCGCAGACGGTCAGGGCATCCTCGTACACGGCATGCAGCACCACCGGCTTGTCCAGACGGGCGGCGAGCGCAAGCAGAGCATCAAGAATCTTGAGATAAGGCTCCATGTCAAAAGCTTCACCTCTTGCCAGCGCCTCGGCCCGTAAATAGTAAGGCAGACCGATTTCGCCCACAGCAATCATGTCTCCCGCATGCTGTCCGATCCACTCCAGCAGCACTGTAAGCTCAGCTTCCGCCGGAACCGGCTGCTCGGGATGGAAGCCGTAGGCTGGCTTCACCCGCCCCAGTGCCTGTGCGGCGATGCCTTGTGTGCGGATGCAGGAGTCCAGGTTCATCGAGACCGCAATCAGCGCTTCGATAGCCTGCCCCGGCAGTTCTTGCAGCATAACCTTCAACTCTTCATCCTTATATTGATCAAGATGAATATGGGCATCAATCATGGGATCGTACTCCTTTGCGCTTCGCTCTGAGTTGTCCTACTTCTCCACGTACTGCTTGGTGGTATCATCTGGTTCGAATGTTATCGTATCCAGCACCATTCCTGTGCTGCCTGGCTTGTAGATCAGCTTGAGTGTGCCTATGCTCTCCTGCATTCCAACATTTACGCTCGTTTCCGCCTTCAGTTGTCCATTCTCTACATTATAATAAGTAACCGCTCCAATTCCTGCCTTGGTGCCGAAGTAATTGAGTCCGCCGTCCCCGGCGCGGCCAGGAAGTCTTAAAGTAACCTTCGATGGAGAAGCGCCTGCAAGCTCAAGCCGGACCAGCACATCGTTAGGATCAAGCGAAATTGTGGAGGATACGGCAGCATTGGCGGCTTTTTCCGCAGCAGGCACCGCAAGCTCCTTCCACTGCTCCGGCTTGACCACATGGACCTCCTGCTGGACGACTCCGGTTCCTGTGCCAAGGGTGAAGATCACTGTAGCTTCCGGCTTCCCGTCGTTATCTACATCGGCATAGATCAGCTCCGGCGGATAACTGACAAGTCGCGGCGCTTCCCATGCGAAGCTGTGCTTCCTGCCGTTTACATCAAGGATGAAGCCTTTGTATGTACCGCCATCCTTCAGTGAGGAAAATAGCTTGACCTTACTGGCGTTGCCTGCTGCAACCGCAAGCGGCTCTTTGGGAATCCGTACGGTTGTACTGACATCTCCAGACATGAAGGATACTTCTTTTCCAGAAGCTGACATCTTTGGTTCGGCCCCGGTGAGCTGCTCCACTGTCCTGGCAGGAATATACACGTGCCCTCCCCTCAAAAGAGCAGGACCTTCCTGTACGTCCTCATAACTGCCGTCCGTCTGCGTATAGCTGACTTGCATCGCTGCGCTGCCGGGTGTAAGGGCCGTTTGGGAACTATTAGTGGTTAGGGTGAGTTTTTTGAGCGTGTTATTCCATTTCAGTTCAACCGGATAATATTCCGGCAGCGCCCTTGCGGGAACGTACAAGAGCCCTGCGGAAGTGAAGGGATGGAGCTGAGGGAGCACTGCTTGTCCGTCTATTGTTAGCGTGAGCGGTGCGTCGGCAGAAATCGTATCTATATCGGGTGCTGCCGCACATCCGGCAATGAGCAGGGCGAGTGCGGAAGCAGCTAGAATTTTTTTCACAGAATAACCTCCAGAGTCTATAAGTCCAATCTGTTCAATTATACTGTAAAACATCCGCTCCGGGGCCAAATTCTGTTAACGATAAGAAGACAAGTCTGTTACATTTGTGTTGTCACACATGACAATGACCCGCAGAGAAGGACGCTAGTGCTGTCCTTGCCTGCGGGTCATTGTAGGATTATGCTTCATTTTATACAGAACGCTTCATTGCCGAAGCGGGTGTTGCAGAGCCGAAGGTGTCATTTTGATTCTTTTTGCCGAAGAGCTTGCGCAGGTATGGCAGCACCCAGTAATCCAAGCCGATCTTGCCGGCATTGGCGGCAGAGACAACGATAATAAATTCCATGAGCAGAAGCTGCACGTTGGTGCTGATCGTACCCGAGAGCAGGTAGGAAGCATTCATTACAAGTCCCATCAATGCAGCGAAGGTAGTGAATGTACCCAGGATCAGCCCGAGTCCTACAAGAAACTCACCATAAGGAATAAGAACATTGAAGAAGCTCACATTCGGCAGCGCGGCATGCTGTAGAAAGTTGGCCCACCAGGCCTGTACAGAGGCATCTTCACCGACACTCTTGGCAATGGCTCCTTTGAGGAAGCCCGAAGCATCAAAGCCTCCGGTCAGCTTGTGCCAGCCAGCCTCAATCCATTGGTAACCTACGTAAATGCGGACTATAGTGAGCAGCACCATTGCTGCCTTATTGTTGCGGAACCAGTTGTTGAACATTATCTCCACTCCTCCAGGTTTCTCTTTGTTTGTGTTATCGGATGATCATCTTCGACACCTTCATGATAAGTGAAAAATTTCACAACAGGTGTGATAAATGTCACAAAAATCAAAGAAAATTTTATATAAAACTAATTTTTTAGTTAAAATTCACAGAATGTACATTGCTCGTCTGATTTTGATTTTTAGGATTTGAAAAGGAAGGGGGTTGACACATATTTTGTATAAATTTAACATGGGAGAATGAATGAAAATAATATTTTAGCTACTATCGGTCATCTTCACCGGCGTGGGAACAAGTTTATTGAGCGTGAACTTAAGAGACATAATCTTCATGGCATAGCGCCTTCACACGGAGACATTCTGTATCAGTTGTTTGCCCGGGAAGACATTACGATGAACCAGCTTTCCTGTTCCATTGATAAGGACAAGTCCACAATCACGGTATTGGTAGATAAATTAGTGCGTCTCGAATACGTGAAACGGGAGCAGGACCAGATGGACGGACGGATTTTTCGCTTGTCGCTTACTCCCAAGGGCCGGGAGCTTCAGCCGATATTTGAGGAGATCTCAGGAACATTGCTGGCAGCAGTCTATGAGGAGTTCGCACCGGAGGAGAAGGAGCAACTGGTTACGTTGCTTGCGAAGATTAAGCTGTGAAGAATCCGGCTTGAAGGAGTGAATCGGATAAGTAACATTAGAAGACTTTCCATAAAGGGAGGTCTTGTTTTTTTGTGATGTGCCCCCCGCCCAAAATAAATCGAACGAAAATAACGCTTCCTGCCAATACATAGTGTAAGCCAGAAGGGGGAATGACGGATGGAGAATACAGCAGAATATTCGCGGCTCATTGCGCTCACGCTAGCCGGCAGCCGTGAAGCGTATGGTGAGTTATATGAAGCGACTGTTCGCGATGTCTACAGAACCGTGCGTTTCCTCGTTTCCGAGCCTTCCGATGCTGACGATGTGGTACAGGAAATCTATATTGAGCTGCACCGCTCGCTTGGGCAGTATGACGGGATGCGGGACTTCAGGCCTTGGCTGATGGGACTGGTCATGCGGCAGATTCAGGCTTACCGGCGAAAGGGCTGGAGGCATTTCAGAATTATGCAGAAAGCGGAGCAGACCAGCCTGGTCATAGAAAATGATTTCGCCGGCGAGGTCATCGACCGCCTATCCAGCCGTGCTCTGCTCGACAAGGTAAACCGGTTGCCTTACAAGCTGAAGCAGGTTATTATTCTGCATTACCTGGAGGAGTGCTCCCAGGAAGAGATTGCCGCAATACTGAATATCCCGCTTGGAACTGTCAAATCCCGAATTCATGCTGCGCTGCAGAAGCTGCGCCGGAAGCATAAGGCTGACACTATTAGAATAGGGAAGGTGGAGGATCTGCATGAGTCTTGAGGAGAACCTGCGGCAGACGCTACTGGATGAAGCTGAAGGCTGGAGCGCCCCACCGGAACTGAAGGGGAAGATCCTGGAGCGGATCACACCCGGACAAGGGGGAAGACATATGAAGAAATGGCTAGTAGCTACAATAATAGCAGCATCGCTTATCATCCCGACCGGAGTCTATGCCGGATACAATTATTTGGCCGATTCTATGTATGGTTCAAAGGATAGCTTTATTCAAAACGCAGGCACACCTGAGCAGTATGAGGAGCTTGAAGCTAAGCTGCAGCAGGCACAGATGAGCCTGAACGAGGAGGATTTCAGCGCACTAACCTCCTTGCTGCACGAGCTTGGCGGCCTCAATCTGAAAATTGCCGATAAGGACGGCAGCCTTCACCCCGAGAAGCTAAGCGCCGCTGATCGGGAGCGTTATAACAAGCTGACAGCAGAGCTTGAGCCTTATTTTGCCAAATTAGATAAAGCTGGAGGAGCAAAAGCGCCGGTAGAACAGTTGAACGCGGGTGATTTCTGGGATCAGCAGCTTGCCAAAGCGCAGCAAACCTTCAGCGGGGATGAACTGGCAGAGGTCGAGCAATTAATCGGCAGGCTGAAGGATATGAATGCCAAAGTCACGGACCCGGATGGCAGCATTCATATGGATCGTCTGTCAGACGCAGATAAGAAAATCCAGGAGCAGCTTATCGAACAGCTTAATCCGTATCTGAACAAGCTGGGAATCTCGCTCCAACCCAGCTCTTAACTATTCCAGATATTCAAGACAAAGCAAAGCCACCGGAGAAGGATTATCCTTGTTTTCCGGTGGCTTTTATTATTCTGTACTGCATCCCTGTTGATATCTTCAAGTTTTACATAACCTTCTAAAATACCTAAAGGAGGTTTTGCGGATGAATAATTTGGTAATCATTCAGAGGCGCATTGAAGCGGAGCGCAGGAAGCTGAATGAGATGGAAACAATCTATGGGCTGCTTCACCCGAAGGTGATCAAGCAATCCATGAAGCTGGACGAATTAATCAATGAATATACAAGAGAAGAGTCGCTACACTCCAGTCCCTTCGAATGCTAACGCAAGCAGCTTGTCAACGAATGCCCCATCCAGTGTATCCCCTGTAATCAGAAGCCGGTAAAATATCGGTCCATACATCAGATCAATACAACAAGCAATATCCAGACTCTCTTTTAGTT
The DNA here is from genome assembly GCF_000374185.1 of Paenibacillus sp. HW567. Classification (GTDB taxonomy): domain Bacteria; phylum Bacillota; class Bacilli; order Paenibacillales; family Paenibacillaceae; genus Paenibacillus_AQ. The sequence continues at coordinate 4,742,017 of NZ_KB910518.1, read as the reverse complement.
CCCCCCGGGTCACACCACGTTCCAGTAACTGTCTGGCCTCTTGACGGCGCGGTGCGAAGAATCTCGTCCGGTAAGCCTCGGCAAGGCCGGCATCGAATTGTCCCTCGCCAATCAGCTCGGTAATCACCTTTCCTTCACGGCTGCACAGAAAACGGGTCAGATTCGTCGCATGTATTCTAATATCCTCCTGCACTGAGCCTGTGTCCGGCACTGGAAGTCTGGCAGAAGCGGCGGACAAGTAGCCGTCCATGACTACGGCCGCTTTGTTAGGCCACCATTTATAGATGGTCGCCTTGCTGACCTTAGCCCGTTCTGCAATTTTCTCTACAGTCACCGCTCCAAATCCGGCCTCAAGCAGCAAATCATAAGAAGCCGCAAGAATGGAAGCCTCCGCTTCATTATTTCGTGGACGTCCTCTTTTTTTATCCATATAAATTCCCTCCTGATCGAATATGCCATTGGGTCAAACCGGATCACTAAAGAAACTATACGTTCATTATACAAAAGATTGCATCAGGTTAGCCAGTCTGACAAAGGATTAGCTGTAGAAGGTAAACAGTCAAATAAATTATTTGTATTAGCCTATTTACAAAACTGTACGTTCAGTATATTATAAGATCATAATTAATAAACCAAACGTTCAGTATTTAAAGGTGAAGGGTGGAATTTTCTATGAATCAGGTCAATCAAGTGAACCATGAGAACCGTGCAAAGGAGCGCGCGGAAAGTAACCCCACTCCCGGCTGGATCACTTTTCTGCTGGCGGCCTCCTGCGGACTTATTGTAGCTAATCTGTACTATGCCCAGACGCTGGTGGGACCGATCAGCGAGGCTACACATCTCTCCTCCGGTGCAGCAGGTCTAATTGTAACCCTGACACAGATCGGCTATGTAATTGGTCTGTTGTTTGTGGTTCCGCTAAGCGATATTATTGAAAATCGCCGTTTGACGGTAGCCTCGCTGCTTGTCGTGTTCGTTGCCCTGGTTGTGGCTACAATGGCCCCTAATGCGCCGATCTTTCTGGCAGCCGCTTTGTTCATCGGTCTCGGCTCTGTTGCCGCGCAGGTTCTGGTGCCCTATGCCTCCTATTTGGCTGCTGAAGAGCATCGCGGACGCGTGGTGGGCAATGTGATGAGCGGCCTGCTGCTCGGTATTATGTTCGCCCGCCCGCTGGCAAGCTTTGTCTCCGGCCTCTGGGGCTGGCATGCGATCTTTGCTATATCCGCTGTAGGAACTGCAATGTTGACTCTGCTGCTATCCCGCGTTCTTCCCAAACGCCAGCCTGTGCCTACGATGAACTACAGCGGACTGATTCGTTCCCTGGGAACTCTTCTGAAGAACACTCCAGTGCTGCGCCGCCGGGCGATTTATCAAGCCAGTCTGTTCGGAACCTTCAGCTTGTTCTGGACGACCGTTTCCTTGCGGCTGGCGGATACGTATCATCTGACCCAGCAGGGCATTGCCCTGTTTGCTCTGGCCGGTGTAGCTGGGGCAGTCGCTGCTCCAATCGCCGGAAGATGGGCTGACCGGGGCTGGACGAGACGGCTGACGGGGCTTGCGTTTATGCTTGCGACTGCTGCTTTTTTAATCGCTTATCTGTTTCAGAATGATTCCAGAGTCACTCTCGGGCTGCTGGTTCTGGCAGCAATTCTGCTGGATATGGGCGTTTCGGGTAATTTGGTGCTTGGCCAACGGGCGATTTATTCACTTGGCAGCGAAGCGAGAGGCCGCTTGAACGGGCTGTTTATGGCGATTTTCTTCATCGGCGGAGCCATTGGCTCCTCCCTGGGGGGCTGGGCATATGCTTACAGCGGCTGGGGGTTGACCACCCTGATCGGAATGGCGCTGCCGATCATGGCATTCCTGTACTATTTAACGGAGCGTAAATAAGCGTAAAGGTTGTGTTGTTCGAAGAAGTGCCCCGGCAGGCTGCATGAGCCAGTCTGCCGGGGCACTTCTTTTGTGCGAGACAATCTATAATACTAATGTAATGAAACTGCAAATCCTGCGTATTAGCTGGAGTAAAATTACTTGGCCAAGTGAAATTATGCAGGAAAGGAGAGCTTGAAGGATGCAAGAGCGCGCATTGTTACAATCTTTTAGGCAAAAGAGTATTAAGGAAGAGACAGCTACTGATACCGCCGCAGAGACAGATAGGCTATTTACAACGATTTTTGAAACGTACTATACAAGAATATTTAACTACACCGCTTATCGCGTCAGTTGCCGTTATACGGCCGAGGATCTGACCAGTCTGGTCTTCGAAAAGACATTGTCCAAGCTGCATAGCTACTCCCCGGATAAAGCACCGCTGGAGGTATGGCTGTTTGCCATAGCCCGAAATGTAGTGAACGATTATTACCGGAGCTTGAAGCGAACCCGCTTCTTCCCCCTGGAGATGATCCGGGAACTGGTTTCGAGCAGACAGGTGCCGGAGGAGCAACTGCTGGAGGGAGAGCGAAGCGGCCAGTTGAGCCGTGCGCTGGATACCCTGAGTGCGAAAGAACGCAATATTGTGGCGCTGAAATTCGGGGCAGATCTGAAGAATAAGGAAATTTCCAGTCTCACAGGGATTTCCGAGAGCAACGTCGGCGTCATCCTTTACCGCAGCATGCGAAAACTAAAATCTGAAATAGGGAGTGTGGAGCGGCTGTGAATACCAAAGATACGGTAGAAAGATTCTCCAGGGATATCGACGGAGGCCTTCATCATAAGGAACCCGATCAGTGGGACGGTTCACCGGAATATCTTGAGCTGCTGGAGCTGAGCAAGACTCTGGCCGGCAAGGATTTCAGCAGCGCTTCCCCAAGGGCGGCCGTTCTCTCCAAGGTACGGAACCGGAACCATTTCGAACAGGAGGACAGAAAAATGAAAATTAGACAGAGCCTCAAACGACCGGCCATGATCCTGGCCTCTATTCTGGTGGCAGGGGTGCTGAGTGTGACCTTCGTTAAACCATCCTTTGCCCAGGAGATGCTGGACAGAGTGCTGCAGACGATCAATTTGGGGAACATCATTGTGAGCGTAGATGAGCCCGAGCAGGCTCCAGAGTTTCCAGAGGCGCTTAAGGGCAAGCTTTTTGACAAGGACGGCAATAGGATAACCTCTTATACAGAGAAGCTTGATAAGGTCTATAACGCCGATGGAGAGCAGATTGTTAACTTTGACGGCGATAAGCTGATTACGAAGAGCGAACAGGAAAAGCTCGATAAGGAAGCAGCGGAGAACGTGTTCGTTGCGAAGGAGCAGGCGGAGCTGGATAAATACGCACTTTTCAAGGTCAAGCTGCCGGAATATTTGCCGGAAGGGTTTGCTTTTGACCGGGGAGAATTTTATACCTCTGCGGAAGGAGCAGTAAACGGCAAGTATCTTAATTTGTACTTCACCAGTAAGAAGGAAGGCCAGAAGATTTCGATGCAACTGCGCTACTCCGATGAAGAAACGGCTTATGAAATGTCAACCAGCGGCAAGCTGGAAAAAGTGCAAGTGAACGGCAATGATGCTGTAATGATGAACGATAGCAACCTCGATTGGGAGGCGGACGGTGTGCTGTATAGCATCAACACCCGCGGCCTGGACCGGGCCGAAGTGCTGAAGATCGCTGAGTCTATCCGCTGATAAGCGAATAGAAAGAGTGTAGAGCCTTAATCTATGACCCGTAAGCAGGAAACTTTGAAAAAAGCGGCCTGCTTGCGGGTTATTATCGTCTAGATGCCCAAGCTCTCTGGATATCTATTAACCTATTGGAAAAAAAATCCGATACTGATAAGGATCACATCAACAAAATGATGAAAAAGATTGGGGAAGCACATGGCGTCAACGAAGCTAATATTTAATGCAGATGAGGTCGAACGCCTGCGAACGAAGATAGGCCAGGTGAGCCAGGACACGAATCTGCTGTACATGCAACTAAAAGGCCAAGCCAACAACTGGGGCGGCATTCCATTGGGACAAGACCTGGTGCAAGCTCAGGTGCTCATTAACGAATTAACGGTGGAGGCAGAAAAGCTTGAAGATATCATCCGTCAAGCTGTAAAGGGTGTCCAAGGTCTCCAGGAGGAGAACAAACGGCAGGCAAGCCAGCTCACCCAGCAGTTCAGCCTCTTTGCAGGCATGTTCGGAAGTTTCGGGGGGAACGGAAGCCAAGGAAGGTTTTCGGTTCCAACCTTTGCGCAGAAGGCAGCGACGAAACTGATCTCCTCCATTGCTGCCCTAACAGGCCGGGATGAGCTGGATAGCGATCCAATGGTGAGGAATCTTCGGGACATCCTCCAAAAATCCGGTTTGGGGACCATCGAGGGGATAGCTGCGCAAAGCAAACTAAACGATATCTATGAAGCACGGAATCTGATCGCGAAGGCGCAGACGGCCTACGATGTATATCAGGCATTTGGAAATCAAACGCAAATGGATGCGATGCACAAGCTGGCGGAAGAAGCACGCAAGAGGCTGGAATCTCTGGGCGTTAGTAAGGTTCAATATGAGGGGGGGAAAGATCTAAGCGCGCACTTCAAGCAGCCGGCGGTGAAGGCGTGTGACTATGATCCGTCAATTACGACTAGTAGCGTACCGCTAGTACAGAATGAAGCGTACCAACTCCTGCTGCGGACAGCGATGGAGAAGGGGGACAAAGGCAATTGGGCGAAAGAGCAACTGGAAGGTATCCATGCTACAATGAAACAAATGATCGCCACCGGGGTTAATTTGGGTGTGCATGTGATGACGAACCAAGGTGCAGAAGCTTGGGGAGACGTTGCTAAATTAACTTCTTCAATCGCCCAATTAGGAAGATATAATCTGTTTGTAAACAAAGAGTCAGACGAAAACAAGAACGATCCCGAGGAGTCAAAAAACGCCTTCTTTAAATCGCTGGACAGCTTCAAAGAGATTGGGACAGGTTTTGTGGATAGGTTAAGAGCCCGTGCGGATCAGGCGACAGATTCCCCGTATGACTTTTTCAATTGGCTGACGTTAGGGATAACAGGCGATCTTCCCACTGCGGTGTATGAGGGAGCAAAAGACCGGTCCGACCATATGTTTGATTCGACAGAGAAGTTTGCGGATTGGTTGACACTGGGGACCGTGGAGATGGCAAAGGGAGCATTCAATCCCGAAGAAGCCTGGTCAGCCGACCATTGGTTAAACAGTCTGGGAATGGTGACATTGTTGTATGGTCCTGTAGAAGAGTCCTTGCTGTCTACAGGTGGTGGAATACTGAAGCCAAAGCTTCCAAAAGGTCCAGTACAAGAGTTTAAGTTTCCTGGGCAATCGCCACAATTCAGTACAAATGAAGGATTACAATTCAGGATTGACGATATTCAGACGGATACAAAGTCACTACCAAAGACACCTGTGCAAATCAATTTCGATAATGAGATGGAAATACTCCGTAAAGAAAAGGGCGGGAGGATTGTTGAGGGGACGGGTAAAGCAAATCTAAAAAATATAGATGACTTTATAAATGGGAATAAGAAATTTGATGAAGTAATTGAAGATTATGCAAAAATATACAAAGAACAAGTGGATTTAAACAAACCTTGGTCTTGGGATGATACTATCCCTGGTGGGGATAGCTTGTCTGCTGCTCAAAAAAGAAAGATAAAAGAAATGGCAGTAGCAAATGGACATATTCCAGAAATAAAGGTTACAAAAATTGATGGAATGAAATATGGATTTGCTGATTTTGCAAGTGCAGGTGTAGTTGAAGAAACTGTTCAGCTACCAGAAAGATTTTGGGAGTTATCTGATAAAGAATAGTTTAAGTGGTTAGATGAGCAGATAGGTGGTACGAGAAAAGGAATGACATGGCATCATAAGGAAATTCCTGGTAAAATGGAGCTTGTTCCATTTGGTATTCACAACATTACACCTCACAATGGCGGGCGGACGGCAGGTATGTGGGCTGACGCTCCGAGATAATATTTTTTAGGAGGTAGAGAAAATGGAAGTTAAGGATGAAACTATAATATATCCATTGCCGGATGATGTTCTGCTGACTGAAAAAGAAAACAAGTGGAGAATTAAATTGCCGGATGAATATAAAGAATTTATAAAAAAATCTAATGGTGCTTCTCCTGTAAAAGATAGTTTTATATGTAACAACCATAGTTATGCAGTTGATAGGTTTTTAAGTATCTTGAAGGTAACTGGGGAGAGGGATGATGAATTCTACGATATAGGAGTAGTTAGAACTCAGTTAGATGAAAGAATTGTTTCAGACGAAAACTTAGTAGGTACTGAGTTATTGCCAATAGCTGTTCTATTTGCAGGCGACTTTGTATGTTTAGACTATAGAAATACTGATAAAACAGAGCCATCTGTTTGCGTTTGGAATCATGAAGAATCTTCAGATTTAGATCCTGTAACTTATTTTACAAGTAACAGCTTTGATGAGTTTTTAAATATGTTAACCGAATGAGTCTTGCAAAATTTTGTTTACGCCTTTTTGCTTCCTTCAAGGATGGGGCTACCCCGTGCCGAATGAACTAATTATTTAATCAATAACACATACAACCCATGTAATACCCGTATAAAGATTTCGTCATTACATTAAGCAGCTCGATTATGGTCTACCACCATGATTGGTCTGTTTTTTTATTATGCTCATTTTGAAATTAGCAATAAATGTCCTGTGCCGGATGGAAGCGATTAATATAATAAAGGTAATCGTTGCAACGAGGAAGTGAAGCGCTTGAGTCAGGGTTATATAGAACATTTGCAGAAGGTCATTGATTACATTGAAGAGAATCTGAAAGGACCGGTTTCCATTGAGGAGTGTGCGCAGCTCTCGGGGTTCTCCAAATTTCATTTTCACCGGATATTTGGCATTTACCTTGATGTCACTCTGATGGAGTATGTCCGCAAGAGGCGGCTCGGCTACGCGATGCTGGATGTTATGCACGGCACAAGAATTCTGGACATAGCGCTGGACTACGGCTACAGCTCAGAGCGGGCGTTCAGCAGAGCCTTTCAGCAGGAATTCGGCCAATTGCCCAGCAGGTGCAGAACCGCAAGGTATGCGTTGCCGCCCAAGCCGGTGCTGAAGGAACAAATCAAGCAATTCCAAGGAGGATTTCTGATGGATTATTTAAGTGAGGTTACGATTGGCAGCTTGGAAGCAATGAAGGTAGTGAGCGGGGTTCGGATCAGCGATAACCCGGAAGATGAAGTAATCCGCTTTGTAACCGAATGGGCAGAAAAGGCAGGGGTACAGCCTGGGGCAAGACGTTTTGGTTTTGATGTCCCTGTCGAGGGTGAGGATCAGGAGAAGGGGCTGCGGGGTTACGAATATTGGGTAACGGTAGAGGAACAGCCTGCGGTTCTGGAAACCGGGCTTGTGTACAAGCATGTGGAGGGCTGCAAATACGCAATGCTGCGGATTACTGAGCCGATGGTCGATCCTTTCGAGCGTATTCCGCTGGGCTGGAAGAAGCTCGCCGATTGGGTGAACAGCAGAGGTTACAGAACCTCCTGTGAGCAGGAACGCTTCTGGCTGGAGGAGGAGCTGAAGAACGGTGAAGCGGTCTGCATGGACCTTTATTTCCCCATAGAATAGGAAGAAGCATCTACAATGGAAGGAGGTCCCGGCAACCTGAGATGGTTGCCGGGACCTCCTTGTATGTTACTCCACCTTGAAGGTTGCGGCTGCATTTGCCAAATCCTTGGTGAGCTGATCAATGGTTTCAACCATTTCAGCTAACTGGCGGACAGTAGCGGACTGCTCCATCATTGTAGCAGTTACTTCCTCCACCGAAGCGGAGACCTCTTCGCCTGTAGCTGAGAGACTTTGCGCCGACTCCAGAACGCCGTCCTTGTCCTTCTGCATATGGGCAACCTCGTCAGCCATAGCTTTTATTTGATCCGTAATGTTCGTGATTTTCTCCAGGATGGTCTGGAATGCTTCCTGAGTCTGCGCTACAAGCTGATCCTGCATCGCCGAAATGTTGTTGATTTCCATCACGCTGTCATTATTCTCAGCTACAAACGCCAGATTCTGCTGAATAATGGAATAGATTTCACTTGATTGCTTCGAGCTTTGCTCAGCGAGCTTCCGAATCTCGGAGGCAACTACTGCAAAACCCCGGCCATGCTCTCCGGCTCTCGAAGCTTCGATAGATGCATTAAGGGCAAGCAGGTTGGTCTGATTGGCAATCTGGCTGATTGCACCGGTAATATGGCTGATGCTGTTGGAGCTTTCTTGCAGCTTGACGGTGATGGCGGAGATTTTTTGAACCTCCTGTTCGTTCTTGTCACTGATCTCAATCAAATTCTCGACCACCTGGTTGCTCGTATGGAAGACCTCAATAATCTCCTCTGCCCTTTCCCTAACGGCTTGGGCCTTGCTGTTCATCTCCGCAAATTTCTCACCGAATCCATAGAACTTATCAACGATATGTTCAGTGTCATTGGACTGCAGCTCCATCGCCTGGGCAATGCCCATAGAGGTTACGGAGGTTTCATCAATAGAGCGGGCAGTCTGCTTGGAGGTTTCCTCAAGCTCATTGGTGCTTGTGTGGAGCACATGGATGGAGTTGTTCATATTGGTGATTAGCGCTTTATTTTGCCGGACCATGCTATTGAAGCTGTCAGCCAGGTCCTTGAACTCGCTTTTATATTTCCCGTCGGCTTCTACGGTCAGATCACCCTGGGCCAAAGTCTTGAACAGTTTTGTTAACTTAACGATGGGAGTCGTAATTGAACGGGATAACAATAGTCCAAAGCCGACGGCAACAAGCAGCGCCAGAACCGTAATCAGCAGCACCTTATTCAGCATATCGTTCACAGGCCGTTTGATATCGCTATAGGAATCGGTAACAGAAATTGTAAGATCTGCATTTGGAATTTTACTGAGTCTCAAATAATCTTCAGCGGTGTCCACCGTTTGCGTTGCCAGATCACCGGAAGCGCGAACAGCCAGCAATGCCTTCATTTGCGGACTGTCTACGCCGCTTTGCCCAACCTTGGACGCATCGGTTGAATGATACAGGAGAATTCCGCTCCGGCTAAGCACCTCGATCTGACCTCTGCCGTTGATTTTAATGTCGCCCAGTTTATCGACAAAGAAGCTGCTGTCTACAGTCATGGCGAACACGCCCAATATCTTACCGTCTAAATCTTTGATGGGCTGGGCAAAAACAATCAATATTTTCTCATTGGTTTTAGACTTGACCGCATCGCTGATGAACGAGGCCCCTTTTATCGTTTTCAAATAGTATTCACGGTCGGATCTGGACTGTCCGATGGATTCAGTGTTTGTTCCTGCAACAATAGTTCCTTTGGTATCGAGAACGAGCATCGAGTCAGTGCCCCGTGCTCCTTGTATGCTATCCTTCAGGATTGTATTGGCTTTGTTCAAATATGGATTTTCTGAGGAAAAGAACCCCTGATCCGGCAGAGTTCCTTCTGCTCTAAGCCTCAATAGCTCCTTAAAGGTGTTATGTACAGAAATCACATAAGAAGTCTGTTCCTGGAGCTGCATTGCTGTCCACAGCCCTTCACTGATGCGGTCGCTGTTGGCGTTAATCTCGTCCTTGCTTTTTCTGAGCAGTAAATCGGAGGAGAATAAATACACCGTAACTGATGTCGCCAGAAGCACCGCAGCAACAAGCAAGCTCAATAAAGCCGGAAGCTTAACCTTCAAAGAAACGTTCCTGATTTTGTTCAATAGTTCGTTAGTTGTTCTCATGTAGTTAAGTCTCCCCTATGATATATGTCATCCGAAAGCGGATCTGTTAAATTATCGGCAAACCGACACATATTTTTAATGCTAAATATTTAACAGTTCTCACGCCTATCCGATATAGAAAATAAGTTTCAGACATCACGATGCAAAAAGGGTAACACTGCAATGAATCTCCATAACAAAAAAATGAAGTCTCGCAAATCAGAATGCTTTTGAGCAAGAGAGCATTCCGAAATTCTCAGTATAATTTGGTAGGACAGAAATAGCTTTGAGAGTCCGCCTTTTTGCGGGCTCCTTGTATGCTATAACTCTTGTCCCTGATCCAATGTTGCTCTTATGCTATAATGTTCAAAAAAATGCAGTAATAGGGGAGCTGTTAAGCTTTGATAAGCCAAAATGAGACTGATATTGAACAATTGCTGGAATCTCTGAAACTATCATTGCCGCTAGTGCAGCGGTTATTTCCGATTGATGTCATGTTCGCCTTGGCGGATAAGGAGAAGTTTATCTATTACCTCCCTGGAACGGAGCTGGATATTCGCGTTCAAGAGGGCATGCCGGTCCCGCCAAGCGGCGGAATCCGGAAGGCGCTCGAGACGGGAGAAGAGGTCAGTGCCAATATTCCGAAGGAAATCTACGGCTGGCCCTTCAAATCCTCCTCCATACCCATTCATGGGGAGGGCGGGGAGATTACCGGGGTTTTTACGATTGGCATCAGCTTAAGCAATCAAGAAACGTTAAGTTATGCGGCGAATACCCTGGCGACTACCTCTGAAGAGATCAGCATGACCTCCGAAGAAATTGCAGGGACTGCCACCGATTTGGCGAATACCGTAAGCGAGCTTAAGGTGCTCGGCCAGAAGGTTGTGGAAGAGCTGCATAAGACGGATGAGATTCTGGAGTTCATTACCAAAGTGGCGGACAACTCCAACCTGCTGGGCCTCAACGCCGCCATTGAAGCTGCGCATGCTGCCGAGCATGGACGCGGCTTCGGCATCGTTGCGCAGGAGATCCGCAAAATGTCCGTCTCCAGCGCAGCCTCAGCCAAGGAAATCGCCGGTATCCTGGAGCGGATCAAGATGAACATTACCCGGATGGATGCAACGCTGCTGGATTGTCTGGGGCAGAGCGAGCGCCAGGCGGCAGCGACGGAGGAAATAACAGCCTCCATGCAGCAGCTTGCCGCTTCCGCCGTGGAGATTGAGAAGATTGCGCGGTTGATATAGAAGAGAGGAGGCCGACGATATCTATACGATTTTGCAGGAGCCTGTGGGGGAGACTTACCGTGCCCTGGTACACCTGGCGATGGAAGCTTGCGATACGTTTATCCTGGTCAAGCGGGATCAAATGGAACTGGAGCCTGAAGGTTATGACCTGCTGGAACGCCTCCAGCCCTATTTCATCGAAACCAGAAAGGCTGACCATTGGCCGGGAACACGGTTGTTCGGGCATTATGCGGAAATTCATTATTTTCATTGTTCCCCGGATGCAGCAGATCTTCTTCTTGCCTGCTCAACGGGACTGTATTCCTGGGTGCAGCCAAGGGTGCCGGACGATCTTTGCTTTCTGAAAGGTGAGGAGCCTTGGCTGATTAATACCGCGCATGAGCACATGAGCAGCTTGGATACAGAAGTGGAAGAAGAACTTGTCCGATTGGAAAAAAGCGGTCTGCTGATCCGTGACTTATCCCTATTTAATTGGTCCTGGTAAACGTTCATATGAGTTGGTTGGTAGCTTAAGCCTGCGCCCTGCGCAGGCTTTTTGCTGCTGCCTTGACAGCCATGATAATCCTTCATGCTTGTCATGCCCGTCTGCATATTGCAGGCAAGTCCCTCATAGACATGTACTAATCAATGCTTTTCAAAACAGGTTAAGGGGATGATGTCATGCGCCGGATAACATGGGTACTCGCAATCATTATGAGCGTGACCCTGGTGCTCGCGGGGTGCGGGAAGAAGGATGCCGCTTCCGTGGTCAAGGATTTGAACAATGTGTCTGACAAGCTGGAGAGCAAGCAGGGGGCTTACCAGGGCTCAGGCACAATGACGCTGTACACCGGCGAGCAGCCGCAGGAGTATAGGGTAGAGGTATGGTACAAGAATCCTTCCTACTACCGGATCAGCCTGTCGAACCTCCAGAAGGATGTTACGCAAATTGTGCTGCGCAATGATGAGGGCGTATTCGTGCTTACACCAAGCCTTGGCAAAAGCTTCCGCTTCCAGAGTGACTGGCCCGACAACCAAGGCCAGGTCTATCTGTACCAGACGCTGCTCCGGGGCATAGTTGCCGACAACAACCGCCAGTTTGTGGAGGACGGAGACAATTATGTGTTTGAGGTAGCCGCGAATTATCAGAGCAGCGCACTGGTCCGCCAGAAGATCTGGCTCGCCAAAAAAACCTATGAGCCGAAGCAGGTGCAGGTCTCCGATTCCGAAGCCAAGGTTGTGGTCAACGTGAAGTTCGACAGCTTCAAGTTCGATCCGGAATTCACCAAGGATTCTTTTGATATGCAAAAGAATATGACCGCCGGCACTCCGTCCAAAAGCACGGTAGCCGAGGTTGACGAGAACGGCAATTTGGTAGACGCACCGGAGAGTGGAGAACAGGCCAATCAGCCGGCAACTGCCGAGCTTGGCGACTTCGGAATTATTGAGCCGGGTTATATTCCGGCCGGTGTACAGCTCAAAGACTCCAATAAAATCGAAGCCAGCAAGGATCACTCCGTGCTCCTCCGCTATGACGGAACTTACCAGTACACAATCATCGAAGCCCGGCCGCTCGACCGTGCTGTATCGCTGGCTCCGGGGACACTTATTGATCTTGGATTCACCGCAGGGGTTCTGACCGGCGACGAGCAGCAGACGCTGACCTGGATGAGCGATGGTGTAGAGTACCGGATTACGAGCGCAAATCTTCCTGTGAACGAAATGATGCAAATTGCCGCTTCTATGGAGGAACAATCGGGTAAGTAAATATCAGTAGGCGGATACTGCGCATAGTGGGAGCCTTTCCTCTACATGCAGTATCCGTTTTGCTAAATAAAAGGGAGAATATGCTCCATAAGGTACCTTTGGAGGATCAGCAGCAGGATAGCCCGCTCACATTGACAGTCGCCTTCCATTAGCATTACCATTGACAGTAAGACATCAGATCTATAAGATGCCGCAGAGATGATTTACTACAATGTTAGAAGGTGACTCGGAAGTGCAAGTAAGCTATCGACCCACAGTAGCCGAGATTAATCTCGATGATCTGCGTGCCAATTACGAGGCCTTTCGTTCGGTATTGCCGGCGGAGACCAAGTTCATGGGATGCGTCAAAGCAAATGCGTACGGCCACGGAGCAGTGGAGGTGGCCCGGGAGCTGGAACGGCTCGGGGCGGATTATGTAAGTGTCGCTTTTTTGGATGAGGCATTGGAGCTGCGTCAGGCGGGAATACTAATTCCTATTCTGGTGCTGGGCTACACCTCCCCGGAAGGGATAGCCGCTGCCTGGAAGAACCATGTAACCGTGACACTGTTCACACCGGAGGTGCTGGAGGCGGTAAGGCAGCTTCCTGTTGATCCGGAGCACCGGCTGAAGGTGCACATCAAGATTGACAGCGGGATGGGACGGCTGGGGCTTTTTCCGGCTGACGCTCCCGATTTCATCGAAGAAGTGCATTCTGTAGCGCAGGCGGAGCTGGAGGGCATGTTCACACATTTTGCCAAAGCAGACGAAGAAGACAAAAGCTATACACTGATGCAGTACCGACGGTTCATGAGCGTGGCCGAAACGCTTCGGGACAGAAATATAGAAATCCCGATCATACATACGGGCAATAGCGCTACGGCCATTGATACACCTTTTCTATCCAGCAATATGGTGCGTGTAGGCATAAGCTTGTACGGTTTGTATCCCTCAACGGAGGTGAACCGCGAGCTGGTGAATTTACACCCGGTAATGAAGCTGAAGACGCAGGTAGTTTATGTCAAAACCCTGCCGCCGGGCTCCGGCATCAGCTACGGCACCCGGTACTTCACAGACAGGGAAGAGATCATTGCAACGCTTCCTGTGGGGTACGCTGACGGATATTCCCGCATGCTAACGGGCAAAGCGGAGGTGTTAATACGCGGACGCCGCGTTCCTGTCGTCGGAACCATCTGCATGGACCAGTGTATGGTAACGCTCGAATCTTTCGCTGAAGAAGCGGAACAAATCAAAGCTGGCGAAGAGGTTGTACTCATCGGCCGCCAAGGCTCCGTGTCCATCACGGCAGATGAACTGGCTCTCCATCTTGGAACGATCCACTATGAGGTAATCTGTATGCTGGCTCACCGTGTACCCCGCGTGTATGTGCGCGAAGGTGCTGCTTCAAGCCTGGTGAATCCGTTGCTGCAGGCCTAATCCCCGTGCCGTGTGACTTGTGCAGGAATTGAATAGGAGGATAATACCGTATAGGCTATGTGACTTATGGTCTATACGAACCGCCATTTCTAGTTTATAATGGGATGCAGCATACTTGATATACTGGCGGCATATATTCTTTGTATAAAATTCCTTGTATAATGCAACACTGGAACACAAGGGTAGAAGGTTTGTGGGGGTGGAAGAGAAGGTGGCCAATTTGCAGAACACCAAAAGAATCATGATCAGCTTGCCCGATCATCTCTTGCAGGAAGTGGATGGAATCGTCCAATTAGAGAACTCCAACCGGAGTGAATTGATCAGGCAGGCCATGAAGCTGTACTTAAGCGAACGGAGAAAACGCACCATCCGGGAGTCGATGCAGCGTGGCTACATGGAAATGGCTAAGATTAATTTGACCATGGCATGCGAGGCTTTTCTCGCGGAGGAAGATGCAGACAGCACTCTTGGCCGCTTAGTAAGCGGGGTGTAGATATTGATCGTAAAACGCGGCGACGTTTTTTTTGCCGATCTTTCGCCGGTGGTGGGTTCAGAACAGGGCGGAGTACGGCCGGTACTGGTCATTCAGAACGACATTGGCAATCGCTTCAGCCCGACGGTAATTGTGGCAGCCATCACTGCCCAGATTCAGAAGGCTAAACTGCCCACGCATGTGGAGATTGATGCGGCTGCCCACGGCTTTGACCGGGACTCCGTCATCCTGCTGGAGCAGGTTCGGACCATTGACAAACAACGCTTAACGGATAAGATCACCCACCTGGATGATGAAACGATGAAGCTGGTGGATGATTCGCTGCAAATCAGTCTGGGTCTGATTGATTTTTGAGCCAGGCAGACTATAGATCACAGATCGTGTAATAAGAGGCACACCGGATAAGCCGGTGTGCCTCTTTGAGTGGAACAGACCTGGAAAGTCTATATCAGTTGAACTAAAGAAAATATAAAAAGGGCCGAAGGGACGGAGGGGAAGTTTGGAACTGTAGGAACGGTAGCGACCGCCTGAGAGTTTTCCGTAGGAAAGCTGGCATCGTAAGCATAAGCTGTCTGCGGATTTTCACCGCGAAGAGCGGTAACAATCAAGAAATCTGCAGACGGGCAGCGGCCGGAAGTCCAAACATTCCCCGCAGTTACGACCAGACCTAGTATGAAAATCTATAGTTCAACTGGTATAACAATCAATTGGAATTTAAGCAATAGCCATGCTATAATTAGACCGGTCGGTCGGTTTAGAAGGGGGCGGTCATGATAAAAGGACGTTCTGACGGAGAAGAAACGAAGAAACGAATTGTACAGAAGGCTTCGCAGCTTTTTGTACAGAAGGGCTACGGAGCGGTAACGATGAACGAGGTCTGTTCGGCGGCCAAGGTCAGCAAAGGGAGCCTATACCACCATTTTCCCAGCAAGGATGAGCTGTTTCTGTATGTGATGGAAGAGGATTTGGTGCACTGGCTCTCGGAGTGGGAACAGAAGAAAAGTCTCACCAGCGGCGACGAGGAGCGATTCTATGCACTTGGGGAACACTACGCGAATGATTACCAGAATCCGCTGATTCAGGCGCTTGAGGAATATTCGAGATCCAGAACCCATTCCGCTGAGGTGTATGAGCGTCTTGCGCGGCTCCATGAATCCGCCTCGAAAGCTTGCCGCGATCTTCTGCAGGAGAGTATGGATTCCGGGTATCTGATCAAGGGTAACCTGAACAATTATCTCATTGTGGTGGTCGGCCTGCTGGACGGGGTCGGCAGAATCTGCGAGATTATGTCCATTGACAAAGGGCCTGAGGAAATCATGAATTATTACCGGGAAGCAATAGGACTGCTGCTGCAGGGCATACGTGCCCGGTAGAGCATTTCAGTATATCAAGCTTATGCAGATGAGCGGCGCTGTTCTTTTCACAGAGGGTGCCGGTGCTTCTGCTTGCTGTGTGTAATTAGACCGGATGGTCGGTCTTACAGATGTATAAAGAATTAGTTTTGAAATACGGAGGGTTATACAAATGACTTTACTTCTTAGAAACAGGGGCGCGATGCTGCTCCTTATGCTGAATATTTTTCTGACGTTTACGGGTATCGGACTGGTTGTTCCGATTATGCCTACTTATATGAATGAGCTGCATATCGGAGGCAGTGTCGTCGGTCTGCTGGTGGCAGCCTTCTCGCTGACCCAATTGATCGTCTCCCCTTTTGCGGGCGGGCTGTCCGATAAGATGGGCCGTAAGAAAATCATTGTCGGCGGGCTGGTTGTATTTGCACTGTCGGAGCTGCTGTTTGGTCTGGCTCATTCCACCTGGATGCTGTTTGCCGCCAGAATGCTCGGCGGTGTCGGAGCGGCAATGATTATGCCTGCGGTCATGGCATATGTAGCGGATACGACTTCTATGGAGGAACGGGCCAAAGGCATGGGGCTGATCAACGCGGCGATTACTACCGGATTTATTATCGGACCGGGAATCGGCGGGTATCTGGCTGAGCTTGGCATTCGTGTTCCGTTCTTCACCGCCGCCGCAGTAGCGGCGCTTGTTGCCGTGGTGTCTGTGATCGTATTGCCTGAATCGCGCTCAAATGCACAGCTTGCCACGGCGAGGTCCAGTCAGGAAAATAAGGAAAGCCTTGGCGCTCAGCTTATGCGTTCTTACCGTGAGCCTTATTTCTTCGGACTCTTGATTGTTTTTGTGCTGTCCTTTGGGCTTGCTAACTATGAAACAGTATTCGGCTTGTTTGTGGATCACAAGTTTGGGTTCAGTCCGAAGGATATTGCTTTTGTCCTGACCTTTGGCTCGATTTCGGGAGCAGTGATTCAGATTACGGCTTTCAGTTGGATTCTGAAGCGTTTCGGTGAGAATAGGGTGATCTCGGTATCTCTGCTTGTCTCGGGCCTGTTCATCTTCCTGACATTGCTTGTGCATGGCTACTGGGCTATCGTCACCGTGACCTTCATTGTGTTCTTGTCCATGGATATTCTGCGTCCCGCTGTCGGTACCCAGCTCTCGAAGCTGGCCGATGAATCACAACAGGGCTTCGTTATGGGAATGAACTCCGCATATACCAGTCTCGGCAATATTGCGGGGCCTATCGTTGCCGGGGTCCTGTTCGACCTGGATGTCAATTTCCCTTATGTGATCGCGGCAATTGTTCTCGTCATCTGCTTCCTGATGTCGCTGGGCTCAAGAAAACGGATGGGCCGTTCGGGTGTGCAGATGAAGGGTTAAACGGCTGTACCTGCGCGGACTTTGGTGACGGGTCAATCTGTGATACTATTTCAGGTAGGGATTATTTGAACACAGATTGTGTACGGAAAGAGGGATTGCATTGACGGTGGATACGAATCAAGCAGATAAGGCCGCTGAGGAAGCGCTGGCCCGGCAGGAGCAGGAAACGATCATCCAGGCAATAGCCAAGGAGCTTGGGATCAGCCTGAAGCAGGTGCGGACAACGGTAGGGCTGTTGGATGAGGGGAACACGATTCCCTTCATCGCCCGGTACCGCAAAGAAATGACCGGTGAGCTGGATGAGAATAGGCTGCGCGATATTGAAGAGCGGTTAGGCTATCTGCGCAATTTGGGCGACCGCAAGAAGGATGTGCTCCGCAGCATTGAGGAGCAGGGCAAGCTGACGAAGGAGCTGCAGGAGCAGATTCTGAAGGCGGTGAAGCTCCAGGAAGTGGAGGACTTGTACCGTCCGTTCCGCCAGAAACGCAAGACACGCGCCAGTGTTGCCAAGGAGAAGGGTCTGGAGCCGCTTGCGGATTGGGTGATGGAGCAGCGCCGTCAGGGGGAGCCGCTTCAGGAAGCGGCAAAATATGTGGATGCGGACAAAGGTGTTGAGAGCGCAGAGCTGGCGCTTCAAGGCGCGATGGATATCATCGCCGAGAATATTGCCGATGATCCTGTGATCCGCTCCTGGGTCCGCCAGTATACAGCCAGCCAAGGCGTGCTGGTCTCGGAAGCCAAGGATACGGAGCAGGAGAGCGTCTACGAGAACTACTATAATTACCGTGAACCGGTACATAAAATGCCGCCGCACCGCATTCTTGCCATCAACCGCGGCGAGCGGGAGAATGTGCTGAAGGTCGGCATAGAGGTGACTGCCGATAAGATTCACGCCTTTATCCTGCGGAAGCTGGTTAAGGGTCCATCTCCGGTCAAAGAGCTGCTGGAAGATGTGACCGGGGATGCCTACAAGCGGCTGATCGCGCCTTCCGTGGAGCGCGAGGTGCGCGGGGAGATGACGGAAAAGGGGGAGACGCAAGCGATTTCCATCTTCTCCGGAAATCTGCGCAGCCTGCTGCTGCAGCCGCCGGTGAAGGGTCGGAGCGTCCTTGGCGTCGACCCGGCCTACCGCACCGGCTGCAAGCTGGCCGTGGTGGACGACACCGGCAAGCTGCTGGAGGTGGCGGTCACTTACCCGACGCCGCCGAACAACAAGAAGCGTGAGGCGGCGGCGAAGTTCAAAGAGCTGATTGCCAAGTATGGCATCCAGCTCATTGTCATTGGCAACGGCACCGGCTCGCGGGAGACGGAGCAGTTCACCGCCGAGGTCATCGCAGAGATCGGCGACCCGGGCCTGGCGTACCTCATTGTCAATGAGGCCGGAGCCAGTGTGTATTCCGCCTCCAAGCTGGCGCAGGAGGAGTTCCCGGACCTGGATGTGGCGGAGCGCAGCGCCGCCTCCATCGCCCGCCGCGTGCAGGACCCGCTCGCGGAGCTGGTGAAGATCGACCCGAAGGCGATTGGGGTCGGGCAGTATCAGCATGACGTGTCCCAGAAGCATCTGGAGGAGAGTCTTAAGGGTGTCGTAGAGTCGGCGGTCAACCATGTTGGCGTTGACGTGAATACAGCATCAGCATCCCTGCTGTCTTATGTTGCCGGGGTCAATGCGACGATTGCCAAGAATATCGTCAAGTTCCGCGAGGAGAACGGCAAGTTCACCACGCGCAAGCAGTTGCAGAAGGTGCCGCGCCTGGGCGCCAAATCCTACGAGCAGTGCATCGGCTTCCTGCGCATCCCGGGCGGCAACAATACGCTGGACCGGACGCCGATCCACCCGGAATCCTATCCGGTGGTGGACCGCCTGTTCCTTGAGCTGGGGCTGGATGTCGCTGCGCTTGGCAGCAGGGAGGTGGCCCAGCAGCTTCAGGCGCAGGACGCCGCCGAGCTGGCTGTGAAGCTGGAGGTCGGCGTGCCTACGCTGCGCGACATCCTGGAGAGCCTGCAGCGTCCGGGCCGCGATCCGCGCGAGGAGCTGCCGCAGCCGATCTTCCGCACAGATGTGCTGAAGATCGAGGACCTGGTTCCCGGCATGGAGATGCAGGGAACCGTACGGAATGTAATTGATTTCGGCGCCTTCGTCGATATCGGCATCAAGAACGACGGGCTGGTGCACATTTCCCAGCTCAGCGGCAGCTTCGTGAAGCATCCGATGGACGTTGTCTCTGTAGGAGACAACGTTACCGTCTGGGTGCTGGGCGTTGACCTCAAGAAAGGCCGGGTCAGCCTGACCATGCGCCAGCCGCGCGAGTAGTACATGAAACGGAGCCATCTGCCGGGAAGACCTGGCAGATGGCTTTTTGTTGAGGAAAAAGATACTTTTCGTTTTATTGTAGAAAAGGTATGTGCGAGTCCACCATCGGAGCTAAATCTGTGGGTGAGGTCATACCCTCAGGGGTTAGTGAAGAGAAACCGCAGCAGCGAAGCCGGCTCCTTGCGGACCTGAGAGCCGTTATTTTCAAGAAAACGCCACTTGTTGCGGCTTAACGGACCGACAGGCGCTTAGGGTCTCTCCAAGGAACGTTTAGGCGCGAAATATTCGATCATAAGGCCTGTGGTGTCCGTAACTTACCTAAGCCGTGACTCTCACTCGAATTAAGCGCACCACAGTCCGTAACGCCGAGACAAACATCAATTTAATAACGAATCCCCTCTGGGAAGGGGACACCTGAGGGAGGATCGCTCCACACCTTCCGTCCTTCGGGCATCCGACGCCCCTACTCCACCATTCTAAATCTGACGCGCTACTAGTAGCCGACTTACTTAGATACTAACTGCACAAATGCCGTTGTTGGAGAGACCGTGGTTAGTTTGCGCGGAGTAGCGGCAGAAACGCCGTTGTTTGGAGGGAGCGTGGTTAGTTTGCGCGGAAGCAACGGCAGAAACGCCGTTGTTGTAGGGACCGTGGTTAGTTTGTGTGAAAGTAGCGGCAGAAACGCCGTTGTTGTAGGGAGCGTGGTTAGTTTGCGCGGAAGCAACAGCAGAAACGCCGTTGTTGTAGGGATCGTGGTTAGTTTGCACGGAAGTAGCGGCAGAAACGCCGTTGCTGGAGGGATCGTGGTTAGTTTGCGCGGAAGTAGCGGCAGAAACGCCGTTGTTGTAGGGACCTTGGGTAATTTGCGCGGAAGTAGCAGCAGAAACGCCGTTGTTGGAGGACCGTGGTTAGTTTGCGCGAAAGTAGCGGCAGAAACGCCGTTGTTGTAAGGATCGTGGTTAGTTTGCGCGGAAGTAGCGGCAGAAACGCCGTTGTTGTAGGGACCTTGGGTAATTCGTGCGGAAGCAACGGCAGAAACGCCGTTGTTGTAGGGAGCGTGGTTAGTTTGCGCGGAAGTAGCGGCAGAAACGCCGTTGTTGAAGGGAGCGTGGGTAATTTGTGCAGAAGCAACGGCAGAAACGCCGTTGCTGAAATCCCCAACGGTCAATTTTCTTCTGCACGCTGCCAGCCTACTTGATGTACTAAATAGTTATAATCATTTTTCATCTACCTGAGCTTCGCTCACTCATGCTATGATTTGGAAAAATATAGATAGGTGGGTACCGACTATTGAGTGAAATGGTTATTCGGAATTTTGAGCAGGCGGACATGCCGGCGCTTGGGGAGTTTTATAATGCGGTGACTTCAAGCGGGCAGGCGATCTTTTGGTGGGTGGGCGAAGAAGCGAATTGGGTGAATGTGTTTTGCGCTTTTGAAGGCAAGCAGATGGTCGCCAAAGGCCAGGTTGAGGTGTTCAATATTATTCCAGAGGCAAATGCGCCGGAGTGCAAGCATAAGCTGTTCATCAATCTGAAAGCTGCACCCGGCAGGGAAGAGGATACGGCGTTGCTGGATGGGGTCTATAGCCTGCTGCTCGCCCGGGCCTGTGAAATGAAGATAACCTTGCCGGACAGTCACAGCACATTGTTATGTGTGGGGAATTATGCGGCGGAGACAGGTTACCACCGGTACTTTCAAGAGCGGGGGTATCGGCCACTGCACAATCTGTACAGCATGGAGCGGGACTTGTCGGAGCCTATTGCGGAGCAGGCTCTTGCTGAAGGCCTGAACTGCATACATTGGAGTATGGAGACCCGCGAGGAGCAGGACCTGTATTTGAAGCTGGAATCCGAGGTGTGGCCGGATGCTCCGCTTGGAGTGGAGCGGCTTGCCGAGTATCGGGAGCATCCGCTGTGGACTGCGATGATTGCCCGCGATGCAGCAGGGACGGTTGTCGGGAGTGTGATGGTCTGGCAGGAGGACGAGGGCGGGGTTATAGAGGATGTGTTCGTCAGGGAAGCCTGGAGAAGACGCGGCATTGCCAGCTTTTTGCTTGCTGAAGCCTTGAAATATTTGCAGGGACATGGGCTCGGCACTGCATCGCTGGTAGCCCGGACGGACAATGACTCTGCGCTGACCCTCTATACTTCTGCCGGATTTCAGACCGCAAGTGAAGAAGCCAGATATTACGTCGAGCTTAAGTAAGCCTCCAACTAGCGCATTCTGGTCAATACAACGATAACAAGCCTCCCGTTTAATCACAGCCTGAAGCTGTATTAGCGGGAGGTTTTCTTTTGAAATATAGGGCAAAGCCGTTTCTAATTGGTCAAGTGCACAATGCATTTCGTCCGATCATCAATATTTTTTATATAGGGCAGCCTTTATACTGAAAGCGTGTTCAACAAGAGCTATAGGGGGCTGTACAATGGAAGGGTTAACAATAGGTTGTACGGGGCATTGGCGGGACTGGCGCTTGCGATCATTCTGATCCTGAGAAAGCTGAATCCGGTCTACGCGTTATTCCTGGGAGCCATCGTAGGTGCGCTGATTGGCGGGGCCAATCTGGAACAGACGGTCAGCATACTTGTAAGCGGTACGCAAAGTGTCATGGGCACGGTCCTGCGCGTGCTTGCCGCCGGTGTACTCGCCGGGGTGATGATGGAATCGGGGGCGGCTGAGACGATAGCCCAGGCCATCGTAAAAAAATTCGGCGGCAGCAAAGCCATTCTTGCGCTTGCCCTGGCCACGATGATTATTACAGCGGTCGGCGTATTTATACCGGTGGCCGTTCTGATAGTGGCGCCAATCGCTTTATCTGTAGGCAACAAAATGGGAATTTCAAAAACAGCGCTGCTGCTGGCACTCTCCGGCGGCGGGAAGGCGGGGAATATCATCTCGCCCAATCCCAACACGATTGCGGCAGCGCGGGGGTTCGATCTCGATCTGAGCCATGTGATGCTGGCCGGCTTCATTCCGGCGGTGTGCGGACTGATTGTAACCGTTATCGTAGCTTCTCTTCTGAAAAATAAAGGTGTGAAGGTGCTTGACGAGGAAGCAGTATACAACGAAATCGACACCTCCAAATATCCTCCGCTCGGCAAGGCTATCGTGGCACCGCTGGTTGCCGTCATCCTGCTGATGATCAACCCGATTGGTTCGTTCACGGGAATTGAGGTTCTGTCCAGCATCAAGGTCGATGCGCTGTATATTCTGCCGCTGGCCGGCATTATTGGTCTCTTGGCTATGGGGCAGGGGAATAAAATTCTGGCGTTCACCTCATCCGGTCTGAATAAAATGACGGCGACAGTGCTGATTCTGCTCGGCGCGGGCGGAATTGCCGGACTGATTGCCGCTTCCGACTTGTCCACCCAGATCGTCAGCCTGATTCAGGCGGCGGGGATTTCGGGAACCTTCCTGGCACCGATTTCCGGTATTCTGATGGCGGCGGCAACCGGCTCTACCTCGACAGGCGTTATTTTGGCGACAGGTTCGTTTGGACAAGCGATTCTGAATATGGGCACGGCGCCGCTTGCCGCAGCAGTCATGGTGCACACCGGGGCAACCGTTATCGACTCTCTGCCGCAGGGCAATTACTTCCATGTCACAGCGGATAGCATGAAAATGTCGATCAAGCAGCGGATGGGGCTGATCCCTTATGAAGCAATTGTAGGCGGAACGATGGCGGTTGCCGCGACGATCATATACGGTTTTTTGTTATAGGATTCAAGATTTATAGGGCTTGGTTCTAACATTTGGTATGGGGTGAGGATATGAGAGAGAAAGAGAAAACATTTGTACTGGCACCGGACTCCTTTAAAGAGAGCATGACTGCCAAAGAAGTGTGTATTGCGATGGAAAAAGGACTGCGAAAGGTCTATCCGGCGGCTAACTACATTCATGTGCCGATGGCTGATGGCGGGGAGGGAACCGTACAGTCGCTGGTCGATGCTTCAGGTGGAGAGATTCATTATAAAGAGGTGACCGGACCGCTCGGACAAAAGATTACCGCGACATACGGCATTCTTGGCGGCGGGCAGACTGCGGCGATTGAGATGGCTTCCGCAAGCGGCATCCATCTGGTGACCAAGGAAACCCGGAACCCCCTGATTACAACAACATACGGCACCGGAGAATTGATCCGGGAATGTCTAGATAGGGGCATCCGCAAGATTATTATCGGCATCGGCGGCAGTGCGACGAATGACGGCGGCACAGGCATGGCCGAAGCGCTTGGAGCCAGATTTCTGGATGAGGCGGGAGCGGAGCTTCCCCGTGGCGGCGGCAGCCTGGACAGACTGGCCCGGATAGACGTTTCTTCGCTGGACGAACGCCTGCAGCATGTGCAAATGGTTGTGGCCTGCGATGTGACGAACCCGCTGTGCGGAGAGCAGGGAGCTTCTCGGGTGTTCGGCCCGCAAAAAGGGGCAACGCCGGAGATGGTGCAAAAGCTGGACGATAATCTTGCCCATTATGCAGGGATCGTGAAGCAGCAGCTTCACAAGGATGTATCTGAATTGCCTGGTGCGGGTGCCGCCGGAGGCTTGGGCGCGGGGCTTTTGATCTTTACGCAGGCGGTGCTGCAGAAGGGAATCGAGATTGTGATCGAAAATACCGGCCTGAAGGAAAAGCTGGCAGGCGCTGATATGGTGTTCACCGGCGAAGGCGGCATTGACTTCCAGACGAAGTTCGGGAAGACGCCCTACGGTGTCGCCCGCGCTGCCAAAGCCAGCGGACAAAAGGTCATTGCCATCGCCGGTTACATCGGTGCGGGAATTGACGTCCTGTATGAGGAGGGCTTTACGGCGATCTTTGGCATCGTTCCAGGGGCTTCTGACCTGGAGAAGCTGCTGGTTGAGGGACCGCAGAACGTTGAGCGGACCTGTGAGAATATTGCGCGCATTCTGAAGCTAAGCGAATAGAGCATAAGAAGCGGCCCGGGAGCATTTTCTCAGGGCCGCTTCTTATATGGGGCTGCCATGTATATTATTGGATGTTCGAGATGAGGATATCCATTAGCCCGGAAGACGCATATCCACTCGCCTTAATTCGCCCGTTCTGCTGGCATCATCACTTGTAAAGCGCCAGCAAGCCGTGCGTCAGCTCGAAAAGCTGCAGCAGATTGCGAGGATCTTTGCCGGTGAGGGTCTGAATCCGCTTCAGGCGGTATTGCAGCGTATTGCGGTGAATATTCAGGTCGTCGGCGGTGTGGGAGACACTGCAATTATGATTAATGAAGCTTCTAAGCGTCTCAATCATATCCACGGCATCCTCCAGCTTGGCGGTGCTGCTCTGGTTGCTCGTCAGATTGGCGTGGCTCAGCTTTACCAGAAACTCTGATTCTCCAAAAGCTGCAACCTGTGAAGCCGGCTTCAGCGCCAGCAGGACATTCATGGACGATTTGGCCTGGCGGTAGCTTTCGGAGATACTGGCCTCCTGCCTGCCTACTGCGATCAGTACCCGGGGCCGGTTCTGCAAAAGCTGGCGGATCAGCGGCCCGGGGTCGCCTGTATTTTGAATAATCAGCAGATGCGTGTCTTCATCAATAGCGAAGCTGGGATAACGCAGCAGCAGCTTGTCCGCGTCCTCTTCGGCGCTGAAATGCTTGATATACAGCACGATGCTTTTTAGAAGCAGGTCGATTTGATAGGGTGCGGCTTCTTTTCTCAGCTTTTGGGAGTATGTCCCCTGATGGTTCAGCAGCAGCTCCAGCAAAGCTTTTTTGCGGCTGGCTTCATGGGCCTGATGCTCCAGGCTGTTGCGCTGCTCAATCAGCAGGCTTACGGTGGTTCTTACAATATTGCAGAAGGGGCGGACCTCGTCCGGATTCCCGGAAATGCCGATCACCCCGACACGGGTGTGGCCGATGACAATCGGCTCATTGGTGCCTTTTTTCTCGAAGCGGCTGTCCTCCCGGACCTCAA
The DNA here is from genome assembly GCF_000374185.1 of Paenibacillus sp. HW567. Taxonomy (GTDB): domain Bacteria; phylum Bacillota; class Bacilli; order Paenibacillales; family Paenibacillaceae; genus Paenibacillus_AQ. The sequence goes on along the minus strand of NZ_KB910518.1, from coordinate 4,716,488 downwards.
CCCTTTTGCCCGTGGACAGTGCCTTGACCGCTCCCGGATGAACCGTGCCTACCCGTTCCTTTCGGCCGCTGCCGATAATGATGCCGTCTGCATTCATGATATTAATATTGTAAGGAATGTCCATCATCATTTTATCCACAATTTCCTGGGCCTGACTCTCGGATAGCTGAACCAAATCAAGGTCCTCCTTTAGCAATTCATATACAGTTGTGCATCTGAACAAAAGTATAACGGATTCTCTCACTGCTGTCAGGGAATTCGCAAATTCCAGTTATTTGCCATAATCTGCAACCTTACACAGATTTACAGCGTCTAAGCAAGGGAGTATAGGGAGAGGAGGAGGATTTACTTGACTGTTGCAAAAGCATTCGAGCGTTCCGCCCTTGTAGCTGTCATGCTGGTCCTTGCGGCCTGCAACTCAGCACCTGATGCGGCACCGGAAGCAACGCTTACACCAGAACAGACGCAGGGGCAAGCTGAAGTTAAGCCATCACCAAGTTCGTCGCCAGCTCCGTCAGAACCGGCAGAAAGTCCACCGCCGGAGGCGGAGCCACAGGAAGCGCCGGATGAAGGGGCACCACCTACAGCTCTGGAAGCGGCAACCACAGTGATGCGGGCGCTCAAGAACGGTAACATGGATACACTCGCATCCTGGGTGCATAGGGACAAAGGGATCCGATTTTCACCCTATGCCTATGTTGACACCACAACAGATCCGGTATTTACCGCCGATGAGCTGAAAGGTCTGATGCAAAATCCTAAACAGTACGTATGGGGCCAATATGCCGGTTCAGGCGAGGCCATAAAGCTGACATTTGCTGAATACTACAAACAGTTTGTATATGATGCCGATTTTTTTAATGATGCGGAAAAGGCTCTGAACAAGGGGCTGGGGCAAGGAACGACAGTCAACAATATCAATGAAGTCTACCCCAGAGACGGCTACGACTTCGTCGAATATCACATCTCCGGCGTCGATCCTTCCGCTGAAGGCATGGACTGGCGCAGCCTGCGGCTCGTTTTTGAACGGATCGGGCAGGACCGCGCTCTCGTAGGCATTGTCCATGACCAGTGGACGCCGTAAAAGAACAGAAGACGGACGCACCGCTGGCTGATTCCAGTGGCTGTGTCCGTTTTTTATGTGTGCTGCTCAATTGGCTGCACTTAAGACTAAGCACATTCGGCTTCGTGGGGATTAGGTGGAAAAAGTAACACTAATTCGACCATATAAGCTGTATCGTGAGATTTAAGTGGAAAAAGTAAAACTAATATTTTTGTAGCGTGCGGATTAGGGCTAGTTTTGCCGTATTCCGATAAATTAAGCGCATACATTCCACCTAAATTGCTGAAACGAACGAAATTCATTAAATTAGTTGGAGAAAATCCACTATAGAGCAAAACATGAAATCCCTGGGAGGTTCGCACCCTTGCTGCAGAAGCAGAAGGTAGATTCGATCGAGGATGGTTACAGAGTAATTCCCCGTGTGGGAGCGTGGATTGAAACGCAAGATAAAGACGTATGAGTCAAAGCTCTGGCTTGTCGCTCATCGTGACGAAGTGAGTGGGCTGAAAAGGTCCCTCCGAAGGAGCGTATCCTGAGGTACTTTAATAACAAAACCAGTCCAACACTGAGGTATCGGACTGGTTTTGTTATTTTATATAAACTTTAAGTTAATCAACATTAGCTGAATTTCTATTCATAACGCTTAAATATTTCTATAAGTATATTTTTGGCCATTTCAGTATCCTTAGAGTCACGCCGTCTTAACATATGTGTGATCTCTTTAAGGTGCTTTTCTGAATCTGTAAATTCCCCATCCACTTGAACATATGTGAAGAGTTGATGAACTCCAACCTCCAATGCATTGGCTATTTTTTCTATATTTTTCAAAGAGATATTCCGTTCTGCTCGCTCGATAAAGCCAATATAGCTTGAGTTAAAGCCTGCTTTTTCAGCAAGTGATTCTTGGGAAAGTCCCCTTAATTTACGAATATCTCTAATACGTGAACCAACTAATTTTAGAATATCGGACATGATTACACCTCTCTCTCCTTATAAGTCTAGACAAAGGTGTATCTATATTTAACTTACTGATAATATGTTTATTGAAATAAAAACTACTATATAGTAATATTCAATATATGATTATTACCTATTGTAAGGAATAATATACTTTTTTTTGTTCTAGATTCATTCAGTGCTTATTTTTCATAAGGAGAGTTGAACATGGATCACGCCTCTTTAAACTCCGATTTGGACAAACGTCTATCTTCAGTTATGGACGGTAGAAAAAACAATAAAATTTCTGGCTACATTAATGACTGCCATATTTCTGCTTATTACCACATGCGATTAGCCTGGATGCTGCGTAGTCACTATCAATTCAAGATTTGCTTCATTTTATGTGATTGGGCGCTGAGTGAGCTCATTAGAGCATTATATGCATGGGAGCATAACGAATTTTGCGCTATAAATGGTTTATCAATGTTGGAGCAGTTAGAGTTATTGCATACTGATTCTAATTCCGGCCTTGACATCATTATTTTCCGGGGGACGATGCAATCTCTGGCGGAACTAGAAGAACTACCTCACATTCAGTCTCTAAAGTCATCTGACGTTGACAAATTACTCTTTAATACCGAAGATATTTTGTGCCGCTTGTCAGCAAGAATCTTCGCTGATTCAACCAAGCAATATCAAAGAGTCAGGGATATGGAGAAGAGGTATTGAAAAGGCTCCTAAATTCCGTAGGACACGTAAAAAGGCCGCGCCCCCATAGGAAGCACGGTCTTTTTGGAGTGCGCCCGGCATGGGCGTCATCTCCGGGGTGAAGCCGAACGGGGTTAGTAAAAGCCCTACCGTTAACTGCTTTACTTAGTACTGTATTTCTGGAGTACTTCTTTCTTATCCAGCAGAAGGTAGATTCGGTCCAGGATGGTTACCATCTCGGCTCTTGTAATTGGTGCAAGGGGTCTGAAATAACCATTGGCATTGGCGGTGATGATCCCCTGAGATTGCATACTTGCAATGGCAGATGCCTGTACTGATGAAACATCGTCATTCATGTAGCGGACCCCGTCTTTTTCAACATTAAAAAGGATTGGGAACACCTTTTCATTCGTATTCGTTGCAGCCCCGGTAGAAGCACTGTAACGTCCATCCGTACTTCTATACTGTTCAAAATCTTTTTCATTAGTAAATTGTTTGACCGGGATATCCTTGAGCCCTTTCAATGATTTGAATTTTTCGTCGCCGCTCATTTCTGTGATTAGCTCTTGATCGAAAAAGGAGTATAGCATATTCGTGAGGGAAAGACGGGTAATTCGTGCCTCTGGCTTAAAAATAAACTTCCCCGAGTCGTTTACTGAAATCGCTCCGCCCCAATTAAAGGTATAGTCGTAGATCGCAGATATCTCCTTATAAGCCCAATAATTCTTCGGAACATCAGGGTAGCCGAGAATCTTCTCATAACCTGTTGCCTTCAGGTTTGGTCTGTACTTATCGAAAAGACGGTAAACCATGACCGTAAACTCCGCTTTGGTAACCGTTCCTTCAGGTCTAAACGTTCCGTCCGGATACCCCTTGAGTATGTCATTATCATCCATAAAATTGATGGACTGCATAGCCCATGCATACTTCTCTTCATTTATGTCGGTATACCTAGTTTCAGCATGAGCAGTGGGAGCAAGGATAGAGCCGAGAAGCATAATGATTATTACTAAGCTTGTCAAAGTTTGTTTATACATGGTTGTCCTCCAAAAGTAGTGTATGTATTGTCATCTCAGATTTGTTTTTTCCTTTGAAAGGTATCACCGGGAGGCATAAATTGTCAATCGGTAAAATAAATACTCATAAGTCATGGGAAATGTTGCCGAAAATGAATAATGCCCTTCCGGCTTCCGGTTAGGAAGCGAAAGGGCTGTTAATTTCCCGTTATTTCAATCGCGGCTTATATCCCGCTGGAAGCAGGCGGTGATGTGGTGGTGGACAAAGACTTGGATACTGCCGTATAGCCTTCCGGCAGATACGTTACTGCGGTGGCTTGGGAGATGACCTGCGGGTACATTTGGCCGGGGGCAGGTTTGGTTACGGTGAAATAAATGACCGCTGTTTTGTTCTTGCCGAACTCAATCCGTTCGATGGAGAGTCCATAACCGGGATTAGGCAGATTGCTTACGGTCAGTGTAGCTTTGTTTACGCCGTCGCCAGCTTTTTCGAGAGTGACTGCAGCCTCGTAAGCATAGGACGGAGCGGTGCTGCTGTCATCCGGTTGAATTACTGTTGCAGCAAATTTTACAGCATCGTAAATCCAAACCGCGGCTTCAGCGCGGGTAACGGCATCATTGGGGCGGAAGGTGTTATTTTTCTCCAGCGTCACCAAATGTGTGTTCACCAGAATCTGCAGGCTGTTCATTTCCGCTGTAGCCAGCTTACTGCCATCTGAGATGTTGGCGTACATCATCGTTACCGGGAAATTCCCCTTGCTCTGCAAAGCCTGAGTCAGCAAATGCGCGAACTGGATACGTGTCATCACAGCATTCGGATCGACAGTCTTGTCCAGAGACAAGCCGTTTTGCTTCGCAGTCAGGAAGGCGGGGGCATACCACGCTTTATCCTTCACTTTGTCAAAATAACTGCTTGCTGCATTTGAGCTGCCGCCGTCAGATGCCTGCGGGGACAACTGTAGTCCGCTGACGATAAACTGGATGCCTTGAGCAAACGTAAGCTTCGATTTTGGGGCAAATCTATCGCTGGTCACTCCATTTATAACTCCTTTTTGATGCAATTCGTTAATTTTTGACTCGGCAGGATTGCCCTTTAAATCGGTAAAAGCAAAAGCAGATACTCCAAAAGACATACTTGCTGCCAGAATACCGCACGCCAGAGTTATTTTTTTCGCGCTCGTCTGGAAAGATTTCTTCTTCATTGTGCCTCACCTCTTATCCTCTTAGATGGCGGAATGCCGCAAAATGTTGCAGATTCGCACAAATTAAATGTAATGTAGAATGGTAGCGCTATTATCATGATTTTAGTTTGCGACAGGAGAACATAGATGATTCAGCAGCAGGGGATGGAGCGGATCAATGTGGGGATTTTTGCCCACGTCGATGCGGGGAAGACCACAACAACGGAGCATATTCTATATGAGAGCGGCCGCATTAAGGCGGTTGGGAGTGTGGACAGCGGAACGGCGTTGACCGATTCGATGGAAGTGGAGCGGCAGCGGGGGATTTCCGTGCGGGCGGCGCTGGCCTCTTTTACCTGGAAAGGTGTACAGATGAACCTGGTCGATACGCCGGGGCATGTCGATTTTCTGTCCGAGGTGGAGCGTTCCTTACGGGTGATGGACTGCGCGGTGCTGGTTCTGTCGGCGGTTGAAGGAGTGCAGGCCCAGAGCGAGATGATCTGGAATGCGCTGCGCAGGCTGGGGATTCCGACGCTGATTTTTGTGAATAAAATGGACCGGGTCGGTGCGGACCCTGCGGCTGTACTGGCACAGGCCCGTACTTACTTGTCCGGTGATATTATTCCGGTTCAGCAGCCGCTTGGCCGGGAGCAGGAGTACACTGGTGCTGTGGATTTATGGAAGCAAGAGGCAGAGGCTGCGGCGCGGACGGAGATGCTGGAAGCGTTGGCTGAACGGGATGAGGAGCTGCTTGAGCTATATATGTCCGGCGCTCCGCTGGATTTGACGATGTGGAAAGACCAGATGAAGGCCAAAGCAGCCGCAGGTACGGTATTCCCGCTCATCTATGGCGTGGCGGCCAAAGGGCTCGGCATTCCGGCGCTGCTGGACGCGATGACGGATTATTTTCCCCGTGCCGGAGGAGACCCGGAATTGCCGGTGTCCGGCATTGTGTATAACATTCAGCGTGACAAAAGCATGGGCCGCATGGCCTTCGTCCGCCTGTATAATGGCATCATTCGCAACCGGGATGCGGTTTTGAATTATTCGCAGGAGGAGCAGGGCAAGGTAACCCAGATCCGCAAGGTCGAAGGCGGGCGCACGGAGGATGTCGGGGCGCTGGAAGCCGGGGATATCGCCGTGATTTACGGCCTTTCCGGGGTGAGAATCGGCGATGTGCTGGGTTGCCCGGACGCTGTTCCTGAGGAGGCGAAGCTGGCTGTGCCGCTGTTGACCGTGCGTGTGCATTGGACCACGGATATGGAGGATCACAAGGTCATCGGAGCACTTCAGGAGCTGGCAGACGAAGATCCGCTGCTGGATACCCAGTGGCTGCAGGACGAGCGGGAGCTGCATATTAAGGTCATGGGCCCGATTCAACTGGAGATTCTCGACAGTGTGCTGGAGAGTCGTTACGGTCTCAAAGTCACCTTCGGCCAGCCCTCAGTCATTTACAAGGAAACGCCAAGCCGCACGGGCGAGGGCTATGTCGCCTACCTGATGCCCAAGCCGTGCTGGGCCATTCTGCGGTTCAAGATTGAACCGGGGCCGCCGGGGAGCGGTCTGGTATATGAATCGCTGGTACGCAGCTCCGATCTGCTGCCGCAATACCAGAACGAAACCGCCCGCCGTGTGCCGGAAGCATTGCAGCAGGGCTTATACGGCTGGGAGGTTACAGACCTCAAGGTAACACTGACCGAGGGGGAGCATCATGTGTGGCATACCCATCCGCTGGATTTTGCGGTGGCTACGCCAATGGCTATCATGGACGGGCTGTACCGGATCGGCACCAAGCTGCTGGAGCCGATTCTTCAGGTGCGCATTGTTGTCCCCGAAGAGAACGGCGGACGCGTCATGAACGATCTGGTGCAGATGCGCGGCACCTTCGAGCCGCCTGTCCTGCAAGGCGGGCGGATGATTATCGAAGGACGGCTGCCGCTGGCAACGTCGCTTGACTATCCTGTGAGCTTAAGCTCCTACACGAAGGGGCGCAGCACGTTCACTTCTTTTTTCGCCGGATATGAGGAATGCCCTTCAGACGTCAGAGCCGAGCGCACCCGCAGGGGCGTCAATCCGCTGGATCAGGCCAGATATATCCTCAGTGTGCGCAAGGCGCTGCAGGGGTAATCACGGTAGGCAAGCTGGGAGAAAGAGGCCGGAATGCTTCGGGTCCTTATCCTATAAGATGAGATATTTTGAAAAGGAATACGAAGGCGAACAGGTTGTGAGCAACTATAATTCGAAAAAATAGATATTACTTGCTTGTTGCTGGATAGAGTACAATAAACTGTGTACCAGAATCTGGAGGGCAACTTTGTGGTGCGAATGTATAGCGCACATAAAATCCCCGGGTCCTTCGCACCAAAGTTCTTACATTATTTGTATGATATTTAGATGGATTTGTTTATTCATCTAAGAATTAAGCGTATTTTTTGCATGTTATAAGGATTTTCATCCTTTTTTTGGTCGAAAATCGGTGTCGCTCCCTGTGTGGGAGCGTGGATTGAAATCTTAAAAAGCCTGCTGACCGGGAATACAGTGCTGGTCGCTCCCTGTGTGGGAGCGTGGATTGAAATCCTTATGATCGGCTGAATGCTACTCGAAAGACCAAACGTCGCTCCCTGTGTGGGAGCGTGGATTGAAATCAGATGAGTACAGCAAAATGACTGCGCCGTACCTGGTCGCTCCCTGTGTGGGAGCGTGGATTGAAATTTGCTGCTCAAGTTCTTTGCGCAGTACCGCTTCCGCGTCGCTCCCTGTGTGGGAGCGTGGATTGAAATATCATCGGCGCGTATGCTGCCGTCACTGCTTTGGTCGCTCCCTGTGTGGGAGCGTGGATTGAAATCATATTTCTTGCGTATTTCTTCATTTCTGGCATGTCGCTCCCTGTGTGGGAGCGTGGATTGAAATTGGTTATGCGTACATTGTTCTGGATATCGGGCAGCGTCGCTCCCTGTGTGGGAGCGTGGATTGAAATTGTCGGGATGATAATTGCACGGGCGGGGGAAATGGTCGCTCCCTGTGTGGGAGCGTGGATTGAAATACTTGGTCGATCAGGTTGCGGCTGGCTGACCTGGTCGCTCCCTATGTGGGAGCGTGGATTGAAATGGCCTCCAACTGGTCCATGAACTTTGCGGCAGCTCGTCGCTCCCTATGTGGGAGCGTGGATTGAAATATAGCACCCATTGCTTCGAACAGCATCCTAACGGTCGCTCCCTATGTGGGAGCGTGGATTGAAATTAAATACATACTGGGTTCCAAAACCCCGCCGAATCAGTCGCTCCCTATGTGGGAGCGTGGATTGAAATTTCCTGCTGATCGCTGTCCGCGCTGCGGTTTAGAAGTCGCTCCCTATGTGGGAGCGTGGATTGAAATCGGCACGGGGAACAATTCGAACTTCTGCTACAGGTCGCTCCCTATGTGGGAGCGTGGATTGAAATAGCAACATCACGGACTTTGAGCCAGAGGAGATCGGGTCGCTCCCTATGTGGGAGCGTGGATTGAAATAATATAAACAGTGCGCACCCGTATAACATCACGTTCGTCGCTCCCTATGTGGGAGCGTGGATTGAAATACCAAGCTATACGACCTGCTGAACAAGACGACGGTCGCTCCCTATGTGGGAGGGTGGATTGAAATCTGCCCTGCGGGATTATCTGCTGCAGTGTACGGTCGCTCCCTATGTGGGAGCGTGGATTGAAATCCGCCATATGCGTCCGGTCACGATATCCGCAATAGTCGCTCCCTATGTGGGAGCGTGGATTGAAATTGAACGCTGGCGGCGGTCACGCCTCGTCTATTGCGTCGCTCCCTATGTGGGAGCGTGGATTGAAATATTACCTGGTCGATGATTCGGATAAAGAATCCCCGCCGTCGCTCCCTATGTGGGAGCGTGGATTGAAATTACACGCAACATCAAGACGGTAGCCAAAGCGGAAGTCGCTCCCTATGTGGGAGCGTGGATTGAAATCGCGAGATTGTACGCAACAACCGGCCCCTCTGCCGTGTCGCTCCCTATGTGGGAGCGTGGATTGAAATACCATATGGAAGTCCTTCCGCAATACGGAACTGACCGTCGCTCCCTATGTGGGAGCGTGGATTGAAATAATTGAAGGGCAACGAACCAGGCTAATCAGCTATGCTGTCGCTCCCTATGTGGGAGCGTGGATTGAAATATTTCGTTCCAAAGGAACGCTCCTATTGTTGGTATGGTCGCTCCCTATGTGGGAGCGTGGATTGAAATATTTCGTTCCAAAGGAACGCTCCTATTGTTGGTATGGTCGCTCCCTATGCGGGAGCGTGAATTGAAATTCCACGCACTCCGGCCCCGGCTGCTCTCGGCTATGTCGCCTCCTACGCGCGAGCGTAATTTGAATGCCTACATGCACTTCTTTTTTCGCCGGATATGAGGGATGCCCTTCGGACGTCAGAGCAGGGTGTACCCGCCGGGGCGTCAATCCGCTATCAGACCAGATACATTCTCAGTGTGCGTAAGACGCCGTATGGGTAAGCATGAGGAGGGAATCTAGTGGGTAGAGCGGAGTTTCAGGTGTTAGTTATATTCCATCCTAAAAAGAGAAGGGGAAGGCTACTGGCAATGGATCGCGGGTGGAGGAGAAGGGAACGAAAGCATTGTTCAAGCTGCAAAAAGGGAAGCCTTTGAAGAAGCAGGAATCAACCCGGATTGTAATTTTTTTGAAATTAGATTCGTTAGCTATGGTTCCCATCACTCATTTTGAAACATTTAGGAATCGGACAGATATATTTGTTATACCGGAGTACTGCTTTGGAGTAAATGTCCATGATGAAATACAGCTTTCGGCTGAACATACTGAGTATCGTTGGGTAGATTTTGAAACGGCAATGCACCTATTAAAATGGGATAGTAATAAAACAGCGTTGTGGGAGCTAGATGCAAGATTATCAAGGAGTATTTGTACGCCGGACAAACGATTTTGAATGCGGAGGCAACAAAGTGAAGACGATAATCTACCTGATCCGCCATGCGGAATCGCCATATGCAGAGGGGCAGGAGCGGGCCAGAGGACTGTCGGAACAAGGGAAGGCGGATGCCGAACGGATCAGGTCCATTTTGCACAAAAAGCCGATTAATCTGTTGTTCTCCAGCCCTTATGCAAGGGCCATCCACACCCTCCAGCCTTTGGCCGATGAGATGCAGAAAGAAATTGTTCTTCTGGAAAATCTGCGGGAACGCGGGATTGGAAATATAGCAGATATGAGTTTTGTCGATGCCAAACGGTGCGTATATGAGGATTTTTTTTGTGCTTTTGAGGGCGGAGAGTCCAGCTCAGAAGCCCAGGCAAGGGGAACTCGAGAACTGAAGCTTTTATTGGAAAAGTATGCAGGCAGCACTCTGGCCATCGGCACGCACGGTGACATTATGACGCTGATGATGAATTATTTTGATCCTCGGTATGGCTTTGAGTTCTGGCAATCTACAACGATGCCGGATATCTACAGATTGAAATTTGTGGGCATGGAGTTGGTAAAGGTTACGAGGGAGTGGAAGAGCTAGTCGGAGGCGTGAAATTTTAAAAGTAAATAGTTATAATTAGAAAAAGCCTGTTGCTGGATACGGTAAAATAGACTGTGAGCTACCACTTGGATATTCTCTTTTTATAAGGATACCTGGATAAAGTTAATTGTTTAACTTTGTGGTGCGAATGTGTAGCGCACATAAAATCCCCGGGTCCTTCGCACCTGATTTATTACATTATTTGTATTAAAATTGAGCGTGATGGTTTATTGTTCAAAGATTTGAGTGAGTTTTTAATATAAAAAAAAGGTTTTAATCCTTTTTTTAGTTGGAAATCGCTGTCGCTCCCCATACGGGAGCGTGGATTGAAATTCTGGAAGCTTCCAACTCTTTCTGTGTCCGCTCACGTCGCTCCCCATACGGGAGCGTGGATTGAAATCGAAACATGCGCAGCAAGAGCTAGGGGGAGACGCGTCGCTCCCCATACGGGAGCGTGGATTGAAATACCTCCAGATTTATATATTACATTGCGAATGGTTGGTCGCTCCCCATACGGGAGCGTGGATTGAAATTGTTCCCATACATAGCTGGATAGCTCTATGCTGACGTCGCTCCCCATACGGGAGCGTGGATTGAAATATGTTGGTGAATAATATTCAACGATCCGTGTGTAAGTCGCTCCCCATACGGGAGCGTGGATTGAAATTCACTGGTACACCAGTAATAAACCATACGTGGAGACGTCGCTCCCCATACGGGAGCGTGGATTGAAATACTCATTTGCCCCATACCTCCTTATGGCAAGGCTTGTCGCTCCCCATACGGGAGCGTGGATTGAAATAGAAATGTGGGCCGTTGTAACCACGTCCTTTCTCGTTGTCGCTCCCCATACGGGAGCGTGGATTGAAATCCAAAGAATGGCGATGACAACTCCATTCTATATGGGTCGCTCCCCATACGGGAGCGTGGATTGAAATTGCTGCATCATCTTGTCGGTGATACCTGTCATTTGGTTGCTCCCCATACGGGAGCGTGGATTGAAATCTGGACAAGATTTGGAGGCGGGGCTGATGGCTACGTCGCTCCCCATACGGGAGCGTGGATTGAAATTGGATCATATGCGGGGGGGGGGGATATAACTTCCACTCCGTCGCTCCCCATACGGGAGCGTGGATTTTTTAGAATATGAAACAGCCCCCCCTGTACCTATCCAAGTGTGGCATGATCTTACAACATGAGAATTCTCGGGTTTTGTCCGTTTTGTACTGGAATCTTGGTCAGAACACCCTTTAGGGTGTTTTTTTCTTGGAGCCAATAACCAGGATGTGCTAACATAATTCAATTGAGGATTACGAGTGGGTCTTCTATTTACATAAGAATATAGACTGCTAAGGAAAAGAGATGGAAGCTTATGGAGCATAAACAACAGTTGTGGACAAAAGCCTATATTATAGCATTAGTCACTTCAATCGGCATTAACTTAAACCGTAATTTTCTAATGTCGACATTATCAATTTATTCTAAGCAAATCACCTCGTCTGATGCGTATACCGGGTTAATGACCGGAGTCTTCACACTCGCTGCTCTGGCAGTCCGGCTATTTGTCGGCAAAATGCTGGATACCATCGGTCGAAAAAAAGTGCTGATCACCGGACTCGGCCTGACCATCGCTGTAGCGATCGGCTATTGCCTGACAGACCAGATTGTTCCTTTGCTTGTGCTCAGAGCTATAGATGGGGTTGCTTTTGGAATCACATCCACGGCTATTGCCACGGTTATCACAGACATTATCCCCGAGAGCCGCTTATTGGAGGGAATTGGGTACTCAGGCGTTGTGGCTACTATTACTGCTGCATTAGGGCCGTCTATTGCTTTAATGGTTGTAGGGGAGAGCTATCAGCAATTTTCCTCGTTGTTCATCCTATGTCTCGCTGTATCAGCTCTTACCCTGACAGGTTCCTTCAGCCTGCCTTATGTAAAGCCGGATGGTCGAATATCAAAAGAAGGAATACCTGCTGAGAACAAGCTACCCGAAAAGACTTTTACCCTAAGCCTAATGATTTCTGTCCTGCTGCTGTTTCTGGTGTCATCCGGGCAAAGTGTATATATATCTTTCGCAGCACTTTATGGCATTAGTCTGGGATTTAGCCAAGTTGGGCTATTCTTTACTGCCAATGCAATCGGGATGCTTTTGTCCAGACTGTTTGCCAGCCGGGTGGTCGATAAAATGGGCAGCAACAGAGTGATTTTTATCAGTTTGTTCAGCTTCTCCGGATGTCTGCTGGCTACGGCGTTTCTTTCATCGAACCTTATTTTTATCCTTATAGGCTTTATCAGCGGAATCGTTGTTGGTATTCTGCTCCCCTTGCTCAATGTACGTATTATTTCGGGTGTCGCCCAGTCATCCCGAGGCAGAGCCAACGCTATGTATTATGCCGGGCTTGATTTAGGGTATGGCCTGGGTTCAATTCTGTGGGGGGCAGTTGCGCTCCATTATGGCTATTCAACGATTTATGTATTGGCGGCCTGTGTAGTTCTCATGGCGTTACTCATTTTTATTGGATACAAGAGAGCTGATGCATGAAATCTGGAAAGTAAAAAGTTATGTATCGCTGTCGCTCTCCCTGCGGGAGCTGCAACGCTTATCAGATTCTTTATAGGGTACAGGGGAAAGGGGGCTTTCCCCGATGTATCCGCCCACGTTAATGACAAAAATTTCAAGACAAGCGTAATTACGTTCCCCATCATTTATCCCTCCTTAACAAGCACTTAATTTATCATGAAAATTTTTGAGCTATAGGCATATGCCGTGCTTGATCTAGGTTGTAGTCCATAGACTGTTGTCGAGATATTATTCAAGGAGGTTATCCATATTCATGGAAACGAATTATCAACAAGTCGCATGGAACTGTATGAATAAATACGTTGGTGTAACAACAACTGATGGTCAATCTCACGATGGGTTTATTGCTCATGTTGATCAGGACTACATTACGCTTGCTATTCCCACGAACGAAATGATTGGACAAATGAACGGAATGCCCGCCAGAGAAGCTACGTATAGACAATTTGGCTTTTTTCCAGGGTTTTTTCCACGCCGCCGCTTTTTTCCAAGACGCATACCATTTGGTGCAGTTACCGGGTTGTTCTTGCTTCCGTTCTTCATTTGACCTGATTTAATGGTCGCTCCCTATGCGGGAGCATGGGGATGTAACTCATACTTTCAAGCATTGCTATATAGTAACTTTAGCCAAACAGTCCATACTACAAAAAGCACCGTACTTTCGCCCATCGAGAAGTTCGGTGCTTTTTATCTATCCCTGCTTATACTTTGCGACGTACTTCAAATAAATCGTTATGACTGAGATCAAAGTAAAGACATAACTTCATTATCAACGCCGCTGAAATTTTCTTCTTTTCCATAGTAGTGTTATGCATTAGTTCCATAATTGTAGTTCTTCGGTGTCCGATCTCTTTGGATAATTTTAATACAGATATACCGTGCTCTTTTAAAATATTGTCTAGTTTGCAGTGAAGTGTGTATTCGTTAAAGTCCATTTTGATCCTCCGGCGATTCGGAATTAGTTACACTTTATAAATATCCTTGAGAGTAGACAACGGAGGAAGCCACATGTCCAAATCCCGCCCCCCAAACTTAGCACCCAAGCTATTCTTGATATCACTAAAAAAACTTGGTCTGGCTAGAGTTAGATGAATCACAGAATGCAATCATCTTACTGATGCGTTCGGACGTAAATGGCAAACCATTGGTTGTCATGTTACAGATGCGATAAAAGTTTTATAATGGGGGGAATATCCGCCGTGGACATCAATCATAGATACAGCGCTGTATAACCCGGATATTACCATAAGAGAAATCGAAAATCATTTAAATACATCAGTGTGATTTAACCAATTTCAGCTTTTCAGCATATGTACAATATAAATCCGATTGAAGCTCTTTCCAGATTTTATTTGGAAAATGTAGATACGTTGGACTATTGGGAGTGGGCATAAGCTGGAGGCTCGGCTGAGCTAGCCATAAATTTCAGAAATGAGAATCCTAATCTAACTTTGATTGAAGCTATAGAAAAAGCAGAGAGGGTGCAAGGAATCACAAAGGTGCATCAATGACACATCTACCTACCAGCACCTTTTCCTATGAATAGGGATACATAGCCAAAATGGAGACAAAAATATTGATTTTGCAAATCACGTTAACCGGGCATCAGCTTCCCTTTGTAATTATGTATACATCATGAAGTTTGGGGAATGAAGCTGTTGTTAGTAGAAAGTACTTCTTGCTTGATGCGTAATGACGTACAATAAATGATGTACCAACATTTGGAGGCCAAGAAGAGATTTTTGGACATAGACTATCGTTAACGTCTGGTGCGAATGTATAGCGCCCATGAAATCCCCGGGTCCTCCGCACCAGATTTATTACATTATTTGTATAAAAATCAAGCGAGTTTATCTATTCATTTAAGCTATAAGCTTTTTTCTTGCTTGTTATAAGGGTTTTCATCCTTTTTTTAGTTGAAAATCGCTGTCGCTCCCTATGCGGGAGCGTGGATTGAAATACATATCCGAAGCAACCTATCGCAGACGCAAGCGCAGGTCGCTCCCTATGCGGGAGCGTGGATTGAAATACTGGGGTGGGCTCCGAGTTTGGCACGCTGACCGGTCGCTCCCTATGCGGGAGCGTGGATTGAAATAACAACCGGAAGCAATTGTTGTTCGACAAGCTGCACGTCGCTCCCTATGCGGGAGCGTGGATTGAAATAATTGCGATTTTGGTTATTGCCTTCGTCTATTTAGTCGCTCCCTATGCGGGAGCGTGGATTGAAATTCCCAAGTCCAATCATATTTGTAGAGCTTAAGGTTGGTCGCTCCCTATGCGGGAGCGTGGATTGAAATGATTAACACATGATCAAGTTCCAAGTGGGGGAAAGTGTCGCTCCCTATGCGGGAGCGTGGATTGAAATTCTTCCATCTTGTGCACTACGCGCTTAATGGAGTCGTCGCTCCCTATGCGGGAGCGTGGATTGAAATTAAACAGCAATTCTCGCTCGGTTTCTGCAGCTTCAGTCGCTCCCTATGCGGGAGGGTGGATTGGAATCCTTCATCCTCTCTATTGGTTAAGCTCCCTACGTGTGCTCACTACGTGGGAGCGTATCTACGCAAAAATAGACAGCAAGTTCTCTAGTCACTCCCAATGGCGCGAGCGTAGATTGGAAATCCTAACGCGTCATTGGTAATCTTACTTTAAGCCGTTCCTCCTTTAGAACGTGAAATGAATTTGCATCTTCACCCATCTAAACGTCATAGCCCACATCTTACTAACAAGAAGTGGGCTATTGACGTTTGCGGGGTTGGACGAAATTTGTAAAATTATGTTTGAATATTCTCCGAATAGTGTCGTTTTTCCATAAATAACTGTTATTATGGAGAAGGAGATGTCCCCCTTATATGGAATATTTTTATTTGCTACTTATTACCTATGCTTCAGAAGAATGCATTTTCTAGAGGAGGAGAGGAATGGAGTACATTGCTCACATTAGGGATAGTGATAAAAAAGTGCAGCCTGTTGCTGAGCATCTACTGGAGGTACGATTCCTAGCGGAAAGGTATGGTAAAAAGCTAAGGATTAGCCATATTGCGGGACTCGCTGGGATGCTTCATGACCTGGGCAAGTATACAGAAGAATTCAGAAATTACATAATGCAAGCCGTTTACCATCCTGAGGCACCACCAAAAAGAGGCAGCGTAGATCATTCAACTGCGGGTGGGAAGCTTTTGTTCGAACAATTTCACAATCTCCCGAAAGACCTCTCCAACAAAGAGGATCATATGTATAAAATGATTCTGGCCGAAGTTGTAGGTAATGCGATTATCTCACATCATTCGTATCTCCAGGATTTTCTGAATCCAGATTCTGAATCGAATTATTTACACCGTGTTCGGGACAAACATCTTGAAGAATTTGAACGATCCAAGAGCAGCTTCTATCAACTCGTGATGGGAGAAGCTGAATTTCAACAATACGTAGACGAGGCTGCAACGGAGCTGGAACAATTCTTCAGCGTAGATTTTTCAACAACCAAGGAACTAAAATTAATGTTTCTGACGAAATATATTTTTAGTGCTCTGGTGGATGCTGACCGGACCAACACCCGTTGTTTTGAAGAAAATCAGCCGGATGAGACTGTGAATCACCAGGAGTTATTTACTCTTTATTATGAAAGACTGATGGCCAAGGTCGATTCCTTCCAAGAACATGAAAATGCTCATTCTCCTATTAATCTGTTAAGGAAGGAAATGTCGGATCAATGTGAGCAATTTGCATATAAGCCATCCGGGATTTACACCCTGTCCATACCCACTGGCGGGGGCAAGACATTAGCGAGTTTGAGATACGCCCTGAAGCATGCTCTGCTGAAAGAGAAAAAACATATCATTTATGTTGTCCCTTACACTACGATCATTGAGCAGAATGCTAATGAAGTACGCACAATTCTCCAGGATAAAGTACATATTCTGGAACATCATTCGAATGTGGTTGAGGCAGAGAACGAGGACGATGAATACGAAGAGGGAGTGCCAAATCTGCGTCAAAAGATAAAGCTAGCCAAGGATAACTGGGACGCCCCGATTATTTTTACAACGATGGTGCAGTTCTTGAATGTGTTCTACGCAGACGGAAGCCGTAATATCCGCAGACTTCATAATTTAAGCGAGTCGGTCATTATCTTTGATGAAGTGCAGAAGGTTCCGGTCAGATGCGTGTCTTTATTTAATCAAGCGCTGAATTTTCTCAAGACTTATGCTGAATCAAGTATTGTACTTTGTACGGCAACACAACCTGAATTGGATTACGTGCGAAATAGACTGGAGATTGAATCGGAAGCTGAAATGATTCATGATCTGGATCATGTCATTGAGGCTTTTAAGCGGGTGGAGATCGTTGACCGGGCAACGGTTGAACAATTTGATAACGGCAAGCTGGCGGATTTTATCCTGTCTCAGATGCAGGAAGTGAATAGTGTACTGGTCATATTAAATACCAAATCTGTTGTGAAAGCATTATATAAAAGTCTAAAAGAGCAAATCCCGTCTACTCCGGTCTATCATTTAAGTACATCTATGTGTGCGGCACACCGTAATCAGATATTGCAAGAAGTGAAGAAGCTTCTGGAGGATAAAAAACAGGTTATATGCATCAGTACGCAGCTTATCGAAGCGGGGGTTGATGTCAGCTTCCAGTGTGTGATCCGTTCGTTAGCAGGACTTGATTCCATAGCTCAGGCGGCGGGCAGATGCAATCGGCATGGTGAAGCTCAGATACGTCAGGTATTTGTAATTAATCATGTGGAAGAGAATCTGAAGCATCTGAAGGAAATCAGGATAGGCAAAGAGATTTCCAGAAAAATTCTAGTAGATCTAAATCGTGATCCTTCCTCGCATGGAGGGCAAATCTTATCTGTGCAAGCGATGGAGAAATATTTCAAGGGATTTTATACAGAGCTTGCTTCAAGTCTTAACTATTCCATTCCCAAGCTGGGCAAGGAAATGACAACATTGCTGTCATGCAGCAGGAAAGAGAATACGTATTATCAAGCTTACTATAACCAGCATAAAGCGGCCTTGCCTTTGTTTTTGGTCAATAGCTATAAGACCGCAGCCGAGCACTTTCAGGTGATTGATAATCTGACAACTACAATGCTTGTTCCCTTTGGAGATGGGCCTGAAGAGGGTAAGGATATCATTGCGGATCTGAACGGGCAGCAGAGCATACCTGATCTGACGCGCTTATTGCGTAAAGCTCAACAATATACAATTAACATCTACAGTTATGAGAAAGAACTGTTAAGCAAAAGCGGCTCCCTGGTTGCTTACCTGGATGGCAAGGTACTTGCTTTGAAAGAAGGAGCTTATCATAACGAGTATGGTCTTAATCTGGAAAATGATAGTCCGCTTGATCTGTACATGTTCTAACGTAATAAGAACCTATCTCTAAGAGAGGGATTTCTAATGAAGAATACTGAAAGGAGGAAAATATGAGAAATTCAATAGAATTCAAAGTTTATGGCAAGTATGCACTATTCACAGACCCCTTAACCAAGTTAGGCGGGGAAAAATTGACCTACAGTGTACCGAGCTACCAGGCTCTTAAGGGAATTGTAGAAAGTGTGTACTGGAAACCTACGCTCATTATGATTGTGGATGAGGTTCGTGTCCTGAACGCCATCCGTATGGAGTCCAAGGGGATTCGCCCGATAGATTACGGAGGAGGTAATACACTCGCCAACTACACTTACCTGAAGGACCCTGCTTACGAGGTGCGCGCTCATTTTGAATTCAACATGAACCGCCCTGATCTTGCGCATGACCGCAACGAGAATAAGCACCATAACGTATTAAAACGCTCTTTGCAGGCTGGAGGGCGGCGTGATATTTTCCTGGGCGCGAGAGAATGTCAGGCTTATGTAGAGCCTTGTGTCTTTGGTAAGGAACGGGGATTCTATGATAATTACGGTGACATTCATCTTGGGAGCATGGTGCATGGCATCAACTATCCAGACGAAACTGGCAGAGACGAAATGGAAGTGCGGTTATGGAGTCCGGTAATGAAGGATGGAATTATACGTTTTATCAGGCCGGAGGAATGTACTCAGGTCCGCAAGATTGCCGAGATGAAACCAAAGCTGTTCAATGAATCGAATCTCCAGTCAGCGGAGGAACTGCTTGCGCAAATAGAAGCGGAGGAGAAGGCATGAGCTGGTTGTTGAATTTATATGAAACTTATCAATCTAATCAGGACTGTGTGGGTGTACCCGAGATTAAATACAATGACCGCGAATTCACTCTGCTGCCCGTATCTCACACTACGCAGAATGCGCATATCGAAGTTGAGATTACAGAGAATGGTGAATTCCATTCCGCGTCAGTGATAGAGAAAGGCGATAGCAGCACCTTGATCCCATGTACAGAAGAGTCTTCCAGCCGGGCGGGTTCCAAGGTTGCCCCCTATCCACTCCATGATAAGCTCAGTTATGTGGCCGGGGACTTTCTTGCTTATGGCGGGAAGATTAAGAAAGAAGAGCCTTTTGCGGAGTATATCAAGAACTTGGGTGAGTGGGCGGATTCTCCTTATGCCTCTGCCAAAGTAAAAATTATCTATAGCTATTTGAATAAACGACAGCTTATCCGGGATTTAGTGAATAACAAAATAGTATTCCTTGATGCAGATGGTCAGCTTATTGATAAATGGGACAAGAAATTTGAAGATTTGCATGGAGAGAAACCACCCATATTCTCATTGGTTCCAGGTGAACAAGAGAGTGCATTCATCAGGTTCAATGTTTATTCACCGGACAAGGAACTGACCAAAGTATGGAAGGACCCTGAAATGTATGATTCATTTGTGCATTATTATAGTCATTTATTAGGTAAGGATGATTACTGCTATGTAACCGGAAAGATGCTCCCAAGTACAGAAAGGCACGCGAACAAAATCAGAAATGCAGCGGATAAGGCGAAGCTCATCTCCTCCAATGATACCAGCGGATTTACATTCCGTGGGCGTTTCACGCAGAGCAGTGATGCTGCCAGTATCAGCTACGAGGTCTCTCAGAAAGCACATAACGCCTTGAAGTGGCTGATTAACCGGCAGGGTAAAATCATCGACCAGCGTGTATTTCTCGTCTGGGGTAACGACGATCTTAATATTCCTGACCCTACTGAGGATTTCTTCTCCCTTGATCTGGAACCCATTGCAACCAAAGAACGAAAAAGTTATACCCATCAGGAGTTTGCGGGTGAAGTGGCTAAGGCGATGGAAGGCTATAGAAACAAGCTTTCTTCTGAATACAAATCGGATGTGAATATTCTTGTCCTTGATTCTGCAACTACCGGACGATTGGCCGTACTTTATTACCGAAATATGGACAAGCAGCTTTATTTAGATAAATTGGTTCATTGGCATTCAACCTGCTCATGGCTGCACCGGTATCGTAAAGATACACAGGATAATTGGGCTGAATTCTACGGAGCGCCAGCCACAAAGGATATTGCCTTCGCCGCATACGGTCCCAAAGCCAATGAAAAGGTTGTAAAGGGATTGATGGAACGTATTCTTCCCTGCATCGTCGATGGGCATAATATTCCGCAGGACATTGTACGGAGTGCTTTTTACCGGGCTTCCAATCCTGCATCCATGGAGAAGTGGGAGTGGGAGAAAACACTCAGTATTACATGCGCCTTGATTAATAAGAAGGAGGAAATGAATGTGGCCTTAGATACAGAAGTAGATGACCGCAGTTATTTATTTGGAAGATTGCTAGCTATTGCCGACGTGTTAGAGAGAAGAGCGCTTGATTCCGATGAGAAGCGTTCAACCAATGCCATTCGTTATATGAATGCATTCTCCCAGCATCCGGAGAGAACCTGGAACACGATTCAGAAGTGCTTGCAGCCGCATCAGGCAAGACTTGGAACACAATTAAGATATTATTCGAGCCTGATTGATGAGGTGGCTTCAAGAATTCCATTCGACCAATTCAATAATAAACCGCTATCCGGGAAGTATTTATTAGGCTATTACAGTCAGAGACATGAACTCTATCAGAAGAAAAATAAGAACAACGATTCCACTCAAGTATCTGACAATGAGGAGAGATAAACATGACTACTTTAGATCATAAAATTGATTTCGCTGTTATTGTATCTGTTACGAAAGCCAACCCTAACGGCGATCCTCTCAATGGGAACCGTCCTCGGCAAAATTATGATGGTTACGGTGAAATTTCAGATGTTGCGTTGAAACGGAAAATTAGAAATCGTCTGCAAGATATGGGAGAGTCTATTTTTGTACAGTCCAATGACCGGAAGACCGATTCATTCAGCAGTTTAAGAGAGCGTGCGGATGCGAATGTAGAATTGGATAAGATTTTAAAAGCAAAAGTAAGCTCAAACGATGAATTTGCCCGGATTGCATGTCAGGAATGGCTCGATGTTCGGAGTTTTGGCCAGGTTTTTGCCTTCAAAGCAGACAAAGGAGCCGGGGTATCTGTGGGAGTAAGAGGTCCCGTCTCCATCCATACAGCGACAAGTGTAAGCCCCATTGATATTACAAGTATGCAAATTACCAAAAGTGTAAATTCCGAGCCTGGGAAAGACAGAGGTTCCGACACTATGGGGATGAAGCATCGCGTAGATTTTGGGGTGTATGTATTCTATGGAAGCATTAATACACAGTTAGCTGAGAAAACAGGATTCTCCAATGAGGATGCGGAGAAAATCAAACAGGTGCTTATCACGCTATTCGAAAATGATGCTTCTGCAGCCAGACCCGACGGAAGCATGGAAGTACATAAAGTGTACTGGTGGGAGCACAACTCCAAGCTAGGCCAGTATTCATCAGCTAAAGTTCATCGTTCGTTAGCGGTCGCTCCTAAGATTGAAGAGCCTAGAGCAATAGGCGATTATGAAGTGGTTTTAACTGAGCTGGAAGGACTTAGCGCTGAGGTTATTGATGGCCTATAGTGAAGAAGACGGTGAATTAATGCTCTCTGGCATACAGCATTTTCAATTTTGCAAACGACAGTGGGCATTAATTCATATTGAACAACAGTGGGAAGAAAATGTGCGGACCATAGAGGGACAGCATCTGCATAGGAATGCGGACCAGCCTTTTACACGGGAGAAGCGGGGCGACAAAATTATTGTTCGTGCAATGCCGGTGAAGTCCCGGGAACTGAACATCAGTGGAATTTGTGATGTGGTAGAGTTTATACAAGATTCCAGCGGGGTTGAGATCAGCGGCGCCGATGGTAAGTATGTTGCTTATCCGGTTGAATACAAACGTGGCAAACCCAAAACAAGCAATGAAGATATTGTGCAATTAGCCGCGCAGGCCATGTGCCTTGAAGAAATGCTGCTGTGTGAAGTGCCAACAGGATATATTTTCTATAATGAGATCAAACACCGGATTGAAGTGCCACTTACTGCGGAACTGAAGGCCAATGTGAAGACAATGGTAGAAGAAATGCAGAGCTATTATAGCCGCAGACATACTCCCAAAGTGAAGACAGGCCCCTTTTGCAAAAGCTGCTCTCTTCAACATGTTTGTTTGCCTAAATTAATGAATAAGCAGACTGTAAAAAGTTATGTTGAAGGGAAAATCCGGGAATGAAGAAACTTCTGAATACACTATACATCACCCAGCCGTCAGTTTATTTATCACTGGATGGGGATAATATTGTGCTCTTGAAAGAGGAAGAGAAGCTGGGCAGATTTCCACTGCATAACCTGGAATCCATTGTAGCTTTTGGATACACGGGAGCAAGTCCGGCGCTGATGGGCTATTGTGCAGATAGTAACATCTCTTTGCTATTCTTAACAATGAACGGAAGATTTCTGGCTAGAGTAACAGGGCAGAGCCGGGGAAATGTAGTACTCCGCAAGAAGCAATATATCTTGTCTGAAGATGAGATTCGTTCAGCTAAGATAGCCCGAAATTTTATTATCGGCAAAATCTATAACCACAAATGGATGCTGGAAAGAATGACAAGAGATTATCCGCTGCGGGTAAATGTTGAGGATTTCAAAGAAACTTCTAAGCAGTTATCCTCCTTAATCCTTGAGGTAAGAACCTGTGAGCAATTAGACAGATTAAGAGGGCTGGAAGGGCAAGCTGCCATTTCGTATAACAGAATGTTTGACCAGATGATTTTGCAGCAAAAAGAGGACTTTTATTTTCACTCCCGTTCCCGCAGACCTCCGTTAGATAATGTAAACGCCATGTTATCCTTTGCGTATACTCTGCTGGCACATGATACGGCCTCCGCCTTGGAGGCTGTTGGATTGGATGCCTATGTGGGTTTTCTGCATCGGGACCGTCCGGGGCGAGTTTCGTTGGCGCTGGATGTTATGGAGGAATTACGGGGTGTTTTCGCAGATAAGTTTGTTCTGTCGTTAATTAACAAAAAGCTAGTGAATAAAGCTGACTTTCTCAAGAAAGAAAACGGAGCTGTGATCATGACCGATGAGGCGAGAAAGAAGTTTCTGGCCGCTTGGCAGAGCAAAAAGCAAGAAACGATCACGCATCCGTATTTGGGAGAGAAAATCCAATGGGGGCTAGTTCCCCATGCCCAAGCTTTGTTATTGGCCCGTCATTTGCGCAATGATTTGGACGAGTATCCTCCGTTCTTATGGAAGTAGGTGTATAGGATGTTGGTGCTGATTACGTACGATGTAAGCACCCTAAGCAGTGAAGGTCAGAGTCGGCTGCGTAAAGTCTCGAAAACATGCCAAAATTATGGACAGCGGGTCCAGAATTCTGTTTTTGAATGTGTCGTAGATGCAGCACAATTCGCTGAATTAAAGATAAAGCTCAAGGCAATTATTGATCCCAATGAAGACAGCTTGAGATTTTATCAACTGGGCAACAATCACAAAAATAAAGTAGAACATGTGGGTATCAAAGAATCCATTGACCTGGAGGGACCTTTAATTTTGTAGTGCGAATGTATAGCGCCCATGAAATCCCCGGGTCCTTCGCACCAACTTTATTACATTATTTGTAATAAAGTGTTCGATATTAAGCTATCTTCGCTTTTTTATTTGAGAACCAAGTGGATATTCGCCATAATAAAAGGGCTTTTATACTTTTTATGGTTAAAAATCGCTGTCGCTCCCTATGTGGGAGCGTGGATTGAAATCTTGTGATTTACATCGCCATACAGGCCGGGGGCTGTCGCTCCCTATGTGGGAGCGTGGATTGAAATATTCGTCAGGTAAAACCAGATTGCTGGTGTATCTGTCGCTCCCTATGTGGGAGCGTGGATTGAAATCTTTGGATCATACTGAAGCACTGGCTGCTGAGTAATCGTCGCTCCCTATGTGGGAGCGTGGATTGAAATCATGAGTACCCTCCTTATTTGAATAGGATCAGCAAAAGTCGCTCCCTATGTGGGAGCGTGGATTGAAATGTCTTAATGCATCTGTGATTTCCGGTTGAAATTCGTCGCTCCCTATGTGGGAGCGTGGATTGAAATACCTGTATCAGTAGATTGCCCTCTGTACTTATGTCGCTCCCTATGTGGGAGCGTGGATTGAAATGGAAAGAGATTGTCGTTTACCTGAATACGTTACAAGTCGCTCCCTATGTGGGAGCGTGGATTGAAATAGCGTAATCAAGGGCCTGCTTATAGGACTCGGTGTCGCTCCCTATGTGGGAGCGTGGATTGAAATCATTGCATCACGGCAAGTGGGTACTTCCGTATACGTCGCTCCCTATGTGGGAGCGTGGATTGAAATAGAAGAGTTGCTTATTGATATACTTCCGCATTTAGGTCGCTCCCTATGTGGGAGCGTGGATTGAAATAATATACAGTTTGACCGATACTGACAGCGAAATAGGTCGCTCCCTATGTGGGAGCGTGGATTGAAATAAAGTAATGAAGCGAATTGCAGATGGTTTGAATTCGTCGCTCCCTATGTGGGAGCGTGGATTGAAATCCGATTGTTCAAAAGGGACAACAGGAGGGACATCGTCGCTCCCTATGTGGGAGCGTGGATTGAAATATACCCCATAAGCTTTATATGATACATCGTGTTAGAGTCGCTCCCTATGTGGGAGCGTGGATTGAAATAGACACCAAAGGCGCAGACCGAACAGCCAAGGTTGTCGCTCCCTATGTGGGAGCGTGGATTGAAATACCTCCATCTGGACAAAGAAAAAGAGTACAGCCAGTGGGTCGCTCCCTATGTGGGAGCGTGGATTGAAATGCTGCTTGATCCACTACTCAGTCAACAAACATACACGTCGCTCCCTATGTGGGAGCGTGGATTGAAATAGTCAGTATCCCCGTACCGACAAGCTAAAAGACTGTCGCTCCCTATGTGGGAGCGTGGATTGAAATGTGTCAGCGCCGAGGCGAGCGATATCAACGCCCATACGTCGCTCCCTATGTGGGAGCGTGGATTGAAATAATCCAAACATGGAAGAAGGCGTGGACGATATGCTTGTCGCTCCCTATGTGGGAGCGTGGATTGAAATATCTGACGGCTACGAGGTTGGTATTGCAGTTTGTAGTCGCTCCCTATGTGGGAGTGTGGATTGAAATTTTGCTACCGAGTACGCACTCAAGCAGCGGAAGGTCGCTCCCTGTACGGGAGCGTGGATTGAAATTTATATGGCGGAGGAGTTTCACTTGGATTATAGCGTCGCTCCATGTACGGGAGCGTGGATTGAAATAACACGCCGGGGGTAGCGCTGGCGCTGACAATGGTCGCTCCCTGTACGGGAGCGTGGATTGAAATCTTGCGCGTGATTCCCGATCACGCAACAGCACGATCGTCGCTCCCTACGCGGGAGCGCGGATTGAAATGCACTAGCAAGAGAAACATAGGCTGCAATCAATCGTCGTTCCCTATGTGGGAGCGACGATTGAAGTTTTTGAAGCTAGCTCAATCTAATTGATCAAGAGGAGTCGTTAGATTATTGATCGACTAAAAGTTTGTTAAGATTAATACCATCCTTCAACCCTTGTTTATACATTAACGTTTCCGCTATGCCCTGAAGTAAAGTGGTGCTTGTATCATAATTTTGAAGAAGTTGTTTATAATCTTTGGGGAGAAAAGAAATCAACTCTACAAATAGCTGATTGCATTCCTGTATTAATTGTTTATATTCGTTTGAATTAGACAATATTGAGTGAGCTGTATACTCCATACGAATGGAAAGAAACTGGTCAAAAGCTTGTTCCAGGTTAGCCATGAATGCTTCCTTTCACGAAAAAAATAAAGTAAATGTATAAATTAAATTATATAGTGACATCACTTAGATGTCAATGTGAATCTATAATCGTTTATTTCACAATGCTACAATAATGACATCACTTTTAGGGAGTACTAAACATATGGCAACCGATAAAAGAGTGTTCACGTTAAGGTTGAAAGATGAAAATTTCGTAAAAATAAAATATATTGCGGAGAAGAATAAGCGTTCTATTGCTATGCAGATTGAGTACCTAATCGAACAACATATAGAGCAGTTTGAAAAGGATAAGGGAATCATTAGGACGGAAGAGTAAAGTAGCTTTGCGTAAAAGAGAGTGACCTCCAGAATCACGCTAAATCTGAGGGTCATTCTTTTTTGTATTTATCTGATAGCTGCTTTTTCAACCTATAATGAAGCCAGTAGATTGACCACACGAAGAACATAGACTTTATCTTGTTATTATTTTTAGCATCGATGTCAGGAAATCAACACTCACTACTCTCAGTGTGGAGAATTAATCAAAATTATCTTCCACTTGCTCGTAATAGCGGGAGCTGTTAAAAAAGTGCGAACCTAAAGCTCACACGAAATTCCTAGCAGGTTCGCACTTCTTGCTGTAGAAGGGATTTGAGGGTTTTTGGAGAATGTTTTCTAAGAGAATTTTCCCAATTTAAGAGGTTCGCACTTTTATTGCTTTAAGCCCTTACATAGTAAGGAGTTCGAGGCGAACTGTCGCTTCCCCTGCGGGAGCGTGGATTGAAATTCTGGAGATGGTAAACCCATAGACATCAACGATGTCGCTCTCTATGCGGGAGCGTGGATTGAAATAAAGCACGTACGGGTAATGTAAATGTTGGCAAGGCGGTCGCTCCCTCCCTATATGGGAGTAAGGATTGAACAGTGATTGAAAGTGATGCTCTATACTTGGCTGGCCGTGCCCCTCCCCCACACAAGAGCGCATTTCGAGCCCTTATGCTATAATGTCAAGTGGAACGTTTTTCCGCTCTATATGTACAGTATTTTTCCGCTCCCTATATAGAGCGCGGATTGAAATACATCCGAGCTTAAACTACGAAGTATCAATTCCCCTCCTTATCATGGTAAAATATTGTGACTTGTGCAGTTACAGTCTACTCTATATTCAGCAGGTGACCGTTTTGAGATTACGAGATTTCATTGGCGCTTCGGGTACCTCGGCCTATCGGCAGGAGAAGTGGATCAAACGTTTTTTGCAGATATATTGGCTCGTGATTGCCTTTCATTTCATAGCGCAACTGGGCTCGTTTTTATTTCTCCCCTATGATAGGACGGCGTATGATTTTTATCTTAACGTGCTGCTGTATCCTACCCTGTTAATGGGGGCGGTTGTGGCCGTGACCCAAGTGATGGATTATAGCGGCTCCAAATATTCGATCCTCTCCCTTTTTTTGGCGGGTACGGTTATTGCCATGATGATTATCCATCTGAACATGGATATCCGCATTATTGGGGCGCTGATGCTGTTGCCGATTTTTGCATCGGCGATTTTTTATAGACTGGATTTAACCTGGTATACGTTTGCGCTGCAGGCGATAGCCTTTTTTGTGCTGTATCGGTGGGATTATTGGTTTAAGTTTTTTTTAAGCTCGTTTGACCTGATTGCCATTCCGTTATTTCTGGTGATGGGTACATTGATCGCAAGCATTATCATCATCAACGGGCGTGAGCTTGTAAGTGATCTGGAGACGACGCTGACGGCCAAGCAGGATTTGCTGATTGAGAATGCGATCATACGCAAGCTGTCGACAACGGATGCTCTGACGGATCTCTATAATCATATATCCTTCCACGAATTCTACGATAAGGCAATGGAATACGGGGATCAAGGCGCACCGTTTCATCTGGCCCTGATTGATATTGATAACTTTAAAATGATTAATGACAAATATGGACACCGGACAGGGGATATTATTCTGGCCAGGGTGGGTAAGGTAATCCGGGAGATGATTTCACCGGCGGATATTGCTGCCCGTTATGGCGGCGAGGAATTTGCGATTCTGCTCTTTGAGAAGACCTTTGAAGAGGCGGCTGAGCTGACGGAAAAGATCCGCCTGCGGCTCTCGGACACCCCACACGAGGAAATGGCGGGCGGGGTGGTCACAGTCAGTATCGGGCTTGGGAGCTACGCCAAAGGGACAAGCAAAGAGAAACTGTTCGAGGAAGTGGATGCTTTGCTCTATACCGCCAAACGCTCCGGCAAAAACAAATTGATGGCCCTGGCCCACCAGGTATAACTTACACACAGTGCATCGAGGCTTTGAACGTTGATTTATTCTCCAGTGGTGCTTCCCTTACCGCCTGCTTTTTTCCGCGCCCGAAAACGGCGGACCTTCATCAGATTGCCGCAGAGCTTATCATCGCAGTAGCGCTTGGAGCGGTTGCGGGTGTCATCGTAATAGACCCAGAGGCAGTCGGGATTCTCGCATATGCGGAAGCGTGAAGTTTCTTTCTCAAGTACGGCAGCGGCAAAAGAGGACGTTATCTCCGCCATGACCTGCCCCCAATCCGATCGCTGCGGCAGGAGGGAAAGCTCCGCTTTACCCTCACCATTCCAGACAATTTGCCTGATCACTGGCCCTTGGCTCATATATACATTCAACTGCTCCAGCACAGTTTTGTCCGGGGCATGCCCCTGTACCAGCTTCTGCACCTCAGCCCACAGCAAGCCGCGGAGCTGCTGCAATTGCTCCAGCTCCGCCGGCTCCGGCGGCAGTGCAGCGGGCAACGAACGCTGCTTCAGCCAGTCCGCAAGCCAGTCCGGCTCCTCCAGCTTGTCCCGGTCTTTACTGCGGTCGCCAGTCCGCCAATCCCTCCAGTAGCTGTTAATGAAATCGTCCCACAGCATGTTCGATTCCTCCGTTTATTTCATAGCTCTTTTTTTTGATTGTAACAGTTAAAAATCACTTTTGCTAGTTACTTGAACCGTGTCAGGAATTATGCTACATTTTCAGTGTAACTATTATTGGTGATGCTAAGTCGTTACCGAATTTGAGATTGTTTTTTTGGCGAATTGACATCAATTTGAGACTGCATTCACCAAACTCATAGGAGGTACAATATGCAAAATAAGATCAGTGAAGTTTTGCTTCAAAACTGGGATTATGTTATGGATATCGAGGATTGGTCGCCGCCGCTTAGCACTGCACTGGAAGGTGTGAACAGCGATCAGGCGGGCTGGAAGCCGCAGGGTGTGGCTGGGAACAGCATTTGGGAGACGGTTAACCATCTAACCTATTACAAGGAACATCTGCTGAACAAGCTCAAAGGACTGCCTCAGTTGCCGCCTCCCGAGAGCAATGATGCTACTTTTACAGTTGCGGAGAGTGGGGAGGAAGCATGGGAGCAGGCGGTGGCTAAGCTGAAGAGTGTTCACGCTTCATTACGCGAGGTCATTGAGGCGTTGGAAGAAGGTGCATATGACTGGGGCGGCTCGGGGCATGCTCCGGGTGAAGAAGTGATGAGCCTCATTCTGCATGATGCCTACCATACCGGCCAAATTGTGCTGGTCCGCAAGCTGCAAGGGTCCTGGCCAACGAACCGGAGCTTTTAACTAAAATCACGGCGAGCTTCAAGGTGGGTCAGCGAACGCAATAGCGCTATCTCCGCATCTCCGGGGCAGCAGCCGACATAACAAAACCCATCCCGGCTTCATCGAGCGGGATGGGTTTTGTTATGCAGATACCTATACTTCCCGCTTAATGGAGTCACGGGATTCGGCGGAATTGCGGTAAAAGAACCAGCATTCATTGAGCAGCTTGATCTGACGGCGGTCCTTCTTGTAATAAGCCTTCATGAGCTGATGGCAGAGCCACTGCGGCAAGGGTACCCCTCCTCTGGCATGCTAACGTAAGATAGCATATGGGAGAAGTCGCCCAAAGGTGCGGCGGCAGCGCTTGATTTGAGGTAGCAGATCTCCGCTTTCCGTATCCTAAGGAAGAGGTCTACAGTACGCCTTCTTCTTCCTCTTCGTACCATTGCTCAAGCTGGGCCTGCAGCGCGCGGATTTCCGTCAGCAGCGAGATGAGCGGGTAGCTGCTCTCCTGAATGGAGGCAAAGGCCCGCTCCAGCCGGTTGATATAAGCCAGCCCGGATTCCAGCGAGTGCTCCTCGCGCAGCAGTTCCAGAGAATCGCATTCTGCAACTGCCAGCGGCAGGTCCGGCACATTATCCGCCGTCAGCTTGTCAATCTCTTTATTGAGGCGCAGATTGAGTGCGCTGAGCTGATACGCATATTCCTCCGGCATTTCCACGAATTGCAGTTCCTGATGCTGCTGCAAAATTACATACCGCATTTTCGGCATAAGACATTCTCCCTCCGTACTTGTCTTCCTTCTTGACAGTGTAGCCCATGGGCAAGTTACAATTCAAGTAGAGAGTTGAATTCCTGTGGAGAGGACTTGTGAGATTAACGATGATAAGTATGAGCAATGAAGAGCTGCAGCAGTGGATCGAACAGGTGTCGCAGATCAGCTTCGGCGTGCCGTTCCGGCATAAAGCCAGTTTTAACAGCAGGCTGAGCACAACGGGCGGGCGGTATTTTACCAAAAGCCATAACATAGAGATCAATCCCAGGCAGCTAGAGATGTTCGGACGCGAAGAAACCGAGCGGATCATTAAGCATGAGCTGTGCCATTACCATCTGCATCTGGCGAAGAGAGGGTATATGCACCGGGATGCCGATTTTAAAAAGCTGCTGGCTATGGTCGGCGGCAGCCGCTTTTGCCAGACCCTTCCTGGAGCGCAGGCCCGCAAGCCGCAGCCTTACCGGTACAAGCTCGTCTGCACCGCTTGTTCAACCGAATATTTGCGCAAGCGCAAAGCCGATCCGAAACGCTACCGTTGCGGCAACTGTGCCGGCAAGCTCAAGCTGGTCCCGCTGGAAGAAGGAAAAGGCAAGGCTACTTAATTACAAGACCGAGAAGTCCGGCGAAGGAAGCTGCCTGTTCAGATGAGATGATGCAGCCTGCAAGATCCCCGATATCGACATGCAGACCGGTGAACTGGCAATCGCTGAGGTCGATTTCTTTTAGCTTGCAGCCCGCAAATGTAGCCTGGTCAATATCGCATCCCGAAAATTCTACGTTGCTCATGTTGGCCTGATAATAATCGCTGCTGACCAGCCGGCAGTTTGCAAATGCCGTTCCTTTGAACGTGCCAAGGCGGAAGCTGGCGAAATCCCCGATAGAGTCCACTATTCTGACATTCTGAAACCGCCCCCTGCTGAAGTCCGTCCCAGTCAATTTACAGCTCCGAAACTCCGTCCGATGCACAAAAGCCCCGCTGAAGTTCACGTTCGACAAATCGCAATTTTCAAAAATTACATCCGTAAGCTCAATAGCCTCCAGGCTGGATTCCGTAATCGTCACATTCCTGAAAATCACCTTTTCGAAGGAGACTCTGACGGCTTCCTGATATTCAATAAGACTGTCGCTGATAATGCAGTTGGTGAACTCCTCTTTGGATTGCAGGGCGTGCACTTGCTGCGGGAGCAGGGCGGCAGGCTCGGGGATTTTGGGCAAATCAATTTTCTTCTTCATCTATGTATGCCTCCATGTGATCCATTTTTGCGGAATTATTTCAGTTGTCCCATTCCGAGATTGACCCGATAATTGCCGTACTCCAGCAGTTGGTCCAGAAAAGCGTTCAGCTCCTCCTGATCTCTCAAGCGCACGCGCATCCAGTAGCAGCCTTCTCCGCTGACACGATGCAGCTCGGCTACACCGCTGTGATTCTGTGCGAACTTTTGAAATGGGGGATGGGCCGCATTTGAGCTCAAAAACACTGTGATAAACGCATGAATATCCAGCCCGACCTTCAGGGGGTTCCAGCGCACGGTATAGCCTTCAATAATCTCCAGCTCCCGCATTCTGCGGATTCGCGCGCCCACAGCCTGACCTGTCATGTGTACAAGCTCTCCGATGTCCTTGTGGCTCCGCGTCGAATCCTCTATAAGATACTGCAGGATGCGGTAATCTGTATCGTCTATCAAGTATGGAGTCATCTTCATAAAATCCTTTCCGGGTGAAAGTAGAACAGGCTAATCTCTTTCGCCGCACAATGTATTCTTGAGCGAGGGGTGTCTATAATTGATTGTAGCAGAAGACAGCAAGAAGAAAGAGGTGTTTCTGATGAAAATCCAACTCATCCGCAATGCGGCCCTGTGGCTGGAATACGGCGGCGTTACTTTTCTGATCGACCCTATGCTCAGCGAAAAAGAGGCCAACCCGCCGATTGTGAATACGGAGAATCAACGCAGAAATCCGCTCGTAGCTTTGCCGGGACCGGCTGAGCAGTGGCTTGCACCGGATGCAGTTCTGGTTACACATCTTCACCAGGACCATTGGGATCAGGCGGCAGTGTCACTCTTGTCCCATGAGCTTCCCGTGTTATGCCAGGACGGAGATGGAGAGACTATTGCGGCGCAGGCATTCAAGCATATTTCTGTGGTTGATGACAGCGAGGAGCTGCAATTTCAGGGAGTGACCCTGAAGCGGACCGGCGGCCAGCATGGAACGGGAGAGATCGGGAAGCTTATGGGCAAGGTGTCCGGTTTTGTTTTTCGGGCCGAAGGAGAGCCGACCTTGTATCTGGCGGGAGACACGATTTGGTGTGAGGAAGTCAAGCAAGCCCTGGATGAGCACACTCCTGAAGTAGTCGTAGTCAATGCCGGTGGAGCACAGTTCTTAACCGGGGGACATATTACGATGAACGAGCAGGATGTTGTGGAGCTGTGCCGCTATCTCCCGTCAGCTTCCGTTATTGCTGTTCATATGGAAGCCATTAACCATTGTCTGGTCACCCGTGCGCAGCTTAAGGGGCGGCTGGAGCAAGAGGGGTTACTGGAGCGTGTCACGCTTCCTCTGGATGGGGAATGGTGTTAGGGATATACTGAAAACGTTATCTAAATATAATTCTTATGCTTGACTAGACCAGAAAATCATGATAAATTATTCCTTGTTCACGTAATGTTCCCTGATAGCTCAGTTGGTAGAGCACTCGACTGTTAATCGAGTTGTCACAGGTTCGAGTCCTGTTCGGGGAGCCATTTTTTTGGAGAGATACCCAAGTGGCTATAAGGGGACCCTCTGCTAAGGGGTTAGACTGCGTAAGTGGTGCGAGGGTTCGAATCCCTCTCTCTCCGTTGAAATACTTCCCTGTTAGGGATGAGAACCCTCAGTGGTTCGTTGGAGCATAAGCTTCGTTAGCAATACATCGCAATCTCTCACGAAGTGAGAGTATCCCTCTCTCTCCGTTGAAAAAACTCCCTTGTTAGGGATGAGAAAACTAACTATTTAATACAAGAAGAGCTTCCAGGTGAAGCTCTTTTTTTGTTGCAGGTAGATTAGCGTCGTCCGCAGGGCGACAGTGTTGGGAACAACGGCAGAAATGCCGTTGTTGAAGCCGAAGTGGCAGGTTAGAGCAGGAACAACGGCAGAAATGCCGTTGTTGAAGCCGAAGTGGCAGGTTAGCACAGGAACAACGGCAGAAATGCCGTTGTTGAAGCCGAAGTGGCAGGTTAGCACAGGAACAACGGCAGAAATGCCGTTGTTGAAGCCGCGCCCCTCCCGCACATTTAATTAATGATTTAATGCGTTAAAGAGACAAATGTTATATGAATTGCGATAAAGTGAAGCATTGTGATAAAAAAGGAAAAAAGCGCACAGAAAGCATATACTTTGAAATCCTCTGATTTTCTCCGGTTATCTTCGAATTTCTCCTTGCTGACGATTATTTATTACGCGAATCTATCGTGATTATGTTATGTAAAGTTACACAAATTCCGAATTTTATATTACGCCCCAAGTTTTTTGGTGACGAGATTATGGGGATGTGTTAGTATAAATGACATAAAAATGAAATTGAATAAAAAGAATCCAAGGAAGAAGAAGGGGTATTATGGATATTTATAGGAAGAGGGGATGGCGATGGAGTATTTCATTCAACAATTAATTAACGGGATTTCCGTAGGCAGCATTTATGCTCTGATCGCCCTTGGGTACACGATGGTCTACGGTATTATCAAGCTGATCAATTTTGCGCATGGCGATGTATTTATGGTGGGTTCTTTTATCGGATTATACAGCGCGGGATATCTGGCAAATGCAGGTTTGCCCCCGGTGGTCGTCCTGCTGCTGTCGCTTGTCATTTCGATGACGATCAGCGCGCTGCTGGGCATCACAATTGAAAGGCTGGCCTATAAGCCGCTTCGCAAGTCGACGCGTATCGCAGCATTGATTACGGCGATCGGCGTATCCTTTTTACTGGAGTATACCGGAGTACTTATCCTTGGACCGCAGGCTAAAGGCTTCCCGGATATTATGGAGAAGAAGCAATACACCTTATTCGGCTCATCCATTCAAGTGGAATCGAATCAAGTCATGATTCTTCTAACAACGATAATTCTTATGATTCTTCTGCAATACATTGTCCATTACACCAAAACCGGCAAAGCGATGCGGGCGGTATCGTTCGATGTGGAAGCGGCCCGTCTGATGGGGATCAACGTGGACCGTACCATTTCGGCTACCTTTGCTATCGGCTCGGCGCTTGCAGCGGCAGCAGGCGTGATCTTCGGTATGACCTATAACACGGTTGATCCTTTGATGGGCGTAATGCCAGGCCTTAAAGCTTTTGTAGCTGCGGTTCTTGGCGGAATCGGAAGCATCCCGGGAGCGCTTGTAGGCGGATTGCTGCTAGGAACGGTAGAGACGGAAATTTCATCACTCGGATTTTCCTCCTGGCGTGACGGTGTGGCTTTTGCCGTGCTGATCCTGATTCTTATCTTTAGACCCTCCGGGCTGTTCGGCAAGAATGTCCGGGAGAAAGTATAGGAGGCGATCGGCGTGAAAAAGCTGAACAAAAATTTCTGGGTCGGCATTATTGTTGCCCTCGCGTTCTATGGCATCGTACAAGTTCTGCTAACAACAGGAATTCTTAGTGATGTGAACAGATCTACGCTGCTATTGATCGGTGTTAATATCATGCTTGCGGTATCGCTCAATTTGATTACAGGGATTACCGGACAGTTCTCCATCGGTCATGCAGGGTTTATGTCAGTGGGGGCGTACACCTCGGCTATCCTGACGCTGGATTACAACGTTCCATTTATTGCGGCAATTATTGCGGGCGGGCTGCTGGCAGCAGTGTTTGGGGTCTTGATCGGCATGCCTACACTGCGGCTCAATGGCGACTATCTGGCGATTGCCACCCTTGGGTTCGGCGAGATTATCCGCATCATTATGCTGAACACGGAATACGTAGGCGGGGCTTCCGGGCTTAGCGGCATTCCGGCCAAAACCACATGGACTCTGCTGTTCCTGTTCACGCTGATTACTGTTGTTGTGATCAATAACTTTATCAGGTCTACCCACGGCCGGGCTTGTATTGCGATCCGCGAGAATGAAATTGCCGCCGAGGCTATGGGAATTAATACGACACGCTACAAAATTATCGCTTTTACCATCGGCGCTTTGTTCGCGGGTATTGCTGGCGGATTGTCTGCGCATACGTTCTATGTCATTACCCCGGGGAGCTTTAACTTCCTGAAGTCCTTTGAAATCATCGTTATGGTTGTGCTCGGAGGGCTCGGCAGTACCGCTGGCTCCATCGTAGGTGCGGTATTCGTTACCCTGCTGTACACCTATCTGCGTGAATTCCCGGAATGGCGGATGATTATTTATTCCATTGTGCTGATCCTGATGATGATCTTCCGTCCAAGCGGCCTGCTTGGCCGGACTAAATTTTCGCTGGGCAGGTTCGGTAAAAAGGAGGCAGAGTCCAATGACGCAATCAAAGGCAGCAGTGCTTCTTGATGTTAAGGAGGCTAGCCGATCTTTTGGCGGGCTTAAAGCGCTGTGTGAAGTTTCCCTTCATATTGACCGGGGCGAGCTGATTGGCCTGATCGGGCCTAACGGTGCTGGGAAAACAACGCTGTTCAATTTACTGACCGGCGTATACCCTCCCTCTACAGGCAGCATCATCCTTAACAACGAATCTATCGGCGGTATGAAGCCCTATAAGATTAACCATAAGGGAGCCGCACGTACCTTTCAGAACATTCGGCTGTTCACATCAATGACCGTACTGGAAAATGTCAAAATTGCCTTTCACCAGCATGCCGGACACTCCCTCCTCACCTCCATGCTCCGGCTGCCGAAGCATTTCAAGGAAGAGGATGAAATTACGCGGAAGGCTATGGATATTCTGAAAATATTCAATCTTGCCGAACAAAGCGAAGAGGTTGCCAGCAATCTCAGCTATGGGAATCAGCGGCGTCTTGAAATCGCCCGGGCGCTGGCCGCCGGTCCCAGACTGCTATTGCTTGATGAGCCGGCTGCGGGCATGAACCCGAATGAAACGCGTGATCTGATGAACCTGATTGCCTGGATTCGTAAGGAATTTGACCTTACCATTCTCCTGATTGAGCACGATATGTCGCTTGTGATGGGAGTCTGCGACCGGATTTATGTGCTCGACCGCGGCATGCTGATTGCAGAGGGGACGCCTCTGGAGATCCGCAGCAATCCCAAGGTTATCGAAGCCTATTTGGGACAGGAGGCGTAAGGCTATGCTGAAGGTACAAGGAATCAACGTTTATTATGGGGCCATTCACGCGCTGAAGGAGCTTAGCATCGAAGTCCGGCAAGGAGAAATTGTGACGCTGATCGGTGCCAATGGTGCCGGCAAATCTACGCTGCTTAAGACACTTTCGGGGCTGCTTAAGCCGAAGACGGGCAGCATCAACTTTCTGGACAAATCAATCACCGGCCAAAGTGTTCAGGCGATTGTCAAGGAGGGCTTGATTCATTGTCCCGAAGGCCGGCGCGTATTCGCTAATATGTCGGTGGAGGAGAACCTGGAGCTTGGCGCTTACTTGCAGGATTCCACAAGCCTCCCGGCTGATTTTGAAAAAGTCTACACGACCTTCCCGAAGCTTTTGGAGCGTAAAAAGCAGCAGGCCGGCACCTTATCCGGCGGCGAGCAGCAAATGCTGGCTATGGGGCGGGCGCTTATGGGCCACCCTAAGCTGCTGCTTCTGGATGAACCATCCATGGGCCTGGCCCCGCTTCTGGTGCAGGATATTTTTAACATCATCAAGGAAGTAAATGCTGCCGGCACGACAGTGCTGCTGGTTGAGCAAAATGCGCATCAGGCACTAAAAATCGCCCACCGCGCTTATGTGCTGGAGACCGGGAGAGTCGTACTGGAAGGCGACGCCAAGGAATTGGCCGATTCGGAGGAAATCAAAATGGCGTATCTCGGACATTAGGGCAGCCTACATGAATCATCACAGAAACAACATATATAAAATTTAATTATTCGGGAGGCTGGGAGAAACTATGAAGAAAATTGGGGCCATTATTTTGTCGACGGTATTGATCGCGGTATTAGCTTCGGGCTGCGGCAACAACACAGAGAAGAGCGGAAACTCTGCAAGCGGCGGCAATGCCGGCGGGGACACCATCAAAATCGGTGCTGACCTTGAGCTTACAGGCGGGCAGGCTTCTTTTGGCGACTCCGCATCAAAGGGCGCGAAGCTGGCGGTGCAGCAAATCAATGACGCAGGCGGTATCCTTGGCAAGAAGCTGGAGCTCATTGTATCCGATAACGCCTCGAAATCCGAGGAAGCCACTCAGATTGCCCAAAAGCTGATCACCAATGATAAAGTGGTTACGATCATCGGAGCCTCCACATCGACGAATACTTTGGGTATCGTTCCTGTAGCCACAGAAAAGAAAATTCCGCTTGTTGCAGTGGGGGCTACCAACCCTAAGGTTACGGTTGACGAACGCACCAATAAAGTGAACGATTGGGTGTTCCGCGCGGCCTTTATCGACCCTTTCCAAGGGCAGGTTATGGCAAACTTTGCAATAGACTCCCTGAAAGCCAAAACAGCGGTAATCTACACCGATACTTCGAGTGACTATTCCAAAGGTCTGCAGAAGTTTTTTGAAGAAACCTTCAAGTCAAAGGGCGGAGAAATCCTGAGCCAGGAGTCTTACCAGCAAAAGGATTCCGACTTCAAAGCTGTGCTCACACGGATCAAAGCCGCAAACCCGGATGTTATTTATCTGCCCGGCTATTATGAAGAGGTTGGTAAAATCCTGAAGCAGGCCCGCGAGATGGGCATCACGGCTCCATTCCTGGGCGGCGATGGCTGGGATTCTCCACAGCTTGCAGAAATTGCTGGCGCAGATGCTTTGAAGGACACTTACATGTCCAATCACTATTCGCCGGAGGATACCGCTACTGAAGTCACATCCTTCGTTGACGCCTACAAAGCAGCCAATGGCGGCGCGGTGCCGGACGGTATGGCGGCCCTGGGTTATGATGCCCTGAAGCTGGTTGCCGATGCGATTTCCCGTGCGGGTGAGGCTGATCCTGCCAAGATTAAAGACGCTTTGGCAGCGACTAAGGATTTGCAGCTTGCTACCGGCAAAATTACGCTGAACGAGTCCCATGACCCGGTAAAAGCGGCTGTTGTTCTGAAATTTGTCGACGGCAAGCAAACTTTCGAAACCAAGGTTAATCCTTAAGCATTAAGCTGTGGTCTGGTTAATCTATATGCGGAGGGCTTAATGCCCTCCGTATTCCTTTGTATTGCCAACAAAAAAATCTTCAATAAAACATCTTGTCAAAATACTCAGAGTTTGATATACTCATTTTTGTTGTGACAAAGACATAATTGTTAATAAGGCTCGTTGGTCAAGGGGTTAAGACACCTCCCTTTCACGGAGGTAACATGGGTTCGAATCCCATACGAGTCACCATTTCTTCTTCGAGTTTGGGATGAGAATCCATAGGGTTCGTTGAAGCATATGCGGTAGTGGTGGAATGGCAGACACGCTATCTTGAGGGGGTAGTGGGTGTATACCCGTGGAGGTTCGAGTCCTCTCTACCGCATCCAATGACACAAAGCCACTCCTAATCAGAGTATTCCATCTGATAGGGGTGGCTTTTTTGGTATGTAGCAGGGATGGATAAGCTGGAGCCCGCTTAATGCTCCAGCGCTGCGGCGTATTTGGGGTATAATTGCCGGATGCAGTCCGGGCAGATATCATGGGTGAATTGCAGGGAGAGCTGGTGCTGCAGGAAATGCTCAAGCGTGATCCATTCCTCTTGGGCGCTCCGGACCGACTTGCAGGAAGCGCAGATTGGTATGAGAGGATGATACGTTGTGCTCAGGCGGGTGCCGGCGGCGGCTCTAACCGGTTGAATATGGCCTCTTCCGGCGGCAGGACCGGCATCATGGAGGGAGAGGACAAGGTTCCTGCCTTGTGCGGGCTGCTCTGTCAGAAGCGGAAATATGTCCAGCCGGACTGCCCTGCTGCCTTTATTGGCCGTCCTAACCACCAGCTCGGAGCTGGAAATCAAGCGCTCGCCCTCTACAATGTCCTGAAGCGTCTCACTCAGCGCCGCAGTCATACCCGGATAGGCAATAAGCTCTTGAAACACCTCTAAGATATTGCCGCCAATCCATTCAGTGTCAGGGGAAAGGCCATAGAACTGGCTGTATTCGAGCCAACTGGCGCTGGCATACAGAATAACTCCATTGCTGTCCGTAACGAGTAGGTTACCCGGCAGCGATAGAAGGGAATGGGTTGGGGTAAAGGACAAAAGTAATCGCTCCTTGAGATCACACAGGATGAGAAGCTAGGATGGAGGCAAACCCAGAAGTTCCGAAACCTGGCGCCTGTACCGTTCTGCTTTGCGTGTGCCGTGAATCAGGTTGGAGAGGCGATAAGGCGGGATTCCGTAAATCTCGCAAAATTTTTTCTGATCCAGATGCAGTTCCGTCAGCCGCTGTTTGACTGCCCAGCCGTAGGGGGTAATAGGACGTTTGCTGTTCACAAGGGCTCACCTCTTATCGACTATCCAGCCGTATGTTATAATGGGATAAGGAATAATAATAGTTAATTATATACTTTTTTACGTCATTTTTCAATAATAATTACGCAAATAAGTGTTTTTTAATTAAGTGGAGGGGTGGTTGACCGATGAAGTCCATATATGAGCGAATTGAATACCTGATTAAGCAAAAGGGAATAACCAAGAAATCCTTTTGTGAGCAACTGAATATCAGCACTGGAAATATGGGAGATTGGAAGCGGGGCAAGTCTACACCGGGAACACACAAGCTGATCGAGATCGGGGCTTTTTTCCATGTGAGTCTGGACTGGCTGATCTTGGGCAAGAAGACACCTGATATGGTGCGTGAAGGCTCGGAAGATTATTTTTTTGGTCAAATGCGGCAATTGAATTGCCAAACTGAAGACTTGCTGACTGAAGAGCAGAATTTCATTAAGGAATATATCGCTTTTACCCAATACCGCAAGCAAAAAGAATCAGAAGAAAATTCTTAAACGGGCCGCTTTACTTTTGGCGGCAAACGTTTTATAATATTGAATGTTGGACTCAAACAATGCTTCAATGAAATTAAACACCGCGCGGTAGTGGTGGAATGGCAGACACGCTATCTTGAGGGGGTAGTGGGTGTATACCCGTGGAGGTTCGAGTCCTCTCTACCGCATCATATGCAAAAAGCAAAAACCCTTGATGATTCAAGGGTTTTTGCTTTTTTTATTAGACGATGCTGATGAAATGTTGGCGGGAAGCAAATTAAGGCGGAATTCACAGCGATTTTGGCCACATAGCTTGTACGCTGCTAACCTTTACGCACCTTCACTAATCTGTAAAGCATAAGCGAAAGAACACCTTAAACTATCGAACTTATAGGTCATCATATGTGATTAACTCAACACTAGACTGCTTAAGCCACGCTCTGGTGTGGAGATCGCACAGCATATCAACTTCCAGAGGTCTCGGGATCGTAAGCGACGAATTTTTCAATATATAGCCGTCTAAATAACCTGGATGGCAGATAAACATGATGTAATCATAATTGTCTGTATCCGCCAGCCCTTTTTTCAATGCTTCGAAAGGTTCGTAGTCTGGCTTCATGGAATCCATACTGACTTTCACTTGTTTATTATTGATCTTTATCGAGCCTTCCAGTGAGAAAGGAGAATATTTCAGCCCATATTTGCCGGAGACGATTTCTAAGCCCCGAAAAAAATTTTTACTGGCAACAGCATGTCCTTCGAAATATCGCGGCTTATGCCCAGTAAGCTCAATAAATTTTTTATATTGAGCTTCGATCTCCAAAATAACCTCATCGAGAACAACAAAATCCTCCTTTGCCTCCCGATATTCCTTTGAAGATTTGAACTCACCGTTCTCATTAATAAGACTTTTAATCCGCGAAGGATCTGTCAAGGGTTTTCCTATACATATATTGGTATGCTGGCCTAAGCAAACTTTCGTGCCTTTCAAAAGACTCAATCCATGTTCAACTGTGGGCATGTTGGTCATGACCCCTACACTTCCGATAATTCCTTCTAGTACACTTTTAGCAATACCGTAATTTACGCCTTCTGAGTAGCCCAAATCATCAGCCCGAGCTAGTAATTTTTTCATAAAACCCCTCCTTGAATGATTGTGCGGACGTTATGGGTGTTATTACAAATCCATAATCTTCTCTGGAGGATTCTTAACGCCCAGATTTATGACAGGATCGTTTGGATAGTTATCAGAGTTTGTTACAATAATGGCTGTATTGGATGAGTAACCTGCGGCTTCTATTTCATCAAGAGAGAATTTTATGTCAGTATGGGTTATGTCTTACGTTGAGAAGTTTTTTAAGAAATACTTGCCGAGTGTTCTCAAAACTATTTTTGCACCATCACTCACAATTTTTGGTTATGCTGCCTATTTCGCTTATTGTATTAGGGCCTGCGGGTTCTTTTATCGGCAATTACATTTCTAAGGCTCTTCTAGGGCTTGGGAATATTGGCGCAGGATTTATTGCTGTAGCTATTATTGCAGCACTTTGGCAGTTCCTGGTTATGAGCGGAATGCACATTGTTAAGTTCGGTTTCCTTTGGATATAGTTGTTCAATATCATAAGAGAATAGCATCTGCATCTTCTTAAACTTCCTAAGTCGGATTACGGCGAAGTTAATATGATCTGAAAGACCAACTAGAATATTGGGATTTAGCGGAGACATTAAGCATTTACGAGCCTGATCGACAATAAGTGCTGTTACTTCAAGAATATTTTCCGGGATGTCCCCAATAAGGTCGTAAAACCTCTGGTCCACCCGATAGA
The DNA here is from genome assembly GCF_000374185.1 of Paenibacillus sp. HW567. Lineage (GTDB taxonomy): Bacteria > Bacillota > Bacilli > Paenibacillales > Paenibacillaceae > Paenibacillus_AQ. The sequence continues at coordinate 4,674,089 of NZ_KB910518.1, read as the reverse complement.
ATGTCATGTTAATTACACTTAAATCGGTAATTTCATAAGGTGTCGCCGGAAACCCGATTCCTTTGCCAAAAGCAATTAGCTCTTTATTGTTACCATCCAGACAAATTGCTACATTGTTATTGATTTTTTTAGTCACCTTCATGAGATTAACCCCTAAAATGTAATAATAAAACAAAAAAATCCCTTTAAGGCATACCTAATAATTCAGGTAATGCCTCAAAAAGACTTATCTCAGTGAGTAACAATCCTTATAAGGATTTATATGTTAACGCTTTCTTCATAGTATCATAAGTACTTTGACCGGGCAAGACGTATTATTATGAATTATTCCAATAACAGGAGTGATAGTAGAAAAGATAAGCCTCCCCGATTTGTCTTTATCAAACTTAATGAGCAATTGCCCTTATTAACAGTGTTTCTGCTGCTCACGTATGCGTCAAACCCGTCTCCGTAGCGCTAGGCGTATAGTTTGCAAAAAAAGATACCCTTCGCAATCGGCAAAGCACCGTGCGTGAAGAGTATCTTTTGGCATATTGTGGCCCGAGGTCAGCCCAGCAGCTTGGCGATATCTGCTTCAATCTGATCCGGGGTGGTTTGCGGGGCAAAACGCTTCAGCACTCGGCCCTCCTGGTCCACCAGAAACTTGGTGAAGTTCCATTTGACGCTTTTCGAGCCCAGGACGCCCGGCGCTTCCTTGGACAGATATTTGAAGAGCGGATGCGCTTCGTCGCCTTTGACATCAATTTTTTCATACATAGGAAAGGTTACACCGTAGTTGATCTCGCAGAATTCGGCGATGTCCTCACTGTCCCCAGGCTCCTGTCCGGCAAACTGATTGCTCGGAAAGCCCAGCACTTCAAAACCGCGGTCCTTGAATTTATCGTACACTTCTTGAAGACCTTTATACTGGGGTGTAAATCCGCACTTGCTGGCTGTATTCACGACGAGCAGCACTTTGCCTTTGTACTTAGATAGTGTTTCTTCCTGGCCCCGCAGGGTGTTTACTTCAAAATCATAAATACTCATGAATAATACCTCCCGAACATATATTTATAACAATTTAATTGTACACCATTTATTCCAAGAATCAAGCCGCTGACTTATGAAAATATTGAAGCCTGACGAAGGCTATAGGGGGATGTTCCTGGGAATAATGTCTAAATAGAGACAGGGAAATAAGGAAGAATAATAAATAGCTGGCAGGAGAGCGTGCTTTGGTTGACATCACCCCTAAAATTCTTTACTATGTCTAAGTATCTGTTAATGTCGGGTGTGCTATTTACTACCAAAAATTTAAATAATGGGTGATGAAGATGTCTTATAGACCGAATATTACGAATGTGACCAAGGCCAGCAGCAATGATAAGGAAGGATTATACGAGTTCATTGTTAAGCTCGCTGACGGAACGGAGTGCCGCGCGTTCTACAATCGGTTTCCGGAATGGAAAATGACGAACATCAGCCGCCTGCTCAAGACGCCTTGTCCGGTTTGCCGCAAAGATTTTATCTGTAAATGCATGGAAGCCTTCACCGCTGATTTCGAAGGGCAAATGATCGGGAATGAATGGATTGACAAGGCGATTGCCGAATAATTAAATGGACGGACTACGATGGCGCGGGGGCTTATCCCGCGTTTTTGTTTTTTTAAGAGGGCGCTCAGGGATATACTATGATTATCGGAAAGGGGTGGGACAGTGGAGGAAGAACGGATTACAGCTATAGAGGGCAAGTCCGTTGTGCTGATTGATGGGGTGTGTCATCTGTGCCAGGGGCTGGTCCGGTTCATACTTCCGCGTGATCCCAAGGGCAGATTCCTGTTCGCCCCTTTGCAAAGTCAGATTTCCCGTGAGCTGATGCTTGAAAATGGGCTTGTGCCCGGGGGACTGAGTACGGTAGTGCTGCTGGAGAACGGAGTGTGCTATACGGAGTCTGCTGCAGTGCTGCGGATAGCCCGCGGGCTGCGTTTTCCGTGGCCGGCTGTGTATGTGTTCATCATTGTACCCCGCCCGCTGCGTGACTCCCTGTACAGGTTCGTTGCCAGGAACCGTTACCGCTGGTTTGGCCGTGATGAGCAGTGCCTGGTGCCGACACCGGAGATCCGGCGGAGGTTTCTGTGAGAAGCATGAATGAAAAAACAGCAGCAGACCCCGGTTTGGGGCCTGCTGCTTGTTTTTTGGCGGGAAAAAGATAAGTCTGTTTTACTTGGTCAATGCTTCAGCATTGAGGGTATAGGTCTGTACCAGCTTCCACTTGCCGTCCGCTGATTTTTTCAGCGTTGTGACGGTTTCGGAACGGTAATCGTTGAACTGCGGCCCTTTTAGCTTTTTAACTGTGAGGACAGCATATATTGCGGCTTCATCGGCCGAATAGCTAATGATCTTGGGGGATTCTACCTTCGTCTCTAGATCATAGGTTTGGAAGATTTGCTTATAGATCTGTTTGCTCTGCTCGTAGGCTGGGGAGGTTTCGTCAATGGTGGACAGCATGCCGTCCAGGTCTTCTTTGTTGGTATAATCCGTGTTGGCTTGCAGCACAGCCTTGATTTGATCCTCATCCGCTTTTGGAACTGTAATATCCGCTTTCAGCATAGCATCCGGGAGGATATATTGGGTTCCCTTGATTTGTATGCTGCTGATCAGCCAGCCGGAGTTGTCTGCATTCCTGGTAAGCGAGTATACATATTCCGATTTCGAGTTCAGCATGAAGGGGCCGCTGACTTTATCTGTTGTTTCAATGGTATGTACGGTCGCTTCCTTGGCTTGCACATCAATAATGTCCATCTGGACAATCGCTGTGGTAGTACTGAAGGTACTCATCTGCTGCTTGAGCTGTGGACCGGCTGCGGCAAGCGGTGATTTCGGATCAATGAGGCTGATGAAGCCTTCGGAATCGCCCTTGTTGGAGTAGGTGACGTATTTGTCAAAAAGCTCGGCAATCCCCTTGGTGTCCGCGCTGCTCTGATTGCTTTTGATTTCAACGGTGTTCGCTGCCGCATTCCAGGTGACGCTGTTTCCTGTCGCTTCGCTGACAAAACGCAGAGGCACGTAAGTGACATTGTTGATCATTTTGGGAGCGGTTGCGAGTTGCTTAACGGTTCCGTTCACGCTCGCTTTTTTGCTGCCAAGCTGTAGTGTGATCGTCAGGCCTTCCTTTGCTGCTGTAATGGTGTTTGTTTTGGCGTTCCACACCAGGTTCAGCCCCAGTTTCTCAAAAATGGGCCGCATCGGAATGAGGATGGAGTCGTGATCTTTAACCGGTGCATTGGTAGTAAGGTTCAGCTTCTGCTGATCAATCTGGACTGTGATGGGCCGTTCTGCGGCGGCTGCCGAAAGACTGATGACACCGGACAAGGTGAGGACGGCAAGAAAACCAGGTACTAGCTTCATGATGAGATGCTCCTTTATTATGATCTTGTTCCAGGAAAATAATGGACTTATGAATTATACAGGGAAGTGACGGATAATGGAAGCTGCGTACGGATATATTACTGGGTGGAACGAAGCTCCGAAAATAACAATTTGAAAAAAGCTATTGCTGTGCTCTTATATATATGCTACTATAGCTGTAAATTATAGGAATAGTAACGGAAGCACCGTTCAATGACCGTATCTCACGGTTATTGGCGGTGCTTTTTTGCTGTCTTTTTATGGAGAAAGGAGAGGATTACATGGCGGCAAGGATCGTGCTCGCGGTGCGGGAGAGTCAATATATTGAGCCATTACTGCATTACATCCACCATAACGAGTATGGCAGAATGCTGCGGATCACGGCGTTTAGCCGGATGGATACCTTTGTGGAATTTATGAAGGGAGAGGAGATTCCCGATGCGGTTGTAGGCGACTCCGCTTTTATCGAGGCTTGGCTCGTGGAAGGTAGAAGCACGGTTCCGTGGGCGGTTCTGAGCGAAGCGGGAGAGGTTCCCGGCAAGCAGGACGGGAGCCTGGCGGGCGGTCAGGTTATTGCCAAATACCAATCGCTGCCGTCACTGCTGGAGTCCATACTCCGGCTATGCGATGTGAAGCGGAGCAGGACGGCTTCCATTCCCAAGGAAGAGACGCTGCTCCTCGGGGTGGTCTCGGCCAGCGGAGGCAGCGGCAAAACCACACTTGCGCTGAATCTGGCCAAGCAGCTTGGAGGGCTGGGATTGTCTGTTTTTTATCTGAATCTGGAAAGTGTGGACAGCAGCGGATTGGTAATGCGGATGCCGCCTGGGGATTCACCCGGGCTGGAACGTCTGCTGTATGAGCTGAAGGCAAGCGTGGGAGAGGAGGGTGAGGCCCGGCCGGACAGGCTTGCACTGGAAAGATATGCTGTGCGGCAGGACAGCCTGCGGAGCGATTCCTTCAGGCCTGTAGAGAATTTCAAGGAAATGCTCCAGATGTCGCTTGCGGATACGCTGGATCTATTAGAACGGTTGTCTGCAGGAGGACGTTATGATGTCGTAATTGTGGATACCGGTAGCATTGAGGAGGAGCGGGCTCAGGCTGTTTTGCAAAGATGCGGTATTCTGCTGTGGGTGCTCAGGAATGATGAGGCCAGCCTGTATAAGACGGCTAGGTGGCTCGGACATTGCGGCAATCCGAATTCGGGCAAGCTGCAGGAGGTGCCGGACAAGAGCAGGTTTGTTATGAATTTTGCAGCAGACTCAGCCTATGACAGAGCACTGCCTGCGGGAATCAGGATTGATGCCGTCCTGCCTTACATCCCATCCTGGTCGCTGCCGCACCACGGGGAGCTAAGTCTGAATTCACCGCAATTCGTGGCTGGGGTGTTGCAGCTCTGCGCGGAAATCATTGAGCCGGCGCTGCCGCGTGTTTTTACCGGGGAGTCTGTATGAATGAAGAAATCTTCAGAGCGCTGCGCAGCGATATCCGGTCAGGGCTTGATGTTACCTCTGCCGTGGGGAACCGCGAGCTTACCGCTCATATTGAGCGGACGATTCTGGAGCGCGACAGTCTGCGGTATTTAACTGCCCAGGAGAAGCATGAACTGGTCAAGAAGCTGTTCGATTCCTTCCGTGGACTGGATGTGCTGCAGCCGCTGGTGGATAATCCGGCCATCACCGAGATTATGATCAACAGTCATGAGGAGATTTTTGTCGAGGAGGACGGACATATCCGCCGGTTGCCGCTGGCTTTCGAGTCCAGAAGCAGGCTGGAGGATATTATACAGTCCGTGGTCTCCGGTGTGAACCGTGTGGTGAACGACTCTTCGCCAATCGTGGATGCCCGGCTGAAGGACGGCTCCCGCGTCAATATCGTGCTGCCGCCGGTTGCACTTAAAGGGCCGGCGATGACGATCCGCAAATTTCCCGAAACGCCGATGACGATGAGTGAGCTGATCCGCCGTGAGGCGTTAAGCGGGGAAGCGGCGGAGCTGCTGCAAATATTGGTGGCGGCCAAATATAACATTTTTATCAGCGGGGGCACCGGCTCGGGTAAGACAACCTTTCTGAACGCCTTGTCCCAGTTCATTCCGCCGCAGGAGCGGGTCATTACCGTAGAGGACTCCGCCGAGCTGCAGATTGTCACCGTGCCGAACCTCGTCTCGCTGGAGACGAGAAATGCCAATACGGAAGGACGAGGCGAGATTACCATCCGGGACCTGATTCGCTCCTCGCTGCGCATGCGCCCCAACCGCATTGTGGTCGGGGAAGTCAGGGGGGCGGAATGCCTTGATATGCTTCAGGCGATGAATACCGGACATGATGGGAGCTTATCGACAGGCCATTCTAATAGTGCACGGGATATGCTCAGCCGTCTGGAAACGATGGTGCTGAGTGCAGCCGATTTGCCGGTTGCGGTGGTCCGCCAGCAGATTGGCTCGGCGATAGATATTTTCGTGCATTTGTCGCGGTTGCGGGACCGTTCACGACGGGTGATGGAAATCTGTGAGGTCATAGGTTTGCAGGACGGGGAGGTGGCGCTGAGTCCGCTGTATGAGTTCCGGGAAACGGGGGAGCGGGAAGGGCGGGTACAGGGCGGTCTTGTCACCTGCGGGAATCCGCTGATGCATGACGGCAAGCTAAAGATGGCCGGGGTTCACGGCTATCCGTTGTCCCAATTTAATACCGGACTTCAGATGAAGGAGGAGGGGGTGATCTGATTATCTTGAACAAGAAAACGCAGCGTTCGCGGAAAGCTAAAGGAGGATTTTTTGCTCGTAAGGGCAGGCACGAAGGCGCCCAAGCAGCGGAGGCTGCCCGTACTATTGGGGGTCAGGTGCAATTGCCGGACTATACAGTGTATACGTTAACCTCGATACAAAGCATCCTATCATTGCTGGCAGGCGGGGTACTGCTCTGGGGGATTGGTTATCTTTTCTACCATAATGTTCTACTATCTCTGCTGCTGGTCCCGGGCGGGGCCTATGCGCCGCGATTGCTGCGCGACTATCTGCTCCGCAGGCGCCGTGCCGCACTCAATCTGCAATTTAAGATGACTTTGTTCTCACTTTCTTCTTCGCTGTCTGCCGGCCGTTCCGTCGAGAATGCTTTTCGTGAAGCGGTACAGGACCTGCTCATGCTCGACCCTGAAGGGGGCAGCGATATGATCTTTGAGCTGAATATTATCTGCGCACGCATGGAGTACGGTCAGCCGGTGGAAGAAGCGCTGCATGATTTCAGCAAACGGGCCGGCATGGACGATGTTGAACGGTTCGCGGACGTATTCTCTGTCTGCAAGCGGACAGGAGGCGACCTGGTGGAAATCGTGCGCCGGACCTCGGCAATTATCGGGGAGAAGCTAGATATTCAGCAGGACATCGCCGTCAGTATCGCCCAGAAGAAATTCGAAGCCAAGGCTCTGCTGGTCTCGCCGCTTGTTATGGTAGCTTTTATGAGTCTGACGGCAGGGGATTACATGCAACCGATGTATACCGGTGCGGGAATTGCAATCTCCACGCTGGCACTCGGCAGCTTGTTTCTATGTTACCGCTGGACCTCCAAGATCATGGACATACCACTGTGAAGGAGGTGACAAGATGATATGGGTATGCGGCGCCATCACGCTGGCGCTCACACTCGGCTGGGTGCTCCTGCGTCTGAAATGTGGCAACCGGTATGCCGGGCTGCGGGAACTCCGGGTGGAAGGGCTGCGGCTTCGCAGGCTTGGCGAGCCTATTCTCTTGCTGATAGAGAGAGGGAAGCTCGGCAATTATGTTCCATCGGTAATGTTCAGAATTCAGCGCTCGCTGCAGCGGACTTATGGAAACCGCCACAGCGCAGAGAGGACGCTCCTTTTCATGGGGGAGATGTTCAGCTACAGTTGGCTGTTGCTGGTGGCTGGCAGCACACTCACAATGTTCAGCGGGGAGAAGGCCGGGATTCTCCTTGGCGCCGTGCTGGCGGCAATTCTTCCGGTTGCGCTGGTCAACGATTTGCATAAGAAGGTGAGGCTGCGGGAGCAGAATATCTTGCTGGAGCTGCCGGAGCTGTTGAACAGCATTGTGCTGCTGGTGGGTGCGGGAGAGACGGTGCAGCGGGCGATTGTCCGCTGTGTGGACAGCCGCAAAGAAGACAGCCCACATCCGCTGTATAAGGAGCTGCGAACAATGACCGGTGAATGGGAGAGCGGCTATTCGTTTCAGCAGGCGTTTGAGAATTTCAGCAAGCGCTGTGCGGTGCAGGAGGTGTCGCTGTTCACGACTACAGTACTCCTTAATTACCGCAGGGGTGGTGCAGACTTTGTGTTATCGCTGCGCGATCTTTCACGGATGCTGTGGGAGAAACGGAAGGCGATCAGCCGGACGCGCGGGGAGCAGGCTTCCTCGAAGCTGGTTTTCCCGATGGTGGTTATCTTTTTAATTGTAATAGTGCTGGTGGGAACACCGGCGTTCATGATGCTAAAAATGTAGGAGGATGAAACTGATGATGAATTCAATGGTTGTAGAAGCTGCAAAGGGCTTTTGGAAGGATGAAGAAGGGCTGGGTACGCTGGAGATGATCCTGATTATTGCGGTGTTGATTGCGGTAGTGCTGGTATTCCGTGAGGAGATTGTAAAGGTAGTCAAATCCTTGATCAGCACTGCGGGAGACAAGAGTCAGGAAGTATTTGAGTGATTTCACTTCAAAAGGATGAAGGCAGCTTTACCATTGAAGCCTCTATGCTGCTGCCGATCATCATGTTCATCACTATGCTGCTGCTGTTCTTCTGTCTGTACAGCTATCAGAGGTCGATGCTGCTGCAGGTGGCTTCAGCCGCCACTGAACGCGCAGCCTACAACTGGGATAACAGCAACAAGGCGCAAGAGGGCTCTTTTGCCATGGGACAATATGATTCCCTTTACTGGCGGATTGGCGAGGATGGCTTGCTGTCTTCCTTGTTCGGTGTGGGTGCGGATAACGGTAGCGTGACAGTAACACTGCCTGCTGCCGCAGATGAAGGTGCATTGCCCGCAGTTAAGCTTCAGCGTTCTTCCGGGATGGTTTCGGCCAATATGCCTGGGGAGATGAAGTACACCTACAGTCTCACAGGCCGGAAGGTAAGCGCGGAGCTGAAGAAGGTTCTGAAGTTACCTGTTCTGGACGATCTGCTGGCGGACAAGGCTGTTCCTGAGGTGACTGCCCAGTCTGTGGTTGCCGAGCCAGTGGAATTCATTCGTACCGTAGACCTGATGCGTTATTATGGCGCCAAATTCAAGGGCGGTGCGCAGGACGCCAAGTCAGGGACAGGTATGGAGAAGAAAAATGCCGCTATGATGATGACCAAGCTGAAGTAATCAAATGAAACTGCATACGGCAGATGGGAAGAGTCGCGGGGTAGAAGAATTGCAGCGGGAAACTGCGAGGAAAGGAGGTGGATGTGGTGTGAAGCTAGAGGGGAGCTATGACGGACCGGGAAGACGCAAGAAAAAAGGGAGTTTGACTATTATAGGTCGGGTTAGCAAAAGACAACTTGGCAGAAGGCAGGGGAACGGAAACCTGATCAACAGGATCTGGAATTATCGCTGGGATCATTGCTGGATTCATAGTTGGATGTACAAGACAGAAGGCTCAGTCTCTATATTTCTGATTATGGTACTAGCTTTTGTATTTCTGTTCAGTGCTGTGCTGATTGATTATGCGCGGATTGCCGCTGTGAATGTGCAGGAGGAGCGATTGGCGAGGGCTGGTGTCCGTTCAGTGCTGTCTTCATACGATATTGAACTCAAGGACAAGTATGGCCTGTTTGCCTTCGGTGGCAATGACGGCGACCAGCTATTGGCCGGAGTGCTGAATGACAATCTTTATGAGGGCGGGCGCGGCGATGCTTTTAATCTGCTGCCGTTGAAGCTGGATTCCTCATCGCTTAGCTGGAGCCGTCCGCTTGGCAGCTATGATATCTTTCGCCGGCAAATCGTTGAGGAGATGAAATACAAGGCGCCGATTGATTTTGCCCTGGAGCTGGCCGGGAAGTTCAAGCCGCTGTCTGCGGCTATGGGAGAGGCTTCACGGACAACGAAGCTGCTTAGTAAGCTCCAGCCCTTATATGATGAGCGCGAGGAAGCGCTGGATCTGATGCTGAAGCGGCGGAAGCAGGCTGCGGAGAGCGGAAAAGCGCTGCAGGAGCTGATCATGAATCCTTCCGGCGACAGCATTGGGTCTATCGCGGTGGGAGATATCGCTTCGGCTGCGGATATCCCGGCTATGTACAACGATTATGTCGGCAAATATTATGCCGATTTGTATCGTGATGAAGACGAGTCTGCACAGTATGGAAGTATTCTGGCACTTTTTTCACAGCAATCCGCTGAGCTGATTTCGCGGATTCCCGCTGCTCTGTCTGATTTTCAAGAAGAACACGGCCAACTCATTGAGGATGCAGGGGCTGCGCTTGAGCAGGTCAAAATCTTGAATGCTCAAATGAAGAGCTTATTAGAGCAGTCTAGGAACAACGGACCGGATGATGCGAGGGATGCCGCGCGGGACTGGGATATCCCGGACCGTACAGATGAGCTGAGCGCCGATCCCATTAAGAAGCTGCGGGAACAGGAGGATTCACTTATTCTCACGGACAGTGATATCAGTACGATGGAGAATAACTTATCTGCACAGAAGGGAGCTGCGCAGGCGGTGGGGCCGGCGGTGTCCGGGCTGCCTGGGAGCTTGGGGGCAGCAACGGGTTATAATGCGGAGCGTTCTCTTATGGTTAGCGGTGTTCTGGCCGCTTCGCAAGCTATAAGCAGCTACATACGGAATTATTGGAACAATGGGACGGTCATTGCGGCCGAAGCCGCTCAGATCGAAGCGCATCGCACATCGGACAGCCAGCGTAAACAGATTGAGCAGGAGGCCAAGGGGAAGCTCGGCGATGCCATGAAGCTGCTGGACCAAATCCGCGGGCTGAGCGACAGCGCCGGAGAAGCCATGAAGCGGTATCAGACGCTGCGCCAATATTATGAGGAGAACCTTGCTTTTAACAGTGGATTGGACCAGAAAGCAGCCGCAGAACCCGCAAGCACAAATCCATATACTGCAGGAAGTTCATCTATGAGCAAAATGGACGGTCTCTACGCTGCAATGGGTGATGTGCTGGAGGGGGCCAGGGACAGGCTGTTTCAGACCGAATATTCGGCGCTGTATTTTCCCGCCTTTGATCCATTGCGATTAAGCGGCTTAGCTACAGGCTCAATAAATGAAGCAGTAAGCATGCTCGCAGATCAGCTTGATCCGAATGCCCAGGAGCTGGAGTACATCCTGTATGGTTTCTATAATCCCGGCGGAAATATAGCGGCAGCTTATGGGGAGATTTTTGCCACGCGTCTGGCTATACGAACTATGGAGGGTCTTTCAGAAAAGGCTGCACTGGGCAATCCGCTGTTAATCTTGGCTGCGGCGCTGCTATACGGAGTCGAGCAGGCGGTACAGGATATGCTGCTGTTATGCAAGGATGGCGAGATTCCAATCTCTAAATACATACCCGTCAAGCTGAGCTATCGGGATTACCTGCGACTGTTCCTGGTGCTGCATGGAGACGGCGATGTGCAGTTGTCGCGGATGCTGGCCTTGATCCGGCTGAATACCGGCAGCAATCCGAATGAGAAGTTCACCTATGCGGCAGCAGATATCAGAATGGCAACTTCGTTATGGTTTTTGCCGGGCGTGGTGAAGCTGCTCGATTACAGTGCAGGTCTTCCCGGTGATGTGCAGGGCAAGCTGTATTACCGGGCAGTGAAAGCCGATTTCTCTTATTAGCATGGGGGTGAACGCAGTGGGGAACCGGTACCGGAAGCGAAAGAAGGCAAAAGATGAAGGCAGCATGGTAGTGGAAGCTGCTATGGTTCTCCCCATGTTCCTGCTGTTTGTACTGTTTCTAATCTTCATCGTACAGATGACCTTATATTCCACCGCTTTGCAGAGCACCGCTTCGGATACGGTTAAAGTGATCTCCACTCACATGTACCCTGCTGCACTTGCTGCACAGAAATGGGGAGCAAAGGGGGATGGAGGCGATGATGGGAAGGCTGCGCCAGGTGGGATGGGGGACGGTACCGCCGCTGGAACTTCGGGTATTGCCGGGAGCGGAGGTTCTGGCGGAAATAAGGATACTGAGGCTGCTGGAGGTGCAGGTCCGGGTTCAGGCAGTTGGAGCATTCCAAGGCTGTCGATTGAGCAGTGGAGTGAGAGCTACGTGGCAGACCTCCCGAAGCCTCTGGATGAATGGGTCAAGTCTGCCGTACAGAAGGGCGAGGCTCCATTGCAGAAGCTGCAGGCGGAAGCGTCACAGTCCGCGCTGGATTTAGCGCTGAAGCCTGTAATGAAGCCTTATCTTGCATCGGACTGGCTGCAATATGACCGCATTCATGTCTCCAATGTGATGATACCGGAGCTGAAGGAGGGCTCCCGTCCATATTTTGGGCTGGTGGTGAGCTATGAGCTGCCGATGAAGGTGCCTTTTCTGAATCAGAGTATTGTGCTGGAGGCTAGTGCGGTTGAACGTTTGTGGATTGGAAATACCAACGCGACAGGTAATGAAGGCGGGGATGGAGGAGCTCAGGAGGAGAACAGTTCCATTGTCATTCTGGAGAAGCCGAATCCGGGGGTGGCCAATCATCAGGGCAGGATTCGGGTCAAAATCCCGCCGAATGCTTCCGCCAATCTGTCGATCTTCTATAAGAGCGGCCAGAGTACGGCCAAATATTTGGGCTGGAAGCAGGCAGATGCGAACGGATATATCGAATGGGAATGGAAAATCGGAGTGAACACTACGCCGGGCTCATGGCCATTTGTGATTCGCCTGGACGACGGGACCACGCTTGAAGCAACTTTTACAGTAGTGAAATGAATTTGGCGGAAGAAGGGGCATGTTAATGGCGGTATGGGCATTTTGGGGCTGCCTGCCGTTCCTGGCAGTGGCGTTAATTACGGATATCCGCTATATGCGGATACCGAACTGGATCACTCTGACCGCGCTGCTTGCCGGAGTGCTTGTGCAGGGCCTGATGAAAGGGTGGCACGGCGTACTATTTTCCCTCTGCGGCGCAATTGCGGGGTTCCTGCTGCTGCTGATCATGCATCTTATCGGTGCGGTTGGGGCTGGGGATGTTAAGCTTTTTGCGGGAATCGGGGCCTGGACGGGAATATTGTTTACACTGCAGGTTACGGTATATTCTGTGTTATTTGGTGCAGTGATCGGCTGGATCATTGTTCTGACCAGGCGGGAAACCGGAAGACGCATAAGGGGGATCATCAGCCGGACAGCAGGATTTCTGTTGCTTCGCGATCTTCGTTTATTTAAGCAGGGAAACGGCAGTGAGCTGTTGAGGTTTCCTTTTATGCTGGCGGTTGTTCCAGGGTTTATCTGTGCTTATTTGTATCTATAAGGGAGGTGATGGTTATTGTTCGGATTGAGCCGTGATTTTGTGCAGCAGGACGGGTTCTCGTTGCTGCTTAGCAAATCTGAAGGATTGCGTGCGGAGGACCTCAATATGGTTCAGGCCCGCATGCTGATGAATACCGGCATTCCGCATCATCTGCGGCTGCTGCTCAGAGAAATTGACTTGCAGGTAACCTTGGAGTATTCGCTGTCCCGCCGGAAAATGCTCAGCCATCTTTTGAAAAGTGAAAAGCTTAGCCTGACGGATCTCTTCGGACTGCTGCTGCAAATTGCTGTAGGGATGGAAGAGGGACAGCTATATATGCTTCGGGCGGAGCAGTATGCGCTGCATGAGGACTACATTTTTATTGAAGGACCTCTTCGCGGCGGCAAGGTATTTCTCACTTATCTCCCTCTACTGTCTGCCGAATCTGCCGTGCGTCCTGGAGATTCACTGAAGTCATTGATTATGGTGCTTATGTCGTCCGTAAGTGAACTCTCCGGTGATGGTGTGCAGAGGCTGCTGCAATACTGTGGTGGAGAGGAGTTCACTCCGACAGGGTTAAAGGAGCTGTTGGCGGAGCTGCTGACAGACGGTGACGGAGCACCAAGGTATAGGGGGGCTGTTGAGCCTGCGTCAAACCTCCCCATGCCGTCAGTGTCTTTGTCAACAGAAGGGGGAGTCCGGGAGCGGAACAATTTATCCGCAGGGAGTGAACCGGCTAACCCAGAGAGGGGGAAATTAGAGCTGGGCAACGGAAACGCGGCTGGTGAAGCTCAGAGTCAGGCTTCTTGGATGAACAGTTATCCGAGACTGAGGTTAAGAGAAGAGGAGCCGCAGCCGCAAGCGGACGAACTAGGTTCCGAGAGCCCTGTCTCCACTGAACCGTCTGGGAACAGAACCTATGTTGTGCTTGGTGGTGTTCTGGTTGACGCGTTATTATGGAAGTTTCTTTATTTGAACAATCCTAAGCCGCTTTGGCTGGTGGTCTGTGGAGCAGTGACGCTGGCGCTCGCAGTTCTCTGCTGGCTGGTATGGAGCGGACGAATGGTGTTTGGAAGCGTCAAAGCTGAAGAAGACGCAGAAGGTGAGGCGGAGGATAAGAGATGGGTGAATCATAGGGCGCTGGAATGGGATTTTGGCCGGAATGTCGCAGCTCCTGCTAGTGCAACTAGTACCGTAGCTGGTACTCTAGCTGGCACTCCGATTGCGCCAAGAGCCGCTCAGAAACCTGATGCTCTGGTTACCGGCGGTGCTCAAGCCATACGTTCTAAAGGTGATGCAGAAGTACGCAGCCAGCCTGCAAAAGCATCTATGCCAGTCCCTGTAGAGGCAACGACGCTGCTGACACGGAATCAGCCCTCCGAGAATGAGCGGGATAAGGAGAAAACATGCCGGGCGGGTCCATACCTTGAAAGGGTCCAGAAAGACGAAGACGGCAGTCCGGAAAAAATCGAATTGAACCGCCCCAGCTTTCTCATTGGCCGCTCACCTGAGGTAGCGCAGTATGTTGAAAAATCCGAGGGGGCATCCAGAGTGCATGCCGAAATCCTCAAGGGTCCAGGGGGATATATCCTGAAGGATCTGGACTCCAGAAACGGAACACTTTTTCAGGGAGAGGCAATGATTCCATACAAGGAGTATCCGCTGACGGAAGGGGCCGAATTCACCATTGTAAAAGGCAGCTACACGTTCCATTCAGCCTAAGATTTGGTGTTACTTCGCTCTCAAATGCTCCAGCGCCGGCTGGAGGGTTGAATAGGTGAAAGTAAAGCCGTGGTCCAGCGCTTTGGCAGGGAGCACACGCTGACCCTTCAGCAGGATTTCCGACAGCTCGCCTACGGCTGCTGTAAGCAGAAAGCCTGGTAGTGGGAACCAATGTGGACGATGGTATACTTTGCCGATCATTCTGCCGAATTCCTCATTGGTCACGGGCTGCGGAGCCGTTGCATTAACCGGGCCCTCGATTCCGGGAGTTTGCACACAGAAATCAATCAGCCGGACTATATCGGCGATGTCAATCCAGGACAGCCACTGCTTCCCGGTTCCGATGTTACCGCCAAAGCCGAGCATGTAGGGCAGCTTCATTTTGGGCAAAGCGCCGCTCTCGTTGCCAAGCACCACTCCGGTGCGCAGCTTGACCAGCCTTACTCCCGTGTAAGCTTCGTCAGCAGCGTTCTCCCATGCCTGCACGACCCCGGAAGGGAAATCCATAACATGTGCCGGAGAGCTTTCATCAAAGGCATCTGTCAGCGATGTGCCGTAAATGGCGACAGCGGAGGCCTGAATGACCACTGCGGGTTTATGCTGCAGTGCATTCAGCAGCTTGGCAGCCGCAGAAACGGTCTCAAGCCGGGATTGCATAATCGCCTTCTTGCCTTTTGGGCTCCAGCGTTGGCTGAGCGAGGCCCCGGCAAGGTTGACGATTGCATCAGCGCCTTCGGCGAGCTTCGGATTCGACGCCAGATTGTCCCATGTGAGGCAGCTAAGGCCTGGATGGGGAGAGTGGGCCTCAGGCAGCTTGCGGCCAACAACGAGGACTTGATGTCCGCCCTGCAGCCAGTATTCTGTGAGCTTGCGCCCGATAAAGCCGCTGCCGCCGCAAATTACGTATTTCATATGGTTTGCTCCTTCGGTTCAGGCCGGTCCTGAAATGATGTTGTGAGAAGTGGAATGTTTACTTGATCAGGTGCTGGTATGGAGAGTAGTCGATGCCTTTTTTTCAAGGAAGCTGACCAACTGATCCAGAAAGGCCTTCATCTCGTCGCTCCAGAGCGGACGGCTGCGCTCCACCCAGTAATTCTGCCAGTCGAGCTTCGATTTGCCATCGGCCTTCGGCAGCACCTTGAGAAATTTGCGGAACATGAAATAGCCGCCGATGGACATGCAGCCCAGCAGCAGGAAAGTCCAAAATGCGATGGAGTTCATAAACCAATGGCTCGGTGCTGTGGACAGCAGGCTTAAGCTTGATTAAATGACATGTATACACCGCCTTTGACAATGATGATTATCACAAATTTCATTCTCAGATAAAGTATAGCGCATATCCAAAGTTTTGCGAAGCGAGAGACGGCGGCAGCAGCTTGCCTAGATTTATTTTCCCGATCACGGTAGAATAGGGGTTAATTCGTGAAGGAAAGAGGGAAAAGGCATGCTGAAAATAGGTTCACATGTGTCCTGCGCGGACAAGGGTCTCCTGAGCGCGGCCAATGAAGCAAATGAATATGGTTCTACCTCATTTATGATATATACGGGGGCGCCGCAGAATACGCGCCGTAAGCCGATTGAATCCATGTACCCCGCTGAAGGAAAGCAAGCGATGAAGGAGAATGGTGTGGATGAGATTATTGTCCATGCTCCGTACATCATCAACCTGGGTTCCTATAAGGAAAGTACGTATCAATTGGCGGTTGATTTCCTGCAGGAGGAAATCCGCCGTACGCATGCGCTTGAGGTGAAGCATATTGTGCTCCATCCGGGAGCCTACACGGACAAGGATGCCGAATACGGAGTGCAGCGGATTGCGGATGGTCTGAATGAGGTGCTTGGCGGTACAGATGAAACCGAAGTGCATATTGCTCTGGAGACTATGGCCGGCAAAGGGACTGAGATCGGACGCAGCTTCGAGGAGATTGCCTCGATCATCGACAAGGTCGAGCACAACGAACGGCTGTCCATTTGCCTCGATACCTGCCACATTCATGATGCCGGATATGATATCGTCGGTGATCTCGATGGTGTGCTGCAGCAGTTCGATCAGATCATTGGCCTTAAGCGGCTGGGTGTTGTCCATGTCAACGACAGCAAAAACCCGCGCGGAGCGGGTAAAGACCGCCATACCCCAATTGGCTCAGGGTACATTGGTTTTGAGGCCATCAACAAGGTAGTTCACCACGAAGCACTGGCAGGTCTGCCATTTATTCTGGAGACTCCTTGGATTGGGAAGGATGCGAAGACGGTACGCCCGATGTACGAGGTGGAGATTGCCCTGCTGCGCGGCAATGTGGCGGAACGGTTTGGAGCAGAGTTTCTCCAGCAGGTTGAGGAGCTGCAGGCCTTTTTTGCCAAGCAGGAGCTTGATCCCCGCCGGTATGTGCTGGATGTATGGGAACTGCTCAAGAACGATGCCAAGGCCAAAAAGGCAGATCCGCGTGAACCGCTGGAACGTCTGTACGATAACGTTGCTGCTGCACAGCTTTTCCCGCAGCTTAGTGAGGAAGCGATCAATCACCGGCTTATCGCATGGCTGGCAGGCAAAGAGCTGCTCCTGAACGCTTAAGCTTAACCACAGATTGCGCTAGCAGATGAGAGGATGGACAGAGGATTATGGAATTACATGTAAAGAGAGATCATTCGTCAAACGGACAATACCCGAACCGGGCACGCATGCTCATTTCCTGTCCGGACGGACCGGGAATCGTCGCCGCTGTATCACACTTTCTGTACCAGCACGGCGCTAACATTGTGCAGTCGGATCAATACACTATGGACCCGGATGGCGGAATGTTTTTTATGAGAGTAGAGTTTGACCTGCCTAATCTGGATGAGCGGATTGATGAAGTGCGCTCTATCTTTGGCGGCGTGGCTGAGCGGTTTAAGATGAACTGGCAAATTTATAGTGTAAGCCACAAGAAACGGCTGGCAATCTTTGTCTCCAAAGAGGATCACTGTCTGGTTGAATTGCTCTGGCAATGGCAGGCCGGCGATCTGGATGCGGATATTGCCCTTGTTGTCAGCAATCATACCGATATGCAGGCGTATGTTGAATCCTTCGGCATTCCGTTCCATCATATCCCGGTTACAGCGGATACGAAGGCGGAAGCGGAGCGACGCCAGCTTGAGGTTATCGGGGCTGACATCGACGTTATTATTTTGGCGCGGTACATGCAGATTATTTCACCAGCGTTCATAGAGCATTACCGCCACCGGATCATTAATATTCATCATTCGTTCCTCCCGGCATTTGTAGGCGGCAAGCCGTATGCCCAGGCCTACCAGCGCGGGGTGAAAATTATCGGCGCCACCGCCCACTATGTGACGGAAGAGCTGGACGGCGGACCGATCATCGAGCAGGATGTGCAGCGGGTCAGCCACAGTGATGATGTGAATGAGCTGAAGCGCATCGGCCGCACGATTGAACGGGTTGTACTGGCCCGGGCGGTCAAATGGCATATTGAGGACAGAATTCTTGTCCATCACAACAAAACTGTTGTGTTTAATTAAATAGGACTATTCTCCGGTGAACATCGGCAGCCGTGCCATATCCGGCACTGTGCCTGCTGTTCACCGGAACCCTTCTCCAGCCGGGAGCCTGCTCCCTCAGTTATCCTCAAGCTGCACCGCCTCATTGATAATCTAATAATTTTCTCAACTACTACAGGTAAAAAAGCATTTTACCGGCATTTTGGCACTTTGGGCCAAGGTGTATTTTGTCATGGGTAAAAACGACATTTCAAAGGGGGTAAAAGGCTTGGCATCACAGCGGGGACATTTGTTAAGACGCAATTATTTGTTTGCTTTTCTCATTCTGATCGTCGGCTTTGGCGGATTGCTCGGCTATGATCTTTACTTCAAACCGTACGTGTTATCGCAGACTGTGGTCAAGATTAAAGCGGCTGAAGGCAGTTTTTTACCAAAAAATTATGAATTGAAGCCAAGTGACCTCTATCTGGATTCCGTTCAGACCAAGGACATCCCCTCCGGGGTGATCACGGACATCAGCCAGGTGGAGCATAAGATTACAAATGTAAATCTGACAAACGGCAGTATTTTGACGGCATCTCTTGTAGATGTCAGTGATCTGGAGCCGCAGCAGGACGAAGGAATCTTTCCTATTCCAAAGGACGCTATCTATGCGATCAACGGTTCCCTGCGCAGCAGAGACAAGGTGGATATTTATCTGGTTGACGCTGAATTGGCGAATCAGGCGCGGACTGGCGGCTACGGTTCTGCAGGTGCAGGCGGCCGATCTCCCGGTGCTGCGGGATCAACAACGGGAAGTGGTGCTGCTGGAGATGGTCCTAAGGAGCCTGCCCGCAAGGTATTCCTCACTGGTGTCACCGTGAATTATGTAAGGACCGAGGACAACAATGATGTGCTGGATTCGGAGAACGGCAACAATAACAACCGTTTCACCTCAACCGGCAAAGTGGCCGCACCCGAGCTGAAGCTGAAGAAAAGCGACGGCGAACGGCTGGGGCAATATCTGGAGCAGGGCAAGAAGCTCTGGATTGTGCGGGTCGAGTAAAAATGAAGGGAGGCGAATGATATGAAAATATTCAGTTTTGGCATGGATCAGTTGACGGTTAATGAGCTCAAGCTTGCCGGGTTCACGGTAGTTACGCAAAATGTACTGCCCGAACCTTCCCAGACACAGGGGCAGATGCTGATGGTTACGAGCGAGCAGGTTCCGGTGTCGGGACTCAGCGAACTGCGGCGTGGTTATCCGAACTCATCGTTATTGTATGTCTACCGGCAAAAGGGAGTCCGCAGCTATCAGTCCATTCATATGTTATGTGAGAGTCTGGGAATCTTCTTTATCCCACCGCGTTCGACTTCGTCGGCAATTGTGGACAAGCTGCGCTATATTCTGGAGGAGGAACGGGAGGAACGGAGCAATCTCGTCGGTTTTTTCGGTTCCGGTCCGGGGATCGGCTGTACAAGCATGGCCAAGCTGTTCGCCCGGCGGATGGCGGCGGCAGGAATGCAGGTGATTCTGCTCGGTTTAAATCTGTACGATCCCGGATACGACCGCAAGACGGCAATCAGTCTAGACAGGCTGCGCCCCCGGCTGACCGGTAAAATGCTGCAGGCTGGGGATTTTGAGGGATTGGTTAGGCAGGAGGGCTACGCCTATTTGCCGGGCAACTTCGACTATCTGAGTGTCCAGGATTATCAGGAGGAAGAGATTGAATATCTGCTTGCCAAGGCAGCCGAAGCCGCCGATGTGGTGGTTGCCGACTTCGGATCTGTTCCCGAAAGCGCAGCGTGGTATGTGGGCATGCAGAAATCGGCACTGCGTATGATTGTTACACATCCCAAGCATGAATACCGTCTTCAATCTTTAATGGAGCTTGCCGGTCATATGGATTTGCATCCGCAGGATTTTCAGTGGCTCATTAACCGCGGCAATGTGGAGGAACTAAGCTCACCCAAGAATCTGGCGCTTCGCTTCGGCAGTGAGATTTTACTTGAGCTTCCCTATTATCAGCCTTTTCAGGACAGCCTTCCACTCGGCAAAAGAGAGCTTCAGCATGTGGATGATAAGGTCCACGCACTGCTGGTAGCACTGGGCCTGGCGCCGGAAGCTCGAAAGAAGGGGATTTTCCAGTGATTGAATACCAGGAAGAAGTATGGCGCAATAGGCCGAACGCAGCGCAAGACCAGCGGGAAGGAGCTGTGCAGGAAGCTGATCTGGAGCCGTTAAGGCTGCCTGGTCCTAACGATAGCTCCCTTCTGTTCTCGCTTAAGCAAAGCGTACTGCGGACCAGCAGGCCGGGTAAGGATGATTTTTACGGCTTTCTGCAAAAAATGAAAAATGATATGAACGCCGAGCTGGAGCGGGAGGACGAAGGGTACTTCGAGCTTAATGCCAAAGCATTGATCGGCGATCCGCAGTCAGTCAGTTTTTTTATGAACGAGATCGAGAAGTATTTGCGCAAAACACCGTTTACCGGCAAGGTGCCGGAGGCGTATGGTACAGCGGCGGAGGCGCTTTTCCACGAATGGAAGGGCTTTGGGCCTGCCTACCGCTGGTTCACCGACCGTGCTTACAGTGAGTCTACCGGGCTGCAGATGATCGGACGGCAGATTTTTTACAACCATCGCGGCAAATTTGTAGTTTATCCCTACGAAATGCCTTCGCTGGACCGGGTGGAGCAGCTCAAACGCTCCTTACTCAAAAGCGATCCCAATAAGAAGCTCAACAAGGACAATCCTTCCGTAGAATTCAAAATGGATGATCCGCTCTGGCCGGGCCGCTTCATCCGTCTCGCAATTTGGGTTTCCCCCAGGGTCTGGGAAGGCTTCACGACAATCTCGCTGCGGCGGCAGGTGGTGGAATTTCTCGATCTGGAGGATCAAGCCGGTACGGAGTGCATCCCTGCAGAAGCTATTGAGCTGATCCGCGCACTGTCGGGTACATTCCGCAATACGATTATTGCCGGGGCAGTCGGCTCGGGCAAGACTACCTTTGCCAACACGGTTGTCGGTGAACAGCTTCTCGGCTCCTCTTCCTGCATGGGTGTGGTGATGATTGAGAAGCATCCGGAGTCGATTTTGCCATATCAGATCAAGGGCCATCGAATTATCCCGATTCAGGCTGCCAACGAAGAGCTGATGGAGGTTGGGGTGGAGTCGCTGCGGCATGATCCGAACATTCTTTATATGACAGAAATGCGTTACAACGAATGGGAGTTCTATTTGTGGAGCGGTGAAAAGGGCTATGACGGTATTACGGGAACCTTTCACACGGTGGATTCGGAGGATATTCCTTATCAGGGGGCTTTTGCGGTATCGACACGGATCGGCGGCAGTCTGAAGGGGCATCTGATCTCTGCACTCAAATCCTGTGAGCTGGTGTTTATTCTTGAAAGTGTCGCAGACGGGAAAAAGCGGCTGGCGCGGATCTCCGAGGTGTATTATGACGAAGCTGCAAACTCGGTATTTGCCAATGATCTGATGCGCTGGGAGGAAGAACAATCCGCTTGGACCTATAATGACAAGCTGACAGCCGGACTCATGCGGAAGATGAACAAGAAAAATCCCCGGTCCTCACGCGTGCTGCTACAGGAGCTTGGGCATTTGGCTGCGCTGAAGCCGATGGTAGAGCCGCTCAAGGAGAGTCTCAAATCAAAGATTGTACTGAATGAATGAAGGGGGAGAAGGGATGGAGCTGTTATTTTATATGCTTCGGGTTGCCTTTCATTTATTGATTGCGGGTGGCCTGTGGCTGCTGGTGAAGCCGCTGATTGAAAGGCACTTGCGGCAGCTTGGGCAGAAGATCGACCTGGGGATGAGCCTCAGGATCAGTCTTTTTGGCAAAAAGGTCAGCAGCAATAAGAAAAGGAGGTGGCTGTACCGGCACTTGGATGATTTGCTGTATTTCGTCCACCGTAAATATGAACCGGGCATCAGCGTGATGCGCTTTTCCATTCGCACCCTATTTTTGTTCAGCGCTATTTTTATCTCAGGACTGCTGACCTTAAGAGAGCTGCCGGGGCATTTGAGCTTCAGTAATCCTTTTTTGGAAGGAATCAGCTTCGATGACCGGCTTCCGGTTCAGGGCGCTTGGCGGTTCCCGCTCTTTGTGGCAATGATTGCGGCGAGTGTCCCTTATCTTCGGCTGAGGTATGGCTATACACAGAGGAAGGTACGCGGAAGCTATGATTTGCTGGATGTAATTAAAATAGCGGCCAAATTCACGCATCTGTCGGTGGATTCGATTTTGTCCAAAACTGCTGACCTTTTGACGGAGGAAAATGTGCTGAAGACTGCTCTCAGGCTAATGGGGGCGGCGTTTGCTAATTACAGCAATGAACGGGAGCTTACCTATGAGGCGGAGCGCTTTGCGCGGGCAATCGGGACTACCTTTGCCGTGGAGTTCGTGTCAGATTTGTTGTACTGCGAGAAAGAAGGCACACGTTACCTGAAGAATACCCTCATGATGCTGAGCCGCTCAATGGAGCAGCAGCGGGAGACAATTCTGACGGTAAAGGCAGGAAGCAGGGATGCTATCAGCCTGGGGTTATACGGTAACCTGGTCGTGCTGGTGTCGTCAGTCGGAACATTTATTTATATGCTGAAGCCCGATGTCTATTTCAAGCTGCAGTTTCAGACAAGTGTCGGCTTAACTTTTTTGATGGTAATTATTTCAGGGCTGTTCATCTCTTTCATGATCAGTACCATACTCGCCAGGCCAAAACTGGACTACCACTAAGGTGATGAATTATGGATAGACTTTTACTTTTGATTGCCGTTCTGGGACTTGTGTATCTCTCATTACTGGTTTTTGTGAGCAGCAGCACCAGACAGGAGCGTTATATGCTTCGGCTGGGGGCAAGGTGGAAAATACTCGGAGAACGTATGCATAATGAACGGCTCCAGCAATTGCTACATAACAGCGGCCTAACCATTTCTGCCGGTAAAATCACTTTGTTCCGTTATTCCGCAGCGCTCATTTATGTAATGATTCAGGCTATAGGAGACTTCCTGCGTTCCGCACCTTTTTCTATCTACGATCTGCTTGTGGGTGTTCTGATTCTGATCCTCACCAGTCCGCTGAAATATCTCCCGCTGGGCTGGCTGCTGGCCTGGCTGCATCAGAAAACGCTCATTCAAAAAGACGGCGAGCTAATCTCCTTCATCCGGCTCTACGAGAACAATCGGCTGCGCAAGCGGGGATATATGCAGTTTGGCGCTTTCTGTGCGGGAACGGCCAGTCATTTCAGCTACATCCGCCAGGATCTGTACGAGCTGTCTGAACGGGCGGTGGATGAAGGGAACGAGCGGGCAATTGAATGGTTCTGCGGCAAATTTCCGGACGATCATGCCTTCATAAATGACATCCGCTCGATTCTGCTGGCCACGGAGGGCATGGACGATGATACGGAAGCGGCGAATTATTTGCGGGAGCAGGGCAAAATCATCACCAAAATTTCCAGTGACCAGTATCTGAAAAAATGGTCCTTTATCGGCGACGTGTCGACGATTATCAACGTCATTCCTTCTATTGCCACCTTCCTGATGATCGTATCGCTGGCGATGCAGTACATTTTGCTGATTAAAGGAAATTTTAACGGTGTGGGAATGTTCCAATGAGTGTTGGTAAATGCATTGTCTGAAATTTTTGTTGTATTCAAGAATCAAATAAAAATATAAAATGAAAAGGGAGAAATTAACAATGAAAAAAGACGCTATTTCTGCTGGATTGTTCATCGCTATCGGGTTCCTGTGTGTTGCCATCGTAATTGCCATTTTGATTCCGCTCGTACGGGATGTCATTAACGCCGCAGATGACAACAAACCGACTATACCTGGAGTGAGTATGATTCAGCCACTGGAGTCTGGCACATCGACTGTATCCGTTCAAACGTTGTCCCATACAGCGGGCTAATCGCCATGAAAAAAGATTCAATCTCAGTTGCCCTGTTTCTGGCTATTGGTTTTGTGATTGCCGGGATATTCATCGCGGCGGCAACCCATATTATCGGCAGCAGCCAGGATGATATTATCACACATACCAAACAAGTCGAGCAGTACTAAAAGGAGGATTCTGCTAGTGAAAGCTACTGTCCTCCGGGCATTATTTATGTGGCTCGTCTTGTTCATTATCCTGCAGCCGATTTTTACTTATATTGATTATTTGCTCGATCTGCAGGTCAAAGCCAACACATCGTATATCACGCAAAAAGCGGCAACAGAGGGGATGGTCACAGCTTCAATGAGAAGTGAGGTGATCTCTAACCTGAAGGCTGTAGGATTTCCTGAGGCGTCCATTCAAATCACGAGCAGTACGGAAACGGTACAAGAACGCAAGCAGCGGATGGATGTATATATCTCAGCACCGCGCTTGAATCTGTTTCCTTACAATTTCTCGGGTGTGACCCAGCCGGCGCGTTATTACGGACACGGATCTATCATGAGCGAGTATCTCGACTGACTAAGGGATGAACCATCTATGGATTATATTATTAAGCTAGGGTTTGTGCTATTGATCTTCGTCTACTCCTGGTTTTTTCAGATTCAAAATCAGGAGTGGGACACGCTGCGCAGCATGCTGAAGGATGCCAATAACATTGCTGTACACGATGCATCGCAGGCGCTTAATGAGGCCGCCCGGACACAAGGCCGTCTGATCATTGACCCCGCTGAAGCTTTTGCCACCTTCCGGCAATCCCTTCAGGCGAATCTGGGACTGGACGACGGCCTGTCCCCCCTGGCGGGCAGCAGACTCCAAACTCAAGTTAAAATCATTAAGTTCGATATTGTCGATCAATCCAGCGGAGTTGCTTTTCCTTTTCTCTATGAAGACAGCAAGTATGGCATCACCAAATACATACAAGGCCCTTCCGTTATTGCCGTCATCGAGACGGCCCACCCCGTACTGATTGCACGCGCAAAGGTGCAAGAGGCTATTATCGTGCCTGCCGTGCAAGAGTATAAAATGAATGATTAAGAGAATGAGAAGTTAAATACTAACTACTAGGGAGAATTCGAACATGAAAAAAACAATAATGATGAAGTCAATTCTGGCAGCAACGATGTTACTTAGTGTAGTGGTGGGACAGGGGAGTATCTCGCACGCAACCGCGGCTTCTCCTTCGGCGACCGCCGCGCCGGTTATGCGGGATAATCTCTCGAAGTACGGTCTAAAAAAAGACATAGAGCTGCCAGTGACGGTAACAGCCGGGGGGCTGAGTTATACGCTGGAGAAGATTCTGATCTATGATACGAAGTCTTCGACGGCTCAGGGGCTGATTAAGAAGTATGGGTACAAAGGTACAGAGCAGTCTAAATATTTTATTTGGACAAAAATCACTATCGTCAATCAAAGCGGAAAAACTGTACAGCAAAATGTAAAAGATTTAAGCGATAAGTGGAGAATTAATTTTGGAGAAGATGCATGGACGAGCACGCCATATAAATTCTTCGAAAAAACAAATAGTACGGAGGCATTATGGGACTGGAGTCTTTTACCTGGAAAACAGCTAACTACTTATCAGGGGTATGCGTATAATGGCGAATTTAAATGGTTTGTGATTTGGGTAGACAATAAGAATACTTCCGGAGAAAAGTATGTTGTGAACAAGAAGGAACAGCAATGAAGAAGGGTGTTTTGCTAACATTTCTAATAACTGCAATACTCGTTGGCACATTGATTCCTTCTTTAGCTTACTCGGCGCAAAACCCAAGTATAAAATCCATATCAGCAGCAGTTCCTATTACCATGGGACTGACTGGATCAGGAAATGCGGCCAAGAGTTTTCTTATGGACTTGCCAAATGGAGTTTCCGCTTCATCAATAAAAACCAATACATTGAAGTACTCAGGTAACAACACTGTGATAGATGCTATCACTATTGAAAGTGGAAAGATTAAACTCAATTTGAAGGGGAATGAAAAGACCGAAAATTTTATTGTTAAAGGAACGGATGGATCTATTGATAAAGATTTCATTACTGTTCCCGGAAACTCTATTTGGAGGTATGCAGATGGCCGCCGATGGCAAATTAATGATTATGATCAGAACAAGGATATCAATACATCTAAAGATAAACCTGCTACAGATTGGAATACTCCTTCCGAGGTTCCACCTAAAGTAGTTGTCACTACCAAAGCATTGCCCGATGACCCTAGCACTGCAAATTGGTACAGAAATGACGGTAACGGAAGCTACCAAGTGGACTACAGTGATGTAATTCAATCCAGTATAAAACCTATCCCTGGAAAATTACAGGGTGATACAGGGGAGGCGAAAGTAAAAAACGGGAAGTTCGTTGTGACATACACGGTCCCTTCAATTCATGTTAGACCTGAAGAAATACCTGACTATTTTAAAGGTGGATGGGCAACAGGACGTTTGTATTTTATTTCACTACCTTATCATTTCACTGGAAGCGCAAAAGTAACCTCCTATAGCTACGCCGGCACGGTAACCTTTGACTATACACTTCCGACTGAACCGACCTTAACTGGAAGTGTGGCTGTGCTGGAACCAAACCCCAATCCGGCAAAGTTCGAGGGAAAGGACGTTGCCGTGAAGCTCTCCTTAAAAGGCGAGCTTGAGGCTTATCAAAATTCATCTAACATCGAAGAATGGATATTTTATGCGAAGGAGAAAGGTGTAGACAGTACACTGCAGCAAAAGAAAAATTATAGTAAAACGCTTAGCAGCAATACACAGTTTGATTTCACAATCCCCAAGGGACGATTGGAAAATACCGAGAGCTACAAACAAAATTATACTTTGACTGTTACAGTACGCTTTACAAAGCCGGTAGCGACAAAGAATGGTACGATAACCTCTCTGCAGGAGTCGTTCAATGCTGTTGTGGAAGTCTACAAAAAAGAACCAACGATAATAAATCCGCCAAATCCTACACCTCCCGCGATTGAAGGAAAGCCTCCTGTAGCCGTAATCATGGCTCCGACGACCGTGAAGGCGGGGGAAGAGTTTATGATCAGCGGCGGCGGATCTTATGACCCTGACCCGGGGGGGAAGATTGTGACCTATAATTGGGATACTCCACGGGCAGTGGAACCTATTAAAGGCTCTTCGGGCATGACCTGGTATCAAACTAATGTGCTAGGAACGAACGGCATCAGCCTGCAGGTTGTCGATAATGACGGCATGACGGACTCCACGGGGGCGTTCATTGAAGTCATCGAGCCACTTCCCGTAGCGGGACTTAGACTTACTGGCAGCACTAAACAGAACCGCAAAGTCACATTGACCAGCATCAGTAAAAGTCCGAAATATTATCCATTAGTCGACTCCAAAACGAAGATCACCATTTCAGCAGTTTCTGGAGGAGCAAACAGTGACATTAAATATTCAGGAACCTTAAGCGGCATTACGACCAAAGATGTGCTATTCCGGCAACCTGGCGTCTATAAGGCAACGATTTATGTAGAGAACACCGAAGGGTACTCGGATACCTCGTCGGTTACTTTTACCATTATTCCTGACGAACCGCCAACTATTCTGTTCTCGATGCAGTCCACCGCCTATCGTGATCCCCAAAATGGAAACAAGGCATCCATTTACATCGAAGACCTATCGTTTACGCCTGACATTGATCTGATCGCCCGCAGATTATGGCAATACCGTTATGACTCGGATAGTGACGGAAGCTTTGAAGATGAATCCTGGGTAACATTTAGTGACGGAAATCTGGATCATCTCAATCTGGTGGTCAGTGAGGTTGGGAGATACGAGGTTCGTGTGACAGAAACTGAAGAGTTTGGCCAGCCGACGATCGACCCATTTGTTACGGCTGCGGACCGCAGGTCTGCAGATTCCTATAGCAGCGCAGCTCAGCCTGTTTCCGAACGAATCGTAGAGGTGCTCAATCGGGGACCTCAAGGCGACTGGACATGGTAAGGGGAGGGGCAAAAAGAATCATGAAGATCATGCGTAAAAGTCTGCAAGTGTTTCTGTGCTTGACGTTGTTATTATCTCTTGAATTGAATTTTTTAAAAGTTGAAAAAGTTCAAGCGCTCGATACTAACATCGTAGAGTTTATGGATATTGAGGTTCCTGCACTTGATGCATGGGGGGCTTTTGACAAGACAGACCCTACGTGGTGGATGGTGGCACAGTGGATGGAGCTTAGTGATTTCTCTTTGCACGTAAAAAGAGAGCCATATACTATCCAAAACATTCGCTTTAATAAAGTGACTCAAACTATGAGCTATGACATTCCGAAGGTTCCAAATTACGAAGTGACAGTAACTCGGAGTTTCGCTAGGTTGGCTGCCGCAGACCCTTCGTATGCAAGTCAGCCTTATGAAGTGTATTCTGTTTCCGGTATGCATGACCCGACCTTTTACGGTCCCGGAAAGTATGGTGAAGAGTCAAGAGATGCTGTGCCGGACTATAATGAAGCGCGTTATACTATCGACTCTTATTATCCAGATATGAATGTATACCCTTGGAAACTTGGACCTAATATGTGGTATGGGCATTATACCGGAACAACAAACATCACTGGCCGTTCGGTTAATGTGGCGCCGTATGACCAATATTCCATAGGTATTATCGGGGTACCCACTTATTTGGAATTCAATGATGTTTATTCTGCGCCTATGGGGTTCGCAGTCAGTTGGTGGAGAGAATTTAAGGCGGTGGACTATCATAAATGGCCCCTGATTCAGAACTCTGCGCCTACGCTTTCATTAACTACACAGAATAATGCGACCATTCAAAATGAAGAGGGAGCTAATGTTCTGAATGTTGAAGGATACGCACAGGACCCCAATAACGACGACCTTAACGTCATCGTAGAAGTGCCAAATGTCTATTACCGGAAAGTAAAAGTAACCAGTACCTTATCGCCACATTATTTTTCCATTCCGATTGATGCGATAGCGGATTCATTGTCGCCCGGAACTTATCCGGTTAAGGTTTCGGTGGTTGATCCATACAACAAAAAAGCAGAGGGCAGTTTAACCTTTAATGTCGTGATAAGGCTCAAGAACAAGGCTTTTGTGCTGGTCAATGATCCTGTACAACTGGCTAACACGTATACGGATTACGAAAATGATCCGATGTATGCTATCCGTTACCGCTATGAACATGATCCATACTTTTTTGACAACTCCATGGGGATTATTTCGGACAGCGGGCTTTGGCGTTCAGGGCTCTATCCGTCTTTTCCGTACAGTGGTTTATATAGCGCCTATTTTCAACTCAAAGATAGTCCTAAGAACGATAACCGTTTTGACAAGTACCGCGTCTGGGGGCCGGATAACATGTCCTCCATGGTATTTAATGTCCATCGGAAACCGATAGCTCTCTTTATGGCTAAGCTCGTAAACGGCAGTCTGCAGCTTACCGACAGTTCGTATGATCTGGACCATGCCTCAAGTCCAACCAAAGGGATTTCTACTTGGCAGTGGCAATACAAAAAAACGGAATCTGAAGTATGGACGGAGGGACGGCCGCCTGCGCATCTGCCGACCAATGACCAATACACTATACGTCTACGTGTGAGGGACGTGGATGGAGTAAATGGTCTTGGAGTGTGGAGTGATTGGTGTCAGCGTACCGTAGGCAGCGCCGGCAATCTGCCGCCAGTGGCTATGTTTACCGCCGATCCAAACATTGTATCCTACCGCAAAGCGACGACAATTACAGATAAATCCTTTGATCCGGATAATGATCCTCTGGATATTTACAATTGGAGAATCATTAAAAATGGAACACAGCAGGTTTGGTCCTCATATGGCGGAACTGTAGCACCACCGAATATTGCCGCCTATGGCGTGGGCACTTATGTAGTCACGCTGCAAGTACATGATAACCGGGGGTTGTGGTCAACACCGTACAGTCAGTCGGTACAGGTCATGAATCATCCGCCGGCGGCTGCTTTTAATATGCCTAGCGAAGTGTACAGGGACACGGTGATTACTATGGATAACCAAACGCCTGATCCGGATGAAGATGGAGATGGCCTGTCGTATACCTGGAATGCGCGGCTTAATGGGGGCGTTTACTATTACAACGGAAGCAACCGGAATCAGGTTATGACAATCACCGATCTGATCCAGCGCAGTGGAATAAGCCCAACAACAGCGGTATCCACCGGTTGGGAAATGCGGCTGACGGCTTCCGATGGTGCTCTAAGCTCTAATGCAACCCATACCTTTACAGTACTGAATCATATTCCTGTCGCTGCAATTAGCGGTCCATCAGAGGTTGCCCAGTATAATATCGTTCCGTACAACTCTGCCGATATGGACGATGATCCTTCCGATATATCCAGTCTGCGATATTACTGGAGAGTAACGGACAGTGAGGGACTGATCCATTTGTACAATACACAAAACATAAAGATGGAGTTTATTGAACCTGGAGTGTATACCATTGAACACTGGGTTGTGGATCAGGTTGGCGGCAAGTCAAATGTTGCTGTAGTCAATGTTAACGTTACCAAGAATCTGGGTCCTTCCCTGATGCTGACTGCACCTGCAGGTACTCAGGCAGAGCCTACCGTACTGGATGCTGAACGCCAAGGCGACCCACTGATTCGTTGGGGCTACACAGATCCGGAGAATGATCCGCAAGAAAAATATCGTTTGGAGTTTTTTGACTCGAACGGCCTACTTGTTAAATCAGTAGAGAATCCCGACCCAACTGGATTACTGCGCCAGTATCAAGTTCCAAACGGAACCTTTGAACGCTTCAAAACCTTTACGCTTTACGGCCGGGCCTTTTCCAAACAATCCTGGTCCGACATCTCCAACGACAAAGCTTTCATCATCGACAATCCACCGAAACCAGGTTTTACCCTGATCACCGATACCGGCCGCAATGCCGCAGCGGTACCGATCTACCGGACGGATGTATTGCAGATCCAGAGCACCGCATCGGATGCCGATGTGCCGAAAGGCGACAGCATCACCCATCAATATTTTCTGAAGCCTTCAAATGGGACGGAGGGACTCATCAGCACGTTGAGTGCATTTACCAAGCAATTCAATACAAATGGGACTTTTACCCTGCGGCAGGTGGTCACGGATTCATTGGGACTGTACCGTGAGCTTACCCAAACCATTACGGTAGTGAACCGCATTCCAACAGTGAATATCACGTATCCAACCAGCACCAGTCAGTCGAACCCGACAATCGCCAGCACCTTGACTCCGGTCATTAAGTGGGATTATCAGGATGAAGACGGAGATCAGCAGCAGCGGTATAAAGTGCGGATCATCAACCTGACAACTGGAGCGGTTACGGTACAGTCCGGCGAGCAGACCTCGAGCGTCAAGCAATGGCAGATTCCGGTCAGTGCCCTGGTGGAGAACCAAAAGTATGCAGTGGAAGTAGAGGTGTACGACGGCTTCGATTGGAGCAGTGTGTCACCGCGTAAATATTTCATGGTGAATCTGCTCTCGGTGAAGGGGGGAGTTCAGCATACGGCAGAATGGAACGGAAACCGTCAGGCCTACAATTTGAACAAAAGCGGGAATGCTGAGAGCCCGCGGGGCTACAACGTGTATTGGGCGGGCGAACGATTTGTGCTTCAAGCGAATGCAACAGGTCTGCCGGATACGATTGAAGTGGCGATGGACGGAGGGTACACTACAAAGCTAAGTCCAACGGACAGCAAGAAGACGGTTTGGACCGGCGAGCTGTATGATTCCTCTTTTGACAAGCTGCCTGATGGTCCTGTTACATTTACTTTTACCGCGAGGAATGAATACAACGTCAAAACAGACGCGGTGAAGGTGACTATTTTGGGAGATTGGACCGAATATTTTCAGAGCCACCGGGTGAAATAAAAGAATTCAAGATAGGCGGAAGGAGGCTTGTCTCTCAGACGACTTCTTCTGTCCTTTCTTTGTTCAATCCCTTCATCCCGTGGGTTCTGTGCATGTAGTAGGAGAGCTTGCCGCTGAAGATTTTATGAGCATACAGGGAGGATGCAAAATCTTCCGGCGTTACGAAGCAAGAGGGCTTGGCTACCGGATGAACGGCGGACTTTTCGAATACCGAAGCGACAAAATGGGAGCAGAAATAAGCGTCCTCCCGGTCGATTTTCACATTCAGCAAAACTCCGATTAAGCCTAACAGATGGTACTTGTAGCGGTCCTGATGCTGCATCATGCCCTTCACGTGATTATACATCTTCTCGTATTCCGGTTTACTCACTCTGAGCTGATAGATTGCGCAGTCTGCACTGCTGTAAAACGGATGAACAAAGTCCTCACGGATCAGACCGGCTAAGAAAGGATTGTAAGCTTTTTTGCGCCCGAAGCTGTATACTTCACGCAGTTCGTTGTCAAAGGCAATAGAGGCGTGATTGAGTTCAGCTTTGGTGAACCATTTTATGAGTCCGCTAAAGGCAGTTCCCGTTCCGGTAAGAACGATGTAGATATTTTGATTTGGAGTCATCGGTAAAATTCCTTTCTTCACTAAAGTAATCCCATTTTACTGTATATTCCAGCGCTGCAAAACAAACTTTAGTCTTATCCGGCAACTGGACCAAAGGCTAAGTTAGTGCCTGGACCTATGTAGATATTTTTCTGGAATAAATATGTATAAATCGGGTGCAAGACGCAAAATATAAGCTGTTCGAACGTCAGGTTTACAAAAACAATTGATAATGCTTCCACATTAGTGATACAATAATAGTCAAAATGACATTCTTGATTTAGAGGAGGCTTATTTTAATGACTGAACAGGCAAAAGATCAAGCAATCCACAAAGAAGAAAACTCTACGGTGGACAATCTGGCCATTACCACGATCCGCACACTAGCAATTGATGCCATTGAAAAAGCGAATTCCGGACATCCAGGAATGCCGATGGGTTCAGCGCCGATGGGCTACCAGTTGTTTGCTAAGACGATGATTCATAACCCGGATCACCCTACGTGGGTCAACCGTGACCGTTTTGTGCTATCCGCAGGACATGGCTCGATGCTTCTGTACGGCTTGCTGCACCTTAGCGGCTATGATCTGCCAATGGAAGAATTGAAGCAATTCCGCCAATGGGGAAGTCTGACACCGGGTCATCCGGAGGTCGGTCACACCGCAGGTGTTGATGCTACCACAGGTCCGCTTGGACAAGGGATTGGTATGGCGGTAGGGATGGCTATGGCTGAGGCTCAGCTTGGCGCTACCTACAATAAAGGTGGACATAACGTAATTGACCACTATACGTACGCCATCTGCGGCGACGGCGATTTAATGGAAGGAATTTCTTCCGAATCCGCTTCGCTTGCGGGTCATTTAAAGCTCGGCAAACTGATTGTAATGTACGATTCGAATGATATTTCCCTGGACGGCAAGCTGAATCTGGCTTTCTCCGAGAATGTAGCCAAACGTTTTGAAGCTTATGGCTGGCAGGTTCTGCGTGTAGAAGACGGCAACGATCTTCCTGCACTGGGCAAAGCTATTGCCGAAGCACAAGCTGAGAGCGGCAAACCGACACTGATCGAAGTGAAGACAGTCATCGGCTACGGCAGCCCGAACAAACAGGGTAAAGGCGGTCATGGCGGTACTCACGGTTCCCCTCTGGGAGCTGAGGAAGCCAAGCTGACGAAGAATTTCTACAAATGGGTATACGAGGAAAACTTCTACGTGCCTGATGAAGTCCGCGCTCTTTTTGCTGACGTGAAGGAAAAAGGCATTGCGGCGAACAAAGCTTGGGACGAACAATTTGCTGCTTATAAAAAGGCTTATCCTGAGCTTGCCGCACAGCTCGAAACAGCATTGAACGGCGGGCTTCCTGCAGGCTGGGATGCTAATCTCCCATTCTATAAAGTTGAAGACAAGGCGCTGTCCACACGTGTTGCCTCCGGTAATGCCCTGAACGGCCTTACTGCCGGCGTTCCACAATTGGTGGGCGGTTCCGCCGACCTGGAAAGCTCCACAATGACGCATCTGAATGGCTTGGAACAGTTCACACCGGATTCTTATGACGGCCGCAACATTTATTTTGGCGTTCGTGAATTTGGTATGGCTGCGGCTATGAACGGGATTGCCCTCCACAGCGGTCTCAAAGTATTCGGCGGTACCTTCTTCGTATTCACGGACTACCTGCGTCCAGCGGTTCGCCTGGCTTCTATCATGAAGCTGCCGGTAACCTATGTGCTTACGCATGACAGTATCGCTGTCGGTGAAGACGGCCCTACCCATGAGCCGATTGAACAGCTTGCTTCCCTGCGCATCATTCCGGGTCTTACGGTTATCCGTCCGGCTGACGGCAACGAAACCTCTGCAGCCTGGGCCTACGCGATGGAAAATACAGCAAATCCGGTAGCACTGGTGCTGACCCGCCAAAACCTGCCGATCCTGGCAGGAACCGTAGACGGTGTGCGTGAGAACATCAAACGCGGCGGTTACGTGGTTTCCGATTCCAAGAACGGAACACCGCAAGCGCAAATCATTGCTACAGGCTCCGAGGTTCAACTGGCTGTGAAAGCTCAAGCTGCCCTTGCCGAAGAAGGTATTGATGTCCGTGTTATCAGCTTGCCAAGCTGGGATCTGTTCGAGAAACAGGATAAAGCTTACCGTGATTCCGTCATCCTGCCTGAAGTCAAAGCACGTCTGGCTATTGAAATGGCGCAAACCTTCGGTTGGGAACGTTACACAGGCGATCAAGGCGATATCCTTGGCATCACCACGTTCGGCGCTTCCGCACCTGGCGATACTGTAATTAAAGAATATGGCTTCACTGTAGAAAATGTAGTCAGCCGTGTGAAAGCCCTGCTATAATAGACGAATTAAAGACAAGGGGGAGAAATAAGCACATGAGTCAGTTCACCAACGCGACAATTCAAAAAGCAGCTAACATTTACTACGATGGAAAAGTTACCAGCCGTACGGTTTTTTTGCAGGACGGTACCAAGGTGACGCTTGGCATTATGCTGCCTGGAGTGTATGAATTCGGCACGGAAGGCCCCGAGACTATGGAAATTCTGTCCGGTGATCTTAAGGTGCTGCTTCCCGGTACAGACGTGTGGAAAGAAATTAAAGGAACAGAAACCTTCCACGTTCCCGGCAACTCCAAGTTTGCGCTGGAAGTATTCGCTTTAACTGATTATTGCTGTTCTTACCCGGTTTTGTAATTCAAGCAAAGAGATGTCCCGGCAGCTTCGGCAGTCGGGACATTTTTTATATTTACTTAAACTTCCATTATTAAGTCGGAATACCTAACGATACTATAAAAAAATGAATCTGCTATATAATATCATTGACGATAATAGGCACATTTTCATATACTTCCACTATCTGATTGAGAGGCTGGCATGCCTCAAGCAGATAGAATGGGAGATGGAAGATGATAAAGTCACCGTTTAGCAAGGAAATACATAAGCACTATCTATTCTTTTTAAGTATTATGCTGCTAGTATCTTTATTTGTGACTACGGGATCTGTACAGGCATCGGCAAACATTGTGAACCCCAATCAGGTATATTCCTACAATGTAATGCAAAGGGATATTGAGAGATTAGCGAAGGAATATCCCGACCTGGTATCTTATCAATCTTTGGGGCAGACCGCATATGGACGGCAACTGTGGGCGGTGAAGCTGGGCAGAGGAGAATCCGTGCTGTTTCTGAACGGTTCTCATCATGCCAGAGAGTGGATGACCAGTTCATTGCTGATGAAAATGATTGATTCGTATGCTCAGACCTACTACAGCAATGGAAAAATCGCTGACTACAACGTACGCAGTTTACTGGATGAAGTCAGCATTTGGATCGTTCCGATGGTAAACCCGGACGGTGTAACCTTGTCCCAACAAGGCACGGCAGGATTGCCGGCGAACCTGGCCAAAACACTGCGTCAATATAATGGGAACAGCACAAACTTTTCCCGTTGGAAAGCAAATATGCAGGGAATTGACCTTAACCGTCAATATCCGGCGAAATGGGACACAATTAAGTATGCCACTACATATCCTTGGTACCAGAATTATAAGGGCAAGCAGCCGGGGCAAGCTGCTGAAGTGCAGATGATGATGGATTTTACGCGTAAGATTGATCCGGAGGTTACAATTTCCTACCACAGCTCCGGCGAAATTATCTTTTGGCACTTTAATACTTTGAACAGCAATCTGACCCGCGATAAATCCATGGCCCGGGCAATTGGCTACCTGACGGGCTACTCTCTTGTGAATCCGGAGAAAAACCCTTCGGGAGGCGGATATAAGGATTGGTTCATTCAAGAGTATGGCCGTCCCGGGTTTACTATTGAAATCGCAAACTATGCCGGGGAGAGCAGTGTTCCGTTAAGACAGTTCAACCGGATCTGGTCTGAGAACAAGGAGGTAGGGCTTTACTCCGCGAAGCAATCCTATTCCTTGTGGCTGAACAAGCAGAAGCTTCAGTATCTTCAACAATCCATGAGTCTGCTGGCTGGAACGGATCTCTATACGAAAGTAGGGGCTACAGCCGGGGGGGCGAATCTACAGCCGCAGAAGCTTCAAGTTATTGCACAAAAGGGTGACTGGTATCAGGTTCAAGCAGATAAAGGACTGGGGTGGATTCATCCGTCACCGGGAAAGCTGGCAACAGTCGAGGATATCACGGCGACTGCTGAATTGAAGGGAAGCACACCCGCCTATAAATATCCGGATGCTTTCGCTCCTAAGGTGACCGTGCTCGCTCCGCAAACCGTCAAGGTATCGGGAAAGTGGGGAACCTGGCTGCTGGCCTCCACTCCAAACGGCAATTGGTGGATCGACGGACGAAAGATAGAGCTTAAGTGGCCGATAGAGGAAACAGTGCCAAGTACAACAACAGATGCTGAAACAACCGGAGCGACACAGCCTGAACCTGCCAATACTACAAATAATAATGCCAATACTACCAATACTCCGTAATAAGCAATACAACCAGCTAATGGATTACTTTAAGAAGGTACTGGAAGTGCTATTGCAGCTCTTCCCCTGTTGGAATTCATTAGCATGGCTTAAAGAGGTCCCGCCTTATGGCGGGGCTTCTTTGTGTTGTGAAACGTTGTGTGCCAAAAAGAGCTTGCCCTTTCATGAGTTGTTTGCTATTCTGAATAAGAACAAACGTTTGTTAATTGGATTTATAAGTAAGTGTAGTGTTGTTTGGATGCCCTCGGCGGATAGCTCTGAGAGGAGTGGAATTGTGCTGTATTCTGATTCATACATTACCTTTAATTACGAAGTGGCCGGAGAGGGAAGGCCAATACTGATTATACACGGAAACGGTCCGGATCATCGGATGATGAGGGGCTGTATGGAGCCTTTGTTTTTGCCGCAAGACCGATATAGAAGAATATATGTTGACTTGCCGGGAATGGGGAAATCACCTGCTCCTGATTGGATTACCTCGTCAGATGATATGCTGCGGGCCGTGGAGATGATGATTGAAGCACTGATTCCGGGTGAACGATTCATTCTTATAGGGCAATCCTATGGCGGCTACCTGGTAAGAGGGCTAATGAGGAACTATGCCGGATTAATAGATGGCGTATTTCTGCTGTGTCCTTGCGTCATTGCCGAACCTTCGCAGAGAGAGCTGCCGCCGCACCAAGTGATGGAGTGCGATGCTGAATTGCTGAAAGAGCTGAGTGCAGCGGACAGGGAGGAATTCACCTCAATTGCGGTGGTACAGAACAGAAGGATCTGGGAACGGTACAGCCGTGAGATCATTAGGGGTTTGCAACTTGCCGATGAAGATTTCATGCAGCGGGTACGAGCGGACGGCGGGTATGCCTTCAGCTTTGCTGTGGATGCGTTGCCTCCCTTTGACAAGCCCAGCCTAATTTTGACGGGACGGCAGGATTCAATGACAGGATTTAAGGACGCCTGGAAGCTGCTTGATACATACACGCACGCGACTTTTGCCGTATTGGACCGTGCCGGACACAATCTTCATTTGGAGCAGGAAGGTCATCTGGGCGTGATGGCAAGAGAGTGGCTCGACAGAGTGGGCCTGGTGACTTAAGGGCGCGCCTCTTCAGTTATTCGTTCATATTGAATGAGTGCTTCGCCGCTCTGGGCATCATGAACCTCCGCAATTTGGACAAAACCCTGCTTTTTATAAAAGTGGTGGTTTCTCACCGCCCATGACGGTGTATCTAGCGTCCATTTCTGCGCGCTGGAGAAGGTGCTGAACAGGAAAAGGAAGGCCTCCTGCCCGTAGCCGCGGTTCTGATAGTTAGGGTCGATGTAGATGCGGCCCAGATGGCATTCTTCCTTGTTCTCAGAAGGAAAGAGAATCATTCCACCGATAATAACATCATTCTCAAGCAACTTGTAATACTGCCCTGACATCATCATTTCACTCTGCCAGGAACTTGATCCGTATCCCGGAGGGCCGTCTTCGAGTTTGTTCTGATACTGCTGGGCGTCGTGATCAAAAGTTCTTTTTTGTACCTCTGCCAACCTGGAGGCATCCTGCGGATTGGCTAGCTGAATGGATAACATGCGTATTTCCTCCTTGGTATTCTGTGGTATTTTATGTAATTGAACCACTATTAGTTGTTCGGAAAAGAACGGCGAAATCCTGCATGAGCCAATGCCTGTATTCACAATAAAAGACGCAGCCGGAAGCTTCGGCCGCGCCTATATCAGTTGAACGTAAGATAATACAATACGGCTCAGCAGCATCTATTCCTTGCTTGTGTTCTTCCCGATCTTCTGGCCAATCCAGTCTTCATAGGTTTTGACTACCGCAGACAGGTCTTCGTCGCCGTAGCCATGGTTAAAGCCGGTTTGGAACATGCTTTTGGCCAGGCCAAGCATTGGTGAAGGTACGCCTGTAGAATCGCTGAGCGAGGAGGCCAGCTTCAGATCCTTCAGCATCAGCGCCAGGGAGAACTGGTTGCTGAAATCATCGTCGATAATTTTACGGCCTTTGAGCTCGGCCTGTTTGCTTCCGGCAGAGCCGTTCTGCACCAGCTCCAGGAACTTGTCTGCCGGAACACCGGATTTCACGGCAATGGAGAAGCCTTCGGCCAGAGCGACGTTATGAATGCCGACCATGGCGTTATGAGCAAGCTTGGCAACGGCTCCGCTGCCGTTTTCGCCCATATGCAGCAACAATCTGCCCATAGCGTCGAAGATATCGCGGTGTTCCTCAATGACAGAGGCATTGCCGCCGACCATGAATACCAGTGTACCGTCAATGGCCGCCGGTTTGCTGCCGGTAACAGGAGCGTCCAGGAATTTGCCGCCGCGTTCCTCTACGGCCGCCGCAATTTCCCGTACTAAGCCGGGAGAAATGGTGCTGGAATCAATAATGACTGCCCCCGGCTTCATAGCGTTCAGGATACCGTTATCGCCGTAGAATACTTCACGGATTGAATCATCATTGCTGATCATGGTAATAATAACATCCTTGTCTTCAGCAGCACTTTGTGGAGTTGCGGCGACCAGCGCGCCTTCCGCTGCCAGCGGCTCGCTTTTTGACGCCGTGCGGTTGTACACCGTAACCTGAAATCCGCTGTGCAGCAGGTTGGAAGCCATTGGCGCTCCCATTGTTCCGAGTCCGATAAAGCCGATCTGTTTCATTCTATTTCCACCTTCGCTCTTTGAGATACCTAATAGAATTTGAACCTTAGATTGTCTGAGTCCAGCTTCTTCAGGGATGCTTTTCTACATTCTATCACGGCACCCGGGCATGTTCCACAGAAGCGGACTTTTGTTCTCACAGCAAACGCTTCCAAGAAACTTCCGAAAACATGGTCCTAAAGCCCGGGATATGCGCTAAGACCTTGCCAGTCAAGGAAAATTAAAGTATCCTAGATTATAAAGTTGTAACAAACGGTGTCAAATCTAAAGAGATACACAGGAGGTTACCATTACCGATGTCCAAAAAGATTAATTTTGACTACACCAAAGCCCTTTCCTTCTTCAGCCAGCATGAGATTGATTATCTGGCCGCTCCGGTGAAGCTGGCTCACGAGCAGCTCCACAACAAGAGTGGCGCAGGCTCCGATTACCTTGGCTGGATTGATCTGCCAACCGCGTATGACAAGGAAGAGTTCGCCCGCATCCAGCAGGCCGCCAAGAAGATCCAGAGCGATTCCGATGTGCTTATCGTTATCGGTATCGGAGGCTCTTATCTGGGAGCACGCGCAGCGATTGAGGCGCTCTCGCATTCCTTCTACAATAACCTTACTAAGGACCAGCGCAAGACACCGGAAATTTATTTTGCCGGCAACAATATCAGCTCGACGTACATCACGCATTTGCTTGATCTGGTAGAGGGCAAGGATTTCTCCGTGAATGTGATCTCCAAATCGGGAACAACCACCGAACCTGCCATTGCCTTCCGTATCTTCCGCGCAGCGCTGGAGAAGAAATACGGCAAGGAAGAAGCACGCAAGCGTATTTACGCTACTACGGACAAGGAGAAGGGCGCTCTCAAGAAGCTGGCAAATGAAGAAGGCTATGAGTCGTTCATTATTCCTGACGATGTAGGCGGACGTTATTCTGTGCTGACTCCGGTAGGACTTCTGCCAATCGCCGTAGCGGGAATTAACATTGAAGAAATGATGCAAGGGGCTGCAGCCGCAGCCGATGAGTTCAACAATCCTGATGTGGCTACGAACCAAAGCTATCAATATGCTGCTGTTCGTAACGCTTTGTACCGCAAAGGCAAAACAACGGAAATTCTCGTCAACTACGAGCCTTCCCTGCACTTTGTATCCGAATGGTGGAAGCAATTGTACGGCGAAAGCGAAGGCAAAGATTTCAAAGGCATCTACCCTGCCTCCGTTGATTTCTCCACAGATCTTCACTCCATGGGTCAATTTATCCAGGAGGGCAACCGTAACATCTTCGAAACGGTTATCCAGGTGGATCAAGTACAGCATCATGTGTCCATTGAGAATGATCCGGACGATCTGGACGGTCTGAACTTCTTGACCGGTAAGACAATGGATTTTGTCAACAAAAAGGCTTTCCAGGGGACAATGCTGGCACACACAGACGGACAGGTGCCGAACCTGATCGTCACGATTCCAGACCAAACACCTTATACCTTCGGTTACCTGGTTTATTTCTTTGAAAAAGCCTGCGGTATCAGCGGATACCTGATGGGCGTTAACCCGTTCGACCAACCGGGCGTAGAAGCATACAAGAAAAACATGTTCGCACTGCTTGGCAAACCGGGCTACGAAAAAGAAAAAGCAGAACTGGAAGCCAGACTTAACGAGTAGCATAGCAAACATCGCAGATCATTCATACTAATACTAATGTAACTCACCAGGGAGCAGTCCATAGGTAATCCAATACCGCGGGCTGCTCCTAATATATATCAAGTTATTATATGGAAATAAGGACTGGAATAATGATGCTGGAACAATACCGGACGGTGCGTTCTCCCGGTTCCCGGGAAGTCGTAATCCGTAAGTCACGCTTCATTGGGCATGTCATGCCGGTGGAGAACGAAGAAGAAGCGGTGCAATTTATCGAAGACATCAAGAAGCAGCATTGGAACGCCACGCATAACTGCTCTGCTTATATGATTGGTGAGCGGGATGAGATCCAGAGACAGTCGGATGACGGGGAACCGAGTGGAACGGCCGGTAAACCGATCTTGGAGGTAATCCGCAGCCAGAACGTTAAAAATGTCGCAATTGTCGTCACCCGTTATTTTGGTGGCATTATGCTGGGCGCAGGCGGTCTGATCCGGGCGTATACGGATGGCGCTGTACTGGCACTTGAGGCTGGAGAAGTAATCACCCGTGTGCTTAGGCGAGAGGTATTTGTGGAGCTTGACTATACCTGGCTGGGCAAGGTTGAGAACGAGCTAAGGGGAAGAGGCATAAAGACCGGTGAAACTTTGTTTACAGATAAAGTTACGCTGCTGTGTCTCCCGCGTAATGAGGAAGGCGACACATTTATGGCATGGATAACGGATCTTACCCAGGGGCAAGCGCTGGTTACAGAAGGGCGGCGGCTTTACTACAGCGAAGGGGAATAAGATATGGCAAGAAGAGCAGTGGAGCAGGAGTTGTCGAGGGAAAGAATATTGGAAGCGGCCAGGCATCTCTTTATAACCAAAGGATACCGGGCGATTTCGATGCGCAGCATTGGTCAGCATTTGGGATACAGCCATGGCTCGCTCTATTATCATTTCAAGGAAAAGGCGGAGTTGTTCTACGCCATTGTAGTCGAGGATTTCAATCATGTAGCCGCACTGCTTAATCAAGTTATGAATACTCCCCCTGAACAGGGAATGACCCGGGTAGAGCAGCTAATTATGGAGTTTATCCGCTTTGGGCTGGATCATCCTTATCAGTATGAAATTATGTTCATGATCCGCGATGAAGAACTGCTTGCTTACTGTCGTGCGGAACAGGGACGATGTTTTGAGTTGTTCGCAAGTATTGTGCGTTCTCACATGAAGGATGAGGGTTATGTATCAGAGGACTGGCAGAGCATACCGTTAACGTTGTTCTTGTCGGCTCACGGATTTATCTCTTATTATATCCAGGATAAAGTTTCGTTCGAGGATGTTAAGCAGGCTGCAGTAATGCATGTCAAAGTACTAAGCCGCAGTTTATAATTTCGGTGTTTTTTTATCGTTTCTCGGTTTAGCGCGTTGCATTGGTATAACTTTGAACGGTGAAAGTATGAAAGAGACTATAATTTTGTATAGTATGCGGCTCTGCTGGAATTGGCAGGGCCGCAATTGTTTGTGGCATTTACCCCTGAATAATCTTCAGATAACATTGACGGCGTCTTGGCCCGTCGAATTCACAGAAGTATATGCCCTGCCAGCGGCCCAGCAGCAGGGCGCCCTCATGAATGATGATGCTTTGGGAAGGACCGGCGGTGATGGATTTCAAATGTGCTGCAGTATTGCCTTCGGCATGGCGGTATTTGGGATGCTCCCACGGATAGACCTCGTCCAGTCGCATCAGCACATCATGCTTCACGTCGGGATCAGCATTTTCGTTGATGGCTATTCCTGCAGTGGTATGCGGACAATAGACGACGAGGATGCCATTCTGTACCCCGCACTTTTTAACATAGGAAATGACTTCGCGGGTGATGTCCCGCAGCTCATCCCGTTTGCTGGTAGTAATCTCCATAGTATGCAGCATAATGTATTCCCCTCTCTGTACAGTAAATATACCATAAGTTTATCCCAAATCGAACGAAAGTAATTGACGGAAGTAAGCGGCTTTGGTAAAGTAGTGATAACTTTAAACCAAGTATATTAATAGGAATAATTATGGCTGTAAAGGCGAGTATACCGACCGGTAAGCCGGAGGTGGGGGGATTGATTCTTGAATACGCTGCTTAGACACAAGGGCTGGACCTGGGGATTCCGCACGACGATCCTGCTTTATTTTGTACTATTGATCGTTCTGCCGATACTTGGCGTCTATTACAACTCATTTTCGCTTGGCTTTGGCAGCTTTGTCGAGAGCATTAGCGACCCGATTGCCTGGAAATCGGTAGTGCTTACTTTGAAGCTGGCGGTTATGGCTACAGTCATTAATGTGCTGCTTGGCACGATGATTGCCTGGGTGCTTATCCGGTATCGGTTTCCCGGCAAGGCACTGCTGAACAGCTTGGTGGACCTGCCTTTTGCGTTGCCGACGGCGGTGGGCGGGCTGATGATTCTGCTGCTGCTTGGTCCGGGCAGTCTGATCGGCAGTCTGGCGGAATCCTTGGGTTTCGAAATTGTGTTCCACCAGCCGGCGATTGTGAT
Organism: Paenibacillus sp. HW567; assembly: GCF_000374185.1. GTDB lineage: Bacteria > Bacillota > Bacilli > Paenibacillales > Paenibacillaceae > Paenibacillus_AQ. The sequence continues at coordinate 4,630,413 of NZ_KB910518.1, read as the reverse complement.
TGCGATGATCTTTGTAACCTTTCCTTTTGTCATACGGGCGGTGCAGCCACTGCTTGAAGAGCTCGATCCTTCCGAGGAAGAAGCGGCTTATACGATGGGAGCGGGGCGCAGCCGGGTATTCCGGCAGATAATTTTGCCTTCTATGGCACCTGGGATGATTAGCGGCGGTATGCTGGCATTCTCACGGGCGCTGGCTGAATTCGGAGCTGTTGTGCTGGTAGCCGGGAACATTCCTGGCCGCACGCTTGTATCCTCTGTTTTTATTTTCGGTGAAGTTGAAAGTGACAATCCGGTGGGGGCTGCGGGGGTCTCCATTATTCTGTTAACCTTGTCCTTTGTCATTCTCTGGCTGATTAATATGCTGCAGATGCGGGGGAGAAGAGCATGAGAAGATTATGGATTGGACTCACTTACCTTGTATTTTTCCTTCTGATCGCCGCACCGCTGGGGAAAATGACGATTGGCGCATTCAGCGAAGGCCTTGGCGGGTTCTGGGATGCCTTGACCCGGCCGGAGGCGCTGCACGCACTGATGATGACCGGATTCGTTGTGGTAGTGGTGACACTGCTGAACACGTTGTTCGGCATTATGCTGGCACTGTATCTGGTGCGGGCAAATTGGCTGGGCAGCCGGGTCAAAAGCCTGCTGAACAGCATCGTTGATTTGCCTTATGCCGTATCGCCGGTTATTGGCGGGCTGATGATCGTTCTGCTGCTCGGTCCGGACAGTGCGCTGGGTGCTGTGTTCGAGCAAATCGGGCTGAAGATTGTGTATGCTTTTCCGGGAATGGTCATTGCCACACTCTTTGTGACTTTCCCGCTGATGGTGCGCGAGGTGATGCCGGTGCTGCAGGAAATCGGCTCGCAGCAGGAGGAGGCGGCCTCGACGCTGGGGGCGTACGGCTGGACTACCTTTTGGAAGGTAACCTGGCCTTCAATCCGCTGGGCAGTGATTTACGGTGTGATCCTGACGGTTGCGCGCTCGCTGGGTGAATTCGGGGCGGTGCTGGTCGTCTCGGGCAACATCATGAACAAAACCCAGACTGCAACCACGCTGGTGTATCAGGATGTCGAGAATTTCAATGTAACGGCTGCGGGCGGTGTAGCGCTGGTGCTGGCTGCATTCTCCGCAGGTCTGCTGCTGCTTATGGAATGGAGCAAAAGAAGAAAGGAAGTGCACTGATATGCATGTGGAAGTCCGGGGACTCGATAAGCATTTTGGAGATTTTCATGCGGTGAAGGACGTTAATTTCGGCATTACCAAAGGCCATCTCATTGGACTGCTTGGCCCAAGCGGCGGCGGCAAAACCTCGATTCTGCGCATGCTGGCGGGGCTGGAGACACCGGACAGCGGGGAGATTATTTTTCATGGCAAGACGGTGAATCATCTTCCGCCGCAGGAGCGCGAGATCGGCTTTGTGTTCCAGAACTATGCGCTCTTTAAGCACATGACTGTATATGAGAATATTGCGTTTGGACTGAAGATCAAAAAAGCCAATAAAAGCACAATCCAGAACCGTGTAGCGGAGCTTGTGGAGCTTACGGGACTGAAGGGCTTTGAGAAGCGTTATCCGCATCAGCTCTCGGGTGGGCAGCGGCAGCGGGTTGCTTTTGCCCGGGCGCTTGCACCACAGCCGCAGCTTCTGCTGCTGGATGAGCCGTTCGCGGCGATTGATGCCAAGATCCGCCAGGAGCTGCGTTCCTGGCTGCGCGAGCTGATTGAACGCGTGGGGATCACCTCTATTTTCGTAACCCATGACCAGGATGAAGCGATTGAGGTAGCCGATGAGATCATGATCATTAATCAGGGACGCCTGGAGCAGAAGGGCACACCTTGGGACATCTATAAAGAGCCGAAGACGCCGTTCGTGGCCACCTTCATCGGGGAGTCGACTCTGATCGAGAGCGCCTCGGAGCTGAAGGGCTTTAAGAATGCAGGCGGCGGCAAGCCGACCAAAGCACTGATCCGGCCGGAATATATCGAGGTAGGACATTTGCACGAATTCAAAATGGCGTCAGCAACGGAGCAGGGCATCGTGAAGCATCTGCATTTCCGCGGCAGCGAATGGCTGGTAGAGGTGGAAGTGAACGGACATAAGCTGGTGACCTACCGCTCTCTGGAGAAGGAGACTCTTACACCGGGTCAGGAAATCGCTGTGCTTGTTCACCGTGCTTATCTGTTCAACGATGAACGGAGCTGGATTCAAGAGAACGGCTTGAAGGAAGATCCAATGCCAGTATTTATTTAATAATAGAGGATGTGTGTCCGGGATGAGGCTTTTCAAAAGGAGCAGACAACTGCACGGCTGGCTGGCTGTCCTAATGCTGGCAATGCTCGCGCTGGCTGTGGCCGGTTGCGGGAATGGGAGTGACAACGCAGCGGCGGCCAAGAGTCCGCAGCAAGGCGATCTGACGCTTGTCATTGGAGCCTACAGTGTGGCGAAGGACGCCATGGGTGAAATTCTGCCCCTGTTCGCGGCGGACTGGAAGGCCAAAACCGGACAGAGCATCTCGTTTCAGCAGTCCTATGAGGCTTCGGGTACCCAGGCGCGGGCGATTGCCGGCGGATTTGAAGCGGATGTAACCTTACTGGCGATGGAAGGCGATGTCGATAAGCTGGTTAAGGCGGGGCTTGTAGACAAAACCTGGAGAGACCGGGGCCAGAACGGGATGGTCACCCGCTCGGTGGTGGCGCTGGGCACACGGGAAGGCAATCCGAAGAACATTCATGATTTCGCCGATCTGGCGAAGCCGGGAGTGAAGGTGCTCTATCCCAATCCGAAGACCTCCGGCGGAGCGCAATGGGACATCAACGCCATTTATGGAGCGGGTCTGAAGCTGTCCAAGGAGCAGAAGGGGGAGAAGGACCCTGCTGCTGCCAAAGCTTTTTTGGAGAGCGTGCATGCCAATGTGGAGTCACTGGACAAAAGCGGGCGGGCTTCAATGGCGGCTTTTGAATACGGTGTGGGCGATGTCATTGTTACCTATGAGAATGAGCTGCTGGCTCGGATCACCAAAGGGGTGAAGTATGAGGTCATTATCCCGAAGGATACGATCCTGATTGAGAATCCGGCGGCGGTGGTGGATAAATATGCTGATGAGCATGGAACCCGCCAGGCAGCAGAGGCGCTGGTTAATTTCCTGACTACGCCGCAGGCGCAGGAGGTTTTCGCTAAATACGGGTTCCGTCCTGTAGATAAGAGGGTCTATGCGGAGCATAAGGACCGTTATCCCGTTCCTGCGGGGCTGTTCGATATCAATTACCTCGGCGGCTGGGATAAGGTGCGCTCCACACTGTATTCCAAGCGGGGAATCTGGTATCAGGTGCTGGCCGGGATTAATTGAAGGATGGGGCATGTGTAGCTGTAGCGGAATGAAATGAAATTGCCATCGGTAAAAGAGTTGCTTCATCGGCAGGTATTACTGCGGACGGGGCAGCTCTCTATTGTTTGTCTGCGTTCGCGGACCTGATCTATAATGAAAAGGTATATCTATATATGTTGAACTAAAGAAAATAATAAAGGGCCGAAGTTACGGCTAGGCCCAAATATGAAAAACTAAAGTTCAACTTATATACATCCGCAACGGCAAAAGGGAGAGCTTGCTTATGGACACATTGGTGTTTTTGGGGACTGGGGATGCTATGGGCGTACCCCGGGTGTACTGTAGCTGTGAGACTTGTATGGAGGCAAGAAGCGGCGGGCAAAATATTCGGCTGCGCTCCTCTGTGCTCATAGATAACGGCAGCGATTTCTGGGCGATTGACTGCGGTCCCGACTGGCGGCGGCAGATGGAAATGCAGGGACGGCGCAGCATGCGCAGGCTGCTGGTGACGCATGCCCATTTCGATCATATCGGCGGACTGCCGGAATGGGCGGATAGCTGCCGCTGGCTGGGGTGTAGGGGCGAGCTGTACGCACCAGCGGAGGTAATTCCTGTTATACAGCGGCAATATCCGTGGCTTGTCAGCCACATGGATATGATTCCTTGCGATGACGGACTTGTTCTTGACGGCTGGGAGATTAACACCTGGCGGGTCAACCACGGCAAGAACGGATATTCTTACGCCTACCGGCTGGAGAAGAATGGCTACGCCTGGGTCTATTGCCCGGACTCCATTTCCCTGGGACCGGAGGAGACGAAGCACATGCACGGAGCGGAGCTGCTGGTGCTGGGGACGAGCTTTTACTATGAATCGGCAGAGCTGTCCACCCGTTCTGTCTATGATATGACGGAGGCGGCGGAGCTGCTGAAGGTTGTACGTCCGCACCGGGCCGTGTACACGCATATGTCGCATGATGTGGATTTGCGAAAAGACTACATTTTGCCGGGAAATGTTACGCTCGCGGTAACGGGGATGCAGCTTCAGCTTGGTCATGAGGCACCTTAGACAGGAGTCGTCAAAAGAAATCCTAATCCGAACAGGAGGCTTAATACTACTATGAAATCCGAATCCATTATCCCGCTTATGCTTGATTTTCCCGAGAGCTTCGAGACTGAACGTTTGCTGGTGCGTGCTCCGCTGTGGGGAGATGGGGCAGCGGTGAACGAGGCGATCGGGGAGAGTCTGGAGGAGCTGAAGCCGTGGATGCCTTTTGCCCAAAGTATGCCGTCCCTTACGGACTCCGAGCAATTCGTCAGGGAGTCGCGGCTGAATTTCCTCAAGCGCACACAGTTGAACATGCTTATCTTTCACAAAACAGACGGGAAGTTTATCGGATGCAGCGGTCTGCATCATGTGGACTGGGACGCCCGCTGTTTTGAGACCGGATATTGGATCAGAACCTCTTGCGCAGGCAAGGGATACATAACCGAGGCGGTGAACGGGGTTGTGGAGTTTGCCATCCGGGAGCTTGAAGCGAACCGGATCGAGATCCGCTGCAGCGGGCGTAATGCCAAAAGCGCTGCCGTTGCCGAGCGCGCGGGCTTTACGCTGGATGGCATCCTGCGGCTCAGCACCCGCGGTATGGACGGGGAATTGCATGACTCGAAGGTGTATGCGAAGGTGCGGGGAATTGAATTTTAGAGGAGAATGATGTTTTAACAGAATTCCCAAGCTTGACAGCGGGTTTCCGGTTAGTGGAGACCCGCTGTTTTTTTTGCACTTTTTGGAAAATTTGCAAGAACCCAAAAATGATCGGATCAAGCCGTCATTTAACCCATAACCCCAGCATAGTGTATAGTAATTCATTCAGCCATAGGGGATGGAGGAATATGTCCGATGGGAGATTTGCTTGGCAAATTATTTGAGCAGCATGAGCTGACTAAGGAAGAAATGATTTATTTCCTTAAGCATTTGACTCCTGATCTCAAGTATCGGTTGTTTGATTTGGCGGTGCAAACCCGGAAAAAGTTTTATAATGAAAGCGTTTTTATGCGGGGGTTGATTGAATTTTCAAACTTCTGCAAACAAGATTGCCTGTACTGCGGCCTGCGCAGATCGAACTCCAGAGCGGAGCGTTACCGGCTGACGGAGGAAGAGATTCTGGAGTGTGCGGCAGAGGGGTACCGTCTCGGCTATCGTTCGTTTGTTTTACAGAGCGGAGAGGATTGTTATTTCACGGAAGAACGGATGATCTCCTTAGTCAAGAACATGAAGGCACAGTATCCTGATGCGGCAATTACCTTGTCGATTGGTGAGCGAAGCGAAGCCTTTTATCGTGCGCTTTTTGATGCAGGGACTGACCGTTACTTGCTTCGGCATGAGGCGGCTTCACGTTCGCTGTACCAAGCTTTGCATCCGGGGATGTCGTATGACAACCGTGTGAACTGCCTGTGGACGCTCAAAAAAATGGGCTATCAGGTGGGAGCCGGGTTCATGGTAGGACTTCCGGGTCAGACCTGTGAGCATCTTGCAGAGGATCTGCTGTTTCTGAAGGAGCTCCACCCGGAGATGATCGGCATCGGACCCTTCATCCCGCATAGCGCAACTCCTCTAAAGGCTGCTCAAGGCGGAACCGTTGAAGACACGCTCGTGATGATTGCTATGGCAAGACTGCTTATTCCGGATGCGTTGATGCCTGCTACCACGGCAATGGGGTCTCTTGATAGAGAAGGTAGAGAGAAGGCGCTTTTGGCGGGAAGCAATGTAGTTATGCCTATTCTATCCCCCTTGAAGGTCCGCGAGAAATATGCCCTCTATGAGAACAAGATTTGTATGGGAGACGAAGCTGCACGCTGCAGGAGCTGTATCGAAATGAGAATCGCAGCCGCCGGATTTAAGATTGAACTCAGCAGAGGGGATCACTGCAGCTTCATTACGCACACCTGATAAAAGCGAATGCTGCGGATATCATTTTTTAGTATTGCAAGTGAATAATTTCACGTTTTATTGTCTGACAAAGCTTTAAGGAGGAGATTTAATGTCTACTTTGCCGAAAATGAATGCGCTTGGCTTTTACGAAATCCGTCTTGAATCCATCGGCGGACTTGGAGCCAACCTTGCAGGTAAAATGCTTGCCGAGACCGGCGCACTTGAGCTTGGATTCAATGCAGCCAACTTCTCGTCTTACGGCTCGGAGAAAAAGGGCACGCCCATCAAAACCTTTGTCCGCTTCTGCGACCCGGAGGTTGAGATAAGGGACCACAGTCCAATCGAAGAGCCGCATCTGGTGGCGGTTTTTCATGAAGCCCTCTATAAGACGGTTAACGTGGTTAGCGGCATGCAGCCGGATGGAGTTGTTCTGGTTAATACCACGCGGGACTTCGACGATGTGCGGGCAGACCTGAAGCTTGAATACGGTACGGTTGCTTTGGTGGATGCCATGGGGATCGCCGTTGAAGAGAAAACGAAAGTAAATACCTCGATGCTTGGCGCGATGTTCCGTATCTGCGGCTTCCTTGATCCCGAAGCCATGCGCAAGGTAATCCGCAGAACCTTTGAGAAGAAATATCCGCATCTGGTGGAGCCGAACATCCGCACCTTCGACCGCGGCTACAATGAAGTGAAATTTAAAACATACGAGGTGCCGGCAGGCACTGAAGCGGCTCCTTTTATCCGCGCGAAATCTCCGTTTGGTTATGCGACACAGCTCCCAGGCGGCGTGATTATGGCTCAGGGCAACAGTACGCTCAAGGATTTGAGCGGCTCGCGTGCAGGCCTGCTGCCTGTGCTGGATACTGAATCATGCATTAGCTGCGCGGCCTGCGACAATGTGTGCCCTGACAATTGTTTTGTCTGGGAGGAAGGCGAAGACAAGCGTGGACGGCCACAGCAATTCCTGCTCGGCATCGACTATCAATACTGTAAAGGCTGCCTGAAATGCATCGAAGTATGCCCGACAGAAGCCCTCACCAGTATCCGGGAAGAGGTTGGTTTTGCCGAACAGCATCGTGTAGCCCAAGTGTTCAAGTAATGGAAAGGGAGGATATGACCATGTCGATTAGTGAAAATACACAAGCAAAGACAGTACCGGCTGAGCAGGTTACCTGCTTCGAATCCGGCAATGAAATGGCGGCTACCGCTGCCGCTCAGATCAATTACCACATCATGGGTTACTTTCCGATAACGCCTTCTACGGAAGTGGCCCAATACCTGGACCAGATGAAAGCCAGGGGGCAGCACGATATTGAGCTGATCGCAGCGGATGGCGAGCATGGTTCTGCCGGGATATGCTACGGTGCCGCTATGGCGGGTGCGCGCGTCATCAATGCAACCAGCTCCCAAGGTTTCCTGTATATGCTGGAGCAGCTCCCCACCCAGTCTGGAACACGTTTCCCGATGGTGCTGAACCTCGTTACCCGTGCTGTCAGCGGACCGCTGGATATTCGCGGAGACCACTCTGACTTGTACTATGGTCTTAATACCGGGTGGGTCATCCTGACGGCCAGTACACCGCAAGCGGTATATGACATGAACATCCTGGCACTCAAAATTGCCGAGCATTCTAAGGTGCGTCTGCCCGTGATCGTTGCTTATGACGGCTTCTTCACCTCCCACCAAAAACGCAAGGTTCAATACTTCAAAGAGAACGGGGTCGTTCAGAATTTCGTCGGTCCAAATCCCAACCACAATTATCCGAATGTCTCAGATCCTTCACGTCCGGTAACCATTGGTGCGCATATGGGCGGCGATGACCTCCTGAATAACCACTATCAGTTATCCGAAGCGCTGGAAAAAGCGGGTGAAGTCTATGAGGAAGTCGCGCGGGAGTATGCTCTATTGTCCGGGCGCGAGTATCCGGTTCTCGACCTGTATCGCATGGAGGATGCTGAAGTAGCAGTGTTCCTGCTGAACTCGGCAGGGGAATCCGCCAAGGATACCGTTGACGCCCTTCGTGCCAAAGGGATCAAAGCAGGGCTGGTTCGTCCGAACATTATCCGTCCGTTCCCGGCGGAACAATTGCGCCAAGCTCTTAAGAACGTCAAGGCGCTGCTTGTCGGTGAACGTGCGGACTCCTATGGCGCCAAGGGCGGCAATCTCACCCACGAAATCCGCTCGGCACTTCAAGTAGATCCGGATAATAAGACGATCATTCTTTCCCGCATCTTTGGTCTCGGCGGCAAGGATTTCTATGCGGATGATGCAGAAGCATTCTTTAAATTGGCTATAGATGCGGCAGAAAAGGGGTATGCCGCGAAGCCTTTTGACTATCATGGCCACTACCCCGGGGACGCCAAGGATGCGCTTGCTCCGGTTCATGAACCGCTGCATGGCGGTGCTTACAAGAGCGGCCTCATCCAAGTCACGCCAAGTGAAGATACCGGTCTGCTGAAGGTTAAGCTTCCGCCGCTCCGGCAACTGACTGCCAAGCCGCATCGGCTGGCTCCCGGACATGGCGCCTGCCCCGGCTGCGGCGCACTCTCTGCACTGGAGCTGTTCTTCAAAGGAATCGAAGGCGACATGGTGGTCCTGTTCCAAACGGGCTGTGCGTATGTTGTAACCGCAAGCTATCCGTATTCCTCGCACAACCAGACCTTCGTACACAACCTGTTCCAGAACGGCGCAGCTACCTTGGCCGGTATGGTTGATGCCTTCTATGAATTGAAGCGCCGCGGCGAAGTTCAGGTGAGCGACGATGTTACCTTCATCATGGTCTCCGGCGACGGGGGAATGGATATCGGGATGGGCGCAACTATAGGTGCGGCACTTCGCAACCACAAGATGATCATCCTTGAATACGATAACGAGGGTTACATGAACACCGGATCACAATTGTCTTACTCCACGCCAGTAGGTCACTTGACCAGCACCTCGGGGGTGGGGAAAACGCAAAAGGGCAAGAAGGGCCATCACAAGGATACAGCGCAAATTCTGGCGGCCTGCAACATTCCCTATGTGTTCACCGCTGCTGAATCGAGCCCGCAGGATATGCTGCAAAAAGCAGCCAAAGCCCAGTGGTACGCCAATAACGTGGGTACGGCTTACGGCAAGCTTCTCTGCGCCTGCCCGCTGAACTGGAGAACCTCTGACCATAGCGGCCATGACCTGGTGAAGGCGGCTGTTGATTCCTGCTTCTTCCCGCTGTATGAAATTGAGCAGGGCATCACGAGTATCACCTACAACCCGGAACTGAAGGGTAAACGCATCCCGGCAGTGGAATGGCTGAAGGGAATGGGTAAAACCAAACATTTGCTCAAGGATGAAGAGCTGCTGCAAAGCTTCGAAGCCGAAATCGAGCGCCGCTGGAGCAGGCTGAAGCTCAAACACGAGAATTCATTGCTCTAAGATTCTGTGGAGGCCGACAGGTAAAGGCTTCGGCCTCTTCCCCCTAACTGAAAATCATTCTCAATACATTATATTGGAATTTCCGCAAAAGATGCTGCATTCTTCAATACTAAGCCCAAATCTTTACTTTGAGTGGAGGGAGCGTTCTTAATGGAACATCAACAGGTCAAGAGCTGCGGAGGCGTAGCCGAAGCTGACGAGAAGCTGATGAAGGTACAGTCGGCAATCACGCAGTTCAAAATGCTCAAGGGGGCGCTGATTCCAGTGCTCCACGAAATTCAGGATATCTACGGCTATCTGCCGGAGCATGTGCTCCAGATCGTGTCCACAGAGCTTAACTTGCCCATGAGTGAAATCTATGGGGTGGCGTCGTTTTATCATTTCTTCTCACTTACTCCTAAAGGGGAGAATGTAATCCATGTGTGCCTCGGGACAGCTTGTTATATCAAAGGCGCACAAGGTGTGCTTGACCGTCTGAGCACCGAGCTTAAAGTGCCTGTACAGGGAACCACAGAGAACAACAAATTCACACTTGAAGCGACCCGCTGCCTGGGGGCCTGCGGCCTTGCGCCTGTCATGACCATTGGCGAGAAGGTGCATGGACGGCTGGCTCCTAACAGCATTCCAAAAATTCTGAAGGAATATAAATGATGATCTTGCGCCTTATGCGCATTTGATACGGGAGGTATGGGCATGAAGCTGTTAACGGATCTTGATGCAATCAAAACACTCACGCAAGGTCGTCTCAGCAACCGGAAAATCACGGGAGAAACCGCTGATTCCATCAAGTTCAGATCCGTAATGGTGTGTGGGGGGACGGGGTGCACATCGTCGGATTCCAATACAATCATCGCTGAATTGAACCAGGAAATAGCAAAACACGGCATTCAGGAACAGGTGGAGGTCGTGCGTACAGGCTGCTTCGGCCTATGCGAGCTTGGCCCGGTTGTCATCGTATACCCGGAAGGGATTTTTTACAGCCGCGTCGAGGTTAAGGATATTGCGAAGCTGGTCGAAGAGCATCTGCTTCAAGGCAAACCGTATGAGAAGAAAATTTACGAGAAGACCAGACAGGGCGGCGGACTCCTGAACTTTGAAGAAACTGAATTTTACAAAAAACAAGTACGGATTGCCCTGCACAACTGCGGTGTCATTGACCCGGAAAATATTGATGAGTATATCGGAAGCAGCGGCTATAAAGCGCTGGACCAGGTGCTGAAGACCATGAGCCGCCAAGAGGTCATTGATACGGTTAAGCAGTCCGGTCTCCGGGGGCGAGGCGGCGGCGGCTTCAACACGGGGCTGAAGTGGGAATTCGCGGCGAAGCAGGATAAGAAGCAGAAGTACGTCATTTGTAATGCGGACGAAGGCGACCCGGGGGCTTTTATGGACCGCTCAATTCTCGAAGGCAACCCGCATTCTGTAATTGAAGCGATGGCTATTGCCGGTTATGCCATTGGTTCAAATCAAGGTTTTATCTACGTTCGTGCAGAGTATCCCATCGCTGTCCAGCGTTTTATGAAAGCGCTTGACCAAGCCCGTGAGTATGGGCTGCTCGGTGATAATATCCTTGGAACCGGCTTTGCCTTCAACATTGATGTGCGGCTGGGGGCCGGAGCTTTTGTCTGCGGTGAGGAAACAGCTTTGATCCACTCGATTGAAGGCCACCGGGGGATGCCGACGCCCAAACCGCCTTTCCCGGCCGTAGAAGGCCTGTGGGGTCAGCCGACGATTATCAACAATGTGGAGACGCTGGCTAATGTCGCTCAAATTATTCTTCACGGTGCCCGGTGGTATGCAAGCATCGGAACCGAGAAGTCTAAAGGCACTAAAGTATTTGCTCTGGGCGGAAAGGTCGTGAACACCGGCCTGGTTGAAGTGCCCATGGGCATAACTCTGCGTGAGGTTATTTTTGAGATTGGCGGCGGGATTCCGGGCGGCAAAAAATTCAAGGCGGTCCAAACCGGTGGTCCATCCGGCGGCTGTCTGACGGAAGAGCATCTGGACTGCACGATAGATTTTGACACACTGACCAGTCTGGGGTCGATGATGGGCTCCGGCGGCATGATCATCATGGACGAAGATACCTGTATGGTTGACGTTGCAAGGTTCTACCTGGATTTCACACGCGATGAATCCTGCGGTAAATGTACGCCCTGCCGCATAGGTACGAAACGTCTGCTTGAATTGCTCGATAAGATCACGGGAGGCAAAGGTTGTATTGAGGATCTGGAGAAGCTTGAGGACCTCTCGGTCCAGATCAAGAATGCATCTCTGTGTGCGTTAGGCCAGACTGCGCCCAACCCGGTATTGTCTACGATTAAATATTTTCGTGAAGAGTACATGGCCCATATTGCCGACAACAAATGTCCGGCTGGCGTCTGTAAATCCCTGATTTCTTATCAAATTGATCCTGAGCTATGCCGGGGCTGCAGCCTCTGCGCGAAAAAATGCCCGAACGATGCGATCTCCGGCGAAATGAAGGAACCGTTTGTCATCGACACGGCGGCCTGCATCAAGTGTGGTGTCTGCTTCGATGTATGCAAATTCAAAGCCGTAGCGATAGTCTGACGAGGGGAGTGATCAAGTTGGATACCATTAAAATCATGATTGACGGCATCGAGGCGGAGGTTGCCAAAGGGACAACGGTTCTCGAAGCAGCCCGTGATCAGGGCATTCATATTCCAACTCTGTGTTATTTGAAAGGGATCAACCATTCTTCAAGCTGCCGGGTATGCGTGGTTGAAGCCGGCCCAAGGCTTATTGCTTCCTGTACGCTGATCGCGGAGGAGGGCATGAACATTCGGACGAACACCAGGAAGGTCCGGGATGCCCGGAGAACTTCCGTCGAGCTGCTATTGTCCGACCATAACCAGGAATGTCTCAGTTGCTCCCGCAGCGGGGGCTGTGAGCTGCAAGCCGTCTCCAGTGATCTCAATATCCGCAAAGTGACTTACACCGGTGAAAAATCGAGCCAGGAGAAGGACTACACTTCCCCGGCCATTCTTCGTGACGCATCCAAATGTATTCTTTGCGGCCGCTGTGTCGGGGCTTGCAGTACTGTGCAGACGGTGGGGGCGATCAGCTTCGCCAGGCGCGGTTTTGATACGATGATCTCGACCGCCTTCGGCCGCCCGCTTGCGGATTCAACCTGTGTCAACTGCGGCCAGTGCATTATGACTTGTCCCGTAGGCGCGCTTAGCGAGCACGAGAGCATCAATGAGGTGTGGAATGATCTCGCAGATCCAGGCAAATATGTGGTGGTACAGACAGCGCCTGCTGTACGTGTTGCCCTTGGCGAGGAATTCGGGATGCCCGTGGGGACACGCCTGACCGGTAAAATGGTTGCTGCCCTGCGGAAGCTGGGCTTCGATAAAGTGTTCGACACGAACTTTGCCGCGGACCTGACGATTATGGAAGAAGGCACGGAGCTGATCTCCCGCCTTACCAGCGGACAGAACCTGCCGCTTATGACATCCTGCTGTCCAGGCTGGGTTAAATTTATGGAGCATAATTTCCCGGATATGCTGGATAACCTGTCCACCTGCAAATCCCCGCATGAAATGGAAGGGGCAATGGTGAAGTCCTTTTTTGCCAATAAAATGGGAATTGATCCGCACAATATTGTCGTTGTCTCGATCATGCCTTGTACCGCCAAGAAGTTCGAGGGTGCGCGGGAAGAGCTGTCGCATGAAGGACTGCAGGATGTTGACCGGGTACTGACGACCCGCGAGCTTGCGGGAATGATCAAAGAAGCGGGGATTGACTTTGTTAACCTGAAGGATGAAGCGTTCGACAATCCGATTGGCGAGGGCTCCGGTGCGGGCGTTATTTTCGGGGCGACCGGCGGTGTCGCAGAAGCTGCGCTTCGTACGGTGTTCGAGGTCCTCTCGGGCAAGGAGCTGGATACCATCGAATACACGGCTGTCCGGGGCATGGATGGAATCAGGGAAAATATAATTGAGCTGCCTAACGGCCGGAAGATTCGGACGGCTGTCGCTCATGGTCTCGGCAATGCGCGCACACTGATGGAAGCGATTAAACGCGGAGAACAAAGCTATGAATTCATCGAAGTAATGGCCTGCCCCGGCGGCTGCATTACGGGGGGCGGTCAGCCGATTGTGGATGCAAGGACCTCTGAACGGATTGATATTAAGGCGGAACGGGCCAAGGCCATTTACACGGAGGATGAGGCCCAAACGGTCCGCAAATCACACCACAATCCTTATATAAAAGCCCTTTATGAAGAGTTCCTGGGTGCGCCGAACAGTCACCTTGCACATGAACTGCTGCACACACATTATGTGACGCGCTCCAGGTTCTAAACCTATGCTTCCGTACCACAAAACATTGAGGAGGCTGACGAAGTTGCGGAAAGATTGGGAACCCGCTGATTTTATCAATGACGAGGAGATCCTGTTCAGTCTGGCAGAAGCCAAGGTGAAGGCAGGCGACGAGACCTATGTCCAGTCCATTTTAGAAAAAGCAAGGGCGTGCAAGGGACTTACCCACCGGGAAGCAGCCGTGCTTCTTGAGGTTACAGATACAGACGTGCTTGATAGCATTAACCGCTCTGCGAAGGTCATTAAAGAGAAAATTTACGGCAACCGTATTGTATTGTTCGCTCCATTATATATAAGCAACTACTGCGTCAATAATTGCGAGTACTGCGGCTATAAACACAGCAACAAGGATTTCCAGCGGCGGAAGCTCAGTATGGATGAATTAGCGGATGAAGTCTGCGTGCTGCAGGAATTAGGCCACAAGCGGCTTGTTGTTGAAGCGGGAGAAGATCCGCTAGCCTGTGACATTGATTATGTCGTGGAGTCGATCAAGACGATTTATTCCGTAAAAGTGGATAATGGCAGCATCCGCCGCGTGAACATTAACATTGCAGCTACTACAATCGAGGATTACACGAAGCTTAGGGATGCGGAGATCGGAACCTATATTTTATTTCAGGAGACGTATCACAGACCCACCTATGCTGCGCTGCATCACGAGGGACCCAAGCGGGATTACGACTGGCATACTACGGCCATGGACCGCGCTCAAATGGGCGGAATTGATGATGTGGGCGTTGGCGTTCTCTACGGCCTGTATGACTACAAGTACGATACAGTCGCTATGCTGATGCATGCCGAGCACCTGGAGGAGAGGTTTGGTGTTGGTCCCCATACGGTATCTGTTCCCAGGCTGCGTGAGGCGGCAGGTGTAAATTTGGAAACGTACCCGCATTTGGTGAAGGATGAGGATTTCAAGAAGCTGGTTGCCGTTCTGCGGTTGGCGGTTCCCTATGCCGGAATGATTCTCTCCACCCGCGAAGAGCCGTCATTCCGTGACGAGGTGATCAAGCTGGGGATTTCCCAGGTGAGTGCAGGCTCCAGTACGGGGGTCGGCGGATACATGGAGACCAGGAAGGGAACCGCAGGCCAGCCAAAAGAGAAGCCTCAGTTCGAAGTAAGCGATCATCGTTCGCCGGAGGAGATTATCCGTGGACTGTGCCAGGATGGGTATGTTCCCAGCTATTGCACAGCCTGCTACCGGGAAGGGCGTACAGGCGACCGCTTCATGAGACTTGCCAAATCCGGGCAAATTCATAATGTGTGCCAGCCGAACTCTCTTTTAACATTTAAGGAGTACTTGCTTGATTATGCGGACGAAGAGACCCGTATCTTGGGGGAAGAGATCATTCGCAGGGGCCTTGATGATATTCCGAAGGAAGCTGCGAGAAAAGCGACCATTATTCGGCTCCAGCGCATTGAAAATGGCGAACGGGATTTACGTTTCTAAAATCGTATCATAAGGAGAGAAACGTTATGCAATTTACACCACAATCCAACAAAATGCATATCGCTGTGTTGGGCAGAAGAAATGCCGGGAAATCCAGTCTGATTAACGCGCTCACAGCGAAAAAAACCTTGCTCGTCAGCGATGAGCCGGGAACGACAACCGAACCGGTCTTTCAATATCTGGAGATCAAAAATATAGGGACTGCTATCATCGTAGATACGGCCGGAATTGATGACCCGGACCTCTTCCGGGTGCAAAAGACGAGAGAGGTTATGGATTTAACCGATCTGGGGATGATGATTTTCTCCGATGAGCCGGGCGACTACAAGCTGGAGAAGGAATGGGTCCGCGAGCTGGCTAACCGGAATATTCCTGTCATCGGGGTCATTGCCAAAACCGACGATCATTATGCAGATATTGACTCGCTGAAGACAGAGCTTAACATCCCCTTCGTGAAGCTAAGCGTCAAGCGGAACTCCAACCTGGGAAGCCTGCGCCATGCTATGAGCGCCTATGCTCCTGCCGAGTTTGAACGCAACAGCATTGTGGGAGACTTGATCAACCCTGGCGATCTGGTGGTCATGGTGATGCCTGAGATGATCCCTGCGCCTAAATACCGGCTGGTCGCCTCGCAGCAGCAAATTCTCCGCGATCTGCTGGATCATCACGCTATGGCAGTATCTGTCACCGAAGAAGAGCTGCCGGAGCTGCTCGCGCGTTTGAACAAGTCGCCTAATCTTGTGATTACAGATTCGCAGGTATTTGACAAAGTGAACGAGATTATCCCGGCGGGTGTGCCATTGACCACCTTTGCGATTCTGATGGCGCGGTTTAAGGGCGATTTGGAAACCTTTGTAGCCGGGGCCGGGATGATATCCACCCTGAAGCCTGGAGACAAGGTCCTTCTGTCGGAGGCCTGCATCCATCACCCGCATAACGGAGAAATCGACCGGATGCTGGTTAAGGCCAAGCTTCAGGAAATGGCTGGCGGCGTTCTGGATATCACGACAAGTGTGGGTCCTGATTTCCCTGAAGACATCTCCAGGTATAAGCTGATCGTACACTGCGGAGGCTGTATCTTTAATCGCAAGCAGCTAATGATGCGGCTGCAGAGCTCGGGCGTGCAGGGCGTGCCGATTACCAACTATGGCATCGCTTTTGCCTATTTCCGCGGCATTCTGCCGCGTGTGCTGGAAGTGCTGCAGGTTAAAGCTTGAGTGGGAGAGATGGAACAATCGCGGAAATCCCCCCGTATTGAACGGGATGCATTGGGCGCAAGGGAGGTACCGGCGGCTGCTTATTATGGTATTCATACGGCGCGGGCGATGGACAATTTTCCGGTAAGCGGCAGAACGGTTAACCCTCATTTGCTCCATAGCATGATAACAGTGAAGAAAGCAGCGGCGCTGGCTCATTTGAAGCTGAATACCTATCCGGCGGCCATTGCCCTGGCGATTGTGCAGGCCTGTGATGAGCTTCTGGCAGGGGCCTATAAAGAGCAATTTACGGTAGATGCTCTGCAGGGCGGCGCCGGGACATCCACGAACATGAATGTGAACGAGGTTATCGCGAACCGTGCGATTGAGCTTTTGGGTGGAGAACGCGGGGACTACTCGCGGGTACATCCGCTGGATCACGTCAACTGCTGCCAATCCACCAATGATGTCTATCCATCAGCACTAAGAATGGCTGCGATCGGTCTGGTCCGGCGGTTAAGCCAAGCTTTTGCGTCCTTGCAGGAAGCGTTGCAGGAGAAAGAACAGGCCTTCGCAGATGTGCTCAAGCTGGGCCGTACGGAGCTTATGGATGCTTTGCCGATGATGGCAGGGCAAGGCTTCGGTGCCTACGCCAAAGCAATCGCCCGGGACCGGTGGCGGCTGTACAAGGCGGAGGAACGGCTTAGGGAGATCAACATTGGGGGCACAGCAATTGGAACAGGGCTCAATGCCCCGGTGAAATATACGTTTTATATCACCGATATTTTGCAGGATTTAACCGGATATGGTCTGGCGCGAAGCGAATATCCGATGGACCTCACGCAGAATATGGATGTTCTCGCTGAAGTGTCCGGACTGCTCAAGGCTGCCGCCATTAATCTTATGAAAATATCGGGCGATCTGCGCCTTCTGGCAAGCGGTCCGGCCGGAGGCTTCGGGGAGCTTGAACTGCCCGCTGTTCAGGCGGGCTCCTCAATTATGCCGGGCAAAGTAAATCCGGTGATGGCGGAAATGACAGGAATTGTGGCTATGCGTGTCATCGCCAATGATACAGCCGTAACAATGGCGGCAGCCGGGGGCGAGCTGGAGCTTAATGCGTTTATGCCGCTGATCGCGGATGCGCTTTTGGAATCCTTGGAGATTATGGCGAATGCCGTAAGGCTGTTCGAGGAGCGCTGTGTCCGCGGCATCCGCATGAATGAGGCTCGGTGTCGGGAGACAGTTGTCCATTCCTCCGCTCTGGCCGCCGCACTAATTAGCCACATCGGTTATGAGAAAAGTACAGAGGTCGCCAGGCAAGCGCGGCAAGAAGGCAAATCTGTACGGCAGGTGCTGATGGAGGCCCGGCTGCTCCCGGAGGCTGACATTGATCAAATTCTGAATCCCTATCAAGTGACCAAACCGGGCGTGCCCGGAAAATAAGTACAGATCGGTGTTAACCCGTCAAGGGAAGGAGAGAGCCGCATGAGTGTGAATGATACCCCCCGCTCCAGCCGCTTGCATATCGCCATATTCGGCAGGAGCAACGCCGGGAAATCCAGCCTGATCAACGCGATAACAAAACAGGATGCCGCAGTTGTGTCACCCGTTAAAGGAACAACAACAGATCCCGTATATAAAGCAATGGAACTGCTTCCCCTCGGGCCGGTTGTATTTATTGATACGGCTGGCTTGGATGAGGCGGGAGTGCTCGGGGAGCTGCGAAAACAGAAGACGCTTGAGGTTCTTAGCAAGTCTGACATGGCCCTGATCGTCATTGACGCGGCCTGCGGTGTAACTCCATTTGACCGGCAAATTACTGAGACCGTCCGAAGCAGGGGCATCCCCGCTATTGTTATTTTAAATAAAATAGATTTGTTAGCGGACAAGGAATCATCTCATGCTGAAGACCTTGCAGCTCTTGTTAACAGGACTGAGGAGGAATTAGGCTGTAAGGTGATCCCTGTATCCGCCGTGGAGCGGCAGGGGATAAGCGACCTCATGAAGGCGCTGATTGCGGCTGTACCGGACAATGACGATAAATTCCGCATTATCGGGGATCTGGTCACTCCGGGCGATTTGGTAGTACTGGTGGTGCCGATTGACAAAGCTGCGCCCAAAGGCAGGCTCATTCTTCCGCAGCAGCAGACGATCCGTGACCTGCTGGAGAGTGATGCCATTGCGGTGGTTACCAAGGAATTCGAGCTGAAGGAAACCTTGGAGAGCCTGGGCAAGAAGCCGCGGCTGGTGGTCACGGATTCACAGGTATTCCTGAAGGTTGCGGCAGACACGCCAAAAGACATTCCGCTCACCTCTTTCTCCATCCTGTTTGCCCGGCACAAAGGCAAGCTTGACGAGATGGTAAAAGGCGCGCGCGCGATCGACCGGCTGCAGGACGGCGACAAAGTGCTGATTGCCGAAGCTTGTACACATCATCAGCAGCCAGATGATATCGGCAAGGTGAAGATACCGCGCTGGATTCGCCAGGCTACGGGAAAACAGCTTCAATTCGATGTTGTGAACGGAATGAAGTTCCCGGAGCATGTGAAGGACTACTCGCTTATCGTCCATTGCGGCGGTTGTATGATGAACCGCAGGCAGATGCTCTGGCGGGTGGAGCAAGCTCTTGAGGCTGGAGTCCCCATCGTCAATTATGGCGTTGCGATTGCCTATGTTCAGGGCATTCTGGAGAGGGCGATTTCTCCGTTTCCGCTGGCCCGTATGGCCTGGGAGGCAAGCATGCCGCAGGAGTGAGTTGGTAGCTATACACGGCTAAGTCCACGGGCAAGAAGGATACTTCTTGGGTGGGCTTTTTCTTTGTGTAGAGGGTTAGGTAGGGAGTAAATAAAAGAATAAAGAGGCCTATGCGGCCTCTCATGATTAACAATATGAAGTGAAAAAAGTAAGCAATAGTGGGAAAAAGTATCATTAATTCACTCGAATCAAGCGCTAAGTCATGATTTACTCTGAAATAGGTGTACAGATTCCACTTTGCTTAAGAAAGAATGAATTTATCAATCGCGTATTTCACGCCGTCCTCGTTGTTGCTGAGGGTGACGAAGTCGGCAATTTCCTTCAGCGCCGGAATGGCGTTAGCCATAGCAACGCCAAGACCGGCGGCTTCCAGCATTTCATGGTCGTTCCAGGAGTCACCGACGGCGATGGTTTCGGACAGGTCGCAGCCGAAATGCGCTGCCAGGAATTCGAGCGCGAGGCCTTTGGTACCTTCATGGTGCATGATCTCCAGGAAATGCGGCTTGGATTTCGTAATGTGCACGGAATCGCCCAGCAGCTCACGCAGAATTGGCGCCAGCTCATCCAGGAATGCGGGATCGTCGATGATCAGCATTTTTGGTGTTTTTTGCGGGACAAGCTTTTCCCAATCCGGCTCAATATAGTAACGGGTTCCGTTGAGCGTGGAGTAGTCGATCAGCTTTTGGTTCTCTTCGCGTGCGTAGAGCTTGTCATCAATATAAGTTTGCAGGTGCAGATTATGCTCCACACAATAGTTGAACAGCTTGCGAACGGCATCCTGCGGCACATAACGCTCGTACAGCACCTTTTCATCCATCAGGTTCTTCACAAGTGCGCCCTGGTAAGTAATAATCGGCACATTCAGTCCGGTCTGACGGGCAATGGCCTGGGCCGATGCATAAGCGCGTCCGGTGGCAAGTGTAACTACAACGCCTGCGGCTACAGCCTGTTCAAGCGCTGTTTGTGTTGCCGGGGTTACTTCCTTCTCATCATTAATTAAAGTGTCATCAATATCAATTGCAATCAATTTGTACATTTGAGTTCTCTCCTTTTTCTCTATAGCTGCATGGTGTGCCTGCCTTGTATTCAGGCTTCATTCTCTTGAGCTGCCCGGTCAGGCGCGGGACTGAGCTCGGCAATAAGCATTGCCGCAAGAATGCACAGACAGCCCAGCGCTGCGGCGGTGCCAAGCGTTTCCCCGCCAAGGAGCAGCCCGGTCAGGGCGGCAAACACCGGCTCGGTAGCGTAAATAACCGCCACCCGCGATGGTGTGGTGTATTTCTGGCATGCCGTCTGAATCCAGAAGGCAAAAGCGCTCGTTGGCCCGATGGATACCAGCAGCGCCCACAGCACATCGGGCTTCAGAATCAGTGATCCGCTGTGCGCAAGCGGGGCGGGGCCGTCTACGAGCAGGGAGGCGGCTACGCTGAGCAGCCCGACAAAGGCAAGCTGCAGCGTCGCGAGCGGCAGCGCAGGATAACGCGGAGCATATACGCCGGTATATGCAACCTGCAGTGCAAAGGCGACAGCACAGAGCAGCACCAGTGCATCGCCTTGGTTCAGGGACAGCGCGGAGCCGGTGAAGGTGAGCAGGTAGAGGCCTGCCACCGCAAGTCCTGCGCTGAACCAGGTATACCGGGAGATGGCGGTCTTCAGCAGAGCCAGTGCCAGGAAGGGGACAAGCACCACCGACAGTCCGGTAATAAATCCCGTGTTCGAGGTGGTGGTATAGAGCAGTCCCATCGTCTGGAAGCCGTAGCCCAGAAACAGAAAAAGACCCAGCAGCAGGGCATGGATTACCATGCGCCGGCTCATCTTCTTCCATTCCCGGCGGTAAAAAACGGCGGTGATCAGCGCCAGCAGCACGGCGGCACCCGTAAACCGGATGCCGTTGAAGGCGAGCGGCGGCAGCACCTTGACCGCGCTTTGCACAATCAGAAACGTACAGCCCCACATCATCGCCACCAGCAGCAGACTGAAATCGGCGATTCGGGAGCGGTTCACCACGGTCATCCTTTCTTAAATCAGGGCAGCATGCAGGCCAACTGAAGTTGTCCAAATTGTATCTTAAAACAGTGGGGAGGACAAGACGAAACTGCTGGGCAGGCCGTCTGCCAAAGGTTTCAGCATTCGAATGACAACCAAAGACTGGACAAAAAAGGCAACCCTTGGTATACTTCGGAAACCGCACACTTGTTCTCATATTGAAATCAACTCTTACATCTTAGAAAGGAGCGGGTACACCATGATGGGCAAATCCCATTTAATCATCAGCACCGGGATAACCCTATCCGCCATGAGCCTGCTCGGCTATGACATTACGATTCCGGCAGTCGCCGTAGCGGGGCTTAGCGCCCTGCTGCCTGATATCGACGAGCCGAATTCGCTGCTGGTGCGCAAGGCCGTGCCGGAATTCCTGCTGCGAATCCTGCAGATGGGACTCATTGGGACGGCCATTTATCTTTATTTTGCCGGGGTCGCCTCACCGCCCTGGAATATTGCGCTGGCGCTGCTGGTTGGGAGCGTGTCCTTCCTGCCCGGCCGCAGGCTGCGGCATCTGGTAATGCTGCTGCTGGCCCTGGCGCTGTTCGCGTTCGCGGATGCTTATGATCCCTGGAACTACATTGCCGCCTGTGTGCTGGTAGTTTCCTCGATTGTACCGCATCGCGGACTTACGCATACGCTGTACGGCGTGGCCGGCTGGAGCGTCTTGCTCTATTTTGCCTCGCTTGGCATGGATGACGGCGGCAGCCTGTGGATTGCCGGAGGCATGTCCTACGCGCTGCATCTGCTGGCCGATGCCTTGACCCAGCGCGGGATCACGCCGCTGCCTCCGCTCCCCTTCAAGCTGCGGCTGAAGCTGATGAGCACCGGGACGAAGAAGGGCAGCGCGGTGGAGAAGGTCTGCATTGTGCTCACACTCGCACTCGCCTTGTATGTATTTGTGCTCACCGCTTGAGAAGAACAAAAAAGTGAATTGCATCATCGAAGGCTCCCCGCTGCTTGCAGTTTGGAGCTTTTTGCTTTTTTATGATTATTTTTACTGCGGCCGCTGCGATTGTGAAGGAAAATGATAAAAAACACTGATACGCATGAAGCTCAGGCCTCAACGGTTCTTCATATTCCCGCTCGGACCTATGCGGTGTGGTTGCGGATTCCGTTCGGAGAATACTTCTGTAACAGGTGCAACGCATTAAGGCCTACCGCTGCGGATTGCCGCCGGTAAGCCTTATGCTGAGGGTAACTTATGCGGAAGGAGGCGCTATTCCTCCAGGAAGATCAGACCGATGAAATCCTCCGGCTCGATGCGGCCAAAATAATGCTTCAGATCAAGTCCGGACAGTGCCGCTCTGACCTCGGCGTCTTCGTAACGTTTGCCGCGCAGCGCGTTCTCTACGTCCGCCACATCGCCGACGCCGAAGAAGTCGCCGTAGATTTTGATCTCCTGAATGAGAGAATCTTCAATATCCATGCGGATATCGACAAGCCCTGCCGGGAATTTGCGGGTGTGCTTCACATTGCTTTTCGGTGACAGGCCATAGTTCCAATCCCAATTCCGGTAATGCTCCTCTGAGATTTCGTTGATCCGCACCCAGTCCTCCTGGGTCAGCTTGTACTGTGGAACCTCGGAAGGCTCCATGCCAAAGATGGAACGCAGCAGCCCTTCGCGGAACTGTTCAATTGTCATATCGGTACCGAGCAGCTCCTTGATGTTGGCGACACGGCTGCGTACGGATTTGGTGCTCTTCGATTTGAATTTCTCCGGGTTCACGTTCAGGGAAGCCTGCACATCGTCCAGATTGAGGTTGAACATCAGTGTGCCGTGGCTGAACATGCGTCCGCGCGTAGAGAACTGGGCGTTGCCGGAGATTTTTTGCTCACCGACCTGCAGGTCATTGCGTCCGCTCAGCTCGGCATTCACACCCATACCCTGCAAATAGTCGATCACCGGCTGGGTGAATTTCAGAAAGTTATGGAAAGACTGTCCGTCGTCCTTGGTAATGAAGCTGAAGTTGAGATTGCCCAGATCGTGATACACGGCCCCGCCGCCGGACAACCGCCGCACTACTTGAATGTTGTGGTCCTTCACATATTCCTGGTTGATTTCTTCAATGGTGTTCTGGTGTTTCCCGATGATAATGGACGGGCTGTTGATATAAAAAAGCAGATAGCTTTCGTCCATAGGCAGATGCTTCAGGGCAAATTCCTCAATTGCCAGATTGACCGATGCGTCTGTGATTCCTGTGTTATCAATAAAAAGCATAGTGAATTCCTCCGCTTAGACATGATTGAATACGGGTTCTATTCTAAACCAAAAGCTGGGTTTGTACAAAAGAAACGACGGTTCGCGGGCAAAGCACTGCCTGAAACGGGCAGAATGGCTTGACTTGCCGGGGCCTTGAGGATTGACGTATTTCCGGCAATGAGTCAATAATGGGGTCAATGAGCCATATATGACTATAGAGCAGAAGAAGCAGAGGGGGTGTAGGCATGCTTGAAAAATACGGCCACGGCGGCGATCTGCTGACAGCGGCGGAATTGTACGGGGGTGGCAGCGGCGTGGCCTTTCTTGATTTCAGCGCCAATATCAACCCGCTTGGACCGCCGCCCGGCGTGCTGGAGCTGCTGCGGGATTCATTACCTGCGATAACGGCTTATCCCGACCCCGGTCACCGCAGGCTGAAGTCTCTGCTGGCAGAGAGCCTGGGAATTCATGGGGATTGGATTACTGTGGGCAACGGGGCCGCCGAGTCTATGGCGCTGCTGCTGCTGGCTGCAGCTCCCCGCAGGGTGGGCGTTGTCGAGCCTTGCTTCTCTGAGTACCGGCAGCTATCGGAGCAGTTCGGTGCGGAGGTGGTGTCCGTTCAGGGAACGCAGGAGCAGGATTACCGGGCAAGCGTGGAGCAGATTGCCGGGCTGATGGAGCAGGTGGAGCTGCTGTTCCTTGGACAGCCGAACAATCCGAACGGCGTCCAGTATGCGCTGGACGACCTGCGGCTGCTGGCACAGCAGGCGGAGCGCTGCGGCACGGTGCTGGCAGTGGATGAAGCGTTCATCGACTTCATCCCCGAAGAGCGGCGGCAATCGCTGCTGCCGGAGCTTGGGGTCTACCGGCATACGGTGCTGATCCGCTCGATGACGAAGTTCTTTGCCATTCCGGGGCTGCGGCTCGGCTACACCATCGCAGCCCCGGAGCTTGCCGCGGCCATGACCGGCAAGCAGGTGTCCTGGAGCGTGAACGGCCTGGCTCTGCTGGCCGGGGAAGCCTGCCTGCGCAGCGGGCGCGATTATGAGGAGCGCACGCGCGGGCTGATTGCCGCAGAGCGCGCAGCGCTGCGGCAGGGTCTTAAGCGGCTCGGCTGCGAGGTGCCGCCGGGCGAAGCGAACTTCCTGCTGCTGGGCCTGCCCGCGCCTTGGAGCGCTGCGGCCCTGCAGGAGAAGCTGGGGCGCAGCGGCATTCTGGTGCGGAGCTGCGCCATGTATCCCGGCCTGGGGCCGGGGCACATCCGCGTCGCCGTCAAAGGCCGCGAGGACAACGCCCGCCTCCTCCGTCAGATGGAGAAGACGCTGCGGGCGGGAATGGGAGAAGCTTGAAAGGGCTTGGAGCATCAAAGTGAGGCAGAGTATGAGAGAAAGTAGTGGAAGCGTAGGTCTAGCTCTAGGTCTAGTTCTACCCCTCAAAGGGTAGGTGGAATTAGTAAAACTAATTTGCTGGAATCCGTGTTAGTAACTATCGTTAATTGATCCTGTGAGTGGAGAGTGATCCTGTGGGCAAAGTACAACTTCCTTTTAAGCTTGGCGAAGGTCTGACGACGTATTATTCTGTCATCTGGCCCGGGCTGGTGCTCGAATGGAAGAAGGATCATCTGCTGCTGGAATTCCCGGCTGAAGCAGATGGGCTTTCGAGTGCCGTGTACGGTGGAGGGATGGTCCGGCTGAAGCGGGCGGTGAACCAGTTCGTCAGCCGTGATTATGAGTGCAGCAATCCGGTGCGCGATATGGAAAATAAATTGCAGGAATGGGGATACCCGCTGGAGGGCTGCGCAGGGCTGATGACGGCAGTGCCGCTTACGCACGCCGCCGTCGCGGAAGAGGACACCGGCTCGGCGGGGATTTTCTGCTGCGTGACCGCAGCTTCCGGCAATGCCGCGCGCGCCGGGGTAGAACGCAGCGTGCTGGCGGCTTACCGCCCTGGCACGATTAACATCATGCTGGGCATTGACGGCCGCCTGACTCCGTCCGCGATGGTCAATGCCGTAATGACAGCAGCCGAAGCGAAGGCTGCCGCTCTGGCTGATCTCGGGGTCACCGATCCCGAGAATGGCCTGATTGCCACCGGCACAACGACCGATGCGCTCGTGCTGGCGGTAAGCGGAAGCCGCCGCTACCGGGCGGAGCATGTCTACGCCGGAACCGCCACCGACCTCGGCGGGGCCATTGGCCGCCTGGTGTACGCCGCTGTAACGGCCAGCCTCGCTTCGGTGAAGGCGGCCGGGCCGGTTAAGCCGCACAACCCGTTCACCGTGCCGGAGCCGGCGGGTTCTGCACCAGACCCGGCCCCGGCTGCATCCCCGCAGCCAATGAGCGGCCAAACCAAGCCGCTGCCGGGTGAAGTCCGGTGACACTCGCCATAATATTGATTGCAGCCTATGTGCTGGACCGGATTATCGGCGATCCGCAGAGTCTGCCGCATCCGGTGGTGCTGATGGGAAAGGCAGTTTCTACTATTGAGCGGTTGATCCGCCGCTTTTGCTCGCAGCCGCGCGCTCTGAAACGCGCGGGGGTGCTGCTGCCGCTGCTCGTAGCAGGCGGAGCCTGGGTGCTGACAGCCGCGCTGGTGTGGCTGCTGTCCCGGGTCTCGCCCTGGCTGGCCTGGGCGGCCGAGATCTGGCTGATCTCGACCACCATTGCCTCCAAGGGACTGAGGGATGCCGGGATGGCCGTGTACGCGGAGCTGCGCAAAGGCGATATCCCG
This sequence comes from Paenibacillus sp. HW567, assembly GCF_000374185.1. Lineage (GTDB taxonomy): Bacteria > Bacillota > Bacilli > Paenibacillales > Paenibacillaceae > Paenibacillus_AQ. The sequence goes on along the minus strand of NZ_KB910518.1, from coordinate 4,604,028 downwards.
GCGGCCCGCAAGGCGGTCGGCATGATCGTCGGCCGCGACACTACAAAGCTGGACAGCCCGGAAATCGTCCGCGGCACGGTGGAGACCGTAGCGGAGAATATCGTCGATGCGATTATATCTCCGCTGTTCTTTGCTCTGCTGGGCGGAGCGCCGCTGGCGATGGCTTACCGTGCCGTGAACACGCTCGATTCTATGGTCGGCTACAAAAACGACAAATACCGCGACCTCGGCTGGGCCTCCGCCCGGCTCGATGATGTGGCAAATTACATACCGGCGCGGATAACAGCGCTGCTGTTAGTCTTCAGTGCCCGGCTGCTGCGGCTGAACTGGCGGAGCTGCTGGCGTATGGTGCGGCGCGATGCCCGCCTGCATCCCAGCCCGAACAGCGGCTATCCCGAATCGGCGGTCGCCGGAGCACTCGGTATCCGCCTGGGCGGAGAAAATGTGTACCACGGCGTGGCTTCCTTTCGCGCCTACATGGGTGATCCCCTGCGGACTATGGAGCCGGAGGATATCATCCTTGCCTCACGGCTGATGCTGCGCTCTTCTGCCCTATTTGTCTGCCTGTGTGCAGCGGGAGCCTTACTGTGGCACGGGATCGGAGGTTGAGTGGTGTGGGAGAGGATTGGACAGTCGCGCAGGCGCCCGCACAGAATGCACAGAAGGTAGAGCTGGAGCTGGTGCTTGTCCGCCACGGGCATACGCAGTGGAACAGGGAACGCCGTTATCTGGGCAGCACGGATCTGCCGCTGCTGCCGGAGGAACGGGGGAAGCTGGTAACACTGGGAGAACAGCCAGAATTGACGGAAAGCTTCTGGCGTGTATATTGCAGTGATTTGCTCCGGTGCCGGGAGACTTTGTCCAGCATCGCTCCTTCGCTGGAGGATGAAGCCATCTATGATTCCCGTTTACGGGAGACTTGTTTCGGTGAGTGGGAAGGCTGCACTTATGAGCAACTGAAGAATGTTCCACAGTACAGAAGCTGGATAGATGATCCTGCGGCAGTGACGCCGCCGGGTGGAGAGGCCTGGGGGGCTTTTGCTGCCAGGTTGGAGCATTTCTTGAGCGACCTGGTTCAGGAGGCCGAAGCCGGGCTGCTGACGTGGAATGCCGTCGAATGCCGTGAAGAACCGCTGAAGCTGCGCGTGCTGATCGTAACGCATGGCGGTGTCATCCGCCAATGGCTGGCTAAGGCTGAGCCCGGTGTAACGTTCCAGGCCGCGGCAGCACCGCCACCGGGAACGGCGACGGTGCTGACCCTGCTGTGGCAGGCGGGCATTGACCGGAGTGGAGGCGTGAATTTATGCTGCCCTTTTCCCCGAAGGCAATAACAGCGCCGGAATGAAGGAGACCACGGCAAAACCGATTGACCACCAGAAGGCCGTATTATAGGCCCCGGCAATGGTGAGGACATCGGAGGCGGCGTGACCCGAAAGCTGATGTGAAATGACGGTGGCCAGGACGGCTGCACCGAAGGCTCCCCCGATGGTCTGAAAGATTCTCAGCGCAATGCTGGCATCGGCAACCTGATCCTTGCGCAGTCCCACATAGGCGGATACCATGACCGGAATAAGCAGTCCGTTCAGCGCCGCTCCCCGCAAAATCAGGGCGGCTGCGAGCCATATTTGATTAGTTTCAGGGCCGGCAAAGGCAAACGGCAGTGTGGAAACAATGGTTACCGCGAGACTTAAGATCACGATGAGCCGTGAACCGATGCGGTCAGACAGGCCGCCGATCCAGCTCCGGGTCAATAACATCCCGATTCCTTGCGGAATGAGCAGGATTCCGGTAAACAGCACACTTTCACCCCGTACCTGCTGATAGTATAATGGCAGAAGCAGCAGGGCTCCGTTCATAACCATGCCGGCAAGAAACACCGTAGCATTCGAAGCGGAGAAGATCCTTGATTTGAACAATCGAAGATCAAGCAGCGGTGTTTGGTTGGTGCGCAGCGCGTAGACAATAAACGCGGCCATGAGCACGAGACCGAGCACCAGCGGAACCGTCACTTCTGCGCTGTCTAAGCCGCCGTATTTGCTGATTTGTGCAATGCCGTAAATCAGCAGGGTGAATGCGGGGGACAGCAGCAGGAGGCCCGTAAGATCGAGCGGCTGTTTGCGCTCAGATGGCTTATCTGCCGGAATTCCCCGCCAGGCCATCCAAAGGGCGATTAAGGTAATTGGGATATTTACGTAGAAGATCCAGCGCCAGCTAAGGCCGTTGATAATTAATCCGCCCAGTACCGGTCCGAGAATCGGTCCCAGCAGGGTAGGAATGCCGATAATCGACACGACACGGCCAAGGCTTTTGCCCGCAGACTGGACAAGTACAGTTTGCAGCGTGGGAATCAATATGCCCGCGCCAACGCCCTGCACCAGCCGGAAGGCGATTAGACTGCCCGGATTCCAGGCCAGCGCGCAAAGAACGGAACCGGCTAAAAATACGGCGAGTGAGAATATATACACTCTTTTACCGCCAAAGCGGTTGACAGCCCAGCCTGAGACTGGTATGGCTATTCCCATGGTCAGGACATACCCGGTAATCACCCATTGGATAACGGAAACGGTGCTGCCCAGGTCCTGGGTAAGCGTCTTGATGGCAACATTGACCATGGTTGAGTCAAAAAGCGGTGCAAGCGCACCGAATACCAGAATAAGCGCTACTTTAAGGACAGCAGGGTCGATTTTTTCTTTTTGGGGTTTCCCAGCCGCCGCAGCAGATGTGTTTTTTACCATGAAAAATACTCCTCTCCTATCTATATAAGGTACGGTACGAACCGTACCTTTTGTGAATAAGATAGTTCAATTTCACTTGAAATGCAAGGATAATTTTATGGAAATATTGAAGGGGGGAATTGTGATGGCCGGGAAAAAGAAGAACGCTTCTACTGAAAATACAGGCGCGGAGGAGCAAACCACTGGCGGGCGTAGGCGCGGTGATGTCTTGGAGAATGCCATTTTGCAGGCTGCCTGGGATGAATGGAATGAAGTTGGATATATCCGTCTGACAATGGAGAATATCGCACTGCGGGCAAAAACCAATAAAAACGCGATATACCGCCGCTGGCAGAGCAAAGCTGAAATTGTCGCAGCCGCGATAGGCAAACATTTGGTGAAGCCGGAGGTCATTGGAGCTATGCCGGATACCGGCGATTTGCGCAGTGATATGCTTGCTCTGCTACACGGAATTGTGAAGCCGATGCAAACCATCGGCGCTGAGACCATTCATGGTCTGATGACCGAATTTTACGGGGGGAATCTTATCGCATCCCTGCCGGAAATGATGCAAGACCAGACTGATAATAAGCTTACGGCAGCTATCGGAGCCATTCTTCAAAATGCGGAGAAACGGGGGGAGATCAAGCTGGAAAACGTGAGTCCCCGGGTCATTTCCCTTCCTGCGAACCTGCTGGTGTATGAAGTTCTTACCACCCATGAGCCAGTAGCGGATACCACGATTACAGGGATCATCGACGACATATTTATGCCGCTTGTCCGGCTGAAGAAGTGATTCCAGCGATAGCTGCAGTTCAAAGAACCACGCCGGGAAGAAAATTCCGGGACTGTGGTTCTTTTTTTACGGAGAAGACTGTGACATGATAGCTATGGGGGCGATTGAAGCATGTTCAAGGATTTCAGGCTGATTGCCGGTCGGCCGGTATATATTCAGGTCAAGGATTACATGAAGCAGCTTATCATCAAGGGCGCCCTCCAGGGGAATCAAAAGCTGCCGTCCACACGCGAGCTCAGCCTCCTGCTGAACGTAAGCCGCAACTCGGTCATCTCCGCCTATGCGGGGCTTGAGGATGACGGTTTTGCCTACGCGGTGCGGGGGCAGGGAAGTTATGTATCGCCTGCCGCCACCCAGATGGAGCCGGAAGCCTCCGGGTGGACCCTGATCTGGAAAGAACGGTTAAGCAGTACGGCGAAGCTGGCCGAGGAACTGGATATTATGAAGCGCGGGATTCGCGCAGAGAAGGGTACGATTTCTTTTACCAGCATTGCGCCCGATGAAAGTCTGTTCGATCTGGACAATGTGAAGCGGGCGTTTCTTACGCGTATGTCGGTGGAGGGCAATGTTCTGCTGAACTATGGCTATGCCAAAGGGTATAAGCCTTTAATAGACTATCTGCGGCAATATATGGAGCATAAGGGCGTGGACACACGCGGCAAGGATTTTCTGATTACGAACGGATTCACGGAAGGCTTTGATGTGGTGCTGTCCGCGCTTGGCCGCAAGGCCGGGGCGGTGCTCTGCGAGAATCCGACGCATCATACGGCGATTAAGAATATGAAGCTGCACGGTTTTGAAATAACCGGTGTGGCCATGGAGCGGGACGGCATCCACTTGGGGGAGCTGAAGCAGGCGCTCCAGCAGCGTGAATATGATTGTGCGTATTTTGTTCCTTCCTACCACAACCCTACGGGTATCGTCATGTCCCCCGAGAAAAGACAGCGTCTGATGAAGCTGATGACGGAGTACAAGGTGCCCGTGATCGAGGACGGCTTCAACGAGGAGCTGCGGTACTCGGGCTCGCATGTAGCCCCTCTGATTGCGGCGGCGGGCGGCGGGAACAGCGTGATTTATCTGGGGAGCTTCTCCAAGGTGCTGTTCCCCGGACTGCGGGTAGGCTGGGTGCTGGCGGATCAGGAGCTGATTTATTATCTGGAGAGCGTCAAGCGGGCGCGCTGCATTCACACCTCGACGCTGGATCAATCCATTTTGTATCAATACCTGCTGGGCGGCAATCTGGAGAAATACCTGAAGCGGGCCAGAATGGAATATAAACGCAAATACGAGCTGACCCTGGCTTGCTGCAAGGAATACATTCCTTATGCCTCAATCACCGGGGACGGCGGCCTGCATCTTTTTGTAACGTTTGAAGAGGGCTTCAGCACGAGAGAGCTCCTGGCGGCATGCCGGAAGCAGGGGGTTATTTTTACGGCGGGAGATATCTTTTATACGAACGGGCAAGGCCAGAATACGCTGCGGCTGGGCTTTTCCAGAGTGGCAGATGAGAATATCCGCAAGGGCATTGAGATTATCGGGAGAACAGCACGGCAACTATTGGGATGAAGAGGGGTTTTGGGGATGATAAAAGTAGGCGTGATTATGGGTGGAGTATCCTCTGAATATGAGGTGTCGCTGAATACGGGCAGAGAAATGCTGAAGCACCTGGACCGCAGCAAATATGAGGGCGTGCCGGTGGTCATCCATTCAAGGGAAGAGCTGATTGAAGGGGTAAAAGGTCTGGACTTTGCGCTGCTGGCCCTCCACGGCGCCTATGGCGAGGACGGAACGGTGCAGGGAACGCTGGAAACACTGGGCATTCCTTATTCCGGAAGCGGTGTGCTCGCCAGCAGCCTGTGCATGGATAAGCATCTGACCAAAACCGTTCTCGCCAGCAAAGGTGTTCACACCCCGGCCTGGCTGTGTCTGGACCGTATGGAGGATTTATCGCTGGACGCGGTGGAACGTCTCGGGTATCCGGTAATGGTCAAACCGAATTCGGGCGGCTCCAGCATCGGGATGACCAAGGTGAACAGCAGCGCGGAGCTGCGGAGTGCGGTGGAGAAGGCTTTTGCCGTTGACCGTTCGGTGCTGATTGAAGGCTACACCGTTGGCGAGGAGATTACCTGCCCGATTCTCGGGGGAACGCTGCTGCCCATCATTGGCATCCGTTCGCTCGGGGCAGACTGGTTCGATTACAACGCCAAATATGAGCTGGGCGGAGCGGAGGAACGGGTAATCCAGCTTCCTGCCGGGCTTGAAGACCGGGTGCGCGCGGCGGCTCTGGCCTGCTACCAGGCGCTCAGATGCACGGTGTACGCACGGGTGGATATGCTGGTAAAGGACGGCGTTCCTTATGTGCTTGAGGTGAACACACTGCCGGGCATGACCGAAACCAGCCTGCTGCCGAGAAGCGCGCTTGCGGCCGGATATACCTTCAGCGGGCTGCTGGACGAAATTATCTCCGGCTCGCTTGGGGAACGGCGGGGGACGGTGGCACAAGAAAAGCAAGGAGTGATCAGCTATGGATAAGCAGCATACATCCCTGATGATGGACAGGAGCACTCTGCCAAGTGAGCAGATTGCTCCGCGTGTAAGGGAGATTGCGCCTTCCGGTATCCGCGCTTTTTTTGATCTCACTGCCGGTAACAACGACATTATATCGCTTGGTGTTGGCGAACCGGATTTCACCACGCCTGAGCATGTGAGGGCAGCTTGTGTCCGCGCCTTGAACCGGGGGGAGACGATGTACACCCCCAATGCCGGGATGCCGGAGCTGCGGGAGGAGATTGCCCGCTACCAGCAGATGAGCTTCGGACTATCCTATGATCCCATGAATGAGGTGATGGTAACGGTGGGCAGCAGTGAAGCGCTGGATCTTGCGCTGCGCGCATTCACTGCTCCGGGGGATGAAATTATCATCCCGGCTCCAAGCTACATTGCGTATTCTCCTATAGCTTATATCAACGGAGGAACGCTGATGGAGGTCGAAGCAAGCGCGGAGCAGGGCTTCAAGCTGACCGCCGACGCGCTGCGTGCAGCGATCACACCGCGCTCCAAGCTGCTGATGGTGAACTTCCCGAATAATCCTACGGGGGCCGTAATGTCTTATGAGGACTGGCTTCCCATTGCCGAAATTGTAAAAGAGAACCATCTGATTGTGCTGTCCGATGAAATCTATGCCGAGCTGACCTATGACAGCAGACATGTCAGCATCGCCTCACTGCCCGGAATGAAGGAGCGGACGATTGTGATCAGCGGCTTCTCCAAAGCCTTTGCCATGACCGGGTGGCGGGTCGGTTATGCCTGCGGGAACCGCGAGCTGCTCGCTGCGATGCTGAAAATCCATCAATACACCGCCATGTGTGCGCCCGTGCTGGGACAGATTGCGGCAATCGAATCGCTTCGTCATGCGCTGCCGGACAAGGACCGCATGAAGGAATGCTTCAGACAGCGCCGCTCGCTGTTCGTTGAAGGGCTAAGATCCATCGGGCTGCATTGTCATGAGCCGCAGGGGGCGTTTTACGCTTTTCCTTCCATCGCGCATACCGGCATGAAATCGGAGGAATTTGCGCTCTGCCTGCTGCGGGAAGCGGGAGTTGCCGCTGTGCCGGGACATGTGTTCGGAACGGGCGGGGAAGGTCATATCCGCTGCTCCTACGCGGCTTCCACGGCGAAGCTGACAGAAGCGCTGGAGCGGATGGAAGGCTTCATGAAGGTAAAAATGTAATTGTAAGATCATTCTCAATCCCCTATAATCCTTAAGGAAGAAATAGGGAGATGTGACGAAATAGCTGGCGCAGCGGAGGGCCCTCTTCTTCAGAGAAGGGGGCCTTCGCTGTATTTTCGCAGTAGCTGCATTGGAGAAGACAACTGAAAGATAAAGTAAGAACAAACAGGAGGCTATATTATGATTTCAGCTATAAAAGAAATAACCGGGCGGATTGCTCCGCCGGATGACCAAGCCGCAGCGCGGGCGGTGCTCCGCCTGAACAGTCTGACCAAGCCGCCGGGAAGCCTCGGGCGGCTGGAAGCGCTGGCTGTCCGGCTTGCCGGCATCTCTGGGACAGAGCAGCCCAGCTATGGGAAACGCACCGTTGTGGTAATGGCTGCCGATCACGGCGTTTGCACGGAAGGCGTCAGCGCCTTTCCGCAGGAGGTTACGGTGCAGATGGCTTACAATTTCCTGAGCGGCGGAGCAGCGGTTAATGTGCTGGCCCGCCAAGGCGGGGCAAACGTGCAGTTCGTGGATATCGGCATCAATGCGGAGCTTGAGCACCCGGATTTAATTAACCGGAAGGTGCGGCGCGGGACGGACAATATGGCGGTGGGACCGGCAATGAGCCGGGAAGAGGCTGCTCAGGCGATCCTGGTCGGGGTGGACGTGGCCCGGGAAGCGGTGAAGAGCGGGACGGAGATTTTTATTACCGGTGAAATGGGAATCGGCAATACTACGGCGAGCGCGGCGGTTCTATGCGCACTGGAGGGCATCTCGCCGGAGGCTGCTGCCGGACGCGGAACAGGAATTGACAATGAACGGCTCCGGCACAAGATTGAAGTCGTAGCGCGTGCGCTGCGGGTGAACGCTCCCGATCCGTCAGACCCGATTGATGTGCTGTCCAAGGTGGGGGGACTTGAAATTGCCGGACTTGCCGGACTCATTCTTGGAGCGGCTGCGGCCCGCGTTCCCGTCATTCTCGACGGCTTCATCTCCGGGGCGGCCGCGCTGGTGGCGAAGGCGCTTGCGCCGGAATCCGTGAATTATATGATCGCCTCGCATGTGTCGGATGAGCGGGGCCATAAGCTGATGCTGGACAAGCTTGGACTGGAGGCGCTGCTTGATCTTGGACTGCGCCTGGGCGAAGGCACGGGGGGCGCGCTTTGTCTCCACTTGATTGAGGCGGTCAGCCGCGTCATGACAGAAATGGCGACCTTCGAAAGTGCCGGCGTTTCCGGAGCTGAGGGGAAATGAGCATCCTTGTAACCGGGGGCGCACGCAGTGGAAAAAGCAGCTTCGCCGAGCGCCTAATCCTCTCCCTGGCGGATCAGGCGGTGTATGTGGCTACCGGACAAGCCTTTGATGAGGAGATGAAGGCGCGGATTGCCACGCACCGCAAGCTTCGCGAAGAGGGCGGCGGCGCCTGGGAGACGCTGGAGGAGCCGCATGATCTGCCGGCGCTTCTGGACCGGCTCTCCGGGGGCACAGCCGTGCTTGTGGATTGCCTGACACTGTGGCTCTCCAATGTGCTGCTGGCTGTGGAGGACCAGGAGGACAGACAAGAACGGGTAGAGCAGGAAATTGCCCGCCTGGAGCAGAGCGTATCGTCCTTTCAGGGGACGCTGGTGCTGGTGACGAACGAGGTGGGCGACGGGATAGTGCCCGAATATGCGCTTGGCCGGCTGTACCGTGATTTGGCCGGCCGGATGAACGCCCTGCTTGCCCGGATTAGCGGGCAGGTCTTTCTGGTTACCGCAGGCATTCCGATTGAGCTGAAGAGCAGGGAGTATCTGTTATGAGTGTGCGGGGGGATGCTGCCGCTGCCTTTCAGTTCCTGTCGCGTTTTCCGGTCAAGGGCGACGCGGATTTCTCGCCTGAGCTGCTGCAGCGCAGCGTGGTATACTATCCGCTCGTTGGCGCAGCCATCGGTCTGAGCGCGGCGCTCGGCGCAGGTATTGCAGCCTGGCTGCTGCCAGCCTGGCCTGCCGCTGTGATCACGCTCATCCTGTGGGTGGCGCTGACCGGCGGCCTGCATCTCGACGGCTGGATGGACAGCGCCGACGCGCTGCTCAGCTACCGCACGCGCGAGCGGATGCTGGAGATCATGAAGGACAGCCGCGTAGGGGCCATGGGAGTGCTGGCCTGCGTGCTGCTCCTGCTGCTGAAGGCCTCGCTGCTGGCGGCACTCATCGAAGGTGGCTCCTACGCGGAGCTGCCGCTGCTTCTGCTGCCGCCGGTCTGGAGCCGCTGGTACATGGTGCGGGCCATGGCCCGCTTCCCGCTCGCCCGCGGCAAAGAAGGGCTGGCCGCCAGCTTCGGCGGGCTGCCTGCCCGGCAGGAGCGGCGCACGTGGCTGCTGGCCGCGCTGCTCACGCTGGCCGCGGCCGCCGCGCCGCTGGCGCTTGGCGCGGGAAGCGCCTGGCCGCAGATGCTGGCTGCGGCCATCCTGGCGCCGGTCGCCGCGCTGGCCTGCGGCACGCTTGCGGCGCGGCGGATCAACAGCCGGCTCGGCGGGCTCACCGGCGATGTGTACGGCGCGCTGAACGAGCTGCTGGAGGTGTTGCTCCTGCTTCTGCTGGTGCTGCTACAGGTTAACCTGTAGCGCGCCAACCCGAGCCGGGTACCCCCGGCTCCTTCAAATAACAACTGCTTCGCCAGTAGTCCGGCAGCAGGAAGAAAGCGAGGAGGCTTGGCATGGAAGAACAAGCCGCAACAAGACAGATTAGGCCGCAGCCTGCGCCTGTGCTGATGATTCAGGGAACGGCCTCGGATGTCGGCAAGAGCCTGGTGACCGCAGCGATTGGGCGGATCATGACCCGGGACGGCTACCGCGCGGCCCCCTTCAAGTCGCAGAACATGGCCCTCAATTCCTATGTCACCGAGGACGGCAAGGAGATTGGCCGTGCCCAGGGTATGCAGGCTGAGGCATTCGGCATTACTGCCACCACGGACATGAATCCGATACTGCTGAAGCCCTCGGGTGAGCAGAGTGCGCAAATCGTAGTTCATGGCGTGCCGCATGCGGCGCTTAGCGCGCGGGAATACCGGGAGAAATTCCTCCCGGAAGCCAAAGACACGGTGATGGAAGCGCTCGGGCGGCTGCGGGAGAAGTATGATGCCGTACTGATGGAAGGGGCTGGAAGTCCGGCTGAAATCAATCTCAAGGCCCGGGATATCGTCAATATGAATCTGGCGGGCTGGGCGGACGCTCCGGTGCTGCTGGTTGCAGATATTGACAGAGGCGGTGTGTTTGCCTTCCTGGTAGGGACACTGGAGCTGCTGGAGCCGCATGAGCGGGCTAGGGTCAAAGGCTTCATTATCAATAAATTCCGCGGCGACCTGTCGCTGCTGCAGCCCGGACTCGACTGGCTGGAGCAGCGCACAGGCATACCGGTGCTTGGGGTTCTGCCTTTTCTGCCGCGCCTGCGGATCGAAGCTGAGGATTCCGTAGTTCTGGAAGGAGCCTCGGGGCGGCTGCGCGCAGAGCCTGGCAAAGAACTGGATATCGCGGTCATCCGCTATCCGAGAATTTCCAACTTCACAGACTTTGATCCGCTGGCGGACGAGCCGGACACTGCTGTGCGTTATGTGACTACCGCAGACGAGCTGGGTATACCGGATGCCATCATCCTGCCGGGAACCAAGAATACGGCGGCCGACCTGGATTACCTGAGGGAGCAGGGTTTTCCTGAAGTGATTGCCGCCGCGCTGAAGCAGGGAACGGTACAGCTCGCCGGAATCTGCGGAGGGTACCAGATGCTGGGCCGAAAGCTGCTTGATCCTTTTGCCGTAGAAAGTGCTGAGCCTGGAGAGAGGGAAGGGCTTGGGTATTTGCCGCTGTCCACCTCCTTCCTGCAAGAGAAAACCACGGTGCGTGTAAGCGGCAAGCTGGCTCAGGAGCATCCCCTGCCATTGGCAGAGCCGGCTGCCGGACAGGCGGCAGGAATCTCCGTTGAAGGGTATGAGATCCATATGGGAACGACCACAAACCACAATTCCACAGCCGTTAGAAGCCTCTTTATGCTGCACGGACCGGAAGGAGAACTGACACCCGAAGGCTGGGGAACGCCGGACGGCCGGATCTGGGGAACCTATCTGCACGGATTGTTCCATAATGATGGGCTACGCAGAGTCTGGCTTAACGGTCTGAGGTTATCCAAAGGACTTGCGCCCCTCGCAAACACCTTCTCGTCTGAAGCCCTCCGTGAGCAGGAGTTTGACCGGCTGGCGGATGCGGTGAGTGCGAATCTTGACATGGATGGCATTTATGGGATCATGGGGTTAACGCGAAAAGGGGGCTGAGCATGGTCATAGCAATTCTGTTGTTCATTGTTGCCGGTCTGGCCGAAATCGGCGGCGGTTATCTGGTCTGGCTGTGGCTGCGGGAATCGCGGCCGCTTTGGTACGGGGTGGCAGGAGCGCTGATTCTGGTTGCCTATGGCATCATTCCGACCCTGCAGAAATTTCCTTCCTTCGGCAGAGTGTATGCGGCCTATGGCGGTGTATTCATTGTGCTGGCTGTGCTGTGGGGCTGGCTTGTGGATAAAAAAACGCCGGATCTCTACGACTGGATCGGAGCCGGCATTTGTGTAATCGGCGTGTCGGTGATTCTGTGGGCGCCAAGATCGTGAGCAGCAAAGCGGCAGACTCTTTGGCTCCGCTGCCGCTGCGGTTTTCCGCCGCAATTGTATCCTCAGGGTGCTGGACAGCGGCTTGACTGATGCAACTACAAAAAACGGGTGCCGTCCTTCATCAGGAACGGCACCCGTTTTTGCTTGAGCAGCGTATTCGCGCCGGTTAAATCTTGAACTGCTGCACAGCCTTCTGCAGCTTCACAGCCTGCTCATACAGATGCTCTACAGTCCGGGCATGGACTTCCAGTTCCTGACGCTGGCGTGAGGAGTTGCCGGTAAGCGTATCTGCATTCTCCTGCGACTTCGCAGTAATCTGGGCGGTTTCTTCCACTGAGGCGCTGACCTCCTCGGTTCCGGCCGAGATTTGCTGTGTAGCAGCGGATACGGACTGAATGCTGTGATTGATGCTCTGAATAAGCACAAGCAGATGACCAAAGGCATTTCCGGCTTCCGCCGCTTTATCGACTCCCGAAGCAACCTCCGAGTTCACGTGGTTCATCTCTTCGACCGAGCGGTTCATGTCCTCCTGCAGGCTAAGCAGGAATTCACGGATCTGCTCATTGGATTCCTTGGATTGCTCGGACAGCTTGCGGACCTCTCCGGCAACTACAGCGAAGCCGCGGCCATGCTCACCGGCGCGTGCCGCTTCGATGGAAGCGTTAAGCGAGAGCATTTGAATCTGCTTCGTAATTTCTGTGATTCCCTGAACAACCTCACCGATTTGCAGGGAGCGTTCATTCATAATCCGGAACTGCTCCACTGATTTCACTGAAGCTTGCTGCACCTGGCGCATTTGATCTACAGCGCTTTGCGCAATTTCATTGCCGCCGCTAGCTTCTTCGGAGGCTTCACTGATCTGCTCGGTGACTTCTCCAGCCGCCGAAGCGATATGCTGGATGCCGATGTTGATTTCATCCATTGCCCGGGAATTATCCTGGGCACTGTTGGCAATGGAGGTGCTGCCTCTGCCGATTTCCACAACCGATAAGGTGGACTGCTCGGCCATCTCGTTCAGAATATCGGTACGCTCCTTCAGATCATTGGAATCCGCAACCACGACGCTGGAGGTATCCAGAACATGGCTGATCATTTCCTTAAGCCGCTGGCTCATGGTCCGGAAGCTCTCTGCGAGCTGTCCGACTTCGTCACTGCCCTTGATCTCAAGCTGCTGGGTGAAATCGCCTTCGGCCAGCTTGTTGCTGTAAGCTGCGAGCTGTGTAAGCGGGCGGGTAATCCTGCGGCTCATCAGCATGGCTGCGCTCAGACCCACCACCAGCACGAGCACTGTAATTCCGGCACTGGTCCAGAGAATGCTTTTCATTTTATCTTCGACAAAACCGACATCCGAACTAACTCCGATGACCATCGTTGAGCCGGGAACTCCAACATACGCGGTCTTATGTACGCCATGACTGTCATTATAAATTTCGCTCAAACCGGCCCTGCCCTTGGAGGCTTGCACCATGGCAGGCTGTGCTTCAATGCTCTCGTCGGCCTTGAGCTGTGCTCCTTGATCTGCGGCAAGCACGGTAGCTTTGCCTTCCTGCAGATTAATGAGGAAGATTGTCTCTACATCATGCTGTTTTCTTTTATCCTGAAAATAGGATTCGAGCGTGGTTCTTGACTGTTCGTTTTTGCCCAGCGTCTGCTGGGCGCGCGTCGCATTCATATTTTTATAGATATCCTGGGCTGCGGCAGTCAGAATCTTGTTGATCTGCGGCATTACGTAGCTGTTGATCGTATTGACGGAGATGAAATAAAAGCTGGTACTCAGTAAAGTAGACGACAGCAACAGAACGACGAACAGCAAAAGCGTAAATTTACGGCTGATTGATTTCTTGAATTGAAGCATATCATTCTCTCCTTTATCATTGAATGCATTCTCCCATGCCAGTGCTTATATGCCAGGCAAGCAGCAATATACTCCAAGGGTGTAGGTCATATATCAAGCTATTGTTCCGGGAATGTGACTGATAACTATTCTATAGAATTAACCCCCGGTTGAATAGTGAAAATTTAATTAATAGCGCAGAATTTTCAGAAAAAAATGAAGAATTGACGAATACTTTACCTGTTTTGCGAAAAAATAAGATCATGTCATATATTCTTGAAAATTGAAATTTTCATAGCATGTTAGCTTCTCTTGTGGTAGAGTAGTAATGTTTTGGTCCAAACACCTGAACGCCGCGGTTCGTAACCATCCCGCGTAAACAAAACTAGGGGGATTGTGAAATACATGTTCAATTTGCTTTGGGGTATTTTATTTGTTGTGGTCAATTTTGGTTTCTATTTGCTCTGCTACCGGCTGTTCGGTAAAAAAGGGCTGTACGCCTGGGTCGGCGTTGCAACGGTTATCGCCAACATTCAGGTAGCCAAAACAATCGCCCTGCCGTTGGATATCGTTATGACACTGGGCAATACGATGTACGTCACGCTGTATATGACCAGTGATTTGCTGAATGAGAAATACGGGCGTGCAGAGGCGCGGAATGCGGTATGGTTTGGTTTTTTCACTCTGCTGATGACTACAGTGATCATGCAGATGGTGCTGAAGTTCGAGCCGCAGGAAACGGATATCGCCCAATCCTCGCTGCAGACCATTTTCGGTCTGATGCCTCGGCTTGCGCTGGGCAGCCTTACCGCTTATTTTGTCAGCCAGTTTCTCGACGTACGTCTGTACGCCTGGATTCGGGGTTACTATGGAAGTCCGCGCCAGATGTGGATTCGCTCCAATGGCAGCACGATGGTCAGCTCTTTTGTGGATACGCTGATTTTCTGCACCATTGCGTTTGCCGGAACCTACGATTTGCGGGTATGGACGGAGATTCTGCTGACCACCTATATCGTGAAATTCCTCTTGACCGGGGCCGCAACGCCGATTCTGTATCTGGCCCGCTCCTTCCGGTTTGCGGAGGATGAACAGAAGGCTCAGCAAGCTTCGGATCATCATAGCGTTACACCTATGTAAAAACACACAAAAAGCAGCAGTCCGCCCCGGCAGGGGCAGGCTGCTGCTTTTTGTGTGTGATACAGACAAGTTATAAAGGCAAAGGCAGCTTATGTAAAACTGTCGGTTACTTAGCCCCGCCTATAAATGCAATACCGTCAGCTCTTTCGGAAAGCTTGTCAGCGTCTGCGGGCCTTCAGCCGTAATGAATACGTCATCTTCGATACGCACTCCGCCGAGATTCGGCACATAAATTCCCGGCTCTATGGTAAATACATTGCCGTTCTCGATGATGTCCTCATTCAACCCGTGAAGAGAAGGGTACTCATGCGTGTCCATGCCAAGGCCGTGTCCGACCCGGTGCATGAAATAAGCGCCGTAGCCGGCAGCTTCAATAACTTCCCGCGCTGCGCGGTCTACAGAGCCGAACGTTGCCCCCGCCCGGGAAGCGGCAATGCCGGCTTCATTGGCAGCAAGTACCGTATGGTAGATTTCGGCCAGCTTGGGGTCCGCTTCTTCTACGGCGAAGGTGCGGGTAATGTCGGAGGCATAACCTGCGGCATATACGCCCAGATCGAACATCAGGAAATCTCCCGGCTGGATAATGCGGTCACCCGGCACACCGTGCGGCAGGGCAGTTTTCGGACCGGAGAGCACCATAGTGTCGAAGGAGGGGCCGGCGGCTCCGACCTTTTTCATCAGATATTCCAGCTCGGCGACCAGCTCGATTTCGGTTACCCCAGCTTTGACATGCGTAAGCCCGCGGCGGAGAACCTCCTCCACCAGCTCGGCGGCATGCTTCATCCGGCTGACTTCTTCTGGTGTCTTCTTGGCGCGCATGGCCCGCAGCAGATGGCCGATATCATTGAAGCTCTCTGCAGGAACCGCCGCCGCCAGTTGCTCGTAGCGGCTCACGGAGAAATGCTCCTTCTCAATGCCAATCGTTCCCGGCTTCGTGCCGCCGAAACAAGCTTTTAGCAGCTCGTAAGGATTGTCCGTATCGCTGTGCGTCAGAATCTTGGTTACCTCTGAGGCGGCATGTGCCGCTTCAGCGTCCAGCGCCGGAACAATCAATACCGGCTCCTCGCCGCGAATCAGCAGCAGTCCCAGAAAACGCTCATGCGGATTGCTGGCGAACCCGGTCAAATAATACACATGCTTCGGATCGGTGACGAGCAGCGCATCCAGGCCCCCGCCCGCCATTCCTTGCTCCAAGGTGGATAAAGCTTCATTCATTTCAGTAATTCCCCTTTCGGATTCACGTTACAAAGCAACGTTTTCATTATAGATCATAACCCGGCAGGGTGCACGTACAGGCAGCGGGAAGCTGCCGGTTGGGCTCTGCCCTCCGATGCTGCTGAATCTGACCTGCGTACAATTTAGATAAAATCATGCACTTATTTGCATGTTTATGAAGTCCTACAACTGAAGTCCTACCTTTATTCTGGGGATACTGGCGAATTGTAACAAAATATCTTTTTTTACGATAAAATATGAGATTTTATTACAGGAATTGATTGACATCAACTAGGTCCTTGGGTAGGATTCCACTATGTCTATCTAAATTTGACAATTCTGCTGGGGGAAAAGTCATGGGTAGAATAATACTATCATGAGGAAAAGGAGACAGCTATGTATTCAAAAAGGTTGAGAAGTACAGTTTCGTTATTGCTGGTTTTCATGTTGTCCTTTATGGGTGTGCTGGAGGTATCGGCGGCATCCTTGAAAGCGGGGGTGGTGTCCTCCGAGAAGACGCTGGACGGTAATCAAAAGATCTCCGTGAACAGTGTGCTGGATGTTACCTATGGAGATTATAAGACACTTAATTCAGTAAAGTTCTCACTTCTTAAGGATGGGAATGAAGTAGCCAGTCAGACGAAGTGGAAAAACCAGGCAGAACGTCTGACTGCGGCAGATTCAGTGTACTCGGTTTATTATTCCAACATGTCTTTTGAGGGGCTGAAAGCAGGGGAAGAATACACTTTGCAGGCAGAGTATCAGGGACAGACGGGGAAGGTTGTTACAGATCCCCAGAGCATTAAAGTTCCTGCTTCAACAAAAATTCAAGTTGTCGTAGAACGTATAGCAAAAGATTCGGATACATACGTGGAAGCCGCTGCCGGGGAAGTCCGCAGTGATGATAAGAGCATTAGAGTCTCGTTCTTAAGCAATGGGGTGCCGCTGGCAAACGAGAGAATTGAAGTACGGGCGTATGCTAAATATTATAATAGCTTTGTCACCGATACATCGGGTCAGATTGAACTGGTCGGCAAAGCGAATTTCCCATTGGTTGATTCTGTACTGATCCTTTCCGTCAAGTCAGGAACGGATAACTATGAAGTCACGCCTCTGTATATTACGGACAAGCAGCAGGCAGGGACGTATACAGCAGCTATCCGTTACCTTGATAAGGAAGGTAATCTGATGCGCCAGAGCTATGACAATATGAGCTCGCCAAATGGCATTGTTCAAAGAATTGGTGTGTCTGGACTGGATGTTCTGGTGCTAAAAACAGCCGGAGTGTCGGGCGATTACAAAACACTTATTAAAGCTGTGAACAATGAATCATATATGTTCCATACGAGCCAATCGGCGCTTTATTCCGCTGTAGACGGAAGCCATCTTGCTATTATCCAGAATGGCAGTGATTACAGCCGCCTGAACCTTCAGTACTCTTGGGATGGATCGCCTTTAGAGGTGAAATCTATTTCTATTACCACAAATAATCACTATAAACAGCACAGCAGCTCAAATATTTTCCAGGACATAGCTGCAAATGTTATCTACGTTAAGAAAGGCCTGGAATATGATATCGCTGCCGTTGCAGCCATTCCTGGGACTAGCGGCAGGGTTGTTTTGCATCATCAAGTAAAGCCGGATGAATCGGTTAATACCATAGAATATGCAGCCAAGTCTGAGGACTTTAGTGCACTGAAGCTTCAGGTGCCGGATCGCGGACAAGGTCAAGGGCAGGTAAAGGTATCCTTTTTAAATAACAAATTGAACTACAACCAGGCCAGCGTATCTGTGCCGTCGGCAGATTCTACCTTGTACGTTCACAAAGGGGAAGAAATTCACCGCCTGACCGCGACAACAACAGTCGGAAATGCGGGCAACAGCAGCTACACGAATCAGGTTGTTCTGAAATCCTTCTTCACCCCGACAGACAATGAGTATTCCCTTAAGGCTGGAAGCAGCTACAATTCGCAGATTATTCTGAAAGTGCTGGGCTCCAATTATTATGCTCAGGATGAAATCCGCAACCAGATCGTTCTGGGCGAGAATGTGGAATTGCGCGTGGTTATGTCCGACGAGAATCAGAATGCTGTTGATTTGAACGGCAACTACAGACTTCAGATTCTGGATGCAGACGGAGCTATCGTTGAAGAGAACTCGCTGTATTGGACAACTGAAGAAAAGGATGGCCTCCTCAAACGCGTCGACAAACGGGAATGGAAACCTGCGAAGTCTGGAGACTATAAAGTCCAATTCCTCCCTTACGTCTATCAGACTGGCGGATATGTGAAGGGCGAGGTTCTTGCTGAAGCCGAGCTGCGGGTTTTACCGAAGCAAGAGCTGGAAGTGGAAATCCGCGATAAAGCCGGTAAGCTGGTTGACTTGGTGAACAAACCTTATCTAACAGTTGATCAGGCCGGAAAGATTACCTTCACCGTACGTGAACATACAACTGGGGCTGTAGGCAAAGCTCTGCCGGGCGTGAAAATTACACGTTATGGCAAAGAAGTGGGAGTGACCGATGCGGAGGGGCAGTTCACGCTCCCGGCCAGCGAAAGCTCCTATCTCGGAGAATTTCTCTTCGAAAAATCCGACTACCTGTCCAAAACAGTATCGGTTGCCGTTATTGATCCAAAATTGCAATCTGTAATACGGGTCCGCGGGCTGGATAAGCCGGAAGGAGAGTATGCCGGCGGGGTGCCGCTGGATTACGCCTACGTGCAGGCTAGAATCAAGAAAAGCGACGGCACTACTATTGATCAATCCCAGTATATCAACATTGACGATCAGCAGGCTTTTCTGATTGTAGAAGCACCTTCGGTTGTCGGTGTAGACTTCATGCGTTATAACCGCAGCAACATGGGAGTTGAATCCAAATACGGATACTACATGTACGGTTCCGTGCAAACAGCGCCGGGCAAGGAATATTCACTGGTGCTTGATGCAAGAAATGCTCTCCAAGAGGTAAGCAAAGTCAATCTTACAGAGTATATGGAGGAGTTATCTCTTATCCGTAAAGGCTTGTCCGGCGTGGATTATGTTCCTTACGTAATTGACAGTAACAAAAGTGACGAGAACTATTTCTACGCTACTGAGGGCACCTACAGCGTATTGGCCCATACGAACGGAGACACTTTTATTTATCGTGATAATGTAGTGGTTGCCGCAGGGGATAATACTTGGATCTATAATGATTCCGCTAGCGATCTGGCTACGGTGGTTGCACCGGAATCAGGAAGCATCTACACTGTGGATTACATTACAGCAGATCAATCGAAGCTTAGAGGTTATGCTTACGATGCAACACAGGTTCAGTTGACGCCTGGCGAAGTTATTGTGAATTTGGACCAGATGATCGGCAGCCTGGAATACCAATATAATATCCGCTTAACAGGAAATACGCTTACAGCAGGAACATTCACCGAGCTGAGTCCCGGTGCAATTGCCGGACTGGATATCGTTGGGCTGAAGAATGGAAAATTGGTCCGCAGCAGCTCCTACAACTGGCTGAAGGTTGGATTGGTTGATACAGCAGGCAATGCAATCGGCCAACTGTCCAAACCAAGAATCCTGGTTACCAGCTATGGTTCATCCAGCGGTCATACCACGATTAATCCGGAGGCCGGTTCTTACATCATTGAAGATGAAGCGGGGAACAAGCTGTATGAAGGAAGCTCATTAAGCTATCCAATGAATGCCTCCGTAATGTTGAAGGACGGAAGTTATGTAATTAAAGCAAACATTACTATCAATGGACAGAGTTATACCCTGAACAAGAAATTCGTATTGGAAACGAAAGAGGGTACAGTAGTAGATCCGGGAACCACTCCTCCGGGTGAAGATTTGGATCATGGCGGAAGTACACCTGGAAACGGAACGAATCCCGGAAACGGAACGAACCCAGGCAGCGGCAGCGATGGCCCGGGCAGCGGTACAGTTACGGCTCCAACACCAACCCCGGCGCCGAATGCAAGCGTAAATGAACAGAACACCAAGCTTCAGGATTTGGTGAAGAGTACAGCCGGAACACCGGCAGAACGGGCGGCGGCAGCTCAGAGCGCACTGAGCAGCATTGCTAATTCGCTCAAATCCGTAACAACGCCTCAAGAAGCTGAGAAGAACAGCAAGAGCCTGTCCCAAGCCTTGGACAGCGCCGCCCAATTGCTCGCAACCATTCAAGATCCGGCTGAGAAGCAGAAGATCGTCAGCTCCATCAATGAGCTTGTAGGCAGTGCTCCTTATGTGCTGAATCATCTGGACAGCGGCGAGAAGGCCGTTGCCTTTGCACAGACGCTGATACAGAATGCGGCAGCAGTGTTGAACAACGCACAGGGCGTCGCTGCGGCGGATATCCAGCAAATCAAGAATGGTGTGGTGTCATCCAGCCAGGCAGCCCTGAACAAAGCGGGCGAAGTAACGATTGCCAAGGAAAATGTGAGCGTAGAAGGGAACTCCGTCTCCTCGCAATTGACAGAAGATTTGGTCAGCAAACAGATTGAAGCCTCCAAGAAAGCTCTGGCTGCTGTATCGGAGGAGCTGACCTCCAAGCTCGGTGCGGGTCTGGCCAGTGAACTCAAAGTTTCCTTGACTGTAGAGATTCCTCCGGTCGGTGCAGGCGTGAACAAGCTGAACACCTCGCTCCCATCGGAGATTCTGACAATGATCCAAAACAATGGCGTCGATGGACTCAAGCTGCAGATGGGTAAAACGGCATTTACCATTGAGCCGGACACATTCGGCCCTGTGGAAGCCGGGCAGAAGATTACTCTTGCGGCGGAAGTAGTAGAGAATGCCGTGATCGGCAAGCCAAGCCAGGCGGAGCCGCTGGCTACTCTGCCGGTGATGGAATTCAGTGCAACGGTAGGAGATAAAGCCGTTAAAAGCTTCGAGAAACCAATCAACGTGACCTTCGATGTCTCCGCAATTGATACATCGAAATACACAGCAGCGAATCTTGAGAATCTCACGGTTTATGTGCTGAATGAGACAAGCCTGACCTGGGAAGCGGTTGGCGGCAAATATGATCCGGTTACCCAGACCGTGAGTGCGCCGCGAGGACACTTCAGCCGTTATACTGTAATGCTCGGAACAGGAACCTTCACGGATGTAGCGCAGAACCACTGGGCTGTGAAGGAAATCAACTACCTGTTGACCAAAGGGATTGTAGATCAAACCGGGAAGTTTAATCCTTCGGACAAGGTAACCCGTGCACAGTTTGCTGCCTGGATTTCCAGAGCCTACGGTCTGGATGGCTCGGGACTGACCCTGCCATTCAAAGATATCGCGGCTGGGAGCTCCGGCTACAATGAAATTGCCGCTGCGTATGCAGCAGGAATTATCACAGGCAAATCCGCTTCGGTTTTCGACCCTGCGGCTACAATTACCCGTCAGGAGATTGCCACGATGCTGGCACGCGCCCTTACTCTCTATAACGGAGCGAAGAACGTTGCCGATCCCGGGAACGTGAACGCAGCCTTCACCGATGGCGGTAAAATTGCCAAGTGGGCAGCAGCAGGCGTTGCTTTGACCAAGAGCACGAAGCTGTTTGGAGGTTTTGAGGACGGTACGTTCCGTCCGGCACAAACGGCAACCAAAGCAGAAGCAGCCGCTCTGATCTACAGACTGTATCAACTGAAGTAAAATTAACTGTTTCATAACCCCGGAGGGCTGGCCTGACCGTAGATATCATTCTATGGCAGGCCAGCCTTTTGTGTCCGGCAGTCCTGCAGGCTTTTCATAATCCCCTGTAATGATGTACTCTATAATCATATGACTACGGGCAGGATCAACATGTAAGCAGGGGGAATACAGCATGGTGTGGCAAGATTACAGTATAGAAGATGCGGCAGCCGGGGATTTGGCGGCTATAGTGGATATTTATAACTCGACGGTAGCCGGACGGATGGTGACTGCCGATCTGGAGCCGGTGAGCGTCGAGGACAGAGAGAAGTGGTTCCAGGAGCATAACAGCCATCACAGGCCGCTGTGGGTACTCAAAAAAGACGGCGAAATCGCCGCCTGGTTCAGCTTTCAGTCCTTTTACGGCCGACCGGCCTATAACGGCACCGCCGAGATCAGTGTCTATGTAAGTGAAAAATTCCGCGGCACAGGGGCAGGAAGGCTGCTGCTGACCAAAGCGCTTGCAGAATGCCCGCGCCTTGGACTGCAGAATCTGGTGGGTTTTGTATTTGGCCATAATGAGCCAAGTCTGTTGCTGCTGCGGAAGTTTGGTTTTGAAGAGTGGGGCTGTTTACCGGGCGTTGCCGAAATGGATGGGGTGCTGCGTGATCTGGTGATTGTTGGCCGCAAGCTTTAATGTGTGCGGAGGATACTCCGGGACAGTGACAGATCACTGGCCTTGCTTATGTTGGGGAGACGGCTCAGGCTGGCAGTCTTCCTCCGTAATCCATGAATCCGACCACATCTGCAGGTCACGGATGACCGATTCCAGCGCGCGGCCTTTATCCGTTAAGGAATATTGTATTCTTACAGGTGTCTCGGGAAATACCTCGCGGTGGACAATGCCCTCCTGTTCGAGTTCCTTGAGCCGCTCGGAGAGCAGTCTGCCGCTGACCGGGAGCGCGGCTTCGATGACGCTGAACCGCTGGGGTCCCTGGAGAAGCTGATAGATGATTAAGCCCGTCCAGCGCCGGCCGATGATATCCATGCTTTTTTGTAACCGTGGACACAAATCTGTAGATTTCATAAGGCTCACCTCTTACAGATCATTATAAACGAAAAGGCTCTGCACTAAAACAAATTTGAAATATATAAGCTGAAGTCCAAACATTCTCCGCAGTTACGACTAATGCCCAAAATATTAAAAGAACTATATAAATTGAACTTGAAAAATCAACAAAAAGGCAGGAGTGACGGAGGAGAAGTTTGGAACTGTAGGAGCGGTAGCAGCCCGAAGTCCAAACATTCTCCGCAGTTACGACTAATGCCCGAAATATAAAAAAGAACTATATAAATTGAACTTGAAAAATCAACAAAAAGGCTGGAGTGACGGAGGGGAAGTTTGGAACTGTAGGAGCGCTAGCGTCCGCCTTTGTATTCAGATGTTATCCGCTTAAGCGGTATAATAAAAAACATCTGAATACAACAGCGGCCGGAAGTCCAAACATTCTCCGTAGTTACGATTAGAGCCGATTTTCCGATTTTATCATTTGATTTATATAGATCCCCCACCCCCGAAAGGATGATTAACAGTGGCTAAAAAGAAAAAAACAACCCCTGCGCCGCGCCCGGCGGCTGCGGATGCTCCGGCAACCTTGAAGGATCTGCTGAGCAGCGATGTGCTGGATAAGCTGAAGGCGCAGTCCGATGCGCTGAAGGCTGAAGAGAACGGCAAAAAAGAGGCCGCCAGAAAGGCGGCAGAGGACCAGCGCAAGGCGGAGCAGAAACGTCTGGACAATGATTTTGCCCATTTGCTGGAGAACAGCAGCCAGGATTGGCACAAATTTAAATAATTGCTTTTCCATTAAAAGGGTTGACATAAAGCAGGAACGCCGTTTATTATTGGATTTATCGAAATTAGAAGGGAGGCCGATGGGTCATGATTGGAAATTTACAGCTTACAACCGCATATGGAAGATCTGATCTGATCGGCCCCGTCCGGGAAACATGATGTGCACCGACCTGTTCTGTTGAAGCTTAACAGTATGGGTATGCCCGCGTGATGAATACTGGCTTGAGGCTGGTTTTTAGAACACGCTTAGCAAGGTTAGGAGCCGTGGATCAGATCATGATCTGCGGCTTTTTTGCGTGCAAATTTTATTCACTCCACACATTTACAATTTACACTTAGAAGGGAATTGAACAACAGTTATGAATATGCAGCACACGGGCGATTATGAGGCCCGCTATAAACATGAGCTTGCCCTGCCGGGCGGCGATCTGAAGGTTTACGCCAGTGAGCAGTTGTTTGCTTCGCTGGATTATAAAGTACTGGAGATGGCCAACAACAATCTGCAAATCCCGAATATCGAATACATGAGCTACACCCCGGATGTGCATGTTGGCGTCGGAACCTGCATCGGCACTACGGCGGTGTGGGATGCCGCTGACGGCTATGTGTCTCCGTCCATCGTTGGCAGCGATATTGGCTGCGGCATGCGCGTGCATCTGACCACGCTCCACAAGGACGATCTCCGCGAGGTGAAGCTGCGCCGGAAGCTGGTGCGGGCCATCGAGAGATACCTGCCGATGGAGCAGCAGCAGCGCGGGCACTACAGCGATATCCGGCTGGAGAACATCGTCCGCAAGGGGCTGCACGGACTGCCGAACAAATATGTGCCGGACAGCTATACGCCGAAGAAGTCGAGCGCTCTGTCACATGTTGAGATCAGCAGGCTTAATTTTGATGAGGACATTCTCAATGAGCTTCCGGAAATGGCCTGGCACCGGGGGCACCGGCAGCTTGGAACGCTGGGCGGAGGCAATCACTTCGTGGAGATTCAGGCGATTGAAGTCGCCGAGGAGCAGCAGGAACTGGCGGCAGCCTGGGGGCTGCACGACGGGCAGGTTGCCGTGATGATTCATTCCGGCTCCCGGGCCTGGGGAGGCATGATCAACCAGTTCTGCACACCGGCCTTTGCAAAGGTGATGGGCCAGCTCGGGCTGGGCAGCGCCGATCCGCGCCTGATCTATGCGCCGCTTGCACATCCGCAGGCGCAGCGTTATGTTAATCTGATGTACTCCGCGCTGAATTATGCGGTGGTGAACCGCCATCTGATCGCGTATGCGGTCCGCGAAGGTTTCCGTGATGTGTTCGGACCGAAATGCGAGATGCGTACGCTCTACGATTTGATGCACAATTATGCCTGGATGGAGCAGACTGCTTCCGGGGCCAAGTTCGTGCACCGCAAAGGAGCAACGCGTGCGCTGCCCGCCGGACATCCTGACAATCCGCGCCCCTATGCCGCTACCGGACATCCGGCGCTGATTCCAGGCTCAATGGGCACTGCCTCGTACATTATGGTCGGCCAGCCCGGCGGGGAAGAGAATTATTATTCCATCTGTCATGGTGCGGGCCGCATCCGCTCACGCTCAGCCACGAAACGGCTGGTGAGCGTCAATGATTTTTCCAAATCGCTTAAGGTAGGCAAAGAGGATGAGATCGTTGTCAACCAGCATTCTCTGGAAGCCATCATTGACGAATCGCCTCAAGCCTATAAGAATGTAGATGAGATCATAGAAAGCGTTACGGGGGCGGGGCTTGCTGCCGTTGTGGCCAAATGCAAGCCGCTCGCAGCGATAAAGGGGACCAAGTAACTATGGAGAAGGAGTACAAGAAACAGACTGTCATTTACGAATACGACGAGAACACAACCGGTATGATCAAAGGCTATGATGCCTACGCACGTCTGGTGAACGGAATTCTTGAAGCTTTGTACACCCGTTACGGCGTCCGTTATGAGCTGTATGCCAGTGATGATCCCAACAGTGAATATTGGAAGCTGCTGCAGGACGATGTGCAGAGCGGGCATTCCGGTGTAGAGCATGTGGCACGGATTTTTGATCTCCTGGAGGACCGGACGTTTGTGTATGAGGATGACAAGGAGCAGCCGGAATACAGCATCCACCTGTCGATCCGCAACAACGTGCTGGCCTATCCTGAGATGGGCGTGGCCCTGGCGCGTGTCCCGGTATTTCAGGAGAATGGAATCAACTTTCAGGACTATGTATTTGCCGCCTCCGACGGGCAGCTTCAGGGTTTTCTGGGCAATGTGCGCAAGCGGCAGCGGGAGCAGAATATCAACAAGGTGACGGTCTTTACAGACAGGCGCAACGGGATTTACCGTGAGGATGAGCCGATTACACGTTCTGTCGGACGCGAGGATGTGGTGCTGGTGCCAGCCATCAAAAAGGAAATTTACCGCTCGCTCGACCAATTTTTCGATTCAGACCGCAGCTTCTATGTTACCTATGATATTCCCTACAAAAGAGGGATTCTGCTCTACGGGCATCCGGGCAACGGCAAGACCACACTGGTTAAATCCATTGCCGGCAGTGTTCCTGGGCCTGTAGTTTATTGGCAGATTACCGAATATACGAACAGCGAATCGGTGAACGAGGTGTTTGAAGCCGCCGCAAGGCTGGCGCCGATGGTGCTGGTCATCGAGGATATCGACTCCATGCCGCAGGAGGTCAGATCCTTTTTCCTGAATACGCTGGACGGGGCTACCTCCAAGGAAGGGATTTTTCTGATCGGCACGACCAACTATCCGGACAAAATAGACCCTGGTCTCATGAACCGCGCCGGACGTTTCGACCGGGCCTATGAGATTAAAATGCCGGACGAGGAGCTGCGGCTGGAGTACCTGAAGCTGCGGGGCTTCTCCGCTTTTGCCGGTGAAGAGGGTGTTGTTACAGCGGCGCGTCTAACCGCAGACTTCTCCTTGACACAGCTCGGCGAGCTGTATGTCAGCGCGGCGCTGGAATGGCATGAGAACGGCCGGGCCGATGTCGAGGCGCTTGTGCGCGGCATGCGCGGCGAGCTGGACAAAGGGCGCAAGCGGGAATGGATGAAGGAGGCTTCATCCACGATTGGATTTTATTGATTGCTGCAGGTAAGCGGAGTATATAAGGGGAGCTGGCCGGCTCCCCTTGTTGCATTTCCAATCCCTCATTGAGCGCCTCACTTGCTTCTCCCCCATGCACATCGTACAATTAGCTAACAATCAATATTCTCAGGTATGCGATAAATATTCATGATTTTACGGGTTAGGAGCTGAAGCAGATGAAGGTAGGAGTAGTATCGGATACGCACCTCTCCAGCAGTGCCAAAGGGCTGCCATCCGTGCTTATTGAGGAATTCCGCAAGGTGGATAAGATTTTGCATCTGGGCGATTGGGTGTCTCTGGAGATTTATGACCTGCTGGCGGAGCTTGCTCCGGTGGAGGGAATTGCCGGCAATAATGACGGCGCGGAGATTATCCGGCGGCTTGGGGAGCGCAAGATTATTACGCTGGAAGGCGTGCGCATCGGGATGATTCATGGGCATGCGCCGTACTCCCGCAAGGGAACTGACGGAAATGCACTGCTCGCTTTTGAAGGTGAGGATGTGGATTGCATTCTGTTCGGCCACTCCCATCAGCCGCTGATGCGCAAGGAGAACGGCATTCTGCTGTTCAATCCCGGCTCTCCTACGGACAAGCGGCGGGAGAAGCAATATTCCTTCGGTCTGATGGATATTGAAGAGGGTAAGATCAGCGCCCGTCATGTGTTCTATGATTCCAGGGAATAGGAGCGTTCATGTGAATACAAGCAATAATAAGCTGGCGGTATTTTGGGATTTGGATGATACGCTGTACGATCATTTGGTGCCGTTCCGGGAAGCTGTCCGCGAAGTGCTGCAGCCCGACGAGAGCATGCTGAATTATGCGGATCTGTTCTACAAGGTAAGGTATCACAGTGATTTGCTCTGGCCGCAGTATTTGCGGGGAGAGCTGGCGCTGGAGGAGACGCGGGTGCTGCGGCTGGAGCTGGCTTTTGCCGAATACGGGCTGAAGCTGAACCGCGAGCAGGCGGCAAAAGTCCAGGCGTCGTACATTGGCCGTCAATACAGCATTGAAATGATTGAGGGTGTGGCCGAGCAGCTTAAGCGTTTCATCTCTCTGGGGCATAAGGTAGGCATCATTACGAACGGCCCGCAGGAGCATCAGATGAACAAGCTGCGCGGACTTGGCATAGATAAGCTGATTCCTGAGGAGATGATCTTCATCTCGGACGCCGTAGGGCTGGCGAAGCCGGACCCGGCAATCTTTGCCCATGTGAATAAGGTAACCGGAACAACAGCGGAGCAGTCAATTTATGTCGGGGATACGTGGGACAATGATGTAGTTGGTGCGCTTGCGGCAGGCTGGAGGGTAATCTGGTATAACCCCCGCGGCCGGCAGCCGGGAACGGATCATCAGCCGAGTTATATTTTCACGAACTACCGGGAATTCAGTGAACTTCCTATAATTTAATCTTATGTGCGGCAAAAAGAACGGCGGAGCTTAGGCTCCGCCGTTCTTTTAGTGCTCTACAGGTTAAAATATAAGAAATTATATGTTTCACGCTTCCCGGCAGTATTATTTAGTTAGCAAAAGTGTACGTAGGATCGGTAAGCTGCAGTCTGTCCCGAATTCCTGAGGTGGCATAAATCTTGTTGTCGTCGGTAATAAAGAAGGCATCGACCTTCTCCGGCAGGGATTCAATGTATTTCATGCCGTCTTCGAGGCCCATCAGGAACACGCCGGTAGACAGGGCATCCGCATCCGTTGCGTTAGGACTCATAATCGTAATGCTTTTCAGCCCGTTCTGGGAAGGAAAACCTGTGCGCGGATCAAGAATGTGGTGATAACGCACCCCGTCCTGCATGAAGAAACGTTCGTACACGCCGGAAGCGTCGATGACCTCACCCGAAATCTTGATCGTTCCAAGCTGGGTGCCGCGGCTCTGGTCAGGGTCCTGCAGGCCGATGTTCCACGGCGAGCCGTTAGGCTTATTGCCAAGCGCAATAATGCTGCTGCCCCCAAGGTTAATCATCGCACTGTCCAGTCCCTGCTCCTTCAAATAATCCGCAATGCGGTCAGCCGCATATCCCTTGCCGATCCCGCCCATATCCAGCACCATGCCTGCTTTGGCCAGCTTGACCGTCTTCGCTTTGTCATCCACAATAACATCCTTATAATTGGTCAGGGCTTTGACTTTGTCGATTTCCGCCTGGGGAGGAACATGATCTCCACCGCTGCCGATATTCCAGAGGTCCACGAGAGGTCCGATTGTCGGATCGAACAGCCCATCCATTTCCGCCGCGTATTTCAGCGATTGCTTGACAATATCCAGCGTTTCGTCAGAGACAGCCACGGCTTCTTTACCGGCAGCCTGGTTTACAGCATACAGTTCTCCGTCCTGCTTGGTGCGGCTAAATTCTTTATCCATTCGCTCCAGCATTTGCTGGATGTGATCCATATTTTTTTGCGTCGCCTTCTCGCCGAATACCTTGATATTCACTATTGTGTCATAGATATAAAAGGTCTGCTCCAGGGATTTCGTTCCCCCGTCTGTTGATACCTTTGCGCCGCTGGCGGTTTCAGCCGGACTGCTGCTGCTGTTGTTCTTATTGCTGCTGCAGGCTGTGACCGCAAGAGCGCTGACAAGAACGAGAGTGAGCAGGATAAGCGCCGATTTTTTGTTCTTAAACATGTTCCACCATCCATAAAGTTAGTTTCTTGATCACATCCTTCTTATCATAACCCAGACAAGCTGGTAATGGATACTTAATTCATGACATTTTGGCATAAGTCCTCTATACGCTTTGTATAAGCTCCGCATAAGTTCCATGATTTAAGTAAAAATTTAATTAAAATGTTTGTCATATCTCCGCAGACGTGGTAAATTGATTTATGACCGAGTGACCAAAAATAAAATTTAGTCAATTTTAACTGTCAGAAAGGAGAATGAAGCATGTCCATTGACCGCAAATCGTTAATTCTGCAGGCGGCGACGCAGTCCTTTGTACAGTTCGGCTATAAAGCTACAACGATGGATCAGGTATCCAAGATCGCAAATGTGGGCAAAGGCACGATTTATACCTTTTTCAAAAACAAGGATGAGCTGTTCGCCGAAATTCTGGACAAGGCTTCCCAGGAGCTGACTTCGGTCATGAGTCGTCTGGCGGCGGAAGATCACACGTTTATCCAGAAGCTCTTCAATCTGCTGGACTCCATCCTGGAATTCCGTTCTGATCATGAACTATTCATCAAGCTGGCTCAGGAGGTGCGGGATATCGGTACGGTCCAGGCGCTGGAAGGGGTCAAGCGGATGGAGAAATATGCGCTGGATTTCCTGCGGCAGCAGATCGAGCTGGCAATCAGCCGGGGAGAAGCGAAACCTTGTGATCCAAGTGTCGCTGCGTTTATGATTCTTCGTCTGTATCTGGCGCTGACCACGGAATGGAACAAAGAGCACGAGCCGCTGGACAAAAGCCGCATTAAGGAGCATATGATTCTGTTTATTTCTAATGGTATTCTCGCATAGAATCCTAGCGTTCCAGCCTGTGAGGGCTATTTTTTTCCAATCATAATGATTGGTTGTGAAAAAATTTTCATAAATTTGCAAAATGTAATAAGAGTCGAAGCGACGGAGGGGAAGTTTGGAACTCCCCAAATATAAAAGGTGTGTGGGCAATAAGAGCGATTAATGTGTTTGTGCAGGATTTGAAAATGCTCGTGAGCAAACCGATGCTGTTGCTCACTTTACTCGGCGTAGCGGCGTTGCCGATGCTGTACAGCGGTTTTCTCGTGGAAGGCTCCTGGGACCCTTACGGAAATACCGGCAAGCTGCCTGTTGCTGTTGTTAATCTGGACCAAGGTGCCAAATATGAAGGCAAAGCTATGGAAGTGGGCAAGGATTTCGTGAAGGAGCTGAAGGGCAACAGCGATTTCAAGTGGGATTTTGTCAATGCGGCGGAAGCCAAGGATGGCATGGCTCATAACCGCTATTATATGACGATTACGATTCCGGCGAATTTCTCCAAAAATGCCACAACGCTGACCGAGGAGCACCCGGTGCAGGCTGAGATTGTCTTCGAGCCGAACAGCGACTACAACTTTGTAGCCGGTCAGATCGGCAGCAGTGCGATGAACAAGCTGAAGGCGAAGCTGTCCACACAAATTACGGCGGCGTATACCCGCAGCATGTTCGAGCAGGTGGATACGATCTCTGAAGGCCTTGGCGATGCGGGCAGCGGGGCAACGAAGCTGAGTGACGGAGCAGGCAAGCTGAACGAAGGTCTGTCTACGCTGAAAAGCAACCTGAACAAGCTTGCCGGCGGTACCACTGAGCTGAAAAGCGGACTGAAGCTGCTGCACAATGGAGCGGGCAGCCTGAATCAGGGTTCAGGGACAGTAACGCAGGGAGCAACAGACCTGGCAAGCGGTTTAAGCAAGCTGTCCAAGGCGGGGCAGCAGCTCCAGGACGGCGCTGTGAAGTCGCAGAGCGGCGCAGCGCAGCTTGAGCAGGGCTTGCAGTCCTCGAAGGCGGGCAGCAGCCAGCTTAAGGAGGGACTAACGGCTTCCGAGGCGGCCAGCGGTCAGTTGGCCACCGGTGCAGAGCAGGTGGCCAAAGGGCTGGAGCAGATGATGGCGGCGACCCCCGGACTGGAGAATGAGCAGTTCAAGCAATTGCTGGCGGCAAGCCAGCAGGTTGCCGCAGGCAGCCAGCAACTGCATGCCGGACAGGAGCAATTGCTGGCTGGCAGCACGAAGCTGGACCAGGGACAGCAGCAATTGGCTCTAGGCGCCGCGCAGCTATCGGATGGCGGCGAGAAGCTGGCCGCAGGGCTGACGGCCTTCGGCCAGAAGCTGAGCGATGCCGCTGCGGGCGGCAGCAAGCTGGCAACTGGAGCAGCGGCACTGAACAGCGGTGCCGGGAAGCTGGAGCAAGGGCTGAGCAAGCTGGCCGGAGGTGTGGACGGTCTGTCGCAAGGGGCAGGCAAGCTCACGGATGGCGCAGGTGAACTGAAAGACGGTGCGGACAAGCTGACCAGCGGCAGCAGCGAATTGGCGCAGAAGCTGACCGATGCCGCAGCCACAACCTCTGAGGTGAAATCGGGCGACGACACAGTGAATATGTTCGCCGAGCCGGTGAAGCTGACGGAGAAAACCGATTATAAGCTGGATCACTACGGGCGCGGGATTGCGCCGTACTTCCTGTCGCTTGCACTATTTATGGGCGCACTCGTCTTTACGACTGTGTTCTCCTTGCGTGAATCCAGTGTGCCGGGGGCAACGCCGATGGGCAGATTTGTCAGCCGGACACTGACTTTTGTGCTGGTGAGTGTCCTTCAATCTGTACTGGCCGATATCATATTATTGTATGGTCTTAAGCTGGAGGTGCAGAGTGTACCGCTCTTCTATGCATTCACTCTGCTTGTCAGCTTCACTTTCACGATGATTGTTCAGGCACTGGTGACCTGGCTGGATAACCCGGGACGTTTCCTGGCAATTGTGCTGATGATCTTCCAACTGACCTCAAGTGCGGGCACGTTCCCGCTGGAGCTACTGCCGCAATGGATGCAGAAGGTGAATCCTTGGCTGCCAATGACGCACAGCATCGTCGGTTATAAAGCGATTGTCGCCAGCGGCGACTACGCGTTGATGAGGCAGCAAATTGTTTATTTGCTTAGTTATGCAGTGGTCTTCCTGGCACTGACTGCACTGTATTTCCTGCGTCAGACCAAACGCACGGCTAGCGTAACCCAAGAGGTAACGGCATAATTTTATACTTCATATGCAGGAGCCCGGTTATACAAGTAAAACCCGCTTCCCCTTCTGGGGAGCGGGTTTTTGGCTTGTCACACCGTAACACGGCAAGGTTAGTCCAGCATAAACTCACGGTATTTGTTCTTGCGGGGATTCAGCACAAAGAGGATGCCGCTGACGTAGCCCGAGACTGCATTGAAGTTGCGCTTAAGTGTGGCTTTGCCTGTTAGATAGGTCAGCGTCCACAGCAGGGCGGCGTAATTCTTCACCGGTGCTTTGCGCAAATTCAGCAGATAATAATGATTGACCGCAGTTGCCCGCGCCACCCGGCCCGCCTTGTCGCGCGAGCTTGGAGATTCATGGTGGGTAATCTTCATATCGGGATTGATGACGAGCTTGCCGTATTTGCTGGCCAAATGGCACATATAAATATCGTCAGCCACCGCATAGCTCGTCATCCACGGGTAAGGCTTCATATCCTTCAGTGCGGAAGCCCGGAAAGACATATTGCAGCCATGAAAGAAATCCGTTTCGAACGTATTCTCCGTCTCGCTCCAGAGCAAATAGGAGCCTGCCAGTGTGCTGGCTGACAGCCTGCCGGGGGAACCCGACATTTGAAAGGTCAGTCTTCCGAGCCATTTGCCGGATCTGCTGCTGGCAAGGCCTCTGGCAATGCCGCCAACACCGACAATAGACTTGTCCTCAGCGTAGGTGTCTAGCATCCGGCGGATATACAGCGGATCATCCAGCTCGGCGTCATCGTCAAAGGTGAGCAGAATGTCTCCGTCAATAAGTCCCAGCGCTTCATAGCGGGAGAGCCAGACACCGGGTTTGGTTTTACGGTAATACCGCAGCTCTGCCTGTGGCATCTGTGCCAGCACCCTGCGGAAATAATCCAGGACATTATTCTCAATGTCACCGTCGTCAACAATCAGCAGCTCAATTGAGACATCTTCCAGTTCCGTCTGTCTGCCGATAGACTCAATGCACAGCTTAAGATCCTTGATCCGGTTGCGGGTGGGAATTACGATAGAGACATCATGCATGCCTGCTGACTCCTTCCGGGACGCCCCAAGCGTCCGCTTAACGGGAATATAATGCACCGAAAGTTCTTGTTGCTCTAAGTTTACCCCCTCCTCAGGTAGGCCGTATATACCACTTTCGTTTACTTTTTTTTATAGCGTTTGCGATTATAATGATTAGGAAATTAGTTGCATTTGATTTTAAGTAATATGAACTATTTTAACAAAACTTTAAGCCTATGCTTCCTGGGTCAGTTTTTTATCGAAGCTGATACAGAAAGTAGATGCTAAAAAACTTTAAGGAGGAGACGTTATGCATGTCGGGATCTTTATGCATACCAATTACTTTGAAGATTTCTTCGTAAAAGGGCTGGGTCTCAGTGAAGAGGAATATGTAAGCTCGTATCATAATGATTTCTCATTTGACTATGCGCGTCTCTTACATACAAAAGGTATCCGCACCACCATCTATAATTTCACCCGGTCCGGCAATGAGGTCCGCACCTACCAGCATGGAATTGTAGACTGTACAATAAAATTTATTCCTGTGGGGAAACTATACAAATCGTATTGCCTTATCCCGCTATCCCACCGCACACCCGTTGGCAAATTTATCTCCCAATATGTATCCACCATCCAGAAGAACTTAGGTGAGATTCTGCGCGCGGATGGCATCAGCCTGATCTATGCCCAGGAGTATGCCTCCGGCCGTTTTGAACGGCTGGCTTCAACCGCCAAGCAATTGAACATCCCTATTATTGCCGCATATCATGGAGGCAGCATTCATAAATGGATATTGCCGATCAAGAAGCATACGCTGCACAAGGCGGCTTTTCTTACCACCCTTAATGAGGATGAGCAGAACAGCATGGTCGGCCATTTCCCGAAGATCGCGGAGCGAATCCGGCTGCTGCCCAACTTTGTGAATTCCGGAGTGTTTTACCGGCGGGATAAGGAGCAGGCGCTGGCGGCGCTTGGCCTGGACCCGGAATACCGCTATGTCATAACCGTTGGCCGGCTGTTTGAGCACCAGAAAGGCCATTCCCTGCTGGTTCAGGCTGCTGAGCAACTGAAGCACATTCCGGGTCTAAGGATCTTGATCGCCGGCGGCGGGCCGGATGAGCAGAGTCTCAAGGCACTAATTGCGGATAAAGGTCTGGAGGATCGCATAATTCTGCTCGGTACCATCCGCGACAAGGAGATATTAGCCAGCTATTACAGCGTATCCGAGTTTTTTGTCCTGCCTTCACGTTATGAGGGCTTGCCGCTTGTTATCCTGGAAGCCGGAGCCTGTGGTCTGCCGACGGTTGCTTTTAATGTAATGGGCGTACGTGGGCTGGTGAAGCATGGGGTGAACGGTCTGCTCGCGGAAGGACTGGACCCGGCTGCGCTTGCCGCCTCAATGGATATGATGCTGGGAAATCCCGCTTTACGCGCAGAGATGGGGGAAGCCGCTTTGCAGATTGTCCGCTCCGATTATTCGGAGGAAATCATCGGGGCTAGGCTGTACAATCTGCTGCAGGAGAGCCTTGGGCTGGAGCCTTTGGCAATACCATTGATCGGAGACGGCTTCACCAAGAAGCTGAGCACCCCGCACTAGTACATCAGGCCCCACGAACAGAATCATCTCCTAACCGGAAGAGGAGGCACGCTTGCAACGGACTGAACAGCTCTTAGTTCCACTGGAAGTCCTTTTTCCGCAAGTGAACGGACTCCAGAGCCGTTATGGTCGGACCTTCATCCTACATGTACCTGCCGAAGAGGTGATAAGCGCTTTACGGTCCGTTCGCCCTGCTCAATATATCCCTTTCGGGAAAATAACGGCTTTACGGTCCATAAGGATCAGGAGGATGGATAGGACGAATCCCTCTCTCCCTGAACCCCAAAGGCTCTGTCCTAAGCCACAGCTTTAGAACTGATGCTGTACTAAGCTGCGCTTTACAGTAACCTGTTAATCAGCTCATCCAGTCTCTGAAATCTAAGGAGAATGAGACAGCTTACTCACTTAGCTTTTCGCTTGCCGCCAATTTCCTCCGATTTGTAAATGAGGGTTGGCGGCACTCTGCTTGTTCGGGGTGAATATATTTGTAATTTTCGGTTTTTAACTATATAATCGTAAGTGAGATATAAATAGTTACTTAACTTTAGGAGGTTAATCCATGAGAATAGATGTGTGGTCTGATAATGCTTGTCCGTTCTGTTATATCGGCAAAAGACGGCTGGAGAACGCGCTGAGCCAGTTCGAAGGCCGCGACAAGGTGGAGGTGGTATTCCGCAGCTTCCAGCTTGATCCGAGTGCCCCGGCGCATGCCACTCAGGATGTCCATGATATGCTGGCGGCCAAATACGGAATGACCCGTGAGAAGGCGGTTGCGATGAATGCCCAATTGACTGAGCAAGCCAAAGGGGTCGATTTGGAGTTCAACTTTGACAGCGTGCAGCATACGAACACCTTTGACAGCCATCGCCTGAGTCACTATGCGGCGGCCAAAGGCAAAGGCCCCGAGATGTCCGAACGGCTGCTGCGAGCCTATTTCACCGATGGGCATAATTTGGCCGACCACCAAGAGCTGGCTTCTATGGCTGCTGAGGTTGGGCTGGATGCGGCAGATGTAGCGGCGATGCTGGAAACAGACGCCTATGCGGATAAGGTGAGAGCCGATATTGCCCAAGGCGAGCGTCTCAATGTTACCGGCGTACCTTTCTTCGTCTTCAACAATAAATATGCCGTGTCCGGCGCACAGCCGGGTCCGGTATTCTCTGAGGTACTGGATACAGTGTGGGCAGAAGAACACAGTGCACCGGTGCTTCAGACTATCGGCCAGCCAAAAGCCAAGGCAGCAGATGCCGAGGGCTGCGATGACGGGTCCTGCAGTATCTAACCAAGCCTAATGGGCAGCCATGTCTTGTTACATGCAGCAAGCCGCTCCCCTTGAGTAGTTCAAGGGAGAGCGGCTTTTTTTACCTCATTATTAACGGAACGAAGTCACAAAGCTGCTGAACAGCGTCCGCACATCATATTGATATTGCTTGATCGGCTCAACCGGAAGGCCAATGTCAAACAGCGTGTATACGGCGATCCGGGCCGCTCTTACGGAATATTCTTCAGTGAAGACGACATCGTCCGGGATTTCGCAATATTGGCTGATAAAAGCCAGATTGGTGGAGCCTGCCGGCACGACCTTCGGTCTGTCGCTGTTCAGTCTTGGCATGAACTGGGAGGTGATGTACGGCATCATACAAGGGATACAGTTGGCGGTCGCCATGATCTCTTCCTTATGTTCTTCAAAATGAAGGTGTCCGATCAGCTCCTGCATGATTTCTTCCCCGGTACAGTCGCACATTCTCTTCTTCACGAAATCGCCGACCTTGTCGGGATACAGCCCGTAACCCCAGAAGACTCTGACATGCTCCGGCTGGTTGCGGAAATGCGGCTGGAAGGCCAGCACAACGGACATGAACCAGCTTGAATCCTTAAAGGTTACAAGAGCGCCTGTACCGGCACGGTTGCGTGTGAATTTTTCCATCAGGTCAAAGAATTTCGAATCCTGGAAAGTAACGGTGAACGATTCCCATTTGGATTCATCCACATGATCGTCGAACGAGGAGGGATTGCCGAGACCCGGTTTTTTGGCGGCAATGTTCTCCCACAGCTTCCATGAGCTGCCTTTGCCGTTCAGATGCGGAGCGGTTGTCATGGAGCCAAGGCTGGAGCCTTCGGTCATGGAGCCGTTCGTAACGATAACGCGGTCTTCTTCGCCAATTTCAATGACATCTGGAACCCCTTGACGCAGCACATGCATCTTTGTAACAGTAATGCCGTCGCCGTCCTTGAAGTCCAGATCGGTGACGGTGCATTTCAAGGTGAAATCTACGCCGAATGGCTCCAGATACTTATGCAGCGGCAGAATAATCGAGTCGTATTGGTTAAATGGTGTGCGCGTTACACCCTCAAGCGTCTGGATTCGCGGGAATTCATGCATGAAGCGGAGCATGTATCTTTTGAATTCAACTGCGCTATGCCAAGGCTGGAAGGCAAAGGTCGTTGCCCACATGTACCAGAAACTGGTCTGAAAAAAATGCGGGCCGAACCAGTCATTGATCCGCGCTTTGCCCATAGCTTCTTCAGGTGTGATGATCAGTTTGCCCATCGCCAGACGGTCCGCCATATCGAAGCCCATCGACAGCACATCTTCGACTTCGCCATTGCGGTTGATCAGGCGGGCATTGGAATGTGTGGGATTGGCGTTGTCGAATTCTGTAATTTCTTCCCGCACAGTTTTCCCCGGATGGTCGATAGAAGGGATAGTGCCGAGAAGCTCCCATAAATTCTCATAGGTTTCGTCGTTCAGCATCCGTCCGCCGCGGATGATATAGCCGTGCTCGCTGCTGCCTGCGCCGTCGTTGCTGCCGCCGAGAATTTTCATCTCTTCAATAATGTGAATGTTCTGTCCGGGAAAGTCACAGTCTCTGACGAGGTATGCCGCTCCCGCAAGGGATGCAATTCCGCCGCCGACAAAATATACCTGGCTGTTACCGTACTCTTTTTTCACAACTGTCGCCTCCATAGGGTTGATGATTACTGTTGCTGTCCCTAATGTAATCCAAGGCTTGCGCAGAAGGTATGATCAAAAGTCCGGGAATGTAAGAAAATTGGTCACTTGAGGCAATGTGTATGGTTTTATGACAAGGTTTGTGGAAATAAACCTGTGACAGATGAATAGAAAAAAAGCTGCGCAATCCGTAGATCACGACAGCTTGTCCTCGTATTTATGCAGCGCTTTCGCAAAATTTCCTTCAATCAGCACATTGAGCTGTTCGATGATATGCTTGGGCTGCTCCTTCATTCCGTTCCGCATCCACTGGATTACAAGTCCGGTAAAAGCCAGCGTATAGAAATTGGCGATAAACCGCTTGTCCTCGGAGCTCACC
The DNA here is from genome assembly GCF_000374185.1 of Paenibacillus sp. HW567. GTDB lineage: Bacteria > Bacillota > Bacilli > Paenibacillales > Paenibacillaceae > Paenibacillus_AQ. The sequence continues at coordinate 4,565,773 of NZ_KB910518.1, read as the reverse complement.
TCCATGCCGGACGCAAGCTCTTGAATAACCCCCATAATGAGCTCATTGGTGACTTCGTAAAGGTAGGCATCGAGATGGGTCCGCCCAAGCGAGTTCAGCGTGTTATAGCAAAAGGCTTTATTGGACTCAATGTAGCAGAAGATCCTGTAAAAGCCATCCGTCCACGTGCTGTAGCTGCGGTACTGGGCAACGCTCTCTACGGCTTCGGTCCGGTAAATCCAGCCCAGCAGGTCAAAAATATCCTGAAAATGATAATAAAACGTCTGCCGGTTCAGCCCGCAATCATCCACCAGATGCTTGACGGAGATTTTGTTCAGCGGGGTATGCTCCATCAGAGATTTTAGCGAATGGGCAAGGGCTTTTTTGGTCAGAAAGGAATTGGACATAGGCGATCACCTCAACATGTAATCCTGGGTATGACGTAACGACGTACCTGGTCTGTCGCGGGAATGCTAACCTTGCTTACGCTGGTGTCTGATCAGCAGATAGATGCCCTCAGCAATTAGACCGGCCGCAAAACCACCTACCGTGAATATTGCAAAAGAGAGAAAGCCCGCCAGATCCTCCCAGCCCGACATATCCCGGTAGGTGTAGGTGAACATAAGAATCAGCCCGATAAGGAGGCCTGCCGTGGTAATTAGCCATACGAGCTTTGCACCGAACCAGCCGAAGCCGTTCACAATGACGGAGACCGCCAGGGCAAGTACAGCAAATCGCACCATAATCGAAAGGCTGAACTCATTATCCAGCAGAACGAACCGGTCCAGCACGAGCAGCAGCCACAGAATCAATGCGTAAAGAAGAATCCAGGCAGTCCAGCGCTTGCTTTTGGCTGATGGCAGGAAGCTCATGATCCATTCACCCCGATTTAGGTTATATTTCCTCCAGCTCCTCGGCACTCTGGAGCAGAAAGTTCAGAAGGTTCGGAATATCCTCCATTTGCTCTTCGTTAATTTGTCTTTTGAACCGCAGCTCGATGCAGTTATTATACGTGTCTGTCTCCTGGCCATACAGAAAGCTCAGCGATTGCACCGGCAGCAGCTCCGGTCCCCAGATTGCGGCGAGAATGTGCTCAATGGCCGGACACTGCACCTCAGCATCTTCAACCTCCATATAAAAGCGCAGCAGGAGATTACAGCCGGGGTCACTGTCCGGAGTCTCCAGTATTTCGTCGCTCAGCTCTTTTACCGAAGACAGCAGAATTACCTCGGAAGTCACATTTCTGCCGTGAACCCGTTTGAAGGACAAGCTGAATTCACGGGACATCAGCGCAAGGTCGAGCTTATCGGAACGGTCCGTCACAACAAGGATTCCATCCAGATTATCGTAGTCGTAGATTTGGTTCTCAAAAGCAATTTTAATGTTGTCAAAGACAGTAGGATGGAACACAAAGAGTCACCTTCTTGAGTTTCTCTTTATTGTATCATGACGCGAAATGGAGTGAAAATGTTGCTGTCTGCCGCTGCCCCGCGCACTTATTCGTGCGCAAAAAAAGGTACCTATCCAGTTGGCTGAAAGGTACCCCTAGTTGTGTCGCACCAGGTGCTGTTGCCTGCTGCAACAGGAGGTCTATAACTGCACTTTGTACACTTATTTCGGCCTTCCTGCCACCTAGCTGACCTTTAGTTGTGCTTCATGCAGTTATATTTGTGTGAAACGGCGTATGCGGCGAAAAACCCAAATGATAGCTGCAGGAATGCAATTATCTTATCTGTACGGCGGAAAAAAGCGATTTTAACTGTACGAAATACATTTATCCTCTTGTCCCAGCTTATTCCATCACCTTGAACATGCCGGTCATGCCCGGGGCATCATTCTGGAAGCCGTAGCGCTCATAGAAGGTATCGTTGCCATGAGAGGCGAACAGACCAACGAATGCGCCCGGATAGCAATGGTTCCGGATATCTTCGAGCAATTGCCCGATGATACGATTGCGTAGCCCCTGGCCCTGATATTCCGGCAGAACCGCGACATCCTGAACGTAGAAATCCATGCTCCCGTCTCCGACGTGAATCGGCCTCCTTTTCGCGGGATGGTCTATAATCAATAGTGTCAGTTGGTCGGCGCAGGTGCGGTGTATTTCAGAAAGGTCTTAGGAATGGCACTCTCGAAGCTCAGCAGTTCCCCGGTGGTCGGATGAATGAAAGAGAGCACACGGGCATGCAGGCCCAGCCGGCCTACTGCTTTTGTCTCTGCGCCATACTTCTTGTCGCCGGCAATCGGATGTCCGATGTCTGCCATGTGCACACGGATTTGATTTTTGCGGCCGGTTTCCAGTTGTACCTCAAGCAAAGAGAAATGGCGGTTAGCCTGAATCAGCTTATAATGGGTTACGGCGTGCAGTCCGTCCCCTTCATGGGGGCTGGAATACATCTTGAGTGTCGAGGTTTCCTTCAGCCAGGAGCTGATTGTGCCTTCGGATTTGCGGACTGCGCCTTCCACGAGAGCCACGTAGGTGCGTTCCTTAACAGTGTCTTTCCATGAATTTTGCAGCTTCTGCTGAATCTGTTCGCTCTTGGCGAACATCATCAGGCCGGATGTGTCACGGTCCAAACGATGCACTACAAAAACGCGGCTCTTCGGATTGCTCAGGCGGACATGCTCCATAAGCTGGCGGTAGGCTGTCAGCTCATTGTCTTCCCCTGTGGCGATGGATAATAATCCGGCATCCTTCTGAATAACGATCAGGTCATCATCCTCATGTACGATGGTCAGTCCAATCATTTCTTTGGCAAGGACCGGCTTCTCTTGGTCAATGGTTACGGTCTGCCCGGGCTGGAGCGGGAAATCATGCCGGGTCACCACTTTGCCGTTCACGGATACCTGTCCCCGGGAGAGGATGGATTTGACCGCATTGCGGCCCCGGCTTGTGAGCGTCTTCAGCAAAAAAGCCAGCAGCTCGGCGGGTTCAGCCACCGTATAGGTTTTGACAGGTGCCGGTGTCTTGGCGGATGTTCCTGGTTTGCCGGGTCTATGATTAGGTTTTCTTGTTCCTGATTTAGGCTGCGCTGCGGAGGCTATTCCGGGCTTTGCGCCCCGTTTGGTGCCCTCTTTGGGATTTCGTCTTGTGTTCATGGAAGCATTCTCCGTCCTTTAATAATGTACTCCTCAATATACCATGAGTGGTGAAGAAATACTACGGAGGCTAACGCGGGGAAAGCCGGGAGAGGACTATACATAAAAAGCATTAGCCGGGGCCGTTTCATCAGGGAGATCACCATAAAGTGTTGCTTCGGGCGGCGGTTTTTATGTAAGCTAAAGATAGAAAGTTTTTAAGGAGTTTTGATAGAGATGAAGATGCAAGTACCTACTATGGAACAGGCGCAGGCTGAACTGCAAAAATATTATGGTTATCCCGACTTCCGGGAGGGCCAGAAGAAAATAGTGATGAATTTGCTGGAGGGCCGCGATACGCTGGGCATTATGCCGACCGGAGGCGGGAAGTCCATCTGCTATCAGGTTCCGGCCCTGCTGCTGCCGGGGCTTACGCTGGTCATTTCACCGTTGATTTCCCTGATGAAGGACCAGGTGGATGCGCTGACTACGGCCGGAATTCCCGCTGCCTATATCAACAGCACATTAAGCGGAAAAGAAGTCAATGAGCGGATTCGGGCGGCGCGTCGGGGCGAGCTGAAGCTGCTGTATGTAGCGCCGGAGCGGCTGGAGCTGGACTGGTTCCGCCTGGAAATGGCAGGTCTGTCCATCTCCTGCGTCGCTGTGGATGAAGCGCACTGCGTCTCCCAGTGGGGACATGATTTCCGCACCAGCTATCTGGCGGTGTCGCCCTTTGTGGAGGAGCTGCCGGAGCGGCCGATACTCGCCGCCTTTACCGCAACGGCTACGCCGGAGGTTATGGAGGATATGGTCCGGCTGCTGCGGCTCCGCCAGCCCGGCGTCTTCGTGACCGGCCTGGGCCGGGATAATCTGGCCATGTCGGTGCTGCGCGGCGAGAACAAACGCGAGTTCGTTATGGACTACACGGCGCAGCATTCCCATGAGCCGGGGATTGTCTATGCCGCCACCCGCAAGGATGTCGATGATCTGTTCAGCCGTCTGCAGGCTGCGGGAATTGCCGCCGGCCGCTATCATGCGGGGATGAATGACCAGGAGCGGGCAGAGAGCCAGGAGGGCTTCCTCTACGACGATATCCGTGTAATGGTAGCGACGAACGCCTTCGGGATGGGGATCGACAAGTCGAACGTGCGGTATGTGATCCATTACAATATGCCGAAAAATATGGAGGCTTACGTTCAGGAGGCGGGCCGTGCCGGACGGGACGGCGAGCCAAGCCAGTGTATCCTGCTCTTCAGCGCGCAGGATATTATGACGCAGAAGTTCCTGATCGAGCAGAATCCGCAGGATACGGACCGCAAAGCCAATGATTACCGCAAGCTTCAGCAAATGATAGATTACTGCTATACCACCCGTTGTCTGCGCAGCGCACAGCTTGATTATTTCGGCGAGGAGCATGGAGACAAGCCATGCGGCATTTGCAGCTCCTGTACGGATGAACGCGAGCTGGTGGATATGACGGTGGATGCCCAGAAGATCTTCTCCTGCATACACCGCATGCGTGAACGCTATGGAGTGGCGCTGGTATCTTCAGTGCTGAAAGGCTCACGCAACCAGAAGGTGCTTCAGTACGGCTTCGAGAAGCTGCCCACGCATGGGGCGATGTCCAGCCGCACCGAGAAGGAGATCACCGAGAGCATCAATGTGCTGATCTCGGAGGGGTATCTGGCCTTGTCGGAAGGCCAGTATCCCGTGGTGCGGCTCCAGCCGCTGGCGGCCGAGGTGCTGCGCGGCCAGCGCCAGGTGCAGCAGCGCGTGTCGCGCCAGCGCAGCACCGGAGGCGGCTACAGCGGCCGGGACCGCAGCCGCGCGCGCGACCTATCGCCGTCGGCGGTCAACGAGACGGTGTTCGAGCAGCTTCGCCTGATCCGCCGCGAGCTGGCGGGGCGCGAGCATGTGCCGTCCTATATTATTTTCAATGATGCCACGCTGCGCGAGATGAGTGTGGTTTGCCCGCAGACTGAAGCGGAAATGCTGAGAGTCAAAGGGGTTGGCGAATTGAAGTACAAGAAATACGGCAAGGAATTTTTGGAGTTTTTTCAAAATGAAATGTAAAGAAGGTTAGTAGGCATGAAGATCATCCTCGCCACCTTAAATGCCAAATATATTCACACCTCGCTGGCGATCCGTCTCTTGAAGGCGTACAGTGAACACGAGTTTCAGGACATTCATTTGGCAGAATACACCATCAAAGATCCTGTGATGAATATCGTGTCCGACCTGTTCCAGAAGAAACCGGATGTGATCGGCTTCTCCTGCTACATATGGAACATTGAAGAGACTGTCAAGCTGGTCGGGATTCTCAAGCAGGTGATGCCTGAGGTTACGATTGTGCTCGGCGGGCCGGAGGTATCTTATGAGCCGCTGTATTGGATGAGACGGGAGGCGGGCATTGATTTTGTAGTGAATGGCGACGGGGAAGAGACCTTTCACCATTTGCTGCAGGAGCTGCGGGATGAGCGCAAGTTCCATTTCGTCTACGGGGCCGCTTACCGCAAGGGCGAGGAATTGATTGTCAATCCTCCGCGCCCCAAAAGCGATCTGAACACCCTGCCCACGCCGCACCGTTTCCCGGACGACCTGCCGGATCTCGGCAAGCGGATCGTGTATTTCGAGACCAGCCGGGGCTGTCCGTTCAACTGCCAGTTCTGCCTGTCCAGCATCGAGGTGGGCGTACGTTATTACGATATTGAGCGCGTGAAATCCGATTTGCTCTATCTCATTGAAAATGGTGCCAAGGTCATCAAATTTCTTGACCGTACCTTCAACATCAACCGTAATTATGCGATGGAGATGTTCCAGTTCCTGATCGACAACCATCAGGGCTGTGTCTTCCAGTTCGAGATCACGGCGGATATTATGCGTCCCGAGGTGCTTGATTTTCTGGCTGAGAACGCGCCGCCGGGCATCTTCCGCTTTGAAATAGGCGTGCAATCGACCAATGATGAGACGAACGAGCTGGTCAAACGCCGCCAGAACTTCACCAAGCTGTCCCGCACCGTTATGAAAATCAAGGCCAGCGGCAACATCGACCAGCATCTCGATCTGATTGCCGGGCTGCCGCAGGAGGATTACACGACCTTCCGCAAAACCTTCAACGATGTGTTTGCGATGGAGCCGGAAGAGCTGCAGCTCGGCTTTCTCAAAATGCTGCGCGGCACCGGCCTGCGTGCCCAGGCGGCCAAATATGACTACACATATATGGAGCACGCTCCCTACGAGATTTTGAGCAGCCACGTCATGCCATTCTCCGACATTATCCGCCTCAAGCGACTGGAGGATGTACTGGAGAAATACTGGAACAGCCACCGGCTGGATCATTCGGTGAAATACCTCATCCGCCATGTGTTCAAATCGCCGTTCGATTTCTTTCAGGAATTCGGCGATTACTGGGAAGAGCAGGGCTGGCAGAAGATTGGCCATCAGCTCGAGGATTTATTCACCCGGCTGCATGTTTTCCTTACGGACCGCGGAACGGGTTCCATGGATATCGTCACCGGACTGATGAAGCTGGACTACTTCCTGGGCCACAAGTACAAGCCGCGCAAGATCTGGTGGGATATTACGCTGGATAAGTCTGACTGGGCAAAATATATGAAGGAAATCACCGGTCATCCCGAGCGCCTCTCAACCAAGCTGGCGGAGGCTGGACTCAGCGAGCGGGAGCTGCAAAAGTTCACCGTGCTTGAGGTGCTGCCGTTCCAACTGGAGCCGGTGCTGGAGTCCATCAGCGGACTGCGTTTTGATCCGGCGGCAGTGGAGGCTGAAGCGGCCTTAAGCGCCGCGACGGCTGCTTCGGAACGCACGGGTCACACTGCTGAAGCTGCAATCGTAAAAGCCGGCGGCAGTGGAGCGGGCCTTAGTGTACCGGCCAGCCGGGAATCACATCCGGCACGGCCGGCGGACAGTGCTTCCACTGCGGTGGCTGAAGCTCTGCCGAATGCAGGCGAAAGCACACTGCTGATCGTAATGTACCAGCAGGATGAGAGCCAGCGGGCGCAGTATTACACGCTGCCCTTATAGTCAGGCTGGTTGTATGCTGACAGAGAGGAGAGATACAGCATGAATACGGATGTGCGGATCTCATTGTATTTGTATGAGGAGAAGTACAAAGAAGACCTGCTTGCCTTTGAGCTTCCCCCGGAGCAGGAGCAATTTACCGGACTGCCGGGGGAGACTCTGGCTGAAGCATTAACCAATCCCGGCAAGGCTGCGGTTGTCATTGTACAGGGAGAACGGGCGGTAGGTTTTTTTATTCTGCACCGCGGCGAGGAGATTGCTGACTTCTATAGTAATTATTCCGGGGCAATCCTGCTGCGTGCGTTCCTGATCAACTACGCCAGCCAGGGTCAAGGGATTGCCAAGGCCGCGATAGCACTGCTGCCGGACTTCCTGCGGACTCATTTTCCTGCGATGCAGGAGATCGTTCTTGCAGTTAATGAAAGAAATGCCGCTGCCGGAAACCTCTATTCCCGGGCCGGGTTCCGCGATAAGGGGCTTCGCCGCAGCGGACACAAGGGCACGCAGAAGGTGCTGCAATATGCTTTAGACGAAGCCTTCATGGAGACTGGTCTGTGACCCGCAGTGACGAAGCCCTGCGGGATCGGCTAATCGGGATCTTCCACGGCAGCCCGCTGCTGATGGATGTAATCAGGCGGGCGCAGAGCTTAGGAAACTGCCCGTATTATGTTGGGGCGGGGTTTCTGGTGCAGACAGTATGGAACCAGCTTACGGGCCGTGCGCAGGATTATGGGATCAGTGACATAGACGTCGTCTATTATGACGCAGATGATTTGAGCTATGCTGCAGAGGATGCGATGATTGCTAAGGGCCGGGAGCTTTTTAGCGGGCTGACGATTCCGGTGGACCTGAAAAACCAGGCCCGGGTGCACCTGTGGTACGGGGATAAGTTCGGCATAGAGCTTCAGCCTTATGTATCGCTTGAGGCGGCAATTGACAGTTGGCCGACTACAGTGACTTCGCTTGGGGCCAGACTCACTGCTGACGGCGAATGGCAAATTTATACTCCCTTTGGCCTGCAGGATTTATTTGACCTGACCTTGAGGCCTAATAAGGCGCTGATCAGTGAGGAGATTTACATAGCCAAGACGCAGAAATGGCTGAGCAAATGGCCGGAGCTGACGGTTGTTCCTTGGTCGTGAATGTAATAAAATGGATTATGACTCAATAAAATAAAAAAGGAGCTGTGTCTGTAGCACCGCTCCTGCGTACAACCACTGCTGAAGAGCAGCGGGTCGTCCCATCCAGTGTAGTTGGAGTAGACCGTTACCTTGCCGGGGCGGTCTATTTCTTTTTAATATAGCCCAGCAGTGCGAGTATGAACATTCCAAATACGAACATCAGTGAAAGAGCATCTTTTACCTCCATGACCGTCACCTCCTCCAAGGGAGAGACCGGCAGCTCAAGAGCAGTGCTGTACAAGAAAATCATAACATATTAATTCTGTTAAAAAATGGAGCATTAGTAGATTTGTAGCGGAAAAAAACAAAGACAGGCATCCGTCATATTCCGGAGTGCCTGTCTTTGCGTTTGATCTAATGAACGGTGGGCTGCAGCAGCAGTGATTCGGCGGGAAGATGGCGGACAAGCCAATCCAGCACATCGGCTGTAACCTGAGCGCGGTTCACCTCGTTAAGCATTTCATGTCTACCCTCGGGGTACAGCCTGTATTCCATATCCGCGATTCCCCGCTCCCGGTAGATCCGGGCCAGGCGCAGAACGCCTTGGCCGTTCATTCCAACGGGGTCCTTTGCTCCCGCGAACAAATATACAGGCTTAGCCGTGCATACTGTAAGCAGCGTTTCGGCGGAATGGATATCCCGCAGCAGCCGGAAGAAATCACGGAAGAAGCGGGTGGTGCAGATCGCTCCGCAAAAAGGATCGGCAATGAAGCGGTCCACCTCCTCCGGGTCGCTGCTCAGCCAGTCAAAGGCTGTTCTTATTGGAGAGAAGGAACGGTTATTAGGGCCGAATACAATACCGTTCAGCAGGACACTGCGATGGCGTACGCCCTGCAGCTTGTATTGCATCCCTGCCAGCGTTTCTGCCAGTCTCAGCAAGCTGCGCGGTCCATTCGTGCCGCTGAGGATAAAGCCGGCGTACTCTTCATGGCCCTCCTCGCACATCAGCTTCTGAGCCAGAAAAGATCCCATGCTGTGGGCAAGAAGAAAAATCGGCAGACCCTCATGCCGGGAACGGGCAATACCGCCGAGCTGGAGCAGATTGCGCCTCATCCAGTAGAAGCCGTCCTCGCCGGTGTCCCCCAGCAAATCTACCCTGCCTGCCGTTTGGCCGTGGCCCCGGTGGTCATTGGCATACACGGCATAACCCGCGCCGGTAAGCGCCGCCGCAAAACGGGCATATCGGGCAGCCGTCTCACACATGCCATGGGCAATCTGGACAATTCCCCGTACCGTAGCCTCCGGCTCCGGCAGCCATTCATAGACATGAATCGGGACCCCGAGGGGATCGGTCATCTTGAAGCTGTTTTCCCTCATACCGTTCCTCCTAAAAGTTTTGTAAGGAATACTTCTTGGAGATACTGCGTACAAAACTTACTTCGAAAGCATCTGCTTAGTTTTGTAAGGAATACTTCTTGGAGATACTGCGCACAAAACTTGCTTCGAAAGCATACGCGTCACTACTCATTAATTCTATGCCTGCCCCGGCCTGGCTTATGGCAAATACGAGCGTAGTACTGTGGAATGCCCTTCGATTCCGTAGGCTCCCAGGGTGGACGGGAGCAGGTAGCATTCTCCGGCGGAATAAGGCTGGGAGCCGCCTGCCCAGGTCAGATGCCCGCTGCCTTCGCAGACCACGAGAATCGTGAAGCTGTCCGGAGTGGTGGACAAGCTCCATTCTCCGTTCACAACGCCTTTTTCGACAATAAAATAAGGCGAGGCGGCAATTTGCAGCCATTCCCCGGCCACCGCGCCATCGGTTTTCATGGAAGTGGCACCAGCGCCTTCATAGGCGGTTACGTTCAATGAATCTTCGATATGAAGCTCACGCGGCTTGCCGTCCAGACCCGGGCGGTCGTAGTCGTAAATGCGGTATGTAGTGTCGGAGTTCTGCTGAATTTCCGCTACAACCACTCCGGCGCAGAGTGCGTGCACAGTTCCGGCAGGGATATAGAAGGCGTCGCCTGCGGAGACCGTAATTTCCTGCATGCTGTCCATGACCTTTCCGCTGTCCAGCGCTTCGCGCAGGCTTTCGCGGGTCACACCGTCTTTCAGACCGTAGATGATTTTGGCGCCCGGTTTGGCGTCCAGCACATACCACATCTCTGTTTTGCCCAGTTCGCCCTTTGGCAATCCTTCGTAGTCATCTGTAGGGTGCACCTGAACGGACAGATTGTCATTGCAATCGAGCAGCTTGATCAGCAGCGGGAATCTTCCGCCGTCCTTGGGACTGCCCTTGGTGCCGAACCATTCATGCCCGAATTGCTCGCGGATCTGATCCAGTCCTTGTCCGGCCAGCTCGCCGTTCAGCACCGAAGACGTGCCGTTCGGATGATCGGCAATCATCCAGCCTTCCCCGATATGGCCTTCAGGCAGCTCCAGACCGAATTTCTCCAACGCCCGGCCTCCCCAGACACGCTCTTTGAACTCCGGTTGAAATTTTAGAGGATATGGCTTAGTCATCATTGCATCTTCCTTCCCAAATATAAATAATTTGTCGTTCAGTTTACTTGCTGCGTGTCGATTCGAAGAATTCCAGCTTTTCTCCGTCCGGCCCGTCAAAAAAGAAAAAGCGGCTGCCGTTCCCCAGCGTGGAGATTGCAGTCAGGCCGGGGAGGGCCAGCCCGGCAATCCGTCTGTGCTCGTCCTCGATGTCTTTTACCGTGAAGGCCACATGACTGACTCTTCCCTCCTGGGGCAGCCCCTCGAACACCTTTTCAATCAGCTCAATTTCAACACTGGTCTGACCGGGGAAGCTGAGAAAAGCAAGCCGCAGTCCGTCTCCGGGCTGGCCCACAATATCCTGCAGCGTGAGACCGATGACCTCCTGGTAAAAGCTCAGTGAACGCTCCAGCTTGTCCACCTTAATGCCAATGTGCTCCACTTTGCTTACTGTCATTAAAGGTCAGCTCCTTTTTTCTTCTCCACCGCGATTACATAGGGAGCTGTGCTCCGCTGAAGCTGGCGGTACACAATGCTCTGGGCCTTCCCGGACGGCAGCTCCGCGGCCCAGGCCATGACGGCGGCGGCTTCGCGGTCTCCGCCGTCATGGCCGGGATAGAGCACCGCCGTGATGATCCCGCCGGGGCGCAGCAGCGCAAGCGCCGCCTCCAGCGCGGCCAGCGTGCCCTCCGGCTCGGTGATGATGGTCTTGTCGGCATCGCCCGCGGGCAGATAGCCGAGATTGAACATCACCGCCGAGACCGTTCCGCACCAGTCCTGCGGAACGGTTTCCGCCATTGCTGCATGGCTGTGCAGCAGCAGCGTCACGGGAGACAGCGCCGCAGGCGCCTCCTCCCGGGCCAGCCGCAGGCGCTCTTCGGCAAGACTCAGCGCCGCAGGCTGAATGTCAAAGCCGTACACCCCGCCGCGCGGCCCGGCCGCCTTGGCGAGGAACAGGGTGTCCGCACCGGTGCCCACGGTGGCGTCAATGGCGCGGCCGCCTTGCTGCAGGCGCTCGGCGGTCAATTTATGGGCAAAGCTAAGGACCGACATGAAGCCCATTAGCGCTTCCTCCAGTATTTACCCTGCCAGGTGTCCCGGTTAACCAGCTCATCGTCAATAGCGTTCAGCACTTCCCATTTCTTGAGGCTCCACATCGGCCCGACCAGCAGGTCGCGCGGCGCATCGCCGGTCAGCCGGTGCACAATCATCTCCGGCGGCAAAATTTCCAGCGAATCGGCAATCAGCTTCACATACTCGTCCTGCTCCAAAAAACGCAGCAGTCCGGCATCGTACTGCTTGACCATCGGCGTTTTGCGCATCAGGTGCAGCAGGTGGATCTTAATGCCCTGCACATCCATATTGGCAACGGCGGACACTGTCTCCAGCATCATTTCATGGGTTTCCTGCGGAAGCCCGTGAATAATGTGGGTGCAGACCCGGATGCCGTGGCGCCGCAGCTTCTGGACAGCGTCGATATAACACGCCGTATCATGAGCCCGGTTGATCAGCTCCGAAGTGGATTCGTGTACGGTCTGCAGGCCCATCTCCACCCAGAGATACGTACGCTGGTTCAGCTCTGCGAGATATTCGACCACATCATCCGGCAGGCAGTCGGGGCGGGTAGCGATGGACAGGCCGACGACACCCGGCTGCTCCAGAATTACCTCATAATATTCTCTCAGCTCCTGGACCGGAGCGTACGTATTGGTGTAGGCCTGGAAGTAACCGATGTACTTCGCGTTCGGCCATTTCAAATGCTGTCTGTCGCGCACGTTGCCAAACTGAGTGACCAGATCGTCGCGGCGGCTGCCCGCGAAATCACCGGAGCCTCTCGCGCTGCAGAAGGTGCAGCCTCCTTTAGCGATGGACCCGTCCCGGTTCGGGCAGGTAAAACCCGCATCCAGCATTACCTTGAACACCTTGGTGTCCATCTGCTCACGCATTTCGTAGTTCCAGGTATGAAAACGCTTATCCCCCCACAGCAGCGGGGAGGAGTTCTGTAGAAGGTTAGACATGGACTGCTCCTTTCTATTCAACCTTTCCATTGTATCAAAGATCGGCGGCGAACGTAACATTTCCACCCGGATTTCCCACCTGAAAATAGGCCTGAAATAGAACGGTTTCACCTTGCTAATGCTTACACATTATGTTATATTTGAAATGTAAAAAAGCCGCAGCAGCAACTATAATCTCTATTTCTTGAATTCATAATCTCATGTCGCAAGGTCAATAATTTAACCCAAGAGGTGATCATGATGAATTCTCAAACGGCTTATGCCGAAGGAAAAGGCTCCATTGATGTCCAGTTGACTCCCGACGAAGCACTGGCGCTGACAGGCGTGGAATTTAACGGCAACCCTAAGATCAAGACAGAAGCGCAGCGCAAGATCAGAAACGCATTCGAGAAGAAATTTGATTTTGACACTCCTGCACGGTAAGTTACGAACAGCCCTGACAAGTGGACCCCAATTCCAAATACAACAAAGAAGGAATTTTTCGCCGGCTGTTCTTCAGCCAGACGGAGAATTCCTTTTTCCATGAATATAGAGGTTGAATTCGTATTGAAAATCCTTTACTTTTGCGGACAAGTTCGGCACAATATTGCAAGTGACAGTTTGTATCAGAGAAAAGCGGAGGAGTACCTATGCGTTTACGCGGAAGAAAAGGAATACGTGAAAGTCTGGAGGAGCAGACCGACCTGGTCATTCTTGACCCTCGCAGCCTCAAGGGGCGGTGGTCTGAGCTTTTTGGCAACAATCATCCGATTCATGTTGAATTTGGAATGGGCAAGGGACAGTTTATCAGCCAAATGAGCTTTAAATATCCCGATATCAATTTTATCGGCGTTGATATGTATGATGAGCTGATCCGCCGTGCAGCGGAGAAGGCGAGAGCGGTCTGGGAGCCGGCGGGGCAGGATACGCCGCCCAATCTGAAGGTTGCGCTGGCCAATATTGACTACGCTGAGGAAGTTTTTGCACCTGGCGAGCTGGAGCGGATCTATCTGAATTTCAGCGATCCGTGGCCCAAGGCCAAGCATGCGCGAAGAAGACTGACTCACCCGCGGTTTCTCGACAAATACCGCGGGCTGCTCAGCCCGCTTGGCGAAATTCATCTGAAGACGGATTCCCGCAGTCTGTTTGAATTCTCGCTGAATGCTTTTGCCGACTACGGCCTGCAAATGAAGAACATCTCCCTGGATTTGCACCTGGACGGGATCATGAATGAAGAGCATGTCATGACAGAATACGAGACCAAATTTTTTGGCCGCGGCGTCAACATTCACCGCTGCGAGGCCATTGTTGGTGCACAGGCACTGGAGCGGTATCAGGCCTCACGCCTGGATAAATACCGCCTGTAGGCCAAATACATCAAAAGGCATTCCAAGGGCGGACAACCTGGATGCCTTTTGATGTTCTTACCAGCTTTGTTCAAGCATATCAATAATGCTCTGGGCGCTTTGCAGCGGATGGAACCGGGCAATTTCCTTGAGATGGCTTTTTCTCCTGGCCTGTACATCGTCATAGCTGTACAGCAGCCGTTCCATCCATTTGTCGATCACATCCAGTGACGCGATGGGTTCACCGAGTCCGGCTGCCGTAAAGTACCTGCAGTTCTCTTCTTCCTGTCCGGGCAGAGGATGGTGAAAGAGCATGGGGATTCCTTTGGCCAGCCCTTCGCTGCAGGTCATCCCGCCCGGCTTCGTGACGAGGAGATCGGAGATTTCCATCAGCTTGTCGATTTCACGCGTGAAACCGATCAGGGAAATGTTGGGGTGGCTGTAGCGCGGGTCCTCCTGCATCTGCCGCAGCAGCTTCTCATTTGTGCCAAGGCAAAATACAATCTGAACCTTCTCCCGCCAGCCGGCAAGAGCTTCGTTGACGACCTCATCGTTCATCATGCCCCAGCCGCCGCCCATGACCATGACGGTCGGCATGTCCTGCAGGCTGAAATGCTGCAGAATGCCCTCCTTGCCGGGGTGCTCCCAGAAGCTTGGATGCACAGGCATGCCGGTGACCTGAATTCTGGCTGCGGCAACACTCCGGCGGCGCAGCTTGGCCTTGACCTCCGGAGCAGAGACCAGATAACGGTCTACCTCCGGGCTGATCCAGGTGGCGTGGGCATCATAGTCCGTTATGACTGTAATGAGCGGCACCTTGAACGCCGGGTCCAGCCGTTTGAGACGGGAGACTACGGCGCTGGGAATGAAATGGGTGCAGACAATAATGTCCGGCTTTAGCTGCTTCACAATATTTTGTGTATGTGTATAAAATATGCGGTGCAGGGCAAGTGTGGTAAGACGATTAAATGATTTCTGGTGACGGTACACGTAACCCATGAGCCGGGGCTGGGAGGTTACCGTCTTGCGGTAAGCCGATACAATAAGCGGCGCCATCTTGGGATTCAGGAAGCTTCCAAGCTCCAGCACCTTCGTTTGTATATGGGGCGACAATTTGCGCAGGCTGCTCGACAGCGCATAAGCTGCCTGCGTATGCCCAGCGCCAAAACCTTCCGACAGCAAGAGTATTCTTTTTTTGAGCAATGTATATTCCACCTGTTTTCGCAATGATTTCGCTGGTCTTAATTGCATGTGCAGCGGCAGGCATCAGAACCACAAAGCAATTGTGCCTGCAGCGGCGCCGGTGCCAATTACAGCCCCTGCAACAACATCGGACGGATAGTGCAGTCCAAGATAGATCCGGGAGAATCCGACGATGCAGGCGAGCGGCAGCAGGATAACGGTCAGGGCAGGGAAGGCTGCCATATAGGGAACCGTAGAGGCAAAGATAGCTGTAGTATGGCCTGAAGGAAAAGAATGATCCTTAAGCGGATTGCGAAATGTATTTGTTCCCGGAAGTGCCAGATACGGCCGCATGCGCGGGTAGAGCTTCTTGGCGATGGCAACGGGAATATGGCTGATCGTCAAGGACACAAGGGCCTGAAGCCCCGTCGTTCTCCACGGCTGCGGAGACAGCGCCCAGACCAGCATATTTATGCCGATGGCGCTTGTAGCTCCCCCCAGATGGGTAAGATAGAAGAGCCAGAAGTTCAGAAACGGGTTGTGCAGGCTTCCGTTAATCCACTTGAACAGGCGCCGCTCCAAGAGATGTAATCTCATAAATAAATGTCTCATATCTTGTTCCCTCCGATAGTACGGCTGAAGATAACAGGCGCGCAGGCTGCAGCAATTCTGTGTATGCCTTAAAGCTGTCTTTATCATACTTTTTTCAGGCAGTCCATTTCAAGGAAAAGCTCGGTTAAGCTCGGAAATTGCCAGTTTTGACTTGGGACCTCCTTACGCCTTACAATGATTCAAGCAGGCAGAACACGTTTAAAAGGTAACAGAGAAAAATGGAGTCCCTCAAGCGGAAATCCGTACACCCTCTTTTTAACGTGATAAACAAACAGCAAGCCTGCCTCGCCAATAAAAGGGAATGCTCTTGGTCTTACTGTAAGGGATGCAACAAAAGGGTCAGAAAGAACGTTTATCAAGTAAAAGAGAGAAAAAAAGAACACCAAGAGTGAAAAGGGGGCATCAAAAGGTCATGACAGACGCAGTGTTTGTTACGCTCCAAGTGATCTTGGCGGCAATCGCAGTCTATCAGTTTACTTTTTCATTGTTCGGACTGCACAAGCAAAAGAACAAGGCAAAGTTCGCTCCGCAAAAATCATTTGCTGTACTGGTTGCCGCACACAACGAGGAAGAAGTCGTCGGCGCGCTGATGGAGAATTTGAAGCAGCTTAATTATCCGAAGGAACTGTACGATGTATTCGTTATTTGCGACAACTGTACGGACGGTACGGCAAAAATTGTAAGAGAGCATGGCATGAATGCCTGCGTACGAACCAACACCAATCTGCGCGGCAAGGGCTACGCAATCGAATGGATGCTCAAGGAGCTGTGGGCAATGCCGCGGCAATATGACGCTGTGGTAATGTTCGATGCGGACAACCTGGCGCATACCGAATTCCTGACGGAGATGAACAATGATCTCTGCACAGGAGCACGGGTTATTCAAGGCTACATTGACACTAAGAATCCCGAGGATTCCTGGATTACCGCCGCTTACGGCGTATCTTACTGGTACATCAACCGGTTATGGCAGTTGTCGCGCCATAATCTGAATATGGCTAACTTCCTTGGCGGAACCGGCATGTGCTTCGAGACCAACCTGCTGAAGGAAATGGGCTGGGGAGCAACAAGCCTCGTTGAGGATTTGGAATTTACGATGCGCAGCGCATCGAAGGGCGTCTACCCAAGATTCAACTATGACGCCAAGGTTTTTGATGAGAAGCCGCTGACGTTCAAGGCTTCCTCAAGACAGCGGCTGCGCTGGATGCAGGGGCACTTTACAGTTGCCCGCCGTTATTTTTTTCCTTTGCTGTGGCAAAGTATTAAAGAACGCAGCCTGACGAAGTTTGACCTGGCGCTTTACGGGGCCAATGTTTACATCGTGCTGCTGACGTTCCTGATGACTGCCGTGATGTGGATCGACAACTCGCTGATGGGCGGTCCGCATATTGCCAACATCTACGGGCAACTGCCGCTTTGGCTTGGCTATTTCGCAGTTGGGGCCAACATTCTGACATTCCTGCTCGCAATGGCGCTGGAGAAGGTCAAATTCAAGAAGGTATACCTGTATTTGCTGGTCTTTCCAATCTACCTGATTTCTTGGTACCCCATCACGTTCTATGCGTTCTTCACGCAGAACAACAAGCAATGGAGCCATACCAAGCATACGCGTGTCGTAAGGCTTGAGGAAGTGCAGAGCAAACAGGTATCGTAGAACCGGGGCAGTGATATAGAACTGGCTCCAGAAGCCTTTTGAGAAAATATTTGTGGTACTATTGACACTCCTTACCCAAGTGGTGTATAGTATTCAAGTGTGCAAAACATAGGGATTGCAAGCAGAAGCACCGGCTTCTCACCTGACTGGCAAATACGCCGGCTGGTTTTGATCTCAATGCTTTATGGATGTTATAATTCATGAACGTTGATCAAACGGGGTGTCGGGAGTTACCGGCACCCCTTTTTTAATGGAGAACCGCAAGTAATTATTGCCCAAGTAGATCCGGAGGTGGAGAGTTATCAGTAAGGAACATATGATCAATGATGAAATTCGGGCCAAAGAGGTTCGGTTGGTTGGAGCGGAAGGCGAGCAAATTGGCATTAAGCCGATTCGCGAAGCGTTGCAGATGGCGATTGACCTTAATCTGGATTTAGTCAACGTAGCACCGCAGGCGAAGCCGCCAGTATGCCGCATCATGGATTACGGCAAGTTCCGTTATGAAACACAGAAGAAAGAGAAGGAAGCGCGCAAGAACCAGAAGATCGTAGACATCAAGGAAGTCTGGTTTCGGGCCAACATTGAGGAGCATGATTATCAGACCAAGTTCCGCAATGTAATCAAGTTCCTGGGTGAAGGCGATAAAGTGAAGTGCTCCGTGCGTTTCCGCGGACGTGAGATTACACACGCCAGCATCGGCCAAAAAATCCTGGAACGTGTTAAGAGTGAAGTGGAAGAGATTTCTGTTGTTGAGCGCCAGCCTAAGCTGGAAGGCCGCAGCATGATTATGATCTTGGCTCCCAAAGCCCAATAAATTTGGAGCCACTTGCACAGCAATTTGGCGCCGCATAATATTCAAGGAGGAAACACCATGCCTAAAATGAAAACCCACAGCAGTCTGAAAGGCCGTTTCAAGATTACCGGATCCGGCAAAGTACTGCGTTACAAAGCTCATAAGAACCACTTGCTGTCCCACAAATCGAAACGCGCAAAACGCGTATTGAACGGCAATCCAGTAATGGCCCCTGGGGATGTAAGACGTTTGAAACAAGGACTAGCTAACTTGAAATAGTTTTATCACACATTTTTGGGAGGTTTATTAATATGGCAAGAGTTAAAGGCGGATTTGTAGTTCGTCGTAGACATAAAAAAGTATTGAAGCTGGCAAAGGGTTATTTCGGTTCCAAGCACCGCATTTTCAAAACAGCTAACGAGCAAGTAATGAAGTCGATGGTATACGCATACCGTGACCGTCGTCAGACTAAACGTAACTTCCGCAGACTATGGATCGTTCGTATCAATGCTGCAGCCCGTTTGAACGGTCTTTCCTATAGCAAGCTTGTATTCGGTCTGAAGCTGGCTGGCGTAGAAGTGAACCGCAAAATGCTGGCTGACCTGGCAGTAAACGACATTAACGCATTCAACTCCCTGGCTGTAGTAGCCAAAGAGAAGATCAACGCGTAAAGCTTAGATGTAACCGAAAAGCACCGCCTGCGGGGTATCCCGTGTGACGGTGCTTTTTTGTGGCGTAAATCACTGCCTTGTTATTCCCAATATTTCGTGGTGCTAAGCTGGGAAGCGAGCGTTTTGCTGCTTGTCCTTCTGATCTTGCGCAGCTCAGAGCGCTGATCCGCAGATTCGCTGATAAGCTTCTCTTCATCAGTCTCGGCGACAATCGCCGGAACAGCGGCCGGAGTGCCGTCTTCATGAACGGCAACGAAGGTAAGGAAGGAAGTCGCGGCAACGGCGCGCTCGCCTGTATATAGGTTCTCGGAGATGATTTTAACAAATACCTCTATACTGGTCCGGCCTGTCCAGGAGACGAAGGATTCGAAGCAGACGGAATCTGAGGGTCTGATCGGCAGCAGAAAGTCCACAGAGTCCGCAGAGGCGGTCACCACGTTGGTGCGGCAGTGGCGCATGGCAGAGATGGAGGCGACCTCATCAATAGTGCTCATGAGCTTGCCGCCGAACAGTGTTTTGTGGTTGTTTACATCATTAGGGAACACACGTCCTGTTTTGAAAACACGGGATTCACGGCAGTATTTGGAGGCAGGCGCAGCTTGAGGGTTGTTGTGATTCTTGTCATCCATTAGTCAGTACTCCCTTTTCATACAATATGTAAGCATTCATGATAATAGAAAACCAATCTCCGTGCAATACTATTTATAATGTCCCAGAGCCGTATATGGAAATTCGAGGATTTCTAACATGATTTGAGCATTTTATTAACATGACGTGTCATAGTAAGCGATTTCTTGTGAAAAAATGCAAATAATTATTGACCTGGGGTCATTAATAGACTGGATTTTAGGTTTTTTAGCAGGTATAATTTGAGCTAATGGTATGTCCAAGCAGAACACAGAAGACATCCAATTTCTTAAGGGGGAACTCGATCAATGAAAAAGGTTTATCAGCTTTCTCTTGTTATGTTGCTCGCATTCACTGTCATTCTGGCAGGCTGCGGAAACAACAACAAAACAAACAATGCAGCAAGCACTAACGCTGGAGCAGCAACTAACGCACCGGCCGAAGCAACAGAAGCACCTACTGAAGCTCCTAAAACAGATGTTAAAGTCGGTCTCGTAACCGACGTAGGCGGCGTAAACGACAAATCGTTTAACCAATCCGCTTGGGAAGCTCTGCAGGCTCTTGAAAAAGAATCCGGCGTTGAAATTAAATATCTTCAAAGTAAATCCAATGCTGACTATGAGCCAAACCTTAACCAATTTGTTAAAGGCGGCTACAACCTGACTTGGGGTATCGGTTTTGACCTTGGCGACGCTGTTAAAAAGGTTGCTAGTGAGAACCCTAACGCTAATCTGGCGATCATCGACAGCGTAGTAGAAGCTCCTAACGTTGAATCGGTTACTTTCTCCGAAAATGAAGGCTCCTTCCTGGTTGGTGTGGTTGCCGGTCTGACAACTAAAACCAACAAAGTAGGTTTCATCGGCGGTATGGAAAGCCCGGTTATCAAACGTTTTGAAGTTGGCTTCAAAGCCGGCGTAGAAGCTGTGAACCCTAATGCAAAAGTTACTATTACTTATGCAGGCGCTTATGACAAGCCAGATACTGGTAAATCTTTGGCGGCTACTCTGTATGACGCAGGCAATGACATCATCTTCCCTGCTGCCGGCGCAACAGGCAACGGTGTATTCAACGAAGCTAAATCCCGCAACAAAGCAGGCGGCGCTAAAGTATGGGTAATTGGTGTAGACAAAGACCAATCCCTGGAATTCGGCGACGACGTAACTTTGACTTCCATGATCAAACGCGTTGACGAAGCGGTGAAGAAAGTTTCCCAACAGGTTGTTGACGGAACATTCAAAGGCGGCACTACAACTGTACTGGGTCTGAAAGACAACGGTGTAGGCCTTCCTGAAACATCCAAAGCCAACGTTTCTGCTGAAATTCTTGCCAAAGTTGACGAATACAGCAAAAAAATTGTTGACGGAACAATCAAAGTTCCTACTGAGTAATCCCGATTCACGTTTTCTAGCTGAATTAGTATAAACAAGGACAAGGCCGGTTATTGAGCTGGCCTTGTTCCCTGTTAAAACATCCGTAATAGGTGAACACAGCAGTGCCGTCCTTAAGGGGCGGTACAGCCGTGTCTAAGGCAATATATATTCTGTGATGAGGGTGATTCCATGAGTGCTGCGGCTCCTGTCGTAGAGTTGAAGCAAATCACAAAACGCTTTCCCGGTATCGTCGCGAACGACTCCATAAGTCTGACGCTGCAAAAAGGGGAGATTCATGCGCTGCTTGGTGAGAACGGGGCAGGCAAATCGACCTTGATGAATATCGTATTCGGACTGTACCAGCCCGATGAAGGCAGCATCGAAATCGACGGGAAACCGGTTATTATTGATAATCCCAATAAAGCAATTGAGCTTGGCATTGGGATGGTTCACCAGCATTTCAAGCTTGTAGAGCCTTTTACGGTAACCGAGAATATCGTTCTGGGGATGGAACCGAAAAAAGGTCTTAAAATCGACTATAAATCCGCCGCGGAGCAGGTCCGCAAGCTATCGGAGCAGTATGGCCTTCAAGTCAATCCGAATGCGAAGATTCATGACATTTCGGTCGGCATGCAGCAAAGGGTAGAAATTATGAAGACCTTATACCGCGGAGCGGATATTCTTATATTCGACGAGCCTACCGCTGTGCTTACGCCGCAGGAAATTACGGAACTTATGGCGATTATGAAGCGGCTCGTTGCAGAGGGCAAGTCCATTATTCTTATAACACATAAGCTTAAAGAAATTATGCAGATTTCTGACCGGGTTACGATTATCCGCCGGGGTAAAGTCATAGATACGGTGAAGACCTCAGATACCAATCCCAATGAGCTGGCTGAAAAAATGGTGGGACGCGGCGTAACCTTCAAGGTGGACAAGCAGGCCCCGCAGATCGGCTCCAGTGTCTTGAAGCTGTCTAATGTCAGCAGCAAGAGCAAGGATGGTGTCGCTATACTTAATGGACTCAGCTTTGAAGTGAAGGCTGGCGAAATTCTGGGCATCGCCGGTGTCGACGGGAATGGACAAAGCGAACTGATTCAGGCCATTACCGGCCTGTGCAAAATTGATTCCGGGTCCATCACAGTATCCGGCAAAGAAATTGCCAATCTGTCTCCTCGTAAAATTTCTGAGATGAACGTATCTCACATTCCAGAGGACCGTCACAAGCATGGTCTGGTACTCGACTTTACGGTAAGTGAAAACATGGTTCTTGAGACGTATTATAAGAGCCCTTATAACCAGAAAGGCTTCCTTAACAAAGAAGTTATTAATCAGCATGCCGAAGAATTAGTTAAACAGTTTGATGTGCGCACTCCTTCTATAGAGAACAAAGCACGTTCCTTATCGGGCGGTAACCAGCAGAAAGCGATTATTGCGCGGGAAATAGACAAAAATCCGACACTCTTGATTGCGGCTCAGCCCACGCGCGGTCTTGATGTGGGAGCGATTGAATTTGTACAGAAGCAACTGATTGAACAGCGTGACCAAGGCAAGGCTGTGCTGCTGATTTCTTTTGAGCTGGATGAAATTATGAATGTGTCCGATCGAATTGCCGTTATTTATGAAGGGCAGATTGTCGGCGAAGTATTTCCGCAGGATACGAATGATCAGGAGCTCGGTCTGATGATGGCGGGAAGCTTGAAGCGGGGAGGCCATGCGGATGAGTAGACTCAAAAAAATCTTTGCGACCGACAGCTATATTGTTCCATTGGTCGCAATTGTAATGGGCTTCCTGGTCGGAGCCATTGTTATGCTGATCGGCGGCTACGACCCTATTGCCGCATACTCCGCACTGTTCAAACGCGTTTTCGGTACCCCGTATGACTTCGGTGAAGCTATACGCGAAATGACGCCGCTGATGTTTACAGGGCTTGCGGTGGCTTTTGCCTTCCGTTCAGGGATGTTCAACATTGGGGCAGACGGACAAGTGCTTATCGGTATGACTGCAGCCTCTGTGGTAGGCATTAAGTTTGCCGGCAGCATCCCGACGTTTGTGCTTGTACCGCTTGCGGTGATCGTTGCCGGCCTCTGTGGCGGCCTCTGGGCAGGGATTGCCGGTTACCTGAAGGCGAAACGCGGAATCAATGAAGTTATTACTACAATTATGCTGAACTGGATTGCGCTTTTCTTGTCCAATTATATTGTACGAACGTTCCTGCTGCTTTCCGGACAGAACCGTTCGGAGGACATCCCGGCTTCGCTCTCGATGACGTTCCTGAACTCAATATTTGATAATGCCCGTCTGCACTGGGGAACAGTCCTGGCGCTTTGCGCAGCCGTGTTCTTCTATGTGTATTTGTGGAAAACCAAACAGGGCTATGAAATGCGTGCGGTTGGCCTGAACCCTCATGCTGCTGAGTATGCAGGGATGAACGTTGGCCGCAACGTTATGAAGGCGATGTTCATTAGTGGTGTTTTTGCCGGGCTTGCGGGAGCTGGAGAGGTGCTTGGCGTATTCCATTACCAATCCGTCTTTGCGGCATCGCCAGGCTACGGCTTTGACGGCATCGCTGTTGCCCTGCTGGGCTTAACGCATCCGCTGGGGGTCATCTTGGCCGCTATCCTGTACGGTACTTTGACTTATGGCTCTGCGGGAATGAGCTTTGGAGCGGATGTTCCTCCCGAACTGATCCGCATTGTCATTGGCTCAATTATTTTCTTCATTGCGGCTCAAGGAATAGTGCGTTGGGTGCTTAAACCGTTCTACCTCAAGCGCAAGAAAGAGAAGGTGTTATAGATGGACTTAGTAGTATTAGGCCAATTGCTCAATACAACACTTGTTTTTTCCACAGCGCTGATATTTGCTGCCCTCGGGGGCATCTTCTCTGAACGCTCCGGTGTTGTAAATATCGGACTTGAAGGCTTAATGATGTTCGGCGCTTTTGCCGCAGCGGTAGGCGGGTATTATGCTCAGGATGCCGGTATGGGAGCTTGGGCTCCCTGGATTGGCGTGCTGTGTGCGATGGCAGTCGGCATAATTGGCTCGCTGATTCATGCCGTCGCGTCGATTACGTTTAAGGCTGACCAGACGATCAGTGGTACGGTAATTAACTTCCTGGCAGCAGGCAGCACTCTTTATGTGGTAAAATTAATCTTCGACGGAGCCGGTGAAACACCGTTGCTGGATGGCTTCAGCAAGGTAGCGATTCCCGGGCTCTCCAAGATTCCGGTAATCGGCGAAGGGATATTTAATTCCTATCCGACAACCTACTTGGCGATTATACTGGTCATTGTCATTTATTTCGTGCTCTTCAAGACCCCGTTTGGGCTACGCCTGCGCGCTGTCGGCGAACATCCGAGTGCTGCGGATACTCTGGGTGTCAACGTAAAACGAATGAGATATATCGGCGTCATGCTGAGCGGTATGCTCGCTGGTATTGGCGGAGCCACGATTACACTTACAACAACGGGTACTTTTGCACATAATACGATTTCCGGTCAGGGCTTTATCGCCATTGCGGCGATGATCTTCGGGAAATGGAATCCGCTTGGCGCTTTCGGCGCGGCTGTTTTCTTCGGTTTTTCCCAAGCAATCCGCAACTATGTTCAATTGTTCGAATGGTCCAAGAACATTCCTCAAGAATTCATCTTTATGATTCCTTATGTATTGACTATTATCGTTCTGGTCAGTGCGGTTGGCCGTTCTTCGGCTCCTAAGGCATTGGGTGAACCTTACGATCCTAGTAAGCGCTAGTCCTTAGTCTAAAATTTGCAAAAACGCATTTCCGGTCTTTTCGGAAATGCGTTTTTTTGTTGCAGCATATAGTGAAATCAAAAGGGCAAGCGTACAAGCGAAGAGGCATGCCTGCGAATAGACTGTTCTGAGATGAAGTCATTTTAGGAGGGGTAATGATGGTACAGCCGGTAATGAAGAAGCAGGTGATGAAGCTGGTGGGTAAAAACATTGTTGCAGTCAAGAAGGATGGCTCCAAAGTGATGGGCAAGCTGCTCCGCGTTTCGGGGAATCGCCTTATTTTGAAACAGATGAATAGTAAAAAAGTACAAACAAAGGCATTGATTCCGCTGGTGCTGTTTGATTTGCTGGCTATTGGTACGGCTCCTTATGCTCAAGGAGGCTTTGGTTATCCGGGCGTCCCTTATGGTGGTTATGGACCTGGCCCTGTTCCTGGACCTTACGGACCTTACGGGCCTTACGGGCCTGGTCCTGGTGTTCCGCCGATTGGCTTCTTTTAGGCTCTGAATCTGCTGGCCAACTGTTTTTCAAATTCATAGCAATAGTTTTGCGGCTGATAACGGGCTACGCTGTAGCCCAATTTTTGATAAAAGGAAATGCCCGGGACATTCCCGGAATCCACCGATACTTTGGCTCTCAGGCATCCGCGTGATAGTGCAAACCGTTCCGCCCGGTCCATGAGTAAATTCCCCCAGCGTTTTCGCCTTGCAGATGGGGTAACAGCCAGCATATCTATATACAGCAAATCACCGTGCAGCATGAAGTGGACAAACCCGAGCGGATCGCTCTCATAATCGGGACAAGCTACAAGAGTAACCCCTTGCCCCAGCCGCCGGGGCAGATCTTTTCGGACCTGGTTGATCACGGTCTGCGGAAGATGCGACAATGGCACCAGTTGCTTTTCAATTAAATCAAGAATGACGGTGTCATCCTGCTTGGGTCTGCGGTAACGAATCATAAAAGCGCCCCCTCCACGCATTGTCGTACATCATATGCCCGCAGTGGTGTGGGCGTTCCGGTAAAAATAGAACATGTTTTTGTGACAGTCTCGGAAAAGAGGGTATTGACTAACCGTGTGAGGAATCATATAATGTGTCTAAACATTTTATCGAACATACATGCATCGGCAATGATGAGGACGAAGTTTTAAGGGCTCTTTTGCTCAGAGAGTGAGAGGAATTGCTGCAACCTCCACCAGAATCCCTTATATACGAGCTCACCTCGGAGCTGTTTTCCTGAAAGGTCCATCGGCAAGAGTGGTGGAATTATTAGGGGGAATCGTTTGGTCCGCGTTAGGGACTTCAGGTTACAAAGATTTGGGCCCTGCCTACATCGATGGATTTTTGTTACCTGATAAGGCATTGCATCGTGAGATGTAATGCAAACATGGGTGGTACCACGGAAGATCAACCTTTCGTCCCTCACGCGCTTGTCTTCTGCGCGTGGGAGGCGAAAGGTTTTTTTGTTGTAAGAACCTTAATTGTTGTATAAAAGACGGTCTGTCATTTGCATAATGAATGTTAACTATCGAAGGGAGGAATACTGATGAGCGCGCAAATACCTGAAGTGCGGTCTACAGAGCAGTTACGTGAGAAATGGAAGAAGCCGGAGGTGATTACCGGTTCCGAAGTCCTGCTGCGCAGTCTGGTGCTGGAAGGTGTAGATACGGTATTCGGATATCCCGGTGGAGCGGTATTGTACATCTATGACGCTCTTCATGGCTTCGACGATTTCAAGCATATTCTGACACGGCATGAGCAAGGCGCCATTCATGCGGCTGACGGCTACGCCAGAGCAAGCGGCAAAGCGGGCGTGTGCATCGCAACCTCGGGCCCGGGGGCAACAAACCTGGTAACGGGCATCGCCACCGCTTTCATGGATTCCGTTCCGCTGGTTGTAATCACCGGGAACGTGTTTTCCAGCCTGATCGGTACCGATGCGTTTCAGGAAGCGGATATTACAGGGATAACGATGCCGATTACGAAGCATAGCTATCTTGTACGCGATGTTGAAGACCTGCCGCGCATTATTCATGAAGCCTTCCATATCGCGAATACTGGACGCAAGGGTCCAGTGCTCATAGATATTCCAAAGGATGTATCGGCGGCACAAACCTTGTTCGCACCGGCACAGCAGCAAGGCGTCAATCTTCGCGGCTACAATCCGCGCACCGTGCCGAACAAGCTACAGCTCGACAAGCTGGTTCGTGCCATTGCCGAAGCGGAGCGTCCAATCATTCTTGCGGGCGGGGGCGTCATTTATTCAGGAGCTCATGAAGCGATGCACGAATTCGTGAAGCGCACTGAAATTCCAATCACCACAACCTTGCTGGGACTGGGCTGTTATCCGAGCGCGGATGAGCTGTGGATGGGAATGCCCGGCATGCACGGGACCTATACCGCCAACAATGCGATCCAGCAATGTGATCTGCTGATTAATATCGGCGCCCGGTTCGACGACCGTGTGACCGGCAAGCTGGACGGCTTCGCGCCAAAAGCCAAAATTGTCCACATTGATATTGATCCGGCGGAAATCGGTAAAAATGTATCGCCTGATATTCCGATTGTTGGCGATGTGAAGACGGTACTTGAAATGCTGATTCCTGATGTGAGCCGGGCTGGCAATGCCGATGCATGGAGAAGCCGGATTGCAGAGTGGAAGCGGAATTACCCGCTGCGTTACAATGATTCGGAGACTGAGCTGAAGCCGCAATGGGTTATTCAAATGATCAATGACACCACTAAGGGTGAGGCGATTGTTACTACGGATGTAGGCCAGCATCAGATGTGGACTGCGCAATATTATCAGTTCAATCATCCCCGCTCATGGATTACTTCCGGGGGACTCGGAACCATGGGTTTTGGATTCCCTTCGGCCATCGGAGCGCAAATGGCGAAGCCGGAGCGGCTGGTTGTATCCATCAACGGAGACGGAGGCATCCAGATGTGTTCCCAGGAGCTTGCCATCTGTGCGATCAACAACATACCAGTCAAAATTGTTGTCATCAACAACCAGGTTTTGGGTATGGTCCGGCAGTGGCAGAATCTCATTTATGAGAAGCGCTACAGCTACACCGATCTCGGAGGCAGCCCGGATTTTGTCAAGCTGGCTGAGGCTTATGGGGTAAAAGGACTGCGGGCAACGAATAAAGAAGAAGCTGGCGCAGCGTGGAAAGAAGCACTGGAAACGCCGGGACCCGTTCTGGTAGAATTCGTTGTTCCCAAAGACGAAAATGTCTACCCGATGGTAACTCAAGGGTCAACCATTGATCAAATGCTAATGGGGGATGAATGACAGTGATGAGGCATACGATTTCAGTGCTTGTGAATGACCAGCCGGGTGTGCTGCAGCGGGTTTCCGGCCTGTTCGGCCGCCGGGGCTTCAATATTGAGAGCATTACCGTCGGTCAGTCCGAGGAGGCCGGGCTGTCCCGTATGGTAATCGTTACGCTGGGCGACCAGCATACGCTGGAGCAGATTGAGAAGCAGCTCTACAAGCTGATTGATGTAATCAAGGTCGTGGATCTCGGCTCCAAGCCAATGGTTGCGCGGGAGCTGGCTTTGATCAAAGTCAAAGCTGAACCGGCGGAACGGCCGGAAATTATGGGTGTTGTGGAAACCTTCCGCGCGTCAGTCGTGGATATCGGCTCAACCAGCCTTCTGGTGCAGGTGGTTGGAGATACTCAGAAGATTGATGCGATGATTGAACTGCTCAAGCCATACGGCATTAAAGAGCTCTCACGCACAGGGGTTACGGCAATGATTCGCGGCAACGCCTAATCGTTATATTTTACGGCTTTAACGGATTGCTGCTGGTTTGCATTAATTTGATAAGATCATGGCATGGTAATTCCCGCGAAAGAGCGGGGGCTTGAGGAGCAGCCCGAATCCCAATACATGCTTGCCGGCTCTCTTGAAGCACCCGCTCTTTACGATGGGTCCCAAATTAAAGGAGGATATTGACAATGGCAGTGACAACGTACTATGAACAGGATGCAGAACTCAGTGTATTAAAAGGAAAGACAATTGCAGTAATCGGGTACGGCAGCCAAGGGCATGCCCAGGCACAGAACCTGCGTGACAGCGGTCTTCAAGTTGTCATCGGCCTTCGTGAAGGCAAATCGTTCGAAACCGCCAAGAATGACGGCTTTGAAGTATTGCCTGTAGCCGAAGCAGTATCCCGTGCAGATGTAGTGCAAATTCTGATGCCGGACGAAACACAGGCATCCGTATATAAAAATGAGATCGAACCGAACCTCAAAAAAGGCGCGGCGCTGATGTTCTCCCACGGCTTCAACGTGCATTTTGGACAAATCGTTGCCCCTAAGGATGCGGACGTGCTGCTGGTAGCCCCTAAATCTCCGGGTCACATGGTTCGCCGTACTTATGTTGAAGGCTTCGGCGTTCCCGGCCTGATCGCAATCGAACAGGATGCAACCGGCAATGCTCAAGCTATCGGTCTTGCTTATGCCAAAGGCATTGGCTGTACCCGCGCAGGGGTTATTGAAACCTCGTTCCGTGAAGAAACTGAAACTGATCTGTTCGGCGAGCAGGCCGTGCTTTGCGGTGGTGTATCCGCGCTGATCAAAGCCGGCTTCGAGACACTTACAGAAGCAGGTTATGCTCCTGAGATGGCATACTTCGAGTGCTTGCATGAAATGAAGCTGATTGTTGACCTGATCTATGAAGGAGGACTTGCAACAATGCGCGACTCCATCAGTAACACTGCGGAGTACGGTGATTATGTAACTGGACCGCGTATCATTACTGATGAAACCAAAAAAGCAATGAAGGCAGTCCTCAGCGATATTCAACAAGGTAAATTTGCTCGTGACTTTATCCTTGAGAATCAATCGGGCCGTGCCTTCCTGACTGCTACACGCCGTAATGAAGCCGCTCATCCGGTTGAAGTAGTGGGCAGCCAACTGCGTGAAATGATGCATTGGATCAAAAAATAGTCTCATATCCTTGAGAGAATGAATGTATTATAGTGTGATTCTCAGATGCGGCCCTAATTTTGCGGGCCGCATTTGAGGGTTTAGGGACAATCTTTTCAGGAGGTGCTCAGCTTGCGGAAAATATATGTGTTCGACACGACGTTGCGTGACGGAGAGCAGTCGCCGGGTGTGAATCTGAACACACGCGAGAAGGTAGAAATCGCATACCAGCTCGAGAAGCTGGGAATTGACCGGATGGAAGCAGGATTTCCTGCGGCTTCGCCGGGGGATTTGGCTGCGGTAAATGCAGTAGCTAGAGCCGTGAAGAACGTCACGCTGATCGGTCTTTCCCGTTCAAGAGAGAGTGATATCGACGCGGTGCGTGAAGCGCTGAAGGGGGCGCAGGACCCTTGCATTCATCTGTTCCTGGCGACTTCACCGATTCACCGGCAGCATAAGCTGCGGATGGAAAAGGCCGAAGTGCTGGAAACCGCGCAGGCAGCGATCCGCTATGCCAAGAAGTATTTCTCTAAGCTGGAATTCTCACTTGAGGATGCCGGCCGTACAGAACGTGATTTCATGGCCGAAATGGTGGCGATGGCAATCCGTGAAGGCGCAAATGTAGTCAATATCCCGGATACTGTGGGCTACCTGAACCCTGCGGAATATGGAGCGATCTTCAAGTTCCTCAAAGACACCGTACCAGACATTGAGAAGGTGCAGCTTAGCGCACACTGTCATAATGACTTGGGTATGGCTACCGCCAATACGCTTGCCGCGATTCAGAATGGTGCTGATCAGATTGAAGGTACAATCAATGGCATCGGCGAACGTGCCGGCAATACCGCTATCGAAGAGGTAGCGATGGCTCTGGAGACGCGCAGTGAATTTTTTGGTGCGAAAACCTCGCTGGTATTGTCTGAAATCTCCCGTACCAGCCGTCTGGTCAGCAAGCTGACCGGGATGGTCGTCCCCGGCAACAAGGCGATTGTTGGGGCAAATGCTTTTGCCCATGAGTCGGGGATTCACCAGGATGGAATGCTGAAGGAGAAAACGACCTACGAGATCATGACACCGGAAACGATTGGACTTAAGGAGAGCAAGCTGGTGCTCGGCAAGCATTCCGGCCGCCATGCGTTCCGCGACAAGCTCAGTGATCTGGGTTATGAACTTGCCGAGGACGAATTGAATGTTGCTTTTGCAAAATTCAAGGATCTGGCGGATAAGAAGAAGGAAGTCTCCGATGAGGATATACTGGCACTGCTGGAAGCGCGTTTGATTGATACGCCGGAAATTTTCAGTCTGCAGACGATTTATGTGACATATGGCAATGAAGCTACGCCAACGGCTAAGGTAATTATTCAGGGGCAGGAGCCGCAGCCGATTGTTGCGGTTGCCGAAGGCAATGGCTCAGTGGATGCGATCTACAACGCTATTGACCAGGCAACCGGCGAGGAAGTTACGCTGGGAGATTATTCGATCAAGGCGGTAAGCCGGGGCAAAGACGCACAGGGCGAGGTTCATGTCGTATTGTCTCAGGGAGGGGTTGCCGCACAGGGACGTGGTCTCAGCACCGATATTCTGGAGGCAAGCGCAAGAGCCTACCTGGATGCGCTGAACAAGCTGCTGGAGAAGCGTAAATCCTTTGCACAGCACGATCACGCGAGCCTGTAAAGCCCTTCTTTACTAAAACTAAAAAATCCATAGAAGCTGTCCAGACTGTAGAGTCAATCTACGGTTTGGGCAGCTTTTTTCATGTCTGTTCAGAAATTGTTCATTCGGTGAGAGTACAGTTACAGTTGCTGGTACAAATATTTGAACTAAAGAAAGGGAGGCATATTGTAAAACGATGTTGAAAAAGAGATTAGCAGTCATACTTAGTTTACTCATACTAATCGTACAAGGTGCTTATGGGTTTGGCTTCAACACAGAGGTTAATGCAGCACCCACACAGATCACTGATCATATCATTACCAGTGTAACCATGGCCGTTTATGATAACGGTGTTCCCGTAACGGATGTGGTCTACAAGCAGGGAGCCGAGGTTAAACTGAGCTATGACTGGGCGCTCCCGGATGACACGTATCATGGCGGAGCTACATATAGCTTTGATCTGCCCAATAACTTTGTGCTCGCCAGTGACATCATGAATACTCCGCTCAAGTCGGACGGCATTACACTGGGCCATTTTGATGTGCTGAAGGGCAGTCCCAACAAGGTTGTGATGACCTTTGGCGATGACAATGACACTGACACATTTTTTGGAGTGCATGGATCTTTTACCATCAGCACGAAATTCGATAAAGCCAGCTTTACGGAAACGACAGTGCAGCATATCGTATTCCCGATTGACGGAGGCAACCAGACAGTAACGCTTCAATTTATTCCTGATGTCCCCTCGACAATTGGCAAAAGCGGCAAAGCAGTCGGCTCCAACGCGAACAACCTCAACGCCAAGCAAATAGCTTGGACCGTGGACGTGAATAAGGTTCTGTCGAATGTCTATGGCGCGAGTGTAACCGATACGATTCCGGCAGGGCTGACATTAGTGAGTCCGCTGGATGTAAAGGTATATGAGCTTAATGTGAAGCTGGACGGATCAGTCACCCAGGGGGCGGAAATCGCTTCTTCCCGTTATGTGGCTGGAACCTCGGGGGGGAAGCTGAACGTTGCTTTTAATGATTCCCCTATCACTGGAGCTTACCGGATTCAATATACTACGAATATCACCGATACCACCAAGACAAGCTTCACCAATAATGCGTCCTTCAGCGGCACCGGGCTGGCGTCAACGACGGCGTCGGCAACAGTTAACGTCAGCAACGGTACGCCTTTGAAGAAAGTTTCCAGTGACTACAAATCCGCAACACAGGTTACGTATTGGGAGATTAATTATAACTACAATGAGGCAACCGTCGCTCAGGCTGATGCCGTGCTGAAGGATTATTTCAACGACACTCAAGAGCTGGTAGCAGGCTCTCTGCAGGTGTTCCCGGTGAGCTTCGTGAGTAACTCTGCAGGCGTTGCAGATCCCACTGCGGTGAGCAATTATACGCTGGATCTACCTTCAGTTCCGGTTAGCGGCAAGAACGGTTTTGAACTGAAGTTCAACGGCGATATCAGCAGCGCCTATAAAATTAAATACCAGACGAAAGCCATCAATCGTGTATTGAACAATGAGACGATTAGCAACTCGGTTACATCGGGCACGGCAAGCACTTCAGCAACACGCGATATCAGTCAGGTGATCATCAATAAAAGTGTTGCTGACTATAACTATGCCTTGAAAACTGTAAAGTGGTCCGTGTCCATCAATGGCGACAGCTACCCGATGAATGAGGTAGTCGTTAAGGATGTCTTTACCCATAAGGGATTAAAGATTGTTCCAGGCACTATTGTCGTTAAGAAGGGCGGAAGCACGATTACTTCGGGCTTCACGATTGAGAATCAGAACGAGTCCACCGGGTTTGACGTGAAATTCGACTCGCAGATTACCGGACCTTACACCATAACATACGAGACCTACTTCGATAACAAATGGCTTGACTACAATTGGTTGACTACGGCAGCCCAGTTTGAGAATAAAGCTGCAATTGAATGGAAAGATCCCGGCTCGACCACTGTGAATACGAAGACCGATACGGCCACCTTTAATCCGAACCCTTCGGAAAAGGCTAACGGATTCAAGAGCGGTGCGTACAATGCGGTGAGCAAGGAAATTACCTGGACGATCGGGATCAATTACAACCGCAACCCGCTTGCCAGCGCAAAAGTAACAGATACCCTCACTGACCAGCAGAAATACATTCCGGGTTCGGTAGAGGTCTATGAACTGAATGTCGGCAAAGACGGGAATTCCACCAAAAGCTCCACCAAGCTTGCACTTGGTACAGACTATACCGTAACGTATACCGACAGCAGCAAGCTGCTCGAAGTACAGTTCAAAAATGCAATCAGCAAGGCCTACTATGTTATTTTCAAAACAAGCCTGCAAGGGGAGCTAGTCGATAGTCCGACAATTTACAATACTGCGAACCTGTACAGCGAAGGCGACAAGGAATCTCAGAATTTGACTGCCTCGCTGACTATACCAAAGGCTAATGAATTCGTCTCGAAAAGCGGAACACAGAGCAATACTAAGATTAAATGGTCCGTTAACATCAACTACAGCCTGTCGTATGTAGAAAAAGCTGTTCTGACGGATGATCCAAGCGACAATCAAATTTTGGTGGCTGATTCGTTCAAGCTATATCCGACTACAGTCAATGCGGCTGGCGACATCACCAAAGTAACAACCCCCCTGAGCAAGGGAACGGACTACGATCTCGTAATCAGCACCAATGAGGATACGGGCAAACAGCAGTTTGTGCTTAGCTTCAAGACACCTATTGAGAAAGCCTACATTTTGGAGTACGAATCACTGATTGTAGCCAATAATAATGATAAAGTGTCCAACAGTGTGAAATTGAGCGGAGAGAACTCTGCTACGATTACCAAGCAAAGCTCTAAGGATATTATCGTTGCCCTCTCTACAGCGGACGGGGTGGGAGAAGGCACCAGAAAAACATTGAACGTTGTAAAAGAGGATGCGGCAGATCATTCACTGCTTAGCGGGGCAACCTTTGCGCTCTACCGGAAATCCGGTTCTACCGAAGTGCTCTTTAGTACACTTACAACGGATGCAGCAGGACAAGCTGTGTTTAAAAACCTGTGGCCGGGAAGCTATGTACTGCAGGAGATAGCCGCTCCTACCGGATATGTTGTTAATTCTGCCAAAATACCTGTGACGTTTGGCTCGACAGCAGCAACAACCTTGACTGTGCCTAACCAAAAGCTTGCAACGGCAACGCCGACAGCATCACCGACTCCAACAGCAACACCGATGGCATCACCAACAATGACACCACCAACACCAACACCGACAGTAGCACCAACAGCGACATTAGCACCATCGGCAACACCGACGGTAACACCAACAGCGGTACCTACAGCAACACCAATAGTGGTACCTACAGCAACACCAACAGCGGTACCAACAGCGGTACCAACGGCAACACCAACAGCGGTACCAACAGCGACACCAACAACAGTACCAACAGAGGTACCAACAGCGACACCAACAACAGTACCAACAGCAACACCAACACCAACAGCGACACCAACGCCGACTCCAGTGCCTGATTATTCTACACCGGCACCGGTGACTTCGACGATACCAGGGGTCATTGTTACGCCTGCACCATCAGCAACAGCGACGCCAACGACGACCATTACGCCAAGCACATCGCCGTCTGCATCACCAACCGCAACGCCGGTACAGACGCCAACGGCAACCAGTACGCCGGCCGCTCCGCAGGCTACATCGGCTACTACGCTTCAGGATATTCCGATCGAAGGTGAGATCCCGCTTGGCGGTATTCCAAGCATCGGTAATGATCCTGCTCATGGTAAGGTAACTATTACGCCGGATGGCAAATGGAAGTATACTCCGGAGCCGGGATATACGGGAAAAGACAAATTTACAATTATCGTGACGGATGAGGACGGGAATGAGGAAGAGGTAGTCATTGAAGTGGATGTCGATGAAGTGCCGAAAGGTACGGTAACCGATACTACGGACGATGGTTTGCCCGGCAAGCTTCCCCAGACCGGAGAAGAGAGCCCTCTCCCGCTGTACTTAACAGGCGGCGGACTTATTATTCTGGGAGCTATTCTGGCGAGAAGATTTAAATCACGCGATAAGCAGGAGTAGCCGTGTGCAAAATATTAAGATGAACTTAAAAAAAATCATGTAGAAGCAGCAGATCACCAATATTAAAAAATGCCAAAGACATTCCGTGCAGTTCGGGTGTCTTTGGCATTTATTTTTTTATTCATGAATATCTTATAGGCTCTTCATGTTATAGGCTTTCCAATTCTCATACCAGGTTCTAATATTAGCCGGCAGCTCAATGCTGAGCTCCTGGTTTAGGAGTTCCGTGAGAATATGATATTGGTCTTCAACCGCCGAACGCTCTCCAATGCTGTCGTATACCTTCATAAGGCCCAAGTACCCCTGCTCAAAATAAGGCTGTAGCTGCACGATCCGCTGGTACACGGTTACCGCTTCGGCAATTTTTCCGCTGTCCACATAGAATTCTGCGATCCCCATCGCATGATGGAGCCAAATGGTCCGCAGGCGCTGGCGTTCACTCTCCGCCCACAGATAATCGTAATCGCTTAAATAGTCTCCGGAGTAGAAATCAAATAAACGCTGATGATCCTCATAGTTCATCGGGTTTATCGCATTCTGGGCAAGGATGCTTTTCTCCCATTCGGAGCTGTCGATGAGCAGGTTTCCCGTCTCAAGGGTGTACCCCTCGCCGCCGCTGACATTGCTGATCTGCAGCTCAATCTCTGCTTGCTTCAGACACTGACGTACCTGGTACACAGTTGTATATAGGTGTGTTGAGGCTTTTTTGAGGTTGGTATTCGGCCAGAGCAGCTCAATTAAGCTGTCCTTACTGACAAAACGGTTGCGGTTATGAAATAAATACGCGAATAATTCCTGAGCCTTGGAGGTACGCCAGCGGATAGCCGGCAGCGGCTGGCCGCCGCGCTCAAAGCGCAGGGACTGAAAGCAGCGGATCATAATCTCATTCGCAGGTTTCATGGTGAGACGCTGCTCCTGACTCAATCGTTCTTCCAGCCGCTGAATGGTCTTGAGCAGCCGGTCCCGCCGCGCCGGCTTTAGAACATAGTCAAGGGCGTATAGCTCGAAGGCCTCCACGGCATAGCTATTATAGGCGGTAACGAATACAATGCTTGCCCGGGGGTACTCACGTTGCATGATCTCCGCCGCCTGTATCCCATTCATTTCGGGCATATCAATGTCCAGAAAAATAACATCAGGCGCCAGGCTTGCCGCTGCAGTGACAGCTTCGGCCGGATCGGTATAAGTGGCAATTACTTCTACTGTTGACCATTCTTCCAGCATCAGTTTCAATTTCATGAGAGCAAGCCGTTCATCATCCACAAGCATCGCTTGAATCATTATAATCTCACCATTTCTTTAAGGATTAATGTTAGCTAATTTCGACATAAACTTTTGTTTTCCTTCTATCGTGGTGGAACCTGCTGTAGGATATAGGGGGAGAGGGCTTTTTGGCCGGCTCAAAAATTTATTATATTCTCTGCAGGGGATGTCTGCTATCCGGCGTCTAACGTTATGAAGCTGAAGGAGGGGAGAACAACTTGGAAGAGACAGAATGGATATCTGTTGTGCTGAACGGAGAGCATCAGGCCTTTGGGCATTTGGTGGCACGTTATCAAGGCATGGTGTACCGGGTATGCATTAAAATTACAGGAGAAGCCGAGTCAGCCAAGGATATGGCCCAGGAGGTTTTTATCAAAGCTTACAAGGCGCTCCCTTCCTTCAGAGGGCAATCTTCGTTCTCTACCTGGCTGTACCGGATCGCTTACCGGACGTGTCTGGACTGGAAACGGGCCAATGACAGGGAATGGCGGCACCGCAGTACGGCAGATTATACCGAGAACGACTGGGTGACATCGCAAACGCCTGAGCATGCCCTGCTTCGCAAGGAAGCATCCGAGGCGCTTGGCGAGAATCTAAATAATCTCACGGAGCCGTACCGGTCGGTCGTGCAGATGTATTATTTTCAGCGTCACTCTTATCAGGAAATTGCCGACCAGAAAGGTGTATCAGTAAAAACGGTGGAATCACAGCTTTATCGGGCCAGGCAGATGATGCGCAAAAGCGGGGAGGATTGGCGATGAATTGTGCAACAGTAAAAGAATGGATGCCGCACTATATTGACGGTTTGTTGTCTCCCGAGGTGGAGCTGAGAATCCGCCTGCACATCGAGTCTTGCCAGGACTGCGCGCAGTGGCTGGAGGAAGCCAGAGAAATGGCGGCATTATGGAATGAAATGGAGATAGATCAGAAGCCTGGGCTCGCACAGGACTATCCTGATATTACTGCGGGTGTGATGGCTCATATTGAGCAGCTTGAGACGGGACGCCGGGAACGTGCGGTTAGAGCCACAATGGCTAGACGCCGCACAGCTCCGAGAACCTCATGGGTACACTATGGAGTCGCGGTTGGTCTGACTCTCATCCTGCTGCAGCTTGGTGTGTTCAAAGATATGGCATACGGAATTACCGAGATTAACGGGCATATGTCTACTTCAGTCAGCGCCTGGCTGGACCATAGCGGAGCGAAAAAGTAAAAGTACTTTCAAATAGGAGGATATTATATGATTAAGAAAAGACGCTGGCTTACCTTTTTTCTGGCCATTATTCCAGGACTTGGCCATATGTATCTGGGGTTCAAAAAAATGGGACTTGAGTATATGCTGGGAGCATCGCTCTGTATTATATTGATTCCTTCCATGCCTGCGGTATTTCCATTTGTGCTGGCAGCGTTGTGGTTCTATCAATTATTTGATGCCCTGCAGAAAGCAGCCTGGATGAAATTATCTGCCGAAGAGCACGAACGGATGATGTTCCATCCGGACAGCTTCGGAGCGCCGTGGAGCATGGGGATACCCTCGGCTCCGGCTTATCCGAATGAGGAAGTGAGTCCGGTCTGGGTTGGTTTCGGCTGTGTAGGTGCGGGAATTCTGCTGCTTATTGTTACCACCTTCCCGGGGCTCTGGGAGCTGCTTACCGAAATGAATATCGGCTCCATTCTGCTGGCACTGGCCTTGATTGGCTACGGGCTGAGAATGCTGAAGAAAAATTCAAAAGTATAGAGAAATGGGGAATTATCCATGGGGAGATGGAAAATCGGCAGCTTTACCGCAGCTTTGGGCTGCATCGCACTGGGCGTCATTATTGTACTGGCCCAGTTTGATGTAATTACCTACCAGGCGCTGAATTATATTTGGCCCGCGCTGCTTATTCTTTTTGGAGTGGAAATGCTGCTGAGGCTCTTCATCAAATCGGATGCCAAAACCCGTGTAAGCGGCTGGGCCATCGTTCTGATTATTGTACTGGTTATTGCCAGTGGAGCCCAGTCGGCTGTGGCCGGCGGCTCGCTAAGCGGACTTTTCGGCAAGACACAGCTTGTTCCCGTTAATGGAACAGTAGACGTGAAGACGGAGATCAAGAAAGTAAGAATTGAACTGCCGGCCGGAAAGGTCAAAATTGAAGGGGTGGAAGGCAGCTCGCTAGAGTATGAAGGCAAGCTGGAACTGCCGGGAAGCTCGGAGAGAGAAGCCACAGATGCACTTGCGCAGAAATGGAAAGTGACGCCTCAGGGAGATACGCTGATCATGGAGCTACAGGGAGACATGGGCTGGCTTGCCGGTATCCGTATTGGATTCAATTTCAAGGACCCTTATCTGAATGTCAGCCTTCCCCGGAATCTGGAAGTCGAGGTCCATACGAGCGACGGTTCCATAGAAGCGGGAAAGCTGCAATCCGGTATTGAAGTTGACACCAGCAACGGAAAGCTGGACATTCACGATGTGGCCGGCGGTGTAAATGCGCATACCAGCAACGGCGCACTGACCGTACAGAATTTACAGGGTGAAGTGAAGCTAGTCAGCTCCAACGGTGCCCTTAATCTGAGTAATATCGACGGCCCGGTTACAGCCAAGAGCAGCAACGGCAGAATCACAATCAACTCGCCGATTACAGGCGATTGGGATTGTTCTTCCAGCAATGGCAAGATTATTGTAGGCGTTCCGGCAGCAACGGATGCCAAGATCACTGCCGATACCAGCAACGGCTCGCTGAAGGGCAATGTCAACTGGGACGGAAGTGGAGACGACAGCAGTCACGGAACGGTAGTCCTTGGCAGTGGAACACATAACGTTACATTGTCCAGCAGCAACGGATCTGTAACTGTGGACACAGCGCAATAATCAAGAGCAGTACCCCCAGCAAATAATGTGCCGGGGGTACTGCTCTTTTTTTGACTATAGCTGCCTACTAGAGGCGTGGGTTTGGCACTCGGCTTCGCCGGGCTTTACGCTGATCTTACCAGGCGTAGGCATTCGGGGCTGCGCCGCCCGGTCCGGGGAAGATTTCATCCAGGCGCTTCAGCACGGATTCGTCGAGAACGACCTCAAGGCTGCGCAGCGCGCTTTCGAACTGCTCCAGCGTGCGCGGTCCGATAATCGGCGCGGTCACGGCCGGGTTCGCCAGCAGCCAGGCGAGGGCGACATTATCCTGCGGCTCGCCAAGCTCAAGGCAGAGCTCAGCAAATGCCTCAAGCTGGCTCTTATACTTCTCTACGCGCTCAGCATTGCCGCCGCTGCGGCTGCCTTCGATTTTCTTGAGCGCGTTGCGGCCAAGCAGTCCTCCGTCGAGCGGACTCCAGGGAATAACCCCAAGCCCGAGATTCTGGGAAGCAGGCAGCACCTCCAGCTCAGGCAGACGGCAGGTCAGACTGTATTTATGCTGCTCCGATACGAGTCCAAGGAACCCGCGGGCTTTGGCCTCCTGCTGCGCGACGGCGATATCCCAGCCGGCGAAGTTGCTGGACCCGACATAGCCGATCTTGCCTTGGCTGACGGCAAGCTCAAAGGCGCCCCACAGCTCGTCCCAGGAGACGCTGCGGTCTACATGGTGCATCTGATACAGCTCGATATGGTCGGTCTGCAGCCGCTGCAGCGAGCCCTCCAGATGGCGGCGGATGATATAGGAGGAGAGGCCGCGCTCGTCATTGGGGCCGTCAAGCTTATCGCTCATGGCACCGTAGACCTTGGTGGCCAGCACAACCTTTTCCCGCCGTCCGCCGCCTTGCTTGAACCAGCGGCCGATAATCGTCTCCGTGAGCCCGGAGTGTTCTCCCCAGCCGTAGATGTTAGCGGTATCAAAAAAATTGATTCCAGCCTCCAGCGCAGTGTCCATAATGCGGAAGGCTTCTTTCTCGTCTGTAATCGGGCCGAAATTCATCGTACCCAGACAGAGACGGCTGACCTTCATACCGGATTTGCCAAGCTTTGCGTATTGCACCTCACAATCACTCCTCTAATTGTAATGGTCTTTCCTTTAATTAACTATTGCATACTAATTGTAAACAACTGAAGAAACAAGAGCAAATCAGCGGAGGCGGTTTCGCTCTAAGGGCTTGACGAACCTGAGGCAAATGGAGCCAATAACGACAATTGATTGACAAGATAGGACGGGGTATAGGGCATATCGTTGCGAAGCCAGAAAACAATTGTACCGATGAAGGCGGTAGAACTGTACCAAGCAAGGATATCCGCCGGAACATTGGCATGCGATTGACCGGACGGGGAGCTTTGGCTCAGCACTTCCTTCTTGATAAAATCAATGATCAGAAGAACGAGGCGTTCAGTAAATACCGGCAGCCGTCTTGAACCGAGCAGAGCTTTATAGAGGTTTGAACGCTCCGCAATTCTTTCGAGGATTTGAACTAATATGGCCCAATGCCTTTCTTTGGACGGGGAATGATCTGGAGTTTTGTCCAGAAGGGCGGTGAAGTCGCTGATCATTTCATCTGCCATCTTTTCCAGCATGTCAGGGATGTCCTTGTAATGAAGATAGAAGGTGACACGATTGATGGTAGCGCGTTCTGCGATACGATTGACCGTGATTTTTTCCATATCCGTTTCTTGCAGCAGCTCGACAAAAGCATCCTGAATTAATTTACGTGTGCGCAATACGCGCGGGTCTGTTCTTGGCAAAGGTTTTGACATGGGAACCTAATCCTTCCAAATTAAAATGTACACTACAAATTCCACCAAAGTGTCGTTTAAGTTTCTGATAAACCACGAATTGTTGATTCCTGTAAACTAATAAACATTTCGCAAAATACTGTTGATTGCACTGCCGGAGTGAAGATCTTATAATCCTTTACATTAGTTAACTATACAACACTCTGTTTATTAAATGGAATGTGAAATGTGAAAGGATTGAGTAAAATGAG
This sequence comes from Paenibacillus sp. HW567, assembly GCF_000374185.1. Classification (GTDB taxonomy): domain Bacteria; phylum Bacillota; class Bacilli; order Paenibacillales; family Paenibacillaceae; genus Paenibacillus_AQ. The sequence goes on along the minus strand of NZ_KB910518.1, from coordinate 4,524,214 downwards.
TGCAGCAGCAGGTTTTGACAGCAGTTCTATTAAGAAAGGACCCTTATTGTTTGTTCTGATATTGGGGGCGTTCATCGCCGTTCTGAATCAGACCATCATGAGCGTTGCCCTCCCGGTATTGATGGGGGAATTCTCCATTCAGGCGTCCACGGCTCAATGGCTGACTACAGGCTACATGCTGGTTAACGGAGTGCTTATTCCGATTACGGCTTATCTTATGCAGCGCTTTACAACCCGCGAGCTGTTTCAGGCTTCGATGGTTGTTTTCCTCGGAGGTACGGCTCTTTCAGCATTTGCTGACTCCTTTGAGCTTCTGCTGGCAGGACGGATGATTCAAGCGGTAGGTGCGGGGGTTATTATGCCGCTGCTGATGAATGTCATTCTGACCATTTTCCCCCGGGAAAAAAGGGGTGTCGCAATGGGGATCGTCGGTTTGGCGATTATTTTTGCTCCGGCTATCGGTCCTACGGTCGCAGGTTATGTCATGGAGCATTATAGCTGGCGCACAATGTTCGAAGGAATGATTCCGGTTGTCGTTGTAGTTATCGCTATTGCCCAGTTCTATCTGAAAAATGTTACTGAGCGTATCTTTCCCAAACTGGACATCATGGGCGTTATTCTCTCAACCATCGGATTTGGCACTTTACTGTATGGCTTCAGCAGAGCCGGGAGCAAGGGTTGGTCAAGCGCGGAAGTGATAGTGTCACTTGCGGTAGGCGTTATCGCCCTGACCCTATTCACGCTGCAGCAGTTGCGCTCCAAAAGCCCGCTTCTCGACCTTAGAGCATTCCAATATAACATGTTCACCTTGACGACCATTATTAATATCGCAGTTACGATGGTGATGTATGCAGATATGATGCTGCTTCCGCTGTATTTGCAGAATGTCAGAGGCTACACGGCTTTAGAATCCGGGGTGCTCATGCTGCCCGGTGCGCTGTTGATGGGTCTTATGATGCCGGTGGCGGGCAAGCTTTTCGACCGGTTTGGCGCAAAATGGCTGTCTGTCATCGGTATGGCGATTACGATTGTAACGACACTAGGGTTCGTCAACCTCTCGGATTCAACGAGCTATACGTATTTGCTATTGATGTCTACAGGACGCCGGCTTGGAATGGCCCTGTTTCTGATGCCGATCACAACCACAGGCCTCAATCAGCTTCCTGCCAGCCTGAATGCGCACGGAACGGCCATTTCCAACACCATCAAGCAAGTAGCCGGTGCCATTGGCACATCTTTGCTGGTCACTGTGATGACATCCAGTACAAAAAGCCATATGCAGGATATGCTGGCCTCCGGCGCAGCCGCGAACTCTACTAAAGAGAGTCTGATCATGCATGCAACCATCCAGGGAATTAATGATGCGTATCTTGTGATTGTCGGTATTGGGATAGTGGGCTTGCTGCTCGCATTCTTTATCAAAAACGCAGCCCCGGCTGGGGAAGAGGAGGCTTCGGCAGCTATGAGCAAGAATACGCAAGTTAGTGAGGCTAATTCGTACTAAGCCTGATTCAGTATCAGAAGAGCCGTGGGGGATGATCTCCTTGACGGCTCTTTTTCTATTCGGAACCATTCACCTTCTGATTCAATCGCTATCAGCTTATAGTTAAAAGCTATCACTTCAATAGAATCTATATCTTTGTCCTTTGGGCCCGGTTATGATACAACAATATACAGAAGAACTATGTCTGCGAGTCTGCAGAACATCAGAGGAGTGACAGGAATGAGCGAGGTCAAAAAAATCGCCGTAATTGCCGGGGACGGTATCGGACCTGAAGTTGTGGCAGAAACGCTGAAAGTATTGAAAAAAACGGAAGAGCTGTTCGGCTACGCCTTTGAAACGGAGGAGGCGCTGTTTGGCGGAATCGCTATTGATGAACGGGGAACACCGCTGCCGGAGGATACGCTGGATATCTGCCGCAGTGCAGATGCTGTACTGCTTGGGGCGGTTGGCGGACCGAAATGGGACAACAATCCGAAGGAGCTGCGTCCGGAAACCGGGCTGCTCGGTATCCGCAAGGCGCTGGGTCTGTTCTCCAACCTGCGTCCGGCCAATGTTTTTGACTGCCTGAAGGATGCATCAACGCTGAAGCCGGAAGTGCTCGAGGGCACAGACCTTATGGTTGTGCGCGAATTGACCGGCGGCATTTATTTCGGAGATAAGCTGCGCCGCCAGGGTGAGTTCGGTGAAGAAGCAGTGGATACTTGCGTATATAATATAGCGGAAGTTGAGCGCATTGTGCGTCAGGCCTTTGAAATTGCCGGCAAGCGCCGCAACAAGCTGGCAAGTGTCGATAAAGCAAATGTTCTGGAAACCTCCCGTCTCTGGCGTGAGGTAGTGAACCGGATTGCCCCTGAATATCCGCAGGTTGAGCTGGAGCATGTGCTCGTAGACAACTGTGCCATGCAATTGCTGCGCCGTCCGTCGAGCTTTGATGTCATTGTTACCGAGAACATGTTCGGCGACATTCTGAGTGATGAAGCGGCGATGCTCACCGGATCAATCGGCATGCTCGCATCAGCTTCGCTGGGAGAAGGCAGCTACGGCCTGTATGAGCCGGTGCACGGCTCTGCGCCTGACATCGCCGGACAAGGCCTGGCCAACCCGATCGCTACGATTCTGTCGCTTGCCCTGATGTTCCGTCTGACCTTCGGCTACGAAGCTGCTGCCGCTGCCATTGAGGCCGCTGTGGCTGAGGTGCTGGATGCCGGACACCGCACAAGCGATATTGCCGTAGACAAGAGTAAGGCCATCAGCACATCGGAGATGGGCGATCTCATTGTAGCCGCGATCCGCAAAGCCTAAAATTTAACCACAACAATCCTCCTTTGAAGCAGAAAAACAAAAAACTTCACAAAAAGTTGCTTATTTATAATAATTATAAAAAAGTAATGAGTGTAATATTGACTTTATTTTTGTACGATGATACCATTTGGTCATAAGCAAGACAGCAACCAATTCATCCAAATCAAGAAAAGCATATTGCGCCGGAAGTGAATTCTGACAATTGTTTTTCTTACATAATTAAAGGAGGATTTAAGCAATGGCAGAACGTTTGGTAGGTAAACCCGCCCCAGATTTCACAATGGAAACCGTAACGGGCGACGGCAAAGATTTCGGTAAGGTGAGCTTGTCCGACTATCGCGGCAAATGGCTTGTATTCTTCTTTTATCCGCTTGACTTTACATTCGTATGTCCTACGGAAATTACAGCGCTAAGCGATGCAGCATCTGAATTCACCGCACTTGATACAGAGATTCTGGGCGTAAGCATTGACTCGGTTCACAGCCACAAGGCATGGATCACTACACCTAAGGATTCGAATGGTCTGGGAGCGATCAACTTCCCGCTGGCATCTGATATTACGAAGAAGGTAGCCAGCGATTACGGCATCCTGATTGAAGAAGAAGGCGTGGCACTTCGCGGATTGTTCATCATTGATCCTGACGGTGAACTGAAATATCAAGTGGTTAACCACAACGATGTGGGCCGCAGCGTGGAAGAAACACTGCGTGTACTGCAAGCCTTGCAATCAGGCGGACTGTGCGCTATGAACTGGAAACCGGGTGACAAGAACCTGTAAGTCCGGCGACTCATAAGCCGCGATCCTTGATATACTAAGAGAACCTCCTTGCGGAATTTATTTCCGGCAAGGGGGTTTTTTGCACCAAAACACCCATAGCCAGCGGAAAATCTGTTGGCGGGTAGGCATGTATAGCTTAAGGAGAGGCATCTCCGCTGCCATTTTGTAATATAATAATAAGAAGACAATGTAAATTACCGAGGAGGGTGAACAAAAATGAGCTTTTGCTGTGGAGCGAGTATGGTTGGAACGAAGGGAACCCTAAAGCATTATCGCACGCAAGTCCATAATGTTCCCCTGCTTTTTTGTCCGGTCTGCCACCGGGTAGAGGTGCATTATAAGGTCGAAAATGAATATGAAATCCTTGCGGAATATGCGCATGGCGACGGCGTGACGGATGTTGACTTTCAGGACTACGTGATGGAAGAAGAGGAAGCGATATTCGAGAATGTCATCAATGTGGAGAGTGAAGATCCGCTGAGTATTGTGCGCAGCCAGATTGATATGGCACTGGACCTGCTGGCCGTAGCCAAACAGATCGAGGATACTAAATGGGAACGTGAGCTGAAGAAACGTCTGGCCGTAATGAGTCAGCGGCGTAATCGCCTGCAGCCAAAAGCTTGAGACTTGCCGGGCTAATCGGCGGCGTGTCTGAAGTGTTACATCATAGGAGCCTTCGCAGCCGCGGGGGCTCTTTTCAATTTGAGTGTGTTTTCGGAAGCGTTTCTGCAACGAGAAGTCGCTTTACCTCGGTAAAATGTGTGTCTTTAGAATCATTTTATGGATATTTTTGTGATTCGACAGTTTCTCTTGTTGCGTTGTCTTCTTCTCTTGGATATGATTGGAATATAGTTGAAACGGTTGGATAAAATAATACGATTTCCGAATGTTCTGGCGGCTTCGTCATATACTCAAATACATAGTAATTTGATGTCGCTTAGCGTCTTCGTCAATTGCAGTAAAGGGGGAACTTCGTATCGTGATAAGCCAATATCAGGAAAGCCTGCTTTTGCCGGCAAGAACGTTTCAATCTGGACCGATGAACACTACATATGAGGATGTACTGGAACACATTGACAGTGGGATTATGCTTTTTGATGAAGAGGGTATTCTTACATTTATGAACAAGCAGATGTACAGCATACTTGAACTGAACCGTCATTCTGTCCTGGGCTGCACTATGGTTCATTTGTTATCCAATATTCAGTTAAGCCGTTTTAAGAAGAAGCAATTGCTCCGTGGATACCATGAAATGATAAAGCTGGGCAATCCAGGCTATGAGTTTGTAGATGAATACGGGCGTTATTGGAAGGTGTCTTTATGCAGCGGAGAGCAGATGAAGGGTGGCGCCTTGTTCACCTTCAAAGAAATTTCTGACTACAAGCTCATTGAGCAAACGGCCTACCAGAATGACAGCTTGGCCATGCTCGGGAAATTATCCGCCTCAATCGCCCATGAGATTCGTAATCCGCTCACCGCGATTCGGGGATTTATTCAATTGCTGCATCCCCATCTTCATCAGTTGGGCAAAGAGGAGTATGCAAAGATTATACTCGCCGAGATTGACCGGGCGAATGATATTATTCATGAGTTTCTGACCTCCTCCAAGCCTTCGGTACCGCAGGTTGCGATGATTCCGGTAGCGGCGCTGCTCAAAGAGGTGGTTCTCCTGACAGAAAGCGAAGCCTTGATGAAGGGCTGCGAGATCAGTCTCCATCCGCTTCATGGGGACATGATTATATCCGGCGACATCAAACAAATGAAGCAGGTCGTTCTTAACATGATAAGAAATGCAATGGAAGCGATTACTGAAAAGGTCGATGACTCGGTCGGCAAAATCGAAGTCGGAGCACGGAGAGAAGGCGCCGAGGTTCGTATTTTTATTTCCGACAACGGCAAAGGCATGGATATTTGCACCTTGGACAGGTTGTTTAATCCTTTTTTCACGACGAAGGAGAATGGGACAGGGCTGGGGTTATCCGTCAGCGAAAAGATCATCAAGAATCATGGGGGCTACATTTCTGTCAGCAGCAGGGTTAACGAAGGCACACGATTTGTGATTTCCCTGCCGCTGATTCAGTAATTCTTGACACATTGAGATATAATAAAGTTCAAAAGAGGCTGATTCCTGCGATGCGCGTCTGGTGCGGGAGATCAGCCTTGCTGCGTTATTGCGGGTGGAGCAAGTAATGACAACAGCCTGGGAGGGGTTTCTATCAACATTGAGTGGAGCAGCGGCAGCCCGTCTTTCGGACTTAGGGGAGATGTGCTATGTATTATTGTGGCAGAAGCTGAGAGTGAAGCTGGAAGCCTTGCCGGGGAATGGAAGAAAAGTGTGGGCCAACTAGCTAAAACTGGACTTTTTAACGGCAATCTGAATCAAATTTACGTATTACCAGTAGAGTCAGAAGAGCAGACCGAATTTCCTGTCGTCATTCTTGCGGGAAGCGGAAGCGGGCGGCTGGGAACGGAGGAGCTTCGCTTGCTGGCCGTTCAAATTGCCCACGCTGCCCACAAGCTGAAGGCAGACAAATTAATCATCCAAGTTGCGGACAGGTTGAATTTGTTGTCGGCTGAAGGGACTGAAGAGACCGCGCAAGCACTCACGGAGGGGCTCGTTCTGGGTGCGTACCGGCGAACACACTATAAGCGGGGGCAGCTTCTCTACACTGGCCTGGAAACCGTTGTACTTCATATGGAGCGAACAGCAGCAGCGGCTGAGACAGCAGACTGGAACCAAGGGATCATGCGTGGACTGACGTTTGGCGAAGCCACGAATTTGGCCCGTAACCTCACCAATCTTCCCGGCAATCAGCTCACGCCTTCAGCGCTTGCCGCCGCAGCTATTGAGATTGCTGAGCGTCATGGATTTCCGGCGGAGGTGCTGGACGAGCGGGAAATTGAACAAAAGGGTATGGGCGGCTTGCTGGCTGTCGGCAAAGGGAGTATTCATCCCCCAAGGATGATCGTGATTCGTTATCAGGGAACGGGCCAGTGGGAGAACGTTACCGGAATTGTTGGCAAAGGGATAACCTTCGATACAGGCGGGATTTCTCTGAAAAGAGCGCCGGGCATGGAGAACATGATCAGTGATATGGGCGGTGCGGCGGCTGTGCTTGGAGTCATGGAGGCTCTGGGCACCTTGCGGCCGCGGATCAATGTCGTGATGGTGATTCCTTCCGCCGAAAATATGCCTGCTGCCAATGCCTTCAAGCCTGGAGATATTGTCACCTCGTTAAGCGGCAGAACCATAGAAATATTGAATACCGATGCCGAAGGCCGGATTGTGCTTGGTGATGCGCTTACTTATGCCCTGGATTGGGGGGCCGAACGAATTATTGATGTGGCAACGCTGACAGCCGCTGTGTTGTCTACTCTGGGGGATATAGCAACCGGAGCTGTTACCAACAATGAGCTGTTTATGGAGACGTTCATGGCGGCCTCCAGGCGCTCTGGAGAGAGAGTATGGCAGTTGCCGGTATATCCTGAGTTTCACGAGATGCTGAGAAGCGAGGTAGCGGATATCCGCAATACTGCGGGGAGATACGGCGGTGCTACAACGGCAGGGCTGTTCATTGGTGAATTCGCTGAAGGGCTGCCCTGGATTCACCTGGACATCGCCGGAACGGCATTTCTCTCCAAGGAACGCGGAGTTAATCCCAAGGGAGCAACAGGTGTGATGGTGCGTACGCTTTTGCAATATTTACTGCAGCTAGATTCCGGTGAAGTAGCTGAGCACTGAGCATTTACAAGGGTACTACAGCAAAAGCCGCAAGGCATCCGGTTTCTCCGGGCCTTGCGGCTTTTGTAAAAATATAAAAATTCATCTGCTTCACGTATTAGCTGTTCTTTCTGGCCCGTATTTGAGAAGTGACGGACTGAATGCCGTTCATCAACTTGTTACGTGCATTCTTGTTTCTCAGTAAGTAGGCCGCTCCCAACACTGCTGTAGTTAATAACGTCCGTTTGGTGTTCACGTGCATCTCCTCCTCGGAAGGTCTGGTTGTAAGTTGCTTATAACTAACATACCCGCATCCCAAGGTTCTTAAACGAATTTAACTCACATACCGGCAGTTCAGGCTTTGGCCGAATGCTTGGCATCTCCTGAGCTTCCGCAGCAGGAAAGCGGGGAATCATGCGATGCTGCTGTACAGTTTTTGCTTTTGTCGCAGCCGGCGCAGGCCCCTTCTTTGCCTTTTTGCACATGACGGTAGAGCATCCAGCCGGAGTATCCGAATATCAGCGCGATAATCAAAATATTTATAATCATTGCAGTGCCCCGCTTTCTCAGAAAATGTTGACCTCATCAGACTTACGACCATCCCAATAAACTGCCGCCTTGAAAGACTACCAATGCAACGCAATAAGCCAGCACTACAGAGTATCCGATCGAGAAAAAGGTCCATTTCCAGGAGGCGGTTTCCTTCTTAATAACCCCTACAGTAGCCAGACAAGGAGTATAGAGCAGGATAAAGACCATGAAGCTGATTGAACTGAGCGGAGTGAAGACCTGAGCGATCTGGCCCTCCAGTCCCGCGGTATCCGGTGCATGATAGATAATATTCATAGTGGACACTACAACCTCTTTGGCGAGAAAGCCGGGCACCAGCGTTGAGCCGGCCTGCCAGGTTCCGAATCCAAGGGGATGAAGCAGGGGAGCAATCATACCGCCGAATTTTGCCAAAAAGCTGTTATCCATCTCCACGCCAAGTCCGGAAGGACCGGCATAGGTCATCAGCCAAATAATAACGGAACCGGCAAGAATAATCGTCCCTGCCTTGCGCAGGAAGCCTTTGCCTTTTTCCCAAGTGCTGCGGCCCAGTGTTTTAAGCTGCGGCATCCGGTAAGGAGGCAGCTCGATGATGAAGACAGAGGACTCGTTCTTGAACAGATGCTTGGAGAATAATTTGCACAAAAGCAGTGCGAATACAACACCCAGAACATACATCGCCAGAACGGCGGTGGCCTGCTGGGCAGGGAAAAAGACAGCCGCAAACAGCAAGTAGACCGGAAGCCGGGCGGAGCAGGACATGAGCGGCAAGAGAAGCGTTGTCAGCATCCGGTCTTTAGGCTGTTCAATACTGCGCGCGGCCATAATTGCCGGCACGTTGCAGCCAAAGCCGATAATGAAAGGAATAAACGCTTTACCATTAAGGCCCATACGCTCCATAGTGCTGTCCATCAGCAGGCAGACACGTGCCATGTACCCGGAATCCTCCAGAAAGGAGATCATCAGGAAAAGAATGAAGATCTGCGGAACGAACACTAACACTCCGCCTACACCGCTGATAATTCCGTCAACGATAAGGGCATGTGTGAAGCCTGATGCCCCTATCGTCTCAAGCAGGGAGTTGGCCCCATCGCTGATAGGTCCGGAAATCCACCCATCCAAAATGTCCGATAAGGGACCGCCCACCCAGTCAAAGGTTGTCTTGAACATTGCGTACATGAAGACGATGAACAGCGGCAGTCCGAGGAAACGGTGAGTCAGAATCGAGTCTAGTCTTTCCGTCAAATTATGCGGCTTCTGCGCTGTAGTATCCATTGCCGCCGCACACAAGGAGCGGATGTAGTCCATACGGACGGAACGAATCCATTGAGGGAGCGTAAGCGCCAGCTTTTTGCTCTGCAGCTCTTCTTGGCAGCTATCGCAGATAGCCATTAAGCGGGCTGTATCCATGCTCTTCTTCAGCAGCTCAAGTACGACCGGATTTTGCTCCATCAGTTGCAGGGCGACCCAGCGAAGATGAGGCAGTCCCGGGATAGGCTTCAGTTCCTTTTCAATGGAAGAGATGGCTTGCTCAGCCAGCTCGCCGTAGTCCAGTCTGAAGGTTACCGGAGGAATTGCCGAGGTTTTCTCAAGAACGCTGAGCACCTGTCCGCTGCCTTTGCCGGTTCTGGCAACCAGCGGCAGTACAGTAATGCCGAGGCGGGACTGCAGCATTTCATAGTTGACGGAAATCCCGCGCGCTTTGGCGACGTCGATCATATTCAGCCCTAGAATAGTAGGTTTGCCGTATTCCAGCAGTTGCAGTGTGAGCAGCAGATTGCGTTCAAGCTGTGAAGCATCAACAATATTAATGAGAGCTTCCGGGGATTCCTCAATGAGATATTGCGTGGCGACGCCTTCGTCACGGGAGAGTGGGTGAAGAGAATAAATTCCGGGCAGGTCGATCAGCTTGCCTGCTCCGTTCTTCAGGCTTCCGACTTTCTTCTCTACGGTTACTCCCGCCCAGTTGCCTACATATTCATAGGAAGAAGTCAGTGTATTAAAAAGCGATGTCTTGCCAGTATTTGGATTTCCTACAAGTGCTATTGAACTCATGAAACGTTCACCTCAATCATGGAAGCTTCCTTCCGGCGGATGGCGAACAATTGACCGTTGCATTCCAGAGTAACGGGACCAAGAAAAGGGCCTTTTCCTTTCAAACGGACCATGACGCCTTCAGACACCCCAAGATCAGCCAGACGGCGCCGCAAGATGGGGTTCATTCCTTCTATTCTATGGATGGAGCCAGTTGAGCCCGGTTGTAAGCGCAATAGGGAGCAGGATGTTGAAGCCATGTTAATCCCTCCGAGAGAGACTGATAATCAATCTCAATTGTTTTCTTGTAATGTAGCATTTTACTGTCAATTTTTCCGTGATCTTTGTCATTGTGCCGCTATCATGAAAAGATATATGGAAAGGAGCTGAAATTTTCTTTACAATTTATTCTTTGCTAAGTATGATTGAACGATAATGGCTGCATAGTAAGTCCATGCCAGCGGCAATAATGAGGGATATAATTGAAGGGAGAACACAATTGTGAAGAGTAATGCTAGCAAAATTGTCGATTGCACCATTCGCGATGGGGGACTGGTGAACAACTGGGATTTCAGTGTTGAATTTGTACAGAATTTGTATGCCGGTCTGAATGAAGCCGGTGTTGATTATATGGAGATTGGTTATAAAAATTCACCCAAACTGCTCAAAGGAGCGGAAGGAGCCGGCCCGTGGCGTTTCCTGAACGATGATTTCCTGAGAAAGGTTATTCCGCAGAAGGGTCACACGAAGCTGTCTGCACTCGTAGATATTGGCCGTGTGGATGAGAATGATATCCTGCCCCGCAGTGAGAGCATGCTGGACCTGATTCGCGTAGCCTGCTACAGCAAGGATGTGGACAAGGCGCTGCAACTGGTACAGACCTTCCACGATCTAGGATATGAGACAACGATTAATATTATGGCTTTGTCGAATGTTATGGAGAACGAATTGCTGGAAGCCTTTGACCAGATCCGCGAGAGTGTTGTTGACGTTGTGTATATCGTAGATTCTTATGGCAGTCTGGATCACAAAGACGTTCATTATCTGGTTGAAAAGTTCAAAACGCATTTGCCAAATAAACGGTTGGGCGTACATACCCACAATAACCTGCAATTGGCCTTCTCCAATACACTTGTTGCTGCCGAGAAGGGTGTAGAGCTGCTGGATGCTTCCTGTTACGGTATGGGGCGCGCAGCCGGCAACTGCCCTACCGAGCTGTTGGTGACCCATTTGAAGAACACCAATTATTCGCTGCGGCCTGTGCTTGATATCGTAGAGCGGCTGATGATTCCTCTGCGTGAGAAGGAAGAATGGGGGTATATTATTCCTTATATGATTACTGGCACGCTCGATGAGCACCCGCGCTCCGCGATGGCGCTGCGGTCATCGGAAGATAAAGACAAAGCGGTTGATTTTTATGATAAGCTCACAACGCCCGAAGTGAATTTTGGAGATAAATAGAAGGCTTCAAGGAGAAGCACTGAACTCTAAAATAGAGGGAAGTGCTTTTTTTCTGGAATGTAACTTTACGGAGCTATCCAGCCGATATTTATACATAGGACGTAAATATATCCATTGACTTATTATAGATATCATTTTCAGACGCGAGGGACCTATGAGACAAGAAGAGAGAAAGACCATTCATGCGGCGATTATAGGGGCCGTGCTGTTCCTTCTGATTCAAATTTTTCGTGTGCCGCTTAGCAATGTGGAAGATAAGGACTTGCTATCCATGCTGTATCTAATTGCGGGCTGCTGCAATGCCGCTTTTGGCTTTGCGATTTTTGCCCAGGGCTGGCTGTTCTTCGCTGATCGTCTATCCAAGGCAAGACTATACACCTCCGCTCTCTTTTTGGGAGTATGCATCATTGACTTCATACACACACTCAGCTTTGTCGGAATTGTAGAAATATCTTCCTATATTAATACAGAACAATCCATGTGGCTGCTTACATTCTCGCGGCTGGCCAGCGCGCTGGGTATTCTGTTCATCTTCAGCAGGGAAGACCAGCCAATAGCAGCGGCAGGCAAAAAGAATGTATTCAGAATATCATTTGTGCTGACAGTGCTTGCTCTGGCGTTATTTACTTTTGGTCAGACGGCTGCACCGGAGCTGGCGGGTTATTCCTGGGTTAACGCCCTCCAGCATATACTGGATCTGGGTGTGCTGTTTGTATATTTACTCACTATGGGCATTATCCTTTATCCGGGTAAAGTGGAAAAGTCTGCTTCCATGCTCATTATTATTCGAGCGCTGATCTTTTTCGCTCTTGGCCAGTTATTCTTCATGAACCCGCTTAGCATCGGCGATATGGATTATCTCTTTGGCATGCTGAGCACTGGTGTGGCTTATTATCTGCTGCTTACCGGCGTCTACCGGCTGACGATTGAAGAGCCCTTTCACGAAAATCAGCAAGCCGAAGCCCGGATTAATTATCTGGCCTACCATGACGATCTGACCGCTCTTCCGAACAGACGGCGTCTGATGCAGCGAGTAGAAGAAATTGTGATTCAGAGCGGACAGAATAAGGGTCCCAAATTCTCCGCGCTGGCTATAATGAATATTAATCATTTTAAGAATATTAACGACTCGCTCGGCCATTATGCCGGTGATCTTCTGCTTCAGCTAGTATCGCAGCGGATAGGAAACGCGGCAAAAGCGGGTGAAGAGCTGTACAGCATGGGTGCGGATGAATTTGCTTTTCTTATGACAGATGTGACGGGGGTGGAGGATTGCCTGATTCGCGCCGGTGAGCTTCTGAAGTTATTTGAAACGCCGGTGCAACTTGAATCAGGAGAGTATCATATATCACTCAGCCTGGGAATGAGCATTTATCCCGGTGATGGGAATACTGCGGAACAACTCATTCAGAATGCCGATACCGCTGTTCATAATGCCAAAGAGCAGGGGGTGGACATCCGCCGGTATGTCCCTGCTATGCAGATGAAAGTGAAGGAGCGGCTGAAGCTGGAGAATGATTTGCGCCGGGCGCTTGAACGCGATGAATTCTATCTCGTTTATCAGCCGCAGGTACAGCTTGAGACAGAAGAAATCGTCGGCATGGAGGCACTGCTGCGCTGGAATCATCCCAAACGTGGGCTGGTGTCGCCGGTTGATTTCATACCGATTGCCGAAGAGAGCGGCCTGATTGTTCCGATTGGGGAATGGGTGCTCAAAACGGCATGCCTGCAAAATAAATTATGGCAGGACGCCGGTTACCGGCCAATGTGTGTTTCGATCAACCTGTCCATGCGCCAATTTCTGCAGCCGAATCTGGCCGGGAAAATTGGTACCATTCTGAAGGATATCGGGCTGGACCCGGGGTATGTTGACCTGGAAATTACAGAGAGCATGACTCTGGATAAAGAAACCGCCTTTGATCAGCTTAACCGCTTGAAGAAGCTTGGTGTATTCATCAGCATAGATGATTTTGGGACAGGCTACAGCTCCCTGCATTATCTGAAGAATATGCCGATTGACCGGCTGAAGATTGACCGTTCCTTCGTTTCGGAAGTTATGGAGGACAGCAATAACGCGGCGATTGTATCCACTATCACGTCTATGGCACATCATCTGAAGCTGAAGGTAACCGCTGAAGGGGTAGAGAATAAGGACCAACTGCATTTCTTGCGCCAGCAGCATTGCCATGAAGCCCAGGGTTATTTGTTCAGCAAGCCCGTTAAGGCTGCGGACTTCGAAATGTTTTTTCTGAAGCCTTCGCTGGGGTTATTGTCTTAACAGATTTGGTCAATCAATAAGGTTGCAATTTATTCTAAGGAATGCTATAATATTTTTTGTCTTCAATTTCGGTCCGCGGGTGTAGTTCAATGGTAGAACTTCAGCCTTCCAAGCTGATAGCGTGGGTTCGATTCCCATCACCCGCTCCATACTACAAATTTCGAAATCCTTGTTATACAAGGGTTTTTTTATTTGCGTATTTTTCTACATACAGCAGGTAACAATTGAGTTGTGGGGCAGTTTATGGGGAAACCTGCTGTTGTTTTTGATTAAGTGCCTTAACTGTATTCGCTGCCTCCCGGCTAACTTTTCAATAAATTCTTGGAAAATCCCCCCTAGTGATAACCAGGGGGGATTCTAATGTCTATTCTGTTTATTCAATATTGATACTCCATTGTCCGTCTGCTTTTACGGAAAAAATATAAGTTCCGTCAGAATTTACCGTTTTAGCGGTAGACCCGGAGTAGTTTCCGATCTCATTTACGAGTGAAATGCTGTCGTTCACATGAACAATAAAATTTGACTCTCCAACATGCTTGAAACTAAATTTAGTAAGCTTTGCTTGAAGGTTAACAAACACAACATCGTTACCCTTGCCGGTCAGTTTTGTCGGGGCCGATTTGATGTTTGCCGGAACTGTCTGCGTTATTTTGGCTGTCCACGATCCTTCAGATTTGACGTTTAACATGTATTTACCATCACTCGGAATCATTACGAAAGATTTTCCTTTGTATGTACCAATTTCATTGATGAGAGACTTTTCATTCTGTCCAGATTCATCCAGCATATGTACTATAAAATTTGAATCTCCGGTACTCGTAGCATTGATCACAGCAAAACCAGAATGGAGTTCGAAAAATTCAGAGGCCTGATCACCTTTTCCGCTCAAGGTTATTGGTTGTTCAACCGGTGGTTTTGGCGACGGTGAAGGCGGGGAAACGGTAGAATTCGTAGGAGAAGGTTCTCCATAAATTTTTGTTAATTCTTGATATGCTTTTTGAACGCCTTTGCGATCATCTGCTCTGATGTAGTTTGCGAGTTCTATAAATTCATTTCGATTGGCTTCTGATATCCATTTTGTACTGTCTGTGATAGCTTTAAATGCTTGTTCTCTAAGGTCTTCGGTTATATTATCTCCTTTTTCAAGGAATATACTGGCTGTCTTTATGAGGGCGGCAGCCATCTCTTTCTCCGCATCATCCATTGTCTTGATATCTTCAGACGGTTCTGGAGAGGCAGTCGCAGTTGCAGGAGTTGTAGAACTAGGACTCACAAGCGTAACAGAATTCGTATTATTTGATACATTCGTACTCTCACAAGCAGATAACATCGTAGTGGATAAAATAAAAATCGATCCATAAATCAAATATCTTTTTTTCACTTCTTTTCCCCCTAATATGATAAGAAATTCAAATTGATTCTACCAGATTCAGGAATGGTAATCTATGTATTTTAATTAGAATATTATAGAGGTCAGCTATGCACAGCCAACTAAAAAGCCAGATCCTCCGCATGTATGCGGAGACCTGGCTTTTGCTGTACAGCAAATATTGTTTCTTAAACGGTTTTTAGGAACTCGACTATGGTCAGAAGACCCTTGTCGAAATTCTCCAGATTGAAATGCTCATCCGGGGCATGCAGATTCTCGTCATCCAGGCCAAAGCCCATCAGGACAACTGGCGCTTTCAGGATGCGGGCGAAGCTTTCCATGATCGGGATGGAGCCGCCGTCTTTGGTGAAGAGGGCACGGGTGCCGTATATCTTGCCGTAAGCGTCGGCTGCTGTCTGCAGGATAGGATTTGAAGGGTCAATGTTGAAGGCACGCGCCTTCTCCATTTGCTTCACCTGTACCTTGGCTCCAGCCTGGATGTTGGCTTTGAGGTGAGCTTCTACGACGTCAAGGATATGCTGCGGGTCCTGGTCGCCGACCAGGCGGCAGGTAATTTTGGCATGAGCCTCCTTAGGAATGACGGTTTTGCTGCCTTCGCCTTGGAAGCCGCCGTAGACACCGTTCAGTTCAAGGGTTGGCCGGGCGCCAACACGTTCTACGAAGCTGAAACCTTCTTCACCGTACAGTTGATCCAGGCCGAGTGCAGTTCTGATTTTATCCTCATCTACGCCCTGCTTGACAAATTCTTCACGCAGCAGCGGAGAAAGCTCAGGCACGCCATCGTAGAAGCCCTCTACAGCAACGCGGCCCTTGTCATCATGAAGCGAGCTCAGCAAGGAGACAAGTGCATGCAGCGCGTTCGGTACACCGCCGCCGTAAGAGCCGGAATGCAGGTCTGTTAAAGCGGTATTCACGCTGACCTCAAGCGAGCAGAGGCCGCGAAGCCCGGTGCAGATCGCCGGACGTCCGCGTTCCAGCAGGGAAGTATCCGAGACAAGTACGGCATCTGCGGCGAGCTTGTCTTTGTTAGCTTCGAGGAACGGCGGCAAATGGATGCTGCCGATTTCTTCTTCGCCTTCGATGCACAGCTTGAGGTTGACCGGCAATGTGCCCTCTTGCTTGAGGATGGCTTCAATCGCTTTGATGTGCATGAACACCTGGCCTTTATCATCGGTGGCTCCGCGTGCAAACAGCTTGCCGTCCCGGATTTCCGGTTCGAAGGGAGGTGTTGTCCACAAATTCAGCGGATCTACCGGCTGTACATCGTAGTGGCCGTAGACCAGAACGGTCGGCTTGCCGGGGGCGTGAAGATAATCGGCATAGATTACAGGATGGCCGGCGGTAGGGTGAAGCTCGATATTCTCCAGTCCCGCACGTTTCAAGGTGTCCAGCAGCCAGTGCGCGGCGGACAACATATCCTCCTTATGGGCAGACAGGGCAGAAATACTTGGGATGGCAAGCCATTGCTTCAGTTCGGCAAGCTGAGCTTCACGCTCAGCCTGAAAATAAGTTTCGTAAGACATAGTGATATGTACCTCCTTGGAGTTTCGCTGCGCAAAACCGGCTGTAAGGCCTGTATGGGCATAACGGCAACGTGCCGCAGTCTTTTTTGGCAGTGTACTGCCTCCATTATACTGGAGAACTCACTATGGATCAAAATGGAATGTGAAAAGGCCTTACCAGAGAATGGTTGCCGGAGTTACGCCTTGCGGGAAGGTATCTTCCGCTTGTGTTTTGTTTGCGTATAAATCATACCAGGCATCCGCAATAAGCCCGGGATCGGAAGCGGTACCTGGTTTGATAAATGCGCCTATGGCCAGATGTGCCACATAGATTCCTTTGGGAGCCAGATCGGTGTGCAGATTGTTCGCATAGTTGCGGAGTCCGCTGAGTGCAATTCCCATATTGCCCATCATCGGTATCGGATAAATAGAGGAGAGGCCGGTTGTGAATAAAATAGCGCCGCCCTTCTTCTCAAGCATCTCCGGCAATACCTGCTCAACGCTGCGGATGGCACCCACAACAAGGGCTTGAAAAGCATCCATTGCGTTCTCTTCAGTTACCTGAGAAATGGGAGTTGGCGGATAGCTGCCGCTGGTTGGGCTGAATTCGAGCACGTCGATAAAGCCATATTTGTCTTTGATCCCTTGAAAAGCGGAAACAAGCTGCTCCTTACTGTAAAGATCGGCCGGAAATGCAGCCGCGTCGATATCCAGTGCCTTGAGTTCTTCCGCCAACGCATTTAACTTTTCGGCATTACGGGCGATTAGTGCGATTTGAAAGCCGTTTGCGCCGAATTTCTTGGCAATGGAGAGTCCGAGTCCCGGTCCCGCGCCCACGATAGTAATTGTTTTTTTCATCATCTATCAGTTCCCTTCAGGTTGTTGATTACTAACAGTAACCATGGTAGACTTAGTTAGCTTAAGCGGCAAGAAGGCACTATTACTTGCTTAAGTTACATGGAGGTAACTGCCTTGGATAAAACAATGAATGACCGGCTTGGGGTTATAGAACAGATGACGAATCTGGAAGACTGCGCCATACCACGGCAGATTCTCGACAGGGTTGGAGATAAATGGAGTGTGCTGATCATTGTAAATCTGGGTGTGGAGTCCTTGCGGTTCAAGGAGCTGCAGCGGCGATCCGGCGGCATATCCCAGCGTATGCTGACGCAGACGTTAAGGCAATTGGAGCGGGATGGAATGGTCTGGCGCAAGGCGACACCGACCGTGCCATTAACCGTGGAATACGGACTCACCATGCTTGGGGAATCACTGCTTTTGCCGCTGACTTCTCTGGTGGAGTGGGTTAACGAAAATCGTGAAGTCATCACTCAGGCGCGCAGCAGCTATGACAGTGAGCATGGCGATATGGACATAACAGTTTCTACAGAACAGACAGAAGCGCCGTAAGCGGCGGAAACGATAGGGGCGGAATTAATAGTGTTGGCAAATACAAATTCAGATACAAGCGTGGAGCATCCATCTTATATATATACCTACGCGTGCTCAGGGGATGAAGTCTCCTTATGCGGGATGGAGCTGCGCAGTCTTTTTGGCCGGGAGATTCCGCCTGTAATATTTGACAGTGAGCGTGAAGTGGAGGTCAGCCGCAGTCCTTTTATTAAGGAGCGCATTGATGTCATGTACGCGGGAGACACGCTGGAACAGATTTATAAGATGACCGAGCAGGTGGAGGTAGCGGGACAGACCTTTAAGGTTATTTTTGTCAAGATGAATGATCTGTTACCGGCGGAAAAAATAGAGTATGATGAACGCAGGGTGATCGAACGGGAAATCGGCATGCGCATCGAGGGAGAAGCGGATGTCAATCACCCGCAGCTTGTGTACGGCATTGTAACGCTGGGAGGACGCTGGTATTTCGGAGCTTATCACAAGAACAAGGCAACCTGGTTCCGGCAGATGAAAAAACCGCGAAGCTACTCTATTGCACTCAGCACCCGCGTAGCCCGGGCGGCAGTGAACATCGCGGTGCCAAACCCGGCAGGCGTAAAAGCCATTGATCCCTGCTGCGGCATAGGAACGGTAATGGTCGAGGCGCTGTCGATGGGTATTGATATTGTCGGCCGTGACATTAATCCCTTTATTGCGGCCGGTGCGCGGACGAATATTGCCCATTTCGGGTTCAACAGCGAGGTTACCCTTGGGGATATTGCTGACATTGAGGAGCATTACGATGTGGCTGTCGTGGACATGCCTTACAATTTGTACTCGCGGATTACACCGGAGGAGCAGTTCGCGATTCTGGTCCATGCGCGCCGGATTGCAGACCGTGTTGTTATTGTAGCGATTGAGGCAATGGATGAAATGATCTCCTCTGCGGGTTTTACCATTATCGACCGCTGTGTGGCGAAGAAGGGCGCGTTCTCCCGTCATTTAATGCTGTGTGAATGAAGCGGTGCCGATATCTAATGAGGGCGGTGCGGATATGGAACAGAAATGGTTAACCTGGGCCAAAGAGATTCAAGCGATCGCCCAGACAGGTCTTACGTATGCTAGGGATGTATATGATATCGAACGTTATCAGGCGCTGCGGGAGCTAAGTGTGGATATTCTGGCGAACTATACGTATGAGAGCAAGGAGAAGATCAGGCTGGCTTTTGCCGGAGATGAGGGTTACGCTACACCGAAAGTTGATGTGCGCGGTGTGATTTTCAGGGAAGACAAGATTCTGCTGGTTCGTGAAAAGCTGGACGGCAACTGGGCGCTTCCCGGAGGCTGGGCCGATATCGGGCTGTCTCCCAGTGAGGTGGTTGTCAAGGAGATTGCTGAGGAATCGGGCTTTCAGGCCGAGGCTGTCCGTCTGCTTGCCGTGCTCGACAAGAAATTTCATGCTCATCCGCCGGAGCCTTATCATGTGTACAAGCTGTTTATTCTCTGCCGGATTGTCAGCGGGGAAGCGGCGGGAGGCGTGGAGACGAGCGAGGCGGCTTTTTTTGCCGAGGATGAACTGCCGGAGCTGTCGCAGGAGCGTAACACGCGGGAGCAACTGCTGACGATGTTTCAATTTTTAAAAAATCCTGAGAACCCAGTCATATTAGACTAAACAACGGCATATTATGCAGAAATAAGCTGAAAAACAAGTTTTCTGAAGTGGAAATTTATTTATTAATAATAATGTAAGCCTTTACAAATGAGTGCCGCTGAGCCTTTATATCTAAAAAAACTACCAAAAATGCAACTTTTGGGTCAGGCGGTCTACATTTTTTCCTCTACTGTGACGATAAGATATTTTAGGAGGGGATCGCATGGAACAAGAAGAATTGAGGCTTCCACTGAAGCAGGAGGTCATTACACGTCCTGCAGAAGGCAATATTGCCAACGGTTTGGTATGGGGCATCCTCATCAGCATTCCTTTATGGATCTCGGTTATCGGCTGGATTATGGGCATCTGGCATTAAAACTGCAGCAGAGCTACTACTTACTACTTAATTGCAACTATACAATGAAGGCTGCCTCTTCGTGATGAAGAAGCAGCCTTTTTAAATGATTGAATCAACAATCCGGAAATAGTGCAGGCTCTGCCGTATCAGGCACTACTTGCGGTGTACCAGCTTAAAGTTCTCGCAGATCACCCTCATTCCAGGGTCAAACTCTTTATTGTAAGCCTTAAGCTCTCTAGTAAAATAGACTTCATGCTCATAGCGCCACGATTCCAGGGTGCGGTCATCCTCGCCTTCGGAATAGGCAAACTCCGCAGTCACCTCGGCAAAAGAAACAATTTCAAACTTCGTTGTTTTAACGATTCCACGCGGCTCGCCATTACTGTCCAGCAGGATCGAATGCCCGCCGATAAAAGGCAAAGGCACACCCAGCACTTCGTTCAACTCGTAATTCATAGCCGTTCCGGTCTTGGTTCCGTCCAGCACCAGTGCAAGCAGTTCATCCGCCAGCCGGGGGTTGTCGCCAAATGCCCAGGCGCTGTCATAATAATCTGCTGCTTCAGGATGATCCTTCAGGTAGTCGTTCCAGTATTGTGTGATTTCTAGTTTTTCTGTCATGCGGTTCACCCGTTTCTTCTATTAGTTAATTGTCAGTCTCGTTCAGCCAGCCAGAATAGAGGTTATCAAGCTTCGCCTGCAATGCATCCCGGCTTAGCTGCATCGCTGCAAGTTTCTCTGCATCGCTGACGCTTAGCGGATCGAGCATGTCTGCGTCAATGAGTGCAAGCTGCGCTTCAACTGCGGCGATTTCCTCCTCCCATGAGATTTTGGGGCGGGGTTTGCGGGAGACAGCAGTGGTTGGGGAGCCTCCGATTCCGGCATTGGGATTGCCGTTTGGCTGGCGGCCTGCTTGGGAGCGTTGCAGTTCAGATGATACTTTGCCGTTAGGCTTGAGCGCAGTGGCATCGGCAGCCTTCTCAGCCTGCTTTTCCTTGTAATATTCGTAATTCCCGGAGAAGGCGCTGAACCTTCCATCCGCAATTGACCAGAGCTTGCCGAAGATGCGGTTGATGAAATAACGGTCATGGGATACAGCCAGCACGGTGCCCGGAAACTCCTCCAGTGCTTCTTCAAGCGCTTCACGGGAATCAATATCCAGATGGTTGGTCGGCTCATCGAGAATGAGCAGGTTCGGACGGCGGTGCATCAGCACCGCGAACCGCAGCCGTGTCCATTCTCCGCCGGAGAGATTGGCGACGCTTTTAAAAACATCGCTGCCATAGAAAAGAAACCGCGCGAGCTGCCCCCGCGCCTCACCTTCCTCCAGGCCTGCTTCCTCACGGAAGTAGCGCAGCACCGACTGGCTCCCCTCTTCGGGAACGGCTTCCTGTGCCAGATAGCCGACAGCCGCTCTTGAGCCGAGGGTGCAACTGCCACTGTCCGGTGTTTCCTGGCCCAGAATGATCCGCAGCAACGTACTTTTGCCCGCGCCATTGCCGCCGATCAGCGCCGTGGTCTCCCCGTACCGCAGAACGTCACTGGCTTCCGAGAAAAGCGTGCGTTCTCCGTATGTTTTGCCGATCCGGTCGAGAATGACAACCTGGTTGCCGGAACGGTCCTCCTGCTGCAACTGTAAATCCATAGCTTTGCGCTCCAGAATTGGCCGTTTGACCTTTACCATCCGGTCGAGCGCCTTCTGCATGGAGGCGGCCCGGCGGTGGAAGGAAGGATTCGGCGGATTGGAGCGGTTACCCCACTCAATCAGCCGCTTGATGCTCTCCTGCATCTGCTTGATTTTCTTCTGCTGCTCTTGATAATCGGCAAATTGCTGCAGCAGCCTTGCTTCCTTCTCGACCTGATAACCGCTGTAATTGGTGTGGAATGTGAAGGCTTCCCCGTCTTCGATCTCAATGACCTTCTTCACTACGGCATCGAGGAAGTAGCGGTCATGGGAAATCGCGAGTACGGTACCGTCGTAGCTCTGGAGAAACTGCTCAAGCCATTCGATGGCTTCCATATCCAGATGATTTGTCGGCTCATCCAGCAGCAGAACGTCGGGCTGGCGCAGCAGCAGCTCAGCCAGGCCGACTTTGGTTTTCTCGCCGCCGGAGAGGGAGCAGAAGAGGCGGTCATACTGGCTGGCTCCAATGCCCAGCCCCGCAGCTACACGCTGGATGGAGGCTTCAATCTCATAGCCGCCGGCCGCCTCGAATTGTTCCTGCAAAGCGCCGTATTCCTTAAGCAGCCTGTTCCAATCCTGCTTATTCGCTCCGGCGTCCGGTACAGACATTTCCTGCTCCAGCTCCCGAAGCCTCGCCTGCCACTGCAGAGGTTCGGCAAAGCTGCGCTGCAGCACGCCATAGACCGTCTCGCCGTCACCTACCTCTTGAATCTGCGACAGCAGTCCGACTACGCTGCCTCTGCGGATGGAGATTTGGCCCTGGTCGGGGCGTTCTTCCCCGTTCAGGAGGTGGAAAAGGGTGGTTTTGCCGCAGCCGTTGCGGCCGATCAGGCCGATCTTTTCGCCTTGGCGGATATCGAAGGTGATGTCGCTCAGGACGAGCTGGGCACCGTGGTGTTTTTGAACATTTTGGCATGAGATAATCATAGGTATTCTCCTTTTAAGAATGCCTACCCGCCGCGTTCAGCCTTGGAACATACAAAAAGACCGCAGGGAAATTTCCCCACGGCCTAAATGTTCTCCGGTTTAAAGAGTCCGTTGAAGTGCAGGCAGGAAAGGCATTTCACAATGTTGTAGTGTTATTAAATTCGTGTAAATGGACAGACTTCTCCCGTTGTCGGCATTTACATGAACGATGCCAGCCATAATATTAATCAGCCGGCTGCTAACACTGTTGGTCCGATTGTGATCCATTCCTCCTACACCTCCTTTCATGACAAATTTATAATTAGTTTAACCAATTATGGACAGATATGCAAGACCAAAAGCTCGCAGGGTGTGTTGTGCCGCCTATTTTATATAATTGGCCGGTTTGCAGCCACAATGCGAAAGGCCGGTCAGCTAAACTTTGTGCATGGCTCACAAAAAACCACTGAATCCAATTGACAAGGGTTTTGGCTGTGCTGTTAAATGACACTAACTTGAACGACAGGAATGGGGGATGGGGAGCATGACGACAGGTCCTGTAATCGGCACAAAAACGATGGTGGTCAGCCCTCATTATTTGGCTTCCGCCGCCGGAGCACGGATTTTGCAGAAGGGCGGCAACGCTTTTGATGCGGCGGTAGCGGTCAGCGCTGCGCTTGCGGTGGTGTATCCGCATATGACGGGGCTGGGCGGCGATGCTTTTTGGCTCACTTATTGCGCCGGTGAAGGGCGCGTCCGGGCTTACAACGGCAGCGGACGTTCGGGCTACGCCGTCCGCCGTGACTGCTACGCCGGCGAGGAGGAAATTCCGAGACGGGGAGTACGAAGTGCCATTACGGTACCCGGAATGGCGGATAGCTGGTCGGCGGTCCAGCGCGAGTATGGACGCCTGACGCTCGCGGAGGTGCTGGAGCCGGCCATCGGCTACGGTACGGACGGGTTTCCGCTGTCGCCGGACCAATACGGCAACAGCGTGCTTGCGGGAGCGGCGCTGTCCCCTGAAGCGGCGGCGATTTATCTTCCCGGCGGCGCGGCTCCCGCCGCCGGAGGCAGGTTTGTGCAGAAGCAGCTAGCGGCGTCGCTGCGGGCTCTGGCCGGGGGCGGCCGGGATGCTTTTTATAAGGGGGAGATTGCCGGGGAGATAAGCCGTTATATGCGGGCTTCCGGCGGGTATCTCACCCGTGAGGATTTTGCCGATCATGAGGGGAATTGGGAGGAGCCGGTGTTCACGGATTATCACGGGCATCGGGTCTACCAGGTTCCGCCGAACTCCCAGGGCTTCACGGCGCTGATGGCGCTGAATGTTCTGGAACGCTACAATTTCGGAGATATCGCGCATGGCTCTTATGAATATTATCATCTGCTGGTAGAGGCGCTGAAGCTGAGCTTCCGCGACCGGGATAAGGTGCTTACCGACCCTGCTTTCAGTAGGATACCGCTGGAGCGGCTGCTGGATAAGCAGTATGCGGAGCAGTTGGCCGCTTCGATATCATTTGCACAGGCTGCACCGCTGAGCAGTGATCCCGTAGGCCGGGATACGGCTTATGCGGCGGTGGTGGATGATGAAGGAAACGCGGTATCGTTCATCCAAAGCCTGTACTTTGAATTCGGCTCCGGTGCCGTGGCCGGGAATACGGGCATTCTGCTGCAGAACCGGGGCTCGTTCTTTTCGCTTGACCCAGGTCATGTCAATACGCTGGAGCCACACAAGCGAACGTTCCATACGCTGATGCCCGCAATGGCCTTCCATGACGGTAAGCCGGCTTATCTTTACGGCACACAGGGCGGCGAAGGCCAGCCCCAGACCCAGAGCCTGCTGTTGACCCGGATGCTGCATTACGGGATGGACCCGCAGGCTGCGGTGAGCGCGCCGCGTTTTGTCTGGGGCAGAACTTGGGGGGAACGGACCCAGGAGCTGAAGGTGGAGAGCAGAGTAGCGCCGGAGGTGCAAAATGAGCTTGCCCAAGCTGGACATCTGGTACGCCAGGTGGGCAGCTACGATGGCATTGTAGGGCATGCCCACGCGATTTCCATCGGTGAAAATGGCTACCGCAGCGGCGGAACGGACCCGCGTTGTGATGGAGCAGCGATAGGATGGTAGCGGTGTGGCCGGAGGACTGGGAGCAGAGAGGCGAAGGTGAGGGGAGCGGGGTAGGGAGAGTTAGGGTAGGGTGAGGTAAGAGGGGAAAAAAGGGCTGGGGCATTCGTGAACTGGAGGGAAAAAGAGAGCGGGTAGGGTTAAAAGAAGTTGAAGGTGGGGGGAGAGTAGAAGGAGTTGAGGAGCAGAAGGAGTTGAGGGGAGTAGGAGAGTTAGGGCAGTAGAAGGAGTTGGGGGGGAGAAGAGTGAGGGAGTAGAAGGAGTTGAGGGAATAGGAGAGTTGGGGCAGTAGAAGGAGTTGAGGGAGTAGAAAGAGTTGAGGGAGTAAAAGTAGTTGGGCAGTAGGAGAGTTGAAAGTGCAGGAGAGTTGAAGGAGCAGGAGAGTTGAGGGAGTAGGAGAGTTGAGGGAGTAGAAAGAGTTGAGGGAGTAGAAGTAGTTGGGCAGTAGGAGAGTTGAAAGAGCAGGAGAGTTGAGGCAGTAGGAGAGTTGAGGGAGTAGAAGGAGTTGGGGGAGTAGGAGAGTTGAGGGAGTAGGAGAGTTGGGGGAGTAGGAGAGTTGGGGGAGTAGGAAAGTTGAGGGAGTAGAAGGAGTTGAGGGAGTAGAAGGAGTTGGGGCAGTAGAAGGAGTTGATGAGGTAGAAAGAGTTGACGAATGAAAAGAGTAGTAGAAAGGGAAGGAAGAGTGGGATAATTGCATTTTGTGCAATTAAAAGAGGACATAACGGAGCAAAATCAAAGTTAACTGCACTTCGTACACTTAAATAATGCTTTATTCACCAAAACAAAGTAAATCGTCATTTGTAATTGTACGAAATGCAATTATCTTCCTAAATAGGCGGCTTCGCCTCCTTTTAATTGCAGGAAATACAATTATCTGTCCAGCAGGGTTGACAGGTTCAGCAGCATAGTGAAAACAACAATGCTTTCCCGGTTGTCAGGGAGGGAAGGAGGGGGAACGATGGTTCTTACTAATTTATATGGCGCGTTCATTAATCCGGGGCTGGAGGTCCCTGCCCTGCGAATAGGGGGGGCGCTGGATGGTCTCAACTTTGCTGTTAAAGATGTGTTTGCGGTAGCGGGGCACCGTTCTTCCGCCGGGAATCCGGATTGGCTGCGCAGCCATCCCCCGTCACTGGAGCATGCGGCTGTAGTACGGAGGCTGCTGCAGGCCGGAGCCGGCTTGCGGGGGGCTACGCATACCGACGAGCTGATGTACAGTCTCGGCGGTGAGAACCATCATTATGGCACGCCGGTCAACCCGCGTGCGGAGGGCCGCATACCCGGCGGCTCCTCCAGCGGCTCGGCAGTGGCGGTGGCCGGCGGCAGTGTGGATTTTGCCTTGGGTACGGATACGGGCGGCTCGGTCCGTGTGCCGTCATCGTACTGCGGCGTATACGGCTTCCGCCCGACGCACGGGGCGGTGGAACTGGACGGTGTGATCCCGCTTGCGCCGGGCTTCGACACCGTCGGCTGGATCGCCGACAGCCCGGAGCTGCTGCTGCGGGCGGGCGAGGTGCTGCTCGGGGCGGCAGCTCCCGGCAGCGGGAACAGCACGATGGGCAATCTGCACATCGTGCCTGAGGGTTGGGCGCTGGCGGGCGCAGAGAGCGCCGCCAGCCTGAAGCAGGGCCTGCGCAAGCTGCAGGCCGGTGCAGGGCAATCCGCCGACACGCGGATTGCCCCGGAGGGGCTGAAGACATGGATGGATGTCTTCCGTGAATTGCAGGGCGCCGAGATCTGGGCGACCCACGGGGCCTGGATAGAGCGGGAGCAGCCGCTCTTCGGACCCGATATCGCCGCCCGCTTCGCTTGGGCGGCAGGCCTGGCCGGGCAGGATCACCGCCGCGCGCATAGCTTGCGCGCGGAAATCGCGGCCCGGCTGCGGCAATTGCTCGGGGAGGACGGCTGCCTCGTCCTCCCGACGGTCCCCGGCCCCGCGCCGCTGCGGGGCGGAGATCTGGCGCAGCTCGAGCTGAACCGCAGCGGCGCCATGATGCTTAGCTGCATCGCCGGCCTGGCCGGCCTTCCGCAGCTTACGCTTCCGGTGACAGGACCCGGCGGCTTGCCGCTCGGCCTGTCGGTGATCGGCGGGCAGGGGCAGGACCTGCGCCTGCTCGCCTGGGTAAGGCAAATATGCGGGTAGACGCATATGGAATGACATAACTCCCGGCTCCGCGCTGTCCTGCGGAGAACGGGAGTAAGCCCGGCATGGGCTATAGCTCCGCTAAGGGTGTCCGGCAGAGGATTCAGCGCTGAACAGCCGGCACGTTTTACCGCATCAGGCACTGTCATGGCCAGTAGGTTTATTTTTTCTTAGCGACCAGGCAGGGAGAAGTAACAGCAGCAGGGGAATGACCAACCCGTTGGTTAAATCCCAGAGCGACCCGTAAGGGGGAAAGGTGCTCATATAGTATTCCAAATCCGGTGCGACAATAAGAGTCAGTCCAAAGATAACCATTGCGGCCACCCGGATCAGGGAACGATAATTCTTGAGTCTGAACAACTGGGCGGTTCCCAGAATAGTAGCATAGAAACTAAGAACGGTTTTGAAGAAGGCCGTGATGATCCACGCTGTCGCCAAAAAAGCTTCAAGCCGCTGCAAAAAGTCCCCGATACTGATCTTCTTGGCCATAAAAAACGTAGGGTATAAAGTACCTTCAGAGAGAAAAGGCCCTATTACCAGCAAAGAGGTCAGCAAAATGACCGTAAGCAGCGTTCCCCCGGCTATAGCTGCCAACAGCACATCACGGCTCAGATGCGGCTGCTTGTTCACCATAGGAAGCAGCATAGTGAACACTATGCTTTGTCCATAGGGATTGGCGATGACCATAACGGCGGCATGGAGGATGGACAGAGGCCTATTTTCCAGCAGCGGCTTCAGTTGTGTCGTATCACTTTGCGGCAGCAGAGAAATTACAAGAAAGGCCGATGCGAGCAGAAGTATCGGCAGCAGGAGTTCAGCACTGCGTGCAATAGGCTCGATACCAGCGGTTACTCCCCAAATCAGAAGGATAATAAACAGGATAACAATCAAGCTTAGGGGGGTGTTGTTAAAGTATTGTGTGACCAGAAAATCTGCAATTTGTCTGACGTACAGACCCGTGCTGAGGTAGAAATAGAACAAATACCATAAAGAAAGCATACCGCCTATCCATTTTCCCAGCACGGTTTGAGCGATTTGGATCAAGTTCTGTGAAGGATATTTGTGGTGCAGGCGCAACAGGACCCATACCAGCAGCACTCCGCACGACACCCCCAGGATGGAAGAGATCCAGGCATCCTGTTTGGCAATCGAGGTGAGCATGTTGGGATAGACGACTATGGTTTCTCCCAGAAGAAAGATAAACATAAGAACAGTGATCTGCCTGATACTGATGCGTCCTTTCTCAAGCACAATAGCTCCTCCTAATTACTAGAATACATACTTCAACATTTGCAGAACAGGCTGGAAAATCAGTTCAATCAGATGCAGCGGGGTGGGAACCGCCGTGAAGCTGACAGCTATGATGCTGAGCCATACCCCGAGTCCCAGCATCAATACATATACCAGCAGTTCCCTGAATCTCTTTTGCCGGAGCAAGGGCGGAACCTCTCTCCAGGAAATCAACAGCCCTGCCGCGCAGACCATTACGGTATCCTTCATGCTCATTTCGTGTTCTCCCTCATTTGCTTCAGATAGTTATCTCCTAGCTGGCCTACTCTTTTAACATGAACATCTGCGGATAGGTCGATCTTAAGCCCGCTAAAGGTTTTGCTCCAATCCTGTTTGAGGGTCTTCCAGACCTTGGGATGGGTCTGATGAATCAGACTTCCGAATCCGAAAATGTCCACTTTGAATTTGTGCTGTAGGACATCACAAGTGTTTTGCAGGATATGAACAACTGAGTCACTGCATTCCTGCTCTATTCTGCGGTAATCCTCCCTGCTTCTGAGGGATAGTTCAGTCGTTCCCATTTCGACAATTGCATTCATGTTGGTCACCTTTATCTGGATATGAGGCTCTCCATTGATTATTTTGGCTTTGACGTCCGTGGTGCTCTGCAGAATTCTCACGCCGACAAGCCCATTCCCATAGGCAATATGCCCGAAGCTCTGATTGACTTGATCGCGGATATAGTTGTAGCCTTTGCTCTCTTCCTCATTCAGCCAGCCAATCAGACGATCATTGTCGAATACAGCCAGGGAAGATACGCGAAGCTCTGTACGGGGTTTGATTGGTTCAAGATTATTATTCTCATCATCCCCTGCTGGCGGCGTGCTTCTTACGATTTGAATGCCTGTCAACACAGCTTCAACGCCTTCGGTCACTAAGCGTTTCATAAGCTCGTCAATGGTCACTGTAGAGGTTGGAGCCCAAGTTTTGGATGAGGCCAGCAAGGAGGAGTAGACTTGATTGGCAGGAATCCTTTCCAGCGGGGTAGACACTTGCAGAATATCCTCCGCCTTTGCCCCTTTGGCTACAACCACAAAGTAATCGGTACGGGCAAAAACATCCCGCATAAGCGTCTCCACCATGTTGCTGATCCCTCTACGGGCATAATCTTCTCCCAGAACGACAACCCGCAGTTGAGGGATGTATAACACACGGGGACTGGTTTCGATCAGCTTCCTGATAGCCTCGTATAATGTAGGTGCGGTAGCATCATACACCGTCACCGCATTGCCGTTCCCCCCGGATCTGGACTTTGAGGCTATTTCTGTGGGCAGTACCACCTGGGCAGATACCTTGTATAAATCACCCTGCATATCAATACCAAGGGCAAGCGCAATGCCAAGCTCGTTCAGTTCATCTTTATCCCAGCAGCCCGTTACCAGCAGGAGCATTCCAAGGGCTAGTACCTTGACCGTTTTAGATTTTAGGATACAAATGTTTTAATTTGCCTCTGGCTTCCTCGGTTGTGAATTGCCACTGGACCGATTTTTGATCCTGGTTGCGCTTGACTTTCCAAGCCGTTACTTCTTGCTGTAATTGTTCAATTGAGCTAATTCGGCGGTGCAGACATTGTATCGTCATTGCGCTCAGTTCAATTTCAGCAATATTTAGCCAGCTTCCATGCTTCGGTGTGTAGTGGATCTCCAAACGCTTTGCTAACGAGAGCGCTACATCAGGAGAAAAAGTTTCATACAGCGATGAGAGGGTATGCGTATTCAAGTTATCCATGACAAGTCGAATGCGCTTCGCCTTTGGATAGTGGACTTCGAGCAATTCGCGGATCTGTTCTGCCCAATCCGATTTGGTCCGTCTTTGGCTCGCACAAACGTGGCGCCAACCGGCCAAAGGTTCTGTGAATAAAAACAGGGTGCAACTACCTTTACGCTCGTATTCATAGTCTTCCCGGCGTACCTTCCCTGGTTTCATCTTCTCCGGCGGGCGGGTGTGATCCAGCAGTTGCACAGGCTGCTCATCCATACAAATGAGCGGGATCTCGAAATCATACGGGAGGGCGTAGGTTTCAAGCACGTCTTCCATGCGGGCAACAAATTCAGCATTGGCTTTTGCGGGTATGCACCATTGCTTTTTCAAATGAGGCTTAAGTTTCGTTTTTTTAACGTTTGGCGAATGGTTTCCCGTCCAACGGACTCCAGAATACCCAGTTCAATCACTCGACTTGTCAGAAGACGAATCGTCCAGCGGGCATATCCGTTTGGTGGCTCAGAACACGCGAGTGCAATGATCCGAGCTTCCTCTTCTCCGGTAATCGCAGCCGGACGGCCGGGATTGGGACGTTGCCGATAGTGAAGTGTCGATTCCAGCCCATACGTACAATAGTCTTTTATTGTATGATAGACGGTAACATCGCTGACACCAACACGCTGGGCAATTTCAATCTGTTTTGGAATCTGCCCCTGACTCTCATCAGCCAATAACAAAATGAGGCAGCGATTGCGGATGCCTTTGGATGTCTTCTTGTCATGAATACATTGATTAATCTGCTCCCGTTCTTTTAGACTCAATTCTATCTTATATTTTTTGTACATTGGTTTAACCCTCCCGTATACTTCTATATTAAGAGGGTAAGTCTAAAATGCTATGCGGTCAAGGTACTAGTGTACAGTGCAGGATTAGTCTTAGTCTTACCACCGTGTTCTCCTTTTCTTTTGCCTATAGGTCCGCGTTTGGGGGGACTGCTTCTCTTCGGAGATGAAAGAGACGGGTCTTGTTCTCATCCGGTGCCAATTGACCCGGAAAATGCTGTCCTTCAAGTCATCTGAAATAAACGGGCCAAACGGACTCATGTACGGGATGCCGAATGACCGCAGTGAGGTCAAATGCAAGGTCATCAGCACCAGACCAATCATAATGCCGAATAACCCTATGGAAGCAGCCAGCATCATTAATATAAACCGCAGCATGCGCACAGCTATTGACATGCCATTCTCAGGAACGACATAGGTGGAGATCGCTGTAATGGAGACGATGATAACCATTGCGGCTGAAACCACACCGGCTTCTACTGCTGCTTGTCCTATGACGAGAGTGCCTACAATGGACACTGCTTGACCGGCGTTCTTGGGGATGCGCAAGCTCGCTTCCCGCAGAATCTCATATGTGATCTCCATCAAGAGCGCTTCGATGAAAGCCGGGAAAGGAACGCCTTCCCGCTGCGCCGCCAAGCTGATAAGCAGATTGGTAGGAAGCATCTCCTGATGAAAAGTGGTAACGGCGATGTAAAAGGCCGGAGCCAGCAGAGCTATGAAAAATGCCAAATAGCGCAGAAAGCGCAGGAGTGTGCTGATATCGGCCCGTTGATAATAGTCCTCAGGCGATTGAAAGAACTGCATGAACAATGCGGGAATCAATAACACAAAAGGGGTGCCGTCCACAAAGATGGCAATTCTCCCTTCCAGAATACCAGCGGCAATAATGTCGGGACGTTCGGTGTTATAGATCGTCGGAAACGGGGTACGGGCTGTATCCTGTATCTGCTCCTCGATATATCCGCTCTCCAGAATGCCATCAATATCTATGTGGCCTAATCTGCTCTTAAGCTCAGCAAGAACATCCTTATTCACAACGTGTTCCAGATACATAATGGCCACTGTGGTCTTCGTAATCCGGCCTATTTTTCTGGACTCAAGCCAAAGCCGCTGATCTTGAATCCTCTTTCTGACAAGAGAAGTGTTGGTGCGGAGGTTCTCGGTAAAGCCCTCCATTGGACCGCGTACAACACTTTGGGAGATTGGCTCGGTGACGCTTCTTTCTTCATATCCGGCAGCGTCCGCCCAAATTCCGTAGCTGCTTCCCTCCAGGAGCACAATGATCTGACCCGAGAGAATCCCTTTGAACAGTTCGTCGGTAGAGCTGAACGTGCCTGCTTTAGATGCAATCAGCACATGCTTAAGGATAAAATTCAGCCGCTCTTGAGGGGGGAGAAGTGCAAGCCGCTCAGTCTCCATTTGAAGCAGGGATGGCAGAACGGAGTTGTTCAAAACCCCAGTGTCGACAAGGCCATCCATGTAAATCAATAGCATGTCCAAGGAGCCGCCACCCCGAATCTCTTTAGAAATGAGATCGCTGCTGTCCCCGAGACTTTTTTTAATGAAGGCGATATTGTCCGGAAGGCCAGGAGAGAGGTTGCGCGCAAAGCTGCTGCTATTGTGATCCGAACCTGCGGTCATGATTCATCTCCTTCCTTTTATGTACTAAGTTTGCTTCCAATATCAGCAAATTATCCTCAAATCATTCCTCCGGAAATTATTCAGCTATGAGCGGCAACCGTTAAGATTATGTGACTTGTGTTATTTTATCTAACATATTTATGTGTTTTTTTACTTTTCTCTTTCCATTGAGGGTCTCATTATCTATAATGTTACATAAAGTAACATTGAAGTCGCAGTTTCATTCAGTGTATGCAAGCTTAATCATATATTCATTGCAAAAAAGGAGGGGTGGCATGCATCTTACAGTCGAGGAAGCGTTGTCCGTGTATCCTTTGTCTGAAGCTAAGCTGATTGCAGGCTCTAAGGGGAAACACCGGATTATCAAATCAATTAATGTGATGGACGCCCCGGATATTTCGGATTGGATCAAAGAAGGGGAAATGCTGCTGACGACGGCTTATTTGATCAAAGACAGCCTGGAGGATGCCTCCGCTCTGCTGCATACCCTGAACCGCCGCGGTTCTGCGGGGCTTGGCATCAAGCTGGGCCGTTTTTGGGATACCGTGCCGGAGAAGCTGATTGCCGAGGCGGAGTCGCTGAATTTCCCGCTGATTGAGCTGCCGTTCCAGTTTACCTTCTCCGACCAGATGAACGGGCTGTTCCGTGCCGAGCTTTCGCGCAGCACCGGCGTGCTGCAGAGCATGATGGAGAAGCAGCGCAAGCTGATGCGGTTGGCCTTGCGTTCGGGGCGCAGCCGCCCGCTGTTCGAAGCGGTGTCGGAGGTGATTGATTACCCGCTTGCGGTTATCAGCGCAAGGGGCGAGGTTGTTTTTAACAATTCGGAGAATGCGCCGCCGAAGCTGCTGGAGGGCTGGCCTTGGCAGAACCGGAAGCAACGCTTCCGCATCGGCGACAAGGCGGGGTTCCGAATCCCGCTGCTCCAGGGAGAGAAGTGCCCGGGCTATCTTTTATACTGCTCAATTGACCCTTTGCTGCTACCAGTGGAAGAGAGCTTGTTCGTCCAGGGGGCGGAGCTGATTTCCTATCATATTCATTCCGGTTATGAGGATTATTTCGAGCATGCCGGGCACAGGGAGTTCAGCGGACTTTTGCGGCGCTGCCTGAATGGCGGAATGCCCTGCAGTGAACTGGCCCAGGCTGCTGACAAGCTCGAGGTTACGGTGCTGCAAGCGCCTTTCGAGCTGATGCTCACGGATACCCTGGCAGCGGGAGAGGCGCGGCAGGGAGAACTGCTCCGGCTGAAGGAGGAGTATCTTGAGCATCCGGTGCTGCGGGAGCTGAATGCGATACATGTAATGATGGACGAGGGCTTGGTGTCACTGTATCCTGCCGGTCAGCATAGTCCTGAGCAATTCCGTGATCTGATCCAGGCCTGCTTTCAGAATTTGACGTTCAATAAAGGATATTATCCGCGGGCGGCGATCAGCAGCACCAAGGTGAAGCCGGAGGGGCTGAAGGAGGCTTTTGGCGAGGTCAAAGAGTGTATGGGCGCAGTCCAGCATTGGGGAACGCACGGAAATGTGGTGCATTACCGGCAGCTTGAGCTGAACCTGCTGCTAGGCCGGATTCCGGCGGAAACGATGGAGAAATACTGCAACGGCAGCCTGCGCGGACTGCTCAGCCGGGAGCCGGAGTACATCAAGGAAATGCTGCATACGCTGGAGGTCTATCTGGAGAATGACGGCCATGTCAATGAAACGGCCAAAAAGCTGTTCATTCACCGCAATACCGCCACTTACCGGATCGAGAAGCTCAGCGAGCTGCTGGATGTTGATTTCAAAAAAATCAATGACCTGATGCGGTTGAAGCTGGTGTTTATTTTCCGCAAGATGCTGGAGCGAGAATAGGTGGACACGGGTTTACCGTTACAACAGATTATGCGCTGAACAAGTGACATAAAATTGGCTGATTCTGAAGTGTGTGTTAGAAATTATCACATATTTTAATCATAATTCAAGCTACTCTAGTGCTTAAAGCACAAAAAAACCAGAGCTTCTTATCAATTGCTACAAACGTATGTTATATAAATTTACGTGAACGCTGTGTCTCAGTATAGTAGAGATACATTAATGGCAGCAGCTATTATGAGAGATCTATTGGAGGAGGAGAATTATGAAAAAAAGGGGTCAGGCATTTACGTTCAGCTTTGTATTCATGTTCCTGTTAGCGGTGGTTCTGGCGGGGTGCGGCGGCAACAACAATTCCGGTACTAACGCCAAAGCATCTGAAGCGCCGGCAGCGTCAAATGCAGGTACAGCAACAGAGGCGGCGGCATCAACCGAGCCGGCAGCCAAGAAGCCGACGGTTGCTTTTGTCTACATCGGGCCTCCGGGTGACGGCGGTTATACGTATCAGCATGATCAAGGCCGTCAGTACATGGAGAAGGAGCTGGGCATCAAAGCGGACACGGTAGAAAATGTTCCGGAAAGCGCCGATGCCGAACGCATTATCACTGAGCTTGCCCAGTCCCATGACATCGTATTTACAACAAGCTTCGGATACATGGATTATACCCTTAATGTTGCTAATAAATTTCCAAATGTAAAATTCATGCATGCTTCCGGCTACAAAACAGCTCCCAACATGGGCACTTACTTCGGTAAAAACTATCAAGGCAGCTACTTGGCGGGGATCGCCGCAGGTAAAATGACCAAGAACAACCAGCTTGGTTATGTGGGAGCCTTCCCGATCAGCGAGGTTATTTATAACCTCAACGCCTTCACACTGGGCGCACAAAGCGTTAACCCGGATGTTAAGGTCAGCGTAGTCTGGACCAATACCTGGTATGACCCTGCGACGGAACGCCAGGCGGCGATCAGCCTTCTGGATAAAGGGGCAGATGTGCTGCTTGCTTATCAGGATTCTCCTGCAACGCTGCAGGCGGCTGCGGAACGCGGCGCTTTTGCCGGAGGGAATGACTCCGATATGGGCAAATACGCACCGGATAATTATTTGACCAACCCTGTGTGGAACTGGGGACCTTATTATGTGAAGGCTGTGAAGTCGGTCATGGACGGAACCTGGACGAATGAACAATATTCCGGCGATATGGCGGACGGCATGATTGATATCGCCCCATTCGGCAAGAAAGTCCCGGATGATGTGAAGAAGCTGGTGGAAGATGCCAAAGCCAAAATTATCAGCGGAGAGCTGAATGTGTTCACCGGCCCGATCTCGGATAACCAGGGCAAGGTTCAGGTTCAGGAAGGCCAAAAGCTGACGCTTGAGGAAGTTCTGGCGATGAACTGGCTGGCCAAAGGCATAGAAGGAACAATCCCGAAATAAAGAAATAATCCAATTGCATATTGCACGGCCTTATGGGTGGGGCGGGTTCCGTACAGCGGGACCTTCCCCACCCGTACTACAACTAGATAAGTTGAACTAAAGAAAACATAAAAGGGCCGAAGTGACGGAGGGGAAGTTTGGATACTTACGGAGCGGTAGCGACCGCCTCTGTCTGCGGATTTCCACCGCGAAGAGCGGTCATAATCAAGAAATCTGCAGGCGGGCAGCGGCCGGAAGTCCAACCATTCCCCGCAGTTACGACCAGACCTCAATATGAAAATCTATAGTTCAACTCTAATTATAGAAGGGAAGGAGCGTCACCTATGCAGGACCATTCAGTTGAAATGCGCGGAATTGTGAAGAAATTCGGTTCTGTCACGGCCAGCGATCAAGTCGATTTTTCGGCAAATGCGGGTGAGATTCACGCGCTGCTTGGTGAGAACGGGGCAGGTAAAAGCACGGTCATGAGCATGCTGTCGGGTGTGTACAGAGCAGACGCGGGGGAGATTCTGCTTCACGGCAAATCGGCGAAAATCCGTTCCCCCAAAGATGCTGCACTCCTTGGCGTCGGCATGGTATTCCAGAACTTCAGACTGGTGCAGAGCCTCACGGCAGCGGAAAATATCGTGCTTGGCGAAAAGTCGTCTTTCTGGCGGGGCAGCAAATGGATCAAAAATAAGCATAAGGAAATCGGAGTACTGGCGGAGCGGTTCGGGCTGAAGTTTCCGGTTGACCGTCCGGTCTGGCAGTTGTCTGTCGGCGAGCAGCAGCGTGTTGAAATCGTTAAGACGCTGTACCGCGGCGCGGATATCATCATTCTGGATGAGCCGACCTCTGTACTTACTCCGGGTGAGGTGGAGCAGCTCTTCGCCACACTGCAGGTAATGAAGCAGGCGGGCAAGACGGTCATTATGACCACGCATAAAATGAAGGAGGTTATGGCCTCCTCCGACCGTATTTCCGTCATGCGCAAAGGGAAAATGATTGCAACGCTGGATACTGCCGAGACCGATGAGCTGGAGCTGGCCCGGCTGATGGTTGGCCGGGAGGTTACGATCACCCGCCAGGAGCGGGAGGCTACGGAAGGAGAACCGCTGCTGATTGTTAATAATTTGGAGGTTTCAGCCGATCATGGCCGCAAGGCGCTGGACGGCTTGTCCCTCAGCGTACGCGAAGGGGAAATTGTAGGGGTCGCCGGGGTTGCCGGCAATGGACAGAAGGAGCTGGCGGAAGTGCTGACAGGACTTAGAACCTGGAGGAACGGTGAAATCATATTTGACGGCAGCACGGTAAAAACGGCTTCGGTACGGGGCGCGATTGACTCTGGAATCTCCCACGTGCCGGAGAACCGGATGAAAAGCGGTCTAGCCGGGCGGCTGGGCTCTGTGGATAATCTGCTGTTCAAATCCTACCGCAGCAGCGAGCATTCCAAATTCGGCATTCTGAAGGCTGCAAAAAACCGTTCCTGGTCGCAGGAGCTTGTGCAGCGCTTCAACGTCAAGACGCCGGAGCTGGATACACCGGTGCAGCAGCTCTCGGGCGGCAATCAGCAGAAGCTGCTGTTCGCCCGCGAGGTCAGCCATCGGCCGAAGCTGATGGTTGCCGTCCATCCGACGCAGGGGCTGGATGTGGGTGCAACTGCCGGAGTGCATGAGCTGCTGATGGAGCTGCGCGGCTCCGGCAGCGGAGTGCTGCTGATCTCGGAGGATCTGGATGAGCTGCTTCAATTATCGGACCGGATTCTGGTGATTTATAACGGGGCGATTATCGGGGAAAGCGATCATGAGCATGCGGACCGGGAGCAAATCGGCCTGATGATGGCCGGAATCAGGAACAAGGAGGTTAGCGCCGTATGAGTCAGAAAAATGCAGCAAATGCTGCGCTGCTTAATTCCGTTCCGGCTAAACCCGGAAGACGGCTGCCGATGCGCCTTGAGTATGACGCCAGCCGGACACGTTCTCCCTGGTGGTCGCCAATTCTTTCCATTATACTGGCGCTGCTGCTCTGCGCCGTGTTTATTGCCGCGAACGGTATGAGTCCGATAACCGTATATGAGAAAATGTTCCGCGGCGCTTTTGGTACTTCTTACGGATTCACCGAAACGATGGTGAAGGCCATCCCGCTGCTGCTCTGCGGGCTCGGCATCGCAGTCGCATACCGGATTTCCGTATGGAACATCGGTGCGGAAGGCCAGCTTACTGTCGGAGCAATGGCGGCTACGGCGGTAACGATTTATTTTCCCGATCTGCCTTCGTTCTGGTCTATTGCACTGATGCTTGTATTTGGAACCGCCGCTGGTGCCCTCTGGGGACTAATGACCGCCATTCCACGGACACATTTCGGTGTTAATGAGCTGATTACTTCACTGATGCTGAATTATGTAGCCCTGCTGGCACTGGATTATGTGGTGTTCGGACCGTGGAAAGACCCGAAGGGCTTCAACTTCCCGGGTTCACCCATGTTCACCGCTGCCCAGTCGCTGCCGGTGCTGGGGACTACGAGGCTGCATATTGGACTGATCTTCGGCCTGGTTGCGGTCGCTATCTATTATCTGATGATTAAGTTTACCCGCTGGGGTTATGAGCTGCGTCTGATTGGAGCGAATCCAACGGCGGCCCGGTATGCTGGGATTCACATCAAGAAGCATATTATCATTGTCATGCTGATCAGCGGCGGTCTGGCCGGCATTGCGGGAATGGCCGAGGTGTCCGGTGTTACCCACAAGCTGATGCAGGGGATTTCGCCGGGCTACGGCTATACCGCCATTATTGTCGCTTGGCTTGCCAAGCTGAACCCGCTCGGCCTAATTGTCACCTCCGTTCTGTTCGGGGGATTGATCGTCGGCGGATACAGTGTGCAGACCATCGGACTGCCTTCGTCCATTTCGGAAATGCTGCAGGGTGCGATCCTGTTTTTCCTGATTGCCGGCGAGATGATTCACCGCTTCCGCATCCGCCGGAGCGCATAGCAGCATCCTCTTATAGAAGGGAGTAAACCTATGGATTTCACAACACAATTATTGATAGCCGCCATTTCCGCCGGAACGCCGCTTTTGCTGGCGACACTTGGAGGCATATTGAATGAACGGGCCGGCATTATCCAGCTTGGCTCGGAGGGGCTGATGCTGATGGGTGCAGTCACAACCTGTATCGTCTACATCCGCAGCGGCAATCTGCTGCTGGCCCTGCTTGCGGCCATTGCCGTCACCGCTGTGCTTGGGATGGTTCACTCCTTCCTCTGTGTCACACTGCGGGCGAACCAGACGATGTCGGGACTAGCGATGACCCTGTTCGGCAGCGGCCTCAGCGCATATCTTGGCAAGTCGATCAGCGGTATTCCGCTGCCGGGCACTTCGCCAAAGCTTGATCTGGGCTGGGTGAAGTCGATCCCGGTGCTCGGCGATATTTTTGGCAGAATGGATTATTTGACCTGGTTCAGCCTGCTGCTGGTGCTTGTATTGCATTTGCTGATTCACTATACCTCCTGGGGCCTGCATTTGCGGGCGGTTGGCGACAGTCCGGCCACAGCCGATGTTATGGGTATCCGGGTGCAGCTCATCCGCTACAGCTATGTCACCGCCGGTGCTGCATTGATCGGTCTTGCAGGTGCCGATATGGTGCTGGCCTACGCGCCGACCTGGAATGAAGGGCTTACGGCGGGCCGGGGCTGGATTGCTGTCGGTCTGGTCATTTTCGCCAGATGGAATCCGCTGCGCGCTTTATTCTGCGCCTATTTCTTCGGAGCGCTGGACTCGCTGGGCTTCCGCATCCAATTGCTCGGCAGTGTAATTCCGTCTTATTTCCTGAAAATGATTCCGTATGTTGTAACGATCCTGGTGCTCATGTACCTTGGTTACCGCAACCGCAACAAGCCTTCCGGCACGCCGGAAGCGCTGGGGACGCCTTATATCCGCGAGCAGCGGTTCTAAAGAGTTCAAAAGAATGACAGAAAGAGGGGAAGAGGATGACAACACCGGCTTCAGTTTTGACCCTTGAAGAGATTAACAGCATGAGCAGAGATGAATTTGTGGCGAAACTCGGAGGAATCTTTGAACATTCCCCTTGGGTGGCGGAGATGGCTTACGGGCAACTCCCCTTCCATTCTGTTCAGCAATTGCATACCGTGATGCTCGAAGCGGCGCGAAGTGCCGGCCACAGCCGGGTTGAAGAACTGCTGCGAGCACACCCCGATTTGGCAACAAGGCTGCAGGTCAGTCCGCTGTCGGCGGTGGAGCAGCAGGGGGCCGGGCTGGACCGGCTGACGCCAGAGGAGTTCACACGGTTGACGGAGCTGAACGTTGCGTATACAGAGAAATTTGGTTTTCCTTTTATCTTGGCTGTACGGGGCAAAAACAAGGATGATATTATTGCGGCTATCGAAGAACGTGTGAATCGTACGCTACAGGACGAATGGGAGCAGGCGCTTGCGGAGATCGGCACAATCACCGGCTTCCGGCTTAATGATCTGATCATTGAAAAGAGTGCGGAAGCATGAGCGGGCGGCTGACTACCCATGTGCTTGACCTGTCCCGGGGACTGCCGGCCGCAGGGATGAAGCTGCAGCTCTGGAGCCTTGAGGCCGGGGAAGGCAAGCTGCTGTGCGAAGCTTCGACGAACAGTGACGGGCGGCTGGACGCGCCGCTGCTGGAAGGGCCGGAGCTTGTGCCCGGCTGCTACGAGCTGCTGTTCATGGCCGGAGATTATTTTCGCGGCAGCATGCCGGTATTCGAACAAATTCCGATTCGCTTCAATATTACAAGCTCAGATGACCATTACCATATTCCGCTGCTTGTAGCTCCAGGGGGATACAGTACGTACCGGGGCAGTTGACCAAAGCAAGAGCACAAGTGACCGGAGGTGACCTATTTATGAAGGAAACATATGAACTTATCATCAAAAATGGGGATGTAGTGCTGCCCGGTGAAGTGCGCAAACTGGATATTGGAGTGAAGAATGGCAAGATCGCCGCGCTGGCTGAAAACCTTCCGGCTGGTGAGGCGACCACAGTGATTGATGCCAAAGGGCAATATGTGCTGCCCGGCATGATTGATATGCATGTCCACTTCAATGAGCCGGCGTTCGGCCATTGGGAAGGCTTCCGCAGCGGTTCGGCTGCGCTTGCGGCAGGCGGCTGCACCTGTTATGCGGATATGCCGCTGAACGGGAATCCGCCCACAGTGAACAAGGCTGCGCTTGGGCTGAAGGCAGAAGCCGCCTCGGGGAACTCGGCAGTGGATTATGTGCTGTGGGGCGGGCTGGTTCCCGGCAATCTGGAGGATTTGGAGGAGCTGGCGGCGGCCGGAGTGACCGGCTTCAAGGCTTTTATCTCCAATCCCGGAGGCGAAGGGGAAGGTCGCTTCCGGGAAGTGGACGATGAGACGCTGTATCTGGGGATGCAAAAAATCGCCGCGCTCGGCGGTATTCTCGCCCTGCATGCGGAGAGCGAGGAGATTACAGCGGTATTAGCGGCGGATGCCGTCCGCAGCGGCAGGACGGGTGCGCGGGATTTCGCCGCTTCCCGTCCGGCGCAGGCGGAGCTGGAGGCCGTAGCCCGGGCGCTGCTGTACAGTGAACGAACCGGCTGCCGCCTGCATTTCGTGCATATCAGCACCTCCGCCGCGATTGAACTGATCCATGCAGCCAAGCTGCGCGGTCTGGATGTGACGGCGGAAACCTGTCCGCATTATCTGATGCTTAATGAGGGTAACATGGAACAGCTTGGACCAGTCGCCAAATGCGCGCCGCCGCTGCGTAGCCCGGAGGAACAGGAGAAGCTGTGGAAGGTGCTGGCCGAAGGCAAAATTGATCTCATCGCCTCAGACCATTCCCCCTGTCCGCCGGAGCTTAAGCTCGCCCCGGGCCTGTCATTTTTTGAAGCCTGGGGCGGGATTTCCGGGGCGCAGAGCAGTCTGGAGCTGATGTTCCATGAAGGCGTGCATGTGCGTGGTTTGCCGGTTACGCAAATCTCGGCCCTGCTGTCGGAGCTTCCCGCGAGGCGTTTCGGGCTGGATCACCGCAAAGGCTCCATCGCGCTTGGGCTTGATGCCGATTTGGTGCTGCTGAATCCTGCTGCGAACTATACATTGTCTGCGGAGGATCTGCTCTACCGTCACAAAATTAGCCCGTATGTCGGGATGACCTTATCCTGCAAGGTAACGGCTACGATCTGCCGGGGGAATATAGTATACACTGCCGAACAAGGCGTGATTTCAGCGGACGGGGGCGAGTGGCTGCGGATTTATCGTGAGCAGCCCGCCCTATGACCCCGCCGCTTCTAAAGGCCCCGGCCCGTGAAATGCTGGCGCTGCTGGAGGAATTGGCGGCATTCAGCGCCCCGGGGCCGGGGGTTACCCGGCTGCTGTACACGCCGGAGTGGAGCTCGGCGCAGCAATTTCTGCAGGAGAGAATGGCCGGGTGCGGGCTGGAGGTCTATACTGATTCTGTCGGCAACGTGTTCGGGCGGCTGAACGGATCTTTACACAGGGATAAAGTGATTCTAACCGGCTCGCATATGGATACCGTTGTGAACGGCGGCAAATATGACGGAGCTTACGGGGTAGCTGCCGCCATGACCGCGCTGCATGCTTTGCAGCAGACGTTCGGTCCCCCGTTGCGGACAGTGGAGGTTGCCGCCTTCTGCGAGGAGGAGGGTAGCCGTTTCCCGTTGACATTCTGGGGCTCGGGCCATGTGACGGGCCTCTATGACGGAAGCGGCGCGGAATCCGTTGCCGATGCTGAGGGCGTTACGCTTATGGCGGCGATGCAGGCTTGTGGCCTGGGCAGCGATAGGCCTGATGCTGCTGCCAATGTGAATACTTCTTTGAGAAATGACATCGGCATGTATGTTGAGCTTCATATAGAGCAGGGAATTATTCTGGAGCAGTCGGCACAGCAAATCGGGGTAGTGCAGGCTATCGTGGGTCAAAGGCGGTATACTGTCAAGGTCAGCGGAACCGCCAATCATGCCGGAACAACGCCGATGGGACTGCGCCGGGATGCCCTTGCCGGTGCGGCGGAAATGCTGCTTGCATTGGAGCGGTCGGCTGTGAAGGCGGGAGATCCGCTGGTAGCGACAACTGGCAGGCTTGAGGTAATTCCGGGCACACCGAATGTGATCCCGGGCGAAGTGTTGTTCACGCTGGATATCCGCCATAGTGAAGCGGAGCAGCTAGAAAGCTTTTGCACCGGAATTATGACCGGGTTCGCAGAGATTGCGGCGGGGCGCGGGCTTGCGCTGGAGGTTAAACAGACGTTAGCTACAGCTCCGGCACCTATGGACAAGGAACTCTGCGGAGTCCTTGAACAAATTTGCCTGGAACAGGGAAAAACCTGGCGGAGCATGGTAAGCGGAGCGGGGCATGATGCCCAACTGTTCGCGCCGAAATGTCCTGCTGCGATGATTTTTGTGCCCAGCCGGGCAGGGATCAGCCATTCGCCGGAGGAATATTCTTCGCCAGAGGAGCTGGCGGCGGGACTGGATGTTTTGACGGCATTATTATATAAGCTTGCCTACGAGGAGAGCTGAACATATAGAGGGAGAGATGATCATGAAGCGGTACGAAGATTTGTCGCCGTCCTTGCGGTGCATTATGACCCCTGGACCGGTGGAGGCCGATCCGCGTGTGCTGCGGGCGATGTCTTTTCCGATACTGGGACAGTTCGATCCCGAATTTACCGATATTATGAATGAAACGATGGAGATGCTGCGCGAGCTGTTCGCTACCGGCAATAAGTGGGCATATCCGGTTGACGGCACCTCACGCTCCGGTATCGAAGCGGTGATGACCAGTCTTATAGCGCCGGGCGACCGGGTGCTTATTCCGATCTTCGGCCGGTTCGGCCATTTGCTGCATGAGATTGCTGAACGCTGCGGCGCTGAGGTATTTACCCTTGAGCAAGCCTGGGGCAGCGTATTCACACCGGGGGAAGTCATTGCGGCTATCGAGAGCTATAAGCCCGATGTAGTAGCAATGGTCCACGGCGAAACCTCCACGGGCCGTGTGCAGCCGCTGGCGGAGATTGGCCGGGCTTGCCGCGAGCATGATGCGCTGCTGATTGTAGATGCAGTGGCGACCATCGGCGGCGTGCCGGTGGAGACGGATGCCTGGATGCTGGACGCCGTAATCGGCGGCACGCAGAAATGCCTCTCAGTACCGTCAGGCATGGCGCCGGTGACGTACAATGAACGCGCCGAAGCCAAGCTGCTGAGGCGCAAGCAGGTCGAGCGCGGACTGCGTACCGGCGGCGATCAGCACAGCGAGCTGCCGGTAGTGCGCAGCAATTACTTCGACCTCGGCATGCTGCAGGATTATTGGAGTCCGCAGCGGCTGAACCATCATACAGAGATGACCTCCATGCTCTATGCGCTGCGCGAGGGCCTGCGTCTGGCGCTGGAGGAGGGGCTTGAGGCGCGGTACGCCAGACATGCTCTGCACGAAAAAGCACTCGTGGCTGGACTTACGGCGATGGGCCTCACGCTGTATGGAGATCCTGAGAGCAAGCTGACTGTCGTAACCTGTGTGCTCATTCCCGAGGGCGTGGATGGCGAGTCGGTGCG
This sequence comes from Paenibacillus sp. HW567, assembly GCF_000374185.1. Classification (GTDB taxonomy): domain Bacteria; phylum Bacillota; class Bacilli; order Paenibacillales; family Paenibacillaceae; genus Paenibacillus_AQ. The sequence continues at coordinate 4,480,124 of NZ_KB910518.1, read as the reverse complement.
GGCGATGCTGCTCAGCCGCTTCGGCATTGAGATTGCCAGCTCCTTCGGCCCTCTCAAAGGCCTGATCTGGCGCATTGGCACGATGGGCTTCAGTTGCCGTGAGAATAATGTGCTGCGTCTGCTTGGAGCCCTGGAGGCCGCGCTGCTGCGCCACGGCTATCCGGTTCCGTGCGGGCTTGGTGTTCAGGCAGCGCTTGACGTATATGAGCCGAAGGTGTAATATCGGCTGATTATGAGCTAAGCGGGGAGGAATGGAAGTCATGTCTTATCAAAGAAAACCGCTCGCGGATTGTGTGCCTGAGCTTGTGGCTACAGCCCGTGGCGATAAGCCGGCTACCTTGGTCATCACTGGAGGCAAGCTGGTCAATGTCTGCTCCGGCGAAATATTAGAGGGGATGTCTGTCGCGGTGCAGGGAGGCCGGATTGCCTACGTTGGCAAAGACGTCTCGCATATGATCGGCCAGCACACACAGGTCATTGATGCAGCCGGGAGATATATCGCTCCGGGACTGCTGGACGGACATTGCCATATCGAGAGCACGCAGCTTACCGTGACGGAATTTGCCCGTGCAGTGCTGCCGCTGGGGACTACCGGGGGCTTCTTCGATGCGCACGAAATCGCTAACGTCTTCGGGCTGAAGGGCATCAGGCTGATGCTGGATGAAATGCGCGGAACCCCGCTGGCTGCATACATGCAGGTGGCTTCCTGCGTCCCTTCGGCCGGTGCGGAATTTGAGACGACCGGGGCTTCGATTGGACCGGAAGAAGTGGCGGAAGCCTATACCTGGGGCGCGGATGTTATCGCCTTGGGCGAAGTGATGAACTTCCCCGGTGTAGTCTATGGCGACGAGAAAATGCTCGGCGAGATTCAGGCGACACTGCGGGCGGGACGATACGTGGATGGTCATTTCACCTGGCCGGCGGGTGACTGGCGGCTTCCGGTATATGCGGCTGCGGGCGTAACCGGGGACCATGAATGTGTTACAGCCGAGGATGTGATCGAGCGCGTCCGTCTGGGCATGTATGCCAAAATGCGCCGCGGCTCCGCCTGGCACGATGTGGCGAAGACGATCACCGCGCATACGGAGCATGGGCTGGACCCGCGCCGGATGCTGCTTGTGACCGACGACCGCAGCTCGGAATCGCTCCGTGACGAGGGTCATATGGACTTTGTGGTGCGCCATGCAATTTCGCAAGGGGTAAAGCCGGTTACCGCCTTCCAGATGGCGACCATCAATACCGCTGAGCGCTTCGGGGTTGCCCGCGATATCGGCTCAATTACACCCGGCTCGTGTGCCGATATTATTTTGCTGGATGGAAATCTGGCGGATGTTCATGTAGTTATGACTATAGCGTCAGGTGTTGTGGTGGCCGAGAATGGCAGAATGACCGCTGAGCTCCAAGCGTATACCTATCCCGATGAAGTGCTGGCCTCTGTTCATCTGCCGCAGCTTCCTGTGGCGGAGGATTTTGTAATCCATGCCCCGATTGAATCGGGCAGTCTCTCCACCCGGGTCATCAAGGTAATTGAGAACCATGTGGAGACCGGGGAGCTGATCATGAAGCTGCCTGTAACGGATGGCAAGCTGCAGGTGGACAATGGATTATGCAAGATAGCGGTATTTGAACGTCATAAAGGGACTGGAAACAAATCAGTGGGTGTTGTAGCAGGAATCGGCTTCCATGAGCCGGCGGCGATCGCCATGACCGTTGCCCATGACAGCCACAATGTATTGGTGATCGGCAATGACGATGCCCTGATGGCCGAAGCAGCCGGAGCGGTTGCGCAAGCACAGGGAGGCGTGGCTGTGATTACAGCCGGTGGAACCACGTTGTTCCCGCTGGCGATTGCCGGACTGATGTCCGCTGAGCCGTTCGAAATTGCAGCGGCCCAGTCCGCAGCCATCAGCACAGCGCTGTATGATGCGGGCTGCACGCTGAATTATGCATTTATGACCTTGTCCCTGCTGGCTTTGGCGGTAATCCCTACACTGCGGATATCCGATAAAGGCCTGGTGCGCATTTCGCCCGAAGAGGGAATTCAACTGGTGTCCCTTTTTGTATAAAGCGCGTTTTGGGAATGAATGAAGAAGAGTTTCGATGCGTTTCGATAAGCTAATTTTGCCCGACCTCTATTGCTTTTGGAGAGGATGTATCCCTCGACAACAGCTCAAATAGAGGTCTTTTTGAATTTCGGGAATTTAATTAACCATTTCATCACATTTAGAAACATGGTTTATTAAATTTTAACAAAAAGCATTAACAATCCATACAGAATGGACGATAATAATTTTAAATTAGTTTAAATTGTTGTCATATCATGATTTTGCAGAAAAGTTACAGAAAGCCCAAATACAAGGAACGGGGTGGATGAGATGTTGAAATTAGATACACAGGACATCGTGAATATCACCATGAAGCAAATTGCGAGTATTTTTAAAATGAAGCCGGTTGAACTGAGATTTGTCAACGATTTTCAGGGGGAGCAATATCTCTTGACGAATGATAAGCTGCATCTCAGCAATCAGCATTATTGGGCCAAGGTGATGGAATGCTCGTTCGATAATCATGTGCGTCCGGTTCTGATGTGTGAGGTGCTGTACTTCCTGCGGAATGAGTTTTTGGAGAGTGACATCAAGCTTAGATTCTCATACGATTTCTCGGACGGGGCGAATGGCGAGGCGGTGGCTTCCGCGGAGGTCAGCTTCAATGATACGCCGGAATTGCAGCAAGAAGAGATTGCTGAATTAATTGATCTCGCGCTTGCCATGCAGGATAAGCAATGGTTCGAGGAACTGACGGCCAAATACAAGCAGTTGACGGTGTGAGCTGCGGGGTTAAAGCATAGATCCAGCCGTGGGCATTTTCGTTTACAATTTGCTCTAACAAATCCGGTGTGGTGCTTAAGCGGCTTGCGGGCCGAAGCGGGTGCCCCTTTCGCGCAATTAGGCAGGAGAGGCATTCAATTTAGCGGCTGGTTCGGCATCGTAAAGCTTATTTACTATAAGCATGACATCGTTTCAAAATATCACATCGGGGTTCAAAACCGCAGTAAAAGATATCACATTGTTTTCATAAGACGGAGCAAATGGGAGAATCTGAGAGGTAAAAGCAATGTATTTTTTGTGTTAATTGCCGAATAGTGATGTTTCTTATAGGGTATGTGATTTTGTATACAGAGAAGGTAAGGATAAATTTGATACCATCAAGCCACAAATTACCACTAGCAGACTTGAATCCTTTTATGTGAATTTATTCACCTTATTATGTGAATTGTTTCACCTTTTACAAAAACATATAATTGGATGCAATTTTTCGTACACGGGATGGGTCGCGGAGGAATGGGAAAGGGGGGATGACCTCTTATGAAGAGACATGATGTTCTTCGTAAGAAGGGATGAGAGATGAGCATAGCAATGAATCGTTATAAAGGGCTACATACTACTGGGGATAAGGTAAAGGAGAATACGCAGTGAAAAAACTAATTTCTTTGACTGTCAGTGCAGCCTTGCTGCTCGCACCATTCGTGTACACGATTAATGCACCAGCTTTGAACTTGAAGGTAGATGCAGTTTCGGCAGCTTCCGAAGAAGCACCGGCAGCGCCAGCCAAACCGGCCGCAACGCCAAAACCGAAGCCAACGCCAAAAGCAACGGAAAAACCGAAGCCAACAGCAAAACCGACAGCCAAACCGGCAGCCACACCGAAGCCGACAGCGAAACCGGTAGCAACGCCAAAAGCAACAGCCAAACCGGCCGCAACGCCAAAAACCACTGCGAAACCGGCGGCAACGGCTAAAGCTACTGCAAAGCCTGCTAACACAGCTAAGCCGGTTGCAACAGCCAAACCGGTTGCTACAGAAAAACCGGTAACGGTCAAAGAAGCTGTGTACCAGGATGGAGTATATGTAGCTTACGGCAATGCTTACTCCAAAGGTACTGAAGGCGCTAAAGTAACCATCAAGGATGGAAAGATTGCAGATATTGAGCTTATGAGAACCAGTCCGAAGATTATTGACAAAAATGCCCGCGACAATTACAGCGGCGTTTGGGCAGCTTACGGATTGATGAAAGAAAGACTGCTCGGCAAAACAAGAGACGGCGCAGCAGCGGTAGATGCGGTTTCCGGCGCAACCCGCTCAAGCAACGGCTGGAAGCTTTCGGTGGACAGAGCGTTCGAAAGATCGCTGGAAGTGAAGCCGGCAGATGCGACTTATTTCCCTGGCGATCATATGGGTGTTGATCCGGAAGGCAAATATGCAGTATTCGCCAGCTACGATGCGAACAAGCTTACTGCGGTTAAGCTGTATCCGCTTACTGCAGCCGGAGATTTCGTGGATGAGAAAGCCTACACTCCAGAACAGGCTGCAGCCATTGCGGCAATTACACCTGTACTGCTTGCACAAGGTTCTTCCGCACAGCCGGTAGCCGGCTATGAGGCCGATTCCAAGGCTGCGATCAACGCTTTCTGGGATGCGGAACAAAATGCCACCATCAACAACACTTCCGCTTACACTGACGGATTCTACTCTTCCTACGGTACTGCAAGAAGTGTAGGCGTTGAAAGAGCTGATGTAATCATCCGCAACGGCAAGCTGGTTGACGTGAAGCTGTACAGACTGGGCACCAACCTGATCGACAGAGGCGCAACCGCTTATGCTGAGGTGGTTAAGGCCAATGCTCCAATGACTGCTAAATTGCTTGCTAACGGTTCTTATATCGCTAATTATAATGAGAAGGTAGACGGAATTTCCGGAGCAACCGAAAGCAGCCACGGCTGGAACCAGGCTGTAGAAAGAGCCTTCGAGAAAGCGCTGAAGGTTCCGGCTGAAGGCCAATACTTCGACGGCAGATTTGCCGGAGTGGATAATGCCTCTAAGATTTTCCTGCTGGTTGATGTTGCGGCAGACGAAGTAACGGGAGTTAAATTGAGCTTCTTCGGAACAGACGGCAAACTGATTGCTGACGATAAGCTGACCCCTGAACAAAAAACACTGGCGGGCCAGCTTACAGCTTCAATGCTGGCTAAAGGCGTAGACATGGATTATGTAAACGGTCAAGAAACCTTGTCCGCAGCAGCAAAAGCAGCCCTGATTGACGCTTTGGCCAATGCTTCCAAAGTGCAAGGTGCTTATAAAGACGGTACCTTCACTGCTTACGGTGACGCTTATGACAAAGGAACGAACAAAGCTGAAGTTACTCTGCGCAACGGCAAAATTGTTAATGTTGCTCTGAGCCGTGTGGGCATGAATATGGAAGACCTCGGCAAAGGCGCTTACGCTGAAGTGCAAAAAGCGATTCCGCAATTAACTTCCAGCTTCCTTGCCGCAGGTACCAGAGAAGGTGTACAGGAAGTAGATGCTATTTCCGGCGCGACCAACAGCAGCAAAGCATTGAAAACGGCTGTTGATAGAGCCTATGGAAAAGCTGAAGTTGTAGAAGCTAACAAAGCTGCTTACTTTGACGGAATTTTCATCGGCGTAAGCACTGACAAGTCGGTAAACGTTATGGTTTATGTGAAAAATGGTATTCCTGTGGATATGGTTCTCTACTTCCTGGATTATGCAGGTAAAGTAAAGGGACTTAATCAATTGACCGATGCTGAAAAAGCTGTAAAAGCGGAAATTGAGACGACCTCGTCCGGCTCCGGTCTGCACAAATACGGATACCGTCCGGCTGCATTCGGTGCGAACGATGATGAGAAAGCTGTCTCCGCCAAGGTGGTAGAAGCGATCAAAGCTGCGCTTGAAACAGCCGGCAAATAGTTTTCCCAAGCAATGAAGGGTTGTCTCTGGCCATGCGAATGGCTGGGGATGACCCTTTTTTCGTTAAGCAATACGGCGTCTGGTAAGATGGGACATAAATAGCTCCGGCAATCGTATAGTAATTGTATAGTTATTTTAAAGGGATTTCGGAGGTGAATGTCTAAAGTTACATATACACAGCAGGTTTAGGTCTGCTAGTAATGGGAGGCTCCAAAATGACACTAATTAAACAGCTATCTCCGCAGGATGAATTTGTCGGCTTTTACCTGTTACGGGAGCTGGCAATCAAACAAACAAACGGTACTCCTCCGAAGGATTATTTTGATATTGTTCTGGGTGATTCCAGCGGCCAAATCTCTGCTAAATATTGGGATGCCAGCACGACCGATAAAGAAACCTTTTTTCCGATGGCACTGGTCAAGGTACGCGGCATTGCGCATACCTACCGTGAGAAATTGCAGGTCAAGATTACCAAGATTAGGTTGACGAATGAAGCGGACGGCATTTCACTTACCGATTTCATCCGTTCCGCTCCGATTCGTCCGGTTGATCTTATCTATACGATTAAGGCGGCTATGGGCAGCATTGCGGATCAGGAAATTGCGGCGATCGTTTCGTTTTGCGTGGGCAAGGTGGAGGAGAAATTAATGCATTATCCGGCGGCGAAAACCCATCATCATGCCTATTTTGCCGGACTTGCTTATCATATGGTGCGGATGCTGGAAATCGGCGACTTTCTCTGCAAGCAGCGTCCGTTCCTGAATCCCGATCTCATGAAGGCGGGCATTATTCTGCATGATATCGCCAAGCCGGAGGAGATGATCTCCCAGTTTGGCATTGTGTCGGACTATAGTGTGCAGGGCAAGCTGATCGGCCACATCTCTATGGCTTCGAACTGGATTACGGAGGCGGCGATCCGCTGCGGCATAGATTTGGAGTCGGAAAAGGTGCTCGCCCTGCAGCATCTGGTACTGTCCCATCATAACTTGGGTGAGTGGGGCAGTCCCGTCCAGCCGCAGACGGCGGAAGCGGTAGCCCTGCACCATATTGATACGATGGATGCCAAGCTGCAGATGGTGGAGGATGCGCTTGATACGACACCTGAGACGGAGGAATGGACGCCGTTCATCCGGGGGCTGGAGAACAAGGCGGTATACCGGTTGAAGATTTAAGGTATCGGCTTATCACGGATTTCAGGCGCAGATATTCATGTTAACAGCCACCTGCTTTGAGCAGGTGGCTATATTTATTATCTGTCTTAACGGCTCAAAGAAATAACGCTGCGATTTATATGTCAAAGGATTGACATAAGTCAAACCTTTGACATATAATCTGTTTGAAGATGATTTGAAAGTGTTTTCAAATCTCTTTATACAAACTAACGATGGGGGAATGTAAACATGAAAGGATTTAAAAAGGTATCTTTAACAGCGCTTACTTTACTATTATCCGCCTCCTTGTCTGCCTGTGGAAGCAGCGGCAACAACCAAGCCACCACCTCTTCGAACAGCTCCAGCCCGGGTAAAAGTGTCAAGATTACTTTGCTAAATTCCAAAGGTGAAATTCAAACCCAATTAGAGGATGCGGCCAAGAGCTTTCATGAGGCTTATCCTGATATCACACTGGAAATTCAGCAGGTGCCTAGCGGAACATCGCCTTTTGAGAGGGCTTCCGCTCTATATGCCTCCGGCAATCAGCCTACCATGATTATGCTGGATACCGGAGATGTGGCCAAATTCAAGGATCGCATTCTTGATCTGAGCGCTGAGAAGTGGAATGGCGACGCTATTGACAATGCACTTGATCTGACGACGTTTGACGGCAAGAACTATGCTTTCCCGCTGGCGGTTGAGGGGTATGGCCTGATCTATAACAAGGCAGTCCTGGATAAAGCTGTAGGAGGAAGCTTTGATCCTGCTTCGATCAATACCACTTCTGCATTAGAGGAGCTGTTCAAGAAAATAGAAGCCAGCGGGAAGAAAGCCCTGACCATTTCTCCGATGGACTGGTCGCTTGGCGCACATTATCTTCCTCTGGCTTATGGAGGGCAGAGCAAGGACAGCAAGGAGGTTGCCGGCTTCATCAGCTCGCTTAGAGCAGGAACCGTGGATTTGGCCTCCAACAAGGTATTTAACGGGCTGATGGACACCTTCGATGTGATGATGAAGTACAACATGGATCAGGCCTCTCCGCTTTCTCCGGCTTATGAGAAGGGACCTGAAGTACTGGGCAAAGGTGAGGTAGGCATCTGGTTTATGGGCAACTGGGCATGGCCGCAGATCAGCGGCTTTGATACCGCCAACAAGCAATACGGCTTCCTCTCTGTGCCAATCAGCAACAATCCCGATGATTACGGCAACACCCAAATTTCTGCTGCTGTAAGCAAACGTATTGTTGTAGACAAGGAAAAAACGACTCCCGAGCAGCAAGCGGCGGCCAAAAAATTCTTTGACTGGATCGTGTATGAACAAGGCGGACAAGACTTCCTGGTGAATAAAGCCAACATCGTCCCTGCCTTCAAGAATATTACTATGGAGACACCAGATCCGTTAGGCAAGTCGATTCAAGCTTATTTGGCCGCAGGCAAGGTGGAGCCGTCTCTGAGCGATCTGCCGGCCGACCACTGGACCAAGGTGGGGGCATCCATGCAGAAATATTTGAACAAATCCGGCGACCGGGCCACTTTGGCCAAAGAGATTCAGGAATATTGGAAAACAGTAAAGTAATGTGATTCTGCCGGCGGGGCTGTTTCCGGCTCTGCCGGTTTTCAACACGAAGGAGAGTGAACATGCGATGATTGGAGAAAAGGGCTTTTGGAACCGGCTGCGGCTGCGGCTTCTGTTTACCGGACCTACCATGTTTGCCTTTTTGACCGTAATGATTATTCCTTTTCTATACGGCATTTACTTAACCTTTACGAACTGGGACGGCATTTCTGTTGCCCATACCCTGGTCGGCTTCCAGAATTACGGATCGGTTTTTGCAGACTCGGAATTTTGGAGCTCCTTCGGCCTTACACTCAAATACGTGCTGTTTACCGTGGTGCTCACCAATGTTTTGGCCTTCTTGCTTGCTTATGCGCTCACCAAAAGCGTCAAGGGCCAGAATGTGTTCCGGGCGGGATTTTTTATGCCAAACCTGGTAGGCGGTATCGTGCTGGGTTTCATCTGGCAATTTATTTTTAATAACGTACTGGTCTACCTGGGGCAAAAAGCCTCCATCGGCATCTTCAGCGCATCCTGGCTGGCTGAACCGGGCAAGGCCTTCTGGACGCTGGTTATTGTTACCATATGGCAGTATGCCGGATATATGATGGTGATCTATGTGGCGGGTTTAACCGGCGTGCCTGCCGATATTCAGGAAGCCGCCAGCATCGACGGGGCCAATAGCTGGCAAAAGCTGACCCGTATGACCATTCCGATGATGGTGCCCTCGTTTATCGTATGTCTTTTTCTGTCGCTGCAACGCGGCTTTATGGTCTATGACCTGAACCTGACCCTGACCAAGGGCGGCCCGTTCGGCTCCACACAGCTTGTGTCCATGCACGTCTACCAAAAAGCCTTCCTGTCGCGGGACTACGGTGTCGGCCAGGCTGAGGCATTCGTCCTGTTCCTGCTCGTAGCCGTAATCACATTGCTGCAGGTATATTTCAGCAAAAAGCTGGAGGTGGAAGCCTGATGCGTCTCCAAAGACAGCTTGGCTCAGCAGCAAGGTTCATTGTGCTCGCTATTCTGCTGATTTTATTTCTCGTTCCCTTTTTGCTGCTGCTGCTCAACTCCCTGAAAGAAAACGCGACGATTACTTCTAACCCGCTGGCGCTGCCTACCAGCTTTCAGTTCGCCAATTACAGCAATGCCTTTAAGCAGATGAATTATGTAGATGCGTTCACCAATACCATTATCATCACGTTCTTCAGCGTCATTCTGATCGGGATTTGCGGCGCCATGACCGCCCACTATTTCGTGCGCAACCCCAGCAGGCTGAACCAGAATACGTTTCTGTTTATGGTAGCTGCCATGATTATTCCGTTCCAGGCGATAATGATTCCTTTGGTGAAAATTTACGGCTCTCTCGACATGCTGAACAGCAAATCTTCCCTGATCTTTATGTATCTGGGGTTCGGCAGCTCACTGGCTGTTTTTATCTATCACGGTTTCATTAAAAGCATCCCCAAGGAATTGGAAGAAGCCGCGATGATTGACGGCTGCACCAGAACAAGAATGTTCTTTCAGATTGTCTTCCCGGTACTGGTGCCGACGACTGTGACCATCGGGATTCTGAATGTATTATGGATCTGGAACGACTTCCTGCTCCCATCGCTGATCCTGGTTGAGCCTGGGCAACGGACGCTGCCTCTGTCCACTTTTTCCTTTTACGGCACCTACACGGTCGATTACGGTCCTCTGATGGCGAGCCTGATGTTGACCATTCTGCCGGTCGTTATTGTGTATTTGTTCGCTCAAAAATATATTATCCAAGGTGTTATGCAGGGTTCGGTGAAATAGCCTTTTGCGGAGCTGACCGGGAGACAGAGTGATTGAAGGAGAGGAGCTTTTGAAGATGAAAAAGGATGCCCGTCCGGCTGCTGACCAGTGGCGGCCGCAATATCATTTTTCCGCGCCAGTCAACTGGCTTAACGACCCTAACGGCATGGTGTATCATAACGGAATTTACCATCTGATGTACCAATATCATCCTGGCGGCATAGAATGGGGGCCGATGCACTGGGGACATGCCACAAGCCGCGATTTGGTTCATTGGGAGCATCGGCCTGTTGCTCTATATCCCGATGAGAACGGGATGATCTTCTCGGGCTGCGCTGTAGTGGATCATAAGGATAGCAGCGGTTTTTTTGAAGGAAAACCCGGATTGGTTGCAGTTTTTACCCACCATACAGTCCAGCCGGATACCGGGACCGTCTGTCAGAGCCAGAGCTTGGCCTACAGCCGGGATGAGGGACAGACCTGGATCAAGTATGCAGACAATCCGGTGCTGAAGGAGCCCTCGCTTCCAGACTTCCGCGACCCCAAAGTCTTCTGGCATGATACGGAACAGTGCTGGGTGATGGTGCTTGCAGCCGGGGATCATATTCGCTTCTATGCTTCGCGTAATCTGAAAGAGTGGAGCTACACCGGGGAATTCGGACGGCAACAAGGCTCCCATCACGGCGTTTGGGAGTGCCCCGATTTATTCGAGCTTCCGGTGCGTAATAGGCCGAGACAAAGCCGGTGGGTGCTGGTGGTCAGCATCGGCGGCTTGCCGCAAGACATTGAAGGCTCACGAACCCAATATTTTCTGGGCCGGTTCGAGGGCGGATGCTTTATCGGCGAAGAGCCGGTGGAGAAGGTCCGCTGGATGGACGGCGGCCGGGATAATTACGCCGGTGTCACCTGGTCGGACGCTCCGGACGGCCGCCGGATCTGGCTGGGCTGGATGAGCAATTGGAAGTATGCAGCGCTCCTTCCGGCTGAACGCTTTCGCGGCGCCATGACATTGCCGCGGGAATTGGAGCTTCATCATCAGGGCGGGGAGCTGCAACTGCGCCAGCTTCCGGTATCCGAGCTGGCCGGGCTGCGGGCGGGCTCTGCCCTCTGGGAGGAGATCGCCGTTAGTCCGCAGACCCCCTTTAAGCCCGATTGTGCTGCGGAGCTGCTGGAACTGCTGCTTGAGTGGGAATGGTCAGGCATGGTCCCGGGCCCCGATTCCGAAAGCGCATATGAAGCAGGCATACGTCTATGGACGCAGGATGGCCAAGAAACGCGGATTGGCATAGATGCGCGGCAAGGAGAGCTGTATATCGACCGGACAGCTTCCGGTGAGAGCAGCTTTCATCCTGACTTTGCTTGCCGTCACAGCATGAAGCTGGCACCCGGTACAGGGAAATCGCCGAAGCTGCGAATTTGGGCAGACCGGATATCGGTGGAGGTTTTTGCCGGAGAAGGGGAACTGGCGATGACGGATCTGATATATCCGGCGGCCGGTCCATTCAGAATAGAGGTATACACCATTGGCGGAAATATTAGAATCCGCACCTTAAATATGCACAAGCTTCATATAAATCAGAGATGAACGATTCACATACCGGATAGCAGTAGGAGGGAGAACATGGTGTTTAAGCTGGATGAGAGAATTAAGCTGCCGGCCGACAGAGAATATGATGTGCTGACAGCGGGAGAGATGCTGGTTGATTTTATCTCGGAGGATTATCAGAATACTGCAGGACAAGGGACTTATCATCCTTTTTTCGGAGGGGCGCCTTCCAATATCGCTATGAATGTCAGCCGCTTGGGCATTCGTCCTATAGTGGCTTCGGCAGTCGGTCATGACCGGCTGGGTTTTTTTTTGATTGAATCCTTGAAAGAGGCCGGGATTGATACCCGGTGTGTGCAAATTGTACAGGATTCCACCAGTCTGGTGCTTATCACGAAAAGCACGTCCACGCCTGTCCCGATCTTTTACCGGGCCGCGGATTACCAATTGGCGTACACGCCGGAGCTGGAGCAGGCTGTGCAGAAGGCCGGGATCGTGCATTTCTCCTGCTGGCCGATCTCGATGGAGCCGTCGCGGCAGACCATTGACCGGGTGATTGAGGCGGCGAAGCAGCGCGGCATTCCGGTATGCTTTGACCCTAATTATCATCCCCAGGTGTGGGGGAAGGGCGAGGACGGCACGGCCTACGTCAAGAAGATCATCGGCAAGGCGGATATCGTGAAGCCTTCGGAGGACGATGCGGAGCGGCTGTTCGGCAGCGATACTCCCGAGAATCAGGTGCAAAAATACGTTGCGCTCGGCGCAGGGCTTGTCATTATGACGCTCGGCAAGGACGGCGCTATTGTCTCGAATGGACAGGAGACGGTCCGGTTTGAGACGCTGGCGGATGAGGTGGTCGATACGACCGGAGCGGGCGACGCTTTCTGGTCGGGGTTCTATACGGCGCTTGTCAGAGGCGCAACGGTCCGTGAGGCGCTCCGTTCAGGGTTTGCCGTAAGCGCATTTAAATTGAAATTTACCGGTGCAGTGGTTCCGCTGCCCGATTTGAGTACAATACAAGCTGAATACGGATGCTAGGGGGAGAAGACTATGGTTAAAAATCAAGTGCAACTGATTACGTACCCGGACTCGCTTGGCGGAGATTTGAAGTCCCTCCGTCATGTGCTGGATGTGTATTTTCCGGATGTATTCAAGGGCGGGGTGCATATTCTGCCTCCATTCCCTTCATCGGGGGACCGCGGTTTTGCACCGCTGACCTATCTGGAGATTGAGCCTGCCTTCGGCAATTGGGCGGACATCCGGGCAATCGGGGAGCGGCATGATGTGCTGGTGGATCTGATGGTCAATCATATCTCCTGCCAGTCCCCTTACTTTCAGGACTTTTTGCAGCACGGGCGGCAGTCGCGCTACGCCGATCTGTTCCTTACGCTGGACAAAATCTGGGCGGACGGACAGCCGGTACAGGCGGACATTGATAAAATGTTCCTGCGCCGCAGCAAGCCCTACTCCACTTTCACCATTCAGGAAACAGGGGAAGAGCTTCAGGTGTGGACGACCTTCGGCAAGACCGATCCGTCCGAGCAGATTGATCTGGATATCCGCTCGGAGCAAGTCAAGCAGATGTTTATACAATTCTTCACTTGCTTCAAGGAGAACAATGTTAAGATCGTCCGGCTGGATGCGGTAGGGTATGTGATCAAAAAGCTGGGCACCAGTTGCTTTTTCGTCGAGCCGGAGATTTATGACTTTCTGGACTGGATCAAGGAGCTGGCCGATTCTCTTGATATCGAGCTGCTGCCTGAGGTGCATTCGCACTATTCGGTTCAATACAAGCTGGCGGAGCACGGCTGCTGGATTTACGATTTTATCCTGCCGTACCGCATTCTTGATACGCTGCTGAACAAGGACAGCCGTGAGCTTAAGGAGTACCTGCGCACCCGTCCGGCCAAGCAGTTCACAATGCTCGACTGTCATGACGGCGTGCCGGTCAAGCCTGACCTGGACGACCTGATCGACACGAAGGGTGCCCGTAAGCTCGTGGATACCTGTGTCGAAAGAGGAGCCAACCTGAGCCTGATCTTATCCGACGAGCACAAGGCGCCCGACGGGTTCGATGTCCATCAAATCCGCTGCTCCTTTTACTCGGTGTTGAACTGCGATGACGATGCGTATGTGGCAGCGCGGGCGATTCAGTTTTTTGCTCCGGGTATTCCGCAGGTGTATTATGTCGGGCTGCTGGCTGGTGAAAATGATCTGGAGCGGGTGCGGGACACCGGCGAGGGACGCGAGATCAACCGCCATAACTATACGATCCCGGAAATCGGGCAATCGCTGGAGAAGGAAGTTGTACAGCGTCTGCTCAAGCTGATCCGGTTCAGAAATGAATACGAGGCGTTTAACGGCGATTTTGCAGTGGAGGAAGCCGCAGCGCATGAAATCAGACTGTCCTGGACGAAGGGCGAATTCCGCTCTACACTGTACATTAACCTTGATACGATGCGCCCTGAGATTGAATATACAGATGGGGAGGGCGTGCTGGTGCAGCTTGAGGTGTAGAACTGCGCTGTCAGAGGTTCAGGACGGTGTCAGCGATTCTTTGGTCAGCCCAATCTTTTCCTTTCATGCGCCCGTAAATTATAATAGAGAGACGAGCTTTAGGAAGGAGCAGTGCAATGGCTACGATCAACGATGTGGCGGAAAAAGCCGGTGTGTCCGTGACCACCGTTTCAAGAGTGTTAAATAACCGGGGGTATATCAGCCAGAAGACCCGGCAGAAGGTATATCAGGTCATGGACGAGCTGAAATATCAGCCAAATGAGCTGGCCCGTTCGCTGCTGCGCAAGCACTCGAATGTACTCGGGCTGATTATCCCGAGCGTGGCCCATCCGTTCTTCGGTGAGCTGGCGAATGAAATCGAATCTGTCGCTTATCAGCACGGGTTCAAGCTTCTTCTATGCAATTCGCAGTTTGATTCCGCCAAGGAGCGGGATTACGTCGATATGATGCGGCGCAACCGGGTGGACGGGATGGTTCTCGGCAGCCATACGCTGGAGGTCGGCGATTATACCAATTTGAATTATCCGCTGGTTACCATCGACCGCCAGATTGGTGATATTCCGTTCGTCGCTTCGGACAATGAGCACGGCGGCGCACTGGCGGCCCGTCTGCTGATCGCTAAGGGCTGCCGCAAGCTCAGCCTTCTGGCTGGCAATATGAAGCTGGATATGCTGTCCAATCTGCGTACGACCGGCTTTGAGCGTGAGGCGGGACAGGAAGGCGTCAACGTTGTCACCTATCAGACTGAGCTAAATGTCTTCGATGAGCAGGTCTACAATCGAATTATAAGTAAAATGTTCACTGAGCACCCCGACATTGACGGCGTATTCACAACAAGCGATCTGATGGCGCTGTCCGTGATGAAATGGTGCCGCACCGTCGGGAAGGAGGTCCCCCGCGATGTACGGGTCATCGGCTATGACGATATCCCCGCCGCCTCCTGGTACATGCCCGGGTTAAGCACGATCAGACAGCCGATCAAGGATATGGCTAGGCGGGCCGTTGAACTGCTGCTGGAGCAGATGGAAGAGAAGCCGGTAGAGCGGGAGAACGTTCTGCCGGTGGAATTGATCGAACGGGAAAGCACATGAGGCGTTAATTTGAGCTATATCAATTGAAGTGAAATCCTCTGTGAAAAAAGGGGGGGCGTAACTGCGGTGAATGTTTGGACTTCCGGCTGCTGTTATATTTGGATTTCCTGATTGAAACCGCTGGCTGCGGTAGAAATCCAAATATAAAGGCGGACGCGTTCGCTCCTACAGTTCCAAAATTCCCCTCCGTTACTTACCCTTTTTTTAGTAGGTTTTCAAGTTCAATGGATATAGAAATGATTGAGTAGCAGGAAGAACCCCCGATCCGCTGGAATGGATCGGGGGTTTGGTGCGTTCAGGGAAGCGCTGATGGCTGAGCAATTTCAGAAGAAATTGCTCCAGGCAGAGCTGCTGCCAGAGGTGCCTTTTGCCGGACGGGCGGAAGGCAGCGGAGCGCTTTTCTTGGCTGCTGCTTTTTTGGCCGATTTCTTGGGCGGAGCCTTGAACGGAGTATAGCCGCCTGCATACATCGTTCCGGCCGTATAGCCTTGACTTCCGGCAAGCAGCAGGGGATCGGAATGTCCATTCATCTCCATCAGCTTGAGCAGAATGCAGGCTGAAGCGCGGGCATCATCCAGGGCATCATGATGCTTCAGGCCGATTCCGAAGTGCCGTGCTACTGCATCGAGCTTATGGGAGGGCAGCTCATGCAATATTTTTTTAGCCAGCAGGTAGGAGCACAAATATTGAAAAGCAGGGTAGCTGAAGGCGGTCCCATCCAGACAGTAACGCAGGACACTCATATCAAAGGAAGCATTGTGCGCCACAACAATCTCTCCCTGCAGAAGTGGTTCCAGAGTAGGCCACAGCCCGTCAAAGGTAGGTTTGCCCTCAACCATCGAGGGGGTAATGCCGTGAATCGCAATATTCATCCCGTCAAACCGCTGCTGCGGGTCGATTAGCCATACGTGCTCGGCGCTTATTGCGCCGTCTCTGACTTGAACAAGCCCCAAGGCACAAGCGCTGGAGCGGCTGGAATTCGCAGTTTCAAAGTCAATTGCTGTGAAATTCATAGATAAAGCCCCTTAACTAGTATGTATATGCTTCATATTAAAGGAGCAGAGCGGTAAATACAATCTATTGAATTTACAAAGTATAGCGGATATGGTATTCCTTATCTATGCAGAATTGGTAATATGCTGAGATGACAAGGAGTGAGTCTATGAATTTGTTAAAAGGGCAAAAAGTAGATTTGACCAAAGGAAACAGCTTGAATGAATTGAAATTTACTTTTGGCTGGATGTCGGAAAATACTGAGATTGGAATTGATGCCGCAGCTTTTTTGCTTTCGCCCCACAACCGTTGTGAGCAGGATGCAGATTTCATTTTTTATGGCAATCCTAATTCTCTAGACGGAGCAGTTATACACTCAGCCGCAGAAGAAGCAGGGAGAGAGGAAATATCTATTTCATTAACCCGGCTCCCCGAGAAGTATGCCCGGATTGCGCTCACTTTGACAATCTACGAAGGTGAGCAGCGAAATCATTGGATGAAGCACTTGTCCGGTCTCTACTTGAAGCTGACTGATCGAACAAGCGGCAAAGAATTATGCCGGTTTGATTATGGGGCTGATTTATCGGAAGAGACAGCGGTGGTGGTTGGTGAGCTTTACCGTCATAACGGAGAATGGAAATTCAATGCTATAGGCAGCGGATTTAATGGAGGGCTGGCTGCATTATGCGAGAATTACGGACTTGAAGTGGAACAGGAGGAGGGTGCTGAAGTTGCTGCTACTGCCGAGATGGTTAGGGAGGACACGCATGTGAACACTGCGGCTAAGCCACCTGTGCCTACCATAGATCTGCGCAAAAAAATTGTAGAGCTTACTCTGGTAAAAAAGCAACTGACAGGAGTAACAGCCCGAGTAGGAATTGTACTAGATATCACGGGCTCGATGCGAAGTCTTTACTCCAGAGGAGTTGTGCAGGAAGTAGTAGAACGTATTCTCGCAGTAGCCAGTAAATTTGATGATAATGGTTCATTGGATGTGTGGGTCTACGATACAGAGTTCAGCCGGCTGCCGCCAGTTACGGAGCAAGAACTGGGACGATATGTATTTACACATATTTTAAATAATCATAACATTCACAAATTCGGGCGGAATAACGAACCTCCGGTAATGGAGGATGTGATTCGCAAGTATACCCAAGAAGAAAAGGATACAACACCGGTATTCATTATTTTTATTAATGATGGTGGCGTAGTAAGGTTAACCAGAAAAGTCATTATGGAGGCGTCTATACAGCCAATTTTTTGGCAATTTGTAGGTATAGGCGACTCCGACTTTGAAGTGCTGAAGCAGCTAGATACGATGACCGGACGGCTTGTAGATAATGCGAATTTTATACACCTGGACCGTATTGAGGAGGTTTCCGACGAGGAGCTTTATGATCAGCTTTTGAACGAATTCTCCCTCTGGCTTAAGGCGGCAAAGGAGAAGAGGATTCTCTAGGCAACGGAATTAGAGAAGTTCCTACTTGAGTACCTCCACGGGGCAAGGAACAGGAAGCTGAAACAGTCCTGTTTCATACCGTGGAGGTTTGTTCTGCATGCTGCCCGGCGTATCTTTCCAGATCAAGCCGATACCCTTTGACCAGGGTTGTGCCGTTCATAATATCCGTCTCGAAGGCCCGCTCGAAGCCGAGTCTCTCATAGAGCTTGATCGCCGAGGCCATCATATCTGAGGTGTGGAGGTTCAAGGTTGCAGCCCCAAGCGCTAAGGATCTTCTGACAGCCTCATGGATCAGTAAAGCGGCAATGCCGCGGCCCCGGGCGTCCGGTGAAACCGCCAGCAAACGAATAATAGGTGAATGAATACCCAACTCCGGTCTGCCGTAAGCTTCCTCCGAGGAGAGGAACAGCAGTACACTGCCAACGATCTGTTGATCTATCTCCGCAATAATCCTCGCTGCCGGGGCTGTTCCGTGGACCGACAGAAGGATGGAATCACGGTATTCTATCCAATACGGCTCTGGCAGCACAGATGAATATTGACCATACGCCTCCAGCAAAACTCCCGCAATGGCTTCACGGTCGGAATCGACGGCTTCACGAATAATGATCTCTTTTGAGCTGGACATGTCGCGCCCCCTGTTCATGAAATAGAATAATTGAGCTTTATTATAATCGACAAATCCGATGAATATAAGTGGAATTTAACAATTCTGATAAATGAATAGAAAAGTTCTATCTACATTTGTGATTTTTTTAATGGTTTTTCTGAATAAGCACATGAGAAGTCTGTTGACAAAAAAAGGACCTGTGAATAAGATATTAACTAAATCTATAGGGAAACGCACTTTTAATTCATTGTTAAACGATTGGAATAGTTAATATTTCTAGATGTTAATGAGGAGGGTTATTATTGAACATCGAAAATATTGAGGCGTTTGTCTATATCAACCATTACGGGAGCTTCAATAAGGCCGCGGATGTCCTGTATATTTCCCAGCCCACAGTGACTGCCCGCATTCAGTCGCTTGAACGCGAGCTGGATTGCAGAGTGTTTGAGCGGCTGGGCAAGCAGATTCAGCTCACGGACAAAGGCAGGCAGTTTCTCCCCTATGCGCAGCAAATTCTGCAGGTCTATCAATCCGGGAAGCATCACATCCAATCGAAAGGCCAGGTTCCGAATGAGCTGAGAATCGGCAGCACGGTATCCGTCTCCAATTATCTGATGCCGCAGTTGTTGCTCCATTTGAAGAGAACTTATCCGAACCTTAATATCAAGCTGACGACGGCATCCACGGAGGCCCTGATTGACAAGCTGAAGGCAAAGGATATTGATCTGGCTTTTATCCGTAAGGTGGTTAATCCGGCAATTCAGGCCTATCCATTCTGTGAGGACCCGATTTCATTGTATGTGTATGAGGGACATCCGCTGGCTCAGACGGAGACGCGCCGTGCCTCCATTCAGAGCATCCGTGAGGAGACGCTTGTGTTCTTCGAATGCGGTTCTTTGGACTGGATGCGGCTGCACCGCGTATTCGGGAGCATGGAGCAGCCGCCGAATATTGTGTACCAGGTAGATAATCTGGAGACGGCCAAGAAGCTGGTGATTCGAAAAGCGGGCATCTGCTTTCTGCCGGCCTTGAGTGTGCAGGAGGAAGTGGACGCAGGGACATTGATCCGGGTGGATATTGCGGAGACGGAGGGCATCTCCTTACGGACCAGTCTGATTTCCTTAAACGGGGAGCATGCCGGATTTATCGAAACACTGCTGGAGCTGGTGCCGGTTCCGGGCAAACCGCTTAATCGACTTATTGTATAAATGGATTAAAAAACTCTATTAGCGCATGGTCACATGCAGTGATAAAGTTAATTGCATATAATCCAACTAAAACTATAGGGATTATAAACAAAACATTTTCATTCAAAGGGGATAACAAGATGAAGAAGACGATCTTACTGGCCAATTTATTGATTTTGACGCTGGCGATTGCCGGCTGCGGCACGAACAATAACAGCGCAAACAGCAGCAAGAGCGGAAATGCAGCCGAAGCAGCGCCACAAGCTTCCGCAGAAGCATCTGCCGCAGCAGATGAGCCGGCCAAAGTGACCAAGATCGTCGTCGGTACGGGCACCGGGTTCCCGAAGGTATGCTTCATTGATGAGAACGGTAAGCTGACGGGTTTTGATGTGGAGCTGATTAAGGAAATCGACAACCGTCTGCCGCAATATGAATTTGATCTGCAGACGATGGATTTCAGCAACCTGCTGCTGAGCCTGGAGACCAAAAAGATTGATCTGGTCGCGCATGTCATGGAGAAAAACCCGGAGAGAGAGCAAAAGTACTCTTTTAACAAAGAAGCCTACGCCCACTGGAGAAACCGTATTGTTGTTGCCAAGGACAATGATTCGATTCATTCCCTGGATGATCTGAAAGGTAAAAAGGTGCTGACTGGCGCAACCAGCGCGGAGGCGCAAATTCTGGAGAACTACAACAAAGAGCATGATAATGCGATTAACATTGTCTATCAGAACGGTGCGGCCAATGATACGGTGAGCCAGATTAGTTCGGGCCGGGTGGATGCTACGCTCGCTGCAGATTTTGTCCTGCCGATTATTGATCCGCAGAATAAGCTGAAAGCCATTGGCGACGAGTTGTCCTCCGCTGACATTCTGTATGTCTTCCGCAAAAATGATGCCGATTCCCAGAAGCTGTCGGATGCCATTGACGGAGCCATCAAGGAATTGAAGGCAGACGGCACGCTTGGCAAGCTGAGCACGGAATGGCTGGGAGCGGACGTTACTGCAACTACAGTTAAGTGACCAGAATGATAAATAGGGGGAAGGGGGTGCGGTATGGGCGCGCCATTTGATATCAGCTATATATTCTCATTTTTGCCCAAGCTGCTGAGTACGCTAAGCACCACACTTCTGATTGTCGCCTGCTCGCTGCTCGTAGGTATCCTTGTCGGATTTCTCATTGCCCTTCCCCGCCTGTATAAGGTACCGGTCCTGAAGACCTGCGCGGAGATTTATATCTCTTTTTTCCGGGGGACACCGATTCTAATCCAGTTGTTCTTGTTCTACTACGGTCTGCCTGAAATATTAAAGCTGGTTCATCTGGATGTGACGCGGACGCCGGTGCTGATCTTTGTGATTCTGACTTACGGGCTGCACAGCGGAGCCTTTATGTCTGAAATGATCCGCGCTTCGGTAACGGCTGTGGACAGAGGGCAGGTTGAGGCGGCGTATGCGTCGGGAATGACGTCCTATCAGGCATTTTCGCGGATTGTGCTGCCGCAGGCGCTGGGGATCGCGGTTCCTGTATTCTCCAATCTGGTGATTGCGCTGCTGAAGGATACTTCGCTCGCGTTTACCCTGGGCGTGATGGAAATGACGGGGAAGGCGCAGACACTGGGCAGCATCAGCCAGCATTTTATCGAAACATACATTGCGCTTGCTCTTATTTATCTGGTGATCAGCTATACCATTGAGAAGCTGCTGCTGGTGGCCGAACGGCGCCTCCTGCGGCATGAGGACAGCAGCAATCCTGTGAAAAAAATGTTCAGACTGCAAAAAAACAGTTCTTCCCGGAGGATCATTGCAGAGCTGGGACAGGGTAAAGGAGGAAGCGGATTATGAAGCTGGACCCTTCATTTATATGGACGGCATTTCTGCAAATTCTGACCGCAATTCCGACGACACTGTATATTACGATTGTCTCTGTGCTGGCCGGATTCATCATCGGGACCGTCGTGGCTCTCATCCGGATTTACAAGGTCCCGTTCCTGTATCCCCTGGCTGTAGGGTATGTCACGTTTATCCGGGGTACGCCGATGCTCACTCATTTGCTGCTGATCTATTTCGGGCTTCCGATGATTATTGACGGATTGGCGGTTTATTTTGGATGGGGCTTCAGAGCGGTATCCATTCCAATGATCGGCTTCGCTTATATTTCATTCTCGATTACGGCAGGGGCGTATATGTCCGAGGTGGTCCGCTCCGGTCTGCTGGCTGTGGACCGCGGTCAAATCGAAGCTGCCCATTCCGTAGGCATGACCACGCCCCAGGCGCTGCGGCGTATTGTATTCCCCCAAGCCCTGGCGGCGAGCTTGCCCAATCTGTCCAATTCGGTCATCGGCATGCTGCATGGATCGACGCTTGCTTTTACCGTATCGGTAGTGGAAATCAACGCCCAGGCGCAGATTGTGGCCTCGACGAACTGGAAGTTTTTTGAGGCATATCTGGCGGCAGCCCTTATCTTCTGGGGCTTAACGTTTCTGATTGAACGGGCAACCGCCCTGATCGAGAAGCGGATCAATCTATACAATCGAGGTGGAGTCGTATGATTAAGATTGAGCATCTTTCCAAGTCCTTCGGACGCCATCAGGTGCTGAACAATATTGATCTAACTGTTACCAAAGGCGAGGTGGTCGTCATTCTCGGACCCAGCGGCTCAGGCAAAACAACGCTGCTGCGCTCTGTAAATTACCTGGAGAAGCCCAGCGGCGGAGAGATAACCATCGGTGATTTCAAGGTGGACTGCCGGCATGCAAGGAAGAAGGAGATCCATCAGTTGCGGCAAAAAACAGCGATGGTCTTCCAGCAGTACAATCTGTTCCGGCACAAGACAGCACTGGAGAATGTGATGGAAGGGCTGGTTGTTGTGAAAAAGCTTCCGAAGGAGGAAGCGCGGAGCAAAAGTGTGGCGCTGCTGGAGAAGGTTGGGCTTGGAGCCAAGCTGGATGCGTATCCGAGCCAGTTGTCCGGGGGCCAGCAGCAGCGTGTCGGCATCGCCCGCGCTTTGGCGCTGGAGCCGGAAGTGATTTTGTTCGATGAGCCTACGTCGGCGCTGGACCCGGAGCTGGTCGGGGAGGTGCTGGCCGTAATCCGTAAAATCGCCAAGGAAGGCATTACGATGATTGTAGTCACGCATGAAATGGGTTTTGCCCGCGATGTGGCGAATCATGTGGTGTTCATGGATGGCGGAGTTATTGTCGAGGAGGGGACGCCTGTCGAGGTGTTCAACCATCCGCGGGAAGAAAGAACGAAGCAGTTTCTGAAGCGGATCACGCCGGAGCTGAACTATTCCATTTAGGAGGCAACCTTATGGCAATTACAATAAGTGTACTGGATCAAAGTCCAATCTATCCCGGAGAAACGCCGGAGGAAGCCTTTCAGCATACAATCAAGCTGGCGCAGTTATCCGAGCGGCTGGGCTTCCGCCGGTTCTGGGTTTCGGAGCATCATGACTCCGAGCAGGTGGCCGGCTCCTCCCCGGAGGTGCTGATCTCGCATCTGCTGGCAAAAACAGAGCGCATCCGAATCGGCTCCGGCGGCATTATGCTCCAGCACTACAGTCCTTATAAGGTAGCGGAAAATTTCAACGTGCTGGCTTCGCTGGCTCCTGGCCGTGTGGATCTGGGGGTCGGCCGCGCACCCGGAGGGCTGCCCCGGAGCACGCAGGCGCTGCGGCAGGGAGAAGAAGCGGCCACTTTGACGGACAAAATTATTGAGCTTGAGAAATATGTTCATAACAAGCTGGAGGAGGAGCATCCGCTGTTCGGATTGAAGGCGGGACCGATTCCGGGTACTCCGCCTGAGCTTTATGTGCTTGGCGCCAGTGTAGCCAGCGCCGAAATTGCTGCCGGGCTGGGGCTGCCGTACGTGTTCTCTTTGTTCATCGGCGGAGACCAGGCGGTGGCTGTGGAAGCGATTCGCGTCTACCGGAGCAAATTTGACACTTCGCAGGGCAAGGAGCCGCATGCGATTCTTGCACTTGCCGTGCTGGCAGCCGAATCGGAAGAGGAGGCCCGGGAGCTGGCCGGAGCGCACAAGCTGATCCGGATTCATCTTGCCAGCGGCAAAACGCTGACGGTGGCAACCCGCGAGCAGGCCGAGGAATTCACCCGGCAGAGCAAGGAAGACTACACGCTGGAAGAGCGGGAGCCGGAGATTACCAAAGGCACAAAGGAATCGGTCCGCGAGCAGCTTTTGGCGTTAGCCACGGCTTCCGGTGTTGAAGAGCTTATCGTGACAACCAATGTGCAGCCGTTTGAGAAGCGGGTCCGGTCCTTTGAGCTGCTGAACGAAGCACTTGCCGAAGTGCCTGCGGAGGCATAGCGGTTATGACGAATACAACGCTGAAATCCGGCGCGGAGGCGCTAAGTGAGACATTAATTGACATCCGCCGTCATTTGCACCGGCACCCTGAGCTTTCCAATGAAGAATATGAAACGACGAAATACCTCATTTCTCTGCTGGAGGAGGCTGGTGTGACAATTGTTGACTACGGGCTGAAGACGGGGGTTATTGCAGAGGTGGGCGGATTGCAGGGTGGACCGGTGATTGCCCTGCGGGCCGACATTGATGCGCTGCCGATTCAGGAGGAAACCGGACTGCCCTATGCTTCGCTGTATCCCGGCAAAATGCATGCCTGCGGACATGACTTCCATACGGCGGCCTTGCTCGGGGCTGTCTATCAGTTGAAGCAGCAGGAGAGTCAATTAAAAGGGACGGTAAGGTTTCTGTTCCAGCCAGCCGAGGAAAAGGCGAAAGGCGCGCAGCAGGTCATAGACAGCGGTGCGCTGGAAGGCGTCCGCGCGGTGATCGGGATGCACAATAAGCCCGAGCTGCCGGTAGGGACAATCGGGATCAAGAGTGGTCCGTTAATGGCTGCCGCAGACGGTTTTGCCGTGGAGATAAAAGGGTCCGGCTCCCACGCGGCGGTGCCGGAGACAAGCGTGGACCCTATCGTGGCGGCTTCACATATTGTAGCTGCGCTGCAAAGCATCGTCAGCCGCAATGTCAGCGCACTGCATAGCGCAGTAATCAGTGTCACGCAGATACACAGCGGAAATTCGTGGAATATCATTCCCGATACAGCGGTGCTGGAGGGCACAATCCGTTCCTTCGATGAAGCGGTGCGCAGCACGGTGCTGAAGCGCTTCGAGCAGGTGGCGGCCGGCGTTGCCGCCGCCTTCGGAGCAGAAGCCCGCGTGCGCTGGATTGGCGGACCGCCTCCGGTCATCAATGATGCGTTGCTGGCCCAGCTTGGGGAGGAGACATCGGCGGTGCTGGGCTACACTTCCGTGAAGCCGGTGCCTTCACCGGCTGGTGAGGATTTTGCTTTTTATCAGCGGGTAGTTCCCGGACTGTTTGTATTCATGGGTACTGCCGGCAGCCGGGAGTGGCATCACCCCGCTTTCGAGCTGGATGAGTCGGCGCTGCCGGTAGCGTCCGCTTTCTTCACCGGCCTCGCTGTGCGTGTGCTCGAACATTTCTCTTCCGAAGGAGGTGCAGGAGCATAGCCGTTCACCGGAATTATGACGTTATTATCGTTGGCGCCGGGTCCATGGGCATGAGTGCCGGATATCAGCTTGCCCGGCGCGGTGTCACAACGCTGCTCATTGATTCGTTTGACCCGCCGCATACACAGGGAAGCCATCACGGGGAGTCCCGGCTGATCAGGCATGCCTACAGCGGTGATCCCGCTTACATTGATCTGGCCCTCCGGGCCGATGCTCTGTGGAAGGAAGCTGAAGAGCACAGTGGAACGGAACTGCTTGTACGCTCAGGCGTGCTGAATCTGGCGGACAGTAGTGTATATTCCTTCAGCGGCCGCCTTGCGGAGGCGGAGAAGCGGAAGGTAAGGGTCGAGCCGCTGGATGCGGCGGAAATCCGCTACCGCTGGCCGGGGCTAAGCATCCCGGACCGCTTCGAGGCGATGTACGAGCCGGATGCCGGATATCTCTACAGCGAGAAATGCATCGGGGTGTACCGGCAGCTTGCTCTGGCACACGGCGCAGAGCTGCTTCCGAATACAGCCGTGCAGAATGTGACTGCCCGGGGAGGAAGCGTCACCGTCCATACCCGGAATGGCGATTATCACGCAGCCGCTGCTATTCTTAGTGCCGGTGCCTGGTTTGGGACGTTATCGCCCTTTATTACCCTGCCGATTAAGGCGGTCCGCAAGGTGGTTGGCTGGTTTCAGAGCACGCCGGATTTCAATGCCGGAAGCTTTCCCGGCTTTACGCTTGGTGCCGGGGAAGGCGGATATTACGGATTTCCCAGCATTGGCGGGGCAGGTCTGAAGATTGGCCGTCATGACACGGGTCTGGAATGGAAGCCGGGCGATCCGCTGCTGCCTTTCGGCAGCGAGGAGAGTGACGAAGGCGATCTTCGCCGTGTGCTGGAAGCCTATATGCCTGGCGCTGCCGGCCGGCTGCTCAAAGGGGCAGTCTGCAAATATGAGCATACGCCCGATGAGGATTTCATTATTGACCGCCATCCCGTTCATGCGAACGTGCTGCTGGCCGGGGGATTCTCGGGACACGGATTCAAGTTTTCCAGCGCTGTAGGCGAAATATTGGCGGATTTGGCGACAACCGGACGGACCGGACAGAATATCCGGCCATTTTCTTTGGCCCGCTTTGACACGCCGCCGGGTCAAGCACAAGCGGGACTTACATTGGAGGGGATCTAATGAGCAGTGTGCAGATCGGGGACTATCTGAATACTCATCAGCAATTGATACAGGCGGTAGAGGGCTTGACGGAGGAACAGCTTAGGTGGAAAGCGGCACCGGCGAGCTGGAGTGTAACCGAGGTGCTGGCCCATCTGGCCGATCACAGCATCGTGGTTTCGTTCCGCATCCGGGATATTCTGGCGGATACCAAGGTGCAGCTTCCGGCTTTCAACCAGGATGCCTGGGTTAGCGGGCAGCACGCGAATCAGGGGAATGCGGCTGACAGCCTGGAGCTGTTCCGCAGTCTGCTTCATTATAATAGTCTGCTGTTTGGACGGCTGAGCGATGAACAATGGAAGAAAAGCGGCATTAACTTCAAAGGGGAAACCGTCAGCATTACGGATATTGTCCGCAGCTTTATAGCGCATGTGCAGACCCATCTGGGCCAGATCGAGCGGATCAAGCAGGGGGCGGCCGCGGTGCCACTAAGTTAACCATAGAACTAAAAAAAATTAAAAAGCGGCAAAAGTAACGGAGGGGAAGTTTGGAACTGTAGGAGCGAACGCGTCCGCCTTTGTCTTCAAGTTTCATCCGCTAAGAGCGATATAAATTAAGAAATTTGAAGATGGGCAGCGGCCGGAAGTCCAAACATTCCCCGCAGTTACGACCAGACGCCAATATGAAAATCTATAGTTCACAAAACTTTTAAGGAGGAACATAACATGACCAAGCCAAAACAACTGAAGCTGGGGGCGCTGCTGCACGGGGTTGGAGGCGGCACGTCGATGTGGCGGCACCCGGATGCCAAGCCGGATGCCAGCGTGAACTTTGAGCTTTACAAGCAATGGGTGCAGAAGGCTGAAGAAGGCAAGCTGGACCTGATCTTCATCGCAGACGGCTTGTACATTAATGAGAAATCCATTCCTCATTTCCTGAACCGCTTCGAGCCGCTGACCATTCTTAGTGCACTTGCGGGAGTCAGCAGCAAAATCGGCCTGGTAGGCACCTTGTCCACCTCCTATAGCGAGCCTTTTACCGTAGCGCGACAATTTGGATCGCTGGATGTTATCAGCGGCGGACGGGCAGGCTGGAACGTGGTGACTTCGCCGCTGGAAGGCTCAGCATCGAATTACAGCAAGAAGGAGCATCCCGATCACGGCAAGCGGTACCGGATTGCGGCCGAATATTTGGAGGTGGCGCGCGGCTTGTGGGATTCGTGGGAGGATGATGCGTTTGTCCGCGACAAGGAGACGGGCGTCTTTTTTGACCCGGAAAAATTACACACGTTGAACCACGAAGGCGAGTTCTTCTCGGTTAAAGGGCCGCTGAATATCGCCCGTTCGAAGCAGGGGCAGCCGGTTATTTTCCAGGCAGGCTCTTCGGAGGTGGGCAAGAATTACGCCGCGAAGGAAGCCAATGCCATCTTTACCGGACAAGAAACGCTCGAAGAAGCGCAGGAGTTCTACAGAGATGTTAAAGCCCGCGTAGCTTCGTTCGGACGTAATCCTGACGAGGTCTTGATCTTCCCCGGAATTGCCCCTATCCTTGGGGACACGCCGGAGGAGGCGGAGCGCAAATACCAGGAGATTGCCGGGCTGGTGACAATTGAGAACGCGCTGAACTATCTGGGAAGATTCTTCGAGCATCATGATTTCTCGCAATACCCGCTGGATGAGCTGTTCCCCGAGCTAGGCGATTTGGGCCGAAACAGCTTCCAGAGCGGCACGGATAAAATCAAAAAGGATGCCAAAGAGAAGGGCTTGACCCTGCGCGAGGTCGCGCTGCAATCTGCCACTCCGCGAAGCAGCTTCATCGGTACACCGGAGCAGGTGGCCGATCAGCTTCAGGCCTGGTTCGAGGGCGGAGCGGCAGATGGCTTTATGCTGGGAGCCGCCGTTCCGAACGGGCTGGAGGAATTCGTGGACCGCGTTGTGCCTATCCTGCAGGAGCGGGGGCTGTTCCGTACCGAATATGAGAGTGATACCCTGCGGGGCAATCTCGGTCTCCCTATACCGGAGAATCGCTATTTGAAGGCTTCGGAGCCTGCGGCACAGGTGTAACGGCATCGTGGGACACGCCAAGCTCCGAAAACCGAATATTGCCGGAATGATGAGATCCACCGGATTGCTTGAGGATGAAATGGTTGCCATCCGCCGTGATCTTCATCTCCACCCTGAGCTCCTGTACGATGTTGCCCGTACCTCCAGCATGGTTGCCGAACTTCTGGAGAGTTGGGGGATTGCCGTGCGGCGGAATGTTGGCAAACATTTCGGGATGGGTGTCGCCGGTACTCTTGAAGGAACGGCGGGAGACGGGCCGACCATTCTGCTGCGGGCGGATATGGATGCTCTGCCGATTACGGAGCAGAATGAGGTGTCGTATAGGTCGCTGAACGCTGGAGTTATGCATGCATGCGGTCATGATGCCCATACCGCCATGCTGCTGGGAGCAGCAAAGACCCTGGCTGAATATCGGCATCAGTTGCCGGGGAAGGTGATCTTTATTTTCCAGCCCGCCGAAGAAGGAGCGGTCCAAAGTCCGCTGGATGGAAGGCTGCTCTCAGGCGGGCGCGATATGATTGAGGATGGAATTCTGGAGGGAGTGGATTATGCTTATGCGCTGCATGTAATGCCGGAGCTGCCGGTCGGCACGCTTGGCGTTCATCCGCACTATGCAATGGCAGCCTCCAGCCATTTCACGCTGGAATTACGAGGGACCGCCGGACATCATAGCGCTCCGCACCGGTCGGTAGATGCAATTCAGATGGCCGCCCGATTCATAACCGAGACCAATGCTCTGATGGCGAACCAAATTGATCCATCCGAAGCGGCGGTGCTGGCGTTTGGTACACTCAACGCCGGGACTGCCATTAATGTTATCGCAGAAAGCAGTGTTCTGACAGGGACATTCAGAGCATTCTCCAAATCAACCGTTGACGGAATCACCGAAGGATTGAAACGCCAGGCAGCAGCGATATCTGCTGCTTCAGGCGGAAGCTGGAAGCTGGAGCTGCGCGAGGGGATTTCCGTACTTAATGATAAAGCCGCTGTGCAGCGGGTGATCAGGGCGGCGCGCGAGGTGTTGGGTGATGATCAGGTACATGTACTGAATCAACCCAGTTTGGCCGGTGAGGATTTTGGCTGGTACCTGGATCGTGTTCCTGGCGCTTTTGCTTTTATCGGCTGTGGCAATGAGGAGATGGGAATTACCCATGCCATCCACCAGCCAAACTTCAATATTGACGAAGCTGTACTGGTACATGGCGCGCGTCTTTTAGTAAGGCTGGCTTTGCATGAGGCTTGAAGAGCTTGAAGAATAGCTGTACATCAAAAAAGGAACCTGCCCCATGAAAATACAGGGGAAGTTCCTTTTTTTCTCTAAGGATTGAATCCTTCAGTTTTGTTTATGGTCGCCCGGCTTCCGGCTGCGGAGCCGTTCAAGCTCTGCCTCAACCGCGCTGTTCAGCGGAGACTCGGCGGCTGCGGCGGAGTAATGATGGGTGCTCTCCGCTTGCGCCTCCCATTCATTGATTTTATCTTCCATCCGTTCGAAGCCGCGTGTGGCGGCACCGGGATTCAAGATTTGTCCGGGATATCCGGTTTTTGCTTTATAACCGCCGCTTGCGGACGATTGTTTTGTCAGCTCCGCCGCTTTGCGGGCACGTTCCGCCAGCTCAGCTCTTTTGGCTTTAAGCCGCTTATGCTCTTCTTTGGCATTCAGGAGGTTGCCCTCCAGCACCACAAGGGCTTCGCGGGTTTCTTCCAGGCCTTTATTGCATTCCTGGAGGCTCTCAGTGTAACGGATTTTTGCCATAACCGCTGCTCTGGCTGCAGGCTCATTGTTTTCACTCATCGCTTGCACGGCTTCAGCTTCGCTCCGCTCCGCCAGCACCTGATATTCGTAGATACGCCGCTCCAGGACGCTTGCTGCTGCTGTGAACTCACGCTGCTTGCTTTCGGCATCGGCTATCTTTCCTTCCAGATCCCGCAGATATTGTCCGGTCAGCAGCACCGGGTCCTCCAATTTATTCAGGCCTTCATGGATTGCCGCTTTGGTCAAGGTTGTAATTCTTTGAAAGATACTCATGTTCATTTCTCCTTTTTTAATAGGTATTAGTAACTTTAGGTTTCATATTAGGGTCTCGTCGTAACTGCGGGGAATGTTTGGACTTCCGGCCGCTGTTCGCGGTTGAAATCCGCAGACAGCCCATGCTTACGCTGCCAGCTTTCCTACGGAAAGCTCTCAGGCGGATGCTAACGCTCCTACAGTTCCAAACTTCCCCTCCGTACTCTTGCCCTTTTATGATTTTTTAAAGTTTATACAACGATTAGTAATACTCGTAGCCTTCAGGGTAGCTGTTGTACGACTCTTTAGGAACCAGGATACTGGCCAGAATATACAGGAATGCTACAGTGCCGAAGCTGAACAGGGCAGCGGCGACAACCAGCAATCTGATAATGGTAGTGTCGATATTCAGGTAACGGGCCAAACCTCCGCAGATGCCGCTGATTCTTTTATCGCTTACGGAACGGTACAATTTTTTCATAATTTCATCTCTTCCTCTCATATGGGTTAACCCTTAGCAGCAGTTCGTCTTTGCCGTTGTCTATGTGTTTATTGTAAAGCTATCAGGGATGCTGCAAAACGGCCTGAGGACTGTTCTTTCATCCCGACTAAAGTCGGGGATGGCTTCCGCAGTAAGACGGGGAACGTACCAATATATACCTGTAAGGGGGCTTTCTTTTTTTAACACAACCGGTCAGCCCGTTTATTTGAAATTTACAATGTCGGCCTATACTATACAGTACCAGAGCATATCAACATCAAGACAAGGGAGGACTGGCATGGGGATTCATCAATATTTCCGTTCTCTGAACGGGCTGGAGCGCATTATCCGTTGTCCGGGCAAATTCAAATTCGAGGAGCACAGCGTAGCGGCCCATTCCTGGAAAGTCGTGCAATATGCGAAGACTCTGGCGGACATTGAGGAGAAAAACGGCGCGGTGATCGACTGGAAGAAGCTCTATGAGATTACGAGCAGCCACGATTACGGTGAGATTTTTATCGGCGATATCAAAACTCCGGTCAAGCACTCTTCACTGCAGCTCCGCTCGCTGATCCAGCAGGTGGAAGAGGGAATGATCGACAATTTCATTAAGGAGCATATTCCCGAGGAGTTCAAAAGCATCTTCTACAACCAACTACGGGAGGGTAAGGATGATACCGTTGAAGGGCTGATTCTGGAGGTTGCCGACAAGATGGACCAGGTGTATGAGGCTTTTGCAGAGCTGCAAAGAGGGAATACGGAGAAGGAATTTGTGGTAATGTACCGCAATGCCCTGATCAAGATCAAGAACATTAAGTTAAAATGCGTCGAGTACTTTCTGGCGGAGATTCTGCCGGATATGGTGAATGAAGAAACCCTTTCTCCAATTGATCTCAGACAAATTACGGAAGAGGCGCTTGCTTTGTAGGAGCGGGAACTCTTCTTTTTTTGAAATATAAGCTTTATATGTTTTACGCCATAAATCATCCTTATATTTCTCGCTGAAACGGATACCGTTCTTTTAAGGACGGCGCAGCCGTTTCAACTTGGCATAAAATGCGGCTGAACCGTTAAAAGCGATATGAAGCGGAATGATGAGCATGACCGATTCCGTCGCTTGAGCGATCACCCCGAAGAAAATCCCCCCCAATAATACACGGAGAACCTAGTGTGCCGCGGGTTGATCAGCTTCACAGCAAGCGTATGGTTTCCTGATCGTACTGGCCATATTGTATTTTGTACTCGGCAAGCTGTACATGAGACCTGTGTACCACTTGTATGCCGATTCCTATCAAGCACACCGCAAAGGCAAAGATGAAGTTGAGATTATTGAAGGCTGACAATGTAGAGCGGAAATGCCCGTAAATCAAAGACTCCCAGACCGTCTGCCCGGCGGTTGGGAGTCTTTGTGCGGAGAAATTAAATCAGGTCAGACTTTTGCAGGAAGCGGTGAATCATTGCGGCAACCTCTGCCCGGGTTACGCTGGCTTTCGGTGCCAGAATGTCCTGGCTTCTGCCAGTGACAATCCCTGCCTTCAGAGAACCATTGACACTGGCGGCCGCCCAGGCGGACACCTGATCCGCATCTCTGAACGAGCTCAGCGAAACGTCTGTGCTTTGCGCAATGGCTGGAGTCAAGGCCATCGCCTTAGCGATCATGGTCATGGCCTGTTCCCGTGTAACCTTGTCCAGCGGACGGAAAGAGTGATCCTCGTAGCCCTGAACCAGGTTGTACTTGGCAGCGGTCAGAATCTCATCGTGATACCACGCAGAGGACTGTACATCCGTGAAGGAAGCAGCTCCGTCCTGCAGCTTGAGTCCAAGCGCTCTTACCAGAGTAGCGGCAAATTCGGCGCGTGTCATATCCTGATTAGGATAAAATGCGGTACCGTCAACTCCATTGATAACCATCCGTGAGCCAAGGTCATTGACCACATCCTGCGACCAGTGGTTTGCTACATCTGCGAAGGATACCGGATGGTAGACCACAGCATAGGTGCTGTTGGTGCGGCTGTTGATCTTCGCGTAAAGCACGCCGTTATTGTTCTCAATCTTCGTCGGAACATGGCGCACAGAACCGTCTGCTTCAATAACAAGCGCAGTGGTAATCTTGCTCGTATCCACGCCGCCTGCAAGCTGGATTGTTCTCTCAACATAGGAATTGAATGAATTCACTTCCACTGTCCGGTCTCCGCTTGTCGCATGGATGGTAAAATCCAGTGGAGCAGCAGCGATTGTAAAATTCCCTGCAGCAGCGGCATTATCAATGATCTTCATCTGATCCGGTGCAGGTGTGGAGATTTGAATCTGCACTTTGACGTTCTGTAGTTCTGCTGTTTGCCATAACTGATTCGCAATGTTGTCCATTTGGATCTGCTGTGCGGGCAAAGTATACGAAGCCTGTGGTGTTTGGATCTTGATTACAGCCTGGTGCTGCTCCAGATTTTTTACTATTCTGCCGTTCAGCTCACCAATGAGGATACCGGCAGTTTGCGTGAATGGAAACGTAATAACTGCTCCCGGACCGGCAGTGTTCAATTGCTCTTCAAGCTTGGCTTCGTTCACTGAGAGTATGGCGGCAGCTTGATTATTAATCTGCTTCAATGTGATTTGCCCGATACTCTGGATCTTTCCGTTAATCAGTACAGAGGCGCCTGGGTCTGCTGCGGCCGCTGTTGGAGCTGGCGCAGTGACTGGAGCTGCCGGTGTTACTGAATTGGAAGGAGCGGAATCAATGCTGCTGCCTACGGCGTTAATGGCTTTAACCGTGAACGTATAGACTGTTCCGTTCTGCAATCCCGTAATGGTGACCGGACTCATGACCGAGCTGGCCTTGAAGCCGCCAGCGGACGAGCTGACCTCAAATCCGGTAATCGGACTTCCGCCGTTGTCTGCAGGCGAGGCAAAGGTAATGGTGGCTTGTCCGTTTCCGGCGACTGCGCTAACTTCTGACGGCGCGCCCGGAACGGTGGCCGGTGTGGCGCTTGCCTGATTGGAGGCCAAGCTGTCTCCGGCTGAATTGACGGCCTTGACTACATAATAATAAGTGGTTCCGTTCGTGAGTCCGGTTGCATTATAGGTATATACGGAAGCTTGAACCGTATTCAGTTCTGTACCATACGTGTCGGAACTGACACTTTGGTATACCTTATATCCGGTTGAGCCTTCCACCGGACTCCAGGTCAATTGCACCTTGGCGTTGCCAGGCACGGCAGATTCAAGTACTGGTGCTCCAAGGACCTTTGGAGGTGTAGTATCGACGACTGTAATCACCAATGTCTGCACTGCACCCGCATTGAAAGTAAAGGTTAATTGCGTAGTGCCAACTGCCTGCTTCGCCAGATAGGCTTTGGAGATCGTGACCGTATCTCCATCGACGGTATAATCTGTGCCCGGCAGCAGCGGCTCATCGGCATTATGAATACTGGTCAAAGTGTTATCGTTAAGCGTCAATGTGGTGATGATATCGGCCTCGGCATCACCGCGTTTGTCAAAGCTTACCGCATCCGGGTTGATCGTGCTGTTCTTCGGGGCGGTAAGTGTATAGGTTTCGCTCATAACCTCGCTGTCTTGCATATTGTTCTTGACGGCAATAGCTTGAAGCGTCATCGCCTGCGTTACAATGATAGGGTTGCTATACACGGTACTGCTGACAGTAGGTATACTGCCATCCGTTGTATAGTAGATAGTTGCACCTGGCGTTGTTGAAGATAAGGAAATCCCGGTTCCGGCAGGAACTGCTCCCGAGGCAGGGGATGCCTCCGGTTTGGCTACCTGTGCTGGTATCGGGTTCGCGGCTGCAGCGGTGGAAACCATAAAAGTTCCGACCATAAACGGACCGCTGCTGAGTCCAGGGGAAGCAGTCACGGTCATGGTGTCTGTATCAATGACACTCATTGAATTGCTTCCATAGTTGATCGTATATACATTTTTACCGTCCGAGGATAATCCAATTACGTAAGGATTTGAGCCGACGGGAACAGTATTGATTACAGTGTGCGTAGCAGTATCAATAACAGATATATTGTTGGAAAAGGTGTTTGCTACATAAACACGGCTTCCGTCCCGGCTGACCTCTGTAGCGCTTGGGTTGTCGCCTACCGGAATCGACGCTTCGACGCTGCGGCTCGCAACATCAATAACTGATACCGAATTGCTGCCCTGATTGGCCGTATAGATTTTGGTACCTGCAGCATTGACGGAGAGCCCATAAGGTCTATTTCCAACGGTTATGTCGCCGACAAGCTCCTCATGGATAAGATCTACAATCTTGACCTGGCTGCCGCCCTGGGCAGTAACAAACAAGGTGTTGCCAATCACCACCATCGCCGTCGGACTTCCGGGAACAGGGATTGTGTTCGTTACCGTTAAGGACCCTGTATCAATGACAGAGATCGACCCGCCGCCTTGGTTGGCAACATAAGCTTTGCTGCCATCCGTATTAAAGGCCACACCGTGTGGGGCTAAGCCAACCGGGAGGGTGCTAATGACAGTATCCGTGGCCGGGTCGATGATCGAGACGCTGTTGCTTCCCCGGTTCGTAACAAAAATCTGCTTGCCCGTTGGATTGAACCCGGCACTATTGGGATTCGTACCCACGTGAATTTTCGCCTTTTCAACCGTGTTTGTGGTTAGGTCGACTACGTCTACTACACCGAAATTGAAGCTCGTGATATATGCTTTGTGAAGCAAATCCGGTTCGGCGGCTGCAGAGGCCGGGGACGTGATACCTGTCAGATTGACAAGCAGTGCAGCGATTAATGGAAGTACATAAAGCTTGGAGGAAATCTTGTTTTTTCTCAGTGTGGTCATCTCCTTGTAGGGTAATCATGAAGTATAAGGCACAAGCTTTAGAGAGATATATCGGAAGGTGGAATATAAAAGATTAGATTCTAAAATTTTATTTTAAAGTTTTCTGAATTCCGGGAAGGCAACGTCTTCAGCTATCTTTACTCGATTCACCTATAAAACACACTTGACTAGTTGGAATAATAGGATTATAGTATGAAAAAAGCTTGAACAGCAGAGAAGCAGGTCTAAAATAATCGTCTATTCAATCTATTACAATTTTAAATTAATAATTGTATACAATTATACAAATATTTTTAGTGGGTACCCCACAAATTGCCGATGAGGAGCAGTATAGGTATGGTGATACGGTCACGGAGATTGTCAAAGGATAATACATATGATGCGTTAAAGCAAAAAATTATTGATAGTGAACTAGCGCCTAATCAGGCGGTAAATGAAGAAAATTTAGCGGCATTGCTCGGGGTCAGCCGCACTCCGCTAAGAGAGGCTATTCAGAGGCTGGAGAATGAGGATTTTCTCGTTCGTCAGCCGAATGGAAGGTTGCGGGTAGCCTCAATAACGACCAAAGAGGTTGAAGAGGTTTTTCTGATTCGCAGCATGCTTGAAGGCTACATTGCGAGAAGTGCAGCTAAGAATGCTACAGAAAAAGATATTCACAAATTAACGACGATGATGGAAAAATTAAAACATTCCTTTCAGCTAGGCGACAAACAGGATTTTGTATCCTATGGTTTTGAGTTCCACGATTATTTATCTGAAATAAGTGAACTCACAACATTTGAGAAGGTTCTGAATCAATTAAGAGATCATTCGCTTCGCTACTGTCGCTATGTCTCGTTGCACGGGAATTGGAACACACAGGCGGATGAAGAACATAACTATATTCTGCAGATGATCGCTGACAAGAATGAAGACGGTGCCGAGAAAGCAATGCGGGATCATATTCTAAGCAGTCTATCTACTGCGCTTGAGCAAATCAAAGAGATTGAAGAACCATGACGAAAGGGGAGCATTTCAGCAATGAATCCACATGAGATTGATCAAGCTTTAGCTAGTCAATTAATAGAGGTTCGAAGAAACCTGCACCGGGAACCAGAGCTGGCATATGAAGAGTTCAGAACAACAGAGAAGCTGCGGGAATGGCTGACAACTGCCAATATACATATTCTGGACCTCCCTTTAGAAACCGGACTTATCGCAGAGATCGGTCAAGGTAACGGGCCTGTTGTGGCCATCCGCTGTGATATTGATGCACTTCCTATCGAAGAACAGACGGCATTGCCTTTTGCATCGGAGATTCCAGGGAAAATGCATGCATGTGGTCATGACTTTCATACCGCTGTCATTTTAGGTGCGGCACTCTTGTTGAAGACTCGTGAAAGTGAATTGCCGGGAAGGGTTAGAGTATTGTTCCAGCCGGCGGAGGAAACAGGACACGGAGCGGAAAGTGTATTGGCATCAGGAGGTCTCAAGGATGTAGCTGCCATATTTGGTTTGCATAATTCACCGGATTTGCCTACGGGAGCTTTTGGAACGAGAACGGGAGCTTTAACGGCAGGTGTAGACCGGTTTGAAATTACTGTAAAAGGTGTTGGCGCTCACGCTGCTACTCCGGAGAAGGGTGTGGATACCATTGTGGCTGCGGCGCAAATGATAACAATGCTGCAAACCATCGTAAGCCGTCAAAATAATGCATTAGAGCCGGTCGTGTTAAGTGTTACCAGAATTAATGGGGGCTTCACATGGAATGTATTGCCGGAAAAGGTTGAATTAGAAGGTACGGTTCGGACCTACAATGAAGAGATTCGCCGCCATATTCCCAACCAAATGACTAGAATCATCGAAGGGATTGCCGCAGGAGCCGGGGCAGAGGCGCAATTGCATTGGTATCCGGGCCCGCCGGCAACTATTAATCACGGAGAATGGACTGACTTTGCCAAAGAGGTCGCCAGCGATGCCGGATATGATGTGCAAGATATCCCGCCGCAAATGGGAGGCGAAGATTTCTCCTACTATCTACAGAAGATACCGGGTGCTTTTGTAAATATCGGATCAGGGCCGGCTTATGCTTTGCATCACCCTCGTT
Source organism: Paenibacillus sp. HW567 (assembly GCF_000374185.1). GTDB lineage: Bacteria > Bacillota > Bacilli > Paenibacillales > Paenibacillaceae > Paenibacillus_AQ. The sequence goes on along the minus strand of NZ_KB910518.1, from coordinate 4,442,363 downwards.
TCGACGTTGATGAGGCTGCCATACTGCCTGCCGCTAAATATTTTGCTTCATTGGCGGAACAAGCACTTGCGAAGCTGCAGGAGGGGAATGAACATGATTGAATTAAAGAATGTACATAAGACATTCACCCGGAAAGAGATGACCATAGAAGCTCTAAAAGGGATCAATTTAAAGGTTGAAAAAGGCGACATATTCGGGGTTATCGGTTATAGCGGTGCGGGGAAAAGCACATTAATCCGTTTAGTCAATTATTTGGAACGACCGACGCAGGGACAGGTTTTAGTAGCCGGGCGTGATTTAGGAACCTACAACGATAAAGAGCTGCGGGCGGCCAAGAAAAGTATAGGCATGATTTTTCAACATTTTAACCTGCTAGAATCTAAAAAAGTATTTGATAATGTTGCGATCCCTCTCGTTCTGCTGAAAAAGAATAAAAATGAAATCCGCAAGCGGGTACAGGAGCTGCTAGAGTTTGTTGGATTAAGTGATAAAGCTGGAAGCTACCCGAATGAATTATCTGGTGGACAGAAGCAGCGGGTCGGGATTGCCAGAGCGCTTGCCTCGAATCCGTCTATCCTTCTGTGTGACGAAGCGACATCCGCCTTAGATCCGCAGACAACACAATCAATTCTACAACTGTTGAAAAGAATCAATGCCGAATACAACATTACTGTGATGATCATTACACATGAAATGTCTGTCATTCAAGAGATTTGCAATAAGGTGGCTGTGATGGAGGAGGGGCGGATCATTGAGCAAGGAAGTGTTCTGGAGGTATTCGGCCATCCCCAGCATGCAACCACGCAAAATTTTGTGAAGACAGTTATTCAAAATAGCATGACCCCCAGCGTTCAAAAATCAATCAAGGATAAACATGGAAATCTGCTCTATAAACTAAATTTTGTTGGAGAAAATGCGTCTGAGCCCATTCTGTATGAGATGATTCGTTCTTGCGATATCAAATTCAATATTTTATTCGCAAATATGACGGAGATTCAAGAAACGACCCTGGGGACAATGATTATTCAAATTCACGGTGATAGGTCACAGGTTGATAAGGCTTTGGATTTGTTAAAAAGACATGAAGTCGGTGTAGAGGAGGTGGAGTCTTATGTTCTCGACATCAATAACAAGTGAGCAATTTCTCAAGGCAATCATAGAAACGATTCAAATGGTAGGAGTATCCCTTTTTGTGGGTTCTCTTATAGGAATCCCCTTGGGCATATTACTTGTAGTCACTCGTCCAGGTGGTGTTTTGGAGAATAAAGCAATTTATACCGTACTAAATCCGGTTATCAACATTATCCGTTCGCTTCCATTTATTATTTTACTGGTTTCTATTATTCCGGTAACAAGGGCAATTGTTCATACTTCAATTGGGACTAATGCAGCAATCGTTCCGCTGATTATCTATATCGCACCCTATATCGCACGTCTGGTAGAGAATTCTCTGCTTGAAGTGAACCCGGGAATTCTTGAAGCCGCTGAGTCGATGGGCGCTACGCCATTCCAGGTCATTTGGCATTTTTTATTGCCGGAAGCGGTCGGATCATTAATCCTGTCGTTGACCACTGCAACGATAGGGCTGATAGGTGCAACTGCAATGGCCGGAGTGGTAGGCGGCGGTGGAGTTGGAGATTTAGCCATAGTATATGGATACCAGCGGTTTGACACCGTAGTAGTCGTAGCCACCGTCATTATTCTTATTATTTTGGTGCAGGGCATTCAATCTTTAGGCAACACACTGGCGAGAAAAATTCGCCGCTACTAGTTATTACAGATACATGGAGGGAGCCGACAGATGAGTGAATGGAGTAAGCAGGACCGGTTCAGAGCCATATTATCCGGAGAACGGGCGGATCGTCCGATTGTCAGCGGATGGCGTCATTTTATTGACAAAGAACAAAATGCAGAAGATTTGGCGGCAACAACGATTTCTTTTACGAAAAAATATGATTGGGATTGGGTCAAAATTAATCCAAGAGCGACCTACTTAGCTGAGGCTTGGGGAAATCAGTATGACTTTAAGGATTATCAGACCGTATTTCCCAGACAGATGACGACGGTTATTCCTACGGCCGATCATCTGTGGGATCTCGAGGTGAAAAAGGCAACCCGGACACCATCCCTGCTGGAGCATTTAGAGGCGGTCAGAAAAATCCGTCAAGGGTTACCTGACACCCCGCTAATCCAAACGGTATTTTCGCCATTAACGGTGCTGCTGTTTATCGTAGGGCGTTCCGCTTATGTAACAAAAACTGTGTTTGGCATTGACCAGCCTGTTACTTTGGAATCATTGTTCAGAGAGCATCGGGCGGCAGCGCATCATGCATTACATGTTATTTCATTAACCTTAGCCGATTATGTGCAAGAGCTGCAGCAAGCGGGTTCCGATGGTTTGTTCTATGCGGTGACCGGTACAGCACATCCGGGATTATTTGATGAGGCGATGTTTGACGAGCTGTCCAGACCCTATGATTCTATTGTCCTGGAGGCCGCAAGCTATGGCAAAAACATCCTTCACACCTGCGGAGCCTGTTCCCAGCCTGAGAAATTCAACGATTATCGCATAGACGGGATTAGCTGGGATACGGTGGCTGAAGGAAATCCGGGACTAGAGGCAAATCTCAAGGCTACCAAGGTAGGCGGGGTTGATCATGAGTTGTTTGCAGTAAATGATATTGAACAAATTCAAAAGCAGGCAAAAGAAGCGTTGGCGTTAATGAAGAACGAGCCGTTTATTCTCTCGCCAAACTGTGCAATTCCGTTAAATGTAACCGATGAGGCGTTAGTGCAACTAAAAAACATAGTATTAGAATAGGAGATGAAGGTAATGAAAAAGTTATTGTTAGTGATGATGATAGGTGTTCTGGCGGTGCTCACGGCTTGCGGCAATAAGGAAGCGGAAAGCTCCGGAGACAAGAAAAAAATCACTGTTGGCTTCGGTGTCGGAACCTACGAGGAGCAATTCCGTCAATCCATTCTACCGATACTGGAGAAAAAAGGCTACACCGTTGAATTTAAAACCTTCTCGCAAAACATGCAGGTTAATCCGGCGATGAAGGAAGGCTCCATTGACGCGAGTATATTCCAAAGCACAGCTTACATGGAGGCAATTAATAAAGAAATCAATGCAGACATGGTTGGAATTGCTTATGTGCCGGGTGCCCCGCAAGGCCTTTATTCCGTAAATCATACTACGCTGGACGATGTCAAAGATGGTACAACCGTAGCTGTTCCCAACGATCCGGTTAACCAGGAGCGCGCACTTCGCATTCTGGAGGAATTGGGCTGGATCAAAATTAAAGAAGGCGCAGGTGTAGCTGACTTCAACATTAACAGCATGGAGCCGGATAAGTATAAAATTGATATTAAAATATTGGACCCGGCACAAATTCTGGTTTCACTTCAGGATGTTGATTATGGTGTAGTCAACGGCAATTACATTGCGAATTCTCCGGACAGAAAGATTACGGATGCACTCAAAATTGAAAATACGCCGATGCAGCACAGAATCATCGTATCGGTTAATAAAAAGGATGAAGATACCCAGTGGGCCAAAGACTTGAAGGCTGCGTATGAATCCAAAGAATTCGAAGAATACATCCTTGGACAAGAGAAATATGACGGCTTCATTCTGCCGGAAGCATGGAAGAATAATTAAGTAGGGAGTGAGCTTAAGTGACCAAGCAAAGGATTCATTTTATTGGCGGAGGACAGATGGCTGAAGCGATCATTCGTGCATCTATTGCTAATAATACTCTGTCTGCAGACCAAATCAGTGTGTCGGATATTAACGAAGCGCGTCTTCAGTTGTTGAATACAAAGTACAGTGTAGATACGGGGAGTTCGCAGGAGGAAGGCCTGTCTACAGCAGAGCTGATTGTAGTTGCAGTTCGTCCACAGGATGATTTGACTGCACTCGGACAAATTGTTAGACAATTCGCTTCACCTGCTGCCGCAGTCGTATCTATTGTGGCGGGTGTAACGATTGTGCAGCTTGGGAATTATTTTGGAGCTGAACGTCCTATTATCCGGGTAATTCCCAATACGTTGACCGATACGGGATATGGATATAGCGGTGTAGCCTTGAATGCATTTGCTGCCCGTGAGCAAGTGGAGAATTTCCTGCTCGGGTTCGGCAAAGTACAATATCTGGATGAGTCTTACATAGATATCTTCACTGGGTTCGGTGTGGCTGGACCTAACTATATCTATTATTTCATTGAATCTTTTGCGGATGCTGGTGTACTCGCCGGACTGCCGCGGGAACAGGCATGGAAGGTAGCGCTGGAGAATGTGATGGGAGCGGTTGTGATGCTGCAGCAAACAGGCCTGCATCCAAGACAATTGCTTGATATTAACAATTCACCGGGTGGTGTCGGCATTCACGGCTTGTATGAACTCAACAACAGTGATTTCGCGGCCGGACTGCAAAGAAGTGTTCTTGCAGCCGTAAAGCGGACTACTGAGCTGGGAGTGAAGAAATAATGGCAACTCTGAAGTGGGATCATTTAGTACATTATGTCAATGATCTGGATCAGCCGGTTGAAATCTTCGGAGAGTTTGGTTTGGTTGCTTTTAGAGGAGGATCTCATAAGGATTGGGGAACCTATAATGCCTTAAGTTACTTTGGGCTAACCTATCTTGAGTTCCTCGGCATTGAGAACCTGGAATTAGCGAGAGCAACTGAGCACAACGTCGTAGTGAGGGATGCAGTGACAGTTCTTCCAGAGCATGAAGTCTTAAGCAGAGTGGTGCTCCGGACGGATGATATTGAAGCAATTGAAGCTTCCTTGAAGGCAGCAGGTTTAGCACTATCTCCTATCATTGATGGCAGGCGCCTGGATAACGAGGGCAGATTAATAGAGTGGCGGATGATGACCATTGACGGCGGCTTTCAAGGACTGGTCTATCCGTTTATCATTCAATGGAACGGGACGGATGCGGAGAGATTGGAACGGTTGACGGCATCAGGAATCATTCAGCCCCATCCTGCGGGAACTGCTGAAATCGTGAGAGCGGTATTCCACGTCTCCGATCCTGCCGCCGCCGCCGGACATTGGGGAGAGCTGTTTGGACTTCCTGTTACAGAGTCAGGGGTCAATATCTTCACTCTTACGATTGGAGATAAGACCTTTGATTTCGTGCAAGGGGACGATAATCAGTTCAAGCAGGTCATTTTTGAGACGGATTCCGTAGCATTAAAGGGAAAGACGATTCATATTGGTGAAGGAGAATATGTTTTCGTATAAGGGAATGATCTTAATAAAACAAAGAGGAACATCCAAACCGCAGCTCATGAACGAACTGTGTTTGAATGTTCCTCTGTTATTTTTAGGCGTGATAGAATTGGAACCACTTGAAGTCAAACTGGCTGCCGGGCAGGAATAAGAAGGTTACCTGCTGCATGCCGCTGATGGGCGCGAGAATAAACTCCCGTTCCGTGTAGCTGTCGGAGCCTGCAAACTCCACTAGCTGCTTGGATTCGCCTTGCGGTCCGCTGAACAAGAGGGTAAGTGTGTTGTTCGCGAGTGGAGAACGTCCGCAGATGACCAGCCGTGAGCTTTCTTGTCCGCCGAAGTCCATCCCTTCAAAAACAAGCGAAACATTGTTGCCGATGCCTTCGATGGCCGTCTCCGCAAGAGAGAACGAATCGCCGTAAATCCGGCTGTTCTCCAGAGCGCCCAGGCGTTCATAAGCTTTGTACTTATAAACAAACTGAAGACCCTTCAAGTGAATCTTCCGCCGCAGGACGAAGGATAAGGAAGTGACTCCTGTCAGGCGTCTCGGCAGCTTGTAGGTTTCTTCCTGATACACATTCCATTGCGACGGTTTCTGGTAGGTGACAATGGATAGCAGCTCAGCGCCCGTGTCTCCGGGAATACCTTCCCATATTTCAATTGGAAACTCTTCATTATCCAGCGAGAAAATAGGCAGAATGATCTCATCCGCTCCATAGTCGCCGAAATCCAGACGTTCAAAGCTGATCAGGCTCTCGCCCTCCCGGGCCGTAGCGACTCCCCGTTCATTGCCGTTCGTCAGGTTCCGGCTGGCGCTGCCATGATAGCCGGCAGAGACGAATTCATAAGGATTCAGACAGGACTGACCGAGACCGCTGAGCCTGAACTCCATCTGGGAATATAGACGAATCCCATCCGCTCCGTTAGCAATACCGCATCGGATATAGACATCTCCATCCCCCAATCCCGTAATCACGGCCTCATGGCCCTTCACCTCAATGGAAGCTGTATTGGCATCAATCCCCGCCGCATTGGTTACCCGCCACTGTACATCCTGATAGGTGGCATTGCCCGGGTGGAGCTTGACGCGGACTGGAAGGGAAGGGTGATCCGGCGTTAGATGATTGCCTTCCGGGCAGATGATTTCCAGCTTGCGTACAGGGATTTCCAGTTCATCCGGGTTAGGCGTAGTTTCTCCATATGCAGGTTTCGCTTCCAGAGGAGAATCGGCATACAGAATCAGCTCATCTTCTGCGGAGCTGCCCGATTGGTGAGGGACGGCCTCCAGAATAAGTTTTCCTTCAGCGAGATCTGGTGAGGAGCAGCGCAGGGTGATCGGGCCAGCCTCATGGGTGCTTGCAATCACAGCCAGCAGCTTGCCGCTGAACAGCCGCCGGCTTGTTCCTTTGTATGGATCGTAATCGGTACTGTCCCCGTTATCGAGGCCAACCAGACGCCCTGGTCCCTCTACCGTCAGATGAACCCGGTTATTGGCGTTCTCGACCCGGTGTCCCTTCTGATCAGCCGTGGTGATGGTTACGAAGATCAAGTCGGAGCCGTCCGCGATAAATTCCTGCTTGTCGGGCGTGAGTACTAGAGATGAAGCATCTCCAAAAGAGGAGATACGGTCCGCCGCAATCACATTACCTTGTTCATCGTAGGCAACGGCACGAAGGCTGCCGTGCGAGTAAGGAATTTGCCATTCTCCAAGCAGTTTCTGGCCGTGGACATGATCAATGTCGAAGCTGCCTTGGGATACCTCATTCAAGAACAATTCAATCCGCGGCGCATTGGAGCAGACACGCACATCAATTAACTGCCCCTCTGAGAAGTCCCAGTAAGGAAAGATGTGAATCATGGGATGAGTCCGGTAATCCGTCCATTCGGCTTGATAAATGTAATAGGAGTCCTTGGGGAACCCTGCCGTATCCAATTGTCCGAAGTAAGAATTTTTGGTGAAATAAGGCGTCGGCTCGCCTATATAATCGAAGCCGGTCCATAGAAACTGTCCAAGGGAAAAGGCCGCATCCCGGTCTGAGATAATGCAGCGCTCTGTGCTTTTTGCTCCCCAGCTTGTGGAGCTGTTACCCAGCGCCGAGCACTGCTCATCATCGTCTGCCAGTACTGACTGGGCCAGCGGGAAATGATAGATGCCTCTGCTCTGCACCGTAGAGCAGGTTTCGCTGCCGTAGATGAACCAGTCGGGATGCTCCTGATGGTGTAGCTCATAGTATTTCTCTGCATAGTTGTAGCCGGCGACCTTAACAATGTCAGCGCATTTCTGCGCATTGTCCCAAGGCATGTAGTTGGAGCCAATCGTCACGAAGGCGTTGCCCCGGGGATCGTGGACCAAGACCTCCTCCTGAAGCTCCCTGGTGACCTCCTGGCCCCTGGCATCTGCGTGAGTATCATAAATTTCATTGCCGATGCTCCACATCAGCAGGCTGGGGTGGTTGCGGTCCCGTCTCACCCAACTGGCAACATCCTGCTTCCACCACTCGGGAAAGAAACGGGCGTAATCATAGGCAGTCTTGTGGCGCTCCCACATATCAAAGGCTTCCGAGACAATCAGCACGCCCATTTCATCCGCCAGCTCCATCAGTTCTACCGCAGGCATGTTATGGGCGGTGCGTATCGCATTTACCCCCATCTCCTGCAGCAGGACGAATTGTCTGCGCAGTGCTGCCTTGTTGACGGCAGCTCCCAGGCAGCCCAAATCATGATGCTGGCAGACTCCGTTCAGCTTGACATGCCGGCCGTTCAGGAAGAAACCCTTCTGACTGTCCAGCTCAAAGGTACGGAACCCGAAGGTCCGCAGCTCCTCGTCAATCACCTCATCCCCGGCCAGAAGCTCGGTCTTCAGCTTGTAGAGATGGGGGTGGCTGATATCCCAGAGCAATGGCCGTTCAACCGCCAGAGAAGTGCAGTCTTGTGCGGTCAAGTCGCTGTCCTTCAGCGGAGTAGCGGATTCCGCATGCGTGATTACCGTTCCGTCAGCATCCAGAATGCTGTGGCGCAGCTTCAGCCTGGAGGCTTCAGTATCTTGTCCGAGCCTCAGCTCCGTCTCTACATTCACCGACCAGGCGTCACCGGCAGTGTTCCGGGGGGCGATGTAAATGCCATCCGGGGCGATATGGGTGAGCGCAGAGGTGATCAGCCATACCGGGCGATAGATTCCTGCCCCCGAATACCAGCGGGAATTGGGCGACTCATGAATAACGCGCACATAGATGATATTGTCACCTGCCGTCAGGTACGGAGTAATGTCAAATTCAAAGGTGGAATATCCATATTTCCAGGTGCCGGCTGCATGTCCGTTAACGTACAGCGTGGAGTTCATATAGACTCCCTCGAAGCGGAGCGACAGGCGGCTTTGAGACGGGATTTCATCTAGCGTGAGGGTTTTACGATACCAGCCTTCACCATTCTGATAGAGATTATGAGTATCGTAAATCAGCCAATCATGGGGCAGGGTAACCGGCATCCAATCGTTACTGGCCGCTGCCTTCGCCAACTCGGTATGAAGCGGCTGCTTGCTGAACTGCCAGTCGCCGTTGAACTTTCTTTTGGTGCTCATGGATAAGCTTCCTTTCTGTTCCGGAGTATAGGCTGAAATGTTCTCAGCGGACGTACTTATTCAGGGTGGACCGTACGGCGTTCGGCCCGGCGAGCATTTCGGCGAACATATCTTCAATCTTGCCGCCCAGTCCAATGACATATAAATCAATGCCGAATATGGCTTCATCACTCAAAATGGATTGCACCGCTGCGGCCTTATTCCTGTCGCTCCCCAAGGAGACTCCCGCAAGGCGGGCTTGCAGCGATTCCAGCAACGGGTCAGGACTGGGGGAGAAGGATCTGCCTTCATCGTCCACCCCGAGCAGGTAACGGCACCAGACGGCGATGGCAAGCGGAATCGCAATGAGCTGCGCCGGATCGAGATCGTCCCGGCGGACATACGATTTGATCGTTTCACCGAAACGGATGCCGACCTTCTGCGAGGTATCCGTGGCGATCCGCTGCGGTGTGTCGGGGATGAACGGGTTGGCGAACCGTTCCTGCAGCACCTCATCCAGAAATTGCTTCGGACTCAGGATGCCGGGATTGACCACAACCGGCAGGCCTTCCGTATAGCCGATAATCTCTACGAATTTGCGCAGCAGCCCGTCCTTCATCTCATCGGCAATCAGAGTGTAGCCGAGCAGACAACCCGAAACTGCCAGCGCCGTATGCAGCGGATTAAGGCAGGTGGTGACCTTCATCGTCTCCACCTTATTGACCGTGTCGCGGTCAGTGAAGATGATGCCAGCCTCCTCAAGCGCCGGGCGGCCGTTCGTGAATTTGTCCTCAATAACCAGATATTCGCTGATTTCCGCATTTACGAATGGAGCGGTATAGGTGTTTTTGGAGGTGACGATAACATCCATCCCGCCAATCCCTTGTTCCAGCAGCGCCGCCTGCACCGTTTCGGACGGGCGCGGTGTAATTTTGTCGATCATGGTCAGCGGGAAGGTGATCTTGCCCTCATTTTCAAGATAGGCTACAAATCCATCTTCGGCTAAGCCTTTTCCAGCCCATTCTCTGGCGATGGTAAGGATGCCGTTCTTCAGCTTGTCGCCATTATGCGAGCAGTTGTCCATGCTGACAAAGGTCATTGGGTATTGGCCTTTCAGGTAACGGCGGTAGGCCAGCGAAGCGACGATGCTCATCGCATGAACAGGCCGCTCCGGTCCGTTCTCAATATCCTTCTCGACGATACCAAGATACTTGCCGTTTGGCCCTGTCAGGGAGTAGCCTTTTTCAGTAATGGTAAAGCTGGCCATCTGCAGGCTGGGATTCTCGAATACTTCAGTCAGACGAGTGTAGTCTGCCTCGCGGTTCTGATCTGCGGTTATTCCCTCTGTAATGCTGCTGATCACTTTCTTGATAAATTCGCCGCGCGCATTCATCAGCACAAGCAGGGTTAAGTTATCGTAAGGCTTGTATGCCTTGTCGATCATCTCGAAATCAAACGTTTCCGCTGCGATAATACCGGTATTCGCTTTGCCGCTGTCGAGCAGCTTCTGGTGGGCGTTCGCTACAAATCCTCTGAAGATATTCCCCGCGCCGAAATGAATCCACTCCGGATTCAGCCGTGTGTTCTCCGCCACCGCCTCAAAATCGAACTTGGGCAGCTCTACGCCCGCAATCTCCCAAGCTGATCTGTCGGCAATACTGCTTCTGCTCAAGTGCAGCATTTTAGTTCACCCCTTTGGCATTCTCCAGGCTGTCCCAGACGCCCAGAAGATACATGATGCCCATCGCTCTGTCGTACAGTCCGTAGCCCGGACGGCAATTCTTCTCTTCACCCCATAAATGTCTTCCGTGATCCGGGCGCACATAGCCGGTAAATCCATTCTCATGGTAGGCCTTGACCACCTCAGGCACATCTACACTTCCATCCCGGCCGCGGTGCGAAACCTCGATGAAATCGCCGTTCTCGAATACTTTTACATTGCGGATGTGGGCAAAATGAATACGGTCATGGAACTCGCGGATCATCGCCGGCAGGTCGTTATCAGGATTAGTGCCGAGCGAACCCGTACAGAAGGTCAGTCCGTTGTAGGGGCTGTCGACCATGTCCAGGAAACGGCGGATCGTATCGCGGCTGCGGATAATACGCGGAAGACCAAAGATCGGCCAGGCCGGATCGTCAGGGTGGATTGCCATTTTGATATCGACTTCTTCACACACCGGAATGATGCGCTCCAGAAAGTATTTCAGGTTCGCGAACAGCTTCTCTTCCGTTACATCGGCGTAGGCTGCGAACAGCTCATCCAGCTTGGCCAGCCGCTCCGGCTCCCAGCCCGGCATCGTGAATTCTCCGGCACCCTTCAGAATCCGGTCGACCATGTCGCGCGGGTTGTTGGTAATGGCAGCCTTTTCATAAAAGAGGGCGTTCGATCCGTCCGGCAGCTCCTTGTACAGCTCTGTGCGGGTCCAGTCGAAGACAGGCATAAAGTTGTAGCAGATGACCTTGACGCCGACTTTGGCCAGCTTGCGGATCGTGTCGATGTAGATGTCGATATACTTATCGCGGGAAGGCAGTCCGATTTTGATATCGTCATGAACGTTAACGCTTTCCACAACAGCGGTGCTGAAGCCCTTGCCCGTAATCTGGTCCGCGACCTTCTGAATCTCTTCCATTTCCCACACTTCGCCCGCCACCTTATGATGCAGCGACCATACGATCCCCATTACGCCCGGAATTTGCCGGATATGGTCAAGGGTAATATTATCGTTTCCTTCGCCATACCATCTCCACGTCATATTCATCGTCTGTTCCTCCTCTGGATAGATCATGTATACAAAATATACATCTCTGGATTACAATAAAGGTAGTGAAGACAGGTTTGTACACCCAAAGGTAATCAATAATTTGAAATCTTGTATACAAGATTAATTTCAGCTTGATCATAAGATACGGGGTTACCTTTGTCAATGCAAATCCGCGTGAAAAAAAGCACAGAAAGTGGGAAGCGTCTATGGCTTTCAAAAAAGAAATTATGAACCAGCTAAAGGATGAAATTCTATCCCTACAGCTCAAGCCGGGGACCATTATCAGCGAAACTGCGCTCTCCGAGCGTTTTCAGTTGTCCCGTACGCCAATTCGCGATATCCTCAAGCAGCTCTCACTGGAGGATTACATTCATATCTATCCCAAAAAAGGGAATGTCGTTTCCTATATTGACCTGGAGTCGGTGGAGCAAATCATATACCTGCGCTATACGCTGGAAAAAGAAATCATGAAGGAGCTGACGCGCGGCATCCCGCTTAAGGACCTCCATGAGCTGAATGAGCTTCTTCTCCGCCAGTTGCACTGCATAGATGAGCCGGAGAACACGGAAAGCTTCCTCAAGCTGGACGATGAATTCCATAAAACCTTGTTCGTTCTCGCGGGCCGGGAATTTCTCTGGGGGCTAATTCAGCAGTTCAACGTGCATTATATCCGCTACCGCAAGCTGCACATGCTCAGACAGGACAAGCTGAAGGAAATCCACCAAGAGCATCAGAGCCTGCTGAATTATATCGTTCAGGGACAAAAAGACAAAATAGAGGAGCTGCTGCACCACCACTTGCGCTCAGATATTAATTTGACTGATTTTCAGGAGCCGTTCGCGCAGTACATCAAACAGTGATATTACGGTATTCGCGCGGAGATTGCCCGTACCAGCGTTTAAACTGGCGGCTGAAATGGGCGATATCCCGGTATCCCAGAATGCTGGAAATATGGCTGATGGACAAGCGTAAATCATCGAGAAGGAGCTTGGCCTCATGAAGCATCTGCTCGGACAGAAAAACCCTGGGCGACATGCCGTACACCTGCCGGAACACTCTGTTGCAGTGGGATACGCTGATTCCCAGATCGGATGCGATATCATCCACACCATCACGTCTGTCGCTCGGGCTGTCCGGTTTGAAGCGCTGGTACACCAGCCCTTGCAGCCGGTTGTGGATCAGGTGCGCCAGTTCTACCTTCTCATAGGTGGACGACGGGAAATTCTCCTCTAGAGAGAAGGCTTCCCAGAGCTGTCCCAACAGATCGAACACTGCGGATTGCAAGCGCATGCGCAGCAGCATGCTCATATCCTCCGTAATCTTGGTAGTGATCTCCACCAGCTTGCCAAGAACAGGCCCGAGTTGCTGAGTGATTGCACTGCCGGACTCAAACAGCACATGATCCAGACGGCTTAACAAGGAGTTCATGATTTTATCGTCAATGTCAAAATGAATGCAGAAGTAGGTAAAAGGCTTGTTGCGGACACTTGTGCTGGAATGAAATTCACCGGGGCGCAGCAGCACCAGGTCTCCGGCCCGCTGCAAATACTGGCGGTGATTCACGGTGATCAGTTGCTCGCCTTCAAGCAGGTAGTTGAATTCGTATTGCGGGTGGGCATGAGTGGGGTAATCCCATTCTCCGCTCACTTTGCGGATATGCATGCCGAACAGATTAAGCGTTGTTTTGATATCGGGGATGATCGTTTCACTGATGCTCTGCGTGGCCGCAGGCGTGATAAAAGAAGAAACCATACTCTGACCTCCCAAGTGTTGTACAGGCTGGAGAAACAGGGATCTCTCTTTCCGTAGGGCGGAGAAGCCGTCTCACCTTGCAGTATATCAGGCTTCAGCCTGATTTGGGTAAATTTCTGCTGGATTTGGAAATGGGCTTCGCTGACTAAGGCATGCTAGGATGGTGTTGAGCTACTGGAATGCAAATCACAATGTGTTTGTGAAAGGAGTTATTATGACAAATAAAAATTTGTTTTATAATGTGCAGCACTCCCCGATAGGCGCTTTTGCCAGCTTCACTTTAGGATTTAAGGGAAAGAATGGCGGTCTGGGGCTGGAGCTGGGTAAACCGGCGGATCAGAATGTATACATTGGGTTTCAGTCCATAAACGGGGACGAATATGAAGCATTGCCGTTTTTCGAAGCGGTGGCGGATGCCAGCAACCGATATGATATCGAGAAGCTGGAGGAGACCGGCAATGAAATGGAGCAGGTGTTCCCGGCCTCGCCGAATGGAACAGACCGCGACAAGCCGAGCGGGTGGTATCAAGCCTCCCCGGTTGTTCTGAAAGCGTTTGATGAAACACAAATTACGAGAACATTAGAAGCGGCGACGGATACCTGGCAAGCGGGAGATTTGACGTTCCGTATTTATTCACCTGTCCGCTCTGTGCCAGATCCGGCGAAGGCAAATGCGGAGGAGCTGAAGTCCGCGATCATTCCCGCTGTTTTTGCCGAACTGACATTGGATAACCGTAAGGGTGTGCGTTCAAGAAAAGGCTTTTTCGGATATGAAGGCGGAGATCCATACAGCTCCATGCGCAGACTTGGCGATACAAGCGAAGGGAGGTTTAACGGTATTGGTCAAGGAAGACTGACCTCTATCGCCTGTAAGAATGAGGAGGTTCAAACGGCCCTCGGGTTCACGATGGAGAAAATCCTTGAAGAGAAGCTGGAGCATAATCTGGCCTTTGGACTAGGCGGAACCGGAGCTATCCTGATGGATGTCCCTCCAGGCGAGCAGCGCACCTACCGTTTTGCGGTCTGCTTCTACCGCGGCGGTCTGGTAACGACGGGAATTGATGCGTCCTACGCATACACCCGATTCTTTAATAATATTGATGCCGTAGCGGACTACGCCTTGACCAATATAGATAAGCTTATCGAGTCCTGCGTATCCGCAAGCCACTGGATTGAATCGGCTAAGCTGTCGGAGGATCAGTCCTTTATGCTCGCCCATGCGATTCACAGCTACTACGGCAGCACGCAGTATCTCGATGCCGATGGGAAGGATCTCTGGATCGTCAACGAGGGTGAATACCGGATGATGAATACCCTGGATTTGACCGTGGATCAGCTATTCTTCGAGCTGGCGATGAACCCGTGGACGGTGCGCAATGAACTGGAATTGTTCGTTAACCGTTACAGCTACGAGGATACGGTTGTTTTCCCTGGGGAAACGGAGGAGCATCCGGGAGGAATCACCTTTACCCATGATGTCGGCGTTGCCAATCACTTCTCGCGTCCGCAATACTCCGCTTACGAGAAGGCCGGACTGGATGACTGCTTCTCCTACATGAGCCATGAGGAATTGGTGAACTGGCTGTGTACCGCATTGGTGTATATTGAACAGACCCAAGACCGCGATTTCGTGGAGCGTATGCTGCCAACCCTTCTGGCTTGTTTTGAAAGTATGCTGAACCGTGATCATCCCGATTCCGGCAAGCGCAATGGTCTTATGGGTCTTGACAGTACACGTACCCAGGGCGGGGCAGAAATTAGTACTTATGACAGTCTGGACGCGTCGCTTGGCCAATCCCGCAACAATATTTATATGGCCGGCAAGTGCTGGGCGGCTTATGTGGCGCTGGAGAAATTCTTCAAGCAGGAAGGGTATGCAGAACAAGCTGCCGCCGCCGGGCTGCAGGCTGAGAAATGCGCCAATTCCATTACAGCTCATATGAACAGTGAGGGCTATATTCCGGCCATTATCAACGAGGGGAATCAATCCTGTATTATTCCGGCTATAGAAGGGCTGATCTTCCCGTTGTTCACAGGCTGTGAAGCTGCGCTGGATGCAGGAGGGCGGTTTGCGAATTATCTCCAGGCACTCCGCACCCATTTGACAACGGCTCTGGTTCCGGGAAAATGCCTGTTCGATGACGGCGGCTGGAAGCTGTCCTCCACCAGCAACAACTCATGGCTGAGCAAAATTTACTTATCGCAATTCATCGCCAGGGAAGTCCTGCAGCTACCTTGGGATGAAGCCGGAGCGGCTGCCGATGCGGCCCATGTAAGCTGGCTGCTGCATCCCGAGCTGTCTTACTGGTGCTGGAGCGATCAAATCCTGTCCGGTCTGATCGGCGGCAGCAAATATTATCCGCGGGGAGTAACTGCAATCTTATGGCTGTACGAAGGGACCGGCAACCGGTCACTGCTGAGATAAGACACCCTCAAGGCTGAGGCATAATCAATTATTGTGAAAGATGGAGGAGATTACAGCATGAAAAGCGGTTATGAGGCATGGCTAAGCTATCCCTTGCAGCCGGCTGCGCAAAGAGCCGGGGACCTGCAATGGTGCAAAACGCTATACGTTGCCGAAGAGAATGACACTATTCAGGCGGCGGCGCAGGAATTCAGACGCGGTGTTGCATCTATGCTGGGCATCGAGGTGGTGGCCGGCAGCGCTGGAGCGGCTGGACCCTGTGTTGCCATAGGGACCTTCCAAGGCGGGAATACGCTTGTTGATCAGGTATTTGATGAACAGACGGTCCGTTCTGTAGGACCGGAAGGTTATGCCATACGCACGAGTGCAGCACATCATTGCATTGCTATAGGGGCGGCTTCTCCCGCAGGGGTGCTGTACGGTGTATTCCATCTGCTTCGTCTGATCGGCACAGCTTCAGGCATCGAAGCGCTTGACGAGGCAGTAAATCCGGTTAACAAGCTCCGCATGATCAACCATTGGGATAACTTTGACGGAAGCGTTGAGCGGGGATACGCGGGCAAATCCTTCTTTTATAACAACAACCGGTTTGTGGACAACCTGGAGCGCATCCGTGATTATGCGGTACTGATGTCTTCGGTCGGCATCAATGCCATTGCGATCAACAACGTAAATGTGCATGAGCAGGAAACATTGTTCATTTCACCAGCCTATCTGCCCTATGTTTCAAGAATCGCCGATATTTTCAGAGTTTACGGTATCCGGCTGTTCCTCAGCATCAACTTTGCCAGCCCGCTTCAGACCGGAGAACTGGATACGGCTGATCCGCTGGCTCCTGAAGTGCGTGAATGGTGGCGCGGCAAAGCCGCTGAAATCTATGAAGCGATTCCCGATTTTGGCGGGTTTGTGGTCAAAGCCGATTCGGAGAACCGTCCGGGGCCGTTCACTTATGGACGCGATCATGCGGATGGCGCCAATATGCTGGCCGAAGCGCTTGAGCAGTTCGACGGACTTGTGATCTGGCGCTGCTTCGTCTACAACTGTAAGCAGGATTGGCGTGACCGCAAGACCGACCGGGCCAGAGCGGCCTACGATCATTTCAAGCCGCTGGACGGCAGATTTAAGGACAATGTGATTCTGCAGATCAAGAACGGCCCGATGGACTTCCAGGTCAGAGAGCCTGTATCGCCGCTCTTCGGGGCGCTTCAGCAGACGAATCATCTGATCGAATTTCAGATTGCCCAGGAATATACCGGACAGCAGCGCCATGTCTGTTACCTTGTGCCGCAGTGGAAGGAGGTTATGGAATTCAATACGTATGCCCAAGGAGAGCATGTCCCCGTTAAGCATGTAGTGGACGGCTCGCTCTGGGGGAACCTGCACAGCGGCATGGCTGCCGTCTCCAATGTCGGGGATGACTTGAACTGGACGGGGCACTTGCTGGCCCAGGCCAATCTCTACGGCTATGGACGGCTGGCCTGGAATCCGGAGCTTTCCTCTGAGGCAATCGCGGAGGAATGGGTCCGCCTTACCTTTGGCGGCGATCCCGCGGTGCTGGACACAGTTACCCGGATATTGCTAGATTCCTGGAGCATCTATGAGTCCTACACAGCGCCGCTGGGTGTAGGCTGGATGGTTAATCCTGATCATCACTACGGGCCGAATGTCGATGGTTACGAGTATTCGCCTTGGGGAACCTACCATTTTGCCGACAACCTGGGAATTGGCGTAGACCGGACTGTACGCACCGGAACGGGCTACAGCGCCCAATATATAGGTAAGAACGTCGAACGTTACGAGTCTCTTGCGGATTGTCCCGATGAGCTTCTGCTGTTCTTCCATCATGTTCCGTATACCCATGTGCTTCATTCCGGGTCAACCGTTATTCAGCACATTTACGATACTCATTTCGAAGGTGCGGAGCGTGCGGCTGAGCTGCTAACCTTGTGGACCCGTCTCAACGGGAAACTGGAAGAAGCTCTTTATACCCAGGTAGAGGAGCGGCTTAAGGAGCAGGCAGAGCATGCCAAGGAATGGAGAGACAAGATCAATACTTATTTCTATCGTAAGAGCGGTATTCAAGATAAACAGGAGCGGACAATTTACTGAAGAGGTGACTAGGCATGAGTCAAGGACAACAAGCTCTCTTGAACGAAGAGAAAATTCCTGCCTTCATGAAAACAGAGAGTATGACTGGATTTAGGAAAATTCGGCTTGAGCGGCTTCGGGTTTTCCAGGGCGGGGTGACGGCAAATGAGTAGCATTATGGGCATATCCTTCGGACAGATTATTGACGGCCTGACCGCCGGAATAGCAGCTCCCGACCATACAGTGGATAGGCTGGAGCCGGGAAAGGCAGACTTCGGGGTCAGCGGCATTGTGACTGCATTTTCCGCTTCACAATATGTGGTAGAGCAAGCGATTGATCTGGGGGCGAACCTGATCATCACGCATGAAGGCATCTACTTCAGCCATCAGGAGCAGTGGCCCTGGAGAGCGAACGATCCTGTATTTATGCAGAAGAACAGCCTGATCACTTCTTCGGGCATCGGCATTTACCGGTTCCATGACTATCTGCACCGCTTCAAGCCGGATGGGGTCATAGAAGGGCTGCTCCGGGAACTGGAATGGCTGGATTATGTTACTGAGCATCAGAGTGAAGGCTCGATCGTGACACTTCCGGTGATGGAGGTCGGAGAAATCGCCAGGTACGTGAAAAGAAAGCTGCAAATCCCTTATGTGCGTGTTGCAGGAGAGCTGCCCATGCCATGTGCTCGGGTGGGCATTCTAGTGGGCTACAGGGGAGGCGGAGGAGTAGCGATTCCGTTCTTCCAGGATGCCAATCTGGATCTCATTATCGCCGGGGAGGGACCGGAGTGGGAAACTCCGGAGTATGTGCGGGATGCGGTGCATCAAGGCCGGAGCAAGGCACTGATTATGCTCGGTCATGCCGAGAGTGAGGCTCCCGGGATGAAGTATTTGGCAGAGCAACTGGCGCTCCAGTATCCGGGTCTGCCCGTGCATTTTGTCGCCGAGCGCCCGGTATTTCAGATCGTGTGAATCACGCTATCAATCATTATTCAACTTTCGGAGAAACGGAAGCCGTCTCGATTGGGACGGCAATGCCGTTTCTTCTTAGCGTTCTATGAACTGGAGGCAACCCATGAAGCAGAAGTTTGTGTTCAGCAAGAGCATCGCGTTTAAATGGATGGTATCATACGCGGTAATTATGCTTATACCTCTAATTGTTAGCGCTATCATTTATCTGCAGACTAAACAAATTGTGGAGTATGAAATTCAGCGGGCCAGCGAAGCCATGCTCAAGCAGGTGAAATATATGGTCGACAGTGAGGTGAACCAGGCGGAGAAGCTGGCCATGCAACTGTCAATCAACAGCGATGTCAACAAATTTCTGAATATGTCGCCGCTGACGGAGAAGAAGGAATCCTTTCAAATCTACAAAATCCGCCAGGAGCTGGGAAAATATAAATCGACCAATGAATTTATCAAGGGAATCTATTTGTACTCCGGGAAGCTTGATATGGTGCTTACGGATGAGACCTACACGAATACAGAAACCTTCTATTCCATCAATCGCGCTATGTTTGCCGGCAGCTATCAGGACTGGCTCAGTATTGTAAAGAAAGCCCCGGCCGGTGTACAAAAGCCCATTTCTGCCATAAGATTTGAACGGTCAGGCGATACGGTTTTGTTAATCAAGTCCCTTGCGGAAATAAGCGAACAAAGTGCTTCAAGCAGCTCCTTGCTCATCCCGCTGAACAGTAATGCGGTACAAAAAATGCTGGATAATGTTGACTGGGTGAACAAGGGTGGAGTGTATATTCTGGATCAGGAGAATCATATTTTGTTTCGGAACAACAAGAATACAAGTGCCCCGGTCTTTTCCGGTACGGCTGGTGAGCCCGGTGAGCTTGGTACTTCCTTTTTAACGATTGACGGAGTAGAAAGTATGGTTTCTTACGTCACCTCGGACACTTCCGACTGGAGATATATCAGCGTGTTTCCTTCAAAAGTATTCTGGGAGAAAGCAAGAGAACTCCGCAATATGAATCTGCTGGGGCTTCTGGTCTGCTTCCTCATTGGCGGAGCCGTCATAATTTACTTTGCGCGCAGAAATTATAATCCGGTGCGTGAGCTGGTGAATGTTTTTTCCGGGAAAAGGGAGCACAGACTGGCCCTGGACGAATTCTCCTTCATCCGAGAAAATGCGCTGGCCGCGCTCAAGGAACGCGATGATATGAACAGCAGGCAGCATAAGCAGCTCCGTGTAATTCAGGCCTACTATTTATCCCGTATGCTCAAAGGGCAAGCGGAGGAAGGAGGCTCCGTTCAAGACGTCTCCAAATTGTATCATCTGAACTGGAAGTCTGACAGCTTTGCGGTACTGCTGTTTTTTATCCAGCCCCGTGAGGAGAACAGCCTTTCGGCCGACCTGTCCAATTTCATCGTATCCAATATTATTATGGACAATATCGGCGAGCTTCATTGTCTAAGCTTCACTGATATGGACGGCATGCTGACGGCAATCATCAATATCCATCCGGAGCGTGTGGAATTCTGGAAGGAGGATCTGGAGGAAGCGCTCGCCAAAACGGTGGAATTCATCGAACAGCGCTACCGGCTGCAGGTGGTCATGGCGGGCAGCGGCTGCCAGCTTGGGCTTGCCGGCATGCATCAGGCGTATTTGCAGGCTCTCGATGCCCAGGAATACAGACTTCTTCTGGAGGAGAATGTATCTATCTGGTATGAGGATATTGAGCCGATTGACGAGGATTATTCTTTTTCCATTAATAATGAGCTTGCGTTCATGAACGTGGTGAAGACCGGAGAGCTTGCGAAAGCGACCGAAATGATGGATGAAATTCTGGAATCGCTGTTCAGCAGCCAGTCTTCCATTGAGCTTCTGAAATATTCGATGATTGACCTGGCAAGCTCCATAATGAAATCAGCACCGGCAGCAACCAGACAAGAGCAGCAAGGGGAGAAGTGGCGTCCTTTGAAGCATCTGCTGGCCTGCACTACCAGAGCGGGGTTCCGCACAGAGCTTATGCTGATTCTGGAAACGGCCTGCAGCCGGATTAATGAGAAGAAATCGCTCTTATCAAGTCCCGGCATTGGAGAACAAGTCTCAGCTTATATAGAGCAGAACTATATGGATCTTAATCTGAGTGTGTCCATGATTGGTGCAGAATTCGGAATTAATGCGCAATATGTGTCCCGGCTGTTCAAAGAACAGAGGGGACAGGGATTGTATGATTTTATCAATCAGACCCGCATTTCCAAAGCCAAAATTCTTCTGGGTCAGGGTGTAAGTATTGAAGAAACCTCCATGAAATCCGGCTTCTCCAGCAGCAATGCGTTCATCCGCGTATTCAAGAAGTATGAGGGGCTGACACCTGGGAAATTCAAGAATATTCAATAACCGATATCAATCTTCAATTTGGGACAAGGAAGACCGGGGAAATTCAGGCCTGGCCTTCTTTTCTTTTATTGACGATGGATTCCTCTTATTGATGATTGTTATAGAGGAGAGAATGAATTACATTGTGAGGGCAAGCCTTAAGCATCATCATAAAAAACAAATTGGAGGTCGTTATTTTGAAAAAGTGGTTGCAGAGAAAAGGAATTCATAAGCCCGCCATTCTTCTACTGGGTCTGACTATGCTCGCTGCCGGCTGCAGCAGCAACTCAAGCAACGGCAATAATGAAAGCGCTTCTAGCACCAACGCCAATACCAGTAACAATACCAATGCGGCCAGCTCGGAATTTACCTATCCTATGCCGGGAAATGTTGAGCTTACGTTCATGAACGAGCAGTTAGGCGGAACCCCGGAGACCTTGCCTATTGATGAAGAATATGCAAAACGGACAGGAATCACGATTAAGCATCTCGGCGGAACCCCGATGACTGACCAGAAATTCAGCCTGCTGCTTGCTTCGGGCGAGCTGCCGGATATCTTTTTGAATACGTGGCTCCAATATCCGGGCGGACCGGACAGAGCGGTAGAGCAGGGATATATTCTGAAGCTCAATGATCTGATTGACAAGTATGCGCCTAACCTGAAGAAGACGCTCCAGGATAATCCCGATATCGACAAAATGATCAAAACAGACGATGGCACGTACTACGCCTTTCCGTTCATCCGTTCTGAAGCAGGCCGTGTATACGGAGGCCCGATCATCCGCAAGGATTGGCTTGATGAACTGAAGCTGAATATGCCTGAGACCATTGATGACTGGCATACGGTGCTGAAGGCTTTTAAAGAAAAGAAAAATGCCAGCTCGCCTGTAACCTTCCGGACGATGTTCCTGGGGGAACGGACCGGCGGATTTGCCGGAGCCTTTGGGGTAATGGGCAATTTCTATGTCAACGACGGCAAGGTAGTATACGGCTACATGGAGCCTAAATATAAAGACTATTTGAAAACGATGAGCCAGTGGTACAAGGAAGGCCTGATTGACAAGGATTTCGCTTCTATTGATTCGGCAACTGTAGATAAGAAAATGTCCTCCGGCGACAGTGGCGCAACGATAGGCTGGCAGTTCTACATTGAGAAGTACAATGCGGCCGCGCAGGAGACTGATCCTAAGGCCAATTTTGTTGCAGCGCCTTATCCGTCTGCGGCTAAAGGAACACTGCCGGAGTTCGGCCAGCTCGACAACGCCTATGCAGGCACCAGCTCTGCAGCGATCTCTGCCACTGCCAAAAATCCTGAAGCTGCGGTGCGCTGGCTGGACTACGCTTATTCCAAGGAAGGCAGCATGCTGAATACCTTTGGGATTGAAGGGATCACCTACAAGCTGGAAAATGACAAGCCGGTGTATACCGACCTCGTTGTCAACAACCCGGAAAAGCTGGGCAGCGACCAAGTCATGATGAAGTACTCTCACGGCACCAACTTCCCGATGATTCAGCAGGATAACAATTTGCCGTCCAAATATCCGCAGACTGCAGAAGCCCTTGGAGTGTGGAAAAAAACAAATCATGAAGCCCATCTGCTTCCGCCGATTACACCAACTGCCGAAGAAGCCGATGAGATGAGCAGCATTATGAATGATATCAATGCGCTGGTGAAGGAAGCAGAGCTGAAGATCATTCTGGGCACCGAATCAGCAGATAACTACGATAAATATGTTCAGCAAATGAAAGACCTGGGGATCGAAAGAGTGCTCGAAATCCAGCAGGCCGCCTACGAGCGTTATCTGAAACGTTAAGCTAGCGGCAGCATGGAGCCGTCCTAGAGAGGAAGAAACGGCGGCTCCTGATTTTTGAACAGGGACAAAAGGAGAGGAGAGACACTCATGCTCAAAACAAAGCTCGGGAAAGATCTGCTCCGCAACAAGTGGCTGTATCTAATGATTCTTCCTGTAATTATCTACTATGTTATGTTTCAATATGTGCCTATGTACGGGGCGATTATTGCCTTCAAGCAGTACATCCCGTCGAAGGGAATACTTGGAAGCGACTGGGTGGGACTCAAGCATTTTGAAGAGTTTTTCTCAAGCATTTATTTTTTTCGGGTGATCAAAAACACAATTCTGCTCAGCTTTTTTAATTTGTTATTCGGATTTCCGGCGCCGATTATATTAGCTCTGCTGTTAAACGAGCTGAAAAGCCCTTTGTTCCGGCGGCTTACCCAAACCATCACGTATATGCCCCATTTCATAACACTCGTTGTAGTGGCTGGGATTATCCGCTACTTTACACTGTCAGACGGTCTCTTTAATGATTTGGTGGCTTTTTTTGGCGGTACGCGCACCTCATTTCTTCAGCAGCCCGAGGCATTCCGGCCCATCTATATTATCAGTGAAATCTGGCAGCAAATTGGTTGGGGAACGATCATTTATCTGGCGGCCATCTCGGGGATTGACCAGCAGCAGTATGAAGCGGCCAAAATTGACGGTGCCAGCAAGCTGCAGCAGATCCGCCATATTACGCTGCCAGGCATATTGCCGACCATTATGATCATGCTGATTCTGGCTCTTGGCAACATCATGAATGTCGGGTTCGAGAAGATTATTCTGCTCTACAGCGCCAGTATTTACGAGACAGCCGATGTAATATCGACCTTCGTCTACCGCAAGGGGATTCTGGAGTTCAACTACGGCTACAGTGCGGCTGTTGGCTTGTTTAATTCAGTCATTAACTTTGGAATATTGCTCCTGGCCAATTATTTCAGTAAGCGGACGAGTAAAAATAGCCTTTGGTAAGGAGTTGAATATAATGATAAAAACCTCACTCAGCGAACGCATCTTTGATATTGTTAACAATCTGATTATGGTAGTGCTAATCATTCTGACGTTGTATCCGATGCTCTATATCTTGTTCTCCTCATTAAGTGAGGGGAACAGGCTGATTGCGCATAACGGCATTCTGTTATGGCCCCAAGGCTTTTCCCTGGAAGGGTACAAAGCGGTCTTGAACAACCCGGTCATATTGAATGGATTCAAGAATACCTTCTTCATTCTGATCGTAGGTCTAACCCTGAATATGACGCTGACTTCACTAGGGGCGTATTTTCTCTCACGGGAAGGCCTGCTGCTGCAGAAGCCGATAATGTTCTTTATCGTCTTTACGATGTTTTTTCAGGGCGGACTGGTTCCCTTCTTCCTGATCGTCAAATCCTATGGGTTGCTGGATTCGTTATGGTCGCTAATTCTGCCAACCGCCGTCAGTACGTTTAACCTGATTATTATGCGTACCTATTTCACGTCCATTCCGAAAGAGCTGGAAGAGTCGGCTTTCCTGGATGGGGCGGGCCACTTTACGATTCTGTTCCGCATATTTATCCCTCTGTCCATGCCGGTCGTAGCGGTCCTGATTCTGTACTATGGCGTAAGCCATTGGAATAGCTGGTTCAATGCGATGATCTTCCTGCGGGATCAGGATCTGTTCCCGATTCAATTAGTCGTCAGAAACATTATTCTGGAGAACGACAATGCGAATATGATTGGAACGACAACCTTGATTCAAAGCCGGGATGTCGCAGAAACCTTGAAGTACGCAGCCATCATTGTAACAACGGCGCCTATTTTATGCTTGTATCCTTTCTTGCAGAAATATTTTGTGAAGGGTGTTATGGTAGGGGCTTTGAAGGGGTAGAGGGCAAAACCCTCATTATGCCGGGTTACGGGGACGCTTATGAATGGACGTCCCGCGTACCTGGCATTTTGTCGTTCTGCGAGTTTACCGCGCCTTATTCTTCCGGTCTGCCCGTATCCTTCAGCCGCTCCTGAAAATACTTCCGGTTGAACAGCATGCTCGGATGATCCGGGCATAACGCAAGTGCGCGTTCGTTGCACTCATGGGCTTTTTGAATCTGTCCCAAACGGTCATAGCAGACACAGAGCTGAAGGTAGGGCAGCCAGGTCCAGCTAGCTTGATCGACTAACGCTCCCGACTTCGGGGGATCTCCCAGGCCCGCCGCAGCCTCGAACCAGTAAATGGCTTGATGGAAACGATCCTCTCCCATAAAAATCGCGCCCAAGTCGCAGCAGACCTCTGCTCTTGGAAGGTCTAATGTCATTGAACGGTATAAGGCCCCCAGGCTTTTGTCCCGCTGTTGCAATTGGGTATAACAGTCCGCGAGATTGCGGCACGCGGCAATCTGATCTTCAATCCAGCCGGCCCGGGTGTCCAGAAATCGTTCATACATAATGACAGCCTCCTCCGGCTTGGCATGGTCCCTTAACTCATTGGCATAGTAGTACAGGTCGCGCGGCGGGAATGCCTCTCCCTGTTTCTCGCGCGACCTGTAGATGCGCAGGTTCCGGTCGGTGTGCGCTTTGTTTTTCGCATGTGTGACGGCAATCTCGCTTTGTTCAATATGGCCGCTGACCTCCAGATATTCATGAACTGCCCCGATCCACCGGTATTGCTGAGTGCGCTTGACGAGACGATTTCGTTTCAGACGGGAGGTTGGGAGCCCCTTTTCATCCAGAACCAGGTTGTAATACATCATTACGCTGTCAACCTCCGGGAGCAGCTTTGCCTTTAATGAAATGAAGGCCAGGCGGTCCTCCTCCCGGAATTTATCGTCCGCGTCCAGCCACAGAATATAATCCTTGGTTGCTTTGCTGAATGCGAAATTCCGCGCAGCGGCAAAATCATCATTCCATTCGTAATCGTAAATAAGGTCTGTAAAAGCCCCTGCTGCTTCCTTAGTCCGGTCCGTGGAACCGGTATCGACAATAATTATCTCGTCGGCGATACCCTGCGCAGAGACCAGGCATTGGGGAAGCGCCTCCTCTTCGTCTCTTACAATCATGCATAAGCTGATCGTGATAGGCTTGGCCCCGCGGCTGCCCTGCACGGATTTCATGAAGGCGGCCGCTCCTTCCAAATCAGTTTCGCGGTAAATATGGTAGGCCGGATATCGGGTATCGACATGAAGCGGGATGCCCAGCGCTGCCGAGCGGATGCTGAAATGCCGGTCTTCTCCCCAGAAGGAGAGATTGGGCAGACGGTGAAAACGGACACCTTGTTCCATGGCATCTCGGCTGATCAGCGTACATGCACCTAGCCCGCCAACCTCATAGACACCCGGTGTACGCATTTGTTCAAGAAAAAGTGAGGTCTTTCGGGTGGCCTCCTCGTCATCATGACCGCGGTCTGTTTTCTGATAAAATAAATACTCGTCCATCATCCATACCTGAGGCAGTGGAGCCGTTCCCGGCTGCCAGCGGGTCCAGAAGATATTGGAGATGATCTCTTTCTTCTCACCCAGCAACCGCTGCAGCGTGTTGGGATGAAGCAGCAGGTCGGAGTCCACCAGAAATAGTGCTTCGTAGCTTTCTTTTAACGCATATTCAATGATGGCGTCCTTCATTCTCCCTACTTTTTCCGTCAGCCCGTGTGTCCAATAATGGGTGTTCTCATCCCGCCGGTAGGCCGATTCAGACGGATTGCGCCACAAGGTGACAGGCTGACTGCGCTGAAAGTCCTCCAGCAGCTTCCGCGGCTCTTCCTCCTCGTTGTCATCAACAAACAGAAAATCAACAAGCAATTGTGTCTTGTCCAGCAGGTTTAGCGACTCCAGAAAATAGCGTAAAATATCGGGCTTTTGATTAATTGGGCTGGCGATCAATATTCTCTTGTTCACGGATGAATAGCCATTCCTTTCCGGGCAGAGTGAGGATTCGACAGGCGTATAGCACTGGTCACAAGCTCTCCTCTCAACACACTATTCAAAAGAAATGGGTGGGGTAACCTTATTATTGTAAAAACATATGGGGGATGGGCCTTTTACTAACCTTCCACCTCGAAACGGCATACAATGATTTAAGAACTATCACTTTATAACAAATGGAGGTAAATGTCTGTGTCCCAACCTAATCTACCCAATATTACACCGTCGATTACAATAAGCCGTGATGATGCCGTCAACCTGATCCTCTCCTCCATCGCCATGGAAGAACTCGGTTTAAGCCATATTTTAAATGCGGAAGGCGAGAAGCTGCAGTATGTGCTTGGAACGATTCCCGGGGTTACAGGGCCGAATCCTACAATTAGTGAATTGCTGGAGGTCAACGAGAGCATCCGCTCCACAATGGACAGCGCCACACGTAATCAAATGTTTCTCCAATCCAAATTGGAGAGTGCTCTGCAGAGTCCTACATTGCTGGGGCCAACCGGCCCGACCGGGCCGACCGGACCTGCGGGGGGGCCTGCCGGCCCGACTGGTGCGACCGGTGCTACAGGTGCGGCCGGAGCTGGCCTCGGCGGGCTGGTAACCTTCAATCCGCTGCTTGCTCCCGGCTATCCGCTCAACCAGGTCGTATATTATAACGGCAGCACCTACATGGTCATATCGACACCTCCCACCGGCACGCCGAATACTTCGCCGTCCTACACGCTGTTGGCGGAAAGAGGAGCCACAGGCACGAGTGGTGCAGCCGGAACCACGGGAGCTACCGGGGTTACCGGTGCAACGGGTGCAACGGGACCTACAGGGGCTACCGGTGTGGGCTTAACGGGAATCGTTACCTACAACGTCGCCGTTGCTCCCACTTACCCTGTTGGTCAAATTGTTTCATACGACGGCAGCACCTATATGGTTAATAACGCGCCACCGGTTGGGCTTCCCGGCGTTTCTGCCGACTATACCCCGATTGCGGTAAGAGGGGCAACCGGGGCAACAGGGGCTACCGGAGCTACAGGAGCCACGGGTACCGTGGGCGGGACTGGTCCAACCGGAGCTACCGGCCTGCAAGGCCCAACAGGAAGTACCGGGGCGACTGGCACAAGTGTAACGGGCAACTTTGCTTTTGCCCAGAATGCTACAGGCACCATTGCTGTGCTGCTTGGAACTGGACTTATAGCAATGCCTGACAACCAAAATATACCGGCAGGCATAACAGTAAACGCAGGCAATGATACTTTTACAATCGCAAACGCGGGGAATTACTATATCAATTATAGAATCAATATGACCGCCTCTCTGCTTACTTCATCCCGCATTCTGCTTAATGGCACAGCGGTTCCGTCCACGGCCACAGCTTCTCTGACTACTACCATTCTCCAAGCGCAGACCATCATCTCCGTAACTGCCGGGGCGACCATTCAGCTTCAGATCAGTTCGACGGTTTCAATCGGCCTGCAGGCACCGGGCGCCAGCCTTAGTATCATTCGGCTAACCTGATCTGATCTCAAAGTGAAAGGCTGTACACTGACTCCCTAAATGAGAGTCTTAATGTACAGCCTTCACTTGATTTCAGTTCTAATGCCGCCCAAACACACCGTTTCGGATGAAAGGGGGAGAAGCTGGGCGCTTCTGTTCGTCAGCGGCTCTTGCGGAGCCGTTAATAAGGCATTCCAACTGAAACAGTGCTTCTCTCACCCTGAATCGCTGATCTTCGTATTGGATCAGGGACGGCATAATGGCGCGTTTCAGCCGGGACGACCATTCCTGCATCAGCCCATCGCTATAGACGGTGTCTTCCTTGCGGCGATGGTGATTTGCCCAAGCTGCTCCGGCAAGAAGCTCAGGCAAGGCACAAATTAAACCAGTGTGCTGAGCTGCCCGCAGCGCCGAACCCCATCCGCTCACTTCCCGAACTTCCCATTCGATAAACTTCACAATGGCATTGATCAGCTTCACTGCCGAATGAGAAAACTGGGGACAACCCGTGCGGTTGAGCGAAGGGGAATCGGGAGCCTGCTTCGACCACTCCATTGTTTCGTTCTCCCATTGCTCCAGCCGTGCCATATCATACATCCTTCTCCGCAGCATCCGGCGGATCACCGCAATGGAATCTATAAAGAAGAGCATTGAATTCAAAAATTCACCGATATCCTCTCTGGCTGGCCGGGTTTCGCCCAAATGAGGATTAAGAATGAAACAGCAGATCTGATCGGCTTTAGCTGCCAATAGAGCGTCAAGTGCCTCCTCTGCCTGAAGCACGGCTTCACTCATGCAGGAGAATGCCTGATCCGCTCTCATTTTCAGCCCTGTCTCAGCATTGGCATTCTTCCGTTCGGCCATGACCTTCCTCCTTCTCATCGGCGTTACTCCTCGCAATCCTCATCACAGTCAGTCCTGGACTGCTCCAGCTTCAGGATATCGCTGAATTTGAATTGCAGCAGAATTTGATTGGCCACGATCCCCCGCAAAATTCGTTCCACACTGTCGTTTATGCGCAGCACTTCCTCCGTAGTAGGGCAGCTCTGGCCGAGTATGAATTGAATTTTCTCTGCTTCGGCATTGAGAATATGAGAAAAGCTGATCTCCTCCATGGCAATAGAAGTCAACAGCAGATGAATAACATCCTGACGCTTCAGAATAATATCCGGTTTGATATCTGGAATACTCGGCATGGACACGTTTGGGATCACCTGATTTCTGAGGGTAGTTTAGCATTCGTCATGTCTTATCTTATGTGCCTGCGCCCAAAGTGTTCACAGCATTATGGCTGCATGCATATTATTAAGCCATATACATTCATTCCTGACTTAGAGGTGCCGTATCATGATGAAAGCTTCGCTGTCCTTGTGTATGATTGTGAAAAATGAAGCCGCCAGCCTCAAGCGTTGTCTTGAAAGCGCCGCCCCTTATGTGGATGAAATGATCATCGTCGATACAGGCTCTACTGACGGGACGCTCGATGTCGCGAGAATGTTTACAACCTCCGTCATATCCTGTCCGTGGAACGGAAGCTTCTCAGAGGCCCGCAATCAAGGGGTAGCCTTGGCTACCGGAGACTGGATTCTGTGGCTGGATGCCGACGAAGTACTGGAGTGTGACCAGGACCCGCGGCTTCTGAAAGAATTAACCGGCGGCCATGAGCTGCTGCTCTCCGTGAGAACCATCCATTATACAGGAAAAGAAGCGAATCCGGCTGAAGCCTATCAGCTTGCCCAGACCCGGCTGTTCCGTAATCATTCAGGGTTCAAATTTATATACAGCATTCATGAGATGCTTAATGCCGAAGAAATTATGGAGAGAAGCGGAAGGCTGATTTTGCCGCCAATTGTGCCGGTAAGTATTCATCATTACGGTTATATGGATAACGCAAGGAAAAATAAGGCGGGGCGCAATCTGCGGATGCTGGAGCAGGCGTATGCTTCAGAGGAGAAGCATCCCTGGTTGGAGTACCATTTGGCGAACGAATATTATTACAATGGAGAATATGACCAGGCTGTTAAGCAGGTGAATCAGTCAATTGTCCGATTTCTGCTGAGGGGACAAATTCCTCCCTCCATGTTATATCAGTTGAAATATGCCTCCGTGCTGGCTCTCGGCAATGAACAGGAGTTCCGTGCGTCGATAGACAAAGCCATCTTACTGTATCCCGATTATGTGGATTTGCATTTTTATAAAGGTGTGATTCTATATCGGAACGGCGACTTCGAAGAGGCGCTTGCCACCTTCAAGCATTGTCTTACGCTAGGCGACGATAACCTCAATCATCTTACCGAGTATGGACTGGGCAGTGTACAGGCTATGCAGTATATCAGGCTGTGCAAGGAGAAGCTGAACGAACTCTAGCCGGTAAGAACTGGGCTGTGGCAAACTTTACTGTGCCCAATTTCCACATTATAGTATAGTGAATTTTATGCAGTCAGCAAATACATAGAGTGATTTTGCGTAAGTCACTGGAAGACATGGGGTGTAATCGCTTGTTAAAAGCTTTGGCGAGTACTCTGACTATACTTATGTTATTAACGGGTTGCTTCAATAATGGAAATCTCCCGGCTGCCGGGAATGAAGCGGCTGCTGTTCTTAACGACACACAGGCCGAACAAGTAGAGCCAACAGAACAGATTAAAAAGATAGAACCAGCAGAAGAGACAGAAGCGCCGGCGGTGCGGCAGGAAATCAACATCAAAAGTGTGCTCTGCGGACGGCCTACCGGTCAATTGACGGTTCATGACCTGAAGCTAAAATATGAGCAGGAATCTACGGAAGTGCTGATGTCGCTGTACAATGTCAAACAGAATGAGAGCTTTACCTTCAGCTTCAAAGCGGATATGTCGGGAATACCCGCAGAAGATATCATCTCAGTACATACCGACCGGAAGGCGCTGACACATAGCCAGATTAAGGCGAATATCTATTTCCAGGATTCCGGAAGCACGGTGGTGGTGGAGCCATTCTTAGAACTCTTAGATCGGGATGGCGTATTTGATTCGATTTGGGGAAACGCATCTGCTTATTACATCCGTGTGAATTATGATTTGGAATCTCAGACTCCGCTAAAGCTGGCTAAGCCGGTCATTACTCCGTTTACAGTGAAATCGCAAGTCCCTGCCCCGGAACTGGATTATGTAATTGATGGATCAGGCAGCCTCAAATTGACCTGGAAACCGGTTAAGGGAGCCGACGGCTATAAAATCTATAGCGTTTATTCTGAGAGCATGCATAGCAAAATTAATGGGGCGGAAGAGGGCTATGAAGATGTTTTTCCTAGCCCGCAAGCTACTGTACAGACTACGGAATATGACCTTACTCATTCAAGTAATCAGAGACTGGATTCTCTCCAGAATCTCCTGAATCCTTTTGGTTATTATGTAACGGCTTATAAAGGAGATCAGGAATCCAATTTCGGCAATATGATCAGTATCGCGGAGCTGGCTGATAGGCTGCCTCTTGCTTTGGCAGATCCATATGGCAGCTACGATAAGCTGTCTGAACTGCCCAAGAAGATGTCCGTTCAATTTCTGGATGAGTCGGTAGCGGACCGGGATGTAATCTATAATATGGACAAGAACAAGATCATTAATGACAGCAAGGTAGAATACCGGATAAAAGGCACGGAGCTTAAGGGAAGCTTTTTGATTTTTGAGGTGACGGAAGCTGAATATAAGGCGTTCGTGACATCTCATTCCAGGAAAGACCCAAATACAGGAATGGCCAAGCCACAGAGCTCCAGGACATGGGTCGCCCCTCCAGAGGTCCCGACCATTATTGGCGGAGGCAAGGCGGGCGGTTCTTCAGGCGCGGGACTTGATCTGGTCAGCCGGCAAAGACTAAATACGAAGCAGCAGGCAGCAGAAGGTGACGAACAGCTTGTTCCTGAGCCGGAGATTCTAAGGAAAATCGGGCTGAATGTGAATTCGGCGGCAGAAGAGTACTTGGCCCGGAATATGGTGGAAGGCAAGAAGGAGTTTTCGCTATTGGCTTTTCCTGAACTGCAAAGCAAGGAGGTTCTGGTGGATTACTTAACCAAAGTGATCTATCAGAATCCGCAGATTCTCGGTGTGGCTACATACTATTACGATTATAATTCAGTCACCCTGCATCTCGAATATAATGATTCCAGCCATGAGCTCAAACGCAAGCAGAAGGAAATTTCGGCTGAAGCACAGCGTATTGTCCAGGCCATCATTCATAACGGAATGAGCGCCGCACAAAAAAACATGGCGATCTATGCATATTTAAAGGATAAGACCCTCTATGATGATGCCGCATCGGCAGCCGCCCAGGACAGCAAAGGGCCGTTCGATGCCGAAATAAATGACGCGTTTACTACCTACGGTATTATGGTCAAGAAAAAGGGAGTATGTATGAGTTACGCATCATCATATAAAATGCTCGCCGATCTGGCCGGACTTGAGACGATTGTGGTAACTGGAACGCTGGAAGGAACACCGCACGCCTGGATTAAGGTCAAAATCGGTTCAGAATGGCTCAATATTGATCCTACCAACGGCTTGACCAACACGGGAATTCCTTATTTGCTTTATAATGCCAATGATGACACTGCGGCCGGGCTGGAATACGTTCAGGATGACATGTTCTGGCTGGATAAAGAGCTGGGCTCATTTGAGGGAGTAACCGAAACCTATGACTATTATGTCAAAAACGGGCTGGAGGTCCATTCTGCCGCAGACTTCACAACCAAGCTGCAAAAGCTGCTGAAGCGGAACGAACCGGTAATTTCAGTTCGGGTCAAACCGGAGATAAACGAAGCGGAACTGAAACAGCTTACCGCACACATTCTGGGGAGCAGCTCAGGCACTGCCAATTATGGCTATGGGTACAATAACTATTTCGTTATCTGGCGCGCTCCTTAGTTGAAGATAAAAGAATGGAGTTCATTATATACGAAAACATACAACATCGTTGCAAACTACAATAGGGTGTCGCCGGGAACGGCGGCATCCTTTGTTTTTTTATACAGTAAAAAGGAATAATTATAGAGAATTCAGAGAATTTCTATATGACACTCAATGTTATATAAGCTATAATGAGGTCTAAAAAAGAAAACGGGGCGTGTTAAGAAAATGAATCAAACTAAAGGTGAAAAAAGCCTGCTCGCGGAGAAGAAGGAGCGTTTTTCCTCCAGCGGCTTTATTTTTGCGGCCATCGGCAGCTCTGTTGGTTTGGGAAATATGTGGAAGTTCCCTTACATTACAGGGGAAAATGGCGGTGCGGCTTTCTTCCTGCTCTTCATCGTCTGTCTGACCCTGATCGGCTTGCCGGTGCTATTGGCCGAGCTGGCGATTGGACGCAGCGGACGCGGAAGCGCGGCGACTTCGTTCATACGTGCCGGAGGTGGAAAAGGCTGGAAGGCAGCGGGAATACTGCAAGTAGTCGCGCCTTTTCTAATCCTCTCCTTTTATGTTATTGTTGCAGGCTGGACGCTAAATTACGCGATGATTGCCTTCAATGGCCAATTGTTCAGTTCAAGTGACTATGCAGGTGAATTTGGCTCCTTTATCTCAGGGGGGATGCCGATTGTCTGGCAGGGCGTAGCTATGCTGATTACGGCGGGCGTAGTCATTCTTGGGGTATCGGGCGGGATTGAGAAATTCAACAAAGTGTTGATACCCGGCCTGGTCGTTCTCCTCATTGTGCTCATGATTCGCGCGGTAACCTTGCCTGGTGCAAACGAAGGTGTCTCCTTCTTCCTCAAACCGGACTTCTCGGTGCTGACGGCGGAATCTGCGCTGGTCGCCTTGGGACATGCCTTTTTCTCGTTGTCGCTCGGGATGGGGATTCTGCTGACTTACGGCTCTTACGTGGATAAAAATCAGTCGCTGGGTACCGCCGCATTAGCGATTGGCGCCGGAGATTTGCTCTATGCGTTTATTGCCGGATTGATTATCTTCCCGACAACGTTCTCGTTTGGCATTGCCCCGGATCAGGGGCCTTCGCTAATTTTTGTCGCTCTGCCTGCGGCTTTCTCGGCTATGCCCTTCGGCGGGTTCTTCGGCGGTCTGTTCTTCATCCTGTTGGCGATTGCTGCCTTGACCTCAGCCGTATCCCTGCTTGAAGTGCCTGTATCCTTCGCGATGGAGCGCTGGAACTGGAGCCGTCAACGTTCGGTCTGGATCTTGTCTCTGGTCTGTTTCCTGCTCGGTGTTCCTTCCGCGATGTCGCTGGGAATGTTCCCTGAGCTTTCGTTTGGCGGCAAAGCCCTATTCGACTGGATGGATTTCATCACCTCCAACATTATGCTGCCGTTTGGCGGTCTGCTGATTACCATTTTCGCCGGATACTTCTGGAAGGGGGCAGCAGAAGCGGCTGGGCTGCAAGCTCGGTGGTTCCGCATCTGGTTGTTCATGCTCCGGTATGTCGCACCGATCCTGGTTTTCTTGGTACTGCTCCATACTTCGGGAATTCTTAAATTCTAGTTCAACAGCCATTCATCTGCAAAATGGACAATCAAGCTCTACAACCCTTGTGGCTGTAGAGTTTTTTTATTTTGAATAAAATATCTTGAATAATCAATATAGTATTTACCTCGCATTTATAGGTCTTGGAACGGCAAGGCAGAAGAAGGGTGACGGGAACTTGGTTAACGTATCAAGTAGAGGCCTGATCCGATCTGGTTACGGCCGCAGGCTTGCATAACGTACAATACGAATTATAACTACAAGCCCCCTTCAGGGGGTGGAAAAGAGACTGCCCTTCCGGCTTCTGATGAGAAGCGTAAGGGCAGTTTCTTTTCCCGGGTTAATCCCGTGCTCAAACCGAGGTCCAGCCTCCGTCCACATACAGTGTCTGGCCTGTTGTGTAGCTGGAAGCGTCCGAGGCAAAATAGATGGCGGCGCCATTCAATTCATCCGGATTGCCGGGCCGGCCGGCGGGACATTGCGCATTGTACAACTTGAGAAAGCTATCCTGATATAGAGCGCCTTCCGTCATTCCCGTGCGGAACAGGCTGGGACCGATAGCGTTAACCGTTATGCCATACGGAGCGAGTGAAGCCCCCATGCCTCTGGTCAAACTCACAACCGCGCCTTTGGAGGCATTGTAGGCATGGAGCGGCTCCGACTTGCTCCCGATCATGCCGCAGATGGAGGCCATATTGATAATTCTGCCGTAGCTTCTGTCTTTCATGTGCTTAATGACATGCTTTGACATGAGAAATATGCTCTTTAGGTTGGTATCAATCACCCGGTCCCATTCTCTTTCCTCCAGCGCCTCCACTGAACCGGCGGAGGCGACTCCTGCATTGTTCACCAGAATATCGACCTTGCCCCAGTGCTGGAGAATGGTTGCGACTGCAACCTCAATCTCTCCCTCACGGGTCACGTCACATTTCAGTGACAGAGCGCGGCGGCCTACGGATTCGATCTCCCTGGCGGGTGTTCTCAGCTCGTCCAATCTTAGATCCAGAAGGGCCAAATCCGCACCTTGCGCGGCGAACGCCTTGGCCAATTCTGCTCCGATTCCCCCAGATGCGCCGGTCACAACTGCCACCTTGCCGCTTAAATCAAACAGATCATTCATTATAGCCCTCCGTCTGCTCCCACCAGTCCCAGCGCAAATAGGAATACGGCAGGAAACTCACAGGATTCACTTTGGACAGTACACTGCCCCGCAGCAGTACGGTATTGCTGACTGTATAGATGCCGCCCAGCAGCTTGACCACCTCCAGTTCCGCCCAGGGGTCGTGCGGGGAGTCCGACAGAGTGATTTCAACCTCGGCAGCCGTCAGCACACTGACATCCATTGAGGTGTTTTGCTGAATCAGGAGCGGTGGCAGATCGAACCCGTTGCCGTCTGCAGATTTGGAATATTTAATATTGAAGACAGGCAGGCCGTTCCCATAATGCTCGTTGAGTATGGCCTGTCCGTCTTCCGCATTCATCCTTCCGCTTAATGTCGCATTGACCCGGAAAAATTCGATGCCCCGGCGGGAGACGCTGCCTTTGACCTGCTGATCCACTTTACTGAGACTGATGTCAGCCATCTTCTTGGGGAAACCGTAAAGCTCGCGGCCAAGCCCCATTGCGATATCATCGTTGATCGGCATAGACAGACAATAGCTTCCAAGCTGTCCGTTATACTCCGCGAGCACGAATATGGCGGCTTCACGGTAAGGGTCACAGAAGCTGGTGCGGGGATAGTCGGCTACGAAGGCTTGGACCAAAGGCTTTGGTCCTGGACCCAGCGGGGAGGGCAGAATCCGCCGGATAATCTCAGGGGAGGTCTCCCAGTAAACGGTAAGTGTCTCGGCATTATAGAACGTCGTAGGTATTGTGGTTCTTTTTACAATTTCGTCTACATCTTTGATAAAGCTGCTCATCTTTAATTCCTCCTCCTAATCACTGTCAGCTTCAATGTAACATAGCCCTATCAATGTTTATATATATGGAAAATATAAAAATAATTGGAATCTATGTGCGTGGCGCACTATAATTAATAAAGGGTGAGAGAGATGAGTATTAGCTTTGAACAACTGGCCGGACATTTTGGCAACAGAGCGGTCCACGTTCACCATAACAGCAAATTAAAGGCGGATTATATTGATGCAAAACTGATTACGAAGAGCCAAACCTGCTTCGCGCCCGAGTTTATCTATGTAGGCAAAAGCTCCATGCTGCCGGGCGATGCGGGGAATATAGAGAATGCCAGCTTCATGCTGATCAATGACGCAGTGCTGCCAGTTCGGGAGTATGCGGCGAGCAGTCCGAATAGGATTGAGTTTCAAGCGGGTGAGGATCTCTTCGAAATCTACAACCAGACCAGGGAGCTGTTCTTAGAGAATTTCGAAACGGAGCAGGCGAAGGCAGAACTGCTTAAAGCGTTTGTCGCCGGAAAAGGGATGGACCATATCGTATCAGTGGCGGCAGAGCTTTTGGGTAATCCAGTGATAATTATTGATTTAAGCTATAAAGTTCTGGCCTATTCGGACAGCGCAGAGATAACCGATCCGATCTGGAGAGATAATCTGCAGAAGGGCTACTGCTCTTATGATTTTATTGCCACTGTCAAAAAGATGAAAAGCGTACAAAACGGTGTAAAGTCTGTGGAGCCATATGAAGTGATCTGTAGTGGCAGTGCTGCCGTGAAGGTGGTGGCGAAGGTTAAAATCGGGAACAAGCTTGTCGGCAATGTTATTCTGCTGGGCTGCAGACGGGTTATCCATCCAAGGGATCATGACCTAGCCGCTTTTGTCAGCGAGATGGTGGCGGCAGAGCTGCAGAAGATCAGCTTTTACCGGAATTCTACTCATGCCGTGTATGAAGAAATGATCTACGATCTGCTGGAGAATGACCCCGGCGGCAAAGAGCTTACTGAGGAGAGACTCCGAAGCTGTAATATCAAGCTGAATGGCAAGCTGTCCGTGCTGGTGCTGGATATAACGCGGTATGATGCTACTGACAAATACAACGGGTATTTACGGGATCGGATCAGCACGTTTTTTAAGGCGGAACGCCTGATTTTTTATAATGAGCACATTGTCATAGTCAGAGACCGGGAGCTTAGGGGAGCAGCGAGAATGGAGTTCAGCTCCGATATGCACGAATTTCTAACCTCCAATCAGATCCGCCTGGGAATCAGCAGTGAATTCACCGATATTGCCGATTGCCGCAAATATTATCTGCAGGCGGTTAAAGCGCTTGAGATTGGTCTAATCACAATGCCCGCCGATCCGGTGGTCTTGTACCCCGATGTGCAGATGTATGACATGCTGTCTTTTTATACACAGAGTGACTACCGGGACGTATGCCATCCGGCGCTGCTTACATTGCGGGAGTATGATATGAAGCACCACACTGACCTTTATCACACGCTTTTTATCTATCTGAAGAACAACCGGCAGTTGCAAAAGACTGCGGCCCGGATGTTCATCCACCGCAACACCCTGCGGTACCGGCTGCAACAGATCAGTGAGTTGACTCATGCCGATTTAGACAATATTGATAACGTTCTCCGATTATATATGTCCTATAAAATGACCGCATACCTTGATAAAGTGAGAGAAGCTGGAGGAGGGACAAACAGATAGATTTCGTTTATTAATATTGACATCTCATCGGGAAGAAGCTTCAGGGTACAGAAGATGTCAGAGCCCGTACCCATTTCTCCCGTACAGGCACTTCTAGGCATTCACCCACATACAATAAAAGGACCATGAACCCGTAGTGCTCCTAACTGACCGGTTTCATTGTACATGTGCGGGAGGTGTCGCCAAGTTGCCAGGAATTATAAGCACAATTGCGCTGCTGATCAAAGAACTGACGCTGCTGGTATCGTACGTAAGGAACAATGCTTTTCCCCAGCCGCTCTCGGAGCAGGAGGAAAGCAAATACTTAGGGATGATGGCCGAGGGGGATGCCAAGGCCCGAAATTTGCTGATCGAACATAATCTGCGGCTTGTTGCGCATATCGTCAAGAAATTCGACAACACCGGCGAAGACATGGAGGACCTCATCTCCATCGGCACGATAGGTCTGATCAAGGCCATCGAGAGCTACCGCCCGAATAAAGGCACGAAGCTCGCAACATTCGCCGCTCGTTGTATAGAAAATGAAATTCTGATGCACCTTCGTTCGCTGAAGAAAACCCGCAAGGACGTATCTCTGCACGATCCTATCGGTACGGACAAGGAAGGAAATGAAATCACCCTCATAGATATCCTCGGCTCCGAAACCGACGATGTGATCAAGGAAGTCGATCTCAAGATCGAGAAGAGCAAGATATATCGTAATCTTGATATATTGGATGACCGGGAGAAAGAGGTGGTCGTCGGCCGCTTCGGCCTGGACACCGGCGGGGAGGAGCGGACGCAGCGGGAGATTGCGAAGGAGCTGGGTATCTCGCGGAGCTATGTGAGCAGGATTGAAAAGAGGGCGCTGATGAAGCTGTATCATGAGTTTTATAAGGCGAAAAGATAAGTTGGAACTTTATGATAATAGCCTGTAGAAATGAGATGTCAAATTCTCAATCTGCAGGCTATTTGTGAAGAGTCGGATCAGACTTAAGCTAATATAAAATGCGCTGTGCTGTGATATACTCGAGCTATAAGAAAAAAATGAGGTGTTAGTATAAATGATGAATCTTACGCAGGACCTTGCTAAATTGATTCGATTAACGGGTGAACGTGCGAAATTGGATGCTAAAGCAAATGGGACATATATTGTATATAAAACAGCCGAAGGGCAAATTGTTAAAGAATATAGCACAGGTAAGATTGAGAAAATGAACGAACAGGAACTTAACCATGAATGAAACAATTGCAACCATGTTTGTGTTCGCTGGTAATAATGGAAGTGGTAAGAGCACAATCCGTAACTTGATTGTTGACCGGCTTGGGGTAAGTGTAAATGTTGATCCTGATGCACTTGCCCGTAAAATTAATAATGAGCATCCTGAAAAAAGTAATATATCTGCTGGGAAAGAAGCCATAAAAATAGCCAGAGAATGTATCCGAAATAAGTGGGATTTCACTGTGGAAACCACTTTAGCGGGTGGTAACGTCATAAGGCAGATGAGAGTTGCAAAAGAACAAGGCTTCGAAATCATTATGTTTTATGTGGGACTAGGGGATGTTCGGCTTAATATTGAACGTGTTGCTTTGCGCGTTAAGAATGGTGGTCATCATATTGAAAGCGAGGATATTATTAGACGAAATGTAACAAGTATGAATAATCTGTTATCTCACTTAGAGCTTTTAGATCAATTAATTGTTATTGATAATAGTAAAGCAGATGGTGAAATTATTCTGGGAGCAGATAAAAGTGGAATAAAATATTATTCAAATGAATTGCCTGAATGGGCACAAGTAATCAATCGGAAATTACAGATTAAATATAAAACGCAAAAGTAAACCAATTCGTATAGGGAACGATCGTAATTGGTTTATTAAGCTTGTCTGCGGATGAGTTGCTAAATACATAGGAAAGAAAAACGTCCCTGGAATTTCGTCACCCGGTATAGTGATCTGTAAATAAAAATACTATAATTCCACTTTATGGTATACTCTTCTTGCAGTGAATGTTCGAAGGAATATCTTGAAGGGAGAACGTAATGACTAAATTAAGAGTGCAGTTAAAAAAAACTGTTGATGAATCGTACGATATAATAATTGGAAGAAAATTGACGGAAACTCTGATTAGGGATATTCACACTAACTTTGCAGATCGCATTTATAAGGTGGCTGTGTTGACGGACTCCAACGTAGAGGCTTTATATGGCAGGGAGTTTTTATGGGCGCTTCAGAACGTTGGTATACATTGTGATTTATTTACTTTTCCGAGCGGTGAAAAAAATAAAAGCAGAGAGATTAAAATTAGGGTTGAGGATGAAATGATTGCTTCAGGTTATGGAAGAGACAGCCTCATTATTGCACTTGGAGGGGGAATGGTGTCGGACTTGTCCGGTTTTATTGCCAGTACCTTTTGTCGTGGAATTCCTTATATCAATTATTCGACAACACTATTATCAGCGGCTGACGCAGCCATTGGCGGTAAAACTGCTGTTAACACCCCAGCCGCCACCAATCTGATCGGTTCATTCTATCAACCCTCAACGGTATATGCAGATTTGGAAACCTGGAATACGTTATCCGTGCGTGAATTCCGAAGCGGGCTTGCCGAGACGATTATCCATGCTTGTCTAGGAGATTTTCAATTTTTTGAGTACTTAGAACTCCATGCCCCAACATTATTCGATTCTAACAGTCTCTGTCTTCAGTGGGATATTTGTGAATATATTGTACGCCAAAATTGTGAAATTAAATACAAAGTAGTCATGAAGGATGAAAAAGAAGATAACTATAGGAAAGTTTTGAACTTAGGGCATACAATAGGACGCGCCTTAGAAGCTTCGGCGGAATATAAATATCTGCACGGGGAAGCTGTTGCCATCGGGCTGGTTGCCGAAGCAAGGCTTGCTAACCATTTGGGCTTTTTAAAGTCTGAAGATGTTGAGCGGATTATCCGGTTACTCGGCAGTGTAGGTCTTCCTACGGAATGTCCCAAGGATATAGACCCGCAATTATTGATTCGAAAAATGTATACCGATAAGAAGACACGTAATGGCAATATAAATTTAGTGTTAATGAACGGAATCGGAGAAATGAGGAAGTCCTCCGGCGGCTCTTACGCATTTCCTGTGGATGAGCAGAAGATTTTATCGGTGTTGTGCAGTTAGCAAATAAAAAGGGAAAGGCTTGAAATTGAATCTCCTTTAGAATAAAATAACCTTAATATCTAAACACTAGCGATTCTGTAAGATTTATCTTGCAGACTGACTGGAAATGGTTATCTGACAACTGGAATATAAGGTTTAATTGGACGGCGACATCACAGCAACCCGAATGAATCTATTGAAGCTTAGGCACTTTAGAGAAATGAGGGGGATATATGGTGGCAAAGATCAAGGTAGTGTATACTTCATAAGTTACACGAAATGGCGAAGCTTTGCCATTTTTTTCGAAATATATAAGACAATGGAATAATAGGGCTTGAGCGGTTATGGAGGGAGTAATGCATATGAAACCAAGTAGCTTCTATCCTTTAACTCATCCGCAACAAAGAATATGGGCCATCGAACAGATCTATCCCCAAACCCCGCTGCATAACATTGGAGGAACCATCCAAATCAAAGGACCTGTTCAGTTTTCGTTATTAGAAAAGGCTATTGCTCTCTTCATCCAAAGTCATGATGCATTAAGGCTGAGAATGGCTGTCCAGAACGGGGAGCCAAGGCAATACATTGATCATGATAATGATTTTCCAGTAGAATTTATAGATTTTTCCACATGCCGTGAGCCGGAACGGGAGTTTGCAGGCTGGGTGGAATCCATAGCGCAAAAGCCATTCGTCCTTGAGAACGAACGGCTTTTTTATTTTGCCATGTTTACAGTTTCTGATCGCCAAAATGGCTATTTGGCCAAGTTCCATCATATCGTGGCGGATGGCTGGTCCATTAATATTATGACCGAGCAGATCAGCGGGATATATACCCGGCTTTTGCATGGAGAGAAGATACAGGTTCAGGCTGCACCCTCCTATCTGGAGTACCGGGACCAGGAGCAAGCCTATCTTGCATCGGAGCGGTTTCAGACAAACCAGTCCTACTGGGTTGAGAAATATCGGGCACTTCCGGATTCATTTCTGAATGCCAGCTCGGATAGCTTGGCCGGAAACAGAAAAACGTACGAATGGGGTCCTGAGCTCTCTGCCCGGATCAAGCATTTGGCCTCAGCGCATAACTGTTCCCTGAATACCTTCTTTGTTACGGCGTATTTGCTGTATGCCCACAAGATTACGGGCCAAGACGATTTGGTCATCGGCACGCCAGTATTGAACAGATCTGGACGGCAGCAAAAAGGTACCTTTGGGATGTATACCAGTACAATGCCGTTTCGCTATGTTATTGACGATTGTAGTTCGGTACTGGATACGATGTGCCAGATCAACAGCGGGTTAAAGGCCTGCTATTTCCATCAAAGATATCCTTATGATCGGCTTATGCAAGAGCTTGAGCTTAAGAAGAAAGGCATGGATCAATTATTTAATGTCTGTGTCAATTATTACAATACCAGGCTGGATACAGAAATCAATGGATATGCGGTTGATAGTATAGAGTTCTACAGCGGGCAGCAGATATATTCCATGCAGCTCGTGCTTAAAGAGTGGACAGCATCCGGCAGCATTACGGCAAGCTTTGACTATAAGCA
The DNA here is from genome assembly GCF_000374185.1 of Paenibacillus sp. HW567. Lineage (GTDB taxonomy): Bacteria > Bacillota > Bacilli > Paenibacillales > Paenibacillaceae > Paenibacillus_AQ. Next base: position 4,399,241 of record NZ_KB910518.1, on the reverse strand, counting down.
AAACGACTTCACGCAAGAGCAGATAGATGATATGTACGCCCATCTTACAAGGTTAATCATGACAATGGTGTCCGACCCGGAAGCGAGAATCAGGCAAATCAGCATCCTGTCCACGGAAGAGTGGACGGAACGGGTGGATGCTTTTAATGCGACTCAAGCCTCTTACCCGAATGACCGCACCATCTACCAGTTGTTTGAAGATCAGGTGGAAAAGATGCCTGAAGCAATCGCTGTTACCTACAGGAATGAGCACCTGACGTACAAGCAGCTCAATGAGAAGGCCAACCAGCTCGCAAGATTTCTTATGGAACAAGGGGTTGGTGCAAATACCATTGTCGGGGTGATGACCACTCATTCGCTGGAAACGGTAATTAGTGTTCTTGGTATTGGCAAAGCAGGCGCAGCCTTCCTGCCCATCGACCCCGGTAATCCGGCTGAACGGCTAGGTTATGTTCTGCAAGACGCCCGCGCGGAATTTCTGCTCACCAATCTGCCGGACTTGGATGAATGCGGCTTCGACGGTCAAATCCTCAATATGGGGGAAATTAAATACGATACCTACCAGACCTCCAATGTGAAAATGCTGAGCAAACCGGATGATTTGGTCTACGTGATCTACACATCCGGCTCTACAGGGAAACCCAAAGGCACCATGATTGAGCAGCGGGGATTGGTGAATTATATTTGCTGGGCCAAGAAGGTCTATGTGAAGCAGACTAAGGAAGTGTTTCCGCTCTATTCCTCACTTGCGTTCGATCTGACGATTACTTCTCTCTTCACGCCATTAATCAGCGGTGGGGCCATTCGTGTATACCGCGACGATGAAGATGAATATGTCCTGTACCGGATTCTGAAGGAGAATCAGGCCACCACCGTGAAGCTTACGCCTTCTCACCTATCCTTGTTGCTGGACCGGGGCAGCCTGGATTCCTCCGTCAAACGTTTTATCGTTGGAGGAGAAAATCTAAAAGTCAGTCTGGCGAAAAAAGTGTATGACAGCTTTGGAGGCAAGCTTGAGATTATCAATGAGTACGGGCCAACCGAAGCTGTGGTCGGATGCATGATCCATACTTATGTCCCGGATACAGACACAAGAGCAGCCGTGCCCATTGGAAGACCTGCCGATAATGTGCAAATCTATCTTTTGGATAAAACGCTGGCTCCGGTCCCTGTTCATGCTATAGGTGAAATCTATATTGCTGGCGACGGCGTGGCAAGAGGGTATTTGAACAACCCTGAGCTGACTGCAGAGAAATTTATAGACTGTCCGTTTGCTCCGGGGAAGAGGATGTATAAGACGGGGGATCAAGGGAGGTTCCTGCAGGATGGAACACTGGAATATATCGGCAGGATGGATAAGCAAATCAAGATCAGAGGATATCGCGTAGAGCTGGAGGAGATTGAGAAGCATCTGCTCAATCATACCGGGATAACAGAGGCGGTCGTTCTGAACCGCCAAGATAAAGGGCATAATGCTTTTCTTTGCGCCTATATTGTTTCAAAACGGAAAATTGCAGCCCATGAGCTAAAAGAGTTCCTGATGAAGCAGTTGCCTGACTACCTCATCCCGTTACATTTTATTGAAGTGCAGGAAATTCCCTTAACCGTAAACGGTAAGGTAGACAAAGCGGTATTGGAGGAGATGGCTCTTCCGGCAAGAGGAGACAATGCGTATATCCAACCGAGAACCGAACAAGAAGAGCAGCTCATTCAAGTGGTTGGGGAAGTCCTACGGGTTGAGGATATCGGAGTGAAGCACAACTTTTATCATGTGGGCGGAGATTCCATCCAAGCGATCCAGGTCTCTTCAAAAATGAATCAAAGAGGCTACAAGCTTAAAGTGAAGGACATTCTGTCATTTCCCATCCTGGAGGAGATGGCTATGTTCATAGAAGCGGCGCGATCAGAGGAAATTGAACAGGGAGCCGCTGAAGGCAGCATTTCTCTTACTCCTATCCTGTCCTATTTTTTTTCGCAGCATTTTGCAAAGAGGGATCACTATCATCAAAGTGTGATGGCAGTGCTCAAGAGGGAGATTGGGCTGGACACACTGGAAAAAGCGTTAAGCGCTCTAATCCGGCATCATGACTCCCTGCGAATCAATTGCAAGAGTGACAGCGGTGAGTTGTTCTATAATCAAGAGCATGATCTTACCCGCCTATCTATTGAAGCCCATGATTTCTCAGACCTATCCCGGCCTGAACAAGAGGTCAAGCTGGAGGAAGAGGCCCACAGGCTGGCTGCAAGCTTTGATCTGCAACAAGGCCTTTTGGTAAGAGCGGCTGTATTTGATCTCGGCAATGTCCGGACCATGCTGCTGATCGCCCACCATCTTGTGGTAGACGGTGTATCCTGGAGAATTATTCTGGAAGATATGAATACATTGCTGCAGCAGATCCATCGCGGCCAAAAAGCGGTGCTTCCATTGAAGACAAGCTCCTATCAGAAATGGGCCAAGGCATTGGAGAACAGCCGGCAGACGTTAGGGTTGAAGGAAGAAGTGTACTGGAATTCGATATTGCAGAAGGATTTTACGTTGCCGCCTGACCATGATAAGGGAGCGGATATCCTGACAAGCTGCCATACATTGCTATCCGGTCTGGGGCAGTCTGAGACCGCCGCACTACTGTCTGAAGCCAATATTCCTTACAATACGGAACCGCACGATTTGCTGCTGGCGTCATTGCTGGTGACCCTCAAAGAATGGACGGGCAGCAGAGATATGGTCATTGAGCTGGAGGGGCATGGACGGGAGGATGTAGATGAGCTTGTGGATGTCACAAGGACGGTAGGGTGGTTTACAAGCTTGTATCCATTCGGCATCACCTTGAACGAGGACGCTCTTCCCGGACAGATTAAGCAGGTCAAAGAGGCACAACGAAGAGTGCCCGGTAACGGAATTGGGTTCGGATTGCTGCGCCAACTTGGTCGCATTGCAGATAACCATGTACGCAAATTCATCCGCTTTAATTATCTTGGGGAATTTATCCGGGATCAAGGCGAAGGCTATCTGGTCCTATTGGGAGATCAGATTCAGCACAATGTAAGCGGGGACAACCACATGACCAGTTTGCTGGACATCAACTGTTTTGTGGTCGATGGCCGTTTACAGCTTCGCCTGACATACAGCCGGAATAAATTCCTGGACATGACGATGGAACGGTTTCAATCTCATTGGCTCAGAAATCTGAAGAGGGTGATTGAGCATTGCAGCAGTACTCAAAGAAAAGAATTTACTCCCTCCGACTTTGATACGGTTGATATTTCCCAGGAGGAGTTGGACAGCCTGTTCAGTTGATGATGAAAATTGAGGATGCGAGGTTATGGAATGAAAAAAGGGATTGCGGGATGGCTCGTCTTGTTGGTGTTCACCATGGTACTGCCACTGCATGCATGGGCAGAATCGGCTGCTCCAAGCAGCTTGTCTACTGAGGAAACTGCCGGCATAGAAGCCTGGATCGAAAAGAATATGCAGGAAGGCAAAATACCGGGTGCCTCCGTTGTTATCGTTAAGGGAGATCAAACCGTCTATAACAAAGGTTTTGGGGATTCCGATGTGGCGGCTAAACGCCCTGTGACTCCGGAGACGCTGTTTGAGCTTGGTTCCACCAGTAAGGCGTTTACTGCATTGGCTGTATTATCACTGGAAAAACAAGGCTTGCTGCATATGAAAGACCCTGTACAGAAGTACCTTCCCTGGTTTCAGGTCGTGTATACCGGAGAGAATGGTTCTGGACAACACGACGGTATAGCCGAGATTACCCTGGAACAGCTTCTTCATCATACCAGTGGCCTTCCCTTCGATACGCTTAGCGATATTCCCGTTGGGGAGGATGAACAGGCACTGGAGCGTACGGTCAGGGCCGTGGTTGGGGAGAAGCTGGATTTTTACCCGGGGGACAGGTTTCAGTATGCTTCCATCAATTATGATATCTTGGGGCTTGTGATAGAGCAAGTAACGGGAGAATCCTATGAGACTTACCTGGAAAATAACGTATTGAACCCTTTGGGTCTGAAAAACACCTATCTTTTCCGTCAAGAAGCGGAGCAGCACGAAATGGCGAGGGGGTACAGGATCGGCTTCTTAAAGGCCCGTGAATATCAAGCTCCTGTGTATCGCGGAAATACACCTGCCGGTTATATCATTACGAATGGCAACGATATGGCAGCATGGCTGAAAATCCAGATGGGAGAGCGGGCGGAAGCAGCACTGGATGCCGATTTGATCATCCGCTCCCATCAACCAGACCGGTCCGTCTTCCCCGGTGTTGACGGTTCCTCCTATGCGGCAGGCTGGTTTGTCTATCAGAAAGGGAGCGGAGAGCTTTCCCATGGTGGCAGCAATCCCAATTATTCCTCTTCCGTGGTGTTTCGCCCAGAGGAGAAGATCGGGGTCGCCGTATTGGCGAACATTAACTCCTCCTACACCCAGACGATGGGTCAGGGAATTATGGAAATTCTGCACAACAAAAAGCCGCCTGAACAGGTAGCGGATCAATATCTCAGTGTGGACAAGGTCTCCCTTGTCATTCTCTGTATTGCGGTCCCGTTGATTCTGTTAACGGGCTGGTTTTTTATTTTAACTCTCAAAGAAATCATTACTAAGGAAAGAAGGCTTCGCCGGAAAACCGCCAAAAATATGTGTGGGTTGGCAGTTTTGCTGGGGTTTGTGGGGCTGCTCGGTTATTGCCTTTATGAGATTCCGGTTATTTTATTTAGCGGGCTCTCATGGGAGCTTGTTGAAGTATGGGCCCCGTCAAGCTTTATGATCGCGATCCCAAGTTTATTCATTGGGGTCGTTTTCTTTTCCCTGTATTACTTCACCACCTCGCTGTTCCCCAAGGCGCGGGACCGGACCTTGTTTCCGATCATCTTTCTTAGCACCATAAGCGGCTTTGGAAATGCAATTATCATCTTCATCATTAATGAAGCGCTGAATCATACAAACCGTTTTCAGATGGGATTATTTTCGTTTTTCTTAATGGGTCTTGCTGTGTATGTCTTTGGCCAAAGGCTGGTTAGAACGAAGCTGATTACCCTGACCAATGAAATGGTCTTTCAAAAGAGAACGGATCTGATTGACAAGATTCTGCGGTCTTCTTATCAAAATATCGAAACCATCGAAAAGGAACGGATGTATTCAGTACTAAATAATGATACGGAAACGATCAGCGGCGTTACCAATATTCTCATTTTTGGCGTGACCAGCCTGGTCACTTTACTGTGTTGCTTCGTTTATTTAGGAACAATTAATCTGCTTGGCCTGCTGATCTCAATTGTGGTTATTTTATTCGCTGCCGGACTGTATTTTCTGGCGGGTAGGCATGCCAATCAAGTCTGGGGAGAGACCAGGGATATTCAAAATACCTTTTTCAAGTTCATCAATCACATGGTCAGCGGCTTCAAGGAGCTTAGCCTTCATAAAGGTAAAAAAGAAGAGTTCCAGGAAGAGCTTAAGCAAAGCTGTGATACCTACCGGATCAAACGGATTGAGGGAGACTTAAGCTTCGCCAATGTATTTGTGATGGGAGAACTGCTGTTTACCTTTGTAATCGGAGTTGTGGCTTTTATTTTTCCGCTGCTCTTTAAGGACATTTCCAACAGCTCCCTCAGAGCTTATATCTTTGTCTTTCTGTATATGACAGGGCCGGTCCACGGAGTACTGGATGCCATTCCGAATTTCATTCGGGTCCGAATCAGTTGGAACAGGCTGAACGAACTGTCCAATCAACTGGATACGGTTGAGGAATTGAATGAAGCCCCAATCAATAATGAAGGGTCAGAAGACATCCCCCTCCATTTGGAGGCCAAGCATATTACTTATCATTACGAAACCCAAGAGGGTGAACAGTTTGCAGTGGGACCGCTGAATCTGAGTGTCCATTCCGGGCAGGTTACTTTTGTTACAGGCGGGAACGGGAGCGGGAAGTCAACCTTAGGCAAATTAATAACGGGCTTATATAAGCCGGATCAGGGAGAAATTCTATTGAATGGCCGGCAGGCGGCGCCGGAGGAACTCAGCCAAAGCTTTTCCGCTATATTTAGTGATTTCCACCTGTTTGACCGGCTGTACGGAATGGAAACCGGCGACAAAGATCAGGAGATTCAGGAATACTTACAGAAGCTGGATATTGAACACAAGGTCCAAATCCAGCAGGGGGCCTTCAGCACCGTCAATCTCTCAACCGGACAGCGGAAGCGGTTAGCGCTTTTGATTAGCTGCCTGGAGGATCGTCCGATCTATCTGTTCGATGAATGGGCCGCAGACCAAGACCCGGAATTCCGGGATTATTTCTATCATGTGCTCATTCCGGAGCTGAAGCAAAAAGGAAAATGCATCATTGCGATTACGCATGACGATAGATATTTTCATATGGCTGACCAATTGTTGAAAATGGAAGTGGGACAGCTCGTGGACGAGCCGGTGAAGCAGCATGCGTAACAAGTCATACCAGAAAGGCCTGATGGCCCTACATGAAGGGAGGCATAAGGAGATCGGGGATCGCATCCGTAATGTACACTAGCACTCTACTATTATGAAAAGGTGGCAGCCGCATATGAATACATTCGAAACGATCGGGATCATTGGCGCAGGGGTAATGGGTTCCGATTTGGCCTTGGATTTGGCAAGCCAGGGGTACCGGGTCATCCTGAAGGATATCCATGAAGAGGCGCTGGACACGGCTAAGGCGAAGATCAGGGAGGATTTCAAGCTAGTAAAGCTGATGAAAAAGGAGCTGCGGGTGAAGGAAGTTGAACAAGTGCTTACTAACATCAGGTTCACCACTACATATCAGGATTTCCATGCCGTTCCCTTTGTGATTGAAAATATCACGGAAAACTGGGAAGCCAAGCAACAGGTATATCTTGAACTTCAAGAGCATTGTCAGGAAGATACCATTTATGGTGTGAACACTAGCTGTATTTCCATCACGAAGGTAGGGGCAGTACTCCCGAAGCCGGAGAATGCAATCGGCATGCATTTCATGAATCCGGTTCCGCTCAAGCAGATGGTAGAGATCATTAAGGGCTACTACACATCCCAGGATACGATTCAGAAGATCAAAGACTTTTTGAAAGCGATTGACAAGAAGCCTGTCCTGGTCAATGATTCGCCGGGTTTTGTGACCAACCGCGTCCTTATGCCCATGATTAACGAATGCATCTGGGCCGTGCATGATGGGGTCGCGACACCCCAGGATGTGGATAAAATTTTCCGTTTAGGCTTCAGCCATAAAATGGGCCCGCTCGCTACCGCCGATTTGATTGGGCTTGATACGATCTTGAATTCCATCTTGGTTTTGTATGAGAGCTATAACGATTCGAAATATCGCCCCTGTCCGTTGCTGGTCAAGATGGTGGACGCAGGGCTGCTGGGGAAGAAGAGCGGCAAAGGATTTTTTGATTACACTTCTGTTCTCGCCCATAGCCGTGCGTAAGCTGATATACCAAATCTAACGTGAAGGAACCTGAGGATGGAGATTAAAAGCGGAATTAAATGCGTCGTATGGGATTTGGATAATACCCTCTGGGATGGTGTTCTGTCTGAGGGGGATCAGGTAACGTTAAAACCGCAAATCAAGGAGATTCTGGAGGAACTGGATCACCGGGGAATTCTGCTGTCTATTGCCAGCAAAAATAATATCGACGATGCGATGAATAAGCTGAAAGAGTTTGAAATTGACCACTATTTTCTCTATCCCCAAATCCATTGGGAGCCAAAATCAAAGTCACTGGATGCCATCCGCCAGTCGATCAATATCGGCATGGATACACTGCTGTTTATTGATGACCGGCCTTTTGAGCTGGATGAGGTGAAAAGTGTTCATGCAGCCATCAATTGCGTTCATGCCGATCATTACCAGGAGCTGCTTGGCCATTCTTCGCTGATCCCCGCCTTCATCACAGAGGACTCGGTAAAAAGAAGGCTCATGTATCTAGAGGACATGAAACGTAAACAGGAAGAAGAAGCCTTCTCGGGAACCAGCGAGGAGTTTCTAAAATCGCTAGGCATGAAATTCATCATCAGTGAGGCTGAGGAGGAGGATTTGAAGCGTGCCGAAGAATTAACCGTACGCACCAATCAGTTGAATTCAACGGGGCGGATCTACAGCTACGACGAACTGAATCACTTTCGGGAATCGCCCGGCCATAAGCTGTATGTCTGTGAGCTAACCGATAAATACGGCTCTTACGGTAAAATTGGAATCGCCTTGGCCGAGCTGACAGATACCCATTGGCATATCAAGCTGCTGATTATGTCATGCCGTGTTATTTCGCACGGGGTTGGCACCGTTCTGCTGACGCATATCATGCAGCAAGCCAAACAAGCCAATAAAAGGCTGTTAGCTGACTTCAAGAATACGGAACGCAACAAAATGATGTACGTCTCTTACAGGTTCTCCAACTTCAAAGAAATAGCCAAGGCGGAGGACGGATTTGTTATCCTGGAAAATGATTTGACAACGATTCAGAAATTCCCTCCTTATATCGAGCTTCTCGTCAAGTAATAATGCCCGGAAAAAATAAAAATAAAGGAGTTTTTACAATGAGCGTGCACGAGCAAATCCGCAATTTTATTCAGGATAACCTGGTGGTTTTTGATGATGATGTTGACTTCAGCAATGAAGACAATATTTTTGAGCTTGGTTTCGTAAATTCATTGTTTGCCATGAAATTGGTTACGTACATTGAGAGTGAATTCAATACGACCATTGAGAGTGATGAAATGGATATCGCCAATTTCAATACCATAGATAACATCGTAAGCTTTATCCATTCGAAAACGGTTTCAAATAAGGAAACCCGATGATTTATACGACAAAAAATACCGGGACCGTATTTAATTGGGATGAGTATTTCATGAAGCTGAAGAACGGGGAAGCTCCGGCGTTTGACGTTGAATCATATTTTTACAATGTCAGGGGGTTGCTGAGCGAGAACGCTCATTTGCTGGCACTGGTCTTGGGGAACGTATTGCGCAAGCTGTTAAGGGGCATTCAGATCCAGCCGGAGCCGAGAATCCTGGAGCTGGGAGCGGGTACAGGGTTTCTGACTCGTCTTCTACTGACAATGTACGGAGGAAGCGGAGCTTTGGTGGATAATTGCCGGACCTCATTTGAAGCCTATAACCGGATAAAGGACAAGAGTGAGAACCGCATTACGTATCAGTTGGAAGACTTGTTTGCCTTGAAGGTGGCAGAACCATTTGATCTTGTTTGCAGCTTTGGATTAATCGAACATTTTAAAGAGAAGCAGGAGATTCTGTCCATCCACAAGGAGCATTGCCACCCGGACGGATATCTGATTTTGATTGTACCGATGGACAGCTTTCTGACACGGGTATATTACGAGGTTCACCCCGAAATCAACCTGGGGTATAGGGAATTGTTAACCAAGAAGACCGCATTGGAACAGATTCAGACAAGTGGGCTGCAGCCCATCCGGGCAGAAGTGAGCCAGGGCTATGTTTATGATTTTTTGACGGTTTTGTGCAGGGGATAGCTGGCGGGTCTTTTTCAGAACATACAATCTAATGATGGGATGAATGAAAAATGGCAATGACTAGGGATATTTCACACAGCATTCTGGAAGAAGTGAAGCAGTTTGTCGAGGAAGATATCCGGCCCTTCGCGGCTGACTTTGAAGCACAGCAGGCATTGCCCCGGGAGTTAATCCGGAAGATGGGGCAACAAGGGTATCTGGCCGCGAGCTTCCCTGAGAAGTTCGGGGGGCTTCAGTTGGACCCGCTTGAATATGGCAGTCTGGTTGAAGAGATCGGCAAAGGAGCCTTGTCCGCCGCCATGCTTCTTACGGTAAGCACAGGTTTGGTAGGCGAGACGCTCATCCGTTGGGGAACGAACTACCAACAAGAGAAGTATGTGCTGCCCATTGCCAGAGGTGAAAAGATTGGCGCTTTTGCGTTGACCGAGCCGGGCGTAGGCAGCGGAGCGAAGGATGTTGAGAGCGCTTACGTTAAAGTTGGGGAGAACTACCGGATTACTGGCCGGAAAAAATGGATATCCTTCGGCGAAATCGCTGATTTCTTTATCGTTATTGCTGCCGAGCAATCGAACAAGGCCGTCAGTGCTTTTCTCGTGGACCGCAATCTGGAAGGCGTGAAAATATCAAAAATGAAAGGGCTGCTGTCGTGCGCTGCCTCACAGCTAGCTGACATCGAGCTTACCGAGGTTGAGGTCGGACCGGAAATGATGGTTGGCAAGGAAGGGATGGGTTTTGCGGGCATCGCCAATTTTGCCTTGGACTATGGCCGCTTCAACGTAGCATGGATGGGTGTAGGTTTGGCGCAGGAGGCCTTGGATGTGATGGTTACTTATGCCAGAAAAAGAAGCCAGTCCGGGCAAAAAATCTTTCACCATCAGCTCATCAAGGGCATTATCGGAGATAATGTCACGAATATTATGGCTGCACGCTCGTTGTGCAAGGAGGCCGCTCGGCTGAGAATAGAGAATCACCCGGATGCTGCCATCCAAACGACAGCGGCCAAATATTTCTCGTCCACCGTTGCCAACAAGGCAGCCGCCGATGCGATTCAGGTTCTCGGAGCCAATGGATGCAGCAGACGGTTTCCGGTGGAACGTCTGTTCAGAGAAGCAAAAGTCCTTGAAATCATTGAAGGGACTTCACAGCTTCAGCAGCAGATCATCGCCTTGTATGGCGCAAATAAATATTATCAGCCAAAAAGGATCAAGGGAATATGAATAAATTGGCTGCAAATCAAGTGAGTGACATCCTCTCGCTTAGCTCGATGCAGGAAGGGATGCTTTTTCATTATTTGAAAGAGCCCGGCAGTACCCTGTATTTCGAACAGGTGAGTTTGCACATTGCATCCCGGGTTGATCTCTCCGCTTTTGAAGCGGCATGGCGGCATGTTGTCTCCAGCAATGAGATGCTCCGGGCGGTTTTTCGCTGGGAAGGCGTTAAAGAGCCCGTGCAGATTATTCTCAAAGAGCGGCCCCAATTCCTGCAAATTATTCATGCTTCTTCTCAGAGCACAGATGAACGCAGTGTATTTATTTCACAAGCTTTGGAGGATGACAGGAACAGCGGGTTTGATCTGACGGAAGGGGCTTTTCGTGTCTGTCTGTACGCATTTGCTGAAGCCGACTATCAGTTGATTCTGAGCCATCATCATATTTTGTTCGACGGGTGGAGTACAGGAATTATCCTGAATGACTTCATGGAAGCCTATCAGCTTTACCTGAATCATCAGCAGCCATCCGCTGCACCCAAGAAGAGATATAAGGAATTTATCGGGCGGACCCGAAACAAGGACAAGGCAGAGCAGGAAAAATTCTGGACCGGATATTTGCAGGATGTTAATCCTGTATGGCTGCAGGATATTCTTCCGGCCAGTTCATCCGGGAATCAGGCGAAGGGGAATAAGCAGCTTCGTATGGAGTTGCCCCTTGCTCTCTATGAAGAGATAAAGCAGGAGGGGAAATACTCGGTAAGCTGTTACCTTTACGCAGCATGGGCAATCCTTCAAGCTTTTTATACCGACAGCAGGGACATTGTGTTTGGCACAACCATTTCCGGCCGGGAAGAGGCGAACCATGCATGGGAAGATACGGTCGGCTTATTTATCAACACGTTGCCGCTCAGGCTTAGGATTGAACCGGAAGAAACCTTCAAGGGTCTTCTGGAGAAAGTATTTGCATCTCTGAATGCAAGACAGCAGTATGGCTCCACACCGCTCAGGGATATCAAACGATACAGCGAAATGCATTTTGAGAAAGAATTATTTGATACGATTCTGGTGATCGAGAATTATCCTTTGCAGAATAACCTGAACAGTCGGAATATGATGATTGATTCCTTCTCATATAGAGAGGAAACCAGCTATCCTCTGTCCATTTCTATTACATTGTGGAATTCCATTGAATTCGTTGCGGATTATAACAGCCAAATGTATAGTGAGTCATTTGTGAATGAGGCAGCCTCCCGTTATCAGTTGATCCTGTCTTCCCTCGTTCAACATCCGGCGGCCTTAATTGCTGAAGCCGATTTTTTGTTTCCGGAAGAACAAAGGAGGCTGCTGCAGGAATTTACGAATACGGAAGTTGTGGTTCCAACCGAGAAAACTATTCATCAGCTATTTGAAGAGCAAGCGGACAAGGAGCCTAACCGGATTGGGCTGCGTTATGCAGGTCAGGTCTATACCTACCGGCATATCAATGAACAAGCCAATCAGTTGGCGAATTGTTTAATCGACAGGGGGATTAAACCTAACCAATTGGTTGGCATCTGTATGGATAGACGGCCTGAGCTGCTGATAGCGATGCTTGGAATCTTGAAGTCCGGCGGAGCTTATGTACCAATAGATCCAACTCTGCCGGAGGAACGCATCGCAGCCATGGTACAGGACGGGCAGATCGAAGTAATTGTCACCGTCCAGAAGTACACGGATGCTATGATGGGCATGGATGGAAAGCAAGCGGTCCGCCTGACGCTCTTATGTATGGATCAAGACATGCTGCGGGGACATTACGGTTTGCTGGACATCGGCCGCTACTCCCGTGAAGCCTGCATACATCCTTCAACCCCGGAGGATCTTGCTTATGTGATCTATACGTCGGGATCAACCGGGACGCCCAAGGGCGTTATGGTCAGCCATGGAAACGTAGTGAATTTTATATATGGCATGGACAAAAGCATCGGGTTCCGGCATGACGATAAAATATTGGCGCTCACCACCTATTCCTTTGATATATTCGTCCTGGAATCGTTGCTGCCGCTTTGTTTGGGCATGAAGCTCGTGCTGGCTACCGATGGGGTACAGAAGGACCCCGATGCCATATTGCGGCTTATTGAACAAGAGTCCATTGATATTCTCCAAGCGACGCCATCACGTATGAGAATGCTTGTAAGCTCTTCCTTAGCCGGTTGTCTTCAGCAGCCGACAAAAATTCTGATCGGCGGAGAAGCCTTTCCCGAAGATCTGTACCAATCCTTGCGCGAGATCACGCAGCAGCAAATCTATAATGTGTACGGACCGTCGGAAACGACCGTCTGGTCTACCGTGCAGGAGCTTGAGGATACGCTGTCTATCGGGCAGCCCATTGCCAATACAGGCATTTATATTTTATCCAAAGACAAGCATCTGCGGCCCTTGGGTTATCCGGGAGAACTATGCATTTCCGGGAAAGGTGTGGCTAAAGGGTATCTTAACCAACCCGGGTTAACCGGCGAGAGGTTCATTACGAATCCCTATCAACGGGAGGAAAGGCTCTATTGTACCGGGGATTATGCGTATTGGCTGCCGGATGGAAGACTTCACTTCGTAGGAAGAAACGATGGTCAGGTCAAAGTCAGAGGACATCGCATCGAAATTGAAGGAGTAGAAAGCACAATAAAAAGCTATCCTGCGGTAAAAGATGTGGTGGTCATCGAAGTGAAAGAGGCCGGCGATTCGTCGCTGGCTGCTTATCTGGTGACAGGCGGCGAATTTGTGCGTGAGAATTTCCAAGCGTTTCTCAAGAGCAAGCTCCCGTATTACGCAGTGCCCGCTTATTTGTATCCAATCGACGAAATTCCGTATACGAGCAATCTAAAGGTGGACCGGAAAGCACTTGCCCTCATGAAAACCGGCCGCATGGTTCAGCCGGGAAAGCTGGTAGAGCCGCGCAGTAAGCTGGAAAATGAGGTTGCAGAGATCTGGAAAAAGGTACTGAAGATAGAGAGAGTCGGCATATTCAATCGCTTTTTTGATATAGGCGGCGACTCGGTGAAGGTCATTCATCTATGTAATGAATTAAAAACCCGCTTGAATATGGAGGTTTCGGTTCAAACCATCTTTGACTATCCGACGATCCATGATTTTGTCAGCTACTGCAATGAAGCAACGACAAAAGTGAGCGGAGAAGCCCCGCAGCGGCAGCAACCCGAAGCACCTAAGGTTTTCCAGACCCCAATCCCAGATATTCAAGACACGGATGTGGCTATTATTGGGATGGCCGGCCGCTTCCCCGGGGCCGCCGACAAGGAACAGTTCTGGAACAACCTGGTGAATGGAGAAGAAGCGATCAAATTTTACACCGACGAAGAATTGAAAGCGCTTGGAATTGACAGTGAGCTTCTGAACAATCCCAAGTATGTGAGGGCAAAAGGAAAGCTTGATGACAGCGACTGCTTCGATGCCGATTTCTTTGGGTATACCGTTGCGGAAGCCAAGTGGATGGACCCGCAGATTCGCTTGCTCCATGAGTGTGCCTGGCATGCGCTGGAGGATGCCGGATATGAAACGGAGTCCTACCCTGGAGCAATCGGACTGTACATCGGGTCTTCATATAACATCTATTGGGTACCCGAGAAGTTCAGCCCTTCCCTGTATGCCTCAGATCAATATCAAATCTATAACATGAACAGCAATTCGTTCGCTACGCTGATTGCCTATCGCATGAATCTGCGGGGACCGGCGATCACCGTCCAAACCGCCTGCTCCACCTCGCTTGTGGCTATTGACCGTGCCTGCAAGGACTTGCTCTTTGGCGATTGTGACATTGCGGTTGCGGGAGGCGCTGCCGTTACATTGCTTGACGAAATGGGCTATATCCACCAGGAAGGGATGGTCTTGTCCAAGGATGGACATTGCAGAGCTTTTGAGAAAAAGGCAACAGGCACCGTGACCGGCAACGGAGTAGGGCTGGTCGTCCTGAAGCGGTTGAAGAATGCTCTTGCCGACGGGGATCATATTTATTCCATTATCAAATCCACTGCTGTTAATAATGACGGAAACCGTAAAGCGGGTTACTCCGCTCCAAGCGCTGAAGGACAAGCAGCGGTTATCCAGAAGGCCATTCAGCGTTCCGGTATTGGCTCCGAACAGATTCATTATATTGAGGCGCACGGAACGGGAACTGTACTGGGTGATCCGGTAGAAATTGAAGGGCTAAAACGGGCGTTTAACACAACTAAGAAAAATTATTGCGGACTGGGCTCTGTCAAAACGAATATCGGACATTTGGAAGCTGCCGCTGGAATCGCAGGGCTGATGAAGACGTCCATGTCCCTACAAAAAAGAATGATTCCTGCCTCGCTCAACTGTGATGAGATCAATGCGCATATCGTATTGGAGGACTCCCCGTTTTATGTGAATACCCGGCTGCTTGATTTGCGAAATGAGGACAACTATCCGCTGCGGGCGGGTGTAAGCTCGTTTGGGCAAGGGGGAAGCAATGCGCATGTGATTCTAGAGGAAGCGCCGCAGGTGGACTCGGGTCCTGCCCATAGACGTTACGTCATCATGACCCTATCCGCTAAAACGGGGCCGGCGCTGAACAATTTGAAGGGTAAAGTAAGAGAGTCGTTCAAACGTAATCCCAGTGTGCATTTGGCCGATGCCGCGTATACGTTGAAGGTGGGACGAAAGAGTTTTGAACATCGGTCTGCATTTCTCTGCACCGAAACCAAAGAGGCCATAGATATTCTTACGGCCAAAGAGACAACCAAAAGATGGGATGGCGTTGTTTCAGAGCAAGCCCCATCCGTAGTATTCATGTTCTCGGGCCAAGGCGCAGAATATGTGAATATGGCCCAAGATCTCTATCGGCATGAGCCGGTTTTCCGGGACATACTGAATGAATGCTTGACAATTTTGCAGGAGATTTCCGGACTGTGTTATCGGGATTTTTTATTCCCGGATGACCGGGAGCAGCAAGCTGAAGACTATATCCACAGACAAAGCGTCTCCCAGCCTCTTCATTTGGCTCTGGAATATTCTTTGGCCCGGCTGCTGATGAATTGGCAGGTCGCGCCGCTGAGTATGATCGGGTACAGCATCGGAGAGTATGTGGCTGCGTGTTTGGCAGGTGTATTTTCCCTGCGGGATGCCTTGTTTCTGACCTATCGGCGGGGAGTCCTTATGGAGAAGCTGCCCGAAGGGCTCATGATTACGGTTCCGCTGGAGGAGGAGGCTTTGCTGCAAATGCTTCCATCCACTCTGTCGATTGCCGCTGTTAACGATGAGTCTTGTATTGTTTCTGGCAGCAAGGACAGTATTGCCGACTTTGAAGCTCTGCTCAAGAGCCGAAAAATAATCAGCATGAGATTACCCATTTCACACGCGGGTCATTCCCAAATGCTGGATTCGATGATAAGTGAATTCAGAGAATGTGTTATGCAGGTGACCTGCAATCCGTCGGCTGTTCCTTTTGTATCCAGTGTAACCGGAGATGTAATTATGTCCGAAGAGGCAGCCAGTCCGGAGCATTGGGTGCGTCATTTGCGGGAGCCTGTGCGCTTTGCGGAAGGATTCAAGAAGCTTGCATCGCAAGAAAATACCCTGTTTATCGAGATCGGCCCGGGGCGGAATCTATGCACACTGGTTCAGCGCTTTATGCAGCCTGAACGTAATCAGAAGCTGCTTGATACCATACGGGTAGAGCGTAAAAACATAGCGGATGACGAGTATCTGTTAAGGGCGGTCGCCCAATTATGGGTATACGGAATCCATATGGACTGGAGCCGCTTTTACAGCAATGAGCAACGAAGAAGAGTTCCCCTGCCGGGCTACCCCTTTGAGAAGAAACGCTATTGGCTTCGGGATTTTCGCTATGCTGCGGAAAGTCCGGCCACTGAGGCCGGAGCGGGCGGGATGACATCTGGCCACCAGGAAGCGCCGGTGGAGTTGCAAGCAGGTCCGGTTCAAGCTGAGCCAAGTCCAACAAGCAGTGAGGCCACCAGTCTTATTCAGATCGCAACTGGTATCATCGGGGGCACAACTATTGGCGAAGATGATGATCTGTTCGAGCGGGGATTTGATTCGTTGAAGGTGATCTCTCTGATCTCAAAGATTGCAGACGTCTTCTGCGTTCACCTAACTATGCATGAGGTGTTCCAAAACCCGACAATCAGGGAACTGCTGCCAGTGATTCAGAGACAGGGACCCGGTCAAGCCGTCACCATTCCGAAAGCGGCGGAAGCAGAGCATTACCCGGTTTCCTCGCAGCAGAAAAGGCTGTATGCGCTACAGCAATTCGATGAGGACAGCATTGCCTACAATATCCCCGGAGTGTTTGTCCTGCGCGGCAAGCTGGACCGGGACCGGGTGCAAGCCGCGTGCGGCAGTCTGATCCGGCGCCATGAGGCGCTGCGGACAAGCTTTGAATTAATTGGTCAAGCGTTGGTGCAAAAGGTAGATCCTCACGCAGCGTCGGTCCTCGAATATGCCGATCTGCCGGGGGCCGAAATAGAAGAGACGCTGAAGGGCTTCGTGCAGCCGTTCCGGCTGGAGCAGGCTCCGCTGCTGCGGATACGGCTGGTGCGGGTGGAGAACGAATGCCATGTGCTGCAGATTGATATGCATCATATCATCTCGGACGGGCTGTCCATTGAGCTGCTGGTCAGGGACTTCCTGGCGTATTACGAGGGGCGGACGCTTGCGGAGCCCCGGATTCAGTACAAGGATTACGCCGTATGGCAGCAGAACAGAGATTTGGCCTTCTGGCAAGCGGAGCGGGTCTTTTGGCTGGATCAATACAAAGAGGGGTACGAGCTGCTGGATCTGCCAGCCGACTTCCGGCGTCCGCCGGTCAAGCAGTTTGCCGGGGCGTTTCTTCCGTTTGCCTGGAGCGAAGAAATCAGCGGCTCGCTGCAAGCGTTCTGCCAGACCCATCAGATCACGCCATACATGCTGCTGCTGGGCTGCTTCACCATTCTGCTCTCGAAATACAGCAGTCAACAAGAGATCTGGGTAGGCACACCGGTCGGCGGCCGGGTTGGCGTGGATACGGAAGATACGGTCGGGGTATTTGTCAATACGCTGGCCCTCCGCAGCCGCCCGGATGGAGCGAAGCCTGTGCTTGATTATCTGCAGGAGGTACGGGAGAATTGCCTGCATGCCTTTGACCACCAAGGGTATCCCTTCGAAGAGCTGGTGCAGGACATCGAGAAGGAACGGGATGTCAGCCGCAATCCCCTCTTCGACACCATGTTCACCTGGGAGCAGCGGGACCGGAGCCAACTGCATATCTCCGGTCTCCAGGTGCAGCGCTGGGATTTCCACAGCGGCATCGCCAAGTTCGATCTGATGCTGCAGGCCTGGGAAGAACAAGGGGAAATGGGCTTTGGCATCGAGTACGCCACCGCGCTGTTCAAGGACTCCACGATCCAGCGGATGGGAAGACATTATCAGCAGATCGTCAAGCAGGTTCTCCAGTCTCCCGGCCGGACCATCAGGGAGCTTAGCCTGCTCGGGGCAGAGGAAGCCGCGCAGATCCGGTACGGATTCAATCAGACCGAAGCCGGGTATGACCTTAGCCGGAGCATCATCGGGATGATCGAAGAACAAGCGCGGAAGAGGGGAGATGAAACGGCAGTTGTCTGGGAAGGGGAACGCCTGACCTACCGCGAGCTGAATGAGCGGGCCAATCAGGTTGCCCGCATGTTACAGGACCAGGGCTGCCGGCGGGAGGAGATCATCGGCCTTCTGGCGGAGCGCTCTCCGGCGATGATTATCGGCCTCCTGGGGATTGAGAAAGCGGGCTGTGCCTATCTCCCGCTGGACCCGAACTACCCGGCGGAACGGATCAGGTATTTGATCGAAGACAGCGGTCTGAAGCTCGTCTTGACCCAGACCGGCTTCGTGGACCGGGTGACTGCGCTGGGCGTAACCGCTTTGGATGTAGAAGCGGAGGCGGACTATGCCGGGTATGAGCGGGATAATGCAGCGCTGGACATCCTCCCTCAGCATTTGGCCTATGTGCTCTACACCTCGGGTTCGACAGGCCAACCCAAAGGGGTCATGTTGACCCACGGAGGCATGGCGAACCGTCTGCGCTGGATGGCGGAGGCGTACGGGATGGATGAGCAGGAGGTTGTTCTGCAAAAGACCACGTATACCTTTGACGTCTCGGTCTGGGAGCTGCTGCTCCCGCTGATGATCGGGGGAGTGGTCTGCCTGGCAAAGCCGGGCGGGGAAAAGGACCCGGATTATCTGTATCGGTTAATCAACGAGCAGGGGATAACGACGGTTCATTTCGTGCCTTCGATGCTGTCGGGATTTGTTCATGCGCTGCCGGAGAACGCGTCATTGGGGCCGTTGAAGCGCTGCATTTGCAGCGGGGAGGAGCTGACCCTTGAAGTGAAGGACCGGTTTTTCCGCACCCTTGAGGGAGTTGAGCTGCATAACCTGTATGGTCCCACCGAAGCGTCCATTGATGTCAGTTCCTATGAGGTACACCCGTCGGACCCTTCAATTCCGATCGGAAAGCCGGTGGCGAACACCCGCTTGTACATCGTATCCGAAGAAGGCGGGCTGGTCCCGGTGGGCATCCCGGGAGAACTGTGCATCGGGGGAGTGCAGGTGGCGAAGGGGTATCTCAACCGTCCGGAGCTCACGGCGGAGAGATTCAAGGCGCTGCCTTGGCTGCCGGAAGAACGGCTATATTTCACGGGAGACCTCGCCCGGTGGCGGGAGGATGGGAATATCGAGTATCTGGGAAGAAAGGATACCCAGATCAAGCTGCGGGGCTACCGGATCGAGCTGGGGGAGATCGAATCCGCCATCCAGAAATATGACAGCCGGATTGAAACGGCTGTCGTGGTGAGCCAGGGGAGACAGGCAGAGAACAAGGCGCTCTGCGGCTATTTTACAGCGAGAGAGCGAATCGGGACTGAGGGGCTGAAGGAATATTTGCGCCGGGAGTTGCCGGCGTATATGGTTCCGGTCTTGTATAAGCAGTTGGATGCGCTCCCCTTTACCTCCAGCGGAAAGGTTGATCGAAAAGCCTTGGCCGAAGCGGCTGTAGACCCTAGCAGTATGAAGCCGGTAACAGAGGTTATCTCCAGTAAGGAAGGACAAATGCTGGAGACCATGTTCAGAGAGACACTGGGCTGCGGGAATATATCTCCGTCGGACAGCTTCTTTGAATTGGGCGGCAATTCTCTTGCTGCAATCGTATTGAAAGCCAGAATATCCGAAGCCTTTCATGTTAATGTGACTATCCTTGAAATCTTTGAAAACCCGACAATCAGGGAACTGCTGCCAGTGGTTCAGAGACAGGGACCCGGTCAAGCCGTCACCATTCCGAAAGCGGCGGAAGCAGAGCATTACCCGGTTTCCTCGCAGCAGAAAAGGCTGTATGCGCTACAGCAATTCGATGAGGCCAGCATTGCCTACAATATCCCCGGGGTATTTGTCCTGCGCGGCAAGCTGGACCGGGACCGGGTGCAAGCCGCATGCGACAGTCTGACCCGGCGCCATGAGGCGCTGCGGACAAGCTTTGAATTGATTGGACAAGCATTGGTGCAAAAGGTAAATCCTCATGCGGCGTCGGTCCTCGAATATGCCGATCTGCCGGGGGCTGAAATAGAAGAGACGCTGAAGGGCTTCGTGCAGCCGTTCCGGCTGGAGCAGGCTCCGCTGCTGCGGATACGGCTGGTGCGGGTGGAGGACGAATGCCATGTGCTGCAGATTGATATGCATCATATCATCTCGGACGGGCTGTCCATTGAGCTGCTGGTCAGAGACTTCCTGGCGTATTACGAGGGACGGACGCTTGCGGAGCCCCGGATTCAGTACAAGGATTACGCCGTATGGCAGCAGAACAGAGATTCGGCCTTCTGGCAAGCGGAGCGGGTCTTTTGGCTGGATCAATACAAAGAGGGGTACGAGCTGCTGGACCTGCCAGCCGACTTCCGGCGTCCGCCGGTCAAGCAGTTTGCCGGGTCGCTTCTTCCGTTTGCCTGGAGCGAAGAAATCAGCGGCTCGCTGCAAGCGTTCTGCCAGACCCATCAGATCACGCCATACATGCTGCTGCTGGGCTGCTTCACCATTCTGCTCTCGAAATACAGCAGTCAACAAGAGATCTGGGTAGGCACACCGGTCGGCGGCCGGGTTGGCGTGGATACGGAAGACACAGTCGGGGTATTTGTCAATACGCTGGCCCTCCGCAGCCGCCCGGATGGGGCAAAGTCTGTGCTTGATTATCTGCAGGAGGTACGGGAGAATTGCCTGCATGCCTTTGACCACCAAGGGTATCCCTTCGAAGAGCTGGTGCAGGACATCGAGAAGGAACGGGATGTCAGCCGCAATCCCCTCTTCGACACCATGTTCACCTGGGAGCAGCGGGACCGGAGCCAACTGCATATCTCCGGTCTCCAGGTGCAGCGCTGGGATTTCCACAGCGGCATCGCCAAGTTCGACCTGATGCTGCAGGCCTGGGAAGAACAAGGGGAAATGGGCTTTGGCATCGAGTACGCCACCGCGCTGTTCAAGGACTCCACGATCCAGCGGATGGGAAGACATTATCAGCAGATCGTCAAGCAGGTTCTCCAGTCTCCCGGCCGGACCATCAGGGAGCTTAGCTTGCTCGGGGCAGAGGAAGCGGCGCAGATCCAGTACGGATTCAATCAGACCGAAGCCGGGTATGACCTTAGCCGGAGCATCATCGGGATGATCGAAGAACAAGCGGGGAAGAGGGGAGATGAAACGGCAGTTGTCTGGGAAGGGGAACGCCTGACCTACCGCGAGCTGAATGAGCGGGCCAACCAGGTTGCCCGCATGTTACAGGACCAGGGCTGCCGGCGGGAGGAGATCATCGGCCTCCTGGCGGAGCGCTCTCCGGCGATGATTATCGGCCTCCTGGGAATTGAGAAAGCGGGCTGTGCCTATCTCCCGCTGGACCCGAACTACCCGGCGGAACGGATCAGGTATTTAATCGAAGACAGCGGTCTGAAGCTCGTCTTGACCCAGACCGGCTTCGTGGACCGGGTGACTGCGCTGGGCGTAACCGCTTTGGATGTAGAAGCGGAGGCGGATTATGCCGGGTATGAGCGGGATAATGCTGCGCTGGACATCCTTCCTCAGCATTTGGCCTATGTGCTCTACACCTCGGGTTCGACGGGCCAACCCAAAGGGGTCATGCTGACCCACGGGGGACTGGCGAACCGTCTGCGCTGGATGGCGGAGGCGTACGGGATGGATGAGCAGGAGGTTGTTCTGCAAAAGACCACGTATACCTTTGACGTCTCGGTCTGGGAGCTGCTGCTCCCGCTGATGATCGGGGGAGTGGTCTGTATGGCAAAGCCGGGCGGGGAAAAGGACCCGGATTATCTGTATCGGTTAATCAACGAGCAGGGGATAACGACGGTTCATTTCGTGCCTTCGATGCTGTCGGGATTTGTTCATGCGCTGCCGGAGAACGCGTCATTGGGGCCGTTGAAGCGCTGCATTTGCAGCGGGGAGGAGCTGACCCTTGAAGTGAAGGACCGGTTTTTCCGCACCCTTGAGGGAGTTGAGCTGCATAACCTGTATGGTCCCACCGAAGCGTCCATTGATGTCAGTTCCTATGAGGTACACCCGTCGGACCCTTCAATTCCGATCGGAAAGCCGGTGGCGAACACCCGCTTGTACATCGTATCCGAAGAAGGCGGGCTGGTCCCGGTGGGCATCCCGGGAGAACTGTGCATCGGGGGAGTGCAGGTGGCGAAGGGGTATCTCAACCGTCCGGAGCTCACGGCGGAGAGATTCAAGGCGCTGCCTTGGCTGCCGGAAGAACGGCTATATTTCACGGGAGACCTCGCCCGGTGGCGGGAGGATGGGAATATCGAGTATCTGGGAAGAAAGGATACCCAGATCAAGCTGCGGGGCTACCGGATCGAGCTGGGGGAGATCGAATCCGCCATCCAGAAATATGACAGCCGGATTGAAACGGCTGTCGTGGTGAGCCAGGGGAGACAGGCAGAGAACAAGGCGCTTTGCGGCTATTTTACAGCAAGAGAGCGAATCGGGACTGAGGGGCTGAAGGACTATTTGCGCCGGGAGTTGCCGGCGTATATGGTTCCGGTCTTGTATAAGCAGTTGGATGCGCTCCCCTTTACCTCCAGCGGAAAGGTTGATCGAAAGACACTGTCCCAAATGGAAATACGTGTGGAGAAAGTGCGTTATGTTCACCCAAAAACCGGGTTGGAACAGCAAATGTCACAGCTCTGGAAAGAGGTTTTGCACATCGACAGGGTTGGTCTGCGTGACGACTTCTTCCAGATCGGAGGGGATTCCCTCAGTGTGATTATGCTGCATCAGCAGGTGAAGCAGCATGTAGACGCTGAAATCTCAATCGCCAATTTGTACCGGTACCGCACCATTGAAGCTTTTCTGGAATACCTGAGCCAAAAGAACAAGTTTCCTGCCCAGCACACTGCAAGCAATGCCGGACGAAAAGAGCTGTTGCTGCAAGGCAATGAGAAAAGGGCGCAAAGATTATCAAAACGAAAAGGGATAAACCGAGATGAGTAAACAAACAAACGGACTGGAGATTGCAGTCATTGGCATGTCGGCCAGATTTCCGGGTGCAGCGGACGTTCATACCTTCTGGAGCAATTTGGTGAACGGCAGGGAATCCATTACATTTTTCACTGCGGACGAATTGCTGGAGAGCGGGGTTGAACCGGCAGCGGTGTCCCACCCGGATTATGTCCCCGCCAAAGGTTATCTGGAGAAAAGTCATCAGTTTGACGCTTCCTTTTTCAACTATTCACCGCTGGAAGCCGAAGTGATGGACCCGCAGATTCGCATCTTTCATGAATGTGTCTGGGAAGCGCTGGAGGATGCCGGTTATTGTCCCGGCACGTACCCGGGCTTAATCGGATTATATGCGGGCGCGGCGGGCAGTCTCTATTGGCAGGCGCTCTCCCATGTATCGGATAGTGCCCGGCTGCTCGGTCCATTTACCGCGAACCAGCTCGCGAACAAGGATTATTTATCGACACTGATTTCCCACCGACTTAATCTAAAAGGGCCGAGTCTGACAATCAATACAGCCTGTTCAACCTCTCTCGTCACGATTCACCTTGCGGCTCAGGCGCTGCTGAACGGGGAATGTGATATTGCTCTGGCGGGCGGTGTGAGCATCACCATGCCGTTAAAATCCGGCTATCAGTATCAAGAGGGCATGATCTTGTCGCCAGATGGACACTGCAGGGCGTTCGATGCGGAGGGACAAGGCTCTGTTCCGGGGAATGGGGCCGGGGTGGTAGTCCTGAAGCGCTATGAGGAGGCTGTCCAAGACGGAGATCATATTTATGCCGTAATCAAGGGGTCAGCGATCAATAACGACGGAAACCGCAAAAGCGCCTACACCGCTCCAAGCGTGGAGGGGCAGGTCGAAGTCATACAAACGGCCCAGCAGTTGGCCGAGGTGGCTGCAGCGTCGATTCAATTTGTTGAGACCCACGGAACAGGCACGGTCCTGGGCGACCCGATTGAGCTGGAGGCGTTAAAAGCCGCTTTTGGAAGCAGTGCAGGTGTATGCCGGATCGGCTCGGTGAAGTCGAACATCGGACATCTCGATGCGGCGGCAGGTGTCGCCGGATTTATCAAGGCTGTGCTCAGTCTACAGCACAAAATGCTGCCGCCCACCCTGCACTATACCAAACTAAATCCCAAAATCAGCTTGGCGGATTCTCCCTTCGTGGTGAATGCCGGGCTGTTCGATTTATCGGATGAAGGCGACACGCTCAGAGCCGGGGTCAGCTCCTTTGGAATCGGTGGCACGAATGCACATATCGTTGTGGAAGAAGCTCCCTCACCGTCAAGGTCATCGAATGGAAGAGCTGCACAGCTCATTCTGATTTCTGCAAAAAGCAGAAGCGCCTTGGAACAGCACAGCAGCAATCTGGCGGCTTATCTCCGTGACCATCCTGAGGTGTCCTTGGCGGATTTGGCCTACACCCTGCAGGTCGGGAGAACAGATTTCGAACACCGGCAGTTTGTTGTGGTAAACCATGCGGGAGAGCTTTCGGAACTGCTGCAGCCATTGGGCAAAGAGCAGGGAAAGCCTTCACGGAAAATATTCACGAGTACCGTCGAACAGGAGAACAAGCCGATCGTATTCATGTTTCCGGGCCTGGGCAACCAATACGTGGATATGGGCCTTGGGCTATACCGCACGGAGCCTCTTTTTAAGCAAGAACTCGATAAATGTTTTGACCTGCTGGACCGCCACTTGGATTTCTCCATGAAGGCAATTCTCTTCCCGCAGGAAGCCCGGGAGGCTGCGGTTGAAAAGTTAAACCGGATTGATATCAGTCAAATCGTGGTCTTTATCTTTGAGTATGCCCTTGGCAAGTATCTAATGGAGCTTGGGATCAAGCCGAAATATATGATTGGCTATAGCTTTGGAGAATTCGCCGCCGCTTGTCTGGCCGGCGTTTTTGAGTTGGAAGATGGCCTTCGCGTGATTATTCGGAGAGGACAGATGATTAAGCAGACGGAGGAAGGCGCTATGCTCAGCGTTCCGATGACGGAGGAGGAGCTGCGGCCTCTACTTCCGCCTAACGTCTCCTTAAGTATTGTGAATGGCCCTTCTTGCGTCGTGGGCGGAACCCGAAAGGCAGTTGAACAGCTTGAGGAGCAACTGAAATCATTGCGGCACATCTGCATCCGCCTGGACACAGCTTATGCCCTTCATTCCGCAGTGATGGAGCCGATCAGGGATGCCTTTACGGAAGAAATGAAGCAAATTACTTTAACTCCGCCGCAGATTCCGTTTATTTCGAACATTAGCGGGAACTGGATTACCGATGAGGAAGCAACCGAACCGGGGTATTGGGGCAAGCAATTAACCGATTCGATCCGCTTTGCTGATGGCTTACAGGAAATATTGAAGCAAGAAGCGCTGACCTTCCTCGAAGTAGGTCCGGACCGGAACTTAAGTGCGCTTTTGAGATACTTTGTGCACCGCGATTCGCCGCATACGGTCCTTAATCTCATTCGAAATCCACAGGAGAAGGTGGAGGATCAGAACTACCTGTATACAAGGCTGGGCCAGTTATGGGGGGCGGGACACAGCATTGATTGGATGAAGCTCTATGCATATGAGAAAAGAAACCGGCTTGCCCTGCCGGCCTATCCGTTTGAACGGCAAACCTATGGGCTGGAGGGCAATCCGTTTGATATGCTGGAGGGTCAACAGAAGGGCAAGCATTCGCTCTTGCAAAAACTGCCGCACATGGAAGACTGGTTTTATCTCCCGCTCTGGCAGCAGAAGGAACTGCCACTGGGGGCCAGGCTGCCGGACCGGCAGAGCTGTCTTCTTTTTGCGAACGATGACTTCATCAGCAGAGAACTGCTGCAAACGTTATTGAGCGGTGGGCATCGCGTAATTCCAGTTTACCGCGGCCATGAATTCAGTATGAACGAGGAGTATGAATATACGATTCGCCCGGAATTGCTGACGGACTATCACAAGCTGTTTGCGGACCTGGAAGAAAAAAAGGTGGAGGTTGATAACCTGATTCATCTGTGGAGCCTGAAGAACCGGACTTCCGCGCATTTGGATGCTGCCGGATTTCATGACAGCCAAAAAAACGGGTTTTATAGTGTCACCTATATTGTCCAATGCCTCCATCAATTCAGCAGAAACAAGGTCGTTCGGATGGAGGTGGTAACGGACGGAGTCTTTTCTGTGACGGGGCAGGAAACGCTGCACCCGGAGAACGCCCCTTTGAATGGGCTCGGCTTGGTGATTCCGCAAGAAATGCAGCATATTCGGCACCTGATAGTAGATATTCAGTCTGCTTCTGCAGGAACAGAGGAAGAGGCTAAGCCGCTGGCCCGGATGCTGTTAGAGGAGCTGGGCGGTGAATATCGTGACCGGCAGGTTTCTTATCGGGCGTTCCGAAGATGGGTTCCAATCTATCAACCGGTCAAGCTGAAGCCACAGATCGTCAAGCCCGATCTATTTCGCAGTGGCGGTGTGTACGTTATCACTGGCGGAGCGGGCATGATCGGGTGGATTATCGCTGAGCATCTGGCGATACACTATCGCGCCTCCATTGCTGTTATTCAGCGCTCTTTCCCGGTGAGACAGGATTGGGACAAGTGGCTGACGGATCACCCTGAAGATGATCCCAGAAGCAGAACTATCCATGAAATGATGCAGGCCGAGAAGCTGGGAGCACACATTGCCATCTATCGCGCCGATGTAAGTGACTACTTGCAAATGGCGGACACCATTGAGGCTATCGAATGCGAGCTGGGAGGCATTCACGGTGTAATCCACTGTGCCGCGAACATGGGAGCAGAGTTTTTCAACCCGATTACCCAGTTAAATCAAGCGCTGTGCCAGACCATTTTCCAGCCGAAGGTTGACGGTTTGCTTGTTCTGGATAAGGTGCTGGAGGATAAAGAGCTTGATTTTTGTCTGCTCATGTCCTCAACGGCAGCGGTCCTGGGGGGCTATGGGTTTGCGGCCTACTCGGCGGCAAGTGCATTTATGGATACGTACACGAAGACAAGAAACAAGCATCGGCAGGTCAAATGGCAAACCGTCAATTGGGAAGCATGGAGGCGGGCGACGAAGGCAAAGGCAGGATATACATCCTCGATCGGTGACCTGGTAATGAGTCCGGAGGAGGGAATTGAGGCCCTGAAACGGGTGCTGTCGGCAGAAAGATTCCACCATCTTGTTCACTCTCCCGGCGTTTTGGATAAGAGACTGGCTGAGTGGGTGCACCTCCAGGGAATTTCCGAAGATCAGCCTGCGCCGTCCAGAGTTAGACAAAACAAACGGCAGCGCCCTGCGGCAATGGTTGAATACGAGGAGCCTTCCAACCATCTGGAGAAGCAAATCGCAGAGATTTGGGAGGAGTTCCTGGGAATCAAGGACATCAGCATCCATGATAACTTTTTTGAGCTGGGAGCTACGTCCTTGACACTGATACGGATCAAAGCGATTTTGGAAGACACGCTCAGCCTTCAAATTCCTATCGTTGATTTGTTTGCCAACCCGACCATCGCAGCGCTGGCCCAACGGATTGGGCAGGTTGTGAATGGCGGACAAGACAGACAGGAGGATACAAGGCTAAGCGGACTGGAAAGTGGAAGGTCCGGATTAACAAGACAATGGCAATTCAGAAAAGCTGCAGGGACCGATTCGGGTTCACACGATAAAGCTTGAAGGGAATTTAACGAATGCATCTCTATATTGTTCGCCACGCGGAACCGGATTATGAAAATGATACCCTCACTGCTGCCGGAGAGCTTGAGGCACAAGCGCTTGCGCAATATCTGCAGGCTCAGGGCGTCGATTATATTTATTCATCGCCGATGGGCAGAGCGTTGAAGACGATGAGCTATACCTCTGAGCTGCTGGGAATAGAGCCGCGGATTGAGAATTGGCTGAGAGAGCTGACCGATTTATGGATCGAGAATTCCCCTTGGGGGTATATAGGGGTTTTTGATATTCCGGGTGAAGTAATCAGAAACGGAAACTCATTCCCGACCCATGAAAGCTGGCATCAGCTCAATTATTACCAGGATGTGCAAGCGAAAGAAAGAGTAGAGGAGATCCGCAAAAGCTCTGACCGGTTTTTGCTGCGCCATGGATATGAAAGAATGGATGGACGGTACTCATGCAACAATCCGAGCCAGGATAAAATTGTGGTGTTCTGCCATAGAGCGATTGGTTTAACCTGGCTTGGGCATTTACTGGATATTCCTATTTCATTAATGTGGTCGGGGTTCTGGATGCCGCCCAGTTCAGTCACGACGGTTGTTCTCGAACAGCGCTCGGATCGGTGGGCAACGCCAAGATGTATTGGCTTTGGGGATACTTCCCATATCTTCAAGCATGATTTGACGTTGAAAGCCAAAGACATCCATAATGACTGTTTTGTTAAATAGACAGCTAAATACTAAATTCAAGGTGATTACAATGAACGTACTGGATATCATTCCGATTCACCACGATTGGAGAAATTGCACGGAGGACACAATTGTTTCTGTTGCATCCTGGCTGCAGCGGGATCATGAGCTTATGTATGCGGAATCGTGGGGGTTTTCCTTTGACATCCGGCAATGGAGCAATACGGGGAAGCTATCCTCCTCCTTGAGTGCTGATTTTGGTAACATGTTTCCTTTACTGGCGCAGTACCACGGTATCAATGTTCAGATAGTAGAGAACCTGTGTTTTCAAGATACGGTTGATGTAGTCGCGGGGGAATTGGCAGAATCCAGACCCGTCATCGTTGAGCTGGATACTTATGAATGTCCTTGGGACTCCGGTTTTCACAATTATCATTACCCTCACACCAATTTAATTGTCGGTTATGATGAGGCAACCCGCATGTACAGCTTAATAGATTGTTTTTATCAGAAGCAGGATATCAGGATTTCGAGTAAAGATTGTTTTTCATACGATAGCAGCCGCAACCGTGTAGCTGTATTCAAATGTTCAGCCCAGCCGGAGCCGGTAGCTGATTGGAGAACCATCATTCAGCATGCTGCCAGGAGAATAAGGGGAGGAGAATCAACGTATCATTCGTTCCATCAGATGAGAAGTCTCGCAGCGATTTTGGAGCAGTCTCCCGATTTGAGCGGAGAATTCAAGCATCATAAGCATATTTGGATGGCCCCGTTACTGTCCGTACTAAATGCTATAAGCAATGGCAGAAGACAGTTTGCAGCGGTACTGCAATATGTAAATACCCGGCTACAGGAACTGGATTTCCATGAAACGGTGGATGAACTGCATTATGCCGCGTCACAATGGAGCATTCTGCTCTCTATGGTGACCAAATCCTACTACAGTCCAAGGGATAGAAGTCTCTTGCACAGAGCGGCCGATAAACTTCGGATGATCGCAGACAAGGAAGAACAGATTGCCGGTCAACTTCTCTCTATGTGTGAAGAAAGGGCGACGGGCCGGCAGACCATGTCCAAAAGCATTATTGCGGACCCGGTCAGCGGCCAGGCAGATATGCAATTTGTGGAGCTGTCAGATTATTTCAATAATAAAGGATTTGACCGTTCGCTCTCAGAGGAGAGCAAGGCGGATCTTACGCTGATGGGAGATTATTTGTTAGCCGATGATCCTTCAGTTGAGTGGAAGACGGAACGGATGGAATTTTCCCTCCCGGCATTGAATGGCAGTGATTATGACAATATTTCATGCGCTGCACAGTCTATTAAGCTTCCCGCAGGCCATTATTCTGCCTTGGCGCTTGTGGGATGCTCGGAGTGTGGAAGTTACGGGGATCAGATCGAGCTTGTATATGAGGACCGATCCGTGTCCTTCCTTCCAATTGCATTTACAGATTGCTATATGGAACCCCTTTACGGTGAAACAATCGTTTGGTCAGGCAGAGCGGCATCCCGAAAGAACGGGCACATACAGTTGAATGAATCCCCGGCACATGTATTCACCCGAAATTATACACTGGATACAACCCGGGAAATTGTAGGCATGAGACTGCCTGATTGTCCTAATTTACATATTTTTGCTATGGCCTTATATGCCTGTAGATAAAGTACAGGAGCAGTATAGCAAAGAAAATGACGAAAAAACGAGGGTAATTTATGAAGGAAAACACGAGAACAGGGTTAGAAGTTGCCATTATTGGAATGTCGGGTTCTTTTCCGGGTGCCAAAAACCTTGAGCAATTTTTCCAAAATGTAAAGAATGGTGTTGACAGCATTTCCTTTTTTACAGATGAACAATTGGAGGAGGCCGGAGTTCCCGCAGAGGTATACACCAAAGAGAACTTCGTCAAAGCAAAAGGTTATCTCAATGAGTGTGAGTACTTCGATAATTCCTTCTTTGGGTATACGCCGAATGAAGCGCAATTTATGGACCCGCAAACGAGGCTGCTGCACGAGCATACTTGGATGGCACTGGAGGATGCGGGTTATCCGCCCGGCAGGACACAGGATACTATCGGAGTCTATGCCGGAGGACGGCCCCACTTTCACTGGGAGGCGTTATCTCTATCCATGGGCTCCCGCAACGGGGCTGAGGATTTTGAGATTGCCCATTTGAATGACAAGGATTTAATGAGCACGCGAGTATCCTACAAGCTGAATTTAAAAGGGCCCAGTTATACGCTGTTCACTGCCTGCTCTACCTCGCTCGTTGCGGTTCATGCGGCTTGCCAAGGGGTCATCAGCGGAGAATGTGACATGGCAGTTGCCGGCGGGGTATCTGTTACAAGTCCACTGAAGAACGGATATTTCTATCAGGATGGGATGATCCTGTCGTCGGACGGCCGCTGCCGGGCATTCGATGCCGCATCGGACGGAACCGTGGTTGGCAATGGCATCGGTCTGGTTATATTGAAACGGCTGGAAGATGCCTTGGACGACAAAGACCACATTTATGCGGTTATTAAAGGAACGGCGATTAATAATGACGGCAACCGCAAAGTAGGCTACAGTGCGCCGAGTGTAGATGGACAGGTAGAGGTCATTCGGACCGCCCACCGCGTGGCCGGGGTAGATCCCGGGGAGATTGGCTACATAGAAGCACACGGAACGGGGACGGCTCTCGGTGATCCCATTGAGGTCAAGGCGTTAACCGCAGCCTTTCACACCAATCGCAAGCATTTCTGCGGGATAGGCTCCGTCAAAACCAACATTGGCCATCTCGACAGCGCGGCTGGAATAGCCGGGCTTATAAAGGCGGTGCTGGCCCTGCACAATAAATGCCTGCTGCCAACCTTGCATTTTGCGAATCCCAATCAGCACCTCATGCTGGAAGACAGCCCCTTTTATCTGGTAGACCGGCTGAGAGAATGGGAGAGCGGTTCAGGACTGCGCCGGGCAGGGGTAAGTTCATTTGGTGTCGGCGGAACCAACGCGCATATCGTTTTGGAGGAAGCTCCATCAGTTCGGAGCGCCAAGCAGGAGGAAGAACAGCAGCGGCTGCTGGTTTTTTCAGCCAAAACCAGGGAAGCGCTGGAGGAGTCCATTGAAGCGTTTGTACAAGATGTGCGGAAGAATCCAGGGAAGGATATTGCGGATATTGCGTATACGCTGCAACGGGGCCGCGAGCACTTTTCCTACCGTCAATATGTATCCTGCAAGGGACTGCTTGCCGGTTGTGCGGCATTAAGAATGAAGGCACCGCAAGGCCTCTGGATGGATCCGAAAAAAGAATTGAAGCCTGTATACTTTAGGTTTGGCGGGATAGACCCCAGAGAGGCGGCTCAGCTTTACCGCGTTTGCTTGCGCAATCCGTATTGCCGTGAAGAGATGGAAGAACTCTTGCTTCAGGCGAGCGAGCTGAGAGGCGTTGCGCGTGCCGGGCTTTTATCGGCCGGGAACGATGGGGAAGCGGGACAAACGCCGGTCTTTCTCCT
The DNA here is from genome assembly GCF_000374185.1 of Paenibacillus sp. HW567. Lineage (GTDB taxonomy): Bacteria > Bacillota > Bacilli > Paenibacillales > Paenibacillaceae > Paenibacillus_AQ. The sequence goes on along the minus strand of NZ_KB910518.1, from coordinate 4,367,144 downwards.
CCAATTGGCCTTGGCCAAATGGCTGCTGCGTGTGGGTGTGAAGCCAACCGCGCTTATGGGAACCGGAATCGGGACGTATGTGGCGGGCTGCCTAGCCGGTGTTTTTACCTTAGGGGAAGCGCTGATGCTCATTGGGAAAAGAGACCGGCTGCTGGAGGAATGGCGGGGGAGCAAAGGGAATTTGTTTTTGCTGGAGGCCCTTCAGTCCGAGTTTTACGAGGCATTTGATTCGGTTGCCTTGTCTGTGCCTTCGATTCCGCTGCTCTCTGCAGATGCCGGAAGTAATACAGTGAATGATGTGACGCTCCCGGATTATTGGGTCAATCCATTGGGTGCAGATGATGACGGTAAGAGCTTGCCCGCAAAGGCGGAAGAAGATGATCAGCGTCTGGTTCTTGACTTCGGTGCAGGCGGTGAACCCTCCGGCCCGTCCGGGCCTATGTGCCTTATAAAAGGAGAGCCGGATCTCCTTGATGCTGTCGGCTGCATATGGGCACACGGCTATCCGCTCAATTGGGATGAGCTTGCTAAGCATCAAAACCCGTCTCGATTGACACTGCCAACCTATCCCTTTACCCGGAAAAGATACTGGGTGGATACGCAGCAGATCAAGCAGTTCCAGCATAGCTGGAAGCGTCAAGATGCCCGAATGGGCAAGAAAAGCAAGGAAGAATGGCTGTATGTTCCCACATGGATACGTTCTGAACACATACCCGGGGCTAGGGAGCAGCAGCAAGGCTTATTCGCAGTTTTTGCCACACCGGAGCCGTTTGTAGCCCAATGCATTGAGCAGCTTGAACAAATGGGGCAGACCGTTGCCCGGGTTGAGGCCGGTGAAACCTTCAAACAAAATAAGCTGTCATTTGAGATCAATCCGGAAAATAAGGACGACTTAACGCAACTGCTGGATACACTTGCTAAGTGGGGGGACGGGCCGGTCAGGATTGTGCATTTTTGGTGTATGCATCCACAGGCTGCCGCCTACGAACAATTACCGGAAGCGGAAGAATGCAACCGCCTTGGGTACTATACCTTATTGAACATTGCCAGAGCGGTTGGCGAGCTTCAGCTCCGGCAGCCAATAACTATTGATATCGTTGCCAACCAGGTGGCTGAAGTAATCGGGAACGAGACGGTCGTCCCTGCAAAGGCCACACTGTTAGGGCCGCTTCGTGTCATCGCCAAAGAGTATGAGAACATTACATGCAGGCTGATTGACACCGATCAATACGACCATCATATCCTTTGCCGCATCCTGTCCGAGCCGGAAGATAACCGCCGTGCCGACTGGATCGCGCTTCGGAATATCTATATATGGGAGCCTACCTTCAAGCAGGTGCGCCTAACAGCTCCGCTGAATACAGTTTCCAAGCGCTTAACGGTTGGAGGGGTATACGTTATCACCGGAGGTCTTGGAGGCATCGGGCTATACGTAGCCAAGTTTTTGGCGGAGCGGTATCAGGCCCGTGTGGTCTTGATCAACCGGTCGCAGTTTCTTCCCGAGGAGGAGTGGGACAGGTGGTATGCAATCCATAACGGGGATGATCCGGTGAGCACAAAAATTGCCGGCTTGCGGGAAATCAAAGCAGCGGCAAGCGGATTGTATTTGGTGCAGGCGGATATTACGGATGCAGCTCAGGTCAGTGCCGTTTTTAGGCAGATCCTTGAGCGCTACGGGGCCATTAACGGGATTATCCATGCTGCCGGTGTTCCGGACGGAGCTGTCATTCAGCGGAGAAGCAAGGAGATGTGCGAAGCGGTTTTTGGAACCAAAATTTATGGAACCCGGGTCTTGCAAAAAGCAATTGAGGAGCTGCCCCGCCCGGTCGATTTTCTGCTGCTTTTCTCTTCTTTAAGCGCGCTGCTCGCTCCACCTGCGCAAGTGGCGTACAGCGCCGCCAATTCTTTTTTGGATGCCTTTGCAAAGGCTAACACGGGAAGGGGGTATTTCACCCAGGCGATCAACTGGGATATGTGGAAAAACACCGGGATGGCCAGCCTGTCGGCACACTCCCGTCCAACCAGCTCTGCCCCGGGAATTGCCTATCAGCCCGAAGAGCATCCGTTGTTTAGATACTCCGTAACAGAAAGTACAGGACGTACTACGTTTCTTTCTTATTTCCATACCGGCAGGGATTGGGTCTTGGACGAACACCGCATTGCGGACCAGGCCGTGCTGCCGGGAACATGTTATCTGGAAATGGCCTGTGCAGCCTATCAATCAGTGGCCTCGAATCCCGGGGCGGCCGTGATGATCCGCGATGTCTTCTTCTTGACCCCGCTGGCAGTAGCGGAGAATACAGATGTTCCGGTCCGAACGGTCATTACCCGGGACATGGAGGGCTATCAGTTTACAATTGAAAGTTACTCCGAGGCTCCCAAGGGCAGGTGGGTGCTTCACGCACGTGGCCGCGTCGGCGCCGATAATCTCAAGCCCCAGGACTATGAAATGGATGTTATCCGCAATGCCTGCGGGGATAGCCGTTATGGCAGAGAGCATTACAACAACCGGCGGGACAGCAAATTCCGGTACGGTCCCCGGTGGGACAGCTACTGCTGGGGAGGATTCTCTCAGCAGGAGGGATTGTCCTGGATTGAACTTCCGCAAGCGTTCGCGGGAGATCTGGCTGCTTATAGGCTTCACCCGGCTATCCTTGATGTGGCGCTGGTGCACATGGGGCTTGCACACACCGGAGCCGGCCAGTATGTTCCGTTCGGCTACAGAAACATTACGGTCCACGGGAAGCTGCCGGGAAAAGTATACAGTTATATCCGTCACCGGACAGAACATTCTTTTGGAAACAAAATTCTGGAGTTTGATCTGACGGTTATGGATGAACACGGCAAAGGGATCATTGAAATCGAGGGCTATCAGGTTACAGCCGTCACGGATGGGCAGATCAGCGGGCGAGGCAGGGCTGCCGATAAAACAACTGCAGTCCGGGAGGCAGCGGCAGCTTTCGACGGCAATTCGGGTTCGCTGACTCCTGAGGAAGGGCTGATGATTCTGGAGGCCGCTTTATCGACAGCCTATCCACAGGTGATGGTATCTGCAGTTGATTTGCTTACCCGGGTAGAAGCCTACAGAAATGAGAAGGTAAATCTGTATGAAGACAGCAGCGGCAGCTCTGCGGGCGACATGGTGCGGGCTTCAGAGGTAAATTTGTCCGTCCAGGAGTTAGAAGATGTAATCAGCAGCATTTGGCAAAGTGTTCTTGGGCATGAGCAAATTTCCAGGGAAGATGATTTTTTTGATTTGGGCGGGGATTCGCTGAAGGTGCTAACGGTCGCAGAGAGGATCTATCAGGCGATCGGCATCAAGATTCCGGTTTCGGTCTTCTTTCATACCACTGTGCTGAATGCGCTTGCACAGCATATCCGGGCGGCCTATCCTACAACTGCCAAAGAATATGCCGCCATTCAAAAAGCAGCGCCTGAGGCTCATTATCCCTTGTCCTCGGCGCAAAAACGGTTGTATTTTCAACAGCAGCTTCAGCCGGACAGCATTGCATACAACATCCTGGAGACTATACGGGTTGAAGGGGAGCTTGATCTGGATAAATTACAAAATGCGTTCGACCAATTAATCCATAGGCATGCGGTGCTGCGGACAAGCTTTGATGTCATTAACGGAGAGATTGTCCAGATCATCCATGACCATGCCGGGCTTCAAGTGGAGCATGTGACTGTAAAGGAGGAGGAGGTCGATCCGGTAATTGAACAGTTTATGCAGCCGTTTGATTTGCGTTCGGCTCCTTTATTGCGTGTAAAGCTGGTTCGCTGCGGTGCACACAAGTATGTGTGGCTGTTTGATATTCACCATATCATTGTCGATAACCTCTCGGTTGAGCTTCTCAAGAGTGAGCTTATCCACATATATAACGGTCAAGCCGAACAGCTAAAGCCGATCGCCTTGGAATATGTTGACTTCGTGGGCTGGCAGAACGAACGGATCAGACGCGGAGAATTCGACAAGCAGACCGAGTATTGGCTTCAGCAATTATCGGGAGAACTGCCGGAATTACAGCTTCCCGCCGATTACCCGCGGCCTGCCATGCTGAGCTGCCAGGGCGATATTTATACTTGTACTTTGGATGAAACCGTGACAGCCCGGCTGAAGCAAGGAATGAAAGACAATACCACCACATTATTCATGAATATGATGGCCCTCTTCAGTGTCCTGCTGCAAAAATACACCGGCCAGGATGAAGTCATGATCGGGGCCAGTCTTGCAGGAAGAAATCATGCGGATCTGGTGGACATGGTCGGCATGTTTGCCAATGTGCTGCCTTTCCGTTCCCGCATCAACCGCAAAGCATCGTTTGAGCAGTTGTTGACAGAGGTCAAAGCACAGAGCTTGCAGATCTTTGAAAATCAGGATGTACAATTTGAGCTGTTGGTCGAAGCACTGGGGTGGAGCCGTCAATTAAGTGAGAATCCCTTATTCAATGTAATGCTGGTGCTGCCCGAGGTTGCGCCCGCCGAGGCGGTTATGGATCGGGTAAGGCTGCAGGTGTATCCGTTCCGCAACCCGTCGTCCAAATTCGACTTGACCTTATGGGTGTACGATTATGGCGACAGGATAGAGCTGCGTATGGAGTATTCGACGGATTTATTTGCCCGCAGGACGATCACAACCATGTGCCGGCACTTGCTGGATATTGCCGGGCAGGTTGCCGGGAACCCGGATATCCTTGTCAAAGAAATTATGCTGGATTCGGGTCTCGTTCAGACGGAAGCGCTGAATTTGCTTGATGACGGGAATGATTTTGCATTTTGAACAGTCAATCAACTGCTAAGGAGTGGGGTATCGTGAAAGGCAATTTCTTCGCAAATGTGCCGTATTTGAATGATGTGTACAAGAAGGAGCATCAATACTGGCTGCACAAGCTGGATGGCCTGCCTGATAAGAGCTGCTTCCCCTGCGAACAGCCTAAAGATCTTCATCGGGAACGCCATATAGAGACAATACCCTTTTCACTGGACCCCGCCCATGCCGGCAAGCTGGTGCACATCAGCAATTACTCCGATGCCCGATTGCATGTGCTGCTGCTCGCGTTCACTTCCGTGTGGCTGTTCAAATATTCGGGACAGACGGATATCGTGCTTGGCACAAGCATCTACAGGCAGCATAGCGATGAGGATTTCATTAATACGGTTCTCCCGGTTCGCGTACAGATTCACAACGACATGCGGATGATTGATTTGATCTCCTTGATGAAGCAGACGGTTTCCGAAGCCGCCCGGCACCAGAACTATCCGTTTGAGCTAATGCTGAAGCAGGCAGGCTTAGAACCCGGTTTTTTGGATGTATCCGTGATAGTGGGCAACATCCAGGACGAGCAGTATCTAACCGGAGCGCTGTCCAATTTCACATTGATCGTCGAAAGGGAGGAGAGCGTGCTCCAGGGGAAGATCAGCTTCAATGCTTCGGTCTACAGTACCGATACGGTTCGCCAATTGCTGGAGCACTTCCATGTGCTGCTGGAGCGGTCGCTTGCAGACTTGCACCGCTCTGTGCAGGAGCTTTCGATTCTGACAGAGAGGGACCGGCGAATTATCGAACGCAGCAATGCGACATCTGCGGGCTTCCCGGAAGAAGCGACGATTCCTTCCCTCTTTGAGGAATGTGCTTTTAAATATCCGCAGCATACGGCAGTCGTAATTGCCAATGAGCGCTTGTCCTACCAAGAGCTGAACCGCAAATCGAATCAAGCGGCCTATCATTTGCGCCGGCTTGGTGTAACGGCCGAATCGGTGGTAGCCTTGATCCTGCCGCCTTCTCTGGAAATGATTATTGGCATTCTGGCGGTCCTTAAGGCGGGAGGCGCGTATTTGCCCATCGACCCGGACCTGCCGGCGCAGAGGATGGACTATATCCTGAAAGACAGCCGGACCAGGCAGATACTAACGGTTCAATCGCTTTCCTTACCGCCAGGGACCGGCGGGGACTGTGAGGTGGTTTTTCTCAATGACCCCGGGCTGGAGCAGTATCCGGGCACCAACTTGGAGCCTGTCATTCATCCTAACGATTTGGCTTATATCATCTATACATCCGGCACTACAGGAAACCCCAAAGGTGTCATGATCGAACACAGAAATGTAGTCCGGTTATTTTTTCACGATAATAACAGGTTTGATTTCACCTGTCAGGATACATGGAGCCTTTTTCATTCGTTTGGTTTTGATTTTTCCGTTTGGGAAATTTTCGGCGCGTTGCTGCATGGCGGCAAGCTGCTGCTGATTCCTGCGCTGCTCAAGACAGATTATCGGTATGTTGTGCAGCAGCTTCGAAATGAGCACGTAACCGTATTCAACCAGACGCCCTCCTCCTTCTACCAATTCATTCAGGAAGAGCTGGCAGATACCGGGGAGAAGCTGCGTTTGCGTTATGTGATTCTTGGCGGAGAGGCTTTGCAGCCGGGGAAGCTGGAGGCTTGGAGAGTGAAATATCCCGGCACCCGGATCATCAACATGTATGGGATTACCGAAACGACGGTGCATACGACGTTTAAAGAAATCGGGGCAGAGCAGATCCAATCAAATCAGAACAACATCGGGGTGCCTTTTTCCACCGTAGAGGTCTATATCTTCAATCAGCAGCATGAGCAAGTCCCTATTGGCACTGTCGGAGAAATATGGGTTGGCGGCGAAGGGGTTGCGCGCGGTTATATCCATCGGGAGGAATGGACCGGAGAAAGATTTCGAACCTGCAGGATTGGGGAGCGCTCGATACGTCTCTACCAGACCGGCGATCTCGGCAGATATCTGCCGGGCGGTGAAATAGAGTATGCAGGGCGCAGCGACAACCAGGTGAAGATAAGAGGGTTCCGCATTGAACTGGACGAAATCTCCGCCCATCTCCTGACGGCAGATTCCATCAAGGAAGCGGTGGTGTCGGCACGGGAGATCGAGCCAAAGAACCACATCCTGGTTGCCTACATTGTAATAAAAGAGGGGCGCGAGGATGCTTTTGATCCCGTGGAAATCAGGCAGTATCTGCAAACGCGTTTAAGCGGTTATATGATCCCTTCCATCCTGCTGCCCATTTCAAAGATCCCGTTGACACTCAATGGAAAAGTGGACTACGGCAAGCTTAATGCCCTCGAGCTTAAGCAGCAGGCCGAAGCGGCGTTGACTCCGCCAAGCACAGCAATGGAGCACATGATTGCGGAGATTTGGAAAAGCGTTCTCAGAATGGATCACATTGGGGTGCATTCGACCATCTTCGATCTGGGAGGAACGTCGTTTGATGCAATCACAATCAGCAAAGCCCTGTCCGAGGCATTGGGGCAAGAGGTGCCGGTTGTCACTTTATTCACCTATCCAACGATAAGTATGCTGGCTAAGATGCTCAAGGCGGACAGTCCTGTGACGGAACTGAATGCCGATTCAAGAGAAGCTTCCATCGAGGAAGGCAAGCGGGCAAGAAGGCAAAAATTACGTCTGTTGAAAAAGTAGGGATGATACCGTGCAAAATTACAATGGTTTGGAAATTGCAGTAATTGGCCTTGCCGGCCGGTTTCCGGGAGCAAGCACGATTTCAGAATACTGGGACAATCTAAAGAACGGCGTTCATTCGGTTCGGACCTTCAGTGAACCGGAATTGATTGCCGCCGGAGTAGATCCGGATGTAGCCGCTAAGGCAGAGTACGTCAAGGCAAAGGGCTATCTGGAAGCAGGCAATTGTTTTGACGCCCGTTTTTTTGACTATACGCCTCTGGAAGCAGAGCTGATGGACCCGCAAATGAAAGTGTTCCATGAGTGTATTTGGGCGGCTCTGGAGGATGCCGGCTATGCGGCGGAGGCGGATCAGCAGCTTGTCGGGCTGTTCGCGGGGGCATCTCCGAATCATATGTGGGAAGGGCTTATGGGGTTGTCCGGCAAAAGCGAGGTTATAGGGCATTGGGCCGCCTCTCAACTGCTGGATAAAGACTATTTAAGCTTGCGGATCGCGCACAAATTAAATCTCAAAGGCCCGGCCCTGTCAATTTATACGGCATGCTCCACCTCTCTCGTCGCTGTGCATATGGCAGCGCAGTCGCTGCTGAACGGCGAGTGCGATGTTGCCTTGGCCGGCGGGGTCACGGTCACCCTGCCTGAGAAAAGCGGTTATGAATATCAGGAGGGAATGATCTTATCCCCGGACGGGAAATGCCGGGCGTTTGACGAAGACGGAAAGGGGATCGTGGGGGGAGATGGGGCGGGCGTAGTGGTCCTGAAGCGTCTGCAGGACGCCCTTGATGACCGTGATCAGATCTATGCGGTGATCAAAGGCTCCGCAGTGAATAATGACGGTCATCACAAAACGGGATTTACAGCCCCCAGCACCCTCGGACAGGCAGAGGTTATTCGGACAGCGCTCAAGCTGGCTGAGGTCCCGCCGGACAGCATTGATTACATCGAATGTCACGGGACAGGGACGCCGCTGGGCGATCCGATTGAACTGGAGGCCCTGGAGCTGGGCTATAACCCGGAGAGAAGGCATACCTGTGCGCTCGGCTCAGTCAAAACCAACATTGGACATCTGGATAGCGCAGCAGGCATCGCGTCCTTTATCAAGACAGTTCTGGCGCTGAAACATAATCTGCTGCCTCCAACGCTGCATTTTCAAACGCCGAATCCGGTGTTGAATGTCATTGAAAAGGGCTTCTATATTAATGACCGGCTGACAGAATGGCCCGTCCAAAACGGGCCTTTGCGGGCCGGGGTCAGCGCGTTCGGCATTGGTGGAACCAACGCCCATATCATTGTCGAGCAAGCACCGCCTCTGCGGGAATCCTCCGCTGGGCGGGAGTGGCAGTTGCTTCCCGTATCAGCGAAAACAACGTCGGCTTTGGCGGGGATCAAAAAGGAGCTGGAGCGGTACTCCAAAGCGGAACAAAGCCGGCTCGAAGATATTGCATATACACTGCAAGTGGGCAGAAAGCATTTTCCCATACGCGAGCTGGTCCTTGTCAACCGGAAGAGCTGCCGGGTCCTTCAATTCACTGAAACGGCAACTAGGGAAGGCACCGCAGGATGGGAGAGCTCTCCGGTGATTTTTGTGATTCCTGACTTTGAGCAGCGGACATGGAGCAAGAGCGAGCTTGATGAGCTTGAGCAATGGTATCAGGAGGAGCCGGGTGCCCGCCGCTGGATGGATCAGGTTCTGGGAATCATTAACCGGCTTATTCCGGGCGAAGCTGCGATAAAGCAGGAGGACCTGTGGAAAGACGAGTACCATGCGGTTCTCGCGTTCGGCAGCTATTATGCGGCAGGGAAATTGTTCATCGAATGGGGATTGCAACCGGAAGCTGTAATCGGGAAGGGGAGCAGTCAATGGCTGGCCGCCTGCCTGGCGGGAGAACTTCCGCTTGAAGAGGCTATGCGTTCCTTTCTGTTGAGTTCGGATGATTGCGGGACGCAGCACCCCAAGACTGAGCGCAGGGCTGCCCGGCGGGAGGAGATTTGGCTGGTGCTAGGTGCAGGGGATGAGGCAGAGCCATTCTTGGACATGCAGACTACTAAGCCGCAAATTATCGCCCTGGACAAGCTGAACAGCTACTCTCTTATGACTGCTGTAGGTTCAATGTGGCTATACGGCAAGGACATCAAGTGGCGGGAATTATATCAATACGAGCAGCGCAACCGACTCTCCTTGCCCGCTTATGCCTTTGACCGTCAGGAGTTCCCGGTAGATACAGCGCTGCTTAACCGGAAGCATCTTCTCAATTCTTCCCGATCCGGGAGCTGCCCCCCGGCAAGAAGTGACGACATCGGCAAATGGTTGTATGTACCTGCCTGGGAAAGCGCCGCTCTTCCTAACTATGAGGGCCGAATGCTCTCCAGCGATGCAGTCTGGCTCCTTTTCAGTGATTCGACCGGCCTGGGAGAAGCGCTCAGCAATCTGCTCAAGCAACAACAGATCCGCTGCGTTATTGTTGAACAAGATGAGCATTACCGGCAAATGACGGCAGATCACTACAGAGTGAATCCACTGCACAGCGAAGAGATGGAACGGCTGTATCGTAGTATGGATACGGTTCCTGATTACATCTGTTATCTCTGGCCGGTCACCTCTATGTTGGAGCCGGAGCTAGCCAATATTGAAATCGGCCAGCAATTGTTTTTGCATCATATTTTGCGTCTGGTCCAATTTGTTGGTTCTGCGGCTGTTACTCAAGAGGTGCTTCTGCAGATTGTTTCGAATGGGCTATATTCAATAACTCAAGAAGAAATGCTGTGCCCGATGAAAGGGCTGCTGCTGGGTGCGGGCAAAATCATTCCTTATGAGTATCCCAATATCAAGGTGTGCCATGTGGATTTCCCGCTGACGGAAGATAATGATTCGCAAAAAAAAGAACAGGCCCGGCATTTGCTCCGGGAATTAAAGTTTGATTTGCCGAACAAGCAGGTCGCATATCGCGGTAAAAGCCGGTGGATTGAAACAATCCATAAGCCGCTTTTGCTGGCCAGCCCGGACAAGATTTCGCTTATCAAGAGCAGTCTTGTCTGTATGATTACCGGGGGGCTGGGAGGAATGGGCTTGGCGCTGGCGGAGTATTTAGCCAAGCAGTATTCAGCCCGCCTGGTTCTGGTGGGCCGTTCTGCTTTTCCGCCGAAAAAGGATTGGGCCCAGTGGGTGAACCGGTCAGATAACGCAGAAGTAACCCGGATTATTCGAACCATTCTAGCGCTGGAAGCGGGGGGAGCGGTGATCGAGGTACACAGTGCCGATATCTCAGATTTCAGCGCCATGCAGCAGGTGATCGCCCAAGCGGAAGCGCGGCTGGGTCCAATCACCGGTGTCCTGCACACGGCTGGCGTTGCCGATTATGCGGGAGTCATCCAGCGAAGAACCCAAGCGATGACCGAAGAGGTGCTGCTGCCCAAGGTTACAGGGACCATCGTTCTGGATACGCTTTTCCGCAGCCGCAAGCTGGACTTTTTTGTTTTATTTTCATCTATCGGCAACTATATCTACGGCCGCAAATTCGGACAAGTGGGATACAATGCCGCAAATGAATTTTTGGATGCCTTTGCACACTACCGCCTACAGCACCGGGAAGGCTTTACAGCCACGATTAACTGGAACGACTGGGCGGAAGCCGGAATGTCCGTAAAAGCGATGGAGAAGAGCCGGGGTCTGCACAAGGAGGTCAACGACCTTCAGTTTGAAGCTGAGGCCATCACGACTGAGCAAGGGGTGAACGTATTCCGGTATATCATGGAGAACCAGATGAACCGGGTAATCGTTTCTGCGCTCGATTTGCCGGCATTGATGGAGGAGAGCAACAACATCAGCGTAGAGGCTATCTTGGAGCAGGAGGCTGCTGCCCATGCAACGGAAGCCGGAACAGTAGCAGCAGGCAGCAGCACGCTTACGGAAGCCGAGCTGCAGCAGCAGATTGCCGGGATCTGGAGTACCGTTTTGGGGATTGCGGCAATCGGCATCGACGAGGATTTCTTCGCCGTGGGCGGGGATTCGCTGAAAGCGATCACCATTATTTCACTGGTCTTCAAAAGACTTGGAGTCAAGCTTCCGCTCCCTGCATTTTTCCACAAGCCAACAATCCGTGAAATCACCCGGGTCCTCCAAGAAGCCAACCAGACGAATTATGCACAGATCAAACGCGCACCCCAAAGAGAGGGCTATCCGTTGACTCCGGGACAGAAAAGACTCTATTTCCTGAGCCAAATGGAGAAGGCAAATAAACAGTACAACAATATCATTGCGCTGCGAGTAAAGGGGCCCTTGAACTACGGGAAATTGGAGGATTGCTTGAATCAGTTGATGCGCAGACATGAGAGCTTGCGAACCTGCTTCCGGAGAATCGACGGGGAATGGGTTCAATGGATTGAGGAGGAGGTTCAGCTAGCCCTTGACACTGTGGCAATCCATGAAACGGTCAATGACAAGCACATCGAGGCATGGATACAGGCTTTTGACTTGGCGGCAGCGCCGTTGTGGAGGGTTGGTGTGTTTAAGGAAAATGAACACCAGCATCTTATTGTGTTCAACATTCATCATATCATCACGGACGGGACCTCCAATGCCATCCTGATCGACGAGTTCACCGCCCTGTATCAAAATGACGGGAGCATCGGCGCCTTGCCGCCATTAACTATACAATACAAGGATTACGCGGAATGGCGGAATGATGGAGCGAATGTCAACAATGAAGCCGCCGAGGGCTATTGGCTGGAAACGTTCTCCGGGGAAATCCCGCTGCTTCATTTACCGGCAGACTTTTCACGTCCGGCATTCAAGACCTACCGGGGGTCCGCGGAGATGTTCAGCATCCCGAAAGAGCAGGTACAGGAAATTAAAGAGCTGGCAGCACAACAGGAAGCGACGCTGTATATGGTGTTGTTTGCGGTTTGGAATATCCTGCTGGCTAAGCTTAGCGACCAGGAGGAAGTCATTGCAGGAATGCCCACCTCGGGAAGAAATCACAGCGATATCGAGCATGTAATCGGCATGTTTGTCAATACTCTTCCGGTTAGAAGCCGGGTTTCCAAAGAGCTGACATTTGCAGAATTTCTGCTGGCCCTGAAAACGAATATTTCCAATGCGCTGGAGCACCAGGATTACCCGTTTGAGGATCTTGTCAGCCGGCTTCAGATTCCCCGTGATTTCGGACGGAATCCCTTGTTTGATGTGATGTTTGCTTTTCAAAATGCCAATGTACAACAGCGGGAAGCCGGTCAGGTCCATCTGAATGAGCTGCAAATAGAGCCTTATCCCTACAAGACAACAACGTCGCGCTTTGATCTGACACTGGACGGCGAGGAGCGGGCAGGCGAGCTTGTTTTCACTTTGGAGTATGCTACGGATTTGTTCAAAAGAGAAACGGTTATGCGCTTTATCCGATATTTCCGTACAATCCTTCAGGAAGTGCTGAAACATCCCTCACAGAGGCTGGGTACCATTCATCTGCTCGATGATCAGGAGGTGGACCGGCTGCTTCACCAGTTCAATCAGACTGCGGGTGAGTATCCGGAGCAACTGACCGTTCATCGGATTTTTGCAGACAGGGTGAAAGAGCATCCGCACAAAGTGGCTGTCACATTCCGCAACCAGAGCATCACGTATGCCGAGCTGGATCTTCGGGCGAAACAAGCGGCATATGCTTTGCAGGCACAAGGAGTCGGCCCCGACCAGATCGTTGCACTCCTTACAACACGTTCGGTTGACATGATCGTAGGAATACTAGCCATATTGCAGGCCGGCGGGGCGTATTTGCCTATTGATCCGGGCCTTCCGGCAAATAGAATTGCTTATATGCTGGATGACTCCCGGGTTCAAGTTATCCTGACCAACACCTCTGTAGAGAACCAGGGAAATCGTGTTGTCATGGACATGCGCAGCTTGGAGAGTGGGCAGGGTGTTCCCCTACCTTTACCGACGGAACACAGCAGCCGCGATCTGGCTTACTGCATGTATACTTCGGGAACTACCGGCTTGCCGAAAGGGATTCTGGTGGAGCACCGCTCCTTAATGAATTTTTTATCAGCGATGCTGGATAGGCTGTCTTTGGGGAAAGATGAGACATTTTTGTGTTTGACAACGGTCTCATTCGATATTTTCTGGGTGGAGAGCATCCTGCCTCTGCTAGCCGGGTACCCGGTGGTCATTGCCGATGAGCTTCAGCAAACAGATGTACACGAATTGCTCACCTTGGTAAGACAGGCGGAGATCAGCGTTATGCAGACCACGCCGTCGCGTCTGAAGCTTCTGCTGTCTGATTCAGAGCCGGCGAAGGCGCTAAGCTCCCTGCGTTACTTGCTTGTCGGAGGGGAGCCTTTGCCACAGGCCTTGGTAGAGCAGGCAAGAAGGATTATGAACAGCAGCCGGATATTTAATCTTTATGGTCCAACGGAAACCACGGTTTGGTCAACGGCACAAGAGGTGACGACAGGTCCCGTAAATATAGGGAAACCGATCAGGAATACACAAATTTATATCCTCAATGACGAGCTTCTGCTGCAGCCCATAGGCGTTCCCGGCCTCTTGTATATCGGCGGTCACGGTGTTGTGCGGGGGTATCAGAACAACCCGGAGCTGACCGACCAGAGGTTCATTGGGAATCCGTACCGTCCGGGTGAACAAATCTATTGTACGGGAGATATAGCCAAGTGGACGGAGGAGGGGGTCATTGAATATTTGGGAAGAGCAGACCTTCAGGTGAAAATCCGCGGCTACCGCATGGAGCTGGCGGAAATCGAGAAGCAGCTCGATACTCATCCGGCAATCGAAAAGTCTGTGGTCTGTGCCCGGCAGGATGCCCAAGAGGAACCAATACTGGTTGCGTATTATACAACAGCCCACACCGTTTCGGGCCGGGAGCTCCGGGAGCATTTGCAGACATTTTTGCCTGTCTACATGATTCCGCAGCATTTTATGCAGATCGACAAAATTCCGCTCATGATTAGCGGCAAGCTCGACGTGAAGGCGCTGCCGCCTGTAACGGGTACGCTGGTTCAACCAAGCGAAGCACGCAAGCCGCAGGGTGAGGTGGAGACGAAACTTCATGAAATTTGGCGGAAAGTAATGCGTATTGAGGATGTGGGTGTGCAGGATGGATTTTTTGAAATGGGCGGAAATTCGATTCAAATCATGCAGCTCGTATATGAGATCAACAAATGGTTCCCGGTGTCCTTTCAGTTTACTCATTTTATTGAACAGCAAACGATAGAGAGGATAGCGGGTTTCATCAAAGAGGCTATAGATGAGGAGCGGGAGCAGGAGTTGCCGTTCATTGCCGCAGATCCTGCCAACCGGCACGAACCGTTTCCATTAACCAATGTGCAAATGGCCTATTACCTGGGCAGAAGCAGCCATTTTGAATTGGGCGGCGTTTCGACCCACTCGTATCTGGAAATTGCCACGGAGCTGGACATTCGCCGGCTGAACCAATGCCTCAATATCCTGATTCGAAGACATCCCGCGCTCCACACTGTGTATTTGCCGGACGCCACACAGCAGATTCTGCCCGAAGTGCCGGAATACCATATTCGTGAATACGATCTGAGCGGATACACTGAAGAAGCCAAAGACGAGAGAATGGATAAAGAAAGAGAGCGAATGTCTCATCATATCTTCAATCCGAAGGTATGGCCGTTGTTTGAAATCGTGGCATTTCACTCTTCCGGGGAGGAGAGCCTGCTGTGCGTCAGCTTTGATCTGCTGATTATGGATGCCTACAGTCTGGAGATCCTGCAGAATGAACTCCTGGCGCTGTATGCTGACCTCTCATTACCGCTGGATGAACTGTCCATTACCTTCCGGGATTACATTGTAGGTTACCAGCAGATGAAAACCACCAAGTGGTATCTGGAAGACAAGGAGTATTGGATGCACAAAGTGGATGAGTTCTCTTTGGCACCCAGCCTCCCTCTGCTGACACAACCGCAGCACGTAAAAAATCCTTATTTCAAGCGGAAGTCGAAGCAATATTCGCACCGGCATTGGCGGCAACTCAAACAAATTTCGCAAAACCATAATTTGACCCCCTCGGCGGTGTTATGCACCGTCTATGCGGAAGTGTTGGCGAATTGGAGCAATCAGCTTGAGTTTGGATTGAATCTGACACTGTTTAACCGGCTGCCCTTGCATTCTGATGTGGACAAGCTGATCGGCGACTTCACCTCTCTCTTGTTGCTGGAGGTGCGCATGAATCCCGGGGATTCCTTCTGGGAGAAAGCGGGCAACGTTCAGCGGGTGCTGATGGAAGCATTGGCCCATCGCCATTTCGACGGTATTGATGTGATGCGGGAAATCAGCAAAAGGAGAGAGCTGGGGAACAAGGCGCTGATGCCGATTGTGTTCACAAGCGCATTGTTTGAAAATGGTGAATACGGCGGGGAAGCAGACGGGGAACAGGGCGATGCCTCTGACGGAAAGCAGAGCACTGGCGGAATCACGCAAACGTCCCAGGTCTATCTCGATAACCAGGTGGCGCTGATTCATGGGAAAATGATCATTAATTGGGACTATATCAGCGAACTGTTTGATCCAGCCCTGATGGATGCCATGTTTGAGCAATATCTTTCAAGAATCGAGGCTATATTGCATTCCCGTGAGGAAATGGACTTTCCGGCTATCCCGGCGTCTGACTATGCCAGCATTCAAGCCTATAATCATACAGAAGCGCCGATTCCCAGCAGGACCTTGCATGGGCTTTTGGAGGAAGCCGCTCACCAAACCCCATATGCGGCAGCCATTGAAGCTGCTGAGGCAAGCATTACTTACAAAGAGCTTGATGAGCGCGCGAACAAGGTCGCCGGTTACCTGCAGAGCCTTGGGGTAAGCCCCGGTGATAGGGTTGGAGTAATTGCCAAGAAGGAAATCACCACCTTTGTCAATCTGTTAGGCATCCTAAAAAGCGGTGCTGCCTACGTGCCGATTGATCCCGAATACCCGCAGGAACGGGTGGATTATATTCGAAACCACAGTCAGTGCAAGCTTGTTCTGGAGGCGCATGATTACGGGCAAAACCATAGAGGGCAGCAGCCGGCGGAGCTACAGCACAGCGCCCATCTGCCGGAAAGCCTGGCTTACGTAATTTATACCTCAGGAAGCACAGGACATCCCAAAGGCGTGATGATTAGCCATAAGGCTGCATGCAATACGGTGCTGGATATCAATCAGAAATTCCAGGTGAATGCTGGGGACCGGATATTGGGCATCTCTTCGCTTTGCTTTGATCTGTCTGTTTATGATATTTTTGGAGCATTTGCTGCGGGGGCAACGCTTGTATTGGTGAAGGATCAGAAGGATATCGGGCAGCTAGCCGCTACCTTGTCAGCCGGTAAGATCACCATCTGGAATTCTGTTCCCGCAATCATGGACCGGGTGGGGGCAGAAATAAGGGCGCAGGGCATGTCTCGGAGCAGCTTTGATTTACGGCTGGTGCTGCTGAGCGGGGACTGGATTCCCCTTCATTTGCCGGAGACCGTCAAGCAGTTGTTCCCTGCAGCCAGGCTGATCAGTTGTGGAGGTGCAACGGAAGCGTCCATATGGTCCATCTATTATCCAATAGATGAGGTAATGCCGCAGTGGACAAGCATTCCCTATGGCCGGCCGTTAGCCAACCAGCAATTGTATGTCCTCAACGGGCAGTTGGACTATTGCCCGCTTGAAGTGCCCGGCGAGTTGTTCATCGGGGGAAGCGGTGTGGCAAACGGCTATCTGAATGATCCGGGGAAGACCAGCCATTCTTTTATCCATCATCCCGAATTGGGGTACATTTACCGGACCGGCGACTACGGAGTATTGCATCGGGAGGGCTGGATGGAGTTCCTGGGCAGGAAGGACCAGCAGGTGAAGGTGGGCGGCTACCGCATCGAGCTGGGCGAAGTGGAGGCGCAATTGCAGCGTTGTGAAGGGGTCCGGCATGCGGTTGTGCTGGCAGCAGATGGAGAAGAAAAGCGTTTGAGCGCCTACCTGATTCCAGACTTTCATTCGGCAGATCAAGCAGCCTTCGTCAATGAAGTCAGAGCACAAATTGCCAAGGTTCTGCCCGAGTATATGATCCCGTATTCTTTTAACGTGCTGGAGCAATTTCCTTTGACTGCGAATGGAAAAATAGATGTACAGGCGCTGCTGAAGCAGCAGCCCCAGGGCAATAAGCAGACATCAGCCTATGCGGCTCCGCGCAATGAAGTTGAAGAGAGGATTGTAAACATCTTTAAGGAGCTTCTGGAAGCGGAGTCTGTCGGTATACTGGACAATTTCTTTGAGATGGGCATCAACTCCGTCCAGATTGCAATGATTAACAATAAGCTGAAGCAGGAATTCCAGAAAGAAATCCCGCTGCTCACCCTGTTCGAATACGCAAATATTCACGCGCTGGCCGAGTATTTAACCGGAAATGATCAGAATGAGCGGGATGAAGCGCCGCAGGAACAAATATTCACACGGAATCAAGGAAGAGAGCGGATGAAGCAACGAAGCGCAAAAAGAAGGGGGTATACGGACAATGAATAAATCTCAGGTACTGCAATTTTACACGGAGTATACTCCGAACACAGACCCGTTCAGCCTGCGCTATCTCTTTGATGAGCTGCCAAGTGATCTGAGCGGGTTATGCCAATTGATTAAATGTCAATTGATTCATCCGGCGACGGTGAAGAAGGTAAGGCATCTGCTTACTTCCTATACCAAAAATGAAGACGAGAAATTCTATACCGTTCAAGACATGCTCGAAGCCTTGGTGGAACGCAATGCCAATGGAATTATCAATGAGCGGCTGCCCCGCGAACGCTTGATTCTCTCCTGCCGTTATCATTCGCTGCTGCTTATCTCCATGCTGCGCTCTCTGGGAGTTCCCGTGCGCTGCAGAGTCGGATTCGCTAGGTATCTCTCCGAGCATCAATTGAAATATATAGATCATTGGATTTGCGAGGTGTGGAACGAAGGCGAATCGCGCTGGATCAGAGTGGACCCCGATATGGAAATTGTCGATCTTCAAGGGGATGATTTCCTGTTGGCCGGAGGTGCCTGGCTGATGGCCAGAGACAAAGAGATCAACCCGCAGCTTTTTGGCGTGAAAAAATCGTGGGGAATGCATTATATTCGCAACAACCTCTGTTATGATCTGCATGCTGTGCTTGGACGGGAGCTGCGATACTGGGATTATCCTCCTATTTGCCAAAAAGGAATAGAGGATATGGATTTCGAGGAGCTGCAATTGCTCGATGAAGTCTCGATGTATCTTCAAGACCCCGATGAGCACTTCGAGCTGCTGCAGGCACTTTTTCTGGAGAATGTACCGCTGCAATTCAACGGGTAGGAGAGCCGAAGGATCAAGAAAGCGAGGGTGTTAACTGATGGACAAATTGAAAAAGTACATCTACGAGCTTGTTGCATCCAAGAAGCTGACTGCCAGGGAAGCGACGGAGTACATCACATACCTGCAAAATGGAAATGAGCCTAAGAGCGAGGAGATTGCGGTTGTCGGAATCTCCGGGAGATTTCCAAAGGCTGATAGGGTAGAGCAGTTCTGGGAGAATCTCTATTCCGGCAGAGATTGTTTAGATACCTTTCCTGAAGAGCGGGTTCGCGATGGACAGGCCCTGGCACCCGGCGGACATGTGACAGGCGGGCGCTTCAAGAAAGGCGGGTATTTGGACGAGATCAGTTTTTTTGATGCAGAGATGTTTCGCATTTCGCCTAAGGAAGCCTTATCAATGGAGCCATACCAACGGATCATGCTTGAAGTTGCTTATGACACATTAGTCAATGCAGGCTATGAGACTCAGGATATTCTTGGCTCCAAAACCGGGGTTTTTATCGGGCGGGACCACGTAACAGGGACGGAGTACCGCAACTATGCCGCACCCGATATCTTTCGTCTAACAGGGGGCTGGCCGGGGATATTGGCAAGCAGAATCTCCTATGTCTATAACCTGAAGGGGCCAAGCGTGGTGTTTGATACCTCTTGCTCCTCCGGGCTGGTTGGACTTCATTTTGCTTGTGATTCTTTACGCAGAAATGAATGTGATATGGCATTTGTAGGCGGCATTAGCGGCCTTTTTTATTTTCCCCCCGTCAAGGAAGACGCATCACTGGATCAAGTTGAGTCCGCTGAGGAAATGATTCGGGCCTTTGACAAAGATGCAGGGGGCACGGTTTGGGGCGAAGGCTGCGGTGGGGTGCTTTTGAAGCCGCTGTCCAAGGCAGTTGCAGATAAGGATGTAATTTATGCGGTCATCAAAGGCAGCGGAATCAACAACGACGGCCTTTCCAAAGGCATCACCGCACCGAATGGAGAAGCACAGGAAGAGCTGTTGAAAAAGGTATGGAAGCAGGCGCAAATCAACCCTGAAACGATACGTTATATCGAGACTCACGGGACGGGAACGGTCTTGGGAGATTCGATCGAATTGAATTCGATAATCAATGCTTTTCAAGTGTTCACCTCCAAGAAGCAGTTCTGCGGTGTGGGTTCGGTAAAAACCAATATCGGCCATTTGGTTGGGGCTTCCGGGATTATTTCCCTGATAAAAGCCGTATTGATGCTGCAGCATGGGGAAATTCCGGCCTCGCTGCATTTTCAGACGCCCAGTCCGTATATCAACCTGGTTAATTCAGCCGTATTCATCAACGATCAGCGGAGCAAGCTGGAGAAGCGGAACCACCCGATTCGGATAGGGATTAACTCGTTCGGATTCAGCGGTACGAATTGCCATGTTTTGCTTGAAGAGCCACCGGTGCCTGTATCCGAACCAAAGGCAGAGAATAACGTATTCCTGCTGACTTTTTCTGCTAGAAGCGGCCGGAAGCTCTTAGAGGTTGTGCAGAGCCTGCAACATTTCCTGCTCACGAACCGCAGGGTGAATCTGGCTGATCTGTGCTGCACAGCAAGCTTATTCCGCAATCATTTTAGAAGCCGGGCGGCTATTACGTTCAGCAGCTATGAAGATTTGCTGGCCAAGCTGAAGATCATTAAGGAGATACAGGATCTATCGCTGTGGAACAATTATCCCGGCATCAGTTGTCAAACCCATGAAGTGGTGCCGGATTCTAAATCGCTGATAGAAGCTTGGGAGATTAGAGAAGGCGAAAAAATCGCACTGGATAAAGTCGCAAACGAAGTGATTAAGGAGCTGCTGCAAAAGAAGGCAGACAATGAAATGCTCTGGGAGCAGGTTGCCCGCCTGTACATCAAGGGCGCCAGCATTGATTGGCGACTGCTCTACCCTAACTGCCGAAAACTGGCTATGCCCGGCAATGTTCTGGAACGGACGAAATACTGGCCGGCGGAAGTCAAGGGGGAAGAGGTATTCCAGGATGAACTGTATTATACGGCTGAATGGGTAGAAGAGAACAGGCAAACTGCAGTCACGCGGGCTGCCCGTGATAACGTCCTGCTGATTGTGCATGAGACAGATACAGCCCTATGGGAGACTCAGCTTCTTGGGACCCTCCGGGGAGAAGGCTGCATCCTTGTAGAAATCGGTAAACCCTATCAAAAAATAAACGCCGCGCATTATTGTGTATCCAATTCGGTTGAAGATTTCACCGCACTCTGCGGGGAGCTGGATATTTGGGCCGTTGAGCAAATTCTGTATGCAGCGCCTTTCCGGGCCGGGCTGCCGGATTCTTTGGAGGATTTCAAGGCTGCCTTCAATCAGACAGTGATGAATCTGCTGTATTTGGTGAAAGCCCTGCAGGCCGCCGGTAGCCTTAATAAGAATCTGGACCTTGCCTTGATTACAAAAAATGCCCATGTTCTGCAGCCAAGGGATACGGTGTCTGACCCATTCGGCCACACGCTCTACGGAATAGGGAAATCCATTCTGCACGAGAATCGTGCCTTCCATGTGCGGCATATTGACATCAGCCATGAGCCTGTAGATATGGATTCACTTCTGGTAGAGCTGGAAGTGCCATCTGCCGACTACTCGGTTGCGCTGCGTCATGGCCGCCGGTACGTTGAAGTCATCAAGAGGGCGGATAGTGCGCAGCAGGCCGGCGAGGCGCCGGGCATAGAAGCAGGAGACACTTTCCTGATTACCGGCGGCTTGGGGCTCCTGGGATTAGAGGTCTGCAAGTATCTGAGCCAGAAGAACAGAGTGAAGCTGATCGTCCTGGGAAGAACGGCTATTCCTGACAGAGAATCCTGGCAATCAATCATTGTAAAAAATGAAGATCAACGGCTGCTGAAAAAAATCAATGGCATTCTGGCAATTGAAGCTCTGGGCTTTACGCTGGATTACCATTGTGTAGATATTTGCGACGAAGCTCAGCTCCGGCGGACCGTCCAACGGGTCAGGGAGCAGCACGGGAGCATCAACGGCGTGTTCCATTGTGCCGGAGTTGGAGTAGGGGACATCGAGAATTTTGGGATGAGTGAGCAGGAATTTGAACAAAGACATGCGGTGAAAACCTATGGAAGCTGGCTGGTATACACGCTTACCCAGCCCATGAATACCGGATTTACCCTCTTGTTTTCTTCGGCTGTCAGCATTACCGGGGGAAGAGGCTCGCTTGCCTACACGGCGGGCAATGCTTTTGTGGATGGCCTGGCAGAAACCCTCAAGCTGCAAGGGCCGAACGTGATGGTCATAAACTGGTCCACCTGGGAAGCGACCGCGTCCAAGCTTTCCCTGCAGGAGGACAAGCATTTTTTTGAGTTCCTGCCCACCCACCAGGCATTGCAAGCGCTGGATCTGGTTATCCGCCACCGGATGTTTCGGACCATCGTCGGCAAGCTCAATGTTCGGAACAAGCTGCTTGAATTGGAGAACGTATGGCCCTTCCGGCTGGCGGATGAGATCAGACAGACTCTGTTCACCAAGCCGCACCGGGAGGAGCAGCCGATCCGGCAGACGCAAGTCACCGTGAAGGAGTCGGAAGGTTATACAGCCACCCACCGGGAATTGGCTCAGGTATGGGCGGATATTCTTGGACTCGCCTCGATCAGCGTGTTCGATTCTTTTCATCAGTTGGGCGGGGACTCCATTCATGCCGCGCATCTGCACAAGCGCTGGAACGAGCGTCATCCCGGCACGCTTGACGTTACGGATATTTACAGATATCCAACCATCCATGAAATGGCCGGTTATCTGGACAGCCAACAGATCAGTCAGCCTGCTGCGCTTAATCTGGATAGTATTCTGGAAGGGTTCAAGGGGAGTAAATATTCCAAAGAAGAGGCAAAAAGGCTGCTGGCAGAATGGACTGAAACTTCATCCGGCGAGCGCCCTCACCCCGCCAAGAGCGATGAGTATGCCATTATTGGATACGCCTGCAAGTTCCCAATGGCAGATGATGCCGAACAATTCTGGCGCAATCTGACTTCAGGAGTCAACGCCATCCGGCCATTTCCCGAGTCAAGAAGACAGGATACCGACAGTTACCTGGCTGCACACCAGATCAGTCCCGGGGACAATGCGTATTGCCAGGGGGGGTATTTGGAGGAGATTGACCGGTTTGATTCCGCCTTTTTCCGCATTTCACCTAAAGAAGGAGCATTGATGGACCCCGAGCAACGGCTGCTGCTGGAGAATGTGTATCAGGCTGCCGAACACAGCGGTCTGGGCGGCCGAATCCTATCGGGTACGCGAACCGGCGTGTATGTCGGAAAGGATACCACCGGACGGAATGAGTATAACAACAGGGTGGATATCCTGGACCCCTTGAAAGTGACTTCAGGCTCGACTGGCATTCTGGCCAGCAGAATCGCTTATTATCTTAACTTGAATGGTCCTTGCCTGGTTGTGGATACAGCATGTTCTTCCAGTCTGACCGCAATATGTCTGGCGACGCAGGCCCTGAAGCAGGGACAGATTGATATCGCGATTGTGGCAGGTGTATCGCTGGCGTATCTTCCTACCCAGCATAACTCTCTCATAGATTCTGTTGATGAAATGATCCGTCCTTTCGATGCCGAGGCTAACGGGACAATGTGGGGCGAGGGCGCAGGGACGATTATCCTGAAGCGGATGAACGAAGCGGTGCAAGACCACCATGTAATTCATGCCGTAATCAAGGGTTCGGAGATGAACAACAACGGAACGTCCAACGGTATAACTGCACCGAATGCCGAAGCGCAGGAGAAAGTACTGGTCGCCGCCTGGAAAGCGGCCAACATTGATCCTGAAACGATCTCTTATATCGAGGCCCACGCAACCGGAACCCCATTGGGGGACCCCATTGAAATCAAAGGGATTACCAATGCCTTCAGGCGGTTCACGAATAAAAAGCAATTCTGTGCCGCAGGCACCGTGAAAGCCAACATCGGTCATTTGGTCGGTGCCTCAGGGATGGCGTCAGTCATCAAAATGATTCTGGCGTTCAAGCATAAGCAATTGCCTCCGGTACTACAGTTCAAGAATCCGAATCCATTTATAGAATTTGCCGATTCTCCTGTCTATGTCAATGACAAGCTTCAGGATTGGAGCGGCTCGTCCACACCTCGCAGATGTGGCATCAGCTCATTTGGATTTAGCGGGACGAACTGCCATATCCTGCTGGAGGAGCCTCCGGCCTTCAGCGATCCGCAGGAGGAGAAGCAGGATTGGTATATTCTGGCGTTGTCAGCGAAGACGGAAGCCGCCTTGAGAGCATTAATCAAGCGTTACATTCTTAAGATCAACGAATCAGTCACGCTGGATTTGCCAAATCTTTGCTTCACCGCCAACACCAGCCGGGGCCATTATGAGCATCGAATCGTGATCCTGTTCCGGACCGGCAACGAGCTGCGCGCCAAGTTCAAATATCTGCAAGAGGCGGGCCTCCCGCAAGCGGCGGATCACGATCAGAGAATCTATTACAAGGCCAGCAGGATTAGATATGACCGGAAGGCTTATGACGAAGAGGGGCTGCTTGAGGAGGATAAGCTCAAATTAAACAGGCTGGCAGAGAGCCTGATTGATGAATGGAGCGTTGAAGAGACGTTGTTCGCTGCGGACAATGTGCACAAAATCGCGCGATTGTACACGGATGGAGCGGATATCAACTGGAATCGTCTATATCAGGGCAAGCCTTACCGGCTGACCGAACTGCCGGCCTATGCCTATGAATCTGTTCGTCATTGGATTGGCGACCACAGCCGGAAGCTGTCGAACACTTCAGGGAAACACTATCAATTGCAATGGCTGCCCGATTATAGAGAAAAAACCGGAGGGACCAAGCCGAACGAAGGTGCTTGGCTGTTCATAGGGGGAACCGGAACCAAGAGCAAGGCTCTGCTTCGCGAATTGCGAAAGCAAGAGATTGAACTCATTGAGGTCACTCCGGGAACCCATTATCACCAAATCGCTGCTAATCGGTACAGCATCAGGTCGGGCGAAGAATACCCTCTTTTGCTGAGAGAGCTTTCCAATAGAGGGGTCCGGAATATTATTCACTGCCTGAGCCTTGCCGACGAAAGCATTGCCGGGATAGAGGACCTCCATGCCGCAGAGAACAGGGGTGTCTATAACCTCTATCATTTGGTAACGGAGCTGCTGAACGGGCAGTATCATCAAGAGCTGAACCTGATCTTCGTTGCCGACCATACGTTTAGGGTGAGCCGGTATGAACCGGTGCTGAACCCGCATCATGCGGTCCTGTTCGGTATGGCTAAAGTGATTCCCCAGGAATACCTGCAATTCAACTGCCGCTGTATTGATATCGACAATGCTACAGATCCAGCAACTGTCTGGGAAGAGATATGGTCCGGCACGGCGGATTTCCAAGTGGCCTACCGGGACAACACCCGCTATATCGAACATTTCGAAGAGCGGCTGCCGGGAGCTGCGGAAGCGGGCGGTGTGTCCTTACAAGAAAATGGCGTCTATGTCGTAACCGGAGGGCTTGGCGGTATCGGACTGGCGGTTGCCCATTATCTATCAGGGAAGCAACGGGTTCATCTCTGTCTGTTGAACAGGGGAACGCTGCCGCCCGGCCCAAGCCAAATCGAAAGGATTCGCCGGATCGAAGCTAACGGGTCTGAGGTGGATTTGTATACCGTAGACATTGCCGATCCTAATGAATTGCAAGGTGTATTGCAGGCCATCCGCACGAAATATGGACGGATTCATGGTCTATTCCATTGCGCGGGCATTGCCGGGGAAGGGCTGCTGATTAACAAAGAGAAGCGGGAGTTAAAGCGGGTGCTTGCTCCAAAAGTAACAGGAACCTGGTTATTGGATCAGTATACGGCTCAGGATAACCTGGACTATTTTGTACTGTTTTCCTCGGTTACGAGCCTGCTGGGAGGGCTGGGCCAGGCGGATTACACGGCTGCCAATGCATACCTGGATGGGTTCAGCGACTACAGGCAAGCGAATAACCGCAGGAGTGTTACCGTCAATTGGCCTGCATGGAAGGAAGTCGGCATGACCCTGAAATATGATATTCAGGAGGGGCGCTCTCCCTTCCTGGGATTGACTGAGGAGCAGGCGATCAGCATCCTGGATGCTGTTTTGCAGATGAAGCTCTCCCGGATTATTGTCGGTGAAATCAATGAGCTCTATTTCCAGGGAGGCGGCCACTCGTTGCCTTTTGCCGTCCCGCCGCAGATGATTGCCAGGGGAACGGGAGACTTCCTTCCTGAAGCCAAAGCAGCTATAAACGTATCACCCATCGGGCCTATTTTAAAAGGCAGAAATAATCACAGCTACAATTCGTATGAAACCTCGCTGGCAGCGATATGGCAAAGGGTGCTGGGAGTAGCTGAGGTCAATGTGTATCTGCCTTTTCAGGAAACAGGCGGAAACTCGATACTGGCTACAAGCCTAGTCAGGGAAATGGATGACGTCTATCCTGGTTGTGTCAACATTGCGACCTTGTTTGCATATCCCTCCATTGCCCAAATGGCGGAATACCTGGAGCAGAAGCATAGCCCCAGCGAATTGCCGCAGGAAGCAGGCCCGAGGGACTTACAGCGAATTGAGCTCAATGATAAGCTGTCCGGGTTTGTCGAGGGGAAGGTGTCGATAGAGAATATATTGCAGTACCTGGATAACAACGAGTTGGGGGATGAGGATGATTAACCGTAAAGAGATCAATGATCACATTTTACAGTTGTTAAAATCAGGATACCTGAATCAGGAAATGGCTGTAGCTATTCTGGAAAAGGTCAACCGCTCCTCAGATGTGAAGCGGCAGGATATTGCTGTGATCGGGATTGCGTGCCGTGTTCCCGGAGCCGATACCCCCCGGCAATTTTGGGGAAATTTGCTGGGGAAGATCAACAGCATCGGAGCGTTTCCGGAGGAACGGTTGCAGGACCTCTCCCCGTTTATCCCGGAACTAGAGGAGCTGCTTGCACAGTCCAATCATCAAGCAGGCTATCTGGAGCAAATCGCCCACTTTGACCATCCGTTTTTTCGGATCAGCGAGAAGGAAGCCATGGCGATGGAGCCTTATCAAAGACTGTTCCTGGAGACGGCATACCATGCGATGGAAGACGCAGGATATGGCGGAGATAAGCTGAAGCATTCGAACACAGGCGTTTTTGTAGGATTGGAAACGGCTTATCAGTCCCACTACCGCGCTTTGCTCGAGCAGGAGGATATCTCTTCGTTGACGGGTTCTTTGGTAGGTCTGTTAGCCAATCGGCTCTCCTACTTTCTGGACCTTCGTGGACCCGCCATTGTTGTAAATACAGCTTGCTCATCCGGCTTGGTGGCATTACACCAAGCCTGCTTGGCCTTAGCGAACAAGGAATGTGAGACGGCACTGGTTGGCGGTGTCAACCTTATGGTTATTCCGCAAGCAGCAGGGAAATTAGCGGATCTGGAGACCTCCCTTGGAAAGGTGAAGGCGTTCGACAAGGATGCCGACGGGACGGTTTGGAGCGAAGGCATCACAGCCCTGCTTGTTAAGCCATTAGAGAAGGCGTTGAAGGATCGGGACCCCGTCTATGCCGTTATTAAGGCAAGCGGAGTCAATGCCGACGGGGCCTCCAATGGCTTAACCGCTCCAAACCCGGAGGCAGAGACAGGGTTATTCATCCGCACCTGGGAGAAGGCGGGGATTAATCCGCTCTCGATTTCTTATGTGGAAGCCCACGGTACAGGTACACTGCTGGGGGACTCCATTGAATTGCAGGCGATAAACGATGCATTTAAAAAATATACGGATGTTCCTCATATTTGTGGCATTGGTTCGGTCAAAACCAATATTGGACATACAGTGGCTGCCTCAGGTTTAGCGTCATTGCTCAAGGTCATATTGTCGTTGCAGCATAAAAAAATCCCTCCATCCTTGAACTATCAGTCCCCCAATCCCTTTATTGACGCCGAGCACTCTGCGATCTATGTGAATACGGAGGTGAAAGACTGGGAACGAAGAGATACGCTGCTGCGGGCCGGCATCAATTCCTTCGGCTTCAGCGGTACGAACTGCCATGTAGTGGTGGAGGAAGCTCCAGAGATGAAGCATCAGGAATCGGAAGGGCCGCCTCCGTTCTATTTCTTAACTATGTCCGCAGGATCAGCACATGGCCTGAGACGATTAATCCAAGCGTATCACGCCTTTTTACAAGCCGATGATTCAGTGGATCTCGAGGATCTTTGCTATACGGCCAATACCGGCAGAGGTCAAGCTGAGAGCAGGGCTGCGTTCGTGTTTGCTACCAGAGACGAGTTCATGAAGCAGTTGGCAAATGCGGATGTATCCCGAACCGGCTTATCGGGCGAAGATGGCATCTATATAAGCGGCAATGTCATGACAGAAGCTGCGTTAGCTGCTGCGGATGCGTTCGAGATTAACCGCCGGAATTTAAAATTAACGTATAAAAGGCTGGCTGAGCGATATATCTGCGGATTATCCGTGGATTGGGCAGCTTTATACCCCCAGAAGCGGCAAAAGCTGAATCTGCCCGGTTATCCCTTTGAGAAGATCAAGCTATGGCCAACCGCAGTTGCCAAATCGGGTTTTGCAGCTCAGAAGCAGCCCGATCTGCAGGATACGTCCAACCCGAACGAAGAAGCGCCGCAGTCCCAGCTCTACCACAATATTCAATGGCTGCCCGTAAACATAGAACCCTCTCAGCCGCTGCATACGAGCGAAGCGGCAATCCTTGTATTCACAGGTCCGGCAGATTGGGGCCAGGCGCTGGCGGATGAAATCTCCCTGCACACCCCGCACGTCATTCATGCCCGGCTTGCGGCAGCGTACTCCAGGGAGAGCCCGACACTATACGGTGTAAATGGAACGGAAGCAGACTTCTGCCGATTGATGAACGATATAGGCTCCGTGAAGATAAGCAAAATTCTTTTTGCAGCCGGATTGGATGACTCTGATATCGGGAGCAACGGGGATATAGAGGAGCAATTAACCCATACATTATATCCGCTGCTGTGTCTGACGAAGGCATGGCTCAAGCAGGAGACGGACCTGACAGAGGTTATTATAGCCGGAAAGAACGGTCAGAAGGTTATGCCTTCAGACCAGAAGATTTATCCATGCTTCGCATCGCTTTACGGGATGGGGAAAGTCATTTCCGAGGAATACGGCGGACTCCGCTGCAGATGCATTGATTGCGGTGAATCAACATCGGTCCGTGAACTCGCCGAAGAGGTATTTAGCGAATCGGAATACTACCAAGTTGCGATTCGGGAAGGAAGAAAGTATTACCCGCAATTAACGCCTGTTGATCTGGACGCTTTCGAACATTCTGCGACAGGCTTTAAGGAGCAGGGCGTATATGTCATAACCGGGGGAACGGGCGGGATCGGCTTGGAGCTGGCGCGGCATATCGCTCTGCACCACCCAGTGAAGCTTGTATTAATCAGCCGTTCCGGGCTTCCTGCGCGCGAAACCTGGGAAGAGCTGATCCAATCGGCTCAGGAGCCGGACGGGAGAGTGGAGCTGATCCGCAGTCTGAAGCATCTGGAGCGCAACGGTTCAGAGCTATACACATACAGTGCGGACGTTGCCAAGCTGGACGAATTATCGCCGGTTATCAGCAGAATCACAAGTCAGCTTGGGAAAATAGACGGAATTATCCACGCGGCGGGCCTTCCGGGCAGCGGTCTGCTGGTTGAGAAGGATCGGGAGCTATTTGCAGCCTCCGTCGCCGCCAAAATCAAAGGAACCCATTATCTGTATCAGTTGACCCGTGAGAACCCGCCCGATTTTTTTCTGTTGTTTTCATCCATCGCTTCTGTAGTGGGGGGCATATATTTAGGAGATTATGTGGCGGGGAACAGCTATTTGGACGCGTTTTCCGGTGTGCCGACCGGGCATACCCGCATAATTTCGATCAACTGGACGACATGGAGGAACACCGGCATGGCGAAGAATACGGGCGGCAGCCTGGAGGTTGCCTTTCGCTCAATTCTGCCCCGCCACGCGCTTCATGCCTTTGACCAAATCCTAAGCACACAAATAAATAACATTGTGGTCGGCAGCATCCAGTTCAATAATGACCTGTTCTGGAACCGTCCTTTGCCGGTTGAACTCGCCCCTGCAATCAGAGCGCAGATCAAGTTTCCGGAAGCTGAAATCAATGTCCGCCTAACCGGAAGGGCAGATCATATCTATACGGAGATTGAGCGGCAAATAGCCCGGATCTGGGGCAACCTGTTCCAGATGCCAAGCATTGATATTCAAGATAATTTCTATGAGCTTGGCGGCACGTCGATCATGGGAATCAAGATGGCGAACCGAATCCATGAGCAGTACCGTGTAGCCATGACTATTCAGGATGTATTCACCCATCTGACGGTATCATCTCTGGGGAATCTGGTAGAGCAGAAGCTGAGCACGAGAACTGAGGCCGGGGCCGTGACTAAGCAGGAGGTGAAGTCCGCCCGGACAAGTATGCCCTTGTCACACGCGCAAAGGCGTATTTGGTTTTTGCAAAAAATGAATCCCGAGCTGGTGGCGTACAACTTACCCTTTATCCGCTTCTTTGACATGGCCATAGACGGGGAACTGCTTGAGCAGGCGGCTGCTTTCCTGGCCGGCAGACATCTCATGATGCGCACAAAATATGTATTGAAGGACGGAAACCCGGTGCAGGAGACGCTGTCAGCGTATGTGCCGGCCGTTCAAATTATTGATGCCGCTGGGCAAAGTGATCCGGAGCAATTTGTGAGAATGAATATACACCAGCAAAAAATGAAACCGTTCAATCTCGAAATGCCGCCTTATAGAATCTATCTGTACACCCTCAGCGATGAGCGGGCTTGCCTCTACATCAATTTCCACCACATCCTCACAGACGGCTGGAGCATAGATATTTACTACAGAGAACTGTTTAGCCTGTATCAATCCTTCCTGCATCAGCAGCCGCCCAGACTGCCGGAGCTGGGATGCGATTACTTTGATTGGATTATAGAACAACAAGCATGGGAGGAGAGCGAAGCGTTCGTGGAGCATGAACAATTCTGGCTGAAGGAGCTTTCCAAGCCCTTGCCGGTGTTGAACTTGCCTTCAGACCACAAGGCTGCTGCTGTTCAGACGTATAGAGGCAGCTTTCACAAATTTACGATTTGCGGCGAACTGTACAGAAAGCTGAAGGCGCACCTTGAAACTCAGCAGATTACAGCCAACAATTTTCTCTTAAGCGCGTATTTTCTGTTATTGCACAATCTGTCGCAGGAGCAGGATATTATTATCGGCTTGCCCACTTCGGGAAGGAATGAACAGAAATGGGAGAGTGTTGCAGGGATATTCATTAATACCCTGTGCATCCGTGTTCAATTTCAAGGAATCAGTACATTCATGGAATTGCAGGATACTGTGAAGCAAAAGGTATGGTCGGCCATTGATAATGCCCAATATCCGTTTGATTTATTGGTGGAAAAAGTAAACCCTGAACGGGATTTGTCCAGAAATCCCATTTACAATGTTCTCTTCCAGTTTTATGATAAACTATATTTGGAAAATGAAGGAATCAGCCCATTCGAATTAAGCTGTCTCGCCCAAGAGACCGAACAGCAAATAGAGATTTCGTTCGAATACAATTCTGATATGTACTCAGAAGGCACCATCTCCTCGTTTGCCGGATATTTCCTGAATATCATCGGACAGGTTGTAGACAAGCCGGAATGTCTTCTCCAAGAGGTTACCTTGTTGAGACGTCAGGAACAAACCGTGTTATTAAGCCGCTTTCAAGGGGAGCAGTTGGAGCTGGAGGACGATCAGACGGTTCACAGACGTTTTGAAGACCAGGTGCAAAAAAATCCGGAAGCCACCGCTTTAGTTTTTGAGGAAAGGCAGATGAGCTTCCGGGAAGTGAACGAGAAGGCCAATCAGCTTGCCTGGATGTTGATTGGCAGCGGGGTTGAGCGAAATACCCCAGTCGGAATATTTGTGGATAGGAGCTGCTGGACTGTCATCGGTATATTAGCGGTTCTGAAGGCGGGCGGAGCCTATGTACCGCTTGATCCGGGTTATCCTGAAGCTAGGATCGCTTATATCCTGGCGCACAGCGGCGCCAAACTGCTGCTGACAGAAAACCGCTATCTTCAGAGTGTGGCTGCATTCGCGCAGGATGGAGGGATTTCGGTCATCAACCTGAGTCCTGTGAAGGAACAGACTACAGTAAGCCAGATGTACTTAACGGATTACAAGGAAGCGCTGTCTTGTGTCAATCCGTGTACTGGAAGCCATGGATCGGATTGGATGTATATCATGTACACCTCGGGTTCTACCGGCAAGCCCAAGGGCGTATTGGTTACCCACTCCAATGTCTTGAACTTCGTGGAATGGAGCATCGGGGAATTGCAGCTTCAGCCCGGGGATGCACTTCTGCTGGTAACCTCAATCAGCTTCGATATTTCGGTGTTCGAGATATTCGCTGCGTTGTTAAGCGGTGCCCGGTTATGCATTGCAGCCAAGGAACATCTGAAGGATACCGAACGCTTGCTGGCTTATATGGAAGCTAACCAAATCACAATCTGGCATTCCGTTCCCAGCCTGATGGTTCAGCTTATGACATATATCAGGCACAATCAGGGCCGGGCCGGGCAATCGCCGGTATTACATCAGCTTAGGCACTTAATGCTGGGCGGGGAAGCATGGAGTACTTCGCTGGCCCAAAGCCTTCGCGTAACCTTTCCGCAAGCGGAGATCCGCAACATGTATGGTCCGACGGAGGCGACGATATGGGTCTCCAGCTATATTCTGGCTCCGGAGACGGATGAGTCGCATCACATCATGCTTATCGGCAGGCCGATTGCCAACAATCAGCTAATCATCCTGGATCAGTATGGCAACGTTTGTCCGCAGGGGGTCGTCGGGGAAATATATATCGCCGGGAACAATGTGGCTCAAGGATATTACAACGATGAAGAAAAGACGAGGATGGCCTTTATCCCACAGAACAATGGGCAAATCTACTACAGGACGGGCGATTTGGGAAGATATTTGCCGGAAGGGAATGTGGAGTTCACCGGCAGAAGAGACCAATTGGTCAAAGTAAGGGGATATCGTATTGAGCTTGGAGAAATTGAGCAGGCATTAAGAGAGCTGACGAGTCTGCAGCAGATGGCTGTAACGACTGTGAAGGATGGGGAAACCAACAAAATTATCTGCCTTTATACCGGCGGCCAACCGATTCCGCAGAACCAGTTAAAGGAGGCTGTAAGACAAAGGCTTCCTGAGTATATGATCCCCGCTCAATTTTTCCATGTGGAGCAATTTCTGCTCACGCCAAACGGAAAAATGGACTGGAGGTCCATGGAGTCGCTTATTGTCAGGGAAACTGCGGGCAGCATGGATGCAGCGGAAATCCGGAATGAGGCGGACAAGAAGCTGTCCGAGATATGGAGAAAACTGCTGGGCATCCCTGTTGCCGGCATTCAGGATAACTTTTTTGATATTGGCGGGAACTCTTTATTAATCGTGCAAATGCAAGGGTTGATCCAGCAAGAATTTTTCCAGGACATCCCGATTATGGATCTGTTCAAATATACGTCGATTGAAAAGCTATCCGATTACCTGCAGGAGCATACCGCCAAAACATCGAGTGTGGAAACAGGCCAAAAAAGAGCGGACATGAGAAAAAGACTGCGAAACATGAGAGGTTGACATCCGCCCAGGTGAAAGGAACATGACCATGGAAAATGATCTTAGTCTTACCTCGAAGATTGCTGTCATCGGAATGGCCGGAAGGTTCCCGCAGGCAAGGGATATCGGGGAATTCTGGCGTAATCTGGTTCAAGGTGCGGAAGGGATTCAATTCTTCACCAAAGAGGAATTAAGGGAGGCGGGAGTGAGTCCGGCCTTGCTCGATAAACCCGAGTATGTCCGGGCTTCCGGCCGTTTACAAGACATCGGGCAGTTTGATGCCGCCTTCTTTCAATACACACCCAGAGAGGCGGAAATCATGGACCCGCAGCAGCGGTTATTTCTGGAGTGCGCCTGGAATGCACTAGAGGATGCCGGGCATAGCCTGTCCCAATACGAAGGAGCGGTCGGCGTATTTGCAGGGGTAGGTGCGAATAAATATGTAACCCATATTATGAGCCATCCTGAGCTGATGTATATTTTGGACCACCGGCAAATTGAGGTGGCCAATGACAAGGACTTCCTCACAACACGTGTTTCCTACAAATTGAATGCGACCGGTCCCAGTCTAGCGGTACAGACCGCTTGCTCCTCCTCCCTCGTGAGTGTGCATATAGCCTGCCAAAGCTTGCTGAACGGTGAATGTGATATGGCACTCTCCGGAGGCGTGTCCATTCAATTTCTAGAAAAAAGCGGATACCTCTATAAAGAGGGGGGTATCGAATCGCCTGACGGACACTGCCGCTGCTTCGATGAAAAGGCAGAGGGAACCGTGTTCGGCGATGGGGTCGGTGTAATTGTGCTCAAACGGCTGGAGGAAGCCGTCAGAGATATGGATCATATCTATGCGGTGATTGGCGGGTCAGCCATCTGCAATGACGGGTCAGGCAAGATCGGGTTCACGGCTCCGGGATTAGATGGACAGGTACAAGTGATTTCGGAGGCTATGGAAGTTGCCGGAGTGACGTGCAGCGATATCGGGTATATCGAGGCGCACGGCACCGGTACCAAATTGGGCGATCAGGTAGAGATTGCGGCCCTTAAGGAAGTGTTCAAAGGCCGGACTCCGGAAGAGGCGTGTTACATTGGTTCGGTCAAGTCCAGCATCGGGCACTTGAATACCGCCTCTGGCATTGCCGGCTTAATCAGAACGGTTCTGAGCATCCAGCAGAATCTCATCCCGCCACTCCTGCATTTCCGCAGCCCTAATCACAAGCTGGAATTAGAGGACAGCCCGTTTCGGATAAATCAGAGTCCGGTGACATGGGCTGCGGGCGGGCAGAGAAGGGTGGCGGGCGTCAGCTCCTTTGGCATCGGAGGCACCAATGCCCATGTCATTGTCGAACAGGCCCCAGACCTGCGTCTGGAACCAAGCGGACAAGAGTGGCATCTGCTGCCTTTTTCAGGGAAAACAGAGCAGGCCCGGCAGCGCAACCTTGATCATCTGTTGGCGTACCTGGAAGCCAATCCAGCGGCGGATCTGTCGCGGGTGTCCTATACCCTCCAGAGGGGAAGGGAGCATTTTGACTTCCGGGGATTTCTTCTTTGCGGCAATCAGGGAGGGCAAAGGATAATCTGTCCGGAACAGCGGGCGGGAAAGCAGAAGAAAACCGTTGTCTTCTGCTTCTCCTTGGAGCAGGTTCCCCCGGCGGCAATGGTTCAGGAACTGTATAGGCAAGAGCCGTTCTTTCGAAAAACAATAGATGAAAGCTTTCAAATGGTGGATCGGATGTTTCACATTGATCTCACAAAGCGGATATTCCCTGAAGCCGGTCTTATTCAAGGGCAAGGGGAGTTCTCCTCCAGCCAAGAGCCTTATGGACCGCTTCTGTCTTTTATAGCCGGTTATTCCCTGGCACAGCTCTGGCAGCACTGGGGCGTTTTCCCGCAAGCGGTGGCCGGAGATTGGATCGGTGAATATGTCGGCGCTTGCCTGGCGAATGTTTTTTCACGTGAATCAGCCTTGAAATTATTGTTTTTCCAAGGGGATGTTTCGGACGGCATTGTGCTGGGACAACCAACAATTCCGGTTCTGTCCAATGTAACGCAGACCTGGTTAGCTGAAGCGCAGGCGGTCTCCCTCGCCTATTGGAAAGAGGTCTTGAACCAGCCAAGCCATCCGCTGGCCTGCGTGTCAGCGCTTGCCGCATTCCAGAATCCGGTCTATATCAAGTTCAGTCCGGGAAATCATCATCTCGATAGGCTGGACCTAGCCATCCGAGAGAAGAATCAAACCGCTCTGCTGCTGGATTCTCTGCCGCATGAAGCAGACCACGAAGGGGCAGACAGGGTTCTTCAGGACTCCTTGGGCAGATTGTGGCTGGCCAACGTGGAGGTCTGTTGGAAGAACGTTCAGTCCGGCAGGCAGACAAGAAGAATTCCGCTGCCCACCTATGCTTTTGATAGAGAAACTTACTGGATTGACAGAGCGGTGACCCAAGAACAGGATGGCTTTGCGGCGAATAAACTCCATGAGGAACCATTGAAGGACATGGGCACGGGAGACCATTTCGTTCAGATTGGCAGCACACGTTATCTGCTGAATTCGTCTCAATTGCAGGAAATCCAAGAGCTGCTTGCCGGCTTCTCCTCAAGTACTGCCGCATCATTCCCGGATGCACCGGAGAAGCGGAAGGAATACATCGTCTCCAGATTGTGCTCCATCTTGGAGGAATTATTGGGAAAAAGACCGATCAGCAGCCGGGACGACTTTTTCGAAAACGGGGGCGATTCTGTAACAGCGATCCAGTTTGCCTCCCGTGCAAAGGATTATGATATCGTGTTTTCTTCGGAACTCCTTTTTGAATACCCGACGATAGAGCAATTATCGGATAAGCTCCTGGAGCAGCCGGCGGCCTCACCGCAAGAAGATGAGCCTACGGCGGAACAACCGGCGGGCATTCATTATTTCGATGTGGGCTTGTCCGATCAGAGCCTATTGGCGGAGGTCCTCCCTGCCGGAGAGGTGGAAAGTGTGTATCCGCTGTCATTTATGCAGCTTCTGGTGTTGAATCACAACCTTATTAATGCCCGCTTAGGCACGGTCAATCTGCTTTCGTTTCAGATACCCCAAGAGCTGCACTACGGCCGCTTCCGGTCAGCCTGGAACAAGGTGGTCAACCGTCACACCCTGCTGCGGTCCGGCTTTGTCTGGAGAAGAATTTCCAATCCGGTTCAGTTTGTCAAAAAACAGGTTGAAATCACCATCCACGAGCTGGATTGGACAGGGCTGTCCCGCGAAGGACAGCAGCGCGCACTGGATGAGTTCCTGTCCCTCGAAAGCAAAAGAAGCTTTAAAGTGGATGAGGTTCCGCAAATGCGTTTCCATCTCATGAAGCTTCGGGAGGCCTGCTATCAATTTGTCTGGTCTTACCAGAACTCTTTGTTTGACGGCTGGAGCATGAATATTATTCTGCGGGAGGTATGGGACAGCTATGAACAGCTCGAATCTCCCAAGCTTCTGCCCGAACCCGCACCTACGCCTTATCTGGCCTATATACAGTGGCAAAAAACAAAGGATATCCAGGAAGCGAAGAGGTGCTGGACAGAAGAAATGAAGGGCTTCAGCATGGAAAATCAGCCAGAGCCAGCGGACAGCATTTCCCCTCTGAGCTACGAAGGCGCTTTTCAGAGTACAGATATTCCGCAGGGTGTTATGCAGGCGGCAAGAGATTATGCCAGAAAAGGACAGATCACCATGAATACGCTGTTTCTTGGCTTGTGGGGTCTGGTACTGGCCCGGCTGCTCAAGAAGCAGGACATCATGCTCGGAATGATTACATCGGGAAGAGTCCCGGAGGTGGAGCATATGGACACTATGGTGGGGCTGTTTACGAACAGCCTGCCTGTCCGCATGACTTACACTCCTGCGGAGCATGCCGGGGTCTGGTTCCAAGCGCTGCAAAAAAAAATACTGAAGCTCAGACGCCACGAGCATGTTACCTTACAGCAGATAAGCCAGTGGTCCGGTCTTCCCATCGACTACTTACAGCGGGTGACCAACACACGGAGCTTGGTCTACACCAATTTCCCGTTTCACATGAACCAGACTCCAAGCGGAGGCGGGCAGAACTTGCTTCAAGCAGAGAATACCGGACAATTGCATCTTCCTCTGCGTCTGTTTGTCAATCCGGGCGATGAGCAGTTTACGCTTCGGGTTGAATACAACCGCAGTGTATATGACCCTGACCATATCGCTCAACTGCTGCTGGATATCGGGCAGCAGTTAGCCAGGATTCCCCATGCGTCAACACTCGGAGAATTAGTCGATTACAAGGGAGAAGGAGCTGCGCTATGAAGATTGCCGTCGTGAACGGTCCGAATATGAATTTAATCGGTGTACGGGAAACAGAGTTTTATGGAAAAGTCACATGGAAGCAAATTGAGGAGAGGCTGCGCGGGCTGGCCGACGAATGGCAAATCGAGCTGCTTTGTTTTCAATCGAACCATGAAGGGGAAATCGTTGATTTTATACATGAGCATCTATCTTCACTGGATGGGATCGTGCTTAATCCGGCGGGATTATCCAAAACCGGGTATTCTATCCTGGATGCCATGTCTTCGGTCGGAATTCCTTATATCGAAGTACATATGTCCAATATTTTTGACAGAGGAGGCTGGCACGCACAATCCATCTTTTTTGACAATGCTGTCGGACTGGTCGTGGGCCTGAAAGGTTATTCCTATGATCTTGGTCTGCAGGGGATGAAACAATATTTACAAGCAGCGCTTGCCCAGAACTAGCAGAGAGGACATCTATAATGAAACATATTGAGGTCTATAATGCCAAATTGCATAATCTCAAAAACATCACAACGAAGATTCCGAAGCAGCAGCTTATTGCCGTAACGGGCATTAGCGGATCGGGGAAATCCAGTTTTATCTTTGATACGCTCCATCATGAAGGGCAGCGGCTATATTTGGAGGCCTTGGGCATTTCCCATGACGTCCTGCACTACGACTCGTTTGATATGATTCAGGGGCTTAGCCCGACAATTGCCGTACAGCAGAGAACCGTGAGCAACCTCAATCCAAGGTCGGTTGTAGGGACGGCCACCCGACTCCTGAACCTGATGGCGCTGATCTATGTGAACGAAGGGGTAGAGAAGGGGAGCGGGCAGACAGAGACCTCCTTGCGGGAATATGTCCCCGGAATGTTTATGTTCAACTCGCCCCATGGCTCCTGCCCGGCCTGCAGCGGCAGAGGAACAATAACTGAGGTGAATATCGCCAAGATTCTGCCGCCTGGCAGTGTATCAATAGAAGTATGGCATCAATTCGCCTATGAGTTTCCGCAGCACAAAAAAGAAGAAAAGGAATATGTCACCAAGAGGTTCGATAACTTCATCAAATACTATAATCTCGCGCCGGAGACGCCGTTTTCACAATTATCCGGCGAGGCCAGAGATGTCTTCTTGCATTATCGGCCCAAACGGACGCAGAGCAAAGAGAATCTTATCTTTTATGGAGTGAATGTGGTTATAGAGGAGAAGCTGAAAAAAGTGAATCTCCAGCAGCTTCCCGATCTCCACATCACCCGGCCGTGTACAAGATGCTGCGGGTACCGGCTTGGCGACAGAGCACTCGCCATCACGCTGGAGAATAATCATATTGGCCAGCTTTGCCAGATGGATGTGCTCGGGCTTACTGCGTTTTTTCAGCATTATCTGACCGTAAGGCCGCATACTGCTTTTGTGATGCATTTAATCAAGGAAATCCTCAGCAAGCTGATCTGTATGGAGACCGTTGGATTATCTTATCTCAATCTGTACCGGGAAATTCCGTCTCTCAGCGGTGGGGAAATTCAGAGACTGCATATTATGTCCCATCTCTCGGCCAAGGTGGATTCGATCATTTATATCTTTGATGAACCGACGGCGGGCTTGCACGAAGTGGAGAAGGCCAAGATTATTGAGAGCTTTCAAAGCTTGAAGCAGCAAGGAAATACTGTGATTGTCGTAGAGCATGACGAAAGTGTGATCCGGCAGGCGGAGTATATTATTGATTTTGGTCCCAAAGCGGGTCAAGAGGGCGGGACTATCGTCTATCAAGGGGACTATGCCAGCTTTCTGGATTCCACTGAATCCATAACGGCCAAGTACCTGCTGCATAAACCGATGCCGCCCAAACAATATACGAGTGCATTGGATGCCTCCTCGCCCAGGCTTTCCATCAGAAATGCCCAAACGAACAACCTCAAGAATATTAACGTGGATATCCCGCTGCAGTCTATCGTCGGAATTTGCGGTTTATCCGGCAGCGGAAAAAGCTCTCTGATGATTGATACCCTGATCCCTAAGCTGCAGGCGGCCTTGAAGACCAAGGCACCGGGAAACAAGCATTTGGACGAAGGAGAGACCGGGGCGGATACCGTCCAGACCGGAGCAGAGGCGGAGCTGGAAGGTGCCGGGAATATAGATGGTTTTGTTGTCGTCACCCAGCAGTTGGCCCGGAGGCATGAAAATTCGATTGTGGCTACCTTTCTGGGAGTCTGGGAGCCGATTCGCCATATTTTCTCTACACAGGAGGCGGCTGCGGCTCAGCAATTTACGAAAGGGCATTTTTCCTTTAATTCCATGGGCTCATGTCCAATGTGCAATGGCTACGGGCATATCAAGAGGTGGCTGAGCCAGCTTGTGTTCAGTGAGGAATGCCCGTCCTGCCAAGGCAAACGCTTTAAGGATGAGGTGCTGCGGGTGAAGTATAAGCAGCGCAGTATTGCTGACATCCTTGCGATGTCTGTTACAGAAGCCCAGGCATTCTTTCAGGATCATCCCAAAATCAGCAGCCTGCTTGCTGCGATTGAAGAGATGGGCATGGGTTACATTCACTTAGGTCAAAGTCTCACCACACTGAGCGGAGGAGAAGTGCAACGGTTAAAGCTCGCCAGAGAGCTGGGGAAAAGCGGGAAAGTCAACTATCTGTATATCTTGGATGAACCTACTGTCGGACTCAGCTACTACGATGCCGAAAAATTGCTGATGATCTTAAGCAAACTGGTAGCCGGCAAGCATTCCGTCATATTGATCGAACACGACCCGTATGTTCTTTCCTATTGTGATTATCTTATCGAGCTGGGGCCAGGCGCAGGACACAAGGGAGGGGAGATTGTTGCCACCGGAGCACCTGAGGAAGTGAAAAAAAATGCCGATTCGATGATTGGCCCATTTTTGGAATAACCCCAAGCTTACCGTTCTTATTTGAAGCAGAAAGGGGAAGTATGGAATGAAGAGAGTGCTTTTACCGGTGGTGCAGCCGCCTATTTTGGGATACCAGTTTTTCGCTTTTCCGCTTAGCATCGTGCTTGCACACGACAAAAGTCTGCCTTGGTTCTACAGCAACTTCATCCAAATATGCTATGACAGAAGACCTGATCCGCCTGTCCCGTTTACATTCTACATCCACGACCACACTTTAAATCCATGGCTGCATGTCGAACGCCTGCAAAGAGGCACAATGGGCATCATCAAGCGCAATATCGTTGATTTTATCCGGGACTGCCTGGATGACGGCTTGTATTGTAATTTGAATGTAGACGAATATTTTATCCCGGAACGGGAGGTTTACCGCAAAAGCCATCTTTCCCATGATGTATTGATCCATGGCTATGATGTGCAGGAGCAAACGTTCCAGCTCACGGGCTTTACAGATAAGCACACCTTTGCTTCCACAAGCGTACGTTTTACCGATTTTGAACAGGCGTATCACAACATTGACGTTATTGATCATCAGGCAGTGTGCGATCGGATCTTTTTGTATAAATGGAACGAAGCGGGACAATATGATTTTGATCTGACTCTGGTACAGGAAACTCTTGAAGACTATCTGCTCTCCAGGAATACATCTAACAGATTTCGGATGGTCGCCTCCCCCTGGGATCATTGTGATTACGGGATGAAGACCTATGATGCTCTGCTGGAATATTTTGGGCAATTGCTCAATGGGCAAGCCGCCTTCGATATCAGGCATATTCACAGCGTGTGGGAGCACAAGAGATTGATGTCCGCCCGCATCAGCTATATGAAGGAGCATTCAGAGCAGCTTATCTTCTCGGATGATGAGCTTGCTTCCAGCATGGAGCTGGAACGGCTGGCATTAAACGCCCGGAATCTGATGCTGAAATATTATTTGCACAGCAATCCGGAATCGGTTACTAGAATTATGAGGTACCTGGAAGAAATAGCGGCGAAGGAAAAGCTGTTTATAAAGAAGCTATTGGATCAACTATCTCATAGCAAAATATTCTCCTTCTAAGCCATTGTCATGATCCATCCCGCCCAAGGGCTATCGGTAAAATCCAAAAGTGGAGTGATGCTAATCGTGATAACCAAAAATGAAATTGAAGCCCAATTGGTGCAAATTTATCTCAAACAGATGCAAGCGGTGGGTACTGGAGAGGCAACTGTACAGACAGGCCAAATTGCTTTTTCCGGGGATCAAATCAGCCTGCAGGAAGCGGGAATTAACTCACTTGGGTTTATCCGGTTAGTGGTTGAGATCGAAAATGCGTTTCAGATTCAATTCGAGGATGACATGCTGGACATTGAATTATTTCATTCTATGCAAGATCTGGTTGCTTATATTGAGAGGGAAGTAAACGGGGTGTGAATTGTCCTGTAATTTCTTGACAAGGGTATAGGCGTACGATAATATGTTGGTTAAGGGTTCCAAGTCGAGAATTTTTTGGATAGATAAAGATACTCATAGTGGTAAAACCTTCCTTACAACAGCAGAGTTATAGGGTAGGTTTTTGCTTTATTCTCACAAAAATAACCAGACTGTTCTATTGAAGCTTAGGCACTTTAGAATGACGCAGGGGCCATAAATGGTAGGGTAGTAGTGTATGAAGCAAGATACACGAAATGGCGAAGCTATGCCTCTGAACACGTTAATCAAAAGGAGAATACGCAGTGGGTGCCAGCAACAGTTCTTCAGATGGGATGAAGTTGTTTTGTTTGCCGTACGCGGGTGGGTCTGCTACTGTATTTACTAAGTGGAGACGGGAGCTGGATTCCAGAATTGAGCTGATACCCGTAGAACTGGCCGGGCGGGGGAGAAGGTTCATAGAACCATTCTATCCTTCGTTGCATGACGGGGTGATGGATATCTCGGCTGCTATTATGAATCAAATCGGCGACAACGGCTATTCATTATTCGGACACAGCATGGGCACGTTGTATATATGTGAACTGATGAAACAAATTCAAGCGAACGGCTGGGAGAAACCGCGGCATCTGTTTCTGTCCGGTATGTACCCGCCTCATATTCATGATAGGAAGAAGATTCATCATTTGCCGGATGATGAATTCTGGCGGGAAGTCATCAGGCTTGGCGGAACGCCAAAGCAAGTATCGGAGAATAAAGAACTGATGCAGATTTTCACCCCGGTTCTGAGGTCTGACTACAAGAATGTGGAGAACTATATCACTGAAGCCCCTCAAGTGAAATGGGACATGGATATTACTGTTCTTGTCGGCGATGAGGATGAGATTGCAAGCATGGGGGAGATCCGGCAGTGGAAAGAGTACACGACCCAGGCTTGCTCGATTGTTACGTTTCAGGGAGGGCACTTCTTCATCAACGAGGAAGAGAAGAAGGTCATCGACCTTATTAACAGAACACTAATTGCATAGAATGTGTAAGCATAAATAACCCTCACCATATACAGGTGAGGGTTATTTATGCTGTGCTGCTGCTTATTGAAGGATACAGGGCAGCCTAAAGCCTTCGAAGCACCTCTTCCGCAGAGTTATTCTTCTGTACAGGCATGATTGTTCTCAGCGAAGAATAGGAAAGGAATTGGGAGTTACTATGAGAGATCAAAACAGTGAGCAAGTGTATACCGGCCTGGAAATTGCCGTCATCGGCCTGGATTGTAAATTCCCGCAAGCGGCTGACGCTGGGCAATTTTGGACCAACCTCAAGTATGGAGTCGAAGGGATTCAGTTCTTTTCCGATGAGGAGATGATTCAATCCGGCGTCGATTCTGCTCTGTGCAAGGACCCCAATTATGTGAAGGCGAGAGGCGTTCTGGAAGACATTGAATATTTTGATGCTTCCTTTTTTGATTATACGCCGCTCGAAGCGACAGTACTGGACCCTCAAGTCAGAATCTTTCATGAATGTGTAATGAATGCATTGGACAACGCCGGGTATAATCCCGATACATATAAAGGGCAAATCGGCCTTTACGCGGGCAGCACCGAAAATGCCAACTGGCAGCTCCGGCAGCTTCTGGCTGGCGAGCACCCTACGTTTAATATGAGCTTCCGTGAGTATTTATGTACCTCCATCTCCTACAAATTAAGGCTGAAGGGGCCAAGCGTTACCGTTCTGTCGGCGTGCTCCACTTCGCTGGTTGCCGTCCACCTTGCCAGCCAGGCCTTGCTTAACGGTGAATGCAACATCGCGCTGGCGGGCGGTGTGCATCTCTCGCTCCCTTCCAAGAAGGGGTATTACTACGTCGATGATCTGATCTATTCAGCGGATGGCCATTGCCGCACGTTTGATTCCGCTTCACAGGGAACGGTTATCAGCGATGGAGCAGGGGTCGTCGTCCTCAAAACCTTGCAGGATGCCATTCACGACCGCGATCATATCTACGCCGTGATTAAAGGGTCGGCCATCAATAATGACGGCAATCGAAAAGCGGGGTTCTCCGCCCCGAGCATCAACGGACAAAAAGAAGTGATTGAGGCGGCACTCCAGATGGCTGAAGTGGAGGCGGAATCCATTACTATGGTGGAAGCCCACGGCACGGGCACGA
Source organism: Paenibacillus sp. HW567 (assembly GCF_000374185.1). Lineage (GTDB taxonomy): Bacteria > Bacillota > Bacilli > Paenibacillales > Paenibacillaceae > Paenibacillus_AQ. Next base: position 4,322,934 of record NZ_KB910518.1, on the reverse strand, counting down.
AGATTGGAGACTCCATCGAGATCGAAGCGCTGAAGCGGGCATATGGCACAAATCACAAAGCATATTGCGCCATTGGCTCTGTAAAGTCGAATATCGGCCATCTGAATGAAGCAGCCGGTATAGCCGGCTTAATCAAAACGATTCTAGCGATTGAGCACAGGCAGATTCCGCCCACGATTCACTTCAACAACCCAAATCCCAAAATTGAGTTTGAGGATACCCCTTTTTATGTGAACAATGCATTGACTGATTGGACAGCCGCAGACAATGTGCTGCGGGCTGCCGTTAGCTCCTTTGGCATCGGCGGGACCAATGCCCATATCATTCTTGAAGCACCTCCGCAATTAGAACAGGAGATTGTGGAGCAGGCTCCCCGGTTGTTCGTATTCTCTGCCAAGACCCCAACCGCCGTGCGGGAACAAATCAGGCGCTTCAAGGAGCACTTGAAAAGCAGTCCCAACCTGAGTCTGTCCGATGCGTCCTATACGCTGCAAGCAGGGAGGAAGACTCTGCCCCATCGTGCCTGTATTGCTGCGGAGAGTCATCAGGAGCTGGCAAGTAAGCTTGAGGACAAGACAGTTGCCATCCAATCGGTGGACAAAAGTGAATATGCTGTTCTTTATGTTTTGCCGGATATAGATGGCGATGAACAAGTCGTTCAACAGGCCATCTCTTTATATGCGGGCCACCCCGCGTTTCGCCAGGCGGCTGACACGGCTATGCGCAAACTGGGAGCTTACGGCGGAATAGACTTCCGTACACTGTTCCTTCAGGGGAATAAGAATCAGCCGCAACGCGAGGCTATTCATTTCCTATTCGGCTATGCTGTGGTAACCCTCATGCTGCGATGTAACCATACACCCTTGGGGCTGCTTGGCATCAAGCGGGGCAGTTGTGTAGCAGCCGCTGCGGCAGAAGCTGTGGCACTTGAGCACTCGTTCACTGCATTCATGGAAAGAGGGAGCACGGCCATCACAGAGAATCCCATCAACAACCCTAGTGTGCCGATATTTTCGGCAGCAAGCGGCGACAAGCTGTTGCCGGGACAACTGAAGGAGCCGCATTTTTGGAGCGACACCTGGAATTCTTCTTTTTCTGCAACGCCAGGGATTATGAGCCTCGTGAACAGCCCGAAGACCCTCGTTGCTTATATAGGAACGGAAGTAAACGAGCTTGTAAAAACGTTGGACGAATCTAAGGTGATTTCATTGGTTCCACATGTGGGCACTACTAGAGGAGACCGGGATTTCCTGGAGTGGATAGGGAGACTATGGAGTGCAGGGCTGGGCATTCGCTGGGAAGCGCTGGAGAAGGCAGAGAATAGGGGACGTATTCCGCTGCCCGCCTATCCGTTTGAGCGAAACCGTTATTTTCTTGATGAGGACCCCGTACAACTGGGAGCATCCTTGCTGCAGCAGGTAAAAGGACAGTCAGGACAACAGAAGTCAGCGATGGATTGCTGCTATGCTCCTACCTGGAAGAAAGCAGCGTTTTCCAGCATGAGAAGCAGAAAAGGGAGCAAGCCCTCAGCGATAATTATTCACGATATCGTATTGGAAGAACGCACAATCGAAATATGCAAGCGTTACTTTGACCATCCGGTGTTCGTGGCAAAAGCCTGTAAGCCTGTTTCGGCTGGCGGCTCGGAAATTCAACTGGAGAATAGCAGTAAAAGCGCCTACTGCCAAATGCTTCAGGCCTACCATAAGCAAACCAAGGCATTTCCCCGGAATATCCTGTATTTTGCGCTAAGCGGACATGGCATGGAGGCATGGGATGACAGACAGGGAGAGCTTTTACTGCAAGAAACGTATTATGGTTTATTGCCTCTCGTTCAAGCTATAGGTGAGTGCAACGCAAACGGAATGCTTCAACTGGGCGTGGTCACGAATCATCTTTTTGATGTGCTGGGCAATGAAGAAATAAACCCATGGAATGCGACCCTTCTGGGATTGGTTCGCGGAATCCCGCTAGAGTTTCCGAACCTGCGGTGCCAGCTCCTGGAGATCGGGGATCAAGAGCAGCTCCGCTTGCCCACAGTCGCTGACATCCTTTTCCGGGAAGCGGAGAGCGGTCAGGACGAGATTGCTGCAATACGGGGAAACTCCAAATGGCTTCCCATGTACGAGCCCCTTGCCCCGGGCCAGGATGCCATGCCTGTACTTTCCGATCAAGGGGTATATTTGATTACAGGGGGAAGCGGCGGCATCGGAATGGAGCTGGCCGGTTATCTGTCCCGCCATTGCCAAGCGAGCCTCGTCCTCATTGTCCGGTCAGCGTTTCCGGCGAAGCACCAGTGGACAAGCTGGCTCCGTGAACATGCCGGAAATGATCCGATCTCGGAAAAAATCAGAAGAATTCAAGCCATGGAACAAAGCGGAACACAGGTATACGTCTATCAGTCAGATGTATCGGACTTCCGCCACATTGCACAAACCATCCGGCAAGTCCAGCAGGAAATTGGGCCAATCCAAGGCGTCATCCATGCTGCAGGGCTTCCTGGAAGCGGTTTTATTGAGCAGCAGAGCAAAGAGACAGCGGACCCGGTCATCTTGACCAAAGCGCTGGGTTGCATTCATTTGAATCAAATCCTTCAGGATCAGCCTTTGGATTTCTTTGTGGTGTGCTCTTCGATCAGTACGCTGTTTCCAATTATCGGGCAGTCCGATTATAACGCGGCCAATGCATTTGTTGATGCATACACGGATTATTGGAATCGCCTTGGAAAACATCGGATAACCAGCATCAAATGGGATGTGTGGAAGAATGTCGGGATGGCGGTGAATACAGGGATGGCTCCAGCCCCCCTTAAGGAGCTTGCCCATCCATTGCTGGATTCCTACGTTCGAATGAATGATAAGGATGTCTTTCATTCGAAGCTGAGCCTGCGTAAGCACTGGGTGCTGCAGGATCATCGGACGGAGGAATATGGCGTATTATCAGGTACTGCTGTACTGGAGATGGTTCGGGAGGCTGTCGAAAGCAGCAGCCTGAAGAAGCCCTTCCTTCTGCGCAATATACAGTTCCACACGCCCATCCTGGTTCACACGGAAGAAGAGAAGGAAATCGTGCTTATACTCACCAAGAACAATGAGTTTACAGTATATGGCCGCCTTCCGGAGGAGCATTCATGGGTGCCGCATGTTACGGGAAGGATTGGTTCCGCAGAGCCGCAGGGCAGCACCGTGGAGCTTGAACAGTTGAAGGAGCGCTGCACTCAGCAGAACGTCATCTACACAGAAGCTGATAATCATAAGCATGCAGGCCATCTGATCTTTGGAACAAGATGGCGCAATATTCGCCAGGTTATGGCTGGAACCAATGAAGGCCTGGCCCTCATTGAGCTTCCGGAGGAATACCACAGGGATCTGGAAACCTATCATCTGCATCCTGGACTGCTGGATTCCGCAACAAGCTTTTTGCTGGGCTTCATTAACCGAACCAGTCTGTATATTCCTTTGTCGTATGAATCTCTCATTGTCTATGGGGAGTTGACGAGCCGGGTATACAGCTACAGCAAGTACCTTGACAGTCCTGTGGCTCAAGAGGAGCTGGCCAGCTTTGATATTCAAATCATGGATGAACAAGGCAAACTCATTATGGATATCAGGAATTACACCATGGTAGCCGTATCCGATGCGCTGGCCAATCGGATCAGCACCAATCACGGGAAGCCGCAGCATACTGCCCTCAATATAGATCATTTGCTGGCTCCGTTCCTGGCCGGGCCTGCGGCCGTCTCAACAGGAATCCTGCCGGAGGAAGGGCAGGAAATCTTCGGCCGGGCACTTGCGGGGGAAGCTGCTACAATCATCGTATCCGCGGAACCGCTGGAAACACGGCTCCGCGGGAATAAGAGTACCGATCAACTGGGCAAGCACGGACAACAGCCGGCGACCCGAAAGCTACAGGGGAAACGGCCCGAATTGCCGGTGGCTTATGCTCCTGCCGTGACGGATATTGAGAATAAATTGTGTGCGATTTATGAAAATCATCTCGGGTTTCAGCCGGTCGGCATTGAGGATGACTTTTTTGAACTGGGCGGAGATTCACTCAAAGCCATTCATGTGATCTCCAGCATTAGAAAGCAATTTGACTGCAGCCTGGCGCTGACCGACTTTTTTCAGAACAAAACCATTCAGAGTGTTGCCCGGTTCATCCAACAGGCCAGCCGCGTGAATGAATGGAAGATTGCTCCAGTGGACCCCAAAAGCCACTACCCCACCTCATTGGCGCAAAAACGGATCTTTTTCTTGCAGGGACTTATGCCGGATACGGTGGGCTACAATGAATCCATTTGCGTCTTGCTGGAAGGGAGCTTAAGTGCCAGGAAGATCGAAGAGATCTTCGCCACCATCATCGGGCGCCATGAAAGCTTGCGGACTTCCTTTCGGGTTGAAGATGGCGAGATCGTTCAAATCATCCACCCTCAGGTTGACTTTACACTAATGGTGACGGTAGTGAATGAGGATGGGATTGAACAAGCCGTGGACAGGTTTATTCAGCCGTTTGACCTTGCTCAAGCACCGCTTATCCGTGTCGGTTTGCTCCAAGCCGGGGAGCAGCGTCATCTTCTGGTCGTCGATATGCACCATATTATTTCAGACGGCACATCCATTAATCTGCTGGTCAAGGATTTTGCCGATCTGTACATGGGGAAGATTCTGCCGCCACTAGCCATTCAGTATAAGGATTATGCCGAGTGGGAGCAGGGATTCATTACGACTCCAGCCTATCAAGCGAAAAAGGCCTACTGGCTCGGGAAGCTGGCGGGGCCGCTGCCTGTCTTGACTCTGCCAACAGACTATCCGCGTCCGTCTTCCCTGAGTTTTCAAGGCGGCCTGATCACACTGGAGCTTGGCCGCCCGTTAAGTGAGCGCATCAAAAAGTTCTCCCAAGAGCAGCAGGTTACCTGGTTTATGACCATGCTCGCTGCGTATTATGCATTGCTCGCACGGCTTAGTGGAGAATCCGATATTTTGGTAGGCATTCCACAGGCCGGGCGCAATCATGAAGATGTACATGAAATGGTAGGCATGTTTGTTAATTCGCTGGTGCTGCGGAATCAACCGGAGAGAGAGAAGCCGTTCCTTGTTTTTTTACAGGAGGTAAGGGCAAGCTTGTTGGAGGCTCTGGAAAATCAGGATTTTCAGATTGAAATGATTGTGGACCAGCTTAACTATAAACGGGACCCGAGCCGGAACCTCCTCTACGACACGATTTTTAATTATCAGAGCATGAAGAATCAGACAGAGACGGAAGTCAGCTATCTGCATGACATTAAGCTGTCACCGTATCCGATGACCTCCACAACGGCCAAAGCCGATCTGAATATTCATTTATATGAAGTTTCATCCGGTATTTATTTGGAGTGCTTCTACCGGACGGATCTGTTCAAGCAGGAAACCGTTCAGTACATTTTCGAGGAATATCGCAGATTGATTGAAGCCATTCCACAGCAGGCCGGCACGGCCATTGGGGAATTACCGGTCTTCAGGCGGAAAGACATTCCGCTGGCAGGAGGCAGTGTATCACCATCCGCTAACCTCCAATCTTTCCATTCCAACGATCCGGCAGAAGGTCTGGTACAGCGGTTCGAAGCGCAGGCCGCCGCATATCCGGCTCATATTGCTGTCAAATACCGTGAAGAATCATTGAATTACCGCCAGCTTAACGAACAAGCGAACCGGATCGCCCGCCGTATAAGGGAACTGACAGGAGAGGGAATTGGAGAGCGGCCGGTAGCTTTATTGTTCGGGAACACGATTGAAATGGTTGCGGCGTTGGCAGGGGCGATAAAGGCAGGGGTTCCTTTTGTACCGCTGGATCGCAGCGCTCCACTGCAACGCTTGATCCATATGGTCAATGATGCGCAGACAGCACTCATCCTCTCTGATTCAGAGAACGTGTCCATTGCCCATGAGCTGGCGGAAAGAGTTAATACCGGATTAACGATTGTCAATACCGCAGAGGGATTGAGCGGCATCTCTGCGGAGAATTGCTGTGTCTACCCGGATGGTAATCAAACGGCCTTTATTCTGTATACGTCAGGCTCCTCAGGGATACCGAAGGGGGTGGTCCAATCGTACAGAAATATCACCTATTACATTGCCCGGTTTACGGACTCCTTAGCTGTCAATCATGAAGATCGGATCGCCCTATTAACTACCTACAGCCATGCCATCGGCATTCTGGATATATTGGCAAGCTTGTTGAACGGGGCGACGTTGCATTTAAGTGATCTTAAGCTGGACGCCAGCATACAGCGATTCAGCAGATGGCTGAACTCCGAAGGGATTACCCTTTATCATTCTGTTCCGTCCGTCTTCCGGTTCCTGATGAAGAATCTGCCCGAAGATGTCAAACTGCCTTCGCTTCGTATGATTTTATTGGGCGGAGAAGTTGTTACCCGAGCGGATTTTGAGCTGTACAAGAAGAACTGCGCCGAACACTGCTTGTTTGTTAATTTTCTGGGATGTTCCGAATTGATGGTGATTTCCTTTTACATACTCGATAAGCAAAGTGAAGTGAATCATGCGAAGCTTCCAGCCGGGTACGCAGTGGATGGTATTGAAGTGCGAATTGTCGATGATACGGGCAAGGAGGCCGGTTGTTTTGAAGTCGGACAGCTTCTCTATCAAAGCGAATATCTCTCCCCAGGTTATTGGAATCAGGCTGAGGCAACGGAGAGGGCATTTGCTTATGGACCGGACACCGGAAGGAAGAGGCTCTATCGAAGCGGAGATTATGGCCGGCTGCTGCAAAATGGCTGTCTCGAATATCACGGGAGAAATGATGCTCAACTGAAGATTAGGGGCTACAGAGTGGATCTCAATGAAATTGAAAGCACACTCGATCACATTCCCTTTATTCAGCAGAGTATGGTCGCAGCGGTGATGGATCACGAGGGAGAGCCGGCAATTGCCGCCTACTATGTATTGAAAGAGCCGGCTGCAGAGAAGGAGATTATCCGGGTGCTGCGGGAACAATTGCCCGCGTATCTGATTCCCCGTTATTGGCTGGAGCTGAAGTCCTTCCCCATGATCGGGCCGAATAAAGTTGACCGCAATGCCTTGCCTACGCTGGATGCCATGGAGCCAAAGAATCTCCGGGATGAATATCAGCCTCCCCGCAATGAGATGGAGAATATGCTGGCCAGGCTATGGGGAGAAGTGCTCGGCATCCAGCGTATAGGAGTAGATGACGGTTTTTTTGAAATCGGCGGCCATTCATTGCTGCTCATGCAGGTCCAGAACAATCTGGAGAAGGAGCTTAAGATATCTATTGAGATGGCTGACCTTTTCAAATATCCAACTATTAGTTTGCTGGCCTCGTTCTTAAAAGACAAACATAGACACAACGATTATCTGAACCAAAGCAAGCAGCGCGGAGAGCTCAGAAGAAGCCTGATGGGAAATCGCAGAAAAGGGGAGCAGAATCATGAATAACGCAGTAGTCTTTGACTTCGATGGAGTGATTATTGATTCACTGGAAGTACAGCGTACAGCCTTTTTCGAGAGCTTTCGCCTGGTTTCCGATGGTCCGCTCCCTTCTTTTGAGGAATTCCTTGGGCACAGCGGGGATTCCATACCCAATATTTTTATGAAGATGGGCCTGTCGCTTGGCATGACAGAACATTACCGGAGGATTGCCAGAGAAAATATTCATTTGATCGAAATAATAGACGGCATGGAGGAGCTGCTCCGGTACATTAAGGATACAGGCTGGCTCTGCGGCCTGTGCACGGGCAAGGATCGGCCTCGGACTTTGCAAACCCTGAAGGAACACGGGCTAATCGGCTATTTTGATACAGTGGTTTGCTCCGATGATGTCACCCACCCCAAGCCGCACCCGGAAAGCTTGCTGTGCACCGTCGACCAATTGCGTACGACCGTCGATCATTCAGTTTTTGTAGGCGATGGAAAGAACGATATCATTTGTGCGCGTGAGGCGAAGATGCGAAGCATAGCTGTCGCCTGGGGACATAATCCGGTAGAAATTCTCCAACAAGAAGCCCCCAGCTATGTCGCGTATAACGTGGAGGAATTGCGCCAGGAGCTGCAAGCTCTTTTTCTGCACACTGAAGTCTCATTATAAGCAGCAGGAGGGATTGAATTGTTGGATGATGACGCGATGCAGTCAAAAATTGCAATCATAGGCATGGCCTGCCGTGTTCCCGGAGCCGATACTCCTGCAGACTTTTGGCATCAGATTGTCAACGGTGTTGAATCCATCAGGACATTTAAGGATGAAGAATTGGCCGCAAGCGGCATTTCAGCGGATATTCTGAATCATCCCCAGTATGTGAAGCGAGGCGCGGTTATCGAGAATGCCGACTATTTTGATGCGGACTTCTTTCGCTACACGGCAAAGGATGCGGAAATTACCGATCCCCAACACCGGGCGTTTCTGGAATGTGCCTGGGAGGCGCTGGAGGATGCCGGATGTGTGCAGGACCTGGAGAAACATTTGGTGGGGGTATATGCCAGTTCGTGTATCAGCTCCTACGTGCTGAACCTGTATTCAGATCCCGAATTGCTGGGCAGGCTTGGACACGTGCAGATTGGAATCGGCAATGAAAAGGATTTCTTAGCGTCAAAAGTCTCGTATAAGCTGGGACTCAGCGGCCCTTCCGTCAATGTCCAAACCGCCTGCTCGTCCTCTTTGGTAGCAGTCCATCTGGCCAGTCAAAGCTTGCTGAACGGAGAATGTGATCTCGCCTTAGCGGGCGGAGTCACTATACGGAGCGAGCAAAGGGCCGGGTATATGTATCAAAAGGAAGGAATGGTATCGCCGGATGGTCATTGTCGTGTATTTGATACGGACTCCAAGGGGACTGTATTCGGAAATGGCCTCGGAATTGTTGTCTTAAAGCGATTGGCGGACGCAGTCCGGGACCGGGACAACATTCAGGCTGTGATCTGCGGCACGGCCGTCAACAACGACGGAAATCAAAGAATTGGTTTCACAGCGCCAAGTCCGGTGGGGCAGGCTCAAGTGATTCATGAGGCACTGAGTGTGGCCGGCGTTGCTCCCTGCGAGATCAGCTATATTGAAACGCACGGAACCGGGACGGAGCTGGGGGATGCCATTGAGATCAAGGCGCTTAAGGAAGTGTATCAGGCGGAGAAGAGCTCCGCTCAGTTTTGCGCGATTGGTTCAGTCAAGCCGAATATCGGTCATCTTGATACGGCCGCAGGCATCATTGGCCTGATCAAAACTGCGCTGGCTATGAAAAACCAGGTAATCCCTCTATGCATCAATCATGAAACACCCAATCCGAAGCTTTCCTTAGAGGAAAGCCCTTTTTATGTGAACACCATTTCGCGGCCCTGGAAAGAGGTAAGTGCTGCACCGAAGGCAGGGGTAAGCTCTTTTGGCATTGGAGGAACCAATGCACATCTTATTCTGGAAGAGGCGCCTTCCCTATCTTCAGAGGCCTCGGCACAAGAGAATCATATCTTTCTGTTTTCCGCCAAAACGCTGCAATCTTTGGAGCATACGTGCAGGAAAATGGCGGATTATTTCGGCAAGCACCCCACTCTTCATCCTGCCGATGTTGCCTATACGCTGCAGACCGGCCGCGAGCATTTTCCTTATCGGCAAATGGTTGTCAGCTCCTCGCTCGAGGAGGCTGCGCAATGGCTCAGAACCGGTCCAGGCCAAGTGGAATGCCAGGGGAGGGAGGAGGTGCCTGTCGCCTTGTCCTTTTCTGCACAGCAGCGTGATATGTTGAAAATTGGTTATGAATTATATCAAAGAGAAACACGTTTTGCATCTATTATAGATGCGTATTTCAGGGATGAGCTTGTTCTCCACACGCTGTCCGGGCTCGATTTGCCGCGGATTGTGGCAGCTTCCCCCCTGGAACATCAGGAATACCTGTACACGGAGCTAGGGCAGTTCATCTATCAATGTGCGCTTGCCGATTACTTGATTTCATTGGGCATTCCGAAGGAAGTGCTTATTGCGGAGGGAAATGGAGTGTTTCCGGCGCTATATGTCTCCGGCTCGCTCGGCATGAATGATCTGATCCGAATGATCCTTATCATGCAGAGAGTGTCCAATGCAGCCGGAGAGCAGCAAGCCTTGCTTGAAATCGAGCTGGCTTCTTTGCTGCAGACGCTGCCCTTCCAGACTTCGGAAGCGGTAATGATTGTTGGTGGAATTCAGGTAGAGGAAGAAATGCTCCGCCGTAAGGGATTTTGGCTGTCCTGCGGCCAAGACGTTAGCTGGCCCCAAACGGCCCGTCTGCCTGGGCAAGGGGACAGGCTGCTTATTAAGATAGGCATGGAAAGCGGGACAGACGGGGCGACGGAGGTTATGGGCGCAGTTTCCTTACTGCGTCAACAGGTTCGCGGTGAACCTGCGGATTCTATCTTTTACAGAAAGCTAGGAGAGATATGGATGAATGGCTTGACCGTTAATTGGCGGCCGTTCTATCTCAAGGAGAGCAGAAAGCGTGTCACACTCCCTACGTATACTTTTGACAGGCAACGATATTGGTATGAGAGGAAAGAACAAGTCCCGAAGCCCGCTCCGCGAAAAAAAACGCCTGAAAAGTGGTTGTACCGTCCGGTCTGGAAGCAGTATTCTGTCTCCCCTGACTCCAGGCCGGAGACTAACACAGCGGATACGCTCCTGTTGTTTATTGATGACAGCGAATTGGGGCAGGGCATACAAGAATCCCTGTTAGCACAAGGGAATAAAGTGTGTACGGTAAAAATAGGGAACCGCTTTGGTCAGCTCAACCCAGGGCAATACGAAATGGACCCCGGCAACGCAGAGCACTATCTTCAGGTGTTCCGGGATGTATTTCAGACTGTCCAGCCAGTATGGAGAATCGTTCATATGTGGAGCAGCGCGGAATACTTGCCGAGCCTGGGCGGTTTTTACAGTCTGCTGCATATGGGCAAGTCCTTTGGCATGATCGAGATTCACCAGCAAATCCAATTAACGGTCGTAACGTCCGCTTTTCAATCCATTATGGGCAATGAGGTCTTGACCCCGTCACATGCAGCGGCAATCGGTGCAGTACATGTGATTCCCCAAGAGCTGCAAAACGTTCGCACTGCATTAATAGAAATGGGTGGGGAGGATATCGGCAAGCAGGATCATGAGGTCGTGGCGCTTCTGGTGGAAGAAATCTTAAAGCCTGGCCCGGAAAGATTCCTGGCGGTCCGAGGCAGACGGAAATGGGTCCGCACTTTTGAGCCTGTGCAGATGGAGGCTTCAATAGCTTTGACACAGAAGCCGAGCGGAGTGCATTTGATCCTTGGAGGATTAGGCGATATTGGTCTGACTGCGGCCAAGGCTTTGGCCGAACAAGGTGCGGGGACCCTTATTCTAACTGGAAGAGCCGTCTTCCCGCCAGAGTCGGAGTGGCAAGAACGGCTTGCCCTGTATCCCGAGACCGACCGCATCAATCAAAAGATCCGCAAAATAATGGAAATTCAGGAACGGGGAGCACAGGTATATCTTTATCAAGTGCAGGTAAGCGATGAGAAGCGGATGAACGAGCTGTTTACAGACATAGAGCGTACACATGGCAGAATACAGGGAGTTATCTATTCGGCAGGTACTGTCGTAAACGATTTCTTCCACAACTCAATATCCAACATTACCCGGGAAATGTGCGAAGCCGAGTTTGAGGCAAAGATGAGGGGACTTATCATTCTTGAGCGGGTGATTCGTGGGACAGAAATAGAATACTGTATGGTTAATTCATCAATTTCCACGATTCTTGGCGGAATCGGATTAACCGCCTATACGGCTGCCAACCAATTCATGAATAGCTTTGTTCAGATGATGAATCAACAGCAGAGCCGGACCAGGTGGATGGCTGTAGATTGGGATGCATGGAACTTCTCAGCTTCCGCTAAGCCGGGCGGCACAACCGTTAATGAACGCATGGATCAGTTCATTCACCCGGCCGAAGGCGGAGCGATCATGAAGTCTCTGTTCCAGATTATAAACAAGACGGAGCATATTGTGGTTTCGGCTACAGAGCTTGAACCGAGGCTCGCTTTGTGGGTGAACCATTCGCGGAATAACGAACCGCGCGGCAAATGGGAAAGCAGCAAAGAGCTGTCCATTGAACAGCTATTGCGGGAGAGGATAAAGGATGCAACAGGCCTTGCCAACATGGGGGCGGACGAGAACTTTTTTGATGCAGGAATTACTTCTATCGACATTGTCGGCATGAATGACTCCATCCAGCAGTATATCAACAGACCTATCCTGATTTCCTCCTGGTATGAATATCCGACGATCAGGAAACTGGCGGGTTACCTGAAGGGCGAAGAACAGGAAGCACGCAGTGCTCAGGCGTTTGACCGTACCGAGATCGTCCATAGAGGGATGGATAAACTAAAAATGCTGCGGAACAAAGGAAGGGAGCTTCAAAATGGCTGATCCATCACATTACAACGGATTGGAGATAGCGGTGATTGGCTTGGCATGCCGATTTCCGGGAGCAGACAACCGCGAACAATTCTGGAATAATCTGAAGGACGGACTGGAATCGGTTACCGTTTTTACGGATGAGGAGCTAAGGCGTGAAGGCGTCAGCGCTGAGTTCCTAAATAATGAGAACTATGTAAAAGCTGGATCGGTTCTTGACCGGTTTGAGTATTTTGATGAACGATTTTTTGGCTACAGCCCCAAAGATGCTCTGGTGATGGACCCGCAGGTTCGGCTGTTTCATGAGGTGGCCTGGGAATCGTTGGAGGACGCAGGGTACGTTCCCGATACTTATCCCGGTTTGATTGGCGTGTTTGCCGGGGCCTCCAGCAACTACAACTGGAATGCGAGAGTCTATTCCTATGAAGGTGAGCACCGGGACGTCTTTTCGGAAATTCAGTTGAGCAATAAGGATTTTCTGGCCTCCCGGATCGCCTACAAGTTCAATCTAAGAGGGCCGAGTATGACAATCGCCACAGCCTGCTCCACATCGCTTACGGCGATTCACGCGGCGTGCCGGAGTCTGCTGAGCGGGGAATGTGATATGGCGATTGCAGGCGGAAGCTCGATCTTAATTCCGCATCGAAGCGGATATTTATATCAAGAAGGTCATTTCCTGTCCAAAGATGGGCATATCCGGGCATTTGATGAACAGGCATCAGGCATTTTGTTCGGGAACGGAACCGGCGTGGTTGTACTGAAGCCTTTGGAAAATGCGCTTGCGGATAAGGATCACATATGGGCGGTTATCAAGGGCAGCGCGACCAACAACGACGGGAACCGTAAAGCGGGTTATATGGCACCAAGTGTAGAAGGACAGCGGGAAGTGATAAAGAGCGCGCTGCAGATCTCTGAGGTCGAACCGGAAAGCATTGCCTACATCGAGACGCATGGCACCGGAACTCAGCTTGGCGATTCCATCGAGTTTACGGCGCTTCGGCAAATTTTTCATACCAGGCAGTCGTCTTGCCTGTTGGGTTCCGTCAAGAACAATATTGGACATTTAGACGCCGCTTCCGGGGTAGCGGGATTTATGAAAACCGTGCTGGCACTGAAGCACAGGCAGATTCCGCCAATGATTAATTTTTCAAAGGGTAACCCGATTCTGGAAATGGAAAAATATCCGTTTGCAATCAATACCAAGCTGCTGAATTGGCCGCTGTCCTCCTATCCAATGCGGGCGGGAGTCAGCTCCTTCGGTGTGGGGGGGATGAATGCACATCTGGTATTGGAGCAAGCGCCGGAGTCCCAGGAGGAAGTGGAGGAGGATATACAGCCGCAGCTCATCTTACTTTCCGCGCAGAGTATGGAATCTCTGGAGAACATGACAGAGAATCTGGCGCATCATTTGGAGGAGCATCCGGATATCAGTATTCGGGATGTTGCCTATACCCTGCAAGCAGGCAGGAAATCCTTCGAATTCCGCAAGCAAATCGTCTGCCGGGACAGTAAACAACTGATCGAGGGCTTACGCAAGCAAGGTGTCCGGCAGCCGCAGGTGTACCGGGCGGGTGAAGCACCTGAGCAAATTGTGTTCATGTTCCCGGGGCAGGGCGCCCAATATGTCAATATGGGAAGAGAGCTATATCACAACGAGCCGATATTCCGCAGGTATCTGGATCAATGCTTCGCGGTTCTGCGGATGCATTCGGAAACAGACTATCACGCCATCCTGTTTCCAAGCGGCGAAGAGGCAGAGCAGGCGCGGGAATGGATGGCCCGGCTGGACCATAGCCAGGTCATCCTTTTTATTTTTGGATACGCGCTCGCAGGCTTGCTCATGGAATGGGGAATCAAGCCGGATGCTGTGGTTGGATACAGTCTCGGTGAATATATCGCCGGTGTGATTTCCGGGCTGTTGACACTGGAGCAGGCCATCCCATTGATTCTCAGACGGGGTCAGCTCTTTCAGCGGCTGCCGGATGGAATGATGCTCAGCATTCCGCTCCCGCTGGGTAAGGTTCTGCCTCTGTTAGGCGACTCGCTTGAGGTCGCAATTGATAATCAGGTATCTTGCGTGGTAGGCGGCCCCGTCAATTTGGTGCTTGAGCTGGAAGAGAAGCTGAAGCAGAGCAAATGTGTCTGCACGCCGCTCCCCTTCTCCAAGGTAATTCATACGTCCAGAGTGGAATCCATTCTGGATGACTATCGGGCGGCTATAGAGTCGGTGCAGTTCCAGCCGGTGAAGCTCCGGTTTATGTCCAGTGTGACCGGAGACTGGGCCGGGACAGAGGAACTTGCCGCAAGCCAGTACTGGATTGATCAGTTGAAGGAAAAGGTTTCATTCGTGAAAGCGATCCAGCATTTGGCCGATAAACGCACCCTCTTTATCGAGATTGGACCAGGGCATGATCTAAGCGCATTGGTCAAACGAACGTTTGGTTCCGATCCCCGTATACAGGTGCTCAACCTCATCCCGATTGGCAGCAGCAAGGTTTCGGAGCAGCAGCATTTGTATGACCGGATCGGCAAGCTGTGGCAATATGGCTATTCGGCGGATTGGAGCACATTCAGCCCGCGGGGCAGACGCATACCGCTGCCGACATATGCGTTCCTGCGGAAGAAATTCTGGCTGGAGGAGCCCTCATTTCCAGGCCGGGCTGGCAGTCAATCCTATCGTATGAACCGCAAAAATATAGAGGATTGGTATTATCTCCCTTCCTGGAAACGGCACACGCCGGTCAATTCGGCCCCCGCCTCTCAAGCCATGCCTGAGAGGCGCAGGCTTATTTTTTGTGACCCAAGTGCCACAGGTCACCGCATGGCCCGGAAATGGAAGTCGGTCAGTGAAGGAAGCGTTGTGGTCTATAAGGGAGAGCAGCGTGCCAAATGGAGTGCAGACGAGCTTGTAATCAATCCGGCCCGGGACGAGGATTACGAATGGCTGTTCCACGAACTGTATGCCGCTTCATTTATCCCGGATGAAATTATTCATTTATGGAGTTTATCGTTTCAGCAGAAGGAAGTTCATTCTCTTGTCCCGGATAATTGTCTCGACGATGGCTATTATAGCTTGCTTGCGATTGCCAAAGCGTGCGTACAGCAGTACTGTGAGCATCCGCTTGAACTGAAAGTAATCTCCAATGGTGTCTGTGAAGTGATGGGGGGCGACGGTGTATTTCCGCATAAGGCCACCATGCTGGGACCTGTAAAAGTCATTCCGCTTGAATATCCCGCCCTGCGCTGCAGCTTTTTTGACTTGGAGCTGATGCAAGACGACTCCGGTTGGGACCATCTCAGCGATGTACTTGTCCCTCAGCTTGCAGCGGCGAAGTGGGAGGGCGTTGTGGCTGTTAGAAACAATAGCTTTTGGGTACCAGCCTATAATGCGGCGGCATTCGATGCCCATCATGCCATGAAGATTCAACCGGACGGACGGTACTTGATTACAGGAGGACTTGGCGGTATCGGCCTTGCTGTTGCCGGGTTTTTGGCACGGCAAGCCAAGGTGGAGCTGGTCTTGGTAGGACGTACGCCATTTCCTCCAAAAGAAGAATGGGCAGGCTGGAGCGCTCCTCATCTTGCCAAGGAGATTCATCAGTTAAAGGAAATAGAGAATTCCGGGGGCACCCTTCATATTCTCCAGGCTGATATCAGCGATCCGGCTCAGGTTCAAGCGTTGCTGGCACAGATTGAGCGTACGATGGGAGCGCTGACGGGGGTGATCCATGCTGCCGGAGTGGCAGATGGTGAATTCATACAACGCTCCACACGGGAAAGTTCCAAAAACATGCTGGCGGCTAAGGTAGACGGTACGCTGTTGTTGTATGAGGCACTGCGGGGGAAACCCTTAGACTTTTTTATTTTGTGCTCATCGCTGAGCGCATATCTTCCCGCAGTTGGGCAAGCGGGATATTGTGCAGCCAATGCATTCCTTGACGCCTTTGCATTTTATGCCCATGCGCATAATTCCGGGTTTCCTGTCTTGTCAATCAATTGGGAGCGCTGGCGACAGACCGGAATGTCGAGAAGGGTCGAAGCTTTGCATAAGGAACTGACTGGATCGGAACTGGAGCAAGCGATTACAGAAGAAGAAGGTCTGCAGATTTTGTCGCGGATTGGGAGTCTCGCTTTGCCTCAGGTAATCATTTCTGCCTTTGATATGAACGAAAGGGTCCGGGTTCATGAGCAGGCTGGGTTACTTCTAGATTATGAGGGAGCAGAAAGTTTTTCTCATCGTCAGCCTGATGGAGAGATATTTGAACGGCCCAGCTTGACAACGGAGTATGCCTCACCGCGAAATGAGCGGGAACGGGAGATCGCACAGCTATGGGAAGCGCAGTTCGGGGTACAACCGATCGGCATTGAGGATAGCCTGTTTGAATTGGGAGGAGATTCAATCATGGCCCTCTCAATTCTGGCAAGGGTCCAAAAGCAATGGAATGAGCATATCCCGATGGCGTATTTTATCAATCACCCGACTGTAGCCGGCATCAGCAGCTATATGGAGCAAACCATGCCAAGCGTGCCGGACAGAGTCGGACCTGCTGCAATTAGAGATTATTATCCGCTGACCTCTGTTCAGAAACGTGTGTATTTCTTGCAAAAGATGCATCCCATGACGACGGTATACAACAATCCGGGGATCTATCAACTGGACAGCGATATTGATATCGGCCTGCTCCGCCAAATCTTCCAGAAGATTTGGCAGCGGCACGAAATCCTACGAACTTCCTTCGGCTTTGCCGGAGAAGAAGTCGTTCAAACGGTTCAACAGAATGTTGCATTCTCCATCGAAGAGCTGGACGGGCGCGAAGGCGGCATGGATGAGATAATCGCTGGATTTATTCGTCCGTTTGACTTGGAGAAGGCTCCACTGCTGCGTGTGGGCTACTTGAGCGACAAGCGTATTTTGCTGATCGACATGCATCATCTCGTATCGGATGAGATGTCGTACCGGTTGCTGATTAATGATTTCCTTGCCTTTTATGAAGGCCGGGATTTGAGCGTATTGCCTGTGCAATTTAAGGATTACGCAGTGTGGCAATCGGAAATGAAAGACACTCCAGCGTTTGCAAGCCACCGGCAATATTGGCTGGATCAATTCTCGGACGGGGCGGGTGAAACGAAGCTGCAGTTGCCGCTCGATTTCAAGCCGCCTCTCATTCAAAGCTATGAGGGCGACTTTATCCGGTTTGATGTGGATGCCCACACAAGCAGACGGTTTAAGCAAATGCTGAAGACAGAGGGCGTAACCTTAAATATGGGGCTGCTGGCGTTGTATGCAGTGGTTCTTTTTAAGCTATGCCAGCAGAACATGGTTATCATCGGCACCCCGGTATCGGGGAGAAAGCATACGGATTTGGAAAATGCCATCGGCCCATTTGTAGACACGGTTGCGTTGAAGCTGGCCATGGAAGCCCAGGCTTCCTTTGCGGAATTTCTGCAAGAGGTCAAGATGAGGTTATCCTCTGCTCTGGATCATCAGGAGTATCCATTCGAAGAGCTGATAGGCAGCTTGGACCTGGAACAGGACTTGAGCCGTAATCCATTGTTTGAAACGATGTTCAGCTATCGGGACGTATACGATAAGACCTATCAAATCGGCGGTGTGCGGGAGATTACCTCGTTGTACAGACACAAGACAGCGATGTTCACGATCAGATTTACCGCTTGGGATGAAGGGCCGCAAATCGGCTGTGAAATTGAGTACAGCAGCACAGTGCTGACGAAAGAGACGATGCAGCGGTTTGCCGGTTTTTTTGCGCATCTCATGCAACGGGTGCTGAACGAGCCTGCCAGACCGCTGACCGAAATTGCGATGTTGACAGATATTGAAGAGCAACAGATTCTGCATGGTTTTAATCAGACACAAAGCATTGTAGAGCCTGGGCAAAATATCATTTCGTTATTCGAGCGGCAGGCGGAGGAGCGTCCGGAGAAAATTGCCGTTGCCGCGGGATTCACCGCAATGAGTTATCTGGAGCTTAACCAGTCTGTAAATCAGTTGGCTCATTATTTGCAAAAGAACGGCGTTACCCCGGGAACTCCGGTTGGGATATACATGGAGCGCTCACCGGATGCGGCTGTCGCCATACTCGCTGTGTTGAAGGCGGGGGGCTGTTATGTGCCGATAGATCCCAGCACTCCAATCCAGCGGATTCTTCACATTAAGGAGGAGGCTGGGCTGGCAATCATGCTGTCCGCCAGTACTATAACAGGGCAAGCGGAGCTGCAATGCCGGAGAGTGATAATGCTGGACCGGGAGCGAAAGGCAATTTCACAGGAGTCATCAGACAACCTGACCAGCGGAGTGGAGGCTTCACAAACAGCCTATATTATCTTTACTTCCGGTTCCACCGGCCAGCCGAAGGGGGTGAAGATCCCGCATCGCGCATTGACGAATTTCCTGCTCTCCATGCGGAAAAAGCCCGGGATGACAGCGGAGGATAAGCTGTTATCGGTAACAACCCTTTCGTTTGATATTTTTGGTCTGGAATTATTTCTGCCGCTGATCTCGGGAGCGCTCGTTGTCCTAGCGACAAACCGGGAAGCGGCCGATGGCAGAATTCTGGGCCAGTTGCTCGCAACTCACGGAATTACGGTTATGCAGGCTACACCGGCTACGTGGAAGCTGCTGCTGCTGTCCGGATATGCCGGCAGCAGCCGGTTGAAGGCGTTGTGCGGAGGGGAAAGCTTACCGCAGGATGTGGCCGGGGAGCTGCTTCCCAAAGTAGGCTCGCTGTGGAATATGTATGGGCCTACAGAAACAACGATCTGGTCATCCGTTGCCGAGATCACCGATGCCGGACATATCCCGATCGGAAAGCCGATTGACAATACACAGATTTACATTCTGGATCCGGACAAAAACCCGGTGCCCTTAGGCGTTTACGGAGAGATGTATATCGGTGGAGCCGGGGTGGCAGACGGGTATGTTAACCATCCGCAGTTAACGGCGGAGAACTTTGTAGACAATCGTTTCAGCTCGTTGTCTGCCAAGATGTACAGAACAGGTGACATCGCACGTTTCTTGCCGGATGGCAGCCTCCAATGCGAGGGCAGAATGGATGACCAGGTGAAGATCAGAGGGTTTCGCATTGAGCTGTCAGAGATCCGGGCAGTTATTGCCGCTTATCCGGGGATCAAAGACAACGTTGTGGTTCTCGAATCGGAACCGGAGACCAGCGATAAGAAGTCTATAACCAGCTACATGGTTCCCGCAGGACCGGAAGCGGTCGATATCAATGAACTGAAAAGTTATCTGCTGGAAAGGTTGCCGTCCTACATGATCCCGACGCAATATTTCATCATTGATGAAGTCCCGCTGAGTGCCAATCAGAAAATTGATAAGAAAAAACTGCGGACGATGCAGCAAAAGCTTCTGGTGTCTGCGAAGGTATTTAAGGAACCGGTGTCGGAGGCGGAGAAGCAGATCAGCTCGATATGGCGGAAGCTGCTGCATAAAGAGACTATCAGCATCACCGATTCTTATTTTGACCTTGGCGGTACTTCAATTACTGTGGTTTTGCTGCAGGAGCAATTGAGGGAAGCTTTTGGCATACCGCTCCAGGTAGCCGATATTTTTTCGCATCCTACGGTTGAACGCCTGGCCGGCTTCATTGAAATGAAGATTAGTCCAGATACCTCCTTCCTGCTTAAGGGAGTGCAAATGCCTTCGGGATACTATCTGACAGCTAATGACAGGAATGAGCAGATGAAGCTGAGGCTAGAGCTGGAACCGGCAACGGCGCAGAGTCTTTTCCATATCGCCGATTCCCATGAGATGAGGACGGAAGAGGTCATCCTGTCGCTTTTGTTCTATGTCTTAAATCAGATATCACGCGAAGAAATGATTGAAATTGCTCTTCTGGATGGCAATAACGGGGTACATCAGGCGTGCATTGATTTCTCGGGACTGGAAGACTTTGATTCGCTTTTCATACAGATTAAAGAAAAGCTCAGTGCTATTCAGAATCAACGTTTACTGGCAGAAAGCACCCGGGTAGAGAAGAAGGATGAGAAAAATCTGTTCCTGCTGTTCCCGCTGACCTCATCTGTGGCCCCCAGCTTGGCCTTCCCGTTCAATGCGCTCTGGACATGGGAGATCAGCCCTAAAGAGGGAATTATCGTTCAGCTTGAGTATGACGGACTGCTATGGAAAGCAGCAGCATTAAGAAAAGTGGTTCAAGGCTTCACACAATTAGCCAATCAGTTGGCGAGTCGGCTCTACATTCCATGAGTTAAATAAAGGGAGGATAAATATATGATTAAGATTGCTTTGCTGTTCCCAGGTCAAGGAAGCCAGTACAATATGATGGGCAAATCTCTTTATGAAAGCTCACCTGAGGCAAGGGAGATTTTCCGCAAAACAAACGATATTCTGGGATATGATCTCCTTGCGGTCATCAATGAGGGGAATCTGGACAAGTTAACGCGGACTGAATTTGCACAGCCGGCGATCTTTGCCTACAGTTATGCAATTTTCCAATCCATTTGGAAAGAAAAACAGTTTTTCCCCTCCTTCATGGCCGGTCACAGCTTAGGGGAAATTACGGCACTTACATGTGCAGGGGTGTTTACGTATGAAGATGCCCTGCGGCTGGTCATGGAGAGAGCGGCCTTGATGCAGCAGGCTACAACAGAAGGTCAGGGCAGTATGGCCGCGATTAACGGCCTGCATCCGCTGCTGGTGGAAGAGGAGTGTGCAAGGCTTTCGAATGACGAGGATACAATCGTGGTGGCTAATTACAATTCCTCCAATCAAGTGGTGATCTCCGGGTCCAAGTCACTGGTCACGAAGGCAGCGGAGAATCTGGCGAAGATCGGGGCAGTCAGTATTCCGCTCCAGGTTTCCGCTCCTTTCCACACGCCTTATCTTGAAATCAGCAATCAAATATTCCAGCGCGTTGTGGCCGCTACGGATATGTCCGCCATCAACTGGCCGGTTCTATCGAATGTGGATGCGAAGCCCTACTATGATGCTGAAGGAGTCCGTACCCGATTGAGCATGCAAATGGTCAGCGCGGTGCGATGGAAAGAAACGATTGATTATTTGCTGCGCCAAGGCGTGAACACATTTATCGAGCTTGGTCCGAAGTCGGCTTTGACCCATTTAATCAAACGTGATTTCTCGCATGTGCGCGCCTTTTCGTATGAGGATCATTACCAGGAGATCATGGCGCTCATCGACGAGCAGGCTGCCGAAAAACGCCCGACGCTGGTGTCGCGCTCTTTAGCTATCGCTGTGTGTACACGAAATCAGAACTGGGATGAAACGGAGTACCAGCAGGGCGTGATAGAGCCTTACCGGAAGGTGCAGGCACTGAGCAACCGGTTGGAGGAGGAAGGCAGCGAGGAGTCGGCGGAAGACATGAAACAGGCAATTGAGATGCTCCGTTCGGTTTTTGTGACCAAAAAAGTACCGCTGGAGGAGCAAAGAGAACGCTTCACACAAATCTTTGATGAAACTAAGAAAAGACATCTATTTGATGATTTTGCCGCGCTCATGTTTGGCGAAAAGGAAATTGTGTATGAAAAATAAACCTCTGTTCAATCAGATTCAACTCAATTTGGAAGAGGAGCTCCCCCTTTCCTGTGAATCTGCTGAATCAGAGGAAGCTCCCCGCAAAGATATAGCGATCATTGGGCTGGCAGGGAAGATGCCTGATGCCCATGACGCCAGGGAGTACTGGACTAATATTGCACTTGGCAGGGATTCGATCCGCCAAATTCCCCTGTCCCGGAAACAGGACTATGAAGCGGTCATGTCCGCCTTGCTGAAAAAGGATTGTCAGAAGGACGCGGCGGAGTATGCGGAAAGCGGGTATTTGGACCGGATTGACGGGTTCGATTGCGAATACTTTTCCATTTCACCCAAGGAGGCCAAGCTGATGGACCCCAATCAGCGCCTCTTTTTGCAATGCTGTATAGAGGCGATGGAAGATGCCGGGTACGGGAAAGGCAGACTGGGCGGAACCTCAACCGGTGTGTTTGTAGGGTACAGCAGCGATTTCGGGGGAGAATATAAGCATTTGCTCAGCGGGGACAGTGCAGAGCTGGCTGATCTGGCGATGACGGGCAACATCAAATCAATTATCCCGGCCCGGCTGGCTTATTGGCTGGATGTGCATGGACCCAGCTTGCTGGTGGATACGGCATGCTCCTCTTCGCTTGTCGCCGTTCATCTCGCCTGTCAGTCCATTCGCCGCGGAGAGTGCGGGATGGCATTTGCCGGGGGAGTAAAGGTTCAATTGCAGCCCTTTGACAAATCGGGCACCGGCATTGGCATCGTCTCCTCCGGGTTCAGAACTAGAACCTTTGACCGGGATGCGGATGGAACCGGCCTTGGGGAAGGTGCGGGAGTCGTTCTATTGAAGGATGCCAAGCGGGCGATACAGGATGGAGATCATATTTATGCCCTCATCAAAGGGAGTGCGGTCAATCAGGACGGGCAATCAATCGGCATTACCGCGCCAAACTCCAAAGCACAGGAGGAGCTGATTATACGGGCATGGAAGGATGCCGATATCCACCCGGAAACCATTTCTTTGATTGAGGCCCATGGTACGGCAACCCGTTTGGGCGACCCTGTTGAGATTGACGGAATTTCCAGGGCCTTTGACAGATACACGACAAAAAAACAATTTTGCGCCATTGGCTCTATTAAATCGAATATCGGACATTTGGACCATGCAGCAGGGATTTCCGGATTGCTGAAATGTATTCTTGCATTGAAGCATGAGACATTGCCGCCTACCCTGCATTTCCAATCCCCGAACCCGGCGATCAGTTTCCTCGATTCCCCGGTCTATGTGAACGATGCAATCCGCTCCTGGGAGCGCGGTGAGCATCCTCGAAGATGCGGGATTAATTCCTTCGGCTTGAGCGGGACCAATTGCCATATGATCCTGGAGCAATACCAAGTGGCAGCGAAGACTGGGTATGAAGGGGAATGCAGTGCAGAACGCTGGAAGTTAATGGTGTTATCGGCCAAGAGCAGCAGTGTGCTGCACAGGCTCGTCTCTGAGTATCACACATTCATCAATCAGTCTGGGGAAATTGATCTGGACAACCTGTGCTATACCGTGAATACGGGCCGCGACCATCATGTGCATAAGGTGGCAATCGTGTTCAGAAATCGAATGGATCTGCTCGAGAAGCTTCAATCGCTTAAGCAGGCGGGAATAGAGAAGGTCTCTATAGAGCATGTCTATGTGCCGCCGGGGCAGGAACAGGCTGGCGTCCATGCTCCGGTTTCCCGGCCTGATGTACAGGGATTAGTCCAAGAGATGAAGGCTGCGGCGGATAAGCAGCGTGTATCCATTCTGCAGTCATTGGCACAATTGTATGTACAGGGAGAAGCGATTCCGTGGACAAGCCTGTACGCGGACGGGCACTATCAGTTAATCAGCTTGCCTACCTATCCGTTTCAGGACATCCGCTGCTGGATGGAGCCCAGGGAATATAAGACTCAGACGGGACCGCTTGTCGGCCAATGCCTGGTCCGCAGTAATGGAATTGAAGTATATGAAGCCGAATTCTCCTGCGATACGCACTGGGTAGTGGCTGAACACAAAATTGTGGACCATTATGTTCTGCCCGGAACCGCTTATCTGGAGATCGTCGCTCAAATTTTGCAGCAAACGGTTCCCGGACAGGGCGGGCTGAGCTTGGAGAATTTCATGTTCCTGCAGCCGCTGCAGATGAAGGAGCATGAAAAAAAGAGTGTCCACATTGTGCTGACTAAGCAAAAGTCGGGGATGGATGTCATGATCACCTCCCAATCCGGGGAGCTGCCGGATGAATGGGTGATTCATTGTAAAGGAAACGTAAGTGTCTTGCCCGGCGGGAAGCCAAAAAGGCGGGTTGACCTCACGGATGTCCTGCAAGAATCGAAGAGACAATCCGTTTGGGGCTACAAGCCTGGAGCAGAGGCCCCGATCCAGACCGGTCCGCACTGGGAATGTATGAGGGAGGTTTATGTGGAGCCTGATAGAATCGTAGGCTATTTCGAACTGCCGGCTCCTTTTGCAGCAGAGGTTCACGCCTATACCATACATCCATCCTTGCTGGATTGTGCTGTCAATATTCCCATTAGCCAGATTCGTGATGGGTTATTTCTGCCGTTTACTTATAAACGGATCAAGATTGTTGACAAGATGCCGCGCAGGGTTTACAGCATGCTGCACATGAAAAACAACCAAACCGCAGAGCTACAGGAAACGGTCTCATTCGATATAGTGCTCTTTGATGAAGCCGGGGAGGTCTTTGCCGAAATTGAAGAGTACTCGTTAAAACGGGTGCATATCGAAGCATCCGCTTCCGCTCCGGGATTGCCTGGAGGATTGCTCCATCGGCTGGGGTGGGAGCGCACGCCGCCCCGTGAACGGGAGCAGGCTAAGGGCAGCCTGCCGCTTACGCTTGTCTTTGCCGGACAAGATCCGCTTTCCCGCAAGCTTCTGGCTGCCCTGCAGGAGAGAGACAAGCCCTTTATTTCGGTGATTCTGGGTGAAGGCTTCAACAAATTGGATGATTACCATTACAGCATCAGCGGGAGTCAGCAGGATTTTGACCGATTGTGCGGGGAGATCCAGTCAAGAGGGGTGCAGCGGATGCTTCACTGCTTCTCCTGGAGCCATGATCCTTTGCGTTCAGGCGACCACGCCGAGCAGGACATGAACAAGGGACTGTTCAGTCTTTTTTATCTGACCAAAAGCTTGGTTGCCCATAATATTAGGGAGAAGCTCGAGCTGGTCCTCATTGCTGATTTGGGGTATCAAGTTACGCAGAACGAGCCTGGATTGAACCCGATGCACAGCGCCTTCTACCATCTCGGCAAGGTGATCAGCAGCGAATACGCCCATTTGCGCTGCCGTTGCATTGACCTGGACACGGACACGGAGATCACCGCGCTTCTGGCTGAGCTGGACAATCAACCGGACAATTACGTTGCTGCGTATAGAAAAGGCGAGCGGTACGTGCAAAGGATGATGGAGCTTCCGCTGTCCAATTCACTGTCCCAGGAGCTGATTGTGTCCGGATCGGGCTGTTATCTGATTACAGGCGGCACAGGTGGCCTGGGGCTGACAACCGCGTCGCATCTCGCAAGCAAGAAGCCGGTCCATCTGGCGCTGGTCAGCCGCTCCGGGTTTCCGGGTGAAGCGGAGTGGGAGGGGATTCTTGAAGCAGGCGAACAGCATGAGGTTATACGGCGGATTAAAATCCTGCAGCAGATCAAAGAAAGCGGCAGTACATATACGTTCTATAGAGCAAATATTTCGAGCAGAACCGAACTGGAACGTGTGCTGCAGGATGTGAGAAACAGGTTCGGCCGCATTAATGGCGTAGTGCACGCCGCCGGAGTCGCCGGAGACCAATTCTTGTTCAATAGGGAGGAACAGCGCTTCCGTGAGGTTGTCCAGTCCAAGATCGCAGGCAGCCTCTATCTGGCGGAATTGATTACAGAGCCGCTGGAATTCTTTGTCTGCTACTCTTCTGTGTCCTCACTGGAGGGTACGCCGGGACAAGGGGATTATGTGGCGGCCAACGGCTTTCTGGATAGCTTTGTGTACAGTCTGCCCTCCAATCAAAACGGAATTACGCTCAACTGGGCGCCTTGGAAGGAGATTGGCATGGCCTATGATTATGGAACGTTCAATCAAGAGCTGATCTTCAATCTGCTGCCTACTCATGTGGCGCTGTCCGCCTTTGATGCTGCCTTGGCTTCAGGCGAGAAACAGGTGGTGATCGGAACTATCAACAAAGAAAATGCGCTAAAGAGCTTCCGCAGCAGTTTCTTTGTTGAGGGCAATAACCTGCTGATGAACTACGTGGAGCCACAGCTTGTTCTTCACGCCGCACCTTCTGCCCAAATATCCGCCAGTCCAGCGGGAGGAAGAACCCATGACCGCTCGCCGCAGGCCATTAAGGAGCTGATTCGCCAGTTATGGGTGACCCTGCTGGAATCAGAATCCATCGGGCTGGACGATTCTTTTACTTCGATTGGCGGCAATTCAATCTTTGCTGTGTATTTGCTGCAGGAGTTGGAAAAAGCTTTTCCAGGGATGCTGGGAATTTCAGATATTTTTACGTACCCCACGATTAACAGGATGGCTGAATATGTATATTCCAGAATGGAGCAAGATCAGCCTTCTTCATCCGCTGAAGTGAATCCAAGCCGGGCAGAAGAGGATCACAATCTTGACCAGATATTGCATCGCTTAGCCAATGGCGAATTGGATATTGATGAGGTTGAGCGGTTGCTGGGAGAAGACGAATGAAGGAAACCAAAAAATATATTTACCAACAGATCAAAGATCAACAGTTATCCGTCGAAAAGTCCAAGGTTATTCTTAAAGAAATCAAACAGGCGGGCGTGAAAAAGCATAAGGACATCGCCATCATCGGGATGGCCGGGCGTTTTCCGGGAGCCCCTAATTTGGATGCATACTGGAATAATCTGCTGCATGAGGTGGATTGCATCGGCGATTTTCCTGAGAGCAGGCAAAGGGGCGTCGAAGGTTTCATCCACAAGAGTGCAGCGGGCCCGCCCGGGAAGATCATGTATGAAAAAGGGGGGTATTTGGAGCAGATTGACCAGTTCGATTCCGAATACTTCAAAATTTCCAACAAAGAATCGGAAATGATGGACCCCATCCAGAGGCTGCTGCTGACCACAGTTATGGAGAGCGTGGAAGATGCCGGATACGGCGGCCGCCGGATTATATCCTCCAGAACGGGCGTGTTTATTGGCAGGGATCATACCGTAGGAAACATGTACGCCCGCCTGCTGGATCAGACGGATGAGCTGGCCTTAACCGGGTCTTATACCGGGATTTTGTCCAGCCGGATTTCCTATTTCCTGGATCTGAAAGGTCCGAGCATCGTCTTGGATTCGGCTTGTTCATCCGGTCTGCTGGCTATACACGATGCCTGCCGGGCGATCAGAAACAACGAATGCGACATGGCGATCGCAGGTGGAGTCAGTCTGGTTTTTTTTCCTGTGAAAAATCCGGCGTTTGGTCTGGTGGAATCCAAGCTGCATTTGTTGAAGCCGTTCGATAAACAAGCGGATGGAACCTTGTGGGGAGAAGGGATCGGATCATTACTGCTGAAGCCGCTTCATAAAGCGATTGAGGACCGCGATCATATCCATGCGGTTATTAAAGGGAGTGCGGTGAATAACGACGGCAGATCCAACGGACTTACGGCACCCAACGCGCTTGCACAAGAGGATTTATTCATAAAGGCCTGGAGAAATGCGGAGATTGCGCCTGAAACCATCGGTTTTTACGAAGCTCATGGGACGGGTACTGTTCTTGGAGATCCGATTGAGGTCCAGTCGCTCAGCAACGCTTTTCGAAAATATACTTCCAAAAAGCAGTTCTGCGGCATCGGCTCAGTGAAATCGAATATTGGCCATTTGGCGGCTGCTTCGGGGATTGCATCGGTGATGAAGGCCATTCTGTCACTCAAGCATCAGAAACTCGTCAGCACCCTTCATTTTGATGATCCCAATCCGTTCATCGACTTTGTGGGTTCTCCAATCTATATGGTCAATAAGCTTCAGGAGTGGACGCGGGTGCAGGAGGATATTCCGCTGCGGGCAGGAATCAGCTCCTTTGGCTTCAGCGGGACAAATCTCCACCTCGTGCTTGAAGAAGCTCCTGTCAGCGCCCGACATACTGGAACAAGCCGTCCGTATCATATCTTTGCAGTTTCAGCCAAGAAGAAGGCGGTGCTTTTCGAATGGGTGGCCCTGTATCTGCACCATATTCAGCGCAACGGGGATGTGGAGTTGGCGGACTTGTGTTACACCGCTGCGACAGGAAGAGGGCATCATGCGTGCCGGCTGGCTCTAATCGTCCGGGATGTACAGGAGTTACAAGAAAAACTGCACCGCATAGTCAATGAGCAGCCCATATCCGGGCAATCAACGGACGGAATCTATTACGGTGAATTCAGAATCGTTCCGGACAGCAAAAAGGATAAAAGCACCGGCGAGATAACCGAGTCGGGCCTGAATCTATTGCATGAACAGGCACGTACAATGCTGGCGGCGTATTCCGGGCAGGATATTCAGGCGATGTCGGGAATTTGCGGGCTGTATGTTCAAGGAGCCGAGATGGATTGGGAGGTCTGTTACCAGCCGGATAAGCACCGGCGGATTCCACTTCCTGTCTATCCGTTCCAAAAGACAAGCTACTGGCCGCAGGTGGACAAACCGCCAGGAAGCCATACGCTTCAAGCTTTGCCGCATGAAGCCTTGCCCGGGCGCAAGATACTGGAAACCTATCAGCAATCGGTCTATGAAGTTGAACTGCGGGTAGAAGAACAATGGCTGCTGCGGGAGCATCTGATGATGGGTTTCCATATCGTTCCGGCAGCGGGGCTGATTGAATGGGCCCGCCAGACAGGCTGCACCCATATTGGAAACCTTGCGTTCTGCCTGCAGGATTTTCGTTTGATTACCCCCTTGATTGTCGGTGAGAGCGAAGGGCATCAAGTGCATACGCTGGTAGAGCAGCAGGACAATCAGCTCCGGTTGCAAATTGCCAACCGGGCCATCCCGGGCAGCGGGGGGAGCACCCATGAGTGGAGCCTGAATGCCGAAGGAAGAATCGTACCTTTCAAGAACGTTGGGGCTGCCAGAGTGGATATGGAGCAGCTTCTCAATAATAGCGGGTGGGAGCCCATTGAGCCGGACTTTGGCCGCATTGCGGGCCGCACTGTATTTGGTCCGCGCTGGAACAACATCCGGCAATTGTACCAAAGCAAGGATCGTGTGCTTGTCCACGTGGAATTGGAGCAAAGCTATGCCGCGGATTTCTCGATATACGGTTTTCATCCGGCTCTGCTCGATACTGGACTGAATGCGGTCACCATGTTTATTTTACGTGATTTGTATCTTCCGTTTTCTTTCCGGAAATTTACGTTCTATGACAGCATGCCGGCTTCCTTTTACAGCTACTTGTGCCAAAGAGAAGCCGGGGGCGACAACAAGGAGACGATTTCTTACGATATCCGCCTGATTGATGAGCAAGGGAACGTGTTCGCGGAAGTAGAGAACTATACCTTGAAAAAAGTGTCCGCAGCAATGGTCACCAAGGATCTCTTCCATCAGCTCCGTTGGGTGAAGGAGCCCCGGCAGGCAGCAGAAAGAAACATTGCTGCCGGCGCTGTTCTTCTGTTTGGAAACGAAGGAGGACGATCCGGCGAATTGATCCGGCTGCTTGAGGCAAGAGGCGCAGAGGTGATTCGGGTCCGGCAGGGTGAGAGATATAGCCGGGCACAGGACTCCAGCTACACGGTCGGCAATGAAGAGGCGGATTATCAACGCTTATTCAACGAACTGCAAGACCGGAATATCAGCAGGATTATTCACGGCTACGCTCTGGATGCTGCGGGCGGTGAATCCACCGGACTCTGCAATCTGCAGGCACTTCAGGCGAAGAGCATCCAAAGTCTGTTCTATACAGTGAAGTCGGCAGTTCAAGCCAAATACAAGCAGGAGATTGATCTGGTGCTGTTAGGAAGGTATGGCTTCGAGATTACAGGGCATGAGGAAGAGCTGGAGCCTTGTCAGACGGCCTTCTTCAATCTTGGAAAAACCGCAGCCGCAGAGTATCCGAATATGAGATGCCGCAGTATTGACCTGGACGATCAGACAGCACCTGCAGCCATACTGGAAGAAATAGAGGACGGACAGGATGTCTATCAAGTTGCCTATAGGGAAAATGAGAGGTATGTTCAGGAGTTCGGCCGTTATACAGGAGAACTCGTACAATCCGAACAGCCGCCAGAGCTTCAAGAGGATGGCCTGTATGTGATTACCGGCGGTACAGGCGGGATTGGTCTCGAAATCGCCAGGTATTTGTCCTCACGGAGCAAGATTTGCCTGGGCCTGTTAAGCCGTGGCGGGTTGTCCCTTCCTGATTCAGGGGAGGACCTCGAACGGAACGAAACGGACGGGATGCGAAGCAGGCAATTGAGGATTCTGGAAGAAATCGAACGCTCGGGAAGCCGGGTGATGGTGTGTCCATGCGATGTCACAGATGAGGAGGCGCTTGCTGCCGCTCTGAACAGGCTGAGGGAAGCCTTCGGTCCGGTGAAAGGAGTCATCCATGCGGCTGGTTTGGCCGGCAGCGGATTTTTGTTCACCAAGAGCTGGACCGATTTCAGCAGGGTCACGAAACCCAAGATAGAAGGCGCTTATCTGCTGCACCGCCTGATAGAGGAGCCCCTCGACTTTTTCATGCTGTTCTCCTCGGCTGCATCACTGGAAGGAAGTCCGGGCCAGGGCGACTATATCGTGGGCAACGGCTATTTGGATGGATTTGCCCACTATTTGCGCAGACAGGGGATTCGTGGAACCGCGCTGAACTGGGCGGCCTGGGAAGAGATTGGCATGGCTGCTGACTACGGTGCGGCAACGGGCAGCGGCATTTTCAAGCCATTAAAAACGCATGAGGCGGTCAATGCCTTTGGACAAGCGATTGCCATGGACTGCCGCCAAGTGCTGATCGGCTCACTTAATCTTGATCGGCTTGCAGCCGTGCAAGAAAGCTCATTCCTAAGACTGGAGGAGGCGCTTGTCCGCAGGCTGGGTGTCCCTAAGCAGATGGTCCATGATAGCTTCCCGTTCACCATCACGGGCCGTGCCGACGGGAATTATGATGACATTGAGCAAGCGGTCTCGCGGATCTGGGCAGAAACGATGCATTTGCCGTCAGTGAACATCTACAGCAGTTTCCTGGATATAGGCGGGGATTCACTGATTGCAACGCAGTTGCTCAGAAAGCTGGACATTGAGTTTCCGGGCATTCTTGACTTGCCGGATTTGTTTACGTATTCTTCGGTGGCCGAGCTTTGCGGCTATATGCAGCAGCAGCGTGACCGGAAGCGGGTGAAGCCTGCTGAAGCCGCAGCAGATTCGAGGGCCTCTTCCGCGGATTCGCTTGACCGGCAACTGCAATCAATGATGGACAAGCTGACTTCCGATGAACAAACCGTAGAAGATTTGGTGGAGCTTCTATCACAACGGAGGAATCGTATTGATGAGTAGCATTGATCTGCTGAATGCCGAAATTCTGGAGAGCGTCAAGGCCAACCGTCTGGACCACAAGCTCGCGCTGAAAATTCTGCAACAATTAAATAGCAGTCCAGCGGAAGCGGAGCACCGTACAGCCGATGATATCGCCATTATTGGCATCGCTTGCCGCTTTCCTTTTGCCGATACGCTTGAGCAGTACTGGGACAACCTGCTTAACGGAGTCAATGGCATTACTGATTTTCCGCTGAAGCGGCGAACAGATGTTGATCCTGTATTGCGGGCAATGACAGGGACGCCCGTATACAGCAAAGGGAGCTATTTGGAGGCGGTCGATTCGTTCGATAACGAATATTTTCGCCTGTCTCCCAAGGAAGCCGAATTCATGGACCCGCATCAGCGCCTGATGCTGGAAGTTGCCGCTGAAGCGGTTGAAGATGCCGGATATATGGGCGAAAAAATATATGGAACGCAAACAGGAGTGTTCATTGGAAGGGACCACCACTCTTCCGGACTGTATCAGCAATTCATTGATTCCTCCAACGAGTTGGCAATGACCGGCAATCTTCCGAGTTTTATTTCGGGAAGGATTGCCTTTTTCTTTGATTTGACCGGACCTAATCAGGTTATTGATACCGCATGCTCCTCCGGCTTGGTTGCTCTGCACCAGGGCTGTGAATCGCTTCGTCATAAAGAATGTAAAATGGCCATTGTCGGCGGAATCAGTCTCAACCTGCTGCCGCTGGCGAATTCATCGTTCAAAATCGTGGAAAATAATGACGGCAAGGTACGCCCCTTCGATAAAAATGCCCAGGGAACGACTTGGGGAGAAGGATTGTCTGCCATCATAATTAAACCTTTGCGGGAAGCGCTCAAAGACAAGGACCGGATCTATTCGGTGGTGAAAGGTAGCGGGGTGAACAGCGACGGAGCTTCCAATTACATCACCGCTCCCAATCCGGAGGCTCAGGAGCGGCTGTTGATTGAGGTATGGACGAAGGCCGGAATCCATCCGGAAACCATTTCCTATATTGAAACCCACGGGACAGGCACTGTGGTTGGAGATCCCATCGAAGTGAAGGCGATGAAGCAGGCCTTTGATCAATATACGAATAAAAAGCAATTTTGCGGGATTGGCTCTGTAAAGTCCAATATCGGTCATCTCGTAGGAGCTTCCGGGATGGCCTCTCTCCTCAAGGTCATCTTGTCAATGAAGCACAAGCAGCTCGTTCCCACCCTACATTTTGAAGAGCCGAATCCATATATTCCATTCTCCCAGTCGCCGTTCTATATGGTGGACAAGGCTCTGGCCTGGGAACCGGCCCAAGGGCCGCGCCGTGCGGGCATCAGTTCCTTTGGCTTCAGCGGCATGAACTGTCATGTGCTTCTGGAGGAATGGCCGCAGCAGGAAGATACGCAGACTGTGCAGGCAGAACCGGAGGTGCCGCGGATTTTTCCCGTGTCTGCAAAAACAAAGTCCGGTTTGCTGGAGCTACTGCAAAGATACTCTCAATTTCTGCAAGCCAGTCAACACGGGGATTATCAAAACCTTGTCTATACGGCTCAGCTTGGCCGGGAGCATTTCGCTCATCGGCTGGCCATCATCGCCA
Source organism: Paenibacillus sp. HW567 (assembly GCF_000374185.1). Taxonomy (GTDB): domain Bacteria; phylum Bacillota; class Bacilli; order Paenibacillales; family Paenibacillaceae; genus Paenibacillus_AQ. The sequence goes on along the minus strand of NZ_KB910518.1, from coordinate 4,289,871 downwards.
AGAATTCGTCTGAGCTGCGGCGGAACATCGCATCCATCCTTTTGAACGGTGTGGAACAGCTTTCTGAATTGATAGGGTATTACGGGTACTTCCCCATTAGGCAAAGGGCCAAGAACAATATGGCTCAGCAGGACCTGACAGAAGCAACAGCGAGGGCTGCCTATGACGCAGCCCACCGGCTGGTCCAGCATATCGCCGCGAACCCTGCAGAGGCTGCCGATGGCTCGCTTGATGAGCTGGCTCAATTATATGTTCAGGGTACGCGTGTGGACTGGACAGCGCTATGGGCCGGACAAGCCGTACAGACTGTCCGGGTGCCGCTCTATCCTTTTGCGAGAACAAGGCACTGGCCGTCGCCGGAGCCAAATGAAGGAGCCTTTCCGGCTGTTCCGGGGGATCTTTTGGGCGAGTGTACCGTCAAGACGGCCGGAATGAGAATATACGCCGCGAAGCTGTCCGGCAAAGAGCATTGGCTGCTGCAAGAGCATCGTATTCATGATCTTGGTGTGTGGCCGGGAGTGGCTTATCTCGAAATGGCCAAGGCGGCAAGCGAGTATTATTTTGCCGGGAAGAATGTAGAGCTGAGGCAGGTTACGCTGTCACATATGCTGATGTGCCCGCCGGAAGAGAACAGGATTGTTCATACGATTATTCACGAGGAGCCGGATCATGTTGCCTTTACAATAGCCAGCAGGAAGGATAGCGATGCGGAGAACTGGATCATTCATGCACAAGGGGAGATGTATCCGCAGGCTGAGCTCAAGATGCCATTGATGGCGCCGGAAGCACTGATTCAGGAGATGAACGAAGAGAACGTTGAAGTATTTACTCCAATTCTTACGGAGGGAATTCAGTATGGCCCAAGATGGAAGTGCATTCGCAGATTCTACCAGAACGGCACATCCGCTGTGCTTCACATAGGATTAACGGACGGTGATCGAGGGTGTGAAGAATATTGGCTTCATCCTGCACTTATGGACACGGCGCTCAGTTTCTGGCATCTGCTGGGACAACGGGAAGAGGCTCCCGGTAGGCAGGCGTTTCCCTTCTATTATGAATCCATCCGCATCTTTGGCCGGATGCCGTCTTCCTTTTTCAGCTATTTGCGGAAAAGGGAGACTCACGGAAATAACCGCGAAACCGTCTCCTACGATATCAGCCTGATTGATGAGAGTGGCAACGTTTTTGTGGAAGTGGAGAATTATACTTTGAAGAAAATCCCGCTGGCGCCGATTTCAAGCCATCTTTTCTACCGGATCAATTGGTTGAAGTCTTCACGGCCGGAGGGGAAAAGCAAAGTAGGGGGAACCGTGCTCCTATTCGGTAACGATTGCAGAGTAACGCGGGAATTAACCAGGCATCTGGAGGCACATAACGTTGAGCTGATTCAGGTCGCCAGGGGGGAAGTGTACCGCAAAGAGAAGGACACCCGGTATGTAGTCGGCAACGAGGCAACGGATTATCTTCAGTTGTTTGCCGATTTGCAGGGCCGAAGCGTAAGCCGGATTATTCATGGCTATGCCCTTGACGAAGGCTACAAGCCGGACAACTTCTCCAGTTTGCAGGCGACCCAGGAAAAAAGCGTCCAAAGTCTGTTTTTTATCGTAAAAGCGTTGGCTCAGGCGAAATACAAAGAGCAGATCGAGATGGTGCTGCTGGGCAAGTACGGCTATGAGGTCACCGGAGGCGAAAAAGAGCTTGAGCCTTGTTATGCGGCCTTCTTCAATCTGGGGAAGGTTGTGAGTGCGGAGTATCCTAATCTGAAATGCCGCAGTATAGACCTCGATGATGAGACCGGATGGGAAGCGGTACTGGAGGATATTGCCGGGGAGCAGCTTGCGTATCAGGTGGCTTACCGCGGGAATGAGCGATTTGTCGAGGAGTTGGCCCGCTGCGCAGAAGAAGAATCCGAAGAGCCGCTTGAGCTGCAGGATGGCGGCTTGTATCTGATCACCGGCGGAACCGGCGGGCTTGGGCTGGAGATTGCGAGATACCTGTCCTCGAAGAACAAGGTTACGCTCGGCCTCTTAAGCCGCAGCGGACTGCCGCCCCGGAACATTGAGCTTATGAATGAGATTGAACGTTCAGGCAGCCAGGTCATCATATGTCCGTGCGACATCACAGATGGTGAAGAACTTGAACACTGCCTGAAGCAGCTAAGAGAAGCACATGGACCGGTGAAAGGGATCGTCCATGCGGCAGGCATCGCCGGCAGCGGTTATCTGTTTACCAAGTCCTGGTCTGATTTTACAAGGGTGACCGCACCCAAGATTGAGGGTACTTATCTGCTGTATAGCTTGCTGCAGGAGCAGCCGGACTTTTTTGTTCTATTCTCTTCGGTAGCGACCCTGGAGGGCAGTCCCGGCCAAGGGGATTACGCAGCAGGGAATGGCTACCTGGACGGTTTCGCCCACTTTTTGCGCAGAAAAGGTGTCCGCGGGCTTACCCTTAACTGGACTGCCTGGGAAGAGACCGGCATGGCGCTGGATAACGGTGCAGTGGAGGGCAGCGGAATATTCAGACCGCTAAAAACCGGTGAAGCGATTCGTTCGTTTGGCCGGGCTCTCCAGTTGGAGCAGCCCCGCATGATGGTCGCAGACATACGTTTTGACCGGCTCAATGAATCCGTTCTGCGGAATTTTCCGCTCCAGCTATCGCCTGAGCTCAGGCGAACCGGCAATCGTTCTGTGAAGCCTGGTCCCGTTGCAGCAGCGGCAGTACAGATTGCGGTTATTGCCAAGAGCGGGGCTGCTATAAGTGAAACGGAACAGGCAGTGGCGCAATTATGGGCGAAGATATTTGGGCTGGCGGAAATAGATATATCGAAGAACTTCTATGAGCTGGGCGGAGATTCCATCATGGCTACGCAGATGGCCAATCTCCTCAATCTGGATCTGCATCAGAAGCTGAGTATTGCAGAGATCTTTGAATACCCGACGGTATCCGAACTTGCAGCTTACCTGGACCAATCTCTTCCTTCACGAAATGAGGCCCCGGCCAAGGCGGCAAGCCCGGAGTCTCCAGATGCCGGTTATGATCTTTCCAAGGCACAGCACCGGATATGGTTCTTGCAGAACTATGATCCCCAGACGACGGCTTACCATTTACCGGTTGTCAAGCGGATCAGCGAGGCGATTGATCTGGCGGTTCTGCAGCAGGGGCTTGACATCCTAACCCGGCGCCACTCTTCGCTGCGGACCGTAATCAGGAATGTGAACGGGACTGCGAAGCAGTTCGTTGTGCCGGACAGAAGCCATGTGATTCATTTTATGGATTATGCACAGGAGCCGGATCAGAAGCTGGCCTCATCCAGACGGCTGGATGAACTGAACACGACCGCTTTTGAGCTGGAGCAGAATTTATTCCGGGCGGAGCTGCACCGGTATGGGGAGAGCGAGTATCTCTTATATATCAACATGCACCATATTATTTCGGATGGATGGAGCATGGGAGTGTTTTTCCGCGAATGGATGGAGCTGTACGGCCAAATCCAGTTCAAGCGTCCCATCCAATTAGCCCCGATTACCTTGCAGCCGGTAGATTGGGTAGAGCAGGAGAAGCTCTGGATCGGGTCCGGGGATTTTCAGAACATGGAAAGATACTGGATGGAAGAGCTGGCCCAGCCGCTCCCGGTTCTTGAACTGCCAACCGATTATGACCGCCCGCATTCCCTTGCCTATGACGGAAGCTATATTAAATTTACGGTTTCAGCGGAGGTTACCGGGCAATTGCAATTGCTGGCAAGAAACCGCTCAACGACTCTGTACATGACTGTTCTGGCGATCTATTTTCTTTTTTTGAAGAAGCTGAGCCAAGAAGAGGACATTATTGTCGGGTTCCCGGTATCGGGAAGAGAACAACAGGAATGGGAGAATGTCATCGGATTATTTATGAATATGGTATGCATTCGCGTGGATTTTCGGGAGCTGGGCAGCTTTGGCGAGGTATTGGAGGAAGTCAAACGCAAATGTTTAAAAGCGTATGCCAACGGCAGGTATCCGTTCAATACACTGGTAGAGAAGCTGAACCCGGAAAGAGATCCAAGCAGAACTCCTGTTTTTTCTACTATTTTTCAGCTATATGACAATGTTCCCCAAGACAATGACAGAATGAGTCTCTATGATTTGAGCTGTATTTGCAAAATGGATAACGGCCAAATCGAGGTTAGGCTGGAATACAAAACTTCACTTTTCACGGAACGGACAATACAAAATTACGCTTGCTATTTAACGCATTTGATTAACCAGGTCATCTCAGACCCTGAAGACCAGCTTCGCGGTTATGAATTGTTGGATACCCGTCACCAAACGGAGATTATGAATGCATTCAATCCCCCTCCGGTTCCCTTGAATCCGCCGGATCAGGTCTATCGTCTGTTTGAAGCGCAAGCGGACAAGAACCCCGACCACACGGCTATGGTTTTTGAAGGAGAACGGATCAGCTACAGGGAGCTGGATGAGCTGTCCAATCAGCTAGCAGCCTTTCTGGTGCAGCTTGAACAGGCATCGGCTGATCCGGTTGGCGTCTATTTGGGCCGCGGCATTCATATGATTGCTGCGCTTCTTGGCATTCTTAAGTCAGGCCGTCCATACGTTCCGCTTGATGCGGATTTCCCGCCTGAACGGATTGCGTATATGATCAGACACAGCGGGATTAGAACCGTTGTCTCGGAGGGTGCATTTATTCCCAAGCTCGTGGAGCTCGCGGGTGATGTTCTGAAGGCCGTCATTGATGTTACTGGCGACTCAATCCCGGCGGGAATAGCGGATCATCTATCTTGCTATAAGCACTCTGAGATCCGCAAGCAGCCCATTGCCCGAATCCGGCCTAAGACACCTGCGGAGCTGATGTATATCATCTATACCTCAGGTTCTACGGGAACGCCGAAAGGGGTTATGGTCAGCCAGACTTCTGTGCTCAACTATCTTTTGTGGAGTCGGCAGCAGTTCAACTTGGGAGCGCAGCACAACATGATGCTGGTCACCTCGATCAGCTTTGATATTTCAGTCTTCGAAATCTTTGGTTGTCTGTCAAGCGGGGCAACCTTGCATATTGTATCGCCGGACAGGCTAAGGGACCCCGCGCTTTTGTTGGCTTATATTGATCAAAACAAAATTAATTTCTGGCATTCGGTACCTGCGCTGATGAATCAATTTCTGCTCGGACTCTCTTCGCAAGTTGAGCGGGAGGTAACGTGCTTGCAGCAATTTGATGCCGTCGCCATTGGCGGCGAAGCTTGGAGTCCCAAGCTGGCAGGAGATATCCGCAGAAGCTTCCCTCATGCCAGACTATACAATTTGTACGGCCCTACGGAAGCAACGATCTGGGCAACCTGTTATGAAGCCGCAAGCGATTTGGCGGGCAAAACGATAGTACCGCTAGGCAAACCGATTTACAACAACCGGATTTACATACTGGATAAGGATGGCAACTTATGCGGGCAAGGTATTCCGGGTGAAATCTGCATCAGCGGGACAGGGGTCACCCCCGGTTATTTCCGAGACGAGGAGACAACCGCTTCTGTGTACCGCACGCATCCGTTTACCGATCAGATCGTATACCACACCGGAGATATAGGTAAATACAGTATGGATGGCCAGCTTGAATATATTGCCCGGAAAGACGGAATGGTCAAGGTAAGGGGGTACCGGATTGAAACGGGTGAAATTGAACATACGCTGTACAGACTGGAAGGGCTGAAGACGGTTGCAGTTGTGGCGGTAAACGAAGGCGAGTCAAACAAATTGATCTGTTACTATACATCGGCACGCGATATCCCGGTCCGGGAGATTCAGGACTGCTTGGAGCAGAACTTGCCTGTGTACATGATCCCTTCCCGGTTTATCCGTTTGGAAGCCCTGCCCGCCACATCCAATGAAAAAATCGACAGAAAGACGCTGCGGGCAATGCCAATTCTGAAGGAACTCGCTGAAAAGGCGGAGATGCAGTTGCCGGAGAATGATGCGGAGGAGTTTCTACTGCATGTATGGCAAGAGCTCCTCGGAATCGAGAACATCGGAACGGAACAAAATTTCTTCGATATCGGCGGAAATTCACATCTGATTGTCCAGCTACAAGCAAGAATCGAACAGAAATACATGAAGCGGATCAAGGTCATTGATCTGTTCCGGTGCAAAACCATTCGCGCCATGGCCGGTTATATCCAGGGAAGTATGCAGGAATCCGTACAGTCTGAATCCACTACCGCAAAAACAAAGGATGAAATCAGCGATATTTTGCAGCTTCTGGATGAATACAGCGAAGGTGAAACCTCCGTAGAGGAAATCCTACAAAAACTGGGGGAGTGAGGTCGTGGAAAAAAAGGACGAGATCTATTCTTATATATTGCAGGAGGTCGGTTCCGGGCATTTGGATAAAAGCATTGCCGCATACCTGATTCATTACCTCCGACAGGATCATGGGACCGAGGCGGATACAGACATTGCGATTATCGGGGTTGCCTCCCGCTTCAGCAATGGGGGCAGCACAGCAGAAGTAGAAAAGCTGCTCACCCTGGGTGTGGACTCCATTCAGGAGCTCCCTGCCAGCAGGAAGGAACAGGCCGATCTGTTTCTCCCCCTGTTTCAAGTAGAGAAGGGCAGCGCACAGTATGACAAGGCCGGTTATTTATCTGAGATTGATTCATTCGATTTTGCCTTTTTTAATATTTCTCCCAGAGAAGCAAGCCTCATGGACCCCAATCAACGCTTGTTTTTGCAGCTTGCCTGGGCAGCCATTGAGGAATCCGGTTATGGGGGGACCCAATTAACGGGCAGCAGAACAGGCGTTTTTATTGGCTACAGCTCAGATTTCGGCGAGGAATATAAGAAAGGAATTCAGATGCTCATGCCGGAAGCGATGGGCGTAGCCATTCCCGGGAATATTAAATCCGTCATTGCCAGCCGGATCTCCCACTACCTGGATTTGAAGGGACCGGCGGTTGTGCTGGATACCGCTTGTTCGTCGTCGCTTGTCGCCATTCACTTTGCATGCAAACAACTCATCGAAGGCTCTTGCGATTTGGCGCTGGCGGGTGGGATCAAGCTGCAGCTCTTTCCGTTAAAGAGCCATGTCCATTTGAAAATCGGCATTGAGTCATCCGATGAGAAAACCAAAACCTTCGATGACAGCTCAAACGGAACCGGAAAGGGTGAAGGAGCCGGCGCCGTTCTGCTGAAGCCTTTGAAAAAAGCATTGCAGGACAGGGATCATATCCATGCCATTATCAAAGGCAGCGCGATCAATCAGGACGGCAATTCCATTGGCATTACTGCCCCGGATGCGCAGGCGCAGGAAGAGGTGCTCTGGCGGGCATGGGAAGAGGCTGGCATCAATCCGGAAGACCTTTCGTATATCGAAGCCCATGGCACGGGAACCAGACTTGGTGATCCCATCGAAATCGAAGGAATCAACCGGGCCTTTTCCCGTTATACCCAGAAAAAGCAGTTCTGCGCGATTGGATCGCTGAAAACCAACATCGGTCATCTGGACCATGCCGCGGGAATTGCCGGGCTAGTAAAGGTGATACATTCGCTTAAGAGCAAAAAGCTTTTTCCGTCGCTTCATTTCATGAAACCGAACCAAACGATTAATTTCAGCGAGTCGGCTGTGTACGTAAACGATCAACTCCGGGAATGGACGGCCTCGGGACCGCCGCGGCTTGCCGGTATCAGCTCGTTTGGACTAAGCGGAACCAACTGTCATATGGTATTGGAGGAAGCGCCTCCGGCGCAGCAGAAGCAGCATCACGGAGAGACGGTGTATTTGCTCCCGCTGTCCGCCAAGGACGGCGGAGCGCTGCGGGAAATGGTTGCGGAGTATATCAGCTATTTAGATGGAAATAGCCAGATTGACCTGGAAGATCTCTGTTATACAGCCAGTACGGGGCGTGGGCATTATAACCACCGGTTGGCGGTTATCTTCACAGGGTTCAAGGATCTGCTTAACCAACTGGAGCATATACAGCAGCATAGTTTGGCGTCCCTGACAGAACGGGAGAAACAGGCGTTGACGTCGCAGGCCGCCCAATACTTGAAGGAGATGGTGCGGCAGCCGGAGAAAAAGATGGACTCCTACCGCAGGATAGCGGATCTGTATCTCTCTGGAGCGGCAATCCATTGGGAGGAGATGTACGAGGGGAGGGGGTGTAACCGTTTGAGCCTGCCGGTCTATCCCTTTCTGAAAACGCCTTGCTGGATCAAACCGGAAGCTCAGGCCGACCCCAAGCCCTCCACTTCGGGCAGGAAGGTTCATCCTTTGCTTGCGGACGTTGCAGGGGAAACGCCGGATCAAGTCACTTATGCAGTTCGTATGTCGGCCGAAGAAGCTTGGGTGCTGCATGAGCACAAGGTGGGAAGCGAATATGTGCTGCCGGGTACGGCGTACATCGAGCTGCTGCTGGAGATCGGGAGGCAGCAGGGCGGGCGGTCTGTCATCAAGGATCTCGCCTTTTTGCAGCCGTTATCCGTGCAAGAGGGAGAGACGCAAGAACTGCAGATCACTCTGGAAAAAGGGAGCGGCGACAGCGAGTTTTTTATTACCAGCAGGGGTCAGACAGACGGGATTTGGCGCAGGCACGCGGAAGGCAAACTGTGCCCTCCTTCGCAGGGCCGCAGGACATATGACCTTCCTGCATTGCTGGAAGCCTTCCAGATCCATCCGAAGATAACGGGCGTCGAAACCAGCGGCGGATATATTACAACGGGGGCAAGATGGAACAATATCAAGGAGCTGCGGGTAGGGCCGGAGGAATGCCTGGTTGCCGCCGGGCTTGGCGATGACTATCGTGACGAGGCCGCCGGGTATCATTATCATCCGGCGCTGCTTGACAATGCGGTCAATATCGCGATCCGCAGCATCGACGACCAACTGTATTTGCCTTTTTATTATCAGCAAATCCGGGTCTATGACCGGATTCCCGCTGACATTTACAGCGTGGTGAGAAGGCAGGACCGGGGAGAGGGCCATCAGACGGCAACCTTCGATATAGATATCCTGAATCCGGCAGGGGAGGTGCTTGCAGAGATCGAGGGCTATACGATCAAGCAAGTGCAAGCCTGGAAACCGGCAGGGATGTATTACGAAAAGGACTGGATGGTGCAGGATGCTGTGGCCTCACCCGATGTTGGCCGGGAGATTTCGCAGGCAACTGTTGCGGTTATCACCGGGGAGGAGAGATTGCAGACCGGCTCCTGGAGCGGATTCGTTCACAGTATGGACGGGTGCTGGAGATTTCCGGCGGGGAAATGCACAGCCGGGAAGAGTATCAGCGCTTAGGGGAGCGCCTGACAGCCGAGAAGGTGGGAACCGTTATTCATCTGACGAGCCTCACGGAACGGGAGATTGACACAAAGGCGGAGCTTGATGAGGCCGGGGAGCGGGGGGTTTTACAGTTTGTATTCCCTGCTGGACGGCCTTTTTGTGCAGCATTTCTCCGGGGACCTGAGGATGATTCTCGTCTGCGACGAGGCGAACCGGGTGACGGGAGAGGAAGCCGGGCTTCGGCCGCATCACGGGTGCTTGCTTGGGCTTGGCAAGGTGGCGCGGGAGGAATTTCCCCAAGTGCAAATCCGCTTGGTGGATGTCGACAGACGGACCCCTCCGGGGAGGATTGTGAACGAATTCAGGCCTCGGGAAGCGCCGTATCAGGTGGCGTACCGGAACGGAGAGCGGTATGTGGAGCGACTGCGGGAGGCAGCGCTTGAGCCGGATGAGGAGCAGCCCGGCCTCCGGGAGGGCGGGGGGTATGTCATCACCGGAGGAACGGGCGGCCTGGGGCTGGAAATCGGGAAGCAGATGAGCCGGATGAGCCGGGTCAGGCTTCACCTTATTGGCCGCCGGGGACTGCCGGCGCGGGAGCACTGGGAAGCGATCGCCGCGGCAGGAGCCGAGAAGCAGCAAATCCGGCAAATTGCGGCGGTTCAAGAGATGGAGCGGAATGGGGCCCAGGTGCAGATACATGCCGCAGATGTCGCCGAGGAAGAGCAGATGCGCAGCCTGCTGGAGCAGATACGCACGGAATCCGGCGGCATCCACGGCGTTGTGCACGCTGCGGGAGTAGCCGGAGAAGGGCTGCTGGTCCGGAAGACCGCCGGGCAGATCCGGGAGGTGCTGTCGGCAAAGGTAAGCGGAACGTGGGTGCTGGATCAGCTTACGCGGGAGGATGACCTGGATTTCTTCATGATGTTCTCCAGTATGAGCACGTTGATGGGGGGAATGGGGCAGAGCGACTATGTGGCAGCGAACAGCTATCTGGATCTGTATGCCGACTGGATGAGAACGCAAGGGAGGAAAGGGATCACGGTAAATTGGCCGCTGTGGCAGGAGGTGGGGATGGCCGAAGAATATGAGGTCGATAACCGCCAAAGCGTGTTCGAGAGCCTCACGCCCCGGCAGGGGGCGGCAATATACGGCGAGCTGCTGCAAGCCGGCCGGAGCCGGGTTATCGTGGGTCAATTGAAGCGCCGGCTTGCCAAGGATACGATCGGGCAGAGCCTCATGAATGATTATGTGCTGTCGGATCAATTGGCCCATGCCTTCCGCACTCGTATGGAGCAGCAACAGGAGAAGACAGAGCGGCAGGTTTCGGACTATTTCCCGGTACATATTTCTGACAAGGATGAAGCGGATCTGACCGCGACCGAAAGAGAAGTCGCCATAATCTGGGCGCAGGTGCTCGGGGTCGATGAAATTGGCTTGTCTGCCAAATTCAACAGTATGGGCGGCAACTCCATCCTTGCCGTTGATTTATTCAGACGGCTGGAAGCGAAATATGGCAAGATCGTAAATATTTCCGATGTTTTCACCTATGCAACCATTGCGGAGATGGCGGATTATCTGGATACACAGCAGCAACGGCAGCGTGGAACGCCTGCGACGGAACCGGAATCATCGACTCTGGCCTTGTTGCAGCGATTAGCGAACCAGGAGATTTCAATGAACGAAGCCCTTGAAACGTACAAAACGAAATCGGGAGGCGTGTCATGACAGCGGCAGAAAAACTGATTTTCGAACTGGTAGCCTCCCAAAAGCTGACCCCAAACGATGCTGCTATATTGTTGGAGCATCAGCAGAAGCATGAAGAACCGGTGAAGGAACAGGAAATTGCCATTATCGGCATGGCGGGCAAATTTCCGGAAGGGGAAGATCTGCGGCAATTCTGGGAATGTCTCCGGCAGCAAAAAAACGGCATCACTGATTTTCCCGATTCCCGGGTACGCGATTGCATCGGTGAAGCCCTGCCGGACGAAATAGAGGTAAATCAATTGTTTTTTAAAGGCGGTTATCTGGAGCGGATTGATCAATTCGATCCTTCTTTTTTTCAAATTGCTCCTGCCGAAGCTAAATTCATGGACCCTCTGCAGCGATTGATGCTGGAAGCTTCTTATCAGGCTATAGAGGATGCAGGTTATGACTACAAAGATTTAAGCGGGACAAATACCGGCGTATATATCGGTACGGACCACACCTGGGGCCAATGGTACAGAGACAATGCTGCCGAACAGGACCCCCTGCTGTTATCCGGCACATGGTCGGCCATTCTCTCAAGCCGGATATCCTATGGGCTGAATCTGAAAGGCCCCAGTCTTGTAGTCGATACCTCCTGCTCCTCCGGCCTGGTAGCCGTACATGAGGCCTGCCGGTCCATTCAGTCGGGTGTGTGCAATCTGGCAATTGCCGGGGGCATTCACATCAATTACAGCCCGGTGAAAAACCCGATGCTTGATCTTGTCGAATCGCAGGATTCGCTGATCCGAACCTTTGATAAACAGGCTAACGGCACAGTTTGGGGCGAAGGGGTGGGGGCCGTCATCCTCAAACCTTTGCAGCAGGCTATCCGGGACCGGGACCATATCTACGGGATTATCAAGGGGAGTGCAGTGAACAACGACGGAACCTCAGACGGCATTACGGCTCCTAGTGCGCGCGCCCAGGAAGAGGTCATTTGCCAGGCTTGGCAAGAGGCTGGAATTGATCCGCAGACGATCTCTTATGTGGAGGCGCACGGGACTGGAACGCAGTTGGGAGATTCCATTGAGATTAACGGCCTTACCAAAGCCTTTTCACGTTACACCCAGAGAAAGCAGTTTTGTGCAATTGGCACTGTAAAAACCAACATTGGACATACGGTTGGCGCGTCAGGGCTGGCTTCCTTGCTCAAGGTAATGCTGGCCTTTCATCATCAGAGGATTCCGGCCAGTCTTAATTTTCTGGAGGTGAATCCCTTTATTGATTTTTTTGCGTCCCCCGTTTATGTGAATGACCGGCTTCAAGACTGGACGACAACGGCGGATACACCCCGGGTGGCGGGAATCAGTTCGTTTGGCTTCAGCGGGACCAACTGCCATATGATCGTGCAGGAGGCGCCGGACATTCCGAAGCCGACCCATGAGCGGGATCAGGCACCGCTGTATGTACTTCCGTTATCGGCAAAAGACGATCAGGTTCTCTTGAGGCTGGTGGAGGATTACACCGATTATATCTCACGTCATGCCGGGATTGATTTGCAGGACCTATGTTACACAGCCAGTACGGGACGCGGGCATTATAACCATCGTCTGGTCATTCTCTTCACCGGATATGCGGAGCTGCTTCAGAAATTGGAGCACCTGCAGAAGCACGGTCTCGCTTCCGGTGCGGAGGTTCTCTGCCGCAGCCATGAGATGGTGGCACACGGCGGGGCAATGCCGGATCAGCCTGGCCCGGTAAGGCTGACCGAACGGGATAAGCAAATCTTAACGCTTCAGGCTGTCCGGCTGTTGCAAGCATTGGACTCTCCACAGGAGGCGGATCTGGCTCTCTACCGTTCCATCAGTGAGCTTTATGTCTCAGGGGCGGCTATTGATTGGAAACGGATGTATCAAGCTGTACCGTGCCGGCGGTTGAACCTGCCGGTCTATCCGTTCCGCCGGACTCGGTGCTGGGCAGAGAAACGCGGTCAAGGGCATCCGCAGCAGCATATGCATCTGCACCAGGCGTCAGGGCATCCGCTGCTTCGGGGAAATGTCTGCGAAACTTCGGGGCAGGTGATATACACCACGGCATTCTCGGTGGCCACGGATTGGGTGCTGCATGAACATCAGATCGGCAGGGAGTATGTGCTGCCGGGTACGGCGTACATCGAGCTGCTGCTGGAGATCGGGAGGCAGCAGGGCGGTCGGTCTGTCATCAAGCAGCTTGCTTTTTTGCAGCCGTTTTCGATACGGGAAGAAGGGGACACCCATGCTCTGCAGATCGTCGTGAGCAACGGTAAGGAGGACAGCGAGTTTTATATCGAGAGTAAGGATCAGACGGACGGGATTTGGCGCAGGCACGCGGAAGGCAAACTGTGCCCTCCTTCGCGGGACCGCAGGACATACGACCTTCCTGCATTGCTGGAAGCCTTCCAGATCCATCCGAAGATAACGGGCGTTGAACCCAGCGGCGGATATATTACAACGGGGGCAAGATGGAACAATATCAAGGAGCTGCGGGTAGGACCGGAGGAATGCCTGGTTGCCGCCGGGCTTGGCGATGACTATCGCGAAGAGGCCGCCGGGTATCATTATCATCCGGCGCTGCTTGACAATGCAGTCAATATCGCAATTCGCAGCATTGACGACCAACTGTATTTGCCTTTTTATTATCAGGAAATCCGGGTCTATGACCGGATTCCCGCTGACATTTACAGCGTCGTGAGAAGACAGGACCGGGGAGAGGGCCATCAGACGGCAACCTTCGATATAGATATCCTGAATCCGGCAGGGGAGGTGCTTGCAGAGATCGAGGGCTATACGATCAAGCAAGTGCAAGCCTGGAAACCGGCAGGGATGTATTACGAAAAGAGACATGGTACACGGACGCTGTGTCCTCACCCGATGTTGCCGGGAGATTTCGCAGGCAGAGCGTGTATCACCGGGGAGGGGGAGATTGCAGACCGGCTCCTGGAGCGGATTCGTTCACAGTATGGACGGGTGCTGGAGATTTCCGGCGGGGAAATGCACAGCCGGGAAGAGTATCAGCGCTTAGGGGAGCGACTGACAGCCGAGAAGGTGGGAACCGTTATTCATCTGGCGAGCCTCACGGAACGGGAGATTGACACAAAGGCGGAGCTTGATGAGGCCGGGGAGCGGGGGTTTACAGTTTGTATTCCCTGCTGGACGGCCTTTTTGTGCAGCATTTCTCCGGGGACCTGAGGATAATTCTCGTCTGCGACGAGGCGAATCGGGTGACGGGAGAGGAAGGGGGGCTTCGGCCGCATCACGGATGCTTGCTTGGGCTTGGCAAGGTGGCGCGGGAGGAATTTCCCCAAGTGCAAATCCGCTTGGTGGATGTCGACAGACGGACCCCTCCGGGGAGGATTGTGAACGAATTCAGCCTCCGGGAAGCGCCGTATCAGGTGGCGTACCGGAACGGAGAGCGGTATGTGGAGCGACTGCGGGAGGCAGCGCTTGAGCCGGATGAGGAGCAGCCCGGCCTCCGGGAGGGCGGGGGGTATGTCATCACCGGAGGAACGGGCGGTCTGGGGCTGGAAATCGGGAAGCAGATGAGCCGGATGAGCCGGGTCAGGCTTCACCTTATTGGCCGCCGGGGACTGCCGGCGCGGGAGCACTGGGAAGCGATCGCCGCGGCAGGAGCCGAGAAGCAGCAAATCCGGCAAATTGCGGCGGTTCAAGAGATGGAGCGGAATGGGGCCCAGGTGCAGATACATGCCGCAGATGTCGCCGAGGAAGAGCAGATGCGCAGCCTGCTGGAGCAGATACGCACGGAATCCGGCGGCATCCACGGCGTTGTGCACGCTGCGGGAGTAGCCGGAGAAGGGCTGCTGGTCCGGAAGACCGCCGGGCAGATCCGGGAGGTGCTGTCGGCAAAGGTAAGCGGAACGTGGGTGCTGGATCAGCTTACGCGGGAGGATGACCTGATTTTCTTCATGATGTTCTCCAGTATGAGCACGTTGATGGGGGGAATGGGGCAGAGCGACTATGTGGCAGCGAACAGCTATCTGGATCTGTATGCCGACTGGATGAGAACGCAAGGGAGGAAAGGGATCACGGTTAACTGGCCGCTGTGGCAGGAGGTGGGAATGGCCGAAGTGTATGAGGTCGATAACCGCCAAAGCGTGTTCGAGAGCCTCACGCCCCGGCAGGGGGCAGCAATATACGGCGAGTTGCTGCAAGCCGGCCGGAGCCGGGTTATCGTGGGTCAATTGAAGCGCCGGCTTGCCAAGGATACGATCGGGCAGAGCCTCATGAATGATTATGTGCTGTCGGAGAGCTTGAACAGGCAGCTCAGGAGATCACTGCACAATACGCAGAATCTAAACGGGACGCCGGAGCGGACAGAGCTTATCATCAAGGACGCGAATCAGCTCCAAATGACCCGGAGCCACAAAGAAATTGCGCAGATTCTGGCAAAAGTGCTGGACGTTCAGGAGCTGAGTATTTTCGCCAATTTCGAGGATCTGGGCTGGAACTCCTTACTCGCAGTGAGGCTTCATAAGGAACTGGAGGCGGTCTTCCCTGGTCTTTTTGCCATCTCGGACGTCTTTTCCTACCCTACGGTTCACGACATGGCTGTCTATCTGGAACGCAAGAGAACGATTCCGCAGAAACGGGAGATGACTATCGAACAGGTCATGGGCGATTTGGAGGACGGAATCATCACGCCGGAAGAAGCAGAGGTGCTGATTGGCAAGATCAGCGGGGCAGTATAAACCAAGCTGTAGAGTGAATCGGGGAGGTGACTATTTTGAAAGAGTTTTCACTCCAGGCGGAGCCTTTTAATGGAACATGGGTGGATTGTGTGTGCAACAACGCAATCTCCATATTGATGGTGCATGACAGAAATTTCGAATATTTACCCTGTCTCGCGGACGCAAGGTACCGGTTGTTCTCCTATGGCAACTGCAATGAGAGCATTGAATTTCCTCCCGGCAGCAGCAATATTGTCACTCCGCTTCTTGATCTGGCGAGAACGCTCGATTTGTCTCCCTATCTGGACTATGAAACCCTGACGCCTGACAAAAATGATCCTGTTCATCAGATCATCAAGGACTGCTTGCACAGCGGTTTTTATCTCTTTGTCAATGTGGACCGTTTCTATTATCCTTCCGGCGTTGACGCAGGTAAAAATCATCTTAAGCACCCTGCTTTCATATATGGCTACAATGACGGGGAGAATGCCTACTTGTTGATTGAAGATTGCATACAGCCGAGCAAAATGGAAAATTACATGCTCCCGTATGATTATTTTGACGAGGCAATCGCTGCTGCTGATTCCGGGACCGGCACCTACAATATCGTGTTGGTCCGCAGCAAGGATCAAGAGCAGCGGTTTTTTTCCAGCTATACGAAGGATCAGATGCGCGGTAACTTGGGATTTCTCTTACAGGAGGAGGAAAGCCCGTTTATAGATCCTTCCATTTCTTCAGTGGATACTGGAGTAACGGTAGCGTATGGTCTGCCTATGATCCGGCATTTCGCGGAAATGCTGGAGCAGAGATTGGCGGGAATCCTCAACGATGATTTCGAACATAGAGCGCTCGCAATCAAGAATCCATACTATTACCGCAAATCAACGGTTCAATTGCCGTTTCTTCTTCATCGGATGAACGGGCTTGATGAACGGCACTTCCAAAGTCTGACGGACGAATACAAAAAGCTGTGCAATGATTGGAATGTATGTGGAAACACCCTGATTAAGTATTATTACAAACTCAAATACAGGATGGAATTGAACGGGATAGCTCAGAGTGAAATGGACACCTTGAAGCGGCTCCTTGTCAAGCTGTACGAAAAGGAAAGAGTCTTAATAGACAAGACCAGGGCAGTCTTGGGTTAACCCAATCATGAGAGGATGAGAGCATTGTCCAATACAACAAATGTTTCCATTGGAATAATCGGAGCAGGCTGGGTTGCCGAGCATGCGCATCTCCCCAGTTTTTTATCAATGGAGGGCGTTTCTATTGGAGCCGTGTATGATACGGAATTGTCCAGGGCTGCGCATTTGGCTGAACAAGCCGGGGCCAGGGCGTGCACCAGCCTTTCTGAGATCGACCAGATTCCCTTAGATGGTGTCCTTGTATGCACACCCAATCACACGCATTACGAAATAGCCAAGTACTTTCTGCAACAAGGCATCCATGTTCTGTGTGAGAAGCCTATGACGACAACGGCGGAAGAAGCGGTCTCATTGCGAAGGATCGCGGAGGTCTCCGGGGCTGTACTGTTAATGGGTTTCGTGAACCGTTACCGGGACGATATCCGCGAATTGCGCTCTAGAATCACATCGGGCCACATTGGAGATGTGCAGGTATGTGAGGTCATTTGGCGCAGAAAGAAGGGGATTCCCCGCCCCGGAAGCTGGTTTACGCAGCAAAAGCTGTCTGGAGGAGGTGTGCTTATTGACCTTGGAAGCCACATGATTGACCAGATGCTTTTTCTGACGGATGCTCCAGAACCGGTTGCTTGTCTGGCTGGCCTCCATTCCCGGCCGGTCCAGCAGGGCGGTTATTCCAACTGGCTCGGCAGCGTCGAATCACAAACGGTTGAGGTTGAGGATACGGCGATTGGGATGATTCAATTTGCCAATGGAATGCTGGGCCGGATTCATGTGAGCTGGCAGGATGATGTGGAGGGCGATGCTGTGGAAATCCACCTGAAAGGCAACCGGGGCAGCATGATTCTCCGCACCCTGTTTGGCTTCAGCAATCAGGGCTTGTACAAACAGCCTTCCTTGCAGTTCAGCCGGGCGGGCGAAGACCCGGAGTGGTTCACATTCCCGCCGAAAACGGATGTGCTCATTGAGTTCAGGCGGCAGGCACAACATTTCGTAGATTGCATCCGGGAGACGAAACAGCCTTACATTACCGCCGGGGATGGGGAAAGGGTCATTCGTCTGATTCAGCTCCTCTATCAATCTGCCCATAAAGGGCTTGTTGCCACATGACAGATGCTCTTATCTCCATGGATTTGGGAGGCTCGGCTGTGAGGCTGGCAATGTTCGACAGCGGCAGCATGACAATGGAGGATTCCGTCAAAATTGAACTGGGTGCTGAGACGGAACCGCCCGACGCCATCTCGCGGATCGCCAGTGTCATCGGCAGGTGGGAGCAGAATCGGGAAGGGTCCATTCAGACTGTGGTGGCCGGTCTTGCAGGACTGCACGATGCTGCCGGAACAATTATCGCTTGGCCGAACCGCCCCGCTTGGAACGGGTTTCCTTTTCGTGATGCATTCACAAGTGCGACAGGCAAGCCCATTGTTCTGTTTGATGATGCCAATTTGGCGGCTATGGGCGAATACCGCTTTGGATTAACCCAACCGGTGAATCCTCTGCTGTATGTAGTAGTGGGAACCGGGATCGGCAGCGCCCTGGTTCTGCAGGGGGAAGTATACAAAGGAGCAAGGGGAGCCAGCGGTGAACTGGGCCATATTACGGTGGACCCGAATGGAGAGCGCTGCCCTTGCGGAGGATTTGGCTGCTTGCAATTGTACGCGTCCGGAAGAGCAATTGAACGTATGGCAATAGCCGCAGGCTTGCCCATTACGAAAGCAAGCGATGTGTTCCGGCTATCTGCTCATGGAAATGAAGCGGCCCGGACAATCATTCAAAATTCGCTCAGACTGCTTGCCATAGGCATTGCGAATGCCGTCCGCTTATTCGACCCGGTATCGGTGGTAATCGGTGGCGGAATGGTGAGCAGATTTCCTGAAGTCTACCGTTCCCTGGAGACAACCATCCAGCATATCCTGGGAACCTTGCCACAAAAAAATGTACAGGTATCACTGTCTGTCCTCCGAGAGGATGCTGCGCTTTGGGGCGGTCTTGCATATGGTCTGCAACAAGTATTCATAAAAAACAAAGAAATGGAAGGTGTTCACAATGAGTAACATGACAAACCGGTTCCCCAACTGGCCAATGGCTACCGAGAGTGAAGAAAAAGAACTGCTGGAAGCGCTGTACAGCAACCAATGGTGGCGCATGACAGGAATCAAGGTGAAGGAATTTGAACGGATATTTGCAGAAATGCATAATACCAAATATGCACTGGGGGTAACAAACGGTACCAACGCTATCGACATCCTTCTTAAGAGCTTCAAGGTAAAGGAAGGCGACGAAGTCATTGTTCCTGCATTTACGTTTATCTCAACAGCGTTGCCGGTGATGAGTCTTGGAGCTATCCCTGTTCCGGTAGATATTGATCCCGGCACTTTTTGCCTTGATCCAGACAAGGTGCGGGAAGCCGTCACCGAGAGAACCGTAGGCATCATTCCTGTTCATATGGCCGGCCATCTGTGCGATATGGACCGTCTGATGGAAATTGCCGGCGAATTCAACCTGTTTGTTATGGAAGATGCTTGCCATGCCCACGGAGGAGAATGGAAAGGCAAACGTGCCGGCAGTATAGGTGATGCAGGGGTCTTCAGCTTCCAGCAATTCAAGCTGATGACGGCTGGAGAAGGCGGGGCGCTTGTTACCAATTCTCAGGAGCTGTATGATCTGGCCTTTTTGTATCACAATGTGGGCCGGCCTTTCGGTGACAAGAAATATCAGCATCTCGTTGAAGGAACCAATTACCGTCTTTCCGAATTCCAGGCGGCAGTCTTGCTACCGCAGGCAGGACGTCTCGATGAACAAAACCAACGGCGTGAGCGCAATGCGCAGATTCTAAATGAGGAGATCCAGAACATCGAGGGGATCGTTCCGCAGGGCCGCCTTGAAGCATGTACGCTTCATACATATTACATGTACATGTTTTACTACAATCCGGGGAAATTTGGCGGAATCAGCAGAGAACGGTTTGTTGAGCTGCTGAATGAGCAAGGAATTCCTGCATATATTGCCTATACCCAAATCCATGATACGCCTATATTCAAAGAGTATGCCGCTAACCTGGACGGCAGCTATTCCTTCCCGAATCAACTGAATTGCCCGGCTTCCAAGAAGGTGGCGGAAGAAGTCATTTGGATTCATCATCGCGCCTTGCTTGGCGATGAGGAGACGACGAGAGGAATTGCGCGGACAATTCGTGAAATTCAATCCGGTGTTGAAGCGAGAATTTAAACGGTCTTAAGGAGGAATTCTGACTATGCATCGAACGATCCAGACCCATCGGGATGAAATCGAAGAAAAGCTCAAAGCGGTTTGGAGAGAGATACTTCAAATCGGTGAGGTTGGAATAAACGATCATTTTTTTGAAGTGGGCGGTCATTCATTAAAAGCTTTAGAGCTTGAGGTCAGAATTGGAATTGAGTTCGAGATCGAAATCTCTCTGGAGAATATATTTGGACACCTGACGATCAAGGAGCTTGCTGACTATATTTGCAGCGCAGAGAAAGATAAGCTCTCTGTCATTAAACCTGCATCGGAAAGAGCGTATTATCCGGTCTCCTGGACTCAAAAGAACATGTATTTCTCCGCGGCCAGTGGCATAGAGCAGTACGTGATGGATATGCGAAGCCTGGATTATGACATTGACCCGGATGATCTGGAGCAGGCCGTCTACACTATCATTAAGCGGCATCAATTGCTGCGGACCACATTCGAGATCAGAGATGAGGAAGTCGTACAAGTTGTACATGACGAAATTGACTGGTTCCGGATCAAGTCCTGGGAAGCGCCTGAGGAGAACGCCCTGCAAGAGGCATTTATCCGGAATTGCGTGGGGGAATTCAACCGGCCCTATCCCCTCCATGAGCTTCCCCTTTTTCGCATTGGACTTGTGCGCGTGCCTCACCAGGGCTGTCTGTTGCTTATCCATTTCCATCATATTATCTTCGATGCGTATTCCATTAAGCTGGTATATCAGGAATTGGAATGTATCCGGGAGAGACGGCTGCTGCCGCCTCTTCACCTGCAGTACGTTGATTATTGCGTATGGCAAAAAGAACTGAAAGCGACCGTGGAGTATGAGAAAAGATGGGCCTTCTGGTTGGATATGTTTGCCGGTGAACATCCGCAATTGAATTTACCGTTTGACCGCCCGCGCTCTAACCGTCTGCTATCGGCCTACGGAGTCCGTAATATACGCCTGAAGCGTGAGCTTATTGAACAAATCCACGATACCGCTACCCGTTATCAGGCCACGCCTAGTATTTTTTTGACAGCCGTCTACGGGTTGTTTCTTTCCAAATATACGGCACAGTCCGATATTTCGCTCGGCATACTCTCCTCCCGCAGGTACAGTGGATTAGAGAATAGCATCGGTATGTTTATTCGTCCGGTACCCATCCGGTTTCAGGCGGCTGCGGATCAGACCTTTTCCGAATATCTGCAGCAGGTAAAGAGACATTTCATAGGTGTACTTGAACATCAGGAGTGCGATGTCGATGAAATTGAGGAAGAGATTTGCCGTCTAAAGGGAATCTCCAGGACAGAGCATCCGCTGTATCGTGTTTCCTTAAATTTTCATACGGAGCTGGAATCAATATTAGAATCATTTATCTCCGGTGAAGACGATGTGCTGCAGACCCGAAATACGCTGGATATCGCCTGCGGCTTCTATATGCTCGGTACCGGAGAAGCGTGTCTGAACATGGAATACAATCTGGACTTGTTTGATCCCGGGACGGTAGAGCGAATGGGAGACCACTTTATGGGACTGCTGCAAGCTGTCCTGTCAGAACCGGAGGGTAAGATTGGACGGTATAGCTTGCTGTCACACGAAGAGCGGCACCTAATTATGCATGTTTTTAACGATTCCGCTTCAGATCTTGTGGTGGAACAAACCTTGCAGTCCATTTTTGAACAGCAGGCTGAGAAAGCCGGAGACACTCTTGCGGTCAAGTATCAGGGTCATTCGCTCACATACGGGGAACTGAACCATAGAGCCAACCAATTGTCGCGGGTACTTATGAATAATGGTGTCGGGGCCGGTTCGGTTGTCGGAATACGGCTGGAGCGTTCCCTTGAGATGATGGTCGGCCTCCTGGCGATCCTAAAAGCAGGGGGGGCATACCTGCCGATGAGTGCGGACGATCCGCAGGATCGGGTGTCATTTATCTTGGAAGACAGTCAGGCTAAGCTTCTGCTTGTTGATGCGGCAACGAGGATGGACGGCTGGAAACCGGAATGCCTGATGCTCAATATCCAAGATCCGTCGCTCTATCAGGGAGACAATACCAATCCGGCACCGGGAAGCGGGCCCGGCGATCTGGCATATATCATCTATACTTCCGGCTCTACCGGCACTCCCAAAGGCGTCATGGTCGAGCATCATTCCGTTGTCAACCGGATTGCCTGGATGCACAGACAGTTTCCGATCGGCGAACAGGATTGCATCCTCCAAAAGACGCCCTATACCTTTGATGTTTCAGTTTGGGAGCTTTTCGGCTGGTATTATAACGGAGCCAGTCTTTGTTTTTTGCCGCCGGGTATGGAAAAGGACCCTGAAATGATCTTGACAACGATTGCCCGTGAGCAGGTCACGCTTGTACACTTTGTCCCCTCCCTTCTGAACGGACTTCTTTCCTATATGGAGCCGCATATGGCAGCGGAGGCGGAGCGGCTGTCCAGTCTGCGTTACCTGCTTGTTAGCGGAGAAACGCTTCTTCCCAGCACCGTGAACCTGTTCAATCAGACTCTCTTTTCGGTCAATGCTACCAGGCTCATTAATCTATACGGCCCGACGGAAGCCACTGTGGAGGTATCATGGTTCGATTGTTCCGAACCCGCTGGGGGAAGCGAGTCCCATAACCTGATCCCAATCGGGAAACCCATTGACAATATCCGCTTGTACATTGTTGACGGGGAGGATGAGCTGCAACCTATCGGAGTTCCCGGACAACTGCTGATTTCCGGAATCGGGGTTGCACGCGGTTATTTGAACCGCGCCGGTCTGACAGCGGACCACTTTGTTCAGGACCCTTGGGTCAAAGGTAATAGAATGTACCGGACAGGCGATTTGGCGCGCTGGATGTCGGAGGGGAACGTCGAGTACCTGGGCAGAATGGACGAGCAGGTGAAAATCCGGGGGGTGCGTATCGAGCTGGGAGAAATCGAAAATATAGCGCTCCAATGGCAAGAGGTTGAAGCAGCAGTTGCGGCCGTTAAAGAGATCAGTGCCGGCGATCAGGCTCTTTGCCTCTATTATGTGTCTAGACACGGGCTGGACGCTGAAGAGCTGAGGAGCTATCTCGTCAAGAAGCTTCCACGGCTGATGGTGCCGGATTATATTATGGGGGTTCCGAAGATTCCGCTCAATTCCAGTGGAAAAACCGACAGGAGGCTGTTGCCTGTACCTGAGATTAGCATCCATCAGACTGGGGATGATGTGCCTGCAGATGAGGTCGAGACGCAGTTGGCCCAAATATGCCAGGAAGTGCTGCATCTCGCAGCGGTTGGCGTTCGGACCAATCTGTTTTCGGCTGGAGCCAATTCCCTGAAGATTATCCTGATTGCAGCCAGAATCCGTCAAGACATGGGTGTCGATCTTCCGGTAAGCGAGGTTTATACTAAACAGACAATTGCTGAAATAGCCGCGTTCATCCGGACTGAGGTTTTGCAAGCGCCATTGAAGAGTGAACACGAACTGATCTTGATTCATAAGGGAGCGCCGGAAGCTCCTTTTCTTTTTTTTATCCACGATATCAGCGGAAGCATTGATGCTTATTTCGGGCTTGCGGCTCGTCTGGGCGACAAGTATACCTGCTACGGTGTTCCTGCGGAGACCTCTGGCCGTCAATGGGAGCACGGCATCACCGTGGAAGAACTTGCCGGAACCTATCTTGCCAAAATCAAAAAAATTCAGGAAAACGGGCCATACTCGCTGGCAGGCTGGAGTTTGGGTGGCCTGCTGGCGTATGAGATCGCCAGACAAATTGAAGCTGAAGGCGATGATGTGAGCATGCTCGCCTTGATTGATTCCTCCCACCCGGGAATGCACCGTCATCTGCAGACGCCTGATGAAGCAGGAATTGAAACCTTCAGGCGGCAGATGGAGGAAGCGCTGCCTGGTTATGAATGGATCGCCGGGCTGCGGGAGGAAACCACATTATACGGTTTGTACAAAAAGCTTGCCCGGCACATGGAAGCAAGCGGCCTTGGCTATGAGGCACTGGAAACTTTGGTCCCGCTGGACATTATGCGGGCAATTCCAGCGTATGCGCAGCGCAGCACAAATGACTTTTACCATTATGTGAATCTGTTTATCGACCTGCAGCATGCCTATGTTCATTACAATCCGGTGCGCAAGGTATTCGCACAGGCCTACTTAATCAAGGCGGCAGAATCAAGCGGGGTCGCCGAGAACGGTTGGAACACATTTTTTTACCGTCCCGTCATCCTCCGGGAGGTTAACGGCGATCATTATTCCGTCTTCAGGGAACCGGATCTTGCCGGTTTAACTGAAGTCTTTGAAACTATAGGTGTCGAGAATATAGAGTAGCGGCACAACGTATGCCTATTTTATCGCTAAAGGAGAACGATCATGAAACAGGAGCCTTCCGGTGTTAGCCATACAGAGGGACCCTTGCAGGTGCAACCTGCACAGTCAGCGTTGGATGGGCAAGTGGGCGAATACTGGCGTTCCATTATAGATAACAGCACGCCGTTAAATATGCCTTTGGATTATGTCCGTCCGGCTGTCAAAAGCTGCGCAGTAGAGGTTGTCATGCTCCAGACAAGCGAGGAGCTCACCTGCAAGCTTGAGCGTTTAGCGGAGAGTGAAGCGGTATCTGTTGAGATCATGCTGCTTGCATGTTACATTGTGCTGCTCTCTAAATATGCAGGACAGCATACCGTCCTGGTCGGCTGGGAGTACGGCTCGCTTCTGCGGCCCGGCGTGGAGGGGGATGCGGGCCTTACCGTTCTGGCGGGGCAGGTGAATGGGACTGCAACTTGGCAAGAGTATGTTAAGAACATTAAGGCTATTTGTATGCAAGCCAGGAATTGCCAGCACATCCCTTATGCCGAAGTGGTGAAGAAGCTGGAGCTTGACCGTGATCCGAGCAGAAATCCCCTGTTCGATGCCTTATTTCAGACGGGTGTCGTCAAAACGGGTCTGGATAAATATGATTTTGCATTAGCTGCCGAAAGAGCAGTGAATGGGATTCAACTGAAATTGGAGTACGATACAGCTCTGTTCTCAAAAGGCTCGATGGAGCGGTTCCTTCACCATTATGTGCATATTGTGGCGGATTTGTCCGATCATCCGGACCGGCGGCTGTCGGAGATTGACATGCTGTCGGAGGCGGAGCGCGAACGGCTGGTTCAGCAGTGGAACCAAACCTCTATTCCCTATCCTTACGGGAAGAGCATCCCCGGGCTGCTGGAAGAGCAGGTTCTGAAGCGGCCGGAGGAGATCGCGGTCTCGCTGGGAGCTGAACGCTTGACCTACCGTCAGCTTCACGAGCAGTCCAACCGCNTCGCACATGCGCTTCATGCCAGGGGCATCGGGGAAGAGGAGGTTGTGGCCGTCATGGCGGAGCGGTCGCTGGAGCTGATAGTCGCTGTGCTCGGGGTGCTCAAAGCGGGAGCGGCCTACACTCCGGTTGATCCCGATTATCCGGCAGAGCGGCTCCGGTACCTGCTGCGCCATTCCCGGGCCAAGCTGCTGCTTATGCAGCACAAGCTCAGGGACCGCGTGGCGGAACCCGAAGCGGAGGCTGTAGCCGTCGAGGAGCTGCTGGCGGCGGAGTTGCCGGACGGGAACCTGCCGCTTCCCTACCGGCCTGAACGGCTGATGTACGTGCTCTATACGTCAGGGTCGACGGGGAATCCGAAGGGGGCTATGATCCCTTCGCATTCGTTCATGAATCTGCTCCACTGGTACACGCGGGAGTTCGCCTTCACTGCCGGGGAGCGCATCCTGCAAATTGCCTCGGCGAGCTTCGACCTGGCGCAGAAGAATCTGTATGCGGCGCTGGTGACCGGTGGACGGCTGGTGCTGTTCGAGCCGGGCCTGTACGATTATGAGCACATGGCAGAGACCATCGAGCGGGAAGGCATTACGGTGATTAACTGCACGCCCAGCGCGTTCTACCCGCTGGTGGAATGCGCGGCAGACAGCGGATATCGGGGGCTGAGAAGCCTGCGCGCCGTGTTCCTCGGCGGAGAGCCGATCCATATGACCCGGCTGGGACCCTGGCTGCGCAGCGGCGTGTGCCGGGCAGACATCATCAACACCTACGGCCCGACCGAGTGTACGGATGTTGCTTCCTATTACCGGCTGCGGGGGGAAGACTGGACGGGCGGGGATGAGCTGCCCATCGGCCAACCGATTGACAACGTGCGGCTGTATGTGGTGGACTCAGAACTGAAGCTTGTCCCTGAAGGTGTGGAAGGGGAGCTGTGCATCGGGGGCGTCGGCGTGGGGCGCGGGTATTACCATTCGCCAGAGCTGACAGAGGCCCGCTTCGTGCATAGCGTGGACCTGCCGGAAGAGACGGTGTACCGGACAGGGGATATTGTGAAGCGGCGGCCGGATGGCCATGTAGTATTCATCGGGCGGGTGGACCACCAGGTGAAGGTGCGGGGGTTCCGCATTGAGATTGAGGAGATTGAGCGGAAGCTTCTGGACAGCGCCCGGGTACACGAAGCGGTGGTAACCGCCGGACAAGATGCAGCGGGAGACACTATGCTGTGCGCCTATGTGGTGGCAGCCATTGGCACCACCGCAGAGCAGGTGCGCGGGGAGCTGGAGGAGAAGCTGCCCGTCTATATGATTCCGCAGCACGTGGTGCTGCTGGAGGCCATGCCGCTGACGCCAAACGGAAAACTGGACCGGCGGGCATTGCCGGAGCCGGTCCCGGCGGGAGAGAATGCAGCGGGAGCCGAGGCTGTGCTCACGGATGAGATTGAGCAGCAATTAGTCCTGCTCTGGCAGGAGGTGCTGGGCGTGGGGGCGATAGGCCCGGAGGATAACTTCTTCCGGCTGGGCGGCCACTCGCTGAAGGCGATAGCCCTGCTTGCCCGCCTGAAGAAGGCGTTCGGGGTCAGTGTCCCGATTCAGAAGCTGTTCCGGGCGCCGACGGTCCGGCAGCTTGCCGGGGTGATCCGGGAAGCGCCGAAGCAGCCCTTCGTGTCCATCCCGCGGGCAGACCCGCAGCAGGCGTATTATCGGCTCTCTTCGCAGCAGGAGCGGCTGTATGTCCTGCAGCAATTCGAGGCGATTGGCACCGCCTACAATGTCACATGGGCCGCGCAGGTGCAGGGACCGTTTGACCCGGTCCGCTGCGAGGCGGCGTTTGCGGCGGTAAGTCAGCGTCATGAATCGCTGCGGACCTGCTTCGAAATGATCGGCGATACCGTCTTCCAGAACGTGCTGCCCCAGGCCACCGGATTCTTCGAGTATGAGGAGGTGCCCGGGGGCGATTACCGGTCCCTGATCGGACCGTTTGTCCGTCCATTTGAGCTGAGGACAGGCCCGCTGTTCCGCGTCAAGGTGGTGCGGACAGGCCGGGAGGAGCATCTCCTGCTGCTGGATATGCATCACATGATTACAGACGGAGTATCCCAGGATATTGTGCTGAAAGAGTTCACGGCGTTCTATGAAGGTAGGGCTCTGGAACCGCTGCGGATGCAGTACAAGGACTACGCCATCTGGCAATCCGGGCAGAACGGTACAATGCAGGAGCAGGGGCACTACTGGCTGGAGCAGTTCCAAGGCGAGCTGCCGGTGCTGAATCTGTCGCCGGATTATCCCCGGCCGTTGGTCCAGAGCTTCGAAGGGGATAAGCTAAGCATCCGGCTGGATGCAGAGCGGTCCGCGCAGGTGAAGAAGCTTGCGGAGGCAACGGGCACGACGCTGTTTATCGTTTTGCTTGCTGCGTATGATGTGCTGCTGCACAAATATACGGGGCAAGAGGACCTCATCGTGGGATCGCCGTTTGCGGGAAGAAGACACGCCGAGCTTGAGCCTACGGTGGGAATGTTCGTCAATACCGTGGCGCTGCGGAGCTTCCCGCACAGGGATAAGACTGTGCGGAGCTTCCTGTCCGAAGTGAAGGAGAGCTGTCTGAAAGCCTATGAGCATCAGGAATTTTCATTCGAGCAATTAATTGAGAAGCTGCAGTTGCCCCGGGATTTCAGCCGGAATCCGCTGTTTGACACGATGTTTGTGCTACAGAATATGGAGGGATATACCCCGAGCATAAGCAATGTGCACATGACTGCTTACCCGATCAACAACGGCATTTCCAAATTCGATCTTACGCTGGAAGCGGCCGAAAGCGGAGACGGCAGTCTGCGCCTGAGCCTGGAGTTCAGTACGAAATTGTTCCGCAGAGAGACGCTGGAGCGGTTCCTTCACCATTATATGTATATTGTAGCGGATCTGCCGGATCATCTGGACGGGCGGCTGTCGGAGATTGACATGCTGTCGGAGGCGGAGCGCGAACGGCTGGTTCAGCAGTGGAACCATACACAGATTTCTGCTTCCCCAGAGAAGCCTGCTGCGCGGAACGGGCACATGGAACAGGCAACGGGTTCTCAGAGTGTGTATTATCCGGCTTCCCCGGCGCAGCAAAGAATATTTATGGCGGATAAGCTGTCGGGAAGAGGCACGGCTTACAACGTCCCTGTCATCCGCAGAATTAAGGGTGTGCTTGATACCGAGCAGCTTGGCGAGGCCTTGAAAAAACTTGTCAACCGACATGAATCGCTGCGCACCACCTTCGAGCTGGATACGGACAGCGGCATGCTGAGACAACAGGTCCATTCTGTCGTTTCGTTTACTGTTCCGGTTTATAAGCTAAGCGAAACAGAGACAGAACTTCTGATCCAGGACTTTGTCCGACCGTTCCGTCTCGATAAGCCGCCCCTTTTGCGGACCGCACTCATACGGCTTACAGACCGGGAAGAAACCGTACTGATTATTGATATGCATCACATCATCACAGACGGTAACTCTGTAAACATTCTGCTGAGGGAACTGGCGGCTCTGTATGAGCACAGAGAACTGGCTGCGGTGAAGCTTCAATATAAAGATTATGCGGGAAGGCAGAGCCAACTGGTGGGCACCGAGGAATGGAACAAGCAGGAGGAGTACTGGCTGGGGGTATTTCAAGAGCCTGTCGCTGCGCATCCTTGGGGCGTCCGCCGTACAGAACACCGGGCAGGGGAAGATCCCTCCCGAACCGTCTATTTCGCCATGGATGAACATACCGCCTGTGAACTGCACCATCTGGCGCAGTCGACAGAATCAACACTGTTTATGGTGCTGATGGCTGCATTCACCGCCTTGCTGTCCAAGCTGTCGGATTGCGAGGATATCGTCGTAGGCATGCCAACATCGGGAAGGCATCATGAGGGACTGGAAAATATAGTCGGCATGCTGGTCAATACGCTGGCGGTCCGCTTCTTTGCCTGCCGTAATCTGTCGTTCCGGGACTATTTGAATCAAGTGAAAGAAAGGCTGATTCAAGCCTATGAAAATCAGGATTATCCGCTTGACAGTCTGGTGGAGAAACTGAACGTATCCCGCAAGCTTCAGGGAAATCCATTATTCAATGTAATGTTTCAATTCGCTGAAATGGAGGCACCGGAACACATTGGCGCTATTGACATGGTCCCGTTCGGACATGACAGTGTGCCGGGCAAATTCGATCTTCACTTCGTCGTAGTGCAAGAGAGCAGTACGTTGGGGCTTGAAATAACATATTTCGAATCGTTGTTCTCCGGAGAAGCTATCCATGAAATGATTAGCGGCTTTGTAGAGATTATACAGATTATTACCAGTAATCCGGAAACGGGACTGGGAGATTTAGTGAAGAGCCAGAGCGTGCTTCCGTCAACATGAAAGGGGAACATCAGTGTATACAGATCATTTATTCAACCAATTTCCAGTGCTTGTATCTGATGGGTTAACACTCGGGAAGATTGAAGAGAGCCACCTTGAAGAGGTTTTTGGCATCTATGACAACGATAGAGTGTTTGAGTTTTGCGGTATTATACCCAAACATAATAAAGCTACCGTAGCAACCATGATTGGACACTTTGAAAGGGATTATCTTAAAAGATCGAGAGTGAAGTGGGGGATCTTTGCTAATGGCGACAAGGATACATTGGTCGGGATCATAGAGGCTTTCGATTTCAATCAAAAAGTTGATATGATAACCATCGGCTATTTTTTAGCGGAAGCGCATTGGGGAAAGGGGATTGCCTCAGAGGCAGTCAGCCGGGTTGTCCGCTTCTTGTTTCAGGAAGTGGAAGTGAACAGAATTCAAGCGGAAGTGATGCCGGCAAACGAAGCTTCCAAACAAGTATTATTGAAAAATAGCTTCAAGTATGAAGGAACATTAAGACAGGCCACGTTATGGTCGGGCAAAGGAATCATTGATGTGGAAGTCTACGGGCTATTGCGGGAGGATTGACAGTGAGCAGGCTCCGTCATTACATCGACGGAGCCTGTTATTGGAATATAGAATCTGACAGACCCGCTTCATCAAATGATTGCAGGGTTAAGCTCTCTGCTGCCAACAGGTTCTATGAGTTCAATGCCGAGTTCGACGATACGCTGATCGCCCATGAGCGATACCAGCACTTTTGCCCGGCGTGTGTGCTTGTTGATTTTTTTGATAATGCCCTCTAATCCCTTTAACGGCCCGGACTCGACATAGACCTTGGATTCGATGGTATAGACCTTGGAGAAATTTATCTCTTCCTCTTGATTCAAAAGCTTTAGAATAACCGACATTTCTTCCTCGGGAATCTTCTTGAAGTAAAGCTCCTCTTTATCTATTGCAGGCACAGCAGACCGCTTATTTTGTGCGGAAGCTAATCTGTGGCAGGTCAAATCTTCTTTATTCAGATAATTTAGCATCTTAATAATTTTGGAATTCCTCTTAATTAAGTAGTACGTGGAGAAGTCCATGACTGCCTTTACGAAAATGTAGCTTGGGAACAAATTTTTCTCTACATACAGAAGCTCTCCATTCTTTTTCTCGGGAACTATTCTTTTTGGGACAATGGAATACAGTGTTTCTCTGTCAAAGGTTTTGTTTAACCAATCTTTTACACAAAGTTCATCGCCTGTCTTCACAAAAAAAATGTACCAGTTCATAGCTGACTCCTTTCAAGATAGAGTGGAGCTTGTGAATGAATAAAGTATGTATATGGATTTGTTGTTAATAATTCGTCGAAAGCAGTGGATATCCTTCAATAATTATCATTATTTATCAAAAAATAGTTATATCGAACTGAAATGTCGAAAATTGTAATATATGCTTAAAAGCGCCGCATGGAGTTGCAAGGGTTCGTTTGAAGGCTCCCTCAGCATCTTGAAAACACAAAAAAAGCCTCCTCGAGAGAGGGGCATTAGGAGAGAATTGCAAATGAAGAGCATAATTCTTCCAATGTATGAACCCAAGTTAAATACTTACAATGTATACGCTGCACTATTTTCGATTATTGCAAAAGATGAAAGCTATCTGCCTTGGTTCTATAGCAATTTCATTTCCATAGGAATTAACACTTGTGATGATACCTTGTATTTTACCGATCACTTCACTTTTTTTGAGTACGGGGAAGGATTAACCGCATGTCCATGGCTAGAGGTATACAAACCGCCGCATAAAACCATTTACTATCAATATTCATTCAACATTAAGGAGGTTTTAATCAGCTATTTGGACCAGAATAAGTACATTTGGCTCTATTTGGATCAATTCTACATCCCCCAGAGTACCTATTATCAACAAATGCACAAAGAGCACTCAGTCCTTGTATACGGGTATGATGATGCAGCCCAAGTATTTTACATAGCGGATAATTTAGACAATGGCAAGTTTATAAAAACAATGATTTCATACCAACAACTGATAACAGCCTGGGAAAGCGATATTTGTGAACACTTCCGCAGGCTGTTTCGGGTGCTTCATCGTAAACAAGGCGAATATACGCTTAACACCGCACATCTCAGAAATCAGATCGAAGATTATTTATCATCCAAGACTATTCATCAAGGCATTTACTGGGATCAAGTTCCGGTGGATGGGCCGCATGCTTATGTGCAGAATATTAAATATTGGATATTTGGTCATGAGGTTTACAGCTACACACTGCAGCTAATCCAGCAGGCGAAACGCATTAAGGGTCCTAAAGTTTTGGATACCCGCATTCCCCACCTATTGTGGGAGCATAAGAAGTGCATGGCCGAGCGGATACACTACCTGAATTTGGGCACGTACGGTTTGGCTGGTGAATATGAGAAGGTTGTAAATCACTCATTAACTATAAGAAACCTGACTATCAAATATAATCTGACTAAAAACGACAGGATTTTAAGCGAACTAGACACTAGAATCAGTGAAGTTGTACACACCGAAAAAAATGTGTTAAGACAACTGGTCGAATGGCTGTAGCTAAGGGTTACTTTATTCCACTGATTACTTGAGCGGCGGGTCTATTGCCAAAATACCGGCTTTGGGAGTACATTGCTATTACCTGCATTAAAAAGATAAGGAAGGTAGGTTTCAAGATGCCGGAAACAACCCAAGTGTTCAGAGCAACAGAAAACAATGTCAAGATTATCGGACGGACCCACTATTATAAGGATGTGCTGTGGCTGGCGCTCTCGGGCGGCGGGGTGGAATTCTCGTTCTATGGTAAAAAAGCGGAGATTACATTAAAAGGTGATGCTATTGCCTCAACCGGCAATAATCTGGCCCGGATTGGCATCTACGTAAACGGAAAGCGGGTGATTGATGATCAGCTAGATAAGCCGCTTACAACGTATACAGTGTTTGAAAGCGATACCGAGCAGGATGTAACGGTAACGGTTATTAAGCTATCAGAGGCGGCGATGTCAACAGCGGGAATTCAGGAAATTACTGTTGATGCGGCAGAGGGAATAAAGCCGACCCCGGACAACGTACATACCATCGAGTTCATCGGCGATTCCATTACCTGCGGCTATGGCGTTGATGATGAGCATGAGCTGCATTCGTTCTCCACAGCTACGGAAGATGTCACGAAAGCCTATGCCTACCTGACCGCCCGGCAGCTACAGGCTGATTACAGCATGGTTTCGTATAGCGGCTATGGCATTATTACAGGCTACACGGAAAACGATCAAAAGCTTACCACGCATCTGATCCCGGATTACTATGAAAAGGTGGGCAAGTCTGAGGGGAAATTTGACGATACCCTGCTGCCTCAGGATTTAGCGTGGGATTTCAGCAAACTTGTACCTGATCTGATTATTATTAACCTCGGGACGAACGATGATTCCTACACTAAGGATGATATAGCCAAGCAGACAGAATATGCTGAAGAGTATGTCCGGTTTCTTAAACTGGTCAGACGTTATCATCCCCATACCCCAATTCTTTGTACGCTGGGTATCATGGGAGGCAGGTTATATCCGTATGTCGAAAAAGCAGTTAATGAATTCAAGCAAGAAACAGGCGACAGCAATATCACTGCAATGAAGTTCGGGGAGCAGCTTGCAGCAGACGGCTACGCAGCCGATTTCCACCCGTCTCAAGCTACTCACAGCAAGGCGGCGGATAAACTGACGGCTCAAATCCAAAAGCTTATGCAGTGGTGATAAGAGCTTGCGGCAAAATTTAATTTTTCACTTGACTTGGAGTTAACTTCAAGGACTAACATATATTTTGTAGTACTGGAGTTACATCTTTCTAAACCAATGTGAAAAATTCTTAATTTGCAGGAGGTTATACTATGATGAAAGTTAATGCACGTGCCACGTTCAGCCCGGAGGGTCCGTTCAAGCTGACCGCGATTGAGCGCCGGGATCTCCAGCCGCACGATGTTCTCATTGAGATTAAATACGCTGGGATTTGCCATTCAGACATCCATACAGCCCGCGGGGAGTGGGGACCGGTGAAATATCCTCTCGTTCCCGGGCACGAGATCGCCGGTATTGTCAGCCGGATCGGTTCCGAGGTCACAAAGTTTGCCGTCGGTGACCGGGTAGGGGTAGGCTGCATGGTTGACTCTTGTGGAGAGTGCAGCAGTTGCCGTAAAGGAGAGGAGCAGTATTGCCTTAATGGGAACACGGGCACTTATGGAGCAACTGACCGGCACGGGCATTATACACAGGGAGGTTATTCCACCCACATCGTCGTAACGGAAGGTTTTGTAGTTAGAATTCCTGACAGTATTCCGCTTGATGCTGCTGCGCCTCTATTATGTGCCGGGATCACAACCTATTCACCGCTGCGCCACTGGGGAGCCGCTCCCGGCAAGAAGGTAGCTGTTGTTGGACTTGGCGGGCTGGGACATATGGCTGTGAAGCTTGCTCATGCTATGGGAGCAGAGGTTACGGTTCTATCACAGACGCTGAAGAAGAAAGAAGACGGCCTGCAGCTAGGAGCGGACCATTATTATGCCACAAGCGATCCCGAGACATTTAAAGTACTTGCCGGTTCGTTTGACCTTATCGTGAATACAGTCAGCGCGAAAATTGATATGAGTGCCCATCTTTCGCTCCTGGCGCTGGACGGTACACTGGTCAATGTCGGTGCGCCGGCGGACCCGCTAGCAGTTAACGTGTTCTCGCTGATCGGCCAGCGCCGGTCGTTTGCCGGATCAATGATCGGTGGAATTCAAGAAACGCAGGAAATGCTGGACTTCTGCGCGGAACACGATATTGCCTCTGAGATTGAGGTTATTTCCGCCAGCCAGATTGATGAAGCTTGGGAACGCGTATTAGCTTCAGATGTCCGGTATCGGTTTGTAATCGACATCAGCACGATGGAGCAAGAGTAGGGTCATCCATTTTTTTGACAGCACCTCAGTCCAACAAGCAACTTGTCTTCGGATGAGTTGCTTTTTTGGGCATCATCTTGAAAAAGGCTTGTTCCATTTTCAAACCGTACGTTGTATCCCCTTCTCCTTGACAAACCTCTCCAGAACCGAGAAATCCTCGGTAACCTTCTTAAACGGTAAAGTTTCCAGTACCTTATCCCGGTAATCCTTTCTGGCTGCGGTAGAGAGGCGGGAATCAAGTATGCTGAGTACTCCAAGGTCAGTTTCGCTGCGGATCAGACGCCCAGTTCCTTGCCGTAACCGAAGCAGCATGTCCGGGACAAAAACCTCCTTCAAAGGATTTTTCGCTTGAGCTGCCTTATATTCATAGATAGGATCGGCGGGAACCGGGAAGGGCAGGCGGAAAATAATGACCTGCGACAGGTCGGAGCCTTCGATATTTACGCCTTCCCAGAATACACCGGTACTGAGGAGTACGCCTTTACTGCCCCGGAATTCAGCGATCACTCCATCCTGGGAAGCCCCCTCTTTTTGGACATGCAACGCCCATTTATACTCATCCGCACCGGAAATCAGCCTCTTATGAACGTACTTCATATCCTCCTTGGCTGAGAAAAGGACCAGTGTTCTTCCTTGTGTCAAATTACAAAGCTTAATCATTTCTGTGTAGGCTGCCTCAAGATATAATTCCCGCTTATCATGGCGGTAGTACGGAATGTTGCCGGAGATGTACATCATGGCATGGCTGCTGTAATCAAAGGGTGAGGATTGCCGGTCCATATAATCACCCGTGTAACCGAGGGATTTCGTCAAATAAGCGTATTGCTCCTCCAGCGTTTCTCCGCCTTGACACATGGTTGCCGACGTTAAGATAACAGGTGTCTTCCCGTTAAATAATGTGTATTTTAGAAACTGGCTTATCGCCTTGGGGCAGATGCTGATCGTCGCTTCACGTTGGGTATTGCTTGCCCATATGAGATAGTTGTCCTCTACCCCAGCCAAGACATCAAAGAGCCTGATAAGTCCGTTCATGGCTTCAAAAACCTCGTCGATCTCCCGCTCGTGCCGGGAAGTTAAAACCGAGAGGCTAAGACTAAGGTCTCTCAAATCACGCGACGCCCGGCTAAACGGAATACCTTTAATCTCCGACACTTTTATCCGGTCGTTATCCTGCTTGGCGGCATGGAGCAAATCAGCATCTATCTGCTTAAAAATACGTTCAACGCAGCTTTTTAAAAATTTGGATTGTGAGAATAGGCTCTTATCCCTGGACTGCTTAAAAAGAATCTGCAAAGCGTCATCCAGAATACGGCACGTTCTCCGCAAAGTAAATTCCAGCGTTCCTGCATCTCTGACCTTTGCCTCCAGATTATGGGCCTCATCAATTACGATCAGAGCCGGCTGCTCTGTAATTATGCCCCTGGTGCCTTCCTTTTTCTTAATTAAATCGCGGATAAGCAGGTCCTGATTCACAATAATGAAATCAATGTCGCAAGCCCTGGCATTAATTTTGGTCCTCATATCGTAGAACAAACAGGCATTTTTATAATGGCAGCGTTCAAATATACAGTCATTCACACAAACATTCGACCATTCGGCATCGCTGATCCCGCCCTTGATATCCGCTCTTTCATCAATCTCAAAATTTAAAATACGCTGCGCAAGGGTTGACAGGGGGGAGCTTGGGTCATCAGGCTCGAATAAGCCCGCTGCCCTGTGCCGGCAGGCATATTGGCCCATGCCTTTGCCGACTACAGAGCGAACTGTGGTGAACCCGAGACGGCTTCCAATGACTCTCAGGTCTTTATGGATCTGCTCTGAAAGCTGAATGGAGGAGGTTGCTATAATGATCGGCTGCCGGGATACCTGATTAATAAGCAGGCTGGGAATGAGGTATCCAAAGGACTTGCCGATTCCAACCCCGGCTTCAATCATGGCGTTGCGGCCATTGAGATAAGCATCGGCGATATCCAGCGACATATCCTGCTGACCGGTCCGCTCCCTTAGGCCAATCCTGGGAAACCGGTCATACATCCGGAAGATGGCATTGATCAAAGAGGGTTCGATTTCCTTTTGCGGCTCCCGCTTCTGTAATTTATAGAGATCATTTAACCAGCTAATAACGATCGCCCCTCTTCGCCATGGATTATCTTCCCGTATAGATTTTAACGAATTGTAATTATCTTCTATGTTGCGATAACAGTCAAGTGTGAAGGCTACTGACAAACCAGCCATTTCTGCCCGAAAGGGCTGCCCTTTTGGACAATATCAAATCTGCGCGGAAGAGGTATGATGATAGATACATTTTAACGCTGAGTGTAAATCCTTATAATAGAGCATAAGGAGGGTCAGTCGAATGAAAGAAAAAAAAGATGGGCTGCTGCTAGTGAATGAATTATTTGAATCCAGAGTGCCCGTGTTAATCTGGGTGTCGATTGTTTATGTAGCGGCCATACTGATGCAGTTCATCAAAGATCCTCAAATTTTGACCAGTATAGCATTTACGGGTTTATTTACGATTCATGTCTTGATGCATTGGAATTTTTACCGGATTTCGAACAAACAATTCTGGCTGCACTTTGCTGTGCAGGGGATTCTAATCTATTTATGTGCTATTCTGATGCCGCGGGGCTATCAGGCTGTACTTATTGGACTTCTTCCGGTGCTGGTTGCTCAAAGTTTGGCTTTTTCGTACCGGATTAGAAATGTTGTTTTTGTGTCGATTATAAGTATGGTGCTGTTTTTTGATGCCTCGCTTACTTTAAGCGATACGGATGAGGTCATTTTCATTCTTCCTTTTTTTGCTTTGATGCTGGTTGTTGTAGTGGCTTATGCTCTATTGTTCTTTCAGCAGGTGCAGGAGCGCCTGCGGATTCAGACTTTCCTGCGTGATCTGAAAGAAGCGCATATGAAGGTGGAGGAGCTGACACTCTCCAATGAACGTCAGCGTATGGCCCGCGATCTGCACGATACGCTGGCACAGGGAGTAGCCGGGTTAATTATGCAGCTTGAGGCGGCGGATGCATATCTGACACAAGGCCGTACAGAGCGGGCACAGGAAATCACCAGACTGTCGATGAAGCAGGCCCGCAAGACGCTGGCGGAAGCCCGCCTGGCAATTGACAATCTGCGGCTGAGATCAGCGCCCGAGCTGAATTTCAGGGAAGCGGTTGAGACTGAAGTGCAGCATTTTACAGACGCGACCGGTATAGTCACAGTAACACAACTTGAGCTTACGAAACGCTTATCCAGAATGCTAATGGAACACAGCCTGCACATGGTTAAGGAGTGTCTCACCAACATTGCCCGGCATGCCCAGGCAGACAAGGTGTGGATTACCCTGTCCGACCGGGAGGAGCGGCTGTTACTGGAGATTAGAGATAATGGAGTCGGGTTCAGCGCGAGCACCATTGGCAAGGAGCCCGGACATTATGGCCTGCTGGGCCTTCAGGAACGGGTAAGGCTGATCGGAGGGACCATGAAGGTGGACAGCAGCCCTGCAGGTACGAGTATTACAATTGAAGCAGCATTCACTGAAGGAGAGTAAACATGACTCAATATAAAATCCTGATCGTGGACGATCATTTCGTTGTCCGGCAAGGCTTAAGGCTGATCCTGGAGACAAGCGAGCAGTTTCAAATTGTGGGAGAAGCAGAGAACGGGCAGCAAGCGGTAAGCCTCATTGATGAGCTTCAGCCGGATGTTATTCTGATGGATCTGAATATGCCGGTAATGAGCGGCCTGGAAGCGATGACGTTGCTCAGGGACAAGAACTGTTCTGTTCCGGTTATTATTCTGACTACCTACAACGAGGACGAATTGATGATTAATGGTCTTGCCTTGGGGGCAAGAGGTTATCTGCTCAAGGATACAAGCCGGGAGAATTTGTTCCGTAATATCGAATCGGCGGTGAGAGGGGAGACCTTGCTTACGGCGGAGATTATGGAAAAGGTCATATCCGCCCGTGAGAGCCAGAAGGTTCATAAATCGCCTAGAGAGGAAGAATCCCTGCTGACCGATAAAGAGATTCAAATTCTGCAGAGTGTTGCCCGGGGATTTAAAAGCAAAGAAATCGCCTCTGACATGGGAATCGCAGAACGAACGGTAAAAGCCCACTTAACGGCTATTTACAACAAGCTTGGAGTGGATTCGCGGTCGCAGGCAGTGGTTACCGCCTTGGAACGGGGAATTCTTCATATGTAGTCAGGGCCCCACATTGTGGGGCTTTTCTTTTTGCCCAAAGGGCTGCCCGAAAGGGCAAAGATGGTCTGCCCGTTGGGACGATGGCAGGATGCTTCCCGTTCTATAAGATTAAGCCATAGAGATAAACAACTAGCACAGAGGAGACGATACTGATATGGCAAAATTATTGTACCGGCTGGGGTATTGGTCGGCGAAGAACCGGATTAAAGTCCTTCTAGGAAGCATAACTCTGCTCGTGGTAGCAGCGATTGTGGCGCTGTCGATGGGAATCAATTTTAAAGAGGAAACTACCATTCCGGGGCTTGCCTCGCAACAAACATTGGAGGTCATGAACAAGGAATTTCCAAACCCGCAGGGAGACCTCGGTAAAACCCAACTGGTGCTGAAGGCTCCGGAGAATGAAAAGTTATCTTCTGAAGCTGCACAGCAGCTAATCGCTGCGAAGCTCACAGAATTGGCAGCAGACCCGGAGGTAGCTTCGGTTGTAGGTCCCTATGACAACCATACCTTGAATGCAGACAAGACCATTGGTTATGCGACGATTACTTATAAAGTGCCTGGGGACGAAGTCACCGACGAATCGAAAGATTCGGTGACCCGGATCGCGGAAAGCCTGCGGGATGCCGGCTGGCAGGCCGAATTGATTGGAGACGGCTACGTGACTATGGCAACCAGCAGCCCGACTGAAGCGCTTGGGGTATTGCTGGCCCTGGTGATTCTTGCTATAGCGCTGGGTTCTATTATTACCGGTGTCCTGCCGATCTTAACGGCGGCTTTAGGTCTTGGCTTTGGCATAATGCTGATTATTATCGGAACGAATCTGCTTGATATTCCATCGTTTGCCTTATCGTTAGCCGGTATGCTTGGGCTGGCTGTAGGCATCGACTATGCGCTATTCATTATCGCCAGATACCGCCAGCAGCTTGCGGACGGCTATGATCGACGGGAAGCCATTGCTATAGCAAACGGAACCGCCGGGAGTGCAGTTGTGTTCGCGGGAGTAACCGTCATTATTGCGCTTGTCGGGTTTTCTTTCGTCGGAGTTCCGTTCCTTACCGCTATGGGGCTGGCGGGTGCGCTTTGTGTTCTCACCGCTATATTAATGACGATATTCGTCGTACCGGCAATTCTGGAACTGCTGGGGGGCACAATTAAAGCGCCGCGCAAACGTGCCAAGAACACAGGCGGCAATCAGAAGCCGGCGAGCCGCAGCAATTTGTGGGGGAGATTTGTGACAGGACAACCTTTAGTGGCTGTAGTGCTGGGTGTAGCGCTGCTGGCAACCATTGCACTGCCGTTCTTTCACATGGAGACGGGGCTTGGATCTGACGGGCATAAATCACCGGATAAAACAGAACGCCGGGCCTACGATCTCCTGTCCGAAGCCTACGGGGAGGGATATCACGGACCGTTAGTCATTCTGGCCGAAACGGATGGCGGGAAGGAGTCTGCCGCTAATCTCAATAAAGTAATTGAAGAAGTGAAGACCTATCCCAATGTCGTTATGGTGAACCCGGCGGTTACAGCGCCTTCCGGGAAAGTCTCGCTCATTACCGTCATGCCGGCAACGGGACCTAATGATTCTGCAACAGTAGACCTTGTCCACCTGATTCGTGAGAAGGCACCCGAAATAGCGCAGCAGGATCACGTCAAGATTGGTGTAACCGGCAGCACTGCGGTCAATATTGATATCACCCAGAAATTAAACCAGGCTTTGCCTAAATTTTGCCTGATTATTGTTGGCCTGGCCTTTGTACTGCTTATGCTGGTCTTCCGTTCGATTCTGGTCCCGGTCAAGGCAGTGCTCGGGTTTATCCTGTCGCTCGGCGCGACGTTGGGATTTGTCACCTATGTCGTTCAGGACGGCCATTTCCAGAATTTGTTCCACTTCTATGCAAAGGCGCCGGTATTTAATTTCCTGCCGATCATTGTAGTCGGCGTTCTGTTCGGCCTGGCCATGGACTATGAAGTATTTCTGGTCAGCCGCATGCGTGAGGAATTCAAAACAAGCGGAGATGCCAAAAAATCCGTTCTTGCCGGTATCCGCCACAGCGGCGGAGTTGTAACCGCAGCCGGACTCATCATGGTTGCCGTCTTTACAGGCTTCATTCTGGCAGAGGAGCCTATGGTTAAGGTCATGGGGCTGGCGCTCGCATTCGGTGTTCTCTTTGACGCATTTATAGTACGGATGCTCATTGTTCCCGGTGTTATGACATTGCTTGGGAAATCGGCCTGGTATTTTCCGAAGTGGCTTGACCGCTTACTCCCTAACCTGGATGTAGAGGGTGAGGAAGTCATGAAGGAAGTGGGGCGGAAAGGGACGGGCACAACGGATGAAACCCAAATCAGATTTCTTGGCTAAACCTGTAAAATAACTTGCTTATAAGGAGCGGCAGTCATGAATGAATTGATTTTCAATGACTGCCGCTCATGTAGTTTCTCTGAAGGAATAAGCAATCAAATTCTGTGGCAAAGAGGTGTTGCTCCATGACCCGTCTTTCAGTAGTTGCACCTGTCTATAACGAAGAGGGAAATATATACGAGCTGTACTTAAGCATCACTGACGCATTGAAGGGGAAAATGGAGAGCTATGAAATTGTGCTGGTCAATGATGGCAGCAGAGATCGGAGTGCTGTGCTGCTGAATGAAATTGCCCAGATAGATCAAGCGGTGAAGGTCATCCATTTTGAGAAAAATTACGGGCAAACGGCTGCGATTTGGGCCGGAATAAAGAACTCTACAGGCGAATTAATTGCCCTCATGGATGCAGGCCTGCAGACAGATCCCAAGGATATTTTTAGACTCCTGCCGTTCATTGAGCGGATAGATTTCGTAAACGGGAAACGGACAAACCGCCAAGAGAACATGCTTAAGAAAATATTTTCTCGCACTGGGAATGGAATTCGCAATTGGATCACAAGAGATTCGATTTACGATACAGGCTGTCCCATGAAGCTTTTCACACGGGAGGTGGCTGACAGCTTTTATTTGTATAACGGAATGCACCGCTTCTTGCCGACAATGGCCAAGATGAACGGATTTTCTGTTGTCGAGGTTTCGGTAACCCATCAGGAGAGGAAGCATGGGGTATCCAAATATGGGGTGTGGAACCGGGCATATGCAGGATTCATGGATGCGATTGTGATCGGCTGGCTCAAAAAAAGAGTAATCCTGTACCGGATTAAGGGATGATGATATGTGGGGACTATGAAACCTGCCTCTTGACTTCGTGTTACTCCAGGGTGATAGACTTACAGTTGCATGCAAGGGATAAATGCCAGTGGCTTGAGTCATCATATTAGTAACAGGAGGGTTTCATATGAAGAACGTAATTTTGAACAATGGCTTGGAGATGCCGATCCTGGGATATGGGGTGTATCAGATTGCGGATGCCAATGAATGTGAACAATGTGTCTATGACGCAATTATGGCAGGCTACCGTCTAATTGATACGGCCGCGGCCTATCGGAATGAAGAAGCCGTTGGCAGAGCAATAGAGCGCAGCGGCGTGCCAAGAGAAGAGCTGTTTATTACCACAAAGCTCTGGGTACAGGATGCCGGTTATGAGAGCACCCAGAAAGCTTTTGCCAAATCGCTCGCTAGATTACAGCTCGATTATATAGATTTGTATTTAATTCATCAGCCTTTCGGCGATGTGTACGGCTCTTGGCGTGCTATGGAGGAGCTGTATCGTGCAGGAAAAATCCGGGCAATCGGAGTCAGCAACTTCCAGATGGATCGTCTGGCAGATTTGATAGTTCATAATGAAGTCGTTCCAGCCGTTAACCAGGTGGAGACACATCCTTTTTGCCAGCAGGTTGAAAGTGGCAGTTATATGAAAGAAAACCATGTTCAGATTGAGTCCTGGGGGCCTTTTGCTGAAGGGAGAAACAACATGTTCCAGAATGAGGTTCTGGTGTCGCTGGCTGAGAAGCATAAGAAATCCGTTGCTCAGGTGATTTTGCGCTGGATGGTCCAAAGAGACGTCGTTGTCATTCCAAAGTCTGTCCATAAAGCAAGAATCATCGAAAATTTTGAGGTCTTTGACTTCGAATTGAGCAGTGGGGATATGGAGAAGATTGCCGCACTGGATACCCAAAAGAGCGTGTTCTTCTCACACAATGATCCTGAAATCGCAAGATCAATCGGCTCCGTTAAATTTGATATTTAATTTATATCGCCCGCTTGTCCTTGACTTGGAGTGAACTCCAGGGAGTAGTCTGAGCTTATCCCTTGAAGAGGAGTGTGTTTAGGAGAATGGAATATGTGAAACTCGGAAATACCGGCATGGATGTGTCGCGGCTGTGCATCGGTTGTATGAGCTTCGGCATTGCGGAGCGCTGGGTTCATCCTTGGGTGCTGGACGAGGAGCAGAGCCGTTCTATCATCAAAAGGGCTCTTGACTCAGGCATCAACTTTTTCGATACGGCAAATGTGTATTCGGACGGGACAAGCGAGGAAATCGTCGGAAGAGCGCTTAAGGATTATGCTAACCGGGATGAGGTGGTCATCGCCACAAAGGTGTATTTCCGCATGCACGAGGGTCCGAACGGGGCGGGACTGTCCCGCAAGGCAATCATAAGCGAGGTCGATAAAAGCCTCAAGCGGCTGGGAACGGACTATGTGGACCTTTACCAGATTCACCGCTGGGACTATAATACGCCGATTGAAGAAACGATGGAAGCCCTGCACGATGTGGTGAAGGCGGGAAAAGTAAGATATATCGGAGCTTCGGCGATGTATGCCTGGCAGTTCCTCAAGGCCAATCACGTAGCTGAGAAGCATGGCTGGACCCGGTTCAAAACAATGCAGAACCACTACAACCTCATCTACCGCGAGGAGGAGCGGGAAATGCTGCCGCTGTGCAAGGAAGAGAAAATCGGCGTCATTCCTTACAGCCCGCTTGCATCCGGAAGATTGACGAGGGACTGGAAGGAAACGACCCGCCGTTCGGAAACGGATCAGGTGCAGAAAAGCAAATATGATGCGATGGCAGAGGCGGATCGGCTGATTGTGGAGAGAGTGGCTTCAATCGCAGAGCAGCGCGGCGTTCCCCGCGCCCAAATCGCGCTTGCCTGGCTGCTGCAGAAGGAGCCGGTGACTTCCCCGATTATCGGGACTACGAAAATGTCCCATCTCGAAGATGGCCTCGCCGCCCTGTCGGTTAAACTAACGCCTGAAGAAATCACGTTCCTGGAAGAGCCGTATGTCCCGCATCCGGTTGTAGGACCGCAATAGGAAGCGGAGTCTGGCTTAAGAAGAAGCGAATATGAATATGCAATCAGAACCGGCCGCTGAACATTGGTGGCCGGTTCTTTGTGTCTGCTGGACGTCAAAAATGTGCTTGTCATTTTCTACAAAATATTGAATGATTATGGAGATGTCTATGGAATCGTCTACTTACTGTTAGGAGTGATAGTGAACATGTACTCGAAAATCAATCTGGAAGGGGTCTGGAAGCTGCAACTGGATACTCTGAAACAGGGTTTATCCTTGCCGTTCCAAGATTCCATTACACTGCCAGGCACGACCTCATATGCCCGTAAGGGGACGAAGAATAAGTCTGCTCTGGTGGGCGCGTTAACGGATGAATATCCTTTTGAAGGCTATGCCTGGTTTTCAAGAGAAGTAGAGATTCCCGAGCATCTCGCCGGCTCTACCTGTTATCTGTATCTGGAGAGAACCCGTGTGACGACAATCTGGCTGGATGGCCGGGAGGCCGGTACGCAGAACAGTCTTAATACACCGCATCTGT
The DNA here is from genome assembly GCF_000374185.1 of Paenibacillus sp. HW567. Classification (GTDB taxonomy): domain Bacteria; phylum Bacillota; class Bacilli; order Paenibacillales; family Paenibacillaceae; genus Paenibacillus_AQ. The sequence continues at coordinate 4,245,263 of NZ_KB910518.1, read as the reverse complement.
ATGAGCTGAAAGAACTGGCCCGCGGTACACATACCTTAACCATTCGGGTAGACAATACCGATTATCCGACCAAAGGGGGGCATCTGACCTCGCCTGATACACAGACCAACTGGAACGGAATCACAGGCCGCATGGAGCTTCAGTTCTTCAAGGAATCCTATCTAAAGGATATACAAGTGTACACGGACATCAGGAACCGGTCAGTTAGGATTACTTCCAGACTGGAGGGTGAGATGGAGGGAGTCGTGACCGTCTCTGCGAGAAGCTGCAACACTCAGCCGGAGCATACGGTGATGGAACAGGTATTCAGGCTCTCCGGGAAGGATATCTCCATTGACTATGTCATGGGGAAGGATGCATTGCTGTGGAGTGATGAGAGTCCTAACTTGTATATGCTTACCGTTAATCTGAAGAATGGGAATGGTGAAGTTCTGGACCGTCATGAGATCCTGACGGGCTTGCGGGATTTCCGTGCGGATGGGGACAAGTTCACCATCAACGGAGCCAAAACCTTTCTCCGCGGCAAGCACGACGGCTTGATCTTTCCGCTGACCGGTTATGCGCCTACCACGGTGGAGGAGTGGCTCAGAGTCCTGGGCATCTCCAAGTCCTACGGCATCAATCATTACAGATTCCATACCTGCTGTCCGCCGGAGGCCGCTTTTACCGCCGCAGACAGGCTGGGCATCTACATGGAGCCGGAGCTGCCGTTCTGGGGAACGATTACCGAGGAGAGCGACGAGCAGCATAATCAGGAGGAACAGGATTACCTGATCAGCGAAGGGTATGCCATTCTTCAGGCTTTTGGCAACCATCCCTCGTTTGTGATGATGTCGATGGGGAACGAGCTTTGGGGCAGCAAGTCCAGAATTGATGGTTTTTTGAAAGACTATAAGGCATTTGATAATCGCCATTTATATACCCAGGGCTCTAATAATCATCAATGGGTGCCTTCTATTCAAGCGCATGATGACTTCTTCTGCGGTGTGCGTTTTTCGGGAGACCGGCTCTTCAGAGGTTCTTATGCGATGTGTGATGCACCGCTGGGACACGTTCAGACTGATGTACCGGGCACCATGACTGATTATGATGCGCAGATCATCCCTGCGGATTTTCATAGTGGGGAAGAAGCGGCTGAAGAGAGCGATGGAAGTGTGCAAATCCAGTTCGGGACCGAGGCCAAGACGGTTAAGGTAAGTGATGCGGCAACCGAATGGATTCCCCATATTCCGGTTATCTCCCATGAGATCGGGCAGTATGCGACCTATCCTAATTTTGATGAAATTGAAAAGTATCGTGGGCCGCTGAAAGCCGAAAACTTTAAAATATTCCGCGAGCGGCTGGAGCAAAAAGGTCTGGGCCACCTCGCCGCCAAGTATTTCGAGTGCTCGGGGCAGCTTGCGGTGGCCTGCTATAAGGAAGAACTGGAGGCCGCTTTCCGTTCCAGGAAGCTTGCAGGGTTCCAATTGCTTGATCTTCAGGACTTTAGCGGCCAGGGAACCGCACTGGTGGGTATTCTTGACGCTTTTATGGATTCCAAGGGACTCATTACACCGGAAGAATGGCGCACCTTCTGCAGCAATGCTGTGCTCATGGCCAGATTCGGGAAGTTTAACTATGTGTCAGAGGAGCTTTTCAATGCGCATATCGAGCTGATCTGCTACCAGAGTAAGCCGCTGGGGCGCGTGGATCTGTATTGGGAGCTCAGTGATGGACAGAAGACGCTGGCGGACGGGACGGCGGGTGTGTCTGTTCCTGAAGGGGAGAATTACATTGATATCTGTGATCTGGCGGTAAATATGCCTGCCGTGGACAATATGACGCAGGTTGTCTTGTCCCTGAGAATTGGAAATACGGATATCCGCAAAAGTTATGATCTCTGGATTTATCCTAAGCATGTACCTGTCGATACCACTGGTGTACATTGGTTCGAGGAGCTGTCCGGCGAAGCCCTTTCTCTATTGGAGCAAGGAGAGAATGTTGTACTAATGCCTAAGCCGGAAAGCCTGAGCAATGCCATAGAAGGATTCTACAGTACGGATTTCTGGTGTTATCCCATGTTTCGTTCGATCTCTGAGAGCATGAACCGGCCGGTACCGGTTGGCACTATGGGACTTCTAATCCGTAATGAGCATCCCGTATTCAGGCATTTCCCGTGCAACGAATATTCTACCTATCCCTGGTGGAGCATTGTGTCCCATTCACGTTCGCTCATTATGGACGGAACCGGCAGCGAATGGAATCCGATTGTCCAGACCATTGATAATTTCGAACGTAACCATAAGCTAGGACTCCTGTTCGAATGTAAGGTAGGCCCGGGAAATCTGCTGGTGTGTCCGCTGGATACCGTGCAGGCAGCGGACACACCGGAAGGCAGACAGTTCCTGTTCAGCCTGCTGAGCTATGTGAAGTCCGCCGAATTCCAGCCTTCTTACGAAATCGGAGTGTCTGAGCTTCTTACCCTGGTGAAATAATAGATGCCGGTGCTTGCACCAATATAAGGTGAACACAAGAGATCAATGATGCCGCTATCGTTGATCTCTTGTGCAGGTGCGCCCACATAAGAGTTATCTATAGCTTCGGATGACCTTGAGCTTGGCGGAGGCATACAAGGCGAACAGGAGCAGCAGCAATCCGGTGGAGCCCATAACCGGTCCGGGACTGAAATGATCCGAGAGGTAGGAGACAACGGTCAGGCCAACCGAAGGAGCTACGCTCATAATCGAACCCAGCACGCCGAAGACTCTGCCCTGGAGCTCTTGCGAAACCTCCAGCCTGAGAACGGTGTTGATCAGCAGTGTGCAGAACGAGAAGATGAATCCGATCAGCAGAATGACGGGAATGGCTGCGGCTGCAGAAGGGATGAAGGATAACAGGATGTACATCGGGCCCAGACAGAGCAGACTGCTCATTATCAATATGCCCCGCCGTCTGATTCTGGCCCCGAGCAGCAGGATCAGGCCAGAGCCAATCATATAGCCGAGCGGAATGCAAGCTTCCATGAGTCCGAACTGGAACGGGCTGGATTTCCATGTCTTGACGGCCATGACCTGGGTCAGCATCAGTGAGGGCATGAAGAATAGCGTAAGCGTCGGAAGCATGATGATCACTGCCTTGGCAAAAGGGAATCTCCAGATATACCGCATGCCTTCTCCAAGATCCTGAATGAATTTCTTCTTCTCTTGGGGTGTTTGATTGACGCGGGCCGGCATCGGCAGGGAACGGACGGCGAGAACCAGCAGGAAGGAGACGACAAACGTGAAGGCGTCGAATAGAATAGCGTCGGCCGCACCGAAGGTCGCTACAAAAATCCCTCCCGCCGAAAAGCCGACTGTACGGCAAATATTTTCCGACAGGTTAAGCATTCCAACAGCCTGCTGGACATGCTCTTTGCCGACAACGGTGACAATGGAGGACTGGTAGGCAGGAGACTGGAAGAGGGCCGACACGGTAGTCATCGCTGTAAGTACGGCTACGATAATGAAGGAAGAGGAAGGGACGGAGATAACCAGGGCAAGCGTCACAACCAGCGCGGAGCTAATCAGGTCTGTAACCAGCATGATCGTTCTCCGGTTGATCCGGTCCGCGAACGTGCCTCCAATTGACCCGATAAGCGAGCTAAGCAACAGGTTAATGATTGTCAGCACAGCCATCAATTTGGCGCTGCCGGTAGTCTGGAGCACCCAAAGGCTCAGGGCGATGCTGTGAAAGGTATTGCCGAACAGAGAAATGGAGAAGGAACAGAGCAGCAGCAGAAATTTTTTGTTGGCCCAAAGCCCCGGGTAGGAGGGGGCGGCAGAAGCCGCCTGTCTGGCCAAAACCGGATCGGACATAACGATTCCCCTTTCAACTTAAGCGTTTAAGTGAATCTGTAAAAAAAAATTAGTCAACATAATAGCAGTTATTGTCTTGCCCGGAGTAGTCAGGATGATGCAATAGCTTCTGCATGAGATCAAACGCCACCTCCGCTTTATCCCCATGAAAAAGAACCTTCTCCACGCCCTCACCCAGCATTTCCGGAGAATTACAGGTACAGATTACCGTCAGGTGCTCGAAGCGGGCTGTCTTCTCAAGGTGGCTGCCAATGAATTCATTGATCACAATCGCCCGCTTGAAGCGGCGGTGATCCGTTGCCGGAATCAAATCCTGAAGTCCGCGGATCTCGAAGACCGCATCATCAGCCAGAGGAACACTGCTGCGGATATAACGCGTCAGCAATGAATTGTTGAAGCTCTCCATAATCAAACAGACCTGCGACAAATCGTCCGGCAGGGCCTTCTCAAGCGCTGAGCGGTAATTGAATACCACCTGCTTGAACAGCTTATCCTCAATCATGCTGTCGATCAGAATCAGGGGAACTCCCTCGACAAAGTGTCTGGAAATTGAGTAGAAGGAGTCATCCCGCACGTCCATGAGAAACACGGCTTCCAGCTTGCGCTCGACAATAATGTCCAGCGTAGGATTATCGGTATCCAGAGAGTAGAGCAGTGTATGATAGCCGGCTGCGGTAAGCCGTTGCTCCAGGGCATGTATGAAGGCGAGCTGGGCATGAAGCTTCCAGTAGGGCATATGCCCGGATTTGTGGACCAATACGCCTACCAGGCCGGTTTTCTGGTTCGCGAGCGAGCGGGCTGCCAGGTTCGGAATATAGCGGAGCTCCTCGGCCAGCTCGATGATCTGGCGCCGCGTTTTCTCAGGGATGGTCTGATTATCCACACGGTTCAGCACATAGCTCACCGTCGCAACGGATACGTTGGCCCGCATGGCAATGTCCTTCATAGTCGTCTTTTTCAACAATCCAGTCTCCTATCCCTCAATTTTCTAAAGATTAACATTTGGGCGGGGCAGGAGTCAATCATAGATATGATGTGGAATAAAAATACTTTTATTACTTTGTATTGATCTAAAAGGTAAAATATTGTAGTATCAGCTTAATCGGTTAAGTGTGCCGGTTGTTGTCTGTCGATACTCTATCATGGGAGGCGGTTATGCATGGACAATGTGGTGTTGTATCCCTTCAATAAGATCACGCAAGGGATGGTCAGGTTCAGGGATTTGACGGATTTCAGGATCAGGGCGGTTGTCGATTTTGTCCTGCATAAGGGTACAGATGCGGCAGAGCTGGTTGAAGGCAGGGCCGCGGGTATTCCGGTCACGGACAATTTTGAAGAAGCGCTTGAGGCTGCCGATACCTTGATCCTGAATGATCCGGGAACTTCATTTGGCAATAACGAAGGCGTATACGGCGAGCATAATCTCACTCAGTTGTGGAGAATGCTGGTTGCTGCGGCCCATGAGCGGAAGCTGCGGATCATCAGTGTGCACGAGATTATTGACAGCTCTACCCTGGAATGGCTGTTCGCGAATGGAATTATTATTGAGGTTCAGCCGCAAATCCCCGCAAGTCTGGAGCACCGGCTCCAAGCAGAATATGCATTTCCTTCCCCTGGAGACGAAGTAGCCACTTATCTATCGTATTTTGATGTAGACGCACAGATAGCCGCATACAACCGCAATATTTGCAAGATAGGGATATTCGCAACAAGAGGCTGCCTGGGCAAATTCACCGCCCAAATGTCATTATTCAGAGAACTTAAGCAGGCTGGCGAGAAGGTCCGGGCCATTATAACCGAGCCTACAGCTCCGCTGTTCAACCAGCCGGGCGGAGATATTATGAAATTTATTGCCCGCAGGCCGCTGAATCAATACGCGTACTACATTCATGCAGCCGTCCGTGAGGCGGAGAGCGAAGGCTGCGATTATGTGCTGCTGTCAGGCCAAGGCTCCCTGCTGCCCAATGAGAACTTCGTGATTGCAGCAACCAAAGTCTCTTATCTGCGCGCTTTCCAGCCGGATCTGGCGATCCTGATTGCAGGTTATGATGATGACGAGCAGATCAGAGACAGCCTCGATATTCTTCGCATATACGGCAATGCCAGCCGGCCGTTCGCCATACTGATTCCAGATAAATACGAAGTTGATTTTGGAGAATATGTCTTGAAGAGCCCTGAAGAAATAGAACGCCGCAAGGAAGAGATCCGCAGCCGCTTTGAAGCTGAGCATGTCGAATCTGTGCTGGACATTGGCAGGCTGGTTGCCAAGCTGTCCCAGTACAAGAAATCTGTCAAATTATGAACCGGACGGAGGCGGCAAATATGGAGAGAGTCGTGCTGTATCCATTCAATAAAATAACGCAGGGTCTGCTTCGCTTTCGTGACCTGCTGGATGTGGAGATAGTGTCGGTGATCGACTTTGTGCAGAAAGACGGACAAGATGCCGGCGAGCAGGTGGACGGGAAGCGCTCAGGAATCCTTATGCATAGGTCAATGGAAGCCGGGCTGAAGGGTGCGGACACCCTGATCTTGAATGATCCGGGCACTACCTTTGGCGGGAATAAGGGGGTATTCGCCGAGCATGATCTGGCCGAATTATGGCGGCAATTGGTTATGTACGCTTCTGACCGGGGCTTGAGGGTGGTCAGTGTACATGAAATTTATGACCGGGATACGCTGAACTGGATGACGGAGCAGCACATCAAGATTGATGTGGTTCATAGCCCACGGGAGCAGCTTATTCAAGAGATGGACGAGCGCTACGGTACGGGCGAAACGGAAATCGAGAGCTATCTGGGACAATTCCAGAAGGAGGCGCTGATGTTCTCCCGCCCCAGAACGATTAAGAGAGTCGGTATTTTTGCCACCCGGGGATGCATCGGCAAGTTTACCGTGCAAATGAATCTCTACCGGCAATTTGGAATGCGGGGCATTCCGGCGACAGCCTTCATCACGGAACCAACCGGCTTTCTGTTCCGGCAGCCCGAAGGGGATATTTTCAAATTTCTGGGGCACCGTCCGCTTCAGCAGTATCCGTATTATATAGACACTGTGATTCATCAGGCCCAGCGCAGCGGCAGCGAGTGGATCATCATGGCAGGGCAAAGCTCCATCCTTCCGACGATGAATATTGCCTTCAACTCGCTGAGATACGCGATGCTGCGGACATTTGACCCGGATTTTATACTGCTGATTGCCGGTTATGACGACGACGAGCAGGTTCATGATGCGATTGAAATGCTAAGAATCTACTCCAGGCGGCCGCTTGCCCTCCTGCTGCCGGACAAGCTGGAGACCTCTTATGGGCACTATGAGACCTATCCCCACGAACAGCGGACTGCCCGCAAGCTTGAGCTGGAGCGGATATTCCAAATTCAGGTACTCTTTATTGAACAGGCGGAAGAAACGCTGGACCTTCTGTTACAGGCAGCGAGTGCTATCCCGGCCGGTTCCGGTGCGTAAAGATGTTGAACCCGGGCGAATGCATTTATCAGATTGTCACCGACCGGTTCTGCGAAGGCAATCCTGGCATCCGTCCACCGGCTGAGCTATTCAGTGCGGATTCAAGCAATCTGCGGAAATATCTCGGCGGCGATTGGGAGGGAATTATCGCCAGGATTGAAGACGGATATCTCACGGGAATGGGCATCACTGCGATTCTGATCTCACAGCCGGCAGAGAACATCCACGTATGCATGGACGATGAAGCAGGCACAGCTTCCTATCATGGCTATTGGCCCAGGGATTTCCTCAGGCCCAACCCTTATTTCGGTTCAATGGACACCTTCAGAGCGCTGGTGAACACTGCACATGAGCATGGACTGAAGGTGATCATTGATTTTACGCCCAATCATACCTCCCCGGCACTGGAGCTGCAGCCTGCTTATATGGAGAACGGTGCATTGTACCGCGCGGGAGAGCTTGTGGCAGCGTACTCGGGAGATATGGAGCGCTTGTTCCTTCATAACGGCGGCACATCTTTCCTGAATGCCGAGGATTCGCTGTACCGCAACCTGTATGACCTTGCCGGACTGGATCAGATGAATCCGCAGGCAGATAAGCTTTTACGCGAAGGAATTGCCTACTGGTTGGACCAAGGGGTAGATGGTGTACGGATTGACGCGGCCAAACATATTCCGCCAGGCTGGCTAACATCGCTGAATGGATTTATTCATGCCAGGAAATCTGCTTATCTCTTCGGAGAATGGTTCCTTGAGGCACATGGCAGCCCGCAGGATAATGCTGCTTTTGCCAATGACAGCGGGATGAGCCTGCTGCATTTCATGTTCACCCACTCGGTACGGGAGAGCTTTCACGGCAAACGGGGATTCGAAGCTTTCGCCGATATGCTGCGAGAAGCCTCCGGGAGCTATAAGCATTTGTTCGACCAGCTTATTTTTCTGGATAATCATGATATGAGCCGGTTCACTGAGGACGCGGACCTTTCGCTTACGGATTTGGCAATTGTGCTGCTGCTGACTTCCGCAGGCCTGCCCGTGGTGTATTATGGAACCGAGCAATATATGAGCGGAGGGGATGACCCGCATAACCGTGCTATGATGAGCGCCTTCAGCAGGGAGACGCCAGCCTACCGGATTCTGGCTGAGCTTAACCACCTAAGAGCACGTAATCTTGCGATCGGCTATGGCAGTACCAGGCTGCTATATGTGAATAAGAGGGTGCTGGTATTCGAGCGCAGCTACAGGGGAAGTGTTGCGCTGGTCCTGATCAGTCTGGAAGAGAGCGAACATGTCCTGCCGCCGCTGGCGACTTCTCTTCCGAAAGGCGCGTATTCCAGCCTCCTGAGAGAAGTCTTCCCGGATCGTGAGGTGGCTGTAGGGGCCGAAGGAGATGTGCAGGGTGTAGCAGTGGCTCCGCGGTCTGCTTATGTCTATGCGTTTGAGTCTGATTCGGACGAGCCGGCAGCCGTACACTTCTACCCCAAAGCGGCGCCGCCGGGAAGCGAGCTTATTATTCAGGGAAGGCATTTAGGTGATACAGGCAGTCTGACGGTTGGCGGGTATGCCGCAGATGTCCTCTCCTGGCAAACCGGCAGGATCATTTGCAAAGTTCCGGCGATACCGGCAGGCAAACACCGGATACAAGGGCTGAGAAGCGGGGAGACGGAGTTCCTGCTGGCGGAAGAGCTGACCGTATGGACAGGTAAGCTGGTTACAGTAAGGCTGGTGGTCAAGAGCATACACACGGATTATGCTTCACAGGTTTTTGTGACAGGAAATGTGTACGAGCTTGGAGAATGGGAGGCGGGCAGGGCCGCAGGGCCATTTTATAACCATATTGTCTACCGCTATCCCACCTGGTACTGTGACATCAGCCTGCCGGCGGATTGCCGGATTGAATTGAAGTTTCTGCTAAGGAGTAATTCTGGAACTGTGCGCTGGGAGCAGGGATTGGCCCATAGCTTCCAATCACCTCCGGAAGGCGTATCCGAAATGATTGTGGAGTGGCAGGGGTGAGGGCCGGGAGTAATTCATCCGGTTGTCCAAAGGAGATGCTGCGTATGGATGAGAGATTGCAGTTCGATGGGGCGGGCCTGGTCTTCCAGACTGCGCTGGACGATGACACAAGGAGTTTGATCGCCTGGCATTTTAAAAGTGGATGGCATGAGCTGCAGCAGGCTGTCCGCCTTACCGCCCTTACCGCCGATAATAAATTTGCCCAATTCCTGTTCCCGGTGGACCGGCCGCTTGGACAAGCGCTGGACATGCAAATACCCAGGCCGGGAAACCGCTACTATTACGCGGATTTAGGGATTATTAAAAAGTGCAAACGTTTGTACCGATTTCGAGATCGAATATTTTATATGTTTTTGACGATGGCAGAACGAAGTCTGTGGACTGGCTCTCCTTCCAAAGAGACCATGCCTCGCCTCCGCTGCTGGAGCAGAATACGTGGTGGGAATTTTTCACGGGTTATTCACTTATGGCACATTGAGAGATTCGGAGGGGACAACCTATGCAATCAAGCGTATCTGTCTTAATCCTGTCCTGGGAGTATCCGCCTTTGGTGATTGGAGGGATTGCCCCGCATGTCTATGAATTGTCCAGACATTTGCAGGCCGGGCAAACGGCAGTCCATGTAGTCACCAATACCGCGCCTGGGCGGCCCGTTCTGGAGGTAGAGAACGGCGTACATGTGCACCGTGTGAATTCCTATGAGAACCTGACTGACTTCGAGGATTGGGTGCTTCAATTCAATCTGGCGATTGTGGATTACGTTACAACCCGGCTAAGCGAAAATATACGGTTCGGTCTGATTCACGCCCATGATTGGCTGGTCGGTTATGCGGCGCTTCTTCTGCACCAGCGCTACAAGCTGCCGATCGTTACGACCATCCATGCTACAGAGCATGGGAGAAATCAGGGGCTGTTCACCCCGCAGCAGCATAACATTCATTCCATTGAACATGAACTGGTCTCTTCGTCGGACAAGGTTATTGTATGCAGTCTGCATATGCAGAGCGAAGTCTGCGCCGTACACGCCCTGGACAAGCAGAAGACTGAGGTAATTCCTAACGGCATTGATCTCGGTTCCCTGGAGCTTATGCCTGCCCATTCCTTCAGAAGAGCGCAATATGCGCAGGAGGGCGGGAAGATTGTCTTGTTCATTGGCAGGCTGGTCAAGGAAAAAGGAGTGCAGGTGCTGCTTGAAAGCATGCATGAGGTACTCCGGGAGTTTCCGCACTGCACATGCATTATCGCAGGCCGGGGCCCCATGCACGCCGAGCTGGAGGCCAGTGCGGCTGAGCTGGGTGCAAGCGTACGGTTCACCGGCTTCGTGGACAGTCTGGAGAAAAGCTATCTGCTGGACATCGCCGATGTCTGCGTATTTCCCAGCCTGTACGAGCCCTTCGGTATTGTAGCGCTTGAAGCGATGGGAAGCGGTACACCGGTAATTGTGTCCGGTGCAGGAGGACTTGCCGAGATTGTGGAGCACGGGCGGACCGGACTCACCAGCATTCCCGGAGATCCGCATATGCTTGCGGACCGGATTCTCTATCTGCTCCGTGATCCTGAGGAGGGAGAGCAGCTTGCGGAGGCAGCCCGGCGGGAAGTCCGGCTGCGGTATGACTGGCAGCCTATTGCTGACAGAACCAGAGAAGTCTATTCCGCGCTGAGCGGCGTGAGATTATGAGGAAGGCAAGGTGCTGAGATGACATCTTTTATTACCCTCAAGGAAGAGATTCTTGATCTATCGCTCTGTGCTTCCTGCGGATTATGCGCCGCAGTATGTCCTCAAGGGCTGCTCACGATGAACGGGGATTCCGTTCCGCTTCCCGTATTTCAGGGCCGGGAGAGCCAGGCGGCTGACACCTGCGGAAGCTGCAATCTCTGCTCGGAAGTGTGCCCGGGGTATGATACCGGCGTGATGGAGTCTGAGCGCCGCATCTTTGGCCGCAACCGGTCCGAGGTTGAACGCTGGACCGGTATCTACCTGAACACCTATCAATTATCGGCAACAGACCCGGAGATCCTTGGCCGGGTGGCCGCCGGCGGGGCAGGGACAATTCTGGCGATCACGGCGCTGGAGGAGAAGGTGGCCGATGCGGTGATTGTTGTGGGGAGGGAGCAGGAACGCCCCTGGGTGCCGAAGGCGTACCTTGCCGATTCGGTGGACCGGATTATCGAATGCGCGCAGACCAGCTACTGCATTACACCCAATCTGGATCTGTTGAAGGATGGCAGATACGATAAGATCGGCATTATCGGTGTGCCTTGCCAGATTCAAGGAATCCACAGGCTGCTGAATCTTCCTGAGCATTTACCATCCTCTATGCTGGCTGACAAGGTAGCGTTCACGATCGAGCTTGGTTGTGCTTCCAATACCTCCCTTGGCGGTACCGAGCATCTGATTACAGAGATCCTCGGCATCGACCTGGCTGATGTTGTCTTTATGCGTTACCGGGAAGGGCAATATCCCGGGCAATTTGTAGTCAGAACGCGGCAGGGTGAGGAGTATTTTCTTCCCTTTTACAGGCTGGTGGAGGAATTCAAGAGGTTCAAGACGTTCCGCTGCCTCGCTTGCCCGGATTGGTGGTCAGGCCTTGCCGATATCTCCATTTCGGATGGAGACCCCAACATATTTGATTCCAGCAAGGCCGGAGTATCTGCCAAAGCTTCATCCACGGTAATGGTGCGTACGAAGACAGGCGCTGATCTGCTTGAGCTTGCACTGCGCCGGAATGCGGCCATACTGACCGATTATACGTTTGAGAACAACCTTGGACTGGAGCGGAAAAGACAGCGTTACCGCAGCTACGCGGCAAAGGGCGACCGGCGGATTCCGCTGGCTCCCGGAAGAGATATGGACTACTCGCAAATACTCTCGGATGACGAGGTGATCAGAAATGGAATTGGTACCGAGCAGAGTCGGACTACCGGCCAAGTGTGACTTGCGGATCAGAGCAAAGCGTGAGGTGGGCTCCCTGGTGTTCGATTCGGTTCCCGGAGACAAATCCATCTCGCAGCGGGCCATTGTTCTGAACGCTATCGCCGAAGGCGTAGGCACTGTGCGGGGGGTGCTGCGCTCCCGTGACACTCAGAGCTGCATCGCTATTTTGCGCCAATTTTGCGCCAATTAGGTGTAACGTTTGCATGGAATGGTGCTGAACTGTCTGTGTATGGAAGAGGGCTGCGGGGCCTGCAGGAACCGGAGGGCAGGCTCGAGATCGGGAACACGGCCACATCGGCCCGGCTGATCTTGTCTATTCTGGCAGGACAGGCTTTTGCAGCAGAACTCAGCGGAAACGTATTGCTCTCGGCAAGACCGATGGATTGGGTGGTGAAGCCGCTGACGGACATGGGGGCCGATATTGAATATCTGGGTACAAAAGGCTGTCTGCCTTTGCGGATTCAGGGGGCAGTGCCACTCTCTCCCATAGACGTAGAAGCCACTGTATTCAGCGCGCAGGAAAAGTCAGCCCTGCTGTTCGCGGGATTGTACGCGGAAGGGGTCACACGTTATCGGCAAAGCTGCCAGAGCAGGGATCATACCGAACGCCTGATGCAGTATTTCGGAATAGACATTCATTCCGAAGGCGATGTTACTTCCCTGAGGGGAGGCACTCCCTTTTCCGCCAAGGATGTGATTGTTCCCGGCGACTTGTCCTCAGCGGCTTTTCTGCTGACGGCATATGCTATTCGGGGAATGGAGCGCAAGGGCAGCCTGACGATTAAGCGGGTAGGCGTCAATCCGACCCGGATCGGATTCATTCACCTGCTCAGAGAGATGGGACTTCACTTGACGCTGCACAAGGAAGAGGACCTGATCTCCGGCGAGCCGGTTGCCGATCTCCATTGTACACTTGGAACCCGGTTATCTTCGGTGCTGGCCGAAGGCAATGAGCGGATACAGAGCTTGATCGACGAGGTTCCTTTGCTGGCTGCGGCAGCGGCATTCGCGGAAGGGAACACCGTGATCAGGAATTGCCGGGAATTAAAAGACAAGGATACGAACCGGATTCAGACTACCGCGGGGGTGCTGGGGGTTTTTGGTGTGGAAACCTCCTGCGGTGAAGACGAAATGGTCATTTATGGCGGCCAGCGTCCATCACCTGCCATTGTAGAGAGCTGCGGTGATCACCGGATCGCTATGACCGCCGCTGTGCTGGCCAGCAGCATGGATGAACCTTCGATTATCCGCAACTGCGGCTGTATCGACGTATCCTATCCGGGTTTTGTAGAGGACCTCGCCCAGTTTGCACATATTGATATTTTGCGCGCGGAATGATAGACAGCACCTTCAAGAGAATGGACCCTGCCGTAAGACAGGAGAATAATCTTGAAGGTGTTTTTGCGTAACTTTTCCGAATAGATATCGTCTAATGAATTGTCCAATATTATGAAATAAGGGAAAATAATGAAAAAACACTTGGAAACATACATACTCGCTATATTAGTATTTGCAACTGTGTCTGGAACAGCGGCGGCGAGTAATTCCGGTATCATTTCCATCTATGTTAATAACGAATATGTATTTACGAAAGCTCCCTCGTACATTGACCACGGAACGGCTATAGTTCCTTTAAATGTATTACAAAAAATCCCTGGTATTAGCATTACATGGAATAATTCCAATAAAACGGTCACTATTGTTCATGATAAGAAAACGATTCAGCTTGTTGCCGGCCAGAATTCAGCAATTATAGATTCAAAAAAGGTGGATCTGCCTGTGGCTTCTCTAATTAAAAATGGAAGTGTAATGGTACCTTTGCGTTTTATTGCTGAAGCAGCAGAGGCCTATATTGCCTGGAATCCTTATGAACGTGATGTTTATGTAGTGAAACCAACTCAAGAAATGATCGAAAAGACGAAATCAGCCAATTTGGCAGAAGCCCGTCAAGCGACCTTAGAGCTTCCAACTATACGTTTACTTAAATCAATAACCCAGGGTGTGGGAAGTGACAACAAATATTACTATTTTCCTGAAGGAAAGTCTGATCAAATATTTATGACTATAGGTAATGGCGTAGAGTACCTCGAAGCAGTAAATGGGTGATTGGAGCAAAAGTGGGTGGCACGGTTTGATGAAAAGGGAACCATAAAAGGGCCGTTTTTTCTCCCAAACATTGCAGAAGAGGTGGGAAAGCAGCCGGTGATTACTTCTAACCGAATTACCTTCTTCAAGCAGTATTTGCCTATTGGAGAGGCTGATTATGGATTTATTGATAAAGAGGGTAAAAGCACAACCTTAGGGCATCATGATATGCCGGGCTTATATGATTTTTTCGAAATACCGGAAGAAAATAAATGAATAATTAGCACATAGAAAAAAATGGACGAAGTCTCTGAAAAGAAACTTCGTCCATTCTTATTAAAGAGATATAGTCACCTGCTAACCAGGTGGGGACATCAAGCCCCCTGAGGGCAGCGCCTCAAGTCTTTCTTCACTTCACCTTCTTACCATTTCCGTGCAAAATCTTCATTTCGCCGTTCTCTACCCCCAGCGTGTAGGTAAGCTGGTATTTCTGGTTGACGGTTCCGCTGTCATGGCGTTCCTCCGCTATAATGAAGGCATTCACCGTGGCGCTGTCTTCGTTTTCTCCAACTGCCTCAATTCCATAGACTGTTACAGAATTTGTCTTCAGATAACCATTGCGGAAATTTTCATAGCTTGTTGTGCTCTGCCAATCGCTGCCGAGCAGAGAGTAGGCTGTTACATAATCACCATTATTCAGGCTCTCATAGAAATAGAGTACCAATTCCTCAGCATTAGAGTAATCTTCATCATTATCTTCATCTGTGCCTGCACCAGAACCAACATTTGAATTGTTATTTGTACCTGCATTTGAATTTGTTGCTGTGTCATTGCTTGAGCGGGCCGGTTCTGTCAGCGGATTCTTGGACCATTCCTCCACCTGAGTAAGCACACTGGAAACCGGAATGCTGAACCCAATACCCGGACCTTCACCAGCGGTGGCGGAGTTGATGCCGAGCACTTCTCCGGTGGTGGCATCCACCAGCGGTCCTCCGCTGTTCCCGTGGGTGATGGGTGCGGAAATCTGAATCATATTGCTGTATACATAAGGATCAATATCGAAATCGCGGTCAACCCCGCTGACAATTCCGGTGGTTACGGTATTCTCTAAGCCTAACGGACTGCCCAGGGCCAGAATTTCATCCCCAACCTCCGCCTTATGTGAGCGGGCAATGGTCAAGGGGACCATGCCTTTCAATTTGGGTACACGGACTACAGCAATATCCGTATCCACCCCGACTCCAATCACCGTACCCTGGTATTCTTCATGACTCAAGGTGCGGACGGTGACCTGGGTGGACCCTTCAACCACATGCGCATTTGTCAAAAGATCCCCTTGGCTGTTATACAAGAAACCCGAGCCCAGCGAATCCCCGCTCTCTATGGTGACGACCCGCTTCTGGCTGGCTTCAATGATTTCTTTGCGTGTCTTGGGCTGTTTGTCCTGAACGGACGCTGTAGTTGTCTTCGCGGCATTCGCCGGAGCTGCGGCAAGCAGCGGCCCACGATCCAACTGTTGTTCGGCAGACTTATGTATATACATCGCACCTGCTGTTCCAGCTCCCAGAATAAATAAACATGAGAGCATACTTACCCATACTTTTGCAGACATCAATTACGGCCTCCTATTCCAAATACCATGTTGCATTGACCACAGACACCTGTGCCTGCTCATAGACTCCGTAATAGGTAGTCGTAAAATCGCCGGACTCACCGGGTGCGATACGATATGGATTCACGCTCACATATGTCTGACCCAGGGCAGCGCCGGACCCATCATAAATCCCCAGACTCAAATCAACGGAAGAGATCGTTCTTGTCGCCTTATTGGTGATGGTCCCGCTGATTTGCAGGTCACCATATTCATCTAGAGTGACATTGATCCCCTTCACCTCAACCGCTGCTGTACGGTTGTTGAGATCCTCCTCGGCAGCCTGCTGCGCAGCAAGCTCGATACGTTCTTGCTCAGCCTGCTCAAAAGCCTGCTTCTCACTCTGAATCCGTTTGCGGTAGGTGCTTAATTTCTCATTCTCCGGTGCGTAGGATAGCCCTTTGTCTACAGCCTGCAAAGCACCGGCAAAATCCTTCTTCTTCAGCAGCTTCTCGGCTGCAGTGTAGCTGAGTCCTGCCAGCTTGCTGATAATCTGCTTCTTCACAGCCTCGGCTTCGCTGCCTTTCAGCTTTGCAACGGAATCCAGCTTCGCAGCCAGCGCAGCTACAGTATTCAGCTTATCCAGCTCGCTCTTCACCTTCATCACTGCCAGCAAGGTCTGATCGGCTGCCAGCTCCTTGCGCAGCGCAGTAAATACCGGTTCCTTCCGTGCAGCGAGCGCTTTTGCAAGAGTGTTGATTGTAGCCTCGCTGGCCTGAAGCTTCTGCTTCTTCAGCCCCTCGGCTGCTGTTTTTAGTTTGCCTTGCCATTCGGCGGCCTCGGCTGTGACCGCTCTGTCTTGAGTGAGCGCCTCATAATTTGGCCGCTTGGCAACCGCAGCATTAAGCAGCGCAAGAGCCTCCGTATAACGGCCTTCCAGTGCCGCAGCCTGGGCTTGCTCTTGCAGCGCCGACACATCCCGGTTCATCTGCAATTCATATTTGTACAAAAGAGCAAGGCCAGCTAAGACCACGCCAAGCAGCAGCATTGGAATGAGAACCGCAAATACAAGGCCCGCTCCCTTGGACTGAGGCGCTGGTGCCGGTGTTCCAGCCAGTCCTCCCGGCGACATTCTCGGCTCAAGGCCCGCTGCCGTTTCAGCACGGGTCTGCATACCAGGCGTCCGCTGAGCTTCATTTGTTAATAATTTGGTGCCACAACGGGCACAGACTTGTGCCCCTGTTGTATTTTTGGTTCCGCATGCATGACAGTACACGTTGCTGTCCCCCATCAAAATTGTATCTTCCCTTCCATATATCGACATTATAATCTATTAAAATCGAAATTAACACAGATCATTTAGGATATGTCCATCAGAGGAAGGGGCAATTACAGACGGGATGGTAGATTGGACAATGGAAATTCTCTAGTAAAACTCAGCCGATAGCACGAAGCTTACTGCTCTGTTTTTACGAACAATTCAAGCACACTGAAGGCCGGGGCTTCTGTAGCGCCTAATTCTTCAGCAGGGGAAGCATCCAGGGTTGCTGCCACCTGCGTAAAGGTCTCAATTTGCTCCATCATCAGGTTCAAATCCAGCCTATCCATGAACCCGTCTTCTGCTTCTGCACATAAATAATCCGGTGTCGGAATCAGCGAGATTGTTGGAATCTTCGCGTTATACAGGGGCTGTCCTTCGCCAAAATAAAGCGAGCCTTTCGGTCTGAGTGTGGTGGTGCGGACCTTTGTCCGTTCTTTTACACAATCCAGATAGATCCGGTCCATTGCCGGGTTGGCTGTATACACAAATTCATGCTCGATATTGCCGGTGTAGCTGTAGTGCTCATGCAGGCGGTCATCCCGCCATTCCTTGCAGCCCAGATGCTCCAGCGTGATTCCGGCTATCGCCCGTTTGTGGCCGCCTTCGCCGTTCCACTGCTCGGGATGGTCTCTCAGCCAACGGGTTGTCGCCTGTCCATGAACACCGAATTGGGGAATCTGAAAATGGCCGGTCACAAATACAAAAACAATGCTGCGGTTGCGGCGTTCAAGCGGAAGCCGGGAAAAATATTTAGCCATCGCAAGCAGGCCCACGCCGCCGTTCTCCTCACAGGCATTAGGCCCGTCCGTATGAGTATTGACAAGGATTGTCTCCTCCTTATGCATCCCGGGGAGTACGGCGTAGATCGTATCGCTGCTGTCCTGGGGAATGACCTCGGCATGCAGCACCAATCTTGCTTGCGCCTTGTTCAGAGCCGCTTGCTTCAGTTGCTTCCCGGTGTCCTTACCAACCCAAAGTGCGGGACACTGCTGATGGGCGGTAGTGAAAGGCAAAAATTGTCCCTTCGCATTGGGCTCCGAGAACTTGTTCCAGATGCAGATTACACCGAGTACTCCGGCTTTGTGCGCTTCCTCCAGCTTGGGCCCCCTCAGTACCGCCCCCAGCAAAGGGTTCATAATGAAGGTGGGGGTTTTGGCGGCTGCCGCCGGATAAGCTGATCTTGCCGAGAATAAAAGCCTGGAGGGAAGCTTCGGATTTGCCACCTCAACCACAGCGATCTTGCCGGCAGCCTTCTGAAAGGCATTCGCCGAGCCTTTGCCGCAATAGACCAGCTCTCCGGTCACGCCATCCGCCGGGGTTTCTCCGGAATAGGGATAATAGAGCGTAACAGGCACAGCTTCGAAGCTGCCAGCCTCATTCATGATGGAGAGACCCCAGCTCTTCGCTTCCCATCTAGTAAAAAAGTGCCGGTCTCTGCTCACCGCAAGCCCCAGCTTCTCCAGCTCCGCCTGAAACCAATCTACAGACTGCTTATGCGCGGCATTGCCCGTATACCTGGGACCGAAACCGTTAAGCTCTTCGAGCCAAGTCTTTATTTCCTGCATATCGGGATACAGCGAAGCATCCATTACTGTCTTCATATGATCGTCTCCTTTGCGGCTGCTGGTCATTTCGATAAGATCAATTCAAGAATTCTTCTTAGCTCCCGGATATCCGAAGAGGGGACCTCCCTCAGCAATTGCTTAGTCATCTTATCCCTATATTGCAGGGCTATGCTCAAGGTGTCCCGGCCAAGGTCGGTAATTTCCAGAATGACCGTCCGCCGGTCCTTCTCATTGAATACCCGGTTCGCATAACCCTCCTTCACAAGCTTGCTGGTTAGACCCGTAATGCCGCCAGTGGTAATCTGCAGCTCTTCAGAGAGCGCCGACGGCTGCTGTGGCCCCCGGTCCTGCAAGATTTTAAGAATTTGGTGATGATTGAAGGACAGCTCGGTCGGGTTGTGCTTGCTGATCTCGTTGTTCCATTTTTTGTACACGTCAAAAAATAACGTTTGCGCCTTCAGTAAATCCTTGGTTCTGTCAGTAATGATGGCCACCTCATTTTATGGGAGAGTAGTCTATATAAGTTGAAATTAAAAAAGGAATAAAAAGGGCGAAGGTAACGGAGGGGAAGTTTGGATACTTACGGAGCGAATGCGTCCGCCTGAAAGCTTTCCGCAGGAAAGCTCACATCGTAAGCATAGGCTATGTTTGGATTTCTACCGCGACAAGCGGTTCCAATCAGGAAATCCAAACCTAACAGCGGCCGGAAGTCCAAACATTCCCCGCAGTTACGGCTAGGCCCGAATATGAAAAAACAAAGTTCAACTTCTATAGATATTAATTTAGCAATAAGTAACTTAGTGCTAAGTTATTTTACGATTCATCTACAGCATTGTCAATTTATACTGTAAAATGGCCGGATATCGGCTTGTATTGTAATCCGTTACATAAGGCAAATCTTCTGGTATTATGATCTTAATAATAGGACAAGGAAGGGAATATATGAAAACAATCACTATTTATGACATAGCGAAGGAAGCCAATGTATCCGTGGCAACGGTTTCGCGGGTACTGAATGATACAGCTCCGGTCAAGGCGAGCACCCGTGAGACCATAAATAAGATTATCGAGAAATATCAATTCCAGCCGAATGCGCTCGCCAGGAGTTTGCTTAAGAAGGAAACCGGGACCATTGCCATGATCCTTCCGGACATCACTAACCCGTTCTTCCCGGAGGTATTCTGGGGGGCGGAGAACGTTGCCAGAGTAAAAGGTTATTCCTTCTTCCTGTGCAACACGGCGGGGAATTACAACCGGGAGTCCGAGTTCCTCAGCATTCTCCGGGAGAAAAGAGTCGACGGGATTATCTTTTTGGGGGGGAGAATCAATCTGGCGAACTGTCCCCCGGAGCTGGCGCAGGAGGTCATCGAGCTGTCACGGCATGTGCCGATTGTTCTCGTGAACGGCAATCTGCCGAAGAGCGGCCTGCACCGGATCTATACGGATGAAGCCGCAGGCGCTGCGCTTGCCACGCAGCATCTGATAGATTTGGGCCACAGGGATATTGGTTTCATTGGCGGGATGGATGATACCGCAACAACTCTGGTGAAGATCAAGGCTGCCAGGAAGAAGCTGAAGGAGCATGGGCTGGAGCTGCGCCAGGAGTGGCTGAAATCAGGCGAGTTCTCTGTACCGGGCGGCCGGGAGCTGATGAATCAGATGCTGGATCAGAAGCATAGACCGACGGCTGTATTATGTGTAAATGACTTCACGGCGATTGGAGCGATTAAGGCGGCTGCCCAGCACGGTCTGCATATCCCCGGGGATATTTCTATCGTGGGCTTCGATGATACTCCGTTGGCTACTGCGGTGATTCCGGAGCTGACAACCGTTTCCCAGAATACCTACGAGCTTGGCGAGCTTGCCGTAGAGACGCTGCATCAGATCATCAACGGGAAGAATCCGAAGAAGCAGATTGTTTTGCAGCCTAAGCTGATTGTGAGAAGCAGCACCGGAGCATTGAAGTAAAAAGTTTCGCAGCAATGGTTGACAGCCCCAGAATGTGGTCATATAATAAATTCACAGCTAATGAAACCCTTTTCATTCGTGTGGTTTTAAAATAAATAAACAGACCCGTGTAGAGCGGGTATTCTTTTTACCACAAATGAAACCCATTACATGAAATCCGTTTCATAAACTGTCCAACTTGCTTCGAACAATAAAAGGGAGGTTTACCATGAAACGCAAACTGGGATTTTTAATGGTAATGATGCTTGTCGTTGTTAGTGTTCTGTCTGGATGTGGGGGCGGCAATAATAATTCGGACAAGGCATCGGGTTCAAATGAAGGCGGCAAAAATGCAGTTTCGGACAAACCGGTTGATTTGACATTAACGATGTGGGGCTCTGAGAGTGACAAGAAGGTTATGGAGCAGCGTCTTGAAATCGTGAAGAAAACGAACCCGAATATCAACGTCAATGTGCTGCTTGTGGCCGGCGACTATGACCAGAAGGTACAGACCATGATCGCAGGCGGAACGCCGCCGGATATCATGATGATTGCGGAGAACTATCAGGTGTATGCGAGCAAGGAGCAAATTATTCCTCTTGATGACTTTATTACTTCAAGCAATCTGGATATGAAAGCAAGATACAGCGATGATATTGCAAATCTTATGAGCTACCAAGGCAAGCAATATGGCATGCTGGACCGCGCGGGAGCGATGGTGCTTTTCTACAACAAAGATTTGTTCGACAAAGCGGGTGTTGCTTACCCTACCAAGGAATGGACGCAGAAGGAGCTGCTTGAAGCAGCGAAAAAGCTGACGGTTAAAGAAGGTGACAAGACGGTTCAATGGGGATACTATCCAGGCTCATGGTGGCCGCAGTGGATGCAGCTTGTCTATCAGAATGGCGGTTCGTTGTTTGATGCGAACAACAAGCCTACCTTCGATACACCACAGGTTCGCGACGCTCTTCAACTGCTGAATGATATGAGCTACAAGTACGGCACTTCTCCGACAACTACTGAAATTGCAGACATGGGGAATGTTGGCGCAGACCCGTTATTCGCACAAGGCAAAATCGCAATGGAAACTACAGGCTTCTGGAATATCGGTTCCCTGGCTAAGGTTGAAGGGATTAACTGGGATATTTCACCGATTTGGGGCCAGACAAATGCATTCTTCAACGGTCTGACCATTACCAAACAGTCCAAACACCAGGAGGAAGCATTTAAAGTCATTAGCGGACTGACTGAACTGGACGCACAAATGCCGATTATTGAGAGCGGTCAGGACGCTCCGGCTACCAAGCCTGCTTTGACCAGCGACGCTTTCGTTAATGCAGAGTATGGCGGCAAAAAAATCAACATGGCTGCATTCAGTGATTCCAAGCTGTACGCTGAGCCGCTGAATCCTAAATGGAACGAAATGATGAAGGTTATTGATGACAAGCTGGCGCCTTTCTTCTTCAATGAAGCAACGCTTGACGATACCGTTAAGCAAATCCAGCAAGGACTCGATAAACTGTACAAATAATAGATACAGAGCACTCATCATTCAAGAGATCAAGGGATTAGCTGTCCTGAGCTGATCCCTGTTTCATTAGGAGTAAATACGGAGGTGGTTTTATGAAGAACAAGGACGGACGCTGGTTTTATATTTTTATCTCCCCTTGGTTAATTGGCTTCTTGGGCTTAACCCTGGGACCGATTATATTCTCTATTTATATGAGCTTTACAGATTGGGATTTATTCCAGTCGCCCAATTTTATCGGCTTTGAGAACTATATCAATTTATTAACCGATGACCCTATTTTCTGGAAGTCTGTCGGGAATACATTTTTTTATGCGCTAATAGCCATTCCTATGGGCATGTCCATCTCACTCTGGATAGCCTACTATTTGAACAAAAAGCTGAAGGGCATCACCTTCTTTCGGGTGTTATATTATTTGCCTTCAGTAGTTCCGGTTGTGGCCGCTTCGCTGCTGTTCATCCGATTGTTCGCGCCGACAGAGGGCTTAATCAATGAAATGCTGAGTTTCGTGGGCATCCAGGGGCCGAGCTGGCTGCTTGATCCCAACTGGGTTAAGCCTGCTCTGGTTCTCATGTCTCTATGGGGAGTCGGCGGCGGGGTTGTGCTGCTGCTTGCCGGTATGAAAGGGATACCACCGGAGCTGTATGAAGCTTCGTCGATAGATGGAGCGAGCAGCGGACAAAGCTTCTTTGCCATTACCTTTCCAATGCTCACCCCGGTCATTTTCTTCAATCTGATCACGGGAATTATAGGAGCGCTGCAAACCTTCGCCCAGGTCTTCATCGTAACCGCAGGCGGGCCGGATAACGCAAGTCAGATGGTTGTTCCGTATCTGTTCCAGAATGCTTTCCGGTTCTATAAAATGGGATACGCTTCAGCCATCGCCTGGATCTTGTTCATCATCATCCTGGTGCTGACACTGATTGTGTTCCGTTCATCCGCTTTATGGGTGCATTACGAGGAGGGGAAAGAAAATGGCTAGAATATCCTTGATGGAAAAAAGCGTTTCCTATGTGATTTTATGCGCGGTAGGCATTTTGCTGTTCGCTCCGTTTATCTACATGCTGTCCATTGCCTTTGCCAGTGATGCTACCACGGTAAAAGTAGCGTTTACCTTTATTCCCCGTGAGTTCACCTTTGCCAATTTTACGAAAGTGTTCTCAGATTATCACTTGGGAACTTATTTGAAGAACAGTTTGATCATTACGGTGTGGACGGTCATTGGCTCTGTCGCTTCCGCGTCTTTCGTTTCTTACGGGTTTGCCCGTTTGAAGGCTAAAGGCAGCGGGATTCTATTCGTAGTTCTGCTGAGCACCATGATGATCCCTGGTGAAGTGACGATGGTTCCCCAATTTGTTATTTTCAGAGAGCTGGGGTGGGTGAATACGTTCCTGCCGCTGATCGTGCCGAGCTTTTTTGCAGGGGCTTATAATGTGTTCCTGATCCGCCAGTTCGTCATGTCTATTCCGAGATCGCTTGATGAGGCGGCGATGATTGACGGAATGGGTCATCTGGGAATTTACTCCAAAATCATTCTGCCTATGACCTATCCGATTCTGGCGGCGATTGGTATTTTTTCTTTCTCCTACAACTGGGGGAATTTCATGGGACCGTTAATCTATATTAATGATCCTGACAAAACTCCGCTGGCGCTTGGCGTGCAGTTGATCAGTACGGCATCCGGCGGGCAAATGCCTCCGTGGAATATGGTCATGGTCGCTTCACTGTTTCTGACAATTCCGATGATTCTGGTCTATATGCTGGGGCAAAGATTTGTATATGAAGCCAATATTAGCGGCGGAAGCAGCGGGATTAAATAACGGATTACTCCGAGGAGAGCCCAAATATGAAAAAAGTGAACCGGCGAGTTATTCTAATAGGCATCCTTGTCTTAACATTAGCTGTATTGGGAGGAATTATGTTAAATCAATCACAAGACAAGACAACATCAAGGCTATTGAAGCTGGATGAAGCCGCTATCCATGTAGACCCGAAGGATGGCTATGACGGCTTTGAAGGCTGGGGCACCTCCCTGGCCTGGTGGGGCCATGTGCTGGGGCAATGGAAGGATGGGCAGAAGCTGGATGAGGTGATGGACCTTATCTTTAACCGGGACAAGGGTCTTGGGCTGAACATCGTCCGCTATAATATCGGCGGGGGTGAAGATCCGAATATCGCGCACAATACGCTGCGGCCGGGCGGTGACGTTCCCGGCTTTGAGCCTGAAGAGGGCAAGTGGGACTGGGAAGCTGACGCAGGCCAGCGCAAGGTTCTGCTTGGAGCCATAGAGCGTGGTGTTACGATAGCCGAGGCCTTCTCGAATTCCCCGCCTTACTGGATGACCGTTAGCGGCTCCGTCACAGGAGCGGTTGACGGGGGGAATAACCTGAAGGATGAATATTATGGAGCCTTTGCTGATTATTTGACCGAGGTTGTCAAACAATACAAAGAGCGGTGGGGCGTGACGTTCCGCACGCTGAACCCGCTGAATGAACCGGCTTCTGACTGGTGGAAGAAGGGGAATATTCAAGAGGGCAGCCATTTCAGCGTGGATAAGCAAATGGAGATTATTCAAAAGGTCTCCGAATCTCTAAAGTCCAAAGGGCTGAACGATACGGTGATCAGCGGACCGGATGAGAATAGTGTGGACGAAACGATGGATATGCTCTCATTCTATGATGAAGCCACGCTTGGCCGCTTGTCCCAGATCAATACCCATACGTACAACGGAAGCAAGCTGGAGGAGCTGCGGAATTTCGCGCAGGAGAAGGGCAAACGCCTGTGGATGTCTGAATACGGAACGGGCGGCAGCGAGCCGCATAACCACCAGGATATGAGCAGCGTAATGGAGCTTGGGGAGCGTATTATTTTTGACCTGCGTGTGCTTAGACCGTCCGCTTGGGTTTACTGGCAGGCTGTAGAGGATGAGGGGGCGAACAACAACTGGGGGTTCATCCACTCTGATTTCACCTCGGGCGAGAGCTATGAGCTGACGAAGCAGTATTATGCGATGGCCAATTTCAGCAAGTTTATTCTCCCGGATTCCCGTATTCTGCTGACAGAGGATGGACGGACAATAGCGGCGTATAACGAAGGTAAACATCAGCTTACCATTGTAGTCAGAAATGAGCAGTCGGAGAAAGAGGTCACCTATGATCTGACTCCTTATACGTACGACAGTGCTGCTGCTCAAGTCTACCAGACCTCTGCGG
The DNA here is from genome assembly GCF_000374185.1 of Paenibacillus sp. HW567. Classification (GTDB taxonomy): domain Bacteria; phylum Bacillota; class Bacilli; order Paenibacillales; family Paenibacillaceae; genus Paenibacillus_AQ. The sequence continues at coordinate 4,219,768 of NZ_KB910518.1, read as the reverse complement.
ACAAAAATTTAGAGCCATCCGAAGTGCCGCTGTACACTAACGGAGTGCGGCTGACTGTGCCGCAGCAATCCATTACGACCATTGTAATCTCCGATATCCGGATTAAAGAGTAGAGAGAAAGGTGTGGGGAGAATGACTGTGAATTACGACAAGAGAAGCTATACCATTAACGGGCAGCAGGTCTTCCTGAACAGCGCGGCCATCCACTATTTCCGTATGCCAAGAGAGGAATGGCGGGAGGTTCTCGTTAAGGCGAAGCTGGCAGGAATGAACTGTATTGATACCTATTTTGCCTGGAATGTGCATGAACCGGAAGAAGGAGAATGGAGCTTCGAAGGTGACAAGGACTGCGGAGCTTTTCTTGATTTGTGTGCAGAGCTGGGATTATGGGTTATCGCCCGTCCAGGCCCGTTCATTTGTGCAGAGTGGGACTTCGGCGGGTTCCCGTGGTGGCTGAACAATAAACAGGAGGTCGCGTTCAGAACCCACAGCAAGCCGTATCTGGATTATGTAGACCGTTATTTCGACAAAATAATTCCTATAATCCGTGATCGTCAAATCACACAGGGCGGGTCAGTGATTCTTGTGCAGGTCGAGAATGAATACGGGTATCTTGAAGCTGATGAGGCCGCAGCAAGCTATATGAAATATTTAAGAGACGGTTTGTTGCAGCGGGGAATTGAAGTGCCGCTGATTACCTGTGTAGGCGGTGTGGAGGGCGCTATCGAGGGTGCGAACTTCTGGTCGAATGCCGACCAGCATTATGAGGAGCTTGAGCGCAAGCAGCCGGACATGCCGAAGATTGTCACCGAGTTCTGGACAGGCTGGTTTGAGCATTGGGGAGCGCAGGCGGCAACCCAGAAGACCGCCGGTCTCTATGAGAAAAGAACACTGGAGGTGCTGCGTGCAGGGTATAGCGGCATAAGCCACTATATGTTCTACGGAGGAACGAATTTTGGCGGTTACGGCGGGAGAACGGTCGGGGCAAGCGATATTTTTATGGTCACCTCCTATGATTACGATGCTCCCTTGAACGAGTATGAGCGAGTGACAGAGAAATATGCTGTAGCGAAGAAGTTATCCTACTATATTCAGGCCATAAGCGGGTTTCTGCTGAATGCGGAGGAGGAGCAGAGCGTTCCAGTCCGGTTAAGCGAAGGATTCACCGCACGTTCCAGGGGACGCGGGAGAGAGCGCATCTGGTTTGTGGAGAGCGGAAAACAGGAAAGGGAGAACGCGTACCTTACGTTGTCCCGCGGTAACACCGTTCCGGTTACCGTTAAGCCCGGAGCCATCACTCCTGTTCTCGAGCAATTGGAAATTTCTCAGGAGGTATTCCTGACCTGCAATTCCTATCTGCTTGCCAATGAGGCAATAGCGGGAGTTCATACGCTAATTATTGCGGCCGACAATGGGAACCGCTCCTGGATCGAAATTGAAGCGGGACAGCCCATTGAATTAACGGGGCAGCCGCCGCAGCTTATGAAGCTAAGCGGTGACCGCAAGCAATTAACGCTGGACAGCTTTCATTTCTCGGAGCCGCAGGTGTTGTCCCTCTCCATCGGCGGGAAGCTGTTCCAGCTTATTCTGGTGAACGGAGATATGGCCGACTCTGCTTGGCGGTTCGCCGGGCCGTCTGGGACAAGATGGGCGCTCGGCTACCCGGATATGGATGTCACTCGCGAAGGGCAAATTATGGCGGCGGTAAGCCGGAGAGAGCATGGGGTGCTACTTCTAGGCAACTGGGAGAATGCCACTGCTCCGCTGGACGAATCGCCTTATGTACATCTTGAGAAACCTGAATTAAGCCTAGTCGCTACATCGTCCGTTGCCTTAGCGCCTTCGGAAGACCATGTGTACTCCGGGGTTCCGCTGGATTTCTCCAGTATGGAGGTGCCGTATGGCTATCTTCTATATACCTGTGATTTCGAGCAAGGGCCGGGTGAAGTGAGAACGGTGGTTATTCCTAAAGTCCAGGATACGTTCAGAGTGTATGTCAATGGTGAGGCGTCCCAATTGGTCCGCCAGGTTGGAGCATCATCCCTGGAGCTTAAGCTGAAGCCTAATGAGACCAACCGGCTGCAATTGCTTGTGCAGAATATGGGCCGTTTGAATTTCTCCCCGTTTCTCGGCGAGTTCAAAGGGATTCAAGGTCCGGTATTTCTGGATGGCAATTCAGTTGACATGCGCGATCAGTGGCAGCATGGAGCGCAGTCGCTGCATCTTGGACAGGTCTGCAGCGTAGAGCCGGGCACTGTACTGCAACGGACCTTCACCATTCAGGGTCAGGACCGGGCCATTCTGGTAGGCGCGATGAGCGGAGAGCTTACCATTAATGGTCAGGCCATTGATATTACCGGGTATAAGGATTGGTTCATGTTCCACACGCTGGACATCTCCGCCTATATCCGTGAGGGACTTAACACCATCGAAATGAAATATATCAAATCGCCGATAGACCGGCTGGAGCTGATCAGCTACCATTCGCAGAATGAGCTGAACGGCTGGTCCATTCAAGATGCCAATCTGCTTGAGCATAGCGCAGTTCAAGACCAGCAGTCCGGCAATGGACCGGTGCGCCACTCTTTTCATTTCAATAGACCGGAATGCCCGGAAGCGGTCCATGCCAGGCTGAAGCTGCGGCTGACCGGAATGAGCAAAGGTTATGTGAAGCTGAACGGAACGGATATTGGCCGTTATTGGGGCATTGGCCCGCAGGAGGATTACAAGCTTCCGATGGCTTGGCTGAAGGAGACGAATGTACTGGAAATATTTGATGAAGAGGGAAGATCGGCAGCCGGTGTGAAGCTGATCTTCGATGAGCACTCCAGTATGAGGTGGGTAACGCTGGGATAAGACAGTGATTCTGGTGTGGGAAGTCTCCTGTTCGAGCCATAACATTTTGGAGAAGAAAGTGGGACGGACCGTAAAGTCTTTATTTTCCTAAAAGGATACATTTAGCCGGGGTAACGGACTGTAAAGCGCCTATCGCCTCTTCGTCAGGTATAATCTAGGGTGAATGTCTACCCTTAACGGCTCTGAAGTCCGTTCACTTGCGGAAAAATGACTTCCAGCGGAAATAAGAGCGGCTCGGTCCGTTACAAACAGGCAGACTCTTCCGATTAGGAGATGATTCTTGTTCACGGGGTCTGATACGCCTGACAGCGTGATTTCCACGCCTTACTCCGTTTGGCGGAGTATCGTTTAAACGCCAACATTTATAGTCTGAAGATCTACTAGAGGTGTCCTGAGCCATTCATCGTGGCCTATGGGCACCTTTTTCATTGTGCAAACCCAGACTTGCTGGAATTGCCGTGCAGAATAAAAGCTTCGTCTTCTTGAGATATTAAACAACATATCCCAAATCGCTTAAATAAAGGTTCGGCGTGAGGAGGACGGGGGATGATATCGAAATGCTTGGCCGAAAATGTGCAGCAGATTAAGATTACCTTTTCCGATTGCACCGATCTCACGCTCATTCCCTGGAGCTACGGTCCGGAGCTTGCGCATGGGGCCTGTTCTGTCTATTTTGAAACACTGGTTCCGCATGATCATTTGAATTATATGAAATCAGCGATGCAGGATCTGGTCACACATGAGGTGGGCACGGCGGAATCGGTCACTCCTGAGGAGGTAATCCGCTATTTCGGGAAGCATGGCGTAACCGCCTATTCCGCCAAGGTATTGAATACAGTGGATCAAATATATGACCAGATATTAAGCGGAGCTTTGGTGATTCTATTCGATCATTGGGAGCAAGCGATCAGCTATGCAACGAATGGGCTTCCCTACCGGCAAATCAGCGAGCCCATCACAGAACCGGTTGTCCAAGGTCCGCATAACAGCACAATTGAAGAATTGAACATCAACATCGGCCTGATTCGCGGTTTGCTGAAGTCACCGAAGCTGAAATTCGAGTACTTCACAGCGGGAGAGGTGAGCCAGAGGCAAATAGCCTACGGTTATCTGGATGGAGCCGTCAATCCTGAATCACTGTCGGAATTCAAGCGGCGCATTGCGGACATCGACACAGAAGAGATTCTGGAAACCTCTTATTTGGAGGAATGGATCAGGGACTCCGCCTATTCGCCTTTTCCTCAAGTGCGCTATACGGAACGGCCGGACACGGCGGTAGCTGCCCTGCTGGATGGAAAGATTATCGTAATGGTGAACGGAACGCCGACCATATTAATCTGTCCGGGCTTGTTTTTTGAATTTCTGGTGTCCAGCGAGGACTACTATCAACAAACGGCCTTTACTTCATTGATTCGGATACTCAGATTTGCCGCATTTGTCATTGCCCTCCTGCTCCCGAGTCTGTACATCGCGTTGTCTACCTTCCATTCCGAGATGATACCGACCGTTCTGCTGCTGGCTATTCTCGATACGAGGGAAGGCATTCCTTTTCCAGCGTTTGTGGAGGCTCTGATCATGGAGATTTTTTTCGAGTTCCTCAGGGAAGCCGGAATCAGATTGCCCCGTCCGGTAGGCTCTGCCGTCAGCATTGTCGGTGCGCTCGTCATCGGCCAGGCTGCGATTCAAGCCAAAATTGCTTCCCCGGTGATGGTTATTGTCGTGGCCCTTACGGGCATTGCATCGTTTGTGCTGCCTCAGTACAGCATGGCTATCACCATCCGTATTTTGCGCTTCCCCCTGATGATTCTCGCCAGCACATTAGGCGGGCTTGGCATTATGTTCGGACTGCTCATGACACTTCTGCATCTGGTCTGCCTGCGCTCATTGGGCCAACCCTACCTGGCGACCCTGGCGCCGCTTAATATTACCCAATTACGGGATGTGTTCATTGTGGTCCCGCGGCAAATGCTGCTTCATCACCCGCGAAACCGGCATTTGCATAAGAGGAGAGGAGCGAAATAACTATGTTACCGCGGCGCATCGCTATTATTTTCTCCATTGCTGCGGTCTTTCTGCTGACAGGCTGCTGGGACAAGGCGGAGCTGGTGGAATACGGGTATGCGCAAGCGGTAGCGGTTGACCTTGGCGAGGGCGGGGAATTGAACCTGACTACCCTTTTTTACAATCCATCGGGATCAGGGGAGACGCCAGGAGCCGCGAAGCCGCCGCCCAAAGGGATTACTATCCGAACCAAAGGCAAGAGCTTGAATGAAGCAATAGAAGATATCCCCATTCATTTCGGAAGAAAAGCTAAATTGGATCATATGCGTGTGCTTATCTTGGGGGAAGAGCTGACCCGGCAGCAAGGGGTAGAGGACCTGCTCGATTTTTTGATGCGGGATAATGAGATTAGAAAAACCATACTTGTGCTGATTGCAGAGGGAAAGGCCGGCGAATATTTAGAAATCAAACCATTCATTGAGAATACCATTGGCCAGCAGTTGAGAAGAATGGAAGAAGCGAGCGCAAAATTTTCCTCCAAAACCTCAAAAGTTCCTCTGCTCGATCTGGCGCTTCAATTAAAAAGCGAAACGAAAGTTACGACGGTTCCTTATGTATTCAAAGACAAGGATTCCGATGAAATCTCTACTGCCGGAGTGGCTCTGCTTAAGGAAGGGAAGATGGTAGACGCCATCATGCAGCCGGTTGACACCCAGGCGTTATTAATGCTGCTTGGAAAATACAGCAAAGGCGTTGTTGAAATTGCGGATAAGGAAAGCTTTCAGGTTCTCTCCGCAAAAACAAAGATAACAACCCGTAGCTCAGGCGACGATGTTGTTGCCAGCATACATATCAAGATCACAGGCGCAATCAGCGAGCTTCACCGTTCTTCCGTCACCACCAGAGCGGAGCAAAATAAATTTACAGGAAAAGCCCAAGACAAGCTTCAGGCCGATCTGCGGAAGACGATCACCTATCTTCAGAAGGAGCAATTGGATGCGCTTGGCATCGGGAACCGGGTTTATCAACAAAATCCGGCATTATGGAAACGCTGGAAGGGGACCTGGGGCGGGCAGTTTGCCCAGGCTGAATTTATAATCGCAGTTGAGATTGATATTGTGAATACAGGAATGCAGGCGGGTGCGCCGCTATAGATAAAGGAGATAACCATGCTTGCGAAATTGATATTCTTCATAAGCTGCAATACGGTAATGCTGGCTATGGATCTTCCCAAGTGGAAAAGGATCAGCCGCAGAGCACGTATCCTGTACCTGCTGCTTATGCTGCCTATCGTGTATCTGGGGTTAATATACGCAGCAGATCTCCCCTGGCCAAATCTTGACGAGCTAATTGATTTCTTTCTGCTCACTCCGTCCAGAAGACTCGCCGCCTGGTTCAGACCTCCGGGCTGAACCAGGTTCATTCATAACCGTGGAGGAACCCATGAAAAACCAAGAAAGCATCAGTGCGCTCCAGCTTGCCGTTCTGTTTCTTTCCGGAATGACCGGATCGTCGATTATTCTGATTCCTTCCCCGCTGATTAATGCCGCCAAAAACGGAGCCTGGCTCTCCTTCTCCATCGCTTGGGTTATGGGATTCCTTCTGCTGTGCTGCATGCTGTACTTGCATAAGCAATATCCGGGCATGACCTTTGTGGAATACAGCAATCAGGCGCTGGGAAAATGGCTGACCTGCTTGCTGATGATCCCTTTTGCCTGTGCGCTGTTCTGGCAGAACACCGCTATCGTGATTGAAATTAGCGGGTTCTTCAACAGTACAATAATGACCAACACGCCCGTCACTGTAATCAATACCTTGTTTTTTGTATCGGCCGCCGTAACCGCCCGGGCCGGAATTGAAGTGATGGCCCGGATGTTTTTCATTTTATTGATTATGATGTATGGGTTTGTTATTTTGGTTGTGGTCTTGGCCTCCGGCAACTACCATCCTGAATTTCTGCAGCCGGTTATGGCAGACGGGTTCAGACCGATTCTGCACGGAGCCTATATCATATACGGTTTTCCGTTTACAGAGGTTGTGCTGTACGCTTCAGTTCTTCCGTTTGTCCGTAAGGACGAGGAGCGGGTTCTCGGTAAATATATGTTCATTGCGCTTGTTATTAACGGAGTTATATTAATGATCTCTGTCCTTTGCACCATTTTGGCTCTAGGGCCTTTAGCGGGCGAGATGAGTTATTCGCTGTATCAGTTGGCCAGGCTCATCTATGTTCAGGAGATTATTGAAAGGGTCGAGCCGATCATCGGCTTCTCATTAATCGCCGGCTCGTATATGAAAACCTCGATTATGATATTTATTTTGACAAATGTATTGTCGCAAGTATTTAAAGTAAAGGATTACCGCGTGGTAACCTTCCCCGTGACGCTTCTCTGCCTGCTGCTCTCTATTACCATGTATCACGACCAGGCTTCCTTCAACGAGGATGGATATATGGTGTGGACCCTATTCGATAATCTGGCTTATGTGCTTCCAATGATATTGATCGCAGCCGTTACCCTGCTCAAAAACCGCAGCAGCAGCACTGGATGAACGTGGCGTTTCCCTTGATATGGAGTGCAAGATTTGACAAGGGAAAATATACTCTGTATTCTGGTACTATAAAAACTATTTCAGTACCGAATTACAAAGGAGGCGTTCATCAATGGACAATATCTCAATCATACATGGCAAAATCGACTCGGCGGCCGGAGGCAGACTGAACAGCATGGCGCTGGACTATATGGCGTATCCCCTTGTCGGCTCTAAGGACTCAAGCCTGGTGGAGAGCACCCTGCAGAAATTATGGAGGCTCGGGTTCAACCGTTTCAGCCACCGGTATGCTTTTGAAGCGCAGATCAACCAGAAAACACTCGGGCTGGTCACCTGCTTTCCGGTTTCCGTTATGAATAAGCTGGCCTGGCCCACTACCCGGGAGTTAATTAAGCTGCGTAAATGGAAGCTGGTCAAGCACTCGCTTTTAAATTGGCGGGAATTGTGGTTCATGTTATCCTTGAAGGAGGGAAGATTGGATGAATACCATATCGGAAGCCTGGCTACATTGCCGGAAAGCCGGGGAACGGGCATCGGCTCGAAATTAATTCATTTTGCAGAGGAGAAGGCCAGGCTGAGCAACTATGATAAGCTCTCGTTAACCGTGAGGCAAGAGAACAGCGGGGCGGTTAATCTGTACGAGAAGCTGGGCTTCAAGATTACGGATGCCATAGATAAACAGCCGTATCATCTGTATCGTATGGTGAAACCACTTCCACGTCTGTTGACTTGAGGTGCTTGGCTATGGATAACAACGTATATTTGAAGATTTTGAAATTATTCGGGTCCAAGGGCCCGCGGTTTACAACGGAGGATCTGGCAAGAGAACTGGGGACGAGCAAACGTACTGTATATGCTTATTTTTCGAGCAAAGATGAGATGATAGAGAAGGCAATAGATTTTGTGTTTACAGAAATCATTAAGTCGGATACGGATATCCTGGAGAATCAGGAGCTTTCGACGCATGAGAAAATAAAGCAGTATTTTCAGAACATTCCCGACGCTTATTCCATTGGCACCATTATCCGTCATATGGAGGATCTTCAGCGGCACTATCCTAATCTGCACGAGAAGGTGAATCATCATCTGAATACCATCTGGGATGACGTTATTCAGTTGGTTGAAGAGGGGATACAGAAGCAAGAACTGAAAGCAGTGGACACGGTAGTGCTCAAGCTAATGCTGAATGAAACCCTGAGAAAGCTGCTGGATTATGAATTCATTGCGAGGAATCAGGTCAGCTTTGAATCGGGAATAAAAGCGATGAGCGATATTATATTGTATGGTTTGATGAATTACGACCAGACCCAAAGATGAAGACTATTGTGCAACTGACATAGCCCCCGGATAGGCAGGTCAAATACTTGTCCCGGGGGCTAGAAATCTGTCCGGTAAGTACGTATAATTAGTTAATAAAATTAACTAACTATAACAAAGAGGATGATCATGAAATCACAATCTGCAGGTACGCCCAGAGCTATGCGCAGTTTGAATGAAGCGCTGATTCTGGACAAGATTATTACCGGCGGGCCGCAATCGCGGGCGGATCTCAGCCGTCAGATCGGGTTAAGCAAACCGACGGTTTCATCGGCCATCGCTCACTTAATCGGGCGCGGACTGGTCAGGGAGACGGGGAGGGGAGATAACACCCAGGGACGAAAAGCAACCTTGCTTGAGTTCAACACCAAATGCTTCTATGTCATCGGCGTTGACCTGGGAGCTACCCGGATCAGGATCGCGCTGGCAGACATGGGGGGACAGATTTGCCATTATAAGCAGCTTGCAGTGCCGAAAGACAGCATGGCGGATATGGAGTTTGAAGCTTTGCTTGTGCAGGGGATTGCAGAGCTGCTTGAGGAATCCGGGGTTGCATGGGAGAACATCAAAGCCGGAGCGGTTGGAATTCCGGGTATCGTTGATCCTGCAAGCGGCGAAGTATCTCAACTGGTAACACCGCTTAAGGGTCTGGAAAATACGCTGTCACGCACAAGCCTGGCGCGCCTGTTCCCGGTGCCGGTCATGACCGAGAATGATGTGAATCTGGCTGCGCTGGCTGAGCATTCCAGCTCCGGTGAGACCGGGAGTTCCTCACTCTTATATTTCTCCATAGGAGAGGGGACCGGAGGGGGCATTATTCTAGGCGGTCAAATCTTTCGCGGCCTGGGCGGCGGGGCTGGCGAGCTTGCCGATATGAAGCTCGGCGGCGAGCGGCTGGAGGATGTTCTGTCCGCCAGCGGACTGCTGCGGCTCGCCTCCCGAATGGCCGGGGAGCAGGGCGTGGATCAGCATCACTTGCCGGCTGAATTCTCAGGGTCTCCTGAGACCTTGTTCGAAGCGGTCCGAAGCGGGGATTCCTGGGCACAGTCCGTCATCGAAGCTTACTGCGCAAGGCTGGCAGAAGCGTTGACCACTATCTGCGCTGTGCTTGCGCCTGAAACGATAATCCTCGGCGGCGGACTCGGCGGGAACGGAGATGTTCTGCTCCACCGGCTGGAGTCCGGAATAAGCGGCCTGAACCGCAAGCCGCGGCTGCTTGTTTCGCGGCACCGGGAAAAGGATGTCGTTCTCGGAGCCATACAAATTGCGGCTCAGGCGGCGTTCCGCCACATTCGCGAAGCTTAAGGCTGCATTTTATCATATTGGTGAGAAAACGGGAGGTTAGCATGTATGAACATTTATATCGCAGGCATTGATGTTGGCGGAACCAAGACGCTGATTTGCCTTGCTGACGAAGGCGGTACAATTCTTGCGCAGCATAAGCTAGAGACGCGGCTTACACGTGATCCGCAGGTGTTTTTCCAATGGTTATTTGGCGAATTGGAGCAAATCTGCAGGATGAACGGCGGCTCGTTGTCCTCGTTACGCGGCATTGGGCTCGGGTTCCCCGGCGTAATGAATGAATCCACAGGAATTCTTTCCAGCGCCCCTGCCTTGAATTGGCCTCTGGTGGATATCCGCCCTGACATCGCAGCCCATTATTCCGGGATTGTAGTGCTTGACAATGATGTGAACATGGCTGCGCTTGGAGAATATTGTGCCGGAGCCGGGGCCAACGCTGAGAGCTTAATGATGGTGACTGTTGGAACGGGGATCGGCGGCGCTTTAATTCTGAACGGAAGGCTGTACAGAGGCGCAAGCTTTGCGGCCGGGGAGATCGGTTATCTGATTCTTGAGCCGGGCGCTGGGCGTTCATCTGTCCTTTCGGAGAACAGTGAATTCGGACCTTTTGAAATGGAGGTGTCCGGAACGGGGATTGGGCAGAAGGCTGCGGATTATCTGCTTGAGGACAGCAGCGATTCTATGATGCGGCAAATGGCGGACGGCGGGCAGGTCCGGGCGGAGCATGTTTTTGCTGCGGCGGCTGAGGGGGATGCAGCAGCAGTGCAGATTCTGAAGCAATCCTATGAGCATATGGCCGTTGTGATCAAGAATATTTCGATTACCCTTGATCTTGAACGGATCATTCTTGGCGGTGGAGTTGTCGAGAAGAATCCGGGATATGTAGATGAAATCTCAAGCCGGGTGAGCCGTTACGCTCCCCATACGCCGCTGGTGATCAGACAGGCTGAGCTGGGCAATCAGGCCGGAGCGATTGGGGCCATGGCGGCAGTAAGAGACAGGCTCACTGCAAGTAAATAAACCTATTGAAAGCGGGGTTTTCTAAAATGGAATTCACATCTAAAGAACAGTACTCCTTCTCGACCTGCTGGAATATCAAACGCCATGAATCCGGCGATTCGATGATTCACGAAATCAAGTCACTCGGATTTGGCAGAGTTGAGCTTAACTACAACGTGACTTATGACATGCTGAAGACGATAGAGCCGCTTATCGAGCGCGGGGAAATCGGTATCTCCAGTGTGCATAATACGTTTCCGCATGTACCTGATCCTGACTATGGTACGGATTCCGTTCTGCTTGGCTTTGAAGATAAGGAGCGGAGGAACAGAGCAATTGAGCTGCTGGTTCAGTCGGCGGAGTATGCCCACCGCTACGGGGCGGAAGCCGTTGTGGTACACCCGGGAGAGGTCCCTTTTGACTGGGACATTGATCATCACCTTAAGGAAATTTACAACGCTGAGGGTCGTGAATCTTCCGCTTATCAGACGCTCTGGTCTGAAATGCTCCAGCGCCGGGAAGCCTTGAGTGACGTTTATCTCCGGCGTATCCGCGATAGTCTCGAAGAGGTCTGCGAGCAGTCCGCAAGACGGGGCTATGACGTCAAATTCGGGATTGAGACCCGCTCGCGCTGCAATCAGATGCCAACGCTCGCGGAGGCAAGAAAGATCATATCGGGCCTAAGCGGAGCGCCGGTCGGGTTGTGGTACGATATCGGCCACGGCATGATGATGGGACGGATGGGACTCTACGACAATGTGAACGAAGCAAATGCAATGATCAAGGATATTGTAGGGGTTCACATCCATGAAACCATTGGTCTGTCGGATCATTGGTGTCCATATGTGCACAGCGGGGATGCAGAAGGCTTCGATTCCTTCCTGGATATTATTGCACAGGCTCCGGTTAAGGTGTATGAGCTTAAGGCCGTCTGCACTCCAGAGAATATTGAGCAGAGCCACCAGACGATTATTTCTAAAATTGCCCAGCGCGCTGTGAAAGCTTAGGCGCGGGAAGACGGAGGGAACTGTAGCAGATGTTCAAGAGAATAAGCGCTATCAATGATAAGTGGACCGATGAATCGCTTCAGCGTCAAATCACGGACCGGAGCAACCGCTATTTCGGCGGTGTGCGTGATCCATATACCGGTGTTGCCTGGCCGAGTCACACCGGTACGGCCCAGTTTATTGCCGTATGGGCCGCTTCCCTGGTTAATCCTGTGTCGCAGTATCATCACGATGAAGCTCTGCTGGAGAAGCTTCAGGAGGGGATGGATTTCATGCTGCGGTTCCAGCATGAGGACGGCACGATCTCACCGGGCTGGACCAACTATCATTCCCCGCCGGATACGGCGTTCGTGGTGGTTGGCTTAGCCAACGTGCTTACGCTATTGGAGCAGCAGACTTGGGAGCCTCTGGCCGCTGTCACCGAGCAGATCCGGTTATTTCTTCAGCGGACGGTTCCGGCGATGCTGACCGGAGGCGTTCATACCCCGAACCACCGCTGGGTGCTTACCGCTGCTCTCGGCTCCTTGTACCGCATTTTCGCACTGGAGGGCTTGAAGCAGCGGGCGGAGAAGTGGCTTCAGGAGGGAATGGACATTACGCCGGATGGCGAGTGGACCGAACGGAGCAACGGAATCTACAACACAGTCAGTGACATTATGCTCTACTACGCGGCGCAGGATTTGGAGCGTCCCGAATTGCTGGAGCCGGTACGCCGGAATCTGCGAATGATGAAATATCTGGTGCACCCCGATGGTGAAGTGGTCACGGATTATTCGGGACGCCAGGATTTCGGCAGCGTCTTCTCGCTGGCGGATTATTATCTGTGCTACAAGCTGATGGCGGAGCATGACCGTGATCCCGAGTTCGCGGCGCTTGCCGAGCTTGCCGGCAGCGCCGTTACCCATCCGGGTTCGCTGCCGAACAATATCATGCTCGGATTTCTGCTGTATCCGCAAATGCAGGCAGCCGCCGTGCAGCCGGAGGAACTGCCTGTACATTACCGCAAGGTAATCAATGGAGCCTTCAACCGGGAGGAGCTGCTGGGCAAAATCGGGAAAGCCGGCTACGGCGGACCCGTCCGCCACAGCAAGCAGCATACCGAATTCGGCGCTCCGGTTGCCCGCATTCGGAGCGGGGCCACAAGTGCAACGGTAATGACCGAGGCTTCCTCGCATTTCTCACTGCGGCACGGCAAGGCCCGGCTGCTCGGAGTTCAGCTCGCTTCAAGCTTCGAGCCTGGCTTGATTACCATGCAGTCGCTGGAAGAAACGGCTTCGGGCTTCCGCTTAAGCTCCACCGCGGAGAAGGGCTATTATGGACCCGTGCCGGGAGACAAGCTGCCGTCACTGTCCGGCTTCCCCGCCAGTCCCTGGTATCTGCTGCCTCACGGGGAACGGCCGCTCACCCATTCCCAGCCCAGCAAGGTCACGGTTCAAGTGACCGATCACAGCGGGGGATGGGATGTGCACTTTGCCCAGCAAGCGCCGTCGGATGTGCTGACGCAGATTGTGCTGCTGTTCGGCAAGGAAGGCAGCCTGGAGGGAACCGGCATCGTGCCTGTGCCGGAGATGAGAGACACTTCGTTCTGGGCATCCGGCACGATCCGTTATACCGCCGGGGAAGATTGGATGGAGCTGGAGCAGGGGGCTCATGAGCATGAATTGGCGGATATCCGGGGAATGACCTACCCGGATGGCTGTCTGAAGGTCATCGTGACCCTGATTACACCGCTGGATTATACGCTGCGAATCCGCCTTTCCTAAGGGAGAGCGGCGAATAGATGACATGGACATGCAACCCGGAGGCATCCGGTGTGCATGTCTTTTTTGGATAAACGAGGAACTAAGCAGGGAAGCAGCAGAGGGAATTCTCAATGCTCCTTCAAGCGGTTGTAGGATTCTGCACCGTGAATATCCGCATGAACAGGAACCGGGTGAGCGGACCTACTACAATTAATTGCAGCGGCAATGCACAGATGAAATTGAGTCCCGCCGTAGAAAAGTAATGGGCGAGGAAGTTGCCGCTAAATCCGTAGTGTGTTAGTGTCCCGTATAGGGACATGCACAGCACCATTCCGCATACCATGAAGAAGGAGATCGTTAGTATTTTTTTGACCACCGGATCAGTTGGCTTGAGAAGTCTGAGAGCAATTCCTTTGGCTAATCTGCTGACCACGACCACATCCAGAAGCAGGCCGACAAGTAATGCCGGCACAAAGCCGGTCGCCACCTCAATAATGACTCTGCTTGACCAGCCTGAGAATAGCACCACATTGTAAATGCTCATGCCGAGCACCATCAACGTGCACATAATGGCTGTAAAGATAAAAGCTTCTTTTTTATTCTTGCCCATTGCTCAAGCTCCCTTGAAATTTAATTTTGTGACTGCGATGATCATACTAACAGACAATCGAATTATCGTCAACCAAGTTGACAAAAGTCTTTCTGGCAGAAATAAACTACAATGATCTTTATAATTGGAGGCTTTTGTGATGAAGAATTACATACTGGACCTGAATTTAATTGATCTCGTCAGTGAGAAGCATAAGGCTTTGCGGGAAGAGGTGAACAGACGGAACAGCCATCCGTTGAATCAGACGGAGACTCATATTCTGGCTAAGCTTGAGCTTCATAGCATGCTGTCAATTTCGGAAATCAGCAGATTAATCAACATTTCCCGCCAGGGCGCACAGAAATGCATCAACGGCCTGCTTGCCGAAGACTATGTCGAGAGTGTTCAGGTAGAGGGGAATACACGGGATAAGAACATAACGCTGACCGGAAAAGGGGCTGAGGCATGCCGGAGCATGCTGCAGATTAAGCTGGATATGGAGCAGCAGATCGCAAACAGATTAGGACCTGAGCAGGTGGAGCTGCTAAAGACGCTTTTGACGGAGGACTGGCTCTAAGCCGCCCGTTGAACACTGTGAATAATGTGATAGCTGTGGAGGATATGACCGCAAATTTGACTATTGCCGGAAGGACAATTATTATATAATTATGATAGTATATTCTATCAAATGATTGTTTCATCAATCATAAATTGACTTAATATGATCCATAGAGGAGCCGCTGATGAAAAAAGAAATGACGGCAGTCAAACAAACAAGACTTCATTCCATACTGGATGCGGCGACGAATTTACTGATCGAGAAACCGGGTGCGTCCATGAATGAAATTGCCGAGGCGGCAGGAATCGGGATTGCGACATTGCACCGTTACGTGGACAGCAGAGAGCAACTGATGGTTCACCTGGGATTTCGGGCCATTGAGGTGGTAAGCGAGACGATGCGAAGCGTTGCACTTAATGAAGCCAACAGTGAAGCTTACATCCCGGAGCTGATAGAAGCGCTGATTCCACTGGGGGATAAAATATATTTTCTCGCCCATGATGCCTCGGTTAACTATAACCCGGAAATTGATGCCGCGGACCAGAAGCTGAGAGAACCGGTCATGCATGTGATTGACCAGTTGCAGCAGCAGGGTTTTTTACGCTCCGATATGGATAAAGAATGGATCATGAACGTCCTGTACTCGTTGCTATTTTTAACCTGGCAGCAGGTGAAAAGCGGGCACATTGCAGTGAAATCCGCGGCGGCGCTGGTAGTAGACACTTTTTACAAGGGTGTTCAGACGAAGTCAGTTCAAGAGGCCAAGCGATAAACAGGAGGGGATTGTCATGTTGATTCAAAATATGCTGGGGAGCATCACCATTTCCAAAGAGGCGGTAACCAACATCATCGGCAAGGCAGCAGCAGGCACCGGCGGGATTGCTTCCATGTCCACAGGCATGGTCGAAGAAATTACCAGAAAGCTGAGCGGAACAGCCCTTCAAAGCGGCATTGAGCTTAGCGCTACAGAATCGGGACTCGATATTAATCTGAGAATTGTCGTGCAGTATGGCGTAAGAATGAATGAGGTGTGCAAGGAATTGCAGATGAATGTCCGGGAAGACGTTGAGAAGCTCGCCGGACTGTCCGCCCGGAGTGTAAATGTGAAAGTAGAGAAATGCATCGTATGAATATCCTGGTCACCTTAAATGCCGGTTACCTCAAGCCGCTGAAGGTGATGCTGAAAATCCATGATCGTGAATAATCCCGGTGAGGATTTTGCCATTTATCTGATGCATTCCAGCATGGGACCGGAGAAGCTTGAGTCCACTAGATCAGCATCAGAGCCTGTGGGCGAAATTATACATACAGGGGTGGGTGAAGAGAAACCGCAGCAGCGAAGTCGGCTCCATACGGACCGGAGAGCCGTTATTTTCAAGCAAACGCCACTTTTTGCGACTTAACGGACCGAGGGGACCTTATGGTCACTCCAAGGAATGTTTAGGCGCGGAATATTTCATCATAAGGTCCGTGGTGTCCGTAACTTATCCAAGCCGTGACTCTCATCCGAATGAAGCGCACCTCAGTCCGTAACGCCAGCTCGATTATTCATTGTTGGGGCTTTTTTGTCATGCCGCATTTTCCTGCTTGACCTTAGGTCTGACCTAAGGTGTATCTTGGAGTTAGGGCAGTTGCAGCGAAGGAGTGGGAAGAATGAAAAGTGAGATCACAATCAGTGAGCTAGCCAAGCTAATGAATGTGTCTGTGCATCAGATCCGTTATTTCGAGGAAAAAGAAGTGCTGATGCCTTCCTATACGGGCGATAATCAGTATCGAATGTACGGCATCGAGCAAATCTATCAACTGGCGCATATTCTGTTATTGCGTAAGCTGGGCCTGTCCGTGCAGTCGATCAAAGAATGCATGACGAGCTTTGGGCCGGAGCAGGTCCGGCAGGTGCTTCAGACCTCTTTGGCCGAAACGAATGCGGAAATCCTCCGGCTGCAGTCGCTTCAACGGTTTATCAGCAAGGTCCTTCATGAACACAAGGACTTCAGCCAAGAGAACACCGCTTACCAGGTGAAGTGGCGGGAACCGGTGAACTTGATGTTCTGGTTCGAGATGAGCTCACAATCTACGCTGCATGCCAGAGAGCTGGCGGGACAAGCCGGGCAGATTGCCAATCTGTTCGAAACGGACATTCACTTTGTATACGATGGTGCGGGCAACGTTTCACTGTATACGGAGGTCCGGGAGCAGGGCAGCCGGGTCTTGCCTGCGGGAGAGTATCTCATCTCCCAATTCGCAATTGAGCATGAAGCTGAGCTTGACCGGCAGATTGCGCGGTTCTATGACTATGCAGCAGCGCAATCCTATGCTGTGACAGGGCCGCTTGTTCTGATCGAGAAATCGTATCTCTCCCTGTTCAGTCAGGATAAGCTTCATTACGAGCTGCTGCTGCAGCTTGAAGCGGGCGTACCTGCCGAAGAGGGGAGTGCACCGTGACGAGCGCTCCTATCACCATTGAACCGATGGAGGCCAAATATAACCGGGAGGTCAGCTACCTGATTGCGGACGGGTTCAGCAGCAAGTTTGGCCGCTTGTCGAGGCTTGCCCATAACGAGCTGGCGCTATTTTTCGAAAGGCTGCTGGATGTCTTCCCGGAAGAAACCGCCAGTCAAAGAATGGTGGCGCTTCAGGAAGGAACGGTCATTGGAACCTTGTCCATCCAGTGGCAGCCGGGAGCAGGTGCGGGTGATGCTGCGGCCCGTTCTCTCACCAAATTTCAGCTAACAGAGGAAATGAATCAGTTCGGAAAATGGAAGGTGCTGAAGCTGGCAGCCGCTTTGTATTTCCTGAACCATAAGCCGCAGGCCGGAGAATGTTATATTGCCGATCTTTCCGTTCATACCTGGCATCGCGGGAAAGGGGTAGGCAAGCTGCTGCTGCAATGGGCGCACCAATACGCTGTGGGACAGCCATTGCTCAATTATCTGAGCCTGCACGTTTCCGGCAGCAATCAAGGCGCCAAACGCCTGTATGAGCAGCAATCCTTCCGCACCCATGAGAAGGAGATCAGCCTGCTGAGTTACGTTCTTTTTCATGAATGGAAGTGGGACTATATGATTTTGAAATTTTAGCTATAAGTTGAACTTGAAAAATCATAAAAAAGGTAGGCATGCGGAGGGGAAGTTTGGATACTTATGGGGCGTCAGCGTCCGCCTGAGAGCTTTCCGTAGGAAAGCTGGCCGTATGATTAGGCTATGTTTGGATTTCTACCGCGTCAGCGGTTTCAATCAGGAAATCCAAGCACAACAGCGGCCGGAAGTCCTAACATTCCCCGCAGTCATGACCAGCCCCCAATATATAAATACATGGTTCAACTTATACAGCATGAACTTTATTCTTGGAGGAAGCATCTATGAAAAGAAAAATTGGCATAACGCTCATCGGTATGATGTTGATATGTATAGGGGCAGTGCTCTACATACTGAAGCAAAACAGCTTTGACATGGTGGAGGAATCCATTGAGATCCCCTCCCCTCAGGGTAAATTGACAGGTACGCTTGTCCTGCCCAAGAAGGAGTCCGGCAAGCTGGGATTGGTGCTGTTCATTCATGGCGACGGTCCAATCAATGCTTCGCATGAGGAAGGGTATAAGCCGCTATGGGAGAAGCTTGCTTTCCAAGGGTATGCTTCCCTGTCTCTGAACAAGCGGGGCATTGACGGCTCTGAAGGGAACTGGCTCGATCAGAGCATTGACGACCGTGTAGAGGAAGCCCGCCAGGCGCTGGCCTGGGCCAGAATGCAGCCGATGATTGACGATACGCGTATCGGTGTATGGGGAGCAAGTCAAGCGGGATGGGTCATTCCGAAGCTTGCGGGGAAAGAACCGCTTGCCTTCAGCATTCTGGTATCCCCTGCCATCAACTGGCTGACCCAGGGCGAATATAACACCCGCGGGCAAATGGCAAAGGACGGACACTCTGAGGCGGAAATTTCCAAGCAAATCGCGTATGAACGGCAATTGAAGGAGCTTTTGAAGAAGGGCGCATCCTATGAAGAATATGCAGCCGCAGCGCATAAGGATGATGTGATGTCCAACGAACGCTGGACCTTTGTCAGCAAGAACTTCAGGGCCGATGCAACCGCCGATCTGCATAACTTCAATTCTCCCGTGCTCCTCCTCCTGGGGGATAAGGATATCAATGTGGATTGGAAGGAGACGGAACAGGTGTACCGGAAAGAGGTGAACCCTTCATCCTTGCTGTCGGTCAAGGTGTTTGCAGATACAGAGCATTCCATGCTGACGACCCAGACCGCAAATTCCGAATTCCGCGCCTTGCTCATCAGCCTGTTCGCGCCGAGAAAAATTACAGTGAACGGCTACATGGAGCAAATTGCACAGTTTCTGAAGGCGCTGCCTTGAAAAGCTTTAATTTCTAAAATACAACGATACATGCAAATAAAAATATCCCCTTCAAGTAGACGCTCTAAAAAACTTGTGTGGTACCATGAGGAGACGAGTGAACTTGGAGGGGAGTTCCATTTTGTCATAATATTAATATCTTAATTTACTAAAGCATTGGGACAATACCATAATTAAGGTTTGATGGTCATACTTTTGTCTCCGTAAATTGCCCTCCAGAATTTTGTGAGCCCATACTAAGCATTTATTGTAGTGCTCGGGTTCATACACACGTATTCTAAAATGGCAAAAATCCAAGTGAATCTGGTACTCCTCAGCCGAGGGTTCAATGCCGAGCAGACGTAATTGATCTCTGCGAATGGTTTCGGTTTGTATTTCTTGTGCATATCGGTGAATACTTGATATCTGATTGGGATGCTGTCTGTATATGTGCAACACATCAGGAAGATTCACTAACTGCGTAACTTCCGCTAGGCGATTCCATATTTCATAATCCTCGGCATGATAATAATACAAATACCTGATCCCGTGGTTCTCCAGTACGGATTTTCGGATCATAACGGTTGGATGAACGATTGAACAGTGGAATAACTGCCAGCATCTGATCTCCTCATGGTTCAAAGGCTTAGTGGTAACACCATCTATTCCCAGGAAACGAACCTGAGAACCGCAAACCCCGCAATGCTGATGAATGTCCATAAATGTCACTTGACGTTCTAAACGGTGGGGCAGAGCGATATCATCACCATCCATTCGGGCAATATACTCACCCGTGCATAAGTCAATGCCTTGATTTAAGGACTCAATTAATCCCAGGTTTATCGGATGCTCAATCACTCTTATCCGGCTGTCATTGAATTTTCTGATAATATCCAAGGTTCCATCCATTGATCCGTCATCAATAATAAGAAATTCGAAATCCTGATAGGTTTGCGTTAATATACTGCAGATTGCTTCTTCAATATACGGAGCCATATTATAAACCGGCATGAGAACTGATATTTTGGCCAATACCCTCACCGCCCATCTGTCTATTCAGAATTATTGTATGTGAGATACGTGCTCTATGAACTGTATACTTGTCTATTTAGCTGAATATAGTCCTGATTGTTTCATTTTTTCTTCCCATTCTGATATCCATCTGGGGTCAGGCTCGCAGGGGGGGCTTGACAATGGTGTGTTATAGTTATTATAGGAAGCACAACTGAGCTGCAGCTTTGTGGCGCTTTTATATCATCATATTGATAGTGTTATTGCGATGGTAATGATACGGACAATAAGAGTGGGGGTCAGCAAATGTTAGAATCTGGAGCCAAGGTGTTTTATCCGTTACAGGGGGCGGGCTGTGTAAGCTCCGTTGAGACGCAGCAGTTCATGGGTTGTCCAAGAGAGTACTATACAATCCACTTGCAGTTGAACAGCCTGATTGCGTATGTTCCGACAGACAATGCCGAGAAGATGGGTCTTCGCCGGCTGGCATCGCCAGATCAACTGGAGGAAGCGAGAAAGCTCTTTTTCTCCAAATCCGTCAAAATGCCTGACAATAACACGGACCGGAAACTCCTGCTGAAAAAGAAGCTGAATGCGGGGAGAATCTCTGATTTGTACCAGATTATACGAGATGTAAGCTGCTGTAAGGCGCATGGGATAAGAGTGAACTCGGATGACAAGTACATTATGGAGCAGACGATTCTGCTGCTGGAAAGCGAGCTGATGCTGATCAAGAAGGTTACTGCGGAAGAAGCAGGACTGCTGGTACGGGAAGATATCCGGCAGAGGGAAGCGGCTCTCGCAGACTAGACGCATAGTAACATTTGATAGTTCTACTCAAAATAATTCTCAATAGAATAACAATATATGGTAAAAAGACTTGACATGCATATGATAAAATTAATTTATGAAGAGTGAGACGCTGCTTGACCCGAGCTGATATCAGGAGGAGTTACGAATGCAGAAATATATAAGTGTCAGCGGAGCAAGGGAAAATAATCTGAAAGATGTTAGCCTTAGCATCCCCCGCAACCAATTTGTAGTTTTCACAGGCGTCAGCGGGTCGGGAAAATCGAGCTTGGCTTTTGATACGTTATATGCGGAAGGGCAAATGCGGTATGTGGAATCCCTCTCTTCATATGCCAGACAATTTCTGGGGCTGATGGGTAAGCCGGATGTGGATGCGATTGACGGCCTCTCCCCTGCGATAGCGATTGAACAAAAAACAACCTCCAACAATCCGCGCTCAACCGTAGGTACGGTAACGGAGATTTATGATTATTTACGTCTGCTGTGGTCCAAGATCGGAACGCCTCATTGCCCGTCCTGCGGGCGGATGATCAAACGCCAGTCCGTTGATGAGATTATGGAGCAGATCGGCAGATTGCCGACCGGAACGAAATACGAAATCCTGGCTCCTGTGATCCGGGGCAAAAAGGGCGGGCATCAGAAGGTATTCGAACAGGCCAAGCTGAGCGGGTATGCCCGCGTAAGGGTGGACGGTGAGGTTCATGATCTAATGAGTGAAATCCGCCTGGACAAGAATAAGCAGCATAATATCGAAATCGTTATTGACCGTCTGATTGTAAAAGAGGTGGATTATCAAAGACTTGCCGACTCGCTTGAGACAGCATTCGCCTTATCGGGAGACCTGGTGATCATCCATCAGACGGCCAGCGGTGAAGCGACGATGTTCTCCCAGAATTACGCCTGCCCTTACTGTACAGTCTCATTGCCGGAGCTATCTCCGCGATTGTTCTCCTTTAACAACCATGAAGGTGCATGTCCGGCCTGTTCCGGCCTCGGTTCACAGTTGAAGGTAGACCCGGGCAAGGTCATTCCCGACCTCAGCCGCTCGATCAATTCGGGCGCGATTGCGGCCAATGGCTGGAACAATGTGAAGACGAATTCTTTTTGCAAAATGTACTATGAAGCGCTGGGGAAAAAGTATGGCTTCGACTTCGATACCCCGCTGGAGCAGCTCTCCCAGGAAGCAATGAACGCCCTTCTGTATGGGACGGGTGGAGAGAAGCTTGAAGTATTCCATCCCAGTGAAGCTCTGAGAAAATATATTAAAGAATCCTTTGAGGGCATAGTCGTTAATCTGGAGCGGCGTTACCGGGAGACACAATCAGAAGAGATGCATAATGAGCTGGAAGAATACATGTCGGTTTTGCCTTGTCCGGCTTGTCACGGTGACCGGCTGTCGCCTGTAGTGCTTGCGGTCAGGATTGACGGGCTGAATATATCGGAATTCTGCAAATTATCTATAGATGCTGCTGTACAGTTTATTGGGAGCTTGAGCTTGTCTAAGGAGCATTCAGATATCGCCGATTCGATTGTGCAGGAAATAGATTCAAGATTCCAGTTCCTGAGGAACGTAGGGCTTAACTATCTGACACTTGCAAGAGCTTCGGGAACCTTATCCGGCGGCGAGAGCCAGCGCATTCTTCTGGCAACACAGCTCGGCTCCGGGCTTATGGGTGTGCTGTATATTCTGGATGAGCCTTCGATTGGCCTGCATCAGCGTGACAATGACCGTTTGCTTGCGGCTTTGGGAAAAATGCGTGATCTCGGCAATACCTTGATCGTAGTGGAGCATGATGAAGATACCATACGTCAAGCGGACTGGATCGTGGATATTGGCCCTTATGCGGGAACGAACGGAGGAGAGATCATTGCACAGGGCGCTGTGCAGGACATTATGGCTGAACCCCGGTCAATCACCGGTCAGTATCTCGCACATAAAATGCATATCCCGGTGCCGGAAACACGGCGCGCCGGAACCGGTAACAAGCTGACTATCGTAGGCGCAGCCGCCAACAATCTGAAGGGATTGGATGTGTCCATTCCGCTCGGGACCTTCACTTGTGTAACAGGCGTATCAGGGTCCGGGAAATCCAGTCTGATCAACGAAATCTTATATAAGAAGCTGGCTGCTGCCCTGAACAGAGCGCATACTGTTGCCGGAGCCCATTCGGGAATAGAGGGGCTTGAGCATCTCGATAAAATCATTAATATCGACCAGAATCCGATCGGACGCACACCGCGCTCCAATCCGGCGACCTACACCGGTGTCTTTGACAATATCCGTACGCTGTTCTCACTGACGAATGAAGCCAAGCTTCGGGCGTATGGCCCGGGCCGGTTCTCCTTCAATATTAAAGGCGGGCGCTGTGAAGCTTGTGCGGGCGAAGGGCTGGTCAGGGTAGAGATGCATTTTCTGCCCGATGTGCATGTGCCCTGCAGTGTGTGCAAAGGCCGGAGATACGGCCGTGAGACGCTTGAAGTCCGCTATAAAGGCAAAAGCATTGCTGACGTGCTGGATATGACGGCTCAGGAGGCTGTTGCTTTCTTCGGGAACATCCCCAGAATCCGTAAAAAGATCGAGGCGCTCTGCAATGTTGGGCTGGGATACATCAAGCTCGGCCAATCCGCGACCACCTTGTCCGGCGGTGAAGCGCAGCGGGTAAAGCTGGCGACAGAGCTGCTCAAGCCGGCGACCGGGTCCACGATTTATGTCATGGATGAGCCGACCACCGGACTGCATTTTGCCGATGTGCATCAATTAATTCATGTTCTGCATTCGCTGACCGATGCCGGCAATACCGTGGTGGTTATCGAGCATAACCTGGAGCTGATCAAGAATGCGGACTACATTATTGATCTCGGCCCCGAAGGGGGAGCCGGGGGCGGCGAGGTGGTCTGCACAGGTACTCCTGAAGAGGTGGCGCGGCATGAACGGAGCTACACGGGCCGGTATTTGCGAAAAGAGCTGGAAAAGGAGTATTAAGGCAATGAATCTGATAAAAAAGCAGGTTTCTCATGTCCGTTTTGGTTCTGGGACCGTATCAAGTAATGACGGCGGGCGGATAACGGTTGTGTTTTCTGGAGGGGCAGGGGAGAAAAGCTTCCTGTACCCGGAGGCCTTTGAGCATCATCTGAGTATTTCTGACCCGAACCTTCATGAGGAGATCATGAAGGATTTGCAAATGAAATCCGAGCAGGCTGCCGCCGAGAAGCTTCGTCAGGAGCAGCATTATATAGAAGAAATGAACAGGCTGGCGGAGGAGAAGCTTGCCTCCAAAAAACCCCCCCGCCGCAAAAAGCGGTAATCCCCCCCTGTAAGGGGCGAAGTAGCGGAGGGGAAGTTTGGATACTTACGGAGCGGAGCGGCCGGAAGTCCAAACATTCCCCGCAGTTACGTCCAGCCCCAAAAATAATAGCTTATATAGAGACGGCGATCTTTTCCCGGGTTACAATTGGAGAAGGTCGCTAAGTTTATGATAGGAGGCAGAATAATGTATCAATACAAGGATCGGGAATTTACAGAAATCCGTTTTGACGGGCAGGACTTGCGTTATGGGGAGCTTGTCCGCTGCACGTTTACAAAGTGTACCTTTATGAATACTTCTATGGACGAAATTGATACCAGCCATTGCCGGTTTATTGAATGTGATTTTAAAGGCGCTGCCTTAAATGCGTCCATCCACACCGAATCGGCCTTCGAGAATTGTAAGTTCACCGGCGCAAATCTGTTTGTGACCAAATTCATTACCTGTAAAATGACCGGATCGGACTTCGCGGGCGCTCAGATGGACGGCATTACGCTGAGCGGAGGCGACTGGTCCTACACGAATCTGAGGCACACTAAGCTGGGCAAGCAGGATTTGCGGGGGATTCGTTTTTTTGAGGCAGATCTGTCGGAAAGTGATCTATCAAAGGCGGACTTAAGAGACTGCGACCTGACAAGAGTTATGCTGGGTAAAGCCACGCTGACGGGAGCAGACCTGCGGGAGGCCAAGCTGGAAGGCATTGATCTAAAGGCACTGAATGTCAAAGGTGTACGGATGGACAGGGAGCAGGCGGTTCTGTTCTTACGTTCCTATGGCGCGAAGGTAGATTAAATACATAGTTGCTTCTACAAGAGAGGTGTTCCAAGCCATTCATCATTCCGGCTTTGGGACACCTTCTTTTTTTTATGGACACATAATGAACAAACCGATCAGTTATAATAGATAAATAGAGCTGACATGCAAGGAGATCCTATGAAAAATAGAAGCATTACGTTCAAGCTGTTTATGATCACGGTTTTGTTTTTTGCATTTTTTTATATGATGATTATTCTATCTCAACTGCTGCTGTTTAATAACTTTTACGAGAATCATAAATTGAACAAGGTGGAGCAGCGTCTGAAGAAGTTCGCCACCGATTATTCCCGCAAGGACTGGAGCTCAAGCCAGCTCACACGTGAAATGCTCAAATTCATGACCAGCAACAGAAGCCAGTTGGCGATTATGGATATAGATGGCAAGATGATGGTGGATGATCCTTACCATATGGTTGTAAAGCAGGATGACGGCCAGAAGATTCTTGTATCGTTATCGCTCTTTATGACCCTGTATGGGGATGAGTTCAGAGCTGCAAACATTCAGAAGGGAGACCGGATAACGCTTTTGGGAGATATTGAGCAACGGGGGAAAGAGAATGCCGGTGTGCTGTACCCCGAGAAGATTTTTCTGTCAAAATCAAAAGCGATTGGCCAGTACGAAGGAGAAGTCTCCTCCCGGCTCTCAGGAATTGTAACCGATATTGAAATGCCTTACTTCAAAATCTGGAATCAGCGTCAAGGTCTGCTCATGCTGGCGTTGTCCGAGACCTTCCCGTTATCCGGCGAATTAAAGAAGCGGCTGAATAATATGGAGACGCAGGAGCTGCCGTGGTTTGAATCCTGGAGCGGAACGAACAATGTAATTATTCTGCAGCCTGTACTGAAGAATAATGGGGACATGGAAATACTGTTCTCGGTTACCTCTATTCAGGAGATTGGCGATGCCAATGATGCGCTGCGCGAGTTCTTTATCTATTTGGGAATCGGAGGGTTCTTCCTTATTCTCATTCTTTCCTTATTCTTCTCCAAAATCGTGACCAAACCGCTGATTGCCTTGAATCAAATGGCCAAGCGGATGCTTAACTTCGACTTTTCGGCCGTCTCGCCAATACGCCAGAATGACGAGCTAGGCAGTCTGTCGGGCAGTATGCTGGAGATGTCCCAGAAGCTGGACAAGGCGCTTAGTGACTTGAAAGAAGCCAACGCCAAATTGCAGGAGGATATTGAGCAAAAACAGAAACTTGAAGTGCTCCAACAGAGCTTCTTCGCCAACGCTTCGCATGAACTAAAGACGCCGCTGAGTATTGTCAAAAGCTTCGCGGAAGGCTTGCAGGATGGTGTGAATGTTAATAAACGCGAGCACTATACTTCCGTTATTATCGAAGAAGCTGGCAAGATGGAAATGTTAATTAAGGACATGCTCGATTTGGCGAGGCTGGAGTCAGGGACCATTGAGCTGAGAAAAAGGATGTTTCTGCTCAGTGAGCGGGTTGAGAAGGTTGCTGACAAGCTGGTGTATCTGCTCAAGGAGAAGGAACTGGAGATTATCGTTGTGCCTGTGAATGAACAGCAGGTGCTGGCTGATCCGGAATGGATTGAGCAGGTCATTGTCAACCTGATTATGAATGCCATTCGCCATGCGGAAGAAGGAAGTGTCATTACAATTGAAATTCACAGCGACACCAGTACTATTCTCTACGTAGATAATATAGGTGAGGGCATACCGGAAGATCAGCTCGATCTGATTTGGGACCGGTTTTATCGGGGAGAGCCTTCACGCAGCCGCAAAACCGGCGGCACAGGGCTGGGTCTGTCGATCGCCCAGCAGATTCTCGAGATGCACGGCTTTGACTATGCGGCGGAAAATTTGCAGAACGGAGTCCGGTTCATTATTCATTTCAGCAACTGAACTCCAGTCTGAAGATTGAAAGAAGGGAACGTAGTGCCTAAGAAAGTGCTTATTGTTGAAGATGAGACCCGAATCCGGGAAATTATATCCGATTATTTCATTCAGGACGGCTGGGAGGTCATTGAGGCCGAGAACGGGATGGATGCGCTGGACGATTTCGAAACGTTATACCCGGATTTATTGATTCTCGATGTGATGATGCCCAAGATGGACGGGTTCGAGGTATGCCGGAAAGTACGCAGCCGTTCAGGAGTACCAATCATTATTCTCACAGCCAAGTCGGCGGATCATGACAAGGTGTACGGCTTTGAGCTTGGGGCGGATGATTATGTGACCAAGCCGTTCAGTCCCAAGGTGCTGATTGCCAGAGCCAACTCGCTGATGAAGCGCGTGATTGAAAATTATAAGCCCCAGGGGCATATGCTGGAATTCGGGTCTGCGGTGCTGAACACGTTGGCCCACAAGCTGGAAGTGGATGGCAGAGAGGTCGAGCTGACACCGAAGGAATATGAGCTGTTATTGCTGCTCATCAGTAATGAGAATGTAGTGATTTCGCGTGAGGCAATCATTAACCGGGTGTGGGGCATGGATTTTGACGGAGATCACCGGGTTGTAGATTCACATATTAAGAAGCTGAGAGCGAAGCTTGGATATGAGTCGAGCTTTATCCGCACGGTGATCGGGGCGGGATATAAGTTCCACCAAGAGATTAGGGATTAGCAAGGGTTCAGGAAGGAGAAGACATACATGATTTTGAAATATATTCCAACTATCTGCACTGTATTCAATTTAGGATCTGGAGCGGCTTCACTGATTTTTACGATCGAAGGATATTATAAGACAGCTTTCATTTTAATTTTAATCGCGGCTTTTTTTGATGTGCTGGACGGACTGCTAGCCAGATTAATGAACTGTACGAGTGAATTCGGCAAACAGCTCGATTCTCTGGCAGATCTGATTTCATTTGGCGCAGCGCCTGTTTTTCTGATTCTGCTGCATCATTTGGGGAGCTTACACGGAATAGAAGCCGTTGCAGCCATTGTATTTATAATATGCGGCGCTCTGCGGTTAGCACGGTTCAATATATCGGCATCCAGTACGGAATTTACGGGTATGCCGATTACAGCGGCGGGAGTCATTCTATCTTTCTTTTCTCTGACCAAACTGCGTATGGAACCGGCTGCAATCCTCGCCTTAATTGGCGCCCTTTCCTTTTTAATGGTTAGCCGAATCCGATTCCCATCATTGAAGAAGATATCTATCAGGAAGTGACAATCATGGAAATGGCTATACAATTCATCTCGCAATACGGTTATGCGGCAATTGTAGCCTTACTCGCTCTTGGTATTATAGGTCTTCCTATACCGGATGAGACACTAATGGTGTTTGTTGGATATTTAAGTTCTCTGCATGTGCTGAATTACTTGCTTGTGTTACTGTTTAGTTTCATAGGATCAGTAGCAGGGATGACGATCAGTTATACCATTGGAAGAAAGCTCGGCTACAGTATTATTCACAAATGCGGGAAATGGGTAGGCTTGACGCCTAAACGATATAGAAAGGTCAGAAAATGGTTTGCAAAATATGGAGTTTGGACGGTCTTTCTTTCTTATTTTATTCCCGGAGTCAGACACGCAGCAGGATACATATCAGGAATTACGGTGATGCCGTTTAAAAAATATATTTTGCTCTGCTGCATCGGCGCGGCTGTCTGGACTGTTTTGTTTGTGTCTATCGGTTATTTTGTGGGGAATAAGTTTTCCTTCTAAGGGGTAATGTCCACGATCTTCCAAATGATATTGAATATACATATATTCAATACTTGCATGGGAGAGGTGGTCCGTGATGAAAAAGCAGGTGAAGCCTGGCCGCAGACAAAGTCTTCCCCTCAGCACTGGACGGAAACGCAGCTTTAAGCCTATTGTGAAGGTTCAGCAGGATATCCATTTTGCGGTTATAGGCGACAGTCATGTGGGGTATGGGAACAGCTCGAGTATTTTCAAGAATCTTTTGCCGAAGGCTGTGAGCAGCGGGAATAAGAGGTTTGTTATTTTTGGCGGAGATAATGCGCAGGCGGGGGCCGATCATGGCAATCATGCGGATGAGTACTACAAGGATTTCAAAGATACGGTTACGGGCACACTTGGAACGATTCCTTACAAAGCGTCGATTGGTAATTGGGAGGCGAGCACCCGATCATTGTTCACCAAATATCTGGGGGCTGCTGCCGGACAAATGAACTTTCCGGGGACGCAGACCAAAGTGAAGTATGTTTGGCTTGATTGTGCTCTGGGTGTATTCAGTCCGGCCAGTATTAGATTGCTCAAAAATTTGGACGACAAGCATTATTACATTATTGATTTTCATTGGCCCCTGAAGATCGCCGGAATCACTGTAGATCCCAGCCATGTGTTAAGCGGGACGGAAACAAGCAAATTTTTTAATGCAATCCCATTAAAAGCAAGAGACAGGGTCCTGGCAATTTTCACTCATCACGGACATTTATTTTACCGGAAGCTTAACAATATTTACCCGGGTTACACCAAGACCAAATTTTTCGTCTGCGGCTGCTCGGGGGATTATAAATGCAAGCCGAACGGTGACAGGGGATACTACGATGCGGTTTTGACCATCAATGGGAGTAACTACAGCGTTAATGCCTTCCGGGTAAGTGTGACATAATAAACTAAAATCCATTTAGAGACTAATTATGTGTTAGTTAATATAACATAAGGTATAAATTACAGGCGTTTCTGGTATTCCGGGAGCGTCTTTTTGATGTGTTATGATGTTCTGATACGGAAGCCAGCGGAAATGGATTAGGGGGAATTACACGGATAAACCACCCAATCCGGGATCAAAATAAGATTAAACCCAGGCACAACGGGCATTTGTGCCCTATGTGGAAAGCAGTTTATTGTGGCGATAATTGTTTATTGCCCTCTCTGAAAATGATTTTGTCTTTCTGAAAATGGTTTATTGTGCAGTTTCATATTTACATGTAATACTTGGTGACATCGAAGGCGTCATGAACATCCGGCGAAGCATTCGATGGAACGTTAAGTAACATTATAAGGGGAAAGGTGATGAGAGAATGACAAAAGGTTGGTCAAAAAAATGGGCAAGCCCCGCATTGGCAGTCGTATTAATCTCCTCAATGCTGTTATCCGCATGTTCTTCCAAGGAGGATGCTTCCAGCGGGAATGCAGCGTCAGATTCCTCAAAGCCTACTACATTAAAGGTGGAGCTGTTTGACCGGGGGAATTCACCTGCCGGTTATACCATCACCGACAGTTATTTGACGAGACTTGTGCAGGAGCGCTTCGGCAAGCCGAACAATATTAATGTACAGTTCGTACCGGTGCCGCGTTCTGAAGAAATTCAGAAGCTGAACGTCCTGATGGCCAGCCAAAGTGAAGTGCCGGACATCGTGTTCACTTACGATTCGGGGACCTTTAACCGGTATGCAGAGCAGGGCGGTCTGACGGATCTTACAGATTTGCTGGATAAGGATGCACCTAATCTTAAGAAATTTCTGGGCGAAGATACTCTAGCCTACGGACAATATAAAGGAAAGCAATTCGCACTTCCAGGCAGAAGACTTGTGCTTGGGAAATATGCCGGCTACATCCGTCAAGATTGGCTGGACAAGCTGGGCCTGCCGGTGCCGCAGACAACAGATGAGCTGTACACTGCGCTGAAGGCATTTAAGGATAAAGACCCGGGCAATACCGGCGGCAAGGTTATTCCGTTCGGCGTGAGCCTGGCATCGGCCCAATATGAGCCGCTTCTCTGGTCCTTCATCCAGCCGCTCACCGATGAGCAGCGGTACACGCTCACCCAGCAGCTTGGCTCCAATGATTATCCAACCTTGCTTCCCGGCTTCAAGGATGGTCTGAAATTCATGAACAAGCTGTACAATGAAGGCCTCATGAGCAAAGACTTCGGCCTGGATAAAGACAAGAAGCAGCTATGGCAGAATCTGCAGAACGGTCTGCTCGGCTTTTATACCGAGGATGCCGGAGAGCTGTACTTCAGCGCAAATGGCGGCTATGAGAACCTGCAGGCCAATGTTCCCGGCGCTGTAATTACTCCGGTCGATGCCTTCACGAACTCGGAAGGCAAGCATGCCAAGCCGGCTTATGCGCCGAACGCGATGTATGTCATGATTCCGAAATCCAGCAAAAACGCCGAAGCGGCGCTGAAATATCTTGATTGGATGGCTTCCGGCACGAACCTGTTCGATATGCAGTTTGGGGTGGAGAACGAGAACTACACGCTGGTAAACGGAGTGCCTGTAGTGAAGCCTGATGCAACCCAGGAAGCGATGGACCGGATTTACAACTTCGGTGACCTTGCTGTCATCGTTAATGGTAAATATGCCGGAGACGATGCCAAGAATGAAGCGGCGTACATTGCACAGACACCAGAGAAATATCAGGCAGACATGCGCAAATCGGTAGAAATCTCCAATACGGACAACATTCAGCCGGTACGGTTCGACCATCCGATTGAAGCGGAAGCGAAATACGGCACGGCGCTGGCCGACAAGTTCCAGGAAATCATCGTTAAGCTGACTATGATCAAGCCGGATCAGTTCGACAGCACTTATGATTCGATGATGAAAGACTATATGGCCAGCGGCGGCCAGGCGATTCTGGACGAACGCACCGAAGCATACAAGGCAATGGGCTCCAAATAAAAAAAGCTGAATGACGGCGGGATTAAGGTGGAGAGGGAGCCGGGGCCGGCTCCCTGCCATCCGCTGCCGCAGGGCGGACGAGGAGAGTGAAGGCAGTGAAGAATTCCGTTTACTTACGCAGACACTGGCAGTTGTATGCAATACTGATGCTGCCGGTCATTTACTTCATTATTTTTAAATACGGACCCATGTACGGGGTGCAGATTGCCTTCAAGGATTTTAACTTTTTCCAGGGGATTGGCGGCAGTGAGTGGGTCGGGCTGGATGTCTTCCGGGAAGTGTTCCAGAACAACAATTTCTTCGTTGCACTGCGCAACACACTGATGCTGAATTTGCTGGACCTGATCGTATCTTTTCCCGCACCGCTGATTCTCGCCATTATGCTCTACGAGCTGAGAATTACCTGGTTCAAAAAATTCGCCCAGACGATTCTGTACATCCCCCATTTTATTTCATGGGTCATTATCGGCGGCATTGTGCTGCAGGTATTCGGAACCCAGTCGGGATTCATTAATAACCTGCTGACCGGCATGGGGCTGGAGGCCATTCCTTTTCTCTCCGATAAAAATTACTGGCTCATCACCTATCTTCTGATTGGCGTATGGCAAAGTGCAGGCTGGGGAACGATTCTGTACCTGGCGGCGCTGACCGGGATCAACAAAGAGCTGTTCGAGGCAGCGGAGGTGGATGGGGCAGGCCGGTTCAAGAAGATTCTGCATATCTCTTTGCCGGGTATTAAAACTACCATCGCCACACTGCTTATCATCAACCTGGGCAATATGATCTCCATCGGCTTCGACCGCCCGTTCATTATCGGCAACGTCGCAGTGCGGGAATATTCGGAAGTGCTGAGCACCTTTGTATACCGCATCGGCATTGAGTCCGGGCAAATTTCACTGGCAACGGCTGTAGGGCTGTTCCAAGCGCTGGTAGGACTGGTCTTCCTGCTCGGCTCAAACTATGCATCCAAGAAGCTGGCGGATGAGAGCATACTCTAGTCAAAGCGCCGGAACAAACAGAGAATGAGGGGGAAACTAAATGAGTGAGCGCGCAACCAACCGGGTATTCGATATGGTTAATATCCTGTTAATTACTTTCGTTGTTATCCTGTGCCTAATGCCTTTTATTCACATTATTGCGATATCCTTAAGCTCCAGCCGTCCGATTATGGCGGGACTGGTCAGCTTTTTCCCCAGAGAAATCAGCTTTGAAGCGTACACTCAGGTGTTCTCCGATATGTCCATGATCCGTTCTCTTGGCTTCACGATCTTTCTGACTATTCTGGCTACAGTGCTGTCTATGGCCATGACGATAGCCGTTGCGTTCTCGCTCTCCAAAAAGGATCTGCGGGGACGAAAATGGTTCATGCTGATTATTGTGATTACGATGTTCTTCAGCGGCGGGATTATTCCCGATTACATCCTCGTCCGCAATCTCCATCTGCTCGATTCGGTCTGGGCGCTGGTGCTGCCCGGGCTGATCAGCCCCTTCTATATGATTATCCTGATCTCTTTCCTGAACAGTATTCCCAAAGGTCTGGAAGAAGCGGCCGAAATTGACGGGGCCACCCATCTGGGTACCTTGTTCCGCATTATTCTCCCGTTGTCGCTCCCTGCGCTGGCTACGCTCAGCCTGTTCTACGCCGTGGGCCGCTGGAACGGATTCCAGGACGCTCTGATGTATATCAACAACACAGATTTATATCCGCTGCAGCTCAAGCTGTACCAGATGATCCAGAACAATCAGGTCAGCGATTTGATGCAGCAGGAGGGTCTTGGCATGAACAAGCTGATGCCGGAGAGCCTGAAGGCAGCCAGTGTTATTTTCACAACACTCCCGATTCTGATTGTATATCCGTTCTTGCAGCGTTACTTCATCAGCGGTATGATGGTGGGCGCGGTTAAGGGTTAAGACAATAGGAGGGGATACACATAATGACCCGTACAATGCTTGATCGGCTTACAGAACAACAGCGTTACTTGATTGTTCAATCCTTAGAGATGATGGACCCGCTCTATGATGAAGATATGGAGCTGCTCAAAGACGAAGAAGAGACAGGACACCACAATACCCGCAGCAGCGCACATTATGCGCTGGCTCTGCTGATCCGGAATAGCCCTGGCGATGTGCAGCGGGCCTGCAGTCTGCTGGACAAGGTGATGGACCTGCAGTATAACTGCCCGGACGAGATTTATCACGGCACCTTCCGCACCTCGCCGCAGGCGGTCTACCCTCCAGCGGGCAATTACGACTGGAAGAAGTTCGCGCCGGGGTTTGCCTTCTTCCTGAACGAGACGGTGGATAAGGTCGGCAAGGAATTAACGGGGCAGCTAGCCGGGCAAGCGGATTTGGCGGCGGCCGGTCTGGATGACAAGGCCATCAGACAATCCCTGCAGAATGCGGTGGATAAGGTGCTGCCTCCAGTATGGAAAAGCTACGATCCGAACTGGCGTGAGTTCATTGCCTGTACCTTTGCCGTGATCCTCGATGAATTCGAAGGCTCGATGCCGCAGGAGCTGGTTCGCCGGATGGACG
The DNA here is from genome assembly GCF_000374185.1 of Paenibacillus sp. HW567. Classification (GTDB taxonomy): domain Bacteria; phylum Bacillota; class Bacilli; order Paenibacillales; family Paenibacillaceae; genus Paenibacillus_AQ. Next base: position 4,185,453 of record NZ_KB910518.1, on the reverse strand, counting down.
AAGCCATGCTTGCTGCTGTCGGGGCTTCGATTGACCGGCGTCTGTCCGATGCCATCCCGATGAACTCGAATATCATCCTGATGCATATCTTTATTGTCCACTATTACGGGCAGCGGTTTGCGGACAGCGGCTGGACTGCACATGCGGACCGGGAGGCAGCGGAGGCTCTTGCCGCATACGAAGAATTCGGTTCCTTGGCCGAATTCAATACGACTACCTATTACGGTGTGGATCTGACTGTGCTGGGCATGTGGAGAGTGTACGGCAAGTCTTCGGCTATCCGCGAAACCGGAGGCAAGCTGGAGCAAGGACTGTGGGAGAATATCGCCCAGTTCTACAATCCGAATCTGGAAAATCTGTCGGGGCCGTTCTCCCGTGCCTACGAAATGGAGATGACCGGCCACAGTTCTATCGGTGTTTTTCTCTATCTGGCGCTGGGAGCAGGCTATGAACATTTGACCGCCGTTAACTGCGAAACCAGCCATGATCCGCTGATTGCGCTGGTGGGGGCAGACCTTCCTGAAGTGCTGCTTCAGCAGTTCAGGGAGCATAGCGGAGACCGCAGAACGGAGAAGCAGTTCCGCGAGCTGTGTGAGCGGGATAATCCTGAAGCGAACCGTAATCTGTGCACCGCAGCCGCCTGGATCGGGCGGGAGCGGATGCTTGGCGCCATGTCGGGCAGCCGGAACACGAACGGCCAGATGCATCCGGCGACGATCCACTGGAAGAATGCCGAAGGAGAGAAATGCTACCTGCGGCTGCTCCGCCGGGAGAAGGGCAAGGACTGGAACAGCCATTTGCGGGGAATTATTTTCGAGGCTGCCGTGGAGAAGGATCTGCTGACGGTGGAGGTAGAGCTGGACACGGATACGGAAATCGAAGTGTATTTTGAAGTCAGCGGCCCCGGACTGATCTTCGCTGAAGTGACTCCTCAACGCTGGAAGCTGCCAAATCTGGACTGTAAGGTTTCTGCTGTGGCCCCTGAGCCGGCTGTTATCTGGAACGAAGCGGACAAGCTGCTGGAAATTATCTATGCGTACCATCCGAAGGACGGAAATGTGAAGATGAATTTCACCTTACAGCTCGACCCGCTGACTCCATAGCACGGAGGAGCAGGCAACGGATGGCCTGAGCTTGCTTGAAAAAGCCGCCTGAGATAGACCTCAAGCCTGTTGTGGCGGGGTCTATCTTTTTAGGTGACTATCTTGTGATGAAGGAAGAATGCAACATGGAAAATGCGGCGATAATACCCATACAAGCCAAAATGGAGCTGCTGAAGCTCCGCTTGCTATATTTGATCACAGGTTTGGCGGGTGGACTGTTCAATCCTTATTTGACTACCTTGTTTGTTCACCAGGGTCTTGGGGCAGATATTGTGGGAGTGCTGATGTCAGTTGGCACGCTGCTGTCCATTCTGGTACAGCCGGTATGGGGGCTACTAGTGGACCGGTACCGTCAGACGAAGCTGGTGCTTATTCTGAGCATCTCCATACCCGCAATCCTTTCTTATTTGTACAGCTTGAAATTGTTCATTGTGATTGTGGTGGTGTATATCGTCTCCATTGTTTTCCAGGCCACTCAAAGCCCGATTGCCGATTCCTATGCGGTCTCTGCGGCGCGGAAGGGCCGCACCTCCTATGGAACCATCCGCAGTCTGGGCAGCCTGGGGACAGCGCTTGGAGGTTATGCCGGCGGCTTCTATCTGTCGGGCTTCGGAATTACTGAGCTGTGGATTCCTTTTCTGGCGCTTAGCCTTGCAGGAGCTGCGACAGTACTCAGCTTGTCCCGCAGCACGGAGCGGAATGCTGCCGCGCTCTCTTTGTCACAGGGCTTCAAGGAGCTGCTGGGCAACCGCATGTTCGTGATGTTTCTCGTTGCCTGTTTTTTCGTGAATCAGACGCTTACGGCATATAATTCCTTCTTCGTGCTTGCCTTTCAGGATGCCGGGGGCAGCTATTCTCTGGTAGGGACCGCCCTGCTGCTGGCCTCCTTGACCAATATCCCTTCCATGCTGCTGGCGGCCAGAATTCTCCGCAGAATCGGCCATGAACGCACGCTGCTGCTGGCGGCCTTTTTCTATGCGATGCGGTGGGGCATTCAATGGCTGTTTCCGGTTCCGGCAGTGATGGTCGGGGTTCAGGTGCTGCACGGCCTGTCCTTCGGCCTGTTCTATGTGGCTGCGGTAGAGTATGTCGCCAACGCTTCCGGCAAAAAAATGCAGGCGACCGGTCAAAGCATATTTAATATGGTATTCTCCGGCCTTGGGGGCATCGTGGGCAATCTGCTGAACGGCTATTTGTATCATGCGGGCGGCGCGCAGGTGATGTATCTTGCCTGCACGGTCAGTGCACTAATCGGAGCCGGCATGTTATATTGGATAAACAGAATTGCGAAGTTGTCTCCGAGGTTGTGACTTTATAAGCTGACTTAAGATAAAAGGACGGAAGTGATGGAGGGGAGGTTTGGATACTTACGGAGCGTCAGCGGCCGGAAGTCCAAACATTCCCCGCAGTTACGACCAGACCCATAACGGCTTATTTAACAAAGTCTAGGGGCAGGTCGCGGGTTCAAGTCAAGAGGGTGGGGGAGTTCATATGAAGCGGAATTGGTCCAGCAGAATGATGTTGTCCTACTTTCCTATTTTTCTGCTGACTGTGTCGATTCTCATCTTTCTCTCCTTTCTCATTGTAGGCGAGCTGTCGCGCAGTGAGACCAATAAGGCCAACCGGATCTCTACCGGCTTTGTGGTGGATTCCGTGCAGAATGCCCTGAGTGAAGTGGAGCTGGCTGTGCTGCAGGAGATGGAGACCAATCATGATTACAGTGATTATCTAAGCGGGCTGAGCGACCGGGGCGACCGTACCAAGCTGTACAGCACGGTGAAGGATATGAGGGGGATTCTGTACCGCAATCAGTTGATTGACTCCATCTACATCTACCGCAAGCTCGATGGGAAGGTGCTGACTCTGAACGGACTTATGGACAGCGATAGTTTTGCCGACCGGGATTATCTCAAGCAGGCGCTGACCGGGACAGATACAGGACAATGGAGTGAGGTCCGCAGGCTCCGGATGTTCAGCTCCGACCCGACCTCACGAGTGATCAGCATGTATAAGCGGCTGCCGCTGCCGTTCGGCTCCGAGGGGATGATTGTGGTCAATCTCAGCATGTACCGGATCGAACGGATGATTGCTGACATGACGAGCGGTCAGGTTTCCTTCATGCAGGTGGTTAATGATCAGGGAGAACTGGTCTATGCGGCTCACGGGGAGCAGGAAATTCCGCAGGGAAGTGTGCTCACCCGTATCCGTGTTAACAATGTGGGCTGGACCTTCGAGAGCGGCATCCGTGCGGGTGAGCTGTTCGCCTGGATGTCCGTGGTTTCTTATATCTGGATTATTATCGGGATTCTGACCGTGATTCTGGGCACATTGTACATCCTGTACATCACCCGCAAAAATTACCGGCCGATCAAAGCGATGATGAACCGGATTCAGGCGCTGCAGTTCCGTGAGGAGAGCCTGGATGTCACCTCAAGGAATGAGCTTGTCCTGATCGACCAGGCGCTCGAAACCCTGATTAATCAAACCATGGATTATCAAAAGCAGTATGATGAGAATCTGCTGGTGCAGCGCCGCCAGTTGTTCCTGGATCTTCTGGAAGGGGAAAGAATCACCTCTCTTGCGGACAGGCCGGAGCGCTTCACTCCGTTCACCGGGGATTCGGTGCAATTTGCCTATATTGCAGCCGAAATTAACCACTACGAGGAATTCCGCAGGAAATATCCGACGAAGGATCAGAATCTGCTCAAGCTGACGCTTATGAATTTGTTCCAGGAGCTGGCGGGTGAGGAGGGTCTTCAGGGCTGGGCGGAATGGGTGAGCGGCAACCGGATCGGACTGATTGTCAGCTCTGGAGAGAGCCTCAGCGCGAACAAGCAAGCTCTTCGCATATTGGCGGAGCGCTGCTTGAGGTGGGTCAGTGACAATCTGGGATTGTCGCTGGCTATTGGCGTAGGACCGGTTGTTGACGGGCTGGAAGCTGTTCCTGAATCCCGCTCGGCGGCGGATATGGCCCTGCAGCATAAGCTGTCGCTGGGCAGAGGCATGGTTGTGCTGAGCGACAGCCTGCCGGACAGAGCCTCGCTGCAGTCCTACAAATATCTGCAAATGCTCGGTGAAATTGTGCGGGAATTCCGTATTGCGGACGAGAACTGGCGGCGGAGGCTGGACGAGCTGTTCCTCTGGTTCAGCGAGGATCAGGTGAAGGATGAGGAGATTCACATGATGCTCCACACCCTGATTCAGATGCTGGACCGTGAGCTGGGACAACTGTCGGACAGCCTGAAGAGAATCTTCAGCGAGCCGAGCCTGCGGGGCTATTACAGCGAGATCGAAGCGGAAGCGACTTTGACGCAGGTGCAAGCCGTCATGCTGAAATGGCTCGCGGAAATTTACCGGATTTATGTGTCCGTCAATGAGTCCAAAAGCTACCGCGCGATGATCAGCGAGATGAAGATATATATTGAAGAAAATTTTGCCAACCCTGATTTGTCGCTCAAGCATCTAAGCGACCGGTTCCAGATTTCGGGCAAATATGCCAGCCATCTCTTCAAAGAGGAATTTGATATGAAGTTCGTGGATTTCCTGACCCAACTGCGGATGCAGCGGGCGGAATATCTGCTTGCAACAACCAGCGATAATCTGCAGGATATCGCGCAGCAGCTCGGTTATGCCAACTCCATCACCTTCGGGCGGGTATTCAAGCGGGTAGTCGGGGTCACGCCGGGCGATTACCGCAAGCTGAAGCTGAATCCGGGAGAGCCGGAGGAGAGCGAATAGAGCACTGAGAACTGTGCGAACGCTGCATTTGCTGGAATAGGGCAGCTCACCGCTGCTCCATATATGCAAAGAATGGTTTGGCCGCTGCCGGAAGGCAGCGGTCTTTTCGCCATTTCAGGCAATTTCCCATTCCCAGATTTCCTCAGTGATCGGAATCCAGGCGAGTCCCTGGTATAAGGAGCTATTCACTCATTCAATAATTCAGCCGATGATATACTTGGAATATACTGGTTGTCCAAGGCTGTTATTGAGAAGGCTCTGAAAGTAGGGAAGTAGTATGAAACGATTAGATAAGGTTATTTTAGGCGGTATTCTTATTATTCTTTGCATAATTTGCTATGGAGTAGGCCTTGCCGTTTTTAAAAAATTTGATGGGGAGATATTCAGCCATTCTAATGTGCCTGTAAGTGTTTCGATTATGTTTGTTATTTTGTTAATTGGGATTGGAATAACTCTGGGATTGTTGTTAGAGAGTTCAGGCAGAATCAGTACTGTAATCATGACGTGGCCGGGGGGCCAGCTTATTGCCATGGTTGTATTATATATCCTTGGAGTAGTATGGAGTCCCCTTTATGGGGTGGGAATGGCGCCTCTTATTTTGTTGCCGATAAATTTGATTGGCGGAGGGATATCCATAGGGTTTCTGATCACCAGATTGTTTATTAGGAAAGACGCAGCAATGGGCTTCCTTGTTGTAGTGATTATCAATTTAATCATTATCAGCCTTGTTGTTTTTGAAATATCCAGTGAGAGTTTGGCAGAGTTCATTATGTAAGCAAGTCAAAAAACAAGCGTCCATCCGGCTTTTCCGATAACGGACGCTTGTTTTTTTTACCCATGATTTCATTGCAAATCTCCGCTGTTATGTGATGCTGGCAGAGTGGCCTGCCTGTTCTGCGGGTGAACGCCGGGGGATTGCCAGCAAACCCAGAGCGACAACAATCAGCAGCAGGCAGCCCCAATAGGCGTTACGGTATCCGAACCACTGTGCCGCTGCCCCTCCCAGCAGGCTGCCTGCCAGCCGTCCGATGGTGGTCGAGTTAGAATATAGCGTTGAAGCGTATCCGGGCATTTCCGGCAGCAAATCCTGAATATAACTGATACCGATCGCAGAAATGACGGCTACAAAAAAGGCCAGCAGCACCTGCCCGGCGATAATCTGCCATAGAGCTGCTGAGGAAAGTACTACTATGTAATAGACGCTTCCCAGCGCGATTCCCCAGATCATAAGCAGGCGGGCGGAATATTTGGCGGATAACAGCCCCAATACAAGCATCAACGGAATCTCAAGCAATGCACATATACTGGATAATGTGGCAACATCCTGTGTGTTGCCTCCGAGAGTGTTGGTGATGAACAGCGAAATATTTAAATTGTTCATCCAGTGCCCGGAGTATAACAGCGTCAGCACCAGAAAAGGGACAAGCACCCCGGTGCTCTGATGCAGCTTGACCGGCTGGCGCGGGCTGCTGGCTGTTTGCTGCTGAACGGCGGCAGGGTTTTTTATAAAGCTAAGCATCAAAAGGGCATTTAGAAGAAAGACCAGCGTGGTGCTCATGAAGATGCCCTGAAACCCGAAATGGGCAATAAGAACTGAGCCGACCAGCGGACCGGCAATAAAACCTAAGGAAAACATCGAGCGAAGAAATGAATTGGCAAAGGCATGATCGGCGGACCGGCTGGCATTGACTGCCTCACGCGCACTGGCAAAAAGCTGCGGCATAGCCGGAGCACCGATGGCTGTGAATACGGTCATATAAAGCAGCAGCCAATAAAAATCATGAATAAACAGGTAACCGGCAAAAGCCAGCGCATTAAAAAGCATGGAGGCAACCATTAATTTTTTGCGGTTCAGACCGCTGTCGGAGCGCTTGGCAATCGCCATACTGAGCCAGACGCCGCTTACAATAGTCACTGCGGTGAAGATGCCAAATGTTCCGGCGGAGACACCCAGCTTTGTGGTGAAATACACTGCTAAAAAAGGTGCGCTAATGGAGATCGCCATACCCTGCAGCAGCATGCAAATCATAAAGACGGAATAGCTTGGAATCAGTAGAAGATTGCGGGTTCGATTCAACATAAACGTGAGAAGCTCCTTCAGGTACAGCTTGCAGCTATATCTTTTATTTGATTATAGTATAGTTAAATATCGGTGTTTACAGAATATTTTATCTGCTTGAATACCTCTACTATTTGGCTGGATGGTGATAAGCTTGGACTTGAGGCTGCATGCCTGCGCGTATTCCTTTCATACTCTTCCGTTTAAAACTTCCTTTAAGCCGCCTCCCTTTTTTCTGCTCCGGCTGCAGGTGGTGGGCAGTTGCCAGGCGCTGGTGAACGGCAAAATGAAGCTCATTGAACCAGGTGATTTGCTGATTTACCGCCCCGGGGAGCCTTATCATTTAGAGGTGGGGGCTATGGACGGGAAAACTGAGAGCGGCGATTATTTTATGCTCTGCGAAGGCTCATGGATTGAAGAATGGTGGAAGGAGAAGACCCGGCCGATTCAGCAAAAAATTCATCTGGATGCCGGCATGCTGTCTTTATGGCAGCAGCTCAATATCGAGCATCACCGGCGTGTGCAGGATAATTCCGAGCTGATCCGTCATCTGCTTTGCGCTTTATGCTTGTCGCTTGACCGTCTGCCGGTGGATTCCGGCTCCCGTGAGGATGACCAGGGCCATTCTAATGAAATAGTGATGCTGATGCGGCGGTATATCAATGAGCATGCGCTGCGCCCGCTGCGGGTAATGGATGTTGCCGAGGCAGCAGGACTTAGCGTGTCCCGGGCGGTGCATCTTTTTAAGGAGCTGACGGGTTATACTATTATTCAATATGCGCAGGAAATCCGGTTGTCGAATGCCCTGGAGCAGATTCGCTATACCGACCTTGGACTGGAAAACATCGCCGGGAGCTGCGGGTTCGGCACGTATTCCTATTTTCACAAGGTGTTCAAGGCCAGGTACGGGTTATCTCCCAGCGAGGTCCGCAACCGTCCGCTTGAGCCTGGTCTGGAGGGGGTTTTTGCCACTGCCGGCACAGTGAACGGTGCCAACCTATCGCCGGATGCACGGAGGTTTTTGACGAGTTGAGGCGCGGCTGGACTGAACCCTCTACGTGAGACAAACAATCCAGGATAAGCGTAAAACTAATGCGCCGTTTCAAAAGGAGGGTGAGGAATTCATTGACATCCGCTGCCCGTTGACCCTATACTAATTCCCAAATAGGACGAAGCACGTCCCGTACTCATGCTACATGGGTGCGGGATTTTTTTGTGTCTAAGGGAAGGGGATTATCTGTTATGGGATTTCAAGAAGAGTATAGCGGATGGCTTGAGTATCATACGAAGCGAAGAAAGGGCGAACGCAAGGATAGGCTGGAACGGGGACATGGTCACGGAGAGCGAATGTTTTTGGAGCAGGTATGGTGGCCGATGATGGGTTCTTTGCGGGATTTGCATCCTGAATATGAGGTGGCGGACTGGCGGGGGAGACCTTATTTTGTTGATCTTGTCTGGAAGCCGGGACAGGTGAAGTTTGCATTTGAAGTGAAGGGCTATGGACCTCATGTGCAAAATATGGATCGCCGTCGTTACCGGCAGGAGCTAAACCGGGAAACCTTTCTTCAAATTGCCGGATTTAGGGTAGTAGCAATTCCTTATGATGACCTTGAAGACAGTCCGCAGCTTACGATTTCGCTGATGAGGTCGCTATTGGCCCCGTTTCTAAGCGGGAAGCACACGGTAGAGCCATTTACTCGTCTGGAACGCGAGATCATCCGGCTTGCGGTCTCCAGAGATGGAGTAATCCGCCCCGTTGATCTGGTCAAGGAGCTTGGAGTCAACCTGCGGACGGTTCGAAATGCGCTGCAGGCGCTGTCTGCAAAAGGCAGGCTCCGGCCTGTGCCAACGAATAGCGGCAGGAGAGTCTGCCGTTATGAGGTGATTCACTCATTCTCGGACGACCAGTTGTGGTGAGTGAGGGCCGGGTGGTCACATTTGGCTCCAACAACGGCAAAAATGCCGTTGTTGGAGCCGCCGTGGGCGATAGGCTTGTGAACAAAGGCAGAAATGCCGTTGTTGAAGCCGCTGCAGGCGATAAGCCCGTGAACAAAGGCAGAAATGCCGTTGTTGAAGCCGCTGTGGGCGAGTGGCGCGTGAACAACGGCAAAACTGCCGTTGTTGGAGCCGCCGCGGGCGATAGGCCTGTGAACAAAGGCAGAAATGCCGTTGTTGGAGCCGCCGTGGGCGATAAGCCTGTGAACAAAGGCAGAAATGCCGTTGTTGAAGCCGCTGTGGGCGAGTGGCGCGTGAACAAAGGCAAAACTGCCGTTGTTGGAGCCGCCGCGGGCGATAGGCCTCTGAACAAAGGCAAAACTGCCGTTGTTGGAGCGGCCCCTGCCGGGCTTCGTCCTCAGACGCAGCTACCCGCCCAAATCTCTAATTGTGAACTGATTTTTCTGTCAATTGTGCTGGTGTCGCTCCCTGGGGGAATCTTTTATGATGGAAAAGATATCTGAAACCGTTATCATAGAGATCAAAAGGAGTGTCTACTAGAATGGAAACAGCAATATATCCTTTTCAACAAATTGAGCTGCAACTGAATGAACGCGTTCAGGACCTGCTGTCCAGATTAACGCTGGATGAGAAGGTAAGCCTAATGCCACAATATCAAGCAGCCATCGAGCGTCTTGGAATCGGCGGCTACAAGCACGGTACGGAGGGGGCGCATGGCATTTCCTGGCTGGGCAAAGCGACCTCTTTTCCACAGCCCAGCGGACTGGCCTGCACATGGAACACCGAGCTGCTGCATAAGATTGGTGCGGCAATCGGCGATGAGGCCAGAGCGTTTTACCGGAAAAACCCCACAGTTAACGGCCTCACTCTCTGGGCGCCTACAGTAGATATGGAGCGTGATCCGCGCTGGGGCAGAACGGAAGAAGCTTACGGCGAAGACCCTGCATTAACCGGCCGCCTCAGCACTGCGCTGGTCAAGGGGATTCAAGGCGATCATCCCAAATACTTGAAAGCGGTAGCAACACTGAAACATTTCCTCGGAAATAATAATGAGATTAACCGTGGAGTGGATTCATCCAGCATTGATCCGCGCAATATGCGCGAGTATTATCTTGAGGCGTTCAAGCCTGCCTTCAAGGAAGGCGGCGCGCAGTCTATGATGACCGCCTACAACTCGGTGAACGGTGTGCCGGTAATCCTGCATCCTGCGGTCATGGAGATTGTGAAGGGCGAATGGGAAATGGATGTCTTTATTGTAAGCGATGCCGGAGATTTGTTCGGGATTGTGAAGGACCATAAGTATTATGAATCGTTTGCCCAGTCTATGGCTGAATCTATCCAGAACGGTATCGACAGTGTGACGGAAGAGACGGAAGAGACCATTAAGGTTATTCATGAGGCGCTGAATGAAGGTTATCTTACCGAAGCGGATCTCGACCGTGCGCTCTTTAATACCTTCCGGGTCCGTTTCCGTCTGGGCGAGTTCGATCCGGAGGAAGGCAACCCGTATGCAGCTATCGACGATTCCGTAATTCTCAGCAAGGAGCACAGTGAGCTGTCGCTGGAAGCGGCGAAGCAGTCCATTGTTCTGCTGAAGAATGACAATGCCGCCCTTCCACTCTGCAAAACAAAGCTGTCCAAAGTGGCGCTCATCGGACCGCTGGCAGATGAAGCCTTCCGGGACTGGTATTCCGGCACTTTGGCATATGGCGTTACGCCTTTGCAGGGGGTGAGCAAGAAGCTTGCCGGGAAGCAGGTTGCTTTTGAGAGCGGCGATGACCGGATTATCCTGACATCGGCGGCAAACGGTAGAGCCGTGGGAATGACCGGCGAGGATGGCAGGCTGGCTGTGCTGTATGATGCACCGGAGCGCGGGGAGATGTTCCGCCATACGGCCTGGGGCTGGACAGCCCATACGCTGAAGGCGACCAGCCGGGGACAGTATGTCACGCTGACAGACGCCGACACCCTGACTGCTTCTTCTGAGGAAATTTACGGCTGGTACGTGAAGGAAACGCTGAACCTGGTGCCGGAAGCCGACGGCGCTGTAAGTCTGCGGACCTGGAATGACAAGCGGATCTCTATTGATACTGAGGACGGGACACTGAGGGTTGGCGCAGAGGATGCCAGCGCAGAGGAACGTACCTTCCGCAAAAATATAGTCGTGAACGGCATCGAAGCTGCGGTTGCTGCCGCTAAGGCTGCTGAAGTTGCGGTCGTGTTCGTCGGCAACCATCCGCTGGTGAACGGCAAGGAGGAAATCGACAGACCGGATATTGTACTGCCGGAAGAGCAGGAGCGTCTGGTCAAAGCTGTACACGCAGCCAATCCCAATACGGTAGTAGTAATTGTAGGCAGCTATCCGATTTCTTCCACCTGGATTGATGAGAATATTCCGGCGGTGCTGTATACCTCCCACAGCGGACAGGAGCTGGGCAACGCGGTTGCGGATGTGCTGTTCGGCGACTATAGCCCGTCAGGCAAGCTGAATATGACCTGGTACCGTTCCGTGGACCAGCTTCCCGCCCTGATGGATTACGATATTATCAAAGGCAAACGGACTTACATGTATTTTGACGGCGAGCCGCTGTATCCGTTCGGTCATGGCCTGAGCTATACGCAGGTTGCCTACAGCAGTCTGTCACTGGAAGCCAAGGAGCTGGAGCAGGTTGGCCAGATTAAGCTGTCGGTCCAGGTTGAAAATACCGGCGGGACCGCCGGGGATGAAGTCGTTCAGCTCTATGTGCATGCCTTGTCCTCGCGGGTTAAACGTCCGCTGAAGCAACTGAAGGGCTTTGAAAAAATTCATCTCGCCGCAGGTCAAAAGCAGACAGTTTCCTTTACCCTGCCGGTGGCCGAACTGGCCTTCTGGGATGTAACGCGGGAGCAATATTGTGTGGAGACCGGCGAGTATGAGCTGATGATCGGCCGCTCCTCAGGCGACATTCAACTGACCGGCAAAATATATGTTCATGGAGAGACGGTTCCTCCGCGCAATCTCTATCAAGAGGTCAAAGCAGAGAACTATGACGATTATGAAAAAGTATATCTGGATGAATGCAAGGCGGGCGGCGCAGCCATTCATCCGTTAGCGGACGGGGCCTGGATCGCCTTCAAGGATGTGCAGTTTGACAAGGGCGCGACAGTGTTCCGGGGGCTTGTGTCCTCCGTGAAAGGCGGCAGCATAGAGATCAGAACCGGAGGTCCATCAGGAAAGTTGGCGGGTTCGCTTGAGATTCCGTCAGGAGGCGGGCTGCAGGAGTGGAAGAGTCTGAACGTTCTTGTGGGCATCGAAGACGGGAATACGGACGTCTATCTGAGCTTTACCGGCGAGGTTCTGCTTAGCCGCTTCAATTTCAGCGTGTAGAATAACTTTTCGTATCATAAAAGTGCCCCGTACCCTCAGATTATTCAGAGAATACGGGGCATTTTGCTGCGGATTTAATCTCCGCCTCCGCCGCCCCCGCCGGAATCCCCGCCGCCAGAACCGCCCCCATCATGACCCCCGCCGCCAAAGCCGCCGCTGTCATGACCGCCGTGGCTGTGACCGCCGTGACCGCTGCCCCAACTGCTGCCGCCACTGCTGTGGCCGTGATGCCCGTTGTTTCCATCATGATGATGATTGCCGGAGTGCGGCTTGTGGTTGTCGTCCGGAGTGAAATCCATTCCGGCACCGGTATAGAAAAAACTGTCTGCGGAATCATTCCTGTACCTTCCGTTTCTGCGTTTTTTGTTGCCGTTATCTTTTACAACAGCTTGAACGACGATGTAGACAATCACTCCAATAAAAATGATGCCAATGCCCAATAGTATCACTCCTAAAAGTTTATCTTCTTCGAATTACACCGTATAAAGCTCTCATCCGTTCTATAGAATTGTACCATATTATTGAAGCCTTGGGGCATTCTGAGCTGCTGCTCCTTAGAAGGTGATGCTCCGGTCCTGCCGGAACTCTTTTGGCGTCCTGCCGGTATATTTTTTGAACACTTTGGTAAAATAGCTCTGGTCGTTGAAGTGGAGCCGGGTGGCGATATCCGACAGAGTGATGCCCGGCAGCTCCATCAGGCGTTTGGCCTCCTCAATCCGTTCCCGCTGAATGTAATCGCTGACAGCAATGCCGTTCTCCTTCTTGAACTGCTGGGACAGATAGCTGGCGTTAAGTCCGGCGACTCCGGCGAGCGTGCTCAGCGTAAGCTCCTCATACAGATGGTTAAAAATATAATTCTGGCACAGCGCGGATGTGCGGGAGAGCTTGGAGCTGCGGTTATTCTTCACATGATCGGCAAAATCGCAGAGTGCGGCAAGCTGGGCACGGTCCACAGCCGGAATATCTGTCAGCTCCTCGATGTGCTGGATATGGAAGTCACTCAGTGTATAGGCAATTTCCCAGAACAGCCCTCCTTCAATCGCCGCGCGGGTTGCAAGCGTAATGGAGGAGACGGCGAGGTTCTTTTTGCTGCGAAGCTGGCTTTTCTTGGAGAGCCGTCCGAACTTCTCTTCGGAAAAGGTAGCCTGGGTCCGCAGCAGTTCATCTTTATTTCCATTACGGATGTGCCGGAACAGCTCACGCTCCAGCATCGGGTCATGGTGCAGCCAGGTGTTTTCGCGCCGGTAAGACAGATTAAGATCACTTCCTTCCTCCGGAAGCGGCAAGGGCGGAGAGGCCTGGTCTTGCAGCAGCTCGCTGAGGGACAAGGCTTGGCCTGTAACTAGCGTATGCAGCAGCATCGCGGCATGATAGAGCCGCATCCGGTCTATCACGGGCAGCCCTTGGTAATAACGCAGCCAGCCTTCCTGCCTTCCCGCCGGAAGGTTATGGTCGTGCAGCAGGCTTGCCGCGCTTTCACCGGTGAAGGGGGCGAACAATGAAGGCCCGACGATGATGGCCCCGGACTGCTTCAGCTCACCGGCAAGCGGGAGTACGATGAAATTTTCCAGGTAAGCTGTAGTGTGGATCAGTGGAAGGGCTGCTCCCGGTTCATGGTTGCTGATAGGGTTGGCTTGAAGGAGCTCCGTTATTTCGGCAAGCAGCCCTTTGCCGCCTTCAGCCGGAGGCCGGTCCTCGAACGGCTGCGGCAGCAATCCCTTGACTTCGCCCTCTGCATCCAGCCAAACCGCCGGAACCCGGCAGGACTCGAGTATTAGTCTGCAGATATACGGTATTCTTTCCTTTTTCGCTATATTATCAAGCATTGGTTCTGTAGCTCCCATCCAATGAAAATACCAAATATACAATGATAATGCCATAAATCTCTGGAGAAGTATATTAGAATGAAGAAAAGTAAGCACTTCCAAGGAGGACCATGATGACAACTGACATTCACAACCTGATTTCGCAAATGACGCTTGAAGAGAAAGCCGGGCTCTGCTCCGGGCTGGATTTCTGGCATACCAAAGGCATAGAACGGCTGGGTATTCCCTCGCTGATGGTCACGGACGGTCCGCATGGCCTGCGCAAGCAGGCAGAGAGCGCAGACCATCTTGGACTCCATAACAGTGTGCCGGCTACCTGTTTTCCCTCTGCGGCAGGACTGGCTTCTACCTGGAACCGGGAGCTGATCGGCCGGGTAGGCGAAGCGCTGGGCAGAGAATGCCAGGCAGAGAATGTGTCGATTCTGCTTGGACCAGGCGCAAACATCAAGCGCTCACCGCTGAACGGGCGCAATTTCGAATATTTTTCCGAAGATCCTTATTTGTCCTCTGAAATGGCCGCGAATCATATCAAGGGTGTGCAGAGCCAGGGCGTGGGTACGTCGCTGAAGCATTTTGCCGCCAATAACCAGGAGCACCGCCGCATGTCTACGGACGCTGTCATTGATGAACGCACGCTGCGGGAAATTTATCTGGCGAGCTTTGAAGGGGCTGTGAAGATGAGTCAGCCGTGGAGTGTCATGTGCTCTTACAACCGTGTTAATGGCGAATACGCTTCGGAGAGCGAAACACTGCTGACCCGGATTCTCCGCGATGAATGGGGTTTTGAAGGTTTCGTGGTATCTGACTGGGGGGCGGTCAATGAGCGGGTAAAGGCGCTGCAGGCCGGACTGGAGCTGGAAATGCCGTCCAGCGGCGGCATCGGCGACGCCAAGATCGTAGCTGCGGTGAACAGCGGCGAGCTGTCCATGGAAACGCTGGACCTGGCTGTTGAGCGGGTGTTGTCCTATGTTTTCAAGAGTGTGGAGCACCGCCGGGAGCAGGCAGCCGTTGATCTTGAGCAGCATCACCGTCTGGCCCGCGAAGTGGCCCGGGAGAGCATGGTGCTGCTTAAGAACGAGGACCATATCCTGCCGCTTGCCAAAGCAGGCACGCTGGCTGTCATCGGTGAGTTCGCCAAAAAGCCGCGTTATCAGGGCGGGGGCAGCTCGCACGTCAATCCAACCAAGCTGGATGATGCTTTTGCCGAGCTGCAAGCGGTGGCGGGAGATGCTGCAAGCTTCCTGTACGCGCAGGGCTATGAGCTTGACAGCGATGGGATCAATGAGGCGCTGCTGCAGGAAGCGCGGGAAACAGCGGCCAAAGCGGATGCGGCCATACTGTTCCTCGGCCTGCCGGACCGCTATGAGTCGGAGGGCTATGACCGCAGCCATTTGTCGCTGCCGGAGAGCCATATCGCACTGATCGGCGCGGTTGCTGAGGTTCAGGAGAAGGTTATCGTCGTGCTGAGCAACGGCTCTCCCGTGATTATGCCCTGGATCGGCAAGACCCAAGCGATTCTGGAGGGCTATCTGGGCGGTCAGGCCTTCGGCGGCGCGGTTGCCGATCTGCTCTTCGGCGAGGTGAGTCCAAGCGGCAAGCTGGCTGAGACATTCCCGGTGAAGCTGAGCGATAATCCGTCATTCCTGAATTTCCCGGGCGAAGGCGACAAGGTAGAGTACAAGGAAGGCTTGTTCGTGGGCTACCGCTATTATGATAAAAAAGAAATAGAGCCGCTGTTCCCGTTCGGCTTCGGTCTGAGCTACACGGAGTTCGAGTACAGCGGGCTGAAGCTGGATACAACCAGCATCAACGATTCGGAATCCGTGAATGTCAGCGTAACCGTGAAGAATACCGGCAGCCGGACCGGCCGGGAAATCGTACAGCTCTATGTCAGCGATGTAGAGAGCAGTGTCATCCGTCCGCTGCAGGAGCTGAAGGGCTTCCAGAAGGTGGAGCTGCAGCCGGGGGAAGCACGCGAGGTTTCTTTTACACTTGATAAACGGTCCTTTGCTTATTACAACGTGGAGCTTGGCGATTGGCATGTGGAGAGCGGAGGCTTCCAGCTTTCTGTCGGGTCCTCTTCACGCGATATCCGGCTGAGCGCTTCGCTTGAGGTGAGCTCCAGCACTGAAATTGCAGTGCACTTCCACCGCAACACAACAGTCGGCGACCTGCTGGACAACCCGCTTACGGCAGAGAAGGCGAAGAAATACAGCAGCATTTTTGGGCTGGAGGGTGCTATGGAGGACAACCCGGACATGTTCATTGCGATGATGAAATACATGCCGCTGCGTGCGATGATCGGCTTTGGACAGGGCAAATATACCGAGGCGGATTTGGCTCAGGATCTGCGGGAGATGAACGCGCTGGTAGCGAAGTGAATTTTCCTATAAAATTGGCCGTATTTTCTGATTAGTTAATGCAAAAGCAGCGATTCCCATTTGCGGATTGCTGCTTTTGTTTTTATTCGCCGATGTACAAGGTTAAAATAGTCCAATCCCTAATTGCCGGATTGTCCAATTCACCTGATCTCAATCTCAAGTTATAATGAAAGCGCAACCATTCGGCATTTGTTTTCATATCAATTGATGGAGCAATACAATTATAAAAAAACACAGCAATGGAGGTTTCAGATTATGTCTAATCTTAAGCTTAAATGGTTCTCCAGCACGGAGCAGGCGCCCTGGACTGAACGTGAAGTGCCGGAGCCGCAAGCTGCCGGAGCAGAGAACACTGCGGCGGCGAATCTGACGTTTACAGGCGATACTTATCAAACGCTGGAAGGCTTTGGCGGGTGCTTCAATGAACTTGGGTTTGCCGCGCTGGGTCATCTGCCGGATGATGAACGGGCCAAAGTGATGTATAGCTTGTTCCATCCCGAGGGAGAGCAGCGGTTCAGCATTTGCCGTCTGCCCATTGGAGCCAGCGATTACGCGCTGGACTGGTATAGCTTGAACGAAACGGATGGCGATTACGCCATGGAGCATTTCTCTATTGAACGTGACCGGAAGCTGCTGATTCCTTATATCAAGGAAGCTCTGGCGCTGAACCCGGAGCTTAGATTATTCGCATCTCCCTGGAGCCCTCCGACGTGGATGAAGTTTCCAAAGGCTTATAATTACGGAACGCTCCGCTGGGAGCCGGAGATTCTTGCCGCTTACGCGCTGTACTTCGTGAAGTTCGTGGAGGCCTACCGGGCAGAGGGGATCACCATTCACCAGGTGCATGTACAGAATGAAGTGGTTGCCGATCAGAAATTCCCGTCCTGTGTGTGGACCGGTGAGCAGCTAAAGATTTTTATCCGCGATTATCTTGGACCGGCCTTTGAAGAGCATGGACTGGAGACGGAAATCTGGCTGGGTACGATCAACGCCCCGGAGCCGTGGGATGAATGGCTGAAGAAGAAATCGAGCGATCATGATGCTTTTGCCGGGGTGGTGCTGGGTGATCCCGGGGCCTACAAGTACGTCAAGGGCGTTGGGTATCAGTGGGCCGGCAAGCATGCGATCCAGCGGACGGTGCAGAGCTATCCCGAGCTGCGGTACATGCAGACGGAGAATGAATGCGGCGACGGCGAGAACACCTGGTTTTACGCCAAGTATATTTTTGGTCTGTATCAGCATTATTTCATGAACGGCGTAAATGCCTATATCTACTGGAATATGGCACTTGAGCCGAAAGGGCGAAGCACCTGGGGCTGGGAGCAGAACTCCATGCTGACCATCGACCCCTCAGCGAAGCAAGTCATTCACAATCCAGAGTACTATGTAATGAAGCATTTCTCCCGTTTCGCTTCTCCGGGTTCGGTAAGAGCGGGAATACGGGGGCCGTGGAGCGGACATGCCGTAGCGTTCCGCACGCCGGAGGGCGAAAGGGTGCTCGTTATTTCCAATCCTTACAAAGAAGTCCGGATGCTGCATTTAGGCAGCGGATCAGATCAGTATTCCCTTCCGCTTGAAGCGGAATCGTTCCACACCTTTGTGCTTGGTGAATAGACAATTTTCTCATAGAACTAACGTCCGGTTTGCGGGGCGTTAGTTTTTTACTGCAAATATGCTGCACGCTGCAAGCTATCCTTCTATACTTAGCAAAAGGAAACGGTTTCTTTCGAAGGAAGGCGTGACCGGTTCTGTCTATATTAATCTGATCTGCCTTGGGTAAACTACGGCATGAGGAACAAGGAGGCTGGGGCGTGTTATGTATGCCAAATGGATGATGAAGCTGTCCGGTCCTTTCCGGCGCAGTATCCGCAATAAGCTCATTCTGACGATGATTCTGCTGGCCACCCTGCCTATTGTGGCGATAACGGGGCTTGCCGCCGAGAACAGCCGCCGCTCCATGGAGACCGAAGTCATTAATACGAATCTTTCCAATATGAAATGGACAGGCGTTTATTTGGGCGACCAGTTCGCCCAGCTTAATAATCTGATCTACACGGTAATGATCAGTCCGCACCTAAGCGATTATCTGGCAAGCGCGGGAGAGACTAATCTGTCCAGCCAGTTCACTGCACAGCGGAATATTATCGACACCTTGACGAATCTGTTCTACTCCGCCGGGAATCATGTGGTCGGAGTGGAGCTGTATTTGAAGGATTACAATAAGCTGTTCACGGTCAACGCCTCAAGGAGTGATATCCGGTCACCGGCAGTTGTTCCGGCTCCCTACAAGCAGTTGTTCGATCAGGACAAGGATTTCATGATCACCACGGACAGCAGGGATGGAAGCAAGTTTCAGCTTATCCGCAGCATTAACCGTTTTGAGAATCAGGAGAAGCTCGGCGGCATTTCGCTGGCAATCCGCTGGGGGATGCTTGATCAGACGCTGAACCTCCTGGGCAGGGGGAACGATCATACGGTATTTATTGCGGGAGCTGACGGCAAGGTGCTGTACCAGCCCTGGGGCAGCGATCCCGCTTCCGGGACCTTGTCCCGAATCGCTGACACCGGTGAGAGCCAGGGGTATTTTCGCAGCGACCATGAATATGTGTTCTACAATACCATTGATCCCGTGGGACTCAAGCTGGTCACCGTTATCCCTGACAGCTTCATTAACCAAAGTGCAATGGCGACCATGAACTTCGGTTTGATCGTAGGCGCTGTCTCTATAGGTGTGGCGGTCCTGCTTGCCGTCATTCTCGCCTGGCGGCTGGCTACGCCAATCGTTAGTCTTGCCCGCTCCATTCAGGGCTTCGGCATGATGAAGGAGCGGGGGGTGCGTCATAGCAACCGTGTGGATGAGATCGGCCTCTTGGAGACAAAGCTGGACCAAATGTCGCACCGCATCCGTGAGCATATCCGCACCGAGTATATGATCAGTCTTGAAAAGAAGAGCAGCGAGCTTAAGGCGCTACAGGCGCAGATTAACCCGCATTTTCTGCAAAATACGCTCCAGATGATTGGCAGCATGCTGTTCAAGAACAGTCCGGCGGAAAGCTACGGCGTGCTGCGCTCGCTAAGCGATATGTTCCGTTATATCATCCGTGAGCCGGAGGATCTTGCGCCGCTGCGGGCGGAGCTGAACCATTTGAACAACTACATGCAAATTCAGCAGCAGCGCTTCGCTGCCCGGCTGGACTATGCGCTCCAGGTGGATGAAGGAACGCTGAACAGCTTAATTCCGAAGCTTAGCCTGCAGCCTATTGTGGAGAATGCTTTTTTTCATGGCCTGGAGCGTAAGGAAGGCCCGTGGGAGCTGGAGGTCCAAGTGAGCCGCGACGGTGAGGACACGGTCATTGTCATCCATGACAACGGCGTGGGTATTGAGCCGGACAAGCTTGCCGAGCTGCAACGCAGGCTTAAGAAACGCAGCGGAGATTTGTGGACGCATGGCGAGCGGATCGGGCTGAGCAATGTCGCATCGCGGATTCATCTGCATTTCGGCGGCAGCTACGGCATCTCCGCCGAGAGCAGTGAAGGCCGGGGAACCACGGTCACTGTTAGAATTCCCTATAGTTGAGATTGTGGATTTTAAATACGGGGAGAGTGTCGGAGTGGAAGTTTGGAACTGGAAGAGCGAACGCGTCCGCCTTTAGGGTTGGATTTCTACCGCGAATAGCGGTTTAAAATCAGGAAATCCAACCATAACAGCGGCCGGAAGTCCAAACATTCCACGCAGTCACGACCGTACCCATTATAAATAACAAACCAAAAATTGAGATTGTGGATTTTTAAATACGGGGAGAGTGTCGGAGTGGAAGTTTGGAACTGGAGGAGCGAACGCGACCGCCTTTAGGGTTGGATTTCTACCGCGAATAGCGGTTCAAATCAGGAAATCCAACCATAACAGCGGCCGGAAGTCCAAACATTCCACGCAGTCACGACCGTACCCATTATAAATAACAAACCAAAAATTGAGATTGTGGATTTTTAAATACGGGGAGAGTGGCGGAGTGGAAGTTTGGAACTGGAGGAGCGAACGCGACCGCCTTTAGGGTTGGATTTCTACCGCGAATAGCGGTTCAAATCAGGAAATCCAACCATAACAGCGGCCGGAAGTCCAAACATTCCACGCAGACCCGACCGCACCCATTATAAATAACAAACCAAAATTGAGATTGTGGATCTATAAATACGGGGAGAGTGGCGGAGTGGAAGTTTGGAACTGGAGGAGCGAACGCGTCCGCCTTTAGGGTTGGATTTCTACCGCGAATAGCGGCTTAAAATCAGGAAATCCAACCATAACAGCGGCCGGAAGTCCAAACATTCCACGCAGTCCCGACCGTACCCATTATAAATAACAAACCAAAAATTGAGATTGTGGATTTTTAAATACGGGGAGAGTGGCGGAGTGGAAGTTTGGAACTGGAGGAGCGAACGCGACCGCCTTTAGGGTTGGATTTCTACCGCGAATAGCGGTTTAAAATCAGGAAATCCAACCATAACAGCGGCCGGAAGTCCAAACATTCCACGTAGTCACGACCGCACCCGTAATAGAGAACTCCCAATCTCAATCCACATACCCCCGAAAGGATGATCGCCATGATAAAAGTGCTGCTGGTGGATGATGAGAGCTGGAACCGGGATATAGTGCGGACGTTCGGCTCCTGGGAGGAGCATGGGATGGAGATTGCCGGCGAAGCCGAGGACGGACGGGAGGCGCTGCGCCTGACAGAGGAGCTGTCCCCGCAGATCGTTATTACCGACATGCGCATGCCCGGCGCGGATGGCGTCATGCTGATGAACAATCTTCATGCGGAATACCCTGAGATCAAGGTCATCGTGGTCAGCGGTTATGATGATTTCAATTATGCCCAGAATGCCATCCGGTACGGTGCGGTGGATTATTTGCTGAAGCCGATTGACCCTAAGGAGCTGAACGCTGTGCTGGATAAATGCCGGAGAGAGCTGGAGGAGGCGGAGCGGGGACAACGTGCATACGCGCTGGATATTGAGGTGTCGCTGTGCCTCTCCTCCTACAAGCAGTTGATGCGGGTGCACTTCAATGAATTGAACACCGAGGGGGTTAATTTGGTTCTGGCAGGGATACGCAGAGAGCTGGAGCTTGGGGGAGCCAAAGGATCTGCGGCATTCCGGCAGGCGGCCAGCGAGATGCTGCTGCTGTTGAAGGAGCTAATGCGGGGGAACCGGCTGGAGGATGAGCTGCTGAAGGCCGAAATATCTCATGATGCACTGGCTTCAGCAGCGGATGTCGAGGCGTATCTGAAGGCACTCTATGGGGGCAGTCTTGAACTGCTGATCGGGCAGCGCAAGTTCAAGAATAAGCTGAACCTTGATGAGGTGAGGCAGTATATCGACGGACATTTTGCCGAGGCGGTGACGCTGGAGGGGCTGGCCCGGGCTTTTTTTGTCAGCAAGGAATATCTAAGCAAGGTGTTCAAGCTGGAATACGGCTGCAACGTTACGGACTACATTCTCGGGTTGCGTATGGATAAGGCAAAGGAATGGCTGGCCGATGAGAATATTCCAATCAAGACGGTTGCCGAGCTTGCCGGGTACGAGGATGTAGGATATTTCTACAGAGTATTCAAAAAGCATTACGGCGTCGCTCCGGGTGAAATGCGCAAGCAGAATGCCAGTTTAAAAATGTCCAACTCCGAAGGGTAATTCCGTCCAATTAAACGCTTTCATAATCAAGGTACAATGAAAGCGTAAACAAAACATAGACATTGGGAGGTCTTACATCATGAAAAAGATGAATAAAGGTCTACTCTGCACGTTCCTCGCCGCTACTCTGCTTGCAGGCTGCAGCAGCAACAGCGGCAGTAACGGAGCTGCTCCAACCGGAGAAAGTACAGGCAGCGGCAGCGCTGCCGCCAAAAGTGTAACACTCAAAATGTTCATCGCACAGCCCCGCTTCAAGGAGCAATACGATAACTATATTGCCGAGTTTGTGAAGAAGGAAAAAGCGGACAAGAACATCGACGTCTCCGTGCAGCTCGAAATGCCTACGGCGGACAACGCCTCACAGATTCTGAAGACACGGCTTGCTTCCAATGATGCGCCTGATATTTTTGCCATTCATGCCGTTAACGAAATCCCATCCTACTATAAAGCCGGATATTTGGAGGATCTGAGCAGCCAGCCGTTTGTCGGCAAGCTCCTTGAGAGCGTTAAGCCTTCAGTGACCACTACAGACGGCAAGGTTGTAGCGCTGCCGCTGGAAACTCTGTCCTGGGGATATCTGTACAACAAGAAAATTTTCAGCGAGCAGGGACTGACTCCGCCGACAACGCTGACAGAGATGAAGACGGTCATCGAGAAGCTCAAGGCCAAAAAGATCACCCCATTCGTGCTCTCCTATAAAGAGTCCTGGATTCCGCAGCTCGTGCTGCCGCTTGCCGTGGGCGGGATGATGAAAACCAAAGATCCTGATTTCGTGAACAAAATGAACAAGGATGAAGGCTCCTTTACAGAGATGAAATCGGCAATCTTCGACGTGTTCGATCTGATCAACGCGAACGGTACGGAAAAAGCCACCGAGGTCGGCGGCGATGATGGCGCGGCAGCCTTTGCAGCAGGCAAGGGAGCTATGTGGCTGATGGGTCCTTGGTATGCTGAAACGATCCTGAAATCGAATCCTGATCTGGACTTCGGCGTAGCTCCGCTGCCAATCAACGATGATGCCAATGCGACCTTGATCAATCTCAGCGCTTCGACTTCGCTAGCCGTATCGCCAACCAGCAAGAACAAAGAAGTTGCGCTTGATTTCCTGAACTATGTGCTGGACGACCAGGCCTCCAATGCCTTTTTCCAAGCGCTCAAATTCAACCCGGTATCCACCGTTCACACCTATGAAAGCTATCCTTGGATCACTGAGGCTACCACTTATGTAAAAGCGGGCAAATCCGTGCAGGACCCGGCAATTCCGCAATCGGTCAAGGATGAAGTGGGCAAGGGACTGCAGGCGTATTATGCCGGACAAATGTCGCAGGATGACGTTCTGAAGGCGCTCGACAAAGCCTGGAAGTCCTACAACAAAGTTAACAAATAAGCTGCGGCAGGCTGCCAGGGATGGAAGAACAGTGGGATACCCCAGCTTCATCCATCCCTGTTTGCTGCTGCCCACATCATAGAGGGAGAGGAGCGGTTACTGTGCCGATTAAGAGATACAAAAATGTTCTTTCACTGCTTGCTTTCGTCGCGCCCGCATTTATCATCTACTTATTGTTTCTGCTGATTCCGACAGTTGGCGGTATGTATTACAGCTTTACAGACTGGAATGGACTGAATCCCAACTATTCCTTCATTGGCCTCGGCAACTTCATTGAAGCGCTGCGTGATGACCCGGATTTCGTCAATTCTCTGTTGTTTACGCTGAAATATGTGTTATTCATGATCGTTCTGCAAAATGTATTCGCGCTTGTGCTTGCTGTGTTCATTGAGACGAAGACCCGGACCAAAGGGTTCTTCCGTACCATTTTCTTCATGCCAAATATGATCAGTACCATTATCAGCGCCTTCATGTGGACCTTCGTGTTCTCTCAAGTGCTGCCGCAAATTGCCGAAAAAACAGCCATGTCCTTCCTGGATCAACTGTGGATCGGAGATCCTAAGGTATCCTTCTATTCGATCATAATCGTATCGCTGTGGAATGGTGTCGGCTATATGATGATTATATATCTGGCCGCCTTGCAGGGTGTGCCGCAAAGTCTTAAGGAAGCCGCTGTCATTGACGGCGCAAGCCCGTTCCAGACCTTCCGCAAGGTGACGCTGCCGATGATTACGCATGCGGTGACCATCTGCTTCTTCCTTACGCTTAACGGAGCGTTCAAGGTGTTCGAGGCGGTGTATGGCTTGACCGGCGGCGGTCCGGGACGCAGCACGCAGGTAATCACAATGAATATTTATGAAGAGGCGTTCTCCAACAACTTCCGTTACGGCTATGCCAGCGCCAAATCGGTTATTCTGTTCGTGATTATCCTGCTCTTCACCTTCATCCAGATTGGTGTCATGAAACGAAAAGAGGTGGAAGCATGAGACTAAGAAAAGGGGCTTCGCTATTCATCACGCTGTTTCTCTGTATCGGCGCGGTCATCTCCTTTTTCCCGATCTATCTGGCGATCATTAATTCTGTGAAAACCCAAGGCGAGATGTTCACCTCCTTCATGGCGCTGCCAACCAAGCTGCATTTTGAGAACTACAGCCAGGCCTTTGACAAAATCAACCTGCTGCACAGCACGTTGAACTCCGTGATTGTATCCGTGATCGGCATCGGCGGCATCATCTTCTGCGCGGCCCTGGCCGGCTACAAGCTGTCCCGGACCTCCGGCAAGCTGAGTGCTGCAATCTTCTCGCTGTTCATCGCTTCGATGCTGGTGCCGTTCCATTCGATCATGATTCCGCTGACCCGGATGGCCAAAACGCTGCATGTCAGCGGCAGCACCTACGGCTTGGCCCTGATCTATATCGGCCTTGGTGTGAATATGGCGATATTCCTGTATCATGGATTTGTGAAATCCATTCCCCGCGAGCTGGAGGAAGCGGCGCGCATTGACGGCTGCGGCGAGTTCCAGACTTTTTTCCGGATTATCTTCCCGCTGCTGGTGCCGATTACGGTCACGATTGCGATTCTTGATTTTCTGTGGATCTGGAATGACTTCCTGCTGCCGCTGCTGATGCTTACAGATTCCAACAAATACACTCTGATTCTATCGACGAACACACTCTTCGGGGAGTATAACAAGGAATGGTCGCTTATTCTGGCGGCATTGGTGCTGACGGCGCTTCCTGTAATTATCATCTACGGCTTCTTCCAGAAGTTTATTATGCAGGGGATTGCTGAGGGCGCAATTAAAGGTTGAGTTATAAGATAAACTTCAAAAGATTATGAATAGGGTTGAGTCGTACTGCGGGGACTGTTTGGACTTTCGGCCGCTGTTATGTTTGGATTTCCTGATTGTAACCGCGATTTGCGGTAGAAATCGAAACATAAAGGCGGACGCTACGCTCCTACAGTTCCAAACGTCCCCTCCGTACTTCTACCCTATTTTTTTATTTTAAAGTTCGCCTTATATGGGTGGGTGAGAATTATAATGACAAGAACAAAGATAAGAACAATGATAAGAGAATACACAAGGGAGGAAAAGAAAAAAGATGACTACACTTCGCTACGGCGTAGCATATTACGACGAATATATGCCTTACGAGAGGCTGGACGAGGATATCGCCATGATGAAGGCGGCGGGCATCAATACGGTCCGCATTGCCGAATCCACCTGGAGCACGCATGAGCCGCAGAATGGCGTATTCGACTTTACCTCCGTTGACCGGGTGCTGGATGCAATGCACGCTGCGGGGATTGCGGTGATTGTGGGAACACCGACTTATGCGGTTCCCACCTGGCTGGTCAAGGAGTACCCGGATGTTCTGGCTGTAACGCCAAAGGGACCGGGGAAGTACGGTGCGCGGCAGATTATGGACATTACGAGTGGAGCCTACCTGTTCCATGCGGAGCGGATTATCCGCAAGCTGATCGGCCGGGTCTGCAAGCATCCGGCGGTGATCGGCTATCAGACGGACAACGAGACCAAGCATTACGACACGGCCGGAGATAATGTACAGCTTCTGTTCGTCAAATATATGCGGGAGACCTTCGGAACGCTGGAGGAGATCAACAGCCGCTTCGGGCTGGATTACTGGAGCAACCGGATCAATAGCTGGGAGGATTTCCCTTCGGTAGTAGGCACCATTAACGGCAGCCTGGGGGCGGAGTTCGCCCGCTTTCAGCGTAAGCTGGTGACGGATTTTCTCGCGTGGCAGGTTGCGCTGGTGAACGAGTACAAGCAGCCGGGACAGTTCGTCACGCAGAATTTTGATTTTGAATGGCGCGGGCATTCATTTGGGGTACAGCCGTCCGTGGACCACTTTGCCGCGGCCCAGGCTTTTGATATTGCCGGTGTAGATATTTACCATCCCTCACAGCATGAGCTGACCGGTACGGAAATCGCCTTCGGCGGCGATATGACCCGCTCCCTGAAGCGCAGCAACTATCTGGTGCTGGAGACACAGGCCCAGGCTTTTCCCAACTGGACGCCTTATCCGGGCCAACTGCGGCTGCAGGCCTTCAGCCATCTCGCTTCTGGCGCGAACATGGTCGCCTACTGGCATTGGCACTCCATCCACAATTCGATAGAGACGTATTGGAAAGGGCTGCTCAGCCATGATTTCCAGCCCAATCCGGTGTATAACGAAGCGATCACCGTTGGCCGCGATTTTGCGCGTTTAACTGGGCAGCTTTATGGCCTGCGCAAGCCGAACAAGGTGGCGGTGATGGTCAGCAATGAAGCTCTGACAGCCCTAGAGTGGTTCAAGCTGCCGGACGGGCGGAGCTATAATGATGTCGTGCGCTGGCTGTATGACGGATTGTACCGGATGAACATTGAATGCGATTTTATTCAGCCGGATGATCCCGGTCTGTCCGCATACAGTCTGATCATCGTTCCGGCACTGTATGCGGTCAAGGGCGAGGCCCTGGAGCGGCTGAACGAATACGTGAGACGGGGCGGACATGCCGTGTACACCTTCAAAAGCGGATTCGCAGACGAAGTCATCAAGGTGCGCACAACGGTCCAGCCGGGCATCATCAGCGAGGCCTGCGGCATCGGCTACAGCATGTTCGTAACGCCGCATGAGGTGCGGCTGAAGAGTGAGCACGCCGCGGTCAGCGCAGAAGACAATCATGTGGAGTCGTGGATGGAGCTGATTACGCCGACGACGGCGGAGGTGCTGCTCCGCTACGATCACCCGCACTGGGGCGAGTACGCCGCAGTTACGCGTAACCGTTACGGACAGGGAACTGCGACCTATATCGGCTGCATGACGGGCAGAAAGATGGCGGACAGCATCCTGAAGTCGGCTGTGCAGGAGGCCGGATTATGGGGAGCCGACCAGGAGCTGGCTTTTCCGCTGATCGTCAAGACAGGCATTAATCAGCAGAACCGGAAGGTGCGTTACTACTTCAATTACTCTGACGCGCCGCAATCCCTTGTGTATCCGCATGGTCCTGCGGAAGAGCTGTTATCGGGACGGACAGTCGCGCCGAGGGACGAGCTTGAACTACCGGCTTGGGGACTAGTGATTCTGGAAGAACATGCGGCAACAGAGGGCGCTGATGAATAAGCTTTGGACATGTTAATGAATAAGCTCCGGATGCGCCCGAACCACAAAAGGGTTGCCTTTCGTTCCGTAATTTGCTAACATACGATGTAACATAATAATTGTTTTAAGTTTTCTAGGGTTCCGCAGCACTTTCAGGCTGGCAGGTCCGAGGGAAAACGCACGGAGTCAATATTCCGTGTCTACACGGAGGGATAAAAGCCCGGGAGGTATCGTCATTAGACGATGGCCTTCCGGGCTTATTTGTTTGCACAAGAGGAGGAGATTTGCAGATGAAGAACAACAGTACATGGATGAAAATCGCAGGGGCCGCCTGCCTGGAGGTTGCGTGGGTAACCGGATTGAAGCATGCTTCCGCTCCCTGGGAGTGGATCATCACGGAGCTGGCGCTTGTAATCAGCTTCTATACCATCTTCGTTGCCAGCTCCAGGCTGCCTGTAGGTACAGTGTATTCGGTATTTGTCGGACTCGGCACTGCGGGTACTGTCCTTGTAGATATGCTGTGGTTCGGCGAACCGTTCAAGCTGACTAAGCTGGTGCTAATATTGGTGCTCCTGACTGGGGTTATTGGCCTCAAGCTTATTACCGGAGATTCCCGGATGAAGGAGGTGTCATAACATGGCTTGGCTAATGCTGATCGCCGCAGGCTGCTTCGAGATGTTCGGGGTGGCTATGCTCGGCAAGCTGAATAGCGGGCGCACTTGGAAGACCTTCAGTTTGTTCTTGCTGGGCTTCGGAGGCAGTCTGCTGCTGCTGTCACAAGCGATGAAAAGTCTGCCGATGGGGACAGCTTATGCGGTATGGACAGGAATCGGCGCTTCCGGGGGAGCGGTGCTGGGCATGCTGCTGTATGGAGAAGGGCGTGACATACGGCGGATTATTTGTATCGTAATGATTCTCGGATCGGCTGTGGGCCTCAAGATATTAGGGTGAACATCTATGAACAGGTATAGCCCCGGACTAGTCTCTGGACAGTTGATCAATAGTTGAAATATGTACTGTTCGCCTGCGGCAGAAGCCTGATGCTCGGAACGCTGTCCATGAGTATTGCTGCGAACAAGGTCCAAAGACTTGGGAATAAGTGATCACAATTAAATTAAAAAAATGGACACTTGTACGATGTTTCGGAGGAGGCAACATGGTAAGTATATATGGTAGGTATATTAAGTTACCCAATCCATCGTAGAAGGAGACTTTCGCCAATGAATGCCAGTATATCTGATGCTACCCGCTTGCCGGATGGAACCTCTGTGCCGAGACTCGGGCAGGGAACCTGGAATATGGGTGACAGCGATGCCAGCCGGACCGAAGAAATCGCCGCGCTCAGATTGGGTGTGGAATTAGGATTGCAACTGATTGATACCGCCGAAATGTATGGGGAAGGGCGCTCCGAGGAGCTGGTCGGTGAGGCCATCCGGGGAATCCGCAACGAGGTGTTTCTCGTCTCCAAGGTATATCCGCATAATGCGGGAAAAGAACGGCTCACCCGTAGCTGTGAAGCAAGCCTGAAGCGGCTCGGCACGGATTATCTGGATCTCTACCTGCTGCACTGGCGGGGGAACGTTCCTCTTGAAGAGACGGTAGAGGGCATGGAGCAACTGGTAGCCTCCGGTAAAATCGCCCGCTGGGGCGTATCCAACCTGGATACGGAGGATATGCGGGAGCTGATGCACATCCCTGGCGGTGACCATTGCGCCACGAATCAGGTCCTCTATCACCTGGGCTCAAGAGGCATTGAGCATGAGCTGCTCCCTTGGCAGCGCAGCCACAACATTCCCGTTATGGCCTATTCTCCGCTGGCACAGGCCGGGACGCTCCGCAAAGGGCTTGCCGAGAATGAAACGGTGCAGGAGATTGCCCGGAACCACGGAGCGACTCCGCTGCAGGTTATGCTGGCCTGGAGTATCCGTGAAGGCAATATGATTGCCATTCCCAAAGCCTCCACCCGCCGGCATGTTGCGGAGAACGCGGCTGCGGCGAAGATCCGGCTTAGCAATGAGGAATGCTGGAGGCTCGATGATGCTTTTCCGCAGCCTTCCTGGAAGGTGCCGCTGGATATGCTTTGAGATTGGTTTGGGTAGAAGGGGCTGTCCCATCGCGGGGGCGGCCCTTTTATTTTGGTCCGGAACGGCCGCGGAGTGATAAACATCAGCATTCCTGCTGATCCGTTATGGACATGCCAATAATGTTAGATTAAGTTTGATTTTATAACTAAAAATAAAATAACAAAATAAATTAAGTATCCAAGTCCCATCTTGCAATTTATAATATAGTAATTGTTGTATAACATGTTTGTAGGCTTGCAGCAGCAGCGGAAGCTCTCCACTTCATGCTAACAAGAATAACAAGATTAACAGGAGGTTACTGATTGTATGACCAAGATTCAATTTCCGCAGGATTTCACTTGGGGGGCCGCCACAGCCGCCTATCAAATTGAGGGTGCCTACCAGGAGGACGGACGCGGGCTTTCGATCTGGGATACCTTTTCCCGCATTCCGGGCAAGGTTGTTAACGCCGACAATGGCGATACCGCTTGCGACAGCTATCACCGCTATCCTGAAGATATTGCGCTGATGAAAGAGCTGGGCATCAAGGCATACCGGTTCTCCATCGCCTGGCCGCGTATTTTTCCGCAGGGAACGGGCGAGGTGAATCCGAAGGGTCTGGCGTATTATGAGGATTTCGTCAATATGCTGCTGGAGAATGGCATTGAGCCTGTCTGCACGCTCTACCATTGGGATTTGCCGCAGGCGCTGGAGGATCAGGGCGGCTGGAGCAACCGCAGCACCATTGATGCTTTTGAAGGATATTGCGAGACGGTGTTCAGAGCCTTTCATGGCAAAATCAAACAATGGTACACGATAAACGAGCCTTGGTGCGCGTCTTTTCTCTCTTACTACTACGGCGAACATGCCCCGGGCAAAAAAGATTTGCAGACTGCCCTCGACGTAGCGCATCACCTGATGGTGGCCCACGGCAGAGCGGTACGAAAATTCAGAGAGCTGGGGATTGACGGCGTAATCGGCTACGCGCCGAATGTGACCTGGATGGAGCCATACAGCACCCGCCAGGAGGATATCGAAGCCTGCAGACGGCAGACCGGCTGGTTCCTGGAATGGTTCATGGACCCGGTATTCAAAGGCGAATACCCGTCCTTCCTGGTGGAATGGTTCGAGGCGGCCGGAGCGAAGCTGCATATAGAGGAAGGCGACATGGCGCTGATCAGCGAGCCGATTGATATTCTGGGCATCAACTACTATAACGGAACTGTGGCCCGCCACGACAGCGAAGCCGGATTGATGCAGCTTAGCACAGTTGACGTGGGGTACGAGCATACGGACATTGGCTGGCCGATCTACCCGCAGGGCTTCTACACTGTTCTCAGCCGCATTCATGAATTGTATGGAGATATCCCGATTTATATTACGGAGAATGGCGCCTGCTATAATGACGGACCGGTGGACGGTGTGGTGGCGGACCAGAAGCGGATTGATTTTATTCATAAGCATCTGATTCAACTGGAGCGCTGCATAACTTCGGGCATTCCGGTCAAAGGCTATTATTCCTGGTCGCTGATGGATAATTTTGAATGGGCTTATGGCTACACCATGCGTTTCGGTCTGATTCATGTGGATTATACTACGCTGGCAAGAACGAAGAAAGACAGCTTCTATTGGTATCAGGATACGATTCAGAACAACGGCGTTCATATTTAAAAAGAAGCAGGGACTACAAACACAATAAAAAACGGGCGGACCGGGAAGTATATTCCTGATCCGCCCGTTTTTCTTCCAAAGAGTACAGCAGCCGGGTCTAGCTGTTCTCCAGTATCGTCTGCAGGGTGGTGCGGTCCAGCCCTTCCACCAGCTTGATCAGCAGCTCCTTCGCAGCGGCATAATCATCGCTGTGGATGATGGAGGTGGCTGTATGGATGTAGCGCGAGCAGATGCCGATCACTGCGGACGGCACGCCGATACCGCTGACATGCACGGCGGCGGCATCCGTCCCGCCCTGGGAGACGAAATACTGATATTTGATCTTGTGGGTCTCTGCCGTATCCTGCACATATTCGATCAGTCCCCGGTGAGTGATCATCGTCGGATCGAAGATGCGCAGCAGAGCACCCTGACCGAGATGGCCGAAGGCCTGGCGGTCACCGGTCATGTCGGCGGCGGCGCTGGCATCAAGGCCGAAGAAAATATCCGGCTGCAGCAGATTTGCCGACGTCTTCGCGCCGCGTGTTCCTACTTCCTCCTGCACGGTAGCCCCGGCGAAGACGGTGTTCGGCAATTTTTTGCCGTGCAGCGCCTTAACCAGCTCAATGGCGAGTCCAACGCCATAGCGGTTGTCCCAGGCCTTGGCCATAATCTTCTTCGGATTGGCCAGCGGGGTGAACGGGCAGATCGGCACAATCTGCTGCCCCGGAGCCACACCGAAGCTTTGCGCTTCTTCACGGCTGTCCGCACCGATGTCAATGTACATTTTGCGGATGTCGCTTGGCTGTTTCCGCTCTTCGTCGCTCATCAGATGAATGGGGGTGCTGCCGACAACGCCGGTGAGCGTTCCTTTGGGCGTGATGATCTGCAGCCGTTGTGAGGCAACGGCTGCCCCAAGCCAGCCGCCCAGCGGCTGGAACCGGATCATGCCAGTGTCCGTAATGCCGGTAACCATAAATCCGACTTCATCAAAATGTCCGGCTACCATAATCTTCGGTCCATTGTCTTCACCGCGCAGCACGCCGAACAGGCTGCCCAGCCGGTCTTGTACGAATTCATCGGTGTAAGGGGACAAGGCATCCTTGAAGTATGCACGCAATTCGCGCTCGAAGCCAGGGGCTGAGGGGAATTCAGTCAATGTTTTGAACAGGTCGAGTGTTTCTGGATTCATTTACATATCTCTCCTTTACTAACAACTAGTATGAACATTGTCGCCCTGCTTGTCCATGATTCCGGTGCAAAATGAACACTGGGCACTACCTCTGCGAATACTATGCAATAGTGGCCCTGCTTGCAGGGGCTCTGGAAAGGAAGCGAAGCGAATGAGGGGAGCAGAAAGCATGCCCAAGACGGGAATACACGGCTTCTCCAGAAGTGTGCATGTCCGCAGAATGCAGAGATACCGCCGCCGGTACAGCCGGGAGCAGGAAGCTGTGCTTATTATCGTTCTGTTCTTGCTGCTGATCTTTGTACTGCTGTATTTTTCCTGAGCTGGGGGAGACATAACACGGCGGCATACGGCAAACAATAAGATTAACTTTTAACAAAGTAATCCGAAAGGGAACCAATCTGTGCTGAAGCACAGGCTTGAGGCTCTTTCCCATCCTGTTCAGGAGGTGTTCCCGTTTGCCGTCAAAAACTAAAAAGTCGGGTGTCAAGCTTCGGCTTGACACCTTGACTCCGAAGGATTATGAAGATTTGTCCAAGCCTTACGTCCCTTCCCGCCCTGTATTCAAGAACTGTGTCCGGGCTTTTCTGTCGGGCGGTCTGATCTGTGTGATCGGACAAGGTGTCCAGGAGGCCTTTATGGCAATTTTTAATATGACCTCCAAACAAGCTGCAAGCCCGACGGTTGCCGTGATGATCCTGATTTCCGTGATCCTGACCAGCTTTGGCGTATACGACAAAATCGCTCAATGGTGCGGTGCAGGCACTGCGGTTCCCGTTACGGGCTTTGCCAACAGCATGTGCTCCGCAGCGCTCGAACACCGTGCGGAAGGGCTGGTGCTCGGAGTCGGCGGGAATATGTTCAAGCTGGCCGGCTCTGTTATTGTATTCGGGGTGGTTGCCGCTTTTGTCGTTGGCGTTGTGTCTGCCATCATGGGCTGGGGAGGTGCGCATTAAATTATGAAGCAGCTTGGCAGCCAGACCTGGCAGTACACGACCCGCCCTGTTATTCTCGGCTCATCTGCGGTTGTAGGGCCGGAGGAGGGGGAAGGGCCCCTGACCTCCGATTTTGATTTTATTTACGATTCATTGAAAATGGATGAGAAGACGTGGGAGAAGGCTGAGCGCGCTCTTTTCGAAAAAGCCGCAAAGCTCGCGCTGATCAATGCGGCGGTGGAGGAGGAGAATCTGGAGTTTTTTGTCGGCGGTGATTTGATGAACCAGATTATCAGCAGCTCCTTCGCCGCCAGACAATTGGGTGTGCCTTATTTGGGGGTATTCGGAGCCTGCTCCACTTCGATGGAGAGTCTTGCTATCGCTTCGATGATCGTGGATTCCGGCGGCGGCAAATATGTGCTTGCGGGAACGTCCAGCCATAACTGTACGGTAGAGAAGCAGTTTCGCTATCCAACCGAATATGGCTCCCAGAAGCCTCCAACCGCCCAATATACTGTGACCGGCTCGGGATGCGCCGTGGTCGGACGTAATGACGGCTCCTCGGAGGGACCGCATGTTGTCATGGCGACAATGGGCCGAATTATGGATCTTGGGCTTAAAGACCCTTTTAACATGGGTGCTGCAATGGCTCCGGCGGCTGCGGATACCATAACCGCTCATTTCCGCGATACGGGCTTATCTCCCGGATATTACGATTTAATTGTAACCGGAGACCTTGCTTCTGTGGGCCTGCCGATTGCCAAGGAGCTGTTAGCTAAGGAAGGCATTCCGATGGAGCAGACAACGTTCCATGACTGCGGTCTGCTGATCTATGATCTTAATAAGCAGAAGTTCGTAATCGCCGGAGGGAGCGGCTGCGGCTGCTCTGCGACAGTGACGTACGGGCATATTCTCAAGCGGATGAAGAAAGGTGAACTGAAGCGGGTGCTGGTGGTCGCCACCGGAGCTTTGCTGTCACCCTTGTCTTACCAGCAGGGGGAGACCATTCCGTGCGTGGCTCACGCCGTGGCCCTGGAGATGGGAGGTGAGGGGGCATGATTTATTTATGGGCCTTTCTGGTCGGGGGGGCCATATGTGTCATCGGCCAGTTGATGTTTGATGTGCTGGCGCTGACACCCGCCCATACCATGAGTACGCTTGTAGTGCTGGGAGCGATTGCCGACGCTTTCGGGCTATATGATCCGCTGGTGAAATTTGCCGGCGCCGGCGCCAGCATCCCGATTACGAGCTTCGGGAATTCCCTCGTGCACGGAGCGCTGACCGAACTGCAGCGTGACGGCTGGATTGGAGTAGTCACAGGGATTTTTGACGTGACCAGTGCGGGAATTTCGTCCGCTATTGTGTTCTCGTTCCTGGCGGCACTCGTTGTGCGTCCCAAGGGCTAGAAGCAGCGGTCCCGCTGCGCTGTATGTTTCATTAAGAAGGCCGCCGTCAGGCGGCTTTTTTTAAAATATAAGGATTTATCTGTTTTACGCCATAAATCATCCCTTTATTTCTCGTTGAAATATTAGGTTTAAAAATAAAATAAACTTAATTATTGTTAAAAACCTGTCGAATAATGACGATATAGAAGTGAGAAAATAGGTTTCATATACTATGACGGGGGAAGTGCGAGAGTGCAAAATCAAAGACTGACAGAAATTATTTGGATGCGAAACAAGATTATTATCAGCGTCTTCTGGGCTGTGGCCGCGATTGGCGTGATACTGGCCTTTCAAGAACCGGATTTGTGGACAACCAGTGCGGTTGCAATTCCGCTTAACGCTGTTTTAACTGTGCTTAACCTGAAGAAGAAGGGAGTCCGTGTCATTCCGTGGGTGTTCACCGGCATTCTTACATTATTATCGGTTTATTTGAACTTGGAGACTGTTAGTATTCCAGTAGCGGTCCTGCTCTGCTCGATACTGCTTTTTTACCCGAGCTATGAATATTTTGCGGCCGCGGCTGTTGCGAATGCTATCAATATATTTGTTCAGCTTCAAATGGGGCATTCGGGAACCGGCGCTGCTTCAACCTTGTTGGACTATGTAGATTTACTGGTCGTGTTTGTTATGATCAGCGCCGTATTGCTGGGTGTATCCTTGCTGAACCGCAAATTGTTTCTTCAAATTGAGCAGCATCGCAATAAGGTGGAGGCTTCCGGCGAGCAGGTCGAGTATCTTTTGAACCGTGTAAAAACGGCAGTGGACGGCCTGTTTGCCTTTACGGGCAATTTCAAAGAAGAAGTAGAGATGGTGGAAGCCATCACAAGTGAAGTAGTCATCGGCTTCCAGGAGGTGTCCAAAGGCATTGAATACCAGGCAAGCAGCATTGCGGACATTACGGAATCAATCTCGGTATCGGATCAGCACATCCGGGATGTGGCGGGCTATTCGCAGGAGATGAAGCTGTTGTCTGCGGAAACGGCGGGAGCCAGCGAAGCGGGAAGCGGGAATATCTCCATACTGACGGGGCAATTTGCCGAGCTGCAGGAAGTGATGGACAGCACCTCGCAGCAGATGCAGGAGTTCTCTAAGCGCAGTCGTGATATGCATGAAATGCTGGAGGGAATTACACAAATCTCGCGGCAGACCAATCTGCTGGCATTGAATGCTTCTATTGAAGCGGCCCGCGCTGGAGAGCATGGCAGAGGGTTTGCCGTCGTAGCGGGAGAGGTCCGCAAGCTTGCCGAGAACTCCGGGCAGACGGCCGACTCGATCAGTGAGGTGCTGGGCAGTCTGCAGCAGGAGACAGAAAAAATCATTGCGCAGTTTGAACACAGCCGTGACATTCTTCAGATCGGTACCGAATCTGTGCAAAATACTGAGCAAACGTTCAAGTCCATCCAGTCCAATGCCCACAAGGTGCTGGCGCAGGCCGGGGATGTGGAGCAAAGCTCATCGGGTATGAAGCATTTCTCCGAGAAAATCGTTACCGAAATCACGGAATTCTCCAGTGTTACGGAGCAATCCAGCGCCGCCACGGAAGAGATTCTGGCTGGTGTGGAGGAGCAGCGCCATATGACCCATCATATGGTGGAGAGCTTCAAGCAGCTTGAAAGCCTGATTGTCAGCTTGAACGAGCTTGTCTCTGAAAAAGCAAAGTAAACCTATTTAAGCTGAACTTAAAAACATCATAAAAAAGGTAGGAGTGCGGCCGGAAGTCCAAACATTTCCCGCAGTTACGGCCAGACCCCAATATGAAAATCCTAAGTTCAACTTAAATAGAAGAAAACTCCAGATAAGCCGGATGCTGCTTGGATTAAGGCTGTGCTAATGCGCGGATGGTCTTGATCACCAGCTCCGGCTCATCATGAATAACCATGTGGCCGCTTTGCTTCGCGACAATCAGCTCGCTGTTGCTTGAAATCTTAAGCATCTCTCTTTGGCCGGCCTGCCAGATGGCCTCCAGCTTGCTGCCGCTTTCGGCGGAGATGCCTACGGATGGATAGTCCTGAGAAAGTCCGCGGGCAATAACTTTTACGGGAAGATCGCCTAAATGTTGACCGCGGATGGCATCCTCTGTCGATGAGGCCAGCTTGGCTTCTTCTTCTTTCGCTGTAAAAAAGCTTGATTTGGCAATAACATTGATAAATTCCTCGCGGTCCTCCTTGGCCACTAGCCCTTCCAGAAGCTGATTGCGGAACAGCCTTAAAGCGCCTGAGTTCTTCAGCAGACTCAGCAGAGCTGCGGGCGGATTGCCGCTGAATTTCTCCTGCTCCAGAATTTCCTTCGTGTCCCGTTCATCATTTTCCGGTCTTGCGTCAATCAGAACAAGTCCGCTCACCTCATCGGGGTAGGTCTGTGCGAACAACCGGACGTACATTCCGCCGAGAGAATGGCCTACCAGCAGATAAGGACCTTTAATTCCTTCATGTTCAAGTGCAGCATGCAGCTCGTTCACAATATTGCTTCCCGTTCTTTCCACGGTGGCTGCCTCGCTCCAGGCATAACCTGCCCGGTCATAGCTGACTACCGTGGCGAATTTGGCCAGCTCCTGCGGGATGTCACGCCAGGAGAGGCTGGTCTCCCCGCTGCCCGCTTCAAGAATAATGGCAGGTGAACCGGTACCCGCCTGATTGATATGGAGCCGGTAACCGCCCACATCCACCAGCTTGCCGGGAGGCGGATAATCCTGAGCGGCTTGCTTGGAGGCAATCCATTCATAGAAGAAGCCGGAAGTGAGAATGAGGGCAATTGCGAACAGCAGGGTGAGTAAGATCCGTTGAATCTTTCTTTTGACGGGGGAAGCTTGTTTCCTTGGCACTTCTGGGTACGCTGCATTCATTGTTGTCTAATCTCCTTCTTTATTTGGTACATTGTATTATAAAAATCATTATAGCACGATGTATTATAAAAATAAAATCAGGTATAATGGAACCATGCCAAAAATTGTTGATCATGATAAACAGAGACTTATCGTCGCGGAAGCCGCACTGCGGATCATTCAGGAATCCGGTCTTGAACAGGCTACTGTCCGCAATATCGCCAAGGAGACCGGGCTGTCTGTCGGCTCCATGCGTCATTATTTCAGCTCGCAGGTGGAGCTGTTTGCCTTCTGTATGAATCTGTACGTGGAGCGTATAGAGCAGCGGGTTCAGGAAATGACCTTCGAGGGGCCTTTGCTGGAGGATTTAAAGAACGCATTATTGCAGTTTTTGCCGGTTAATGAGGACAGAATCAAAGAAATGGAGGTCTGGTTTGCCTTTAACTCCAAAGCGTTAGTCCATCCGGAGCTACAGCAGCTATCCAGTGAAATGCAAAAGAAGCTGTATAAGGCCTCGCGGGATGTTGTTCAGACACTGATCGACAGCGGCCTGGCCAGAGCGGGAATAAAGGCGGAGCTGGAAGCGGAGAAGCTGTATGCCCTGGTAGACGGACTTGCTTATCATCAGCTTATGCAGCCGGGCCGGCTCTCTCCGGAGCAGCTTGAGGAGATCGTTGAGCAGCAGTTGGGCACATTGTGCCACAAGTCTGAATGATTCGGGGGAAAAGCCATTTATGGCTTTTTTTGCTTTTAAATAGTTTCAGAGGAAGTTGACTTCCATAAAAATGTACTTTGGGGTCTCTGATCATGTAAAATATAATTATTCTGCTTATTCTGACATAGGAGGTTCACCCTATATGCCCGTACGTCAAGAATCCATGCAAATTATGAACGCTGTCCGCAATAATCTTGAATCCTGCATTCTAGGTAAAACATTTGAAATAGAGCTGCTCCTTACCGCTCTCCTTGCCGGCGGTCATGTCCTGATTGAGGATGTGCCGGGGACGGGCAAAACCCAACTGATACGGGCGCTGTCCAGATCCATGTCCGGGGAATACCGCCGGATTCAGTGCAATCCCGATATTCTGCCAAGCGATATTACCGGTGTGTCCGTCTATCATCCGCGCGATGAAATGTTTCATTTCCGCCCGGGTCCGGTCATGACAAATATTCTGCTTGCCGATGAGATTAACCGGGCCACAACCAAAACGCAGTCTGCGCTGCTGGAGGTCATGGAGGAGCGGAATGTAACGGTGGATGGCGAGACCTATCCGCTTCCGCATCCGTTTATGCTCTGTGCGACGCAGAATCCGATTGATTTCGAGGGTACCTACACGCTGCCCGAAGCCCAGCTTGACCGCTTCATGCTGCGGATCAGCCTTGGCTACCCGGATAGCGAAACCGAGAAGAGTCTGCTCCTGAGCCATCAGGAGGGCCAGCCGGTGGACAGGCTGTCTCCCGTGACGGGCATGGAGCAGATTGCTGCCATTCAGGAGGAAATCCGTTCTGTCTATATCAGCGATCCGGTCCTGAACTATTTGCTGGATGTGGTGCGCCAGACCCGGGAGCATCCGCTGGTGCTGCTGGGGGCAAGTCCCCGGGCCTCCTTGTCGTTCATGATGGCCTGTAAAGCGTATGCTTTCCTGCAGGAGCGTGATTATGTGCTGCCCGATGATGTGAAGATTCTGACACCCTATGCCCTGGGGCACCGCATTCTGCTGCGGCCGGAATCGCGTCTGGACAACGTTAGTGTGGATTCGCTGCTGCAGAAGCTGCTTCAGAGTATTCACGTACCAGTCACGATGAGGCAGTAACATGAAAAGCTATCTGTCTGAGGCGGCGGCTGTCATCCAGCCCAGGAAGTTCGCCGGTATACTCGCAATTTGGGGCATTACACTGCTGTATGTGCTTTTTCAGGGCGGCAAAACCTCCTTCATGCTGTTTATTATGGTTACTGTATTGCTGCTGTACCTAATTATCGGGGGTCTGGGCGGGGTACGCCGGGCCAAAGGCACACGCAGCCTTTCCTCTGAGCAGGACAAGCCTGATTTAATATATGCGGGCGGATATCTGCGGGTGAAGCTGAACATCACGATTCCGGGCTTCCTGCCGTTGCCGTACGTAGTAGTCAGAGAAATTCTGAAACGCCATAACGGCGAATCCTGGGTATTCGAGGAGAGTCTGGTTCCCAGCCTGAAGGGGAGGGGAGAGCTGCTGTTCCAGACTCCTGCCCTGGAACGTGGTCGTTATACCTTCGAGGGAACGGATATCCTTGCCGAGGATATCTTCGGACTTGTGGAGCATAAGGGAACCTTTCTGGCAGAGGGACAGTTCCGTGTGCTGCCCCGCGCGGTGTTCGTGCCGCGCTGGCAGCTCTATGAGCGGAGGGCGCGGCTGGCCGGACCTCAGGCGTCACTGGTTCCGTCGCGGCGGGAGACGACCCAGATCAACGGGGTCCGCGAGTACGTCTACGGCGACCGGATGTCCCGTATTCATTGGAACGCAACCGCCAAGACAGGCGACTGGAAGTCGAAGGAGTTCGAGCATGAGTCCGTTCCCAAAACAATGCTGATCCTGGACGGGAGCGCTGCGGCCTATGCCAGTTCCAGCCAATTCGAGCTGGCGGTTTCGATTGCGTCCTCGCTGCTGGGATTCGGCATCCGTGAGCGGATCGGCATCGGCCTGTGCTGTCTGGACAAGAACACCAAGGTATTCAGCCCGGCTGAGAGCGGAGCGGAACGCCAGAAGATGAACCAATATCTGATTGACATCAACGCCGAAGGCCGGGGACCGCTTATATCCAGATTGGAGAAGGTGCACCGTATGCTCCCCAAAGGCTCGTATTTTGTATTGATCAGTCCGCAGACCGGCCAGCCCGTGCTGGAGGTGCTGCGCTGGGCGGAGAGCCGCGGAATGACTCCCTCCCAGATTCATGTACAGGGTTCAGCAGCGAAGAACCGCACTCAGGAGTGGCTGGATGTGCTGAAATCACGCGGTGTTACAGGCTGCAGCGTGAATTCGCTCCAAGAGCTCCCTGCGGTGCTTGGAGGTGACAAACGGAAATGATACGCTGGTGGAATGGCATTAAATCATCCTGGCACCATTCTTTCGGCCTGCTGTGGCTAATGGTTATAGCCCTGCAGTGGGTCTCGTACACAGAGCCCTTCTGGCTTGAGGAGACTACTTCAGCAGTTCTGCTTACACTGGCGGTGGCAGCGGTCATTGAAATCCTTTTACCCGTAAAACTGATCTATCGCCTGCTTCTCGAAGCCGCGGCAGCGGTCTATCTGACCTACCGCATGGTGCTTCATTATGGGGGCTACGTCCCTAATCCTTGGCTGCAGACGTTACGCGACCGGGTGCAGGAGATGCTCTCCAATATGACACCGTATATCTGGTTTGCCCTTGGGGCACTCGTTCTGCTGTTGCTGTCATCCTGGTGGGTGACCTCGAAACCGCGGATTCTAATGTTTATTGGTATGAATATTGCCGCGTTTGCGGCGCTGGACTCTTTTACTACTTCAATTCTTTGGCGGGAAGTAGCCTGGACGGTATTTGCCGGCATGGGCTGGCTCGTGACCCAGCATCTGCGCAGCTTCCAGTTGCATTATCCCCGGGGCTGGACCTATCTGCTGAAGTATCCGCTCAAGGTGGCAGTTAATGTTGCTATTATTTTTTCCCTTGTGATTATTACCGGCGTGAACATGCCCGAAGTGCGTCCGACGCTGACTGATCCCTATACCGCATGGCAGGAATGGAAGGGGGGCGGGGGCGGAGGTACCGCCTCCGGTACCTCCGGCGTGGCCGACAGCGGGACCAGTACAACTTCCTCGGGGGGCACAACCTCCGGCTACAGTACGGATGACAATAATCTGGGCGGGGGCTTCAACTTTGATTATTCCCCGATTATGACCGTTAATTCGGATATGCGGACTTATATGCGCGGGGAGACCCGCAGCATGTATTCAGGCTCAGGCTGGATTGATGATGACACCATCAAACGGGGGCCGTTTGTGGGGGCTCAGGTGGGTCAACTGCTGGAGCAGAAGGTTGCATCCAAAGTAGAGACCCGGGAGCTGAAGATCAGCGTGAAGCTGCTGGGGAACAATTCGTATCCGGTCCTATTCGGCGGATATTCGATTTCAACCGTGAACTCCATCAATGGCGAAGCTGCCGGCAGCGGCCTCTTCTGGAGAAGCGAAGGCAGCGAGCTGTTATGGAACACAGCTTATCCCCGGGAATATGTGCTGACCTCGCAGGTCCCCGTTGTTCCCGTGGACGAACTGAACAAGATGACCTATGAACAACTGTACGGCCGGGAAGAAATTGACGACCAGTATCTCCAACTGCCGCAAAAGTTCCCGGAGCGGGTTAGAGCTCTGGCGCAGGAGGTAACGTCCCAGGGAAAGACGCCTTATGAGAAAATATCGCTTTTACAGCAGTATTTGCAGCAAACCTTTCCCTATACCAATCAGCCGGACCTCTCGCGCCGCAAAAGCAAGGATTTCGTGGAAAGCTTCCTGTTCGAGGTTATGGAAGGGTATTGTGATTACTATTCCACTGCGCTGGTTACGATGGCCCGCTCCCTGGATATTCCGGCCCGCTGGGTCAAGGGTTATGCGCCAGGCGAGCAAGCAGAGCTTCCCGACAATATCGCCATGCAGCAGGGAGCTGCTATGCTTAACAATAACTATACGATTACGAATGCGGATGCCCATTCCTGGGCTGAGGTTTATTTCGGAGAGTACGGCTGGATTCCGGTTGAGGCTACGCCGGGCTTCAATACGCCTCTGCTGACGCAGAGCCAGGAGACAACGCCGGAGAATGCGGCCGTTCCGGAAGAAGAGACCAAGCCGGAGCAAGCTGATGTGAATAAGGGTACGCAGGAGCA
This sequence comes from Paenibacillus sp. HW567, assembly GCF_000374185.1. GTDB lineage: Bacteria > Bacillota > Bacilli > Paenibacillales > Paenibacillaceae > Paenibacillus_AQ. Next base: position 4,142,851 of record NZ_KB910518.1, on the reverse strand, counting down.
GGGATTTCATATGGGAGCCTGGATAGTGGCGGCAGCTTCGGCTGTGCTGCTGTCATGGCTCGGCTTCCTGCTCTGGCACTACCGGATGAGCCTTCGTTTCATCCTTGCGCGGCTGCGCTACGGCCAGCCTTTGTCGCCGGTGCAAAAAGTTGAGGCGGAAACGGCGCGCTGGGTAAGGTATGCCCGCAGGAAGGGCATGCTGAAGGAAGAGCATGAAACGCTGCGCGAATCTGTGGACCGCTGGAGACAGGAGCGTCCGGCTTCTGCCGGCAATCTCTCGGCGCTGCTTGAAATGTTCGAACGGGCCAAATACAGCCCGGAGGTTGTTGAAGACAAAGACTGGCGCAGCGTGTATACTGAAGCTTTGCGGCTTCGCCAGAGCATAAAGTCCGGCAAATAAAGCTATGCAGCAAAAAATACAGGCAGCCGGTTCATTTGCGAAGCGCATAGAGTATGATATAGTTTGTCGTATGAAATCGAGGTGAACGTATTGTTTGAAAGATTAATGCCCAAACTCCGGGTGAATACGGTATTTGATATTGCTCTCGAGGAGCTGTACGCCCGCGGATACCGGGGCATCATCACGGATCTGGATAATACGCTGGTCGGCGCCAAAGCGCCTCTGGCTACCCCGGAGCTGATTTTGTGGTTCAAGAAGGTGAAGGAGCTTGGCTTCAAGCTGATCATCGTGTCGAACAACAACATGAACCGGGTGTCACGCTTTGCCGTGCCGCTTAATATTGAATATGTGCATCAGGCCCGCAAGCCGAAGAGCACTCCGTTTCTAAAGGCGATGAAGCAGATGGGGCTTACACCCGAGCAGACGATTGTGGTCGGCGACCAGATGCTTACCGATATATTCGGCGGCAACAGGCTGGGACTATATACGGTGCTTGTGCTGCCCATCTCCGTCAAGGATGAAGGCATCGGTACAAGAATCAACCGCCGGGTAGAGCGGATCGCTCTGACAAGGCTTCGCAAGCAAGGATTGTGGCATGAGGAGGATAAATTTAAATGAATCAAACGAAAGAGGATCAGCGCCCTGTGAACTGCAGCGGCTGCGGCATCAAGCTGCAGACCGCGGACAAGGAGCTTCCGGGCTACATCCCGGAGGTTGCCTTTGAACGGGAGCCCGTCATTTGCCAGCGCTGTTTCCGCATTAAGAATTACAATGAAGCTTCTTCGGTTTCCGTGGATCAGGATGAATTTCTTCGTTTGCTGAGCGGAGTAGGGGAGAAGAATGCGCTTGTGATTCATATTGTCGATCTTTTTGACTTTGAAGGCAGCCTGATTTCAGGCTTGCAGCGGTTTGTCGGCAATAACCCGGTTATTCTCGCAGTGAACAAAGTAGATTTGCTGCCGAAGGTGACGAACTGGAACAAGCTGCGGAACTGGATGCAGCAGCGCTGCAAGGAGCACGGCCTGCGGACGGCGGAAATTGTGCTATGCAGCGCAAAACGCAATCAGGGCTTTGACCGCCTGCTGGAAGCGGTGAGCGAGCTGCGCGGACAACGCGATGTCTATGTCGTAGGCGCTACCAATGTGGGCAAGTCCACCCTGATTAACCGCCTGATCTCCGACTACAGCGATCTGGAGGAGGAGCTTACAACTTCGCGTTATCCGGGGACGACCCTGGATATGGTGAAGATTCCGCTGGATGACGGCCACTATATTATTGATACGCCGGGCATTGTGTATCCTTGGCGTTACAGCGAGCTGGTGGAGCGCAAGGATCTGGGGGCGGTAATGCCGGAGAATCCGCTGAAGCCGGCGGCATACCAGTTGAACGAAGGCCAGTCGCTGTTCTTCGGCGGATTGGGACGGTTTGATTTTGTGCAGGGGGCACGGCAGTCCTTCACCTGCTATATCAGCGGCACGCTGAAGATTCACCGCACGAAGCTGGAACGGGCGGATTCGCTGTATCAGGAGCACCGCGGCGAGCTGCTGTCTCCTCCGGGAACCGCTGATATGGACAAGCTCCCGCAGTGGCAGCGCCATGAATTCCGTATTGGCCGGAACAGCCAGACCGATCTGTCCATCTCGGGTCTGGGCTGGATCAAGGTGAACGGAAGCGAAGGTGCGGTAGTGGCGGTCCATGTTCCGCGCGGGGTCAAGGTGCTGACCCGTCCGTCGCTGATCTGATCTTAGGAGGGCGGCGAAGCTGTGACAAGCGCAAATGGCAATGACATGAATAAGGATATTCTGCTGGGGGTAATGGGTGATCCCATCGCCCAATCCAAATCCCCCCTTATGCACGGAGCGGCGCTGAAAGCGCTGGGCATCCCGGGAGCCTATGTCCCGCTGCATATTGCGCCGGACCAGCTCAGTCAAGCGCTGAGCGCGATACGCACACTAGGGTTCCGTGGAGTGAACGTTACGATCCCGCATAAGGTTGCGGTGATGGAGTACCTGGACAAACTGGATGAAAGTGCGGTTGCCGTCGGCGCGGTCAATACAATTGTCAACGACAATGGCATTCTTACAGGATTCAATACGGATGGTATCGGATATGTCCGTTCCCTCAAAGCAGAAGCCGCACCGGACTTGTCCGGGGCCCGCATACTGGTCATTGGCGCCGGAGGGGCGGCAAGAGGGATTGTCACCGCATTGCTGCAGGAGAATCCTTCCGCAGTGCTTATCGCCAACCGGACTGCGGACAAGGCGAAGGAACTGGCTGAGGCATGCCGCGGCAAAGAGAAGGCCAGCGGAATTGGCATGAACGAGATTGGTGAACATATCGGAGGAATGGATATTGTAATCAATACAACCTCCGTAGGCATGTACCCCCATATAGATGAAACGCCGATTGATCCCGGATTGCTGCCTGCCGGTATAATCGTGAGCGATTTGATATATAATCCGTTGCGAACCCGGCTGCTGTCGGAGAGCCTTAAGCGAGGCTGCCGGATACACGGCGGGCTGGGCATGTTCGTCTACCAGGGCGCTTATGCACTTGAGTACTGGACCGGACGGACAGCACCGGTGGACATTATGCGTCAGACCATACTGGATTGCCTGGGCGGCAGCGCTGAATAAATACAAAGCAATTATATTATGTTAATTAAGGAGTTTGTTCATTTATGTTAACTGGAAAACAAAAACGCTATCTTCGCTCTTTGGCACATCATCTCGACGCCGTGTTTCAAGTCGGCAAGGGCGGTGTCAACGATCATTTGATCCGCCACATCGAAGAAGCTATCGAGAAGCGTGAGCTGATGAAGATCAGCGTACTGAACAATAACGCCGATGATCCGAAGGAAATCGGGGCCGCGCTTGCGGAGCAGTCAGGATCTGAACTGGTGCAGGTTATCGGCAAGACGATCATTTTGTACAAGGAATCACGTGACAACAAAACCATCGAGCTGCCGCGCTGAGGCGGAGCCCGCAAGCTTGCGGGAGATGGCAGTTTACCCTGATAATAAGAGGAGGTAGACCTCTTGAGAGTCGGAATTATGGGAGGGACCTTTGATCCTCTTCATATCGGCCATATGATGGCAGCGGAGACCGCGAGGGAGTCCTATGCGCTGGAAGAGGTGTGGTTCATGCCTTCGCATATTCCACCCCATAAGCATGAAGCCGGTGCAACGGGAGCGGAGCGTCTGGCGATGGTGCAGGATGCGGTCAGGGACCATGAAGCTTTTGACATTCTGGATCTCGAAATTGCCAGAGGCGGTGTATCCTACACGTTCGAGACGATCGCTATTCTGCAGGAGAAATTCCCGCAGCATGAATTCTTCTTCATCATCGGTGCGGACATGGTGCAGTATTTGCCGAAATGGCATGGGATTGAGGAGCTGGTGCGGCGTCTGACCTTCATCGGTGTGGGACGTCCGGGTACTCCGCTGGATCTTGCGGCGCTTCCCGGCTTTATTGCGGAGAAGGTTCTGCTGGCGGATATGCCGCTGGTGGATATCTCGTCAACGATGCTCAGAGCCCGGGCCGCTGAAGGCAAATCCATCCGTTATATGGTTCCTGAGGCTGTATATGATTATGTTCAAAGGAGTGGATTGTATGGCATTCACCCGCGAAGCGCTGATTGAATCGGTCTCCGCACAAATGCCCGAGAAACGCTGGAAGCATACGCTTGGCGTAATGGAGTCGTCAGTGAAGCTGGCAGAGCGTTACGGCGGAGATCCGGTTCGTGCGGAAACGGCGGCAATCCTGCATGATGTGGCCAAGTATTGGCCGGTGGAGACAATGAAGGAGATCATTGAGCAGAATGGATTGTCGGCGGAACTCTTGAAGTATGACAAGCAGCTCTGGCATGCCGAGGTAGGCGCTTTTGTTGCTGAGAAGGAATATGGAATAACCGATCCCGGGGTGCTGGGGGCGATCAAATTCCATACCTCAGGACGCGAGAACATGAGCCTGCTGGAGAAAATAGTCTGCCTGGCCGATTATATTGAGCCGGGGCGGGATTTTCCCGGGGTGGATGATATACGCAAGAAGGCGAAGGTAAGTCTGGAGGAAGGTCTGGTCGCCGGGTTTGACTCCACGATCAGTCTGCTGCTGCAGAAGCGCAGGATTGTGTTTCCGTTAACGGTACTGGCCCGCAATGACCTAGTAAGAATATTGGAGGATAAAAGATGAGTGTAGAATCAGGCAAGCTCCTGCAATTGGCCCTCAAAGCCGTAGAAGATAAAAAAGCAATGAACGTGGTTGCGCTGGACCTGCGCAGCGTGTCGCCTATTAGTGACTATTTCGTCATCTGTCACGGGAATTCCGATACCCAGGTGCAAGCGATTGTCACCGAGGTTCGCAAGGTCGTTCATGAAGCCGGCGGCATGGTCCGCGGCATTGAAGGAATGGATGCCGCACGCTGGGTGCTGATGGATCTTGGAGACGTTATCGTGCATGTCTTCCACCGCGACGAACGCGATTATTACAATATTGAGCGCCTGTGGTCCGACGCCAAGGTTGTGGAGACGGTATGAGTCTGATTGCCGGAACTACAGTTACGCTGGAGGTCTTGCGGGAGGTATCTCCTTATGGCTATTTCCTGGGCGCAGGGGACCAGGATGTTATGCTGCATTACACGGAACTGGTTGGCAGCAAGCCTAAGATCGGGTCCAAGGTTGAGGTGTTTATCTTCTTCGATACGGAGGACCGCCTGGCGGCCACGATGAAGAAGCCGCTTCTGACTTTGGGGGAAATGGCTTTGCTGGAAGTGGCGGACATTCATCCGCGTCTCGGCTGCTTCCTGGAAATGGGGCTTGGACGCCAACTGCTGCTGCCGATCCGTGAACTGCCGGAGCTTATAGAGCTGCGTCCGCAGGTTGGGGACAGGGTGTTTGTCATTATGGAGCATGACAAGCAGGGACGCCTTCGCGCCAAGCTGGCCGGAGAGCAGGAGCTTGCTCCGCTTGCGTTGCCTGCACCTTCCTCGTGGATGGGCCAGATGGTTAAGGCCAGAGTGTACAAGCCGCTGCAAATGGGGACCTTTGTGCTGGTGGACGGCGGAGTGCTGGGCTTTGGGATCATTGGGATGGTCCACTCCTCCGAACGCAGCCGCCTGCTGCGGCTGGGTGAGGAGTTCGAGGCCCGGGTGTCGCATATCCGCGAAGACGGCCGTGTGAATCTGTCCATGTCCCAGCGTAAGGAAATCGGCCGGGATGTCGATTCAGCGGCGCTGCTGGACTTTTTGCAGGGACGTCCGGGCGGAGCGATGCCTTATTCGGATGCCACGCCACCGGAGATTATTAAGCAGCGTTTCGGCATCAGCAAGTCGGCGTTCAAGCGTGCGCTGGGTAAGCTGATGAAGGAAGGCATCGTGACCCAGAAGGAGAACTGGACGTACCTTGCCCGCAAGGAAGAGGATGAAACCGCTCCAGAGCAGGGCGAGGAATAACGAAAAGTCTGTAAATTAAATGCTTGTATAGAAAGCGGTGTACGCCAGTGTCTTCCTATGGGAAATTTGCTTATGTGTACGATGAGCTTATGGCGGATATGCCGTATCCGGATTGGCTTGCCTTCGCGGAGACGGCATGGAGCAAATACGGCAAGCCGCTTACCGTTGCTGAGCTGGGCTGCGGAACCGGGAGCATTACGATCCCGCTTGCCGCAGCAGGGTACCACATGACCGGAATTGACTTATCTTCCGATATGCTGTCCGTGGCTCAGATGAAGATGGAGCGGCATCCGCAGGGGCGCCGGTTCCTGCGCGAGGGCAGTGTGCGCTGGGTCCGCCAGAACATGACGGAATGGGAGCTGCCGGAGCCGGTGGATGCCGTAATTTCCTTTTGCGATTGTCTGAATTATGTGCTGGAGGAGCAGGAGATCCGTTCTGTGTTTGCCCGCACCTTTACCGGACTCAAGGCTGGAGGCACCTTCCTGTTCGATGTGCATCATCCGAACACACTCGTCCGCTATGAAGAGGAGCAGCCGTTTATAATGGACGATCCTTCAGTATCGTATATCTGGACCTGTGAAATGGATGTTCCGCGCCGCGAGATCGAGCATCATCTGTCCATTTTCGCCCGCGAGGATAACGGGAGCGGTGTATACCGCCGCTTCGAGGAGACACATATTCAGCGGGCTTATGATCCCGGCTGGATGACTGAGGAGCTGCTGAAGGCGGGCTTCAGCGATGTGAAGGTGTTTGCCGATTTTGAATGGGTGGAGCCGGGCGACAGTGCCGAGCGGCTATTTTATGTAGCTGTGAAATCATAGCTTATGGAGGTCCTTACCCGGGCAGGGAAGGGCCTTTTGCTGTCCAATAAATAAGGAACCGGCCAGTACATGCTGTACAGGGCCGGCATCTTCCAACCTTTTTTAGCGGTGCTCGAATAAATCAATCGTTCCCAGCACGATGTGGGCCAGTCCAAATCCAAGAATACCTGTAGCGGCCATCTTATATCTGCTGCCCAGAAATGCTGCGCTGGAAGCAGTGACTACAGTTCCAAGAACGGCGGGAATCAAACCTTCACGCATTCGAAACACTCCCTTTTAGCTGGTATGAAAGACACTGTTAGTGTGGGTTAATGTGCAGCGGATTATTAGCAAAGCGCGTGTCCATTTATTGCAAGCTTGGTTCAGTTGTTAATCAAAGTGTACAAGGGAGTGTAAGCGAAATGGCTGAAGGGCCGTTCATCCTTTTAGCTGTTTTATCGCTTAGAATGAATTAAATGTAAATATTACATATGGAGGGAATTACGTTTGAACACTCACTACTATCTCAGTTGGTTTAATGGTTTTTTCCCGGAGAAGCTGGTCCAGTGTTTGCATAGGGATATAACAGACAACAAATCGCTTGTTATGATCAGTGCTCAACCGTCTGATTATGAGGGTGAACAAATTAACTTTGATGATATTCCTGAATGGACATGGCTGAATCAGGCTAATCTTATTTTTGATGAATATCATTTCATTGATTACCGTATGAAGAAGGAAGATGCCCAGCGATTCATTCACAACGCTTCTGTTATTTTTTTATGCGGTGGAGATCCTGTTCGGCAGAACGATTTTTTGGCGGAATACGAATTATCGGATGTAATTAAGATCAGCAATGCCGTTATCATGGGGGCCAGTGCTGGTGCGTTGAATATGGCTGCCAAATGGTTAACCTCAGAAAACGCCGGAGATAAAGTTGAAACAAGTTCTATTTATGATGGTATTGGCTTTGATCATTTTGCCTATGAATCTCATGCTAAACGCGACTACGCCACGTTTGTTCAAGGCTACCTGTTTCCCTTGTCTGAAAAGATTGATGTGTATGCGGCGGAACAGGAGAGCGCTATACGTGTAAAGGACGGCAAAATAGACATAATGGGTCCTGTATATTTAATTTCCCGCTCAAAAATTCAGACATTGGCTGAGACGCTCTAATGAGGGTGGGTGGCTGTGAACTAACAGAATTAATTGTTGGGCAGAAACGATATATTTGTTTAGACCGCCTTCAATGGCGGTCTTTCTATGTTCCGCGGATGCTGGCTGCTCATTGTATTAGCTAACGGTAACGTTAGTTAAACTTACCAAGGAATCTGGTCCCGGGCGCAGTCGCCCTCTTTTTCGTTACGATAGTTTAATAAAGGCACCGCATATTATTTTCTTATAAATAGCTGCTTTATTTTGTTTGGACTATAATCCATAAAAATATAAAAAGATTTATTTATTTTAAAAATTCTAATTGACTATCTGTTGATACTGTAGTTAAAATAAAACCGAGAAAAGTCGAGATTCGATTTTCTATTTATAATTATTTAAAACAAAACCCCTCTGCATTTTTTTAGAACGCACTGAAAGCGTTTTATATTGTGCGGTGAAGAAGGGAGGTTGGGAGAAGACAACTATACCCGTTGCGTGATTGTTGAGTATTCATCCGGTTAGTAATATTTACACTTTTGCATTGGAGGAATTTATACTTTGAAAAAGAACATTGGCAAATTCACTGCTTCGCTGCTTGCGTTGGCCCTGGTTGTGCCTTCAACGATGATTTCCGCAGCCGCGCCTGCAAGCGATTTCAAACAGCTTGGGCAGGTTGCGCAGAAGCAGGTGACCGATTATACGGGCCACTGGGCGCAAAAGGAGTTTCAGACATGGGCGGATAAAGGACTAATCTCCGGTTATGGCAATGGCGTGTACAAGCCTGATCAGGACATCACCCGGCTGGAGTGGGTGTCACTTGTAAACCGGGTTTTTCATTTGCAGGCTGAAGCTGAAGTCAATTTCACTGATGTTTCAGCATCCATAGCAAGCGATATCCAAAAAGCGGCGGCTGCCGGGTATGTATCAGGCTACAGCGATGGCACGTTTCGCCCGGATCAGACGGTAAGCCGCCAGGAAGCGGCTGTGATGCTGTTCAGACTGTTCAAGTTAACCGCTCCGGCAGGCGGCCCCTCACCAAAAGATGCTGCGGATTTGCCGTCATGGAGTCAGGAAGCGGTGCTGTCCTTGTTCGGGGAAGGATACTTGGGCGGCTATGCGGACGGCAGCTTCAGGGGAGAAAAGTCCGTTACGAGAGCTGAAGCCCTGCGCATGATCGGCAGTCTTGCCGGGGAAATTGCCAATCAAAGCGGTACACTTACTGGCGTTACAGCCCGCAATATGATCATCAGTACTTCCGGTGTCGTATTGAAGGATTCCAAAATCTCCGGGAACCTGTATTTGACCGAAGGCATTGGGGAAGGCGACGTGACGCTGGACAATGTGGACGTAGGCGGCAAGGTATTTGTGAACGGCGGAGGCGAGAACAGCGTAACGCTGAACAATACCGCGATCCCGGAGCTGGTTGTGAATAAGCAGAACGGTAAGCTCCGGGTCCTGACCCAGGGAACGAGCACGGTGAATAACGTCCGGGTTCATTCCGGTGTCAAGCTGGAGGAAGAAGCTTCAGCGACTGGCGGAGGCTTTGGCCCGGTTGTAGTTGAGGGCACATTGCCGGCACAATCAGCGGTTCAATTTAGCGGCAGCTTTCCATCCGTAGATGTGAGGGCGCTGGGCGAGCCATCGCTGTATTTGAACAAAGGCAGCATCGCTGAAATGACAATGAATCAAAAAGCGGAACTGCATGTGGAAGCCGGTGCGGAAATTAAAAATCTCATTGCCAACGGGAGCTTCGTGATTAATGTTCAGGGTGCCGGAAAAGTGTCCTATAGCGATAAATACAGCAACAATATCAAATTTGTGACTCCGGGCGCTGCGGCATCCCCATCCCCGGCAGCTACAGCTAATACAGGCTCCGGCGGCACCTCGGCAACACCTGTAGCAACGCCAGCAGCAACACCTGTAGAATCGCCCGCAGCGACACCGGCTTTAACACCAACAGCCACACCGGTCGCTACAGCCACACCAACAGCAACTGCAACACCGGTACCAACGCCGGTACCAACGCCAGTGTCAACTGCACCAGCTTTTACAAACGTATCAGTACACGATCCTTCCATAGTCAAGGATGGCAGCACCTATTATGTGTTCGGTTCACATATTGATGCCGCCAAATCCAGTGACCTGATGAACTGGACACGGTTCACTAACGGTTACACCACGCCGGACAATGTTCTGTACGGGGATCTTTCCAAGAATCTTGCAGAATCCTTTGCCTGGGCGGGAGAAAATGATTCTGACAGCACGAACGGTTTTTCCGTGTGGGCACCGGATGTTTTTTGGAATAAGGATTATAAGAATGCAGACGGCACACAGGGTGCTTACATGCTGTTCTATTGCACCTCCTCCACCTATATCCGTTCGGCAATCGGTTTTGCCGTTTCCCAGAAGATCGAGGGACCTTACACCTATGGCAATACGGTCATTTACTCCGGGTTTACGCTGACGGAAGCTTATGATGCCAAGAGCAAGATTAACAAACAGTGGGAAAACACGAACATTCCTGCGCTGATCAAAGACGGAACGCTGGAAGGGATGAATCCGAACTGGTTCGATGCGGCGGGTGCATATAAGAACAAAGTATACACGAACGCAATTGATCCGAATGTGTTCTATGACAAGGAAGGCAAGCTGTGGATGACTTACGGCTCGTGGTCGGGCGGTATTTTCATTCTGGAGATTGATCCTGTTACTGGTAAACCTAAGTATCCGGGAAAAGATGGAACAACAGCCGACGGCAGGCTGATCGACCGTTATTTCGGAACCCATATTTCCGGCGGCAATACAAAATCGGGTGAGGGTCCATACGTAACCTACGATAAAAATACCGATTATTACTACCTGTACGTAACCTACGGCGGTCTTGCTGCCGATGGCGGCTACAGCATGCGGCTGTTCCGTTCCAAGAACCCGGACGGTCCGTATAAAGATGCAGCAGGACAGGATGCGGCGCAGCCGAACCAGACCAATAATGCGGCATACGGCAACAAGCTGCTCGGCAACTTCATGTTCACGAATGTGAACGGCGATCCGAATTTCCAAACCTACGGTTATGTGTCATCAGGACATAACTCCGTATATTACGATGCGGAGAAAGGCAAGCTCTTCAATTTCTTTCATACCCGCTTCCCGCTGCGCGGCGAATCGCATGAGCTGCGGGTGCATCAAATGTTCATGAACGAGGACGGCTGGCCGGTGGTAGCGCCGCACCGCTATTCTGGTGAAACGATCGGCAAGGTTCAGCAGAAGGAGCTGGCCGGAGCCTATCAATTCATTAACCACGGCAAGGATGTTACAGCAAAGATCAAGCCTACCGTGGATATGGAGCTGAACGAAGACGGAACCGTCACCGGATCGGTGACCGGAACCTGGGAGCTGAAGGGCGATTATTATGCTCACCTGCTACTCGATGAGACCGTGAACGGCAGCAAGGTGCAGAATCTGTACAAGGGTGTATTCGTGAAGCTGTGGGATTCGACCCGTCAGGCGAAGGTCATGACGTTCACGGCCATGTCGGAGCAAGGAGTCGCAGTATGGGGCAGCCAGCTCGAAAGCCTGAGCGATGAGCAATTGGTAGCCAATGTTGCGAAGGGCTTAACCTTAGGCGACACAAGCAAGGTTTACAGAAGCCTTACTCTGCCGGTAGAAGGTGTTCACGGAGCAACGATTACATGGTCATCCTCTAACAATGCTGTAGTTGGCAATGACGGGAAGGTTACCCGGCCGGAGCATGGAAGCGGGAATGCTACTGTCGAATTGACAGCTACAGTCAAGCTGGGCGCGGCAACGGCAGCCAAGGCCTTTACGGTTGTTGTCGTAGAGCAGAGCGGCAGCTTGCTGGAGGACGGCCTGGTGGCCGCATATGACTTCGAGGACAATCTCGCTGAAGCCGGAGAGCGTGCTGCAAAAGGCGAGGTGACCGGGAACCGGGCCAATAATACGGGCGGAACCATTAATTATGAGGCTGGAAAAGATGGCAAAGCAGCCAGATTCGACGGCAGCTCCGGTGTCCGCCTTCCGGACGGACTGATTCATGGCAGCGAGTATACCGTGAGCATGTGGCTGCGTCCGGACACCTTGACACCGTTTACGACAGCGTTCTTTGGCGCAAAATCGGATGCGAACTGGATTAGCCTGTTGCCGTACGGGAATGGCGGAGCTACGACACGCTTGTGGTTCGGCAGCGAGGCTTGGCTCGACGCGGATCTGGGCGTGCAGATCGGGACAGGCCAGTGGTCGCATGTGGCCTTCACCTATGATGCCGGAACCGTCAAAATGTATCTTAACGGTGATCTTAAATCTACCGGAACCGGATTTACGGATGTATTCAGCGGGGAGGACGGGGTATTCGCCCTTGGCGTCAACTACTGGGATGTTCCGTATCAAGGGATGATCGACAAGCTGCGTGTATATGAAAAGGCATTATCCGCAGAAGCCGTAGGCTGGCTGGTGAATGGTGAGCCGGATACCAATGTCAAGGTAAGCTCTATAACCTTCGCTGCGGCGCAAAAATAAATAGCGGTGAGAAATACTTTTACACCTGTGGCAACCATCCTCCCCGCCAACGCAGCCAATAAGGCGCTCGTATGGAGTTCAAGTAATCCTGCGGTAGCGGCAGTTGATCCGGTGACAGGAGCTGTAACGGCGCTGAAGCTTGGCGAAGCTGTGATTACGGCAGCCTCGACAGACGGCAACAGCGTGAAGGGCAGTTATGCTGTAAAAGTTACAGACGGAAAAGTGGCGCAATATAGCTTTGAAGGCAATTTGAATGATTTCTTGCAATTGTCCGGTGCAGGCAGTGTCGCCGGAGCAAAGCTGGATAGTCCGACAGTCGGAAGCATCACTTACGGCAACGGCATTGCCGGTCAGGCAGCGGTCTTTGATGGGAAATCCGGCATCGTGCTGCCCAAGGGATTGATTAACAGCAAATCTTATTCTGTATCAATGTGGCTGAAGGCTGATCAGCTTACGGATTATACGACGGCTTTCTTCGGAGCGGCATCCGGCAATCGGTGGATTAGCTTCGTTCCGCAGAGGGGGGCCGATAAAACGCTGCTGTGGTCCGGCGAGAAGTGGTACGATGCGCTTACCGGCATGCAGATTCCGGCCAATGAATGGACGCACGTGGCGTTCACAGTCGATGACGGCACAGTGAAGGTCTACATCAACGGGGTAGAGAAGTTCTCAGGCAAGAATTTCCCGAATGTGTTCACGGATAATAACGGCGTATTTGCGCTGGGGATCAATTATTGGGATGTGCCATTCAAGGGCATGATTGACGAAGTGAAGATATATAACAACAGTCTCACCGCAGATGAAGTATTGGCTGATTATAACGTGAACTGACAGAAATATATCAAAGCGCAAACAAGCGGAGTCGCATATGACTCCGCTTGTTTGAAATATAAGGTTTTATATGGTTATGGGAGTTACTCGCCAGTCGAGGTGGTGAGATTTTTCTCTCCGTCTCCAACCTCATGTACATCGTATAGCACCCGCGCCAGCAGATCCTGGCTGTAGTTGCCGAAATGCTTGCCGTAAATGGTCAGTCCGCGTTTGTTGACCGGCTTGTCGGTAACGGCGATGCGGAAGGTCAGCTCGCTTTTATAATCCAGCTTGATATCATCCAGCGTAATATCCGAGATGCGGCAGCCGTCGATGAAGCTTCCCTCATTGTTGATGCGGATAAGCTTCAGCATTCCGTATTGATTGAGATGGGGCGGCCACCAGTCAGGATTGAAGGTACCGCGGGTATCTCCGAAATCACCGGGGCTGGTCCAGAACCCAATTTCGATACCGTTTACATAGAAATACAGATCCGAAGGGTAGTTGTCGCTGAAGCCGGGGGCCTCTGAACCAATCTCCATAGAGAACTGAATTTCACGGAAGGTTTGGTTGGCCTTCAGATAGTTCGGAATCCGGTATTCCAGAAATCCTTCCGCCATCCAGATAATCTCGGAATCAATCCGCTGGGGATCGGCGAAGTACCGCGGTTCGTCGAAGTCGCCGATAATGCTGTTCTTCGTAGCGAGTCCGCAGGTAGGCACCGCCTGGTAGTTGCTATAATGTCCTACCTGAATCTCAACCTCATACAGGTTGTTAACATCCTTGCTGCGAAGATCCACCATAAGCTTATCCTTGTTCAGATAGCAGACCTTCTGGATGCCGTGTTTGCCTACGGAGGTATTGATCTCAATCAATCCGCTTTCTTCCAGCTTCTTAATATGCATGGTGATGGCGCCATTGCTGAGATTCAGCCTTTTGGCAATTTCATTCAGGTTGAGTTCCTGGTTACCCGCGAGCAGCTCCAAAATCTGAATCCGGATCTCCGAGCTGAGTGCCTTGAAGATATCAATGCCACTCATTAAATCTTTAATATAAATCATAGTTTCAGTACCTTCCTCCGCAAACGTCATTAGAAAAAAACTATTTTATAAAATTATAAACTAATTGATCTAAAAAGGAAAGCCTCCTTCCTTTATTTGTTATATATAATTAAAATTAAGATATAATCTAGAGTGATCTTAATTTTATTTTTATATTTATTTGAATAAAAAAGGGGATTAATATCTGAAAACAAGCGAATTATTTCAGAAAATACGCTTTTTTTATGTTTAGTTTGAATGTATATAAATAGTTTTATATTTTTGTGTTTACTTTCAGGTTTATATATGCTATTTTATAACTGTAAGCGAATACATTCAAACATTTTTTAATTATTTAACTAATATGCGAAATGAGGGGTAATCGCTTATGTAATTCACTACATTATTTCATTAGGAGGAAAAAGTGTGAAGAAAAAGTGGGGTTTATCATTATTATCGCTTGTTCTTTTATCAACATTATTGGCAGGCTGCGGGAACGATGACAAAAAGACGATTACGTTCTGGACGCCGCTTACCGGTGATGACGGTGCTTACATGGATCAACTCGTGAAGGACTACAATGCGACAAACCCGGAGATTAAAGTAAAGCATGTAGTCACTGCGGATATGTATACAAAGATTTCTACGGTTCTGAACTCCGGTAAAGGCGTGCCGGATTTGTCGATTATCCACGCTGACCGGATTCCCGGATATGTTAAGCAGGGTCAACTGGAGCCAATGACAGCAGTAACAACGGCACAGCCTGAAATCAAGCAGGAGAATTACCTGCCGCAGGCCTGGTCAACCGGAACCATTGACGGAACCCAGTATTCCGTACCTCTCGATATTCACAGTAACGTAATGTACTACAATAAAGATTTGCTCAAGAAGTACAATGCGGAATCCTTCCTCGATGATAATGTCGTTACCATTGATGAAATGCTGTCCTTGCAAGGCAAAATGCAGGAAGGCGATTATGTCGTAAATGACGCGTTGCTCGGCTGGGTAATTCTTGGGCAGGTTCAGGATCTCGGCGGTGATATCCAGGAGAACGGCAAGCCTGCCGTTGACACTCCGGTAATGAAGCAAGCCTTTGAAAATGTGAAGAAAATCAACGATGCCGGTCTGATGACGCCATTTGGCGAAGACGGATACCTGATGTTCCAATCCGGAAAAGTGCTGTTCTCCACAGACGGTACATGGAGCTCAACGGCACATGCCAAGGTAGAGGGCCTCAACTTCGGTGTAACCAACGTGTATTCGCCAACCGCGGATAAGTTCACCAACAGATCCTCTTCCCACATGTTCGCTATGCTGAAGAATAAAGACAGATCCGAGGAAAAGGTAGCAGGCATCGGCAAATTCCTGGAATACATCCGCGAGAATTCAATTGAGTGGGCCAAAGCGGGACAAATCGTAGCCAGTAAGAAGGTTAACGAAAGTCCGGAATTCAAGAACTACATGCAGTCCTTCTTCACATCCAATGAAAAAGAAATTAAATCTCTCTACATCTACACTTATGAATACTATCCATACATTGCCGAAGCAATTGATACGTATTGCGGGGATATTGTCCGCGGCAACGTTGATATTGATGAAACCTTGAAAACAATGCAAAAATTCGTAGAGGATAAAATCGCCGAAGGAACGGGCGGAGCCGCCAAGTAAAACAGAAACGGAAATGATTGTATGAAGCAATGTGCCGGATTACGGCACATTGCTTCATGCCAAAGGAGAAAAGAATGCCTATGAAAAAGAAATTAAATTTGGCGCCTGTTTTCTTTGTAGGACCCCATATCATCTTATTTGCTGTATTTATTTTGCTGCCGACGTTCTACGGGATATATGCGTCTTTTACGAAATGGAATTTAATGAATGAACCGGTCTGGGTCGGATTGGACAACTATAGGACCATCCTTTTCGACAGCAGTTCTACTTTTCATACGCAATTTAACAACGGTCTGAAGAACACCTTCATATTTGTTCTGCTGAGCGTTCCGCTGTTAATTATCCTTCCGCTGCTGATAGCCGTTGCGCTGGAGCATAAGAAGGTAAAAGGAAAAAGCCTGATCCAGTCCATTCTCTACATTCCGGGCCTGATCTCGATCTCTGCGGGCGCATTGATTTGGCTGCTTCTCTTCAACAAGCAGCTTGGGATGGCCGGCAACGTGTTCGGTTCCAATGTCTCCTGGCCGGCACACCAGCCTTATGCCTGGATTCTCATTATTATCATCACGATCTGGGGCGGCGTCGGAGGCAACATGATTATTTACCGTGCCTCGATCAGCGGGGTGGCCCAGGATTTGTATGAATCAGCGGAAATAGACGGAGCGGGACCAATCCGCAGATTTGCGAGCATTACGTTGCCTTCCATTCGTTTCCCGCTCATTTATACCTTTGTCATGACCACTGCAGGCGCCTTCAATGTATTCGGCCAGCCGCTGATGATGACAAAAGGCGGACCGAATCAGAGCACACATGTACTGATGATGTATATTCGCCAACTGGCTTTCGGAAACGGAGAATCCATTGCGGGAATGGCGTCGGCGATGGCGGTATTGCTGGGATTGGTAATCTTGGTCATCTCTGCTCTGCAATATTATGTAATGAACCGTAATGCGGCTTAAGTATTGATCAAGCATGGCCCAGCAATTGAAATTGAAAAGGCAGGTGTACCCGTATGGCAAACCAGGTGGCAGAGCAATACAGTAAAAGTCCGCTTGTAAACGGACAAAGCAGCGGGAAGAGCAAGGGTTCTGGCATAAGTGTTTCAAAATATATAGCGTATCTGTTCTTGATCGTGCTGTGTGTAATTTGGATTATCCCTGTTGTTTTCGGAATCACAACCTCTTTCCGTTCCCAGACCGAAGTAGTTTCTTCGGGGTTCAGGATGTTTCCGAAGGAATGGATTTTTGATAACTTTGTTGCTATTTTGGAGAACACCTCTACGGCTCCTATCCTGCGTTGGCTCATGAACTCCTTGTTTATTGCCACGTTGCATACGTTTTTGGTGGTTGTGGTCATCTCAATAACCGGCTACGGTTATTCGCGGATGAAATTTAGAGGAAGAGACACACTCTTTTTCACTCTGCTGGGGATTTCATTTTTTCCCGGGGTAGTGAATCTGATTCCTTCCTACAAAATTATTGACGCATTGGGCTGGGTCAACACCTCCTGGGCGATGATTATTCCGGGTCTGGCCGGCATGGGCAATATCTTTCTGGTTAGACAGTTTATGAGCGGAATCCCGAAGGAGCTCGATGAATCGGCTCATGTGGACGGTGCGAGTCATTACCGAATTTACATGTCGATCATTATGCCATTGATTAAGCCGGTGCTGATCGTATGCGCCTTGTTCTCGTTCACGGGGTCATGGAATGACTTCCTGTGGCCGGTTATCGTATTCACGGATGTTGACAAAATGCCGGTAACGGCAGGACTTCTTTTGCTGCAGGATATCTATGGAAACTACCGTATGATCGGGCAATTGATGGGATCAGCAATTCTGGCGATTATTCCTACCTTGCTGTTGTTCCTATTCGCGCAGAAGTACTTTGTTCAATCCATTAATCTGAATTCAGGGATAAAAGGCTAAATATAAAGCTTCTCAAGGAGAGAGAAACTATGACTGCAAAGCTTACCATCCAATCTGATCATCCTAAAAGTAAAATCAATAAAAATATCTATGGACATTTCGCCGAGCATCTCGGCAGATGTATCTATGAAGGCATTTGGGTCGGCAAGGATTCGCCTATTCCGAATACGGACGGCATCCGCAGTGATGTCATCTCCGCGCTGCGCAAGCTCGATATTCCTGTGCTGCGCTGGCCTGGCGGCTGCTTCGCCGACGAATATCACTGGAAGGACGGCATCGGCCTTCACGAGTCCCGCAAACGCATGATCAACACCCACTGGGGCGGAGTGGTGGAGAACAACCACTTTGGCACCCATGAATTTTTCCGGCTCTGCGAGCTGCTGGATTGTGAGCCGTACATCTGCGGCAATGTTGGCAGCGGCACCGTTCAGGAAATGTCGGAATGGGTAGAGTATATGACCTTTGACGGGGAATCTCCAATGGCGAACTGGCGTGCCGATAATGGGTGCGAGCAGCCGTGGAGGCTTACATATTTTGGCGTGGGGAACGAGAACTGGGGCTGCGGAGGCAACATGCGTCCGGAATATTATGCAGACCTGTATCGCCGTTACCAGACGTATGCGCGTAATTATGGAGATCACAAGCTCTATAAAATCGCCGGGGGCGCCAATGTGGACGACTACAACTGGACGGAAGTGCTGATGCGCGAAGCCGGACAGTTCATGGACGGTCTCAGCTTGCATTCCTACACCATCCCGGGAAGCTGGGAAGAGAAGCGTTACGCGCTTGGCTTCGATAACGGCGAATGGTTCGAGACCATGAAGAAATCCCTCCATATGGACGAGCTCATTACCCGTCATTCCGCGATTATGGACAAATACGATCCGGAGCAGCGGGTAGGATTGATTATAGATGAATGGGGAACCTGGTTCCTGTCCGAGCCGGGCACAAATCCCGGATTCCTGTATCAGCAGAACACCCTTAGGGATGCGCTCGTAGCAGGAATACACCTGAATATTTTCCAGAATCACAGCAGCCGTGTGCGGATGACGAATATTGCTCAAATGGTGAATGTACTGCAGGCGCTGATCCTGACCGAAGGCGACAAAATGCTGCTAACGCCTACTTACCATGTCTTCGAGATGTATAAGGTGCATCAGGAGAATGAGCTGCTGGAGGTAGCTTTTGAGAGTCCGGTCTACAGCATGGGAGAGGATTCTATTCCGCAGATAAGCGCATCAGCCTCCCGCGATGAAGCCGGCAAGCTGTACATTTCCCTCTGCAATCTGAGCCATGCGGACAGCGCAAGCCTCACTATTGAGCTTGCCGGAATTTCGGCTGGAACCGTAACCGGGCAAATTCTGACCCATACGGACTTGAATGCCCACAACACCTTCGAGTCGCCGGAGACCGTTGCTCCAACCGCATACAATGGAGCAGCTCTGAAGGACGGAGTACTGGCCTGCCAGCTCCCACCGGCATCCGTTGTTGTCCTGACTATAAGTGCAGGGCAATCGCTTAAGAAATGAACTGAAAACAGGGAAAACAAGGGAAACCGTAAGGTAGGCTGGTTTGATCAGAAATAGCGGCAGAAATGCCGTTGTTCAAGCAAGAACGGGTGGTCCGGTCAGAAATAGCGGCAGAAATGCCGGTGTTGAAGCAAGATTGGGTGGTCCGGTCAGAAATAGCGGCAGAAATGCCGTTGTTCAAGCAAGAACGGGTGGTCCGGTCAGAAATAGCGGTAGAAATGCCGTTGTTCGAGCAAGAACGGGTGGTCCGGTCAGAAATAGCGGCAGAAATGCCGCTGTTGGAGCAAGAACGGGTGGTCCGGTCAGAAATAGCGGCAGAAATGCCGTTGTTCGAGCAAGAACGGGTGGTCCGGTCAGAAATAGCGGCAGAAATGGACCTCTGTCAAGAAAGTGGACACTATTTAAGAGCAAGCACTTAGATTCTTGTAGTACTGGGACTCAAACCGGTCTGGTGATAGATAACCTAAAGAACCATGAATGCGTTTCCGGTTGTAAAAGAGCTCAATATACTCAAAGATTTTCTGCTGTGCTTCTTGCTTGGTCTTAAACCGGGTACGGTACACACACTCTTTTTTCAGCACACTGTGGAACGACTCGATACACGCATTATCGTAACAGTTTCCCTTTCGACTCATACTTGCCTTCATTTTGTAGGTGACGAGCTGCTCGCGGTACTCCGTAGAAGCATACTGCGCCCCCTGGTCGGAATGATGGATCAACCCTTCCGGTGGTTTCTTTGCCTTATAGGCTTCCTGTAAGGCTTCGAGGACTAATTCTTTTTTCATGTGGTCGTACAGCTTCCAGCCCACGATCTTTCGAGTATACAAGTCCATAACGCTCGCTAAATACAACCGGCTTTCCTTGCAACGAATATACGTAATGTCTACCATCCACACCTTGTTCGGAGCCGTCGTCACAAAAGTCTGATCCAAATGATTGGGGGCAATAGGATACTCGTGGTTGGAGTCTGTCGTCTGCACCTTATATTTTTGCGCGCTACAGGAACGAAGCCCTTGCTCCCGCATAAGCTTGCCTACCAGGCGCTCAGACACCTTCCACCCTTCCTTCCGAAGGATATCGGTAAGTTTAGGGCTTCCGTAGACGCCGTTATGGTCGTGAAAAAGCCACGTGAGGCGGGAAGTAAGGGTCTCTCTTCGCTTCTGGATGCTATTCTCCTGACCTTTTTGCGCTAGCCATTTGTAATATCCGCTCTTTGACACCTGAAGGACTTGGCACATCTTCTCTAATCGGAAGGTGGAGCGATGATCTTCGATAAATTGGAAAGTTAGTTTCTTTCCTTGCTGAAGATGTGCACGGCTTTTTTTAAGATGGCGAGCTCTTCTTTCAGATCCTGAATTTCTGCTTCTTGTTGTTTTAAAAGCTTGGCCTGCTGCTGGACCGTTTCCCCAACGGCTGCAGGCTCATGTTTCCATTGACGATATTTACGCATCCATTGGCGCAGCGTTCCCACGGGGACCCCCAGCTCCACGGATAACTCCGGAATCGACTTCGTTTGGCCCTGGATGAACTGTACCGTCTGTCGTTTGAAGTCTTCATTATAGCTCTGTCGTACTTCTTTCATTCTCGGACACCTCTTTCGTGTAAGCTCATTATCTCATGTTCTTACATGGTGTCCACTTTCTATACTAACCGCAGAAATGCCGTTGTTGAAGCAAGATTGGGTGGTCCGGTCAGAAATAGCGGCAGAAATGCCGTTGTTCGAGCAAGAACGGGTGGTCCGGTCAGAAATAGCGGTAGAAATGCTGCTGTTGGAGCAAGAACGGGTGGTCCGGCCAGAAATTACGGCAGAAATGCCGTTGTTGAAGTGAGGAGGGGAAGTTTGGATACTTACGGAGCTATATCGGCCGGAAGTCCAAACATTCCCGGCAGTTACGACCAGACCCAATTGATAGATATGATGTTCAATTTAAATAGAACCAAAGGAGAAACCGTTATGTGCAAGAATAGAGAGTACAGCAATCCGCTTGTGGAGCAGCGTGCCGACCCTTGGGTATACAAGCATACGGATGGTTATTATTACTTTACGGCATCGGTGCCGGAGTATGACCGGATCGAGGTGCGCAGGGCTGCGTCTATAGAAGGGCTTAAAGAAGCAAAGCCCGTTGTAGCTTGGCGCAAATACGAAACCGGGCCGCTGAGCGCCAATATCTGGGCTCCCGAGATCCATTATATCTCCGGCAAATGGTATATCTATTTCGCAGCCGCACGAACGACGGAAACCAAGGAAGGACTGTTCGATCACCGCATGTATGCGCTGGAGAACGAGTCGGCAAATCCGCTGGAAGGCAAGTGGGTAGAGAAGGGCCAGGTCAAGACAGCCTGGGAGACCTTTGCCCTGGATGCCACCGCGTTTCAGCACAAGGGAGTGCTCTATTATGTATGGGCCCAGAAGGACCCGGATATTCCGGGGAATTCCAACCTGTACATTTCGGAAATGGAGAATCCATGGACGCTGACCGGACGGCAGACGATGATCGCTACACCTGAGTATGCTTGGGAGATCATCGGCTTCAGCGTGAATGAAGGTGCGGCTGTTCTCAACCGCAACGGCAAAATTTTCATCAGCTTCTCAGCCAGCGCTACCGATCATAACTACTGCATGGGACTGTTGTCTGCGGACGAAGACAGCGATCTGCTGGATGCCGTCTCCTGGAGCAAGCACCCTGAGCCTGTATTCAAGACCAGCGAGGAGAACGGACAGTACGGTCCGGGGCATAACAGCTTCACGGTCAACGAAAATGGTGAGGATGTGATGATCTACCACTGCCGCAACTACAAGGAGATCACAGGCGATCCGCTCTACGATCCGAACCGCCACACCCGCGCCCAGGTCCTGCACTGGAATGAGGACGGCACGCCGAATTTCGGAGTGCCGGTGAAGGACAGCGGGAAGTAAGGAATTAAGGAAGTTAAGGCTTAACTTTGTGTTCAATCGGCAAGTGAATAGCCATTATAGTTAATAAGAGTGTTCCGTCCAGCCTGCTAAGGGTGGGGAACACTCTTATTTTTTTAACAAGTTGACGGAACCCTTCTCCCAGGCTGCCTGAGGAAGTAAGAAACCACTTTAACTGTACTTCCTGCAGCTATCAGGAGCTAAAATGACTGTTTTTAAGATATAATTGTAATGTTGCAATTATTTTTCACTAATTAGCTGAGTCTGGCTATATCCGGCATAGGTAAGTGCACAGAGTGCAACTAAAAGCAAAGTTGTCTCCAAAAGCGGATTTTTAACTGTATGAAGTGCAAGTAGCATGAAAGATCGAATTGCTTCGGAACTCTCGGGTCCCGGGACTACGCGCAAAAAAGACCGCATCCGCCCAACATGGACGAATGCGGTCTTTTAACAAAATATAAATGAGTTACGGAGTGTACTGCTGAACGATGGATGTCACCCGGCCGTCCTGAATGGTAATGTGGTAGGGCGACTGGCTCAGATCAAAAATGTCGGTTTTGGCGAACTCTTGGATGAACTTCTGGAGGGTGATGCTTTCGTTCCAGTGAATGTCCAGGTCCCCGATGTTTCCGGTATGATCGTAAATTTGCATGGTCACCTTGGCATTGTCCGCAATCGGGTAAGAGGTGAGGGTGTCGCTGTCGTTCACAATATAGTAGCCGTCAGGTGCTCCGCCAATCTCTGCCGCTCCTTCAGGATCGCGTTCGGCAAAGATACGGTCGGCGGCGGCTCCTTCGTACCATTCGATTTCGTCGGCTGTAAGGATGGTGTGACCGTCCTTGGACTGAAGTGCGTGTATATAAACCGTCAGGTTCTGGGTTTTATCGCCACTTTTCGCATCTGCACGTGTACCCGTAGTGCTTGCCGAAGTCACCAGGGAGAGGAACAGCAGGACCAGCACAGGAAACAGATAAACCGATTTTTTCTTTAACATAATAATTTCCCCCTTAAGATTGAATATGACCCGGTGAAAGCCTATATTCTTATTTACCCTTTGTGGTGATTCTCAAATCGGGTTTGTACCTTTATTAACGATGAATTGGCGGATAAGGTTGCAAAAATTTTTGGAATCAAAAGTGGAAAAGTTAGGCATGAAATAGAACCGCTCCGGGGCATATTAAACTATCCAGATTACGGCACAGGGGTGAATGGGAAACATGGCGGCGATATGGCGGATTTATAAAAAAGATTGGGTCAACCTGTTCAAAGCTCCGGTAGCCCTGCTGCTCGTTGCTGCGCTTGCGGTGCTGCCCTCCGTCTACGATTGGGTGAATGTTGCTGCGGTGTGGGACCCGTACAGCAATACATCGGGAATTAAAATTGCTGTTGCCAGCCTAGATCAGGGAGCCGCTGTGGACGGAAAAAGCTTCAACATCGGGGGTGAGGTGCTGGAGAGCTTGCGCGGCAACAAATCGCTGGGCTGGACGTTCACAGATGCCGAATCGGCGGTGCAAGGGGTGCGGCGCGGGGACTATTATGCCAGCATTATCATTCCCGCAGCGTTCTCACAGCGGATGGCGGGGGTCCTCGCAGGTAAGCTGGTAAAGCCGGAGATGGATTATACCGTAAACGAAAAAATCAATGCAATTGCGCCAAAAATCACTGCGAAGGGCGCTTCCGCCATTACAGCACAGATCAGCGAGCGGTTCACAGAAACGCTAAGCAGTACGGTGCTTACGGCCCTTAGAACCATCGACCGCGAATTCCAGACCGAGCTTCCGGTTATCCGCAAGGTGGAGCAGGGCTTATTCAAGCTTGAGGCCAGTCTGCCGGAGCTTGAAAAGGCTGGAAAACTGGTGCTGAAGCTGCAGCAGGACTGGCCGCAGCTTGCTGGCTCCGCCGGACGGATTGCCGCGCTTACGGACAAGCTGCCGGAGGTAGAGCAGGCAGGTAAGGCAGCGGAGCTGCTGGACGAGCATTGGGGGCAGATCAGCGATGCTGCGGGCAGACTGCAGGAATTACAGGGCAGACTGCCCGAACTTACGCGTGCGGGGCCGCTGTTGTCCGGGCTGGATGCGGATCTCCGCAGGGTGGAGCAGGTGCTGGACCGGGCCTCGGACCGACTGGACGAGGCCGGGTCGGTTGTAGCTTCGGCTGCCCAGGCACTGCCGAAGACCGGTCACATCGCTGCAGCGGGGCCCGCCTTCGGCAAGGAGCTGCAGCAGTTCCTTGAGCGGAACAGCGCGGCCTTCGCCGCGGTTCCGCAGGTCGTGCAGCAGAATCTCTATCTGCTGCAGCAAAGCGCTGACGCCGCCGCCCTGCTGGCGGGCCAGCTCGCGCAAAACAGCACGCCGCCGGGCGCAGCGGCGGCAACAGGGCTGCAGCAAGCCGCAGACCGGCTGACCGCCGGCAGCGGCGCGCTGCAGCACACGGCGGCTCTGCTCGCCGCCGTGAACACCCTCGCGCCCGGCGCTGTGCCGGGCAGCGGGCTCCGCGCCCTGGCCGGGGCGCGGGCCGGTTTTGCCGCCGGCGCTGCGCAGGCGGCCAAGCTTGCCGCCGCCCTGCGGGACGGCGGCACAGCGGACCCCGCCGCGCTGACGCAGCTCGGCGAGCAGACCGCCCGGAGCGCTGCGGCGCTGGACGGTCTGCTCTCGCGCTACAGCGCGGAGGGGCTGCCTGCGCTGCAGGGCACGCTGCAGCAGCTCACGTCCGTGGCGGGGACTGCCGCCACGGCCTTGCAGGAGGCGCCGCAGCGGGTGGCGGCGCTGGACACGGTGCTGGATGAAGCGGGGACCGCCATCCAGTACGGGCAGACCGGGCTGGCCGCGCTGCGGGACAATCTGCCCGCGGTTGCGGGCGAGCTACGTGCGGCGGCAGCGGGAATGAGCGGCAGGCTGCCGGCGTTCAGCGATTTCGTGACGAAGGTGCTGCCGCGCATCCAGAGCGCGCTGCCCGCCGCCGGAGAAGAAATTCATGCAGCGGCCGAATTCGCCCGGAAGGATCTGCCTGGGGCGGAGGAGAAGCTCCGCCGCGCGTCGCAGTTGATTACCTCCGGGCTTCCCCTTGCGGACAAGGGAGTGAACCGGGCGGCAGAGCTGGTGAGGGATGATCTTCCCGTTCTGGAGAATGCCGTCCGCCGGGCCGCCAGTACGGTCCGTGAGATCAAGCAGGATGTCAATCTGGAGGAAATCGCCAAGCTGCTGGGCGGAGATATTAAGGGGATCAGTGATTTCCTCGCAAGCCCCGTGGTGATGAAGGAAAAGGCGCTATATCCGATCCCCAATTACGGCTCAGCCATGACGCCGTTTTACGTGGTGCTCTCCTTGTGGGTTGGCGGCACGCTGCTCGTTTCCTTGCTGCGGACCGGAGTCGATACCGGAGGAGCAGCATACCGCCGCTATCAGCTTTATTTTGGCCGTCTGCTGACTTTTCTTACCATAGGCATCCTTCAGGCTCTGGTAGCGGTGCTGGGGAATATCTATCTGCTAAAATGCTATGTTGCTGACAAGCTGTGGTTTGTGCTGTTTGCCGTCCTGATCAGCATCATATTTGTGACGATTGTGTTTACGCTGGTTTCTGTTTTTGGCAGCCTGGGCAAAGGGATAGCTATTGTGTTCATGGTGCTCCAGTTCTCCAGCTCCGGCGGGACCTTCCCGGTCAGCACCACCGGACGTTTCTTCCAAATCCTGAACCCGTTTATGCCGTTCACCTATGCGATCAGCCTGATGAGGGAATCCGTTGGCGGCATCCTGCCGGCAGTTGCCATCCGTGACGCGGTTGCTTTGATTCTGTTCGGCATTGCCGCTCTGGTGCTGGCGCTTACCCTTCAGAAGCCGCTGGAACGGTTCATCCGGCGCTCGGCAGA
Source organism: Paenibacillus sp. HW567 (assembly GCF_000374185.1). Lineage (GTDB taxonomy): Bacteria > Bacillota > Bacilli > Paenibacillales > Paenibacillaceae > Paenibacillus_AQ. The sequence goes on along the minus strand of NZ_KB910518.1, from coordinate 4,116,762 downwards.
GCAGGCGGAGAAGTCGAAGCTGATCTCTTAATCTCTAGATTTGACCCTGGAACGGCTTATCTCTCTGCTGTCAACCACTTTTGAACGCGCCAACGGATATTGACCTGGGTTATATTAGCGCCTAAGATATAGGAATATCTGGATGATAGTTCAAATATATGGTTGTCTAGGGCGGTGTTTGCGTGGAAGCAACAGCTACAATTCAAGATGAGCTGGATAAGTACTTGAAAAGAGAAGGCATCACGATTAATCAGTTTGCCGGAATATCCGGGGTCAATTCGGGTACACTCAGCAGTATTATAAATGGAAATCGTCCCATTGCGATGAAGCAGCTTGACCGGATTACAGCGGGTATGGGCCTTGCTGAAGGGGATTTTTATGAGCTGTACATAGATGAATGTGTGATTCACTCCACCCCCGACTGGCGGCGGCTGGGACCGTTCCTGCAGCGCTGCGCGGAGCTGGACAAGCTGGAATGCATCCGCCGGGTGGTCCAGAATATTATGGATAATATTTCGTATGCCCAGGTGCTGTTCGACACGGCAGAGGAATTCTTCGGCCAAGGCAAGCGGCAAGCGGCGGCTCTGCTGTACGAAGGTGTGGCGGAGAGTGAGAAATACCAGCATTCAGAGCGGCTGGCGGTGTGCCAGTACCGCTTGTTCACGATTGCCCTCGGAAAGGACCAGGATGCCAATCTGCGGACAGCCATGCATTTTGAGTATTTTGTAGAGCGGCTGGATGAGGTGGATCAATTAAATGCACTTAAGGATTTGGCGAATATCTACGCTTCGCTTGGGCGCTGGAATAAAGTCGATGCAATAGCGGAAGAGCTGGGGCGCAAGGCAGCCATTCAATATCAGAACAAATATCATAAAATCAGCCGTCGTGCGGCACACAAAGAACCGGCAAGACCCCTGTGCTTTTACATCCTGTATTCACATTTGCTCCGCTCAGCCGTCTGCGATGAGCGCGGCGATTACAAGCAGGCGCTGCATTATGTCTCGCTTTATGCAGAGGCCGGCTGGGTGAAGGAGGATACAGAGGAAGCCCGGCAGATTAAGGACCAGTTCAAGGAATGGGCTGAAGCGAATACATATCTGTATCGTCTGATGTCTGGACAAACGGAAGTGCTTGCGGATTATGTCGGGTTCATTGCCTCCAGGGAGAATGAGATTGTGCCGGGGTTAATCAAAATTATGCAGGCGGCCAACCGTTTTCATTTTTCGGTGGATGACATTATCGAGCGGTTTCAGCCGTTTCTGGGCTTTAAGGAGCAGCGGACCCTGATGGGGAAGCTGAATATCCAGGTGAGCACTGATAAATATAAGACCCTGCTGTTCGAGCTGGCTGTGTATTATTTAGATACGCAGAGATACAAGGATGGTATCGCTTACTTATTCCAAAGTCTGGAATGCTCTGTTAAAATAAACAGTGACAGAAGCATCATTCAATGCGTAGGGTTATTTGAGCAATACAGACATCTCAGCTCCGTTGAGGAACAAGAGCAATATAAACTTCTTATTGGCGAGGTGCGGACGATTAATGAAGAGAAAATTAGCGCTGCTGCTGGCAGCAGGTAGTCTTCTGCTGGCGCTGGAGGCTCCGGCTCTTGTGCTGGATACAGCCTCCACCCAGTCGGTTTTTGAGCCTCTCACACATGGAGTAGGGGCGGAGTAATTCTTTCTGTGCCGTATGCGCCCTATGCGGCCGGCGGGCTAATCTGCCGCCTGCTTGGGGAAAGAACGGGCAGCACAAATGCACCCTCATCTTCACGGGAGGGTGTATTTGTGCAAGTATAAGAATTCATAGGCTTTCGCTATAAAATTTCCACCGGAAGCCGTATTATCTCGCCGGAGCAAAACCGGCCACCTGCCGGAGGATGCCCTCGATCCGCTCCAGCGTGTCCGGCTGGAGCGTGTGATCCACGGCCCGGGCGTTCTCTTCCACCTGCTCCGGCTTGCTGGCCCCGATCAGCGCCGAGCTTACACCCGGCTGGCGCAGCACCCAGGCCAGCGCGAGCTGTGACAGCTTCAGGCCCAGCTCTGAGGCCACTTCGTCCAGCTCAGCTACGACGCTGAGCACGTCATCCCGCAGGTAGCTGCGGATGACGCCGTTCACTGCGTCGTCTGCACCTCGTGTGCCGGCCGGCGGCTGCTGGCCCGGCTTGTATTTGCCGGTCAGGATGCCCTGTGCAAGCGGCGAGAAGACGACTTGGCCAAGCCCTTCCCGGCTGGACACCTCAAGCACTTCCTCTTCAATGTAACGCTCGAACATGTTGTAGATTGGCTGGTTTCCAGCCAGCGGACGCAGATTTAACCGGCGGCTGATCCCGGCGGCATGGGAAATTTGCGATGCAGACCATTCGCTGACAGCGGAGTAGAGGATTTTGCCCTGGGAAGTCAAGTCATCCAGCGCGCGCAGGGTCTCTTCTACCGGAGTCTCCGTATCGTAGCGGTGACAGAAATAGACGTCGATATAATCGGTGCCGAGACGCCGCAGGCTTGCTTCGCATTGCTCCATGATATGCTTGCGGGATAAGCCGCGGTCATTCACACCCTCCCCCATAGGGAAATAGACCTTGGTGCTAAGTACATAATCCGACCGCTGATAGGAGCGGAGCGCGGCGCCAATCGCTTTTTCGCCTTCACCACGGTTATAGGCATTTGCTGTGTCAAAGAAATTGATACCGCATTCAAAAGCCTTGGCAACACAGGCATCCGCCGCCTTCTGCTCCGCCGCCGTGCCGTAAGTGAGCCAGCTTCCGAGGCCGATCTCGCTGACCTTCAGTCCGGTATTGCCCAATCTTCTGTATTTCATATTTGTCATTTCCTCCCTGAAAAGTTTCTGTTATGATGAGGAACAGTCGTGTTAATAGTATCATATCGGCCTAGTAAAAGGTAAGCGTATTCAGTAGATTCCATCCGATTTGTATGCATATTGGCTGTGGGACGGCGTTCATCCGACAACGGCCGGCCATGACTTGCTCGCACGGCAATGACTGAGCGTAGTCGGGAAAAGCGGCATCCTGAACGTATGAGCCGCAGGAGCGGACTTGCCTGTTCATTGCCTGTAACTGACCTCAGCTTCAGCACAAACAAGCCACTCCGGTCTCCCGGGGTGGCTTGTTTCGCGCCGTGACTATGTATATTTGTGCGCAGGCTTCAGCCTGTGAGCTGATTCAGGATCAGGGCTCCCGCCCCCGTAGCTACCGCGTTATCGCTTAAGGCTCCCTTGGTGAACCGGACACTGCACTGCTCCCGGTAATAGGTCTTCTCAAGAGCAACACGTGTGGCCTCCTGATAGAAATAATCGGCTGCCGAGAATAAGGGGCCGCCCAGAATAACCTCCTCCGGGTGGAGAATGTTAATCAGATTCGCGAGGCCGATTCCGCAATAGACCGCAGCCCGTCCAAAAATTCCGGTGACCATAGGGTCTCCTGCCTGCAAGGCTTCGATCAGATGGGAAAAATCAATGCTCTCCGGGTTAGGCGCCAGCTCGCGGAGCAGGGTGTCTTTGCCGAGCTTCCACTCCGCGCGGGCCTGCATTTCCAGTGTACGGATAGAAACATAGGATTCCCAGGCTCCATCATTGCCGCCTGGATGACGTGAAGGAATGCCGGCATTCTCGATAATCATTTGCCCGGCTGCGCCTTCAGTATCAATTACGCTGTACAGAATCCGGCCTTCGTTCATAATGGCCGAGCGCAGGCCGATTCCGGCATGCAGGTAGAGCAGTTGATGCAGCCGCAGGTTGCCGCCTGCCCAATATTCGCCGAGCAGCGCGGTGTTAGCGCCGTTATCCAGGCAGACCGGCACATCCAGAAGCTGCTCAAGCTGTTCCTTGATATGCACCTGCGACCAGCCCGGTGCAGTAAACCCTGCCGGATGTTGGATGATTCCTTCCTTGCGGTCCAGGGGTCCAACCGCCCCAATGCCGAGTCCGATAACCTGGCTGATGTCAACGGAGGCCTGCTCCAGCATACGCAGCGCCTGGGAATGTACGGCTTCCACCAGAAGCTCCGGTGTGGTGTGTTCATCCATTGTCCATGTATACTCATCCAGCAGGGATAGATGAAGATTCATAAGTGCAAGCTTGGAATGCGTGCGGGAAATTTCCAGCCCGAACACATAGCCGAAGAGAGGATTGGTTTCGTATAGGGTGGGTCTCCGGCCTCCGGTTGATTCGCCGTAGCCGACCTCAGACAAGAGGCCTTGGGCAAGAAGCTCATCCAGGATGCGGGTCAAGGTGCTGACGGTAAGCCCGCTCTCCTCCAGCAGCGTTTGTTTGGATACCGTACCCTGTTTTCTGATAGACAAATACATATCTTTGGTTCTGGAGCTTGAAATAACTTCATGAATAGGCTGCACAGGGGGTCTCTCCTTATAACATACATATAACGATTAGGCACAGCCGGTAATTCCGACTAAACCTGTTACTACAATGCCATAAAAGAGAGAGGCCCGCAACCTATATAAGATGAACTAAAGATTAAGAATATCCACATGGCTGCCTTCTGTTCATTAAAAAAAGACTTCGAACGCCGTCCCGATCGGATGGGCCATCCAGGGGAGCGACTGGAAAAAGCAAATAATAGGAAAGTTATGGACTTAAGTTCCTGGTGAAACAGAGGGCGAGTAAAATACGTCACAATGCATATGCTGAATTTTGTCCCAAATGCCGGGATTGGTCGTGTCTGGAGAGCGGTGCTCCAGAATGGCCTGATATAGTGCGGTTTTTTGTTCCAAGTGGGCAACGTGCAGTTTGGCTTCTTCGAGCTTAGCGAGCGCCGCTTCTTTATGCTCCATCATGAGTGTGCAGCGTTGCAGAATGGTTGAATCCCCTTCGAGGCAGAGATCGACGTACATTTTAATGACATCAATCGGCATCCCGGATTGCTTGAGGCATTTGACGCCATGCAGCCAGTTGATTGATTCTTCGTCGAACATCCGAATGTTGTTTTGATTGCGCTGTAGGCTTGGCACCAGGCCTTTATCTGTGTAAAAGCGCACGGCGTGCTCGGTGAGTCCCGTTATCTGGGCGGCTTCTTTGACCGTATGCATGTAATCCTCCTTGGAAAATAAAGTGTTGATATGACTTGACTTCGTGTAACACGAAGGCGATAGGCTTATTATAATGCAAATCGGCCGTAAGCGAAATCCTCGCTGTGGTGCCCGATTCGGGAATTTGCGGCCGTTTGCCGGTTTACATTTGAACAATGGGAGGAATTACAATGCAAACAGTAACATTGAACAACGGTGTGAAAATGCCGATCATCGGCTTTGGTGTCTACCAAATTCCTGATGCTGAAGAATGTGAGAACGCGGTATATGAAGCGCTGATGGCCGGTTACCGCCTGATTGACACTGCCGCTGGTTACCTGAACGAGGAAGCGGTCGGACGCGCGATCAAGCGCAGCGGCGTTCCGCGGGAGGAACTGTTCATCACGACCAAGCTCTGGGTTCAGGATGCCGGCTATGAGAGTGCCAAGCTGGCGTTTGCCAAATCCTTGAAGAAGCTACAGCTCAACTATCTTGATTTATACCTTATTCACCAACCTTTCGGCGATTACTACGGCGCTTGGCGCGCGATGGAAGACCTGTACCGCGAAGGCAAGATCAAGGCGATCGGTGTCAGCAACTTCCTGCCTGACCGTCTGATGGATCTCATTGTGCATAACGAAATCGTGCCCGCCGTCAACCAGGTCGAAACGCACCCGTTCTACCAGCAGATCGGGAGCGCCGCTTTTATGAAAGAGCAGGGAGTGCAGCACCAGTCGTGGGCGCCGTTCGCTGAAGGGCTGGGCAACATGTTCGGTAACGAAGTGCTGACCTCGATTGCGGAAAAACACAACAAGTCCGTTGCCCAGGTCGTATTGCGCTGGCTCGTACAGCGCGAAATTGTTGTTATTCCAAAATCGGTGCGTAAAGAGCGGATCGTCGAAAACTTCGACATTTTCGGTTTTGAGTTGAGCGCGGACGATATTGAACAAATTTCTGCCCTCGATACGCGGGAAAGTCTTTTCTTATCGTACCACGATCCGAAATTCGCCAAGATGCTGGGCACCTTAAGAGTCGATCTGTAACCTTTGATCGAACCGTAAGTTCATCGCGCGTTTATCCCATATCTATTAAGAAAGGGCAGGGCGGCGGACCTGTCCTTTCTTTGTGACTATTCGTAAGCAATAAAATTTGTTAATGCCTCGCCGGAAACTGCTAACGATGTGCACTAAACTAAATGCAACCGGCCCCAATGTGGGACCTCCTAACCGAACCCTATAGCGGCAAGTCCCGCCGCCGAAACATTTGGATGCCTACAGCAAAGGCCGTGAGGCCGGTCAGCAGCAGCCAGAGGGAGATTTGCATAACCTCTGCCGTTCCCTGAACGATATGGGCGGGGCGGTAGAAGCTGAACAGGGTGAAGAATCGCAGGACGTCCAGCTTTTCACTGATTTTGCCGAGTAGATCAATGGTGAAGAAGCCGAAGGTAATCGCCCCGGAGATGCCGAGCGCTCTCTTCTCGTCGTTGCACATGCAGGAGACCAGGAAGCAAAGCCCGCCGATGGCGAAGAAGAGCAAAAAGGCAACGGTGTTGAGCTCAGTGAAACGGCCCATGTCAAATGCATATTTGGTGCCCAGAAACCAGTATTTTCCGGCAAACCCGGAGAGCAGGGTTACCGCCATAATGATAAACAAGGATGTCACAAGCACTATAGCCTGCGTGAACGCTACCTTTCGACGCGTGGTCGGGGTAGCCAGCAGATACCCCATAGAGCCGCGGTCCACCAGCCTGGCTATGAGCTGTGTGGACATCTGTACGCAAACGATGGACAGAATCAGCACCAGTATGAGGCCGTAATATTCCCCGGAGATAAAAGCCTCCGCACTCGCAAAACTGCTGCTCAGCCCGAACGCCCTGCCAACCCCCTCCGGCATGGCCTGGACAAGCTCATCTATTGCCTTCGTGCTGCCGCCCAGACCGGGATAGAGCCAGATCATGAACAGCATGTAAAAGGCAGAGCCGCAGGCGTAGTTCATAATGCCCTTCAGATTCACGCGCATCATTTCCTTATAGAGTGGGAAATTCATTGTACCTTCGCCTCACGATCATAATAGTTCATGAAGATGTCTTCCAGATTCTGTGTAGAGATATCTATGCTGCGGACAGCATAGCGGCCCAGCGCCTGCGTGAATGCATTATAATTGCCCTGCACTGCGATTTGCACCCGGTTCCCTTCATGGAAGGCTACCTCCAGACCGGAAGCGGCGAAATGTGCGGCATCTCCGGGAGTCTCGAAGACAACCTCAAACAGCTTCCGCTGCATCGACTGCAGCTCATGGATATTTTTCACAGTGACGATACGTCCGTCCTTGATAATTGCGGCCCGGTCGCAGGTGCGCTCGATCTCCTGAAAGCTGTGGGAGGACATCAGGAAGGTCGTTCCGGCGGCTTTTTCCTCCAGCACCAGCTCGATAAATACCCGCTGCATCAAAGGGTCAAGGCCGGAGGTTGGTTCATCGAGAATAATCACTTCGGGACTGTGCATGAAGGCTGCGACAATGCCTACCTTTTGCTTCATGCCCTTTGACATTTTGCGGATTGGCGTGGAGACATCGAATTGGAGGCGCTGGATCAGCCGCTCCCGTTTACTGTTATCCTTCACTCCCTGCATCGAGGCCATGAAATCCAAAAAGCCCTTGCCGGTCATACCGTCAATAAAGTTGATCTCGCCGGGCAAATATCCGGTAAGCTTCTGCACCGTTCCCTGTCCCTTCCAGACGTCCAGACCGTTAATCGTGACGGAGCCGCGATCCGGCCGCATGAACCCCATAATATGCCGGATGGTTGTTGATTTTCCCGCGCCATTTGGACCCAGGAACCCGAACACCTCGCCTTTATTTACAGTGAACGATACATTGTCTATGCCTCTCCCGTTAGCAAAACGTTTGCTTAACCCCTCAACCTTCAGCATGCCGCCACCCCCGCCAAAAATAATGAAATATTATTGATTGATTATTTCATATGTTATAATATTCGCGTGATAACACGAAGTCAATACAGTTATGAAATAATTTGCGATAAATATTTCAAAATAATACATTATATTATCGGGTTAGGGTGAAAGTCATGAACGGCTTTGAGAAAAGATCGGCTTTGATCAAAGACAAAATTATGAAGACGACAATGGAGCTGCTGAAGACATGGGAAGTTAAGCGGCTGCGGATTGCGGATATTGCCAAGGCGGCGAGTGTGTCTCAGGTGACGATTTACAATTATTTTGGCAGCAAGGAGGCGCTGATCGGCGAGTCCTTTAAGGCTTTTATTGAGGATTCCATCCGTGAGTTCGAGGAAGAGATGCAGCAGAAGAAATCGCTCAAGGAGCGAATGACTTATTTTATTGTAAAGGATAAGGAAACCTACTCCAGTCTGCCGCCGGCGCTCGTCAAACAGCTCATGATCGACGATCTCGTTATGTATCAGTATATTCAGCAGCAATATGATGACCGGCTCGTGCCCCTGATGGTTCAAATGGTAGAGGAAGGCAAAGCGGGCGGGGAAATTTCGCCGAAGGTTTCCGTAGAAGCGGTGCTGCTGGTGATCCAGATGTATATCAAAAGCTCGGGAGAAATGCTGGACAGTGTAGAGAAGCATGAGGACAAGGAGAGGTTTCTGGAGGAGCTGTTTCATATTTTTTTCTACGGGCTGTGCGGACAGGAGGCTGCGGAGTAAGGCGGAGGGGGTGGCCCCGGCTGGAGCGTACAAGCTCTATGGCCTGGAATAGACGATCAGGAAGCCGGGGCCCATTGCCGATCTAAGAGTATGCGATGCTAGAGCAGCGTTTTGAAGGTATGACGGATCACATCTCCGCGGCTGATAATGCCTACAAGGACACGGTTTCGTTCCACCGGGACTTTTTTGATCTGCTTTTTGCCGAGTATGGTGGCGATTTTCTCGATATCCTCGTCCCAGGAGACGGTGATGACCTTCTTCTTGGCGATAGCCATAACATTCAGATTTAGCAGCCTGCGTGTCCGTTCCTCGAACTCGTCATTATCCCCAATGAACACATTGATCTGAAAAAAAGAATCGACGATAATATCCTCATGTCTGCCGATATAGCGCATGATGTCACCGTCGCTCAAATACGCGACAATTTCATTTCTATCATTAACTACCGGCATGCCGCTGATCCGGTACTGAATGCATTTTTCGATAAAGGTCTGCACCGTATCGTCTTCCTTTACTTTGTAGACCTGTCTGATCATAAACTCGTGAGCCTTCATAAAATGTCCCTCCGCAAGTTATCATTCCGGCAAATAACTTGTATAATGAAAGTATATACTTGTATTATACAAGTAGAAGGAACATTGTCAATGACGAAAGAAAAGAAGGTGCATCCCGCATGGAGAAACGTTCCATAGAAATGATTGAGCTGGAGCTGGCGATGCTTGTCCGCCGTCTGACTTCCATGACAACCTACAAAAAAATCGGCAATCTGGACCGTGCGGCTTATCTGCTGCTGCATCAAATTGCTTTTTACGGATCTGCCGGGGTGAAGGCACTGGCGGATGAATTTCATCTCGATATCTCAACGGTCAGCAGGCAGGTGGCGGCGCTGGAACAGAAGGCATACATCGTGCGGGTCCCCGATCCGGTAGATGGACGGGCTTTTTCGCTGCAGATTACAGATCTGGGGAGCGAGGTTCTGGAGGAGAACCGGCTTGCACGCCAGGACACAATCGGGAAGCTTCTGCATGCCTGGAGCGAGGAAGAGGGAGCGGCCTTGGGGCAGCTTTTGCAGAAATTTAATGCCTCATTTGAAGAAGAGAGCTGAAAAAATCACAGTTGAAATCGCGGAGATCGGCTATGCTGGGAACAATTATAACGGAATCAGGAAGGACGGGGAGGCTGTAATGCTGACGATCACTAGAGCCGGAGCAGAGGCACTTGAGGACATGTGCAGACTGCTGGGCGAGCTATTCGCAATGGAGCAGGATTTCTCCGCCGCTGTCAATATCGACAAGCAGAAAGCTGGTCTCACCTTAATTCTGAATCATCCGGACCGTGGGGTGCTTCTGCTGCTGAAGCGGGAGGAGCAGGTTGTAGGGATGGTGAATCTGGCCTTTGGCTTCAGCACCTTTGAAGGCGGACCCGTAATCATGCTGGAGGATTTTATTATATCTGCGGCGGAGCGGGGGAAAGGGAGCGGCCGGTTTTTTATGGACGGGATTGTGGAATATGCCCGGGACAATGGCTTTCTGCGGATCACGCTGCTCGCCGATGCCGGGAATGCGCGCGCGCTGCATTTTTACGAGGCTGCGGGCTACCGGTACTCCAAAATGAAGTGTCTGCGGCTCACGCTGAACTGAGTTTGGAGGGGGTGGAGAGTGCGGAGAGGTTGGAGCCTCCGGGGCGGGCTGCCTGTCCAGCGAGTTGTTTGTCCGGGATAAAGGCGATTGCCCGGGATAATCTGCTGTATGTTCTGCAACAGATTGTCTTCAAATCCGCCTAATGACAGCTTCTGCTGTATTCTGTGCAGCAGATTTCTGCGGTGGTGCCCTCTCGGGCCGAAATCCGGGGAATTGATTGCACGAAATACAGCAGAGTGAGATTTACCGCAGAAATACATATTTTCTATTGCAGAGAATACAATCACAGATGCCAGGTATCCCCTGAATTGAAGTGGAGTAAGAGGAATGTGCCAATACGCTGCCGAACGGGATTAGGGCGTGGAGACCCTGCCGCAGGCGTATCAGGCCCTGCGAACAGAACCATCTCCTGATCGGAAGAGACTAACCGTATGTAAACGGACTGAGCGGCTCTTATCTCTACCGGAATTCATTTTTCCGCAAGTGAACGGACTCCAGCGTCTTTATGCGCGGACATTCAGCCCACATATATGTGCCGAAGAGGCAATAAGCGCTTTACGGTCCGTTCGCTTGGCTAAATGTACCCCTCTCGGATAAATAAGCGCTTCACGGTCCGTAAGGATCAGGGGAGGACGGATATGACGACCCCCTCTGTCTCCGAACTGCAATGGATATGACGACCTCTTCTGTCTCCGAACTGCAATGGATATGACGACCCCTCTGTCCCCGAACCGCAAAGGCTGCGTTCTAAGGCACTGATTTAGAACCTGCTGCTGATCTAGTGTTCCATTCAAGGAAATAGCGGATTGCCCTTCATGCCCACCCACAGCTCCGACTGCTCAAGCTGGGCGGCAAGCTGCAGCAGCAGCTCCTCACGGCCCTTGGAAGCCATAACCTGGACGCCGATGGGCAGTCCTTCCGGTGTAAGGTGTACCGGCACACTCATCGCCGGCTGGCCGGTCAGATTGGCAAGCTGCGTGAAAGGGGTGTAAGTCAGGCTGGGCTCGAACATTTCATAGATCATCCTCCGCTGCTCTTCCTTGGGCAGCCCGCTTACGTGCAGCAGATTATCAATTTCCTCCGGCTGCTGGGTAAGCTCCCCGACCTTGGGCGCGGAATTGGCATTGGCAGGCGTGATATAGAGGTCGTAGCGTCCCAGCAGAGCCGCCATTTGCGCGGCAGCTACGTCCCATTCGTTCAGACTGTGCACAAATTCGGCTGCGGTGACCTTCTTGCCCGCTTCACCCAGCACCCAGGTTACGATATCAACCTCACTTGCCTTAATGCTGCGGCCTAGTCCGCTCTCCAGCGATTGGAACATCGCCGCCACTTCTCCGGCATTCATCGTATAATAATTCTCCATCAGCCTCACACCGTTTACCGGGCTCAGCCTTTCTTCCACCTCATGTCCCTCTGCCTGCAGCCACTTTACGGTTTTTAACACGGCTGTTACAGCTTCTGCTGCGACGGGCGTTCCGACCGGAGAGGCCGTCGTGAATGCAATCCGCAGCTTCCTCTGCATGGGCTTCGGGAGATCGTCCAGATATACCCCGGGATACAGCGGGGTCTGGAAAGCGGCCTCCGGCTGCAAGGTCTGCAGCAGATCAAGCATCGCTGCGCTGTCGCGCACCGACCGCGTCAACGCGAAGTCGATGGAGGCACCCTGCCACTGGCGGCCGACCCCCGGCCCTACCGGCGTGCGTCCGCGTGTCGGCTTCAGCCCGAACAGGCCGGTGAACGAGGCCGGGATACGGATCGAGCCGCCTCCGTCGCTGGCTCCCGCTGCCGGCACGATCCCTGCGGCAACCGCCGCCGCGGCGCCGCCGCTTGAGCCTCCGGGCGAGAATTCAGTGTTCCACGGATTTCGCGCAGGCCCGTGCAGCAGGGGCTCGGTAATATTTTTGAGCCCGAATTCAGGGGTGTTCGTGTGGCCGAGCGGAATAAATCCGCCGCTTCGAATCCGGGCCACAAAGTTCGAATCCCTCTTGGCGATATGGTCCTTCATCAGCAGTGCGCCGGAGGTAAGCGGTTGTCCGCCGATGGCCTGCGAGATGTCCTTCAGCAGGAAGGGTACTCCGGCAAACGGCCGGGAGCTGTCTTGGACCGGCATCTCATCGGCCTCTTTCAGTGCGGCCTCCCGGCGGGTGCGGACCACCGCATTCAGGAGCGGATTCACTTCGTCCATCCGGGCGAACGCGGCTTCGGCAAGCTCTCGCGGCGAGACCTCCCGCGCTTTGACCAGCGCTGCAAGACCCAACGCATCATATGTGGAATATTCGGAAATCTTCATGATGTATAACCTCTTTCCGGCAGGGATGCCATAGCTGCAATCCGCTGAACTGTATTATTTGAACGGGTGAAGCTTATGTATCAATTGCGAACAAGCAGACACACTCCCTGCATTATACACCAGTAGATCGTCAGACTCGAAATGTTGGAGTTCAAACGATCTCCGCCGAACGGATTAGAGCGTAGAGATTACGCTGCGCTTATCAGGACCCGCGAACAGAACCATCTCCTGTTCGGAAGAGTCTGCCCGTTTGTAAACGGACTGAGCCGCTCTTATGTCTACCCGAAGTCGTTTTTCCGCAAGCGAACGGACTCCAGTGCCTTTATGGGCGGACATTCACTCCAAATATACCTGCTGAAGAGGCAATAAGTGCTTTACGGTCCGTTGGCTCGGCTAAATGTATCTCTTTCGGGAAAATAAAGGCTCTACGGTCCGTCAGGAACAGGAGGATGGATTCGACGAATCCTCTCTCCCCGAACCACAATTCGTTCTAAGTCACAGCTTTAGAACCGGTGCTGTATCCGATGATGGGGAGCGAAGCTATAGACAAAGGGAGTGTGGTCAGCCGCGGCGGCTGATCGCACTCCCTAACAAAGGTCTAGCCTGGTATTTCCAGAGCTTAAGGCTCTAAACCGGACACCAGTGTGCCGTTCTGGTACAGGGTGACATGATTCCAGAGGCTGTAGGCTGTCTTGGCCGCATCAAAGGAATAGTCGTTGGTCTCGTTAAAATTGCTCCAGTCGCTTTTGAACAGACGAAGCTGGATATCTCCGGTCTGCGCTCCGGCCGGGAGACTGCCCGCTCCAGAGGTAAAGCCGACTTCCGCGTAGGAATCCGCACCCGCGGCATTTGCGGTCCCAAAGGTCAGCGTCACGTTCGCCGCACCAAGCTGGGCCCAGTCAATAGCGCCGCTAAGCGGCTGTGATCCGTCTTTGGTGAAGTAGTAACGGATCTTCAGCCCGCTTAGGCTGACGGCGGAGCTGCCGTTATTTTTAATATAGAAATGGGGCTTGATCTGGCTGTCGGTAGCATTTGTATCCGCAGTCCGGTAATACAGCGCAAGCCCTCCGGTAGGCGTCGAGGTTGGCGTAGGTGTTACAGTTGCAGTCGGGGTCGCGGTTGGTGTAGGTGTTGCAGTAGGTGTAGGCGTTGCAGTAGTTGTTGGTGTTGCAGTAGGTGTAGGTGTAGGTGTCGTTGCAGGCGTAGCGGTTGGCGTAGGCGTCGGGCCGTTATCAGGAACAGGCACATAGCCGGGAGTCGTGTAGATTTTGCCCAGCACAGAGGTTGCGAGTGTTCCATAGGAGCCATTCACAACGGTTTTGCCCCAATCGGTTAAGTTGCCGGAAGGTCCGTTAGACAAGTCGAGATATTCGACCCCTCCGCCGTTTCCGTACCAGGACCAAGCCAGCCATCCGACGCCTTTTTCCTGTGAATAGCTCATTATCGTCGCTTCGTCTACATCTCCGCCGGTATGCTTGAAGCCGAACTCACCGACAATGACCGGCACACCAATGGCGAGGGCGTTATCGATGTTGCTTTTCACTGTTGCTGCTGTTCCTCCGGCATATTCATACATATGGATGGAGAAGATGGTATTGCGCAAAGGGTCGGAATTGAACACGGCATTGCCGCTTGTGAAGATGGAGGTTGGATATTGTCCCCACCCTGCGGCATCTACAACCAGCGTGTTCTTGATTCCGGCAGCCCGGAGGGCGGGAATGGCGGACTGGTAGGCGCTGGCCCAGGAAGCTGTACCCCAGGAGCCGAACCATTCGTTCGCAATGTTGACGATGACCCGGTCTTCTTTGCCAATCAGGGCATCCTTGATGCTGATCCAATAGTTCACGGCCGCGTTCAGGTCGGAGGCGTTGTCCGAGCCGGTCGCGTCATGCACCTCAAGCATGGCAGTCAGCTTGTATTGATCGCACAGCGCGAGGATATTCTTCACATCGGACAGGCTGTCGAGGGACCACTTGCTCCCATTGGACAGCACGATGCGAATTGTATTGGAGCCGGTTGCCGCAATGGCCGGAATGGCTGTCGCCAGATCGTTTTTGTACCAGGTATGGGCATGATTGACACCTCTCATTACAAAGGGGCTGCCTGTTGCGTCATATAACTTGGTACCGCTTACATAAAAGCCCTTAACCGAGGCCCCCGCCGCTGCCGCTTGCTTCTGAGGAATAGAGAAGGAGAGGAGAAGTGCACAGGCTAAAGCTACAAGACTAAAGCTTCGGAACGAAAAACGCTTGCCGGATTTCATTACAAGTTCCTCCTTGTCAACATTGGATTTTTCATTTTGTCTGCGTATACTCTCAGAAGTGTATGACGAACCTGGCCCCAGACCACCTCCTGACATCCATATATATCCAAGATAACATAAAAAGGTTTGTTTGGGTATGTTTATATAGTTAGGATAACAAAAAAATCATCACACCCTTATTTACTTCTTTTGCAGTACAAAAGCGATAAAGTTCAAGTATTTCCCGCCGCCGGCTTCCATTGTTTTGCGGTCATTAACCGCAATCTCATTTTCTTGGTTCAGCCACACGTCCCAGAGCTCCTCATTGCCCTCCATCTCGTAGATGGAAATGACGTTGGCGTCTTTACATTGATTTAAAATTTCTGTCCAGTAGTGAATATCACGCAGGTAGATAAGCTGTTCCGGCGTCCATGAGAGAAGTAATTCTTCCGGCAGATTATCATGGCAATCTTTTTTCATACCGGGAACACAGGCATAAATATAACCGCCGCTTTTGACGAAAGGCAGTAGCTTTGCATCCAGGTATTCCGGGTCGCGTCCCCAATAATTATAAGAATCCGTGCTTACTACCGCATCGAAAAATTCTTTTTCAAATGGCAAATTGGTGGCGTCGGCCTTGACCGGTATAATCTGTTCGCGGGTTAACCCCATCTCATCCCAAAAATCCCGGTTTACCTGCGGTTCGCTCCAAAGATCGGCGGCGTAAACAGTGAACCCGTAATCTTGAGCAAGCATAATGCTGGTAACCCCTTGCCCGCTGCCCAAGTCGCAAACAAGGCTTCCGGCAGGAATGTTATGCTGGATAAGCATTTCCTCCTGCAATTTTAAGGGGTTAGGCCCCATCATTTTTGCTTGTAATTCGGGCGTATTGTATTTTTGGCTTATCATATATTTCATTGTGATTGCTCCTTTTCTTTATTCATTTTCGCTGTGTTTTTTTGCATAAAGCGCTCGATGTGCGCCGCCAGGAGCTTCGCGCCTTTCTCTTTGTCCGCGGATACGTCGTAAATACTCAACAGCAGGTGAAATGGTGCATAAAACTCAAGTGCTAATTGCTTCGGATTACTTTTGCTCAAAGCACCTTGTTCTATCATTTCGCGAAACAAATCCTCCATATAATCTACCGGCCCGCCGGCAAGGCACTTTTGATACAGCTCTGCCATATCAGGATTTCTGTATTGCTCCAATGTAATCATTCTGCGGAAATTGCAGCCAAATTCATCCTCTGTCCAAAAACGGAATTGCGCCTTGATGAAAGCGTCAATGTTATCTACAGAAGTATGGTGGTATGGCAATGGCGCTTTCTCGAATACCTCTGCTGGAACCTCAAACTGCTGCGCCCGCTCATCATCCATTTGATAGATACGCTCTACAATGCTGTCAAATATATCCCGCTTATTCTTGTAGTGCTTATACAAAGCGCCTTTTGTCATTCCAAGCTCCCCGGAAACAGCGCTAACGGAAACAGCTTCATAGCCATCTCGCGCGAACAAGCGGAGTGCGGTATGCAAAATATTTTCTTTTGTACCCGGCATCTAAAAACCCCTCTCAAAAGCAGTAAACCATCGTTCACCTTATATTGTAGTAAACGATGGTTTACCTGTCAAAACATTGACAACAAATTTGGAATTGACTATACTTTCAGTAATCTTATAGCTTACATACGTTGAACGAGACAGTAGCAGCCTTTGTCCCTGTCACAGAAAGCCGGGGGGTGATGGAACCCGGTACACACAAGGATTGCGAATTACACTCTGGAGTATCTTGGGTAATGCCAAGCGGAATCAAGCGAACGTTAACTCGCTGTGAGTGGTGCGGATCTGGCCGTCAGGCTGTCCGTGCAATTTGGGTGGTAACACGGTTAATTATAGTCGTCCCTGTGTCTGATTAGACAAGGGGGCGATTTTTTTGTGGCCTGAACCACCGGGATTTGCAGGCGGCGCTGCTTGCTCAACGTGTATATGGATACGAAAATTCGAATAAAGGGGCTGTACAGCTTGAACATTATTGATGAACTGGAATGGCGCGACGCGATTAACCAGCAGACGGATGCCGAAGGATTGCGCGAATTGACGGAGACGAAGGCCGTATCGCTCTACTGCGGCGTTGATCCTACGGGCGACAGCATGCATATTGGCCACCTGATTCCATTCATGGTGCTGAAACGCTTCCAGCTCGCCGGACACCGTCCGGTGATCCTGATCGGCGGAGCCACAGGCACAATCGGCGATCCGAGCGGCCGCCAGAGTGAGCGTTCCCTCCAGACGATGGAGCAGGTGCAGGAGAATGTGGATGCGCTGACTGCGCAAATGAAGAAGCTGTTTGTGACCGAAGGCGATAATCAGGTGCGTATGGTCAACAACTACGACTGGACGCAGAAGATTAACGTCATTGAGTTCTTAAGAGATTATGGCAAAAACTTCAGCATCAACACGATGCTTGCGAAGGATGTAGTCTCCAGCCGTCTGGAGAGCGGGATTTCGTTCACTGAATTCTCCTACCAGATTCTGCAGTCCATCGACTACCTGCATCTGTACCAGCATGAGGATGTGCAATTGCAGATCGGCGGCTCTGACCAATGGGGGAATATCACAAGCGGACTGGACCTGATCCGTAAAAAAGAAGGCGGCGAAGCCAAGGTCTTCGGTCTGACCATCCCGCTGATGCTCAAAGCGGACGGCACCAAATTCGGCAAAACCGCCGGCGGCGCCGTATGGCTCGATCCGAAGAAAACAACGCCGTACGAGTTCTACCAGTTCTGGGCCAACACCGACGACCGCGATGTGGTGAAATACCTCAAGTACTTCACGTTCCTGACGAAGGAAGAAATCGAAGCGCTGGCGGAGAAGGTGGAGACGGAGCCTCATAAACGCGAAGCCCAAAAAACGCTGGCGGAAGAAATGACCCGGTTCGTGCACAGCGAGGAGCTGCTGGAGCAGGCGAAGCGCATTACCGCAGCGCTGTTCAGCGGAGATATCCGCTCGCTGACTGCGGAGGAAATCGAGGAAGGCTTCAAGGAAATGCCAACCTACACCGCAACCAAGGATTCGAAGAACATCGTGGACTGGCTGGTGGACTTAGGCATTGAGCCGTCCAAGCGCCAGGCGCGCGAGGACATCACCAAGGGAGCGATTTCGCTGAACGGCGAGCGTGTTACTGATGTCGCGGTGGAAGTGACTGCCGGGGATGCCATCGGCGGACGTTTCATCATCATCCGCAAGGGCAAGAAGAATTACAGCCTGGTCAAGCTGGGCTAAGGCTGCAAGCGGACGATCCGCAAACAAGCACAAGCCGTCAACCTCAGAGGGGTTGGCGGCATTTTTTTTGCTCACTGATATAGCACAAGTTCAAACGCAGTCCGGTTGGCACGGTTATCCAGTACCAGTTCACCGCCCTGCCGCTGCATCATTTTCCTGGCGATGGCAAGTCCCAAGCCGGTTCCTCCGTCTCCTTGCCTGGAGGAATCTCCCCGCACAAAAGGCTCAAAGATTACCGCCTTCAATTCATCGGAAATGCCGACACCGTTGTCGATGATCGCAATCCGCACCGAATCCTTTTTTTGCTCCAGCCGGATGGCGACCTCTGTGCCTTTGGGGTTGTACCGCAGTGCATTCGACAGCAGATTGGAGAGGGCGCGCCGCATCAGGACAGCATCATGGGGGACCCGCACTTCGTCAGATGGAATTTCTACATTCAATACGAACTGCTTATCCTCAAATTGCTCATAATAATCTGCCGTTGCTTCTCTAAGCAGCTCTGCAATATCTCCAGGCTCCATGTTTACGGGAAAATCAGGGCTATCCAGCTTGGACATTTGGAAAATATCATCAATGAGCGCGGTGACAAACTGGGATTTGGTATATATGAGCTGCAAATACTTCTCCCTCTTGTCCTCATTGTCGGCATATCCGAGCTGCAGCGCTTTGGCGTAGCCCTGAATGGTGGTGATGGGGGTCTTCAAATCATGGGAAAGGTCCACCAGCATCCGGTCCTTGCTCATCTGCAGTCTGTGGTTCTCGGCTTCTGTCCGCTGCAGCGATTCGGCCATGTCATTGAAATATTGCTGTACCTGTACGAATTCATCGCTTGCCTTGATGTTCAACCGCTTTTGAAACCTGCCCTGCTGCATTTCCCGGATGCCTTCGGCAATCTGCCCCAGCGGCTTGGTGATTTTTCTGGAGGTCCACAGACTGTAGAACAAGACATTCAGGCCGAACAGGAGCAGCAGAGGCAGCAGCGAGTAGATAGTAACCGTAATGGTGCCCTGGTCCACGTCGACAACCACTATCAGAAACCCTATAAAAACTGCACCGAGTGTACATGTGAACAGAATATAGGATTTGACCAGCCTGGACAAAAGGGTGTTTGACTTCAGCGGAATTCATCCTTTCTTGCGAACTTGTAGCCAAGGCCCCGTATGGTGCGGATAAATACCGGCTGTCTGGGGTTGTCTTCGATTTTCTCTCTGAGCCGCGACATATGAACCATAATGGTGTTGGCATCTTCAAAATAATCATCGTCCCACACCTGCTCGAATAGCTGTCTTTTGGTCCAGACCCGGCCCGGAGCACCCATTAAGGTCCGCAGCAGGTTATATTCAATGGCGGTCAGCGGGATTTCATGATCCTCCTTGTACAGCATGCAATCCTGATGATCCAGCTTCAAGGGCCCGATGATGGTTGGCTCTACATGCTCCTTAGGTTCTTCGGCAGCGGGATCATTAAATTCATAAGTCCGTCTGAGCATGGCCTGCACACGCGCCACCACCTCCAGCGGATTAAAGGGCTTGGCTATGAAATCATCCGCACCAAGCTGAAGGCCGAGGATTTTGTCGCTGTCCTGATTTTTGGCGGAAATAAAAATAACCGGAATGGTGTATTCCGCACGCAACTGCTTAAGCAGCCGGATGCCGTCCATCTCGGGCATCATGATATCAATGACAGCCAGGTCTATTTTCTGTTCACAGATATGTCTCCAGGCTTCAGCGCCGTTGCGCGCTTCGAGTACCTGCAGATTCTCCGTCTCCAGGAACATCCTCAGCAGCTCTACAATATCCGGATCATCATCCGCCAGCAAGACGGTTCTGCTCATTGTGGCTATACCCCTTCCAAGATAGCTTGCTTTTTCCCAGTGTAGCATCCTTATCCTTGTATCCAGCTATTGTAAGGTAAATTTAAGATTGAGGGAAGATTGGAGACAGAAGCGGGTCTTATGCTGAATCCGTAAAACTCAATACGACATGGAGGTTATATGGATGAGGATCATATCCCAAAGGCTGCTTATCTTGCCGGTTCTATTTACATTGCTGCTTGGCTGTGGCGGGGCTGAAGCGGCGGCTGCACCTGACGCCTTGACTGCCGGCCAGCTTGAACAAATTGTTGATCCGATTATGCAGGACGGGCTGGACAACCGGCATGTTCCCGGCACGGCGGTGGTTGTGACCCAGGGAGAGCAGATAATTTGGAGCAAGGGCTATGGTTACGCAAATGTGGAGCAAAAGCTTCCAGTGGACCCTGCCCGGACGGTCATGCGTGTAGGCTCAATTACCAAAACGCTCACTGCCGCAGCCGCCATGCAACTGACAGAGCAGGGAAAGCTGACGCTGCATGAGGATGTTAACCGTTTTTTGCGTACGTACAAGCTTCCGGTTTTCGAGGATCAGCCCATTACGCTGCACCATCTGCTGACGCATACTTCCGGTCTGGATGAATTTGTGTACAGAATAAATGCTTCTTCGCGCGAAGATACGCTGTCCGCAGAACAATATTTGCGCGAATATGTAAGCCCGCAGACTCCGGTTAGGGAACCAGGCCAGGAATATGAATACAGCAATGCAGGTATGGGTCTCGTCGGCAATGTCATTGAACAGGTTACCGGTTCGGGCCTGGGTGAGTATATGGGCAAGAATCTGTTCACACCGCTTAAAATGTCCAGTGCAAGCCTGACAGTTCCGGCGGGCAGCCCGGACATGGCGAAATCCTATGAGTATTCCGGGGGAGCGTACCATGAAATTCCTTACACTTATTTAAGCATTCCGGGGGCAGGGGGGCTTAGTGTCGTTCCCAATGAGTTCGCCCATTTCATGATTGCACTGCTGAACCGGGGGGCGTTCCGGGGTACGGATATCCTTGAGCCTTCCAGCGTAGATCAGATGGAGCAGAGCCAATTTGCCGAGCACCCGGATGTGGCAGGAGTAGGATATGGCCTCTTTAGGGGGCGGCTTGCCGATGGAAGCCTGACGCTGACGCATACCGGAGACATTGAAGGCTTCAGCGCCAAAATGGAGCTGATTCCCTCGCAGAAGCTTGGTATTCTGATCGTCAGCAACGGAGCTGCGGAAGGCGTGAATATAAACGATAAAATAACGGATGCGATTACCGGACTTATTACAGGAGCAGCAACCGCTGTGAAGCCATTGCCGCTTTCCCTGGAACAGTTGCGGAAATATGAGCATACCTATTTATCTGCTCCCGCGCCGCAGCAGGGCTGGGGCAAATGGTTGTATTTTCTTGGCGGCAAGAAATTCAAGATTACAGCGGCTGAAGGCGGGGTGATCCTGAGCGGGGTACTTCCAGACGGGACGGGGGAACAGCGGGAGAAGCTTTTTGTACCGGTTGCAGAGGATCTGTTCCAGGAACAAGGCGGCACGCAGCAGCTATGGTTCGACCGGCAGCATAATTTCCGCATGACCTATATCCAGGGAACCACTATGGAAGAGGCGCCGGAGTTCTGGCAGCAGCCTTCCACGCTTATTGCGCTGTACCTGGGCTGCGGATTATTAATTTTGGTGCTGTTCCTAATCTGGCTGATCCGTTATGTACTGCGCTTGTTCCACAAGACTAATAAGCCTGTATCCCTGCATATAGGCATAATTACATTATCCCTGACCGTCTTTCTGATCGTTCAGTTAAACTACGGCAATTCGGCAATCACCTTCGGGTATCCCGCATGGTATGCTTGGGGAGTTTCTTCATTGCCATTTCTCTCTGTGATTGCTGCAGTTCATCTGATCTGGCGGGATGGCGCTAAGGGCTTGCGGGATAAAGGGGCTCCGCTGGCACGCTGCGCTGCTGCAGCCGGCTCCATTGCGTATTCAGCGTTTTTATTCTATTGGAATATGCTGTCCATCCATTTCTCATAGCTTGCAGAGTTAAAAGGCTGTCAACCCTCCAAGGGTCCGACAGCCTTTCTAGTAGAAGAGCCGCGTCTCAGGTGCGCTCGTCCGTTAGATATGTTTTCACTGGTGGAGGGGAGTAGTTCAGAAATTGGCGGATCATGCCCTCGGGCGTGGTATCGGTGAGGACCATGGACCGGTGCTTCTCCGGCATGAACTGCTCCCGTGTCATCTGGTCAAGCAGGGCAATGAGCGGGTCGTAATAATGCTGGACGTTCATGATTCCGCAAGGCTTCTGATGCAGCCCTAGCTGCGCCCACGTAAAAATCTCAAAGTACTCCTCCATCGTTCCCGGACCGCCCGGCAAAGCGATGAAGCCTTCGGCGAGCTCTGACATTTTTAATTTGCGTTCGTGCATAGAGTCTACCATGATCAATTCCGTCAACTGCTTGTGTTCAATTTCCCGGCGTTTGAGAAAATGGGGCAGGACTCCGATCACGCTCCCGCCGGCATTAAGAGCAGCGTCCGCCACCTCGCCCATCAAACCGACAGTCGCCCCGCCGTAGATGAGGGTGA
Source organism: Paenibacillus sp. HW567 (assembly GCF_000374185.1). Taxonomy (GTDB): domain Bacteria; phylum Bacillota; class Bacilli; order Paenibacillales; family Paenibacillaceae; genus Paenibacillus_AQ. The sequence goes on along the minus strand of NZ_KB910518.1, from coordinate 4,094,152 downwards.
TGCCGCGTTCTGCCAGCACTTTCCCCAGCGCATGGGCGCTTTCCTTATAGACGGGAGAAGCACCGTCACGTGATCCGCAGAATACAGCGATACTTTTCATGGTTGATAACTCTCCTTTGCATAGTAAGATCAACTCACCGGAAGCCTCTCACGGAGCACACATCTTAACGGTAGCACATCACTGGGCGGATTGCACATCGGTAATTCCTGATGGTTTGTATCTGGATTGGCAGAAATGTATATCATAAGGATATACATCGTAAAGGCGGTGGGGTATAATTGAGCCAACAAAAGGGAAAGGATGCGAGGATCATGACGACTGTAACACTCAGTAAGTGGGGACACAGCAGCGCGATTCGCATACCCAGTCAATTCATTAAGCGCTTGAACCTGGAAGAAGGATCTGAAGTCGAAATTATCCTGACACCCGAGAATGACTTATTATTGCGCCCCGTCAAAAAACCAAAAGAAGCGGACGAGGATCTGCGCGCTCATTTGCAAATGCTGCTCTCAAAAATAAAACCGGGCACATCTCATGACGAGGTCGATCTTGGAATTGAAGGAGACGAATTGTTGTGACAGTCCCGAGACGCGGAGATTTAATTTGGCTTGACTTTAATCCTCAGACCGGACATGAACAAGCGGGGCGGCGCCCAGCCATTGTGCTGTCAGATTCCAGTTTTAATGAGTTAACCGGTTTTGCCGTCGTATGTCCGATTACGACACAGATCAAGGAATATCCATTTGAGGTTGTTTTACCGGAGGGGCTGCCTTTTTCGGGTGTAATTCTGACTGATCAATTCAAAAGCCTGGATGTGGTAAAACGCCGGATCAAAGTTGTCGGACATCTCAGCCCCGAGTCGGATTGTATGAAGGCCGTTCTCCGCAATACGAGATCCATCCTGGCATGAATATGTGCTGAGGCAGTTTAAAAGAGATTATGTTTTTCCTTGCCAAGAGGAACGCATGGTCTCTTTTTTTTGAAAACTGTGTTGATAATTAGAGTAAATCATAGCTTTGTCGGGTATTTCGGCTGGGATACTTATGCTATCGTCATTAATGAAAGCGTTTAAATTCACTGGGGAGGGAATTGAATGGCGAGACTTAGATCAAAAAAATGTTTTATTCTGTTCGTTGTGGCAGCCATGCTGCTGGTGAACTTCTTAGGGGTGATAGATCCTTACCGGACACCGGTTGCTTCCGCCGCACCCGCGAGCGGTAATTTGCTGGCCAATCCGGGCTTTGAAGCGGATGGAGCGGTGACCACTGCGCCGGCAGGCTGGAAGACGGTTACGACGGCGGGGACAGTGACGACGCAGGCTGCGGGCAAAACGGGTTCTTACTCGGTAAACGTAGCTTCGACGAGCAAAACGGGGTCTTTTGACGCGCCTTCGGCGGGAATTTATCAGACCTTTACGGGACTTGAGCAAGGTACATATACCTTCCAGGCATGGATTAAGACAAGCGCCTATAAGGCGGCTTCCTCTTCCGGGCCGGATACATCCGCTTATCTGGAGGCCAAGAACACGGGAGCGCCTGTTATCCGCTCTTATATCAACGGCTATCCAAATGCAGACGGCTGGGTATTGATCGTGATGCGCAATGTCATCTCCTACAATGGTCAGGCAACAATCGGCCTCTACCTTCAGAATGCGGCACCTGGAATGTCAGTCTCCATGGACGAGGCTTCCTTCACGCTGGAGCTAAGCGACCAGAATCCGGTTCAGAACTGGGGATTCGAGAACGGGCTGAACGGCTGGACAGCGGCGGGGGATGCAGCAGTACAATCCTCTGGAGCAGATTCTGAATTGAAAGCGCTTAAGCTTGCCGCTGGTGCCAAGGTATCGCAAGCAGTTCCGCTTAAGCCGAATACGAGCTATATCGCTTCCGTAAGAGCCAAGGTGGGACAAGCAGCGGGACTAGTGAAAATCGGCGTATCAGGTATTACCAACGCACGCAGTGCTCCATCTGCAACAACGGACTATTCCTTGCTGACGGTAGGGTTCGCGACTGGCGCTAATGAGACGCAGGGCACACTCTACCTTGAGAATGCAGGAACCGTTGACGCGACCCTTGACAGCGTAGATCTGTTCGAAATGGACAATACGATTATCAAAGGTGTCGATATCTCCTTCCTGCCTTTGATCGAGGATTATAACGGCCATTATTATGCCAACGGCGTACGCCAGGATTTCTTCGATATTATGCAGAACCGGGGAGTTAACGCCGTCCTGCCGATGACATTCGTTGAAGCGGGGAACACGGTACAGGATTATCAGATGCTCAAAGGTTATTTTGACAAAACACATACCATCGCTTTAGCCCAAAGGGCAAAGGCGCACAACATGAAGTTCGTAGCGTCCTTCCACTATAGCGACGGCTGGATGAGCGCCGGCAAGGCGATCAAACCTCAGGCATGGCAGAATCAGAGCCTTGATCAGCTTCAGACGACGATGTACAACTACAATTATGATTTTCTCAAGAGCATGGACGATGCCGGCGCTCTGCCGGACATAGTCAAGATCGGTAATGAAGAGAATGCAGGGATCGTATGGGATGACGGAAAAATATGGTCGAGCGGGCGTGCGGGTTATGCCAAGCTCATCAATGCCGCCTACCAGGCGATGAAAGACGTTGCTCCGGCAATGAGAGGACATCTTCATGTCAACAACGGTTATGATCCGGCATCAACCAATGCCTGGTTTGATGCCAACACAGCCGCCGGAATCACATGGGACGGCCAGGATTATTCCTTGTACGGCGGACGGCCGACAGGGTCCATCTACAATATGCTGCGCAACAATCTGGTGAAGTGGCCGGATAAGGATGCTATTTTCGTGGAGACGGGCTTCAGCAACACGGGAACCAACTACGGAGCGTCCAACGGCTCCAATATTACGAACGGCTATTATGAGAAATCAGAGCGGGGCCAATATAACTGGCTGATTGATTATATGCAGGCCTTACAGGATGCGCCGAATCCGACGAACCAGCAGGTAGGCTTCTTCTACTGGGCCGCTGAATGGATTGAGAAAGGCGACGGCTACGATGGTCCGAACAGCCCGTGGCTGCCTGGCGGTTCCTCTGCGGAATGGGGGAACTCCGTTGGCGACCGCACCTTGTTCACCTATGATGGACAAGCCTTGGACGGAACCTACGCCTATTTGTGGAGAGGCAAGCCCATTGCCAAGCCGCTGGGCGGGGAAGTTGCATTCTCCGATGATTCGGCTACTTATGCCGTTGCTCCGGCTGGTGTAACAGGGATTGCAATGAAGGACAAGAGTGTGGAGGTCGCAGCAGGCGGCATGAAGCAGCTTGTGGCCACTGTCGCTCCTGCGGACCAAGTGACCAACTCCCGCATGACATGGGCATCGTCCAATCCAGCCGTTGCCAAGGTCAATGAAGCCGGTATCGTCACAGGCGCGGCGGCAGGCACCGCCACGATTACGGTTCGGACGGTGGATGGCGGCTTCACGGATACAAGCACGGTTACGGTTACGCAGGCTGTACCTGCCGGCAGTATCACCCTTACCGGCAACGAGCTGTCGGGCGGGGCAATGTCCCTGATTGTAGGCCAAACCTCGCTGCTCAAGGCAGTGCTGCCTCAGGTGGCAACTAATCAGGTTGTCAAATTTACTTCGTCCGATCCTTCGGTAGCTGTGTTCTTGGGTGAACCTGTACAGACAGCTACACCGGGGATCTTGTACCAGCAAAGCAATGTGACTTCCGGTGTGACCGTTATCGCCAAGAAGGACGGCAAGACGACGATCACCGCTTCAGCAATGGACGGGTCGGCTTCCCAGTCCTTTGAGCTGACGGTTGCCAAGGTGCCGGTAGATGCTGTCACGCTGGATGCTACCGATGTGAAGCTGGCCATTGGCCGCACCAAGCAGCTCAAGGCAACGGTCTCACCAGCCAATGCTTCGTTCCCGGGAGTGACATGGGCGTCCTCCGATGAACAGGTGGCGACAGTAGACAGCACAGGACTTATCACGGGCAAGAATGTCGGCACTGCCACGGTTACGGTCACAACGAAGGATGGGGCCAAGAAGGCGCAGGCTTCTGTGGTTGTCACCAATGTGCTGACAGAAACAATTACCCTTAACGTAAGCTCCGTCCGCCTCCGTGCGGGAGAGGCAGCGGCCCTCACAGCAGATGTGCTGCCTGCCGATGCTAAGGATAAAGGACTTAGCTGGACTATAGGCGACAGCTCAATTGCCACCGTGAGTGACCAGGGAACCGTCACCGCGATCCAGAACGGTACGACGACACTGACCGTCAACGCCCTTGACGGCGGGGCTTCCTTGACCATTCCGGTGATTGTCGCCGATGTTCTGAACGTAACGGGTGTCACTGTCTCACCTGAAACCGTAACGGTTGAAGCAGGCAAGACGGCGCAGCTCACTTCGGCAGTGGTCCCGGCTTCCGCCGATAATCCGAAAGTAAGCTGGAGCTCGAGCGATCCGGCAGTTGCGGTTGTGGATGAGAACGGGCTGGTCACGACGTTACAATCCGGTACTGCAATTATTACAGCTACGACGGAGGACGGCGGATTTACGGCTGCCTCGACGATTACGGCTACAGACCTCTTGTCGCAAGGCAAGACGGTAACGGCGAGCAAGTCCGCTGCCGCTAGTCCTGCCGGAAATGCAGTGGATGGCAACAATGCATCGGCATGGTCGCCAGGCGGATTCGTGGTTCCTTCGACCCTTACGGTTGATCTGGGCCAAACGGCTGTCATTGACTCCACGCTGGTCAATGCCTGGGTAGCGCAGAATTATACGATTGAAGTGTCCGAAGACGGCACGAATTATACGAATATCGCTACCCGCAACGATATTATCAGCGCGCACACGAAGAAAGAGGCAGTGATTACTACCGATGTATCTCCGGCAGACACTTATGCGCGTTATGTCAGATTAACGGTGACGGGAGTCATCAAAATCGGATCATCCCAGCAGTGGACCGGGATCAATGAATTCAAGGTATTTGGACGATTCGTCGCTCCGGTACAGTCCATTGTCTTCAAGAATGCACCGTCCACGCTGGTTATCGGCGATTCTGCTGCTTTGTCGGCCGAAATTTCCCCGGTCAACGCAGATCCGCGTCTCGTCTGGTCCACCTCCAATCTGAGTGCTGTTACCGTTGATCAGAACGGTAAGATAACAGCCGCTATGCTCGGAGGCACACAAGGCGATATTGCCGACACGGCAGTTATAGCCTTAACGGCTAAGTCTGGTATAGCAGCAAGCCAAACCATCGGGGTCAAGATTCCGATTATGGTGGAAGGGATCTCGATCTTTTATAAGGGGACCAACTTGCCCGACGACCGGCTGGACCTGATTCCAGGGCAGAAGGCCAAGCTTCACGCCAATATTTTTCAAGGCAATGCGGATTACAAGTCGGTTGTGTGGTCTTCGGATGATCCGGAAGTGGCAGCAGTAGACGCAGCTACCGGCGAAGTTACCTCTATCCGCGAAGGCACCGCCAAGATTACGCTGACTGTGGATTCGTACAAGAATCTGCCAGGGGGCAATGAATTCTCGGCCAGCATTGACGTTCATGTCATTTCTGCCCCGGCAGCTCCGGGCAATCCGAGCGCTGCGGCGAAGAGCGCCAATGCTATCGAGGTGAACTGGAGTGCAGTAAATGGTGCGACTGGCTACAACGTCTACCGCTCGGATTCAGCAGACGGTGAGTATGTCAAGCTAAATGCTGCACCGCTGCCAGGCACTTCTTATACCAACAATGGATTGAATGCATCCACAATGTATTATTACAAAGTGACGGCAGTGAATCTTGCAGGTGAATCAGACCAGTCGGATGTGGCATCCGCTAAGACGGCTGAGGGGCCGGCAACTGTCGTGAAGGTCACTTATGTCGAAGTGACTCCGGCTGAGGTCACGCTTACTGAAGGCATGAGTGCGCAGTTGACGGCTCAGGTCACGCCGCAGAATGCGACAAATCAAGCGGTAAGCTGGAGCTCCAGCGACGCGGCGGTGGCAGAGGTGAGTGCCAGCGGGGTGCTGACAGCGAAGAAGGCGGGTACAGCGACGATCACGGTTACAACCGTTGACGGTTCGTTTACGGCAACCACACAAGTAACGGTAGAGGCCGTGCCGCCAACTGTTGTGCGAGTGACTTATGTCGAGGTAACACCGGTTAAGGTGACGCTGACCGAAGGCAAAAGCTCGCAATTGACCGCGGTAGTAGCCCCGCAGGATGCGACGAATCAGGCGGTGAGCTGGAGCTCAAGCGATACAGCAGTGGCAGAGGTGAGCGCCAGCGGTATGATAACAGCGAAGAAGGCTGGCACAGCCATGATCACGGTCATGACCGTTGACGGCTCGTTCACAGCGGCTACGTTGGTAACCGTAGAGGCCGCGCCGCCGGTAGCGGTGGCCGTAACAGGTGTTAGCGTAACGCCTTCAGCCGCAACGCTGACTGAGGGCGGGAATTTGCACTTAACGGCTGCGATAGCGCCTAAGGGGGCAACGAATCAGGCGGTGAGCTGGAGCACCAGCAATGCCTCCGTTGCTACAGTCAACGCTAGGGGTCTTGTTTCCGCAGTAGCTCCGGGAACGGCAATCATTACGGTAACCACTGCGGATGGGAAATTTACCGCTTCGGCTACGGTTACGGTGCAGGCAAAATCCTCCGGGTCAGGTGATTCGGGGAACTCTGGAAACTCGGGAAACTCGGGGAATGAATCGCCATCGAAGGGGATCGTGCCAACGGTAACGGTTGATCAGAGCGGCAAGCTTAATGTGGGGGCAGCACCGGATAGCCAGGGAGCTGTAGCTGTAACCCTGTCACAGCAGGACCTGGAGCAAGCGATTAGTCTTAGCTCAGGCGGCAAACTGGAGATAGCCATCCAGCCTGATGCGGGTACTAAGGAAGTTTCAGTAGTCCTCCCTGTCGCTCAGTTGAAGGGTCAAGGGAACGACAAGGTTAATCAGATCAGCATTAATGTAGGTGGAGCAAGCGTCTCGTTCAGTACAAATCTGCTTAAAGAGTCCAGCGCAGCGGCAGCTAAGCTCCTGCAATTAACGGTTACGCATGTTGATCAGACTGCACTTCCGAATGATTTGCTTGGAGCAATAGGCAGCTCCGCTCAGGTCTATAATTTCACACTGACGCTTGACGGAACTCCGGTCACATCGTTTGAACCGCAAAATCAAGTTGAAGTCGCAATGGATTACGCGCTTAAGCCGGACGAGAATCCTAAGCAGGTAGTCATTTATTACATTTCCGACAAGGGTACGCTTGAAGTTGTCAAGAACGGCAGATATGATGCTAAATCGAAGAAGGTTATCTTCAAAGCAGCCCATTTCAGCAAATATGCCGCCGCTTATGCGCAGGTCAATTTCTCCGATCTGGCAAAAGCCGGATGGGCCGCCGATGCAATAAAAGCGATGGCAGCCAGAGAAGCGATCAGCGGGTATGGCGATGGCAGCTTTAAACCAGCGGCCGCAGTAACCCGGGCAGAATTTATCACGATGCTCTTGAACGCTTTTGACCTGGTGGATGATCAGGCCGTCAGCACCTTCAGCGATGTAAAGGCAGGAGCCTGGTATGCCTCTGCTATTGCATCTGCGGAAAAACTGGGCATCGTCAACGGCAAGCAAAGCGGAGCCTTTGGCGTTAACGACACCATTACCCGCCAAGAGATGGCGGTCATGGCCTACCGCGTTTCGAAGCTGCTGAACCTGGATTTAAAAGGCAGTTCAGCCGCCGATGCTTTTGCCGACCAGTCTAAGATAGCTGGTTATGCAGCAGAGGCAATCGCAGCTCTGAAGCAGGCCGGATTAATGTCGGGCCTTGGCGCTAACACTTTCGGACCGGAGCTCTCAACAACAAGAGCCCAAGCCGCTGTCCTGATCAATAACGTATTTGAACAAAGTAATTAAATGTAACGATAAAGGGGCTGTTGACGGCTATCAAAAGATGGCTGTCAATGGCCTCTTTGCCGTTGACAGATAAGTTATCAGTACTTAAATATTGTTGTTTTATTCTGGGGCTGGTATCTATGCGGTTATTGGTAGGATATACTATACTTAACAAAGAGGATATTCCATATTAATGTATATCTGTGATTACAAAATGACTTTTTGAAAGGTAAGAATGCCATGAAATTGAAAATTAACAATTTTAATATGATCTCAAGCGCAGAGATTGAATTATCTGGGTTGACAGTAATAGCTGGAGAAAACGATACGGGTAAGAGTACAATTGGGAAGTTGCTATTTTCAGCCATAAAAGCTTCTAATATGTCTCGCGTAAAGCAGACTAAAAAAAATAAGACTCCTGCATATGAAGGGACTTTTAAACAAGTGCTTTCGCTTGTATTTGATGACTATGAAGCATCAAATTCAAAAATAATAATATCAAGTGAAAGTAGTGAGGTATACCGAATTGAAAGTGATCATAAGGGGTGGTTTACTCATAAAGGTAATATAGATTCACTACAGTTACTTGATGCAACATATATTGAAAGTCCTATCGTATGGAGTCTTGTAGACTTTTTTACAACTGTTGGGAAAATAAGAGAACAGGATCAAATGTTTAATATTGCTGATGAGATTAAGTATCCTTATCTGCTATGGGATTTATACAGGAAGTTAGTGCTGAAAAGGTCATATCGAGTTGAAGAAAATGAGACGTATGATCAAATTCTTGAAGCTATTCGTAAAATTGTTGGAGGAAACATTACCTCAAGTTTTGAAAAATTTTATTTCAACAGGCTGCAGGACAACAAGCAGTTTCCGGTAACTACTGTAGCTACAGGCATTAAAAGCTTTGGATTGTTGGAAATATTGACCATTAATAAGTACATTAATCCTAAAAGTATCATCATAATAGATGAACCAGAAGTCCATCTTCATCCGTCTTGGGAGGTAGAGTATGCAAAACTTGTTTCCCAATTCGTTAGACTAGGTGTAAAAGTAATTGTTACTACCCATAGTTTGTACATGGTAAAAGCTTTAAGGGAATTCACTAAAGATATTCCAGATAACGTGAAGTTTTATTTGACAAGTAAGAGCGAAAATCAAATGTCCGTTATTGAAGATGTTTCGAAAGAAACGCATAAAATATTTAAAAAGTTTGCTGATCCTTTGCAGGATATTGTGTGGGGGAAGTCATAAATGAGTGAATCTGTCCTTACGGCATTTTATGAATATGGGCTAAATGAAGGCTTGTTTGAATTACAACCAATTAAGGATTTAGCTGCAACAGCCTGCACATCACTGGAACTGGAGGTTATAGATTTTGATAAGACAAAGGAGAGAGTATCAGAGAAGTTACGATTGGCGCAGCAACCAAAATCCTGTGACGCCTTAAAGATAATACCCCAAAACAAATCTATCTTATTCATTGAAATGAAGAGTTTCAAGAAATTCAAGCGATGGATGTTACTGCCGAAATCACGAGATGAACACGAAAGTATAATAGTCAAACAAATCAAAAAATATAACATTGCTCAAAAAATACATGACAGCATAATGATTTTGGATCAAATATGGAAATGGAGTGGAGTAAGCAGAGGGGAGAAACTTGAAATCCAAACTATTATTCTTACAGATATTCCTTTGCTGGAAGAGAGAAATTCAGAAGCACTAATTGATTTTACACTCCTCTATTTGGCTGATGGCGCAATTTCCGAAGACTTGCTAATACAGGCGAAGATACTTCAAGCTTTAGAAAACCTTATTGATCTTAAAGAAAAACCATTGTTAAAAACATGTAATGAACTACCTGGTATGTTTAAATAAATGAAATTAATTATAAATAATTGAAAGCAGTGCGTCTTTGGTTATTTGAGACTCGCTGCTTTCTTTATATGATCTATTGTGGTTTGATTCAGAATTGTTAGTAGCAAGCGAGAGCCGTATTACTTTCTAACGCTGACTTAGTTTTGAGTGCCTCTTCGGAATCATCTAAAAAAACCACGGAACAATCTTTAGTTTTGAGTAAGACGTGCTTTTGTCAGTATGCTACGATTTTGGGTGAGAAAGGGGGAGGCTTCTTCCACATATGTAAGCGCTTAACTCAACTAAACCAAAATCATACAGAGGAGTGCAGTAAATGAGTAAAATGATCAAACAGGTCTTTTCGGTCTTACTCGCAGCAATCCTGCTTATTCCGGCAGGCTGGCATGCTCCCGTTGCGAAAGCTGCGGCACAGAAGCTGGAGAATACAAAAACGGTTTATCACGAAACCTTTGCGAATGGTGCAGGCAAGGCCGTTCAATCAGGAGGAGCCAGCCTGACGGCTGTTACCGGCAAAGCTTTTGACGGAAACACAGATGGGGCGGCGCTGTACGTAAGCAACAGAACGAACAACTGGGACGCGGCTGATTTCAGCTTCAGCGACCTTGGTCTCGCTAACGGGAAGACCTACACAGTGACAGCAACCGTGTATGTTGACGCAGAGGTGAATCTGCCAAGCGGCGCAAATGCGGCACTTCAAACCGTAAGCAGCTATGGAAACTATGCGGAAATCCCTTATGAGGCTGGCAAAGCCGTCACCTTGACTAAGGAATTTACTGTGGATTCGAGTAAAGATACGGCTCTGCGCATTAACTCCAACGGTGATGGAGCCGCTGTTCCTTTCTACATCGGAGACCTCCTCGTCACTGAGAAGGCCGCTTCGGGCGGTGGAGAAGAGACGCCGAGAAACCCGGCTTTGCCTTTTACCACAATCACCTTTGAAGATCAGACTGCAGGCGGCATTGAAGGCAGAGCCGGAACGGAGAAGTTGACCGTTACCAATGAACAGAATCATACCAAGGACGGTTCCTATGCTCTGAAGGTGGAGGGCAGATCAGCCACCTGGCATGGACCGTCATTGCGTGTGGAGAAGTATGTGGACAAGGGCAGTGAATATACCATTTCAGCCTGGGTCAAGCTGATTGATCCTGCAAGCACGCAGCTCCAGCTCTCTACACAGACTGGCAGCGGCGGCAGCGCGAATTACGTGGCTCTGTCCCCCAAAACAATCAGCACCAGGGACGGCTGGGTCAAGTTCGAGGGCAGCTACCGTTATAACAGTGTGGGCGGTGAATTTTTAACAATCTATGTCGAAAGCTCAAGCAACGCAACAGCATCCTTTTATATTGATGATATCAGCTTTGAGAAAACAAGCTCAGTTCCAGTCGTCATACAAAAGGACCTGGTACCTGTAAAAAATACGTATCAAAACGATTTTCTGATCGGCAATGCGATCTCTGCCGAGGATTTGGAGGGTGTCCGGCTTGAGCTTCTAAAAATGCATCATAATGTCGTTACCGCCGGCAACGCCATGAAGCCGGATGCACTGCAGAACGAGAAGGGCAAATTCACCTTCGGCGCGGCAGATACAATGGTTGATAAGGTGCTGGCTGAAGGAATGAAGATGCATGGGCATGTCCTGGTATGGCATCAGCAGTCTCCAGAGTGGATGAATACCGCCAAGAATGCGGAGGGCAAGGACATTCCTCTGGGACGGGATGAAGCTCTTGGGAATATGAAGACCCATATCAAGACCGTCATGGAGCATTTTGGCGGCAAGGTGATTTCCTGGGACGTTGTTAACGAAGCGATGGGCGATAACCCGCCTAATCCGTCCAATTGGGAAGATTCGCTGCGGAAGTCCCCTTGGTATAATGCCATTGGAGCAGATTACGTTGAGCAGGCCTTTTTGGCGGCAAGAGCAGTGCTCGATGAACATCCGGAGTGGAACATCAAGCTGTATTATAACGATTACAACGAGGATAACCAGAACAAGGCCCAGGCCATCTATAACATGGTCAAAGCCATCAATGATAAGTATGCGCTTACACATCCCGGCAAACTACTCATAGACGGTGTAGGCATGCAGGCGCACTACAATATCAACACCAACCCTGAGAACGTTAAGTTGTCGCTGGAGAAGTTCATTTCCTTGGGCGTAGAAGTGAGCATTACCGAGCTTGACGTTCAGGCTGGAAGCGACTACCAATTATCTGAAAAGCTTGCAAATGCCCAAGGTTATTTATACGCGCAATTGATGGAGCTCTATAAAGCTCACGCTGCAAATATCGGGCGGGTCACCTTCTGGGGATTGGATGACGGCACGAGCTGGAGATCCTCCAATAATCCGCTTTTGTTCGATAAGAATCTGCAGGCCAAACCGGCTTACTATGCTGTCACCGACCCGGAGAAATTTATGAAAGAGCATCAGCCTGATGTAAAGGATGCCAATCAATCTACTGCGGTTTATGCTACGCCTGTAATTGACGGAACTGTAGATGCGGTGTGGAGCAAGGCCCCTGAGCTGCCGGTGAACCGGTTCCAGATGGCTTGGCAAGGGGCGAGCGGTGTGGCGAAAACCCTCTGGGATGATCAAAATCTGTATGTTCTAATCCAGGTTAGCGACGCACAGCTCGACAAAACCAGCAAAAACGTATGGGAACAGGATTCCGTCGAAATGTTCCTGGATGAGAATAACGGGAAAACCACGTTCTATCAAGCCGATGACGGGCAGTTCAGAATCAATTTTGACAACGAAGCTACCTTCAATCCGGCCAGTATGGCTGACGGCTTCCAATCGGCAACCAAGGTATCCGGGACGAACTACACGGTGGAAGTGAAAATTCCGTTCAAAAAAATAACGGCAGGCAACGACAAAAAAATCGGTTTTGACGTACAGATCAACGATGCCAAGGACGGTGCCCGTCAAAGTGTAGCCGCATGGAATGATACGACCGGCAATGGCTATCAGGACACTTCCGTTTACGGCGTGCTTACTCTTACGGGCAAACCTGCCCAACCGAATGATGGCGGCAATAACAATAACAATAACAGTAACAGCGGCAGTATTCTCTCGGCTCCTCAGGCTGGAAACGTTGAGAGCAAGGATGGCGTTGTTACAATCACACCGAAATTAACGACCGACAAAGGACAGGCGAAGGCAACGGTTACGGGCGATGAGCTGAAAAAAGCGCTGGAGCAAGCCGCTCCGGAGGCCAGCGGCAAGAAACAGATCATCATCGAAGTGCCGAAGCAGGGTGATGCAGCATCGTATGAAGTACAGCTTCCGGCGCAAAGCTTGAAGGGCCAGGCGAACTATGTGCTATTGCTGAAGACAGAACAAGCAACACTCCAGCTTCCAAGCAATATGCTGTCTAACATGACAGACAATACGGAATATGCCTCTATCCGCATAAGCCGGGTTGCACCGGATAGCCTGGATGCGGCATTGCGCGGGCAAATTGGCAAGCGTCCGGTAATAGCTCTGCAAGTGCTCGCTGGCGGGCGTGTGGTTGCATGGAACAACCCGAATGCGCCTGTAACGGCAGCTATTCCTTACACGCCAACAGCAGATGAGCTTGGCAACCCGGATTCACTTGTGGTTTGGCAGCTTGCCGATAACGGCAAACAGGTCCCGATCCCGAACAGCCGATATGACGCGGCAAGCGGATGTCTTGTTTTCCAGACGGCTGAGTTCGGCACCTATGCGGCAGCGTATGCGCCCGTAACCTTCGAAGACCTGGGGAACCTATCTTGGGCACAGCAGGCTATTGCGGCTATGGCTGCCCGCGATATCGTTCAGGGCACCACAATGAACAGCTTCTCCCCTGCTGCTGAGATGAAGAGAGCGGACTTCATCGCGCCGCTTGTGCGGGTCCTTGGGCTGAAAGGCACAGGCCAGGAGAGCACAGCAGCCTTCAGCGATGTTCCGAAGGATGTGTATTACAGCAGTGAGCTGGCGATCGCGAAGCAGTTAGGCATCGTCACCGGCTATGGCGACCATACGTTCCAGCCGGACAGTCCAATTACCCGCCAGGAAATGATGGTGATCGCTTCGCGCGCGCTGGCGGCAGCCGGCACAGTGCCAAACGGCAGCGGAACCTTGGATGCCTATTCCGATACGGACCGCATTTCGGGTTATGCCAAAGACAGCCTGAAAGCTCTGGTGAAATACGGAATTGTGAGCGGCAAGAACGGTAAATTGGCCCCGAACGATACGCTTACCCGTGCTGAAGCGGCAGTTATTCTATATCGTATTTGGAAGCTGTAAGCCTAATAAAAGTCTAACAAACCGCCCGTTGCCGGATGCTCTCCGGCGGCGGGCGGTTTTCTGCTGGAATATAATATTCATCTGGAGCCCAGAATAATGGAAAAATGATTTTCGGAATAACGGTTGACACCGTTTTCAGCTTGTGATAAATTGTTTCCGAGGCTTGTTACCGGTAATGCGGGCAAAACCACAGTGGAAATGATACATTCATTGCCATTGTTGTTTTGCCCTTTTTTATTCCTCAAAAAAACAGGTGGTCTAATGTGATAATCAAACAAATCTTCAACAATAATATCGTCAGCACACTCGATGAGAAGAACCAGGAGCTGCTGATCCTCGGCCGGGGAATCGGGTTCCAGTTCCGTGCAGGCGACCGGATTGATGAACAGCGGATTGAGAAAGTGTTCCGCCTTCAGGACTCCTCCATATACGAGCGGTTCAAGGCGATAGTTACAGAGATGCCGATTGAGATTCTGCAGGTGACCGATGATATTGTTACTCTGGCACGGATGCAGTTGAACAAACAGATCAGTGACGGGATTTACGTATCGCTTTCGGATCATATCCACTTTGCGGTGCAGCGGCTGGAGCGGGGGCAGATTGCCCGCAACCCGTTGTCCTGGGAGGTGCAGCATTTCTACAAGGCTGAATATGATGTGGCGAAGGAAGCGCTGACCATTTTGAAGGAACGGCTCGGGGTGGAATTTCCGAAGGACGAAATTTGCAATATCGCGCTTCATTTCATTAATGCCGAGGTCAATGATTCCATGAATGATGTGACTCATCTGATGCAACTGCTGCAGGAGATTATGAACATTATCAAATATCATTTCGGCGTGGATATGGATGAGGACAGCGTCAACTATTTCAGATTCATTACGCATCTCAAATATTTCTGCCAGCGGGTAATTACCCATTCCAGTCATGACGACACAGAGGAGTATCTGTATGAGGTGGTCCGCAAGAACTATCCCGATACCTTCAAGTGCATCCGCAAGATTGAAGCGTTCATTCTGAAAAATTACGAGTATGTGATGACGCATTCCGAGCAGTTGTATCTGACACTGCATCTGGAGCGGCTGATGAAATCGAAATAACAAGGGGCTTGTTACTGTTCAATCAGGCAAAACCCGGATGAAGCACGGCACGCGTATATGCGCGGAGTCACGTGTTCATTCGGGTTTTTTTATTACCAAAATTAGTAGGAGGGAACACAATGAAACATCAAGAAACAGCGCAGCAAATCGTCAAGTCTGTGGGCGGAGTGTCCAATGTCAATTCAGTGTACCACTGTGTGACGCGGCTGCGTTTCGATCTTAAGGATAACAATAAGGCCGACCAGGCCGCACTCAAAAAGCTGGATATGGTTATGGGCACCAACATCTCGGGTGAACAATTCCAGGTCATCATCGGCAATGATGTGCCCAAGGTATTCGATGAAATGGTCAAGGAATTCCCGGCTCTGAAGCAAAGTGCTGAAGGCGGCAAGCAAGAGGGCGAGAAGAAACAGAATGTCATTCTGAAAATTTTTGAAACGATTGCAGGCGTATTCGCACCGATGCTGCCGGCCATTACCGCCGCCGGTATCCTCAAGGGGCTGCTCGCCTTATTTGTAACCTTAGGCTGGATGTCTGCGGGAACGGATACGTACCGGATTCTGTCCGCTATCGGCGATGGTGTGTTCTACTTCCTGCCAATACTGATCTCTTTCAGCGCAGCGCGGAAATTCGGCAGTAATCCGTTTATATCCGTAGGACTGGGCGCAGCGCTGATGTACCCGGATATGGGGGTACTGCTCTCGAGCGGGAACCCGGTGCATTTTATCGGCATTCCGGTTACAGCCGTCTCCTACGGCTCCTCCGTTATTCCGATTCTGCTGGCGGTCTGGCTGCTGTCCTATGTGGAAAAGGCAGTAGACCGGATCATTACACCTTCCCTGAAGCTGCTGCTGGTTCCGCTCATTTCGCTGCTGGTCATGGTTCCGGTTACGCTGATTGCCATCGGACCGCTGGGCACACTGATCGGTGACGGCTTATCCGGCGGCATCAACTGGCTGCTCACAGAGGGTGGCCTGTTCTCCGGGATCATCCTTGGCGGAGCGATGGCCCTGATCATCATGACCGGGATGCATTATGCGCTGGTTCCGGTTATTATCAGCAATCTGGCGACACTCGGCTTTGACAAATTCCTGCCGCTGACTTACATCTCCAATATGGGTCAGGCTGGTGCTACGATGGGCGTATTCCTGCGGGCGAAGGACAAGAAGCTGAAATCCGTCGCCTTGTCCACCAGCGTCACCGCCTTGATGGGTGTAACTGAACCGGCGATGTACGGTGTCAATATGAAATACAAGAAACCATTTATCGCCGCGATGATCGGGAGTGCTGCGGGCGGCGGCTTTGCCCTGGCCTTCGGAGTCAAGGCATATGCGCTGGCCGGCAACGGCGGGATACCCGGTCTGCCCGGACTGGTTGGACAGACCTTCTGGTACGCCCTCGGCGGTATGGGGATCGCCTTTGTGATCGCCGCTGCGGTCACGGTTATGCTCGGCTTCAAGGAGGATGCCGATGATGCGGAACTAATCTCCGCGAGCATCGCTCCTCCGGCAGCCCCGGCTCCGGCAGCGGTTCCTGAGGAAGCAGCCTCTGCGACTGCAGACGACACGGCGTATGCCCCGATGACGGGCAGAGCGGTTCCGCTGAAGGAAGTGAACGATCCTACCTTTGGCGACGAGCTAATGGGTAAAGGCATTGCCTTTGTGCCCTCGGTTGGCGAGCTGGTATCTCCAATCAGCGGTACCGTCATGAATGTCTTTAAGACCAAGCATGCGATGGTAATCCGCAGTGCCACGGGCATGGAGCTGCTGATTCATGTCGGCATTAATACAGTGAAGCTGCGCGGGCAATATTTCGAAGCCCATGTGCAGACGGGCGACCAGGTGGAGGCAGGCGATAAGCTGCTGACCTTTGATCTGGAGCAAATCACGCAGAATTACGATATCACTACCGCGATGGTAATTACCAATACCGCCGATTATAAGCAGATTCTCCCGCTCAAGCTGGGCGAGGTTGGCTTTGGCGAGCCGGTACTGAAGGCGGAACTATAATCTAAGATGACAAGGAGACGGGCAAATTGAGCAATCAACAAGGATTTCCGGAAGGGTTCCTGTGGGGCGGCGCCATTGCCGCCAACCAGGCAGAGGGCGCTTATGCCGAAGACGGCAAGGGCCTGTCCACCGCCGATATGGTACCGTATTTTAAGAAAAAGGATTATACCAATCTTAAAGAGCTGATGCATGTCACCAGTGAATCCATTCAGCGCGCCATGCAGCATACGTCAGCCGAAGGCTATCCGAAGCGTTACGGGATTGATTTCTACCACCGGTACAAGGAGGATATCGCTTTGTTCGGGGAGCTGGGCTTCAAGGTGTTCCGCATGTCGATCAACTGGCCGCGCATTTTCCCGAACGGCGATGATGCCGAGCCGAATGAAAAAGGGCTGCAGTTCTATGACGACATGTTCGACGAAATGCGCAAGTTTAACATCGAGCCGCTCGTTACGCTCTCCCACTATGAAATGCCGCTGTCGCTTGTGCTGAAGTACGGCGGCTGGAGAAACCGCAAGGTTATTGCTTTCTATGAGAAATACGCAGAGACTGTGATGAACAGATATAAGGATAAAGTTAAATATTGGCTGACCTTCAACGAGATTAACACCACCGTCATCGAGCCTTTTACCGGCGGCGGTGTAGTTGAGGACACCGTAGAGAATATCCGCGAGGCTTCCTATCAGGCGCTGCATCATCAATTTGTGGCGAGCAGCCTGGCTACGAGAAAGGCCCGGGAGATCAATCCCGACTTCAAAATCGGCTGCATGCTGGCGCGGATGATTCATTATCCGGCAACCAGCAGCCCGGAGGATGTGCTTCAGGCACAAGTGGATAATCAGCTCAATCTGCTGCATACGGATGTTCAGGCGAGAGGAAGCTATCCTCCGTTCGTGAAACGGTATTTTGCCGAGAATAACATTCAGCTTGCCGTGGAGCCGGGAGACGAGCAACTGCTGCGGGAGCATACGGTAGACTTCATCTCCTTCAGCTACTATACCTCGCTGATCTCCACCGTGGACCCCGAAAAGTACGGAGTGACTGGCGGCAATCTGTTCAGCACGGTGAAGAATCCGAACCTGCAGATTACCGAATGGGGCTGGCAGCTTGACCCGATCGGTCTGCGCATTGTGCTCAAGGAGCTGTACGACCGCTACCAGCTTCCGCTGTTTGTCGTGGAGAACGGCCTGGGAGCGAAGGACAAGGTGGAGGAAGACGGGTCGATCATCGACGACTACCGGATTGACTATTTGCGCAAGCATATCACACAAGTGAAGGAAGCCGTTCTGGACGGTGTCGATGTGATGGGCTACACCAGTTGGGGGGCCATTGATATTATCAGCGCCTCCACCTCCGAAATGTCCAAGCGTTACGGCGTGATCTATGTCGATCAGGACGATGAAGGGGGCGGAACGCTGAATCGGCTGAAGAAAAAGAGCTTCCACTGGTATAAGCAAGTGATTGCCTCGAACGGTGCTAATCTGGACTGATCCAGGGATAAGCGTCGCCAGATAGTAGAGCACATAGAGCAGATACACAATAAAAAAACAGTATGCGGCCTGAGTGGTATCAGGGCTGCGTACTGTTTTTTTTGCGGGCAATTTCTTTCGCTAGATCAGCATCCGTTCTAAAGCTGAGGCGTAGAACGGCGCCTTTGTGGTTCGGGGGGAGAGCAGATTAATCCTATCCTTCCTTCTGTGCCTTAACGGACCGTAAAGCCTTTACTTTCCCGGAAGGGGTACATTTAGCCGAGCTAGCGGACCGTGAAGCGCTTATTGCCTCTTCGGCAGGTACATTTGGGGTGAATGTCTGCCCATAAGGGCGCTGGAGTCCGTTCACTTGCGGAAAAATGACTTCCAGCAGAAATAAGAGCGGTTCAGTCCGTTACAAACGGGCAGACTCTTCCGATCTACTAGATTCTCAAAAAGGAAAACCTAGAATTTTCCTGGTTTTGGTCTGGGTAGAAGCTGGCAATAATTAACGATTCACCCGCCGGGCTGGCGTCTGAATTTCAGCGGCGTAAGTCCCGTTTCCCGTTTGAAAATCGTACAGAACTGGGAGTCCTTCACGAATCCTGATTTTTCAGCAATTTCAGATATGGGCATCTGGGTCTGCAATAGGAGCGACTTTGCATACTCCAGCCTTTTGCGCTGCAAATACTGCTGGGGAGAGATCTCGGCTGTTTCTTTGAATAAATGCCTGAAGCGGTCATAGCTGTATCCGGACATTTTAGCCAGGGTTTCCACTGAGATATGCTGCCGGAAATGCTCATCCATGAAATTCATTACATATCTAAGCCGCCCTCCATAGGGCCGCATCGGTTTGTTCAAGCGGGCCAGCCGCTGGATCTGTGTGGTCAATTCCTGGACGAGCAGGTTCAGCATATCAAAGAACCCTTCCTGCTGCTCCGTGAATTCATGTTCCATGCGCAGCATGAGCTGGCGGATGGTGTTCTTCTCGTCATCTTCAAACAGCTTGTTCAGGTTCTGAATAGCTGCATCATTCTCACAGTGAAAGCCAATGAACAGAAGCTCGGACTCGACGTCATGCTGCTCATCATGCAGGACTCGCGGCGACATGACAGAAAAGCTGCCAGGCTTGATTGTATAGCTGGTCGAGCCGATATTGGTAATCCCGCTTCCAGTGAAATAATAGACAAGCTCATAGCATTCATGCTGATGTAGCTGAATATAGGTGTTTTTGGAATGCTTTGTATGGAAAAGAAACAGCAGCCGATCCATTTTTACCCTCCATTTCAAACAGGTTAGCCGAATCATTAAAAAAAATGACCGATTTAGGGTGATGTAAAGCATAGATTATTGGTACTATCCTATCAGTTGGTATGTTAAACTGCAATGGAAAAACAGTCTTGCGTTAGACAATCTGACATTACTACACACATTGAGGAGTGGTCTACTGATGAGCGTAAAGAAAAAAAGTTGGCTAATGTCGATTGTTCTGAGCCTAACGGCTGTTCTGGGAGCTTGTTCAAACAACTCTACAGCCTCTAACACCGGGGCAGCCGGAGAAGCCTCATCGGCTCCTTCCGGAGAGTCCAAAACACTCACCATTATGGCAGAGAAAAGCTCGCATGCGGATGCATTCAAGAGCATTATTCCTGATTTTGAGGCGAAATACGGGGTGAAGGTGAAGGTGGTTGAACTCCCTTATGACCAATATCATCAGCAACTGACGCTCAAGTTCACCTCCGGTTCTGCCGATTTTGATCTAGCTTATGTTCCGATCGGCTGGGTTTCCGAACTACAGGTGCCAAACTATATCGTCCCCGTAGCCACCGATGAGGCCAAGCTCAGCGCGCTTAAGCTGGATGACTTCCCCGGCATCGAAAATGCTTATTTTGGCGAGAATAAAGAATTGTATTTTGTACCTTATATGAACGAGACTCAGGGGATATTATACCGGACCGATCTCTTCAATGATGAGAAGGAGAAGGCCGCCTTCCAGGCCAAATACGGCTATGAGCTCGCTCCACCGAAGACCATGCAGCAGTATAAGGAAATTGCGGAATTTTTCAATCGGCCGGATGAGAATTTAAGCGGTGTAACCCTAATGGGCGAGAAAAGCATCCTGCTCGGCTTTGCCTTTTATAACCGTCTGTTCAATTACGGCGGTGATCTGTATGATGCCGGCTATAAACAGCAGTTCGACAACGAAGCAGGCGTTAAGGCGCTGAACGACCTGAAGGAGCTGTTCCAATATACATCGGCAGCCTCCAAGCAGTACGGCTGGTCAGATGCATCCGGGGAATTCCTGCAGGGCCGCAGTGCCATGGCTGAAATGGCTACAACGATTGCCCAGGTTGCACAGGACCCTAATCAGTCCAAGGTTGTCGGTAAAGTCGGTTTCTCCGCAATTCCGGGAGTGAAAGAGGATACGGGCGATATTAAACGCTTCTATCTGCCGTTTGGCTTTGTCGTTACGGGTTCTTCTAAGCTGAAGGAAGAAGCCTATGACTGGATTGAATTTGCAACCAGCCAGGAAATGATGGAAAAAGCAGCTCCAGCCGGCAATATTCCGGCCCGGACCTCTGTACTGACTGGTAAGCTTGCCAAGGAGTATAGCTTCTATGCGCCCCATGCAGACATTATGAACTCGTTCCGGCTGGAGCCGCTGCCACTGATCTCGGAAGGCGCGACAATTACAGGCGATATTCTGCCGAGCGCAGTGTCGAGGTTCCTGAACGGTGAGCAGTCCGCCCAGGAAGCTCTGGACCAGGCCGCAAAGGAATATGATGACCTGATGAGCTCCAGAGGGTACTAGAAGGCTTACATGAATCACCTGCAAGACTATACCGGAGAAGGAAGAACTCTTCCTTCTCCAACCATTATAAAGGGTAAGGCGGTTTTGCTGATATGCTCTCCAAATCGCGTGAGAAATGGGGATTTGTACTGCCTGGTGTGCTAATTGTCGTGGTCGTGTTATTGATTCCGATTGCTGTAGCGCTGGGGTTAAGCTTTTTTTCATATCCGCTGCAGCGTCCCGACCTCGGGATACGTTTTACCGGACTGGACAACTTCTCCAGGCTGCTGTCAGATCATAATTTTCTGAATTCACTTGGGAAAAGCGTTACGTTCACCATAGGCGCCGTTGGGGCGGAGCTTGTGCTCGGTATGGTGCTTGCTTTGCTGCTTAACGGGCAGGTATGGGGCAAAACCCTTTTTAAGGTCTCGTTCATGATTCCGATGATGATGGTTCCCGTCGTAGTGGGTGTAGCCTGGCGTTTGTTTCTGTTGCCGGACTTCACGCCGCTCGGGCCCATCCTTGAATTTTTCCATATCCCCTTTGATACATCCAAGCTGCTGACGGAGCCTGGCTGGGCCATGTTTTCGGTCATTCTTGCCGATGTCTGGCAGTGGACGCCGTTTGTTATGCTGCTGATTCTGGCGGGTCTCCAGGGCATTTCGCATGAAATTTATGAAGCGGCGCAGATGGACGGCGCCTCGAAATGGCGGGAGTTCTGGCGGATGACGCTGCCCCTGGTGCTTCCAGGTGTGCTGTCAGTAGGCATTATTCGCGCTATGGATGCGATGCGCACGTTCGATCTGGTCTATATCCTGACCAGCGGCGGGCCGGGCACGGCGACGGAAATGGTGTCCATTTATAACTATAAAATCGCCTTCAGCCGTTATGACATGGGATATGCCTCTGCGGTATCCTCAGGCGTGATACTGGTGCTTGGTGTTGTAATCTTCGGGCTGCTTACCTTTGTGAACCGGGGAGGGAAGACACGATGAGAACTAAACGTATCCGCACCACCCTGACAACGGGACTGAAAACCGCTGTGCTGTGTTTGTTTTTTATCTTTTTCATGCTGCCGATTCTTTGGGTCATCCTGACCTCGATCAAGCGTCCCGTCGACCAGATGGCAATCCCGCCGATATGGATTCCGGAACATCCGGTGTTCAGCAGCTATGTCCAACTGTTCCAGCATCCCGACTTTATGACCAGTCTAATCAACAGTCTGCTGATTTCCGGGATCGCAACGCTGATCACTGTTATTTTTGGCGCATTGGCTGCGTATGGCATTGAACGCTTTCGCATCGGCGGAACGCTGCTGCCCAACCTGCTGCTGCTGACAAGAATGATCCCGCCGGTGGTTGTTATTGTGCCGGTCTTCCTGGTCGCATACCGTACGCATATGCTGGACACCTATTTCCTGCTCATCGCCGCTTATACAGCCTTGAATATGGCGCTTGTGATCTGGCTGCTCCGTTCATTTTTCGCTTCACTGCCTGTGGATATGGAGGAAGCCGCCATGATTGATGGCTGTTCCCGCTTGAAGACCTTCTGGAGAATCGTGCTGCCGGTCGTTATGCCCGGAATTGCGGCAACCGGATTGATCTGCTTTATTTTCTGCTGGAATGAATTTTTATTCGCGGTTACGCTAACCGGTCAGGAGACCAAAACAATGCCGGTGCTAACCAGCACCTTTGTCAGCCAAAAAGGCCTGGACCGCGGACTCATGTCTGCCAGCGGTGTGATTTCCAGCCTTCCTGTCATTCTGCTGACCGTCTTTTTCCAAAGATATCTGGTGAGCGGCCTTACGCAGGGAAGTGTGAAATAGCCTCCGCTTAAATGCTCTAATGAGCAGCAACCCTTGAGAGGATGAACGAATTGAAAAAAGTTATTATTGATTGTGATCCTGGAATGGATGATTCCCTTGCCCTTATCCTTGCGATTAAATCCGGGGTGCTTTCAGTGGAGGCGATAACTGCGGTTGCGGGAAACTACCCGGTGGATATTACAAGTGCGAACGCACTGAAGGTTGTTGAGCTGTTGGGACGTACCGATATCCCTGTGGCCAAAGGAATGGCCAGACCGCTTGTGCGCGAGCTTCCGTCCGATCCGTTCTCGCATGGTTCAGACGGACAGGCTGAGGTTCATTTGCCGGACCCTGTGACCCCGCTGTATACGAGCCACGCGGTCGATTTAATAGTGGAGATGATAAAAAAGAACGCAGGGGATATCCATATTATCGCGCTCGCCCCTTTAACCAATATTGCCCTGGCGATGATGAAGGCTCCGGAGATCATTCCTATGATCTCCGGCATAACCGCCATTGCTGGCTCTTATGGCCTGAACAGATATTCTACAGCCAACGCAACCGGGGACAATCCGCAGAGTGAATGGAACGTATATGTCGACCCGGAGGCTGCTGATTATGTATTCAAGTCGGGGGTTCCGCTCCAGGCGATCGGGCTCGATGTTTCCACCCATTTCGATGTGAATTTTACCGAAGAGGAGCTTCTGGAGCTAGAGGCTTCGGATAAGCCGGAGGCGGCTGCTCTCCATCAGATGATCCGGTTTGTTCTTGGGCGCGGCTTTGAATCGTATTGCGTTCTGATAGATTCCATGGCCGTTGCGGCTGTCATTGATCCCTCGCTGATCCAATATTTGACTGCCAAGGTTGGCATCGAGACGAAGGGTCATCTGACCCTGGGCATGACCGTGATGGATACCCGCCATCATCATACCTGGACCGGGCTTCCGGATATCAATGTCGCTTATCAGGCCGACTACCGCCGCTTTTTGCGGCTAGTTATGGATGCCGTGTTGTCGTAACATCAACGTCAAAAAGCCGATATAATGCGGCAAGCGGACCACTTGTTTTCCAGACTTCCGGGCTCGGCAGTTAAATTTGCAGACAGGATACCTGCCTCGATTTTGAGGAAAGGTATCCTGTCTTTTTGTGATAGAATGATAGAGAATATGTCGTGATAAGTCGAAAACAGGGGTGAAGTTAACATGAACATACCACGTGATAAGCTTCATGGAAGTAAACGCTCCTCTTCTCTGCGAAGATTTTCGATAAAAAACAGATTGCTCGGCGCTTTTTTTATCACTTCATTGCTGCCCGTCATCTTTGTCACCTTGTATTCCAACGTCAGGTACGAGGACTCGATATCGGAAAAGCTAAGCGCTTTCTCCATGCAGGTTCTGTCGGAATCGGCGGTAAACGTGTCGCGGGAGCTGGCCCAATATGAGACGCTGAGCGAATCCATCATCGTGAACCAGGAGCTGCAGAACGGGCTGAAGCGGGCGGAATCCATGACCGACTATGAGCGCAATGAATTCCAGACCAAGATCAACAACGTGCTGGGTGAGCAGGTGTTCAGGCTCAGCAATCTGTCCAATGTGGTCGTGTTAACCGAGAGCATGGACACCTTTTTTGATTTGGGCTTTGAGTGGTATCCCGGCAGCCAGGTCGCGGAGTCGATCAAGCGGATCAATCCGTTCGAAGGCAATACGACGTGGAATTATTTGCGTTCGAACCGTGGAGCCGACAAAATTGCGCTCAGCCGGGTGATTTTCTCAGCGGATAATCTAAATCAAAAAATCGGCTATCTGATCATCGTAATCGACGGAAAAGTCTTCACACGGAATACATATGAGCATGTGGATCTTGGAACGGGAGGGAAGCTGTATATCGTTGACGGCTTCGGCACAGTCGTCTCTTCCGCTGACCCGAATATCGCTCAAGGCACAACCTACAAGCAGGAGGAGGTGTTCGGGAAAATAACTAAAGGCCAGGCGAACAAGTCATTCTACACACAAATTGACGGCAAAAGAGTTCTGGTGACGAACACCTATATCCGTTCCGCCGACTGGTATATGGTTGGACTGATTCCGCATACGTATATTGTCTCGGAGCTGCTGGAGATCCGCGGCAATCTTCTGTACATCAGTCTGATTATTTTGCTGCTCTCGACCCTGATGGCCATGTGGGTATACAGGAGCATCAGCACCCCGATGCGGGAGCTCCTGCAATATGCCAAGCATATCAAGCTGGGCCGTCTGGACCTTAGCTTGTCCGCCGAAACGCCGCCCGATGAAATGGGCAAGCTGACCGAAACCATCGCCCAGATGGTCGGCCAGCTCAAGCAACTGATTGATCAGGTCGGGCAGGAGCAGAAGGCCAAACGGGACGCGGAGCTGAAAATGCTGCAGGCGCAGATTAACCCGCATTTTTTGTTCAATACGCTGAATTCCCTGAAATGGAGCGCGATGATGAGCGGCAACACCATTGTCGAGGAGGGCATTGGCTCACTGTCCGAGCTGCTGCACAACACGATACTGGACCAGGAAGAAATGATTCCGTTACGCAAAGAAATCGACAACCTGCTGCACTATGCGGTGATCCAGCGGATCAGGTACGGCCAATCGTTTGAGCTGAACTGCACGGTGGAGCGGGATGAACTGTACGAATGCCTTGTTCCGCGGTTTATCCTCCAGCCCATCGTTGAGAACTCCATCCTTCATGCCGGAGGGGACGAAGGCCGCGTAGTCAAAATCAGCGTGGAGATTACAAGTGTGGACAGAATCCTGCAGGTGGCTGTGGCAGACAATGGAAAAGGTTTCGATCTCAAGGAGGTTCAAAGCCGCAGGCATGTGGGTAACAAGCTCTCGGGCATCGGGATTGTGAACGTGGAGGAACGCATTCATATGTATGTCGGTGAGCCGTATGGCATGCTGACCCGGAGTGAACCGGGCAAAGGAACCATGACCGTCATCCGGCTGCCGCTAAAACAGAAGGAAGGGTAGAAAGCTTATGTACAAGGTGCTGATTGTGGATGACGAGATGATCGTCAGGCATGCGGTGAAATCGCTGATCCGCTGGGAGGACAGCCGGTTTGAATATGTGGGTTCGGCGGCCAACGGGGCAGCAGCGCTGGAGATGGTGCAGAGAACTGAACCGGACATTGTGATCACCGACATTAAAATGAGCGAGATGGACGGTCTGGAGCTGATCAAGCTGCTGATGAAATCCTCCTTCTCCGGCGAGGTGCTGGTGCTCAGCAACTATAATGATTTTGAACTGGTCCGGGAGGCGCTGAGATGCGGCGCGCATGACTATATGCTCAAGCTGACGCTGAAAACGGAAAATTTCATGGCCGCCCTGGAGGAGATTGCCCAAAAGCTGGATCAAAAGCATGATCACAGTAAAAGCCCCCTTCTCCAAGAAGCAGGACAAAAGAATACGAAATCTGAGGTGGAGGAGTGGCTGCGGGAGATGGACTCCGGCGTCGGTACACACGGGGAACAAGCCGGCAAAGAAGCGCTGCTGGAGGTGCTTGCGGGACATCCGGCGCTGCATGCCTACGCATTTTGTATACATAATCTGGAGCGTTCCGGCCTTGGACAAGAGACTGCCCGCCCTCAGGAGACGCTGCACCAGATCGCAGAGGGCCTGTTCCCCGGAAACCACGGCCTGTATGTGGTACCGGCGGAGCCGGACCGGTTCTTGATGCTGATTGTATCCCCCATTCCATCGTCAGACGCGGGTTTTCCAACGGCCGAAGAGCTGGCGCAGCGGATCAGGGGCTTGTCCAAAAGCTATTATAATATGGAGATTTGTATCATTTACGGCAACCCTGTTGCTGCTTATGACGGGATCGCCGGGCAGATCAGGCTGAACAAGGCGGCAGATTATCTTTCGTTCTACAGCAAGCACCAGGACAGGGGCATATTTAATGGTGCCGCCGCTGAACAGAGTGAACAAGATGTTGAGTTTAAGCTGCTGGCAAATCAATTCAAGATCAGCCTGCGCCACTCCGGCGGAACCGAGATAGATCTGTGGCTGGAAAGTGCATCGGTATTGATCCGGGCGTCCGCCGATTTGCGTATTCCGCCCAATTCCCTGAAGAGAGCGATCATCGGAGGGGTATGGGGCATTGCTAGCTCGAATATTGTCAGCAGAGAGGCCATGTGGAACGAAAGCCTGTGGATTCAGCGCATTGAAGCCGCCCCTACAGACTCGCAGCTAATGCTCATTATTCAAGACATGTACGATGAAGTGATGAATATGATCGGAAGGAACGCCGGACAGAAGTATATGCGCCAGGAAATCAGGCAGGCCAATGCCTATCTGGAAAAGCATTTCTCCGAGCGGGTGTTTATTTCCGAGGTGGCGGCGCATGTCGGATTCTCCGAGCCTTATCTGTGCCAGGTGTTCAAAGCCGAGACAGGCTCAAGCATCTTGACCCGGCTCAATGAAATCCGCATGCTGAAGGCTTATGAAATGCTGTCCTCCGGTAACTATTTAATCAAGCAGGTGGCGATGGAGGTCGGCATCCCGGACCCTTTTTATTTCAATCGTCTGTTCAAAAAAAGGTTCGGGGTAGCCCCGAAGACGGTGAAGAATATCCAAGACCGGTAAATGGACGATTTTAAGAAGAAGGAAAAGAAAGTTTAGTTTTCATGAAATTCATAACTATTCTTTCATAGGAAGTCAGCTTTGTGCATAAAATCGTCCATTAACCTCCGTTCTTTTGTTAATATGTAGCCGCCCCTTGCGATTCTATAATTAAAGACATCCAAAACCAGAAAGGGGTCAAATCAAAATGTCGATTAAAAAATGGACTGCCCTTGCTTCGGCAGCCGTGCTCATGGCTGTGCCGCTTGCCGGCTGCGGCTCGGACAATGCGGACAAATCTGCTCCTTCGGCTTCGGCTGCGGCTGAAGCAACTGCGGAGGCTTCAGCCAGCGCAGCACCGGCAGGGGAGACGTTCGATAATCCCGAGCTGAACATCGCTGTATTCCAGGGCGGCTATGGCCGTGAATATTGGGACAGTGTAGCCGCCGAGTTCATGAAGGATCATCCGGGCACCAAAATCAACATTACCGCAAGCCCCAAAATCGCCGAACTGGTCCGGCCCAAAATCGTTGCCGGGAACCCGCCGGATTTCATGTACATCTCGGGTAGCGACAACACGCCAATCCTGGACGGACTGGTTAAAGACAAGGCGCTTCTCGATTTGACGGATGTCTTTGAATTGAACACAGAATCGGGCACCCCGCTGAAAATGCAGATCCTGCCCGGGGTGCTGTCGTCCAGCTCGATTTCTCCTTACGGGGACGGCAAAATTTATTTGGCCCCATACAATTTTGGGGTGATGGGCCTCTGGTACAACAAGAATTTGTTCGATACAAAACAAATCCAGCCGCCGAAGACCTGGGATGAGCTGTTCGCCGACAATGCCGTTGCGAAGGAAAACAACCGTGCGCTGTTCACCTATCAGGGGCTCTATCCGGGATATCTGGAGGAAATGATTGTTCCGGCGATTGCCAGCGCCGGCGGTCAGGAGGCGTTGAAGCAATTTTTCAACTATGACCCGGAATTCTGGAAGAGCGACACCTATAAGAAGGTATGGGGATTGCTTGAGCAAATCGCCACGGAAGACAATGGGCTTATGAAGGGCACTGTAGCCCTCAATCATACCCAGTCCCAAACCGCCTTCCTGCAGGGCAAGTCGCTGTTCATTCCGAACGGCACCTGGTTTGAGGATGAAATGAAGGATGCGCCGCGTGAGGACGGCTTCCAGTTCGGATTCCTTGGCGTGCCATCGCTCGGAAGTGACGGCAAGGTTATGGCGCTGACTCAAGTCGAGCAGATGGTCATTCCCGCCAAAGCCAAAAATCCCGAGCTGGCCAAAGCCTTCCTGAAATACCTGTACAGCGAAAAAAGCATTAAGCTGAACGCAGAGAAGGCCAAGGGAGTTATGGCGGTCAACGGTGCGCCTGATCTGGTCAAAGAATATATATCGGAAACCACCTACAATATTTATAAAGCGGTGGACAGCGGAATGGTCGCCGTCAGCGGCTCCTTCAAGCCGGTCGCCAAAGGAAGCAAATACAACGCCAGCGACGAAGTGTACAAACCGATTTCCTCCATTATGAGCAAGCAAATGACCCTGGATGAATATTCAGATAAGCTCTACAAGGTCTACACCCAAATTCAAAAAGAATTGCAAGACCAAGGCCAGCAATAAACCTCCTTGCTAGTACAGAAGCCTGCCTTTTCATGTAAGGGCAGGTTTTTTGTATAACATTATGGCGGATGCCCCAAGACAACGGAGCTCGCCAGGAAAGGAGGAGCCTGCTGCAACACCGGTTAGCTGATAGGGATCACCAGAATAAGGAGGAATCAAAGTGAAAAAGCTGTACTCACTGGTATTATCGCTTATTGTACTCTCATCCCTTGTGTTCACCGTGGGACCGGTTCAAAACGCCGACGCTGCCGGAACCACCTACTATGTCGATTCCGCAAGCGGCAATGATTCTGCTAACGGCACCTCTGCCGCCACGGCCTGGAAATCGCTCGCCAAAGTCAATGCGACAACGTTTCAGCCGGGGGACCAGCTCCTGTTCAAATCCGGCGGGGTGTGGAATGGACAGCTCTGGCCCAAGGGCTCGGGAAGCGCAGGGCTGCCGATCAAGATTGACCTGTATGGAGGCACGGTGCGCCCGATCATTAACGGGGGAGGTGTCCAGCGCGACTATCAGGCTACAGGAGCTGTGATGCTGCGGAATCAGCAGTATTGGGAGATCAGCAGCCTGGAAGTTACCAATGACGATAATTTTGATGTCGATCTGACCACCGTAACCTATCAGAACAGCAAGCCCTCGAATATCCGCGACGGAATATTGGTCGTGCTGGATACCGATCAGGTTCCCGCTGGGGGCGACACGGTCATGGACCATATCTATATCCATGATAATTATGTGCATGATGTCGACAGCCCCAACCAGTGGCCGAACCAATACGGCAATGCTTCCTTTAACGGCGGGATTATGTTCTATGTTATTGGCTCGCTGAAGCAGAATATGACCTTCAATGATGTGCGGATCGAAAATAACACCATCGAAAAGGTCGATTTGCTGGCGATCGCCAACTTTAACTACACTACGCCGTCGGCTTTTCAGGATGAGGTGGACACCTACAACCTGTGGCAGACCAATATCTACATCGGCCACAACTATATGCGCAATATCGGCCAGGGCGCAATTGACATCTGCGATGCCAAGGATGCTGTCGTTGAATACAACGTGGTCGATGGCTGGTCCCGCCGGTACAACGCGGAGAGCGCCGGGATTTATCCCTGGAAATCGCGCAATGTGATTTTTCAGAACAATGAAGTGTACGGGGGCCCGACCACGACCGGAGCGAACAACGGGGATGGGACCGCTTTTGATTTTGACTCCCCCAATGTGGACATTGTCTACCAATTCAATTACACGCACAACAATCCTATGGGCTGGATGTCCTACCTGGGCAGAAGCAGCAACAATATTGCCCGCTACAACATCAGTGACGACAATGCGGCTTACCTGATCAAATTCGGCTGGTTCGATGTGGATTCCTCAGCTACGTATTTCCTGAACAATGTGTTTATTTATGACGGGGCCGTGACCAAATTCACCAGCTCGAACGCCAATCTGGCTTCGACGTATTTCAAGAACGTCCCTTATTACTTCTACAACAATGTTTTCTATGACAAAAACAAGCCCTCCTCCAGCTTCTGGCCAAGCAGTCCAAGCGCCTACGGAACGGCTGTGTTCAGAAACAACGCCTTCTATGTGGCAAATGGCAGCCATGCTGCCGGAGAGCCAAACGATGCCGCCAAGGTTATTACGCCGCCGCAGATGGTGAATCCGGGTCAGGCGCCGACGGCCGGGGCGAACGGCTTTACAAGCGGGGCCACCGTCTGGAACGGCTACAAGCTGCTGGATACCTCCCCGCTGATCAATGCCGGTCTGTATGTGCCGCAACTGGGCAGCAAGGATTTCTACGGGAACCCCGTGTATAAGGGCGCGGCCCCGGATATCGGCGCTTTTGAATCGGCTGTGGAAGGCGGATCGACGGGTCCGGTGTCCGTAACGGTTGGAGGAACGGTGACAGCGAGCTCTACGAGCAGCCCTTCCGGGGAGGAAAAAGAGAAGGCTTTTGACGCGAACCCTTCCACCAAGTGGCTGATTACGACGAACAGCGGCTGGATTCAGTATAAATTTGCCACAGGGGTAACCCAGAGTGTCACCTCGTATTCCATTACTTCAGCCAATGACGTTCCCGGCCGTGACCCGAAGAGCTGGACGCTGCAGGGCTCGAATAACGGCACAAGCTGGACCACGCTGGATACGCGAACGAATGAAGCTTTTGCAAGCCGGTTCCTGAAGAAGACCTACACGTTCAGCAATACAACCGCCTATGCGTACTACAGGCTAAATATATCTGCTAACAACGGAGAACCGCATTTACAATTAGCGGAAATCGGACTCTACAACTAATCATGCACAGGGCTGCCTCAGGTTTCGTCAGAGATGAAGCGGAGAGGCAGCCCCTCTTTTACACGGCAAACCTGTACAATTTTAAGATGTGCTGTAGTGCTTAAAATCCTCCATAAACATCCTCCCTTTTGTTAATATGGCGGATTGGCGTTCAAACCTATAATTAGAGCATCCAGAAGAAAGGGGCTGCAACATCACATGACTCGGACAAAGAGACTGCACCGCGCTGAAGCAGCGGAAGGTTGTATTACATTATGACAATGAAGACGAGGAGAAGCCTGTTTATTGCCTTATGCCTGCTGCCGGGGCTGGTCTTGTTCCTGCTGTTCAAGGTGTACCCGACGGTGCAAATTTTTCAAAAATCATTGTATCTGTGGACTGGACTCAGCGATAAGCCAAAGTTTATCGGGTTGAAGAACTATGCGGACATGTTCCAGGATGACACGTTCCTGCTGTCTCTCAAAAACACCGGGCTGCTGATGCTGGTCGTACCCGTAATCACCCTGCTGATCGCCCTGGTGAATGCCTCCATTCTGACGAAATCCAAGCTGCGGGAACGCGGCCTGTACCGCACGGTATTTTTCTTCCCAAGCATCTTATCGTTTGTGGTCATTGCCATTCTGTGGTCGTTTATTTACCATCCGACGATGGGCTTTCTGAATGCCGGACTGGAAACGGTCGGACTCGGGAAATGGGCGCTGCCCTGGCTTGGTGACCAGCGGGTCGTGCTGTGGGCGCTTGCGGTTACGCTGATCTGGCAGGCGGCAGGCTATTATATGGTCATCTACATGGCCGGCATTGATGGCATCTCTCCCGATCTCTATGAAGCGGCAGAGCTTGACGGGGCCACGCGCATTCAGCAATTTTTCCATATCACCATCCCGATGCTCTGGGAGATTATCCGGGTGACGATTATTTTCAGCATCAACGGTGTGCTCAGCATCAGCTTTGTCATTGTTTCAGTCATGACTGCGGGCGGGCCGGACCACCATTCCGAGGTTGTTATGACCTACCTGTATAGCCAGGCCTTCGCCAATTCAAACTTTGGTTATGCGATGGCAATCGGCGTGTTTATTTTCATCATCTCCATGCTTCTGGCGTTACTTAGCAACAGGCTGACCGAAAGGGGATCTCACTAACTATGGCTGCTGAGCAGACTTTTCACCATCCCAAAAGAACCTACGGCGCTCTTATCGGCAAGACCCTTCTCCGCCTGCTGCTCATTGTGCAAACGATCGCGGTGGTCTACCCGCTGCTGTGGAACGTAATGGCATCTTTTAAAACAAACGCGGAAATTATGGATAATCCCTGGAAGCTGCCGGGGGGCATTGAATGGATCAACTATGTGCATGCCTTTACCACTGCCAAGATCGGGGACTACATGCTGAATTCCGTGCTGGTTGTGATCCTGTCGATGTCCATCCTGCTGGCAGCCGCTGTGCCTTCAGCCTATGTGCTGGGGAGAATGCGGTTCCGCGGACGGTCCTTCTTCAATAATTTTTATATCGCCGGACTGTTTATCGGGGGCGTGTATGTCATTGTGCCGCTGTTTATCCTGATGAACAATCTGCATATGCTGGACAACCGCTTTTGGCTGAGCGCGGTGTATGCAACCGGAAGCTTGCCTTTTTCAATTTTTCTGCTGACCGGGTTCATGAAATCCATTCCCCACGACTACGAGGAAGCGGCAATGATTGACGGCTGCGGCTATTTCAGCACCATGCTCCGCATTATTGTACCGATGGCCCGGCCGGGGATTATCACCTTGATTGTGTTCGGCTTTTTCGATTTCTGGAACGAATACGTGATGGCTATGACCTTCATAAGTGATGATGCCAAAAAAACCATTCCCGTAGGCCTGTCGAACCTGATGCAGATTCAGCAGTATGCCACGGACTGGGGCTCCTTGTTCGCCGGTCTCGTAATCGTTCTTGCTCCGACCATTCTGATCTACGTGCTGCTGCAAAAGAAGCTGACCGAAGGCATGATGCTGGGCGGGGTAAAAGGCTAGGGGCTCAGGTTTTTACTGGTATGAACGGTGTGACAAGTCATGCGGCGGGAGGAAGCGGAAATGAAGGTTTTCAAGTGGGTGTTCTGTTTCTGTGTTCTTGCAGCAGTGATCATCATCGGGGTTATCCGGTTGCCCGCCTTATCCTCTACTGAATCTGCCGAAGCGGCGGAACCGGGCCCCGGCAAGATCATTCTGTATGTTAATGGCGAGCCCGTAACCAGACAGGAATTCCAATTGTATATGGACAAGGAGCGGGGTTCGGTCACCAATTATTTCAGTGTCCAGCACAACGCTGAGGACCGGGGGAATTACTGGACCACTGAATTTGGCGGAGAACGGCCCATCGACAAGCTGAAAAGCCGTGCCGCCGAGGAAGCGGCCAAGGGCAAATTGCTGCAAACCCTCGCGCTGGGCAAAGGAGTGGCGAAGCATACCGGGTTCGAACAACTATTGAAGGATTGGGCAGACGGCAACAAGCAGCGTGAGCAGGAGATCGGCAGCGGCAAAGCGATTTTCGGTCTGGGACAATACAATTTGAGCCAGTACTATTTCTACATGCTCAGCAATCTGAAGCTTGAGCTGGAGGAACTGTTGGGCAAGTCGGAGTTACAGGTCACCGCAGAGGACATTAAGAGGGTCTACAAGGCGCATGCCAAGGACTATCAGAACCGGACCCGGCTGGATATCGAGGTATTGTCCGTTCCTTATGCTGGTGAGGAGGCGAAAAGCCAGGCCCTGCAAGCCATCCAAGCTGCTCATGAGCAGTTACAGGGCGGGGAATCGCCAGAGCAGGTCACTCAAAGTCATACGGGACTCCGCTTACTTAAGAATACGGCAATTGTTGATAACCAGACCAATCCGCTTTCTTCGGAGGCTGTGATCATCCAAACCGCTATGAAGCTCGAAAAGGGCAGCTACTCCACTATTGGAGACATGGGCGACAGCTACTCTATCGTTAAGCTGGTCGATAAAACTGAGAACTATGCCGTGCCCATAGAGGAAGTGGAAAGCCAGCTAAAGGCGGAAGCGTTGAGCCTGAAATTTGCGGACTACTTGGAGCAGCAATACAGCCAGAGCGACGTGAAGCTGGAGCAGGGCAATTATGACGCAATTGCAGCGCCTTAATGGGGTTATAGTTTTGAGTTTTTGAGGTTTAAAAAGAACTGCCAAAAAAGGCAGGAGTGGCGGAGGGGAAGTTTGGAACTGGAGGAGCGGAGCGTCCGCCTTTGTCTGCGGATTTCCACCGCTATATAAACTGAACTAAGAACTACAAAAGGATGAAGTGATGGAGGGGAAGTTTGGAACTGTAGGAGCGAATGCGTCCGCCTTTATGTTTGGATTTCTACCGCTAAGAGCGGTTCCAATCAAAGAAATCCAAACATAACAGCGGCCGGAAGTCCAAACATTCCCCGCAGTCACGACCAAATCCGATGGAGTAAATCAACAGTTCAGTTTATATAGCGCCGGTCTTCAATCATTCCCCGCAGTCACGCTTTAGCCTTTTCATATCATCATTTCATTTCATTTTAACAATAAGGAGAGACATAGATGACCAAACCTAAAGGAAGAGTAACCCTGCCAAGTGAAGAGGGCTTTGCAGCAGAGACCAGGGAAATCATGCAGCGCTGGGGCGCGGATGCCATCCGCGACAGTGACGGCACCAAGCTGGATACGGAAATCAAGTCGCTGGACGCCAAAATATACACCGCCTATTTTCCAACCAGAGGCCATAATGAGTTCATCGGGCAGCATATGGAGGAGTGTCCGCAAATCTACCTGCTGTCGGATTTCACGCTGGCGCGGGCGGAGGAGCTTACGATTGATATACTGGAGTCATATTACAGGGAGCAACTGGATGTGGACTATATCCATGACCCCAAGCGGTATTGGCAGGTAATGGACAGAACCTCCGGGGAGCTAGTGCCGGTGGAGCATTGGGAGGTTCAGGAGCAAGGCAACAAGGTAGTCATTCAAAAAACTACGCCTTGGCACGAATACACCGTCTCTTTTCTCGCTTATATCAAGTGGGACCCGGTTCAAATGTATAATCACATTACCAACAACTGGGGCGACAAGCCGCATGAAATTCCGTTCGATGTGAAGCAGCCGCACTCTAGCGCCTTCATATTGGATACCATGAAGCAGTGGCTGAGGGACAACCCCGAGGTGGATGTGGTGCGGTTCACGACCTTTTTCTATCAATTCGGCCTTGTGTTCAACCAGTACGGGAAGGAGAAATTTGTGGATTGGTTCGGCTATGGGGCAAGCGTCTCCGTGGCTATGCTTGAGGACTTCCGCAAGGAGAAGGGGTATGCCCTGACTGCGGAGGATTTTGTGGACCAGGGGTATTACAACTCCTCCTTCCGCGTGCCAACCAAGTCCTATTTGGAGTATGTTGATTTTGTATCCCAATTTGTTTCAGTAGAGACGAAGAAGCTGGTCGATCTGGTGCATCAGAGCGGCAAGGAAGCGATGATGTTCCTGGGGGATCAATGGATTGGCGTGGAGCCTTACGGCCCTTATTTCGAATCCACCGGACTGGATGCCGTTGTCGGCAGTGTGGGCGATGGCACGACGCTGCGGATGATTTCCGATATTCCCCATGTAAAATATACCGAAGGACGGTTTCTGCCCTACTTCTTCCCGGACGTATTCCATGAGGGGAACGATCCGGTAGTGGAAGCGAGGGAGAACTGGATCACGGCGCGCCGCGCGATTCTTCGCAAGCCGATTGACCGGATGGGCTACGGCGGTTACTTGAGCCTGGCTTATAAATTCCCGGCATTTGTAGAGTATGTAGAGCAAATTACGGATGAATTCAGGGATATTCATGGGCATATCCTTGGGACCAAGCCGTATGCAGGCCTGAAGGTGGCCGTGCTGAACTGCTGGGGAGCTTTGCGCACTTGGCAGGCTTTTACGGTAGCTCACAGCTTGTACTCCAAACAGGCGTATTCCTATTATGGAATACTCGAATCGCTGAGCGGAATGAGCGTTGATGTGGTGTTTATGAGCTTCGAGGATGTGTTGAATAAAGGAATAGACCCTTCAATCGACGTAATCATTAATGCGGGGGATGCCCATACGGCATTTTCCGGCGGAGAGGTGTGGAAGAACACCTCCTTAATCGAGCTGCTGCGGGAATGGGTGTACAACGGCGGCGGGCTGATCGGGGTCGGCGAGCCATCGGCAGTATCGCATCAAGGACGGTTCTTTCAATTGGCCGATTGCTTCGGAGTGGACAAAGAGCAGGGCTTCAGCCTGTCCACGGACAAGTATTTCAGCAAACTGACGGAAGGTCATTTTATCACCGGAAATATTACGGAATTCAGCTTCGGGGAGAGCATGAAGAACGTGTATGCCCTGCATGACGGTGTGAGCATTCTGGAATACTCTAAGGGCGAAATCCATCTGTCCGCCAATCAGGCGGGCGACGGCAGGGCGGTATACATCGCCGGTTTGCCGTACACTCCGCAGAACAGCAGACTTCTCATGAGAAGTCTGTACTACGCCGCCGGAAAGGAAGCGGACTTGCAGAAATGGTACGCCGATAATCCAGCCTGCGAGGTACACGCATATCCTGAGAGCGGTACGTATGCCATCGTCAACAACTCGCTCGAGCCGCAATCCACCACTGTCTACGACGGAGCGGGCAATACCTCATCGGTGCAGCTTGCAGCGGGCGGCATCCTGTGGAAGGAATTTTAAGAAGCGATCATAAAAAAGGTAAAAGTAACGGAGGGGATTTTGGAACTGTAGGAGCGTAAGCGACCGCCTGAGAGCTTTCCGTAGGAAAGCTGGCCGTATGATTAGGCTATGTTTGGATTTCTACCGTGACAACGGTTTAAATCAGGAAATCCAAACATAACAGCGGCCGGAAGTCCAAATATCACCGCAGTTACGGCCAATACCGGAAATGAAGGGTTTTAGTTAATTTGTATACATGTTAATGAGCAGGAGGGCTACTCAAATGAAGCAGACAGAAATTTTCAATGTGAAGCCGTCAAGCAGGCAACTGCGTTGGCAAAAGCTGGAGTTCTACGGGTTCATACATTTCGGCATCAATACGATGCTGGGCGTGGAGTGGGGGGCAGGGCATGAGGATATTAGCCTGTTCAATCCGGCGAAGCTCGATGCTGCGGAGTGGGTCGGCATCCTGAAAAATGCGGGAATGAAGGCGGTCATTCTGACCTGCAAGCATCATGACGGCTTTTGTCTCTGGCCGAGCCGGTATTCCGGGCATACAGTAGCCCATACACCGTGGCGGGGCGGGAAGGGCGATCTGGTCAAGGAGCTGTCGGAGGCCTGCCGGGAGCAGGGGATGATATTCGGGGTGTACCTGTCACCGTGGGACCGGACGGAGATCACCTACGGCGAAGGCAGAGCCTATGATGATTTCTATGTCAGCCAGCTTACCGAGCTGCTCACGAATTATGGCGAGATCGGGTGTGTCTGGCTGGACGGCGCGAACGGTGAAGGCCCCAGCGGCAAAAAACAATACTACGACTGGGACCGTTACTATGAGACAATTCGCAGACTTCAGCCGGGGTGCGTGATCAGCGTATGCGGCCCGGATATCCGCTGGGTGGGCAATGAAGCCGGACATACCCGGGCAGAGGAATGGAGCGTAGTTCCCAGGCTGCTCCAGGACGCCGAAAAGATTGCCGAGAAGTCACAGCAGGCCGATGACGGCGGGTTCTCGCGTTCCTTGAATTCGATGGAAGAGGATTTGGGCAGCCGGGCGCTTTTCACCGCCTATGAAGGGGACTGGGTGTGGTATCCGGCGGAGGTCAACACCTCCATCCGGCCGGGCTGGTTCTATCATCAGGAAGAGGACTCCGGGGTCCGCAGCGGCAGAGAGCTGTTCGATATTTATCTCAATGCCGTAGGGGGCAACGCTACCTTCCTGCTCAACATTCCGCCGAATACAGAAGGAGTAATTGCTGAGCCGGACCGGCTGGCGCTGGCAGATTTGGGCAGCAGAATCGCGCAGTTGGAAGAGTCTTCTCTAATGCGGCTGGCTACGGTGAGTGCCTCCAGTTCTGCCGGTACAGCGGAGCAACTGCTGGAAGGTGCAGACGGCTTGTGCTGGAAGCCTGCGGAAGAGGACCGGGAGCCGTGGATCGAAATCGCATTCCCCGAAGCCATTACCCTGAACTTCGTGATTTTGCAGGAACAGATCATGGAGGGACAGCGGGTAGAAGCGTTCGAACTATGGAGCGAAGTTCAGCAGGAATGGAGCAAAGTGGCCGAAGGCACGATTATTGGCTATCAAAAAATCCTCCGCCTGCCGCAGACCCGTGCAGACCGCCTTAAGCTTGTGTTCAAAGAATACCGCGGCTTTCCGACCCTGGCGCATATCCGGGTTGTGAATACAGAGGGCTGAACAGCGTTTAGAGCCACAGAGCTGCCCTAAGGCATCTTTCGCCTTTGGGGCAGCTCTAGGGGTTTAAGCACCCCCAAATAATCTCCGGCCCCAAGCCCCGGCTATTATATTCCGGGAATACGGATTTGCACCTGTGTCCCGCCGCCTGGCGGACTCTCGAACTGAAGACCATAGGACGGTCCGTACAAGAGGCGTATACGGTGATTGATGTTCCGAATTCCGTAACCCTCCCGTTTCGCTTCGGGTTCCTCGGATAAGTTGAATTGCTTGACCAAAGCTTCCGGAATTCCAATGCCATTGTCTTGAACAACAAGGACAACGGTATTGTCTTCACGGAAGGAGTAGATAAAAATTTCTCCCCGCCGTTTTCCGGTTTCCCTTATCCCGTGCAGAATCGAATTTTCAACGATGGGCTGCAGCGTAATTTTTGGTATGCTGCATTCGAACAGCGCCTCGTCCACATCCATATGAAGATCAATAGTGTTGCCGAATCTGCGGTTCTGGATATCCACATATAGCTGAACATGTTCCAGTTCCTTCTCGACGGAAATAATTTCTTCGCCTTTGTTGAGGCTCAATTTATAGAACTGGCTTAGCGATTGAACCAGTGAGGCAATCTCCGGCACCTTGTGCTGGATAGCGGTCCAGTTGATCAGGTCCAGCGTATTATACAGGAAATGCGGGTTAATCTGCGAGTGCAGCGCCCTAAGCTCCGAATTTTTGGCCTCCTGGCCCAGCTTGTATTGCTCCTCCAGAATGACCTTCATCCGGCTGATCATATAGTTGAAATTCTCCACCAGCTCGCCGACCTCGTCGCGGCTGCCATCGGATTTAACAGGCTCCAGCTCCCCGCTCTGAACACGGCGGATTTTGCGGATGACCATCCCGATTCTTTTCGTTTGGGAAGTGGAAATCCAGTATACTAGCAGGTTCACCGCTATCACAAGGGGGAACATCAGAGCAAGGATTTGATTCCTGATTTTATTGCTGGAGGCGTATACATCCTGGAGGGGGACGATAGAGACCAGACTCCAGTCCGTCCCGGCAATCATTTTGACCCCGGCCAACACCTTTTCGCTGCCGAACTGAAGCGTTACCCAAGGGTCGGCTTTGCCGGAGACGGCGCTGGCTGTATCCTGATTCAGCTTCCAATGAGTCAAGAGCGGGGAGCCTGATCCGGCGATGAATTTACCTTTCGAATTCTGCAGGTACGCCACACCGTTGGCTGAGGTATTGGCCCTTTGTACGATATTGCTGAGAACATCTTCGCGGACATCGACATCCAGCATCCCGAGCCGGACATCCAGTGATCTCAAGCTGCGGATGAAGCGGATGGAATGAATTGTGCGCACGTTAGGGTGCTTCATTGAAGGGATGGCGTCTTCATCTGTAATCCACAGCATCTTTCCTACATGTTCTTTCAGGACAGTGTATTGCTTGGAATTGGTAAATTCACTATACGGCAGGAAGTTCACCCCTTCGTAGGCGTATTCCAGCTCGTCAGGAATATAGACGCGTATCCGGAAGATATCATCCTCTCTTTGAAAAGCGGATAAATTGAGGGAAATGTTCCCGAAATCCCGCAGTTGCATCGCAAGCTCATACTCCGAAGCCGGCTTGGAGAGCATTTCATTCAGGTTGCTGTCCAGAACAAGGGCATCCGAGACATCTTCGATTTTGCCGATCTTGTAAGAGAGGAATGATTCCGTCTGGTCCAGTAATTGCTTGGTCGTGCTGAGAATCTGGGAATTAAGGGTTCTTGAGCTTTGCTTATATGAAATATAAGTGACCGTTCCAAGACTGATCAGAATAAGAAGGGAATTCAGCAGCATAAGCTTGTTTCTCAGCTTCATGTCTTGATAGCGTTTTAAGATTCTCATGTATGCTTCTCCTTGAATTCGGAAGGCGTCATCCCCGTTACTTTCTTGAAGGTCTTGGCAAAATAATTCGCATCCTGAATGCCCACATGGGCAGCAACCTCATACAGCTTGCGGTGCTGGTCCGCCAGCAGTTCCTTTGCCTTCCCAATCCGGTAATCCGTAATGTACTGGTTGATGGTCATTCCGGTTTCCTTCTTAAATTGCAGGCTCAAATAATTCGGGGTCAGAAAAAGGTGCTCCGCGATCATTTTAATCGACAGGTTGGGATTCTCGTAGTGCACACGCACAAACTTGCAGATATTGGAGACAATAGAGCCTCCTGCCGGCTGCTCATGAAGCTGCTCAAAGAAATAATTCAATTTGTCCTCTGTATAGGACATGATTTCCTGTAAAGTGTTGAACTGGAACAGAACATTCCATAGGTATTCCTTATCTTGTAAGCTATCGGCCAAGTGAATCTTTTTTTGGTCTGCTGCCCTGAACAGGATAAGCAAGAGATCAAAAAACATATTCTTGGCGTCGTTGACAAGAGTATCCTCATTCGCCTTCAGGATGGAGGCTGCACGGGCAAGTACTTCGAAGGCTTCGTCTTGCTTCTCTTCCTGCAGACTGGTCAAGAAGGCTGGAGTCAGAGCGTCCCTTCCGGGCAACTCCCCGTCAGGGGTCCGCCGGGCTTCCCGGAAGACAACGATCTGGTTATAGCCTGTGAAAAATTGCCGCTGGATGGTGACGGCAGCCGTGTAGTAGGAATCTATGAGACGCTGCGGCTGGTGGACGAGATGCCCGATGCCGATGAATGATAGCAGCGGCTTGTGCAGCAATTGCTGCAGATCGCTGCGGACTTGAGCAAGGGGAGGGACCAGCTCCTCGGGAGCCGCAAGGTTCCGCGAATAAGCATGAATGATGAGGTGCTGGCTATCCTTGAAGCCTCTGAGCGTCTCCAGGCCGAAGGCGGAGAAACGGAGGCCGATCTTTTCCAGGATGTCGTTTTTATGGAGAAGCAGATGTTGAAGGTCCGATTCCAGTGGATTATGGATTTTGATGATGGCTGCGGCAAAATTTGCTCCCGCTTGCAGCGGCGGAACTTCTGGGCTTGCGGTTATCTCTTTGCCGTCATTGGCATAACGGGTGATCCAATACAGGGCATATTGTTCCTGCTTCAGGAGCTCGCTAATATTTCGGACATGCTTCTCTGCCAGCTCGACCCTCTGTTCCTCCAGGCATATTTCGACGGCATGACTTATATACTCGCGAATATTGTCCAGATTTACAGGCTTTTCAATATAGTCAAGCGCTTTCAAATGTATGGCCGATTTCAGATATTCCTTGTCAGCATAGCTGCTAAGAAACAGGATTTTACAGTGCGGCTGGATAGCCTTCAACCGAATAGCAAACTGGATGCCATCCATGCGCGGCATTTTAACGTCCGTAAGAACGATGTCGGGTCTAAAGCTGCTGCAGAGCTGGAGCGCTTCCCAGCCATCCTCTGCTGTCTTAACCATCTCAATACCCATATTGTCCCACTCTACGTAATTCAACAGACCTTCGCGGGTCGTTTGT
This sequence comes from Paenibacillus sp. HW567, assembly GCF_000374185.1. Classification (GTDB taxonomy): domain Bacteria; phylum Bacillota; class Bacilli; order Paenibacillales; family Paenibacillaceae; genus Paenibacillus_AQ. The sequence continues at coordinate 4,051,583 of NZ_KB910518.1, read as the reverse complement.
TCATCATCAACAATAAGAAGCCGGATCATTGGAGCAACACCCCTAAACAGGATAGGAATCTTTTTTTTATTATCGGGGGTAGGCAGGCTTTTATCAAATGTAAAAGTAGAAGAGTGTTAGATTTTACTCTAAATTATAGTTTTGTCCGGTACAATTCCCCTCTTCCGGCAATTAAGATTAAGCACAGAGAACAGGTTACAAAGTAGAGTATGGAAAGGGAGAACAAGAAAATGAACACCATCGGGAAAGGGTTTCTATGGGAGCTGAAAAAACATAGGGTTAAGCTGCTTATGCTTCTGCCGGCCATTCTGTACTTCTTTATCTTTGCTTATTTGCCTATGGCCGGAATCGTAATTGCATTCAAAAAATACGATTATATCGGCGGTATTTTCGGCAGCCCCTGGGTAGGGTTTGAGAATTTTCGCTATTTCTTTGAATCCGGCCAACTGTGGCATGTGACCAAAAATACAATCCTCTATAATCTGGTTTTTCTGACCTTGAACAACCTTCTTGAAATTGTGATGGCTATTCTGTTAGCCGAGATGGCAGGGAAATACATCCGCAAATTTTTGCAGTCGGCTATTTTTCTGCCGTATTTCATTTCCTGGGTTGTGGTATCGGCATTTATTTACAATGTGTTCAGCTTCGAAACCGGCTCCTTGAACACCTTGCTGAAATCGTTTGGTATGGCTCCGGTCGATGCGTATTCCAGCCCCACGGTGTGGATCTATATTCTTATTTTCTTCAGCGCTTGGAAATCGGTAGGTTATGGCACTGTTTTCTATTTGGCAGCGATCACGAGCATCGACTCGGAAACCTATGAGGCAGCCGAAATGGATGGAGCCAATATTTTTCAGAGAATCCGGCATATCACGCTTCCTGCATTGATTCCGACCGCAGTAGTCCTGCTGATGCTCTCCATAGGCGGGATCGTCAAGGGTGACTTCCAGATGTTCTATCAGATTGTTGGCGACAATGGCCTGGTCTTTAATACGACAGACGTTATTGATACGTTCGTTGTACGGTCACTGCTCACCATCCAGGAGTTCGGAATGTCTTCGGCTGCAGGTCTTTACCAGTCCGTACTGTCTTTCATCCTCATCGTTACAGTTAACTACTTTGTTCGCAAATATCAAAAAGACTACGCATTATTCTAAGGAGGAGACAGCATGCGCCTGCAAGCAGACCGTGCGTGGTTCAACACACTCGGTTATATCATCGTCGGTATCTTTGCCCTGCTTTGCCTGATCCCGTTTTGGCTGGTGATCACCGGGTCTTTCATGACTCAGGAAGCGATCAACCTGCACGGATACACGCTGTGGCCTTCCGAATGGTCCGGCAAAGCGTATACCCTGCTATTCGAAACCTCAGGCGCACTCGTAAGAGCCTACGGCGTTACAATTCTTGTTACGGTGACCGGTACAGCCGTTGGCCTTTTGATTACGGCCATGACCGCATATGTCCTTAACTGCAAGGATTTCCGTTACCGGAATCATATCGCCTTCTACTTTTACTTCACAACGCTGTTTAGCGGAGGACTGGTGCCGTGGTACATCATGATGGTTAAGTATCTGCATATGAAAAACAGTCTCTTAGCCCTGATCCTGCCGCCTATGCTGAATGTGTTCTATATCCTGATCATGCGCAGCTTTGTCTCCGCGATTCCGGAGGCTATCCGGGAGTCCGCCACGGTTGACGGAGCAGGGGACTTCACCATCTTCACCCGTTTGATTCTGCCCTTGCTGAAGCCTGCGCTCGCCACAATCGGCTTGTTTATTGCGCTGAACTACTGGAATGATTGGTTCAATACCATGATGTTCATAGACAATGAGCAAATGTACAATCTCCAGTATTACTTATATCAGGTCCTGAGCAAAATGGAATTTATGAGCTATGCGGTCGAACAGGCCGGGATCGCGGTTTCCGATATGCCGACTGACGCCTACAAAATGGCAATAACCCTGGTTACAACGGGACCTATCATTCTTCTGTATCCGTTTGTGCAGCGTTATTTTGTCAAAGGCATCACGGTAGGGGCGGTCAAAGGATGAGGATGCATGCGGTGAAACTGCCGGATGATCATATTGAAGCTAAAAAAAGGGGGAACAACAAAATGAAAAAACTGTTCAGGTGGCCAAGCATCCTAGCACTAACTCTGATTCTAACATTTGTACTCGCCGGCTGCGGAGGTTCAGCAAACAGCAACGAAGCCTCTTCAAGCACTCCTGCGGAATCTGCAGCGGCTTCTCCGGGAGCCAGCGGAAGCGTGGACACTTCCAAAGAAGTGAAGCTTAAAATGTATCTCATCGGTGAGAAGCCAAAAGACTTTGATCTGGTGTACGGTGAAGTCAACAAGCTTCTAAAACAGGATATCAATGCGACGGTAGATGTCAAATTCCTCTCCTGGGCGGAATGGGGGCAGAAATATCCACTTCTGTTCGCATCCGGCGATGATTTTGATCTGATCTTCACGGCCAACTGGGCACAATACAGCACACAGGCGAGCAAGGGGGGCTTCCTGGAGATTACCAAGGATATGATTAATCAATATATGCCGAAAACAGCGGCGAACATGTACCCGGAAGCATGGGAGCAAGCCAAGATCGACGGCAAAGTATATATGCTTCCCTACAACTACAAAGAAATCCAAGGGACCTTCATGCTTCTTCGCGGCGATCTGCTCGCCAAATACGGGTTGAAGGTTGAGGATGTGATGAAGGACTCCAAGAGCATTGAGAAATATAATGAAGCTTTCGCGAATGACACGAAGAAACCTCCAATCCTCGGGGGCGGCGTGACCTGGTGGGGGATGCCGATGTACCTTCCGGCTGACAAGATGAGGAACTGGTTCGGGGTCGGAGATATGGGGAACTACCACTTTTATTACGATGGAACGGAGGCTTCCCCGAAAGTATTTCCGTTTATCGACACCGACGCGTTTGTAGAAGGGATTAAGGTTGCCAAAGAATGGGTGGATAAAGGCATCATCTCCAAGAGTGCCATGGTCAACAAATCGTCCGACGGCGATGACTTCCTGAACGGAAAAGTGCCCAGTACGGGCGGCAACCTGCTGACGATGAACTCCAAATATATTGCAGTCAATGAACAGCACCCGGATTGGAAAGTCATCGCTGCCGATGCCAACTACGGCAATCCCGTCGATATGAAGCCGTTCATCCAGGGTGGCATTGCCATCAACCGGGCTTCCCGGAACCCTGAACGGGCGTTAATGATGCTGGACTTGTTCCGCAACGATGAACGCTATTTTAATCTCACGACCTATGGAATCGAAGGCAAACATTACAAGCTGTCCGACGATGGCAAGAGTATCGTTCCTCTGGCTGACAATTCCAATTTCGCGCCTGACAGTGCAAGTCCGTGGGGCTGGCGGGATGATAAGCTGTACAAGACTATCGGCGGAGGTATACCTGATTACCAGACGATGCGTGATAACATGCTCGCAACTGCAATCAGTCCGACATTACAATCGTTTGTATTCGATGACAGCAATGTGAAGAACGAGCTTGCGACCATTAACAATATACTGGAGCAATACGAGAAGCCGATGGTCTACGGTATTCTCAAGCAGAGTGCGGAAGAAGATGTCCAAAGTCTCCGTGACCGTCTGAAGAAGGCGGGCTCCGACAAGGTTGTGGCTGAAGTGCAGAAACAAGTAGACGCCTATGTGGCTGCCAATAAGAAATAGATCCAAACCCGCCTGTAAATGCAAAAAATCGCAGCCCGAAAGCCGCGAATCCTTAAGTATGTATGGTCGAGACGACAGGATTTGAACCTGCGACCTCTTGCTCCCGAAGCATGGGGCGGGGGTTTTTTGGCGTGTTACGGGGTCTTGAATGGTGTTATTCAGTATAAATATAAAGTTGGTATTGCTGTTGAGTAGTAAGGTGTGTTGTTCAGTATTATCGGCGTTACTACATTATTGCTACATTGTTACCGCTAATCCATAATGACCAGAGGCAGACGGCTACGCCTCCGAAGCAGGGGAGAATCATGACAATTCTCCCTGAATCACGCTTTCACCATGCATGGATATCAATAATGAAGACTATAAAATGTGGTGTTATTTTACAAATGTAAGAATTGATTCGCTAGACATCCTTTTACTTAAGGAACTAATCTGATTTTTAGGAGGTGGTAAATATCTTCTTGTTGGATTTAGTGGTCTTTCTACAGTTTCAATGAGTGTCAAATCATATTGATTAGCAATAATCTCCATCAACCTTGCAGTATTGAAATAAGTTCCTTGGATGTTACAATTACCAACAATAAGTGTTGCTAAGCCATCTTTTTTTAGTACCCTCGCAATTTCAGAAATAACAAGCCCCATATCATAGGCGAACTTTTTCATAATTCCTTGCATTCTACTGTTTACCTCATCTGGTTTGCTCATCTGTTCTAACATGAATATTATTTTTTGATCCTCTTCAGGCTTTTTAAGAGCCTTTTCTGCACCTACCAAAGATGAACGAATATTGCGTAAATCTGAAATTTTATATCCAAACCATACCAAGGCTAATTTATGTCCTCGAAGATAGTCAATTGCATTAAGATATGGAGGTGATGTTAGTACATAATCAATTGAATAATCCTTAAGGGGTATATTACGTGCGTCATTACGGGCTATGTTTACACTCTGAAAGCCTTTATTTGTTGAAAGTCCATTAAAAACTGTTGATAGTTTTTTTATTGATTTTAAGAAATTTGAATAAACATCAAATTCTGACTCAGTTTTAACTCTATGAGGCCTACTATGAGAGACATCCCTGGCTAAAGAGGCACCGTTATCTTTTGTAATAATAATTCTACTCAATGCTACTCTTAGGGCATCGCTGATTGAATCCTCTCTATGCTGTAATAGAAATGCGAGTTTTCTAAGCGCATTTCTTTGATGTTCACCAAACCAGAATTCAATAAAATCTGCAGTCTCCTGATCGGAATCTATCCAATGTAGTTTAACTTCTTGTAAAGTTAAATGTTCAGCTTGTTCTATTAGTTCCCCAGCTTCTTCCATTAATGCATTAATATCAATCGGTGTTACCCAGACTCTTGACATTAAGACGGCTAGTGGGTCCATGTCGAATCCAACTGTGTTATGACCAAGTGAATTGGCAACTCTAAGTACAGTTCCTGATCCTGTCATTGGGTCAAGGACTGTAATCGGTGATTTAAAGCTTGAGAGTGTGTTAAAAGCTATTTCTGGCGCCATTCTAGCCGGAAAAGGATGAATTGATTTATGAGAGTTCATATTACTAACAACACCTTTTTTTAGAATAATGAGCGGTATTCAGCAGGTACAAACTGTAACTGACGTAGGATTTCCGTCTTGAATTTACTTACTGAAGTATGAATATAAATATCATTTCCTGAGATAGTAATGATATTTGAAAATAAAATTTCAAGTCCTTTAATTACTTTCATAACATCTTGTCTGGAAGGTTCATCACCTGTAATAAGCCCGATTTTACTAGCGATAGTTTCTGGAGTTATTGGATTAGGACCATTAAAGTTGAATTTTTCAATAGCTTCAATAATTGATTGAAAGGATATTTTGGGTCTTTTATTTTCATGCTTTTCTTTTAAAGCATATATTCCAGTAGAGAGGTCATCTATTGTATTACATTCTAATAGTAACTTAAACTCTTCAAGATCAATAGGGCCATTTGTAGCAGCAAGCATAAGTAGGTTTCCTAACTGGGAAGCCGTCATAGGTGTAATCTTGTGCTCTTTACATTCTTCATCTACAGCGCCGCCTTGATAATCAGGTGCAACTACAAGAGTATAGTCAGCATTGTAATTGTTTCTATGACGGACTAATCCAGCAACATTTAAATTCTGCGTTTTAGCTTTACCATGTGAAGAGACTTTAGCATCATAGGTGAATGTATAAGTTCTAACTCTATCGTCTTTAGCCGAGAGAAGTGCCGTTGCGACACCTTCGGGTTCACCAGGCTGCCCTTTCCGGTCAACTAAAAATCCTAAGTATTCAAGGGCATCCCCAATTGCTTGTTCCATCCCTTTAGCATGAGTGGTGGCGACTTCATGTAATAAGTTTGAAATTTCAACTCCTGTTTTTCTACGAACCCTTGCCATTAGACGATAAACATGATCCCTATAACTTTGAATTTCTTCAATTACGCTATAATCAACCCCATGTTCAGATGCATATGTATCTGCCATTATTTCAACAAAAGCTGTATCTAATAACAGGTTTAATTCCTCTGGAGTAGAGTGTTCTTTAGCAAACGGATGATTCTGATTAACATAAATTTTTCTGCTTTTTAAATGATATCTAATCAATGGAGTTTCAGGGTCTCCATCTTTGTCCAAATCAATGTCTTCCACAACTTTAAAATCTTTCCCCTTAGTTTCCCAATCTGTTTTTATATCTGTAAGTTCAGAACTATCAACATCCGTTGTGTCAACAAACTTCGGCATATCTTGGACATCATTAATGGTATCTTTAACTAAATCATATAATGGTTTTACAACTGGAGTACTCCAATTATTAGTAAGGATTTCTCCTGCTGAAGGGAATGCAGGAGCAGAGTATTTATTGTAAACTTTTCTTATCTCATTAAATATAGCCATTAAAAATGATCTGAATAAAATCAATGCATCACTTTCTTGAATTCCCTCTCTGCTGACTTTTAGATGTTCGTCCAAACCATCAGCTCTAATAGTAACACGTAATCTTGCCCAGATAGCAAAACTTAAATCCTTTAATCCGAAAAATGGGTCATCCATATTTATAACTCTACCAAGTACATTAACAAAAAAACCATTTGATGGGCCATTTGACTCGCTTTTCCCGCTGTTTATTGATTCTTTATATAATTTAATAGTTCCTGTGATTTTCCCATCTATACCATCTATTCTCACATAAAAATTAGGCTCAGAGTAGTTTTCAACATTTGAAATTTCTCCTGTGGAGGAGATAACTTTATCAACAATACTGTCTCTACCAAGTATCCAATGATCTAAAATTTCAATATCAGATTTGGTCGGGAGTAGTTCCTCCTCATTAAGTATAATTCTCATTGCTGACCCTAGTGGAAGAGCAGCACGGAGCATTCTTTTTAAACGGCCTAATTGAATATTAGTCCCAGCATTTTTAAGATCAGAAAGAACAACCAAAGTCCAAGTATCATTATCATCTACTAATACTTCCTGAGTTTCTTCTTCATATACGAATTCATCAATGAAATCCCCATTGATCAAAGGAGATATTTCGAATTTTGATTTTATTATGGTTTCAATCACTTTTCCATGTTCTTGGAATGACTCAAGAACTCCTGACAGTTCCACCTCACTTATTTCTCGTACATTTAAGCTAAGTGCAGAGGAAGGATCAATACTTAATAAATCATCATTAAATTTATGAATATCTCGATAATCAAAAGTCACGGCTCTGACAATTCCATCTTTTGCTTTGCATAAGTAGGTGACTTGATTAGCTAATAAATATGTTGCGAGTTTGCCAATACCAAAACGACCTATAGGTGCTCTTTTACTAACCTGTCGTTCTTTTCTTTTAGTAGAAATTGCAATATTCCAAAGTTTTTTTATTCCATCAAGATCCATAGAGATCCCGTTATCGAGGACCCATATTGCAGAATTTTGTGTTATTTTTTGCTCTGGAATACCGATGAAAGTTCTAGTTGCTCCTGCATCCCATGAATTTGAAATTAATTCTTCAAATGCTTTATTAGGAGAAGTGTAGAGATTCTCGCTGAAAAGTTCTAAGAATCGTGGTCCGATGGATACTTTTACTTCATCAACATTTTTACCTACTTCAATTATTGGATGTTTAGTAGCTAAAGACATATTGCTTCACCTTCCATATATAAAATAATTCATTGCTAAAGCACTAATAAATATAATTATTCGACAACTTCCGTCTTTTTCCTTTTATATAAAAATGAAAAGCAAACCACTAAAATCTTCGTTGCAAGGAGATATGAAATGGGAAGGATGGAATATTTGAATTGTGAATTATTAGTTTGTTATGAATCGGGCTCAAAGCAATGCTAAGTACATATCTAAAAATAATTTATTGGAGAGCATGACCTGAGAATAAGTCAATTTGCTCTGCGACAGTTGAGTTAAATCTTTAAATAGAGAAAAGTATTCTTATGCTCTACAAGTATATATTATTAACTTGATACTTATGCCGATGGGTAGTCCCCATGGGAGAACAATGGAGCTGAATTTAACTTGATTCAGCTCTTTAGTCTGCCAAAAATGATAATAAATTGGAGGTATTCAATGAATCAGTATGGTGACATTTTAAAAACACTAGTCGCAGCTTCGCTCTTCGAGAAGCCGGGAAGTTATGTAGTAGAGGAGATATTTAAAAAGTTTCCTAACACCGATCTTGTCAATGCAACTGAGGAAGAACTAATGCAGATAAAGGGAATTGGAAAATCACGCGCAAGACAAATTACTTCATTAATACAACTTACAAAAGAATTTAATAAGCCATATACAAAAGATAGGAAGATCAAAAGTCCAAAAGATGTTTTTGAATTAGTAAGAGCAGAGATGCAATTTTTAAAGAAGGAACACTTTATCTTGCTAATGCTGAGTACAAAAAATGATGTGATTGCAAAAGAGGTTATTTCTATTGGTACTTTAAATGCAGCAATAGTACACCCAAGAGAAGTTTATTATGCAGCAATCAAGAGATGTAGTGCCGCAATTATTGCTATCCACAATCATCCATCTGGAGATCCCTCGCCCAGCCAAGAGGATATCGACTTAACAAAGCGTTTGGTATTGGCAGGAAATGTAATCGGTATCGAGCTGCTTGACCATGTAATTGTAGGAAATGATGTCTTTGTATCTTTTAAAGAGAAAGGGTTTATGTAAGAAACATTATCTCTGATCTTTAAAGGCCAGAATTTGCTTAACCATTTGATAGATTGCATCTTGTTCATCCTGGCTACGCCCGTGCAGTTGAAAGATGATTTTGTCTAGTGTTGAATAATCCATTTCAACGGAATTCATTGTTGCTGAACGAAAAATCTCTTCGAGTGTTACATCTAAAGAAACAGCAATTTTCTCTAAAGTGTCAATGGTTGCACTTTTTTGTCCACGCTCTACTTGCCCCACGTAAGAAGGTGTTAAGCCTGCTTTGAATGCAAGGCTCTCCTGACTGAATCCTTTTTGTTGTCTTATCATTCTTATCTTTTCCCCAACAAGCGTAGATACATTACTCATAATATCACCTCTACAGTAACCAATCTTTATAAAAACCATAGTCGGTAATATCGCAGTCAACAAATCACTATAGTAACTATAAATAATAATTACTATAGTGATTGACAGGCGCTATTCCTGCCAGTATAATCGGCATGGAATAATATAGGTAAAAAGGAGGACGGCGTCTTGTCAAGCACGTAAGATCATCAGCCAGTGGTAATTGGAAATTCTAAAAATCACGAACCCATTAAAAAGAAAGGTGGTTGCTTAAAGTTTATATTAATTAGTTTTTCAGTTCTTTTAGGGATATTTATTCTGATTGGAATTTTTGCAATTGACGATGATGAGTCCGTCCAGAACCAAAATTCTAGTCAATCAGGTAACTCCATCAATAGCGAAAAAACCGTTGATCCAACACCGGTTCCATTTGATCTCGATCAATTTAAGCAAGAATCACAGGTTTATCCCTACAAGGAATTAGCAAGGAATCCTGATCAATATATGGATCAGAAAGTTTTATTTAGTGGTGAAGTTGTTCAAGTGATTGAATCAAGCAAAGGCAAGGGAGTTCAGTATAGGATTAATGTGACCAAAGGTGAGTACGGATATGAAGATACCGTGTTAGTTACATATGAAAGAAACGATGGTGAGTCACGTATCCTTGAAGAAGATTTAGTAAGTGTTTGGGCGTATTCTAAAGGGTTGATAACGTATGAATCGACTATAGGCGGGAACATCACAATCCCAAAATTAGAAGCTGTAGTAATAGAATTAATACCTTAGGGAGGCTGACTACCTGAATGAGAATTATTGGAATATTGCTGATTATAGTTGGGATTGTAGGATTGATTTTAGGTGGATTTATGTTAGGTGACATAGGAATCGCAGCAATGATAGGAGCAACATCTGGACTGTTATCAGGTATTGGGTTTATTATCTCGGCAAAAAGAATAAACAATTAGTTTTATTGTCAGCTGCATAAGTAAAGAGGTTTGATTTTAACCAAGAATACTTATGCAGCCTCTTCTAGTTTAGGCATTAGTAATATTGAAGGAGACATGAAATGAAAAAAGCGACATTAATTTTGCAGATATTTTTAATTGTTTTTTTCGGTACTGCGTCTATCTCATTAGCTGAATCAAATCAGGATGATGGCGAGATAACTCAAATCGTCCTTAAAGTCAATAACCCGGAGATGTATGTAGATGGGGAACTAAAGGAAATTGATCCGGGGAAGGATACGGTTCCTATAGTCAGAGGTGGGAACACTTTACTCCCTGTTTCAAGTATCATTAAGGAGCTTGGCGGAAATACAGCCTGGAGTAGCAAAGAAAATAAGTTAACAATCAATTTAAACGAGCGCAGCGTCGTGCTGTGGCTTGATCAAAAGAAAGCTATGGTTAACAGTGTCTCAAAGACCTTAAGTACAGCACCGACAGTCATAGAAGGCCGTACAATGGTTCCTTTACGTTTCTTAAGTGAACAATTGGGCATAAAGATAGTTTGGCATGGGTCTAATCAAGTTATTTCTCTTTTCTACTCTAAAAGCGGTGTTACGGGATTATGGTTTGAAGGGAATCACTTTGAGAAAGTCTCTAATACAGTAGGCCGATATCATGATGGAGGAGCAACATATTCTATAGAATATCCGCTTGCTTGGGGAAACCCATATGTAATAGATAAGTTTTATAGCGCAAATTCGACAAACAACTTATATGACTATCATACCGTGTTCTACAGTGATTACAAGACAACAATTACAGGTGATGTTTTTGAATTGGAACCTAATGAAACTCCAAAACAGTTCATGGAAAGAACAGGGAGAACGGTAGGTGAGGGATATAACTCTTCAGGTATAGTATACAGCTACGCCGATGTAATTAATGGGAAAATTCAAGATGCTGACGCATCGTACACATTTTTAAAAATAGACGTTGCAGATAGTAATCCTACACAGGGCAATGTTATGGAAGAGTTTATTTTGTTCAAAGGATATTCAGTGATTATTTTGAAATTGGAAAGTATTGCTTACTATCAGAAAGGGGAATTTGATATTAATACTATCCCTAAACAGAACGAGTTTATTGATAAATTCCTGAAGTCGTTCAAATTTGAAGAAGGTGCGGGTGCGGCTGGCTAAGATACAGTTTGATATATATTTTAAAGAGAGAAATCATCTAATTGATTCTCTCTTTTTTTTGTTTGTAACATCCTATTGTAGTAAAACCAGTTTTAGTATAGGTGGAGAATAAAGTAGTTTAAGGGGGAATAACACAAGTTAAGGAGACTTAATGAACATTTAAGTAAAATAATAAGAAAGGTAAGGTGAAGATAATGTATGATGATTACAATGAAATAATAACAGTTGCTCAGTTGGCAGAGTTACTTCAGATCGGAATGAACACCGCATATAAATTAGTTAATTCGGGGGAACTTCGGTCTTTTAGGATTAATAATGTTCATCGCATCGAAAGAAGTGCGGTTACGGATTACATAATTGCTAAGAATCAGAGCTTATTGAAGCAAAGGAGTTAATGAAGAAGTGATACACTTTAAAACAAGATCACAAGAAGAGTTAAGGGAAGCGTTATTAAATTATCAGTTAAATCTTGAAGTTCCTATCCATGTTAAGTCTCCTTGGGAGTTAGCTGAATATGTATTCAATTCATGTAAAGGAATAATGCCCCAAGCAACTCAGGATTTATTTTCTGGGATTTTTCAATTTAAGGAGGATTTGTGCAGCCATTTGATTTTTAATTGCTGGACTATAGATAGTTTGGGTAGCAATGAATATGTAAAAAATTCAAGTAGCCTTATTCGCATAGCCTACGATATCTTTGATCTTGCCAGAATTAGAAAAAAAGAGAATAAACTAATTAATGATTTGCTTGTTTCCGAAGAAGCATCCCGCATGGGAATAAAGCATTTTAAAAAAACCTTAGGTGCATACTTAGAGCTTCCACCAGATGAACAATCCTTTAAAACCCCTGCAATTTTTGCACCCTTTGTTTCTTACATAGCACTTAATTACAAAATTCATGGAATATTAAAAGATACTGGAACAAGTAAACCTAATCAAACTTTCATTAATAAGCATCAAAATGTAATTGAGAAGATACACCTTAAATACTATGAATACTTCAATTTCTTAATAAAAGAATTTCCTGTTAATGGAAAAGTGAAATCACAATTTTATGATTATAACTCCGTGCATAATTCACTTATCAACAAAATGATTTTTGAAAGAGAATATAACCTTGGATTAGCGAGTAAAATTTTTATGATGACAAACAATATTGATTCTCCAGTGAGGAGTTCATACTATAAGATAATGAGTTTATCTGCGTTGTTCGCGAATAATGGAAGGCTTTCTTATTTGATAAATATATATGAATCTATTAATTCTTCTGGGAGAGTTTACATTGATGAAGATAAAGCTACTGCAATTATATCCATGGCACTGATTGTAATTCCAATTATGGAATTATATTTTATTTATCTATGGAGAGAAGGAAGTCTGAAATTCGATGAAATACACATGCGTGAATCCATGGAACATTACGAGAAATATACATATCTAGAAGAAAGGGTGTTTCCCTTCTCTTTTGAAACGGAGGAGATTAAACTAAAAGGCGTAGAGTTGTTTCCTTTTAGATTATCTTCTGAATGGGAACTAGTTGAACTGGAATTTTCAAAAATCAAACCGATCTTGGAAAGCATAAATAAAATGACTAAGACCGCTAAGCCAATTTCAGAGATTTTTCTTAATCCCATTGGTTATTTGAGGAGCGAGATACATTACGATAAATATAGGATGTCTATAAATGAAGAAAATCCTTCATACCTAATAGAAACGGTTGCTGAGTTGATTGAAAAACAATACTTTAGAGAGTATTTAGCTTGAAGAAGCGATGCCTTGTATGTAGGGGCATCGCCTTTTTTTGTTGATGCATATATGCGTGTTTATGTCAATACATGGTTTGGAGTTAATTGGGATGTGTTTGGGTATCTACGGTATTTTAATATATTGATATCCTTTTTACAGAGGCGCCTCACCTACACCAATTGCCAAGGAGTCGATTAACAATGAAAAATAAAATTACGCTACTTAATCATCTCGATCAATCCGAACAAAAACTTCTACACTTAAAAACGGAGAAAAAAGAAGAAGATATCCAATTGCTTGGAGTAAATAAAACCGAAGCTCTTGTAACCTTTGACGCTACAGTGCTTGAGAATGCGACATTACTAATAGGTTATAGAAGCAACGCGAATAAGGTATGCATGGGTAGATATGGGGATAAGGTCTATTCTTTTCCTGCGAAAGTAAACGATAATGCAGATTTCATAAGGGTCTGGATAGATAGTAGGAAAAATGAAAATGTTAAGTTCCATGTCAATTTCAACGGAGCCTACTCAAAGTTTGCAGACGGTAATGATTCCGATGCTCTGATAATTACTTTCGTAGAAACTCCTGATTTTGTTCAACTGTCATTGTATGATGGCAGTCTGTTTATAAACCAAGTAAGCCATATATTCACAACTATTCCTGCAATTAAAAAAAGAATTCGGACTATTGCCTACAGCATGTTAAATAATGAATTTCCAGGCCTGTGCGAAAAATTCATTGCTATGGAGGATGAACAAAGCGATGGGGAAGAATAAGTCTAGGAAATACAGAGATTACATGAATGAGGAAGAGAATCATTATATCTCTTCCAATGCAGAAGAATATTTCAGTGATGGTAAACTAACTAATGATTATCTAAGAAGAAAAGAGACAGAGTTAGTTGAGTCTAACTCTGTCCCATTCTTCCAAGTTAAAGCGATTGAACCATCTTATAGTGACTCGCATGAGAACTTTTTAACTAAATCCGAATTACAAATGAATAGGGAAGATGTTAGTGAAGTTGCTTCTTCTTCAGCTAAGAAAAAGGACAAGAAGAAGGCCGAATCAAAAACGCCGTTGGATTTCAGCGTTAAGAAGCAATTTATGGGTAATCGCAATGTAAAGTGCGTAAACGGAATTAGCTTTTTGTACAACGAATTGAACGGCTGCTACGAAAAAATATCTGAGCAGGATCTTTTTGTTGAAATTCGAAAATGTCTTCCAGCAGAAATTGACATGAAGCTTGGCAAGAACAAAATGATGGATGTTGTCCATAGACTGGTAAGCGAGCCAGAACTACAAGCTACATTTGAGGAGTTTGACAGGCACAATGACCATATCAATTTTAAAAATTGCGTCTTAAACACTATGAATTGGAAGACTTATCCTCACGCTCCTAATTTCATGTTTACAAGCCATATAGATGCTGAGTATAAAGAAAACTCTCCATATGATTTTTCAATCAATGGAAATAACTTTCTAAGGTTTTTGGATGATTGTACCGAAGGCGATCCACAAAAAATACAATCTTTGCAACAACTAACCGGATATATCATCAGTAATGAGTGGAGAGCCAAGAAGTTCTTTGTTTTAATAGGGCAGCCTCACACTGGCAAGAGCGTATGGTTGGAACTGTTTAGAGCGCTGATCGGTTCGAAATATACAACATCGTTAACCTTAAAGCAACTCTCAGAAAATAGATTTATGACAGCGGAACTGTTACATTCCAAGCTTAACGTAACTGCTGAAATGGATGAGAGCGGCACTTTGAAGGCAACGGACATTATTAAGGCCTTAACTGGTGGTGATCTTATTACAGCAGAAAAAAAAGGTAAGGACCCTTTCCATTTTCAAAGTAAAACGAAGCTTGTAGCTTGTGGTAACCAAATGCCTCTTCTCAAGAAGCTGGATGGAACTACAGCTTTTACAGATCGGATTGCTTTCTTTATGTTCAATAACAGTATCCCTGAAAATCAGAGAGACAAAAGCCTGATAAAAAAGCTGCTCTCAGAGAAAGATTATATTGTTAAGTGGGCGTTGGAAGGACTTGAAGATTTGATAGACAATGATTTTGTTTTTTTGGAGAGTGAAGATGCTAGTACCTTGACCGTTTTAGATTTTAGGATACAAATGTTTTAATTTGCCTCTGGCTTCCTCGGTTGTGAATTGCCACTGGACCGATTTTTGATCCTGGTTGCGCTTGACTTTCCAAGCCGTTACTTCTTGCTGTAATTGTTCAATTGAGCTAATTCGGCGGTGCAGACATTGTATCGTCATTGCGCTCAGTTCAATTTCAGCAATATTTAGCCAGCTTCCATGCTTCGGTGTGTAGTGGATCTCCAAACGCTTTGCTAACGAGAGCGCTACATCAGGAGAAAAAGTTTCATACAGCGATGAGAGGGTATGCGTATTCAAGTTATCCATGACAAGTCGAATGCGCTTCGCCTTTGGATAGTGGACTTCGAGCAATTCGCGGATCTGTTCTGCCCAATCCGATTTGGTCCGTCTTTGGCTCGCACAAACGTGGCGCCAACCGGCCAAAGGTTCTGTGAATAAAAACAGGGTGCAACTACCTTTACGCTCGTATTCATAGTCTTCCCGGCGTACCTTCCCTGGTTTCATCTTCTCCGGCGGGCGGGTGTGATCCAGCAGTTGCACAGGCTGCTCATCCATACAAATGAGCGGGATCTCGAAATCATACGGGAGGGCGTAGGTTTCAAGCACGTCTTCCATGCGGGCAACAAATTCAGCATTGGCTTTTGCGGGTATGCACCATTGCTTTTTCAAATGAGGCTTAAGTTTCGTTTTTTTAACGTTTGGCGAATGGTTTCCCGTCCAACGGACTCCAGAATACCCAGTTCAATCACTCGACTTGTCAGAAGACGAATCGTCCAGCGGGCATATCCGTTTGGTGGCTCAGAACACGCGAGTGCAATGATCCGAGCTTCCTCTTCTCCGGTAATCGCAGCCGGACGGCCGGGATTGGGACGTTGCCGATAGTGAAGTGTCGATTCCAGCCCATACGTACAATAGTCTTTTATTGTATGATAGACGGTAACATCGCTGACACCAACACGCTGGGCAATTTCAATCTGTTTTGGAATCTGCCCCTGACTCTCATCAGCCAATAACAAAATGAGGCAGCGATTGCGGATGCCTTTGGATGTCTTCTTGTCATGAATACATTGATTAATCTGCTCCCGTTCTTTTAGACTCAATTCTATCTTATATTTTTTGTACATTGGTTTAACCCTCCCGTATACTTCTATATTAAGAGGGTAAGTCTAAAATGCTATGCGGTCAAGGTACTAGGCGCTTTAAAGAACGTTATATATCACAACTGAATAATGTGCAAGAATTCGTTCGGGATAGATGCATAACCGATGCTATTGATGAAGAAATAAAAGTTCATAGGAAACAGCTTTACCCAGCTTATCTTAACTTCTGTCACGAGAATGGCTTGAGGCCTGTAAGCAAGGCGGAATTCTATGTAGAAATAGAGAAGTTGGGAGTTAAGGCCTGTAAATTCCGTATGAATGGATCGGACCCATTGTGGGGGTATCGTGGTATGCAACTAAAATGATATTAGTATGAAGCATAGGTGTTTTAAGTCTACATTGTCTACATTTGATCGTGTTCTATATATATTAATGGTTTAAACATCTTCAAACGTAGATCGACAAGTCTGCGTAACTGCAACGTCAGTCTACAGCGCAGAGTCGTGATTTTAGATACCATATTATAGAAATAAGGAGATGTGAAAATGGGTGCAATAAGTAAGGAGATTTTATCAATATCCGATCTGTACTCCATATTACCGTTAGGGCGTTCTACCATTCATAAGCTCGTGGCAAGACAGGATTTCCCAAAAGTGAAGGTGGGTAGAAGGGTCCTTATATACCGGGCAAAATTATTTGAGTGGATGGAGCAAAATGTCGGGCAGACGATAAATCTGACTGAAAACGATTAACAAGATCTGAATCACATCAAGCACAAAATAAGCAGGGTATAACAAGCCCTGCTTTAAATTTGCCCTTTTCATGTCTTCTTAAATTAAACTATTGAATGGATGGGATCATAATGGCAAGAAAACGAGCAAATGGCGAAGGTAGTGTTTATAAGCGGAAGTCCGATGGAAAGTGGGTTGGACAACTTCAAGTGGGACTAAAGCTCGATGGCACTGCAAAATATAAGGCGGTTTATGGAAACTCCCAAAAAGAAGTGGTGGCAAAGATGGATGATATCAAAGGTAATCTTAGAAGCAATTCTTATGTAGAACCTTCCAAAATCACTCTTGGCAGTTGGTTGGATACTTGGTTAGATATCACTATCAAGAACAAGGTGAAAGATACAACGTGGCTTTTGTTTGAAAACTTAATACGTAATCACATAAAGCCTTCTTTAGCAGCTTATAAGCTCCCCCAACTTAGAGCGGTAGACGTCCAGAAGCTCCTAAATGAGAAGTCCAGTAGTGGAAGGATGGACGGTAAGGGCGGAGGATTGTCGCCACAAACATTAAAGCATATATACCAAGTGTTAAAAATGAGCTTGGATCAGGCTGTTTTAGAAAAAACACTTCCAGAAAATATAATGTCGGCAGTGAATCCTCCTAAACAGGCATCCCAAGAAATACCTATTTTGACTACTGAACAAGTAGGTGTTTTTTTGAGCTTCGTTAGAACGGATACGCATTATAAACGTTACTACCCAGCGTACTTATTAGAGATTTATACAGGTGCAAGAAGAGGAGAACTATTGGGCATACGCTGGACTGATTTGGACACAGTGAATATGAAAGTAACATTTGTCCAGCAAATTGTCAGGGTTGGGGGCAAGAATAACATTCGCGATTTGAAGACTGGATCAAGTCAAAATCGGGTTGTAGTGGTTCCAGAAGAAGTAGTGAGTGTTCTAAAAGAACATAAGCGTGATAAGAGAAGGGAATTCAAGGCTTTAGGTTACAATGATATCGAAGTTCAGGAGATGCTTACCGAAGGGCTTATTTTTACAAATACTTTGGGTAAGCCAATGCAACCACGGAATTTCACCAGGAGTTTTAAATTGGCTCTAAAGGCAGCGGGAGTACCTGACCGATCATTCCATTCCCTTCGTCATTTCTTTGCCATATGGTCACTACAGAATGGTGTGGATATCAAGACACTGCAATCGGATTTAGGCCATGATGAGATCAAAACGACTTTAGATCGATATGGGAACCACGTTAATATGGAGATGAAAAAAGATGCGGCTCAGAAACGGAGTCAGTTATCTATTATCAGTGGGAACGTGAAAGAAATATGTGAAAGCACAAAAAAGGGCTTCAAAGAAAGCTTTTGATGCTCAAAGTTAAGAAAACATTAAATGCGGATTTTAGTTTGATATAGTGTGAATTATTTGTAAATAATGGTAGCGTTGGTCTATAAAATAAAGATCAACACTACCATCGCTTTTGCTAACGTTTCTCGTTAGTTTTTAATCATTTAACTGTTTTCACGGCCCTGTTCATATAGTAACTGAACAGCTTTTCCACGGCGCGTTATTGCATCTTCTGTCCCAACCACACTGCCGGAAGTGGTCAGCATATAATTGAATTTCCATTCTCCATCCTCAGTAAGTAAAAATTGGATTTTTTGAGCATCTAGTGCTTCATGGAGCCGTTCAGCTTCGTCTATTGCAGAAGACAGTTTTTCAAGCTGTATTGCTTCACTCACATTTGCTGGATCGGCTGTCTTAATAACAAATTCCTTGGCAGGAGTACCAGGAATCACGAGCACATACGCAATCGGTCTATTCTTAGGAATACAGTACTTTGCGTACTTGATTGCTGCATTACGAATGGATTTATAGATTTTGGCTATATCTTCACTTGTATCAGCTGCCAATTGTTGACCTACTTTTTTAAGTAACTGGTGAGCGATCAAGAATTCAACAGCATTTTGCGATAATTTAATGATTAACTCGGGATCTGGGATTAGGGATTTTCTTATTAACATGTCCTGCTGATACGGGCCGTCTTCTTGAAGTTCTTGTTGAAATATCGCTATTGCTTCTTTAGATTCAAAATTCGTTGGATCAAACGAATAATGGATCTCCGAAGGAGTTTCCTCATACTTGTCTACAAATGGTCGCTTGTCGGCCCATGTATCAACAATTGCGGATTCTCCATTGGGAAGCGATATCTTCTTCGTCTCATTAGGATCATACAATAGGTACTCTCCATATACCCCGTATTCACCATCAGGCAATTGTCTTACTTCTGATTTCACGAGCTTACCAATAGGTGGCAAAGTAATATCGTGCTCGATGCCGATTCCGACTGCAACAGGTCCATTTATTTGTGCCGCTGTTTGATCTAGTGCTTCTTTGCTCATCACCATCCCGTGCCTATCTACATGAGTTGTTGCCAACAAACGCTGAATCGTCATTGATAGTCCCCCCCAGTGCATAGTTCTACTATTACGATATACGAACAATTGTAGTTTCATTTTTATAATTCATTACCCCTGAGTCTTAGAGGACTTATGATTAATAATATAACTTTATGTTCGATCATTTCTTGCGTTATGCCATGGCTGCTTAATGTTAGTCAGATGAGTCATTATTTTAGTCTATAACGTTCTTCCATAATTATCTTGAGACTTTTTCCTCCCGTTACTACACGGTTACTACATTTCGCCCTTATTAACACAAAAAATCGCGTCCCGAAGGCCGCGAACCCTTGATATGTATGGTCGAGACGACAGGATTCGAACCTGCGGCCTCTTACTCCCGAAGCAAGCGCTCTACCAAGCTGAGCCACGTCTCGTAATTACGGGTTAACCAGGGCGTTAACCGCAGAATCGCTTTAAACAATCCACATTATACGCCTGTAAGTAAGCGCTGTAAATAATATGGGTCATTTTATTTAACGGTACCCGAGATTGACAGATATAGGAGCGCTGGCTATACTTGAAATGTTAAAATGCAAATTGTACAAAACGTTGATGAAATGAAGTACGCCGGAGGATGGCTTGATCAGAGAAGAGGTTCCTTTACGATATTGTTCGTAATTGGCTGTGAGAACCTTGAAGACAGGCCGGCGGAAAGCTGATTTCGGAGTGCGGGGACAATCCCGCCGGGAGGCTCCCGTTAACAGCCGCGACAAGGCGATCGTCTGCAACTGTCCGTGATTTCACGGGTCAAGGCGATAACCAGGGTGGTACCGCGATAATCATCGTCCCTGAATTTATTCAGGGGCGTTTTTTTGTTTTCCGGCAAAAGTGCCGCAATAACTATGAGACAGGGGCTGTACATGATGAAAGCAAGTGAAATCCGTTCCAAATGGCTGAAGTTTTTTGAGAGCAAAGGCCACCGAATCGAGCCGAGCGCGTCGCTCGTGCCGCATAATGACCCTTCGCTGCTGTGGATCAACGCCGGGATGGCGCCGCTGAAGGCGTATTTTGACGGCCGGGAAATTCCCGAGAATCCGCGCCTGACCAACTCGCAGAAGTGCATCCGCACCAATGATATCGAGAATGTGGGCAAGACGCGCCGCCACCATACGTTTTTTGAGATGCTGGGCAATTTCTCCATCGGCGATTACTTCAAGGAAGAAGCGATTACCTGGGCTTGGGAATTCCTGACGGGCAAAGAGTGGATCGGGTTCGAGCCGGACCGCATTTCCGTGACTGTATATGCCGAGGATGAAGAAGCGTTCAAGCTGTGGAATGAAAAAGTCGGACTGCCCGCAGAGCGCATTATTAAGCTGGGCGACGATAACTTTTGGGATATTGGCGAAGGCCCTTGCGGCCCTTGCTCTGAGATTTTCTATGACCGCGGCGAAGCCTACGGAAGCGACATGTCCGACCCGGAAATGTACCCCGGCGGGGAAAATGAACGCTGGCTCGAAGTGTGGAACCTCGTGTTCTCGCAGTTCAACCACAACAAGGACGGCAGCTATACGCCGCTTCCGAATAAGAACATTGATACCGGCGCAGGTCTGGAGCGCTTCGCATCCATTCTTCAGGATGTGGACTCGAACTTCGATACCGATCTGTTCCAGCCGATTATCCAGAAGACCGCAGGGCTTGCAGGCGTAACCTACAAGGACAGCCTGGAGCAGGATATCGCGCTGAAGGTAATCGCTGACCACATCCGTACGGTTACTTTTGCCGTGGGCGACGGCGTGCTTCCTTCCAATGAAGGCCGCGGCTATATTATCCGCCGTCTGCTCCGCCGCGCTGTGCGCTACGGCAAGACGCTGGGTCTTGACCGTCCGTTCCTGTATGACCTTACCGGGACGGTGGGCGAAGTGATGGGCGTGTATTATCCGTCGGTGGTGGAGAACCGCGAATATATCGCCAAAATCATCCGCACCGAAGAGGAGCGTTTCCACGAAACGCTGTCCGACGGTCTGGCAATCTTAGGCGAGATCAGCGCCAAAGCCAAGGCCGACGGGCTTAGCGCCATCGCCGGAGCAGACGCGTTCAAGCTGTATGACACGTATGGTTTCCCGTTTGACCTTACTGAGGACTTTGCCTCTGAGCAAGGCCTGAGCGTGGACCGGGAAGGCTTCGATGCGGCGATGCAGGAGCAGCGCGACCGCGCCAGAGCCGCACGCCAGGACAACGCCAGCATGAAGATTCAGGGTGGCGCGCTGGCCGAACTGACGGTTAAAAGTGAATTTGTTGGATATAATGACACGGTAGCAGAGTCGAAGGTGCTTGCCATTGTAGTTGACGGCGCGCTGGTGGATGTCGTCAGCGAAGGCGCAGAGTGCCAGGTCGTTCTGGAGTCTACCCCGTTCTACGCTGAAAGCGGCGGGCAGGTCAGCGACACAGGTCTTTTGACAGGCGGATCGGCTACAGCAAAAGTAACGGGGCTCTTCAAGGCTCCGCACGGCCAGCATGTACACCTTGTTACTGTAGAAGCCGGTGAGCTGAGAGTGGGCGACAGCGTCCGTGCCGAGGTGAACCGCGAGCAGCGCGAGGATATCGTGAAGAACCATACGGCCACCCACCTGCTGCACAAAGCGCTTAAGGAAGTGCTTGGCGGCCATGTTAATCAGGCAGGCTCTTTAGTAGAAGGCGCACGCTTGCGCTTTGACTTCTCGCACTTTGGCGCGATTACGCCGGAGGAGCTGAGCGACATTGAGCACCGGGTGAATGCGCAAATCTGGCGCGCTCTTGATGTAGTGATTGAGAACAAACCGATTGATGAAGCCAAAGCTATGGGAGCGATGGCCCTCTTCGGTGAAAAATACGGCAACATCGTCCGTGTGGTTCAGGTTGGTGATTACAGCCTGGAGCTGTGCGGCGGTATCCATGTATCGAACACTTCGCAGATCGGCATCTTCAAGCTGGTCAGCGAGAGCGGCATTGGCTCCGGAGTACGCCGGATTGAAGCGGTAACCGGACGTTATGCCTACCAGTTCACGGAAAGCCAGCTAGACCTGCTCAAGCAATCGGCAGGACTGCTGAAATCCTCGCTGAACGATGTGCCGAAGCGTATCGAGGCGCTGCATGCCCAGGTGCGTGAGCTGTCCCGTGAGAATGAATCACTGCAATCCAAGCTGAGCGCTACCTTTGCCGCTGAGCTGACCGGCAGTGTGAAAACAGTAGGCGGCGGTACGCGACTGCTCGCGGTTCAGGTTCAGGCCGGCAATATGGACGCGCTGCGTACTACGGCCGATGAGCTGAAATCCAAGCTGCCTGATGCTGTGCTTGTGCTGGGCGCTGCGATGGACGATAAAGTTAACTTTGTCGTGTCTGTACCGCAGGAGCTGGTCTCAAAAGGCTTCCACGCCGGCAAGCTGGTGAAGGAAGTCGCTGCGGTATGCGGCGGCGGGGGCGGCGGACGTCCGGATATGGCGCAGGCCGGAGGCAAGGATGCCTCCAAGCTGGGTGAAGCGCTGGCGAAGGCGGAAGAGCTTGTAGCTGCTCTGGCATAAGGTGGCACAGCGATTCATCGGACGCAGCCGTGTGGAGTGAGGCCGTACCGGATTACGCGGTTCAAGGCCGGCAAAACGGGAATAACAATTCAAGTGAAGCCGCAGCGGTACTGAGATATACATTTCAGTACCGCTGCTTTATTCAGTATTTACTTTTGGTAACATTTGCAATAGCTTAAAAACCAAAAAAATCTCTATTTTTGTAGATAAAATGCCAAAAAAAGCGCTATCACATGGGCGAGATTTCCTCGTTGGGCTATGAATATGTTATGATGAGGGC
This sequence comes from Paenibacillus sp. HW567, assembly GCF_000374185.1. Lineage (GTDB taxonomy): Bacteria > Bacillota > Bacilli > Paenibacillales > Paenibacillaceae > Paenibacillus_AQ. The sequence continues at coordinate 4,028,264 of NZ_KB910518.1, read as the reverse complement.
AGCAAGTAAGCTGTACAGCAGCAACTTTGCGAAGCCGCCCAAGAAGCGGGTGATTTTGCAGAAGGAAGGTGTCACAAATGGACTCCATGGACAAAACGGTCAAATTCAATGTGAAGGGCGACGAGAAGGAAGCTTCTTCCCAGGAAATTCTGCTCGCAGTATACGATGCGCTGGTGGAGAAGGAATATCATCCCATCAACCAGATCGTAGGGTATCTTATTTCCGGAGATCCGGCTTACATCCCGCGTCACAACAATGCGAGAAGTTTGGTCCGGAGAAAAGAACGTGATGAGCTGATTGAGGAACTGGTTCGGTTCTACCTCGCCAACCACCGGGTGGACAATCCGAAATGATGAAGAAGCTGGGTCTGGATTACGGCGACCGCAGAATTGGAGTCGCCACAAGCGATATTTTTGGATGGACGGCACAAGCTCTGGAAACGATTGAGCGGCGCGGCAACGGGAATGAATTCGAACGTATCCGCGAACTGGTCAAGGAACACGAAATTGGCGAGATTGTAGTTGGACTTCCGAAGAATATGAACGGCTCAGTAGGACCCCGTGGAGAGATCTGTATTGAATTTGCCGATCAGCTCCGGGAGCAACTGGAAATGCCCGTACACCTTTGGGATGAGCGTCTGACGACAGTATCCGCCGAGCGGATGCTGATTGAAGGGGACGTCAGCCGGAAGAAACGCAAAGGGATTGTGGACAAAATGGCCGCAGCCCTGATTTTGCAAAATTTTTTGGATGCTAACAGTAAAAGGTGAGGGGTGCGCTGAAATGACAAACGAGCAGATTGGCCAAGAAGAAGAACCGGAAATCATCTATATTCCCGATGAGGAAGGTAATGAAGAGGAATTCGAGGTCATCATGAAGTTTGAAGTCGATGGTTCGGACGCAAAGTATATGATGGTGGTTCCGCTGGATTCCGAGGATGAAGAGAGTGATGAGGTGTATGCATTCCGTTATGAAGAGGACGGCGATGATCTGCAGCTCTTTATGATCGAAAATGACGAAGAATGGGCGATTGTTGAAGAAACCTTCAATACTTTGGTAGATGAGCTGGACGGGGGAGCGGGGAATGACTGATTTTTCCGCCGAACACGTGGTTTGGACTTCAAAGCTCAAAGAGGTATACGGAGAAACAGTTGAACTGGAAGACGAGCAGGGCAAATCTTCCGTTTACGATATTATTGCCGAGTTTGAAGTCGGTGACCGCGCTTATGCGGTGCTGGCCGGTTCCCCAGCAAAAGGGGCTGAGCAGGAGATACTGCGGATTGTAGCTTCGCCTGACGGGCTTCCCGAGCTGGAGACCATCATTGATGATGAGGAATGGGAAGATGTCTCCGAGCTGTATGATGAGCTGACTTTTCCCGGCGAAGATAGTGAATAAGCTGGCTATATCGGTGTTAGGCACGGAAGAGGGCGGAATTTTTCCGCGCTCTTTTTGCTTGAAATCGGGCAAAATATTTCCGCTCATAGCATTCTGCCAAAAATATATGTTGAATTTGAGACAATACAATTTTATACTTTATAGTCGGAAAGTGAGGAGTGACCTTTGAAAGCTGCAATCCGCAACATGCTCATTCTGTTTCTTTTGCTGGCAGCAATAGGAGGGGGAGGGGCATGGTACATTTGGAATGGCATGCAGCCGGTAGAGCCTGCAGGACCGGCCGTTACTTTTACGATAGAGAAGGGCATGGGCAGCTCGGAAATTGCCAATCTGCTTGAAGAAAAGGGCATTATCCGTAAAGGTTTGTTTTTTAAAGGCTATTTGAAGTGGGTCAAGGAAGGGTCCAGCTTCAAGGCAGGCACTTATACCGCCAGTCCCGGCATCACCTATGATTCACTGATTACCCGCCTGAATGCGGGCGATGTCGTGAAGAAGGACACCGTCCAGTTCACAATCCCGGAAGGGTATACGGCAAAGCAGATTGCCGACAAGCTGGCGGCTGCCTGGAATCTCAAGGCCGATGTATTCCTTAAAATCATAGATTCGGGAGATGGAGTGGAAGCCGTAGATAGATTGGGCATCCCTAAAGACAGCAAGCTGCGTCACCGCCTGGAGGGCTATTTGTTCCCGGAGACGTATGAGCTGGTCAAGGAGAGCACGCCGGAGCAGGTCATTGAAGCGATGCTGGAGCAGCTTGAGAAGAAGCTGGACAGTATTCCCGATTGGCAATCAAAGCTGAAGGAACGCGGACTCACTCTGCATGAGCTGCTAACGGCAGCTTCGCTGGTGGAGCGTGAGGTTGTGGTGGACAGTGAGCGTCCCATTGTAGCCGGAGTGATCTATAACAGGCTGGATAAGGGACAGAAGCTGGAGATTGATGCAACCGTACAATATTTGCTGGATAAGCAGAAGGAACGGCTGTATGAAAAGGATCTGAAGGTGGACAGTCCGTACAATACCTATAAGAACGAGGGTCTTCCGCCGGGACCGATCAGCAGCCCGGGGCTGCCATCCATCAAGGCTGCGCTTGAGCCGAAGGCTTCGGATTACTTCTTTTATGTAACCAAAAAAGACGGCTCTCAGGGCCATCTTTTCAGCAAAACCTACAAGGAACATTTAGCCAATATCAAAAAAAGTCAACAAAATTCGCGGTAACCGATTAAAATAGTGAGTGATGCGGTTTGAACCGCGAAGTAGGAGGGTGCAACATGACTAACAAACCGGAGCTGCTGGCGACAGCCGCTTCCTTGGAAGAAGCAGAGGTGCTGCTGGAGGCCGGGGCAGATGCGCTGCTGATTGGGGATGACCGCTTCGGCATGCGACTTGCCGGGCATTTTTCACTGGAGGATACAGCGAAGGCCGTCAAGCTGGCTCATGATAAAGGCCGCAAGGTCTACGCCGGCCTGGGCGGCTTGATGCCGAACCGGCTGCTGGACGAGCTTCCCGCTTATGTGAAGGCCATCGGCGGTCTGGGTGTGGACGGCATTGAGTTCGGCGATCCGGCTGTGCTGGCTGCAGTGAAGCAGGAAGCGCCGGGGCTGAAGCTGCACTGGAACGCGGAGATGACCTCGACCAACTATGCGACAGCTAATTATTGGGGACGCAAAGGCGCCTCGCGGGTCGTTCTGGCCCGTGAGCTGAATATGGATGAAATGACCGAAATGGTGCCGCTGCTGGAGGTTGAAGCCCAGGTGCAGGTACACGGCATGACGAATATTTATCATTCCAAGCGCATGCTGGTGGCGAGCTACATGTCCCACCAGGGCCGTCCGAGCGATGGCGGAAGCCTTGGCAAGGAGCGGGGGCTGTTCTTGATCGAAGCGGAGCGCCCCAATGAGAAATTCCCGATTTACGAGGATGCGAACGGAACGCATATTATGAGCTCCGACGATATTTGCATTCTGGAGGATCTGCATTTCCTGCTGAAGGCCGGGGTGCACAGCCTGAAGATTGAGGGCCTGCTGAAGCCGGTTGCCTACAACGCGGCAGTGGTTAAGGCTTACCGTCATGCAATCGACCTGTACGCCGCTGACCCGGAGGGCTACGCCTTCCAGGAGGAGTGGATGGACAGCATCCGTGCGCTGCAGGACCCTGAGCGCGAGCTGTCGTTCGGATTCTTCTATAAGGAACAGGTGTATTAAATAAAATAAAAAAATGCTTTGCTGTTTTAAAATTGAACTTAAAGATTAACCTTAAAGATAAAGTAACGGAGGGAAGGTTTGGAACTGGAGGAGCGGAAGCGTCCGCCTGAGAGCTTTCCGTAGGAAAGCTGGCATCGTAAGCATAAGCTGTCTTCGGATTTCAACCGCCTCTAGCGGTAATAATCAAGAAATCTGAAGACAACAGCGGCCGGAAGTCCAAACACTTCCCGCAGTTACGTTCATATCTGAAGGGAAAGGTTTAGGTTTGTTTTATACAGCAAAGAAATGGAGGGGAGAACAGGAATGGGAACCATGACAAAGCCGCAATACAAAGGCAAACGTTACCGTCTGGACAAACCGGAGCTCCTTGCTCCGGCGGGCAATCTGGAGAAATTGAAATTCGCCGTGCACTATGGTGCGGATGCAGTATATATCGGAGGCCAGAAATACGGCTTGCGCTCGGGAGCGGATAATTTCAGCTTCGAGGAAATGCGCGAGGGTGTGGAATTCGCCAAAAAATACGGAGCGAAGGTGTTTGTCGCCACGAACATCTACGCCCACAATGAAGATATCGCCGGGATTGAAGAATACCTGCGCAACCTGTATGAAGCGGGCATTGCCGCCATCATTGTGGCCGATCCTGCCATTGTCGATACTGCCCGCCGCCTGGTGCCGGGGCTTGAGGTGCATCTCAGCACCCAGCAGTCCACGCTGAACTGGCAAGCCGTGTCCTTCTGGAAGGAAGAAGGGCTGCCGCGCGTCGTGCTGGGCCGTGAAACGAGCCTTGAGGAAATCGCAGAGATTAAGCAGCATGTCGATATTGAGATCGAGAGCTTTATTCACGGGGCGATGTGCTCGTCGTATTCCGGCCGGTGTGTGCTGTCCAACCACTTTACGGACCGTGATTCGAACCGTGGCGGCTGCTGCCAGTCCTGCCGCTGGAAATACGACCTGTTCGAGGATGCCCGTCCCGAAGGCACATGGGTCTCCGAGGAAGAACAGGCCATGACGCCGCTTCCGCTACAGCCTGGGGTAACCCAGCTTCCGCTGCATCAGCCGGAGGATAACCAGTTTTCGATGGGCTCAAAGGATTTGTGCATGCTGGAGAGCATTCCCGACCTGATCGAAGCCGGTATTGACAGCTTCAAAATTGAGGGCCGCATGAAGTCTATCCACTATGTGGCGACGGTTGTCAATGCTTACCGCAAGGCCATCGACGCTTATATGGCTGACCCGGAAGGGTATGTGCTGAAGCCGGAATGGCTGGAGGAGCTGCAGAAGGCGGCGAACCGTCCGCTGAATACCGGATTTTTCTATGATACGCCGGATCACGAGGATCATATTTACGAGCCGGAGGAGAAGGCCGCTCCTTATGATTTTGCCGGACTGGTGCTGGAGTATGATGCCGTGAACGGAACAGCGCTCATTCAGCAGCGCAATCACTTCAAGCCGGGACAGGAGGTTGAATTCTTCGGACCGGACAATACGTTCTTCAAGCAAACGGTAGGCGAGCTATGGGACGAGGCAGGCCAGCCGCTGGATGCCGCCCGCCATCCGCTGCAGAAGGTGCGCATGAAGGTGGATCAGCCTGTTGCCTATTTTGACATGATGCGTAAGAAAAAATAATGTTTTCAAAAAAAACTCACCAACCCGTGCCGGATTTGGTGAGTTTTCTTTTTAACCTTATTCCAAGGACCGGTGCTTCTCTTCAATCGCCTCCAGCAAACCAAACAGCAGCTCATTCGATGGACTTAACAATGTTTCGCCTTGCGCCAGCATTTCCGCCGGGTTCTGAACGTATAGGCCCTCTTGGAGATCATCTTCCCCATGCCTGATTAATTGTTGAATGCTCTCCCTGCTGGATTCCAGATGAAATTGCAAACCAATCACGTGCTCGTCATAGACATAAGCTTGATTGGCACACCCCAGGCTTAGAGCCATCTTCTGCGCTTTCGCAGGCAAGCGGAACGTGTCTCCATGCCAGTGAAAGGGGGTGAATTCCTGTGGAAAGTGGTGTAAAAAAGCCGATTCTCCGGCACGTTCTGTTAATTTGACCGGAAACCAGCCAATTTCCTTCAGATTATTCTTATACACTTCCCCTCCGATAACCTCTGCAATCAATTGAGCGCCCAGACAGATTCCCAGCACCAGCTTCCGGGCTTGGATGACCTCCTTGATAAATTGCTTTTCCCCTTGAAGCCAGGGATAATCGCTTTCTTCATAGACTCCCATCGGACCGCCCAGAACAACAAGCAAATCAAATTCCGAAAGCGAGGGAAGGTGCGGCTGGTCGTAGAGCATCGTGATTGTCTGTTCGTGGCTGTTTTTGCGTGCCCATTCGTCCATTTGCCCCGGCCCTTCAAAATGAACATGCTGTAAATAATGAATTCTCATATTTTCACCCCCATCGTATTACGAACCATACTTTGTTAGTATAGCAATCATTGGAATGCTGGAAAATATCCAAGTGTCATATTATAGAGCAATCCATAGTAATAGTGATGAGTACGGTTTGCAAGCATGTCCCTCCAGAGTCCAGACTGGTTTATGTTACGCCTTCGCACCAGTGTGCGGTTGGAGTCATCATGCCGGAATCACGCAGGCACCGTAAGGAATGGATGCCGGGCCTTGCCAAAGCAGATGAAGCCGTCATCCGGCAGGGGATTTACCGGCTCGCTTGTTCGTCCGTGAAGACATCGCTGTTCTTATTTCCTTGATGATCTAAAAGCCACTCCTATTATTTGAAATAAAATGGAGATTGACTAAAAAATATAAAGAATCAGAGGTAATTTCTAAAGAAATCTAAGCAATTGGACCCATACTGCCGATATATAAAGAGTGAACGCTTACATATTTCTTCTAATCTAACTGGCAGGTGATTGTGATGGGAGCTCCGAAAAAGGAGAACGATGGAGAAAAGCAGAAAGAGAGAAGGATGAACGTGAAAAAGAAGAATAAGAGCAATAAAATGCCGCCGCTCGTCCAAAAAGCCGAAACAGACCTCTCCGAAGATGCACAGACAACTGGTAAAGGTGAGGTTAAGAAGAGCGGCAAGCTATCCGGCATGACCCTTAAGGGTGCGCTACATAGTTCAGTACGTCAGGTAAAGAGAGTCAACCCGATGAAATCGGTCGGCGTTAAGTTATTCCTTATTTTCCTATCCTCAATCATAGTAGTGGTACTGGCTCTAGGGTTGCTGTCCTATACTAAGGCTAAGAACACTATCAAGGCTAATGTATCAGAAGCGAACCGCCAGACGATAATTCAGGTTTCGGAGAAGCTGGATATTACCTTGAAGCAATATGAGAACCTGGCACTACAGCTCTTCTTCGATACGCAAATGCAGACCAATCTTACACAATTGGCAACTGCAGAATCCAGCTACGATAAGTTTGTTGCGACAGATGTCATTAGCAAGAAGCTTTCCAGCCAGACGACTACGGACTCTAACATTGTCGCAATTTCCCTGATTCCGACTTCGCCTGATTCCGATGTTATCACAAGCGGCAGCTCCGGACTGAAGATGGACGGAATCAGAGATCAGGAATGGTTCAAAACGGCGGTTGCCAATGCTGAGAAATATCAGTCCCACTATTCCAAGGAAGAGAAGACTGCGCAGAACTACTGGTTCCCGGCAGCCGTATCGGGCAACGGCGGGAAGAATGTTGCGATGATAAGATCGCTTAAGAATCTTTCTGCCGATTCAGGATATGTGATCCTGCTTGAGCTGAAGAATACGCTCCTTGAAGATTCCTTCAAGAGTGTTATGCTCGGAACCGGCTCACGGATTCAGCTCGTTTCACCGGATGGTACTGTAGTAGCTTCTTCTGTGCCTGCCGAGGACGGCAAGGCGTCGGAGCTTACATTTATTAAAGAGAGTAAGAGCAGCAATGAGAGCCAGGAGGCCAAATATCCAAATGGTGACAGAGTGCTGGCTGTCTACAATCCTATGGCGAATGCGGACTGGAAGCTGGCAGGTGTTGTTCCGACAGGATCACTGGTTGAGGCGGCTACTCCAATTCTGTTTACGACCTTCCTGGCAGCGGCAGCAGCAGCTCTGCTTGCCGTTCTGCTCGGCGTGTGGATGGTGCGTATGATCGCCAATCCTCTGGCCCGCCTGAAGGATCTTATGATCGAAGGCGCAAAAGGCGACCTGAGCGTACGTACAGAATATGTATCGCGCGATGAGATTGGACAATTGTCCGCATCGTTCAATACGATGATGGAGCGGATTACCGAGCTGGTTGCCCAGACAACAGATACAGCCCGTGAAGTGCTGGAGACGGCTGGCGAGCTTGGGGAGGCTTCCCGCAAGACCGCAATTTCCGCGAAGGAAATTGCCGCAGCTACGGAAGAAATCGCCGGCGGCGCCGGCAGTCTCGCTCAGGAGGCTGAACGTGGAAACGAGTTGACAGACTTGATCGGTACACAAATGCAGAGTGTTATTGCTGCAAATGCGGAGATGGACGAGGCTGCACGCGGAGTTGGTGAAGCGAGCGGACATGGAGCGAAGCAATTGGAAGAATTGCTGAAGCAGACCAGCCGTACCGGTGAGATGACTACAGCGCTGGTCGACCGGGTCAACAACCTGAAGGATACGGTCTTCTCGGTGATCAAAGTGCTGGATGTAATGAAGAACATCACACAGCAGACGAACATTCTGTCGCTGAATGCAACCATCGAGGCGGCAAGAGCAGGCGAAGCAGGGCGAGGCTTTATGGTGGTTGCCGATGAAGTCCGGCAGCTTGCTGAGCAGTCGAAGGATTCGATTGCCCTTGTAGCCGGAATTACGGATAAGATTATTACCGAGATGAATGAAACTGTAGCGGTATTGTCTGAGGTTGCCCCGCTCTTTAAAGCGCAGATGGGCTCCGTAAAGAGCACCACCGATATCTTTGTATCGGTCAAGGGACAAATGGAGGATTTCATTACCAGTCTGGAGTCGGTTACCGGAGCCATCGACAGCTTGAATCACTCTCAGGGTGTCTTGTCGGATGCGATGGGCAACGTAAGTGCAGTAGCGCAGCAATCGTCAGCCACCTCGGAAGAGGTAGCTTCACTGAGCAACGAGCAGCAGAATGTGAGCGATCAGCTCGTTGCATTGTCGGGCAAGCTGGAGAGCGTGTCCACACAGTTGAAGGACAAGCTTTCGTTGTTCACAATAAAATAAAGCGTCGAATAGCAGCGTTATCCTCAGCGGAGACGTCCGGCAGCCATGCAACTGGCTGCGGGGCGTCTTTTTGCTGTAGGGGCATCGCTGGAACACAAAGTAATTTCCTTGTGCAACGGCACACTAACACGTATAATAATTTTGTTAGGTAATTGTTATGATGAAGGAAAATGTTAGGTAAAGCTGAACCAAGGAGAAGGACCGGATGAAAGCAAAACGCAGCCACAATTGGTGGTCCTACATTGGGGACATGAGCATGGAACGCAAGCTGCTCTTAGTGTTCCTGATTATCATTACACTTCCGCTTTCTTTTATCAGTGTGATCAGCTTCAAGAGTTATTCCGAATCCATACAGGCTAACACCGTTGCCTATTCGGAGAAGCTGATTGATCAGATGATGGATTCCATTGATGACTACATAGAGGATATGAAGCGGATTTCTTCAATGCCTGCCTATGTAAACGATATCAAACAGAATCTGATCCGCTCCAACCGGTATTATGAACAAAAAAAGATGATGGAGGGCAAGGGGAACAGCCCGGGGCTTGCTCCCGGCGACTTCGATCTGCTGCTGTCCATTCAGCGCGGGATTGAAGGGAATATCTCCTTCATTAACAACATCAAGCGGGGGACGAACTCTGTCTATATATTCGACGGCTACGGTAACGGATATTATTCCGCCAAGGATGGCGGCGTCCGGCTGGACCTTGCGCAGAGCTACAAGTTCTGGAGTGAGCAGTCCAAGGATTCAAGCGGAGAGGCGCTGCTCTTCGGCACTCAGGCGTATACAAGCAATCTGCAGAGCACACGTTACGCGTTCACGATTGTCCGCAGAATTGTCGATGGCTTGTGGAATCCGATCGGACTGATTGCGGTGGAGGCCAACGTCAGCAATCTGGAGAACCAGGTAGCCGAGCTGGACAAGGTAACCCACGGCAAGTCGGTGATTGTGGACGCAGACGGCAAAGTCATTTATGACAGCGACCAGAAGCTGCTGACCACGGATATTTCCCGTTCCACACTGTTCCGCCAGGCTGTTGGAAGTGCCGGAAGTTTTTATGATACCGTGTCGGGCAAGGAGCGGCTGAATATTTATTCAAGCTCTGCCAAGACGAACTGGAAGGTCATTATTTCCATTCCTGTCGATGAATTGACCCGCGGGGTACAGCTTACCCGTAATGCCACCATCGCTGCAACCCTGATTATTGTGGTGCTGGCGCTGATCATCTCGATCATTCTGTCCTTTGCCCTGACCAAGCCGCTGAAGCAAATGATTCAATTGATGAAAAAGGTGCAGAACGGTGATCTGGATGTGACCTTCCGTGTAAAACGCAGGGATGAGATCGGCTTGCTTGGCCATCAATTTAACCGGATGCTTGGCCGCATCAGGCAACTGATCCAGGATATTTACCGGATAGAGGAGCAGAAGAAGGGGGCCGAGCTGCAGGCGCTCCAGAGCCAGATCAACCCGCATTTTATTTACAATACCCTGGAATCCATTCGCATGACCGCAGAGATTAACGACGATGTTGAAGTTGCCGACATGATTTCCATTCTGGGCAAGCTTCTGCGCTACAGCACCAGTGAGCTGTCCGGCGCAACCACCATGAAGCAGGAGCTGCTGTACGTCCGCAACTATGTCGAGCTGCTCGGCTGCCGTTATCCAGGCAGATTCGTGCTGCAGATCGACGTACCGGAGGAGCTTGACAATTACTCCATGATTAAGCTGGTTTTTCAGCCGATTATTGAGAATGCCGCTTATCACGGGCTGGATGATACCAAACCCCAAATGCATCTCAGCATCAAATGCGAGATTGCGGAGCAGAAGCTGCTGTTCCATATTCGCGATGACGGCTGCGGGATGGATAAGGCCACTCTGGATAAGCTTAATGACAGCCTGAAGCATGAAATGCCGCCCAAGAAAAGCATCAACGGAGGCATCGGCATGAAAAATGTGCATCAACGGATACAACTGCATTATGGAGCGGCTTATGGCATCGAGGTATTCAGCGAGCCCGGGGAGGGGACGGATGTTATCTTATCTCTGCCGCTGCCAGGACCGCAAGCTTTGGCAAAAGAATGGAAGAGAACAGAGGGGGAATCCGCTTGAAACGGATGAAGTTACGCTGGGCCATGCATATCATCCTGCTGCTGTTCCTGCTCCTGCTGACTGTCGGCTGCAAGAACCGCAGCAATAATGGAGCGCTGCCGCCGCCATCGCCTGCGGGGGAGGAGGGCGTATCCAATCTGTCCGGCACAGTTGTCATGCTGACGAACCGGATTGACCTGATTGAGAATGGCACTTTCAAGGGTTATGCGGAGCAGTTCAAGAAAAAATATCCGGAGGCGAATGTAGAGTTCGAGGGCTTGTCCAATTACGCCACCGATATTCTGGTCCGCTTGTCCACCAAGGATGCCGGGGATGTGCTGCTGCTGCCGGTCAACCTGCCGGCGAAGGAGCTCGGCAATTTTTTTGAACCGCTGGACGAGGCTTTGTCTGCACAGGAAAGGTTCACTACATTTTCGACCTATGACGGCAAGAGATACGGGCTGTCCACGGGCACGACTACAAGCGGAATTGTCTATAACAAGCGGGCTTTTGAAAAGGCGGGCATTACAGAGGTTCCGCGGACGCTCGATGAATTCTACGCAGCCAGCGCCAAGCTGAAGCGGGCGGGGATTACGCCGCTCTACATGAATTACGGCGCGGTCTGGCCGCTGCGGGAATGGGGCAACAATCTGGTCAATTATATGACAGGCAATCCCGATTATATGAACAATATGGTTCAGCAGGACAGTCCCTGGAAGATCGGAAATGAATGGGGCAAGGCACTTCAGATTGCCAGAACGATGATCGCCAAAGGGTACGTGGAGGATGAGCTTTTCTCGAATAATTGGGAGATTTCCAAGACCAAGCTGGCAAAAGGGGAGGCCGGCATGTATCTCCAGGGAAACTGGACGATCCGCCAGATTCTCGATGCCGGAGCGTCTTCCGATGATATCGGATTTTTCCCGTTTCCCTACGACAATAGCAGCACGCGTTATGCTCCCCTCAATCCCGATTGGTTCATAGGGGTCAGCAAGTTCAGCAAGAACAAGGAGCTTGCGATGGCATGGATGAAATTCTTTTTGAAGGATACTTCGTATGTAGCGGATTGGGGATTCCTGCCTCCCGATGGTTCAGAGGAGCCGTCCATGCCGCAGTACCGCGAGTTCCTCTCTTACAATCCCAAGCTGGTAGAGGCTACAGTCCAGACTGATGCTTTTATTGATATGGCGAACCGTTCGAAGCTGAGCTTCTGGTCGGGCGACTATATTCAAGAGCTGATTGCCGCGCCGGATTTGCAAAAGTCCTTTGATCAATTAAATGAGAAATGGAAGGAAGCGCGGGCAGGCCAGCAGGCTTCACCCCAGCCGCAGGGCATCAATACAGAGTCAAGATAATTATTGTGGAGGTATTACATATGGCTAAAAAGGTTACTATGCAAAAAATCGCCGATCATCTCGGTGTGTCCAAGTTCGTTGTCTCCAAATCGCTCTCCGGCAAAGGCGGCGTCAACGAAACCACCCGGGAGCGGGTGATTCAGGCGGCATCGCAACTGGGATATTTTACACAAAAAAATGCCTATGTGCAAAATGTCAAACGTCCCTCCCAGGCAGCGGGCAGTGACCGGAACAAGCAATCCGTCCTCGTGCTGATGCCGAATATCCGCTCACAAACACAGGATTCACTCTATTGGGGCAAAATCGTCGATGGCATTGCGCTCGCCCTGGATCAGGAAGGTCTGGGGATGGTCATTGTGTCAGAGCACCGTGCCGACAATTTCATCAATGTCCTCAATCCCAGCGGTCTGCTCGGCCTTATCGGCGTAGGACAGATCCCCACGTCACAACTGCTGGAGGTGCACCGTATCGGCCTGCCGATGGTGCTGATTGATCATGAGGACCCGCTTATTCCAAGCGATACGGTGTTTGCCAACAACATCGACTCTATGACCCGGCTCAGCAATCATTTGATGGGGATCGGCCATACTTTGTTTCATTTTATCGGCAATATCCGCTATTCCCGCAGCTTCCGCGACCGCTGGATCGGCTTCCGCAGCGCGCTGGAGGAGAGCGACATGAAAACTCCTGCCGGCAATGACGAGATGCTGCTGCTGGAGGGGATGGATGACGGCTCGTTCCGGGAAGAGTTCAAGCTCTGGATGCTCAAGCGTAAAAAGAACAAAACCTTGCCGACCGCGCTCGTCTGCGCCAATGACTCCACTGCGCTGACCGTCTGTGAGGTGCTGCGGGAAGAGGGGCTTGCCATCCCGGCCGACATTGCCGTTACGGGCTTTGATAATATAGAGGATGCCGCGCGTGGCGTGCCGCCGCTCACTACCGTGCATGTGCCCAAGGAAGCTATGGGCCGGGCCGCAGTAGAAAAGCTGCTGAACCGCATCCACAACCCGTCTACACCGCTGGAGAAAATCCTGATCTCCGCGGATATTGTCCACCGGGATTCTGTGGCGGGGCCGCGGGATTAGGTATATTATTTTTGCAGGAAGCTCATATAAGCTAAGATGCACGTTCCAATGGGGATGCGGCCATCTATTGTATTTCATACATTAGAAAAACCATCTTTTGCTGCACAAAGAGGTTCTGTTGTAGTACATGCAATAGATTTCCGCTAGATTGTAGCGATTGAGGTTTTTTAAGGATTTTGATTGTACAAAGTACAATAGAATCAACAAATCAGGACTTAATGCCGAAATCTATTGCACAAAATACAGTAGATGGTGTTTGAGTATAGCTTTTTGAACACAGGAGATGATCTATTGAGCGCTGTATTGACAGACCCGACGACACATAAGGACTGGATTGTGCCGCATTCGTTTCAGTGGTATGCCGGATTGGGGAGTCTGACCGGGAAATACGCTTATCCCTGGAAGTCGACGGTTGCGGGACGGGATGCGGAGGAGATTTTTGCCCAGGAGGTTGCCGAACTGGTTCCGGGAAAAAGAGTGCTCGACATCGGCTGTGGTCATGGAGATTTTACCATTCAGTGGAGCCCCGTCGTTCAGCACATTGTTGGTCTTGATGTCACTGCCGATTTTATTCAGACCGCCAGCAGTACCGCTCTTGCCAATGTGTCATTTGTGACGGCTAACACTAAGCACAGGCTTCCTTTTGAAGATGATGAGTATGATTGTGCCTATAACCGCAAAGGCCCTGCCTCCGCATACCCTGAGCTTACCAGGGTCATCAAAAAGGGCGGCCGGCTAATCGCACTTCACCCCGGCGACAGGCAGTCGCCTGAATTGTCAGTGCTTTTTCCGAGGCTCTTTGGCCCGCAACAGGAGGGGACTCCGGTATTGAATAAGATAGAGCAGTATGTACAAGCAAGCGGGTTCGCCGCAGCTAACATCGAGACAGTCACCGGCACATATTATTTGCACGAACCAATCGACGTTGTACGCCTTCGCTGCTTCGGGCAGACCTCTGCGGTGCATGAAATGGTAATAAGCGACAACATGCCCGAGATCAACCGGATCTTTGCCCGGCATCAGACCGCTCAAGGCTTGCCGACCACGGCGGACTATTACATACTCCGCGCAACGGTTTAGGTCGGACACTGACTGAGTACATCTGCAAAAACAGGAAATAGAGCAGATATTGTTTCTCTTTTTTGCGTGAATTCACACCTGTATACTTGTGTCATTCATCAGGAAAGGTGTGATAAATGGTGGCTGCAATACCCAGGGCGGAGAGAGGGCTGCGTGTCTTCTGCTCGCTTGTTTGTTTTCCATTGACTTTAATACAGTGGCTGTTGACACAAAAGAACAAGCTAGATGTTAAACCTCCAGGCGAACTGATAAACGTGGGTACAGGCCAGCTCCACCTGCAGGTCACGGGAGAAGGGGAGCATACGGTTGTTCTCGAAGCGGGGATGGGAGGCTGTTCCCTCGACTTCTCGCTAGTTCAGCCGGAGCTGTCCCAAATTGCCAAAGTAATTTCTTATGACCGTGCGGGATTGGGTTGGAGTGACAAGCCTCTGGAACGGGCAACCTGCAGGGATTATGTCCGGGATCTTCGACAATTGCTAAAGACAAAGGACTGCAAGCCCCCTTATCTGCTTGTAGGCCATTCCTATGGTGGAATGATTGTAAGATTCTTCGCTGCGGAATATCCAGAGGAGGTAGAGGGGCTGCTGCTTATAGATGCTGCACATGAAAGCCGATATCTTACGGAGGAAATGAGCGATCAGAGAAAAAGACAAATTGCTGCACATAGGAAGCAGTACAAGCTTGGGTATCTGCTCGCACCAACAGGGATTCTTAGTCTGCTGCAAAAGCATGTTGGAGCCCGCCATCTGCCAGCTTCAATGCAGAAAACCGCCCGCGTTCTAGGATATCGCAGTAATGCCTACTCGGCCGTCTACACTGAGCTGCTAGATGCGGAAGAAAGCGCATTGCAGTTGAGGGCAACTGCCTCTCTACGTGAAGATCTGCCGATTACCGTATTAAGTGCCGGTAAACAGGACGCAGAGTGGAAGCAGGGGCAAGCAAAGCTGGCTGACGTATCTCCTGCAGTTAAGCAGGTCATCGCCGAAGACAGCTGGCATTCCATCCAGATCCATAGACCGGATATAGTTATTGCAGCAGTTAAGGAGCTGATCACTGAGTTAGACAATCCACAGCAATAACTAATACATAAAAAAGCGGCCCCAGTGGATTCATCCACTAGGGCCGCTTTTTCTTCCTGCCAACACTCCCACAAAATGAACTTGAGACCCCCATTAAGGGGAAGTAACGGAGGGGAGGTTTGGAACTGTAGGAGCGAACGCGTCCGCCTTTATGTTTGGATTTCTACCGCGATCAGCGGTTCCAATCAGGAAATCCAAACATAACAGCGGCCGAAAGTCCAAACACTCCCCGCAGTTATGCGCAGCACCTAGAATGCTCCGCCCTCAATTTCATCCTGTCAACACTCCCACAAAATGAACTTGAGACCCCCATTAAGGGGAAGTAACGGAGGGGAGGTTTGGAACTGTAGGAGCGAACGCGTCCGCCTTTATGTTTGGATTTCTACCGCGATCAGCGGTTCCAATCAGGAAATCCAAACATAACAGCGGCCGAAAGTCCAAACACTCCCCGCAGTTACGCGCAGCACCTAGAATGCTCCGCCCTCAATTTCATCCTGCCACACCCCACAAAATGAACTTGAGAACCCCCATTAAGGGTGAAGTAACGGAGGGGAGGTTTGGAACTGTAGGAGCGAACGCGTCCACCTTTATGTTTGGATTTCTACCGCGATCAGCGGTTCCAATCAGGAAATCCAAACATAACAGCGGCCGAAAGTCCAAACACTCCCCGCAGTTACGCCACCACCCCAAATGCCCCCCTTCAAGTTCATCCCAACTCTACTTCAACTCAAGATTCCGTTCAATCAAAGCAATCCGCTGCTGCACGCAGGCATAAGAGCGAAGCGGGTCTTCAGGTGTGTTCAGCACATAATCAAGCATCTGGTCAACCGTTGTGGTGGCCACATGGATGCGTGTGTCGGAGGAAGCGTAATAAATGTAGATGTCTCCGTTGTCACGGGCGATTACGCCGTTGCAGAAGACTACGTTGGATACGTCGCCGACGCGTTCTTCGCCGTCTGGAGCGATAAAGTGTCCGCCCGGAGCATGGGTTACTTTATTAGGCTCTTCCAGATCAGACAGGAAGGCATATAGCACATAACGCAGTCCGGCAGCGGTGTTGCGCACGCCGTGGGCGATGTGCAGCCAGCCGCGCGGTGTTTTGATAGGCGCCGGGCCTTGGCCGTTCTTCACTTCTTTAATGGTGTGGTAATAGCGCTGGTCCATGATGGACTCGCTGGTGATTACAGCATTCTCGATGGTCTCGGACAAGCCCCAGCCGATGCCGCCGCCGGAGCCGGCGTCGATGAAGCCGTCCTGCGGACGGGTGTAGAAGGCATATTTGCCGTCTACGAACTCAGGATGCAGCACAACATTGCGCTGCTGGGCGGAGCCGGTTTTCAGGTCGGCGAGCCGTTCCCAGGTTTTCAGATCCTTGGTGCGGGTAATGCCGCATTGGGCAACAGCGCTGGACAGATCGCCATGCGGGGCGTCTGGATCTTTGCGTTCGGTGCAGAACAGGCCGTAAATCCAGCCGTCGGCATGTTTTACCAGACGCATGTCGTAGACGTTGATGTCCGGGTCTTCGGTCTCAGGCAGCACGACAGGGCGATCCCAGAAGCGGAAGCCGTCCACACCGCTGTCGCTCTCGGCTACGGCGAAGAAGGATTTGCGGTCATTGCCTTCTACGCGGGCGACGATATAGAATTTGCCGTCCAGTTCGATTGCGCCCGGATTAAAAATACCGTTCACTCCGATTCTTTCCATGAAATAAGGGTTGGTTTTCGGGCTGAAGTCATACCGCCAGATAAGCGGCGCGTGCTCTGCTGTAAGCAGGGGGTATTGATAACGGTCATAGATGCCGTTGCCGTAGGGAGCCTTCTCATTTTTGCGTGCGATCAGCGCCTCATAACGTTCCGTTAATTGCTGTTTGCGTTCCTCAAAGCGTGTTGTCATTATTTTGTCTCCTTTATGGTTAGTGTAAGCCGTCCAATCATTTCGAAGCAGGCTCTGCTGTTATGATAAGGACATTTCCAAGCGCTGACCTTCGGCTCGTGAACCAAGGGCTGCAACGCTTCATCCACGCCCCAGTACCATTCACCAAGCTTGTGGTCAACGATATATTTATTGGTAAAGCTCCAGGAGTTGCCGGCAGCTTCCAGAAAACGCGCATCGCCGGTCATCTGATAGGCATTGTAAAAGCCGACAATGGCCTCAGCCTGCGGCCACCAGTCTCTGGATTTTTCGATCAGGCCCTTGCTGTCCGCCTCATTCCAGATTCCGCCGTCCCCGGCGATTCCTTCTGCAAGTGTAGCCTCGGCCATCGAGACAGCTACTTTGCGCACACGCTGAAGCAACGCCTCATCCCCCAGCACTTCAGCCGCTTCAACCAGCAGCCAACTGCCTTCAATGTCATGCCCGTAAGAGATGACTTCTGATTTTACATGCCACTCTTCATCGAGGAACAGGTGGAAGTGCTTGCCTTCGTCGTCAATAATATAGTCCAGCATCGTTGTGATCAGCTCGGCCAGCTTGCTCTTCAGCTCATCCGATTTCCATACCCGGTACAGCCCGGTGTAGCCTTCCAGCACATGCAAATGGGTGTTCATGGACTTCTTCTCATTCATATCCTTGGTGCTGAGTGTGAGATCGTCGGTCATCTGCCATTCCTGGGACAAGGCTTCAATATAACCTTTATACACGGGATCATAGCCGTACTTCTCAACCAGATGGAACAGCTCCACAGCTTTATCCAGCGCATCCTTGCGTCCGGTGGCATGATGGAATTCCGACAAGGCATAGATGGCGAAAGATTGCCCGTAAATTTGTTTTTTGGGCTGGGAAGCTGCACCTTTCGCATCGACCATCCAGTAGAAACCGCCATGCTCTTTGTCCGTGAAATACTGGAGCAGATAGTCGTAGGCACGTTCAGCCATCGCAAGATACTCATCTGTGCCGTATAGGCGGTAAGCGCTCGCAAATGTCCACAGAATCCGCGCATTCAGCACAAGGCTTTTCTCCGCACCGGCTACGACCTTTAACCGGCTGTCGATTTCACCGACAAAACCGCCGTGCTCCTTGTCCAGCGTATGCTCCATCCAGAAGCCCAAAATGTTGTTCTTCAGCTCATTCTCCATTTCCTGCCGCCAAACTTCAGGTGAATTGCTCATATGCTTCGGTTCACTCCCTCATTATTTATTAGTCTTGGAGCTGTAATACTCATGAATGATGTTTGCAGCCGCTTTGCCGTACATGCAGTAGTCGTCATTGCCAGCCGCCGCTTCCAGCGGATAAAGACGTGCGGGCCAATCCCAGAGCATAAAGCCCTGAACCCAATCCCGGCCTTCACAACTGTGGAACATTGCCCGGTAATACCGGCTCTGCTCTTCCTCACAGGGCTCGCCCTTTAAGGACCAGTCATTAGGGATGGCAGCGCTGCCTGTACGGCTGGGGCAACCCGCTTCCATGAAGAAGAAGGGTTTGTTATACTGCTTCACCACCGTTTCGATCCGGTCAAGCTGCGCTTCCCAGTCATGCTCGGGATAATAGCCGCTTGAGGAGATCACATCCAGATCATCCCACCAGGTCACGTTGTCCTCTTGATATTTGTCGCAATTATAAGTGAGGATTCCGCTATACAGCTTGCGCACTTTGGCAATCAAGGCCCGCCATTCATCCGCCCGCCTGTCTGACATCACCAGCTCGCACCCGATGCAGAACATCTCGCAACCGCTTTCTTCGGCAATCGCAGCATAATGCAGGATGAAGTCAGTATAAGAGCGGAACCATTCCGACCACTTAGGCTCACACGGGACATCCTTGTCGAAAAAGTTGATGTGGGCCCGCCAGGTGCCGTCTGCACAATTCACAATAGGCTTCAGGCAAACCTTGAGATCTAACAGCTTCGCCTTGCGGATCGCCCATAGCACCTCATTATCGGTAACTGTTGGCTCTTCCCGGTAAGGAATTTCCGTTGATTGTGGAGTTGCCTGGATTGCGCTGAAGGCAATGGCCGTCCAGTTTGCACCGGTAACGGATTTCATAAGGTCCATAGAAGCCTCAGCCTCTTCATTTGCCCAAGTGCCGCGTTTCCCCATGAAACCCCAGGTTACGCCTCCGACATATTCGTTCTCTAGTAGCATGCTCAGACAACCTCGCTTTATAGAATAGTAGGAGAAAGGCATAGAAACTTTTTTCGAATTTTGTTATATTGTTATTATTATTTTGTTAGTTATTAATAACAATAACACAGATTAGTTATAACCCTTTTTATGAAGGATTTCAAGGGCAAAATGAGCAAAGTAAAGAGAAGACTATAAAAGAGCAACACAGCACATTTGCTACCTGAGAAATTGCGCATATAATTGATAATGATAGCGCAATCATTACGAGCGGGAGCATAACTGGAGGCGATTAGCTAGTGATCAAGGTTATGATTGCGGACGACGAGGAAGTCATTCGGCGCGGACTTGAGAAGATTACTTCCAGAATGGATTTGGAAGTCAAGGTTATCGGTTCTTACGGCAATGGGGCGGAGGCCTGGAATCATCTCCGGGAGCTCACCCTGGAGGATATAGACCTTCTGATTACAGACATTAAGATGCCAAGAATGGATGGCTTCGGGCTGATTGAAGAGGCCAGGGGACATTTGAAGGAGCTTCCCATCGCCGTGCTCAGCGGGTTCAGTGAATTCGAATATGCCCGCAGGGCTATGCGGCACGGAGTGCTTGATTATTTGCTTAAGCCGATTGAAAAAGCTCAATTGTACGATTTACTCAAGAGTGTCGCGGAGAACAAGAAGCTTAGGGAAGCGGCAGCCGAACCGGAGGAAATACCGCATGGCGGGGAGCATTACGTTGTCGAGCAGACCAAGAGCATTCTCGAAAAGGAATACGGCCAGAACTTTGAATTAGAGCGTCTCGCAGAGATGGTAGGCATGAATGCGAGCTATATCAGCCGTCTGTTCAAATATAAGACAGGCCAGACGATTACGGATTATCTGATCGGCATTCGGATCGCGAAGGCCAAGGAGCTGCTGATCGGACAGCCTGATCTGAAAAATTACGAAATCGCCGAACGGGTCGGCTACAGTGATCCTGTCTATTTCAACAAGCTGTTCAAGAAAATGTGTGGTATGACTCCTAAGGATTACAAAAGCGGTTACAGAGCACCTAGAGGCTAGTCTTAATTACAGGCTATATTATAGGAAAAGATTTTCTGCGGAGGGTGGCGAGCCCTCCTTTTTTTGCTGTCTTTTTCATAAAAATAGATAACAAAATAAAATAACATAAAACAAAAATAACAAATTTAAGACCAGAAAAAACAATTGAAACCATCGTTTTGATTTTGAAAACGATTTATAATGTGTTTGTAAGCGATAACATCATTGCTTTTCAGACGAAACGGAGAATCCTCTGATTTTCTTCTAGAATTTGTTTGTCAGGTAGTGATGGTTATTGTTAGTATTTTGTTATTATTAACACCAGGAGTCATAATGAAGAGAGGGGTCAACAAAAACATGAAGACAACCAAAGCAGTTACAAGCTTGGCGGCACTGACACTGATGGCCGGTTTGTTCGCAGGCTGTTCATCGAACAACAATAACACGGACAATGCAGCAGCAACGAACGCAGGAAATACAGGCACGAACACCGAGGCGACAGCCGCTCCAGAGGGCGATGCAGCAGCCAAGGATATCAAAGGCGATATCACAGTAATCACACAGAGAACGGACATTGTTGATACCGTATTCAAAGATTACGCAGCGAAGTTCAATGAGAAATATCCGAATGTCAAAGTAAACTTCGAAGCGCTGTCCAGCTATGAAGATCAAATTAAGATCCGCATGAGCACTAGCGATTACGGTGATGTGCTGCTGCTGCCTACCAGCGTAGCGATTAAAGACCTGCCGGACTTTTTTGAGCCGCTGGGTAAAATGGCCGATCTGGAGAAGCAATATACCGGTCTGGAAGAACGCAGTGTAAACGGCATTTCCTACGGTATTCCGATTACAGTTAACTTCTCCGGTGTTATCTACAACAAACAAGTATTTAAGGATGCAGGAATTACTGAGGTTCCTAGAACCTTTGACCAGTTCATGACTGCTCTGCAAAATATTAAAGACAAGACCAAAGCCGTTCCGCTCTACACAAACTATGCCGCCGGTTGGACATTGACCCAGTGGGAAGCGGATCTGGCAACCGTTGCCGGGGACCGTGATTACGTGAACATCGGCCAAGTGGCTTCCGACGACAACTTCGTTAAGGGACAACCGCACTACGACCTGTACAAACTGATGTACGATGCAGCCAAGAACGGCCTGATCGAAGAAGACCCAACAACAACAGACTGGGAATCCTCCAAGGCTGATCTGGCGAACGGTAAAATCGGTACAATGATGCTCGGATCTTGGGCCATTGGCCAGATCAAAGGGGTGGCGAAGAACCCTGACGATGTCGGCTTCATGCCTTTCCCTACCAACGCCAGCAAAATTCTGGTTCCGTTGTCCGATGACTACAACCTGGGCATTAGCATTCACAGCCAGAATAAAGAAGCGGCAAGAGCATGGGTGGACTGGTTCATCAACGAATCCGGCTATCCTACGACAGAAGGCGGCGGCATGAGCCCGGTTAAAGGTTCGGCACTTCCTGAAATCCTCAAGCAATTTGACGGCACAGACGTAACCTTTGATACAATTGCCCCTGCAAAAGCCGGCCAGGAAGGCTGGGTGGACGCCATCGACAAGGAAGCTGAAATCGGCCTCTGGCAGCCTGACTTCAAGAAGGTCATCATCGAAGCTGCGATCGGCAACAGAAAAGACTCCTTCGACGATATCATGAAGGATCTGAACGATAAATGGAAAGCGGCAAGAGCTAAAGTTACTGCCGGAAAATAAGTCAACACCCGGCTAGACGCAGGAGTGAAGACAAATTCAAGAGAGCGGGAAGATGCCGGGAACGGCATTTTCCCCTTCACTTTTGCGAATTGGAGCAGGATTTGGAGTTATAAGCATGTGTTCTTATAGGAGGTGTGGAGAGTGCCCAAATTGTCCAACATGAGCTATAAAAATCAGCGGATTTTGATTATTATTTTATTTTCCTTGGTCCCGGTAGTTTTGCTGCTGACCTTCTCATATTTGCCAGTGTTCAAAATGTTCCAGTACAGCTTCACAAGCTGGGACGGCTTCAGCAAGCATATGGAATATGTCGGGTTCGACAATTACAAGACCATTTTCACCAAACCGGAGTATTTCGCCGTATTTAAAGTCAGCTTGTATTATTTCTTTGCCACCTTTGTCCAGATGGGACTGGCGCTTTATTTTGCCACAATTCTAAGCTTTAATGTCCGATTAAAGAACTGGTTCAAAGGCATTCTGTTCTTCCCGACACTGCTCAACGGTGTAGCAATCGGGTTCATCTTCCTGTTCTTCTTCAAACCGGAAGGAACCTTGAATACCATTCTTGACCTCGTCGGGCTTGGGGCCTGGCAGCAGAAGTGGCTGCTGAATCCCCACCTGATCAATATCTCCCTTGCTTTTGCATCGGTATGGAGATACATGGGGATGAACTTCATTATCTTCCTTGGAGCGATTTCCTCCATCGGCAATGATATTTATGAAGCTTCGGAAATTGACGGCGCCAACCGCTGGCATCAGTTCCGGCACATTATCCTTCCGAGCATCAAGCGCATTCTGCAGCTCAATCTGATCCTCGCCGTAAGCGGAGCGATCGGTGTATTCGAAATTCCGTATGTCATGACCGGCGGCTCCAATGGCAGCGGCACGTTTGTCATCCAGACCGTCGATGTGGCCTTTAAATACAGCAAGCTGGGTCTCGCTTCGGCAATGGCCGTTGTGCTTCTGGGTATTGTTGTTCTGGTTACTATTCTGCAGCGTGTTCTGATAAAGGAGGAGAAGTAAGAACTATGCATACTTTTAAATATACCGCAGCTTCTTTCTTCAAATACCTCACTTTAGTTCTGGGAGCGCTGGTGGCGCTGATTCCGATTATCGTGGTCTTCTTCGCCTCTCTAAAAACAAATGCCGAGTATGCCTCAACGGGTCCGCTTACTCTGCCGGAGAACTGGCTGAATTTCTCCAACTATACCAAAGCCTTTGTAGATGGCAACATGCTGCGCGGTTTTATGAATACAATTATTATCGTACTGATCTCCATTGCCGGCGCTACACTTACCGGTTCGATGATGGCGTACATTCTGGCCCGTTTCAAATTCAAGGGCAGCAAGCTGCTGATGGGGGCTTTTCTGCTGGCCACGCTGATTCCAGGGGTAACAACCCAAGTAGCTACCTTCCAGATCATCAACTCGCTGGAACTGTTCAACACCCGCTGGGCGCCGATCCTGATGTACCTGGGTACAGATATTATCGCCGTCTATATTTTCATGCAGTTCCTGGACTCCATTTCCGAATCGCTGGATGAATCAGCGATGCTGGACGGAGCGTCGTATTGGACAATTTACTGGAGAATTATACTGCCGCTGCTGATGCCCGCGATTGTAACGGTAATTATTGTAAAGGGCGTCAACATCTATAACGATTTCTATACCCCTTTCCTTTATATGCCAAAAAGCAGTCTGCAGGTCGTATCCACCGCACTGTTCAAATTCAAGGGGCCATACGGCTCACAGTGGGAGGTTATCTGCGCCGCGATTATGATAGCAATCATTCCGACGCTCATAGCATTCGTAGCTTTGCAAAAGTACATTTATAACGGTTTTGCGCAAGGGTCTGTAAAATAAAACCCGGTAAGAGCAAATACCCGCTGAAATTCAAGCACGCGTAACCATAATAGCAGCCACTGCTGCGCTAAATTTGGAGGGAATTTACGATGAAAGAAGTTAAGCTGATTGGATGCACGAATGTGCCGAATATGCCTTGGCAGGACAGACCTGCCGGAAACGACAATCCGGTCTGGAGACATGACAGCAACCCGGTTATCAAAAGAAATCCGGCAAAGGGCGTTGCGCGCATCTTCAACAGCGCCGTTGTTGCTTATGAAGGCAGCTTCCTCGGTGTATTCCGTGTAGAAGACAACACAACCCGCCCTCACCTGCGGATGGGCTACAGCGTAGATGGCCTGGACTGGAAAATTGACGACAGCCCGATTCAATTTGTGGACGAAGCAGGCAACCCTTATATGCCGCGTTATGCTTATGACCCGCGCCTGGTTAAGGTTGAAGATACCTACTACATCATCTGGTGTACAGATTTCTATGGTGCAGCTATCGGCGTTGCCAAAACCCAGGACTTCAAAACCTTCATCAGCCTGGAAAATCCGTTCCTGCCGTTCAACCGCAATGGCGTGCTGTTCCCGAAAAAAATCAACGGCAATTTCGTGATGCTGTCCCGTCCGAGCGACAGCGGACATACGCCTTTTGGCGATGTGTTCCTGAGCGAAAGTCCTGACTTCGTGTACTGGGGCAAGCACCGCCATGTTATGACCAAAGGAGGACAAGGCTGGTGGCAGAGTGTCAAAATCGGCGGCGGCCCTGCGCCAATCGAAACCACCGAAGGCTGGCTGATGTTCTACCACGGCGTTACCGGAACCTGCAACGGTCTTGTGTACAGCATGGGCGCAGTTATCCTGGATAAGGATGAGCCGTCGAGAGTAAAATACCGCTCCAAAAACTTCGTGCTTACACCGGAAGAATGGTACGAGGAAAGAGGTTTCGTGAACAACGTGCTCTTCCCTTGCGCCACCCTGAACGACGCTGAAACCGGCCGCATCGCCATCTACTACGGGGCAGCCGACACTTATGTAGGCGTGGCTTACACCACTGTACAAGAAATCGTGAACTACGTGATCGAGACTCATGAAGAGGTCGGCGATGATGCCGGCTTGGGCAAGATCTAATCGGTTAAAGTGCTGTTTGGGCAGAAGCAATGGTGAATGCCGCGAAGATGTAATGGGGGATTTGTGATTTTTGGTGCTTGCCGCGTCTGCCTGAGCAATGCCTGCCCCTGTTCACTGAGGCGGAGGGGCAACCTATTGCAGAATGTACAGCAGATTGTTGCTTTTTCATTCGAAAAATTGATTCTATTGCACTTCCTGCAGCAGATTCAGTTCAAAAGTAACGATATCGTCCTTTCTTGCGATTTCTAGTGTACAAAGTGCAGCAGAAATCCAAATTTCCTTTTTTGCAGGTCATTCTGCTGTACAAAGTGCAACAGAGATCCCGTTTACCTTCTTTACAGGCGATTCTGCTGTATAGACTGCAATCGAATCGAACGAGACACTGGCCTTGAGTGCTCGGTTTGCAGCAGTTGATCTTGTCTGTAAGTGTTTATGCAGCGAGTGGCGGCCATCTTTACGGCCTGCCACGTTGCTGCACTAGTCGAAAACCCATGTGAAATGGGTTTTTCGTTCTGTTTTGTTTTTGAAGTGATGCTGCACCGCACCGCGTACCAGCTCATTGTATTTGCTGCAGTTAAAAGGCTCAGCAAACCCTGTTTTTTTACGATAAATGTATTCTGTACAGTTAAAAATGGCGGAAAGACTTCTTTTACTCAATTGCGCTCGATCTAAATGTACAGAGTGCAATTAAATCAGTTATAGCGCCTAAATAGGTAATTTTAGTTGTATGAAATACAGCTAGAGCTACAGCTCAAGCTCAAGCTACACAGCTACAGCTTGAGCGCCGAACTTAAATGAAGCAGTCTATGTAGTCGTTTCCAGGTTAAATCCAAATTATTGGATTTAACTTGTTCTTGCAAACCCTGTGGTGAGTGTAACGAACGTAGGGGAATGTTGAGTGGAGAAGCGTAGCGTTCGCTTGTAAGCTTTCCGAAGGAAAGCTCGCTTCGGAAGCAGATGCTGTTCCCGGATTTCTACCGCCCAGCGGTATTAATCAGGAAATCCGGGAACAACAGCGATCGGAACCAACATTCCCCGCAGTGACCCACACTCACCTCACCACCCTACTTTGCCCATCACATTTCAATCCAACCCTAAGGAGGATTTACTATGACAAGCGAAAGATCACTCCCCCAGCTACAAGCCTACGAAGGCAGCAGCCCAAAACCTGCGGATTTTGATTCATTCTGGGACCGCGCCCTGCGCGACCTGGATGCCCAGCCGCTGGACTATGAACTGGTGCCGGCGGAATTCACCAGTGAGCTGGCCGAGTGTTTTCATCTCTATTTCACCGGAGTAGGCGGGGCCAGAATTCATTGCAAATATGCAAGACCTAAGAAGGCGGCGCAGGAAAAAGGCCGGGGTATTGTAATCTTCCACGGCTATTCCTGCGACAGCGGCGATTGGATGGAGAAGGTTGCATATGCCGCGCACGGAATCAGTGTGCTGGCAATGGACTGCCGGGGGCAGGGGGGATTATCCGAGGATAATCTGACGGTGCAGGGCACAACCATCCGCGGCCACATCATCCGCGGGCTTGATGACCCGAATCCGGACAACCTGTACTACCGCAACGTATTTCTGGATACCGCCCAGACGGCGCGCATTCTGATGAGCATGCCGGAAGTGGACCCGGCACGGGTGGGTGCCTATGGTTGTTCCCAAGGGGGAGCCTTGACTGTCGCCTGCGCCGCGCTAGAGCCGCGCATCTCTATGGCAGTCCCGGTCTATCCGTTCCTCTCCGACTACAAACGGGCCTGGGAGCTGGATATCACGACTTCGGCTTATGAGGAGATCAATTATTACTTCCGCTTCTTTGATCCGCACCATGAACGGGAGGAAGAGATTTTTAACCGGCTGGGTTATATTGATATTCAGAATTTGGCGAGCCGAATTCAGGCCAAGGTGTTATGGGTGACCGGACTTGCAGATACGATCTGCCCGCCTTCAACGCAATTTGCCGCATACAACAAAATCACAGCACCGAAAGACCTGATGGTCTATTACGAATACGGTCATGAGTATCTTCCATATCTTGCGGATCGAACACTGCAGACGTTCATGAACTTGTAACGGATAGCGGTGCAAGAATATAGTGGATTTGGCGTTGATTTTTTTGAATAACAAGCAGCAGGCAATAAAGGTTATATTTACCCGGCTGCATCCCTCCAAGTCGCTAGGGATGCGGCTTTTTCTCGTGTTTTCATTGCGACGCTGGCGATAACTCTGTCCCTTGGATATACCTCGTATTCTGTCGCCAGACAAACGATTGAGGCCAACGCTTTATCGGCCAATCCGCAGACGGTCAAGCAAACCGCAGATAAGCTGGATGTAATCCTGCTGGTGTGAACGGATCAATGAGGAGCTGGCTCGCTGGCTCACAACGGTCAAAGGTGTACAAGCAGTCTACCTCATCCCGGTGGTTAGACGAATTCACAATTAATAGGACATCCCAGGTTCTCGAAAACTGTACGCGCGGCAGCATCGACCGGCAGGAAAACCGCAATTTGCGGATATGCACGGCTACCTGCGGAAATCGAAACCTGTCTGTAGCGAATGGGAGCAAGCTCGCCGGAGCTTTCCATCCTGGCTAGTATGGTTTGCGTCTGATCTAACCTTTCCACTGCATCCTGCATATTCATATATTCGTCCACGTTATATTTCTGAAATCTCTGAAACAATTTTTGATACCACGCATCATATCGGGAGAGCATGTGCTCCCTCTTGAGCGCGTGTATCCCGTTTATGGCGTGTGCCTCCCACTGCTCGAATGAAGCTTTGTCGAAAGTGGAGCGGGGCCGGATAGGCAAATCGGAATTAAAATGAAAATCGACCCTGTTCATTAAGCCATCGTAAGAACGGTCGAGCGGGATATCGAACAAACGGCGAAACGGCTCGTTAACCCCCTTGATGTCCTGTGTGTGAGTTATGATCATGGCGGGAAAGGGAAGGCCTCTCATCGTTTGATGCGCCCACTCCAATGCATGCTCCAGTGCCCGTCCCTCTAATTCAGTCTGGAAAGGAAGGTAACCTGCTGCCAAAAGCAGATCGTTACGCTCGTCAAAGGTACATTCAAGATATTCAGCAATATTGATGATCGTCTGACGATCCGGTATGCGGCGGGAACGCCCAACCAGCAGATTTTTATACGAAGGAAAGGCCTCGTCGTTCAGCTCCTGTTGGGTAAATCGTTTCAAGGATGGGTGAGGCTGATCGGCAAGGACGTGCTGGCGTTTCATCCGCAACGCTTCAATCTCTCCCAATACGATTTTAAGTCTGGAATTCTCTGTATGGATGTCCATCTTCTTTTCCCTTCTCTTACGAAGTGTAGTTCTGCACTTGGGCCGATCATTAATGTAAAGTATACTCCTCAATGAAATCGAAAGTCATCTAATGACACACAACCAATAACCAATTCATGGAGGAGATACAATATGATTCGTGCCATTGTAGTTGATCCGCTTGCTCCGTCACATTTGGCGTTGAAGGAGGTTGATGCACCACAGGCCCAGCCCTGGGAAGCGCTTGTGCAAGTGAAGGCCGTCTCTCTCAATCGCGGTGAAGTGATAGACGCCAAGGATCAGGAAGTATCAAGCAGACCCGGCTGGGATTTTGCCGGAATTGTGATCGAGCCGGCCAAGAGCGGCGCAGGTCCCCAAAAAGGGGCCAGGGTTGTCGGTTTGCTCCCGATGGGGGCGTGGAGCGAGCAGGTTGCCGCCCCCGTATCTATGCTGACGGAGATCCCGGACAAGCTTACTTTAACGGAGGCGGCGACCTTACCCGTAGCCGGCCTGACGGCGCTTAATGCCCTCCGTAAAGGTGGCATGCTGCTCGGCAAGCGCATTTTTATTACAGGCTCTACCGGTGGTGTTGGGCTGTTCACCCATCAGCTTGCAGCCCAGTCCGGCGCATTCGTCGTAGGTACGGCCAGCACGGAAGAGAAGGCCTTGCTTGTACGAGAGGCTGGAGCCGACGAAGTGGTCATTGGATATTCGGCAATTTCATCTGCCTGCAAATTCGGGCCGTACGATCTGATCATTGATTCGGTAGGCGGCGATACACTGGCGGCGCTGCTGCCGCAGCTTGCGCCACAAGGCATTTGCGTTGCGGTAGGTTTCTCCTCTTCACATACCGCGACGATCAATATGATGAATCTGGTGACCAGCGGAGGAAGAACCTTGTACAGCTTCTTTCTTGGAGAGGAGCTCACTCGTCAATCAGCCGCGAACGATCTGAGCTTGCTGGCCCGGCTGATTGCAGACGGACGGTTAACGCCCCGGATAGAAGTGGAGGCGCCCTGGACCGAAATTGACACTGTTGCCCGCAAGCTGATGGAACGGAAATTTTCCGGAAAAGCCGTACTTCACTTAGATTGATTGCAAAGCTGGAGCATGCTTCATTGAAGCTCAAGGAAAGGCTGTCCAAATTCAGCGTATAAGCAGTGCATGATGAAATGCAGTCTGGCTAATCTTTAGATGTTATCTGCGCAGCCGCTTCTTCCATTTGGAAGGAGCGGTTTTTTCAGAGTATGAATAAAAACTGGCAGCGGTTTGACGGTTTCCAGGGTTATTCTGAAGTGGTTCTGTGGGTATAATAAAGGTCATGAACCCTGTCAGCGTAAGGCTACTGACTTCAGGAGGAATGGTCTTGCATAAGCTTAACCGTAAACGTATATTTTGGGGTTCACTTCTTTTGACTGCGCTGGTTGCAGTACTGATTCTTAGGTTGGCATGGGTGCAATTGCTGCTGAAGGACAGGAAGGTTGCGGGAACAGAGTACCCCCTTTCCAAGATGGCGGAAATTCAAAGGGAGCGGGAAACGGTGCTGGACAGCGGGCGGGGCCGCCTGTATGACAGGAACGGACTGCCGCTTGCCGGCGAAACGGTGTGGACGGCGGCTTTTTTTCCGCAGGAGGAGGCTGCGGCAGAGGCGGCAGTCAGCGCTGCGGACAAGGAGAAGCTGCAGCGGCTTGCCACCGTGCTCGACGTGACGTACGAGCAGCTTCAAGCCAGGCGCAGCGGGCTTAAGCAGCCGCTGCTGTGGCCGTCCGGCCGCGGCAAAAATCCGCAGGAGCTGACCCCGGCAGAGGCAGACGAAGTAGAGCGGCTTGGCATTGACGGTGTGCGGGTGCTGCCCTTTGCCCGCAGATACGGGGGGGAAGCGACAGGCCGCCAGTGGCTGGGGTATCTGTCCGAGGCCTCGGCAGGAGAAATTAAGGAATCGCCAACCGGCCTGAGAGTCCCGCTGACAGGGACTGACGGGCTGGAGAAAACGCTGGAGCCACTGCTTCAGGGGGTTGGCCACACCGAAGCCTATGCGCAGGTGGACGCGCGGGGCAACCGTCTTTCGGGTAGTCCGATCCGGGTAAGAGCACCGGGGAATCCCTATTACCCGCTGTCTTTATATACAACAATTGATAAGAGTCTCCAAGAGGGGATTGAGAAGCTGGCCGCCAAGGCGGGAGTCAAAGAGGGGGCGGTTGTGGTTCTGGATGCGGCAAACGGAGATATTGAAGCTATGGTATCTTTGCCGTTCTATGATCCCGGACATATCTCGCCTAAGGGAGGAGAATGGAACAACCGGGCGCTCCAAGCGGCGGTTCCCGGCTCGATCTTCAAGCTTGTTACCGCCGCCGCTGCATTGGAGGCCGGCATCACTTCGCCTGAAGAAAAATTCTATTGCTCCGGGCATTACGGCAAATACGGCTTGTCCTGCCCGGCAGGTAAAGCTCACGGCTCCCTTACGATGGCTGAGGGGTTCGCCGTGTCCTGCAATACTGTATTTGCTTCGCTGGCTGAGCGGCTGAGCGGGGCGCAGCTTCAGAGCGCAGCGCTGGCGCTTGGCCTGGGAAGAGACATTAGCTGGCAAGCGGAGAACACGCTTGGCTTGCCGCTGCTCCGTCCGCTGGCCGGGGAGCAGCCGGGAACCATCTTTACCACCCTGCTGCCGGATGACGGCGGGGCCAGGGTGCAGACGGCGATCGGCCAGCGTGACGTCAGAATCACGCCGCTCCAGGCGGCGAATCTGCTGGTTACGCTGCTGCATGGCGGAGAGGTCCGGGCGCCGCGTATTTTGCAGCGGGTAGCTTTTGCCAACGGCCAGACGCTGCAGGACCTGCCCGGACATCTGGCGCCGGCTTCCCAGGGCAGAATATCGCCGGCCACCGCCCGGACGCTGCTGTCTCTGATGCGCAAGGTTGTGACCGAGGGAACCGGCAAAAGCCTGCTGGGCACGAAGTGGCCCCTAGCAGGCAAGTCGGGCACAGCCCAGACGCTGGTCAAAGGTGTGCCGCGCAATAACCAATGGTTCATCGGCTACGGGCCGGTGGATCATCCCAAATATGCAGTTTCCGCTCTGGTGGAGAACGTGGCTCCGGGGAGTCCGCATGCTGCTGTCAAGCTGTTCGGTCAAGTATTTGAACTGCTGTCTGAATCTTCGGGCGCTTGAGAATCTGGAAAGTCACCCGAAGCCGGGTCACCGGCAGCCGAAGACGAGCTTGCTGCGAACGGTGAGACAATGAACTCCTCCTGGGGCAGAAAGATCCATTGCTGGAGATAACCCTGCTGGATCAGCTCCTTAACCAGGATGAGCAGAATCGGTGAAAGAATCAGTCCCGCTACCCCGAACAGGGAGCTGGACAGAATGACGAACGAGAGCATCAGGAAGGCGGAAGATACCCCGATGGAGTTGCCCATGATCTTCGGCTCCAGCAATTGCCGTGTAATCAGCACCACCACAAGCAGAATAATCATTCCAATGGCAAGCGGGGTATTGCCGATAATGAACAGGTATACAATCCAGGGAATCAGCACCGCCGACACGCCGAGCAGCGGGAGCACATCGACCACGGCACAGACAAGTGCCATTGTAATTTCATTTCCGGTCTGAAGAATGAACAGGCCGGCCAGCACAATTGCAAAAGTAATGCTGATCAGTATCAGTTGTGCTTTTATATAGGAACCGATTGCCTTAAAGACATTCCCCTGTAAAAAAGCGTACGCGGTCTTGAACGTCTTGGGCATTTTATCATGCGCGATTTTTTTCCAGTCCTTGATTTCCATGCTGAGGAAAAACGCCAGAATGATCGCAATGCCGAAATTAGCCATAAAAGAAGAGAAGGAGCCGAGAATTCCGATCATATACTTAAAGAAAGCGATCATCCATTTAGAGAGAACATTGGTTGCGTCTGTGAAATAGCCGTTAAGTTTATCCGTAAGATTAGGCGGCAGCGCTTCGATCCGGTGTTGAAGGTAGCTTGTAGCCTCGGCAAATTGCTGCTGGACCACATATGTATATTTAGGAAGGTCGTCTTGAAATTGAAGCGCCTGCATAGTGATTAGAAGTCCGGCTCCGAATAAGGCACCCAGCAAAATAATCAGAAACAGTATCACGGAAATGGCGGAGGCGAACGATTTGGCCATCCCCCGGCGGTTCAGAAAACGGGCCAGCGGCTCGATCAGGAGGAATACGAAAAAAGATAAAAACACCGGCGCTGCTAATCGGTACAGTGTGCTGAAACCAAGCATCACAAGATACACGGTAAGAACCACCAGTCCAACATCAAAGATGGTGCGCCAATATTTTTTGTACAGCGGCAGCATAGATATAAACGACTCCTTTTTTGTATATGATGTTTTTTATGAATTAGCTTAAATTCATTGTACACGATTTTAATAAAAAAGCGTCTATTTCTTTCATAGCTGTGTTAAAATAGGGGGTAGCGTTTTTTTGTGGGATTCTGCTCACCTGGAAACCTGAGGTATTTCATTCAACTTGGCAAGGAAAGCCAAAGTCAACTCTGAAAAAGCGGGGAATTTACATGCAGACTTTGCTGCTCTGGTTATTTTACATCTCAACCTTTTATGCGTTTATCCCCGGTATGATCAGCCGGATATTTGGATATCGTGTCTTTCGCAAAGGGACTGGACGCACTGATTTTGCGCTAACCTTTGACGATGGGCCCGACCCCCACTATACACCGCTTCTGCTGGACCTGCTTAAGCGTTATGGGGCAAAGGCAACCTTCTTTGTTGTTGGCTCGCATGCTGAACAGAATCCGGAGGTTATCAAGCGGATGCATGATGAGGGGCATTTGATCGGGATTCATAATTACGTGCACAAAACGAATTGGCTGATGCGTCCGGCTACCGTCAAACAACAGATTCAGCGTACCGATGATATCATTTACAGTATTACCGGCGAGCGCAGCACGTATTACCGTCCGCCGTGGGGAATTGTCAATTTGTTCGACTTTTCCAAACGCCGTCAGGTGCAGATTGTTCTTTGGTCAGCCATGTTCGGGGATTGGAAGGAGAAGCTGGGCGCAGACCGGCTCACTGAAAAGCTGCTCAGCAAGCTGAATCCGGGTGAAGTGATGCTGCTGCATGATTGCGGCACTACACTGGGAGCAGACCCGAACGCGCCGGAGCATATGCTGATTGCCCTGGAACAGATGCTGGAGGAGGCACAGAGACGAGGACTGCGCAGTATCCGGGTTGATGAGATGATCAAGAATATGCAGAATTCTCCGATCTATCGTCTTTCCTTTGGTAAGCGGCTGGTGGTTCGTTTATGGCTGGTCTGGGAGCAAATCTTCCAGATGATGTTCCAGGTTAAGGCTATTTCGCCGTCAGACCCGTTCCTGCACTACCGTCTGCGCAAATATCAAGGCGAACCGGTGCAGTTGGAGGACGGTGAGCTGCTCAAGAAAGGCGACAAGGTTATTGAGCTGCATATCGACAACAGGCAGTTGTTCGAGCTGGGTGTCCGGTCCCGTTCTTCAGCCCAGCTTGCGATCCGTCTGATTCGTCACATGGAGAAGGATATGCCGATGCTTGCGGAGCGGATTGCCGGGGATGTGGATTTGGCTGAGGCCAAAGCGCTGTACGGTGTCAGTATGATCAACCGGGGGCCGGAGAAATTCGGGTTCATGGTTCTTGATTTGCCGAAGGGCTGGTTCGCCCGCTCCACTAAGTTCTACTTAAGCATTCTGCTGAGCGTTATCCATCCGGCGGGGAGTGCAAGGCTCAAGGAGCGCAGCGACGTGCTGGTCCCCAAAATGATGCTGATGTCGATCTCTCATTTGCTTGACCAGATGAATCAGCAGCGTCCGCAGAAACCTGTGAAGCCGCGGGAACGGCTAAGGGAAGAGGATCTGTCCCTGGAAGCCGAACTGCCTGGGGCGACTGCGGTGCATTAATATTCAATGGTAAATGTAATAGCAATTATAGGATAAGCTTCCGTGGCCTTTGGCTATGGGGGCTTTTTTTATGTTCGGGAAGGGCTGGAGCAAGGCTTGCCAGTCAAAAAAAAGCGTCCCATAACCACCTAGCTAAAGTGGTTGTGGGACGCCCGTTTATGAGTATGTCCGATCCTGCTAGATCTTCAGCACGCCGCCCTTGCTGGCATTGGTAACCAGCTTGGAGTAGCGGGCCAGATAGCCGGTTTTGACCTTAGGCTCGAAGCCTTTCCAGCCGCTGCGGCGGACCGCCAGCACTTCCTCGTCCACCAGCAGCTCGATCTTGCGGTTATTAAGATCCAGCTCGATGAGATCGCCGTCTTCGACAAAAGCGATAGGTCCGCCTTCCGCCGCCTCAGGAGAGATATGGCCGATGCTGATGCCGCGCGATGCGCCGGAGAAGCGGCCATCGGTGATCAGGCCGACCTTGGCGCCAAGACCCATGCCAACGATCTGCGAAGTAGGGGCCAGCATTTCCGGCATGCCCGGTCCGCCCTTCGGACCTTCATAGCGGATCACGACAACATGTCCTTCTTTGACCTTGCCGTTAGCGATGCCTGCGAGCGCTTCTTCCTGGGAATCGAAGCAGATCGCCGGGCCTTTATGATAGCCGCCAACGGAGGCATCTACGGCGCCGACTTTGATGATGGAGCCTTCAGGAGCCAGATTGCCGTACAGGACGGACAAGCCCCCCACTTCGGAATATGGCTTATCCAGCGGATGGATAACGCTCGTATCCAGGATCTCGTGGCCGGTTACGTTCTCGGCCAGTGTTTTGCCGGTAACGGTCATGCAATCACCGAAGATTGCTCCCGGTTTCTTAAGCAGCTCGTTCAGCACGGCGCTTACGCCGCCTGCCCGGTCAACGTCTTCGATAAAGATATCCGAAGCCGGAGCCAGCTTAGACAGGTAAGGTACCCGGTTCGCCACTTCGTTGATGCGTTCCAGCGGATAATCAATCTCCGCTTCCTGAGCGAGTGCCAGGGTGTGAAGCACAGTATTGGTAGAGCCGCCCATGGCCATATCAAGTGCGAAGGCATTGTCGAGCGATTCCTTGGTTACGATATCACGCGGCTTCAAGTCCAGCTTGATCAGCTCCATGAGCTGGGTCGCCGATTTGCGGACGAACGCTCTGCGTTCTTCGGCTACCGCGAGAATGGTGCCGTTGCCCGGCAGAGCGAGGCCCAGCGCTTCGGCCAGACAGTTCATGGAGTTCGCGGTGAACATCCCGGAACAGGAGCCGCAGGTTGGACAGCCGTATTGTTCAAGCTCAAGCAGCTCTTCATCGTTGATTTTGCCGACCTGATGAGCACCGACGCCTTCGAATACGGAAGTGAGGGAGAGCTTTTTGCCTTTGCTGTCCACACCGGCCTTCATTGGTCCGCCGCTGACAAAAATCG
Source organism: Paenibacillus sp. HW567 (assembly GCF_000374185.1). Classification (GTDB taxonomy): domain Bacteria; phylum Bacillota; class Bacilli; order Paenibacillales; family Paenibacillaceae; genus Paenibacillus_AQ. The sequence goes on along the minus strand of NZ_KB910518.1, from coordinate 3,992,363 downwards.
TCGGGATGTTAACGCGCAGGGCGCCCATCATCATGCCCGGGGTAATTTTATCACAGTTGGGAATGCAGACCATGCCGTCGAACCAGTGCGCGGAAACGACAGTTTCCAGGGCATCGGCGATGATCTCGCGGCTGGGCAGGGAATAGCGCATCCCGATGTGACCCATGGCAATCCCATCATCCACACCGATGGTGTTAAATTCAAAAGGAACGCCGCCGGCTTCGCGGATTGCGTCCTTGACGATTTTACCGAATTCCTGCAGATGCACGTGGCCTGGGACAATGTCGATATAGGAGTTGCAGACCGCGATGAACGGCTTGCCGAAATCCTCCTCTTTTACGCCGGCTGCACGCAGAAGACTGCGGTGCGGAGCGCGGTCAAAGCCTTTTTTGATCATGTCTGAGCGCATTTTCTTGTCTGCCATGATGACTTTCCCCTCCTAAATGATGTGTGAACCGATATAGTGTCGCATTAACGCATTGCAATCCCAAAAGCTGCGCAACTGCGGTTTATAGAAAGAACGGGGTCCAGCTTCTTGCAGAAACAGAAGGAGGGCGAAGCCGTTTCTATAAAATTTAAGCGGATTTAATACGAACGTTATAAGAGAGTCTATCACAAAAGGCCTCTTTTTTCTACCGGACAATGTGAAGTTTGTCGTTAACCGCTTTCCTTGCCATAAGGAAAAAAAGCCCATCCCTAAAGGGACAGGCCGCATTTGGAGCAATATTACAGGGAACGGCGCAGAGCGGCGCGCTGCAGGGTGATCATCCAATCCACGGAAGGCTCGACCAGCCGATGAAGCAGCTTCTTGACGGAGGGGTGGGCGAGCAGCACTGTGAAGGCAACTGCGGACAGCAGCACAAGCGCAGCCCCGGCGGGATTGCCGAGATAAGCGTAGATTCCCGAAGCGGCGGCCAGCCGGACAACAAAGCCGTGCAGCAGGAAGACATACAGCGTACGGCGCCCATAATCAGTCATCCGGCTCAGCCGGTAAGGCACCCAGCCCAGAAAAGCGAGCGAAGCGGCAAGCTGCAGGCCGTACATCGCCAGACGGTACACACCCGCATACCACTCAGCGGCTCCGAGCTGCGTATAGGTCATGCTTCCATACAGCCAGCCCGGGGGAAGGTTCGAACCCAGTGCGCCGAGAAGAACCAGCAGCAGGACCGAAGCAGCGGCGGCAGCGATTTTGACATATTTGTTGTAGAACCGGATCAAGGCATCGAAGGAGAAATGATAGCCTATTACAAAAAACGGCAAATAAACAAAGGTGCGGCTGATGCTGAACCAGAACCCGTCAAGCTGAAGATAGCCTACTGCAACGCCAGCCGAGACAGCGAAGATGATTTGGGCGGATTTGCTCCATCTGCTCATGCCGAGCATCAAGAGACGCCAGCAGGCATGACTGGCCAGGAACCAGAGCAGCAGATAAGGTGCGAAGAAGGAGTGATGTATGTTAGTGACATGGAAGAGGGAAACGTCAAGCAGCGAATACAGGCTTTGAAAAATAAGGTATTGAAGTCCGATTTGCATCAGCACCCTGCGGCCTGCGGTCCCGGAGAGGCTTGATCTGGCGAAATAGCCGGTCACGAGCACGAACAGCGGCATATGAAAACTGAAGATCCACAGGTACAGGCTATGCATTCCGCTCATACGGCCAATCAGAGGTTCAATGGCGTTGCCGGCAAAAACGGTGACAATAAGCATGAAGCGCAGATTCAGAAAAAACGTGTCTCCGCGCGCTGCAACGGGGCTTTCTGCTGCCATGACCTAACCTCCAATATCGTTAGCCAATAGTTGTGCCAAGTGAATTATTTTAATTTTAAAATACAAGATTTTCGGTAAATCAATTGTGAACTAAATCACATTAGTAAGCGCTATCAAGGCGGATAATTGTGGCGATGTGTTGAAGGTTGTTTGATTTCATTGATTCCTCTATAATTTTCTGTAGGCAGTACCGGGGAGTGAACATAATTGAAGAAAAAAATAACGATACGCCGCGTTCTCTTAGGAATTGCAGTCATCATCATTGCGGCCGGGCTGTTGCTTTGGAGATACTTAATCCCTTATGCTCCCGAGGAAAAAGCGGAGACCGCACTGCTCTCTTCGGGCGGGGTCAGCGTGGAACAAAATGATAACTGGATTTCATTTGAGCCTTCCGCCATCCTTGGCGCGGCTGTCATCTTTTATCCGGGAGCCTTGGTAAAGGCAGAGGCATACGCACCGCTCGCCAAAAAAATCGCCGCAGCCGGCCATCCGTTCTACATTGCCAAAATGCCGCTGAATCTTGCGGTAATCAAAAGCGATGCGGCGGATGACATTATCCGTGTGCATCCCAACCTGACCTTTGTTCTGGGCGGCCATTCGCTTGGCGGCGTGATGGCTTCGCGTTACGCGGCGGACCATGCCGGCCAACTGGAGGGTGTTTTTTTCCTGGCCTCTTACCCGGATGAGAAAGGCAGTCTGAAGGACACCACATTGTCCGTCTTGTCAGTGCTGGGTACAGAGGATAAAGTCGTGGACCAGGCAAGATACAATGAAGGCCGTTCCTACCTGCCGGGCAATACGGTGTATTATTCGGTCAAGGGCGGCAATCATGCCCAGTTCGGGAGCTACGGCGAGCAGAAGGGGGACGGGAAAGCGGCGATAACCGAGGAAGAGCAGCAGATCCGCACGGCGCGGGCCATGCTGGATTGGCTGGGAAATCTTCGTTAGTCCAGCACCCCGTTCAAGGAGAGGAGCCGGAGAATGGCTGATCTGCATGTAAATGATTTGTCCGTGCCCTGCAAGGGCATCTTGTTCGACAAGGATGGCACCCTGCTTGATTTGCTGGCTACTTGGGGAGCCTGGGCGGAAATTATGCTTGAGGGGCTGGAGAATCAACTGGAGATGATGGGCGCTGCGGGAAGTTCCCGTACAGATATCGCCAAGGTGCTTGGTACGGTCCATGATGCATCCGGCAAAGTAATTGGCTACGATGCAGCCGGACCGCTCTCCATGGCAACCGCCGAGGAGACGAACGGGATTCTTGCCTGGCAGCTATACGCAGCCGGAGTACCCTGGAACGAAGCGATGACCCGTGTAACCGCCATCGACAAGGACGCTATGAATGAGCTGCGCCGCCGCCGTTCCGCGGTGCCTATGCCGGATCTGCTGCCTTTTCTGCAGCAGTGTGCGGCAGCTTCTATGAAGCTGGGCGTTGTTACCTCTGATGGGGCCAAGACTACAGGCGAGCAACTGGAATGGCTCGGTGTCGCCGGATATTTTCATACAATAGTTACGAGAGACAGGGTTGCACACGGCAAACCCGCTCCCGAAATGGCTGAGACCGCTTGCCGGGAGCTGGGGCTGAGACCCGGGGAGACGGTGATTATCGGCGACAGCAACGCCGACATGCAGCTTGGCAAAAATGCGGGTCTGCGGCTCTCCGTCGGAATCTCCAGATCGGGGAGTCCCGGTCACTTGCTGGATGCGGATACGATTGTTTCCGGCTATCATCAGCTCCGCCTTACTTACTGAATTTTATATGGAAAGGATGCGCATGATATCATGGATCAATTGCAGACACTGGTTTCCTGGATTAAGGATAGCGGCAACATTGTCTTTTTTGGAGGCGCCGGAACATCTACGGAAAGCGGGATTCCGGATTTCCGCTCCGCGGCAGGCCTGTACCAGACCCAGCATAATTCCCCTTATCCGCCTGAGGTGATGCTGAGCCGCAGCTTTTTTATGTCCTGCCCGGACATTTTTTTTGATTTTTACCGCAGTAAAATGATTCACCCGGAAGCGAAGCCAAACGGAGCCCACCTTCTACTGGCTGAACTGGAGCGCCAGGGCAAGCTAAAGGCGGTCATCACGCAAAATATTGACGGCCTGCATCAGCTTGCCGGCAGCAGGCAGGTGCTTGAGCTGCACGGCTCCATCCACCGCAACCATTGTATGGATTGCTCGCGTTATTACGGCCTGGAGCAAGTGCTTGCCTCCACCGACCGTGTTCCGCGCTGCCCTGAATGCGGCGGGATCATGAAGCCCGATGTGGTGCTCTACGAAGAGGAGCTGGACCATGATGTGCTGGTAGCATCGGTAACGGCGATTGCCGGCGCAGATCTGCTTATTATTGGCGGCACTTCGCTCACCGTTCAGCCGGCGGCCAGCCTGATTACCTACTTCCGCGGCCGGCACACTGTCCTGCTGAACGGCGATCCCACCCCATATGATCATCAGGCGGATCTGATTCTTACCGATCGTATCGGAGCAGTCATGAGCAGAATTCAGGAGCAACTATGAAGCATCGGTTATCCGCAGGATGGCCGAAGATGACCTCAAATTCCACAGTTAGTGGAGGTTGAGGTTATTTTCATAGCCGGGCGTCCAAGCTCTCCTCCTGGACCAGCCGCCGCTACTTCTCTCCGTGTCTTGCCGTCGTAATGCGGTAGGAAGTGGGCGACTGGGCGCAGAAGCGCTTGAACTGGCGCGAGAAGTAGAGGGCATCCGTCAGTCCGACAGAGGCGGCAACCTGCTCGACGGACAGCTCCGGGCGTTCGCGGAGAAGCTGACGCGATTTCTCAATGCGCAGCTTCAGCAGGTAGGTGACGGGCGACAGGCCGGTCTCCTGCTTGAAGATCCGCGACAGATAAGCGCGGTTGTAGCCAAGGCTGGCGCACATTTGTTCAATGGAGACGGGATGGGCATACTGCGCCGCCATGTAGTGGATCATTTGCTTCACGGTACGCTTGACCTGCGATTCTGCGCCGGGCAGTCTCGAGGAGGAGAGGAGCAGTTCTGCCGCTTCGCCGACGAGCAGATAGAGATAGCCCAGCGAGGTTAGATGGGCGCTTTCTTTGTTCGCGTAGAAGGCGCGCATCATCCCGGCCAGCGCGCCGGGGAAGACACTGCCTTCGGCGGTGGACAGCACCGGCTTCTGCGGAGTGAAGCCGGCCTGCAGCACGAGACCGTCCGCGTCCGTGCCGGTAAAGGCAGCCCAGCGGTAGCGCCAGGGCTGCTCCCGGTCCGAGACGTAGCTGACGAGCTGGCCGGGATGAATGAGGAAGCAGTCTCCCGGTCCAAGCTCGTACTTGTGCTGCTCGGTCCGAAAGGTTCCGCAGCCGGATTCGATGAAGTGCAGCAGGTAGTAATCGTAGATTTTGGGACCGGCCTGATGCAGCGGGAGGGTCTGGCTCTCACCGGCAAAAAGCACATGCAGATGCTGGCTATCGTAAACTACGGGATTTGATCCTACAGAATAAGTATGTTCCATACTGGGACCGCCTTTCTTTGGAGAGCGCTGCCACTCCTCTAAGGGTGGATCAATGCAGCGGACAGAGTTCTCCCTGATTATATCGCCTCCCTTTTGAAAAGTCACATTTGTCCATACATTACACACATGATTGCATTATCAGGGCAAGTCTGATTTTATTATAATGTAAGCATAACCACAGCAATACGATTTGCCAAAGTTGAAGCGACAAGCAGCGAAAGGATGGAGTGGCAATAATGAGCATACAGGATCTGAAGGTCAAATTTATCGAGAAATACGGAGAAAGCACAGAGGAGGCGCGGGTATTCTATGCTCCAGGACGGGTAAATCTCATCGGAGAGCATTTGGACTACAACGGCGGGTACGTGTTTCCGGCAGCGCTGGACTTCGGAACCACACTGATCGTGCGTCCGCGCAGCGACGGCAAGGTTCAGTTTGCATCGACGAATTTTCCATATGAAGCCTCTATTGACTACAGTGAAATCGGCAAAGCCAAAACCGGGGAATGGGTAGACTATCCGGTCGGCGTAATGGTGGAGCTGGCGAAGAAGGAACTTCCGGTATCCGCCGGTTATGACCTCCTGTTCCACGGCGAGATTCCGAACGGCTCGGGCCTGTCCTCTTCGGCTTCCATTGAAGTCGTAACCGGGTTCGCCTTCCTGACGCTGCTTGGCGGAGATACGGATACGGTGGAAATCGCCTTGCTGTCCCAGCGTGCGGAGAACCAATATGTCGGCGTGAACTCCGGGATTATGGACCAGTTCGCGGTAGCCAACGGCAAGCGCGACCAAGCAATCCTGCTGATGTGCGATACCCTGGAGTACAGCCTGATTCCGTTTGTGACCGGCTCCTATAAGCTGGTGATCGGCAACACGAACAAGAAGAGAGGCCTGGTGGATTCCAAGTACAACGAGCGCCGCAGCCAATGCGAAGAGGCTCTGGCTATTTTGAAGCGGGAGGTTCCGACCTTGTCTTACCTGGCGGAGCTGAAGCCTGAACAGTTCGAAGCGCATAAGGACAAAATCACAGACGAGACCGTTAGACGCCGTGCCCGCCACGTAGTGGAAGAGAACCAGCGCGTACTCGACTCTGTTGAAGTGCTCAAGAAGAACGACCTGAAGCAATTCGGGCAATATATGAACGACTCCCATGTGTCGCTGCGCGATCTCTATGAAGTGAGCTGCCTGGAGCTGGATGTGATGGTGGAGGAAGCGCAGAAGATTCCCGGCACACTCGGCTCACGCATGACCGGCGCGGGCTTCGGCGGCTGCACGGTATCGCTGGTGCATGAGGATGATGTAGAGCGGTTTATCCGTGAAGTAGGAGAGGCCTACACAGCCAAGACTGGCCTGGCCGGCGAGTTCTATGTATGCGGAATCGGCAATGGCGTAGAAGAACTGAAAGGGGAGAAGTAAGATGGCGATTCTGGTAACGGGTGGAGCAGGGTACATCGGTTCCCACACAGTGGCGGAGCTGCTGGAGCGGGGCGAAGAGGTTGTAGTCATCGACAATCTGCTGACAGGACACCGCGAGGCGCTGCTGGGCGGCAAGCTGTATGAAGGCGATCTGCGTGACAAGGTAACGCTGGCTAAGCTCTTCTCCGAAAATAAGATCGACGCGGTCATCCACTTTGCTGCAAGCTCCCTGGTTGGCGAGAGCATGAAGGACCCGGTTAAGTACTATGACAACAACGTGTACGGTACACAGTGTCTTCTGGAAGCGATGCAGCAGGCCGGTGTGGACAAAATTGTCTTCTCCTCCACAGCCGCAACCTACGGCGAACCGGAGAAGGTGCCGATTGAAGAAACCGACCGCACGGAGCCGGCCAATGTGTACGGTGAAACCAAGCTGACGATGGAGCGCATGATGGCCTGGTTCGACAAGGTGCTGGGCATCAAATATGTGGCATTGCGCTACTTCAATGCCGCAGGTGCACATAGCAGCGGCAAGATCGGCGAGGACCACCGTCCGGAGAGCCATCTGATTCCGCTGGTGCTCCAGACTGCGCTGAAGCAGCGCGAGAGCATTGCAGTGTTCGGTGACGATTACCCGACAGAAGACGGAACCTGTGTGCGCGACTATATCCACGTAAGCGATCTGGCCGATGCCCATGTCCGGGCAGTTAACTACCTGCGGGACGGCAATGCCAGCAACGTGTTCAACCTCGGCAACGGGCTGGGCTTTTCCGTCAAGCAGGTCATTGAAACCGCCAAGAAGGTGACCGGCCTTGACATTCCGGTGGTTATTCAAGAGCGCCGCGCGGGAGATCCGGCTGTGCTGGTGGCTTCCTCGGCCAAAGCCCGCTCGGTGCTCGGCTGGAATCCGCAGCATGCCGAAGTGGAAGGCATTATCCAGAGCGCCTGGAACTGGCATTCGGCTAACCCGCAAGGCTACGGGGAGTAAGCAGTTCCCCGGCTGACGGATACGCTGCATTAGGATTTACGCTACAGCACATGAAGGAGAATTGAAATGACTAACGACAAGAGTGCGGCCCCTGCCGCACAGAAGGCGCTGCATGCCATTGAACAGTTGGTGCTGTTCGCACAGCACCAGGGGCTGATACAACCGGCGGATATCGACTACAGCCGCAATGAGCTGCTGGACCAGTTCGGCTTCAGCGAGCCGTATGCAGAGCAATTTGCAGAAGCGGCGCTTGCGAGTCCGCAGGCTCCGCTGGATGTTCTGATCGACTACGGCTTTGAAATCGGACTGATCTCGGAGAATACGGATACGTACCGCGATCTGCTGGACGCCAAAATCATGGGTCTCCTGATGGCCCGTCCTTCCGAGGTCAATGCCGAATTCTACAGTCTTAAGACTGAGAAGGGCATTCAGGCAGCGACAGACCGCTTTTACAAGCTGAGTATAGATTCCAATTACATTCGTATGGACCGTATTTCCAAAAATGTGTTCTGGCTGCAGGAATCTCCATACGGGGACATTGAGATGACGATCAATTTGTCCAAGCCGGAGAAAAATCCGAAGGAAATTGCAATGGCCCGCCTGCTTCCGCCGCCGGTGTATCCGAAATGCCTGCTCTGCCGCGAGAATGTCGGGTATGCCGGCAGATTGAATCACCCGCCGCGCCAGAACCTGCGCATTATTCCGCTGGAGCTGAATAACGAGAAGTGGTTCTTCCAATACTCGCCTTACGTGTATTATAACGAGCACTGCATCGTGTTCCATCATGATCATGTGCCCATGAAGCTGACCAAGGATACGCTGAAGCGCCTGCTTGCCTTCGTGGAAGCCTTCCCGCATTACTTCATCGGCTCCAATGCCGATCTGCCGATTGTCGGCGGTTCGATTCTGACGCATGATCATTTCCAGGGCGGACGCCATACGTTCCCGATCCAGAAAGCGCCGAAGGAAGCTACCTTCACTCACGATTCCTATCCGGGCGTGAGCCTCAGCATCGTGAAGTGGCCGATGTCGGTACTCCGTCTGCATGGCGGAGATCCGGCGGTGCTCCTGGAATGCGGCAACACGATCTACGAAGCCTGGAAAGCCTACAGCGATCCGGAAGCCGAAGTCTATGCCTTTAGCGATGTGGATGGAGAGAAGACGCCTCATAATACGGTTACCCCGATCGTCCGCCGGGCCGAAGACGGCGGCTTCGAAATGGATCTGGTGCTGCGCAACAACCGGACCAGCGGGGAATATCCCGAAGGGATTTTCCACCCGCACCGGGAGATGCATCATATCAAGAAGGAGAACATCGGCCTGATCGAAGTGATGGGACTGGCGATTCTGCCGGGACGGCTGAAGGAAGAGCTGGATGCCATTTCCGGTATTCTGGCCGGTGATACAGCTCTGCTGGAAGCTGTACAAGCTCAGGAGGACCATGCCCTGGCTCAGCACGCTTCTTGGATTCAGGAGCTGGCAGCACGTTTTGGCACCGCCATGAACCGTGAAGAAGCGGTTAAGACGGTGCAGAATGAGGTCGGCATCAAGTTCACCCATATTTTGGAGCATGCCGGCGTTTATAAGCGGACACCGGAAGGCCAAGCGGCTTTCCGCCGCTTTGCGCACAGTCTAGGCTTCCAATAAGCCACCTTCCATGAAGCTACAGGTACAGAAATGCCCTCAGCCGTTTTCCGGTCTGGGGGCATTCTTTTGCGTGAAGGCCTTTACCCCAGGGCAATCGCCTACGGGTTTTTTTAACCCACTCAAAGTTTCAGGAATAAATGGCCCCGGACGTGTTCACCCTACTTGCCGGGTAACTGAGGTGGAATTCCCTTACTTAACTTAACAATTCACGCTCCGACAACATTTCTGCGGTTATTTCAGATCGAACTGTCCAATCACGCTCCAACAACAGCATTTCTGCTGTTATTTCAGATCGAACCGTCCAATCACGCTCCAACAACAGCATTTCTGCTGTTATTTCAGATCGAACCGTCCAATCACGCTCCAACAACGGCATTTCTGCCGTTATTTCAGATCGAACTGTCCAATCACGCTCCAACAACGGCATTTCTGCCGTTATTTCAGATCGAACCGTCCAATCACGCTCCAACAACGGCATTTCTGCCGTTATTTCAGATTGCACCAGCCTACTTACGGTTTTCCCTGTTTTTAGTTCATTTCGTAAGCGATAGCCCTGGCCTTTACCCCCTACGATTTGAATGAGGGTTACCGGAGGTTTATAATATAATATTGCACCACACTCTTGAACTAATGGAGGCCAACAATATGCGCAAGTTTGAATTTTATAATCCTACCAAGTTGATTTTTGGACAAGGTACCCTGAGCGCACTCCAGACCGAAGTGCCGAAATACGGTAAGAATGTACTGCTGATGTACGGCGGCGGCAGCATCAAACGCAGCGGCCTGTACGATAATGTAATCGCTGAGCTGAACACTGCCGGTGCTGTTGTTACTGAGCTATCCGGCGTAGAACCGAATCCGCGTCTGTCTACCGTACATAAAGGTGTGGCGCTGTGCCGTGAGAAGCATATCGACCTGATTCTCGCCGTAGGCGGAGGAAGTGTGCTGGACTGTGCCAAGGCAGTTGCGGTTGGCGCAAAGTATGATGGAGACATGTGGGATTTCGTAGAGCGCAAGGCGGCTCCGCAGGGGGCTGTACCGCTGGGTACAGTGCTCACAATGGCTGCTACAGGCTCGGAAATGAACAACGGCTCTGTAATTACGAATGAAGTCACCAAGGAAAAAATGGGCTGGGGCAGTGTTCACGCATATCCTGCCTTCTCCATTCTTGATCCTGTAAATACGTTCTCGCTGCCGCGCGACCAGACTGTCTATGGCATGGTGGACATCATGTCCCACGTGCTGGAGCATTATTTCCATACCGATGGCAATACACTTGTGCAGGATGGATTCTGTGAGACACTGCTGCGCACGGTCATTGCGACCGCGCCGAAGCTGATAGAGGATCTGAACAACTATGAGCTGCGTGAGACAATTATGTACTGCGGCACGATGGCCTTGAACGGAATGGTCAGCATGGGCTTTGCCGGAGATTGGGCTACCCACAATATCGAGCATGCCGTTTCAGCGGTCTACGATATTCCGCATGGCGGCGGACTGGCAATTCTGTTCCCGCAGTGGATGAAGTATAACCTCGCTACGAACCCTGCCCGCTTCCGCCAGCTTGCAATGAATGTGTTCGGTATTGATCCTGCCGGCAGAACCGATGAAGAGGTCGGCCTTGAAGGCATTGAAGCGCTGCGCAGCTTCTGGGATTCCATCGGCGCGCCGAAGACGCTGGGCGATTATGATATCGACGACAGCGAGATCGGCAGCATGGCGGACAAAGCTGTGCGTTTCGGACCGTTCGGCAATTTCCGCAAGCTGGACCGGGAAGATGTTGTGGAGATTTACAACATGGCATTGTAAGACAGCACACAGCTATTCCGCTGCGTACCTGGCAACAGGCAACAGGCAACAGCAATGAGCCGCTCCCATCCGGGGGCGGTTTTTTAATACCCTTTTCCATAATATTGAGATAAAAACCCAACTTTGTGAAACCAAGGACATGGTTCATGCGTTTATACTATTATGACAGTCCGGAAGTAAAGACGGGAGGAGAACAATATGCAAACGCTGTATTTGGGCTGTTTGGCGCTCGGTGTCATTTTTGCCGTAGTCAGCGTGCTGGTGGGAGATTTGATCGGCAGTGCCCTGCATGGGGTTTTTGATGTGGTTACCTTTCATTGGATTAGTCCCGCCGTGCTGGCCGGAGGCATTACCGTATTCGGCGGAGCAGGCCTTCTGCTGACCCGCTACAGCAGTCTGGAGAACGGCCCGATTCTGGCTCTGGCCCTGCTGACTGCGGCGTTTATGGCCGTCGTCATGTATTTGGGAGTGGTGAAGCCGATGAACAGGAGTGAGATGTCCAGCGGATTCTCCATGAGTGAGCTGCCCGGCAAGATAGGGGAGGTTACGGTTCCCGTTCCGGCAGAGGGCTACGGAGAGATTATGGTGAAGTTCGGTGCGGCCAACAGTCTGCATACGGCGGCGGGCTTTGATCATCATCCCCTGCCTGCGGGGTGTAAGGTTGTAGTCGTAGAGGTAAAAGAAGGTGTTGCACTTGTATCTGAATTCGAACAGCGAAGAGGAGAGGATGCGTAATGTACGGTTTGCCAGAATATTTGTTTATTCCTGCAGTGGTGGTTGCGGTGCTTTTTGTACTCGGAATAGCGTTCTGGGCAAGATATAAGACGGTTGGGCCCGATGAAGGGATGATTGTCACAGGCTCGTTCCTGGGCAGCAATCATATTTCGGATGACGGCTCCGGCCGCAAAATCAAAATTGTCCGCGGGGGCGGGGCCTTTATTCTGCCGATCTTTCAGAAGGCTGAGTTCATGTCCCTGCTCTCCCATAAGCTGGATGTGACGACCCCGGAGGTCTATACCGAGCAGGGGGTGCCGGTGATTGCCGACGGCGTGGCGATTATCAAGGTGGGCAGCTCCACTGAGGATGTCGCTACAGCAGCCGAGCAGTTCATGGGCAAGCCGATTGAAGCGCTGAAGAGCGAGGCGCAGGAGGTGCTGGAAGGCCATCTGCGGGCGATTCTCGGCTCGATGACAGTAGAAGAGGTGTACCGCAACCGGGACCGTTTCGCCCAGGAGGTCCAGGGGGTAGCGGCGCGTGATCTGAAGAAAATGGGACTCCAGATCGTCTCGTTTACGATCAAGGATGTGCGCGATAAGCACGGGTATCTGGAAGCGCTCGGGAAACCGCGGATTGCCACGGTGAAGCGGGATGCGGAAATTGCCGAAGCCGAAGCGCTGCGGGATGCCCGGATCAAAAAGGCGATTGCCGAAGAGGAAGGGCAGAAGGCAGAGCTTGTGCGCGATACGAATATTGCCGCGGCGTCCAAGGATAATCAGCTTCAGGTTGCGGCGTTCAAACGCGATCAGGATATGGCGAAGGCGGAAGCCGACCAGGCATATCACATTCAGGAGGCCCGCGCGAAGCAGACGGTGGTTGAAGAGCAGATGAAGGTCGAACTGGTCCGCAAGGAACGCGAAATCGACCTGCAGGCCAAAGAGATTCAGGTACGCGAGAAGCAGTATGACGCTGAGGTGAAAAAGAAGGCCGAAGCCGACCGCTATGCGGTAGAGCAGGCGGCAGAGGCTGACAAGGCCAAGAGAATGCGTGAAGCCGACGCCCTGCAGTACAGCATCGAAACGCAGGCGAGAGCCACATCCGAGCAGAAACGGCTGGAAGGTCAGGCTGTGGCAGATGCCGAGCTGGCCAAAGGTAAGGCGGAGTCCGAGGTTATCCGGCTGCGCGGTCTCGCGGAAGCGGAGGCCAAGGAGAAGCTGGCGGAAGCCTTCCAGAAATTCGGGGAAGCCGCTGTGCTCGACATCATCGTCAAGATGCTGCCTGATCTCGCCGGACGCATCGCCGAGCCGCTGGCCTCCATCGACAAGCTTACGGTTGTCGATACCGGCAACGGTGAAGGCGCGGCCCGGGTCAGCAATTATGTGACCCAGCTCATGTCCACCGCTCCCGAAATGCTGAAGAGCGTCTCCGGGATTGATGTGGAGGCGCTGATCAAGGGGCTGACGAAGGGCTCTGCGGGAATACCGGCGGCCAATCCGGTTCAAGCTGTGCCGCAGCCTTCAGCGGTGACACACGAGCTTAAGGAATAGATTGCTTAAGTAAAAAGCTAAAAGCCAGCACGTCCCCGTAACCTGGAGATGTGCTGGTTTGTGTTGTCAGCCGCTGGCCGCAGGCAGGCTCAGTGAGAGGGAAGCCGCGGATTGCCGGGAATCGTGCCGGCCTGTTGAATATATTTTTTAGGCGTAGTGAAGCTGAATTCCTTGAACTCCTTGATAAAATGGTTCTGGTCGAAGTAGCCCAGATCAAAGATCCGGTCCAGCGTCCGCTCATAATGCTCGGTCTCCAGTGTGCTCAGAACATGCTGGAACCGCACGATGCGGCTGAACAGCTTGGGAGATGTGCCTACATATCTTTCAAAAACCTTCAAAATATAGCGGCTGGAATAACCTGTGTCCTGTGACAAATCAGATACACCGGAAGCACCGCGGCCGTCAATGATTTTTTCGGTTAAATATTTGACCAGCTTGTGAATTTCCAGCGTTCCACTGATATAATCCCGGTAAAAGCTCTCAAAGGCGCGGACTCGCTCTGCGAAGCTGTCTTTCTCCGCCACTCTCTCCAATAACACAGCAGCATGGGGCACAATCTCCTGCACCGGAATTTCCTGCTCACTGAATTCACCGATAGGATATTTGAAGAAATGTTCAGCATAGCCCGGAAGGAACCGGATGACGAAATATTCACATTCCGGGCGTACGAAGATCCCCTGTCTTCCTCTGAAGAGACTTCCGCATATATTAGCCGACGGATGACTCCGGCAGCAGCAAATTACGAGGTTCATGCAGCCGTCAGGCAATACGAACATTTTATCTACATTCAGATTGTCCATATAAAATCCATAGAACTGCAGACCTCCGTTGAACGCGCCGGAGACAGCCGCCTGGCATTCCGTGTAGGTATCCAGCCCCTTCTCAAACGTTGGCTGAAACGGACGGTACATCAATCCCCGTTTATCGGTTATACCCACAGAAGTCCCTCCTTGCCGTCTTTAATCATACTTTGTATATAGGAATTGTATTTATTAGATTAAAGCGACTTTCTTTGTCTTTGTCAAGGAGATAGTTCTCGTTAGTGAAGTTCTGTTTTTTACTATATTTTCGAGATAATATTCCTTACAATCTGTTAAAAGTATATAAGACTACTCGGAATTATGAGGAGGCATTGGTTACCCCCATGAATCTGAAGATTCATAATGACTGCCAGGAACGGGATTGGGCACGCGTGGCCCAGCTTATGCGCCATTTCGGATTATCGGAAGCTTCGGGCGAACGCCATAGACAGGCTTTTGAGAACAGCTATGCTGTAACCTTCGTGTATGATAACCAGACGTTAATCGGGTTCGGACGGGTAATTTCAGACGGGGTCTCGCAGGCGGCGATCTACAATATTGCTGCTGATCCCGCATATCACGGACAGGGTATCGGCAGATTGATTATCGAGAACCTGCTCAGCTTTGTCCGCCACTGCAACGTTATCCTCTTTACCCATCCGGACAAAATAGACTTCTACAAGCACTTGGGATTCCGGACAATGAAGACCGGGCTGGCGCTGTATCTGGAAGAGGACAAGTTGGCGGAGATGGGATTTATTGAGTAAACCCCCGGGCTGGATGGCGGGAGGGAGAGAAAGGAAGATTGGCAAATGGGGATCAAGGAAGCGAACACCGCTCTTGAGCAAGCGGCACCGTTTCGGGCTGACCATGTAGGCAGCCTGCTGCGGCCGGAACGGCTGCGTGCCGCCCGAAGCAGATATAGTAACGGCATTATAGACAGAACACAATTGCGCCAGATTGAGAATGAAGAAATAAGGATTATCGTTCACAAGCAGGTTGAGGCAGGTCTCCGGGGTGTTACAGACGGTGAGTTCCGCCGCGCATACTGGCATTATGATTTCCTGGAGCATCTCGGCGGCTTTGAGGGCTTCTCGCCAGGAAAAGATGCGCGTTACACCTTCAAGAATGAGAAAAACAGCGTTCCCGCCTACGATATCCGCAATACCGGCCGCATATCCTTTGATCCGGCTCATCCATTCATTGAGGATTTCAGGTTTTTGAAATCGGTGGCAGATGAATATGACGGCATTGTGGCGAAGCAGACGATTCCCAGTCCTAACCAGTTGCTGCACGAACTGCTGCATGAGGAGATACGCAATAAGGAGATTTATCCCGACTTCAGGGAGTTCGCCTATGATATTGGCCTTGCCTACCAGCAGGTGATTCAGGCGTTCTATGATGCCGGCTGCCGATACTTGCAGTTGGATGATGTTCACTGGGCCTCACTGGCGGCCGTTGAGCTATGGCCGGATGGCCGCAATGCGCTGAGCGAGTTCACAAGAGATGAGATGATCCAGTTTGCCATCAATACCGTGAACAAGGCACTGGAGAAGAAGCCGTCTGACCTGATCGTGACCACTCATATCTGCCGGGGGAATTTCAAGTCCTCCTGGGCGTATTCCGGCGGATATGAGCCGGTGGCCGAGACCCTGCTCGGCAAAGAAAACATCGACGGATTCTTTCTGGAATATGACACGGAGCGGGCCGGGGATTTCAGGCCGCTTCGCCACCTGCAGCGCAAGGATGCGCGGGTGGTGCTGGGCCTGTTCACCTCCAAAACGGGCGAGCTGGAGGACCGGGGGCAAATTCTCCAAAGAATCGAAGAGGCATCAGCGTTTGTGCCGCTGGAGCAACTGGCAATCAGTCCCCAATGTGGATTCTCGTCTACAGAAGAAGGGAATCTGCTTACAGAGGAAGAGCAGTGGCGGAAACTTAAATATATCGTTGAACTTTCCAAGGAGGTGTGGAGATGAGCATAGCAGGGAGCAAGCATCCGTTATTTGCGAATGAGCTGCGGGCTGACGGTTCCTTTGTTCCGCAAGCCAATCTGTTCACCGTGCCTTTTGGTTATGGCCCGGGTGAACACAAGCCGGAAGCGGGGCGCTACCGCCTGCTGTGGATGGCGGCATGCCCATACGCCCACCGGGCTGTTATCGTGCGCAAGCTGCTGGGCCTGGACAACGTGATCAGTCTGGGAACCGCGAGCCATTTCCGTACGGAATACGGCTGGGAATTCTCGCTGGATGAAGGCGGTGTTGATCCGGTGCTCGGCATCCGGTACATCAAGGAGATTTACGACCGGGCCGATCCGGCTTACAAGGGCCGTCCGACCGTCCCAATCATTGTGGATGTGATCAGCGGGCAAGGCGTGAACAGCGACTATTTCCGGCTGACAAATTACCTGGAGACGGTATGGTCGCCGTTTCATAAGGAGGGAGCCCCGGACCTGTACCCA
The DNA here is from genome assembly GCF_000374185.1 of Paenibacillus sp. HW567. Classification (GTDB taxonomy): domain Bacteria; phylum Bacillota; class Bacilli; order Paenibacillales; family Paenibacillaceae; genus Paenibacillus_AQ. The sequence goes on along the minus strand of NZ_KB910518.1, from coordinate 3,975,725 downwards.
GAGCCGCTGCGGGCTGAGATTGATGACCTGAATGATGTTATTTTCCGGGATATTAACAGCGGTGTGTATAAAGCGGGGTTCGCGCATTCACAACAGGCCTATGAAGCAGCTTATGATGCGCTCTTCGCCCGTCTGGACGAATTGGAGCGCCATTTGGAGAACAACCGCTACCTGTTCGGCGATGTCCTTACGGATTCGGATGTGCGTCTGTACACCACTCTAGCCAGGTTCGATGCCGCATATTACTCCGTCTTTAACACGAACCGCAACCGGCTGACGGATTTCCCGAATCTATGGGGCTATGCGCGGGATCTGTACCAGACTCCAGGCTTTGGCGAAACTACGGATTTCGAAGCTATTCGCAGCAGCTACCATGCATCGCCGCATTTAAGAGGGTTCGCCAATAACTTTTATGGCATCTATCCCAAGGGCCCGGATGAACAAGTATGGCATACGGCACACGGCCGGGAAAAATTAGGAAAAGGGTGAGCAGCATGACAGAACAGTTACAGCAGGCTACGAAGGAAATTAGCGGAGACGGCGCATTTGTGCGGCAGACCAACCGGTTCAGCACGTCCTTTGGTAAGGGGCAGGGGGAGCTGCCGGTGGAAGCGGGGCGCTACCGGTTATTATGGGCGCGTGTATGCCCTTGGGCGCACCGCGCGGTGATTGTCCGCAGGGTGCTGGGCCTTGAGGATGCCATCAGTCTGGGGACGGCCGATCCCATCCGCCCGGATCTTCCCCATGTCGACTGGGCTTTTACTCTGGATGAAGGCGGAGTTGATCCGGTGCTGGGCATTCATTATATCAGCGAAGCGTACCTTGCGGCAGACCCGGCCTATAGCGGACGGCCTACAGTTCCGGCTGTGGTGGATCTGACGACAGGGGCTGTGGTGAATAACGATTATTTCCTGCTGACGAACCAATTGGAAACGGCTTGGGCTCCGCTGCACAAGGCGGGCGCGCCGGATTTGTACCCTCTGCATTTGCGGGCTGAGATTGATGCGCTCAATGATGTGATTTTCCATGATATCAACAACGGGGTGTACAAAGCTGGCTTTGCCCGGTCCCAGGCTGCCTATGAGGCGGCGTACGATGCTCTGTTTGCAAGACTGGATGAGCTTGAGGAACGGCTGTCTTCGCAGCGGTATCTGTTCGGAGACCAAATTACAGATACGGATGTGCGGCTGTATGTTACCCTTGTCCGATTTGATGCTGCTTATTATACGGCATTCAGAGCCAACCGGAACCGTATCTCCGATTACAATCATCTGTGGGGTTATGCCCGTGACTTGTACCAGACCTACGGGTTTGGGGATACGACTGATTTTGACGCCATCAAAAAGCACTACCATTTATCGGGCCATCTTTCGGCGCTCGGCGGCAATCCATATGGCATTCTGCCCAAGGGGCCGGATCTTTCCCTATAGGATACACCTCACGGCCGGGGTTAATACAGGAGGGGGTTCGTTATGCTGACGATTAAATCGCCGGAAGTATACATTCATGAGACAAATGCTCTGCAGCGGGCGGGAGAATTAGCGGTTAGGTTGGGCCGCAAGGCTTATCTCATCGGCGGAGTCACTGCGCTGAGCAAGGTGGAAAAGATCCTGCTGGAGAGTCTTGCCGCAGCCGGAATCACTGTGATTACGGAGCCGTTCCGTGGGGAAGCCTCGCGTACGAACATTGAGCTGTTCACGCAGCGGGCACGTCTTCACCGGCCGGATTTCCTGATTGGCGCAGGCGGGGGAAGGGTTCTAGACCTGGTTAAGGCCGTTGGAGAAAGGGCGAATCTTCCCGTCGTGGCTGTTCCTACGGTTGCTGCAACCTGCGCAGCCTGGTCCGCCTTGAGCATTCTGTATGACGAGGAGGGCAGATCGGACGGGGCCATAACGCTTAAAGCTTCACCGGTTATCGTGCTGGCCGATGCGGCGGTCCTTGCAGATTCTCCCAAGCGATATCTGGCTTCCGGTATTGGGGACACGCTTGTGAAATGGTACGAGGTAGCCATTAATTTGCGGGAAGGAGACGGAGCGCTGGATCTCCGTCTTGGGCTGCAGCCGGCCAAGCTGGCTCTGGAGGTTCTTGAACAATATGGGCCGGAGGTTTACCGAGGTACCTTGGATAGCGGTCCGGACAAAGCATTTCACGAAGTGGTGGACGCCATTATTGCTCTGACCGGACTTGCGGGTTCGGTAGGCGGTCCACAGGGCAGAACGATAGTTGCCCATGCGGTCCATGACAGCCTGACGTTTTTGCCGGAGACCCACGATACCCTGCATGGGGAGAAGATCGCCTTCTGCCTGCTCGTTCAATCTATTCTGGAAGGGCGCCGGGATACGGAAGATATAGCGGCGGTCCTGCATCAATACGACCTGCCGCTGACGCTGCACGGGCTGGGCATCCGGGAGAATATTGACGCGAAGATCAGCCTTATTGCTGAAGGAACCCGCATTGTTCCCCCAGCCGCAGGCTTGGCCTTCCCGGTTGATCCGCTGGCGCTGGCCAAGGCGATTGCGGCGGCTGATGTGCTCGGACAGACTTTTCTAACAACATACTAAGGGTGATGAAGGTGAGAAAGATTAACAATCGGTCTGTGTTCCATTTTGGATTAGCTGCATTATTCAGTATGGTTCTGGTGCTTGGAGCCGCAGGCTGCTCTTCTGAAACTGCCAACAACAGCGGATCTGCTAAAGCCGCCGGCACTGCTGCAAGCAGCGGGGCAGAAGCAAGCGCACCTGCGGCAACAGAGCCCTCCTCTACCAGTGCCGCGTCAGTTGATCTAAGCGGTGTGACCCTGAGAGTAGGGCAGGTTGGCTGGTCCGAATGGGAGGAGGGATTCAAGGCTGCCGGGCTGCTGGATACTCCGTATAAGCTGGAGTTCAGTGTGTTTCAAGGCGGAAACCTGGAGCTTGAAGCTATAGCTGCCGATCAGCTCGATGTGGCGGCTACCAGTGAAATTCCCCCGATCTTCGCCTCTCAGGCCGCGAATCAAGGCAATTTCAAAATTATTGCCGTGCAGCGGTGGAACACGCTTCTTCAGGAGCTGCTCATTCCCAAGGGAAGTAAGATTAAATCAGTGGCCGACCTGAAGGGCAAAAAGGTAGCTTATGTGAAGAACACCACCTCGCAGTATTTCCTGGTCAAAATGCTGGAGGCCGCCGGTCTGACCTGGAAGGAGATTGAGCCGGTACCGCTGACCACAGCCGATGGCCTGACGGCGCTTATTGGCGGCAATGTCGATGCGCTGGCAAGCTACGGAAATTCCGTTACCGCAGCCCGTCAGAATGGTGCAACAACACTGAAGGATGCGACAGACATTCTGTCGGGTAACTTCCCGGTGGTCGTCAACACAGGCGCGGTGGATGATCCCGCCAGACATGCGGCGGTAGCGGATTTCCTGGAAAGGCTGACCCGTTATTATGACTGGACCCGGGCGGATCAGGACAAGTGGGCGGGAATTACCGCCGAGAAGACCAATCAGGATAAAGCCGATGTGCTGACCACCCTGCAGAATGGTGAAGCGCAACGACCCATTTCGCTGACAACCATCTCCGATGAAGCGATTGCCTCCCAGCAGGATATTGCCGATACATTCACCTCGCTTGGGGTGCTGGAGGGCAAGGTTGACATATCCGGGGTTTGGAGCCATGCATTCGACGATGAAATCTCGCAGATCATTGCAGGAAAATAAACAGCCAAGCGAGGTGGGCTTTTTTGAATAAGCTGCAAAAGGGTGTGCGCTGGCAGGCGGGCTTGCCCTGGATTGTCCCTATTCTGGTGCTGGTCTTCTGGCAGGTGTCTACCACCACGGGCATCGTAGGCGGCAATATTCTGCCGGAACCGCTGCAGGTTGTAAGAACCTTCGTTAAGCTGCTGCGAAACGGCGAGCTGGGAAATAACATCGGAATTAGCGCGAAGAGAGCGTTCCTCGGCTTCATAATCGGCGGCGGGCTGGGATTCCTGCTCGGACTGTTCAACGGAGTATGGAGTCTGGCGGAGCGGCTGCTGGATACATCCATTCAGATGATCCGCAATATTCCCCACCTGGCGCTTATTCCGATCGTGATCCTGTGGTTCGGCATCGGTGAAGAGACGAAGCTGCTGCTGGTTTCGCTGGGCGTGTTCTTCCCTGTCTACCTGAACACTTTTCACGGCATACGCTCGGTTGATCCGAAGCTGATTGAGATGGGGCGGGTATACGGCTACAAAGGAGTTCCGCTCTATCTTAATGTTATTCTGCCAGGCGCACTCCCTTCCATCTTTGTGGGTATCCGTTTTTCACTCGGGATTATGTGGTTGACGCTGATTGTTGCCGAAACGGTGGCTGCTAATTCAGGAATCGGATATATGGCAATGAACGCCCGTGAATACATGAGGATGGATGTAATTGTGCTCAGCATCTTAATTTATGCCTTCCTTGGAAAAATGTCGGATCTCCTGGCGAAGCTGCTGGAAAAAAGATGGCTGCGCTGGCATCCGAATTTTACAAGAAACTAGCAGGAGGCTTCAAGGTATGAGCCAAAAAGGCCAAGGCGTTCCATTGAATATTCGGCGCTTGAGAAAATCGTTCGGTGAGCTTGCTGTTTTGAAGGAATTGGATCTGGTAGTGGACGCAGGAGAGTTTATAGCGGTAGTTGGCAAAAGCGGCTGCGGCAAAAGCACACTGCTCCGGCTAATTGCCGGGCTGGACGAGCCGAGTGCGGGAACAATTGATCTGGACCGGAAGACGGATTCCGATATTAGAGTGTTGTTTCAGGAGTCGCGTCTGCTCCCCTGGAAAAGGGTCGTTGATAACGTGCGTTTCGGTGCATTCAAAAGGGATAAAGCCAAGGCGCTGGAAGCGCTGCGGTTTGTCGGGCTTGAGGAGCGGGCCAATGACTGGCCCGGTATCTTGTCAGGCGGGCAGCAGCAACGGGTTGCACTTGCGCGGGCGCTTGCGGGCAGTCCCAGGCTGTTGCTGCTGGATGAGCCTCTTGGTGCACTTGATGCGCTGACCAGATTGGAGATGCAGAAGCTGATTGAACGGCTGTGGCTGGAAAAGCAGTTCACTGCCGTCCTGGTAACGCATGATGTCAGTGAAGCAGTAGCGCTTGCGGACCGAGTACTGTTGATTGAGGACGGGGAGGTTGCGCTGGATATCCATATTGCCCTTGACCGTCCGCGCATTAGAGATGCAGGCTTTGCCCATTATGAGAATATTATCCTTAACCGGGTGATGGGCACACACGAAGAGGAGGGTTATCCGCCCAAGCGCGGAGCACAATATTCAATTTAATTAGGAGGATGAAGATGAGCGGGAACCCCCGGCAATATTCATTTAATCGTGGACTGAACGTCTCCTCTATCGGAGGAACGAAGAACAACGCTCCCGGTAGCATCCATCTCTCTTTCGGATTTCCCGCTTCCGATCTGCTCCCTGTTGAAGCCGTAAACCGTGCTGCGGCCGAGGCGATCAGCAGGGAGCATGAGGACGCTTTGCACTATTCAGGCGCAGAAGGTCCGCAGCGGGTCCGGAATTGGGTATTGAAGCGGATGAAGCGCTTAGGAATACATGCAGAGCCGCAGCATTACTTGGCGACCTATGGAGCTACACAGGGAATCGACCTTGCCGCCCGCGTCCTGATCAATCCGGGGGAAGAGGTGTGGGTGGAAGCGCCGACTTTTTTCAATGCGCTGCAATCCTTCCGCTTTGCGGGCGCGGGGATTCGGGCTTTTCCTGTAGATGAGGATGGTCTAAGAGTTGATGAAGTTCAGCGCGCTTTGGAAAAGAATGTTAGCGAAGGCGGAGTGCTGCCGAAATTTATTTATGTGATGCCTAACTTTCAGAATCCTACGGGTGTGTCGCTTTCGCTTGAACGGAGAGAGAAACTTGCCCGGCTGGCGCAGGCTTACAATGTGTTCATCCTTGAGGACGATGCCTATGCGGAATTGCTTTTTGACGGCCAGGCGCTGCCCTCGATCTACTCTTTTGCCCCGGAGCATGTGGTGTATCTCAGCACTTTCTCCAAAACACTAGGCCCGGGACTCCGGCTGGGGTGGGTCATTGCACCTTCGGAAGTGATCGGATATATGAATGCTTTATCGCTCGGCAGCCAGCCGGGTCCGCTGACCCAGGAAATTCTGGGCAGTCTGCTGGAGGATTATGAGTTTGAACAGCAGGTCCGACGCTTGAACGAACGCTACAGATTCCAGCGGGATAAGATGGTAGCCTCGCTTGTGGCGGGGTTTGGGGAGAACGTTCATTTCCAGATTCCCAAGGGGGGCTTCTTCCTGTGGGTCAGCTTTCCTGAAGGGACGGATATTCAGCGTTTACAAATCCTTTCCGCAGAAGAAGGAGTCAGCTTTGTCCCAGGCAGTGCCTTTTATCCGGAAGCCGGCAGCTATCCCAGCCTGCGTTTATGCTTCAGCTATTGCAGCCATGAGCAAATTGAACAGGGAATTGATATCTTATCCAGGGCTTACGCTGTTCTGCAAAAGGAAGCTGGGGCACAACTAATCTAAATAGATTTCAGCATAATCAGGCCGCTCCGGGTGAGCGGTCTTTTGCATGCTGGAAGGAGCCTGGTTTACAGAAAACCCAAACTTTGTGAAACCAAGTTACAATCTTTGCGTTAAAAGTAATAGGACTCGAAGGAATTCGAGGGAAAAGCTGGAGGAACTGAACTGGGGGGAACCATGATGGAGCTGATCTTGGATAATATCAGAAAAAGCTACGGCGATAAACAGGTTCTAAGCGGTATTGATTTTACTTTTGAAAAGGGCAAAATCTACGGTCTGCTGGGACGCAATGGCGCCGGGAAAACATCGCTCTTCAACTGCCTGAGCGGAGAAACCGGGATGGACAGTGGCGGGGCTTTTCTGCGGAGAGGGGACGTGAGCCTGCCGCTCCGCGAGGAGGAGATCGGGTATGTTTTTTCATTGCCGATTTTGCCGGAATTTCTGACAGGCTATGAGTTTGTTAAGTTTTTTATGGACATCAACCGGGATAAAATCGACCCCGGCAGGACCATCGACCACTATTTTGACATCATCCGTTTTGAGCAGGAGGACCGCCACCGGCTGATCAAGGGGTATTCCCACGGGATGAAGAATAAAATCCAAATGCTTCTCTTCATCATCACCCGTCCGCCCCTGATCCTGCTGGATGAACCGCTGACCTCCTTTGACGTAGTGGTGGCGCTGGAAATCAAGAAGCTGCTGCGCGAGATGAAGGAGAATCATATTATTATTTTTTCCACCCATATCTTGCAGCTTGCCGCCGACCTTTGCGATGAGCTTGTGGTTCTGAACAACGGTGTGCTTCAGGAGATCCCGGCGGAGACCCTCCACAGTCCGGAATTCGAGGAGCGGATTATATCGCTGCTGAAGGATGGCAACGGCCATGATTAGCACATTGAAGACGATTATGGAGATCCGGGGAGCGTCAGGCGCGAACCGGCTGCTGTTCTACTTTGGAAGAATACCCCTGCTCGGAAAATTGATCAATGACACCATCTATTCGCGGGCAACGCTAAAAAAAACATTCACCGCGGTGGCTGTTATCCTGAGAATCATCTGGGGGTTCCTGTCTAAGTTTGCTTACTTGGGAATCATAGTGTACACGCCTATCCTGCTGACGAACAAGGAGCTGCCGGTTTCAGAGCAATATGATCTCTACCTGTATGTGCTGGTGCTGCTGAGCTTTGTTGTGGGAGCAGTCTCGAACGCCTCCATTCTGGAGCCTAAGCGGGATAAATATATCTGCGTGAAGCTGATGAGACTGCCTGCGGACAAGTATATGCATGCTACCCTGTCGCTCAGGGGCGTGACTTTTTTTATCTATTTTACGCCTGCCATGATGTTATTTGCCGGTTTATTCAAGGCACCGCTCTGGCAAGGGATGCTGCTGTCCCTGCTGCTGACGCTCTGGCGTACAGTCTGTGAAGCGCTGCATTTGCTGCTGTTCGACAAACAGGAAATTGTGCTGGTCAAAAAAACGGGCTGGGTCTGGTCCGTCATTGGAGCCGGTTATCTGCTCGCATTCGCGCCTCTGAACCTCGGAAAGGCTTGGCTGGATATGGATCACGTATTGTTCAGTCTGCCCTTGAGTCTGGCTATTGCGGCCCTGGGAGTTATTGCGGCAGTGTATATCGCCAGGTATCCGGGCTACCGGAATGCGGTGGATGCCGTAACCAAAATTGATGATCCGCTGCTCGATATGGGACGGATGATGAAGGAGTCGCGGGTGAGGGAGGTCCAGACCAAAGAGGAGGATTTCTCGGCGGAACAACTAAGCGCAGATCAATTTTCGGGGAAAAGCGGCTATGCCTATCTGAACGCGATCTTTTTCTCCCGGCACAAACGTTTCCTGACCCAGCCTATTAAACGGCGTCTTGTTATTATTGGCGTGCTGTTTGCCGCAGGTCTGCTGATGCTGCTCACCGCACCGGAGAAATTTTCGGAGCTTGCCGGATATTTGATTAATGGTCTGCCCCTGTTCGTGATCCTCATGAACTTTACCTCCATCGGAGAAAAGGTCTGCAAGGCAATGTTCTATAACTGTGACCTTAGTCTGCTGCGTTACGGGTTCTACCGCGAGCAATCGGCCATTCTGAGCAATTTCCGTACCCGTCTGCTGCGGATCACCGGCCTCAATCTGATACCGGGAGCGGCAATCTGCCTGGCGGCTAATCTTCTCATTTTGTTCTCGGGGGAAGACTGGAGGATCGCTGATGCTTTAAGTTTTTGTGGAACGGTTCTCGGGCTGTCCCTGTTTTTCTCGGTGCATCATTTATTTATGTATTATATCTTCCAGCCCTATAGCACAGAGCTTAATGTGAAGAATCCGTTCTTCACCATTGTGAACAGCATCGTTATCGCAGTAGGTGGCGCATGCACGCAGATTAAGAGCACGCCGGCCGACTTTGCCTTAATGGTGGTGCTTGCGGCGGCGGTCTACATGCTGATTGCCCTGTTCCTGGTCTACAGATATTCCGTCAGAACCTTCAGGGTGAAATGATTGCTGCATGCGGCCTCTGAGGTCTGGTACCCTTCTAAAATCACTTTCTTGATGTTATGATGGTAGCTCAAGTATAATCTTCACATGCTGCTTCGTTATGCGGGCTGCTTCAAATGAAACGGGTATTCAGAATTCAAAGAGGTGTCGGAAGTGAGCAGTATAACTGTGGCTAAGGTACTCAATAACAATGTTATTATTGCCCAGCATCCCCAGCATGCCGAAGTGGTCGTTATTGGCAAGGGAATCGGGTTTAACCGTAAAATGCACGACCAGATCAGTCTGTCTTCCGTGGAGAAGATGTTTATTCTCCGTAATCAGGAGGAGCAGGAGCAATATAAGCAGCTCGTTCCCCAGGTGGACGAGAAGCTGATTGAGGTTGTGCAGGAAATTGTCCTTCATATCATGCAGAGCAGCAGCCAGTCGGTGAATGAGCATATTCATATTGCACTTACAGATCATATTTCTTTTGCAATCCGCCGCCATGAACAGAATATACCGATACATAATCCTTTTCTCTACGAGACCAAAGAAATCTACCCGGAAGAATACCGTCTGGCAGAATATGCGGTGGAGCGGATTAACGGGGCGATGGGGGTAACCCTGCCCTCCGATGAAATCGGTTTTGTGGCCCTGCATATTGTCAGCGCACTCAGCAACCGGCATATTTCTGAGGTGAGGCAGCATTCCGTGCTGATTGGCGATATGGTGAATCTTGTAGAGGATAATCTGGATTACCGTATCCCGCGCAATTCGCTGGACTACTCCCGGCTGGTTACTCACCTGCGGTTCGTTCTGGAGAGGCTGCGGCGCGGTGAAACCGTCAGAGAGACCTCTTCACTGGACGGCCTTATGAAACGTGAATACCCGGAGATGTATATGCTGGCCTGGAAGCTGACCAAGGTGATCGAGCAAAGAGTGCACATCCCGGTGTACCCGGCAGAGGTAAGCTACCTGACAATTCACCTGCAGCGCCTCGCCCAGAAAAAAGAGGATGAAGCGGATATGCAGACTGGCAAGTGAAGCCCTCTGTTTGTGCGGATATTTTTTTCTTGCATGTTCAAATGAACGGTGCTACAATGATCCCTGTTAATAAGCACAACAGAATACAAAGCGTGTAACTGATACGATCAGGCATGAGTGATTTACAGTATTTTGGTTGTTCAGCCCCAAGTCGGGGTATTCTAACCTTATGTTAGAGGAACATCCTTTATATTGTGTTGCTCATGCCTTTTTTGGCTTCTGTTTGAGTGGAGAATAATGTTAAAGGAGTGGCTCTAATGTTCAAAAAGCTGTTTGGCGTGCTGCAGCGGGTCGGTAAAGCGCTGATGCTGCCAGTGGCCATTCTTCCCGCCGCAGGGTTGCTGCTTGGGATCGGCAACATGCTGGTTAACCCCGATTTCCTGCAATATGTCCCGGCACTGGAAAATAATGTGGTTCAAGCTATTGCCAATGTGTTAATGAATTCGGGACAAATTGTTTTTAGCAACTTATCACTGCTCTTCGCGGTAGGGGTAGCCATCGGGCTTGCCGGTGGTGAGGGGGTTGCGGGACTTGCGGCAATCATCGGGTTCCTCGTAATGAACGTAACTATGGGAACCGTGCTCGGCATCAATGAATGGGTGCTGAGCAAGCAGGATTTTGCCTATGCCAGCGTCTTGGGGATTCCCACCCTGCAGACCGGCGTATTCGGCGGTATTCTGGTCGGGATTTTGGCTGCGTCCATGTACAAAAGGTTCTTCCGCATAGAGCTGCCATCCTATCTTGGCTTCTTTGCAGGTAAACGTTTTGTTCCGATTATGACAGCAGTGACTTCCCTGATCCTTGGCCTTGTGCTGACACTTGTCTGGCCGCCGATTCAGCACGGTCTGAACTATGTATCGCAGAGTATGATTGATACGAATCTGACGCTGTCAGCCTTTATCTTCGGGGTTATAGAGCGTTCCCTGATTCCGTTCGGTCTGCATCACATCTTCTATTCCCCGTTCTGGTATGAATTCGGAAGTTATGTTGACAAAGCCGGAGACCTGGTCCGCGGGGACCAGCGGATCTTCATGCAGCAGCTTCGCGACGGTGTTACATTTACAGCGGGTACCTTCACAACCGGTAAATATCCGTTCATGATGTTCGGTCTGCCGGCAGCGGCACTGGCCATCTATCACGAAGCCAGACCTGAGAACAAACGGGTTGTCGGCAGCTTGATGATATCCGCAGCGCTTACTTCCTTCCTTACAGGGATTACTGAGCCGCTGGAATTCTCATTCCTGTTCGTGGCCCCGCTGCTGTTCGCAGTGCATGCTGTATTTGCGGGTCTGTCCTTCATGACCATGCATATCCTTAATGTCAAAATCGGGATGACCTTCTCCGGCGGGTTCATCGACTATGTGCTCTTCGGTGTAATTCCGAACCGGACAGCCTGGTGGCTGGTCATTCCGGTAGGGCTGGTGCTTGCGGTCATCTACTACTTCGGATTCCGCTTCGTTATCCGCAAGTTCAACCTTAGAACTCCGGGACGTGAAGATCCGGAGGCCGATGTGGAAGAGAGCAGCACAGAGAGTGTCTCAACAAGCGGCGACGACCTGCCGCGCAACATTCTCTCCGCGCTAGGCGGCAAAGAGAACATTGCGCATCTCGATGCTTGTATTACACGCCTTCGCGTCGAGGTTAAAGATAAAGCAGGCGTGGATAAGGGCCGCCTGAAGAAGCTGGGCGCTTCCGGCGTACTCGAAGTCGGCAACAACGTTCAAGCGATTTTCGGAACACGTTCCGATACGATTAAGTCGCAGATTCAAGATGTGATGAACGGCAGAACGCCAGCCGCCGCGCCAGTTGCCCCGCAGCCGGAGCTTGAGAAGCAATCAGGTGAACAGGGCGCGGCCATTATCGCTGAAGATATCGTCTCCCCGGTTAACGGCGAGCTGCTTGAGATCACGGAAGTACCGGATGCGGTCTTCTCGCAGAAGATGACCGGCGACGGCTTTGCCTTCCTGTCTGACGACGGCAAGATTGCTTCACCGGTATACGGTAAAGTGTTCAACGTGTTCCCAAGCAAGCATGCTGCCGGCATCATGTCGGACGGCGGCAAGGAAGTGCTGGTGCATATCGGTGTGAACACCGTTAAGCTCAAGGGGCAAGGGTTCACGGTTCTGGTCGAAGAAGGCGATCTGGTAGCCGCCGGGCAGCCGATTATGGAGGTTGATCTGGAATATGTCAAGGCCCATGCGCCTTCCGTGATTTCTCCGGTGATCTTCTCCAATCTGCCTGAAGGGTCTTCCGTTACCTTGAATAAGCCGGGGAAAGTGTCTATCGGCGACAAGGATATCATCACCATCCGCTAAATGTGCAATGGTGCAGCGCTTCCCTTATAATGAAGGGAACGCTGCCCTTTACCATAAATTACAATCCTAAATAATAGAAAGCGAGTTGGATTATATTATGCAAAAAACATTCAGAATTATTGACGAAGACGGAATTCACGCACGCCCTGCAACAGCGCTGGTAAATACAGCTACCAAATTCAAGAGCACCGAATCTTTCGCAGAAGCCAAAGGCAAAAAGGTAACTCTGAAATCCATCCTTGGCGTCTTGTCTCTGGGCCTTGAAGCTGGAGACACGCTGACTCTGATTACTGAAGGCAGTGAAGAAACTGAAGCACTGTCCGCACTGCAGGATGTGATGGTCAAAGAAGGGCTGGGAGAGCTCCATGAGTAAAATTTCAGGAATCGCGGCTTCGGCAGGTATTGCAGTAGCCCGTGCCTTTATCCTGGAACATCCGGATTATACCATTACAAAATCTGCGGTCACTGATGTGGAAGCTGAGCTTGCCAAGCTGAATGCCGCTTTGCATAAGTCCAAGGCGGAGCTGCAAAGCATCAAGGAACGCACACTGGCTGAGCTGGGCGAGAAGAAAGCGGAGATTTTTGAATCCCATCTGCTTATTCTCGAAGATCCTGAGCTGATCAGTCCCGTGATGGACAAAATCCGTGAGGAATCGGTAAATGCGGACTACGCCTTAAATGAAGTAGCGTCTCAGTTTATTGAAATGTTCGAAAATATGAAAAGCGCGTACCTGCAGGAGCGCGCAGCCGATATGCGCGATGTGACCAAACGTGTGATGAACCATCTGCTGGGCATTCATTATGTCAGTCCTGCCGAGATCAGCGAGGAAGTCATTGTCATCGCGCAGGATTTGACGCCTTCGGATACAGCACAGTTGAACCGCAACTTCGTCAAGGGCTTCACGACGAATATCGGCGGACGCACCTCACACTCGGCAATCATGGCCCGTTCGCTGGAAATTCCTGCGGTAGTCGGTACCAAGAATGTACTGTCCGAGGTCAAAGCTGGCGATCTGGTCATTGTCGACGGTCTGAGCGGCGATGTGCTGATCAGCCCCAGCGATGCGGAAGTTGCAGAGTACAAAGCCAAGCAGGAAGCGTACAATCTGCAAATCGCCGAGTGGAAAAAGCTCCGCGATGAGCCGACGGTATCCGCTGACGGCAAGCATGTAGAGCTGGCCGCCAACATCGGCACACCAAACGATGTGAACGGCGTAATTGAGAACGGCGGCGAAGCCGTAGGCCTCTACCGCACCGAGTTCCTCTATATGGGCCGCGACAAGCTGCCTTCCGAAGAAATTCAGTACAATGCGTACCGCACTGTACTGGAGAACATGAAGGGCAAGCCGGTTGTAGTGCGCACGCTGGACATCGGCGGCGACAAGGAGCTGCCATACCTGGAGCTGCCGAAGGAAATGAACCCGTTCCTGGGCTTCCGCGCGATCCGGCTGTGTCTGGATCGTCAGGATATTTTCCGTACGCAGTTGCGCGCTTTGCTGAGAGCAAGTGCGCACGGCGATCTGCGCATTATGTTCCCGATGATCGCTACGCTTGGCGAATTCCGTGCGGCGCGTGATCTGCTGCTGGAAGAGAAGGCCAAGCTCCGCGAAGAAGGCCAGGAAGTGTCGGAGAGCATTCAGCTCGGCATCATGGTGGAAATTCCATCCACGGCTGTGCTGGCAGACCAGTTCGCTAAGGAAGTCGATTTCTTCAGTATTGGAACCAATGACCTTATCCAATATACAATGGCTGCCGACCGTATGAATGAACAGGTGTCCTACCTGTATCAGCCATACAATCCGGCCATTCTGCGTCTGGTCAAAATCGTGATCGACGCTGCCCATTCGCAAGGCAAATGGACCGGCATGTGCGGCGAAATGGCTGGGGACAGCACTGCAATTCCGCTGCTGCTGGGCCTTGGCCTGGATGAATTCAGCATGAGCGCCACTTCCATTCTGCCGGCCCGCAGCCAGATTGCCAAGCTGTCTGCAGCCGAAATGAAGGAAATGGCCGCGAAGGCGCTCCAGCTCGGGACCGCCGAAGAAGTAGCTGCACTGGTGAAGAGCAGCGTGAATTAATTTTTGTACCGCCAGTTTTACTCCGCTTAAGCAAGTTTACTTTTCCAACTACTATGTTGCGGCCTCCTCCGGGGGGCTGTTTTTTTGTGCGTAAAGGTTTACAGTGGCTATCCGGTTCATAGAAGGGTATACTATACTTTCGATAGACTAGCTGCTTTCCCTTTGCAAGCTTAACTGGTGGAACCTTCCTGCCGATAAAAGAGGAGAGGACAGCAGAATCTGTTTTTGGACCCAGACATGTGAACATACGGTTACATATAATAGGGTACGTCCTTATTTATCGCTTACAAAGCTATGCAAGTATTATTTGTCTATTAAGTGGAAATAGTTGGGTATTAATAAGTGATCGTCTTCCGGCAGTCTGACGGGAGCACTAGGATGGTGAATTGAATGAGCAGCAATTATATAAATGCAGAGACAGTGATAGAGACCTATGACGGAAAAGACCTGGGCTTAACTTACACAACGGCATACAGCCTTTTTAAAGTCTGGGCGCCCACCGCATTTACCGTGTCGCTGGTATTATATGAAACCGGAGGGAACGGTGAAGCGGGAGCAGGCTCCCATTTCAGGGACAGCGGACGGATTGTAAATATGCTGCGGCAGGAAGGCGGCGTGTGGCTGGCGCGGCTCTCCGGCGATATGAAGGGCAAATACTACATGTACCGGAGTGTTTTTGCCGACGGTACGCTGGAAGAAGCTGCTGACCCTTATGCCAAAGCGGTATCGGCAAATGGCATGCGGTCCGCGATTATTGATCTGCGCGATACCGATCCTGCGGGCTGGGGCGAGGATGTTTCCCCTGTTCTGGCGCATCCCGCCGATGCTGTCATTTATGAGCTGCATGTGCGTGACTTCTCGGCAGATGAGCGCTCGGGAATGCAGCACAGAGGGAAATTCAAGGCTTTTACCGAAGACGGTCTGCGGGATTCCGCGGGGCATCTGCTAGGCATTGATCATTTGGCGGAGCTGGGAATTACCCATGTGCACCTGCTGCCGGTTTTCGATTTTCAGACTGTAGATGAATTGAGAGCGGGCGGTAAGAGCGGTGCCGGGTCCATTTTCACGGAATATAACTGGGGGTATGATCCGCAGCATTATAATGTGCCCGAAGGCTCTTACAGCACCAATCCCTCTGATCCCGGAACCCGTATCCGTGAAATGAAGGAAATGGTGCAAGCGCTGCACAGCCGGGGGATTTCGGTGATTATGGATGTGGTGTACAACCATACGTATTCCGTGGAGAAGGGGCCGTTTCAGCCTCTGGTGCCGGATTATTTCTACCGTCACGACTATCATGGAAAACTGTCCAACGGCTCGGGTGTCGGCAATGAGCTTGCCACTGAACGGCCGATGGTGCGCAAATATATTAAGGATTCCTTGGCCTACTGGGCTGCTGAATATCATATTGACGGTTTCCGGTTTGACCTTATGGGGCTTATCGACAGCGTAACGATGCGTGAAATTACCGAAGAGCTGCGTCTGGAGATTAACGGGGGCATGTTAATCTACGGTGAACCCTGGACGGGAGGAGACTCGCCGCTGGCAACCCAAACGCTCAAGGGTGTGCAGCGGGGCAAAGGATATGCGGTCTTCAACGATAACTTCCGGTCAGCAATCAAGGGCGACAGCGATGGCTGGGGCAAGGGCTTCGCAACCGGAGAATATGGCAAAGAAGGTGCGGTTGCCTCGGGAATCAAGGGTGCGATCCATGAGTTTACCGATTCACCTGTGGAGACGGTGAACTACATTACCGCCCACGATAATTTGAACCTGTGGGATAAGGTGCTTGCTACGCAAGGCCTGCTGCGGGAGGCCGGGCTGCCGGAGCTGGAGAATGGAAGGCTGAAGAACGGCGGCGATTTGGAGGCCGCGGTTGCCGCAGCCAATCCTTATGCCGCGCTTGATCCGCAGGACATTCTCAGTGATGAGACGGTGCGCCGTTCATTGCTGGCAAGCGGGATTATTTTGACCTCGCAGGGCATTCCGTTTATGCAGGCGGGGGATGAATTCCTGCGCAGCAAATATGGCGACCATAACAGCTACCGCAGCCCGGATGTGATCAACGCGATCCGCTGGGAGAATAAAAGAATGTTCAGTCCTGTTTTTCAATATTACAAGGGGCTTATTGAGCTGCGTAAGTCGCATCCGGCCTTCCGGCTGCATGGGCGCCTGGAAATTGAGCGTTCGCTGGAATTTCTCCGCTGTGACGGCGGGGTGGTCTCTTACCTGCTGAAGGATCATGCAGGCGGTGATCCGTGGAACAATATCGTGGTGATTTTTAATGCCAACCCGGGACCCGTTACACACACTCTCCCTGCAACGGGCGGCTGCTGGAACATCGTAGTTGATCACACCCGTGCCGGGACAGATGCCTTCCGTCAGGCTGAGAGTCATGAGGTGCAGGTTGAAGGCTTGTCAATGATGGTGCTGTATGATAAATACGGCGAGCCTTTGCCCAGAGCCAAGATTATTGAGATTCACTATGACCGTCCGGACGGTGATTACCGGGGCTGGAATCTTTGGGTGTGGGGTACAGGCATTCAGGACGGACAATGCGACTTCAGGCACATGGAGGATGGACATGCGGTGGCGCGGGTTGAAGTGCTTCCTGAGACAGACAAGGTCGGTTACATTTTACGGCTGGGCGACTGGGAGGAGAAGGACGGCAGCGGCGACCGTTTCATTGATTGCTCCGGCAGTGCGGAGCTTATCAGAGTGCTGGTACGCGACCGCGGGCAGGAGAACGGCGGCAATGCAGATGATCCCCTGCAGATGACTAGTTAAATAGACAAGAGGCTGTTCTGAGGGTCGCCGCTGTTGGCGTCGACCTCAATAGAACAGCCTTTTCTTGTAGCCATCCCAATGAGCGGCTATGGTCTAGGAGGCTCGGAGTATTCTTCATGTATAAGCTCACTGTACAGATTGACTTCATTGCCGCCATGTTTTTTGGAGCGGTACATCGCGAGATCGGCGGCCCGGAGCAGCTCATTGATATTGCTGCCGTGCTGCGGATACAGCGCTACACCAATGCTGGCTGTGCTGTGGAAGCTGGCTCCTTGATGAATGGACCATGATTGATTGAACAATTGCAGCAGGCGGTCCAATATTTCACTTAGCATCTGTGGAGTGGTGAAGCGGTGCAGTACCACGGCGAATTCATCCCCGCCAATGCGGAAAGCCTGGCCGAAGCCCTTCACAGTCTGCAGCAGCTCGCGGGAGAGCAATTGGAGGAATTCATCTCCTGCCAGATGACCCAGTGTGTCGTTGAGTTGCTTGAACCGGTCGCAATCGAGCAGGGCGAGCGCAATAGCTTGTCTGTGCTCCTCCGGCTGGCCGATCAGGTTCTCCATGTACATTTTGAAATGGGCCCTGTTGGGAATGGCGGTCAAGTGGTCATAAAAGGCCATCTTGTGGAGGCGCTCCTCATTCTGCTTGCGCTGTGTAATCTCGCGGGATACCAGCATAAATTGCGCCGGAACTGCCTGGCTGCCACCAATGAGGGTTATCTTCGTTTCCAGCCATACCCAGTGTCCTTCGGCCGAACGCATGCGCAGCTCGGAAATCCGCGTAGCGGCCTGTACTACATTTGTAAGCTTCATCCAAGCGATTTCCGCCTCACGGATATAGTTGGAGAGCGGAGAACCTTTGCCTGGAATATAGCCCAGCACGCTGGCATGCGAAGGTGAAGCATACATAATTACTCCGTCAGGGTCGGTCAAAATAATAAAGTCTGACATGGTCTCCCCGATCAATTGGTGCAGGGATTTCTCCTCCAGCATTTTATTTTGCAGTGAAATCAGCTTGCGGCTGAGATAAATAATGACCAAAACGAGCAGGACCAGGAATAGGGAATACAGGGCGAACATTGAGCTTTTTTGATTCCTGAACTCCAGGGTAATCTGCCGGGCATAGCTGTCAATCAACTGCTCGGCTTTGTCCAGATGCTCCCGTACCCCGTTCAGCAGGGCATTGGTTTGCAGTGCCGGGAAGGGAACCGGTCTTGAGCCGCTCTGCACCTGCTGCGAGATGAGGCTCCGGCCTGTGTCCGACCAGGTCTTGAAGGAGCCGTCAAAGCTGTCCAGCGTATTCTTCAGCTCTTCGAGCAGACGCCCGCTCTGCTTCATTCCATTAAGTGTGCTCTTTACAGAGGTAACATTGTGGCTGACCATGCCAAGCCGCTGCCTCGCCTGTGCATTGTTCTCCTCGAATTCCCGGGATAGCTGGCTGCGCTGCTCACTGGTGATCTCCCCGTCCATTGCCGTATGAAGCGCAAGTGCAGCCTGGTACAGGTCCCGGTCAGCGTTCAGGATCAGCTCGGAGTTCTGGTAGACATCGTTATATAGGGAAGCCGACAATTTGTTCATCGTATAATTTAGATAGAGCAGCGAACCGATGCTGATGCCGACGAGAAGCACGGAGCTGGCAGCGAATAAAAGAATTAATCGTGTGCTTTTGACCTCGGTAAAACCTGCCACTGTCATCCACCCCCGCATAGAACTTATAAGTGATCTCATTGCTGTATACGTAAACCTGCGGAGTCAGATCCGGGACCTACTACCTTATGAATTCCTACCCTTGAGTCCTATTACCCAACTTTTCTGTAAACGAATACCCGCCTGCAGCAATAATCCGTACATGCTAGGTCCCGGGATGCAGTTCTGCAGGAAGCAGTCATTTATGGAAGAAAATAACCCTCGGGCAGGGGTGAGCTTTGCCCGTCTATGCGGTTAGTTTGCAGGGCTATGCGAACGCTTGCCTTTGCATGTCCAAAAAGCCGCAAGCCTCCAAGTGTCAGGAGGCTTGCGGCTTAACGCTTTTAATAGTTCAAAAAGTTAGGAACTGCAGGTGTTATTCGCTTCGGAGTGCATAAATCGGCCGCATTCTTGCTGCTTTATTCGCCGGCATCATTCCAAATACAACACCGATAAACAAGGAGAACAGGAAGGAGATAATTACCATGTTCCAGGAGGTTGCCACATTCATTGAAGTATAGTTCCCAACGGCCCAACTGATTCCCAGGCCCAAGCCGACGCCAAGGAGTCCCCCGAATCCGCTTAGGACAATAGACTCGATCATGAACTGCATCAGGATATTGATTTTTTTGGCGCCGATAGCTTTGCGAATCCCGATCTCCCGCGTCCGTTCATTGACGGAGACAATCATGATGTTCATGATGCCGATGCCGCCTACAAGGAGGGAAATCCCGGCAATTCCGCCCAGTGCCATTGACAGTGTATCGCTGGTTGAGGACACGGTCTCCAGCATTTCCTGGGCATCGAAGACGGAGTAGGAGTTGTCGGCGGAGTTGAATTTTGCATCCAGCGCAGCTTCCAGCTTTGTTTTTACCACGGTCACATTATCCGCAGAGGTGGTGGTTATGGTGATGGAGCGAACGCCTTTGCTTTGCAGGAACCGTTCAGCCGTAGAGATGGGAATCAGAATTTTCTCGTCATTGGACCCTCCCAGACTGGAGCCTTTCGATTCCAGCAGCCCGACAATTTTGAAGCTTCTTCCGTTTAGCTGTACCTTTTGACCTACAGGATCATCGGTGCCGAACAACGTTTCCGCTGTGTCCGAGCCGATAAGAGCGACCTTTTGCCGGTACTCTGTGTCGATATCAAGCAGGAAGCGGCCGGACTGTACATGAAAGTCCTGCACATCCTCATAAGCGGGTGTAATTCCCTCAATGGATACAGTCGTATTCTCCGTTCCGTTCTTGGCGGTCACGTTGCCGCTGATTACAGGTGATACGCCGTCCACACCCTCAATGTCGCCCAGTGCCAAGGCTTCCTCATAGGTCAGCGAGGTGGTGGCGCCCCGGCCCATAATGTTAACCGTCAATTGATTGGTTCCGAGGGAATTCAGGGATTCGGTAATCTGTGAGGTGGTTCCTTGACCAATGGATACCAGCGCAATGACGGAGGATACGCCGATAATGATTCCAAGCATCGTAAGGAAGGCCCTTATTTTACTGCTGAGAATACTTTTGATAGCCATGTTCATGCTTTGAAAAAGCATCATTCAGACATTCCTCCGGTCCTCTACGAGATTGCCGTCCTGAATGCGGATGATCCGCTTGGCTTGCTGGGCGATCTCCAGATCATGTGTGATCAGAATAATGGTGTGGCCCTGTTCGTTAAGCTCGCGGATCATTTGGAGGACCTCCTGTCCGGTCTTGGTGTCCAGCGCTCCGGTTGGCTCGTCGGCAAGCAGAATCGGAGGGGCCCCCGCCAGCGCCCTGGCAATGGCGACCCGCTGCTGCTGCCCGCCTGACAATTCAGAGGGGCGGTGGTGCATCCGCTCTTCCAGTCCTACCCGGACCAGTGAATTCCGGGCCACCTCCCGCCGCTCCCGGTGCGGCATTTTGCGGTAGATTAGCGGAAGCTCTACATTTTCTATAGCGGACAGCTTGGGAAGCAGATTGAAGTTCTGAAAGATAAAGCCGATCTTCTCATTGCGGATCTGCGCCAGCTTATTATCCGACAGCTTGCGGATTTCCTGGCCGTCCAGGAAGTAATCCCCTTCACCCGCAACGTCCAGACAGCCCAGCATATTCATCAAGGTGGACTTGCCGGAGCCGGATGGTCCGATAATCGCTACAAATTCGCCGTAATCAATGGTAAAGGACAGCCCTTTAAGGATGGTCATTGTTTCTCCGGCCATAGTATAGCGGTGAACCATGTTCTCAACCCGGATGAGCGGATCTGCGGAACTCATCGGCCGCCACCTCCGCCTGCGGGAGCACCACCGCCGCCACCGGAAAATCCGCCGCCCCCGCCGGACATGCCGCCGCCCATACCTCCGCCGCCGAACCCGCTGCCCATGCCGCCGGCCGGAGTCTGCGTTTCAGAGGACGTTTTTGTCGAAATCACGGTAGGAATAATCACTTCATCGCCTTCGTTTAGCCCGCTGACAATTTCAATGCTGCTCTCGTCGTGGATGCCGACTTCAACCGCAACCCGCTTCTGGCCGGAGGCTGTGCCTGTAGCGCTTCTGCCGCCCGCTTGACCGAAGCCTGCACCGCTTCTGCCGCCGCCTTGGCCGTAGCCTGAAGCCATGCCACCCCGGCCGCCCGCTTCACCACCCGGGAACCCGCCGCCGGGCATCTGTCCGCCGCCAGCCGCTTGCCCGTCGGGGCCCTGGCCTGCTGCGGGCTGTCTGCCGGATGCTTGCCCATCTGCCGCCTGGCTTTGGGCAGGCGGTTCCCCGGCTTGCTGGCCTTCCGCCGACTGGCCTTCAGCACCTTGCCCCCCGGCCGCTTGGCCTTTCGCGGACTGGTCATCAGCGCTTTGTCCGCTAGGCGCTTGGCTCTCAGCCGACTTTCCGCCAGCCGCTTGCCCACTGCCCGCATTTCCTGCGGCACTGTTGTCTGCCGATGCTGCCGGCACGGCTACGAAATACTTGCCGTTCACTTCCGTGACCGCTTCGAGAGGCACGGTCAGCACATCGTTTTTCTGCTCAATGGTAATAGCAACTTCCGCTGACATGCCGACAAGCACGCCATCCGACTTACCGAGGCCCACTGTAACGTTGAACAGGGAGACCCCGTTTGAGGAGGTGCCTTCTTTGGCGATATCAATGACTTTGCCGGAGAACTCCTTATCCTCAAGGGCATCCAATGTAATGGTAGCCGCCTGATTCAGCTTGACCTTCGGAATATCCAGCTCATCGACCTGAACGGTTACACTCAGATTGACATAATCCGTCATGGTGATCAGCTCGGAGCCGTTCTGCGCCTGTTCCCCGTCGGTAATGTTCACTGCGGTAATGGTGCCGTCCATTGGAGCGGTTAACGGGTCGGGAGGAACCATATCGTCCTGGATATCCGCGATGGAATCCTGCTGGTCCTGGATATCGCTGTTTGCTTTGGCGATAGCCGTTTTTGCCGACTCCAACTCATCGTCCGTAGCATTGTTCATCGCCAGCGTTTTGTAATTTTCCTGTTTGTTTTCCAGCTCTGTCTTCAGATTTGCCAGTGCTTTATTCGCTTCTTTGAGCTTGTCGCTTAGATCTGCGGCTACAAAGGTGATGAGGACGGCCCCTTTTTTAACGACATCGCCCTTCTTAACCCTAACCTTATCGACTTCTCCGGCTTCCTTGGTACGGATGCTCTCACTGTTAATCGCTGAAACGGACCCGGAACCCGATACCCCGACCAGAATATTTCCTTTAGTCACGGTGGCCGTATTCAGCGGAGCTGCATTAACCTCTTTGCTCTGGTCAGGCCATAGGACATAGGCAAGAATACCCGCGATAGCAACGACAACGACGCTTGAGGCGATAATTATTTTGTTCTTCTTGTTCATTCTGATCCTCCATCTTGCTTCAATATAAAAGGCAGAGTGGTTCATTTATTGAGAGTTAAACTCCGCTTGCTTGAGCAACCTTTTAGCTGCCGTCAGCCCCGGCTGCCGGGGAAGCGGATGATGAAGGTGCTGGTGCTGCTGTTGCCTCTGGCGTTGCCGTTGGAGTTGGCGTAACTGTTGGAGCTGCTGGAGCTGCTGGAGTTGCCGTCGCCGTAGCTGTTGGGGTGGCCGTTGCTTTTGCCGTCACATCAATGTTATAGACCTGGCTGCCCAAGGCGATCCGCTGCCCCTGGAACTCGTCGTATAGTGTGAGGGTGTAATTGCCGCCTCCCAGGGTCTGGTACAGATTGCTGCTGAAGGTCGTGGTATACGTTGTGTAAGTTCCGGCAGTCAGGTCGGTCCCGAGGGTCAGCGATTTCTCAAAGTACTGTCCAAACGGATCGCTGATATGCAGGATGAGCTTATGCCCGTAGGTACCCATCTGATAGGACGTATCCTGGGATAAAATATAGTTGACCGCCAGCGTAAAATTGCTGCTTCCCGCAGTAATACTGCCTGTTGAATTGGAAATCGCCAGCGTGTACGGGAACATAGTGATGTTGCTGAGACTTGTCTGTGCTGCCACATCCGTGACAGCCAACGGAATAGCAGCGGTGTTCACGTACGCGGTGGCCGCCGTTCCCGCACTGGTAAGCTTGCCCTCGGCAATGCCCTGGCCTACATAGAGCTGCAGGCTGGAGGTATCGACGGTGGCCGGCACTTTGGCCCAAAAGGTGATCAGCGTCTTGCCTTTAGGACTGGTCGACAGCTCCGACTGGTTGGCTGTAGCTTCGAAATACTGTCCGTCGGCTGTTTTAAATTGGGCATACAATCGTGACAGATCCGCTTGACGCGTTTCTTCGCTGTTCATTTCAATTTCACTATAGATGAGCTTGGAGCTGCTGCCTTTATAGACGGTAGTCAGGCGCTCCTGTACACTTGCTTTTTTACCGGTCGTGGCAATACTGAAGGCTTTGCCTTCTGCAAGCGGAGCAATGCTGGTTACAGCTCCGTCAGTTGTGCCGAGTGTTAGGAATGGGGATACATTCTCACCGCTTGTCTCCTGAAGAATAATCTTGGTCTGACTGAAATCCAGAGTGTACGGAACATGGGCCAGTACAGTAACCTGAACACTCGCACCAGGCGCAAGTGTGGTCGTATCATTGTCGATGACAAGCTGTGAAGAAGAGGTCAGGTCATTCTGGTCCACCTTGAGAATTCCGCTCAGCTTGGGCAGCGTTATTGTTTTGGAGGTGGAGTTGCGGATGTTCAGCTTCGCCTGCACCAGATCCTCATTGCCCCAAGGCAGACGCAGGAGAGACTGGAGCGTGACGCCAAAGGTGCCGTAATTGTTCGTCACACTATTTTCTGAGAGCACATGAGTGTCGCTTTCCAGCGTGTA
The DNA here is from genome assembly GCF_000374185.1 of Paenibacillus sp. HW567. Taxonomy (GTDB): domain Bacteria; phylum Bacillota; class Bacilli; order Paenibacillales; family Paenibacillaceae; genus Paenibacillus_AQ. The sequence goes on along the minus strand of NZ_KB910518.1, from coordinate 3,951,561 downwards.
GGGGATTTTGAAATAGGCGACCGGAAGGATGAGCTTATTCGTATCGCCGCTACTGGCAGGTGCAATCATTTGCAGCTCCAGTTTATCCTGTGCGAGTGTGAGCGGAATGCTTGCGCTGAGCGTGATCAGCTTTTCCTCCAGCGGCTTCAGCGTCAGGCTGGCAAAAGCCGTTGTTGTAACAGGGAAGGCATAGCCTTCCTTCGACTTGACCGTAAGCTCATAGGCTGGCAAGGTGACCGCTTTGCTGCCGGTATTTTTAACCCGGAACTGATAGGTCCATATCCCGTTCTCATTCTCCGCGTACACATTCGCCTTGAGAAGCTGCATATCCACAATATTGCTGCTGACCGACACCTTCTTGGTGTAGCCTGCGGCTACAGTGAAATCGGCGGTTTTCGCGGCAGGAAGGGCATAGGAAGCCACCGGAAGAGTCAGCTTGAGCGTCTCATCCAGCTTGGCGATCTGCAGTGTCATGTTGGTCAAATTCATATAGGCCGGAATTTCGGTCATATAGTATAACGTTTTCTTTTCCTGCGGCTGGATCTTGTACTCCGAACTGCTCTCATCCAGTGCCAGGGTGAAGATAGACCCTCCCGAGGATTTCAGGTATAAGCTGTAGCCCGGATCAGTCAGCACCTTTGTCGCCAGATTGGTCAGGCTGATTCCCACCTTGGCGTAGACCTTGCCGTTATATTTGTATATTTGCAGGGATTCGGCTTTGGTTGTGACAGGCATGCTGCTGAGTTCCACTTTTTTGCTCTCCCCCGGAAGGGCGGAGACTGAGTAATTGCTAGGAACGGTAAACGTACCAATCCGCTGCTCGAAATTGGCTGCGCTGAAATTCCAGCCGTACATGTTGATTTTGAGCCCTTTTACCGATGTGGCGGTTCCGATATTTGCATAATATGTAATGCTGGTGCTCTCGCCTGCGGCGATTTTTTTCTTCGGGGCATCGGCGCTTACGGCAACTCCTTTGATGAGGTTTCCCCCGGGAGCCGCCACTTTGGAGAAGTAATTGACCATGTTGACGCTGCTATTCGCCGTGTTGGCATAGGTCAGCGTATAAGTAAGGATATTTCCGCCCGATTGGCTGAAAATCCCCACATTGCTCAGCTTCACGCTAAGTGTGGTTCCGAGTTTGATAGCGCTGAGCTTGGCGAGTGTTGAGGTCTCCGTTACAGCAGCAGTTGTTGTGGCCGTGGATGCAGCAGCCGTTGCGGTATAAACCGCAGGCCCGGCAATCGGACTGACGGCAAATGTGCTGAGCAATAGCAGAACATAGGCCTTGCTTCGTTTGTGCATGAATTTCCCTCCCTGTATAAAAGCCTTTGCCATCAGGAGAGCTGCCGCAGGAACTGGGGACAGCCAGGCTTTACTAATAAGGAAAAATATCAAATTCCGCTGAGCGTTAGCTGAAAAAACCTCCTGAAAAGCGCTGTGAAGCTTAAAGGAAGCTTAAAGGAAGATAAAAATTGGCCTAAATTTAGCCCGGCTTGTCAAAACGGATGATTTTGCATATAATAAATTGACATATCTTCTTAAGCAGAAGATACAGGTTATCCAGCAGCATCCAGTGAAATGCAGTGATGGAGAAAAGTACGCAGTGCCTGGCCTACAGGGAGGAGACGCCGCAGATTGAGAGCGTTTCTGGGAGAGCAGAGCTGCCGAAGTTCACTCCGGAGCAGTTCCCTGAAGTTCGTTCAAGATTTCCTTGAAGGGGCGCGTAGGGGAAACCGGCCGCAGACCGTTATTTCTGTTAAAGTGAGACGGGTCTTCGTCATGCCATAAGGGGAATAATGCGCTTAAGGGATGCGGCACAGGGCTTGTCTAACAAGGGTGGTACCACGGTCTTTTCGTCCCTTACCGGGAGGAAAGGCCTTTTTTTGTTGCACATGACATGATAAGGGGGCAGTACACGACCATGAAAGAAAAGCTTGAAGCACTGAAGGTCGAAGCGTTGGCGAAGCTGCAGGAGGTTAGTGATCCGCAGGTTCTGAATGATTTGCGTGTAAAGTACTTAGGTAAAAAAGGCGAGCTTACAGAGGTTCTGCGCGGAATGGGCGGACTCAGTGCAGAGGAGCGCCCGGTGATCGGCCAGGTGGCGAATCTGGTGCGGAGCGCTATTGAGGAGATTATCGGCGCGAAGCAGGAGGTGTTCCAGCAGCAGGAGACACTAAACCGCCTGAACGCGGAAAAAGTAGACGTAACCCTGCCGGGCCGCGGTCTGGCGCAAGGGGGAATTCACCCTCTGAGCCGGGTCGTGCAGGAGATTGAGGATATTTTCATCGGCATGGGCTACCGGGTGGCGGAAGGCCCTGAAGTCGAAACGGATTATTATAACTTCGAAGCGCTCAATCTGCCGAAGAACCATCCGGCCCGCGATATGCAGGATTCCTTCTATATAACGGAGGATATCCTGATGCGCACACAGACCTCTCCGGTGCAGATCCGCACCATGCAGGCGATGGAGGGCGAAACGCCGGTTAAAATCATCTGCCCGGGCAAGGTGTTCCGCCGCGATGATGACGATGCAACCCACTCGTTCCAATTCCATCAGATTGAAGGTCTGGTGATTGGACGTAATATCCGTATGAGCGACCTGAAGGGTACACTGCAGCAGTTCGTCAAAGAAATGTTCGGACCAAAGACAGGCATCCGCCTGCGTCCAAGCTTCTTCCCGTTCACTGAGCCGAGCGTGGAGGTGGACGTGAGCTGCTTCAAATGCGGCGGGGACGGCTGCCGTCTGTGCAAGCAGAGCGGCTGGCTGGAAATCCTCGGCGCCGGCATGGTTCACCCGAACGTGCTGAAGATGGGCGGCTACGATCCTGCTGAATACAGCGGCTTCGCATTCGGTATGGGTGTCGAGCGGATAGCGATGCTGAAATACGGCATCGACGACATCCGCCATTTCTACACGAATGATATGGCTTTTGTGAAGCAGTTCAAGGGGATATAGATTTTTGGCGGGTTGCGGGCTGGGCGGGCAGACGCGGCTACCCGAGGAACTTTGATTATGTTTTAACAATCTGTTAATAAATGGACCGGAGGGGAAGTTTGGAACTGGAGGAGCGAACGCGTCCGCCTTTGTCTCCGGATTTCCACCGCTTCAAGCGGTATAAATCAAGAAATCTGGAGACAACAGCGGCCGGAAGTCCAAACATTCCCCGCAGGGACCCTATTAACAGAGACTTTTTAAAATAGAATTAAAAATTACTCGCTGCGTTCTCTCTCCGTACAGCAAGCAAACCCGGCACGTAGATAAATACATCTGAAACAAAAGGAAGTGTGCGAACATGAAAGTATCAACCTCCTGGCTCTCTGACTATATATCGCTTGAGGGTGTAGCCGCAGAAGAGCTGGCAGACAAAATCACCAGCGCCGGCATCGAGATCGACAGTGTGGAGCGCCGCAATAAAGGCCTTTCCGGGATTGTCGTCGGCTACGTGAAATCGAAAGAAAAACATCCTGACGCAGATAAGCTGAATGTCTGCATCGTTGACGCCGGTCAAGGAGAGGAACTGCAGATTGTCTGCGGAGCCAAAAATGTGGCGGCAGGACAGAAGGTTCCAGTAGCCTTGGTGGGCGCAAAGCTGCCGGGTCTGGAGATCAAGAAAGCCAAGCTGCGCGGCGTATTGTCGCAGGGCATGATCTGCTCGGCCAAAGAGCTGGGACTGAACGACAAGCTGTTGCCGAAGGAACTGCAAGAAGGCATCCTCGTCCTGCCCGAGAACACGGAAATCGGCCAGAGCATTCTGGAGGTGCTGGGCCTGAATGATGCGGTTCTTGATTTCGATCTGACGCCGAACCGTTCCGACTGTCTCAGCATGATCGGGGCCGCTTATGAAGTCAGTGCGATTCTTGGCCGTGAGCTGGAGCTGCCGAATCCGGCGGCAGATATTGTGGAGACGGGCGGTTCAGCCAAAGGCTCCATCTCCGTCAAGATTGAGAACGAAGAATACTGCAAGCATTATGCGGTGCGTTACATTGCCGGAGTGAAGCCTGCCCCATCCCCGCTCTGGATTCAGAACCGTCTGATGGCGGCGGGCATCCGCCCGATCAGCAACATCGTTGACATTACCAACTACGTAATGCTGGAATACGGACAGCCGCTGCACGCCTTCGACGGCAACAAAGTGGAAGGAAGTACGCTGGGTGTGCGTTTTGCACGGGAAGGCGAGCTGCTGACCACGCTTGACGGTCAGGAGCGGAAGCTTGAGCCGCAAATGCTGGTCATTGCCGACGGAGCAAAGGCCGTTGCGCTCGCAGGCGTGATGGGCGGACTGGACACCGAAGTAACCGGGGAAACCGTGAATATTGTCTTGGAATCCGCCAAATTCGACGGAGGAACGGTCCGCAAAACCTCGCGGCAACTGGGCCTGCGCTCCGAAGCGTCCCTGCGCTTCGAGAAGGAAGTTGATCCGAATTCCGTAATTCCGGCGTTGAACCGTGCGGCAGCCCTGATTGCCAAGTATGCCGGAGGCACGGTGTACGAAGGGGTTGTGGAAGCGGGCAGCGGAGCTGCTAAGGAGAAAGTACTGACCTTGTCCCTGGAGAAGCTGAACCGTTACCTGGGCACGGATCTCTCCCTGCTGGAAGTGAAAACCCTGTTCAGCCGTCTGCACTTCAAGTGCGGAGACGCCGCACAGGGACTTATCGAGGTGCAGGTGCCGACCAGACGGGGCGATATCAGCTATGATGTGGATCTGATTGAGGAAGTTGCCCGTTTGTACGGATACGACAACATCCCGACCACCCTGATCGAGGGTGTCACCACCCCGGGAGCGCTAACAAGACAGCAAGCCCTCCGCCGCGAGCTGCGGCGTCTGCTGGCGCATGGAGGTTACCAGGAGGTTATGGGGTATTCCTTCATCCAGCCGGAGCAAAGCAAGCTGTTCCCGGCACTTGCCGATGGCAAGCTTGCCGTGAAGCTGGCGATGCCGATGAGCGAGGAGCGCAGCGTGCTCCGCACCACCCTTATTCCTCAACTGCTGGATATTGCCCGTTATAACACGAACCGCCGCCAAAGCGATCTGGCGCTGTTCGAAGTGGGCAATGTGTTCTTCACGGAAGAAGAGCAGCTTACCCGCCAGCCGCGCGAATTGCCGGTGCTTGGTCTGCTGCTTAGCGGAAGCCGCGCGTCCAAGCAGTGGAATGTAGCGGAACAGCCGGTGGATTTCTTCGACCTGAAGGGTGCACTTGAGACTGTATTTGCCTACCTTGGACTTACGGACAGCATAGTCTATGAAGGAGACGCGCCGGAGAACTACCATCCGGGCCGTTCCGCTTCCGTATATTTGCTGGCCGAAGAAGGCCGCGTGAAGCTTGGAACTATGGGCCAGTTGCATCCTGAATTGCAGCGGGACCTGGATCTTGAGGACACTTATGTAGCCGAGCTGCTGCTGGAGCCGCTCTATAATGCTGCCCGCAGCAGTCTGCAGTACACCGAGCTCCAGCGCTTCCCGGGAATGGAACGGGATATCGCGGTTGTCGTGGATTCCGCCGTGCCTGCCGGTCATCTGCTGGCCTCCATTCGTGAGAACGGCGGCACTTTGCTGCAGAATGTACAGGTGTTCGACGTGTATACGGGCGGCAAGATGGAGAGCGGCAAAAAGAGCGTAGCTATCTCGCTGTTATACCGCCATACGGACCATACGCTGACCGATGAGGAAGTTGTAGAGGTGCATGACAAGGTCGTTTCCGCACTTCAGCAAACTTTTGGCGCGGAATTGAGAAAATAGCAGGAATTGTACAAAGCCGCAGCGAATCCATTTAGAAACGGATTCTGCTGCGGCTTTTTTCACATCTTCCTGTGGTGCGGCGGATATCGGCAGAATGGATTCAAATGAAGACGCTTTTTGGCAAAACACAAGAAATAACGCTACAATAGGAGCAGGAAACCAACTAGAATCCGCACACATACAAAGGAGGGCACAACTGTGGCTATGGACCGGACCCGTGTCGCCGTGGAGATATACGGCACTTCCTATAAACTTGTTGGAAGCAGCACTGAATATATGAAGCAGGTCGCCCGTTATGTTGACGAGCACATGCGTGCAATATCCAAATCCCATTCCAGACTGGACACCCCCCGGATCGCGGTGCTTGCAGCCGTACATATGGCGGAGCAGGCCATTCAGGTCCAGGATTTTAAGAATGAGCTGAATATGCTCACCGGAGAGCGCACGGAGCTGCGTGTGGAGGTGTCGCGCCTCCTGGAGGTGCAGCGGGAGCGGCAGGAAGAATATGAACGGCTGGATGCAGCAGCCAAGGAAGAAGCGGCGCGGCTGCTTGCCGCCGCCGAAGAGGAGCGCAGGCTCCATCTGGAGATGCAGGAGCAGGAACGCAAGCTCCGCACCGAGGCGCTGCTGGAGGCAGAGCAGGCAGCGGCGGCTGCCCGTGAGCAGCTTGGCGGAGAGCTGAAGGCGCGTGAAGAGGAGCTGCTATTGCTGCGGGAGACCAGCGAGCAGGAGCAGACCGCCGCACGTGACAGCCATCAGCAGGAGCTGGCGAACGCTGAGGCAGCTCGGGTGAAGGAGCTTGAAGAGCTGAAGGCGGCCCATCAGCAGGAGCTGGCAGCCCTCCGTGACACACTTGCAACGGAGAAGGCGGAAGCGTTGTCCCGGCTGGAGCAGGAGCTGTCGGAAACCCGGGAATCGCTGGGAGGCGAGCTGGCCGAGGTCCGCTCTGTGCTCGGCAAGGAGCTGACGGATACGAAGTCCCGGCTGGAGCAGGAGCTGACTGAGGAGCGTGAGACGCTGCAAAAGGAGCAGACGAAGAACAAGGAGCTGCGGCAATCGCTGGGTACGCAGGAGCATCGGCATAAGCAGCAGGTGCAGGAGATGGAGAAGCAGCTTGGCGAGCTGCGCGGCGGAACCGGGCAGCTTCAGTCCAGGCTGCGTGCGGCGGAAGCCGGGCTTAAGGGCGAACGGGATGCCCGTCTGACGCTGCTCGCGCAGTACGAAGCGGTACTGAAGCGTGAGGAGCAGCTCACGGAAGAGCTTCGTTCCGCTGCGGAGCAGGGAACGAAGCTGACGGAGGAGCTGGAGGGGGTGCGCCAGCGTTATGAGCTGGCGCAGAAAGAATCGTCTGCGCTGAGTGATTCGCTTCAGGCAGCGAAGGGCAGCCTGACCCGCGTCCAGGAAGAGCTTCAATCTGCCAGCGAGCTGGGAGCGCTGCTCAGCGACGAGCTGGAAGGGCTGCGTCAGCGCTATGAGCTGACGCAGGAGGAAGCTGACGCGCTCCGCAAGTCGCTGCAGGAAACCAAGGGCAGCCTGGCTGCTGCGCAGAGTGAGCTTGCCCAGTCGGCGGAAGAAGCGGCGAACTGGCAGGAGCTCGCGGGCAGGCACATGGAAGATATCGGCGAGCTGGAGACGAAGCTGCTGGAAGCCGAAGAGCAATCCTATGCGACGCAGCGTGAGATCGAGGCGCTGCGCGGCCAGGCGGACGGAATGGTGCAGCAGCTTGACCGCGAGGCCGGATTGCGGGCTGAAGCGGAGCTTGAGTGCCAGCGGCAGCGCGAAGAGGCTGAGGCCTCCCGCCGGGAGCTTGCGGCACTGCGCGGGCGTTACGAGGAGCTTATCGCGCAGTATGACGAGGTGCTGCAGGAAGGCGAGCAGTTGAAGGAAAGATACGAGCTGCTGGAGGCCGAAGGCGAGGAAGCCGCACGGCGTCTGGAGGAGCTGTACGAGGCTGGCCGTGAAGCGGCTGCTGCTGCGGCGGAGCAGCAGGAAGTGCTGCGCGAGACACGCGAGGTTGAAGCGTCCTGGAAGATCAAGGCTGAGGAGCTGCAGCAGCTCCAGCAGCAATGGAGCGGCACGGAAGCGCAGTTGCGCGAGGAAATTGAGGTCTGGCAGCAGGAAGCCGGCAAGGCCGAAGCCGAGGCCGACGCAATGACCCGCGAGCATAGCGAGGTAAGGGAGCAGCTTGCGGAAATCGGCGAGAGCTACGAGCTGGCGCGGGGCCAACTGCGGCTGGTGCAGGCGCAGTTTGAAATGCAGCAGGGAGAGCTGGACAAGCTGTCCCAGGAGCATCGCAGCCTTCAGGCGGAATATGCCAAGCTGCAGAGTGAATATAATGAATGGATTCAACTGATCGAACAGGACAGTTGAATGACGGACGCAATACAAGGCTGGCCCCAGGCAGCGATAACTGTCTGGGGCCAGCCTTATATTTTGGAAGAAATGGGGCCAAAGGGATTAATCCTATCCATCCTCCAGATCCTTACGGACCTTATAACCTTTATTAACCCGAAAGGGATACACCCAGCCGGGCTAACGGACCGTAACGCGCTTATCGCCACTTCGGCAGGTACATTTGGGGGGGATGTCCGCCCATAAAGGCGCCGGAGTCCGTTCGCTCGCGGAAAAATGACTTCCAGTTGAAATAAGAGCGGCCCGGTCCGCTGCAAGCGGGGGAGATTCGAGACTCTTCCGATCAGGAGATGATTATATACGTGGGGGCTGACACGTCTGCGGCGTGATCTCCACTAGGTTTTTCAATAGTAGATTCCTTTCGCCTAGTAGTGGTAAAATCATAACTCAGCAGGCAACCGGTGGATCATTTCCGTCTAGTGAGATGGGGAACGAGAGGTGATTGTAAAATCCACTCCAAACTTTGTCGAAAATTGCAAAAATATGATGCAAAAAACATTAAAATTCATTATAATTAGAACTATTATATTATCGGTTAAGAAGTAGGGGATCTACATTATTATAGCAAATGACTCGCTGAATTCGGATAAATGGCACCGTAAAATATTGACTGGTTACTGGGTCATCGTTTTTTTTATGCTGGCGGTCCAGCTTCTTTTTGTGCTGTCGGATCATTCTCCTGAAGCCAAGGCCAGCCTTATTCCCAGTAAAGGACACTTATTTATAGGCTGCAATATCATGATTATGGTTGCCATGGTGACGGCTGAAATGTGGCTGCGTTCCGCCAGTCAGTATCATAAGCAGGCCGTAGTAGTCAGCGGGTTTGTTGTCTCATACCTGTTGTATTTTGTACTAGAGCCGTTCGTTGACGGTGCCCAGATGACGCTTATGATGCCGATTATGACTGCGCTGATTTATTATGACCAGAAGCTGCTGGGTTACCTGGGCGTCTTCAGTCTGGTGTTCTATGGCGGTGTTTATTTCGGCCTGGAACGGATACTGCTGAACAAGCCGCTGCTGGAGTTTTTGATGGTTGAGTGCGTGTTTATTGTCTTTGTTGTAATGGCAATGGCAGTGATTACACGGGGCCGTGAAGTGCGCGAGCAAATGGAGCAGTTGACCAAGTCGGAGCAGGGGCTAATGGTCGAGCGGGCCATTTCCGACAAGCTGCTGAAGATAGATGCGCTGACCGGGCTGTACAATCACAAGACCTTTCATGAATACTTAGATTCGCTGCTGGAGCAATGTGAGAGCAATGGCCTGCGGCTGCAGTTGGCGCTGTTCGATATTGATAATTTCAAGCGTGTAAACGATATATACGGACATTGGGTAGGCGACCTGGTGCTGAAGGAGGTTGCAGCAAAGGTGGGAGGCATGATTGGTCTGAATGATTTTGCGGCCAGATATGGCGGCGAAGAATTCGCGGTTATTTTTACGGATAAAAGCTTTCATGAAGCCTACTCGGCTGCCGAACAGCTTCGGCTGTCTATTTCAGCCATGGAGCATCCCTATGCCGGCGGCAAGCCCATTACGGTAAGCATCGGATTATGCGATTATCAGCATGGCTACGGGAAGGAAATGCTGTTCCGCAAAACGGACCATGCGCTGTACACCGCCAAGCGGAGCGGAAAAAACACCGTAGTGACTGCTTCCACCACGTTCGGCGATGATAATGTCCGTTCATTTGCTTAAGTAAATACAATAAACCCCCTGTTTCCGCTATAATTCGGAGTAGGGGGTTTTGTTTCTGCCTCCGCAGTAATTTTATTTTGCTGCTTCAAACGGAGTGGATACCGGCAGGAACAGGTCGATAATCCCTATGACCAGAGCTGCCAGCAGGGCTCCCAGGATGGAGACGCTGACACCGCTCACAATGAACTGGGCGATCCAGATGACCAGCGCGCTGACCAGAAAACCGACGATGCCGCGGCCGAAGGGTGTTACTTTTTTGCCAAAGATACCTTCAACGACCCAGCCGATCAGCGCGATAACTAGAGCCAGAATCAGAGCGCTCCAGAAGCCGCCAATCGAGAACTGCGGAACGATCCAGCCGACAATGAGCAGAACAATCGCTGAAACCACAAAACGGACCACATGACCTAAAAATCTCACTTTAGTTCTAACCTCCTTTGGCGTGTGCGTAAGGATATGTGCAGTTCTTATTGTGACCCGAATCTTTATTTCTATGCCTCAGACATCCCCAAATAGCGAAAATGGGCTGAATTAGGTATAATGGAACCATCTATGAAGGGAGCTGTGACTGTAATTGGACGACAAAATTTTGCATACGCTTGAATATCGCAAGATTTTAAATAAATTGCTGCAATATACGCAGACCCCGATGGGACGAGTGCTTGCGGAGGCCCTCAGACCCTCCGGCGATTTTGAAGGCGTAAAGCTGCTGCTGCAGGCAACTGACGAGGCAGCCAATGTGGACCGGCTGAAGGGGATTCCTTCCTTCGGCGGCGTGACGGATATCAAGATGGCGCTGAAGCGCGCTTCCATTGGAGGAATGCTGAACACAGGCGAGCTGCTCTCCGTGGGCAACACGATTGGCGGTGCGCGCAGAGTCAAGCGTTTCCTGGCGGCAATGCATGAGGATACGCCGATCCGTTTCCTGTTCGCACAGAGCGATCTGCTGTCGGAGCAAAAGCATGTGGAGGACGCCATCCGTGCCTGCATCGACGAGAATGCCGAGGTGCTGGACACTGCAAGCTCCGAGCTTGCCACAATCCGCCGCGAGCTGCGCGGGGGCGAAGCGAGAATCCGCGAGAAGCTGGATTCCATGATCCGTTCCTCCTCTGTAGCTAAGATGCTGCAGGACCAGCTTGTGACGATTCGCGGCGACCGGTTTGTGATTCCGGTTAAGGCGGAATACCGCGCCCATTTCGGCGGAATTGTGCATGACCAGTCCGGCTCCGGGGCGACGTTGTTCATTGAGCCGGAATCCATTGTGGCGATGAACAACAAGCTGCGTGAGACACGGCTGCGCGAGGAACGCGAAATCGAAATCATCCTGCACCGTCTGACGGCGCTTGTCGGCGATATTGCCGAGGAAATGGCCTACGATGTGGATATTCTGGGCGAGCTTGATTTCATCTTCGCCAAAGCGCGGCTGGCCCGCGATATGAAGGCGATTCAGCCGCGGATGAATGACCGCGGTTATCTCAAGCTGCGCAAGGGACGGCATCCGCTAATCCCTGCGGAGCAGGTCGTCCCGCTTGATGTGGAGCTTGGCAACCAGTACAGTTCCATCATCGTGACCGGACCCAATACCGGCGGTAAGACGGTCACGCTGAAGACGATCGGTCTCCTCAGTCTGATGTCAATGTCGGGATTATTTATCCCCGCTGAGGAAGGCAGCCAGATGTGTGTATTCGATGCGATTTATGCCGATATTGGCGACGAGCAGAGCATTGAGCAGAGTCTCAGTACCTTCTCCAGCCATATGACCAATATTATTTCCATCCTGCGGAAAATGACTCCGAAGAGCCTGATTCTTCTGGATGAGGTAGGCGCGGGAACCGACCCGGCCGAAGGCTCCGCTCTGGCGATTGCCATCCTTGAGCATATTCACCGGACCGAGTGCCGGATGGTGGCGACCACGCACTACAGTGAGCTGAAAGCCTATGCTTACGAACGCAAGGGCGTTATCAATGCCAGTATGGAATTTGATGTGCAGAGTCTTAGCCCCACCTACCGGCTGCTTATTGGTGTGCCCGGACGAAGCAACGCATTCGCAATTGCCGAACGTCTCGGTCTGCCGAATGCTATTCTGGAGCATGCCCGCGGCGAGGTCAAAGAAGAGGACCTGCGCGTGGAGCACATGATTGCATCACTGGAAGAGAACCGTCTTGGAGCGGAGAACGAACGTGAACGCGCCGAGGTGATCCGCCGTGAAGCGGAGGACTTCCGCAAGCGGCAGCAGCAGGAGCTGGAGAAGCTGGAGAGCCAGCGCGACAAGCGGCTGGAGAAGGCGGAGAAGGATGCCAGCGCCATCCTCGACAAAGCGCGTAAGGAAGCCGAGGAGATTATCAGCGATTTGCGCCGTCTGGCGATGGAGGAAGGGGCCTCGGTCAAGGAGCATAAGCTGATTGAAGCCCGCCGCCGCCTCGATGAAGCGGAACCGGCGCCGCGCAAGAAGACGGCCTCCCGCAGCAGCGTTAAGGCGCCGCGCAAGATTCAGCCCGGTGATGAGGTAAAAGTGCAAAATGTGAATCAAAAGGGTTTTGTTGTGGAACTGAGCGGTCCTAAAGAAGCCATTGTCCAGTTCGGCATCATGAAGATGAAGGTTAATCTTGAGGACTTGGAATTTCTGGCCTCGGCCCCTGATTCTCCGCCTCCGGCCCTTCGCCGTGCAACGACGGTTAAGCGTACCCGCGATGAGAACATCCGCAGTGAGCTGGACCTGCGGGGCGCGAATCTGGAAGAGGCGATTATGGAGACAGACCGCTTTATTGACGAGGCCTTTTTGGGCAATCTGGGACAAATCTCGATTATTCACGGCAAGGGAACCGGCGTGCTGCGCACAGGCATTCAGGAATACCTGCGCAAGCATAAGCATGTAAAGAGCTACCGGCTCGGGAACTATAATGAAGGCGGCGCGGGCGTAACCGTGGCTGAACTGCAATAGCGGCTGGAGTCCGGCAGAAAGAGGGGGAGCATGCAAGAAAATATTGATCTTTTGCTGGATCATCCGCTGGGTGCGCTGCTTGGCTACTTCGCTGTGGCGATACTTGGCCTGGTGGTGTTTCTGTCCTTCTTTGAGATGGTGACCAAATATAATTGCTGGGAAGAAATCCGTAAAGGGAATGTGGCGGTAGCCATGGCGACCGGCGGCAAAATCTTCGGCATCTGCAACATCCTGCGCTTCAGCATTGATTCGGGAGCATCAATCTACGATACGATGAAATGGGCGGTAGTCGGATTTCTGCTGCTGATTTTGGCCTACTTTCTATTCGAGTTTCTGACCCCGGTATTTTCCATTGATGATGAAATTGCTGCGGACAACAGGGCTGTTGGCTTGACTGCCATGCTGATCTCCATATCCCTGTCCTATGTGATTGGTGCTGCTATTTTCTAAATATTCTTTATCTGAGGATCAACTAATTCAATTGTGAGGTAAGAAGGAGATATTTTATGGTGGAAACAACAGTTTGCCCTTGGTGTCATACGGAGATTGTATGGGACGAGGAATTCGGCCCGGAGGATACCTGTCCCCATTGCAACAATGAGCTTAGCGGCTACCGCACGGTTACGCTGGGCGTTGATGACCTGGAGGATGAGGACGAGCCGGAAGTGGCTGATGAGAGTGATGACGAGGCTGTAAGCGACGATAACCTGTGGGATGACGAAGATAAGGACAGTGTGGTCCCGATCTTCAATACACTGGTCCAGTTCGGCGATGACTATGATCTGAAGCGCTACGAGGCTAGTGTAGCAGCAATCCTGGCAGCGCAGTTAGAGGCGCCGGAATGCCCGCAGTGCCATGAGCTTATGCTGTTGTCCGGTAAGCAGCAGGTAGCCGGCTTTGAGCCATCCTCGCCGGAAGCGTTGGGCGGACCTGTGCTGAAGCCGCCGTTTGCGCTCAATGTCTTCGTCTGCCCTTCGTGCTTCCACGTGCAGCACAGCCTGGCACAGGAGGACCGCATTCAGCTTGTGCGTAATTTGAGTACTGGCGCCAAGTAAAGGCCCACTCATGGTTTCCCTTTGTTCTGGACATGTTAAAGCAAGAATTGTTCAGTAGGCAGGAGGGTTGCCCCATGAAAAGTTTATTGCGGAATCAGGCGGTGCTGCTGCTTGCTGTAGGCGGAATGTATCTGCTGGCAAGCATGCTGGCTGGCACTTTCCTGAACGTGTATTTGTGGAAGAGCCGCCAGGATTTTGCCATGATCGGCTGGTTTGCGGTTGCCCAGCAAGTATCGCTCGGCCTAAGCTTCTGGCTGGGCGGTAAATGGGTGAAGGAACAGAATAAGATGAATGCCCTGCGGCTGGGAATTGCCGTTTCGGGCTTTTTTTATTTACTGGTGCTGCGTTTAGGCGGGGAATCTGTCTATTATATCTGGCCGCTGGGTTTGATACTGGGGCTGGCAATCGGCTTCTACTGGCTGGCCTTCAATATTGTGTTTTTTGAAATTACAGAGGCGGAGAACCGCGATTTTTTTAATGGCTGGATGGGGCTGCTCGGCTCCTGTACCGGCATCATCGGACCGTGGGTTTCCGGCTGGCTTATTTCGCTTTGGCCGGGAGAGCGGGGCTACCGGGTGGTATTTATCCTCTCCCTTTGCACTTACAGTGTGGCGGCGCTGCTTAGCTTTCTGTTGAAGAAACGCAAGAGCGAGGGAACGTATTTGTGGCTGGAGCCGTGGAAAGAGCTGTCCCGTGCGGAAAGTCCGTGGAGATTTGCCTCAGGAGCATTGCTGTTTCAAGGTTTGCGGGAGGGCGTGTTTTCGTTTCTGATCGGACTTCTGGTGTACATCGCAGCCAAAGAGGAGAGCAAGCTCGGACAATTTGCCTTTATTACCTCGGCTGTCTCACTGGTCAGCTATTATGCTGCGGGAAAATGGTTCAAGCCCAAATACCGGCTCACGGGAATGCTGGCCGGAGGTCTGCTGCTGGTGGCGGTCATCGTACCGCTGCTATGGAAGATCAGCTATGGCACATTGCTGATTATGGGCATTGGGACCTCGCTTTGCCTTCCGCTCTACATGCTGCCTATGACCTCGACCAGCTTTGATCTGATGGGGCTGTCGGCAGAAAGCGCAGGCAAGCGGGTGGAGCTTGTGGTTCTGCGCGAGCTTAGCTTGATGAGCGGGCGGCTGCTGGGAATGTTCGTGTTCATCGCTGTGCTGTCCGTGACCAGCTCGCCGCAGGTCATTACCGTGCTGATGCTGCTGCTGGGCTCGGCTCCGCTGGGGAGCTGGCTGGTGCTGCACCGTTTGCTGAAGCGAAGCCGTAAATGGAATCCATCTTGAAGTCAGGGATTACTGAAGAGGGGGATACTTTGTATTGGCAAAGAAAGAAAAATACGGGCTGAGGACAAGGGTTACAATGATGGTATCCACCGTGGTGCTGGTGGTGCTGCTGGTTTTGTACTTTATTTTCCGAAATCAGATCATTCCGCAGACCAGGCATGCCCTGGAGGATAAGGCAATTACAATCGCGCGCACGATTGCATTAATGCCGCTTGTGTCGGAGGGGCTCCGGGAAGGGAACAGTAAGGAGATTCAGGCCTATACCTCCAAAATCACCCGCCGCAATGATATTATGTTTGTAGTTGTCATTGATATGAAAAGCATCCGCTATTCACATCCCGATGCTTCCAAGATCGGCAAGCCCTTTGTCGGCGGGGGCCAGAAGGAGGCGCTGCGTGGTGAAGAGAGCATCTCTGAAGGCGAGGGGCTGCTCGGCAAGTCGCTCCGCGCCTTTGTGCCTGTATACAGCGGTCAGGGATACCAGCTTGGGGTAGTTGTAGTGGGTCTTTCGCTGGACCGGGTTCACCGACTGGTGAGACAAAACGAATGGACGATTATTGCCATTCTGCTGTCCGGCGCTCTGCTCGGAGCCGGGGGAGCTGTCGTTCTGGCGAGGAAAATCAAAAAAATGATGTTCGGCATGGAGCCTGCGGATATTTCCAAGCTGCTGGAGGAGCGCAGTGCCATGCTGCAGTCTACGCGCGAGGGTATTATTGCAATAGATCATGAGGCACGGATTACAATGATCAATGTGGAAGCTGAACGGCTTCTGAGAGGGACGGGCATCACCGGGGAAGCAATGAACCGGCATATCGCCGACTACTGTCCGGCGCTCCGGCTTGAGCTTGTTTTGACAACGGGGGAAGTGAAGCAGGATCAGGATGTTGAGCTTGGCGGTATTGCGCTTCTGGTGAACACTCTTCCGATTCGGGTGAACGGCCAGATTGCCGGTGCTATTGCCACGTTCCGGGACAAAACCGAGCTTGCCGTGCTGGCGGAACGGCTGTCCGGTATTTCCGTATACGCCGATGCCCTGCGGGCAGGGGCGCATGAATTCATGAATAAGCTTCATGTCATTATGGGCATGACGCATATGGGCTTGTACGATGAGCTGCAGCAGTACATTTCGGGAACGGTCAGCAACTACCAGAAGGAAATCGGTTCGATTACGAGGCAGATCAAGGACCCGGTGATGGCGGGATTCCTTCTGGGGAAGCTCAGCCGGGCCCGTGAAGCAGGCATTGAGCTGCAACTGACGGAGGACAGCTACCTGCCGGAGTCGGCGGACGCGCACAGCATTCATGAGCTGATCACGATTGCCGGCAACCTGCTTGATAATGCGATGGAAGTGCTTGAAGGGCAGAGCGTCAAGGAAATTGAGCTTGCGTTTCATTATGACCGGGGCCGTTTGCACTGCATCGTGGGAGACAGCGGCCCGGGAATTCCGGAAGCGCTGCGGGAGCAGGTATTTGTTCAAGGCTTCTCCACCAAGGGAGAACAGAGGGGGATCGGCCTGTACCTGGTACGCAAAAGTGTTGATAAGCTGCAGGGCGACCTGCGGATTATAGACGGCGCTAAGCCGGGAACAACGTTCCTGGCCGATGTGCCGTATGCTGTAAAGGGTGATGTGATGAATGAACATTAAGGTGCTGATTGTTGAAGATGATCCCATGGTGGCGAAGCTCAACCGCCATTATCTGGAGCAGGTGCAGGGCTTCGTGTTCGCGGGCTGGGCTGCTTCGGGAGACGAGGCAGCGCGGATGCTGGCGGAGCTTGAAGTGGACCTGATTCTGCTTGATATCTACATGCCGCATACCAGCGGGCTGCAACTGCTGTCAACCTTGCGGGAGCAGGGAAGTATGGCTGACATTATCGTGATTTCTGCGGCCAGCGACAATGGAAGTATTCGTAAAGCGCTGCAGTACGGGGCTGTCGATTATTTAATCAAGCCCTTCGAGTTCGCGCGCTTTCAGGCGGCATTATCGGCCTACCGTGAGGATTATTCGCTGATGAAGCATAGAGAGCATCTGAGCCAGGAGCAGCTCGACAAGCTGCTGCGGCATTCTCTGGGGCCGGAGGAGGACAAGACCGGAACGTTGCCCAAGGGACTTACGGAAGGAACGCTGGAGAGTATATGGAATACGATAAGGGGGCTGCAGAAGCAGGTGTTTTCCACCGAGGAGATCACTTCAAATGCCCCGATTTCGCGGATATCCGTACGCAAATATTTGGCTTTTCTCACGGAGGCCGGCGTGCTGGAGATGGAGATCAGCTATGGGGCGGTGGGCAGACCGGTGTACATGTACACGGTTACTCCTGACGGGCATGAGCTGATCACCAAATACATTTAAATGGAAGCTGGCGAGGGACCTGCGGGTTCCTTTTCTTGTTAGATGGATTTAAGCAGAGGCTCCATCAGCAATCAAAGGCCTGTTTCAATGCTTGCGGATAGAATGGGCTCATAATCTTGTAAGTATGTAAATGCGGATGGTTCATATTGTTATCATAAATAATCATATGCTGTTTGTCCTTCAAAATAATATCGAAACGTTGCGTCCGGTCAGCTTGTACGATAGTAATATAATAGCTGTATTTGTCGCCTGCGCTTACATTCCTTGCACATTTCTTTAACCGGATATCAGAGAAATCATCACAGATTTGTTTGATGGCCTCAGGCTCAGTAACCACAATATTCTTTTGTTCACCGGGAACAGAAGACAAGCGGGTAATTTCAAGTGAGGCGATATCTTCCAAACGGATCATTCTGGAAACCACTCTCTTAAAGGAGGTATAGCGGCTTGCAGTATAGGTTATTAGAGAAATACCTGCTGCCGTCAGAACTGCACTGACAAGCATATATTTGTCGCTTTTCTTCATAGTTTCTAGCCTCCTTGCAATATGTTTCTGTAAGTCCCAATTATAAAACTATAAGCATATCCACGCAAATCACCGGCTGCTTTATCCCTTCAGTTACTTTAGTTACTAAACGATTTCTTTAATTACGTAAGCTTCCAAGGGTGGCCCCTTTACCGCTATGATAGTTGTGAAAATATGCACAAGGGGGCAACATCACATGAAAAAGAAATCAGCCGCGGCTCTTATTCTCATTCTCTCTGTCATGCTGGTTATCGCAGGATGCGGCAACAATAACAGCAACAGCGCCAGCAGCGAGAACAAGGGTAAGACCAATGAGACCAAAGAAAAAGCTGAAGCCGTATCGGGAGCATCTGAAGCAAGCTATACACCTTACGATCAATTAAAGGATAAATATGATATCATCATTGTCGGTGCAGGCGGTGCAGGGATGTCCGCTGCGCTTGAGGCCAAGGCCAAAGGCTTGAACCCGGTTATTTTGGAGAAAATGCCGGTTGCCGGCGGGAATACCACCAAATCCTCTTCGGGGATGAATGCTTCCCAGACGAAATTCCAGAAAGAGCAGGGCATTGAAGACAGCAATGATTTATTTTATGAAGAGACCTTAAAGGGCGGCCATGAGACCAACGACAAAGAGATGCTTCGTTTCTTCGTTGACAATTCCGCAAGCGCGATTGATTGGCTCGATTCGATCGGCATTCGTTTGAACAATATTACGATTACCGGCGGAATGAAGGAAAAGCGCACACACCGTCCTGAAGACGGCTCTGCGGTGGGCCAATACCTCGTCAAGGGTTTGGTGAAAAACGTTCAAGAGAAAGGCATCCCATTGTTTGTAAACGCCGACGTGAAGGAAATTACGCAAGAGGGCGGTAAAGTAAACGGCGTCAAGGTCCTCTTCAACCAGGCTGATGAAAAGATGATAGCAGCGTCTGCTGTCGTTGTAACAACCGGCGGTTTCGGTGCCAACAAGGAAATGATCGAACAGGTTAGACCTGATCTGAAGGGGTATGTAACCACCAACCAGGTCGGCAGCACAGGCGACGGTATCAAAATGATCGAGCAGCTCGGCGGCTACACCGTCGATATGGATCAAATCCAGGTTCACCCGACGGTTCAACAGGAGAAATCCTATCTGATCGGGGAAGCGGTTCGCGGAGAAGGCGCTCTGCTTGTTTCGAGTGAAGGCAAACGGTTCACGAACGAAATGGATACCCGGGATAATGTGACGGCTGCAATCAATAAGCTTCCTGAAAAATCAGCATACCTTGTCTTTGACTCCGGGGTTAAAACCCGTGTCAAAGCGATTGAGCAATATGAAAAAATGGGTTTTGTAAAATCAGCGGATACGATCGAGGCTTTGGCCAAAGAAATGGGTGTTCCGGCAGATCAGCTCCAAAAGACACTGGAAACATGGAACAGCGCTGTGAAGAATAAAAACGATGCCGAATTCGGCAGAACAACAGGAATGGACAATGACTTGTCCGCTGCGCCATACTCTGCAATAAAAATCGGCCCCGGGATTCACTACACTATGGGCGGCGTAAAAATTAACACCAACACTGAAGTTCTGAAGAAAGACGGCAGCGCGGTTCCGGGATTGTTTGCGGCAGGTGAAGTTACAGGCGGCTTGCACGGTCAAAACCGGATCGGCGGCAACTCTGTTGCAGAAATCATTATTTTCGGCCGTCAAGCAGGGATTAAATCGGCTGAATTCGTACAAGCAGCCAAGTAAGCAGTCTGAAATTTAGGCACGTGATATGCAAAAATAAAGGGGATGCCCGGAAGCCATCAGGCTTGGCGGGCATCCCCTTTTGTGCACTGGATATAGAATACGCGTCTTAGACCGGCGAAGGGGAGGGCTTAGAGGTACGTGTAAGAGAGAAGAGTTCAAGCTCCGGCCGGTATTTACCGGCAAGGGTATCGGCCAAAAGCTCGGCGGCAATCATGCTATAGACTGTGCCGTTTCCGCCGTAGCCTTCGATGAAGAAGCAGTGGGGAAACTCGGGATGCGGTCCCATATAAGGCAGTCCGTCCCGGGTAGATCCGAAGACCGCACCCCAGGTGTATTCGGCCTCTATTCCACGGATTTCCGGGAAAAGCGCTTCAAGCTCCTCAAGCAGCCGCCGGCTCTGCGAGAGCACCCGGACATCCCGGCGCTGCGGATCGGTCAACTGCTCGTCCTTGCCCCCCGCAATGATGCGGCCGTCAGGAGTGGTGCGGAAATATAAGTAAGGACGGGCCGTTTCCCAGATCAGGCTCTGCTCATGCCATTTGGGGAGATTGCTCAGGGGTTTGGTCATTATCGCATAAGTGTTAACCAGCTCTGCACCCCGGTCTTTTTTCATCTCCTGCGTCTCATAGCCCATTGCAAAAATAATATTGTCCGCATAGATTCGTCCGTTGTCCGTTATGCAGACTACACCATCCTTACTGTACTCGTAATGCCGTGCCCTGGTGTGTTCGAATACTCGAACGCCATTTGTGTGCGCCTTATCGACCAGGCTGTGAACGGTCCGGTAAGGATTCGTTTCGGCATCGCCTTTAGAATAGAGTGCAGCCGGCTTGGTGAAGGAGTAGTGTGCGCTTACCTTGTCCTGCTCCCAGAATTCTGAATCAAAGCCATGGGCAACAAGCTGATCATGCTCCAGCCGCAGCACGGGAACATCCTCAGGTGTGCTGGCATACAGCAGGCTGCTGCGGGGAATAATCTGCGGATCAATATTCAGCTCCCCCGGCAGCTCCAGAATTCTTCGGATACCCTGCTGGCACAGCTTGTAGAACAATACTCCATTCTTATCCCCGAACGTATTTATACAGGAGGTTAATGATTTGTCATTGGCTACCTGCAGCAGTCCGGTATTGGCGTGGGAGCTGCCGCTGCCTATGGCTCTTTTATCAATGAGTACTGTATCTGCTCCGCTCAAGGACATCCGGTAAGCAGCCATTGCCCCGCCCATACCTCCACCTACGATCAGACAATCGCAGCGGATATCCTCCTCTAGTGCCGGATAGACCGGAGGATTGATAAGAGAATTTTTCCAGGGCGGATGCCCGCTGTTCAGTTTCATCTGCTGCTCTCTCCTTTGGCGAGATTCCGATAATGTATTATTGGCAGCCCGGCGGACTCTCATGCGTAAATAACGATTTTTTAACGTGCACGGCGGCACATAAAGAACTGCAGTCACAGGCATACTAAGGACTGCTTGAACATTTTGAAGGAGGGAATTCAGAACATGCAATCAACGCAAATGCAGGCACTTAGCGGAAAAGAACTGGAATATATCGCGGACTCTATTTCCAACGAGGATTTGTTGATTAAGCAGTTGGCCGCTACCGCCGGAACCACCCAAAACTCTGCGGTACAACAGATTTGCATCCAGCAGATTCAAAGCCATACCCATCATATGGATACCCTGGTGCACCTGCTTCATCAGCATCAGCAATACGCCCCGACACAGCCGCAATAAAATCAGCTATAGAGCATTGCTAACAAGGCCTGAGGCAGATGCTTCTGGAGCGGGTTAATACTACAAAACTTTTAGGAGGTTATATCGTGTACGCACAAAACGGATCGGCATTTATGGAAGATGAGGATTTACTGAATACAATTTTGGCTGATTTGAAACGGACCGTCGGTGAATATACTACGGCTACAACAGAGTCCAATTGTCCGGCGGTGCGGCGGGTATTCACGGACCTGACGATGGATACACTGCGCCTTCAAGGAGAGCTCTATACGAAGATGTCCCAAATGAATATGTACACCGTTCCAGGCAAGGCGCTGCGCCAGGATCTGGACAAGGAAATTCAGTGTGGCGAGCAGACCCGGCAGAAATGCCAGCAGTTCGTGCAGCAAAAGACAGGCAACGCCGGAGCCTATGCACAGGCTGGACAAGCTCCAACGCATCAAGCGAACACGCATAACCCCTATTACATGTAATCCTGCACTCCCGTACACTGAGGCAAGGCTAATGGGGGCAGAATAATCGAGGTTAAGGGAACAGAGGGGCTTCAATAGTCTCTCTGTTTTTTGTTTGCAGAACTCCCGCTTTCATGTCATATTAGTATTAAACTCTTTACTGCGGAGGGAAGGCATGAAGGAAATGAATGAACTGAAGAGGAAAGTGCTGGAACTGCTCAAGGAGGACGCGCGAAGCTCTACTGAGCTAATGGCGACTTTGCTTGGAGCGGAAGAAGAGGATGTCAAACAGGCCATTGCCGAAATGGAAAAAGATCATGTGATTGTAAAATATGCGACAGTCGTAAACTGGGATAAGGTTGATGATGAACGGGTAACCGCTCTGATCGAGGTGCAGATTACACCGGAGCGCGGCCGCGGCTTCGAAGGTATTGCTGAACGGATATACCTGTATCCGCAGGTGAAATCGGTCTATCTGATGTCAGGCGCCTATGACCTGCTAGTAGAAGTAGAGGGCCGCAATCTGCGGGAGGTCGCCAATTTTGTCTCCGAGAAGCTGTCACCGATTGATTCGGTGCTCTCTACCAAAACCAACTTTACACTCAAAAAATATAAACAGGACGGTATCATCTTTGAAGAGCATGAGGAAGACAACCGTCTTATGATATCTCCGTAAAGGAAGTAATTACATGATCACTAATAACAGTCAGCACACCGGAGATACAGGCAGATCCATGAGCTCATATTTGTCCCCGCTGGTCCAGCAAATCCAGCCATCGGGCATCCGTAAATTTTTTGATCTGGCGGCAGGCAGCAAGGATATCATTTCCCTGGGGGTCGGGGAGCCGGACTTCAAGACACCTTGGCATGTGAGGGAAGCCTGTGTATATTCGCTGGAAAGGGGATTCACCGGCTATACCTCTAATGCGGGCATGCCGGAGCTGCGGGAAGGCATTGCCGAATATTTGCACACCCGCTTCGCGGTGGAATACAATCCGGCCAATGAGATTATCGCTACGGTGGGCGGCAGTGAAGCGATTGATTTGGCGCTGCGCGCCCTAATCTCACCGGGAGATGAAATTCTTATCCCAGAGCCGTGCTATATTTCCTACTCGCCGATTACCGCAATCGGCGGCGGGGTTCCTGTAGGGATCGAGACCTTTGGGGAGAACAACTTCAAGCTTACCGCAGAGGGGCTGGAGGCCAAGATTACCCCGCGTTCCAAGATTCTTATTCTTTGTTATCCCAGCAATCCGACAGGCGCGATCATGAGCCGTGAGGATTGGGAGCCGATTGCGAAGGTTGTGGAGAAACATGATCTTATCGTCATCTCAGATGAAATCTACGCCGAGCTGACCTATGGAAGCACCCATGTCAGCTTCGCTTCCCTGCCTGGCATGAAGGACCGGACGATTCTGGTCAGCGGCTTCTCCAAGGCTTTTGCCATGACCGGCTGGCGGATGGGGTATGCCTGCGGACACCCGGAATTAATCGCCGCGATGCTGAAGATTCACCAGTACACCGTCATGTGTGCTCCGTCGATGGGCCAGGTGGCTGCGCTAGAGGCATTGACGAATGGTATGGAGGAGAAGGACCGGATGGTGGACTCCTACAATCAGCGCCGCCGTCTCATTGTCAAGGGATTGCGCGAGGCCGGCCTGGAGTGCCATGAGCCTCAAGGCGCATTTTACGCTTTTCCGAGCATCCGCCACACCGGACTAACCTCCGACCAGTTCGCCCAGCGGTTGCTGCTCGAATTCAAGGTGGCTGCGGTTCCCGGCAGTGTGTTCGGTCTAGGCGGCGAAGGTTATCTGCGCTGCTCCTATGCCACCTCAGTGTCCCAACTGAACGAGGCGATTGAGCGGATCGGGGCATTTGTCTCACAGCTCGAACGTGAACGAACGGAATAGTGCGTGAGAATGAAGCAAATAGGACTATAGCGGATCGCCCCTTTTGTATGGTATTATTTTACTCTAAGGACAAGAAACACCTGTAATACTACTTACAAGGACCTTTTCTTCTCTGAATAATACATTTAGGAGGGATGATTGTGCTCAGCGCCGATTATTACTTGCCTTCCTATGGTGGGGAATGCTTGACCGGAAGCGGGAAACGGCCCCCCAAGGGTGATGTCAACGCACGCAGACTCTCTTTAGAAGATGAAATCCGGGTACTCCGCGGGAAGATGGAGCAGCTTTTTATACAAGAGAAATCCTTCACCTCGGCTAACGTTATTGAAATCAGCAGCCTGCTGGACTTGAAGATTAATGAATACATGAAGAGACGTTCCCGCAGGGGTTAGCAGTCCAGTGAAGAGAATGTCATAGTGGGGACCTTCGGGTCCCTTTTTTGTGCTGCTGCAGATCCGCTCCTTTCGGGGAAGCAATGACTGGCGCTGCTTTTCGCTGAATTGCGGCAAGTTGTTTGGTTATTCGACAAATTATTAACAGAGAAATGGTAGCTCTCCTACTGGAAATTCACTATGCTTATATCAACTACATCACTTGGGGGGACTATCATGGCAAAAAAGGTTCAATTCAGAAGCATTCGTATGAAAACATTCGCAACGATTCTGCCCGCTTTTCTCGTAACTCTGCTGCTTGTCGCACTTTTTTCCTATGATTATTCCAAAACGATTATCCAGAATCAAATTCAAGAGAAGATGAAGGTGCAGTTGTCAGACATTTCAAACGGAATATCGGCAAATTTAAGCACCCACCGCAAGGTTCCAGAGGTTCTGGCCCGGGTTGTAGAGAATCAGGCCTCCGCGTATACGCTGGAGCAGTACAGGGCGATGCTCAGTAATGCATTGAACTCGAATAAGGATACCTATGGCGTTGGGATTTATTTTGAGCCTGAAAGGTACAGCGCCAACCAAAAATTCTTCTCCACCTACGCCTACCGTGAGGGTGGCAATATCGTTACGACTGAGCAGTACAGTGATCCCTCCTACAATTATCCCGCTCAGGCCTGGTACAAAATTGGCAAAGAGCAGATAGGAATTACCGATCCTTATTATGACACCGGGACAGACACGACGATGGCGACCTTCTCGGTTCCGTTTTTTGACAGTCAACGCACGCTGCTCGGAGTGATGACCGGGGATATCAATTTGCAGACCCTGCAGGATGAGATTGCCAAGACCAAGGTCGGAGATGCAGGCTGGGCAATGCTGATTGATAAGCAAGGAAACTACATAGCAGGACCCGACAAAGAAAAAATCATGAAGCTGAAGATTTCCGGCGAGAAAAATGCGAGTCTGGCTTCAGCAGGTAAAGAGCTGCTGCAAAAAAGCAGCGGCATGGTGAAGTATTCCGATGCCAAGACTCCCTATCAGCTATATTATCAGAAGCTCCCGGAGACCGGCTGGGTGCTTGGGCTTACGATCTCCGAGAAGGAGCTGTACGCGCCTTTGAAATCGCTGCTGAACACAATTGTACTGACCGGCCTGGCAGGACTTGTGGTGATTGTGCTCGCAGTATACTTTTACAGCCGGTTCATTACCCGCAAAATCGGGATGGTGAACGAGCTTTCACACCTGATGGCGGATGGGGACTTCACACGCAGGCTGGACATTCAAAGTTCAGATGAATTTGGTACGATGGCTCAATATATGAACCGGATGATCGAGAATCTGAGCAAGCTGCTGGGCCAGGCCGCCGACCATTCCTTCCAGGTGGCTTCCACCTCGGAGCAACTGATGTCCAGTGCGAATCAGACCAATCAGACTACTGAAGCGGTTGTACAGGCCATTCAGGACATGGCGGCGGGAGCGGATACCCAGCTTCAGGCGACCCGCGAATCGGCGAGAGCGATGGAGGAAATGGCAGCCGGTGTGCAGCGCATTGCTGAATCCTCGACGGATGCGGCGGAAGCGGCCGGGAAGGTGGCGAACCAGGCGCAAAGCGGCAATGACATCATCACACAGGCGGTTGGCGGGATGAAGGTGATGGAAATGTCCGTAGCAGAAACGATGGGGCTGATTGAATCACTGGATGCCAGATCTGGGCAGATCGGTGAGATTATCGGGTTAATTACCGAGATCAGCAATCAGACGAATATGCTTGCGTTGAATGCGGCGATTGAAGCTGCGCGGGCCGGTGAATACGGACGCGGCTTCTCAGTGGTTGCGGGAGAGGTCAAAAAATTATCGGAGCAAACGGCACAGGCCGCCAGCCACATCAGCAGTCTGATTTCAGAAATACAGCAGGAAAATCTAAAAGCCGTCGACTCTATGACAGCAAATGCCGGACAGGTGCAGGAAGGCTCGCGTATGGTCAGTGAGGCCGGACAGTTGTTCACGGAAATAATGCATGGAATCGGTGAGATTCATACGCAGATTCATGAAGTGTCTTCCTCCTCAGAGCAGCTTCTCGCCGGAACCGAGGAGCTGACCTCAACGGTTGAACAGATGGCGGAAATTGCTAATCATGCCGTAGGCCATTCACAGAGCGTTGCCGCTTCCTCGGAAGAGCAGCTTGCCTCTATGGAGGAGGTTGCAGCGGCATCCATGCAGCTCGCCAAAATGGCTGACGACATGCAGAGCTCGGTCACGCAGTTTAAAGTGAGCCAGGTCTAGCAGAGTGTATAAGTATGCTGTGAGTACAAGCTTGCAGACAAAGGGGCGGTCATCTGCTGAAGATGCCGCCCCTTTTATCGGGAGTTTGAATGGCTGGAATATTGCTGCTATTGTTCCAGTTTCTTAGTTAGAAGGATTTCCAATGGCTCGTCTTCGAGCAATAAGCACCCCGAATCGCGATAACCCAATTTTCTGTAAAAATGCTGGGCGCCTTCATTGGCTTGTGTGGATGTCATCACCAAATGAAATCCCTTCCGCTTCATTTCAGCCTCCCAGAAAAGAAGGGCTCTTTTCCCTAATCCATTGCTTCGGTAAGGTTCATCTATCCAAATCATGTTCAAAAACGGGATGTTGTCCCAAAAATAACCGTAGCGCATCCACCCTGCAATAACTTCACATTCATTTTGAAAAATGTAAATCTCATGCCTGCTGATTTTGGGCAAAATCAATTGTTCTGAAATATGACGGTCATGCTGTCTAATATATTCATAGTCCGAATCCGTTGCAGTAATAATCCTCAATTTGACTGCTCCTTTGCGATGTTCAATTAGATTTATGATACAGTGTTCCGTTGCTCTAAAGGAAGGGGAATTCTTTTTAATAGTTATTTTTTACATGGCGGAAATGACGATCTTTGTTTGCCTTATTTATAGTGGAGCGTTTAAACTAATACTATGTGACTGAAAGTCAGGAGGGGCAACAAATGGCGATTTACACACGTACGGGTGACAAGGGAGAAACGTCGGTGATCGGCGGCAGAGTAGGCAAGGACGATGTGCGCGTTGAAGCTTACGGAACCATTGACGAGCTGAACTGCTTTGTCGGGCAGGCGCGCAGTCTGATGGAGGACGAGAGGTTCGCGGATGTCCGGGAGCAGCTTCTGGAGATTCAGCATGAGCTGTTCGATTGCGGCTCGGATCTGGCTTTTGTGAAGATCAGCGAGAGTAAATATAAGGTGAAAAGCGAGATGGCAGTACGTCTTGAGGGGTGGATTGATCTGCTGCAGGCGGAGAATCCGGTGCTGGAGCGCTTCATTCTGCCGGGGGGAAGCCAGTTGTCTTCGGTGCTGCATGTGTGCCGCACCGTCTGCCGCCGGGCGGAACGGCGCGCGGTTACGCTGGGGCGCAGTGCGGATATCAACCCGGAGGCCGTAATCTATCTGAACCGGCTGTCGGATTATTTCTTTGCGCTGGCCCGCGCGGCCAATACGCGCCTCGGGGTTGCTGACGTGGAATATGTGCGCAGCAAAAAGGTGTTCCGCAACTAATATGACCAGCTATTATTCACCTATATCCTATCAAGTGCCGCCGTCCGAGGACGGCTGGCTGCTTAAGACGATTCTGCAGAAGCGGATGGATGTATCGCGCAAGCTGCTGTCCCGGCTCAAAATGACAGAGCAGGGCATCATGCTGAATGGCGGGCGGGTCTACATCAGCGTCCAGGTCAATGCCGGAGATCTTGTGGAAATCCGCATGGAGCAGGAGACCTCGGAGGACATTCTGCCGCAGCCGCTTCCGTTCGAGATTCTCTATGAGGACGAGCATCTTCTCGTTGTCAACAAGGCGGCGGGCATCATTGTACATCCGACGCATGGTCATTATACCGACACTCTTGCCAATGGAGTTGTCTATTACTGGGCGCACAAAGGAGAGCAGTACCGCTTCCGCCCTGTCCACCGTCTGGACCAGGAAACATCAGGCGTGCTGGTTATTGCGAAGAATCCGTACAGCCACCAGCATATTTCCGAGCAGATGCTTGCCGGAACGGTGGGCAAACGTTATGCCGCTTTTGTGCATGGGGTCCCTGCTGCACCGAGCGGGGATATCGACGGTCCCATTGACCGCGACCCGCTGGAGCCGCACCGGCGGATTGTGACGCCGGACGGTTATCCCTCCTTGACCCGCTATGAGGTCAAGGAGGTCTACCCCGGCGCAGCGCTGGTCGAGCTGAAGCTGGAGAGCGGCCGCACCCACCAGATCCGGGTGCACATGAGCTCCATCGGCTGCCCGCTGATCGGCGACGGGATGTACCGCCACAGGCTCTACGACCAGGCGGAGCTGGCCGGGGGGCGTGGGCTGGAGCGGATTGCGGAGCTGGACGCGGAAGAGGGGGCGGAGCTGGAGCGGGTTGCGGAGCTGGACGCGGAAGAACGGGCGGAGTTGGAGCGGGTTGCGGAGCTGGATGCGGAAGAGCGGGCGGAGCTGGAGGGGATTGCGGAGCTGGACGCGTCCATTCCGCGTCAGGCGCTGCATGCCGTGCGGCTGGCCTTCCGGCATCCGGTGCTGCGCACGGAGCTGGTCTTTGACGCTCCGCTGCCGCCGGATATGGCGCGGCTGCAGGAGAAGCTGCGGCGGCTGGCCGCAGAAGGGTTGGACGAAAACAACGGCAAAAATGCCGTTGTTGAGTAGCGGGCGACGGCTTTCGGTGCGAACAACGGCAAAAATGCCGTTGCTGCCCGAACCGCCGCCACTTTTGGCGCGGACAACGGCAAAAATGCCGTTGCTGAGCGAACCGCGCCACTTTTGGCGCGAACAACGGTAAAAATGCCGTTGTTGAGTAGCGGGCGACGGCTTTGAGCGCGAACAACGGTAAAAATACCGCTGCTGCCCGAACCGCCGCCACTTTTGGCGCGAACAACGGCAAAAATGCCGTTATTTTCACCCAGCATATTACTTTTACTGAAGGAGTAGCCAATGAGTCATCTGAAGGTTTATCAATATCCGAAATGCGGCACCTGCCGCAGCGCTGTGAAATGGCTTAAGGAAGCGGGGCATGATCTGGAGCTGCAGCATATTGCCGAGGAGCCGCCGACTGTAGAGGAGCTGCGCGTGCTGTTGGCGAACAGCGGGCTTGAGCTTAAGAAGTTTTTTAATACGAGCGGTGAAGTCTATAAGAATCTCGGACTGAAGGACAAGCTGCCGGGTCTGAGCGAAGATGAGCAGTTGGCCTTGCTGTCGGGCAGCGGCATGCTGATCAAACGCCCGATTGTCACTGACGGCAAGAAGGTTACCGTAGGCTTCAAGGAAGAGCAGTATGCTGAAGCTTGGAGTCAGGCCTGATTGCTGCAGCTTATCGGACCAGTGCGGTATACATCAAGGAGGAAGAGATCGGCGGCTGACGGAGGTCCGGCCAGACTTCGCAGCTTCGGCCCATCTCTAAACGAAGAACAAACAAGGAGAGGTTACACATGAGCACAGAAACTAAGGGCCGGGTAATGATCGTCGATGGAATGGCTCTTCTTTTTAGAGCATTTTATGCGACTTCGTCCTCAGGATATATTCGAAAAACAAAGGCAGGTATACCCACCAATGCTGTCTATGGGTTTCTACAATACTTTTTTGATGCAATTAACCAATTTAGCCCGACACATGTGATTTGCTGCTGGGATATGGGGAGCAGTACTTTTCGTACCGAAACCTATAGCCAGTACAAACAAAATCGTTCAGAGGCTCCACTTGAACTTTTGCCGCAATTCAACTTGGTCAAAGAAGTCGTGGCTGAAATGGGTGTGCCTAATATTGGTCTGACCGGGTACGAAGCTGACGATTGTATCGGCACGCTGGCCAAAAAATTTCAAGGCGACACTGAGGTGTTTATTTTAACCGGAGATCATGACATGCTTCAGTTAATTACTGAACAGATAAAGGTTGTCATCATGAATAAGGGACGTTCTAATTACACTGTGTATGATTTAGAGACTCTGTTTACTGCCAAGCAGCTAACACCACTGCAGGTGATAGATTTAAAGGCATTTATGGGGGACACCAGTGATAATTATCCGGGGGTTAAAGGCATCGGTGAAAAGACTGCCCTTAAGTTGTTAAGCGAGTATGGATCAGTTGAAGGCTGTCTCGAATGTCTTGAAATGCTCCCTAAAAGTGTTAAGAAGAAGATTGAAGAAAACCTGGATATGCTGCACCTTTCAAGAGATTTGGCCAGAATCCGGCTGGATGTGCCCATTGAATGTGATCTCAATGAATGTCTATGGAATCTGCGTCATGAGGCTGCCTCCAGGAAATTTGACGAATTGGAGTTCGGTGGTCTTGTAAAAATACTCGGTGAGGTAGTGAATGGTTAAACAGTATATTCAGACTTAGCGGCGCAATATCAATTCAAAAAACAAGCAAACGGTCCTCCATCTTGCCGATAGAGGGCCGTTTTGCTGTTCACAATCCGACGACTGTTTGCAATTGTTCAATTTTGAAGATAAGTATACATGTAAAAGGATAGCTTTGTTCACTCGCAGCAGAATGTTTCACTTAACGGTCCCGCACACTTCCACTATAATCCAATAAAAAAGAGAGAACCATGCACAAGGCAATATTGTTTTGTAAGCGCTTTTTATTATAGAGAGGGGATGGAAAGGGCAATTCCCCGGAGCAATCCGGTGCAGAGGCAGAAGGACGATATTCTATGATTTATACTTTAATAGAGAAAAGGAGAATGGCAATGGGATTAAGGTCAACGCTGAGACAAGTCTGGACAAGGACAGTGCGAGCATCATTGATTGTAAGCGTATTCATTGGTGGTCTTTCGCCAATTCCTGATGCTCACGCAGCGAATTTCGATGTTAGCACGCTGGACAGTGCGACGGTGGCGTATTATCCGCTCAACAACACGTATCAATATCAGAACAAGCTGAACACTTCACAGGAATTAAGCGGCAGCTCCCCGGTCTGGAACGCGCAGTATGTGTCGCTGGTCAATCCGGGCAATGCCAATAACGGCCATATTGCCGGCACCAACCCGGGTGCAGCCGTTACGGGAGACAAAATCTCTTTCTCGCTCGATGTTAAGCTGAACGGGAACCAGACGCGGACGACGAGCGCGGCTAACACCCTTCTGTCCTACGGGGCAGACAACAATAACAACATCACCTTGCGGCCTTATTACAGCACGGGAAAAGCGGCAGTTGTGCTGAAGCAGGGGGGGACGGACGCCGTGGCGGCCTCCTTCGACGCTCCGGCAGCCGATATGTGGCATAACTATACGATTGCGCTGGATGGCACAGCCGGTACAGGCAAGCTGACCGTGTGGGTGGACGGGGTCAAGGCGGCGGAGGCCGCGTCGAATGGAATCGGAGCCGATAAAATCGGCAACGGGCAGTTCCGGCTCAACCGTACGATTGCTACCTTCTCCAACCTCGATTCACACTACCGCGATGTCCGTGTGTTTAAAGACGCGCTGAATGCGGAGGCAGCGGCTTATTTGGCCGGGGAGATCCGGCTTTTTACGTGGAATGATCTGCTGGCATCGCAGACGCTGGCGGACGGGCTGGAGGTCCGCAGCAATGTGTCGCTGCTCAGCGATCCGAATATTGTCTGGACCTCAAGCGATCCGGTTGCGATTCATCCGGGCACTGGCGCGGTGACGCGCCCGCAGCAGGGAGAAAGCGCCAAAACCGTCACGCTGACCATGACCTGGTTCGGCTACAGCCAGTCTTACACCGTGAAGGTGCCGCCGGTTGATGCCGGGGATAATCTGATTGCGAGCTTCAATTTCGACAATACAACAAGCGGGCTTACCGGAGGCGTAGCGAAGGCCGCGGTTCAAGGCACAGCCAGCTATGCCGATTCGTTCGAGGGCAACGGCAAGGCGGCCAATATCAGCAGCAGCTTCTGGCTGAATGTTACGAAGACCGACGGAAAACCGCTGCTGGCCGGACTGAACGAGCTGACGGTCTCCTATGACAGCAAGCCGAACGGAGGCAGCGGCTGGGCGCTGTTCGCGGCTCCGAATACGAATGCGCAGTCATACCTGAACGAGCATTACTTGGGAGTCATCGACACCGCCTCTGGCGTTACCGTGGAGCGGTACAACAACAGCGGCACACGTCCTGCAAGCCTGCAGGCAGCCAGCGGCTCTAACTGGAAGCATGTCGATATCGTCATTTCGGCGGCGGACACCAAGCTGTACATTGACGGAGAGCTGCAGTCGACTGTGGCAAGCAGCCATGCGCTGACCAGCATCCTGACCTCATCAGGCGGCATTCTCCAGCTTGGTAAAGGGAACTGGGGCTCGGGCGAATATTATGCCGGACTGATTGACAATTACCAGATTTTCAACAAAGCGCTGTCGCTGGAGGAATTGACCGAATTCCGTGTCACGAACATTTCGCCGGTTATCTCTCCTGCAGCGGGACAAATTTATGGACCGGTTACGATTTCGCATCCGTCAGGCAGCAAGTATATTTACTACACGACCGACGGTACGGACCCGGGCCTTGACAGTACGCCTTACACAGGCCCTTTCCATGTAGCCAAAGGCACAACCGTCAAAGCAGCGGCCATTACTGCGGGCGGCAGCAGCAGCGCTATCGCAGCCGTGGCATATTACGGCAGCGAATGGGCAGCCACAGCAACTGAATTCCGGCTGGACGGACAGGACACAGTCAACAATGTGAAAATATCCTGGCCCGTCATTCCGGGAGTAGATTATTACGAGGTATACCGCGGCGAGGTGCTCGTCAACCGGACCTATGGGGATACGATGGATGAATACGGCCTTGCCGCAGGCAAGGATTACAGCTACACCGTCAAGGCGGTCAGCAAAGGCGCAGCCGTTGCCACCGCGCAGACGAATACAGTAAGCACCTTTTCCTATGATCCTTCAGCCATTGTGAAGAGCAAGGACAACTATACCGGTGCAGACAGTCTCAAGCAGGGCGATACGACCGGGGTCAAGGTCGGAGGCACCTGGTACAGCTACACCTACCGGGCGGTCAAGGATGCAGATACCGGGGTTGTCACGACCGGTATTTACGAGCTTACGGGCACCGATGGACATTCGTACGGCAATGAACGCCTGCTCGGCTCCTTCAGCGATATGCGGGTGGAGAGCGAAGGCTACCGGCTGAATCCGGCCAGTGGGAAAATCGTCTTTACCGCACACGAGGAAGCGAGCAGCGGCTACGGGCGTGCCGCCCTGTTCCTCGGCTCGGTGACTCCGGGCGGGAATGATTTTGCGGCTACCTTCAGAGGCCGGCCGTTCAATCAGGAATCGCGCGATATGTCGCTGTTCGTCGATGATGACGGCACAGGCTACATTCTATACGCGACCCGCAACAACAGTGATGTCGGCATTGCCAAGCTGGATGCGGGCTGGGAGCAGCCTGTAACCCTGGTGAACACCGTGTTCGTGAACAAGCATAAGGAATCGCCGACTCTTCTGAAATACGACGGGCGTTATTATTTCTTCGGCTCTACCGCCAACGGCTGGTATCCAAGCCAGGCGGAATATGCCTCCGCGGATTCGCTGGCCGGGGAGTGGACACCGCTGAGACCGATCGGCAACGGCTCCTCCTTTGCGACCCAAGCGAACGGCACCGCTTCCTGGACCGGAACGAACGGGCGGACCGCCTTCGCCTTGAACGGATACCACTGGGGCGCGCAATACGCCGCCAATTACCCCGATCCGATGGGCACTTACGCAAGGCTGTTCCCGATGGTGTTCCATAACGGCGTCGCAACGGCCGACTGGTTCCACCGGCTTGATCTGGACCCTGCCTATGGCATGATCCCTGTGCAGTCAGGCCAGAACCTCTCGCTGGGCAAGAAGGCTGCCGACTCCCAGGGGCTGGATGCAGCCGCCGTTACCGACGGAGCGGACCTGTCCTCCTCTTCCTGGGTGAGCCACAGCTCGCTCGGCTACAACATCATCATTGATCTGGAGCAGTATGCGAAGCTGTCCGAGATCAACCTGACGACCAGAGAGGTGAACGGCTCGGATACGGCCTACCGGTTTACGCTGGAAGGCAGTAAGGACAAGCAGAACTGGACCGTGCTTGTGGACGGCTCAGCCAACAATGTCGTTGGCTTTGTGACGAATCCAATCACGGATGCCGGACAGTACCGGTATGTGCGATTAACCGTAAACGATGTAATCAACGTAATGAACGGGCAAAATGCGACCTGGGCCGACGGTATCATCGAGCTGGCGGTGTTCGGAACGCCGTATGTGGACAAATCGGCGCTGCAGACGAAATACAGCGAGAAGAAGGATACGGAGCGGGGCGCGTATACGAACGGAACCTGGGCGACAATTACCGCGGCGCTAAGCCATGCGGATAAAGTATTAGCCGATGCTTCCGCAACGCAGTGGGCTGTGGACCGGGCTGCACTGCAGATTGACGAAGCCTTCAAATGGGCGCAGATCATCCACCCGGACAAGGTCGTGGACTATTCTTCGGCCGGCGTTCCTGTCGGTGAAACCTGGTATGACACTGAGGGCAATCCCATCCAGGCGCACGGCGGCGGATTCCTGCAGCAGACGGCTGCAGACGGCAAGCCGGTCTATTACTGGGTAGGGGAGAACAAGCTCCACAACGGCGCATCCTTCTATGCGGTGTCGCTCTACTCCTCGCGCGATCTGGTGAACTGGAATAGCGAAGGCAATATTCTCGACCAGTTCGCCAAGACGGCGGAGGGTGCGGAATACGGGCTGCTGGATGCCAAATGGGAACGTCCGAAGCTAATTTATAATGAAGCGACCGGAAAATACGTCCTCTACGGACATTGGGAAACGTCGAACAGCTATGCGAGCAGCCAGATTGCGGTTGCAGTCGCGGATCGTCCGGAAGGGCCATACACGTTCCTCGGACACTGGCGTCCCGGCGGTACCCTGAAAAACTGGCGCAGCGACGGCGGCATCTATCTCGACTCCGAATATTACAAGACCAGCGGCGTCAAGGTGGCTGTTCCGGCCGACGTGCAAAACGATACGGAGCAAATGGGCTATATTTCGCGCGATTTTACGGCTTTTACCGATGATGACGGCAAAGCGTATCTTGTATCGGCAGAAGGCCATTCGATGCGTGTTCACCGGCTGAGCGCGGACTATACGGATGTGGATCTGACGACCTATGAGTTCAGTGATCCTGCAACCAAAGCGGCTGATTTCGAATCATACCACTTCTACGAGGATGTCGGACGCGAAGCGCCGGCGGTAGTCCGTGCGGATGACGGCTATTATATGGTATCGTCCGGCCAATCGGGCTGGCTGCCGAATCAGGGAACGGTCAGCTTCAACGCCGATCTCAAGGACCCTGAGGGCTGGACGCCGGTGAAGGCGAACGGTCAGATTATCGAACAATATGCCTTCGGCAACAACAGCACCTACTACAGCCAGCCGACCAACATTATGAAGCTGACAGGCGAGGACGGCACCAAAACGTATGTCTACATGGGTGACAGATGGCGGTCAAGCCAGCTATCCGATTCACGGTATGTGTGGCTGCCGATGATGTTCAATAATGCCGATCATACCGCTTCCGTATCATTCACGACGGGCTGGAAGCTGAATGCGGCAACCGGCGCTGTGGAGCTTCCGCAGGCGTATCTGGTATCCCAGGGCAAAAATGCAACCGTCACGGGCAATGATGCCACAGGTATCGAAAAAGCCAACGACGGCTACGCCTTCAACCTGAACACGTGGGGCGATACGAGCGCCTTCTTCGGCAACCTGGCCGCACCATATGAGTACACGGTAGACCTTGGCGGTATTTACGACCTGTCGCGGATTGATGTGGCTTACCGGCTGTACAACGGTTCGGAAATGTATCACCGGTATCAAATTTTCGGTTCGAAGGATAATGTTAACTGGACCGAGCTGGTCAATAACAGCACGAATATGTGGGCCGGTTTCAACTCCGACAAGCTGGTCGGACAGTACCGGTATGTGAAGCTGAAGGTTAATGAGGTGCGGCGTGTCAACAACGATGCGCTCAGCAATGGCTGGGGCAGCGGTCTGGTAGAGGTGCAGGTCTATTCCAGCTCACCGGAGCCGTTCGTACTGACGCCGCCGAAGGCCAGTCTGGAATCGGGAGCGTACCTGTATCCGCAAAAGGTGGCGCTGATCCCTCCGGCTGCCAATGCCAAAGTTTATTACACGCTCGATGGCAGTACGCCTGCTGTAACCACTGCGACATACGCCACTTATCAGTATACGCAGCCGATTGCTCTGCCAATCGGTGAAACGACGCTGAAGGCCGTTGCAGTCATCGACGGGGAAACAAGCGGGGTCCTGGAAAAGCATTATGTCCTTCAGGCCGACCGCGCCTCTCTGAACGCAGCGGTTGCTGCGGCCGGGGCGCTCATTGAGGCCCATTATACGCCGGAAAGCTGGGCGCCGCTGCGGCTGGCGCTGGAGGCGGCGATCGCTGTCCGCGATAACGGGCTGGCAACCGAGGCTGAGATTACAGAAGCCATCGGCGCGCTGCAGGCCGCAGTGGCAGAGCTTGCGCTGAAACCGCCTGCATCTGCCGCACTCACCCTAACGGGACCGCCGAGCGTGCTTGGCAATCAGACGTTTGACGTCATCTTCGGACTGAATACAGTAACGCAAAATGTGTATGCGCGCGAGTTCGCCTTCCACTATGATCCGGCGCAGCTCGTCTATATCGCGGCAGAACCGCTGAAGCCAGGATATACGGTTGTTGAGTCGCCTGCCGAGCCGGGCGTAATCCGCTATATTGCGGTTGACCCACAACCGGAGGGAGGTCCGGCGGCGCTGCTGAAGATACAGCTTCAGGCCAAGGTACCGGAGCAGACCGTGACCGGCAGTGTGTATTTGTCTGATGTCATATTGACCGACAGCTCCGGCTTTGACACAACGGTAACGGAGCGCGTCAGCTACAGCTTCGAGATTACGGCGATTTCCAAGACAGCGCTGAGTGAAGCGGTTGCGGATGCGCGGGCATTGTATGATGCCGCTGTAGAAGGTACTCTTGCCGGTCAATATCCGGCAGGCTCCAAGGCTGTTTTATGGACTTCGATTGAAGCGGCGGTGAAGGTGCTCAGCAGCACTACGGCTACTCAAGCGGAGATCGAGCAGGCGATTCTGCAATTACAGGCTGCAGTTCAAGCCTTCAAGGCATCCGTAATTGCCGGGGTGACCGGAGATTTGAACGGAGACGGTACAGTGGGGCTGGATGATATGCTCCAACTGGCAAAGGTCTACTACGGCAAGAAGGCAGCGGACCCGGGCTGGACGGCGTATGAGAAGGCGGATTTGAACAGGGACGGCATCATTGATATTGAGGACCTGTATGCGGTGGCGAGCCTGATTGTAGTCAGTCCATAAGAGAGGAGGCAATTTCATTGAACAAAAAAATATTGGCTGTTGGTGTAGTCATTCTCATGCTCTGTTCCTTATGGCCCTCCGCTGGTTTTGCGGCGGATGAGCCGGAATTTTCCGTTGCCGTCTCGAGGACAATGGTAACCGCAGGTGAGCAGGTAGATGTTCAGGTCAGTGTGAGCAAGGCCCGGGATTGGACGGCATATGAGCTGAATCTGGATTTTGATCCTGCAAAATGGTCTGTGAACAGCGATTCCTTTACCACGAATCTAAGCGGCGGCTTCAGCTCTATCGTCAATCCGGAGCTGCTGGACGGAGGCCAATTGCGTGCCGTTTACACGAAGCTGGGCAATGCGGCAGGCGACAGCGGGGCGGCTGTTCTCGGGAAGGTTACCTTTACCGCCAAAGTGAACGGCACAAGCTCTTTTACATTGAAAACAATTAAAGTCAGACACAGCGGCGCCTGGTCCCTCTACACGCCTGATGCCAAGGCCTCCGTTACCGTTGCGGACAGCACGAATGGAACGGGCGGAACCGGCACACTGCCGGATACAGGAAGCACGCCGGGCGCTGCCGGAGGGGGGCTCAGCTTCAAAGCTGAACCGGACAAGAACGGGGTAGCATCGGTAAAGCTTGATTCTGTCGGTATACAGCAGGCAATCGGCCAGCTCAGCGGCACCGACCTGACCATTGTTCTGCAGCCGGGAGCGGGGGCCAAGCAGGTTGTAATTGAATTCCCGCTCGAAGTGATCCGGAGTGCATTAGGACAGAAGCTAAAGACGGTCACCATTAACAGCGGGTTGGCCAGCATCACGCTGAATGAGAAGTTTTTCGGCAAGGAAGCAGCCAAAACCGCGGGCAGTCTGCAGTTCTCTGTCGCGCAAGCCGGCTCTTCTTCCTTACCGGTGGCCGTACAAGATAAGGTTAGACCAGACGCGGTTATCTATGATTTCCAGTTGAAGCTGGATGGCAGCGCTGCGGGTGTTTTTAACAATCAAGAAGTAGCGGTGAAGGTGCCGTATACACTACAGCCGGGCGAAACCGCAAATAAGGTAGTCGTTTATTATGTGGCGGATAACGGCGTGCTGGAGCCAGTGAAGAGCACCAAATATGATCCGGCTTCGGGAAGTGTAACGTTCCGGCCGCAGCATTTCAGCAGGTATATACCGGCATATGCCGATGTGACCTTTAAGGATCTGTCCAAAGCCGAGTGGGCCAGAGAGTCCGTTGAGGCCCTGGCGGCAAGAGAGGCGATCAACGGGGTAGGCAGTGGACAATTTGATCCGAATGGACGTGTGAGCCGGGCGCAGTTCATTACGATGCTGATCCATTCATTTGATCTGCATGATGCCGCTGCCGTCTCCTCATTCACGGATACTCAGCCGGGCGCATGGTATTATACTGCTGTAGCTTCAGCCCAGAAGCTGGGCATTATCGAGGGCAAGCCGGACGGCAGCTTTGGAGTGAATGACAGCATTAGCCGTCAGGATCTGGCGGTCATGTTATACCGGGCTTCCCGGGTTCTCGGGCTGGAGCTGGGCGGATCACAGGCGGCAGAAGCTGTATTCAGCGATAAGGCTGAGATTGCGCTGTATGCCTCCGAAGCCGTCGCGGCTATGCAGCAGCATGGGATTGTTAACGGCTTAAGCGGCAACACCTTTGCACCTAAAGGGTTATCGACCCGGGCGCAGGCAGCGGTTATTTTGTACAGAACGCTTTTGCTGTATTAGGGGTTCAGTCCTATATAAGATTGATGCTGCTCAAAAGCTGCTTCCGGGCCAACCCGGGGCAGCTTTTTTTAGTCCGTTCAGGACAGGTGAAGTTCACGGATGGGGGCTCGCGGGCCCTTTTGATAGACAAGGCGCTTTTGTTGTTGACGAATGGAAAAGAAGAGTTTTATAATATTAATATAATCATTAAATAGTTAATAATTATATTAACTTAAAGAGAGGCGGAATTTTTCATGGCTCAACGTATTGTGCTTAACACGGACATCCGCAAGGGAACGATTAACCGGAACATTTACGGGCATTTCTCCGAGCATCTGGGACGCTGCATTTATGAAGGCATCTGGGTAGGAGAGGATTCCCCGATTCCAAATACAAAGGGTATCCGCAATGATGTAGTGGAAGCGCTTAAGGAAATCAAGGTGCCGGTGCTGCGCTGGCCGGGCGGCTGTTTTGCCGATGAATACCACTGGAAGGATGGCATCGGGCCGCGCGAAGGCCGCAAACGGATGATCAACACTCACTGGGGCGGGACGGTTGAGAACAACCATTTTGGCACCCATGAATTTATGGAGCTGTGCGCCATGCTGGAATGCGAGCCGTACATCAACGGCAATGTGGGCAGCGGCACGGTTCAGGAAATGTCGGAATGGGTTGAGTATCTCACCTTTAACGGCGTTTCTCCGATGGCTGAGCTGAGAGAGAAGAATGGACGTCAGGAGCCTTGGGCTGTACAATATTTTGGCGTGGGCAACGAGAACTGGGGCTGCGGAGGAAATATGCGTCCTGAATATTATGCGGATCTGTACCGCCAATATCAGACGTATGTGCGCAACTACGGGGATAACCGCATCCACCGGATCGCCTGCGGCCCGAACTCGGATGATTACAACTGGACGGAAGTGCTGATGCGCGAAGCCGCCCGGTTTATGGATTCCCTTACGCTGCATTACTATACTGTCCCTGGCCCGGCTTGGGAGCAGAAGGGTGCGGCTACCGGCTTTGAAGCTTCGGAATATTTCACCACACTGGAAAAGGCGCTGCATATGGAAGAGCTGATTACCCGCCACAGCGTAATCATGGACAAATACGATCCCGAGAAAAGAGTCGGCCTGATCGTCGATGAGTGGGGAACCTGGTATGATGTGGAGCCGGGCACGAATCCAGGATTCCTGTACCAGCAGAACTCGATCCGCGACGCGCTGGTAGCCGGGCTGACGCTGAACATCTTCCACAAGCACAGCGACCGTGTGCGGATGGCGAACATTGCCCAGACAATCAACGTGCTGCAGGCGGTTATTCTGACCGAAGGGGAGAAAATGCTGCTGACTCCAACTTATCATGTGTTCAACATGTACAAGGTGCATCAGGATGCCGAGCTGCTGGATTTGACGGTGGAGAGCGGCTCTTACAGCTTCGACGGACGGGAAATCCCGGAAGTATCGGCTTCGGCTTCAGTCAACGCGGATGGTGTGATT
The DNA here is from genome assembly GCF_000374185.1 of Paenibacillus sp. HW567. GTDB lineage: Bacteria > Bacillota > Bacilli > Paenibacillales > Paenibacillaceae > Paenibacillus_AQ. The sequence goes on along the minus strand of NZ_KB910518.1, from coordinate 3,910,784 downwards.
CACGTCAGCCTGTGCAACCTGAACCATGCGTCTACAGCTACGCTTCCGCTGGAACTGCGCGGTCTTGCAGGCCAAGCGGCAGAGATCACCGCTGCTACGCTTGCCGGGGCAACGATTGATGCCCACAATACCTTCAGCGAGCCGGAAGCGGTTATTCCTCAGCCATTCACTGCGTTTACACTGGAAGGGGATACGCTTACTGTGGAGCTGCCGGCGATGTCGGTAACGGTGCTGGAAATTACACCGAAGGCGTAAAAGGAGTAAAGATATGGCGACTACCACTGGCTGCAAAGGCTGCCGGGACGATTATAAGGTTACGGAGGCGCAGATTGCCCGTATTCTGGCGTCTTCCATGTTCAATGAGGACAACACCGCTTCGGATCAGGTGTATGCGGAGCGCATTGCTCTCTGCGGTGCCTGCTCCAAGCTGCAGGACGGTGTGACCTGCACCGCCTGCGGCTGCATCATCCCGGTTGTTGCGCGGCTCAAGGCGCGCGGCTGTCCGCTTCCCGGCGGCGGACTCTGGCAGCCGGTCACGGAATAAGCAGGCGCAGAAGGCTTGCAGCCAGCGCCGCCGAACTAGAAAGCCCCTATGCTCCGCATGCACATGTGCAGCGGTGATAGGGGCTTTTTAGAGTGCCTATGTCTCCAGCTTGAGCGGGACATCTTCCACAACTTAAGGAGCAGCCGCTTCTTTGGCACCGGTGCTGTCCGCATAAAACAGCTCAACCAGCATGTCTTCATTATAGTTGCCGAAGCCCTTGCCGAAGAGTGTAAGTCCGCCGACATGCTCCGCATTCTCTTCCACCGACAGCCTGAAGGTCCACTGCTTGCTGCGGATGCCCGCCTCATCCAGCGTCACCCCGGAGAGCTTGTGCCCGTCCATGTATGTGCCCTTGGGGGTAATCCGCAGTTGCTTCAGCAGACCATACTGATTGGTAAGCGGATGCCACCAGGCAGGCGTATATTTGCCTCTGCTGTCTCCGTAGTCGCCGGGACTGGTCCAGTAGCCCAGCTTGACGCCGTTCAGGGTAAAGGTGATGTCCGAGGGCCAATTATTATTGATGGACGGCGCTTCGGAGGCGATTTCCATCGTAATAACCAGCTCCTCCGGCTGCTCGCTGGACAGCAGAAAGTTGGGGATTTTGTATTCGACGTATCCTTTGCCGAACCAGAGTATCGCCGCATTCATCCGCTCCAGGTCCCAGAAATAACGCGGGTCGTCGAAACTGCCGATGATTTGCTCCGTGGTGGCCAGTCCGCAGGTCGGTTCGATCTGAAAGTCGGAATAATGGCCCACGGGCAGCTCGATGCGGTAGCTTTTGCGTTCGGTTCTCCCTTGGCCGGGAAAAATAATCTCCGCACCCTCCGCGGCCAGCGTGCAGATCTTTTGCAGACCGCTCCGTCCGGGGGCCATATGTGTCCGGATCAGCCCGGCAGTCTCCAGCTTGCGGACATGCATGGTCATAATGGCGCTGCTGAGCTTGGCTGCGGATGCCAGCTCCTTAACGTTCATTGGCTGAACGGCAAGCAGGCGGAGCATGCGGAGGCGCACAGCGCTGGATAAGGCTTCATATACAGGCAGCGATTCTTCGGTAAGATCGAGTTTCATAGGCAGCCTCCAGGTTCAGGGTGGAAATGTGACTTCCCGCTGAAACGGCACCGTCCATTAACAGGACGCCAAAGCCGTTTCTGCTTATATAGTTAATAATTATATTATTCAAATGAGCTTCTTACAAGCTATGCAGCTCTTTACAGGCGTTTCCACTTTTATCACAGACACCGGCCAGCCATGTCCGCTATGATGTACAGGATGAATCAGCGATCACAACAAGGTGCCTTTGAGTGTGCACTGTACCTCAAGGGATAACAGGGAATCGGGTGCAACTCCCGAGCGGTCCCGCCACTGTAAGGAAGAGCCAGCCTTCACGATGTCACTCGGCAGAACGCCGGGGAAGACGGGGGTATGACGCTAATATTCCAAGCCAGGAGACCTACCTTGTTTGCGCACACACGACTCTACGCGGATAGGAGCGGTGTACGAAGAGGTTCAGAGAAGAGGGTATGCCTGCAGAATCTTACCGGCGGGACAGCAGCCTTCTCTTTGTGATCTTTCGACGTACATAATACTCCCACCCTCTCAGGGCGGGAGTTTTTGGTCTACAGCAGACAGTCAATGGATGAAAGGATGGAGAAGAGGAATGAAGAAGGGCGGTTTTGGCAGCTTCGCAGTGCTGGTTGGCGGATTTACACTTTATTTTCTGCTGAATGAGCCGGGTACAGCCGAAGCGATGCATATTATGGAAGGATTTTTGCCGATAGGGTGGGCTGTGTTCTGGTGGGTGGCCTTTGTGCCGTTCTTTGTGTTTGGAATCATGAAGCTGAAAAAGATGACCCAAGACAATCCCGAGCTGAAGCTGCTGCTTGGGCTGTCGGGTGCTTTTACCTTTGTATTGTCCGCACTCAAAATGCCTTCGGTAACCGGAAGCAGCTCCCACCCCACAGGGACGGGACTTGGCGCCGTGATGCTGGGGCCGCTGCCGATGAGCGTGATCGGCTCCATTGTGCTGTTGTTTCAGGCGCTCTTGCTGGCGCACGGCGGAATAACCACCCTTGGGGCGAATGCGTTCTCGATGGCTGTCGCCGGTCCCTTTGCCGGCTATGCAGTCTATAAGCTGACGATGAAGCTGACGGAACGTGAAAAGCTGGCGGTATTCTGCGCAGCGGCGGCGGCTGATCTAATGACCTATGTTGTTACGTCTTTTCAGCTTGCGGTGGCTTTTCCGTCCGCAGACGGCGGTATGCTGGCTTCTTTTGTTAAATTCGGCGGCATATTTGCCGTGACCCAAATTCCGCTGGCGATCAGCGAGGGGCTGCTTACCGTACTGCTGTGGAACTGGCTGAAGGCCTATAGCCCGCAGGAGCTGTCGCTGCTGAAACGCGGAGTCAAAGGAGGAAGCGCAGAGTGAAAAACAAATGGAGAAACGCGCTGATGCTGCTGGCGGTGGTGCTGCTGGTGGTGCTGCCGCTGCTGCTGGTGAACGGGGAATTCGGCGGAGCCGACGATGCGGCGGAGGGAGCGATTTCGGAGATTGATCCTGCGTATAAGCCCTGGTTCAAGCCTCTGGCCGAGCTGCCGGGAGAAACGGAGAGTATGCTGTTTGCGCTGCAGGCAGCCATCGGAGCCGGAATTATCGGTTATACGGTTGGTCTTATGAAAGGGAAACGGGAGCGTCAGCAGCAGAAATGATCAGAAGAATTGATGCGTTGTCTTACAGCAATGCGCTGCGGCAGCTCTCCCCGATGTGGAAAAGCCTGTTCGCCGCAGTGATGTTCATGCTCTCTTATGCGCTGCACCCTGCGCTGCAGGCTGTCATTACGCTGTGGATGATCCTGTGGTGCCTTCTGTATGCCAAAATCCCGCTCAGCGCCTACGGGCTGCTGTTCGGTACGGCGCTGCTGTTCTACCTTCTGAGCGTTCCGGCGCTTCTGGTGGAGCTGGGCCATCCCGCTGCTGGAGAGGCTGCGCTGTCAGTGCCGCTGCCGGGGACGGCGCGGTTCATCTACATTACAGCGGAGGGCGGATTGCGGGCGGGCGTGCTGCTGGCACGGGTAGCGGCCTGTCTGTCCTGCTTTTTTTTCATTATGTTCACCACGCCGTTCGGCGAATTGCTGCTGGTGCTGCGCAGGCTGCGTATGCCGCAGATCGTCCTGGAGCTGATGCTGATTATGTACCGCTTCCTGTTCCTGCTTGACGATGCGGCACACGGCATGCTGCTGGCCCGGCGGCAAGAGAGGTTTCATGTCCAAGCTGCGGGAGGCTGCAGGAATGGCGGCAGCACTGTTCGCAAGCACGATGCACCGTTATTACGGGCTGTCGCAGGGGCTTGTGGCCCGGGGATTCACCGGTGAAATTCCTTTGCCGCCTTATGTATCCCGTCCAGTGCCGCGCAGGTTTGCTGTGGAGGCTTATGCTGGAATCCTGCTTCTGCTGCTGGCACAGCTATGGATTACATGGAGATAACGGGCGTTCAGCATTACCTATCAATAGATGAAGTGAAATGAGCGGAAGAAGGAGAGCATCATGGACAACAAGAATTCCTGTCTGGCCTTTGAAGGGGTGGTGTTCCGTTACCCGGACACGGCGGAGCCTGCGCTGCGGGAGCTGACCGTCTCTATTCCCAAGGGTGGGAAAACAGCGGTGCTCGGCCATAACGGCTCCGGCAAATCCACCCTGTTCCTGCATGCCGTAGGCATTTTACGGCCACAGGCCGGGACGGTGCAGCAAGCGGGCAGCCCGGTATCCTACGCCAAAAAAGAACTGGCCGTCCTGCGGCGCAGAGTCGGCCTGGTTTTTCAGGACCCCGAGCAGCAGCTTATTTTAAGCACACCGCTGGAGGATGTGTCGTTTGGGCTGCGGGGGATGGGGATGGATGAGCCGTCGATTCAGGCGCGCTCTGCTGAGGTGCTTGAGCAGCTTAATCTGACGGCGCTGAAGGATAAGCCGGTGCATCAGCTCAGCCTGGGCCAGAAAAAGCGTACCGCGCTCGCCGGTGTGCTGGCGATGGGACCGGAGCTGATTTTGCTGGATGAGCCAACGTCCTACTTGGACCCGGTGTCCGAAGCGCAGCTTCTGGAGGGGCTGGATACCATTCACCGCAAGGGCACTACGGTCGTTATGGCTACGCATGATATGAACCTGGCCTACCGCTGGGCGGACTGGGTCATCGTTCTTGATCAGGGAAGCTGCGTTGCCGCCGGAACGCCGGAGGATATTTTTGCCCGGAGGGAAACGCTGCTGGCCGTGGGCCTTGAGCTTCCGCTGCTGGCCGATCTGTGGCACAGTCTGCCCCGCCGCTTGACCGCAGGGCATAACGTTCCCCGGAATGCGGAGGATTTCAAGGCGCTGCTGGGCGGGATGCTGGGCGAGCGTGCGGGAGTGGATTTTTAATGGATTTTCGATAATAAAAGGAGAGTATCTGTTTCACTGAAACAGATATCTGGAAGCCATACGGCGGATCGCTGTTTTGGATGCATGGGTTTCTTTTAAGGGCGGGGCAGGACGGTTCGGGACGCGACGGCTCGGTCATGTCTATTCGGAGCGCGATGTGAGAGGATTGCGGCAGCTAATGGAAAACGGGCGGCTTGTTGTCCGCAGGATTGCCGGAATGAGAGGGTTTGCGTAGCTGGTTGGAGGCGGGTTGCATATTTTGTCCGTACTCCCTCCCGGTAACACAGCCGTTGTAATTGTAATTGTAAATAGTGCAATAGAAACTCGGCATAACAGGCTAATAGAGTAATCGGCTGTATTTTGTGCAACAGAAATTTGAATAATGCACGTATTTCCGGAGTTTTGTTCGATTCTAATGTACGAAGTGCAATAGAATTGTAAATTTCCTTCCTTGGAGAAGGTTCTGTTGTAGAAAGTACAATTGCTATAGTTAATTGGAGTTTGGGGAGACGAAGGGGGAACAAGGGTGGATAAACAAGGAAAGCTGCTGATCATCGGCTTTGGTCCAGGCAGGCTGGAGCATATTACGGGCCGCGCTCTGGCTGCGCTGGAAGAGAGTGAAGCCGTGATCGGCTACACGACATATGTGGATCTGATCAAGCCGCTGCTGCGGCATCAGGAAATTGTCGGCACAGGCATGACCGAGGAGGTCAGCCGGGCCCAGGAAGCGGTGCGGCGGGCAGAGGCGGGTCAGACCATTGCCGTAATTTCCAGCGGGGATGCAGGCGTATACGGAATGGCCGGGCTGGTCTACGAGGTGCTGATTGAGCGGGGCTGGAGCCGCAAGGAGGGTGTGGAGGTTGAAGTCATTCCCGGCATATCGGCGATTCAATCCTGCTCCTCGCTGCTGGGCGCGCCGATTATGCATGATTCCTGCACAATCAGCCTAAGCGACCATCTTACGCCTTGGGAGAGCATTGCGGCACGGGTTACGGCAGCGGCAGAAGCGGATTTCGTGATTGCTTTTTACAACCCGCGCAGCGGAAAACGGACCCGCCAGATTGAAGAGGCGCGTCATATTCTGCTCCGTTACCGTGATCCTGCCACGCCGGTCGGCATTGTCAAAAGCGCCTACCGCGACCGCCAGATAACGGTTGTCACGACGCTTCAGGACATGCTGGAGCATGAGATTGGCATGCTGTCCACAGTCATTGTCGGCAACTCTGCCACGATGGTCTATGAGGGCGTGATGGTCACGCCGCGCGGGTATGAACGCAAGTATAGCCTTGGGGCGGATAAGCAGGAACTGAAGCCGCATGAGCGGCTGCGGACCGCAGCCGAGCCGTGGTCTTTGGCGGCGATGACCGGCGGCGAAGCCAGCCGGGATGCCGTGCTCAGAGCCGGAGCAGCGCCGGAGGGGAGCGCAGGCGCTGGAGCGGCTGAGAGGACAGCGCTGAATGTCGGTGAAAGAGCGGCTGAGAATGCAGCGATGGGCCCTGGATTTGGAGCGGACGGGCAGGCAGTAGAGATTACGGGTAATGAAGCGGACGGGCTGGCTGCGTTAAATGCAGGATTATCTGTTGCTCCGGGGGAGCAGGTGAAAAGTATGGGTTCCGGCGATCCGCAGGCACATTCGTCCGCAGTTTGCGACCTGGAGATTGCTCCGCAAACCGGCAGCCGGGCGTTCAGCGGTGGGCAAATGAAGCTGCTGGCAGAGCTGGCAGGCGCTGACGGACGGCTTGTGTACACCAAAGACGGACACTTTGTTCTGCGGGACATCCAGGCGGAGCAAGCAGGAATAGCCGATGCTTTGACGGCGGCTGGGCTGAATGCTGCTGTCCCGGGGGATTCTGTGAAGGTCATAACCTGCGGGTTTTGTGAGCTGAGAAAACAGAATGCGCTGGGAGCGGCGCAGCGGCTCTATGAACAGTTGAACGGTCAATCCGTGCCGCGTGAGCTGCACATTAGTGTTGCCGGATGCGGGATGGCCTGCAACTCGGCGGTTCTGGAGGATATCGGGCTGATCTGGTCCAGAGGCAGCTATGAGCTGTACCTTGGAGGCAAAAAATCCGGGCGGGCCGCCCATCCGGGCAGCCTGGTCCGCGAAGGAATGAACGAGGATGAAGCGGTAGCCGCAGTAATGGAGGTTGTTTGGCAATATCGTGCGGAAGGCCGCGAGAATGAACGATTCCATGCTTTTTATGAGCGGATGGGTATGGGAAGTGAGGATAAGGCAGAGGAGGCCAGCGTTATGGACGGTACAGCAAGCCAAGAATGCTCAGGCAGCATCGCCGGGGAGGACAACGGGAAGAGAACCGTTCTGCTCGTAGGTCACGGCAGCCGGGTAGAGGAAGGCAATGAGGAGCTGCGGGCGTTCACCCGCTTGCTCGCTGCCCGCAGACCGGAGCTGGCTTTTGAAACCTGCTTTATTGAGCTGTCCGCACCTTCCATTTCCGCAGGCATTGACCGGTGTGTGCAAGGAGGAGCAGCGACCATCTACGTTGTGCCGATTATTTTGTTCGCGGCAGGCCACTCCAAGCTGGATATTCCGATGGCGCTGGACGAGGCCAAGCTGAAATATCCCGGTGTGGAGTTTGTGTACGGGCGTCCCATTGGTGTGCAGATGAGGGCCGTGGATATTTTGCTGGACCGCATCGGGGAGGCTGTACCGCTGAATGCGCCGGAATTTATGGGCAGCCTGACCGAAGATATGAATGCTGCTGGGCTGGAGACTGCGGCTGCAATGACGGAAGCTTTGGATGCCGGAACAGTCTGTGCGGAGGCGCGTCCTTCTGCAGTTGAAGATAAAGATACAATAGTGCTCTTAATGGGACGCGGCGGCAGCGACCCCGATGCGAACAGCGATTTCTGCAAGCTGACCCGGCTGCTCTGGGAACGGACCTCCTATAGAAGCGTCGAAGCTTGCTTTATTGCCATAACCAAGCCTTTGCTGCCCGAGGGTCTGGAGCGCTGTCTGGTTTTGGGTGCGCGCAAAATTGTGGTGCTGCCGTATCTGCTGTTCAACGGGCTGCTGATGCAGCAGTTTAACGAAACGGTCCGGCTGTTCGCCGCCGCCCATCCAGAGATTGAAGTGGAAATCGGCAGCTATCTGGGCGCTCATCCGCTGCTGGCTGACATGCTCCTGGGACGCATTGATGATACCCTGGAAGGACAGGCCTATTCCAACTGTGACAACTGCAAATACCGTGATGAAGCCGCTGCGCACCACCACCACCATCATGGGCACAGCCATGAACACAGCCATGATCACGGTGCCGGGCATCATCACCATGAGGGGGAGTGCCAACATGGGCACGGTCATGACCATAGTGCCGGGCAACATCATCATGAGGGGGAGTGCCATCATGGGCACAGCCATGATCATGGTGATGGACAACATCACCATGAGGGAGAGTGCCATCATGGGCACGGCCATGAACACGGTGCCGGGCATCATCACCATGAGGGAGAGTGCCACCATGGACACGGCCATGATCATAGTGCCGGGCATCATCACCATGCGGAAATAGCCCGGGCCAATGCCCGGAAGGAGCACTGACCGCGATGATATTTATGCTGTGCGGGACGGGAGATGCCCGTGATCTGGCGCTGCATTTGGCGGAGCGGGACTTGCCGCTGCTGGCTTCCGTTGTAACGCCCAGCGCAGCAGAGCGCCTGACGGACGTAGGCATCAGGAGCCGCGTCGGCCGGCTGGATCAGCAGGGGCTGCGCTCTTTTTTGCAGGAGCGGGGCTGCCGTGCTGTAGTAGACGCAAGCCACCCGTTTGCGCTGGAGGCTCATGTGAACGCAATGGGTGCAGCGGCTGCACTGGGCCTGCCGTATTTTCGCTACGAGCGGCGCAGTATCCAATATGACAGCCAGCCTAAGCTGATTGTTGTACACTCTTATGAAGAGGCTGCGCGCAAAGCCAAGGAACTGAAAGGCTCGGTCATGCTGACCACGGGTGGAAAAACGCTGGAGATCTTCACCAAGGAGCTGCTGGGCGATCCCGGTATTCGTCTGACGGTCCGGCTGCTGCCTTGTCTGGAGAATATACGTAAATGCCTCTCACTTCGGATTGAGCAGCGCAATATCATTGCTTTGCAGGGGCCTTTTTCCCGTGAATTGAATGAGGCACTGTACCGGCAGTACGGCACACAGGTCATGATTACCAAAGAGAGCGGTGCAGAAGGCTCCGTGGATGAGAAGGTGCATGCGGCGCTTGATATGGGGCTGTATGTGATTTTGATTGCACGTCCGGGGACTGCTTTTGGAGCATATGGCGAGGTCTATGATTCTTTTACCGGAATTTCGGATGCAGTAGCGAGGGCGCTGGAATAGGCGGGGGAAAAATGCTGCCGGTCAGACCGTAAGCTTATTTTAAGGAGATCGGCCTCAGAAACGCCGCTTGAATAGAGTGGAAAGCCGGATGGCCGTGCGCTTTGCTGTCCGTAGATGTTATCGTTGCAGAAAAGAGGGATAGACATGGAGTTTGGCACGGAATTTAAGCCGCTTACAGTGCAGCCGCAGGAGATCGAGAGCTTGAGTTTTCAGATGATTACCGAGGAACTGGGAGCGCATGATTTTTCTGCAATGCAGTATCCGGTGGTGCAGCGGATCATTCACGCCTCTGCCGACTTTGAGCTGGGACGGAGTCTGGTGTTTCATCCCAAGGCGATTGAAGCGGGCATTGCCGCTATTTTGCGGGGGGAACCGGTTATTGCCGATGTGCGGATGGTGGAGGCCGGGATCGCCAAGGAACGGATTCACAGATATGGCGGCGAGGTTAGAGTGCATATCTCTGATCCGGATGTTGTTGAGCAGGCGAAGGAGCTGGGGGCAACCCGCGCGATTCTCGCAATCCGCAAAGCCTGCGCCGAAGCGCCGGGCGGCATCTATGTGATCGGCAATGCGCCTACGGCGCTGCTGGAATTGATTCGTCTGGTAAAAGACGGGGCAGCGCGGCCGGGGCTTGTAATCGGCATGCCGGTTGGATTCGTATCTGCAGCGGAGTCCAAGGATGAGCTGCGCAAGCTGGACATCCCGTATATCACGAATATTGGACGCAAAGGCGGCAGCACGGTTGTTGTCGCGGCAGTCAACGCCTTGAGTCTGCTGGCTGTCCGCCAAGCGGCGGAATTGCAGAATCAGGGCTGATGCAGCTAATGAAAAAGAATTACATCTAATAGCAGCAAGGAGAGCTGATGGCCTTGGAATGTCAGAAGTCACTGGATTTGCCCGGGCTGAAAAGGTCTCAGGATTCGAAGCCAAGCCGCAGGGGCCAGAGTGCAGCGGAGCAGCAGAACAAGCAAGCGTTGCTGCCCTCCTCCGCGCTAACCAGCGGCGGGAGTGCCGGCAGTGCGTCAGCATCATGCAGCGGTACAGCTTCCGGCGGCCTTGGGGCTGCTGACGGTGTGCCGACACCGCCCAGCCCCAAGGCCACTGGCGTCGCCGGGGACCCCGGCATCGGCCAAGAATCCGCTGCCGCCAGTGCCCCGGCACCGCTGCGCAGGGGCTACACCACCGGCGCCTGTGCTGCCGCAGCCGCCAAAGGTGCAGCGCTTCTGCTCATCACAGGCGAGGCTCCGCAGACTGTGGAAATAAATCTGCCGGCAGGCTTCCGGCACACCTTCGAGCTGACCGGCTGGCAGCGATACGGCGAAACATGGGCGGTCTGTGCAACGGTGAAGGATGCCGGGGATGACCCGGATGCCACCCATCAGGCCAGGATTGAGGCGGCTGTAAGCTGGCGCGATTCTCCCGGCGTGGAGATTGACGGAGGCAAAGGTGTCGGGAGAGTCACCAAGCCGGGATTGCCGGTGGCGGTCGGGGAAGCGGCGATTAATCCTGTGCCCCGGCGCATGATTCAGGAGGCTGTGTCCGAGGTGCTGGAGGATCATGGTGCGGCCTTGGGGCTGCGGGTGGTGATCAGTGTGCCGGAAGGAGAAGCCATCGCGCGGAAGACACTGAATCCGCGGCTCGGCATTCTTGGCGGGATCTCTATTCTTGGCACGCGCGGCGTAGTGACGCCGTTCTCCACAGAGGCTTACAAGGCAAGCGTGGTGCAGGCGGTTTCAGTGGCGGCGGCGATGGGGAACAAGCATATTGTTTTGACCACTGGCGGCAGCAGTGAGAAATATGCGCAAGGCATGTTCGCCGCGCTGCCGGAGGAAGCTTTTATCCAAATGGGCGAATATGTAGGCTTCTCGCTGGAGCATGCCAAAGCCTATGGAATCACGAAAGTCACGCTCGTAGGCATGGCAGGCAAGTACTCGAAGGTGGCGCAAGGGGCCATGCTGATCCACTCCAAAAATGCGCCGGTAGATTTCGGCTTTCTTGCCCGGATAGCGGCGGAATCGGGAGCAGATGAGGGGCTGGTGCAGGAGATTGCCGCTGCCAATACAGCGTCCCAGGTCGTGGATCTGATGACGGAGGCCGGGAATGACGGTTTTTTTGAACAATTGTGCTTGCATGCCTGCCGGCATTGCCTGAAGCATATGAATGGGGATATGACCGTGGAGATGGTATTGATCACGATGAAGGGCCGAGTGCTGGGAAGGGCGGAAATTTGTGGCTGACATCATTTATATTATTGGCATCGGCGAGGACGGGGCCGGGGGGCTGACGCCGGACAGTCTGAGCAAGGTGCAGAGGAGCGAGGTGCTGCTCGGCGGGGAGAGGCAACTGTCTTTTTTCAGCGGCTATCAAGGCGAAAAAATCGTTCTGAAGAACGGTCTGAGGGCGTTTGCCGACAAGCTGGAGGAAGTGTGGAGAGAGCGGCGGACGGTGGTGCTGGCGTCGGGGGACCCGCTGTTCTTTGGCATTGCCGGGTATCTGGTCCGCCGGTTCGGGCCGGAGAATGTTGAGGTCATTCCGCATTACAGCAGCGTTCAGCTTGCTTTTGCGAGGCTGGGGGATAGCTGGCAGGATGCGGAACTGATCAGTCTGCACGGACGTCCGATCCGTGGTCTGGCGCAGCGGATGGACGGCAGGCACAAGATCGCACTGCTGACCGACGAGATCAATACACCGGCGGCAATCGGCGCTTATTTGCGCGAGTTCAAAATGACGGAATATGAAGCATTCGTCTGCGAGCGGCTGGGCGGGAGCGGGGAAATTTGCCGGTTCTGGGAGCTGGATGAACTGGAACAAGGGACCTTTGCCCCGCTGAATGTGGTCATTCTGCGGCGGAAGCCGGGAAGCGCACCCGCCGGGCGGCGCGGTTTCGCTTATCCGGACGAAGCTTTCCACCAGCGGCGACCGGAGAAGGGGCTGATCACGAAGCGCGAGGTGCGCGCGCTTGTCCTGTCGGAGCTGAATCTGGCCGAGGATGCGGTAGTCTGGGACATCGGCTCCGGCTCCGGCGCGGTAGCGGCGGAATGTGCGCGCATCGCCCGTCTCGGGAAGATATACGCCTTGGAAAAAGAAGCGGACAATCTGCCCAACATGGAAGCGAACCGCCGGAAGTTCCGCGCCGATTTCGAAATCATCCACGCCAAAGCCCCGCAGGGGCTGGAGCTGCTGCCGGACCCGGATGCAGTGTTTATCGGGGGCAGCGGAGGCGAACTGCGGAGCATTATTGCGCTCTGCGCCCGGCGACTGCGGCCGGAAGGGCGGATTGTCATCGGGGCGATTACGATTGAGACGCTGCATGCCGGTATGGAGGCGCTGAAGCTCGCGGGAATGGCAACAGAAGTAACACAGCTTCAGGCTTCACGCGGCAAGGCAATCCTTGGCATGACCCGGTTTGAGGGGATGAACCCGGTATACGTGATCAGCGGCCGCCCGGGGGAATAGGTTTATTTTGCGGAAGTACCCAAACCGTTAATTGCACTTCCTGCAACTAAAAAGGTGCTTTTTGGACACTATCACCAGATAATTGTATTTCGTACATTTATAAAGCTATTATCTGTGGAAAAGAGCAGCTTCCGCCATTTATAAATGTACAGAATGCAACAATCGCCGCCGATCTGTTCATTCGTATCCTTTTAGCTGCAGCAAATACATTTATTTTTACTATAACCGCCAGGGGTTCCTGGATCATATTTACATAACTTCAACATAAGGAGGGGAACGGGATGATGATGACAATGACTGAAACCGGAGGCGCGCCAGGACTGCGGCAGCAGCCTGTGAATGACCAGCCCAATACTGAAAAATTGTCCGCTGAAGCGGCAATGCAGGCCGCAAGCATTCTGTATGATGCTGTTGATGAGCACACGCCCGCACACAAAAAGCTGACTCCCCATGCCCTTGGTACCCTGTACGGTGTGGGTGTGGGGCCGGGTGATCCTGAGCTGATTACACTCAAAGCGTGCCGTTTGTTGCAGGAATGTCCGGTGATCGCCTATCCGGCAACCCGAAAAGGCGGGAAATCCTACGCCCAGGAAATTGTGGACATGCACGTCAATGCTGAAGAAAAAATCATGCTTGGGCTCGTATTCCCGATGACCAAAGATCCCGGGCAGCTTGCAAGCGGCTGGAACCGTACGGCGGAGCTGTGCTGGAAGGAGCTGGAGATGGGCAGGGACGTTGCTTTTGTGACGGAGGGCGACCCGAATCTGTATAGCACCTTTATTCACCTGGCCCGGCTGATGCAGGAGCTGCATCCCGGTGTGCCGATTGTTTCGATTCCGGGAATTTCGTCGGTGCTGGGCGCGGCGGCTGCGCTTGAACAGCCTTTGGCGGATGGTGACCAGCGGGTGGGGATTATCCCGGCTACGGAGGACCGTGAGGCCCTGAAGGAGGCGCTGCTCCAGCATGATACAGTGGTGTTTCTGAAGGTGGCCAAGGTGCTGGAGCTGGTGCTGGATGTGCTGGACGAGCTTGGGCTTGGCGGAAAAGCATCCGTCGTCACCAAGGTGACCTCTCCATATGAGACCGTGTGGCGGGATGCGCGTGAGCTGCGCGGCAAAGAGCTGGAATATTTGAGCCTTATGGTGGTGAGCAAATGACACAGACTGCGATGCTGGAAGCGAAGGTTTACATTGTAGGCGCAGGCCCGGGCGATCCCGAGCTGATTACGGTAAAAGGCAGCCGCATCCTGCGTTCGGCAGATGTTGTGCTGTATGCCGATTCGCTGGTCAGCGGGGAACTGGTCGCCAGTGCGAAACCGGGAGCCCAGGTGCTGCAAAGCTCGGGCATGGACCTGGAGCAGCAGGTGGAGCTAATGGCAGCGGCGGTACAATCCGGTAAAAGCGTGGCCCGTGTCCACACGGGCGATCCGTCCATGTACGGCGCCATTCTGGAGCAGATGTCGCTGCTGAAGCTTTGCGGTGTCAGCTATGAGATCATCCCGGGCGTCAGCTCCGTGTTTGCTTCAGCGGCGGCGCTGGGCGCGGAGCTGACGGTGCCGGAGCTGACGCAGACGGTGATCCTGACCCGCGCCGAAGGGCGTACGCCGGTGCCGGAGCGTGAGCAGCTCCGCCGCCTGGCGGAGCATCACTGCACCGTTGCGCTGTTCCTTAGCGCTTCCCTGGCGGGACAGGTGGCGGAGGAATTCCTTGCCGCCGGATGGAGCCCGGATACGCCGATAGCTGTCGTGAAGCGGGCCACCTGGCCGGACCAGCAAATACTGCGGACCACGGTGGCGAAGCTTGCAGATGATCTGCGCGAAGCAGGCATTACAATGCATGCGATGATCCTTGCGGGCTGGGCGCTGGACCCTGCTCTGATAGATCGTGACCAGCACCGCTCGAAGCTGTACGATAAGACATTCACCCACGGCTGCCGGGAAGGAATTAACCAGAATGGCTAACAGGTACGCGGCTGTCGCTATTACTAAGAACGGTATCCGGCTGGCGCTTAAGCTGGGCGGGCTGCTGCCGGATACAGAGGTCTATTGCAGCGCCAAGTACAGCGGAGAATTACAGCAGATTGGCGGTACGCGGCATGTGTTTGAGGGGCCGGTCAAAGAGCTGCTGCCGGAGCTGTTCCGGCGCTATGAAGGAATCATTCTGTTCTTCTCGCTGGGTGCGGCGGTAAGGCTGACAGCGCCGCTGCTCCGGGATAAAAGAACCGACCCCGCCGTCATCGTCATTGACGAGCAGGGAGAGCATGTTATCAGCATGCTCTCCGGCCACCTGGGCGGTGCCAACCGCCTTACGCGGGAGATCGCTGAGCTGCTGGACAGCCATCCCGTGATCACTACCGCCTCGGATGTGCAGGGAACCTTTGCGGTGGACCTGCTGGGCCGGGAATTCGGCTGGCGTGCGGACAGCTTCGCGCCGATGAAGACGGTCAGCGCCGCTGTGGTTAACGGGGAGGCGGTGGCCTTCCTGCAGGAGCGCGGCGAGCGCGGCTGGCTGCCGCCGGGAGCTGAACTGCCGGAGCATGTGCGGCTTTGCGGCAGCATGGCAGAGCTGCAGGAAACTCCCTTCAGCGCGGCGATTGTAGTCACTGACCGGCTGCTGACAGAACGGGAGACGGCAGCTTTGGGGGAACGGGCGGTAGTGTACCGTCCGCGCAGCCTGGTTCTTGGCATGGGCTGCAATCGCGGCACCTCGATGGAGGAGCTGGAAGCTGTAGTGCTGGAAACTCTTGCGGAGCTGAGGCTTTCGCTATTAAGCGTCCGCAATCTCGCCACCGCCGCGATCAAGGGGGACGAGGCCGGTCTGCTAGCCCTGTGCGGGAAGTATGGCTGGGAGCTGGTCTTATATTCACCGGAGCAGTTGAATACAGTTGCGCTGGAGCAGCCCTCGGCTACAGTATTCAAAGCGACCGGAGCCTACGGCGTCTGCGAGCCTGCGGCTCTGTTGTCCTCCGGTGCGAAGGAGCTTGTGCTGAAGAAGAAAAAAAGCGGCAATGCAACAATCGCTATAGCGAAGGTCCACTATGACGGAGCGGAGGGAGCAACAAATGAATGAACTGAGCGGACGACAGCAGCTACCAGCGTTTCGCCCCCGCTTCGTCGTCGCCGGTACAGGCAGCGGATCGGGCAAAACCACGGTGACGCTTGGCCTGCTGCGGGCTTTAGCCCGGCGCGGACTTACAGTGCAGGCCTTCAAATGCGGACCCGATTATATTGATCCGGCTTATCATGCTGCCGCAACGGGCCGTCCCGCACGCAACCTGGATTCCTGGATGACTTCGAGCAGCTATATGCTGGAGTATTTTTTGCGTTCCTCCGAGGAAGCCGATGTGTCGGTGATCGAGGGCGTTATGGGGTTATATGACGGCAAAGAAGCGACTTCGCTTACGGGATCAACGGCGGAGATTGCCATCCTTACCGGCAGTCCGGTGCTGCTGGTGGTGGACGTGCGCAGCATGGGCCGCAGCGCCGCGGCGATTGTGCTCGGCTTTCAGCAGCTTGAGCGGGATATCTCCATCGCTGCGGTAATCGTGAACCGCTGCGGGAGTGCCAGCCATTACCGGACGGTCAAAGCCGCGATTGAAGCCGCCTGCGGCGTTCCGGTCATCGGCTGGCTGGAGCGGGATCGCGGGCTGGATATCCCGGAGCGGCATTTAGGGCTGCTGCCCGCCGTTGAACGCGGCGAGCTGGAGCCCTTATTTGACCGTGCCGCCGATCTGCTGGCAGAGGGCACGGATCTGGATGCGCTGCTGGAGCTTGCTGCGGCAGCGCCCGCCTTGCACTATCCAGCGCCGGCTATGCCAATGCTGGGGGAGAATCAGCCCGGTGCCGCCGCCCCTGCTGACTGCCTGCCGGAAGCCGCAGGGCAAGCGCCGCTGGCGGTATTGCCAGCGGACACCGAAGCAGCCCGGCCAGCGAAAGCCGCGGCCTCAGCGCCGCTCCCGGCAACAGCCTTCCCGGGTGGCGGCTGCTCAGAAATGCGGCCTAATCCGCCTATGGATCGGATAGGTCGCAAATCTGCTGCAAATGACAGAGCGCCCGTCATTGCTGTTGCGCGCGATGCGGCGTTTAATTTCTATTACGCCGATAATCTGGAGCTGCTGGTCCGCGCCGGAGCGCAACTTGTCCCGTTCAGCCCGCTTAGCGGCGAAGACATTCCGCCGAATGCGGACGGCATCTACCTTGGAGGCGGCTTCCCGGAGGAATTCGCCGCCGGGATCGCTGCGAATTCGGCATTCCTGCGCGGCCTCAGGGCAGCGGCGGCGGCGGAAATGCCGCTGTATGCGGAATGCGGCGGCTATATGGTGCTGGCCCGCAGCCTCAAGGACCGCGCCGGGGCTGTGCATGCCATGGCCGGAATTATTCCCGCCCATACCGTCATGCAGGAGCGGCGCGCGGCCCTGGGCTACCGCGAAGTTACAGCGCGGGAGGATTGCCTGCTGCTGAAGCAGGGGGAAAGCCTGCGCGGCCATGAATTCCACTATTCCTTGATGAGACCTGTTGCCGGAGAGGGCTGGACCTATGCATATGATAGCAAAGGCAGGGGCGGCAGCCAGCCGGAGGGCTACTCCTGCGGGAATGTCATGGCTGCCTATGCACACATTCATCTGGCTTCGCATTTTCCGGCGGCAGTCCGGCTGGTAGAAGCGTGCCGAAGCTACAGTGAGAGCAAGAAAGGCATTCACTTATGAAATGAACAATAATAGGGCACTGTCAGCAAAACGAAGCGGAAAAAGGAAAACGGTATGTCAACCGCTTGTCACACAGCCTTCAGATACGTATAATAAGAGCAGGAGAACGCTTTATTACACGATGAGCCAACCTAAGGCTCGACGTTTTTGGGGAAGGGAGACTGCTTGCAATGAAAGTGTTGGGAGCGATTGAAGCAGGGGGAACAAAATTTGTATGCGGAATTGGAACTGAGGACGGCGCGGTAATCGACCGGGTCAGCTTTCCAACGACAACGCCTGAGGAAACGATGGGGCTTGTGCTGAATTATTTTAGCAGCAAAAAAGTGGAAGCTATCGGCATCGGCTCGTTCGGACCGATAGATCCGGTGATCGGCAGCCCGACCTACGGGTATATTACAACGACACCGAAACCATATTGGGGACAATATAATCTGGTGGGAACCGTAGCTGAGCACTTGAATGTACCCATCGGGTTTGATACGGATGTCAACGGTGCGGCACTCGGTGAATATACATGGGGCGCGGCTCAAGGGCTGGACAGTTGCCTTTATATTACAGTCGGTACAGGAATCGGAGCCGGTGCGGTAGTCGGAGGCAAGCTGGTGCATGGTCTGTCCCATCCCGAAATGGGGCATGTTTTTGTGCGCCGCCACCCGGAGGATACCTATGAGGGCTTCTGCCCCTATCATAAGGATTGTCTGGAAGGTCTCGCCGCAGGTCCGGCTATCGGCAGCCGCTGGGGCAAGCCAGCCGGTGAGCTGGCTCCGGATCATCCGGCCTGGGCGATGGAAGCCCATTATTTGGCCCATGCGCTGATGAATTACGTGCTCATTCTCTCGCCGCAGAAGATTGTAATGGGAGGCGGCGTAATGAAGCAGAGCCAGCTTTTCCCGCTGATTCACGCCGAGCTTCAAGAGCTGCTGGGCGGCTATGTGCAGCATCCTGCGCTCAATGAAGCCATAGGGAGCTACATCGTTCCGCCGCAGCTTGGCGACAACGCCGGACTATCCGGTGCAATTGGACTGGCGAAGCTGGCGCTGGCCCGGTAGTAATCTGTGTCTGTATAAAAAGAGATTGACTGTTTCTCCATAAATCGGTATTGTAAGCATTAACAGTATAGCATTTAAGAGGGAGCACCTCTTTCACGAATTCGTGGGAGAGGTGCTTTTTTTGTGCAAATATACGGATGTTTCACGCTGTACAGCACCTGGGCAGTCGGCCCGCCCGGGAAGCGGGAAACTCCGGTCAGCGCAAGAATCATGCATGCTGTAAGTCGAGGAAGGTAGGGATTGGAATGCAGATTGTGTTTATGAACCGGTTGTCCAGAATTTCCGGGGCGGACCACGAGGTATTTGCCCAGCTATGGATTGGGGAGGATGAGGGCATTTGGCATCTGGGCTGGCGCGATTTCGCCGGTACGGAGGAAAGGGGAGACAGCTTGTGGTATGAAGGCGGCTCCTGGAATGAATTATTATGTGTATACCGTCATGAGCTGGCTGTGAAGATGGGAGACGGCTACAGGCCGCTCATTGATGGCATGTTCCCTGAAGAGGACAGCTTGTCCGGCAGCCGGAGCCAGGAGCAGCTCAAGCTGCAATACTACAGCGAGCACTTTGGCAATGAAGCTGTCTATGACGAGCTGTGCGCCTGGCGGAGGGGCAAGGCTTCCAGTGAACGGAAGGCGCCTTATATTCTGGCCAGCAACCGTCTCCTGCGCATGCTCAGCACTTTTCTGCCCCGCACACCGGAGGAGCTGCTGCAAATTCCCGGTGTGGGTGAGGGCAAGGCCTCGCAGTATGGCGGAGATTGGCTGAATATTACCTCCGCAGCTCACCGGGAGATCAGCTATCCGCTGAACTGGGTGCATGCAGCCGTTGATGAGGACAGCTTTGTATCCTGGCAATATAAACAGAAAGAAATTAAGTACAAGAAGCAGCTTGAGCGTATGCGTCTGCGGAGAATGCTGCTGCAGGGAATTGAGGAGGGCCTGGGCATTGAGCAGCTTAAGGCGCTGAGCGGTGTAAGCCGCCGTGAAGTGCTGGAGGGTGTGGAGGAACTGGAAAAGGACGGCTATTCCGTGGAGAAGCTTATTGCCCATGAGCTGGGTAATGTTTCCCTTAGCGAGCAAGATAACATCTGGACCGCCTATGAACTTATGGGCGATGCCTTTCTGAAGCCTGTGCTTTACAAAGCGTATGGAGAAGCGTTCTCGCCCGCAGAAGGTCTGGATATGTACTATGAGCGTTTGCGGTTAATCCGCATCCGTTACCGTCGGGAGCAGGCGGTACAGTTAGGGCTTGCGACGAATCTATAGATAGCACTGACCCTTAAGGACGAATTCATGGTATTGTCCACCACTTTAGGAAAAAATAAAACAATGCAGTATCATACGTGTATACACTCAAAAAAGGAGATGTACCTATGATCGTAACGTTGACGGTTAACCCCAGCGTAGATGCCAGCACAAGTACCCAGCGGGTTGTCCCTGACAATAAGCTGCGCTGCCGGGAAGCTTCATATAAACCGGGAGGCGGGGGAGTGAATGTGTCGCGGGCGGTCCACAGATTAGGCGGCGAGTCCTTGGCTTTGTATGCATCGGGAGGACTGCATGGACAATTGCTGCATCACATGCTCGAACAGGAGGGCGTGAGCCATCAGGAGATACCGATTTCGGGGCAGACCCGGGAAAATCTGATTGTCGTGGAGGAATCCACCGGACAGCAGTTCCGGTTCGACATGCCGGGGCCGCATTTCGCGCAGGGCGATTGGATGCAGTGTCTGGAGCAGTTGAAATCGGTGGTGGTGACCCCAACTTATATTGTTGCCAGCGGCAGTCTGCCTCCGGGCTGTCCTGCGGATTTTTACGGCAGGGTGGTGGAAGCTGCCAAGCAGTGGAATGCCCGGGTCATCGTTGACACCTCGGGGGAAGCTCTGCAACTGGCTGCTGATGCGGGAGTTTATCTGCTTAAGCCGAACGTGCGCGAGCTTGAAGAGCTGACCGGGCGTGAAATCTCTGGTGATGAGGAGGTACAGGCGGCTGCGCTGGAGCTGATTGAGCAAGGCCGTACTGAAGTGGTCGTTGTTTCCTTGGGCGGCAGAGGAGCGCTGCTTATTACCAAAGACACCTGTGAACATATCCAGGCCCCTGAGGTTCCTGTGCTGAGTGTGGTGGGAGCAGGTGACAGTCTGGTGGGCGGATTGGTCTACAGCCTGGAACGGGGGTGGCCGCTCCGCAGGGCGGTTCAGTTCGGCGTTGCCTCTGGAGCGGCAGCAGTGATGAATCCGGAGCGGGAGCTGTGCAAACGCGAGGATGCGGAACGATTGTTCGAGCGTATGAAGTAACAGCAGCATACCAAAAAGACGAAGGCTTCCTTACCTTGCGGTAACCCGGAGCCTTCGTCCTGCATATTCGTACGTTTATGTTCATAGCCAATCCTTCTTGCGGAAAATAACCAGCATTCCGCAGCCGAGCGTCACCATGACGCCGATTACTCCATAATAGCCGTATTTTGAATGTGTCTCAGGAATATTTTCAAAGTTCATACCGTAGATACCGGTGATGACGGTCAGCGGCATGAATATCGTGGTAATGGCCGTAAATACTCTCATGATTTCATTGGCGCGGTTGGCGATACTGGATTGATAGGCTTCGCGCAAGTTGCCCATGAGATCGCGGTACGTTTCGAAGGTTTCAGAGATCTTGACCGCATTTTCATAAATATCGCTGAAATACTTCTGCAACTGGTCGTCGATGAGGCGGAGGTCTTTTTTGTTCAGCGTATTGATAACTTCCTTTTGCGGTCCGAGCATTTTCTTGAGCCAGAGAATTTCACTTCGCAGACCGATGATCTCGCTAAGATGCGATTTCTTGGTGTGCATCAGGATATCCTCTTCCAGCTTCTCAATCCGCGCTTCAATCCGGTCGCCGACGGAGAAATAATTGTCTACGACAAGGTCGATCAGCAGATACAGGAAACGGTCCGGCTCGCTGACCTCCTGCTCCCACAGTATGGGCTTCAGGACGCGCAGCTCATTGATCTTTTGCTTGGTGACCGTAATAATGAAATGTCTGCCCAGAAATATGTTGAGCGCACGGAGGAAAATTTCCTCATCATCAAAACGGATGCTGTTCACCACAATAAAATAATGACTTTCATAAATTTCAATCTTTGGACGCTGATCCTCTTCACTGAGGCAGTCCTCCACGGCCAGATCATGCAGATTGTACAAAGGCTGAAGCAGCTCCAGGTCCTCCACATCCGCATCAATCCAATAAAATCCTTCCGCAGGGGCGGTCAACGTTTCTTCAATGTCATCAACAGGCGTAAAAACCCCTGCGTTTACCAGCCGGATTTTCATCTGATTCCACTCCTTCTGTCCCTGATCTTCTCCAGGGATGTGCTAATTTAGCCACAGGGAAAAATCAGCTTGGCCGGTGGTACGATCAATGAAAAAGGCCAAATGATGGTTCGAGGGCATGAAGAAGAGACGCTCCCGCCGCCGGCAAGCTGATGTTAATCCTGTGTGGTTGTTCCTTCTGGACATTCAACTGCGAACTCGGGTCGCCTTCCATTCCTCTCTCACCTCTTCTTTTCGTCACATAGGGTGTGAAACACTTGTCTAGTATAACGCCCGGGTTTGGGTCTTTCAAGCTAAATTCTCGGGGGTTTCAGAGGCCCTTAAGCATTGTATGGACTTGACGAAAGGGAGGTTCATGATTTAAAGTGAATTTTAAGAAAAGCATTCAACGTTTGTGTGTCTTTTTCTCAATTGAATACAGCTAAATCTTATCAAGAGCAGGTGGAGGGACTAGCCCGATGAAACCCGGCAACCGGCGTGTTAACGCACGGTGCTAATTCTTGCGGAAGCTTTGCACGGATGGCCTTAGACCGCCCGGCATAAGTTCTCTGGCAGATGAGAGAGGCGCATATGACTGCAGATATATGACCTTTCTCCCCGGAGAAGGGTCTTTTTGATATTCTCATGAACAGAAGGAGCGGACATTACAATGCCAATTAAAATTCCTGACAGCTTGCCGGCCAAAGAGGTTTTGTCCGGAGAAAATATTTTTGTAATGGATGAAAGCCAGGCTTTCCACCAGGATATCCGTCCACTGCGGATTGCGATCCTGAATTTGATGCCTACCAAGGAAACGACGGAGACACAGCTCTTGCGACTGGTCGGAAATTCACCGCTTCAGGTGGATGTTGTGCTGCTGCATCCCAGCTCCCACACCTCCAAGAACACTTCGGCAGAGCACCTGAAGAGCTTTTATAAAACCTTTGACGAAATCAGCGACCGCCGCTTTGACGGACTGATCGTTACCGGCGCTCCCGTAGAGCAGCTCGAATTCGAGGATGTGAACTACTGGGAAGAACTGAAAGAAATTTTTGAATGGAGCAAGCAAAATGTGACCTCGACCATGCATATCTGTTGGGCGGCCCAAGCCGGACTGTATCATCATTATGGTGTGCGCAAGGTGGATCTGGACGAGAAATGCTTCGGTGTTTTTTCGCACACAGTACACCAAGCTAACGTTAAGCTGCTGCGCGGCTTTGACGAGGTATTCCATGTTCCGCATTCCCGCCACACGGATGTCTCGCGCGAAGATATTCTTGCCAATCCAGGGCTGCAGATTCTTGCCGAATCAGAGGAAGCTGGAGTGTATCTGGTTTCGACGCTTGACGGCAAGCAGATTTTTGTAACCGGACATTCCGAATATGATCCCTTCTCGTTAAAATGGGAGTATGACCGGGATATCGCCAAAGGAATGGATATTGCGATTCCGAAGCATTACTATCCTCAGGATGATCCGCAGCGCACACCGCCGGCGGTCTGGCGTGCCCATGCCAACTTATTATTCTCTAACTGGCTCAATTACTATGTATACCAGGAGACTCCTTACGATATAGACCAGGCCGATTATTTAGTATTCTAAATATAGAAGAGATTTACGTACACCACACTTAGGAGGCAACAGCAATGGACGAGAAACTGAGGATTGAGAGCAGACTTGCGCAGATGGGTTCAATGGAAGACCCGGCGACGGGGGCGATTAACTATCCGATATACAATGCGACGGCATTCCGTCACCCGAGGCTCGGACAGAGCACAGGATTTGATTACATCCGCACGAAGAACCCTACCCGCTGGGTGCTGGAAGAGGCCGCTGCGGAACTGGAGTCCGGGGATGCCGCCTTTGCCTGTAGCTCCGGGATGGCTGCGCTGACTACGGTATTTGCTCTGTTTGGACAAGGCGACCATCTGGTGGTGTCGCTGGATCTGTATGGCGGAACCTACCGTCTGCTGGAGCGGATTCTCTCCAAATACGGCATCAGCGCGTCCTATGTGGACACGAATGATCTGGACGGGCTGGAGGCTTCGCGGCGTCCGAACACCAAGGCGGTATTTATTGAAACGCCGACCAATCCGCTTATGATGATTACGGACATCGCCGCCGTATCTACGTGGGCCAGCCGGCACGATTTGCTCACGATTGTCGATAATACACTGCTCACACCGTTCTTCCAGCGGCCGCTGGAGCTGGGTGCGGACATTATCGTCCACAGCGCGACCAAATACTTGGGAGGCCACAACGATGTTCTCGCTGGTCTGATCGTAACCAAAGGCGCTGAGCTGTCGGCGGAAATGGCTATACTGCATAACTCGCTGGGTGCTGTGCTTGCGCCGAATGACAGCTACCAGTTGATGAAGGGCATGAAGACACTGGCGCTGCGCATGGAGCGGCATGAGAGCAATGCGCTGACGCTGGCCCATTATCTGCAGGGGCATCCGGCTATTGCGGAGGTTTTCCATCCCGGACTGCCGGACCACCCGGGTTATGAGATTCAGAACCGCCAATCCTCAGGCAACACCGGCATCTTCTCCTTTAAGGTAAAAGATGCCCGTTACGTCGAGCCGCTGCTCCGTCATATCCGGCTGATCGCTTTCGCCGAAAGCCTGGGCGGCGTGGAGTCGCTTATGACCTACCCCGCAGTACAGACCCATGCGGATATTCCGGTAGAGATCCGCGATGCGGTTGGCGTGGACGACCGCCTGCTGCGCTTCTCCGTCGGCATTGAGCATGCGGATGATCTGATCGCAGATCTCGCCCAGGCGCTGGAAGCTGCACGGCTTGAGCTGGAAGCATAGTATTCGGCCAGGCATGACCTGAAGAATAAGAAGATTCGGCAGCAGCGACATCCCGTGCGCTGCTGTTTTATTTTAAAATTAGGATTTTTCAAGCCGCCCTGATTGTGATACGATGAAGCAACGGGCTTATATATTTGTTTTAGATTTCACGCTGAAATAGTACAAATTTAATTTCATCTACCCTATTTTTCTGGGCTTAAAAGGAGACTGCGAACGATGAGTGCTATAGATCTTATTCTGGATAAGACGCTTAAAGGCGAACGTCTCGGGTTGGAGGACACAATCCGGCTGTTCGAAAGCAATGAAATTGAGAAAATGGGCGCTGCCGCTGATATTATTATGAAACGCTGGCACCCGGACCCGCTGGCTACCTTCGTCATTGGACGCAATATCAACTATACGAATGTATGCGATGTGTACTGCCGGTTCTGTGCTTTCTACCGCAGACCTGGTTCTGACGAGGGTTATGTTCTTCCCGATGAAGCCATTTATCAGAAAATCGCCGAGACGATTGCCGTGAACGGTACAGAGATTCTGATGCAGGGGGGAACCAATCCGAACCTGCCATTCAGCTATTATACGGATTTGCTGCGCGGCATTAAGCAGAGATTCCCGGAGATTACCATGCATTCCTTCTCGCCTGCGGAGATTATGAAGATGGTCGAAGTATCCGGCCTGCCGCTGGAACAGGTTGTCCGCGAGATTCACGCCGCTGGCCTCGATTCCCTTCCGGGCGGCGGCGCCGAGATTCTGGATGACCGGACCCGTCGCAAGATCAGCCGGCTCAAAGGCTCCTGGCGGCAATGGATGGACGTCATGCAGACCGCACACAAAATCGGCATGAATACAACAGCTACGATGGTAATCGGCCTTGGCGAGAGCATGGAGGAGCGGGCGCTTCATCTGCTGCGGGTACGTGAAGCCCAGGATGAATGCATTGCGAACAAGTATGACTCCGAAGGCTTCCTGGCATTTATTTCCTGGACCTTCCAGCCGGATAATACGAACCTGAAGCTGGACAGACAGACGCCCGAAGAGTACCTGAAGACCGTAGCAATCAGCCGGCTGGTGCTGGACAATATCAAGCACTTCCAATCCTCCTGGGTAACGATGGGACCTGAGGTCGGCAAGCTGTCCCTGCAATACGGGTGCAACGACTTCGGCAGCACAATGATTGAAGAGAATGTAGTATCGTCGGCGGGTGCGACCTACAAGGTTAACATCGAGTCAATTACCCAGCTCATCCGTGAAGCGGGCAAGATTCCGGCACAGCGCAACACGCGCTACGACATCCTGCGGGTGTTCGACGATGCGAACGCGAAGATTGACAATGATTTTGTGATGCAGAACTAATTTATATTTTAGTGGCGGTTTACGCATAATAGGGTAAATACTTCGTAGGAGAAATAGCGGGTATGTGCTACACAAGATGGAGTATTTACCCCGTTATTTTGATAAAAACAACTACAACGCTTGTTCAATATTAATCCGAATGGAGAGGATTAGTTATGGATAAGCGTTCTTTGTCGTATGGAAGACAAGGAGAAAATTAAGTGTTGTGGGATCCGAAAAAGTAATAACGAAGATTGAACTGTTATTGTAAACTGTTCCTTCCACCATATATAATTTGTTTAGACTACATATTTTACAAAATACAGGCTTTCCATTTGGAGGTTTAATGAAACTCAATTTGAGATACTTAATACTTTTTTGTTTTTTGTTATTTTTATCAGGATGTCAAAATTCGGGTCCTGTTACCGAAAAAGAATTAGATAATTTTATCAATAGCAAGAATTTAGAACATGTCTCAATACAAAAGTTAAATAGTAAGGAGTATTACATTTTTAGTTCTCCTGATATCTATGTTTACCGTAGTTCCTCTGAATACAGTAAATCTAGTGGGATGATACGAGATAAAATAGTTATTGGTGGCTTAGAAAAAGGTTCGATTGGGCTTATAATCAATAACGCACAAGTCTTAAGATATGCTAAAACGTATACAGTAATGATTGATGGAAAAATACGAGAGTATGAATACACGGGCGAGAAGTATTTGATTATAAAAGATTATAGAATATGGAATCCTACTGCTCAATTAAAAATAACATTTCTTAACGATAGAAATGAGGAAATATTTGCAACAGAATATTGAAAACTCTTCTTAATTCAAACTTAAATAATTTGTTTTAGGTTAGTGATTAAATAAAACCTATACAATTATTTTAATCAAAATGTCCAGCTTAGGGAGGTATCACTCATATAATCTGTTTGGGTAGCTCCACTAAATGACATTCAGCACTTGATAAATTGATACTGTATTTAACGATGCGAACGCGAAAATTGACAATGATTTTGTGATGCAGAACTAATTTTAGAGTGATACCCATGTATTCATAACGTTATGTGTAACATTTTTTTGCGGCGTCCATCCTTGAGTGATTTCTCTATAGAACTCGTCAGGGGCGGACGTTTTTTGTTTTTTGTAAAACCATATAGGGCGATTTAACCAAATTTGCGGGAGAAAATATGATATTTTACACAACTATTTATTAGATTTAATGGTTTCTGCTAGATTACTATTTTTGGGTATGATACAATTTTGCGGTCAGTATTAAGAAATATATGGGGAGGAATATCTAACTTATGGCACAAAGAAGTTGGAACAAGCCGATAGCCTCTGTATTGGCGACCACAGTCCTGGCAGCACAAGTGTTAGGCGGAGTTTTTGCAGGACCAATTTTGGGGGCGGGCAAAGCAGCCGCGGCTGGTGCTGAAACAGCAGCTTCTGGAGCGATTAACCTTCGCTTGATGAGCACCACGGATGTTCACACCAATGTGATGGGCTGGGATTACTTTAAAGGTGCTCCATCTTTGACAGTGGGACTGGACCGGACCGCAACTTTGGTCAAAGCAGCCCGTGGCGAAGAAAAAGGTGTCAACAATCTCCTGCTCGACAACGGAGATTTGATTCAAGGAACACCGCTGGGCACTTACTCGGCGAAGCAAGCTGATTCAGAAGGCAAGCTGAACAAAATCCATCCGATGATTGCTGCCCTGAATGCCATGCACTATGATGCGGCGACCTTCGGAAACCATGAATTTAACTATGGTCTGAACTATCTGGCAAGTGTAACATCTGCTACGTATACAAATATTTCTTTTCTGAATGCGAATGTGTATGATGCTACAAGTCATGATAATTATTTTACTCCATACAAAATTATAAAAAAGACAGTTAAAGACAGTACCGGGGGCGAACACGAAATTAAGGTTGGTCTTCTTGGTTTGGTAACGCCGCAAATAATGGACTGGGACAAAGCCAATCTAACAGGTAAAGTGACCACCGAGGACATTGCTGAAACAGCCGAAAAATTTGTTCCAAAGATGAAGGCCGAAGGTGCCGACATTATTATTGC
Organism: Paenibacillus sp. HW567; assembly: GCF_000374185.1. GTDB lineage: Bacteria > Bacillota > Bacilli > Paenibacillales > Paenibacillaceae > Paenibacillus_AQ. The sequence continues at coordinate 3,882,764 of NZ_KB910518.1, read as the reverse complement.
TATGGCGCATACTGGATATGACGCGTCCGCAGTGAAGGGTGACGGCTCAGAAAATGACATCAATGCACTCAGTAAGATTCCTGACATTGATGCCATTACATTCTCCCATACCCATAAGGTATTCCCTGCTGCGGATGAAAATTCTCTGGACGCATTGTTCAAAGATACATCTGGCAAAGTACTTCCGGGCATTGACAATGTCAAAGGCCAGATCAACGGTGTTCCGGCTGTCCAAGCCGGCTACGGCGGGGGGTATCTGGGTCTGATTGACCTTGCAATTGTTCCAGACCCGAATAAGAGCGGACACTGGATGGTAGACAAATCTGCTTCCCTTTCATCGACACGTTCAATTTACAAAACAGTAGATAAGGTGAACTACTCTACAGTTGAACCAGATGCTGAAGTGGACGCTGCTGTTGCTGCTGATCATCAAGCAACGATTGCCTATGTCAATCAACCGCTGGGTACAACAGATGTTCCTATGAACAGCTACTTTGCTATGGTGCAGGATGATCCGACTGTTCAGATCGTGACCTATGCTCAGCAGCAGTATGTTTCGAACTTGATCAACACTGACTCGGCTTATACCGATTATAGAAAATTGCCAATTCTTAGTGTAGGCGCACCATTCAAGGCTGGACGCAACGGTCCTGATGAATACACTGAAATAGCGGCAGGACCACTGACTATTCGCAGCGCGAGTGATCTGTACCTTTATGACAATACGCTGAAAGCAGTTCTGGTCAAGGGTTCTACGGTAAAAGAATGGGTAGAGATGAGTGCGGGCGCATACAATAAAATTGATCCAAATGTCACTACGCCGCAGGCACTGCTCAATTCCAAATTTGCTGTGTACAATTTCGACGTTATTGATGGGATTCAATACAAGATTGATGTAACCAAAAATGCTAAGTACAATCCGGACGGCTCAATTAATGATAATAATTCCAGCCGGGTAACTTCGATTACGTATGGCGGCCAGCCGCTTGATATGAATCAGGATTTTATCGTCGTTACCAATAACTACCGTGCAAGCGGCGGAGGTAACTTCCCGGGTCTCAAGGGCATTACGCCGATTATTGATACACTGGAAGAGAACCGTCAGGTTCTGATGGATTATATCAAGGAAGCGGGTAAGGTAAGCCAGCCGGCAGACAACAACTGGTCCATCCTGCCTATCGAAGGAAATGTCAATTTAACTTTCCCTTCTTCTCCAAAAGCCAAGGCGGTACTTCCTAAGGATGAGAGAATTACTGATACAGGCACGCAGGATAACAAAGGTTTCGAGATTTATAACCTGGATCTAAGCAATGATATCAAGGTTCATATTTTTGGAATCAATGACTTCCACGGACAATTGGATACAACTTCTTATGTTGGTGATAAGCCAGTAGGTACGGCTGCTATTCTAGCGACTTATCTGAAAACAGCACGCGAGAAATATTCAAACACATTGCTTGTTCACAACGGAGACTCAGTTGGTGCTTCTGCTCCGGTATCCTCAATGGAGCGTGATAAGCCGACACTTGAATGGATGAACATGATGAAATTTGATGTCGGGTCTTTGGGCAATCATGAGTTTGACCAGGGGGTGGCAGCGCTGAAGGCACAAATCTTTGGCGGTGTGGACCCTGTTAATAACAAGATTACGCACTTACCTGTGAATTTCGACTATGTCAATGCCAATGCGGTTGACAAGGAAACCGGAAAACCAATTATCAACCCTTATGTAATCAAAGAGGTTGGCGGAGTAAAAATTGGATTTATCGGTGTCGTTACCAAAGCTACTCCAAGTAAAGTATCTCCAGCCGGCACAGCCGGTGTGAAATTCCTTAGTCCCGAAGAAGAAGTTGCTGCGATCAACAAATATGCGGCTGAACTTCAGGCCAAAGGAGTCCAAACGATTATTGTTCTTGCCCATGATCCTGCTACAACCAAAGGGGATGTGACTACGGGAGAAGCTGCTGATTTGGCCAATGCGCTTCCGAAGGATTCACCAGTTGATGTAATTGTCGCTGGTGACAATCATGCTCTCGCTAACGGTCTAGTGAATGGAAAACTGATTGTTCAGGCATATTCCTACGGCACAGCGTTCGAGGACATTAGACTGGTTATCGACCCTGTTACCAAAGACGTCAAAACTAAATCAGCTACTGTAACTAGCACTTTCCAGGATGGCGTGACTCCAGACGCGGATACTGTGGCCCTGGTGGACAAATATCTGAAGCTTCACCCTGAGCTTGCTCTGCCTGTAGGTACTACAGACGGTACAGTTACCCGTACAGATGCTTACAATAATGAGGCTGCTCTGGGTAACCTGATTGCCGATGCTATGCGTCAGGCTAAATTCGATGATGGCAAAGGGCCTGCTGATTTCGCCTTTATGAATCCGGGCGGTATCCGTGCTGATCTTCCGAAAGGCAATGTGTCCTTCGGTGACTTGGCCAAGATTCAGCCATTTGGCAACACGCTTGTGAAGCTTACTCTTACCGGTGAACAAATTAAGAAACTGCTGCAACAGCAATGGGCAACCAAGGCTGATGGAACTGCAGACATCAAGACACTGCAAATTTCCGGCCTGAAATATACGGCTAACATGTATTTGCCAGTTGCTGATCGTATCGCTACTCTTACCAAGACAGACGGAACACCAATCAGCATGACTCAAAGCTATACTGCGGTAGTTAACAACTTCATGGCTGCAGGCGGCGACAACTATAAAGTACTGACTGAAGCCAGTCAATCCCTGGCTGGTCCGATTGACCTGGATGTCTTCTACGATTACGTTAAGAACACTTTCAAGGGCGGTCAAATCACAGCGAAGATCGAAGGCAGAATCACCAATAATACTAATGCTCCAGCTCCAACTTCCAATCCAGGAGGAGGAGGAGGTACTGTGGCAACACCAACACCAACACCTACTCCTACGGCAACACCGGCTGCATCGGCAACACCTGCACCGAGTGTAAAGCCAACAGCAACACCTGCTCCAACTGCAGCGAACTTTAAGGACCTGGGTAAAGTGGCATGGGCACAAGAGGCTATTAGCTCTTTGGCTGCCAAAGGTATTGTGAAGGGTCTGGATGGCAACAACTTCGCACCTAACAAAACAGTAACCCGTGCGGAATTCATCACAATGCTGGTTCGTTCTCTGAATCTTAGTGCTACAGGAACACCTGCTGCATTCAGTGATGTGAAGCAGGGCGTATGGTACTCCGATGCAATTGCGGCGGGAGTATCAGCCGGTCTGATCAAGGGTTCCGGTAACGGCAAGTTTGAACCGGGCCGTGAAGTGACCCGCGAAGAAATGGCAATCATGATTTATGCTGCAATCAAGAATCAACTGCAGCCAATTGATACTACTGCTGCTCTGGCAGGCTTTGGAGACAAATCCAAAATCGCTTCTTATGCTCAAGAGGCTGTAGGTCAACTGACTAAGCTTGGAATTGTTAACGGTGTGGCTGGCGAGAAGTTTGCGCCGAAGAGCGATGCTACCCGTGCTCAAGCAGCGGTAATCATTTACCGTATGCTTCAGAACAAAGCTTCCTAATGCTTGATCGCTAACAAAAATCAACACAAAAAGGTGTTTCGCTTTCATCTCCGGATGAGAGCGGAACACCTTTTTTTAATAGGATCATGGTATTTTCTTGCAGATCCTTACATTGCAAGAATGCTGTAGTGATCACAGCATTGTAATTTTGGTGTTGTTAAGCGTCCTTAACAGCGGCTTCCCATTTACAGCGGATGGGAGAGACAATCGCATTTTCCTTCTTTAGCTCGGTGAAGGCTTTGTCGATAGCTTTGCGTTCCAGGCCGGAGAGCTTTTCCACTTCACCTGCGCTGAGCGGGGTTGCTGAAGCTTTGATAATATCCAGTACTTGTTCTTTGACACTCATGTGCTTCACTTCCTTTTTAGAATAAATAGTGCAGGCATGACCTTTGGCAGATTTATAGTATTAAAAAAACAGAGAAAATGCTGTGATTTTTTAGTTTACAGGTATATCCAAAAGTGATATCATAATCATATCAAATAAATATCTTTATGGAGGCGTTTTTGATGAAGGAGAAAATATTGCATCCGGTCAGCGGCTTTTGGGTTATCGCTTTGATTGCTATCTGTATCGCGGGTGGAATTTATGGCGCAGCTAATGAATATGTCGCAGTGTCTGTTATCCTTTTCGTTATAGCGGCTACGCTTTGCACAAGTATTTCAGTAGTGCAGCCGAATAAATCGGTAGTGGTGACCTTTTTTGGAAAGTATGTCGGTACAATTGCCAGCAGTGGCCTGTTTGCAGTCATTCCGTTCAGCATCCGTAAGACAGTGTCGCTGCGGGTACGCAATTTCAACAGTGTCAAACTGAAGGTGAATGATGTGGAAGGGAACCCGATTGAGATTGCCGCAGTCATAGTATTCAAGGTCATTAACTCGGCCAAGGCCTTATTTGATGTCGATAAATACATGGCCTTCGTGGAAATTCAGAGCGAGACGGCGCTGCGCCATGTGGCAAGCAAATATCCATACGATAACTTTACCGAATCCGGCATGTCCCTGCGGGCCAATGCGGATGAGATTGCCAAGGAGCTGGCTGTCGAATTGCAGGAGCGCCTCTCGATATCCGGCGTGGAGGTTATTGAAGCGCGGCTGACCCATCTTGCTTATTCAACGGAAATTGCCAGCACCATGCTCCAGCGCCAGCAGGCCTCAGCCATTCTGTCCGCACGGCAGATCATTGTGGAAGGAGCTGTCGGCATGGTCGATATGGCAATCCGTCAGCTTAAAGAGAACGGAGTAGTGGAGCTTGACGAAGAACGCAAAGCAGCGATGATCAACAATCTAATGGTGGCGATTGTGTCTGAGCGCGGAGCGAGTCCGGTGATTAACGCCGGCTCGTTGTACTAAAGGCGGTTCGTCATGGCGGCCAAAAAGAGCTTTCCGCTGCGGATCGACCCCGAGCTGCACGAAGCGCTGGAACGATGGGCGGGAGAAGAATTTCGCAGCGTGAACGGGCATATCGAGTACCTGCTGCGTGAGTCTTTGAAACGCGCAGGCCGCTTGCCTGAACGGAAACGCCGGGAGGAGTAATGCGAAGGGCAGAGGGCGCTTCAGCTCCGGATGCATTATACCGGCGGTGGTTATGCGGGTAGCATGTCGAGGCTTGTCAGTTCTACACCAAGTATTGAGAACTTTAGGCTGTGTCTGACTTGACGGAAGGCCTGAGTCAGATTTATAATTACACAAGATTCACGCTATCAGCTTTGACAAAGACATGGATTGTTACTTCAGGACCGCTTCAGAGAGAGGGAACCTCAGGCTGAAATTTCCTCCGGTACCAGTTATCAATCTACCCCTTTGTAGCTGCGGTTATGAACTCCTGCAGGCTGTTTAATTACAGACCGCTTGCCCGGACAGTAAGAACCGCCGGTTCATGGCCGTTATTCCCATGCTGACGAAGGATTCCGGCAAGAACTTGGAATCGAATTTGGGTGGAACCACGGGTGCAATCACTCGTCCCTTCGCGGGACGGGTGTTTTTTGTGTGCGCAGACATTTCCGTTCCGTAATATAGGTCACAAAACTTAGGCTATGCTTCCGAAGCCAGTTTTGCTCGAAGCAAATTCAGTGGAGCCCAGGCTCACAAAACTTTTAGGAGGAATAACAATGTCAGTAAATATCAAACTGCCGGACGGCTCGGTCCGGGAATATGCCGACGGCAGCAGCATTGACGATGTAGCAGCTTCAATCAGCAGCGGACTGCGCAAAAATGCCGCAGCAGGCAAGCTCAACGGAATCGTTGTTGATTTGTCCACACCGCTTGAGGAGGGTGCGCTGGTTGAGATCGTTACTCTGGATTCACCGGAAGGTCTCGAAGTGATGCGCCATAGTACTGCCCATCTGATGGCCCAGGCGGTAAGACGCTTGTTCGGAACCAAAGAAGTGAAGCTTGGCGTAGGTCCGGTGATTGAGGATGGATTCTACTATGATATGGATCTGGAGCATCCGCTGAATCCCGAGGACCTGCTGAAGATTGAGAAGGAAATGGAGCGTATCATTTCGGAGAATCTGCCGATTGTGCGCAAAGAGGTCAGCCGCAAGGAAGCGCTCGACAGATTCGGTGAGCTTGGCGATCCTTACAAGCTGGAGCTGATCGAGGCGCTGCCTGAAGAGAGCGTTATTACAATTTATGAGCAGGGCGAATTTTTCGACCTTTGCCGCGGCCCGCATGTACCGTCCACAGCGAAAATCAAAGTATTCAAGCTGATGAACGTAGCCGGAGCTTACTGGCGCGGCGACAGCAAGAACAAGATGCTTCAGCGCGTATATGGCACGGCCTGGATCAAAAAGGCACAGCTTGACGAGCATTTGCGCCTGCTGGAGGAAGCGAAAAAACGTGACCACCGGAAGCTGGGCAAAGAGCTGGAGATTTTCACTTTTAATCAACTGGTAGGACAAGGGCTGCCGATCTGGCTGCCAAAAGGTGCTAAGCTGCGCAGCATCCTGGAGCGTTATATTGTAGATCTGGAAGCAAGTCTTGGTTACCAGCATGTGTACACTCCGGTGCTAGGTAATGTAGAACTGTATAAAACCTCCGGTCACTGGGAGCATTACCAGGAAGATATGTTCCCCAAGATGTCGATTGACAATGAGGAATTTGTGCTTCGTCCGATGAACTGCCCGCATCACATGATGATTTATAAAAGCTCGATGCACAGCTACCGCGATCTGCCGATCCGCATCGCGGAGCTGGGGATTCAGCACAGATATGAAATGTCTGGAGCGTTGACTGGTCTGCACCGTGTGCGCTCCATGACGCTGAATGATTCCCATATCTTCTGCCGTCTTGATCAGATCAAGAGCGAATTTACCCGCGTGCTTGAGCTGATCAAGCAGGTATACAGCGATTTCGGGATTGCCGACTACCGTTTCCGCCTCTCATACCGTGATCCTAAGGATACTGAGAAATACTATCCGAACGATGAAATGTGGGAAACTGCACAAGGAATGCTGCGTGAGGTAGTGGAAGAAGCTGGTCTGCCGTTCTATGAAGCGGAAGGCGAAGCGGCATTCTACGGTCCGAAGCTGGACGTGCAGATCAAAACCGTGCTTGGCAAAGAAGAAACATTGTCCACGGTACAAATTGACTTCCTGCTGCCTGAGCGCTTCGAACTGGAGTATGTCGGAGATGATGGTCAGAAGCACCGTCCTGTCGTGCTGCACCGCGGTATCCTTGGGACTATGGAACGTTTTGTCGCCTTCCTGCTGGAGAACTTTGCCGGCTCGCTGCCGCTGTGGCTGTCTCCGCAGCAAGTGAAGATTATTCCTGTCTCCTCAGCCTTTGATGATTACGCGAAGGATGTGGCTGCGAAGCTGCTCGTAAGCGGCATCCGGGCGGAAGTGGATCTGCGCAACGAGAAAATGGGCTACAAAATCCGTGAAGCGCAGCTTGAGAAGCTTCCATATATGTTCGTAGTCGGCGAGAATGAAATGAATGCCGGAAGCGTCTCGATCCGCAAACGCGGAGAAGGCGATATCGGAGCTAAGCCTTTGCAGGAAGTTATTGCTACATTGGTTCAGGAAATTGCCGAACGCGTAATCTAACAGGACTGCTGCTGTAGCTTCCGTAACGTTCATATTCCCTAATCAGCCTCTGTCATATGCCACATGGAGCCAGTTTGTTTTGAGCTTCATGTATAAAATTTTGTGAATCGGGAAACCTTCGCTAATAGGGGGAGGTTTAACTAATGAACAAAATGGGCTTATGCCAGAGGTTTTGGTGTCTTTTCGTCACTGTTGTGCTTTTGCTGACAGCAGTCGGCATCTATCCTGATTTCGGACGCAAGCCGGTGGAAGCGAGCGGGACGGAGGACACTGCAGGTCAGCTAAGCAGCAGCATAACGAGGTCATTGGATTTACAAAATACAAAGGGTTCTGCACCATTAAGCAATATCGCCCTTTCCAGAGAAGTTGTACGCTCAGAGGCGCTGGCAAAGTCTGGTCAGCCGGCAGCAACGAATGCTCCGAAGCCCACAGCGGCATCGGAGGCTGTCAAGCAGCCGGCTAAATCTTCATCCAAGCCGCCTGTGTCCGTACCGGTATCTGCACCTGAACCAGAGCAGATTATCACTTCACTGAAAGTGACGGCAACCGGCTATACTGCCGGATTTGAGTCCACGGGCAAAACTTCAAAGCATCCGGAGTACGGCATAACCTACTCGGGCGTCAAAGTGCGCAGAGACAAAAATGCCGTATCTACGATTGCGGCGGACCCCAAGGTGATTCCGCTTGGCAGTGTCCTGTATATCCCGGGCTACGGCTATGCGGTAGTAGCAGATACCGGTTCCGCAATCAAAGGGCGTAAGATTGATCTCTATTTTGCCACTACCAAGCAGGTCTATAAGGAATGGGGCAAAAAATCAGTGGTGGTTCAGCTCATCAAACGCGGCAACGGAAAATGTACGGAGAGCATGCTGAAGAGTCTCGGCAAAGCAATTCAAACCCACAACGCTATTCCGCAGTATCTGCTGGAAGAAGTGATCTAACAGTCTTGCGGAATAAATCCGCGGCTTGAATCTTTTTTCACTTAGCATGTATAATCCGGCCCTGCACTTCTCATAATACGGACTGGGGCCAAGCACTGGCCTCTTCCTATGAGAGAAAAGGGAGGTGAAGATTCCGTGGCTAAGAAACCAAAGGTACAAGAAAACTATAAAACACCGAATGAGAAATTTAATGCGGAGTTTGCTGCTGAAAATGATACGCTGACCAAACAGAGCAGCAATACGTTCTCCAAACCGGCGCAAAAACCGCAGCAATAATGCTGTAAGTCATCAGGCAACTGCTGACAGACAAGGACTGTTTCCCATCAGCTAATTAGCTGCAGGAGGCAGTTCTTTTTTTATTTGAGCTGTTTTTGTTTCCTCCGTCCCGAGACGGAGGCGTGTTTCATTCTCTCGCCGCTGTTCTCGGCAAGCATCTTCCTGTACACTAAGGCTATAAGAGTGAAGAAGGATGACTTACACTAACTAAAAGGGGAAATGAAGGATGAAAAGACGGTTCACCAGCCAGATCCTTGGGGGACTGATCCTAATCGGACTGGGAGCGCTGTTCCTGCTTAGACAGATGGGCTATACCGACGTAAATATAGGCTCACTGTTCTCGGACTATTGGCCAGTTATTCTTATTATAATGGGTGTGCAGCGCTTTCTATCCACGGATGATCGCGGCGCAAAATTTTCATCTATGCTTGGAGGATTTTTCTTTTTGGCCATCGGGCTATTTTTCTTAGGGCGCAACTTGGACTGGTTCGATGTTTCCGCAAGCGAGTTCTTCAAGTTGCTTATTCCGGTCATGCTGATCGGTGGCGGGCTGTATGTTATTTTTAAGCCCCGGGGCACAACTCCGCCACCACCGCCAGCCCCTCCGGCACCGCCAGCACCGCCAAGCTTCTATCCGCCTGGTCCAGGCAAAAGGACTGAGAATGTCGAGCCGCCTAAGCCGCTGGAATCCACACTGGATGAGCAGTTCGAGCAGAAATTCGGCAAACCGGCCGAAAAGCGGGATTGGAATGAATATCTGCACAAGCAAGATGAGGAGGAAGAGGAAGAAGATCAGGGCAAGAAAGGCCATTTTCATTCTGCTAAGGAAGCACGCTGGCAGGAAAACCGTGAGCGGCATGAACGCAGACGCCAGGAGCGGAATGAACGTCACAGCCGCAGACATGGCGAGTGGCATGAGGAGTTTCATGAATCGGGCGACCCTAAGGAATCGACGCACCGTTCGGCTTTTATCGGGGATGTCCATATGGGCAAGGAGCATTTTCAACTAAAGAATACCAATATTTCACAGTTTATCGGCGATACGGTATTGGACCTTACGAATGCGCAAATTGCTTACGGCGAGACGAAGATTAATATTTCTGCTTTTGTGGGCGACATCAAGGTGTACATTCCGGAAGATATGGATCTTGGTGTGTCGGTACACAGCAGCTCGTTTATCGGGGATATGCAGGTGCTGGATCAGTCGCGCAGCGGGTTCATGGGCAGTGTGCAGTGCAAGACGCCTTATTATAAGGAAGCCGGCAAAAAAATCCGTATTAACGTAAGTGCCTTCATCGGCGACGTTAAAGTCAAAACGGTAGGTTAAGCATGGGGAGATTATTAAGCAACACCAAATGGATGCTGCTGGTATATTTTCTGCTTAGCGGCGCAGTGACCGCCGGAATTATGTATGCCGGGACATGCCTTGGCTACATCGAGGTTCAGGATTACCGCATGTGGCTGTATCTCTGCCTTGGAATTGTGCTGTTCACAGTGGTGATCGGTTATATGGCCGGGCAGCGGATTCAGCGGCGGATTGATCATCTGGACCTGAATATGCTGCAGGTGGCCAAAGGCAATCTTTCCGTGCGGATGCCGGAGAGCGATGACCAGTCTTTTGCAAGAGTGTATCATGAGTTCAATATGATGATGGATACAGTCGAGAATAAGATGCAGCTTCTGCAGCGGTTGGGTGAGCAGGAAGTGATTGAGAAGGAAAAGGCAGCGGAGAGCGCGGTGCTTGAAGAGCGGAGGCGAATGGCCCGGGATTTGCATGATACGGTGAGCCAGCAGCTTTTTGCGATTCATATGTCCGCTTCTTCGCTGCCTAAAGTGCTGGAGCGGAATGCGGAGCATGGGCAGACGGTCATGAATCAACTGATCACCATGTCGCAAATGGCACAAAAGCAGATGAGGGCACTGATTGCCCAATTGCGTCCGGTGGAGCTGGAAGGCCGCAATCTATTCGAGGCGCTCGAAAAATGGTTCCCGGATTATTGCCGTCAGAACGGACTTAAAGGCGTCAAGGAGCTGGAGCTGCAAGGCGAGCTGTCCGAAGCGATTGAGCACCAGTTGTTCCTGATTATTCAAGAATCTATGGCGAATATTGTTAAGCATGCGGGCGCGCGTGTGGTCAGCTTGTCGCTGCGTGAAGTGCCGAGGCAGGTTGTACTGAGCATCAGCGATGACGGGCAGGGCTTCGAGCATGTGCAGCACAAGCAGGGCTCCTATGGACTGACTACCATGCGGGAGCGTGCAGAAAAGCTCGGCGGTCAAGTGGAGATTATCAGCCGCAAGGGAGCAGGAACTACAATCCGCGTACATATACCGAAATTTGTGCAGGGGAACCCGGAGCCGGACGATGCCGCTTCTGCGGAGGCCTGAGCATGGACAGAACCAGTGTATGATAAGAGTTGAGGGGAGAGAACATGAGTATGATAAAAGTGCTGCTTGTGGATGATCATGATATGGTTCGGATGGGCCTCAAAACATATTTGATGCTGGACCCGATGTTTGAGGTGATTGGCGAGGCGGCGGACGGGCAGACCGCACTAAGCATGCTGCGCGATTGGGGCCAGGATGCCCTGCCTGATCTGGTGCTGATGGATCTGATGATGCCGATGATGAACGGTGCAGAGACTACGCGGGCTGTGCTGGCAGAATTTCCGGGCCTCAAAATTGTCATTCTCACCAGCTTTCTGGAGGATGATCTCGTTGTGGATGCCATCGAAGCCGGGGCGGTCAGCTATGTGCTCAAAACCGTCTCTGCCGAGGAGCTGATCTACGCGCTGCAAGGGGCATTCCGCGGCATGCCGGTAATGACCGGCGATGTCTCCCAGGCCCTGACCCGTGGCATCCGCCAGCGTACCGTGCAGGGGGATTCCTCCGGCCTGACCGAGCGTGAGAAGGAAGTGCTGCTGCTTATTGCCGAAGGCAAAACCAACAAGGACATCGGCGAGGAGCTGCACATCAGCATCAAGACTGTGAAGACGCATGTCAGCAACCTGCTGATGAAATGCGAGCTGGATGACCGCACCCAACTGGCGATATACGCCCACCGCAAGGGCTGGGCTCAGGGTTAAGGAGCCGCTTGTGGTGAAATCAAGAAGTTTGCCAGAGGATTTATCCGAGCCTATAAACATCCAATTGTATTCCGTGCAGCTATTTCGCGTGAATCCAGCTATTATTTTGTTCTAACTGTATTCAGTACAATTAAATCTTGAGCATAAGCTCTTTACTGAACAATTTGGGGAAAATAAATGTACGGAGTACAATTATCCCGCCGGATGCGGCAAAATTCGCTGATTTAAATGTACGAAGTGCAATTAAGTTATGGAGGAAGCTTTCTATAGCTTTACTTTCGGTAGCGTAACTCTCATTTCTAAAATGTAATCGAGTATAATTTATAGTTTTTGTTTTCAGCCCGGCGCGTTTTGTGCGCTCGGGCTTTTTTTAGGGGGGAGCGGAGCGTTCCCCCTCTATCCATTCGCGATTACAATAGCGAATGTTCCATCCCTGCTTCCCTGCCCAGGGCCCTAGTGTCAGAGTGGAAAGTTTACGGCCGCCTTTGAACTCTTGTTCCACCCGCAAGGGTAAGTTCAGGGAACAAGAGTTCAACAGCGGTGGAACCTGACACTAGGGCCCCCCCACCCACTTTCATCTTTTATCTCCGTTTAAATTGTTTTTAATGTGACCTTAAGGTTCAAAGTACACAATAAGACCATGAAAACAAATTACTTCCTTGCCAGAGACGGCAGGGTGCGGGAGGAAAGAAAAACATGGACGACAACAAAAACAGCTTTGACCGTGAGAACAACTTTAATCGTGATAATGAACCGTCACCGGATCGGAATCGGGAATGGGATAACAATACAAACAGCAATAATAATGAAACGCCTGAAGCAGGATCCTCCTACTATTATTCCTATGGACCTTTTAAATCCTTGAACAATGATGACACGAATACAGACGATGCGCAGCACTACAACCGCCGGGAACCGGAGCGCGTAGAAGTTAATCCGCCGCAGCCGGTCAGACCGGTTCCTTACAGCACTTCACTCCGCACAACGGGCTTTGGCGGCAACGGCAGCGATGGAAGCGGAGGTAGCGGCGGCAACGGCTCAGAGGGTGGCAACGGCTGGCAATACAACCACAAGCCCAAGAAGCCTGTAAAAGCGGTTTTGATTTCTTTTCTGGCCGGGATGATCGTGCTTTCGGGTTCGATGTTCATGGCGGATCGCGGCAACTGGTTCACAGGAGATCCGGTGGCTGCACCGGCATTGTCAAATACAGCGGCAAAGACGGCTAACGGCAGCGCGAACGTTACACCTGCGGCATCAACGACAACGCTGCTCACCGGAACAACCGATGCTTCGAAAGTAGTAGATGCTGTTGGACCGGCGGTTGTCAAAATTGAGACACTGGTGAAAACGAATTCCAGCAGAAGCTCGAATAATCCGAATCTGAGCGATCCTTTCTCGCAGTTCTTCTTCGGTGATCAATTCGGCAGCGGCTCTTCCGGGTCCAACAATTCGGATTCACAATCCAATTCCGGCAACAGTTCTTCTCAGCTTACTCCTTACGGGATTGGAACAGGCTTCATCTATGATTCAGCCGGATATATTTTGACCAACCAGCACGTCATTGATAATGCCGATGTAATCCAAGTCACGGTGGACGGCAACACCAAGCCTTACGAAGCTAAACTGCTCGGCTCCAGCAAAGACCTGGATTTGGCCGTACTGAAGATCGAAGGCAGCAACTTCCCTACAGTGGCGCTTGGTGATTCGGACAGTATCAAGGTAGGCTCCGAAGTGGTGGCTATCGGTAATCCGCAGGGCTTCGACCATACGGTTACAGCCGGTGTGCTCAGCGCGAAAGACCGCAGCATTGATATCAATGAAGAAGACGGCAGCGGCACACGCAATTACAAAAATCTGCTGCAGACCGATGCGTCCATCAACCCCGGAAATTCCGGTGGTCCGCTGCTGAACCTGAACGGTCAGGTCATCGGAATGAACGTAGCTGTTAGCACGGATTCACAAGGTATTGGTTTTGCCATCGCTGTGAACACCATTAAACAAGTGGTTGACAAGCTGGAAGCCAATCAGGCAATTCCAAAACAACCCGTACCATTCATCGGCGCATCGCTTATGACCATTACGGATGAGGTAGCCAAACAAATGGGAACGAATATCAAAGAAGGTTCCGTGGTTGCCGAGGTTATCTTCAAATCGCCAGCTTACACCGCCGATCTCCGTCCTTACGATATCATCACAGGGGCGAACGGCAAGAAATATGCAACGAGCCAGGAATTGATCAACTATATTCAAACGCTGAAGGTAGGCGACAAAATAACCCTTAACGTTGTTCGCAACGGCAAAAATCTTGATCTTCCCGTTACCGTCGGCAACAAAAATGATTTCAACACAACGCAAACTCAGCGGCAGTAAACACACCGGACGGTGAAGTGAAGAGCGGAAGGGGAGACCCTTCCGCTTTTGCTGCAAATATAAGAATTTATATGTTTCACCCTATAAATTATCCTTCTATTTCTCGCTGAAACGGATACCGTCCTTTCAAGGACGGCGTAGCCGTTTCCACTTGACAGGCTGCTAATTCTTGTAATCATGATACAATAGAGATATACGATTAGAACAATGGGGGCTGCTGGATGCGACCGAATATTTTGATAATTGATGATGATGAAAAGATTATTTCCATGCTGCGCCGCGGTCTTGCCTTTGAGGGCTATGACGTAAAGACTGCGTCCAATGGAGCTGACGGCTTGCGCGCTGTATTAAACAGTGATCCGGATGTGGTTGTGCTGGATGTTATGATGCCGCAGGTGGACGGCTTCGAGGTATGCCGGCGTCTGCGCGAAGGCGGGAGCACAGTGCCTGTACTCATGCTAACGGCCAAGGATGAAATTGAGCACCGAGTAAAAGGGCTTGATCTAGGTGCAGACGATTATTTGGTGAAGCCGTTTGCACTGGAGGAGCTGCTGGCCCGGGTGCGCGCGCTGCTGCGCCGCAAAAGCGAGCAGGGAGGCGGCTCGGAGCAGGCAGTCGCCTACGAGGATATTACGCTTGATGTTGATTCGCGTGAGGTTGCCCGCGGCGGCAAACGTCTGGAGCTGACTGCGAAGGAGTTCGAGCTATTGCATCTGTTCATGCAGAATCCGAAGCGGGTGCTGTCCCGCGATTTGATCATGGATAAGATTTGGGGCTATGACTATAGCGGGGAATCCAACGTGCTTGAGGTGTACATTGCCATGCTCCGCCAGAAAACCGAGGAGCACGGCGGCAAAAGACTGATTCAGACGATCCGGGGAGCCGGTTACATCCTAAGAGGTGACTAAATATGTCAATACGATTGCGGCTGACTGCTTGGTATTCAGGGATTTTGGCCGTTATGCTGCTGGCCTTATCAGCCGCAATTTACGGATTTGTATATTTTAATACTTATGGTGATATAAAAGAGCGATTGAAAGATCAGTCGAATCAAGTTCAGCTCAAACCGTCATGGAACATTGATGGTACACTGAAACTCAATCTTGTGGGGATTCAGGCACAGAATCTGTATGCGCAGATATACGTTTACGATGCCAAGGCGCTGATTCCAAGCATTAATATGGAGAGCCTGGGTCTTAAGTTCAAAATTCCTGACCAGGATGTCGTCAAGCATCAGCAGGGATTTATACGGACGAGTTACGATGGCAATCCATTTCTGATGTACCAGATTGCTGTGGATGTACCTAACGGACAAGACACGTTGCCCGGAGTACTTCAGGTAGCAGCCTACGTGGGCGAGCAGGATCGGCTGATGGTGAATCTGAAGAACATCCTGATGGTCGGTTCCTTCGCTACCCTTATCGCGGCCTTTACCTTCGGTCTGTTCCTGGCCCGTAAAGCAATGAGCCCCATCGGCAAAGTCATTGAAGCGGCGAACGGGATTCAGACCGGAACCGATCTTAGCTCACGCATCGTATATGACGGACCGCAGGATGAGATCGGACGGCTGATTCAGACGGTCAACAGCATGCTTGGGCGGATGGAAGGCTTTTATTCAGAGCTTGAGGATTCCTATGCTACACAGCGCCGCTTTGTATCCGATGCTTCGCATGAGCTGCGGACACCGCTTACAACAATACGCGGGAATATTGATCTGCTGCAAAAGGTCTGGGAAATGGAACCGACCGAAAGCCGGATGACAGAAGCGGAGATCCGCCAACTGTCGATTGAATCGGTGAAGGATATCGCCGACGAATCCAAGCGCATGAGCCGCCTGGTTGCCGACATGCTGTCGCTTGCCCGGGCTGATACCGGCCGGACGTTTGACATTGAACCGGTGGCGCTGGAGCCGATGATGACCGAAGTAGCCCGCAGAGCGGCCTTCCTGCCGCGGCAGGCGGAATGGTCCGTAGGAGACCTCAGCCATTTGAACGGCAAATATATTGTCGGCAACAAGGATTATCTGCAGCAGATGATGTTTATTTTTATTGACAATGCCTTCAAATACACCCCATCCGGCGAGGTTACACTGGACGCTGTGTTTTACCAGAACCAGGTGGGCATCCGCATCTCGGACACTGGCATTGGAATGGATAAGGACGAGGTTCCGCATATTTTTGACCGTTTTTACCGCGCTGATGAATCGAGAGGAATTACGGAAGGAATCGGTCTGGGGCTGTCGATTGCCAAGTGGATTATTGATGAGCACGGCGGTTCCGTAGAGGTGGTTACACGCCAGGGCGAGGGGACTACCTTTGTGATCTGGCTCCCGCTTCTCTTTGCTCCGCCTCTGGAATAGGGTATAATTAGAAACGGTCCTATTACAGCAGTCAACGACAGCAGAAAGCCGGTGAATTCATGGAAGTCATAAAAATTTCTCCCCGGGGCTATTGCTATGGCGTCGTCGATGCCATGGTAATGGCAAGGCAGGCCGCGCAAAATCTTGATTTGCCCCGGCCGATTTATATACTGGGCATGATTGTGCATAACAGCCATGTCACCAATTCGTTCGAGGACGATGGAATTATTACGCTTGACGGACATAACCGTCTTGATATTCTGGATAAAGTGGACAGCGGCACAGTGATCTTTACCGCTCATGGCGTATCGCCGGAGGTGCGCCGGCTGGCCCGGGCGAAAGGGCTGACCACAGTGGATGCCACCTGCCCGGATGTGACCAAGACACACGATCTCATTAAGGAGAAGGCAGAAGAGGGTTACGAGATTATCTATATCGGCAAGAAAGGCCACCCGGAACCCGAAGGGGCTGTCGGCATTGCGCCGGGTCATGTTCATCTGATTGAAAAGGAAGAAGAAATTTCCGAATTGTCTGTATCCTCCTCGCGAATTGTGATCACGAACCAGACTACGATGAGCCAGTGGGACATTAAGCACATTATGAAGAAGCTGCTGGAGAAATTCCCCGGAGCGGAAGTGCACAATGAGATTTGCATGGCTACCCAGGTGCGTCAGGAGGCTGTAGCGGAGCAGGCCGGACAATGCGATCTTGTTATCGTTGTCGGCGATCCGCGCAGCAATAACTCCAACCGTCTGGCCCAGGTGTCTGAGGAAATTGCCGGTGTGCCTGCGCACCGTATTTCCGATGTGTCTGAGCTGAATACCGGTTGGCTGCAGGGAATCTCCACAGTGGGAGTTACCTCAGGCGCTTCTACGCCTACACCAATTACGAAAGAAGTAATCAACTACCTGGAGCAGTACGATCCTGCCCTCCCTGAGACTTGGGAAATCAAGCGTACCGTGAACATGTCCAAGCTGCTGCCGCCGGTGAAGAACAAGAGCGCAAGCGCTACCTGATTATGATGTAGCTGCAGAATTAATAGAAGAGCACATAATTCCCATTCAGGGAATGTGTGCTTTTTTTTCGTACAACTAGAGCTGGGAATACAGATTGACTAATACAGCTTAATGAGTTAAAATTGCTTTAGTGCTTAAAAGCGTACACGCGTCGTAGCGAAATAGTATTTGTGATTTTCAGTGCCATTTTAACAATTTTTGTCCAGAAGGGGAGCTAGAATATGATCGTAATAACATCTAATCAGACACCGCAGGAGCAGGTTAATGAGATAATTGCTGTAATTGAAAAAGAAGGGCTGCAGGTTCATCTCTCACGGGGTGCGGATCATACCGTAATCGGTCTTGTCGGCGGAGTTACTCCTAAGCTGGCCGAGCATCTCCGGCAGATGAAGGGTGTGGAGAACGTGGTAAAGATCTCCAAGTCCTACAAGCTGGCGAGCCGGGACTTCCATCCTGAGGATACCATTATTGATATCCGCGGCGTGAAGATCGGCGGCGAGCATCTTGTCATTATGGGCGGGCCTTGCGCCGTGGAATCACCGGAGCAGATTGATGAAATCGCGCGTTTGGTCAAAGCCTCCGGCGGTCAGGTGCTGCGCGGCGGAGCCTTCAAGCCGCGGACCGGTCCATACAGCTTCCAAGGGGTAGGTGTGGAAGGTCTTACGATGATGGCGGAAGCCGGAAAACGTCATGGCCTGCTGACCATCACAGAGGTTATGACACCGGAGTATGTTGATATTTGTGCGGAGCATGCGGATATTCTGCAGGTGGGCACACGGAATATGCAGAACTTTGACCTGCTGCGCAAGCTGGGAACCTGCGGACGGCCTGTGCTGCTCAAACGCGGCTTCAGTGCCACTTACGATGAGCTGCTGAATGCGGCGGAATACATTCTCGCCGGCGGCAACCGCGATGTTATGCTGTGCGAGCGCGGTATCCGTACCTTTGAAACCTACACACGCAATACGCTGGATCTGTCTGCCATCCCTGCACTCCAGAGCTTGAGCCATCTTCCGGTTATTTCTGATCCGAGCCATGGTACAGGACGGCGTGAGCTGGTTGAGCCGATGGCCAAGGCATCGGTTGCGGCAGGTGCCAACGGGCTGATTATCGAAATGCATACCGATCCGGATAATTCCATGACAGGCGATGGTGTTCAATCTCTGTTCCCTGAGCAGTTTGACAACCTGCTGAGAGACCTCGAGAAGCTGGCTCCGCTTGTGGGCCGCAAGTTCTCCGCTTCGCTTGAAGCGGCTCCGGTGCTCTAAACTGCGGATCATAAAAGGCGTTCTACCAGTCCTCCATCCCGCTTTCGGGCGGGGAAAGAGGACTGTTTTTGTACATAGCAGGGCAAATATGACACTTGTTTGGCCTAAATAATCATTTTTCACGAAAGCGTTAGAATATCTTACATTGTTGAAAGAAATACCTGACATAAGCATTGACGATGTTAGGTTCGGGATTTATAATGACAACAGCAAAAAATTAAAAACAAGAACATTTGATACTGTGAGCGGCCTAATGTTCGGAATTTGGGGAGGAATTTATTCATGTCGGTTGAAAAAGTGTTGCAGACGATCAAAGAGAACAATATCGAGTGGGTGGATTTTCGTTTTGTAGATTTGGGTGGACGTGCCCACCATATTACGCTTCCTGCATCGGCAGTTGAAGAAGAAACATTTGTGAATGGTGTTGCATTCGACGGTTCTTCCATTAAGGGATTCCGTGGTATTGAAGAATCTGACATGGTAATGATGCCTGATCCGAACGCTTCATACATTGATCCTTTTACAGCTCATCCGACGCTTAACATTATGTGCGATATTTTCACACCTGATGGCGAACGTTACGAGCGCGATCCACGCGGTATCGCCGTAAAAGCTGAAGAATTCCTGCAAGCAAGCGGTGTAGGTACCGCAGCATTCTTCGCACCTGAATCCGAGTTCTTTATCTTTGACGATGTTCGCTATGAGAGCGGCATGAATAGTTCTTCTTTCTTTGTAGATTCCGAAGAAGCGGCTTGGAACACTGGCCGTAAAGACGAAGGCGGCAACCTTGCATTCAAAGTAGCTGTAAAAGGCGGCTATGTGCCGGTAGCACCAGTGGACTCCCAGCAGGATATCCGCAGTGAAATGTGCCGTCTGCTTGGTGAAGCAGGCCTTGAAATCGAACGTCATCACCATGAAGTGGCAACTGCAGGCCAAGCGGAGATCAACTTCCGTTTTGACACCCTGAAGAAAACGGCTGACAACCTCCTTACTTACAAATATATTGTGCAGAACACTGCTCGCCAGTACGGTAAAGTAGCAACGTTCATGCCAAAACCGCTGTTCGGCGACAATGGTAGCGGTATGCACGTTCACCAATCCATTTTCAACGGCGATTCTCCTTTGTTCTACGAAAAGGGCGGATATGCCAACCTGAGTGAGATGGCTCTGAACTACATCGGCGGTATCCTGTATCATGCTCCGGCATTGATCGCGCTGACCAACCCAAGCACCAACTCGTTCAAACGTCTGGTTCCTGGTTACGAGGCACCGGTTAACCTGGTGTTCTCCAAAGGTAACCGTTCCGCTGCAGTCCGTATCCCGGTAGCGGCTGTGACACCTAAGGGCTGTCGTATTGAATTCCGTACTCCTGACTCCACAGCCAACCCTTACCTGGCATTCTCGGCAATGCTGATGGCTGGTCTGGACGGAATCAAGAAGAAGATTAACCCGATCGAATTGGGATATGGTCCTCTGGACAAGAACATCTACGAATTGTCTGACCAAGACAAGGAGAAGATCCGCAGCGTTCCAGGTACACTGGACGAAGCCCTCGATGCTTTGGAAGCTGACTTTGAATTCCTTACAGAAGGCGGCGTATTCACTAAGGACTTCATTGATAACTACATCGCTCTGAAACGTTCCGAAGCTCAAGCGGTTGCCATTCGTGTTCATCCGCATGAATACTCCCTGTACTTCGATGTATAAGATTGCAGCGATATAAGAGATTCACATTGAATGATAAGAAAAGACAGCGAACTTCGCTGTCTTTTTTTTTTGCATATATGCCCCAGTATGGGCGTCATCTCCAGGCTGAGGATAGCAGGGCATGAGAAGGAGGGCCTCAGAGCCCTCTCATGCCTTCACAGCGGCGCAGTGGTGCATTTCAGAAGTGAGAGTCCAGACCCGGCTTAGCAGCCCCGCAGGACTCCCGTACAATCAATTCCGGCTCGACAATGAAGGAGCTTGCGCCGGATTGGCTGTTAATGAGGTCATACAGCATGAGCGCGGCTAGCCGCCCGATTTTCTCTTTGTTTTGCCTGATCGTGCTCAGCGGCGGCGTTGTATAATGGCATGCTTCGATATCATCGCAGCCGATCAGCGCAAGCGTCCCGGGAACCGGAATAGCGGCTTCTTTAAGCGCACGGAGCGCTCCGATGGCAAGCTGATCGGAGGCTGCGAAGATCGCCCGGGGCAATGGCCCGGCGGCAATCATCCGGCGCATCGTTTCATAACCGCTGGCCTCAAAGAAATTTTCCCCGTTCAGGAACCAACTCTCATTGATCTGCAGCCCCAGATCCTCGATGGCTTTGCGGTAACCGCTCTCGCGCATATTGGAGATATCCGATTCCAGGGTGCTGCCGATATAGCCCAGTTCACGATACCCCAGCAAATAGAAATGCTCGACGACCTTGGAGGACATCTTGTAGTTATCCGACATGATATAACCGGAGTTGCGGCCGGACAGCTTCATATCCACACCTATGCAAGGAATTGAACTGTTATCAAGCTGGCTGATTGAGGCTTCCAGCTCCTGCCCGGAGATAAGCACACAGCCGTCTACATTGTAATGCTGGCAGCGGGCCAGGTAATCGTTATTGTCCCCGCTTGGGAACTTTTCGTTAGAGAAGAAGAGGAGGTCGTAGCCAAGCAGCCCCATTTGCTTCTTGAAGGAATTCAGGACTTCGATAAAAAAAGGGTGGGTGAAATCAACATTCAGCATGCCTGCAAAGATGACACCAATTAGGCTTGAGGATTTGGTTGCCAGCGTTTTAGCCGAGTTGGAAGGGTTGTATCCGGTCTCCTTAATGATCTGGAGCACTCTGGTTCGGGTATCTTCCGAAATATCACTGTAGTTATTGATGATTTTGGATACTGTCGATACCGAAACCCCGGCTATTTTCGCTATATCTTTAATATTGTAAGTCATGACAAGTCCCCCTTTGTATAAAAATTGCTCTTAAAAGGTAATGAGAGAGGTATGTAAGCTGGTCAAAAATGATCGGAATGAATAATTACGAAATAGTTTCGTTATTCATTTTATAGATTTAGCAGAAAGTAGTCAATGAGAGATGTCAGAGATTTCAATACTTATAATAGGTGATTGCGTAAAAAAGCCGGAAAATCAAGGAATAAAAAATACTTTACAAAGATAATTAACGATGTAATAATAAAAACAACGAAACCGCTTTCGGTTTAATTGCTGAGAATATGCGTAATTTTACGAAACTGTTTCGTAAAGAAGCTATATCAATTTATTTTGGGGGGTAACAAAATGGTAAAGAAGCTTTCTGCGGTCTTGCTGAGTTCTGTGCTTCTGCTCTCATTATCCGCATGCGGAGGCAAAAATAACGCGAACAGTGAGGCTACTAATGCTCCGAAGAATGCGGCATCCGGTGAGAAGACAGTGATCAAGATTCTGCACTGGAAACAAGAGAACATTAACAAAGCTATCGAAGAAATTAATAAGAAGTTCGAGGAAAAGTATCCGGAATATAAAGTTGAGTACACAACAACAGGACCGGATGATGAGTTCAAACAAGCTCAAAGAGCAAGAATTACGGCAGGCGATGTAGACATTCTCGCCGACTTGTCCGGCATGAGACTGTCACCGAAGGATTGGACGCCGGGAGCGAAGGTGCCGGATTGGCAGCAATGGATTGACTCCGGCCTGATCGCTGATTTGTCCGGCGAAGCTTTCGTGAAGAATTACAACGTAAATGATATCGCCAAGGCAGGCACTTACAAGGACAAAGTGTATGCGATTCCAACCGGTAAAGTGGCTATGTCGGGATTTTTCTACAATAAGGAAATCTTTGAGCAGAACGCTCTGACGGTTCCAACTACGTGGACAGAGTTCACTAAAGTTCTCGACACTCTGAAATCGAAGAGTATTGTGCCAATCGTAGTTGCAGGTAAAGACGTATGGCCGCTGAAGCTGCCGGTGTTCGGTCTGCAAGCGAAGATTCTCGGCGGCGGCGACCAGCAGAAATGGATCGAAGGCGTCTGGAAAGGTCAAACCGCTTACAATGATGCCGAAGCAGTCGAAGTACTGGACAAAATGAAAACGCTTCAGGACAAATATATTATTGATGGATTTATGGGGATCGACTATGCAACAGCCCCGTCCTACTTTGCTACAGGAAAAGCGGCTCTGATCGCTGACGGAACTTGGGATGCTCCAACTATTGCTGCGGCGAATCCGAATCTGAAATTTGGTTACTTCCCTATTCCGGCTACTGAAGATGCTGCAAAAAACAAATCACTTGTCGGCAAATACGATGTGACCTGGTATGCAGCAGAGAAAGGCCCGAACAAAGCGGGCGCTCTGAAATGGCTGGAGTTCTTCTCCGAACCGGAGAACTATACAGCTTATGTTAAAGCTGCGGGTTTCCTGCCAACCCAAGACAATGTTAAGACGGACAGCGAGTTCATAGATAAAGAGCTGTCGCCATACCTGGCCGGCGATTTCGAGCTTGCTTATGAAATCCTGATGATTAACCGCAATAATGTCGGCGAGCACCTTGCTGCTGAAGGCGTTCATACCGAGTATCTGGCTCCGGGCGGAGAATTCAAGACTGCTAAAGAGCTGGCCGATGTGCAGCAAAAAGAATGGGAAGCCGCAGCCCCTAAATAAGCTATAAGCTACCAATATACTGTACATTTTCGGGGTCTGATCTGTTCAGGCCCCGATCATTTATGATCATTTATTGAATGAGGATTGGGTAGGTGAGAGAGATGTATCCATTCGGGAAAGGTTTCAGACGTTATGTGCCCTTCTTGCTGCTCATGGTGCCACTGGCGCTGTATATTATTTTTTACTTCGGCCCCTCGGTGCTGACGGTCATTTATTCTTTTACAGATATAACGAATGTGCCCGGAAGTCATATGAAATTTGTGGGTCTTGAGAATTATCGCAATGTATTTTACTCGGGAAATTCAGGCGAGCGCGTGGACTCCATTATTAGAACGGTTTATTTCATGTTCATTGTAACGGTTGTGCAGAACGGTGTTGCTCTTCTGGTCGCTGTGGTCATCAATCAGAAGCTGAAGGGTGACTACTTCTACCGCGCGGTATTTTTCCTGCCGGTTGTGCTCGGTGTCGCTGTAGTTGCACTGATGTGGAGCATGATGTTCGATCCGCTCAGCGGCCCTGTCAATGAGCTCTATCATTCTTTGTTTGGTTATAAGGACATGTTCTTCGGAAGCTTCACCCATGCGTTCAGCTATATTATATTTGTGCAAATCTGGATGTATATGGGCTATTCCATGCTGATCTTCCTGGCAGGACTCCAATCGGTGCCAAAGGATCTGTATGAAGCGGGATATATCGACGGTACAAGTAAATGGCAATCCTTTAAAAATATTACGTTCCCGCTGATCGCTCCTTCCTTTACGGTCAATATGCTCCTGTCGATCATTGGTGCCATGTCCACCTTTGATATTATTCTGGCGACCACGGACGGACGTTTTAATACAAGAACTATGGCCTATGACGTATACAAAGAAACCTTCCGCGGCAGTCTGGCGATGGGGCTTCCTTCGGCGTTGTCGGTGGTGCAGTTCCTGATGATTCTGGTCTTCGTCGTGGTTGCGGTCAGACAGATGCGTAAGAGAGAGGTGGAATATTAATGAAAGAATCCAAATCCGCCACAATCCTCTCCTACGCTCTGGTCGCTGTACTGGTTGTACTATACGTTGTACCGATGCTGTTCGTCTTCAATGTGTCGTTCAAATCCTTCAACGATTACCTGCTGGACCCGATCGGACTGGTTAAAAATATTCAATGGGGCAACTACAAAGATGCCTGGGTGCAGGGCAATTTCTCGAACTATTTCCTGAACAGTCTGCTTTACACCGGTGTTGCTACGATATTGACTTTAATTGTCTCGCTTTTTGGCGCTTTTCCGGTGGCGAGAGGGTATGTGAAGTGGAGCGGCTTTATTTATCTCTTCTTCCTGATGTCGCAGTTTTTGCCGAATCCGATGGTGGCTCAGTTCAAATTGATGCTGGCGCTGAAACAGGATCTCGGGTTCGTGGGCTATGATACGAAGCTGGGTTATATTTTGCTGAAAACAAGCGGAACCGGCATCGTGTTCATGATGTTCACCGGATATATCAAGTCGATCAGCCGCGAGCTGGACGAAGCGGCAGGCATGGACGGCAGCGGCTACAGCCGTTATTTGTTCCAGATTATCCTTCCGCTGATGAAGCCGGTTATTGCGACAGGTGTTATCCTGACGGCGATTGGCATCTGGAATGACTTTGTCGGTCCGGTGATGTATTTGCCGAGCCCAACCCATTATCCGATAACCTTTGGTCTGAAGGAATTCCGCGGGCAATACGGCAATAACTGGCCGATGCTGGCCTGCGGCATCATGATTGTATCGGCTCCGCTGATCGTGCTGTACACCTTCATTCAAAAGTACATTGTAGACGGTGCGCTTGCAGGCGCAGTTAAAGCGTAAGCTGCAAAAAAAGAGAGGATGAACACAGTGGACCGTAATCAAATCAACGGCTGGTACTTCACCGGCCAAGATGGGGAGTTCAGGCTGCAACAGCCGGATCGCAGCAGCTTTTTATATTTTCCGCTGGTGAATGAAGCTGGCATGATGTCATCGGTGACTCCAAAGCTGCATGGACAGGCGGCTTCCGGCCATAATACGTTTCTGACCCCTCCGTTATCGGTGGAGGATTTGCATAATTCCCGCGCCTCCCGCAATTTCTGGGTATACGCCGAGGGAAAGGGAGCGTGGTCGGCCTCCGGAAATTCAGCCAGGCAGAATGCGGCTGTCTATACCAACCATGCTGACGAGGCGGTTCTGGAGGCAGGATTTCTCTGGCACCGGGTAACCCGCAGCAACAGAGAGATGGGGATCACAGCCGAAATTACCAGCTTCGTGCCATGTGGCAATGATAAGGCAGAACTAATGAAGGTTGTTCTTACGAATACAGGAGATGAGACGCTTGTCCTAACGCCGACAGCCGCAGTTCCGCTTTATGCCCGGTCGGCGGACGATGTGCGGGATCACCGGCATGTTACCTCCCTGCTGAACCGGACCTATACGTCAGCGTATGGTGTGGAGGTTCAGCCGGCTTTGTCGTTTGATGAGCGCGGCCATCGCGTGAACCACGTCTCTTATGGTGTATTCGGGGCGGAAGGTGACGGTAGCAGGCCGGTAGGCTTTTTCCCGGTGCAGGAGGAGTTTATCGGAGAAGGCGGAAGCCTGGACTGGCCTGAAGCTGTCGTGCTGAATGCCGCCCCCGCTGTCCCGGCAGGCGGAGGCGTGCATAGCGAGGGGTATGAGGCGCTGGGCGGAATCCGGTTTGCGCCTGTTTCCCTAGAGCCCGGAACCAGTCATGCTTATGTCCTGGTGATGGCTATCGGGGATGAAAGGTTAGATGTGCCTGCACTGATGGGAGCATACGGATCAGCAGCGGCATTTGACTGCTGTCTGGAGGAGAATAAAGCATTTTGGTCCGCTAAGGTGAACACGGTGCAATTTCATACCGGTGATCTGCAGGCAGATCAATGGATGAAATGGGTGACCCTGCAGCCTGTGCTTAGAAGACTCTACGGCAACTCCTTCCTGCCATATCATGACTATGGCAGAGGCGGGCGAGGCTGGCGGGATCTGTGGCAGGATTGTCTGGCACTGCTTATTATGGAACCGGCGGAAGTGCGGGGGCTGCTCCTGAACAATTACGCCGGTGTGAGAATTGACGGCAGCAATGCAACCATTATCGGCCAGCAGCCGGGCGAGTTCATTGCCGACCGCAACAATATCCCGCGTGTGTGGATGGACCACGGCGCCTGGCCGTTCCTGACGACCCGGTTGTATCTGGACCAGAGCGGCGATCTGGATTTCCTGCTGCAGGAGCAGAGCTATTTCCGCGACACCTTTATGAGCCGTTGCCGGGAACGCGACACTTCCTGGGAGGAGTCTTCAGGCCATTATCTTAGAAACGCTGCCGGAGAGGTCTATAAAGGTACCATACTGGAACATATCCTGCTGCAAAATGTGGTGCCGTTCTTCAATGTCGGAGAGCATAACAATATTTTGCTGGAAGGCGCCGACTGGAATGACGGGCTGGACATGGCGGCAGAGAAGGGCGAAAGTGTAGCTTTCACAGCTTTCTACGCCAGCAATCTGCTGGATATCTCCCGTATGCTGCGCACTCTTAAGGAGCGCAAAAATCAAGTGACCGTGGAGCTGGCGGAGGAAATGACGCTGCTGCTGGATTCACTTGGCGAGCGTGTGGATTACGGGTCCGCGGCCGGTAAGCTGGAGCGGCTGAACAGCTTCTATGCCGCTGCGCCGAACAAGGTAAGCGGAATCCGGGTTGCTCTGGACACGGAGCGGGTGGCAGAGGATCTGGCGCAAAAGGCGGAATGGATATTTAACCATTTGCGCCGCAATGAGTGGGTGCAAAGCGAGCACGGCGACGGGTGGTTTAACGGTTACTACAACAATGACGGGGAGCGGGTAGAGGGAGAATTTGCCGAAGGCATCCGTATGACGCTAACGGGTCAGGTATTCCCGATGATGGGCCATGCCGCAGCGCCGGAGCAGATTCCCCATATCATTGCTGCGGTGGAGCGCAATCTGCTGGACGCCAACATTGGCTACAGGCTGAATTCCCGGTTCGGCGGCATTCAGCAGAATCTGGGCCGAGCTTTCGGCTTCGCCTTTGGCCATAAAGAAAACGGGGCGATGTTCAGCCATATGACCGTTATGTATGGGAATGCGCTGTACAAACGCGGATATGTGAACGAAGGGCGCAAAGTGCTGGAATCCTTGTATACGCTCAGCACCGACTTTGCAAGCAGCCGCATCTACCCCGGGATTCCCGAGTACATCAACGAGCAGGGCAGAGGACTATATACGTATTTAACAGGCTCGGCAAGCTGGCTGCTGTTAACGATGGTGACTGAGGTGTTTGGGGTGAAGGGCCGCCTTGGGGATCTGCTGCTGGAACCGAAGCTGGTCCGGGAGCAGTTTGATCAAGCGGGTAAAGCCGCGATTAAGACGATCTTTGCGGAACGTGAGCTGGAAGTGGTCTATACGTCCACAGGAAGCTCCGATTATGGTAAGTACCAAATACACTTCGCCACCCTGAACGGCAGCGTGGTGACGCTTCAGCGCGTCTCAGGGGGCGTTATTATCCCCCGGCAAGAGCTGGAGGCACTGAAGACAGGAGAATGCCATTTGATTGAAGTAACATTGGCATAACCACGGGAAGACCCAATCAGAGCGCCTGCACCGCTGCATACGGCGGGTGCAGGTGTTTTTTTGAAAGATAGAGAAAGGATGCGGCATTTATGGGCTACAAGCTGTCAAATGGTATTCTGACCGTCGATATTGCCGATGTTGGAGCGTATAACGGCTCCAGGTTCGATTGGACGGGGTTTATTACACAGGTAACACTAGAGCAGGGAAAACATACATTTTGCGTGCCGGAAAGTCAGGTTCCGGGAGAGGGCAGCGGGGGAATAGGCCTATGCAACGAGTTCGGCATTTCCCGGGCAATTGGATATGACGAGGCACCGGTAGGCGGATGGTTTCCGAAGCCCGGTGTAGGACTCCTGCAGAAGCAGACCCGCAGTCTATACTCTTTTACACATGATTACAAGGTGCAGCCATTTACTACCCAAGTAGAGGGAAATACCCATACAGTCACATATACCGTACAGGCCATGAAGTGCGGCGGTTATGGCATGCATTTGACCAAATCGCTTTCCTTGTGCCAAGATCAATTGAAGATCGCCTATAATATGGAAAATACTGGAGATAGGCCTTTCCAAACGGAGGAGTACATTCACAACTTCATCGGAATTGACGGTAATATGACAGGAAAGGAATATGAGCTGCGGGTTCCGGGCGTTCTTGCAGTAGAAGCAGCGGAATCGGATTACACCACTGACTTATTGCAGGTATCCGGGGATAGACTAGGCTGGAGGGAAGAGCCGGATCGGCCATTCTACTGCAAGCTGGGGGGCTGGGAGCCGGCGGAAGCCGGGTTCAATTGGGAGCTGGTTCATAAGCCGAGCGGAACGGGAGTTCGTGAAAGCGGGGATTTCCGTGTAGCCCGAATGGCTCTATGGGGAGAGCGGCATGTAATTTCTCCTGAAGTTTTTGTGAACATCAGCCTTTTACCGCGTCAAAGCGAGTGCTGGTGCCGGATCTATCAATTTTTCACCTCTTCATAAGCCCTGATCTTACCTCCCATGTGAATAATTATACTTGCTGGTGAGTAAGATTATTGCTATCATAGCGATATCCATATTCGTAGGAGAGAAAGGGTGGGGAGCAAGTTGAGCAAGAGAGCATACAATTTTAACGCTGGTCCGGCGGCATTGCCGCTTACAGTACTAGAGCGTGCGCAAGCGGAGTTTGTTGATTTCCGGGAAAATGGAATGTCCATTATGGAGATGTCGCATCGCGGGGCGGTGTACGAATCCGTGCATAATGAAGCTCAGGAACGTCTGCTTAAGCTCCTCGGTAATCCTGAAGGCTACAAGGTTCTGTTCGTTCAAGGCGGAGCAAGCACCCAGTTCGCCATGATCCCCATGAACTTCATCTCGGAAGGCCAAGTAGGCAGCTATGTAATGACAGGAAGCTGGGCAGACAAAGCGCTCAAGGAAGCCAAGCTTCTGGGAGGCGCACATGTTGCCGCATCGTCCGAGGATAAGAAGTTCCTGGCGATTCCTGAGCTAAGCAGCATTAAGCCTGCGGACAATGCAGCTTATCTGCATATTACTTCGAATGAGACTATCGAAGGCACCCAATATGCGGAGTATCCGGATGCCGGTTCCATTCCGCTGATTGCCGACATGTCCAGCGACATTCTAAGCCGTTCCTTTGACGTGAATCAGTTCGGACTGATCTATGCCGGCGCGCAGAAGAATCTCGGTCCTTCCGGTGTAACTGTGGTGATCGCCAAGGAAGAACTGCTGGCAAAGTCGCCTTCGACGATTCCGACCATTTTGCGGTACGACACGCATTACAAGAACAACTCTCTGTATAATACACCGCCATCCTTCTCTGTATATATGGTCAATGAAGTGTTAAAATGGGTTGAGGAGCAGGGCGGACTGGCTGGAATTGAAGCCAAGAACCGTGATAAAGCCGGGCTTCTGTATGATCACATTGATGGCAGCGACGGATTCTACCGCGGGGTTGCAGAACTTGGCAGCCGCTCGATTATGAATGTTACATTCCGTATGCAATCGGAAGAGCTGGAGAAGAAATTCGTCAAAGCAGCCGAGCAGGAAGGTTTTGTTGGGCTGAAGGGTCACCGCAGCGTAGGAGGCTTGAGAGCTTCCATCTACAATGCCGTTCCTTACGAGAGTGTAAAGGCGCTGTCTGATTTCATGAAGCATTTCCGGCAAACTCAAGGTTAATGAATGCAAATTTCTAGACCTTCCGCCTGTTGGCGGAAGGTTTTCTGCTTTGTACGCAGCTCAATCCGAAAGAGAGGAAGTTAACTTACTATGGCACTACACATTGTGCTGGTAGAACCGGAGATTCCGGCGAACACCGGCAATATTGCCCGTACCTGCGCGGCTACAGGCACTCATTTGCATCTGGTGCGTCCGCTTGGCTTCCGTACGGACGATGCCACACTGAAGCGGGCGGGCCTTGATTATTGGCATGCCGTTCATATTGAATATCATGACTCCTTTGGGGAAGTGCTGGAGAAATATGCGGATGGCCGCTTCTTCTATGCAACGACCAAGGCTGAGAAACGTTATACTGATTTTGCGTTCCGGGACGGAGATTTCTTTGTATTTGGCAAAGAGACCAAGGGGTTGTCTGCGGAAATTCTCGAAGCCGGCAAAGAAACGGCCATGCGGATGCCGATGAGCGAGGCGGTTAGATCGCTTAATTTATCCAACTCTGCGGCGATTATTGTCTATGAAGCGCTGCGTCAGATGGATTTCCCACAACTTTTCTAAAAGAAATCACGAATTTTTGATTTTTTCAGCAGGATTCGACATTTTGGTAACGAAATAGTAGAATAGTGCCGAAATAAGTAGTAGATACTAATTTTTAGTTGAACAGGAGAGTGTAAGTTAGATATGAAACCTGCTGGCGTAGTTAGAAAAGTAGATCAGCTAGGTAGAATTGTTCTGCCTAAGTCCTTGCGTAAAAGGTACCAAATGAATGAAGGAGATCCTGTGGAAATTTTGGTACAGGGCGATCACATCATTCTGGAGCGTTACCGTCCGAAATGTGTCTTTTGTGGATCAATGGAGGGCGTAAGCGAATATAAAGACCGTTATATTTGTGCCGAATGCCTGACCGAAATGACTCAATTGCCAAGACACGCCTAAGTAACAGCAGTGCATTCCCCGAGAATGTGCGCAAGAGGCAACATGTACATATGAAAGGCAGCAGTCGGCGTCCTCTTGGGGAATGCCCATAATGGCAGGCTTTTCTGTAAAAAGTGGGCTATAGCCAAAAAAGGGAGCGCCGCACATCAGTGCGGCGCTCCCTTTCATTAGAATTATTTTACTATAGTGATGATTCAAAAAGTCAAAGAGAACGACCTGCTGGCACCTCCAGGAGTAGCTGTGTTCACTTGAAAAAGAGAAAACTGGTAGGAACCCGGCGCAAATTTCCATCTGACGGATCGTTAATGACTCTGCCCTTGAAGATGAGGGAAGAAGAGCCGCCGCCATCCAGATTATAGGCGTCAATGACCCCCATGTTATACAGCTTGTTCTGAAGCTCCTCCAGCGTAGCGCCTGAATTGCCGCTCTCATTATAGCCGTCCGCTACCATAATCAGCAGTTGATCATCCTTGTACTTGCCGATAACTGTGCGCGGTGCACGCTTGGGAGATAGCTGCCATTTGACAGGGATAGCCACTTTATTGCTGTTCTTCAGCAGGACTGGCACAAAGGTTGCACCGAATACCGGCTGGAGCTGATCAAGCTGGGATTGGCTGTAGAATTTGCCGCCGATGAGCTGACCCGATTGGTTCAGGCCGACAAAGCTAAGGTCCTTATAGCTGGATTCAAAACCGTATACATACGCTCCGCCGACTATTGTCGTGGAAAGCGGGTAACGCTTGCTGCCCTTA
Organism: Paenibacillus sp. HW567; assembly: GCF_000374185.1. GTDB lineage: Bacteria > Bacillota > Bacilli > Paenibacillales > Paenibacillaceae > Paenibacillus_AQ. Next base: position 3,850,766 of record NZ_KB910518.1, on the reverse strand, counting down.
TCGGCAAATCCGCCAGCGTTGATCCCGGCGGTTGCGCCATAGCGGCTTACGGCCTGCAGTGTAGTCTCGGCTCCGCCGGTGCCATCGCCGGCCAGACTCATCTTCATGGCCGCAGGGTCTTTCAGCTTGATCTTTAAGGCGTAGGCTGTATAACTTCCCGGATTAAGCCGGTAGAGTTCGATGGTAATCCGGTCAGAGTTCACAATATCGGCGGGTATTCCCAGTCTCCCGGAAATCCGGCGGTTGTAGATTCGCTCAGGGCGCGAGGCCTCCGTCTTGGCCGCATTGACCAGTGCGTTCATGGTATTTGTGGTTTGCTTGTACAGCTTGGCGCTGGCGCTGATGGAATGAATCGTTGTAGAGGCTGCGGCTTGGGCAGCAGTCAAATCCTGCTTAAGTGCGGCCGTCTCCTTGACTGGGCCGGGAACGGCAGCGAATTGGCCAATATTCATATTCAGTTCAAGCGGCGGCTGATACCACCACAAGCAGAGCAGCAAGCCGAAGAACGGCGCGGTCAGAAGCATGAAGAAACGGTTGACTCTTTTGACCGGCGTCATCATTTCAGTAGATCCATTTCTTTTTGCAGGGCGGCTAGCTGCTTGCGGACTTCGCTCAGTTGTGTATACAGCTTGTTGCTGTTGTCTGTTTTGTTGCTGGCATTATCTTTGGTGAAGGTGAGCAGTTCGTTAAAGGTCTGCACAGTGTTCTGCAGCTCCTTCACCTGGTCGGAGAGAACGGCGATGCGCGATTCATAATCGGTCTTCAAAACGGTAAGCTGCTGCTGGCTTTGAGTGCCAAGCTCGTTTAGCACTTGTTCTTTAAGATGGTTGGTGTAGCTGTACACGGCATAAAAGCCGAGCCCGATCATCAAAATCCAGAACAGTAAAAACCATTTTACGGAAGATCGGCTTCTCGCCGCAGTACGGCGTGAGTGTACCGGTGTCGATTCCGCTAGCGGTTGCATTTGATCACCTCAGGCATATTTTATCAAGCTCCCATTCTATCAGACTTTTACAATTTTCGCAAAAGTGAAAGTACCTATGAAAACATGAAAAAGTGATTGCATACTATCAAACTACTGCGATACAATTTCTATAGATTGGAATATCTGATGGACGTATTCAAGGTAAAAGAAGGAAATACGAACAAGACATCATACATCCTTGCTTGCGTGTTGAACGGAAACGCTATAGCGTTCTCCATTCTGGGTATATTATATAGACAGCAGGAGGTCTGGGCATTAATGAGGAAGGTTTGGCGGGTGGTTATCGTGGGCTGTTACCCCACAAGCATGCTGGGTACGAAATTGATTTTGGAGGAAGGAGGGGAGCTTGAGGTTGTCGGGATGTTATCCACTTGGAACGAAGGGGTTGGCGGTATTCGGGAGACGCAGCCGGATTTGGTGCTGACGGATTATCAGATGCCCGAGGGAAATGTGGAAAGTGTGCTGCAGGAGATGAAAAAAAGCTCGCAAGGCTCCCATTTCATCGTTATGACGGAGGAGGAGGACAGAGACTTATTCCAGCCGCTGATTGAGCTGGGTGCCAGTGGTGTATTATCCAAGGGAGCCTCTTCCGATCAACTGCTGCAAATGATTAACGGTTTGCGTCAAGGGTTCCTCTCAATCCCCCTGGATTGGATAGAAAAAGGCTTTCGTCCGATTGCGTCCTCACGGGGAATGGACGGGCTGCTGCAACTGACCCAGACCGAAATGTTCATAATGGAACGGATTGTTCAGGGAATTACATATGATAAAATCGCTCTTGAGATTGAGGTTAGCCGCCGTTCCATCGACAACTATCTGCGCAAGATTTATGTGAAGCTGGAGGTGTCCACACGGGCGCAGGCGATTGAGAAATTCGCTCTTTTCTCCAGACAAAACAAGCAATTGTACGCATAGCCCCTGTTCAGCGACATATTGCCGGCCGGCAAGGAATATTCTTGGTACCAGGGAAAGGGGGAAGCGTATGAAATATGAGTTTTCTGCCCGCGCACATACATTGAACTCTTCACCGCTTCTGAGCATTCGTAAAGAGACGCGCAGAGGGATGCTGATTTCACTTGCGGAGGAGCTGCCGGCAGAAGAATTGTTTCCGTTGTCGCTGCTTGCAGAGACGGCCTCCACAGTCATCTCGGCAGATGCCGGGGCGCTGCAATACGGTGATCCTGAAGGGTATGGTCCGCTGCGGGAATGGTTAACCGGAGATTGGCTGAAGGCCAAGGGGGTAGCTGTTGCCGAAGGCGGAGTTCTGCTGACAACGGGAAGTCAACAAGCGATTGATTTGCTGTCCAGGGTATATGTCGATCCGGGAGACCGTATATTGGTGGAAAATCCGACCTCTCCGGGTATTCTGCAAGCGCTGCGGATGCAAGGGGCAGTGATTATCCCGGTTCAAGGAGACCGCGACGGGCTGCTGCCGGATCATCTGCGGACGCAGATTCGCCAGCACCGGCCCAAGATGCTGTTTGCCGCGCCGAGCTTTACCAACCCGAGCGGTATTCTCTGGAGCCTTGCAAGACGCAAGGAAGTGCTGGAGCTGTGCACCAGTCATGATGTGCTGATTGTCGAAGACGACTCCTATGGCGATCTGCATTTTCAGCGATATACCGAACGTCCGTCGGTGAAATATCCTTCGCTGTATGCGCTGGAGAATGTCAGCGAGGGCGGACATGTGCTCTACATCGGCTCTTTCAGCAAAACGGTCGCGCCTGCGCTGCGGACGGGCTGGGCAGCGGGCAGCCGCGAGCTGATCGGCATGATGGCTGCTGCGAAGCAGATGGCCGACTGGCAGTCCAGCTCCCTGAACCAGCGGCTGCTGCACCATCTGCTGGATGTGACGGCCTTCGATCTGCGCGAGCACATTGCGCTGCTGAACCGCGAATACAACACCCGGCTGAAGCTTATGGCTGAGCTGCTCAAGCGTCCCGCCTGGAAGAGCAGCAGCTATGATCTGCCGGCAGGCGGCATGTTCCTGTGGGTCTCGCTGCCGGCAGGGCTGGATGCGATGGCGCTGCTGAAAGCCTCGCTGGCTAAGGGCGTAGCCTTCCTGCCCGGACCGCTGTGCAGCGTGAGCGGAGGCTCTGGCCGCATCCGCCTCAACTTCAGCCATCCGGGCAGGGATGAGCTGCTGCTGGGCATGAATCTGATGAGCGAGGCAGTCACAGAGTTCACGGCGCGAAGCTGAGCCGGGCAGATTAATGATTTGAAATTTCTCAAAAGCTGTGTTAGGCTGATGTTAATTAAATCATCCTTAAACACATCGTTTCTGGATTGTTACTGGCCGTGCCAGGCAAAACCTAAACTGATGGTGAACATTTTGAGCCTTTGTAAGAAGGGTCAAATGATTTTGCCATATGTTTAGGTTTTTCTTGTTTTTGGCTATCATTTGAAATGTATAAGGAAGAGAGGGAATTGGAATGGCTAAAGTACAAAATGGATTTCCTGAACACTTTTTGTGGGGCGGCGCAACCGCTGCCAATCAGCTTGAGGGTGCTTATGATCAGGGTGGCAAAGGTCTGTCTACCGCAGATATGATCGCTTATGTGCCGAAGGAGAAGCGGCAGGGAGATCACGCGATGGAAATTTCCACGGAGCGGATCAGCGGGATTCTTGCCGGAGAAGTAAACGACAGATTTCCTAAACGGGAAGGTGTAGATTTCTATCACCGCTACAAGGAGGACATCGCTTTATTCGCCGAAATGGGCTTTAAGGTGTTCCGGATGTCCATCAACTGGTCACGGATTTTTCCGAATGGCGATGATGCGGAGCCGAACGAGCAGGGCCTTCAGTTCTATGATCAGGTTTTCGATGAATTGAATAAATACGGCATCGAGCCTTTGGTGACCTTGTCGCATTATGAAACGCCGCTCGGACTTACACAGAAATACAACGGCTGGGCCAGCCGCGAAGTGATTCAGCACTACGTGAAGTATGCCGAAACCGTATTCAACCGCTATAAGAACAAAGTGAAATACTGGCTGACCTTCAATGAGATCAACGTTATGGTGTTCAGTCCCTATACCGGAGGCGGGATTCTTTCAGACCGTCTGGAAAATAAGCTGCAAACGGTGTATCAGGCGCTGCATCACCAGTTCGTGGCCAGTGCGCTGGTGACAAAGCTTGGTCATGAGATTATTCCCGGCTCGCAAATCGGCTGTATGCTGGCCCGGATGGAGTCCTATCCGCATACCTGCAACCCGGCAGATGTGCGCAAGAGCCAGCAGGAGAACCAGATGAATCTGTTCTTCACCGATGTGCATGCCCGCGGGAAGTATCCGCGTTATATGGACCGGTATTTTGCAGAGAACAACATTGAAATTTCACGCGAGCCTGGGGATGACGAGATTCTTGCCGCCCACACGGTTGATTTTATCTCGTTCAGCTATTATATGACGCTAACTGTGTCGGCTGGTCCGGAAGGAGAAGCTACGGCGGGGAATTTGCTGGGCGGGATCAAGAATCCGTATTTGCAGGCCTCCGATTGGGGCTGGCAGATTGATCCGGTGGGCCTGCGCATTACGCTGAACCACTTGTATGACCGCTATCAAAAGCCTTTGTTCATCGTCGAGAACGGACTTGGTGCGTATGACCAGGTAGAAGCCGACGGCTCCGTCCATGATCAGTATCGGATTGATTATTTGCGGCAGCATATTGCGGAGATGAAAGAGGCCATTAAAGACGGCGTTGAATTGCTCGGTTATACGAGCTGGGGTCCGATTGATTTGGTGAGTATGTCCACCTCGGAAATGTCCAAACGGTATGGTTTCATTTACGTGGATCTGGATGATGAGGGAGCTGGCACACTGAACCGCAGCAAGAAGGATTCTTTTGAATGGTACAAGAAGGTCATTGCGTCGAACGGCGAAATTTTGTAAATAACAAAGTACAAGAAGGGTGGAAAAGATGATGCAGACACCATTTCCCGAAGGATTCTTATGGGGAGGAGCGGTTGCCGCCAATCAATGCGAAGGCGCTTATAACAGCTACGGCAAAGGACTGTCCACACAGGATGTAATGCCGCAGGGGATTGCCGGACCGCTTACGGAGGAGCCGACAGAGAACAATCTGAAGCTGATCGGGATTGATTTTTATCACCGCTATAAAGAGGATGTGAAGCTGTTCGCCGAAATGGGCTTCAAGGTATTCCGCACGTCCATTGCCTGGTCCCGCATTTATCCAAACGGCGACGATCTGACCCCAAATGAGCAAGGCCTGCAGTTCTACGATGATTTGTTCGATGAATGCCTGAAATACGGGATTGAGCCGCTGGTGACGCTGTCCCACTATGAAACGCCGCTGCATCTCGCCAAGGAATATGACGGCTGGGTGAACCGCAAGCTGATCGGGTTCTACGAGCGTTACGTGACTACTGTGTTCAACCGGTATAAGGATAAAGTGAAATACTGGCTGACCTTTAATGAAATCAACTCTATTCTGGAAGCGCCGTTCATGAGCGGAGGCATCTATACGCCAAAAGAAAAGCTGTCCAAGCAGGATTTGTACCAGGCGGTTCATCATGAGCTGGTGGCAAGTGCGCTTGCCGTTAAGCTGGGCCATGAAATCATGCCGGGAGCCCAAATTGGCTGCATGGTGCTCAGTATGCCGACCTATCCGCTGACGCCGAACCCGGACGATGTGATTGCATGTATGGAGTCCGAGCATAAAAATGATTTCTTTGCCGATGTTCATGCCCGCGGCGAGTATCCGAATTATATGAAGCGCTACTTCAGAGATCACGGCATTGAGATTCATTTTGAGCCTGGAGACGCGGAATTGCTTAAGAATACGGTTGATTTTATCTCCTTCAGCTATTATGTGAGCATCTGTGAGACGGGAGATCCCGAGAAGCGAATCGCCGGTAAAGGGAATTTGCTCGGTGGTGTGCCCAATCCGCATCTGGAAGCCAGTGAATGGGGCTGGCAGATTGACCCGCAGGGCCTGCGCTATGTGCTCAATCGTTTCTATGACCGCTACCAGAAGCCGCTGTTTATCGTGGAGAATGGTCTTGGGGCAGTGGATCAACTGACAGATGACGGCAATGGCGGCAAGACGGTGCAAGACGACTACAGAATTAAATATCTTAACGATCATTTGGTGCAGGTGGGAGAAGCCATTCTGGACGGTGTTGAAGTAATGGGCTACACCACCTGGGGCTGTATCGACATTGTCAGCGCATCTACGGCCGAAATGAAGAAACGTTACGGCTTCATCTATGTAGACCGCAACAACGACGGTACAGGCACACTTGCACGATATAAGAAAAAATCTTTTGACTGGTACAAGGAAGTTATTGGAACAAATGGGGCAACATTAGAGTAGGCGCAGCGGCCGGAAGTCCAAACCTTCCCCGCAGCTACGACTAATGCCGACTTGGCAATCTAAAATTCAGCTCCTATAAAAAACCGTTTTCATAAAAACGTTGTCAACCTCAGGTTGATGTGCTAAGATGCTGGTACAGGTAAAATAACTGGATTGTTACTGTTAGTTCAGGCAAAACCAGAAACTGGCGTTCTTATAATGCCCGTTTTGGTTTTGCCTATTTTACTACTCTGACGGTGTAAGGTGATGGAATGAAAATTGCGAAGGTACTCAACAATAATGTCGTCACCGTGCTGGACGCCAGCCAGAAGGAACAGGTCGTTATGGGACGCGGGATTGCCTTCAAGAAACAGGCCGGCGACGAGATTGATGAGGACAAAATTGAGAAGGTATTCTCACTGGACAACAAAGAAGTATCACAAAAGCTTATGGCGCTTCTCTCGGACATTCCGATGGAATATGTGGAGTGCTCCGATGAAGTGATCCGCTACGCCGAGACGGTGCTGGGAGAGAAGCTGCACGACAGCATCTATATCTCGTTGACGGACCATATCCATTTTGCCATCGACCGCCACCGTCAGGGGCTTCAAATCAAGAATGCACTTCTGTGGGAGATTAAACGGATGTACCGCAGGGAGTTCTCGATCGGGCTAAAAGCGCTGCAAATCATCGAGGAGAGGCTTGGTGTTCTGCTGCCGGAGGACGAGTGCGCTTTCATTACCATGCATTTGGTCAATGCCCAGATGAACGGTGAAATGCGGGAAACGGTGAGTATAACCAACATTGTAAAGGACATACTGAACATTGTACGGCGAAGCTTTCTTATCGAGCTGGACGAGGAGTCTCTGGGGTACTTCCGCTTCCTTACGCATCTGAAATTCTTTGCGCAGCGGGTCGTTCAGGGAACACCTATTGAAGACAGGGACAAGGATCATGCGCTGCATGAGCTGGTCAGCAAGCAATACCCGGAGGCCCATGCCTGTGCGATCAAGATTTCGGATTACACACGCAAAATTTACAAGCGGGTCTTGTCCAAGGAAGAAATCCTGTATATGACCATTCATATTGAACGGATTATACGAAACGATGATTCAACTGAATAATGGTGGACGGGATTGTTACTCTAAGCAGGCAAAACCTAAACACGAACGGTGATGAGGGCAAGAGGCATCGCTGGTCGGTGTTTAGGTTTTTATTTTTGTCAAAATACACTCAGAAGCGAAGGTGCACAACATCATGGATAAAAAAGCATTGTCCAAAGAAATACTGAAGCTGGTAGGCGGAGAAGAAAATATTGATCAGGTTACCCATTGTATGACACGTCTGCGTTTCAATCTTAATGACAATGACCGGGCAGACAAGGCGGCTCTGCAGAAAACAGACGGCGTCATGGGCGTTATGATTAACGGAGGGCAATTCCAGGTTATCATCGGCAACGATGTGCCTGTGGTATACAATGAGCTGGTTGGTAATATGAAGGTTTCTCCTGATCAGAAGGTGTCCTCCGGGGCGGTAGAGAAGAAGCAGGGGAACCCGCTCAGCAAGCTGTTTGACTTTATCTCGGGGATCTTCACCCCGATTCTGCCGGCGATCACCGGCGCGGGGATGATTAAAGGGATTGTGGCGCTTCTGGTAGCTATGGGCTGGATGGGAACAAGCAATTCAACCTATGTGATTCTCTCGGCTATCGGCGACGGAGCCTTCTATTTCCTGCCTATCGTCCTGGCGGTCAGCGCCGCCCGCAAGCTGGGAAGCAATATGTATATAGCCGCCGCCATTGGGGCTGCGATTCTTCACCCGACGATTACAACCTTGCTGGCATCCGGTGAAAAGGTTACCTTTGCTTCGCTGCCGGTTGTTGCAGCAACCTATTCGTCTTCCGTAATTCCGATTGTAATTGCCGTATGGCTCGCTTCCTATGTGGAAAAAGCGGTAGATAAAGTAACGCACGCTTCGCTTAAGCTGATCATTGTTCCAACCGTCACACTGCTTGTAATTGTGCCGCTTACACTGGTTGCCGTTGGTCCGCTCGGCGTAATTATCGGGAACGGCCTTACCGGAGGTATTAGCTGGCTGTTCGAAAATACGGGTCTCTTCGCGGGTCTCCTGCTTGGCGGAACCATGTCGCTGCTCATCATTACAGGGATGCACTACGCCTTGATTCCGATTATGATTGCTTCGATTGCGCAGCTCGGCTATGACTACATGATTCCAATCATGATGGTGGCTAACTTTGCACAGGCAGGCAGTGCCCTGGGTGTCTCCCTGAGAACAAAAAATTCCAAGCTGAAGTCTCTTTCGATGTCCACAAGTATTACCGCATTTATGGGGATTACAGAGCCGGCTATGTATGGTGTGAACATGCGCCTGAAGAAGCCGTTCATCGCCGCACTGGTCGGCGGAGCGGTGGGTGGAGCCTTCCTTAGTCTGTTCAAAGTAAAAGCGTATGTAATCGGCGGTCTTGCCGGTCTCTCCGGTATTCCGATGGTTCTGGGTGCGACCTTTGTCTATTCGGTTATCGGCTTTCTGATTGGTTCCGCTGTTGCGGCTATCGTTACTTATATTCTGGGCTTTGAAGATGAAGCTGAGGTAAAAGCTGAGCCGGTGGCGGTATCGGGTTCCGCTGCTGCGGCAAGTGTGTCTGCAGCATCCGCTCCAGCGTCCGAGCTGGTAAGAGTTAGTGAGGAAATTTTCAGTCCAATTACCGGTGAAGTCAAACCGCTGAGCGAAGTGAACGATCCGGCGTTCTCGGAAGAAATTATGGGTAAAGGCTTTGCCATTCAGCCATCTGCAGGCCGTGTGGTGTCACCGATTAACGGGACGGTGTTCTCCTTGTCCAAGAGCGGCCATGCCATTGGCCTCGTCAGTGACAACGGAGCTGAAATGCTGATTCACATCGGGATTGACACTGTGAAGCTGAAGGGCCTGCATTTCTCGCCGAAGGTTGCCGCAGGCACCAAAGTCGCAATCGGCGACCTGCTGATGGAATTCGATCTCGCCGAGATTGAAAAAGCAGGCTTCAGCACCATCACGCCGGTCATCATTACGAATATTCAGGAGTATGACTCCATCGAGTCCGCAGGCCGCTCTTCAGTGAGGGAGAAGGAATTGCTGTATACGGTTCGGGCGTAAACGGATTTAACAGGCGGACAAGCCGTTAAATCTTCAAAAAAGGTGATAACCGGCTAGGGCTGTGCAGCGTCCCTACCGTTGTCACTTGTACGGCAGGAAGAGGAGCTGTCCCCAAGCAGATATTTTGCGGAAGGGACAGCTCCTCTTTGGCGTGCTGCGAAGGATTATTATGCCGTGCAGGAATCCGTAGGGCAGCGCATATTGCGGGATTTAGCGATCCGGGCAAGTATAAAGCTGAGTTGCTTCTGGATAACTGTATTTCCTGCAATTATTCAGGTGGAAAATACCTGATGTGGGCATTTAATTGTAGCTGGTACAGTTAAATGTTGCAGTTAGCGCCTTAATCAGCCAAAAACGTAAATTTATATGTACGGAGTGCAGTTAAACTCCCTTGAGATGCTAAAATGCTTTATTTAACTGTAGAGCGTGCAGCTAAAGTGTCTGAAGGGGCTGGAGCGTCAGCGGGGCGAGATTCCAGACCGGCGGACGATAGGCGGGACCACGCGCGGCGGTCAGCGGACCTTACGGTGACGGTGCCGCAAGGGCGTGCGGTCCGCCGTGCGGAGCGGCAGGCCTACAGCTTGCCCGCGCTGATCTCCGCGATTGCGGCGTATTCGATCAGCGCTGCGGTTCCGGCGGCCGTGAGCGTGTAGCGGCCGCGCTCCACCCGGAAGAACCACCCATAGTAGTTCTTCTGCAGGAACGCGGCGGCGCCCGGCACGCCGCTTCTCTTGCGCAGCTCGGCGGGAGTCACGCCGCGCCGCGCCTCTGCCCCGGGCGCGCCGCGAAGCTGGGCGCGCGAGCCGGCGAGGCCGGCCGCGTGAGCGGCTTCGGCCTCGGCCGCCTGCAGCGCGAGTGCCACGCGCAGCGCCTTCTCGCGGTAGGCCGTCACGAGCTTGACGCGCGTGCTGCCGCCGGTGTTGTAGTCCCCGCTGCGCTCGCGGAACTCATAGAGCAGCCGCTCGCGCCGCCGCGCGCCGCTGCGGACCTGAGGCGGCGTGTCGCCCGGCTCCGCGAGCACCTCGACGAGCGGGGCCTTGGTCTTGTAGAAGACCACGGTGATCAGCCCGAGGCCGAGCCGGCGGCACAGCCCGGTAAGTTCGCCCCAGCGCTGGTTCACCGCGCCTTTTTTGTCCCGCACCCGTTCTACCGCAAGGTAGACGCTCGGACTAAGCTTCAGTCGTTCAACCCCCTGCAGCAGCAGAGCGAGGTTGAACGATTTTTTCATCTCCACGATCAGCGGCAGCTCCTCGTCCGCCCGTATGCCCACCAAATCGCAGGTCCGCACCTCGCCTTTGATCTCATAGCCTTGTCCTTCAAAAAATTTTTTCAAAGGAGCATATAGCTCCGTTTCATGCTTGACGGCCATAGTTGTCACTCCTGCGCCTTAGATTAAAGTTATATGCAAGCTTTCGCTCCCCCCCTTGAAGAACGTGAAAACAGCTTCGCTGCAGGAGAGCTGCGGGATAGAGAAATTAACGATTCTCTATTATAGCACAGCAAAAAAGAGGTCAACTATTCCGGGCTCGCCGCATAGTTATGTAATACACTTTTAAAGCTGGTGGAGCAAGTAGGAGCGCAAGAGGAGGCAGCGAGCAATGGATATATTTGAGCGTATAGCTTCGTATCGGGCTGAGAACGACCGTTTGGCGTGGAGCGGCACCTTCAAGGACTATATAGAACTATTGAAAAAAGACCCCTCTCCCGCCAAAACGGCTCATTCCCGCGTATACGACATGATCAAGTCACACGGCGTTGAAGAGATCAACGGACGCAAAAGGTATAAGTTTTTTGAGCAGGAGATTTTTGGACTCGACCGTGCCGTCGAGAAGCTGGTGGAGGAGTATTTTCATTCCGCGGCCCGGCGGCTTGATGTGCGCAAACGGATATTGCTGCTGATGGGACCGGTCAGCGGGGGCAAATCGACAATCGTTACGCTGCTGAAGCGCGGCCTTGAGCTGTATTCGCGCACCGATGCGGGTGCGGTATATGCGATTGAAGGCTGCCCGATGCATGAGGACCCGCTGCATTTGATCCCCCTGGAGCTGCGTCCTGAGATTGAGCGGGAGCTTGGGGTACGCATTGAGGGCAACCTGTGCCCCTCCTGCCAGATGCGGCTGAGGAATGAATACCGCGGCGACATTGAGCAGGTGAAGGTAGTGCGTGTGCTGCTGTCGGAGGAGGAGCGTGTCGGTATCGGGACCTTCAGTCCTTCCGATCCGAAGTCGCAGGATATTGCCGACCTGACAGGCAGCATCGACTTTTCCACCATTACCGAATTCGGATCAGAATCCGACCCGCGCGCCTACCGGTTCGACGGGGAGCTGAACAAGGCCAACCGCGGGCTGATGGAGTTCCAGGAAATGCTCAAGTGCGATGAGAAATTTCTCTGGAACCTGCTGTCGCTGACCCAGGAGGGGAATTTCAAGGCAGGCCGGTTCGCGCTCATTTCGGCGGATGAAATGATCATTGCCCATACGAATGAAACGGAGTATAAATCCTTCATCTCCAATAAAAAGAACGAAGCGCTCCAGTCGCGTATGATCGTTATGCCGGTTCCATATAACCTCAGAGTGTCTGAGGAGGAGAAAATCTACGCCAAGCTGATCGCCCAGAGCGACATGAAGCATGTGCATATTGCCCCGCATGCGCTGCGGGCAGCGGCGATTTTCTCCATCCTGACCCGCCTTAAGGAGAGCAAGAAGCAGGGCATGGATCTGATCAAAAAGCTGCGCATGTACGACGGTGAAGAGGTCGAGGGCTACAAGGAAGCCGATCTCAAGGAGATGCAGACCGAGTATCTGGACGAAGGGATGTCCGGTATCGACCCGCGTTATGTCATCAACCGGATTTCCAGTGCGCTGATCAAGGGCGATTTGCAGTGCATGAATGCGCTGGATGTGCTGCGGGCAATCAAGGACGGTCTGGACCAGCATCCTTCAATTACGAAGGAGGAGCGGGAGCGTTATCTGAACTTTATTTCCATTGCCCGCAAGGAATACGACATTCTGGCCAAGAGCGAGGTGCAGAAGGCTTTTGTCTACTCTTTTGAGGAATCGGCCAAAACACTGTTCGAGAACTATCTCGACAACATCGAAGCGTTCTGCAACTGGGCCAAAATCCGTGACCCGCTCACGGATGAGGAGATGGAGCCGGATGAGCGCCTGATGCGCTCCATTGAAGAGCAGATCGGCATTTCCGAAAATGCCAAGAAGGCGTTCCGCGAAGAGATTCTGATCCGCATTTCCGCCTATTCCCGCAAAGGCAAAAAGTTCGAATACAATAATCATGACCGGCTCCGCGAAGCCATTGAGAAAAAGCTGTTTGCTGACCTGAAGGATATCGTCAAAATCACCACCTCCTCCAAAACACCGGATGAAAGCCAGCTTAAGCGCATTAACGAGGTGTCCAGACGTCTGATCGACGATCACGGCTACTGCCCGATCTGCGCCAATGAGCTGCTCAAATATGTCGGAAGCCTGCTGAACCGGTAGGTCCCTGCCGGCTGCGGCTGCCGGTTGCCTGAATAATCTCCTCGGCAAGCGGCAGCGCAATGAAGAAGCGTGTCCCCGGAACGGCGGGACACGCTTCTTGTGGCTTATTTTTCGGACATGCAGTGCCTTGTTAGTGCTGCGGCTTGGCGGACCATTCCGAAAATTGCTTCTGGTATTCGGTCAAGGCGGTGTCAGCTATAAAAAAGGGGGTGTATAGCTTCTTTCTCTTTCCGAGGACGCTCTCCCCCTTTAAAAACATCGTATTACACCCATTTTAGAGGGACAAGTGACTCCGTTACAAGCAGTGAAAGGGTATAACTGAACAAGGAAGTGTAAAAATGAAGAAATAAAGCATGGAAAATGCAAGAAAATTACACTTATACGAACTATAATTGGTTGTGCTTACATTCTGCTCGTTAGCTGCCCTTCCGGTATTGGAGAGGCGTCAGACCGGTAGATTTTTTGAATGTCTTGTTGAAATGGGACAGATGCTCGAATCCGACCAGAGAAGCGATCTCCTGAATTTTGACTGAAGTGCCTGCCAAGAGACGTTCGGCTTCCCTGACGCGTACATGAACGATGTATTCCCGGAAATGAAAGCCTGTCAGCCGGTGGAAAACCCGGCTCAGGTAAGAGGGGCTGATGAAAAAGTGCCCCGCTGTCTTTTCCAGAGTTAATGTCTCCCGGTAGTGATCGCGGATAAAGGTCGCAACATCCGTCACCAGATGATGGAGCGGATGTTTCGTCTCCCCGGTCTGCGAGGTGTTCTCTGAACGCTGAAGCAGGAGCATTAGCTCGGTAAACAGTGTAACTATAGCCGTCTCATAATACGGGCGCTGGAGCCGGCATTCTTCCAGCATCCGGTGCAGCAGGCCTTCCGCCTCGTTCTGCTCGCGCAGGGTCAGTCTGAACAGGCGGTACCTGGGGTGCTGGAACCATTGGGCCTCGGTCTGGAGCGGAGCAGGCAGCAGGCCCGGATCATAATTAATCAGAATCCGTTCGAATTCAGCGATTTCGGAGCTTGAGGTAGCATGAAGCTCCCGGCCGGGGATGAGGATCAGCTCGCCTTTATGAACCGTAACCACCCGGTCGTCTACGAAGTATACGCGCTCACCTTCTGTGAGGTAGTACAGCTCGGTCAGCTCATGGCTGTGGGGCCGGGGCATGGCGGTAACCCCCTTGCGTTTCATGTGCTGGATGCTGAACCGTTCTTCTTCTATATAATATTTGGGACTTACGCTGCTCACGCTATTCATGAATCTCCCCATCTCTTCCGAAGCGTTAAGGTTATTATAGAATAGTTACTGGCTGATATGAAAGAAGCCGCCATGTTAATTGTTGTCTGTGATGGCTGGCGGGTATCCTGAAGGCTATTAAGCATCTGCATATTGCGGATTGGAGAAGGAGGCGGCTTCAGATGGAACCACTTGAGCATTACATGAAGCAATTGACAGATTCTGCACCGCACAGCTCTGCGTACCGCAAGGACATTCCTTACGGGGAATGGCGGGCCGGGCTGGCAGCAGCTTTTGCTGAACGGCTGGGCGGCTTCCCGGAGAGACATGCAGAGCTGCAGCCTGATCTTCTGGAGGAGACAGCTTGTCCCGGGTATACCCGGAGGCGTGTTGAGATCACTACCTGCGAGGGGCTGCGCATGCCGCTCTATCTCCTAATCCCGGACCGTCCGCTCTCTTCTCCCGCACCTGCGGTTCTAGCAATTCACGGACACGGCTACGGCAGCCGGGAGATCATCGGTCTGGAGCCGGACGGCTCGGACCGGGAAGGCGACCCGGGGCTGCATAAGGATTTTGCCGTGTCCCTGGTGAGACAAGGCTTCATCGTCGCCGCGCCGGAGCTGCTCGGCTTCGGGGACAGACGTCTGCAGGAGGACCTCGCCAGCGGAGAGCCCGGTCGTAATTCCTGCTTCCGCCTGTCTTCGGCACTGCTGCTGGCCGGCCGGACGATGGCCGGCTGCCGCATCTACGAAACCATGCGGGCGCTGGATTATCTGCAGAGTCTGGTTGAGGTCAGCCCGGAACGCGTAGGCATTATGGGGATTTCCGGCGGAGGACTGGTGGCCGGCTTCACGGCGGCACTTGACGAACGGATTGCCTGCGCCGTGGTCAGCGGGTACGCCAATACATTTGCAGACAGCATTCTGACCAGAAGCCACTGTCTGGATAACTATATTCCCGGCATTCTGCTGGAGGCGGAAATGCCGGATCTGCTGGGGCTGATTGCACCGCGCGGTTTGTTCCTGGAATCGGGAGACGCGGATCAACTGTTCGGACCGGACCCGGCAAGGCAAGCCTTAGCCAGGCTACAGCAGATTTATGAAGCTGCGGGCCAAGGGCGCGGGGTCGAGGCGGATTTTTTTGCAGGGGGGCATGAAATTCATGGTGAACCGGCGTTTAGCTGGCTGCGGAGGCAGCTTGCCGGTATATAAGATCGAACTTAGCTTGTCAGACAAGCGACAGGAGGAATAGCGATGCGTCTAGCTCAAGCAACGGATGTACGGTGGTCCCGCAAAATCGCGGATACAATTCTCGGCGGGCGCAATGCGGAGGGGGAGCACGAATTTGTACTGGAACGCTGGGCATATGTCCCCGGCATGCTGCTGATGGCGGTGGCCCGGGCCGGAGTTCAGCTCGCAGAGCCGGAGTATCTGACATTTATGGAGCGGCATATGAACACCTTCATTGGAGAGGACGGCTCCATCCGTACCTATTCGCTGGAGGAATACAACCTGGACCAGATCAACCAGGGGAAAAATCTGTTCTGGCTGTACCAGAATACCGGAGAGACCCGCTACGCCGAAGCGGCCCATCTGCTGGTAGCTCAGCTCATCGGTCATCCCCGCACCTCGGAAGGCGGGTTCTGGCACAAGAAGATTTATCCCTTCCAGATGTGGCTGGACGGATCGTATATGGCGTCGCCGTTTCTTGCTGAATATGGAGCAGTATTTCAGCGCCCGGAGCTGATCCACGAAGCCGCCCACCAACTGCTGCTGATTGAGCGCAGAACCCGCGACCCGCGCACCGGCCTGCTCTATCACGGTTGGGATGAATCCCGGGAGCAGGAATGGGCCGACTCCTCCACCGGCTTGTCGTCCCATTTCTGGAGCCGGGCGATGGGCTGGTATGCGATGGCTGTAGTGGATTGTCTAGAGCATTTTCCTGTTACACATCCCCAGCGGGGAACCATCATCGGGATTTTCCAGCGCATGTGCGGAGCGCTTGTGGACGTTCAGGACAAGGAGACTGGTCCTTGGTACCAGGTGCTGGATCAAGCGGGACGCAAAGGCAACTATCTCGAAGCCACCGGCTCCTGCATGTTTGTATATGCGATGGCCAAAGGGCTGCGGCTGCGGTATCTGGAGCCTTCCTTCAAAGATTCGATGCTGAACGGCTATGAAGGGATACTGGCGCATTTGACCAGTGAGGATGAACAGGGCGTTCATTTGCATCGGATTTGCCACGGGGCGGGTCTCAGCAAGGACCGGAACGGCTCCTATGACTATTATATTTCCGAGGCCGTAGTGTCTGATGCGCCGATGGGGGTGGCCCCATTCTTACTGGCGTCGCTTGAAGTGGAGCGGTATGGCGATGATTAGCCTGGAAGTTTGATTACTGTACTTGAGTAACCTACAGTGAACCGCAAAGAAGCGTACCTCCTGCAACAAGCGGTACGCTTCTTTTTTGCGGAAGAGCTTGTCCTCTGGTATGAACACCTTGCCTATGATTGGCGGGTTTACTTGCCGGTGATGGACTGTATGTATTGCTCCATTTGCTTCTTATGGTGTTTGTCATGCGGAATAAAGTCTCTCAGATACCCCCGGAAGCTGAATTTCTTGCGGTCCCCGTCCAAATGGATTTTCGCAAATTCTTCCTCACCCGATAGCATAATGACATCTAAAATCTTCTTCCGGTACAGCACAAATTGCTGGATAGCCGTCTGTTTGTTCAGGGGCTTCGCGTATTCAACGGCCCGGGCGTTGAACTCGTTGAAGTTCTGATGTGTTACTGTCAGCGGCTGATCCTCCTTCACTTTAGCGATAGCTTCCTCATAAAAGTATTTGTCCCACAGCATGATGTGGCAGAGCATCTCCTTTAATGACCATTTGCCAGCCTCGATGGGTGCTTCCCAGTCTGCCTCTGCAAGGGCATCCAGCGATTCAATATAAGGGATGAAGGACTGGTATTCCAATTCTAATTGTTCTTTTGTTTTTGCTGCCATAAACTCTCCTCCAGTTCAATAATTAATCCAGAATATAGTGCTTACTATACCTGAATTAACTTGACTACACCCTGTCAGGTTACATTTGTAGCGGCTTAGCAAAACAGGAACAGCTCCGGGCGCGGGCAGTTGCTATAATGAAATCACCGATCGGGGAAAGGCTGGGTGGCTGCTTGAATTACAGTAAAGATATTGAACGCTGCATTGAATATATTGAGAACAATATTAAAAAAAATCTGACAGCCGAGGACATTGCGGCGGAGGCTGGATATTCGCTCTATCATTTCAGCCGGGTGTTCAGTCTGTGCAAGGACATGCCGGTGATGGAGTATGTGCGGAGCCGGAAGCTGTCCCTGGCAGCGGTCGAGCTATTCAGCGGCAGACGGATTATGGATATTGCGCTGGATTATGGCTTCGAGACGCAGAGCGGGTTCGCGAAGGCGTTCCGCAAGACTTACGGCTATACGCCCTCGCAATATGCGGCGCGGATGGAAGGGTTTCTGCTGAATCAGGACAGAACTATTTTAGAAATCGGAGGTTATTTGATGGAACCTGTATTTGTAAAAAAACATGGCTTCCGCGTGGCGGGCTACGGCATCCACACCAATGTGGCGGAAGGTCAGTATACGAAGGATATCGCTTCGTTCTGGAGCAATTATGAAGGCGAGAATCTGGAATCGAAAATGTACGGCATTCTGAATCCGCCGAAGCACGGAGAGGTTGGCTTATGTGTGCCAGGCACTGAGAGCGGCAATGCCACTTATCTGCTGGGTGTGGTTGTGGAGGACTTCAGCCGGGTCACCGGGGACATGCTCACGGCGGAGGTACCGGAGGCGGAATACGCCGTGTTCACCACACCGCCCGTGGATACCTAAAGATCAGGAGGCGTTTGTGCAGGTGATTAAGAGCACCTGGAGGTATATTTTTGAGGAATGGTTCCCGGCCAGCGGCTACGAGTATGCTGAAGGCAAGCTGGATTTCGAGTATTACGACGAACGCTGCCACGGGAGAGTGGATACAGTGATGGAGATTTACGTTCCGGTGAGGGTACGGGCGGGAAAATAGTTGTGTGGGGCAAAGGCTGTGCGGTGGATGCCGTAACTGCGGGAATGTTGGGACTTCCGGCCGCTGTGGTCTCCGGATTTATTTTATAATATCCCCTTGCGGATTAAATCCGGAGACAGCTTATCTTACGATGCTAGCTTTCCTACGGAAAACTCTCAGGCGGACGCTTTCGCTCCTACAGTTCCAAAATTCCCTCCGTTACTCTCACCATCACAGCCTTTACGTGTGCTATTTTCCCGGTCACTGGGGGTAGCGACCAGAAAAAGGCCCGCAGCGCACAATCGTGTGCTGGCGGGCCAACTCCCTACTACATAAACTTCCGCTGCACCTTTTTGCCGTCATAGGTAAAAAGGGCTTTTTTGTCTTCGACCACGGTTTGCAGGTGCACGGTGCGGCCCCACAGGGTATAGATATGCGGGAGCGTGCGCTCCAGGTATTTCAGGTCCAGCTCAATGCTCTCGTAGCGGTGCACGATCAGCAGCTCGCCGTTGCGCTCGTAGTCGGCGTCCTGAATGACAAGATACGGCGAGCCGCCGTTGACCCGGGCGAGTACGAGCTGGTCGCGGACATTTTCCCAGGCCTTGTCGGTGATTTTCCATTCCGGGCCTTTCTTCTCGAAGACGTACAAGTCCAGATCATTGACCAACTGCTTCGACAGATAGCTGCGGATAAAAGAGATGTCAGAGTCCAGCTCCCGCACCTCGAACATTTTATCGCGGTCCCAGCGGCGTTCGATGTCCTCAAAGATTTTCAGCCCCAAATAATACGGATTCAGGCTCTGGCGGGAGGGCTGCACAACCGCGGAATTCAGCTTGGCGTATTCGACTGTCTCTTCCGGCGTCAGATCCAGCTCGCGCATGATCCGCTGATGCCAGAAGGAGGCCCAGCCTTCGTTCATGATCTTGGTCTCCATCTGCGGCCAGAAGTAGAGCATTTCGTCACGCAGCATGGTCATGATGTCGCGCTGCCAGCTCTCAAGCGACGTGGAATATTGCTGGATGAACCAGACGATATCCTTCTCCGGCTCGGGCGGGAAGGCGCGTTTGCCTGCGGAATCCGCCTCCGGGGTACCCGCATTGCCCTTATCCAGATTCCACAGCTCATCATAAGGATTTGCCGGTCCGGCGCCGCCGGATGAGGCGTCCTTGCGCTCCTGCATCTTGGCTTCCAGCAGGTGGGTTTTGCCCAGCTTGCGCGGCTGGATCAGGCTGGGGTCGATGTGCTCCTGAACGGCCAGCACGGAGTCGATGAAGCTCTCCACCGCATCTGTACCATAGGTGACGGAATAGCCGGCGATCCGGTCCGCCGTAGCCGACATGCTCTCGACCATGTCGCGGTTGGACATCGAGAAGCGCATATTGTTCTTGAAAAAATCGCAGTGAGCCAGCACATGCGCCACGATCAGCTTGTTCTGGACAAGCGAGTTGCCGTCCAGCAGAAAGGCATAGCAGGGATTGGAGTTAATGACAAGCTCGTAGATTTTGCTGAGTCCAAAATCATATTGCGACTTCATCTTGTGAAACGTCTTGCCGAAGCTCCAATGCCCGAACCGCGTAGGCATCCCGTAGGCCCCGAAGGTATAAATAATATCGGCAGGGCATATTTCATAACGCATCGGGTAAAAATCCAGCCCGAACCCGGAAGCAATCTCCGTAATCTCGGCAATCGCCCGCTCCAGCGCCCTAATCTCATCTCCGGGCATGATCCCATCTCCCCCTCCAGCTTGGCTGTATGCTGCAACCTATTCTGACAAGGCCGCAAAGGTTCCGCGACAACGCCCGGAACTGTTCTTTTTATGTATATGGGGAGGAGGAGAGGGGTATGACGTTCTGAATAATCTCTGGGGCGGCAGGATTTTGCTGAGGAATTTAAAACCAATCTATTGCACTATCTGCAGCAGTTTAGCTTCAAATCAACCGGAAAACAGAAACTATTGCACTCTCTACATTAGATTTGCGTGAAAAGTTCATTCAGGGCCGAAATACCAGAAATCAATTGTACCAAATACAATAGAATGCCATTGACCGCCCTACAATGAGTATTCTATCCTGAAATAACGATGTCCGAACAGAGGACATTGTTATGGAAGCCTCGAATTTGGCGAAGCCAAATTGAGGGTCTTCTATGAAATTTCATCGTCTGAAGTGCCGCGAAAGAGCGGCATGGATGTCTAGTGCACAAAGTGCAATCACGTTGAGAATGGCTCAGATCAATGAGGAAGCAGCGGCTGTACTATTTAGCATTATCTCTAGGCTCAGTAAGCAACTGTGCAAACTCCTCTTCGTCGTCGCATTTCATTTTTTCGATACATATTGGCTTCCGGCATATACATTTCGACTGATAGCGCTCTTCCCAGATAAAAAAGCACGGCGTCTCCACCTAGCCCGAGAATGGGCGGCGAAGATTCCGTGCTAGCGGCTCCTGCTTAACTATATCTGGTCAAGTCAGCATTTATCGTTTAATTCTGCCAGTCGACCGTCACTGTGCTTACGCCGCTGGTTGGTGACGTATACGTATGGTTGCTGCCGCCTTCCCAGGTGACGGTGGTGCCGTTCGACTTGATGAACTTGAACTGCAGTGCTGTCCCTGCCGGTACGCTGACGTCGAAATACCATGTTGGATAGGAGGCTTCAACTACGTTGTACATTGGGCCAATAGCACCAGAGGTATTCCAGGCACCAAGCTCAGCTACATTGCCGACCAGGTATACACTTGTTCCAAGGGTTGTGGTGGCGTTGTTGACTTTAAAGCGCACGGTGACCTGATCGGCCGTCAGCACGTTGAAATTGCTGAAAGCATTGCTCTTCGTACTGGAAGCAGTGGCTACCGATACAGCCGTCTTGCCTGCAGAGACACTTGGAATCTTCACTTTAATCTGGGAGTCTTCCCAGCTCACAATGTTTGAACCGGTGACAGCCGTAGTGCCAAAATAGACTGTGCCCGCCGTGCTGCCAAAGCCGCGGCCGTCAATCGTCACAGTGTTGCCCGGTTTGCCCATGGTTGGTCCTACATTGGCGATGGCCGGCGAAGTCTCTGCCGCAACATATTGCCAAACCGCCGTTCCTCCGGCTGCAAGCGTGAAATTCGAGACGGAGCCGGTGCTGCTGGCGGTAATTGAATTGCCGTTTAACAGGCCACCCAGCACATCCGAATAGGTGCCCGCAGGCAGCGACGATAACAGGTTCGAAATCGGATAAGGCGTGGACGTGTTGCGGTTGATGGCAACGAGGGCGACGCTTTTGCCGAATTTCCGTTCATAAATGAAGACGTCGTCATTGACCCAGCGCTGTGTGGTCGTTCCGTAAGCAATAGCCGGATTGGACTTGCGCAGGGGGGCCAAGGCTTTAATCAGCTTGTAAGCTGTTGTGTTGGTGTTGAACCCTGTCATCATGGCCCGGTTATTCGGATCACCAACGCCGGTCATGTACTGCTCGGTGCCATAGTAGATGGCGGGTACTCCGCGGGATGTCAGGGTGAGCGCCAGTGCTTGTTCGGTTGGCCGCGTGCTGGAGCCTGCCACCTGGAAGCGGTCCATATCATGATTGTCGATAAAGGTTACCATATTATTAATATAATTATAGCTGGATGCAGTAGAGGCTAACACTGAGTTGAGATCGTTCATAGTTTCCGATTTGTCCTTGAATACTTCCCGAACCTCCTGAGCGTATGCGAAGTCAAGCAGGTTCATACCGCTGTTGTTGGCAAAATTGACGTTGTCCGAGCTGGTTTCGTCAGTGCCAAGGAACCATTCGCCGAAGGTGAACACCGGATGACTGCTGCTATAGATGGAGGAGACGTAGCTTTTTTGCCAGCCGAATGGCATATGTTTCACTGCGTCAAACCGGATGCCGTCCACACCGAGGCCAAGCCAGAGGTCTATGGCTTCCTTGAAATAGCTGTCGATTGTGCTGTTATTTTGATTGATGTCCGCCAGATCATAGAGGTTTCTGTAAATACCGTCTTCAATGGTGGAAAAATCCGTGCCGCCGTTGTGATGGAACAAACCCGCGGAGTCGCTTCCATAAGCTCCGAGCAACGTGCCGTTATTATACAGCTTACCGTTCTCGGCAAAGCTTGCGTTCGTGGATGAAGCCGGGCTGGTATGGTTTGGAGCGAAGTCGATAATGACCTTGATGTTATTCGCATGCGCCGTGGAGATCAGGTTCTGAAAATCGGTGAAGCTGCCGAAGGCGGCATTGGTTTTTTTGAAATCCCGGGGCCAATATCCGTGGTAAGCTGTGTTGTTAACGCCGGAATAGTTGATGACAGAGGTGATGTTCTCCACAGGCTGAGAAATCCAAATTGCCGTAACGCCCATACCCGTCAGGTAGCCGTCATTGATTTTGTTGATGATTCCCTGCCAGTCTCCCCCAAAATACAGCTTTAAATTGGAATGATCGCTGCTGAATGCAGAGCCTGTCGGATTGTTAGACGAATTGCCGTCTGCGAACCGGTCGGTCACAATTTGATAAACAACGTCCGTGCTGTAATCAAGTTTGTTATTCACGCTTGTATCCGGGGAAGCCCATGCGGGTAATGCGGCACCGAGTACCATGCTCATTGAAAGCGATAGAGTGGTCAAAAGCTTTGAATACGATTTCATAATTGAACTCTCCTTTCAAATGTTATGCCTTTAATCTTCGGATCGGTCCTGCTTACTTCTTCTTCAGCATCTGCCTGTTTCACGGTGAACCGTATGCAATTAAACGATAGGAAACCGGTTTCCTCACCAAAATACCACTCTATCAGGATCAAGTCAATGACTAAAATGGTATATTTTATAAAAAATACATTTTTATATGTTGGGGAAAAGTGGCGGATAGTTGCTTCTGTCTGAGATTTTTTAAAAGACTCCTAAAAATGCTATTATAGATTTAGAAAAATATTCCTATGCATCATTTTACAATTTCCGAGTAATTTATCAACTTAGGAGGAATTATCGTGGCTATTACTTTGCGGAGATCCATTGCTGGAGTTGCAGGGTGGACGAATTGGAAAAGACAATTGAATCATGTTAAATGCAATGTTGTGGGTAGCTCGTTCTGGCGTGCCTTGGCGGGATTTGCCTGACCACTATCCATC
Organism: Paenibacillus sp. HW567; assembly: GCF_000374185.1. Classification (GTDB taxonomy): domain Bacteria; phylum Bacillota; class Bacilli; order Paenibacillales; family Paenibacillaceae; genus Paenibacillus_AQ. The sequence goes on along the minus strand of NZ_KB910518.1, from coordinate 3,827,438 downwards.
CTTTTGATGTTAATGCGAGCCTTGCCCAGGTCGTTGCTCAAGCTCTTCTTCCAGCTTATCCGGGACTGGAGAGGCGCTTTGAGCGCGACTTTTTTTAATGCGAGAATTCTATGCGGCTCTTGGTTTATAAATGCAGTCCATTTAAAGCGGCCGGGAGGTATAAATATGCTAAAAACGATATTAGTCGTAGACGACGATGAAGAAATCGTACAACTGATCACAAAGAGTTTAAGGTTCGAGCAATTTACAATAGTTTCGGCATACTCCGGGAAAGAAGCCTTATCCGCATTGGAGGAAAATCACATTGATTTCATCGTTCTTGATATAGTAATGCCTGATATGGATGGACTTGATGTCTGCAGAAGTATCCGAGGTTCTTATAATGTTCCCATTCTGTTTTTAAGTGCGCGTGATAAGGACATTGATAAAATTGTCGGGCTTGAAATAGGAGCAGACGATTACATGACCAAACCTTTCAGTATTCAGGAGCTTGCCTCCAGGATAAAGGCTCACTTCAGAAAAATGGACAGGCTGTTTAAAGAGTGGGATGAGCTTAATCCCAGTAACGAAAAGGCTGATTCTCCGCTCATTTTGAACGATAAGACGTTTGAAGCCTTCCTGAATAGCAGGAGGCTCGACTTATCAACGAAAGAATTTCAGATTCTGTCTTTCCTCATGCGCCACCCCAATAATGTATTGACTCGTGAGCAGATATATGAAAACGTCTGGGGAGACGAATTCGGAGAATTAAATACCGTAACGGTTCATATCAAAAATATCCGTAAGAAGCTTGGTCCTGAATATGACTTTATTAAAACAATTTGGGGCATAGGATATAAATATACGGAAAGAGAGCAATAGTATGAAACTGAAAATCAAGCTTCCTCTTTTGTTCCTGCTGATGTTTATAGTGTTCATGTTTTCGATTGGAATGTACCTGAAGCTTGTCTTTGCATTATATTCCCCTATACAGAGTTCATTGCTGGACTCGCGATATATAGCATTGCTTCTGCCCATATTTGCAATTGCCTGTTTCATATTTGCTGTTCTGATCATCTATATTCATAGATGCATAGAGAAGCCCATTCAGCTTCTGAATACCAGGCTCGAAGAAGTGAATATTGTACATCCGCTGCCTCCGCTGGCTCTGAGAAGCAATGACGAGATCGGAGAACTTTATAAGCACTTCAACAAGATGGAGCATCGGCTTCAACTCGCGCACAAAGAGCAGACCGATATGATTGCGGCAATTGCCCACGACTTGAAAACACCCTTGACCTCTATTCATGGGTTCACTGAACTGCTGGCTACGCATAGGGATTTACCGGAATCTGAAAAGCAGGAATATTATGACTTGATTCAAAAGAAGTCGGAATTTATGGTTGAACTCATCAATGATTTCTCCAGCTTCACCAAAGAAAAACTGGAGCTGGAATCTATGGTAGCTACACCTGTAATAGCCTCAAAATTATTTGAGAATATTGCCCTTGAATATGAGCATGAGTTGGCGGGATATGACAACGAGCTTACTTGCCGCCATTCATTCACGGATAATCTATTGCTGATGGTCAATGAACCGATGGTACGCCGGGTTTTCGGCAACCTGTTTAGCAATGCTGTAAGATATGGAGGCAAAAAGAAGCTGAAAGTGTATATGACCGGATACCCGCTGGGACAGTATGCCTTTTTTCAAATCGAGGATAATGGAATTGGAGTGCCGGATAAGGATATTTCCTCTCTGTTCCTCAAATTTTTTACTGTGGATCAATCGCGGCAAATTCAAAAGGGCGGGCTGGGGCTGGGTCTTGCAAGCTGTAAATCCATTATTGAACACCATAGGGGCGAAATTGGCGCCTACCCTTCCGAATATGGCGGTTTGGGGATACGATTCAGCCTTCCCTTGGCCGCACTACACTGATTTTCTTTATAATTTTTAATTTGCTCTTTACAAACGTTCATTTTTCTTTTAGAGAAGCTTTATCTTCGTATTGTAAAAATTACTTGTAGTAAAAAAACTACAATAATCAGAACTGGAAAAGGAGGAGGCTGCAATGTCAATTGAGTTCAGCCGTTGGCCTGATCACTACATGATGTCATACCAGGTCACCAAAGCTTTAGGTATGGCAAGCCTGGGTGCTACGGACGTCACCGAGATTTACGAGGCCTGCAAAAAAATCGACCCCGATGACAAGGACACATGGCACAGGGAATGGCTCCTAACGGCTCAGGCATTGGAAAAACACGGCAAAGAGGCTGAAACGGCCGGAAACTGGTATACAGCACGAAACTGCTACATTCGGGCCTGCAATTACTACAGAATTGCGGAATATGCGGTAATGGACGATGACACCGAGAAAATCCGTATATTTAACAAGGTAAATGAACTCTTCGAAGCCGCCGGAAAGTACTTCGATGTTCAACCGGAGAAGATCCAGGTCAATTACGAAGATGTCGAGCTGGAGGGTTACTTTTTCTCCCCTTCCTGGATAAAAGGTCCGAAACCAACGCTTTTTGCTCTTAACGGGGGAGACGAGTGGTCTATTGAGAACTATTTCTGGCTAGGTCCCGCTTTTATTTCCTGTGGGTATAACTTTCTGGTCTATGACCAGCCTGGCACCGGCCTCTCGCTGTACGAAAAGGGAAAGGGAAGACGAGCGGACAGTGAGGCTTTCCATTCCCGGGCAATCGACTTTCTTCTAACCCGGCCGGAGGTCGATCCCGATAAGATTATCGTGCACGGTGAGAGTTTTGCAGCTTACGACTCTTTGCGATTCGCTTCGTTCGATCACAGGATTGCTGCCGTCATCTCCGACGGCGGCACGCATGCCTTCGACTGGGATGCAATGCTTAAATGGATGCCGCCGAGTCTGGCCGCACACGGCATGAGAATTCTGGGGGCAAACAGCTTGGATGATTTTGCGGATAATCCGCGTTTTGCCTATGATCTTGAGGGCGTGCTCCACCAGATAGAATGTCCGCTTCTTGTAATGCACGGAGCGGAAGAGATACTGGTTCAGCCAAATCCGCTGACACAGGCCTTGAAAAATTATGAGCAGGCAGGTTCGAAAAACAAGACATTCTTCCCGGTAGAGGATAGACGGCTTGGCGGATTAGAACACTGTCAGGTAGACAACATCAACGTGCTGCATGAGGTCGCGCTGAATTGGCTCTGCTCCATTGGGCTAGGGCCAGCCGCACCCCGCCAATGAGGCGGTGTTTGAATCTGCGGTAAAGCCGAGTTAAAGGCTCTCCATAAACGATATCCTATCGTTCGTGGAGAGCTTATTTTGTATGGGCAACTTGGCGCACAGGACGAATACCTAAGGGCTCGGTGCAATTAGACCAATCGCGGTGGGGGTGATCTTGCCGTCCTGTATCAGAACCGGTCCGAAGAAAAGCTTTTAACGCTGCACAGCCGGGACAAAGCTTGGTATACTTTAACAAGTGCATTTTTTTGAGTCCAGGGAGGTTATTTCATGCCACAGCGTGTGCTGCTGATAGAAGATGATGAAGCGATAAGTGAGATGGTGCGTTCTTATTTGGTAAAAGAGGGGTATGAGGTTGAGACAGCATTTGATGGAGAGGCTGCGGAAAAGCTGTTTCATCGCGGCGCTGCCTACGACCTGGTTCTGCTGGACCTGATGCTCCCGAAACGGAGCGGAACGGATGTGCTGCAGACGATACGTAGCGCGAGCCTGGTGCCTGTACTGATTATGTCGGCCAAGGACAGTGATGTGGATAAGGCGCTGGGCCTCGGCTTCGGTGCGGATGATTATATAACGAAGCCGTTCTCGATGATCGAGCTGGCGGCACGCGTGAAGGCGGCGATCCGCCGGGCCGGATATGCCTCAGCGGGCAGCAAAGAGCAGGAAGCGGCTTCTGCCCGGGGCGGCGCAAATGTTATTTCGCTGCGCGGTCTTACGGTGGATCTCGATAATTTCTCGGTGCTCAAGAACGGGGAGGAGGTCAAGCTGACCGCCAAGGAATTCCATATCCTAAGGCTGTTCGCGGGCAGCCCCGGCCGTGTGTACACCAAAGCGCAGATTTACAGCATCGTCTGGGAAGACGAATATTACGGGGACGAGAATGTCATTAATGTACATATGCGCAGATTGCGCGAAAAAATTGAGGATGACCCGTCAAAGCCGGAGTTCATCAAAACATTATGGGGCATCGGCTATAAGCTGGGGGATGTACTGGAATGACCGCTATTCTCATTGCAGTGGTTGCTCTGCTCCTGCTTGTAATTCTGTGGCAATACCTGCGTTTGCGGGAGCACTCGCGCTCGCTCAATTATGCTCATACCAAGCTGGAGAGCATTATGGACCGGGGCTCGCATGAAAGGCTGCTCTTGTTCAATAGCGACCCGTATCTGCAACAGCTTCTTACCGATTTGAACCGGCTGCTGGATGTTAACCACAAGGGAGCGGTGGAGCTGGCCCGGCTGGAAAAGTCGATGCGGAGCATGCTGGCGAATATCTCCCATGATCTCAAGACCCCCCTGACGGTGGTGCTCGGCTATATTGAAACAATTCTCCATGATGAGTCAATGACGGAGGAGGAGCGGGAACGCATTCTGTGGACGATTCACGGGAAGGCGGGAGAAGTGATCGGAATGATGAACCGCTTTTTTGATCTGGCCAAGCTGGAGTCGGGGGACAAGGAAATCACGCTCTCACGGGTGGAGCTGGGCGAGGTCTGCCGGAGGAATATATTATCCTTTTACGATATCCTGAGCGCCAAGGGCAGCGAGGTGGAGATTGAGGTCCCGGATGAGGCGATGTACATTATGGGCAATGAGGAGGCGCTGGACCGGGTGCTGTCCAATCTTTTGTCCAACGCGATCAAGTACGGGGATGCCGGCAAGGTGCTTGGACTTAAGCTGTACAGCAAAGGGGGACAAGTGTGCATAGAGGTGTGGGACCGGGGCAAGGGGATTACCGAAGGCCATCAGGACAAGGTTTTTGAGCGGCTGTATACGCTGGAGGATTCGCGCAACCGGGACTATCAGGGCAGCGGCCTGGGTCTGACCATCACCAAAAGACTGACCGAGCAGATGAACGGCAGCATCACCCTGACCAGCAAACCGTATGTCAAAACGGCGTTTACGCTGTCTTTTCGCAGGCTGACCTTCTAAACTTCACAGCTTAAGATTTTCGTAAGATTCAGGTAATAAAAAAGAAAATTCCGCTGTGTACAATAAGAACCAGGAAGACAAACGAAGAAGCCAAAGGGGATAACGGAAATGACCACTATACTGCGGACGCGGGATTTAACGAAAGTATATCAGGGCAAAGAAGCTGTGAAGCATGTAAATATGAATATCAAGCAGGGTGAAATATACGGGTTCCTGGGACCGAACGGCGCGGGCAAAACCACGGTAATGAAAATGATCACCAATCTGGTGAAGCCGACAGCGGGCGAGATTGAATTTTTCGGGGAGAAAATGACAGACCAGTCCTACGAAATGCTGAAGCGCATGGGCTGCATTATTGAATACCCGGTGTTCTATGACAAGCTGACGGCCAGAGAGAATCTGAAGCTGCACGGAGAGTATATGGGCTACTATGATACCAAGGCGATGGAAGAAGCGCTGGAGCTGGTGAAGCTGACAGGCGTGGATAAAAAAGCAGTCAAGCAGTTCTCCCTGGGGATGAAGCAGCGGCTGGGCATTGCGCGGGCGGTGATGACGAAGCCGGAGCTGCTCATTCTGGATGAGCCGATCAACGGGCTGGACCCGCTTGGGATTAAGGAGCTGCGCGAGGTGTTCCGCATGCTGAGCCGGGAATACGGAATGACGCTGCTGGTCTCCAGCCACATTCTGGGCGAGGTCGAGCAGATCGCCGATACGATCGGCGTCATCCGTGAAGGAGTACTTGTTGAGGAAGTGACGATGGATACCATCCGCAGCCAGAACACGCAATATATCGAGCTGATTACGGGCGAGTGCAGCAAGGCGGTCTATATCCTGGAGCATAAGCTGGGCTTATCCAACTTCAAAGTGCTGGACTCCCGCACGATCCGGATTTACGATGGTATTCAGCAGTTGGAATTGAACAAAGCGCTGGCGGAAGCGGATGTGGAGTTGGAAAGTCTGAGCAAGAAGCATCACTCGCTGGAGGATCATTTTATGGAACTGATGGGGGGTGAAGGCATTGCTTAAGCTGATTCAACTGGAAATCCGTAAAAACAAGCTGACAGGCATACTCAAAGGCTGGACCATTGTCAACCTAGCCATTCTTGCCTTTATGATCCTGGTTATTTTCATTGACCGTGGTGACGGCGGGGGAGAATTTGGCACCTATCCTGAAATGTTTGAAGGGGTATATGTGTTTACCAAAGCCGCATTTATTATCTTCGCCTCTGTTCTGTTAGGCAAGCTGGTTATTGAGGAGTACAAGAACAACACGATCACCGTACTCTTCATGTATCCTATCCCGCGCAAGAAGCTGATGATCGCCAAAATTCTCATCGTATTCGTGTTCACATTGATCAGTGTTCTCCTGTCGGATATCGTAATTAGCGCTATTCTGGTAAGTATTAATTCCTTCGTCCATGTGGTTCCGGGACAATTGCAGATGTCGATGCTTCCGTCTCAGTTGATTCGGATCGGTACGGATGCGATCTACGCGGCCGGAATTGCCTTGATTCCTTTGTACTTCGGGATGCGCAAAAAATCCGTGCCCGCTACCATTGTTTCCGCAGTGCTGGTCACCAGTCTGATCTCTTCCGGCTTCGGCAATTTCCGGATGGGCAGCCTGTTCGGAGTCTCCATCTTCCTCAGTCTGCTTGGCGCAGGCATTGCCTACCTGGCGATTCACAATATTGATCATAAGGATATTGCATGATAGGGGATGGAGACATTGCTCAAGCTGATTCAACTGGAAATCCACAAAAACAAGCTGACAGGCATACTCAAAGCCTTTGCTATTGTTATCCTTTGCATTCTTGGCATAATGCTCCTGATTATTTACGATGACCGGTCTGCAAACGGGGGGGAATTCAACACCTTTCCCAAGATATTCGGAATACTGTATGCTCTTGTCAAAGCTGCATTTATTATATTCGCCTCTGTTCTGTTAGGCAGGCTGGTGATTAACGAGTACAAGAACAACACGATCACCGTACTCTTCATGTATCCCATCCCGCGCAAGAAGCTGATGATGGCCAAAATTCTCATTGTGTTTCTGTTCACATTAATCAGCATTATCCTATCGGATGTCGTAATTATCGCTGCTCTGGCAGGTATGAATTCCTTTGTCCATTTCATCCCGGAGCAACTGGAGATGTCCATGCTTTTGTCTCAGTTGACCCGGATAGGTACAGATGCGGTGTGTGCGGCCGGAATTGCCTTAATCCCTTTGTATTTCGGAATGCGCAATAAATCCGTGTCCGCTACGATTGTCGCCTCAGTGCTGGTTACATGCTTTGTCTCTGCCGGCACCGGTGATTTCCAGATAGGCAACCTGCTTGGGGTTTCCATTGTTCTCGGCCTGCTTGGTGCATGCATCGTCTATCTGGCGATCCGTAATATTGAGACCGAAGATATCGCATAATCTGTAATGTGAATCTCCGCTTCAGCTAACAAGAACCTTTTGCGAGGACGGGGCAAGGATGCAAACAGCATTCGTACCCCTTTTGCAGGAGGTTTTTTTGCGATCAAAAACCGCATTGCGGCAATGTTTTTTGACGACCAGCCGTGTTTTTTTTGCTATAATAGTTAATATTCATGAGTTTCTGAGACTTAAGATACATATGATATAGATTATGCTTGAGGCTTTGGATAGAGCGCAGGGCTGATGCAGTAGGAGGAGGGCTATGCAAAAAGAACGGGATTCCATTCTGGGCCGGGTGCTTTCTGAGGAGAGTGCTTACAAAGTGTTATTTGATCATCATCCCGACCTGATCATTGTTCTGGACCGGCAGGGGCGCTACGTGGACAGCAACCGTGCTTTTGGGGCTGCGCCTGACACTGACATCACGATGAAGCTCTCGAAGGAACCACCGGCTGGAATCCGGCTGCGTATGCCTGGAGAGGATTATTTTGCTGCCGCACTCGGAGGCATAACCTCCGGATTTGAACTGGAGCCGGAAGCGGGCGGGGGAAGCAGCAGTGTTGTTATTACGTATGTGCCGGTAAAAGCCACGGAAGGGATCTTCGGTGTATTTGCCATCATCCGGTATGATGCGGGCCGCTTGTTGCCTGTTCCGCTGCAAGATTGGTTCGGCAGACTGCTGGCATGTGGAGACCGTGAGGATACAATTACGGAATGGATAGAAGCCGGCGCAGCGGGAGGGGAGCAAGAGCCGGTCAACGCTGAAGCGCAGGAGCTGCAGACAGCGGAGCTTGTGCTGGAAATGGCGGAGGACAGGTATCTCAGCCTGATTCTGAATTCTGTCTCCACCGGGATTTTCGGGCTGGATACGGAGGGCCGGACGATCTTTATCAACCGCGAGGGAGCGGACATGCTGGGTTACATGCCTTCTGAGCTGGCAGGCATAAATCTCATTGATCAGATTCATCATGTCCGTGCAGACGGATCAAGGTATAAAAAGTTTGAATGCCCAATCTGGCTGACCCTGAAAGACGGTGTTACCCGCATTAAAAGTGAGGAAATTTTCTGGCGGAAGGACGGCACCAGCTTTTTTGTCAGCTACCGGATTGCTCCGCTTCTGGATAAAAGAATCATCTGCGGTGTGGTGGTCTCCTTCAGTGATGTTACGAATGAACGGGAGATTCTTCAGGCCAAGGAAACAGCCGAGCAGGCGGCTCAGGCCAAGGCAGACTTCCTGGCAATGATGAGTCATGAGATCCGCACACCTATGAACGGAATGATCGGGATGGCCGATCTGCTGCTGGAGACCGAGCTTGAGGAGGAGCAGCGCACCTACGCCGAAATTCTGCGCAGCAGCAGCTACAACCTGCTGAAGATTCTGAATGACATTCTGGATTTCAGCAAAATGGAAGCCGGCAAAATGCAACTGGAATCGGAGAGATTTGATCTGCGGGAGATGCTGGAGAACATCATTGATTTATTCACCCCCAAGGCGGAAGAGAAGAAGCTGGCCTTGCGGTGGTGGGCGGATACCAGCGTTCCGGCCATTGTTACCACCGATCCTAGCCGCTTGCGGCAGATTATAGTCAATCTAGTCGGCAACGCGCTGAAATTTACGGAGCAGGGCAGTGTCACCCTGTCGGTGAAGAATATTCTGCTTCCGGCTTCCACGGAATATTTGCTGGAATTTTCGGTTCGGGATACGGGTGTGGGAATCGCTGACAGCAAGCTGAATCTGCTGTTCCAATCCTTCTCCCAGCTTCATCCGCTGATCAACCGCAAATACGGCGGCACGGGACTGGGCCTTGCGATCTGCAAGCAGCTTGTTGAACTGATGGGCGGAACGATTTTTGTAGAGAGCGAAGAAGGCCGGGGCTCCACCTTCCGCTTCATGCTGCCTTTTCTCAAGGAAGAGGAGAAGCAAGAGGAAGAGACCGGGGCAGAGATTCATTCGAATTGAACTGTAGACAGCAGCAGCAGCAAGACTCCTGTGATGGAGGCTTGCTGTTTTTTTGTGCTGCCGAAAACAGGAAATAAAAACAGAATAGCTTCTCTTTTTCTGGGATTTTTTTACCTTTATTATATTACTAATCTATCATCATAAATGTTATGAGGTGTTCAAATGTTAGAGCAAGTATTATTTGCAGCTTTATTTACTTTTATAATTCACCTTTCCGAGACGCTTACATATTCACTTCGCTTGGCAGGTGTACGTTTAGGAAAATTAGCGGTTGCTATGTCCTTATCAGGGATTATACTGCTCATTTCAAGAACAGCTAACATGGTTCAGGGCCCACTTACGGGTAAAATCATAGACTTCGCAAAACATAATGGAGATTACAATTTAATTGATCAGTTTAGGATTATAATCGGTGCAGCTACAGTAGGGACATTTACAGCATTGTTACTGTTTCCATCCGCTGTGTTGCTTGCTTCGAGGATCATATCCCATTTAGAAGTGGCAGGGTCTGTGCCCCAAATGATCCGTTCTTCGGTTTCCTTTCAAAAGATAAATAATACACGATATCATTTGCGTTCGCCTAAGTTGTCAATGCTGTCGCAATTGCGGATCGGTGGCATACCCAAGAGGCTAGTTATTCTCAATTGCCTGGTGACCGCAATTTACACAATCGGTGTGTTAGCAGCTCTACTTGCTTCTACATTAACACAACAATACTCGATTTCCGCGTCACAATCTTCTGGTATGATCAATGGATTGGCGACTATTTTACTTACTATACTTATTGATCCACAAGTGGGTTTAATTACGGATAAAGTTCTTAGGGGAGAAAAAGAGGTTGCTGCACTTAACAAGATTTTCGGGTTATTAATGATTTCGCGGCTATTTGGAACCATTCTTGCTCAGATATTGCTAGTGCCAGCGGCATATTGGATTACATGGATTGTATCGGTTCTATAGATATGGAATGAACGACCCCGTCCTCCAACAATGCTGGGAGTACGGGGGCGCAATCTTTTAGTGAATATACATGAGGCCTACTGTAGCGGGACCGCAATGGCTTCCGATGACGCAGCCGGCATGGATGACGGCAATCTCATCGACAGTGGTTTGTTCGCGCAGGGCTTTCTCCAGAAACTTGGCATCCTCTTCCGCGAGGGTGTGGACAACAATGAGAAGCTCCTTGTCCATGTGGCCGGCATTGACCAGGGCATGCTGCAGCATTTGCTCGACGGCCTTTTCCTTCTTGCCGCGAATTTTGCTGACCGGCACAATGGCACCGTCAATCAACCGCAGGACAGGCCGGATCTTAAGCAGGCTGCCGATAAAGTTCGTCATGCCGGAGCAGCGTCCGCCCATGTACAGGTAGTCGAGCGTATCCACAACAAATTCCGTTGACACCCGGTCACGGCACTGCTCCAGCATGGCGGCAATGTCCTTGGCACTCTGGCCTTGTGCTGCCGCCCTGGCGGCCTTCATCACCAGGAGAGCAATGCCGCCGCACAACGTTTTGGAGTCAACGACCTGCACGCGTCCTTCAGGGAACTCTCCCGCAGCCAGCAGGGCATTCTGATATGTAGAGGAAAGGTCAGAGGAGAGGCTGATATAGACGATATCTCCTCCACTGCTGATCACTGGTTCAAAAGCAGCGATGAAATCCGCCGGCGATGGTGCTGCCGTCTTGGGCAGAACTCCCTTCGCGGCTACCCGGCGGTACACTTCTTCTGGCGTAATGTCCACGCCATCCTTGTAGGTAGCGTCTTCGAACACGACGTAGAGCGGCACGACGCCGATATCATATGTTTCCTTCCAGCCTTGCGGCAAATCGGAAGTGCTGTCTGAAAAGATTTTTACGATAGACATGGGTTTCTCCTTCACCGGTTCTCGGATGACAATAGTCTGTAATGTAAGTCCTATAATCTGTATATTATATCAAGCCTGCCCGGATTCTCAAAACAAAAATAATATAAAACAAGACCAACCGCCCTGGCAGTTGATCTTGAGAACAAAACTATTAATCTGTTAAGATTACTTCTTCACTACCGGAATCCACACCTCGCAGACATAATTCTCCGCATGGGTATCGCCCAGAGGATACAGCTCGAACTCGGGACCGCCCGCATGCTCATAACCTGTGGACGGGAACCATTCCTGGAAGATCCGCTGCCAGACCTTCTGAATCGCATGCGGCATCGGGCCAACGGAGGTGAAGACAGCCCAGCTTGCTGCCGGAACGACTGCCGTCTCATAGCCCTGCGGGTCAGTCTCGGGCGTTCCTTCCACACCGATCCAGTAGGACAGCAGCTCCTTCTCCATGTCCATGCTCATGCAAATGCCAAGCAGATCCTTGTCGACGCCAATCTCCAGCAGCTTATCGTAAGTGCCGTCCACATTGGTTTCCTTCCAGAACTCAGGAATTCTGCGTAAATTTTCTCCGTCTCGGGTCGTAACCTCCATTGATTTGCCGATTACGGTAAAAGCCTCTTTCTCCACGATCTTGTATTCCATTTCCTGATCTCCCTTCAATGATAGATGGAAGGAGAGGCGGGGGAACGCTTTGAGCTGCACCCCGGGCTCACGCGCGGCGGAGGGGGTAAGCCCATGCGCCTTGCGGAAGGCTTTGGCGAATGCCTCGGGGGAGTCATATCCGTATTTCAGCGCCACATCCAGCACCCTGAGTTTCGAAATAGCCAGCTCTTGAGCCGCCAAGGTCAATCTGCGCTTGCGGATATAGTCAGCTACCGTAACTCCGGTTAGCATGCCGAACATACGCTGAAAATGGTAAGGAGAGACATGAGCCACCTTGGCAACATCCTCGATGTGCAGCGGTTCCGTCATCTTGCTTTCCATATAATCCAGTGCATTTTTCATGCGGATCAGCCATTCCAAATTTGCCATCTCCCTTTGAACCCATACTATCATGCCAGTGAGGAGCGGTCCTGTTATTCTCTGCTCATTGAAGACAGGTTTGTGTGTATGCTCCTAATCCCCTAAGTATAGCTCAAGAGGAAAAGGGAGTCAGCCCCCCAGACGGCAGACTCTGGCTTCATAGGGGCGCAGCGTTCCCCGGTCCGTTGCCGCCGGCGGTTCCGGATAATTGCTGATGATGGTTTCGGTCACGGCACTCAATTCTTCCGGCAGCTCCACCGTTTGGGGCACATTGCTGAAATTAAGCAGCACCAGCCACTGCTCATTCTCCAGAGTCCGGGTATAAGCATAAATATCTTCATGCTCCGGCAGGAGCAGCTTGTATTCCCCGTATACCATAATGAGATGCTCTTTGCGCAGACGGATCAGCTTCTGATAGTAATAAAAGACTGAATCCGGGTCGGCCAGCGCCTGCTCCACATTGATAGTCTCATAGCTCGGATTGAGCTTCAGCCAAGGGGTTCCGCCAGTGAAGCCGGCATTCGGAGAGGCATCCCACTGCATCGGCGTGCGGGCATTGTCGCGGCCTTTGGCATGGATCGCCTGTAGAACGGTCTGATGATCCGCGCCGCCTTCGGTTACCTTTTCCCGGTACATATTGTGTATTTCGATATCCTGATAGTCTTCCAGCGCAGGAAATTGCACGTTAATCATGCCGATTTCTTCGCCTTGGTAAATGTATGGCGTGCCTTTGAGCGTATGCAGCAGGGTGGCGAGCATTTTGGCGGAAATTACGCGGTATTCCTGGTCATTGCCGAACCGCGAGACCATCCGGGGCTGATCATGGTTGTTCAGGTACAGGCTGTTCCAGCCGCGGTCTGCCAGGCCAACCTGCCATTTATGTAAAATATCGCGCAGCTTGGTCAGATTCCAGGGGGTGACATCCCATTTGCCCCCGGGACCTGCGTCGATATCCATATGCTCGAATTGGAAAACCATCTGCAGCTCATGCCGCGCCTCATCCGTGTACAGAATGGCATCCTCTACACTAGCTCCCGGAGTTTCGCCGACCGTCATAATATCATATTTGGAGAGCACCTTGCGGTTCATCTCCTGGAGGTATTCATGGACGCGCGGGCCGTTCATAAAATACTCGCCGCCGCCGGCCAGCTCCCCGGGAGCAAGTCCCTCAACTTGGGCGGAAGGCAACCCTTCGACCTTGGAAATCATGTTGATTACGTCCATCCGCAGCCCGTCCACACCTTTATCCAGCCAAAAGGCAATCATCTTGTACAGCGCATCGCGCAGCTTCGGGTTCTCCCAGTTGAGATCCGGCTGCTTGCGCGAGAACAGATGCAGGTAGTATTCCCCGGTACTCGCATCCAGCTCCCAGGCGGGCCCGCTGAAGATGGAGCTCCAGTTGTTCGGGGCTTCGCCGTTCGGACCGCCGGGGCGCCAGATATAGTAATCGCGGTACGGATTATCCTTGGAGGAACGCGACTCGGCGAACCAGGCATGCTCATCCGAGGAATGGTTGATAACAAGGTCCATCATCAGCTTAATCCCGCGTGCATGCAGTCCCTCCAGCAGCTCCTCCCAGTCTTTCAGCGTGCCAAATTCATCCATAATATCTTCATAATTGCTGATATCATACCCGTTGTCGTCATTCGGCGATTTGTAGACCGGTGACAGCCAGATCACATCGACCCCAAGCTTCTGCAAATAGTCGAGGCGCGAGAGGATTCCCTGCAAATCTCCAATTCCGTCTCCATTGCTGTCCTGAAAGCTGCGCGGATAGATTTGATAGACTACGGCTTCTTTCCAAAAGGTTCTGTTCATATGAAACTAGCTCCTTTGAATGAGGGGTAAAATTGAATCAGCAACAAGGTCGGCTCCGGGGAAAGTGTGGAGTTTCGGCCGCTGTTATGTTTGGATTTCCTGATTAATACCGCAAATTGCGGTAGAAATCCAAACATAGCCTAATCATACGGCCAGCTTTCCTGCGGAAAGCTCTCAGGCGGACGCTACCGCTCCTACACTTCCAAATTTCCCCTATACCTTTCTTGCTGATTCAATTTTCCAGTGAAATATATATAAAAAGCCCCAAAGTAGCTTATAGCCTTTGGGGCGATAGCAGAAATTACACCGCAACGGAGCTGCCTTCAGCAGTGATGCTGCTCAGGCCGTTCACGGTATACTCCTTGCCATGAATCGTGATGGACGCCGGAATATTGGTTTCGTTGACAACGGTAACCTGTGCATCGGTAACGTTAACCTGCAGCCGGGAGCCGCGGAACATGATTTTGAACGAATAGGAGGTCCAGTGTCCCGGATTGGAAGGCTTCAGGATCAGCCGGTCTGCCTGCACGCGGAGTCCGCCGAAGCCGTGAACAATCGACATCCAGGTTCCCGCCATGCTTGTGGAGTGGCAGCCGTCCTCCGTATCGTTGTTGTAGTTGTCGAGATCGAGTCTCGAAGTACGCAGGTACATTTCATAAGCCTTGTCCTTGTAGCCCAGCTCGCAGGCAAGAATCGCATGAATACAAGGGGAGAGCGAGGACTCATGTACGGTAATCGGCTCATAGAAGTCGAAGTTGCGTTTTTTGGTATCCAGATCATAGCGGTCGCCGAGGAAATATAATCCCTGCAGCACATCGGCCTGTTTGATGAAGCAGGAGCGCAGGATGCGGTCCCAGGACCATTTTTGATTAAGCGGGAGGTTCTCCGGCTGCAGATCCTTGACCTGAATGAGCTCTTTGTCGAGGAAGCCGTCCTGCTGCAGGAAGATGCCGCGCTCTTCATCGGCCGGATAGTACATTTTGGCGATAATCTCATTCCACTGCGCCGTTTCGTTCTTCAGCAGCCCCAGCTTGTCAACAAGCTCCGCGTAACGGGCGGACTCATTCTCCTGCAAATATGCCAAAGCTTCCAGCGTATATTCCATCGTCCAGGCGGCAATCCGGTTCGTATACCAGTTATTGTTGACGTTGTTCTCGTATTCGTTCGGACCGGTCACGCCCAGCATGACATATTTGTCCTTATGGGGCACATAGTGTACGCGCTCCTCCCAGAAGCGGGAGATTTCCACCAGCACCTCAAGGCCGTATTGGCCGAGATAAGCTTTGTCTCCGGTGTAGTTCACATAGTTGTAGATCGCATAAGCGATTGCGCCGTTGCGGTGGATCTCTTCAAAAGTAATCTCCCACTCATTGTGGCACTCCTCGCCGTTCATCGTGACCATTGGATAGAGCGCGCCTTTTTTGAAGCCAAGCTTGCGGGCGTTTTCCTTGGCTTTCTCCAGATGCTTGTAGCGGTAGATCAGCAGGTTGCGGGCAATTGTGGAATCGGCGGTGCTCAAGTAGAACGGCACACAATACGCTTCAGTATCCCAGTAGGTGCTGCCGCCGTATTTTTCCCCCGTAAAACCCTTCGGTCCAATATTCAGCCGGTCGTCTTCACCCGTATAGGTCTGATTCAACTGAAAAATATTAAAACGGATCGCCTGCTGCGCCGACACATCGCCTTCAATGATAATGTCGCTTTCCTTCCATTTCTCTTTCCAAGCCTCAGCCTGTTCAGTCAACAGCTCCACAAATCCGGCTTCGCGGGCGCTCTGCAGCAGGGTATGCGCAGCATCCACCAATTGCCCCAGACCGTAATTGCGGGAGGTGACATTCGCGGCATATTTATAAATAACGACCTGATCACCGGCCTGCACCGTAAGGTTAGCCTTGCTGCCCACGTATTTCTCCTGCTGGATGGCTTCGGCTTCGCCTGCGAATGTTTCACCATTAACCAGAATGTCGAAGAGATAGGCCGAGGTTACGTGAAAATCGAGCTTTTTCGTCTTGAGCGTGAGATGCCCGCCGTCCGGGTTCGCTTGCTTCTCTACCTCGTTCCAGAATTTCTCGTCATAGTTGGAGTCTTTGTTCTTGATATCGCCGTCAAGATAAGGGGTAACGGTAAGTACTCCGGCAAAATTCACCGGGATGATGGAATAGCGGATTGCGCCGATCTCGCGGCGGGCCATGCTGACCATACGGATGCTCTCAACCTGGACCTCTTTGCCTTCAGCGGTTGTGGCTGTGAAGCTGCGGAAGAGCGTGCCGCCCTTCATGTTCAGCACCCTGCGGAATTTGCTTACCGTGCAAGCCGCCAAGTCGAGCGGAACACCGTCGATATCAATGTTGATGCCGATCCAGTTGGTGCTGTTCAGCACTTTGGCAAAATACTCGGGATAGCCGTTTTTCCACCAGCCGACCCGCGTTTTGTCCGGGTAGTAGACACCGGCCATGTAGCTGCCTTGCAGGCTCGGGCCGCTATACTTTTCTTCAAAGTTGGCGCGGCCGCCCATATATCCGTTCCCGAGGCTAAAGACGCTTTCGGAAATTTCCTGAGTCTGAGGATCAAAGGATTCTTCAATAATGGACCACTCGTCGATTTTTAAATATTGTTTCATGGTTACCGGCTCCTTTTAAATGGGGGATGAGGATATATAATGAATCAAAACAGTTGAATTAGAATTCCGGTGACAGCGGCGCCACTGCGCAGAATGTTTGGACTTCCGGCCGCTGTTATAATCAGATTTCTCTATTTGAGGCCGATTGCAGCGGAAGAAATCTGATTATAAAGGCGGACGCTACCGCTCCTCCAGTTCCAAACTTCTGCTCCGTGGCTTCGTCACCGAAACCCTAATAACGCATTTTTAATTCATTTTATAAAGAGTAGAGCAGCAGGGACTCACATTACCTTTAACTGTTAATGTTCGTCAAAGTCCTGCAAATGATTCCCGCAGGGCTGCAACGCTGATCTGCTCAAGGGAAGGGACGACAAGATTCGCTTTCGCCAGCGTCGCTGGCGAACCGATGCCGACGCTGCTCATGCCGGCGCGGATCGCGGCGATGATGCCCGCTTCGGCATCCTCGAAGACGACGCAGTCCCCGGGAGCAACGGAGAGGGCCTTAGCTCCAAGAAGGAAGACCTCAGGATCAGGCTTCGCGGCGCTGGTGTGTGTACCGTCAATGATGGCATCGAAATAGGGAGTCAGGCCGGTGTTGTTCAGGATGGTCATTGCGTTTTTGCTGGCGGAGCCGAGAGCGACCTTGATGCCCTGGTTGCGGCATTCCTTAAGGAATGCCAGCGCACCCGGCAGAATCTCCGAGCTGTCCATCTTGGAGATATACTCGACATAGCGGTTGTTTTTCTGTTCGGCTAGCTGCGTTTTTCTCTCTTCATCCAATACAAGTCCGCCGATTTCCAGCAGAATATTCAGCGAAGCGGCACGGCTGACGCCCTTGAGGCGTTCATTGTCCTGCTCGGTGAAGACAAAGCCGAGCTGCTCGGCCAGCTCTCTCCAGGCGATATAATGATATTTGGCGGTATCGACGAGCACACCGTCCAAGTCGAACAGGCAGGCTTTAATTTCTGGCATGTTAAACCTCCTAAAAGTTTTATATTCAGCGCAAACGTTTGTACAAAGTTCGAAAAAATAAATGAAGCGTTGATAGCTTCATTTATTTTGCTCAAATATAAGAAAGTATAAGCTTCACACTATACTTTATCCTTATATTTCCCGCTGAAACGGATACCTGAGAGCGATACGGAGTATCGCTGCTTCGGAAGCTTAGGCTTCCTTCTAAGGACGGGTAGCCGTTTCTGCTTGTGTGATCATTTCTTCACTGGAGAAAACATGGAAGACTCTCTTACGATTAAGCGGTGGGGAATCACGAACCGGTTCGTATATCCGTCATGGTTATCCGGCTTCTGAATGCTCTGGATGAGCACCTGGGAGGCCGTATAGCCAAGATGATAAATTCCGATGTCGATACTGCTGATCGGCGGGCTGGACAATTCCGAGAGCGGAATGTTGTTAAAGCTGACAATTGCCAGATCATTAGGAACCTTGTACTTCAGTTCATTCAGTCCACGCAGTACACCGAAAGAGACCATATCATCAACTGCGACCAGTGCTGTAGGACGGTTCGGGAGATTCATGAAAAAAGACATCGCCCGGTATCCGCTGTCCTGCAGAAATTCGCCTTCGACAATCCATTCCTCCCGCATTTCGAGTCCGCTGTCCTGCATCGCCCTGCGGTAGCCTTCAAGCCGGTCCCGCGAAACGATAAGATTCGGCGGCCCGCTGACAAAGCCAATACGTTCGTGACCCATAGCAATCAAGTGGTTCGTAGCGTCGAATGCAGCCATGATATTATCATTATCCACCGATAAAATATTCTCATAGCGGTCGCTTCGCCCTACCAGAACAAAAGGGTAGCCACCTGATTCCAGAAAATCAATTACCGCATCGTCCTTGCGTGAATAGAGCAGAATAACGCCGTCAACACGGCGGCCCTTCAGCAGGCGGGACACGGCTTCAAGCTCTTCCTTTTCGTTGGCTCCGGAGCTGAGCAGCACATCATAGCCGGAACGGCTGGATTGTGTGACAATCCCACGGATCAATTCCATAAAAAACAAATTGGAGAACAGCTCTTCAGCCGGCTTCGGAAGAATGATGCAAATGCTGTTCGTAGTCTTCGAGACCAGACTCTTGGCCATCATATTCGGAGTGTAGCCCATTTCCTCCATAATCACTTTGACCTTACGGGAAGTTTCTAGGCTAATTCTTGGATGGCCTGACAACACCCGGGATACTGTGGAGGGAGAAACTCCCGCTTTCTTAGCCACGTCCTTGATGGTAACTGTCATAGAAACCTCCTCATGGAACCGTTTGCTTTACACAGTAATATTAATCGAAGTGTTCATAATTGTAAATAGTGAAAGTCTTTCGGAAGGCCAGCTTGCGGCAGGATGGAGCGGAGGCGGGGATTACGCAGGGCTATTCATCTCACTACCCCCAATAAACTTAATTTCAATATCAACGCAGAAAATATGGAAAAGGTGCAAAAGTGTGCAATTATATGCGCCATATTTGTGCAACACTTCATGGAGTGTAGCTTCATTTGCTTTGGATTTGATCAGGATATGGATTGTAAATTGCTAGTTGACAACAACAGAAGTCCAGCATTAGTATGGTGAACATAATATAAAGCGCTTACAGTATAGAGTTTTGGCAGGCCCCTATTTCAGTCCCAATAGATGGGTTGTTGAATTGTGCCTGTCGCTTATTTTTGCAAACGTTTGCGCATTGAATGGGAGTGTTGCACATGGCTTTATTTATTTTTTGGACAGGAGGGGGCGGATCTTCACGGGCCTGAGAAGCCGCAAATAGCCGGAGAAGGCGATTCCTTAATCATCTGCGGCTAATGCAGTTGTAAGGAAAAATCTATATTTGGGAGGGATTTAGGCAAATGAGACTGGCATTATGGGGCAAAAAAATATTCGCCGTCAGCATGATCGTTATTCTGGTGTTCTCCTCTTTTTCTTATGGTCCGGTTCATGTGAATGCGGCGGCGGCCAAGGTGGTGCTGGTAGGCAATCTTCAATCGGAATTATCGACGGAGGCTGAGCCGACAGGGGACTGGAACCCTGCTGCCACTGTGACGCAAATGACCTACATGGACAATGGATTGTACCAGTTCACAGGCAGATTGCCTGCAGGAGTCTATGAATACAAGGTTGCGCTTAACGGCACCTGGGATGAGAGCTACGGATACGGCAGCTACACCAATCCGGGCGGAACGGATAAAGACGGCAACATCCAGCTCACTCTCACAGCCGAAACCAATGTCACCTTTTACTATAACGACATCACCAAGAAAATTGCGGATTCTACGTATTACACACCGATTGCGGCGGGACAATTGCCGAGACTGACCGGAACGCTGCAAACGGAGCTGGGAGATGCGAAGGATTCCTCTCCGGCTGATGCAGGGACCCTTTTGTCAGATGCTGATTTGGATGGAATCTATGAGCGGACAGCCCAGCTTCCCAAGGGTGAATATGCCTATCAGGTATTTGTTCCCGGGGATGTTTCAGGTGCGGATATGTTCTATCCCGACAAGGAATTGACCTTGAAGCTTCCTGCTGATCTGAAAGTGACTTTTAAGTATAGCGCGAAGGATCACGGGGTCAGCGCAGCTTTTACAGCACCGTCCGATCCGGGAAAGGCTGTTCCCGTACCACAGAATCATATGCGGATTCACTATAACCGGACTGCGGGTGACTACGCCGATCAGGGCTTGTGGCTGTGGGACGATGTGGCCTCTCCCTCCGCGAACTGGCCAACCGGCGCAGCCCCATTTCCCGAAGGACAAACCGATACTTATGGCGCTTATGTCGATGTTCCGCTGAAGGCCGGCGCGAAGAAAATCTCGTTCCTCGTCGTCAACCGCAGCACACAGGACAAGGATGGAGGCGACAAGCTATTTACGATCAATACACCGCAGACCAATGAGATATGGATTAAGCAGGGTTCGGATACCGTAACGCCTTATGAACCTGTAGCGCTTCCTGCGGATACCGTGCGTATTCATTACATGAGAACGGACAGCAATCATAGCCAGTACGGCTTGTGGCTGTGGGACGATGTGGCTTCGCTGCCGGTAGCCTGGCCGGGAGATGCTGTTCCTTTTCAAGCTGAGCATACCGACTCCTATGGTGCTTATGTAGATATTCCGCTCAAGGCGAATGCCAAGAAGATGGGCTTCGTCGTTGTGAACCGTGCGAGCGGCGACAAAGATGGAAGCGACAAAACCTTCAGCCTGCTGGACCGTTATAATCAGCTCTGGATCAAGCAGGGGGATAATCAGGTATATGTGTCTCCTTTTGGCGAGCAGCCGATCAGTCTGGCAGCAGCGGAAGTGCTGTCCACCAGCAAAATCCTGCTTACCTTCACCTTGACGGACGGGCTGGACGCGGCAGGGTTAAAGTCGGCGATTACAGTACAGGACAAGGAAGGCGCTCCAATTGCCGTTACTGCCGTGACTATTAAAAGCCAATCTTCGGCAGAAGTGGATACGGCGGCCTTCGAGCTGGATAAAGCGCCGCTGACGGTAACCTATTCGGGGAAAAGTGTATCCGCTTCCGCTGGCTGGAGAATGCTTGATGAAATGTACAATTACACAAGTGATGATCTGGGAGCTACCTATCATCCGGCGGCTAAGTCTGCGACACTGAAGCTGTGGGCTCCGATGGCCAGCAGTGTGGTTGCAAATGTGTACAGCAAGACAGATGCAGCCAAGCAGGTAGGCCAGATCAGCTTAACCCAAGGCGCTAAAGGGGTCTGGTCGGCAGAGCTGAAGCCGTCTGATCTGGACGCTCCCGGCGGAGCCGGGGATGTGCGCGGCTACTACTACCAGTACGAGGTGACCAATAACGGAGTAAGCAAGCCGGTGCTTGATCCTTATGCCAAATCAATGGCTGTGTTCACTGTGGACACCACGGGTGCGGCAGGGCCGGATGGCGATACAGTCGGCAAAGCGGCTATTGTTGACTTGAGCGGAACGAATCCGCCGGCCTTCCGGGCAGGGGAGATTCCCGGCTATGAGAAGCGTGAGGACGCCGTCATTTATGAAGTCCACGTGCGAGATTTCACCTCCGATGTTTCGATTGAAAGTGGGCTGGGCGGCGAACGCTGGGGCTCGTATGCGGCTTTTGAGAAGAAGCTGGAGTATATTAAATCCCTGGGTGTGACCCATATTCAGCTCATGCCGGTCATGGCCTGGTATTATGGGGACGAAACGAAGATGGGCAACAGGGAATTGACCTATTCGACCCAGAACAATGAATACAACTGGGGTTATGATCCGCAGAGCTATTTCTCGCCGGATGGCGCCTATTCGCAGAATCCTGCCGATCCCGAAGAACGGATCAAGGAGCTGAAGGGCCTTATTGATGCCGTGCATCAAGCGGGGATGGGGGTCATTCTCGATGTTGTGTATACCCATATGGCGAAAAAGGATTTCCTGAATGATATCGTGCCGAATTATTACGCCTTCCAGGATGCGAACGGCAATTTCATTGGCGGCTTCGGCAACAATCTGGCGACCAGCCATAAGATGGCCGAGAAGCTGATGGTGGATTCAGTCAAATACTGGTTCAGCGAATATAAAATCGACGGCATGCGCTGGGACATGATGGGCGACGCGACAGCAGACGCGGTTCAAGCGGCCTATGATGCCGCTGAAGTCATTAACCCGAAGGCGCTGTTCATCGGTGAAGGCTGGAAAACCTTCGGCGGGGACGCCTCCGATCCGGCACTGGC
Organism: Paenibacillus sp. HW567; assembly: GCF_000374185.1. Taxonomy (GTDB): domain Bacteria; phylum Bacillota; class Bacilli; order Paenibacillales; family Paenibacillaceae; genus Paenibacillus_AQ. The sequence continues at coordinate 3,804,892 of NZ_KB910518.1, read as the reverse complement.
CGGCAAGGGCGCAGATCAGGCGTGGATGGATAAGACGGACAGCGTCGGCGTATTCTCCGATGAATTCCGCAACGAGCTGAAGTCCGGCTATGGATCGGAAGGCGAGCCGAGATTCATTACGGGCGGTGCGCGCTCCATCGCTACAATCCTGAACAATATCAAGGGTCAGCCCTCCAACATTCCGGCGGATGATCCGGGCGATGTCGTGCCTTACATCGAAGCCCACGACAATCTGACGCTGCATGATGTCATTGCGCAGTCCATTAAGAAGGACCCGGCGGTTGCAGAGAACGAGCTGGAAATTCAGAAGCGGATCAGGCTCGGCAATCTGCTGGAGCTGACGTCTCAAGGGACCGCCTTCCTGCAGGCAGGCCAGGAGTATGGGCGCACGAAGCAGTGGAAGGCAGCAGGAGTGCCCGAACAGAAGTATACGGAGATGAAGGATGCGGACGGGAAATCATTTGGTTATTTTATTCACGATTCCTATGATTCTTCGGATGCGGTCAACATGTTCGATTGGGCGAAAGCGACGGACAAAGACAAATATCCTGTGCAAAATACAACCAGAGTCTACACCTCGGGACTCATTAAGCTGAGACAATCGACCGATGCCTTCCGGCTTGGCGACAAAGGTCTGGTGGACTCAAATGTCAGCCTGATCACCGCACCGGAGATCAAGGCAACCGATCTGGTGATCGGCTACAAGAATAAAGCAACTGACGGAACCGGGCTTTATTATGTCTTCGTGAACGGGGACAATACCGCAAGAACCCTGACTCTTTCCGAGGATTTGACCGGAGGGCAGGTGCTTGTGGACAACGATGAAGCCGGGAATGCGGCAATTCCTGCTGCGGGCCGGAGCGGCTTCACGTTAACGGCGAATTCCATTACCCTTGAACCTTTGACCGCTGTGGTTATCCGCAAGGATGCCGCCGCTGCTGTCCTGACTTCCCTGTCAGCGGACAGTTCGGGCTACAAGCTGCAAATTGGCAGCACCCGTCAAACGGCTATAACGGCCAAATATGATGACGGCAGCTCCAGAACGGTGACGAATACGGCAGCCTATGTCTCGGATAAGCCAGAGATCGCCACTGTGACCAGCAAGGGCCTGATCCAAGGAATGAAGGCGGGAACCGCCACAATTACCGTTACCTACGGCGGACTCTCCAGCAAAATCACTGTTGAAGTCACCAAGGATGCCGTAGACAACAAGCGTTATGTTCAGCTCACTTACGTCCGTGAAGACAAGGACTATAAGGATTGGAACCTCTGGGTGTGGAATACGGGGGTTAAGAACGATCAGATCGACTTCACTACCTTCAAGGACGGCAAGGCAAGCGTGCTGATTGAGGTGGCTCCGAATGCCACAAGTGTAGGCTTTGTGCTGCGCAAGGGCACGGACTGGAATACCGGGAAGCAGGATTATCCGGACGACCGGAACATCCCGCTGAGTGCCGGCGAAGCTTTTACCAAAGTGATTGTAACCAGTATGGTGAAGGAGCTTGACATCAAGCCGGTCATTAACGGACCTGTGATGAAAGACGGAACCATTACCTTCCGGTATCGGGACGATGCCCTGTTCCGCAGTGACAATATGGCTGCAATCAGCGAAGCGAAGGTGAAAATAAACGGCACAGCATATCCAATGGAGTACGATGCAGCCAAGGAATGGTTCAGCTATCAGCTTAAAAATGTGCAGGAAGGCACGTACAAGTACACTTTCCTGATTACCAGGGATGGCGTGACCGAAGAGCTGACGGACCAGAAAAACACGGTGAATGGCGAATCGGCCGCCGTCTATCACATTCCGCAGGTCACCATCGAGGCAGCGGTTCAGCCGAAAGCCGTCACCTCGAATGAAAATGCAGTGATTACAGTGAAGGCTTCCTCTTCGGAAGACGTGTCTTATGTGGACGGCTATATGGATCTGACCGCCCTTGGCGGACCAGGCGCGGTGAAGCTTGATACCACGCTGATGAAACAGGCGATTGCGGTCAAGGACAGCGTGGCGGCGGGAATCAAGACTATCCCGGTTACCCTGCTTGATCAATACGGGAATACGCATAAAGGCTCTGCCGCAGTTGAAGTGAAAGCAAGAACGTATACGGATGATAAGCTGGATTTTGACTGGGATGAAGCGCGGATTTATTTTGCGCTGACTGACCGGTTCAAGGATGGGGATGCTTCGAATAACGCCGATGTTGATAAAACACATCTGGAAGCCTACCACGGCGGAGATTTCCGGGGAATGATCGACAATCTGGATTATTTGCAGAAGCTGGGCATCAACACGCTCTGGATTACGCCGATTGTGGACAATATTGATTTTAACAAGGGCATTGATTTCGGCGGCAAGCAGTATGCCTATCATGGCTACTGGGCCAAGGATTTCACGCAGCTTGACGAGCATCTTGGCGATATGGCGACCTTCAAGGAGCTGATTGAGAAGGCCCATGACAAGGGCATTAAGATTATGGTGGATGTCGTGCTCAACCACGCCGGTTATGGTCTGAAGGCAGGGGACAATTATGCAGGCGTAACGGCTGAGGACAAAGCGCGGTTTGACGGCATGCTGCGCACGGACGGCATATCGGCGGATACCGATCCGGTCAAAGGCGAGTTAGCCGGACTGCCGGACTTCAAGACCGAAGACCCGGCGGTGCGCGAGAAGCTGATTAACTGGCAGACCGCTTGGCTGGACAATGCACGGACGAAGCGTGGCGATACGATTGATTATTTCCGTGTGGATACGGTTAAGCATGTGGAGGATACCACCTGGAAAGCCTTCAAAAATGCGTTGACCGCCATAGATCCAAAGTTCAAGCTGGTCGGTGAATTTTACGGCGGCACTCTGGACAATGACGGGGGCAATCTGCAGTCCGGCCAGATGGACAGTCTGCTGGATTTCGGCTTCAAGAATGCTGCCAGAGATTTTGCGAATGGCAAAATCGGAGATGTAGACGCATATCTGCAGAACCGGGAAACACAAATGGACAATACGAAGATGATGGCCCAATTTCTGAGCAGCCATGATGAGAACGGCTTCCTGTCCAATTACGTGGACGGAGACAAGGGCAAGCTGAAGATTGCAGCGGCTCTGCAGATCACGGCCAAAGGCCAGCCGGTTATTTACTACGGGGAAGAGCTGGGACGGTCCGGGGCAAATGCCGGGGATATGTCCAAAGGAGAGTTCAGCGAGAACCGGGGAGATATGCCGTGGGATCAGCTTACAGCGGAGCAGGGACTTCACGATCACTACCAGAAGCTGCTGAATATCCGCGCCAAGTACTCTAAGCTATATTCCAAAGGCGTGCGCACGAAGCTGGCCGGCTCCGATGAGCTGGGCTACCTGGCTTTTGCGAAGCAATACGGCAACGAGAGCATCGTTACTGTCATTAACACGAAGACGGCGGCTGTAGCTGCCAGCATTCCGGTTCCTTTTGCTGCACAGACGGTGGTTGTTGATGAGTACAGCGGCACAATCTATACGGTACCGCAGGATCAAAAGATAGCGGTTGAGCTGCCGGGCAGGGATGCCGGAGGAACGGTTATTTTGGCGGAAGTGCCTAAGGTGACACCGACGCCAACACCTACACCGACGGTGAAACCAACGCCAACGCCTACAGCTACGGTGACACCGACACCAACAGCTACGCCAACGCCTGCGCCTGTTTCGACTTCGGCTGTTACACCAACACCGGCTCCTGCTGAGGGTACACAGCTTGTGAGTGCGGACAGTCTGAAGAACGCTAAGGATGGCAAGGTGGAAGTGGAGATTGCAGCAGGCAAACAGGCCGTTCTGCTCCCGCTTCAGGCTGCGCAGTTGCTGGGAACCAATGATTTGCTGCTCAAAACCGCGGAGCTTTCTGTAACCCTGCCTGCCAAGGTTCTCGGCAATCTGCAAGGGACAGTGACCGGAGCGGATGCGGACGGTGCCCATATTGAGCTGCGCATAATTCCGCTTCAAGGCAGTGTATCAAGCGCTCTGCTCGATGCATTGAACAAGGATAATACGGCGGTGACGGCTGCTTCTGGTGTGTATGAGCTTGCCCTCAGCGTTGTCCGCAAAGACGGTACGGTTATTCCGGTAACCTCGTTTGCAGAGCCGGTTACACTTGCCTTCAAGCTGAAGGGAAGTCCAGACAAGGCATTGCTTGGTGTCTACTTCCTGGGCGATAACGGTAAATTGGACTATGCGGGAGGTGCACTGCAAGATGATGTGCTTACAGCTCAGGTTACGCATTTCAGCAAGTATGCGGCGCTTGAGGTCAGCAAATCCTTTAAGGATGTTCCCGCAGCCTACTGGGCGGCTCCGGCGATCAAATCGCTCAGTGCGAAGCAGATCGTGACCGGGGTTACCGCTGCCGAGTTCAAGCCGAAGAACAACGTCACCCGTGCGGAATTTACCGCGCTGCTCGTGCGCGCGCTCAGACTAAAGGCGGAAGGGCAATCCACATTTACTGATGTGAAGCCGGGTGCCTGGTATTCATCCTATGTGGCGGCAGCGGTCAGCCAGGGCATTGCTGCCGGACGCAGCCAAGACCTGTTCGCCCCGGATGCTGCAATCAGCCGTGAGGAAATGGCTGTCATGGCCATCCGCGCGCTGGAGGTCAAACAGGGCACGAAGCTTGAGCTGGCGAATGGCAGCGTGCGGTTTACTGATTCTTCCGGGATCAGCGGCTGGGCGGCTTCTTATGTGAGTGCCGCTGCGGAGCTTGGACTCTTGCAGGGCAGAACGGACAACCAGTTTGCCCCTAAAGCATGGATGACCCGGGCCGAAAGCGCCCAGGTAATTTACAAGCTGCTCGGCAATTAGGCATGGCTCAGCGAGCCTGCTTGCTTCACAGCAGTACGCATTAACTATCTAATCACACAAAAGGCACTCTTCATCGCGAAGAGTGCCTTTTGTGTGTACTGTGAAATTTTTAACACCTACACCAGTGCTTTAAGCACTGCGAATCCGTAAGCGGGCAGCTTGAGCGACAGCTTGCCGCGCTCAGCGAGCAGTGAATCGCCGGTGAGCAGGTTCTCCCAGTTGCGGTCCTCCACGTCGATGCGGAAGGTCTGGGCGGTTTCTTCTGTGTTGATGAGCACCACAATAATGTCATCGCCCAGCCGGCGCTCATAGGCCAGCTTGCTGCCCTGCCGTCCGGCTTCCAGGAAGGTGAAGGCACCGGTGCGGAGCGCAGGATGATTGCCGCGGATCTCGATCAGCTTGCGGTAGTAGCTGAACAGCTCACGGTCCTGCTTCTCGGGATTCCACTCCATGCATTTGCGGCAGCCCGGATCGCCTTCGCCGTCCATGCCGATTTCATCGCCGTAATAAATACAAGGCGTGCCCATGAAGGTGAACTGGAACAAGGCAGCGAGCTTCATCTTGTTCTTGTCCCCTTCGGCCACAGTTAACAGTCGCGCTGTGTCGTGGCTGTCCAGCAGATTGAAGGCAACCTCGCTGGCCTGCAGCGGGTAACGTGACAACTGCTTGCCGATCGCGTTGGCGAAGCCTTCGGCATCAAGTGCGCAGTAGACGAAGAAATCGAGCACAGCATCGGTGAACGGATAGTTCATCACCGCGTCGAATTTATCGCCCTCCAGCCAAGGGGCTGATTCATGCCAGATTTCACCCAGAATATAGGCCTCGGGATTCGCACGTTTTACAACTTTGCGGAAATCGCGCCAGAATTCATGATCCACCTCGTTCGCCACATCCAGCCGCCAGCCGTCGATACCCACCTCGGTGATCCAATACTCGGCTACCTTAAGCAAATATTCCTTCACCTTGGGATGCTCGGTATTCAGCTTCGGCATCAGCGGCTCGAAGGCAAAAGCATCGTAGGTTGGAATGCTGTCCACCACCTGCAGCGGAAACTCGCGGATATGGAACCAGTCCTTGTACTGGGACGCTTCGCCTTTCTCCAGCACATCTACAAACGGGGCGAAGGTGCGGCCGGAATGGTTGAATACAGCGTCCAGCAGCACGCGGATACCGCGTTCATGGCAGGCGGCGACCAGCTTTTTCAGCGTCTGTACATCACCGAAATGCGGATCAACCGTCATGTAGTCTTCCGTATCATATTTGTGGTTGGTCGTGGCGGTGAAGATCGGTGTGAAATAGATGCCGGTAATGCCAAGCTCGCTTAAATGATCCAGATGGTCCATGACCCCTTGCAGGTCGCCGCCGAAGAAATTCACCGGTGTAGGCGTATCGCCCCAGGGCTGTACATTTGCCGGATTCAGACTGGCGTCGCCATTCGCGAACCGTTCAGGGAAAATTTGATAAAAAACAGCGTCCTTCACCCAGGCTGGCGGAGTAAATACGTCCCCGCGGTTTATGTACGGGAATTCAAACAGCCGGTTCGGATTCGCCGGGCGCTCTGTCTGGAAATCACTTTCGGTCATCCAGATCCGTTCATGCCCTTTTTGCAGCAGAAAACCATATTTCAGCCGCCGGTACAGAGGCACCGAGGAGCATTCCCAATAATCGAACATCGCGTCAGAGGTGAACAGCGTCATCGGGATCAGCTCTTTGGTGGCATCCCAGGCATATTTATCGCCGGCCCAGGCGAAGACCTCGGTTAAATCCCCTTTTTTGGCGCGCAGGCGCAGATGAATCGTGTCATGATCATAGGCATAAGACCAGTTCAAACGCGGGCGGTGGTAGACAGCTTCCAATAACATTGATGATTCCTCCTAAAAGTTTTGTTAGCGACACTTCCTGGTATTACACCCGGCAAAACTTGCTTCGGAAGCATTCACTTAGTTTTGTGAGCATAAGCAACCTGAACAACATCAAGCAAAACCGGTTCGGAGGCATTGCAGGGCGAGTCCTTGGGCTGGATCAGCAGGCTTGCTCTGTGTCCATAACAAATAGGCACAACCGCCGCCGGGTAGCTTGTCCGAGGTTGTACCTTTTTTTGAAGTAACAGTGCCTTTTAGTTGTTTGTTAATGAAGCAGGCAGGCCGCTTATAATGTTTTGGATTATAGCACGGAATAATTTAGCGTTCAATACTTTAGTTCAAACAATTGCACAAAATGCCGCATGACGGAAAACCGGTTTTCTCTTGCGGAAAAGGAGTGAAATGTTATGAAAATCAATCTTTTATGAAATAATAAATGAAAATAAATGGAAAATCGAGGACAAATTAATGAAAACTAAAGAAAGTAAGAGATTTCCTGCGAAATAGGGAGATAATGGTTTGTTTTTTTTCTTAATTAACGTAATTTGATCAAATACACTATGTGCAAACGTTTTTACAATCCGTTTTACTGTTGTATTATGAATTTAGGAATGAAGCGCTTTCCATAACTTGTTGAAGCGTATACAGGAAGGGTTATTCAGAAAAACATACATTTTTTTTGACTCTCCTGAAATCGTTTGCGCAACTTTTGGGACAGCCGCAGCAACAAAGCGAGATACAATAATTGGGAGGGGTTTATGCAATGAATTTGAAAAAGCTTATGGTTCTCACCGCAGCGTTCTCCATGGTAGCATCCATTACGGCGTGCAGCTCGGGCAACAACAATGGAGGGAATGCTGCGGCAACGAACGCGCCAAAGGATAATGCGACAGCCACAGATAATTCGGCAGCCACAAACGCACCGGCGGGCAATGCTACAGCAGCCGCTGAAATCACACCGGAAGAAGGCGCTTCCCTGCTCGTATGGGAGAGTAAAGAGGAAAGACCTTTTGCCGAAGAAATCGCGAAACAATTCACAGCCAAATATAATGTTCCAGTGAAAATTGAAGAGGTTGCACCGCCGGATCAGGTAGGCAAGCTGACTCAGGATGGTCCTTCCGGCCTGGCAGCGGACGTAGTCCTGATTCCGCATGACAATCTCGGTAAAGCTGTAAGTGCAAGCTTGCTGCTGCCAAATGATATCTTCGCAGAACAGACCAAAGCCGACAACACCGAAGCTTCCATTGTGGGCTCCTCCTTCGGCGGCGAGCTGTACGGCTACCCAAGAGCGGCAGAAACCTATGCGCTCTATTACAACAAATCCTTGGTTAAAGAAGCTCCGAAAACATTCGATGACGTTATTGCCTTCAGCAAAACGTTCACGAACAAAGCCAAGAACAAATACGGCATTATGTGGGAAGTTGGCAACATGTACTTTGGTTATCCCTTCATTGCCACTACGGGCGGCTACCTGTTCGGCAAAGACGGCACTGACAAAGACGACATCGGCTTGAACAACGAAGGTGCCATTGAAGGTCTGAAGACTTTCGTCAAATTGAAGGAAGCATTGCCAATCAAGAGCGGTGATATCAGCGCCGACATTAAACGCAGCTTGTTCAGTTCCGGCGATGTTGCAATGGATATGACCGGTCCTTGGGAGCTTGCAGCCTACAAAGAAGCGCTCGGGGATAAACTGGGTGTTGCTCCAATTCCAACGATTGACGGCAAAACGGCAATCTCTTTCTCGGGGATCAAAATCTTCGGTGTCAATGCCTATTCCCAATATCCGAATGCAGCTAAGCTGTATGCGCACTTTGCTTCGACCAAGGATGCACAGCTTCTGCTCAACAAATTAATCGGCTCGATTCCAACCAACAACGAAGCGCTGAAGGATGCGCAGATTACAGGCGATCCGTTCATCTCCGCTTTTGCAGAGCAGGCCAAGAACTCCCAGCCAATGCCGTCCATTCCTGAGATGGGCAATGTATGGAGCCCTGTGAATGCGGCCCTTCCGGAAATTTGGGATAACAATGCTGATCCTAAAGCGGCTATGGACAAAGCTGTACAGCAGATCAAAGACCTCAATAACGGTGCAACTGCTAAATAACAGCTATCTTCAAGCAGCAAACCACTAGCACACAGTGGAGTCAATTCGCCCGCCGCTGGAAGCGGCGGGCGGTTTCCTGAATTCCACGCGGAGAGGAGAATGGAAGGGAAATGCAGCGACACCGCAGCAGGGCCGCAATACTGTCGACTATTTTCATGGGATTGGGACAAATATATAATCGCCAATTCATTAAGGGACTTATTTTTATTGCCTTAGAGGCTACGGCCTTGTCCTATTTTATTGCTAATTTGGGAAGAGCTTTTTGGGGCATCACTTCACTCGGAGACACTCCAAGCCATTTGGAAAAGGTAAAGGGAATCGCGAAAATGGTTCCCGGGGACCATTCCATCGTTATTCTGATTCAAAGCTTGATTACACTGCTGTTCTTCGTGTTGTTCCTGATTGCCTGGTATATGAATATTAGGGATGCTTATAAGACCGGAGAAGAACGCGAAGCCGGTTGTCCGTCGAATACATTCAAACAATCCGTGCGATATATTCTGGATTACAAGTTTGCCCAGAGCTTCTTGCTCCTCCCGGGTCTCGGTATTTTGTTCTTCACCATCATGCCGATTATTTTTATGATCATGCTGGCTTTTACCAACTACGCCGCACCGGATCATATCCCGCCGGCGAGGCTGGTGGATTGGGTCGGTTTTGAAACCTTCCGTAATTTGCTTGTTCTTAAATCCTGGAGCCACACCTTTTATGGGGTACTTACCTGGACGATTATCTGGGCGGTTCTGTCAACCGTAACGACTTATTTTGGCGGGATGCTTGTCGCTCTGCTGATTAATCAAAAAGGCATCCGTTTCAAGGGTCTATGGAGACTGATTCTTATTTTGCCTTATGCAATTCCGCAGATGATATCACTGCTGCTGATGCGCAATTTGTTCAACGGGCAGTTCGGTCCGATCAACCAATATCTGGGCTACTTCGGACTGGGCGATCTGCCGTGGTTAACTGATCCGATCTGGGCCAAGGCAACGGTTATTGTCGTTAATATGTGGGTAGGGATTCCAGTCTCCATGCTGCTGATTATGGGTGTGCTGACTACAATTCCGCGTGATATGTATGAGGCGGCCGAAGTGGATGGGGCCACCAATTATCAAAAGTTCCGCATTGTTACACTTCCAATGATCCTGTTCTCCACTGCACCTACGCTGATTATGCAATTTGCCGGCAATATCAACAACTTTAATGCAATCTACCTGCTGACGGGAGGCAATCCGGTCAACGGAAATTACCAGTACGCCGGATCAACGGACTTGCTGGTAACCTGGCTGTATAAGCTGACACTGGATCAGAACAAAAATAATATGGCTTCCGCAATAGGCATTATACTCTTCATCATTGTAGCCGGGTTCTCCCTGTACAATTACCGCCGGACCAAGTCATTCCAAGAGGAGGACATGATTCAATGATCACTCAACGCAAGCTTGCGAGCATTGTTCGCTTGAGCCTCAGTTACATCGTTCTGGTTGCGCTGGCGATTGCTGCAATCTATCCGGCACTTTGGATTCTGTTGGCATCCTTCCGGCCGGGCAAATCTCTATACAGCAAAACGCTGATTCCCGAACACTTCACGTTAGCGCACTACAAGGAACTGTTCACTTCACCGATTTATATGTTCGGGACCTGGTATGCGAATACACTTAAGATCGCCGTATTCTCTATGCTGATCGGTGTGGTGCTGACCCTCCTGACCAGTTATGCGCTATCCAGATTTCGCTTCAAAACCCGCAAGACTACCATGTCGGTACTGCTCATTCTCGGGATGTTCCCTGGCTTCATGAGTATGATTGCGATCTATCTGCTGCTCAATCAGTTCAATCTGCTGGATAAGCATCTGGCGCTGATTATCGTCTATGCGGCAGGAGCGCCGCTCGGCGGTACGCTGATTGCCAAAGGTTTTCTCGACACGATTCCGCGTTCACTGGATGAAGCGGCGCGTATTGACGGAGCGAGCAATTTCGGGATTTTTGCCCGGATTATTCTTCCGCTGTCCCGCCCGATGATCACCTATATGGCGTTGACCCAATTCGTCGGCCCTTGGGTGGATTTCATCTTTGCCAAGCTGATTCTGCGTTCCAAGGAGAACTGGACCGTCGCTGTCGGGATGTGGGATATGGTGAATACGATGCAGAATTCCAATTTCACACTATTCGCAGCGGGGGCTGTGCTGATCTCCGTACCGATTATGATTCTGTTTGGCTTCCTGCAGCGGCTGCTCGTTGACGGCTTAACCGCGGGCGCAAGCAAGGGATAAAATTTCGTTCCTGCATCAATGAAAAACAGGGTACAGCCTTTTGTGGTCTACTGAGGGCTGTACCTTTCTATTTCTAGCTGAAACGGTACCGTTCCCTTAAAGGACGGCTAAGCCGTTTCTGCTTAGGTGAGGAGAGAGAACAATGAAAAGGCCGCTACATATTAGCTTTAGATCGGTAGGCGTCAAATTGTTCGTCATATTATTCTGTACCACTGTCCTGCTGTCCTCCGTCCTGGGCTTGACCTCGTATTCTGTCGCCAAAGGAATCATCACGGATAAGGTTGCGGCGGCGTCCTCCCAGTCGATTGTGCAGGCGGCGGACAAGCTGGATTTCCTCTTTGCAGAATATGAAGCACTCTCAAGGCAATTTGCTGTGGATTCTGCATTAAAAGCGGATATGGAAACGGTAAAGGGTTCAGGAACCGGGACAGTGGCAAAGGTGGCGGCGGAAGACCGGATTCGCCGCAAGCTGGACTCGGTTAAGGGCTCCGATGAGCGGCTGCTCGGCATCCGGCTGGTCTCGAGGAGCCTGGTGGACGCCGAGTCTTACAAATCGACAGGCATCAGCGCCGTCCGCAGCGATGAGGGAATCCTCGCAAGAGTGAAGCAGATTGACGCAGTCAAGGGACAGCCGGTCTGGTTTCCGGTGCGGGCCAAAGGCTTCTTCGATGTGTATGACCAATCCTCCCTGACGATGGGCCGGCTGCTGCGGAATATCGAGCATCCCGAAGCGGAGTATTATATGCTGATTGAGATTAAAGGCAAAGCGCTCACAGATGTCCTGTCCAATCTGCATATCGGGCAATCCGGCGAAATCCGTATACTCGATCCTGCGGGAAGTATTGTATATGGCGCAGACAATGCCCTGCTTGGACAAGCTTCGTACATAAAGCCTGCAGAAGAAAAACCGGCAGCAGCGAAGAAGATGTCCTTTACTGCCGGGAACGAGCAGGGGACGCCGCAGCTAGTAGTCTATCAGCACCTTGCTACAGCGAAGTGGACGCTGATGGGGTATGCACCGGTAAGCGATTTTACCAAATCTGCGGACAGGCTGCTGTACATTACTTTACTGGTGGTGCTGGCGGCGGTTGTGATTGCGTTCTTAATCGGCTACATTCTGGTGCGTCTGATCGGCCGGCCGCTCGGCAAGCTGGTTCGGCTTATGGAAGAGGGCGAGCAGGGCAATCTTCAGGTGCGTACAAATTTCAAGGGGCAGGATGAGATTGGACGGCTCGGGCACAGCTTCAACAAAATGATGGAGCAGATTTCCCGGCTGGCCGGCCAGAGCGGGCGCTCGGCGTCAGAGGTTCTGGTCACCTCGGAGCAGCTAGTGAGCGCGTCCAGTGCCATTTCTGCCCATGCCAGAGAGGTGGCGGCGGCGACCGGCGAGATTGCCGGGGGAGCGGCCAGCCTGGCGGCAGAGGCCGAGAGCAGCAACCGCAGCGTGGAAATGATGAGCCTCCGGATTGGCGAAGTGGCAGAGATCAATACAGTAATGAACACCTCGGCAGAACAGGTGATTGCTGTCAGCGACCAGGGAGCTGACAGGATGAAGACACTGGTCGCCCAGAGCGAATCCACGGTGAAGATGATGGATTTGATCCAGGAGAATTCGATAAGGCTCAGAGAAAGCACGCAACTGATCCGCAGCATTCTCGCGCCGATGATCGCCGTCAACAAGCAGACGAATATCCTGGCGCTTAATGCTTCAATAGAAGCGGTGAGAGCCGGGGCTGCCGGGAGAGGGTTTATTGTTATCGCCGACGAAATCCGCGGGCTGGCGAACGAGTCCAATGAATCTATTGCGTCGGTATCGCGGATTACGGAAGAGATCAGCAGCCATATCGAAAAAACGGTTCAGGCCGTAGGCGAGACAGCTCCGCTGTTCCGTAATCAGATTTCCTCCGTCCGGGAATCTTCTATTATATTTGAGAGCGTCCGGGCGGAAATGGAGCATTTCATCGGCAATCTGAGGCAGTCGCTGACTTCCATCACGGAGCTGACGGAGTGCCAGCAACTGCTCGGAGAATCCATGTCCAGTGTCCAAGCGGTTGTGCAGCAGACCAGCGCTTCCACGCAGGAAGTGGCTTCAATGTCCTCGCAGCAGTTCCTTGTGAGCGAGGAACTCGTGGCTTTGTCCGGCAAGCTGGAGGCGCTGGCTGAGGAGCTGAAGCAGTCGATGGTTTCATTTCAGGGGTAAACTTGTCCCGGAAAGGCTCAAGGGATACACTTGTCGTATACTGATTGGACATGAATATCTTGCTGACAGAGAGGAGGGGACTTCCTTGCCGGAAATGAACGGAAGCCTGTTCCAGCAGGCTTTGCTGGACGGAGAGTATGGTCCGCATTTTTTTGCCTACTATTATAAGCAGTGGAATCCGTATACGATGGCCTACCATCAGCATAACTCAACGGAAATTATGTACCTGATCTCAGGGAGCTGTGTGGTCGATGTGCGGCAGAGTGCGGATGCGGAGGAGCGCTTCCGCCTGAAGCGGGGGGAGCTGATTATGCTTGATGCCAATGTCCCCCACCGGCTGATTGTGGAGGAGGGAGCAGCCTGCCGGATGCTGAATGTCGAATTCGGCTTCACGGCATATGCGGGCGCGGCCCCCTCCATCCGCAGTCTCGCTAGCGAGGAAGCCGACCTTGAAACACTGCTGCAGGAGCCCTTTTCGAGTCTGGTGTTATCGGACCCGGAAGAGGTGTTTCATGTGCTGAAGTCGCTGGTGCTGGAGCTGGACCGGCACGGCATCGACGGAGACGGACAAGGCGGCGGACATGGCGGAATGATGATTCCGCTGTTGTTCTCCGAGCTGCTGCTGCGCCTGTCCAGGCTGCGGCGCGAACAACTGCAGGCGAGCCAGCAGCCGTCTCAGCTCTACGTGCGGCGGGCAATTGAATTTCTGCATCAGAACTATGACCGAAGTATCCAGGTCAAGGAGGTTGCGGCCGAGGTGAACCTTCATCCCGGCTACCTGCACCGGATCTTTCGCGGGCATACCGGACGGACGCTGACGGATTATCTGAACATGCTGCGCATGGAGAAGGCCCGGATGCTGCTGGGGCAAAGCGAAATTCCCGTGGCGGAAATCGCCGATTATGTCGGCATCAGCAGCCGGCAGTATTTTCACCTCCTGTTCAAGAAGTATGCCCGCTGCACTCCGGTGGAGTACCGGAATTCGGTGGAGCGCTTTTCTTGGGCGGATAATCAGCCGGAACCCGAAGAAAGGTGAGGATTGTTGACAGCTTGCTGCTGAATTGGTCATGATATTGGCTACGCTTACTTCAGCCTCCTTGCTACAATGGACAGGAACAATTCATTCATTGGGAGGCAGATGGTATGTCATTTAAAGTAGCTTTTATCGGGGCGGGCAGTATTGGATTCACCAGAGGTTTGCTGCGCGATCTCTTGACTGTAACGGAATTCAAGGAAATTGAAGTCTCGTTCATGGATATTAATGCTCATAATCTGCAAATGGTCACCGAGCTGTGCCAGCGTGATATTAAGGAGAATGGCCTGAAGATTGAGATTCAGCCGACAACGGACCGCAGAGCAGCACTTAAGGATGCCAAGTACGTATTTTGCACTATCCGTATGGGAGGGCTGGAGGCGTTTGCAACCGATGTGGACATTCCGCTGAAGTACGGTGTGGACCAGTGTGTAGGCGATACCTTATGCGCTGGAGGCATTATGTACGGACAGCGCGGGATCGCGGAAATGCTGGACATTTGCCGGGATATCCGCGAGATGGCTGCGCCGGATGTGCTGCTGCTCAATTACTCGAATCCGATGGCGATGCTGACGTGGGCTTGCAACAAATACGGCGGAGTGCACACGATTGGCTTATGTCACGGGGTGCAGCATGGGCATCAGCAGATTGCCGAGGTCTACGGGCTGGAGAAATCCGGGGTGGATATTATTTGTGCCGGGATCAATCACCAGACCTGGTATATTTCCGCGAAGATTAACGGAAAGGATCTGACGGCCGGCCTGCTCGAAGCCTTTGAGAAGCACCCGGAATTCAGCCGGACGGAAAAGGTTAGGATTGATATGCTGCGCCGTTTCGGCTATTACAGCACCGAGTCGAACGGCCATCTCAGCGAGTATGTGCCGTGGTACCGCAAGCGCAGCGGCGAGATCATGGACTGGATTGACCTGGGAAGCTGGATCAACGGCGAAACGGGCGGCTACCTGCGGGTCTGCACGGAGGGCCGCAACTGGTTCGAGACGGATTTTCCCAATTGGATGAAGGACCCCGCGCTGGAATATACATCTGAGAACCGGGGAGAGGAGCATGGCTCGTACATTATTGAAGGACTGGAGACAGGACGGGTGTACAGAGGGCATTTCAATGTAATCAACAACGGGGTTATTGCCAATCTGCCGGAGGATGCCGTCATTGAAGCGCCGGGTTATGCCGATCATAACGGTATTTCGATGCCGCTCGTCGGTGAGCTGCCGCTTGGTCCCGCTGCCGTGTGCAATGCCAGTATCTCGGTTCAGCGACTGGCTGTTGAGGCTGCGGTGCATGGCGATGACAAGCTGCTGCGTCAGGCCTTTATGATGGACCCGCTCGTCGGTGCAGTCTGCAATCCGAAGGAGATCTGGCAGATGGTCGATGAGATGCTGGTAGCCGGAGAGCAGTGGCTGCCGCAATACGGCGAAGCGATTGCAGAAGCCAAGACGCGCCTTGCTTCCGGTAACCTTGTGCCGACACAGGCGGGTAATGCCGGGGCAGCGCGGCTGAAGGTGAAGACAGTGGACGAGATGATGCTGGACCGTGAAGCGGCGAACAAAAACGCCGGTGAATCCGACAAGGGCAAGGACCGCGAGAAGGTTAATTAGGACTTCAAATTAATTAATGGAAGCTGCCGATAAAGTAGAAAGGGGGATTTTAATTATAATGGGGGTATAAGGTATTTAATGAAGAAATTAAAGATGAAGAAATTAAATACGAATAAGATTGCAGTATTCTTTCTGACCTTCATTCTGACGGTTATGTCTTTAGGTCCGGCAGCAGCCTCCGCAGCGGCATCAAACGTGAAGAAGATCCGTGTCTTCGTCCAGAGCGAGGAAATCCATCCGAAGGCGGCTCCTATCGTGCAAGGGGGCAGAGTGTACATCGAGTTCCGCAGTGTTGTGCTGGCTTTGGGATTCAAGTTCAATTACGATGCGGCCAAAAAGGTGATCACAGCAGATTCGGGGGATACTTCCTACAAGATTGACCTTAAATCGGGGAAGACCTTTCTTAACGGACGTGAATTTACCTACAGTAAAGCTGCTCCAATGATACTGGGTTCAGGAGCCGATGTAATGGTTATAAATCATTTGTTCAATGCTGCCTCCAATATCAGAATGAATTATGATGCCGTTCATAAAAATCTGGATGTCTACCGGATTGAAGCAGAGTCTCCCGATGATCTCTCCCTTGCCAATAAGGGAGCGGCTGTTCCGGATGCCGGCAAGGCAGCCATTTATACATTGCTTGATAAATATTTACAAGCAATGAACGAGGAGGATGCACTGGCACTGATGGCGGTGGATCGCTCTCCTGAAGCGCATTATACCAATCTGAATCTGAGCAAAGATCAGGTCAAGCGGCTGCTGGAATACAACTTTCTCAAACACGAGCTGGAGTATACCAAGAAGCAGGCGACCCTTGTCTCATATGGACCGAATAAGGCCACAGTCTATTTTGTTTATACTGTCCGTGACAAGGATGATACGAGTTCAGTGCTAGAACTATTTTATTATCTTAAATCGGTTGTCAAGGCCTCCGATGGCAAATGGTATCTGGATAACAAGGGGGATACTGTGCTGCATGGTGAGCTTTTATTAAGTGACGAATAACTGTCATACGAATAACTGTCCATATTGTTCAAAAGAATACCCGCAGCAAAAGACCTCCACCTTTCCGGGTAGAGGTCTTTTCTTACTGCACAGTGTGCTTTTTGCCAAAAAAGGTCTTCAGCGCCTGATAGACTTCCTTCTTATCCTTGATCACATAATGCATGAACTGCTCCTGCTTGAGGTGGCGGTAGGCGGACATTAAGGTGCTGCTGCGGTTGTATTGATTGACTTCGCCATAGCCGAACATGTTGCTCCGCTTCAGCAGCTCGCCGATCAGCTTCACACAGCGCTCGTTGTCTGAGGTGAGGTTGTCGCCGTCGGAGAAATGGAACGGATAAATATTGTATTTGGATGGCGGGTAACGGCTGTCGATAATCTCCAGTGCCTTCTGGTAGGCTGAGGAGCAGATGGTTCCCCCGCTCTCGCCGCGGGTGAAGAAATCATGCTCGCTGACCTCCTTCGCCTCCGTATGGTGAGCCAGGAACACAATCTCGACCTTCTCGTACTGGCGGCGCAGAAAGCGGGTCATCCAGAAGAAGAAGCTGCGGGCGCAATATTTTTCAAAAGTGCCCATAGAGCCTGAGGTGTCCATCATCGCAATAATGACCGCATTGGAATGAGGTACCATGATATCATCCCAGGTTTTGTAGCGCAGATCGTCCGGGCTGATGCTGTGGATGCCGGGCTTGCCATTGCTGGCGTTCCGCCGCAGGTTCTCAAGCAGGGTCCGCTTCTTGTCGATGTTGGACATCATGCCTTTCTTGCGGATATCGTTGAAGACGATGGACTTGACCTCAATTTCTTCTTGTTCCCTGGGGACCAGATTCGGCAGCTCCATATCCTCGAACAGAATATCCTCCAGATCCTCCAGATCCACCTCCGCTTCTACTGTATCCTGGCCCGGCTGATCACCGGCTTTGTCGCCTTTGCCCGGCTGGGCTGACTGGGAATCACGCCCGAGCACGTCTCCCACCTGGCTGTCGCCGTCTCCTTGACCGACATGCTTTTGCTTGCGGAAGTTGTAGATAATCCGGTACTCATCCAGACTGCGGATCGGCACCTTCACGATTTGCTTGCCGTCAGACATAATAATGTTCTCTTCGGTAACGAGGTCGGGCAGATTATCCTTAATGGCTTCTCTGACTTTCTGCTGATGGCGCTCCTGATCCTGATGGCCTTTGCGGTGAAGGGACCAGTCTTCTTTCGATACAACAAATGCATAATGACCGGATGATTGCGGCAGGGTGACCACCTCCCAAGGAATATAAATCGGTACAGGCACAAGCGGTAACTGAAGAGGCAGGTTGTAACTAAAGTATATTCATGGGGATGGGGGATATGTGAACTGACTTATTCACTGATTTCTTCTTTAATGAGTGTATAGTTGTTCGAACAGATCTTATCGTTCCCTCGGCGGGATTTTCGCTATTGGCAACAACGATGCCGAACCTGGCAATGTCGCCGGTCTTGATGACGGATGACTCTTTGACACGCCCGCAGCCAGTAAAACTATGAAATACAAAGGACCGCTTCCAAATGTTATCGGGAACGGTCCTTGTGTCGCAGCCGTGATATCCGCAACGTTATGAATTATGCGGAGCCTGCATTTACCAGAACAGTCGCAATCATCAGCATGAACAGCAGGAGGATGACACCATTAATAATGGTGCCGATGATTGCGAATACCTTGCGGCGGCTGCGCAGGGTAAGTCCGATAATGCCGATGACGCCCCCGATTACGTTGACCGCTGCAAGGATAAGCACGGATAGTCCAAGGTACATAATTGTCTTAGCGGAGTCGGAGAGGAACTGGTTGTTCTCATTCAGAATTGAAGAAGCCTGAACGCCTACGGATACAAAGGTGATAATGTAACCGATAATTGTAACCAGGGCAATTACGAATGAAGCAATGCCGGGTCCCGAATGTTTGAGAGCATATTTGTTAGGTTCTTCCATTGGCGGCGCTCCTTAATAGATTAGATGAATAATTTTACATTATCCACTTTTCCATAAGACAGAGGCAAATGCAAGCCTTGTCTGCAAAAAGTTCCCTAATGCTCTGCGCTGGAAATAAGCGGTGCCTATAAGTTAAGATAAGGAAAGTCCAATACTAAGGAGCTGCATATCCATGCAACGAAGATTTATAGCCTGGGGAGCCTTGCTGGCCATGCTGTCTGTGGCGATAGGCGCGTTCGGAGCGCATTTGCTCAAAACGGTGATTAGTGAGGATTACCTTCAGGTGTACGAGACCGGTGTGCATTATCATATGATTCATGCGCTAGGCTTGATTCTTATCGGCCTTGCTGCCGGACAATGGGGCGAAAGCCCACGGCTGCTCTGGGCGGGACGGCTGCTTGCTCTGGGGATCATTTTGTTCTCCGGCAGCCTGTATGTACTGAGTATCACGGGGATCAAGGTTCTTGGTGCAATTACCCCTCTCGGCGGTGTGTCCTTTATTGCCGGCTGGATTTGCCTGGCCATCGAAGCCTTTTCCCGTAAAAATTGAAGACTGTATGCTCACCAAATAAGACAAGCACCTACCAAGGGAAATAGTCCTGGGCAGGTGCTTGTCTGTTTGTGTATTCTAGCTGTCCTTTTACAAAAATTCATCAATTTCATTGAGCTTAAAGGTGTACACGTGCTTCTCGTCAACATGGTAGACGCTTATCGAATTGGCCGCTTCATCGAAATTCAGGATCCGGCAGGGCATGGATAACTGCTTGCCTTGGCGGTTGGTCCGTAGCCTGACCAGTTGGTTGTTCTGGATGTATAGTCTGATTTTTCCGTATGCATCCGCAGGGGATTCCCCTGGGGTGTCTTTAGGGGGGCTTTTAGGTGCAGGCAGTTCTGTCTGCTTGTCCGCCTGCTTCACTGGCAATTTAAGTGGAACTTGAGCTGCAGGTGCCGGCTCTTGATTCAGAGCAAGCTTTGCAGAACGGAGGAGGGTGTCAATCGTTCTTCCTAGCTCAAGTCCTGAGTTAATGTTGAAATCGGTGATTTTGTCGCTGCTGTTCAACATTTCAAGAAGATATTGCAGTGCAAGCGGGTTAGTACGGGCATTAATCAAGATGTCGACGTTAAATAAATAATTGCCGTCCGTGTATTGTAGTTTCTTGTCCATATATCCCCCAGCTTTGTCGTTAGACACAATTCAAAACAAATTATTAAAGTATATAAACTATACCATTAATTAACCAATAAGCATATACCTCGACAATTGAAAAAGGGACTATAGTCCTCATTTTATTTGGAATGAGGCCCATCCTTCACACCCTGACCAGCTCTGGAGCATACAAATAAATCGTGCAGGGCGGGGAATGAGAAAATAGGAGGTATTGCAAAATGGTTACAATCGAGCCTATTACTGTAGGCGATCATACATTTGTTGGCGTTGAAGTAAAACTTCCCAAAACAACGCTGCTGTCAATCAACACAAGCCGGGGCTATATCATGTGCGGGGCGCTTGATGTGGGCCTGCTTAACCAGAAGCTTAGCGACCGGCAGATTATTGCCGCCCGTGCGGTGGGTGTGCGTACCTTGCCTGAGCTGCTTGCCGCTCCGCTGGAGTCTGTGACCCATGAAGCAGAGAAGCTTGGGATTGTACCGGGAATGACCGGGGCCGAGGCCCTTCTCTTCATGGCGTAAGGACCGGTCTTACGCTTATTCCGATGAAGGTAAAAGGGGCCGTTCCGGGCCTCTTTTTACTTTGTCTTTCATTAAATATATATATCTAAGTAAGCATAAGGAATTCTGTCTTGGATCATCCTATGTAAATAACCCCTGCATAAGGATATTTGTTTCGACTTGTATGCAAAAGGGTAATTCCAATATAGACAACTGCTGCCGGACCATGACTAGCAGCCGGCTAAATTATGGATAAGGAAGGGATTATTTATGTCTAAAACAACTAAAAAAGTTAGTGCCACTTCACTGGAGCAAGTCCTTAACCGTGAGGTTGCCAATTTGAATGTGCTGTACGTTAAGCTTCATAATTTTCACTGGTATGTAAAAGGGGAGCAATTTTTCACCCTGCATGTGAAATTTGAAGAGCTGTATGATGATATTACACTCAAAATGGACGAGGTGGCTGAACGCCTGCTGAGCATCAAGGGCAGTCCGGCAGCTACTCTAAAAGAATATTTGGAGCTTGCCTCCATTCAGGAAGCTACCGGTAAAGAGGACGCCCGCGGTATGGTCCAGTCGCTGATCGAAGACTTCGCTACCGTAGTTGAAGAGCTTACAGATGGCATTGAACTGGCGGAGCAGACCAGCGATCACCCAACCGCCGATCTATTCATCAAAATCCGCAGCGATCTGGAGAAAAGTCAGTGGATGCTGCGTACATTCCTGGCCTGACCGTCCTTTAGCCAACAGTCGCAAGTACGATAACAGATGAGCCTCCCGCGCGGAGGCTTTATTTTTGTCTTGCTGGAAACATATGGGCAAATGCAAAGAGATGTTTGTAAAAAAATATTCTTTGTAATAAAATTAATGAGAATCATTGATAATCACTATGATTCAATTTATAATTATTTTAATGTGATAAAAAATCTAATTGTGCTGGCAATCAGGGACACCCTGTTACAATACAACTTTCTGATTTCGCAAATTGATGAGTGGAGGGAATATTAATTATGGCAGCAGAATTTGTCATTGAAGGACTGAAGGCGTCGATTGAAGGAAAGGAAATCTTGAAGGGGATTAACCTTCAAATGAAAGGCGGCGAAATCCACGCCATCATGGGACCGAACGGTACTGGTAAAAGTACGCTGGCTTCGGCTCTGATGGGCCATCCCAAGTATGAGGTTACGGAAGGTACTGCCGTGCTGGAAGGCGAAGACCTGCTGGAGATGGCGGTGGATGAACGGGCGCGCGCCGGTTTGTTCCTGGCTATGCAGTATCCGAGCGAAATCAGCGGTGTTACGAATTCTGACTTCCTGCGCAGTGCAATTAACGCTCGCCGTGAAGAGGGAAGCGAAATCTCCTTGATCCGCTTCATCCGTCTGATGGAAGCCAAGATGAAGGAACTGGATATGAACCCTGAGTTCCTGCACCGCTACTTGAATGAAGGTTTCTCCGGCGGTGAGAAGAAACGCAATGAAATTCTTCAAATGATGATGCTGGACCCCAAAATCGTCATCCTTGACGAAATTGACTCCGGTCTTGATATTGACGCGCTTAAGATTGTTGCCGAAGGCGTCAACACTATGCGCAGTCCGGAACGCGGCTTCCTGGTAATTACACACTACCAGCGCCTGCTTAATTACATCAAGCCTGATTTCGTTCATGTGATGATGCAGGGCCGGATCGTGAAATCCGGTGGCCCTGAACTCGCAGAACGCTTGGAAGCAGAAGGTTATGAATGGGTGAAGGAAGAGCTTGGCATTGAAGACGAGACGGTAGGACAAGAAGCTTAAGAGACGCCAGGAAGGAGGAAATCACTTATGACGACGCAAACCATTCTTCCGGTGGATGCACAACTGCTCAGTGAGTTGTCGCAGAGTAGCGGCGAACCGGAATGGCTGAAGATCAGCCGATTGAAGGCACTGGAGCTGGCCGTAGGGCTTGCACTGCCGAAACTGGAAAAAACGCGGATTGACCGCTGGAATGTAAATAACTATGGAAGCTACAAGGCAGGCCAAGCCATTACGGCCCTTAGCGAAGCACCTGTTTCCATTGCCGCCTTGATTAAGGATCAGGAGGAAGGCAGCCTGATTATTCAACGGAATTCGAGTGCTGCCTATGTCCGTCTCGCGCCTGAGCTTGCTGCACAAGGCGTTATCTTCACCGATTTGCAGACTGCAGCCAAAGAGCATAGCGATTTGGTGCAGCGTTACCTGCATACTGCTGTGTTGCCTGACGAGCATTCTATAGCGGCGCTGCATGCGGCACTCTGGAACGGTGGAGTATTCCTGTATGTTCCGAAGAATGTTGTTATTGAGACTCCGTTGCAGGCGGTTCTGCTCACCGATGATGCCGGAGCCGCTTTTGTACCGCATATTCTGATTGTAGCCGAAGCCAACAGCTCGGTTACTTATGTCGACAACTATGTGTCGGACAAAACCGAAGCCGGACTGCATAACGGTGCAGTTGAAGTATTCGTGGGTTCGGGAGCCAAGGTCCGTTATGCAACAGTGCACCAGCTTGGCGAGGACACCACAGACGTAACTTACCGGCGTGCCGTGGTTGATAAAGACGGAACCATTGAATGGATTGTCGGCGAGATGAACTATGGCGATACAGCCAGCGACACCAAGTCGGTGCTGAAAGGCAACGGAGCAAGCTCCGATGCCAAAGTGATTGCAGTGGGATCAGGCTCGCAGAAGCTCAGCTACACGACACAGGCCCAGCATTTTGGCAAAAGCACACCAAGTGACATGATCACCCGTGCGGTTATGCGGGATTCGGCGACTTCCATTATTAACGGAATTACGAAGATCGAGAAGGGGGCGACCCGGGCCGACGGCCAGCAGACGGAAAAGGTTCTGATGCTGAGTCCGAAAGCGCGCGGCGATGCCAATCCGATTCTGCTTATTGACGAAGATGATGTAACAGCAGGCCATGCCGCTTCCGTAGGACAGGTCAATTACGAGCAGGTATACTACCTGATGTCCCGTGGAATTTCACGGCATGATGCAGAAACTCTGATCATATACGGCTTCCTGGCTCCTGTTGTGTCGCAAATTCCACTGGAGGGACTGCGCAATCAGCTCCAATCTCTTGTGGAAAGGAAGTTAGGCCAATGATTAACAGTGCCATCCGGGAGCAATTCCCTATACTGAACCAGAATATCAACGGGCATCCTTTGGTGTATCTGGACAGCGCGGCAACTTCGCAGAAGCCGCTCTCGGTCATTGAGGCAGTCAAATCCTATTATGAATGGGATAACGCCAACGTGCACCGTGGGGTTCACACTCTGGGCAGCCGGGCAACGGACGCTTATGAAGGAGCCCGCGAGAAGCTGGCCAAATTCCTTCATGCCCGCAGCACGATGGAGATTATTTTTACACGGGGTACAACGACGGCTTTGAATCTTGTGGCCGCCTCCTACGGCCCGGCTCATGTGGGCGAAGGCGATGAGATCGTGATTACCCAGATGGAACATCACAGCAACTTCATTCCTTGGCAGCAGCTTGCGAAGAAGACAGGGGCAACTCTGAAATTCATTCCGCTGCAGCAGGATGGAACCATAACGCTTGAGGACGCTGAGCAGACGATTACGGATAAGACCAAGATTGTTGCTATCGCATATGTCTCCAATGTTATGGGCGTTACCCACCCTGTTAAAGAGCTGGCTGCCATTGCGCACCGCCACGGCGCTGTAATCGTCGTTGACGGAGCGCAGAGCACACCGCATATGAAGGTGGATGTTCAGGATCTGGATTGCGATTTCTATGCGCTCTCGGGACACAAGATGCTTGCACCTACAGGCATTGGCGCCTTGTACGGCAAGAAGGCTTTGCTGGAAGCGATGGAGCCGGTTGAATTCGGCGGCGAGATGATTGATGATGTCGGTCTGTATGAGTCCACCTGGAAAGAGCTTCCCTGGAAGTTCGAAGGCGGCACACCGATTATTGCCGGTGCTGTGGGCCTTGGTGCAGCGATTGATTTCCTGCAAGAGATCGGGTTGGACGAAATTCACCGTCATGAGATGAAGCTTGCCGCCTATGCGGAGGAGCGTCTCTCGGAGGTCGAGGGTCTTACGATTTATGGCCCGCGCAGCCGTCAGGTCGGTGTGGTCACCTTCAATCTGGGGGATGTCCACCCGCATGATGTGGCAACTGTGCTGGATGCGGAGGGGATCGCTGTCCGGGCCGGACATCACTGCTGCCAGCCGCTGATGCGCTGGCTGCAGGTCAGCTCAACAGCCCGGGCCAGCTTCTACCTGTACAATTCCGAACAGGATGTAGATGCGCTGGTCCAAGCTTTAATCAAGGCAAAGGAGTATTTCGCCTATGAACTTGGATGACTTGTATAGACGGGTAATTATGGATCATTATAAAAATCCCCGGAATCGCGGTTCATTCGCAGATGACGCGCTAAAAATCGAGCTGAACAACCCTACCTGCGGCGACCGAATTACGCTTCAGCTTAAGGTGGAGGACGGCATCGTCAAGGACGCGCGCTACAGCGGCGAAGGCTGTTCAATCAGCATGTCGTCGGCGTCCATGATGACGGAAGCGGTCAAAGGCCAAACCCTCGGGCATGCGCTTGAGCTGGCGGACCGCTTCTCCTCCCTGATGAAGGGTGAAACCGTAGATTTTGAAGAATATGAAGATATTGAAGCCCTTTCCGGTGTTAATAAATTTCCGGCGCGGATTAAATGTGCCACACTCGCATGGAACGCGTTGCGCAAAGGCATAGATGCCCAAGAGAAGCACCACCAAGAACATTAAAACAAGGAGGCTGACACCATGGCTAAGAAAGCGCCTGATATGGAGGAATACCAGTACGGATTCCGTGACGAGCACAAGTCGATATTTCAGTCTGGTAAAGGACTTACGGCCGAAATTGTGAAGGAAATTTCCGCAATCAAAAATGAACCGGAGTGGATGCTCAATTTCCGCCTGAAATCATTGGAGCAATTCCGCAAAATGCCTATGCCTACGTGGGGAGGCAACCTGGACGATCTGGATTTCGAAGATATCCAGTATTATGTCCGCCCTTCCGAAAAGCAGGGCAAGACCTGGGAGGAAGTGCCTTCAGAGATCAAGGAAACCTTCGACAAGCTGGGGATTCCGGAAGCGGAGCAGAAGTTCCTCGCCGGTGTCTCGGCACAGTATGAATCCGAGGTTGTCTATCACAGCATGCAGAAGACGCTGGAGGATCAAGGCGTAATCTTCACTGACACGGATACTGCGCTGCGCGAGCACCCGGAGCTGTTCAAGAAATATTTCGGCACAATTATTCCTCCGGCAGATAACAAGTTCGCTGCGCTGAACAGTGCAGTCTGGTCGGGCGGCAGCTTCATTTATGTGCCGAAGGGCGTGAAGTGCGAGGTGCCTTTGCAGGCGTACTTCCGCATCAACTCCGAGAATATGGGACAGTTCGAGCGTACGCTGATCCTGGCCGACGAAGACAGCTTCGTGCATTATGTAGAAGGCTGTACGGCCCCAATCTACAGCACGAACTCGCTGCATAGCGCAGTTGTTGAGATTCTGTGCATGAAGAACGCCCGCGTTCGTTATACGACTATTCAGAACTGGGCACCGAACATTTACAATCTCGTCACCAAACGTGCAGTAGCTGAAGAGAATGCCACGATGGAATGGGTGGACGGCAACATCGGCTCCAAGCTGACGATGAAATATCCTGCGGTTGTGCTTAAGGGACGCGGAGCCAAAGGTTCGGTGCTGTCCATTGCCGTAGCCGGCAAAGACCAGCACCAGGATGCTGGCGCGAAGATGATCCATCTGGCACCGGACACGACTTCCACCATCGTCTCCAAGTCAATCAGCAAACACGGCGGTAAAGTAACCTACCGCGGTCTGGCTTCCTTCGGCCGTCAGGCCGAGGGGGCGAAGTCGAACATCAAATGCGATACGCTTATTTTGGATAACCAGTCCACCTCGGATACGATTCCTTTCAATGAGATCATGAATGACAATATCGTGCTTGAGCATGAGGCCACAGTCTCCAAGGTATCCGAAGAGCAGCTCTTCTATCTGATGAGCCGTGGTCTCACGGAGGCCGATGCAACGCAAATGATCATTATGGGCTTCATCGAGCCATTCACCAAAGAGCTGCCGATGGAATACGCGGTAGAAATGAACCGTCTCATCAAGTTCGAGATGGAAGGCAGTATAGGTTAACTCGGGGGAAGTGCTGATAGATCAGGACTTTCGAGTGTTTTTTCTGAAGGATTAGAAGAGTCGTGCCGCTTTTGTGCCGATTGTAATTCTCTTGTAGTGTAGGAGGCGAACTTGTGAAGTTCGTCTCCTTCTATTTTTGTGGACCCTCACCTACGTAACAGTTATGTTTGAACAATGGGTATTCGGGTATACTAAATCATCTCTTATAAGGAGTGTGTAAAATAATGATTAATAAAATTGGCCAGGTTATGTTATATGTGAACAATCAAGACGAGTCCAGAGATTTCTGGATAGAAAAGCTAGGTTTCGAGGTCATTTCGGATGAAACCAATGGGCCGATGAGATTTATCGAGGTTGCTCCTAAAGGTGCAGCGACCAGCATTGTTCTTCATAATAAAGAGTTCGTTGCCAAAATGAATCCTGAAATGAATCTGGGGACACCTTCTTTAATGTACTTTACAGAGGATCTTGATCAATTATATCAAGATTTGACGAGCAAAAATGTCACAGTTGGAGAAATTGTAGAACTGCCCTTTGGCAGAGTTTTCAACTTCGCAGATACTGAAAATAATTACTTTGCTGTAATGGAGAAAAGATAATAAACCGCAATGCTAACGAAATATAGCGGGCTGTTCCCTCGGCAGATAATTAATCTGCGGGTGGATCAGCCCGTTTTCTTTTGATAAGCGAAAAAGTATAAATATACAAAAAATACATAAAAAGTGTATCCTCTGTGGGCACGAAAATGCCCCGAATCTTGGAGAATCTTAATTGTGCAGTATTTCTGAGGAAATGGAAGCAATTAAAGCTGTAGCCGCCCCTTTACCGCTGATTAAGCCTGCTTTTTTCGGAAAAAACCGGAAAAATGGTGATTTCTCCCCTTTGCTGCATGGAAACAGGTTTGATAAACTGCATAAAGTCCCTAAAATGGAAGCGCTAAAAAAGATGGCTCAAAATGTAAGCATTGAGGAGGAGAGATATGGATGTTCTCAGGCAACTGCGGGGCTTTTATCGGGAGAAGCTGCATTATTTGATTCTTTCGATAGTCTGCTTGGCTGCCGCAACTGCAGTGGGGCTTATAACCCCGAATTTGTTAAGGCGTTTGATTGATGATGTTATTGTTCCCCTAAAGTTTACTGAGGTGCCCGTACTCGCTCTCAGCGTGCTGGCAGTAGTACTTGTTAAGGCGTGCCTGCAGTTTGCCCATGGTTTTTATGGAGGGAGACTGGGGAATTTTCTCGCCTACCGGCTGCGCAACGCCTGTTATGAGAAGCTGCAATTTTTGTCCTTCCGCTATTACGATACGGCGAAGACAGGTG
Source organism: Paenibacillus sp. HW567 (assembly GCF_000374185.1). GTDB lineage: Bacteria > Bacillota > Bacilli > Paenibacillales > Paenibacillaceae > Paenibacillus_AQ. Next base: position 3,776,853 of record NZ_KB910518.1, on the reverse strand, counting down.
ACCTGATGTCCCGGCTGACCGGGGATCTTGAGGCCATCCGGCTGTTTATCGGCTTTGGATTTGCCCAATTGCTGAATGTATTTTTTATGGTGCTGTTCGGCTCTATTATGATGTTCACGATCAATTGGCAGCTTACGCTGGTCACTTTGATCACCATGCCGTTCCTGGCTGCGGTGGCCTTCCGGTTTGAATCGAAGATTCACCCGGCTTTTCAGGAGATGCGGCTTGCGCTCAGCTCTCTTACTACGGCCGTTCAGGAGAATGTTACCGGTGTGCGGACTGTCAAATCTTTTGCCAGAGAGGGTTTTGAGGTAGAGAAATTCTCGCACCGGAATGAACGCTATAAGGATAATCAGATTTTTGCCGCTGAATTGTGGAGCAAGTTTTTTCCCGCCATGGAGTTTTTGGCCTCAGTGAGTGTAGCGATATTGCTGGGGGTTGGGGGAACGCTGGTCATCAAGGAGTATATGTCGCTTGGTGAGCTTGTAGCCTTTTTCAGCTTAATTTGGTATATTATCGGCCCTGTATGGGGTCTTGGCTTCCATATCAATAACTATACGCAATCCAAGGCTTCGGGAGAACGTGTACTAGAAGTGCTTAACCAGCAGATTGACGTGAAGGATAAGGACAACGCCCGCGAGCTTGTGCCTGCGGAAGTGAAGGGCGAGGTAGCCTTTAACCATGTGACCTTTGCTTACGGAAACAAAATGCCTGCCGTCAAGGATATTCATTTCGAGGCGAAGCCCGGGGCAGTAATCGGGTTCCTGGGGGGAACCGGGTCCGGCAAATCGACGGTGATTCAACTGATGATGCGGGCTTATGATGTGAATGAAGGCAGCATTACGCTGGATGGTGTGGATATCCGTGAGTACCAGGTACGCAGCTTACGGTCGCAGATTGCCACGGTGTTCCAGGAGACATTCCTGTTCTCCTCCTCTATCCGCAATAATATTGCGTATGGTCTTAAGAACGTCAGCATGGAGGAGATTATCCGTGCCGCCGAGCTTGCGAAGGCGCATGATTTCATCATGGAGATGCCTGAAGGCTATGATACGGTAGTCGGAGAACGGGGAATGGGACTCTCCGGCGGACAAAAGCAGCGGATTGCAATTGCCAGAGCCCTGCTCAAAAATCCGCGAATCCTTATCCTCGATGATGCAACCAGCGCCGTTGATATGGAGACGGAGCATGAGATACAGGCCGGCTTCCAGGAGGTTATGCGCGGACGGACTACCCTGATTATCGCCCACCGGATTTCCTCCTTGCGGCATGCCGATCAGATCATTGTAATGAATGAAGGGACAATGGTCCAGCAGGGTACGCACCATGAGCTGATTAAGGTTCCCGGTCCTTACCAGGATGTCTACCGGATTCAATACGCCGATTATTTGGCCAGGGACAACGGAAGAGGGGCAGGTGATCCGGTATGAAGCTTGAAGCAAACCAAGGAAAGCATGCAGCCATGAAGCCAGGCGCAGCAGATGAGGCACAGACTCTGGAAGAACGGTTCGTGTACAAGGACGACGACGTTATTGACAAGGCTTTTGACTGGAAGCAATTCACAAGGCTGTTCAGCTATATGAAGCCTTATGCCAAGCAGATGCTGCCCTTCATCTCGGCAATGATGATTCTTGGCACGATTACGAAGCTGACGGTTCCTTACCTGACGAGTATGGCTATTGATAAGGCGATTGCACCCAAGGACGGCCATCCCAGTCTGTCGCTGCTGTACACATTGACGGCCACCGTAGTTGTTCTGTATCTGATCCAATGGATCGCCGGCGTGTACCGGATCAAATATACAAACGTAATTGGACAAAGGGTAATTTACGACCTGCGTTCAGACCTGTTCCGGCATATTCAAAAGCTGTCGTTCAACTTTTTTGACAAACGCCCGGCGGGATCTGTACTGGTGCGGGTAACCAATGATATTAATTCCCTGCAGGATCTCTTCACAAACGGGGTCGTCAATCTGATGATCGACAGCGTGCAGCTAATCGGGATTATGGTAATTCTGCTGCTCATCAACTGGAAGCTGGGGCTTGCGGTAATGATCACCGTCCCGATTATGTTCTTCGTATCCACCAAGCTGCGCCAGAAGATTCGGATTGCCTGGCAGGATGTGCGGATGAAGAACTCCCGGATCAATTCCCATCTGAACGAGTCCATTCAGGGGATTAGAGTGACTCAGGCCTACACCCAGGAGCAGGAAAATATGAATTATTTCGACGCTATGAACATGGATAACCGGAAATCGTGGAACAAGGCTTCGGCGATGAACCAGGCGTTTGGTCCGATTATCGAAATTACCGGCGGCTTCGGAACGATGATTCTGTTCTGGTTCGGAGCTTACCTGATTCAATCGGGGGAGCTTACAGTCGGGTTTCTGGTTGCATTCAGCACCTATGTCAGCAACTTCTGGGACCCGATCAACCGTCTGGGCCAGATGTACAATCAATTGCTGGTGGCGATGGCTTCCTCCGAGCGGATTTTTGAATATCTGGATGAACAGCCTACGGTGCAAGACAAATCGGATGCGGCCGCGCTGCCTAAGATTGTGGGCGACATCAAGTTTGATAAGGTCGTCTTTGAATATGAAAAAGGCCGTGCGGCGCTGAAAGGCATTGACCTCGACGTCAAGGCTGGCCAATCCATCGCGCTTGTCGGGCACACCGGCTCAGGGAAAAGCACGATCATCAACCTCATTAGCCGGTTCTACGATGTTAAGAGCGGACACATCACCATTGACGGCAGGGATGTCCGTGATGTTACCCTGCAAAGCCTGCGGGAGCAGATCGGTATCGTGCTCCAGGATACGTTTATTTTCTCGGGAACGATCCGTGATAATATCCGGTTCGGGCGGCTGGACGCTACGGATCAGGAAGTCGAGGCTGCTGCGAGGGCAGTAGATGCCCACGATTTCATCAGCAAGCTGCCCGGCGGTTATGAGACGGAGGTAGAGGAGCGCGGGAGCGCGCTTTCTATGGGACAGCGCCAACTGCTATCCTTCGCCCGGGCGCTGCTGGCCAATCCCCGCATCCTGATTCTGGATGAGGCGACGGCAAGTATTGATACGGAGACGGAGGTCAAGATTCAGGAGGCGCTGAAGATTCTGCTTCAGGGCCGGACATCCTTCATCGTAGCCCATCGGCTGTCAACTATCCGCCATGCGGATAAGATTGTGGTCCTCGACCATGGCGAGATCAAGGAAGAAGGGACCCACGCCGAGCTTACGGCGCATGAGGGGATCTACAACGGCTTGATCGAAGCGCAATTCCGCTTCTTGTAAACAGAAACAGCCCTTTCCGGCACATTCATGTGCGGTTAGGGCTGTTTTAGTGTCAGCGAGCAGTGTGGTGCGCTATGGAGAAACTAACTGTATTTGCTGCAATTAAAATAGCGGGAATACCGTGTTTATCGGGGATAGCTGCATTTGCTGCAATTAAAAATGGCGGGCCGCCCCCTTTTTTCTAAAATGGTGTGTTTTTAAATGTATGAAGTGCAATTAAAGCCGGGACAGCGGCGAAATATTACTTTTTAATTGCATGAAATGCAGCTAGCGCTCAACGGGGTGTCTCAGCACAAACCTAAAGTCGGAGATACCGCCGAATTTGCTACAGGACGTGTCTGACTTACTTACTCCGTTTCCCCGTTTTTCCGGTCATCCGCACTTCGAACATCTGCGCGCTGATGTCTTGCTGCCACTGCACGTCTGCGGTCTGTGCTGCAAGATTAGCTTCATTGTTCAGCCGCGCCATTTCCCAGCAGTACCCCGCATTGGCCTGCAGACAGTGCTGCTGCTCCATTTTCTCATCTGCCGTAAGCGCCCGCTTCCGGCTTATCGTATACAGCTCCGCCAGTCGCTCATGAATGGTGAGCATATTTTACCTCCTTAAAAGTTTTGCTAGCGTTTCTTCCGTAAATAACATCGAGTAAAACTCACTTCGTAAGCATCCGCTTAATTTTGCGTACAAACTAAATAAGCTGAACTTGAAAAATAAAAAGGACAGAAGTGACGGAGGCGAAGTTTGGAACTGTAGGAGCGGTAGCGACCGCCTGAAAGCTTTCCACAGGAAAGCTCGCATCGTAAGCACACCGCTGCCAGCGGAATAAAATCAGGAAATCCAAACATAACAGCGGCCGGAAGTCTAAACATTCAGCTTTGAAAGCTTCCGCTTAATTTTACATGTTAATAGCCTAACCACAGCACAGGCACTGCAAACAAGGGGCGAATGGCAGAGCTCAGGAATTTTCCTGAAATAAAAAATAAAAAAATCTTGAAATCGCTTTTATTTATGCTACAATATCAGTAATACAGGATTGTGACCGGTCATGCGGGCAATGCCTAAGCTGATACGAGTATCATTTTACTAAATGATATTGGGATCAACTTAGGCTTTTTTTGTACAAACTATGTGATGGGGGGTGACTACAGATGATTATTGAAAAGGTGCTGAACAACAACGTGCTGTTAACCAAAAACCAGAAGGGCAAGGAAGTTATCGTAATGGGCAGAGGCATTTCCTTCAATAAGGTGGCGGGTGATTATGTTGATCCGGCCAAGGTGGACAAAATTTTTCTGCTGAACGAAAACGAATTCACAGCGCGCTTAACGGAGCTGCTCAATGATATACCTGTGGCTCATCTGGAATTGGCCAACGAAATCGTAACGTATGCGAACGGGGTTCTGGGCAAGGAGCTTAACGATAATCTGTACCTGACCCTTACGGATCATATTCATTTTGCTGTCCAGCGTTATGAGAAAGGGATTGTACTCAAAAATGCGATGCTGTTCGAGATCAAACGTTTCTATAAGAAGGAATTTTCGATTGGGATGGACGCCCTGAAGATTATTGAGCAGTCTACCGGGCTTGCGCTTGGCGAGGATGAGGCAGGGTTCATCGCCTTGCATTTGGTGAACGCGAGAATGGACGGGAATGAAATGAAGTCCACCCTGAAGATGACAGAAATTGTCCAGAATATTCTGAACATCGTTACCTACCATTACAAGGTGGTGCTGGACGAAAGCTCGCTCAACTATTCGCGGTTTCTGACGCATTTGCAGTATTTTTCCATGCGGGTACTGAAGAAGGAGACGAGCAACAGCGGGGAGGACTTCCTGTTCAATCAAGTGAAGCTGACCTACGTCAAAGCGTTTGAATGCGCAAGCAAAATCAATGATTACATCGAGAAAACCTATGGTCAGAGCTTGAGCAAAGACGAATATGTCTACCTCACTATTCACATCCATCGTGTGACTGAACGCAACAGCCTGGAGTAGAGTTAGAGCAGAATAATGATCATCTGGCAGGGTGTTACTGGTAATGCAGGCAAAACCTGAACTGATGGCAAAATGGGCGCGCGCTGACGTTTCCTTTTTGCTGTGAGTTCAGGTTTTTCTTGTTTGCGGTGGATATGAGGATAACTGCTGGCACATCCTAATCCTAACGCAACGTCCACAATTATAACGATCCACAAAGGAGCAAACCATATGAGCAACAAAGACTTATCCAAACAGATCATTACGCTCGTTGGCGGTGAAGACAATGTGAATTCAGTATTTCACTGCGCAACCCGCTTGAGATTCAAGCTTAAGGATTCCGGTAAAGCGGATAAAGCCACGCTGGAAAAAACTCCGGGAGTCATTACAGTTGTCGAGAACAGCGGACAGTTCCAGGTCGTCATCGGCAATAATGTCGGTCAGGTCTTCGATCAGATCATGAAGGAAACCTCCTTGCAGGATGCAGACAAAAACGGGAAAGATGAAGAGTCCGAGAGCACAGGTATCCTGGGCAAAGCGGTGGATATCATTTCCAGTATCTTCTCCCCGATTCTGGGGGCATTGGCCGGAGCCGGGGTGCTCAAAGGGCTGCTGGCATTGATCCTGTCCCTGGAGTGGATCAGCAATACCAGCGGGACCTACCTGATTCTCAATGCGGCATCCGATAGTGTGTTCTACTTCCTTCCTGTGTTTCTGGCGGTTACGGCGGCACGCAAGTTCAAGGCGAATCAATTTGTATCGGTTGCCATCGCCGGAGCACTAATCTACCCGGCGGTGATCGCTGCTGTCGGCGCACCTGATAAGCTGAGCTTTTTGGGGATACCGATTGTGCTGGTTAACTATTCCTCCAGCGTCATTCCGATTATTTTGGCGGTGTGGGTGCAGTCTTATGTAGAAAAATGGTTCCGTTCCATCATCCATGAATCGGTCCGCAATATCCTGGTGCCGATGTTCGCATTGCTGATTGTAATTCCGCTTACCTTCCTGGCCTTCGGCCCTGTGGGCTCGCTGATCAGTGATGGACTCGCTTCCGGATATACCTGGCTGTATAATCTCAGTCCGCTCGTAGCAGGCGCTATCGCCGGCGCGTTCTGGCAGGTGTTCGTCATCTTTGGCGTACACTGGGGTTTTGTTCCCATTATGCTCAGCAACATTGCAACACTTGGCTCCGACACAATGCTTCCGATTCTGGCCGCCGCTGTTCTCTCGCAAGCCGGTGCAGTATTCGGAGTGTTCCTGAAGTCAAAGAATACGCAGCTAAAAGCATTGGCCGGCTCTTCTACACTGTCCGCTGTATTCGGCATCACTGAACCAACGATTTACGGTGTAACGCTGAAGCTCAAAAAGCCGTTCATTTACGCTTGTATTTCCGGTGCGGTTGGCGGTGCGATTATCGCTGCGGGCGGTGCCAGAGCTATCGCCTTCTCGTTGCCGGGGCTGCTTGCTCTGCCGACCTATTTCGGCAGCGGGTTTGCCTGGGCGGCTATCGGTATCGCGGTGGCTTTTGTATTAGCAATGGTTCTGGTGTTTGTGCTTGGATTTGACGACCCGGAAGCAGAGGCTGCAGAGAAGCCGTCCGAACCGGTTGTGAAGCAGGAAGGTACACGGATTGACAAAGAAGCGATTGCCAGCCCGTTATCCGGGAAGCTGCTGCCGCTGGACAGTACACCGGATGAAGCTTTTGCCTCGGGAGCAATGGGAAAAGGGATTGTCATTGAACCGTCTTCCGGTGTGCTGACCTCTCCGGTAAACGGAGTAGTGACAACCGTATTTCCGACAGGACATGCCATTGGCATCACTTCTGAGGGTGGCGCGGAGCTGCTGATCCATGTGGGTGTCAACACGGTGAAGCTGAAGGGCCAGCATTTTAATAAGAAGGTAAAAGAAGGAGAAAGAGTGGAGCAGGGACAGCTTCTGCTGGAGTTTGACGTGGAAGCGATTCGTGCAGCCGGGTTCGTCACAGCAACACCGGTCATTGTCACGAACTCTGCCAGCTATCTGGATGTGCTTATGAACACGGGTACGGATGTCAAGAATGGTGAGCTTTTGTTAACATTAATCAATTAGACATTACTTGCTGTACCAGCAGAACCTTAAGGAGAGGAGTAACATAATGACCGCAATACAAAAAGGATTTCCAGATAACTTCTTATGGGGCGGAGCCACGGCTGCGAACCAATTGGAAGGCGCATTCGATGCCGATGGCAAAGGCTTGTCCAGTGCAGATATGGTTGCTTATGTACCCAAGGCGCAGCGGAGCAACGACCATGCCATTGAAATTACATCGGAGCGGATTGAGCAAATTCTGTCCGGAGAATTCACCGCCCGGTTCCCGAAACGCGAAGGGGTAGATTTCTATCACCGCTATAAGGAGGATATCGCTTTATTTGCCGAGATGGGCTTCAAGGTCTTCCGCCTGTCGATCAACTGGGCGCGTATCTTCCCGAATGGCGATGAAGCGGAGCCGAATGAAGCGGGTTTGCAGTTCTATGACAATGTGTTTGATGAGCTGCATAAATACGGCATCGAGCCGCTTGTCACCCTGGCCCATTACGAGACACCGCTCGGTCTGACGCAGAAATACAACGGCTGGGCTTCGCGGGAAGTCATTTCCTGCTTTACGCGTTATGCGGAGACGGTATTCCGGCGCTACAAAGACAAAGTGAAGTACTGGATTACCTTCAATGAGATCAATATGATGACGCTAAGTCCGTTTACCGGGGGCGGCGTAGTTATAGACCGTGCGGAGAACAAGCAGCAGACGATCTATCAGGCGCTTCATCATCAATTTCTGGCGAGCGCGCTTGCGACCAAGCTGGTGCATGAGATTATCCCCGGATCGCAGATGGGCTGCATGCTGGCCCGGATGGAGAGCTATGCCAATACCTGCAACCCTGAGGATGTGCGGCTCAACCAGCATGAGAACCAGATGAATCTGTACTTCACAGATGTGCATGCCCGTGGAGAATATCCTAAGTACATGGACCGCTTTTTTGCCGAAAATAATGTCGTTCTCCGAAAGGAACCCGGCGACGATGAGATTCTGAAGCTGCACACTGTTGATTATGTGGCGTTTAGCTACTACATGACGCTTACCGTATCCAATAGCCCTGAAGGAGAGCGTGCGCAGGGCAACCTATTCGGCGGTGTGAAGAACCCGTATCTGAAGGCTTCGGAGTGGGGCTGGCAGATTGACCCGATCGGGCTGCGGATTATGCTGAATACGATGTACGACCGCTATCAGAAGCCTTTGTTCATCGTGGAAAATGGCCTCGGCGCTTATGATAAGGTCGAAGCCGACGGCTCGATCCATGACAGCTACCGGATGGACTACCTGCGACAGCATATCGCCCAGATGAAGGAAGCGGTTCTGGACGGTGTAGAGCTGATTGGCTACACAAGCTGGGGACCGATTGACCTGGTGAGCATGTCTACCTCCGAGATGTCGAAGCGTTACGGATTCATCTATGTAGACCTGGACGACGACGGCAACGGAACGCTGAACCGTTCGAAGAAGGATTCTTTCCACTGGTACAAAAAAGTCATCGCCAGCAACGGCGAGGAGCTGTAAGAATAGCCTGTAGACTAGGCTAGGCTGTTGTGCTCAGACAGGTGATTGGGCAGGCTCTTGTTATTACAATTATGTCGCTGAGCTTGAAATTTGCAGCGTATATGTCAGCCCTGCTGTAGGGCTCTGTTGGGGTGATTGCACTTTCTGCAACAGAATGCTCAGCGTTCTTCGGTAAGCTGCAATCTGCTGTATTTCATGCAGTAGATTTCTGGATTCTCTGATCAGAAGCACGCTTCCGCTGAATTCTGCTGCACAGAGTGCAATAGAGTGCGTTTTCCGGAGGATTTAGGGGGCATCTGATGTATAAAGTGCAATAGACAGCCATGCCGCTCGTTCGCGGCACTTCAGACGATGAAGTGTCATAGCAGGTCCCTCAATTTGGCTTCGCCAAATTCGAGGCTTCCATAACAATGTCCTCTGTTCGGACATCGTTATTTCAGGATAGAATGCGTCATGACCTACAAATAGGCGCAGAAACATTGCGCGAAAAGAACAGGAGGTTCCCAATGCCGTCTCCGGCGAGGGAACCTCCTGTTTGCTTGCGGGTAATACTGAGGTTGAAAGATTGGATACACGTTCGCGACTCATGCCTACAAGTAGGCGATCCCGCAAACGCTTAGCCCCGTGGAGGAACTCCCGGGGCCAACTGCGCAGTAAAGCTTTGAAGCTCCCGCCCTTTGCGAAGCAAAGCAGGGAGCTTCAAGGCGGGCATCACACTCAGCCTTCCTTCCGTCCACCACAGCCGCAGATTTCCGCCAAGCTTCCGGGTGTCCAGAGGGTGGAACCCTTGGGGCCCTCCCTTGGCTAAGGGAGGGTTTGGGAGGGATCGAAAATCACTCCATATAAATCTCCACAATCGTAACTTTACGCTCCTTGGCCAGGTCAAGGAATTTGCCTCCGGCCTGCACAAGCGGACGGAAGACGTCAAGCGGATTGTTCATGATAATGACGCCCATGTCGCCAGTGCTCAGCAGCACATGTTTGCCGATAAAATTAGGCATTAAATGCTGGATGAAGGCCTGCACCGGCTTGCCGTTCAGCTTGCCGAAGCTGAGGGTGTTGATCTCATGCAGCACAGAGATCAGCTCCTGCTTCGACTGATAGATCCGGTGGGAGGTCATTGCACTGTAAATGTCCGCTACAGCGGCAATCTGGGCATACGGGTGAATATCATCTTTGGTAAGTTGATGGGGATATCCGGAACCATCCTCGCGTTCATGATGCTGAAGCGCGACCAGGGCGGTATAGGGGTCGTCCATAGAGTTGCGGATAATTTCATAGCCGTAAATCGTATGTAGTTTGACTTCGTCGAATTCTTCCGGGGTCAGCTTGCCCGGCTTGCTCAGGATGTCAGGAGAAATCCGGCATTTGCCGATGTCAATTAGATACCCGGCCCGGCCGATCTCGTAGCACTCCTTCTTGGAATATCCAAGCCATGATGCTATGTAGTAAGAGAGCATGCCCACCTGCAGGGAATGGTTATAGGTGTAATTGTCCTCCCGGTCAAGCAGCAGCAGTAACGAAACCACATCCTTATGCTTGTCAAAGGACTGAAGCGAAGGCTGGAGAATATCATCCACAACCGACTGGTTGAAGCTTCCCTTAGTTAACGCTTCCATATATACCGATTCAAAGCCCTCGATCATGGTATCGAAACTGCCGGCAGCCTCCCCGATAATGGAAGGTCTGCTGGATGAAGCAGGCTCTTCCTGGACAGCTTCGATATCAACATAATCCACTCCGTGCTGCATGAGCTTGGCAATCTCTTCGTATTGGAGCAATGATCCTTTGGGTAATACATGCAGCCCTGAGGAGCTAAAGGTATCCATTCGCAGATAATTACCCGGTTTAAGATCTGAAACGTGTACTCTCAATGAATATGCCACCTTATCTTAACGATTTTTTCCAGCATAGCAACAAAATCGGAAATATTCAATGATTAAAAATGTTAAGCGGCATACTCTAAAGAAGGCGGAATTCTTTCGCTTTAGGATCAGCGCCAAGCCACTGTTCACCGGACGCTCCGATGTCCTTTTTCCATACGGGTACTGAGGCTTTCAGCTTCTCGATGGCATAGCGGCTGGCCTCATAGCAGGTGTCGCGGTGCGCGGCGGATACGGCTATAATGACGCTTGCTTCCTTCAAGCCAACAAGTCCTGTACGGTGGGCAATTGCACAGCGGGCATTCCACCGCTCACCGACTTCACTGCCGATCTCCTGCAGCTTGGCCAGCGCCATGGGAACGTAAGCTTCGTAATGCAGCGCCGTCGTACGCTGAGTGCCGGTCATCTCTCTTGTCGTGCCGACAAAGAGGAGTGTCGCCCCATGATTAGCATCCAGCACTTTATCCAGAAGGGATTCTCCGTTCAAGGGCTGCCCGGTGATACAGAACATGCCGTCCGCAGTTTCTTCGGTTAAGGAGACCGATTCTCCCCCGGATACGGGAGGAATAAGCGCCACCTCGGCGGCTTCGGAGATAACGGAGTCATCCGGCGCATACTCATGGTCAATAGCTACTAATGATACATTGATCTGCGGGGCGGCGTCCGGGTAGGATGCGCAGAGCAGCTCCTTTAATCTTCCCGCAGTCAGCGGGGTCTCAGGGGACTGGAATGCCAGGGAGGAGGAGCCGAGAGCTTCGGCCAGACCGGCGAACAGACGGATTATTATAGGCATGCTTGATTCACCTCGGAATATGCTTAGTTAATAGACTCAAGAATGATTCCAATATACCATAATGGTCCTGAAAATGTTATGCTAGGCACTGTAAGATTACAAGCCTGCCGCTTATAAAAACGGATTTTCAGGCGGGAGGGGAATAGCTCATGGAGTCTGCTGCACAAAAAATCACCATACTTCATACCAATGATATACACAGCCACTTTGAAATGATGAGTCCCATTGCCGCAGAAATGGCCAAGCTGAAGACCGCCGCCGGAGAAGGACCTGTGCTGCTGATGGATATAGGTGATCATATGGACCGGGCCGCCGTAGAGACTGAAGGCACGATGGGACAGGCGAATATTGATATGATCAACCTGACCGGATATGATGCCGTCACCATCGGCAACAATGAAGGGCTGACCTTCCCCCATGAGATTCTATCTGCACTATATTCGGGCATTCAGTGCCCGGTAGTATGCTGCAACATCCTGGAGAGCTCTACCGGGGAACCTCCCGGCTGGATGAAGCGCCATGCGATACTCGACAGGGACGGCATCCGGATCGGCGTTACCGGAGCAACAGCGGCGTTTACTGCCTTTTACGCGTTGCTCGGCTGGGAAACGCTGGACCCGGAAGCTGCGCTTCGTGAGCAATGCGAGCTTCTGGCTCCGCAGGTGGATTTGCTGATTGTGCTTTCCCATCTGGGACTTCCGGCGGATCAGCAACTGGCAGAGCGGCTGGAAGGGGTACACGCCATTCTGGGCGGACATACGCATCATATGCTGGAGACGCCGCAGATGATTAACGGAACTGCCGTCTGCGGCGCGGGCAAATTCGGACGGTATGTCGGAGTGCTGAGATTTGAGCGCGCTGGTGCAGGCGAAGCCTTCAGGCTGGCTCAAGGTGAATGCCTCGCAGTTGATCCCGGGCTTAGCGAACACGTTATTGCACCTGCAGCAGCGCTGCATTTGGTTCATGGGCGTGAAGTTCTCCAAGAGACCGTTGCAATGACGGGCCGTGAGCTTGCGCTTGATACGGCTGGGGAGTCCCCCTTTGGCAATCTGCTGGCCCAGGCCGTCCGGCGGTTCACAGGCACAAGGCTGTCGCTGGTCAACAGCGGGCAACTGCTTGGACCTCTGCCGGAGGGCAACATTACCTCAGGCATGCTCCATGCGCTGTGTCCGTCGCCGGTCAACGCTTGCATTCTCAATCTGAGGGGCAAGGATATCCGCACGGCCCTTGCGCAGAGCCTGACTGAAGAATTCTACGACAAAGCGATATTCGGCTATGGATTCCGGGGGAAGGTGCTCGGCAGCCTTGCTGTGGATGGATTAAAAATCCTGTACGATCCAAGGGTCATGCCGTATGATAACGGTATTGCCGTTTTTGCCGATGGAGAACCCCTGGATGACAATGCCATTTATCAAGTCGGGACGTTGGACATGTTCACTTTTCGGGCCGGGTATGAGAGTATTGCTAATGGAAGTGAAGCTGTTTTTTTGCTGCCTAACTTTCTGCGGGATCTGCTGCGGATGGAGCTGCAGCGGCCGGGAAGTCTCGATGAATGTAGGGTTGCCCGCTGGGAGAGCAGGGTTACCTGATCGTTAGGGTCACACTTTATATGCAAGGTAGAGCAATAGCTGCACCAGGTTTCATTTTTTCAAGATCAGGAGGATAAAATGGATACAATTACAGCAATTATACTGGCAATCGTAGAAGGCATAACTGAATTTATCCCGGTATCATCCACGGGACACATGATTTTAACGACCAAGCTTTTGGGTTTCGATGAGCAGACGCCGATCATGAAGACCTATGAAATTGTCATCCAGCTCGGAGCAATTCTCGCTATCGCTCTGGTGTACCGCCAGCGGGTGCTTAATTTGCTGGGTATCGGCCGCAGCCGCACAGCTAGAGGCGGAGTAATGCCTGCCAATAGACTGAATCTGATCCATGTGATTCTCGGGATTGTGCCGGCGCTTGCGGTGGCTTTTTTCGCCCGTGATTTCATTAAGAGTCTCTTCGGGGCGACTACCGTACTCTGGGCGCTTGTCGCCGGCGGGATTCTGATGATCGTAGCGGAGTGGGTGAACAAACGCAAAATTCGCATCACTGCCCATGAGCTTGATGATTTATCTTACGGGCAGGCGCTTGCCATCGGGATCTATCAGATCATTTCCGTGCTGTGGCCAGGGTTCTCCCGTTCCGGCTCCACGATTTCAGGGGGGATGCTGAGCGGGGTCAGCTATAAGGCTTCGGCGGACTTTTCGTTCCTCATTGCGATTCCGATCATGTGCGCGGCTTCAGGCTATGAGCTGCTTGATTCCTTTCAATATTTTACAAAAGATACGATTTGGGATTTCGCTATTGGCTTCGTGATTTCGTTTGTTGTTGCCTATGTTGTCGTGGTGGCGTTCATTAAGCTGATTCAGAAGATCAGACCGACCCATTTCGCGATTTACCGTTTTATCTTGGCTGCTGTGTTCTGGCTGTTCATTATGCGTTAATAATATCTCCCCCTCAGCTCTTGACTGAACGCTCATGGTAACGGTATATACACTGAGTAACACCCGGGGATCAATAGCAGAGTAGCATTTTACCGTTAAAGGCAGGAGTGAGCCAAGTTGCGTCTAGTATCCGTGAACCGGCTTCAGGCGGGTATGAAGCTGGGTAAAAAAATATATAATGATGAAGGTCTGGTTCTGCTCGCAGATGGAGTGGAGCTTACTGATGCCCTGATTAGGCGGCTGGCTAACATCGGCATCGGTTATATCTATATAGAGGATTCGATCACGGAGGATGTCGTTATTGCCGGTATACTGCAGGATGAGACGCGCAATCAGGCGCTGAAGGTCATCAGGAATGAGTTCCAGCAGATGTCCGGGGCTTCGGGCATTACCAAGGGCTTCTATCATCTGGACAAGAAGTTCTCCAAGGTGATGGAATCCATTCTGGATGATTTGGCGAATCAGGAAGATCCGATGATCATGCTGATGGACATGCACACGGCGGACAACTATCTGTATGCTCACTCTCTGAATGTATGCCTGTACACACTGGTGCTTGGAATAGCCTACGGTTACAGCAGAGAGGAGCTTCAGGTTATCGGCCTGGGGGCGCTGCTGCATGACATCGGCAAAACGCAGATTCCCCTCAAAATCATCCAAAAGCCCGGCATGCTCAGCGATGAGGAATTCCGTCATATGCAGGCCCATACCGAAATCGGCTACCGTATTCTCAAAGAGGAGCCTAATGTTCCACTGCTTGCGGCGCATTGCGCCTTGCAGCATCACGAACGCATCGACGGCTCAGGGTATCCGCGCGGGCTGACCGGTCCGCAAATCCATGAGTACGCCAAATGGCTGGGAGTAGCGGATTCGTATGATGCCATGACATCGAACCGGGTCTACAAAAAAGCCATGCTTCCGCATCAGGCGGTAGAAGCGCTCTATGTAGGTTCAGGGACGCTATATGAGCAGAAGCAGCTTGAGCTGTTCAGAGACCGTGTGGCAATCTATCCGCTCGGCCTGAGTGTAAAGCTCAGCACGGGGGAGAGCGGCGTGGTGGTCAAAATTCACCCTACTACGCCCCACAGACCCGTTGTCCGCGTATTGACTGGCCCCGAGGGAGAGCCTGTGGTTCCCTTTGAGCGTGATCTTGCCAGTGTGCTTTCTGTGGTGATTGTGGATGTGAATGATGAGGATGGGGCTGTGGCACAATCCACCTGACTCATCCTCAGGCAGCGAGGAAAGGAAACGGGAAACCGCATGGCTGCGGGGGCCCCGTTTTCAGCCCCGCTTTTTTTTGCGTTAAAACCGGTTGCTGAAATGGGGTTTTTTGCCCAATCGTGGTATGATAAAGGGTAAGTTACCGTTCTTTTTACATTATTTTGGGTTAATAATAAGGAATATGCATCGAAGGAGCATCAGGAAATGAGTCTATTAGAACCATCATCAACACCAATGAAGGAGCTGTCGCCGAGCTTTGATCCTTGGGACCCGATCACTTCACTACGCAAGCATGGACGGCATGTGCTGACCAGTGTGGAGATGACGGTTACCAATCTGTGCAATATGCGCTGTGAGCACTGCGCAGTTGGCGACAGCCTGACGGCCAAAGAAGGAGAGATGCTGCCGCTTAAGCAGATGCTGGACCGGCTGGAAGAAGTCCAACATCTGCAAACAATCAGCATTACGGGCGGTGAGCCGATGTTCCGTGCCTCCACGGTGGAGAATATTATTGTGCCGCTGCTGAAATATGCCCGGGAGCGCGGAGTACGATCGCAGATCAACTCCAATCTCACCATGCCTTATGCGCGTTACGAACAATTGCTTCCGTATCTGGACGTTATGCATATCTCTTTCAATTATGTGAATGGGGATGACTTCCATGAGGTTGGCTTTGCGAACAGCGGCCATCCGGTATCTAAGGAAGCCGCATACCGGCTTTATGACACGATGCTTGACAATTCCCGGCGTCTCAGCAGCGACGGCATGCTGATCTCTGCGGAGTCGATGATCAATTACCGGACGCATAGGAAGCTGCCGGAAATCCATAAGCTCATCGGGGATATGGGGGCCAGACGGCATGAGGTGCATCCGATGTATGCTTCGAGCTTTGCTTCCTCGCTGCCGATACTGTCACTGAAGGAAATGAGAGAGGCGATTGACGCTCTGCTTGACGAGCGTGATCCTGAGATGTGGATGCTGTTCGGCACCCTTCCTTTCTTCGCCTGCAGCTTTCTGGAGGAGGATCAGCAGCTTCTGCGCAGACTGCGCGGCGAGAAGAATGTTACCCTGCGCAATGATCCGGACGGCAGAAACCGGGTGAATGTCAATCTGTTCACAGGCGATGTGTTTGTGACGGATTTTGCCGACATCTCCGCCTTCGGCAACATTGGCA
This sequence comes from Paenibacillus sp. HW567, assembly GCF_000374185.1. Lineage (GTDB taxonomy): Bacteria > Bacillota > Bacilli > Paenibacillales > Paenibacillaceae > Paenibacillus_AQ. The sequence continues at coordinate 3,760,435 of NZ_KB910518.1, read as the reverse complement.
GCGCCAAGCTGGATGATATCTTTGCCGAATGGCAGATGAAGCATCCGCTGAACCAGAAGGTGAATTGCCACTGTGATGAAGCAAGCTGCTGCGGACCGAATCTTCTCGTAGCCGATATGTATTATCCTAAGGTCGATTTCAAATCCAGAAAAGCGATCACTTTGTAGAAATGGGGCGTTGTTATTGTGCATACGGAATTTGAAGTAGGGAGATTGCTGCTCAATCTTTTGCTGGTTCTGGTGCTCGTATTAATGAACGGCATTTTTGTTGCAGCGGAATTCTCGCTTGTGAAGGTGAGGCAGTCGCGCCTGACGCAGCTCGTCTCCGAAGGCAACAAGATGGCCGGATATGCGCTGAAGGTCAACAAGAAGCTGGATGCGTATCTGTCAGCTACCCAGTTCGGGATTACACTAGCCTCGCTGGGGCTCGGATGGGTCGGGGAACCGGCCATCTCCGAGCTGCTGGTGGAACCGCTGATGTCCCAGCTTGGTGTTACCGATCACACGCTGATTTCCACCGTATCCGTAGTTGTAGGCTTTTCAATCATAACCTTTTTACATATTGTGCTGGGTGAGCTTGCGCCAAAGTCCCTGGCCATTCAAAAAACTGAAGGCTCCGCGCTGCTGCTGTCAGCGCCGCTGATGTTCTTCTATAATCTGTTCCTGCCTTTTATCTGGGTGCTGAATGCATCGGCCAATGCGCTGCTGCGGATGGTGGGCGTGCAGCCGGCAAGTGAAGCTGAAGCCGCCCACTCGGAAGAAGAAATCCGTATCCTTATGAACCAGAGCGCCAAGAGCGGAGTGATTGACAAGGATGAGATGAAGCTGATGGACAACATCTTTGAATTCTCTGATCTGCTGGCCCGTGAAGTGATGCTTCCGCGTACAGATATGGATGTGTTGTACAGCAATCTTTCACTGGAAGAGAATATGCGGATTATTACAGAGACGAAGCATTCCCGCTATCCGGTGGCTTTTGAGGATAAGGACCGGATTATCGGCTTCATTCATATTACGGATTTGCTGTTCGCGCCGCCGGAGCAGCAGAATGACCTGGCCTCGCTGGTCCGTCCGATCCTGAATGTACCGGAATCCATTGAGATCAGCCACGCGCTGCGGCTCATGCAGAAGAATAAAGCGCAGCTTACCTTAGTGGTGGATGAATACGGCGGGACCGCCGGTCTCCTGACCGCCGAGGAAATCCTTGAGGAAATTGTCGGCGATCTGCATGATGAGTTCGAGGATGAACGTCCGAGCGTGGAACGCAATGGCGAATACATCTCAGTAGAAGGCCGCATGTTGATTGAGGATGTGAACGATCTGACCGGCGTAGTCATCGAAGATGAAGAAGTCGATTCTATCGGCGGCTGGCTGTTCAAGGAGCTGGAGGGCAATCCGTCCAAAGGCAAACGGGTGGTGCTGGACAATGTTGTATTTGAAGTAGAAGAAGCTACCCGCCTGCGGATCACAAGAATCAATATTCACCGGGAACCGCCTCCAGAACCTGTAGAGGAAGAGTCTGAGGCGGATCAGGACGGCAACTAACGTCGAACGGCTGAGTGAAGCCTGAATGAAGCCGGCTCGCCGGAGATAGAATTCCCTATAGCCCCACCTGGCGCAAGAGCTGAATGCACTTGCGCGGGTGGGGCTTTTTTTGCCTGAGCAGCATTCAATGTTAGGTTTCATTACGTATTTTACAAAACCCTCAATTTTAAAAGCGCTTACTCCAAAAATCAAAGTAATATTACCCTACATGATAAAGTTGATACGCCTATCTCGCCACCTTTCCTCTCTCTTATATACTTTTCTCAAGTGAAAAAGAGGGGGTTTGAAGGATGAGCAAAAGGACAGCGTATATGTTTATTTTTCCAAGCTTGTTACTGACGCTGGTGTTGGGCGTCTATCCACTTCTCTGGGCTCTCCGGTATATGTTCTACAACTATCAAGGGTATGGGGAACCTGTGTTTAACGGGTTGGACAATTTCTCCCGTCTGATGCGGGATGATGAATTCTGGAATTCGGTGCTGAACACGGGGATTTATGCGGTGGGAAAACTGGTGATTACGATTCCGCTGTCGCTGATTTTCGCATTTATCCTGAACCGGAAGATCAGAGGACGCACGCTGCTGCGGGGGATTTACTATCTGCCTACGGTTTTCAGCGCATCGGTAATGTCCATTGTATTCTTCATTATCTTTAATTCGTATAACGGTGTACTGAACCAGTTCCTGATGAAATATCACCTGGTAAGCGAGCCTGTGAGCTGGCTGGGGCCCAAGTATGCGATGCTGACTACCATCATGATTGCCATCTGGGGAGCTGTCGGGAACTACATGCTGCTTTTCCTCGCCGGACTGCAGGGCATACCGGAGGACCTGTATGAAGCAGCATCCATAGACGGGGCGACCGAAGCCAGAAAGCTGTGGAGCATTACGATTCCGCTGCTGGGGCCGGTTATGCAGATGATCATAATGCTGGCGATTACGATTTCCCTGAAGGGCTACGAGAGTATCATGGTCTTGACCCAAGGGGGACCGTACAACAAGACTGAGGTTATGTATCTGTATCTGTTCAAGCTGCTGTTCCCCATCTCGCCGGAAGTGCAGACTCAGCAGCAACTGGGCTACGGCAGTGCGGTCGGCTTTGCAACAGCGCTTATTGTGGGCGTGGTAACGATGATCTACTTCTATTTTTCCAAAAAGATGAGCAATATATATTAAGCCGGGGGAGGATTAATCTATGATACAGAAATTGCTGGGAAAAACCTTTCTGTGGATTTTCCTTCTTGTCAGTGCCGCTATCACCTTGTTTCCCATTATTGTCGTGATCTTTGGCTCGCTGAAGACAAATCTGGAGCTGACCACAGGCGCGAAGATTCTGCCAACCACCTGGGAGTTCGGCAACTACGCAACAGCCTGGAAGACAGCGAACTTCTCGCGGTTCACCTGGAACAGCATGTTTGTCAGCACAATGACAACTATAGGCTCGCTGCTCGTGTCGGCCATGGCGGCGTATGCCGTGGACCGGGCTTCTTTTCCGGGGAAAAAAATATTTACGGGCCTCCTGGCGAGCACGCTGTTCATTTCAATCGGTGCGGTGGTGCTGCGTCCGCAATTTGACCTAATGATTCTGATTGGGTTGCAAAAATCGCTCTGGGGCGTCATTCTTATTCTAATAAGTGCCCATGCGGCTACTTATTTTATGATGATCGGCTTCCTGAAGAATATTCCGCGTGAACTGGATGAGGCGGCATGGATTGACGGCTGCAAGCCTTCGGCAGTTTTTTGGAGAATTATACTGCCCTTGCTCCGCCCGGCGCTGGCGGTGGCGGGTCTCAGCGTATTCCAGAATTCATGGAATGAATATATATTGCCGCTGGTGTTCACACTGAGCAATCCGGCGCTGCAGACATTGCCTGTAGGGCTGGCGAACCTGAGATACGGCATTGGCGCGGCCTCCGAATCCCAACTGATGCTTGCAGGTGCCTGCATTTCCATTCTGCCGCTGCTGGCCGTCTATCTTTTTGCCAACAAATCTTTCATGCAGGTTACACTCGGTGCCGTAAAAGGATGATGAAGGATGAAGTGGAGCTTCTACAAGCTGTCGCTCAAGAACCGCATACAAATCCTGTACATTCTGCTAACTTTTCTGTGCATCAGCGCGACCGGATTATTCTCGTATAATTTCGCTGCGGATGTCATCCAGGAGAATTCGCTGAAGCTGAAGCAGACGATGCTGAACAAATCGGTACAGGCTCTGGATGAAAGCATGCGGCATATGATTGTGTCCCCTTATTCAATGATGATGAGTGAAAGCTACAGCAAGGTGATGTCCGATGTGCGAAGCGACAGCTTCGAGCACTTTTATCAGAATCTCTCCCTGCTTCAGACGCCCTTCGCGCAACTGAGGCAGGTGGAGCCGTCGGTGGAGTCTGCCCTGCTTGTTACGCCTGTCGGGGAATTCTATGCGACGAAGGACACGGTTCTCAGCCGGGGGAGATTTAATTTGCTGTATCAGCAGGAGCTGAAGGACGAATCCTGGAATGTGCATTGGGTGCCCGGGCACGAGGATACGTTGTTTCAGGGGAAGAAGCGCGTGATCTCTCTTATTCTGCGCCCGCTGCGCAATACGCTCAATAACTATAATCTGCCCGGTGTGTTCCTGATAGTAAATTATAAAGAAGACTATATCCGCAATGTGATTGAGCAGAATTTGATCGACGATCAGATTAGGCTTTTTTTGCTAAAAAGAGATGGTTCACCTGTCATTGGGGCGTCCTTTCCCGCACTCAACGAATTCACGGATGCAGCCTTTCTGGAGAATATCGGCGACAAGGAGCAGGGGGCCTTCACCTATACGAACAGCGAGGACGAGCAATTGATCAACTTCTCCGCGCTTAGCACGAATAAGGATTGGGTGCTGGTCAGTGTCCAGACGAAGGGAAATCTGCTGGGACCTATGCGGCAAATCCGCTGGCTGATCCTCATCATTATGATTGTGTGTATGGCCGTGGCGCTGATGTTCTCCAGATTCTTGTCGAAGCTGCTCTTGAAACCGCTGCACAAGCTGTACAATCTGATGCTCCGGGTCGAGAATAATGATCTGGAGGTGCGGTTCGAGAGCAGATATGAGGACGAGGTGGGCGTAATCGGGCACCGCTTCAACCGGATGCTGGCGCAGATTGAGAATCTGATCGAGGAGATCAAGATTTCCGAGGAGGAGAAGCTGAAGTTCGAGATTAAGGCGCTGCAGGCACAGATCAATCCGCATTTTCTGTATAATACGCTTAACACGATTCTGTGGAAAAGTGAGAGCGGACGGAGTGAGCAGGTTGGCGAAATGATTGTCTCGCTGTCCATGCTGTTCCGGCTTGGGCTGAACAATGGGCATGATATGACAACTCTTCAGCAAGAGCTGGATCATGTGGAGCAGTATATGCTGCTGCAGCAGCAGTGTTATGATAATCTGTTCACCTATTCCCTCCAGGTGCCGGAAGACCCCGCGCTGCTTCAGGCCCCTATTCTGAAGATTCTGCTGCAGCCGCTCGTCGAGAATTCGATTCTGCACGGCTTCAAGGACATGGATGAGCCGGGACATATCATTATTAAAGTTTGGCGTAACGGGGATTATCTTGAGCTGCAGGTTAAGGACAACGGCCACGGCTTCGACGCAGGCAAGCTGAATCTGCAGGCCAAGCAGCGGTTCGAAGGACATTCCAGCTATGCCTTGTATAACATTTACAGCAGATTGCAGCTAAATTATGGTGACCGCGCTTCGCTCCGTTTTGCGAGTGTTCCCCATGTGGAGACTATGGTTGCAATTACGATTCCATTCCCCAAGGAGGCGTTATCATGAATGTTCTGACTATGTGTGTGATGGATGATATCCAGATGGTTGTGAGCGGTGTAGCATATCAGATCCCCTGGGCGGAGCATGGGATTGAAGTTATAGGAACGGCAGGAGACGGTGAGAAGGGGCTCAGAATGATCAGGGAGCTTAGGCCCGATATCGTCCTTACCGACATTTGCATGCCCAAATTGGGCGGCTGTGACATGATCCGCGAGATTGTCAAGGAGGAGCTGCCGACCAAGGTGATCTTTATGAGCGGTTTCAATAATTTTGAGTATGCGCAGGAGGCGGTGCGTCTTGGCGCCACCGATTATTTGCTTAAGCCCTTTACGCGGAATCAGGTGGTGCAGAGCGTGCTGAAGGTCCGCAAGTCCATAGAGCAGGAGCGGGAGAAGGCGGACAAGCTGCTTCGTCTGGAGCAGGAGGTGCTGAGAAGCAAACATCATCTTCGTGATGAGTATCTGCGCGGGCTGTTGCACCAGGGTGCTGGCGTAAAGACGCATGAGCACTGGCGTGAGCATGGCTTAAGCGAGCTGCTGCCTTCCTACCAGGTACTGGTGCTGGAAGCGGAGTTCCGCTCAAGCAGCGGGCATGCGGAAGCGGAGGCTTCTCCGAACAAGCCGGGCTGGAAAGAAGCTGACAGGACACAGATGGAGAGTCTGCTCACAGCGAAGGCGCCGTCGATTCTGCTTCAGGAGAGCGGGCATCGCCTGGTAGCGCTGGTGCGGAGCAAATCTGACAGTGACGGGGAACGGCTGCTTAAGCAGTGCGAGGTTTCCTTAAAAAGCATGGGGCTGTACCCCTTCTCTGTGGGTATCAGTCTGGTCAAGAATGAGCCTACCGGTATGCAAGCGGCATATTTGGAAGCGCAAAAAGCGCTGGAGTACAGCTTCTACAGCACTGGCGCAAGCGTGCACAGCTATGCCAATCTCGATCTGGAGTGCCCTGTGCCGCGTTACTCTCCCGAGAAGGAGCGGGATCTGCTGTATGCGCTCCGCAGCGGCAGCAAGGAGCAGATGCGCGAGCGGCTGGATGAAATCTTCCTGACGTGGGTTCTGCAGTCCGGATCGCCGGACCCCGCAGCAATTATTCAGCTATTCCAGACTTTGATCTCGGCGGTATACAGAACGATGCTCGGGCTGATCAAAGAGGAGCAGCAAGCGGAACTGGAAGCGAAGCTGGCGCTGATGCAGGGCCAACACTGGCAGAATTACTCCGGCTGGATGCAGGCCCTGGCGGATTTCTGCGAGTTCTCCTGCGATTTGATGCAGAACCGGCAGCTTAAGGACCATTCACAGCTCATTAGTCAAGTGAAGCTGTATATTGATCAGCATTTGAATACGAATCTGACGGTGAATAGCTGTGCCAAGGCGGTGCATATCAGCCCAAGCTATCTGGCGAACCTGTTCAAAAAGGAGACGTCAATGACGCTTGCCAGCTATATCGCCAATGTGCGGATTGAGAAGGCGAAGGAATGGCTGATGGAGGGCATTCAGGTGCAGTTGATCTCCGCGCAGCTCGGCTATGAGGACCGTCCCTATTTCAGCGAAATGTTCAAAAAACACTGCGGAGTCACGCCTTCAACCTTCCGCCAGCAGTATTTTGAGCAGATGAACCTGAAGAAAAGATGAATTCCCCACTCTACCGCAGTTGAAATACCATACTCACATGTCATATAACACCTTGTATCCTATTAGCAAGGGATAGCCGGCAGGCATCCCAAACTAATAACCCGGGGGAATGAAAATGCAAAAGAAATGGTTCGCAATAGCAGGAAATGCCTTTCTTACATTGGCCTTGGTTGCCTGTTCATCGACGAATAGTGCAAATAAGAGTGATGATTCCGCAGGCGCATCTGCAGGCGCGTCCGGTTCAGCAAAGACGAAAATCGTCTACTGGACGCCTGACCGTCATGACGCAGAATTCATGCAAGCGAAGGTGGATGAGTTCAACAAGACGAATAAAGATAATATTGAAGTTGAAATGAGCGTTATGGGCGATAACTATCCGCAGGCTGTCGACATTGCTTTTGCCAGCAAGCAGGCCCCTGATGTGCTGCAAATTGATGATTTTCAGACCTATGTCAAGAAAGGCTATTTGACTCCGATCAATGATTATATGAGCGACGAGATGAAGAAGACCTTTGAATCCATTTTGATTGACCATAAGAATGAAATTGACGGAAAGATATATACACTGCCTAATACCGGACAGACCTGGCGGCTGATTTACAATAAGGATCTGTTCAAGGAAGCCGGGATTGCGAATCCGCCGGCAACGCTGGACGAACTGGTGGCCGATGCAAAGAAGATTACTGAAATGGGTAAAAGCAAGGGCGTCTATGGTTTTGCAAGCCCGTTCAAAGGCTCCAGCGGCTTCTTCCGGCCAGCCAACACCATTGCGCCTGCAAGCACAACAGTAGGTGTAGACGGCTTCAATTATGTTACAGGTGAATATGACTTCGGTATGTATAAGGGAGCGGCTGTTGCGCTGCGCCAGATGATGGAGGACGGCAGCATGCTTCCGGGTGTGGAGAGCCTCGACATTGACCCGCTGCGTGCGCAGTTCGCCCAGGGCAAAATCGGCATGTACTTCAATCATTCCGGCGAGCCTGGTGTGTACAAGGAGCAATTCCCGACAGAGGTCGACTGGGCAGCAGCACAGCCGCCGACGGAAGACGGCACGATCAAAGGTGCTGTACAAATCGTCGGCGGGTCTTACATCGGCATCAGCAATGACTCTGCCAATAAGGACGCAGCCTGGAAATTCATGGAGTATGTCTACAGCCTGGATCTTCAGACCGCATACTACGAGAACGGTTATGGCGTATCGTTGATTCCGGCAGTGCTGGAGAAGGGCAAGAAACCGGAAATCAAAGGCATTGAAGGCTTCCTTCCTAAGAAATACGATGCGCTCTACCCTGCAAATCCTACGGTAGCTACTGAGAGTCAGGTGGAAGGCTCCAAATGGGCCGAGGAATTCTCCAAATTCGTCCTTGCCGGCGGAGATGTGGACAAGGTGATCGCAGACCTGAATACGCGCTACAACGACGCGCTCAAGAAAGCCCGTGATTCCGGGTTGACGACTATCCAGGCAGACCCAAGCTTCAGCTCAGTCAATCTGCAAGGGAAGCTGTCGAACGAATAATGAGCACTTATTATCTAACCCATAAAGAGCTGGAGCAGGCGGCCCGGCTATACCGCGAGGAATATCCGGCGCTTGCTGACGCTTCGCTGCTCATTGCAGACCGGGCCTGCGGCAATGAGCTGATGATCCCCTACACCAATGATCTTACTACCTGGATATATATGGGCGATGAAATTGACTGGCTGTATAATCCGTCGAATGATCCTGAGTTCATCTGGGGCATCAACCGGCATTGGCATATGCTTGACCTGGGCAAAGCCTACTTGCTCACGAAGGACGAGAAATACGTCCAGACCTATATCCGGCATTTCCGTGGATGGTGCGCCCAGAATCCGCCTCCGGTGCTCCCATACGAAGAAGCGGTGTACTTTCAGCAGCCCGGACCGTGGCGGCTACTGGAAACCGGTCTTCGGGTACAATCGTGGATTTCAGCTTATGCCTATATGGAAGCAAGTGAACTGCTGGATGCTGCCTTCACCTCAGAGCTGCATGCTGCTCTTGAGCAGCATGCCGATTATTTGACCCGCTATCTCGGCGGGACAGAGATCAATCATGCCATTATGCACATGCAAGGCTTATCCATGATCGCCGGGTTCCATGATCTTCATGAACGGGCGCCGTATTGGCGCCAGCTCGCCGTAGAACGTCTGGAGCTGTGCCAGCATTATCAGATTGGTCCTGAAGGGGTACAATCGGAGCTGACCACCCACTATCATGATGCCAGCATCGAAATGTTCGGCACCCCATATCTGCTGGGGAAGCTCTCCGGACATCCCTTTCCTGAAACATATGGCCGTCAACTGCGGCGGATGGCATCCTTCTCGCTGGCGATGATCCGCCCGGATCAACGCTCCACAGCGATTGGCGACTCGGACTGGGTCAGCAACGGAAGGGAGCGGGTGGCTTTTCTCGGAGCGATTCTGGCGGACGAAGATTTAATCGCCCAGGGGGCAGTCAGTTCCGAGTTTCTGTGGCTGTTCGGCGCTGAGCAATACAGACGGGCTGCCGAATTGCAGAAGTCAGTAGAGGTGCAAGCGGTCAGCCAGGCTTTTCCGCAGACTGGGTATTATATGTTGAGGGATAACAATCAGTATCTCTTCTTCGATGCGGCGCCGATGGGAGGGGCACATGGCCATGCGGACGCGCTGAATCTGGAGTGGTACTGGAAGCGTCAGCTTATCTTCCTCGATCCCGGTAGATACACTTATGAAGAAGGCGAATGGAGACATTATTTCAAAAGCACGTCCGCGCATAATACAATTGTGGTGGACGGGCTGGATCAGACACCGTATGTATCTACCCAGCAATGGGGCTTACCCCTAGCTGAATGCCAGACCCACCGCCGGGAAATCGCAGAAGACTATGAGTTCATCGGCGCTTCGCACAATGGCTATATGCGGCTGGAGCAGCCGGTGATGCATTACCGGTGGGTACTGCTAGGCAAAGCTGTGCCGCTGCTGCTGATTATAGACTGGCTGGACGGCGAGGGAAGTCATGAGGTGCAGCAGCGCTTTCAGCTTCATCCCGGTGCGGTAATCTGCAGCGTTGCTAATGTAACGCCACATTCGGCGGCGACAATCTATTATCCGGAAAGCCTGGTGGGTCTGCGGATGTACTGGACGGCGGGCGGAGGGCAGCAACCGCTGCCGGAGGGTCCGCAGATCGAATCCGGGCGGAGCTGGGTATCGGAGATTTACGGCTCCAAGCAAGAGAGCACTGCGATTGCCGCCAAGCTTACGACTGAAGGAAGCTTAGGAATTGCCACGGTTGTTCTTCCGCAGGATATGAACCTTGCGGCTGATGAAGAGGGCTGGCTGGTGGAGGGCTTTGCGCTGAACCATACGGATCAGGCAGTGAACCTCTCGTTAAGCTGCGGAAGCCGCAGACTGGATATCAGGGTGGATGGAGAAGAGATTCTCTGGAATATGCAGCAAGGCTAAGACAAAGCCGGATCAAAGTCCAATGATATTGTGGATTTGGAAGTCGCTTCTCCAAGGGGGGGGCGACTTTTTTGCGTCGTCTATACTCCTGAGCGACATGGTGCGCATGTTCTTCTATCCCATTTTAAAATTAAAGATGTATTATTTTGGCTCATCTCTTTAGGCTATTAGACAAGGGATGAATGCATATACAAGGCTACTATGGAGTGAATAGGATGTAAAAAGAGAACTTCGGGAAAGAAGTGAGCCTTATGAGAATTGACCTGGGAAGTGGAAAGAACAAGTATCGTGACTGTATCGGTATTGACCGCATTAACTTTAAGGAAACGGATATGATCCATGACTTCAACAGGCGGATTCCACTTGAGCGTGATAGTGTTACATTTGTTATGTGCTCTCACAGTCTGCAATATGTAGATAATCTTCAATCCGTGATGCAGGACATCTACAGAATATGCCGTCACGGAGCGATTGTTTGCATCGTGGCTCCTTATGCCCACGCTACCGTTAACATGATAAACCCTGAATTTAAGCAGCTTTTTAATGAACATTCACCCGGATATTGGACTGCCCATGAGAATCCGGCTTATCAGGATGAATATCCTTTATCCGGATTTAATACTGTGTTGCCACAGACGCCGAACAATCTTGCACCAGTGGATTTCCGCCTGCTCCGCATGGAATTTTTTTATTACCCTGCTTATCATGGTTTTTATGATGAGGTTGAACTGGCCTACCTTCGTCAGTCACAGCTCAATGTGGCTTTTCAAGTTATGTATCATCTTATTGTGGTGAAGAAGCCCGTTACCTCAGCGGATCTGTTGAATATCAATCCAAATGAATTAGAGGAACCCGACTATGTAAAGGAGCAAAGAGCGTTTACACTCTCTGACGAAGAGCAGGAGCAGCCTCTCTATCTGGATCTGCTGCAGCCTGCTGCTGTTCCGAAAGAACAGATTTCCGGTAAACAAAGAAAGCCCCCTGTAGCCCGGAAAAAGGGTACAGGAAGCAAGTCAAAGACTCGGAGTCATCAGAAATCGAGACATCTGAAATCCGGAGGCAGGAAGAAGCCGGTTCTGACCCGTTAGTTTTACTCTTCGCCTTCAGATACAGAAACAACGCATATGTTGGATGTAAATACGCTTGGAGCCACGCTTCCTTCCGCAAGCAAAAATTGCAGAGATATAACGGCCTGATTGGATATTTTTCCACTTGGGGGCTGTCTCTTGATCAAAGCGCTGTAGCTAATGTTCAATGTTCCTCCAGGGAGCAAGCTGCTTAGAACCACGCCGCTAGGGAGATTAGCCGCAGGTTGTGGAATACCTTGAATGGTAATGCTCCCCGGGATAACAGAAAGCTCCTTCTGAAGCTTATCCTTAAGCAGGAGGTTCTGTGCAGGAATCGAGCTGATATTTGTAATTAGTATGGTGAAAGTAAGGGTTTCTCCAACCTCTGAGAAGCTGCTGCCGGCTGATTTCAAGACAGTCAACGTTGGTGCAGCCTGAGAAGCTGCTGAACTAGAAGCAGCAGGTAATAAGGAGCCAGACTCCATAGAAGATGGCGGTATAGCTGCAGGAGGCTGTGAAGTCGCAGGCAAATTCACAGGCGAATTTACTGGCAGACCTACAGGCGGACCCGCAAGGAAAACTGGAACTGCAATCCGGTTGGAGAACACCTGAAATGCCATTTTGCCCAGTCTATACGAACTGCTTGCCTGATTCACAATTTCGCTTAGAGTAATATTATTATTAACAAAAACCTTGAAGCTGACAGAAATCGTTGATTCTGGTGCGATATTCTCAATAACGAAGCCGGCAGCGGGGTCGGCCCCTGGAATAACGGCATCTCTCACGACAACACTGCCGGCTACAAAAGTAGTTCCTTCAGGAATAAGGTCCTTGAATATAATATCACTTAAGGCTGAATTGTTGCCATTAACAACCCGGAAAGAGAATGTTAGAGACCCTCCTGGAGTTGCTTGAGCGGGAGAGAACGTCTTAATAATCTCCATTAATGGATCTGAAATAATAGTGATAACGGGGTTGGAATCCACTGTACCGCTGATTATTCGGCCATCCGGCAGAGCAAGACTGTAGTCGGCCTGTGCTGAATTCATAACCTGGTTGGTTGCAGGAATCGACTGAACAGTCACATCGAAGGTAATGAGGACCGAGGTACCCGGAGTAACAATTCCAAGCGGAATTCCATTGGCTGGATTACTGTTCACAACTATACCGTCAACCCTCAAGCTACCCGGCGTAAATTGAGTTCCAGCCGGAATAGAGTCCACAACAATGAGGCTTGCGGAAAGTCCCCCTAAATTAGACAACTTGAGTGTGTAATGGATCGTACCCCCGAGAGTTGTTTGTGCCGGTTCCCCCGATTTTTCGATGATGATATTGGGCTCATAGACTGGAATGTTTACGATATTGGAGGCTGCGCTGCCGCTAATGCCGGCGATCGTATAGTTTACGATCCCCTGATTGCTCAATTGCGCAGCAGTCCCCGGATTAGTGACCTGTACTTGAAATGCAACAACAGCGGATAACCCCGCATCCAGGTTGCCGATTGGAATTCCTGCAGCCGGATCTGCTCCTGGCAACGGTATACCTTGCAGGGTGACGCTGCCGGATATGAAGCTTGTGCCCTCAGGGACAAGATCGGTCAGAATGACATTGGTGGCCAAAGTTTGCGTGTTATTGACCACCGTCAAGGTGAACGTAATCAGATCGCCATTAACGACTGCAGCGCTGCTGGCAGCTTTGGTAACTGACAGAAGGGCTCCTTCAGCAACAGGGGTGATGATGATATTAGACACGGTTGTCTCCGTTAGAATCCGTCCGTCGGGTAGGGTATACGTGTAATTACCGATTGCCTGATTAGCCAGTTGCGGCGGGGAAGGAAGCGCAATGACGGAAGCCTGGAATGAGACAGTCAAGGCAGTCCGGGGCTGAACGGTACCAAGCATAATTCCCGTAGCAGGATCGGCTTCGGGTATTGCCGTACCATTAACCGTCACACTACCAGGGACAAAGCGCTCTTCCGCAGGCAAGGGGTCCAGCAAGGTTGTGTCTGCTCCGAAATTTCCGCTGTTCGTCACTATTATCGTATACGTAAGGACATCACCGATGCTTGTTGTAGCGGGTGAAGCGGATTTGACAAGATTGATTATGGGCTCCAGCACCTGGACATTGACAAGGTTTGAGGCAGCCGTTCCGGCAAATTCACCTGAGGTAAAGCTGGCTGTAGCCTGGTCGGTCAACAAATAAGGATTAGCAACAGGAGGCATGGTTTCTGATACAAGTGTTTGAAAAGTAATGTTCGCCTGTGCATTAGCCGCCAGTGTTTCGATGGCAATTCCTGTAGCGGGATTGGCTGCGGGTACGGATATGCCGTCAACCGTGACACTTTCAGGGACAAACGACGAACCCGGGGGAATGGGGTCGGTCACAACCAGATGGGCAATGGGAGATGGAGTGTTATTGATAACAGTAAGCGTATAGGTAATTAAATCTCCTGGCACCGCGTATAGCCGGTCTGCAGCTTTGGTAACAGTAATTAGGTCTGTCGCAGTTACAGGGATGGTAACCTCATTGGACGAGGAGCTATCGGTAAGCACACGTCCATCCGGTAAAGTGTACGTATAATTCCCGGTTGCCTGATTTGTCAGTTCTGGAGGAACGGGCAGAGAAGTAACTACTGCCAGAAAGGTAACGGTCAATGGAAATGCCGGCTGGACGGTACCTAGATTAATGGAAGAATTGGGGTCCGCACTGCTCCAGCGGTTCCCGTTGATCAAGACGCTGTTCTGCACAAAGGTCAAGCCCGGTGGCAGCGGGTCTGTCAAAAACACATCTGCGTTGAAGTTCCCTTCGTTCGTAACCTGAACGGTATAGGTAATGATATCTCCCACCGATGCAGTTGCAGGTGTTGCTGACTTCAGAAGAGTGATTACCGGTTCAAAGACTCTGATATTGACGATATTAGATAAAGCGGTTCCGGTGAAATCACCGGTACTGAAGACGACACTAGCCTGATCCGTCAAGATTAATGGGAGCGGCACAGGCGGCGGAGTACCAGTGACAAGCACCTGAAACGTAACGGTCGCAATTTCGCTGGCGGCGATGGAGCCGATAGGAATGCCTGTAACGGGGGATGCTCCGGTTACAGGTGCTCCATTGAGGGTAACGCTATTGGGGACTAATACTGATCCTGGAGGAATGGCATCGGTTAGGGTAACGTCAGTTACAGCAACAGGATCATTGTTTTTTATGACAAAGCTATAGGTTATAATGTCCCCGTCAACAGCCTCAAGTTCACTCGCAGATTTGACAACTGTAATATTGTCTGGCGAAATCGGTACGATAATCGGGTTAGAATCAGAGCTGCCTGGTATGACCCGACCATCTGGCGGAGTAAAGGTAAAGTCGGCTGTGGCCAGATTAAGTAGCTGCTGCGATGCAGGCAGGCTATTCACGACGATCTGGAATGTGACGAAGACAGAGCCGCCGGCTGGAATGACTCCAAGCGGAATGCCCGTGTTGGGATTTGTGCCCGGCTGAGGAATATTATTGACCAGTACGGTTCCGGGGACAAACGCCGCTTCCGCCTGAATCATATCGGTTAATGTCGTTGTTGCGGCGATGTTCCCCGTATTAAAGACAGTAATCCGGAAAGTGAGGATTTCACCAACAACGGCGAAAGCAGGTACAGAAGATTTGGACAAGGTTATTATGGGCTGGTAGACCGGCACAGTAATACTATTAGAGAAGGAGGAGCCAGTAAAGGTTCCACTGCTAAAGGTGACTTGAGCCTGGTCATTCAATTCTGGAGGATTCGGAAGGGCAACTACCATTACGTTAAAGGTAGCAGTGGCCGAGGCGCCCGGCAGAAGCAGCGGAATGGAAATACCGGTAACGGGACTTGCAGCAGGCAGTGTTACACCATTCAGCGTAACACTGCCTGGAACAAATACCGATCCATCCGGGATGGAGTCGGTAAGCAGGACACCCGTGACGATTTCTCCATCCTGGTTCGTAACTTTAATGGAATAGGTAATGATATCGCCTACAACTGCATCTGTTGCTGCGGTAGATTTTAATACGCTAACCATCGGGATAGAAACGGGAATGGAAACAGTGTTAGAGACGGCGGAGCCTGGAATAACGCGTCCATCTGGCGGCTGGAAGGTATACCGGGAAGAGCCTTGGTCCACCAGTTGCAGGCTGGAAGGCTGGCTGACGACATTCACCTGAAAAGTAACGGTAGCAGAAGTATTAGGTGGAATGATTCCAACCGGAATTCCGCTTACCGGATTTGCAGCAGGCTGTACTACACCGTTTACAGCCACGCTTCCCGGAACAAAGACTGAGCCATCCGGAATATTATCAAAAACAATGTTGGTCGCACCGATATTGCCTGTATTCGAGACAAGCAAAGTGTAGGTGACGGTATCTCCGACAAGGGCATTGGCAGTATTTGCGCTTTTTACAATGCTGATTACAGGCTGAAAGATAGGGACTTCTACTGCATTAGAGGGAACAGAAGTATTAATAACAGGCCCACCGGGCACAGTGGGAGCCGTATAGCCAATCTTTGCCTGGTTGAGCAGTCTGGCGGGGGAGGGCACGGATGTCACCGTGACCTGAAAGGTTACCGTCGCCGTCGCACCTGAAACCAGCGTTCCTATGAGTACTCCGGTTCCTGGGTTCGTTCCTGGCTGAATTACGCCATTTACTGTAATGCTGTTGGTTACAAATGTACTGCCCGCAGGAATGTTGTCAAAGAACATGACACTGGTTGCATCCACCAGGGAATTATTGGAGATCTTAATGGTGTAAGTGACAATGTCGCCAAGAACAGCATCAGGGACATTTGTGCTTTTGACGGCTGAAAGAGCGGGAATATTAATATCAATCTGCAGCGCGTTTCCATCCAGTAGGTAGCCGTCGCCATTTGTAGTTAATTGGATCACCGCCTGGGTCTGCGCATTTTGCAGCGTAAAGCCGATGTCTACATTCGTAATATCCCAACCCTGTCTGCCGCCCACAATGTTGGTACCAGGTGTTCCATTGATCTGGTTGCGTGTACCGAAGGTGCCGGAGGTATCTAAATTTCCTGTGTCATTATTAATCTGGGAAGCAAAGAAATTGTTGGGAAAATTATTAGGTCCTGATAAGGCGGTTAACGTTGGAATTGTAGGACCGAATCGGGCCTGATCCCCTGTTTTGTTAGCATCTCCTTCCTGTGAGCTGAACAGCGCCCTTCCGGCCAATGGGCCCATAAACGGTGTGGCGAAACCGTCGATGATCATGTTAACCGGACCTTGTGTGGATAAAATAACATCGGCTGTAACGCGCAAGGACATGTTCCTCAAGGGCAGGGCTGGATTCCGATAAACGACGCCCAATGTCCAGCCAGCATGGTTGGAGGTAGGGTCAGGGATTGAGAGCGTTCCGACAATGTTACCCGCAGTGTATGTTCCGGCTCCGGCAGCAGAGACGAGAGTGGTCACATCTGCTGACCGCACATATGCATAGGTAGTAGGAAATCCGGTGGCCGTTGATAACACGACTTCAAACCGGGTGGCAGGGTCAGAAAGTACAGACGTTTGCCCAAGCGGAGTCGTAAATAGAACAGGATTGTTGATCAGTGCGGTATTATTCTCCGTTCCGTCAATAAAGGTTCCTCCCCAGATTAATTCCGAATAGAGGATTGTACTGCCCGCCGGGATCTGCAGTATAGCGGCAGAGCTGTTGTTCAGAATTACGTTGGTTGTACCCGGTGGATACGTACCAAACTGCTGTGCGGTATTCGTCGTAATGTAAGCCCCGATGCTGTCTACCGTTCCTGGGACACCTGTAGTCTCAGAACGGCTAAGCCCCAAGGTATTGCCCGTAAATGTAACTGCTCCGTTCTCATTGATGCTGTACCTTTCCACAAAAGCCATTTTATCAGTCCCTCCAAAAATTCCTTAATAATAATCCTCTTTATTTGTATGCTGTTTTGTTTGCACAAATCATGTATTTCTGAAGGTTTTTCAAGGATTTCTTGGGTAGCCTGAATCATGTGTGTGGATGATGAAAGGAGAGTCCGGAACAGTGAGGAAGAGACACTGTAAGGGTCCTGTGGGGGTTCGAATCACCAGTTGGGAGACCCTTTTACCCGGGGGCCGTTGCTTTAGCAGACAGTGATCTTACCCGTTGTACTGATAAGGGAGAAGGGCTTCCATTGGTCTACGGATTGGGCGCAGATCATAGACTTAGTTACAGAGTACTGTCTTCATTCCGTCGTGAATCTAAAAGGATATAAGGAGGAAAAAACATGAATACTGAGGAACGTGTATGGATACCGTTCAGGGGACCGTTCGATCCATGCCCGCCGGTGCCGTGCAAAACTTTTGTTGTGCCGCCGAATCAGTTCATTACTTTTCAGCCGCCGAATCTGCCGCAGTTTACGTTGCCCGAAGCCTTAAGAGCGGGGACGCTCTGGCCTGCGCTGTTCAGCCCGTATGAATCGAAGAGCAAAGGAGGCAAGTAGTATGGAAGCAAAAGCTTGCGATCCCCGTTACTATGAAATGCTGGAGCAACTGCAAACCCTTGACTTTGCCCTGGTGGAGCTGAATCTGTATCTGGATACCCATCTTGAGGATCTAAAGGCCATTGAGCAGTTCAACCAGCTCACACAAGAGCGCACCCGGCTGGCGAACCAGTTCCAGGAGCTGTATGGTCCACTGCAGAACTTCGGCCGCGCTTACTCCAAATGCCCCTGGGAGTGGAACCAGACGCCGTGGCCTTGGCAGGTGTAGACCGCCGGGTTATACAGGGAGAGTATGCTCACAAACTTTTGGAAGGGGTGTGCCCGAATGTGGATCTATGAGAAAAAGCTGCAGTATCCGGTACGTGTCGGCAAATGCGACGTGCGGATGGCGCGCTATCTAATGGAGCAGTACGGCGGCGCGGACGGGGAGCTGGCGGCGGCGCTGCGGTATATGAACCAGCGGTACGCAATACCGGATAAAGTAATCGGGGTGTTAACGGATATTTCAACGGAGGAATTCGCCCACTTGGAAATGATCGCCACAATGATCTATAAATTAACCAAAGATGCCTCAATCAGCGAGCTCGAAGCCGCCGGACTCGGCCCGAACTACGCGACGCGGGATCATGCTCTTTTCTACAACAACGCAGCCGGTGTGCCCTTCACCACGACTTATATCGCCGCCAAAGGCGATCCGCTCGCGGATCTGTACGAAGACATTGCCGCCGAAGAGAAGGCCCGGGCTACATACCAATGGCTGATCGACATGACAGATGACGTGGATTTGCAGGACAGCCTTAAGTTCCTGCGGGAGCGGGAGATTATTCATGCCCTGCGGTTTAAGGAGTCGGTGCAGATTATTATTGAGGATAGAGATCAGAAGAAGGTGTTCTGAGGGAATATTATTTAACAAAGCAGCCTTCTGTGAGGCTGCTTTGTTAATGTTGCTTAGAAGCCCCCCTATGTTCATCCCCGTACCTGCACTCCTCCTGCCCAAACCCTTTTAATAGCACGTGTTGCGCTTATATCAATTGTCGGATTGCCATCTACTAGTATAAGATCTGCACGGGTTCCCGTTTGTATGCTCCCCCGGTCTTGAAGGCCAAATAATTTGGCGGGAAGGCTCGTAGCGCTTTGGAGAGCCTGAACAGGCGACATTCCCGCTTTTACCATCAATTCCAGCTCTTCATGCAGGGATTCCCCCTGATTTAGCATCAAAGGTGATTTGGGATCTGTGTTGGCATCTGTCCCCGCAATGACAGGAATTCCTGATTGGATGAAGGCCCGGACGGTTTCCTCTACATTATGATAGTTCAGCGATTCGGATTTGAACATATTGATTAGCTTGCGGAATATCCCCTTTGACATTACCAATGATAAAAGGACAGGGTTGATTTTCCCGAATTTCTTGGCTATTTGCTTCATCATAACCATAGTGGGCACGCTTATTACTCCCTTGTTAACCATGGTGGTTACCAGGTCCTGCGGTAGCGGTTTTCCAAGCGGCGCATGAGTGAGCACGTCAATACCAGCATCTATGCCAATACTAAATGCATCGGGCGTAGTTACATGAGCGAATACCTTTTTATTATACCGGTGGGCAGCCTCAACTAATGCTGCTACAGTCTCGCTGGAAAGGGCGGCAGAGCCTCTGACAGCGGGATCTTCAATGATGAGCTTAATATAATCTGCCCCAAATCCGAGCTGCTGAGCTACGAACCGTTCAGCATCTTGGGGTCCATTGACGATGGATGAGGCTGGGAACCCCATTCGGGCTTGAGTGCTGCCGGGAGCCGAAGCAGGGTAGTAGCAGCTTAGGATATCTGGCAGCCCTGGACGATTTCGCAGGCTGTCAACCAGCTCGGGAACCCGGGAAGCCATGTCAAGCATGGTGGTCACGCCCCAGTGGACGGCTGATTCAAGATCTTCTGCACCCGTTAAGTGAGTATGAGAGTCGATCAGACCTGGAAGAAGTGTTCCCCCATGGCCGTCCACCACAAGTTCTCCCGCGGTTAGCGAAGAAATCTTCCCGTTCTCAATGACAACAGTCCTTAATCCGGTAAGTTTAGTACCATCAAAGACATGGACGTTGGTAATAGCGGTAGCGGTAATTTTAATTTCCTCCCTTTACATGCTATGGTTTGAGTATCCTCAACACGGTATCAATATCAGGAAAGTGTTCTATGGTGTCATTTCCAAAGAAATGTAAGCCTACCGTCAACCCCTGAATAGTGCAAAGGTATAATACAACTAATTGATGGGGATCTCCTTGTACAACCTCACCGGATGCCTGTCCATCAAGAATCAGTTGGTGCAGAGTGCTTTTCATCAAGCTGCCCATTTCTTGAACCAAAATTCCGGCTTTTCCCGGGACAGCTACCGATTGAAGTAATAGTTGCTGGCCCGCAGGGTTGATTCGTATACCGTGCAGCATTACCTCGGTCAAACGATACAATTTCATGTAAGCTGATTCTGGAATGTGGAGTACCTCCTGCATTTGCTGAATGATAGCTTGAGTAGCTTGTTCAACCAAAGTGGCAAGGATTTCTTCTTTATTTGAAAAATACCTGTAGAGCAATCCTTGGCTCATTCCAGCGGCTGCTGCGAGTTCACTTATTTTGAGATTGCTTACCCCCTTTTGTAAAAACATTTCTGCAGCGGCTTGCAGAATTTGTTCCCTCCGATCATCACGAATTTGTTGATTTACTTCCTCTGTTCTTGGCATATAATCAACCCTTTATTCTTTATTTAATGAATGAACTTTATTCATTGAATAATAGCGGAGTTTTTTTGTTATGTCAAGACAAAGGGGCAGTCTCAAGCCCGTTCATGACTTTTGAACTGCCCCGTTTTCCGCAACGCTTACATGCTGTTGACGGGCGGATATGCTAATGATATTATATACACAAAAAACCCAAAAACACTTGAGGTGAACATCAATGCCGCTTACAAAGCGAAGGCTGCAATTGTTGGGACAACTGGTAGAGCTGTATCAGCGTACCCGCTTGCCTATTCATTATGAGACATTGGCCCGTTCATTGGGAGTCAGCAAATGGACTGCTTATGACATGCTGAAGGAAATCGAAAAGCTCGGCTTTGTAACACGGAGCTATGAAGTGAATTCCAAGGAAACCGGCCGTTCGCAGGTAGTCTTCTCGCCTACGGTTAAGGCGTCCGAGCTGTTCAAGCAGAACCGGAGCGATTTCTTTAATCCCGCGGACTGGGAGCAGACAGTGGCCCATATCCACAAGCTGCTGCAGGGCGTAAAGAGCGGCAGTGTGAACGATCTGATCCGAAGAATGATGAACGAAATTCCTTCCAAGGCATCCAGCATTGAGTTTTGCGGCTATATTCTTGGCCTGCTGCTTGTTTATGTGAGGAAGCTTGGCGGAAAAACAGAAACGCTGATCCGTCTGGTAGTAAGCAAAACACCGGCTAGTGAGAATAGAACCCTGATGTTTGTGGGGACGGTTCTCGGCACGATCATTCAAACAATCAATGACGAGCTTGGCAACGAATTCACTGAGCTTGTATCCGAATTTCTCCGCATCATGGACCAGTTGTCCAATCAGGAACAACAATTGTTGTCAACTATGCTGCACGAAGCTTTAGCTTGAGAAAGCTTTTGCTTTTCCTTAGTTTTTGGGTCTTTTATGTTTTTTGACGGAAGTGGAGTGGAGTGTATTATGGGAAAAACAGGACTTGTTCTGGGCGGTGGAGCCGTCAGGGGGCTGGCGCATATTGGCGTATTGAAAGCTTTTGAACGGCATGGAATCCGGATAGACCGCATTGTGGGCACAAGCATGGGCGGGGCTATCGGGGGCCTGTACGCGGCAGGTGTTGCCGCTGGAGATATTGAGCAATTACTGCTCAGTACACCTAAATACAGGCTGCTCGATGTTGGTATCCGCCACCGCGGTCTGCTTGCCGGAAATGCAGTCCATCATACGATCAACGAATTGCTGCGAAGGCACGGCAAATACGACCTGCCGATTGAACAATTTCCAATTGAGTTCAGAGCCATTGCGGTTGATCTGATGACAGGAAAGCAGGTGGTGCTGGATCAAGGGGATCTCGGCACTGTCCTGAGAGCGACCACTGCATTCCCGGGAGTTTTTGCGCCGCTGATGGAGGGAGACAAGATGCTGGTAGACGGCGGAGTGTTGAATAATTTGCCGGTGGAGGAAGCGCTCGCCGGGGATACCTGCTTTGTTATTGCCGTGGATGTGGCGAGAGAACATGAGAACAAGCCGCCGCGCAATATGGTCGAAGTGGTGTATCGCTCATACAGCCTGATGACGGCAGAACGCAAGCATGCCAGTCTGAAGCTGGCGGACTTTGTGATTCGGCCCGATGTTGGAACCTTCGCGGCTTTTGACTTTACCAAAGCACAGGAATGCATCAAGGCGGGAGAGGAAGCTGCGGAACAGAGTATTGAAGAGCTTCAGCAGCTAATCCGTATAGCAAAAGAAAATCATCTGATCAGAGGAGCTGGAAACGAATGAAAACAACGCTGGAAAAAGCGGTGATGCTGGGGATTGGCCTGGCGGCTGCAGGTAAGGAGCAAATTGAACTAACCGTAGGTGAATTAGTCAAAAAAGGGGATATGGGACGTCTCGAAGCCCGTGCACTTGCAGAGAAGCTCATCAATCGCAAGGAAGAAGAGGAGCAGCGGATGGAGGAGCGAATTACCGAACGGGTTCAGGCGATTTTGTCGAAACAAAACCTGGCAGTCTTGGAGGAGCTTGAGCAGCTAAAGCTTCGTGTGCATGCGCTTGAGCAAAATGAAGGGGCAAACAACTAACGGGGGTGCCGGATTGGGGGCGCAAGCGATCCTCTGGAAGCTGCCGATGCTGGAGATCGGCACTGTAGTCTCTCTGCTGATCTTCGCTTGGCGTTATATGCTGTTTTTCGTTCCGGCCGCTTCTAAGCCGTACATGCGGGGTGGCACATGTTTTGTTTTATGGAGTCTTTTTGGGTCTTTTGTGGATTTTGAACACAATTTCAAATGGGAGTGGGGCAGATGAGCATGAGTTTCTCCACGGAGCTTTTATTTTTTGCTGTCTACGCTTTGGGCGGCTGGCTGCTGGAGACGGGGTATGCCAGTGTTAGGCAGCGGCGTTTTGTGAATAGGGGGTTTATGTTTGGTTGCTTTTGCCCGATTTATGGATTTGGTGCTTTGCTGATTATTCATGCCGCGGAATGGACGGAGGGAAGAATCAGTGATCCGTCTGTGCGGGGAGTCGTTCTGATTTGTGTATCAGCCGTACTCGTTACATGGCTGGAGTATATTACGGGCCTGATAATGGATAAGGTCTTTCAGCGGAGATGGTGGGATTACAGCGGGAATCAATGGAACCTCGGCGGATATGTGTGCGTGGAATATTCCTTGCTGTGGGGAGGGATTGCGTATCTGCTGACGGCATTCCTGCATCCGGCTGTATCGGGGGTACTTGCATCAGCTCCGGCCGGAATCATCACGGCAGCGGCTTGGTGCGTGCTGGTGTATTTCATTACCGATGCGGCAATTTCCATATGCGTGGAATGGTTCCGCTGCCAGTCAGCGGTGCGGTCTCCGTTCCGGTACACCGATGCCGAGGAATATTCCGCTTGTGTCGCAGACCTGCTTGCACATGAGCAGGTGCAGCGTATGGATAGGTTCATTCAGCATGGCCGGACGACCTGCCTGAAGCATTCCCAGGCGGTTTCTTTGCTGAGCTATCGGATCTGCCGGACGTGCAGGCTCGATTATCGTTCGGCGGCCAGAGGCGGACTGCTCCATGATCTGTTCTTATATGATTGGCATGATTCGGCTGCGGGAGGAAGATGGCATGGCTTCACTCACCCTAAAGTCGCATTGCGCAATGCTGAAGACATCTTGTCCCTCAACAGAATCGAGCGGGATATCATCGTCAAGCATATGTGGCCTTTAACACCGGCTGTCCCCCGCTTTAGGGAATCCTGGGTGGTGTGCTTGGCCGACAAGATTATAGCCTGCCATGAAATTATAGAAGGTATAGGAGGACAAGAACACGATTGTAATCTGAAAAAAGGCGATGCGCCTCCCTTTCATCGGTAAGCAGATAAAGGCAGCAGCAGGCAGAGTTTTTTGGCCTTTTGGGATCAAAGGGGGGAGCGTGGTCTAGCGGTTGGCTATGAATGTGATTGGGCCGGTATCTTATTCAATATACTTTGCATCTGGATTCGTTTCCCATCCGCTCAGAAAGCAGGATTAACGCTCTCCAGATCTTTTGCAGCTTAATGCTTCTTCTATAATCATCATCCAGCTCGTCAATCAGGCGGCTTGCGCCGCGTTCCAGTTCCTCTGCAACCAAGCGGTATTCGGCCAGGCCGGAGGGCAGTAGGATTTTGTAGGCGAGGTCGTGAACCAAACCTAATCTTGTTGTTCTGTCCAGGCTCATGAAGCATTCAGATAGCAAATTCACTAATGCGGAGGGTCCGGTATCCCTGAGGAGATGAAAACCGTTCGCTCCAGGCGGGGCTAACCGATGGAGATAATTGTTGCGGAATTCCGTTATGAACAAATTGTAATCGGCCAGCTTCGCGATGCCTCTGAAGTAGTTCAAGGTTGCATCCTTCTGCTTACGGCTGTAATCGTGGGCATGAATAATACGCTTGGTATGATAGACTGCGGGTACTTTTAACAGGGCGCCCAGTATATAAGTGTGGTAATCGAATCCGATACAGCGGGAGCCGATAAAATTGGGAATCCATTTGAAAATCTCCATCATCGCTATATTTCCGCATTCAGGATAATGGGGGACAATCTCAGGGATATCCGGAAGCTGCCCGCAGGTTATCAGTAACGGGCGTGTACGGAGGTTCAGTTCGTTATCCCTGTATTTAGCGTCAATGTAGGCGGGAATTCGTGTAGGGGGAATGCTTAAAAGGGTCAGAAATTCATTTAATGTTTGTGAGTTATGCTGCTGAAGCAGCTCAAGATTTACGTTCCAATCCCCGGTATAATCGCTGCCTGCGATCCAAATTTCTTCGGTTAGCAATTCATCGGTGAGGCACTCGCAGGTATCCGCCATATGAAGCACCTCTGATACTTTTTTGCCGATAAACTGGTTTTCCCCCCAGACCGGATACAAGCTCTCATCGCCCAGCGGAGTATAGCAATCCGAATCTCTGCGATGAATGACCTTCCGCCCATACCTGGCAGCAGCGAGATACAGCATATTAAAAACCTTGCCGTAATCGACTTCCTCCGGGTGAGGATAGAGCAAGCGGATTAATTCAGCGACATCCCATTGCCCATGCTCAGCGAGGTCCCGAATCCACTCGAATTGGTCGTTGAGATCATGGTGAATGATGCGAATCGGGGTAGTTTTCTGAAGCGCTTCAAGGTCTCTTTTGTTTCTCTCCACTACCTGAGAGGGTCCATTATCAAGAATAATTAACTCTTCCGGATCAATTCCCCGTTTCCGCATGGATGTCATTTCAATGGGCACAGATTGGACGGCAGGCAATACCAGGCGATTGGTTGGAATGGCAAACATTAAATGGATCAGCTCCTATTTAATAGATAGGTTAGAAACAGGAAGATTATAGCATATATGAAAAAAATACTAAATTGATGGATTGCCCTGTAGTCTAGTATCCATTGTGAAAAGGGGAATCTAATAGGCCAAGCCAACAACTGGGGCGGCATTCCATTGGGACAAAACCTGGTTCAGGCCCAGGTGCTGATCAATGAACTGACGGTGGAGGCAGAAAAGCTTGAGGATATCATTTGTCAAGCCGTTCAAGGTGTTCAAGGCCTCCAGGAGGAGAACAAACGGCAGGCAAGCCAACTCAATCAGCAGTTCAGCCTGTTTACAGGCATGCTTGGAAGTTTTGGGGGAAACGGTAGCCAAGGGAGGTTTTCGATTTCAGCCTTTGGGCAGAAGGCGGCGACGAAACTGATCTCCTCCATTGCTGCCCTAACGGGCTGGGATCAGTTGGATAGCGATCCGATGGTTAGGAATCTCCGGGAAATCCTCCAAAAGTCCGGTTTGGGGACCATAGAGGGGATAGCCGCGCAAAGTAAACTAAACGATATCTACGAAGCACGGAATCTGATCGCGAAGGCGCAGACGGCCTACGAGGTCTATCAGGTATTTGGAAATTAACCGCAAATGGATGAGATGCACAAGCGGGCGGAAGAGGCCCGCAAGAAGCTGGAATCCCTGAGTGTTGATAAGGTTCAATATGAGGCCGGGAAAGCTATGTGCTTACTTCAAGCAACCAGCGGTCAAGGGGTGTGACTATGATCCGTCAATTACGTCTGCTAATGTACCGCTAGTGCAATGAGGCATACCAACTGCTGCTGAGGATGGCGATGGAGAAAGGGAACAAGGAAGCAGCGCCCATCCTTTGTCTAGCCGACAACATAGGCGAGCAAGCTTTTTGGATATCTATTAACCTATTGGAAAATAAAACCGATACTGATAAGGATCACATCAACAAAATGATGAAAAAGATTGGGGAAGCACATGGCGTCAACGAAGCTAATATTTAATGTAGATGAGGTCGAACGCCTGCGAACGAAGATAGGCCAGGTGAGCCAGGACACAAATCTGCTGTACATGCAACTAAAAGGCCAAGCTAACAACTGGGGCGGTATTCCATTAGGACAAGACCTGGTGCAGGCCCAGGTGCTCATCAATGAATTGACGGTGGAGGCCGAAAAGCTTGAAGATATCATCCGTCAGGCTATAAAGGGCGTCCAAGGCCTTCAGGAGGAGAATAAACGGCAGGCAAGCCAGCTCACTCAGCAGTTTAGCCTCTTTACAGGTATGTTCGGAAGTTTCGGGGGGAACGGAAGCCAAGGGAGGTTTTCGGTTCCATCCTTTGCGCAGAAGGCAGCGACGAAACTGATCTCTACGATTGCTACCCTGATGGGACGGGATGAGCTGGATAAAGATCCAGCAGTAGAGAAACTCAGGGACATCCTCCAAAAGTCTGGATTCGGAACTATAGAGGGGATAGCCGCGCAAAGCAAACTAAACGATATCTATGAAGCACGGAATCTGATCGCGAAGGCGCAGACGGCCTACGAGGTCTACCAGGCATTTGGAAATCAAACGCAAATGGATGCGATGCACAAGCTGGCGGAAGATGCACGCAAGAGGCTGGAATCCCTGGGCGTTAGTAAGGTTCAATATGAGGGGGGAAAAGATCTAAGCGCGCACTTCAAGCAGCCGGCGGTGAAGGCGTGTGACTATGATCCGTCGATTAGGACCAGTAGCGTACCGCTAGTACAGAATGAAGCGTATCAACTCCTGCTGCGGACAGCGATGGAGAAAGGGGACAAAGGCAATTGGGCGAAAGAGCAACTGGAAGGTATCCATGCTACAATGAAACAAATGATCGCCACCGGGGTCAATTTGGGTGTGCATGTGATGGCGAACCAAGGTGCAGAAGCTTGGGGAGACGTTGCTAAATTAACTTCTTCAATCGCCCAATTAGGAAGATATAATCTGTTTGTAAACAAAGAGTCAGACGAAAACAAGAACGATCCCGAGAAGTCAAAAAATGCCTTCTTTAAATCGCTGGACAGCTTCAAAGAGATTGGGACAGGTTTTGTGGATAGGTTAAGAGCCCGTGCGGATCAGGCGACAGATTCCCCGTATGACTTTTTCAATTGGCTGACGTTAGGGATAACAGGCGATCTTCCCACTGCGGTGTATGAGGGAGCAAAAGACCGGTCCGACCATATGTTTGATTCGACAGAGAAGTTTGCGGATTGGTTGACACTGGGGACCGTGGAGATGGCAAAGGGAGCATTNAATCCGGAAGAAGCCTGGTCAGCCGACCATTGGTTAAACAGTCTGGGAATGGTGACATTGTTGTATGGTCCTGTAGAAGAGTCCTTGCTGTCTACAGGTGGTGGAATACTGAAGCCAAAGCTTCCAAAAGGTCCAGTACAAGAGTTTAAGTTTCCTGGTCAATCGCCACAATTCAGTACAAATGAAGGATTACAATTCAGGATTGACGATATTCAGACGGATACAAAGTCACTACCAAAGACACCTGTGCAAATCAATTTCGATAATGAGATGGAAATACTCCGTAAAGAAAAGGGAGGGGGGATTTTTGAGGGGACGGGTAAAAAGATAGGGAAGTTAGAACTATCAGATTTCACAGAAGAGATCATGGCGACAAAGCCTAAGTACGCTAGAATACCAGAAAAATGGTACGCTAAAGGTGGGCATATTTCTATTGATGAAAAAGGAGTCTGGACATACACTAATAAAAGTGGGATATCGATAAGTTATCCTGATGGATTCCCGGATTTTTCTAAATATTATCATCCTAATGTAGAACCAGTAAAAATTGAATACACACAACCTAAAAATTATCCAAAAGACTATGAGGCGGCAAACACAGAGGCAGGGCTTAGTAAATCATCTAATCCATCTGTGCCAGAAAAAAATAAGCCTCCAGAAGGATACACTTGGCATCATTATCAGGATGGAAAGACAATGGTGCTAGTTGAAAAAGATATACACGATGAATTTAAACACATGGGCGGACAGTCTATTGTAAATGGAACTGGAGGAGATTAAATTGGAGATGCAAGGAAATAATGAAGTTTTAACAGAATCTAGACTTCAAGACTTTGAAAGAATAATCGGAGTTCAACTTCCCCAACAATATCGAGAGTTTTTATTGAAGTACAATGGGGGTTATCCTAGACCATATTACTTTACTATTTCTGAAGAACAAGGCATTGGTATGGTAAATATTTTCTATGGTGTTGGTGAAATGTATGACAATTTAGATAAAAAAATTGATATATTTGACGATATAATGGATATAGGCTTTATTCCAATTGCAGATGATTCGGGTGGAAATCAAATTTGTTTAGGTCTTACTGAAAAGCATTTTGGAAATGTTTGTTTTTGGATTCATGATGAAGATCCAGAAGATATGAGTAATATGTACTTCCTTGCTAAGGATTTTGAAGAATTTCTAGAGAAACTATACGATGTGACGGAAAAATAATTGGATTATTGTTCTTCGATGCATTGTAATAAAAGTAATTTCTTGTGTAATTTACCCAGGTGCCGAATGAAATCTTTATTCAACCAATAACTCATCTAACCCATGTAATATCTGTATAAAGATTCCTCCATTTCTGTTGTACGCACATCAAATACTTTAATTTTAAATCTAAAAATTACTATTCCGTTACAAAAAACAGGTTGATTATGGTCAGTTACTACCATGATTGACCTGTTTTTTGTTATGTTGCTCTCTCACAGTTTTTTTATGTTGCTAAGCCTGTTACGCCGCCCTTATGGATAAGCTGTCTAAACCATCGTGCCTTCTAAGATGGATAAATCGACTATTAATATTGTCAGGACTTTTCTGCATAATGTCCGCAACGAATGGGCTACTTGCCGCGATGGTTATCGTGAACGAATAATCTGGTGACGACCAGTTGACATAGAACAGGTAAGGATACGTGTCAGGCTAGTGAAGGTTTTTTGATACATAGGATCTATAAAATGAATATAAAATTGAAATGAGGGTCTGAGTTCTGCTTAAAAATTGCAGAAATCAGATCTTTTTTTGCGGATGAGAAATAAAGTAATTGAATGAAAAAGGAAATGTAAATAAGTCAAACATCCTTACATCTCACTTGATTAAACTACCGAATAGTGACTAATGGACCATAACTTTATACTCTGTTAATTTTAATTTAATAAAGCGAATGATAACTAATAAGGGATCAATGAACTATATTAACAATAAATTCTATGGAAAATATAAACTATTGAGGCGAAGTGCCGATAATGCATAATGTATATTCCAATTTAATGAAGTTTTAATATTTTTATTTAAAATTTTAAATAATAGTATTGTTAATCCAAAATTCCTATTCAGTGGTGATGAAAAAGATGAGCTCTCAAGAAATGCTAACCAATCAGGTACAAAGAACCCCCCGAATTAGACCGAACTACCCGGAAGGCGAATTAGCTTTGGAGGATCCTGCCAGGCCCTCGGGAAAACCAACATTCTCGTGGTTGACAATTATTGTTCCACCCATAGGGATGTTGGTTATATCAATATTTATGTCAACATTAACCAGGTCCTTTACTATGCTGATATCAACCATGAGTATGACTATCCTTACGGTCATGGTTTCAATCCTGAATTATAAATCCAGTGTTAACAAACATCATGAGCAGAACAAAAAGCTGGAAAAGAAATATCTCAACTACTTATTCCAGGTGCGCAATGATTTACAAAGCGCCGCAAGTACGCAGCGCGAAGCTTATACATACATACACCCGAGTATCCAGTCCTGTGCAGAAATCGTACGCAGCAGAGGCAAGCAGCTCTGGGAAAGAACCGCCATTGAAGATGATTTTCTAAATACCCGGGTTGGAATTGGAATACAGCCGATTTCCCTGGTGCCGACCTACAGCACAAAGGCGAAAGCAATTGATGATGAGAATCCTCTCGAAGAAATCGCCGCTAAGATATGCGAAGAAATGTATTTTGTAAGAGATATTCCGGTCTACATACCGCTAAGAAATATTAATACGCTTGGGATATACGGCAAACGGCAGGAGGTTCGCGATTTTCTGAATGCCACCATAGTCCATCTCACAACACACCAAGGTTACGACGATGTGAGAGTAGTATGTGTGATGCAGCCAGAGGATTTGGAGCACTGGGAATGGCTGAAATGGCTGCCTCATACGTGGGATAAAGCTCGGAGTCAGAGAAGTTTGGCTACGACCTCCTACGAAGCCTCCAATCTTGCTGATGAACTGCTTCCGGAGCTTAGAAAGAGAGAAGAGGGAAGTAATAACAGTTACGGCTTGCAGACTTTGCTGACCCCGCACTATGTCTTTCTGATCTTTGCTCCTGAACTGTGGGACAGCACGGATATGATGAAATATTTGCTATCAGGCAATTCGTCTCTTGGACTGACCAGCATTTTTATTTCAGAGAAGATCGACGTTGCACTACCCCTGAATTGCCAGGCCATTCTGGAAATTAAGGACAGCAAGGGAATGGTCCGCAAAGATACAAATCAACTGTTAAGCCATTTGGCAGATCATTTTTCAGCCGATTCGCTGGATAAGGAGCACTCAGAGTTTTTTGCCCGTTCCTTATCGCCGCTCAGAATCAAAGAGGGACAGAATAACAGCTATATCCCGCCAATGGTCACCTTTTTGGGGAGCTTTGAGGTTGAACAGGTTGAGGAGCTAAATGTACTGCAGCGCTGGTCTAGAAATCAGGCGAACCGCACATTGTCCATTCCTCTGGGGCTCGGGGCAGGCGGAAAGTCGCTGTTGTTCGATATGCATGAAAAAAACTATGGTCCTCACGGTCTCGTTGCCGGTACAACGGGTTCAGGGAAAAGTGAGCTGCTCCAATCCCTGCTTCTGGGTCTCGCGGTGAATTATCATCCTCATGAGGTTGCCTTTGTGCTGATTGACTATAAAGGTGGCGGGATGGCCAATGCCTTCCTGGGGATTCCCCACCTGGTGGGAACAATCACCAATCTTGGCGGCAATCAGATCAACCGGGCTCTTGCTTCCATCAAAAGTGAGCTTATGCGGAGACAACGCCTGTTCAGTGAAGCTGGGGTAACGAGCATTGATAATTACATCGTTCTTTACCGCAACAAGGAAGTAAGCCTTCCTCTGCCTCATTTAATCATCGTGGTGGACGAGTTCGCGGAACTTAAATCTGATCAGCCGGAATTTATGAAAGAGCTGGTCAGTGCGGCACGGGTAGGAAGAAGCTTGGGGATTCACTTAATACTGGCAACTCAAAAGCCTTCCGGTGTCGTCGATGACCAGATATGGAGTAACTCCAGATTTAAGCTGTGCCTGAAGGTACAGACGCCTTCGGATAGCCAGGAAATGCTGAAGCGGCCAGAGGCAGCGGAAATCAAGGAAAAAGGCCGGGGGTTTTTACAGGTCGGCAATAATGAAGTGTTCACCTTATTCCAGTCCTCCTGGAGTGGAGCGCCATATCAAGCTGGAGAGACGGATAAGGCTGGAAGCCCCAAGATGGATATTGTTTCACTGAGCGGTGAGCGCAGAGCCCTGATTCCGAAGGAGAAACACAGTGATAATTCCTCCCAACTAAGTGAATTACAGGCTGTAGTTAATCATCTTGCTGCTATTTCCGCTGAAGAATCAATCGGAGAGGCTTTTCAGCTATGGCTTCCTCCGCTACCGGAGACTCTGGCTTTGGCAGAAGTGCTGGATCAGGAACAAATCTGGAACGGGGAGCATTGGCCAGAACCAAATGACCACCTGACTGCTACCGTGGGACGAGTAGACAATCCTTCCGATCAGGAACAATACAATTTGGACATCAATTTTAACCAGAATGGACACCTGCTGATTTATGGAGCGCCGGCCAGCGGCAAAACGACTCTGTTAAAAACAATGATCATGTCGCTTGCCATGAAATATGATCCTGAGTACGTGCATTTTTACATACTGGATTTCGGGACACGCACGTTGGGCGTGTTTCATGAGCTTCCGCATTTGGGAGATGTTATTTTTCCAGAGGATGAGCAAAAGCTTGGGAAACTGATTAGCTGGCTGCTCTCACAATTGGATGAACGCAAACGTAAATTTTCTCAGCTTGGCATCAGCAATCTGGTTTCTTACTGTGCAGCAACAGGTGAAAAGGTCCCTTACATAGTCATTCTGCTCGATAATTACACAGGCTTTGCAGAAGCCTACGATGACCATGTTCTGGATCTCGCGAAGCTTGTACGGGAAGGTGGCAATTACGGCATCTACTTTGTGTTTGCAGCCAACGCTGTCAACTCTTATCCTTACCGGATCAGTCAGAATGTTAAGCAGGCTCTTGTGTACCAAATGTCTGACAGAATGGATTACTCTAGCATTCTGGGAAGAACAGAGGGGATGGAGCCAACGAATACCGTAGGCCGCGGGCTGCTCAAAGATAACCGGATTCTGGAATTCCATACTGCGCTTCCGGTGGAGGGCAGCTCGGATGATCAGATTGCCGTGGGCATTCGCCGGATCAGCTCGGAGATGAAGGTAGTGGCGGGAGACACTAATACTGCCGGAATTTCTGTGATCCCGGACAAGCTTTCTCTTACAGAGCTTCTGGAGCGCGCCAACAAGAACCGACCTGAAGGAGCCGGGGATGCTCTGGTGCCGATTGGACTAGACTGGACAACTACACTTCCGGCAGAAATAAATGTGAAGCAAATCAGTAATTTCGTGGTGTCTTATACCAACCCAATGCAAGTAGATTTTACGTTCATATCAATCCTGCAAGCTCTTTTTGAATCAGCGGGTTCAATAACTAAGGAGTTTCATTTGTTTGATAGCGGCGTTGTGAAATTACCAGTGCTGAAGGCCAGTCCAATACTAACCCGATATATGAGCACAGCAGAAGAGTTTCTGCAGCTCACAGAGTCATTGATTGAACAGCTTCAACTCAGAAAAAATGATGCTCGCGAAGCCTTGGCGGCGGCTTCCGTGCCGGGAGAATTTGATGAAATCAGTTATATTTTGTCTAAGTATCCGCTTCACGTAATTGTAATGCCTCATTTTAAATCAGCTTTCGATTTGATGGAGAATGATTCGCTGGAACATTTGGAGCGGATAGCGAGATTTGGAGGCGGGCTTGGGGTTATGCTGCTTTTTGGCAGCAATACGCTTGAACTGAACCAGATGCAGCTTACCACTGAACTTGCGGGAGAGATGATCAATAGCGGAAATGCTCTGCTGATTGGTGGCACACCAAGCGATCATATGTCTTATGGCTTTATGCTGGAAGGTATGGAATACCATGAGCTTAACCAAGCGATGGATGCAAGTGAAGCAATATTACTTACTGAGGGCTCCGTTACACGCCTCAAAATGATTACAGATTTATAGATAGCAGGTGAATGATGTGATGAAGCCAACGCGCGAGGTGTTTGAATTACAAGCTTTAGAGATCATATATTTGACTGCACTAACGGGGGGGCAGGGTGTTCCGGGACTGACAGTGAATCTGGAAGGCGAATCGGAGATCAGGCAGCGTTCCCTAATGGACGCACAAATGCGAGCTCTTGAAGCGAAGGGATATTTAGAGATAGATTTTATGGGCCTCGCCAAAGTAAATGAAGTGCTTCATAAATTTATAGTGACAGCCTCCAACTGTAAATCATATTTCTGTCAGCTTGTACAGAGAAATCAAGAGACATCTAAGATCTGCTATTTTATCCAGGATGAAACCCGGTTCGAACTTGAGCATCAGTTGGGGAGCAACACGTACAAGCTTCAGGAAATATATGCACGGCACGAGCTGATGTTTCAAGTCATCGACAGAATACCACTGGTTCAGAGCGTAGTGGAGAATGAACAATTACAACAAGTGATGAATGAAGAATTGGATATAGAAACGTGGGCAGGACAGCTTCTTCAAGCAGGTGCGTTCGTAACCTCTCTGGCAGAAATCCAGTGTATTCATGAGGAAGCAGAGGTTATTCGAGAACTTGATTTCTTGATTTATGAAGAGCAAATGTGGCTGCTACGGCGTGGAGATGAAGGGCAACCCAGCCGATCCGGTGCGACACTGGCAACAGGAATAGAAGAAGTATGTTTGTGGCTGCAAGAAGCGTAGCTATCTGGGGGGATCAAAGAATGTCAACGGCATTAACAACTTTTTTATTTAAAGGCAAGGGAGAGCAGGCTATGGATTTGGATCTCTCCCTCTCTCTTTCTGCGGGGCAATGTCTTGAGCTTCTGAAACAAGCGCGCTGGCTTCCCGATCATTGGGAATTCAAATGCGAAATCAGCAGTACCGGAGAGGAATGGAAGGAGCTTAATTTGCAGGTTATTTTGGCTACCGTTATTCAGGGAGACGGGGCTATTATTCGGATTTTACCTTATTGAGTGAGGGCATTGTAAAGGGGGATATCTATGAAAAACGTACATTTAGTCTGTTCGCCTGAGCTCATAATGCTTTTATCACGGTCACTTGAGCATGAGGGTTATGTGATTTCGGGAAAACATTCTACACTACATAGTTTTATAAGTGGCTTCAGCAGCAAAGAGGTAGACCCTTCTTCTATCGTAATACTGGAGGGCGGAGCAGGCCTGGGTACACCGGTAAAGGCTGCTGACATTATCAGCTTCATGACGCTGATCCGCAAATATCTCAAACACACACGTTTGATCGTTCAATTAGATCCTGCGCTGCAGACAGATGTTGAATTTATACGGACTATGGTCAACATGAACATTCACGATCTTCAGTTTACCACGGAATTCCGGGGCGACGACCTTCTGAACTGGATTAAGGAGAAGAAAACTACAAGAGATTATTATCATATTCTGGGTAAAAAGAAAGGCATTTTTTCATTTAAAGGTTCATCGTCTCCTCCTGCTGCAGCTCCTGTAGCGGAAGAACCGCCGCCTGCTCCCGCGAGACCGGTAGAATCGCTTACCCGTCCACAGCCGACCGCCAGTTCCAGATCAGGTACGAGTGCCGCCAGCGGGAGACCATTAAGTACACCCCGCTCTTCCGCAGGGGCCGCACCACTCAGACCGAAGCCCCCGGCCAGAACAGAGGCTCCGGCTCTAACTGAAGCGGGAACGCTGGAGAGTCTGGAGCAATCCATTCCCGTGGAAGAGGAGTCCAAACCCGTCATTGGTCCGAGAATTCTGGGCAGTAATGTACCGCTTGTCATTGGCGTTTGCGGTGCAGGAGGAGAAGAGGATGTAGGTGCGGCGGCTTTTCTGGTTGCTGCAGGTCTGGCGGAGCTAGGCTGGAAACCGCTGGTCTGCGGAGATGACAGGCCGGAAATCAGTTCTCTTGAACAGATTGTATTTAAAGGTGAGAAAGAAGATTCAGTATCTACCATGTTCGAATATGAAGGGGTAACCTTCTATCGCAGGGGGTATTCGTGGGATATCTCTGAGCTTCTGGCTAGCGAGTTCTCACATATCATTCTCTGGGTGGATATCCACCGTGAACGGAAGGGAACCAGCGCGCTGGAGCTGTGGTGGAACTCGCAAATTCCTATTTTGGTTGGCAACGGAGCCATGTGGAAATATGAACTGCTTAAAGAGAAGCTAAATACCCTTAACCCGTTTGAACGCAAACGGTGCAGGCTGCTGCTGGAAAATGGGCATCAGGAAGTGCTGCAAATGCTGAAAAAGGATTTTGCCGAAATTCAAGCAACTCTGATGCCTGCGCATCAAGATCCGCTCTATCCGGATAAAGCGGCTGTCGAATGGGTTATGAAGCTGCTGACCGTTCAGAAGAAAATTTTTCGTAAACAAACACTGCTCTGGGGAATCGTGGGGGCGGTTTTGTTTGTGACTTTGCTATTAATAGGTTTTGGATTATCTTTTGTTCCGGAGAGCCGGTAATTCACAGTCAGGAGGCTGGATATGGATTCAGGTATGGTTAGAGGTATTGCTTTTAATTGCCACCAGTTGCAGCCCCGTGCCCAGGAGTGCAGCGATAAGATGAGCGGGGCAATTGCTGGAGTATCTGATTATTGGGTAGATTTAGGCGGGGAAGAGTTTAAACAGCACTGCATGGATTGGATTGTAAAAATGAATAAATTCAAAGAAGCTTTAGCGAAGATTGAAACAGGGATGCTCCATTATGCAACTCAATTGCAGGGAGAGGAAGAGAAGGCGGAAGCAGCCAGGAAAGAAGCTGAAAAGCAAGCTGCCGAACGGGCCGCCGCAGCCGCATCTAAAATGACAGGCAAAACTAAATAGGGATGGAAATGAGGTTATGAAGTGGCAGTACGTAAGAGGAAAAAAATATTAAGATACACGATTATTTCAGGCTGTCTTGTTGCCGTCATTACATCCGGGGTATGGTTTGCAACCTACCGCCACTATAATGCCAAATTGATCGACGAGCGGGCAGCTTACGAAGAGCAGTTGAAGGATAAAGATGAAGTCTTGCAGCGTTATATGGATCAATCCCAGACAGCTTATGTTCTGGTAACGTCCAAGCTTGCCGGTGAGGCGATTACTGCAGAGGATGTAACGGTAGAGAAGCTTCCCAAGTTCTCTTCGCCGGATAACCTAATCAGTGAGTCTAAAGCGATTGTAGGGAAATATCTGAAAATTGATGCCATGCCAGGCACGGCGGTAACTACCGAAATGGTGCGTGATAAAGCAAGACTGGATGCTTCGGAGCGTAAGGAAGAGACCGAATATATCAAGCTGCCGCTTCGGTTAACGAAAAAGGACGTTGTCGATATTCGGATTGTATTTCCTAATGGTGAAGATTACATAGTCGTTGGCAAAAAGTCGCTGGAGGATGTAGATCTGGCGAATCAATATACATTCTTTAATGACAATGAAGAAGAGGCACAACTGCTGCAGGCAGCCTTGGTGGATGCATATATAAACAATGCGGAGCTGTACATGAAGCAGTACGTGGAACCGGAGCTTCAGCCTGAACCTGTAGTGAATTATGTGCCTAACCTGGATGTACTCGGAGTGATCAAGGATGACCCGTTCATTATTGATCAGGCCAAATGGAGTCTTGCGGAGAAGCTTCGCAAGGAGCTTGAGAAACGGCTTAAAGCCATTCAGGATGAGAATAAAATCCGTGTCGGAGCACAGGCTCCCAGCGGCAGCGGTGTGATTCAAAGAAAAGCTGAGCAAGGAGCGGCGGCTGAAGCTGCGAAAGTAGATGACAGTCAGAGTGTAAACGGAATTATAGATAAGACCAATCAGGCACCCGTCGATTCAAGTGCAGACCGGACTTCAACAGGTGTAACGAATAATGAAGCCGCAACCGATGACAGTCTGCTGAAAGGAGAGTGACCGATTTGAACATTGTTGTCGCAGGGGATTGCGAGAAGCACGATTTCATACTTGCAGCAGCTCTTTTGTTAAAAAGTTATTTTAACAATGAGGTCATGATCGTATCGGATAACAGCAGGCATTATCAGTATTTTGAAGGGGAAGTCTCCGGAGTAAAGATTGCTGATTCAGTCGAAGCCGACAAACCGGATATTGTCCTATACGACTGGCATCATGGGTATCCGGAAGGTCTTGAGGGAGAGAAGATTGTCTATGCAACCAGCTATGAACGCCAGGCTATGGAGCATGTAGACAAGCTGCTTGATCAGAAACGGATGCCTGCTTTATTGCTTGTCATAGAAGAAGAATGCGGACTTGGACTGAAGTATGTAGATAACTACTATCCGGTGATCACCTCGAAAATCAGTTACATCAGCAGTCCTGAGAGAAGAATAGACTGGATTCATGATGGAAGAGTGAATCTTAAGGTAGACAAGGATTTTGCTGAAGCTGTAAATGACTTTTTAATTGAAATTTGCAACATCCCAAAGCATGACATCAAGAAGTTGTGGCAGTATGCAAGGAAACGGGGGTAACTAATTGTGCTTGTAGCTTTCTGGGGGCCTGCCCAAGGGCAGGGAAGAACAACTTCGAATATGGCAGCTATTGCGGCAACCATAGCGCTGGATCATCATATCCGGGTGTTAATGACACATACGCACGTAGAGCAAGGAGGGCTTGAATACGTATTTTCGCAGACAAGGGCAATGCCTCAATCTGCACGGACCTCGGGCGGGATGGATGCGATTGAGAGATTGGTGCAGTGCGGGATGCTCACTCCCGAGGGAATAAGAGATCATGCGGAGTCTATACTAAAAGACCGCTTGGAGCTTTTGGGCGGATCTACCAATGCCGAGAAACATGAGACAGAGCTTTTGCTTCCGCATATTTTTAAAGACTATCGAAGATTTTATGATTTGCTGTTAGTGGATATCTCCTCTGAAGACAACCCGGATGTGGTGTCTCTGGTTATGGAGCAGGCCGATTTGATTGTGGTTAACCTGAATCAGAATCAGGTAAGTCTGAATTCATACTTTTTGAAAAACAACAAGGCTCCTGTGCCGAAACACAAGCCGGTCCTGTATTGTTTGGGCGCCTATGAGCGTACCTCCAGATTGAATAGAGAAAGAATCATTAAGCAGTACGGACTGAAGAAAAAAGAAGTAGGCTTTGTCCCGCGTCACATCGGTTATATGGATGCTCAGAACGAGCGGCGCATTATTCAGTTCTTGTTGAAGGCAAGAGAGGCCAGATCCCGTTTTCTTGAGTTCAGCGAGGACGGATATTTCACTGGTGCGGTACGCCAGATGGGGCAGTTGATTCTCAGAACGCTGGATATCTCCCCTGTATCAGAATTGGAAGTTGCAAATGATTAATTTGATACTGATATTTGTTGTCCTGATAGCTATTGGAGTGTTCTTGTATCTGTGGCTGGGCAGACGTAAGAATTCGGCTCCGCCGTCCGTTCAACTGAAATACGATATGAACGAAATCGTCCTGTTTCTGAGAAGGGCTTTTGAGGAGATTATTGCCTCATCCCTCTATGAAGGAAGCCCGAGCGAGGAAGAATTCAACCGCAGGAAGGCGCGGCGGAGAGAATTGCAGAAGGCGCTTAGAAGCTGTATGCACGGTGATTTATCCGCCAAGAAATACGTAAAGCTGTACATGAAAGACCTGCTGGTTCAGACTTATGGCCTGAATGAAGGGAATGTGGACAAGATTATAAGCTTCGGCCATACGAACCGGCTGACCTCACAGGATTGCTTCGACATTTTGCTTCATGTCTTTAAGAAGGAGCATGGGCAGGATGCATTTAATGCAATGGTAAGCAAATACAATTTGGACACATTGCAAAGATTGCCTGACGGGTCTAAAGGGTACAAGATCACCGAAGAGCAAATTCGCAGCATCTATAGTTCCGAGCAGCCGAGATTGTCCGTCCAGGACAAGATTGAGATTATTGTTCAGCGGGCTTATCAGATTTACAAGGGCCTCGGGGTTATTGATGAGCTTCGGGATCAGAATATCGACGGTGTCAATGGCGGAACAAGCGGAATGCCTCCGGATGTCGTGCAGACTACGGACTTTCTGGAATATACAAAGCAGCAGCATTTTATTCCACAATC
Source organism: Paenibacillus sp. HW567 (assembly GCF_000374185.1). Lineage (GTDB taxonomy): Bacteria > Bacillota > Bacilli > Paenibacillales > Paenibacillaceae > Paenibacillus_AQ. The sequence continues at coordinate 3,720,482 of NZ_KB910518.1, read as the reverse complement.
CTATGATGCGGTATGGACATTCTACCGGGGCAAGTCGCTTCACCTGGAGTTTCTGAGTTTTGGCTCGGAGAAGGAGCTTAAGCGGGTCTGCCAAAATATTTACGGGTTCGGTAATCCCGGGCAATTGAATGAATCCAAGGGTTATATCATCAACGATATGGCTGATGGCAGCCGGGTCGTGGTCGTGCGGCCCAAAATGGCCGAAAGCTGGGCTTTTTTTGTCCGCAAATTTAACGATTCGCTTGTGGAGCTTGACCAGCAAATCAAAGACGAAGGTGCACCGCTTGCTATTAATATGCTTGAATTCCTCATTCTGGGCCATCAGGTTACAGCCATTACTGGCAGACAGGGATCAGGGAAAACAACGCTGCTTAAGGCGCTAATCAAATATATTGATGCGAAGAATATCCGGATTCAGGAAACGTCCTTCGAGATTTGGGCGAGAAAAATGTATCCGGGCAAAAATATTTTATCCTTCAGAGAAACACCTTCTGTTAATGGGCAGGACGGGCTGGATGTGCAAAAGAAAACGGACGGTGCAGTGAACATCGTCGGTGAAGCTGCCACTCACAGTGTGGTCAGTTATGTAATTCAAGCAGCCCAGGTAGCTTCTGAATATACATTATTTACGCACCACGGCAAAACGCTCGCCAATCTGGTCAGTGCATTGCGCAACAGTCTTATCGCATCAGGAGCCTTCAGTAACGAGAAGATTGCCGAGGTCCAGGTCGTTGAAGCGCTTGGCTTTAACGTCCATCTGGTGCTGCGTGCAGGCAAAAGATACATCGAACGGATAACAGAGATTATTCCGGCTGACCCTCAGTTCGAATATCCTCAGAGATACAAAGAGCCGGAGAATATGAACGACAAGCTGGATGCTTTTATGGATACCATGACCGAATATTTCGGCCGGATGACGGACCGCCGTTCTTATGATTATAAGGATGTCATCGTATGGGAAGCGGGAGAATACGTGGCCAAGCATCCAATCAGCAGCCGTAAAATTGATGAAATGCGCAAAAATATGGATGAGGAGGATGCATCGGAATTCAACGCATTTCTTGAAAAGTATTGGGGGCAATCTGCATGAATCTGCAAACCGCTTTGTTGATTGTTCTGGGCTCATCGGGCGTGCTGCTGGTTATCCTGCTTGTCCTGCTCAGCATTGTGCAGCGTAAATTGAAAGGCACTCAATATCAAGAGCAAAGACGCCTAAAGGCACTGCTTCCAACGCGTACGAAGGAGAAGAGATGGTTGGAGCAGGCACACAAAGCCTATCCGGTACTTGATGAGCTACCAATAGTGAAGAAACTCCTTCACCGGATGCGCTCGCGCCTAACCTTGATCCATGCCGGCAACGAAATTATGATCAGAAGCCGCGCGGCTGCACTGACAATGATGATCGTTGCTTGTATCCTGCTCATCTCGCTGCTTTCGTTCCTCTGGACTTCTTCCTGGGTAAGCCGTGCGACCATTATGCTGGTCTCTATTTACTTGGGAGGTATACTTAGCGATCTCTTCATAGGCCGTTTAGTGAAGCAGATGCTGTATGACCAATCTTCCATGATTCTGGATATCCGGCATGAATATCATCAGACGCACATGGTACAAGTCAGCCTGGAGAATTCTGCGGAACGTTCGAAACCCATGGTAGCCGTGCATGCCCGGCAGATTGCCGGAATTCTGGCGGCGGTGGACCCGGAAGATGAGCTGCAGAGATATTATGAGATTGCACCTAACCGGTATATGAAGCAATTGGCCGGAGTGAGCTACAAGATCGGTGAATATGGTGACGCGGATATACATAAAGGGGAGCGTTCCATTTATCTATCCATGCTCGGCAATATCAGAGAAGAGATTCACATGGATATCAATCGGCGTGAACGTATCGACCGTTTGTTATACGGGATTGTTTTTGTGGCTATTTCACCGGTATTCATGCTGGATCCGATCCGCAATTGGGCGGAGGGCATGTTTCCGATTGTCTCTAATTACTACAATTCCGCATGGGGATTGTATTCTCTAATCTTGTTATACATCACGTTCATGGTTTCGTTTATTGCCCTGCGAATTCTAAAAGGTGTAGATGAAGACACACAGGCCATCAAAGATGAGGGCAAGTGGTTAAACCGGCTATTGAAGAAAAAGTGGATCTTCAAGCTGGTAGACAGGATTACTCCTGAAGAACATGAGCCCATCCATTTCAAGGTGGCCGGCAAATTGAAGGATGCCAACTCCGGGCTTTCACACCATGCCTATTATCTGCAGAAAACATTGGCGGCAGTAGTTATCTTTTTGCTGATCGTGGTTGTTCAATTCTCTATCCATGCCAATATCAAGCACAACATTCTGTATCCCAATAAGCAGATTACTACGGGCGGCAATCAGACGGAATCCCAGAAGATGCTGAGCGAGGAACGGTATGCCTTTGAGCAGTCGCTGATTGGAGAACTGATCGCGAAGGATATTACACCGGATCAGATGCTCTCCTATATTCAGGAGAAGGCCGAGAACAAACCGTTTCTTCAGAACAGCCTGGACCAGAACGCCTATGCTGCGCAGCTCGCAAATAGAGTGGAGCAATATCAACAGGAGTATTTCAAATGGTATGAGCTTCTGTTGGCATTTGGGCTGGCGGTGGCAGGCTTCTATATTCCAGATGCCTATCTGATCATTCGTACCCAACTGCGGAAGTGGGAAATGCAGAATGAGGTAGATGGCTTCAATACACTTTCTATGATGTTGTCCCAATTTCCAAATATAAGCGTGTATGAAATGATAGAGTGGCTGCATCGGTACAGTTACATTTTCGAGCGGCAGCTGCTGCGCTGCATGCTGGATTATGAGGCGGGAGGCTGGAGCGCTATTGAGAAGCTGAAGGAAGATGCACGTTTCGTACCGCTTGAACGGCTGGCAGACCGCTTGCAGGTTGCAGCCGATCTCATCCCTGTGAAGAAGGCTTTTGATGATATGGATGCCGAAAGAGCATTCGCAATGGATCAGCGCAAGGAACACTACGAGAAGGTAATCAGCAGGAAAAGCACACTGGGTAAAATGTTCGGGTTCTTGCCGATGCAGGCGACGTTCACCTTATATTTACTGCTTCCCTTCGTTTATATGGCCTTCCAGCAGCTCGGTGACCTGACTGTTGTAACTGGCAAAATGTGAAGGAGACACAGGCATGGAGAATATAGCAAGCTTTCTTAAGACAACCATATCCATTCTAATTACGCTTGCCATCATTTCAGCAGGACTGTTCCTGTGGGGCAAAACACAGCCTGTAGTCGAACTGGCGAATAGCCAAGCGGCGGCACAGGCCAGGGAACTATCGGAGCAGCAATACTCCGCCTTTGATAATCAGATCGTCAGCGGCTCCCAGATTCTAACCGCTTATCGGCGTTATGAATCACAGGAAGGGTTTTATCTTTATGTTCAAAGACCTTATGTCTACGGGCAAGATGAGTCGAATAGAAAATTCGGAATGAACCCGAACGGGAAAGGCAGTGTACGGGCATTTGATTATTCCGGCGGAAAGTTCAAAGACGGTACTGATACTGAATCCAATGTTCGAAACGATGAGGATATCTCGGACGCTTCAGGCCATTATTACATCAGTCCGCAAGCCAGATATAGGGCGAAGCTGATAAAAGACAATAATGATCGGATTGCCGCCATATATTTCGATGCAGAGTAACGGCCATTATGGTCAGAAGAAAATGAGTAAGCTTCAAATAAAGTGAGGAGAAAACATCATGGAGAATATTTCGACCGGACTTAAATGGGTTATCGGGATCATCGTTACCATCCTGATTATCGCCGCAGGCGTCAGTATTTACTTGGTTATCAACAACTACTTCATCCGTGCACAGGAACAGACTCTGGCTCAGACCCAGATGATTAATCAAGCGGAGTTCAACAGCTATGATAACAAGGATGTATCCGGGCAGGATGTGATTAACGCAGCGATGCGATATAAGGGGCGTCCGCAGTTCGCGATTAAGATTAAGACCGGGGAAAATGCAACTGGGTTCTATGCGGAGAATACTTATGGAAAAAACTATACTCAACCTACAGATACGACTAAGCCGGTCGTTGATTTAAGTAAGACTGAGAGCGGAAGCAGTACTGGTGTCAAAGTTTCAGTGATGTTAGATCAAACACAGACCCAATCCTACAACACTACTAATTATTTCGTGAATACTCTCTCAACCTTTACAGCTGTAGTTTATAGGGACAGTAATGAGGAAGTCCGTTTAATTGTTTTTACACAGAAATAAAATTATTACCAGAAAGGATGGGTATGCATGGAGAATATTTCTACTGGACTGAAATGGGTCATTGGAATTATCGTCACTATTCTGATCATCGCTGCGGGTGTCAGTATTTATCTGGTGATCAACAATTATTTCATTCGAGCACAGGAACAGACCCTTGCCCAGACTCAGATGATTAATCAGGCTGAGTTCAACAGCTACGATAATAAGGATGTATCCGGCCAGGATGTGATTAATGCGGCGATGAGATATAGAGGACGTCCGCAATTCTCCATTCTAATCAAGACGGGGGTAAATCCGACGGGGTTCTACGCAACCAATACATATAAAACATATTACTCTCTTCCAAGTAAGAAAGATAATGAGACCGAAGAGCAATTCCATCTTGATGACCTTTCCAGCCTTGAGGATTACAGTGTGTCTCAGATGTTGGACCAAAGCAAAAAGCAAGATGATAATAAGGAAAATAGCAATGTGAATACACAGTCGATTTTCAGGGCTAATGTATTTAGAGACAAGAATGGTGAAGTTCGATTAATTGAATTTGATCAAAACAAGGCTGGCAAATGAAAACCGCCACCCAGTTCCTACTAACCCTTTTTGCCTGGATATTATTCACTATCGGCGGTTTTACATTTCTACACCTGGAAGGGGAAAACACCGTCCAGGCCCGGCAGCCAGAGCAGCCAACGGTTGCAACGGCGCCTTACAAAGGGACAGGCGATCTAAAAAAAGTCAGCGGAGAGCAAGTCATCGGCATGATCCCTGCGGCACTGGAGGGGGACTATATTTTACATATTGATGGCATTGTGATTAATGAGGAAACAGACCTTACAGCAGTGGATTTGCGCGGAGTTCCTGGTGCTGCTTATCAGTTAACAGTCACGCGAACCAATGAGATGATTACTGAAATCTCTGCCACCCGCTGAGAAAGGAGGAGCTGCATGGCAGATGCGCTGAAAGGTGTAATTATCGTTATTCTGCTTGCCTTCGTGTTTGGAGTATATCCGGCTTTTCGCCAATCCGAGGTTGTAGAGAGGAATACAAAGCTCGCGGCCAATGCGGCTGTGGTGGAATTCGTGGATACGGTTCGTGCCAAGGGATACGTGGATGTAGGTGATTATGAGCTTTTTCTCCATTCGCTCGATGCCTCATATGGTGTATTCGATGTCCAAATGGAGTATTACAAAAAGAATTTACAGCCTTTGTATACGAATCCTGACGATTATTCCACATTCCAGAACAGCTTCAGTGTACGTTACGATGGCTATTTTAATAAAGATATTTTGAAAGTCTTATATCCGGATTCAGGTACTTCACTGGCAGCAGATGATCCCGGCAGAAGATTCACCATGCATGTAGGAGATCTGTTTAATGTCCGGCTGGAATCCGAAGGAACGACGCTTGCCTCTCGAATGCGATCGCTGCTTTTTCATAGTGAACTGATTCCGGTCAATTTGAAATACGGGGGGATGGTGCGAAGTGAAGCCCCTTAGTGTAGTGCTTGTTTTTCTGATTCTGGTTATTCCGCTTGTTCTTATGGGTGATACCAGAGAAGATCTTCGGGTCTTTAATCAAGAGATGTATAAACGCTATTCCGATGATTTTCAGGCCGCAGTGGATGATGCTGGCGACTATCTGTCGCGACTGGAAATGCAGCCGACAACAACAGCGGTACACTACGGGCGGGAACGCCAACTGCAGCTAGATCAGGATGTGCTGAGTGTGTTCTACAGTAATCTGGCTATGAAATTTGGACTGGAGAACAATCAGACTGAAATGAACAATTTGAAGCTGCATATGCCGGCGCTTGTTATGTTTGGTTATAGCGGCTATAGGCTGGTTACCCTGGACGACACGGCCACGGATAGCGGTCAGGAAGAGCTTAAGCCTGTGAGTTGGCCGGAACGTCCCTATTACTACAAGCTTAAGAACGGTAATCTGCTCTATTTCACTTTGGATGACAACGCACGGGTATATGATACAGGCTTTAATGAATTCTATGAGGGAGAATATGCATCGCTGGCGGCAGAGACCAATCTCTCGCCGTTAACCTCGCTTGAAATCTTCCGTGAGGTACGGCAGAGTACAATAACTTCACTGGTAGAAAAAGATTTGGCAACCGCAATTAACAGGCACCTGGAGCTGGTGAAACGGATGGGCTTGTCGATTCAGTTCACACTGCCCCGCGGGCTGCATGAGCAGTCCATACAAGATGTGGGGATTATGGCTTTTATTCAAGGCTACCCGCTTCCTGGCGGAGAACTGCTGGATGCCTATTCCCTCGGCAGCGGTGCAGTGATGCGGCGCAAGGCACTTATCGGCACCCGGAATTCTGCTGGAAGACGTATCGCTTACGGGGAAAGCTGTGTACCGGCTGGCGCGGCTGTGATTGAGACCCTGTTCGATCCCGAGGAGGCTGCGCGGAAAGGGTATTTTATTGAGGATTGTGCGGTGCGTTAGGAACTTAATCTGTAAATGAGTTGTACTGCCCAATACTTATCTATATTAATAATGAGAGGAAGTATTTCTATGAATGCCCTAATGAAAATAAGTAAAAAAGCAGTCCCGTTCGTCTTGCTGCTTACTGTCTGTATGGTCTCGTCATCTAAATCTGAAGTCAAAGCAGCCTCTGTTAAGTTCAGTGACATTCCCACTAATCATTGGGCGAAGTCAGGAATTGATACGGCGGTAAACAAAGGTTATGTAGTGGGGTATCCCGGGGGGCTATTTATGCCTAATGCCAATGTAACCCGCGCAGAATTTATCAAAATGGTTGTGACAGCGACCGGACAACCCGTGGAGGAGACTACAGGTAAATGGTATGAAAGTTATGTAACAGCAGCAGAACAAGCAGCCTTGTACATCAAAAGTGATTTTGCCAATTCGGATACTGAATGGAATAAAAAGATTACCCGTCAAGAAATGGCGCGTATCGCTGCCCGAGCGACTGGATTAAAGACAACGGAAGACGATAAGTGGATGTATCTGGCTACTAAGTCGGGACTAATATCGGGATTGGGAAAAGGAAGGCTGGGGGAAACGGAGAGTACAACAAGGGCACAATCGGTTGTAATTATTGAACGGATTTTAAGCACAAATGGAGGAAGCACTCTTAAACCGGATAAGTATGCTGTGTCAAATGCAGAATTGCTCTGGCATGGGACAAATATATTTACTGTTATGCCGGATATATTCACTACAGGTGATCCTGTTAAAGATGTTAATGCAGCAGACCTTTGGAAAGAAGAGAAGATGAAAATCACTTCTAAAGATGGTCTTTATAGTGCGCAATTAGATGCGCTGATTGCAATAGATTTAGCTGACAAAAATGATCCCAATTTAGATCTTATCCCTGATGTATCAACGCTGAAATGGAAAAACACGGCTGATAATACCACAAATGGAATTAGGATAACTGAGAAATACATGAATAGTTACTTGCTCTATTCGAAAGCCCATATAAATTTCAATAAAGATACCACAAGATACTCAAAAACTACTTTTTTTACAGCCGAAGTTCTAGGTACTACCAATCTGGATAGAAAATCCTTCGTGAATGGAAATCTGAATTCTCAAGCTTTGGTCTTTCAGAAGGTCCCTTTTGATTTACCTATGACTATACTGCCGAAAAGTGGTTGGGTACAAGATGGAAAAATAATTGTTTGGATTAAGGTTCCATCACTTTCAGCTTTCTATCTCTTACGAAATGAAATCTTAAGTATTGCAGGTCCATATAAGAAATAGGGGAGGTCAGGAATTTTGAAATTAAAATGGTCAAAAAGCATAGCATTGGTAAATATATTGTTTTTTATCACAGTTATTTTTTTGATCTTATTTCTGCAATTTAAGCCAGTTGAAACAAACGCCGCAGGTACAGAAGAAGTATTGTTCAAAACAGATGGTATACAATACCAGGCTAATGATGAAAATCTAAAGCGTGCCTATCAATCGGTTTTTAATAATACTAAGGAATTAAAAACGGTACCTTTCGAGCTTAACGCAGGTACTGGGAAAATTATTACTAAAATCATACTGAAAAAAGATAATCAAGTTTTGCAGACGATTAATGTGAATGCTCAGTCATATAATCAATATATAACATTACAAGGAGAACCGGTTGCTGTAAAATCTGTCGGTAATGTGGCTAACGGAAGCTGGTTTGCTTGGAATCGAAGTATTGAAGGAACGACTTGGGTTCCAGGTTTAGGCGGAAGTTGGCACTATGACGTTCCACCAAATAGCACCACAGGAAGTGAAACAATTGGAGGTATTCTACGACATAAATGGCCAGGCAAAAGAATAATTAAAGATGATACCCCGTTTCAGAGAAATATGCCCTTTTACAGTGTAGGTGGAGTGGACTATGGAGATTTCGCCACCACATTAATAGATAGTGATCCTACAAGACTAATAGCGGCTAATCCAATGCAGATTGGAAGTAATGTTAGTATTATTACTAACACAATGATAGCTACGCCTGACGGCGTATCTGGATACACAGATCCAACTACAGTAATCATAGGTTATAAAGTAATGGATTTAGAACATGGCCTCGTGACTTACAGTCAAGATTTTGGTCATGAAGGTTACAGGGTGAATATTGCACCCAATGGTTCTTCAGCAATGATGTATTACTTTGCAAATTACAAATTTGATATCAAATCCTACACCTACCGTTATCCAAATGTCTATGAGGTTTACGTTAAAAATGGGACTGCAACACCACCTCCTCCTACACCCACACCAACACCGGAGGCCCCGACAGTAGTATGTACCGATCCTGCTCCGGGTCAAGTCGTTTCCGATGAGTTCCTGGATCCTGGAGTGGCTGCTGAGATCAGAGCGGATCAGCGTGGAAATGAGCAATTCGATGTTCTGCAGGGTATCCCAAGCTCAGAAAGCTTATATGGTCATGCCTCTACTAAGGGTTATCTTTATCAAAATAAATTTGTTGAGATGAAGGGTACCTGCACATATGATATTAAGATTCAAAAAGTATATACCTTAAACTGGGATCCTACAAAACCGGCGCCCTCTGGACCAGGGACTGTTCCTGCTCCAACAAGCGAACCGAAGCAGGTAGTGTACTCTTACCCCATCAATCGTCCTTATTCGTATTGGACTATAGATACTTTGGATGTTTACGCTCTTACCAAGGCGGTGCTGAGGAATGATGCTCTTTCTGGGGGAGCAGTGACCCTGGAACCGAATGGATATACTCCACCTGAATTTTCTACGGAAATCACGGGCAAATATATTCCTCCTGAGGCTCCAGCTCCAATCACGGTTCCTCCTAGTGATGTACAGGGAGGTACGACTCGTCCGGAACCGAATAATGAAAAAGAAGTTTTTCGATCGAAAGCCGAGGAGGCTGCCAAGAAAATCAAAGTTCAAAATGACACCTTTGCCTTTAATGGACAGACGATCATGGACGGAAGTGAAGTTACAGAGGCGGGACAATCTCCAGGTACCATCCCGAACCCGCAGCCCATAGGTGACGACGTGCTGTACAGCCCGGGAAACATCATTGAGCCAACACACGTAAATGCGCCTAATCTTCCCAGCTCTGGTGAGATTACCTATACTCCTATGAATGGGAATATCAACGGCGGGACAGAGGATAAGATGTATCTGATTGGTGGCATCAACTCGATAACTGTGCACACACCGGTCGTCAACTACTCGCTACTCCCTGACGATAATCGCCCGTTCGACCAGCGGATGGTGCCGGATATGACACGGACGGTGCTGATCCTGGACCGGCCCTTCACCGTGAACTTTACGGAGAGCGGCCAGCATCTTAATATCCCCGGTTATGGCAACCGGGATTATGCCAAATACACGAAGAATAAACGCATCCAATTTCCGTTTGGCGTATTTCAAGAGGGCCAGTATTACCCGGAGAATACCTGGATTTACATCCCTGTCGGGACACCGTCCATGACTTTTACGATGCCGACCTGGGTCAATGAAGGCGATTATACTATCAATACGCAGTCGTGGGCGATTAATGCCCCATCAGATGGTACGGATCTTTGCCAGGTGAACCTGAACGGTGACTTAACGAATTACTGCGCATCGGAGAGTTTCAATGTCGGTGTGGTCGGCCGGCTGTTCGATTTTCGGATCTGGGATATCGGAGATTTCCGGTTTGAAAAGGTATTCCGCACCGGGATTGGGACACTTGAGCATAGCACTGCGATGTATTATACAGGCGGTAATGATGAGAATGGCAATCTGACGGCCATAAGCGGGCAACCACAGTGGTACCTGCCGATCCGCAAGGGCTCTCATCCTACCGAACAATTGACGGTTCCTCATAACGGGTACTCTTTCCTGTTTGATTTCCGGACCATTGGGAACCTGTGGCAGCCGGGTGAGGGTATCCGGATTGAACCGAGCTTCTATTTTATCCCGAAAACAGGGGGATTACCGACACCCGTTGATCTGTACTATGATATCTCCGGTTCGAACAACAAAATGATTGGCGTTGGTTCCTCCAAGGACAAGTTGAGTTATATCCGAACCTATCGCTTGGCGGATGGCCTGCGGAATATATCGAGCGGTGAATTATCGACGGCGGCCAGCTATGAGTACAATTATATACTGACTGAGCAGGAGCGGGAGAAGACCCCTTGGCTGAAGTTCTACAAGCAGTATGTAAAGCGCAAAACTAAACTTGCCACAGGTTATGACCTGGAGGTTCTACCTTATAAATCGCGGACCTTAGTCGGTCCTACTGACATTCCGAACGGAGTAGACCCAATTGCGGCTGTTAGGAGTGTTCAGCACTGGTACGGAGAATACAATCTGCCAATTTCTCCTTACATCCTACCGAAGGGAACCAGCATAGTCACCCTGGCGAATCAGTATGGAGGTGCACTGGATGGGCATGAGAAGGAGTTCATTACCGGTGGATATATTCTGGTGAAGTTCGGAATCTATACGGTCAAAAATGGAGATGCAGACACGCGTATTCTAGGCTACAAAGCTCCCATTGCCAACATGTGGGCGATTGAAGGCCAGATGACGGGGGACACGGATGAACGGGGTCAGACATTTTCTTTTTCCTCCGGGGACATCATCCTGTTCGAAGCGGATTACTCGGTGCGAAATGATTATCTGGGGCAGGGAAGATAATTGTTTTGAAAAAAGTTCCTTAGTAGTTTAATTTATCTTTAAAAGGATTAATATATAAACTTATTAGTGCTTTAGGCCGATAAATATATAGTGGGCAACTGGATTTATAATAATGAACTTGAAAAACCTTATAGGTCTAAAAGAGTATTTTTCAAGTTCATTTTTATATAAAAATCAATTACTTAAAGGAGAGGTAAATAATGGCACAAACCACCAAAGTTGCATTGAACTATGATGGATTAGCTGGACAGGGAAAGATACTTAAACAGTATGGAGATGAAGTGGATAGATTAATCAAAAAAATAAAGAATACAATGACTAATCTCAACAGTGTATGGGATGACGCGGCAGCGCAGGACTTTACGCAGAAGGTTGCAAAATTGGAACCGACGTTTCGACAATTCCAAGAATCACTTGAATTGCTAGGAACGCACATGGAAAAGGTTTCTCAAAGTTATAAGACACTTTCAGATGAAGTTAAAAATTCGCAAAGATTCTAGCATGTGTATAAGTCAAACAAACTTCATGAGCTCCATTACATAAGAATGCCATTAGCTATGCAGAAAGCTGCATAGCTAATTTTAATTAGGAGCAAGCAGGGGGAAGCACATGGCGTCAACGAAGCTAATATTTAACGTAGATGAGGTCGAACGCCTGCGAACAAAGATCGGACAGGTAAGCCAGGACACGAATCTATTGTACTTGCAACTGAACGGCCAGGCCAACAACTGGGGCGGCATTCCATTGGGACAAGATCTGGTACAGGCCCAGGTTCTCATCAATGAACTGACGGTGGAGGCCGAAAAGCTTGAAGATATTATTCGTCAAGCCGTAAAAGGTGTTCAAAGCCTCCAGGAAGAGAACAAGCGGCAGGCCAGCCAGCTCACCCAGCAGTTCAGCCTCTTTGCAGGCATGTTCGGAAATTTTGGGGGAAATGGAAGCCAAGGAAGGTTTTCGATCCCACCCTTCGCGCAGAAGGCAGCGACGAAACTGATCTCCTCCATTGCTGCCCTAACGGGCCGGGATGGGCTGGATAGCGATCCGGTGGTGAAGAATCTTCGGGACCTCCTCCAAAAGTTTGGTCCGGGGACCATAGAAGGTATCTCAGCGCAAAGCAAACTAAACGACATTTACGAAGCGCGGAATCTGATCGAGAAGACGCAGACGGCCTACGATGTCTATCAGGCATTTGGGAATAAAACGCAAATGAATGCGATGCACAAGCTGGCGGAAGAGGCCCGCAAGAAGCTGGAGTCTCTGGGTGTAGATAAGGTTCAATACGAGGCGGGGAAAGATTTAAGCGCGTATTTCAAGCAACCGGCAGTAAAAGCGTGTGACTACGATCCGTCGATCACGACCAGTAGTGTGCCACTGGTGCGGGATGAATCGTATCTTCTGCTTCTGCGAATGGCGATGGAACCGGGGAAACAAGGTGCCTGGGCAAAAGGTCAACTGGACGGAAAACGAGTGGAGATTAAGTTAGCGGAGGCTGCAAAGATCGTTGCGGCACAGATGGAGGCCGAGAAGCGGCTGAATGGTCCGCCAATGAACCTGCCGGATGGGACACCGATTACAGCGAATAACAAAGTGAATGAGACTACCATGGCCTATTTCCAGGACAAGGTCTACGATCCGAATGCTCAGCTCACGCCGATGTATACTATGTATCTAGGGTGGTTGGAGGACACCTATGGCATGACCGAATGGCGGAAGAGAGTGGTACAGGCGGATGCGGTAACGAGCGCATTTGTAGGGGCTTTGATCGAAGAGACGGTCATGGGTGTGGTGGATACGGTCAAACTAGCATTCAATTTTGTGGTGGACCCGCAGAAAACGACGCAGGAGATGGTGGATAAAGCCAACTATGTGATAGAGCATCCGGAGGTGCTGGTCGAAGCAGTCCGGACGGTATATCAAAACTTTGACGAGGGGACCCCGGAGGAAAAGGCCGCGATGCTGGGTTCGGTCGCCTCTATATTAGTACCAGGACTCTCGATTACGAAGAGCGAAAAGATAGGCAAAGTGGTCGACGGGGTGCAAGAGCTTACCACCAAAGCAATGGATGGAGTGAAGGATCTCAATAAGGTTATCCAAAACTCCGAACACTTCACCGGATTTTCGAATCCATTCTTAAGTACGCCGGAAGGGGGAACTTTCAAAATAGGGAAGATCATCCCTGAACAGAATCCGCTGCCCAAGACATCGGTGCAGGAGCATTATCTCAATGAGATGGACGGGCTAGGGGATGTGAAAGCGGGTAAGATTGAGGGGACGGGTGAAATTCCGAAAAGAAACTATGAGCCTAGCCCTAAACATGACCCTCAGAGTGGATGGGGAAGTCCCAATCCAATACCGGATGCGCAAACTGGACAACAGTTACTAGACAGCGCTTATTTATCTTCAAAGAACAAGCAACTTTACAACATCTATGAAGGCAAGCTAGTTAAGTTTCAACCTGATGGTGAATCCGGATGGCATCCATATGAAGTTGTTAATCCTGCCAAAGAAGTACCTGCTGACGTATTAAGGCAAATGGTTAACGATGGTAAAATTTCTAAAGCGGACTATAATAAGATGATAAAAAATAACAAGTGAGGTGACCAAGTTGAGGGTGTTTGGTGACAGTCATGTTTTCTCAGTGAAATATGAATTTACAACGAATCCTTTTAATGAAAAGGGATTGCTTGCTGAATCTTGGGGGGTGTTTGAACTTTGGGTAAACGGCAAAGAACTTTGTAATTCTTCAAAAAACAATCATGAACATACTGCCTATGAATGGAATTTATATCATTTAGTAGAATGGTTAGGTGAGAACCTTCCTATCATTTTACTTGATGAAGAGTTTCCTTTACCTGTTCAGGGCAAAACTGCGTTAGAATTATTGACTAAAAGTTTGGAATTTGATTCAGATAACGATGATGAATTTGATGAATGGTTTAGCACAAAGCAAGACTGGGAGTTCAAACATTCATGGTTTTCTAGCAGGGGTGGGTCTTATCTACCTGAGGTCTATTTTAGAAGGATTGGTAATCAAATAGAGATATCTTGGAATAACGAAGATTTGTATGCAGAGGGGATTTCGTTTCCCTTTATAACTGGCGTAGAATATGTTCCAATTGAAATCTTCGACACAGTTCTTAAGAATTATATTCATGATTTTTTGAAGATGTTAAGATTGAAAACCGAATGTATTGATGAATTTGAGAAGTTTTCGGAAAAGGTGCTATAGAAACGGAAAGAATAATGCATTCCTTAACTTGATAAGCTTCGTCTTTTCAAGGTTACTTGAGTGGGGGCTACCCAGTACCGAATGAACCCATCATTCAACCAGTAACGCATCTAACGTATGAAGATTTCTTCATATTGTTTGTACGCACATCAAATGCTTTAATTTTATAACCTAAATATCGCTACTCCCTTACGTTGAACAGGTCGATTATGGTCAGTTACCACCATGATTGACCTGTTTTTTGTTATCTTTGTTTTCTTGCGTTTTTTCAAATTTACTCACAACTGTAGAATACGCCGCCCCGATAGGGAGGATGAAATAGCAATAATCGCATCACAAGCTGGCGGAAGATGCGCGTAAGAAGCTGGAATCCCTGGGCGTAGACAAGGTTCAATATGAGGCGGGGAAAGACCTAAGTGCCCACTTCAAGCAGCCGGCAGTTAAAGCGTGTGACTACGATCCGTCGATTACGACCAGTAGTGTGCCTCTGTTGGAGACGGAAGAATATGCGTTACTACTGCGGTTGTCGATGGTGAAGGGGACGAAGGGAGACTGGGCGAGGCAGCAATTAGCACTGATGAAGCCGCAGGCCACAATCGGGCCGTCTGACCCGTATAACGCGGTGTCGGAAGTAGATATATTAAACCGGGATGATCCTGAAGTGATCAAGCGGCTGAAAGAGACGTATTGGTTCACCCTGTCAACAGAGGAGCAGGACCGAAGATATGAAGAGGTCAAAGCCTTTTACGAAAAGCAGGGAAAGGAAGCGGCAGACAAAAACCGTCTGCTGCGAAGTGGTGTCGGAAACCAGACGCTTGCCAATATTCTGGAAGGCGGAAGCAATATCCTGGTGAATGCGATCGATACAGCATCGTATGGGACGGCAGGGACAATTACGGATTGGATCATGGGTCCGAAACCGGAAGGCTATGTCGATCCGATGGATAATCCGTACGGAAAGAACGCAGGACAATTTGCGGGTAACTTCGTTAGCATAGGCCTACCCTTGAAGTTTCTGAACAGTGTGAAAACCGGGGGTGTCGTGGGGAAATTCTCCCCCACGTTATTGAAGTCGATGGTAGCGGGAGCCATCAGTGGAACCGTGGGTGAAGCGATTGACGCGTTCAATGATTACCGGGATGATGGAAAGCAAAGCCTGATTGAGCGCATAGCGGCTGTTGGAATCAATACCGGTTTTGCCGGTGCAGGAGATTTATTAATTACTGCGGGCAGTAAAATGGCTGCCAGTGCGATGAGATTTGTGAGTGTGAAGCTGCCAGGCAAGGCAACTCAAATAGAGATAGGTGTTAAAGAGACAGGTTTATTTAACAAAAGGAATTTACAAAACAGTTCTGGTTTTACCAATGAAGTCAATTCACTTTTATCTAAATATAAAATTTCTACTGAAGAGTTTAACACCTTGCGCCTTAAAGATGTTAGCTTATTGACCGATAGTGAAAAAATTATGATGAAATCCATACGAGAGAGTATACCCATGCCCGATAACACGACAATAATGCAAAAGGTTATACCTAATGAAGACATAGCAAAATATCTTGATGGAACATATAGTCAAGTAGGAGGTTACATAACTAGAGCATCAGATGTAACTCAATTAGAAGATTATATGAACATCTATAAGAGTCTAAGGTTAGATTACTCTGGCACAAAATTCAATGCTGCAACTGATGAAACATTAGGAGTTATAAAATTTAAAACACCGGAGTCTTCAAATATAAAAATTCCATATAGCAATGAAATGGGAGGGATTGTTTCAGAGCCACAGCCGTTCACTGGTAATGGTTTTACTAAAGCAACAAATGGCCAGTCTATCCCAGAGTATAAATGTGATGGGTATCTATCACTGTTTGATGGAGCAGAATTATACGCAGTTAGCAAAGAGGGTTCAGAAGTTCTATTAGCGACTTATGACGTGATTTTGGGACAGTTTATAAAAGTTAATCCCTAGGAGGATAGTAATTATGAAAGAGAATATATATGCCCTATACAACGGAACCGAGTATGAAGCGGGTATCGCTAATGATCAGGAAGTCGTTTTGCGTTCGGATGACCCTGCAGTTCTAAATCAAGGATTTATTTTGTATAAAGGAATAAAATACATCAAAAAAGTTAGGAGAACCGAGTTAACAGATTTATATAAGAAATATTACCAGGCGAAATATAAGAACTACCCATTTGTTGTTACAGGGGATTCAGATGATAAGGTGTTAATTATTGCAACCAACATAGATTATAAAATTTGTGAACAGTTGGGTATGGAAATGGTAGATAGAGGTGTGTATCAAAAGTGGGTTCAAAAAAATGAAGTTGAATTAAGCATCACTCGAAAACCAATATAGATCTTTTTGAGAAATAATCTGTACGATTATTTCGGTTGAGGGGGAAGCGTATGGTATCAACGAAGCTAGTATTCAATGCGGACGAAGTCCAGCGTCTGCAAACGAAAATAAGCCAGGTGAGCCAGGACACAAATCTGCTGTACATGCAACTAAAAGGCCAAGTCAACAACTGGGGCGGCATTCCATTGGGACAAGACCTGGTACAGGCCCAGGTGCTGATCAATGAGCTAACGGTGGAGGCCGAAAAGCTCGAAGATATCATTCGTCAAGCCGTAAAGGGTGTTGAAGGTCTTCAGGAAGAGAACAAGCGGCAAGCAGGCCAACTCACCCAGCAGTTCAGCCTCTTTGCAGGCATGTTTGGAAGTTTTGGGGGAAGTGGAGGCCAAGGAAGGTTTTCGATCCCAACCGTTGCTCAGAAGGCAGTGACGAAACTGATCTCCTCTATTGCCGCTCTAACGGGCCGGGATGAGCTAAATAGCGATCCGGTAGTGAGGAATCTTCGAGACATCCTCCAGAAGTCTGGTCTGGGGACCATAGAGGGGATCGCTGCCCAAAGCAAACTAAACGATATCTACGAAGCGCGAAATCTGATTGCGAAGACGCAAACGGCCTACGAGGTCTATCAGGCATTTGGAAATCAAACGCAAATGAATGCGATACATAAGCTGGCGGAAGAGGCCCGCAAGAAGCTGGAGTCTCTGGGTGTAGATAGGGTTCAATATGAAGCGGAAAAAGATCTAAGCATATATTTCAAGCAGCCGGCGGTGAAGGCGTGTGACTACGATCCGTCGATCACGACCAGTAGTGTGCCGCTGGTACAGAATGAAGCGTATCTTCTACTGTTGCGAATGGCGATGGAACCGGGGGATCAAGGCGATTTGGCGAAGAGCCAGCTAGCTGGGAAACGGCTGGAGGTCAAAGAAGCGAGTGCCCACCTAGACGATAAAGGAGCCTTTGATTTTAGTGAATATGATAAAAAATTAATAGGAAACACATGGGTTCTAAGTAAAAATGGAGTCACAGACCAGAGAGCAGCCCAAGCGAGCATTGCCTATCAGAAAGCGGTTCAAAATGGAGAAATCAAAATAAAGCAAGAATCGCCGGGTGTGGATGTCATACAGGAACAGACGAAAGCGGCTATAGCGGGTTATAATTATTGGACCGGAGAAAAACTATCGAAAATACAAGCGTATGGGATAATCATAAGTGGTATCATGTATAATTTTCAAGGGATCAGTGGTTACCGTGGCAAAATAAATAAAAATTTAAAGCTACCTTTCGGAACGGTTAGAATTCCAAAGCCTAGTGTAAAAGAGCCGGTTACGGGAATACCCGAAATTGCTCCTCCAAAACCAATCAAGCCACTAGCGCAGGTGGTTAAGGGGACGGGTAAAGATGTAAATGGAGTTACTAATCTTTTAGACAAAATGCCCGAATTTACTGGTTCTACTAGAGAAAAATTGTTATCTGCAGTTCAAAGTGTAGATCTCAGAGGATTTATAAATGAACTTTATAGACCTGGTGCAAAAGTTGGAGATGGCGGAACTGCTGCTATACTTACAAAGGAGTTTCTCGATAGTGCTTTTCCAACGCATCTACAAAAAGCTCAGGACCAGTTAAGGGGGTTAAATAAGCTAGCGAAATCCGGGAAACTTAGCCTTAATGACTTAGATGTACTTGATGCTTTAACAGATGATTTAGAAAAGGCAATAAGACTGTTTAAATAGAGGAGTTGGTGGATATGAGTAAAAAATCGGAAGAATTCTTTAGAATAATGTTAGATTTCTTACCGTCGGCTGAAAATGAGTATAGAGAATCAATCGAGTATTACGGTGAGGTGCTAGAAACTATCATAATTGAGAGAGTATTCATGCCGAAAATAATTAAATTATTAAGCGAGGAAAGAAACATCAATTTGCTAGAAAGTATCTTTAAATATTTTGAAGAAGTATCTACTGATAAAGATGTTCACTTAAAGAGCATTTTTTCAACTACGGTGTTGGAAGTACTCGGAAATGACAGATCGATTTTAGGGACTGCACAGAAGTACATGGGAACCAAAACGATACAACTTCAAATAGAAGCTGATAGAGCATTAGGTAGAATATAGTCAGTACAGACTCATAAGATATTGACGGTTATCCATAATGCATAACCGTTTTGCTTTATTCCGAGGCAGAGGGGGGCCAGTACCGAATGAATCCATCATTCAACCAATAACACAAATAACCCATGTAATACCGTATAAAGATTACTCGAATTTCTTGTACGCACGTCAGCGCTTGAATTTGTAACCTAATTAACGCTATGCCGATATATCAAACAGGTCAATTATGGTCAGATACTACCATGTTTGACCTGTTTTTTGTTACCTTTGTTTTCTTACGGTTTTTTCGAATCCATTAGCAACTGTAGATTATTATGCAACGATTGGGACGGTGAGTAGGACATGAATCGCAACTTTCAAGATGGATAGTGCGACAACTACTTTAGTAAGGGCGGTATACAAAGAATTGCACTTTATCCGCAACATAACTGACTATTGCAACGATGATTACTGTGTCAATAACAAATTGGTAACGTGCCAGTTGACATATACAGGTAAGGCAACGTGAAGGCTAGCCACCTTGCCCTCTAATATAGTCCGAAATTCGTTGAAAAATTTGGGTCGGGGGATGAACGTGGAAGGAGTGAAAGTTTCGATTGACCGTATTGTTATAGACTTTACCAATGTCTATTGGAGTTTCTTCAATTCCCTTAGGGAACGGGAATGTCATTACTTGGATGCTTCATTTTACGTCCTAGATAAAGGATTTAAGTATCACATCCAAGTCAACGAATGAGTCTTTTTTCACAAATCGATCTGCTTGGCGAGTACTTTCTGGCAATTTATACTTGGGTGTTAGTTTTAAAGTCCATTCACTAGCTGTAGAAATTGAAATTCTATGACCAACAGAAACAAAAACAGGCTTAACATTATTCTGTGTTCTTGAACTTGTCCAGCAGCGGCTAACTTTAAAGGAGGGGGGGCCTATAGCCTCTCCCACTTGATTTGCTAAATCCCAAGAGTTATGCTATAAAATATAAGTGAATATTTTCGGGTTGTTACTGTTAAATCAGGCAAAACCACTACCTTTATTCTTGGGTATGGTTTTGCCTTTTTTGCATTATAACAGAACCGGAAATGGCTGCCCGGAATAGGGAAACCGCTTGTTTCCCGTGGCAGTATTCTTATACCATTTCATACCGAACAGAAAGAGAGTGAGAAATTATTATGCAAAAAACTTTCAGAATTATTGACGAAGACGGAATTCATGCACGTCCAGCCACAGCGCTGGTTAATACAGCAACCAAATTCAAGGACACTGAGGCTTTTGCAGAAGCCAAAGGCAAGAAGGTTACACTGAAGTCCATTCTTGGCGTATTGTCTCTGGGACTGGAAACAGGGGATACCCTGACCCTGATTACTGCAGGCGCTCAGGAAGCCGAGGCTCTTGGCGCACTTGAGGATGTAATGATTAAGGAAGGGCTGGGAGAGCTTCATGAGTAAGATTTCAGGAATCGCGGCTTCCGCAGGCATTGCCGTAGCCCGAGCGTTCATCCTGAAGCATCCGGATTATACGATCACGAAATCTTCCGTGAGCGATGTGGAAGCTGAGGTTGCCAAGCTGGAGCATGCTCTTCAGGTCTCCAAAGGCGAGCTTCAGCGGATTAAAGAACGTACGCTGGCAGAATTGGGCGAGAAGAAAGCGGAGATTTTTGAGTCTCATCTGCTGATTCTGGAAGATCCCGAGCTGATCAGTCCGGTAATGGATAAAATCCGTGAGGAAGCAGTAAATGCGGATTATGCCCTGCAGGAGGTTGCCAATCAGTTCATCGAAATGTTCCAGAACATGAAAAACGCTTATCTGCAGGAACGTGCAGCCGACATGCGTGATGTGACCAAACGATTGCTGAACCATCTGCTGGGGATTTCCTACGTAAGCCCGGCAGAGATCAGCGAAGAGGTCATTGTGATTGCCGAGGATTTGACTCCGTCGGATACAGCACAGCTCAACCGCAAATATGTAAAGGGCTTCACGACCAACATTGGCGGACGTACCTCACACTCGGCGATTATGGCCCGTTCCCTGGAAATTCCGGCGGTAGTCGGCACCAAAAATGTGCTGTCTGAGGTCAAAGCCGGAGATCTTGTAATTGTGGACGGACTGAGTGGAGACGTTCTCATAAATCCGGGTGAAGACGAGGTTGCCGAATACACCCGCAAGCAGGAAGCTTACAATCTGCAAATCTCCGAATGGCGGAAGCTGCGCGAGGAGCCAACGGTATCTGCTGACGGCAAGCATGTTGAGCTTGCGGCCAATATCGGAACGCCGAATGATGTAGCCGGCGTCATCGAGAATGGCGGCGAAGGCGTAGGCCTCTACCGTACCGAGTTCCTCTACATGGGCCGCGATAAGCTGCCGTCTGAGGAAATCCAATACAATGCCTACCGCACAGTGCTGGAGAACATGAATGGTAAACCGGTGGTTGTTCGCACCCTGGATATCGGCGGCGACAAGGAGCTGCCTTATCTGGAGCTTCCGAAGGAAATGAATCCATTCCTCGGCTTCCGTGCCATCCGTCTGTGCCTGGATCGCCAGGATATCTTCCGTACACAGCTTCGCGCTTTGCTGAGAGCCAGTGTTCATGGCGATCTTCGCATTATGTTCCCGATGATTGCCACCCTTGGTGAGTTCCGTGCAGCCCGCGATTTGCTGCTGGAAGAGAAGGCGAAGCTGCGTGAAGAAGGCAAGGAAGTATCGGATCACATTCAGCTCGGGATCATGGTAGAGATTCCTTCTACTGCCGTGCTGGCAGACCAATTTGCGAAGGAAGTAGATTTCTTCAGTATTGGCACGAACGATCTGATTCAATATACAATGGCTGCCGACCGTATGAACGAACAGGTATCGTACCTGTACCAGCCATACAATCCGGCAATCCTGCGTCTAATTAAAAACGTAATTGACGCTGCGCACGCAGAGGGCAAATGGGCCGGAATGTGCGGCGAGATGGCCGGTGACGCCACCGCGATTCCGCTGCTGCTGGGACTTGGTCTCGACGAATTCAGCATGAGCGCAACCTCCATTCTGCCGGCGCGCAGTCAGATTTCCAAGCTGTCGGCTGCCGATATGAAAGAGCTTGCGGCCAAAGCGCTGCAGCTCGGCACTGCTGAGGAAGTAGCGGCGCTGGTGCAAGCGATCCAGTAGTCATCGGGTTATCCGTTTTTTTCGTTTGAACTCACTTTTTCCAAATTACTTTATATAAGCTGAACTTAAGATTATCATATTAGGTTTGGACGTAACTGCGGGGAATGTTTGGACTTCCGGCCGCTGCCCGTCTGCAGATTTCTTGATTTATACCGCTCTTCGCGGTGGAAATCCGCAGACAGCTTATGCTTACGATGCCAGCTTTCCTACGGAAAGCTCTTAGGCGGTCGCTACCGCTCCTCCAGTTCCAAACTTCCCCTCCGCACTTCTACCTTTTATAAATTTTTAAGCCCAGCTTATATAGCCGGCATTCTCCTGGGAGGATGTCGGCTTTTTTTGTACTCTTGCGTTACTCGTTATAGCCAAAGCCCAGAATCGTAAAGCATTTGTCCTGATCTTCAGCCGCCATTCTGATTTCTATCTCATGCTCCTGGCTATGCTCATATTGATACAGAATGACCGGATTGCAGTGGGTCCAGTTGTTCACATGCGGATCAGCAGTGAGCGTAAGCTTGCCATCCACGAAAATATCCGCTTTCCCAAACTCGGGGCTGCCGGAATCCTTGTAGACGAGGATGAGATTTTTGCTGGTTATCTTCAGCTTGAAGCTGGTCTGGCCGGACGAAGCCGTATGCATCCAGTTATGTGGAAATTCTGGAGTCCCGGAGGGGTGGGCATCCATTTCAACCATCTGCAATTCCGTATCGCTCTCCGAGAAGCCGCCTGCTTCCAAGCTGACAGTGTCAATTAGGCATTTGCGGTCCAGCAAACGGGTGCCGGCAAAATCATTCCCGAGAACCGGAGGCTGATCCAGCGTGATATCTTCGTCGTCCGTAGGCGACTTATAGGTTTCGGAGAACAAGCAGGCGAGACAATCCGCCATTACCCTGTGGCCGTCATTTGTCGGATGATAGATATCATAGAAAAATTGCCGTTTCGAAATCAGGTTGCCTTCAGCTTTGCTCAGCCGGAACTGCTCCGTCACCGCGTCCTTTACGCTGACCATAGGCAGATTGTAGTGCCTGCCCACGGGGGAAAGGCGCTCCTGCAGATTCCAGTCATTCACAAATACGCTGAACAGGAGAATAACGGCGGGGCGGTTCTCCGCAGCAAGGATTTTCAGAATGAGGCTTTCAAAGCAATTGCCCTTCGTTTCATCGCCCTCATCGTTGACCGCGAATTCCACCACCACAATGTCCGGTGCTACAGTACCGTCCCTGAGAACATCTCTGTCATAGCGGATAACTCCAAGCTCCGACGGTGTTCCGCCTACTCCAGCCTTTACGTAATGAACGTTCTCTCCGCCGTCCTTGCCGAACCGCTCCTTGAATTTTAAATAGGACTGATAGGCATAACATTCGGTATGTATCGGCTTGGCTCCCGCGCCCTGCGTGATGGAACCGCCGATATAGGCGACGGTGACGTCCTCGCCCTTTACTGCCTTTTCAATGGCGGCTTTCAATCTTTTATTGTTGCCGGAATGCAGCAGAGACTTCGCGATCATATCACGGTATTCCTGCGAGTCAAACGGGACAGGAGGTTCAATTGTCAGCTCAGGCACGGCAAAGCCGTCATTCAGATAGAAAATAATGCTCGCCGTTGCCAGCTCGCCCTCGCGGCTGAATTCAAAGGCAAATTTGCCGGGAGCTTCATCCTCCTCGGACCATGCGGTATCCTCCAGCTTAAGGATGACCTCCGTTCCGTCGCCAGGACAGGGTAACAGCAGCCGGGTTCCCGTTTCATACTTGCTCGTTCTACCCCAGTTCTGGAGAAGAAAAGAGACCTCTGATTCTCTATTCGCCGTCTTCACCGACACACCGATGCTGTGCACCAATCTGCGGAATCCGCTCCAGCTTGAGAGTAGAGCCAGCATCTGCTCATCCGTGACTCCGCCGATATATCTGGCTTTATCTATCAGATAGCTGCCTTCCAGATAGATTTCCTGTGACGGCCTGCTCCCGGCCCGGGCAGTGGCCTCAATCGCTGTTTCGAACAGCACGAAAAATCCGCTTCTTCTCTCCACCGGGTCTTTGGGTGCTTTGGGGCCTTCCACTTTGCCGGTGGCAATGAAGCTGTTATTGTTTTCCACTTCAAATATCCTCGCTTTCTGACGGTTGTGAATGCGCTATCAACTTTTTTATTATAGACATGGTTGCATGTACAGCTCAACGATCAAAACGGAATTCCTTTAGTTATTACAAAAAGTTTCTAGTTTTCACATGGTGATTGAAACCGCTTTACTTATATAATGTGCCTAAGAATAAATGCACCTAAATATTTGAAATAAAGGATGCCAAGGAGAGAGAGTTCAATGACAACGAAACGCGCTGTGAATGCCGGAGAAGCAGAAGGATCAGGCAGCTTGGCGGAGCAGCCGGAGTACCCGGCAGTCAAGGATTTGACGCTGGTGAAGCAGGGGAAGGCAGCCAAGCTTTACCTGGACTCCAAGGGGGAGGATTATACCGGATTGCGCCGGGTGGCGGGGTCGTTCGCTGCCGATATGCAGCTAGTGGCCGGGGCTGCGCCTGAACTTTTCACACAAATTGAAGCGCTGGATGGAACGGTAATCATCGCCGGGTCTATTGGCAGCAATGAGGTTATTGATTCCCTAATCGCGGAGGGCGTCCTGGACGTATCCTCCATACAAGGCAGGAGAGAATGCTACCGTATCCAATTGATTGAGCGTCCGGTTGCCGGAGTCGATCAGGCGCTTGTTATAGCGGGAAGCGATAAGCGGGGGACGATCTACGGCATCTATTCGATTTCCGAAATGATCGGAGTCAGCCCGTGGGTGTATTGGGGGGACGTTGTACCGGAGAAGAAGCCGCTCCTGACCCTTTCCGCAAGCCAGCTCAACATTACCTCCAAAGAACCATCCGTAAAATACAGAGGGATCTTCCTGAACGACGATTGGCCGTCCTTAGGCTCTTGGGTGACCCGGGCGTTCGGCGATTTCAACGAAGCGTTCTACGACAAGGTGTTTGAGCTGATCCTCAGACTTAAGGGGAACTATTTATGGCCGGCCATGTGGAGCGCCGAATTCAGCCTGAACGGTACAACCAGCCCGATTGCCAATGCCCGGCACGCTGAAGAATACGGCATCGTCATGGGAACCTCCCACCATGAGCCTTTGTTCCGGGCCGGCAGCGAATGGCAGAAGGTATACCGGCAGTACGGCAGCAGCAACCTGTGGAATTTTGCCCGGAATAAAGAGGCCATCACCACTTTCTGGGAAGACGGCATCAGACGCAACAAAGAATTTCACAACCTGATTACACTAGGCATGCGGGGGGAGGAGGATTCTGCGCTGGAGGGCTCAGACCGGGAAAATATTGAGCTGCTAAAGGACATCATCCTCACGCAGAAAGCGCTGCTGAAGAAGTACAATCTGGATCAGGCGCCGCAAATCTTAGCCGTCTATAAGGAGGTTGAGAAATATTGGTACGGCACAGCCGAGGTGGAGGGACTCAAGGACTGGGATGTCCTGGATGATGTTACGATTCTGCTGGCAGACGACAACTTCGGCAATCTCCGCAAAATTCCGGCGGGGCGCGAGCAGCAGCGTTGCGCGGGCTGGGGGATGTACTACCATTTTGACTATCACGGCGGTCCTCATTCCTATGAGTGGGTGAATACGATTCCGCTTGAGAAGATTTGGGAGCAGATGTCCATGGCATTTGATTACGGTATCCGTGATGTGTGGATCGTCAATGTCGGAGACCTGAAGCCGATGGAGCTGCCGATAGCTTACTTTCTGGATTTGGCATATGATTTTGACGCATGGGGAACTGAAGCCATCAACCGGACTGCGGAATATACCAAGCGTTGGGTGGCACAGCAGTTTGGATCAGGCCTGGAAGCTGAGACGGTAGAAGGAATCGCGCAGTTGTTATCGGATTACACCCGCATGAACGGCCGGCGCAAACCGGAAATTATCACTCCATCTACCTTCAGCCTGGTCCATGACCATGAGGCGCAGAGAGTTCTGCAGCAAGCGCTGGAAATTGAAAATGCAGCCGATAAATACTATACATTGATTCCTGAAGCACATAAGGATGCCTACTTTCAGCTCGTTTATTACCCTGCTGTAGCATCTGCAAATGTGGTTAAAATGCAAATCTATGCAGGGCTGAGCAGCCTTTACGCGAAGCGCGGCAGTGTGCTTGCGAACACCTATGCCAAGCTGGCAGCCGAAGCCATCGAGCGGGATAAGGAGCTGGAGCGGGTCTACAACACGGAAATTTCGGGTGGAAAATGGCAAGGCATGATGAGCTCAGCTCATGTCGGGTATGTCAACTGGGATGCGGAAGGATGGAGTTATCCGAAGGTGAGCACAATCATCCCGGACCAGGGCGCTCAGATGATTATTGCTGTGGAGGGAACGGAACAAGCGTATGTGTCGGGTACGGCCAGTCTTCCGGTGTTCACCAATCTGCAGCGGGAGACGTATGACATTACGATCAGCAATGGCGGAGCAGCGGGATTTGAGTATCTTGCGGAGTGCAGCTCGGACTGGATCAGGCTCGATAAGACCCAGGGGCGGATTGACACAGGAGAGACGATTCAGGTTACTGTGGATTGGGAAAAAGCAGCAGGGACAACGTCGGGCGACATTACGTTCTCCGGCGCCGGAGGAACGGTGAAGGTGACGGCAGCCGTGGAATGGACGGACATTCAGGAGGTGCCGCCGATGACATTTATTGAAGCCCACCATGTCGTGTCGATTGAGGCGGAGCATGCCTTATGCCGTGTATCCAATTCCGGGGTGGAGTGGAAAATTATCGGGGGCTATGGACGTTCGTTATCCTCGGTCAAAATGTATCCGCACGGTGCCTCTTTTGTGCAACCGGAGCATGCGCCGTATCTGGAGTACCGGATTCTTGTACATCAGGACGGGGATTACCGCTTGACCGCTTATATTGCGCCAACAAATCATCTATCGCCGGTCAGCGGCTTGAAATATGCGGCAGGCTTTGACGGCGAAACGCCGGTCATTGTTGACGCCCTGCCGGCAGATTATGAGGGAGGCAATCATGACAATGAACCGTGGTGCCGCGCTGTAATGGATAATATTCATACCGTGACCACCCGGCATCCGTTGGCAAAAGGCATGCACACCCTCCGCTTTTATGGCCTCGATGCCGGACTTGTGCTGCAAAAGCTTGTGCTGTCCGCACGTCCGCGCCCCTACTCATACCTTGGACCACAGGAGAGCTTCTGTACCGGACAGTCCGGGGGAAGTTTGGAACTGTAGGAGCGGTAGCGACCGCCTAAGAGCTTTCCGTAGGAAAGCTGGCCGTATGATTAAGCTGTCTGCGGATTTCCACCGCGAACAGCGGTAATAATCAAGAATTCTGCAGACGGGCAGCGGCCGGAAGTCCAAACATTCCCCGCAGTTACGGCCAGACCTAATATGATAATCTAAAGTTCAACTCGTCTAGCCGGGTCAAAGAGAGGCCCTGCTAGACTAAGACCCTCCGTTATTTCAAAGCAGATGACGGAGGGTATCCTTTTATATGCTTGAAGACATTGCTGAAATAGGCAACATCATGATAACCGCAGTGCTCCGCTACCTCCGAAACATTGAACCCGCCTGCCGAGAGAATCATTTCCGCATTGTTCACCCGCACCCTGTTCATGAATTCCTTGCAGGTTGACCCGGTGTTCTGCTTGAACAGCTTGCCCAGATAGACCGGATTCAGGCCGACCAGATCGGCCAGGCTGCCAATCGTGACGTCTTCCGAATAGTGATCCATGATATAGGTCATCGCTTTATGGACCCGCGGATCAATGAGAGGTGCCTCCTGATGGTGGGCGATGCTCAGCAGACGATACACAAGCAGTTGGAATATAGCCCGTGCTTTCATCCTGTAGAAGGGCTGCTTGCCCATCCAGACATGCGAGAAATCTCTGATATCCTCCATAATCTCTTTGGTCATCCAGTTCCTGGTTACTGCTGCAAAAGGGAGCTGCACATGATTATCCGCCCCCTCCCAGAAGAAATTGAATGCGAAGGAATGCATCGGCGCTTCTTTGGAGGTTACGGCTTCCCGGATGCTGCCCGAAGGAACATAGAGCATGTCGCCGGCAGTGACTGTAAATTTCTCCCCGTTAATAGAATAGGTCGATTCTCCTTCGACGATGAACGTAAGATCATGGAAATCAATCTTGCTGCTGACGATCTGCCAGTCCGGAAATGACTTGCGGTCAACGAAAAGGCAAACATTCGGAATAAGGTTCTCATATTTACTAATGTGCATTACCCTCACTTCCTCCTTCCAATAAATCATAGCATCCCGGATTCGAATGTTAAATAGACGTGCGGATTTTGCGAGATTTTTGTGAGCGCTCTGCGTTAAAATAGATAGAGCTATACATAGTGAGAGGGGCCAGCATGTTGAGAATTGTGAATGTCCGCAGAACTGTGGGGATCAGTTTGTTTTTTGTTTTTACCTTTTCACTGTTATTGATGCTCTATTCCCAGACCGCAGTAAACCCTAAACAATTGCAAGCAAAGCAAGGCGTGCTGGATCTGACCTCTTGGGATTTGGAGAAGCAGGGCTGGGTAAATCTGGATGGAGAATGGGAATTTTATGAGAATAAACTGCTGAGCCCGGCTGATTTTCAGCAAGGGAAGCTTGCAAAGGCTGCCTATTTATCTGTTCCTGGCGTATGGCAGGGTAAAAGTAAAGACGGCGGGATGGACCGTAAAGGGTACGGGACCTATCGTCTCCAGGTGAAAATTAAGCAGGCGAATGAGGTGCTCGGCCTAAAAGTAAAAAGTATCCGAATGTCCCATAAGCTGTTCATCAACGGCAAGCAGGTTGGAGGAAGCGGACTGCCAGCGGAGGATAGCAGCTCAATTAAGCCGGGGAACACACCGCATACGGTATTTTTTTATACGGATTCCCGAACGGTAGATATTGTGATTCAAGTATCCAACTTCAACTTTGTCACCGGGGGGATTGTGAAATCCATTCCTTTCGGCACACAAGAGGACATCAGCAGGGTAAATACCATCCAGTTTGGTGTCGATATCGGGATTATTCTGATCTTGGGCATGTTTGGCGCATATCATTTAAGCTTCTACTTTCTAGGACGCAGAGAGAAGGAATATCTGCTCAGCGGCTTTTATCTGCTGCTGCTGGCCTTAAACATCTCACTATACGGAGATAAGGTATTTCAGCGGCTGCTTCCTTGGGTTCCATTTGATATCGCCTATAAGCTGCTGGAAATCAGCCAGTTCCTCGAAGTCTCCGTCATTATTATGTTCTTCTGTACGGTGGAGCCGGCTCTGATGTCGCCGAAGCGGCTCCGACTGGTCCTCTGTCCATTTGTTCTGTATCTGATAGGGGTTCTAATTCTGCCCTATGCTGTGCATATAAGTGTGAAATTTTATTTCATGTATTATCTCGCAATCGTTGTGATCGGCATCATTCTGAGAATGGTGTATTTATATTTCCGCAGGCAGAGTCATGCGGCAGACCGGGCAGAGCTGCTGCTGTTTATTGGCGGGGCTATCGTGCTGATGATCTCTCTGGTGGACGGCAGCCTGAATTCGGAAAATATTGTGCAGACCGATTTGGCCGGAAGATTCGGGATTATTGCTTTTATTATTATTATCAACACCTTGCTCGCCGTAAGGTTCTCCAATGCTTATGACAAAACGGAGGTGTTATCCCGTCAACTGCTGATCTCCAACGAGCTTAAGGATGAGTTCCTGATGAATACCTCGCATGAGCTTAAAACGCCGCTGCATGGCATTATGAATATGACTTCATTTTTGCTGGAGGATGGGGAAGAGAACCTGCAGGACAGTCAAAAGCAGAACCTCTGGCTGATTAAGGATACGTCAATGAAGCTGTCGATGCTGATCCAGGATTTGATCGACGTCAGCCGTCTGAAGCATGGGGAGCTGCGCTTGCAGAGAACGGTGGTGGACCTGCATGTAGCCTCGCAAATCGTCTTTGACCTGCTGCAATTCGAGCTTGCGGGCAAGGAGGTGGAGCTGGATAACAGGGTCGAGCCGGACATCTGGGTCCTGGCCGATGATAGCCGGCTGCGGCAGGTGATGTACAATCTGGTACATAATGCTATCAAGCATACCGATCGGGGGACGATTGCCATTGCTGCAAAAGTGCTGGGCAATCAGGTCTCAATTACAGTTGAGGACACTGGAACAGGGATACCGGAGGATAAATTTAATGCGATATTTGAATATTTTGATCAGGTGGATCAACTGCTGCCGCAGGACGGGTATACGGGGATGGGGGTTGGCCTGTACATCAGCAGGAAGCTGGTCGAACAGATGGGCGGAGAAATTTGCGTGGACTGGTCAGAGATTGGCAAGGGGACGCGGATGATTTTTACACTGCCGTATGTGGAGCAAATTCCGGGCTATCGTGAAGCCGCCGCCGCCGGAGTGAGGGAAAAACACGCTTCATTTGAGCATACCTCGCTTGATATAATTGACCGGAGCGGGTACACGATTCTTATTGTCGATGATGAGGCCTCGAACATTCATATCCTGCTCAACATTCTCGGGCGGCATCATTACAATGTGATCACCGCCTTCTCAGCCAAAGAGGCAGTGCTCAAAATGCAGCAGTACCCGAATGTGGATCTGGTTATTCTGGATGTGATGATGCCCGGCACCTCCGGGATTGAGCTATGCCGGACGCTGCGCAGACATCATTCCATTCTTGACCTGCCAATCCTCTTCGCTACCGTCAAGGATTCACCGGGGGATATTGCCCTCGGCTTCCGGGCAGGAGCGAATGATTATGTGACCAAGCCCTTTGACGGTGAAACCCTGATCGCCCGAATTCAGACCCTGATTGCCATGAAAACGTCGATACGGGATGCTATACGCCATGAGCAGGCTTTTCATCAGGCCCAGATCAAGCCGCATTTTCTGTATAATGCGATGAGCAGCATCATTTCATTCTGCTATACCGATGGGGAGAAGGCAGCCTATCTGCTGTCCATGCTCAGCCAGTATATCCGTTTTATTCTTGATATGGACCGCTCTACTCTAGTAGTTCCTCTGCACCGCGAGCTGGAGCTGATTCAGGCTTACGTGGAGATTGAACAGGCCCGTTTCGGGGAACGTTTCGATTTTGTGTGCCAGGTGGACGAGGGGCTGGGCTCTGTTGAAGTTCCTTCATTATGCATCCAGCCGTTTGTGGAGAACGCGATCCGGCACGGGCTGTTTGAGAAAGAGGGGCAGGGCCTGGTATCGCTCAAGATTCAAGCGGGCGAAGGGTATATGAAGGTTACGATTGAAGATAACGGCGTGGGCATTCCCAATGACCTGCTGTATCAATTAACCGGGAACGGCCAGCTCGGCGGGAGCATCGGTATTCATAATATCCGCAAGCGGCTGGATGCCATCCCCGGTGCCAGCTTAACGATTCACTCCGAGCCGGGAGACGGGACCAAAGTAATGATGTATCTGCCATCTAACCGCAGTACTGCCGGAGGGGGCGGTGAGAAGGAGATATACCGGTAATTGCTGATGAGAAAGAAGGGGGATACGATGTTTCGAGCCGTTATCGTTGAAGACGAATATCCGATTCTCGATTTAATGAAGGTACTGATTGGACGTAATTCGGATTACACCATTGTCGGAGCCTTCACTAGTCCGCTGGAGGCGCTTGCCAGTCTGCCGGAGCTGAAGCCGGACGTGATCTTCATTGATGTGGAGATGCCGAAGATGAACGGGCTTGAACTGGCAGGCAGGGTTCACAAGCTCATGGAGTCTACGGAAATCGTGTTCACTACAGCCTACAAAAATTACGCGCTGGAGGCCTTCGAGGTGTCCGCTCTCGATTATATCCTTAAGCCTGTGACGATGGGCGCGATCAAAAGGGTTACGGAACGCCTGGTCAAGCGGCTGGGAACAGCGGCCCCCCTTGAACGGCAGGTTACGGGGCCAACGATCTGCTGCTTCGGCGGCTTCGACGTCCGCAATGCAGCGGGCCAGCCTATTCATTTCCGCACACGCCGGGCAGAGGAGCTGTTTGCTTATTTCCTGTGCCACCCGGGGCGGTATATCAGCAAATGGAAATTGACAGATTTGCTATGGCCGGAGATGGAGGAGGAGAGAGGGGCTTCAAATTTACATAATACACTCTACCTGCTGAAAAAAGTGCTGAAGGAAAATGATTTTGGCATGAGCATTCAGAAGGTGAACGACGGGTACGTGCTGGAGGCCGGAAGCAAGGAATATGATGTCCTGATCTTTCAGCGGCTGCAGAATCTGTCTGCCGAAGGGAGAATAGAAGGTGATCAGGCGGAACAACTCTGCGCCCTGTATCGGGGACCTCTGTTCGAGGGCAAACCCTATTTATGGAAGATATCGCTGGAAGAGGCCTATTTCAAGCAGTATACGGCACTGATTCGCTGGCTGGCTGCAAGAGATCTGGCGTCCCGGAACTCTGGCAAAGCTGAAGAACGGCTGGAAGCGTACCTGGCGCACTATCCGCTGCAGGAGGAGATGCTTCAGCTTCTATTCGACATTTACAGCAAGCACGGGAAGAAGGAGAAAATCATCAGACTCTATGAAAACTTCGAAGCGGCATACCGCAAGGAGCTTGGACTGGAGCCCTCCGGGGAAATGAAAAACAGGGCCGCAGCTTACTTAGGTTAAGCGTATCCCGGCGGCAGATGTAAGGTTATGGCATGAAACGGGGATTCCTGAATATACTCTCACTACCGAATTACCTCTAAAAGGAGTCCTGGCCATGCCGACACATCCGTATGTTTCCCGTTTCTTTGTGTATGACGATGTCCGCCGCGGGCAGCTCATTTATGAGCTGCCGGAATCCTGGTGGAGCCGCCCTTATGAATACGAATGGTGTACGAATTTCATTTCGCCTCATGATGTGGTGCTTGATGCAGCAAGCGGGATTTCAGAGCCGCTCAAGTTCTACCTCGCAGGCCGCAGTGCGGAGGTTCACGCCTGTGATATTGATGCGCGGATTCTATCCTGGGATGCAATGATGCAGGAGATTGCCGATGAGATCGGGGAAGAGGCGGCGCAGCTCGCTCAGGCCAGCCGGACGCCCAGGCTCCGTTTGGCCCAGGCTGATCTTACTGCGCTTCCGTATGCGGATGAGAGCTTTGATACGATCTTCTGCATCTCCGTCCTGGAGCATTTATCACTGGAGGATTCTGAACGAGCCATACAGGAGTTTCACCGCACGCTGAACGGAGAGGGGCTGCTCGTGTTAACCTTTGAGTATCCGGCCGTTGATCTGCAGCAGATGGACGGCCTGCTGCGGCAGGCTGGGTTCCAGTATTGGGGCGAGACGGATTTCATGCTTCCCCCGGCTGCCGTGCGTTCGGAGGCACGGGACGGGCTGAGCTGTTTCCGGGCGGTGCTTAAGAAAGGGCAGGCCTAATCTCTTAATCTACCATTTATTTGGATTTTCTCTCTCTATTGTAGTAGAATAGTTGCAGATTTTACAAATAGAGAGGGGTCACACCATGTTGCGCAGATTTGCATTCATTTCGATCATTCTACTTCTGCTGATTCCGGCACCGGCTGTGTTAAGTAGGGGGGCTTCAACTCAGGAGAACATCACTCTTGCTTTTGCCGGTGACATTCTGCTGGATGGATTTGTCGGCGGCCAGATTGAAAGATACGGCGTCAACTTTCCTTTTGTCAAGGTAGCACCCGTTCTGAAGCAGGCGGATATGGCCTTTGCCAATCTGGAGACACCGGTATCCGTAAGAGGGAAGGCAGCGGAGAAAACCTTTGCCTTCCGCACCAAGCCGGCGGCGCTTGCGGGACTGAACTATGCGGGGATTGACGGCGTAACCGTGGCCAATAATCATATTCTGGATTATGGGCAGGACGCTATGCTGGATACGCTGATTCATCTCGACAAATACAAGGTTGGGCATACGGGAGCGGGCAAGGACAGCGATGAAGCGTTCAAGCCTTACACCAAGTCGGTCAAAGGCAAAAAGATCGCCGTACTAGGCACGAGCCGCGTGCTCTCCAGCCCTTCCTGGTATGCCGGTAAAAGCCACCCCGGTGCTGCCTCCGCCTACACGCCCGAGCCGCTGCTGGGCGCGATTAAGAAATCGGCGAAGGAGAACGACTACACCATTGTGTACATCCACTGGAATACAGAATTTAAGGACTATCCTGAGAAATATGCCCGGACACTGGCGAAGCAGATGATCGACAGCGGCGCGGATATGATTATTGGTGCACACAGCCATTGTCTGATGGGAATTGAATATTACAAGCACAAACCTATCTATTATTCGCTGGGCAACTTTGTATTCAACCGTTCCACGCGCGGCGGCGACAAAACATTGCATTCGATGCTGGTCCAATTTAACATCGGCAATGCCGGTGTAACCAGCAGGGTTACTCCGGTCAAGATTATCGGCGGGCAGCCTAATTTTATGGGCGATGCCTATAATAAGGACACCATCAAGCGGCTGAATCAGCTCTCGTTCAATGCGAGAATTGCTGCGAATGGAGAGGTAAGCGAGAAGCTTTGAGATGAAATGAAGATGTACCGCACAAGCCCGGGCGATTAGCTGTTCTAATCGCCCGGGCTTGTGTCTATTGGAGGGGAAGAGCTACTGCGGCTGCCGTTGCCGGATTTCCACAGCTCCTCCCGGTAGGCCCCCGGCGCTGTTCCATAAGCCTTCTTGAAGGCGCGGATGAAATAATTAGGCTCCAGGCCCAGGCGGCCGGCGATTTCCTTGATGGGCATATCGGGCTGCGTTTCCATCCACTTTACAGCCTGGTTCAGCCGCAAGCCCTGTAAATAAGCATGTGGAGTAATGCCATAGGCTTCGCGGAAGATCCGCATGAAATGCTGCACCGAATAGCCCACAACATGGGCAATATTGGACATCTGCAGAGTTTCGGTGAAATGCTCCTGCATGTAGCCGGCGGCCCGCCGCAGCGCCTCCTCCGCAGGGCGGCTTCCCGGAAGAGAGCCAGGGGCGGAGGGCAGCGCTACCAGATCCGAGAGCTGCAGGATAAAGGAATAGAGCAGGCTGGAAATATGCGAGACCCGGGACGATTCCGCTTGGTCCGCAAGCTCCCAGAGCAGCTTCAGAGGAGCCATCAGCGTATTTGCATCGTTGAGCGGAATCGCTGTGCTGAACGGCAAACCGCAGCCGCGGATGAGTTCTTCGGCAATTCTGCCCTTGAAGCCGATGTAGCCAACCATCCAAGGGGCTCCAGGCAGCGGAAAGTACTCATGCGGCTGACCGGTAGGCAGAATCAGTGCTTGTCCGGCTTCCAGAGTCAGTGTCTTGCCATCCTTGAACCGGACACGGCCTCTGCCTGCGAAAGCAATGAAGCATTGCGGAACAAGATAACCGGATGGCCGGGAGATGGGATGCTGTGCATGGAACCCGATATTGTACAGGGCCAGCGGCAATCTCGGATTCTGGTCATCGGAGGACAGGCGGAACGGAAGCAGCATGGAATTATCCCTCACATTCAAATTGTGCTATATCGTACTAGCATTGTGCTAACCCTCTATTGATAATCTAATCTACTATATGAATATAGTCCAGTAAGGAGGCGGTAGCAAGGTGAGCTTGGAAACAGGGAGAAGCAGAAGCTTATTTGATGAGAATTGGAGCTTTTACAAAGGGGATATTCATATTCCGCTTGCCGTTAAGGCGGGCATGACAGGCGGGATTACCGACTGTGGTTCCCACCAGGAGGGCGAATGGCTGGATATTGCTTTTAATGATAAAGGGATGGGTCAGCGGCAATTGGAATGGCAGAACGTGGGCCTGCCGCATGACTGGTGTGTGGAGCAGCAATATGTGCAGGATGAGTCGCTGGGTTCAAGAGACGGCAGCCACGGATATTTGCCGGGGGGGATCGGCTTTTACCGCACAACCTTCGAGCTTCCGGCAGAGGGAGCCGGACGCAAGTGGACGGTACGCTTCGATGGAGTATCGGGCTTAAGCACGGTATGGGTCAATGGGCATTTGATCGGTGAGCATAGAGGAGGGTATATCGGATTTGCCTATGATTTGTCGGATGTGCTCCGTTATGGGGAAGAAGGCCGGAACGTCATTCTTGTTAAAGTGGATGCGACGGAATGCGAGGGCTGGTGGTATGAGGGCTGCGGCATTTACCGCCATGTCTGGCTGGAACAGACGGACCGCCTGCATGTAGCGGAGTATGGAACGTACATTACAACACCGGAGGTCACGCAGCGGCAGGCCGTGGTGCATGTGAGCACCCGCATCTGCAATGAATATGCCGGGGAACGGTCAGTCTCGCTGCATACGGAAATATACGATGCTGCCGGGAAGCAGGTCTGCGGCGGAGCGGTGCAAGGTGATGTGGACTGGTATGGCGAGACGGAGCTGGAGCAGATTTTCAAGGTAGAGCAGCCAGCGCTTTGGTCTCCAGAGACACCTAATTTATATAAGGCTGTATCTATTGTAAAAGCTGACGGGATCGAGGCTGACCGCTATGAGACGGTGTTCGGCATCCGCAGCATCCGCTTTGATGCGGAGGAGGGCTTTTTCCTGAACGGAGAGCCTATGCTCATTAAGGGAACCTGCAACCATCAGGATTTCGCCGGAATGGGGGTTGCGCTTCCGGACAGCCTGATTGAATACAAGCTGCGGCTGCTGAAGGAAATGGGATCAAACGCATACCGCAGTGCGCATCATCCTCCGACCCCTGAGCTGCTGGATATGTGCGACCGGATCGGCATGCTCGTGATGGACGAGAACCGCAAGCTCGACAGCAGCCCAAATGGACTGTCCCAATTAAAGCGGATGCTCTACCGGGACCGCAATCATCCTTCTGTGATCATCTGGAATCTGGAGAATGAGGAGGTGCTCGAAGGAACTGTAACGGGCATGCGCATTCTGAAGACCCTGGCGGAAACGGCGAGAAGAGTAGACCCGACGCGTCCGACCTCCGCGGCCATGAATCATGGCTGGAACGAGAATGGCTACAATGATGTGGTTGACATTACAGGCTACAATTATGGACACCGGGACCATCTCGATGTCCGGGACCATGAGCGGTATCCGCAGCGTGTGATCATCGGCAGCGAATGTGCCAGCTATACCGCAACCCGGGGAATCTACGAGGATGATCCGGTACGGGGCTACTGCTCCGAATATGGCACGAACATTCCGTCGTGGGGCTGCAGTCCGCAGCAGGCCTGGACGGATATGGTGAACCACCGTTTTCTCACCGGGGTTTTCATGTGGACCGGATTTGATTACCGGGGCGAGCCGACGCCTTATCTATGGCCGTGTGTGAACTCGCATTTCGGTCTGATGGACACCTGCGGGTTCCCGAAAGACAGCTACTATTACATGCAGGCGGTCTGGAGGGACGAGCCGATGGTACACTTGCTTCCCCATTGGAATTGGCCGGGGTCAGAAGGCAAGCCGGTGGAGGTGCGGGTATTCTCCAATACTGACACTGTAGAGCTGTTCCTGAATGGTGCAAGTCTGGGCGAGCAGCAGGTGAACCGGACCGGGTATTTGTCGTGGGAAGTTAAGTACGAGCCGGGGGAATTAAAAGCAATAGGGAAACGCGGCGGCCAGCCGGTGGCCGAGAAAGCGGCCGTTACCGCAGGCCAGCCCTATCAAATCGGCTTGTTCCCGGACCGGTTGGCGGGAGCGGCGGACGGGGCGGATACCATACCGGTCCGCGTGGCTGTTCTGGACAGGCAGGGCCATGTTGTTCCGACGGCTGACAATGAGATCCGGTTTGAAGTGGAGGGAGCAGGGCAACTGCTTGGCGTAGGCAATGGAAATCCCAGCAGTCATGAGCCGGATAAGGCGGCGGTCCGGCGGGCTTTTAACGGCTGGTGCCTGGCTCTGATTCAGACTTCACCGGAAGCGGGAACCATTAAGGTCCGTGCGGTCTCTACCGGATTAGCGGCCGCAGAGGCGGATCTGCATACAACCTCCGAAGCTTCCATTTAATTGAAAATAAACCGAGCGCCGGGAGGAATTCCGGCGTCTTTTTGACGATCCTCAATACATCTTCTTGCCGCAGCCTATTTATTTCTGGGCAGGGGAACGATAATATAGACATACCGAATTCATACAGAGGATGTTCGCTAATGATGCCTAAGCTCAAGAAATACATGCCTTTCACCTACAAAATGATGATTCCCTATCTTCTGCTTGTGCTGCTGACCGATGTGGTCATCGGATACATCTCCTACTCCATGCTGACCGATTCCCGGACGGAGATGGCGGAGTCGAACATAAGAACAGGGATGGAGCAGGCAAGGACCAATATCCGCTACCAGATGGATGAGATTCAGAGAATGTCGGACAACCTGTTCGGGAGCCAGCCCTTCCAACGCGCGCTAGAACTGAAGGGGACGCCGTTTGAAATCTATCTGGCGATGCTCGATGAGATTGTTCCCCAGATAACTGCGCCGCTGCAGCTATTCGGGAATAAGATCCGCTTCATGCTCTATACACCGAACAGCAAGCTCAACATTGTATCGGGGGACAATCTGGATGAGCCGATTATTGACAGCGATTATTATATTCTGCCGCTTCAGGACATCGCCGGAAGCGATTGGTACCGCTCCCTCAAGGATTCGAAAAGGGATAATCTGTGGCTGCAGATTGATACTGACCAGAAGCTGGATAACATTTCGCATGTCCGCAGACTGGTCAACTTCAGCGATTACAAAACCGTGATCGGTTATGTGCGTATCACCGTTTCTTTGGAGGATTTGTTCGGCGGATTTGACACCTTCCCACTGGAGGAGGGGATTACCCTCCGGCTTGTGGATGAGCCCACGGGCGGCATCCTGTTCCAGCGCGGCAAGGCTAATTATGACGATGGAAGCGAGAATTTTCTCAGCCTGCATGAGCAGATTCCCGGCAGCAGCTTTGTTATCGAATCTTTGGTGCCGAATTCATATCTGACGAAGGATGCCGGCAGGCTGCGCCGGGTAATTGTTGCGGTGTGCGCGCTCAGCTTCCTGGTGATGACGGTTATCGGATATACGGTTGCCCGTCTTTCCGGGCGCAAGATGAGCCGTATCGTGGGGCTGGTGCGTGCTTTTCAGGAAGGGAACTTCCAGAAACGTATCCGCTTCTCCGGTAATGACGAATTTGTGCAGATCGCGGATTCATTCAATGTCATGGCCACCAATATTCAGGAGCTGATCAACAGCGTCTATGTGCAGGGGATCCAGAAGAAACAGGCGGAGCTGGAAGCTCTACAGGCACAGATTAATCCGCATTTCCTGTATAATACACTTTCGACCATAAGCAGCCTGGCGAATCTCGGGGAAATCGGCAAGGTCACGGAGATGGTGCAGGGACTCTCGCGGTTTTACCGCCTGACGCTGAACCAGGGCAATGTGTACATTGAACTGGAAAAAGAGCTGGAGCAGGTTGCCACGTATCTTGAAATCCAGCAGGTCAAATATGCGGATGCCTTCTCCGTCTATGTGGATGTGGATGAGGAGATTCTGCAGATGCGGGTGATCAAGCTGGTGCTGCAGCCGTTCGTAGAGAATGTGTTCAAGCATGCATGGTTCGGAGAGACGATTGCCATCCGCTTGACCGGCAGGCGGGTTGGCGGCAATATTGAGCTGAAGGTTATCGACAACGGAATTGGCATGCGTCCCGAAACCCTCAGCCAAATGATGAAGGGGTCCAGTCAGGCCGGAGGCTACGGGGTGAAGAATGTGGATCAGCGGATCAAGCTCAGATACGGGGACGCTTACGGCGTCACTATTGCAAGTATTTTTGGAGGCGGCACAACCGTCCGGCTGCTAATGCCCGCAGGGCTTATGGATAACGAGGAGCTCTTATGAAAAGAAAAGAGTCCCGCAAGCAACATCTTGCATAATTACAGGAGGAAAGTTTCTATTATGAGCATCAATGTATTGCTGGTTGACGATGAAGCGATAGATCTGGAGTGGCTGCGGCGCAGGGTGCTTGCCAGTGGACTTAATATTACGGTAGTGGGTACCGCGAGCAGCGGCTTCAATGCGCTTAAGATTATGGAAGAGGAACGGATTGATATTATTTTGTCGGACATACGGATGCCGATCATGACCGGAACCGAATTTGCGCGCAGGGCAAAGGTGCTGAGCCCGAAGACCAAGATTGTGTTCATCAGCGGGCATGAGGATTTCAGCTATGCCAAGGAAGCGATTGAAATCAATGCCTCCGGTTATTTGCTGAAGCCTGTGCAGGATAAGGATCTGTACGAAATGCTGGGTTCATTATGTGCCCAAATGGAGCAGGAACGGGAGCAGGACCGCTCCTTCAGCGAGGCCCTGTCCCTTGTGAACAAGGAGCTGCTTCTGCGCTGGTTAGATGAGTCTTCTCCTGATCCCGCAGAGCCGCATCTGCGCAGCATCCTGACTCCGCTGCTGCAGAAGGGCGCTGCGGCGGCAATCGTGGAAATTGATGATTTGGAATGGAAATTGCGTGATCTGTCCGAGGAGGATACCCGGAGCATCATGCGGCAAATAGCCGAGCTAATCAAATCCTTTGCCGAAGACGCAAAGCTGGGTACCTTGATCGCCGTTCATCATACCCGCTTTGTTATTCTGGCGGCACTAGCACAGGAGAGCTTCCTGCCTTTGCTTGAGGAGCTTATCCGCAAGGTGGCGGCGGCGTCGCCCTGCACGGTGACTGTCGGCGTCGGACGGTACGCAACGAAAGAAGCTGAGCTGCATGAATCCTACCAGCAGGCGCAGGCTGCGCTGAGTGCCAAATGGCTGCTGGGCAAGAATCGTCTGATCCGCGACACGACAGAATCGTCGTTAAGGGGAACGCCCGGGGCGAAGATTGAAAAGACGGTGGACCTTCTTCTGGAGGCGATTATCCAATATGATCTGGTGGCGATAGACGATCATCTGATGGAGCTGTTCACGAAAGATCTGCCGGCGGGCAAAAAGGATGTCTACGAGCTGATTATCCGCATTACCTCGAAGCTCCATGCCGATCTGCAGCAGCAGAACGAGAATCTGTATGAGCTGCTGCAGTGGGAATTACACCAGCCGGATATTCTGTTCCAGTTCGAGACGATTCACGATATTCTGTCCTGGATGCGGCGCAGATTCTTTGAGCTGTCGGAGCTGCTGTATGTGAAGCGCCAGCGGCAGAAGCGCAAGCTGATTGATGAGATTATGCGTTACGTGGAGGAGAATCTGGAGAAGAAGATCACCCTGAAGGAGGTTGCCGCCCACTTCGACTTCACACCGAATTATTTGGGGTATCTGTTCAAGGAAGAATACGGGCTGCCGTTCAGCGAATACCTTAATGAGCGCAAGACCAGCCGCGTATCTGAGCTGCTGAGCGATCCGACGCTCAAAATCTATGAAATCGCCGAGCGTATGGGCTACAAGAATATCATTTATTTCAACCGGCAGTTCAAGCAGACGACAGGCATGACGCCGGGGGAATACCGGAAGAAGAATAAAATATAGCGCTCCAATCGTTGCCCCGGCTGCTTGTCATTTGGCCGAGGCAACTTTTGCGAGAGCGGCAACCTATATGTTTTCACCGATCGTTGAAAAAGTATTAGTTTTAGTTGATAGGCTTAATCCCCGTCTCTTAAACGACTCTTTATAATTAAGCCATAGAGAAATAGTGAAAGGAAGGGGATTCGAGATGAAACAGAAACAACATGGATTCTGGGATGATGTGAAGAAGTATAAATCGTTGCTCCTGATGCTGACTCCGGCGGTATTATTTTTCCTGTTGTTCGCCTACGTTCCAATGGGGGGGATTATACTGGCGTTTAAGCAGTATAACTACACAGGCGGTGTCTTTGGCAGCCCATGGAATGGATTTGACAACTTCAGATTTTTCTTTGGTTCCGGTGACGCTTGGCGCGTAACACGAAACACGGCGCTGTACAATATAGCTTTTATCGTTGTAAACAACGTGATTCAGATCTTTGCAGCGATCCTGCTGTTCGAGGTAGCTGGAAAATGGTTCCGGAAGCTGGCACAAACGATGCTGTTCCTGCCTTACTTCATTTCCTGGGTTGTGGTTGGAGCGATTACCTATAACCTGTTCAACTTCGATGTTGGTACCATTAACGTATTGCTGAAAGGTCTCGGCATGCAGCCGATTGACATTTACAATACACCTGCTTATTGGCCATTTATACTCGTGATTGTGTCCGCCTGGAAGACGCTGGGCTACGGAACAGTTATGTACCTGGCCGCAATCACCGGCATTGATACGGAAATGTATGAAGCAGCCGAAATAGACGGTGCGAATATTTTCCAGCGGATTATGAAAATTACGATTCCAAACTTATTCCCTACAGTAATCATTCTGGTTCTGCTGGCGATCGGCAATATCTTCCGTGGAGATTTCGGGATGTTCTACAACATGGTCGGTAATAATGGACTGCTGTTCTCATCCACCGACGTTATTGACACCTTCGTATTCCGGTCGCTCACAACTTCAAATGAGATTGGTATGTCCGCTGCGGCCGGCTTCTATCAATCATTGCTTGGTTTTGTAACGATCCTGCTGGCTAACTATGCTGTGCGTAAATACGATAAAGACCGTGCCCTATTCTAAGAAAAGGAGGAAATGCCATGAGTACAATAGCAGATATCCAAACTAAAAAGGTACGCAAGCCCAACAGAGACCGGCTGGTGCTGTCCATTATCGGATACACGACACTAACGGTGCTTGCCCTATTCTGTATCTTTCCTTTCATTCTGGTGGTGTCCTCCTCTCTGAGCGAGGAGAGCACAATTATTGAGAAAGGATTCCAGCTCATCCCTTCGAAATTTTCGACGGAAGCCTACGGCCTGCTGTTCAAATATCCGGCTGAAATGCTCAGAGCCTACGGTGTGACGATCAGCGTTACGGTAATCGGCACTGTGCTCGGCCTGTTTCTAACTTCCATGACGGCTTACGTGCTGTCCCGGAGTGATTTTAAATGGCGTGGAAAATTCTCGTTTTTCTTCTTCTTCACTACATTGTTCAGCGGTGGTCTGGTTCCTTCGTATCTGTTGATCATCAACTTTCTTCATCTAAAAGACACACTGATGGTGTTGATTCTGCCGATGATGCTCAATGTCTTCTACATTATCGTCATGAAGTCGTTCATGAGCAGCATCCCGGATGCAATTACGGAGTCCGCCAAGATTGATGGGGCTGGCGACTTCCGGA
This sequence comes from Paenibacillus sp. HW567, assembly GCF_000374185.1. Taxonomy (GTDB): domain Bacteria; phylum Bacillota; class Bacilli; order Paenibacillales; family Paenibacillaceae; genus Paenibacillus_AQ. The sequence goes on along the minus strand of NZ_KB910518.1, from coordinate 3,677,065 downwards.
TTTTCCTGCAGTTGATTGTGCCTTTGTCCAAGCCGGCATTGGCGACCATTGGCCTGTTCATCGCCCTTGCCTACTGGAACGACTGGTACAACGCGCTGCTCTATATTTCGAAGTCCGAATTGATGCCGCTTCAATACTATCTTTACAAAATGCTGGGCAATATGGATGGCATGCGCAAGGCAATGATGGCCTCCGGAGCGGTAGTGAATTCCGATCTGCCAACCGAAAGCTTGAAGATGGCGATGACCATTGTAGCCACAGGCCCTATCCTGCTTGCTTATCCCTTCATTCAAAAATACTTTGTGCAAGGGCTCACTGTAGGTGCTGTCAAAGGATAATCTCAGGGCAACCTGGTTATCAATATATAACCAACCAACTATTCGATAGGGGGAAACATCGGTCATGACAAACAAGAAAAAGAAACTAACAGCTACGCTGGCGACAGTGTTGATGCTTGGCACAGTTCTAAGTGCATGCGGAGGCGGCAACAGCAACAATACATCTGCGGAAGCAACCAACGCAGGAGCAACGGCTACGGAGGGAGCAGCCACGAATTCCGGCGCTCCTGATACTTCCAAGGAAGTCAAACTCAAAATGCTGCTGATTGGCGGTCAGCCTGGCGATTACGATAAAGTATTCGGTGAGCTGAACAAAAAACTGAAAGAAAAAATCAATGCTACTGTGGATGTGGAATTCCTTGATTGGTCCGATTGGACACAGAAGTACCCGCTGAAATTTGCCGCCAACGAGGATTTCGACCTTGTGTACACTGCGAACTGGGCACTGTATAACGATCAGGCGCTCAAAGGCGGATTCCTGGAGCTGACAGATGACATGCTGTCCAAGTACATGCCGAAAACTTGGGAAGCCATGCCTAAGGTTTCCTGGGAGCAGGCGAAAGTGGATGGCAAGCTCTACATGGTTCCGAACAACAATGTTGAGGTAACCGACAAAGTAGTGCTCTACCGTGAAGACCTGCGCAAGAAATACAATTTGCCGGAAATCAACAGTCCTGAAACCTATGCCAATTACTTGAAAACGGTTGCTAAGAACGAAAAAGGCATTACGGCTTACGGTGCTAAACCTGCCGATGGCTGGAAATGGCATGAGCTTGACCAGACGTTGCTTGAGCAGAACAACAACTTCAACCTGGTAGATCCGAACCTGCTGCCGCTGGCCTACAAGCTGGACGATGCATCCGGTAAAGTATTTGACATCTACGACACTCCTGAGTTCAAACAATTGCTTACCTATTACAAAGATCTTGCCGACAACGGCGCATGGTCCAAAAACGTAGTCAGCAATAAAAACGATGTATGGCAGGATATCAAAGCAGGCAAAGTCTCCTCCTATGCCCACAACCTCGGAACTGTAGCGGCTAACCTTGCTGAAATGCGCCGCGACAAACCGGATGTAGAGCTGGGAATCGCCGACCTTACTCCGGACAAGAAGAAGATTGCCGCTATCTCAACCCAGAACGGTATGGCGATCCATGCCACTTCCAAGAATGCAGAGCGTTCTTTGATGCTGATTGATCTTCTGCAGAATGACAAGGAAATTCATGATTTGACGATGTACGGCATTGCCGGAACCAACTACATTCCTGAAGGCGATGACAAGTACACTGCTGGTCCTGCAGCTACCAACTACACCGGCTTCTCGAACTGGGGCTGGAACTCTTCGCTGAACCGTCAAGATGCTTCTTATCCTGTAGAAGCTGACAATATGTTCAAGAGCTGGCAGTCCAGCATCTACCACTTCCCGCTGGAAACCTTTGTTTTCGACTCCGCGAAAGTGAAGAACGAAGTGGCGAACATTGGCAACGTAATGCTGCGTTATGCTATTCCGCTCGAATACGGTTTGATTGCTGATATTGACAAAGGTCAAGCCGACCTGATTCAGCAGTTGAAATCCGCTGGCATTGACAAGGTTCAAGCTGAAATGCAAACCCAAATCGACGCCTTCCTTGCTGCTCAAAAAAAATAACCAATTGAAAGTGAAGCTTATGTAACGGCTTCCGGGCTGCTCCAAGGCATAGCTTTGGGGCAGCCCGTTTTTTGTCTTTCAGAAGAAAGGAGATTTGATCATGGAATATAAAATAATGGCCGGAATTTCCCCGAAAGACATCTATCCGTCAACGCTGAAGCTGGGTGGAAGCAATCCCCAGGGCGATCAAATCCGCTTCACCAATTATTATATGGAGCTGAACGGCAAGCCTTATTTTGCCGTTTGCGGCGAGTTTCATTATTCCCGTTATCCAGAAGCTGACTGGGAGAAGGAAATCCGCAAAATGAAGATGTCCGGCATTAATATTGTAGCTACCTATATCTTCTGGAACCATCATGAGGAGCTTGAAGGAGCCTTCCAATGGGAGGACAACCGGAATCTGCGGGCATTCATCCGGCTCTGCGCGCGTAACGGGCTGTATGTGATTCTCCGTGTTGGCCCGTTCTGCCACGGGGAGGTCCGCAACGGCGGTCTGCCGGATTGGCTGTTCGGACGCGCGTTTGATGTCCGCTCCAATGATGAAGGCTACTTGCATTATGTCCGCCGGCTGTTCCATGAGATCGGGGCTCAGTCCGCAGGGCTGATGTTCAAGGACGGCGGACCTGTGATCGGCATCCAGCTTGAGAATGAGTTCAACGCCGCCGCTGCCCTGTGGGAGCTGACCGCGAAGCAGGGTGATGAATACTTAAGCGGCGGAATCGGCGGCGAAGCCGGATCTGAGCATATGCGCATTCTGAAGCAATATGCCATCGAAGCTGGAATGGATGCACCGATCTATACCAGCACAGGCTGGGGGGATGCGCCATTTCTGGAGGATGAGGTGCTTCCGCTGTATGGCGGCTATGCCTATACCCCCTGGAGCATCAGCGAGCAGAATCCTGACCAGAAGCCGACAGCGGAGTATGTGTTCATGAATTATCATGACGATCAGGGCGAGACCGGGGAGTACAACCCGCCGTACCGCAGAACGAAATATCCTTTTGCCTGCTGTGAGATGGGTGGAGGCATGCAGACCTGGTACCTGTCGCGTTTCCAGGTGGAGCCGGAGAGTGTAATGGCGATGAGCCTGATGAAAATTGCCGGGGGCTGCAACTTTATCGGTTATTACATGTTTCACGGAGGCACGAATCCGGTAGGGAAGACAGGATATTTGAATGAGAGCACCACACCGCGAATCACCTATGACTTTCAGGCTCCCATCGGTGAATTCGGACAGATTCGGGACTCTAATCATTTGCTGCGTCCGCTGCATTATTTTCTCCGCCAGTTCGCAGAGCGCCTAATGCCTATGGCAACAGTGATTCCGCAAGGTGCGGTATCCATTCCCCCTGAGGATTCGCATACGCTGCGGTACGCGGTCCGCACAGACGGTAAGGCCGGGTTCCTGTTCGTCAATAACTATCAGGATCATGTAGAGATGGATACGCATGAGGATGTCCGGTTTGAGGTGGAGCTGGCAGAAGAGACGCTTAGCTTCCCGAGAAAAAGCTCGCTTACTGTGCGGAGGAACGCTTCCTTCATCTTCCCGTTCAACTTCGCGCTGGCTGGGCTGAATCTCCGCTATGCTACAGCCCAGCCGGTAACTATGGTGGAGACTGCCGAAGCAGCCACCTATTTCTTCTCCATGCCGGAGGGCGTGGACGGGGAGTTTCTTCTTAGTGGGCAGGGAATCACCGGCCTGACAGCCGGCAGCGGAGCCGTGGAGAAGGAAGCGGACGGGAGCTACTCCGTTCTGATCCCGCATGACGGCTCTGCGATGATCCGTATTGCCCGGGCCGGGGCCAAGGAGCTTCGCATTTACGTGATGAATGCGAAGGAAGCTTCGGCCCTGTGGGAAATAAAGGACGGCCAGTCTACAAGGATTATATTCTCAGAAATCCCTCTGGTCCAAACGGCGGAAGGCATTGAATTCTTCAGCACCGGCCAGAGCAGCTTCTCCTTCCGGGAGTACGCGGGTACGGGCGCTGTGTCTGTGCCCGAATGGAAGACGGCGCAGGCTGCCTGCTCCATCGCGCAGCGGAGAGACGAGTGGTTTTTGAGCTATGATCTGGAGGTGCCCGTGAAGGAAATCGGGCTTAAGACGCAGCGAATTCATGAGCATAAGCTGGCTCTGCACATCGCTCCGGATGCGCTGGCGGGTGTCGAGGATGTGCTTCTCAGCATCGACTATACGGGCAATGTAGGCTATGCCTTCGCTGAAGGCCAATTATTCCATGACCATTTCTACAACGGCCTCCCTTGGGAGCTCGGCTTGTCCCGCTTCCGGGATACGATTCAGAACGGGGAAATCGTTCTGGAGACCACACCGCTGCGCAAAGGGGTGATGACTGTTGTCGCCGGCGCTGCTATGGCGGGTGAGAAACGGTTCACCGGTGAAGCAACGGCGGTCTTCCACAGCGTTACGGCAATTCCGGTCTACCGGGTGACGTTGACTGGGTAGGCAACGTCTGACGCTTTTTCTACGATGAACCGAAAACGGCTGCGCTGTCCAGTTAAGGACGGCGCAGCCGTTTTAATGTTTTTCTACAAATAAGATCAGCCCTTCACCGCTCCGGCGACAACACCCTTCACGATGTACTTTTGCAGGAAGATGAACACGATGATGGAAGGCAGCACAGCCATAACCATAGCGGTCATTGCATATTGCCAGTCTGAGGTATACTGCCCTACGAACGTGTAAGCGGCCAGTGTCAGAGTCTTCGTATCCGGCGAGCCGTTAACCATCAGCAGCGGGAGCAGGAAGTCATTCCAGATCCACATCACGTCGATGATGACGATGGTTGTCGTTACCGATTTGAGCAGCGGGAAGATGACACTGAAGAACAGCCGGAAGCTGGAAGCCCCGTCAATCGTGGCGCTTTCATCAATTTCTGTCGGAATCCCCTTAACAAAACCATGATAGATGAATACCGCCAGTGGAGCGCCGAAGCCCCAATACAGCAGTCCCAGACCCCAGGTGCTTTCCGAGAGATTCAGGTTCTTAGCAGTCTGGAGCACGGTCAGCATGATGGATTGGAACGGAATCAGCATCGGCATAATGCACAGGAAGTAAATGACGCCGCTCAGTTTGGATTTTGTCCGTGCCAGCTTATAGGCTGCGATGGAGGAGATGAACACGATACCCAGCAGGCCAAGGCCGGTAATGACAAAGTTATTCAGGAACAATCTTGGATAGTTAATGAACTTCCATACGTATGAGTAGTTGCTGAAGGTTAGATGCTTCGGCAGAGCGATTACGTCGGTCATGACCTCGCTGAAGCTTTTTAACGAGTTGATAATCGTCAGGAACAGCGGATATAGGAACACAAGGGAGAGGAGCACCAGAACAACTTCGAGAATGATCCGGCCCGCTTTGCTGTTGTTTGTTTTCATTATGCCTCAACCTCTCTCCGTTTGAAGACTGTAAGCTGGATCACTGTCACGACCAGGACGGCCACGAACAGAATCAGCGCTTTTGCTGTACCATATCCGTACAGATTGTTCTGGAAGGTATCCCGGTAAATATCGTAAGCGATACTGTAGGTAGTTCCCCCCGGACCGCCGCCGGTCAGCGACAGAATGACGTCGAACACCTTGATGGAGTTGGTCAGCGCCATGAAGACCGAGATCGTGATGGATGGAGCAAGCAGCGGCAGCGTGATGCTGAAGAATCTCCGCACAGGACCGGCGCCGTCAACGGTGGCCGCTTCCTTGAGATCGTCCGGCACGGACTGCAGGCCTGCAATATAGATCACCAGATAGAAGCCGATGGACTGCCAGATCGAAACCCCTAATATGGAGATAAAAGCAAGCCCCGGCGTCCCCAGCCAGCTTAGGCCGAAGATCGACCAGCCTGTGCTGTCGCCCAGCGAGTTGAAGCCCTGCATGAAGATGAATTTCCAGATGAAGCCGACAATCACAAGACTGAGGATATAAGGGATAAAGAAGGCCGCTCTCAGCCAGGAGGTGGACTTCAGCTTCATATCGAGCAGTACTGCCAGCAGAATCGCCAGCACATTCACAATCACGATGTAGAGCAGCGCGTATTTGATCGTGAACCACGCCGAATTGGCAAAGTTGCTGTCCCCCGTAAAAATCTGCTGGAAATTATCCAGGCCGACAAATTTGGGATGCTTGGAGATCCCGTTCCACTTCGTCATGGAGTAGCGGATGGTCATCACAAACGGAATGTAGAACGCAATCGCGATACAGATCAGAACGGGGAGTGTGAACAGCCCGAAGTCCAGTTTTTCGCGCCATTTTCTGCCGAGTGTTTTTAACATGGTTGCACCTCTTCTTTGTTAATAGGGTGGTGGGAGTATTGTGCTAGCTTGCCACACATAACCATTCCGGTTAGTCTATATTGTGTATTATAGAGCAGACCCCTATACTCAAAAATGGATTTAAGAGTACACTTAGGGGTAAAAAGGTGAACTGAACCTTGTCCCTCAAAGTTCATGCGAGAAGGAGGCCATGCATCATCAAAACAACTCTGTACAAGCTGTTCGAGCCTTTGCTGGAGCGGATTTCACGCCGTCTGGCGAATAAGCTCATACTCCTGTTCACGATCATTATCATCCTGGTCGTGACCTCGCTCACGTTCATTTCCTATGGAATGCTGCGCAAGGAATCGGTGAACAACAGCATCTCCAGCACGAGCAACAACCTGCTTCTGGTCGGCCGCAATCTGGAGAGCTACCTGGACGGCATTGGGCAATTGTCCCTGCCGCAAATTTCCTATGACGAGTTCAACTATGCGCTCCTGCATGAATCGGAGGACTACGCGTCCAAGATGTATGTGGAGGATTATTTGAAGAATCTGTATTTTTCCCGCAATGATCTGGAGGCCATCTACCTGTATGTGATCAAGGAGCATAAATACTATTATGTCACGAAGGAGAACTATAATATTACCGTGCGGGAGGCCGAGCATCCGTCCATTGAGAATCTTTCGTGGTACAAGCGTGCGCTGGCAAGCCCCTTTAACCGTTCGTACCAGTCTTTTGTCAAAGACAGATCGGAGCTGGAAAAAAGTGCGGATTATCCCGTGAATTCCGATAAAAGCTTCATGGGCTATCACCGGCTGCTGCGTTCGATTGTCTCCCGGGAGCCGCAGGCGGTCCTGTCGCTGTATTTCAATTCCAGTGTGACGGATGAGATCATGAAGGATATTCCGTTCAGCACGGGGGAGCATCTGATGTATGTCAGCCCGGACAATGAGCCGTTCGTGGTGGATAATCCGGAGTTTTACCGGAACAGTGAAGCTGCGGGGCTGCTTAAGCTGCTTACGCCGGCCCTCGGCGGGCGGGTGACATGGTCCTACAACAAGGAGAAATACCTGGTGATCTATGACATCAGCAAAAAAGAAGGCTGGAAGCTCATCAAGCCGATTCCGTACAAACAAATCTATGAAGCGGCGACCACCACGCGCCTATTAAGCTATTCCATTGGTCTATTGTTCCTGATTGTGTCCGTTATTCTGGTCAGCTTCACCTCCAACAAAATCACCAGTCCGCTGAAGCATCTGTCCCTGCAGATGAAACGCTTCAGCACCGGCAGCTTCGATGCCGAAGCCGTGGTGGAGGGGAATGACGAGATTGCGTATCTGTCCCGCCATTTCAACAAGATGGTGGAGCGGACAAACGAGCTGATCAACGAGCGCTATAAAATGAAAATTGTCGAGAAAAACGCTGTTCTCAAGGCGCTGGAGGCCGAGATCAATCCGCATTTTCTGTACAATGCACTGCAAGCGATTTCCACTAAGGCGCTCAAGAATAACAATGATGATATCGTTGAAATGGTCGATAATCTGGCGCTCACCCTGAGGTATTGCATCAGCGGCAAGGATGTGGTGCAGGCCAGTGAGGAGCTGAAGCATATTGAACGTTATCTGGCACTGCAGAAGGCCCGTTTCGGGAGCCGCATGCAGGTGGCTTATGACTGGAATGACAGCTTGCGTGCGCTGAGAATTCCCAAGCTGTCGATTCAGACGCTGGTAGAGAACTGCATCAAGCATGCGCTGGAGAAGGTGTCCAGTACGGTTACAATTCGGATTGAGGCTCATATTACACCTACTCACAGCGTAATCTCTGTGCTGGATGACGGGCCGGGCATCCGCCCGGAGCGGCTTGAAGAGGTGCTCAGCTCACTGCAGATCCAGTGGGAAGACCGCGGCGGGGAACCCGAAGAGAAGGACGAGAGCATCGGTCTTAAAAATTTGAATACACGCCTGAAGCTCTTATATGGAGAAGAGGCGGGACTTACGATTGCCAGCGATGAGCAGGGCACACGAATGGATATGCGGTTACCGCGGGGAGGGCTGGGACAACATGTACAAGGTACTGATTATTGATGATGAAGAGCCACTACGCGAGGCCATTCATATTCTTGGAGATTGGAAGGGACTGGGTGTTGATCAGGTGCTGGAGGCGACGGACGGCAAGATGGGGCTGGAGCTTCTGCGGCAGCACAAGGTTGACCTGGCGCTGGTGGATATGAAGATGCCGGAGCTCAGCGGAAGCCAGCTCCTGCAAATTGCCGAGCGCGAATTCCCTGATCTGCTGCTGATTGTGATCAGCGGCTACAACGATTTCGAATATACCCGGCAGGCCATCCGCTCCAAGGTGGTGGATTACCTGCTGAAGCCGGTGAACCGGAATGATCTGAATGCCGCGCTGCGCAAGGCGGTCGATGTGCTGGAAGCCAAACGCAAGAAGGAGAGCGAGTTCATCAGCCGCAACATTACCTTGAACATGTCCCTTCCCAAGCTGAAGGAGAAGATGTATCTCTCTATCATTGAGCGCAGCTTCAAGAATCAGTCCAATGAAGCTTTTCTGCCGCTGATCGGTGCGGACACACCGGGCAATTATTTTACCGTAGGCATGCTGCGGATGCTGAATCTGGAGCAGGTGCGCCATGACCGGTTCCATGAGGACCGGGATTTGCTGCATTTTGCCGTAACCAATGTCATCAACGAGAACAGCGACGGTCATTTCGAGGCCTTCAGCTTCGCCAGCCCCAGAAGCGAGCGGGAGTTCATTGCGATTTTCACCTTGAAGGGGAGCTACGGGGAAGACGCGGCGTTTCTATCGCTCCATCATATGAAGAAGTCAGTTTCTACCTTGAAGGAGCTGTTCGGCATGGTCTGTGCGGGAGGTATCGGGCAGTCCTACAGCGATGTGATGGAGATTGCCCCGTCCTACGAGCATGCCAAAGCCGCGCTGGATGGGATTGATCTGCTGAATCTGAAGGAGAATACGGTCTCAGGAGACAGAAATACGAAGCCGGTTGTCAAGGACAGCCCTTCCCTGACAGGGAGGATGCCGATGATTCTGAATGCTCTGGAGAGCGGGAATGTCAACCACGCCAAGAGCATTCTCAGCGAATTCACACGGAAGTGGAAGGCCGCGGAGTATTTCAGCCTGGGCGAAGCCGACCGGCGGATTCAGGAATTCATCATTTTGCTGGGGGATATCGCCACTCAGCTTGAGGCGGTTCCAGAGCGGCTGCGCAGCGGCAAAAGCAAGGGGCTGCGCGGGCTTGGTATTCTCAGTGATTTTGCCGCCTTCGGCCAATTCGAGGGAGTGCTGAGCCACATTCTGGATGTGTACGCCGGAGAAATCAGCAGATCGCTGGCCGGAGACCGCAGCAGTGTGCTGGAAAATATTAAAGCATACATTGATAACCACTATTTCGAGAATATTAAGATATCGCTGTTCACGGATAAATATTTCCTGAGCAGAGAATACTTGATGAAGCTGTTCAAGGGACAATACGGGTATGGAATTCATGAGTATGTGCAGAAGGTCAGAATGGACAAGGCCAAGGATTTGCTGTCCGATCCGGCGCTCAAGATTCAGGATATTTCCGAGATGCTGGGGTACAAGGACAAGAACTATTTCAGCAAGGCGTTCCGCAATTACTATGAATGCTCACCTTCTGAATTTCGGCTGCTGCACTTGGAGGGAGAAAAGTGAAACGGTTACATCAGCACACTTTTTTACCCTTATAAGATCACTTATGTACATTCTTATCCTTTTTCTTTTTATTTAAAATAGCACCAAGACCACAAGAAACATGAGGAAAAGGGGGCAACATCATGAAGGGTAAAAGATTTATGGCATTATCCGCAAGTCTGCTGCTTGCAGGCGGACTACTGGCTGGCTGCGGTGGCAACAACACCAATAATGCCGCTAACAACGCAGGGGGAACAAATGCAGCGGCAAATACAGCTACGGATACCTCCAAGCCTGTCACGATTAATATGTTCACTGCGTCTCCAGAGTACACCGATGCCTTCAACGCTTACATTGCCGAATACAAAAAAGTGAAGCCGAATGTAACCATCAATCTGGAAATTATGCAGGCGGACTACAATACGGTGCTCAAATCCAAAATTGCCGCAGGCAGCACACCTGACGTATTCCAGACTACAGCCGGCGGAGATATTGACACCTTTGCCGAATACAGTGCCGATCTGACGAATGAACCGCTGGCAGCAGCAATGACCGATGCGGTCCGCTCCAATATGACCTCCTCGGACGGCAAAGTGCTGGGACTTCCGGTCAAAGGCAACCTGTTCGTCCTGATGTATAACAAAAAGCTGCTGGCCGATGCAGGAATCACTGAGGTTCCAAAGACTACCGCACAAATGGACGATGCCATCACCAAGCTGGAAGCCAAGGGCATCACCCCGTTCGCCAACGCTTATAAGGAATGGTGGGTCTGGAAGCACATCTTCCAGCACTTCGTGGATGCGGCTGCTACGGATGCCGGAATTGACGCCAAGACGCTTGTAGGCAACTTTATCGCCGGCAAAACCACGTTCAAGGATCATCCGGTGCTGTACAACAACTTCTTCAACTTCATTGACACTACTGTGAAGCACGGAACAGACAAGCCTCTGGAACGCGACAGCAATGCTGAAGTCAGTGACTTTGCCCTTGGCAAAGCAGCGTTTATGACCGGGAAAGGCGCATGGGATGAGGAAGCGATCAAGAAAATCACCCCTGACTTTGACCTTGGCATCGCAGGTTATCCGGTAAGTGACAAACCAGAGCAATCCCAGATTATCACCGGTGCGGACCAGGCGCTGCGCATCAACAAGGATTCCCCTGTAGTCAAGGAAACAATTGATTTCTTCAACTGGCTGTACACGTCCGACTACGGCAAGAGCTGGTTCTCCACAGTGGCTAAGGTTATCCCGCCGATCAAGGATGCCCCAATGCCTGACCTGCAGATGCCTAAGGAAATGAACGAAATCCTCAAAACCGAGAAATCCGGCGACCTGTCGGTCAACTATTCGCTGGATACGTTCCACCAGAAATTCGGTGAATTGATGCAGGCTTATATCGGCGGCAGCAAAACCAAAGACCAAGCCATCGACGAAATTCAAAAAGCCTGGATTCAATTCGGCTCGGCTCAGCAGTAAAGTCTAGTCATTTATCTTGGGACGGCCTTGAAGGTAAGATTCATTACCGGGGGGCCGTCCTTTGTTGTGTAACTATAATTTTAAAGCAGAGGGTAAGTGAATTGTCGTAACTGCGGGGAATGTTTGGATTTCCGGCCGCTGTTATGTTTGGATTTCCTGATTTAAACTGCTGGCCGCAGTAGAAATCCAAACATAAAGGCGGACGCTACGCTCCTCCAATTCCAAACTTCCCCTCCGCTACTTCTTCACTTGTACAACAGCTATAAAAATCTTCAGTTACGAATACAAAGGAAGACCTTATAATCAGGGGAGACACCAACATTTGTCAGGAGGCCGAATTATTTATGGACAGCAAGCTCATTGAGATTGCCGAGAACGGACTTTATCTTACAATTGAAATTACGGAAGAGCAGGATGTGCGCCTGCTGCATTTCGGTGCAGCGCCGTTGGAGGCGGGCGTAATTGCGGACAAGATTAAGCCGGGATTCCGCCTGCTGGAGCTGCAGCTCTCGGGGGAGGACCGGGCTGAATATCACGGGCGTACGCACCGGGCGTCGTATCCGGGGCTGCGGATGGTATATGGCGGCCATCATGACAAAGTGAATACGCTTGGTCGCAAGCTTGAGATCACGTTGGTTGATCCGGTAACCGCTATTCAAGCGGTACAGCATTTGCAGTTCTATAACGGCGTGCAGACGGTACGCTGCTGGACGGTACTGAAGAACGAAGGGACCGCTGAAGCTGCCGTAGAATACCTCTCGACCTTTGCGCTTACGGGAGTGGATAAAGAGGGCAGCGGTGACCGCAATGACAAAATTGAGGTTACGCTTGCCCACAGCGGCTGGCAGAGCGAGCTGCAGTGGCGGACCTACCGGCTGCCGGAGCTGGGGATGTCCCATCTGGCTGACCGGGGTTCGAAGCGTTTGGCCGCCAGCAGCACAGGCTCCTGGTCGGCGGCAGAGCTGCTGCCGATGGCAATTCTGCACAACAAGGAAAGCGGAAGCAGCCTGTTCTGGCAGATCGAGCATAATGGCTCCTGGCACTGGGAGCTGACCGACCAATACGACCAGCTTACGCTGCTGGTCAGCGGGCCGACCGAGCATGACAACCACTGGTGGCTGAAGCTCGCGCCGGGAGAAGAATTCATCTCCGTCCCGGTAGCCGTCGGAGCTGTCCAGGGAGGCATCCAGGGCGCGGCGGAGCAGCTTACCGCCTACCGCCGGATTATCCGCCGTCCGAATGAGGATAACGAGCTGCTGCGGATTATTTTTAATGATTATATGAATTGTCTGTGGGGAAGTCCGACAACAGAAAAGCTTCTGCCCCTGATTGATGCCGCCGCCGATGTCGGGTGCGAATATTTCTGCATCGACGCGGGCTGGTATGCGCCCGGAGAGTGGTGGGATGGAGTGGGCCAGTGGGAGCCTTCCATTGAGCGGTTCCCGGAAGGGATTAAGGTTGTGCTGGATTACATCCGCAGCAAAGGGCTGATTCCCGGCTTGTGGCTGGAGCTGGAGGTTATGGGAATCAACAGTCCGAAGCTGGCAGAGACGGATGATAGCTGGTTCTTCATGCGCCACGGCAAGCGGGTCAAGGACCGCAGCCGCTATCAGCTCGATTACCGGAACCCCAAGGTCATTCAGCATGCTGACAGTATAATTGCAAGGCTGGTGGAGGAGTACGGGGTCGGCTACATCAAGATGGACTACAATATCAATGCCGGTATCGGTACAGAGACGGACGCAGACAGCTTCGGCGATGGGCTGCTGCAGCATAACCGTGCTTATCTGGCCTGGCTGGACAGCATCTTTGCCCGTTATCCGAATCTGGTCATTGAGAACTGCTCCAGCGGCGGCATGCGCATGGATTATGCCATGCTCAGCCTCCACAGCATCCAGTCCACCAGTGATCAGGAGGACTACGTGCAGTACGCGGCGATTGCCGCAGGCTCGCCGATGGCCCTCACACCGGAACAATCCGCGGTGTGGTCCTATCCGCTGCGCGAGGGGGATGATGAAGAGGTCATCTTCAACATGGTCAACGCACTGCTGCTTCGTGTACACCAGAGCGGCCACCTAGCCGAGCTTTCGCCACGGCGGCGGGGGCTGGTGAAGGAAGCGCTGGATTATTACAAATCCATCCGCGCGCATATCCGAGAGGCGACTCCGTTCTGGCCGCTGGGCCTGCCGGACAGTGAAGGCCAGTGGGTCAGCTTTGGCCTGCGCCACCGCGATCTGCGCTACCTCGCAGTCTGGCGGATTGCCGGAGAGGAAGCTGAGGTGAAGCTGCCAATCGACGAGCTGAAGGGGCAGGAGGCGGCTGTAAGGTGCGCCTATCCGCAGCAGCACCGCTCGGAATGGAGCTGGGACAAGACGGAAGGCATTCTAACCGTCTCCCTTCCACCAGGGCAAACGGCCAGATTATTTGAAGTTCATTTTTCTTAAGACAAGCACGGTTGTAACGGCCGGGTAAGCAATCACCCTTCATGCATGGGCAGCAGCCCCTGTAGTGAGGGGTGATTTATTTAGACCCTGATTTTTTATTATGATAACCCGTTGACACAAACATGTTAACCGGTTAATATAAAGGTGCATCGCAAATGAATGCGCATTCAAAACAGAATGTAAGGGGAGAGTGATTTGAAAATGAGAAAGGGAGCAAGCTTCACAATCTGTTTGGCTTTGGTGTTCAGTTTGTTGGCCGGATGTTCCAAGAGCAATTCTACCAGCAACTCTGCGGCAGCAACCGGGGAGCCGGCGAAGGGAGAAACGCAGACAGCCAAGGATGTCAAGCTTACGTTCTTTAATACCTCTGCCGAGGCCAACACTGTGTTCGAGGAGCTATTTAAGACGTATCATGAGCTGAATCCTAATGTGACCATTGAACTCATTCCGACACCGATTGGAGGAGCGCAGCTTGAGAAGTTCCAATCGCTGCTGGCCTCGGGAAATCCTGCTACTATTGCCAACCTCGATCCGGGAACCATTCTGCAATATAAGGACAAATTCCTCGACTTGGAGTCGGACAAGGCCAAATATGAAGGGCTGACCAAACCGGGTGCTATTGAAGGCGCTTTGCTCGACGGGAAGTTCCTTGGTATTCCGTGGACGGCCCAAGGGTACGGCTTGCTGTACAACAAGCGGGCGGTGGAGGAAGCCATTGGGGGGGCCTTTGATCCCGCAACGGTAAAGACGCGCGACGATTTGGAAGCGCTTTTCAAAAAGATCGAAGCCGGAGGTACGGCGCCTGTGATGATTCACGGAGCGGACTGGTCTTTAGGAGCCCATTATCTGGGACTGACCTATTCTTTACAGTCGCAAAAGGTAGATGACAATCGCAAATTTGTGGAAGAACTGAAGAATGGGAAAATCAGTCTTGCAGACAATCCGCAATTTACCGGCCTCATGGACACCTTTGATCTGCTGAAGAAGTACAATGCCCGGAAAAGCGATCCGCTAGTCGCAGATTACAATAAAGACAGCGCAGATTTTGCAAAGGGAGCTTCCGCATTTTACTTCATGGGAGACTGGACCTGGGCTGTAATTGGAACACTGGAAGGCCGCGATAAAGAATTCGGTATCATTCCGTTGCCAATCAGTAATAATCCGGACGATTTCGGCAACTCTCAAGTGGCTTACAGCGAACCTAAGCTGTTCGCTATTGACAACTCCGGATCAACGCCTGAGCAGCAGGAAGCGGCAAAAGCCTTTATCGAATGGACATTGACAAGCCAGCAGGGACAGGACGCCATCATTACTAAAATGGGGCTATCCATGCCTTACAAGGATCTTAAGGCCAAAAGCAGCAACGTTATCTCAGATGCCGTAAGCAGCTATGTAGACCAAGGAAAGACTGTCAACATCGGTGTAATCAACTATTTGCCACAGGATTACTGGGCTAAGACCGGGGCTTCCATGCAAAAGTACCTGGTTGGAAAGATTGACCGTCAAGGGCTTGCGCAGGAGGTTCAGGATTACTGGAAATCATATGCGGGTAAATAACGATTCATTTACTTCGTTGTTTTGACATGAAAAGATGGGACTGAGACGCCATCTCAGCCCGTCTTTTCGTCAAGAAAGGGGGAAGCACTATGAAGAACAAGTTATCCGTAAAAAACGTAGGAACATTCCTGATATTCGGCGGTCCCTCCGTATTTGCGTTTGCCGCTGTTGTTGTTATCCCGTTCGTGGTCGGCTTATATTTGACTTTTACGAATTGGGATGTTCGAACTGCCGACAGCAGCTTCATCGGATTTGCCAACTACTCTGAGGTGTTCCACGATAAAATTTTCCTTGGCCAATTAGGGTTCACCCTTAAGTTTGTCTTCTTTACCGTGCTTATCGCCAATTTATTTGCATTTTTCATCGCCCTGGCCCTAACCAGAGGGGGAAGAGGGGAACAATGGCTCCGCACAGGCTTCTTCACGCCCAACCTGGTTGGGGGCATCGTGCTGGGGTACTTGTGGCAGACCTTGTTCTCGCAGGTGTTGCCTTACTTGGGCAATAAATATGGATGGGAGATATTTTCAACCTCCTGGCTGACGGATACACAGACTGCGTTCTGGGCACTCATCATCGCGACGGCCTGGCAGTTGGTCGGTTATCTAATGATTATTTATATTGCCGGATTCACAGGTGTCCCCACTGACGTTCTGGAAGCAGCCAGCATTGACGGGGCCAGCCGTTCCTCGGTTATCCGTAGAATCATACTTCCGCTTACGGTTCCGGCCATCGTGATCTGCATATTCATTTCGCTGTCCCGTTCATTCCTGACTTACGATATCAACCTCTCCTTAACCAAAGGCGGCCCCTTCAATTCGACTGAACTCGCCACTTACCATATCGTTCAAAAAGCCTTCCTGTCCAATCAATATGGCATCGGTCAGGCGGAAGCCGTCGTCCTGTTCGCTGTCGTAGCGCTCATAGCGCTGACTCAATCTTATCTGCTCAAGAAATTGGAGGTGGAATCGTAATGAATGCTCAGCGGCTCAGCTCCCGGGTGAAATCGGTGCTTTTGTATCTGTTGTTGCTTGCATTTTTGACTCCCTTCCTGTTAATTGTGATGAACTCTTTCAAAACAACGCAGCAATTCTTCGAAAACCCTTTGTCGTTACCAGCAACGATAAAATTTGATAATTATGCAAGCGCATTTAAGGACATGGACTTTTTGCAGGGCTTTGTGAATTCGTTGATCATCACGGCCATAGCCGTATTTATCATCATTATTTTTTCAGCGATGACAGGGTATTTGTTTGTACGCTATAAATGGAAGCTGAACGCGTTCCTGTTTTTCCTTATGCTGGCCTCAATGGCGCTTCCGTTTCAGGTGCTTATGATTCCTCTGGTGATGTTATATGGCAATATGGACCTGCTGAACAATAAAATGACCTTGTTGTTTATGTATTTGGGATTCGGGGTTCCCTTTGGCGTATTTACCTTTCACGGGTTTATCAAGGGAATTCCATATGAGCTGGAGGAATCTGCTTTTATTGAAGGCAGTTCAAGGCTGAGAACGTTCTTTAGTGTTGTGCTGCCTTTGCTAAAGCCGGTTTTCGTAACGCTGCTTGTTCTGGACGTGCTCTGGATTTGGAACGATTATTTGCTGCCGAGTCTCGTGCTGCTGTCTTCAGACCAGAAGACACTGCCATTGTCGACCTATGCCTTCTTTTCTTCCTATTCGGTTGATTATGCGCCTTTAATGGCAGGGCTCATTATGACGATCATTCCTGTGCTGGTCATCTATCTGTTTTTACAAAAGCAAATCATACAAGGCATTACGGAAGGAGCTTTGAAATAAGCGGATAAGCATAACCCGCGTTTTCTTGCTGAAATAAACCCGGGTTTAATTTATAATTGGATAAAAAAGCAAGGTGGTCTTTATGCCAAAAATTAAAGACGTTGCAAAACAGGCCGGTCTCTCAGTTAACACGGTTTCCCGCGTGCTCAACAACCGGGGGTATATCAGTCAGGAGACTAGGGAGAAAGTGCATCAGGTTATGAAGGAGCTTAATTATCAGCCGAACGAAATGGCCCGGGCATTATTTAAAAAAAAGTCAAATATGATCGGACTGATTATACCTACGGTTGCTCATCCTTTTTTTGCCGAGCTGACCTATCATCTTGAGTATTTCGCGGATCAAAAGGGCTATAAGCTGCTGCTGTGCAATTCAAACCGCAATGTTTCAAAGGAAGGCGATTATATCGACATGCTGAAGAAGAATCAAGTCGACGCAATCATCATGGGCAGTGCGGTGCTGGATGTTCAGCATTATCTTCATCTGAATCTGCCAATGGTCTCATTCGACCGCTTCTTATCGGAGGATATACCTGTGGTCACCTCAGACAATTTGGAAGGCGGCAGGCTCGCCACAAAAATATTGATTGATAAAGGCTGCCGCAAGCCGGTTTTCATGTATCGTGGGATAGACGGTCCTTATCACCGGGCTATGCTGGCTAGTGAGAGAGAGCGTGGATATGATGCAGAGCTGAAGAACGCGGGAATAGAACCCCTTCACTTTCAATTAGAGGAGGAAGGAAAGGATGACAGCGGGGATGACTGTGCAATTGTCCGTTTTTTACAAGAGCATCCCGAAATAGACGGTGTATTCGCCAGCAGCGATGTGATTGCCGCCAGGGTCATTCAAGCTTGCCGTCAGCTTAAGAAAGACATTCCTTCAGAGATCAGAATTGTCGGGTACGATGATGTGCAGCTCGCATCCCTGATTACGCCGCGGCTTAGCACGGTAAGACAACCGATTCGGGAAATGAGCGAATACATGATCCAGTTAGTTGTTAAGCAAATCGAGGGTGAAGACATTGACATGCAGAGCACGTTTCCGGTTGCTCTTATTGAGCGGGGGACGACATAAAGCAAGAGCAATAACGGTTTTACTGCCAGAGGGAACTTCACAGGGGTGGCGCAGAAGAGGCCGGATTCTTCCTGTGAGGCCGTGCCTCTTCTTGTATATTAACCGGTTAACATGAGGGGTAAAGAGAACTTATTCTGGAAGGAGGTTATGGATGGTTGTAACAATTAAAGATATTGCAGAGAAGGTTGGAGTTTCCGTCACAACCATTTCCCGTGTTCTCAACAATCGGGGTTATTTAAGCGATGGTCTGAAGCAGAGAGTAAATGAAGCCATGGAGGAGATGAATTACCAGCCGAATGAGCTGGCACGGTCTTTGCTGCGGAAAAAATCCAATGTCATAGGTCTAATCATACCTGATATATCCCATCCATTCTTCGGAGAAGTAACCAAGCACATTGAATCCTATGCCTACGAGCAGGGGTATAAGCTGATGCTGTGCAATTCCTTGCTCCACAAGAAAAAAGAGAAGGAATATATAGATTTGCTGAGAGCCAGTCAGGTTGACGGAATTATAATGGGCAGCCATACGATGAGAGTGGAGGATTATACGTCGATCAATCTTCCGCTGGTAACCTTGGATCGGCAAATCTCAAAATCCATTCCTTTTATTTCTTCCGATAATTATCATGGAGGGGAATTGGCGACCAAGCTTTTATTGAAGAAAAATTGTAAAAAGATAGCATATATAAGTGGTAATCTACAGCTCAACCTCTTGGCTAAGCAGAGGCATGACGCTTTCCTGGAACAAGTGAGGGGGAAAGACGTTGAGTTCATCGTAAAACAAACGGATCTGAACGGCTTTAAATACAAGGAATACGAGGAGCTGGTCCGCCGCTTATTTCAGGAGAATCCTGATATTGACGGTGTATTTGCCAGCAGCGACATGCTGGCCTTGCAAGTGTTGAAGAATTGCAGAAAGATTGGCAAAGGCGTTCCTGATGAAGTAAAGGTGGTCGGGTATGACGGGATTTCTTTTGGCAACGTGGAAGATTTGACTACCATTGAGCAGCCAATCAAGAAAATGGGGGAACTGGCGATCACTTACCTGCTTCAGCAGATTGCGGGGGAACAGGTGCCGCTTGCGACCATTCTTCCGGTCAAATTGCTCGAGAAGGGAACGACTTGAGCGTGACGGAACGAAAGCGGGTTTACGGAAAGCGAAACATAATGCAAAGCATAATGGAGGAAATATAGATGGATTTGAAGAACCGAGTAGCCCCGGAGCTAAAAGACGGATTAGTACAATTGCCGCCGCTGTATTTGCCTGGTGATCTGGCTTCCGCTCGCCAGCTTGTTCAACCGCCTGCCGAAAAGTCGGAGCTTGTTCGAATTACGGAACGGGAATTGCCGGTTGCCGGTTCCAGTCTGATATCGGTCAGAATCTACGAGCCGGTTCAGCGGAATGGTACTGCGTTGCCAGCGCTTCTCTGGACGCACGGCGGCGGGTATGTGCTTGGACATCCAAGCGGAGAAGATGCGCTATGTCAAAGCTTTGTAAAGGCTGCGGGCTGTGTTGTTGTATCGCCTGATTACCGGCTTGCGCCTGAACATCCGTATCCGGCAGCTATAGAGGACTGCTACGCCGCTCTGATCTGGCTGGCTGGATTCGATAATGAGCTCAATATAGATTTGACCCGGATTGCAGTCGGCGGGGCGAGCGCCGGAGGAGGGCTGGCTGCAGCCTTGGCGCTGATGGCCCGGGATAAGGGCGGTCCTTCCCTCTGCTTCCAGATGCCGCTGTACCCGATGCTTGACGAGCGGAATGTTACGCCTTCCAGCCATGAAATTACCGATCCGGCGGTTTGGAACCGGGCCAACAATCTGGCAGCGTGGGAGATGTATCTTGGCGGACCTGCCGGCGACCATGTGTCTCCTTACGCAGCGCCTAGCCGCTCGAACAATTTGACCGGCCTGCCTCCCGCCTATACATGCATCGGACAGCTTGATCCATTCCGGGATGAGACGATTGAATATGTCGCCCGCTTGGCACAGGCCGGGGTCGATGTGGAATTTCACCTGTATCCCGGCGGCTATCATGGCTTTGAGCACGTCGTTCCGAACGCTGAGGTTAGCAAGCGTGCCAGAACGGATTATGTTAACGCATTGGCAAGAGCCTTTAGCTTGAATAATTAGCAGGTTTTTGTGAAGTATTACGCATGCAGCAATAAGGTTAAGGACGAAAGGATTTCGGTGTAAGAGGTGGTGATCAAGTGTTTGATCTTAATATGGCAATACCCCTTGAAGAAAAACCAAATGATCTGTTAACTGTTGGAGAACTGCTCGTTGACATGATTTCCGACGATTATGGCGATGCGCTCGGTTGCGACGGATATACTAGATATTTTGGAGGGGCTCCCTCCAATATTGCCATCAATGTCAATAAGCTTGGCATACGGTCTCATATCGTTTCGGCGGTTGGAAAGGACAATTTCGGAACCTTCCTCTTAGAGAGATTGCAGACAGCGGGAATGGATATCAGCGGGGTCCAGCGGGTGGACGAATCCACCAGTATGGTGGTCATCACAAAAAGCCAGGGAACGCCTATTCCAATCTTTTATCGCGGAGCGGACAATGAATTGGCGTACAATGATGCTTTAGAGCAGGCCTTGCTCAGCTCCAAAGTCGTCCACTTTTCTTGCTGGCCGATCTCAAAGGCTCCGTCGCGCCATACTGTTGAACAGGTGATCGAAAAAGCAAGGGAGCATAAGCTGCTGATTGGCTTTGATCCTAACTACCATCCTCTGATTTGGCAGAAGGGTGAGGATGGCGTATCGTATGTCAAATCTATGATCTCCAAGGTCGATATTATCAAACCCTCGGAGGATGATGCTGAGCGTCTGTTTGGACCAAGCCCGCCTGCGGATCAAGTCGAGAGGTTCTTGGAATTGGGCGCGAAACTGGTAGTTATGACCTTGGGCAAGGAAGGCGCGATTGTATCTACCGGAAAAGAAACGGTCACTTTGGAAACTATGGCTACCGAAATCGAAGATACGACTGGGGCCGGAGACGCTTTTTGGTCGGGGTTCTATGCCGCTGTGGTCAAAGGATACACCATTCAGAAAGCGCTGGAACTCGGCTTTGCGGTTAGCGCCTACAAATTGAAATATATGGGTGCAGTAGTCAATCTTCCGACGCTTGAAGCACTAAAAAAACAATTTGGCTTATAGGAGGCGTACGGATGACGCTTAGGAATCAAGTACAGTTAATTACGTATCCTGATTCGATGGGGGGAGACCTGGCAACACTGTCTCACGTTCTTCGCAAATATTTCACTGATATTTTCGAAGGGGGAATCCACATCCTCCCGCCGTTTCCGTCGTCAGGGGACCGGGGGTTCGCACCGCTCACTTACCTGGAGATTGATCCGGACTTCGGTTCATGGGAAGACATGCAGGCGATTGGGGAGCAATTCGATCTATTGGTTGATCTGATGGTCAATCACATCTCAAGGCAGTCCCCTTACTTTCAGGACTTCCTTGCCAAGGGGGAAGCCTCGGCACATAGCGATTTGTTTTTGACGCTCGATAAAGTGTGGAAAGATGGAGAGCCGGTACAAGCGGATATGGAGAAAATGTTTCTGCGCCGTTCTGTTCCTTACTCCACGTTCGAGATTCAAGAAACCGGAGCAGAAATGAAGGTCTGGACGACCTTCGGCAAAACGAATCCCTCCGAACAAATTGATCTGGATGTCCATTCCCCGCTGACGAAGATGCTCTTGACTGAATTCTTCACGCATTTCAAAAAGAATAACGTAAAAATTGTGCGGCTGGATGCGGTTGGCTATGTGATCAAAAAACTCGGAACGAGCTGCTTTTTCGTGGAGCCGGATATATATTTGTTTCTCGATTGGGTGAAGGAGATGGCCGATTCGCTGGATATTGAACTGCTGCCGGAAGTCCATGCGCATTACAGCACTCAATACAGATTGGCGGAGCATGGAAGCTGGATATACGACTTTATTCTCCCCTACAGGGTGCTGGAAACGCTTGTGAATCGCTCCAGCCAGGAATTGTGCCGCTATCTAAAGAATCGTCCACATAAACAGTTCACCATGCTCGATTGCCATGACGGCATTCCCGTCAAGCCGGACCTGGATGATCTCATTGATGACGGTGAAGCTAGACAACTGGTAGACCTTTGTGTGGAAAGAGGGGCGAACCTAAGCCTGATTTTGTCGGAAGAGCATAAAGGGGAGGACGGCTTTGACGTCCATCAAATTCGCTGCACCTATTACAGTGCGCTCAATTGCGATGATGATGCATATATGGCGGCCAGAGCCATTCAATTTTTCGCGCCGGGAATTCCTCAGGTCTACTATGTTGGCTTACTCGCCGGCGAGAACGATTATGCACGTGTCCAAGAGACCGGAGAAGGAAGAGAAATCAACCGCCACAATTACTCCGTGGAAGAGATTGATCAGGCGCTGGAAAAAACAGTCGTTCAGCGGCTGATGAAGCTGATTCGATTCCGCAATACGTGTGAGACCTTTAACGGAGCATTTACCGTCATTCCATCACCCGGAGAGGAGGTCCGGCTCGCCTGGCATAAAGAGGGTGCAAGCTGCGAGCTTTACATTGACCTGCAAACCTATCGCACGAACATTCATTGCGTTGATGCTGAAGGAGCCGAGACTGATTACATGGTATAAAAAAACTGTAGAGGTTTATGAAAACCCTCCGTGAGCGGGAAGAATTTCTCCCAATTCACGGAGGGTTTCTAGCTAGCTTTGTATAAACTTCAGGCAGATCCGCAGCAAGCGTCTAGTGTAATAAAACGATATAGCAAGCACTAAGGCTAGCACCAGGCCAAATGGAATGCTGAACATAACCGGCAAGGAGTAACCGGGGGATATCCTCATTCCTTGCCGCTAACCCCCAAGGTTCGCAGCACGCCGGCAATCGGAGCAATAACAGCACACATTGCACTCCCCGCCAACCAAGTACTGAGAATGGGCACCAAAAATAAGAGGACACAGCTTTTGGCGATGAATTGTAGTATATAAGGCCTTGAATTAGAGTGGTGTCTCATACAATCCCTCCGGGACCATTGATCTGAATGGTTTTGTCAACCCGTGATTTGGAATCAACAACAAGTGTTCGGCTATAACGGACTTCTTGAATAATGCATCCGGGTCCAATGATGATATCCTCCCCGCTGACGAGGCTGGCTGTCGTCCGGTACAACGTAACTGCCGCGCCTTCAATGGTCTCACAGCTTAATCTCCGAAAAGGGCTCATCAAAAGATTAATCAGCCTGGAAGAAGGCGATATGGCAATCTTCTCTCCGGCTGTCATGTGTGTAATCATGCATCTTGAACCCAGGCGAATATAAATCGTTCCGGCGCAGGACAAGCTGTTGATCCGCACACTGCCGTCTGCCTGGAAATCGTCTGCAACAGCTTCTTGTGCAACGGACAAGTATCCGGCCGAATGAACCCTGTCTGCCCGGAGGGACCCGGCACGAAGACTTCCGAGGATAGCTACTTCATCCGCCTGGCAGGAATGTCCGATGGAGCATTCTCCTTTGATCTTCAGCTCCGCTGCTTTCAAATCACCTTCAACATGCAAATGTCCAACAATGTTCACCAGAGAAGCCTCCATATCTCCCCGCCGAATCAGGGAACCGCGTACTTTTACCGGAGGTGCCTGGGCTGGATTCGGCATTTTAGATTCATCACCATTTTCATTTATTTTAGTAACTAAAATATATAATAATTAAAATATATAATCAATATAAAATAAAAAAAGCACACAAAAAAACTGCATCTCATGTGGAGAGTGCAGTGTGCAATAGTCCATTTGCTTATTTTACAATGTCGCTCATCAGGTCATTGATCTTCTGCAGTGTCTTGGATATCTTGTCCAGCTCCGCCGCCTCAAATGTATCGAATAGGGAGTGTATGCGCTGTGTTCCTTGTTCTGTGAGAACGATTTTGACCACTCTGCGGTCTTCCTTCGTGCGGATTCTTTCGACATATCCCTGATCCTCCAGCTTATCGCACATGAATGAAGCGGCTCCAGGCGTAATCATGAATCTTTCAGCAATATCTGTTATATTCAAGCTGCCTGTGAGCTGAAGCTGAAACATTAACATGATTTGGTTCTGGGATAGCGATTCCCGCTTAGAGATCAGGTCTACGAAAGCCTGCGATTTCTGCTGCACACTGGCCATGTTGTCCATGACTCTATAAATGGCTTGTTCTTTCTCTGCTTTTGCGCTCATGGAAACACTCCAATTTAGTATAGTGATTAAAATATATAGAAGGTATAACTTTACTGTCAAGTGGAGAGGTCTATATAATGGCCGCCAGATCAGGCCTGAAATCAATATTTTGTCGAATGGCCTCAGAAATTTGTCGAATTATTTGTCGATTAATATCAAAAGATGTAGAAATAAAATTGACAGGAAAGAAATAGCACCTTACAATGCAAATATAAAGTAATCATTTCAACTTTTTAGAAGCATTAAAAGCTTTTAACACCAATGATTATATAAGTGTTATTTCAAGGGAGGATACTAAAGATGAAAGCAACAGGTATTGTAAGAAAAGTAGATGAACTGGGACGTATCGTGATTCCGATTGAACTGCGCAGAACAATGGGAATTGACATAAAAGACCCACTTGAAATTTTTGTCGATGGTGAAAAGATTATTCTCAGAAAATACGAGCCTACCTGCATCTTCTCCGGAAGTGCGGAAAATCTGATCAACTTCAAAGGCAAGATGGTCAGCAAGGATGTGCTTGACGAATTGATCGCGAGCTTCGACCGCATATAATCTGATTACCCAACATTACAAATCGTATAACAGCAGGGACCGGAGCAGTGCCGTATGGCGCTTGCTTCCGGTCCCTTTTGTCCTATATCATAGGCCTATGCATACATAATGAAAGGGATGGGTCATTCTTGAAACTGAAGAAGCCGGAAGCGATAATCTTTGATATGGATGGAACGCTGTTTCAGACAGAGAGCCTGCTGTTGCCTGCGTATCATAAAATGTTCGATGCGCTGCGCGGGGAGGGGCTGTATCACGGGCCGACTCCGCCTGAAGAGCTGATTCTGAGCAGCCTGGGCATGCTGCTGGCGGATATCTGGAAGAGAGTGATGCCGGATGCCGGTGAAGCCGTTCACCGCCGTGCCGATGAGCTGCTGCTGCAACTGGAGATTGAAGGCCTGGAAGCCGGAGGCACATTACTGTATCCGAAGGTAACCGGAACGCTTGCTGCGCTGCATGAGCGTGGTGTGAAGCTGTTCGTTGCCAGCAACGGGCTGAAGGACTATATTGACAGCATTGTTGTGGTGCATGAGCTGAGAGAGCTGTTCGATGGCCTCTACAGTGCAGGCGGACAAGGCACTGCGACCAAAACCGAGCTGCTGCGCATTCTGCTGGACGATAACGGCATCAAGGATGCCTGGATGGTAGGTGACCGCTCATCTGATGTGGAGGCCGGCAAAGGCAACGGTCAGACGGTCATCGGCTGCGCCTACGCGGGTTTTGGACGGCAGGATGAGCTGAAAGGCTCTGACGTGATTATTTCCGCCTTCGATGAACTGATCGCCCTTTACGACAACGCGGAATAAGGCTTCAGCCCGCAGCTATAGCAGCTTTCGTATGGAACGGAAATACATGTACACCCCTGAGAGCGTAAAATAGCTGCAGCTCATCAACAGAAAACGCCACAAGCTTAAGATTTCAGCGGAGTGGTGGAACAATCGTGACAGTGCCGACAAAGTGACGAATACAAAGGCAAGATCGTACAGCAGCGGGAGCAGGATTTGCCTTAGGCTTGCCATACTGAGGTGCAGTACTCTGAAATTCCAGCAGGCGGCAACCAGCTCTAGCATGAGTATTCCTGCGGCAGCCCCCTTGTAGCTGAACCCCGGGAGCGCCACCAGAAAATACTGGATACCGACAGCACAAATAATTCCTGATAAAAGCCCGAAAAAGGGATTTTTGCGGATATCCTGTGCCCATAAAATGCTGGTTGAGATCTCCCGAAAGCCGACGATAAGCGGAATGAACGCCAGATACCGGATCACCTGATTAACGCGCGCGGTATTGAAGATATAGAAGGACAGCTCATCCGCATACACGAACAAAAACAATCCGCACACCAGTCCCCATAACCAGCAGGCATACAGCGCCAGGCTTGAAAGGCTGGCCGCTCTTTGCTGATTTCCCTGCTGCCAGGCGGCGGCAATATGCATGGATACGGTATGGCTGAGGGCTCCGGTCAGAAGCGTGGGGGAATACACGATGATGACCGCCATTCCGTAGATTACTCCGTATATTGCAGTTGCTTCGGAGGTGCTGTATCCTGCCGCCAGCAGCCGGTTTGAAATAAGCAGAGCATCAATGAATTCCGAGGCCGGGATAAGCATACGTGTAGCTGAAATAACAAGTGAGGTTTTGACGAACCATATCAGGTGCAGCGGCCGGTGAAATGGCTCGATAAAGGTGAACCTCTTGTTGTTTATTGAAATATAAACGGTCACCAGAGTGAATGAGAGTACAGCCCCAATCACTGTGCCGTATAGTCCATAGCCTACTGCCCGCTCAATTCCAAGCCACCCCAGTTGCCAGATAATGAGCAGCATGAACAGAAATCTGGTTAACTGCTCGGCGATCTCGGAGCATGCGATAATTCCGATTTGCTTCATTCCTTGCAGATATCCTCTTGCCAGGCTGAGCAGCGGAACTGCGAAGATGGAAGGGGCCAGACTGCGCACCGCGTATTCCAGGGAAGGATTGCCAAGCCAACCGGAGATCACAGATGAATTGCTGTAAATCAA
Organism: Paenibacillus sp. HW567; assembly: GCF_000374185.1. Classification (GTDB taxonomy): domain Bacteria; phylum Bacillota; class Bacilli; order Paenibacillales; family Paenibacillaceae; genus Paenibacillus_AQ. The sequence goes on along the minus strand of NZ_KB910518.1, from coordinate 3,649,989 downwards.
CAGACTGAGTATTCCTCCTGAAAGAATCATGCCCAGCGAGATGATCTTCAGGAATTTCCAGCCTTGTGAGGGGGCTTTTGCAGTTGCAATGGCAAGTGTCGTGGGTATGCCGCCCGTAAGCATAAGCACGAAGCCATAGAATGAATAAGCAATTTGGTAAAGTCCAATTCCTTCTGCGCCAACCAGCCGGGTCAGGAGCACACGGCCGGCCAGTCCAATCAATTTCACTAGCAGCATGGCGCCGGCCCTAATTGCAGACTGCTTCAAAAGCCGGGGTATTCTCATATTTCCTCCAGCACAACAGCATAGGTTTATATATCTACTGTATTACGATAAACCTGTGTTATGCTGACAAGCATCAATTTACTAATCCCTGATGTGAAACAACTGATATTTGGTATTCCGGTCCCAGCCCAGATCAAAGGGCACACGGTAACGGTCTGCTGTGTGGGAGTCGACCAGAGGATAGCCGCGATCATCGAAGCCGACAACGATGGAGAAGTGGTCTGTATCGTCATGGCGGAGAATATAACCGATAAGATCGCCGGGCTGCAGCTCGGCAATTGCACCCTCCGGGTGTTTTGGCGAAGGAGTTGCAATATGCTGATAGTCGCCCTTGGCAATAAGCTTGCCGTACCCGGATCTAATTAGGAAATTACTGAAAGCATCGGTCTGCACCCAGGTTTGGGTGCCGCCTGAATTGGCAAAATACCGCCACCCTCCCGCGATAGGCAACCCTCCGCCTTCCTCCTGATCGCCGATGACCTGTGAAGCGAAATTTGTGCAGTCGCCGCCTTTACTTGTGTAATCCAAATATTTTTGGTTATAGTGATGCTGGTTTCCCGCACCCCATGCGGCACCGGCATATTTATGGGCATATTGCACGGCACGCTTGCGCTTATATTTTTTTCCGTCCCCCGGCTCTAATTTTGCTTTGGGTGATGAAGCTGCTCTCTCCGGTCCCTCCGCAATTTTACGCGGGTCCTCGTCCAGCGGATCGAGATACCATTCCCTCGCAATCTTCCAAGCGCCGTTATCTTTCTTTAATGTGAGAGAATGCCTCGTTCCAACACCGAAAACCTGTTCCGGCATCGTTACTTTATTGATGTATACATAACCTACCTTATGTGATTGAACCAGGGAAATCCGGGCCATATCGCCAATGATGCTCTGACGGATGATCCGGATACCGGACTCAGAGCTTGTCAATTTAATGGTTCTTTTGTCTGCCCAGCTTGTTACATACTCAGCCCGGAAACGCTCATGCTCCAGCGCCATTTGGCTTGATTTATCCGGAAGATAATAATTGTTGACGGCCTCCGACTGCGGGTGCAGCAACATTTCCGCCCTCTCCTGGAAAATATGGTTCAGCGTTGATTCAATCTCATGCTTCTCTGAATCTGCTGCCGCCCTCGGGAGCGGAAAATATAAAGCAGCCGTAACTATGATGACAATGGCTGCTGCACGCAGACACCTGTTTTTTCTGAACTGCTTCATGATTTATCACCTATCTTCGCAAAGATGACCAACCTGTGCTCATGTTCCTTTTTCTTTCTGCTGTACCTTCCCGTACAGGTGATAAGATTCAGGCGGTATTCCTCGGTTTTGCCGAATATCCGCTCCACTGGCGCTTCTGCCGGAGGATAGACCTCTGCCGACTCGACAGTATAGGCCAGCTTGTGGTTTTTGTTGTCGGAGACAATAATTTGGTCTCCCGGCTTCAGCCTCTTCAATTTGTAGAACACCGCCGGACCTGTGTAGCTGTCCACATGACCGTCAATAATAACGTTTCCCTTTTCCCCGGGTACAATTCCCGGATACAGAATACCCGCCACATCGGTGTCCTTGGGCACATCCATTTGACCATTGGCCAGGATCGAAACAGGCTTAATGGCTGCCTTCACAGAGATCGAAGGAATCTCCATCCGGTCCGGCAGAAATTTCACCGGAACAATCCCGGGTTTTTCGAGTTTTGTCATTTTTGGTTTTTCCGCCGGCGACGGCGGGGTTGGCGAAGACAACGCGGATTCGGGAGTCAAGTCCTCCGGTTGTTCCTTATGACCGGTCGGGGATTCGAAGCAGCCGGCAAGACTGAGACAAATGAACATCAATAAAAATACGGACAGCCTTTTTTTCATGTGTAGAAAAGAAAGAGGGAGAAGTGAGCTTCACCCTCTTTCATCCTCCTATTCCATTTGTTCGCTGGCACCGCCGAAGCCGGATTTTGGCATTTTGGTGGCTTTCGCTTTAATGCTCTTAGCATTCAGGCTTTTGGCCTTCAGGGTTTTATCCTTTATCATTTTCCCTTCCATGCTTTTGGCCTTGATTCCTTTGACTGCATGCTGTTTCATGTGCATTTTCTTAGCATGCTCTTTGTGCATTTTTGCTTTGTGGACGCTTTCGGCATGTAATTTCTTCTCATGATGCATTTGCTCATGCTTTGTTTCAACAGGAGCAGCTTGTACCACAGAAGCGGCGCTCATCATCAAACATACGGACAAGATCGCTACAGACAACTTTTTCATTAAATAAATTCCTCCTCGAAGAGTTTTTCCCCGAAATTAATATTGCCTAAAGCCCGGTTTTTAGTTAGTCAAATAATGCCACCGGTCAATGTCGTCCGGTGCCCGGTCAAGATTTGTTTAATTGCATAGCTTAATGTATCCCTGAACCTGCAGGATAACAACGAAGAGCTGAAGGGAGCTCGGCTATAATGAAAAAGACCGTTAAGCTTCCAGAAAATAATAAATTAACAATTGTACAAGTGATCTCAAATTATCCGCAAGCCCAGCCTCTGCCTTCTGTTAAGGGAGGGACTGAGAAAATTGTATATGAGCTGACGGAGGAACTGGTTAGACGGGGACATGAGGTCTATTTATTTGCGGCTTCGGGGAGCCGGAGCAAGGCAAAGCTTATCCCTTATCCAAAGGGGCTTAGGCATGAAGGCCTCGCGAGATTTGTACTGGGCAGAATTCCTGAGGGGACGGATATTATCCATGACCATTCGTTCCGTTCTGCGCTTGGCACAGTGAATCCAAGGATTCCTACAGTGTGCACTGTCCATATCCCGGTCAAGCGGCGGGTCAGGTATCCCGTATACGTAAGTCAGCGTGCCCGCAGGCTACTCGGAAACAACAAAGGCTTATACGTTTATAATGGGATAAACCCTAGTGAATATGAATTTAGCACAGAAAAACATGAATACATGTTGTTTCTGGGCAGGATTATTCGTAATAAGGGGGTATTGCAGGCCATACAAGTTGCTGAGAAGACGGGGAAGAGGCTGATTATCGCCGGCCCGGTAAAGGCCCCTGATTTTTTTCGGAGAGAGGTTATCCCGCGCATACGGAACAATCCGAAGATCCAATATGTTGGGCCTGTGGGTGGAAAAGTGAAGCAAAAGCTGATCAAGCATGCGGAATGTGTGCTGTTCACGTCATTATGGGAAGAACCCTTTGGTCTTGTAATGGTGGAAAGTATGGCTTGCGGTACTCCGGTGCTGGCACTCAGAAGAGGCTCGGTGCCGGAAGTATTGTCCGGATTTCCTGCTCTGATCTGTAGTACTGTGAATGAAATGGCAGTAAAGGTCCGTCAGAAAAAATATCCTTCTCCGCACCTTTTGAGAGGGTATGTTCATACACGGTTCACCAATAAAAAAATGACAGACAGTTATTTGAGGATATATCACGAAGTTCTTAAGAGGAAATCCGGCAATCAAAATGTCAATCCAGTGCAGGATTAACATGAATAAGAAATGAAACTGGACAGGATACTACTCCCAAACGGGTGGTTCCTGTCTATTTTTCAGCTTAAGCACGGTAGCGAAGGGGGATATGAATGTGGAGCAGTCCATATTGGTTATAGACGATGAAGCAAAAATCTCCCGGCTTCTGGAGCTGGAGCTGACTCATGAGGGGTATCGTGTTGAAATTGCTGAAACCGGCAGAGAGGGATTAGAGAAGGCACTCAGTCAGGAATGGGAGCTCATTATTCTTGATATTATGCTTCCTGAGCTTAACGGAGTGGAGGTCTTAAGAAGATTAAGGAAAGTGGATGCTTATACTCCTGTGATTCTGGTAACTGCCCGCAATACCACCTCTGAAAAAGTAGCAGGGTTAGATCAGGGAGCTAATGATTACATCACGAAGCCGTTTGAAATTGAGGAGCTGCTGGCCAGAATCAGAGCCAATATCAGACTTCGCGGAACCCTCCCTTCTCCGGTGGAGTCACCCGCCCATATTCAAATTGAAAATTTAATCATTAATAAAAATACGAGAGATGTGGTTCGTGAAGGCCGGAAGATTGAGCTTACCCCCAAAGAATTCGATCTATTGGTTTATCTTACAGAGAACAAAAATCACGTGCTTAACCGCGGGCAAATTATTAATCATGTTTGGGGGTTTGATTTTGTCGGTGATACGAATATAGTCGATGTCTATATCCTTTATGTGAGAAAAAAGATTGACTCCGGTTTCAAGAACAAGCTGATCAAAACTATCCGCGGGGTTGGTTATTGCATCAAGGAGGGGGAGGAGTGAAGCTTGGAACAAAAATCACTTTACTGACTACTCTTTTGCTTATTGGCATTTTATTATGTGTAGATCTCGCAGTGTATTCATTATTTATTAATAATGCGGCTCAAAATGCAGGTGAATTGCTGCTGGGCAAATGGGAGCCTATTGTGGAACAAGCAAGATTGTTGAATGTGAAAGCCCGGGATTCACTACTCTACGATTCATTAACGGAAGATAACGTTATTCGGATTACTGCGGCCGGTTCAACTGCCAAACGCAATATCTCCAAGGGTGCTGATTTTAATCTGGATGGGATATCGGTTAATTATAGCGCTACTAAAGGCATCAGGCTTCTGCAGAAGGAGGACAAACGAATACTTGTGGTCTGTATTCCTGTGTTCAGTTCTAACGGGAGCTTGACCAGGTTTGAATTCGCGGAGAAACTGGATGATTTGGAGACCAACATCCGTATTCTGGTTACGACGCTGACATTCACTACCTTCGGAGCAGTACTTCTGAGTATGCTGGGTGGAAGCCTGCTGTCCCGTACAGTCGTGAAGCCCATCGCAAGCAGCATCCGGACAATGAAGGAGATCGAACGAAGTCTGACTTTCAAGAGGATTCCCGTTAAGGGGCAAAGTGCTGATGAACTTTTTGAAATGACAGAAACGTTTAACCGGATGATGGACAGGCTGGAGGAGAGCTTCTGGAGCCAGCAGCAGTTTGTTTCCGATGCCTCCCATGAGCTCAATACAACTCTAATGATTATAGAAGGGTACTCGAATATGCTCAGACGCTGGGGAACTCATGATACAAAGGTGCAGGAGGAGGCGGTGACCTCCATTTATGAGGAAACTAAACGCATGAGGGTGATGACACAACAGTTGCTCAATCTGGCCTCCTCCCAGCAAGGCGGACAATTGATGCTCCAAGCTGTGGATCTGATACACACCTGTGAACAAGTGATTACCCACTTCAAGCAGTTAAGCACGAGAAGAATCATCCTGCATGCAGAGGAAAAGGATATGGTGATTCAAGCGGATCACAGTAAAATGAAGCAGCTATTAATTATTTTACTGGACAACGCCTTGAAATACAGCACAGCCCCGGTAGAAATACATATAGCTAGACAAGCGGAAACCGTTCAATTTATCGTTAAGGATTACGGAATCGGAATCCCCCCGGGAGAAGTAAAGCATGTATTTGAACGGTTTTACCGTATCGACAGCTCGCGTCACAGAAAGACAGGGGGAACAGGCCTGGGCCTGCCCATTGCCAAGTCGATTGTGGAGGAGCATCACGGATGGATTCAAATTGAGAGTAATAAGGGGGCAGGGACGGAGGTTATTGTGAAGCTCCCGGCAGTGCTTCCCATCCAGAATGCTTGACCGTTATATAGGTCCAGATAGACAAACAAGCCGTCTCTGTGTATGCACAGAAACGGCTTGTCCCTTCTTTATGGCAAGACTCTGCGCGCTGTTGCGTAGTGCGAGTTCCACCAGCCTGTGTTCAGAGGAGTGACGGTGACGCCCCCTTTTCCAAACGTGTGCAGCAATTTTCCATCGCCCATATAGATGGCAACGTGATGAATAGGGGAATAGAAGAATACAAGGTCTCCCGGCTGAAGCTGATCCCTCGGTACGAATGTGCCGACAGTGGACTGCTGTTTGGAAGAGCGGGGAAGAGTTATTCCACTCTGTTTAAATACAAACTGTGTAAAAGAGGAGCAGTCGAAAACATCGGTTCTTCCGGATTTAGCTCCGAATTGATAGGGAACTCCTTGATAGGTTAGGCCCGTCGAGATGATTTGATCCGCAATAGTTGTAGCTGAAGCTGAAGTTGAAGCTGTAGCTGTAGCTGCATAGGCCCTATTGGTGTTGTCCAAAAAACCTGTCCCGGCTGAAAGCAAGGCTACCCCTAAGCTGACTCCAATACTCAAATTGCGGAGACGTCTTTTTTTGTTAGCTGTATTCATATGTTACCTCCCATTTCCTGTGTTTGGGTGATCACCTGAACAAACTCTATCACACATAAATGAAGCAACATTTACCAAGTGCTGAGGAACCGCTGAGTACGTATGGCTTTTTTCCCTTTTATTAGAGTACGATTAGAATTTTCACATCTGCTTCTTATTGACAGGGTATAATGCATCGGGATGATTAAATTAATAAACGCTTAAGAAAAGCTTCATGACCAGTTTATACTTGCGGAGTACATTAGACTTACCATTGCGGCATGACTTACGGATGCTGTGTGAAATGTCGTATGATAGGAACTAAAAAGGCAGGGGGATTACCGGATATGTCGATTCGCTTGAAATTTCTCCTGTCCTATGCGGCGATGCTGGTGGTACCGCTGATTTTGCTGTTTCTGACAGCCATGCTGCTGACCATTGTCTATCATGGAGATGTACAGAACCTGAAAAGCACGTATGAGAATAGATTTGAAGGCATGGAAGAGAGCGACACCCGAAATCTCATTAAGATTACCTTCATGCAAAATTCGAATTTGCTGACAGATACCTCTTTTCTGGATGATTTATCGGCGGATATGCTCAAGAAGAATACTTCAATATTTATCCGCTCCGGGAGCAAGACGCTGTATGCTTCAGCGGATCTCCTGCAGAAGCAAGGGTTAACCGGGAAATTGCCGGACTTCAAGGAAGCCGGCTCTCATAACGAACCTTTTCGGCTGAAATATAACAATGACTGGTATCAAATCGCCCAATTTGATATGTTAGCCAATCATTCAGAGCCGGTCAGCATTTTTCTGGTGAGCACCATTGATCCTTTGGTTCACTTTGTGAGAACCTTTTTCCCGATTCTGTTTCTGAGCACGGTAGTCGTCCTCCTGCTGACCCATACGCTGCTGACGACCTATATGTCGAGAAAAATTATCCGTCCCTTGCTGGAGCTGCGCAGAGCGGCCCGCCGGGTGAGCGAAGGGGACCTGGATTTCAAGGTAGAGGTTGGCGGCAAAGACGAGCTGGGGCAGCTTGGGATGGCTTTTGAGGAGATGAGGTCCAGACTTCAGCAGTCGCTTGTTGTGCAGCAGCAATATGAGACGAACCGCAAAGAGCTGGTTACGAATATTTCCCATGATCTGAAGACACCGATTACTGCCATTAAAGGGTATGTCGACGGGATACTCGAAGGCGTGGCGGATTCACCGGAGAAAAATGAAAAATACATGCGGACCATTGCCGCCAAGGCCGGTGAGATGGACCATTTGATTGATGAGCTGTTCCTGTATTCGAAGCTGGACATGCAGAAGCTGCCCTTCTCCTTCGAGTCTCTGTTTATTCTGCCTTACCTGAACGACTGGGCTGAGGAGCTGAAGGTGGAACTGGAGAAACGCGAGGTGGAGCTGCACATTGCCATGAACGGCGGGGAAACGGCACGGGTGTCGGTAGACCGCGATTCGTTCAAGCGTGTGCTGGGCAACGTCATTCAGAACAGTCTGAAGTATATGGATAAGCCCGAGAAAAGAATCACGGTTCAGACCTGGGTAGAGGGCGATCGCTTTACACTGGCTATTGGGGATAACGGGCCGGGGATTCCGCCGGAAGCCGCCGCGCATATCTTTGAACGCTTTTACCGGGCCGAGCAGTCCAGAAATACCAATACCGGCGGCAGCGGCCTGGGCCTTGCCATCGCCAAGCAGATTCTTACGGAGCATGGGGGAGCGATTTATGCGGACAGCCGGGAAGGCGGGGGCACAGTGATCCGCATTGTTTTACCGATTGAAGAGGGGGGCGCAGGACAGTGAAGCGAACGATACTGATAGTGGAAGATGAGCCTTCGATTGCCGAGCTTCAGCGGGACTATCTGGAGATGAACGGATATGAGATTGAAATCGCCGTTAATGGCGAGCAAGGCCTGGAGCTGGGTCTCAGCGGAAAATACGAATTAATCGTACTGGATGTCATGCTGCCCAAGCTGAATGGCTTCGAGGTATGCAAAAAAATCCGCGACGAGCTGGATATTCCCATTCTTATGGTCACCGCCAGACGGGAGGATATTGATATCGTGCGCGGCCTTGGCCTTGGCGCAGATGATTATATTACCAAGCCCTTCAAGCCTGCGGAGCTGGTAGCCAGAGTTAAAGCCCATTTATCCCGTTATGACCGCCTGAAGGGCCGCGGATCATCCACAAGCGAGCTGGAAATCAGGGAACTCAGGCTGAATCCGGACTCGCGCCGCGCTTTTGTCAGGGATGAGGAGGTTTCGCTGACCACCAAGGAGTTTGATCTGCTCTATTTCCTGGCTTTGCATCCCAATCATGTCTTCAGCAAGGATCAGCTCTTTGAGCGGCTATGGGGTGTGGATTCCCTGGGGGATACTCAGACGGTTACGGTGCATATCCGTAAGCTCCGCGAGAAGATTGAAGAGGATTCGGCAAATCCGCTATACATCGAGACTCTTTGGGGCGCCGGCTACCGGTTCCGCTCCTAATAATTCTTAATATTGCAGTCAGTCAAGCCAGAGATCGCCTTCGGGAGGATGCTCCGGCTTTTTTGTGTTCGGAATGGCCAATGGAGTTAAGAATTATTTAAGGGTCTGTTCACAGGCACTTTAGATTTATCCTTTACTCTGATTCTGCGGGAATATTTACGGAACAGGGCTTAAGTAACGCAAGGGGGATAAGTTATGGAAAGTATAGCCAAGCTAACAGGTGTAAGCAAGGAGTTCCCGAACGGCAGGGGGATTAGCGGTGTGAATCTGGTGCTGAACAAGGGAGATATCTACGGATTGCTTGGACCCAACGGGGCCGGTAAAACCACGCTTCTCAAAATGCTGACCGGACTGATCTCTCCGAGCTTTGGGAGCCTCTCGTTGTTCGGACAAGAGCTGGAGCAAGCCTTCGCGGCGAATATGCGGAAGGTAGGCTGTATGATCGAATCGGCTGATTTCTACGATTATGTCACAGCAGGCCAATATTTGAAGCTGAATGCGGTTTTTTATCCTGAGCTTTCACCGAAGCGGATTGACGAAGTGCTTGAGGCCGTGGATCTTGCTGCTTATGCCAGGGACAAAATCAGGCACTTCTCCACGGGAATGAAGCAAAAGCTGGCGATGGCCTCGTCAATCCTGCACCACCCGGAATTCGTGATCTGGGATGAGCCGACGAACGGGCTGGATATCGAAGGTGTGGTTCATTTCCGGGCCTTGGTCAAGCAATTGTCTGCTGAGCAAGGAATCACCTTCCTGATTTCCAGCCACATGATTCATGAACTGGAGCAGCTCTGCAACAGGGTGGGGATTCTGCATCAAGGCGTGCTGGTGCGCGAAGGTTATGTGCATGAGCTGCTTACGGACAACACCTCTCTTGAGCAATACTACATTTCCGTGCTGGAACAGGGAAAGGAGCTGATGGATAATGGACGGCCTGACAGCAGGACTTAGAAACGAACTGCAGCTTATGCTCTACCGCAAAAAAACGATTGTCCTCCTTCTGGTATCCATCATTATTCCAGTACTGCTGGTTGGGCTGTTCCATTCTCTGCAGCCGGTTCTGGGGCTTGTGGCGGTCAGCCCTTCCTATCCCGTTCAAATGCTGGAAATCTACACCTTGTTCGTGATCCCTCTGTTCATGATTGTGGAGATTGCCGATTTGTTTCCGCAGGAAATATCATCCCGCACTTTGAAGCTGGCCCTGCTGCGGCCAATCACGAGGCTCGGGGCATACACCGCCAAATTCCTTGCCCTTGGCATCGCCATCGGCGCCCTGCTGCTGCTCCTGGGAACGGTAAGCACTCTGTGCAACCTGCTGTTCGGAACTCCCGGCACGGGAGGCCTTAATGTCTTCAGTATGCTGAAAGCTTACGCAGCAGCGTTTCTGTCCATGTGCTCCCTTGCTGCATTGTTTGTGTTTACCGCTCAATTTTTTCGCAGCGCCGGCGGATTTCTGGTCACTTCCATTCTGTTATACACCGGAGGCAAAACCGTTCCTTACTTCTTCAGCGGCTTCTCCTATTTTTCGGTCACCTCGTATACAGATTGGTATTCATTATGGTTAAGCCATACCTTTTCCACAGGCAGACTCGCCAATACTTCATTATTTCTGCTGGCCGGGCTGCTGATGTTTTCCACGCTGGGCTATATTCTATTTGAACGTAAGGAGGTATAGCTATGAATGAACGCCAACTATGGAACAAGGTTCCGCAGGTTACGATTTTTTTCTGGATCATCAAAATTATGGCCACTACAGTGGGGGAAACAGCAGCAGATTTTCTGAATTTCAATCTCAATTGGGGTTTGACCCTCACAACTCTGGTGATGACCGGGCTGCTGGTAATCTCTCTGTTCTTTCAGATGTCTGCCGTTAAATACGTGCCCTCAATCTATTGGCTGGCCGTTGTGCTGATCAGTGTGGTAGGAACACTGATTACGGACAACCTTGTAGACAATCTCGGAGTTGCGCTGCAAACGGCAACGATATTCTTTGCACTGGCGCTGGCGGTGACTTTTGCAGCTTGGTATGCCAGTGAGAAGACGCTTTCCATTCACTCGATTACCACCAAAAAGCGGGAGGCCTTTTACTGGCTGGCCATTCTCTTTACCTTTGCTTTGGGTACCGCAGCGGGTGATCTGGTTGCCGAAAGTCTAAACCTCGGGTACTTCGTCTCCGCACTTATTTTTGCCGCACTCATTGGTGTTGTAACGCTGGCGCACTTCCGCTTCAAGCTGAACGCTGTCATAGCCTTCTGGATAGCTTATATATTGACCCGTCCAATGGGGGCATCCCTTGGTGATTATCTGTCGCAGCCCCGCAGCGCCGGGGGACTTGAACTGGGTACGACCGGAACCAGCCTTCTCTTTGTCGTAATCATTCTGGGTCTGGTTCTATACTTAACAAAAACAAGGAAAGACCAGCTTACACTGTAAAAATTTGTTCCCAGAGTTAATACTCCATTAAGAATCCCTTCACGATCCTTTTACGATTAAGGGTTAGAGTTAAAGAAGGCCAAGAGAAAAAAGGAGCTTTCTATGAACCGGAATCCTGCAGTGCTTATTGTGACCTCCAAATTTGGAGATGGTCATGTCAAAGTGGCAGAAGCTATCGAACACTCTTTTAAATCCAGAGGACTAGACCGGGTGTATACCGTTGACCTGTTCGCTGAAGTTAATCCCCGGCTCAATGAGCTTTCGCGGAGATTCTATTTGAACAGCACCTTTCCTGCTCAAGAGCTCTATGGGCTGCTATATGAAATAACGAGCAGCATGAAGCCGGGACGTGCGATGGGCAAGCTGCTTCATTCCCTGGGGAAACGTAAGGTGCGGCAATTGCTTGAAGATCTCCGTCCCGATGTTATTATCCATACCTTCCCGTATCTGGCCGCTGCCCAGCTTGCCGAAGAAACGGACAGCCAGGTTCCGGTATTTACCGTCATGACGGATTACGTCCTGCATGGGAGATGGATGCATCCGCATACCACGAAGTATTTTGTTGCATCCGAGTCGCTGAAGACGGCCCTGCTTGCAGCAGGAGCCGCAGAGGATACGCTGGTTGTGAGCGGTATTCCGGTGCGCCATCCGTTTGAACAAATTCAGGATCGTGAGGAACTTCTCGCGAAGCACGGGCTGGATGGCACCCGGCGGTATCTTCTGCTGGCGGCAGGCGCATATGGCGTACTGTCGAATATCGGCGGTCTGATCCACAGCGTGCTGGATCAATCCGGCTTCGATGTCATTGTCGTGTGCGGGAACAACCATAAGCTCAAGGCAGCTACTGAGAGCATATTCAAGGCTAACGACCGGGTCCATGTTCTGGGCTACACCGACAGAATGCATGAGCTGATGCACATCTCCTCTTGCCTGCTGACCAAGGCTGGCGGCATCACGCTGACGGAGGCGCTCTCCCAGCTCCTTCCGGTCATCGTCTATCGTCCGCTCCCCGGTCAGGAGGCAGGGAATGCGGCGGCGCTGGCGAGCGAGCGGATTATTGATGTGGCGCTTGATGAAGAACAATTGATTGCCCAGCTTCTTCAACTTGACAATCTCGAGTATAGAGAACAAAGAAAACAATTGATGAGAGAATTTGCCCGAAAAGCTTCTGCGGAGCGGATTGTCACCGAAGCTTTGGGTGTTATCGAGCAGCGGCAGCCGTTCGCCGGGCAGGCGGCGCAGCAACTCCTTGAAGGGCAGGTGCAAACCATTCATGGGTATCTCTAAAGCAAAGACAGGACAGATGACGTCCTTTACCCTGCTGGCTGTCATTCTTTTTTTCATCGAGTGGGTCAGAGGGGCTGTTCTGGTTGCTTATTTACCGGCTTATACGCTTATGGGCTGGGGACTGTCCGCATCCGTTGTCGGAATCGCGGTATCGGTTCATTACTTGACCGACAGTCTCATTAAAGGGCTGGTTGGTTATCTGCTGGACAGATTTCCGGGAAGGCTCGTGCTGCATGGCGGCTTTCTGCTGGGCTTCACCGGTCTCCTGCTTATCGTAACTACGCATAGTGCGTGGATTCTTATTGGCGCCTCCGCTTGTCTCGGGGCAGGGCTGTCCCCGATCTGGATTATCTGCATGAGCCAGATCAAGGAAGAGAACCGGGCGCAGCGGATGGGGACCCTCTATGTCTATTGGATGGCCGGTCTGGGCCTTGGTCCGGTTACGATGAATCTGATCATCGGCCGGAGCCTGCCGCTGGCGCTGTGGATTATTGTCCTATTCCTTACTGTAGGCTGGGTCATTGCCGCTTTTGTACATCTGGAAAAGACAACTGTCACGCGGATACATTCCTCCTTGGGAGAACAGTTCAGTGCATTGTGGAGCAAAGTGAAAAACGGCGGCTTTCTGCTCCCGGGCATGCTGCTGCAGACCACGGCCGGCGGAATGCTTGTCCCCTTTTTAACCAGCTACGCTGTGAAATATTTGGGCCTCTCCCATTCCCAGTTGTCTGTTGTGCTGTTAACGGGCGGGGCAGGGGTTGTCCTGCTGCTCGTTCCTATGGGCAAATGGTTTGATCATGCCGGCGGAAGATGGTTTTTGGTGTTGGGCTTCGGAATTTTCTCAGTGGCCTTGTTCGGCTTGACCGGAGTCAGTACCTTCAGTGGCGCTGTAGGGCTGGCGCTGCTGCTTGGATGCGCCTATGCGGCTCTGCTGCCCTCCTGGAATGCTCTGATGGCCCGCTATATTCCTGAGGATGCGGCGGGGATAAGCTGGGGGCTGCTGTTCTCTATAGAAGGGTTAGGCGTGGTGGTAGGTCCATTAATCGGCAGTTGGCTGGCAAGCATCGGGAATGAATTGCTGCCTTTTCGGGTCAGTGCCGTGCTGTTCGGGCTCATCAGTGTTGTCTATCTGCTGTCGCCCGCGCGTTTATTTGCCCGCAGGGAGAAGCTGGCTGAAATTAATCCGTGATCCGCTATAATTTAAGATTTATTTAATAGTCTCTTCACTGCGAATTTAGGATTGTCGCTTAGGCTTGGATGGCAAGATAAATTCAGCAGTGGAAGGAAGGTTAAGGAATGAAGAAAAAGTGGCTGTTGACCGGAAGCGCGGTCGGAATTAGCGGTGCTATTATGTTAGCCACCGGACTTACGGCATTTGCAGGGACCTCGGGCTATGAGGATTACAAGGCTGCGCTTAAGACTACCGCGCAGAATCTGACAAGTGCTACGATTCAGGCAGATGCTATTCTTAAGGATAATGGTTCCCTGCTTAGCCAGGCCCAGAGCAGCTTGAAGGCAAGCCGGCAAAATGAAGCCGTGAGCGGAACCGTCAAGATCAGCGGAAAAGCAGGCGCACAGACCATCAGCCTTTACAGTCAGCCTGACGGACAGGTCTGGAAGAGCGATGCTTCGGATGTGTATTATGTGAAGCAGGACAAGGCAGAGAAGGATAATCTGGAAGCAGGGAAGGGGACCAAGGACGGGAAGTGGTTCAGCTCCCAGGAAGAGACGGTCATTGACGCTTTGATCGGAAATTTGAAGAATGAGATCACTTCCACTGCGGGAAGTGATGGTTCCAAGGATATTTCGCTTCAGCTAGACAGCGCACAAATCCCGGCTGTGGTGCAGGCCCTCGCGCCGGTTGCTTTCAAGCATCTCGCGGATCAGTCCAAATGGGAGCATTCCACTGACAGCGGCAATGCCGCGAAGCCAACCGATCCTGAGGAGCTGTTCCGGCAAAATCTGCTTAGCGCCAAGGATATTGCGCTGACAGATGGCGTGCAGATTCAAAACATCAGCCTGCATGCGGTCGTTAGTCCGGCCAATGAAATTCAGCGCCAGCAATTTGCCATCACATTTACCGGACAGGATGCCAAGGGAGCTTCTCATACATTAACTGCAAGCCTGGATGTCCAGTTGTCTGCCATTAATGGCACAACTCCTGATTCCATCGACTTAAGCGGCAAGAACGTGCAGCCGGTGCAGGACGAGCATGAGGGCAGACACCACGAATAAGACCGGTTAAGCAGGCTAAACAAAACGCGGATAAGAGCAGTATTGTTCTTATCCGCGCTTCTATGAATAGTCCCGTCAATCATTACAGCAGAGAGGAGCTATCTATACATGCATGACTACATCATTGCTATCATTCAAGGCATTGTCGAGGGGATTACGGAATTCCTGCCGGTATCCTCCACAGGCCATCTCATATTAAGTGGAGAGCTCCTTGGATTCACAGGAGATAAAGCCGATACCTTCGAAATTATCATTCAGCTTGGAGCTATTCTTGCCGTGGCCGTCATTTACTGGCGGCGGATTCTTGGCTTGCTGGGTCTCGCAAAAGTGGATTCCGGGAACGGAAATACGAATTCGAAGCAGAAATTGAACCTGATCCATGTCATCCTGGCCTGCTTGCCCGCCATGGTGCTGGGCCTCGTCCTGCATTCCTTCATCAAAACGTATTTGTTCTCTCCCTATACCGTGCTGGCAGGACTCGTACTTGGAGGCTTGTTCATGCTGTTTGGTCAATACAAACGCACTGCAATACAGGCTGAGGACATTGATCAGCTATCCTACAAGCAAGCGTTCACCATCGGTTTGTTCCAGTGCTTGTCCTTGTGGCCGGGCTTCTCCCGTTCGGGAGCGACGATTGCCGGGGGCCTGCTGGCAGGTGCGGGCTACAAAGCTGCAACCAATTTCTCCTTCCTCATTGCCATTCCGATGATGGTTGCCGCAAGCGGCTATGAGCTGCTGAAAAGCTACCATACCTTAACGGCAGCCGACGCCGGATTTTTTATCACCGGATTTATTGTCGCCTTTGCCCTAGCCCTGCTTGCCGTGGTTACCTTCCTGAAGCTGCTTGAACGGCTGAAGCTCGCACCGTTTGCTTACTACCGGTTTGTGCTTGCTGCGGTATTCCTGATCTATATGATCAGCAAATAATTAAAGGCTAGTGCTGCATTCTTACCTTATTTTGATGGGCTGGGCAGCTTTGCTTTTTCCAAGGGTGTTCAGTCCATACATATCTTCAAGGGTGCGGAGCAATGAGTAATGGTTTGTTTTTACGGTATAAGTGCCCTTCTTGACGTCAGCGCCAACTATAAAGGTCGGTATTTTGTTATGCTCGCTCATATCGTCTTCATCCCAGGTAACAATTAGAAGGCTATTGTGGTTAGCGGCCCACGCGGCATACGCAGACAGATGGCTCTTGAGCCACTGATCCGCTGTTTTAATGCTGCCGTCATGCATATCATTGTTTAGGTTCGGTATAACAAAAGAAACGGTAGGAAGCTGATTGAAATCCTTGGGAAAGCTGGTTAACGGCATGTTGATGCTGGACGGCAGATTGGAGAAATTGACCCAGGGGTTATGTTTTTTTGCATACTTTGTTCTCAGATCATAAGGACCGGTATATCCCACATTGGGCAGCTGTTCATATATGGAGCTGAGGGGTTGTTCAGAATTTTGTGTGAGGAATGATTTTCTTCGACGACAATGACAATATGATCATACGCGGATTTTGCAGCCGGAGCCGCCCCGGCAGTAGCTGCTGAAACGGGATGAACGAGGGAGCCCGCTCCCAAAGTGCATAAAGCTATTGAAGCAATGATCAATTTCGATTTAAACATATTTCTTCCTCTTTTCTGGGCAGATTGCTGGAATACTCTTCATACTAAACTGGAAGTATTAAAATTTTCTTAATTCGCTGAATGCATATGATGGACTAAATGCTTATAATATAGGGTGCTGATTTTAGATAGATAAGTTGAGAGGGGAGAGGCACTGTGAGTGCTGTGTTTGAAATACATAATCTGGCTAAATTTCATTGGGAGGCCGGGGAGCAGGGGGCGGACAGGTATTTGTTCTCGCATATCGCCGCTGAGATCACTCAGCCGGAACGGGTTGCGCTTATCGGCGCTTCCGGACAGGGTAAAAGCACGCTGCTGCGGATATTGGCCTTGCTGGACATCCCGGATGAAGGAGATTTGCTGCTGAACGGCACTTCCTATACAATCTCGAATTCTCGTGAATGGAGAATGGCAGTAGCCTATGTAGCCCAGCAAGCGGTAATGCTGCCCGGCAGCATCGAGGATAATTTGCGTACGGTCAGCAGGCTGCATGGACAGCCGTATGATGCTGTACTTAGTGCGAAACTTATAGAGCAGCTTGGACTTGATCACCTGGACCTTGCCAAAAAAGCGGAGGATTGCTCCGGGGGAGAGAAACAGCGCATCTCATTAATCCGCACGCTGCTGCTTCGGCCAAGCATTCTTTTGCTGGATGAGGCTACAGCTTCACTGGATGTTGACAGCACAAGGAAGGTCGAGGCACTGTTGCTGAACCGGCATAAGGAAGAAGGGACAACTCTGATTTGGGTTACCCATGATCTGGAGCAGGCCCATAGAATCAGCAATCGGACATGGGTTATGGAAGAGGGCGGGCTGCAGGAATACAGCAGTACCGCTTATTATGACCGGACCGTGGAAGGAGCCGTGCATTCATGACATTAACCGCATTAAGCTTTACGCTCCTGTTTGTTATGGGAACGATGCTGGTCTCCATCTGGCAAAAGCTCGGCCTGGAAAAAGATATTGCGATTGGAACCATACGCTCAGCGGTTCAGCTCCTGGCGGTTGGTTATGTGCTGCAGTTTATTTTCCAGGCGGAGCATATGATTTATGTCGTCTTGATTATAATTTTTATGATCGGTGTCGCCTCATGGAATGCTGCCAAGCGGGGCAAAGGACTGCCCGGGCTGGTCTGGAGAATTGCCGTGGCGATCTCAGCAATGGAGCTTCTGATGATGGGGATACTGCTCGGGCTGCACATTATTGAGGCCACCCCGCAGTATATCATTCCAATCAGCGGAATGACCATCGGCAGCGCAATGGTTGTCTCCGGGCTGTTCATCAACCACCTCAAGCATGAAATGCAGCAGAACAAGGGAGAAATCGAAACCCTGCTGTCGCTTGGAGCCACGGCTCAGCAGGCCATGCAGAAGGTCAGGGCAAGAGCCGTGAAATTCAGCATGATCCCTACGATTGACGGCATGAAAACTGTGGGCCTTGTGCAGCTCCCCGGCATGATGACCGGGATGATCATTGCCGGAGCCGATCCGGTTATAGCCGTACGCTACCAGATTCTGATCGTATTCTCCTTCACCGCCTCCGCCGCAGTTACAAGTATGCTGCTGAGTGTGCTCATCTACCGGCTGTTCTTCACCGCCGATCTGCGGCTGAAGCTGCCGGGGGCTGTGGATTAAGCACTATGCAAATAGGGAAGCATAGGTGGTGAAAGCGAGGCGCGCCTATGAACCGGTTCCGGGAAATTCTTCGACGATTGCAGATTGTACGGCTATTCTCAGCTCTTTACCGTTATAAGCTGGTTCAGATCCTTATTCCTGCTGCAGTGATTCTGTTCATCTACTGGGAAGGGCAGAAGGAGTTTCGAAGAATTGACTGGGCCGGTACGCTTCACATTCTTCACCATATGAAGGCGGAGACTGTACTCCTGCTGTTTGGATTTGCGCTAATCGCGGTTGCAGCGGTGAGTCTATACGATTTTGTTCTCCGGCGTCATTTCCAAATTCCGCTCAGTGCCTGGGAGACCTTCCGATATGCATGGATTGCTAATACCTCCAATAGTGTCATCGGCTTCTCCGGGATTGCCGGAGCCGCTTTGCGGACCTTCCTATACCGCAAGCGGAATATTCCTGCGCAGACCATTACTGCATCCATCGCTTTCCTCTCCACAATTACAATCACCGGCCTTTCTGTGCTCTCATGGGCTGGCATTCTCGGCATACTGCCTATGCAGCCTGTCCTGCAGTCTCATCCCTGGACGATCTATGCGGTATGGGCAGCCGCCTTGTATTTGCCCGGATATTTGATATTGCAGCGTACGCCGTTTTACGCAAAGTGGCTGAACCGGAATCTGCCCCGGATGGATGCAGCTACAATCGCAGCCTCTGTCGTTGCTTCCTTATTGGAGTGGGCCTTTGCGGGAATCTCCTTCTGGCTGATCGGCTCCTGCTTTCTACCCGGACTTTCTCTCGCACAGGCACTTGGCATCTATACACTCTCCGCGATTACCGGCCTGCTCAGTATGGCTCCGGGCGGTATCGGCGGCTTCGATTTGACCGCTCTGCTGGGTCTCCAGCAATTGGGTTATCCCTCCGACAAGACGGCAGCCGTCCTTGTTCTATTCCGTCTGCTGTACTACCTGTTCCCCTGGTGGATCGGTCTTGTTCTAGCTGCATTTGATTTTGCCAGGGGCCGTGAAGGAGAGGACGGGCGAGACAATGCGGGCTACGAGAGCGTGTTGAACAACTGGCAAAAGATATGGCAATTTCCATCCCGGCTCGGAGTTGTCGGGGAGATCGGGGCCTGGTCGCTGGGCAAGCTTGTATTTGCAAGCGGCATCGTGCTTTTACTCTCCGCAGCTACGCCCGGCCTGCTCAATCGGCTGCGATTTGCCGAGGAGCTGCTGTCGGCTCCGCTGATGAGGCTGTCCCATCAATTAAGCGTAATCATTGGCCTGTTGCTGCTCGCATTGTCCTGGGGCATTTCGCATCGGGTAAAACGGGCCTACCGGCTGACTCTTTTCTTTCTCTGTGCCGGTGCGCTGTTCACATTCACCAAGGCGTTTGATTTCGAGGAAGCGATCTTCCTGCTCATTGTGGCATTGCTGCTGTGGATATCACGAAACCGGTTTTTCAGAGTCGCTACACCCTTTGACCCGGGAAAGGCAGCCCTTTGGGGACTTGTAACGCTTCTGGCTGCCTATGTCTACGACTTGATTGCTACAGGGATTCCGCCTGCGATCCTAAAGCATTGGCCTTCGAATGCGAAGCTAATGTGGCTCATTAACCCGAAACAGCATGCCGCGGCTGCGATTGCAGGTCTGGTAATGGCCTGGCTGCTGATCACACTTTTTTTTATTCTCAGGCCCAACCGGTTAGCCAATAAAGGGGCTTCTGCTGAAGAGCTGTCCAGATTGCACAAATTCCTTGAGCACGAACAAGGCAACCTGCTGACCCACGTATTATTTGCCGGCGATAAAAGCTTTTTTTGGGCATGCAACGATCAGGTGTTGATCCCCTATGCCATTGTCCGCAGGGAATTTGTCGTGCTTGGTGATCCCATTGGCAAAGGGAATTTGGTCAGTGAAGCCATTCAGGAAAGCCAGCGTTTTGCAGACCTGTATGATTTAACAGTTGTGTTCTATCAGGTTTCTCCGCAGTACCTTCCAATTTACCATGAGAATGGCTACCGTTTCTTTAAATTGGGTGAAGAGGCTTTGGTTTCTTTGGAACACTTTACCCTTAGCGGTAAATCAGGCGCAACTCTGCGCAGTGTAACTAACCGGTTCGACCGTGAAGGCTTCCGCTTTGAGGTGGTGCAGCCGCCCCATCCGGAAGATTTAATGAAACAACTGTATGACATTTCGCAAAAGTGGCTGGATGGAAAAAAGGAAAAGGGATTCTCGCTCGGCTGGTTCGATGAGGACTACCTGCAGCAGTCCACACTCAGTTTATTGTCTAGTCCGGGTGGCGACATCCTTGCGTTTGCCTCTTTGGCACCCGGCTATGATAACGGCAGCACACTGTCAGTGGATCTCATGCGCCATCTTCCGGTTACGCCTAACGGAACAATGGATCATTTATTCGTCAGCCTGTTAAAATGGGCGAAGGCACAGGGGTATGCGTACTTTAATTTAGGTATGGCCCCGCTATCAAGCGTAGGGCAGACTCAGTCCGCCATCCGGGAAGAGAAGCTTGCCCATTTAGTTTTTAAGCATGGAGGTCATTGGTATGGATTCCTGGGCCTGAGAAAATACAAAGAAAAGTTCTCTCCGGTCTGGGAGCCCCGCTACCTCGCGTATCCCTCTTCGGCTTCGCTGCCGGTCCTTTTGCTGGAACTGGTAAGGCTCATTGCCCGGCGGCCGGGAAAAAGGGATTGATTAGAAGGAATCTCAATCTACAGGTATTGCTGCTCAGCTCCCAGGCGCCCTGGCCGTTCTTTTGCACGAGCATGCGGTAGTCGTGATAATGTCCGCTTGGGCAGACGTATCCTAACGGACCGCATAGCCTTTATTTTCCCGAAAGAGATACATTTAGCGAGCTAGCGGACCGTAACGCGCTTATCGTCTCTTCGGCAGGTATATTTGGAGTGAATTTCTGCCCATAAAGGCGCTGGAGTCCGTTGACTTACGGAAAAATGACTTCCATTGGAAATAAGAGCGGCTCAGTCCGTTTACAAAGACTCAGAGGATAAAGTACCGGGTCACCTGGTTTCTGTAACTACACTCCCAATTTATTTTGCCTTTATATTATCTGATCAAAATTAGAAAAGAAGTTAATCGCTAAATAACCGCCCCTCCGCATATACAGGGGCGGTTATTTGTCATGAGTACCATTTCCTCTATTCCTCAACCGCCTTAGCCGAACTCGGCGTGTTCTTGTTCTTATACACCCACAGCGCATATTCCAGCGGGCGCTGGAGCGCCTTGCGGTAGGTGGCGCTGTCGCCTGAGCGGGCGAAGACCTCGCGGGCCGGCTTGGGGTTGACCTCCAGCACGTATATTTTGCCCTCGCGGTTAATGGCAAGGTCCAGCGCCAGCTCGCAGAGGGCGCCGAAGCTCTCTTCCAGGAAGGCGGCTGCATCTATTCCCAGCTTCTCGGCTGTCCGCATCGTTTTGTCGGCCTTCTCCGGACTGCCGAGCCACTGCCGCAGCAGCTTCTCCGCACGGATGGCGTGACCGCCGCCGTGGAGGTTGGAGGTCACGCTGCGGGCGGCGCCGACTCTGCCGGCGATGCCGGTCAGCTCCCAGGCGCCCTGGCCGTTCTTTTGCACGAGCATGCGGTAGTCGTGGTAACGTCCGCTGGGCAGGCGCAGCGGGATGCCCTGCTGCACCAGGAAACGTCCGCCAAGGCACCACTGGCGCACGATGGAGTCCAGACGGGAGAGCGACACCTTGCGGGGGGCGATGATCTGCCGGTTCTGGCGGCGTCCCTGGATATCGAAGAGGTTCTTGCCGTTCTGCTGCCGTTCAATCCGCAGGATACCGCGTCCGCCGGTGCCGTTAATCGGCTTGACATAGACGACCGGACTGAACTTCAGCATCCGGTGCAGATCGGCGGAGGATTGATAGAGCAGGGTTTCCGGCAGATGCTGCCGGAAACGGCTGCGCTGCGAGAAGGTCTGATGTATCGTCCATTTATTACGCAGCGGGCGGTTGAGAAAGGTCAGGTGGTTATAGCGCTCGCGGAAGCGCAGCAACTGCTGGAACCTCTGGCTGCGCTGAATCCGGCAACGGTCATAGATCATATTCGGGAATGAGCGCCATTTGCGGGACCAGGTCCCGCTTTTCACATCGAAGACCAGAGCATGTATCTGCTCTTTGCTCGTATGCACATCGGCAGGAGTGAAGACAAAGACATCCAGCCCCATTCGGCTGCCTTCAATAATCATCCGCCGGTATACAGTTTTTTCTTCGAGCTGCCTGGCTTCATTTAAATACAACGTGAGGATGCCTAAGACGGGCTCTGGCACAGGAGTTCACCTTCTTGTGGAAGATTTGCCGTATGGCTGCCGGATGTCAGCGGCGAACGGAACAGCAGGGTAGGTTTTCCGGTTGGGCCTGTTGTCAGCGCCACTGCAGCAAGCCCGCTATGGAAGCACATCTTCAGGCTGGCGGGGTTGTCGCTGGCTACGGCGCACTCCAGGCGGCCGAGCCGTTTGAGCTGCTCGGTCAGCAGCGCTGTCCCGGTATGCCTGTTCCGGTATAAGGGATGGACAGCGACAAGACAGGCGTCCTTGCCGTAGCCGGACACGAAGCTGACGCCAGCGAGCTGGCGTCCGTTCTGGCCGCGTACGGTGGCGACCAGCAGGGATACGCCGGGCAAAGCGAGCTGCTCCGGCGTCACTCGGGCCAGCACCCTGCATCCGCGAAGCGTAATCCGCTGCTCCCCGTATTCCCTCAAGAACTCCAGCAGACCGGTCAGCCTCGATTTCCACCGTCCCGGGTCACTGTCATAGATGGAGGATATCTGCATGGTGTGTCACTTCCTTTACGGTTTCTGTCACTACTTGCTTTGGCGGGAGAGATGCTGGCTGTATTGAAAGATCCGTTCCAGCGACAGCTTGCGGATTGCCGGCTCATCGAATTTCATCGGCCGGGAGTTGGCCTCGAAAAACCACAGCCCACCGTCCTCATCCACGCCGAGATCCATCGACATCTCTCCGAGCATTGTTTCGGAGGCCCGTTCAATCTGCCGGGCAATCAGCAGTGCGGTGGTGGGGACATTCTTCAGAATCGCTGCCGTCCGCTCCTCCCCGAAGGTTCCTTCCAGCATGTTCGCAGGCTCCTCGATACTGCCGCCGCGTGGTACATGAGTGGTGATGCTTCGGGCTCCGGCCAGCCTTGCGCCGATACCGGTTACCGCCCAGGCGCCTCTGCCGTTCTTCTGCAGCAGCGCGCGCAGATCAAAGGGGCGCCCATGGTACGTGGCGAGCCCAATGGCCTGCTGCACTATATAGCGGGAGGCCCCTTTCTCCTTGCCGATTCGCGCCCAGAGACGGTCTATAGAGGCTGCTTTGTAGGTCACATTTTTTTTGCCGCTCTGAATCTGCAGCCGGTAGGGCAAAGAAGTGTCCGAACGGTATTTCAGCCGCATGATTCCTTTGCCGGCTTTGCCATTCTCCGGCTTGAGGTAGAGGCTGTCATGGTTTTTCAGCATGGCAATCAGCGTATTCGCACTGCGCAGCCGTCTCGTTTTGGGCACATGCTTGGAGGTTGCGCGCGATTCCTTCAGCCACTCAAATAAATGCCATTTATTAAAAAAATGCGGATTATACAGATGGATATCCGGATGCATCAGACACTCGGAAATTTTGCGGGCGACAAGCGCCTTCTCCTCATCATCGCGATTCGGAATGCGGTTGTAAATGACCTGCGGCAACGGCATAGGAATGCTGTACCAAAGCTTGCCGCTTGCGGAAGGAACATAACCGCTCACAACTTTATCCTCCAGCTTCAGATCGCGGACAGTGACGACATACACAAGATAACCCATGTCCTTGCCGGTGCGGATGATGTCGCGGAAATTTCTCCGGTTGCCGCGAAATTGCCGCAGTCTGTCGCTGGTGGTCAGGATGGCGATAACGGGTTTGCCCGGGTCCGGGATTCGGATGCTCACAGTTCATCCCTCCTGCGGAATTTACTGAGATACAGACAATGCTCCAGAATGTGCTCAACGGAAGCTTTGCCTTCAGCACGCAGTGAAGGATGGCGGAAGATTGAACGTCCCGGCTTGGCGTTAGCCTCGAACATCCAGATGTCCTCATCCTGGTCAATGCCAAGGTCAAAACCGATTTCTCCGAGCAGATGCCGGTGCTGAATTTCCAGAGATTCCGCCAGTTTTACGGCGGTAGTCTTCGCCCGCTGCAGCACTTCGTCCGCCCTGGCTCCGAAGACGCGGCCCAAGGCCTGCTGCGGGGTGAGCAGTGCACCGCCATTCTTGAGATGTGTGGTGACACTGCCCCGGCCGGCTTTCTTGGCACCGATTCCGACAACGACCCATTGGTTGCTGCCGTTCTTGTGCATATGAAAGCGGAAGTCAATCGGGCAATTGTCAATTTCAATGAGGCGGATGCCTTGCTGCACCACATAGTTCTGCAGGTTCTGACCATGCCGGCTGCGCAGCATCCGCATCAGGCTGTCGAAGGTGGCGAAGCGCAGCAGCACATTTCTGCCGCCCCTCCGGTAACGGGCAAAATACCCCTTCTTGGGCAAATAGGTCAGACGGTATATTCCGTGTCCCAGGCTGCCGGCTGAAGGTTTGTAATACACGAAATGATGCCGGTCAAGCATGTCGCGCATCTTCTCTGCATTCGGGTTACTGTGCGTTTCAGGCACGAAACGGCCCGCAGAGCTGTCATTCTCCAGCAACTGGTAAATATCTGATTTGTTGAAAAAGCTCCAGTTAAAGTATGGAATTCTCTTGCGCGCGAACCTCTCACGCAGTTGATTGATGTAGGGCGAGGTCTCGGCTTTGCGGCTGGGCAGCCGGTTGTAGACGACATCCGGCAGCGGGACCTGCTTGCGCTCAAATTTGCCGCTTGCGTTCAGAAAATAGCCGTTCACCTGCTCCTGCTGCCAGTCTATGTCACGCGGCGTGAAGGCGAAGATGTAGCATTTGTTGCTGCCCTCGCGCAGCAGTTGCTTGATGAAGCCGGTCCGGGAGCCAAAAGGCTGTGAAGAGGAGGCGGGGCCGTCAGACAACACGCCGACAAGCGGTCCAAGCTGAACCTCGTCATTCTGCAGATTTCGGAGAAAGATGCCGCCAGATTTAGGGATTTTAATTGCACTCTTCACGCCCGAGGCGAGGAACAGGTGCTTCCCGGCGCGTTTGATCGGCTTGATCATTGCCGGTACCGCATCCTTGCCGAGCCGCAGGCGGATATTTTTCTTGCCGGACAGTTTCAGGCTTTTCATCAATTCACCCGAAACATAGACGACTCTTTGGGGCTGCTTGGTGAAATGCACATTGCAAAAAGTGAGACCCATTTATGAATCCTCCTTAGGAACCATTGATATCATTCTCCCGTTTGTAACGGAGCGGTCCGCCGGCAAATCTCTGATTTGCCGCTGACGCAAGAAGCAGATGACGCGCATAGCGCAGCGGGTTCTCGGCGGCGAGCTTAGCAGCCCGGCGGTCGCCCGTCAGCCGGAATACCGTGCGCCCTGGCTTGGAATTGGCTTCAAGCAGATAGATTCTGCCACCGGCATCAAGGCCGAAATCTAGGCCGAGCTCCCCCAGTCTGCCGCAGGCTTCTTCCAGCAGGGGAGGCAGCAGCGCTGCGGCTGCGGCAAGTTCTTGGAGCAGCTCATTTCCGTAATATCCATATTCATCTGTCAGGAAGGGCAGGGGAGACACTGCCGTTCCACCGCCATGCAGATTCGAGGTGAGCGAGCCGCGGTTACCGAGACGCACGGCCATGCCGGTAAGCATCCAGGCCCCGCGGCCGTTTTTTTGCATGAGCACGCGCACATCGAACGGCTGTCCAAGGCTGTTGGTCAGATGCAGGTAAGGCTGTATAATATAGCGGCGCGAGCCGATGAAATCATGGACCCAGCCCAGCCCTTCACCCAGCGTGCCGAACACATGCTGAAAGA
The DNA here is from genome assembly GCF_000374185.1 of Paenibacillus sp. HW567. GTDB lineage: Bacteria > Bacillota > Bacilli > Paenibacillales > Paenibacillaceae > Paenibacillus_AQ. The sequence continues at coordinate 3,623,903 of NZ_KB910518.1, read as the reverse complement.
ACACGTTTGCTCCGTCCCTTCCGCGAACACGGATTCCCCCGCCTTTACTGTGCGGCAAGCGTACAGCGTGCAGGGTGCGTTTGCCATGCGAGCCGGCTTGGGGCTTCAGGAAAACGCCTTGCTCTCTTTCCGCAAGCATGGCGGCGAGCTCCCGGGTCCCCCTGTAGAGCCTGGTCTCAGGCAGCATAGCGGAAGCTTTGCGGCTCTGCCGCAAAATTTCATACACACGCCATTTATCGGGCAGTCCGCGTGACCAGGGAAGGGAGCGTGAAAGAGCGGCAAGGGCCGTGGCCGCAGCTCTTTTGTCCTGAGGACTTGAATACAAGCAGCGGTTATAGAGAACGTCGGGAGGAGAAGCCAGCGTAGGCTCCCATTGCCCCTCATTCCAGGTATAGCCGCTTATGGATCGCCCGTCTCTGGATACGCCATCCGGGTGAAACACGAGGACCTTGAGATCATACAGCGGGGCCGCCCGGCAAAGATGTGTGCAGAACTCCGGCTCCGAGATAGGGGGATTTCCTTGGCGGCGGCCTGTCATGATGCCCAGGAACCCCATTGCTGTTTCTGTCATGATGTCCTCCTTATAACCCGGCCAGATAGCGGCAATATAAAATCATTTGTTTGACGGAAGGCCTGATCTTCTGATCATTCAGCGGTGTGTTGTCATTCTTGGATGGCTTGGAGTTGACCTCCAGAAGCCAGATTCTTCCCGATTGATCGAGGGCGAGGTCAATTCCAAGCTCTCCGAAATGCGCCGGGATATAGGTTTCGACGCCTCTGGCAATAGCCAGGGCTGCCCGGGGAAGCTGAAGCTGTGTGCTCTCCTTCAGACCAGAGGGCAGATTGCTTTTGGAGATGGCCTCACGCACTGTACTGAGTGTCCCGCCGCGGGCCAGATTCGAGACAAAATGGTTGCTTCCGGCGGTACGGGCGACAATGGAGGTAACCCCCCATTTGCCGGTGCCGTTCTTCTGCACCAGCGCCCGGAAATCTACCGGACGCCGACCCAGCTCCATCAAGGGCAAGCCCTGTTGAATCTGGTAGCGGGTGGTTTTCATCTTGGGGGCGATGGCTTGGAACAGCTTTGCCAGAGTAGGAAAGCTAATCTTGCGTGTGCCCAGGGGTGTGGTGGACAGCAGCCGGTAGCCGCCGCCTTCTTCCCTGGAAATGCGCAGAATGCCTTTTCCGAGACTGCCGCGAACAGGCTTGAGAAATACACTGGAATAGCTGTTGCACATCTTCTTCAGGGTGGCGAAGCCCTTCAGGGTATGGGATTCCGGCAAATACCGCTGGAGGGCGGTGTCTTGGGCAAGCGCTTCAAAAACCTCTGTCTTGTCAAGGAACTTCTCATTGAAAAAATGTGTGCCATAGCGGGATTTTACATCCGCCAGAAAATGCTGTACGCTAGGTTTGTTCTCAACCTTTCGTGTTGTAAGCCGATTGTTGATCACATCGGCCACAGGAAGAGTCAGCTTCCGCCAGCCCTCGTCGTATACCCAGCCCTGAACGGAAGAGCTGTGCGTTTCCAGCGCTTCCGGGGTGAAGAAATATACATAGGCGCCCTGTGCATGGCAGGCATTGGTCAGCTCCCGGCAGAACATAGTGATCGGGCCGAACAGTCTGTCGGGATGATCCGGATGGTCGCGGCTTACCAGCACTCCAATTAACGGACCGAGCCGTAGAATGCGGCTTCCCGAGGTGTAGGACACATTAAGCATAAGTCGTTGTCTGAGCCCAAGCCGCCGCGCCAGTGCCTCACTTATGCGCAGACTCTCGGCTTTGGGAACCGGAATGACTGTGACCTCCTGCCGGAAAGAGCCGAAGGTGAGCTGGAGTGTCCCGTTTGCCGGTATTTTGAGCCTCTTCATTGATTTGTCGCCAAGCATTACAGTGTTTTCCTGCAGGATGCCCGAGTGGACCGTTTGGACCGGGATCTTGAGCTTAGACATCTTGGATCTCCTTCCGGTAGGCAGCATGATGCCGGCAATATGAAGCTTAAGAATTACATATCATTCATCATATGGAGACATCTGACCCTTGGTGATTGACCTACTCTTCAAAAAGCCGTTCCGGACGGATTAAATCTCTCGTTTGGAAAGAACAAAAGCAAATGTTTTCGGAGTGAACCCGCATAAGGGGATGTGAACCAAATTTTAGGAGGAATAATAATGAACGTAATTGATAAGGCGCATGAATTGGCGCGGGCCATCAAGGACAGCAGTGAGGTAACGGATATCAGAAACGCGATGAAGGTGATTGAGGCGGACCAGGAGAGCAAGCGGATGCTGGATAACTTCCGGCAGAACCAGATTGAGCTGCAGCAGCGGATGATGAACGGAGAGATGCCGCCGCAGGAGGAAATGGAGCAAATGGAGAAGCTGTTTGAGGTGCTGAACCTGAACTTAGGCATCCGCCGCCTGTTCGATGCGGAACGCCGTCTCAGCGTGGTCATTGAGGATGTGAACAAAATTATTACCGATAGCTTATCGGAGATGTACGGCGGCGCACAATAGGCTTCGCCATTTGTACGGATGGTACAAGCCGTGCGCAAGCAACAGGAGGGTGTCCCTCAGCCATTTGGCTGCTGGAGCACCCTCCTGTTGTGTCAGCGACAAATCAGAGTAGACGCGTCGCCCGCCCTATTCCTGCTTGCCCTCCACAGCGCAGAGCAGAATTCCGGCGGCCAGACCAAGTCTGCGGTCGAGCAGCCCTTTGCGGTCCTCGGAGAAGTCGGCGATAATTTTGGTGACGAAGGGATTGAAGTTCTGACGGAAGGCGGGAAAGGTGGTGTTCCCAAGCTCAATATTATATTTCTGCGGAATCAGTGTAATAAAACGCCGCAGGAGCGCCATCGCCGTACTGTCCTCCTTAATCAACCCGATTTCGGTATCCCTGCTGTCCAGCAGCACCCACTCGTCCTTCACGATGGATTTGAGCCCTTTGCGGCGCAGAGAGCCAAGATGTTCACCGGTCTCTGAATCCTGCACGTCATACGTAGCGCTGAAATCAATCACATTCCGGGCCTTGATGCGCAGCAGCTCTTTGGTCATGGTCTCATCGGTATAAAGGGCGATGTCCTCCTTCAGCTTGAACGCTTTCATCTGCGAATACAGCACAAGCTCCTCCGAGCTATTGTAGATATGGAGCTTGGCTCCCATGATAGAGAACACCTTTTTACGGATAATGTACTCTGAGTGGTTATATGCGTTATTCAAATAAAATCCCTCCCTGAAATGCCTCCATCATCTCACATCGCAGCCGTTCCTGCTATGCCCAAGCCTACACTTTCCATATTTTTTCCCGGCTTGTCTCATAATTCCGGCAGCCTGTTCATAGAGTAGAGATATAGATTCAATTGAACAACCCTTGAGAGAGAAGGAGCTGTCATCTATGAAAAAAAGAAACAAATTCAAGCACGTCGTCTACATGCTGGCGGCGCTGGCCATGCTTCTCTACGCTCTGCCGCAATTGTCTTTTCAGGGCGGACCAAGCTGGGCGCTGGGCTTCGGTGTGGTCTGGTGCATTTTTGCCTTTCTCGTCATCGCCTCGCACCTGCATTTCATCATTGGGGTGGATGAAGAGAAGCAGAAGCGGCTTGAGGCGGTCCGCAAAGCTAAGCTGGAGCAGTGGCAGGGCAAGTGGAATGAAGATGCAAGAGTCTCGCAAAGACTTTAGGAAAATACTGGAGCGGACGATGAAAAAATCGGCTGCTCAGCCCAGGGTGCTCCATTCGGCCGGAAACGGTAGTGTGAAGCGCCTTTTGCTTGTTGGTGGCGGGAAAAAATTGACGGTGATAATTATTATCAATTAAAATCATTTCGATAGATTGCGATAGACAAGGGGGGATCATGGATATGGATCACAATTTCGACCGGGAGTATGAGCTGGCAGTTCAAGAGCTGTTGGACCGAGTCTCCTTCCGGATGCAGGACTGCAGCCGGGAGACCGTAAGCGGGCCGCATGTACTGCTCGATACGGCTGCTCCCACCCACTGCTTGCTTGCCATAGACGGTCCGCCCGGCCGGCTGGTTCTTGATGGGCTGCCTTATCCGCTGGTGCCCAATGCTGTGTCTTATGTGATGCCGGGGCAGCGGGTGGAGCTGGACTTTGACTACGGCGAAGCACGCATACTGTACCGGATGTCATTTGAGCTTACCGGCGCAGGAGCTGACACCACACAGATTGTAAACGCGATGGCAGCTTGGCAGCGGTTCGCCGTTCCTGCGAACGCCTCCGCTCTGACATATTGCGGGAAAATCATGGACCACTGGAACACCGGCGATCCCGCGGAGCGGTTCATCAGCCATGCAGGTTTTCAGGAGCTGCTGTATATATGCTTCAGACGGAAGGAGCAGAACGAAGCGGCTTTGGAGAAAGCTTTTCAATATATAAAGACAAATTTCGGGGAAGCAGTCACGATTGAGGAGCTGGCGGAGAAGGCGGGCATGAGCCGGTATTATTTCATGCGCTCCTTCAAGGAACGCTTCGGGCAGAGTGCTATGGAATTTCTAACGGAGCAGCGTACCAATGAAGCCAAACGATTATTGGAGGCCGGCGGGACGCCCGGAGAAGTGGCAGATGCGGTCGGCTACAAGGACCCGCTATATTTCAGCAGCCAGTTCAAAAAGCAGGTGGGTATTCCGCCCAGACTGTATTCCCTGAATCGGAAGTGCAGGACGGCCGCCTACAGTTGGCCCAACATTGGCCATCTGCTGACGCTGCAAATGATTCCCTACGCCGCCCCCATGGATCAGACCTGGAGCGACGATTACTTCCGCAGATACCGGTTTGACGTCAAGGTGCCGCTGAGCCACGATTATGATTTTAACCGGCTGGCTCTGGAACGGGCGAAGCCGGACCGAATCGTCGCGCTGGACGAGATGATTCCCGAAGAGGAGAAGGAGAAGCTCCGTTCCATTGCGCCGATACTGTTCCTGAAGTGGCATGAGGATGACTGGAGAAGCCATCTGAGGGATACCGCGGGGTTCCTGGACAGGGAAAAGGAAGGGGAGCGCTGGCTGGCCCGTTACGATGAAGAAGCTGAGGCGGTGCGCCGGAACCTTCCGGGCAGCCTGCGGGAGAGCAGGCTTGCAATTCTGTCACTCTCCCCGAAAGGCATCATGCTGTGGGGGAGGCGCGCGGGCACGGTGTTGTATGATGACCTCCGGATCGGCGCTGCCCGCGGTGTCGGGGAAGTTAAGTTCACAGAGTATATCGAGGCTGGGCAGTTGTTGACACTGGAGGCGGATGCGCTGCTCGTGAGCGTGGCGAAGGAACGGCAGACACAGGCCGGATGGGAGCGGCTGCGGCAATCTGCGGACTGGAACAGCCTGAAGGCGGTCAGAAGCGGAAATGTATACCTGGCCCCAGGGCATGCCTGGCTCAGCGAGCCGTATCTTGAGTATACGGCGAACCGCCACAGGCAACTGCTGAATGAGCTGAAACTAGTATTTCGTGCTCTATAAATAGTGAAATCCGGCACGATTATATATTCTTTCTTGGTGCATTAGTGTTTATAATTACTCCAGTGAGAATGATTCTCAACATAACGTCCTGGAGGGGAAACCATGCTTGTAAATACAACAGCCGGCCGTTTCGGCAAAATCCTGAGTTCTAAGGCGCTGCTGCTCCTGATGCTTATGGGGTTAGTCGTGAGCGCCTGCGGCAATAACAACAGCGCAACCGGCAGCACAGCCCCGGCGGAGACCGGAGCCGCTTCTCCTGCAGCCCCTGCGGCGGAGCCCGCCATGCAAATCGTCAAGCACGCCTACGGGGAAACGGAGGTTCCGCTGCATCCGAAGCGTATTGCCGTTATCGGTCTGGAGGATGTTATGCTGTCCTTGGATGTACCGTTGGTGTATGCCTACGGTTTCGACGGCTTCTACCTGTACAACGAGTTAAAAGAGAAGAACATTCAGATGTCCGGCCAGGCGGATCTTACGCTCAATCTGGAAGCTATCCTTGCGGCACAGCCGGATTTGATTGTGCTTCAAAAATACTATACGGATGACAAGGGCTACGGGGAACTGAGCAAGATCGCACCGACGATTGCCTTCACTCCAGATGATTGGAAGTCATCCATTAAGGTTATCGGCCAGGCACTTGGGCTGGAAGACAAAGCGCAGGAAGTCATTCAGGCAAGCGAAGATAAGATTGCTGCTGCGAAGGCAGAGATTACTTCTGCTGTCGGAAGCAATAAGTCCGTTATCTATATCCGCCCATCGGATAAGGACCTGCAGGTGTTTTTCCCCAGCTTCATGCCGCTGCTCTACGACAAGCTTGGGTTCAGGGCGGATGCGAGTGTAGCCGAATTCCAGAAGACGGCAGAGGACGACTGGGGAATCAACACTTCCCTGGAGAAGCTTCCTGATATTACAGCAGATTATGTGTTCGCTATTTACGGCGGATCAATCAGCTCTCAGGAGGATTACGAGAAGGAAGTTGCAGCCCAATCAGAGGTGGAGAAGCTGCAGGTATGGAAAGTGATGCCTGCCGTCAAGCAGAAGCATTTCTACAAGGTATCGGCCAGAACGTGGATGTCTTCCGGGCCGATTGCCGAAGGCCGCATCGTCGATGATGTAGTGGCTGCGGTTACCGGCAAGCAATAGCTCCCTAGCAAGCCATGCCGGCTGTTCCGCTGCCTGCAACTATCCCGTTATAGTCTGTTCCACGAAGCCGCGATCCTCCCGCTGACGGAGAGTCGCGGCTTTGCTCTTGTCCGGCGTTATAATAGCGGTGAAGGCTGTTGTATTCAGCGGTTCCCACCGTGTATAATGGGTACAGAGTAGTACAGATCGGAGCATGGGGGTGTAACAGTTGGAAGGTCAAGGGGATAATATCACAAAACATGAACAACTGCTGCAGCACATCGAAAGCCTGAAGGTAGGGACCAAGATTTCCGTCCGCAAGCTGGCGAAGGAAATGGGTGTCAGCGAAGGCACGGCGTACCGTGCGGTGAAGGAGGCGGAGAACCTTGGCATCGTTATTACAAAGGAGCGGATTGGTACAGTCCGGGTGGAGAAGAAGCCGCGCAATATCTCCGACCAGCTTACCTTCGGCGATGTAGTCGATATTGTAGAGGGCCATGTGCTTGGCGGTGTGAACGGGCTGAACAAGCATCTTCATAAATATGTGATCGGAGCGATGAAGGTTGATGCCATGGTCCGCTATATCGACGCGGACAGCCTGCTGATTGTGGGCAACCGCGATGATGCGCATTCGCTTGCACTGGAGCAGGGCGCGGGGGTGCTTGTCACCGGGGGCTTTGGGACAAGCCGTGAGGTGAAAGCGCTGGCCGACGAGCTGGATTTGCCTGTAATTTCCTCCCGGCATGATACGTTTACCGTAGCTTCGATGATTAACCGGGCGATTTTTGACCGGTTGATCAAGAAGAAAATCATGCTGGTTGAAGATATTGTAGACAGCAAGCCCCGCCTCAATACGCTGAAAATAACCAGCACGGCCGGCGAGCTGCGGCAGCTCTCGCTGGACAGCGGAGAGCAGCGCTTTCCGGTTACTGATGAGTGGAACCGGGTCATTGGCATCGTGGGCCGCCGCGATGTGGAGGAGTTTGGCGAAGGGCAGAGCATCGAGAAGGCCATGGTCCGCAGCCCGATCACCGCGGCACTGCAGACCTCGCTGGCTTCGGCGGCGCAGATCATGATGTGGGAGGGCATCGACTTCCTGCCGATTGTCGACCGCAACCGCAAGCTGGTCGGCTCGCTCACCCGCAGAGAGGTGCTGCAGAGCCTGCGTGATGTCAGCAACCAGCCGCAGCTCGGAGAAATGTTCGACCATCTGATCTGGAATGGCTTTGCCGACGAGCGGGATGAGGAAGGCAGACTTTTTTTTCACGGCTTCATTACGCCCCAGATGGCGACGGACCTCGGAACCATTTCAGAGGGCGTATTGTCTACCCTGATGACCCTCTCCGCTTTCAGGGCGGCCAAGGATCTTACAGGCAACGATTATGTGCTTGACAATATGTCCACCTATTTTATCCGGCCGGTGCAGATTGAGCATTCGGTCATTGTGATGCCGAAGCTGCTGGAAATCAGCCGCCGCACCTGCAAGCTGGAGATAGAAATCAGCCATTTGGATACCCTGGTAGCCAAGGCTGTACTCATGCTGCAGTCGATTGACCACAACTGACGGCGTCAGCAAATGAACACACAAAGAAGACTATTCCAGGCCGCTGAGCAGGGAATAGTCTTCTTTGTGCAATGCCGTAAATTACAAATAAACAATACAGCCGTTATCCTCTAATTTGTGCAGCCAATTGGGAACGTTCAGCCCGTGATTCCACCTCAGATCCAAGCGTTCAAGCCCCTTGATTTCCAGCAGGGATTCGGGGATTTCCAGCAGGCCGTTGCTTCTTAAATCCAGCTCCAATAAATTAGCAAGTCCTCCGAGGCTCTCAGGAAGAGCAGTCAGCCGGTTATTTCTCAAGTTCAGCCTTCGTAGCCTCTTGCACCCGCCGAGCGATACAGGAATCTGAATCAACTGGTTGTCCTCAACATCCAGCACCCGCAGCTTCGTTAACTGGCCGAACATCTCCGGGAGTGTGGTTAGCCGGTTATTTCTCAGATGCAGCTCCCGAATATGGGTCAGACCGCCGAAAGCTTCGGGTAATGCGCTTAATTGCGTATTCATCACACGTAGCTCTACCAGTTTGGAAAGACTGCCAATTTCACCGGGCAATTCGTTAATAGGATTATCGCTGAGATTCAAATATTTAAGCTTGTCTAGCTTCCCGATTTCTGCGGGTACCGTTTGAATCAAATTATTATGAAGATAAAGATAGTCCTCCAAATGCGCCAGGCTGCCGATTTCCGGTGGAATGGCTTCTATTTGATTATGGCCAAAATCTATCATTTTGAGCTTGGCTAGTGCCTTGATCTGGGGAGAAACGCTTGTGAGCCCGTTAGCTGAAAGGTTTAAGACTTCTAAGCCATACATCTGGAAAATCTCTTCAGGGATGCTGTCAAAATGATTCTCGTACAGATTCAAATCCGCAATCTCACTCAGGGAATAAGCTGTTGCCGGCAAAGAAGTCAGATTACTGCGGGACAAATCGAGTTTCACTGCATTTCCTCCTCTTAATTGGTTACCCGGAGATGTTGAACGCCCCAAGCAGCAGAAAAAGCGCCTCGACAATGACCTTGCTTGTGGAGCCGCGGAACGTAAACATGCAGATTAGGCAGAGCGATAGTAGCATGCCGCCGGGCATGATGTTCATAACAGAGCGTGTGATGCCTTTTTCCAGAGGGTCCTGCGCTCTGAAATACTTGATCAGCAGAATCATGGACAGGCAGCTTCTTTTAGCAAATGTAAAAAAGCCGTTATCTGTAAGCTATTGTACCACGATTGTCCTTAGCTGCGTTTATAGGGACTGATTTCGACCCAAATTTGCAGCACGCCCTCCATGACGAGCATGGTGCGGATTCGAACCGAATATTCCTTCTCGCGCACGGTATAAATTTTGCCGTCCAGCAGCAGGCGGGCCAGCTTGCCGTCGCTGTCAATGTCGAACATGCTGCGCCCGCGCATAGGCTCCAGGTCGCTGCTCATGCGGCTGATGATTTCCTTCAAGGTTACGGGGTCTAGCTCGGCTGTGTCCTCCTCGGCCCTGCTGTCCTCCGTGCGGAGCTTGATTTCCCGGATAACAGTGGAGGTGTTGTTGTATTTCTTGAGCGTCTGAATGTCCTTCTGGTATTGCTCGATCTGCATGCGCATGTCCAAATTGTTCTGCCACAGCACATTGTATCCCATATGAAACACCGCATTGTACATGATGCTGCCCACGACCATCCCTAATACGAATATTGCGGAAATTTGCGAAAAGCGGCGGTAATACCGAAACGGTGGAACCCTCATGGCCTGCTCACCCCTTGCCGCACACCCATTTGACCAGCTCGCTTCCCATATGGGCTCCCAGGAAGGCGAAGACCAGGTAGAGAACCTGCTTGATAGCGGGAGAGAGATTGCCGCCCAGCATATTACTCTCAATGACCCGCATCGGGTCGATGGTTCCGCCGACCGCCGCGGCAAGCGCCCAGATTTTGATCCGGTCGGCCACATCCAGCATGGTTTGTGTCGGCGGCTGCAGCGAGACCACGGCCCCCATGCCGCCCAGCATCGCTCCTCCCAGCACAATCCCGAAGGCAATGAAGAAATCGAGAACGGCTTTGCTCAAAAAAACATTCATAATCAAGGCCCCTTTCCGAACCAGGCCGCTCTTGACTCAGCCTGTCCTTGTGCTCTTTCTTCATTCTATGGGCGGCTCCCCCTCTAATATGATAAAATAGTTACATCTTATGCTTTGATTTTGGAACCTGAAGGGAAGTGGGGGTATGAGCCCTTTCGTGCATTTGCATGTGCACAGCGAATACAGTTTACTGGACGGGGCGGCGCGCATTACGGACCTGGTGCGCCGGGCCGGCGAATACGGCATGACATCGCTTGCGCTTACGGATCATGGAGTGATGTACGGAGCCATCCCCTTTTATAAAGCGTGCAAGGCCAGCGGCATCAAGCCCATTATCGGCTGTGAAGCCTATTTGACGGCAGGCTCCCGCCGGGAGCGGGGCAGCCGCAAGGACCAGCCCATCTACCATTTGATTCTGCTCGCCAAGAATGAGACCGGATACAAAAACCTGATGCGTCTCGTGTCTATCGGCCATCTGGAGGGACAGCACTACAAGCCGCGCATTGATATGGAAGCCCTGGCCGCGCATGCGGAGGGTATCATTTGCCTCAGCGCCTGTCTCGGCGGCGAGGTGCCGCAGCATCTACTGAATGGGCGGGAAGAAGAGGCGCGCAGGGCAGCGCTGCGGTACAAGGCGATTTTTGGCGAGGACTTCTACCTGGAGCTGCAGGATCATGGAATTCCTGAGCAGAAGCGGGTCAACCCGCAGTTAATCGCTCTGGCGGCCGAATGCGGCATTCCGCTGGTGGTCACGAACGATGTTCATTATCTCGCCAAGGAGGATGCCGAGGTTCAGGACGTGCTGATCTGCATCGGCACCGGCAAGACCGTCGATGACGAGGAGCGCCTGAAGATCGGAACAGAGCAGTTGTTCCTCAAGAGCGGAGAGCAAATGGCGTCATTGTTCCCGCATGTGCCTGAGGCGATTGCCAATACAGCGGTGATTGCCGGGAAGTGCAATCTGGAGCTGACCTTCGGTGAGCATATCCTGCCGGCCTATTCTCCGCTGCCGGAGGGAAAAGATGCCGCGACCTACCTCCGCGAGCTGTGCTGGAGCGGGCTGGAGGCCCGCTATGCGGACACGCCGCGCTGGTCCTCCCGGGAAGAGAGGGATGCCGCCGGGGCGAGGCTGGCCTATGAGCTGGGCGTTATTGAGAACATGGGCTTCAGCGATTATTTTCTGATCGTCTGGGACTTCATCGCCTTTTGTCACCGGCAGGGAATCGTTACAGGTCCGGGAAGAGGCTCCTCCGCCGGCAGCTTGACCGCCTACTGTCTGCGGATTACCGATGTGGACCCGCTGAAGTACAATCTGCTCTTTGAGCGGTTCCTTAACCCGGAGCGCATTACGATGCCGGATATCGACATCGACTTCAGCGATGAGCGGCGCGACGAGGTTATCGCGTATGTGGTGGATAAATACGGCAAGGAGCATGTGGCGCAGATCATCACCTTCGGAACGATGGCGGCAAGAGCCGCTGTTCGGGACGTAGGGCGTGTGCTGAATCTGCCCTATAACGAGGTGGACAAGGCAGCGAAGCTGATTCCGGGGTATCTCGGCATCAGCATCACCCGGGCGCTGGAGGAGAGCGCGGAGCTGAAGGCGCTGTACGAGAGCAACCCGAAGATCAGGGACCTGCTTGACATGGCGATGAAGGTTGAAGGCATGCCCCGCCACGCATCGACCCATGCGGCAGGGGTTGTGATCTCCAAGGGGCCGCTGACCGATAACGTGCCGCTGCAGGCCGGCAACGAGAGCACGGCGCTGACCCAGTATTCGATGGAGCATCTGGAGAGCATCGGGCTGCTGAAGATGGATTTTCTCGGGCTGCGCACCCTGTCGATTATCGAGCGCTGCATGAACTGGATCAGGGAAATGACCGGCGGTGTGCCTGATTTCCGCAGCATTCCCGACCATGATCCGCTGACGTACGAGATGCTGGGAGCGGGTGAAACGACCGGCGTCTTTCAGCTTGAGTCGGCGGGGGTACGGCGGGTGCTGAAGGATATGAAGCCCACGGGCTTCGAGGATATCGTCTCCGTGGTGGCGCTGTACCGTCCCGGCCCGATGGAATTCATTTCTAAATATATCGCAGGCAAGCATGGCCAGATTGAAGTGGAGTATCCGCATCCCGATCTGAAGCAAATTCTGGATGATACTTACGGCATTATCGTCTATCAGGAGCAGATTATGCAGATCGCCTCACGGATGGCCGGCTTCTCGCTCGGTGAAGCGGATCTGCTGCGCCGTGCGGTCTCCAAGAAGAAGCGGGAGACGCTGGACAAGGAGCGCGGCCACTTCGTGCAGGGCAGTCTTCAGATGGGCTATACGGAGGCGGATGCCAATGCCGTCTATGATATGATCGTGCGCTTCGCCAACTACGGTTTTCCGCGCGCCCATGCTGCGGCTTACGGCGTGCTGGCCTTCCAGACGGCCTACCTCAAGGCCCATTATCCCGTGCAGTTCATGGCGGCCATGCTGACCGCCGTGATGGGCGTCCACCGCAAGGTGGCGGAATATGTGCTGGAATGCCGGCGCAGCGGCATCGGCGTTTTGCCGCCGGATGTCAACGAGAGCGGTGTGCTGTTCACTCCCGTTCCGGGTGAAGGCACAGGACATATCCGCTTTGGACTGGCGGCGGTCAAGAATGTCGGCACACTTGCTGTGGAGAACATCATGGAGGTGCGCAGGGAGCGTCCGTTCGACAGCCTGCTTGACTTCTGCCGCCGCGTGGATCTGCGCGTCTGCAACAAGCGCGTCATAGAATCTCTGCTGCAGGCCGGGGCTTTAGACCGCTTGCCCGGACACCGGGCACAACTGCTCGCGATGCTGGATGAGACAGTGGAAGCCGCAACGAAGTGGCGCAAGGAACGCGACGAGCTGCAGATTCAGCTCTTCGACGATTTGATAGAAACGCCGAACTGGGAGATCCGCTACCCGGATATCCCGAATTTCACGGTCACCCAGCAGCTCGAACTGGAGCGCGAGCTGCTCGGGCTTTATCTGTCCGGGCATCCGCTTGACGATGCCGCGGAGCTGCTGGAGGAGCCGGGGATGCAGCGGCTGATGGATCTGGGCGAAGCGGCGGACGAGAGCCAGGCCGTGACAGCGGGCATGGTCGTGTCCGTCAAGGAAATCACGACGAAGGCCGGCAAGGCGATGGCCTTCGTGGAATGGGAAGACCAGATCGAGCGCTGCGAGGTCGTGCTCTTCCCCGAGGTGTGGAAACGCAGCCGCGCCCTGATTGTGAAGGGCGCGCTGCTGGCCCTGCGCGCCAAGGTGCAGCAGGAGGACGAGGGCTTCAAGCTGCTGGCCGAAGAGGTCGCGCCGCTTGGCGCGGACACGCTCCGCGGCCTGCTGCAGCGCCGCAGCGCAGCCGCCGCCCGGGCCGCAGGCGCGGGCCGGGCGGCCACAGCCGGAGCGCCCGGCGGCGCTCCGGCAGCGCGGACAGGCGCCGGCAGCCCCGGCGCCTCCCGCAGCGGCGCAGCCGGCGGAGCCGCTGCGCCTGCCACTGCGCCGCGCGCGGCGGCGCCCGCGCCTGCGGCGTCCACGTCCGCCGCGTCTGTGCCATCCGCGGCGCAGACGGCCGCTGCTCCTGGCGCAGCGGAGAGCGGCCAGCGTGTCTTTATCAAGATCACGCTGGCCGCCGAGAACCCGGCGCTGCTGTCGCGCCTCCAGGCGCTGCTGCAGCGCCATCCGGGCCCGGCAGCTACCCTGCTGTTCTACGAGCGCGACCAGCGGCTGCTGGCGCTCAGCGACGGCTACCGGATCAAGCCCTCGGAGGAGCTGACCGCGGCCATCGAGACGATGATGGGGGCTGGAACAGTAAGAATAAAGTAAGAACATTTCCACCCCTTTCCGCATACATTAGGAAACCACAGGGCATTGTCCCGTGCGGAAAGGGGAAGATTACCATGTCATATCAAATGGCAGCGGAGCTGCTGGAGCGCAGGGGAGTGTCGCTGGCGTCCATTGCTGAGATCGTATATATTTTGCAGTCGGTCTATTATGCCGAATTAACGCAGGATGAATGCCTGGAGAGTGTACAGTCGGTCCTTGGCAAAAGAGAGGTCCAGTACACCCTCATGACTGGCGTCGCACTCGACGAATTAGCGGAGAAGAAGCTTCTTCCCCAGCCGCTGCAGGCGGTGATGGAGGCGGATGAATCGCTGTATGGCGCGGACGAGACCCTGGCGCTCGGCATCACGGGGGTATACGGAATGATCGGGCTGACAGGCTTCGGTTATCTTGACAAAATAAAGCTTGGAATCATCGGCAAGCTGAACGCGGATAAGGGAGGCATTCACGTATTCCTGGACGATCTTGTTGCCGGAATCGCAGCGGCGGCATCGGCCAGAATCGCGCACGGGCATGAGGGGGCCAAGGTATATCCATATAGCGCCGGCACGGAATAATTGAATGGACCGGAACCGCTGAATGCAGCCTCCTGCCCTTGTTCCTTCACTCCGCTCCTGTTGCGGGAAAAAAGAAAACTGTGTTATCATGATTCCATCATACGGGATACGGCTGGGAATTAAGATTAGGGAGGCTTTGCAAGGCATGTGGACGGTAATTTATATAGCTCCGACCGCCAAAGTGGCGGATATGATTCAGAGCAAGCTTACGGAAGAAGGCTTTCTGATAAAATGCCGTCCGGTCAATATGTCCAAGCAGCAGTTTGAGATTCTGGTTCCTTCGGGTGAGCTTGAAGAAGTGCAGGAAGTCCTTAATCTGATTCTGCATCCCTGAATGTTTATCAAAGTGAGCAGTGATGACAGCGGCAAGCTGCTGAATGCGCAAATAAACGGCTGAAGAGGTGCGATCCTTGTTCAAAGATTTGTTTCAGAAAAAACGGAAGTACGCGACTATTCCTTCAGAACGTCTGGAGCGGAGCGGCGGAGCAGCGGAAGGTGAACGCCCCAAACGGGAGATTCCCGAGGGCTTAATGAGCAAATGCAGTAAATGCGGAACGATTCAGTACAGCAAGGAGCTGGAGAAGAACCTGAAGGTATGCCCTTCCTGCGGCCACCATATGCGGCTGAACGCTTCGGAACGGATCGCAATGACGCTGGACCCGGAAGGGTTTGTTGAGTTTGACAGCGCTATGGCATCCGTAGACCCGTTGCAGTTTCCCGGCTATGCATCGAAGCTGGAGCAGCAGCAGTCCAAAACCGGACAGGTTGATGCTGTAATTACGGGACAAGGCACCATTGGCGGCCATCCGGTCATTGTGGCTGTGATGAATTTTGAATTTTTTACCGGCAGTATGGGCTCAGTTGTGGGCGAGAAGATTACCCGCGCGGTGGAAGAAGCCACCGAGAAGAGACTCCCGCTGCTGATCTTTTCGACTTCCGGCGGAGCACGGATGCAGGAGAGTATTCTGAGCCTGATGCAGATGGCCAAGACAAGCGCGGCGCTCGCCCGGTTTGGCGAGGTGGGCGGACTGTATATTTCGGTGATTACCGATCCAACCACGGGCGGTGTATCGGCGAGCTTTGCCAGTCTGGGCGATATTATCATTGCCGAGCCGGGAGCCGTATTTGGTTTTGCCGGCAGAATTGTCATTGAGCAGACGATCCGCCAGAAGCTTCCTGAGGACTTCCAGACTGCTGAATTTAATCTTCAGCACGGACAGCTTGATCTCGTGGTGCACCGCAAGGAAATGCGCGCCACACTGACCAGGCTGCTTGACCTGCATGACGTGAAAGGGGGATTTTAGGTTGGCGGGAGAGTTGCCTTTTGAAATGCCTCTACTGGAAATGCGCAAGAAGATTGCTGAGCTGAAGCAGTTCGGCGATGAGAAGGGGATTGATTTCAGCGATGAGATTGCCCGGCTCGAAGAACGTTACCGCGTGCTAGAGGATGAGATTTATTCCAATATTTCGCCTTCGCAGAAGATGCATTTGGCACGGCATCACAGCCGTCCCACCTCGCTTGATCTGATGGGGCTGATTTTTACTGACTATATTGAGCTGCATGGCGATCGTCTGTTCGGTGATGATCTTGCTGTAGTTGGCGGAATTGCCAAGCTGAACGGAGTTCCCGTAACCGTAATCGGCCAGCAGCGCGGCAAGGATACGAAGGACAATATTGCTCGTTTCTTCGGCAGCGCGCATCCTGAAGGCTTCCGCAAATCGCTTCGTTTGATGAAGCAGGCCGAGAAGTTCGGCCGTCCGATCATTACCTTTATTGACACCAAGGGGGCTTACCCCGGCAATACGGCAGAGGAAAGAGGCCAGTCCGAGGCGATTGCCAGAAACCTGTATGAGATGTCCCAGCTTGCCGTCCCTGTGATCTCTATTGTGATCGGCGAAGGCGGCAGCGGCGGAGCGCTGGCTTTGGCTGTAGGCAATCGTGTACTCATGCTGGAGCATGCAATTTATTCGGTAATCTCCCCGAACGGGGCGGCGTCTATCCTGTGGAAGGATGCTTCCAAGGCAGAGCAAGCTGCAGAAGCCATGAAGATTACGGCAGCCGACCTGCTGGATATGGAAGTCATCGAGGAGATTGTGCCTGAGCCGAAAGGCGGCGCCCACCGTGATTACGAGGCGACGGCGGCAGCAATCAAGGATGCCGTATGGCGTCATTTGCAGGAGCTGTCCGCGATGGACTGTGCTGAACTCAAAGAGGACCGTTATCTGAAATTCCGCAAAATCGGTAAGTTTGCCGAGGGCGAAACAGAGCTCGTTGCCGCAGAAGATAAAGAACAGGAAGAAGAAGTGCAGAGCGTCGAATAGGCCCGGTATTTTACAAAGTTGAGGCTGTATTCGTTTGCACTTTCACACATAAATCTGCTTTTTTAGTCCATCATTGAAACTGGAAGCGGCATACATTTATTAGCTTGGAAATAATCCCGTGCAACCTGCGGGGTTATTTTAATTTGTGCGCATTCTTTGAAAATTCGACTTAAATTTACAATGAAAAGACGCTTCAACATTGATTTTGTGCCCAAGTTGCAGTAATATTCATAAGGGCGCAGTTAAAGGTTCATGTGATAAAGTTCCTATGCAAACGACAAGCCTTATAGTAGATTTTGTAGTTGGAAAAAGTGAGACAGAGAGAACGAAAAAACGGAGGAAAACCTAATGCGGAAAAGTAAAATTGTATGTACGATTGGTCCTGCTAGCGAATCGTTGGAGAACATCAAAAAATTGATTTTGGCCGGTATGAATGTAGCCCGTCTGAACTTCTCCCACGGCGATTTTGAAGAGCACGGCAACCGGATCAAAACGATCCGTCAGGCTTCCCAGGAGCTTGGAAAGACTGTTGCTATTCTGCTCGACACCAAAGGTCCAGAAATTCGCACAGGCAAGTTGGAAGTAGAACCGATTGAACTGGTTCAGGATGAGTACCTGACATTGACTACGGAAGAAATCCTTGGCAACCAAAACCGTATCTCTATCACGTACAGCGACCTTCCTAACGATGTTCAAGTAGGCTCGACTATCCTCATCGACGATGGTCTTATCGGACTTACCGTTGTTGACATTCAAGGCACAGAAATCAAGACCCGCATTGTTAACGGTGGTACAATCAAGAGCAAAAAAGGCGTTAACGTACCAGGAGTTGCCATCTCCTTGCCGGGCATTACGGAAAAAGACACCAACGATATCATTTTTGGGATCGAACAGGACATTGATTTTATCGCCGCTTCCTTCGTTCGCAAAGCCAGCGACGTTCAGGAAATCCGTGCACTGCTTGAGAAGCACAACGCTTCCCACATCCAAATCATTTCCAAAATCGAAAACCAGCAAGGTGTTGACAACCTTGATGAAATTCTGGCAGTTTCCGACGGCCTGATGGTTGCCCGCGGCGACCTTGGCGTGGAAATTCCTGCTGAAGATGTGCCTTTGGCTCAAAAGCTGATGATTCAAAAATGCAACATCGCCGGCAAACCGGTTATCACAGCTACACAAATGCTGGATTCCATGCAGCGCAACCCGCGTCCTACCCGCGCTGAAGCGAGTGACGTAGCGAACGCAATTTTTGACGGAACCGATGCAATTATGCTGTCCGGTGAAACTGCTGCCGGGAAATATCCGGTAGAATCTGTTCTCACAATGTCTCGCATTGCTGAGAAAGCTGAATCCGCACTGAACCACCGCGAAATCTTCATGAAGCAGCAAATTGCTCAAGAAACAACAGTAACTGAAGCGATCAGCCAATCCGTAGCGATTTCGGCTCTGGATCTGAATGCTAAAGCTATTATTTCTTCAACAGTAACAGGACACACGGCACGTGTGGTTTCCAAATATCGTCCTAAATCGCAGATCATCGCGGTGACGACTCAAGAAAGAACAATGCGTCAACTGGCTCTCGTATGGGGCGTAACTCCGGTTCACGGACTTGAAGCCACTTCGACAGACGAGCTGCTGGAAACTGCTGTTAAAGGCGGTAAAGCATCCGGTCTGGTTAGCGCCGGCGATCTTGTTGTCATTACAGCAGGTATCCCGCTCGGACGCTCCGGCTCCACTAACCTGGTGAAGGTAGAAACTATTCCTGCGGGCTAATTTCGGAAAAATGCTTTTTGCCATATTTGACTGAATTCAAAAAAGCAATGGTGCAAGATGCCATTGCTTTTTTTGAATGTTAAGCTGCTCTGTCAATTGTTATGCCAGCCCCATAATCATCTTTTGTGGCGATGTGTCAGTCGGCACCCGGATGGTTTTGCGGCTGTTTTTAATTTCGGAATTGTTATATATTGAATTGAGAGTTTTGAGGAAAGTACAATTAAGACCGGACAAAAATGGCGCTTCCGGAGTGGGCCAGAGGTTTTCCTTTACGATAGACGCGGTTGACGATAAAAGCATCACCGTTAGCATTAGGACTGCCAGGCACGGCTACCGTGATCTTATTCTGAACCATGATACCGCTGTCGGCAGGCGTCAGATTGGGGCTCTTGCCGTTCACGCGGCTGGAGAAGAATCTGGTGGCAGTCATTCTACTGAGTGCTCCGATCTTGCCTCCCACCTGGGGAGCTTCCATGATCCATTCTGCGGAGGAGTGCGGTCCGGTATAACGCTGCAATGTACGGAAGGTCCATTGCTTACTGAGATTACAGAGGGTGATGCGCCACTTGCCGCCGCTTTCCTTGGCGATGGAAGCCCGCATGTGGTCACCCGGTGAGACAGGGAGCGGGATTACCGTTTCCGCAGCAGGGAGGATTTCCCACCAGGCGTAATAGTGGACTGCCCCGTTAACGGATTCATGGCCGGTTCCCGTCTGGATCAGATTGCTGTTCTTGAAGCCGTCGATGCCGATCCAGGCCGAGGAATAAGTAGGCCCCGAAGTGGCTTTGACAAAAGGGACAATCCATTCACCGGATATTCGCCTGAAAGTACCCTTTTTACCGGAGATGGCATATCCGCTCCAGTTGCTGGAGACCCAGCCGAATCCGGTGCTTTGAGCTTTGTTCTTATGGGCTTTAGCCGTAACACAGGGCCGGGTGCGCTTTGAAAGATCAGCTTTGCTCACAGATCCACCGCCTTTGCGATATAAGGATTTATAGTTTGCTGCTCTATTAAATGCGGCAGATGGTTTTGAAGTATGGGTATTCCGTTAAAAAGGAATAGAGAGGACCTATCGCACAAATGAAGAAAATGCTTAATCTGCGCGGATTTTATCTTTTTTTGGGACTCGCCGGCGGCTCGTTTGGCTCGTATCTTACTCTTCTTTTGAAGCATAATGGACTGGACAGCAGCCAAATTGGTATGCTGATGGCGACGGGCACACTGATTGCAATCTGCATTCAGCCTCTTTGGGGCGTCATTTCCGACCGTTATAACCAGACCCGGCTTGTACTTATTCTGAGTGTGGCTGTCCCGGCGGTGCTGGCTACGTTGTATCAATCCGAATATTTCATCCTATTGCTGGTCGTCTACACGCTGGCAACCATCTTCTCATCTACACAGGCTCCTATAGCCGATTCTTACGCCATTGCAGCAGCGAACCAGGCGGGGGCTACCTATGGAAGCATTCGGATGATGATGAGCATAGGGGCGGCCGTAGGCGCCTTTATGGGGTCGCAGTATGTATCGCATTTTTCTGTGTCCACGATCTGGCTGCCGTATCTGCTCCTCAATGGCGTTGCCGTCATTTTTGCGCTTACGCTGCCTAAGGAGGCCGAAGAGAACCGCATGATGAGCCAGTCGTTCTCCAACGGGATCAAGAAGCTGCTGGGCAACAAGATCTTTTTGGCTTTTCTGGGCGGAAGCTTTTTGGTGAACCAGACGATGACGGCTTTTGGCACATATTTTGTGCTGGCCTTTCAATCTGTCGGGGGCTCCACGAGCTATGCCGGAATTGCGCTTTTCATCGCCTCTGTAACCAACGTTCCCTCCATGCTGTACGCCTCCAAGATCATCAGGAAGCTGGGACGGGAACGCACACTGCTGCTGGGGGCGCTGATCTATGTGCTGCGGTGGGGAATTCAGGTCGCCTTTCCGAGTCCTGTAGTGATGGTTGCTGTGCAGGTGCTGCACGGCTTGTCTTTTGGGCTCTTTTATATCGCAGCGGTCGAATATGTGTCTCAGATTACATTGCCGGAGATGCAGGCTACGGGCCAAAGCGTGTTCAATATTGTGTTCTCCGGCTTTGCGGGAGTTCTGGGCAATCTGCTGAACGGAATTTTGCTGGAGCAAGGCGGTGTGGGACTGATGAATCTGTCCTGCATGCTTAGCTCATCTGTGGGAGCGCTTTTGCTTTTTTACGTAGCCCGAAGCACGCGGGGCAGCCTTCCGCTGCCCGTAGCTTCCAAGGGGACCGGGGCTTAAGTAGTACCGGAGAATGTTAGTAGAGAAAGGGGCATGTACAGATGGAATCACGTAATCCGGTATTGACCAGCCGCTGGCATGGCACTGCCTTCCGTGTACGTTATCAGGAAACCGATCAAATGGGTGTGGTGTATCATGCCAATTATTTGAGCTGGTTTGAGACTGGACGCACCGAGATGTTCCGCGGGCTGGGTTTTGCCTACCGGACGCTTGAGAGCATGGGGGTGCTTCTGCCTGTCACGTCTGCAGATTTGCAATTTAAAAGTCCGGCGCGCTATGATGATCTTATTGCCGTATATGCACGGCTTACGACCTTCTCGGCGTTGAGGGTGGTATACGAATATGAAATCCGGAGGCTGGCAGAGCCGGAAGCGGGCAAGAGCTCAGATGCTGCTGCGCTTGCAGAGCTTCCCGTGCCGACGGGCCTAGAGCGGTTGCCTGGAGAGCTGCTGGTTACCGGCTCAACGAGCCATGTGTGGCTGAATATGGACTGGAAGCCTGTTCGACTGGACCGGGTGCTGCCGGAATTGTTTTACGCCATAACGATGGCGCTAAGGAAAGAAGGAGGAGCAGAATGATAAGAAGCAAATGGCTGTGGGCTGCATTATTTATTATCCCAGCCGTGGAATTATTCGGGTTTATTTATGTGGCAGGTTTTTTGGGAGCGCCCAAAACGCTGCTGCTCATGCTGGCTTCCTCCGTAATCGGCTTCTTAATGATGAGGTTCGAAGGCAAGAAGGTGCTGCTGGACAGCAGGACGCAGATGGAGGAAGGCAAGGTGCCGGGACGGACCATGCTGGACGGCCTGTGCATATTTTTTGGCGGTCTGCTGCTGATTCTTCCAGGATTCGTGACGGATATCGTCGGCTTTACTCTGGTGTTTCCGCTGACCCGGCCGCTGTACCGGGTTTTTCTGTTGAAGTGGATTGAGAAAAAAATGAAAAACGGCACCTTCACCTTTTACCGCAGATAAGCTGGTAAGAGGAAGGCGCCGCCGCGCATGAGGCACATTTTGGGCATGAGGCTGTATTTTATACAGCAGACATCCATGCCGCTCTGTCGCGGCACTTTAGACGATGAAATTTCATAGAAGACCCTCAATTTGGCTTCGCCAAATTCGAGGCTTCCATAACAATGTCCTCTGTTCGGACATCGTTATTTCAGGATAGACATCCCGCTTTTAGGGCTGAAAATCAATTCTGCTGCAGTTTATGCAATCATATTCGGGGATATCTGCGGAATACCGGGTGTCGCTTGAATTCTGTTGCAGGAAGTGCAGCAGATTCTAATTCCCGGTTCAGGTGGAGCGTTTCTAATGCAGATTCTGCAGTAGAACGCTCTTTTTTTACATTTGAAGCTAATGCAGCCTGCCGCTGACGATGTAGCTGCGCAGGGCGCGGAAGACGCCGGCCCGGTTGAAGGCGTCGAGGATGACCAGAATCACCGGACCGAGGAGAAGGCCGAGCATGCCGAATAGTTGCATGCCGGCGTACATACCGATCAGCATGGCGAGCGGATCAAGGCCGATGCTGCTGGCCAGCACCTTCGGTTCGAGCACCTGGCGGGTAATCAGGATCACGGCATAGAGCACCGACAGCCCGATGCCAAGCGCCAGATTGCCGGTCATGTAGGAATACACCGCCCAAGGGAGCAGCACAATGCCTACGCCGAGATAAGGGAACAGATCAACTATTCCGATGGTCAGTCCGATGGCAAAGGCCGAATCCACACCCAGCAGCAGCAGGCCAATGATGACAATTATCGCTGTTATGGATATGAGCACGAGCTGCGCCCGCAGGTAGCCGAACAGCGCCTTGCGCAGACCTTCCCAAATATCGGCCACCGGCCTTCGCAGAGGCGCGGGCACAAGCGCATTCAGTTTAGCATTATGCCGCTCCCAGCCGGTGCTGAGAAAAAAAGCGGATAACACTACGACGACAAGAATGGTGCCTATGCTTGGCAGGGCGGAGACCAGCTTCAGGATCATGTTGAAGAAGCCGGTGATGAGCTGCGTCACGGCCTGACCCACCGTTTCTGTAGTCCGGCTGATATTGCTGTCAATAGTGGCGTGATAATTCGGGTTGTCGTGGTAGAACTGGTTGATTTGGTTAATAATATTTTGAATGCTGGCATTGCGGCTGACGGACAGCAGCAGCTCCCGCCACTTATCGGTGTGAAGATCGAAGGTCTGGAGCAGCACGATCAGCTCCTTGACAAGCCTTGTAATCAGCGCGGTCAGTACAAGCAGGGTCCCCCCGATATAGAACAGCAGCGACAAGGATACGGCCAGCCAGTGCGGAAGCTTGAAGCCTCTGAGGATGAGCACCAGCGGATGGATCAGGTAAGCGAGCAGATAGGCGAGCAGCAGCGGGTAGACCAGCGGCAGCAGCATATATACTGCAAGCAGCAGCGACACGGCGGCAAGGACGACCCACAGGCCGCGCAGCACTCTTTTTAATACCAATGAGTCCATCAATTTATCCCCTCCAGGTAAGGCTGCACGCGCCCCGAAAAACGGCTCGTCTTATATATATTCATAGCTTGGATATAAAGACTACCAGATGTTGAACGCCGCTCCTTATAAACTGAAAGCGCAATCATGAATCAGAGCAGCCGGAAGTTTTTTTCTATCTCTCCGATAAAATCATTTAATGCGGTGCAAAGCTTCCACGTTGTTCACATAACCGTCAAAATCCGGTATGATAATGAAAGGTTCAAAGCCAAAATTTCGTTGCATTCTCTGCGGGAGCTCATTTTGACTATTTATTGATAATTATGATACCTTGAAATGTAAATGTTTTCATGAGCTAAAAACGGCTTTTATACTCTTGTTGGCAAAGGAGAGATATACCATGACAGCTACTAAAGGACTGGAAGGCATCGTTGCTGCTACCTCCTCGATCAGTTCAATTGTGGACGGCGTGCTCACTTACCGTGGTTACGATATTGATGATCTTGCGGCAAATGCCACCTTCGAAGAGACCGCATATCTGCTGTGGTTCGGCAATCTTCCGACGACTCCCGAGCTGCACGCGCTGCAGCGTGATCTTAGCGCATTCGCCAAGGTCCCGGAGCAGGTAATCGCGCAAATGAAGCTGTATCCCAAAGAAGCCAATACTATGGCGGCGCTGCGTACGGCTGTATCCAGCCTTGCTCTGTATGACGAGGCGGCAGACGACATGAGCCGTGGAGCGAATGAAGCTAAGGCTGTAAAGCTGCAGGCACAGATTCCGACGGTGGTCGCCGCACTGTCCCGGATACGCAAAGGTCTGGAGCCTGTTGCGCCAAAGGAAGGCGTCTCGCTTGCCGAGAATTTCCTGTATATGCTGTGGGGCAAACAGCCGGATATCGTATCCATCAAAGCGCTGGATGCCGCGCTTGTACTCCATGCCGACCATGAGCTGAACGCTTCCACATTTGCCGGCCGGGTAACTGTAGCTACGCTCTCCGATATTTATTCCGGCGTAACTTCGGCAATCGGCGCACTGAAGGGGCCGCTGCACGGCGGGGCGAATGAGGCCGTGATGAAGATGCTGGAGGAGATCGGCAGCCTGGATAACGTGGAGCCGTATATCCGGGGCAAGCTGGAACGCCGTGAGAAGGTGATGGGCTTCGGACACCGTGTCTACAAGAACGGCGATCCGCGCGCCAAACATCTCATGAAGATGTCCTACGAGCTGGGAATGATGAAGAATGACACGACGCTCTACGACATGTCGGTGAAGATTGAAGAGCTGATCACAGGGCAGAAGGGACTTAAGCCTAACGTGGATTTTTATTCGGCTTCGGTTTACACGCAGCTTGGCATTGACCGGGAGCTGTTTACGCCGATCTTTGCGATTAGCCGCACTTCGGGATGGACCGCACATATTCTGGAGCAATATGTAGATAACCGCATCATTCGTCCGCGTGCGGAATACACAGGTTTATCCGAACAAAAGTACGTTCCGGTAGACGAGAGATAAAAGCGGCCCTTGCGGGCCGCTATACCCCTTTAGTAGAATGAAATATAAACCAAACTCACAAAACTTTTAGGAGGATATCCACAAATGTTGAAACTGGAAAAATACGATCTGCCGACAGAAGGCGAACAAATTACAATCGAAGACGGCAAGCTGCTCGTTCCGGATCATCCGATCATCCCGTTCATTGAGGGTGACGGTACAGGCCGCGACATTTGGAAAGCCTCCAAACGGGTGCTGGATGCTGCTGTAGCCAAGGCTTACGGCGGTGCCAAGCAGATTGCCTGGTACGAGGTGTTTGCCGGTGAAAAAGCCTTCAATACATATGGTGAATGGCTGCCGAATGATACGCTGGAGGCGATCCGTGAATATATTGTGGCGATCAAGGGACCGCTGACTACGCCAATCGGCGGAGGCATCCGCTCCCTGAACGTGGCGCTGCGCCAGGAGCTGGATCTGTATGTGTGCCTGCGTCCGGTCCGCTATTTCGACGGCGTTCCTTCGCCGGTGAAGCATCCTGAGCTGGTGGACATGGTTATTTTCCGTGAGAATACGGAGGATATTTATGCCGGCATCGAATATAAGGAAGGCTCTGCCGAAGTGAAGAAAGTAATCGAATTCCTGCAGCAGGAGCTGGGTGTGAACAAAATCCGCTTCCCCGAAACATCCGGTATCGGCATCAAGCCGGTATCCTCGGAAGGCTCCAAGCGCCTGGTCCGCTCTGCGGTTGAATATGCCATCAAGCACGGACGCAAGAGCGTAACGCTGGTTCATAAAGGGAACATCATGAAATTCACTGAAGGCGCGTTTAAGAACTGGGGTTATGAGGTCGCTGAGCAGGAGTTCGGCGAGCATGTCTTCACCTGGAACCAATATGATGCCATCAAGGAACGTGACGGTGAGGCTGCGGCGAATGCGGCTCAGAAGGAAGCGGAGGCGGCCGGCAAAATCATCATCAAAGACGCGATTGCGGACATCGCCCTGCAGCAGGTGCTGACCCGTCCAACTGATTTCGATGTGATTGCTACGCTGAACCTGAACGGCGACTATTTGTCCGACGCGCTGGCTGCACAAATTGGAGGCATCGGCATCGCTCCGGGAGCGAATATCAACTATGTTACCGGGCATGCTATTTTTGAAGCTACTCATGGTACTGCGCCGAAATATGCTGACAAGGACGTAGTGAATCCGGGTTCGGTGATCCTGTCCGGGGTAATGCTGCTGGAGCATCTGGGCTGGCAGGAAGCGGCTGACCTGATCTATAAAGGGATGAGCACAGCGATCAACAACAAGACGGTTACTTATGATTTTGCCCGCCAAATGGAAGGTGCGACAGAGCTGAGATGCTCGGCGTTTGCCGACGAAATCATCAATCATCTGTAAGCCGATCAATCTTTCAGGAGGATGACGAGTGGCCATCAAACGCAATAAAATTACTGTCGTGGGCGCCGGTTCTACCGGTGCTACCACGGCGCTTATGATTGCCCAGAAGGAACTCGGCGATGTGGTGCTGCTGGATATTCCCCAGCTTGAGAACCCGACCAAAGGCAAGGCGCTGGACATGCTGGAGGCCGGTCCTGTGCTGAGGTTCAGCAGCCAGATTACGGGAACCTCAAGCTATGAGGATGCGGCGGATTCCGATGTTGTAATTGTTACGGCAGGCGTTGCGCGCAAGCCGGGCATGAGCCGCGATGATCTTGTGAATACGAATGCCTCCATCGTGAAATCGGTCTGTGAGAATGTGAAGCGGGTCGCACCCGAATCCATTGTCATCATTCTGAGCAATCCGGTGGATGCCATGACTTATGTAGCTTACAAGACGCTGGGCTTTCCTAAGAACCGCGTCATTGGGCAATCCGGCGTGCTGGATACAGCGCGTTATTGTACCTTCATTGCCCAGGAGCTTAACGTGTCTGTGGAGGATGTGCGCGGCTTTGTGCTGGGCGGCCACGGGGATGACATGGTTCCGCTGGTCCGCTATTCCAGTGTCAGCGGCATTCCGATTGAGACGCTGATTCCTGCACAGCGGATTGCGGAGATTCTGCAGCGCACGCGTGTCGGCGGCGGTGAAATCGTCAGCCTGCTCGGCAACGGCAGCGCCTACTATGCGCCTGCAGCTTCGCTGGTGCAGATGGCAGAAGCGATACTGAAGGACAAGAAACGGATCATTCCTGTGATCGCCCTGCTTGAAGGGGAATATGGCTATAACAATCTGTTCATGGGAGTTCCGGCGCTGCTGGGTGCGGACGGCATCGGGAAGATTTATGAGCTGGAGCTGACGCCGGAAGAGAAAGCCGCCCTGGATAAGTCAGCCGAATCCATACGTGCGATTACTGCAGTAGTTACAATCTAAGATTCGGCTAGAAGCCCTCATTTGCAACTGAAATGAGGGCTTTCTTTTCATCTGCGATATGGTTGGGTATAATAATGTTGTAACTTATATCACAGCGAAAAGTGAGGGAATATAATATGGATCGGATTTTCTTTTTCTTACATATGATCGGGACACTGGCACTTGGCTTCTATCTGGTTCTGCCGTTTATTCTTAGCAGTACGGCAAAGCTGTCCGCTCCGGCCAAGGAGGGAACATTGAGCGCAATTGGCGGCTTTAACCGCTTCGCTCAATACGGATTGGTTGTTCAACTGCTGACCGGCGGCTATATGATCTCGAAGGGGGATTATACCGTAGCCTGGATGGTTGTTGTGGTTGTGCTGCTGCTCGCGATGTTCGCCCTGGGCGGGATTATGGGCAAGCCGCTGCGCCTGGCCGCAGCCGGAATGCGCGAGAACCGTGATGTGACGGCCCACACCGCAAAGCTTCGCACCATGAGCCTGCTGCTGATGGTCGTGCTGCTTGTGATGATGTTTTTTATGGTGTACAGACATATTATTTAAGCTGAACCCAACAATCGGTGGTTGACTGTAGAAGGGAGAAAGAGCCATTTGCGTGTCAATGCCGGAACGAGTGTGAACATGAAGTGAACATCACAATAGCAGGAAATTTACCCTCTGTTCTAGGCTGAGAGATCAATTTCAGGAAGATAGCGGGAAATTGTCTCCTTATATCTAACCGGTAGCCCTATCTGTGGCAGATTGGCAGATTATACAGGGAGGAAATCCCCTTACCTCGTGGATAATGGCAATTTCATACGAAGTAGCGGGTTATTTTCCTCTTACCTTTTCAGTTCGCGGAATGTCCATAGGGGTTCCCAGCAGCCGTTTCATGGCTCTTGGGCCCCCTTCTTTTTGTAGTTAGCTGTTGCTCACAGCAGCTCCTCCAGCGCAAATACATTGCTTTTCTCAAATTCCGCCAGAATGCCGGGCGGCAGCAAGGTCTGAACTTCAAGCTTGGTGCACCATTTATAAGCTGTATGTTCTTCTGAGAGCAACACCGTATCTTCATGTGATTTGCACAGATAGGTGATGATAATAAGCTGTCTGCCCGGATCGCTCAGAAAGGAGGAGGCATATGCAAGGGCTCCCACAGCTACCGTAAGCCCGGTCTCTTCCTTGACCTCCCGTTCCAGCGCGGCCTCCAGGCCTTCTCCGAATTCAATTTTTCCGCCCGGGCATTCCCAGCTCCCCGCTCCTGCAGTATCCTCTCCAGCGCGCTGTACAAGCAGAATTCTGCCTGTATGCACAATGATTCCTTTGACGGCAACGATGATGCTCCTTGAATTTCTGGTCATAACTGTACCGGCCTCCTTTGCCTAACCTCATTGCTCCGTCCGAATCTCCTTGCCTGACAAATACAATGTTCTCTAAATTATATCTGGTGTCTTCACGAAAAACGACTGTATTAATCCAAGCCCCATAAGCCATCCTAAAACGATGATGCTACTTCCATAGTTGCACAGCGAAAGGAGACAAGGATCATGCCAGACAATCAAGCCACACAAACCTTACCCCCGCAGGAGCAGAAGCAACAGCCCGGAATTGAGAGCCAGATGAAACCATTGCCGGAGTTCGAGACGTCAGCCTATAAAGCGGCAGGCAAGCTGCTGGGGAAGGCGGCGCTTATTACAGGCGGTGACAGCGGCATTGGGCGCGCGGTTGCTGTTCATTTTGCCAAGGAGGGCGCGGATGTCGTTGTGTCTTACCTGAGTGAGCATTCGGATGCCGAAGAGACCAAACGCCAGGTGGAGCAGGAAGGCCGCAAATGTATTTTGGTTGCCGGTGATATCGGTGTGGAAGCCTTCTGCCAGGATCTGATTAAAAAGACGGTAGAGGGACTAGGCAAGCTGGACATTCTGATCAACAATGCGGCCGAGCAACATCCGCAGGACAAGATTGAGAATATCACTTCTGAGCAGCTTGAGCGTACGTTCCGCACGAATATTTTCTCTATGTTCTACTTAACCAAGGCGGCAATGCCCCATCTGAAAAAGGGTTCCGCGATCATCAACACAACCTCCATTACGGCTTATCGCGGAAGCCCGCAACTGCTGGACTATTCATCCACCAAAGGCGCAATTCTCAGCTTCACCCGGTCGCTGTCGATGAATCTGGCGGAACAGGGCATTCGTGTCAACGCCGTCGCGCCGGGTCCGGTCTGGACTCCGCTTATCCCTTCATCCTTTGATGCCAAGAAGGTCAGCGAGTTCGGCGGCACACAGCCGATGAAACGCCCCGGTCAGCCGGAGGAGCTGGCTCCCGCCTACGTCTATCTGGCTTCCCAGGATTCATCCTATGTAAGCGGACAGGTGATTCATGTCAACGGCGGCGAGATTATCAACGGCTAACAGGAGCATTGATGCTCTATAATTCAGGAGCAAGAGCGTACCGCTGCGGTCCGCTCTTTTTGCTGTGTATGCCAAAGCGGTGAAATTCTTCTATCGCTTGTATAGCTTTTCCAAGGAAAACTATGTTAATATGAACCACGTCAGCAACTGAATATGAATTTGCCACTAGGGGTGCCGCAAGGCTGAGACGAACCTGACCGTTCGGACCCTTTGAACCTGATCTGGTTTATACCAGCGTAGGAAAGTGAGGACGAATGACTGCAGCGGGGCTTATCCTTCAGCCCATATTCCTGTATATTTCCGACTGCCTCCTATTGCTGGGGGCGGTTTTTTTGTGCCTGGTGCTGCAACAACAATGAATGAAGGTGAACCGTTTGGTTGAAATTCATTTGATTTCGGACGGGAAGCAGGAGCAGGAGAGGCTGATTACGCTTGCCGCATCTGTGCATCCACTCATGGATTATATCCATCTGCGGGAAAAGCATTTGTCCGCCCGGGAGCTGCTGAGCCTGACGGAGCGGCTGATCGGAGCCGGAATTCCTGCGGGCAAGCTGATCATTAATGACCGTCTTGACGTTGCCCTTGCGTCCGGCGCGGGCGGCGTCCAGCTTGCCTGGCACAGTCTGCCGCCTGCCGCTGCCCGCGCCGCTGCTCCCGGCCTGCGGCTGGGGAGGTCGGTGCATTCTGCGGAGGAGGCCGCTGAAGCGGGAGAACAGGGGGCGGATTACTGCCTGTTCGGGCATGTGTTCGCCACAGCTTGCAAGCAGGGGCAGCAAGAGCGTGGCCTTGGTCTGCTGAGAGCAGCCGTGCGGAGCAGCCGCATTCCCCTGATTGCCATCGGAGGGATTGAGCCTGGCAACGCTGACCGGATTATCCGGCAGGGCGCAGCGGGGATTGCGGTAATGTCCGGCATCTGTAGTAGCGCAGATCCTGTGGCTGCCGCCAAGGCTTACAGGGCGGCGGTGCAGAATTATTCCGGCACGGCGGCTGTGAATATCGCTGAATCTTCTGGCGGGGGAGGTGAACAGGCATGAAGCTGACCATTAATGGGAAAGCCGGGGGGAATGCAGGGAACTGCCGCACCGTGGCCGATCTGCTGTCCCTCCCCGAGTGGAACGGAAGACTTGTAATTGTGGAGCTGAACGGTGAAATTGTCTCCAAAGACAGCTACGGGGAGACGCTGCTCAGCGAAGGCGACCGCATAGAGCTGGTACATTTTGTCGGCGGGGGCTGAGCCGTATGGTATCAACAAATATAATGTTCAGGAGGCGGGTTCATGTTAGATCCATTTATCATCGGCGGCATTTCTTTATCCAGCCGTTTATTCATAGGGACAGGAAAATATAGCCGGAACACTCTGATTCCCGACGTAATCACACGCTCAGGTTCGCAGGTGATTACGGTCGCTCTGCGCCGGGTCGATCCTGAGAGCAAGGACAATATTGTCAGCCATATTCCTGCCCATATGACGCTGCTGCCCAATACTTCAGGGGCAAGGACTGCTGAAGAAGCAGTGCGCATTGCAAGACTGGCCAGAGCGGCCGGCCTCGGCAACTGGGTGAAGATTGAGGTCATTAACGATCAGAAGTATCTGCTGCCGGATAACCTGGAGACGATTCGGGCTACAGAAATTCTGGCTGCTGAAGGGTTCGTAGTGCTTCCGTACATGAGCCCGGATCTGTCAGCCGCCCTTCAGATGAAGAAGGCGGGAGCCGCCGCCATCATGCCGCTTGGTTCCCCGATAGGCTCGAACCGCGGTCTGAAGACGAAGGAGCTGCTGCGGATTCTGATTGCCGAGGTGGAGCTTCCCGTTATTGTGGACGCGGGAATCGGCAAGCCGTCTGAAGCCGCCGAAGCGATGGAGCTGGGAGCAGCGGCGGTGCTGCTGAACACGGCTATTGCTACGGCCCGTGATCCGCTGCTGATGGCCGAAGCGTTCCGCGATGCGGTATCCGCAGGCCGCAAAGCTTATTTGGCCGGACTCGGGCCGGTGGAAGAGACTGCCGTGGCGTCTTCACCCTTGACCGGGTTTCTGAAGTGACTTGCAGCCTAACAGAAATGGGGGAGGAACATGAGCTTTTATGAAACGCTGACCCGTCTGGAGCAGCTTCCTTACGCGGCCTTATGGCAAGAATACAGGGTGGAGGATGTCAAGCGGGCAATCCGCAAGGAGCATTTGGACGAGCGGGATCTTCAGGCCCTGCTGTCTCCGGCTGCGGAGGCTTGTCTGGAGGAGATGGCCCAGCGTGCGCAGCAACTGACCCGTTCGCATTTTGGACATGTCATGCAGATGTTCACCCCGGTCTATCTTGCCGACTTTTGCGTGAATCACTGCACGTATTGCAGCTTCAGCTCCATTTATGATTTTCCGCGAAAAAGATTGACGGCGGGGCAGGTCAGGCAAGAGGGGCGGGCGATTTCCGCCACAGGTCTCCGCCACGTCCTGCTGCTGACAGGGGAATCCCGCAGGGAAAGCCCGGCCTCCTATGTGAAGGAATGCGTGGAAATCCTCCGCGAATATTTCGCTTCAATCAGCATCGAGGTGAACCCGCTGTCCACGGAGGAATATAAGGAGCTTAGGGAGGCTGGAGTGGACGGCTTGACGCTGTATCAGGAGGTCTATCATCAGGAGACCTACCGCAAGCTGCATGTCAAAGGCCCCAAGCGGGTCTACCGCAACCGTCTGGATGCGCCCGAACGGGGCTGTCAGGCCGGATTCCGCTCGGTGAATATCGGTGCTCTCCTCGGGATGTATGACTGGCGGCAGGAAGCCTTCATGACTGCGATGCACGCACGTTATCTGCAGAACAAATACCTGGAATGCGAAATCGGCCTCTCCGCTCCCCGGTTCCGCCCGTATTTGGGCGAGTTCAACCCGGACAGCGATGTAACCGACCGGGCGCTGGTGCAGATAATATTGGCCTACCGCCTGTTTCTGCCGCGTTCCGGCCTTACCTTATCCACCCGGGAGCCGGCTGCCTTGCGTGATCATCTGGTTCATTTGGGAATCACCAAAATGTCGGCGGGAGTCTCTACAGAGGTAGGAGGACATACCCAGGAGGGCGGTACTCCGCAGTTCGAAATCTCGGATGAACGGAGTGTGCCTGCAATTGTGGACATGCTGGAGGCCAGTGGCCTCCAGCCGGTATTCAAGGATTGGGATCTTCTGGCGGTGCAGGCCTCTAAGTGAAAAAGCAAATCTAATCCCCGCCGTTTATTCAGCTTCATCCGCGGATTCTCCGCGATTCATTCCTGCTGACAGCTCATCCAGAGACATTTCAAAGCCCGGAGCCATATGGGTCAGGAAGTACTCCATCTCCGGCATGGCCAGCGCGCGCAGCTTCGCGGCGGTCTGCTCCTTGGCGGCGGCGAATTCGCGGTTGCCTGCGGCGACCTCCCAGACGCATTTCAGATAGGCGTCCAGATGATCCGCCGCTTTGACATAACGCAGCAGCCCGGCATCCTGGGAGCCGGACGGGCTGATCTGCGGCTGCAGGAGCGGCGCGTAGACAGCGGCAAGCTCCGGCGGTATCATCGCCGCCAGCCGTTCGGCGGCGATCTGCTCCATCTCGCGGAAGCTGGACAGCAGACGCGGGTTGTTATGTTTCACCGGCGTTGCGATGTCGCCGGTGAAGACCTCGGCGGCGTCGTGGAACAGCGCCATGGCGGCGGCCCGGTCGGCATTCAGCGACCGGGCGAAGTGAACGTTGCCGATGGAGCAGAGCATATGCGCCAGCAGGGCTACATGGAACGAGTGCTGAGCGACATTTTCCGGTGCGGTGCTGCGCATGAGGCTCCAGCGCTGAATATACTGCAGCCGGTAGAGATAGGCAGAAAAATGGTAATTCAATTTTAAAGTAACCCCTTTCATACGTGGCTTAATATGTTATGATAATAACTAATTGTAACAGAGTTTGGACAACCGCGAACGTATGGAGAGGAGCTGGACTAAGGATGCGGCATTTTGAAGACAGCGTGTATAATCTGATCGTAGAGACCTCCACGAATCTGCCGGGCGACGTGCGCCGTGCGGTAGCGAAAGGACGCGCCATGGAGGACCGGGCCACGCGCTCCGGCCTGGCGCTCACCACCATTGCCCAGAATATCGGCATGGCTGAGCTCCAAGTCTCGCCGATTTGTCAGGATACGGGGATGCCTACCTTCATTATTCACACACCGGTGGGCATCAATCAGATTGAGATGAAGAAGGATATTCATAACGCAATCATCCGGGCGACGAAGAACGGCAAGCTGCGCCCCAACTCTGTAGATTCGCTTACCGGGGAGAACAGCGGGGACAATCTGGGTGCCGGTACACCGGTGATTCATTTCGAGCAGTGGGAAGAAGAAGCTGTGGATGTCCGGCTTATTCTGAAGGGCGGCGGCTGCGAGAATAAAAATATCCAGTACAGTCTTCCGGCAGAGCTGGAGGGGCTGGGCAAAGCGGGCCGCGATCTCGACGGAATCCGTAAATGTATTCTTCATGCTGTCTACCAGGCACAGGGGCAGGGCTGTAGCGCGGGTTTTCTTGGCGTCGGCATTGGCGGTGACCGGACAACCGGCTACGAGCTGGCGAAGAAACAATTGTTCCGCAAGGTAGAGGATATCAACCCCATTCAGGATCTCGGCAAGCTGGAAGAGTATATTATGGAGAATGCCAACAAGCTGGGCATTGGCACGATGGGCTTCGGCGGTGAAGTTACGCTGCTGGGCTGCAAGATCGGTGTGATGAACCGTCTTCCGGCCAGCTTTTTCGTCTCGGTTGCTTATAATTGCTGGGCGTTCCGCCGCCAGGGGGTACTTATTGATCCGGTCAGCGGCAGCATCCAGGAATGGCTGTATGAGAGCGGCACGGGGATCTCTGTTGAGGCTGATGGCGGCTCCGCAGCGACTGCCGTACCTGAACCGGTGGCGGTTGCTGCGGGTGCCGGAGCCTCCGGTGCTGTCTCTGGCGATGCTGCAATTTCTGCAACGGAAGCGACGGGAGGAGCCGCCGCCAAGCCCGGGGAAGCAGCGGCTGAACCATCCCGTGAGATCCGCCTGACCACACCGATCAGCGAGGAGGACATCCGCAGTCTGCGGGTAGGCGATGTAGTGATTCTGTCCGGAGAGATGCACACCGGACGCGATGCGCTGCATAAGTATCTGATGGATCACGAATCGCCGGTTGATCTGAACGGAGCGGTGATTTATCACTGCGGGCCGGTGATGCTGAAGGATGAAGAGGGCTGGCATGTGAAGGCTGCGGGCCCAACCACCAGCATCCGCGAAGAGCCTTACCAAGGCGATATCATGCGTAAATTCGGCATCCGTGCGGTCATTGGCAAGGGCGGAATGGGTCCCAAGACGTTGAAGGCGCTCCAGGAGCATGGAGGCGTCTATCTCAATGCGATTGGCGGAGCAGCGCAATATTACGCCGAATGCATCAAGCAGGTGGATGGCGTCGATTTCATGGAATTCGGAATCCCGGAGGCGATGTGGCATTTACAGGTGGACGGCTTCGCCGCCATCGTAACTATGGACGCGCACGGCAACAGCCTGCATGCTGATGTGGAGAAGGATTCTGCCGCCAAGCTGGCCCAGTTCCGGGAACAGGTATTCAAATAAGGCATGCCATATGTATGCAGGAAGTCTTCCTCCGGATTTAATGGGGGAAGGCTTTTTTGTGCACAATTCATTGCTGTCATGCATTGAACCGGACTTTCATTTCTAGCGAAATCCTTAATCTATCAACGATATTTTTAAGCTTGACAACGCATACATAGGCATGTTAATTTTTAGAAGGAAACCGGTTTCCCATCCTGTAGCATGGTCCTGCAACAATTGTCTTGCAAGTGAGAGAAGTGTATTCACAGGCAGTAAAGCTCTAATGCGCTCATATGAGAGGGAGATGAGGAATGAAACGCAAAGTATGGCTTGTTCCGGTTCTAATCATGTCTATGGTTCTTTCCATCACGACGAATTTGTTTGTATTGCCGCCCGCAAAGGCGGAAGCGGCCAGCATCGGTACCGTTACTGAGAACGACACGATTTATCAGATCATGGTTGACCGCTTTAATGATGGGGATTCCTCCAACAACGCCACCGGGGCCGCCATTCGTTATGGTGAGAACTCCGAGGAAGATTTCCGTTATATGAAGGGCGGGGACTGGCAGGGGGTTATCGACAAGCTGCCCTACATTCACAACATGGGATATACCGCTATTTGGATCTCCCCGGTGGCCGAGCCGCAAATGACTAACCGCGACAACAACGGTACAGGGAAAAACACAGCCTACCACGGCTATAACGTAAAAAACCCTAATGCTGCTAATCCCTATTTTGGAACCAAAGAGAAACTTAAGGAGCTGGTGGACTCCGCGCATGCGCTCGGAATTAAGGTCATTATTGACGTAGTGCCGAACCATGTCGGAGACTACATGCTGGGTACGCAGGCTTATTATGATATACCGGCTTTGCAGCCGGCAGCGCCTTTCAACAACCCGGCCTGGTATCACCACAATGGAGATATCAACTGGTCGCTGGCAGACGGAAGATATGATCAATGGGCCCAGGATTATTTAGAGAATCACGATCTCGGAGGGCTGGATGATATTGACTTTGACGTTCCTGCCGCCAAGCAGGCCGTATTCAATTCCATTAAAGGCTGGTTTGACTACACGGGAGCGGACGGCGCGCGCGTTGATGCTGCCAAGCTAATCAAGCCTACGGATATCGGCGAATT
Source organism: Paenibacillus sp. HW567 (assembly GCF_000374185.1). Lineage (GTDB taxonomy): Bacteria > Bacillota > Bacilli > Paenibacillales > Paenibacillaceae > Paenibacillus_AQ. The sequence continues at coordinate 3,587,495 of NZ_KB910518.1, read as the reverse complement.
GCAGAACCTGCTCGGGGTTAACACATTCGGCGAGAATTTTGACGGAAATGCAGAATTTGTCTCCCGCTGGGTGGGCAACAACAAGGAATGGGGCATGCTCGATTTCCCGATGTTCTTCTCGGTGCTGAACAGCTTCGCTTACGGGCAGTCCTTTGACTCAACCGTCAAAAGCACATTGGCCCAAGATTCCTATTACAACGGAAATGCGAACCATATGGTTACGTTTATCGACAACCATGACCGTAACCGGTTCCTGACGGAAGCCGGCGGCAGCGTTGAGAAGCTGCAGAACGCGCTGTCCTTCATCTTCACCGTACGCGGAACTCCGGTGGTCTTCCAGGGCACGGAGCAGAATAAGGGCAATGGCAACGGCCAGATTATGACAGGCGGAATCGCCGATACCTGGAACCGCTGGTCCATGGTGAAGCGGGATGCGAACGGCAATGTTCTGCAGAACTATTTTAATGAGAACACGAACACCTACAAGCATATTGCCAAACTGAATGAAATCCGCAAAAATAATCCGGCGCTCCGCACAGGCACCCAGCGTGAAATGTGGTCTGCCCAGAATTTGTACGCGTTCTCCCGCCGTGTAGACAGCGGAACTAATGTGGGCCAGGAGGTTATCTCCGTATTCAGCAACAAATCCAGCGGATCGCAGACAGTCACCATTCCACTGCGTGCAGAGAGTACACTGGCTGTTGGAACTGTTCTGATTAATCAATTGAATACATCGGACACGGTAACTGTTGGGTCAGGAGGCGCAACCGGCAAGCAAATTACCGTAACGGTGGATGCAAACTCTGCCAAAATCTATTCCAAGACGCAGCCTATTGTGGATACCGAAGCTCCGACTGTCCCGGGAAATGTGACGGCCACAGTGCAGAATGCATCCAGTGCGCTCGTAAGCTGGACGGCTTCCACTGACAATGTCGGGGTAACCGGCTATGAGATTTACCGCGATGGGGTGAAGGTGGGAACCTCTGCCACAACCTCTTACACGGACAATGGGCTTTCCGCCCAAACGAGCTACAGCTATAAGGTAAAAGCTTTTGATGCGGCAGGCAATCTGTCGGCATTCAGCGCAGCGGCTCTGGTGACCACTCCTGCCGGAAATAACGTAACGATCTATTACAAGCAAGGCTACACTACGCCTTACATTCATTACCGCCCGGCAGGAGGAACGTGGACGACAGCACCGGGAGTAGCGATACCGGTATCTGAAGTGCCGGGCTATAATAAAATTACGATTAACATTGGCTCAGCCTCGCAGCTCGAAGCTTGCTTCAACAATGGCAGCGGCACTTGGGACAGCAACGGCGGCAACAACTACCTGTTCGGCACCGGCACTTGGACCTATACGCCAACCGGAAGCATTCAGTCGGGCGGACCGGTGACGCCGACGGCGTCGCCAACGCCGACGCCGACGGCAACACCAACAGCAACAGCAACACCAACACCAACAGCAACAGCAACACCAACGCCTACAGTAACGCCAACGCCTACACCAACCATTACGCCAACAGCAACACCGACGGTTACGCCGACAGCGACGCCAACCGCGACACCTGTGGGCAATACGGCGACGATTTATTACAAGAATACCGCGTATACGAACTCTTATATCCACTACAAGCTGGACGGCTCGACAGTATGGACCACAGCGCCGGGAACGCAAATGCAGGCTTCCTCGTTCTCCGGCTACAAAGCGATTACGCTCCCGTTGGAAGGCGCAGCAGGGCTGACCGCAGCCTTTAATAACGGCAGCGGCACCTGGGACAATAACGGCGGCAATAATTATCATTTTGCCACAGGAGTCTGGAGTCTGGTAAATGGCAGCATCGCGGCAGGCGAACCCCAGGCGGACAGCGTGACGTTCCGGGTCAGCGTTCCCGGCTCCACGCCTGCGAGCGGGCCAGTCTACCTGACAGGCTCATTTAACAGTTGGAATGCGGCGGACCCCGCTTATCAACTGACCAAAGGCAGCGATGGCGTGTACTCGATTACGCTGAGCCTTCCGGCCGGAACGGCAGTGCAGTATAAGCTTACGCGCGGAAGCTGGGCGACCGTCGAGACGGCCTCCGGCGGCGCGGATATCTCGAACCGGACATTGACCCCGGCAGGCGGGGCTCAGACCGTCTCCGTGACCGTGCAGCGCTGGAAGGATCTATAGTCATAGAGTCATCCCTGTCCATTCAATAGCCGCAAGAAGACAGCAGAGCAGCAATTTCCCATTATTGGGTGATCGCTGCTCTTGTGTTTTCGGTCAATTATACGGATTGCCGGCTTGCTTCGGCAGAACGACGAGACCCGTTATTCACTTTGAAGAACCCGGAAGGCATTGCGGGAATAAGTGAGGAATCCTTCGGCCTTCATCCGGCTTAGCTCGCGGGACAAGGCGCTTCTGTCCACACCCAAGTAATAGGCCAGCTCCTCCCGCGAAAAGGGAATGGTGAAGCTGGGACTGTTATTTTTTTTCGCTTGCTGCTGCAAGTAGTAGAGAATTTTGTTGCGAAGATTTTTATGCGTCACGATGTCCAGCTTGTCGTATAATTCCTGATTCTTGTGCAGTATAAGGCTGACGAGATTCTCAATAATCCTGGCTCTCAGCGAGCAGATCACCTGGCCGGGCCGTACGATCTGATCAATCCGGATAAACAGCACCTCGCAATCGGTTGCCGCCGTTATCTCATAGCCTGTCTGTTGCTGGCCCGCATGAAGCGCCGTTTCCCCGACAATGGCCCCTGCGTTAAGCTCCGAAAAAATAAACCGCATCCCCATAGGATCTTCCTTACACATGAACAGGGTGCCCCGCAGAACGACCCCAATCGAATGCAGCCGCTCCTCTTTGTTGATAATAATCTCTTTCTTCCGGTACGCTTGGCTATACCCGTCCAGACAGGCCAGAGACTGAACAATCTCCTGCTCGGAAAAACCTTTGAACAATGCCGTCTCCTTGAACGAATTGATATACATTTTCGACAATTGTCACCTCCTGTTGCCATGGCAACCGAAAATTTGTGTAGGCTCTGCTATACTTTCAGTAATTGATAAACATTCTCAATAACTTGCTGAGATCATTATAGTTCATTTTGCAAGTTGTGACTGCTATTTTTGCATAAGTTAGGAGGTCGCTATGAACATTCCCTTTGAGCAGGCAGTGAATTTGCGCGATTTGGTGGTATACCGGGACCGGCAAATTACGAGCCGCACGCTGGCAAGCGAGGTCAATATGGACCTGCTGCTGTATGCAATGGACTCCGGCGAGAGCATCAGCAATGAGTCTTCACCGAATATGAAGGTCATCTATGTGCTGGAAGGACAACTGAATCTAACGCTACAAGGTCAGCCTGTTACCGTTAACGCCGGTGAATTCTTCGCAATTACAAGGAATACGGAGCACTCTATCGAGGCCCCAGGCAGATGCAAGTTTGTGCAAATGAATGGACTCAATTAACAGAAGAAGAGGAGCATGAGCGCTATGGAAAATAACCAATATATCAAAAAATTACCGCACTCCCAAGTCATGAAGCTGGACGGCCTAATCCCGGTAGCCCCTAATCAGACCTCAAGCATGACACTGGTGCAGCGCCCGAATCTGGGCATGACCTTATTCTCTTTGGACCAGGGGGAAGGCATCAAGATGCACACGACAAAAGGGGATGCGCTGGTTCATGTCCTGTCGGGCGTGGCTGAGATTACAATTGGCGATCAGCAATATACTGTCTCGCAAGGCGAATCTATTGTGATGCCTTCAGAGATTCCGCATGCGCTGCGGGCGCGGGAGGCTTTTCACATGCTGCTGACAGTGGTCAAGCCGGATAAAGAATAGAGATCAGGGGGCGGGGAAATGGCGAAGGTGGAAGCCGGACATACTTTTTTGGCGAAACTGGGAAAAAAACGGCTGCGGCCAGGCGGGATTACGGCAACCCGGTGGCTGATTGGGCAAGCGGGCTTGTCTCAAGACACGCAAGTGCTGGAAGTGGCCTGTAATATGTGCACGACTTCCATTGAACTGGCGAAGCAATATCATTGCCGTATTACGGCGGTGGATATGGATGCGAAAGCCCTGGAAAAGGGCAAAAAGAATATTGCCAAGCATCAGTTGCAGGAATACATCCATGTCGTCCAGGCTAATGCAATGAAGCTGCCTTTTGAGAATGAAACGTTCGACGTTGTTGTAAATGAAGCGATGCTGACCATGCTGGGCGATGCGGCGAAGCAGAAGGCCATCTCTGAATACTACCGTGTTCTGAAGCCGGGCGGGGTGTTGTTGACTCATGATATTATGCTGACCCCGGGCACTCCCGAAGATTTGGTGGACACCTTAAGGGGCATCATCCGGGTGAATGTGTCACCCTTATCCCTGGAGAACTGGAAGCATCTGTTCAGCAGCATCGGCTTCAGCAAAGTTACAGTGTCTCATGGTGCAATGTCGCTGATGAATCCTGCGGGAATGATTCGCGATGAAGGCTTGTGGGGTACAATGGGCATCGTTAAGAACGGTTTGAAAAAGGATAACAGAGGGATGTTCAAGAGGATGTACCAATTTTTTAACCGGTCAGGCAAAAGCTTAAATTATATCGCGGTCAGCAGCAGAAAATAACCACGTAGCTGCCCGGGCGTACCAATTACGCGGCAATCCTTGCGGCGCAAAAAGAGGCCAAATGCGGCCTCTTTTTGTTGCGGACAGAATCAAATGTCAATGAAAACCAGAGCGTATTCGGTTAATCTTGGCATAGATTATTATGAACTGCCAAGCAGGAGGTGGCTGAATTGTCTCAACCCCATGTGCTGACAGACAAGAAAGTGTTATGGATGAGTGTGTGCGGAATCTTTCTGCTCCTTGTAATCATGGCTGTGGTGTTGTTGTACCCCGGGCAGCAACGTGTGCATTTCAAAACCGGAGAAACCAGCTTTGTTGTGGATGTGCCCAAAGGGTGGACGGTCGTACAAAAGCCGCGCCAGGCGGGAAATGCCAATATTGAAGCTAGTCCCGATGAAGGAGTGGAGCTGCTGCTTGCCGGTGACGAGCGTAATTCCATTCGGATCTACGCCCAGTACGGGACCATCGGCCAACCCGAAGCCGGCTTTGTCAAAGAGCAGTTCTCTACCAAGCAAGGGGTGCAGGGCGCACTTTATAAAGACCAGGAGGACGGGAATTGGCAGCTAATACTGGAGCAGGCTATTGCTCCCGGCTTTTATGGTGCGGCGGTACGTTTTGAGGATAAAGCAATGCTGGATAAGAATCAGCAGAAGCTGGTGCAAATTCTGAAAAGCATCCGTATTATTAAGCTCTAGGAAAGCTGCTTTTTTGCAGAGGACTCACGGACGATGAGCTCCGGCTCCAACTGCATGTGCCGGGATGCCATACCGCTGCCCTGAATGCGATCCATCAGCCACTGGCCGGAGGTTACGCCAAGCTTGAAGGTATCTATATTCAGCGAGGTCAATGGAGGAGTCGTATAACGCGACAAGGGATACTCGTCAAAAGCGGCGACGCCAAGCTGTCCGGGAACTTCGATTCCCAGCTCGCGGGCGGCTTTCAGTACGCCGAAGGCAGCATAGTTAGTCATGCATACAACAGAGTCCGGGCGTTCTTGCTCTTCAGAGGATAAAAGCTCCCTTGCGGCCCGGTAGCCTTCATGCTCGTCGGCGCGGACGTTTACAGTCCAGTCCTCTCGGGCGCTGAGTCCTGCCTGCTGCATAGCCTGAAGATAGCCGTTTAGCCTCCGGGTAAAAATCCGCTCGTCCCGTTCTCCGCCGATAAAAGCGGGTCTGATATATCCCTGCTGCAGCAGATGGCTGGTCAGCATTCTCCCCCCGGCTTCATTGTCGAAATCGACCCAGCTTGCGGGAGCGTCAATCTCACCGATGGAGACGTAGGGGAAGTCCAGCCGGTCCAGCTCCATGGAGAGCTCTTTGGTCAGCACCGAGTTGTTGGCAATAATGCCGTCAACACGCTGGTTCAGCACAAGCCTGTTCAGGAAATGGCCTTCCTCATCACTATGCTGAACATTGCAGATCGTTAATTCGTACTTCAGAGGCCCGATGACACTCTCAATTCCTCCGATAATATTGTAAAAGAACTGGTTGAGGAACTCGCTTTCCTTGGACATGTCCACCAGCAGTCCGACCGTGTGGCTTCTTTGTCTGGCCAGACCCGTAGCTATACTGCTTGGCGTATAATTCATTTGCTTCATGATCTCGCGGATTCTGAGCTTGGTTTCGGCGGATATTTTGGGAGAATCGTTCAGCACCTTGGAGACGGTGGATTTAGCCACATTGGCGGCTTTGGCAACATCCGAAATTGTTACTTTCATCGGCTTCCCTCGCGAACTTTAGCATTTTTGTGAGCATGACCTTCTGCTTGTCATAATACCATAATTTCAAAAAGGCCTCTATTCAGGCTTGAAGCCCCCCTTAAGTTTACACTGCGTTGATAATCTTTGAGGAACTGGTATTTTGGCGAAAATGAAGGTAGGATGTTCTCAAGGACATAATGACAAGAAAGAGGACTAATTCTGATGAAACCGTTTCGCATCCGCCTTACGGTCATACTGATGGCACTGATTGGAATATCCATGATCGGCGCCGGTATCACTATGGCCCAGTTATTTAAGAATTCCCATATTTCGGCGCTCGAAGAAAACATGTCCCGGGAAATAAAACTGCTCTCCGGCACCTTCAAATTCACGGATATGAACGGTCCGGATGCTATGAATTACTACACGGCGGAGGCTAAACGTATCGCCAAGCTGACCAATTCACGAATAACCTTCATTACAAAGGAAGGCAAGGTCATCGGTGATTCAGAGAAGAACCCGCAGCAAATGGATAACCACTCGACCCGTGAAGAGGAAGTGCTTGCAGCCCAAGAAGGAATTGGCCGGGCGATCCGCTACAGCGATACACTGGACCGCAAAATGCTGTACGTGGCGGGAGCCGTAGTCTCGGATCAGGGCTTCGACGGTTACATCCGTCTCTCTATGGGCCTCGACGCTGTGACGGAGGGGCTGAACCGTGCCTGGATGATTATGGCCGGCGGACTTGTGCTGCTGTTCATCGCGGCAACCTTTGTCAGCTACAAGGTAGCCTCCAGCATGACCTCTCCGCTGGAGCAGATTACAAGGGTAGCCCGCCGCATTACCGACTTGGACTACGATGCCAGAGTGCCGATGCGGCGCAAGGATGAGGTCGGGCAGCTCGCGAATGCGATCAATGCCATGGCGGACAGCCTGCAGGCCCAGCTTAAGACAATCCGTGACAACGAGGATCTGCTGCAGAGCGTGCTGGACAACATGACCGGCGGAATAGTCATGATCAATGCCGAAGGTGAGATTGCGCTGCTGAACCGTGCCTCAGAGCGGCTGCTGGATGTGAAGAACAGCGAGATGACCGGGCACTCCTATAAGGAGCTGAAGCATCATTATGAGCTTACCCGTCTGATTGAGGAGGGCGTTTCCCGCAAGGAGCCGATCCATGAAGAGCGGAGCATCTACAACCCCGCGGAGCGGATTGTACGGCTCGATGGCGTTCCAATGATGCAGGACGGGGCCTGCCGGGGAATGCTGTTCCTGCTGCAGGAGGTGACGGAAATCCGCCGTCTGGAAAAAATGCGCAGCGAGTTCGTGGCCAATGTGTCCCATGAATTGAAGACCCCGGTTGCCGCGGTCAAAGGCTTTGCCGAGACCCTGCTCGGCGGCGGTGTAACGGATGAGAAGACCGCCCGCTCTTTTCTGCAGATTATTTACGATGAGAATGAGCGTCTGAACCGTCTGATCGGAGACATTCTGGAGCTGTCCAAAATTGAATCCAAACGTGTGCAGTTGGAATGCTCGCCCGTGCATCTGATTGAATTTTTCGATTCTATGCTGGAGACGATGAGCAAGGTTGCGGAGAAGAAGAATATCAGTCTTAGCGCAGATGTGCCTGCAGAGCTGTTCGTGGAGGGCGATGAGGACAAGCTGCGGCAGATTTTCATGAATCTGCTTTCCAATGCAATCAACTATACCCATGAAGGGGGAAGCGTGAAGATAACCGTTGTTAACGGGCAAAAGGCGGATGGCACGGAAACGGTTGTCTTTACCGTCACTGATACCGGGATGGGCATTCCGCGCAAGGATTTGCCGCGGATCTTCGAGCGGTTCTACCGGGTGGACAAAGCCAGATCCAGAAGCTCCGGCGGAACCGGTCTGGGGCTGTCGATTGTCAAGCATCTGGTGGAACTGCACCGCGGCTCGATCTCGGTAGAGAGCGACCTCGGCATCGGCAGCTCCTTCATCCTTGAACTGCCGCTGCTGCAGGATGAAGCGGAGTAGGCTTGGCAGATTGGCTTTTGAGTGGCGGGCACAGGATGCCGTATAATATTAATTTGAAAGCACGGAAATATAATGAAAGCTTAATTATTTTACACCGGGTTAACATTCTGGTGATATGATGGGCATGCCAACAGTTTTGTAAATTTTATAACATATGAAGACGGGGGAACCTATGGCACAACGATTGCTTGTCATTGAAGATGAACCGACACTTGCACGGCTGCTGTCCTATAATTTGACGCAGGAAGGCTATGAGGTGACGGTGGAGGATCATGGAACGGCAGGATATGACCGTGCGACTAGAGAACCTTTTGATTTAATCGTATTGGATCTCATGCTGCCTGGTATGAACGGGATTGATATTCTGGATAAGCTGCGCGGTCAGGGCATCCGCACGCCCGTTATCGTGCTAACCGCCAAAAATGCTGAAGAGGATGTGGTCCGCGGCCTGAAATCCGGCGCCGATGACTACATCACCAAGCCCTTTGGCGTATCGGAGCTGCTTGCCCGTGTTAGTGCGGTGCTGCGCCGGATATCCGGGATGGCCGAGGACGTGCAGCCGGAAGCCGCTGTGGCCGCTTCAACCATCATTCTGGGCCAACTGGAAATTTACCCTGAGCGGTATGAGGTCTCACTGGGTGGACAGAGCATCAATCTGCGTCCTAAGGAATTCGAGGTTCTGCTGTATCTGGCCCGCAAGCCGGGTGTGGTGCTGACCCGGGATGATCTGATGAATGCCGTCTGGGGTTTTGATTATATCGGCGGACAACGGACGGTGGACGTTCATGTCAGCTCTCTGCGCAAGAAGCTGGAGCTGGACCCGGAATCGGTGCATATTGATTCAATCCGGGGTGTCGGCTATAAACTGGTCGTGAACAAGAAAAGAACGCCTGTCATTTGAAATGACGGCGTTCTTTTCTGTCAGGCAGATTATATGCTCAAACCTGACATGCGATTTTACACTGAGTTAACAATCCTCTTCAACTCTATTTACACTGAAAGCTTATCATGGGGTACGAAGATGATGAGAAGGAGACACAAAAACTAATGAAATCCATCATTGACATAGAGAAGCTAGATCTCTACTATGAGTCTTTCCATGCGCTGAAGAGCGTCGATTTGCAGATTCCGGAGAAGCAGGTGACCGCATTTATCGGTCCTTCCGGCTGTGGTAAGTCTACCCTGCTGCGCACACTTAACCGAATGAATGATATGATACCCGGAACACGTATTGAAGGAACAGTGAACATTGGCGGCAAAAACATTTACAGCGACGAGGTGGAAGTGGAAAGCCTGCGCAAGCAGGTCGGCATGGTGTTTCAGCAGCCCAATCCTTTTCCGAAGTCGATCTATGACAATGTGGCATACGGTCCCCGTCTGCACGGAGTACGCGGCAAAGCCGAGCTTGATGAGCTGGTAGAACAAAGCCTGCGCCAATCGGCCCTCTGGGAAGAGGTGAAGGATTTCCTCAAGAAGTCTGCACTCAGCTTGTCGGGTGGACAGCAGCAGCGTTTGTGTATTGCCAGAGCACTTGCTGTGCAGCCTGATATTCTGCTGATGGATGAGGCGACCTCAGCGCTCGACCCGGTCTCCACGCTTAAGATTGAGGAGCTGGTACAGGAGCTGCGGGACAAGTATACGATCGTCATGGTCACACATAATATGCATCAGGCTGCACGGGTATCGGGCCGCACAGTATTTTTCCTGAACGGTGTAATTGTGGAGGCTGCGGATACGGAGATGCTGTTCTCCAATCCCAAGGACTCCCGCACTGAAGACTATATATCCGGACGCTTCGGCTAAGCGGCGGAAGGGACCCGTTCCTGGAGATGACAGGCTGACCATATGTTTTTGAGGAGGCTCGCTTTTATATGATTCGCAGAAAAGAATTCGACAAAGATTTGGAAGAACTGCGCAGCTTGCTGCAGCAGATGGCTGAGCATGTAACCGATGCGCTGGAGGGTGCGGTACTGGCTCTGCAGACCATAGATACTGCCCGGGCGCAGGAAATTGTCAAAGCGGATTTACGGCTGAACGCCATGGAAGACAGAATCATGGAAATCGGTTCACGGCTCATCATTACCCAGCAGCCGGTAGCCAAGGACCTGCGCCGTATCATTGTTGCCTTCAAAATATCAAGCGACCTCGAACGTATGGGTGATTTGGCGTTGGATGTGGCAAAGGTAACTATGCGTATTCAGGGCCAGCAATTAATTAAGCCGCTGGTAGATATTCCGCGCATGGCTGAAATCGTAACCGGAATGACAACCGAAGCGATCCAGTCCTATCTGGATGAGAATACCGATCTGGCTTACAAAATGGCCCAGGACGACGATCATGTCGATCAGCTCTACAGTGCGATGATTAATGAGCTGTACGCTTACATGGTCGAGAAGCCGGAATTCTTGAACCAGGCGATGCTGCTGACGCTGGTCGGCCGTTATATTGAGCGGATTGCCGATCATGCCACCAACATTGGCGAGAGCGTTGTTTATCTTGTGACCGGCAAACGTCCGGACCTTAATCAATAACAGCCGGCAGGCTGAGCGGATTTACCGCATACTGTAGCTGCAAGCTTTCTTAACCGGAGGCTTGCTTTTTTATGCAGTTCAGTGCATTCCCCTTATAAATTCCGCGAAGCCGTTTTTGCTTGTGCGGGGCATATGTTAAAATGTAAATAGTATGCAAGATAAGGCGAGGTGCTGAAATGGACAAGTTGATTCTTATAGATGGCAATAACATTATTTACCGTGCGTTCTTTGCAATGCCGCCGCTGACGAACACCGCAGGGCAGCAGACCAATGCGGTATATGGATTTACAACGATGCTGCTGCGCTTGATCGAGGAGCATAAGCCAAGCCATATGATCGTCGCTTTTGATGCGGGCAAGATTACCTTCCGCCATGAGGGCTATGAAGACTATAAGGGAGGCCGGCAAAAGACACCGCCCGAGCTCTCCGAGCAATTCCCGATGCTGAAGGAGCTGCTGCAGAATCTCGGGGTGCCGCAATTCGAGATCAGCGGCTATGAAGCCGATGACATTATCGGCAGCATTTCCCGCGAGGCTGACGAAGCCGGACGCCAGGTTATGATTGTGTCCGGGGACAAGGACATGCTGCAACTGGCCTCTGAGCACACGACTGTGGCTTTGGTGCGCAAAGGTGTTACGGAGGTTGAAATGTTCGGGCCTCAGCAGATCCGTGACAAATATGATCTGACGCCTGCACAGATTATCGACCTGAAAGGTCTGATGGGCGATGCCAGCGATAATATCCCCGGCGTCCCGGGCGTTGGCGAGAAGACGGCGCTGAAGCTGCTGCATCAGTTCGGATCGGTGGAAGGCGTGCTTGCCGGAACGGACGAGCTGAAGGGCAAGATGAAGGAGAAGCTGGAGGAGCACGCTGACAGCGCCGTTATGAGCAAGAAATTGGCTACAATCTACAGGGAGGTTCCGCTGGAGCACTCGTGGGAGGATATGGTGTTCACCGGGATTAAGAGTGATACCGCCGGACCTGCGCTGGCGAAGCTGGAGTTCAAGTCCCTTCTGGAGCGTCTGTCGCTGAGCGCCTATGCGCCTGCGGCGGACGGGGAAGGCGGAGAGGGTGCCCAGGAGGCTGCGGCGCTGGATATTACCATCGTGGGCGAAGCGGAGCTGCAGGACCTGATAGCTGCGCTGCCCGGCATCTCTGCGCTGCATGTGGAATCAAGCGGCGAGAATCCGCATCGTGCGGAAGTGATCGGCGTGGGCCTTTCTTCGCAGGAACGGCATTATTTTGTGCCGGTTGAACAGCTTAAGAGCCCTGCTGCGGCGAAGCTGCGGGATTGGCTCGGGGACGACAAGGCGCCGAAGAGCGGCTATGATCTGCACCGCGCCGACCTGGCGCTGCACTGGCAGGGGATACCTTTTGCCGGAGCCGCCAATGATGTACAGCTTGCCGCCTATCTGCTTGACCCGACGGAAGCCAATCAGAATTTGAATGACTTAACCGCCAAATACGGATTGCCCCGTTTGTCTCCGGATGAAGAGGTATTCGGCAAGGGCGCGAAATATAAAATACCCGGGCTCGACATTCTGGGCGGGCATGTCGCCCGCAAAAGCGCTACCGTACTCGGCATTGTAGAGAAGCAGCAGCAGGAATTGAACGACACGGCAATGACCGGTCTGTTCGTCGATCTGGAAATGCCGCTGTCGCGCATCCTGGCTGATATGGAGAAGCAGGGAATTGCCGTCAACAGAGAGGATCTCATTGATCTTGGAAAGGAATTTGAAGCGCAGATTTCCAGGCTGGTGTCGGACATTTATGCGATTTGCGGCACCGAATTCAACCTCAACTCGCCGAAGCAGCTTGGAGACATCTTATTCGTGAAGCTGGGTCTGCCTGTAGTCAAGAAGACGAAGACAGGATATTCCACGGACGCCGAGGTGCTGGAGAAGCTGGCCCCTTACCATGATGCCGTAAGGCTGATTTTGCAATACCGCACCATTGCGAAGCTTCAATCGACCTACGTGGAAGGGCTGCTGAAGGAAATTTCAGCGGAGACCGGCAAAGTGCATACCTTTTACCGCCAGACGATTGCGGCAACCGGACGGCTGAGCAGCCAGTTCCCGAATTTGCAGAACATTCCGATCCGGCTGGAGGAAGGCCGCAAAATCCGCAAGGTATTTGTGCCCTCCGAGCCGGGTTGGTCGATTCTGGCGGCGGATTACTCGCAGATTGAGCTGCGTGTGCTGGCGCATATCTCCGATGATGAGCGGCTGAAGGAAGCTTTTGTGCATGATATGGATATTCATACGAAGACGGCGATGGATGTGTTTGGTGTTGCCGCCGATCAGGTGGACAGCAACATGCGCCGTTCCGCCAAAGCCGTTAACTTCGGCATAGTGTATGGCATCAGCGACTACGGTCTTTCGCAGAATTTGAATATTTCACGCAAGGAAGCAGCCCATTTTATCGAACAGTATTTCGATGTATTCAAGGGTGTGCGCCGCTATATGGATGATATTGTGGTGGAAGCACGCAAGCAGGGTTATGTGACCACGCTGTTGGAGCGCCGCCGCTACCTGCCGGAGATTAATGCGAAGAACTTTAACCTGCGCTCTTTTGCCGAACGTACAGCGATGAACACCCCGATTCAGGGAACAGCGGCGGATATCATCAAGCTGGCTATGGTTCAGATGGACAAAGCGCTGTATGAGCGCGGGCTTAAGAGCCGCATGCTGCTGCAGGTACACGATGAGCTGGTGTTCGAGGTGCCGGAGGATGAGCTGGAGCTGATGAAGAAGCTGCTGCCTGAGGTTATGGAGGGGGCGCTGAAGCTGTCTGTGCCATTAAAAGCAGAGGTAAGTTTTGGAAGTAACTGGTATGAAGCGAAATAGGCTCCCCGCAGGGGCGGCATATCCGGTATAATGGTGTAGAGGTGAGCTAACATGCCGGAATTGCCGGAAGTAGAAACAGTCAAAAGAACACTTAATGTCTTAATTACAGGCAAGCAGATACAGAACGTCACCGTCCGGCTGCCGCGGATTATTCAGCGCCCGGACGATATTCAGGCTTTTGCCCATATGCTGGCTGGCCATACTGTGGTTAACGTTGAGCGAAGAGGGAAGTTTTTGCGCTTCGTGCTGGACGGTCTGGTGATGGTGTCCCATTTGCGGATGGAGGGCCGCTACGGTCTTTATCAGGGAAATGACCCTCTGGACAAGCATACGCATGTCATTTTTCACTTTACCGACGGCTCGGAGCTGCGTTACACGGATGTGCGCCAGTTCGGCACCATGCATCTGTTCCAGCCGGGCGAGGATCTGCTGCTCCCGCCGCTGAAGAAGCTCGGTGAGGAGCCGCTTGCGCCTTCTTTTACACCGGAAAAGTTCAAGGAAATTGTGTCAGGCAAAAGCACCAAAATCAAACCGCTGCTGCTGAATCAGGAATATGTGGTCGGTGTCGGCAATATTTATGTAGATGAGGCGCTGCACCGTGCCGGTATTCATCCGGAGACAGGTGCCAAAGCGCTCACAGACAGTCAGCTCGATAAGCTGCACCATGCTATTGTGGCCACCCTGACGGAGGCGGTCAATGCCGGCGGTTCCTCGGTGAAATCCTACGTCAACGGCCAAGGGGAGAGCGGAAGCTACCAGCATCAACTGCTGATTTACGGACGCAAGGACCAGCCCTGCACCACCTGCGGCACACTGATTGAGAAGAGTGTTGTAGGCGGCAGAGGCACGCATGTTTGTCCAAGCTGTCAGCCACCCGTTAAAGAAGTAAAGTAAGCGCTTATAGATCAAGCTTATGCTGGAGTTGCCCATGCTAATGCAAAAGGCAGGCACTCACTGCCCGTCCCGCCCATATACTGTGTGAAGAATGCGATAAGTTCGAACGGAGCCTGTGGCGGAGAAGTCCGCCCGGCTGCCGGTTCTTCACGGGAGGGATTACGGGTGGTGAGCCCATTTTTTTCACTGCTGCTGTTGGCATTTGCCCTGAGTTTGGACGGTTTTGGTGTTGGCATTACATATGGGCTGCGTAAAATGAAAATACCGCTGCTCTCTGTCCTGATTATTTCGCTTTGTTCAGGGATTGTCATTTGTGTCTCTATGCAGGTCGGTGTGCTGCTGGCCAAGGTTGTGTCTCCTAGTGCCGCATCCAGTATTGGAGCGGTTATTCTCGTCTTGATGGGCTGCTGGTCTTTGTTCCAGATGCTGCTGCAGAGGGAGAAGGAGCTAAGTGATGCCGGGCAGGAGTCTGAGCAGGGAGAAGAGACGACGAGGCTGGAGACAGCCGTTGCCGGCAATGACACTTCGGTTCATGCTTCGGAAGACGAAGCAGAGCGCGGGCCGCGTAAAGCGGCGGTTTTCTCGCTGGAGCTGCGGCATCTGGGCGTGGTGATTCAAATTCTCCGTACCCCGTCTTCTGCCGATATGGACGCTTCCGGCAGCATTTCCTCTACGGAAGCTATGGTGCTCGGAATTGCATTGTCGCTGGATGCGTTCGGTGCGGGTCTGGGAGCGGCTCTGCTGGGGTTCAACCCAATCTCCACCTCTCTGACGATTGCCCTTTTCAGCGGTACCTTTCTGGTGCTGGGGATGAAGACTGGGCTGAAGCTGTCAGGAAGCTTCTGGATGAAGCATGCTGCGGCACTGCCTGCGTTATTATTAATTGCTATGGGAATAATGAAGCTATTATGAGGTGAGTACATGATAATGGGCTTAACCGGAGGCATTGCCTCCGGAAAAAGCACCGTATCCGCAATGCTTGTGGATAAGGGGGCGCGGCTGGTGGATGCCGATGTGATCGCCAGAGAGATTATGCTTCCAGGGTCACCGGTGCTGGCCGCTGTAGTGCAGCAGTTTGGGGAAGACATTCTGCTGCCTGATGGTACGCTCAATCGGGCCAGGCTCGGAGAGCGGGTCTTTCATGACCCTGAAGCCCGGCAGAAGCTGAATGATCTGACGCATCCGGCGATCCGCAGCGAAATCAAGAAACGTATGTATAGCTTGGAGCAGGAAGACGCGCAGGGGTTAATTATCGTTGATATCCCGCTGCTGTATGAATCGCACCTGGATACCTTGTTTCAGGAGATCGTGGTGGTCTACATTCCCCGCGAGATGCAGCTTACCCGCCTGATGGAACGCAACAGTCTGACGCTTGCACAGGCTGAAGGCAGGCTGAAGGCTCAGATGGATATTGAACGGAAGCGCAGCATGGCTACCTATGCCATCGACAACAGCCGTGATCTGGCCCATACGGGGCAGCAGGTTGCCGATTTGTGGGACAGGCTGGGGTTATCATGAAGTGGCTGCGTAAAAAAAGAGTGCTGCTCCTGCTGTTTATAGGCTTCACGGCCATTCTGTTCCTGAGTACGAACTGGATGTCCTGGTTTTATCCCATCTATTATAAAAATGAGATCCGCAAGCACAGTGTCACCTACGAAATCGACCCGTTCCTGGTAGCGGCGATTATCCGGGTGGAGACAAATTACAAAACCGGCCGTGAATCCAAAAAAGGCGCTATAGGCCTTATGCAGTTGATGCCGGATACCGCCAAATGGGTGCTTGAAAAGGCCAAGCTTCCTGATGTATCTATGGAACGGCTGAAGGAAGAGCCTTCCGCCAACATTGAGCTGGGAACGTGGTATTTGTCCCTGCTGTCCCGTCAGTTTGACGGCAACCGTATTGCGGTCATCGCTGCTTACAACGCAGGCCCGGGTAAGGTGCAGCGCTGGCTGGATGAGGGAGCGTGGGATGGTACGGAGGCGTCCGTAAAGGACATCCCGTTTGGCGAGACCCGCCACTATGTGCAGCGTGTAATTTATTATTACGAGCAGTACACGGAGATTTATAATGAGTTCTAGGCTGCCGGGTGCTCTGAAATTAATAAAAGAAGTATTAAGCGGCATTTAACCGCTTAATACTTCTTAGGCAAGCTTATAGGGACAGGTTATTTGTATTGACCTGCCAGAGATTGTTCAGCCAGGGTTACAAGACGTTTGGTGATGTAACCTCCGATTGAACCGTTTTCGTAAGAAGTTTTATTGCCTTGGTATCCATCTGGGGAGAGCGTGATACCGAGTTCTTGGGCAACTTCGTATTTAAGTTGATCCAAGGCACCGCGTGCATTTGGAGCTACCAGGTTATTGGAGCTATTTTGGGCCATTGCTGTTCACCTCCTATCGGTTGGTAACTGTATTATGTGCTGGACATGGCAACTTCATAACATCAAATAAACGGTGTTTTATGGAAATCAGAAAATGGTCTCATTATAACAAAAGGAAGTGATAAGCTTATGAAATGTCCTTACTGTGATCACACCAATACCAAAGTGCTTGACTCGCGTCCGGCCAACGAAAATAAGTCAATCCGCCGCAGGCGTGAATGCGAGCAGTGCAGCCGGCGCTTTACCACCTTTGAAATGATTGAAGAAACGCCGCTGATTGTGATCAAAAAAGACGGCAGCCGTGAGGAATTCAGCCGCGACAAAATCCTCCGCGGCCTGATCCGCGCCTGCGAGAAACGTCCCGTTTCCGTCGAACGCCTGGAGTCCATTGTCTCTGAGGCAGAGAAATCCCTGCGCGGCATCGCTCTAGCCGAAGTGGAGAGCCGCCAGATCGGCGAGCTTGTTATGGAGCAGCTCTATCCTGTGGATGAGGTCGCTTATGTCCGCTTTGCCTCCGTCTATCGTCAGTTTAAGGATATCAACATGTTCATGAAGGAACTCAAGAGCCTGCTGTCCAAAAACGACGGGGAGCTTGAGGGATTGTAAGCCTTTCCGTAATACGGTGATGCTCAGAGGCTGCTTACGGATGCAACCGGGACTCAGCCGTCATTTAGGCTCAATTTGAGCGGACGCGCACAACGAAACCGATATGGCGTTGCTGAGGCCTTTTCCGGGAAGAGTAAATTTTTTTTACAAAAGTATTGACATGCGGCGCGAAATTATATACTATATAAAAGTCGCCTACGAAATAAATAAACAACGACAGCGATACGGTTCACACCATAAATCAGTTTTGCTTACATAGTGTAGTTGTTAAATGCGCTATGGGGCCATAGCTCAGCTGGGAGAGCGCATCGCTGGCAGCGATGAGGTCAGGGGTTCGATCCCCCTTGGCTCCACCAAAAACATTATATGGACTCTTAGCTCAGTTGGTAGAGCAGTAGACTCTTAATCTATTTGTCCAGGGTTCGAGCCCCTGAGAGTCCATCACAGAAAGAACGACAGAGATGTCGTTCTTTTGCTGTTTCAGGGAAGCTGTCCCGCTGAAGCTGAACAGCTAATGCTGACCTGCCAGCACTGACTGCTGACGCTGACCACCAGCTACGAGCCTCTGCCCGCTAACCCCAAAACCCTAACTTCATAGTAACCCATTCTTCACTAAATTCCTTCTCCTGATCAGTACGGACCCCACAGCCCTTATTTGCTCTAATCGGCACATTTAGCAGAGCTAACGGACCGTGTTGCGCTTATCCCCTATCCATTAGTCATAATTTTCACGATATCAGCAAATAGCTGCATCTGAGTCCGTAAGATAGACGAAAGGCTGTTTTTGTAGGAAATAAAGGCTGCTTGGTCCGTAACAACTTAAACAACTCACCTACCATTACCGATGGCAATAAGAATTTCAAGAAACCGGCCCGGTTCCTTAATTAGTCAGCTACCCACTTTTTACTCCGTTACACTCTCAACTGATATGTACGATTGCGCTGCTGTCCGCCGCTTGCTATGTCCAACAATTGCAGTTGAACCATTCCGTGCAGGATTCGTCTGGCGTGTCTATCTGTTACCTTGAGATGTTGCGCAAGCTCCAAAGGTGTGAATGCCCTGAGCAGACGCCGGGCGAAACGCAGAGTCTCCGCTTCTAACCAAGTTATCGTGGATGAAACATCTGTTGCGATGTATTTACCGATAAAAGACAGCACTAACTGCTGGCATTGCTTGGGCTCTTCGACAATTGAAGGATAAGCGATGGGGAGAAAGGTCCATCCATCCAGGGCCAGCAAGCAATGCCGGCGGCATAAATCCTTGAACCGTCTGACATCCAGATCTCTGGCATGTGGTCCATAGCCTTGAATCTCAATCCCGCCCTTCACCCCTCCCGGCATATAAGCCAAATCCAGATAACGATATCCGTTATTGAAATCCCGAACCTCCCATTCAGGAAAGAGATGATCTAAATTCCCGATTACCGGGAACCATACGACGCGGAGAAACTCAACTGTTCCATGCCCTAGTCCTTTACCAAGTAACTCCCTTCGCCTGTGGTTACTCTCATTTTCCAGATTACGTATTAACCATTCCCTGTACTGCTGCTCAAATCGTGACATTGCATTGCTCCTCCTTACATTCTGAATCGAGCCTAAATTTATCCCGCAAAAAAGCCGCTTGCATACGATGCCCTCCTGAATAAATTCAGATGGATACTGTATGTAAGCGGCGTGTGCTTCACAACCTATTTCCCATTATATCGCGGGCTATAAAGAGAATCCAATTTATTTTGCAAAAGTGTATTCAGAAATTATAGCTCTTGAGGCAGAGGTCAATCCTTAGTACAAAGTCAATTTGATAGTGAAATGTTAAATGGAATGGGAAAAGAGGACGTATCAAAAATCCAAAACGATATAAGAATTGCGGGACAAAGGCGATATTCCAAAAAGGTATTTGGGGCTGAAATTCAGGCTCTCCAGATTTCGATTGCTCTATATCTCTTAAGGAGCAGTGCCCCTGAACACTCCGCCAGAGCACATCGCCGGCAGCGATGTGGTTAGGGGTTCGATCCCCTTCGCTCCACCAAAACATCATATGGACTCTTTAGCTCTGTTTGTAGAGCAGTTGACTATTAATCAGTTGGTCCAATCCAAGGTTCGAGTCCTGAAGTCCACCACAACAAGCATCGGCAGAGAAGCCGTTTTTATTGTTGTCTGCGGAGCCTGCGAGTTCGGGTAGGGGGAAGAGCTGTTTCAAAACTCTGTTGTCTCAGCTCGTATTCGTTTTCCCGATTGTTCTAAATAATTTCTGATTATTCCCAATTCCACGACCCATGTCTCTACGGACTGTACAGCCCCTATTATCTCAATTTGGTGTATTTCGTCAGATTAACGGACCTTGTCGCGCTTATTGCCTCTTCCCCAAGCGTTTTTCGATTGAATAACAGTTAATAAGCGCACTTGAGTCCGATAACTTGGTGAAAAAGTGTTCTTTGTGTAAATAAGAACTGCTGGGTCCGTTTACAAGGTACATTTCCCCTAGTCCTCCCGTCGTAACGACGACACCGCCGTATGCCGAAAAGTATGGAGGGTGATGAGAGAGAGAGGGGATTTACTGCCTCTCCTAATGTAATCAATCGCTCAGGGCTCGACCCCCTTAGAACCCACAGCAAACGGCAAAGAGGGGGGATCGTCTTATTTCGTGTGGCTGTGAATGGGATTCAGCGTTCACGCAGTACATTATTTCGTCCGTAGCTACCAAAACCTCAGTCCCACAAATTGGCGAGGGACTGAGTTTTAATGCCCACGTTGGCTTGTAGCATCAACCGGCTCGGCTTGCGGTGGTCCGTTTTACGGCTGGCAGCAGGGCTGCAGGTACCAATCCGACCAAAGTGAAGCCAAGCGACCAGAGGAAGGTGTGGTCGTACGCCTGGGCAGTCGTTGCAGCGGTCAGCGGAGCGACCAACTGATTCTCCAGGATGACGGCCAAGACCGATGCGCCGAATGCGCCGCCTACCTGCTGAATGATCCGGGTAGTGCTGCTGGAATGGCTGATCTGTTCGGGGCTCAAGCCTTGATAGGAGGCGGCGAGAACTGGAAGAAACACTGCTCCGAGACCCGCTCCCCGGACAATGAGGGCAAAGCCGAGCATGTATAGACTGGTCCCGGCACCCGCCAGCGCAAACGGAAGTGTGCCGAGCGCAGTGAGCAGCATGCCGCCTATGACAACCGGACGCGGGCCGATCTGGTCGGTCAGCTTGCCGGCCCATGCCCGGGTGAGCAGCATGCCGACGCCTTGCGGCACAAGCAGCAGCCCGGAAGCAAGAATGCCTTCGCCGCGAACCTGCTGATAATACATGGGCAAGAGCAGCATGCCGCCATAGGTGGATAGCCCGGACAGGAAGAGCAGCAAGGAAGAGGCGGTGAACGAGCCTACCCGGAATAGCCTGAGATCAATGATCGGCACCTTGGCAATTCTGAGAGCATAGACGATGAAGGCGGTAAGCAGGGCTAATCCCCCAAGCAATGGGAGCAGCACGGCAGAATGTCCGAATCCGTGATGCGTCCCAACCTGAGCCAACCCGTAGATAAGAAGCACCAGAGAGGGAGACAGCAGCATAAGGCCGATGCCATCCAGACGTGCGGACTGCCCGGATGTCTTATCCTTCGGCAGCCAGTGCCAGGCCATCACCAACGCGATGAGGCAGATCGGAATGTTCACATAGAAGATCCAGCGCCAATCCAGCTTGTCGACGATGAGCCCGCCCAGTACCGGACCGAGAATCGGCCCGAGTAGGGCCGGCAGACCGGCGACCGCCATCAGCTTGCCGAGCTTTTGGGAGCCGGCGGAACGAACGAGCATGGTCTGCATGACCGGCATCATCAGACCGCCCCCGATCCCTTGGATAGCGCGGAATACGACCAGGCTGCCCAGATTCCAGGCCAGGCTGCACAGCACGGAGCCGGCCAAGAAAATTGACAGTGCGGCCATCCATATCCGTTTTCCGCCGAATTTATCCATGCCCCAGCCGGTCACAGGGATAACTATTCCCAGTGCCAGCAGATAGCTTGTCATAACCCATTGAATGCCGGATACGGAAGCATGAAGGGCTTCTCCCAGCGTATGAATGGCCACATTGGTGATGGTGGTGTCGAACAAAGGGGCGAGTGTTCCAACCAGAAGAGCCGCCATCACCCGCACGAGGGCAGGGCTCATGAACGATGCTGGCTCTTGAAATTCTTGTTGCGATTTCATGACAAACCACTCCTTAAATATTTAATAAGATACCATTAGTTTCTTATTTGCATATTATGTTATAATAAACGAATAAGAAACGCAACGTTTTTTATTGATGGAGGACGACGATGAGCGAAAAGACTAAAGAAGAAGCGAAAAGCGACATTCGTCGCAGAGGACATCATTTGGAAGCGGCTATTTATCAAGCCGTGTGGGAGGAGCTTGCGGCCGTCGGATTTCCGAGGCTCACGATGGAGAGTGTCGCTGCGCGGGCGAATACGAGCAAGCCTGTTCTGTACCGGCGGTATGCCAACAAGACCGAGCTTGTGCTCGGCGCCATCCAGTCGCGCATTCCCACTCCAGAGGACGAAATTCCCAATACGGGAGAGCTGCGCCAGGACCTGCTGGAAGCTCTAGCAAATATGAACCGCAATGTGGAGAGGTTCGGAAGCGATACCATTCGCTGCCTGTTAGTGGAGCTAGACAATCGTCCGCTGTCTGCGACCCTCTTTCCCAAAGGCCGCTCCAGCCATACGATGAAGACTATTCTCGGTCGCGCGGAGGCCCGGGGAGAGCTAAGTATGGATCGGATTTCCACCCGGATCATGGCCATGCCCGTCGATCTGATGCGCCATGAAATATTTTTGTCCAGCGAGACGGTATCTCCGGAAACGATTCGGGAAATTATCGACGAGCTTTTCTTGCCGTTGCTTCGCACCGTCGGTTTGAAGGGATAGCGCGGCAGAATCGGAGAGTGTGGAGAATTATTGCAGGCTTGTCCGTTCGAAGGACGGGCTTGTTTGGCGTGCGCACTCAGTATGTAAAATCCTTATTTTCCTCAAATTAACAGCGAAGATAGTCTTCATTATTCCATGCAGAATCCCCTATTGAGAAAATCAATGAAATGGCTGAATCAATAACTGTATAGTGTATTGCCGAAAGAATCATAAATCTTAAGCTGTTATAAGTCGATAAAATAACTAGGGCTTATAAATACATAGGTTTTTATATCAGAACATCCTTAGTAGTCCACTTAAGCCCATGCGTAGAAGCCGTATCTAAAATACTAATTCGTTACAGGAGGCAGGTTGTGGATAGGAGAAAAGGCAGCAGGTTCTTAGTTGTAATTATGCTGATTAATTTATTTGCTTTTAATCTGGGTGGGGGAACTGTAAAGGCAGCTTCCGTATATTATGTGTCTACGACGGGGAATGACATCACTGGAACCGGTACACTCTCAAATCCATGGAAAACCATACAAAAGGCAGCAGATACCATGATAGCTGGAGATACTTGTATCATACGAGGTGGGACATACCGGGAAACGGTAACGCTTCATACTTCCGGAACTTCTGCAAATCCCATAAACTTTAAGGCTTATACAGGAGAGACCGTAATAGTATCCGGTGCCGATCCGGTTACTGGCTGGGTAAATTACTCCGGCTCTATCTACTATGCGTCCATGACAGGTTCTCTTGGAACAAAAGATCAGATATTTGTTAATAAGCAAATGCAATTTGAAGCCAGATGGCCCAATTCAGCAACACTTGATCCCTTAAATTCAACATTTGCAACAGTCGATTCCGGTTCCACCACAACTATCAATGATGGAGATTTAACTCAAGCAGCAGGATACTGGGTTGGCAAAACGGTTTGGCTTGTTCCGGGAACAGGCTACAAATCTTATAAAAGCACCATCACCAGCTCAAGTGCCGGCTCCATTACCTTTGATAAAGTGGCTACTGCAGCGGCAGCCGATAACAGTTATTATATTACCGGTAATCTTAAAGATCTTGACAGTGCGGGAGAATGGTATTATGACAGCGGTACCGGCAGGCTTTATTTATGGGCCCCTGGTGGAGTTAATCCGAATACTCTGACAGTTGAAGCAAAGAAGCGGACTTATGCATTTGATGTAAGCTCCCGCTCTTACATAAATATTAGCGGAATTAATATTTTTGCCTCCAGCATTAAAATGTCTGATTCTAATTATTGTAAAGTTTCTAATATGACTGCGGAATATGTCAGTCATGATTCGGAGGTTACCAGCCAATACAGCACAGGGATATTTATGTCCGGTACCAATAATGAGCTTAGAAACAGTACTTTGACCTACAGTTCCGGTAATCTGGTGAGTATACAGGGAACAGGAAATAAGGTGATTAATAATCTTATTCATGAAGCAGATTATTCGGCTGCGGATATTCCGGCAATCTATTTACTGGGGGAAAACCATCTAATCAGTCATAATACGGTATATAACTCCGGGCGTCATCTGATATTTATGCCTACCCAAAACAGCCGGATACAATATAACAATCTGTACAATGCAGGAAAGCTGACAAAAGACTGCGGAATACTCTATGATTTTGCCTGGGATGGGCAGGGGACGGTAATTCATCATAATTACATCCATGATAATCTGGCCAAAAATTATTCCGGCACTGGCATCTATCTGGATAACGGCAGTAAGGGCTATATTGTGCATCACAATGTTGTATGGGGCAACTATACAGGGATAAGATTGAACACACCGAGTAATTTTAACCTGATCTATAACAATACCACCTACAGTAACGGTAATGTGGGATATTGGGGAAGCAGTTTTCAATCAGATATGTACGGGGACAGAATTTTTAACAATATCTTTACTACGGCCTTTACACTGCCTGGCACTCATATAGAGGGAAATAATATTACCTCAGGAACCGGTCCGTTATTTGTGAATCCCGGCGCATCTAATTTCAGGCTGCAGTCTACTTCTCCCGCTATTAATGCAGGGGTTGTAATCCCTGGAATTACGGATGGTTATGTTGGTAAGGCGCCTGATATTGGAGCATATGAGTACGGGGGAACTGACTGGACTGCCGGGCATAATTTTTCTTCACCTCCGGACCCGGTTTTTGAGAGTGTCAGCGCACTTTTTGTTAATAACGTAAGGCAATCTGATTTCGAGAAAGGGATCATCTCACCCTGGGCAACAACATATTCAGGAACGGCTGCAAGTGTAGCGGTACCTAGAAGCGGCTCTAAGAGCGTTAGACTGGGAACTGGGGAGGATGGTATCAAGCAGGTACTTACGGGGTTAAGTCCTAATACCAGCTATGTATGTACCGCATGGGTTAAGGCAGACACAGGAGAGCAGATTCAGATTGGTGTTAATGACTTTGGAGGAAAAGATATATCTGCAACATCTGCCAGTACATCCTGGACAATGGTTAGCATTCCTTTTACAACCGGAGCAGGTGCTACCAGTGCAACAGTGTTTGCTTACAAGAAGTCCGGTACAGCATATGTTTATGTGGATGATTTTGGGGTAGTTGAACAATAAAATATTTTACTGGTTTTCATGGTTGACAGCATTGGCAGAAAGGCAGTCTCAAAAAGTTGCTGCTACATGTCTTGATTTCTGTCCTGCTGTTTCCCGGCCTTGTTACCGGGGGTGTTGCGTTTGGAAATCAGTGTGCCCAAGAGGTCCGGTCCAGAACAGTCAAAATGGGGCCGGACCCAAGGGTCGCCTGAGGAAGCAAGAGGAAGCAAGCGGATGAAATATGAAAAATACGCAGACGATATAATAAAAAATTATTGGATGGTTGACAGATCCTGCGAGTTCATGATATGATCTATCTTGTGCTTGAGAAATTGGTTGAACGTTTATAAGCGCCACGGGGCCATAGCTCAGCTGGGAGAGCGCATCGCTGGCAGCGATGAGGTCAGGGGTTCGATCCCCCTTGGCTCCACCAGACATCATAAGGACTCTTAGCTCAGTTGGTAGAGCAGTAGACTCTTAATCTATTTGTCCAGGGTTCGAGCCCCTGAGAGTCCATCATAGTAAAACGGCAGAGATGCCGTTTTTTTGTTGTTTTGGAGAGCGGAAAACGGGATTACAGAACCTATCTGGACTATAACAAAGTATTGAGATGCTAACGCGCAAACCCTGAACCCCAGCAACCAACTAGCCACCCGCAAATCCCTGCTTCAGATTAACCATTGCTCCCTGGATTCCTGCTGCTTACTGTTACGGACCCCACAGGCCTTATTTTCTCTGATTGGTATATTTAGGAGGGTTAACGGACCGTGTTGCACTTATCCCCCGTCATCAGGCAATCTTTCACACAAAAATCAGCAAATAACTGCATCTGAGTCCGTAAGATAGACGGAACAGCGTTGATAAAGGAAATAAGGACTCCACGGTCCGTATGCTTCTGACAATATGGCTCCACATTACATATAAGTAACGCGGCCTTCGTGACTGAGCTTTTGTGTATCAGATTTACCTATATCCTTCAGCATTCGCCGGCTTACCGGCATCTATGACCTCGACCATGTAACGCCAGCAATCCGGTCGCGAGCCATCGAGATCCGTAAACCTGTAAACTTGCGCAAGCTCTCCGCTTGAAAGGGATCGTCCATTCCACCGGGATAGCCCCGGATCATGAGCAAGGGCAGCAACGGCCCGGCCCACATAACGGGGGGACTCCGAGATGATGAAATGGGGTTCCTTAGCCGCAGCATTCTGCCAATTGTCTTCATGTACTCCATAATGATCGAGCATCATTTCCGAACGAATCCAGCCAGGCGTGAGCGCCACCGCTGTACACCCATAAGGTTGAACCTCCTGGGCAAGAGCCCATGCCATGCGAATAACGGAGGTTTTAGCCTGATCATAGAACATGGATACCCTGTAATTTTTATTGTTATATTCAGTTATTCCATCCGTCATTTCTACAATCAAACCATTCTTATTTTTTATCAGGAGAGGCAGCGCAAAATGGCTTGTAATGAGATGTGTATCTATAGCGAGCCGCAGCATATGCAGACCATTTTCAAGTGAGTGCTTCCATAGAGGGACGTTCCATTCAATCATCTTTTCACCCCCCCATATATCATTCACGAGAATATCAAGCCGGCCCTGCTCCTGCTCAATACGATTCACTAATTTCTCTACCTGGGCAGGGTCCAAATGGTCGACTTGAACTGGGATTCCGTGGCCGCCAGCCCTGGTGACAAGCTCGGCCGTTTCTTCTATTGTTTCAGGACGATCGTATTCGGAACGATGGGCTAGAGTTGATCTTCCTGTCACATAAACCGTCGCGCCGGATGCTCCTAACTCAACGGCGATACCACGGCCGGCTCCTCTTGTAGCCCCGGCTACTAAAGCGATTTTTCCTTGTAAATCCGTCATTTCGGTTATACCTCCTTTGTGGAATATAACTCCATTATAGATTGTAATGACGACATCTCTTGTCATATATAAAGGATACTCAGCAAAGCAATACAATCTGCCCGAAATCAAACCGCTAACCGGACGCACCTTCCGTATTTTCGTAAATATTCATAACCACCTGCTGGATCGGCAGTTCCTTGACCGAAATGTCGGTGAACCGGTGCCTTCTGGAGATGTCTTCGATAAAATCGCTGATGGAAATATGCGCCGTATCCACTTCAAGCGTAATTTGTAAGTCAGACTGCCGCTCGATGACCTTGGTGTAGGCATTGTCGAAGTTGGTCTTGTGCACAGACTCCGCAAAAGTAAAGCTGACCCGTTTCTTCTCTCCCAGAAAAAGCTTCAGCCGCTGAAGCGAATCATCAAAAACCTTGTCCCCGTGGTTAATGACAATGACCCGGTGTGCAAGCTCCTCCACATCCTCAAGATCATGGGTGGTCAGAATACAGGTCATATTCTGCTTCTTGTTCATCTGGTGAATGAATTCGCGGATTTTGACCTTGGCGATCACATCAAGCCCGATCGTCGGCTCATCCAAAAACAATACGTCCGGCCGGTGCAGCATAGCCATGACGAATTCACATTTCATGCGTTCGCCAAGGGACAGCACGCGTGTTGGTTTTTCGATCACATGCGCAATATCCAGCAGCTCTGTCAGCTCTTCAAGCCGGCTTTTATAGTCCTGGTTGGCGATTCCGTAGATGGCCTTGTTCATATTGAAACTGTCGATAGGGGGAATATCCCAGATCAATTGGGATTTCTGGCCGAATACGGCTCCGATTTTACCGACATAACGTTTCCTGTCCCGGGCAGGCGAATAACCAAGAACTTGAATTTCTCCGCTTGTGGGGTACAGTGCGCCGCAGAGCATTTTGATCGCCGTTGATTTTCCCGCCCCATTGGGGCCCAGAATGCCGCAGATTTCCCCCTGCCCAATGGCAAAGCTGATATCGTTGACGGCGTGGACCACGACTTCTTCGCGCTGAAAGAAGCTCTTGATGGTCTGACCCATACCTGCGCCCCGCTTATAGGTTTTATAGGTCTTGGTCAAATGCTTCACATCAATAACCGGCATCATCCGCCGACCCCCTCGTACAATCTGATCATATGCCGGTATACCCATACTCCCGCCGCCAGAAATAAAAAGCAGGGCAGAACAGCAGCGAAATCGCTGGCGTGCGCCCGGCCGAGAAGGGCGGAAGCAGGGAAGAAGCCTACCATTCCCACAGGAATGATCATCGTCGCCAAAGCCTGAACAGCCTTAGGAAATATGGGCAGCGGATATTTTCCAATGTGAAGCACACTGTCGGAAAGCTCGGAAATTCTCGAGTTGCCGACCCATTTGAAGGACATAGCCGCCATCATTAGAGATAATCCTGCCAGGACCGCCGTCCCCGCGATAAACATTCCCGCAAATTGAAGCCAGTAAAGAGCCGGAATTGCGCCTACATGCATAACGGAAAATAGGAATAGCGAAACACCGCCCAGAAAGAGGCCAATACTATCGGTAGAAAATGTAGTGGCAACAATAAAAAACAGCGGATTCAGCGGTTTCATTAGAACAACCTCGAAGCTTCCCTCACGGACGTGCGACATGGTAGTCCACAGAACGCCGCCGAAGATAAGGCTCGAAAGGCCGCTGGACATGGTGAATACAGACTGGATCAACAACACCTCAAACAAGCTCCAGCCGGGAAAGCTGGTGCCCGCCCGGTAAATCAGCAGGGTCACCAGCGGAAACAGAATGTTGCCGATTAGCGTGATCAGACTGCTGGTGATGAAATTCATACGATAGGCCGCAGCCGACTGGAAAGCGGAATACATGCACTGCCTGTAAATATCCAGATACCGTTTCATGTAAAAGAACTGTCCTTTCATGGGGTCATTCATGCGCCGACAGCGGTAAATTGCTTCATGGCCAGACGGCGGACAAGCTCGTTAATTGCGAACGTAACCAACAAGGCCACCGCCTGCAAGCCCACAGCTTGCTGAGTGGAAAGCTCAATGCCTCCAAGGGAGTAATGGCCGGTAAAAACCATTGCAGGCATGTAGGCCATGTACTGAAACGGCAGGAAGAACTGGATTACCTGAAGCCAGTGCGGAAAAAAATCAAGCGGAATAAGCGCACCCGAAAAAATACCCGACACCAATATAAATGCGCTTCGTATTCCATCTGACTGGACAAGCCAAAATGAAGTCAGGCCAATCATGTAGTTCACATAAAAAATCATCAGAAAGGTCAGCAGCACCGACAGAAACGTCCATGGAAGGCTTGCCGGCATCATATCGACTCTAAAAATAAAAATGAAGATCAAAAGGCAGGGCAAAAATTCAAACAGGAAACCTAGAGACCGATGTCCGATTTTCTGAAACAAGGCGAAAGAACGGTGATGGATCGGGCGCAAATGAAAGGTAAGAAATTTACCGGTGCGTACAAGCATGGACAGGTTCCAATCGGCAAAATCCATGACCAGGTAACTGATAAGCGCGGTAGCGCCGAAGTACCGGATCATCTGAGGGAGCTCGATACCGCCGAGCGAAGAATGCTCTCCATAAACCGCCGTCCAGATAAAATATTGCACCATAAAATATACAGGACCGACGATGATGGACACCATGGAATGAGTGCGGTACGCACTCCACTCTTTGTAGGTCACATCCGCCACCGTGCGGCAGACAAGCCATTTGCGTCTAAGGCTGTTCATCAGGTGAGTCCTGACCAAATGATGTTGGTTACATTATACAAGCCCTCCGCGTACCAATTATCACCTACAAAAGGCACAAACCATACGGCAGCGAGCTGTTCCGTAGGGTCAATAACCATGGAGCAGGCTCCTGCGCCTTCATGACAATAGGTAGTTGGGGAGTAAAGGAATCCGGAGCCTCTTCTCATATCGAGTCCTATTCCATAGCTCCGGTCGCTGTTATCGGCTCCCCAGCAGTGATCGGGAACCCCGTACAGGGTGCGGGTCGTAATTTTCTCAACCGTTTTGCGGCCAAGAACACGGGTACCGTCCAGCGTTCCCATGCCCAGGAGCATGTTGGCGAATCGGATGAGGTCAGCCGGTGTAGATGCGAGGCCTCCTCCGGTCTTGGAAACCGTATCCCACAGCTTCTCCATCTGCGAGACCTCCGGCTGATTGCCATTGATGATAGCGTTCAGGCGCGTTTCATGTCTCTCGTTTCTAATAATGGTGCGTTTGGCCAATTCGGGAGTCAGCTCAAAAGCCGAGTCCTTCATGCCAAGAGGCTTCAGGATTTGCTCTTCTATGTACTGCTCAGCGGTTACACCAGTCACTTTTTTAATGATTTCTCCTAGCAGGCAGAAGCCAAATGAGCAATATTGCCATTCTTCGCCCACTTTTTTGTTCACCCCGCCGCTCAGCGCGGCTTTGATCCAGTCCGCTTCACCGTCCTCAGGGGTATATCTTTCAAAATACTCATCAATGATCTGCCAATAAGATTTATGATACGGATTCATAAGATCCGCACAGTCGGGAAACAGGCCCGAGGTATGAGTCAGAAGGCTGTAAATGTCGATTTTATCAAATGGGGCCACATTTAACGGCTCCAGGATAGTTCCGACAGGGGTGTCGAACCGGAGAATCCCGTCCTGGGCAAGCTTGGCCATCGCTACTGAGGCAACGGCTTTGGTAATGGACGCAATGCTATAGACAGTTGTTGGCAAAAGCGGCTCCGCCCGGTCTTCCCGGAAAGAAAGCGATCCGACAGCACCATGCATAAACGTCTTTCCATACCTTGAAACGCAGTAAGATGCGCCCTGGATCTTTTTTTCTTCGATCAGCTTCTGGAAATGGGCATTCAACACCTCGATTCTTGAAGTGTCGTAGCCTACCTCTGCCGGTGAACAGTCGGTAACGCCTGAAGTATGCAGCATAACCTATAAGCCTCCTTATAAATATTTGCGCCGTGCAAGAATAATCACTCAATAAAAGCGCTCTCAAAAGGAATCGCCTTTCGGTCCAGCATGTAAGGTAATTGCTGCCGGCGCAATTACCTATAAGTATATTTCCAGACATTGGATGTTACAATGGCAAGTTTGTTTTATAACCAAACTTGCCCGAGCGGCAGTTGCGTTTGTTTATTTGCTGCCGGCTTCCCATCTTAGATTCCAGTGATAATACTGATCCAATTCCTGGTGTCCGCTGAAATATTCTACGAGCCTCTCCACGCTGAGTGTCTCATCATTCTGATTGCGGATCATGGCGATGGCACACATGCCTTTATTGTTGTTATGCTCATCCAGCCGGACCTCGATCTCCGGTCCACCCTGCTGCTTGATGGTTACAACAGCGTCAGCCTCCGACCAGTTCGTAATTCCCTCATAGATAAAAGCAAAGATAACAATTCTGCTAATTTCGGACAGATAATGACCATTAATCCGCAAATTCTCGCCTGTGGCTATGGAGCCGGTGCGGTCATCCCCGTCAAGGGAGATGTAAGGCGGCCTATTCAAGCTCCCGAAGGATTCGCCGAGTGCCTGGACAGAACCTTTAATGCCATTTTTTAATTCAAACAGACACCCCAGATCAAGGTCGACGCCTTTACTTCCGAACCAGCCCGCTGATTTTTTTTGATACCAGTTGAGGTTGATCAGTATCTCGCCCAAGGAATCGGTTCCTTTCTGGAGTCTGATTATCTCCCCGTGGTTCTTAAGCAAGATGGTATTGAGATTTAGAGGAGGGGCTGGAGGTGATGCTGGTGAAGAGGGGGGCAAATTGTCCGTCTTAGGCCTTGACCGCAGCTCTGGTAGGGGAAAGGGGGACTGCTTCGATTGAATTACTGGGCTTGCGGGTTGAACTGACGGCAGTATGTCAGTAACCTGTATTCCATAACTTTTGCATAAGGCGGCTAAGCCTCCGGCATACCCGGAACCCACAGCGCTGAATTTCCATTCATTATCGTATCTATAGATTTCCCCGGCGACAACGGCGGTCTCTACAGAAAAAGCTTTACCTAACCTGTAGCGGATCAGTTCCGTTCCATCGGCAGCGTTGATAATCCGCAAATACGCGTCGTCCAGCAGCGAGAAGTTTTGTAGCCGTTTTTCAGCTTCATAAATCGTTAGTGCAAATGCAATCCGTTCGTAGTCTGCAGGAACTTGCCGGAGCTCAACGGCGATTTGCGTATTGTCGGTTAACCCCGCGTAGGCTCTTTTATCGGATAATACAGCTACGGATTGGTCTGCAGTAGAAGGGTTGCCGTAAAAAATAAGGTCCTCATCTTTAGAGACAGTCTGGGCCGGCGTAAGCAAAAAAGCCGAAAAATCAACCTCAACCTCAGATCTGGTATGATGCCAGCCCATTCCTACTATAATACGGGTAAGATGAGGCTCGTCCTTCGTTAAATTGCATTTTTGTCCCTTAATCAGATCCATTGTCATAAGAATCAGCCTTTCAAAAAGATTATTACCATCTGCCGCGTCTTCCGGCGTCAAGATTCGGACCGTTCAGACCGGATAGCTTGTCCAAGGTTTGTTCGTAAATACGCACAATATCCTGCACCTTTTGGAACTCCGGATCTGAGGGACCCAGATTGTCCATGAACATACGCTGCAGGATTTCTTTATAAAATGAAATGCGGCTTCCGATAAGCCCGCACTCGTAATCAATGACCTCTTCAACCGTGTGCTGCTGGACAAATTCCATCAAGTCATCCGCGGGGTTATCGTGTGACTCCCGCTCATTGCGTGCGGCAATTGGAGTGTTAACATTATCGAGGTTAACGGTAGAACGTATATTGGATAAGATAATACCTTCTTTGGCCAGCATTACCTGAAAAGGCTTATGCTTGAACAGCTCTTGCACAACAAGAGCGCACATTGTCTGATCCCTCAGCAGCATGCCGTCAAAAGGGTGAAGGACCCATCCCCTGTCATCCCGATACAGGTTGAACGTGAAAAATTCACCTCCATATTCATATTTCAGATTGATAGCAGTCTCTGAAGTAAGCTCATACTGAAATGCATCCATCATTCTAGCTGCGCCTCCTGTTTCTTCGTTCTTTGTGATTTTTATTAGCATAGCAGAATATGGGGAATCTTGGGAGGAAATATTTTTCGAAGTAAGCCGTCATTCTCTTCATTATTTATGGCAAAAAGAATGTTGATCGTTCACTTCTGATCAGTCTCATCTCATTGGTATTAACTGTAAATCGAACCCGTCCGGGTCCAGTACATAAAAGAACCGCAGAAGGGGATTCGACGCGATCGGTTTGCGCTATCGGGGTGTCATGCTTTTCAAATTCCCTATGGCCTCTCAGAAGCAGCTTTGTTCATGACGGCCGCGAATAAAGCAGCCGCCCTCCCGCTGCCCTCGGATATAAAGTTATCCTTATCGGTACGGTCAAAGCCCATCCATACGGCGGCAGTCCAATCGGGAGTGTAACCGGTAAACCAGAGATCCCTGTTGGCCTTGGCGTCGACACCAGGCAGACCCGCTTGGGTTGTGCCGGTCTTCCCAGCTACCGGAACAGCTAACCGCGCTTTTTTTCCAGTCCCTTCATCAACCACACTGCGGAGCATCAGCGTCATGCTCTCCGCTGTGCGCCTTGAAATAACCTGGCGGGGTTTGGCATCATGCTTGTAGATAACTCTTCCCTGGGAATTTGTGATGCTCCGCACAGTATGGGCCTTGTTAAATACCCCACCGTTGGCAAACACGCTGTAAGCCTGGGCCATTTTTAAGGGAGACACACCTTGATGAAGCCCTCCGAGCGCGATGGACAGATTATTGTCCTCCTTCGGCAGTTCTAGCCCGAGCTTGGCGGCAAATTGACGCGCTTCTGAGATTCCGATCTGCTTCAGCAGCCATACAGCGGGCGAGTTGATCGACTCTCGGAGTGCCGTATTCATTTTAACCTGTCCCCGGTAAACATTGTTCAAATTATCCGGGCTGTAATTCCCATATGTCTGCTTGCGGTCCAGCAGCATGCTGTCCGGCGAAAAACGGCCGGTTTCCAACGCTGGACCGTAAGCAATAATCGGCTTAAACGCTGATCCTGGCTGACGCGCGTCAATGATGGCCCGGTTGAGGCTGCCCGTACCTTCATTCCGGCCTCCGATCAGGGCCGCAACCTCACCGTTATGCTGGTTGATAATCACCATAGCTGCTTCCACTTGCCGGGTCGCGCTGTCAGGTGGAAAGAGCGCCGGATTACGAAAGGTATTTTCCAGCGCCTTCTGCACACCGGCGTTCATGGCTGTTGTGATTGTGTAGCCCCCCGTTTTCAGTTCCTCCAGCGTTTTTCCGGTCAGGAGGGATGCCTCTTTCAGTGTGGCATCAATATAGGATTTTCCTATTCCTCCGGCTACAACAGTCTCTTCCGGCAAATAGTACTCTTGACGTGCTGCCAGCATCCGCTCTTTCTCGGTAATCAGCCCATTCTGCTGCATGATCTGCAGCACGAGCTTTTTCCTTCCCTCGAAATCCTTATTATTTTCAGCGGGATGATAAATGGAGGGACCTTTGGGGATTGCTGCCAGTGAGGCGATTTGTCCGATGTCCAGCTCTTTCAGATCCGATACGCCGAAATAGAATTCGGCTGCGGCCTTGACCCCATATTGTCCTTGGCCCATATAAATTTGGTTGAGGTAGAGCAGCAGGATTTCCCGTTTCGACAACCGCTTCTCCAATGCCAGGGCAATGGAGGCTTCGTTTAGCTTGCGCAGCAAATTTTTATCCCGGGTAAGATACAAATTTCGGGCCAACTGCTGAGTGATGCTGCTGCCACCCTGTGAAATTCTGAGCCCTAACGTATTATTCACAGTCGCACGGAGAATCCCTTTATAGTCGACGCCCCGATGGCTATAGAACCGGCGATCTTCCACAGCCAGGAAAGTATCGAGTAGCAGCTCCGGCATTTCGTCCATTCGTGCCAAAGTGCGGTATCCTGATTCGGGCAGCGAAATTCTGCGAAGCACGGTCCCGTCAGAGCCGATAATCACGCTGGACTCCGGAAGAATCAGTTTCTCGGGGTGACGATTGATTATGGCGTTTCCATATATATGTACGTACGATAACCCCACCAGCAAAACGAGGAAGGCTATTACCGCTATATCAAAGCCCGTATATACCATCCGCAGCAGCTTACGCCCGAAAGGGCCATGTTGTCCCTTCATGGTTGCGCCATCAGGTTCTCCAGGAACCGTTCCATGCCCGCTGCTTCGCGTTTGGCCTCCTCGACTTGCTGCTGCATTCCGATTTCCCGCTCCAGACCTTCCAGCAAGTGCAACAGCGCTCGTACCCTTAAGATCAGCGCCATGATATCTTCACTGCCTGGCGGCACTTCTGATTGATCGGCAGCTTCCAGAACCGCTTCATCAGCGGTCTTGGTTCTCTTCACCCGGTTTATCTTCAGCAAGTTGTCGGCCAACTGGCCGAGTTCCCCGCGTGACAACACCGTAAGCTCATGGAACGGGACATTTGCTGTTATTGCCTCCGATGCCCGCAGCAGCATGGTTAGATCATCGGACAGCTTCTGTGAACGTATCAAAAAAATACTGGTAAACAGTATGACGAACAGCAGAAGCTCCATAGGCGTTCGGCCAATATGATTAATCATCCAGTGATGTAGCCGCACAAGAAAGGTGACGGAATCCGGAGTGTGCCGTGTATAAAAGAAGGCTGCGGCCGACCGCACCACAAATACCATTCCCCCGCTAAGCAGCAGGCTTCCTCCGCAGATGTAGAGATATTCGTTACGCACCGTGTTCCATTTTCTCAAGAAAATTCCCTCCCGGTATCCGGGCATTAGCTGCCCCTGTGAAACTAAAGAATACCTGAGAAATCTTAAGAATAACTCCACAAGTTCTAAAGATTCTCTAAAGAAAATTTAAGGCACAACCGGAAAACGGGTGATAAAATCAGTGCGGGTTTGATCGCTCCGGGCGTAAATCCGCCCCTGGTGGCGTTCAACAATGCTTTTTGCGATGGCAAGTCCCAGCCCGGAACCCCCGGTATGGCGGGAACGGGAGCGCTCTGCCCGATAGAAGCGTTCAAAGATATGCGGGAGATCGCTTTCCTCGATCATCTCGCCGAAATTGCTGATCCGCACGACCGCTTCAGAATCCTCGTGGGTAAGCACAATCTCCAGTTTTTTTCCGTCTCGGCCGTAGCGGATAGCGTTGGTAATCAAATTTTCATAGGCGCGAAGCAGTTCATAGGGAGCTCCCTGAATCCACAAATCATCCGTATGATCCTCGAACTCATAAACCATGCCCGCCTGGGCAAGCTCCGGAACCGACTCTTCCACTAGCTGCCTAATGAATGCTTTCAAATCCAGACGTTCCGCCACAAGTGGCAGACCTCCGCTGTTAACCCGGGTATATTCAAACAGATCATCAATCAGCTTCCGCAGAACCAGCGTTTTTTGATAGGCTATAGCGACATAATAGCGGATCTCTCCCTCTTCGCGGCAGCGATCCTGCTCAATGTAATCCAGGTAACCCAGAATCGAGGTCAACGGAGTGCGCAAATCATGTGAGACCCCGATAATCAGGTCATTTTTGGCCTGCTCCGCTTTTCGTTCTTCCAGCAGGGAATGCTGCAACCGTTCGGACATGATGTTAATATTCTCAGCCAGCACGCCAAGCTCATCGTTAGTTCTAACTTCAATAGGACGAAGCTCCCCAAGTTTTGTAATCTGCTGAATGCCTTGCGTAATTTCTTCGAGATAGGAAACGATTTTGCGTGTGAACAAAAAAAAGAACCCTAGAAAACTGATGATTCCGGCGGTAAACATAACTGGAACCGACCCGATATGATTGATAATCCACCGCAAAATAAGGGGAAAAGTCGATGATGACGGAGTTGGGTTTAGATACACCAAAAAGTTTACTAATTGGTAACCTCCCCGCAGTATTAAGGCTCCAGACATAATGCTCAGGATAAATGCCCATATGAATTTCCAGCGAATAGTGCTTATATATTTTGCGTTCAACATATCATCTCCCAGGGCGCTTAGGAAAGCCCATCCAATTTGTAACCGACACCCCACACGGTTTGTATGTATCGTGGATGTTTCGGATCAGTCTCGATTTTCTCGCGGATATTGCGGATATGTACCATAACCGTGCTTCCCCCATCAAGAAAAGGCTCGTTCCAGATATTCCGGTAAATCTGCTCCATGCCAAGCACCTGTCCCTGATGCCGCATCAGCAGTTCCAGAATCGAAAATTCCCTGGGCGTCAGCTTCACCTTTCGGTCACCAACGCTAACCTCGTGCTTCAAGGTGTCAATGGCCAAATCATCAAAGACCAATTCATTATCATTGATTCTTGCAGGTATGTCTTTGTTGAACCGGTGATAGCGGCGCAGTTGTGATTTAGCCCGGGCTACAAGCTCTAGCGGATTAAATGGCTTGCCGACGTAATCATCTGCACCTAGACTGAGTCCG
The DNA here is from genome assembly GCF_000374185.1 of Paenibacillus sp. HW567. GTDB lineage: Bacteria > Bacillota > Bacilli > Paenibacillales > Paenibacillaceae > Paenibacillus_AQ. The sequence goes on along the minus strand of NZ_KB910518.1, from coordinate 3,550,095 downwards.
GTGATTTTATCCATGTCGGAATTTCTAGCGGACAGCATAATAATTGGCATGTTCCGCTCTTCACGGATTTTCATGCAGGCGGCGAAACCATCCATATGGGGCATCATCACATCCATAATGATGAGATCTACCATTTCATCTTTCAAATGTTCCAGTGCCTCCAGTCCGTCAGAGGCTTTTAGCAGCCGGTACCCTTCATTGCAAAAATAAATTTCCAGCAGGTCAACAATTTCCCGTTCATCATCCACCAGCAGTATCGTTTCTTGTTTCACAGTCAGTAATCCTTTCGTAATCCAGCATATGGAAACCTATCATTATCATATATGAGAACTTGTCCAGATTAAAACTAAAAAAACTGACACTGATAGAATATCGGCGTCAGTTTTTAGCCGGATTTCCACCGCGAACAGCGGTATAAATCAAGAAATCTGCAGGCGGGCAGCGGCCGGAAGTCCAAACATTCCCCGCAGTTACGACCCAAACCCTAGCATGAAGATCTAAAGTTCAACTTATATAGCTATGCTCCGCTAACTGCACCTCGAAGCCGTCCGGGTCCAGTACATAAAAGTACCGCAGGCGGGGGTTCGGCGTGATTGGTCCACGCGCTATCAGGATGCCCTGGTTTGTCAAAGTCTCTATGGCCTCGTCCAGCGATTCCACCTCGAAACCAATGGAAACACCGCATTCCGGCTTCAGGATCTGATCGCTTCCCTGAATAAGCTCAATCTTGGGCTGCCCCTCCGTGCCTAACATGGCAATCTGTCTGCCTCTGCTCTCAAATCTACGGTCAATCGGAAGCCCCAAAATGCTGTGATAAAAATTAAGGGAAGCCTCCAGATCGCGCACCCTGAGCGTAATCCAATTCAGGTTTACTTTCATGATTTAAAACTCCTTTATTGTATAGTTACCTCTCGTATATGCTAGATTAGAAGATTCCGGGTGTTAAATCAACAGGGTATTTGGACTGATGCTAGCGATGAGCTTTGTGAGACTCCACAAAAAAGACCCCTGAGCTGAAAAAGCCCGGGGGTCGTTCTATAATCTTCCCTTAGGTAATGGAAGCTTCGTAGATATCTTGAGTGGATTGTGCGAGCATGGCGTTGAATTCATCTTCGGTTTGCTGGTCGCTTAGCCCCTGTGATAGGGCGCGGGAGAAGCTGGCGATTAGCCCGTGGTTATGTGCCAGCTTGGCATTGGCTTCCGCTTGGGTGTAGCCGCCTGACAAAGCTACGACCCGTACCACATGCGGATCTTTGATTAAATCGCTGTAGAAATTGTCTTCGGTCGGTATGGACAGCTTAAGCATGACCTTCACGTCTTTGCCAAGAGTGGATAATTGAGCGGAAAGCTCATTTCTTAAAAGCTGTTCCGACTTAGCCTTATCCGCACTGTGGATATCAACCTCCGGTTCGATGATCGGGACCAGACCATATCCGGCAATTTGCTTGGCAATGGCGAACTGCTGCTCTACGGCCTGTCTGATACCCGCAGGGTCCGCTTCTTTAATCAGAGAGCGCATCTTGGTCCCGAAGACATGCTTCTGGACCGCCCGCCCAAGCAGATCATCCAGACCGGGGATGGGCTTCATGAGCTGAACCCCGTTTTCGGGATCGGCCAGCCCCTGATCGACTTTTAAAAAAGGAACAATCCCCTTCTGCTCCCAAAGGTAATCGGCGGTTAATTGGCCGTCAATGGAACGATCCATCGTGTTCTCAAAAAGAATGGCGCCCAAAATGTACCTGGAATCAAACGCAGGACTCTTAATAATACGCGTTCTCATCTCGTGCACCCGCTCAAACATCTCTTCCTCAGTGGTATAGCGGTCTTCCTGAATGCCATATTGCAGCAGAGCTTTTGGAGTGCTTCCGCCGCTTTGATCCAAAGCCGCAATGAAGCCCTTTCCCGTGTGAATCCGATCCAATTGTTTCGTATTCATGGTCATTTCTCCTTTCCCTTACGTGAAAAAATGGCAGCTTGATTCTGTTATTATAGCAAATTCGTACGCAAGCATACATGTACAGCACATTTTCATCCAGCGTGACAACAATGTTACATTACACTCCTGCTTGTCATCTGAATCAAACGACAGCACTGGCTATGGAGCCATACAATTAGTAAGGTGGAACGGCCTGTTCGTTCAGAATAGGTTAGTCCTAAATTTGAAAGTGGGAGAGGATTGTACTTGAACAAGAAAAGGCGTAACCGCCGCATGTGCGGCATTCTGACCGCTGTGCTGCTGACGACATTTGCCGGTGAAGCAGGTGCGGCTGCCCGGCAGCCTGAACCGGACGCGCCGGTCTCTGACCAGCAGCATGCCATACCCGGCAGTAACGCCTTGGGAGCTTATGCGAGCGGACCGCGGGATGCCAAGGAGGTGGAGAAGTTTTTCGATGCGTTTTTTGCTCAGGCTGCCGTTAAGAAGAAGGCCGGGGCTGCTGCGGTATCCGTCGTACAGGACAGCAAAGTGCTTTTATCCAAAAGCTATGGGAGTACGAACCCGGCCTCGAAGCGGGTGGAGGAAGGGAAGGATATCTTTCGGATCGGCTCCGTCTCCAAAGTATTTACTGCTGCCGCTATTATGCAGCTTGTCGATCAGGGGAAGCTGTCCCTTCAGGATAATATCGAAAAATACCTGGATGGCTACAAAGTAACCAATCCCTTCGATACGCCTGTAACCATCGAGAATCTGTTAACACACACAACCGGCTTTGAAGTGCGCGAGCCTTCGGATGCCAGCTATCTCATGGACCCGTCCCAGAAGCCGGTCACGTTAAAACAAAGCATCTTCGAGGTGTTCCCTCCGGTAATCCGCAAGCCGGGAACGGCCTATATGTACGATAATTTCGCTTCTCGGCTGCAAGGATATATTGTCCAGCAGGTAAGCGGAGAATCCTTCGGGAGCTATATGCAAAAGCATCTCTTTGGCCCGCTGGGTATGAAGTCAAGCAGCTTTGGCATGAGTAAGGAGTTGACCCGGAGGCTTGCGCCCTCATACGATCCAGCGGGAAGCGCTATTCCGGTGTACGGATTTTCGCCAAGCGAATGGCCGGAGGGCAGCATGATCTCGACAGCCTCCGATATGGCGCTGTTTATGAAAGCTTTTCTGAACGGGGGGCGGGCGGCTGACGGTAAGGTGATCCTGTCTCCTGCGTCGGTAAAGGCGATGTCGGCTTACAAGATAGCCATCCATCCCGATTTTCCGGATACGACTTACGGCTTTGAAGCGCCTGTGCTTCCGTCCAAAACGAACGGTGAGCATGTGATCTCCAAAGGCGGCGACATTCAGGGCTATAGCTCGCTGCTATGGCTGCTGCCTGACCGGAAAACAGGTGTCTTCGTTACCTACAATACGAATCAGGATTTGCGGAACGATCTGTTCACCGCATTTATGGATCATTATTATGCGGGAGGAAAACCGGCTTACGATACGAAGGGATACAAAGCGCAGTCCGCAGACCAACTCGCCAAATTCGCAGGGCTGTACTCCGATTTACGGATCAAATTATTGACCAGGGTCGAAGTGGCCGGTGATGGAATCCTGAAGGTAAGCGATGCCTTCGGCAGCCACCAGCTTCAGCAGATCGACGATCTGTTATTTATGGATAAGGAGGGCAACCCGCTTGCATTCAAGACGGATGCCACCGGCAGCATCTCTTATATGAAATACACCAACCTATACAGTTATGCAGCGAAAATACCGGAGCATTTGCCCGTTTTCCCGGACGTTGGTGTGGATCATCCGTATGCGAGCTATATTCTCAGCCTGAAGTCACTTGGCTATTTAACAGAGGATTTGTCACAGCCGTTTCAGCCGCTGCAAACTGTTACCCGTGGAGCGTTCATCCATGCCTTCAACGCAATCTGGAGCATTCCGGCATCCTCTAACCCGTCCGTATTCAAGGACACTGAGCATACCCAGTATCGAAAAGATATCCAGGCTGCGATAGAGTCCGGCTTGCTTGAGGGTACGGGGAACGGCTTGTTTGAACCGGACCGTCCGATTCTCCGCGAGGAAGCTGCTGTGATCTGTTACCGCCTGCTGACTGCAACGGGAATCCGGCAGCCGGATGCTACAGCGGCGCTGGCACCGGGCACGTCGAAGTGGGCAGTTGATGCTGTCCGCTCGGCAGTAGCCTGGAAGCTGCATGGGCCTGAGGTTACCGAATCGGCCGGCAAGTCCGATTACGGCTCTCAGCGGGCATTGAACAAGCAGGAGCTGGCCGCGCTGCTGTTCACGATGCTGCTTCCGCAGTAAGGTTGGCTGTTATGTACGAGAGCGTCAAGAAACCTATGCAAGCAATATCTTTTCCTCACGTCAATTGCGAGAGAATATTATTACTTACAAAATGTTATGTGATGCTGTAGAGGCTTCCGGTATGTTGATTCATCGGTTATCCGATGATGAGTTTCTTGATCACGAGAAATTTGCGGCCGCGCAACGGGAAATTGTATATTTTCTCACCCAGGTTCAGCGTTCCTTACAGGCAGAGCCCCTCAGGGCTAAGCATTACCCGACCAGAGAAGTGGCTCGTATGCTTGGGGTGTCCCACCAGACAATTTCCCGGTGGATTGCTCAAGGACGGTTCGCCGGTGTCACTAGACCAGAACCAGGAAAACATGTGGATATTCCTGCCAACGCGATTCTGGAGTATCCGAGTGGTGAGACAGTACGTATTAGTGAGGCTGCGAAGTCTTATCAGGCGCGTATGCAAGCTGCCGCGGAGACGGAATCTGAAGATGAGTTGTGCTTCATAACCGGCAAACTTAGTGCTTACGAAGAAAAGTATGGCCCGATTGAGCAATTCAAGCAAAAGAGTGATTCCGGGGAACTCGTTACTTCTGATGAGGATATAGATCTGGACGTATGGACATATTTGCTTAAAAGGAAACAGGAACTGCTTGGCTGAGTTTACGCAGGAAGTTTTCACTTCAAGTGAAATAGAGTAAGCAAACGGCAGAAATGCCGTTTTTTTGCCGTTCAGAAGTCTATTTAGCCTCCTCACACCCGCACAATCGGATAATACAAATTGCATTCGCAGTAGTGCTTATTGCATTTGGCGTAGTTGATGAGCTCGAAGCTGAACTTGTCCTCCAGCCCGAATTGCACGGTAGGCATCCACGTTTCGAAGATGTGCCTCCAGATGGCGCTTAAGGTTCGGGAACTGATTTCTTCCGGGCGGTGGGGGCCCATGTAGGTGAACACACCGTATTTGTGGGGAGCAATCTGCTTTACTGTCATGTCAGGCGGAACGATGCTGCTCTGATCCACTTGTACGGACGGCTGATACCAGGTGTAGCCCTGAAACGGATCTGGGACAGTGGTGTGCCCGATGTAGGTATCTTTATTCACCGGATTGATGATTCTTGGACGGCTATGATAAAAGAATTCGACACCAAGCCGGTTCGAGGTCTGATTTGCCATGTTGTCATTGACATCTACCCGGTGCTCCAGGCCGGCAATCGAGAAGGTAGGCAGTATGCTGGTGGAATGAAAATAGACAAGACCTTCCCCCGCGCGGTGCAGAAAATCCGCATTGAAGCGGTCCATGATCTGCAGCGGAGTGGGATTGCGCCGCCATCTGGCCGGGCTGATGTTGAATTCTTCCTTGAAAACTCTGTTGTAGGTGCGTTCGCAGCCGAAGGAGTATTTGGACGAGATAAATTCAATACTGCTCGGCTCATGCATCAAATCCCCGAGAGAGCAGGCGATCCGCCTTCTGCGGACATATTCCATCAGTCCGGTGGACGTGGCTCCTTTCCAGATGCGCAGCAGATGGAATTTGGAGATGTTCACCTGCGTCGAGATGTTATCCAGACTCAGCTCCTCCAGCAAATGACTTTCGATATATTCTGTGGTTTGGTTAATCGTTTCCAGGAGATGAAGATCCATGAGGGCTCCTTTTAAGGACGGCGAAGCCGTTTCTGCTTGTAAGTTGAATTTCACCTTCGCTAACACAGCAATTTTTGTCCGGTTCCTATAGCGGCAGTGTAGTATGATTTTACCATAACGGGAGGATGGGAACGATTACTTTATGAAGAAGGCAGGGTGAGAGTAAGAGATTATGGACAATGTTGCACAGGCAGAACTGAAAGCACGCTACATAGCTGCGCAGGAGAGTTTTATCGGGAAGGTCAAGGGCGATCCGAATGTGATTGCCATTATTGTCAGCGGGAGTCTCGCGTATGATGTGGTCTGGGAGAAAAGCGATATTGATATGACCATGATTGTCCGCGACCAGCCGCTTACCACTACAAGCTATTGCATTGATGAGGACGGCATTCTTATCAATGTGTATCTGATGGTCCGCAGCGAATTCAAGCGAGGGATGGAGCGGGCGATCGGCGGGTCCTTCTCTCAATCCTATTTCTCCAAGGGAAAAATGGTCTATTCCACAGATGACACTCTGATCGAATATTTCGAAGACCTGAAGCAGGTTGGCAGTGATGATATCGCAGTTTCCGCGCTCCATATTGCCAGTGCCATCGCTCACCTTCGCGACAAAGCCATGAAGTGGCTGACGGTAAGAAAGGACCCGCTGTATGCCCAGTATTATCTGCTCAAGGCTGCGGAGTCTGTCGCTCATATGGAGCTGTGTATCCGCGGGGAAGCGATATCCAGAGAGGCCATCCAAAGAGCGCTGGTGCTAAATCCGGAGGCCATCGTTCCATTTTATCAGGAAGCCATGTCCCATCATATGAGCGTGGAGGAAATTAAGAACGGTATAGAGCGGCTGGATCAGGTGCTTGAGCAGCATCTTTCCATTTTTGCTAAGCCGGTGATTGAATTCATGAGCGATCAGGAGATCAAAACCGTTACGCTTATTAATAAGCATTTTCACGTGAGTAGTGACATGCTGCTTGGTGTTATGGACTATTTAGCGGATCAAGGGGTCATCGAAAAGGTAACCCAGACCATCCGTATTACGCCCAAAAGCAAGCGTGCCGTTGAGGAAGTAGGCTATTTGTATATTCCATAGACATTGAGTGTTGAAAGGAGCCTTATTCATGCCGGTAAGAACAACCATCGAGATATCCGGGGCCAAGCAAAATAATCTGAAGAACATTTCGGTTGAAATTCCGCGGGACAAGCTGACGGTGATTACGGGAGTATCCGGCTCGGGGAAGTCCTCGCTTGCTTTTGATGTGATTTACGGGGAGGGCCAACGGCGGTTTCTGGACTCCATCTCGACCTTTGCGAAGAGCCGGATCAGTCAGCTTAAAAAAGCAAAGGTAGACTATGTGCGCGGGTTGTCCCCGGTAATCGCTATTGAGCAGAAAAAAAGCAATAACAATCCCCGCTCAACCGTCGGCACGGTTACGGACATCAACGATTATCTGCGTCTGCTCTACTCCACCGCAGGTGTCGGCAAATGCCCGGAATGCGGCCATTCCTTGAAGCAGCTCTCTGCTGCCCAGATTGCCGAGCGCATTTCCTCCTTGCCATTCGGAACGGTGGTGGAGCTGCGCGCGCCCGTCTATAAAGTGTTCGGAGAGGATTACAACTATACCTTTCAGCAACTGCGGGAAAAAGGGTATAAGAATCTGCTCGTAGACGGTGAAGCTTTTTCATTGGCCGAGAAGCGGGAACTGGATGAAACCAAGGAATACCACATTGAGATGATCATTGACCGTTTTCTTTTGAAGAAGGATACCTATATTCAATTGACCAAATCCATAGAAGCGGCGATGCTGGCTCTGGAAGAGGACATTATGATTAAGGTAGAGGTTCCGGGAGGTGTGGACCGTTCCTTTTATCAGGACTTCGGGTGCCCGGAGCATCATTTCTTCCTCTGTGATATGCAGCCCTTTCATTTCTCCTTCAATTCGCCTGTAAGCGCCTGCCATACCTGCCTCGGGGTGGGGATGTCGTATGTGGTGGAGCCGCGCTTCCTGGTGGTAGCGCCGGAGAAGAGCATCAACAAGGGGGCGCTTAAGAATACGGTTTTCAATCCGGCGGGGAAGGACAGCTACCGCTCTGTGCTGATGTACAGCTTGTCCCAGAAGTATAATTTCAGCCTGGACACCCCTTTCTGCGATCTTCCCAAGACGGTACATGACATTCTGTTCTATGGGACCAGAGGCGAGGTGGTTCCGATGCTCCAGCCAACCAACTCTACGAAGAAGAATTGGATGATTGGACGTGATCGGCCGTTCTGGGGTTTTGTCCATGAAATGGAGAGCTGGTATAAGCACTACATACGGAAGAGTTCGACCACTGAAGCTTTCGAGCCGACGTTTATCAAGGATTGTATGATTGAGAAAATCTGTCCCGAATGTCATGGAGCAAGGCTCAAGAAGCAGCGGCTTCAGGTAATACTCGGAGAAGAGAATATAGATCAGCTAAGCCGCAAACAGTTGCCGGAGCTGCTTCATTCATTGGGAACATTGACGTTCGATGAAGAGATTCGGGATGTGGCCTCCTCCATTATTCAAGAGATCAAGACAAGAGTGTCCCTGCTTATCGACATCGGGCTGCACTATATCAGTCTTAGCCGGAGAAGCGACAGCATCTCTGGGGGAGAGATGCAGCGGATCAAAATGTCAACCCAAATTAGCAGTGAGCTGATGGGAATGCTGTACGTTATGGATGAGCCGAGCATCGGCCTGCATCCCAGGGATTCCAGCCGGGTCATTGATACGATGAAGAAGCTGCGGGATATCGGCAATACCGTAATCGTTGTCGAGCATGATATGGATACGATACGAAGTGCGGATCATATCATCGAGATTGGTCCGGGTCCGGGGATTCATGGCGGCAATGTTGTCGCGAGCGGCAGACTGGAAGATATTATGCATGAGCCTCAGTCGGTAACCGGTCAATATCTGTCGGGGCAAGCCTGCATCCCTGTCCCGGCGAAGCGGAGGAGCTTGGGGGATGACTTTTTAAGCATTCAAGGGGCTAGAGAGAACAATCTGAAGAATGTGGATCTGGACATTCCGCTGGGGCTGTTCATCTGTGTGACCGGGGTATCCGGTTCCGGGAAAAGCTCGCTGATCAACCAAATCCTGTACAAGCAATTGAAGATTGATAAGACTTCTGCCCGGATTGTCGCGGGGGAGCATGATTTTGTGTTTGGCTCGGATCTGCTGAACAATGTGATCAATATCGACCAGACGCCTATCGGCAGGAACAGCAAATCCAATCCGGCAACCTACATTGGCATGTACGATAAAATCCGGGATTTGTTCGCCATGCAGCCGGAGGCCATCGACCGGGGATACCAGCCTATTGATTTCAGCCTGACTCATGCAGGAGGCACCCGCTGTGAGCAATGCGCGGGAGACGGCATTATCGTGACCAACCTGCAGTTCATGGCGGATATCGAAACCATTTGTCCGGTATGCAAAGGGCTGCGGTTCTCGGAAGAAGGTCTTGAAATCAAAGTGAAGGGCAAAAGCATCGCCGATGTGCTGGAGATGACAGTCGAGGAAGCCCGCGATTTCTTCCGTGAACACAAGTACCTGAAGCATAAGCTGGACATTATGGATGAGCTGGGACTTGGTTATATGCGGCTAGGACAAAGCTCAACCACCCTGTCAGGCGGGGAAGCGCAGCGTGTCAAGCTCGCCCATGAGCTGTCCAAGATCAAGCGGGGAGCCCATAATCTGTACATCCTTGATGAGCCAACCACGGGGCTGCATCTGTCGGATATTCAAAAGCTGCTGTTGTCTCTGGGCAAGCTGGTGGACAAGGGGCATACCGTAATCGTTGTCGAGCATCATCTGGATGTTATGAAATCCGCCGATTATATTATCGACATGGGACCGGAAGGCGGCCATGAGGGCGGTTACGTGGTTGCCGAGGGTACACCGGAGCAGGTTGCCCAAGTAGAGGCATCCCATACAGGGAAGTTTCTGCGCACGGTTCTGTAAAACGGGAAAGACGTATAGATGATGGAACAAGTGCTGATTCTTGCCGGGAAAGCCGAATTAAGGTAGGTTTCCCGGCATAAGGTACTTGTATTTTTTTGACGAGCGGGTTGAATTAGGTTAAGTGCAGAAGAGGATGAATTCGAGGAATAAAGGGCAAAGATCGGGAGGAGCAGTTATGAATATAACTAAAGTTGAAAAAGATGGCGTAAATGGCAAGCTGAAGATGTGCAAATGAAAGATGGAATGCATGCCCTCTCTTCCCGGCTGTACATGTCTCATGCAATGATGCGATTTCTAGAGTGCCGCGGAAGAGTGCATGGGTGTCTGCTATATTAATATTGAAAGCTTCGTACCCGGCTCCTGCTGACTTGTCTCGCCTTTTTTTGTATAGATTACAGTTTTTTCACTGGTGCCAGTGTTTTCCTCTTGTTTATTTTGAACCTCGTTCACTTCATCATCCTGCTCTTGATAATTAGAGATCGCATCATTTGTCTCGTTCGCTTTTGTATACATTGTTTTAGTAATGTTATCCACTTTTGCTTGTAATTTTGTTTTTTCTTCTTCGCTGCTAGCCGTTCTCAATCTACCCTCTAACTCTGTTTTTATTTTACTCATCCCTGCCATCTGATCTTTTGCGGAAGAAAAAGAAATAATGAACCCCATTTCCTGTGCATCCAATCCAGTTTTTCCAGCTTCAGAGTCATTATTTCCGCTATCCTCTTCCCCATTTGTCCTTTCAAGTTTCTCTTGTTGAATTTCTAGTTTTCTTTGCTCCATCTGTTTCCTTAAGTCTTGAAGCTGTTCCTGCAATTCTTTCTGTTTGTCCATCTTCTCTGCGGCAGACAATTCTTTATTGTTTGAGAGGGTTTGCAGTTGATTCTGCAGGTTTTCAATGTGACCTTGAGAAGATTTCAACTGACTGTCCTGATTCGTGCCGTATGTACTTAACGTCTGATTATAGCTGGCAGAATTGATCGTTGTATTATTAGTAATTTGCATGAGAAAATCCTCCTTTTTTGGCGTACTCCATTATCTACATATCGGTAGAACTCAGAGAAAATTTAATTATTTTGGTAATATTATGAAAATTACTTATCGGAGCGGATTGTGGGGGGAGTGAATACATACTACTGCGCCGGCAGTGGAGATAATATGATGTGACCGTAAATCGAGTATAGGAGTGATTATTTTTGGGTGTTGATTTGATCTGTACAATCGGTCCGGCCAGCTCTTCTCCTGCCGTTCTTCAGGAATTATTGCTTGGCGGCATGACGATAGCCCGGCTTAATATGTCGCACAGCAGCCATGAGGAGCATCAAGAGGTGATCAACGCCTTGAGCGCCGCTGCCGCCAAAACCGGAAAGCAGGTAAAGATCATGGGCGACCTGCAAGGACCCAAGATCCGCTTGAAAAGTGTGCAGGGGGACGCGGTTCAATTAGAAGAAGGCCAGAATTTTATCCTTGACCAGTCCGATGAGCCGGGAGGCCGGGAGCGGGCGGCGCTCGATAACGCCAGTGTGCTGGATGACATTCAAATAGGAGATACAGTCCTAATTAACGACGGGGAAGTCAAGCTTGAGGTGACAGATAAAAAGCCGGAAAGCATCGTAACACGCGTCACTGTTGGCGGAACGATCGGCAGCCGAAAGGGCGTCAATGTTCCCGGAACGAGACTTCGCTTGCCGGCGATTACAGCCAAAGACAAACGGGACCTTCAATTCCTGCTGGAGCAGGGGGTGGATTGGATTGCATGTTCCTTTATCCGCGAGGAGACTCATTTGGAGGAGATTCGGGAGTATATTGCTTCTCTGGGGCAATTTAAGCAACCGGGGCTCATTTCCAAAATCGAAACCGTTCATGCCGTTCTTAATTTCGCTTCAATAATGAAGGCTTCAGACGGAATTATGGTTGCCCGGGGGGATCTTGGCGTGGAGCTGCCTTTTGAGCAGATCCCGTTCATTCAAAAAGCGCTTCTCCAAGAGTGCAGCCGTTCCAAGACCTATGCCATCACGGCTACGCATATGCTTCAATCCATGACCGAGCATCCTGTACCGACGCGTGCCGAGGTGACAGATATCGCTCAAGCCGTACTGGATGGTTCAGATGCCGTGATGCTGTCGGCTGAAAGCTCGGTCGGCAAATTCCCGGTGCAAAGCACGAGAGTCATGGACACTGTAGCCAAATTTGCGGAGAAAATGAGCTTAAAGGCGAAAAACGGAGAGGATAGCCGTGATTGTACATTGGAGATGATCTACGGCCAGCCTCCCTTTGATAAGCTGCGTAAGAATAATAGCTCTGCGGACAATAACAAGAGTCGGGAAGGCTACCTGGTTTCCAAATAAGCAATGGCGAGCGCCCCGGTTACGGGGTTGCGGTAAGTCTCACAGGCCACATCGAATACCTGGCCAATCAATTCTTTTGTCAAAATATCCTCAGGTTTTCCGCTGGCTGCGACCTGACCTTCCTTCATGACATAGAGATAATCGCAGTATTCTGCGGCGAGGGCAAGGTCATGGAGCGCAGCGAGAATGCCGATGTCCAGCTTTTTAACAATATTCAAGATCTGCAGTTGGTATTTAATGTCCAAATGATTGGTAGGCTCGTCCAGAATCATGAATTCCGGCTGCTGCGCCAGCACGCGGGCCAGGATAACACGTTGCTTCTCTCCGCCGGATAATGAATTATAGCTGCGGTCTGCGTAACCTTCCAGGTTCACCTTACTTAGTGCGCCGGAGACGATGCTATAGTCCTCCCGGTTGTCAGTCTCCAGCATTCCCTTGTGCGGGGTTCTGCCCATCGCGACTATTTCACGGACAGTGAAGTCAAAGCTCAGCTCGTTAAATTGGCCGACCACGCCCAGCTTTTGTGCCACAGCTTTGGGACTTGATTTTATGACATCCAAATCAGATAAGAAAACATCGCCCTGACGCGGCTTGATGACTTTATAGATGCTTTTTAGAAGCGTGGATTTGCCGCAGCCGTTCGGTCCAATGAGGCCGACAAACTGCTTGTTGTGAACTTTCAGGGATACATCCTTTACAATATTGGCATTTGAAAAAGAAACGGACAGACGGTCAACATTCAAATTCATCAGGATCTGCCTCCAAACGCATAGCCTTTTTTGATCAGCATGTACATGAACATCGGTGCGCCAATCAAGGCGGTAATAATCCCAATCGGAAGCTCCACATTCGGCACAATTGTCCGGGCGATGACATCCGTCCAGATCAGGAAGATGGCACCGAACAGTATGGACGCCGGGAGCAGCCTGCGGTGATCGGAGCCGACAAGCCCTCTCACCATATGGGGAATAATCAGTCCCACGAATCCGATCATGCCGCAGCTTGCCACCATTACCCCGGTAATCAGCGCAGTAAGAATCATGTAGGCCTTGCGGTATACACTCAGATTAATGCCCAGCGTGACAGCAGCCTCGTCTCCAAGCAGCATTGTGTTCAGTACACGGGATTGCAGCAGGAAAAAGATAACAGACAGCAGCACAGCGACTCCAATCAGCGGCAGCTTATCCCAGCTAGAAGCGGCCAGGCTGCCCATTGTCCAGAAAGTAACCGTCTTGATGCCTTCGGCATTGTTCGCGAAATAGACGATGAAATTGGCAAAGGCGGTGCATAAGGCATTGATGACCATACCGGCCAGAACCAGCTTGACAGAGGTCATTTTGCCGCCTGCACTGGCAAGGAGCAAGACGAGCAGCGAAGCGCCAACCGCGCCGGCAAATGCCCAGAACGCGATTCCCGTTTGACCCAGCAGCCCCATAGAGCCGAAGCCGATTAAGATTGCAAACGTTGCTCCAAGAGAAGCGCCGGAAGATATACCGAGTATGTATGGATCAGCCAGAGGATTCTGAACAGCGGCCTGCATGATGGTTCCGCATAACGTAAGGCCGGCACCGATGAACATAGCCATCAGGACGCGGGGAAAACGGATTTTCCAGATAATATCAACGTAAGAACCGGAGGTCAGCTCCTGAGCGTCTCCGATTTGAATGCCTGTAATGTGATGGAGCAGAATCCGGTAGGATTGGGATACGGGGATGTCTACCTGCCCGAAGGAGACCGCTGCGCCAACCGATAGAAAAGTGATAACCAGCAGGACCAGGATGACAGTCGTGAAGCCGTAGCGGCTATGAATAATGGATTTTTTTGATTCAGATTGCTCTAACAGATCAGTTTGCATGGCATTCAAAGGGCTCCTTAAGAAATATGTTTAATTTAAAATATAGTTCATAATGAGAACGATTGTCAATGATAATAGTTCTCATTGACAGGAGGTCCGACTTTCTATATTCTACGAGAAGTATCTCATGCCGGGCAGCAGCTTAAGTGTGCCGGACAGGATACACTATTGTTATTAATAGCAAAGGGGACTAGATTCATGAAAAATGTATTCAAGAGATATGTGCCGCTGCTCGCGGTTTTGGTAATGGCGGTTATGATAGCGGCTTGTTCTTCAAAGACATCGAACCAGAATGAAGCAGCTAGTTCGGCAGCGCCTGCAAGCAGCAGTAACGCCAGCACCAGCACAGAGACGGCAGCTCCAAGCAACAAGACCGTATACCCGCTCACCATTGAGAATTACTCGAAGAAGGGGGAAGGAACGGAATGGACGGCCAAATCCCAGACCTTCGACAAGGCTCCTGAAAAAGTTGTAGCCAACACCCAGGGCGCCGCGGAGCTGCTGATTAAGCTGGGCTTGACCGACAAAATGGTAGGGGTTGCTGCACTTTACGGCAACGGTGATCCCTCTGTTCAGGAGGAATTCAAGAAAATACCAGTAATCTCCAAGGAGTATGCAAGTAAAGAGCTGGTTGTTGGGGCAAGTCCCGATCTGGTCCTGGGACGCGGTGATCTGTTCGCAGATGCCGACTGGGGCGTTGGAACTGTAGATGGACTGAATGAGCTTGGCATTAAGACATTCGTGCAGAGCACCAGCGTTAAGGGAGCGACCCTTGACAGCTTGTACAAGGATATTGAACAGCTTGGCCAAATTTTTGATGTGCAGGACAAAGCAGCCGCCTATATCGAGGAATTGAAAAACCGCGCACAGAAGCTGAAGGATGATTCCGCGGCCAGAGGCGAGAAGACCTTTGCGTATGTTTCCGATGGCGGAAATGGGGAAATCAAGGTGTACAGCGGAAATATCGACACGTTTGCCGGAGATGTGCTTGGCTTGCTTGGACTCAAAAACAGCTTCGGTACAGTTACCGGCGATATCAGCAAAGAGCAGCTAATCGCGACCAACCCGGATGTGATGCTGCTCTCGGTGTACACCGGCGGAGTGGACCCGGAGCAGACGCTAAAGGCATTCTACGCCGATCCGTCGCTGCAAAGCCTGAATGCCATCAAGAACAAGGCGATTTATAAAATCGACTTCAACCAGTTCTGGGGCTACAGCTACTCTATCTTCGACGGAGCTGAGAAGCTCGCAACCGAGCTTGTTGCCAAGCCATAACTAAGCTGATCCCTCAGTTTACTAGAAGCGGATTGGGCCGTCACCAGGGTGACGGTTCGATCTGCTTTTTGCTGGTTTGAGGAATTAAGGTTGGCATCGCCTGAGGTACGATAGTGTACAGAAACAACGGCAGAAATGCCGCTGCTGGAGCGCCTCCAGCGGGAACCGGGTGAAACAACGGCAGAAATGCCGTTGTGGGAGTGCCCCCGGCGGGAACCGGACGGAACAACGGCAGAAATGCCGCTGTGGGGGCGTCCCCGGCGGGAACCAGGCGGAACAACGGCAGAAATGCCGTTGTTGGAGCGCCCCGGCGGGAACCGGGCGGAATAACGGCAGAAATGCCGCTGCTGGAGCGCCTCCAGCGGGAACCGGGCGAAACAACGGCAGAAATGCCGCTGCTGGAGCGCCCCCGGCGGGAACCGGGCGAAACAACGGCAGAAATGCCGCTGTTAGAGCGCCCCCGGCGGGAACCGGGCGAAACAACGGCAGAAATGCCGCTGTTGGTGTGCCCAACGGAGGTCGTTAGTTCCTGCCTGTATAGATTGAATTTAGAATTACCAAAAAGGGGGAGTGACGGAGGGGAAGTTTGGAACTGGAGGAGCGAAAGCGTCCGCCTTTGTCTGCGGATTTCCACCGCTAACAGCGGTATAAATCAAGAAATCTGCAGACAACAGCGGCCGGAAGTCCAAACATTCCCCGGAGTCACAACTCGACCCTTTTTGAGATATATTAAACTCAATCTATAATTTTAATTTTGAATAATAAGCACTAAAGATATAAAATATAGTGGCTAACGATTTAATAAGAGCTTGGGGGAACAGAAGAGTGGAACTTGGAATAAGCACCTTTGTCGAGACAACGCCTGACGTGGAAACGGGTACAACGATGAGCCACGCGGAGCGGATGCGTGAAGTGGTAGAGGAAATTATACTTGCCGATGAGGTGGGCTTGGATGTATACGGGGTCGGGGAGCATCACCGTCCGGATTTTGCGGCTTCCTCGCCGGCGGTAGTGATGGCTGCGGCAGCATCCCGGACAACCAGAATCCGGTTGACCAGTGCCGTTATGATCCTGTCGTCCGCCGATCCGGTGCGGGTGTTTCAGGATTTTGCTACACTGGACGGCATTTCGAACGGCCGCGCCGAGATTATGGTCGGACGTGGTTCGTTTACTGAATCTTTTCCGTTATTCGGGTGCGATCTGAACGACTACGAAGAATTATTCGAAGAGAAGCTGGATTTGCTGCTTAAGCTCCAGGCTTCCGAGCGGGTAAGCTGGGAAGGCAAGCACCGGCCTGCTATACATAATCTGGGGATCTATCCGCGTCCGGTGCAGCAGCTCTTGCCGGTATGGATTGCCAGTGCGGGGAGTCCCGAATCCGCGGTTCGCGCAGGGGCGCTAGGTCTGCCTTTTGCGCTGGCGATGATCGGAGCGGTGCGTCCGTTGCAATTTGCATCACAGGTGCAGCTCTATAAAGAAGCAGCGGCTAAGGCGGGCCATGACAGCTCGCGGCTGCCGGTTGCAGCGCATGCTCATGGTTTTATTGCCGACAGCACGCCAAAGGCCATCGAACAGTTTTTCCCTTCTACATATGCCAGAACAAATGTGAGAGCGGTGGAGAAGGGATTGCCTGCCTATCACCGGTCGGATTATGATGCCGCCTGCAGCTTTGACGGAGCATTGTATGTAGGCGATCCAGAGACGGTTGCGGACAAAATCATCCATCTGCGCAAGCATGTGGGGATTACAAGATTCCTGCTGCATGTGCCGCATGGTACAATGCCGCATGCCCAGGTGATGGAGGCTATCAGGCTGCTTGGCACTGAAGTGGCGCCCCGTGTGCGTGCAGAGGTTGAACGCTGGGAGCAGGACAACCTGTAGGACACAGCTAATATAACAAGTAACGGCAACACACGGGAGGCAGGTCCGATGAAATCGCAAATGGTTATCTGGAAGCGGCAATGGCAGGAGCTTATTGAGACGCTTGGGGGGAAGGGTGCCTACACCCGGCTGAAGATTGCTCCGCCTGCTGCGGAAGGCGAGCTTGCCGAAGCGGAGTTCCGGCTGGGAATTCGGCTGCCAGAGGAGCTTCGCACCTTGCTGAGGGAGGGTGCAGGCCAAGCTTATGTCTACTGGAGCTTGCCGGACGAAGCAATTTTGCCTTTTGAGGTGAGCGGTGAACTGGGATGGGCTGTGGAGCAACTGGAATTTTTCGCTTACGGCGAAGATGATTCTGATGGGAATCAGCGTTATCTCAGCTTTCATACGGCCGGTAACGGAGATGAGCTGCTGCTGGACTTGAACAGTCCTTCCGGAACGGCAGTCGTACACTGGGCACATGAAACGGCAGAATATTTACTGCTTGCGCCGTCATTCACGGAGTTCATCGACCGGGTCACAGCGCTGGGTTGTGTGGGGGCGGAGGAATGGCAGTACCCTGGATTTTGCGGCAAAACCGGACTGGACCCGGAGCTGCCCGCCAGCAGGCAATGGAGCGCTTGGCTGCATCAATATCTGACACTGACCCTGGAGCAGGCGCAGAATGACTTGAACTCACTCCTTCTCTACACGGAAATGTTCGGTACGGATCAGGAGACTGCCGAAGCCTTCGCGCAATATAACGCTGAAGTGGTGTTGCGAGCTTTTGTGGGGCGGGCAAGCCATGAACAGAACATCAGCAATAGAGAAGCCATTATCTGTCTTGCCGGAGAGGTGCTTGGTCAGCAGGCAGCAGACTTTGTGCGTTCACTGTGGTCAGGTGCTCCCCCCGTTGCAATAAGCCGGAGTTCACTTGCCTATCTGTCTGCTCTTTGCTTGCCGGAAGGTGAAGGATTAGAGCGTGTCCTCTCCATGCTGGAGACTTCTGCACAAGCGCGGAAGCTGAGTGGTTATGAGGCGAATTCACATCTTAAATTCTTTCACAGCCGCAGTGTGCTGCGCTGGATGGAGGACAAGGCCACTTATCCGTATGACGGGTGGGATACGCTGTATGCTCACTCACAGCCCTCACCGTCTGACATTATTCATTGGCTTGGCTGTGGTGGCGTTCAGCGCCAGATTGCTGTTTCAGCATTACCTGATCTGCTCACCGATAAGGGGACTGAGGTCTTCAGCTCGGCAGATTTGGCGCAGATCCGCCGTTTGCTGGAACAGGCGCTTGAGGAGGCTGTACTGAAAAAAGAAAAGCAGGCTGTCCGCGAAGCTCTTGAGCGGCTGGGTTAAACGTTATTTTTTAACATTCCCGTTGATAATCTTGTCTATTACATGTCTTGTCTATAACAAGATGTCGCTTCCAGCCTTGGAATGGTATTATAGGAAGTGGGGTGAATATGATAATGAACAATAAGTTAACGAGCGATGAAGCAACAAATGAAGAAATAACCCATGAAGCGGAATTAAATGAAGAAGCGACTGGCACCGAGGAACCGTTGACCGAAGAAGAAAAGATGGCAGCGCTTGTCAACGCGGTTCACCATAACGGTATCGTAGCGCTGAAGATGCATTTCCAAGAGGTTCAGGGTCAAGTGATGAATCTGGAAGCGTATGGTCCGACTTTTGTGTTTCATGTTATGGACGAAGCGAAGGATGTATATTCCTGCGGGTTTTTCCTGCGTGAGCTGGTTGCCAGATTCCAGACGAATAACAGCCCTTCAGTGTGGATGGCATCATTCTTTATCGACTTGATGAAGGTCAAGGGAGGCAAAGCCCTCTTACCGCCGCCTACAAGTGAAGAAGAAGCCAAGGCCATGATTGATAACATATTGGTGCCTCACTGTATTGCAGCCGTGCAGGAAGAGTTCGCCCCTGAGCAGGTGCACGCTGGCCTGGCCTGGAACGAGGTTCATGGTCCGGTATTTGAAGCGGGATTCCCGGCGGTGACCGAAGGAAATAACGTTTGTGCAATTCCTCTGCATCTGTTGCTGATACATCTTCAACTGAACCGGGACCCTTCGGAGCTGCTGCTTCAAGGCATGTACAACATTCGGAAAGAGCATGGCATGGAATAAGCTTTTTTTCATCTGCTGTGCAAATTACGAAAGAGATAGACCGCATCCTTATACAAGGAACGCGGTCTGTTTTTTTACATATATACTGGAATTTATAAGAAGTTTGTTAACAAGAATAGCTGAAGATTTTACACAGGATTGCCGGTGATTTTACATCGGTCTCTTAAAGTTAAAGATATAACAATACTAGGGAGGCTTATATGATAACCAAACATCCTCGACGGATAATTAGCGCATTCATGGCGATAATCATGCTGCTTACGATGCTGCCGGTATCCAATTCTGTTCATGCAGCAACTGCTGTAACCGTGGCCGAATGGGATTTTGTGAATGATCCCGATTCATCCAAGACATTAACGAGTTTTCCCGCCACAAGTGCGGTTGCTGATCCTAGCACAGTGACGCTGTCCACCTACATGGGGGAGAATGGCACTGGCGGCAAGATTTCAACGTACACGTCGTCGAACAGGTCGATTTCACTAAACGGCTGGCAAAATGGCGCGAACACAAAATATTGGAAAATTACCTTATCCACTGCGGGCTATGAGCATTTGAAGCTGGCTTTTGGTTCCTATGGCTCAAACACTGGTCCCAAGGATTTCAAGCTGCAATATAGTACAGATCAGGTTATTTATACAGATGTCCAAAATGGGGCTTATGTAAACACGGCAGATCCGGTAAAGTCGGAGTTCACCCTGCCGGCGGGTGTTGACGATAAGAGCAAGGTGTACCTGCGTCTGCTGCAAACCAGCGATGGCTCGATTAACGGGGGAACAGTAGCTTCTACGGGCACCTCCCGTATGGCAGATGTTAAAATCACGGGTGAGCAGAAAGCCGACTCTACCACAGTCGCAGCCGTTGTAGCTTCCCCGGATACGGGCAGTGAAATTGCCCAGGGCAGTCCGGTCGTGCTGTCGTCGGTTACTTCAGGCGCAGCCATTGAATACACATTGAACGGTGGAGCGGTTCAGACCCTTCCGGCTGCTTCCGGCCCTGTTGTGATTGATCAGTTCAATCAGACTGGAGATACGGCTGTCATTAAGGCAAAAGCTGTAAAAGGCGCAAGCGTGAGCGCGGAAAGAACCTTTGTCTACACCCAGGCACAGGTTCGTCAAGTACTCGCAAGCAAAACGGGCTCTGTTCCGGCTGATACGCAAATCACACTAAGCTCTTCTACTGCTGGAGCGAAAATTAGCTACATTCTGACCCGAAAAGCTGGTGAGACTGGTGAAGCGGTGGCTCCGAAAGCCGATTACAGCACTCCGATTACATTAACAGCGGACATGCTGCCTGCTACCATTCAGGCGTCGGCTACACTCGAAGGCTACAAGGATAGTGTGAATTCAACTTTCAATTATACGCTTAAGGCTCCGGGTCAAGAGGAGAAGGTATACTTCGGACAATTGCACGGGCATACCGTTCAATCCGATGGTTCAGGCACGATGGAAGAAGCCTATGCCTATGCCAGAGATGTTGCCAAGCTGGATTTCTTCGCCTTGACGGACCATTCGAATTATTTTGATACCTCCGCTGCTCCTGTGGACTATGCGGCAAGCGTTACGAATGCCAAATGGCAGGCTGGACAAGCTGCTGCGGCAGCGGCGGCAACGCCTGATTTTGTACCGTTTTACGGCTATGAAATGACCTGGGCGGGCGGTCCGGGCCATATAAATACTTTTGCTACAGACGGCTTTGTCAGCAGAAACCATAAAGACTATGCATCCGGCGTGTCCGGCATGACCAATTACTATAAGCTGCTGAAGACCATTCCAGGCGCGATTGGACAGTTCAATCATCCAGGACCGACGTTCGGCGACTTCAATAACTTTTCCAATTACGATCCTGAAATCAATCAGCATATGACCCTGATCGAGGTCGGCAACGGCGAAGGGGCGGTTAGCTCAGGCGGGTATTTCCGCTCTTATGAATACTATAACCGTGCTCTGGACAAAGGCTGGCATCTGGCGCCTACCAACAATCAGGACAACCATAAAGGGCTGTGGGGCAACGCCAATACGGCGAGAACCGCGATTGTAACGGACACCTTCACCAAGGAAGGCGTATATGCAGCGCTGCGTGAAATGCATGTGTACGCTACAGAGGATCAGAATCTGGAGATTAAGTACACGGCAAATGGCGAAATGCTGGGTTCAAGCCTGCCAGCGGGAACCGGGGAATTGAACATCAACGTGGATCTTTCAGACCCGGATGCCTCCGATCAAATCGGACAGGTATCGGTGATCACGAATGGCGGCAAGGAATCTTATATTCAGAATTTCACAACCAATAAGGCGAATTATTCGGTGAAAATCAACAATCCGGCGAACGGCTACTACTATATCCGTGTAGTACAACCGGATGGCAATATCGCTGTGACTGCTCCGGTCTGGGTAGGTGAGGTTGATAAGGTCGGCATTAATGCGGTGACCTCGTCGGTCAGCATGCCGGTGACCGGTGAGCCTTTGCAGATCACAACAGAGCTGTTCAATAATGAAGCTGCTCCGATTACGGTTGAATCTATCGGCTATACGATTGGTGGTGCCAGTGTTGCAGACAAAGTCCTTAGTTCTCCAATCGCTTCGCTGGGAACACTGAAGGACTCCGTTGATTACACGCCTTCGACTGCTGGAACCGCCACTGTAGAGGTTACGGTGCATGCCCTTGTGAACGGCGACAGCCGGGTATTTACCCAATCCTTACAGCTCAATGTAAGAGATGCCTCGAAGCTGATCAACATCGGGGTGGATGCTTCGCACAAGAATGAATATGTTGCCGGGAACTATGCCAACAGCATGACGAACTTCGCTAAGCTGGCCGAGGAATATGATGTACGGCTGGTGGAAATCAAGGATGGGATTACGGCTGACAAGCTGGCCGGCCTGAAGGCTCTGATCCTTACACCGCCGAACCGCAAAACCTCTGTAGGTCCGCTCGCTGAATATTCGGCTGAGGAAATTGCGGCAGTCAAGGCATTTACGGACAGCGGCAAAACGCTGATCGTTACCGGACTCGCGGACTACGGCGACGGGAAGAACCCCCCTGCCAATCATGCGGCATACCAGCAGAATCTGATTCTGGCTGCAGTTGATGCCAAGACGCGTCTGGTTGACGATGAGATGATTGACAATACCAATTATGTGTCCCAGAATTTCCGGCTCCGGTTCAAAAACTACAATATGAGCAGCCCTTATACGTATGGAGTAGATCCGGCCCAGGAATACAGCTTCTACAGCGGTTCCTCGATCACGGTCGCCGAGGCGGATAAGGAAAAAGTGACGAATATTGTTACTTCCCATGCGACCTCCGAAAGTCTGGACTCCGATAAGGATGGACTGGGCGGAGAGGGCAATCCTGTTGTTAAGGGGAATATTCCGGTATTGACTGTAGAAACCTTGGCGGGTGGCGCCAAGCTATTTACAGCCGGTTCGGTATTCATGTCCAACTTTGAAGTGCAGGCTACACTGGACAATTCAGGAGAGCTGGGCTACAGCAATTACAACATTACGCAGAACATCCTGAAGGAGCTGGCTCCAAGAACGGTAACTCCGATTGCTGAAGTGCAGAAGGCCCAGGAAGGTGCATCTTTTACCATTCAGGGTACTGTAACCTCCAATGCGAGCGGATATGATCAGGATACAGCCTTTTTCGACTCGATTTATGTACAGGACAGCACAGCGGGGATCAACCTGTTCCCGGTTTCCGGCAACTTCAGAGCGGGTCAGAAGGTCCAGGTTACCGGTACGGTAGGCGGCTATCAGGGCGAGAAACAACTGACTGTGAAGAGCATCGAACTGCTCGACAGCAGTGTAAATGAGATTTCTCCGGCTCAGGTGACAACGGCTGAAGCAACCTCCGATACGAACCGCGGCAGACTTGTCAAAGTTGAAGGCAAGGTAGTTTCTGTCGGTCTCGACGGCGTAAAAGTAGGCTCCATCGTTGTCAATGACGGTTCCGGTGATGTGCGGGTCTTTATTGACGGCTATATCACTAAGACAGTGAATCTGGAATATCTCAAAGCCGGCGACCGGATTTCGGCCATCGGGCTGTCATCCATTGATCCGGTTGGCAAAAGAATCCGTGTGCGCGACAGAAATGAAATTAAGCTGCTCAGCCCGGGGATTATGACGAAGATCGGCAGCTACTCCACAGGTTTTTCCGACCTGGAGGGCGGCGTTGCGGAGATTGTGAAGTACAACAGCGACAATCAGAAATTTTATCTGGTAAACGGCAAGGAGAAGCAGATTGATATTGTCAGCCTGAAGTCCCTGGTCTCCGGGAAGCAGACCGAGCTTGTGCTCGATAAGCGGATTGACGTCAGCAAGATGATTGACGGGTTCACTTTTGGCGACATCACCAGTATTGATATCAATCCGGCGCTCGATACCATTGCAATTGCCGTTCAAGAGGCGGATTATCAGAAACCCGGTGCAGTCCTACTGCTGGACTATGACGGGAATTACAAAACGCATTATAAGGCTGGCGTACAGCCTGACATGGTAACCTTCACGCCTGACAACAAATATGTGCTGACGGCTGACGAAGGAGAACCTAGAGAAGGCTACACCGCTCCGGCAGTGGACCCTAAAGGCTCTGTAACTCTGATCAATCTGGAGAAGCAGACGGCCAAGGTGATTGATTTCACCGCGTTCGACAGCAGCGAAGCACGAAATGCACTTTTGTCCAATAATGTAATTTTGAAAAAACAAACTGCGCCTTCTGTGGATCTGGAGCCAGAATATATCGCAGTATCCGCAGACAGCAAGCGGGCATTCGTATCCCTTCAGGAGGCCAATGCCATTGCCACGCTGAATCTTGAAACAGGTGTTTTTACAAGCATTAAGGGTCTGGGCTTCAAAGACCACAGTGTTCCTGGCAATGAGCTGGATATGCGCCGGGACGGCAAAATTGACATTAAAGCCGAACCAAATGTACTAGGCATGTACAATCCGGACGGAATCACTACCTACACTGCCGGCGGTAAAACCTATGTAATCACGGCAAACGAAGGCGATTCGCGGAGCTGGAAAGACTACACCAATGAGAAGGATGTTACACTCGGCAAAGGCCAGGATGGCGATGCTACCAAGAATATGAAGGTAACGACCTTTGACACTTCGGATTATGAGGTGGGAGCAGGCGGTGCAGGATTTGTGAGCGGCAAAACCTATCTGTTCGGTGCACGCTCCTTCTCCGTCTGGAACGCAGAGGACATGTCTCTGGTATATGACAGCGGAGCAGATTTCGAGCAGATTACGGCTAGACTGGTTCCGGAAGGCTTCAACTGGTCGAATGATGATTACGTCTTTGAGAAACGAAGCGCCAAAAAAGGCCCAGAGCCTGAGGATGTCAAAGTTGGCGTTGTAGACGGCAAGCCGTATGCCTTCATCGGGCTTGAGCGGGTCGGCGGCAATATGATGTATGACCTCTCGAACATCAGCGCGCCTGTCTTCTACGACTATCTGAATACAAGAGATTTCAAGAACTCGGTAGATAATTCAGGTACCAAGCCGGCTTACCGGATTGCCGGGGATGTATCGCCTGAAGGCCAGAGCTTCATTCCGGCGGATCAAAGCCCGACACGTTATCCGCTGCTGCTTGTAGCCAATGAGGTATCGGGAACGGTATCCGTCGTTGAAATCGCAAAGGGCTATTACACACCGCCAACGCCTACATCGACACCAACGCCGACTCCGACTCCGACAGCATCGCCAATTCCGACAGCGTCGGCATCGGCAACGCCGACACCAACACCAGCGCCAACACCGCCGTCAGGGACGGCAGCACCTGCAACAGCAACCGTGCAGCCAAGTGCTTCGCCACAAGCAACGTCAGGCGTTACGGTTACGGATACTGTGGCAGTAGCGGCAATGACGCTGAATAAAGAGTCAGGCGAAGCGAAAGTCGTACTGACGGATGATGCCAGCCAAAAGCTGCTGGATAACGCCAAGGCAAGCGAGAAGGCAGGAAAACAAACCGTGGTGGAGATTCGCGGGGAAGCTGTGCAGGGAGCTACCAAAGTAACGGTTGAGCTGAGCACCGCATTCTTGACGGGGCTGTCTTCCGGCACACAGGCTGATCTGAAGATCGGCACCGGGTTCGGAGCAATTACCTTGGGAAGCCCGGCCCTGGCCGCGATCAGCAAGGCAGCCAAGGGCCAAACCCTGAACATCAGTATTGCACAGGCTTCAAGCTCGGCTTGGAGCGGCAGCACTCAAGAACTGACAGCAGGCAGACCGGCCTATGATTTCACCATCTCCGATGGAGCAACCACCATTACAAGCTTTGCAGGCGAAGCGGTTAAGGTGCAGATCCCTTATAAGCGTGGCGCAGCAGAGAATGGAAATGCGGTTGTGGTATATTATGTGAATAACAGCGGCAGCGCCGAAGCTGTAGCCAGCAGATACAATGAAGCGGCACAAACGGTGGAGTTCAGAACCAGCCATTTCTCCACCTTTGCCGTCGGCTACCATGCCGTAGGCTTTAACGATATTGCGAATCATTGGGCGAAAGACAGTATTGACTTTGCGGCAGCACAAGGCTGGCTCACAGGCACTTCAAGCAGCACCTTTGCGCCGAACCAGACCGTAACCCGCGGGATGCTGGCAACGATTCTTGGAAGAATGTCGGGTGCGGATCTGACTGCCGCCCAGTCCTTTACAGATGTGAAGGCTAATAAATATTATTCGCCTTACATTGCCTGGGCTGCATCGAACGGCATCGTTCAAGGAACCGGCAACACAACCTTTGCCCCGGACCGGATGGTTACGAGAGAAGAACTGGCAGTGGTACTGAACAATTATATGAAATATTCGAAGCTGCCGCTGAAGAATTCGGGTACTGTCGCTGCATTTGCAGATGATAGACAGATTTCAGGGTGGGCGAAAGACGCGGTAGCAACAATTCAAGGCCAAGGCATCATCAGCGGCAAAGCGGGCAATGTCTTTGATCCGAAGGGAACCGCAACAAGAGCCGAGATTGCCACGCTGCTGAAGCGGATTTTGAATAACAGCCTGGATGTAAAGTGATTTTTCAGTAAAAAGCATACAGCATGAATAATGAGGGGCTGTCCCGCTAAATGGGACAGCCCCTTCATTTATCCAAAAGACATCATCTAACGCCAAATCTATCAATCAAATCTGCAAACAATGGACTAAAATCACAAGGACCTAATGGAAATAGGATTTCAATCTTCAAATTCCCGGTTGATTTTTTGCCTTTCTCGGCCAAATAAAATAAGAGCTGGTGATGATCAAATCAATTCCCACAACCATAGACCATATCTTAAGCACACCTGACAGAGCTTCAGTGCGTAACGGATCGTCAATCCAAGTAACCAGGCCGAACAGAATCCCTGCTCCAATCAGAAAAGCCAGCACATGCCTCAAGAAGCTTTTCAAATAATGCCTGGCATGCTCCATCCCATACCGCTTGATTGGCTTGGGTCCCTGTTTAGTTACATAATAGCGGAAACGTTCATCGGACCAGGCAATCATGCTTTTGCCGAACACAATAGATACGGAAATATAAATGGCGGCCAGCGCATGTGCTGTTGTGGCGGAGGCGCCGTGATACAGATCAATGCCTGCAATCGCCAGCAAAATAATATCGAGAACAGGAGTCAGAGCCAGGAAGAACAGCCCGAGCTTCTTTCTTGAGAAAATATACCGTGCTGTAAAGCCTGCTAAGATCACAACCCAGAATAAAACCTCACAGGTGACGATTGCCCATGCAACAAAATTCATTCTTACACCCCTTAAGTAAAATCAATCGTTTTATGACAACAAATGGATTATATCAGTGGAATTTAATTAATACAAATGTATTAAATTAATTTTTGGCTTTGATTCTGCCGCAGGCTATAATAAGGACATGTTATAAGAAGGATCATACGGAGAGAAGCAGAGGGGAGAATAGTATGGAGTCTGAGAAGATCACCTATGAATCCATTGATGATTACATTGCCAAATCGCCGCTGGAGGTTCAAGAGAAGCTTGAAGCTCTAAGGAAGGTGATCAGAGAGTCTGTGCCCGAGGCCCAGGAGAAAATAAGCTACCAGATGCCGACCTTTTACTTGCATGGAAATCTGGTGCATTTCGCGGCGTTTAAGAAGCATATCGGATTCTATCCGGCGCCCCGGGGCATTGAGGCTTTCAAGGAGGAGCTGGCACAGTATAAAGGGGCTAAAGGGTCTGTGCAGTTCCCTCTGAATCAGCCGCTGCCCTATGACTTGATCCGCAGAATCGTTAAGTTCAGAGCAGATGAGAATATCAGCAAGGCGGAAGCAAAAGCCAGGAAGAAGTAGTTCTGGACGCGGTTTCCGGCGGTCATACTAAAGACCGGAAGGGCGGCTGCTCTTCCGGTCTTTAGGTTTAGAATTCAGTGGAGCGGATGTCCGCTCTTCAAATTACAGTTTTTTGTCGTCTACCCCGTTCAGCCAGCCTTCAATATCTCCAATGACAGAGCTGATGCAGCCATCCTCAAAAGGCGAGGTCAGCCCGGCAAGCTCGACCAGCTTGAGGAAAGACAGGCTTCCCCCGGCTTGACAGAGCCGCAAATAATCGCTCCAGGCGGATTTGAAATCCTCATTGGACCGTTTCCAGAACTGGAACGCACAGAGCTGGGCTAAGGTGTAGTCAATGTAGTAGAACGGAGAGCGGAAAATATGGGCCTGCTTGTGCCAGAACCCGCCATTCTCCAGATATTCATTGCCGTCATAATCGCGGAGGGGCAAATATTTCTTCTCAATTTCCCGCCAGGCCTGCTTGCGTTCGGCAGGGGTCGCTTCAGGATTGGCATAGACAAAATGCTGGAATTCATCCACGGAAACTCCGTAAGGAATGAACTGCAGGCTATCTCCCAGATGGTTGAAGCGGTATTTGCCGGCATCCTCCTCAAAGAACAAGTCCATCCAAGGCCAGGCAAAAAACTCCATGCTCATCGAGTGAATTTCCGCTGCTTCATAGGTTGGAAAAGCATATTCCGGAATGTGGATATGGCGGCTCTGATAGACCTGGAAGGCATGCCCCACCTCATGGGTCAGAACATCAATATCCCCGGAGGTTCCGTTGAAGTTGGAGAAAATAAACGGCGCCTGGTATTGGCTGATATAGGTACAATATCCCCCAAACTGCTTGCCCTTCTTGCTGACAAGATCCATAAGCCCATTCTCCTGCATAAACGTAAAAAATTCATCCGTTTCCGGGGACAGCTCTTTGTACATTTTGGCCCCGTTCGCAATAATCCAGTCAGGATCGCCTTTCGGAGTAGCATTGCCGTTATTGAAGTTCAGACTCTCGTCGTAATGTTTCAATTCTGCCAGACCTAAACGCTCAGCCTGGCGATTCTTCAGCTTCCCGGATACAGGAACGATATGCTCCTGCACCTGCTTGCGGAAGCCCGCAACCATTTCAGCGTTGTAATCGGTGCGCATCATCCGGTCATAGCCGAGTTCTACGAAGCTGCTGTATCCGAGCTTTTTGGCGATACCGGTGCGGACCTTAACCAGATCGTCGTAAATACGGTCAAATTCAGCCTCATGCTCTGCCATGAAATTAAATCTGGCCGCCGCTGCGCGCTTACGCATATCGCGGTCTGGAGATAGCTCAAAAGGTGTAAGCTGGGACAATGTGCGCTCTTCGCCTTCAAACGGAATCTTGGCGGAGGCAACAAGCTGCGAATACTCTGTGGAGAGCTTATTCTCAAGCTGCAGATCCCCGATGATTTCCGGACTGAATGTCCGAAGCGAGATTTCCGCAATCTGGAGCAGTTGCGTACCCCATTCCTGCTCAAATTCGGCTCTGAACTTGGAGTGGACAAGCGCTCTGAAGTAATCGGTTATGTACTCTTGAACGATAGGCCCGGCTTCATCCATATAATCCTGCTCTGCTTTGTAGAATTCATCCTCCGTGTTGATGGAGTGTCTGATGCTGACCAGTGTCTCCATTGTGTTAAATTCATCGCGCAGCTTATTAATCGCGGTAAAAGCGGTGCGCTGCTCCTCCAGACTATCCGCGCTCAGACCTTTGAGCAGCTCGGTAAAGGAGGTCTTCAACCGGTCTACATCCGGCCGCTCATAACGGTATTCGCTAAATTTCATGACAACATCAACATCCCTTCAGGTTAACTTTTATAACATGCATATTTATTATATAATCTGGAGGACATTTATTACAGCCGCAGATTGGAGAAAAAAGGATGAAATTCGAATCGGCAAGTCCCGGGGAGTATATCAGCCAGCTCCCGGAAGAGCGGAAGGAAGCCGTGGAGAAGCTTAGACAGACGATGAAGGCAAACCTTCCGGCAGGGTTCCAGGAAACCATGTCCTATGGAATGATAACTTACGTTGTCCCTCACGGGCTGTATCCGCCGGGCTATCATGTCAATCCGGAGCAGCCGCTGCCTTTTATCAGCATAGCCTCCCAGAAGAACTTCATCGCACTGTATCATATGGGAATCTACATGTCGCCCGCGGTGCTGGCTTGGTTTCAGGAGGAGTATCCGAAGCATGTCCAGACGAAGCTTGATATGGGAAAGTCCTGTGTGCGTTTCAAAAAAATAAATAACATTCCGTATGACCTCATCGCTGAACTAAGCAGGAAGATCAATGTGCAGGAATACATCGAACGATATGAGAACGCCATAGCCGAAACTAATTCGAAGTCAAAACGGAAGCCGGCACCGAACCAATAGGATGCATCATCAAAAATTGCAGAATTGAATCATTCACCAAAATTGGGTTCTCTCGCAGCATATGCGGTCTGTGGCTGCATCCCGGAACAACAAGATACTCAGAGCGCTCAACTAGGGCTGTCAACAATTGAAGCTGCGCTTCCTTTACAAAAGGATCATACTCTCCGGCGATAAACAGGGCAGGACAATGGATGCTGCGGAGCTGTTCCTCAGTTAGCTGAGGAAATAACCTCCAATCCGCAGCGCTCTGCCGCATGAATTCCTGCCAGTTCCCCCGGTGCGCCTCCTCATGCCTTTCGAGCATTTGCTGGATGATGTCGTGCTTGCCGTGTGCTATAAGCCATTCGGGTTCATATTCATCTGCGCCAGCCGGATCATTAAATCCACTGTGGCCGATGGCAGTCAAGGAAGCTGCCCGCTGCGGCGCGTTTACAGCAACATACGCGGCGACACCCGCCCCCAGGCTGTAACCGATTAAATGCGCTTTGGAGATATTCAGCTTGTCCATAAACTCCGAAATATCCTCAGCGAGCTGCGGGGTGCTCCAAGCCAAACTCTCACATCTGGTTCTGCCGTGACCTCTGAAATCCGGGAAATAGCAGGTGTACGCATTCTGGAAATCAAGAATTTGACTGGCAAAAGCCAGAATCCCCCGCGAATATGAGCTATGGAGAAAGATTACGGGCTCTCCGCTCCCCATTTTCTCATAAAACATGTCTAAACCGTTCAACTGGATGTATGGCATGATACCCTCCCTATAAGAACAAATGTTCTTTACATTCTACTCCTAATAATTGGATATGTCACGGTCAAAATTTACAGCTTCATGTGATATAATGTGTAGGAATTTATTTCCTGTATAGAGGAGTGCCGACACCAATGATTAGTCTTAGAGAGATTGACAAGGGCAACTTTTGGAGAATTATCAGCCTTAGTGTAGCCGATGAACAGAAGGATTTGGTGGCCAGTAACGCAATCTCCATTGCACAATCCAAAGTACAGCCCGAATGCGTGGCACTCGCTGTTTATTATGAGGATACACCTGTAGGGTTTGTAATGTATGCTATGGACACGGATGATCATGAGTATTGGATTTACAGGCTGATGATCGACAGGAAATTCCAGTCCAAGGGATATGGACAGCAAGCAATGAAGCAACTGCTCTCTTTGATCCAGAAGGACAAAGGTCATCAGGTCATCTACATCAGTTTTGAGCCAGCGAACGAGAGGGCTAAGCTGCTGTATCGGAGTCTGGGCTTTATCCCGGATGGCCGGATTATTGAGGATGAGGTTGTTTATAAATTAACGTATAAGTGAGTTATATGAGCTGAACTTGAAAAATGAATCCATGGGCAGAAGTGTGTATATTCAGGAAATTAGTCAACTGCCCGCAGATCATGTCTGCGGGCAAAAACATTTTACATAAGTTCTGTGCCTACTGCCGTCCTTCCCAATCCCTTACAATAAAGACAACACAATAGTAGGGGATGAGTGCATATGGCAATAAATTATAGGGCGTATACTTCGGACGATATGATGAGAGTGCGCCAATTTCTCTCGCTCTCCTATGCAAGATTCAAACGGCCGAGCAACAGATAATGGAGAACTGGCTGCCGTAGTTTGCAGGGATGGGGATTTTTATTTTCAGCTTGATACGGACGACCCGCAGGAGGAGCTGCTGCGTGAGATGTTCGAATTCATCGAAGAGAGGTCAGCGCCGGGAGCCGTGAAGCTTGCGATTCCACAATTCATACCCAAGCTGCAAAAGATGGCTTACAGCCGGGGGTATGCGCTTTTTCCAAATGAAAGTGATAATGTTGTCTCGATCAGGCTGGATCAGGATTTTCCGGTGGACATTCCTCCGGGCTTCAAGCTTCAATGCGGAGAGGAAGCAGCGGATAGAGCGAAGGCGCAGGGGCATATTATGGCGTTCAATTATGCGGGTACTGCACATGCAGAGCAGATGCTGCAAATGTACGGGGGAATTCGTCAAGCACCGGGCTACCGTCCCGGACTGGACCTGTCACTCGTCAATGAGCAGGGGGAGGTTGTATCCTTCTGCAATGCTTTTGTGGATGAGGCGAACGGCATCGGAATTCTTGAACCTGTAGGAACGCATGTCGATTACCGGAGACGGGGGCTGGGCCGGGCAGTAATCTATGCAGCCCTGAACAGACTGCGCTCATTGGGCATGGTTCAAGCGTATACGGGTCCTATGCAGCCCTTTTATCAGCATATTGGCTTTGAGCTGGATGTGGAGTTCCAGGTGTGGGGATCGCAGCGTGTCTGAGACCCCCCCATGCCCGTCCTATTTGAAAATATCCTGAAGCCACGCCGCCGATTTCTCCATGTAAGCCAACTGATCGGAAGCATCAAAATGCTCGATAGCCAGCGTATCCCCGTATCCCATTGCCTTCAGCCGTTCCGCGATTTCCGCCATCGGGATGCAGCCGGAGCCAACGGGAGAAGGAAACAGCCGGGTTCCATTGGTGCTGATCTTGGGCGTTTCATCACTGTGCTCCTCCAGCGAGCGGTCTTTGCAGTGAACATGAACGATTCTGGATTTCAGCTTCTCGAAGGCGCGCAGCTCATCTTCACCGCGATAGATGAAATTGCCCGTATCGTAGGTGCAGCCGAGCTTCGGAATCTGCTTCAGGAACCACAGCAGTTCACCGGAAGTGGAGAAGGGCGCACGGCTGTCATCGAAATCCTCCAGGGTGACTGTAATTCCTTTCTGTTCCGCATAGTCACATAACACTGTCAGTGCTGCAGCCATCCTGTGAAGTGCATGCTCCCGCTCTTCCTGGGTGGCCGCTTCGTCAATAAATCCGGGGATCACCAGCACTTTTCCCGCACCTAAATATTCAGCCGTATCTATGAATTTCAAGCCGGGCTCCACACCCGGATCATTGCCGAAATCAAAAAATGCATACATCGAAGCCACCGAGATCCCGGACTGCTCCAGCAGCGCTTTCATGTCCTGCCGGCTTGGCTGCACCTCGTCGAGATCAAGCTCCACTGCGCTGATGCCAAATTCGCGGGCCCGTTTCAGCACCTCCGGCACCGGCAGTCCCGTCTGCTTGCCCGCAGTAACAATATGGTTGTAAAAAACAGAAATGTGCATCTCCATATCCCTCCTGTTCCATTGGAATCCTGTAATCGCTTCCTTGCTAAGTATATTGGATATTCAGCAAGGATTCCACCGGTTATGGATAGTAAGGACAGTTGATCTTCGCTACCAGTCAAGGAATGGGCTATTATGGAATTATTGCTCTAAAGGGAGAGGATACGTTTGAGTACAGCGAAGCTTAGCTTTATCGGTGCGGGGTTCCATGCGTCGACTAATATTTTTCCATCGGCAATAGAAGCAGGTGCGGAGATCACCGCCGTTGCGACCCGTAATCTTGAGCGCTCCAAGTCCGCACTTCTGCGGTTCGGCAGCAGCGGCAAGCCTTATGACGATTACCACAAAATGCTGCAGAATGAAGAGTGCGATGGAGTAGTAGTTGTTGCCCAGCCGCATGATCAAACCCCGCTGATACTGGACTGCATCCGTGCCGGGAGACATGTGTATGTGGACAAACCTCTCGGCTGGAATGGACCGGAGGCCCTTCAGCTTGCCGATGCCGCAGAACAGGCCGGGGTTGTGCTGATGGTGGGATTCATGAAACGCTACGCGCCTGTCTACATGAAATTGAAGGAGCTGATTACTGAAGGGACATTGGGAGCGGCGCGTTCTTTTCAAGCCCGGTTTGCGGTAGACAGCACCCCCTTCTGTAAGAATGAGGAGCAGTTCCTGAAGCTTGCCGCCATTCATATTGTAGATTTGCTGCGTTTCTTGTTTGGCGAGGCGGTACAGATATCAGGATTCACTAACAACAATGGCGAACAGATCTCCCAGAGTCTCTCGCTGAGATTCAAGAACGGGATTGTCGGAAGTGTGTATTTTGCAGGGATGAGCGCCTGGTCCAGAGAAAGCGAGAGCGTAACGGTTACGTTCGATCACGGATTTGCCTGTGCGGATGAAATTGTGAAGCTGTCGGTTCACCATTCTTTTGCAGCCAGCGGCCTGCCTTGGCAATCGCTTGCGGAGCAGGATACGGTGTTCACCCCATCTGCGTCAGCGATGTCCGGCGGCTACAGAGATCTTTATTTACGCGGCTTTGTAGGCGAAATGGCGCACTTCATGAAATGCTGCCGGGAGGGTCTGACACCTGCTTCCAGCGGCAGAGATAACGTGAAAACTATGGAGCTGTGCGATGCGATTCTATCTGCCTTAAGATAAAGATGAGGTTAAGAGCCCGGACGGATACCTGATATGGAGGTCGTACAAGTTGATAACTGAGCTGCGCAAAACAGAGTTTTACAGGATCAGGCACATTGCAGACACCTGCAATAATATTGAGGTGAAAGCTATCGTAAGCGGAATGAATCCGGGCAGGGTATTTGCCGATCACCCTGAGAATATAAGGGCTGCTCTAATCTGGATTCAGGGCCAGAGCGGGTTCCATATCGTGGGAGATCCGCAGAGCAAAGCTTTTGTAGACGGCCTGGCGTCCTACATGCAGCGTGAGATTGAGCCCTGGCTAAACAAGCTGGATATCGGCTATGTCGAAATTAGCTGTGAAACAGCAGGCTGGATGGAAGCGATAGAGGTTATTTTCGGTAAATACAAGCTTTCGAATTGTCATCAGCATGTCTACAGGCTCGGGGAAGCTATGAAAATGGATGGAATCCCGAGCGGTAACGTGACGGTTCATAGAATGGACAAAAGTCTATTCTATGACAAGCGGGTCAGCAACCTGGCATTTGTAGAGGACAAGCTATCCCGGTTCTGGGACTCGCCGGATGATTTCTTCCGGCACGGGTTCGGTTATTATGCCCGGTGCGACCATATGGTGGTAAGTCTTTGCTTCTCCGCTTTTGTTGCCGGTCAGACTCATGCCATTGATATCGAAACGTTAGAAGGGTATAGAAAAAGAAACTATGCGGCCGCAGCAGCACGGGCGTTTGTGGAGGAATGCGGCAGCAGAGGGGTTCAGCCGTATTGGGACTGTTCCCCGGATAATTCCGGCTCACTTCGTCTGGCGGGAATGGTGGGGATGGTTCCTCATTTTGACTACAGGATATTTTGGTACAGCTTACAGTCTGTAACTTCTTAAACGTGTATTCGTAAGCAGTACTATATCAGTTGAACTTAAAAAATCATAAAAATGGGAGAAGTGACGGAGGGGAAGTTTGGATACTTACGGAGCGAACGCGTCCGCCTTTGTCTTCAGGTTTCATCCGCTAAGCGCGGTATAGTTCAAGAAACTTGAAGGCGGGCAGCGGCCGGAAGTCCAAACATTCCCCGTAGTTACGACCAGAGCCTGATATGAAAATCTAAAGTTCAACTTATGTAGCAGCCTCTACCGAAATCATTATCCGCAAAAAATATGCAAATCCGCCCCGGCAACGTAGCCGTAACTCGCATAACGGCCGGCAATGCTGTGAACCGCTTGCTTGGAGTGAAGATCTATTAGCTCGAACAAAAAGGCATCCTTAGCCGGCAGGTACTTGCGGGTGGAGGCATACCGTCCGTTGACCAAACGGACCATCGCTCGGGCCTCACCAGTGAACAATATTTCGCCGTTGCTAACATTGACTATACTTTCTTGTGTTCCATCGTTGTGAATACCAAAAGCCCGTAAATTTTCAGTCAAATAGAGCCGCTCATAGGTAGCTTCCATCCGTTGCCTCAGCATCTCTTGTGTAACCGGATTGTACAGACACAACTCGGAAGTATCCTCATCAAAATGATGCTTGTACAAAGAAACCGCGCCACTAATACGGGAGATATATGCATATCCGCAGGTTGGGTCACACTGATCAATGACAAAAGATTCATCGAGAGGGGTGTTGTTCTTAACCCGGTCAACGAAAGCCTCCAGCGGGATGAGAACGACGCTGTGGGTAGCGCCCCCTTCGATCATGTCATATTTGCGGCGCTTCCATTCCTCTCGCTTCTCGTAAGCTTGAATTCTGCCGGTTACGAGCACAAGCTGCTCCTCAACCTCATGCTCAAGCACAGCAACCTCAGATGTATGTACAACCCGGTCCTTCGGCCCGATGCTGTCCGGGACGCTGAAGTGCTCCTGAAGCTCAAGGTCAATCAGCAGGTACCCGGAGAAGCCGGAGTTATGTTTCCTGCAGGATGAATCATCAATTTCAGGCACCGCTACGAGAACGTACCGCTTGCTGAGCCCATGGAATTCAGCCCGCCGCAAGGCGGACTGTTCCATGTTCTCCGCAAAATCATCGGTTAACCGAAGGGTGTAGACTTCCTGTGTCTTCATGCTTCTGCAATCCAATTGATACAGGACGTAGACAGCAGTCTGCTCCTCCCATTTCAGATCCACGTAGTAAATCCACTCTTTGGCAGATGAGATATTTTCAATATAGGAGCCTGGCCCGTAGCTGACAAACTCCTGCGATCCGTTCACTAAGTCATATCGCAGTACACCGGCCATATACGGCTCTGCTGCGGTAAGCTCCTCCCCAACTCTAATGTCAGTGACATAGAAAAGAGCATATCTATCTTCTATTGTAATCCCTGCGTAGCTCACAAATTGGTTCACAAATCCTTGTATATGCCTGGTACGGACCATTGAAGTGGAATCTCCTCTCTAAAGGTTCTAACGGTGTTTCAGAAACCGTACGTTCACCTCGCCGCTGCCTGCGGTGTTCGGCTTCAGCCCTAATCGAAACGCATGTTTCTTCAGCCTGGCTTTAACTTGACAGGGAGTCAGGGCGGGGCAGCTCTGCAGCAATTGTGCGGCCGCACCGGAGACGATCGGCGTAGAGATGCTGGTCCCGGACAGCACGAAATATTGTTTGCCGAACCTGAGGTACGGAAATTGCCTTGCCAGTTTAGAGCCGGGAGCCTTAAGCGAGATGATGGACTCTCCCGGAGCTACGAGATCCGGCTTGATTCTTCCTCCCGGCGCCGGTCCCCGGCTGGAGTAGAAGGTGATTCGGTCGTCGCCTTGCCGGACAGTCCGGCGGTCATCCACTGCCCCGACTGTGATTGCGGAGGGGCTTATCCCCGGCGATTCTATCGTTCCCCGTCCGGGGCCGCTGTTGCCGGCGGCGATCACAACGGTGAGCCCGGCCTTGACCGCTTTTTCAACCGCTTGGCTGAGCAGATCATCTTTGCTTGAGGCACTCACCGGTCCGCCGAAGGACATCGACAGAATACGCAGCTTTAACCGCTTGCGCTGGGCAATACACCACTCAATTCCCTTGATGATCGTGGAGTCATAACCGTCACCGTTCCGGTCCAGGACCTTGACGCCGACTATTCCCGCATCAGGGGCCGGTCCCTTGTATTTTCCTTTGCTGGACCAGCCATTGCCTGCCGCATCCCCAGTGATATGTGTGCCGTGGCCATTGTCGTCATAGGGGTGTTTGCGGTGATTGATAAAATCCTTGAAGGCGATGATGCGGTTCACGGGCCGGATCAGATCCGGATGACGGAATACACCGGTGTCGAGAATGGCGATGTTGATTCCTTTTCCGGTAAGTCCTCTCGCTCTTTGGACCGCTGTTGCACCAATGGAGGGAGTAGCGATATTTAAAGATATTGTTTTAACTTCGTTGAGGTAGACCTTGTGAACTCCGCTCCAGCAGCACATCCGTTCCAGACATTTCAGAGAAATGTGCGAGGATACCGCATTCAGCAGGGGAATCCGGTGCTTGACAGGAAAGGTGTGCGGGCCTAAATGCTTTTTCAAGGCTTGTATGCGGGAGGGAGAAATTTGTTGCTTGAATTGAATAATGACCGGAACCGCCGCTGGCGTGCCACCTGATTGCACAGATTTCCGAATATGGCGCTTCAATGGCCGATTGATTTTGGCAGCATGCTGCTGCATCCAGAGTGTATCACTCATTGCTGTAAGATCACCTCTTCTGTGCAGGATATGCACGGAAAGAACAGGCGGATACATATCTATGAAACTGAGGTACCGCCACATTTTTGAACGATAGGCAGGAATTTGTTTCAGACAACATGCAAATAGCATCTACTAATGTATCCTAAAAGAAAGTGGTGATGCAAATGAAAGAGTCCGAAAAGAAAGCATTGATGGCAAGAAAAGCACTGCTGGCAAAAAAAGCAATGATGGCGAAAAAGGCGAATGCGGCTGCAGTGAGACGCAGACGCAGAGTTAGACAAACGTTCGACAGATTCGTCGTGCTTGCTACCAGCCTCGGCAATGTGAATAAGGACACTACTGGCTGGACAGCTTCCTTGACTACCGGTACAGTAACGATAACTACCGATTTTGACGATTTTGGTGTGGCTAGATTTCCTACTATTGTAACTTTAACAACGGTATCCTATATTCTGAGAATCAGAGATGACGCCGGCAATCTCTTAACGACCAAAAATGTTTCCGCCAATCGTGAGTTTTTTGTCGCCAGATTCTAATTATATTGATTCAAGGAGTGAAGGAAGCAGTGTGTGCCGCTAATGGCGGTATGTGCTGCTTCTTTTTTGGCTGTCCAATGCCCTGGTCATTCTGCCCTGAAAATAAAGTTGCTCTAAGGAACCAAAAGTGCGCATACCAAAACAAACCCCATGTTTTTATTTTTTTGAAATTGGCCGTTAGGCCGATTGTTCACTCAGGTTTACTTGATACCCGAGCGATTCCAAGCGTTTTATGGATCGGTTCATTACCATCTCGCGGTTTCGTTGGTCGAAGTAGTCAAACCCTAATTCTTTATATGCTTGTCTTCGCGTTAACAAGACATAGACTATCGCTAAAATGCTGTGCCCGACGGCTACGGCTGCTCTGTTTTTCCCTCGCCTGCCTGCGATCCGGTGATATTGGGCCGACAGGTAGGTGTTCTTTTTTCGTCCTGCCGCTCGCGCCGATTCCACCAGTGCACTTCGCAGCTTTTTATTCCCTTTTCGTGTCCTTGCTGATCGTTTTTTCCCCGCGCTTTCATTGTGACCTGGAGTCATACCTGCCCAAGAGCATAAATGCCCTGCGCTCGGAAACCGTGTCATGTCGGTCCCAATTTCCGCCAGAATTTGTTCGGCGGTTCGTTTACCGACACCGGGAATGGTATCCACTAACTTCAGGTCCTCTGCAAAAGGGGCCATTCGGCGCTCAATCTCTTCATCCAGTTCAGTGATCAACCCATTCAACTGGTCAATATGTCCTAATTGTTTCTCCAGCATGAGCAACTGATGAGGACCTAGGCTTCCCTCTAGTGCCAGCTTTAATTGTTCTTTCTTGGCTTTCAGCTTCTTTTGCGCAAAGTCCGCTAGAATCGAAGGATCCGTTTCGCCCTGAATCATCGCTTCCAACATGTTTCGTCCTGACACTCCAAGCACATTGGATGCCACGGACGAGAGCTTGATATTGCCTCCTTCCAGCACCTTTTGCAATCGGTTCACTTCCCGGCTTCGCTCTTCGATGATACTTCGCCGATACCGGATCACTTCCCGAAGTTCCCGCTGCTCCCGATTCGGAATATAGCTCCCTTGCACCAGCCCATGCCGGAGTAATTTCGCAATCCATTCCGCATCTTTCACATCTGTTTTGCGTCCGGGCACGGCTTTGATATGCTGCGCATTCACGACAACCGGCTTGACGTCTTCCAGTTCAAGCAGGTTATAAATCGGTTTCCAGTAATCTCCGGTGCTCTCCATCGCGACATGGGTGCACCGCTCGCTTTTAATCCAATCCACTAAATCGACTAGCCGGCGAGTCAGCGTTTCAAAGCTTCGAATCTCCTTTCCTTTCGGGGTGATGATACAGGCTGTGATACTCTTCTTGTGTACATCTAATCCACAACAACGTTCAATGAGGATCTCCATCTTTTCTGTCTCCTGCCTGCTGGCGCTTATTAAGGCTGGTGCAAAGACCAATGCTAAGGTTATTCTGCCCTGCGTGCTTCCCCGGAGGGAGCAACAATCTGTGATGCACCGGGTCGTTGGGGTCCGTCTTATATTCGGGTTCGTAACACCAAGAAGTTCCGACCTACCTTCGCCAGCCCAGTAACCAGTATAGACAATATTTTCATTCCTCAGTGATGCCGCGCAGCGGCATGGGTGTCTTATATCATTTTCGGAATAACCGCTTCCATGATATTCTTTAGGAGGTTGAATTTAGGGACATGAATCTTTCTTGGAGGGATTTCGATTGAAAAGCTATTTTGTTCATAATGGACCTGTGGTGCTGCATGTACTGGAAAATGGAGAGTCAACGGCCACAAGGCCGTCGCTCCTGGTGATCAGCGGGTTATGGGAGCCTGCCGAGCGGGCGATTCCGCTTTTGACCCATCTGCCGGGGCATGTGGTGGCGTTTAGCTTTCGCGGCCGAGGGTTAAGCTCAACACCGCAAGCTGGTTATGATCTTGAGGATCACCTGTCAGATATCGCGGCTGTGGTTGCGCATTGCGGGCTTGAGAACTACTGTGTATTGGGATTTTCCAGGGGGGCTTCCTACGCGCTTGGCTGGAGCTTGCAGAATCAGCATCAAATGAAAGGCCTTATTCTTGTAGATCAGCCGCCTATCCATCGGAGTCTTTCAGCGGAAGCCGTGGATTTTTGGAGCGGGCTGGTGTATATGCAGGTGCCTATCCTGAACTTCATGCGCCGCGAGGCAATTGAGGGGCTGGGAAGGGATGCCCGCGAGGTGGACTTCACTGCGCAGCTATCTCAGCTTAAGCTCCCTGTTACGTTGTTTGCCGGAAGAAACCCGGCTGCCGAGATTCCATCTGATATCTCAGATGAGACATTAGACAAGTACACCCGGTATCTTTCATCCTTTCATGTGGTTGAGTTTATGCATTCCGGGCATATGATCCCGGACGAAGAGCAGCAGAAGTATATTGCTGAGGTCGGGTTATGCCTATAATGGAAGTTGAGATTATGGGGAGGGCAGAGCATGGAGAACGTTCAGGTTAGGACAGCCAGGCTTTGTGATACGCTGTGCAAGGATTTTATTGCGGGAAGAGAAGTGTTTTACTCGTTATAGCTGGTTAAGTAAGAAGAGGAACCTCTTTTCAGCGGCCCTCCTCTTTAGGGGTATATTTGTCTAGGATTGGTATTTTGTTTTCATTCTCAAGGATTTTATTAGTTATTTTAGTATTTAAGAGCACCTGAATGCCGATAAAGGAAATAATCAATATCCCAATCAAAATGATAATTATAGTGATTATTTTTTGTTTCATAATTAAGTTGCTCCTTTTATTGGAATTTTAATCTATTTAATAATAGCAAATCCTTGCAGAAATCCAACATGATTATATATTTTTGCCACTGTTGACCTTAGCAAAAGGTTCACAGCTAGAGGCTACTCATAGAAGGAGAGGCAACAAGCTATGA
The DNA here is from genome assembly GCF_000374185.1 of Paenibacillus sp. HW567. Lineage (GTDB taxonomy): Bacteria > Bacillota > Bacilli > Paenibacillales > Paenibacillaceae > Paenibacillus_AQ. Next base: position 3,508,677 of record NZ_KB910518.1, on the reverse strand, counting down.
ATACTATACTGGGAAAAAAAATCGGAGAAGGTGGATGTTCGGAAATACACGAATGGGAAGATGCGAAGAAGATCATTAAGCTGGGGAAAAGCAACACCGGAATGGATGCGCTTCACAATGAGTTGACCAAAACGCAGCTTGCTTGGGATCATGGGCTGCCGGTACCCCGTCCTTATGGACTGACTGAAGTCGATGGCCGTCCGGGGCTGATAAGTGAACGGATCTACGGAGAGTCGCTGATGGAACGGTTCATGCGGCTGTTCATGCAGCCGTCCGAAGGCAGGGAATGGGGCGCCGAGGATGATGAGAATATACGTATCGCTGCCCGCATTTTAAGTGGTATTCATAGCCAATCCATCCCGTCGATGCCGCCGCAAAAAGAAATGCTGATCTGGGGCATCCGTGCAGCTAATTACCTGACCTCCTCAGAGAAGGAGCAGATCGTTCAAATGCTGGACGGCCTGCCTGCCAAATACCAGCTCTGTCATGGAGATCCCAATCCGGGGAACATCCTGGTCCGGGAGGGGGAGCCGGTACTCATTGATTGGATGAATGCCTCAACCGGTAATCCCGAAGCCGATTTGGCTGAATATATTATCATGATGAGGTACGCCATTTTGCCGTCCGGTCTGCCAAGAGATGTACCTGATTTCTTTGATTCGATAAGAGAGCATATTATCGCTGTATTTTGTGAGGAGTATGAACGGCTGACTGGACTTGCTTACCGTGAAGTGGAGCCGTGGCTGGTGCCAACTGCAGCACGTAAGCTAAGCGCTGATGGGATTGGTGAAGAAGAGAAGGAGCGGCTGCTGAAGGTTATAAGAGAAGGACTTTTGTCAAGATCATAGACATGTTAAAGACAAATTGTTAGTGATGGTTTACAAAGAGAGCGGCGGATTTTGGCTGCCATGACAATAAACTTGACATCACCATTCAAAAGACGGGGCATACACGCTATAATATGGCCTAAAGATGCCACCCGAAAGGTCTGAGGAATGATGAGTCTGGAAATTTTAAATGAACGAGTGCAAACCGATCTTTCCTACCTTGCCTATGGCGGCGCAGACTGGGTTCGTCCGCTGGACCATGCGGAAGGGCATGTGTATGACGTTGTGATTGTTGGCGGCGGACAGAGTGGCCTCGGGGCTGCTTTTGGATTGCTGCGTGAACGGATAGCCAATATTCTGGTAATCGACGAGAACCGTGAAGGAATGGAGGGGCCTTGGGAGACATACGCCCGTATGGTCACGCTGCGCACACCCAAGCATTTAACCTCTGTAGATCTGGGAATTCCTTCGCTGACCTTCCGTTCGTGGTGGGAGGCGCAGCATGGACCGGAAGGCTGGGAGGCAGTGGACAAAATCCCGCGCGGCGACTGGATGGATTATTTGCGCTGGTACCGCAAAATCCTCAGCCTGCCTGTGGTAAATGAAGTCCGGCTCAAGCTGATTGAGCCTGGGCAAGATGGAATTCACCGCCTGCATATCGCAGGGGCGGGGGCACGGTCTGAGCAGCTTCTGGCGCGCAAGGTTGTGCTCGCAACAGGGATTCAAGGCGGCGGCGAGTGGCATGTGCCGCCGATGATTAAAGACCGTCTGCCCAAAGCGCTGTATGCCCATACCTCGGAGGCTATTGATTCTGCTTCGCTCCGGGGCAAACAAATCGCCGTTCTCGGCGGCGGCGCCTCGGCCTTCGACAACGCCAACTTTCTGCTCTCGGAAGGGGCGGCAGAGGCGCATGTATTTGTCCGCCGCGAGCAATTGCCGGACATCAATCCGATCCGCCAGATGGAGGTGTCGGGCATGATTGAACGGTTCCATACGCTGCCGGATGCAGATAAATATGCAGTCATTTCGCATTTCTTCAAATATAATCAGCCGCCGACCAATGATACCTTTGCCCGTGCGGCCGCTTGGCCGGGCTTCCGGCTTCATCTCGGCTCACCGTGGCTGAAGGTGGAAGCAGCAGGCGGCAAGGCGGTGGTCACAACCCCGAAAGGGGAATTCTCCTTTGACTTCCTGGTAGTGAGCACCGGCCTGCTCAGCGATCCGGGTCTGCGTCCCGAACTGCGGCTGGTGGAGAGCCATATCGCCCGCTGGAGCGACCGCTACGAAGCTCCGCCCGGGCTGGCGAATCCGCTGCTGGAGGCGCATCCGTATCTCAGCCCCGGCTTTGCGCTGCAGAGCCGGGACAGCGCAGGCCACGCGCTTGTGCATGGGCTGTTCGTCTTTAATTACTCCGCGCTAGCCAGTTGCGGGCTGTCGGCGTCGGCCATCTCCGGCATGAGGAATGCGGTGCCGAAGCTTGTAGCCGGGGTAGCAGATCAGTTGTTTCTGGATGACCGCCAACAGACTTTAAAGGACTTTTTCGACTATGATGAGGTTGAATTTACCGGTGTGTGGCCTTTGAAGACGCAGGAGTGATGCGCCCGTGAAGCCCGCGAGATATATGTACTTCAGGAACCCCAATTAGGTTTGGGGTTTTTTCTGTTCTATTGCACTTTATACAGCAGACATCCATGCCGCTCTTTAGCGGCACTTTAGACGATGAAATTTCATAGAAGACCCTCAATTTGGCTTCGCCAAATTCGAGGCTTCCATAACAATGTCCTCTGTTCGGACATCGTTATTTCAGGATAGACAGCAGAGATATTCACTGGAAAATGAATGCTGTTGTATTTGGTACAGCAGATTTCCGCTCAGAAGCAGAAGAGTGGCGGGTTTGGTCTTTATGAGTGTAAAAAGTGCAATAGAATTGAAAATCCGTTTGAACGAGACCCAATCTATTGCAGAAAGTGCAGCAGAAGAGTTCGCGTGGTCTTAAATCCTCCCTGGCGTTGACCTTGAGTCTCCCCTCATTGATAATAAAGAGAGTTCACATTTCTTCTGAAGATTGGAGTAAGACCATGAGATACCGCAATATGGAAGAATGTATTATGGATTTGGAGAAGCACGGACATCTGATCCGTATTCATGAGGAAGTTGATCCCCATCTTGAGATGGCGGCGATTCATCTGAAGGTCTATGAGGCGGGAGGTCCGGCCCTGCTGTTCGAGAAGGTCAAAGGCTCGAAGTACCGCGCGGTGTCGAATCTGTTCGGGACTATTGAACGCAGCAAGTTCATATTCCGCGATACCTGGGAATCGTCCCAGGCAGTTATTGCTCTGCGCAGTGATCCCATGAAGGCGCTCAAGCAGCCTTTCAAATATATTGGAACGGGCCTCTCGGCGAGAAAAGCGCTGCCGCTGAAGAAGCGGGGCGGAGTTCCCTCCGGCTTCGAGGAGATTCAAATCTCCGATCTGCCGCAGATCAAGCATTGGCCGGAGGACGGCGGGGCGTTCGTGACGCTGCCGCAGGTCTATTCCGAGGACCCGGATAAGCCGGGGATTATGAATTCCAACCTTGGCATGTACCGTATCCAGCTTAGCGGCAATGAGTACGAGCTGAACAAGGAGGTCGGTGTCCATTACCAGATTCACCGGGGAATCGGCATCCATCAGGCGCAGGCGACAAAAAAAGGCCAGCCGCTGAAGGTTAGCTGCTTCATCGGCGGTCCGCCGGCCCATACACTGTCCGCGGTGATGCCGCTGCCGGAGGGCCTCAGCGAAATGACCTTTGCCGGACTGCTTGCCGGACGCCATTTCCGGTACAGCTATGTGGACGGCTACTGCATCAGCAGCGATGCCGATTTTGTCATAACGGGCGAGATTTATCCCGGTGAGACCCGGCCTGAGGGGCCTTTTGGCGACCATTTGGGCTACTACAGCCTGACTCATCCCTTCCCCGTTATGAAGGTGCATAAGGTATATGCCAAAAAAGGGGCGATCTTTCCCTTCACCGTTGTCGGACGCCCGCCGCAGGAGGATACCTCCTTCGGGGAATTGATCCATGAGTTGACCGGCGGGGCTGTGAAGTCGGAGGTGCCGGGGGTTAAAGAGGTGCATGCCATAGATGCGGCGGGTGTGCATCCGCTGCTGTTCGCTATCGGCAGTGAGCGCTACACGCCTTATCAGCAGCTCAAGCAGCCTGCGGAGCTTCTGACCATTGCCAACCGCATACTCGGGACCGGCCAGCTCAGCTTAGCGAAGTATCTGTTCATTACTGCGGAAGAAGAACGGGCGATTAGCACGCATGATATCCCCGATTTCCTGACTTATATTCTGGAGCGGATCAATCTGCGGCGGGATATTCATTTTCAGACGAATACAACGATTGATACCTTGGACTATTCCGGTACGGGAATCAACAGCGGCAGCAAAGTGGTTTTCGCGGCGGTGGGGGAGCAGAAGCGGAGTTTATGCACAGAGGTGCCGGGGCTGCTGAAGACGTTGCCGGTATTTGGGCAGGCCCGCATGATTATGCCCGGCATCGTGGCGGTGCAGGGACCAAAGTTCGTGAGCTACAAGGAAGCGCAGCTCGAAATAGACAAGTTGTGCGACACCATCCAGGAGCAAGGTCCGCTCGAGTCCTGCCCTATGCTCATTTTGTGTGATGACAGTCTGTTCATGAGCGAGACCTTGAGCAACTTCCTGTGGGCCACCTTCACACGCAGCAATCCCTCGCATGACATTTACGGTGTGAACAGCACGGTGGAGAACAAGCATTGGGCTTGCGACAATGTCATCATTGATGCCCGCGTGAAGCCGCACCAGGCACCGCCTCTCATTCCCGATCCTGCTGTGGAGCGGAATATTGAACGGCTGTTTGCGGCAGAGGCCAGTCTGGGCCGTCTGAATCTCCGGCGATAGGTCCGTCTTTGGGGCAGATCCCCGCAGGAAGTGCAGAAGAGGAGCTGAACTACCGCAACAACTATACAGCGGGGTGGCGTAAAAAGTAATGGCTAACCGCGGCGGCGGGCGCAAAGGACGCATGCCGCGGTTTTTTTAAGACACTTGTAAGGAAAGGTTCATAGGATCGCTGTGATAGTAACATCAACTGTATAGGACGTAAAATCAGGTGCGGGCGAGCATCGGCTGCCTAGTTGGCGCTAATTGTATTTTGTACAGTTAAAAACGCAAAAAATAGGTGCTTTCAAGAGATACCTGCATTTTATACAATTACTTGGACGGGATTCGGCGTTAAGAGCCTATTTGGTCTAATCTAACTGCAGCAAATACATCTAAAGTTGAGAAGCAACCATTTTTCCCTAAAATAACTGCAGCAAATACAATTAGAATGCTCCAGCCCAACTCAGCCCAACTCAGCCCAACTCAGCCCAACTCAGCCCAACTCAGCCCAACTCAGCCCAGTTCAGCCCAACTCTAGCCCAACTCAGCTCAACTCCAGCCCAACTCAGCCCAACTCTAGCCCAACTCAGCTCAACTCCAGCCCAACTCTAGCCCAACTCAGCTCAACTCCAGCCCAATTCAGCCCAACTCAGCCAGACTCAGCCCAACTCAGCCAAACTCCAACCAAACTCAGCCAAAACTCCAGCCTAAATTCAGCCGAGACTCAGACCAGTAAGCCTAGATCACCCCAACTTCGCGCCACTCGCAAGCAGTTACGTACCAGTTCAATACATTCCCTTACAGTCCAGTCCTGGACCAGTTCTATGCTAGTCCCGCAACCTCCCGTTCCGTGTCTATCCCGTGCCGTCAATCTCCCCTCACGAGCTTCCATCACTGCGCCTGAACCTTCCCCCGCCTCTGCATTCACAGAAGAGTTACTTCCCTGCCGGTAAAGTGTAGGTGTACACCTGATCCTTGCCTACGTTGTTATATCCGGTAAAGGTCAAGGTGTTGCCGCTGCGTCCCGTCAGGCGGATGTAGTCACCGGGGAACATGGCGTCCGTCTGCTCCAGTACATGCTGCCGGTTGGCGTCGACGAGCTCCTTATAGAGCACAGTTTGAGCACCGGTGCTGCGGTTGACGAGTGTTAGAAAGGCTGTATCGCCGGGGCGGACGAGTAGTATATCGGGATACACAGCCTCAACGTTGTAATATACATTCTTCGTAACAGTGCTGCCCATCAAGCGGGTCAGATTAATGGTTTCGCTGACTGCTCCCGAGCCGTCCTCAATCAGCCGGAGCGTCTGGCCGTCATTCAGCACCAGCTTGCCATCTGTCCATAGGGCGGGATCGCCGAAGGTGGTATGAAAATCGGTATGGCCCTGGCGCAGGATGCTGCCGTTCTTCAAAAGGAAGGTGTAATACTCCTGGTGGATATGCGGTTCACCGTAATTGTTGCTGACGCGCAGCAAGGTCAGGCCTGCCGGTGTCTGTTCGAAAATGAGGTCAACAACATCCAGCCCGCTGTGAAGGCTGGCGAGCTTGCGTTTTGCATTTTTGCCGGAGGAGATGTACAGCTCGCCGGAATCGGGAGACACGGAGTAAACATAACCGCCGAAGGATTCAGAATAGCTGCGGTACATATGCAGACCGGTTGCCTGAATTACGTTATTCTTGGAATCCCACTGTACAGGGCCGCCTTCCAGCGCGGATACAATGAATTTAACCGGGATATAGAGCTCCTTGTTGTACATATAGGGAATCCCGCCAATGTCGATCTTCTTTCCATCGAGCACGCCGGTGCGGCTGCCAAGCTGTACGGTGAAGCTTTTTTCCCAGCCGCTAAAAACAGCACGTTTACCTGAAGTCTCCCATTTGATCTTAATCCCGGCTTCGCCCACCATCCAGGCCGGCATATAAGAGACCCCATTTTTTACTTGGCCTCCCCCCCTTTCATCACTGGATAGGGTATAGCCGTTACTAAAGGTCAGTAGAACCTGTGTAGTTGGCGATGGTGCAGCCAAAGCCGGGGGCGGTGTTGCAGCGGATAAGAGCAGGAGAGAGAGGGCGGAGAGCAGAAGAAGTTTTTTGACTCTCAATGAGGTTCATCCTTTCAGGATTAATATGAGGACTTATCTCCAGTGCGCGACTGTTCATATAGACGAAATTGGAAAAGGAAGGTTTCGGTAAAGTTTGGCTATAAACTAAAAATGTATGAAAAATATGGATTCCGGGGCTCTCTAGAGATGTATTGATTTATTGAGCAAATAATCTGAAGGGGATACTCCGATGATTTGCTTAAAGATTCTACTGAAATAAGATACGTCATTGTAGCCCAAAAATTCAGATAATTCTGTGATTGTTAACTGAGATTCCTCCAACATGTACACAGCGGTTCTCATCCGAATGGAGTGAACATAATTACTTATCGTCTGGCCGGTAATCGAACTGAACAAGGTGGCTGTATGATTGGGACTCTTTTGAATTACTTCGGCCAGCTCTTCTTTCGTTATTTTTTCCCGATAGTGTTCCTGTATGTATCTTTTCATTGATTCCACGTACCTATGTTTCATAGGGGTGATATCCGCACGATCCAGTTCGCGATTTATATGTATGAGGATTTCTATCAGCATTGAGGAAGTATACAATTCAAAGTAGGGTGTCTTCTCAGTCCATTGTTTCCCAATAATTTTCATCTTCTCATAAATTACACTAAAACAACCTACCTGCCTATGTAAGTAAACTTTGGATGCAAGAATCGGCAATAGCGGGTACTTTGAAATTGGTTCGAAATGAACGACATATTTTGTATGGAATACCGTGGGTATCTGTTTCCATCTGTATTTAATTCCATTAGGAATTAAAAGAATATCCCCCTTGTTCAAGACGATTCTATTATCGTTGACCCAATATACGCATTTCCCATAGGTCATTAAGCAAAAATGAAAGTCAGTAAAATCTCCTTCGGAGTTATCCGACATTGGAGCCGTCATATCGACTTGTAGTGCTCTAATTGTTAACAAGCCCTATTCACCTCATCGTACAATAATACATCCATAATACTATTTTTTATGGGACTATAATGCATTAACTGTTATATTGTAGGAAAATAATGAATGGGGGCATGAAAATGCGAAAAACAAAAATACTCTGCACGATGGGACCTTCTTGTGATTCTCCTCAGGTACTGAAGGATATGATTGATTATGGAATGAATATTGCCAGACTCAATATGGCGCATGGCGAACCGGAGGAGCATAGTGAAAGAATTAGCAGAATCCGCCAGATCGCAGAAGAACTCAACGTTGTTATTCCCATACTGATGGATATTAAAGGTCCGGAGATCCGGATCGGCAAATTAAAAGAAGCCTCGGTTGAACTGTCAAAGAATGATGAAATTATTTTGACTACGGAAGATATACTTGGCGATTCTCACAAAATTCCCGTTAATTACATAGATATGCCGAGTATAATGAAACCGGATTCAAGGATATTGTTGGACGATGGATTAATCGAATTGGCAGTAGCTTATGTTCAGGGGCCGGATATTCATTGTAAGGTAATCAACGGAGGCAAATTAAAACCGAGAAAAGGGGTAAACCTTCCTGGAATAAAAACGACATTGCCGGGAATTACAACGAGGGATGTGGCTCACATCAAGTTTGGACTGGATCATGGAATTGATATTATTGCGGTTTCCTTTGTTAGAAAAGCTGCCGATATTGAAGAAGTTAGAAGAATTCTAAAAGAAAGGAATGCCGAGCATATCCAAATTATCTCCAAAATTGAAAATGAAGAGGGGGTAGCAAATTTGGATGAGATTATTGAAGTATCAGACGGAATCATGGTAGCCCGCGGCGATCTAGGCGTTGAAATCCAGGTCGAGGAGGTTCCACTGGTTCAACGGGAAATTATAGAGAAGTGCAACATCGTTGGGAAGCCCGTAATTGTAGCTACTCATATGCTGGATTCCATGCAGGTCAATCCAAGACCAACCCGGGCTGAAGTCAGCGATGTATTTACCGCAGTGCTGCAAGGCGTGGATGTACTCATGCTCTCCGGAGAAACTGCCGCAGGAAAATATCCTTCGGGTTCAGTTCACACTATGGGTATGATTGCAGATAAAGCGGAATCAATGATTAATTATACAGAGCAGTTTGTACAACGAAAAAAGAAGCATTCAGCAAATGTGACTGAAATTATCAGCCAAGCTGCGGTTAGTTCTTCGTTAGAGCTGGATACAAAAGCCATCATTGCTCAAACCGAAAGAGGGTTTACCGCCCGGATGATTTCTAAATATCGTCCGAAAGCGCCGATTATTGCGATCACCCAGCATCGCAGCGTGTTGCCAAAGCTTAGTCTTATGTGGGGAGTTATACCTGTATTAGGTAATCAAGTGCGGTCGACGGATGATATGTTTGAATCTGCCATCGAAAATAGTAGAAAGACAGGAATAATTAATGATGGAGATTGTGTTGTCATCTCAGCCGGGGTTCCTATTTCGAAAACAGGAACTACTAATTTAATTAAAATTCATCAAATTCATTAGAATTGAGTAGTGAAAGGATGAAAGAGATGGAAACAAAGCGATTATTGATAAGGGGCTTCAAGCCGGAGGACTGGGAGGACCTGCACGAATATCTGTCACAGGAAGAGGTCGTGAAGTACGAGCCTTACGGTGTTTTTGATGAAAAGGCCAGCAGAGACGAGGCGCTCAGACGTTCTACGGATCATGCGTTTTGGGCGGTATGCCTGAAGGATACAGGCAAGGTAATCGGTAACCTGTATTTTCAGCAGCAGGAGCCGGAGCCGTTCCGGACGTGGGAGCTTGGTTATGTGTTCAATAGCCAATTTCAGGGCAAAGGTTATGCGGTAGAAGCCTGCATCCGGCTGCTGGAGTATGGATTCGGCGAGCTGCAGATTCGAAGAGTGGCGGCCCATTGTGATCCGCGCAACTCCCCTTCCTGGCGGCTGCTTGAGCGGCTGCGGCTACGGCGGGAGGGGCATTTTCTCCAGACTGGTTATTTCAAGACCGATGCTGACGGTCAGCCGATGTGGCATGACACCTATGCATATGGGGTGCTCGGACAGGAGTGGCTGGTCAGCCGCCGGGAATCAGCGGAGAAGGAGCAGGGATAGCCGAAGATGAAAATCGACCGCTTGCTGGGCATCGTAGTCTATTTGCTGGGCCGGGATACGGTCAGCGCCCGGGTGCTGGCTGAGAAGTTCGGGGTGTCGCCGCGCACGATCCAGCGTGATATCGAATCTATCAGTCTTGCGGGAATTCCCGTTGGTTCGCTGCAGGGGCAAAGCGGGGGATATTTTATTGTGGACAGCTTCAAAATGAACCGGCAACTGCTGCAGGCTGAGGATTATGCGATTATTCTGGCTGCGCTTAAGGGGCTGCTCTCCGGGTATGACAATGAACGGGCGCAGAACGCGGTGGATAAGATGATGGCGCTCTCTCCAGACAGAGCATTGCCTCAGCAAGCATTTCAACTGAACCTGGGCGTGCTGCGCGAAGGAAAGAATACAGCTCAGGATATGGCCGTCTTGGAGCAGGCGATAAAAGAGAAAAAGGTGATCCGGTTTCAGTATACGGATGCGCGAAATATAGTTTCGGACAGGTGTGTGGAGCCGCTGCTTCTGACCTACAAATGGTATGCCTGGTATCTGTTCGCCTATTGCCGCGATAAGCAGGATTACCGGCTGTTCCGCATCTCCCGGATGCGGCAGGCTGCTTCTATGTCGAAGCCCTTTGCCGCCACTCATGCAGACGCGGAAGATCTGCTGGCAGCTCACACGGATCACCGGCACAGCATTAACGTCAAGCTGCTTTGTGCGGCGGAGGGCAGGGTGCTGCTGGAAGAGGCTTTTCCAAACGCAGAGCTGCTGGACGTCCGTGAAGTTGGGCTGGTGATGTCCTTCTCCGTTCCCGAAGAGGAGAGCGGCTGGTTCGGACGGTTGCTGGAACACAGTGACCTGGTTACTGTGCTTGAGCCTGAGAGCCTCAGGGAGAGGATGCGCAGCCTGGCAGAGCGGATGGTGAAGAAATATGGCTGAAATGATGGGAGATATCCAGGCTGCTCTCAGTATGAACTAACAAAAAAACTATTGATCTCCCTGGCTAAAAAGGCTAGGACAGTCAATAGTTTTTTTGTCTGTTAACAGACTTGCGCCCCTTTGCCGGTCAAGCCGTAAATATCCCCGCTCTGCTCTTCACGCGTCTGTTATCAATGACCTCTTCATAATCGGTGATTAGTCCGTCGAAAATCTGCTCCCAGGAGCGCCCGAGCGCTGCTCTCCGTCCCTCAACGCCCATAGCTGCCCGCTGTACGGGCTGATCGGCTATTTTGCTGATTTCCTCCACCAGCGCCCCCGGATTCTGCGGCTCAAACAGCCTGCCGGTAACCCCGGGCAGGATCAGTTCCTTGCTTCCGCCTGCACCGGCGGCAATAACCGGGAGACCTGAAGCCATCGCTTCGAGCACGACGTTGCCGAAGGTTTCCGTGCTGGACGGAAAGACGAACAGGTCGCCGGAGGCGTACAGCTCCGCCAATTCCTCGCCGTGCTTGGCACCGGTGAAGGTGACATTGTGAGGTGCGTTCGCCCGCAGCTCGGGCAGCAGCGGGCCGTCGCCAACCACTAGCAAATGAATTCCGGCTGCGAGGGATTCCGGCAGTTGCCGCATGGCCTGAAGGAGGGTGGCGATATCTTTTTCCGGAGCAATCCGCCCAACATACAGCAATACCAGCGGCGCGGCAATTCCATACTGTTCCCGTACTCTGCGGGCGTTGCGTTTGTCCGGGGAGTACATCCGGCAGTCAATTCCTCTGGACCAGAGCTTCAGCCGCTCAATACCTTGGCGGGAAAGAGTGCTGACCGTTTCCTGGGACGGGGCAAAGGTGGCGTCGCAGGACCGGTGGAACCATTTCATGTATTTCCAATAGAGGGGAACAATCGGGCGCATCCGGTAATATTCGAGATAACGGTCGAAGTGGGTATGGTAAGAAGCTACGTGAGGAAGGCCGTGCTTATGTGCATAACGGAGGCCGCAGAGGCCAATGTTGAACGGCGTGGCCATATGCAGCAGATCGGGCTGGAATGATTTCAACTGATTCTGGATGGAAGACATGCTTGGCAGGGCCAGCCTGCATTCGGGGTACAGAAAAAAAGGGATGCTGGCAATAGGACGCACCGGGTCAGGATAGCTGTCCTCCGGTGAGGATTTCGGCGTGAACAGCAGATGCTCAATCCCCCGGCGGTTCAAATGTCCGGTTAAGCGGCTAAGCGTACGGGCTACACCATTCGTCTGCGGAAGAAACGTGTCTGTAAATAAGGCTAGGCGCATGGAATCCCTCCCTGTGTTCTTCTTGCCCTGATCTTAGCAAGCGAATATTTCAAGGGCGTTAACCGGGGGTTAAAGAACAAACATTATAGAATCTTTATTTTCTCTGGTTAAGCTGTGTTCAGACAGAACAGAGAGGATGAATGAAATGGAGTCATATCTTTTGGAAACCAAGCAGCTAAGCAAGCGGTTCAAGCGGCAGCGGGCCGTGGAGAATGTCTCGCTCAGTATCCCAAGGGGAGCGATTTATGGTCTGCTTGGACCAAATGGTGCCGGCAAGACAACAACACTGAAAATGATTACAGGACTTCTGCGGCCAAGCGAAGGGCAGATTCTGCTGGGTGGCAAACCCTGGGAGAGACGGCAGCTTGACCGGATCGGCGCATTGATTGAAGCTCCGGCGCTGTACGGGAACCTTACGGCCCGCGAGAATTTGCGGGTACATGCCAAGCTGCTCAAGTTGCCTCCGCAGAGAATTGAAGAGGTGCTGCATACTGTGGATTTAAAAGACACCGGCTCCAAAAGGGCATCGCAGTTCTCCCTTGGCATGAAGCAGCGGCTCGGCATCGCGATTGCTCTGCTGAACCGGCCGGAGCTGCTGATTCTCGATGAGCCGACGAACGGGCTGGACCCGCTCGGAATTCAGGAGCTGCGCGAGCTGATCCGCTCCTTCCCGGCCCAGGGGATCACGGTCATTCTGTCCAGCCACATTCTGTCCGAGGTGGAGCAGATTGCCGACCATATCGGGATCATTAGCGGCGGACGGCTTGGCTATGAGAGCAAAATGCACAAAGGCGAGGATCTTGAGGCATTGTTCATGCAGGTTGTTGCGCAGAACCGGGAACAGGCGGGGGTGCGGCATGCTTAACATCCTTCAGGCTGAGCATTTAAAATACAGACGCAGCTTTTCGGTGAAGCTGGTATGGGCCGCTCCGCTGTTCATTGTGCTGTTTGCGCTTGTTGCCCTTCTCTTTCTTCCACAAGGGGAGAGCATACCGGGCAGCTTGTTCCTCAGTATGGTGTTCAACTGGTGGCCGTTTGTGTTTGTGCCGCTGGGTACGGCCCTGCTCTGCGCACTGGCGGAGGTTAGGGAACGCAAAGCCGGCAGCTACCGTGGCCTCCGGCTGCATAATATTCATCCGTACGCGCTGTGGTTCGGCAAAATTGCAGTACTTGCCTACTATATGCTGCTGTCATCGCTGGGAACCATAGTCACTGTGCTTATCGCAGGTCTTCTGGTTACAGGCGGAATCCTGCCCGTGGGTAAGGTTGTCAGCGCCAGTCTGCTTGTCTGGCTGGTATCGCTGGGATTGATTCCGCTCCAATTGCTGGCGGCGGCGTGGAAGGGAATGGCAGCATCCATAGGCCTTGGTGTTGCAGGCATGTTCGCAGGAGTATTAACGGCTCCCAAGCCGAATTGGCTCTATGTGCCGTGGAGCTGGCCGCTGCGGCTGATGAGTCCGGTAGCTGGAGTGAACCCGAACGGGGTTCCGCTCCTTCCCGGCGACCCGCTGCTGGACACCTCTGTGATTCCAGCGGGTATTGCAGTTTCCCTGCTGTTCTTTGCAGCCTGCTCCTGGCTCACGGGAGTATGGTTTGCCCGAAGAGAGGTGAAATAACTTGCTGCTGCGTTTGGTGTCTTCGGATTGGCTCAAAACGAAGCGGACGCCTATCCGCCTGCTGACGGCTGCCGCGATTCTGGGTTATCCTGCGCTGTTCCTGTGGTATTTCGCGCGCCGGGCGCATACGGCGGAGCTGCCTTTTGTAATTCACGAGATCTTCTTTGATTCAGCCAGCATTGTGCTGCCAATGGGTACCGGCTTGCTGGCAGGTCTGCTGGCTGCTCAAGAAGAGAACGCCGGACATTTCAACGGCTTGCTCGGCCAGAACGCGTCAAGAACGATGGTCTATATAAGCAAGCTGCTTCTGCTTGTTCTGCTGGCGGCAGTATTCCTGTTCGGTTCCTTGCTCCTGCTGCTGCCCGGGATGCGGTATATACTTCATCTGGAACAGCCCGGCGCGGAGATGTTTCTGCTCAGCGGCTTGCTGGCACTGGCGGGAAGCCTTGCAGTCTGCACATTCCATCTGTTCCTGGCGCTGGCTTACGGGCTTGGGGCTTCCATTGGTGCAGGAGGAGCGGGGCTGCTGGTGGCCGCCATTATAGGCACAACTTCCATTGGCGATCCCATCTGGCCTTACGTGCCATGGTCCTGGCCGGCAAGACTGGCCCGGCTTCCGGCGGCCGCCATGGCCGGAAATTCCCATACGCTTCTGCGGGATGGGCTGATCCGGGGGCTGGTTCCGGCAAGTATAGTGTTCTTGATTGCAACCGTTTGTAGTATACTATGGTTTTGCAGATGGGAAGGCCGCAAGAGCTACGAATAGCGGAGAACAGGAGGGATAGGGTGAGCAGAATTCTGATCATCGACGATGAGGAGGCTTTGGTTAATCTGCTCGCGGATGAGCTGCAGGCCAAGGGACACGAGGTGCTGACAGCCTATGACGGCATTGAAGGGGTCCGACTTGCAGAGAGCGAACCGGACCTTGTTATGCTCGACATCATGATGCCGGGGATGAACGGCTTCGAGGTATGCCGCAGCATCCGCGATCAGGTAAGCTGCCCGATCATATTCCTGAGCGCCAAGCAGTCGGAAGCAGACCGGGTTCGCGGCCTGACGCTTGGCGGGGACGATTATGTGGTCAAGCCCTTTGGCCTCCGCGAGCTGCTGGCCCGGATTGACGCCAACCTGCGGCGGGAGGAGCGGTCGCGGCAGAAGCCTGCGCAGATCAGCAGGCTGCGTTTTGGCAGGCTTGAGCTAAGCCTGAAGGAACGGCTGGTAAGCGTTGCCGGGGAGCCGGTTACGCTGACCCGGCGGGAATATGACATCACCGAGCTGCTGGCGCTGTATGCCGGCCAGGTATTTTCGCGTGAGCATATCTATGAGAAGATATGGGGCTACGACGCCGAAGGCGATGCTTCCACCGTGGTCGAGCACATTAAGAAGATACGCGCCAAGCTGGCAGCAGCCGATCCGTCGGGAGATTACATTTCCACGGTGTGGGGCATCGGCTACAAATGGACAAATCAGTAAGAAGGAGCTGCCGCATGAACAGAAAACCGCTAAAAACGCAGTTTCAACTGGCTTTTACCTTTATTATTCTGTGCAGTGTGGTGGCGACGGTGATCACCTACGGGTTGGCCATAATGCTATATATGCGGGTGGAGAACAAGCTGGTTTATCCTGGTAATTACTATGAGAAGCATTTGCCTGCCATTGAAAGATATATTAAGCAGGAGAAATCAGCTCTGCTGGACCCGTCTGCCAGACAGGCGCTGGAAGCGGTGATTCCGGGCGAAGGGATCTATTATCAAGTGGTGGACGGAGATGCCCGCAAAATATATGGCACACTTGAGGGAGTCAAGGTTCCGGACAGAGAGGCGCTGTACAAGCTCTTCAACAAAACCAGCAGGATGCAGGGCCGGTTTGTGGTGACGGTACCGATTATTGAATCGGGCAGCGTGATCAAAGGCGCAGTGATGATGTCCTATGAACTGCAGCCTACATACGTGCAGAAATCCGGCAACTGGTGGCTGAGGATCATTTTTATCGCTGCCCTGCTGTCGCCGTTCATTTATATTATCCTGTTCACCCTGCTTTTCTCGCGGCTATTTACGAATAACATCAATAAGCCCCTTCGGCTGCTGATGGAGGCCGCGCGGAAGATCAAGGAGAAGGACCTCGATTTCGAAATCGGCTATCATGCGGATAATGAGCTGGGGCGGCTGTGCGGCGCTTTTGAAGAAATGAAGGCTGAGCTTCAGCAGTCGCTCTCTGCGCAATGGCGGATGGAGCAGGAACGGGTGGAGATGGTCGAAGCGCTGGCGCATGACCTGAAGGCTCCGCTGTCCATCATCCGCGGATATGCCGAAGCGCTGATGGATTCCGAAGCGGAGAAGGACGGGAGGCTACAGCGTTATCTTGGCGTAATCTGCGAGAATGCGGACAAGAGCAGCGAGCTGGTGCGGCAAATGCAGTATACCTCGGATCTGGAGCGGAAGGGCTCTGTACTCCAGGCGCAGCCCTTTGAGCTTGCGCCTTTTCTGGAGCGGAAGATGAAGGCCTACGAGCTGGAGGCGGGACGGAAAGGCATTGCAATGATGTTGCGGATGGATGCTGCTGCGGGGGGTTCATTATATACCGACACGGATCTGCTGGAGCGCATTCTCGATAATGTGGTGATGAACAGTCTGGAATATACACCGGACGGAGGTGTGATTTCACTGTCAGTCAAGACAGAAGGGGAGCGTATTTCCTACGAGATTAGCGATACCGGTCCCGGGTTCAGCCGCAGGGATCTGGAGAAGGCGATGCAGAAATTTTACCGGGGGGATGACGCAAGAGGCAGCAGGGACGGGCATTCCGGGCTTGGCCTTTATATTGCGGGACAGCTCGCAGCGAAGCTGGGCGGTTCCATCCGGCTCAGCAATGCACCCGCAGGCGGGGCCTGTGTGAAGGTGGAGCATACAGGAGTCATTTGATGTATCCATTCGTACCGTAAATTAATACTCCCCGAACATGGGCTGAATACCGTGCTGACATTTTCTCTGTATACTCGGTGCAGACAATACAAGCTTACAATGCTTGGAAATTTGGTTCTGTGAGAGGAAAATGATCCGAATGAACAAATCTGCAGTACGCGCCTGGCTCATGTATGACTGGGCGAATTCGGCTTATGCGACCACGGTATTGGCAGCGGTGCTGCCGATTTTTTACAGCTCGGTGGCGGCGAAGGGACTTGGTGAAAATACAGCCGCTTCCTATCTGGCTTACACACACGCTGTCGGCATGGCGCTGGTCGCGCTGGTGTCACCGCTGCTCGGTGCGATTTCCGACGTTTCAGGCCGCAAAACAAGCTTTTTGACCGTGTTTGCCCTGCTTGGCATCGTTTCTACTATGGGTTTTGCCCTGGTCGGTGAAGGGGACTGGCTGCTCGCTTCATCGCTGCTTGTCCTGTCCACACTAGGGTTCGCCGGGAGTTTGACCTTCTATGATTCGATGCTGCCTGACCTGGTTCCCTCCGGTAAAAGGGATGATATCTCCGCCAAGGGTTATGCCCTTGGCTATGTCGGCGGAGGTGTGCTGCTGGCGGTCAATCTGCTGATGATCCAGCAGCCGCAGTTGTTCGGCATGAAGGATACGCTGATGGGAACACGGGCTTCGTTCGTATCCGTAGGGCTGTGGTGGCTGATTTTCTCCATTCCGGTGATCCGCCGTGTGCCTAATCTCCCCCGGCAGTTGACCGGCTTAAACGCTGGAGGGTATGTCCGTGCGGCAGGGCGGAGAATCGTCGGATCATACCGTGATATCAGGCGCTACCCCCAATTGGTCCGGCTGATTGCTGCCTTCTGGTTCTACAATGACGGGATCAACACGATTATATTGATGGCTACGATCTACGGGACCACGCTGGGAATCGGTTCAAGCGATCTGATTCTGGCCCTGCTGATTACGCAGTTTGTCGGCTTTCCAAGCACCCTACTGCTGGGCAAAACGGCGGAGCGCTTCGGCGCTAAGAAGATGCTGCTAATCTCGCTGTT
The DNA here is from genome assembly GCF_000374185.1 of Paenibacillus sp. HW567. Taxonomy (GTDB): domain Bacteria; phylum Bacillota; class Bacilli; order Paenibacillales; family Paenibacillaceae; genus Paenibacillus_AQ. Next base: position 3,491,004 of record NZ_KB910518.1, on the reverse strand, counting down.
CGTTTATTTGCTGATTGTGCTTCTCGGTTTCGGGATGACGAGTGCCACGCATTTCTACATTCTGGCGGTCATGGTAGGACTGGTGCAGGGAGGCAGCCAATCCATTTCCCGTTCCTTGCTCAGCGATTTGATGCCGGCTAAGCGGACCGGGGAGCTGTTTGGCTTCGTGAATATCACAAGCAAGTTCTCGTCCATCTTTGGCCCGTTTGTCTTTGGCCTGGTCGGTCAGCTCACCGGGAATCCAAGACTGGGCATTCTCTCTCTGCTGCTGTTCTTCGGACTTGGCATTGCCATTGTACTGAAGCTCGACGTAAACCGCGGCAAACAGGATGCGCTGCACGGCGAAGAGCCACCCAACCCGGCTCCGCTTCCGGTGCATGGGACAGTAGAAGCATAACCGCCATACGAATGGTTGAATCGTGAGTCCGTGAGAGCTACGGTTCATTCGAATGTGACACCTGCCGCTGTACAAGCGGCGGGTGTTTGTGCTGCATTGAAGGGCAACACAAAAACAGACCTCCCTGCGGAGGTCTGCTTCGGATCAGCCTTCCAAGCGGCAGCAAGCGGTCAGGAAATGATGCCTGCTTCCCAGATCGGCTCGGCATACAGATTCTTCAGCTTGCTGCTGCATTCCTTGCCTGTGTCGTAGGAACGGTCGCCCAGCACATGCTTGAAATGCTCCAGTGCGCGTGCAGCTTCCCCTGGCACGGCACTGTTCACCCATGCGGAGAGTGCGTGCAGCACCGTCCGGCCTTCCGCAAGCGCCTCCTCCCACAGGTCCCAGACGCTTTCGGTCCGCACTTCGGAGTAGAGTGCGGAATGCCGCCACTCGCCATGCTGTTCGTTTAAATAATCAAGCCGTTCCTCGGCAGGGGATGGCTGTGCGAAGAACAGGCGGCGGGCTTTGCCCCATAGCAGCGCCTTCTTCCAGCCCTTCGGATCGAACAGGCATTTATGAGCCAGCAGCATATCCAGATAAGCCTCCTGCCAGATTTCCACCGGGAGCCGTTTCGCTTCCGGGTACCAGTTAGCAGCGGTTTCGTGGAGAATCGTATGAACAGAGAAGGGCATCTGGGAGCCGACGTTGATTTTTTTCCAGGAGGCGTTTCGCCAGGTATCGAGCTGCTTCAGCCGCTGCATGAACAGGGTGTCGAGGACAATCTCAAAGCGCTGGTGATCCCTGTGCTTGTAGCCCGCCTTCCAATTAATATAAGGATGAAGATTGCGGTCCAGCAGATGATGGGTAAGGAATCCGAGGAAATACTGCTGCGCTTCCTTCATCTCGGCAGGGGGAAGCGAAAGGGTCCGCTGCCAGAATTCGATTAATACCGGCCCGCAGTTCTCCGTGTGCATGAGGTCGCCTAACCGGAGCGCCGGGGTATCCTTTTTCCAGGGAAGAAAGCTGTGATACAGCAGAAAATCCGGTCCTTGGCAGCCAAGCTGATACAGCTCGGGGCGATCCCTCATATCCGCCAGAAAAGGAAACTCCTCTCTGAACTCCTCCGCGAGCTGCTGTCCGTATTCAAGATGCATCCAAATGTTCGGCATTCCTTTCACCCTCCCGTCTTATTTATCTCCAGCATACAGGCCGCGTGTTAGAAGAGATTGAATAATGCTCAAGCCAAATGTAATTCTTGTTGTGAAAAAATAATACACCCGAATCCGGCTGTTATCAACTTTAGCGGATATACGCTATAATCAAGTGGCAACACTCAAAATACATGCAGAGGTGATCAGAAAATGGGGTTTCAGGCTCGTCAGTTGTTTGTCAATTTGCCGGTAAGTGATCTAGAGGCTTCGGTTAACTTCTTTACCGCGCTGGGTTTTGAGTTCAACCCGCAGTATACGAATGATAACGCCACATGCATGATTATTAATGAGAACACTTTTGCCATGCTGCTGACGAATAAATTCTTTAAGACCTTTGTATCCAAGGAAATCGTCGACACCTCCGGCCACACCGAAGTGATTCTGGCTTTCTCCGCAACGAGCAGAGCTGAGGTGGACGAGCTGGTTCACAAGGCGCTGGACGCCGGAGGCCAGAAGTATAATGACCCGGTAGACCACGGCTTTATGTACAGTTGGAGCTTCGAGGACATCGACGGCCATCTGTGGGAGATTGTGTACATGGAAGAAAACACGGCGGAAAACGCATAACAGACATCCATCCGCGCGCTCTCGGCACTGTAGACGATGAAATTTCATAAAAAAATAATCATGCAAGCAATTTAGTCCTATTCGCCATGTCCGGTGGATAGGACTTTTTCTGTTTTGTTAACATTTTCGCAACAGATTCTTTACGATCTGCATACAAAAGCTAGGAGTTTCGTTAATATCCAGCTCCTACAATGAGTGTGTTAGTAAAATATACCTATTGTAATACGAAGTTTGAGATGAAGGGATGATTCGTTTGAAGGGAAACCCGCTGCACTTTTCTATGAAATGGAAGCTGATTCTAAGCTTTTCCGCCATTACACTTATTTTTCTGGGGGTGGCACTGTACCAGGGGAATAAGATCAGCGAAGTAGAGCGTTCCATGGAAAAGCAAAAAACGGAGATGGAAAAAAGAATCACCGTCTCAACGATCACCCAATTGCTGCAGGAGATGAACCGGGCGGAAAGTGCGCTTGCCGAGTCGAGTGATGTGGAGCTGGCCGGGCAATTTAAGGACAAGCAGCAGCAGCTTGCCTCTGAACTGGCGAAAGTGAATTTTGAGGCAGATACGCCTGCCTTCAAGGTGCTTCAACAATTGCGTACCCAAGCCGGAGAATATAAAGGAATTTTTGACAAACTGCTCGGGGTAATGGGAGATGCCAGCCTCGATCCATTGACTGTGCTGGAGCAAATTGATGACTTACATACGAAGGCATTGGCACTCAGCCAATCCATGCTGAAGACGAATGGCGAGCTGTATACGGCGGCTGCCGATAATGCGGAGAAGGCGCAGAGTTATTCTTTTCTTATGCTGGACCATACGGTATCCATCATTGTATATGCGGCAGTGGGCGTATTCCTATTCACCCTGCTGCTTGGCTGGATGCTGATCCGCTCTTTCATGACGCCGGTCGGGAAGCTGCAGGCGGCGCTCAAGGAGATCTCCGAAGGGGATCTGCGGCAGCAGATCAATTCTCCCTACAATGATGAGCTTGGACGGCTCAGCCACCATTTCGATCATATGGTGAGCCGGGTCCGCGATATGCTGCGGCAGACCTTGTCCGCGGCTTCATCACTTGCAGATTATTCGCATTCGTTCCAGCAGTCCTCTGCAATTACCGCCCACGCCAATCAGGAAATCCTCCGTACGATACAGGAAATTTCGGTGGGGGCGGGACAGCAGGCGGTGCAGTCTGAACAGAGCTCGGAGCTGCTGCAGGAGCTGGAACGCGAGGTTCATGAAATTACCGATCATACCGGTGTGATGCTCACGACCAGCGAAACGGCTAACCGGAATACACGCAAAGGCTCCGAGACGGTCACCGCGCTGCGGGAGATTTCAGCGCATTCCCGGACTTCCATTAACAAGGTCTATGATGCGCTGGAGAAGCTGGTCCAGCAGTCAGGAGATATTTCGCGCATTACCAACTCCATTACGGAGATTTCCAAGCAGACGAATATCCTGTCCCTGAACGCCGCCATCGAAGCGGCCCGGGCCGGCGCTTCAGGCAAGGGCTTTGCCGTGATCGCCGATGAGGTTCGGCATTTATCCGTACAGACGAACGATTCATCCATACATATCAGCCGGATTATCAGTGAGCTGCAGATCAGCATGGCGGATTTCCAGCAATACATGCTGGAAACCAAGAAAAGCCTGGAGGATCAGGATCATCAGGTAGAAGAGACCCTGGCTTCCTTCGGGGCCATTGACGAATCAATTACCGGAATCAGCCGCCAGATTGGACAAATTCATCAGAAGGTGGAGCAGACCCGGAAGATCAACTCCCGGCTGGCTGAATCCGTACATTCTGTGGCCTCCGTAGCCGAGCAGACCGCAGCGGGTGTGCAGGAGGTTAATGCTTCCAGCACCCAACAGGATCAGGCAATCAGCGATATCGCCCGGCAGGCGGTAGAGATCAATGAAATATCGCAGCAATTGTTCAAGGAAATCAATGTGTTCAAAATCGAAGAGCAAACCGGTCCGGAGACCCCGGCCGGTCTGCTGCTGATCCTGGATGAACCCGCCCGTGAGGATGCCGAATCTACAGGCGAGCTGCTTGCAGTGGGGGAGTGAATTACTCAGCATTGTGTCCAGCTCCGGGAACTATGTTGCCAGCTTCAGACAGTACAAGCCCGCTCTGCGGGCTTGTACTGTCTTCATATGCCAGAGCGTCTTCAATTCTAAGCGGGATCATGTCCGGACTGGCTATTTTGTTCAAATATAAGAATTTAGCCGTTTCCACTTCACATCATCAGTTTCACCATCGGATTTGTTTGGAAGGAACTGGGATATTTATCCTTGATTTATCTGCACTAGCGGACGTACACTGGGAAAAGTCGAAATAATAGATTCCTCAATTTACTTCAAGGAGACGATACACATGGAAACCCGAGAAAAGCTGTCTATGCTGCGGCAGTGGATGGACAAAGAAAACATTGATGTTTGCTACGTTCCGAGCAGCGATGCCCATATGAGCGAGTATGTAGGGGAGCATTGGAAAAGCAGAGAGTGGATCAGCGGATTTACCGGATCGGCGGGAACGGCTGTGATTCTTAAGGAGAGCGCCGGCCTATGGACGGACGGGCGTTACTTCATTCAGGCGGCGCAGGAACTGGAAGGCTCCGGGATTGCGCTGTTCAAAATGGGCGAGCCCGGCGTGCCAACTATAGAGGAATGGCTGAAAGAAGTCCTTCCCTCCGGCAGCCGCTTGGCGCTGGACGGCAGAACCGTGTCCATACGGACTATGGAGACATTATCGAAGGCCACCGAAGGCAAGAACATTGTATTCCTCACGGACAAGGACCCCATTGGCGCCATATGGCAGGACCGTCCGGAGATTCCAGGAGAAAGCATCTTTCTTCATGCCGAAGAACTGGCGGGCACAAGCAGAGCAGAGAAGCTGACTCTGATCCGCACGGCTATGAAAAGTCTTGGAGCGGATTATTACCTCCTGCCGGTGCTCGACGAGATTTGCTGGCTCTTGAATATACGGGGCCGGGATATCCTCTACAACCCCTATGTAACCTCATATGTAGTTGTGGGACCGGATTCCGCATGTCTGTTCACCGATCTCCGCAAGGTGCCGGAGGAAGCGGTACGCGCCTTGGCAGATGACGGAATCCGCGTGCAGGCTTATGATGCAGTGTACGGCTATTTGAACGGGTTGGAGGCTCCGGCGGCCCTCGTCCTTGATCCTGCCAAAACCAACGTCCGGCTCCGCACCTCCATTGCTGAAGTTATCCGGGTGATTGAAGCGCCAAGCCTGGTTACGCCGCCCAAAGCCGTCAAGAATGATACGGAAATCGGCCATATCCGGGACGCGTATCTCAAGGACTGCACCTCTTTGGTCCGCCTGTTCAAGTGGATTAAAGACAACGTGGACCAAGGAGGCATTACCGAGATAGATGTCGTGGACAAAAGCCTGGAATTCCGCGGGCAGCTTCCTCTATTTCAGGAGTTTAGCTTTGCAGCCATTTCGGCCTATGGCGACCACGCAGCGATGATGCACTACAAGCCGGTTCCCGAAGCCCAATATACCCTGAAGCCGGAAGGCTTCTTCCTTCTGGATTCCGGCTGCCACTTCCATAATGGCACTACGGATATTACCCGGACCCTTGCGCTGGGACCGCTCACGGATGAGCAGAAGAAGGACTTTACCTTGGTGCTGAAATCCGTCATTGCCTTGTCCACTGCCCGGTTCCTGTACGGCTCCACCGGCTCCAGCCTGGATATTCTGGCCCGCAAGCCTTTGTGGGATAACGGACTGGATTACAAATGCGGCACTGGACATGGCGTAGGCTATTTCTCCAATGTCCATGAAGAGCCGCAGCGGTTCAGCCATAAGCCCAATATGGCAGTCCTGGAAAAAGGGATGCTCATTACTGTGGAACCCGGCGTCTACAAGGAAGGCCGCCACGGTATCCGCACGGAAAATACCCTGCTTGTGGTGGAGGATGAAACCACCGAGTTCGGCACCTTCTTCCGGTTTGAAGAGCTTTGCTATCTGCCGATTGACCGGGAAGCGATTCTTCCTTCCCTACTGACGGATTCAGAGCGCAGTTGGCTTAACCTGTACCACCAGGAAGTGTATAACCGTCTGAGCGGCACCGGTATGCTGAGTACTGGAGACCTGGAGTGGCTGAAGCGGGAAACCGCAGCTATTTAAGTGAATGATTCAGCGCTGCGACCAGCTCCGGGAACCATTCTGCCAGCTTGAGAAAGTGAAAGCCCGCCCCGCGGGCTTTTGCTGTATCCATATGCCAGGACTCCTCGATTCCAAACGGAGACATGTCCGGGGTGGCTGTTTCTTTCACGACAACTGCCTGCTGGCCGGTCACTTGCTCAATGATAGAAATGATCTCCCCAATCGCCAGCGTGCCGTCCGAGCAGGCGTTCACGGGTCCCGTCAGCGGCGAGAACCCCAGCCAATACAGGAAATCTGCGGCTTCATCGGAGCGGATAAACGAGATAACCGCGCCCGGATTCGGGATTCCGACAGGTCTGCCCGCGCGCACATGCTCAAGGTGAAAATGCAGACGTTTCGTGTAATCATCCGTTCCGAGCACAATCGGAAACCGGACCGCAGCGGCTGGAAATGCCGATTGTGTCAAAAGAACCGTCTCGGCCAATCTTTTGCCCTCCTGGTAACTGAAATCCTCCTTCGCCCCTAATTGCAGAGGATAGAATAACGGATCAAAATCAGCCTCAAGCAGAATGTCCGGTCTTGGATCATATACAGATAGGCTGGAGGTCAGAATATATCGCTTAGCTGTGCCGGCAAAAATACGGCTGGCCGCTGCCGCCTCATCCGGGGAAAAGCAGATGTTGTCGTAGACCACATCCCATGCAGCAGCCCCCACCGCTTCAGCAAGCGCTTCGGAATCTGTCCGGTCTGCGTTCAGCCGCTGAACACTCCCGCCAAAGCTGTCCTCCGCGAATCCCCGCGTGAGAAGAGTTACCCGGGTGTCTGGGTCTTGCAGCAGCCGTTCAACTAATCTTTTGCCAAAAAAACGGGTTCCCCGAGTACAAGTATGTTCCTCATCGTATACACTCCTCAAAATTAGATCAGTCTGCCTCATTATGCCGCCATTCTTAGCTGTGTCATAGTTCCGATAGCCGGGGTAGCGTTGATGCTGATTCCGCCAAAATGTCCCTGTACGGTGCTGCTGCTTACCGCCATCGTCATTTCCGCCGCTGTCTCCTGACGGAGCAGCTCCAGCATGACGGGAAGCTGGCCTTTCTCATAGGAAGCGGCAAGCGCGCGCAGCAGAATTCTGAAATCCATGTCCTGCGGCAGTCCGGGGCCCTCATGCTCCGTCAGCTCGCGGCGGACCGCGTTCAGAGCCTGCCGCGCCCGGTGCAGCGCAGCTTTGACCGCTCCTTCAGTGGTACCGAGCAGCTCTGCCGCTTCGCTTGCCGGATAACCAAGCACGTCGCGCAGCACGAACACTGTTCTTTGCAGCGGCGACAGATGCCGGATTAGAGCCTGGAACGCCAGCTCGATTTCGGTCAGGCTGTTCTCCGGCATGTGCCCGGAATCGGGACCGGAGGAAGCTAACGTGCGCTCCAGTAAGCGCGTCAGGGACGCTTTGCGCCGCACATCGTCAATCCAGGTGTTCTTGGCAATCCGCAGCAGCAGCGCTTCAGGATTCGGGCTATCCGCAAATTTCCCGTAAGCAAGCGCTTTGGTCCAGGTGTCCTGGGCCAAATCCTCTGCGTCCGCCCGGGAGCGGGTCAGCGACAGGCAATACCGCTGCAAGGCTTCACGAAGCGGTGCTAGGCTGCGCTCGTCTGTCAGGCTCACGGTGCTGTATGGTTCAAGGATCGACATCTGCGATCATCTCCTTCTTATTTCATGCTGAAACGGATACCCTTCTATTTAAAGACGCCGCAGCCGTTACCGCTTGATGCTGAGTTTTCAGTTACCTCTATATTATATAAACGAACAGTTCATTGTAAAAGATACGCTGCATCCCCATTGGCTGATTTCCTGCTGCCTGCGTATCCTTCACGGCAATTCCTCCGTTTACAGAGTATAAAAACAAATTTCAACTCACTAGGAGGCATGAATATGAGCATAGTTCCTTATGTCATTGAACAAACGGGCAGAGGCGAGCGTTCCTATGATATTTATTCCCGGCTGCTGAAGGACCGGATTGTATTTGTGGGTGCGGCGATTGATGATCAGCTTGCGAATAGCATCATTGCCCAATTGCTGTTCCTGGCGGCAGATGATCCCGACAAGGATATCCAGATGTATATCAACAGCCCGGGAGGATCGACTACCGCAGGCTTCGGCATTTATGATACGATGCAGGTAATCAAGCCGCAGGTCAGTACGATTTGTACAGGATTTGCAGCTTCCTTCGCTTCACTGCTGCTGCTGGCCGGAGCCACAGGCAAACGTTATGCGCTCCCGAACAGCGAAATTATGATTCATCAGCCGCATGGCGGGGCACAGGGGCAGGCCAGCGACATAGCGATCAGCGCGAGACGTATCCTGCAGATCAGGGAGAAGATCGTGCAGATCAGCGCAGAGCGCACGGGACAGCCGGCCCATAAGGTGGAGAAGGATATGGACCGGGATTATTTCATGTCGGCCCAGGAGGCGCTGGAATACGGGATTATCGACAAAGTGATTACCAAACTTTAAGACGGGGAGCGGGATTCAAATGCTGACAGCTTTGCTTGGGCAAGAGGTAACAATTCAATTTTTGGACGGCTCGAATGCCGGTGGCGGTGTGCTGGAGGAGCTTGACGAGCGGTTCGTGAAGTACCGTACGGAATACCAATTGCTGTACATTCCTATCACCTCTATCCGGGCGGTAGCCGTGGTGACTAAGGAGCGGGAGCGCCCCCGGGTTGGATTCGGGCAATAGCCGCTGAATTCACAGCACACGGACTTTTTATCAAGTCTGCACACAACAGCCTTCATTTCTCTATGGGTATAGGGAAGTGGAGGCTGTTGTAGTTTGCGGGCGGGTCAGGGTATTGTATTAGCTGCGCTACACATAATAAGTCTAACGGGGTATAACGGTGCGGCACCCATAGGATGGGGATATGCAGTCGCAGAGGTGAGCCATTTCATAGCTTTTCAAATATTATTATGAAGTAGGCCGCTACTGTGGTACAATTGTCTAGTTGTTCTGATCCAGGAAGATTTATTCCCTATTAAGCTTTGCAGTATTTTGAATTTGAAGAAGAAACCGCAGAGAAACGGAGCATTTCAGCGTATTTCCATGTGTTTCAGAGTATTAACGTGAAAAGTAGAAGATTTTACAGTCTCGGTATCAATTTTTGTCGTTTTTTATTGATTTATTGCTGTGCATTATGTATAATCAGCGTTGTTGATTTTTCAATATGGAATTTTAGGAGGTAATCAATTTTGGGAAAAGCGTTAATTATTGGCGCTGGCGGTGTAGCAAGCGTTGTTGTTCATAAATGCTGCCAGAACCCGGATGTATTTGAAGAGATCTGCATAGCGAGCAGAACCCTCGCGAAATGTGATGCTCTGAAAGATAAATTGGCCGGAGGCCAGACGAAGATTTCTACGGCGCAGCTTGATGCAGACAACACGGAAGAGGTAATTGAACTGATCAAGAGCTTCCAGCCGGATGTCGTGATTAATGTCGCTCTCCCATATCAGGATCTGACTATTATGGATGCTTGCCTGGCAACGGGAGTGCACTATGTAGATACCGCCAACTACGAACCGCAGGATACTGCGAAATTCGAATACTCCTGGCAATGGGCCTACAAAGAAAGATTCGAGAAAGCCGGAATTACCGCGCTGCTCGGCAGCGGATTTGATCCCGGTGTAACCGGCGTATTCACGGCGTATGCGCAGAAGCATTATTTTGACGAAATCCACACGATTGACATTGTTGATGCGAATGCGGGCGACCACGGTTATCCGTTTGCGACCAACTTCAATCCTGAGATCAATATTCGTGAAATCACCGCCAACGGACGTTACTTCGAGAATGGCGAATGGATCGAAACCGCTCCACTGTCCGAGAAAAAAGTCTACGATCTCCCGGAGATCGGCCCGAAGGATATTTACCTGCTGTACCATGAGGAGCTTGAATCTCTGGCTGCGAACATCAAAGGCGTGAAGAAAATCCGCTTCTGGATGACCTTCTCGCAGAACTACCTGACTCACCTGAAGGTGCTTGAGAATGTGGGCATGACCTCCATTGAGCCGATTGTATATGAAGGCAAGGAGATTATTCCTTTGCAGTTCCTGAAGGCCATTCTGCCTGACCCGGCTTCTCTGGGACCAAGAACCAAGGGCAAAACGAACATCGGCTGCATTATTCAAGGCACCAAAGACGGTCAGCCAAAAACCTATTATGTCTACAATGTCTGCGATCACGAAGAATGCTACAAAGAGGTTGGCTCCCAGGCCATTTCCTACACTACCGGCGTTCCTGCGATGATCGGAGCGATGATGATTATAAAAGGCATCTGGAAGAAGCCGGGCGTATACAACGTTGAAGAGTTCGACCCGGACCCGTTCATGGATGCACTGAACAAATACGGACTGCCTTGGCAAGAAGATTTCTCGCCAACGCTTCTTGACTAGGACGTAAGGCAATGAAGGATATAGATATTGATATCAGCACGCTGCCGTCGCCCGCTTATCTAGTCGATGAACGGCTGCTTAAGAAGAACCTGGAAACGTTGAACTACGTGCAGGAGCGTACCGGTGCAAAGATTCTGCTCGCGCAAAAAGGCTTCTCGATGCACGCGCTCTACCCGCTGGTCGGCAAATACCTGCATGGCGTAACCTCCAGCTCCTTGTTCGAAGCGAGACTCGGCTATGAGGAAATGGGCAAAGAGGTGCATGTCTACGCTCCGGCTTATGTAGACCGCGAGTTAAACGAGCTGCTTCGCTACAGTGACCATATGGTATTCAATTCGTTTGACCAGTGGAACCGGTTCAAGGAACGGGTGCAGAATGCGCCTAAGGCAATTAGCTGTGGCATCCGCGTCAACCCGGAGTATTCCGAGATTGAAGTGCCGCTGTACGATCCTTGCTACAACTACTCCCGTATGGGAGTAACGCTGCCGAACTTCCGCCCGGAAGAGCTGGAAGGCATCGACGGGCTGCATTTCCATACGATGTGCGAGCAGAACTCGGATACCCTTGAGCGTACGCTCAAGGTAGTCGAGGAGAAGTTCGGAGAATATCTGCACGGCATGAAATGGCTCAACTTCGGCGGCGGACATCATATTACCCGCCCGGATTATGATCTGGAGACTTTGATTAAATGTATCCTGCATATGAAGGAAACCTATAATGTCCAGATCTATCTGGAGCCGGGCGAAGCCGTTGCGCTGAATACCGGATACCTGGTAGCGACTGTACTGGATACAATGCACAATGGAATGGATATTGCCATTCTTGATACTTCGGCAGAATGCCATATGCCGGACGTGCTGGCAATGCCGTACCGTCCGGGCATTATCGGAGCCGGAGAGCCGGGAGAATACCCGTACACCTACAGACTCGGCGGCATGACCTGCCTGGCGGGAGATGTTATCGGGGATTATTCGTTCCCTGAGCCGCTCAAATACGGCGACAAGCTGGTATTCCTCGACATGGCGCATTATTCCATGGTCAAGAACCATATGTTCAATGGCGTGAACCTCCCAGCCATCGCTTCCTACAACGAGGAAGAGGGCCTCAAGGTAATCCGTGAATTTGAATATAAGGATTTCAGCGGCCGGTTGTCTTAAAAAAAGGTTTATATAAAATGAACTTGAGGTTTGATATGTTAGGTTATGGTCGTAACTCCGGGGAATGTTTGGACTTCCAGCCGCTGTTGTCTCCATATTTCTTAATTTGAACCGTTTTTTGGTTGAAATACGGAGACAGCTTATGCTTACGATGCCAGCTTTCCTACGGAAAGCTCTCAGGCGGACGCTACCGCTCCTACAGTTCCAAACTTCCCTTGCGCACTCCTACCTTTTTAATCAGTTTCTAAGTTCATTTTGTACAATAAGGGGCGTTCCGCTGGCCGTTGAGGCTGGCTGGGACGCCTCTTTTTTGCGTATAGAATATCTTAATTTATTTATTACATGGCTCCTGCGCGGGGGTTCAAGTAAACTGAACTCAGTTTGCAAGTGAAGGGAGTGATCGGCATGAAACGCCGGGCTAATAGAATAACTGCTGCAGAAAAGGTGAGTGAAACCTGATATTATAAGGAGCTGCTGCAGAGCGTGTTGAAATTAAAATATTTGTTCAATAATGTGGATTTGGCGGAAATGCTGCTGGCGAACTGGGAGTTTGACCGGGAGTCGCTGCATTTGTTTCAGTATTATAGAATCTCGTCCAATGCGATTTATCCGTTTGAATGTGGTGGACAGAACCGGTTGTTAAGGTTTGCGCCGCAGTCCGAAAAGCTGAAAAGCAATCTCCTGGCGGAACTGGAATTTATCGCTTATCTTCGAGACCGGGGGTATGGAGTGCTTGAAGCTGTGCCTTCCCGGGGAGGGGACCAGCTAATAGAGGCGCAGACGCCTTGGGGGGCTTATTCTGCGACGGTGTTCAAGCGCGTGGCCGGGGTGCGGATGGATAATGTACCGATGGATGACAAGACCGTATTCCGTTACGGTCAAGCCTTGGGAGAGCTGCATCGTCTATCCGGCGAATACAGCCCTGTACAGAGCAAACGATGGTGTCACAACGAGGTGCTGGAGTGGATTCGGCAGGTACTGAGCGGCTTCCCGGAGGAGACGGCGGCGATGGCGGAGACAGAGGTGCTTGCGGAATACTTTCACACCTTGCCGGTTACCAAGGCCAACTATGGGCTGATCCATTATGATTTTGAGCTGGACAATGTTTTTTATGACGAGGCAGGGGATGCGGTCAATGTCATTGATTTCGATGATGCCATGTACCACTGGTATGCAGTGGATATCGGGCAAGCACTGGACCACCTGCAGGAAGAGGTTTCACCCGAGGTGCTGGATCATAAGAAACAGTGTTTTATGGACGGTTATGCCACCCGCTACAAGTTGCCTGAGGATGGCCCGTCCATCGCGGCATGCAGACGTTTTGCCGGCTTGTACGGGTATGCCCGCACCCTGCACTCCACTGCGGAGAAGTGGGAGCATGAGCCGGAATGGCTAATCGGACTGAGAGGCCGTCTGGACGCTTACAAGCAGTCCGAAGCTTCCCGGTTCGGAGAGAAGCTCTAAATATAGTGCGGCCTGAACTATGGATTCCCGGATTCGTTCACCAGGGAAAGGCTTGCCCGAATTGCCTCGCTAACAGGAATTTGAGATAGTTGTATTCTGTGCAGCTAAAAGCTTACTTTTGCCGGTGATCATGGAGTTAACTGTATTCCGTACAATTAAAAACGCCGCAGGAAGCCATAAATCCGCAAAGTCCGATTTATAATTGTATACAATACAAATAAGTCAAGAAATTGGCTGTTCCAGCATCGGATAGCTGTATGAAATACATTTATCTTATTCCCGCCTCCGCGCGATCTTTACGCATAACTGACAAATACGGCCAGCCTCTACATGATGTGGAGGCCGGCCGTTTGTCTATTTCATTGTAATGGCAAGGGTCTCCTGCTGCGGAAGCCAGTTGACTGAAGCACCAAGCTGCTCGCTGATAAACCGTAAAGGCAGGTATACCTTGCCGGATACAATAAAGGGAGGCGTAGGCAGCATTACACTTTTATCATTGACGGTGGTTGCCCAGGTCACCGTGTTGATCGTAATGGACAGCGCCTGCTTATCTGCGGCGTTTCGGGTAATAGTCACCTTTTTACTCACCGCGCGGATCATGCCGCCGGGCTGTCTTTGCCGGCAGGTGCGGATTTGACATCCTCCTTATAGTATAGGCCACTGTTGCCCCAGCTTGTCGAACAGGGAACGCAGCGGGATAAAGTTCTGACCATTGCAGATGATCACGCCATTCATCAGGCTGACATTCTCGCCGTTCAGAGAGACGGCAATCGGTTTCTGCATAGCTGCACTTAGACGCGGCCGGACAGCGAAAGGATTCTCTAAATTTACGCATTCATAGGCACCTCACCTGTGATACAATAGTTTAGTCTGTTTTTAGAGAACATTAATTTTAGCGGGCTTCATCCGGTATTGACCGTATTTGAGGAGGATATCAGCATTAATGGAACATGCACCTTTTATTGCAGTGGAAGGCCCCATCGGAGCCGGCAAAACAACACTCGCCACCATGCTGGCGGAGAAACTACAGCTTCCGGTGATCAAAGAAATTGTGGATGAGAATCCTTTTCTGGACAAGTTCTATCAGAATATGGACGACTGGAGCTTTCAACTGGAAATGTTTTTTCTCTGCAACCGCTACAAGCAGCTTGAGGATACCGTGAACCGGTACATAGATAAAGGGAAGCCGGTCATCTCGGATTATCATATTTATAAGAATCTGATCTTCAGTGAGCGTACACTCAAGGGGACGAAGCGGGAGAAGTACCGGAAGATTTATCATGTGCTGACCGATGATCTGCCGAAGCCGGATATTATCCTGTACATTCGTGCGGATCTGGATACTCTGCTGAAGAGAATTGCCAAGCGTGGACGTTCTTTCGAAGAAGATATTGCGCCAGCTTATCTGGAGCAATTGATTGAGGATTACGACGAGGCGATGGCCTCGCTCGCCCTCACTGAGCCGTCTACCCGGATTGTCACCATTGATGGAAATCAGGTTGATTTTGTGGAGAATAATGAAGACTTTACCGCAATCGCCGCACACCTAAAGGAGCTTATGAAATGAACGCATACAACATCCCGGATAACGCAATTATCACTGTAGCCGGAACGGTGGGGGTCGGTAAATCGACGCTGACCGCAGCCCTGGCGGAGCGCCTGAATTTCCAGACCTCGCTGGAGCAGGTGGACCACAACCCGTATTTGGAAAAATTCTATCACGATTTCGAACGCTGGAGCTTTCATCTGCAAATCTACTTCCTGGCCGAACGCTTTAAGGAGCAGAAGAAGATGTTTGAGCTGGGCGGAGGGTTCGTGCAGGACCGTTCGATTTATGAGGATACCGGTATTTTCGCTAAAATGCATGCCGATCAAGGCACCATGTCCAAAACGGACTATGAGACCTACACCAGCCTGTACGAGGCTATGGTCATGACGCCGTATTTTCCTCATCCCGATGTGCTGATCTATATCGAAGGCAGCCTGCCGTCGATCCTTACCCGGATCAAAGAACGCGGACGCGAGATGGAGATTCAGACCGATGTCTCTTATTGGGAGCACATGCACGGGCGTTATTCACAGTGGATCAATGAATTCAGCGCGTGTCCGGTGCTGCGGCTGAACATAGATGATTATGATGTGAACGACCCTGCCTCCATGGCGGAAATCCTGAAGCAGGTGGGAACGGCGATCGGGCGGGATGCCGGAAGCGTCTCCCCGTGATACAATAATTGAACAAGCAGAAAGGAAGGGTGAATACAATTGAAGTATGATTTTAACCGTGTCATTGACCGCCGCAATACCCGCTCTTACAAATGGGACCAGTCCGAGAAGCTCTTTGGTGATCAGGATATTCTGCCGCTGTGGGTAGCGGATATGGATTTTGAAAGCCCGCCCGCTGTGAAGGAAGCGATTCTGCGCCGGGTGCAGGAGGGTATTTACGGCTATAGCATAGCTAGCGAATCCTACCAGGAAGCCATTAAGGATTGGTACCGCAGACGTCATGATTGGGACATTCAAAAGGAATGGATCAGCGATTCACCGGGGATCGTCACCTCCCTCGGCCTTTCTGTCGAGCTGTTCAGCAAGCCGGGGGATCAGGTGATTCTGCAGTCTCCGGTATATTATCCTTTCTATGATGTTATTCGGATGAATGACCGCAAGGTGGCTATTAATCCGCTAATTGAAGATGAAGGCCGGTACGTTATGGACTATGCCCAGCTTGAGGAGCTGATGGCCGGCGGCGCCAAGCTGCTGCTGCTCTGCAATCCGCATAACCCGGGCGGCAGAGTGTGGGAACGGGAAGAGCTGCTGCGGCTCGGAGAGTTATGCCTGCGGTACGGAGTTACCGTTATCTCGGATGAAATCCATTGCGATATGATAATGCCGGGCCACAAGCACATTCCGTTCGCCTCCTTGTCAGAGGAATTGTCCAATATTACGCTGACTACACTGGCGGCTACCAAAACCTTCAATCTGCCCGGTCTGCAGACCTCCTATATTGTCACCTCAAATCCGGCCTTGAAGCGTAAATTCGACCTGAAGCTGAAGGCGCTGAGCGTGCATATGGCTGCTTATTTTGCAGCGGAGGCGGTGGAGGCAGCTTACAACGAAGGTGAAGAATGGCTGGACGAGCTGACCCGGCATATCAGCGGAAATGCCGGGTATGCCATTAGCTACTTGGCAGAGAATTTGCCGCAGGTGACGCCGATGAAACCTCAGGCTACCTACCTGCTGTGGGTGAATTGCCGGGCACTTGGACTAGATAGCGATGGATTGAAAAAGCTGATGTACCGCGAGGCCAAAGTAGCTTTTAACGAGGGTTCTGTCTTCGGCACAGAGGGACAAGGCCATCTGCGGATCAATCTGGCCTGCCCGAGATCCATTCTGGCGGAAGCGCTGGAGCGTTTCTGTAAGGCCGCTGCCCCATACGCAGTGAAGTAAACAGTTTCGAGGAGTGGAGAACATAGAGATGGCAACAACCCGAATAATTATTGACTGCGATACCGGCATTGACGATGCCATGGCGATTCTGTACGCTTTGCGTGCTCCGGGCGTTGTTGTCGAAGGTATTACAACGGTATTTGGCAATATTGATGTCGCACAGGCGGCTGACAATACACTGCGGCTGCTGGCACTGGCTAATCCGGGGTATGAGATCCCGGTCGCCATCGGCGCCTCGAAAGCGCTGGTCCGGGAGCTTACCGGCTTCTCGACTCATGTGCATGGTGAAAATGGCATTGGCGGCGTTCAACTGCCGCCGTCAAGCCAGCGTCCGGTCAGCGAGACGGCGGCTGAATTTATCGTCCGGCTGGCGAATGAGCATCCCGGGGAGATTGTGCTGGTTACGCTCGGCCGGTTGACCAATTTGTCGCTGGCGCTCGACCTGGACCCTGCGCTGACCGGCAAGCTCAAAAAGGTAGCTGTTATGGGCGGGACGATCTTTAAGCCCGGCAATGTAACTCCGGTAGCGGAGGCCAACATTTGGGGCGATCCGGAGGCGGCTGACCGGGTGTTCACCTCTGGACTGCCTGTGCTGATGGTCGGCCTGGACGTTACGCTTAAGACGCGCATTACTTCAGAGCATCTGGAGCTTCTCAAGCGTTTTGGACGGGAAGACTGCAAGGAAGTTATTGCATTCATGGACCAGTCGCTGGTGCATTATTTTAAATTCTACCGTGAGGCCAATTACCTCATTAACAGTGCGCCGCTGCATGATCCGCTGGCAATGATGGCCGCGCTGCAGCCTGATCTGCTGACCTGCCGGCAAATGAAGGTTCGTGTCGAGCATCAGGGCGAGCATACCGCGGGGATGGTGGTTGCGGATTTGCGGGCACAGCCCAAGGTTGGCGAATTCATTGAAGTAGCTGTAGATGTGGACGCCGAGCGGGCGGTTGGTGTCTTTTTGAGCGCGTTCATGTAAAAGCCCGGCCTGGAGGATTGAAAGTGGTCTCTCAATTGTTACAGTCTCTTAATTTGCTAATAATATCTAATTTGGTAAAATGATAGAGGACTATATAGTTGAGAGATTACTAATTTTATCCTTACAGAATGGAGAATCGAAGCATGAAACGTTTTGCCAAAATAGTATTATGCGCAGCAATCTCAGCAGCAGGCTTCTCGGCTCTTCCGGCAAACGGTGCACAGGCCGCAGCAGGTGGCGTGAGTATTGTATTGGATGGCTACCCGCTGCCATTTCCGGTAGAACCGGCAGTGATGAGCGGAACCACGATGGTGCCGTTCCGGGCCATATCCGAGGCACTCGGGGTTACAGTCGAATGGAATCAGGCGGCGAAGCAAATCACTGCAACCAATACTGATGCTTCAGGCGAGAAGAAAGTCATACTTACCTTGGGCAGTACAAATGCATCGGTGAACGGCGCAGCCGTGAAGCTGGCTGTCCCGCCGCAGAATGTCAGAGGCACAACGATGCTTCCGCTCAGCTTCTTCGGGCAGCAGTTCGGCGCAAGCGTATCCTGGAATCAGTCTACTAAGACGGTATCTATCACTTCACCGAAGAAGGACATATATACGCTGGGATTCTATGCACAGGGGGCGTACAGTGAGGTTTCGCTGATCCCGAATTTTGATGCGGTTGCCTTTGGCTGGAGCCGGATTGACCGCAGCGGGCAATACACGACGTCCGGCACGGAATTCCGGTGGCCGCAGGCTGCCGGAGACGTTACACCGGAATCCATTGTCCAGAATGCCGCAGCCGGAGGCACAGCCCCTTATCTGATGGTCTACTCGGGAGACAAGGAGCTGGAGCTGACCAAAAATGTTGAGGATCTGCAGCTTCAGCAGAAGACCATTGCAGGCATTGTAGATACCGCTTCTCAGAAAGGGTTTCAGGGGATTGCGCTTGATCTGGAAGGGCTGGGCATGACCGGGGACAAGAAGCTGGTGCAGAGCCAGTATAATACCTTTGTCAAGAATCTTGCCGTCAAAGCACGGGCGGCAAATCTGAAGCTTACCGTCATTCTTCATCCGCTTAACAGCTCCTATAAGGGGTACGATTATAAGACACTCAGCTCTCTCGCTGACGATCTGGTAATTATGGCCTATGCTTATGAGGGCGAGACCGGGCCGGAGCCGATGAACAAAGTCGATGAATCCATTCGTCTTGCCCTGCAGCAGGTCAGCAAGGACAAGCTGATTCTCGGCATCTCGGTATACAGCGAGAACGAGAGCTCGGTCAACGCCAAGATCGGGCTGGCCAAACGTTATGGCCTTAAGGGTATTGCGATCTGGCGGCTGGGTCTGATCGGACAGCCGGTGTTGAGTCAGATGGGAGAATCGGTAGAGCTGTAATTTTGAATAAAAAGACACAGAGAAGGCTGCCGTGTTTGGCAGCCTTTTTTTTGTGTAGAACCCTAATGCTTCAATTGCTTCAGCTCGCCCGGCTTGATCTCAACCGGAGATTGGTCCACTGTGATCCAGACGGAGATGGCGCTGGGATTGTGTACAAGGCTACGGTCTGCCGAGAACTGCAGCCTGCCGAGCGCATTCTGATAGTCAATAATCTCCATATTGGTGGCGAACCAGATATCCTTCTGGGCGGACATCATGCGGCAAAAGCTCTCGATCTCATGCCAGTTGCCATGATTCTCAAATTCATAGCTGTGTCCCCAGACGTACAGCAGTGACAGCTTTCTTTTCCAGGGCATATCCCCCGTCAAGGCAATCAGTTGCTCACCGGCCTTCAGCATAGCGTTGTGATGGCAGGTAGGATTCCACTCCAGCGGATGCTGCGGCATGGCAAAAGAACCCGTGGATTGGACAGTCCGGGAGTATTCAATCCCGAGAGCAGGCAGGAGCTTTGTAACTTCTTCATTGTAGCTGCCGTAAGGGTAGGACATGCCGCGCACCGGGTAACCGCTTAAGTGCTCCAGCGCCCGCCGGTCCTCCAGCACCTCATGAATGATAGCCTCTCTCGGCAGTTCATCCAGGAAGGGATGGGATACGGTATGTACTGAAATCTCATGCCCCGCATAGAGCGATTGGACCTCTTTGGCAGAGACATATCCCTCCTGATCCAGTATGCCGGAATTTAAATGGAAGGTGGCTTTGATCCCGTATGTATTCAAAATGGAGACCAGCCGGATGTCATGGAGGGTGCCGTCATCGTAGCTCAGTGTAAGCGCTTTGAAGACTCCTCCGGGAAAACAGTTGAAGCGGATGTTCATATCTGTCCCTTCTTTCTGATTAAAATACATAAATGAATTTAGCAACAGGTTACTACCTAAGCCGCAAAAGTGCAACCCGCAATTGAAATGAGGGGCATAACAACAAATGTCACATTAACCTGGGCCGCAACCCTTTATAATTTATAAGGTTACCCTTTAATCAGACAATTATATTTTCAGGAGGACTACTTGAGCATGAGTATAAAATATAAATCACTGGAGCTGGACAAACCGCTGACATATGATCTGGAAGGACTAGAGGTCGGGGTTACCTCGAACTGCAATTTCCGCTGCGATTACTGCTGCGCATATAACAGAAATGACGGACAGAGCATCAAAGGCAAAGAGGTGATCCGCATTCTGGAGGATTTGCCTAATCTGAAGCGGGTTCGTCTCTCCGGCGGTGAAGTGACGCTCAAATTCGAGGACTGTGTGGAAATTGTAGCCTACTGCAAATCCCGGGGCATTCTGACCCAGCTCAACTCCAACGCCAGTCTGCTGAACGCCGAACGGATTGAGCGGCTGGAAGCTGCCGGACTGACGACGATTCATATTTCCTTCAATTTCACGAATGCCGAGGCTTTCTCACGCTATTATAATATTCATACCAGCATCTATGACAAGATCAGAGAGAACATTACGATGTTCGCCAAAACAAGCGTGGATGTCGTACTGGAGACGCTTCTGTTCAGCGAAACCCAGGACAATATGCAGGAAATCAGCGAGCATGTCTATGCGATGGGTGTGCGGACCCACGAGATTCAGAACAGCATCATCATGGGCCATACCGGCTGGAAGGCGATTGCTGCCCGCGAACAACTGAAGAATGCCGTAAGCGAGCTGATCGCGAACAAAAAAGAGGATACAACGCTCTACTTCACCTGCATGGACCGCTTTATGGAGAAGCTTGGCTTCCAGGAGCAGCCCGGGGTCTACTTCCCGCATTGCATTGAGGGCAAGAAGCAGCTTCACCTGCACGGCAACGGCGATATTCTGATCTCCGAACTGTGTCATCCGGTCATCATCGGCAATATCTATAACGGCACCTCGCTAAAAGATATCTACACCGACATGCCCGCACCGCTTTCCAAATTCCTTGAGAAGCAGCCCTGCCCTGCGCTTACCGCTTTGTTCCCGCAAGAAGATTAGCATATCAGCGGCAGACCATTCTGCTGAACAAGACCGCAGCCTAACCGCTGCGGTCTATTTTTCTGATAGATTTTCATTCCAAAATGAAAGTTTTCATGTATAATCATCACCATGTGCAGGTTAATAATGCAGAGTTAATCTGCGTGATAACAATATAGAAATTGACTAGTGGGCTGGGAGGATTTAGTAATGATTTACGGATTTTTGCTGTTATTGCTTGCTTGCTGCTTTCAGGGCAGCTTTGGGCTGGGGATGAAGAAATACCAGCCGTTTTCTTGGGAAGCGTTTTGGGCGATTTTTTCTTTGGTGGGGATTCTGATCATTCCGGTCTTGTGGACCTGGGTTGAAGTGCCTGATTTCTTCAGCTATATCCGGCAGACACCCTCGAACGTGCTCTGGACGGCTTCCTTCTGCGGTTTTCTGTGGGGCATCAGCTCCATTATGTTCGGCAAAGCCATTGACTCGATCGGTGTTTCTCTTACATACGGAGTGAATATGGGGATATCGGCATCGCTGGGGTCGCTGATTCCGCTGTTTATCTTCGGCAACATTCCGGCGGCAGGCTCTTTTACAGTGCTTCTAATGGGTACGGCGATCATGCTTACAGGTGTTGCTGTAATTACCAAGGCCGGATTGTTAAAAGAAAAGATCATCACGGCCTCCGGCCAGGGAAGCGGCACCGGCGGCAGCAATCTGACCAAAGGCCTAATCATTGCTTCCGTAGCCGGACTGGGCTCAGCAGCAATGAACATCGGGTTCTCTTATGCGAACCAGACGGTAGACATAGCTGTTGCCGCCGGCACAGCCAAAATCAGCGCCAGTCTCATTTCCTGGGTAATTACCCTGTCGGGCGGCTTTGTCGCCAACTTCGTCTATGCGGTCATTCTGCTGATCAAGAACGGCACATACCGGGACTACACCGCCAAGGGAGCGGGTACAGCGTATGGTAAAGCCCTGCTGACTGCGGCGATCTGGTATTTGGCGCTAGGCTTTTATGCCAAAGCAACGGCGCTTCTCGGACCGCTGGGCGCTGTAGTCGGCTGGCTGGCTTTTAACGGATTATCCTTAATCATCAGCAACGCGTGGGGACTTAAGGATGGAGAATGGAAAGGGTTCGCCGCACCCAAAAAGCTGCTGCTGTGGGGGAATGTAATCCTGATTCTTTCCTGGGCCGTTGTGGGCATTGCCAACAGTATGGCCTAATTTGTGTGTGTAAATGTTTCTTAATTTTTAGATAAAATCTGAAATTTCGACAAAATCCGATATAATTCCACGAATTTCTCCATAACATCTTCACTGCCTGATAGGTAAATCCGATAATAATTGTAACAAAAGTTACAGTGTTTTCAAAAAACTAAGGATGCCTAGAGAGATCATGGCGGGAGGATGTAGGAGAAGATGAAGATTCGGATGAAGCTGTCGGTTATGCTAATCGCAGTTGTATTTATTTCTACGGCATTAATGGGGATCTTTACGTATAGTAAGTCCACAGGCACTATCCTGGATCTAACTGAAACCTCAATGAAGCAGGTCAATACGAACAAAGCGCAGACCATTGGAGCGATGATTGACAAGGAGAAGCGGAGCATAGCGATTGTCGCCGATGACACGGAAATTGCCGAGCTGCTGCTAAAGGCTGGAAACGGCGGAATAACCAGCGGGGATGCTCTTCAAGCCAAGATTAATGCCAAGCTTCAGCGGCTGGTCAAAGATGCTGGCAACCTGGAGCATATGTTAGTGCTAAATATGTCTGGGGTTGGTGTGGCGGATAGCGATATCAAGCTGGTAGGAACCGACTTCAGTGATCGAAACTACACAAAAACGATTCTCAAGACCAATCAGCCCGTGATCAGCGAAATATTGAAATCCAAATCCACAGGTGCTTATGTGCTGGTGTTTGCTCATCCGGTGACAAGCAATGGCAAGATGATTGGCTTCGTAGCTTCTGCAGTCGACGCTAACAGCATTATTAAATATTTGGCTGACGCCAAGGTGGCGAACGCACCTTCCTCTTACGCTTATCTGGTCGATGAGACAGGGAACATGATCTATTCTCCCGATAAGGCGAAGATCGGCTTGCCGGTGGAGAATGCCCAGATCAAAGCTGTAGTGGAACGGGTAAAAGCCGGAGAGACAGTTGCTGACGGCAATGTTGAGTATAATTATAGAGGAACGGAGAAAAAAGCCGCTTATACTGTTCTGCCGGAGACGAGATGGACGCTGGTTCTGACCGGCGATATCGGCGAAGTCATGCAGCCGGTTCACAGCATGACAACTTATATCATCCTGCTGGGTCTGGGCAGTCTGCTGCTGACCTTGGTAATCGGGGTTGTAGTCGCTACACGAATTTCGTCGCCGATCATTAAGCTGACGGAGATGATCAACCGCACAGCCGAGCTGGATTTGAAATACGACTCGCAATATGAGTATCTCTTGAAGAACAAAGACGAGACCGGAACCATCGCCAAAGCTATGTTCCATACCCGCGCGGTGCTGCGGGAGATGGCAGGAAGCCTGTTAACGATCTCCTCCAAGGTGCTGGACAATGCAGTAACACTGGAGAAGCTCTCCATTGACGTCCGCGAGAACGCTCACGATAATTCAGCGACTACAGAGCAGCTATCGGCAGGCATGGAGGAGACGGCGGCTTCAACGGAGGAAATGACGGCGGCAATTCATGAAATTGAGAACAATGTCCGGATGATCTCCAGCCGGGTCAAGGAGGGAGCGGGGGTGTCCGGGCAGATTATAGAACGGGCGCTGGAGCTCCAGCATGATGCTACCCAGTCCACGGACAACGCTAAACGAATCTACGAGTCGGTTCGTGTGGAGATGGAGCAAGCCATCGAGCAGTCAGGTGCGATCAATGAAATCAACATCTTGGCCGACACGATTCTCTCCATCACCAGCCAGACCAACCTGCTCGCGCTCAATGCGGCAATTGAGGCGGCACGGGCGGGAGAGGCGGGCCGGGGCTTTGCGGTAGTTGCCGGAGAAATCCGCAAGCTTGCCGAGAGATCCTCCGAGACGGCGGCAGGTATTCAAGATGTCGTTAAGAATGTCTACTCCTCCGTCGAGCAGATGAAGGAACAGTCCGAGGCATTGCTTGGATTTATTGATCACAATGTTCTGAAAGACTTTGAACGTCTGACGGAGGTCAGCCAGCAGTATAACAGCGATGCTTCGACAATCAACGAGCTGATGAACCAATTCGAAGAATCCGCAGATCATCTGAATGAGACGATATCCGGCATTGCCACGGCAGTGAATGAGGTGGCGGCTACGATTAACGAAGGCGCCATCGGCGTGCAGGATATTGCCGAGAAGACGGCAGACATCGTCGAGAAGACCTTCCACGAAGCCGCGATGGCCGACGAAAACACCCAAAGTGCCAAAGAACTTCAGATTTTGGTAGAAAAATTCAAAATCTAAGCCGCTTAATGCAATCTTTAGGCTGCGTTCATCTGCTTTTAAGCTTGAGGGTATATATTAATCCCATAACCCCCCTTTAATATATTATTTGGCCCCGCTGGTTGTTGGCGGGGTCCTTTTTTTGTCTCAAGTATTTTACAAAAATAAAAAAATAATTGAATGGGATAAAAAAGAAAAATATCTATATAAACACAAAATTGAAAATATAGAGATAATTGTTTTGACGGTGGATGGAAAAATATGCAACTATGTATTGTATTCACAATACATCACATAAGAAGGAGCTTTAACCATGAAATACTTAAAATCTGTCGTATTAGTTATTTTTTTGTGCCTTGTTTTAAATCCGAATTTTGCTTCAGCAGACGAAGCACAATGGGTAACCAAAAATCCTATGTCTGAAGGCGTTACGAATATGCGAGTGATAACAGTTAACGGAGATATGTATAGAATTGGGGGATATACTTCTGATTCTACTAAAGTTGAAAGTTCAGACAAGGTCTATAAATATGAACCAATCAATGATGCATGGATTCCAAAAGCTAGTATGCATGTAAAACGTGAATATTTTGCAATTGCTGAATCAGGGGGTAAAATTTATGTTTTTGGTGGACAACAACATACAAA
The DNA here is from genome assembly GCF_000374185.1 of Paenibacillus sp. HW567. GTDB lineage: Bacteria > Bacillota > Bacilli > Paenibacillales > Paenibacillaceae > Paenibacillus_AQ. The sequence goes on along the minus strand of NZ_KB910518.1, from coordinate 3,465,750 downwards.
TAAATTTACTGTTGCATTGAATTCTGTAGAAGAATATGATCCTGTCACTAATGTATGGACTGTAAAGCAAGACATGCCTACCGGTAGGATGGGCATGAGTGCGGCGACTGTTAACGGAAAAATATATGTTATTAGCGGTATAGTTGGAGAAAATACTCTTACGTCTCCGGTGGTGGAAGAGTACAATCCAATTACAAATTCATGGACCAAAAAGAAGGATATCCCGACTAGGAGATGGACCTATGGAATAGGTGTATACTCCAATAAAATTTACATTATTGGTGGATATAACTATGGAACTACAAAAACTGACAAGATAGAAATATATGATCCTAATTTAGACACATGGACTACCAGTTCTGTAGTTTCGCCTACTTTGAATATCGAACCTAGATCTGTAACGTATAAAGATAATATTTATCTTATTGGTGTCGGTGGTTCGTTTTTATTTTCTCCTGCAACTGAAACTTTGTCTAGTCTACCATCAATACCAGCGCCTAAATATGTGGATGGAGCAGGTATTGGCATACTAAATGGAAAATTATATTCAGTAGGTGGTTCATCTGTTTCTAAAAATGTTTACGAGTATGCTATTGAAAAAGTGGAAAATCCCGGACCTGATCCGCAGCCAGAACCATCCGGTGATCGTGCAATTCTAACCATCACATTAACAACAGGCCTTGAGAAAGAATACGATCTCAGCGCAGAAGAGATCAAAGCTTTTTTGACATGGTATGATGAACGTGATGCAGGTAAAGGACTGGCCAAATATGCAATTGACAAACATAGCAATAATAAAGGACCATTCATCAGCCGCAAGGAATATATAATCTTCGATAAAATATTGACCTTTAGTGTGGATGAGTATACTGCAAAAGAATAGCATTAATTAATTGTTCCACTCACTATAAATTAGATGTAACGGAAGCACCTTACCCTGCCAGCATTGGCGGGGTATTTTACATAAGAGAGTGACCAATTGAAGAATTGAAGATGTAACATAGAGAACCTCCTCAATTTAACATATAGTGTTTGACTATAGTTAATTGAGGAGGTAAGTATTGGGAAGGATTATTTGGTTGTATACTCACTGACTTCAAAGGTCAAGATTTTATCGAATACAACATAATCTTTACGTTTGCTGAATGGGCCCTTGTTATTCGTATGTTTATCAATTGCATACATACCTGGGCCTCTACCGGCATCGCGGGCATCATACCATTTTACAAATGCTTCAACATCGGACATTGGGAGATCATATTCTTTTTCTGTTCCGTTGATGAAAGTAATCGTAAGTAACCCTCGATCACCAGTTGGTTGTTCAGGTGTTGAAGTTGGTGACGGAGTAGCAGTTGGTACCGGTGTCACCGTAGCTGTTGGCACTGGTGTAGCGCTTGGTGTGGGCTCAGGTGTAGCTGTCGGTACTGGAGTTGCAGTTGGCGTTGTAGTAGGCGTTGGAGAAGGCGAAGCCGTTGGATCAACATATACCTCCCAATCGGTTATACGTGGTGTTGTCCCAGCGCCAATCCCCCAATAGTCTATTTTTGAATTAGGGTTTAAAGTAACTTTAACATAACGGACTTTGAAAGAGCTTGTACTACTACTTGCACCAATTGTGAAGTTTGGTGTGTTATTGCTAAAAGTTAATTGCATATTTTTATCATAAAAATAAAAACTAGAGGTGGAGCCTTTGCCAGATGAATAAAAATATATACTAGAGTATTCAGATCCTAAATCACCAAAAAAAGTTTTGGTCTCTCCAGGACCAGTAATTGCAGAAGTAGCAGCAGATGCCTTAGACAATGGGATGGCAGTAAACACTAACAAGAACATAAGGATTACAATTTTTATTTTCTTCATTGGTACACTCCTCATTATGTATTATCGCTATTGACTTTACAAAACTTAACAAGGAATGTCTAAACATATATCCCTATATCTGCAATTAAGTGAGCGAATACAATTATTTTCTTTTTATGAAAATCAGCATCAGCCAACTATAGAAAATGCGTGCGAGTGGAGATCATAAATCCAGCCGGAGTAACCTGTCGAGGAGGCTTGAGGGGTTATTTCAGTTTTTTTGCCCATACTGATAGCAAAGACTTCAGTTGCTGGAGGTAAAGACATCAATGTTTGAAATGATGCCGATGGCTGACAAGAAGGGCAGCCGTAACAGTATCAAAGCCACAGTCTACCGTGAGACTGCGGGCTTGTTGATTGTCCCGGAGACGCCGGGCGGAAAGAGCGGGCAGCTTCGGCAGATGCAGATGAGCTTTCTGCAGCAAATGGTCAAGGATGAGTGCTATAGCCTGGCGGCTATGAAGAAGCGGCTGCAACAGCTCCAACTGGCCCCGCTGGCGGAGGATGATCTGCGGCTGCAATTTGCGGCTGTGGAGATGAAGCTGCCGGCAGGAAGAATAGCGAACCGGCAGAAGCGCCGGGATTTGCTCCAGCTCGATTTTCAAAGGCTGTGCCGGGAGACGGCCGGCCACTGGAGGGGGATTTATCCATTCGGCGACGCCGCCAATCCTGCCATGATGCTTTTCCTCGTCATTGTGAAGCAGGGACCGAAGCATGCCCGGAAATCGCAGTTGTTCGTGGAAGAGCTGCAGCGGAACATCGCAAGCTGCCTGAAGCTTGAGTGCATAACGGGGATTGGCGAGGAGGTGAAGGGACTTAAGCGGCGGAAGAACGGCTATGCCTCTTGCATGCTGTCGTGGAGTCAGAGCACTGTCCGCAAAGACGGGGATGGCAAGCCGGAATATGTGCAAGAGCTAACCCAAGCCTTCACCCCGGAGATGGAGCGGAGCCTTACGCAAGCGATTGAAACTCTCGATGCGGGCGCCTTAAGTCAGCAGCTCGATGCCATGTTCAGCAGCGAAGAAGAGGCGCCGCTACCATATTGTAACTTGCTGGCGTTGCGGTTGCTGCTCTTGCTCCTCTCCATTGCCAGAAAGTTCGAGCCCCACGGCTCTGCTCTGCAGAAATATTTGTGGAACTGCCAGAAGACCATCACCAGTGAACAGTCCTGTAAAGGGATACGGGGGCAGATTGATGAGCTTGCGCAGCTTGTTATGGAGGAAGTGAAGAAGGTCCGCTGCTCGGGCGGCCGGCAGATGGCCGAGGCGGTCAGAAAATATGTGGAGGAGAACTTTTATTATGAGCTGACGGTTTCTTCCCTGGCGGACAAGTTTCATCTGCTGGAGAGCGAACTGCCGGGCCTCTTCAAGCAGCATGTAGGCGTTGCCTTCAGTAATTATGTCACTAAGCTGAGGATGACCAAATCTGAGCAATTGCTGCAAGAGAACGAACTGAGACTTGCCGATATCTCCATGCTTGCCGGGTACTCCAGCACCAGCCATTTCAGCGTTTCCTTCAAGAAATATAGCGGGACAAGCCCCAAGGAGTACCGGAAGCAGTATCTGAAGCGGCATGCGCAGGAATAGGGAGCTGGAGCGTTACTCGGTTCCCCCTGGACAAGAGGTTTGGTTCATTTCCCCATTGATGCTACAATAGAAGAAACTTATTCCATGTAAAGTCTGGATATGGAAGGGAGGGTTTGTGATGACAAGATTAAAGCTCTGCTCTATGCAAAGTCTATGGATGATAAACAACGGCGGTTGTTTGCATAGAGCTGGAAGCACGGTACCGCTCTAATTCTGGAGAATCGCTGTTTACCCTGTAGACTTTGCTACCTTAAAAAGTTCATTTTATTTTAAGGAGCGGAGCTATGAAGAAATATATCAATGCAGATGTCGTCCTGCCGGAAGAATTGCTTAAGGAAGTACAGAAATATATACATGGCGGAATGCTCTATGTTCCCAAGCCGGAGGGCTTGCGGACCAAGTGGGGCGAGAACTCGGGCGGCAGAAAATATCTGATGGTCCGTAATAATGAAATTCGCCAGCAATATTCCATAGGCCTCAACATTGAGCAACTGGCAGAGCAATTTTGCCTGTCCTGCGACAGCATCAAAAAAATTGTGTATGGTAAAAAATAGACAAAAAGCCACAGCGGAGCCTGCTCCAACGTGGCTTTTGCGGATTGATTCCACCCAAAAAAGAAAGCGCATACTTTTTTGTTGTCAAACGGCTAAATTCATGTTATTCTGACTTTGGGATTGTTACTGAAAAGGCAAAACCCAGGACATGTACTTGACATGTTTTGGGTTTTGCCTTTTTTTAATCCCAACTCTGGTATCCTGTCGCGCGATGGATCTTACGAAACGGAGTGGTGGATGAGTAAAATCGGCTCGTATTGGAAACGCTTAAATTATGTGCGAAGAAATGACGAAAATTCTATCAGCAATGTTGTGATCCGTCTGAAATTTTTTCGTCCAGCGTCTTAATCCTAGTTATACCTTAATACGGGATGAAGGAGGGCAGTTGGATGATCATCAAGAAAATCTTTAACAATAACGCGATTGTCGCCAAAGATCCGCAGAAGCAAGAGCTTGTTGTTATGGGCTGTGGCATTGGATTCAAAAAAAGCATTGGCGATGAGGTCGAGGAGGGCTTAATTGAGAAGGTTTTCATTCTCAAACAAAAAGAGGCTTCGGAAAAATTCAAGCTGCTGCTGGAGGATGTTCCCTCAGAGTATGTGTCGTTATGCTATGACATCATCGAGTACGGGAAAAACATGCTGGACACTCCTTTGAGTGAGTATATATATGTTACCCTAACGGACCATATCAACAACACACTGAAAATGTACGATGAGGGGATCCGCAATCCCAATCCGTTAATTTGGGAGATCAAAAAATTGTACCCCAAAGAATTCAAAATTGGGCTTAAGGCATTGGAATTTATTAATGACAGCGTAAATAAACAACTGACAGAAGATGAAGCGGGCAATATAGCCCTTCATTTGATCAATGCCCAGGTTAGCAGCCCGGATCATAAAATATCAGATATCGCAGGGCAGACTGAGAAAATTCAGGACATCCTGAACATTATCAAATATACCTATAATATAACGCTTGACGAACAATCCATCAGCTTCGAACGGTTTATTACCCATTTGAGATTTTTCTTTCAAAGGATTCATCAGAAGAAGAGGATGGAGCTGGATGATGATTTTTTATTACAGCAAGTCAAGGCAAAATACAAAAAAGCCTACAACTGCATGCTGAAGATAGAGAAGTATTTAGACACCGATCTGTCGGATGAAGAAAAGCTGTATTTAACCATTCATGTCCATCGTGTAACGGAAAAACAAATTGAATAAAAATTTTGGATTGTTACTGGTAAGGCAGGCGAGACCAAAATAGATAAGTACTCTTTTTGTAGTGCTGTCTATTGGGTCTCGCCTTTTTTATAAGGAAAATTAATTAAAGGAGCGATCAGCATGAAATACGAAAAGCTCGCACAAGACATTATCAGCAATGTTGGCGGCAAGGAAAATGTTAACAGTCTGACGCATTGCATTACCCGCCTGCGTTTTAAATTAAATGATGAGAGCAAGGCCAACACCGAAATTCTGAAGAATATGGATGGAGTCGTGACGGTTGTACAGAGCGGTGGACAATATCAAGTCGTTATAGGCAACCATGTCCCTGAGGTCTATGCGGAAGTCGCGGCTGTAGGCGGATTTCAGACGGCATCTGCAGAACCATCCGATGAAAAAGTGGGTCTTTTCAATAGATTCATTGATATCATTTCCGGTGTGTTCACACCAACGCTTGGTGTATTGAGTGCAACAGGGATGATCAAAGGGTTCACCGCGCTGCTCATCTCTCTGGGTGTGCTGACCAATACTTCGGGCACTTATCAAATTTTGAATGCAATCGGCGACTGTTTATTTTACTTCTTCCCGATATTCCTTGGATACACGTCAGCCAAAAAGTTCAATGCCAACATCTTTATAGGTATGGCTATAGGGGCAACGCTGGTCTATCCTACGTTTTCTGGTCTAACCGCAGCCGGGAAGCCGTTATACACTTTATTCAGCGGGACCGTTATTGAATCGCCGGTATATCTAACCTTTCTAGGCATCCCGGTAATCCTGATGACGTATTCGTCAAGCGTTATTCCGATTATTTTGTCCACCTATGTAGGCAGCAAGATCGAAGGTTTCTTTAAAAAGATTATTCCAAGCGTAGTCAGAACCTTCCTGGTTCCCTTCTGCACCCTGCTGGTGATTGTTCCGCTCGCTCTGATCTTCATCGGACCTGTTGCAACTTGGGCAGGACAGCTTCTTGGCGCAGGTACTTTGTCTATCTATAATTTGAGCCCGGTAATTGCCGGGGTGCTGCTCGGCGCGTTCTGGCAGGTATTCGTTATCTTCGGCTTGCACTGGGGTTTTGTGCCGATTGCCATCAACAACCTGACCGTGCTTAAATTTGATCCAATTCTGGCCGGCGTATTCGGTGCTTCCTTTGCCCAGACAGGTGTCGTATTGGCGATTATGCTGCGGACCAAAAACATTAAATTGAAATCGCTTTCTATTCCGGCCGTGATCTCGGGTATCTTCGGGGTTACAGAGCCTGCCATCTACGGGATTACCCTGCCGCGTAAAAAACCGTTCATCCTAAGCTGTATAGCGGCTGCAGTCGGAGGCGGAATTATTGGAATCATGGGAACCAAAGGTTATATCCTGGGCGGTCTGGGTATCTTCGGAATCCCGAGCTATATCAGCCCTGAGGGAATCGACAGAGGTTTTTATGGAGCCATTATCGGCATTACGGTCAGCTTCGTGCTTGGGTTCCTGCTCATGTTCTTCGGCGGATTCAAGGATGATGAAGTCAAGGCAGACAACACAAAAGGCCAGGGTCACAGCGGCGAACCTATGGTGAAGCAGGAAACCGTAAGCAGTCCGTTAAAAGGTGAAGTAATCGCATTGTCTGACGTCAAGGATGAAGCCTTCTCAACCGGTGCACTCGGCAAAGGGATTGCCATTGAACCTGCTGAAGGCAAGGTGTTTGCTCCGGTAGACGGGGTTCTAACCTCCCTGTTCTCGTCGGGCCACGCCATAGGCATTACAAGCGACCACGGTGTGGACATTCTTATCCATGTGGGCAAGGACACAGTTAAATTGAAAGGCAAATATTTTACCCCGAAAGTCAAACAAGGCGATGCGGTGAAAAAAGGCGATTTGTTAATGGAATTTGATATGGAGGCCATTAAAGCGGCGGGTTATATCTTAACTACCCCTGTAATCGTTTCCAATTCGAATAATTACCTGGATGTAATTGAAACCGGGAAGAAAAACATCGGGTATCGGGAAGACTTGTTAACGGTAATGATCTAATCACATATACGAGGAGGAATAATGAATGAATGAGATAACCAAGAGGTTTCCGGAAGGGTTTTTGTGGGGAGGCGCAACGGCGGCTAATCAATTGGAGGGCGGCTATAAGGAGGGCGGCAAAGGTCTCAGCACTGCGGATGTAATTACAGCCGGAACGCATACAACCCGCAGAAGAATTACACCGGTGCTGGAACAGGAGGCGAACTATCCGAGCCACGAGGCCATCGACTTTTATCACCACTATAAAGAGGATATACAGCTTTTCGCAGAAATGGGCTTCAAGGTTTTCCGGATGTCCCTGGCCTGGTCCAGAATATTCCCGAACGGGGATGATGCGCAGCCGAATGAGGAAGGCCTGAAGTTCTATGACAACGTGTTTGCCGAGCTGAAGAAGCATAATATTGAACCGTTAGTGACCATTTCCCATTACGAGGCTCCTTTCAATCTGGCGCAACAATATAATGGCTGGTCCAACCGCAAGGTCGTAGATTTTTATGTCAATTATTGCAGGGTTATCTTCAACCGGTATAAAGATGTGGTGAAATATTGGCTGACCTTTAATGAAATCAATATTCTAACCATGCCGTTTGGTTCTTTTATGGCTGGAGTGATCATGCCGGAGGGCAATGCGGAGTTTGGCAATACGGCAGGGGATGATGAGGGGCTGCGGTATCAGGCTCTGCACCACCAGTTCCTGGCAAGCGCAAAGGCGGTAAAGCTGGGGCATGAGATTAACCCGGATTTCAAAATTGGCTGTATGATCGCTTACATGTGTTCTTACCCGCTGACCTGTAACCCGGAAGACATTCTGCTCGCGCAGCAAAAAGACAACTTATCGAATTACCTCTGTTCCGATGTTCAGGTGCGCGGGGCGTATCCCGGATTTGCCAAACGGTATTTTAAGGAACAAGGCATTGAGCTTGTCATGGAAGACGGCGATGAGGAAATTCTGCGGGAGGGCTGTGTAGATTTCTATACCTTCAGCTACTATTCATCCACCTGCGTGAGTGCCGATCCGAATCAGGAGCAAATTGGCGGGAATTTATCCATGGGCCTAAAAAATCCTTACCTGGAAGCAAGCGCATGGGAATGGCAGATTGATCCGAAGGGTCTGAGATGGTCCTTGAACAATATCTACAACCGCTACCAAATTCCGTTGATGGTTGTGGAAAATGGCCTTGGCGCCGTAGACACTGTAGAGGAAGACGGCTCCATTAACGACGATTACCGGATTGATTACCTGAGAGGGCACATTGCGGAAATGAAAGAAGCCATAGCTGACGGAGTAGACCTGGTAGGTTACACCCCGTGGGGATGTATTGACCTCGTAAGCGCCGGAACCGGCGAAATGAAGAAGCGTTACGGCTTCATCTACGTGGACAAAGATAACGAAGGCAAAGGCACCCTGTCCAGATCGCGCAAAAAGAGCTTTTCGTGGTACCAGGGGGTTATTGAGAGTAACGGTGAGGTGTTGGAGTAGTACGGAGTTTGTGCGGGAGACCTTGGAATTCGATTCCAAGGTCTTTTTGTCTTTTGCTTAATACATTCTGTTAGAATGGGCATATGGTTATTTAAAGGTTTTTGTCAAAGGAGAGTTGAAAATGGATGAAAGAAAATTAAGCGGACTAAAGGTTTATGAATTTCAAACGAAGTTGTTGAGTATCAAGTGAAAATTGAAGAAAACGAGGTAGTTATTAAAAAAATCGACATTTAGGAGGCTGCATGATGCAGGTTGAGTATAACGTTTATAGAGCTATAGCTGCTGGGGATACCGCCTTTGTTGCTCATTATCTTTCAACCGGCGGGGACCCCAATTGTTATGAACAATCAGGGTGGACACTATTAATGTGTGCCGTCGAACATGAAAATAAAGAAATCATGGACATGTTGATCGCAAGCGGAGCCGATGTAAACTATCAATGCTCCGGGGGATGGACGGCTTTACACCAAGCCGTGGACCTGTCCATTGATGGAACCATTCAAACAGGTGGTTCTTCAGGTGAGGAGCCGGTAGATATTTTGCAGTACTTAATAGATCACGGAGCAGATATCCATGTGATGGATTCAAGAGGTGATACTCCCGTAGATATGGCGACAAGCTATAAATCGGAGAAGATCATCAGATTTTTAAAAGAATATCGGCCTGCTAACGAATAGGCGTTAATTAGGGAGGAACGAATGGGGCTCGACTATAACTATATACTTGTGATCCACAAGGATCAAAGGGATCGTTTGCTCCGTTATGTGCAGGAGCACGGCGAGGTCAGCGGAACGGGCAGTTTCTGTCTTCATTTTGGCGTTGATTCAGCGGTATTGAAGTATCTGGAGGGTGGATATGAACCGGGGCCTCATTATGATTGGGCAGAGATTCAACGCTCCCTTCTTCCAGGGAACAAGGCGAGGATCGGCACGATTGATTATTCGGAGGAAGCGCTAGATAATCATGCAGAGCTGTTACGTGTCCGCTTCATGGCTGTGACTTCAGATATGAGCCGTTTGCTGCGAGATTCCAAGTCGGTCCGGGAGTGGTTTGTTACCTTGAGCAAACATGTGGATGCAATCATTACATACATGGATATGGAAGCCGAGGGGCAACGGATTATTTACGGGAACGATACGGAGACTTTTTTGGAATTCAAAGAAGAAGGCTTTTCTCAAGGAACAAAGAGAGAATTTATTCGCAGAATGGACGAGTTCGCCAAGTATTGGCCTAAGGAACTGAAACAATATGAGACGAATTACAGATGGCAGGAGAAAATTTCCTTCATTATCAGGAAGGAGCAGAGAACTGCGCTGCGAAAATATGTCGAGAGTCATAGTCGCATGGATCAGGACAACCTCGTCCTGTATTTTGATTTGGATGCAGCCATTGTGAAGTATTTGGAAGATGGGTACGGTGAAACGGAATATGGCATCCCGCATGGGTCCGTCCTTCGATTTCGAAGGGAAATGGTTCACAAGCATATTGGCGAAAACCTGAAAGTGGCCTTAGGCAATATGGATTTCGTGGAAGAGGAAATCGGAGGCGCAGAGGGAGATTGGCTGGTTCATTTTATCCCTCGACAATGGAGGATGAGTCGGGTCTTTTCCGAATCCCCTTCCGTAAGGGATTGGTTTCGGAGGCTAGGCGACGCCGTCCGGGCTAAATTGATGTTCCAGAGCGTATGGTTGGGAGGATACGGTCATCGTATCATCTATGATCAAGGTCAACCAACCCAAGTGGAGTTCGTAGGGCATTACGATCTTAAGGCCGATCATTTTGCAAAGCTATACCGGGTGTTTGCCGAGTATTTTGAGCAATTTGCAGATGATCTTAACGAACAAGAAGGATGAATAAGAATAGAACTATGGAAATTAAATTAGATACTTGTGGAGGAATATTGAAGATATCCGCACTTGATCTGGAGGATGTATCCGTTACTTGCAAACCGGCGATGTTAAATTTCAAATCAGGAAAAGATAGTTTGGAACATTTCTCCTATCATTTTACATCCGGTAGAACTTATGCTGATGGCAACAAAATAGAAAATAGGCTGCTGGGATCATGACGGTTCGACAACAATTAGAAATGGGGACTGCTGAAAAACATGCAATTGATACTCTTGTAGAGTATCTTGAACTTGCCCCCTCGCGCCTAGATAGAGACCTAAGCCATATTAGTAATGAACGCTGGAATGCATCGGTAGCGATTGGACTTGCCCATGAGAAACAGGTGTTTTGCTTCCCGTGGCTGAGTGAGATGTGGAAGAATGCAATCATAGCAAGATTGGAGCATTGCTCAACTGTATTGAAGCTGAACAATTGTATGCTGCTTATTCCAGTACAGAACATATCTAACATCGAGAATTTCATTGATGATGTTGTGTATTTAAATGAGTACTAGCAATGAAAGGATTGGAAAAGGCAACCATCCACACTCTTCTGGAAGGGTTGCCTTTTAAAATAGTTCCAATGAACAGCAGATTTACCCGGCAATCCGCCGGGCCGCTTCCTCCACCGTCACCAGCTCCTCGCTTTGCTGCACCATATCCTTTAGCCGAAGCTTGTCGGCGGCGGCTTCATTCTCTCCGATGAGAATGACATAACGGATGCCCTTTGCGGAGGCAGAGGCCAGCGTTTTCTTGAGCTTGCGCTTTCCGGTGTCCACGGCGGTGCGGATGCCTGCTGCGCGAAGGGCTGCGGCTGCAGTTAGGGCCTGCGGCAGATACTCCCCAATAGGAATGACCAGCACGCCCGAAGTCTCCTCACGGGCCGGGCGTTCACCGAGCAGAGCCATAATCGACTCCATGCCGAAGGAAATGCCAACTGTAGGATATTCAATGTCATCCCGCCCCACCAGTTTACCGATGATGGCGTCATATCTTCCGCCGCCGCCCAGACTGGAGGAATACACTCCTGAGGCGTCAAAAATTTCATAGACTGTTCCCGTATAGAACGACAGGCCGCGGGACAAATAAGGATCGAAGACGCAGGTCCCGGCGAGTCCGATCTCTGCAATCAACTGCTGCAAGGCCAGAACCTCCAGAGCGCCGGGCTGTCCGGCCAGTCTATACTTGTCTGCAAGCTCTTCAAATGACGGTGTCTCCATGTCCAGCAGTTCCTTAAGCGTACCGATGGCTGCCGGGGTCAGTCCTTTCTCGTAAAGCTCAGCCAGTACTCCGCTGCTCCCGATTTTGGCAAGCTTGTCGAGGCTCAGCATCACGGACAGGTGCTGCTCCGGCGGCACGCCTGCCGCTTCCAGGATTTCGCCCAAGAAACGCCGGTTATTCCATTTCACCACGATAGGAATTTCCAATCTGCGGAAGGCCTCTGCCGCGAGCATCATAAGCTCCGCTTCCCCTTGCGGGCCGGGAAAACCCACCATATCGGCGTCGCATTGCAGGAACTCGCGCAGACGGCCTTTTTTGACCGGACCATCCCGGAACACCTTGCCGATCTCGTAGCGCTTATAGGGTAGCTCAATACCCGGATTCAGAGCGATCACTTTGGCAAAAGGAATCGTAAGATCGTAGCGCAGCCCAAGCTGGCGTCCGCGCTGATCGGTCAACTGGTACATTTCGCGGAGAATCTCGTCACCGCCGGCGTATTTGGAGGTTAGCAGCTCCAGTTCATTCAGCAAGGTCGTATCCATAGCTTCAAAATCGTATACTTCGAACAGCTCGGTCAGCGTGGAGCGGACTTTCTGGCGGATGGCCTGCTCCCGGCCGAAATAATCATAGGTTCCTTTAACGTTCTGCATGTTCAGCAGCTCCTTTGAATTGTTGGTTTGCAAAATAGCTAAAAACCAAAATAATAAGCGGAAAAATCCCTGCTACTTCGTGTGGAATTCCCGTTATCCATGAGGTAAAGAGAATTCCTCCCTGTATAATCGTTCTAACTACTACGGAAAGAGTTACTGACCTAATATAGGGGGATGCTTACCCTTTTAATTGTTCTAAAACGCCTGTTCTGTCTGTAATGGAGGGTGATTCTCCCGTTAACGGATCGTCAGACTCTACATGCTGGAGTTCAAACGCTTCTCTGCCGAACAGATTACCGCCGAACGGATTAGGGCGTGGAGATCACACTGCTGGCGTATCAGGGCCCTCGAACGGAAGCATCTCCCTGGTCAGAATTGTCTGACCGTTTGTTACGGACGGAGCAGCTCTTATTTCTACTGGAAGTCACTTTTTCGCAAGTGTACGGACTCCAGAGCCGTTATGGGTGGACTTTTACCCCAAAGTTACCTGCCGAAGAGGCAATAAGCGCCATACGGTCCGTACCTCGACTAAATGTATCCCTTTCTGGAAAATAAGGGTCTTACAGTCCGTTAAGGAACAAGGGGGGGATGGATACGACGAACCCTCTCTCCCCGAACCACAGAGGTTTCGTCCTAAGCCGCAGATTTAGAACGGGTGCTGTACTCGTTCAGGCACTGGCACGAAAATACCACTTTTCTTCCCCTTCTCCAATCCCCGCTAATTTTGGGGTGGGGTCTGAAAAAAATCTCCAAATAAAAAACGCGCCGGACCTCTTGGTCCTGCGCGCTTCAGTATGCCGCAGGGAGGTCAAACGCGAAATGCGTTAGCCCTCCCTGAATAATGTTCAGGAGTGCTAACGCTGCTTGTGATGATGAAGTGGATTCAGTATGATAGTAATGCTGTTCATGCGAATCAGATCCCTTCAAGGCTGGATTACAGCACATTATAGACGATTGAGAGAAGCCATGCAAGCTATGGAGCAATATCACACAATAAGGAGAGTGTTTTCCATGAATTCTACTCCAATCATTGCCGAAGCCGAAAGCTTCGCCAAAGAGCAATTAGGCCAGGACCGGACCGGTCATGACTGGTTCCACACGGACCGTGTGCGCAATATGGCGGCGCTGATCGCGGAGATGGAGCAGGCGGATATTGTTATCTGTACAATAGCAGCTCTGCTGCATGATGTGGCTGACGAGAAGCTGAACCCTTCCAAAGAAGCGGGATTGCTCAAAGTACATAACTGGCTGGCGCAGCATCTGAGTGACGAGGGACAAATCAGGCATATTATGCAGATCATCGAAACGATGTCCTTCAGCGGCGGCGGGGGAGCACCGATGTCAACCCTAGAAGGACAAGTGGTGCAGGATGCCGACCGGCTGGATGCGCTGGGAGCGATAGGCATAACGAGAACGATGGTTTTTTCGGGAGCCAAGGGGCGTCCGGTGTATGACCCGGAGATAACGCCGCGTGATGAAACCCTGCAGAAGGAGTACCGCGATTACTCCAAAGGAACGGCGGTTAATCATTTTTATGAGAAGCTGCTGAAGCTGAAAGACCTGATGAACACGCCTTACGGGCGCAAGCTGGCGGAGGAGCGGCATAATTTCATGCTTATTTTTCTGGAGCAATTTTATAAGGAATGGAACCAGGGAAGCCACTAGCTGCAATAATAAGACAATGCATTAGACGGAAGGAACAACTACATGAGTGAATTGCAGTTTAGAGATTATGAGTTAAATGAAGAGATTATCCGCGCGCTGGATGTGCTGAACTATCTGGAGCCAACCGAGGTGCAGAGCAAGGTCATTCCTGTAGCCCTGGAAGGGCAGGATCTGATCGTCAAATCGCAGACCGGCAGCGGCAAAACCGCATCGTTCGGCATCCCGCTCTGCGAGCTGGTGGATTGGGCGGAGAACAAGCCGCAGGCTTTGGTGCTGACGCCGACACGCGAGCTGGCCGCACAGGTCAAAGAGGATATTACCAACATCGGACGGTTCAAGCGGATCAAGGCGGTCGCTGTGTTCGGCAAGCAGCCGTTTGCCCCGCAGAAAATCGAGCTTGCGCAAAAAACGCATGTCGTCGTAGGCACGCCGGGACGGGTATTCGACCATATCGAGCGCGGCACACTGCCGCTGAACCGGATCAAATTCCTGGTCATTGATGAAGCGGATGAGATGCTGAGCATGGGGTTTATTGAGCAGATTGAGCAAATCATCCAGAAGCTGCCCCGGGAACGGGTAACGATGCTGTTCTCCGCCACGCTGCCGGATGCTGTGAAGAATCTGTGCCGCAAATATATGACCCAGCCGGTGGACATTGAGATTGAAGCCAGCGGTCTGACGACGGCGGCGATTGAGCATGCGCTGATTGAAGTCAGACAAGCGGCCAAGTTTGGGGTGCTGCTCGACCTGCTGACGGTGGAGAATCCCGAGAGCTGCATTATTTTTTGCCGGACGCAGGATCAGGTGAACGCGCTGTTCCGGGGGATGGCCGATCTGGAGTTCCCGGTGGACAAAATCCACGGCGGCATGATGCAGGACGAGCGGTTTGAGGTCATGAATGCTTTTAAAAGAGGCCAGTTCCGCTATCTGATCGCCACCGATGTAGCCGCGCGGGGCATTGATATTGAGAATATAACTCACGTAGTCAACTATGATATTCCAATGGAAAAAGAGAGCTACGTGCACCGCACCGGACGCACCGCACGCGCAGGCAAAAGCGGCAAAGCGGTCACATTCGCCACGCCGAATGAGCACAAATGGGTTCAGGACATTGAGCGCTATATCGGGTTCAGCCTCCCGGTGATGAAGGCGCCTTCGGCGGATGCCGTGGCTTACGCCAAGCCTGCTTTTGATGAGAAGCTGGGCAAGCAGCAGGTCCGCAAGAAGGGCAAAACCGAGGTGATGAACCAGGACATCATGAAGCTGTATTTTAACGGCGGGAAGAAAAAGAAACTCCGGGCCGTCGATTTCGTCGGCACGATTGCGAAGCTGGAAGGGATCACCGCCGAGGATATCGGGATTATCACGATTCAGGACAATGTGACTTACGTCGATATCCTCAACGGCAAGGGTACGCTGGTGCTGCAGGCGATGAGGGACACCACCGTGAAGGGCAAGCTGCTGAAGGTGCATATCGCGAAGAAATAAGGCGGCGGGAACAAGCAAGCTAACCTGAACTGAACTGGAGCGGCAGGGATTACAATAGAAACTTCGGACTACCGGGAGGCGTGGAACATGAAGAATCTGAGAAGCCGGGAATTTGCCGTCCCCTTTTTGCAGCGCTTGATTGAGGTGGATACGTGCAATCCGCCGGGTAATGAGCACCGCTTGTCTGAGCTGCTGCACGATTTTTTGCGGGAGCTTGGCGTGGAGAGCAGCATCACCGGAATCGAGCAGGGGCGGAGCAATCTGGAGGCTGTATTTCATGGGGCCGGGAGCAGGAGGCTGATGTTCTGCGGCCATCTGGACACCGTCAGCCCCTGGACTGCCGCCGCCGGAAGTTATCCTCCACATGGAGCGGTAATTGACAACGGACGGATGTACGGGCGGGGAACCTCCGATATGAAAAGCGGCCTCGCCGCCATGCTGCTCGCCGCAGCTTCACTGCACCAGGAAGGCATCCGGCTGGGCGGTGATCTGGTATTCCTGGCGACTGCGGGAGAAGAGGTGGATAGCTGCGGAGCACGGATGTATGCCGGTCAGAACAGCCCGCTGGATCTGGACGGCATTGTGATCGGGGAGCCGACCGGCAGCCGGGTGGCGGTGGGCCACAAAGGTGCTTTGTGGCTGCGGATAACGTTATTCGGGCGCAGCGCCCACGGCTCGATGCCGCAGCTTGGCCTGAATGCGGTGGAAGGGATGATGGAGGTAATAACGCTGCTGCGCAGCCACGCGCTGGAATGGCAGGCCCATGATGCCGTGCTGGGCACAAGCAGCCTGTCGGTGAATAAGATTGAAGGCGGAGTGCAGACCAATGTTATCCCGGATCGCTGCACCATTGATGTGGATATCCGCACGGTTCCGCCGCTGCGGCATGCCGCGCTCCTTGGGGAGATTGAAGCCAGGCTGCAGCAAATTCAGCAGCTTCATCCCGGCTACAGGTATGAAGTGGAGCAATTGCTGGACCGCAGTGTGGTCTGCACTGACCCCAGCCGGGAGCTGATTGCCACGGCGCTGGAGACTGCCGCCTCGTTGGGAGCAGCGGGGCCACCCGAAGAAGAGAGCCGTGCAGTGCAGGGCGTTCCCTACTACACGGACGGTTCTGTGCTGCATGACAATGGCAGATTGCCCGTTCTGATCTATGGCCCCGGCGACCCCGCCCTGGCCCACCAGCCGGATGAATGGGTAGACATTGAAGCGTATCTGGCCTCCATCGGCTTCTATAGAGAGCTGGCAATCCGCTTTCTGGGGACAGTAAAAGATTAAGGCCTATTAGAGGCACAGCAAAAAAACCTTCCGCGCCCATATTCATCAGGCGATTCCAGCGGAAGGTTTTTTTACATCTCTAAACTATGCGTTGTACTGTGCTTGATACAGACGGCTGTATGCGCCGCCGGTGTTCAGCAGCTCCTCGTGACGGCCCTCCTCGGAGATGCCTTCCTCGTTCACGACAATGATCCGGTCGGCGTTCTTAATCGTCGTAAGGCGGTGGGCGATCACAAGGGTCGTCCGGCCGACGGACAGCTCCGCCAGCGACTGCTGGATGGCTGCTTCTGTCTCTGTGTCCAGCGCCGAGGTGGCTTCATCCAGAATCAGTATCGGCGGATTCTTGAGGAACATCCGGGCGATGGCAAGCCGCTGCTTCTGCCCGCCGGACAGCTTCACGCCGCGTTCCCCGATGACCGTGTCCATCCCGGCCGGCAGGCTGTTGATCAGCTCCTCCAAATGCGCGCGTCTTGCTGCCTCCCAGATTTCAGGAAGCTCCGCATCCAGCTTGCCGTAAGCGATATTCTCGCGGATAGTTCCCGAGAAGAGGAACACATCCTGCTGCACAATCCCGATCTGTCTCCGCAGCGCATTCAGCTTCAGGTCGCGGATGTCGTTCCCGTCAATGGAGATGGCGCCGCCGGTGACATCATAGAAGCGGGGCAGCAGGCTGCAGATCGTGGTTTTGCCGGCCCCGGAGGGTCCAACGAAGGCAATGGTTTCTCCGGCTTTCACCTTCAGGCTGATGTCCTGCAGTACCGGACGGCCCGATTCGTAGCCGAAGCTGACATGGTCAAAGACAATATCGCCGTGCAGGGAAGCAACATCCAGTGCGCCGGGCTTGTCGGCAATATCGGGTTCCGCATCAATGACTTCCAGATAACGCTTGAAGCCGGCAATCCCCTTCGGATAACTCTCAATGACGGCGCTGATCTTGTCAATCGGCCGGAAAAAGACATTGGACAGCAGAATAAAAGCAACGAATTCCCCGATCGCAAGCTCTCCCTTAATGAAGAACCAGGCACCGCAGATCATCACGACGATGGTAATCAGACGGGTCATCATGTAGCTGACCGACGAGCTTTTGGCCATCAGCTTATACGCCATCAGCTTGGTTTGACGGAACATTTGGTTATCGACGGCAAACAGCTTTTTCTCATGCTCCTCATTGGCAAAAGATTGCACAACCCGGATTCCCCCGACATTATCCTCAATGCGGGCATTGAAGCTGCCTACATTGCCGAACAGCCGGCCATAGGTGGCGGTCATGCTGCGTCCGAAATAAATGATGATCCAGGCCATAATCGGCACAATAATAAAAGTAATAATGGCAAGCTTCAGATTGATATCGGCCATCAGGACAAATGCCCCTGCCAAAGTCATGATGGCAATAAATACATCCTCCGGCCCGTGATGCGCCAGCTCCCCGATATCGTTCAGGTCATTGGTGATGCGTCCGATCAGATGACCGGTTTTGTTGTTGTCGAAGTAACGGAAGGACAGCTTCTGGATATGGTCGAACATTTTTTTGCGCATATCGGTTTCAATATTGATCCCCAGCATATGCCCCCAATAGGTCACGATATATTGCATTGCTGTATTCAAGGCGTAAATCGCCATCAGCACAATACAGGCAATCAGAATCAGCGGCCAGTCCTGTCCCGGCAGCAGATCATCAATGAACTTATTGACGGCCACCGGAAAAGCCAGCTCAAGCAGCCCCGCACCCACAGCACAGGTGAAGTCGAGAATAAACAATTTTCTGTAGGGACGATAGTAGGCAAAAAAACGACGCAGCATCTCTTGTTCACTCATTTCTGTAGAATTATGTATATCTAATTGAGATTAATTCTCAATAAACCTCATGTTAAAGACGGGGACGGTATTTGTCAACGGAAAGAAGTTAAAAATTGCATATCTTTCGGGCGGATTTTTGCCGTTTTACCCAATCCCGAGTGCTCCTTCCCACATATCTTATCTGTATGCAAGGACAAAGGAGGAGTTAATCATGGGCGAAAATGTTGGAGGATACGGCGGCTTTACTTCTGCTGGCGCCATTCTGGTTCTGTTCATCCTGCTCGTTATCATCACAAAATCTTTCTGGGTATAAACCGCGATTCATTTGCTGCAGACCGCCAGTCCCAAGGACTGGCGGTTTGTTGAAATATAAGAATATGCTTCCCGCTATAAATCAGCCTTTACCGAATTTGAAATATTGTGCAATGCCGGAAGCAAGGAGATATAATTATTTAATGTGAATACATAGATCACCAGGAGGAGCATCATGAAAGTAAAGCAGCAAGAAGCACTTATTCAAAAGCCGGACAAGTCCCGCCCGGACGCTGGAGCGAGCCGCATTCTGCTGGCCGTGGGCATTATTTGTATTGCCGCTGCGCTGCGCGCCCCGTTCACCTCTGTTGGACCTTTATTGGGGATGATCCGGGATGATCTGGGATTATCGGGTACGCTCTCAGGAGCGATAACGACGCTGCCCCTGCTGGCGTTTGCGCTGCTGTCACCGTTTGCACCGGGGCTGGCCCGCCGTTTTGGCACTGCTAACGTGCTTATGCTGGCTATGCTGGCATTGTCTCTGGGCATTCTGATCCGCTCGTCCTCGGGAGCGGCAATGCTGTTCCTGGGCACAGCCATGATCGGGCTGTCCATCGCTGTCTGCAATGTGCTGCTGCCGGGGCTGATCAAAGGCAGATTCCCCGAGCGCATCGGACTTATGACTGGAGTCTATACCGTCTCGATGAATTTATGTGCAGCGGCCGCCTCCGGAATCAGCGTTCCATTGGCGCAGCAGAGCGGATTGGGCTGGCGGGGCACACTGGCCATATGGTTTATCGTGGCTGCGCTGGCCACGCTGTTCTGGATTCCGCAGCTACGGAATCTGGCCCAAGACAGCGCTGGGCGCAAAGGCCAATCCTCGGGAGCAATGTGGCGCTCGCGGCTAGCCTGGCAGGTGACTCTGTTCATGGGGCTGCAATCACTGCTCTATTATGTGCTGATTGCCTGGTTTTCGGTAATTCTGGTCGGGCGGGGCATGTCCTCCAGCCATGCCGGATGGATTCTTTCGCTTATGCAGCTTGCCCAGTTGCCGTTTACTTTTTTTGTGCCGCTGTGGGCAGGCAAAATGAAGGACCAGCGCCGTCTGGTGCTGGTCACCTCCATACTCTTTATTATTGGCA
The DNA here is from genome assembly GCF_000374185.1 of Paenibacillus sp. HW567. Lineage (GTDB taxonomy): Bacteria > Bacillota > Bacilli > Paenibacillales > Paenibacillaceae > Paenibacillus_AQ. The sequence continues at coordinate 3,445,641 of NZ_KB910518.1, read as the reverse complement.
TTCTTGGAGTCTGGCTTGGCGCAAGCTCCTGGATGGCCTTATGGGCCATCTGCATCGGCATTGCCGGAGGTTTCGCTTTTGGCCTCGTGATGATGTTCTTCAGCCTGCGTACCCGAAATGCCCGGGAAGCGAGCGAGCTGTCGGGGATGGCCCAATCGCTTGGTTATTTGCTGGCGGCGATGGGGCCTGCACTGTTCGGGCTTTTGCATGACGTGACCGGGAACTGGAATATTCCGCTGGCTTTATTGGCTGTCGCCAGTATTCTGCTCTTGGTTGTTGGACTTGGTGCAGGAAGCGACCGCTTTGTAGGTGATAAAAGATAAGTTTCGGTGTAGTTGTGAAGGGGAGTCTGCTTCGAATTCCGCTTACTCTCCATGCCCGGTTAGGGCGGTGAGGATGCCGTACAAGCTGAACAGGATCAGGATGACCGATGAGCAGAGGTTCAGCGAGCGGATGAAGGAGGCAGGGAGTCTGCCTCTGATCCAGTAAATTATGGTGCTTAGCAGCAGCCACCAGCAGCCGGAGCCGAGGGCGATGCCCACAGGCAGAAACCAGGAGCAGCCGATGGAGGTCCCCAGTGAAGCAGCGAGTGCCATGAAGCTCAGGAGGGTGGCCGGATTCGCCAAAGTCAATAGGAAAGATGATGCGAGGGAATAGGACATGCCGCCGCGCATAGTTTCTGTCTTCAGGCTGGTACTGGCGGGGAGCAAGGCTCTTACGCCCAGATAGCCAAGGAACAGGCTGCCGAGCAGCCGGAGCGGCAGAGCATACATTGTGGTGAAATTATTCACAACCTTGATGCTGGACACCGTCACCAAGGCATAAAGCATGTCGGCAAGTGTAATTCCGAGACCGGTGGCCAGTCCAGCCAGGAAGCCCTGCCGCAAGGTCCGGTTCATACAGAGCAGTGACATGGGGCCGACGGGAGCAGCTATGGCAAAGCCGAAGCCACAGCCGCTTAACAGGGCTGACCAGATGATCATGTAGGCTCCGCAGGGGGCAGCGGCACATTCGGAGTTTCCTTTACTGTCCCTAAAATAATAGTCGTGCGTGTCCGCACAATGCCGGGGAGACTCTTGAGCTGTTCGCTGATGATCCGGTCTAAATCACGTGTTCCCCGGCAGCGTACCTTCAGCACGTAATCGTCATCCCCGGCGGTATGATGGCATTCCTGGATCTCCGGCAGCTTCTGCACCAAGTCCAGAAAAGCTTCCCGGTGCGCAGGCCGCTCCAGCGAGACGGCGATGAGCGCTCCCAGCCCGCTGCCTGCGGATTCAGCGTCGATCAGAGCGGTATACCCTTTGATCAGGCCTTGCTCTTCCAGCTTGCGCACGCGGTCTGCCGTTGCCGGTGAGGAGAGGCCCAGATGACCCGCGAGCTCGGCCCAGGTAATTCTCCCGTTCTCCATTAGTGCATTGAGAATCTTGTAATCAATGGCGTCCATTTCACTCCACCTTTCTTTATTAAGTGTTAATCATAAAATACTTTATTTATTTAATTAAAACAAGCATTTTTATTTCGATGACGTAACTAAAGAACACTGACAAAAAATAGTTTGCAATTTGTAATTAAAGAGAGTATAGTCTTATTTGTAGTGATCAAATCGCTATGATACATAATATGCGGTCGTGGCGGAATTGGCAGACGCGCACGGTTCAGGTCCGTGTGGTAGCAATACCGTGGAGGTTCGAGTCCTCTCGACCGCATCATGCCTACAAAAAGGCCCACAGTTGCTTCGGCAATTGCGGGTCTTTTTTGCGTAAGTTGCCGCCTCGGGCTTCTGATCGTGACTTGAGCTAACGAGAGCTTGGATTTCATTAAGTCCTATGTTCTTGACATAAAAGTAAATCCGCAAGTAAAATTAACAGAAAAATACAATTTTATTGAGGTGAAGCTTGATGATAAAAGGTTTGTTCGAAACCCATATCTATGTATCTGATTTAGAGAAATCGTCGGAATTTTATAGGGAGATATTGGGAATGCCGGTGGCCTATGAGGATGCAAGACGCTGCCGATTCTTTTGGATCGGGGAACCCAGGAGGGCGATGCTTGGCCTGTGGGAGAAAGACCCGGCTCAAATTGTCAGCCAGCATTTTGCTTTTGAGACTACCGCAGGGGACATGGCCGGCATTGTTCCTTGGCTGAAAGAGCGGGGCATCGCTGTACGCAACTTTTTAGATGATGGGTCAGAAGACCCTTTTGTATTCGGATGGATTCCCGCTGTTTCCATTTATTTTCGTGATCCTGATGGTCACTCGTTGGAGTTCATTGCCGTGTTACCCGATGACCCGCAGCCGGAACTTGGGGTAGTGGCTTGGGAGGAATGGGAGCGAAGTCACGGAAGGAGCCTTTGACCTCTGTAATTAGCGGCCGAAATGATGAATACGGTTGAATGATATTTCCCGTTTGAGCCGTACAGTTATAGCGCAGACTATATTGATGATATTGTCCGGCATTCCCCCAATGACAATGCCGCCGAACGCTCAGGAAAGCTCAACAGAAAATCAAGCACGATCCCGCCGCCGGTTGAATACCCGCACAAAAAGGCTTTTTCAAGCTCCAAATGATCCGTTAGCAGCCTGATATTCCGGGAGCTTAATGAATAAGTAATCTCTTCTTTGGAAGCTTGACTTTGGCCCATGACCGCGGATATCAAAAGTGATTCTTCAAAAATCCTCCGACATTTGTCCCTGATATTGAAAATTCAAGCTTCTCAATCTCGGAGGGTGGATGATTATGATCGCTGTTTCTTTTCCGCAATCCTTATAATGCATTTGATGTCCATTTATGCAGGGCCGGGCATTTAAATCCACCTTCCTGAATTGCAATCTCCTCATTCATGGAATAATGTGTGCCTAGACATAAAGCATCTTTATCAAAAAAAATGTATACTAGTGTTAGTCTTAGTCCCCACTTGTACAGAGGAGGCTCTATCATTGACCGACACTATATATAAGCAGTTGTATTTGCGATCATCTATAGGTTACGCGGTAGTCTCCACGAAAGATGACACGATACTAATGGCAAATCCTGCACTTTGCACGATGTTTGGTTATACTGAAGCGGAGCTGAAGGAGCTCCGTTACCCGGATATGGCTTACCCGGAAGATGAGCTTGCGGCGGATCATGAGCTGACTGCGGAATATTTGCTGCGGAGTTCCGGCATGGCTGTAGATAAAGAAAAGCGTTTTGTGCGCAAAGATGGCGGGATCATCTGGATAGCCTTGCGTATCTTTTTGACTTTTGATGAGTCAACAGGCGCTCCTGCCCATCGAATTGTGGAAATGACGGATATCACCGGACACAAGCAATATGAATTGAAGCTGCTGGAGAGCGAGAACCGCTACAAATCCTTGTTTGAGTATAACCCTTCGGCGATTTGCGCCATGGATTTGCGGGGGCAGGTTCAGTCGCTGAACGCCAGCCTGCAGCAGTTGACCGGTTATTCACGGGAGAGCCTTCTGCTGTCCGGCTACAACGAGATTATTGATGCGGAAGAGCTGGAATTTGTAGAACGGCGTTTCGGGCTGGCTGCCGGCGGACAGGCCCAGTCCTTCGAGAGCAGGCTTATTCACCGGGAAGGTTATCCGGTCGAGGTCAGTATGATCTATGTGCCTATCATGGTGAACAGCAAGGTTGCGGGTGTATTCGGCATTACTAGCGATATCACTGAGCGCAAGCGCCGTCTGGAGCAGATTGAGAAGCTGAGCTACGAGCATGCGCTTATATTGAATTCCGTCTCAGAAGGTATATTTGGTATGAATCTTGAGGGCGAAATGATGTTTATTAATCCTGCAGCCTCGACGATGCTTGGCTATGAGCCCGGCGAGCTGGCGGGGAGCATCAAGCTGCATACGATTGAACAGACCTGGCTGAATGCCGAGCCTTATAGCAGTGGGCGGAGAACGTTGTCGGAGTCACTGTCGGAGCATCTTTCCTACGAAGAGGAAGAAGGAATATTCTGGAGGCAGGACGGCTCCAGCTTCCTGGTCAAATACCGGATGTCGCCGCTGTTCGACAATGGGGAACGGAAGGGAGCCGTGGTTGTCTTCCGGGATATTACCGAGGAAAAGGCCGTTGTGCGCGCCAAAGAGTCCGCAGAGCAGGCGGACCGGGCCAAGTCGGAGTTCCTGGCCATTATGAGCCATGAGCTGCGCACACCGCTGAACGGCATCATCGGCATGGCTGATTTGCTGGATGGAACAGAGCTGGATGAAGAGCAGCAGTATTACACACAGATCATTAACAAAAGCAGCGAGGCGCTGATGCATATTTTGAATGAGGTTCTGGATTTCAGCAAGGTTGAAGCCGGGATGATGACGCTTGAGCTGCAGCCGGTTGATCTCCGTGAAGTGCTCCAGCATGTGACGGAGCTGTTTTATCCCAAAGTCAAGGAGAAGGGTCTGGTGCTGCACACCGATATGGCCCCTGATCTGCCGCCGCTTGTAGTGACAGATGAGACCCGACTGCGGCAGATTCTGGTGAACCTTCTCGGCAATGCGGTGAAATTCACCGATGAAGGAGAGATTGGCCTCTCGGTGATGCTGCAGTCTATTGCCGATAACGGGGACCTGGTCATCAAATTTACAGTTAGGGATACAGGAATTGGCATCGCTCAGGGCAGCCAGGGAATGCTCTTTCAATCCTTTTCCCAACTGCATCCTTCAATTAACCGCAAATATGGCGGAACCGGTCTGGGTCTGGCGATCAGCAAGAAGCTGTCCGAGCTGCTCGGTGGAGGAATCGGCGTGGAGAGCTCTGAGGGGGAAGGAGCGGAATTCTATTTCACAATTCAGGTCTTTCTGCCGCATGCGGAGCCTGGAAAAGTGCCGGGCTCCTTACCCGTTGGAGATATGCAGATTATGAAGAATACGCTGGGAGAGGAATCCCTGGAAGGGGGGTACGGCCCCCTGTCAATATTGATCGCCGAGGATCATCCGGTAAATCTGCAATTGCTGCAGGCCTACCTGAAGCAGCACGGGTATTATGCCGATGTGGCTTTGAACGGGGAAATGGCAGTCGAGGCTGTACGCTCACGGCATTATGATATCATCTTTATGGATATTCAAATGCCGCTGATGGACGGTATTGAGGCCACCGAAAAAATTCGTGAGGAGATGGAGCTGTCTCCGGTTATCGTAGCCGTGACGGCATTTGCCCGCAAAGAGGACATGGAACTGTGCCGCAGAGCAGGGATGCAGGATTTCATCTCCAAGCCGGTGTCCCCGGCTGAAGTGGAGCGGGTGCTCAGAGAATGGTCGGTCGGCATCAGCAAGTAACCATCACTCCGCTGGACATGGACTACTGAAGATTCACCGCAAGCAAAGGCTATTCCCGAGTAGAGGCTTCTACACCGGATAGCCTTTTTGGCATTGGCGGGAACGGTGGTATGAAAGGAGAAGATGAAATGAAGGCTGCTCTGTATGTGCTGACCGCACTGCGGCGGAAACGTTGACAAAGTGTGCGATGCCGACTATATTTATATTAATCGTAAATATTACGAATATGAGCTTTGTATAAATTTAATTAGAAAACTTCAAAAAGGCAAAAAGTGGCGGAGGGGAAGTTTGGAACTGGAGGAGCGAATGCGTCCGCCTTTGTTCGCAGATTTCAACCGCAGCAGCGGTCTCAAATCAGGAAATCTGTGAACAACAGCGGCCGGAAGTCCAAACATTCCCCGCAGTCACGGTCAAAGCCAATTTGATATTTTTTTAAGTGAGAAGGAGTCAAAATTGGAAAAAATGAAACGCGGAGACTTTATGCTTATCCTGCTGGTATTGCTTGCGGCGGGTTCGATCTATGGGATCAAATGGTATAACAACCACAGTGAGCATTACGCGCAGGGGGATTTGAAGGCGGTCATTACGGTAGACGGCAAAGAGTATAAGACCGTTACCTTGACCAAGGAAGAGCAAATTATTCATATTAAAACAAAGTTTGGCCACAACATTCTAAAGGTGTACGACTACGGCATCCAAATGACTTATTCGGATGCTCCGCTCCCGATTGCGATTAATATGGGGTTCATCTCCAGGCCGAGACAGCAGATTATTTGTATTCCGGCCCGGCTGCTGGTAGAAGTCTTCAACCCGCTCTCATCGGGCGGTGATGACGAGCTGGATGCGGTTATTTAGCCTGGTTCTTTTCTTGCTGAATTGCCGCCCAGGCGGCTGTAGCGTCAGCATTGGTGTAAATGTAGGGCGTGGATGGCTGGGGAATCGGCGTAATTGACTCGGCAGTGATTTGCATGATTTCTTTACCCTTGTATGACGCGGCATGAAGCTTGCCCCGAACCTCGATCCAGGTGTCGGCGGGCAGGCTTATTTGCGTGTGCGGGTCAAGCAGCATTCCGAAAGGCGCAGCATCAGCCGTGCAGCACTGCACCAGAAAACGGCCCACCGCATAAGCATTCTTCATATCCGCCCCGGATTCCCGGTACAAAAAGCCGGAGACGGCAATGGTTTTGCCCTCGAATTGTTTTTTATACAGGTCAATTGCCCCTAAGGTCTCGGAGAAAATTTCCGGGTACACGGTGATCACAGGCTGAGCGTAAAGCTTGCCTGCCAGCTCTGCGAACTCTGCCTGATAGGGACTCGCGGCGGCGAATTCCGCACGGATACCTTGCTCTGGATGGTTATAGGTGAGCGCGATGCCTTTTCTGGCTGCCGCTGCGCTGCCAAGGGCGCGGTCGGGAAGCAGGAACCCGAGCAGCAGCGGGAACAGAAACAGGCTGTACAGCACTGTACTGCCCAGCCCGGAACGGGGGAGGCGGTGCTCACAGTCGCAGAGCAGGCTGCTTTTGCCGAATACAGCCTGAATGCCGAGACTAAGCGCCATTAGTGTAAGCGGAATGGGACAGAGCCTGATCCAGCGGGCCAGCTTGGGGGCCACATAATAATGCAAGGCGTCCTGCTCAACGAGATGCCCGATATAGAGCGCGAAGAGCAGCAGAAGGAGCGCCCTGAAACCATAGTGCAGCCGGATGCTCCGGGAGTCATTCATGCGGGAACCTCCTGAAAATTCATGAACGGGTCAGGGTCATAACCAGAATGAGACCAGCACAGACCCGATAAATACGGCTGAGAAAATCAGAAAAAATAAATACAGCGTAAATTTTGTCTTGAACAGCGAGAGCAGCATCAGCGAATTTTTGAAATCGAGCATCGGTCCAAGCACCACGAAGGCCAGCAGCGACCCTGAAGGAAAGGTATGCAAGAAGGTCGAGGCGACAAAGGCATCCGAGGTGGAGCAGAGCGAGAGCACAAAGGCGAGTCCCATCATGAACAGGTAGGAGCCAAGCGGCTTCCCGCCGATGGCGGCCAGACTGCCTTGATCCATGAAGGTCTGAATGCCGGAGGTGAGCAGACAGCCGATGATCAGATATTTGCCCATTTCAAAAAACTCGTCCGACGTATGCACGAAGACGGCAACCAGCCTGCCGCCGCGGGTGCTGCGGGCATGAAGCTCCCCGCTTTCACGTTCAATGGACAGCCTCAGCGGCGATTTGCGGACAGTGGCGTAGATTACCAGCCCGATAAGCGCCGCAACCGCGAAGGCCAGTCCCATCCGCGCATACGCAAGCTCGGGATGGGCACGAAATGCCGTCAGTGTCGCTCCATAGACGACCGGGTTGAGGATCGGACCGGATAAAATGAAGACGACAGCCACGTGCAGCGGCATTCCCTTGCGCATCAGCCGCCGGACCAGCGGAATCATCCCGCATTCACATACGGGGAAGAGGATGCCGAGCAGGCAGCCGAACAGAATCGCCGGGATAGGGCGGCGCGGAATCCAACGGGAGATCATCTCATCCGGCACGAATACTTGGAGCAGTGAGGAGAGCAGCGCTCCCAGAAGCACAAAGGGCATAGCCTCCAGCAAAATCCCGATAAAGGCGGTCTTGAACGTGTCGATATACGAGTTGTCCAGGAGCTGCGGATGATGGGGAAGCCAGAGGATGCCGATGGTAATCAGAAAAGCTGCGGGGAAGAGCAGCGGCAGTATTTTGATCGGAGTAAAGGTTCTCAAATCTTCCTGGGCTCCTTCCCGTAACAACGTGTACTTTAACTGAACAGGGCCGACCAGCGGTCTGTGAGCTGCTTCTCATCCAGATTCAGTCCGATGAACACCACATAAGGCTGGCCCGGATAACGTGAGGCCTCCCAGGTACAGCGGCTTCCGGCGTATTGCACAAGCTGAACCGTCTCTTGTCCCGCTAACCGTACATGCCCTTTGGCCCTTAACAGACGGTCTCCCCATTCGTGAAAAAAATCCTCCAGCTCTTCCCGGCCGATTCCGTCCTCTCCCTCTTGCGGGAAGGTCAGCGTCACAGCCGACACCTGCGAATAAGAGGCCTGCTGTCTTAATTCCGGTTCCTGCAACGCAGTTGCGCCCTGCCCATGACTGCCGCCCATTCGCTTCAGCGGTGTGCCGCTCATGGCACGGTTCCCGCGCTGCACAGCAGCGGAGCGGGGCTCGCGGGGGACAATTCCGGCCAGCAGCGGCGCGAGATTGATTTCGCTGTAATGGGTAAATACGATCTCCGAATCCGTGTTATGCTTGCTGATCATTTTTTCGATCCGCCATAAGGTATCCTGCTCGACGAGATCGCTTTTGTTGACAATAATCAGATCGGCACTGGTAATCTGCTTGCGCAGCGTCCGCACGAGCTGCTTGTCGGCAGTGAAGCGGCTGCTGTATTCCAGCGCGTTCTCCGCGTCCAGCAGCGTTAAGGAATAATGCAGGGCCAGCCGCTCGCTGAGTGCAGGCTCCAGCAGCGATTTGGCAATCTCTTCGGGATCGGCAACGCCGGTAAGCTCGATATAGATGATATCCGGCTGCCGCGCAAGCAGCGCGCTGAGGCTCCGCGGCAGCTCCTCCTTGCGGCTGCAGCAGACGCAGCCGTCCAGCAGCTTTTCCACATTTGCGCCGGTATGCTCCTGAAGTATATAGCCGTCTACGTCCTTTTTTCCCAGCTCATTCATCACCACGCCGGGATTCAGCCCCCGTGCCTTGCTCTCCTTCAGCAGGGTGAGCAGCAGGGTTGTTTTACCGCTCCCCAGAAATCCGCCAAGTATAATTACCGGTATCTTCATCTTCCTCACTCCCGCTCCCATTTTGCAATTGCAAGAATCATATTTTCATAATCCATCTATACGTAACATCCCCGCCGGAAAGACCACAAATCTGAGACAGCCTAAGATTTTTTGGAAGGTGCTGTTGACAATGGGCAGAGATAACATGTAGAATGTGTAAATCGTAAATATTACGATTAAACAAAAAGGGAGCTGATCAATAGTGAGAGTAGTCATTACACTCGCCTGTACGGAAACCGGTGACCGCAACTATACCACCACCAAGAATAAGAAAAACCAGCCCGGACGGATTGAGCTGAATAAATATTGTCCGCGGCTGAAGCGGGTCACCCTGCACCGTGAAACCCGCTAAGTCCTTTTGCCCGATAGGCCAATCGACAAATCCAAACACGTAAGGAGCAAACCTATGAACCAAATTCCTGTTACAGTGCTCAGCGGTTATCTGGGCTCCGGCAAAACCACACTGCTTAATCACATTCTGCACAACCGCGACGGCCTGAAGGTGGCGGTGATTGTCAACGATATGAGCGAGGTCAATGTTGATGCCGGATTAGTCAAATCGGGCAATACACTTTCCCGGACAGAGGAAAAGCTTGTGGAAATGTCAAACGGCTGCATTTGCTGCACATTGCGCGATGATTTGCTGCGTGAGGTGAACAAGCTGGCGCTGGAGGGACGCTTCGACTACATCCTCATTAAGTCCTCCGGCATCAGCGAGCCTGTTCCGGTGGCGCAGACATTTACCTATGCGAATCCCGAGCTGGACATTGATCTCACTGAGCTGGCCAGACTTGACACTATGGTAACTGTAGTCGATGCCAACCGGTTCTGGCATGATTTTGCTTCAGGCGACAGTCTGCTTGACCGCAATACGGTGGCCGGTGACAATGATTTCCGCGATATCGTCGATCTGCTCATAGATCAGATCGAAACCTGCGATGTGCTGCTGCTGAATAAATGCGATCTGGTGGAAGAGAAGGAATTGAACAAGCTTGAGGTTGTGCTGCGCAGACTTCAGCCGAACGCGAAGATCATCCGCACGGTGAAGGGTGCCGTCGATCCCAAGGAAATCCTGAACACCGGGCTGTTCGATTTTGAGAAGACAAGCATGTCCTCCGGCTGGATTGCCGAGCTGAACAAGGAGGACCACACGCCGGAGACGGAGGAATACGGCATCGGCTCGTTCGTCTACCGCCGGAGAACGCCGTTCCATCCGCAGCGGTTGAGCTTCTTCTTCAGCAATTGGCCGGAGGAGGTTGTCCGGGCCAAAGGGCTGGTCTGGCTGGCGGCAAGGGGCGATCTGGCCGCTACGATAAGCCAGGCGGGGCCATCCATCCAGTTCGGGCCCGCCGGCTATTGGCTCGCCACGCTGCCGCGGGAACAGCAGATTGAGGTTCTGGAGAACGAGCCTGATGTCAAGGCGAGATGGGATGAACAGTGGGGTGACCGCATGAATGAGGTCGTATTCATCGGGATTGGCATGGGCCGGGCCGATATTGAGGCCAGACTGGATAGATGTCTGCTGACAGAGGAAGAGATGAAGCAGGATTGGAATACCTTCAATAACCCGCTGCCGTGGCCTGCGGAAGAGCTGCTGGCGGCTTCGCAGGAGTGACGGTCATGATTCTGTCCTCCATGCGGGATGTGGTGTTCGGTTACGGCAATGAGCCGGTCATTGACCGCCTTTCTCTGGATATTGAAGCCGGGCAGTTCATCGGGATCACCGGCCCGAACGGGGCAGCCAAAACGACACTGCTCAAGCTATTGCTGGGCCTGCTCAAGCCGTGGAGCGGAACGGTCTCCCTGAACCGGGAGATCACTGGCGGCGGGAAGCTGGGCATCGGTTATGTCCCGCAGCAGGTGTCTTCGTTCAATGCCGGCTTTCCCAGCAAAGTGATCGAGCTTGTCCGTTCCGGCTGCTACTCGCGCCTGGGATGGTTCGGACGCTTCACGAAGGAGCAGGAAGAGCTTGTGGAGTTAAGCCTGCGGCAGGTAGAAATGTGGGAATACCGCAACCGCAGGATCGGCGAGCTGTCCGGCGGACAGAAGCAGCGCATCTGCATCGCCCGGGCGCTGGCGCAGCAGCCGCAGGTGCTGGTTCTTGATGAGCCTGCAACGGGCATGGATATCGGGAGCCGCACCGGCTTCAATAAGCTGATGCGCCATTATGTCAGCGAGCACGGGCGGACGGTGATCATGGTTACACATGGTCTTGATGAGACAAAGCCCTATCTGGATACGGTGATTAGTCTGGAGCGGAAAGAGCAGGAGGGCTGGAAATGCTTGGTTACGAATTCATGCAGCGCGCGTTTTGGGCCGGAGGCCTGATCGGGATCATCGGTCCGCTGCTCGGTGTGTACCTGATGCTGCGCCGGCAGGTGCTGATGGCCGATACTTTGTCCCATGTGTCACTCGCCGGAGTGGCGCTGGGTTCGGTATTGCAGTTAAGTCCGGCGCTCAGCGGTTTTGCCGTCGCGGTGACCGGAGGAGTTGTGATTGAGCAGTTGCGGCGCTCCTACCGTACATACAGTGAGCTTCCGGTAGCGATTATTATGACCTCCGGCCTGGCGCTTGCCGTTGTGCTGATGAGCCTGAAGATGAACCTCAGCAAAAGCTTCAGCTCATACCTGTTCGGCTCCATCGTCGCCGTCAGCGATACCCAGCTTAAGCTGATCGCTGCCGTAGCTGCTGCCGGTCTTATCTATTTCATAGTGTTTCGCCGTCCGCTCTATAGCCTTACCTTTGATGAGGAGACGGCGCGTATCGGCGGTGTGCATACAGGTCTGTTGTCCTTTTCATTTGCTGTGCTGACCGGCATGACTGTTGCTGCGGCAATGCCTGTTGTCGGCGTACTGCTGGTTTCTGCACTTATTGTGCTGCCGGCTTCAATCGCTCTGCGGATTGCCTCCGGGTTTACCGCTGCAATAGTGATTTCGGTCGGTGTCGGCCTCATCGGGGTATTTAGCGGGCTGACCGCTTCATATTACATCAACACGCCACCCGGGGGCACAATTGCCCTCATATTGCTGATCTTCCTGCTGATCGCCATCGCGGTGCAGAAGCTGGCTGCGTTCAATTACCGCCGCCGCATTTAATCTATAGTTTATTTGAATAAAAGGAGCAAAACAATAATGATACAACTCCGTATGCGTCACCTTGCCGCCCTGTCCCTGACCGCTATGCTTATAGCCGCCGGGTGCAGCAATAACAGCAATACTGCGGCCAATACAGGAGCCGCTGCCAGCGCTCCAGCCGCAACAGTGGAGCCAACTGCCGCTCCAGCCGCAGCAAGACTGGATATCAAGGTAAGCTTTTATCCAATGTACGAATTTACCTCCAAAATCGTCGGGGATCTGGCCGATGTGGAAACCTTGATTCCGCCCGGGATTGAGCCGCATGATTGGGAGCCGACAGCACAGGACATGGCTGGAATCTCCGCTGCTGATGTGCTGGTCTATAACGGTGCTGGTATGGAAGGCTGGGTGCAGCAGGTGCTGGACAGCGCTGCCGGGAGCAAGCTGGTTGCCGTGGAAGCCAGCAAGGGCCTGAATATTATGGAAGGCGCGGAAGAGGAAGAAGCCGATCATGAACATGAGCATAAGGAAGGCGGGCATGCCGAAGAGGGGCATGAGCACGGCGGCCTGGACCCGCATGTCTGGCTTGATCCTGCTCTTGCGGTCAAAGAGGTGCGCACCATTGAAGCCGCTTTGTCCGCCGCCGATCCCGGACATGCCGCTGCTTTTAAGGCGAACAGTGATGCCTATGTAGCGGAGCTTGAGCAGCTCAACCAGGATTACAAGGAGGGGCTGAAGGATACGAAACGGAAGGATTTCATTACCCAGCACGCGGCGTTCGGTTATCTGGCCCGGGAGTACGGCCTGACTCAGGTGCCGATTGCCGGCCTCTCTCCCGAGCAGGAGCCTTCTGCTGCCAAGATGGCAGAGATCGTGAAATTCGCCAAGGCGCACGAGGTGAAGACGATCTTTTTCGAAACCCTGGTATCTTCGAGCGTCGCGGACACGATTGCCAAGGAAATTGGCGCGAAATCGGCGGTTCTGAATCCAATCGAAGGTCTGACAGATAAGGACCGCAGCAGCAATCTTGATTATATCGGCATTATGCGCCAGAACCTGGAGGCACTCCGTACAGCTTTGAACGAATAGCAGTTGCTTATCCTATATCGAAAGAGGTGAATACTTAATATGGCGAAAAAATCAAAGGTTATCAAGGAGCTGAAGCGGCAGGAGCTGGTTGCAGCTTACGCAGACAGACGCCGCGCGTTGAAGGCCAATGGGGATTATCTGGCTCTGCAGAAGCTCCCGCGCGATTCCTCGGCCACTCGTCTCAAGAACAGATGCTCCGTATCCGGCAGACCAAGAGGTTATTTAAGCAGATTCAAGGTTTCACGGATCGTATTCCGCGAGCTGGCGCTCAAGGGGCAAATTCCCGGGATCACGAAAGCGAGCTGGTAGACCCGGCCCCCGCAAGCGGCACCAAACAAACGGCTGATTCTCTGAACTGCAGAGGGTTGGCCGTTTTTGCTATGGAGTTAGTCTTTGCCTGAACCTGCGGAGTGAACTAATATAGTAGACAAGATTGACTCTAAGCTTGAGAAGGAGATGAATGTTATTGTACAAGCTCATTGAAGAGCTCACACTGAATACCTGGCCTGCTGAGCAAAGTGTGCTTTTGGAGGGCTGGATTCTGCGCTATGCCGCAGGGTATACCAAACGCGCAAATTCAGTGAGTCCGCTATACGGACCCGAGGGACAGCATACCGCATTAGATGTGAAACACAAAATACTGCTCGCAGAGCAGTACTATGAAGCTGCCGGGCTGAAGCCTGTATTCAAAATCACTCCGTTTATCCAGCCTGCTAATCTCGACGGAATACTGGCGGAGCAGGGCTACAGTATAGTAGAGCCTTCATCGGTCAGGCTTCTGGATTTGCAGGAGCTCCCGCCTGTCCCCGGACAGTATAGTGTCCAGATCCGGGAGGAGCTGACGGAGGAGTGGCTGGCGGCATTTGCCGGAATATCCGGGCTGTCCGCTGCTAACCGTGATACGCTGCACAGAATGCTGTCCTCGGCCTGCTTGAAGCAGGGGTATGCCCTTTTGCTGAAGAGGGGGATTCCTGCGGCCTGTGGGCTGGGCGTCATCCAGCATGGTCATATCGGTCTATATGATGTATACACAGCTCCGGCGTTCCGGCGGCAGGGAATGGCGGAGGAAATGCTGCTGTCCCTGCTGCACTGGGCCAAAGATCAGAGTGTGGCCCAGTCCTTTCTACAGGTAGTGCAGACCAACAGAGGAGCCTCCGCATTATATGATAAGCTGGGCTACAAGGAGATTTATAAGTATTGGTATAGAGTGAAAAGCGGAGACCATATAAGGAGATGAACTTAATAGATCATAAAAGGGGTCCAAGTAATGGAGGGGAAGTTTGGATACTTACGGAGCGGTAGCATCCGCCTGAGAGCTTTCCGTAGGAAAGCTGGCCGTATGATTAGGCAATGTTTGGATTTCTACCGCGATCAGCGGTTCCAATCAGAGAAATCCAAACCTAACAGCGGCCGGAAGTCCAAACATTCCCCGCAGTTACGACTAAAGCCGTTTCGGTCAATCTATAATTCAGTTTATTATAGAAAGGAATGAGTCTTATGTCCGAATATTGGAGTGACAGATTTGCCCGTGAAGGCATGATCTGGGGGGATCAGCCTAGTCCTACGGCCCTGCGGGCGAGAGAATGGTTTGTTGAACAGGGAGTGCAGTCTGTCCTGGTTCCGGGTGCGGGGTATGGCCGGAATACGAAGGTGTTCTCTTCCGATTTTGTGACTTATGGCATAGAACTAAGCGGTGCAGCCCTGGAGCTGGCAGCAGAATGGGACTCTAAGACACAGTTCACAGAAGGATCGGCACTGGAACGTCAATTAGACTTCCGGGTGGATGCCGTCTATTGTTATGATGTGCTTCACTTGTTTCTTGCGGAAGAGCGTCGTAGTCTGATTACTGCAAGCCTTGAACAGCTTCGGCCCGGAGGTCTGCTCTATTTCACCAGCTTTTCGGATGAAGACCCCAATAACGGCTGTGGAAGGCAACTGGAGCAGGGAACGTATGAGTATAAGGAAGGGAAATACGCCCACTTTTTCAGCGATGCTGATTTGAGAACTCATTTTGCCGGAACCGAAATTATCGGGACAGAGGTCTGGGAGGAGACTCTGCATAGTTTGCAGGGAGAAAGTCATAAATACATACTGAGAGAGATACGCGCGCGCAAGAAATAATCATTGGGAGTCAGGCCGGTGGCCCTCAAGAGGCCCCTCTCAATTAGAGAAGGGCCTTAAGTGGGGCACACGCGAATACCGTATGTACCTTGAGGATTTTGGTTAACGCAGTTCACAATCGGCGAACAGGATATGCCGCGGAATGTGGAAGAAATTCTCGGCCTTCTCCTGCAAGGCGAGTGTCGGCAGATGGCATTGGTGCAGCCATTTGCGGAAGGTTCCGGGATGGACACCTATCCAGATGCTGACATCAGTTACAGAGAAATCGTAAACCATACATAGACCGGTTAGAATAACATTGCTATCCGGAGAATGCGCATTCGTTCTTTTCATGAAACGTGAGGGCGTCGGCTGGCATACAATCGGACTTTGCCGCAGGAGAGCCTCATTGAACAAGATGTGGGGCGGATAGCCAAGAATTCGGCATACCTTTTCCAGATTGGTTCTGGAAGGAATGCGGCCTTCGTACACCCAAGCGCTTACGCTGCGTGAAGATACGGAGAGCTCTTCTGCAAGCCGTGACAGCTTCATATCCTTAGCCATCAGGATGGCAAGCAGCACGCGGTTGCGGATCTGGCTTCGCTTCGGCTTGCGGAATCTTTTGACCCGTACGCCTTGTCCAAGATATTTGCGGTTGATCAGAGACCAGGCCTGGATTTTGTGTGGCTCTTGCTGATTCTTAGGCATAATTCCTCCGATTTACAGAATTGATAATGTGGCAAATGTTCTGGTTTAGCTTTATATGACTTTAACATTTTGATAATACGTTCGTCCAGATGAAATGCATGGAGCCTCCCCGAAGCTTAAGTTTCTTTCAGAAGTGGTGCGGGTATGATATATTTTTAGTAATCAATTTACATTATTCAGGAGCAGGGAGCGATATAGATGATCAAGCACATTGTATTCTTTAAATTAAAGGACGGTTCCCCGGAGCAGGTGGCGGCTACAGTGGCGGTGCTCCGGAACATGGAAGGCAAGATTCCGCAGCTCATCTCCATCGAGGTTGGCGCTGACATCATTCATTCCGAGCGCTCTTTTGATATTGCTCTGGTGACGGTGGTAGCTTCAATGGATGATCTGCAGGCCTATCAGGTACACCCGGCGCATAAGGAAGTCATCACCCATATCAATGAGGTCAAGGAGCTTTCGATTGCTGTAGATTACGAAATCTAGAGCTGAAACGCCGCGGCAAACGCGGGAAATAATGCTATTTTCTTGGAGGGTCAGTTGTGTATTATGTCAACCGGAAGCAAATCGAAAGTATCCTGGGGCAGATTCCGGATATTAATGCCGGGCTCCGCCAGGCGGCAGCCGCGTGGGATGGAAGCACATTAATGGGACTGGTGCAGGAACGCTGCCTGCATTTGGCGATAGAGGTCGTTACCGACGTAGGCAGTTGTCTGATTGACGGGTTCATTATGCGCGATGCCGGAAGCTATGAGGATATTATTTCTATAATCCATGAAGAGAAGGTTTTTAGCGGCAGCGGGCTCTATGGGCTGCTGACAGAGCTTGTCGCTCTCCGCAAGCCGCTCGTGCAGGACTATTATGCCTGGGAGCGCAGCCTGCTGCATCCGCTCACACTTGAGCTTCCCGGGGCGCTGGAGCAGTTCGCCGCAGAGGTGCACAGCTATTTGGAGCAGGAGCTGGGTGCAGAAGCTCCGCAATAATCTATTTTGTTGACAATGAAATAGGCGTCAGCCGTGTAAGAGAGGAGGTCCTTGATGATGAAGAAGGGTCAGGAAAGCGGATCAACAAGGCGCATGATTATGACGCTGCTGAAGATGAAAGGGCCGCTGACGATCGGCGCGCTCGCGGAGGAGCTGGGGATTACCGAAATGGGCGTCCGCCGCCACGTGCTGCAACTGGAGCAGGAGTCGCTGGCCAAAACCAAGGTCGTCCGTCAGGCCATGGGGCGCCCGCTGCATGTCTATTCACTGACTGACCGTGCAGAAGACCATTTTCCGAAAAGCTATCATAATCTGGCGCTGGAGCTGTTGCGCGAGCTTGATCATGGCAGCGGCCTGGAGGCTGTCAACGTGCTGTTTGAAGGCCGGAGAAAACGGATGCTTGCCCAGTATGCCCCGATGATGGAGCACCGCAATCTGGAAGAACGGGTGGCCGAGCTGTCCTCCATTCAGAATTCCGGGGGCTATATGGCGGAATGGAGTCAAGAAGAGGACGGCTCTTATATGCTTCGCGAGTATAACTGTCCCATCCGCCAGGTGGCTTCCCAGTATCGTAAGGCATGTCAATGTGAGCAGCATTTATTTGAGGAACTGCTTGATGCCAGAGTGACACGGACGGAGTGCATGGCAGAAGGCGGCCAATGCTGCCGGTACGCCATTACTCCCCGAAGGAAAGACAAAACTTCAGAAATGAACCTTTAATCAGTCACAGGTCAGGCTCCCATTGCTTATGATATAGCAGAACTAGGCGATAGCCCGGGTGGCCGGGCAGAGATTCAATGAACTTAAAGGAGAGATGGATGATGAAAAAGGATACCAAAAGCTTGCTGTGGGGCGCACTGGTTGGCAGTGTGGTCGGTTCGGTGACAGCACTGCTGTTTGCCCCGAAGCCCGGTAAGGAGCTGCGCAAGGATATTGCGGAAGGCACCTCGGTTGCCGTTGATAAAGTGCAGGAAATTGCCAGCGCAACCGGCGAGAAAACCACAGAGCTGTATGGCAAAGCCAAGGACGCGGTGGGATCTGTTGTCACCGAAGTTAAGGAATGGGGGAAGCACTACACTTCCTCCGATGCAGAAGAACTGGTAACGATCAGTGCAATTGCTGCTGTAGCAGGTGCTGCTCTTGAAGCTGCGGAGTTGGATGAAGCCGGAGCGGAGGCCGAAGCTGATGCTGTGGCTGAAGCTGAAGCGGCTGCTGAAACTGACACTGCAGCCGACGTGGAAGCCATTGTAGAAGATGACACGCAGAATGACAAAGGCGGCAGCGGTACTCTTTAGGCCTGCAGATGCTATTTTCCTGGAGCTACTTGCACTTATAAGGTTTTCCGGCGGGAGCCGCTTTTCGCATTTCTTGCGGAAGGCGGCTCTTGGCAGGAAAGAGCCCCGCTGCTTGAACTGTTGCGGCAAATGGAGTATTATCTGCAATTGGGGCTCAAATCCCGGTACATTTTGTTTTGGCCTTACATAAGCTACACAAAACAAGTAGAAGGAAGCGGTGTGTTCGTGCAGCAAGCTATAGCAATACTAGACTCAGGTGTAGGGGGATTGACGGTTGTCAAGGAAGTAATGAGGCAGCTCCCTCGGGAAAAAATCATTTATTTCGGAGACACAGCAAGGGCACCGTACGGCCCCCGTTCGACAGAGGAAGTGAAACTGTTCACCGAACAAATCGTGGACTATTTAATTCAATTCAATCCTAAAATGATCGTTATTGCCTGCAACACAGCAACAGCGGCCGCTCTCGATTATATTTCAGCCAAAGTATCCATTCCCGTCATCGGTGTGATTCATCCCGGAGCACGTGCGGCCATCACGGCCACCAAAACCGGTCAGGTAGGCGTCATAGGCACGATAGGCACGGTTAATAGCGGGGCTTATACGACTGCGCTCAAGCAGCTTTCCCCGTTTGTTCAGGTTGTCAGCCAGGCTTGTCCGGCGCTTGTTCCATATGTTGAGCAAGGCCTGTTCCGTACAGAGGAGAGCCATATTGCAGTAGCGGAGTCTCTCAACGGCATCAAATATGAGCCGATAGATACCTTGATCCTCGGCTGTACCCATTATCCCTTCCTGGTTGAACCGATAGGGAAAGTGATGGGGCCTGGAGTCAAGCTGATCAGCTCGGCGGATGAAACCGCGCGGGAAATCAGCACAATTCTGTATGACAAAGGCAAGCTGGCGAGCGGAGATGAAAGTCCAATCCACCAATTCTTCTGCAGCGGAGATGCGGAGATGTTCCAGCGGATCGCCCGGGACTGGCTCGGAGAGCAGATCAAGCGTACGCCCGTAGTGTGGCAGGTATCGTCATTATAAAGCATGGCTCGGAGTGAATTGAATAGGGACAAACCTCCTGATTCAGGAGGCGTTAGAACTGCAAAATAAGGCCGGGGCAGCAATACCCCGGCCTTTTAGTATTGTGCGGCAGCGGGCCGGCTCAATTCTTTCATGGTGGACAGAAGGGGTTGCATACAATAAGACCAGAGGGCTGTGTCCGGTTGTCTTCGCGGAAATGTCCGGCTGACGGCAGTGGATGACGGCGTACTTTGAGGCCGAGAGGATGAGACATATGCAGCAGTATATTGCCCGCAGGGGAGACACCGTCAGCCGGATTGCCGCAAAAGCCGGACTGACGCCTGAGCATGTTATTCAAGGAAACCCTTGGGCAGGGGGGCAGCCTTACTTGTATCCGGGACAAATTCTGTTCCTGCCATCCGCTCCGCGCAAACGTTATGCTGTGCAGGAGGGCGACAATGCGGAGCTGATCTCCGCCCTGTTCGGCGTGGAGATAGGTGAGCTTGAGCGGCTGAATCCCGGCGTAACCTCGGCACATTGGTGCGCTCCGGGCAAAGTGCTGGTTATTCCTCCAGCCATGTCCCATTCAGTGGTGCACCTGCGCGGTGAATACGGGCCTAATGAGGTTGAGGAGGATATCACAAAATTAACGGACCAATTTCCTTTTATCCACAAGGACAGCATCGGCACCAGTGTGCTCGGCAAGCCGCTTCATTTGCTGCGGATCGGCAATGGTTCCCGCCATCTCCATGTGAATGCTGCGCTGCATGCCAATGAATGGCTGACATCGCCTTGTCTGATGTCCTTTGTAGAGAAATATGCTGCGGCTTATGCCGAAGGCAAGGAATGGAACGGCCATCATCCCGAAGCGTGGTATAGCCGCTGGACGATATGGGTAGTCCCGATGGCCAACCCCGATGGGGTGGAGCTGGTACAGGAAGGAATACTGACCGGGCATCCCTGTTACAATGAGCTGATGAAATGGAACCACGGCCGGCGCAGTTTCCGGCACTGGAAGGCCAACATCCGGGGTGTGGATCTGGGGGATCAGTTCCCCGCCCACTGGGAAGAGGAGCGGGCCCGGCGGAGTGTGCGGGAGCCTGGGCCGCGCGATTTCAGCGGGCCTGCGCCGCTCAGCGAGCCGGAAGCGGCAGCGCTTGTTAGGCTGGCGGAAGAGATTCCCGGCGATGCTGCCGTATCCCTCCATAGCCAGGGAGGCGAGATTTACTGGAATTACCGGGGGTATGAGCCGCCGGAGAGCAAGGCGCTTGCAGTCAGGCTGGCGGCGGCAAGCGGCTACCGGCCGGTGGAGCTGACCGGCAGCGATGCCGGGTACAAGGATTGGTTCATACAGCGTTTCCGCAAGCCCGGCTTCACCGTGGAGCTGGGCAGCGGCAAAAATCCGCTGCCGCTGGCTGATTTTGGGGATGTGGCGCTGGAGACCGGTCTTATTTTGGCGGCTATTCTTTCAAATTTCAATTAAAAATGAAACAATACCTGCAAATTTGCGTAATATAACAGCAAAGGGTATGGCCGCAGTTTTCATCTAGAAGTTCTCAGCGGCTGTACCCTTTTCAAATCTTCACAACACTTTGGGAGGGCTGTTAATGAAACTGAGAAAACTGCTGTCACTGAAGATGTGGTCCCGGCTTTTCCGCAATTCCTGGCAGTATGTCATATCGCCCGAAGTTGCGCTAACGGACAAGCTGCTGTTCACGGTTCCGGTGCTGCTCTATTGGGTGCTGCCCGATGTTATGCCTTTTCTGCCGATTGACGATATTGGCGTGACGATGCTGCTGACGGGCTGGTTCGTATCACGGATGGACCGTAAATACCCGGCGCTGAGAGCCGGAAGATGAATATTTAGAGAATCTTTAGCGCGGCTGCAGCATCTATTTCAGTAATATAGTTGCTTTTGCAGGCTCATTTCCTTAAAATGAATTATTGAGTATTTAAACTATAGATGCCTGGGAGATGGATAAGGATGAACGTCAAAATTACCCGCAACGCGGCTAAAGTGATAAAGAAAACAATGGAGCTTGAAGGCAACAGCGAGCTGAAGCTGCGCGTAGCCATTACGCATGCCCACGGCGATCATGCCCACTACGGCCTGGATTTGGACACGCCTAAAGAGAATGATGTCGTGGTTACGACAGACAAAGAGATTGATGTCATTCTTGACCCGAACCAGCCGCTGCTGGATGGTGTGAAGATTGATTACCTGTACTTCCCGGAAGAAGGTTTTGTTATCACTAATCCGTCAAAAGGAAATCATGGCGATCACTAAGCGTTCGCCTATATTTTACGGACATAAAGAAGGGTTGCTTCATGGCTAACGATATACGGATTTGCGACGAATGTAATCATATCAAGATGAAGAGTATTCTGCCCAAGCTGCGCAAGATGGCGCCCGATGCCGAGATCAAGACCGGGTGCATCTCCTATTGCGGGCCTTGCGGCAAACGGCCGTTTGTGTATATAAATGGACGGTATGTCAGTGCTCCGACTGAGGATGAAGTGCTGGCGAAAGCCGAAGCTTTTGTCAAAAAGCCGGTCATCAAGGAATAATACTAACCTAGAGAAGTATCGCCTCCGCAAGGGTTTGCGGGGGCTTTTTGCACGCTGAAAACCGCCTCCTAGAGGGGACGTCCGCATCTTCCAGCAACTGCATGTTATAATAGAGCTGTTGTCAAAATTAGAGACCTACATAGGAGGGAATGGAGCCAATGAAGCATATTGCTGATGGAACGATTTTGAATAACGGGATTGTCATGCCGCGTTTTGGACTGGGCACCTATAAGGCAGAGGGCGAAGAGGTCGCCAAAGCCGTAACGACTGCGCTTGAGCTGGGATACCGGAGTATTGATACCGCAGCGGTGTATGGCAACGAAAATGAGGTTGGAAGCTCGATTGCCGCCAGCGGCGTCCCACGGGACAGCTTGTTCGTAACGACCAAGGTATGGAATACGGATCAGGGCTACGATGAGACCTTGAAAGCATTTGATGTCAGTTGCAAGAAGATGGGTCTGGACATTATTGATCTGTACTTGATCCATTGGCCGGGCGTAGACAAATATAAAGATACTTGGCGTGCGCTGGAGCGTCTGTATGCCGAAGGCCGCACCCGGGCTATTGGGGTCAGCAACTTTCAGATCCATCACCTGGAGGAATTGCTTAAGGACAGTGAAATTGTACCCGCTGTGAATCAGGTGGAGCTGCATCCGCGGTTTATCCAGAGAGAGCTGCATGAATACTGCGCCAGCCGGGGGATTCAGATTGAAGCCTGGGCTCCGCTGATGAAGGGCAGATTGCAGGATAATGAACGGCTGCAGGGGATTGCGGCAAAATACGGCAAGACGGTATCGCAGGTAGTTTTACGGTGGGGACTGCAAAATGAGATCGTGATTATTCCGAAATCGGTAACTGCATCGCGGATCAAGGAAAACAGCGAAATCTTCGATTTCGAGCTGTCGGCGGAGGAGCTTGCGGCGATAAGCGGACTCGATGCCGGAGAACGCGTTGGCTCCCATCCGGACAAGGTGTTGTTCTAGTTCGCGCTCAAATTTCATTAACAAGTGTATGTACAAAAATAGCCTTAAGCACTCACAGCAACTGTGGGGCTTAAGGCTATTGGTTTATTGCGGATTGCGCGGAGGCAGCGGCCCGAGGTACTGATAGTACTGGCACTCTATCCGTCCGTTGTACAGCTTCCGCCGTTTGTCCGCCTTGCGTCCGTAGAATTGCTCGAATTCCTTATACGGGCTGATGGCGAAAAAGGACCAGGTCGGCAGGTACAGCATCATTTCGCCGAATTGGCGGGTGAGCTTCTCCACTTCCTTGTCGCTGCTGATCCGCTCTCCGTAAGGCGGATTTGTGATGATGCAGCCGTAATCCCCTTGCGGTCTGGCTTTGGCGGCAGCGATGGTCTGAAAGGTGATCTCACCGGAAAGTCCGGCGCTCTTGGCGTTGGCTTCAGCGATTTCAATCGCGGCAGGGTCGATGTCGGTGCCGGTAAGCTGCAGCGGGTAGTCGTCGCGCACGGCGTCGAAGGCTTCCTCGCGTGCTTCTTCCCAGAGGCGCTTCGGAATTACGGGCCAATGCTCTGACGGGAACGAGCGCCGCAGGCCCGGCGCGATATTCCAGGCGATCATCGCCGCTTCAATAAGCAGCGTGCCGGAACCGCAGCAGGGATCGAACAGCGGACGGTGGCCGTTCCAGCGGCTGATCTGAATCAGCGCAGCGGCCATCGTTTCCTTCAGCGGCGCTTCCGTTGCCTGGCGGCGGTAACCGCGTTTGTGCAGCGCCGGTCCGGTGGTATCCAATGTAATCAAGGCGGTATCATTCAAAAGAATGACTTCTACAACATAGCGGGGCCCGTTCTCCGGGAACCATTCCGTCTGGTGCGAAAGCTTCAGCTTTTCAACAATGGCTTTCTTGACAATCCCTTGGCAGGCGGGTACGCTGGTAAGCTGGGATTTATGCGACCGTCCTTCCACGGGGAATTCCCCGTTCCCGGGAATCCAGTCCTGCCAGTCGATGGCTTTGACGCCTTCGAACAGCTCGTCGAAGGTTCTGGCCGGGAACTGGCCCATCTTCACCAATACCCGGTCAGAGGTGCGCAGCCATAAATTGCAGCGGCAGATGTCGATGTAATCTCCGCTGAACAATACCCGCCCGTTCTCGACCGTGGTCTCATAACCCAATTCGTTTAATTCACGTGCTACGATTGCCTCCAGCCCCATCGGGGCGGTGGCGATCAATTGTAATTTGCCCAAATGCTCTCAACTCCGTTTAACTTGTAGGTAAATATGAAAAGCCAGTACAATAAGTGAAGCAGCAATTCTAGTATGACTAACTTGTATGACTAACCTAGCCCCGCTTTGACGGCGGCTTGTCTTTTCAAGTATAGGGGAATGCGGGACACAGCACAATGCCACTAATAATCAAAGGAGAATACCTATGCCTAATCAGGAAGAATACAGTGAACAGCTATATACAGAGGACGAGATGCTTCTTAAGGTCAAACAAGCAATTACCGACAACCGCATGCCGGAGGTTTCCATTGCGCCGGGCTATGGGCGGCTGCTGACGATGCTGGTCAGCATGTCCCGCTCGGCCTCCATTCTGGAGATCGGAGCCCTTGGCGGATACAGCGGAATTTGCCTGTGCCGCGGACTTGCGTCCGGCGGGCGGCTGACGTCGCTTGAGCTGAAGGCTGAGTATGCGGAGCTTGCAGAGCGCCATCTGCAGCAGGCCGGCTTCGGTGAAGCTGTGGAATACAAGCTCGGCCCTGCGCTGGACAGCCTGAAGCTGCTGGAGGCGGAGGGCCGGCGGTTTGATTTCTTTTTTATCGACGCCGACAAGGAGAATTATCCGAATTATCTCGAGTATGCGATCAGACTAGCCTCTCCGGGAGCGATTATCGCCGGGGATAATATATTTCTGCGCGGACGCACACTGAGCCTGGAGAAGAATGGACCGGCTGTCCAAGCCATGCGCCGCTTCAATGAAATGATTGCCCGTGATGAGCGGCTCATGACTACGCTGCTGCCCGCCTACGACGGCCTGGCGCTTGCTATTGTTAAGTAAGCATCGCCGCTACCGGAATAAACGCGGCGCAGTACCTTTGTACAGCTTCAGCCGCACCCAGACCGTATTGACCAGCAGGAAACCGCCCGAAATCAGGAACAATCCTTCAATTCCGATGTATCCCGCCAAAAAGCCGCCAGTAATCGCTCCCAGCATGTTCCCAAGAGCCAGCATGCTGCTGTTGAAGCCAAAAGCGCGGCTTTCTTTGCCGTCAGGGGTATAGGAGCGGATCAAAGCGTTGACGCTAGGGAGCAGACCTCCCATGAAGACCCCCATCAGAAAGCGGACGGCGATGAGCTGCCAGACACTGGTTACAAAAGCTTGGGGAATGATGAATACGGCAGCGCCGACCAGCGCGTAGGTCAAGATGCGGTGAGCGCCGACCTTGTCGCTAAGCTTGCCCAGCAGCGGCGAAGCCAGCATGTTGGAGATGCCGGTAACGGCGCTGACTACCCCGGCCCAGAAGGCGATGTCTGCCGCTGAGCCGTGCAGCTTTTCTACATACAGCGGAAGCAGGGTCATTGGGCTGATCATGGCAAACTGCAGGAGGAATGTTACCCCGAACAATGCCGGAAGCTGCTGGACTTTGGCCAGCTCCTTGAAGCCTTCCATTACAGAAACCTGCGGCACCTTGGCGGCCTGGGTACGGTCGAACTTCTCCTTGACCAGGAACAGCGCCAGCAGGGAGGCGGCGAACAGGAGCGCACCCACGATATAAAAGATCGGGCGGTACCCGATCCAGTCAGCCATCGCTCCGCCGATCAGCGGTCCAAGAATGGTTCCGGCAACAGAACCGGACTGCATCAGTCCCATGGCAAAACCCATGCGCTCCTTTGGCGTGTTGCCGGAGACGAGCGCGATGGAGGCCGGATTGAAGCCGGAGATTGTTCCGTTAAGCAGCCGGAGCAGCAGAAGCTGCATAGGCGTCTGTGCGAAGCCCATCATCACAATGACCAGCGCCATGCCGAAGCTGGAGCGCAGCAGCATGATTTTGCGCCCGTATTTGTCGGCCAGCTTGCCCCACAGCGGCTGAAACAGAAATGAGGTCATAAAGTTCGCGGCAAAAATAAGTCCGGCCCATATCCCGAGCGAATTGCCTTGGACTCCCAGGTCTTTGGCCAGATATAAAGACAAGAATGGGGTAATCATAGTCATTCCGGCGTTGACCAGAAATTGGCCGAACCAAAGCACAATGAGGTTGATTTTCCAGGTCTCCCAATTCTTCAAAGTGCTTTCACTTCCTTTCAAGAGAATAAATGATTATAGACTCGCAAAAAAAGACATTCTATCAGTATATCATATATTTCAAGTCAATCACTGCAACACTTGTCATAGTAATGTCATTGGATTGTCATTCCCTTGATGGTACGGCGGTTGTTCCGAACTTTTAAAAAGAGCATAATAAGTGATAAGCGTTTACTTAATTAACTATTAAATCTAATGGAGATCTTATCATGGCCTACAATGACACTTTTATCCGCGCATGCAAGAAGCAAGACACGGAGCATATTCCCGTATGGTACATGCGGCAAGCTGGTCGTTACGATCCCGAATACCGTAAAATCAAGGAAAAATACTCGCTGCTGGAAATCTGTGCGCAGCCGGAGCTTGCGGCGGAGGTTACACTAATGCCTGTCCGCAAGCTGGGGGTAGATGCAGCTATCCTGTACTCCGACATCATGAACCCGGTGGCTTCTCTTGGGGTCAAGTTTGATATCGTCAAGAACATCGGACCGGTTATCGAGAATCCGATCCGCACCGCAGCCGATGTGGACAGACTGAAGCCAATTGATGTTGAAGGCGACCTAAGCCACATTCTGAAGACGATTGCAATTCTTGACAGGGAGCTTGACGTGCCGCTGATTACATTTGCCGGTGCGCCTTTTACGATTGCCAGCTATCTGATTGAAGGCCGGCCTTCGAAGAGCTATCACCGCACCAAGGAACTGATGTACAGCCAGCCCCAGGTCTGGCACAAGCTGATGGAAAAGCTCGGTGATATGGTCATCGCCTATCTGCGCAGCCATGTCGTTAGCGGCGGCAAAGCCTTCCAACTGTTCGATAGCTGGGTCGGTGCGCTGGCCCCCCGTGATTTCGAACAATATGTGCTGCCGACCATTTCCCGTATTTTTGCCGGACTTTCCGATCTTGATGTGCCGAAGATCTATTTTCCCGGTGTAAGCTCGGGGGAACTGCTGCCAAGCCTCACGAAGCTTCAGGCTGATGTCATTGGCCTTGACTGGCGTGTGAGCCTCAGTGAAGGCAGACGCCGGACTGGCGGAGCCTTTGCCATTCAGGGCAATCTTGATCCTTATCTGCTGACAGCACCGATGGAGCTGCTGAAGGAACGGGCCAAAGAGCTGATTGATGAAGGCATTCAGGAGCCGGGCTACATATTTAATTTGGGGCATGGATTATTTCCTGAGGCTTCACTGGACACGCTAAGAGAGCTGACGGAGTATATACATGATTATTCGAACGCAGCCCTTAAGAACAGAAAGGAATGAAAACCGTGACTACAAAAATTGGTGTACTGGTGATGTCGTACGGCACGCCTGAAAGTCTGGAGGGCGTAGAGGCCTACTACACCCATATCCGCCGCGGCAATCCGCCTTCCGCAGAGCAGCTTAAGGAGCTGAAGGATCGTTATGAGGCTATCGTCGGCGGAGTTTTTCCGCTGCGGGAGAACACGGACCGTCAAGTAGCAGCATTGCAGAACGCGCTGAACAGCGGCCATAACGCAGAGAATGTGGAGTATGTCTGCTACCAGGGACTGAAGCATGCCCGCCCTTTTATTGAAGATGGTGTAGAGGCCATGCTGCAGGATGGCATTACCAAAGCTGTCGGTATTGTGTTAGCGCCGCACTATTCCGTAATGAGTGTGGGCACTTATATCAAACGGGCACAGGAAAAAGCTGCAGCCAGCGGAATAGAAATGACATTCGTGGAGAGCTATCACCTGCACCCTGAGCTGATAGATGTGCTTAGCCGCAGAGTGGCAGCGAAGCTGGACCTCTTTGAGGAAACGGGGGCGAAGCGCGGGGAGGTTCGGGTGCTGTTCAGCGCGCACAGCCTGCCTGAGCGGATTCTAGCCATGGGTGATCCGTACCGTGATCAGCTCCTGGCAACCTCTGAAGCCATTGCCAAGCAGGCGGGAGTAACCTCCTGGCAATTCACCTGGCAGAGCGCGGGCCGCACAGCCCAGCCGTGGCTCGGTCCCGACATCCTTGAGACGCTCCGTGAGCTTAGTGAGGCACAGGTGAAATATGTCCTGTCAGCTCCAATCGGCTTCGTGTCAGACCATTTGGAGGTGCTGTACGACCTCGACATAGAAGCCCAGGCACTGGCCTCTGAACTGGATCTGCGGCTGCTGCGGATTGATTCCCTCAACAGCGATCCGGCCTATATGTCGGTGCTCAGCGATGTGGTGCAAACTGCGGCAAAAGAGCTGAAGGTGAGCCAGTCATGACCGGCAGAGCCCGTAAGGTAGTGATAATCGGCGGAGGCCTCAGCGGCCTCAGCGCCGCTTTTTATGTCCGCAAATATTACCGGGAAGCCGGAATTCAGCCGGATATTGTTCTGGTAGAGAAGGATAAGTTACTTGGGGGCAAGATTGAGACGCTGCACCGTGAGGGCTTTGTGATTGAGAAGGGTCCAGATTCTTTTCTAGCCCGGAAAACGGAAATGAGCGACCTGGCCAAAGAGCTGGGGATTGATCAGGAGCTGGTGACTACCAACCCGAATGCCAAGAAGACGTACATACTGCAGCGGGGGAAGCTGCATCCGATGCCGGCCGGCCTTGTGCTGGGCATTCCCACGGAGCTGAAGCCGTTTCTGAAGAGCGGACTGATTACATTCGGCGGTAAGCTGCGGGCAATGATGGATTTCGTGATTCCGCCGCGCCGCAGTACTGAGGATGAATCGCTGGGTGAGCTGATCGAACGCCGCCTTGGTACCGAAGTGCTGGAGAATATGACCGAGCCGCTGCTGGCTGGCATTTATGCCGGCGACATGCGCAAGATTAGCCTTCAGGCCACTTTCCCGCAGTTCGGAGAGGTGGAGCGCAAATATGGAAGCCTGATCCGCGGGATGACTGCGGGGCGCAAGCCGGCTGAAACACACACCGGCACCAAAAAGAGCGCCTTTCTGACCTTCCGTAAAGGCTTGCAGAGTCTCGTTCAGGCGCTGATCCACGATTTGCATGATGTGGAGCAGCGGACCGGAACGGGTGTGAAGTCGTTACATCTGCTGAGCGGTGCCGGAGCTGGCACAGCGGCTTCGGCGGGTGGTGCTTCCCCTCGCTATGAAGTGGAGCTGGATGACGGAGAACGGCTGCAGGCGGACGATGTGTACGTCACCGTACAGAATTATGCCGCAGCCGGGCTGCTTCGTCCCCATGTGGATGTGTCGGCGCTGGACGCTGTGAACTATGTATCGGTGGCCAATGTGGTTATGGCCTTTGCCAAGAAGGACATTGTTACGGAATATGACGGTTCAGGTTTCCTGGTCCCGCGCAAAGAAGGCCGCAATATTACAGCTTGTACCTGGACGTCTACCAAGTGGCTGCATACAAGCCCCGACGACAGGGTGCTGCTGCGCTGCTATGTCGGGCGTTCAGGGGATGAACAGAACGTCGGGCTTCCAGATGAAGCGCTGGCGGGTCTGGTGCACAAGGATCTGAAGGAGATTATGGACATCACTGCCGATCCGTTGTTTACGGAGATTACCCGGCTGAAGCATTCCATGCCGCAATATCCGGTAGGCCATCCGGCCAATATTGCCGGACTGCGCAGCGAACTTGCCCGCAAGCTGCCGGGGGTGTATGCCTTCGGAGCCGGCTACGACGGAATCGGCATGCCGGACTGCATCAAGCATGCCAAGCTGACGGCGGAGAGCGCGGCGGGCAGCCTCAGGCAGCAGGAGCCAGCGGCGGTGCCGGAATAGAATTAACGGTGAAGCGGAGAGGGGGGCGCTTCACCGTTTTCTTTTTGAAGGCTGGGCTCTGTCTATTTGGAGGAGGGAGTCCGACTTATGCTATAATAGAAACAATTTACGGGTAAAGGAGATTTGCGTGTACCATGTATCCGCCGCGATCACGTTCCAGACAAAAGCAGAAGCGCAGAAGCAGACAAAGGCGCAGAACGGCCTGGATATGGTTGAATGTAAGTCTGCTATTATTGATTTCTGCTCTCCTAGCTTATTACTTTATCAGCGATAACGGTAGAAGCGGCGAACTGCAGCCGCCAGCCGCGGAAGCGGTAAGCTCGTCTACACCGGATAACGGGGCGGCTGGGCCATCCGCCACTACCACCGCTCAGCCTGAAGCTGCGGCAACCCTGGCGCCGGAGCCTTCGCCAGAGCAAACTTCGGAGCCTTCTCCGGAGCTTTCACCATCCCCATCCCCGGGGGAGGTTAGCGCTTCAGAGGCACCGGTAGCCAGCAGGGTCCCTGCGGATGATGCAGCCGCGGGCGGGAGGGCAACTGCCGGTCTTGTTTCCGGACTGCCGAAGAACGCCGCCGGTAAGACGGTTAAGCTTAATTTTGCCGGGGATGTTATCTTTTCAGGTAAGGTCGGGGAGCTGCTGGAGAAGAAGGGCTACGATTATTCCTACGCCGCTCTGAACGGGCTGTTCAAGCAGGATGATCTTACCATTCTCAATTTGGAGACGCCGATTACCACCGGCGGTGTCGGCGCCGCAAATAAGCAGTTTGTGTTCAAGGGAGCGCCGAAGGCGCTGGATTCATTGAAGGCAGCGGGCGTAGACGCGGTTAATCTGGCTAACAATCATACCCTTGATCAAGGGGAAGAGGGGCTGCTGGATACTCTTAGCCATCTGAGCGGCCGGGGTATTCCCTATGTAGGGGGCGGCGCGAATGCCGCAGAAGCATACACTGCCAAGTATTTTGAACGCCAGGGTATCCGAATTGCCCTGCTGGGCTTCACGCGTGTGATGCCCCGCAGTGACTGGATGGCCGGAACGAACAAGCCGGGAGTTGCCTCGGTGTATGACAGTGCAGAAGCATTGAAGGCCATCGCCGCAGCCAAGAAACAAGCCGACCTGGTGGTAGTCGTGGTGCATTGGGGCAAAGAGCGCATGGAGCAGTATGATAAGACACAGCAGGCGCTGGGTCACAGCTTTATTGATGCGGGAGCAGATCTGGTTATGGGCGGACATCCGCATGTGCTGCAGGGAATAGAGCCATACAAGGGCAAGTGGATCGCTTACAGCACAGGGAATTTTATTTTTACGCGTTCCTCTGTTAAATCTACCTGGGAAACTGCTATATTTCAGGCAGAATGCAATATTACAGGCCAGTGCTCGCTGAAGCTGAATCCGATGGATGCCGAGCTGGGCCAGCCGGTGCCGATGAATGAGGTGGACGGACAGCTTTTGCTGCATAAGGTTGAAACGCTGTCCTCGGGTCGGGTGAAGATCGGCAATGACGGCAGCGTCGTTCAAGCCGGCGGATAGAGGTGCTCATATGATGAAGAATATGTGTGTGGCCCATCGCGGATTTTCCGGTAAAGCCCCGGAGAATACGCTCGCTGCGGTCCGCATGGCAATGGCTCTGCCGTTTGTCCGCTGGATCGAGATTGATGTGCAGCTTACGAGGGATGGCGTGCCCGTAGTGATCCATGATTTCACGCTGGACCGGACGACTAACGGGCACGGCAAGGTGAAGGAGATGGATTACGAGAGCATCCGCCGTCTTGATGCGGGAAGCTGGAAAGGGCGTGCTTTTCGCGGAGAACGCGTTCCTTCACTGGATGAGGTGCTTGCGCTGGCCTCCGGCAGGCTGCACTTGAACATTGAACTGAAGACAAGCGGAGAGATGTATCCCGGCCTGGAGAAGGCGGTTATTGATCTTGTCCATTCGGCCGGCATGCGCGATCAGGTCGTGCTGACCTCATTTGATGCCGGGGCACTGAAGCAGAGCAAAAATCTGGACCCCGGCTTTCAGACTGGACTGATCTACGATTCCAGATCCGGTGACCCGGCGGGGAAGCTGGAGGAGCTGGACTGCTCCTTGTTGTCCATCAGCTACGACCGGCTGAATCCGGGGCTGGTGAAGCTGCTAGCCGGGCGCGGGGTGAAGATTATGGCCTGGACGGTGAACAAAGCCAAGGAAATGCGCCGTTTGGCGGAGATGTCTTCGGATATAATGATTTGTACCAACCGTCCGGATATCTGGGGCGATACGTTTCTGGAAGTCTAAATGAACTCTATAAGAGCGGGAAAGAGAGCTGAAGAACGAATGTGTGCTGATGTTAACAATATTTACTGCGTTGGACGCAACTATAGACAACATGCCGAGGAGCTGGGCAACAAGGTGCCGGTGGAGCCGCTGATCTTTCTGAAGCCGTCCCATGCGGCAGTTCCCCTTGATAAGGCGGTCATTCAGCTCCCCAAGGATGCCGGGCTTATTCATTATGAAGGTGAGATTGTTCTGCGGATTGCGCGGGACTACGTGCCTGGAATGAGCGTGCAGGAGCTTGTGGATGTGATGGCGCTCGGCCTCGATTTCACCCTGCGTGATGTGCATAATGATCTGCAGAAGAAAGGCCTGCCTTGGACACCTGCAAAAGGGTTCAAAAACGCAGCCCCGCTGACTCCATACATTGCATTTCCCGAAACGGAGGAACTGGAAGCCACGGACTTCACTGTGCGCAAGAATGGCGTAGAGGTGCAGCGCGGTAATGTAAAGAATATGATTTTTTCGCTGCAAAACATTGTGGATTTCATTGCCTCACGCTATGGACTCGGCAAAGATGATATCATTTATACCGGTACGCCTGCCGGAGTAGGACCTGTCGTGTCTGGTGATTCGTTTGAGCTCTACTGGGGCGATACCCTGCTGGGTACCTGCCTGATCGGTTAGCGATGCCGGCGGTAATTGAAGTATTGCAATGGGGGATCGGCTTCTGCGGTGCTCTGCTGGTAGCGGGAGCTGCTTATTATAAGCGGTCGCTCAGCTTCTCCGGCATGCTGGCGGCGGTAGTGATGGGAACGATCTATTTCGGAGCAGGGAATGCTTTTTGGTTCGGCATTCTGCTGCTGTTCTTCATTTCCTCCAGCCTGCTCTCGAAGCTTCATCATGAGAACAAGGCGGAGCTGGAAGCCACTTATGACAAAACTGGACGCCGGGACGCAGGCCAGGTCTTCGCCAACGGCGGCCTGGGCATGCTGCTGGTGCTGCTGAACGCCATTTATCCTCTGGAGATATGGGGCTATCTGTTCATCGGTGTTATGGCTACTGTAACCTCGGATACGTGGGCTACAGAAATCGGCACGCTCGCCAAGAAGCCGCCCCGCTCTGTGCTGACAGGGCGGAGACTGCCAACCGGCACCTCCGGTGGCGTCTCGCTGCCGGGAACCCTGGCCGCAGCAGGAGGCGGCGCCCTGATCGGCGCTGCCTCCTGGCTGCTGCGGGCAGCCTCGGGCATGCCGGACCACTCCTTCCTGCTGCTTACGCTGGCAGGACTTCTGGGCGGTCTCGCCGGCGCGTTCGCCGACTCGGGTCTGGGGGCAACCGTGCAGCGGATGAACCGCTGCACGGTGTGCGGCCGCGAGGTGGAGGCCTCGCGGCATTGCGGGCAGCCTACCGTGTACGCACGGGGCTGGCGCTGGATGGACAATGACGCGGTGAATGCGGCCAGTTCAATCTTCGGGGGCATAGTGGCCCTGGTGATCGGCAGCATTTGACGGATCAGCCGCCAGGTTGTTAATGCATAGTAAATTTAGACTCGCAACTTTTGAGGAGGTGAACCGGTGAGCGGTGCATCCATACACAAGCATACAGCCATACTGGATGCTGCCTATGAGCTCTTCGGTTCAGGGGGCTTCTACGAAACGAAGATGTCGGAAGTGGCGGAACGTGCGGGCATTGCCAAAGGCACGGTGTACTTATATTTCAAGAATAAAGAAGATTTGTTCATGGCTGTTACACGCCGCGACTGTGAAGGTTTCCTTCAGCAGCTTGAGGGCAAGCTGCTTGCTTGCGGCAGCCTGACAGAGAAGCTGTGGGTGATTGCGGAGCATCATCTTTTCTATTATTATGAGCGCAAGCAGCATACGAAGCTTTTTTTTCGGGCACCGAACAACAACCCTGAGCTGGTGGCCTATATGGCGCTGTTTATGGAAGAGTACATGCAGGCCGTGGTGAAGGTGCTGCTGGAGGGCGGAGCGTTCGAGCCGGAACTGATGGCGCAGTCGTACATTGGCATGCTGGACCGGCTCAAGATGGACATTCTGTTCGATCCCTCCTTTAAGGAGGAGGATGCGCACAAACGGACGAAATTTGCCGCAGGCCTTTTTATCGGGGGGGCAATCGGCAGCCTGAACGTGGTACTGGGAGATCAACCGGAGGATCGTAAGCCGTAACAGAATCCGGTTTCAAAATATAAGGCAAGCGAGGACAGAGCATGAATATTATGACCGTGGAACATCTTTCCAAAAGCTATGGGGAGAAAATATTGTTCCGTGATGCGTCGTTCGGCATGGATGATCGGGACAAGATTGGTGTCATCGGTGTGAACGGTACGGGCAAATCAACCTTTCTGAAGATTATCGCCGGGCTGGATACTCCGGATGACGGGCAAATCGCCATCGGAAATGCAGTGCGGGTGCAGTATCTGGCGCAGAATCCGCCGTATGGGCCGGACAATACCGTGCTGCAGCAGGTCTTCGCCGGAGACGAGCCGGAGCTTGCGGCAATGCGGGAATACATGGAAACAATGTCTCTTTTGGAGAAAAGCCCAGGCAACCCCGAGCTGGAGAGCAGGCTGGTGCGGATTGGGCAAGCCATCGACGCGGCAGGCACGTGGCAACTGGAGAGCGAGGCCAAAACGGTGTTGACGAAGCTTGGGATCACCCGGTTCGATGCACGGATGGAGACACTCTCAGGGGGCCAACGCAAGCGCGTGGCGTTGGCGGCCGCGCTGATCACACCGTCCGAGCTGCTTATTCTGGATGAGCCGACCAACCATATTGATACGGACTCCGTGGGTTGGCTGGAGCAATATTTGCAGAAACGGCGCGGCGCGCTGCTGATGGTGACGCATGACCGTTATTTCCTCGAACGGGTAGCCAGCGTCATGCTGGAACTCGATGGCGGACAGTTGTACCGCTATGAAGCGAACTACTCGCGGTTTCTGGAGCTGAAGGCCGAACGCGAGGAGCGTGAGGCTTCGGCGGAGCAGAAACGCAAGAATCTGCTGCGCACCGAGCTGGCCTGGAT
The DNA here is from genome assembly GCF_000374185.1 of Paenibacillus sp. HW567. Lineage (GTDB taxonomy): Bacteria > Bacillota > Bacilli > Paenibacillales > Paenibacillaceae > Paenibacillus_AQ. Next base: position 3,410,458 of record NZ_KB910518.1, on the reverse strand, counting down.
TCGGCGCGGGGCCAAAGCCCGCTCCACGAAGCAGAAGGCAAGAATTGACCGCTTCGAGAAGCTGAAGGAGAACCAGGGACCTGCTTCGGCCAGTCAACTGGATATTTCCGTGGCCTCGGCACGTCTTGGCCGGAAAATCATCGAGCTCAAGGATCTGACCAAGGCGCTTGACGGAAGGGCGCTGATCAAGGATCTGACCTACATCGCTGTTCCGCAGGACCGGGTAGGGATTGTCGGTCCCAACGGAAGCGGCAAATCTACGCTGCTGAATCTGATTGCCGGCAAGCTTCAGCCGGATAGCGGCGAGGTTCAGCTAGGAGCGACCGTCAAGCTGGGGTACTTCACACAGGAGCACCAGGAGATGAATGATACCCAGCGGGTCATTGAATACATTAAGGAGGAAGCGGAGATTATCCGCACAGCCGACGGCAGCGTCATTACAGCGGGCCAGATGCTGGAGCGGTTCCTGTTCCCTCCGGCGATGCAGTGGACTCCAATCGCCAAGCTCTCGGGGGGCGAGAAAAGACGGCTGTATCTGCTGCGGGTACTTATGGGTGCGCCCAATGTGCTGCTGCTGGATGAGCCGACCAACGATCTGGACATCAGCACCCTTGCCGTGCTGGAAGATTATCTTGAGGAGTTTCCCGGTGTAGTCTTCACCGTATCCCATGACCGGTTTTTCCTGGACCGGACCGTGGATAAGCTGATTGCTTTTGAGAATGGAAGCATCCGGCTCCATGTCGGAGACTACAGTGAATATGAGGAATGGCTGGCGAAGAATGTTCCGGCCCGGGGCGGCGAAGCCGTCAAGGAGGAGGGAACCGGGAAACGCAGCTCAACGCCAGAGCAGGGACAAAGTGCTGCGTCGGCACCTTCTGTGCCTAGAGAGAAGCTGAAATTCACCTTCAAGGAACAGCGGGAATTCGAAGGCATTGACGAGCAAATTGAGCTGGCTGAGCAGCAGCTTGCAGACATTAGCACACAGATGGAGGCGGCCTTTGCTGACTCGGGTAGGCTGCAGGAGCTGGTAGAGCAGCAGCGGCTGGGAGAAGCAGAGCTGGAGCGCCTGATGGAGCGCTGGACGTATCTCAATGAGCTGGCTGAGAAAATTGCGGGGAAAGCTTAGATGACACGTTCAATGGAAACCGCAGTCGCCCTGCGCAGTGCCGGTCACGCCGAAGAAGCGAGAAGTCTGCTGCTTCAGCTTCTGGCAGAGGATCAAAGCAATGCGGAGCTGCATTATCAGCTTGCCTGGACCCATGATGTGCTGGGCCTGGAATGGGAGGCTGTTCCTTATTATGAGCGCTCCTTAGCACTCGGCCTGCCCCCGGAACCGCGCATGGGTGCGCTGCTCGGACTTGGCAGTACTTACAGAACGCTGGGGGAATACGATCAGTCAAGGAAGGTACTGGAGCAGGGCATCCGCGAATTTCCGCAGAATAAGGAATTTGCTGTGTTCCTTGCCATGACACTGCATAACCTGGGCGAGCATAGTGAAGCAATGAAGCTGCTATTGACGCTGCTAGCAGAGACTACCTCAGACGAAGGCATCGCCAGCTACCGGAAAGCCCTTCTGTTCTACTCGGATAAGCTGGAGCAGATGTGGAAATAAATCGCTCTCTTATTTAGTCATAACGGCTGTGCCATCCTTTAAAGGACGGTACAGCCGTTTCTGCTTGTCCAGTGGCTTTTATCTGTTGCTCTGTTTGATACCCTACAATGATTGCCTTCTCGTGGACCAGTACACAAGCACTTTGCCAAGCTTGTAATACTATATTGCGAGGAGGAGATATTTATGGTGAGAGCAACCCAAACGGACAGTGAACTCAAAGCCTTCATCGCCGCAGCGGAGAGGGTTTGGTTCGATGTGTATGATTCCGCTGACGATAACAGGGTTATTACAGTAGGCGGGGCAGAGTATAAGCGGCTGCCGCTGAAATACAGCACAAGGGCCAAAGTGATTGCAACTTTCCGGAAATACTGGGGAATCGCGATGAGTGGCAGAATGTTCTGCAATCTGCAGACGGTTTCGAGGAACAATAGGCTTTACGTTATTGTAGGCGACACTGGCATCATTCCCTTTATTCCCTTGCGCATCAGAGTAACGGGGCGAAATGCTACGCGAATCAGGCTGACAGCCGTTCTGTCGGTGGATGGAATAGAGGAAGAAGATTCGGAGAGTGTCCGTTATCTTATTGCCAAGTCGGGAACAACGCTGCGGATTCTCAACAGGGATAAAAAAAATACCGATCCCCGGTATCAGACATGCGGCTAGAGCAGAGCTACTTCATCTGTTGAATCTCCTTAATAGAGAAAAAGGGTACGAATTTCAGCACAAGATCACTGAATCCGTACCCCAGCTCTACATCTTATGGCTGCTCTGCTCCCGCCACGGCAATCATCTGCACGACCGGGCGCGAATCGCCGGTCAGCACAGCTTCATCGGCGTTCATCTGAGAGGAGCCGTCGCCGTCGAGAAAGATGCCTTCCCGCCCCTCGCCGGGGACGGTCTCCAGAATGGCTGTACGGAATTCCTCTGCCGTACAGCGCGCCTGCGTGACGATCAGCCACAGCTTCCCGTCCTGATCGTAGACCAGCCCTGAGCGCATCCGCTGATCGTCCGCAAGGGGAAGATGCTCTGCGGTTGCAGCCGCCTGCCACAGCTCCTCATGCTGCAGATTCATGCTGATGCCGCCCTGCGCCCAGTAATGCCCGCGGTCACTGACCTCCAGCTCGTCTCCAGAGGAGACAACCTGTACCGATAATGTCCCGCTGGCTCCATCCCAAACGAGCGTTCCACGCGGATATTTGGCGTTGAACCAGCCAGAGCCATAAGCCCTTGGCGTTCCGTTCACCGGGCTGTCATTCATAATGGCCACCGACAGGAGATCGCTGCCATAGAAGAAGCCGCCGTTAATCCCGTATGCGGCAATCGGGCGCAGCGGCGTGCCGGCTTTGCGCAGCACGATGTCTTCCGGCGCGACCAGCATCATGTGAAGCTTGGCCTTGCCCGGGCTATCCGCTTGCAAATAACTGTACTTGTGAGGCAGGCCGTCAAAGGCCTCTTTCTTATGCGGATGAGCCAGCAGCACCACAGCTATGGTGATGGCTGTCCCCGCCAGCAGAACGGCTGCGGCAATCAGGTACGGCTTGCGCAGCCATGCCCGCCACTTCTTGCCGAAGCCGGCTTCAATTCCCGCCCACATAGGCAGCGAGAAGCTTCGCCGTGTTCAACACGGCTTGCTTGTGGGTGCGCTCCATGGAGTGGGAGGCATGTACGCCCGGGCCGATCAGCGCGGCACGGATATTGTTCCCGCCCCGCAGTGCTGCGGAGGCATCGGAGCCATATTGCGGATAAATATCCACCGCAAAAGGAATTGCCAGCTTGTTCGCCAGCTCAATCAGCCGGCCGGTCATCGCATAATCATAAGGGCCGGAGGAATCCTTGGCGCAGATGGAGACATCGGTCTCCTTGCAGCTCAGATCATCGCCCATAGCACCCATGTCGACGGCGATCATCTCACTGATCTCGCCGGGAATCCAGGCTGCGCCGTGCCCTACTTCTTCGTAATTTGAGATCAGCAGGGAGAGATTGTGCAGCGGCTTCCAGCCTTCGCGTTTCATGCTTTCCAGCAGGCCGAGCAATGCGGCAACACTGGCTTTATCGTCGAGATGGCGCGATTTGATATACCCGCTTGAGGTAATCACTGCCCGCGCATCGAAGGAGATGAAATCGCCGACGGAAATGCCGAGCTTCAGCACATCATCCTTGGTCGAGACCAGCTCGTCGATGCGGACCTCCATATTTTCCTCTGCCCGCTTGAAGTCCCGCGCGTCCGCGTACACGTGAACAGAAGGGTGGCTCGTCAGAATGGTACCCGTGTAGGTTAAGCCAGAGCGGGTATGAATGACACAATACTCATTTTCGATGCTGTTCATCGTAAAGCCGCCGACCGAGGTCAGGCGCAGTGTACCGTTTGGCTTGATCGAACGCACCATAGCTCCGAGCGTATCCACATGGGCGCTGATGCCAATGGTACGCGAAGGATCGAGACCGGGAACGGTGAGGATAACCCCGCCTTTTTCGTTCCAACTGAGTGGTACGTTCAGCGCTGCCGCCTCCTCAGCGACCAGACTCATGACTTGTGCTGTATAGCCGCTGGGGCTGGGGGTATCGAGCAGTTTTTTTAATATGGATAAAATGTAATCTTCATTAGGTTGAATGGTAAGCAAGGTATAGTCCTCCTGTTCTTTGTATAATCTTAGAGCTCGGGCAGGTTGTTCGAGGTAAGACTGTCCTTTTGGTTCGGCAGATCGTCCAGAGCATTGCCCGCATCACGGAGCTTATTCAGCTCTGCCGTAAGCACTTTGATTTGCTTCTGCAGCTTATATTGGCGGAAAATTCCGTAGGAACCGACAATAACTCCGCCGATTAGCGCACAGCCGAGAATAACCAGAATCAGCGGAAGGCTGACTTGATCAAAATAAAAGTTAACCTGAACCGGATCTACATTGATAACTGCAAATACGGCTGTCAGCAGGGCGAAGATCAGACCTAATATTAGTGACCATTGCAATTTCAAATAACTTCCTCCTCTGAACGTGGTGGCATTAGAAATCCCCTGCCCGCACCGGGCAGGGGATTACGGTAATACTAAGCTTTATGCCTTATTTGGTCAACTGCTCCATCTGCTCAATCACGCTCTCAAACACACTCATAGCTTCGCGGATCGGCTCAGGAGAGGACATGTCGACTCCCGCCTTGGAGAGAATATTGATCGAATAGTCGCTGCCGCCGCTTTTCAGGAAGCCGAGGTAACGGTCCACCGCCGGTTTGCCTTCCTCCAGAATCTGCTTGGAGAAGCTGGTTGCCGCCGAGAAGCCGGTAGCATATTTATAGACATAGAAGCTGTTGTAGAAATGCGGAATCCGCGCCCACTCCATCTCGATGTCCTTGTCCACAACCATACTTTTACCATAGTACTTGACGTTAAGGTCATAGTAGATGGCTGAGAGATCCTGCGGAGTCAGTGATTCGCCGTCTTCGGCGCGCTGGTGAATGATCTTCTCGAATTCCGCGAACATTGTTTGCCGGAACACGGTGGTGCGGAATTGGTCGGCGTAATACGTGAGCAGATACATTTTTTCCTTCGGATCGGTCGACTTGTTCAGCAGATAATCCATCAGCAGCGCTTCGTTGGTCGTGGAAGCCACCTCTGCGAGGAAAATCGTGTACTGCGCATCGCGGTATTTCAGCGCATTGTCCGAATAGTAGGAATGCAGGGCATGGCCCATTTCATGTGCCAGGGTGAACATGCTGTTCAGATTGTCGTTGTGGTTGAGCAGCACATAAGGGTGAGTGCCGTAGGCTCCCCAGCTATAGGCGCCGGTGCGCTTATTCTCATTTTCATAAATATCAATCCAGCCCTTGTCATAGCCCTCTTGAAGCACACCCAGATAATCCTCGCCGAGCGGCTTCAGACCTTCCTTAGTAATCTTCTTGGCCTCTTCAAAGGTAATGTCCAGCTTGTATTCATCCACCAGCGGTGCGAACAGGTCATACATATGTAGCTCGTCGACGCCCAGCAGCTTCTGGCGCAGCTTCATGTAACGGTGCATCAGCGGCAGGCTCTCATGAATGGTGTCGATCAGGTTCGTGTACACTTCCTTAGGAATGTTGTCGCCATAGAGCGACATTTCCAGAACGGAAGGGTATTTGCGTACCCGCGAGTAAAATACATTCTTGTTCACATTGGCGCTCAGTGTGGCAGCAATTGTGTTTTTTTGTTTGGCGTAAGTTTCATAGACCGCCTTAAAAGCGTTCTTGCGAACCTCACGATCCGGGCTCTCCAGGAACTGAATGTAGCTGCCGTGCGTCAGCTCCACTTCCTTGCCTTCCTCGTTTTTGATCTTAGGGAATTTCAGGTCCGCATTGTTCAGCATGCCGAAGATCGTCTGCGGTGCCTGGGAGATATTGCCCACCTGTGCGAGCAGCGCTTCTTCCGCTTTGGAGAGGACATGCGCTTTCTCACGCTTCATTTCCGTTAAAGTGAAAGTATAATCGGACAGGCTGGGATCAGCGATGAACTGGTCGAGCTTCTCATTGGGCAGAGCCAGAATTTCCGGTGTGACAAAAGAAAAGGCTTCTCCTGCTTCAACGCCAATCTTCTTCGCCTTAGAGGAGAGCGCTTGGTAGACCGGTGCGGCTGTATCTTCATCCTGGCGCATATGCGCGTAAACATAGAGGCGTTCGGTCAGCAGGGACAGCTTATCATCCAGTTCAAAGCACTTCTTAAGCGCTTCAGGGGAGTCCAGCTTGCCCTGGAAGTCTGCAGCGCTCTTGATGAGCTCCTTTGCTTCCTTATACTCTGCATCCCATTGATCTTGTGAGGCAAACATGTCTTCAAGCTTCCAGCGGTTTTCGGCGGGTACTTCACTTCTTTTCAATAACTGTTCCATAGAAATCCTCCTCGGATGATGGGATGTAGTAGGCATAGTCTTCTGCGGTGCTGCTGACATTGCGGGATCGCCCGGCAGCAGACTTAAGGCAAGCAGAAGCGGGAGGGACTTGGTGAAAAAGGACATTGACGGCAGCCTCCTGATCGTTAAGGTCGGCTTAGTATGCCCTGCCAGATCCTGATTATTTAAAATATAAGAAAGTATAAGCTTCACGCTATACTTTATCCTTATATTTCTCGCTGAAACGGATGCCGGCCTTTGAAGGACGGCGTAGCCGTTTCTGCTTGCCCTATGCCGTGGAAGTTATGCGAGAAAGCTATAAATAATGAAGATAAAAGCCAAGGCGATCAATATGACCGCAGTCAGCGCCATCCCCCGCTTCAGGCGGGGGGGCACCTTGTCCTTGCCCATAATCAGAACTGCTCCGAGACAGAGAACTACAACTACAAATATAGCGAGACTCTCGTTACCCATAGCTATACCTGCTTGAAGGCAGCGATAATGTTTTTGTACTCTTCTTCATTATCCTTATATGATTCTTTGTTGAAACGGTTATTAACCCATTCCATCATGGCCGGACGGCTCATAAAGGTATGTGTTTCTTCTCCCCATTGGTCGGAAATCTCGCGCAGGACAATATAACGGCCCTGAACCTCCACTGTCATCATATTCCACTTATCTGTTTTGTATATTTCATGTTTTTTGATCATTATCATTACCACCCTGGCGATTTTTGGCTTTTGGGTCAATGATAACGCAGAGGGGAAGTGAAAAGCAAATATTATCACGCGGGAAGGGAAATGATGGATTGCTTTGCAGGCAGAGTTGGGGTATAATGTAAGCATACGTCATATATGGCGGTATTTTTAGGAGGTTGTTCATTTGAAAGGTACAGTAAAATGGTTTAACGCAGAAAAGGGTTATGGTTTTCTTCAAGTAGAAGGCGGCGAAGATGTATTCGTTCACTTCTCAGCAATTCAAGGTGACGGATTCAAGACTTTGGATGAAGGTCAAGCAGTAGAATTCGACATCACTGATGGTAACCGCGGTCCTCAAGCAGCTAACGTAGTTAAATTATAAGAAACGGCTTGACAGTTGTTCTGTCAGTCCCAATATATATTTGATATGGAAAGCACTTGCATGAGTGGTAACCAGCAATTCAAAGCACACAGTTCTTTCGGGAACTGTGTTTTTTTGTTCAAATATAAGAATGTATATAGTTCACGCTGAAACGGATACCGTCCTTTTAAAGACGGCGTAGCCGTTTCCTCTTGTTAAGCTGTGCATGCAGATACGGCTGATATTTTCACCAGTAGTGTATGTATCAGCCGCGTCTGTGAATATGCTCAAGCAGGACCCGGGGACAATCCCGGGTTAATTGCCCTTTTTGCGGAAATAGCGCCCAGCCCCGATTCTATCATCATCCAGCAAGTGTTTGGACAGAAAACCGATGAATGCCAGCAGTGACAAGCACATAGCCACAATATAGAAAACTGTGCGTCCGGCATTCTCATAGATCACTCCGCCGAATGTGCCGCTGAGCAGACCGGATGCGCTGGACCAGGCGACAGTAAAGATCGCTATGCCTGTTGCCCTGAGATGATCCGGGATGATCCGCGTGATGTAACGGACAGCCGTCACATAAAATGTGCCGAACGAAATGCTGTGCATGGCCTGTATGGCGATAACGGCAACGGGATCATTAGCCAGGGACATGAACAGAAAGCGCAGAGCAAACATCAGGCTGGCAAAAGCGAGCAGCGGCAGCTCCTTGAACTTATCGCCGTATTTGCTGAGGGCAAAAAAAACCGGAATTTCACTCAGTGCGGAAGCGAGCAGCGCCCAGCCGACGATCTCATCACCGGCGTGCATCTCTTTCAGGCTGATAGTAAGGAAGGCTTCGTTCATTCTATAGCCGACGGCAAGCACGAACACGCTGCCGAAAAACCACAGCACTTCCTTTTGCAGCAAAATTTGCTTTAGCCCTTCGCCCTTGGGTGGCTTGGCTGTAGATTTGCGGGAGCTTGGAAAGTCATCTTCAGTCCGTTTGACATCCTTCAGACCTATAGTGATCAGCAAGGCGGCTGCAACGATTACAATACAGACTGCGATGCTTGAGGATGTTCCTGTTGCCCTTAGCACATATCCAATGGTAAGCGCGAAAAAGGAGTAACCCAGCGAGCCAAATACACGGATAGTAATGAAATTGCGCCCGTGGCGCTGGGCGATTTTGATTGCCATCGTATCTGCAAGAGGAAATATCGGGTAATAGAAGAAATATAAAAGGGACAAAATAAGCACAACAGTTGAAAAATCCTCAGCCCTTGCCAACATAAAAGCGGTTACTAATTGTCCTGCCAGCAAAATAGCCATAATCTTCCGGATCGTGCCCAGCCGGTCGCTGATCATGCTCCAGAACAGATTGGACAGTATGGAAATCAGCGGCCCGATGGAATACAGGACACCCACCTGCTGGTTGCTGAAGCCCAAATGGGTGTAAAATAACGGAAAATATGAAACGATCAGCACACTTGTGCCATAAACCGTGAACATAAAGGATCGCAGCCAATTCTGACCGCTGTACTGGCCGCCGGTCCGTCTTGAATACATGAAATTGCACTCCTCCGAATATGAAATACGCCTAGTATATCATACACAATGGAAGCTAGGTTTGAGGAAAATGGCGTATTTCAGAATCTTTCACTGGTTTTGCGAAAGTGATTTTGTTGTTTGTACAAATGTGGGTGATCATATTATAATAATGATGATTTGGATAAGGAGACAACAATGTGGAGGCACTGTCATTGAATGAATTTGAGCAAGGCCGTTACCTTAGCCCTCGCGGCCCGATTGGGTTGATGAACAGGGTCTACAAGTACGTGCTGCCGGAAGTGCGGGAATGTCTACATATCTGGCGTGAAGATGCGGAGGGGATTCCCGATCCCGAGCTACGGAAGCAAGCGCTTGCCAGCATTGAAACCAAACAGTTTCACTGCGAAGGCGGCGGGATCTATGCCGCCGGCAATTTGTCGATGAGACATATACTGATTCCGCTAATTGTTGCTTATCAAACGATCAGTGATTATCTGGACAACCTGTGTGACCGCAGCACTTCGCTTGACCCCGCCGATTTCAGGCTGCTGCATCAATCTATGCTGGATGCGATTAATCCCGGGGCGGAGCTTGTTAATTATTATGCGCTGCGCAGCGAGCAGAACGACGGCGGATACTTGCACAGACTTGTCCGCAAATGCCAGGAGATGACCTCGCTTTTGCCGGGGTACGCTGCGGCGGCTGCAGAAATACATGATTTGGCTGTTCTGTATACGGATTTGCAGGTTTATAAGCACATCCGACCAGAGCTCCGGGAAGCTGCCCTGAAGGAATGGTGGGAGACAGAAGGGAAACGTGCTCCGCACCTGCAGTGGAATGAGTTTGCGGCCGCAACAGGTTCTACCCTGGGCGTGTTTATGCTTTTTCTGGCTTCATGCGACCCCAAGCTGAGCACATCGGCATCGGCTTCGATTCGTGCTGCGTATTTTCCGCATCTATGTGGACTGCACATTATGCTGGATTATTTGATTGACCAGGACGAAGACCGGGCTGGCGGAGACCTCAATTTCTGCAATTATTATGACGATACTGATACCATGCTGAATCGGATTGCTTCTATTGTGGAGTGGGCCCGCAGGGATGTCCGGAATCTTCCGGAGACCTCAATGCATCGCATGGTCATCGAGGGGCTGCTGGCACTTTATTTATCCGATCCGAAAGTCAGCGAACAGCGGGAGGTTCGCTCTGTATCCAAACGTCTGATGAGAAGAAGTCCGCTGACAAGGCTGTTCTTCTTCGTGAACAGCCGTTGGATACGCAAGCATATGTATTAGATGCACAATTTTAAGGAGGAACAAACAGGATGGCAAACGTAAAAAAAATCGCAGTATTAACCAGTGGAGGAGATTCGCAGGGCATGAATGCCGCAGTTCGCGCTGTTGTGCGCAGTGCAATCTACTTCGGCATTGAAGTGTTTGGAATCCAGCGCGGATACCAGGGCCTGCTGAACCGGGACATCTTCCCGATGGATCTGCGCAGTGTCGGCGATATCATCCAGCGCGGGGGCACCATTCTTCAATCTGCCCGCTGTCTGGAGTTCCTGACACCTGAGGGACAGCAAAAAGGTGCGGATATCCTGAATGAAATGGGTATCGACGGTTTGGTGGTTATCGGTGGAGACGGCTCTTACAAAGGCGCCAACAAACTCAGCAAGCTGGGCATCAACACCATGGCTCTGCCGGGCACCATTGATAACGATATTTCCTTCACGGATTACACCATTGGTTTTGATACTGCGGTAGGAGTCGTTGTTGATGCTGTCAACAAGCTCCGTGATACAATGTCCTCCCATGAACGTTCATCCATCGTAGAGGTAATGGGACGCCACTGCGGAGATATCGCCCTCCATGCAGGCCTTGCTTCCGGAGCGGAAACGATTCTGGTGCCGGAAATGCCGTATGATTTGAATGAGGTAGCTGACCGGATGCGCGACAACTTTACCAAAGGCAAACGCCATAGTATTGTTATTGTTGCTGAAGGTGTGGGCAAGGGTGAAGATGTGGCTCAAGCGCTGAAGGACCGCCACGCTTCTCTGGATGCGCGTGTTACGGTTCTGGGACATATTCAACGCGGAGGCACACCAACTCCAGCAGACCGCAATCTGGCCAGCCGCCTGGGAGATTTCGCCGTACGTTCGCTGATTGAAGGTCAATCCGACAAAGCTTGCGGAATCATTAAGGGTGAATTGGTGCTTACGGATATCGACCTGGTTGTGAACACCAAAAAAGACTTTGACAAAGAGCTTTATGAATTGGCATCCCGTCTTTCTCAATAAAATCATTGCAGCCTTGTAGCTGCTTATGAATTAACAAAAAAGGAACAGTCGCAGAATGAACTGCGCTGTTCCTTTTTTTGTTGCGGTTATACACTCTTTGACTTGAGGAAGGCATACCGCCGCTGCACCTTGACGAGCCGGGACAGGAGTAGAATGGCCCCTATAGCGAGACCCGTGATCAGTCCGATCCAGTAGCCGTAAGCCCCCAGATCTGTATAGGTAGCCAGGAAATAGCCAGTAGGAAGACCGATAACCCAATAGGCTGCAAAACAGATGATGAAGGCCGGGTTCACATCCTTGTATCCCCGCAGCACTCCTTGTGTGGGGGTAGCAATGGCATCGGATATCTGGAAGAATATCGCATAGATCAGAAAATGCTGGATTAGTGCAATGACCTCAGGCTCATCCGAGTATAGACCGGCAACATGGTTCCCCGCGAACAGCAGGACTAGTGCCGTAGCCAGAGAGAGCACAGCCGCCGAGCTGATTCCCAAAATCCCGTATTGGCGGGCATCTCTTAATCTGCCGGACCCGCTCTCAAAGCCGACGAGTATCGTCAGACTCATGCTGATGCTGAGCGGAATCATATACAGCGTTGAGGCGAAATTAATCGCTGCCTGGTGGGCGGCGATAGTCACCGTATCGAAGCGGCTCATGAGGAGCGTTACCGCCGAGAAAACCGCGGACTCAAAAAAGATAGAGAAGCCGATAGGCACGCCGATTTTCAGCAGCTCCTTGAAGCTCTGCAAAGACATTGCGTAGAATCTGCGGAACAATTGCAGGCTTTTGAAGGGTTCATAACGGTAAACAATGAGCAATGATATGCCAAAGATCACCCAATAGGTTATGGCTGACGCCACTCCGGCCCCTACACCGCCAAGGCGGGGGAAGCCTAATTTTCCGAAAATGAGCAGATAGTTCAGACCTACATTCACCGGCAGCGCAATCAGTGTAATGAGCATGGATACTCTTGTCTGTCCCAGAGCGTCAATGCAACTGCGCACTACAGTATAGCCGAACAGGGGAATCACTCCAACCGAGATAGCACACAGGAAACGGAAGGCGATATCACGTACGTGCGGCTCCAAATTCATGAAGTTAAGCACAGGATTTAGAGCGAAGCCTCCGATGACCAGTACAAGTACTGATACCAGTAGTGAGAGCCATATCCCCTGAGTCACTTGATAGGCCACATCCTTGTTCTTCCTGCTGCCGACAAGGTGGGAGACGATCGGTGTCATACCCATAAGAATGCCGCTGAGGCCAGTCTGAATCGGAAACCACAGGCTGGTGCCAATGGCTACGCCCGCCAGATCGCTTGTACCATATTTGCCGGACATGTTCGTATCGAAGAAGGTTATCGCTGACAATGCAATTTGTGTAATAAGAATGGGAATTAGAATATGAAGGAACTGTCCGGTTTTTTGCTTGATTGAATAAGTTTGTATCATTAGCGCATGCCTCGTTATCCATATTTTCTTTACTGAGGATAATCCCCAATAAAAAACCCAGCAAGATGCCGGGTTCTTATTCATTCTATAATGATTATGTTAGTGAGAGATAATTGCTGTACTCTATTTTTCGTAATCTACGCCTGGTGTGTAGCGGTTGTTGGCGTTCCAGAGCAGATATTCATCAACGTTCTGCTCTTTCATGGCGCGGATCTGGTCTTCAACCTGCTGTTTGCCGTATTTGACATAATGTCCGCTTCCAAGCCAGCTTGCAGTGAAGTCCTGAATCCAAGGCCGGATAATCGGCTTGCGGCTGCCAAGTGGGTTCAGCTTTTTGTGCGTATCGACCATAGAGCCTTTGATGGTTGCATATGGATTTTTGTCGGGATCTTTTACCTTAAACCACCCGGTTGAATAATGGCTCGGGTAGACCATCGGGCTGATGACATCCACATTCTTTGATATCTTAACGAAATCCTGGCCGATCCCCTCCGCAGCAGGGACAGACGCGGCATAACCGAAGATGTCAACCGATACACGGACACCAAGCGGTGCAAGCTCCGATCTGGCATATTTGACAAAATCGGAAATAATCTCGACGCGTGGACGGTCGCTTTTCGTATATTTCAGCGTATCTGCGCGTTTTTCGAAGCCTTCAGGGAACCGGACATAATCAAATTGGATTTCCTTAAAGCCCAGCTTGACGGCTTCCTTGGCAATGTCTACGTTGTATTTCCATACATTTTGATTATAAGGGTTAACGAAGCTGTCGCCGCCTTTATTGGTCCAGACGGAGCCGTTCGGATTTACAAAGGATAACTGCGGATTTTTCTTGGCCAGCACGGAGTCTTTAAAGACAACAATTCGTGCAATTGGATATACATTATGCGCCTTCAGACGAGCCATCAGCTTGCCTATATCTCCGATGAAGGGCTGTGGATGGCCCATTTGCTGAAGCTCAACGTTATCCGTTTTGTAAGTGATGTACCCGGCATCGTCCTTGATGTCAATGACCATGGAATTCAGCTCGGTTTTGTCGAGCAGGGCGAGCAGAGATTCCATTCGGGATCCTCCGGCACTGTACGCTGTTACGTATATGCCTTTAACTTTCGGAGCATCGGGCTGTGGATCGGCATAAGCGGTATCCGTTCCCGGCGAGTCCACGGAGTCCGGAGACGGTGCAGGTGCTGCGCTGCCTCCCGCAGTGTCTGATGAAGGTGCTGCTGTGCCAGAATTCTCGTTGTGTTGTGCGACAATGGGGGGATTCGAGGCAGATTGCAGTGCGGCTGCCACATCGGCATCTTGCGCATTATGCTGAACGCCAACGCCTCCCAGAGCCATCATCAGTAAAGCCCAGGTGATGTTCATTCGTTATTCTCTCCCTTTATATACATTCCCGTTAAGTATAAAGGAACGGCAGCTTCCAAAAAGAACAGACTTGTAACAATCCCTGTAATTTTGACTGTAAAAACCGCTCTTGCTGTATACGCACGGGATGTACGGATTTTTCACAACTCTTCCTGAAAAAGTAAATGCCGCCTGGAGCCGGCGCGTGGCCGAATCCAAAGCGGCAACTATCCAAAACTGACATCTGGCGCTTGCTTAATGAAGATACGCAGAATTCTGATGCTCGCAAATGCTGTAATGGATGATATCCATGGCATCAGCAGGCTCCAGAATACTCAGACCGTCACGCAGAACGATTACGGAATTCAATTCGTCCTGTTTTAGAAAAGGCATCATATCCGGATACCATCTCATGACGATTGCTGACAGTTTTACCGTTTCCATTTCCACAAAAATCACCCTTTCCTTTTTCGAATCGAACTGAATTGAAATTCAAGGTCCACCCGGAAAACGAAGTGCTTGGAAAAAAGAGGGTAAATCACAATCTTCATGAAATTGTTAAGGGTCCTGCGTGGTTCTAATATATCATAAATTCAAGATATGCGCATTATATGCACATTTCTTTTGGAGAGTTTACCTTTTGCGGAATGAGCCCATGACTCCGACCGTTTCCACAATGTTGACAAAAGCCTGAGGATCGCTCGTTCTGATGATCCGCTTCAGCTCTGCAAGCTCATAACGTGTTGTCACTGTCATTAGCATGTCCCTTTCCACATGAGAATAAGCGCCTTCTGTCTTGATCTTTGTGACCCCGCGCTGAAGCCCGAGCAACTGCTGCAGCAACTCGTCTGTTCGGGTAGTTACAATGTATACGGTAACCTTAATGTGACTGACGTGGATCAGATCAACAACCTTGCCGCTGACATAGATGGATGCCATAGAAGCAAGCGCCAGATTCCAGTTGTTGTCAAAATAAGCTGCGGTGAGAATTACCAGCCCGTTCAATCCCACCAGCACGTTGCCGATAGGGAAGTCACGGTAACGCGTGATTATGGAGCCGAGAATATCGAACCCGCCGGAGGAACCGCCTACCCGGAAGGATATTCCGGCACCGACGCCCACAAGCACTCCCCCGAAGACAGAGGCCAGCAGCATATCCGATGCCACAGTTACTGTGGGAATTACTGCCATCAGCCAGGTGGTTGCACCTACAGAGAGAATGCTGAGGACGATAAATCTCCGGCCGAGCTGGAACCAGCCTGCCACCAGCAAAGGCACATTGAAGAGCAGGTACAGCAGGCTGATGTTAAACGGTGTAAAATAACCCACCAGCATGGCGAGACCGGATACCCCGCCACTGAGCAGTCTGTGAGGGATGAGAAACAGGTTGAAGCCGCAGGCTATCATCGCCGAACCGAAGATGACAGCCAAATAATTACCGATTTGCTTTAAGCTTGACAAGCAGGTTCACCTCTGTCTTTAAATGTAAATAATGAAAGAAAGGAATGTACTGGTATTCCTAAAGGGGTTTGTGATATAATGTATAGGATATTCTTGAGTAGGACGTTACAATGGTATTTTTGCATTGCTTAGGATGCGAAATTACAATTGTTCAGGCGGATTTGAGTGGCCTGATCTAAGGACAGCTTTTGGTCCCAAACGCGCACGCTAAACCATGCAGAGAATCCGGCATGATTGGACAGCCTATAAGTGTGTTTACCGCTACTTAAGAATACAGACAAGCATGTGGAATGTCCACTATATAGAAGGAGCATGAATAATTTGAAAACATTCGCAGAATTCGGCTTGGAGCCAAAAGTGCTACAAGCAATCTTGGAGCTTGGATTTGAGGAAGCAACACCTATACAGGAGCAGGCCATCCCGATTGCACTGACTGGATCGGACATGATTGGACAGGCGCAGACCGGTACAGGTAAAACCGCCGCTTTCGGGATTCCCCTCATTTCCAAGATTGCCCGTGAAGAAGAAAAAATCCTTGCGCTGGTTATGACGCCTACACGCGAGCTGGCTATTCAGGTAGCTGAAGAAATCGGCAAGCTTACCCGTTTCAAGGGACTTCGTTCGCTGGCTATCTACGGCGGACAGGATATCGGCCGCCAAATTCGCGGGCTGAAGAAGAAACCGCAAATCATTATTGGTACACCAGGACGCCTTCTCGACCACATTAACCGCAAGACCATCCGTCTTGATGACGTACAGACTATTGTACTGGACGAAGCCGATGAAATGCTGGATATGGGCTTCATGGAAGACATCCAGACCATCCTCAAGCTTGTGCCGGAAGAACGCCAAACCATGCTGTTCTCAGCTACAATGCCTCCTAACATTCAACGTCTTGCCCAGCAGTTCCTGAAGAACCCGCAACATGTTTCCGTTATCCCGAAACAAATCAGCGCACCTCTGATTGATCAGGCCTACATTGAAGTTCCTGAACGCCAGAAGTTTGAAGCTCTGAGCCGTCTGATTGATATGGAATCTCCTGATCTGGCTATCGTATTCGGACGTACCAAACGCCGGGTGGATGAACTGGCCGAAGGCTTGCAAAAACGCGGCTATTCCGCAGACGGACTGCATGGCGACTTGTCCCAGAACCAGCGTGATGCAGTAATGCGCAAATTCCGCGACGGCAGCATTGATGTGCTGGTTGCTACTGACGTAGCGGCACGCGGACTCGATGTTTCCGGCGTAACTCACGTTATCAACTTTGACCTTCCGCAAGATCCGGAGAGTTATGTACACCGTATCGGCCGTACCGGCCGCGCAGGCAAGGAAGGTACCGCTTGGTCCTTCGTGACTCCACGTGAGATGGATCACCTGCATTTGATTGAACGTGTGACCCGCCACCGCATTACCCGCAAACCGCTTCCGACAATGGCTGAGGCTATTGAAGGCAAACAGCGCATTACCGCTGAACGTTTGCTGGCAGTCGTTGAAGGCGGCGGTGAATTGAACGAATACAAAGGCATTGCTATTCAACTGCTTGAGCAATATGACTCGGTACAACTGCTGTCTGCAGCAATGAAGCTGCTTACTGGCGAAACCAAGGATACTCAGGTTGAATTGACTCCGGAAGATCCAATTCGTGTGAAACGCCGGGGCGGCAAGAATGACATCCGCAGCGGCCGCAAGCCTAACGGCGGATATGGCGGCAACCGTACTGGCTCGGGAAGTGGCGGCGGCTACCGTGGCAACCGTGACAACGCAAACAGCGGCAGCCGTGGCGGTTATAGCAGCGGCTACGGCAGTGGCGGCTACGGCGGCGGCTACAAAGGCAACCGTGATTCCGGAGCTGGCCGTGACGCCGGTGCCGGACGCAGCGGAGACCGCAAACCGTCAACACGCCCAAGCAGCACAAGCACGCGTCCTGCTAAGCGCGAAGATTACGACATTTAAGCGGCAGTTTTGCTCATAAGGAGAAGACGAGTAACCGGATGGCGGTTCTCGTCTTCTTTTTTTAATTCCGTATTAGATAAATGTGCGGGTGATGATTACGAGCAGGATGAACAGAACAAGGATAGTGCCGGTAGATGTAAAAGGGTTACAACAAGGATTGGACATTTGGTTAACCTCCTTTAGGTGAGTGATTAGCGTGGCTACGATTCTAATATATGGACTCTCCGCTAAGACTGCGTAGACGATAACCCAACAATCGTAAACTTGGGCGCTGGAAAAGTCCGGGGCAAATAGGGTATAGTAAAGGTACGCAGTATGCGCGAGACAGACAGGAGGAAGGGAATTGGAGTTTAAAGGAGCAATGGGCGGTTTATACCGCATCACAGAGTGGATATCACGCATCGCCTTCAGCAATATTTTGTGGGCGTTATGTTCGGTCCCGTTTCTGTTCATGGCAGTGATGAAGATGATTATGCTGGGTTCAGAGGCAGGGGGGGCTAATGAGCAGATCACACTCAACTGGGCACTTGGCATTCTGGCGCCGTTTACTGTGTTTCCGGCAACAGCAGCGCTGTTTACAGTGGTCCGTAAATGGGTTATGGGCAATACGGATGTCAGCACGTTCCGCACTTTTTTTCAAGGATACAAAGAGAACTATGTCAAAAGCATGCTCGGGGGGGTTATCTACACCTTACTGTTTGTTGTTATGTACGTTGATGTGACCGTATACATGACTCAAATGGCCAATTTTAGAATCGTCGGTATACTGATGCTGGTGCTGATGATTATTTTGTTCGTCTCCATGTTCAACTTTTTTTCGATTGTGGTTCATTACCAGATGACCTTCAAAGAAGTGGCGACCAATTCTATTCTGCTGACTATCGCCCGTCCAATCCGTGTGTTCTCCACCTTAATCGGTTCGGCGGTTCTTGCTTATATTGGTCTGCGGTATTCGGTGCTGTATGTGATCTGTATTCCGACATTGATCGCTATGCTGGCTTTCTTTAACTTCTATGCTACGTATAACAAGCTGCAGATGCAGGTTGAGAAGAAGAAGCAGGAGGAGGAGCTTGCTGCTCTGGAAGCTGCTGAGAAAGAGGCGGACGAGCAGCAGGATGATGAGGATAACACGGATCAGGATCTAAAGAAGATTTAACATAGGGACAACAAAACCCGTTCAAAGTGGACGGAAATTGTTATCCGTTACTAATTAAAGCGCATACAGGTTTACTTTTTTGTCAAAAAGCAATATAATAGCTATAAATCCTGCGATGTGCGTTTACGGTTGCTCGTTGTTTTGAACCAATGATAATGTCTTGGGAGATCTAGATGAAGCGCGGCTGAACAGCCCTGTCTATATGACTTGGGGAATTCAAAAACGACTTCTGCGGCCACCCACCTGCTATAGCAGGTTCAGAAGACACTGTAGCCGGACGGCATAGGCGGGTTTCAACTGTTTTTGACAAGGTGCCCTGTTTCCCGCATTGCTGCGGGTACAGGGCACCTTTTTATGTATGATGATCTATAGAGAAAGTGAGCAATGCCCTTTTGTTCCGCGGATAAGAATGTTACACTTAAGGTAATGAACTTGGGATTTGAAGAGGGGGAAGTATTTTGTCGTTGAAAAGAACCTTGGTCGGTTTATTTCGCAGTCATGACGGAACAAGCGACCGTGCAAAAGATCCGGCATTAAAAACACGTTATTACACTCTTTCAAGAGACAAGGCGTGGGAGGAAATATCCTCAACGCTGAAGAAGATTCCTGGATTCAAGGTGCTTCATGAGGTGCAGTCTGTCGGAGAAATTATTCTTGAGAAAAGAACCGGATTCGGCCGCACGCTGGATATCACCGTCTCTGTGCTGAATACTACGCCGGTGCGTTGCGCGATTGATATTTATTCCGCATCGAGAGGATCGCTTGGCGATCTTGGCGCTAACTACCGCGTCATTCAGCGGTTGTACCAGTCGCTGGACAAGAAGCTGGGCAAATACAAGATCGACTAATATAAATTCATCCATATGCAAAAAGCGGGAGAAGGGTGTCCTTCTGCCGCTTTTTTTCAAATATATTAGGCTCGTTCCCGATAATTACAGCAGTTCCTTCACAGCGGCTATAGCAGCCTCGTAGTTAGGGTGTTCGGTCATTTCGGGCAAGTACTCGACATATGCCAGTGTGTTGTTCTTGTCCACCACAAAGATGGATCGCATGTCCAGACGGAATTCTTTGATCAGCACGCCATAGGCTTGTCCGAAAGCTGCCGCTTTGTGGTCGGAAAGTGTGATGACACGATCAATGCCTGCGGCACCGCACCAGCGGGCTTGGGCGAATGGCAGGTCCATGCTGATGGTGAGAATGACCACTTCATCGCCAAGCTCTGCGGCTTCAGTATTGAAACGGCGGGTCTGCGCATCGCATACACCGGTATCCAGAGAAGGTACAACGCTGATCAGCTTGATTTTACCGGCATAATCGCTAAGCGATGCGTCTTCCAGCAGATTCTTGCTTACCACGAAATCTGGCGCGGAATCACCGGCTTTCAGCTCTGGTCCTACGAGGGTGATGGGGCTGCTTTTAAATGTGGCTGCGCCTGTTCTTTCTTGCGTCATTTCCTTGTTCCTCCTTGAATTGCATTATTGGATTCTTACTGCCAGAATAAATTATAATCTTTTTAGAAGCTTTGTGTCCAACCGGACAAGAACAAGATACATAAAGGGATGGTGCTATGATATTCATAAGGTACGAGAATTGGAAAGGGTACATTCGCTATTACCCGGTAACCTGTACTTTAATTCTGTTAAATGTAATCATGTTTATTGTGTTGACTGCGAACGGCGGTTCAACCAATCTGCAGACGCTGCTGGATTACGGGGCTACTCTGAATGCGGGTCCCGAAAAAGATGAGCTGTGGCGTTATGTTGCGGCGACTTTTTTGCATAACGGGTTTGCCCATCTATTCTTTAACTGCTTTGCATTATTGGTGTTTGCCCCGCCGCTTGAGCGGCTGATGGGCTGGTGGCGCTATTCGCTGCTCTACTTGGCCGGAGGGTTCATCGCCAATTATTTGGCGGTTGCAATCAGCAGCCGTTCGGTTGTGGATGTGGCTACAGTCTCCGTAGGCGCTTCAGGCGCAATCTACGCCATCTATGGCGCCTTTCTTTATATTGCCTTATTACAGCGGGGAATGATGGATGAGGGCTCCCGTAAGACGCTGTACGGCCTTCTGGTGATGGGGGGGATTATGTCCTTTGCCACGCCAAATGTGAATTGGATGGCCCATCTCTGCGGATTGGGAGCTGGTTTTTTCCTCTATGGATTGATTATCCGCATATTCAAAAAAAGCCGACGGTAGAAGAGGGTGGAGATGTGGAGCTTAGACAGCTTCAGTATTTTTTGAAGGTTGCCCAAAAGGAGCATGTTACAAGAGCTGCGGAAGAGCTGCATGTAGCGCAGTCCGCGGTCAGCCGCCAGATTCATCAGCTCGAGCAGGAGCTTGGCGTGGACTTGTTCATGCAAAAAGGCCGCAACCTGCAGCTAACGCCGGTAGGACAGCTCTTTTGCAAAAGGGTTGAGTCCGTGCTGAAGGAGCTGGAGCGCTCTGTGGCGGAGGTGCATGAATTTCTGGACCCGGAGCGCGGCGAGATCCGTATCGGCTTTCCGCATAGCCTGGGGACACATCTAATCCCTTCAATTGTTGCGGAATTCCGGCGGCATTACCCGCTTGTCAAGTTTCGCTTTAAGCAGGGAGCCTATCCCTCCTTGATTAAGGATGTGCTCTCGGGCGAGGTTGACCTCGCCTTCATCTCGCCTTTCCCGGAGAGTGCCGAGCATATTGCCGGAGATATTGTTATGACAGAGGAGCTATTCGCCATCCTTCCGCAGAATCATCCGCTGGCTGGAGAGAAGCTCATCCGCCTCGAGCAACTGCGTGATGAGAAATTTGTCCTGTTCAGCCAGGGGTATTCGTTGAGGCCGATTGTATGGCAGGCCTGTGTGCAGGCTGGCTTTAAGCCGCAGATTGCCTTCGAAGGCGGGGAAACGGATACTATACGCGGTTTGGTTGCCGCAGGAATGGGGGTGAGCCTTCTTCCCGAAATGGCCCTGTATCAGACCAATCCGATGCAGCCGGCACAGGTGCGCGTGGTAGAACCCGCTGTAACAAGAACAGTGGGGCTTATTCACCGCAGCGACGGCAAGCTGCCGCTGGTGGCCCGTTCTTTTCGGACGTTCCTGCTGACCTATTTTAAAGACAGAAACAACAATACCCCGGTTGGCTCGTAGCCTTCCGGGGTATTGTTTATGCCTGTGAATTGCAGACTTAGTCACGGTTTCCAAGGAACATGGCAATTAAACGGATCAGTTCAAGCAAGGAAACCAAGGCTGCAGCTACATAAGTCAAAGCTGCCGCATTCAGAACCTTGGCCACGCCGCGTTCTTCCTCGTTGCGAATGTAGCCTTGCTCCACCATCACCTGGCGCGCCCGGTTGCTTGCGTTGAATTCAACGGGGAGAGTCACAAGCTGGAAAGCCACTGCAGCCGAGAAGAAAATGATACCCAGGCCGATTAGGTTAAGAGAACTGAAGATGAAGCCGGCCAGCAGCATAAATGGTGCAACTCCCGAGGCGAAATTGACGACCGGGAACATCCGGTGGCGCAGAGTGAGCATTGGATAGTGTACTTTATGCTGAATGGCGTGGCCGACCTCGTGGCAAGCGACGGAAATGGCAGCTATAGAGCTCTCATAATATACCGGTTCTGACAAGCGCACAACCCGGTGAACGGGGTCGTAGTGGTCGGAAAGCGAGCCGCGTACTGGTTCGATCGGAACATCACTGAGGCCGTTCGCATCAAGCATGCGCCGGGCCGCATCGTAGCCGGTCATACCGCTCATATTGGCTACCTTGGCCCATTTATTGAAATTGCCCTTCACTCTGAATTGAGCCCATAAGGAGAATAGAAACGCAACAATTACTAACAGATACATCAAAGAATTCATATGTCATTCCTCCACTATAATTTACAAGCTGTTTACATTGGCGGCCCCTGCATCAACAGAAGCCGGATCGCTTCCATACAGGCAACTCCTTGTGGAAGCAGCGTAGCCAGCGCCCGTCTGGCCTGAACGGGCTTTAACCCGCTGATGATCGGTTCCAGCGCCTTCACCTCACGCTCAAGCCGCTGCATGTGGATCTCAAGCTCGACCAGTTTGTCCGAAACATCGGTTTCGGGGGTAGCTTCATTCCACCTGCTCATCATGGATTTGATCTCTTCCAATGTATATTTCTCTTGCTTTAATTGATTAATACGCTCCAAGGCAATCAGGGTTTCATGGCTGTACAGCCGGTAATTCTTCATGCTCCTGGATTCTGGCGAAATCAATCCCAGTTTGGTGTAGTAATCAATTGTCCGCTCACTGGTGCGAGCAGCTTTGGCCAGTTCACCGATCCGGTACAAGTTCATATCCCCAAGTTATCTCACCTCGCTAACTGAAGCCGGTTCTTTTTCTCTATGCCGTCTTCTTACTATATAAAATATGGAATAACTTAATGATACCAAAAGACAAACCATACAGTCAAACGTCACGCTTACTTTTGGTATATGCTATGAGGTGGGTAAAAATGCTTCAAATCCTTTGTGCTTACAATATTGGTCAACCCGCTAATCGAGAGACTTCAGTTACCTGAAAAAGATAACACATCATGTAATGTGTTGATGATGAGGTGTTTTTGATGCTGTTTTTTAATGAATATTAATAAAAATGCATATATTTGAATTCAAATAAAGAAGCAGATTGAATGCGTTCTCATATTTGAGAGTCCCAAAAGCCTGTAAATCTGCGCGTTATCTGCAGCATTAGGGTGACCAAGTTAAACTGTGAGGAAATCGTAAGCTTCCATAAATAAATTAAAGTATCCAAAAAAATAGTCTTGTCAATTTACCTGACTTCTGATTATAATGACATTAAGAGTTTCACGTTTTGTTAGGAAATATAACATTGGGGAGTGGGGTAAAGTATGAAGAAAAAGATGATATTGATGTTCCTGGCCATGATCACACTGATGGTCTACCCGGTTAGCGCCTTTGCTGCTGATGGTCCTGCGGCACCGGATTTGCAAATCGGGCTGGATACGGCGTTCACCTTCCTGGCATTTATCCTAGTGTTCTTTATGCAATCAGGGTTTGCAATGCTTGAAGCCGGATCCGTCCGGATGAAGAATGCCGGTCACGTAGCCGGGAAGACGGTATTGACACTGGCTATTGCAAGCTTGTGTTTCTGGGCTCTTGGCTTCGGTCTTGGCTTCGGTAACGGCAATAGCTTCTTCGGAACTACAGGGTTTTTGTACGGTGGGGATACACAAGCTGCTTCCTTCGATAATGCCCTCGGGTTCTCAGATGTAACCCTTAACGTTAAATTCCTGTTCCAAATGGCTTTTGCCGCAGTTTCCCTGGCTATTGTGTCCGGCGGTATGGCTGAACGTGCTAAGCTGAGCGTATACATCATTTTCGGTATTCTGTTCTCCGTAGTTATCTACCCTGTTGTAGCACACTGGGTATGGGGCGGCGGCTGGTTATCTGAACTGAGCATGCAGGATTATGCAGGTTCGACGGTTGTCCATCTTACTGGTGCAACGGCGGCGGTTGTCGCAACGATCTTGCTTAAGCCACGTCTTGGCAAGTTCAATAAAGAAGGCAAACCGGTGATTATTCCAGGTCATAACCAAGTATTCACTGTACTCGGTGTAATCATCCTCTGGTTCGGCTGGTTCGGATTCAACCCAGGCAGCGCATTGTCTCCAATGGGCGGGTTCTTCGGACACGTAGCTTTGACAACAAATATTGCGGCGGCTGCTGGCGGTCTGGCTGCGCTGATCGCATCCTGGCTGTACTTTGGTAAGTCAGATATTCCGGCAATGCTGAACGGTGTGTTGGCCGCGCTTGTTGCTATCACTGGTGCCTGCGCATATGTAGAACCTTGGGCTGCTATCATCATCGGTTTGGTTGCAGGGGCATTCACGTTCATGACTTCCCAATGGCTGGAACGTGCAGGTCTGGACGATCCGATCTATGCATTCTCCGTACACGGTATTGCAGGGATGTGGGGAGCGTTGTCCACGGGTCTGTTCGCAGCGCCTGATCTGATCGAAAAAGGCGCTCTCGTCGGGAAAGCCGGCTTATTCTACGGCGGAGGCTTCCATCAGCTTGGTGTTCAGGCGCTTGGTGTAGCGGGAACATTCGTATTCGTAGCGGTAGCTTCCTTCATCATTCTGTATGTAATGAAGCTGGTCATGGGCTTGCGTGTAACTGAAGAGGAAGAATTGATGGGTCTGGATATCAGTGAGCATGGTACCTACGGGTATCCTGAGCAAATGAAGCTGATCGCAGATTCGGAATCCAAAACCCAAAAATTATAAACTTCTCGTTGGGAGGCGGACCGAGTGGCTTGGGTGGAGACTGCAGACTGGAATGAAGATAAAAGATATTTGTCCATCACAACGGCCGGTTCGCCGCAGGAGCTGAAGGCAAGGCGCAGCGCCTGTCAAGATGTACTGCTGGAGCAGTTAAACGTTATCCCGATCGAGGAATGGATGTCCCGGGTCAATGCCATGCATGACCGGATTGCCGGGACAGCAGTCGGCATATGTGAGGCGCAGATGAAGGAGGCGGGCTACGGCCCGCCTCCCTGCGCCTATTCCTTTATTGTCTTCGGCAGTGCCGGCAGACAGGAAGCTACGCTGTGGAGTGATCAGGATAATGGCCTAATTGTTGAAGGTGAACCGGATGGGCATAAAGCAAGTTATTTTGAGGCCTTCGGGGCAATGATGTCCGATGTGCTTGAAGAAGCAGGCTATGAGAAATGTGAAGGCAAAGTGATGTGCTCAGAGCCCTTGTGGCGCAAAACGCTGCCGGAATGGAAGCGGCAACTGGAAGGCTGGATGAGCCAACTGGAGTGGGAACCGATCCGGTATCTCATTATTGCTTCCGATATGCGTCATGTAGCCGGAAGTGAGGCGTTATCCACAGAGTGGCGTGAATCTTTTCATGCCGGATTCGTCAATAACGAGAAGCTGTCTACGGCCGTGCTCCGCAATACGGTCCGCCACAAAGCGACGCTGAATCTGCTTGGGCAGGTGCTTACGGAACGTTTTGGCGATTATGCCGGCGGATTTGATGTTAAATATGGTGTCTATATCCCTCTGGTTAATATTGTAAGGCATTTATCGTTACTGCACGGTGTCTGGGACAGCTCGACACTGAAGCGGCTTGAGCTTCTGGCTGGGCTGAATGAGTATCAGCATCTGGAGGATATCCGCCGCGCCTTTTTAACTGCTCTGCGCATGCGTGTGAATACACCCTATACCGTTCAGGACGGCTTGTTATCCAGCAGTGACTACATTGCTGAAAGTGATCTGAAGAATAAGCAGCTCTTGTCTGAGCTGCGGGAAGGTCTGCTGCTCGTCAGGCGTCTGCACAAGGCACTGCAGCGTCAGCTCCGGTCAGCGGAAAGGAGGCAGTCATGAAGGAGCCGAACAAAGGCGGAGGATTCTGGAACAACCTCAGACAGGGCGGAATGCCGTCCGCCATCGCTTCCATGAGGGGCGGGGAATCGGCACAGCAGACCGCACAGCAGATGGCATTTATCCGCTCCCTTATGCGAGAGAAGCGGCGCCCTGAAGTACTGCATACCCCGCTATCTGAACTGGAGACAGTTATTTTCGATCTGGAAACTACAGGCTTTTCCCATCAGCATGGAGATGAGATTATTTCTTTTGGTGCGATAAAGGTGGTGGGAGAGCAAATCAAGGAAGAGGAATGCTTCTATACTCTGGTGAACTGTCAGGCAGCAATTCCGGAGGATATTACAAAGCTTACGGGAATTTCGGAAGAGATGACATCAACAGCGCCGTCCTTGATGGACGCACTGCATAATTTCATGTCATTTGTCGGCCAGCAGGTGCTGGTGGCACACGGCAGCAATCATGATAAGTCTTTCTTAAATGCGGCTCTGTGGAAAACCTCCAAGGTCCAGCTTACCCACAGAGTGCTCGATACAATCATGCTGGCCCGCTGGCTGGAGCCACACCGCAGCAACTACACACTGGATGAGCTGCTCGCCGTTCACGACATTCCTATTCATGGCCGGCACAACGCACTTGAGGATGCCAAAATGACGGCTAAATTATGGGTATCTTACATGCGTGAGATTTCCCAGAAACGACAGATTGAGACTCTGGGAGATCTGTACGCTTATCTAAGCAGACCATAGAGTGGCGCGTGCAGCAGTCTATGGTTGGGATTTCCGTCCGCTCCGGGCTGCCGGTCGATATAGAACCCATTCAAGCGCGGAGGCTCCTTGCCATTTGATCCGGGAGAACCGATCAGATACACCTTGAATTCAGCGCCTAGGGAAGGTAGGCCCTGAATATCGGCGGTGGAGGGCCAGGGGCTGGAGTGCGGGTGGGAATGAAACAAACCGATGGGGGCGGGATCGAGGTAGAGTGCTTTAACCCATTCCTGCGGATCGGGAACAAAGGCATGCAGCGGGTCAGGCGCTACGTTGCGCATGGGCATATAGTCGTTGATGCGCATGCCGCCCGCTGCGGCAGCACCCAGCAGCACTCCGCAGGCCTCCTGCGGAGTACAGGACAGCAAGTGCTTCCCCAGCGCAAGCTGTACGGAGGAACTCAGCGCTATGGGCTGGATTTTTCCCTGGAATGCTGTCATTTGTTCACCCCTCTCTCTTCATAGGGTTTCGTCTTTGGCGAAATCCTCTTTTTTATTTATTTTTTGCAGATAATGGATGGTTTGAAACAGGGCCTGATGAGGGAACAATAGGAGAAACCCATCCCATTTGCAAAGGATAAACCTCTATGAAAGCTGTGAATAAACGTAATCTAACGGTCCTGGCCGTTATTGTATTTTTGGTCTTTCTGGCGGTAGAGCATAGATTAAAGCCTGAGCCGGAGGCGGTTCCTGCAATTCAGCAGCAGTCAGCCCCGGAGCTTAAGAGCGGTACCGGTGAGGGTCTGCTGGCCCCTGCGTTTTCTATGCAGGACAAAGACGGCCACAGCTATAAGGTAGGCGGAACCCGGGAAAAGGCGGTCTTGCTTAACTTTTGGGCTTCGTGGTGTGATCCTTGCCAGAAGGAGGCGCCTGCTCTCAATGCGCTGGCACTGAAATACAACAATGTGCTGGATATTTACGGAATTAACGTAACCAGTCAGGATTATAAGCCGAATGCGGAACGTTTTGTCAGAAAGTATATGCTGGCGTTTCCGATCTTGTATGATCTGAAAGGCGAGGTGTTTGATAAATATAAAGGCGTGGTATTCCCTACCAATGTGCTGGTTGACAAAAATGGGGTGGTTTCCGAGGTGATTCTCGGTTTTCTGTCCCCTGATGAGCTGGAAAAGAAAATTATTGCCCTTACCGGCTCCTGATAAGCAGCAATGGAGTAATAATGAAGTAATTGCTGAAACAAAGCCCCTCTGCATCACGGAAAGTTCCGGCTGCAGGGGGGCTTTGTTTAGCTTAGACAAGGACAAACTGTCAGTCGGAATTAGTGATTCACAAGTCCGCGGGGCTCGCTGCTTGTTTCCTTGCCGTTCTCCAGCGATATTTGTCCAAGCAGGGCATAACGCATACTGTCGACCAGCGCTTCCCAACTGGCTTCGATGACGTTGCTGGATACACCTACGGTACTCCAGGTATCCTTGTAGTCTTTGGACTCAATCAATACGCGCACCTTCGCAGCGGTCTGATCCTGCTCATCCAGCACCCGCACCTTATAGTCGGAAAGGTGCATATCCTTAAGCTGCGGGAAGTAGGTGAGCAGCGCCTTGCGCAGCGCGTTGTCGAGCGCGTTGACCGGGCCGTTGCCTTCAGCGGCGGTATACAGATTCTCACCGCCGACTCTAAGCTTGACGAATGCCTCGGAAACTACAGGATGTCCGGCTATTTTTTCTACAAGCATCTTGAAGGATTCGAAGGTGAACAATTCGTTCACCTCTCCGGTTGCTTCGCGAAGCAGCAGCTCCAGGGAGGCATCGGCGCCTTCGAATTGGTAACCCTGATGCTCCAGAGTTTTGATTTTGTCGATCACCTTGCGGGCCTGCTCGCTGCTTGGGTCAAGGCTGAGCCCCATGTCCTGCGCTTTGGACAGAACGTTGCTCTGTCCGGCCAGCTCGGATACGAGCACTCTTTGCTTGTTCCCGACCAGCTCCGGGGCAATATGCTCATAGGTGCGGGAATCGCGCAGAATTGCGGATACATGAATTCCGCCTTTGTGCGCAAAAGCGGCATTGCCAACATATGGCTGATTCACCGGAAGGTTCACATTGGCGACCTCGCTGATGAAATGAGCCGTATTTGTAAGCTGAGGCAACGAATCGCCAGGGATGCAGTGATACCCCATTTTGAGCTGGAGGGTGGGAATGATTGAGCATAGGTTGGCGTTCCCGCAGCGTTCGCCATAGCCGTTGATTGTGCCTTGAACCTGACGGACTCCAGCTCCGATTGCACTAAGCGCATTGGCGACCGCCAGCTCACAATCGTTATGTGTATGAATACCGAGTGAAGCTCCAGGGAGCTGAAGGGCAATGCTAGAGACAATCTCCTGAATTTCAAAAGGCAGAGTTCCGCCGTTCGTATCGCACATCACCAGCCAATCGGCACCTGCGCTACGGGCTGTCGCCAGCACGGCAGCAGCGTATTCGGCATTGTTCTTATAACCGTCGAAGAAATGCTCGGCATCAAAAATGACTTCGAGGCCCTTGCGTTTGAGGTAGGAGATGGATTCGCCGATCATGGCGAGATTTTCTTCAAGTGTAGTTTGCAGGGCAGTATGCACATGGAAGTCCCATGATTTACCGACCAGTGTGGCTGCAGGAACACCGGCGTCGATCATCCTTTGCAGGTTGTCGTCATGCTCGGTAATGGAGTTCTTGCGCCGGGTGCTGCCGAATGCGGTAATTTTGGCATTCAGATGCAGCTCCTTGACTCTTTTAAAAAACTCAATGTCTTTGTTGTTGCTTCCCGGGATGCCACCTTCAATATAGTGAACGCCCAGATCATCGAGTTTCTTGGCAATTTTCAGCTTGTCATCCGCCGACAGACTGATACCTTCACCTTGGGTGCCGTCACGCAGCGTCGTATCGAAGATGGAAATGGACTTAGACATGAGAGTCCTCCTAGAAGTTTGAATTTTTATATTATAGCATTTTTACGCGGGAATGTAACAAAGAACTTTACAGCAGGCCGAGATTTATTGACCTTCCGCCGGAGGAAGAGGTATGCTGAAATCAACACTTTGGAACCCTGAATATAAGAAGGTAGATATTGTGCAGAATGTGGATCAATATTATCCAACAAGCGGCAGGGTTATTTTGCATGTGGACATGAATGCTTTTTATTGCTCTGTGCATGAGGCGGAGGACCCTGATCAATACAAAGGAAAAGCAACAGCGGTTGCCGGCAGCGTGGAGCTGAGGCGGGGAATTATCG
The DNA here is from genome assembly GCF_000374185.1 of Paenibacillus sp. HW567. Lineage (GTDB taxonomy): Bacteria > Bacillota > Bacilli > Paenibacillales > Paenibacillaceae > Paenibacillus_AQ. The sequence goes on along the minus strand of NZ_KB910518.1, from coordinate 3,380,400 downwards.
TAACCTGTTCCTATGCAGCGCGCAGGCAGGGGATCTCAACGGGAATGCAGGTGCAGAAGGCGCTGCGCCTTTGTCCTTCGCTTATTTTGATTAAGCCGGATTTTCATCTATACCGCAAGTATTCGAATGCGTTCATGCAAATTGCCTACAGCTACACGCCGCAGCTCGAAGCCGTCTCGATTGACGAATGTTATCTCGATATTACCGGCTCCCGCCAATTCGGAACACCGCTGGAAATCGCCGAAGCCATTCAGCGGCGGATTATGGAGGAACTGGGACTGCCCTGCTCCATCGGCATTGCACCCAATAAGCTGCTGGCCAAGATTGCATCCGATCTGAAGAAGCCTAACGGCATCACCGTCCTGCGGCTGCGCGATGTGCCGGGTGTCCTGTGGAATAAGCCCTGCAATGAGATGTTCGGCATTGGCGGCAAAACGGCGGAGAAGCTCCGCAGGCTGGGGATCTACAGTATCGGGCAGTTGGCCGCTGCGGAGGAGAGCATGCTGGTCGAGCATTTTGGCGTGATGGGTTCATGGCTGAAGCGGGCGGGGAACGGGATAGATCATGGTGAAGTGAACCCTGAACGGGAGCAGAGCAAGTCTATTGGGCATACGACGACACTGCCGCGCGACGTTGTCGGCTTAGCCGAGGCCCGGCCAATTCTGCTGAATCTCAGTGACCAGGTAGCGCGGCGGCTGAGAAAGCAAGGATTGGTAGCGGCGGGTGTACAGCTCACAATTCGCACGCCTGAAATGAAGACCATCACCCGCTCCCGCCAGCTTGAGGCTCCAACGGAAAACGCAGATGACATCTACAAGGCGGTCTGCGACCAATTTGCGAAGCACTGGAAGGGGGACAAGCCTATTCGTCTATTGGGTGTAACTCTGCAGGGGCTGACCCCCAAAGAGGATTCCGCGATCCAACTGGATCTGTTCGATTATGAACGCCAGCCTAAGAAGGAGTCGCTTACCAAAGCGATGGACATGCTGCGCAATAAATTCGGCGAGAATGCCGTGCTGACAGCGGGGATGCTCAGTGACAGCCATTCGGCGCGTCTGCGCAACCACAAGGAGCGCGGGACCTCCCTGCAGAAGGACAATCTCCACGAGGTTGACCCTGCGGATGACTGAACAGGCGGTTTTTGAATACGGCGGCAGTGTAGCTGCATATTACGTCAAAATGGGAAACGGACTCAAAACTCATTGAAATTGTATTCCATTTATATTAATATGAGAAAAATAACAGGCTGCTATTGCAGTGCTGTATTGTTCAACGGGAGGCAGAGGAAAAATGGCTAAATACACTTGGGTCGAAAAAGATACCTGCATCGCATGCGGTGCTTGTGGAGCGACGGCCCCTGATATTTATGATTATGATGATGAAGGCTTGGCAGAAGTGATCTATGAGAATGACGGCAACCGTGGTGTAACCGCGATTCCCGATGATTTATTCGATGATTTGCAGGATTCTGCCGATGGATGCCCAACGGACTCCATCAAAATTGCGGATGCTCCTTTTAACAAAGAGGGTTAAGCCTCTAAGGTATTCGTATCTGCGCAAAATATAAGGACCTGATGAAGGGTGGCCTCCATCAGGTCCTTATATTTCCATAAAGACATCTCTTTGCTGCGATAAATGCGGCTAGGGATGTCTTTTTTTGATGATTCAGCCGATATAAACTAATAAAGATTAAAGTAACTCATAACCCGGAGGCCCCGATGAAAAACTCGCAGCATCTTAAAGCATATGTGCAAATGCACCCTGATAATAAGATGGCATGGTACTTGCTTGGTAAGGAATATTATAAGAACGGCCAGCATGGGAAGGCTAACTACTGCTTCAATCAGGCGGGCGGAGTATATGAAGCTTTCGAGCACAGCAAGGTTCCTGCGGAAATGCTGCGTGAGTATGAAGAAGGATTGCTCAATACAGCGCGGCAGCGGCATGATTCCAAGCTTAGAAGGAATAGGGTAATGCTTGCGCTTGTGCTGCTATTGCTGCTGTTCATACCCTCGGCGGTAGCCCCGGAAGGAAGCACGGGTGAACCCGGCGAGCCGGCAGCGGCGAATGCGGCTTCAGGGCTGGAGGACCCGGACGTCCCGGCATCGACACCGGAATCGGCTCCGGCATCAGAGGAAGTAAAGTCTTCGCAGCCTGCGGCAATGGGCTTCACGGCGACAGGTGAAGACGCAGCTTCGATGGGCCGGACCTTGGCCAAGACGGTGCAGAGCGGGCAGGATACATCCAGGACAGCTATCCTGACCATGAAGCGTTCGGGACAATGGCTGCTATGGAAAAAGAATCTGCCGCTTGCCGCTACAATTGAGAAGGACAAGGAAGGCAAGGTTGTTTACCAGTCCTATGATCCGGCTGCCTGTGCTTGTACGCCCCCGGAAGCAGGAGGGCTGAAGAAGCAGGCAGGGTCATGGCAGCGCAGCCAGGAGGAGCTGGCCGTGCTCTCGAGCGCCATCCGCTCTTACAAGAACAGCAAAGGCGCGTTGCCGGAGGCACTGCAGGAGCTGACCAAATCTTTTCCGGAGAATATTCTGGGCGGAACGACCCCGCTGATGAAAAAGAACTTCGCTGCATTGCGCGCGGCGGCAGCCCCGCAGCCTCCAGAAGCTACGGCGAAGCCTGCCGGGCCAGAGGCGTCGGCTATCCCGGCGGCGGGCCAGGGAAGCGGCAATGGGGCAGGGGCGTCAGGCGGCGGGAAATCAGCAGATCAGCCTTTTTTTACCAGTCCGCTTAGAATTATTGTAGATAAACAAAAACACCGCCTGGCAGTGATCAGCGGCAACATCATTCTGCGGAACTATGAGGTTGGACTTGGAGGGGGCAGGACACCGGAAGGGGAGTTCGAAATCTCCGATAAGGTGGTTAATCCGAACGGGCGCGATAACGGTGAATTCGGCAGCCGCGGCATGCAGCTCTCGGATACCAACTATGCTATTCACGGTACGAATGAGCCGGACAGCATTGGCAAGGATGAGTCCAAGGGCTGTATCCGGATGAAACGGGAGGATGTGGAGGAGCTGTTCGCGATGGCGCCGATGGGAACGAAGGTCGAAATTACAGAGGGGGTTCTGCCTGATGAGCCGCTGCTTCCAGAGGAACGCTTCCCGTCCAGTGCACCAGAGAATCAGACCAACCCCCACAAAGTCTACCATTGGCTGGATTAATTTCCTGCTACTATAAATAAAACAAGAATCAGAAGCACCAGAAGCACCAGACTGACACTGATCCATAGGATTGCACTGCGGTTAACTTCTTCTTTCTTTTGCTGCAATGTGGGTGGTTTGCGTTTTGTGGACATATCGTTCATCCCTCTTTCTCTCTTCGTCAGTGATTACCCTTACATTGTAATGCGTTTACAAGAAAAATACTATACTCGGCGTTTCGCTCCGGAGCAGTGCAGGGTAAAAAACTTTTCTTTTCCCCCGGAAACGGCTAAAATTAAGAAGAAACCTACAGAATCGGGGAGTTACCTGCATCACTTAAGGGTTCCCTTTGAAGGAGCGAGAACGGTGCTGTATCGACATTTAGGCAAACCTATTTTCTTTAAAATGGACCCGGAGAAGGCGCACCATCTCGTCATCGGCGGACTGAACAAATCAAGTCTTGTGCCCGGCGGAAACGCGGCAATGCGTCTGATGTACGGCGTTCCCGAGACGGCCGATTTGGCGGTTGACCTGTTCGGACTGCATTTCCCGACTCCGGTGGGACTGGCTGCGGGCCTGGATAAAAATGCTGAAGCGGTAGGGGGCTTCTCCTCTATAGGATTTGGATTTATGGAAGTGGGCACGGTGACGCCGAAGGGCCAGCCGGGCAACGACAGCCCGCGGCTATTCCGCCTTCTGCCTGACGAAGCGCTGATTAACCGGATGGGCTTCAATAATGAGGGCGCGGAGGCGATGGCGCAGCGGCTGAAGGCGCTCGGGAAACGCAGGATTCCGGTGGCGGTGAACATTGGCCGCAACAAAACAACGCCAAATGAATCGGCGCATGAGGATTACCGCCAGTGTATCCGTACGCTATATCCGTACGGTGATTTTTTTGTGGTCAATATCAGCTCGCCGAATACGCCGGATCTGCGCAGTCTGCAGCACGGCAGCGAGCTGTCGAATCTGCTTGCACAAGTTCAGGAAGAAATGGAGCTTCAGCGTGTGCAGAGCGGTACCGCCAAAAGCCTGCTGGTCAAAATTGCTCCCGACGTCAGCGATGCCGAGCTAGAGTATATGGTACATACGCTCTCTGAAGCCGGAATGGACGGTGTGATTGCCACCAACACTACGCTTAACCGTGAAGGGCTGAAGAGTGACAAGGCAGGCGAGACAGGGGGCCTCAGCGGCAAGCCGCTGCGCGACCGTTCGACTGAAATTATTCGCAGAATCTACCGCCAGACCGACGGCAGGCTGCCGATCATTGGTTCAGGCGGTATTTTTACCGCTCAGGACGCATATGAGAAGATCCGGGCAGGCGCAAGCCTGGTCGAAATTTATACAGCTCTCATCTATGAGGGACCGGAGGTTAACCGCAGAGTGCACGCCGGACTACGGCAACTGCTGCGGCGCGACGGATTCTCTCATATCCTGGAAGCGGTGGGTGCTGATCATCACTGAAGGATGAATGGACAGGAGGACTAAGGCGATGGACGTCAGGGACTGGGGAACATTTTTGCTTCCATATGAACAGACAGTGGAAGAATTGAAGGTTAAATTCAAAACAATGCGCGCGGAGCTTAAGAAAAGAGAAGAGTACACCCCTATCGAGTTCGTGACTGGACGCGTAAAACGGCTCTCAAGCATTCTTGAGAAGGCTAAGCGCTTGAATGTGAAGATGGAGGACCTGGAAACGGGCATTGAGGATATCGCCGGCATTCGCATTATGTGCCAGTTCGTCGAGGATATCCGCAGAGTCGCGGAATATATCCGTGCCCGCAAGGACCTGGAGGTCCTCTACGAGAAGGACTACATTACGAATTATAAGGAAAGCGGCTACCGCAGCTTCCATATGATTATTAAATACCCGGTACAGACAGCCCTGGGGCAAAAGATCGTGCTCGCCGAAATTCAGATCCGTACCTTGGCAATGAACTTCTGGGCAACGATTGAGCATTCCCTGAACTATAAATACCGGGAGAGTCTCCCGGATGAAATGCGCCTGCGGCTGAAGACGGCAGCGGAAGCCGCTTCGATACTGGACAGCGAGATGTCCAGCATCCGTGATGAAATTCTGGATGCGCAAAAAACATTTGAGGATAATTCGAACACTACAACGCAGGTGCTGAAGGCGATTCATCAATTGTATTTCTATCACCTGGTCAATGAAGCCATCGAAAGCCAGGAGCGCTTTAATCAACTCTGGCAGGTGCAGGATATGGAAGCGATGAAATCGCTGCTGGAGCATGTGCGGGAGCTGCTCTCGAACGCCAAGAAGGACAGTCTGCCGGATGGCCTATGAACCGTTGTACCTGGCTTACCTGGTCTACTTCAACCGGGACAGGGATTATTTTGAATGCCATGAGGTGCTCGAAGAGCTGTGGCTGGCAAAGGATCGCGATCCGCTCTACAAAGCGCTGCTGCAAGTAGCGGTAGGGTTGTATCACTTCCGCAATCACAATGTGCGCGGCGGCAGAATCATGCTGAACCGGGCGCATGAAGTGCTGCAGCGTTATCCCGCAGAGACGCTTGGCATTGATCTTGCCAGGCTGGCAAGAGAGGCTCAGGAGTATGCACGGAGGCTGGAGAACTATGCAGAGCAGCCGTTCGATTATTTTGACCTGACGATTGTGCCCCTGGACCCGGGTCTGGCCGAGGCGGTTGCTGCTGCAGCGCTGGAGATCACACCCAGTAATCCGCAGCGCCGCGGTCCGCAGAGACCGGCAGCATCCCGCCGCAAGCAAGGTAATGAATAGCAAGGCTACCACAGGAGCACCCTCAGGGGTGTTCCTTGATTATTGGAGGACGGAATCATGGCGGCACAACTGCCCGGCTCTTTCATGCAGCGCATGAAAGAAATGCTGGGAACGGAGTATGAGCAATTTGCGGATTCATATAAGGAAACTCCCTATGGAGGAATTCGCGCCAACCTGCTAAAAATTTCGGTGGAGGAGCTGCTGGCTCTCTCCCCTTTTACACTTGCACCTATTCCCTGGTGCCCGTCAGGGTTCTATACAGAAGAGGGGGCAAGACCCGGCAAACATCCTTACTACCATGCCGGACTGTATTATATTCAGGAGCCTAGCGCGATGGCTCCGGTGGAACTGCTGGACGTGCAGCCAGGCGACCGCGTGCTGGATCTATGTGCGGCTCCGGGCGGCAAGTCGACACAGATTGCGGCCAAGCTGCAGGGGAAGGGCCTTCTGGTCAGCAACGATCTTCACCCGGAGCGGACCAAAGCTCTGGCCAAAAATCTGGAGCTGTACGGCGTACGCAACGGAATTGTGCTCAATGAGAACCCCGGGCGGATTGCGGCAGCTTTTCCCGGATTTTTTGACCGTATCCTGATCGACGCGCCTTGCTCAGGTGAAGGCATGTTCCGCAAGGATGAGGACATGGTGAAGCAGTGGGAGCCGGAAACGCCGCTGAAATATGCCGCTATGCAGCGTGAGATTCTGGAGTCGGCTGTAGCGGCGCTCAAACCGGGCGGTACTGTGGTGTATTCGACCTGTACCTTTGCTACCGAGGAGAATGAAGGAATTATCGGCGGGGTCCTGGACAAGCATCCGGAGTTTTCGCTTGTTTCCGTGGGCGGCACCGGTTCCTTCGCACTTGGACTTGGCGGGCTTCCGGGTGCCGCCCGGCTGTGGCCGCATAAGGTCAAAGGCGAAGGCCATTTTATGGCGGTGCTCCGCCATGAGGGCAGCGGCAGCTCTGACGGGGAGCCTGCAGAAAGACTAGAGCAGGCTGGTCAGGAACAAGCGCTGGCTGCTTCCTCACGGAGCAAATCCGCCAAAGCTGCTTCGAGGTCACATCCTGTGCGGGCAGAAGGCGGGCGCGGCGGCAAAGGCAGCCGATCTGCCGGCAAATCCGGCGGGGGAGCCCAAGGCCGCCAGCTTCCAGGAGCAGGAGGAGAAGACGCTGCAATTGCGGCGTATAGTGAATTCGCCAAAGACCAGCTCGGCTGGCAGCCAGCAGGATATCCGGTGCTGTTCGGGGATCATTTGTATATCTCCCCGCTGCCCAAGGCGGCGCTGGACGGTCTGAAGACCATCCGCCCGGGCTGGTATGTGGGACATGTCCGCAGCGGGAGATTTATTCCCGGACATCCGCTTGCTACCGCGTTGCATCCGGCTGAAAGCATCCGCAGTCTCTCGTTACCGGGCGCCGGCAGTGAGGCAGTCTCCTATCTGAAGGGGGAAACACTGTCTGTCCCTGAGGAACGCCTGTCCATACAACCGGGGAATTCCGCCAAGGGGTATGTTCTGGTCTGTATTGACGGCTATAGTGCAGGCTGGGCCAAATGGCAGAACGGCATGCTGAAGAATGAATATCCCGCTGGCTGGAGGTGGACCTAAACTATGAGCGCATCAGGTAATGCTGCAAAAAAACAACGGATTGACAAGATTCTGTCGCACATGGGCATAGGCTCCCGCAGCGATATCCGCAAACAGGCCAAGCAGGGGCTGATCACCGTGAACGGCGTTGTAGTTAAAGACAGCGGCTTTCATGTTGACCCCTATCTTGACAGGATAGAAGTCAACGGCGAACCTGTGCTATACCGTGAATATATCTATCTCATGATGAACAAGCCTCCGGGCGTACTGTCTGCTACGGAAGACAAACGGGACCGCACGGTGCTTGACTTGCTGAAGCCGGAGTATGCGCAGTTCGAGCCATTTCCGGTCGGAAGACTGGACAAGGATACGGTGGGCTTATTGCTGCTGACCAATGACGGGCAGCTTGCCCATGAGCTGCTCTCGCCGCGCAAGCATGTGCCGAAGACCTACGAGGCTACTGTCGAAGGCGAAGTCGATGCCGCCGATGTGGCTGCTTTTGCGGCCGGTGTGGAGCTTGAGGACGGTTATGTGACTCTGCCTGCGCAGCTAACTATCCTTGGCAGAGAGCGGGGGACGGTGACCCATTCGCAGATCTCGCTCATCATCACCGAGGGGAAATTCCACCAGGTGAAGCGGATGTTTTTGGCGGTGGGCAAGAAGGTAATATTTTTGAAGCGTGTGGCTATGGGCGGTCTTAAGCTGGATGAGAGTCTTGCACCGGGCGCTTGCCGGGAGCTGACTGCCGGGGAACTGAAGCTGCTGGGCGGCGGAGGAACGGAGCTTTAATAAAGTACGTCCGGGAAATGATTTTATACCGCTTTGATTAATATAACAGCCTCAGTTTACGTTTTTTGTATAAAATGATCTAAGCTCAAACAGATAAAAGAGTGACAAGGATGGTGGAGTATGAAATACAAGCTGATTGCACTGGATGTGGATGGGACGCTGTTGAACGACGATCACCAGCTCAGCTCCGAGAACAAGGAGGCAATTGCGGAGGTTACGCGGCAGGGCGGGCTAATCGTACTTTGCACGGGCCGCAGTCCGCAGAATTCAATTCCGTTCATGGAGGAGATGGGGCTGTCCGGGTATGTGCTGGGTCACAATGGAGCAGCAACGGTACGTGTGGAAGACCGCGAGGTACTGCATATTTACGGACTGGATGCGCGTGGTCTGGACCCTTATATTGAATACTGCCGCGAGCGTAATATTCACTATGATATCAATACGGCTTTTGACATGTATGTAGATAATGTGGAGAACCTGACGGAAGAAGCCCTCTTTATGTATGAGCATTTCCGGGTTATGCCGGCGTCGCTTCCTGCGTGGGAGGATTTCCGCGAACCGGTTGTTAAGTTTACGGTATTTACTAAGTCAGATGTTCTGGATGAAGCACAGCGCGAGTGGGCGACCTGGTCGCAGCAGTATAATATTTTGCGCAGCGGCGAATTTTTCGTTGATTTCATGCATCCGGATGCCTCTAAGGGCAACGCGCTGATGAACCTGGCCACGCAGCTCGGCATCCCTCAGGAGGAGGTCTTGGCGATCGGGAATTATTATAATGATATTTCAATGCTCACCTATGCCGGTCTTGGCATTGCCATGGACAACTCCCCGCTTGAGGTCAAGGCGGCGGCGAACGTAATTACTGGCACTAACAACGACAACGGGGTGCGTGACGCGCTGGTTAAGTATTGTTTGTCGTGATACGGATAAATGGATAATGTATTGGCTGCAAAAGTATAGAATAGAGTCCTTGGCGGCTCTGTTTTGTGCTTTTTTGTGTTGAAGTCCGATGAACGATTGTGTACTGCTGATTGGGTGAACCTTTCCGATAAAAAGGCTGTTTTTCCTATCTGGCTGTAAAAAACGCTATGGAATTTACATCTTCTATAGGACTGATTTTTACAGAGGAGGAACCCCCGCTTGCAGACTCAGATAAAGGTGAGCAAGGAAAAGGAACAGACTTCCGTTCATCATAAACCGTACAGCTATGAGCAGACGTATATGAAGCCAGCGGCTGCGCGGCAGCCGGACCCGGTGGAAATTATCCGGCGTATCCGCAAGAACCCGGCTTCGCTGTCACGGGAGGATCAGATGGCGCTCCAGCGTATCCTGGGCAATCGCGCCGTTGTTCAGTTGTTATCCGAGCTGAAGAAGAACGGTAAGAAAGAGGAAAAGACGGGTAGCGAGGGAGACGGAAAGCAGGAGGGGAAGGGACCGGGAGGTCTGGATAAGGCCAGTGCGAGTCAGGGGGCTCAGGCTGTGGAATCCGCTCAACCTGTACAACCCGAACCCGTGCAACCCGAACAACCCTTACAACCTGCACAGGTGGAAGAAGCGCCGGTGGTTAAAGTGGAGCGGCAGGCGAGTGAGCCGCAGCCCCAGAAGCAGGGGCGGAGCCAGGGTGTGGAACGAGCGGCTGTGAAACAGAGCAGCGCTGTTCTTGAGCAGCAGCCAAGCAAGAAAATAAAGGGATTTCTAAAGAAGAATCTGCTGGAAAGCCCTGTAAAGGGGAAAGCTTCGCCTGGCAGTGTAGAAGGCACTGTGGAATTGGCTACTGGAGCACTGGGCAGAGAAGAAAACCCTGTACCTGCTCAGCAGAAGAAAGAAGCAGGAGTCGATTCTAAAGCTACGGGCGAACCAGCGGCGGAGTCGGCTGAAGTACAGTCAGCGTATGAGAAGGACGGCAAGGCTGGCGAGTACTCAAAGGGCAGCAAAGAAGCAAAGGGCGGCAAGGGTGGTAAGAGCAGTAAAGGCAGCAAGGAAACCCAGGATGCCAAGGATGCTAAGGAAGGCATGGCTGGAAAAGGAAGTAAGGACGCTAAGGACGCCTCAGGGAAGTCTGGAAAAGCCGAGCAGGCCGCGTCAAAGGAGCCTTCACTGGGAACTGCTCTCGGCGCCATAGCCGGGGACGGCAAGGAAACCCCGGCCAAGGCCAAGAAGGTCAATATCCGCGGCGAAGATCCGGGGCAGATCCTGGATCAGCTCACCCATGTTCAGCCTACCGAGATGGGGGATGCCTATGCCCAGGCTGTTGACGTTTCCGCAGGAGCTTTTGCGAAGCAGAAGCAAAAGGCGAAGCAGTCCCTCCCGGTCATTCCCGCACCGACCGGACTGAAAGGGAAGGTGCTGCAAGCCCGGAGAAAGCCGGTGCCGCTGAAGCACGCTGCTCCAGAGAGCTATAAGAGCGAACGGTCCGGGGGAGCTGCAGCTCCGGGGAACCTCGAACGCATGAACATCGGCTCCTCCGGCCCAGAGGAAAACCCCGAAGCCATCATGAGCGAAATCCGTTCCGCCGCAGCCCAGCCGCCCGGCATCAGCATGACCGGCGAAGCCGATCCTTCCCAAGTGGAGGGCTTCAGCCGAGAAGCCACGCAGCAAGTAGGCGCAGCGAAGCAAGCGGAGATGGGCCAGATCAGCACCCCGTTCGGTGAGAATGATATCTTCCCCGAACCGGATGGCTCGACCCTGAAGGCAAACGCAGAGCTGCAAGGCGGCAATGCTCCTTCTGCCAAAAAGCTGCCGGGCCTCGCCATCCCGGGCGAGATGACCGCAGGCCTGAACAAGACGCTGGCCCCGGAAATGAACAAGCAGCTCGGTGCCAAGCAGGCCGAATACAGCAAGGAAAAAGAAAAATTCGACAGCAAAGTCATGCTCTCCAAAGCGGATAGCCACTCGCAAATCCAGAAGGCCGAAGCTGAAGCCAAAGAGCAGCAGCTCAGCCAGCAGGCCGGAGCCAAGGCCGAAGTGAATGCCCTGCGCGGCGAGTGGAAAAGCGAACTGGATGCCGCCGAAGCCGACTATGCCGGACAAGCCGGAGCCGCAGCCCAGCAGAAGAAAAGCGAAATCAACACCGTGCGCACCGAAAAGGAACGCGAAGCCCAAAAGCGGCAATCCGAAGCCGAACAAGAAGCCACGACCGCCTATAGCAAAGCCAAAAAAGAGGCCGACGGAAAACATGAAGAAGAAAAAGCCAAGGAGGAGAAGAAAGGCGGGTTCCTCGGCTGGGTGAAAGACAAACTCGAAGCAGTGGTCGAAGTTGTCAAGAAAGCGGTCAACTTCATTTTCGAGGGTCTGAGAAAAGCGGTTAAATTCATTTTTGAAAAGGCGAAGCAAGCCGTGCTGGGCATCATCGAGCTGGGCCGCAAGCTAATCACCACCCTGATTCAAGGCCTGGGGAATTTGCTCAAAAAGCTGGTCTCGGTCGTGTTCGCCAAATTCCCGGGCATTGCAGCCAAGATTTGCAGCAAAATAGACGGCGTCGTGAACAAAGCGGTGAAAGCCGTCAACCAGCTCGCACAAAAGCTCAAAACGAAAGTCACCCAGGTCATGGACTTCCTGGCTACCAAAGTGGATCAGGCCTTGGCTGTTGTGCAGAACTTCTACACGAAACTAATCTCCACCATAGGCAACCTCCTGATCGCTGTGTTCCTCGATGTGATGGAACGGATCGGAGCGCTCGGCAAGGCAGCGAAGCGGTCCTTCAGCCATTTGGAAGGCAAGATGTGGGAGTATCTGCTCGGTGTGGACATTTCGAAGCCGCTAGGCGCAGGTGCCGCAGAAGGCGGGGCAGAGCAGGAACAGGAAGCGGGAGAACCGCAGCCGGAAGAGAAGCTTACCGCAGACGACATCGAAATGGAGTCGGTCGAAGAGGGCGAAATGGACCCTGAGCTGGTCCAGGACATGAACCTCAAGGACGGCGAAACCAAGCAGCTTCCGGGCAGCAGCGACCCGCATACGATGGATAGCATCATGGCGGATTTTGATACCGGAAAAGCGAACCAAAGCCTCGGCGGCAAAATCGCAGACGGCGTATCGCTGCGGGCAAACAATGCCAAAATGGTGTTTGACCAGATCAAAACATATGTAATAAAATGGATGAAAGCCCATGGATTACAGCTCTTGGCCGCCATTGTAGGGATACTGGTCGGCGTTGTGGCTGCGGAAATTCTCACAGGCGGAGCGGTCACGGCTTTTCTTCCGGTCCTGATGAATATTGTCATGACCGTCATGGAAGCGCAGGCGATTGTATCCGTGGCGCAAACCCTCGCACAGGCCTCGGGCTATATCGGCACGTACCTGAGCCAAGGCTGGCAAAAGCTGATCGAACCGGCGGCCATCGCGCTGGCAACAGCACTGGCGATGGGTCTCGTTGAGCTGGCGATGGAGCTGGGCTTCAAGGGCCTCGGCAAGGGACTCAAGAAGACCGGACAAGCCATGAAGAAAGGCGCAGCGGCAACGGCCAAAGGTGTAAAGGCCGCCGCAGGTGCGGGAGCCAAGGGCATCAAGAGCCTGTTGAAAACCGGAGCCAAACTGGCCTCCAAGAGCGGCAGCATGATCATCCGCAATGGCAAAATCGTGATCAAGAGCCTGCAAAAAGGATTCATGAAGGGGGTCAAGAAACTCCAAGCCCTGCTTGGCAGGATTCTTGCGAAGTTCAAGTTCAAGAAGTTTAAGCTGGAGCGCAAGGGGAAACATATTCGTCTGTATGGCGAGGTTAATCCTTGGGTGCTGCTCGCGGACGGAACGATCGAAGAAGTCGACAGTCTGGAAGGCAGAAAAGCAGGAATCAGCACTCAGGATGAACTGGATAAGCTCAAGGGCTTGACGGACTCCCAAAGAGTAGACGTCTATAATAAGGCCGTTGCTAGTAAAGACGGTAAGATAGATTTTGATAATATTAAAGAACCGGGAGTAGTTGGTAATGATTTTGTAGGTACATTGAAGGGAGAAAAAGTCACTCTTCCTGGTGTGAAAACAAAAGAAATAGTATACACTAAAAGACTTCCGGAGGATACGGCGCAACTTCGTAGAGAATTTGATAGTACTGTGAGAAAAAAATTCCTAAAGGAATTTGCGAATGATTCCGTAAAAATTCAAAAACTTAGTAAAGCAGGTTTATCAGAATCTGATATTGCAAGAATGAGGGATGGCTTTGTACCAAAAGGATGGCAAGTTCATCATAAGTTACCACTAGATGCTGGTGGTACGAATTCACTTGATAATCTAATTTTAATTAAAAATGACCCCTACCATAAAGTAATCACAAATGCACAAAATGAACTAACAAGAGGCTTAGAGGCAGGACAAAGTAAAAAGATAAATTGGCCAATTCCAGAGGGAGATATCTATCCTTCAGGGGAATAATTTGATTAGGAGGAGTGAGCAAATGTTAAATAGTTTATTAATTGAAATTCAAAAAATTGAAGAACGATATGGAGGTAAGCTTAATGAACCGGCAACTAGTAAAGATCTCAAGAAGTTGGAGGAGGTCATCAAAGATAAATTCGATGGTTTAATACTACCTAGCGAGTTCATTGAGTTTCTTACGAAAGTAAATGGACTGGATTTTAATGGTTTGGTGATATACGGGGTTGATAATTTTTTATTGACTTCACAAAGTGAGGATGAAATAAATGGTTTTGTTGAAACAAATGATCTATGGTATGAAAATGAATGGCAAAGAAAATTCGTTTTCTTTGGGGATTCAGATATTGCTTGGTACTGTTATGATCTAACCGATAAAATTTTTTTGGAACTTGATAAACCATCCGGCACTATAATGAACACTTTCATTAACTTTAATGATATGCTGGTGAACGCACTTGAAAATAGGCTAAATTAATCTAATTTACAGAATTTATTAATTACTGTAACTGTGTGTGATAAATATTGCAAGATCTGTAATAACCCCCCCTTTTCCAAAATTAAACTGAGATCTAAGTTAAGGAGGAAGAGGCACCTCTGGCCTGATAATTTCGAGTCTTGGGTAAAGGAGCTACCACAATTTCTTACGTAACCAAAGAAACCTTGATTGGCCCTGGGCCATTCAAGGTTTCTCTTTTAGCAGAACTCAAGATGGTATAGCGAGCAAGAGCGTTTATGCGCGGCGTTGCTGGGATGCTGGAAGCACATGCGAGTCAGCAGTCTATTGCTCGTCAGCAAGGGCTTTTTGAATCCGCAGGCCTTTAGGAAGGTGATTCTTGAGCTGTCCCGCGCTGGCCTTGCCCCAACTGACCGGCAGTCCTTGGACGGTTACCAGTGTCCAGCCGTGCAGACCGGGCGGGACAGCCAGGCTCTCGCCGCGCAGCCAGGCCTGAATGTCCAGACTGTCCGCCGCCAGATCATAGCTGTGTGCCGCCTGTTCGGGCGTAAGGGCCATGGCGAGGGCATGGGCCGGTTCGATCCGGTTTTTCTTCAGATGAGCCACATGCAGGCCCGCGCGCGGCACTTTCAGTCCTTCCAGCAGGCCGGTATGCAGGCTGGCACTAAACGCCTCCGGCAGCAGATACAGGGATTCACCGAAGAGCAGAGGTACGCCCTGGCCGGTAAATCCGGGCAGCTCAGCGGCTGCCCAGCTCATAAATTGCTGATAGGCATCGCGGACGGCGGAAAGCGGCCTGGAGGCATTTTTGCCACGTCCGCCGCCGCGTTTGCTGCGGCTCTGCACGGCTTCCTCTGAGACGGCTTTGCGCAGCAGCGCAACGAAATGGCCTTCGCCTTGTTCCAAATGGGGCCACAGGCGCCGCTCCGCAATCAGCTCCATATCGGGATAGCTGTCCAAGAAACGCAGGATCGTTTCTTCATTTTCTGTACGGTTGAAGGTACAGGTTGAGTAGGCGAGGCTGCCGCCCGGCTTAAGCATAAGATAGGCATCCTGCAGAATGTCCCATTGTCTTGCCGCACACATCTCCACATGCCCAGGAGACCACTCGTCTATCGCTGCGGGGTCCTTGCGGAACATCCCTTCGCCGGAGCAAGGAGCATCGAGCATGATCCGGTCGAAGACTGCCGGGAACCGGCGGGATAAATCTCCAGGAGCCGCACATGTAACAATCGCATGCGGGATGCCTAGACGCTCTACGTTTTCCGCCAGTATTTTGGCCCGCTCCGGGTGAATCTCATTGGATACGAGCAAGCCTTGTCCCTTCATCAGGGCAGCGATATGCGTTGTTTTGCCGCCTGGAGCGGCTGCAAGATCAAGCACGGATTCTCCGGGAAGCGGCGCCAGCAGCTCGGCTGCGGACATTGCCGACGGCTCCTGAATATAATATAGTCCGGCAGCATGAAAGGCGTGGCGTCCGGGCCGGGCGGGTTCTTCATAATAATATCCTGAGGGACACCAGGGCACAGGCGTAAGGCCGAACGATGAGATTGCATGCTCTGCCGCATCCTGTCCTGAAGCCGAGGCGCTTTTTAAAGTGTTGAACCGCAGACCCTGGGTCCGCCGCGCATTATAGCTCTCCAGAAAAGCGTCCGCCTCCTGCCCCAGCATCTCTCTAATCCGGGCAGTGTAAGCGGCGGGCAGCCGTTCTTCATTCATATGACATTCTCCTCTTGTCAAAATCTTAGATAGGTGTTAAGGCTCTTCTTAGTTGCTGTTTCAGGTGGATACCGATAAAATCAAGGTATGGGACCTAAACGTACCTGTAAATTTATATGTACATATATCACTATATCATAATTGCCGGGTCGCACCGTATTCAGGGCAATTGTAAAGGGGATGTCCTTATGAACTTGCTGCAAGCGCTATTTTTCCCGCCGGAGCAGCCCGGTGGTGTATCTTCCATGATTCCGCATTTGCAGGAACGCTTTCGTTCGAACCGCTGGGAGATGGATTTATTCTGGCTGCCCAAGCGAATCCGGGGCAAGGGGCGTGAAGAGATCGTTTTTGAAACCTTTGACTGGACCCTATATGGCGAAAGTCCGGTTGTGCAGAAATATATTCAGACCTACAGGGATTATATCTGGTGGACAAAACTTCGGATGAGCAAAAAATATGATCTGATTCATGCCCACCATCCGATTGCAGGTCTTGCGATGAAAAAAATTTATCCCGAGGTTCCGCTTATTCAGACCCTGCATTCCAGCTACGAACGCGAGCTGATTCTCAATGGGGCCATTGTAGAAGGGGGGCTGGAGCATCGGTTCCTCGTGTCGATCTACCGTGAGCTGGAGCATGTCAGCGACCGTCTGATGACGGTATCGCGCTCTTTTGCCGAATATTTAGCTCCTTATATTGATCAGCCTTCGAGAATCGGAGTGATTCCGAACGGTTTTGACGAAAAAAGATTTAAGCCTGTGCCGCATGACAATGATATTCCGCAACTGGTTACAGTAACCCGTCTGGTTCCGGCCAAAGGCATCGACACGTTGTTCAAGGCATGTGCGGAGCTGAAAAAACGCAATCTTGAGTATGTGCTGCATATTATTGGCGATGGTCCTTCACGTGCAGAGCTGGAGCTGCTGGCTCAGAATCTTGGCATATATAATGAAACGATTTTTTATGGCTATACCCTGCATCCGGAAGAGTTCATGCCGTTCTTTGATATTTTTGTGCTCCCGTCGCGGGCGGAAGCCTTCGGATCGGTATTCGCGGAAGCTGCGCTTAGCTGTCTGGCGCTGGTCGGTACGAGTGTGGGCGGAATTCCCGAGCAGATTGAAGACGGTGTAAACGGTCTGCTGGTTGAGCCTGATGATGAGCTGGCTCTGGCGGATGCGCTGGAGAAGGTGATCAGCGATCCTGGCTACCGTTACGAGTTGTCCCGTTCGGCTTGGGATAAAGCGAAAAGCCAGTACTCTTTGACGCGTGTAGCCAATGAGCTGAAAAAAACTTATCTGCAATACCAGCAGGGAATGAAGGGGTGAGGTTATGATTCCATTTCGTTTCCTGCATGCTGCGGATCTGCATCTGGACAGCCGTTTTGCCGGACTGGTGCAGCTTCCGCAGGCCATACGCTCCTATTTGCGGGAGTCTACCTTCGCCGCCCTCGGGCGGCTTGTTGGCGTAGCTGTCCAGGAAGAGGTGGATTTTGTCGTCATCAGCGGCGATGTGTATGATGTCTCCGATGCCTCCTTGCAGGGGCAGCTTCGTTTCCAGGAGGCACTTGGGGAGCTGGGAAGACACGGCATTGCAGTATATCTGATTCACGGCAATCATGACCCGCTGGATGGGCCGCGTCTGAATACGGAACCACCCGGGCATGTAACGGTATTCGGCAGCGGAGAGCCGGGACAGGCCATCGCCTGCCGCCGCTGCGATGGCCAGGAGGTGGCAGTGGTCAGCGGCATCTCCTATCCAACGGCCAAAGTGACGGAGAATACAGCGCTGCTCTTCAACCGCAAACCGGGCAGCAGTCTGTTCCATATCGCTTTGCTCCACGGCAATGTGGACGGAGACCTCCAGCATGAGACCTATTCACCCTGCACCCGCAGAGACTTGATTGGGCGGGGATATGACTACTGGGCGCTGGGACATATACATAAACGAAGTATTCTGCATGATTGTCCGGCGATTGTATACCCGGGCAATATCCAGGGTCGAAGCGTCAAGGAAACAGGGCCAAAGGGCTGTTATATCGTGGATGTGGACAGCGAAGGCCGGACGGACCTCCGGTTCCATGAGCTGGATTCTATCCGCTGGCAGGTTCGTGAGCTATCCATTGAAGGCTTTGAGGACGAAGCGCAATGGACACAGTCTGTAGAGCAGGCCATAGAAGAGATCAGGGATGAGCTTCCGCAACGGATGTCTGTGGTGCGTTTCCGGCTTACGGGGCGTGGCGCTCTGCACAAGGTACTGTCCGAGAAAGGGGCGGCGGATGATCTGCTCGCCGAGCTGCAGCGCAGAGAAACAATTCGTGCAGAGCACAAAGAGTATGCCGGGCTGGTCTGGACGGAAGGGTTCACTGTGGAAACCGGTCTCGCCATTGACCGGGAGCGGCTGCTGCTGGAGGATAGCTTCCTTGGAGAAATGCTGCGGCAGGCCGGGCGAAGCGGACAATCGGCAGAAGAGCTGGAGGAGTTGATCGGCAGTGCGCTGAAACCGCTGATGGAGAACCGGGAGCTGCGTCGTTTGCTCTCAGCGGCGGGAGAAGAGGAGAAGCAGGGCTGGCTTAGAAGTGCGGCAGAGCTTGGCATTACACTGCTTGCCGGAATGGATGAAAATGACGGGCATACAGGCAGTATGCTCCCGACTGAAGCCGGAGGCAAGAGTGCAGATGCTGAGGCCGAAACACCGGAGCGGGGGAGTGCTAGATGAGAATAGAGGAGCTGCAGATTGGCGGGTTCGGCCGTCTGCATAATCGGGAGTTGAGGCCGGGTCAAGGAGTCACCGTTCTCTATGGCCGCAATGAGGCCGGTAAAAGCACGACGCTGCAGTTCATCCGCTCTATGCTGTTCGGAATTTCCAGCAGAGCTAATCCTGTGGAACGATATGAGCCGTCACAGGGCGGACAGCATGGGGGCATGCTGGTTGCGCGCGACGGCGAAGGTGCTCTGTGGAGCATCCGCCGGTATGCGGCAGGAGGGGATACACAGAGTAGAGGCGAAAAGCTGCAGATCACCGTCAGCTATCCGGATGGAAGAACGGAGGAAGCGGATCAGGGCGAGATGGAGCGCCGTCTGCTGGGCGGTATTTCCCGCAGTATGTTCCGGCAGTTGTTTGCCGTATCGCTGGATGAGCTGCAGGAGCTTGGAACGCTGCAATCCGAGGAAATGAGCAGCTATCTGTTCCATGCGGGTATGGGCGGAGGCGGTGAAATATTGCGGGCGGAGCGGCGGCTGCTTCAGGATGCCGAGAAGCTGTACAAGCCGCGCGGCAAGGTGCAGGAGGCGGCCAAGCTTCTCCAGATGATTGAGAAGCTGGAAAGAGAAGTCGCTGAGAGCCGGTCATATCTGCCAAGATATAATCTGAACACCGCGGCTTTGGAGGCTGCGGAGCATGCGCTTTCAGGGCTGGAGGCGCGGCGGCAGACGGAAGGGGACCGGCTGCGTAAGCTGCGCAAAGTCCAGGATATTCGCGGGCTGTGGCTGAAATGGAGTGAGGCCCGGCTGGAGCTGGAAGGGCTGCCTGTTATTGATTCTTTTCCAGAGGACGGCGCGGCGCGCTGGAACGCGCTGGAAGGAGAAGTCCGCAGTGCTGAAGGCGCGGTACATCGACTAAAGCGGCAGCACAGCGAGCTTGCTGAAGGCCTGGCGCACAATCCGCCGGACAGGCTGCTGGAAGCGCAGGGTCCGCGGCTTGAAGCGCTGGACCGCCGCCGCAGCAGCTATGAGGATAAACAGGCGGAACGTCAACGCCTTACTGGAGAGCTTGCTGCGCTGGAGGGGCATCTGGAGCACGTGCTGCGGGGAATCGGCGCGGGCTGGGGGTCTGCCGAGCTTGCGGGTTTTTCCGGTGCGGCGGCAGACCGTGAAGCCGCACGGCGTTTCGCTGAGGCCTTCACCGGCTATGACCGCCGCATGGAGGCCCGTGAAGCGGAGCGGCAGAATCTCCGCTCCGGCCTGGCCGCCGCCGCCGCTGCGCTGCAGGCGGCAGAGCGGGCACTGGCGCGCGAGCACGCCGCCGGTGCCGAAGACTTCGCGGGCCTGGCTTCGCGCAGCCCGCATGAACTGCTGCAGCTCTGGGACGAGCTGCAGCAGGCTGCCGAGCGCTGGCGCGAAGCGCAGCTCGGCGAAGGGCCGCTGCGCGGCCGCGCAGCCGGCGGGGCCGGCAGCGCCGGGCGCCGGGCGCAGCGCTATCGGCGCCTCCTGCTGGCGGGCGCAGCGCTCACGCTGCTGCTGCCGCCAGCGCTGTGGCTGACCGGCGCGCCGCCGGTCAGCGCCTGGGTCGCGCTCGGCCTGCTGGCGGCGGCCGACCTGGCCCTGTGGGCCGCCCTGGGCGCAGAGCGCAGGGCGGACGCTGCCCCGCCGGGGCACGGCGGGGAGGGCAGCGCAGCCGCAGCGGAGATGCTGCGGCTGCGGGGGCTGCTGCTCTCCGGCGCGGAGCCGGAGAGCGGGCTGAGCCGGCCGGGACGGAGGCCGGCGGGGGGGCCCAGCCCTGACGCAAGCGGGCTGGAGGCCGGGATGAAGGCGCTTCGCAGGCTCATGGAAGCCTGGAGCGCCTGGCGGCAGCGTGTGGAACGGCTGGAGGCCCAGCGGGATGCCTGCCGGATGGAGCTGGACACGCTGACGGCACAGGAGCGGGCACTGGCCGGAGAATTGGAACGTGCCGAGAGTGAGTTCATAGCGCTGAACGGACGCTATGAGGAGTGGCTGTATCAGCACAAGCTGCCGGAGGGCTTGTCGCCGGAAGGACTGCCGGACATCTTCGTCCGGGTCGAGCAGGGCAACGAGCTGCTGCGCCAACAGCACAAGCTTGCTTCGCGGCTGCAAGAATTGGCAGCAGAGTGCTCTGCCTATGAAGATGAAGTACTGGCGTTGATGAATGAAGCCAAGGCGAAGCTGGAAGAAGCAACTGTTCTCCCCGCTTCAAGTGAATCCGCTGCAGCGAACCAGCCGCAAGCGGGGGCGCAGATGAGCATTCGGGAGGAGGTGTCCCTGCTTAGCTGGCTGGAGCTGAGCAAGCGGGAGTGGGATCTGCTGCAGATTGAACTGCTGCGCCGGGAAGGAATTGCTGCACGGCTTCTGGAAGTGAAGGCAGAGCTTGCCGAGAGCAGCCGTGTGCTGGACGAGCTGGCGCAGCGCTGCCGCGAGCTGCTGCAGGAGGGCGGTGCCGAAGGCGGGGAGGAATTTCTCCGGCGGTCCGCGGCTGTACAGCTTCGGACAGAGCTGACGAGGTCGATCCGCCAGTGGGAGCTGGCCATGTTCGGAGGCTGGGAACATACGGGCGCCTCTGAGCTGCTGGCACTGCTGGAGCATCACGACGCCTATGCGCTGGAACAGGAGCGGAACGCTGCGGAGGAAGCTGCGGCGGGCATTGAGGAGGAGCGGAATGCCTTGCTGGAGCACCGGGGCAAGTTGCTTAAGGAACAGGAGCATTTGACGGAACGCTGCATGGAGGATTCGGTGCTTCAGCAATTGGAGGAGCAGCGGGCGGCGCTGCGGATGATCGCAGGCCAGTATGCGGTAACTGCGCTGGCGGCGGAGCTAATGGGCAGAACACGGCGCATTTATGAGCAGGAGAAACAGCCGCAGGTGCTGCTGCTGGCCTCCAATTATTTTGCCAAGCTGACAGAAGGGGAGTATCGGCGGGTAGTTATGACGCTTGGTCACAAAGAGCTTAAGGCCGAGCACAAGGATACAGGGCTGGTGGACAGCGGTCTGCTTAGCCGTGGGACGGCGGAGCAGCTCTACCTGGCGCTCCGGCTGGCGCTCGCGGAGACCATGGCGCGGCAGGCCAAGCTGCCGCTGCTCTTTGATGACCTGTTCGTCAATTTTGATGAACGCCGTCTGCATGCGGCATTGGCCCTGCTGGGTGAACTGTCAGCCTCCCGGCAGATTGTCATGATGACCTGCCACAGACATGTGGCTGAGGCGGCGGCTGCAATAATTCCTGCAGCCTTGGTCGTTCCCGTCTAAACCAGCTACCGGCGCCTTGCTCAATCAGCCCTCACATCGGCTTTGTTTGAGTTGTATTTTCTAATCTCGGTTGTTGCCAGAGTGACCAAGTCAAGATTTCCTTGCCGCAGCAATCATCTTCGCGTAATGCGAATTACAGGCTTCACCGCAGCAATAGTGATGCCTTTGCCTCCGGGACCGGGAGGATCGCCCTTGCGCGGAGGCGGGGACATCGGGGCACGCAGCAGCATCACTGCCCATATCAGCGACAAAGCGCCGAAGATCGGATAGAACACGCCCAGCAGCGAACTGAAGCCGAACTGGCTGAAGAGATAGCAGATGAGCATCAGCAGCGGGGTCACGAGGACCGGAGCCATAGGCAGACGCTGCTGTAGCTGTACGCCGACACCATAGATATTTGCCACAAAGGTACTGAAAATCTCCATAAATATCAGCAGCAGATAGATGAGCTGCACAATGGGACCCAGGCGAAACGCGATGCTGCCCATAGGGATTTCGAACTGCAGAATTCCCGGCATTTGCGAGCTCATGGCAAAATGCGCGGCCAGCAGCATGAACCCAATCCCCACTCCGCCGAGAATGCCGCCCCGCCAAAGCGGCTGTTCATCATCCGTATGCCGGGCCAGCGGCACCAATACGGCTTGGGCCATTCCGAGGTTGAAGGCGGTATAGAGCAGAGGGGACATCCAGGCATCAAAGAGGTTATGGTCAGTTCTCAAGAACAGAAAACGTTCCGCACCCGGAACCCCGAGCGTATTAAAAGTAATAATTAGCGACAGAGTAAGCATTAAAGGGACGACAAGGCTGTTGATCTGCAGAATGCCGGAAATGCCGCGCTTCAGCAATAAGTAGGAGCCGAATAGGGTCAGCAGCAGTCCCACTTGAAAAGGCAGCTTAAGACGCTCCTCAAAAATAGCGCCGGCCCCTGCCAGCATAATACTGGTGACTCCTATCAGGATAATCATCGTAAACAGGCTGATGATGCTTCCCGCACGTTCTCCAAAAAGATACCGGTTGAAATCCTCATACGAATCTGCTCCGATGCGGCGGGCGATGACCATCATTTTCGTTCCCAGCCATATAAAAAGTACAGTGGAGAGCAGAATGGTCAGCACTGCCCAGTGCCCGTACCTTGTAAAGAAACGGAGGATTTCCTGGCCGGTGGCGAATCCGGCGCCTACGATGGTGCCAATATAAGTGAAGGCGATTTGCATAGTGCGGACATGGGATTTCATGACTCCCCTCCTAAAAGTGCTGCATTGATAAAATGGCGATGCTCAAAGGATAGCCTTGTGCAGTCCATATAGTACAGGTTATGATGATGAGCAGAAGGACATGACTTCTGCCTAATGCTTAAGTGGGGTTATTATAGTGGAACGTCTGAAATATAAAGGGTAATGGAGGTTCATAGCCATGGAATTGTTGAAACAACGGATTTTGCAGGAAGGGGTCATCGTTTCCGATCAGGTGCTGAAGCTGGATGCACTGCTCAACCACCAGGTAGACCCTGAGCTGACGATGGAAATGGGACGGGAGTTTGCCGGGAGATTTGCTGATGCTGGAGTAACACGGGTAGTTACCGTGGAATCCTCGGGTATTGCCGTGGCATTTGCCACCGCTTACGAGATGAAGGTGCCGCTTGTTTTTGCCCGCCGCAAAAAGACGCTGCTTGCCGATCCCGACGCCCTGTGTGAGAGAGTTCCTTCATTTACGAAGGGGATCGTTACAGATATCATGCTGTCCCGCCAGTACATCTCCCCGGACGATAAGGTTCTCTTTATCGACGACATTATCGCCAATGGGGATGCCGCACGCGGCTTGATCAAAATCATCCAGCGCTCGGGCGCTGAGCTGGTCGGACTGGGTGTGGTTGTGGAGAAAAGCTTCCAGGCGGGAGCAAGAACGATCAGGGAGCAGGGCATCCGGCTGGAGTCGCTTGTCAGAATTACGTCTCTTAGCGAAGGATCAATTGTCTTTGACAATTAAACAGTGACAAATACAGGAACGCAGCCTAATTTTGCAACAACTGCTTTTCACCCTATAACTTTTCCTTTATAATGAGTATCAGACATGAGAGAGGAGGCGTCACAATGGGGAAAGAACCGGTGACAGAGCAATTTTTTATTGATAAATTAACCGAGGCCAAGGATCATTTCGAGCGTGCGCTGGATTGCAAACATACGGAGTTCGACGATCTGTACCCCTATATGATTGAACATCCTCAGTTTTTCTGGTACAAACGTTATGTTGCTTGGTCGGAGCTTCTGACCATCACAGGTTTGTGTGAAGAACTGTCCTTCAATTGGAGACAGAATTTCACGGAGCATCAGGTGGAATACTTGGAAGAACGTGTGATGTCCGCTAAAGTTCTTGACTTCTGGTTTGAGAAGAATGAAGCGCTGATATAGGAACTTCATAAGATATACATTGATGAAATTGGCAAGCAATTAGACCCGAATGGTTTATCATTGGGGTCTTTTTCATGAGTGGAAAGGCTAGATGGAGTGTAGAAAGGAGACTTTGGACCGCATGATCAGTGATGAACAACTGGATGCTTACCGGATATCCGGAGAACGTATACGTGTTGTGCGTGACGGCTTGGAGAGTAATGATGTTAAAGGGATTGTCCTGGCCTGGGATGAGTCTCAGGTGATGATCCGCCGCCCCAATAAGCGGGTAGTGAAGCTGGACCGCAACTATATATACCAGCCTTATGACGACCCTAGACAAACCCTTGAGAATTTATAAAAAGCACAAGCAGCCCCGTCCGGTTATGGATGGGGCTGCTGTACTTATAGACGGCAACAGTTGTCCTAAATGGACAACGCCATTTGTTCGACCGCTTCTTCCCGGGGAGCACCATGAATCTCCGGGGATAAGCCGAGATAGGCACGCATGCGCTGCATCATTTCATTGCGGAAGCCGGGCCACGGAATATTCATCTCACCGGTATATCCGCGGCAGGAATACTGGGCTTCTACGCCGCGCTGATCCTGGCGGACAGTGGTGATCTTCAGATTATGGGCAGTAAGCTCACGGGTGATCTCCTGCAGCATCAGTGAAGTTTTCTTCGTTGCACCGGATACCAGCTCCATGTATAGCTGTGGAGTTTTGAACAACCCGCTTTTGCCGATTACCCGGCAATCACGTTCAAATACTTTATGAATAAACGTTAGCAGCAGATAGCTTCTGACAAGGGACATTTCGCTTTGGGTTATTTCTTCAGGGAGTGTTGCGGAGTGTAGAAGATTTCTCTTGGTAGTCGCCATATAAATCACCTCATTTATAGTATGCGAACCTTTGTTCTTATTATACACCTTATCCACAAATAAAAGCAATTATTATACAAAAAATTCATTTAGAATTAAATCATTATAAAAAGATTGACTTCATGAATTCATCGTGTTATGATCTATCTTGTGGCCGCGAAAATGGTCATCTAAATATGCGGTCATGGCGGAATTGGCAGACGCGCTGGCTTCAGGTGCCAGTGGTAGCAATATCGTGGAGGTTCGAGTCCTCTTGACCGCATCAGCTTTTAATGAATAAGCTTCTGAATTTCCTTTGTTGGAGATTCAGAAGCTTATTTCGTTCTTATGGGATTATTCCCAGCAGGCGATAGGGTGGCGTGTGCATCGGATACGTTGCGGAATATTTTTCGATCCTTGCCGCTGACGGGGATTAACAAAACAATTTTCTCGGTAAAATATACTTTACTGATCGTTCTAGAAATGATATGCTTAGTTCAAGTTAGATCTAACCGATTTTTATCGCTTTAAATAGAATGATCATTCTCAAATCATCAGAACAATTTTAAAAAGGGAGAGAATCGTATGAAATATTCAGTTATTACAGGAGCAAGTTCAGGTATAGGTTATGAGACCGCATTGGCGTTTGCCGCTAAGGGTAAAAATCTGATTATTGTAGCCAGAAGACTGGACAAATTAGAAGAGCTTAAATCAAGAATTCAAGAATTAAATTCTGCTGTAGACGTTGTTATTGTTACTAGTGACCTTTCGGTTATTGATCAGGCGTATACCCTGTATAACGATTTGAAGAAATATCAAATTGAGACATGGATTAATAATGCGGGACTTGGAGAGGGTTCTCTTATTGCTGATCAGAAGCTGGAAAAAGTAGAGACTATGCTGCGTGTTAACATCGAATCCTTGACGATTCTTTCTACACTCTATGTGAGAGACTATGCTGATGTGGAAGGTACTCAGTTGATTAATGTGTCCTCAGCACTGGGATATGCTGTTGCTGTAGGAAGTGTTGCATATTCTGCTTCTAAATATTACGTTAGTGCCTTCACTGAAGGGCTTGCGAAAGAGCTGGAATTGAAAGGGGCAAAGCTAAAAGCGAAAATTCTGGCACCAGCCATTACGGAAACTGAATTCGTGAAAAAATCTTTGGATGCCGAAGATTACGACTACAAAGCCAACATGCGCAAATATCATACTGCCAAGCAAATGGCAGGCTTCATGGTGGACCTTTATGATAGCAACGAGGTGCTAGGCATTGTAGATCAGAACTATGATTTCAATTTGAGAGGACCAATCTATCCGGTAATTTCAGAATTCTAAAGGCCACTTACCAGAAGGATGTTGATTATTAATGAAAACACTCATGAAAGCGGCTCAGATCACCAAGTATTCCAAAAAAATCCATGCTCAAATCAATGAGATTCCCATTCCTGAAGTTGCTGACAACGAGGTTTTGGTAAGGGTCAAAGCTGCGGCTGTCAATCCACTCGAAATGTTAATTATTACAGGCAGCGTAAAACTGATTCA
Source organism: Paenibacillus sp. HW567 (assembly GCF_000374185.1). Classification (GTDB taxonomy): domain Bacteria; phylum Bacillota; class Bacilli; order Paenibacillales; family Paenibacillaceae; genus Paenibacillus_AQ. Next base: position 3,353,808 of record NZ_KB910518.1, on the reverse strand, counting down.
AGATTATGAATTCCCGTTGACGCTTGGTAATGAATTGGCAGGAGTAGTTGAAAAAGTTGGTAAAAATGTGAAAGGCTTTAATAAAGGTGATGAAATCTACACACGGCTGCCGCTGAGAAAAATTGGTGCATTTGCGGAATATGCTGCAATTGATGCTGACGCAATTGCGCCAATGCCCAAAAACTTGTCCTATGCAGAAGCTGCAGCAGCAGCATTGACTGGACTTACGGCGTATCAGGGCTTGCATGAAGAACTTGAGGCGCAGCCTGGAAATTCTGTCTTCATCCCGGGTGGATCGGGCAGCTTTGGTCAAATGGCTGTCCCGCTTGCTAAGGCAATGGGACTAAAGGTAATCGTTAGCGGCAACTCACAAATGCGCGAACGTACTTTAGCAATAGGTGCAGACCAATATTTGGACTACGCACAGGAAAGCTACGTTGACTTGTTGGAGAATGTCGATTATGTGATGGATACCTTGGGAGCGGGCGAATTCGATAATGAATTAACAATCATTAAGCCGGGCGGAAGATTGCTCTCTCTCCGTACAGGACCCAATAAGCGCTTCGCCGAAGACAATAACTTCCCTTGGTGGAAGCAGCAGCTTTTTTCTGTTGCTGGCGCAAAATTTGATCACAAAGCCAAGAAGCAAGGCGTGGAATACCGCTTTATCTTTGTTCGCTCTGATGGCGCACAGCTAAGAGAAATCACCAAAATCATTGAAAAAAACAATATTGTTCTACTGCTTCATCAAAAGCAATTTACTATAGGCGAAATAAATGAAGCGTTAGAATTAACCGCAAACGGACGTCCAAAAGGGAAGGTGATCATAAATTTGTAAGGAGAGAACGTTCACTTCAATGTATAATGGATACACGGGGTGATCATTATGGCCAGACATAAAGAATTTGAAGTTAATGAAGTATTGGATAAAGCGATACAGCTCTTTTGGATGCAGGGCTACGAGAAAACTTCGATGCAAGAATTAGTTGAATATATGGGGATTCACAGAAGAAGCATATATGATACTTTTGGAGATAAGCATGCCTTATATATGTGTGCGCTTAAACGATATGCGGATATTCAAAGCAACAAAATGAGCTTATTGGTTGAGAGGCAGGAACCGGTTAAAGAAATATTACGACATTTTTTGGAGACAACGTTGGAGAAAGAAGGAGACCCTCAGGGGTGTCTCCTCGTTAATTCGGGTGTGGAGCTGGGATTACTAGATCAGGAAGTTTCTTCCTTTGTTGAAGATAGCTATTCAAAAACAGAAAAGCTGTTATATAATCTCATTCTTGCCGGTCAACAAACAGGTGAAATCGAAGCTAAGCTTGACCCTGAAGCCCTTTCTCATTATTTCATGAATGCTTGGCTAGGATTACGTACGATGGTCAAAACAGCAACGAACCAGGAGAAATTATCGGGTGTTATGATTACCACACTGAGTATTTTAGATTGAGAAGGCAAAATATGAATTTTGAAGCTGAACAGTGGCCCATAAGACGGATGCTTTCAAAAAAAGTGACCCTCTTGTGGGTCATTTTTGTGTGGAGCCAAAATATTTTTTTATGAATAAAAGATCTGAACTCTTGCAACAATTCTCCCGCGCCAGTTGTATATAGAGTGCCGAACCGCTGGAACGGTTCAAGATGAAGGGAGAATTCGATTATGAAAAAAATATCTACTACCATTGTGGCTTGTGCGCTTACGCTTGCAGTGCCCACCATGTCCGCCCTGGCGGCCGGAGCATCGGAGAACCTGCTGATTGCCCCCCATCATGAATCCCGGTCTGCTGTACAACCAAAAGAAATCAAGTTGCAGGCGAAGGTCATAAATAAAGTAGATATGGTACCTGCACGGGCAGTATTTGAGGCTCTTGGTTTTACGGTTACCTGGAACGCAAAGGAGAAGAAATTACATGCGGAAAATGGAGAAAGAGAGACTGACGTAGTGCTTGGGGATGACAATTACTTCGCTTACAGCACCAAATCCGAGGGTATGACCGCTCCTGTTCCCCTCGGCGCCGCTCCTGTGAAAATCGGAGGCTCCATCTACGTGCCTGTGAAGCTGTTCAGCATCGTGCTGGGTAATCAGGCAAATCCGGTAGTGGTAAAGGGGGGAAAGATCATCGTGAACAGCGGCAGCAAGATGGAGAATACACAGCTCCCGACCCCTTTTGTGAACTACGATAGCATAGATGCTGCGAGAAAGGCAGCGGGCGCCAATTTTGCGGTTCCTACCGAACTTCCCGAAAACTACAAGCAGGACGAAATCTTTGTGTTCAACAGCAGAATGGCTCAGATCATCTATAGGAACGGAGAGCAGACTCTGTATTATCGCGTATCTCAGGAAACCGGTGATATCAGCGGCGATTATAATGTCTATGAGAGTACCAAGACAGTTGCCATTGGGAACCTCGAGGTTACCCTGAAAGGGAACAAAGGGCTTGTCTCCGTAGCCTCATGGGAAGCAGATGGCTTCAATTACTGTCTGCTGGCTAACAAAGCCCTTACTGCTGAACAAGTGCAGAACATTATCCTCAGCATTACAATACTATGACGAATAGCGTTGTACGGCTGCGACCGCCCTTAAAATGCATTAACGCGTTAGAACCTGTTGTCCGCTTCACCTTATTCTTATATCGTCTGTTGCTTGTTCCTCTGTTCTCGCTTCGTTATGAGTCAGGACCTCATGCGGATAGGATAGCGTTACAAGACCAAGAGGTTAACCAGCAGTGGGCGGAGGCCGCATTGAACCAACATGGGAATGCCATCCTGCGGCTGGCCCATTCCTATCTTCATAATATGGCGGACGCTGAGGACATGCTCCAGGAAGCACTTTTGCAAATGCTCAGGAAAGCGCCGTCTTTTGATAGCCCGGAGCACGAGAAAGCATGGCTGCTGCGGGTGACCATCAATCTTTGCAAAAACAAAATAAAATATAATCAGCGCCGTCGCTGGGAGGATTTGTCTGAATCCCTTGCTTGTGAGGTCCGTGAGGACCTCACGTTTGTGTGGGAGGCTGTCAGCTCGCTGCCGGTTAAGTACCGTGAGGTAGTACACCTGTTTTATCAAGAGGACCTGAGTACTGCTCAGATAGCCAACCTGCTGAACAAGCAGGATTCTACCATTCGTTCCTTGCTGCATCGGGCCAGATTTATTTTGAAGGAGCATTTGATGGAGGTGTATGACTTTGAAGAATAAATATCAGCAGGTGCAAAGCTTGATTTCTGTAACCCCTGAGATGGAACAACGGATAGTAGCCCGCCTGGCGCAGGCGGATTACAATAGGCCCCGGCTAAGGAAGCCTGCATTTTTTCGCTTTTCACGTAAAGCCGTGATTTCTGTTGCTGCTTGCTTTGCTCTCGCGGTTTGTATTGTAGTGGCGGTGCCGGCTCTAAAGACATCACAGACCCCGGCCCCACCTGTAGAGAACTCCTCTCCTGTAGTGGATTACAAGAGCTTGTCCGACCTGGCCATGAACCTTCCGTTTCCCCTTTATGTGCCTGCTGTATTGCCCGAAGGGTATAAGCTGGAGGCTATCTCTGCTCTATTCGGAGAGACCGCTCAGCTAAGCTACACTGACGGTACTAACAGGATTACGTTTCGGATGACAGAACGGAAGGGAGACGTGAGCGGAGAGTATAACGAATATGCTCAAGTCGAGAGTGTTCCTATAGACGGCGGGGAATTCACCCTGAAGGGTAGCAACGGACTTTTTTCTATAGCAATATGGGTCAAGGACGGTTATTCCTTCTCTGTTTCGGCTGCCAAGCCCCTATCCCGGGAGGTTATGGTTCAGCTAGCGGAAGGCGTTGCTCCATACGCATCCAAATAATTTACAGCTAATCGTGCGTCTTTCATCCGATGCCCGTTAGCGAGCCGGGTGTTTATATAAATCGGTACATTCTTTGTTTCTTTATTTATAGCCGTTATTCTTGCCCAAATACAGCATTTTGCTATAGCAGCAGGCATATATAGTTAGAATGCCGCATTTCGTACAACGTTTACGATAGAGGCGGGAGAAGGGGAGGGAAGCGCATGGGCAGCTACAGAATAAGCAGGGAAATTCCGCTCCAGGCTTCGTGGGATGTCATTGTTGTCGGGGGTGGTCCGGCCGGATGTACCGCCGCCGCTGCGGCAGCAAGGGAAGGCGCAAGAACCCTGCTCATTGAAGCAACGGGCAGCCTGGGCGGAATGGGGACGTCGGGGCTTGTTCCGGCGTGGTGTCCTTTTTCCGATATGCAGACTATCATCTACAGAGGGCTTGCGTTGAAGGTATTTGAGGCTTTGAAGGCGCAGATGCCGCATGTCAGCAAGGAAGCGGTGGATTGGGTGCCCATAGAACCGGAGAAGCTGAAGGTCATCTACGATGAGCTGGTTCAGGAGGCGGGGGTTACGGTTCTGTTCATGACGCAGCTTGGAGCTGTAGATACGGATGAGGCGGGTAAGGTTACGGCACTGATTACAGCCAGCAAAAGCGGCCTCCAGGCTCTGCAGGCCAAGGTATACATTGACTGTACGGGGGATGCTGATGTTGCTGCATGGGCAGGCGCGGAATACCTCAAGGGAGAAACTGCCACCGGCGAGCTGATGCCTGCCACCCACTGCTTCACCTTGGGGAATGTGGATGAGTATGCGTATCATCATGGACCGATGCTGCATAACAACAATAAAACCAGTCCGATCTACGATATTCTCGCCTCTGGCCGCTATCCCCTGATCCCGGATTCGCATATTTGCAACAATATCGTTGCTCCCAGAACCGTGGGGTTCAATGCGGGACATTTATGGGACGTGGACAATACAGAGGTGTTATCCATATCTGAGGCTCTGATGCAGGGCCGCAAGCTGGCCGCAGCCTATAGGGATGCGCTTGCGGAATTTCTGCCTGCCGCCTTCGGCAACTCGTATGTAGCCAATACCGGGGCATTGATGGGGGTCAGGGAGACACGGAGAATCGTGGGAGATTACGTGCTTAGCGTTGATGATTATGTCAGCCGCCGCAGCTTCGAAGATGAAATCTGCCGCAACAGCTATTATATAGACATTCACGGGACGGAGAAGGAAGAGAAGCAGGCTGGCGGGAAACCTGAGGCGATTAAGCGCTATGGTCCGGGCGAATCGCATGGCATTCCTTACCGCTGTCTGACCCCCCGTTCGCTGAAAAATGTGCTGGTTGCCGGGCGCTCCATTTCATGTGTGCGCGAGGTGCAAGGCAGCGTCAGAGTCATGCCGGTCTGTCTGGCGATGGGTGAGGCTGCGGGAATAGCCGCAGCCATGGCGGCCGTGCTCCCGGAACATAATGTACATGCAGTGGATATCTCCGAGCTGCGCCGACGCCTGCGGGAAGAAGGCGCATATCTGCCGGATGCAGATGCTAAGTGAGAATTACGGCCGCTTCCCTGAACGATTCATCAGGATGGCATTGATCTCGCCGCCTGCCAGGATGATGATGGAGCTGATGTACAGCCAGATCAGCAGAACCGTGACGCCGCCGAGGCTGCCGTAGGTTTTGGTGAAATCGCTGAACTGATTAACGTACAGAGAGAAGAGAACAGAGGTTGTGATCCAGCCGATGGTTGCAAACATCGCGCCGGGCATAACCTCTTTTAACGTCAGCCTGCGGCTTGGGGCAATCCAGTACAGCAGGGTGAAGACAACGAACAGGACAAGCAGCGGGACGGCATATTGCAGCAGGTCCCATATTTTCTGGAAGCCGTAAGGCAGATCGGCCAGCAGAAACACCCTCGTCTTCAGCCAGGTGCCGAGTACGAGCAGCAGAATGCTGAGCAGCACCACAAAGCCGATGATCAGCGTGGCCAGGAAAGCTATGCCCCGCACCTTCCAGAACGCCCTGCTCTCCTCAATATCATAGGCACGGTTAAGGCCCTTGATAATTGCATTGATTCCTTTGGAAGCGGCCCATAGTGTAGCCAGCATCCCGAAGGACAGCAAGGCCTGACTCCGGCCCTCGGAGACGTCTTTTAGAATTTCTTCAATAATGGAGATGGCTTCCTCCGGCATAATCTGCTCCAGATCACGGATTTTGTCCTCCAGTGAAATGTTGGCGTACCCGATCAGCGTCATTATAAAGATCAGGAAGGGGAACAGGGAAAGGATTAAATAGTAGGTTAACTGCGCGCCGATTCCTTGAACATCATCTAGCTTGATTTTCAGGAACAATTGCTTCGAGAAGTCATACGTTCTCCTGAAGGCTGAATTCCTCATAAGTCCCTCCTCTGCAATCCTGTAACTTCCGTTTATTCAATAGCTTATGTTATGCGCCGGGTTAAATCAATCACAGCAATCCAGGAGAGAGTCCTTTTTAATACAAGTTATAAAGAATATTAATCATTCAACGCCCGAGGAGGAGAATGTTAATGAATATATCAGAGCAGGATTTCAAAGCTATTAGAAACTGGGTCTATCGCAACTCCCGCCCGGTTGATCTGGCCAGATGGAAATACCATTTCGAAGCGGGGCCGGTCTCCGCTGTGCTGGAAGCGTTAGCGGCGTATCAGAATGAGGATGGGGGATTCGCCCATGCGCTGGAGGCCGATTCATGGAACCCTAATACTTCGCCAATTCAGACAGCGAATGCCGTTGAGAAGCTGCTGGAGGTTCACTTTGAAGATAGAGCGCATCCAGTCGTTCAGGGGATTCTGAAATACTTGGATAGTGGAGCAGATATGGAAGGCGGCTCGTGGAAAAATGTTGTGGAATCCAGCAACGGATATCCCCATGCTCCCTGGTGGCATACAAGCTCTAACAGTTCCGCCCGCAGTATCTTCAACCCAACGGCGATTCTGACCGGATTTATCCTGAAATTTTCGGACAGCGGCAGTAGACTCTATGAGCGCGGAAGGAGGATAGCCGGGGAACTGAGTGAGCTTTTTCTCGCCAATCCGAATATTGAAATGCATCCGCTGAAGTGTGTCGTTACACTCCTGGATTGTGTGGCGGAGGCGGGGTTGCAGGAGATAATTCCTTATGTAGAGCTTCGAGAAGCTGCAACGAAACAGATTACAGCGTTGGTGCACCGGGATGCCGCCAATTGGAGCGGATATAGCTGCAGACCTTCCGTGTTCATCAAATCACCGGAAAGCCCGGGCTATGAGGATAACGCTGACTTACTCCACCAAGAGCTGGATTATCTTCTGGCGGCAAGGAACCCGGAGGGAATCTGGAATTTGACCTGGAGCTGGGCAGCCTATGAGCGGGAATTCGCCATCAGTGAGAACTGGTGGAAGAGCGAAATTATCATTGAGAAGCTGCTGCTCCTGCGCGCTTTTGGAAAAGGAGGAACTTACCTATGACTCAAATCACCAGTTCACCGTCAAAATATATTCAGGGCGGCGGCGAGATCAGAAAGCTTGGATTCTATTGTTCACAATTGGAGGCGCAGGGGGCTTATGCCCTTATAGATCCGTTTATTCTCTCCCTCTACGGAGAAGAAATTACGCAGAGCTGTGAGCGACATTCCGTCCGTCTCTTGCAGCATGAATTCAGAGGAGAATGCTCCCTTGAGCAGGTGCACAGGATTGTGGCCGAAGCCCAAGCGGGCGGCATAGATGTAATTATAGGGATCGGCGGCGGCAAAACCCTGGATACGGCCAAAGCCGTCAGCCACTTCTCGTCCCTGCCGGTTGTTCTCGTCCCTACCGTTGCTTCCACGGATGCGCCGTGCAGCGCCTTATCCGTGCTGTATACGGAGGACGGCAGATTGGACCGGTACCTTCCCTTGCGGCGCAGCCCGGATGTTGTGATTGCAGACGTCGATATTATTGCCAAGGCTCCGCCAAGACTGCTGGCTGCCGGGATGGGCGATGCCTTATCCACCTATTATGAAGCCAGAGCCTGCCGGCGCTCTGGCGCGGTTACCCAAGCCGGGGGCAGCGGTTCCATCGCCGCCTTTGCCCTTGCCAAGGCTTGTTATGACACGCTGCTTGAGGACGGTGCAGAGGCGCTGCGGGATTGCCGGGAAGGCCGGAGTTCGGATGCTGTCGGGCGGATTGTCGAGGCCAATATTTATCTCAGCGGCATCGGCTTTGAGAGCGGCGGGCTGGCAGCGGCCCATGCGATCCATAACGGGCTGACACTGCTGGAGGAATGCCGTCATGTGCTGCACGGTGAAAAGGTCGCGTTCGCCACGCTGGCGCAGCTCATGCTGGAACAAGCCCCGCCAGCGGAGATTGATACGGTTGTGGACTTTTGCCGGATGGCAGGGCTGCCGCTAACCTTAAGCGAAATGGGGCTGTCCGGCATTCCGCAGGAGAGACTCGCGGAGGCTGCTTCGGCAAGCTGTGCCGGGGACGGTCCGATGTCGTGCATGCCCTTTACCGTTTCGCCGCAGCAGGTGCTGGAAGCGATACTTGCCGCAGACAAGCGGGGGCGGCAGGGAGTCTGACGATTGTTAATTATTGCGTAGCTGCTGCCGTACATATTTATCCTTCGTGTTCCAAACAATGAGAACATTAGTTCAACAACACGAAGGAGGCGTTCCCTTTGAAGAACAGAGGCTACTTTAATATTCAGCACCCTATACTGTATCTTGTTGCCGCCGTGGTCGTCATCATGACCACGCTGGGCTTAGCAGCGCCGCCCGCACTGGGCGCGGACATTGCTGCGCAAGGCTCCTATGGCAGCGGGATGAAGCCGCAGGCAGAGCCGGGCGCGGGAACCGGTGGCGGCACCCGCGAGCAGCCGGTGGAGAATACCGTCTCCCGCAGCCCGGTAGCACTCATTGTCGATGATTTCGGCAATAGCATGCGGGGGACGGAGGAGATGTTCGCGCTGCCGGTCAAATTTACCGTTGCGGTCATGCCATTCCTGCCTACGTCGGAGAAGGATGCGCGGCGCGCCCATGAGCGGGGGCTTGATGTGCTGGTTCATCTGCCGATGGAGCCGCGCCAGGGCAAACCGGAATGGCTGGGACCGGGAGCCATCCTGACCCGTATGAGCGATGCGGAGGTCCGCCAGCGGGTGGAGGCGGCGCTGGACAATGTTCCGTTTGCCGTCGGAATCAACAATCATATGGGCTCCAAGGTAACCGGAGACGAGCGGGTGATGGGCATTATTCTGGCTGTTTGCAAGGAGCGGGGACTGTTCTTTGTGGACAGCCATACCAATTACCGCTCGGTCGCCGGGAGAGTGGCCCGGGAGATGGGATTGCCTCCGGTGGAGAATCACATTTTTCTGGATGATGTTCATACGGCAAGCCATGTTGTGAAGCAAATGCGGCTGGTGAAGGAAAGGGCGCTGAATCAAAAATACTGTGTAACGATTGGCCATGTCGGCATTCAAGGCAAAGAGACCGCTGCAGGCATCCGCAGCGGCATTAACGAACTAAAGAACAGCGTCGAATTTGTGGGCATCTCCGATTTGGTAAAAAACCAGTGGAAATGGAGTTCCCATGTCACACTTCCATAAGATACGCAGCAATGCCGCCCGCAATGGCTTCTGCGATCTCCTCCTGGCCCTTCGGACTGCACAGCTTTTCACGGTCAGTGGGACTGCTGATGAATCCCGCCTCAACGATAACCGTTGTGGCGGTTATTTTGTTGAGCAGATAGAAGGGCTTGCCGGGTACGGAATCGGACTGTACACCGTAAAGCTGATTGAGCTGATCCTGAATCGAACGGGCGAGCAGATAGCTGCGCCCTTCCTGGCGGTAGAGGATGATCGGTCCGTGTTTTGCCGGTGAACGGGCCCAATTCACATGAATGCTGACCACCACATTAGCGGGCAGCGTCTCCGCCAGCTCTTTGCGCTGGGCTAAGTCGCGCAGATGACGCGACCGGCTCTGCAGCCACCGGTTATCGTCGCTCGGGGCATAGTCGCCGGTCCGGTTGAGGATGGCGTCAAAGCCGTCGCTGCGCAGCAGCAGGAACAAGCGCCGGGAGATGGCAAGCGTAATGTCTTTCTCCAGAATGGAGCCATGCGAGGTTCCGCCGTCAATTCCCCCATGTCCGGCATCTATAAGAATGATCCGCTGGTCATGGCCAAGCATCCGCTGGCGATCCGGCTTTGCGCTATGTTGTGGCGGCTCTGTATAGGTCTGTGCACCCGCAGCGGTGCTGGTCAGCAGAGACAGCAGCAGCCCTGAGACAGACAGGAGCAGCCACAAACGGCGCAGCGGCCTGCCGGCGCTTACAGAGGTTTTTTTACTCGAAATATAAGAAAATATACGTTTCACACCGTACTTTGTCCTTATATTTCTCGCTGAAACGGTTACCGTCTTTTTATGGATGGCACAGTTGTTTCTGCTTGAATGGATTAAGGTTCTCAAGTGAACGGCCTCCTTGTCCATGAATGGTCTTACAGCTTGTCTCCATTGGGTTCTTTGTTAGAATGTGCCGGAACAGGCAATACTATGCGAATTGCAAATTCATAGTTTAGATCAAAGTGCAATGGAGCACACTAGTAGAGCGTCAGAATTAAAAAGGTGGATTAGGGGCTTGAGATGCCCGTAGGACGGAAGGCGTGGAGCGATCCTCCCTCAGGTGTACCCCTTTCCAGACGGGGGTTGTTCTAAATTGGCGTTTGGCTCGGCGTTACGGACTGTGGTGCACTTCATTCGGATAAGAGTCACGGATTGGGGAAGTTACGGACACCACGGGCCTTATGATGAAATATTCCGCTCCTGAACGTTCCTTGGAGAGACGATAAGCGCCCCTCGGTCCGCTAAGCCGCAACAAGTGGCGTTTGCTTGAAAATAACGGCTCTCCGGTCCGTATGGAGCCGAATCGGCTGCTGCGACTTCTCTTCACCAACCCTTGAGGGTATGATCTCACCCACAGATTTAGCTCTGATGCTGGACTGGGATTGGGAGACTTAGAGCATGGCTGCGGAATATTTCTATTTAAGGGGAAAAGGGGGAATAAGGATGGCTTCCGGTGGGGATGAACTGGTGAAATACATTACGGAGAAGGTCGTTGTCTATATGGAGGACCCGCGGGCCAGCCGGGAACGCAGGAAGGCCCGGAAGCAGCCATGGGCGGAGAAGTGGTTCGGCATGCTGCCGCTTAGCTGGTCCATCTGGCGCAGTCAACGGGCGCGCGGCAAAAAATAGCTTCAGAATCACCAACAGCAAACAACCTTCCCGGCGCCGTTAATACGGCAGCCCGGGAAGGTTGTTTGTATTGTATGCGTATGTGTGCGGAGTTTATTTCCCGTTGGAATGTGCTGTCTTTGCCACAGTGGTGCTGGGAACGGGATTCCCGGAGGATGGGAGCTTGTGGAAAGTTCCCTTCTCCAGCAGAACCGCAAGAGGGAGATAACGCCTGCCCTCCGGCCCGGAAAGGGCGTACACGATAGCCGGGCGGCTGCTATCATCCTTACTGCCGGAGGAGGTTAACCTCCAGCTCTGATAGCCCGTGACCATAAAAGGCGCACCCAGGGTGTCATTGCGGCCGGCAGCTTGAAAGGCAAGACTGCCGCTTGCAGCGAGCAAAGCTGCAAGGCTGTCTCCGCTCACGGATTTCAGTGAGGGTGCTGTGAGCCACAGCAGGTCTGCATAAGGATCATCCTGACCACCGCTCCGGTAAGCCCGAAGAGGCGAACGTCCTGTATCCAGGCTGGATAGAGATGAGGCTCCATCCAACGTTCTTGTAAGGACCGCTTCCGCTTGGCTGGGGCTCCATGGCATGACCTGCAATACTGAAGCGTTGATATATAGTGTTGTCTGGTCCGTTGTTAATTTCCACAGCGGCAGCAGCGGGGCGTAGAGCGCTGTTAATTCAAGTTTTCCGGAATAAGCTGACGGGATAAGTTCCTGCTGCACCAGGAACTGGCGCAGATCTTGCAGACTGTAAGGAAGACCATAGCTTCCGGCCCCGTATTCGCTGAGCATATAACCGCCCTGTTCCGTAGCGGAGATGACAAGATACCCAATCCGCTGATCCCCGTTTAAGACATTAACCAGCCAGCCGTGTGTTCCGGGCCCCAAGGGGAAATATTCGGTTCCGGCATCTGCCCAGGCTGTAAAAGGGGCATCCGCCGAGAGCTTGCGGATGGTGCGGCGGGTAAAGTCCTGCAGGGATTCAGGCGATGGAACGGACTTCAGCGTGAGCAGGGGCAAATGATCCTTGGATACCGCCTGGGTAACCGTAACCTTGCTTCCGGTAGCGGCCAGCGCCGGAGGAAAAGCTGAGACAGCCGAGAATCCGACCAGCCCAAGACACAGACAAAGGACGAGACGCACACGACGTCCGAAAACGTCCTTCTGCCTTGCTTTTATCTTCATGTGATCGCTCACCTTTCTTGGAGAAGTACTGATGCTTATTGTAGAGGACAAGCCCTGAAAAGGCTGTTGCTTGCTGTCCGCGGCAGTGCAGGAAATTCACTGTTTTTTTGCCTGCTTTTAGCGAGCAGGGTCGCATCTTATGTGCTGCGCAGATGGAACAGGCCGTAGGTTATGGCAGAAACTGCAATCTGCGGCTCGTACTGCCAGGCGGTCTCCTTGCGGCGGCGGTTGTATTGCTCCTCTATAGCCAGCCGTTTCTCCTCATCCTGCTCCTTGAGCAGCTCCGCGTAGTAAATGTCCACAATCCCCAGCTCCAGCTCCAGCCGTTCGCGCGCCTCCTCGGCCCAGGTGTAGTCCATCAGCGCAAGCTTCGAGGTCAGGTAGCCCTCCAGCCTGTCCGCTCCGGCAGCAACCGTCAGCTCCGAGGGCTGAATGTGAACATTCTCGGGCAGGCGGGGCGTCAGCTCCCGTGAAGCCAGCCTGGCTTCAAAGTCGGGGACAATCAGCCCGGTGGCGAGTGAGACCCCGATATAATGCAGCTCCTCGCGCTTCAGATCGCAGGTCATCTCCACCTTGTAGCAGACGCCGAGCCACGGCTCGTAGGCTGCCGAGAACAAGGTCAGCCGCTGTCTGCGCCCCGGGTCCTCGAAGAGCTGCAGGCATTTGCCCTCCTCCCGGGCCGCAGCCCAGATTTGCCGCAGCCGCTTGCTGCCGTAAATGACATCCTCGCGCCTGATCATGCCCGGTCCGATTCGCGGCAGCGCCGGAACGTTCCCGAAGTAACGGGCGAGGAGGCTGTCCTGCGGATCAGCCGCGCTCCCTGGCGGTGCCGCGCCTGCGGGCGCTCCGCCGCCAGTCACACCGCCGGCGCCGAGGTCCGCGCCGGCCGGCAGGCCCGCAGCGCCCGTGCGGCGCTGCGGCCTTGAAGGCGGGGCCGCCTGTGCGGCTGCGGCCAGGCTGTCGTACTTCTCCGGCTCGAAGACGAATGTGAACGACAGCGTCTCGGGCTCGACGCCTGTACGGTCCACGAACCCCCAATAATAGGGCCGTTCGGTGAGCATCCGGTCAGCGATGGGCGAGAGCTTCACCGTCACATGCAGCGGCGACGCTTCGATGATGGAGCATTCTGTCGCCTCCAGATAATCCATGACCTGCTTGCGAATCTCCTGTACAGATAGGCTCATAACGCAGCCCCGCCTTCCTTCTGAATGCTGTGAGACAGCTCGCTGAGCGATTCGCCGATGTGGTCCAGCCCGCTGCGCAGCTCCTCGTCACTGCGGGCTTCGAGCATGATTTTGTACAGGCTTTTCTCCAGAGACTCCTTCTTCTCGAAACGCTCCAGAATCACATCCAGCCCGCCGATTACCATCTCGAACATGTTGATCTTCTCATGCAGCAGGTGAATGATATGCTCTTCAATCGTGCCTTCTGTCGAGAGGTTGTAGATCATCACATCGTTCTCCTGGCCCAGACGGTGCACCCGGCCAATCCGCTGCTCGACCCGCATCGGGTTCCAGGGCAGATCGAAATTGATCATATGGTGGCAGAACTGCAGATTAATGCCCTCGCCGCCCGCTTCGGTGGCAATCATCACCTGGGCGCGTCCCCGGAAGAGGTCCATCATCCAGTCCTTTTTGCCCCGGTTCATCCCGCCGGAATAGGTGACGGACTGCAAGCCGTGCTCACGGAAATACTGCAGCAGGTACTCCTGAGTGGCCCGGTATTCGGTAAACACGATCACCTTTTCATTCATTTCACGGATCAGCTCCATCGTCTTGGCCGCTTTGGTATTTGTCTTGACCGTGCGGATGCTCTGCAGCAGGCCCATCATCTTGTCACGCTTCGGAGAATCGGCCGGAAGCTTCTTAATCAGATTGACCAGCGTGACGAATACGGCATCCCGGCTGCTGCAGACCTCACGCTGAAGCGTAACCAGGGAGAGCATGCTGCTGAGATTGCCGCCCGCTTCCTCATATTGGTCTTTGACAAAGGCGGTAACGCCGTCATATAATACTTTCTCCTCAGGTGAGAGCGTGAGCGGAATATTGCGCACCTTGCGCTTCGTGAAGCTGACCGGACCCTCGCCGCGCCGGTTGCGGATCATGACTTTGGATAGCTCGTCCCGGAGCTGGCCCTCGTTCTTCGGCTGACGTTTGTCAACCACGAAATTAGCGGCAAAATCCCCCTGGTTTCCGAGCTGGCCCGGCTTCAGCAGCGTAATCAGATTGAACAGCTCGCCGAGGTCATTCTGCACGGGAGTGGCGGTGAGCAGCAGGCAGTATTTTTTGCGGAGCTGCTGAACGAATTGGTAGTTGGTCGATTTCTTGTTCTTGAGCTTATGGGCCTCGTCGATAATCAGCATGTCATACTCATGGTTCAGCAGAGTTTCCTTATGGGGATCACGTTTGGCGGTATCCATGGAGGCGACCACTATGTCGTTGTCCCAGGAATACGCTTTTTTTTGTGCAACGGCAGAAATGCCGAATTTGGTATTCAGCTCCCGCACCCATTGCAGCACAAGGGAGGCGGGAACGAGAATCAGCACCTTGGTCACAAGCCCGCGCACCAGATATTCCTTGAGCACCAGCCCGGCTTCGATGGTTTTGCCCAGGCCGACCTCGTCGGCCAGAATGGCGCGGCCCGACATTTGGAACAGTACCTTATGGGCGGTATCAAGCTGGTGGGGGAGCGGGGAGAGCCCGGACAGATGCTTCATGCACTGCAGCTCATCAAAGCTGGTGACCAGAGCCGAGGTTTCGCCTTGAATAGCCAGCCGGGATAGACGCCAGTCTCCCCAAGGTCCGCCCTTGTCCAGCCTTGACTCTAAATCATGCAGCCAGTTTCGTTCAAAAGACAGAGGAACAGGCAGCAGCGGGGCAGTGGAAATGCCTTCCTGCGGCAAGGAATTGCGGAATAATTGCGTCATATAGCAGCCTCCTCCGGCGCAAGTTTCATATCGAAATGCGTAGGAGTAGTATGCTCGTAAAAGAGAGAATTCATAACCTGCTATTTTCGGCCCCATGCTGTAAAATAACGAGCAAGAGGGAGTAAATGTGCCATCTTTTGCCGATATTTCGCTTAGATGCAGCTATTTTCGAAAAAGACCTACCACACAATATGTGGTATAGTTGAAAAGCTGACTGACACAATATATTGTTACAAATGCTTGAAAACTTTGATTATACCGGGCATTTTCCGGTTGTTTTTTAAAATATAAGGATTCATATGCTTTACGCCATAAATCATCCTTATATTTCTCGCTGAAACGGATACCGTCCTTTTAAGGACGGCGTAGCCGTTTCTGCTTGTTGTCATTGCATACTTCAAGCGTACAAGGCAGCCAGCCTGTATTTTCTTGAAACGGAATTACATATTACAATACCGGGAGGTTTTTCTATTGAGTACAAAGGAACGCAAACAGCGTCTTGAAGGGTTGAGCGAGAAAATATTTTTGGACCGCTACGCCTGGAAGGATGCCGACAGCAACAATGCGAAGGTTGGCGATGTGGTGCTTGTGCTGACGAAGGACGACCCTAAGTTTCCTACCAAGGAAGTAGGGGAGATCGTTGCGCGGAGCGGCCGTACAGTGACGGTGAAGACACGCAGCGGAGAGCTTGTGGACTCGGATGTAGAAAAGCTGACGCTTAACATAGAGAAGACGCCGGAGGAAATGTGGGACCGTCTAGCCTCCGCTATGGCTTCGGTAGAGAAGACACCTGAGCTTCAGGAAGAATGGACAAGCAAATTCCGTTCGATTCTCGATGACTGGAAGCTCGTTCCAGGCGGACGGATCGCCGCAGGCGCCGGGGCAAGCGAAGAGCTGACCCTGTTCAACTGCTATGTCGTGCCTTCGCCAAAAGACAGCCGGGGCGGCATCATGCAGACCCTCTCGGAAATGACCGAGATCATGGCCCGCGGCGGCGGCGTAGGGATCAACCTGTCCTCGCTGCGTCCGCGCCGCGCCATCGTCAGAGGTGTCAACGGCTCGTCCAGCGGTTCTGTATCCTGGGGCGGACTGTTCAGCTACACAACCGGACTGATTGAGCAGGGCGGAAGCCGCCGCGGCGCGCTGATGCTGATGATCAACGACTGGCATCCCGATGTCGTCGATTTCATCACCGTGAAGCAGACGATGGGACAGGTAACGAACGCCAACCTGTCGGTATGCGTAAGCAATTCTTTTATGAAGGCCGTCAAGGAGGATCTGGACTGGGAGCTGGTATTCCCGGATACTACGGACCCTGATTACGATACAGTGTGGGACGGTGACCTGGATAAATGGAAGGAAGCTGGACGTGCAGTCATTCCTTACCGTACAGTCAAGGCCCGCGATGTGTGGCATACCATTATTGAATCGGCGTGGAAATCGGCTGAGCCGGGCGTAGTGTTCATGGAATACTATAACCAAATGTCCAATAGCTGGTACTTCAATCCGATCATCTGCACGAATCCTTGTGGTGAGCAGGGGCTGCCGGGCTGGGGCGTGTGCAATCTGTCCGCCGTCAACCTCTCCAAATTCTACGATGCGGAGAATCATGATGTGGATTGGGCCGATCTTGCTACAACCACCCGTTATTCCGTGCGGTTCCTGGACAATGTGATCGACAAAACGCCTTATCACTTCCCGGAAAATGAAGCCAACCAACGCAAGGAGCGCCGCGTAGGTCTGGGCACAATGGGCTTGGCCGAGCTGATGATCAAGCTGAACATCCGTTATGGCAGCCCGGAATCGCTGGAATTCCTGGACAAGCTGTACGGCTTCATGGCCCGCGAAGCCTACCTGGCTTCCTCTGAAATTGCCGGGGAGAAAGGCTCCTTCCAGGCGTTCGACACCGAGAAATACCTGCTGAGCGGATTCATGAAAAATATCGCTGAAACCTACCCTGAGGTGGGCGAATCCATCCGCAAGCACGGCATGCGCAACGTTACCGTTATTACCCAAGCGCCTACAGGCAGCACGGGGACAATGGTCGGCACATCCACCGGCATCGAGCCTTATTTTGCCTTCAAATACTTCCGTCAGAGCCGTCTCGGCTACGATGAGCAGTTCGTGCCGATTGCCCAGGAATGGCTGGAGGCCCATCCGGGTGAAGAGCTTCCTGAGTATTTCGTCACCTCGATGGATTTATCCGCCAAGGATCATATCCGTGCACAGGCGGCAATCCAGCGCTGGGTGGACAGCTCGATTTCCAAGACCGCGAACTGCCCGTCCGACTTCACTGTTGAAGAAACGGCGGAGCTGTACGAAATGGCCTTCGATCTGGGCTGCAAAGGCGTAACGATCTACCGCGACGGCAGCCGCGATGTCCAGGTGCTCGAAACGTCGAAGAAGGAAGACAAAAAGGAAGCCGCAGCTCCGGCGGCTGAACCTGCTGCTCCTGCTGTCTCAGCAAGCGCGCCAGCTACTGCATTGCAGGCAAGTAACGCAGGCGGCGTAGACAAACAATACAAAAAACGCCCGCAGGTGCTGCGCGGCGCTACCTATAAAATCAATACGCCATTCGGCATGGCGTATATCACCATCAATGATCTTGACGGCATTCCGGCCGAGATCTTCCTGAATGTCGGCAAGGCCGGCTCCGATGTCTTCGCTATGGCGGAAGCGCTCGGCCGGGTCTGCTCGCTGTTCCTCCGTTACGGCGATCACGGCGAGAAGGTTGAGCTGCTGATCAAGCATCTCAAGGGCATCGGCGGCTCCGGCGCCATCGGCTTCGGCGCGAACCGCGTCGAGTCTATCGCCGACGCAGTGGCGAAGGCCCTCGAGACCCATGTGCAGAACAATGCACATGACGACCATGTGGCCGCTCCAATCGCGGCCACCCTGGAACTGGATTTTAATGAAGCGTTGAACGCCGAGCTGAAATCCAGCGTGCCTGCCGCGGCGTCCACCGATGATGGCCAGGGCGGCCATGACGCACACAGCCACGCCACCGCTTCCCGCGACCTCTGCCCATCCTGCGGCAGCGCCTCGCTGATCAACATCGAAGGCTGCAAGACCTGCAGCAACTGCGGGTATAGCCGGTGCGGGTAAGTAGGGATGGAGATTTGTGACTAAGTAGCAACTCAAAACAAGCGATCATCGAGAGGGGGCGTAAACCTTTTATCTCAATGGATCGCTTGTTTTGAGTATTGGACTTTCATGACGACTCATTTCCGTATGCAATGGAACTACAGGAGGATATATTTTAATCTAGAAATGAAAAGAAAGGATTAATTTTGGATTTAGGTTGGTATCCTTGAAAAAGAGCAATCAGATTCGTCCGAAATAAAATAAATCCTTGAAAAAATGCTCCCTCCCCCTCCTTCTGCGCTTCATTTTAATGATTCATTTCCAGCCAAACAAAAGAGCAGCCCGCCCGGATTAACTCCTGAGTTGGCTGCTCTTTTACATGTCTCCGAAGGAAGCCCCTTTTGGGGATGCCCAATTTAATTACATTCAGCGCTTTAAGAGGCCTGCTCGAATTGGCTGTTATATAGCTCGGCGTAGAAGCCGTTCTTGGCGAGCAGCTCGCTGTGGCTGCCGCTCTCCAGAATGTCGCCGTCCTTCAGTACGAGAATGACATCGGCATTCTTGATGGTCGAGAGCCGGTGGGCGATGACGAAGGAGGTCCGGCCTTCCATGAGCCGGTCCATCGCCTGCTGGATCAGCAGCTCTGTCCGGGTATCGACCGAGCTGGTCGCCTCGTCGAGAATGAGCATCGGCGCATTTTTGAGCATGGCGCGGGCAATGGTGAGCTGCTGCTTTTGCCCGGCTGACAAATTGACCTTGTCGTTCAATACGGTATCGTAGCCGGCGCTCAAGGTCTGGATGAAATGGTGCAGGCCCACCGACTTGCAGGCATCCTGAAGCTCTTGGTCGGTAATGCCGGTCTGGTTGTACACCAGATTCTCGCGGATCGTACCTTCAAACAGCCAGGTGTCCTGCAGCACCATACAGAACTGATCATGGATATTCTCCCGGGTCAAACTGCTGACCGGAGTATCGTCGATGTAAATCTCGCCGCCGGTCAGTTCATTGAAACGGATGAGCAGATTGACGAGCGTAGTTTTGCCGGCGCCGGTAGGTCCGACGATAGCGATTTTTTGACCCGGCTGAACCTCGGTGGAGAAGTCGTTGATGACCGGTTTATCCGTACCCTCATAGGCAAATTTCACGTGTTCGAACTTCACTCTGCCGGTTGCGGCTTCCAGGCGTACCGTCTTCCGGCTCTCATCCTCCATTTCCTCGGCTTCAAGAAATTCAAAGACACGTTTGCCGGCTGCGGAGGCGGATTGCAGGCTCTGTGCAGCCTGGGCAATCTGCGAGAGTGGCTGGGTAAAGAAACGGACGTACAGCATGAACGCGACGATAACCCCGAAGGAAATGTCTCCGTTCGACGCCAGTATAGCACCAACCACACAGACGGCCACGAAGCCCAAATTTCCGATAAACATCATAATCGGCATCATCAGCCCGGAGAGGAACTGGGCCTTAAATACACTGTTTTTGAGATTGCCGTTCAAATCTTCAAAGGCACCGCGCATCTGCGCTTCGGCATTGTAGGCTTTTACAACGGTATGTCCAGTGTAGACTTCTTCCACATGACCGTTGATCTTACCCAAGTATTCTTGCTGGCTCTGAAAATACTTCTGGGACTGCTTCATGATAACCATCATCAGACCGAAGCCGATGACCGTTGCGACAACGGCTGTAACGGTCATGATCCAATTCGTCTTGAGCATCATGACAATTGACCCGATGAAGAGGGAGATTGCAGTAACCAGCATACCTACGCTCTGATTCATCGCTTGCCCGATGGTATCCACATCATTGGTCACCCGGGAGAGAATATCGCCGGTTGTCGATTTATTATAGTAGGAGATCGGGAGTCTGTTCATTTTGTGCGCCAGATCGGCTCTTAAGCGTTTGGAGACTTTTTGCGTCACATTCGCCATAATGAGTCCCTGCGTCAGGGACAGTACAGCGCTAATCCCATAAATAATGATTAGGAAAAATCCGATGGAAGCCACTGCATCCAGGTCGATTCCGGTGGCAATGCCCTTGGTAATCAGGTCGGTCATCTCCGAGAGCTGATCCGGACCGAGCAGGGTAAGCACTGTCCCGATAGCTGCACTGATTACGGCAAGGAGTACTACTGGAATATATTTGCGGCAATAACGGAGAAGCTTGCTCCAGGTGCCGGGTTGTTTGTGGTTTGCAGACATTATGCCAACTCCTCCTTAGACAACTGCGAATAAGCAATTTCTTGATAGACGCTGCAGGTGTCCATTAATTCCTCATGTGTGCCCATGCCGGCAATGCGGCCGTCTTCCAGCACGATGATTTTATCCGCATCCTTAATGGTGCCGATCCGCTGGGCGACAATCAGCATCGTGGTCCCGCGGGACCCTTTTTTCAGCTCGCTGCGCAGTTTGCGGTCCGTCTTGTAATCCAGCGCGGAGAAGGAATCGTCGAAGATTAGAATTTCCGGACGGCGGGCGACGGCCCGGGCGATGGACAGCCGCTGCTTCTGGCCGCCGGACAGATTGGAACCGCCCTGGGCGATATGCGCATCATAGCTGCCTTCCATTTTCTCTACGAAATCTGAAGCCTGGGACGTATAGACCGCGTCTACCACTTCGGCGGAAATGTCGCTTCCGTTGTCACCGAAGTCGATGTTGGACGATACTGTACCGCCGAACAGCACTGCTTTTTGCGAGACATAACCCATTTTATTGCGGAGTGCGCTCTGTTCATATTGGTTAACGTTCATCCCGTCGACGAGAACCTCACCTTCGGTTGCATCATAGAAGCGGGGGATCAGGTTGACAACGGTGCTTTTGCCGCAGCCGGTCGAGCCGATGAAGGCAACCGTTTCGCCTTTGCTTGCGGTAAAGCTGATATCCTTAATGACATAATCATCTGCATCGGGATATTTAAAGCTGACATTTCTGAATTCCACCTCACCGGCAAGCTTGGAAGGCGAAGCGGTCAGTGATCCGTTCGTCAGGCGTGGCTTGGTATCCAGCACTTCGTTGATCCGGTTGGCCGCGACATGGGCGCGGGGCATCAGAATGAAGATCATAATCAGCATCATAAACGCCATTACCACCTGAATCGCATAGGAAGAGAAGACGATCATATCGGAGAACGTGCCCATTTTGTCAGCCATATTGGCAGATTGGATCAGTCCCGCGCCAACCCAATAAATGGCAAGGCTCAGCCCGCTCATAATCATGGTGATGCTCGGCATGAGTACAGCCAGTACGCTGTTCGCGAACAGGTTCGTCCGGGTAAGCTCATCATTGGCTCCGCTGAACTTGTCTTCCTGGTAGCCTTCCGCATTATAAGCACGGATAACACGCAGTCCGGTCAGATTCTCTCTGGATACCCGGTTCAGGTTATCGGTCAACTGCTGCAGCTTCTGGAACTTCGGCAGTACAAGCACGACGCAGATCCCGACGATCAGAATAAGCACTCCGACGGCAATCCCGGTTGTCATCGACCACTGCCAGCTCTTGCCGGTAATCTTCAGCAGTGCCCACACCGCAAGGATCGGGGCTTTTACCAATAGCTGCAGACCGATAACAATCAGCATCTGCACCTGGGTAATATCGTTGGTGGAACGGGTAATCAGGCTGGCTGTCGAGAAGCTGTTGATCTCCTCCATGGAGAAGGATTGCACCTTATCGAACAGCTTGGAGCGCAGCCGGGCCGAGAAGTTGGCCGCGATCCGGGCCGCGATGCCGGCAACAACAATCGAGGTCGCCAGACTGCCGAGCGCACACAGCAGCATCCAGCCGCCGGTGGCCATAATATCGCTCATTTCGCTTCCCGGTGTCTGAACCAGCCGGGTAATTTCACTCATATAATCGGGTAATTCGAGATCGAGCCACACCTGGGCAACGATAAAAAGGATGCTGATGCCGAAGAGAGCCCATTCCTTCGGGTTTAAGTATTTAAGTATTTTGACCATAAGTCTGACTCCTTTGTGTGATGATATATGTATGGTACCGGAACAACATAAACTGAAAGTTAACTTTTCTGAAAAAAAGAAAAAGCTTTGAAAAAACCTCGCGGTTCTTTCAAAGCTTTATGGTTCTGGGGTCCCCGCAAAGTACCTGACAAGGCTTCGAAGCCAAAGCCTCACTTTGTGGGGTTATTTTTAAACTCCGGACGGCAATGTGACGATAAATGCTGTTCCTTGGGCAGGTGTGCTCTCGCAAGCAACCTTGCCCCCGTGCAGGCTAATGATTCGCTGTACGATGGTTAGACCGAGTCCATTGCCGGCTGCCGAGTGGGAGGTATCCGCCTGATAGAATTTATCGAAAATTCTGGGGACGGCGTCCGGATCAATCCCGTTGCCGGTGTCACGGAACACGACCTCCAGCGATTCTGCCGTCCGTTTCATCCCGATTGTGATTGTTCCATGCTCCGGTGTGAACTTGACCGCATTATCCAGCAGATTAAGCCAGACCTGATTAAGCAGCTCTTTATTGCCGGACAGTGAATAATCATGCAGGGTGAGATCGAGCGACACCTGTTTTTTTTCGATTTTGGCGGCCAGCAGCAGCACACATTGGCGAATTTGCTCTCCGATGTTCACTGTTTGCTTATCTGTCAGAATAGTCTGTGTCTCAATCTTCGACAGCTCCAGCACATTTGAGGCCAAAGAGGCCAGTCTGGCAGATTCTTCAATGACGATATCCAAATATTCATTCCGTTCTTCTCTGGAGAGGTCATCATGCTTCAGGATTTCGGCAAAACCTTTGATTGAGACAATCGGTGTCTTGAATTCATGAGAGAAGTTGTTCACGAAGTCGGTACGCAATATCTCAATACCGCCGAGCTCCTCGGCCATCCGGTTGAAATTCTCAGACAGAATCCGGTACTCGGGAGGACTCTTCAAATACAGGCGCGTGGAAAAATCGCCAGCGGCCAGCCGCCTGGTTGCATCAATAAACTCCCGGATCGACTGAACCATTTTGCGGCTGGCTAAGCCGGATATCGCGGTTCCGATAATGATGCAGGATAACAAAATCATGATAGGCAGCACAATGCCGCCCCGGGCGATTTCATTATTAAGCAGCCCGAAGAAATGGGCCAGGAAGAACAATATACCGGTGATCACAACAGTAATCAGGAAAATAATGCATACCATCAGCGAAAACAGGAACGGCAGTGTTATTTTCTCTTTGATTCTTGCGCCCAGTCTGCTCATGGAGTCCGCACCGCCTTATAGCCGAGGCCGCGGACGGACACCAGCTCAAATTCGGGATAGTCTTCGAACCGCTTCCGCAGACGGTTGATATGCACATTGACCGTGGTGTCGGTGCTCTCACTTTGCATCCCCCAGATTTCGTCCATCAGTTGGATACGGGTGAAGATGCGGTCAGGATAGGACAGCAGCTTATACAGCAGGTAGAACTCTTTTTGCGGCAGGGTCTGTTTCTCCTCGTCCCGAGTCACCGTCAAGGCATCATAATCCAGAATCACCTTGCCTACAACGAGTGTACGGGCACTGGCGATCTGGGAACGGCGGAGCAAGGCCTGAATCCTCAGCAGCATTTCCTCGGTATCAATTGGCTTAGTCATATAGTCGTCGGTCCCGAGGCGGAAGCCCTTCTTCTTATCCTCAGGAAGATGCTTGGCTGTAGCCATGAGAATAGGAATCAGGCTGCCGGCATCCCGGAGCTCCTTGGCGAATTCATACCCGTCCATATTCGGCATCATAATATCAAGAATGATCAGGTCGATATGCTGCTCTTCGAGTACTTCCATTGCCCGGGCCCCGTCTTCGGCGGTGGACACCAGGTATCCTTCACGTTTCAGCACGGCTTCCAGCAGTCTTCTGGCATGCCGGTCATCTTCTGCAACCAGTATATGGATCATCGCGTTCACTCCAGTGGTGTGGTCATTTGATGGTATAGCTTTTAACCCTATCATAACCATCCTGAAAAGGATTAGGCAAGAAGTGTGCTTTTGTTTAGTAAGTTTAGTTGGAGGGTGAAATATTTCTGTTTCCTGGGTATTTTTTGATTCTTTTGCAACTGTATTGACGATGTATTTAAGTTGATGTAGGATTTAATTGAGTAAAAAAGTGGTAAATGTCCATCGTAATTTAGTTTTGTTTAGGTTGATTGTTGATCTTTCATCATTCTTAAGAAGAATAGGAAGGAGCTTATGCTGTGGCTTATAAAACACAAGATCATATCTCCGCTGTAGTCCCGGAGAAGGTGGCTAAATGGGGAGTATGTGAAATTGTTCTGCATGGAGGACCTGCGCAGGGCAATCCATTTGTGGACGTTTCATTGAACGCAGAGTTTACTTTTGGAGAACGCGCCATTCAAACCTCCGGGTTCTATGATGGTGAAGGTGTGTATTGCATCCGGTTCATGCCGGACAGCGAAGGGAAGTGGCTCTTCAGAACAAGCAGTACAGAACATTCTCTTCATGGAATCGAAGGTGTATTTGAGTGTATGGCTGCAAAGTCAGGAAACCACGGACCGGTCCGGGTCAACAATACATTTCATTTTGCTTATGAGGACGGAACACGGTATCTTCCGGTCGGCACAACTTGTTACGCATGGACCCATCAGGGGGAAGACATGGAACAGATGACTTTGGCAACCTTGAAAGCGTCCTCATTTAACAAATTGAGAATGTGTGTATTCCCTAAGTCATATTCATATAACACCAATGAGCCGGTATACTATCCGTTTGCAGGTTCGCTTGAGCAGGGCTGGGACTATAGCAGGTTTAATCCGGCGTTTTTCAGGCATTTGGAGGAAAGGATTGCCGATCTCGGGAGGCTTGGTATTGAAGCAGACCTGATCCTGTTCCATCCCTACGACCGCTGGGGGTTCGCTGAGATGGGCGAGGCTGCAGACGATCAATACCTTCGTTACATTGTGGCAAGACTCTCGGCTTATCGCCATATTTGGTGGTCTCTTGCTAATGAATACGATTTTATCGGGAGTAAAAGCATTGATGATTGGGAGCGGTTCGCTCAAATCGTAACGGACAACGATCCTTATAACCACCTGATATCTAACCACAATGGTACAAAGTTATTCGACTTTCACAAGCCGTGGGTTACCCATTGCAGTATTCAACGTGTTGACGTATACAAGACGGCCGAGAATACAGACGAATGGAGAAAACAATGGAATAAGCCGGTAGTTATCGACGAATGTGCATACGAGGGCAATGTGGAGCACGGCTGGGGAAACATTACCGGGGAAGAAATGGTCCGGCGCTTCTGGGAAGGATTCGTGCGCGGAGGATATGTCGGACATGGGGAAACTTACCTGCATCCAGAGGACCAAATATGGTGGGCCAAAGGCGGTCGGCTCTACGGTACCAGTCCAACGCGGATTGCGTTTTTACGCCGTGTAATGGAAGAGGGACCGTCAGCGGGCTTAAACCCGTTGCCTTCCGATTGGGATGTGCCCTGTGCAGGGATCGAAGATGAATATTATTTGTTCTATTTCGGATTCAATCAGCCGATGTTCCGTGAATTCAAGATGAAACCAAACATCCGCTTTAAGGTTGAACTGCTCGATACCTGGAACATGACGGTGGAGAGGCTGGAGGATAGCTATGAGGGCACTTTCCGGATCGCTCTGCCCGGGCGGACTTCCATGGCGTTGAGAATGACCGCCATTCCTATATCACTTGAACTAAAGAAAACATAAAAAGGGCAGAAGTGACGGAGGGGAAGTTTGGATACTTACGGAGCGGTAGCGTCCGCCTTTATGTATCAATGTCCTGAATCTATTGGATATGTTCTTCAGATTGGGGCATCGACTTGATCATAATTCCCCTATAGAATGACTGTAAGATTTCATGGGAGGAGCAGAGCAGAGGATGACATTATCTTTGGCAGGTACATTCCGTAGCGTTCCCGAAGGAGTCAGAATTACAACATTTGCGGAGGATCATTTTCAGATTGAAACAGCTCCGGAGGGAGGCGGTGCAGCTCTGGATTTATCGCAGTATGCACCGGGGATTTGGAAGGACTACGAATATTTGACCGCAGATATTTACCATGAATGCCACGACGTACTGGTTATCATTTTCCATTTTCAGGATACTGCCGGGCGGTCGATTTCGGTTCATTACGGTGTTCTTCCCCGTGTGACAACGCGATTGTGTTTGCCGCTGACAGCTTTAAATGGCGAAAAGCTATTTCTGGACCGGTATCCAGGGGTCCTGCAATCTCTGCTCAGGGGAGATTCCTTTGTGGACCGCAGCCGGATGGAAGGACTCTCAATCTGTACAATTCCTTCTGTTTCTGACAGGCGGTTCGAAATATCGGGTCTGCGGCTGACACAGGAAGCGCCGGAATTCAAGTATACCCCCAGCCAATATATGGATGAGCTGGGGCAGCTCTCATGGAAAGAATGGCAGGGTAAAACAAAGTCAGCCGGAGATATGATAGCTGCATTAAATCAGGAGCTTGCCTGGACGCGGCATGGGGAGGAAAGCCCCGACTGGCCTAACGGCAGCTATGGCGGCTGGAAGAAGCTGCAATTTGCGGCTACCGGGTATTTTCGGACCGAGTTCGATGGCTCGAACTGGTGGTTTGTTGACCCGGATGGTTACGCTTTATTCAGCGCGGGAATGGACTGCATCGGGCCTTCTTCCGAGCTGCGGGTAACGGGAATGGAGCATTTGCTGCCCGTGCTTCCAGAGCGGGAAGGGTCATATAAGGATGCATGGAGCATGCACGGATACTCGCCCTTTATCGCCAACCTGATCTCCGCATTCGGGGAGCAGTGGCGGGAATGCTGGAGGGAATTGACCGAGCAGCGGTTGAAGGAGTGGGGGATCAATACGATCGGAAACTGGTCCGACCCGGATTTTATCTCCGGCTCCAAGCTTCCGTATGTCTATCCGATGCACAGCTTTCCAACGACGGGTGCGGTGATATATCGCGATTTTCCGGACGTCTTCAGCCCCGAGTACGAAGAGAGTGCATTGGAGTTCGCCAAGCAGCTAATTTCGCTTAAGGAGGACAAGAGACTGGTAGGTTATTTCATGCGGAACGAACCGCATTGGGCGTTCGTTGACGGACTGAATTTGACGGAGGAGCTGCTGCGCAGCCCCGTGCACTTCGCGTCCAAAACCCGTCTGATCGCCTGGCTTGAAGACCGGTATGGTTCGGTGGAGCGCTGGAACGCGGCTTGGGAATCCTCATTTGATGATTTCCAGGACCTCTTGGTCAGCCGAATAGCATCGGCAGAAGGTAATGAGGAGCGGAGGAACGACTTTACGTTATTCAACCGGATGATGATCAGGCGATATGTAGAAATTCCTGCAAGGGCTTGCAAAGCTGTTGATCCCCGGCATTTGAACCTGGGTATGCGCTATGCCTGGATTTCTAGTGAAGATCTGCTGGAAGGCTGTGAAGCCTTCGATGTATTCAGCATCAATTGTTATCAGTTTCAACCGGACCGGGAGCTTATCGAGCGTATCAGCAGCAGGCTTAATCGGCCCGTGATGATCGGGGAATATCATTTCGGCGCAGCAGATTCCGGCTTGCCGGCTTATGGCATCCGGGCAGTGGCTACGCAGCAGGACCGGGGACTCGCTTACCGCTGCTACGTTGAACAAGCTGCCGCAATACCGGCACTAATCGGTGTTCATTATTTTCAGCTTAACGATCAGACAGTGCTGGGGAGATTTGACGGGGAGAATTATCAGATTGGGGCAGTGGATGTCTGCCAGCAGCCTTATCAGGCTTTGGTGAAACAGATGATCGTCGCTCACCGGAACATGTATGAAGTCCGGTCCGGCCGGATTGAGCCGATGGCTCAGGCGCCTGAGGAAATACCGCGGACCGGATTCTAGTTCGGCTTACGGACTTGTTTTGAAGCCCGCCTGTTAATATGGCGGGCTTTCACCGTTCATGCAATTTTTTATAGACACTTGGAGTCTGGCCGGTAAGCTTCTTGAACACCTCATTGAAATGCTTAATGTCTTTATAGCCTACCTGCTCAGCGACGACAATAATTTTGTTGTCCGTGTGGGTAAGCAAATTGCAGGCCTCTTCGATGCGCAGCCTCTGAACATACTCTGAAACGGTCATGCCCGTATGCTCCTTGAACAGCTTGCAGAAATAAGTAGGGCTCAGGAACGACTGAGAGGCAAGCTCGTTAAGCTTTGTGCTTATTGTGTAGTTTGCTTTTAGGTGCCGGATAGATTGTTCTATGAGCTTGGCATGATGTGACATTGTGCGGTTATTGGTCTTGTCTGACTTCTTTAAAGAACGGAAGATTGTAATAAGCAATTCCATCAGGTACGCCCTAAGCATTTCAATATATCCGTCCTCTTGGTTCGTAAATTCCACTAGCATTTTCTTGTACATCGCTTCGATAGCTGAATTTTCCCCGCCTAATATTTTTAGATCATCCATAGTATCAGACCCCAAAGAGAACACAGAACGAAAGGACAAATAGTGAATCACGTCGCTGAAATCCTTATAATCATTAAGATTCACATCAATAAAATCCGGCTTGAATACACAGTTATAGACTTGTAAAGGCGGGGCGGCAGGAGAAGCAAAGGATCTGAATTCATGTGGGATATCGTAGTTGATCAGAAACAAATCCCCTTTGCAAACCTCATACTTGCTATCCCCAAGAATATGTATACCTGACCCGGAGGCCACATATGAAATTTCAATAAAGTCATGAACATGTAAGTGCGGTTCCGGGCTCTCACTAAATAGATTTAGAAATATAGAATTGCCGTTATTAAAGAATCGCTCGCCGGAATCACGGTAAATCACAGCATTATTCATAAAATTCACCCCATACAATTATAATATGCCCCCATGAAATAGAAAATATGAAGCAGGTATACTTTGGATATGCGGTAAATTCTTTTTCAGACAGGAGAGTTTAAATGAAAATAGCTTCTATGAAATGCAACCGTATCGTAAATCCATTAGGATATAACCTTAACAAGCCCCGCTTAAGCTGGGTGACAGAGGCTGAGGGGGCTACCCTTCAAAAGGCTTGCCAGGTAGAAGTGGCGTATGACGTGGCGTTCTTGCACATCGTGCATGACAGCGGCGTTCGAGAGGATATTGACAGTATCGGTCATACACTGGAAATGAAATTGGAGCCTTGTACCCGGTATTACTGGAGGGTGCGTGTATGGACGGACATCGGGGATCTTATTAGTTCTGCCGCCTGGTTTGAGACCTCTAAGCTGGATCAGCCCTGGTCAGGGCAATGGATTACGCCGGACTGGGAAGACCAAGCCGTCCATCCCCTTTTGCGAAAAGGGTTCAGCCTTACCGGAGATATTGCCCAGGCAAATCTTTATGTGTGCGGGTTAGGGTTATATGAGGTTGAAATTAACGGCAAGCGGGTCGGTGACGAATACTTAACGCCTTATTGCAACAGCTATAATCACTGGATTCAATATCAGACCTTTGATGTCACACGTCTGGTAACGAAAGGGAACAATGCCGTAGGAGCTATGCTCGGTAATGGCTGGTATAAGGGACGTTTTGGCTTCCAGGGTGAGGAGGGAGGACATTACGGGGACAGCTTTGCTTTTCTCTGCGAGCTTGTTATCCATTATACGGATGGGAGCACGGATATCATATCCACGGATGGAAGCTGGAAAGCTGCACCATCCCATATTGTTGACAGTAATATTTATGATGGCGAGATTCAGGATGCTAATAAATATGACGAAGCTTGGTCAACCGCTTTATTCGATGATTGCAACTGGACAGGAGTGCGTCTTATTGACATTGGGTTCGATTTGCTCGAAGCCCGCAGAAGTATTCCGGTGCGAATTATGGAAAAGCTCAAGCCTGTTAACGTTATTCATACGCCGAAAGGCGAGGTTGTGCTTGATATGGGACAGAATATGGTAGGCTGGGTCAGCTTTGACAATAACGCTCCTAAGGGCCACACCATAACTCTCCAGTACGGTGAAGAGATGCAGGAGGGCAGCTTCTACAGGGAGAATCTCCGTACAGCCAAAGCGGAGTTCAAATATACTTCCGGTGGCCGGCCTTGTGAGGTGCAGCCTCACTTTACATTCTACGGTTTCAGGTACGTGAAGGTTGAGGGATGGCCCGGGAATGTAAGAGCGGAGGACTTCACCGGATGTGTTGTTTACTCCGATTTGGAAGCGACGGGGCATATAGAAACGTCTAACCCGATGGTGAACCGGCTGATTCTGAACGCATTATGGGGACAAAAGGGGAATTTCCTTGATGTGCCAACCGACTGCCCGCAACGCGATGAACGGATGGGGTGGACAGGGGATGCTCAGATGTTCTCGGGTACCGCGTGCTTTAACATGGATTCGGATGCTTTTTTCCATAAATATCTGTATGATCTGGCCAAAGAACAGTCGGGTATGGGCGGGATTGTACCTCATGTGATCCCCAGCTTCGGAATGAGCAGCAGAGGGGAAAACAATTTTTTGTCCGGCGGCTCCAGCGCATGGTCTGAAGCAGCGACCGTCATTCCTTGGAATTTGTATCTTCATTATGGGGACACGGCGATTCTGGAGCAGCAGCTAGACAGTATGAAGGCTTATGTTGACTACATTAGGTCACAGGATGATGGCGGCAGGCTGTGGAATACAGGCTTCCACTTTGGGGATTGGCTGGCCTTGGATGGCAAAGGGGAATTTGATGTATTTGGAGGAACACCCACTGACATCATAGCAACTGCGTATTATGCTTATTCATCGCAGCTCGTAGCAAAAGCCGCTAAAGTTCTAGGCAAAGAAGCTATAGCCAATGAATATCAGCAGCTTTCTAATGAAGTGAAGGAAGCTTTCTGCGAGGAGTTTCTGACAACGCGGGGGCGTCTGGTGGCGGAGACACAAACAGCCTGCATCCTGGCTCTGTTTATGGAGCTTGTTCCAGAGAAGCACCGGGAAAGAATTGTCCAATCCCTCAGAGAAAATCTGGAGAATAACAAGAATTATTTAAGCACGGGGTTTGTCGGAACGCCATATATTTGCCGGGTGCTGTCCGAGCATGGGCATAATGATCTGGCTTATAGACTTTTGCTGAATGAAGAATTTCCAAGCTGGTTATATGAGGTCAAACTAGGGGCTACGACGATATGGGAAAGATGGAATTCGCTGCTGCCGGACGGAAGCTTTGGCGAGCTTGGCATGAATTCGTTGAACCACTATACGTACGGCTCCATTGTTGAATGGATGTACCGGAATATGTGCGGATTAAATCCGTTAGAGGATTTTCCAGGCTTCAGAAAAATCCGGCTGGCGCCGCAGCCTAACCGTCTTCTGGGTTACGCCAAGGCATCTATTCATACAGCCGCAGGGCTGTATGAGAGCGGCTGGAGCTATGAAGCGTATGGTCTCCGCTATCAGTTGCGCATTCCATTTAATGCGCAGGCCGATCTGGTGCTTCGGGATACGGAGGTTAGGCATATTACGATAAACGGCGAAGCTCTTGAGAATTCGCGCCTGGATTATTCGGAAGCGGAAGATCATGTTATGATCGCTCTTAAGACGGGCTTCTATGAGATCCGTCAACAAATCTAGAGCCTGCAAATATCCGGCAGAAGCGGCGAGTCTCCTAATTTGGAGGTTCGCTGCTTTTTGCTTCTGATTTCACCACGCCTTGCTTCGATTTCATACATTTAAGATTGTAGGTCCGGCCGTAGGTCTTGCCATAACTGACAATTCGGTCTAGCATACTGTGGTCCTTCAGCTTCGTAAACGGACAAGGGTCGGGAGCTGTATTCACTTCCAGAATCCAAGGCTTCAGGTGCTGGTCCAAGGCGATGTCTACGCCGATTTCCTGAAGACCCGGATAGGCGGCGCTTAACTGCCGGGCGGACTTCACACCAATTTCTTTCATTTCCGTAATCAGAGCTTCGCGCTCCTCTATGCTTGTGTAGGTGCTGAGCAACTCCTCGACCGGATAAATTGTCCCTCCTTGGCTTCCGTTCGTAACCACCTTGCGAGGATGTGCCACGCGTCCTGCAACCCCGGTAGCTTCCCATTCCTTATTAGAATTGCGCTGCACCATCACCCGGATATCGAAGGGGCGTCCATCGTAACTCAGCAGCCGGACCCCCTTTTGAACTAAATACGATTTCCCCAGCGTTTCTCTCAAGATTGCACGATAAGCCGTGTTGTATTCAGAGAATTTGTGCACCCGCGTACCCGCCTGATAGCGGTATTGCAGCCGTTTCTTTCGGCGGGCCGGATCACTGCTCCCTTTGCTGTTCAAGCCGATGCTGGCCGTTTTTTCCACCCGGATCACCCCCTGACCCAAAGATCCGCAGCATGGCTTGATGTACACCATCTTATATTTATGCAGCATCTCCTGCAGTACCCTCTGATTCATTTTTTTCGTTGCCGGGATATGCTGCTTTAGCTCCTGGCTCCCAGCCAGAACCCTGGTTTTGGTCAGCTTATTGGATATGCGGCTGATCTGTTTCTTCATTTGTATCCCTCCGTGCCAAAGGATCTATAGGCTATATTATGGGAATGGCCCGGTTTTTGATTGGGCAGCCACCCAGACATAGAACACACCGAAAGAATGTTACATATGCTTATTGTAGGTGTTTACCCATAAAGGCCGCGGCAAGCGGCAGAGCAGGAGGCGGCAATGATGCTGCTGGATGAATTGCAGGATAAGGTGCAGGAAGTCATTGGGGGCTATCCGTGGTACAAAGGGCTGATCGGCGGTGAGAAAACGAATTACAGCCTACAGGACCTGCCGCTTATGACGTCAAAAATACTGGAAACCTATTATTACACGGAGTCCGCTGACCCTTCTTTGTCCGTGTACAGGACGTCGGGTACAAGCTCGGGCCGCCGAAAATCCATCTTCTACTCCCAGGAAGACGATAGGCACTATATTGATATCAAAACAAAGCTGTTCGCAGAGCTTCTGGCGGGGAGCGGCTGCACAAGAGCAGTAGCGGACATGGGGACCGGACATGCAGCGAATACTGCGTTATCCATATTTGAACGGCTTGGCCTGGAAAATCATGCAATCCCCTTTGAGCTGCCCATCGAACAGCACATTGAACGGCTGCAAGCCTTTCAGCCGGATGTGCTGTACACGATGCCTTCCATTCTGGATCATATCGTATACGCCTCGGACAATCCGCGTGCCTTCGGCATCCGCAGAATTATTCTGGTCGGGGAAATTGCCACGCCAGAGTGGCAGCGGAATATGGCCCGCCTGTTCGGTCTGGAGCCGCGCGACATCATCGACACGTACGGCTCCATTGAAATCGGCACGATTGCTTATTACTCGCATGAGCTTGGCAGGTATATTGTTGCCGATGGAATCTATGCGGAAGGGATCGGGACGCAGGAGTTAGATGAGGAGCTGCAGCCGCTGGGTACAGACGAAAGCATCCTGGTGCTTACCTCGAACGTCCGCAAGCTGCTGCCTGCCATCCGTTTTGTTACCTATGACGTCGTTAGGGATTTCAGGCCCGTGATGATCGGCGGGGTGGAAAAGATGAGCTTCGAGTCCATCGTCAAACGGGTAGGCCGGGAGCTGAAGCACGGAGAAAAGATCAGCCTGTACGATATCGAACAGGTGGTATACCGTCATCTTGAGGATGCAATCATCCGGGTGAAAGTAAGAAGCAACGCACTGACTGTCTATATCAAGAGCAAATCCGCAGTTGACGCCACTGTTCAGGCCATCCGGCAGGAGATCAGAGAATGCATTCCGGAAATCGGCATGATGATCCGAAATCATCTGCTGAACGATATCGAGGTTATCATTGCTGCCGAAGATGAGCCGCTGGACAGCGGGCAGGTGAAGAATAAGAAGCTATATTACCAGATGGCTAAAGACAGGGCCGGGCTGAACCTGAATGGGGGTATTCTATCGACCATCGGAAATACGCCCTTAATCAAGCTTAGCAACCTGTTCCAGACGAACGGGCTGGGGGTTTACGCCAAAATGGAGCTGCTGAACCCCGGGGGAAGCGCGAAAGACCGTCCTGCCCTGCGGATGATTGAGGAGGCGTGGAGGGAAGGAACCATAGGGCCGGGAACGACCATCATTGAATCGAGTTCGGGAAACATGGCGATCAGCCTGGCTATGATTTGCAAATATGCGGGGCTGCGTTTTATCAGCGTGGTTGACCCCAGAACAACGGAAACGAATCTGCAAATCCTGAAGGCTTTGGATGCAACCATCGACTACGTTGTCCACCCTGACCCGGACACCGGCGAGTTTTTGCCTGCCAGGCTGAACCGGGTGCAGCAGCTCCTCACGGCAATACCGGGCAGCTTCTGGCCGAATCAATATGGGAACAAGAACAACTATCTGTCCCACTACCATACAACCATGAAGGAAATCGTGAATGAACTTGACCGGGTGGATTATTTGTTTTGCAGCGTCAGTACATGCGGTACGATCCGGGGACTTGCGGAATACGCGAGGGATCACGGTCTGGGGACCAAGATCGTAGCCGTCGACGCGGAGGGCAGCGCCATTTTTGGCGGAAATAAGGGGCAGCGGCGGTTCCCGGGACTCGGGGCCGGCATCGTGCCGCCCTTCTGCAGAAGAGATCTGATCGACCGTATCGTGCATGTCTCGGACCGGGATATCGTTCAAGGCTGCCGGGCGCTCGCGCGGAGCGAGTCGATTCTGGCCGGGGCATCCTCCGGCGGGATAATTGCCGCAGTTCAGCAGATGGAGCAGGAGATACCTCCGGGCTCTGTCTGCACGGTCATTCTGCACGACAAGGGGGAGCGTTACCTCGATACGGTATATTCAGACTCATGGGTTCAGCGCCAGTTCGGCGGAGAGCTTCCGTCTGAAGACGGAGATGTTCTCTCTTAACGGCAAAAGGAGGAAACAGCATGCTGTACTTAAACGACCGGGACATACGGGCAATAGGCTTTGATTGGCCTGCCCTTGTGGATTCGGTAGAATCTGCGGTGCGCATTCTTGATTCAGGTGATTACGCACAGCCGATAAAACCATACCTAAGATATAAAAACCTTCAAAACCGCATTATTGCAATGCCTGCATATATAGGGGGAGACGTGAGTGCAGCCGGAATCAAATGGATTTCCAGCTTCCCGGGCAATCTAAAATCCGGTCTTCCCCGTGCGCATAGCATCATCGTACTAAATGATCCCGTTACAGGCGAGCCTTCAGCGGTGCTGAATTCGCCAGTCCCTAGCATCGTCAGGACCGCTTCCATCAGCGGACTAATGCTCCGCCACTTTTTGGAGGCGCGTCCGCTGGGCCCTATTCAGCTCGGCATTATCGGCTGGGGCCCGATTGGGCAGCAGCATCTGCAAATGGCAACGGCTCTGTATGGAGAACGAATCGAACGTATCCGTATATTCGATATAAGGGGAGTTGATTTGTCAGAAGCTCCGCCTCTTTACAGGGACAGGATGGAAGCGGCAGAGACATGGGCGGATGTGTATCAGCATTCCAATATTTTCATTACATGTACCGTATCGGATTACCGTTATATTGATCTTCCCCCGGCAAAAGGCAGTCTGCTGCTGAATGTGTCTCTGCGAGATTATAAGCCGGAGGCGCTGGCTTCAGTGAACGCCATCATCGTCGATGATTGGGATGAAGTGTGCCGCGAGAATACGGACATCGAGCGGCTCTATCTGGAACAGGGGCTTACCCGTGCCGGCACCCGGATGATTACCGATGTTGTCTCCCGCCGCAGCCTGACGGAATTCACTGCGGATGAGCCGGTTTTGTTCTGCCCGATGGGGATGGCCGTCTTCGATATCGCTATAGCGGTATATTATGTGAAGATTGCAAGAGATAAAGGGATTGGGGCAGAGCTTGCGTAAGGGGAAGAAAATTGGACGAATAAACATCGAAAACCCGCCCGGGTGAGCGGGTTTTCTGTGAAAGCTTTTTACGTGGTGGCCGGGTTAGTCAGTGTGTGCGACGGCGCGGATTTCAATCAGTTGATGCGGGAACGCCAGCCCCGACACGCCGATGAGGGTAGCAGCCGGCCGATGGTCACCCGTATATTCCTTGTACAGAGCGATGCATGGCTCGAAATGCTCTTGCGGGTTAGTCAGAAAGATTTCCATCTCAGCGATGTTCGACTTAGTGACACCAAATCCCGCCAATACGCGATCGAGATTTTGCAGTGTCTGCCGGGTCTGCGCTTCGATATCACCCTCGCCAATGAACTCGCCCTGCATATCATGGGCAAATTGTCCCGAAATGTAGATGGTGCCGTTAACGCTGTAGCCTTGGGTGACGCTGAAGGCTTCTTCCCATGCAACGCCATGATTGTAGATTTTAGCAGTAGTCAATTTTTTTCTCTCCTTTTCTTCAAAGTAAGGCTAGTATAAAATGAACATAAATAAATGAGTAGTACGCACTTTTTTGATAGGTACTACCCGGAAGGATAGCGTAAGATGAGTATAGCTGACTATAAGAAGGCTACAAGTATTCAAGAAACCCCCTTTGGTTACACGTTGTCAGTGATTGGCGGTAAATGGAAAATGGTTATTCTGTATCTCCTGGCAGAAAACCAAACGGTTCGCTTTAATGATCTGAAAAGACAAATCGGCGCGATAACGTTTAAAACATTAAGCTCACAGCTAAAAGAATTAGAAGCGGACGGTCTGGTGAACCGGAAGGAGTATCCTCAAGTTCCCCCTAAAGTCGAATACAGTCTTACAGCTAAAGCGGAAACACTATTGCCGGTTTTGGAGAAATTATGTGAGTGGGGCGAAAAAAACCAAACTAATTAAATCCAGTATGCTTATTATAGAAAGGATCTGGGTAAGGATGATTGGAATTTTAGCAGGTATGGGACCCAAATCTACAGGGCCTTTTGTCGATAGGGTGGTGGACCAGTGCCAGCAAATATATGGCGCCAAGTATGACATTGATTTTCCCCATATGATGATCTATTCATGTCCGACACCTTTTTACATGGACAGGCCAGTCGACCATGCGGCTATGGAAAAGGCTATTATTGACGGTGCCCAAAAGCTGGAGAGAACGGGTGTGGTTTTTATCGCAATTCCTTGCAATACGGCACATTTGTATTATGAAAATATAAAAAATTCCGTTTCTGTGCCTGTGCTGAATATAGTGGATGAGACCATTCTGAGGCTGCCGAAGACTGCTGAAAAGATTGCGCTGTTAGCTACACCCGCCACGGTTCAATCTGGCATTTATCAAAAGAGTCTGGAAAACCTTGGACTTGATTGTCTCCACCAGGATCACTGGCAACAATGGGTGAATGCCATTATTACCAACATAAAAACAGGTGAAATCCAAGAAGCAAATGTGTTGTGGCAACGATTGTATTCGGAACTGGTGCGGAAGGCAGACGTCGCTATACTTGCATGTACTGATTTAAATGTAGTTGCTAAAGGTAGTGCAGAAGAGCTTGTCCTGATTGATTCGTCAGAGTGTCTGGCGCAAGCTGTGGTGAAGAGGTATGTTCATGCAAAAGAAGAGGGCGAATAACGTCCTCTTCTTTTTTGCAGGTAATTAAGGGACTCATGAACTGTAAATCCGTTCGTCATCCTCACCTTCGAGCGTCCGCACCTCGATCCATTTCATAGCTGTAAAAGCCTTCATTCCGTGCCGGTCTCCTCTGGCTATTGTAAATATTCCGCCTGCCTGTGCGGCGGCGGGCAATCCGTTCAGAACCGCTTCTCCTTCACCGGATAAGATGATCCAGCTCTTGCCGGAATGCTCACAGAGTATTTCGGGCAAGTCATGATGTGGCAGCAGGGACAATGAAATTGTAAGCACAAGCTTCGAACCATTCATAGTCCGGTCCAGGACGGTAAAGCTTCCCCACTCGGGTTCCCCGTATTTCGGTTCCCCCGCAGCATTCTGCAGGATTTCTTTTATCGCGTTCGCTTCGCCTTTACCGGCAATCAGAATCCCCTCGGGACTTCCTACGGCGACTATGCCGGACACACCGATTACATGCAGCGGAATGTTCAATTCATTGACAATATGGGTATTCCGGCATGCTCCCCACATCCCCCCGGCGCCAATCACCGGTTCAGGGAGTTGGGCGGTCAGCGTATCCCAGCTTCCCAGATCCAGCCACTCGCCTTCATGGCGCAGCACGACGGCTTTGCTGCTGCGTTCAGCCACCTCCTTGTCAAAGCTGCGGACCGGGAATTCGGGATACAGCTCTGTAAAGGCGTCGAGCTCAGCGGGCAGCCCCATCTGCTGTACATGCGACAGCATAAAGCGCAGCGGAAACGCAAAAACTCCGCAGTTCCACAGCGCATGCTCACGGATCAATTCCGCAGCTCTGGAGCCGTCTGGCTTTTCTTCAAAGGAAATGACCGGGGAATACGCTTCGTCTGCACCCTCGCCCGGAACAATATAGCCGTATTGGTCCGATGGATGAGTGGGCCTTGTCCCAAGCAACACAAGCTCGGCCTGGGAGACGGCTAATATGTCAGTGAATTGATGAAATAACCGGAAGAAGCCGTCATCGGCAAACATATCGGCCGGGGCTACACATATCGTATCTTCCGGCTTCGCTTTCCCTGTGGAATACAAGTAGAGGGCACCCAGCGCTGCTGCGGTGAAGGTGCCGCGTTTATGCGGCTCCCCAATCACCGGATATCCATTCCGGGTATGCCGCCGCGTCAGGCCTATTTGCTCCTGGTGGGTGACGAACAATGCGGATTCACCAAGTCCGGCGTGGTCGAGCTGACGGCATACCCGTCCGATCATCGACTCCGTGCCGCCGTCCGGTGCAGGAAGCAGATTCAGAAACATCTTGGAACGGATACGGCCCGACAGCGGCCACAGCCGCTGGCCGGAACCGCCGCATAGAAGAATGGTATGCAAGGCTGTCTGCCTCCTTAGTGCTTGGCCGGAATGGAGTATCCCTTACGCTGGTGGAACGAAAGCGAGCGGTAGGTACGGGCCAGCTTCTGAATCTGCTCTTTGCCCAGGGCGGCCGCCGAGGTTTTCAGCGAGGTATTATTGGCGTTTCTGAGCAGCACCGAGGCGCTGTTTCCGCTGTACACATAATTGGCATACGTCTCAAATTCGGAGAAGCCGAACTGTCTCCGCTTGTCGATGCTGCGGAGAATGGCGGCATGCCACGATACTCCGTGCCGGGCTTCGATTTTTCTTTTCAGTCCGGCCAGCTTTGCTTTTTCGAACAGCATGTAATGGGTGACAAAGGATTTGGGGGAAGGGGCGGCAGTACCGAGCAGCTTCCGGTAGGTGCGGAAATATTCCGGCTGGCTCCAGTTGCGGCAGTAAAAGATGCTTTTCCCCCCGGAACGGAACCGGTGAGGCTTAATCAGCACCGTATCGGCATCAATGACGAGAAAAAAGCTCTCCCGGCAGATATGGTCACCGTTCATCTTGAGTAGCTGCTGATACAGCCAGCCGGAGCGGTTCCAGCGGGGAGAGGAATAATGGATATCTTTTTTGGTAAAGGGCAGCACAGTGGTTTCATTGACAAAAATACAGCCTTTGCGTGTGCACAGACTTCTGATCCGGGTGCTGTTGGGCGAGACAATGTAGATGTTGCTGATGGGATGGCGGACATGGCGGCGAAGGCCGTCTATCACATGGCGGAGGGTGGCCAGATCTTTTTCAATGGCCGGGATCAGGATATCTATGGGAGGTCCGCTGTTCGTTAAGCCTGCTGAAGTAGCTGACATAAGATCATCTCCGTGCACAAATTGACATATAAGGCGTCTGCATTAATGTATGTCGGGTAATCGCTTTATGACCGGGCAGAGGCCGCCGTGAAGCCAATCTTCCTGCTCTGGCAGATGAACGCAAAAAAACTCCAATCCAATTGACATTTCTGCTGTTATTTCTGATCAAGCCAGCCAACCTTACGGTTTTCCTTGTTTTCCCTATATTTAGTTCATTTCGTAAGCGATTGCCTTGGCGAGAGTAAACCTATGCTTGCGATTGTATAGATGTCTATGTATAATAAGGTCATGCTTAAATATAACGCTTTATCATTGATCAGCAAGATTCGCACCGAGGCTTACAAGATGATCGTTTCCGAGCTTGAGAAACACGGCGTCGAGGGTATTGTCCCTTCACATGGCGATGTGTTGATCTTTCTTTATGAGCAGGATGGCTTGTCTGTCAAGGAGCTTGCGAACAAGATTCACCTTACACAGCCTACAGTGACTGTCCTGATCAACAAGCTGGAGAAGCTGGGGTATGTGAACAGAATAAAGAGCGGGGAGGATAGCAGAGTAACTTTAGTAAAGCTTACAGAGAAGGGCGTTGCGCTGCAGCCGGCATTTCGGGACATATCGGATAAGCTGAATGAAGCCATTTACGGCGGTCTCAGTCCTGCGCAGCGGGAGGATCTTGAATTTCTGCTGGAGCATATTTATAGAAGATTCTAAATAGTTTTTAAATTTTTTTGCATAATTATATAGATATCTATCAATCATAAGCAAGATGATATTCAACCAAATTCAATCATCGGAGGTAATAACAATGAAACATCTAGTCGTATATGCCCATCCCAATCCTGAGAGCCTTAACCATGCCATTCTGGAGACAACGGTTAATGCACTGAAGAAAAAAGGTCATGAAG
This sequence comes from Paenibacillus sp. HW567, assembly GCF_000374185.1. GTDB lineage: Bacteria > Bacillota > Bacilli > Paenibacillales > Paenibacillaceae > Paenibacillus_AQ. Next base: position 3,313,020 of record NZ_KB910518.1, on the reverse strand, counting down.
TCGTAGTACGTGATTTGTACGCACTTGATTTCCAACCGGTGCTTAAGCCTGAGGATTTCGTAGGCATCCGCAGCGGACAGACTCCGGCAGATATTCTTGCTGAACAGAAATATATTACGGATGCGGAGGTGGTCACCTTTATTTACCCGATCTGGTGGACAGGGCTTCCTGCGATTATCAAGGGTTATGTTGACCGGGTATTTGCTTACGGCTTCGCGTATGCTTATGGAGCAAATGGTATTGACAAGCTGCTTGCGGGCAAAAAAGGGTTCATCATCAATACGCACGGCACTCCGAACGAGTACTATGATCAAATCGGAATGACTGCTGGACTCAAAATTACTTCCGATACCGGTATTTTTGACTTTACGGGAATCGAAGCGGTGGATCATTTGCTGTTTGGCGGTATTTCTGCAGCCGACCCGGAAGCTCTCAAGGAGATCCTCGTTCAGGTTGAAGAAAAAGTAACCTCTTTATTCTAACCGAAAGCTTGCTTATTATCGGGCCTGCCGTTGTCCCGGAGACAGCGCCGGGCCTTTTTCTGCTCATAGTCCACCGGAAAAAAGGGAATATTAATGACGCTGATGCATAACGTCTTTGCGGAAAAGCGCTAGTTGCTGGCCTGCTTGTTCCTTTACAATCCTCCCGGCGAATTATATAATAACTTTAATTGTATATAGTTTTACCCGGAGGAGCCTGCCAACAGCGGGCTCTTTTTGTGTTTTTTTATGGAAATTTAAGTAAGGAGGTAAATCTTATGACTCTTAGACAGGGCAGTGAAAGTATTTTGGTATGTGTCCATTATGGTCCGCACGGACAGCGTCTGATTCAGAGGGGGAGCCGGTTATCAGGATTGTTAGGCGCTCCATTATGTGTGCTAACCGTAGATTCTTCCAAGGATAACGAGTACAACTCTGAGAAGGAGCAATATATCTCGGGATGGGAAACACTCACTAAGGAAGCTGGCGGAGAGTTTTTAATCAGAAAATGTATAGGCAAGAAGACGGCCGAAGTTATTGTGGATACTGCCCGGGAGCGGGAAGTCACGCAGATTATCATCGGCCAGTCGGGCCAAACCTTATGGCAGGAGATCACCCGGGGTAATTTTATCAATGAATTAATTGAACTGCTCGGCCCGATTGATCTCCATATAGTAGCTGTACAGCGCTATCCTGATCTCTTGGAACAGACCCATGAAAAAGGCTTCACTGCTTATCTGGTGAAACAAGACAATGATTATGTGCTTGCGGATGAAGTTGAAGGTGAATCGCCGATAAAGGGGATGTTTTTCCGCGAACTGGATACGGATTTCAACAGTGGTTTGTTCAAAATCGTGGAGAACGGGGAAGCGCAGTATCTGCGGATTCTGCAAGGCGTCTGGGTAAAGCCAGTCCAATAGAATATTGATTAAAATGAGGGGGGAGTGTTTGGCTGTGCTGCATGCTTCAATTGTGATTCCATTTCTGCTGGCGGTTCTGATCCCGCTCATCAAGCGTTTTCCGCGTTTTCACGCAGGGTGGGCAGTTCTGCCTGTTCCTGCGGCTCTTTTCGTATACTTCCTGACGAGGATACCGGAGATTCAGGCCGGGCACAGCACGGTCGCCACAGTGGGCTGGATGCCTTCGCTGGGGATCAATATCACGCTGGTACTGGATGGGCTGAGTCTCCTGTTCGCGCTGCTGATTACGGGAATGGGGGCGCTGGTCGTTTTGTATTCCATTTTCTATCTGCAAAAGCGGACAGAATCCATACGGAGCTTCTATATCTACCTGCTCATGTTCATGGGAGCGATGCTAGGCGTTGTGCTGTCCGATAATTTAATGGTGCTGTATGGGTTCTGGGAGCTGACCAGCATTACGTCATTCCTGCTGATTGCCTTCTGGCACCGGCGGGAGAGATCGCGCTATGGGGCGCTCAAGTCCATGCTGATTACGGTCTTTGGCGGACTCGCGATGTTCGCGGGGTTCAATCTGCTGTACGTGATGAGTGGAACCTACAGCATCCGGGATATATTCTTGCAGGCAGGCGAGCTGTCGTCCGAACCGTTGTTCCTTCCGGCTATGCTGCTGATTTTGCTCGGAGCGTTCACCAAGTCCGCTCAATTTCCCTTTCATATCTGGCTCCCGGATGCGATGGAGGCACCGACTCCGGTCAGTGCTTATCTTCATTCCGCTACAATGGTTAAGGCAGGACTGTATCTGGTAGCCAGGCTAAGCCCCGTATTCGCGGGTCAGTCCGAATGGTTCTGGCTGGTCTCACTTTGCGGACTGGTTACGCTCCTGTACGGATCGTTCAAAGCGATAAAGCAGACAGATCTGAAGGCTCTGCTGGCCTTTTCGACAATCAGCCAATTGGGTCTGATCATGTGTCTCCTGGGACTTGGCTCTGCGGCAGCCTTTTTCACAGGTACAGAGGAATCAGTGTTCTATTCACTGGCTACAGCAGCGGCTGTGTTTCATCTCATCAACCATGCCGTATTCAAGGGTACGCTGTTCATGGTGGTCGGCATTGTAGACCATGAGACGAATACCAGGGACTTGCGCAAGCTGGGCGGACTGATGTCCATTATGCCGGTTACCTTCTCGGCAGCGCTCATCGGAGCCTTTTCGATGGCTGGTCTTCCGCCGTTCAGCGGCTTTCTGAGCAAAGAAATGTTCTTCACCGCTGTGCTAAATATCCGGGAATTCAATATTTGGAGCGGGCAGGCCTGGCTGATGCTGTTTCCTGTCCTAGCCTGGATCGCCAGTGTATTTACTTTTGTGTACAGCATGATTCTGGTCTTCAGAACCTTCACCGGCAAGCTGCAGCCGGAGAAACTGGATAAGGTTCCGCATGAAGCACCGGCAGGGCTGCTGTTCTCACCGGTATTACTGGTTTCGCTGGCGGTGGTATTTGCTTTTTTTCCGAAACTGCTGACCTCCTCCCTGATTGAACCGGCAGTGGCTGCGATTCATTCTGGGCGGCTCCCGGCGGAAAATCTGCACGTCTCCATTCAATTCTGGCACGGCTGGACTCCTGAAATTTTCATGACGATGGGCGTTGTCGCAGCGGGTGCGCTTCTGTACAGAGGATTCAGCAGATTGCGGATTCTGGACCGCGGGTGGAGCGGAAGGGATTCACTGAATCGCTTATATGATTTGGGCATACGGGCGCTGGAGGGCGGTTCGGCCCGATTCACCAATCTGTATATGACCGGCTCAAACCGGCATTATTTACTGTATATCTTCGGGTTCTTCATCTTTGCTCTGGGAAGCACACTGCTTGGGGCGCAGGGAATTACTCTGGGTATGGCGGATTACGCGCCAGTGTCGCCATACGAGGTGCTCATTGTTGCGGTCATGCTCGCAGCGGCTATTGCCGTGCCTTTTGCCAGGTCGAGAGTCAATGCCATTCTGTTCACCGGCGCGGTTGGCTACATGGTGACGCTGCTGTTTGTCCTGTTCCGTGCTCCTGACCTTGCGCTGACACAGATGATCGTAGAGACGGTATCGGTGATTCTGTTCCTGCTATGCTTCAAATTCTTGCCGAAGCTGAAGAAGGAACGGGAGAAAGCTTCCTTCAAATGGCTGAATCTCATGATTGCCGTGGGAGTTGGCCTGACAATGACAGTGATTGCGCTGGCAGCTATGGGCAGCAGCCCATTTGCGCCGATCTCTGAGTTTTTCCTTAAAGAAAGCTATTCTCTGGCCGGCGGCAAAAATGTGGTGAATGTCATTCTGGTAGACTTCCGGGGCTTCGATACGCTGTTCGAAATTATGGTGCTGGGCATTGCCTCGCTTGGAATTTATGGTCTGGTGCATCTGAGAATGGAGCCTGGGACGCTGATGCCACCAGACAAAAGGAGCCTGAAGACAACCGGCTTCCCGCTCCGCAGCAACGATGTGATCCTTCGGACTATGTCCAAGATTGCCGCACCGATTATGGTCATATTCTCGATTTATTTGTTCTTTGCCGGACATAATCATCCGGGCGGGGGCTTCATTGGAGCCCTTATGACCTCCGCTGGCCTTATTCTGGTTGCTATTTCACTGGGGATGGATACTGTCCGCAGATTTCTTCCGGTCAATTACCGTATTCTGACGGCTGTGGGATTGCTGATTGCGATTCTGACAGCCGCAGGCTCCTTCGCTTTTGGAGCGCCTTTTCTGAGCCATTCCTTTGGCCATTTTACGCTGCCGATATTGGGCGATACGGAGCTTGCAACAGCGGTCCTGTTCGATCTCGGCGTATATGTGGCGGTCGTCGGCGTGACGATGAATATTATTTTTACCATAGGAGGGGATGAATGAGATGGAATTGATTATGGCCATTGCGGTCGGTGTGTTATTTACGGTTGGAGTATACCTGATCCTGTCCAAAAGCCTGTTGCGCATCGTGCTCGGCACCTCCCTGCTTACACACGGCGTTCATCTGCTGCTGCTGACTATGGCCGGACTGAAAAGGGGTGCGGCTCCGGTATTGGGCGGCCAAGCGGATACCTATGTAGACCCGCTTCCGCAGGCGCTAATTTTGACCTCTATCGTGATCAGCTTCGGTGTTACGGCCTTCTTCTTCGTGCTGGCCTATCGGGCCTACCAGGCACATGGGACAGATGAAATGGATGCCGTCCGGGAGGAGAAGCAATGAATAATCTTGTGGTACTGCCAATTCTGATTCCTTTGTGTACTGCGGTCCTAATGATATTTCTAAAAGAAAAGGTGCTGCTGCAGCGGTTAATAAGTGTATTCAGCGGCGTTCTTAATGTTGTGCTGTCGTGCATCCTGGTGTCCCGTATTGATGGGAACGGCATTCAAACTCTCCATATGGGAGGCTGGGCTCCGCCTTATGGCATTGTTTTTGTGGGCGATATGTTTGCCGCACTGCTGGTGCTGACGGCCTCTGTGGTAAGTCTCGCAGTTCTGCTCTATTCCTTCGGCAGCATTGGGGTGGAGCGGGAGAGAACGTACTACTACACTTTTTTTCATTTTCTGCTCGTTGGTGTATACGGGTCGTTTCTGACGGGGGATATCTTCAACCTGTTTGTCTTTTTTGAAGTGATGCTTATTTCTTCCTACGCATTGATTTCACTGGGAGGAACGAAGCTGCAGCTTCGGGAGGCACCAAAATATCTGTTGATCAACATTGTGTCCTCGACGCTCTTTGTGGCGGCGGTCGCCTACTTGTATGCGGCGGTGGGCACGCTGAATATGGCTCATTTATCGCAGCGTGTGGCTGAGGCCGGGCAGGGCGGTGTCCTGAATGTCATTGCAATTCTCTTCCTGATTGTGTTCGCGCTGAAAGCAGGGCTGTTCCTATTCTTCTGGCTCCCCGGCTCTTATATCGCGCCGCCAGCAGCGGTCCGGGCCTTGTTCGGCGCTTTGCTGACCAAAGTGGGAGTGTATGCAATGATTCGTACATTTACACTTATTTTTGTCAATGATCCTGATTTCACGAATGGCTGGATTGCCTGGATGGCGGCGGTTACGATGATCCTGGGCGCACTCGGCGCAGTCGCGTATAATGATATTCCCCGCATTCTGAATTACAATGTCGTCGTCGGTGTAGGATTTGTGGCCTTCGGGCTGGCTTCGGGAACGTCAGATGCACTGAATGGAGCGGTTTTCTATTTGCTTCACGATATGCTTGGCAAAAGCCTCATGTTCATTCTCGGGGGGCTGATCATTGCGGCGGAGGGTACAGATCAGCTTAAGAACATGGGGGGAATGATCAAACGTTATCCGCTGCTGGGCTGGAGCTTTTTCGTTATGGCGTTGGCGCTTGCCGGTATGCCTCCATTCAGCGGCTTCCCCGGCAAAGTGCTGATTATCCGTGGGGGACTCGATTCGGGAATGCTGACGTTATCCCTGATCGGGCTGGGCTCCAGCCTGCTTGTGCTGTACTCGCTGATCAAAGTGTTCCGGCTGGCCTTCTGGGGCAATGAACCGGGTACGGAGCAGCCTAAGGTGAGGCTCAAAGGCGGGACTGCGGTTGCGGCCGGTCTGCTCGTTCTGGTCATGATGATGGGCCTTGGAGCAGAGTGGGTAAATTCCTATGTTACACAGGCGGGGGATGTGCTTGGTTCTCCCGAGCTTTACATTAAAGCTGTAATGAAGGAGTAGATGAGCATGGCAGTACTGTTCTATTTGAAGCGTCTGTGGTCCATTGTGAAGCTGCTGGCGCTGTTCCTGCGGGAACTGGTGTTATCCAGCTTTGCGGTGATCCGTCATATCATTCGTCCCAGATTGGCGATGCGTCCGGGCATCTTTGCCTATGAAACCGCGCTTACCTCAGACTTTGAGGTTACGCTGCTCTCCTGTCTTATTTGTCTGACACCGGGAACACTTACGCTGGAAGTATCGGGAGACGGCCAGACTCTGTATATTCACGCGATGGATATTGCGGACGCCGGCGAGCTCTCCCGGCAGATCAGGGGAACCTTTGAAAAAGCGATTATGGAGGTGACGCGGTCATGATTTCGGCGCTGCTTAATGTTGCTCTGATGATTTTGGCGCTGGGGATAGCAGCCTGCCTGTACAGACTGCTTCAAGGTCCCACCCGTTCAGACCGGATTGCTGCGCTGGATACCATCGGTATCCATCTGCTGGCGCTGATTGCGGTGCTAAGCATGCAGCAGAAGACAGAGGATTATATTGAAATTATTCTTGTCATCGGTATTCTGACGTTTATCGGAACAACGGCGTTAGCCAGATACATTGAAAGAGACACTGTGTTCGAGCGGGGAGGTGATGATCATGATCGGTGAACTGCTGATTGGGGGGCTTGTTCTGTTAGGTGCATTGTTTTGCGGACTTGGGGCCTTTGGGCTGTTCCGGCTTCCGGATGTCTATTTACGTTCCCATGCTGCAACCAAAAGTGCGACCCTTGGCGTATTATGCGTATTGTCAGGGGCCTTTCTGTTTTTCTTTTTCTATATGAACGTAGCCAGCGTCAAGCTGCTGCTTGCTATCGTGTTTGTCTTCATCACCTCCCCGGTGGCGGGCCATTTAAACGGCCGGGCCGCTTACCGCTCTGGCGTGCCGCTATGGAAGGGCAGTGTGCAGGATGATCTGAAGCCGGTGCTGGAGGAGCGTCAGGAGCAGGCTGATTCGCAGCAAAAGTAAATTTTTACTGGATATCCGCAGCCCCAGACTGTACAATATTAACCGTCTTAAAATTTGCAACGAAGAAGGTCCTGCAATTGAACGAAAATCATACGCACAAGCTGCTAAATACCTGGTTCGATTTCAAGTTCCGGCTGCTGGCCGGAGGAATTGCTGTCGGGGTGTTATCTGGAAGTGTTGTGGTGCTGTTCCGCTATGTGTTGGAAGCTAATCTGGAGAATGTTCTCAGATTCTATCACTATCAGTTAGAACATCCTTGGCTGATTCCTCTATGGCTGATCGTGCTGGTGCTGGCCGGATGGGGAACCGGTATACTGGTCAAAATGCAGCCGGCAATCTCTGGAAGCGGTATTCCCCAGGTGAAGGCGGTATTGCAAAATAAACTGGAAATGAACTGGTGGAAGGCGGTTAGCGCCAAATTTGTAGGAGGTACAATCAGCATAGGTGCCGGGCTGTCGCTGGGCAGAGAAGGCCCCTCGATTCAGATTGGGGCGCTGATGGCCCAGGGCTTCAGCCGTCTGCTGCGAAAGACCAAGACAGAGGAGCATATGCTGATTACCTGCGGGGCCAGCGCCGGGCTGGCTGCTGCATTTAACGCCCCGATAGCGGGAGTTATCTTTGCACTGGAAGAGGTGCATATGAATTTTTCCCCCTTAGTAATGATTGCTGCGTTGGCTTCATCGCTGACGGCTGACTTCGTCTCCAAAGAGTTTTTCGGGATGAGTCCGATTTTTCATTTTTCGGGAATCAGCACTATTCCGCTTGGTCAATATTATCACTTGATTATTCTGGGTATAATTGTTGGGATCATGGGGATTTTTTTCAACAAAGGGATTTATGCTTTTCAGGATTTATATAAAAAAATGACCTGGCTTCCGGCCCAGTTCAGACCTGTTGTTCCTTTTTTGCTGGCCGGTGTACTGGGCTTGTGCCTGCCCTCTGTACTCGGAGGAGGAAATAATCTGGTAAATGAGCTTGTTGAAGGCCCATTTGGATTAAAGCTGCTCCTGCTTATCCTGGTTGTTAAATACTTGTTCACAATGCTCAGCTACGGCTCAAGCGCCCCCGGAGGAATATTCCTGCCTATGCTCGTAATCGGCAGTCTTATTGGTGTAATATACACCAAACTGATAAATGGAATGACCGGAGGGACTACCCTGAATGAGAGCAGCTTTCTGATACTCGCGATGGCCGGCTACCTTACTGCAAGTCTCAAAGCGCCTATCACGGGAATCATTTTGATTACGGAAATGACCGGCTCTTTTAGCAATCTGCTCTCAACCGGCGTTGTTTGCCTCGCTGCTTATATGACTGCTGAGCTGTTCCGTTCCCATCCTGTTTATGAAGTACTCCTGGACCGTTTTCTCCATCAGGGGCATGAAGAAAAGTCTGCAGAATCCTCAACCAAAGTTATTCTGGAGATTCCGATTCATCATGGGTCACTGCTGGATGGCCTATGCATTAAAGATTTCTCCTGGCCAGCACAATGCCTGATTGTTTCAGTAAAGAGAGGAACGAAGGAAAATATTCCCGATGGCGAGTACGTTCTGGAGGCTGGAGATTATTTAACCATTCTCACCGGGGACCGGAATGCCCCGCTCGTTCAGAAATCTTTGACACAGGCTGCTAACCTTGCAATTGATTGATAGGAGCATTGTATTAATTCGCGCGGACTTCCTGTTTTTCTCAATTAACGGTTATCAAGAACCGATATAAAGAATAGCATCTGATGATGTAATACAAACTTGGAGGAATCAACATGCCCTACACAATGGAAGTAAACGTTCAAAAGAATCAAGTGGTTGTCAAAGCGTTCGGTCTTACAGAAGAAGATGTGCCTTCATACATAGCGGATTTTGAAAATGCGATGAAAAAGCTGAAGACAGGATTCACGGGAGTAACCGATGTTACCGGGTCCAAATCCATTCTTACGCCTGAGGTTGCCGCCATGCTTGCACCTACAGGAGACGTAGCAGTTGCTCATGGAGTCGCCGGATGGGTATATGTGGCAGATTCACCGGTATGGAAAATGCAGATGAAGAGACTGTTCGGTAATTTTGCAGTGCATTATCCGACTTATGAAGAGGCGGATGCTTACCTGCAAAGCCTGACTAAATAATTCATAATAGCTTAGTGGAGGTCCTGCGGGACCTTCATTTTTTTTGCCCGGTTCAGGCTTAAATCAGGCTTATGAAAAAAATTTCTCTCCAAAATTTTCTGGATAAGCAACAGAGCTAACATAACCGGCTGCCTTAAGCTGATCGCTGAATCTCCGGAATGCCAGTAATATCAAGGGGTTCCGGCTGCTTGGGACATGACCGGACAGGGCGTATGAAAACGGATTTATATGCGGCTGTAGACGGCTTGTCCATCCATTATTGTAAACGTAATCATGTGATGTTATCTAATCTGTCGCACTTGACGCGACTGAAAAGCCTTTGTTATGGTTTTTATAAGGCTGAGGCCAGCCGATAGATGATTTCGCAGTTAGGAGGATGATTAATTTTGATCAAAGGTATTATTTTCGATTTTGATGGCACTATTATTGACACTGAAACTGCCTGGTACACCGCTTTTAAAGAAGCATATGAGGAGCACGGGGTAGAATTGACGCTTGAGCAGTATTCGGGCTGTATTGGAACGAGTCTGAACAGCTTTAATCCTTATGAATACTTGATGACTGAGCTTAACCTGGACATTAACAAGGAAGAATTCAGAGCAGCCGTTCGGGCGCGGCACGACAAGCTCATGGAGGTTGAAACCATCCGTCCGGGCATTCAGCATTATCTGGATTCCGCCAGAGCAGCCGGACTGCGTCTTGGGCTTGCCTCCAGCTCCTCCCTGGAATGGGTTGAGAAGTATCTGAAGCAGCTCGGCATCCGCGAATACTTTGATTGCATCCGTACTTCCGACCATGTGAAGAACGTGAAGCCTGACCCGGAGCTGTATAATCAGACGTTGTCATGCCTTGGTCTTGCACCGGAGGAAGCGATTGCGATTGAGGATTCTCCGAACGGCTCAAAGGCTGCGGCAGCAGCGGGAATTCAGTGTGTGGTTATCCCGAATGAGATTACCCGCTTCCTTGAATTTGATGCTGTGCATCACCAAATCGAAAGTCTCGGGGAACTTGATTTCGACCAGGCTGTCCGCCGGGGACGTGTTGGCAACATAAGCTGAACTACGAATGTGTCATCTAACTTCTTACAAGGGGGGAGTTCTTATTGAGAGCCGTACATTTCGGAGCAGGCAACATAGGTAGAGGGTTCATCGGCCCTGTGCTGTCTAACTCCGGTTACGAAGTATGTTTTGTCGGAAGAAACAAACGGAAGATTTCACAACTGCGGGAGCGGGGCTGTTATCCTGTGACGCTGGCCAACGACAACCGGGACAGCTACATCGTTAATAATGTTACAGCCCTCGATTTGGCGGATACGGAGAAGGTCGCCAAGGCTATCGCGGAGGCAGAAATTGTTACAACTGCAGTAGGGCTGTCGGCCCTTAAGGATATAGGGGGCACGATTGCGCAGGGGATCGAACTCAGGCTGCAAAACAGCAGGAACATCAAACCTCTGCATGTCTTTGCCTGCGAAAACGGCGTTAACAGCAGCGAGAAACTAAAAAGCTCGGTGTACGGTCACATGGAGCAAGAAGTCAAAGCGCTTGCCGACAGTTTCATTGCTTTTCCGAGTGTGATGGTAGACCGCATTGTTCCTGTTCAGACCCATAAAGATCCGCTTGAAATCCTCGTAGAACCCTTCAGTGAATGGGTGATTCCCCGCACGGACATGATCGGCAGTTATAAGGAGATTAAAGGAGTCCATTACGTAGAGAAGCTTGACCCATACCTCGAACGTAAATTATTCACGGTAAATACCGGTCACTGCAGTGCAGCTTATTTCGGTTATTTGGCAGGCTACTCGACAATTCAGGAAGCAATGTCCGATCCGGCAATTGTCGCCCGCGTCCGCGAGGTACTGGAGGAGACCGGAGCTGTCTTGATTAGGAGATATGGGTTCACTCCGCAAGCCCACGCGAAGTATATTGACAAGATTCTGGAGCGTTTTCGCAATCCCAACTTTAACGACAAAATCACGCGAATTGCCCGTTCCCCGCTCCGCAAGCTTTCTCCAAGGGACCGGCTGGTGTATCCGGCCATGCTGGCCCATGAGCTGGGCCTGAAGACATCCGGCCTGGTCTCGGCGATGACCTCAGCGCTGCTGTTTCATCACTCTCCCGATCCGGAGGCTATGCAGATGCAGGAAGCTATCCGCCGGTATGGATTAAGTGAATTCCTGTCCGCCCATTTGAACATTCCCGCTGAACATCCACTTCATGAACGTATAATCCAGGAATATCAGAAGCACTTTATAAGCCTTTCCCAAAGCCTGTAGGTGCAGCTTAAACAAACGGAATTTCGGAACATGATTGTCATGTTTTGAGGTTCCGTTTTTTTCTGAAATAGGTTGATAACCTATCTACTTTGTGCTTTAATGCAGTAGTAACACGGATGCGGGCGGCTGTTATTTTTTTGAAAGGAAATGAATTGTTTTATGAAGAGATCATTGAAAAGCATTTTGAATAGGCCGATTTTAGTGTTTAGTTTTGTGCTGCTGCTGAAAAGCGCTGTGGCCTGGTTTGTTGTTTTTAACGACGGCCCCAATTGGAGCATGCTGTACACGGAAATTCCTTTTTTCATCATTGTATTCAGCCTCATTGAGTGGCTCTCCTCGAAGCGGAAGATTCTGTATTACATGATCGCCAACTTGTTTATTACGATTATTTATTTCTCCGTTCTGATGTATTACAAGTATTATGGCGTTATTGCTACTTACCATGCCTTGCAGCAGGCGGATAAAGTCACGAAGGTCGGAGAGAGCACGTATTCCCTGATTACGCCTTATTATCTGTTTATTTTTGTCGATATTCTCTTCTTCCTGTGTCTTATGTTTCGTCCTAAGTACATTGCCATATGGAAGGAAAGAGGTCTGTACCGTATGAGCCGGCCGGTCTTGATTACTGTTGCCGTTGCTTCATTCGCGCTCTGTATCTTCAACATTTGGCCCAATCGTGCAAGCATGAACGAAATCAAGAAGGCGGAGAGCATGGGGATCTTGAATTATGAGGTCTACACGCTGTTTGCGGACAGCACAGAGAAGGAAGAGATCATTGACAGCAAAGAGATTACGCAGCAGGCCGTGGATAAGCTTAAAGGCGTCCCGACTCCACAGTCACCGCAATACTTCGGCATTGACCAAGGGAAAAATCTGATTGTAGTGCAGATGGAATCGTTCCAGAACTTCCTGATTGGACTTAAGATAGACGGACAGGAGATTACCCCGAATATTAACAAGCTGGCCCAAAGCAATACGTATTTCAACAATTTCTATACCAATGCGGGCCAAGGCACTACCTCAGATGCTGAGTTTGTGGTGAATTCTTCTTTTTATGTGCCCAAAAACGAGCCGGCAACCTCTTCACCCTATATGAAAAAAGCTGTGCCCAGCCTGCCGAGACTGCTGAGTGAGAAGGGGTATTTTACGGCTACTTTTCATACCAACAGTGTGGAGTTCTGGAACCGCAGGGCGCTGTACAAGGCGTTAGGCTTTGACAAATATTATGACCAGTCCTTTTATGGCGATGACGATCATATTGCGTTCGGTTCCTCGGATGAAGTCCTGTTCAAGAAGACGGTACCGGAGCTGTCCGCTCTCGATGCCAAGGATAAGCCGTTCTATGCAATGGTGATTTCCATGAGTGCCCATCATCCCTTCCGGCTGCCGGAGGAGAAGTTCAAGATGAAGCTGCCGGAGCGCTACGAAGGCACACTGCTGGGCGACTATATCCAGTCCCAGAATTATGCGGACTATGCAATGGGGCAATTTCTGGATGAACTGAAAGAGAGCGGGCTGTGGGATGATAGCCTGATTGTGTTCTACGGGGATCACCAGGGTGTCCCGATGTATACCCTTGGCAACGACGAGAAGGAATTGCTGAAGGAGCTGGTCGGCCATGAGTATGGCTACACCGATATGTTCAACATTCCGTTCATTGTCCATTCACCAAGCGGGTCGCTGCCTGCCGTGATGGAGCGGACGGGCGGACAGATTGATATTCTGCCGACGGTAGCCAATTTGCTGGGAGTCTCGCTGCAGAATCAATTGCATTTTGGTGAGGATCTCTTGAATACACAGAGTAATCTGATTCCCTTCAGACATTTTTTGCCGACAGGGTCTTTCGTGAACAACACGAGTATTTATTTGCCGGGGAATGATTACGAGGATGGCAGTAACTACAGGCTGAGCGATAATGCAGAGGTCAAAGACGGTTCCACCGAAGCGCAGTTTGAAGCCGCCGAGCGTCTGCTGGATATGTCGAACAGTTATCTGCTGCAACTGCCGGAACGGCAGTAGCCTGGAACAGTAAGAATGGGGGAGACCCTGATCTTACTGTTTTTTTTTGTTAAGATTCATCCACCTGTCCGTTAAGCTCTTCGAAATAGTGGTAGACCCCGTTCAGAATGTCCACTAAAGCGTCGCTCTGCTCTTTACCGAGATAATCAATCATGCCCTTGAACGTATCGCGGATTCTGGCAACCGCTGTATCGGCAAAACGTTCTCCCTTGTCCGTTAGTGTAATTCCGCTGACTCTCTTATCCTGCGGATCGCTGGAGCGGGTGACATAACCTTGCGCCAGCAGACTGTTCACCATTTGGGTGATGGTCGGGGAAGTGACCTTGTGCAGCCTGCTGATGTCCGAGACCGTGAGTCCTTGCCTGCCTGATTTCTCTGTGCCCATCCGGATCGTCACGAGCACGCGTATTTCACTGGGCTTCAGCGGGGAGGTATTTGGCTTTTGCCAGTTTATCTTGGAGAATTGCTGAAATACCTCCATTAAGTCGTCAACCTTCGCATATCTGTCTTCGTTCATGTGTACACCCCATAGGCTTGTTTAGCCTAATTATAGTCCAGACTGTGAAATAAAAGAAAGGAAGGGACAGGAAGTGTGTGATCACTAATTCACAAACAGCGAAGTAAGCGCATACATAAAGTTTTGTGCTAATCGAGTTTCTTGAAAACAGCCCATACAAGCAGAATTAGACATACGCCTAGCGCAATGAGAACGAACGGAAACCACACCGGTGCGGAAGCTGCGGTCAGACTGATCGGGCCCATCCTGGAATTCACCTCCTTTCTTATACGGCTTATAGCTCTTATTCTGCGGGATTGTAGAGAAGTGACGTCTGGTATTTGTTCAGAAAAGTAATCCATTCCTCCGAAGGCTTCTCGTCCGTAACAATATAATCAATCTCGTCAAAGCCGAACAGCTTGATAAAGGCGATCCGGTCAAACTTGGAATAGTCGGCCAGGAGAACGGCTTTGCTCGCCTGCTGGCGCATCAGAATCTTGAGCTCGCTTTCGGCTTCGTTCGAGTCGCTCAGTCCGCCTGTCATCGAGAGCGCTTTGCAGCTAAACAGCGCGACATCCACATTGTATCTCTGAATGGTATGGGAGGCACTTGGCCCGACAAAGGAGTTCGTCTCGGCTCCCAGCACTCCGCCGGTGGAAATCAGCTTGTGTCCGGAATGCTGGAACTCGGACAGGACGACAAGGGAGTTAGTGATGATCGTCAGATTTTTTTTGGCTTCGGTGATTTTCTTCAGGGCTTCAAAGGCTGTAGAGCTGGTGTCTGTCATCAGGCTGTCCCCGTCATTGATCAGCTCCAGGACGTTTGCGGCTATATTCCGCTTTCCTTCAATATGAATCGCATGTCTGTGGGAGTAGGAGGGGTCCTCATTGGTGTGGACGTTCAAGACAGCGCCCCCGTAGCTTTTCTTGGCAATGCCTTCTTTGTCGAGCTTCTCCAGGTCTCTGCGGATGGTCTCCTCAGAGACATCGAAATTCTGGGCCAAATCGGCGACATGGACTTTCTTGTTGCGGTACAGCTTGTTGATAATGAGCTCACGGCGTTCAAATGCTCTCACTGGGGCGGCCTCCTTGCTATAACCTATCTGTGTTCTTATTCTACTATAACTTCTAAGATAAATAAAAGCATAATCCACAAATAAACCACACTATATTTATAAAACCACATAAATTCACTATATTAGTGTGGTTTTATATTGACATTGGATTCTTTGGATTTTATGATGAAACAGATGGAAACGCTTTATTGTTCTTATCCTACGGAGGAGGTTATAAGGCATGACAACACATTATCCCACAATCGGAATCCGCCCTACGATTGACGGGAGACGCCGCGGCGTGCGTGAATCGCTTGAGGTTCAGACGATGGGGATGGCGGAGCGGGTCGCAGCTTATCTGCAGGCAAATCTGCGTTACCCGGACGGCTCACCTGTAGAATGCGTTATTGCAGATTCCACCATCGGCGGTGTGAAGGAAGCAGCGGCTGCGCAGGCTAAGTTCTCCGGCGCAGGTGTAGGCGTGTCGATCACTGTGACGCCTTGCTGGTGTTATGGCTCAGAGACGATGGATATGGATGCCACGATTCCCCATGCGGTGTGGGGATTTAATGGTACGGAAAGACCCGGCGCCGTGTACCTTGCCGCTGTGCTGTCGGCGTATGCCCAGAAGGGCATTCCGGCCTTTGGAATCTATGGGGAGGATGTGCAGGATTCGGGAAGTGAAGACATCCCTGCCGATGTTCAGACGAAGCTGCTGCAGTTCGCCAGATCGGCGCTGGCGGTTGCTCTTATGAAGGGGACCTCTTATCTGTCGATGGGTTCGGTATCTATGGGGATTGCCGGTTCGATTGTGAACGACTCATTCTTTCAGGAGTATCTGGGCATGCGCAACGAATATATTGATATGTCTGAATTCGTCCGCCGTTTCGAAGAGGGAATCTATGATCAAGATGAATTTAAGCGCGCGCTGAAATGGACGAAGGAGAACTGCCGGGTGGGACCCGACAATAATCCGGTGCATTTGCAGGTCAGTGATGAAGTGAAGGAATCCCAGTGGGAGACCTGCGTCAAGATGGCGCTTATCGGCCGTGACCTGATGGCCGGCAATCCGGTGCTGGCGGAGCTTGGATTTGAAGAGGAAGCCCAAGGCCACAATGCGCTTGCTGCGGGCTTCCAGGGGCAGCGTCAATGGACAGACCACTTCCCGAACGGCGATTTCATGGAGACAATTCTGAATTCGTCCTTCGATTGGAACGGCAGGCGGGCGCCTTATATTCTGGCTACGGAGAATGACAGCCTGAACGGCGTGACAATGCTATTCAATTATCTGCTGACGAATACGGCACAGATCTTCGCCGATGTCCGCACCTACTGGAGTCCGGCTGCCGTGAAGCGTGTCACCGGCTACGAGCTTGAGGGCCAGGCGGCAGGCGGTCTGCTCCACCTGATCAACTCCGGCTCCGCCGCGCTGGATGGCGCCGGTGAACAGACGGCAGATGGCCAGCCTGCCATCAAGCCGTTCTGGGAGATTACGGACGATGAGGTGGAAGCCACTCTGAAGGCTACAGAGTTCCGGCCGGCTTCGCAGGAATATTTCCGCGGGGGCGGCTTCTCCACCGACTATCTGACCAAAGGCGGCATGCCTGTGACTATGGCCCGTCTCAATCTGGTCAAAGGGCTGGGGCCGGTCCTGCAACTGGTGGAAGGCTATACGGTGGAGCTTCCCGAAGCGGTGCACCGCACCTTGGACGAACGCACTGATCCTACCTGGCCGACCACCTGGTTCGCACCCAATCTTACCGGAGCCGGCCCGTTCAGCTCCGTATATGACGTAATGAACAATTGGGGAGCCAATCACGGCGCCATCAGCTATGGGCATATCGGGGCCGATCTGATTACACTGGCTTCGATGCTGCGTATTCCTGTTTGCATGCACAATGTAGCGGAATCGAAGATCTTCAGACCGCGCGTCTGGTCGATGTTCGGCACGGAGACTCCCGAAGCTGCCGATTACCGGGCCTGCCGCAATTTCGGACCGCTGTATTAATACTAATCTATGAAGCGGGCAGGTGCATGCAATGAGTAAGCTGATAAGGCTGCTCGCCGTGGATCTGGGGGCAAGCTCGGGAAGAGTGATGCTGGGAACCTATGACGGCAACTCGATTGTAGCAGAAGAGCTTCACCGGTTTGCCAATACGCCGGTCCAGGAGGGCGGACATTTGTATTGGAATGTCGCGGCGCTGCTGCAGGAGATCAAACATGGCCTGAAGCTGGCGATCCAGGCTTACGGCGAAATAGCCAGCCTTAGTGTGGACACGTGGGGTGTAGACTACGGTTATATTGACCATGCCGGACAACTGCTGAATGCCCCTCATCACTACAGGGATCAACGAATGGACGCCCACCGGACGAGACTGGAGGAGCTGCTGCCGCCGGAGGAGCAATTCCGTCTGACGGGCAATCAGCCGGATTCGATCAACACGGTATATCAGTTGTTTGCGGACTTTCAGGAGAATAGCCGGCTTCAGGAAAGCGTCAATAAAATGCTGATGATGCCGGATTTGTTCCTCTATTTATTATCGGGAGCGGCTTCCGCCGAGCGAACGATTCTCAGCACAAGCGGTTTGCTGGATGCCCGCTCGGGTAGACTCTCCACGGAGGTATTCTGCAGGCTGGGAATCCCCGCCGGCCTGATCCCGGATCAGGTGCCGGCGGGAACTGTCATCGGCTCTTTGCGGCCGGAGCTTAGCAGTGAGCTTGGCTGCGGACCAATTAATGTAATCGCCGGGGCATCCCATGACACGGCTTCAGCCGTTGCCTCTATCCCGTATGCGGATAAGGACAGTGCGGCATTTATTAGCTCCGGCACCTGGTCTTTGGTTGGGATGGAGACGAAGGCGCCGGTCCTGGACCGGCAATGCCTTGACTACGGCTTCACCAATGAGAGCTGCTACGGCGGGGGCAACCGGCTGCTGAAGAATATTACGGGTCTCTGGCTGCTGCAGGAGACCCGCAGAGTGTGGGCTGAAGCCGGGGAGGCGCTCAGCTACGGGGAGCTGATTGAGCTTGCCGGGAATGAGGGACCGGCAAGCTCTTGGATCAATCCTGACGATCCGCTCTTCCGTACGCCGGGAGATATGCCGGAACGCATTGCTGAATACTGCCGGAAGACCGGACAGCGTGTACCGAAAACCAAAGGAGCCATTGTCCGGGTTATTGTGGAAAGTCTTGCAAAGTCCTACGCTTCGGCGCTTAAGGGACTGGAGCAAATTACTGGCAGGCCGATCCGCATCGTCCATATGGTTGGAGGGGGCATTCAGAACCGGCTGCTCTGCCAACTGACAGCGGATGCCACGGGGAAGAAGGTTATTGCCGGTCCTGTCGAAGCGAGTGCGCTAGGCAATCTGCTGGTGCAGCTAGCGGCCTTGGGCGAACTGGATTTCAGCCGGGCTGCCGGGGTAGTGGCCGCATCCGAAGCCTTAAGCATGTATCGGCCGAATAAATGAAAACAGAGGAGAGTAAATCATGGATGAGCTGGAAAAGAAGCTGCGTCTGCAAATTTGTGATATCGGCAGAAATCTGTTCAACAAGGATTATATCGCTGCGAACGACGGCAACATATCCGCCCGCTTGAGTGCAAATGAGGTGCTGGCTACCCCGACGGGAGTCAGCAAGGGCTATTTGGAGCCGCATATGCTGGTTAAAGTCAATCTTGAGGGGGAGATTCTGGAAGCCCATGAAGACTACAGACCTTCAACGGAAGTGAAGATGCATCTGCGGATTTACCGCGAGCTGCCTGAGATGAACGGGGTCGTCCATGCCCATCCGCCGTTTGGTACTGCTTTTGCCATTAAGGGAGAAGCGCTTGATAAAATGATGATGCCGGAATCCGTCATCGCCATGGGCGATATTCCGCTCGCCAAGTACGGCACGCCATCAACGGAGGAGGTTCCCGATTCCATCATGCCGTTCCTGGGCAAGAAAACAGCCGTGCTGCTGGAAAGTCATGGCGCGTTGTCCTGGGGCAAGGATGTCATGGGCGCTTACATGAATATGGAGCGGCTGGAGTATACGGCGAAGCTTACCTTCCTCACCCGCATGATTGACGGAGAACGGGAGCTGCCGGCGAACCGGATCGAAGAGCTGGTTGCGCTAAGATCCTTCTATGGGATGTAAGGGAGGGAACGGTCATGCTGAACAAAATTCCCAAGCTGCTCTCTCCCGAGCTGGTGAAGACAATGATGGAGATGGGGCATGGCGATGAGCTTGTGCTCGCCGATGCCAACTACCCCGGGCATGCGCTGCACTCCAGGGTGATCCGCTGTGACGGCATCGGGATTCCGGAGCTGCTGGACGCGATCCTGGAGCTGCTTCCGCTGGATCATTATGCGGAGCATCAGGCCGCTCTGATGAGCGTTGTTCCCGGAGATCCGGTAGTACCCGTAATATGGGATACTTACATGGAAATTATCGCCGGACATGATCCCCGAGCGGTGACAGCCCATGAAGCACGTTTTGACTTCTATACCCGCTCCAAAAGCGCCTATGCAATCGTAGTTACTGGTGAACAAGCACTGTACGGCAATATTATTCTCAAAAAAGGTGTGGTCAAAAGCGGCTGACCGCTTTGAGTCTGAGACTGAATTTAATCCTGCCGGTCATGGATTCTCGAAGTGAGAAAATATGACTTGCGGGATTTTTTTGCATATCAGAAAGTATAGGGATCGGGTTTCCGCAAAGTATGAAAATCACAATAGACGATATCGAATAAGAGTTGAAGAATTTCTTAGGATTCAGTAATCCGAAGAATGGATTGCAGATCCGAGTCCCTAAGATTGTCACGATGTAAAGTTAGTTTCTCGCCGATGTATTTACGATTGCCTGAGGCTATACGATATTTTTCTGAAACATCGTGAGATATGAAGGAATGGAGTCGGAAGATATTTAGATAAAAGGAAAGAATTATAAGTTCGTTTTCAGAACTGTTTTTTCGTCTTTATTTTTTCATAAATGTATCTTATTTCCTTCATTGTTACGCATGAAAAGACAAGAATAATAAAATATAATTACATTTAACAACATTCGGCAAATAATAACAAAAAATTCATCTATCAATTGACATCCTATGGACTATACCTCAATTAATGGGGAGGAGTTATTATATTCCTTGTAATCGGCCGATTAACAAACGTATTGAAGGGCGGAAGAATAGTGAAAATTAAAAAGTTCTTATCTGTACTTCTTACAGTTGCAGTAGTTATGATTCCATCGGCATCCGCATTTGCCGAAGATTCAAACACTGCTAAAGTTGCTTCTGCGGCTACAGTAACTCCCTATATTGTAGGCATAGGTGATACGCAAGCATCTGCTATATCTCTAGTACTTAATGAGTATGGTGGAGTTATTTATGACCTCTTTATTCAGAGTTCAACAGATAGTGACTGGTTTAAATGGACCAATACATCATCTGAATTTAAAAGAGTATATGTAACAGTAGGTGGATTTTCGGGTAATGGACCAACTAGGGCTGGGTTGAAAATCAACTATAATAACGGTTATGGTGAGACCTCAGTTCTCTACACGGATAAAGCAGGCACTAGTGAACCACAAGCTTTTGGGAATGTTTTTGTACCACCTGGAGCTACTGTATACGTAGTTGTAGACGCTCCTAACTTTACGTCTCCACCAGCCTACCATCTTAATTTTTCTGCATACAGTATCTAAGAAATACAAATGTCAAGCACCTCTTATGTAAAAAAGAGGTGCTTTTTTGTGCGGTGGCAGGGTGGGGTGGCAACTGTGCGGAGGTAGCAGGAAGCCTATGAGGAAAATGTCATTAGATGTCAATGAGCCAGATGGTTTGTTCCAGCGTTCACAAAAAATACAATTTCTGGTTTCGGAAATAGGCGGATGAATCCGCTTTTTACGGTAAATACGTCTGCTGCATTGTCATATTTTCGTTCATCAATCAATAAGAAAACCTAAACAAAAACCAGTTGTAAACGCTTAATGTTAGTTATTGGTCATAAATAATTACATATTCAATGACAATATGCAGGAGTATGGGTTTCGAGATTGAACTATGTTTAGAATAAACGTAATATAAATAGATATAATTGGCTGGATCGCAGAAGGAGGGAGTTGCAATGCCCAAAGGGATTCCGAACCTGTTCATTGAGCCTGATTGTGAGCACAACCGCGAGCTGAAAAAAGGCTGCGTCAAACCGGGTCCGGGCGACGTTGCCAAGGGCTGTGTCTTTCAAGGCACTCAGGCCGTTCTGCTTCCCATCTCGGATGCCGCGCATTTGGTGCACGGAACCTCTGGCTGTCTGCAGAATAGCTGGGGCATGCTGGAGGCCGGAATGCCGGGCGGTCCGTTGTCGAAATTCAGCTTTTCCATGGGGCTGACGGAAACGGATATTGTTCTTGGCGGCCAGAAGAAGCTGCTTGAAGCGATCAACTACATCGTAGAGCATTACCACCCTCCCTGTATATTTGTATACGCCACCTGTATCACCATCCTGACCGCAGAGGACTTGAACACGGTCTGCGGCAAGGCCGAGAGCCTATGGAAGCTCCCCGTTATCCCGCTGCATAACTCCGGCCTGATGGGAAGCGAAAATATGGGCAACCGGCAGGCGGGCGAAGCATTATTCGAACGAGTCATTGGTACCAGTGATTCAGACCCCAGAAAACTCACCCCTTTTGATATCAACCTCATTGGCGATCATCATTTCTCCGCAGAAGGACAAGAAATTGAAGCTATGCTCTCCAAAGTCGGGATACGCGTCATGTCGCGGATTGCCGGTGAATGTACCCTCCAGGAGCTGCGCTCCGCCCATCAGGCCAAGCTGAATATGCTGGTATGCAGCCGTTCAATGGTTACTTTGGCCCGGCGGATGCGCGATTCATTCGGCATTCCTTATTGTGAAGGCTCCTTCTGCGGTTCCCGGGAGATCCGGTTCTCCCTGCGGCAGCTCTCCTTTCACTTTCAGAATGAGGCACTGGATAAAGGGCTGCACCGCTACATGCGCCGGGAAGAAGAACGCCTCCACAAAGACATCCAACGCTCCTATAAATCGCTCAAAGGCAAGAAGGTCGTGCTGTTCACCGATGGTATTGAGAGCTGGCTGTATATTTCGCTGCTCCATGAGCTGGGGATTAAGATCGCTGCCATTGGCACTAATCATAATGCCCAGGAGGATCTGTCCCGGATCAAGGAACGGATTCAAGAGGATACCCTGTTGATTGTTAAATGTGAAGAAGCACGGATTCTGGAGCTGTGCCGTCTGCGGAAGGCTGATCTGTTAATCGTAAGCGGCCGCAGTGCTTTTGTCCCGCTGAAGGAGGGAATTCCTTTTATGAACATTGATGAAGAACGGCGCGGGGGGTATGCCGGCTATGACGGAGTGAGAAGATTTGCCCAGGACGTGATGGATACGCTGGCGCAGCCTGTCTGGCAAATGATCCGCCGGCGCTCCCCCTGGGAGGTGGACAGCTATGAACAAGGCTGACAGCTCGCCGGGCAAACCGCTGGCGGTCAATCCTTTTCAGACCAGCCAGGCGGCAGGCGGCGTGCTTGCCCTGCAGGGCATTTATCGGGCGGTTCCGATTCTGCACGGGGCGCAGGGCTGCGCGGAATCGGTGAGAACAGTGCTATCCCGCCATTTTCGTGAGCCGATTTCGCTCCAGAACATTGCCATTCATGAGCAGAATTTGATTTTTGGCGGGGAGGAGGCCATTCGGGAGATGATCCGGCTGGTTATGGACAAACATCACCCGGACGTTCTGGCGCTGATCGGCACATCGCTGACAGCGGTTGTGGGCGAGGATCTGCTGGGAATCGCCGAGGCCTATTACCGTCAGCATAAGCTGCTGTTCAGAGATAAGCTGATGTGCGGGCTGCATCTTCCCGACTATGAGGGCTCCTTGGAATCGGGTTATGCCAAAACCGTGTATGCTGTAATTCAAAAGGTCATTCAAAGCGGGGGGCGAACGGTGCGGAAAAAGAAGCGGAACCGGATCAATCTGCTGCCGGGAGCGCATCTGACGCCGGGGGATGTGATGGAATTGAAGGAAATAATCGCTTCCTTCGACATCGAGGTGATCGTCCTCCCGGACCTGTCCTCCTCGCTCACCGGGCATCTGATGATGGGCCACACACCGCTCTCGCGGGGCGGGGTTCCGCTGGATTACTTGCGCGAAATACTTACATCCTCCTACACCCTTGCGCTGGGCAGCTCGATGGAGCCGTGTGCGAGACTGCTGCAGGAGGAGCTGCAAATTCCCTATCAGGTATTTAATGGGGTAACGGGGTTAGCGGAAACCGATGAGTTCTTTCTGTTCCTCCGCCAGTTCAGCCAGAGCGACGGTCAGAATAAATATCGCTGGCAGCGGCAGTTCCTGCTGGATTGCATGCTTGACACGCGTTCGGTGTTTAGGGGGAAAAGGATTCTGGCCGCACTTGAGCCTGATCACCTGGTTGCGCTGTACCAGTGCCTCTCAGAGCTTGGCATCAGGTTCTTCGGTTCGGTGATCTCCACCGCTTCACCGGCGGTTGCCGCCATTCCGGGTGCTGTGCAGGCCGGTGATCTGGAAGATCTGGAGCGGATGGCTGCGGGCGGAGCCGACCTGTGGGTGAGCAATGCTTACGGGGAACGGAATGCGCTTCAGTGCAATATTCCTTATTTGCCTTTGGGATTTCCGGTATTTAACCGTTTTGGTTCGCCGGCCAGCGTGAGCGTGGGATACCGGGGGACAGCCGATCTGCTGAATCATATCGCCAATACTATGCATAGCAAGGAGGGGAACGGCCGATGAAGATTGCCTTTGCGTCCAATGAGGGCAGAACGCTGGATTGTCATTTCGGACAATGTCATTCGTTTGTGGTTTTTGAGTTTGGGGAAAAGGGTTACCGCTTGCTGGAATCAAGGACGGTGCCCGCCCCCGGGGAGGAGACGGAGGAATGCGATAAATTCCAGCAGCGGGTAGAGCTGATTGCAGACTGCACGGTTCTGTTTGTTGTGAAGATCGGCGGCGATGCCGTCAAAAAAGTTCTCGCGGCAGGAATCATCCTCCTTCAGTCCGAGCAGGGAAGCGAGATTCTGCCCCAGTTGGAGCAATTGCGGCAGATGCTGAAGGAGCGTCCGCCGCTGTGGCTGGTCAAAGCGCTGAACAGAGTAAATGATAAAATGTGAGTCTTAAGACATCGCATCAGATGCATCCGCCGCGCGTTTGCGCGGTGTCTTCAGCTTTGGGAAGAACCCGGCGATGAACAAGGCGATATGCCAGGCGAAAACCCAGAGCACGGTGTTCTTCAGGCCGGCCGAAAGGCCCAGAATGCTCCAGGAGTAAGAAGCCAGGAATAGAAGAGTACCTGTTGCTGTAAGCAGGATGACACGCAATCCGAGCCAGAGAAAGGGCTGCCGGTTATGCTTAGTTATGAACACCCGTCTACCCTTAAGCAGCCGGAGAACCAGTACAAGCACATATATACCAAGCAGTGCTGCAACAGCGTATGCGATGTAGGCGTTGGTCTTACGTGCAGCATTAAGCGCATCATATCCATCCGGTACGGAGCCGGTCAGCGACTGAACCCATGCATGGTAAATGTCCTGCCGCAGGTCGATGCCGTTCTCGCTGTTCGTCAGGATCACAAGGCCATCCCCGGTCTTCGGGACGAAGCCGTAAAAGCTGTGAAACCCCCGGTTATCTCCCGGATGATACAGCATGACCTGGCCGCTGGACAGGGTTCTTGTGAAAATACCCAAGCCGTTATCGGCCAGAACCGGAGTCTGCATCTCATGGATAAGCGGTTCCGAGATAACGCCGCTGCCAGCCGGCGGTTCGTTTTTTTCACCCATGCTTGCCATAATCAATTTCATCAGATCGGCGGAAGTGGTGGAGAGACCGGCAGCAGCTTTTTCAGTAAACTGGTAATCCGGCAGCGGCTGTCCGAAGTAACCGTATCCTTGTGACATCAGAGGGTTGGCGGCGGTGTCCCCAAAGGTGCTGGCATTCATTCCTAACGGCTTCAGTACCTGCTGATCCATATATTGTTCAAAAGGCAGGCCGGTGACCTCCTCAATCACTAGCTGCAATAGCGTATACCCCGCACCGGAATAGACCGCCTCCGTTCCGGGAGCGGTGGCCAGCTTCACCGGATTGGACCCTCCATCCCCTGATAAGGATTCCTCCAGCGTCGGCAGCGGCTCTCCCGGAGCGGAGCCAAGATAACCCTGGTGTGCCGGGAGGCCGGCGGTATGGCTGAGCAATCTTCTGAGAGTGACTCCCTTCTCGTCAAATTCAGAGCCTGGCAGCTTCCAGCGCGTTATATATTCCGTGACGGAATCATCGGGCGATAACCGTCCTTCTTCTGCGAGATGCAGAATACCCCATGCAGTAAGACTCTTAGAGATTGAACCTGCCTGAAACAGCGTATCGTTGCTCACGGGCTCACCGCTCTTGGTGTCAGCCACCCCATAATTAAGCGAGTAAGCCACTTGCCCGTTATGCACCAAACCCACTGCGACTCCGGGTACATCATAGGTCTTCTGCCACTCGGGCACTTTGCGGTCCAGCAGCAGCTTGAATTCCTCAATGCTTCCGGCAGATGACATTTCAGCAGACGCTGGACTCCCTGTCTCCGCACTCACACTGTTGGATAAGCCTGAAACCGCCAAACCTGCGGCAATCGTACATAAGGCTATAATGGGGTAAAATGCTGTTTTTTTGCTGGATTTCATGTGTTTGGACTCCTTTGGTATGCATTCGTATAAGCGATAAATACAGCGTAGTCCATATGAAGGTAATCTCCCATAGATTTAGCTTACGGTAAGCTTTAAAGTTCCTTAAAGGAATCTTAAAGCGCTGTAAGGTGTCACGAAAAAGAAGAGGAGTATCCCTAGCCGCAAGGCCGGGGATCTCCTCTTCTTTTGTGGATTATGCAATATTGTGCGTCAGGCAAAAGGTGCGGCGGCAAGCTGGATGCAGTGGGTTGGACAACTGTCGAAGGCCTCCTGCAATTCATCCAGCATGTCCTCGCCGATGGCTGTAACCCCCTTGTTATTGTCACCCTCATAGATTACGCCGGCAATTCCGTTGTTATCCAGATCGAAAATATCCGGGGCTGCAGAGTTGCAAGCACCGCAAGCGATACAGGAATCCTGGTCCACACTGGCAAATTGACTCATGATTCTCTCTCCTTTTAACTTTGATAAGTGACGAAAAATGATGATTTCATGATAGCTTATGCCTCTTGCAACGGGTAAATGCTTTTTGATGTATGTTTCTTCATGTGTTATTTTACATCTCACGAACCGTCACTTACAACGGATAAATGGCTGATTTAACAGTAGGTTCATATTTTGTGTAAGGTAATATAACATCTTGCGCTTAAAAACATTATTTTGATGCAGATGATTGCGCTTTTACAGCTAAGTAGTAGAGGTTCGTTCGGAATAAAAGTGATATCTGCTATGTCATGATAATTAGATAGCGTTTTCAAAACAGTATTTACGAATGTTGAAAAGGTAAACCCCGATTAAGGTTCGTTTATGTCGTTGACAGGTTCTTCAATTTTGTTATGATCTAGTCAAATCCAGAGCACCAACAGATTCAGAAAAATATTAAAGCGGGAGTGTGGAGAAATGACTAGAAAAATTGCAATCTACGGCAAGGGTGGAATCGGAAAGTCTACTACACAACAGAACACGGCTGCGGCAATGGCTTACTACCATGACAAAAAGGTGTTTATTCACGGCTGTGACCCGAAGGCCGATTCCACACGGATGATTCTCGGCGGGATGAATCAGAAGACGCTGATGGATATGCTCCGTGATGACGGTGCCGAGAACATCACTACCGAGAAGGTTGTGAAGTCGGGTTATCTCGGTATCCAGTGTGTGGAATCGGGCGGGCCTGAACCGGGGGTTGGCTGCGCCGGACGTGGCGTCATTACAGCGATTGATCTGATGGAGAGCAATGGCGCCTACACCGACGATTTGGATTTTGTGTTCTTCGATGTACTGGGTGATGTAGTGTGCGGGGGCTTCGCAATGCCGATCCGCGACGGCAAGGCCCAGGAGGTGTACATCGTAGCATCGGGCGAGATGATGGCCATATATGCGGCGAACAATATCTGTAAGGGTCTTGTCAAATATGCCAAGCAAAGCGGCGTCCGTCTTGGCGGAATCATCTGCAACAGCCGGAATGTGGACCGGGAAAGAGAATTTCTGGAGGAATTCACCGCCTCAATCGGCACACAAATGATTCATTTCATGCCCCGTGACAATATCGTTCAGAAAGCAGAGTTTAACAAAAAGACGGTCGTTGAATTCGATTCCGAGAGTAAGCAGGCAGGGGAATACGGCGAGCTGGGCCGCAAAATCATCGAGAACGAAAATTTTGTGATCCCCAAGCCGCTGAGCATGGATGAACTGGAAGCGATGGTAGTCAAATATGGAATTGGCGATTAAAAACTAAAGCGTAGGCTTTTGAAGCCAGTTTTGCGAAGCGGGTTCACGAAGCATATGCCGACAAAACTTTTAGGAGGAATAACCATGCCATATCATACTTTTAAATGCAGCGAGTGCATTCCAGAGCGGACCAAGCATGCTGTGGTCAAAGGTCCCGGCGAGGATTTGACCTCTGCCCTTCCCGAAGGCTACCTCAACACGATTCCGGGAACGATCTCCGAGCGGGGCTGCGCCTACTGCGGAGCCAAGCATGTTATCGGCACACCAATGAAGGATGTTATCCATCTGAGTCACGGCCCGGTCGGATGCACTTACGATACTTGGCAGACCAAACGCTATATCAGCGACAATGACAATTTTCAGATCAAGAACACCTTTGCCTCGGATGTGAAGGAGAAGCATATCGTCTTCGGAGCCGAAGGGCTGCTTAAGAAGAATATTGTAGAAGCGTTCAAGGCTTTTCCTGAAATCAAACGGATGACGATCTACTCCACCTGTGCCACGGCGTTGATTGGCGATGACATCGGTGCGGTTGCGCAGGAGGTTATGGATGAGATGCCTGATGTGGATATCTTCGTCTGCAACTCTCCCGGGTTCGCGGGACCGAGCCAATCCGGCGGCCACCACAAAATCAACATCGCCTGGATCAACTCGAAAGTGGGAACGGTTGAACCGAAGATTACCAGCGATTATGTCATCAATTATGTCGGCGAATATAACATCCAGGGCGATCAGGAGGTTATGGTCGATTATTTCAAAAGCATGGGCATTCAGGTGCTGTCCACCTTTACCGGCAACGGCTCCTACGATGATCTCCGGGCGATGCACCGGGCGCATCTGAACGTTCTGGAATGCGCGCGTTCCGCCGAGTACATCTGCAATGAGCTGCGGGTGAAATACGGAATTCCGCGTCTGGACATCGACGGCTTTGGTTTCGAACCGCTGTCTGCCTCACTCCGCAAGGTTGGCTTGTTCTTCGGTATCGAAGACCGGGCGCAGGCAATTATTGATGAGCAGACCGCCAGATGGAAGCCGGAGCTGGACTGGTACAGGGAACGCCTCCAAGGTAAAAAGGTCTGCCTCTGGCCCGGCGGCTCCAAGCTCTGGCACTGGGCCAATGTCATCCATGAGGAAATGGGGGTTGAGGTCGTATCCCTGTATACGAAGTTCGGCCATCAAGGCGACATGGAAAAAGGCATTGCCCGCTGTGAGCAGGGCGCTCTCGCCATCGACGATCCGAACGAGCTGGAAGGGCTTGAGGCGATGGAGAAGCTGAAGCCGGACATTATTTTCACAGGTAAACGTCCTGGCGAGGTTGCGAAGAAGATCCGGGTTCCTTATCTCAATGCCCACGCCTATCACAACGGTCCGTACAAAGGCTACGAGGGTTGGGTCAGATTTGCCCGCGATATTTATAATGCCATCTATTCACCGATTCATCAGTTGTCAGCACTGGATATCAGCAAGGATGAGATTCCGACGGATAAAGGCTTCGCCACCCAGCGGATGGTGTCCGACGTGAATTTGAGCGAAGAGGTCAGAAATTCAACCACTCTGCGGCAATATACCGGCGGGTATGACTCCGTCTCCAAACTGCGGACCAAAACGTATCCATATTTGCAAAATCAGCTCGCAGGCGTGTAGCGGAGGGAGGGGAATTCTATGGAAGATGTGATGAAGGAGAGAGTTGCGGAGCTGGAAAATTATATTATGAAAAAATGCCTCTGGCAGTTTCACTCCCGTTCCTGGGACAGGGAAAAGCAAAACGAGGGCGTTCTCACGAAAACCATGCAGATTCTCTGCGGTGAACCGGTAGACAAAGGAACCCCTGCGGACCGCTGTTATTGGGTGGATGCCGTAGTCCTGGCGGAAGAGTACACCAAACGGTTCGAATGGCTGGCCGAAATGGGTATAGCGGAAATTAAGCAACTGATGCAGGCGCTGAAGGAGCGGATTGATTATGTGACCATAACCGGGTCGCTGAACAAGGAGCTTACTGTCAAGCAATATTAATTCGCGTAAGTGAATAATCGGAGGGGGCCAGACTATGACTTGTGAAATCATTCAAAAGGAACGCAGCGGTGTTATTAATCCGATATTCACCTGCCAGCCGGCAGGCGCGCAGTATGCCAGTATCGGAATCAAGGATTGCATCGGAATTGTTCATGGCGGCCAAGGCTGTGTAATGTTTGTCCGTCTGCTGTTCTCCCAGCATTTCAAGGATAACTTTCTGCTCGCTTCCTCCTCTGTTCATGAGGATGGTGCGGTATTCGGCGCACTGAACCGTGTCGAGGAAGCGGTGGATGTGCTGCTTATGCGCTACCCGGATGTGAAGGTTGTGCCGATCATCACCACCTGCTCGACAGAGGTCATTGGCGATGATGTGGACGGTGTCATTCTGAAGCTGAACAACGGGCTGCTCAAGGAAAAATATGCCGGCCGGGAGGTGCATCTGATCGCGGTGCATACGCCCAGCTTTGTAGGCAGCCAGGTGAGTGGTTATGATGTGGCCGTCGATGCCTTTGTGAGGCATTTTGCCCGCAAGGACCAGCCAAACGGCAAGCTGAATCTGATCACAGGCTGGGTTAACCCCGGAGATGTGACGGCACTCAAGCACCTGCTGGACGAAATGCAAGTGGATGCTACGGTGTTGTTTGAAATAGAAAGCTTTGATTCGCCCATTCTGCCCGATAAAAGCGGGGAATCGCACGGCAGCACTACGATAGCGGATTTAACCGGGACGGCGGATGCGCTGGCTACAATCGCGCTTAACAAGTACGAGGGGGGCAAGGCTGCAAAATATCTGGAGGATGAATTCGGCATTCCCGCCGTTATTGGTCCTACACCGATTGGCATCCGCAACACCGATACCTTTCTGCAGAACGTCAAAAAGCTGACCGGGAAGCCCATTCCGCAATCCCTGGTTCGCGAGCGGGGGGTTGCCATCGACGCTCTGGCGGATCTGGTGCATATGTTCCTTGCTGACAAGAAGGTGGCGATCTATGGACATCCGGATCTCGTTATCGGTCTCGCTGAATTCTGCATTGATCTGGAGATGCAGCCGGTGCTTCTGCTGCTTGGCGACGACAATACCACCTACAAGAACGATCCGCGTATCCAGGCGCTGCAAAATAATGTGGAATTCGGTATGGAAATTGTACTCAATGCCGATTTGATGGAGCTGGAAAGCCGGATCAAGAACAAGGAAGTGGAGCTGGATCTGATTCTTGGCCACTCCAAAGGGCGCTTCACCGCCATCGACAATAATATCCCTATGGTCCGGGTAGGCTTCCCTACTTATGACCGTGCAGGATTATACCGCCATCCAACCGTTGGTTATGCCGGGGCGATCCGCTTGGCTGAAGAAATTGCCAATACCCTGTTCACTGATATGGAGTACAAGCGGAACAAGGAATGGATTCTGAGCGTGTGGTAGCATTTGCGCAGGAGAGTGGAATGATGATTTTCAATAGTTCTTATAACAAGGGATAAACATTAGCTATGGGGGAGGTGTACAGCGCTATGCTGGCAACGGAAACGGATCTGGAGGATTTTGAGGAGAACTATCGGGATGCTTTGGCGTATCATCGCAGAGCGGAGCAATTTTTGCGGCAACAGCAGCGGCTCAGCCTGGTATTCAATGTGGGTTCAGTAGCGCTGGAACGATATCTTGTCGCCTTATGCCATCTTTATGGGGCCATCCCGCTGAATCATAATTATATCTGTCTCATGAATGCAGTAGAGACTGTTGTAGATGTCCCTAAGGAGCTGAATAAAGAGATCAGATCGCTGGATTTCATTTTTGGCATCTGCTCATTGGATGATTATTTTCATGGGACGCCGAAGCCGGAGGATTCGACCCGTGTGCTGAGCATGTGCGAGCAGGTGCGCGGGCTGTTCGATCCGGCCAGGATTTCCTTGGTAAGAGCGGCGGCAGCGGCAAGTATGACTGGATAGCGGAGTCACCTGAGCCGGTTCAGCGAACAGGAGGGGAGGAAGCTGCAAGGATGGAGCATGTAAGCTATAAGCAAAGGGATTGCCGTGACCAGGAGCGGATCGGGGAATTTCTTAATACGGCAAGAATTGGCGTTGTCGGTATCGGCGGGGATGCCTACCCCTATGCGGTTCCGGTCAATTATGTGTGGCATGAAGGCGCTGTGTATTTCCACGGCATGGGCTCCGGCAAAAAGGTGCGTCTGCTCGCAGAGCATCCGGCCGTAAGCTTCACGGTTTACCGGGAGGACAGTACGGTGACCGATCCGGTTCCCTGTAAGGCGGATACCGCATACTTCAGCGTAATGCTGTTCGGTGAAGCATCCAGAGTCACCGACATGGATGAAGCTTCCGGAGTGCTGCAGAAAATTTTGGACAAATACACGCCGGGCTTCTACAAGCAGGAAATGACTGCCCGGATGGTTGAGAAATACAGGTCTTCTATGGATGGGAACGCAGTAGCCGTCTATCGTCTGACACCGGTCCACCTGACAGCCAAGGAGAATGCCGCTGTTTGAATAGGTGGCCGCTAAGCATAAAAACAGCCTTCCGAATGACTGGAAGGCTGTTTTTTACTGTGACAAATGTTATGATGCATAACATTTGAACGTTGTTTTTAGACGGGTGAACAAAAATAAATGATTCGCAATTGATTTTTACAGCAAAATGATATTAAAATACACGCAATAAGTTATATAATCTAACATATAATTCACTGCTTATATGGAGTTCAAAGTGAATGGAGAGGTGGAACGAACATGATAGAGGAAAAGAAGATACCGGCACAAGAGCTAGAGCTTCCCCGTGATTGCACGTTCTCCCCTGAGGACTGGCGCGTGCTGGCTGAATATTGGTATCCAATAGCGATTGCGGATGAAGTGCAGGATAAGCCGCTTGGAGTGAAGTTGCTGGATATGAAGCTGGTGTGCTACCGCAGTGAAGGCAAGGTGGTCGTTGCCCGTGATCTGTGCTTCCACCGGGGAGCGCCGCTGAGCAAGGGCTGGGTGGAGAATGGCGAAATCGTCTGCCCGTACCACGGCTTCCGTTATAACTGCGAAGGCAAGTGTACGGCCGTACCTGCACATCCCAGCTCCAAAATATCCCCCAAGTTGAAACTGATTGTCTACCCGGCTGTTGAGCGTTATGGCCTAATCTGGACCTGCCTGGGGTCAGCGCCGGAGCAAATTCCGGCATTTCCGGGCTGGGATGATCCGGACTATATTAATATTTTGCCGCCAAGCTTCGATATTGCCGGTTCATCCGGCCGCCAGATGGAAGGGTTCCTGGATGTCTCACATTTTGCTTATGTGCATACGGCGACCTTCGGCGACCGCAACAATACGGAGGTTCCGCAATACAAGGTAAGACGCGAGGGCGGCGAGCTGGTGGCCGAATACTGGAGTACAGTCAGCAATTATGGCAAAGGCCAGGAGAATCCGGCGCCGGAGGGCTTCATGTGGCTGCGTGAGTTCCGCGTATTTCCTCCGTTTGCCGCTTCGCTTACAGTATATTTTCCGGATGAGGGTAGGCTCAAAATTCTCAACTGCGCTTCTCCGGTCTCCGCCCGCTACACGCGGCTGTTCTGCCCGATCTCCAGAAACTTCGACAAGAGTGCGCCGGTGGAGGATACGATTCAGTTCAATCTGCAGGTCTTTGGGGAAGACGCCGAAATGGTGGAATCGCAGACTCCAGAGGACTTGCCGCTGGATTTGCAGGCCGAAGCCCATATCCCGGCAGACCGCACCTCCATTGCTTACCGCCAGCTTCTTACCGAACTGGGGCTGGGACGGTCTTATACTTCTTAGGAGAGGGACTTATTTATAAGAGCTGTAGACCTATTCCTTCTTGTGATTTGCTCTTACAGAGCAGACGCAAGGAGGTTTTTGTGTTTGCCATTGGAATAGAAGGCATGTCTTGGCGGAAAGTTGCATTTCACTCTATTTTCTTCTACTTTTAATAGAAAGGGGATGCGGGGAAGGAGTTTTGCAGCTTGAATAGCGGGAAGCTAACTATCTCTGTCATGAAGGAGCAGGAAGCGCGCGAAATCGTAATTTGGGAATATGATCCGCCTTATTCTATCTATAATATGACGGACGATTCAGACAGCATTCAAGAATTAATGGATGGTTCTTATTTTTCAGTAACAGCTCAGGAGGGAGAACTGATTGGATTTTTCTGTTACGGGAGAAACGCTCAGGTTCCCGGAGGAATCAGGCAAGGATTATACATAGGGGATAGTGTGCTGGATATTGGTCTGGGTCTCAGACCGGAGCTTACGGGAATGGGGAGAGGGCTCGATTTTTTGCAGGCGGGGTTGAAATTCGGTCAACAGAAGTATGCCCCGGCGACCTTCAGATTGAGTGTTGCCTCTTTTAATCACAGAGCCATTTCTCTGTATCGAAAAGCAGGGTTCCGGCAAACGGGTGCCTTCATCAATACGTATGGGGAGACAGAGCAGGCATTTTTTTTAATGGAGAAAAGCTGACTTCTCTGCTCGACTGGAGAATATAGGGGCATGTCTGGTAAAATAGAATGACATCAACAAAATCCAAGACTGATCCGGCAACGGCGCTAAGCAGGGCGGGCATCATACCAAAGGAGACTTTATTGTGAACGAGAAACTGAAGCAAGCCTATGAAAGGTTAGGGCTTTCTGAAACCGTAACGGGAGAAGAGCTCAACAAGCGTTTTGATCTGCTGCTGAGACGGCGCCGTTCGCTGAAGAGTGAAACGGAAATAGCAGCCTATGAAGAAGAGTTTCAGGCAATCAAGCTTATTCTGGATTCCAGAGATCAGCAGGAGATTCAAGAGGCGGAGGACCAGCGGTTGGCCAAATACGGCAGTCTTGCCGGTGGAGCACGGAAATGGGAGCGCTTTATGCGGCTCTATAAGACACATGTTATCCTCGGCATCATCGCCGTCATTGTGCTCATTGCCGGCGGAAATGCGCTGTATAACAATTGGCAGCACAGAAAATACTTGGCTTCGTTGCCCCCGATCGACGCCAAAATCATGTTCATCGGCAATTTCGGGGTGAAGGACCCGGACGGCAAGATGGATGATCTGAACAAGGCGATTCTTGCAGAATACCCGCAGTGGAAACGGGTGGACAGCAGCATTGTCTACCTTCCCAAAACAGGGGCGGGCGCAGATACGCTCGATATGAACTATATGCAAAAGGCAGTTGTCGAGCTGGCGGCGAATTCACCGGATATTCTCATTTTGGATGAAGCCACCCTTAAATGGATCGGTGGACAGGACGGGTTTCAGAATCTTGAGCCGATTCTGAAGGACGGGAAGATTTCAAGTGACGATGCCCGTTTACAGTGGGGAACGGACGGAGAGACCGGCC
Source organism: Paenibacillus sp. HW567 (assembly GCF_000374185.1). GTDB lineage: Bacteria > Bacillota > Bacilli > Paenibacillales > Paenibacillaceae > Paenibacillus_AQ. The sequence goes on along the minus strand of NZ_KB910518.1, from coordinate 3,278,179 downwards.
AGAAAGAGCTGTATGCTGTGGACATTACGGACTCAAAGTTTGTGTCTGCTCTGCCCATTAACCGGAATACTCAGTCCGTCGAGATCGGAGTTCTGGGCGGGGAAGAACAGAAGGTTAAGATGTTTGATTTCGTAAAGCATGTTGCCGGGGAGGCAGCAGGAAAGTAAGGTACTCGTAGAATAGAGGAATAACAATAATGGCGGAATGGAAGGAGGCCCTTTCATTCCGCCATTGCTTTTGTTGCATCGAATCGGCTGGGAACGTTGTCCTACTGCTCCAAGCGGTAGCCGCCGTGGAAGACCGGGCCGACATATTGGTTGAAGGCATAGCCGCTGCGAATCGCTGCGGAGACGAAATCCTTCGCCTTGACTACGGCATCATGTACAGAAAGGCCGTTAGCCAGGCCACCTGTAATGGCAGCGGCAAAGGTGCAGCCTGCTCCGTGGTTGTAGGCCGGTTCAATTTTGGCTGTTTCCAGCACGGTGTATTCGGAGCCGTCAAAGAACACGTCGATGGCCTTATCGCCGCCGAGCGCCTTGCCGCCCTTTACGACAACATTCTGCGTGCCGAGCAGGTGAATCAGACGGGCAGCCTCTTTCATTTCTTCAATCGAGGAGAGCTTGCCCAGCCCGGAAAGCACACCTGCTTCGAACAAGTTAGGCGTGACCACAGTGGCCAGCGGCAGCAGCAGATCGCGGATCGCATGGGCGCTCTCCGGATTCAGTACTTCGTCTTCGCCTTTGCAGACCATGACCGGATCAATGACAACATTGGTCTGCTGATTGTCTTTAATCGCTTTTTCCGCGACATGGACGATATCTACGCTGCCCAGCATGCCGGTCTTCATAGCATCCACAGGTCCGCCGGCGAACACGGTTTTCAGTTGCTCCGCTACAATTGACGCATCAATCGGATAGACGTTGTGATGCCAGCCGTTATCCGTGTCCATCGTCACAATCGTGGTCAAAGCGCTGAAACCATAGGTGCCATACTCCTCAAACGTTTTCAGATCAGCCTGAATGCCGGCGCCTCCGCTGGAGTCACTTCCGGCAATCGTTAAGGTTTTGATGATTTTTGACAAAGTGAACGTCCCCTTCATGTATATAAATAGATATTGCCTGATTCGAAAGGAATCATTTTAAACACTACGATATTATAACAAAATTCACTGCTGCCGTCCGCAAAATAACCCCATAAAGTGAAGACTTCGCCTGGAGGGCTATTGGGTTCTGCTGCATTGATCAAGTGAATAGGCCTGCGCACATCATCGGATATGCCGCAGGCCTTCAGTATGTTCCTTCTGATTGTCCCCGTTTTTTGTGATTTCAGCGGCTATGTAGAGCCTGTCCCGGGCTGTCCAGCAGCAGATGGGGTTCAGTGGTGCGGAAGAAATCCAGTACTTTGTCAAAGATAATGCGGTGGCCTTCCTTGTTGGGGTGGATTCCGTCACGGCAAATAAACTGGGTGTAATCCGGCTGCTGGAGAAATGCGCCCCGGACATCAATGATTTTGGTTCTGGTAGCCTCCGCGACCTTGATAATGGTGGAGTTGTATCTTTCCTGCCACCAGTAAATTTTGGTCACGCTGCCGAGAAATTTCATAATGTTCACTTCCGAGGCCGGATTATTTCCGCTGACCCACTTGAAATAGTTATCCGCATTCAGCGGAGGAAGACTCATCAGAATAGGGGTTATGCCCTGATTCTTCAGGAAATCAATCATATCGAGCAGCATGCGTTCGAATGCCGGAAATGCGGTCTTCGGATTATGCTCTGCCTCCGGGTCGTTCGCAATCTCTTCCCAGTGGAAATCACAGTCATTTCCCCCGTATTCAATCAGCACCACATCCGGCTTCTCCTTCAGCACATCGCGTTTCAGATTGCCGAAGCCCTTGAGCAGGGTATTACCGAATCTTGCTGTGTTGCGCAGCGCCCCCGTCAGCTTCCCTTGCAGCAAAGAGACATAGTTATCCTCCAGAATGACATATTTGCTTCTGGCTTCATCATAGACCACGCCTTTGGAAATGGAGTCGCCGCTGACCATATATTTAAGCCCAAGCTCCGCATTTACTGAACGTTCTTCGTTCATATGCATTGCTTCACCTCCGGTATCTGTACTGTATTTAATCTTAGTGTAAACCTTCGCGATGGCGTTGCCTATGTATAAATGTCACGGTTATAACTACTGTTCATTCAGTAGATGGTTATATCAGTTGAGCTATAGATTTTCATATTGGGTCTAGTCGTAACTGCGGGGAATGTTTGGACTTCCGGCCGCTGTTGTCTGCAGATTTCTTGATTTATACCGCTCTTCGCGGTGGAAATCCGCAGACAAAGGCGGACGCTACCGCTCCTCCAGTTCCAAACTTCCCCTCCGTTACTTCCGCCCTTTTTTATGTTTTTTAAGTTCAACTTCTACAGGCTGAATAAGAATGTGAGATATAACTTACAGCTTTGCAGTGATATGATAAATAAGAAAAAGCACTCCAATATACCGGCAGAGGAGGAAATAGAATGAGTGAGATTATCACGGAATGCATGCGAAGACTGGATCAATCGCTGGGCTATTTGGAGCTGGCCGTCGGGAGGCTGCCGGAAGAGAAGGTGTGGTTCCGTCCCAGGGAGAAGATGAATGCAATCGGCAACCTGTGCCTGCATCTGGCCGGCAATGAATACCAGCATTTGGTCAGCGCGATTGGCAACCGGTCAGCAGATAGGGATAGACCTGCGGAGTTCCTGACCAGGGGAGGGTATCCGGCTGAAGAGCTGCTGGAACAGCTAAGACAGGTGAGAGCAGAGAGCTGGTCGGTAGTCCGTGATCTGACCGGGGAAGATTTGGAGCGGGTGGTTACCGTGCATTACCCGGAGAGCTCGGGCGTTGACAGCTATAATTGGAGCATCCAAAAGATTCTGATCGGTACGGCAGAGCACTATTCTTACCATACCGGTCAGATTGTATACGCTGCTAAATGGCTGCAGGAAGAAGATGTTCATTTACTGAACTGGAAGCACTACAATTAATTGCTGCACAGGCTTTTCATCAGGGCAACCGTCTCTTTGACATCAGGACCCGAAATATCCTCAAGGGAGACGTCGATCATCGGCTTGCAGGCCTGAAGCTTCTTCAGGAAGTCAGCGGTGTGGAACAGTCCCTGCCCGGCTTTGCCGTGACGGAACCCGCTTCCATCGGCATAGATCCCCTTAAGATGGGCCAGAATAATCCGTTCACCGAACAGGCTGAAGGAATCGTCGACAATTTCATCCTGTAAGTGCACCTGATCCCCGATTAAATTGCAGGGATCGAACACTACTCCGATTGCGCTGGAAGGTACTTCATCCAGAATGCGGCGCATTTTTGCCGGGGTAGACAGAGTGTGGCTTCTGACGCCCTCAAGACCCAGAAGAACGCCCCATTTCTCGGCTTCTTCAGCTAACTCCTCAACTGTGGACTTGAGCGTGTCCCAACCGAGTTCTTCATACCGCGAAGGCTCAAGCTCTTTATAGGTAGTCAAATTCCCGGTCTCTGTCGCCACCATCGGGGCACCGAATTGCCGGGCATAACGCAAATGCTCCTTGAATCGCTTGATCTCCTGCCGGCGGACCGCCGGGTCGGGGTGAATGGGATTGATGTAGCAGCCGAGCACGCCGATGCGGATGCCTGCCTTGTCAAACTGCTCACCGATATAATTGGCCAAGCCGGGGCTGAGCTTGCCGGTTGAAGTGTCAATATCCTGTATAGCTTTGGACAAGGCGAGTTGTACAAAGTCAATTCCGTAGTCCTGAAGAGCGGCAGTCAGCTCTTTAAGCGGTAAACAGCCTGCGGTGTGTGCTAAGGTTCCGTAACGAATAACGAACATCTCCTTTGAAATCTATGGATTTGTATTAATATTAATAGCGCTTACAATGATATGCAATGATAAAGAGCTTAACAAATAGGAGTGCATGAGATGAATACGATTGAGCAACGCAAGCAGGAGCTTCAGAATTGCCGTCCGGAACCGACACTGGATATGGAGACGGTCAACAGTTATTGGGATAGTATCCTTGAGGAATATGGGAACAGACCCCTGGAATGGGTTTCTGTTCCCGAAGTTACGCCGTATCCGGGAATGCAGGTGAGCAGGATCAGCTTCAAGGGTTTTGATGAAACCACAGTCCATGCCTGGTATATCCAGCCCTCGTTCCCTGCGTCTGGCGGAGAACTGCGGCCCTGTATCGTGACGTTCCCCGGTTATACCCGAGACCGTGGATACCCGGAGCAGTACGCCTCCTGGGTGCTGCTCGGGTATGCTGTTCTGGCTGTAGATGTGCGGGGGCAGCTTGGGGAGACCGGCAACCGGCTGTCCCACGAAAGCGGTGGAAGCCGGGGCTGGATTACCCAGGGGCTTCTGGACAAGGAACGCTCCTATTATATGGCTGTAGCGATAGATACTGTCCGGGCTATAGATACCGCTGCGGAGCTGCCGGGAGTGGACCCGTCGCGTATCGCCGTCACCGGCGCCAGCCAGGGCGGGGGGCTTGCACTACTCGCCGGAGCCCTGAATCCGCGTGTCGCGGCGGTTGCTGCCGACATCCCGAATCTCTGCCGGCTGGACTTTGGCGTGCTGAATTCCAGCAGCTCACTTACAGAGATCGCCGATTACGTGAAACGCTACCCGGAGCATCTGGAGCGGGTACTGCATAATCTTGCCTATTTTGATATCGTGAATCTGGCCCCACGGATTACAGCTCCCGTATTGATGTCTGTTGGCTGGAAGGATGCAGTGTGCATGCCGGAGACCGTATATGCCGCATATAACCGCATCGAGTCGCCCAAGCAGATGCTGGATTACCCGTTTTCCGGGCATGAGGTCAGCGCGTATCATGAGCGGCAGAAGGTGCTGTTCCTGCAGAGACAGTTGGGATCAGCCGGGCTTTAGGTGTAAAGCGGATCAGGTTGTGACCTTGGCATAGGCAGCAAAGAACAGCGCCAATTCTCCCATGATGAGCACATTCGGTACATGGACTACCATATTCAGAATGTAAAAGAAAGCCAGCACCGCTGTCAGCAGCGCTAAATGGAGGACTCCAAGTCTTTGCTGCTTGTGCCTGTAAATATGGAACACCCAGGTTGTAGAAGCAAAATAGAGTAGAACGGCACCGAAGATAAGATTGACCATTAGGTTATAGTGAAGCTGATTTAGAAATAACAGTTGGATCGAAGCGGCAAGCATGCACAGCGACAAAAAGATAAACAGATGGCCGTAGATAATCGTCTGACCGGCGGTTTGGATGTTTTTGTCCACCTTTTTCTCCAGGTTGTCATAATACTGCCACCACATCGCGATAATCAGGACGAAGGTCAGGGCTGCGAATCCCACAGACTGCCAGGTCCAGGAGCTGGACTGCAGCACGGCAAGGATGCTGACAACGGATTCCCCAAGCAGAATCAGCGCAAACAGAGAGAAGCGCTCCAGCAGGTGATGTGTGTTGGTTGGAGATTTCACCAGGATTTTTCTGCCGGTCAGCGGAAGCGTAATGTCCAAGGCAATCCCGGCGTACAGCACCGCATAGCGGACCCAGGAATCAAAGAACAGGGAGCAAGCGGAGATCGCGAGCCCAATCCAGAAGCGTGTGCCTAAATAATGGGCAGTGGCCCGCATGTGTCCGGTTTCTTTGGAATGCACGTAATGATATTGAACTGCAGTCATAGCCCGAAGCCCGATATACCCGATCAGAAATGAATAATAATTGGCGTCGAAATCCACAGACAGACTGGCGGTCATAATCAGCACAAAAAACAATTGGACGATCAGGAATATCCGGTGCGAGGCAATATCCTGTCCAAAGCGGTTGACAAAGCGTCTGGCCGACCCAGGCCCACCAAATGGGGATAAAAATCAGCACAAATTTGCCCAGTGTCTGGAGGGAAATGGTCCCGTCTTCCACATGCAGCAGCACATGGCTTGCTTTGGATACTGCGGCTACAAAGAGCAAGTCATAAAAAAGCTCCAGCCAGGTTACTTTTTTTACAATCATTTGCCATACCCCTTTGCCAATAGATGATTTCAAGCTTATAGTCTGTTTACCCAGAGCGGCCGGGGTTATATGATATAATAAAGGTTATTTTCTGCTTACCGCAAGACATTTATAAGTTTTTGGGGAGGGATTGCAGGGTGGAGAAGGATGGAGCGAGTGTTCCGGCAGAAACCGTTGTGGAGAATTTTAAATACAGCAAGAGGAATGAAGAGCTGGTCAAAAAGAGCTTTTGGAGCAAAACCAAGAAATTTGCCGGCAAAATACCGTTCACCAAGGATGCGGTGGCAATGTATTACTGTGCGGTTGACGCCAAAACCCCGCTCTGGGCGAAAGGCATTGCCTTCGGAGCGCTGGCCTATTTCATTTCTCCAATCGACGCCATTCCAGATGCGCTGATCGGCCTGGGCTTCACGGATGACGCGGCCATTATTGCCGCAGGCGTAAGAGCGATAGCCGGTCAGGTGACCGATGAGCATCGGCAGAAGTCGGAGGCCTTTTTCGAGCAGGAGCAATAAAAGGCTTTTCGGAAAATATAAGAATTTATATGTTTCACATCATAAATCATCCTTCCGTTTCTGCTTATATCCACAAAAAAGGTGCAGCAAAAGCTACACCTGTATATTTTCCACTAAAGGGCAGCTTTCCTTGGAAGGCTGTCCTGTTATGTTCCTCATACTTGTGGAGATAAGGAGGCCGACTCCTCCCGGGGCTGGCGAAGCTGGTTCTGCTTATATTCCTCGCCCCAGTCCTTCATCAGCTTAATGATGGGAATAAGCGTCTTGCCGAACTCGGTTAGTGAATATTCGACCTTTGGAGGGACCTGCTGGTAAACCTCACGGTGGATCACCCCATCCTCTTCCAGCTCGCGGAGCTGTAAAGTCAGCATGCGCTGGGTAATTCCCGGACAGATCCGGCGGAATTCATTGAAGCGTTTTTTGTCCTCCATCAAGTGGTATAAAAGCACACCCTTCCATTTGCCGCCGATCACGTCGAGTGTGAATTCTACGGGACAAGCCGTTTCCATACCATCCGGGCAATCGCCAAATCCGCCTTTTCGATTACGCATAACAGATAAACTCCTTCAGTATCATTTTGTATACTACATTACATTAATGTGCGTACTTCAAAACTCAGCATATATACTCTAATATTAAGCACGTAAGCAAGGCGAGTCAAACCAAATTATGAGTATACACGAAAGGGAGTATGAATATGGAAACAGCAACAGTAAAAAATGAAATCTTGGCGGCTTATCAGTTCAGACATGCCACTAAAGAATTCGACGCCAGCCGCAAGATCAGCAGCGGGGACTTTCAGTTTATTCTGGAAACCGGACGGCTGTCGCCAAGCTCCTTCGGGCTTGAGCCTTGGCAGTTTGTGGTGGTGCAGAATCCGCAAATCCGCGAGAAGCTGCGTCCGTTTGCCTGGGGAGCGCAAAAGCAACTGCCGACGGCAAGCCACTTCGTGCTGATTCTCTCTAGATTGCCTAAAGATATGGCGGCCGGATAGGAATATATTGAAGGGTTAATGAAGGAGGTGCAGAACCTGCCGCCTGAGATTGCCGAGGGTAGACGCAACATGTACGCAGCCTTCCTGAAATCGGATTTCGGACTGGATGGCAATGAGCGGGCAATGTTCGAGTGGGGCGCACGCCAGACCTATTTGGCCCTTGGCAATATGATGACCGCTGCCGCCCAGATTGGGATTGATTCCTGCCCGATTGAAGGCTTCAACAAACAGCAGATCGAAGAGATACTGGCTGCGGAGGGCATTATGGACCCTGAGCATTTCGGAATTGCCTGTATGGTCGCCTTCGGCTACCGTCTTAATGAGCCGCGCGGCAAAACACGGCGCAGTGCTGATCAGGTTGTGCAGTGGGTGTAAGCATGCCGGAGATAACGGCAGGATGAATGAAGTTGACTGAAAAAAACGGCTCTGCCGGCAGCGGCGTTGTGGAAACACAGCGGGCTTGCCTGCAGAGCCGTTTTTGTTTTTGTGTGCATGCAAAATACATAAAAGTCTCGAAAAAGAATTGAAAACTTACTGAAAGTTCTGCTAGTCTAGAAGAGTCAGTATTTTTACATAGAATTGTTATTTCAAGATTGAAGGGATTCCTGCAGCATGAAAATCATTCGAATCATTGCCGAAGTCGGCGTACTGTACGTATTTTATCTCATCGGAGATTATCTGCAAAAGCTGCTGCATCTCCCGATTCCGGGCAGCATTGTCGGGCTTCTGCTTCTCTTTGTGTTATTGCTGCTGAAGATTGTGCCGGTGAAGCTGATCGAGAACGGCTCGAACTTTATACTCGCCTATCTTCCGATGTTCTTCATTCCGGCAACCGCCGGAATTATGAATCATCTGGACATATTCAGCGGCAGAGGGCTGCTGCTGATCGGTATACTGGTTGTAAGCAGTGTGCTGACCATGGTTGTGACGGCCCATTCCAGCGAGTGGATCGCAAGCCGCAGTGCAGGACGCAAGGCGGGACTCAGTGACCATGCCAAAGCCAGTGCCGTACCCGGGAAGGGGAACGAAGCATGAGAATCCTGCTTGCTGTAGGTTTCGTCCTGATGAATGTTGCTATCTACCTGTTCATGTCCATGCTGTACAGACGGTTTCGTCTGCCTGTGCTGTTGCCGGCGCTGACCGCGACCTTTGCCGTAGTGGTTCTGCTGCTTGGCTTCGATATTTCTTATGAGACCTACATGATCGGCGGCGAATGGATCAACCGTCTGCTGGGACCGGCCGTGGTGTCGCTTGCATATCCGCTGTACAAACAGCGCCATGTGCTGTGGCAGAACCTGCCCGCTATCCTGGGAGGTACGGTCACCGGGCTGCTTGTCGGGATGTTCAGCGGGCTGCTGCTGGCAGCCGGACTTGGTTTTTCCAAAATGTACGTGCTCTCGATATTGCCCAAATCCATTACCACTGCTGTAGCGATCCAGATTTCCAGCAACCTTGGAGGCAACTCGTCCTTAACCTCTGTATTCGTAATGGTTGCCGGATTCACTGGAGCGATTGGCGGGCCGTATATTATCAAGCTGTTCAGAATCCGCAGTGAATCCGGTATCGGCATCGGTCTGGGAACTGCCTCTCACGCCCTTGGCACAGCCAAAGCGCTGGAGTACGGCGAACAGTCCGTCTCCATGAGCTCCGTAGCCATGACAGTCTGCGCTATCGTAGGCTCCATTGTCGGACCCATCGTCGCCTGGATCATGTACCACTAAGTCAGCTTAGCTCTCTACCTTCAGCCGGATAACATTCCAGGACGCTTTGGACAGCAGGGCGGTGACGCGGCCACCCTCTGCTGAAGCTGTTCCACGGTCATGTGGAAGAACTGCCCCCGGATTGGCCTTAGTGTTTGCTGCCTGAAGATTGTCATGATCCATGACGGTATGCTGAATGACAGTAGTCTTCCCGAAGCTGCGCAGATCCACGGAAAGCTCCATTCCTTCGCTTAAATGACGGTTTACCGCAAAGACAGTAATCTCGCCAAGCTCCTCGTTATACACACTCACTGCTTCCAGGTAAGGAACATCGGTGAAATCCTTGGAATCATATTTCGGGCTGGAAATGAGCGGATGCAGCACGGTTCCCCGGCCGTAAAGCGAAGCATGCATGTAAGGGTAGTAAGTGGTCTGGAGCCACAATGGACCGCCATTCTCCGTCATAATCGGCGCAATGGTGTTGATCAACTGGGCGAGGCATGCCATCTTCACCCGGTCCGCGTGCTTCAGCAGGCTGATCAGGCAGCAGCCCACCACCAGCGCATCCTCCATATTGTAGACATCCTCAAATTCAGGCGGCGCAATCTGCCAATGTGTGTCCATACGGCTTGACCCCTGCGACTTCCACACATTCCACTCGTCCAGAGACAGATAAATTTTCTTTTTGCTCTTCTTTTTGGCTTTGATATAATCGCAAATCGCTGCCACACTGTCGATGAACTGGTCCAAATCCAGTGACTTGGCCAGAAAGTTAGGCGTGTCTCCCACGTTGTTGTTGTAATAGGTATGCAGAGAAAGGAAATCTACATTGTCATAAGTTAAATCCAGTACGGTTGCTTCCCATTCGGCAAAAGTGCTCATGTCGCTGCCCGAGCTTCCGCATGCGACCAGCTCCAGCGACGGGTCCACCCAGCGCATCGCCTTGGCGGTTTCATTGGCGAGCCGTCCGTATTCAACAGCGGTCTTGGCTCCAATCTGCCACGGGCCATCCATCTCATTGCCCAGGCACCAGGTCTTGAATTTATGCGGCGCCTCTACACCGTGGGATCTCCGCAGGTCGCTCCAGTAAGAGCCGGAGGGGTGGTTGCAATATTCAACCAGATTTCTGGCAGCATCAATTCCGCGTGTTCCGAGATTGACTGCCATCATAACCTCGGAGCCGACCAGCTTGGCCCATTCAGCGAACTCATTGGTGCCTACCTGATTCGTTTCTGTCGTCCACCAGGCCAATTCGAGACAGCGCTTACGTTCCGATTGGGGGCCAACGCCATTTTCCCAGTTATAGCCGGAGACAAAATTGCCGCCGGGATAGCGGATAATCGGAACATTCAGTGCCCGCACCGCTTCAAGAACGTCTTTACGGAAACCGTTCCCGTCAGCCGCAGGATGCCCCGGTTCATAGATTCCGCCATACACTGCCCGTCCCAAATGCTCAATAAATGAACCGTACAGACGAGGGTCCACCTCGGCCAGCTTGAAATCTTTGTCAACAATCATGGATGCTTTAATGGTCATGAAGAGTCGCTCCTTTATTGAATTAATATATATCCTAATTGAATATTTCATTTTCTGATTACATCATACGAATCATCTGCTATACTTAGCAATATAAAAATTCAGGATTAACAAAATTACTAATTCTTAAGAATCTGGAGGATGCAGATGTACTTAACAACGGATGCGGAGTCGCTTAAGGTGTATGAAGCTCTGGCCAGCGAGGTCAGGCTGCGGATTATTGATCTGCTGGGCGAGCGGGAGATGCATATCAAGGAGCTTGCCTCGAGCCTGTATCTGAGCAGCGCTATCGTCAGTTCGCATGTTGCCAAGCTGCAGAGAGCCGGCATCGTCAGCTCGCAAATGAGAAGAATTGATGGCGGAACCTATAAATACTGCTCGTTATCCGCTAATTTCCTGCAGATCAAGCTGTCGGGTGCACATGGCATTTCCAGAAAGGTAGTTGAGGTATCCGTGCCGGTCGGACAATATACGGATCTGCAAGCCTCCCCCACCTGCGGAATAGCCACAACAGAGAAATTGATCGGCTATTATGATGATCCGCGCTATTTTCTGGACCCGGAGCGGGTGGATGCAGGGATTCTCTGGTTTGCCAAGGGTTATGTTGAATACAAGGTGCCCAATTATCTTTTCAAAGATCAGACGGTCCAGGAGATTGAGGTTTCGATGGAGATTGGATCAGAAGCCCCGAGTGTAAATGAGAAATGGCCTTCGGATATCGCGTTTACCCTGAACGGGGTTGAACTGGGGAAGTGGACAAGCCCCGGTGACTTTGGAGTGATGAGAGGGCGATTAACCCCGGCCTGGCTGGATTCAGATGTGAATCAGTACGGCCTGCTCAAGGTCCTGCGGATCAACAGCGGCGGAACATATATAGACGGGCAGCAGATCTCAGCGGTAACGCTGGACGATGTGGGCTGGCAGCAGGACCAGTGGAGCTTCCGCTTCACAGCAGAGGACACCACCCGCAGACGGGGCGGATTAACCCTGTTCGGCCGCGGCTTTGGCAACTATGAGCAGGACATTGTATTCAGGGTATATTATTGTTAAAAAATGATGTGATTATAAGCCGAAATCCATAACCTCCACGAAGGATGTTTGCAAAGCAGGCTGGAGGGCAACTCTAACTATGTAACCTATAACCTGCATACATGCTAAAAGGAGGATTTCACATGGCTGATCATACCGGGAATGAAGCGGACATCCGCAACAAGCAAAATAAAGCCGGAGATTCGCTGGCGGAGCGTAAAAAGATGGAGAATGGCGTAGACGTTGAGCCGGAGGCAGATGAGTGGGTAGCCAAACCGGCAGAATCCGCCCATCCTGACCCGCTTCCCAAAAATTAGAGCTGAATTTGCAGGCTGGCAGACTATCCTACGGGTAGTCTGTTTTTGTGTCTGACAGCGTATCGGCAGTGTATTCAAAATTCCAATTAAAAGTATGAAATCTCTATTAGACAGTGCTTGGGATCGGGGATTAAAGTTAATAGAACCTGTTGCCCAAAAGCTTGAAAGGAGAATGTTCAATGAAATTTGCATTATTTAGTCTGATCGCGAATACTCCTAACGCTGTAACAGGAGAAGTGCTCACCACACACCAGAAGTTTCAAAATGTGCTGAGTCAGGCCGTACTGGCTGAGAAGCTTGCTTTTGACGCTTATGGCGTAGGTGAGAGACACGGGGCTCCCTTTCTGTCCTCGTCGCCTCCTCTCGTGCTGACCGCCATCGCCGCCAGAACCTCCCGCATCCGGTTAATCACTATGGTAACTGTATTGAGTGTCCTTGATCCGGTACGGGTAGCCGAAGATTATGCTACGCTGGACCATCTTTCCGGAGGGCGGTTGGAGATGATCATCGGCAAAGGCAATGATCCCCGGCATTATCCGCTCTTTGGGATTACTGAGGAAGAACAATGGGAATCGCTCGCCGAGCGCTACGGGCTGCTTAAGCGGCTCTGGACAGAGGAAAATGTAAGCTGGGAGGGACGCTACCGCCCGGCCCTGCACAACGTCACTACACAGCCAAGGCCTTTGCAGAGTTCCATTCCGGTATGGCACGGCAGTGCGTCGAGCCTGCTGTCGACAGAGCTGGCTGCCAGATACGGCGAACCCCTTTTCTCCTCCAACAGCTTCCATCCACAGGCCAAGTATAAGGCGCTGATTGATCATTACCGCGAGCGTTTATCGTTCTACGGCCATGATCCGCAGAATGCGGTCGTCGGCTCCGGTGCCGGCAGCTTGTATCTGGCGGATACCACCGAGGAGGCTGCAAGGCGTTACCGTCCCTACTACAATGCGTTTCAAGCAACGGATTCAGCCAAGCATAATCAATCTCCCTTCAGAGATCTGGAGGATAATATTGCAAACGGTCCTGCACTTGTCGGCAGCGCGGAGTTCGTAATTGAGAAAATATTGGATTACCACAAGGCCTATGGCCATGAAGTGTTAAGCGTTAGCGTGGACGGTCTGACAGAGGCGGAGCAGCGTGAGCAGTTGGAGCGTTTTGCGGAAGAGGTTATTCCGGTGCTCAAACGGGAAATTCCGAGCAAGGTCTGGGAGAGCATGCCGCTGACCGTTCCGCAAATTGTGCATTAGCTGGTTCATTTCCCGGCTGTCCATGTTGAGAACGGTTTAGCAATTATTGTATACTTGAGCTACGTACAACCTTATCCTGTCGTCATTCTCCAGTTCATTGCAGATTTCACAAGTCTCAAGCAATCCATATTGCGGGGAGGAAACCTGGATGCGAAGTCGGAATGAGAACGGCCGGTACCGGCACAAACGAGGTGACGCTCTGGTGGGCAACCTTGAGAAAAAGTACGGCTCGGACTTTGGTGTACGCAGCGACATGAAGCTGGAAACGCTAAGGAAGCAGCATGACGGCCAGACGTTGATGCAACTGCTCAAGGAGCAGCAGAACAAAAGCTAATATACCGGGAGCACAGCTTAAGGTTCCCAGGATGATGACATAACCTGCGGGTTATGTTTTTTTTGCTACCATTAATTTCCTTCATACTCTCTGCCTGAACTAGGCATACTAGCTCCCAATAATACCTGTTGTAAAAGATTAGCAGGAGGGAGCGGGACAAAATTTCAATCACAGAGTTGCTTTCGCTGGGACATTACACTGCTGTGGCCGTGGCGGGTGAATATTTCTTTTACTTTATGCTGTACTCTTTTCTTGGATGGGTGCTGGAGGGCAGCTATAGCCTGTACAGTGCAGGAACCTTCCGGAAGAAAGGATTTCTGAGAGGGCCGTTCAAGCCGATGTACGGCTTCGCGCCGCTGCTGCTGCTGAGTGCCAAGGATCTGGGGTTTCCATTTCCGCTTATCGTGGCCCTTGCCTTAATTATTCCTTCCGCCGTTGAGTATGCCAGCGGATGGCTGCTGAAGGCGGCATTTCACAAGCAATGGTGGGATTACTCAGAGATGCCTTATCAGATGCAGGGGCATATTTGCTTAAAGTTCTCTTTATACTGGTGGGGACTGGCGCTTGCCTGCATGTATGGATTGCATCCGTTCATAGAAATGCTGTATCGGCAGATAGAGCCGTTGTGGCTGCTGTTGCTGCCGCTGGCGGCGCTTATGCTCACTGCTGACCTGCTTTGGACCTGCCGGACCCGGCGGCACGGTCTCAAAGGGCTGGAGCTGCGGGAGGGCTAAGACTAGAACGGGTACCTTAGAAGGCTGGAACGAGTATTTTAGATGAAAGAGCATACGGTAGATAAGTTGAACTTAAAAAAATCATAAAAAAGGTAGGAGTGCGGAGGGGAAGTTTGGATACTTACGGAGCGAAAGCGTCCGCCTTTGTCTGCGGATTTCCACCGCGAAGAACGGTTTAAATCGAGAAATCTGCAGACAACAGCGGCCGGAAGTCCAAACATTCCCCGTAGTTACGACCAATAACCTAATAAGAAAATCAAAAGTTCAACTTATATAAATCAAGAGACATCTTCAAGCCAATGAGCCGGGGATGTCTCTTTGTTATTTTTGGCGGACAAGGAATAGATGCTGATCATGTCAAATATAGTGAGAGGAGTTGACAATAGAGTAGGCATCCCGGGAGGAATTATGAGAGGGTTTTGGAAGAAAAGCACTGTTGTCATTATTCTGGAAGCATTTATTAACACGGGGAAAACCGAATATGTCTGTAGGGCAATAAGGCTTGATGATACAGTAGAATTATACAGGGTTGAGTTGTCCGATTGTCAGGGTTACGCGAAAGATGAGAAAATCAGCTTGATTTCGTTTCGTAAGGACGCACTATAAGCGCGTTATAAAGTGCTGGAATACTGTTGAAAAAACAGGAGGGTGTCATGCCAATATCCGAATATTACCGCGGGCTGCGGGAGAAGGCTGGAAGTGAGCTGCTGATGGTGCCGTCTGTGGCGGCGGTGGTCAGGAATGAGGAGGGCGGGATTCTCCTGCTTCGCAAAGGCGGGGAACAGCTATGGGGACTTCCCGCTGGTGCCATTGAACCGGGGGAGAAGCCGTCACGGGCGCTGCGCCGGGAGGTATTTGAAGAGACAGGCCTGATGGTGAATCCGAAGCGGATTATCGGGGTATTCGGCGGAGAGAAGTATGCTTATGAGTACAGCAATGGCGACCGGGTGCAATATACAGTCATTGTGTTTGCATGTGCAATCGTTAAAGGAACCCCAAGGAGCGTGGACGGAGAGGCCGAGGAGCTCAGGTTTTTTACAAAAGAGGAGCTGCCGGAGCTTGCCATCCCGTATCCCCGGGAGATTTTTATGCAGGATTCCGATACGGACCAGGCGATCTTCGAGTAAATTCACACCACAATATGGGAGCGACCAACATGAGAGCCAAAATGATATATTGCTGCGCTTTGCTCATAGCCATCGTCTTGGGCCTCAGCTCAAGAGCTTTCGGAGACCGGCTGCCGCCGTTTGCCGCAAGCCATTTAGGGGACGCGCTATGGGCGGTAATGGTTTATTTTGCCTTCAGGATGCTGTTCACCCGTCGGATTATGGGGCTGTCGCTTGTGCTGAGCCTGATCTTCAGCTATGGCGTTGAGTTCAGCCAGCTCTATCAAGCAGACTGGATTAACGGGCTGCGCTCTACTGTAGCGGGAGCGTTAATCCTGGGAAAAGGGTTTCTGTGGATCGACCTGCTCCGGTATACAGTGGGGATATCGTTCGCTTATGCGCTGGACCATGTATGCCTATCCAAAATAAGAAACTGATAGAGCGGGAATTGCATAAAGCCATTAGGGATACACAATTCTATAAATCTTACAAAATTGCTTCTGGATGTTACAGGTTAAAGAATATATATTTAGTGAGGAGATTTGCAGTTTGTAAGAAATTGGATGAACAAAATTGCATCTCTCTCAAAAGCTGCTTGATTTGGAGATGAATGCGCTAATGACAATGACGAATAGTTTAATCGTAGTGTGCCTGCTGACAATGGTCATTCATACGGCGGAAACGTTATCGTATTCAGTACGTTTTGCCGGAGTGAGGCTGAACAAGATTGCCATTGCACTATCGCTGACCGGAATTATCGTGCTGGTGTCGAGAACGGCAAATATGGTGCAGGCTCCGCTGACGGCGAAATTTGTGGACTTTGCCAAAACAGACGCCAGCTTCCCGCTGCTCAATTATTTGCGGATTATTATGTTGGCCTCGTCCTTGGGGACTTTAATTGCCATTGCTGTGTTTCCTACCTTTGTCGGTCTGTTTGGGAGAATCATCTCCAAGCTGGAGATCGAAGGCTCCATTCCCAAGCTGTTGACCAGCGTAACGATCGGCCAGCTTAAGAATACCCGCAAGTATATCCGCAAGCCCAGATTGAAGCTGCACAGCTTCCGGTATCTTGGTATTCCGAAGCGGTTCATTGTAATGAACATCTTCGTTACCGCGTTTTACACAGTAGGTGTGTTGTCCTCCCTCTACGCGGCGCATTTAATGCCCCAGTTCAGTACGACTGCCTCCCAGGCGTCAGGGATGATAAACGGGGTAGCGACAATACTGCTGACTGTGTTCATTGACCCGCAGCTTGGAGTGATTACCCACAAAGCCACTGAAAATGCAGAATACCGCGACCAGCTCGGTAAAATATATGTCCTGTTAATGGGTTCCCGTTTTTTGGGAACATTGCTGGGCCAGTTCGTGCTTGTGCCTGCATCTTATTCAATCTGCTGGCTGGTGCAACTGATCTGAAGCTTGGATGCAAGCCAAAAGTACATAGAATGAAACGGTGTTCCCGAGCAATGACGGCAGAATCTTTATTTCGGCAGTTTGGACTCTGCCGCACGTAGCGCCAGGGCGATCTTCTGCTCCCAGCTATAGTTCATCTGACCCAGGGTGCGGATCTCGCCCATCTTGGTAAATGACAATTTCATCGCGGCTGCTGCAGCCACAGCATCACCGGCTTGAATCGCGGCTTTATAGCGTTTGTCAGCCTTCGCACGTTCGGTTTGAGCGGCGTTGATTGCTTTGTTCTGTACGGTAATCTGCTTCTTAAGGTCCGCTATGGGTGCAAGCGCGTCCTTGGCAGGCTTAATCTTGGCTGCGGCCTGGGCGCGCGCTGCCGCCAGCAAGGCAATCTTCGTCTTCATCTCGGCCCGGGCAGCGGCTGCCGCCGCCTTCAGTCTGTTGCGTTTGATCTCCAGCAGGGTAGCCGATTTCAGATTCCCCGCTTTACGGGCAGCGGCAATCTGCTTGCTAAGCGAGCTGTATTCCTCAAGAAGCGGGGCATGCTTCACCTTCATGGCTGCGGCCTCTGACTTCAGCCGGCTCAGCAGGGAAGCATCCGTTGCCTGCAGCTTCAGGTTGATTGCGGCAAGCCCGGTATTGTTCTGCTTGCGGAGCGCCCCTGTCCGCTGGTTCTCGGACTTGAGGGTCATCTGCAGCACGGTGTAATCGTTGTAAAGGGCATGGATCTCATCCAGCGAGGAATCCCAGTCTGTTGCGGCCGCTGCTTGAGGTGCATGTCCTGCCCATAATGCCAGCAGAATCGCCCACACCAGCCATCTGCTGTAAAAGCCTGTGCCGCACAATCTTGCTGAATTTACCCCTGTACGTTTATTCATTTCCTTCAGCTCCCGTCATAATTTTGCCAATAGGCACAAAAAAGCACCCCGAAGGAAGGCATAAATAAATGCCTGTCCTGCGAGGTGCTTCTCCCGCTTGGCGTGTGTAATTGTAAGTTCAATATAGCTTGAAATTAATGGATAGTCAAGATACAAAAAAGAACATTAGTTCTATGTTTATGACGGTTTCTTCTTGTATTAATGTCATTATTCTAAAAATCTAGTAGAATAGTTCTGTAGTTTACAATACAGGGAGATGACAGAAGTGCAGCTTAGACATGTGAAGATCATACAGGAAAATATTAGCCAGGCAGAAAGGTGACCGATGAAGAACTGGCTGCTGCACTCGGCATATGTCCAGGGCGGGTAAACAAAGTGACCGGTGTGGGTGTGCGTTATTGGACAACGCTGATGATGAACCATTTTGACACGTTGAACACTGCGGGAATTACCAGGGAGAAGGCTTTTACCGAAGCCTATGAAGCCGAGAACAGCCGGAATTTCAAGCCGACGCTTCAGGGCATCACAGTGATGGAGGTGCTGGATTTCCTTCGGCGCGAGTATCCGGGTTATACTATTCTATATCGGTCACGGGCTGCTGCTGCGCCGGATCGGCATATCTTTGATTCAAAAGCTGAAGCTGTAACTTGAAGCGGGCAGGTTTATACATACACAGCTACAGTGTGCTCTATTCAATCTAATAGGAGGTGCGGCGTGAACACTGAACACGGGCAAAATGCTGGTAAAGTCGCCCTGATCACCGGAGCCTCCAGCGGCTTTGGGCTGCTGACCGCGCTTGCTCTGGCAGGCAAAGGCTACAAAGTCGTAGCTACCATGCGGGATTTAAGCCGTCAAGGCGAGCTGATCCGGCAGGCTGAACTGGCCGGTGTCAGCGGACTGATTCATTTAGTGACCCTCGATGTGACGGATGCCGCTTCAATAGATTCTGCTGTAGCTTCAATCATCGAGAGCTTTGGCCGAATGGATGTGCTGGTGAACAACGCCGGATTTGCCGTAGGCGGCTATGTGGAGGAAGTAAGCATGGACGAATGGCGGCGGCAGATGGAGACGAACTTCTTCGGACTGGTCGCGGTGACCAAGGCGGTGCTTCCTGTTATGCGCCGCCAGCGCGAGGGCTTGATCATCAACGTCAGCAGCGTTAGCGGGTTGAGCGGGTTTCCCGGCTACGGCCCGTATGCCGCTTCCAAATTTGCGGTGGAGGGCTTCAGTGAAAGCCTGCGCCATGAGCTGCTGTCTTTTGGCATCCGTGTTGTGCTGGTGGAGCCGGCGTCCTTCCGTACGCCGATTTGGGGCAAGGGGCTGGAAGGAATGCACACGAGCGTCGATTCCCCGTATCGGGAAAAGCTGGAGGAAGTGCTCACGTATTCCCGGCGTAGCGCCGAGACTGCACCAGACCCTATCCGGGTTGCCGAGCTGATTGCACGGATTACGGAGATGAAGGCGCCGAAGCTGCGTTATCCGGTAGGCAAAGGCTCACGTCTGCTAATGATCGGCAAAGCCCTGCTGCCCTGGAAGACGCTGGAGGGAATTATCGCCAGGTCGCTGAAGGGAATGAAATAAAATGCGGCGATTATTTTTCCAATAAGATGGGAGGTATCCCTGTGCCGGGTACGGTAGGACTGCATATATGCTTTGATGAGCAAGGCCGCGAAATAGAGATTCTGGATGTGACTCCGGTTGCGCAGGATAAATACCGCATTGAAGAAACGCCGATTTTTAACCCGGGCATTGCCCTTGGGGACATTATCAGGGTCAAAGAGAAGCAAGGGATTGCTTATTATGTGGAAACGGTGCAGAAATCGGGATATCTGAGACATGCATGGCTCCTGAGCAAGGAGGCGGCAGGCTCGCAGGAGATTCAGGAGTTCAAGCAGCGCGTCAGGGAGCATGACGGGAAATGTGAGCAGATTTTTGGCGGATTGCTCGTCATCCATCTTCCCAAGCACTCCGCAGTGGATGCGGAAGCCGAAATGGCCCAGATTATTGAACGATTTGAAAACTAATACTTGAAAGACCGAGAGGTGGCAGAAGGATGAAGAAATTTCTGAAGCAATGGGTGCCAAGCATAGCAATTGGTATTATTCTGTCTTTGTTTATCCGCACATACGTGGCTGAAGCGATGAGAGTTCCAACCGGCTCAATGATCCCGACCATACAGATCAATGACCGCCTGGTGGTGGAGAAGATGCTCTGGCTGACTACGCTGAAGCATGGCGACATAGTAGTGTTCGATCCCCCTGTTGCTGGTGAAGAGGATAAAAGATATGTCAAACGGCTGATCGGACTGCCCGGAGACACTGTTCAAATCAAAGACGGAGCCTTGTACAGAAACAATGAGAAGATTGATGAGCCTTACCTGCAGGAACCGATGAATTATACCTTCGGGCCGGTCACCGTTCCGGCAGACCATTATTTTTTTCTCGGGGATAACCGGAATACGAGCTATGACGCCCATTTGTGGAGCACTCCGTTTGTAGCCAAGGATAAGCTGATCGGCAAGGTGCTGCTCGACGTCAATGATCTTTTCTGAAAAATAGGATAGTCTGCCGCTCTAACATTCCGATTTGTGAAAGGAATCTGCCATGCAGGACAATTTACCTGTATCCGGAATCAAGACGCCGCTTGCTGTCCGTTCGATATCCACCATAACCCTTGTCATCATCATTCAAATTGTTACGTTAGTGGACAACTTGAGAAATCAGTTTCATCCACACATTACATTGAGATATTTTATGATATTTTGGGTTGCGGTCTGCACTGCTATCCTGGCGTTCCTGCTCTGGAATGCTCTGCGGAAGACGGCTGAAATCAAGTGGGGAGAGGGTTTACTGCTGATCCGCAATGAAAACATCCCGGCAGGTATGATCCAATCCATCCATATAGACGGTTCGCTCGTAGGAATTAAACTCAGCGGCAAACGAATTGTACCGCTCCGGCTCTGCTTCCGGTTCATAGATGACAGGGAGCAGTCGATGAAGCAGTTAGGCCGCTGGGCGATGGAGAACGGAATCAAGCTCGATTACGGATTGTTTTTGAAATGGATGTAAAAAAAATGCAATGTAATGCTCCAATATACCTTTCTCTGTAGCGCCGCCAATACTGTAAATTGCCTGTATGCAGGGAGGCGAGAGTCTAAAGTTGGAGATTCGATGTACCTAGTCGCAGGCAGTGAATGTGACTTTAACCATATTGTGACTTTGCAGGCTTTTGGCTATGATCAAATAAAGCTAGAGCAAATATTATTTCTGTACATAAAAAGGGGTGCTGATACTTGAAAGTACATGTCACGGATCTCAAACACGGCGACTGTCTTATGACAGACACTTTCAATAGTGTAGGCCTGCATGTTCTTCCTAAAAGAACAGTTGTGCAGCGCGAGGAAATCACCATCCTGATGCGGCACAAGATTGAATATGTGGATATTGAACCGCGTAAAGTGCTGCATGAAGATAGCGGCAGCGGTCTGAGCCACAGTCTGAACGAAAATTTTGACAATGCTATTCAGAACTACGAATCTATATTCTTGGAGGCCTTGGCCCAGGGAAGCTTTACCCAATCCATGGTGGATGACACGCTGGAGCCGCTGCTGGAATCGCTGGATGAGCAAAAGGATGTTGTGTCTTTGCTGCTCCTGCTGGAACGTGATGACATTGATACATACCACCACTCCTTGCAAGTGGGTTTGCTGTCATATTACATAGCTGCATGGCTCGGCCATTCCAAGGAAGACCGGTATCAGATCAGCCGTGCCGGCTACCTGCATGATATCGGCAAAAGCCAGGTGCCAGCGTCCATTTTGAACAAGCCTGGAATCTTGACGGCTGACGAAGAGGAGGAAATGAAACGCCATACCTCCTACGGCTATGATATTATCCGCGGTTCGAAGATGGATGAGAATACAGCATTGGTAGCGCTCCAGCATCATGAATTTGAGGATGGAACCGGCTATCCGAACAAGATCGGCAAAAGCGACATTCATCCGTACACCGAAATTGTGGCTGTAGCGAATATCTACATGGGATTGACGACCTCCAGACCGAATCAGCCGAAGCAAGGGCTGGTTTCCGTGCTGCGCAAGGTGCATGAAATGGGCTTTGGCAAGCTAAACGGGACAGTTGTCCAAGCGCTTACCGGACATCTGCTGCCTGGTTTTGTCGGCAAAAGTGTGCAGCTCAGCAACGGGGAGATTGGCACTATTGTCATGAATAACCCGCTGGACATGTTCAAGCCGCTTGTTAAAGTGGACAATGTGTTCAGAGATTTATCCCGCGAGCGCGGCTTGTCCGTAGAAGAAGTGTTCATGTAAGATAAGAACAATAATTAATTGAATTGCGATCAGGTTATCTCACTGTGTTCGGCAACGGACACTGGGGTAACCTTTTTTATATGGGGGAAATTTGAAATCCGCTAGTAGATTGGCTATGATTAATGAGAGATTAGGATAGGAGAAATGAATATGAGCACCGAAACCCAGATTGACAAAATCAAGCAGATTAAATATGAACTCACCCGTTTTATGATGATTTATAAGTTCGCCCTTGAGGAAATGGAGACTAAGATCGAAATTCTGAAACAGGAATTCCAGATGCTCCATGATTACAGTCCTATAGAACATACGAAATCACGGATCAAGTCACCTGAGAGCATTATGAATAAAATGCTGCGCAAGAACAGCGAGATTTCGTTGCCCGCCATCAGAGCCAGTATTAAAGATATCGCGGGACTGCGGATTACCTGCTCTTTTATCTCGGATATCTACTATGTCAGCGCGATGCTGCAGAAGCAGGATGATCTGAAGATTCTCAGTGTGAAGGACTATATCAAGAATCCTAAGCCCAACGGCTACCAGAGCCTGCATTTGCTGGTGGAGGTTCCGGTATTTCTGTCCGACTGTCAGGAGCATGTATGCGTAGAAGTGCAGATCCGCACCATTGCCATGGATTTCTGGGCCAGCCTGGAGCACAAAATTTTCTATAAATATAGCCAGGCGGTTCCCGAGCATCTGACCCGGGAATTGAAAAATGCCGCCGACAGAGCCTATGAGCTGGACCTGCAGATGGAGCGCCTGCACCGTGAAATTAAGGAGATTAAGGATGCCCAGGAGGAAGATGATTTTGAGGAAGAGCTGCGCAAGATCATCATTAACAACCAGCAGTTTCATCTCCCGGCAAATTTCATTAAACTGCTTGGAGAATAGAAATCAGGGAGAGAAGATAGATGAGTGTACATAATCCCCGGCACATTGCTGTGAATCAGGTCGGCTATCCCGTGGAAGGCACAAAGATCGCTTTGTTCAGCGGCGCAGGACATGATTTCCGCGTCATTAACGAAAAGACGGGGGCTGTGGCCTATACCGGACAATGCGGGGCTGCTTATCTTGACAAGCCCAGCGGTGCAAGTGTACATGCTGCGGATTTCTCTGAGCTGAAGACAGCCGGAAGCTACCGCATTGAAGGAGACAATGGTGCAACGTCCGCTTCCTTTGTCATTGCTGACAAACCTTACGGGGAGCTGCAGCAGGGACTTTTGAAGGCTTTTTATTATTTCCGCTGCGGTGTTGAGCTGACCCCGGAATATGCCGGTCCTTGGGCGCATGGTGCGTGCCATACCGCAGAGGGCACCGTATTTGGACACCCGGAGCTTCGTCTGGATAGCTGCGGAGGCTGGCATGATGCTGGTGATTACGGCAAGTACTCCGGTCCTGGAGCGAAGGCTGTTGCGGATTTGCTGCTGGCCTATGAGCTGTATCCGGCGGCATTTGCCGCCCCTGTTCCTCTGCCGGAAAGTGACGGGACAACCCCGGATGTTCTTCTGGAATGTAAGATCGAGCTGGACTGGCTGTTCAAAATGCAGGAAGTTGGCACCGGCGGTGTATATCATAAGCTGACCACGCTGAATTTCCCGGGCCTTGATGTCATGCCGGAGGACGATACGGATGAGCTGTATTTCTCGCCGGTATCTGCAGCCGCTACGGGGGATTTTGCCGGAGTTATGGCGATGGCGGCAAGAGTCTATGCGCCGTTTGACCCCGCGTATGCACAGAAATGCCAGGCTGCGGCGTCCGCTGCCTGGGGCTGGCTGGAGCAGCATCCCAAGGCGCCCGGTTTCACCAATCCGCCGGGGATTACCACCGGTGAATACGGAGATGAGTGTGATCAGGACGAACGCTTCTGGGCTGCGGCAGAGCTGTACCGGACTACAGGTAAGGAGGGTTACCATCAGGCGGTTCAGTCGCTGGTTCAGCGGCCATTTCCGAAATACAGATTTGGCTGGGCGGATATGGGAGGCTACGGTACGCTGGCTTACCTGTTGACCGGGAAAGAACGGACACAGCCAGCCTTGCATGCTTCACTGAAGCAGGGACTGCTGGCAGAAGCTGACCGTCTGGTCCGGCAGAGCCGGGAGGATGGATACCGCATTTCTTTGCTGGAAGAGGATTATATCTGGGGCAGCAATATGCTGGTGCTTAACAATGCCATGCTGCTGCTGGCAGCGGAGCATTTCAGCGGAGACGCGGCATTTGCCGCCTGCGCTCTGGATCATTTGCATTATCTGATGGGCCGCAATGTGCTGGACATCAGTTATGTGACAGGGTTCGGAGACCGTCCAGTCATGCACCCGCATCATCGTCCATCCGTGGGCGACGGTGTGGCCGATCCGGTGCCGGGACTGGTGTCCGGCGGGCCTGACCGTGGACTGCACGACGAATATGTCGTGGAGCATTTGCAGGGCAAGCCTGCTGCACAGTGCTTTGCCGACCATGATCTCAGCTATTCCACGAATGAGGTTACGATCTACTGGAATTCGCCGGCTGTGTTCGTGGCAGCGAGGTTTAATGCGTAGATGAAGAATTACAAAGTGATCAGCCTGGATATGTTTCAGACGCTAGTGAACGTTCAGGATCGGACAGGCCATGTGTGGAGGCGGATTTTGCTGGAGAATTACAGCGATGAGCGGGCCTTGGAGCTTGGCGGACTGCTGCTGAGCCATTATCATACCCAGGCAGAAGCGATTCGCGCTGCCGGTAGGTTTTGCACCACCAGAGAAATATACCGCCGCGGGTTCGGGCAGGTTTTCCGGCAGCATGCTATGAATTTCGACGACCTAACGGCTGTGACTATTTTATTTGAAGAGCACAGGCAGTCCCCTTTGTATGAAGAGACTGAGCGGTTCCTGCGGCGGATTACCGGGGGAGAATATCAGGTCTGTATTGTCAGCGATACGGATATGCTGATGCTGCCGGATTTTTACAAGGACTACCCGATTAGGCTGTTCTCCTCAGAAGAATACCAATCCTACAAAAATGACGGCCTGAACAGAATGTTCAGTGAGGTTATTGCCTTTTATGGCGTAAAGCCTGGAGAGATTATCCATATTGGCGACTCCGCCTCGGATGTGCTGGGAGCGGGCAGGGCGGGAATGAAGACCTGCTGGCTGAACCGGGAGGGAGTCGAATGGAAGCATGAAGTAAAGCCGGATTATACGGTCAGCGACCTAGACGAATTCTACGCCATTCTATAGAGACGGGAGCAGAACATGGATCAATTACGTTATCCGATAGGTCCCTTTACAAGCGCTGGACCGCAGACGGCCGAGGAGCGGAAGATGAGCATTGAAGAGCTGCGTACAATGGCTGCACGGTTAAGAGGGATCATTGAGCCGCTCAGCGAGGAGCAGTTGAACACTCCCTACCGTCCAGGCGGCTGGAGCGTCAAGCAGGTGGTGCATCATCTCGCCGATAACAACATGAATGCCTATTTGCGCTTTAAGCGGGGATTGACCGAAGAAGCACCGGAAATTCCTTCCTACAGGGAGGATTTATGGGCTGAGCTGAGCGATTACAGCAGTGAGCCGGTTGAAACCTCGCTTCTATTACTGGAGAATCTTAACCGCAGATTCGCTCTTGTGCTCACTTCGCTGGAAGAAGCGCAGTATAGCAGAACCTTTGTGAGCCTGATGCTGGGAACGATGACTCTGGATACGGCGCTCCAAAGATACAACTGGCATAACCGGCATCATCTTGCGCAGATTACTTCACTGATTGAGCGCAGCGGCTGGTAAGCGTTACAGATCATAAGAAGAGCAAGCGGATTCGGGACAGGTCCCGCCGTTTGCTCTTCTTCATGTCCTGCTGCGCAAAAACTTAGTCGCGGCCGGCCTGGACGATTTTATCGGCAATCTCTTGAGGGCGTGTATGAGGGGTTGTCATGTGATCGCCTGTGCCTTCAATGAACCGGTAAACACCTAAATGGCTTGATTGTCCGGGATGCCAGCCGTAAGGCGGAATCTGAGGCATTGCAATATCCTCCGTCAGATAAAGATAGCTCTTCGGCGTGGGCAGGCTGTAGAATTTCTTCAGATCAAGCTTCTCAAACAGCGACCCTCCCGGTTCAGGAATAACCTTCTTGTACAGCGCCTGCGCCTGCTCAAGTGTAGCTGTATTTACAAAGGTATCACGGAAAAGGTTAAAGGGGAGCATGATGGTATTGTTCCCGGAAGCCTTGCGCAACTGCACGAACATCTCTTTTGCGGGAGCGGGGAACTGGTCAGCGGCGCTTTGCCCGTCCGGCAGGACGAAAGCGTCAAAAAACACCAGGCGTTTCAGCCGGTCCGGTACCTGCTCTGCCGTTTTTTGAATCACCGTACCTCCAAAGCTATGCCCAACCAGGATAATATCGTGCAGATCCTTCTGCTTGATGAAATCAACGACTGATTTTGTCTCCTGCGCGTGGGTGACGTTTTTGTTCTGATCCGAGCCGTGTCCGGCGTATTCGGGCGTGTACACAGTATGTCCCATTTTGCGCAGCTCCGCTGCTATTTCATCCCAGAAGCTGGCATCGACCCAGGCACCATGCACCAGCACAAAAGTAAGCGATCCAGGATTTGCCGGCTTGCCCTCTACAGCAGCTTCTACTCCTGATGCATGTACAGGCTGTCCTGCAAAAAGAATCAATAGCGCCATGAGCATGGCGAGGGCCGGTATTGCTTTATTTTTTATCCACATCATGTTCTAAATATGCCTCCTGAGAATTGGGTTGGTTAAGCCAATAGTTGAATTCTGCCCCAAAGAAGTATGAATGATGTGTGGATTCTGCATCTCAATCGTTTATAATTATAAATAAGATACACCTGTTGGCAGTTGCTGCCCAGTAACACGAGGAGGTTAAGTAATGCCCAGACTGGGAGGAGCAGGACTCTTACCGGAAAAGAAGAAGCTCAGTCTTACCGCGCTGCTGATCGGTCTGGTAACACTGGTGGTTCTACTGACATCTACGATCCTGCTTACCGCTTCATATCAATCGAAAAAAATATCGTTGATCAATACAACGCTGAATCTCAACTTTAGCAATGCCGAAAGAATGAGCCAAACGATGGATTCGCTCTTCCGCTCCATGCGCAGCTCCCTTGAATTCAGCGCGTATAGGCTGTCGCACGGAGTGAAGCCTGAAGAGATTAACAATTATCTTGAGTTAATGCGCAACAGCAGCAACTATTTCAATTCGATTCTCCTGGTAGGTGAAAATGGCGTTATCCGCAGCACCTCACCGACAACGCTTGGACTAGCCGGCAAAAAAGTTGATTCACCCTGGGCGCTGGAAGCGCTTCGCATGAAGAGCGCCTATCTCTCCGAACCGTACACAGCCTCCGCTACCGGCAGGATGATTGTGTTCATGAGCGAGCCGCTGTACGACGAAAACCAGCATTATCTGGGACAGCTTGGCGGAACGATTTATCTGCAGAATCATAATATCCTGAATATGATTTTTGGCGGCGGGAATAACGATGTTAACGCTGGAGGCTCCTATTATTACATTGTGAGCGCTGACGGGCATTTGCTGTTTCACCCTGATAAAAGCCGAATTAATGAGGATGTCAGCTCAAACCGGGTTGTGCAAGAATTAATTAAGGGAAAAAGCGGACAAATGCAGGCGGTAAATGTGAGAGGCATTCCGATGCTGGCTGGTTATTCCAAAGTCACGTCGAATGGCTGGGGAGTTGTGGTCGTTTCGCCTGTGAGCGCCATCCAGAATGAATTACTGAGCCACCTCCGCATAACCATTGCCTATACTATAATTCCTTTTGTGATCCTGCTTCTGCTTGTAATTCTGCTGGCTCATCAATTGGCCAAGCCGTTCGTGATGCTTGCGGACCTGATGAGCAGGGTAGGCAAAGAAAAGATGGAGCTTCCTGAGCTGAAGCCGCATTGGAACCGGGAAGCAGACCTGCTGACGCAGGCGGTTGCCATTGCCTGGAGTGATGTTCAGAAGCAGACGAGCCAACTGACCCAGGAAGCGATGACGGATCTACTGACGGGACTTGTGAACCGCAGATCGGTTGAAGCGACGATGAATCAATGGATCGCCGCACAGTTTTCCTTCTCTGTCATCGCGCTGGATGTGGACAAGTTCAAATTCGTGAATGACACCTACGGCCACCTGGCAGGGGATGAGGTATTGAAGCAGGTTGCCGGAATCCTGACGTCAAGCGTTCGCCCGGGCGATGTCTGCTGCCGTTACGGCGGGGAGGAGTTTGTTGTGCTGCTTCCGCGCACCAAAGCTGCAGATGCATATTTGGTGGCGGAGCGAATCCGTAAAACGCTGGAAGCAAGCGCCGCTCCCTTGGCGATGAAGGTTACTTCTTCGCAAGGCATTGCGCATTTTCCAACCCACGGGAAATCCCGCGAGGAGCTGCTGGAACAGGCGGACCAGGCCATGTATATGGCTAAGGGCCTGGGCAGGAACCGGACGATTATTGCCAGTGAATAGAACTTAGGCGCATCTTCCCCTGTGGAGGATGCTTTTTTTTGGGGACAAGGCCGGAACAAAAATCATTCACCTGGGCATGAGCGGATACATATCCTATCGCAGAAGGAGAATACGGTTTTTGGAGAAGGGAAGGATTTACCGGTGACGTTATATCTGGATTACAAATCACCCAATACACAGTTTACTTTTGATGTGAACAGCAATACAACGTTTAGAAAGGATGCCTGCAATTATATCAATACGCTGTCGGTGAATGAGCTTAACACGCTGGATAATATATCCTTGCTTGATATTTTTCTCAGCAAATCCAATGTGGTTGAACCGCATTATCATCAAAATGCCGCTGAATTGGTCTATTGCATCTCCGGCGAGGCTGTAGTCTCATTGATCAACCCGTTCACGAATGAGCTGCTGCATTTCCCCATCTGCCCGGGACAAGTAACGAATGTGCCGCAGGGCTGGTGGCATTATGAGGTTGCCACTGTAGACTGCACCCATTTGCTGGCGATTTTCAATGCTCCAGTCCCAGAGGTCATTCTGGGGTCGAATCTGCTGACCCTTACACCGTCGAATGTTCTTGCACATACCTATTGTCTGAATGAAGCCAAAGTGAAGGATGCGCTGGCTCCAGTGCAGCCCGGAACGTTTATTGGACCGCCTGCGGACTGCTGTGAACCCGGCAAATCTGCAGGGGCAAATGCCAAGCATCCTTATTTCATGCCTCCATACATGTATCCGCAGGCGCCGCAGATGCTACAGCCCTATGGGTACCAGCCTGCTGACCCCTCGCCGGGCTTCTATGGTCAGCCGTATGTCCAGCAGTACCGGCAACAGCCATATGTTCAGCCCTATCCCGGCACGCAGACTGCAGTCGATGAATTTTAGTTTTTGACAAGCAGAAACGGCTTCGCCGTCCTTAAAAGGACGGTATCCGTTTCAGCAAGAAATAGAAGGATGTTTTATGGTGTGAAACATATAAAGCCTTATATTTTAAAAAAATAGCCACCCAGGGATGCTCCCGGGTGGCTGAATAGTGATTAATAATTGTCGGGTGGAGCGCTTAGTCTTGTATTAAGACAAGCGGACAAGCACCCGTCCTCTTGTGCGCGACTTAAGAATATCCTCCAGCGCAGAGGGCAGCTCGGTTAAAGGAATCTCACGGTCTATAAGAGCTTCGAGTGAATCGGGCTTCAGATCCGTAGCCATCCGCTCCCAAATGTTCAACCGCAGCTCCATCGGACAGGAAACGGAATCAATGCCCAGCAGGCTTACGCCCCGCAGAATAAAAGGAAGCACAGTCGTCGGAACCGCTGTTCCGGCGGTTAGACCGCTGGCTGCAACCGCGCCGCCATAGGCGATTTTGCTCAGCACCGCCGCAAGCGGAGCCCCGCCCACAGAATCAACAGCCGCCTGCCACAGTTGCTTGTCGAGCGGCTTGCCTGCACCTCCGCTGACGTCCTCGCGGGAGAGGACCTCGGCTGCACCCAGAGCCTGCAAATAAGCGGCTTCCTCTGTTCTGCCGGTGCTGGCGGCCACGTGGTAGCCTTTCTTGGCGAGCATTGCAACTGCTGAGCCGCCGACGCCGCCGGTCGCACCGGTAACGAGCACCTTGCCTTTATCCGGCGCGGTTCCGTGGTCCTCCAGCGCCTGAACGGACATAGCGGCGGTGAAGCCTGCGGTTCCATAGATCATCGCCTCCCGCAGGGTAAGTCCTTCCGGCAGAGGGAGGACCCATTCCGCAGGAATCCGTGCATATTCGCTGAAGCCTCCGTAATGGGACACGCCGATGCCGTAGCTGGTGGCGATGACGGATTGTCCTTCGTGGAAACGTGGATCGGCAGAGGATACGACGATTCCCGACAAATCAATACCCGGAATAAAGGGATAATTGCGCAGGATGTTCCCGTTCGGGATGCTCGCTAATCCGTCCTTATAGTTCACACTGGAATAGGCAACGTGGATTAATACTTCTCCGGCAGGCAATTCCGCTAACGTTACAGGCTTGACTGCAACGGAAAAGGTCTCGGATTTGTCCACGACCAAAGCTTGAAAATGTTCTGGCATACAAAATTCTCCTTTTAACAGCTATAATTGTGTAGCTAAGTTATATAATATTTATTCTGACCGGTCAACTTTTTATTGTCCATGATATAATATACATTATTTCTTTAAAAAGTGGAGGCCCTATGGTTCGTTACAAGAAATCCGAGGAGAAACGCAAACAGATTCTATTCGCTGCTTTTCAGGCATTGTCCGAGCTTGGATATGATTCCGTGACCCTGCAGACGATTGCCGATCATGCCGGGGTCAGCAAGGGGGTCGTGCATTATTATTTTGACAATAAGGAAGCGGTGCTTGTGGAGCTGCTGGAATGGCTGACCGGTAAAATATCGGCCAAAGAGCAGGCGGCGGTACAGGAGCAGCAGACAGCAACCGGCAAGCTTACTGCGTATATCGACTCCGTTTTTGCCGGACCGGCGAAGAACCGTTCTTTTTACCGGGTGTATCTGGATTTCTTGTCCAGAGCGAGCCGGATTCCGGTATACCGGGAGATTAACCAGCGTTTCTACGACAACTGCGCACGGATAAGCACGGAGGTGCTGATAGCAGGCCAGCAGGAGGGCGTCTTCCCCAAAGAGCTGTCCCCGGACACCACTGCGCCCGTGATCCGCGCAATTATCGACGGCTGCCTGATCCAGTGGCTGATGACCGACAATGACGATTTGCATGGTGTATTTAAGGGGTCTTGTTATGATGCGGTTATGAAAGTGCTTAGTGTGCGATAGAAGCTTTATAAAAAATATGGAGATCAAGACAGGACGTTTAAACATTCTGTCTTTTTTTGTCTTCATTTGTAGAATTATTATAAATTTGGACTCTATTGCAGGAGGATTATGGAATATAAGAACGAATATATATTTTTGAAGATAAAAAAGATCATGGATAATGTTGTGACGGGTAGGAGGATCCTTGATGAAGCCTTGATTTGAAGGAGGATTCAAGTAAAATGTGACGGTCTTCAATCAGCACATTCATATCCAAATAACTACGAATTATTTGGGGGTAAATATGTCGAAAATATGCATTTTTTTTGAAAAAGAAAGTTTTATTTTTACTAAAATTAAAAAATTAAAAATTATCAAAGTAACTATCTTATCAGGGGTTCTTTTTTTACTTGGTGTATTTATTAACTTCGTATGCCCCTTTCCCTTTTTTTATGTTCATCTAATTTCTCTTTTAACCATATTTATAATTTCATTATATACAGTTAAGAAATTCATGCTTTTTTTTGAGAATGGCTTAACTCCTTTAAATCCTCAAATTACAGGGGCCCATTTCCGAACTGAAAAGAAATTAAAATCTAACCTGAATCTCTATATTGCATGTATTGTTGTTGTTTTTTACTTTGTTAACATCATTTTATTGAAATACATTCAGATGAATTCTATGGGAGTTTATGCAATAATTGTCGGTGCAGTTGCTCTCTTTTTTTCGATTATAGGATATTTCCAGTTTGTACAGCTAATAATATATACAAAAAGAATAACAAAGCTGGATATTTCAGATTACAATAAATTCATACCTGCCAATACGCCTTGGCTAGTCATCATAGCTGAACAAGCTAAAAATTTCAAAAATATATTTTTCATACTAGGATTGTTGTTTACCTTCGAGTATGCAATGCTAGTACCTAAAAATTCTGTTTCATTTAAGCCTAATTTATCCATTAATGTGAATCCTAATTTTTCATTTATAATTACTTGGGGAGGGATAATTTTATTTATAATTATTGCTTTCCCAGTGTATTCATATCTACTGAAGGCATATATTAAGAAAATTGTTTCAAAACTCAAGCAACAAAGAATCGAGGAACTTGAGAAATTACTTGAGAAGGAGATGGAACTATCCAATGGTCTGGGAGATATCTTGATCGAAAAAACAAGTACAGTTGCAGCCTTGATTAAACAAGTAAACGATTCTCAAAATTATCCAATAAAAGACTCTTCATCATTTAATATATTACTTCCTTTGCTAACGCTTGCTGTCCATCTAACTAGCATTGCAACAGGATTGAAAACCTTACTTTAACACGCGTTCAATGCAAAATTCAAAAATATATTCAATAAATTTTTCGAATTCTATGGACCACAATTTATTATTAGTTAAGGAAAGTAGGTGTTCCACATCCTTCATAATATCAGACTTTATGCGAGAAACCTCTTTGAGAACAAAAGAAGTGATGTCATATTTATTGTATAAATTTAAAATATAATCTGATTTAAGTGCTTTAGTATTTCTAATCATTGCCTGTTCTTTAGAACTTGACATTCCGTACAAATACCCGATAACAATATTTTTTCTGGATTTATTAAAGTCAAAATTATTATTGCCTTTATAGTTTTCATTTCTACTTTTTTGAGAAAACGGCTCAGTGTCATTCAGCATCTGGAATACAAAACCACATTTGCTACCAATAACTTCAACAATTTCCATAACTTGTTTATCAAAATTACCGCTTGAAAGATATCCTAGAAGAAAACTATTTTTTATTAAACTTACAGTTTCTAAATTAATAATTTCGCTTAACTCATTTAATTTTGTGATTTCATCAGAGCTTAGGTTTAATTCTTTAAGCGCGCCTTTGGACATCTCGCAAATCGTTTTTGAAAGTATATCAATATATATATTTAAATGAGGTGTAACATTAGTATTCAAGGAAAAGTTATCATTTAATATTTTTACAGAATGACCTAAAAGATGAACCACAAAGAGTATTGCCTCGTACCTACTATACTCCACATGAAAGGTAGGTTTTCCATGACGGGCGTTATCATTGTCTATTAAATCATCTGTAATAATTGAGGCTTTATGTACTAATTCAATACTGACTGCAGTATTTGTCACCTTATTGAAATCTAAATTGTTAATGGATGGAGAAGAAAGGCTGTATCCCCAAGCAGCTAGCAAAGGACGAAGACGATGCCCCACACTCATTTGTACTGATTGCGTATACTTCTGATCCATACATGCGAGACAAGATTTCCATGCCAAGTCAAATGCACTTATAAAACTTTCAGAATGGTTCCCCATTATTACGTCATAAT
Source organism: Paenibacillus sp. HW567 (assembly GCF_000374185.1). GTDB lineage: Bacteria > Bacillota > Bacilli > Paenibacillales > Paenibacillaceae > Paenibacillus_AQ. The sequence continues at coordinate 3,244,471 of NZ_KB910518.1, read as the reverse complement.
AAGTTACTTCCTTCAACATTATTAATACCCCCAAATAATTCGTAGTTATTTGGAGGTCTCCAGCCGATTGCGGGGATTAAACTGTGAAAGAACGTCCCGTTTTCTTTTTACCGAAACTTCGGTATAAATCTCTGTTGTGCTCACACTGGAGTGGCCTAATATTTCCTGGACGGCACGGAGGTCGGCCCCGTTTTCGAGCAGTTGTGTTGCAAATGAATGCCGTAGGTAATGAGGAGTGGCTTTTTCGTTAATGCTGGCTAATTTTCTGTATTTGGAAAAAATATCTTCAATCCCGTAAATTGATAAGGCCTTGCCATATTTATTAAGAAAAAGAGTATCGCATTGCGGACGGAATAGCTCCCTGACTTCCATCCAGTCATTTATCTTGTCGATTAGCTCAGTGCTGGACAGATATAGCAGCCGTTCTTTGCGCCCCTTCCCAAAAATGACGACCACACGGTTTTTTAAATCAATATCCTGCAGGTGAATTTGCGCAAGTTCACCGATTCGGATTCCGGTAGAAAATAATAGATCAATGATGGCGTCATTCCTGATGGACAGGCGAGTGCGAAAAGGTGTAGTCAATTGCTCCCGATCCCTAAGCGGAGATTGCAGTAAGCGTTCGATTTCTTCTACAGCAAGAGTTTTGGGGATTCTTTTGGACGTTTTGAACCTTTTCCCGAAGTTGTGAAGAGGAGATTGTTCAATCCAGTTTTTGTGGACCAGAAATAAAAAAAAGGCCTTTATGGATATGTATTTTCTTTTAATTGTAGAATCTTTAAGCAGGCAGGAATTGTTAAAGCTGTGGAAGTAAAGATGGAGAATGTCGCTGGTGACACTATTCATCTTATTTTCGATTAACCAGTTTTGCAGCATATTGAGGTCGGAAAGGTAAGCTTTGATCGACTTTGGGGATAGGTTCTTTTCAATGATTAGATAGGTAACGTACTTCTCTAAATATTCTTGTAATTCGGAGACGGAAACGGTCATGCTATTCCTCCTGGATGTATGTTTTCTATAGTCAGATGTTCAAATTATAACAAAGGCAACCGGTAAAAAACGGGAATTAACAATTTATATTTTATTCTGAAATTTACTCAGCATTTTCTGTGAAATCCGTTCAGTGAAAAGTGTCGCTGTACCTTTGGAATCCGAAATATACAATGGGCTGTAACTATTGCATTTCTTGTGGGGGAGGAGCCATGTACAGCAGAATTCATATTCTGGGAGCTTCGGGCGCTGGGACGAGTACAATGGGCCGCGCTTTAGCGGGCAGGCTGCCATATGCGCATTTGGATAGTGATGATTATTTTTGGAAGCATAAATATACGGAGCAAACGGAAATCACAGAGAGATTAAGCAGAATTATGCATGATTTGGACACGCGGGAGCCGTGGATTTTGTCCGGTGCGGTTTGCGGGTGGGGAGATGGGCTGCGGCCCAGATTTGACCTGGTGGTATTTCTGCGGATTCCGCCGGAGATCCGTCTGGAGCGCTTGAGAGCAAGGGAGTACGGACGGTATGGGAAGGAAATTCTGCCGGGCGGAAGCCAATTTGAGGCTACGCAGGCTTTTATGGAATGGGCGGCTTTATATGAGACTGCGGGGCCAGAGGTGAGAAGCCGGGTGCTGCACGAGGAATGGATGTCCGGCCTTGAGTGTCCTGTGCTGAGACTGGAAGAAGATTTAACCGTTGAGGAGCGCGTTCAAACGGTGCTGAAGGAAATGTCTGTTCCTTTGTAAATACGGTGCAATTTGAGGACGGCAGTCGATGGGAGATTAGTTATGAACATGAGTAGAATGATGGTTTCGGAGGGCATTGCCGGGGGAAAAGCACTGGCTCAAGGGTCAAGCCGGATTGAATTTGGCGACAGCGCTACCAAAGGTACGGTGAAAACCCATTTGTCCGGCAATGAAGATATGCAAAACACTGCTGTGAATACAGGCGGGGCTTAAGCGGATGACTATCGGATTGGTCAGACATTTCAGAGTAGCAGCCCCTCCGAAGCGGGCTTGGATGTCAGGTGCGCAGTTTAATGAGTGGGTTTCACAGTATGAAGCCGCGGAAATCTGGCAGTCAGCAGAGTGCAAGAGCAGCGGGCATGTATGGGCGCGTTGCCTGTGCAGTGATCAGTCCAGAGCCATAAGCACCGCCCGTCTGATCTATGCAGGAGAGCTTCTTTTCACAGCCAAGCTAAGAGAAGTTAGAATTGCCGCTGTACCGTTGGGAGGATGTAGACTACCCACAGCTTGCTGGCTGATATTAGGCCGTATATTCTGGAGCTTTGAACATCACTCGCAGCCAGAGAACAGGCATTCTGTAATTGGCCGAGTCAAAGATGCTGTCGACGCTCTCGAATGCGAGCAAAAACTGGGGAACGTGCTGGCTGTCAGCCATGGCGCTTTTATGAAACTGCTGGATCGGGAATTGCGCCGCAGAGGCTACAAGGGGAAGCGGATGATTAATCCGAGAAATGGACAGCTATATGTCTATGAGAAGAAAACCTAATCAAACCAATCAGAAAGCGAGACGATCATAGATGCCAGTCATTAGAGAAATCGAAGCGGATTCACTTGCCGCATTGAACCTGCTGTACGAGGAACTTACGGGCAGACTCACAGATTCACGGAAGCTGGAGGCAGCGTTTCAGACAATCAAGGCGGACAGCCGGTACATATTGTTGGGTGCTTTTGTAGAGGGGGAACTGCTGGGCTCAATGATGGGCATCGTATGTCAAGACCTCGTCGGGGATTGCCGGCCGTTTATGGTGATAGAAAATGTGGTCGTCTCCTCCCGGGCGCGCCGTCAGGGGCTGGGCAAAAGGCTGATGACCGCCCTGGAAGAGATCGCTCACGCAAGAGATTGCTATTATATTATTTTTGTCTCCGGTGAGAAGCGGAAGGAAGCGCATGTCTTTTATGAGGCAATGGGCTACCGGGAGGAGAACGTGGAGGGCTACCGCAAGCATCTTAGCTCACATTAATAATACCTGCAACTCTTATACTACGGACAGTGGTGTTCTGCTTCTGGTATTATGTTGTTGTATATGAATGGAGCCAAGCTTTGTCCAGATTCAGCCTGTACCCGCATAAAATGTGTCTGTAATCATGGCTGCCGCTTCTGTGTATAGGTTAGACTGATGGAGTATTCCCGGAGGGTTGTCTGGTGAAAATTGGAAGGTATACATTTAGGCTGCGAACAACAATTACGTTGATGATCTGTGCAGTGCTTGTTGTAATGCTGCTGGTGGTCTATGTGCTCTTTGGGATGAAGGTGTCCTCGCAGACCCAAACCGCGCTGGAGCAGAAGGCAGTCACCTTATCCCGTACGCTGTCCCGTACACCGCTGATTATTGAATCACTAACGAATTCACACACCTCGCCCGAATTGCAAAGCTACACCGAGGACATTCGAACTTTAAACCATGTGGAGTTTGTGGTTGTCATGAATATGAAGGCAATCCGTTTGTCCCATCCGGACAAGGCGAAAATCGGAAAGCATTTCAGCGGTGGCGATGAATCGGCGGTTCTCCAGGGACAGGAGAGCATATCTGAAGCCGAGGGATCTATGGGCGCATCCGTGAGAGCGTTCTCACCTGTATTCGCCGCAAGCGGGGAGCAGGTGGGGGCTGTGGCGGTAGGAATCTCACTGGGGAACGTTAGGCTTGCTGTAAAAGAGAATGAGGGCATCCTGTATTGGAGCATTCTTGTGGGCAGTGTGATCGGCGCTGCGGGAGCGTTCGTGCTGGCCCGTACCATCAAAAAGATGATGTTCGGCATGGAGCCTGCGGCCATTGCCAAGCTTCTTGAGGAGCGCAGCTCCATGCTTCAATCCGTGCGGGAGGGAGTCATTGCCGTTGATCAGCAGGCACGCATCACCTTGATCAATACGGAAGCTAAGCGCTTGCTTGCGGCAATGGGCATGCAGGAGGAACCGCTGGATCAGCCGGTGGAGAAATACTGGCCGCTGCTTCAGATGAAGCATGTGCTTGAGACCGGTGAAGCGAGCCAGGATCTGGAGGTGGAGCATAACGGGGTTACTTTACTTGCAAATGTTGTGCCTATCTTCGTTAACGGGACTGTGGAGGGGGCAATCGCCACTTTCCGCGACAAGACGGAGATTGGCCTGCTGATGGAAAGACTCACCGGCATTTCCCACTATGCCGAAGCCTTGCGTGCACAGGCGCATGAGTTCATGAATAAGCTGCATGTTATTCTGGGGTTAACCCATATGCGCCGGTATGACCGTCTGGAGGAGTACATCACCAGTACGGTCACCACGACACAGACGGAGATGGGAGCCGTTGTCAGGCAGATCAAAGACCCGGTGATGGCCGGATTTCTGCTGGGCAAGCTGAGCCGGGCCAGAGAAGCAGGCATTCGGCTGGTGCTGCTTGAGGATGGAGTTCTGCCGGAGCCGAGTGACCCGGAGAGAACCCGTCAGCTTATCACGATTGTGGGCAATCTGCTGGATAACGCGATGGAAGCGCCCGAAGGGGCGGGAAGCAAATGCATTCACGTCGGTTTTCAGTTTCAGGATAATACGCTTATTGTTACAGTCAGTGATAACGGCAGCGGCGTACCTCCTGAGAATGAGCCGTTTATATTTCATCAGGGCTATTCGACAAAAGGAAATGACCGGGGCATCGGCTTGTACCTGGTTGAGAGGAGTCTTAAGCTTTTGGGCGGAACGATTGTCTGCGAGACAGGCAAAGGAGAAGGAACCCGGTTCACAGTTAGTTTACCCTATCAAGCGAAGAGTGATGGACAATGATAAACGTATTGATTGTAGAAGACGATCCGATGGTAGCCGAGATGAACAAATTTTACGTAGAGCAAGTGGAAGGCTTCCGGTGTGCGGGCTGGGCCAGATCTGCGGACGAGGCCATGACTCAATTGGGGGAACATCCCTTTGAGCTGATTCTGCTGGATATTTACATGAAGGAGAGCAACGGTCTTGAGCTGCTGTCTGCCATCCGCCGGAGCAGTATCCGAATAGATGTTATAGTCATTTCAGCCGCAAGCGATAAAGACAGCATCCGGGATGCGCTTCAGAACGGTGCTGTAGATTACCTGATCAAGCCGTTTGAGTTCGAACGCTTGCGTGCAGCGCTGTCGGCTTACAAGGAGCAGTATTTTCTGTTCCGCAGCCAGGATTCTCTGGACCAGTCTGAGCTGGATAAGCTGACCGGCTACAGGAAAGGGGACTTTGCGGCCCAGGAATTATCCAAGGGGTTTACACGAAATACACTTCGGGCCGTCTGGACAGCAGTGGAGAAATGTAATACAGCAAGCTTCTCCACCGAAGAAATTGCGGCGTTATCCGGAATTTCGCGTGTTTCGGTCGGCAAATACCTTGCCGGACTGGTGGACATGGGGGCCCTCGATGGTGATGTGACCTATGGCACCGTAGGCAGACCCGTGCAGCGATACCGGATATCTCCCCGGGGCAGCTCCGTTATTTCTAAATTCATATAGGTTGAGCGCCACAGACCGTCAATTCCGGAATTAGGGGATTGGCGGTTTTTGCGTGCTCATTTATGATAGCGCTTACTTTAATAATTTACATAATTCAATCAATATTTACGTAAAAACAAAAGCGCTTACATTTACGCTACTATAGGGCTGTAGACGATATTAGGAGGTAATGCATGATGCAAAAAGCTGTTCAATCCCCTGCCGCTGAAAGGAACCCCACCACGTCCTCTCCGGCCAATGAAGGGTTTCTGCAGAAGCTGAAGCAACTAAAGGTAGGTGTTATTCCCCTTCCGCTTTACGTAATTATAGCCCTTATTATTTATGGGGCGGCTGTAACCGGGAATCTTCCCAATGATATGATCGGCGGATTTGCAGTCATTATGGTTCTGGGAATCCTGCTGAGCGACCTGGGCTTCAAGCTTCCGATTCTCAAAAGCATCGGCGGCCCCGCCATCCTGGCTCTGATGGTTCCCTCGTTCATGGTGTTCTGGAATGTCATCAGCCCGGATGCGCTCGCCTCAGTCAAAACATTGATGAAAACCTCAAACTTTCTGTACCTGTACATCTCCTGTCTGGTAGCCGGCAGTATACTGGGCATGAACCGGAAGACCCTGATCAACGGTGTTGTGAGAATTTTTATTCCGATGGTGGTCGGGACCGTAGCCGCGATTGGAGCGGGTATTGCCGTTGGCACAATGTTTGGCTACAGCCTGCATCACACGATCTTTTACATTATTGTTCCAATCATCTGCGGCGGTATCGGAGAAGGCATTCTTCCGCTGTCCATTGCTTACTCCCAGATTATTGGCGGAGAGTCAGGAGCCGTTGTTGCACAAATGATCCCGGCTGCCATTATCGGAAACATTGTGGCGATCATTGGAGCCGGACTGCTTAAGAAGCTGGGCGAGAAGAAGCCATCCTATACAGGCAACGGCATGCTGGTGAAGGAGAAGGATGGAGAGAAGCTCGGCGGAGGAAGCTATGAGGATAAGCCGGTGGTATTCCCGCTCATGGGAGCCGGACTATTGGTGGCCTGCGGATTATTCATCTTTGGCAGCCTTGCCTCGAAGGTAGTAGGCATTCCCGGACCGATCCTGATGATCTTCACGGCGGCGTTGATCAAATGCTTCAAGGCGATGCCGGAAAAAATTGAACAAGGCGCGTTCCAAATGTACAAATTCGTCTCCACCAGTCTGACCTGGCCGCTTATGGTGGGACTAGGCATGCTGTACGTACCGCTTAACGATGTAGCTGCCATCATCTCCATTCCATATATTCTGACCTGTGCGGCAGTTATTGTGGCGATGATTATCTCCGGCTTCTATGTCGGCAGGCTCATTCGAATGTATCCGGTTGAAGCTGCCATTGTGACAGGCTGCCGGGGTGGACTGGGCGGAACCGGTGATGTAGCGATCCTGTCTGCGGCCGGACGAATGGAATTGATGCCTTTCGCCCAGATCTCCACACGCATTGGAGGCGCAGTTACGGTTATACTCGCAACGCTTCTGCTGTCGGTATGGCATTAACATTACTAGGAGGAAAAATGCTTTTTGCGGAGGATAAGAGGAGATGTTGTGTCGATTAATGATCTGAAGCACATCAGCATCCTGATTAGGATTTTATATCCTTGCTAGAGTACTTTTTTCAGTGATATGATTCATGTTATTGAAACGGATTGAAAGAAACGCATTTCAGCTAGCAGGAGGAAAAATGATGACAATTATGGATGAAGTTATGGGTCTGCATCTCGGAGGCAAACTTTCAACCGGGCTAAAAAACCCGATTCAGTCGATGGAGGATCTCTCCAAAGTGTATACGCCTGGTGTCGCCAGAGTATGCCAAGCCATCGCCGGAAATGAAGATTTGGCCTATCAATATACAATTAAGAAGAACATGGTTGCTGTTGTCAGCGACGGCACTGCCGTGCTTGGTCTCGGCGACATTGGTCCAAAGGCTGCGATGCCGGTTATGGAGGGCAAAGCTGCGCTGTTCAAACAGTTCGCTGGTGTGGATGCTTTTCCAATCTGCCTGGACTCGAAGGACACGGAAGAGATCATTACCATTGTCAAAGCGCTCGCGCCAACCTTCGGCGGCATTAATCTGGAGGATATCTCCTCCCCGCGCTGCTTCGAAATCGAAGCAAGACTGAAGAAGGAGCTGGATATCCCGGTCTTCCATGATGATCAGCACGGGACGGCAATCGTGGTGCTGGCGGGGATTCTGAATGCGCTCAAGGTCTGCAACAAAGACATCAAGACTGCGAAGATCGTAGTGAACGGTATTGGAGCAGCCGGCATTGCCGTATCCAAGATGCTGCTGCATGCCGGGGCCGTGAACCTGATCGGTGTGGACCGTCAGGGGGCGATCAGCCGGACGGTCGAATATGACAAGCCGCATTGGAGTGAATTTGCGCAGATTACGAATCCGAATCTGGAAACGGGCCTGCTGTCTGAAGTTATAAAAGGCGCCGATATCTTTATCGGAGTTTCTGCGCCGGGAATCCTGAAGCTCAGCGATGTGCAAAGTATGGCCGCTGACCCGATTGTGTTCGCGATGGCGAATCCTACACCTGAGATTGATCCTGAAATTGCTGCGCCTTACGTCAAGGTGATGGCGACCGGACGCTCCGATTATCCGAACCAGATTAATAATGTCCTTTGCTTCCCGGGAATATTCCGCGGAGCGCTCGACTGCGGTGCCACGGACATTAATGAAGATATGAAGCTGGCGGCTGCCCAAGCGATCTCTTCAGTAATTCCTGCAAGCGAGCTTAGAACAGACTATATTATGCCTGATGCATTCAACCCTCGGGTAGTGGAGCTTATCCGTGAAGCTGTGATCCGGGCTGCGGTCAAGAGCGGTGTGGCGAGAACAGGTTTGGTAACCGAGAACAGCTAATTGTAAATAGAGATTCCAATTCGGCTTAGATAAATAGAGAGAATACAGAAAATATACAATGATGTCGGTGAATTAATAGGGGGCAAAGGATGAAGTCAGCGAAGGGTGTATACCGTTTTGATGAAGGTTCTTTATCAATGAAGGCTTTGCTCGGAGGCAAGGGGGCCAATTTGGCAGAGATGACCAGACTTGGCCTTCCCATCCCTGCCGGATTTACGGTAACTACGGAAGTATGCGCAAAGTATCAGGCCAGTGGCAGCTTGTCCGATGAGACATTTGAGGAGATTTGCGCAACACTCAGTGATTTGGAGAATAAGCAGTCGGCATGGTTTGGACACTCCGATTGCCCGCTGCTGGTCTCTGTCCGTTCAGGCTCGGTAACGTCGATGCCGGGAATGATGGATACGATTCTGAATTTGGGTTTGAACGACTTCACGGTGCAAGGACTTGCGAAACAGACGGGCAATGAACGATTTGCTTACGATTGCTACCGCAGGTTCATCCAAATGTTCGGGGAAGTGGTACTGGGCATACCAGCCCTTCATTTCGACCATGCCCTGGAGCAAATGAAGAAAGATGAGGACTGTATAAGTGATCAGGAGGTAAACGCGGAGCAATGGAAAAAGCTTGTTCTGCGTTACCACTGGCTGGTTGAAGCACAGACGGGCAAGGCGTTTCCACAGGATGTATATGTGCAGCTCAGAATGGCGGTTGGCGCAGTATTCAAAAGCTGGAACAATGTACGCGCCAAGGTATACCGGAAATTGTACAGCATCCCTAATGAGCAAGGAACGGCTGTCACGGTGCAGACTATGGTGTTCGGTAACCGGGGCGATGACTCTGGGACAGGCGTGCTCTTCACAAGAAACCCCTCCACTGGCGACAAAGAAATATACGGTGAATATCTGATGAATGCCCAGGGAGAGGACGTAGTGGCCGGAGTCCGCACACCGCGCAGTATCATTGAACTGAAGGATGATTTACCGGAGATTTATGCCCAGCTAACTGCTGTTGCAGAACAATTGGAAGCGCATTATCTGGATATGCAGGATATTGAATTTACCGTTGAGAACAGGCAGTTGTATGTGCTGCAGACCCGCAGCGGCAAACGCACAGCGCAAGCTGCGGTTAAAATCGCTGTCGCTTTGGTTGATGAGGGGCTTCTGCCGAAGGAAGAGGCGGTTAGCCGGATTGAAGCGGGACATCTGGATCAACTGCTGCACCGCTCTATTGACCGGCAAGCACAACTACAGGTTATTGCCACAGGTCTGCCGGCTTCGCCTGGAGCGGCCTCCGGTGTCATTGCACTGGATGCGCAAACTGCAGAGGGCTTGGCGCGTGAAGGGAAGAAGGCACTTCTCGTCAGTCTGGAAACCTCACCCGAGGATATTCAAGGCATTCTTGCTGCCCAGGGAATATTGACCGGAAGAGGAGGAATGACCAGCCATGCGGCGGTTGTCGCCAGAGGTATGGGCAAGCCTTGCGTCTGTGGCTGCGATGGTTTGTCCATTGATCTGGAGCAGCGCTCAGTGACTATAGGCGGTAGAACCTTCAATGAAGGAGAGAGCCTTTCCATTGATGGTGCGACGGGTCAGGTTTTCTCAGGGATTGTATCCCTTACGGAGCCGGAGATTACTCCTGAGCTGCTGACGCTGCTGGAGTACGCCGACGAGATCCGCGAGCTGAAAATCTACAGCAATGCAGACACACCCGCAGACGCCGCTAAAGCGCGCGAATGGGGCGCGGAAGGCATCGGGCTGTGCCGGACGGAGCATATGTTTTTCTCGGACAGCCGGCTGCCGGTTGTGCAAGCGATGATCCTTGCGGGCAGCAAGGAGGAAAGAATTCAAGAGCTAAGCAAAATCATGCCTATGCAGCAGGCGGACTTCGAGGCGATCTTCGAAGCGATGGATGGGCTGCCGGTCACGATCCGTTTGCTGGACCCTCCACTGCATGAGTTCCTGCCGAATCAGGAGCATCTGGTGAAGCAGATCCGCGAATTGGAGACTGTAGGAGCAGAGGGAGAAGACGAGCGAGAGCGTCTTAAGGCTACTCTAGCCAAAGTCCGTACCCTTCAGGAGCGCAATCCAATGCTGGGACTTCGCGGCTGCCGCCTTGGTATTCTTTTTCCGGAAATATACGATATGCAGATTGAAGCGATCTTCAAAGCGGCCAAAGCAGTTCTTGGGAGAAGGATTGAGGTACGCCCGGACATTATGATTCCTCTGGTCGGGCATGCCAATGAGCTGCAGACCCTTAGAAAACTGGTGGATGATGTGGCAAGGCAAGTGCTTTTCGGAGAGCATAAGGACCTTCAGTACAAGGTGGGAACCATGATTGAGGTGCCGAGAGCGGCTATCGTTGCCGATAAAATTGCTGAACATGCGGATTTCTTCTCCTTCGGCACTAACGACCTGACCCAAATGACCTTCGGCTACAGCCGGGACGATGCGGAAGAGAAATTCCTGAACAGCTATCTGGAGCAGCAGATTTTGCCGGCCAATCCTTTTCAAAGCCTGGATGAAGAAGGCGTAGGCGAGCTTATACAATGGGCTGTAGCCAAGGGCAAGTCGAAGAAATCTTTTCTCAAAACCGGAATTTGCGGTGAGCACGGCGGGGATATGCAGTCTATCGTCTTTTGCCAGCAGGCCGGGCTGGATTATATCAGTTGCTCCCCGTATAGAGTACCTTATGCCCGGATTGCGGCGGCGCAGGCAGTGCTTGCTTCCCAGATAGCGGAACCGCAACGATGATTGTGCCGGAGATATATATCTGCTCTGATTCTGTTGGGGAAACGGGGGATACGGTTGTTAAAGCGGCTTTGCGGCAGTTTGACATTCGGGCAGCAGGGATTAAGCATTTCCGGCGTATCTCAAGCGAGCGGGAAATCCGGGAAATTGTGGAGCTTGCCGCACAGTCGCAATCCGTCATTGTATACACCCTTGTGGAAATGTCACTGCGGGAGGCCATTCAGAGGCAGAGTACGTATCACCAAGTTCAAGCTGTAGACATTATGGGACCTGTCATTGAAGCGATAAGCGGCGCTTTTCATAATCCTCCGCTTCTCAGACCTGGCCGCCGGCATGAACTGGATGCCGCATATTACAGCAGAATTGAGGCGATAGAGTTCGCTGTGAAATATGATGATGGCCGGGACGCGCGCGGAATAGCACTGGCAGATATCGTGCTTATCGGCGTGTCGAGAACCTCCAAAACACCGCTGAGCATGTATCTGGCATATAAAGGCTACAAGGTGGCTAACTGGCCGTTAACTCTGCATGGGCCGACACCCCCGGAAATAATGAAAATCCCGCGGAATCGCATATTCGGGCTGACGATGGATATGGAAGCACTGATTAGAATCCGTACAGAGCGGCTGCGGGCGCTTGGTCTCGGTACGCATGCCGGCTATGCCTCTGAGCTGCAGGTGCTTGAGGAATCCATCCATGCAGACAGCCTGATGAAGCAGCTCGGCTGCACAATAATTGACGTGACGAACAAATCCATTGAGGAATCGGCCGGATTGATTCTGGAATCCATTCAGTAATACATGCCCTCTATGTGCTAAAAGACAGCATTCGCTCGTATGGAGCAGATGCTGTCTTTTGCTTAGACATATATTGTGTTCGATGGCTATATCCCCGCTCCGTAAGTATCCAAACTTCCCCTCCGTCACTTCTGCCCTTTTATATTTTCTTTAGTTCAAATGATATAACCGATCCGGCAGCGGGAGTCAGCTTCCCGTGCTTTTATAATGTCTGACGCCAATGCGCCAGACCAGAAGCGACAAGCCCAAAAAAGCAGCTCCCGCAGGGAGCGACATAAGCCCCAGCCATTTCGGATATCCCCAATTGCATACGGTGGCTGCGGGGTAGAAGCTGATGAACAGGATAGGCAGCACGAAGCTGAACATGGACTTCAGCGCCCCCGGCATATATGGCTCCGGGCAGCGGGTGATCTGATAGCTGGCATTGGTCAGGATATAGATCCAGTCCAGCCCTTTGATGGTAAAGAAGGCAAGCCCCGAAGTAAGCACGAACACCCCGCAGTACAAGAGGCAGCCGCCTGCCAGTGCCATAAGCAGAATTCCAATCTTTGCGGGGGTAAGGGAAACGCCGAGCTTCGAGAGCGCCCATAAGACTGCGCAGATTCCTGTAATGGGGCGGACCGCACGATGAAGATGAAACCTTGAGGCCGCAACCTGGACGAACAAGGAGCGGGGGCGGAGCAGCAGCCGGTCGAAGTCGCCGGAACGCAGCATTTGCCACGGAAAATAATCAAAGCCGCGGCAGAAGCTCTCCGCCAGTCCGAAGGAGGCTATCGCCAGTGCATAGACCAGAATGATATGTGCCACGGTCCATTCCCCGATGTTGCCGAAGCGGGAGAAGAGAAGCACTGTTGAGATAGGGTCCGAGATGACAACGACAAGCACCTGGATCAGCATCAGCCACCACCCCTTGTATTCCATGCCCGACAGCAGATGCATCCGCAAATATTTGAAATAGATTTTGCCTTCAGCGATCATTGTTCCGCTCAACCTCCCTGCACGATGATGTTTTTCAGCTTATGGTTCATGATGAACCGTCCGGCCACAATGAAGATGGCGCTCCAGATAAGCTGTAGGCCAACTCCAGGGAGGGCCGCTGAGGGAGGAAGGCTGCCCACGTACAACTGCAACGGGATATCGGCGAATCCGCCAAAAGGCTGGAGATACAGAAAGGTCTGCATGAAATCGGGCCAGAGCCTGAGCGGAAGATAGGTGCCGGATAAAATACCGCTGACCAGCAGCAGAATATACGTTGGCCCGTCGCCCCATGTTACATTCAGACGTATGGCGGTCACGAACATGGCAAAAGCGGAGCACAGAACAAAAGCCATCACAACCGATAAAAGGAAATATAAAAAGCCAAGGACAGAAGCAGGTCTGCCCAGCGCGTACCCGGCAGGCATCAATAGTCCGACAGCAATGGTTGCCAGGCTGCGGACCCAGGAGGTTCCAAGCTTGCCTGCCGAGCTTTTGACGAACCAGTGCGTATACAGATTCATCGGGCGGCACAGCTCCACGCCAACGTCGCCGTTGTTGATTTTGCCCATAATCTCACTGTCAATGCTCATCGTCTGCAGCACAAACAGCGCCTGGGCCAGCCATACATAGGATATTGTTTGCGTGAGGCTTAAGCCGTTGTTATTCCACGCCCCGTTGTCGCTGTATGTATAGAACACGGTAAACAGCACGCATTCCAGCAATCCCCAGAACACGCTGACAAACACACCAGATATCGCCGAAACTCGGTACTGCAGTCCTTCGGCCATACGAATGCGGAAAAGCGAGCCGCAGGCCCTGCAGGTATTTCTGAAGTTCATTTCACACCCGCTTTCAAAAAAGTATGGGAGCCTCTGCTTATACCAGCGACAAGTCGTTGTACATAGCGGCAATCATGGCGTCGGTATTCACCTTCATGATCACCTCAGGCGCATACTTATCCTGCAGTCCGGCAAGCCGGCCGTCATACAGGAGCTGTCCGTGCCCAATGACCATTACCCGCTCGCAGAGTGCTTCTATGTCGTCCATATCATGGGTGGTCAGCACCATCGTGACGCCGTATTTGCGGTTCTCTTCTCTAAGAAAATTGCGCAGCGCAAGCTTGGATACCGCATCGAGGCCGATAGTCGGCTCATCCAGGAACAGGATTTTGGGCCGGTGCAGCAGGGCGGCAACAAGCTCGCAGCGCATCCGCTGTCCCAGCGACAGTTGTCTTACAGGTGTTTTTAAAAGCGCTTCCACCCCAAGGGTCTCTGTTAGTTCAGCAAGTCTTGCTCTGTAATCTCCAGAAGTGATGGCGTAAATATCCTTAAGCACATCAAAAGAATCCGCCACCGGCACATCCCACCAGAGCTGTGAACGCTGCCCGAATACAACGCCGATTCTCGACACATGCTCCACCCGGTTCTTCCACGGAACCTTGCCCATGATTGTGCATTCGCCGCTGTCCGGTGTGAGGATGCCGCTCATTACCTTGACGGTAGTAGATTTGCCGGCTCCGTTCGGGCCGATGTAGCCCACAAGCTCGCCTTCGGCAATTTCAAAACCAATCCCGCCCAGCGCCTCCACCTGAGTCACGTTGCGCATAAAAGCGCCCTTCAGCAGCCCCCATTTTCCTTCGGGCCGTTTGTACACCTTAAAGCTTTTTCGGATATCATGTAGCCTGATTTGCATCAACAGCACCTCCTTCGTGCAGAAGATCATAACATTAATCTGCGGAGTGGATAAAATGGCATCAAGCTCGCCCCTCATCCTTGAACGCTGCCCGAGAGGGGATGAACATTTATTTTCTTCATTTTCCATAAAAATGCTTGCTATCTTGACATTTCCGTGCTATATTAATTTTATAGTTAACGCAAGTAAATAGGAGTTTTTTTTACATATGTTCCTCATAATTGACTTTAGGTACCGGTGAATATTCCACCGGTATTTTTGCGTTTACCGGCAGGAGCCTAATGCAGGCCTCCCGCCGGGGGTTGGCGGTTTATCTGCCGGAGCGGCTACATGCCGCGCGGAAACCACAGATGGCGCAGGTCAACCCAGCCTTGGCTATTGAAGGTGACGCCGCGCACGGAAGGCAGGTAAGCCGTTTCGGCCGGCTTTTCGTACAATATATGCAACTGATGCTCCCGCGTCAGCCTGTCCTCAATACGCTTGAAGCCCTCGGCTCTTGCCAGGGGATCAGGCTCCCGCGTGATAAGGTTCAGCATGCCCTCAATATCGGCCCGGGTGCGAGGCTCGATGTGCTGGGACAACGTCAGATACAGGTCGAATAGCCGCAACTGCTCATCCTGATCCCGGAGCAGGGAGAAGACGATCAGATCGGATTCCAGGCGAATGGGGCCTTTGAATTCCTCCGGTGAGATGGACAGCACGTTGCAGACATAACCATGCTGTACCAGCCGCTTCGCAATATAATCGGCATCGGCGGCATACTGCGGAATGGTGGCAATTTGCAAGGTAACGGTGGAATTGGAGGCAGCCCCTGGGTAAGGGCATGCTGCTTCATCCAGACAAGACAGAATATCCGCCCGCAGCAGAGGATCGTTCAGCGGTCCTTTTTTCTTTGTGTTGCAGGTGACAAATTTGCGGACAGAGGATTCGGAATGGATACGGCTCCAGAGCGTTCCGTCCTCAAGAGAAGGGTTGGGAATGACATGAAAGGCCGGGCCGATATCCGGCAGTGTGGAGTCGGCACCGAACGGCATGTGGAGGATTTCTACCCGGTCCAGGTGGGCCCGTCCCTGAAAATAATAAGGGAACACCTCCAGCACACAGAGCTCCTCGCTCATCTCCACCACCTTGAAGGGACCGGTGCCTACCGGCCTGCGTCCAAAGGCAGCTTCACCGATGGACTCCAGATCTCTCGGGACAATGGCCGCCCTGCTGGTGCACAGAAAGGGGAGGAACAGCTCGTTCGGCTTCCGCAGCAGAATGCGGACGGTGGTAGGATTCAGTGCCTCTACCTCCGCGATTTCCTTGAAAATAAAGCTGTACAGCGTCCGCTGCGAGGTCAACATCAGCCGTTCAAATGAATAGACCACATCCTCCCCGGACAGCACCTTTCCATGATGGAATAATACCTCCTTGCGCAGATGAAAGGTCCAGGCCGTGCGGCTGCTGTCCGTTTCCCAGGCGTGGGCTAGGCCAGGAACGATCCGGCCCCGTTCGCCGCTCCGTCCTACCAGTCCATCAAACACATGGCTGGATACAAACGATTCGGCCAGCAGATTCATATACAACGGATCGAAGGTATGAAGCTGCTGGGTAACCGGAAGCCGGAGTGTATCAATCTGCTTGTCGCTGCGGATTTCAGAATGATGCCCGAAATAAGCCAGCAGCCACCCCTGCAGCGTATCCTGGAGCGAGGAGGAGCGGGCATGGCCGCGGATGCCCTCAATGGCACTGCTGATCTCCTTGCTGCTGATAGCCTGCATCATGGATTCGAGGGCAATATCCTCCGCGCTTGCCAGTAAGACCAGTGTGGAGCGTTTTCCCCGCCCCCGGCTGGGCGTCCAGGTGATCCAGCCCTGCGCGGCCATTTTATTGATAATATGCAGGGCATTGCGGTGGGTGCATTCCAGGGTCTGAGCCAGTTCATCCAGGGTAACCGAGATTTCGGGCGTTCCGCCGTAGTGTGAATGGAGCTTGAGAAATTGACTGTGAAGCTTCATGATCCTAAGGCCTCCTCATGCAAAATAGGAAATAATCCGTGTTTTCTTTCTCTTTTTTTTCTTATTTTATCAGCTAAAATCAGGATAAGATAGTAAGAAGATGGAGGTATTTACCATGAGTGATCAAGCGGTACCGAAACCGGAACGGGCTATCCAGGCTTTAGTGGCTGCATTTCTGCTGGCGGTCGTCCACCAGTACCTGTTCTATGGCAAGATGGCGGGAATTTCATTGCCGATCTTCGTGTGTCTGTTCTATGCGTATATGCTCTATTTTGCCAAGGACAAGCTGCGTAAGCCTACAGTGTTCAGCTATATCTGGCTGGGGGCGGTGTTCCTGCTCTCTCTGACGTATGTACTGTTTGCCAACTGGATTTTCTTCGGGCTGAACTCGCTGGTGCTTCCGGTGCTAATCTTATTACATATGACCTACATGCTTAGCTACAAGCAGCCGTCCTGGAGCGGATTCGGGCTGATCGGCGCGGCGCTGGAGCATTTTTTTACCCAAGGCTTGCGGCACTGGGCTACCCTGTTCAAGCTCATCCGCAGACCCGGCAGCAAGATGGAGGACGAACGCAAGCGGGTGCTTTTTAAAGTGCTGATCGGGCTGGGGATCTCGTTTCCGCTGCTGGTCGTTGTCATATCGCTGCTCTCCTCGGCGGACGGTGTGTTCCATCAGATGCTGGCGGAGCTCCCGCAATATTTGGAACGGATTTCTTTTGGCGAAGGTTTTGCACGGGTGCTGTGGATTGTGCTCTTGGGCATGGGAA
The DNA here is from genome assembly GCF_000374185.1 of Paenibacillus sp. HW567. Classification (GTDB taxonomy): domain Bacteria; phylum Bacillota; class Bacilli; order Paenibacillales; family Paenibacillaceae; genus Paenibacillus_AQ. Next base: position 3,227,112 of record NZ_KB910518.1, on the reverse strand, counting down.
TGTTCGGCTTTGTCTGGGGTTTCGTGGATTACAAGCTGTATGAGTGGAACCCGAAGCCGATGCTGAATATGGAAGGCGGGCCTGCGCCGGAGCCGATCTCTGATCTGTTCCCTGATCCCCTGTCGCTGCGGGTGGACCCGGTAATCATTACAACAATCCTGACGGTCATCAATACGGTATATGTGCTGTTCGTAAGTGTGCAGTTCTCCTACCTGTTCGGTGCCTGGGAGGGGATTCTGCCGGAGGGGAGCACGTATGCTGATTATGCGCGGAGCGGTTTTGTGGAGCTGATTGTGGTGACCTCGATCAATTTCGCCATTCTGCTGCTATCGCTCCACTCGGTAGGGGAGAAGAAAGGTCTGCTGCCCAAAACAGTGAATTTTCTGCTCTATATCCTCGTGCTCTGTTCTATGGTCATGCTGTACTCCGCCTATTCCCGGCTGACGCTGTACGAAGAGGCCTATGGATACACGTATATCCGGTTCCTGGTGCATGCTTTTATGGTTTTCCTTGGGCTGCTGCTCGTGATTGCCGCGGTGCGGATCAGCAAGGTGAGGTTCCCGCTCGCCAAATGCTACATTCTGCTTGGGCTGCTCTCCTATGTACTGATCAACTTTATCGGGATGGATGCCATTATCGCGGAACAAAATATCCAGCGGTATGAGGCCAGCGGCAAGCTGGATACGAGCTATTTGGAGCGGCTGTCGCCGGACGTTGTGCCGAAGCTGATTGCCTTCAGCAAGCAGGAGAACGGCAAGCTGGACACCATTCTGCACGATAAGCGTGAGAATTACGCGCAGGTTACACGAAAGTGGCCTTCCTTCAATCTGGCGAAGTCTCGTGCGGAGCGGGCGCTGGATCAATATTTTGCAAAATAGCTGCCGTCATTAAGTTAAACGAAGACCGTCAATTCCTGCTTTGGCCGGAAGGACGGTCTTTTTTCAGCGAATGCTCAGTTTAACTTCAGATGAATTTAAGCCTTTTGCAGTAGGATGAAAGCACTAGAAACACAAGAGGTACAGAATACATACAGATCTGGAGGAATACATATGTTTACAAAAATCCGCGCCAAAATTCTGCTCGGCTTCACCGCAGTTATTATCGTGTTTATCGCTGCCATTGCCGGAAATACGCTTTTCCAGGGCAAAGCCACTATGCTGAGCGATCAAATTAACCGCAACTACAGCAAGCTGTCGCTGGTGCAGGGGCTGACAGACAAGATCCGCACGGCGGACGGACTGGCTGCAAGGTATGTTATGAGCAATACGGATGAGGAAAGAAAGACGTATCTCACCGGCTATGAGGCTAAGGTTCCCGGGATTACCGAGGCGATTGGGGAGCTTAAGAAGACCGGGCTGAATGACGCAGAGCTGTCCGGGCTTACTACACTGGAGAGCGAATGGAGCAATTATCTGACGGTGCTGGAGAGCGCCTTTGCCAAAGCCAAAGCAGGGGAATTCCCGAATGCGCAAAAAGAGTTCACTAACCTTTCGCTGGATAAAATCATTGCGTCCCAATTGGTTTTTGAGAACGTGCTTGGTGAAGAAATTCAGAAGGAGCAGACCCAGGCGGCCAGTCACCGCAGCTCGGCGATGGTGATCAGCTTTGGCGTGACGGGGTTGTCGGTGCTGCTGGCTGCAGTCGTTGCACTGCTCCTGTCGGCGCGAATTGTGAAGCCGCTCCGCAGTGTAAATGCGCAATTGCAGGAAATTGCCGAAGGGGATGCGGATCTGACCCGCAAGCTTAATGTGCGGACGAAGGATGAGATTGGCGAGTTAGCCCGTAACTTTAACAAAATGACGGACAACCTTGCCTCTTTGATCGGACAGGTGAATGAGTCGGCAAGCGGCCTCGCGGCTTCCTCGATCAAGCTTACCTCCGAGAGCGGCGTCACCGCCGAAGCTACGGAAAAGATTGCCGGCATTATGGGCGAGGTTGCTTCCGGCAATGACCGGCAGATGAATGATTTGCAGACGAATATGACAACAATTGTGGAGATGTCCACCGGCATCCAGCAGATTGCCTCCAGCGTGCAGGATATTTCGGAAGCTTCACTGCGATCAAGCGAGTTCGCCCTTGCCGGTGATGTGTCTCTCCAGGCTGCGGTCAGCCAGATGGACTCGATTAACCGCTCAATTCAGTCTTTGTCCGGGCAGGTGCTTGGCTTCGTGGACCGTTCACGGGAAATCGGCAGCATTGTGGATGTTATCAAAGGCATTGCCTCGCAGACCAACATGCTGGCGCTTAACGCAACCATCGAAGCGGCGCGGGCCGGAGAGCAGGGCCGGGGGTTTGCCGTGGTGGCTGATCAGGTCCGCAAGCTGGCGGAACAATCCGGTGAATCGGCCAATCTTATCGCTGTGATGGCAGCGGGCATTCAATCCGACGCCGATGACGCGGTGAAGGTCATGAAGAAGAGCATGAGCGAGGTGCAGGGCGGTACGGAGATTATTGAAGAGGCCGGACACTCCTTCGGCGAGATTCGTATCTCCATAGATGCGTTAGCCGGACAGGTGCAGGAGGTCTCGGGAGCAGTGGAAGAAATTACAGCGGCAACCGAAGAAATTGTGGAATCCATCCGCACCGTGACACATATCTCTGAAACAACGGCATCGAGCACGCAGCAGGTCGCAGCCGCTTCACAGGAGCAGATGGCCTCGGTGGAACAAATCGCTTCTTCAGCCGGCGCGCTGAGCTCGCTCGCTCAAGGGCTGCAGGGACTGGTAGCCAGATTTAACGTGTAGCCTAATAGACCTTGGCCCTGCCGGAGACGGCGGGGTTTTCTTCTGTAGATTGTAAGGTGGAGACTGCTGTGCTACAATGTGAATGAATAATATTGAATTCATTCAAGAGAATGGAGTTGATAGCTATGGAAGATAAAAAAACTGAACTTTTCAAATGCGGGAAAGAGCTGTTCAGCTCCAAAGGTTTTAAGGATACCAATGTCTCCGACATTACCAGGATGGCAGGGATGGCGGTAGGTACATTTTATAATTATTACGCCTCGAAAGAGAAGCTCTTCATGGAGATTTATTTGAAAGAAAATGAAAAACTGAAGCAGCACATTATGGAGACGGTTAACCCTGACGAGGAGCCCCTGAAATTGCTCAAAGAAGTATTGGCGCTGAATTATAACGGCATGATTTCGAATCCAATATTGAAGGAATGGTATAACAGGGAGCTTTTCAGCAAGCTGGAGAAGGAGTTTTATGAAAAAGGCGGTATTGAGAGCGTCGATGAATTTACGAATAGTGCAGCCTCCGAGCTGATCAAAAAATGGAAATCTGAAGGAAAAATAAGAAGGGATCTGGACGATGATCTTATACTAGCCCTCTTAAATTCCATACCCTATATAGATATACATAAGGAGCAGATTGGCATTCAGCATTTCCCGCAGATCATGGATTATTTAGTGGAGTTTGTGATGAAGGGTCTGACGGATATTCAGCCATAAAATGAAAGCATGTTAAATACACTGAAAAAATGCGGGTGAATATTATTTTTGCTTCACGCGCATTATTTTTTTAATAAATTGAATGAATTTATTTATGTTCATTCATATGATGATTATATATTGAAGAGAGAGGTGTAATGATGAAAACATTGATTATTTACAAATCGGTCCACAAAATGAACACAGCAAAAATCGCAGAGGTTATGGCACTGGTCATGAATGCAGATATCGCCAAGGTAGAAGACGTCCGGCCGGAAGTGTTGGCGAAATATGATCTGATCGGTTTTGGGTCGGGCATTTACGCTTCCAAGCTTCATAAAAAGATTTTCAAATTCATACGGAAAATGCTACGTACGGACAAGAAGGTATTCATTTTTTGCACATCAGGCTCAGGTGAGTTTAAAAAGAAAGAGCTGATTACAGAGATGCTTACGCTGAAAGGCTGTACCATCATCGGCGAATTCTACTGTCCCGGGGAATTCAGCCCGTTTGGATTCAATATGGATAAAAAGGGACATCCTGATGAAAATGATCTGGAACGTGCGCGTGTGTTCGCAAAGATTCTGCTTGAGAATCGACAAGAGCCGCTCCGCAGCGCTACAATGGAGGATAAACAGCACAAGAAATGAGGGGCTTTCGATGTCATCGCTAGTAGTCAACAACATTACCGAACTGATCGGCGATACGCCAGTGGTCCGATTGAACCGTCTGACCGGCCCGCAGGATGCCGAGCTGTATGTGAAGCTGGAGCTGTTCAACCCCAGCGGCAGTGTAAAAGACCGTGCGGCCTATAATCTGATCCATCAAGCGGAGCTTGCTGGACATCTCAAGCCCGCCGGAACCATTATTGAGCCTACGAGCGGAAATACCGGCATTGGGCTGGCTATGAACGCAGCGGCCAAGGGCTATAAGGCCATACTTGTTATGCCGGATAATATGACGAAGGAACGGATCAATATTCTGAAGGCGTACGGCGCTGAAGTGGTGCTGACTCCGGCAGCGGAGCGGATGCCCGGGGCCATTGCCAAGGCGCTGGAGCTTGGCAGGGAAATTGCGGGCAGCTACATTCCCCAGCAGTTCGAGAATCCGGCGAACCCGGACATACACCGGACAACTACGGCGCTGGAGATTCTGGCGCAGATGGAAGGACGGCTGGATGCGTTCGTCGCCACTTCGGGAACCGGCGGAACCATTACGGGAACCGGAGAGGTGCTGCGCCGGGAACTGCCGGACATCCGCATTGTGGTCGTAGAACCCCAAGGCTCTCCGGTGCTCTCCGGGGGCCAGCCCGGACCGCATAAGCTGGTTGGAACCAGCCCGGGCTTTGTGCCCGCGATTCTGAATACAGAGGTCTATGATGAAATTGCCCAGGTCGCAGATGAGGACGCTCTCGAAATGGTCAGATTGCTAGCCAGCACCGAAGGGCTGTTGATTGGACCTTCCGGCGGTGCGGCGGTCTGGACGGCGCTTCAGGAAGCGCGGAGGCTGGGCAGCGGTAAGCGGGTTCTCTGCATTGCTCCCGATACGGGTGAACGTTACCTTAGCATGGGGATTTTTTAACTTGGGAGTGGAGGGAAGTGAATGCTGAAGCGATTAGGGACTTTAATGGCGGTTCTCTTGCTGCTGTCAGGATGCTCTTCACAGCATGGAGAGTCTGATGAAGGGAGCAAATCTACCGCTTCGCCGTCAGCCGAAGTGCAGGTCACACCGTCCCCGGCGGCAACGGCTGATTCCGGTGTCAGCAGTGAACCGGCAGCCTCAGAAGCACCGGTGGCTTATCTGGATACCGCCAAGCTGTCATCCAGCTTTGGGTTTGCCGACAGCACCGGCAAGCACATTCTTGCCACAGCGGAGAATGACGGGGAGCTGGAACGGATGAAGTCGCTCAACACCGCTATCGGCAATAACGGTCAGACCCTTACGGTAACGTTCGAGAAATGGCAGCCCGGCAATGCGAACAGCAACGGCAGAGACATGGCGAATAATTTTGCTAATCTGTCCGGGTATGTTTTTACGGTTCAGGAAGGCAGTGCTTTGACGGATCAGAGCTATTACCTGGCTGACTCCGCTGAATTTAATCTCCAGTCCTTGCTGGCGGTTAAACCGGCAGCCGGGGAGCAGAAGCAGCTTGGGGCGGATGACCCCATGCGGAAAGACATTGCTGCGTTTAAGCAGCGGGACATTCAGTCGATCTGGAAGCTCGCGGATTTGCAGGGAGATCGCCAGCTTTATCTGGTTCAGTTCGTGAGACAGGGTAAGGGTATGCTGTTCAGTCTCGTTTTGCGGGAAGGTAATGAGCTTAGCTTTATGGATTATCCCGCTGAAATCAAAGATGATGCATATTCGGTATGGCGCGTGGATGACGGCGGTGAGGTCACCCCGGACATGTTCACTCTGTTGTTTGCGGCCAAGACGGCAAGCGGGACTGCGCTTGGTCTGGAATGGTGGGGAGCGGAGGGTGTGAATTCCTTCTTCCTGCTCCAGCAAGGAGCGGGTATTAAGGAATTGGATATTCAATACAGCCGGTATACCTCGCCGATATAGCGCATAGAACGGAAGAACCAATACGTAACAATACTGAGATGCGGCGAGAGCCGCATCTGTTTTTATGTAGACCCAATAAGCTTCATTCTACATATTAACCGACAATATTGATTGGAATAATAAATTTAATTGAAAACTTGTGACATTTATCACAGTTCACAGATTGGATTTCTTATAGAATCATTTCAAAACCTAACATGATGTCGACAGAAAGGAGAAACACTTTTATTAATCCGACTTAACTTCTAAGTTTTATGAGGATAAAAGGGGCAGAGATATGACAACCATCTACAGAGTGAATTCGGTTTGGCAGTTGGCTGGTGTCTACGAAGTCAGGACCAAAGCTTTTGTGCAAGGACAAGGCATTCCCAAAGAACTGGAGTTTGATGAAGTCTACGGGGAGCAGTATTACTATCTGTTGCTGGAAGAGGACGGGGTTGCTGTGGCGACTGCCCGGATCAATCTGAAGCACAAAGAATACGCCAAGATTGAGCGTGTGGGCGTTATTCCGGATTTCCAGCACCGGGGATATGGCCGAAGCCTGATTGAGGCAGCAGAGAAATGGATCAGAGAGCTGGAGTTCCGCAAGATTGTGATTACGAGCCAGCAGCAGGCAGTAGGCTTCTATGAAAGCTTGGGTTATACCGCAAAACCCGAGATCGTTATAGCATCCTCGATTCCTGTTGTGCATACGGAAAAAGAATTCCATTGAAAAGGAGAGATCGGTTATGGCAAAAGACAACACGGTCCTTGATACAAACATTGCAAATCATGAAGACGCACATGAAATTACAAAAGAAGGAGCATTCAACCGCCAGAAGAACCGCTTCACGGCTCCTTTTGGCGACAGTCCCGGTGAACTGCCGGTGGAAGCTGGCCGCTACCGTCTGCTGTGGGCAAGGATCTGCCCTTGGGCACATCGCGCTGTAATCGTACGTGAACTGTTGGGACTACAGGACATCATCAGTCTGGGCACGGCAAGTCCTGTCCGCACAGAGAACGGCTGGGAGTTCTCCTTGGATGAAGGCGGCGTTGATCCTGTGCTGGGGATTCGTTATCTGCCCGAAATTTATGCCGAGACAGATCCGGAATACAGCGGTAGGGCAACAGTGCCTACGGTAGTGGATGTAACTACGAGAAAAGTCGTTAATAATGATTACTTCAGACTCACCAATTACTTCGAAACTGCATTCAAGCCTTTTCATAAAGCGGGAGCACCTGATCTGTATCCAGAGGAGTTAAGAGCTGAAATAGACGAATTCAATGATATTCTGTTCCACGAAGTCAATAACGCAGTCTACAAGGCGGGGTTTGCCCAGTCGCAGGCAGCCTACGAACAAGCGTATGATCTATTATTTGCCCGATTGGATCAGCTCGAGGAGAGACTGTCCACCCGAAGATATTTATTCGGCGATACCCTCACCGATTCGGATGTCCGTTTCTATGTGACACTGGCGCGTTTCGACGCAGCTTATTATTCCGTGTTCAGAACCAACCGCAACCGCATTATTGATTTTCCGAATATCTGGAACTATGCGAAGGATCTCTATCAGACCCCCGGCTTTGGCGACACGACAGACTTTGATTCGATCAAAAGAGGGTATCAGCTTGGCAATCATGCGAACAATCCCTATCAGCTTCTAGCCAAAGGACCTGATGTATCCATCTGGAATGAACCTCACGACAGAAACAAATTCAGCAAATAAATGAACAGCCTGGGAGGCGATATCAATGACATCCGCACCAAATGTACGTGTAAGACCCAAGGAAACCGAGCATGAGATCGACGGGAGAGGCTATTTTGTCCGACAAAAAAATCATTTCACAGCTCCCTTTGGCGAGGGAGAAGGCCAGCTTCCGGTTGAAGCGGGACGTTACCGTCTAATCTGGGCGAAAGGCTGCCATTGGTCGAACCGCGCCTCCATTGTAAGGGAATTGCTCGGGCTGGAAGAAGCGATCAGCATTAACCTGGTCGGGCGCGGCAAGCATGAACAGAATCTGGGCTGGGAATTTGTCTACGATGAGAACCAGAGCGACCCGGTGCTGGGCGTACAGTTTCTTAGTGAATTGTATGCGAATGCCGATCCCGAATATAAAGGAAGACCAACGGTACCTGCAGTAGTCGATATCACCACCGGGAAAGTTGTGAATAACGATTACGTCTGGCTGACCAATTATTTGGAGAATGAATTTGCCCCCTTTCATAAGGCAGGCGCCCCGGATCTATATCCGGCAGAGCTAAGAGCAGAAATAGACCAATATAACGACTTCTTATTCGATAACGTCAATAACGGTGTGTATAAGGCCATGTTCGCCCAGTCCATAGAAGCTTACAACGATGCTTTCGAGCATCTGTATGCGGCGTTGGATTCCATAGAGGACAGGCTGGAGACGAACCGGTTTTTGTTCGGGGATTATGTCACTGATTCGGACGTCCGGTTGTTTGTTACGCTGGCGCGTTTTGATACGTATTATTTCCGCAATCTGGGGCCGATCCGCAACCGCATTGTGGATTTTAAGAACATCTGGGGGTATGCGCGCGACCTGTATGCCATTCCGGCTTTTAAGAACAATACGTACCTGCGGGATCTGGCGAAGGCAAACGGTGACAAATCGACTATTTTTATTGATTACAATACCCGTTTTTGGGATCAGATTGATTACGAAGGTCTATGGTCGGCGCCGCATAACAGAGAGGACAAGAGCGCTGATCCACAGCAGAAATTCAAGACCAGACCATAGGGGGACATGATGATGAAGACATGGAAAAAGCTTGGGCTCAGTTTGACGGCGGCGGTGCTGCTGGTGGGAGTAGTGGCTTGCGGGAATAATAACGCTTCTGAAAAAGAAGGCAGCAATAGTGCTGCAAACAACGAGAAAACAACAATCAATATTGCTACAGGCGGCGCGCCGAAGCCCTTCTCTTATGTAAATGACAGCAATGAAATCGACGGGTATGACATACAGATTGTCAAAAAGATTTTTGAAGGCCTGCCGCAATACAAAATTAATATTGAAAAAACTGAGTTTCCTTCGATTTTTGCCGGACTGGATTCCGACCGTTATCAGATCGGGGCCAACAATTTTGCCAGCAATGCGGAAAGAAGAGAGAAATATATCTATTCGGACCCTATCTTTAAAAATCAGTTTGTCATTGCCGTGAAGGAAGACCGCGACGACATCAAATCCTTTGCCGATCTGGAAGGTAAGACGACCGAGGTCAGCCCAAGCGTAAACTACACGGTAGCACTGGAAAAGTACAACAAGGAGAGCGCTAAAACTCCGGTCGTACTTAAATATAGCGATGCCGAGCTGGCGACTATTCTGCAAAATGTAGAGAGCGGCGCTGATGATTTCAACTTGATTGATGCCGCCATGCTGCAGCTCTATATTAAGGAGTATGGCCTGAAGCTGAAAGCTATTCCGTTGTCACAGGAAGACACTGACCGGATCGGCGTTCCTTACAGCTACCTGATTCTCAGCAAAGGCAAGGACAGCGGGCAACTGGAGAAGGATGTAAATCAGCGGATACAGGCATTAATCAAGGATGGCAGCATTTCCAAGATCAGCGAGCAATATTTGAATGGCGATTTTGCACCGGAAGTTAAATAAAGGATACGTCATATGCCTAATATATTTGATATTGAATTAGTGTTTACACTCATTCCCAAGCTGCTCAGGTATTTGCCGGTTACCCTTGAACTGACTGTAATTGCTATGCTGGCCGGACTTCTGCTGGGACTACTGCTGGCGATTATTAAAATGAAAAGAATCCCTGTGCTGTATCAGATAAGCGTCGTATTCATTTCGTTTATCAGGGGAACTCCCATCCTGGTTCAGTTGTATCTGTCTTATGCGGGCATCCCGCTGATTCTGAAATACTATAATTACTACCATGATACAAGCTATAACGTGAATTCCATTCCGGCGTTATTCTATGTGCTGCTGGCGTTGTCGCTAAATGAAGCGGCGTATAACTCCGAAGTTATCCGGGCAGCCCTGCTCTCTGTTGACAAAGGCCAGAGTGAAGCAGCGCATTCACTGGGCATGACCGGGGGGCAAGTATTAAGACGGATCATTCTCCCGGAAGCCTTTGTCGTGGCACTCCCCACGTTAGGCAATGCCTTGATTGGCCTGATGAAAGGAACATCGCTGGCGTTTGTTTGTTCGGTAGTGGAGATTACCGCGCAGTCGAGAATTTTGGCCGGGAATAATCTGCGGTTCTTTGAATCCTATTGCTCCCTGGCTTTGATTTATTGGGCACTGACCATAATCATTGAACAAGCGATTGCCTTTCTGGAGAAACGGCTGGATATTGACTTCAGGAGTATGCGGAAGAGAAAAGGAGAGGTTATCCTTGATTGAGATTCGGGGATTAACAAAATCATTCCATAAACATAAGGTGCTGGATCACATTGACCTGACGATTCAAAAAGGCGATGTAGTCGCGGTAATCGGTTCGTCGGGTGCCGGCAAATCCACGCTGCTAAGATCCATCAACCTGCTTGAGGTGCCGGATGAAGGAACGATCAAGATTGACGAGCTGACGGTGGACATCACCAGAAGAAGCAAAGCGGATGTGCTGGAGCTGCGAAAAAGCACGGCGATGGTATTTCAGCAGTTCAATCTGTTTCGGCAGAAGACGGCGCTGGAGAACGTTATGGAAGGCTTAATTGTGGTTAAGAAAATACCAAAAGAGCAGGCGTGCCAAATTGCCGCCGGGCAGCTTGCAAGGGTCGGTCTGTCAGATAAGGTGCATTATTATCCGAAGCAGCTATCCGGCGGACAGCAGCAGCGGGTTGCGATTGCCAGGGCGCTGGCTATGCAGCCGAAAATTCTTTTGTTCGATGAGCCCACTTCTGCACTTGACCCGGAGCTTGTCGGCGAGGTGCTGGACACGATCAAGAAGGCGGCGGAAGAAGGCAACACAATGCTGCTGGTCTCCCACGAAATGAATTTCGTCCGTAAAGTGGCTACCAGGGTTCTGTTTCTGGATCAGGGGGTTATTGTGGAAGACGGAACGCCGAATGAAGTATTCTCCAAACCGAAATCCGAGCGGACGAAGCAATTTCTGGCTAATTATTATCGGGACCAGGAACCGGAATTTGCAATTTAGAAGAAAAGAGAGGATTATTCCTAAAGAGGGAATAGTCCTTTTTTTTTGCTGTGGAAATTTTAAATACTTAATTTTGTAACATTTGTCCGTTGCCTATAGCCCGAAAGAGTCATGTGGGGTTTGCTGCGGCAGTGCTATTGTAAATATTAGGGTTTTGGGAGGGGACAGCAACGTATACGAGAATCAAAGTGCTTATCCTGCTGCTGCCTACAGTCATGGTGGGGATTTGGGAGGTTGTGCGCCATCAGTTTCTGATGCCTTATATCTCAATGGATCTGGGTAATTTCTTAACGCCTGTGCTTGTGTTCCTGTTCAGCATCGTGCTGCTGGTGCCGCTGTTCACGGTTATGGAGCGGAACGGGCGGGAGCTGGAGCAGGAGCGGGCGCAGAAGACGGCCATGGAAGCGAGAGACACGCTGGCAAAAGAACTGCATGATGGAATGGCGCAATCTTTATTCCTGCTCTCTGTGCGGATCGAGCGTCTGGAGCAGAGCCGTAAGAACGGTGAGATCAGCGCGGACAACATCGACCAGATCAAAAAAACCGTGCATGAGGTCAACCGTTATGTCCGTGAAGCCATATCCAACCTCAAGGTTCCCGTTTCCGGCCCGGAGCCGTTTTCGCTTGAGCAGTCGGTTCAGGAGCAGCTTACGCACATCGCCGGAGAGGTTTCGGTTGATGTGCTGCTTGACTGGAAGCTGCCGGAGGACGCCCTAAATCCCGCAGAACAGGCGGAGCTGCTGGCCTGCATCCGCGAAGCGATGATTAATGTCCGCAAGCACACCCGGGCGGGTAAGGTGGCCATTTCCGGTCAGGGCATAGCAGAGCAGTGGAGGGTTGCTATTACAGACGATGGTGCCGGGATTCGGCATGAGGACCCTTTTGCGGTGAGCGGCAGTTACGGGCTGCGGATTATGAAGGAACGTGCTGAAGGCATGGGCTGGCTCCTGACGGTGAGGTCGGGCAATTCCGGGACCCTTGTGGAGATCACTAAAGGGGGAAGCTCATTATGAACCGCTGCCGGGTGCTTGTAGTCGATGATCATGTCCATGCCCGTGAGGCGATGTGCGAAATTTTGGCGATGGACGAGCGTTTTGAGGTGATTGGCGTTGTGGAGAGCGGTGCCGAGGCAATAATCTGGACCGGGCAGTGGATGCCTGATCTGATTCTAATCGACATCGGAATGCCGGGAATGGACGGCCTGGAGACGACCAAGCGGATCAAACAGGAATACCCCTATGTCAAAATCGTTATCGTGACGGTGTCGGACGAAATCTCCAATTTGTTCGAAGCGCTGAAGCAAGGAGCGCAGGGCTATCTGCTGAAAAATCTGGCGCCCTCCACCTGGATCGAATATTTGCAGGCGATTGTCAGTGAGGAGGTTCCGCTCAGCCGGGAGCTGGCTTTTCAGATTCTGAAGGAATTTGCGGTCACCTCTGTCAAGGAGGAACGGGAGGCATTAACGGTGCGGGAGAAGGAAATACTGGGCTGTGTATCCTCCGGCTCCACCAATAAGGAAATCGCAGCTACCCTGGGCATCTCCGAGCATACGGTCAAAAACCATCTCAAGAACATTCTGCAAAAGCTCCAGCTCCAGAACCGCACTCAGCTTACCCGCTACGCTCTGGAGCAGGGACTCGCTTCGCGGGGACGGGATTTTCCGGGGAAAAGATAAGATAAAAATCTACGTAAAAGAGGGGTAACATGAATCAACTGCTTCGCAAATTATTGACACTCGCTGCGCCTGCAGCAGCGCTTGTGCTGGTGCTCGCCACTATGGCCAGCGCGCATGTAACGGTCAGTCCGGCTGAGTCGGCCACCGGTGCATGGGAGACCTATACACTCAAGGTCCCTTCGGAAAAGGATGCGGCCACCACACAGGTTGACCTGCGTATTCCGCAAGGCGCGGAGTTCAAGCAATACGAGGCGTCGCCAGGCTGGGACGTTACCATAGAAGGCAACAAAGTAAGCTGGATCGCCACCGGGAAGGGCATTCAGGCCGGGCAGTTCCAGCGCTTCTACTTCACTGCCAAAAATCCGGATGCAGCCGGAGCGCTTGCCTGGAACGCCTATCAGCATTATGCCGATGGCAGCGTAGTCGAATGGTCCGGCGAAGAGGGCTCGGAAACACCGCATTCCATCACGGAAATTGTGCAGGCGGCTGGGGGGGACAGCCATTCCGGTATGGCGATGGATCATAGCTCGATGAACATGGGGGAGAGTCAGACAGATAAAGGGCAGGAGAAGCCTGCAACCCCGGCGGCTGTCTATGTGGCGCTGGGAGTATCCATCCTGTCGCTGCTGCTGGCGATTGCCGGTTTGTTCCGCAGTCCGCATGCCTGATACGGGAAAAAGGTGAATCGTTCACAGTATAGGAGGGTGTTCCGGGAGCCATTTATGGCAATTGGACACCCTTTCTTGCGCTTAAGAGTTAATTATGGAGGATTATGTAAAAGAACCGCGAATATAACTCTATTAAGCTAAGCACTTTTTACAAGCATTTTACATGCTTTTTACAAGCCAATAAGGAGGACGAAGATCATGGCGCTTCAAGCGGAAACTCTGGTAGAAGAATGGCTGAACAAGAAGGGGTATTTTACCATCCGGGGCATTAGAGAGAAGCTGAACGAAATTGACTTTCTTGCCGTCCGCAACAATGGCGATGAGGGCTGGGAGTACATTCATTGCGAGGTGCAGGTCAGCGTACGGCCGGTGGCGTATATCAGCAAGCTGACGAAATCGCAGATGGAGAAGCTGGGAGCAAAGTCGAAGACCAGCGCTAAAGTAAGAAACACTGAGAGCATCAAGGACAGTGTGAAGGCCTGGATCGAAATCAAATACACCTCGGATAAAAAGAAGAAATTGCGGGACACGCTGGCCGGCGGCGCAGATTGGCAATATTGGTTCGTGCATGGCAAAGTGAAGGATACGCGTGAGCTGGATTGCATCCGTTCGGAGGGCGTGAAGCTGATAGCGATTAAGGATGTCCTTCAGGAGCTGACGCAGAACAATACAGAGCACGGCTTCTCCGCAGCTTCGGCGGGGGATTTGGTCGAGCTGATAAATCTTCTGAATGCAGAGGAGGCGTTGGAGCTGGAGGAGGCTTAATGCGCCGTACCACACTGCGTAGATACGTGCCAAGTCTATAAAATAGCCCCGGACGTTCTGATCGTCGGGGGCTATTAGTACTGCATTTAGGCTGCTGTGCCGGAGGTGGTTGCATTTGTAGAAGGTAACTATTACAGCATGAGTTCTAAATCTGTGGCTTAGAACGGAGCCTTTGTAGTTTGGGGAAAAAGGGATTCGTCGTATCCATTCTCCTGTTCCATACGGACCGTAAAGCTCTTATTTTCCGAAAGGGATACATTTAGCCGAGCTAGCGGACCGTATAGCGCTTATTGCCCCTTCGACAGGGATATTCGGGTTGAAAGTCCGCCCATAAAGGCGCTGAAGTCCGTTCACCTGTGGAAAAGTGACTTCCAGTAGAAATAAGAGCGGCTCAGTCCGTTGCAATCGGGCAGACTCATCCGCTTTCCGATTAGGAGATGAGTCTTATGATTTGCTAGAGCCGCTTGTCCTCCGGTGAGTTTTTCTTGGAAGCGTCTTTGTCCATCTGAGACGGGTTGAAGGAGACAACAGCCTCGCCCTTTTCATTCCGGGAAACACTGTAGATTCCTGCAGACGGCTGCCGCTGGCCGTTACTGCTTAGATATTCATCGGCTTGACGGGAGGAGGCTAGGGCGCAATCTACCCGGATGCCTTTTTGCTGCGCCAGCCCTAGCTGATCGTAACTGCGGGAATGTTTGGACTTCCGGCCGCTGTTATGATTGAATTTCCTAATGTAAACCACTGATCGCGGTAGAAATTCAATCATAGCCTGATCATGCGGCCAGCTTTCCTACGGAAAGCTCTCCGGCGGGCGCGTTCGCTCCTACAGTTCCAAACTTCCCCTCTGTCACTTCGGCCCTTTTTATGTTTTCTTTAGTTCAACTGATATAGCGTAACGGATTACAGCCGTTTTCGCTTGTAGAAGCTAACAAACATCGCAGCCAGCAGGAGGACAACAACGGCTACGCCAGTAGCAATAGCTTCGGCGGCGCTGCCTTGCTGCTGCGCACCGCCAGCACCGCCGAAGTCGCCGCCCGGCATACCGCCACCGCCAAAGCCGCCTTGCATCCCGCCGCCCGGGCCGTTGCCGCCCTCGGGAATGGCCGGTCCGCCCATGGCGCCTGGCTCTCCGGCGGGCGGTCCGCCCGCCGCCTGTCCTTGAGCCGCGCCGCCTTGCTGCCCGCCGGCCGCCTGGCTTTGCGCTGCCTCGCCTTGCGTCTGCTCGCCCGCTGCCGCGCCGCCGCCGCCCATCCCGCCGCCGCTTCCCGAGCCGTCGCCGGAGGAAGGGATGGTGCCGTCAAGCTGCTGGGAGACATTCGTCGCCATCGTTGACATGAAGGTCTTCACCGCCGTAATCCCGCTCTTGTACTGCTCGAACGTGTAGAAGGCGGAGGGATCGGCCTTCACGTAGCTGGAGATCATCGTATCGACCTGATCCATCCGGGCCTGGAAGGTGTCAGTTTGCAGATAACCGTCCAGCATCTTGCGGATGATCTCATGATATTTCGCTTTGTACTTCTCATTCGCCAGCAGCTTTGCGATCAGCGGCCGCTCGGCGAGCGCACCCTGAGTCGGCTCATCAATCAGCACATCCGAGCTTCCCAAGCCGCCAAATGACATATTATAATCCCACGGCAGGATTGAGAACACCCCGTCGTCCTCATATAAATAATAATTCTGCTTGTTGCTGCCGAGATAGCTGTCCATATTGCCGGCTACGGCATTCAGCGCGATATAGCCCAGAGCCTCATCGACATTGAGGTATTTCTCGTAATCAGTGCCGTTGTTCAGCTCGTTCAGCATGTTGAGGACAATATTATCGTTTGATTTCTCCGACTTCATCTCAAGTCCGGTATAGAGCGAAGCGTCATCGCCAAGCCAGGTCAAATCGCTGCCTTGGCCCGTCATTACGCCTTTATACAGCGCACCATAGGAATTGCCAAAGTGGCGTTCCAGATAGGCATCGCCTATCTGCTCGACCGCGAGATAGAAGCCCTTCAGTTCACCGTTAACGTAGATGTTGACGAAGGAATATTTTGGCGTGGGCAGTCCCATGCTCTCTGCCAGCTCGTAGCTCAGAAACTCCCGCATATACGAGGCGTCGCTGTAATTGTTGTTGAGATTGATTTTGCTGATGCCGAATAAAGTCTGGTTCACATACTCGTCAAAAGAAATCTTGAAGCTGTAGCGGTCGGAATCGCTCATCTGTACAACACTGCGCAGGCTTAAATTGCCTTTGGTCCGCACCGCCACATTATCCATTTTGATGCCGTTATACTCCACGGAGGCCATCTTGTATTCCTCTGCGCTGGCATTGTCCAGCATGTCCTGGAAATCATCCGGGTCAATGGTGATTTTGACATCCACCACCTTGTCCTTCGGAAAAACCTTCGTATCCAGGTTCAACTCGTCACTTGACACCGCTGTATTTTTGGTATCCGTAGCTGCACTATTATTGCTGGTAGACGTATTTGCTTTCTGGCAACCGGCTGCAGCGATCATCAGCAGCAGGCAGATCAGCATCGGCAGGGCCCGGTTACCTCGTGCTTTCATTCCGGCACCGCCCTTCATCATGATACATAATCGCCGCTATAGCTGATCAGCAGGGCATTTTTCACGCCGGTAATATCGGATACAGTGTTGACAAACCCGCCTTCCTTGTCGTTCAGACGCAGCTCCAGCGTAAGCTCGATGTTGCCTGCGGTTACAGTTTTTTGCTTCACATTGTAGCGCTTGACGGATTTGTTCAGATGACCGTGCACCGCACGTTCGCTGTCATCGCCCTCACAGTTGATCACCAGCAGGTACGGCGTTTCAACAGAGGAATTTTTAATGAACAGGAACAGGATCAGCCCGATAATGACGGAGCCGATGATCGCAAGCGTGAAGAAGCCCGCACCGGTCACAATGCCTGCAACCGCAGCCCAGAACAGGAAGATCAGATCGGTGGGATCTTTGATCGGAGTTCTGAAGCGGACGATAGAGAGCGCGCCGACCATCCCCAGCGACAGGACGAGGTTGGAGTTGATCGCGATAATGACTGTAGCGGTAATCATGGTCATGCCCATTAGCGAGACATTGAAGCTTTTGGAATAGAGCACGCCGCTGAAGACCCGTTTGTAGAGCAGATAGATGAAGAAGCCGATTAGAAAAGCGACCCCGAGCGTGATCAGCATTTTGGAAATACTGATGTCGGAGACGAAATTGTTGATCACTGAATTTTTGATAATATCGGAAAAAGTATTCGTAGTCGCGTCCTTAGCCTGTGTGCCCGTAGTGTTGCCCGCCGCTGCCGTGGTCTGTGCCGCTGTAGTCCCCGCCGCCGCCAGTGTTGATAAAATACTCATTTCAATAATCCTCCCAAGTGTTGGTTTTTAGAAATTTCCGGCAAATCACGTATTTTGAAGCGGACTGTCTGTTCAGTCCATTAAGCTGAAGCGCAATCTTGATATACTCCGGTATGTATTCGTCGAATTTGACCTCGAAGATAATAAAGTTCTCATCCAGAGCACGCACCGGCTGCAGCTCCCTGCTGAAAATATCCGTGGAATGCAGACCCGTGCGCAGCTCCTTGTCAAACGTAATCCGCACATTGCCGTTATGGCAGACATAGGGCTCGCGGACATAATCGACGATCACCTTCGGGCGCAGCAGATTGTGGCGCATCTGGTCGTATAGCTCCATGAACAACGGACTGGACGGAACCTTCAGTACCTCGTAATTGCCAGCCATAATCTCATCGTACATCTCTCTTGTCAGCGGCTCTTTGATTTTGGCGATGTAGTCGTCCATTTTAATTTTTTTCTCAAAATGAATCACATTGTCCTGGACGTTGTAGATCCGTATCCGGTATTTGGCGCGCTCCCGCAGACCGCCGAGCTTATCGGACAGCGGCGTATTGTTGATATCGTCAAAATACAGGCTGCGGATATGGTATTCCCCGCTGTCGTCCGCGTTCTGGTCGGCATCAATCAATGTTTTCAGCCGCTGGCGCAGGATCAGGTATTGATGATAGTTAATGAAAAATTTCAGTTCATGGCGGAATTGCAGCTTCTTATTCATCTCACACCTCATTTCTCTCTCTGATTTCTGGTTTAAATCTCCATCTCTGTAACTTGCCAGCTCCCATGTTAAGGGACGTACCTTATTCTTTTCTTAAAATGGCCTGAATGTTAACTGAAAGTTTTTACATTGCGTTAACAAATGACGCGATATGTAAGCTATCTGGCGGAACCGATTTGACTTCTGTCCCGGCAAAAGAGTATCTTATAACGAAAACAGATTATGGAAGGAGCAGCATGAAGGATTTGAAGATCCTCTTTATCATAGGAATTATAGTTATCGTACTTATTGTGCTGGCACTGGGCGTGGATTGGCTCAAACCGGAACGGGCAGAAGTCACGGCTTCTTCGGACAAGCCATACGATTTAGTGACCACGTTCAAAGGAGACACCGGAACGAGCCGAGCCTTCACCTGGTTTACCGCAGATCCCGGCGCTGCCGGATGGCTTGAGGTTGTAAAGGGCGGGGCAGCAGCTTTTACAGGAGGAACTCCGCTAAAGGCCGAGGCTGTAAATAAGGTCATCCGGACGGATGCCGGCTCAAGAGGCGTACATAAGGCGGAGGTTGCCGGGCTTGAGCCGGGAACCCTGTACGGATACAGAGTGGGCAGCGGAGCGGAAGGGGGATGGAGTGCTGCTGCGGAGTTCAGAACGGCGGAGGAGGGGGGCGGGAACGTGACCTTTATTAACGTCACCGATTCGCAGGGAGTTACGTCAGCCGACTTCAAGCTGTGGGGCAAGACGCTGGATAAGGCATTCCAGACCTTCCCGGCTGCGCAGTTTATCGTGCATAATGGGGACCTTACGGAGGAGCCGGAGAAGTCGGCGGGCTGGAACCAGTTCTTCGGAAATGCGCAGCGATGGATCACAAGCGTGCCGCTGCTGCCGGTTACGGGCAATCATGATGAGGTGGATGGAGATGCGGCAAGCTTCATTTCGCATTTCAATCTGCCGGACAACGGGGCGAAAGGCTCCATAGCAGGAACCTCGTATTCTTTTGACTATGGTGCTGTCCATGTGACGGTGCTGAATACAGAGAGCAATCTGAAGCAGCAGGCCGAGTGGCTGAAGAAGGACCTTGCGGGCACGGATAAGAAGTGGAGAATCGTAGCGATGCACCGTCCTGCCTATGGGGGCAACACCTACAAGAAGGTGGAGGATTGGACAGAGATTTTTGACAAATATCAGGTGGATTTGGTGCTGCAGGGGCATAACCATGAATACTCCAGATCCTATCCGCTGTATGGCGGCAAAATCGTTGCCCAGGGAAAGAATCCCATAGATGCCCGAAGAGGTACAGTGTATGTAGTCACCAACGCCTCCGGCGCAAAGTTTAACGAGAAGAAGGAGGATCAGTTCTACCATAAGGTTCATTTCCAGAACAACAAGCAAATGTTCGCCGGAATAACGGTGAGCGGCAGTACATTGACCTATCAGGCCTATGCTGTAGACGGCAGTAAGCTGGATGAGTTTGTGCTCCGTCATTAGCCCTGACTAGACTCTTCTGACAGGACATTCAGAGGAGTCTTTTTTGGGTTGTGAATATACTAAATATGTCATAAATAGTGTGAAAATGGTACGGAAGTAGACGACGGTTTTCTCAAAAAAACAACTATTTTCCCTCACAAATTATAATATTTTCCAATTACAATGTAAGCGTTATCAAATACAAGTATAGGAGGCGTACAACGTGAATCGTAAACGTATCCGCAAAATGGGACTAGCTGTTCTGCTGGCCGCTATGACAAGCTCGTTATTCACCGCTTTTCCAGCGGTAACCCGCGCAGCCGCAAGCGAAGCCTACAACTGGAAAAGCGTCGTCACCGGCGCGGGCGGAGGGTTTGTGCCCGGGATTATTTTTAATCAGACCGAACCTAATCTCATCTATGCACGGACCGACATCGGCGGCGCATACCGCTGGAATCAGGCCACAGGCAGTTGGGTATCCATCAGTGATGCGGTAGGTTGGGTAGACTGGAACAAGAACGGTGTCGATGCGCTGGCTACCGATCCCGTTAACCCGGACAAGGTATACATGGCTACAGGAACCTATACCAATAGCTGGGATGGCAACGGGCAGATCATGCGCTCGAACGACCGGGGGAACACCTGGCAATCCACCGCGCTGCCGTTCAAGGTAGGGGGCAACATGCCCGGCCGGTCGGCGGGTGAACGCCTCGTTATTGATCCGAACAAGAATAGCATCCTATTCTTCGGAGCGCGCAGCGGCAATGGCTTGTGGAAGAGCACAGACTCTGGAGTGACCTGGTCGAAGGTAAGCTCCTTCCCGAATGTGGGCACCTATATTCAGAACCCGACGCTTGATTATGGCAATGATCTGGTTGGATTATCCTGGATTACTTTTGATAAAAAGACCGGGACTGCCGGCAATGCGACTCAAACGATCTATGTCGGTGTTGCAGATACGGCAAGCAGCGTCTATCGCAGCACCGACGGCGGAGCAACGTGGACGGCAATTCCCGGGCAGCCTACCGGCTATCTTCCCCATCATGGCGAGCTCTCCTCCACAGGTGATCTATATATTACCTACAGCAATGGAGTAGGACCGTATGACGGCAGCAAAGGCGAGGTGTGGAAGCTCAACACAGCCAGCGGGGCCTGGACGAACATCAGCCCATCCACCGGTACGGATAACTGGTATGGCTTCGGCGGACTGGCGCTGGATGCCCAGCATCCGAACACACTTATGGTATCGAGCCTGAATGCCTGGTGGCCGGATGAGGTGATCTTCCGCAGCACGAACGGCGGCGCAACCTGGAGCCGGATCTGGGATTGGAACGGTTATCCGGAGCGGACCTATAAATTCGCTATGGACATTACCGCAGCACCTTGGCTCAATCATGGTGTCACCAACTCTACATCGCTTGATCCGTCTCCTAAGCTCGGCTGGATGATGGGCGATCTGGAGATTGACCCGTTCAATTCGAATCGTATGCTGTACGGAACGGGAGCTACAATCTACGGATCGAATAATTTGACCTCATGGGATACCGGCGGCAAGGTTAATATCTCGGTTATGGCCAAAGGGGTGGAGGAAACCGCCGTGCTTGGCCTGATTAGCCCTCCAACGGGAACGGCCCATCTGATCACGGCGCTTGGCGACGTTTCCGGCTTCCGGTATGAGGATTTGACACAGGCGCCGGTCAAGTTCCAGACGAGTCCGTCATGGGCGACTACGACAGGCATTGATTATGCGGAGCTGAGTCCTTCTTACGTGGTGCGGGTAGGCGGAGCCGATAAGGAGAAAACACCGAGCATGAAATCTATCGGCATCTCCAACGACGGCGGTGTGAACTGGTACATGCCGAACGGCGAGCCTTCGAACGGTTCGAAGACCACTGCGGGGCAAGGGCAGGTTGCTGTATCCGCCAGCGGTAATTCCATCCTGTGGAGCACCTCGGATATCGGGGTTTACTACTCCAAAACTACAGGTAATTCCTGGACAGCCAGCACCGGGGTTCCGGCAGGAGCCAAAATAGCTTCTGACCGGGTGAACGCCAATAAATTCTATGCATTCTATGCTGGAACCTTCTATGTCAGCGTTGATGGAGGGGCTACTTTCAATGCTTCAGCGGCGACAGGGTTCCCAACCAATAACGTAGGCGGACTGCAGCCGAATCAGGCTCAGATCAGCATGAAGGCCGTGCCGGGAATTGAAGGGGATATCTGGTTTGCCGGCGGCAATACAGTCGAGAATAAATATGGCTTGTGGCACTCCACCAACTCAGGAGCGAGCTTCACCAAGCTGTCGAACGTTGAAGAAGCCGACCTGATTGGCTATGGAATGGCCGCTCCGGGTCAGACCTATATGGCGCTGTATACAGTAGCCAAGATCGACGGAGTCAGAGGTGTCTTCCGTTCAGATGATGCAGGCGCGTCATGGGTACGGATCAACGATGATGCCCATCAATATGCCAAAATCAACATGGCGATTACAGGAGATCCAAGAGTTTACGGACGGGTCTATCTCGGAACGAACGGCCGGGGGACGCTGTACGCTGATCCGGTAAATACGCCTGTTACCGGCGCTTCGATCACACCAACCACCG
Source organism: Paenibacillus sp. HW567 (assembly GCF_000374185.1). Classification (GTDB taxonomy): domain Bacteria; phylum Bacillota; class Bacilli; order Paenibacillales; family Paenibacillaceae; genus Paenibacillus_AQ. Next base: position 3,204,759 of record NZ_KB910518.1, on the reverse strand, counting down.
CTAGCTTTGACAAGAAGACCGCGAACCAGGCGGATATTGCAGTAACGATGACCTTAAATGGCAATACGCTGAGCTCGATCAAGAACGGAGCAGCAACCTTGACAGCCGGAACGGATTATACCGTCAGCGGAACCGCGGTCACCATTAAGAAGGCTTATCTGGCCGCCCAAGCCGTGGGTACGACCGCGCTGAGCTTCAATTTCAGTGCAGGGGCGGCAAAATCGCTGACCGTTACTGTTGTCGATACCACCGCAGCAGCTAACTCAGCCATCACGCCGGTTACTGCCAGCTTTGACAAGAAAACGGCCAATCAGGCGGATATTCCAGTCACTCTGACCCTGAATGGCAATACCTTAAGCTCGATCAAGAACGGAGCGGCAACCCTGACGGCGGGAACGGATTATACCGTCAGCGGCACGACCGTAACACTGAAGAAAGAATATCTGGCCGCGCAAGCAGTGGGTACGGCTACCTTAAGCTTTAACTTCAGTGCCGGAGCTGCCGCTTCACTTACCGTCACGGTTGTTGATACCACCGCAGCGGCAAATTCGGCCATCACGCCGACCACCGCCAGCTTCGATAAGAAAACGGCCAATCAGGCAGATATTCCAGTCACGTTGACCTTGAACGGCAATACCTTAAGCTCGATCAAGAACGGAACGGCAACGCTGACGGCGGGAACGGATTATACCGTCAGCGGCACGACCGTAACGCTGAAGAAGGAATATCTGGCCGCGCAAGCAGCGGGTACAACTACCTTGAGCTTCAACTTCAGCGCCGGAGCAGCCGCTTCGCTCGCCGTCGCTGTCGTGGATACAACCGCTGCACCGGCTGGCGCGGTTAAAGTGCAGATGTTCAATGGCAATAAGACAGCGTCCGTACAATCCATCAATCCCAAATTCAAGCTGACCAATACAGGGACAAGCAGCATCTCCCTGTCAGACGTGAAGATAAGATACTATTACACGATTGATGGTGAGCAGACACAGAACTTCTTCTGTGACTGGTCCCAGGTGGGCAGTGCGAATGTGACCGGAACTTTTGTTAAAATGCCTGCGGCCAAGACCGGCGCGGATTATTATGTGGAGATTGGATTTACAAGCGCCGCCGGCTCTCTGGCAGCAGGTGCAAGCGTTGATATCCAGATGCAGGCCGTAAAGTCGAACTGGACCACTTACACGCAGACAGACGACTATTCCTTCGACTCTACGGATAACAGCTACGCAGACTGGAGCAAGGCTCCGGCCTACATTTCCGGCAGTCTTGTGTGGGGGAATGAACCTTCCTAAGCTGAAGGGTTAGCGGCAATTCGAACGAGGGGTGTCCCACAAAGCCATCAAGCGGCTTGGGATGCCCTTCGTTTTTTTATATGATATACGTACTTTTTTAAAACAACAACATTACAGCGTTTGCCCGCTGTCTACTGTAATGATCTGCCCCGTCATCGCCTCCTGCTCCAGAGCAGAGCAAATGAACCGGGCAACATCCTCCGGGGTGGCAATGCGCTGCAGCAGCAGATTCGGGGCGAGCCGGTTCATTTGCTCTTCGCGGCCTGCCCACCATCTGGTGGCGACAGCGCCCGGTGCTATGCAGTTGACCTGGATGTCGGGGGCCAGCGCGCGGGCCAGGGATCTGGTCAGCCCATGCACGGCGGCCTTGGATACCGCGTAGGGAAGGGAGGAGCCTGCTCCGGTAGCTCCGGCGATGCTGCCGAGATTAACGATGGCGCCTTGCTTGTTCTTTTTCATATACGGCGCTGCGGCCCGGGCGCAAAAGAACATGCCTTTGACATTCACATCAAACAAATCATCCCATACTTCTTCCGTGACTGCTTCCAAATCACTCATGGCAAGGTGCCTCGTAATACTGGCATTATTCACAAGCAGATCAATGGTTCCGAAGGTTCCGGCGATCTGTTCAGCCATGTTCCGCACTTCGGCATCCTTAGATACGTCCGCGCGTACGGCAATAGCCTGTCCTCCCCGGTCAATGATCATCTGGACCGTTTCCAGTGCTTCCGCCTCCGAACGGGAATAGTTAACGGCGACGATAGCTCCGCGTTCAGCCAGCTCAAGGCTGGTTGCCCTGCCAATGCCCGTTCCTCCACCAGTTACAAGTGCCACTTTGCCTGACAATTCCATGTTCATTCACTCCTCGAATTATTGTGCTTATTTGCAATTAGCTTTGAAGTAACAATCTGTTGAGCGGAACCGGCTTTCTCGCGGCCTCGTTGTAGCACGGCTGCTTTCCCAATTTCTTTTGAGATCATTAGGAAGCATTCAATTGCACTTTCTACAGCAGATCCTCTCTGAATCGGCCGGAAAACAGATTCTATTGCAGTTTGTACAGTCAAATTGAGCCGACAACCTGTTTTTGACCCATAGTATAGAAATCTATTGTACGAAATACAGCAGAATGCCATTCATCACAGAATAATGGATATTCTATTGCAGAAAGTACAATCCCACCCAATCCGCTTATACTCCACGGACAGCTTATCTCCAGATACAGCCTATTGATTGCCTCTATCACCGTTGGGAATTTCATCTTCAGATAGTGCCATGAAGGGAAGCGCGGCCAGCTACATAGAGTATTTTATATAGCTTTTTTAATTTTGTATAATTGAATGTAATGAAGAATGTGTTCAATTATTTTGAATTGCAGAGTTTATTTGAATTGAAGCAGAAAGAAGGGATCTATCTGGAGCTGAAAACATTAAAAACCTTTCACGCCATCGTCCGTACCGGAAGCTTCAACCGTGCAGCGGAGGAGCTGAATTATGCCCAGTCGACGGTCACAATGCAAATTCAGAAGCTGGAAGCGAATCTCGGGGTTGAGCTGCTTGAACGCGGCAAAGGCATCAGCTTAACTGAAGCCGGGCGCTTGTTTTACGAGCAGAGCCTGCGCATTGTGAAGGATATGGAGCGGCTGCATAGCAGCCTGGCCGACTTGCAATCAGGTGAAGCGGGGAGTGTGCGTATAGGTGCAACCGACCCTACGGCCAGCTACCGGCTGCCTGTAATCTTACGCAAATTCATGTCTCAGTTTCCCAAAATGGAGCTGTCCGTAGATATATCCGGTTCGGGCGCTCTGTGTGAGCGGCTGCTTCACGGAGAGCTGGATCTTGTGCTGTGCTCGGCCCCGGAGCTGGGAAAGGAGCTGTATTTTGAGCCGCTGTTCACGGAGCCGTTCGTGCTGTTAATGCCTGAGGAGCATCCTCTGGCCTCAGAGGTGAGGATCACTGCAGACCATCTGCGCGGACACCGCCTGCTGATTACCGCACCCCATTGCCCTTACCGCAAAAAACTCGAAAGCGTGCTGCAGGAATCTGCCGGCCCGCCGCTGGACACGATGGAAATCAACAGTATGTCTGCCTTGAAATTCTACGTGGAGAGCGGGCTCGGAATCGCGCTTGTGCCGGAGGTTACACTTCACCCCGTACCAGCCGGAACTGTATTCCGTAAGCTGGAAGGACAAGCTGTGGATATGACCTGCGGCATCGCCTGCCGAATGGCTGATTACCCCCTGAATCCGGCCAGCCGGAGCCTGTATCAATTTTTGAAGCAGGAGCTGGCTGGGCTGCCCGTTCTCTAAGTTGCTGGCGAAGGTTGACAAAAGTAGAGAACGGGATTATATTGATTTTAACAACTAGATAATAACATAATGATAATAAGTGTGATTGAATCTATGAAAACCCCTTATATTACGGAAAGAAGGAGTTGCAGTGGCCAAGCTGTTTATTGTGGGAAACGGATTTGATTTGGCGCACAGAATGAAGACATCCTATGAGCATTTCCATCAATACCTGAAAGAGGAGTACCCTGAATCGGCCGGTGACAATTTTACAGTACCCGAGAGTAGAACAATGCCCCGTGGAGAGGAGGTATATGATGATGTTGATACGGTATCCTACTTGCTTCGGCTAATATCGGATGTCGAGCCTGATGCGGATAAATGGAGTGATCTTGAGACTTCATTGGGTGTCTTAGACCTTAGCGAATGGATTGATAGTATCGAAGAGCAACTGGATGAAGACGGAGATCCGGAGTACAGCAAGAATGCGTTCAACATTGAAGATTTGGTAAATAGTCTGATCGAGCCCACCCGGAGCATTACTGATTATTTTACCGATTGGGTAGATACGATTGAGGATATTGACGAAATTCCAAGCAAAGATGATTTTGCCGCACTTATCAACAAAGAAGAAGATCATTTTCTGACGTTCAATTACACGAAAACGTTGGAAATCCTGTATCAGGCGAAAAATGTCTGTCATATCCACGGCGAGCAAGGAGGCGACCTGCTGGTTGGACATGGCAATGATGAAGATTATTACGAGTCGAATATGGAGATGTATACGGGTTCAGAAGAAGGACTGCAGGAAATTCAGAAGCTGCTGCGGAAAAATACCGCTGGCGCCATGCTGAAGCACAAGCATTTTTTTGAGGGGCTTACATCGTCCGTTGACAGCATCTATTCATTCGGATTTTCCTTCGCGGAGGTGGATAAAATCTATATTGAAGAGATCTGCAAAAGGGTGGACACAGCGAAGATCACCTGGCATCTAAATGATTTCGAAGGCCCCGACAAGCGGGCAGAGTACCAGGAGATGATTAGAAGCTGTAAGTTCCGCGGGGATTTCAGCACTTATCATATCTCTTAAAAAGAGTCCCAAACACACATAAACCTCCATTATTGATTACTCATCAATAGTAGAGGTTTATGCTGTAACCACTATACCCATGTTCTTCTCAGACTCCTTATCCTATCCTTTGTACTCAGCCGGGTAGAAATCGGTCCGAGGCGGCAGTTGATTTGCCTATCCTGCCCGTTAAATCTTCTCTAATTCATCCCCTGGTAACGATTGGATTGATGATTCAACACTTGAGCTTTAGGAAGCCCGCACCATAGCGTTCCGGGATGGATTGAAAGCTTTACCGACAGGATCAAAGATATAGTCTCAAGCTCAGGGAGTACATCTGCCAAAGTGACCCCGCGAAGCGATTGTAGCTGCCCGCCGTTGCCCCTTTCTGCAGTGTATGGTTCCTTGAGTTGATACCTGAATTATACCCCCGGACAGCAGATTAGTAAAAAGGCGAATACTTTAAATTTGGGCAAATTTCTGATTGTATTCTAATGTAAGCGCTATTATGCGCCTGTTTACTTGGTTTTTTGTTGTATAATTTCCGTATAGCCTAAGGTTAAAGGATGGCAGGAGGAGGAAGAGCTATGAAACTGTTTCAGATCAAGACACAGCCGCTTTATGTTGAGCGGATACAAGAGTTCCTTCAGGATAACTATATCTGTATGGGATGTACAGGCATCGGTGATCTGGATAACGTGGACAGAGAGGAAATCCGCAGAAGGCTGATTCAGAACGGTGCGGATCAGGGGCGGGAGCTGGAAGCAGACCTGGAGAGCCTGGAGCTTTTTGTACATAACATGCAGGATGGGGATTACGTGCTGATGGCGGATGAACAGTGGGCGTATTTGGGCGATCTGGGTGATTATTTCTATGATGAGGCTTCTGATAATCCCGAAGATGGACGCTGCCACCGGCGGGGGGTGACCTGGCTGAAGAGCGTACCCTTTGCTGAGCTTAATCCTTCTGTAAGAGATTGGATGACGGGGGAGGTGCTTGTCTCACAGTACACAGGGCCGCTGCCGGGGGCAAAGCTTGATTTGTGGATTACAGGCTTGTCGGGGGAGGACAATACGAATGGAGATAAGGCAGGAAAAGTAGATGAGGAGACGTTAGCCGAAGCGCTCGCTGTTCTTAAGACTGCTCTGTATAGCGAGGATGCCGAACGCCGGGAACGGGCTGCAATTGCAATCCTGCAATATGCCAAATGAATTGCCCGCATAGATGAAATAAAAGCGATTTCACTATATACTTAGCATATGCTAACAAAACTGAGTTTGTAGAGGGAATTTATGTGGCTTATTGCTAACAAAATCTTAGGAGGAACAGATGGGCATTCAATATTTTTCTGAGGAACGTATCTTTCATATTCAGAGCAGCGCAACCAGCTATGTTATTCAACTGCTGCCGGCCGGCATTCCGGCGCATGTATATTGGGGCAGGAAAATTCGGGCAACCCGGTTGTCCGCCATTCTGCAGCTCACAGAGCGGTGCTCCTTCTCGCCAAGTCCATTTCCGGAGGATATGTCGATCTCGTATGACACCATTGCCCAGGAATACCCGTCATACGGGGTTGGGGATTTCCGCCATCCCGCCTACCAAATCCAGGCTGGTGATGGAACGACGGCTTCCGAGGCAGTGTACGACAAGCACCGCATCTATAAAGGCAAAGCCGCTCTTGAAGGACTTCCGGCTACTTATACAGAGCATGAGGACGAGGCCGAAACGCTGGAGCTGGAGCTGCTTGATGCTGTTGCCGGATTGCGGATTATTCTGAGCTACACTGTATTTGTCGGGCTGAATGCGATTACGCGTTCTGTGCGTTTTGTGAATGAGGGTACAGGTTCGCTGAAGCTGCTGCGCGGACTCAGCATGAGTGTGGACCTGCGCGACTCCAGCTATGACCTGCTGCACTTGTCAGGCTCGTGGGCACGGGAGCGTTATGTGGAGCGCAGAGCGCTGGCTCCCGGCATGCAGGGCATTGAGAGCCGCCGGGGGGCGAGCAGCCATGCCCACAATCCGTTTCTTGCCCTGCTCTCCAAGGGAGCGGATGAGGATCATGGAGAGGTGTACGGGGTCAGTCTCGTCTACAGCGGCAGCTTCACCGCCCAAGCCGAGGTGGAGCCGTATAAGACTACCCGCTTGTCCATTGGCATAAATCCTTTTGACTTCAACTGGCTGCTGGAGCCGGGCCAGTCGTTCCAGACCCCGGAAGCGGTGCTGGTCTTCTCGGCGGAGGGGCTTGGTGCGATGTCCAGAACCTATCACAAGCTGTATCGCACACGTCTGGCCCGTGGAACCTACCGCGACCGTACGCGACCAGTGTTGGTTAATAACTGGGAAGCTACATATTTTGATTTTACCGCTGCCAAGATTGAAGATATTGCCCGAACAGGCAGTGAGCTTGGCATGGAGCTGTTCGTACTGGATGACGGCTGGTTCGGACACCGTGATGATGACCGCAGCTCGCTTGGCGACTGGTTTGTCGATCCAAAGAAGCTGCCTGAGGGTCTTGCGGATTTGGCCGCGCGGGTGAACAAGCTGGATATGCAGTTTGGCCTGTGGTTTGAGCCGGAGATGATCTCCCCGGACAGTGAGCTGTACCGCCAGCATCCCGATTGGTGCCTGCATGTGCCGCAGCGCCGCAGAACGCTGGCCCGGATGCAGCTAGTGCTGGATTTCTCGCGGGAGGATGTCTGCCGGGCAATTGGCGACCGGATTGCAGATGTGCTGCGCAGCGCGCCGATTACCTATGTGAAATGGGATATGAACCGCAATATGACCGAAATCGGGTCCGCACTGCTGCCGCCGGAGAGACAACGGGAAACGGCTCACCGTTACATGCTGGGTCTCTACAGTGTGCTGGAGCGAATTACCTCGGAATTCCCGGAGGTGCTGTTCGAGAGCTGCTCCGGCGGCGGCGGACGGTTTGACCCGGGCATGCTCTATTACATGCCGCAGACCTGGACAAGCGACAACACCGATGCAGTCAGCAGGCTCAAAATCCAATACGGAACAAGCATGGTCTATCCGCTGAGCGCGATGGGCAGCCATGTGTCGGCAGTGCCGAACCATCAGGTTCACCGCAATACTTCACTCGAACTGCGCGGTCATGTGGCAATGTCGGGCAATTTCGGCTATGAGCTGGATCTGACGAAATTTTCGGCAGATGAGAAGGCAACAGTGGAGGCGCAGGTAGCGCTATATAAGGAACTGCGTCCGCTTGTGCAATTTGGAGAGCAGTACAGATTGCTGAGTCCATTTGAAGGCAATGAAACAGCGTGGCTGATCGCTGCCGAGGATAAATCCGAAGCTGTAGCCGTATATGTCCGCACGCTGGCCGAGCCTAATGATGCTCTGCGCCATCTGCGCCTCAAGGGTCTTGATCCAGAGGCTGATTACCAGTGGCTTGAGGGCGGGGGCGTATATGGCGGAGACCATCTCATGTATGCAGGGTTGCCGCTGCCCGCGCTGCACGGAGATTTCCAAAGTGTCCTGTGGCGTTTCCGCAAAGTATAGAGGGGGCAGCTCTTGCAGCTCCCATCGTTATGAACTGTAAAAAGGGTCTTCCGGCGTTATTGCCGGGAGACCCTTTTGCGCTTTTAAGAAATACATCAATCAATTATTAAAAGAACTCCACAAATTCATTTACCGGCTTGCGATAGCCGCGTGGTCTGATTTTGTGCTTGTTGTCTTTGCCAATTGTAATCATCATGACTGGAATAAGATTGTCCGGCAGGCCGAGCAGCTCCTTGACTGCTGCTTCAGGAACGCTCATCGGGCAGGTATCCCAGCCCTTGTCCTTGGCAATCAGCATGAACTGCATGGCCGACAAGGAAGCATTGCGGATCGCTTCTTCACGCTGGAAGGCATCATTGCCACTGTAAGCGCTGTTGATGGATTCGATTGTGCGGTCAAAGTCATCTTCGCTCAGTGCCCCGAGCAGTTTGAGGCCACTATAGATCTCCGGCGCTTTCAGATAAGCGTTTTTGTCTCCGAGCACGATAATGACGACTGAAGCGGTATGGATTTTGTATTGGCCATAGGCGGCTTCCCGGACTTTCTCCTTCAAGTCCTTATCGGCAACAACCTTGTAATGGGCGTGCTGCAAATTATATGTCGATGGGGCCAGACGGGCCAGCGAGAACATTTCCTCCAGCTCATTCTGAGGGATGTTAACGCCCTCGATGAAATTATTGGCCGATCTCCGTGCTTGAACCAGTTCTGAAAAAGTACTCATGTGTATTCCTCCATTGGATATGTAGTGTTTAATTATTAATTGCTGATATTAATTAATGAACTTACTAAATGTTACTTACTCAAGATAGCACAGCTATAGCACCCCGTCAATGATCAAAAATACGACAAGTGTGAATTTTCACATAAAAACAAGGGGTTAATCAAAAAACACAGAAAAGAAGTGATTTTAATCACAAAATAAGGTGAAATAACCAAAAAGATTGTGACGTTCATTACATAAACAGTGTTATAATAATCACATTGATTTAGCAGTCTGTTAATCGTTATGAGACAAAGCTAATACAAAGGAGCGTTCGATATGTCAGAAACAATTACAAAAACACAAGCTCTAACCAAAGAAGATATTCTAGACCAGCTCTTGAAGCCCGAGGTTCAGGAATCATTAACGACACTGGTGGAGCAGTTGCCCCAGATCACGCAGCTTGTCAGTGTCTTGAGCAAATCGGTTGATTTCGTGCAGGCTGTTGCAACGGATGAGGTTTTGAAGAGTGATACTGTAGGCGCTATTAAAGAACTGGCTGAGCCTGTGGTAGATTCCGTAAAAACAATGGCGGCTAATGTGATCGAAGCAAAGGACCGTGCAAATGAGAGCAGTGAAACGATCAGCCTGTTCGGGATGATGCGCATGATCAAGGACCCGCAGGTGCAGAAAATGCTCCGCTTTATGAACGCATACCTGCAAATCAGCGGCGAACGCAATCCACAACAATAAGGACGGAGGAAATATTATGTCAAAACATATCGTTATTCTGGGCGCAGGGTACGGCGGTCTCCTGAGCGCCATTAACGTGCGCAAATATATGAGCAAAGCTGAAGCCAAAATCACAGTTGTCAATCAGTATCCGACCCACCAGATTATTACCGAGCTTCATCGTCTTGCAGCAGGCAGTATTGCGGAGGGGGCCGTTGCGATGCCGCTGACCAAGCTGTTTGCCGGGAAGGATATCGACCTGAAAATTGCCAAGGTGAAATCCTTTTCCGTAGACAGCAAGCAGGTGCAGTTGTCCGATGGCACGTCGCTGTCGTATGATGCGCTTGTTGTGGCGCTTGGCAGCACTACCGCTTATTTCGGCATACCAGGTCTGGAAGAGTATAGCATGGTGCTTAAATCCGCTGCCGACGCGAATAAAATCCATGCGCATATCGAAGACCGTATCCGTGAATATGCCAAAACAAAAAATCCTGCCGACGCAACGATTCTCATTGGCGGAGGCGGCTTGACCGGTGTGGAGCTGGTGGGCGAGATTGCCGATGTCCTGCCGAAGCTGACCAAACGTTATGGTGTTGATGCCAAGGCAATTAAGCTGCTGCTTGTTGAAGCAGGTCCGAAGATTCTTCCGGTGCTGCCGGATCATCTGATTGAGCGTGCGACAGCAAGCTTGACCGCCCGTGGTGTTCAGTTCTTAACGGGTCTTCCTGTTACTAATGTTGCCGGAAATGTGATTGACCTGAAGGACGGCCAGCAAATTGTTGCGAACACCTTCGTATGGACCGGCGGGGTGCAGGGAAATCCGCTGGTCGGCGAATCCGGTCTTGAAGTGAACCGTGGACGGGCAACAGTCAATGACTTCCTGCAATCCACATCTCATCCAGATGTATTCGTAGCGGGCGACAGCGCCGTTGTGTTCGCGCCGGACGGCCGTCCTTATCCGCCTACAGCACAAATTGCCTGGCAGATGGGCGAGCTGATCGGTTATAACCTGTACGCGTATCTGAATAACAGCACCTCGGAAACCTTCAGCCCAATTAACTCGGGCACGCTTGCCAGTCTGGGCCGCAAAGACGGGGTAGCCATTATCGGCGCCAGCTCAACCCCGCTGAAGGGCCTGCCTGCAACGCTCATGAAGGAAGCAAGCAACATCCGTTATTTGTCCCACATCAAAGGCCTCTTCAGCCTGGCGTACTAAAAGATATAATTACCCTCCAAGCAGACACCCGACAACACCTGAAGTTACAAGGTGGAGTGAGCTTGGAGGTTTTTTTGTGATATTCTGCAGACATCTCGTGTGTAAATATTCATAGTAAATGTCTGAAAGCCAAATTAAACTGAATTGAGCTGTAAAGCAACTGCTGGCTAGTTAGGAGTGACATAATGAACGAGATCAGAACCGGGTTAATGGACAATTTGATTAGGATAGAAGCAGAACAGTACAAGCTTCGTGAAGGCGAACAGCATGAGGCTTACCTCCGTCTGATGCTGGAGTATATCGGAGACCCTCAGCCGGAGCTGCGGGACGAGCTGATCTATCCGACCTTTTATGAATGGATTCTGAAGCAGAGGGTCTTCACCACAGATGAGCTGCGAGGCATTCTGACGGTGCTGATGGATAAGCGGCATTTATTCTACGGCATTGGGGGCCTGGGAGATGAAACGGTATTTACCAGAACCTTCACGACACTGGTTATTGGCCTTATTTTACAGCGGCATAGAGAGCAGCCTTTTCTGAATGCCGGCGAGTTTCAGCAGCTAAAGACTGCTCTGCTCCGCTATTATACCGAAGAGCGGGACCTGCGCGGTTTTGTAGAACAAGGCGGCTGGGCCCACTCTGCGGCTCACGGAGCGGATGCGCTCGATGAGCTGGTGCAATGTCCGGAAAGCGATACGCGGGTACAGCTTGAGGTGCTTGAAGCGGTCCGGGGCATGCTGCAGAACGGTGCGCATATCTTCAGTGATGAAGAGGATGAGCGGATGGCGACCATCGTGGATACGATGCTCCGGCACAATCTGCTTGCACGGGAGCAAATAGCTGAATGGCTCTCCAGCCTTGCAGCCTGCGGCAGCCAGCCCAGAAGCCGCAGCCAATACATCAACCGGGTCAACTGCAAAAATTTCGTGCGTTCCCTTTATTTCAGAAGAGGCACGGAGCTGAAAGAAGCTCATCTTGCCGCTGAAGCGGAATTGAACAGGTTCAGAGCTGCGGACATTGATTTCGTTCAATAGGTGCTCTGCGTACATCTATTTGCTATAATGAATTTGTTTATATATGCCAGATATTTCATAGGAGGATGTTCAGCATGGAATTTCAAGAAAACGATATCATTTTGTTCCAGGGCGACAGCATCACAGATTGGGGACGTAATTACGAGGACCCGTCTTCGCTTGGCGTAGGTTATGCACTGATGATTGCCTCGCGGCTTGGATTGCAGTTCCCTGAGAAGAAGCTGACCTTTATCAACCGCGGAATCGGCGGCAACCGGGTGGTTGATCTGCAGCACCGTTGGGATAAGGATTGTCTGGAGCTGAAGCCAACTGTAGTTTCGATTTATATCGGTATTAATGATACTTGGCGCCATTTTGATTCCGGTGAGGAAACTACAGCCGCCCAGTTCGAAGCTTCCTACCGCGACCTGATCGAACGTACTAAGAAAGCCACAAATGCCAAGCTGGTTCTGATTGAGCCGTTTGTGCTGCCTGTTCCAGAAGACCGCAAGGGCTGGCGCCAGGATCTGGACCCCAAAATCCATGTGGTACGTGAGCTGGCACGCGAATACGGTGCTCTGCTGGTTCCGCTCGACGGCCTGTTCGCTGCGGCATCCGTTAAGGCGGAATCTGCACATTGGGCGCCGGATGGCGTGCATCCATCCCCAGCCGGACATGCGCTCATTACCGATGCGTGGCTGAGAGCGGTAGGGGCTATTAGCTAAAACAGCATATCAGGCTGCTCTCCTTACATAGTCTGTCTGCTTCTAAAGGCCAATCTGTTGCTCTACAGCAGGTTGGTTTTTTTTGGAGCTTCCAGGGAAGCCCTGACCCGGCTGCTCATGTTATTTTCTTCACAAGCTTGCTATAATTGGAGTGCGAAATTGATTTGAACCGAGAGGGATGAGAGCTTATGACGAGCAATACTGCACAGGATCTGCAGGGGCTGAGAGCAGCCGGCAAAGTTGTAGGGTATACCATTGCCGAGATGAGGAGACAGGTGAAGCCCGGCATGACTACCGCTGAGCTTGACGGGATCGGGGCGGCGATTCTGGAGCAGTTCGGAGCGAGATCAGCTCCTAAGCTTACCTACAAATTTCCCGGGTACACCTGCATCAGTATTAATGAAGAGGTGGCGCACGGTATTCCGGGCCCCCGGGTGATTCAGGCCGGAGATTTAATTAATATTGATGTTTCGGCTGAACTGAACGGTTATTATGGGGATTCCGGGGTTTCTTTTCAACTGCCTCCTTATAATGAGACAATCGTTCACCTGTGCCGCAGCACCGAAGAGACTATGATGAGTGTCATCAATCATCTCAGAGCGGGCATGAAGGTTAACGAAATCGGCAGAGTGATGGAGCTGGAGGCGCGCAAACGCGGCTATAGGGTGGTGCGCAATCTGTGCAGCCATGGTATCGGCAAATCCCTGCATGAGAAGCCTGAAGAGATTCTTCCATTCTATAACCCGCGTGATACCACTGTTCTAAAAGAAGGCCAGGTCATTACCGTCGAGCCTTTTCTGTCCACCGGAACGGATTTTGTGGAGCAGCAGTCCGACGGATGGACGCTCAGTGTGACGGACAACAGCCGCGTAGCCCAGTACGAGCATACGATTGTAGTGACCAGGGGCAAACCGGTTATTCTGACAAGCGCATAAGCCGAGCTAATAGAACTGGAGGGAAAGCATATGGAGGATTTACCGCAAGTCAGCAATTCATTTATGACCTTTATGAAGGAAGCGCCGGAACACCAGAAGGCTTGGATGGAGACGGTTCACAAGCTGGAGGCCGCCAGCAGGCTTGACCCGAAGACAGAAGAGATTGCGTATATCTCTGTATTGGCAGCGGTGCGGCTGGAGAGCGGCCTGCCCTTTCACGTGAAGCATGCCAAGGCGCTTGGGGCCACGAGAGAAGAGATTATTAGTGCTGTTTTGCTTGCTCTTCCGGCTGTAGGCAATGCGGTTATCCAGGCTTTGCCTGTGGCCTTGCAGGCATACGACAGCGAGTAGCTGTACATATAGCTGTAAGGAGGCGGATGTAATGCGAATGGCCTTTATCCTTTTTGACGGAGTTACTTTTCTGGATTTTGCCGGCTTCTATGACGTTATCCACCGGCTGGGGCAATTCGAATCAGGTCACGGATTAGAGTGGGATATCTGCGGTGTCAGGGAAGAAGTGGCGGATGAGCTTGGGCTAACCGTCAAAATAGGCAAAGTGTTGCCGGACCTGTCGCAATATGACCTGATTTTTGTGCCTGGCGGCATGGGCACGAGAAAGCTCCGCTACGACGAGCCTTTCATAGCATGGCTTCAGGGGGCAAGGGATGTTCCTTACAAAGTATCGGTGTGCACAGGTTCACTGCTGCTCGGTGCGGCCGGATTTTTGCAGGGACATGCTGCCACAACCCATCCCTCCGCTTATGATCTTCTGGAGCCTTATTGCGCTCAGGTGGTGAAGTCGAGGGTTGTGCAGGACGGCCAATTGATAACAGGCGGAGGGGTTTCGACCTCCATTGATCTTGGGCTTTATGTTTTGTCGCTTCTGGCCGGAGAAGCCGCAATGCTTAATGTGAAGAAGCAAATTGACTATCCCTATGAGCTGCAGGGCGTTGTCCGCACACAGTGAAATTGCGATGAATCGGAGGAACCGGGATGAGTGGGAATAAATATGCTTCAGTGCCGCTTCAGCAGTGGATGAGTGACCGGGAACAATGGCCGCTGCTTACGGATTATATGCTGCAAGAGAGCAACCTGCCGGGGCCGAGGAGCAATCTGGAGCTGGCGGGCTGCTTTGCGAAGCTTTTTGGTACATCTGAAGTGACGGACACCGCTTGGGCGCTGCTCTCTGCCTGGGCACAGCTCTCTGAGGCAGACGCCAAGACCAACGATCCCCATGAATTTCTGCCTTTCTGTGCCGTATGTGCTTGCGGTGCCCATTATCCATATGCAGATGCAGGGCGGCGCAGTCAGTCCGAAGAGCTCCTGAAATCGGCGATGAATGATTCCAGGTGGCGGATGCGCGAGGCGGCGGCGATGGGGCTGCAGTACATAGGTGAATTTAACTTTGTACTTCTAAAGCCGTTGCTTGAGGGCTGGCGGCCGGATTCGACATTACTTGAGCAACGAGCATTTGTTGCGGCGCTCGCTCACCCTCCGTTGCTCAAAGCGGAGGCCAATGTTCTGTATTGCCTGGAAATGGCGGACGAGATTATGCAAGGCATTCTCTCCGAGCCTGCGAAGCCAGCCGATCCGGAGCATTATCGTGTGTTATCCAAGGGTCTGGAGTATAGCCTGAGTCTGTTTGTTGCGGGCCAGCCGGAGCCCGGTTTTGCTATGCTGCGCAGATATGCCGGGACGGGTGATGCGCGGATGATCAAGATTGTGAAGAGTAATCTCGGCAAAACACGGCTTAGCAAGAAATACCCTGAGCAGGTCATGGAAATTCTCGCGGGATTGACAACCGGCTGAAATGTAACTATTATTGTTGCATCTACTGTGTTCTTTTGTAAAGGCACCAAAGGAGAGATTTCCATGAACATCAGCACCCGGTTTGCGGTGGCTATTCATATTTTAACGCTGATTGACAGCAACAAGGAAGGGAAAAGCACCTCGGAATGGATTGCCGGCAGTGTCAACACCAACCCGGTAGTGATCCGGCGGCTTACAGGTATGCTGCATAAGGCCGGACTGGTGGATGTCCGTCCCGGTGTAGCCGGGGCCAAGCTTACACGCAGTGCGGCTGACATTACGCTGCTGCAGATTTATAAGGCGGTGAATGCGGTGGAGGAGAACTCCCTGTTCTCCGTTCATGAGCATCCTAACCCAGCATGTTCGGTCGGCAAAAATATTGCCGGGGCGATTGTTCCGGTCTTCTCCAGCGCACAGAAGGCGATGGAGAACGTGCTGCAGGAGGTCACGCTCGATCAGATCGTGAATCAGATTCCGGTGTCCTGAATCCTGCGTATAGAAATTTAAGATTAATTTCAGGAAGAATTTATGTGGCTTTAAGGTTGGAGGAGTATATTAAAGATCTCCACCCCCCAGTGGATAGATTTTTTCCTAGATCCTGTCGTGCCTCGACGGGATCTTTTCTATTGTTAGAGGGGGGATGCGACAATTTCAGCAAACCTTTATGTGCTTTTCATCTGCCTTTAAGCTTCAGGGCTTATAGTAATCCCATGACCCCCCTTATATATAGACCTTGGCCCTGCCGGACGTTGGCGGGGTCACTTTTTTTGTATAGAGGATACCTTTACACAATATTCCAAATACAGTAGACTGACTCCATGCTGTTCATAAAGGGAGGTCCAGATGAGTGTATCTGCAATGATTTTATATCATAATGAAGAACTCTGTGTTAGAAGGCTGGAGCTTGAGGATGCGGGGCTGCTGGTGAAATGGCTGTCTGATCCGGTGGTGCTGGAATACTATGAAGGCCGCGACCGTCCGCATGATCTGGAAATGGTGCTGGAGCATTTTTATGAAGATGTTCCGGAGGGGATGACCCCCGGGATTGTTCAGTACAAATCTCAGGACGTGGGATATATCCAGTTCTATCCGATTGAAGCTGAAGAGCGGCAGGAGTATGGCTATGCGGATAAGATTGTGATGGACCCGCAGAGCTGGAATCGCCGCGCGCTGAGAGTCTATGAGAAGAACGGGTTTGTGCGCAAAAAGCTGCTCCCGGAACATGAATGGCATGAAGGCCAATACAGAGACTGCTGGCTTATTGAATATAACGGCGCTTGACAACAACCCCGGAGAAAAGAGTCTATAATGGTGTTAAAGTGTATAAATGATGCAGCAAGCATTACATACTAGACAGCAACGGAGGTACATAGATGGACACGATTGCAATTATTTCTGACATTCATGGCAATGTAACAGCTCTGCAGGCGGTGTTGGCGGATATTCAGGAGCGTAAGGTGAGCCGGATTCTTTGTCTTGGAGATATCGTCGGCAAAGGGCCGAATTCAGATTTGGCGGTTGATCTGATCCGGGAGCATTGCGAGGAGGTAGTTACGGGGAACTGGGATGAATTCGTCGCTGGAACAAGCGGGCTTGAGGTTGTAAAGTGGCACAGTGCTGTGCTGGGGCAGAATCGTCTCGATTATCTAAAATCACTTCCGTTCTCCATTGAATTCTGGATGAGCGGGAAGTTCGTCCGGTTGTTTCATGCTTCGCCGCGCAGTGTGAATGAACGGGTTCAACCGTGGGATGCGTATGAGCAGCGTCTGTCGCTGTTTCAGTCCTCGGAGCTGTGCCAGGCTGATTTGCCGGCAGATGTAGCCGGATATGGGGATATTCATAACGCATACCTGCAGCATCTGGAGGGGAGGACGCTTTTTAATGTGGGAAGTGTCGGCAATCCGCTCGATCTCACGCAGGCTTCATATGTTTTGCTGGAGGGCAATTACGGGAACCGTTCCTTGGGGCGGCTGAACATACAGTTCGTTAGAGTTCCCTATAACATTGAATTGGCTGTGCAGCAGGCTGTGGAATCGGAAATGCCGGATTTGGAGCTGTATATCAGAGAGCTTAGAACCGCTAAATATAGAGGAATAAAAGACTGAGACGCATGTTATGAGTATCGTTTGTATTGTACGGCCCGACCAATTCCGGTTGGGTTTTATACTTTTCAAGAAAGTAATTGACATACTTATGGAGCGGTACTATACTAAAGTTAGTTAATATGTAACGGTAACAGTTACAATTGTGGATGGCAAGTTTGAATGAGGTTAAGACTAGACAATAATAAACGGGTCGCACTCAGATCCGCTTACATTCAGGAGGGATTGACATGACAGCAACAGCAACTCTGCCACAAGAGCTGGAAATTGGTCTTGTGCAGATTAGAGTGAGCAATTTGGAGCGTTCTCTTGCTTTTTACCAGAATGTTGTAGGACTCACAATTTTGCGCCAAGCAGGACGCGAAGTGGAAATGACGGCTGACGGCCAGCATGTATTGCTGGTATTGCGGGAGATTGACAATGCCCGGGTGCTGCGACGAAATTCGGTTGCCGGACTGTACCATTTTGCTATCCTTGTGCCGGACCGTCCGAGCTTGGGGCTGGTGCTGCGCAACCTGATTGCTTCAGATATTGAGGTTGGTCAAGGGGATCATCTTGTCAGTGAGGCGCTGTATATTCAGGACCCGGATAATAACGGGATTGAGCTGTACCGTGACCGTCCGCGTGATGCCTGGAAGCATGATGCTGAAGGAAATGTAGTAATGAGCACCGATCCGGTGGACGTGGAAGGACTGCTGGCTGCCTCTGAAGGTCTGCCTTGGACCGGACTGCCTGCTGGCACGGTTATCGGGCATGTTCACTTTCATGTAGGCGATCTTGGTGAGGCCAAAAAGTTCTATGTGGATACGCTGGGCTTTGAGGTGACAACACGGTACGGCAATTCGGCCTTGTTCATCTCGGCAGGGGGGTATCATCACCATATGGGGCTGAATGTGTGGGCAGGTCAAGGCGCTCCGGCGGCTCCGTCCGATGTGGCGGGTATTGACTATTTCACTTTGCTTCTGCCGAGTATTCAGGAGCGTGATGCTGTAGCTGAACGGGTGCGCGGGGCCGGGTATAAGGTTGGTGAAGCCGATGGAGTTGTGACGGTTACAGATCCGTGGAACATTGGCATTAAGCTGCTCGTAAAGCCTTGAAGTGAAAGATTTGGTAGTCGTTTGTGGAGCACAGCGGCAGCAATCCGGGGTACGTCAGACTAGTCAGGCACTCCTTCTGCGGCGACGAAATTTTCTTTCATTCGATTATTCCCGAGAACGCTCAGGGCAGAAGATTAGGAACGGATGCGGCAAAAGGGTGCGGAATGCTTTTGGGGCCGGAAGTTTAATTTGGATGTTGACCGGAAGATCGCACAGGGTATCTTGCAGCTTTCGTGAAGTGTATGCTAACAAAACTTTAGGAGGAACTAACTATGAAAATTGCAGTCATCGGAGCAAGCGGCAAGGCGGGAAGCGAGATCACTAAGGAAGCGCTGGACAGAGGCCATGAGGTTACCGTTATCGTGCGGGATGCCGCAAAAGTGGCAGGCAGCAAGGCTGCTGTAGTAGAGAAGGATATCTTCGCTTTGACTGCAGGGGATTTGAAGGGCTTTGACGTTGTGGTTAATGCCTTTGGTGCCCCGTTTGGGCAGGAGCATCTGCATGTGGATGCGGGGAATGTGCTGATTGAAGCGCTGAAGGACGCACCTGGCACGCGTTTGATTGTAGTGGGCGGAGCAGGAAGCTTGTATGTGGATGAAGCCAAAACCGTAAGAGTAGTGGATACGCCGGGATTTCCTGACTTCGTGAAGCCGACGGCCTTGAATCAGGGCAAAAATCTGGAGATTCTGAAAGGCACAAAGGATCTGAAGTGGACCTTCGTCAGCCCGTCAGCCAACTTTGCCGTAGGTGCAAGAACAGGCGCCTACGAGACCGGCAAGGATCATCTGCTGTCCAATTCCAAAGGCGAAAGTTATGTCAGCTATGCTGATTATGCCATTGCAATCGTGGATGAGATCGAGCAGCCGCAGCATATCGGCGAGCGGTTCACGGTAGTATCCGAGTCCTGATTAGACTAACGGCTGTTATAAAAAAGAAGCGAACCGGCTGGACCGGCTTCGCTTCTTTTTTTTGCGCTATAAAGTATCCAAGCGGGCCGTGAAGCCAAAGCTTCACTTATAGGTGTTATGCTAGGCTATTCACACAATTCCCTGGGCAAGCTCAGCGATTCTGCGGTTGGCATCTCCGGTGAACAACCCTCCGTGATAACAGATTACCTGGCGAATTTCGAAATCGGCGAATTTCTTCAGAGAGCTGAGGGCAGTTGCCATATCGGGCGTAGCGGCTGCATCTGGTCCGCATAGCTCACCGCCTCGAACGGTTAAGGCATCAGCGGCAATCAGCGTACGGCTTGGCTGATGATACAAGCTCAGATGGCCCGGACTGTGGCCGGGCGTATGAATGACAGTGATTCCGCCGGCAAGGGGGAGCCGCTCTCCGCCGGTAAGAGTCTCATCTACTTTTCCTTTGGGCGGGTGGGCCAGCACATGGAGGAAGGCGCGCCGCCATTCCTCCGGCACGGTAGGCGGAAGATTGGCCTCGGCTGCCGCCAGTGCTTCCGGGGTAATCTTAAGCAGCATCTTGTCGCCTTCGATATACGGCCGCTCGATTTCATGGGCCAGCACGTTCAGCCCAGGCCCGGCCAGATCCAGCAGGGATGGCAGGCTCCCGATGTGATCAAGGTCCTGATGCGTGATGAGGATGGTCTGGAGCTGCTCCCAAGGCACAGAAGCCTCAGCGAGAGCCTCCTTGAACCGCTGTGCCAATCCCGGAACCCCGGTATCGACCAGTACAGCGGATTTCTCGTCCCAGAGCAGGGTAGGGTAAAAGGTGTCTGTGCCGCCCATGACCTGAACGGAAATCTCAAGCATTTCAATTCCTTTGGCAATATGCATTGTATCCCTCCGTTATAAATGATAAGAGTGATGCCGTGAGGCTAATGCATATCATACTGAGTCTGATCTATTTTTTCAATACCAAAATAATTTATTATATCACAAATAATTATTTTTGTCAACAGTCAAAGTGGTGAATATTTAGATGCTCTATGGAAAGTCTGCTTTACATTTTGTGCTGCAGGTGGTATTCTCGACGTAAAGCTCGCTTTACATTTTTAGGAGGCACGGTGATGAAGAACAGGCTTGAAGTCATCCGTAAGCAGCGCGGCATTAAGCAGGAAGAGCTTGCCGAAGCGTTGGAGGTATCACGGCAGACGATCTGCTCGCTGGAGAAAGGGAGGTACAATCCTTCGATTATTCTGGCCTTTAAGCTTGCGAAGTACTTCAAGATAAGTATTGAAGAGATTTTTGTATATGAGGAGGACGGTGAAGGGGAGAAATCCAGATAACAGCATTTTATTGCTGCTTGGGAGATTTAGGCTATAATAATAAAAAAATATACCGGGGAGTTGAGAGGTTGGAGACTTTTCTTGCTGTGCTCTTATTGCTGGGACTTATCGCGGTATCCAATATTGTGAACCGGTTCATCCCGTTTGTACCGATTCCGCTGATTCAGATTGGACTGGGTGTCATTGCCGCTATGGTTCCTACAGGAATACATATGTCCTTTGAGCCGGAGCTGTTTTTTGTGCTGTTTATTGCTCCGCTGCTGTTCAATGACGGCAGGCGGACACCGCGCGACGAGCTGTGGAATCTGAGGGCGCCCATTCTGCTGCTGGCGCTGGGGCTGGTCTTCGTTACGGTATTTGTGGCAGGGTATGCCATTCACTGGATGATTCCCTCGATACCGCTGGCGGTCTCCTTTGCACTCGCTGCAATCCTGTCTCCTACGGATGCGGTTGCGGTCAGCGCGCTGGCCGGGAAGGTGCATCTGCCGAAGAGCATTCACCGGATTCTTGAGGGCGAGTCGCTGATGAATGATGCCTCTGGTCTGGTTGCTTTCAAGTTTGCCATCGCGGCGGCGGTTACCGGAGTGTTCTCATTGCCTAAGGCGACGGTCAGCTTTGTGCTGATTGCGGCAGGCGGTCTGCTCGCCGGAGCGCTGCTCTCCTTTCTGCTGATCCGCCTCAGTGTATTTATCCGCAGATTCGGGATGGAGGATGTTACGATTCATGTGCTGCTGCAGATCCTCACGCCTTTTATCATTTATCTGATCTGTGAGGAAATCGGCGTGTCCGGCATTCTGGGGGTCGTAGCCGGCGGTGTGATGTATGCCATTGAGAAGGACCGTGCCGTGTCTCCGCAATACAAGCTGCAGCTTGTATCTGCAAGCACGTGGTCCGTGCTGCTGCTTATCCTGAACGGTCTGGTGTTCCTGATTCTCGGCGTGTCGGTTCCAGACGTCGTTAAGGTGATTTACCGCGACAGCTCCTTGAACAATTTCATGGTGGCCGGTTACGTGCTGGCGATTACGGCGCTGCTTATTGTGCTGCGGTTTCTCTGGGTATACGCATACTCCTTATGGGAGACCCGCAGGCGGAAGGTGGAGAAGGCGCCGCTGAGGTCGCAGTTGATTACTTCGATTTCTGGCGTTCGCGGAGCCGTAACTCTGGCGGGGGCATTCTCGATTCCGCTCGTCCTGGGAGATGGTTCACCGTTTCCGCAGCGTGATCTGATCATCGCCCTTGCGGCCGGCGTCATCCTGATGTCACTGGTTATTGCCAGCATCTTTCTTCCGCTGCTTGCGGACAAGGAGGAGACGGTAGTGGTGGAGACCCGTGTTCTCAATTCAGAGCTGACGGCAAGATCGGTTGTGATTGACGCGGGAATGAGCATGCTGCGCAGCCTGATCTCGGAGAATCCCCAGCCTATGAATCAGCCTGCCTTGCTGGAGTTCACCGACAAAATTGACAGGCTATGCGCGCGGAAAACAGGAGATGATCCAGAAGCGGAGCATTTCCGCCAGCTCGGAGTCCAGGCCAAGCGGAACGCTCTTGCGGCTGAACGTTCGGAGCTTCGGCGGATGCTGGATAATGGAACCATTGCTGTTCCGGTAGCCTCGAAGATGGAGGAGCTTATTGACCACAAGGAAGCCTTGATGTGCAAGCGGCTCGATACGCAATTCAAATTTTCGCTGACCGAAATTCAGCGCTTGTTCTCGGGATTGTTCTCCGGCAAGCTGAACGGTGATGAAGGGCGGCAGGCGGCGCTGAATGCCGAGAGCGCCCGCGTCGCGAAGATTTCAATGTGCCAGGCAGCGGTGGCGGCTGTCAGCGCGGGGATGAATGAAGAGAACCGGCTGGCTTCGCAGAAGGTTATCGACAAATACGAGCAGATGGAGACCCGGCTTAGCGAGGGGGACGGCTGGATTAAGGATGGGGTTGTCGATGACCAGAGGCTTGAGCTGAAGCTGCAGGCCATTCAGGAGCAGCGCAATACCGTGCAGATGATGTATCAGAACGGGGCGATTAATCTGAAAATCGCCGGAAAGCTGCGTAAATTTGTCGATCAATTGGAGACGGCGATCTGGGAGGATTAAGAATGGGAGAAATAGCGGCAAGCGGCTTGTCTTATGTGGAGATTGGGGAAGAGCATCTGGCAGAGGTCGTAGATATCTATAATTATTATGTGCTGAATACGACGGTTTCTTTTCATACAGAGCCGCTTGAATTGCCGGCCATGCGCGAGTCGGTGCTAAGCGGTGATCCGCGCTTCAGGTCCTATGCCATATTGCAGGACGGAGAGCTGCAGGGTTATGTCCTGATTGCCAGACACAAGAATAAGCAGGCCTATGATACCTCCGGCGAAATCAGCATCTATCTGAAGCCTGGCAGAGGGGGGCAGGGGCTTGGCGGCAAAGCATTGAGCTTCATTGAGGAGCGTGCGGCAGAGCTTGGTTTCCACGTCCTTGTGGCTACGGTGTGCGCGGACAATGAACCGAGCCGGCGGCTCTTCACGAAGCATGGGTATGAGCAAAGCGCCCTCTTCAAAGAAATCGGCAGCAAATTCGGCAGATGGCTGGATATTGCCAGCTACTCCAAAATTATCAGCCGTGGTGAACCGCGGGCCGATAGCTAAGCTCATGTCTGATCAATAATTGCGGGGGAATATCGTTCTGAACAAGTGCAAAGGCTGCTCACCGGTGATTTTTTATCATCCTGTGGGCAGCCTTTGTATGTGTCTGTAGCGAGCCTGAGCCGGCAGCACTCTTGCTGCATGCGGCTCCTTATGAGCTTCGGCCGTTCTTCCGGCGGAACATCTGCCCGAGCACTTCACTGAGTACAAGGCCGGTAGCGATAGCCCCGGAGAGCATCAGCGCCTGGACGGCAAACTGGATGGCCTGATTGTTGTCATTTTCCACGAATTTGCGCATGGCATCATAAGCAAGTCCCCCCGGAACCAGCGGGATAATGCCTCCTACGCTGAAGATAATGACCGGCATTTTGAAGGAGCGGGCGAAGATCTGGCTGATTACTCCAACCACTACGGTAGCCAGAAAAGTGGCAACCACCGTGTCCCATTGCTCGTCGAGCTGAAGATAGAGTATCCAGCCTACCATTCCGGCAAATCCACACTGCACCAAGGCCCGGGCCGGTGCATTGAACAGAATGCAGAAGGTGGCAGCGGCGATAAAGCTGGTTATCAATTGCAAAATCATGAACAGCTAACCTCTTTCACGTGGGGAATCATAAAATTGACAGCACAAGTCCGATGCCAGTTCCAATTGCGAATGCCGTCAGAAAAGCATCGGCTCCCTTGGAAAGGCCGGAGACGAGATGACCGGCCATCAAATCACGGACTGCATTTGTAATGAGCAGTCCCGGAACCAGCGGCATCACGGAGCCGATGATGATCTTATCCATTTCCTGTCCCACGCCGAGCTTGACAGAGAAGAAGGCGAGCAGGCCGATCAGGAACGAAGCCGTGAACTCCGCGAAGAATCTGATTTGTACGAGCCGGTGCAAATAGGTTGCTGCTGCGAAGCCGATGCCGGATGCAAGGATGGCCGGAAGAGCATCCCACAGGCTGCCTTTGAACATAACGGTGAAGCATGCACCGGTCAGGGCAGCCGCGGCAATCTGTATCCATGCCGGATAAGCATGGGCTGCATCGTCCACCACGCTTAGCCGCTCACGCGCCTCATTTGCCGTGAGCTGGCGCTCGCTCAGCCGCCGCGAGATGTCATTGACCTCCGATACCTTCTGCAGATCGGTGGTCCGCTCGGCAATGCGGAACAGCTTCACCGGCTCAGTCCGGCTGGTGGTGAACATAATGACCGTTGGCGTTACATAGCTGTGCGCTCCGGGAAAACCGAGCGAAGCGGCCATACGGCTCATGGTATCCTCTACGCGGTACGTCTCCGCGCCGCTTTGCAGCATGATTTTACCAGCCAGCAGGCACAGGTCGATAATGTCATGCGCGGAAGTATTGCTATTGTTGCTTGTGCTATCCAACTTCGTTCGATCCTCCCCTGGAATGTTATATATTTGATTGTCGCCGCAATGGTCGAAAAGATCAACCTCTAATCTGCAGACTGGATGATTTTCCGGTAATGAATACATAATAAGGGGGAGATCATAAGGAGGAACCTCTATGAAGATGTCTGGAAAGCAGCTCTGGATTGCGGCATTGGGCGGAGTAAACGAGATTGGAAAAAACATGTATATCGTACAGTATGCCGATGACATTATTGCCATTGACAGCGGCTCTAAATTTCCTGACGAGAGCATGCTGGGCATTGACCTGATTATTCCTGATGTTTCTTATTTATTGAACCATATAGATAAGGTACGGGCGCTCATCGTTACTCACGGGCATGAGGATCACATCGGGGGCATCCCTTATTTGCTGAAGCAGTTGAATATCCCGATTTATGCTTCCCGCCTGACGCTTGGCCTGATCGAGACCAAACTTAAGGAACACGGCCTGCTGCGCCAGACGATCCTGCATTGTATTGATAGAGATTCCAGGCTGGACTTCGGCTCGATCACCACTACCTTTTTTAATACCAACCACAGCATCCCGGATTGCCTGGGCGTTGTATTCGATACTCCTGAGGGAACTATTGTACACACAGGCGATTTCAAATTCGACATGACTCCAGTGAACAAGCAATATCCGGATATTCATAAAATGGCTGAAATCGGCAAAAGAGGCGTAAAGTTTCTGCTCTCCGAGAGCACCAATGCCGAAAGACCCGGCTTCACCCCCTCCGAGAGGCTTGTGGGAGCTCATATGGAAGAAGCTTTTCAGAAGGCGGAGCAGAGAGTATTTGTTTCTACCTTCGCTTCGAATGTGCACCGTCTGCAGCAGATTGTTGATGCAGCCGGGCATACCGGCCGTCACCTCGTCTTGCTTGGCAGAAGTATGGTCAATGTAGTTGGAGTTGCACAAGAATTGGGTTTTTTGCAAGTGCCCGAAGGTATGCTGGTAGAGCCGGCAGAAGCGGCAAAGCTGCCTCCCGAAAAGATAGCTGTACTGTGCACCGGCAGCCAAGGCGAACCGATGGCTGCGTTATCCCGCTTAGCGAATGCAAGCCATAGGCAGCTTGAGATTGCAGCAGGGGATACGGTCCTGATTGCGGCTAACCCGATTCCGGGCAATGAACGCAACGTGTCCCGGATTGTAGACAACCTGTACATTCTGGGTGCAAGGGTCATCTACGGCTCCCGCAGTGAACTGCATGTTTCAGGACATGGCAGCCAGGAGGAATTGAAGCTGATGCTGACGCTGATGAAACCGGAATATTTCATCCCGATTCATGGTGAATACCGTATGCTTCATCATCACCGTATGCTTGCGGAGGCTGTCGGCGTGGACCCTGACCATATCTTTATCCTTAAAAATGGAGAGGTTGTCGAGTCAGCGGGAGGTGTCGTCCGCCGGCAAGGACGTTTGCCGGCCGGTCAGATGCTGGTGGACGGCCTTGGAATCGGCGACATCGGCAATGTTGTGCTGCGGGACCGCAGGCAACTGTCTGCGGACGGTATTCTTATTACCGTGATCACACTTAGCCAAAGTGACGGCAGAATTCTGAATGATCCCGACACGATCTCCAGGGGGTTCGTCTACGTGCGGAACTCTGATACGCTGATGGAAGAGATCAATCAGCTTGTGTCCGCGACTCTGCAGAAGATAAGCCCTGCTGATCTCGGCCAATGGAATATCATGAAGTCCACCATCAAGGACACCTTGGGCAAATTTCTGTATGAGAGAACGAAGCGCCGCCCGATGATTCTTCCGATCATCATTGAGGTGTAGGCGTTACGAATGCTACAAGCGATCACGGTTTGAAGTAAAAGAGGGTGCTGGTCTGCGGACGCCCTCTTGTCAACGCAGAATTAAGCCTTGTGATCAAAAAAAGAGACTTTACTAGGTGAGCTTTGACTTGTTGCCCGCATTTTCCGGTTAAATCTTAGAGTCAAATAAACGGCGCGGATAACCAGATCAATTGCAATGGATATCCATACTCCGGCAATTCCCATTCCCAAATGAAGACATAGCACATACACGCCGACAACGCGGATGAGCCACATCCCAATGGCGGTGCTGTACATGGGGCTTTTCGTATCCCCGGCTCCCTGAAGGGCCCCGGCTAGAACTAACCCGGCGCCTAAAAACGGCTGGGCGAATGCATCAATACGAAGCGCCGTAGTCACCATTCCGATTACACCGTCATCATCTGTAAACCAACCGGCTGTGACAGTAGACGTTACAAACAATATTACTCCCACAACAGCCATAAACAAAACGGCAATCCACATGGTTAACATACCGTATTGGTAAGCATCTTCTTTCCGGTCCGCGCCTAAATTTTGGCCAACAAGAATAGTTGCCGCAACGGCCAGGCCATACCCCGGCATGTAAGAAAAGATTTCTATATTCCCCGCAAGAATATGGGCGGCATACACATCGGTGCCAATTCGGACAATGAGGCTAAAATAAAGCACCTGCCCAAACCGCATAATCAGCCTTTCGGCTGCTGCAGGGGCGGAAAGCTTCAGCAGCGGCATCGTATATCCGTTCGCGCCTCCTGCGCGGATGGAGAAGTTGAGCTTGGATTTCCGGATATACATAAATAGCGCAAGGGACCCGATCACCCGGACTATTGTGGTCGCCCAAGCTGCTCCGGCGATGCCCCAGCCCGTCCAACTGAATAAGCCAAAGATCAGAATGTAATCTAATACAATATGGATCATATTGATCCATATACCGACCTTCATGGGGGTTTTGGTATTGCCGGCAGCGCGCAGGATACTGCCAAAGACCGTCATAAGGGATATGAAAATAGAGGGGACAGCTACAATCCGGAAGTATACTACGCTATCCGCTAATACATGCGGTTCTGCTCCCATAAGCCGCAGTAAGGGCTCTGCAAAAAAGAAGGTTACGATTCCGAAAATAAGTCCTAAAATAGCTGATATGTACGATGATTGCCGCGCAATAGCCTTGGCTTTATCCATTTCCCCAGCGCCCACACTGCGGGCAATCAATGAGGACGTTCCTACCCCCATAGCCATAAAGACAGCAATATAAACGGCCATAATGGCACCTGTTACCCCGACCGCAGCGACTTGATGGAGACCAATTTTGGATACAAAGAGAGTGTCCACAAAGCCTACAATAGTTTGCAAAAAATTCTCAATTATAGACGGTACGGCCAGGGTCAATATAACTTTGATCTTCTGGCTCCGGTCACTGCTAATGGTCTTCGGCATGGCGGACCTCCACTTTATATTATCACGGTGATTATATCCCCCTAGGGGGGATATGTCAAAGTGCAGGAGTTCCTTCGTTAGGGAAGCAATACAATCCCGGCGGGCCAAAACTGATCCTGTCCATTGGTAAAAAAACACTTTGCTAAATGGACTGCCCGCTTTTTAATTGTGAAAGAATACGCGCCGAGTATTGGGTAAATCGCACACTGATCTCAGACCGTAGTACTTCTCTGACAATACCAAACCGGTCCTCATAGCCGCGGCAAACATAACGGTGATAAATAACGCCGTCACTCATTTCATCGCTATAAATTTTGATATTCCGTTGCCGTAGTTCGCGGTTAACCCTGGTTAAATCTTGAGTAATGCAATTCATTATGAATTGAACAATTTGTTCGAAAATTTGCTTAAACAAATGGGATGAGTTCCGAAGGTCCTGTAAACTTTTATCGCACATGGTCAGCATATAGGGGAACATAATGGCGTCCCGAATCAGGGTCAGCTCTTCGGTCATTATTCTCCCGGTCTGCCGGCTTTTATTTCGGTTCTCATATTGCTCCTGATGATCCGTTAAAAGCATCTTTGATTTCCATCGCTCATTCCCGTCGAGTTTGCTCATTTAAAATGTCCCCCAATCTGGCCTGCCCGTTCCCGCGCTACGCCGGCTTCCAGTAAAGAAGAGGCCCGCATAATGGCATCGCTGCCGTACCGTTCCTTAATGTGGTCAGTCGCCCGCTCAAGCGCATAAGCAGCATTTCTGTCCTCAAACAGGGTTAATTGATAAATACTGTCGTCAGAAAGCTGTGTTAACGAAATATACAAACGGCTTACCGGCAACCCTTTCCAGTGGTCAATAAAAAGTTTTCGGGCGGCCCGGGCAACTTCATGCGTTAAGGATGTAGGTTGCTGCAGCGTCATCTGACGGCCGAACGACGAGGTCTTTTCTCCATCCGTTTCCACAGCTCCTACAGCCACCACCCGGCCTTGATAACCGTGCCTGCGTGCCCGCCGGCAGACCTCTACCACTAATTCAAGCAAGACGACTTCAATATCCTCCAACCGTCCATACAAGCTGCTTCTTAAGGCTTTTCCATGACTTATGGATTTGAGAGCGCCCCGAATGGAGGAAACTACGGGACTGGAGTCCTTTCCATTTGCAATCTGCCAGTAGTATTCCGACTGGATATCCGCTTGCTTTCGAAACTCTTTGCGCATTCGTTGCTTAAACTCGCCTAACTCCAGGCGGGCAACGTCACCTATGGTCGTCAGACCCATCCGCAGAAAATGCATCGTCATACGGGAACCAACCATAAACATTTGGTGAACGGGCAACGGCCACAGATCCCTTTCCATATTCTCAAAACCCAGCTTAAATACACCGTCACTCCTTTTTTTTGCAAAATTATCGGTTGCCATTTTGGCTAAAATTTTTGTAGGACCAATTCCGACTCTGGACCATACGCCAGTAGATAATTTCACTTGCGTCTGAATCAAATGGGCAATTTCATCAGTGGATCTAAACAGAGCGGCAGAACCTGTCACATCTAGAAACTGTTCATCAATGCTGTAGGGTTCTACTTGATCTGTAATTGATTCGAAAATCTGCGTAATCAATAGGGAGATCGTGATATACCGTCCCATTCTGGGGCGAATGACCACGAGATCAGGGCAGAGGGCCAAAGCTTCCCCAATGCGTTGCGCGGTTGTGACCCCCTTGGATTTGGCAAGGGGACAGGCGGCCAAAATAATCCCCGATTTACGCGCGGGATCGCCGACGGCTACGGGTTTGTTTTGATATTCTGGATGAGCTGCTTTCTCAATGGAAGCGTAAAAAGATTGTCCGTCCACGAGAAGGATGACTTTTGACATATCCGAATCACCAGCTTGTAGTATTGGATTCCCCGGCACGAAAGCCCCCTTGGTTGAAAATTGTTGATGGGTAAAGGGATGTATTTAATAATATATACAGAACAAGTGTTCTGTATACAGGAATGTTTTGTAATCCGCTGGATTGTTTTATTTTTCAAGGGTGCATAGACCGGTTGCCACACCGCCGGAGAGGATGGTCAGAATGGAATGAAAAAAGGTTTCCTTAGAGATCAGCAGCCCGCCTGCGCCAATAATGAGGGTATCCGTCAGAAAGATAATGACCCCGACATTCAGCGGAATGTAGCGTCCAATGAACTTGGCCAGCAGATCCGTTCCGCCTGTACTGGCTTTGAACCGCAGCATGAGTCCCAGACCGGTTCCCATCAGAAAGCCCCCGATAATCGCGCTGGAGATAGAGCCAAGCTCAACGTAATAGAGAAAGTGGTATTGAAACGGCCCCAGAAACTCGATTAGGAATGAGGAGACGATCAGGCCCAGCACACTGTTGTAAAAGATATCCCGCTCTTTGAGCCAGGCAAGCAGGAAGATTGGAAGACTGCACAGGACAATGGCCAGTCCGATTTTTGCCCCGGATATATAATTAATTATGAGGGCGATGCCGATAATTCCCCCATCAAGTATTTTGTAAGGCACCAGGAAGAAGTTTGTTCCTGCAGCAATCAGCAGGCTTGCCAGTAAAATAACGGCGTACCTTGGATATGAGCGCATATTCAACATCTCCGGAATTGAGGCATGTCTTAATGAATATGCAACCGGATGGAAAAAAATAGCTGAAAAGCAAAAAATCCTGCTTGCGCAGAATGAAACTTGGTATGCTTACGGGATGGGCAGGAGTGATAGAAATGAGCTTTACCTATAAAGTGCTGGAGAGCGACATGGAGCTGCTGGCGGCTGCGCTGTCGGAAGTCAATGTAACAGTGGCTGTAAAAAGCGGAGCGGGAATTGTGGAGCCCGGAGGGCCGATCAGAGCCTATACACCGAATTCCGTCCGTATCCGGGGGTTATCCTACAATAGGGAGCTGCACGAATTCCGGGTTGCCGGGGTACAAGGCTAGTGCAGTACAACCCCCGCAGAGCTTCAGTTCAGAGGTATCTTCACCTGGAGTAACGCTTGCGGAAACGCAGCGGGGAGATGCCAATCTTGAGGGCAAAACGCCGTGAGAAATAGGCGGTACTCTCAAAGCCTGTCCGCTCGGCAACCCTGGCGATAGACATCTCTGTCCTTAGCAGCAGCAGCTTGGCTTGCTCCAGACGGTAATCGGTCAAATATTCCATTGGGGTCAGGCCATAGACGCGTTTCATGCAGCGGGCCAGATAGTTATAGTGAAAATGCAGCTCATCGGCCAGCAGGCTGTTGGTCAGCGGCTCTGCGTAGTGATTGCGGAGATAGGCCTCCGTCTGCTCGGCAATCTCCACGGCATGGCTCCCCGCAGCATCCTGCTGCGCGAGATCCATCATCCGCAGCATCTCCTCAAAAATCCGCTGCTGCTGCCATACCGCACTGGAGCGCCGGCCCCGGCCGAGCTGCAGCAGCAGCTCCGCTTGGCCGCTTCGCTCGAAGGGGTCCGGGAGCGGCCCGAATTGCGGAATGCGGATGGTATAAGGGTGTGTGAGAAATTGCTTGAAATGCTCTTCGCGGTCCGCGTATACCGGATCTCCCTCCGCCTCAATCCATTCCCCGACCGTGTGGAAATGAATCCATATGAAGGAGGTTGTCTCTTCACAGGGCTTGACTGAGTAGTGGTAGCGGTCAGGGAGCAGCAGCAGCGTATGCCCGGCCGGCACCGCCCACTGTTTATGCTCCTCTCCGATAAAGAGACAGCCCTGTTCAACAATAAGCAGATCGAATTTGCCCATGCGGCTGCGGCTCGGATGCTGATCTCCAGGCTGATAGACGGTACGGTCACCTTCCAGGAAATACGGGAAAGGCGGCGCCGCCAGATGAATATAGGACGGGATGAGTGACATAGGCTGCTCCTTTTTGGTAGTGTGAAATAATACAAAAATAGGGTTGCTTATGATTCTGTTTTTTATTTATTTTACCGTCTATAATTGCAAATAGCGAGGGTGAAATAAGTATGAAGGGAGAAATAAAGCATGAATAAAATAAGCGAACTTAAACAAGCGGCAGACGCGCATCCGTCCGTAACCATTCAAGATGAATTCTGGGGGCGCTATATCCGGCTGGTGCAGGATGTGGTTATTCCTTACCAATATGAGGCGCTGCATGACCGGGTGCCTGAAGCGGAGCCAAGCCGCGCAATCGCCAATTTCGAGATCGCCGCAGGCCGGAGAGAAGGGGAGTTTCACGGTTGGGTGTTTCAGGACAGCGATGTGGCCAAATGGCTGGAGGCGGTGGGCTACTCGCTGAGCATCAAGCGTGATCCTGATCTGGAAGCCCAGGCCGACGCGGTGATTGATCTGGTCGGGGAAGCGCAGCAGCCGGACGGGTATTTGAACACTTATTTTACGATCAAGGAGCCGGGCAACCGCTGGACCAATCTGCAGGACTGTCATGAGATGTACTGCGCCGGGCATTTCATTGAAGCTGCAGTCGCCTATTATGAAGCTACCGGCAAGGATAAGCTGCTGCAGATCATGCGGCGGATGGTGGATCATATTGATTCTGTATTTGGACCGGAAGAAGGCAAGCTGAAGGGCTACGACGGACATCAGGAAATTGAGCTTGCACTAGTTAAGCTGTACCGGCTGACAGGCGAAGAGAAGTATTTGAAGCTCAGCAGCTTTTTCATTAACCAGAGAGGCCAGGAGCCTAATTATCTGCTGCAGGAATGGGAGTCGCGCGGCCGGATCACGCATTGGAGCGGAGTTCCGACAAGCAGTGTCGAACTGAAATATCTTCAAGCGCATCTTCCGGTACGGGAGCAGCATGAGGCGGTGGGACATTCCGTCCGTGCGGTCTACATGTACACAGCGATGGCGGATCTTGCGGCGCTTACCGGGGATGAGAGCTTGCGCGAGGCTTGTGCAAGATTGTGGGACAATATGACAGGCAAGCAGATGTACATTACCGGGGGCATCGGTTCCACTCATCAGGGTGAAGCCTTCACCTTCGATTACGATTTGCCTAACGATACGGTATATGCGGAGACCTGCGCTTCGATTGGACTGATCTTTTTTGCCCGGCGGATGCTGGAGCTGGCCCCGGATGCCCGCTACGCGGATGTGATGGAGCGGGCGCTCTATAACAATGTGCTGGGCTCAATGGCACAGGACGGCAAACACTATTTCTATGTGAACCCGCTGGAAGTGTGGCCGCAGGCCTGCACCTGTAATCCGGATAAGCATCACGTGAAGTCCGAGCGCCAGGGCTGGTTCGGCTGCGCCTGCTGTCCGCCGAATGTGGCGCGGCTGCTTACCTCGCTGAATCAGTATATCTATACCGTTCACGGCGACACGCTTTACACTAACCTGTATATCGGCAGTGAATTGAAGACAGCGCTGGGAGGGGCAGAGGTTTCTGTCAGCCAGCAGAGCAGCTATCCCTGGGAAGGTAAGGTCACATTTAGGGTCAATCCGGCTCAGGCAGGGGAGTTCGGCATCGCTCTACGTATTCCTTCCTGGAGCCAGGGCATGGAGATCAGAGTCAATGGTGAAGTGCTGAAGCTTTCTGAAGGGGTGGAGATGGGCTACCGTGTGATCCGCAGAGTATGGAAGGCCGGAGACATGATCGAAGTGTCCATGCCGATGGAAGCGCACCGGGTGTATGCCCATCCGAATCTGCGGGCGGATGCCCAGAAGACGGCTATCCAGCGCGGACCGCTGGTCTACTGCCTGGAGGGTGTGGACAACGGCACGCCGCTGAGCTCGGTTACGTTGAGTGAGGCCGGGGGGTTCACGGAGATTTTTGACAAGTCCATGCTTGGGGGAGCCGTTGTGGTTGAAGGAACGGGCTTCCGTGTGAATCAGGAGGGCTGGAACGGCGAGCAGCTCTACAGCAGGGAGAAGGCGCCGCTGGAAGCTGTCAAGGTGACTGCCGTGCCTTATTATCTGTGGGGCAACCGGGGCAGCGGTGAGATGAAGGTATGGATACCGGAGAACAGAGGATAAGCTGCGGCGACTTTCCGCGGACCCGTGAAGTTGTTCAGCCGTAATATTAAATAGAGCCACCCGGCACCGCTGCAGCAGCGGACGACCGGGTGGCTTTTTTGAAGAGAATGCCAAAGGCTATCAAGTGATAACGGCTACGCCGTCCTTTTACAAAGACGAGACCCGCCGTTTTACTGCTTAATCAGCCATTCTATACACTGTCTTGCGCAGCGGCTGTTTAGCCCAGCTCTACAACGACATGATGCACAGCGCCGTCGCCGGCAGGAGCGATAACGTTGCCTTCAACAGCAGCGCCGTCAACCGTCAGGCGGGCCACACCCTTGGAGACGTGATTCGGGTTCTTGATCTGGATGACATAAGTGTCGCCGCGGAAGACGCGGGTGATCTCGAAGCCGTCCCATGCGGCAGGAATACAAGGGTCAACCTTCAGGCCGCCGAAGTCAGCCTGGATGCCCAGAATGGACTGGGTAATAGCCACGTAGTTCCAAGCGGCTGTACCGGTGAGCCAGGAGTTTTTGGCTTCCCCGTGGCGTACGGCATCTTTACCGGCGATCATCTGCGAGTAGACGTAAGGTTCCATGCGGTGCACTTCGCTGATATCCTCAAGGTAAGCCGGAGCGATCTTGGAGTACACTTCGAAGGCTCTGTCGCCATGTCCCAGCACGGTTTCGGCGATCATAATCCAAGGGTTGTTGTGGCAGAAAATACCGGCGTTTTCCTTGTAGCCCGGAGGGTACGTGGAGATTTCACCGAGGTTCAGATAGTACTTGGAATATGGAGGCTGCTGCAATACGATACCGTATTTGGTATCCAGACGTTCCTGTACGGAGGTCAGCGCTTTGTCCGCCTGTCCGCCTTCTACGCCGATACCGGCCATAACGCAGATGCCCTGCGGCTCGATGAAGATTTGGCCTTCTTCGTTCTCTTTGCTGCCGATCTTGTCGCCGTAGTGGTCGTAAGCGCGCAGGAACCAGTCGCCGTCGAAGCCGTGGGTCAGCGTAATTTCACGCATATTGTCGATCTTCGCAACCGCATCTGCAGCCACATCGTCAAGTCCGCGCATGCGGCAGATTTCCGCATAATCCGGTCCAACGAAGACGAACAGACCCGCGATGAACACGGATTCCGCTACGCCGCCAGCGATATTCTCAGTCGTCTGGAACGATTCGCCCGGCTCGGTGGAGAAGCAGTTAAGGTTGAGGCAGTCGTTCCAGTCGGCCCGGCCGATCAGCGGCAGGCCATGTGGTCCGAGGTTATTGGTAACATGCTCGAAGGAGCGTTTCAAGTGCTCGAACAGGGTAGCGGTGTTGTCCGGGTTGCTGTCGAACGGAACCTGCTCATCGAGGATCGAATAATCGCCAGTTTCTTTAATGTAAGCAGCCGTTCCCGAGATCAGCCAGAGCGGATCATCGTTGAAGCCGGAGCCGACTTCGTTGTTGCCTTTTTTGGTGAGCGGCTGGTACTGGTGATACGCGCTGCCATCTTCGAACTGGGTAGCGGCGATATCCAGAATACGTTCTCTGGCACGCTCTGGAATTTGGTGCACGAAGCCGAGCAAGTCCTGGTTGGAGTCGCGGAAGCCCATACCGCGGCCAATACCGGATTCGAAGTAGGAAGCCGAACGGGACATGTTGAAGGTAACCATACATTGGTACGGATTCCAGATGTTCACCATGCGGTTAAGCTTCTCGTCGCCGCTCTGAATCTGGTATTTGGACAGCAGGTTATCCCAGTGTGCAGCCAGAACAGCCAGGGCAGCATCCACTTGAGCATCTGTAGCAAATTGTTCGATGACAGCAAGCGCCGGTTTTTTGTTAATAACGTTCAGCGCTTCCCATTTCTCATCTTCCGGATTCTCGATATAGCCGAGCACGAAGATGAAGCTTTGCTCTTCGCCCGGTTCCAGCGTGATGTTCAGGGCATGAGAGCCGATCGGAGACCAGCCGCTCGCTACGGAATTGGTGGCTTCTCCGGCAGCAACGGCCTGAGGAGCATCCAGGCCGTTGTACATGCCTACGAAGGATTCACGGTCGGTGTCGAAGCCGTCGATGGCTTTGTTGACAGAGTAGAAAGCGTAGTGGTTTCTGCGCTCGCGGTATTCGGTTTTGTGGTAGATAACAGAATCCTTCACTTCAACTTCGCCGGTGCTGAGGTTGCGCTGGAAGTTGGTCATATCATCCTGGGCATTCCACAGACAGAATTCGGCAAAAGAGAACAGCTTCACGGATTTCTTCGCGTCGCCGGTGTTCTTAACCACCAGCCGATGCACTTCGGCATTGTGGCCCATCGGTACAAAAGCAAGCTGGTTCACGGAAATGCCGTTCCGCTCTCCGGTAATAGAAGTATAGCCGAGACCGTGACGGCACTCGTAGAAATCAAGGTCACGCTTAACCGGCATCCAGCCCGGGGTCCAGAAATCGCCGTCATCATACAGATAGTAGTAGCGTCCGCCGGTATCCAGCGGAATATTGTTATACCGGTAACGGGTAAGTCTTCTCATCCGGGCATCCCGGTAGAAGGTGTAGCCGCCGGCAGTATTGGAGATCAGGCCGAAAAACTGCTCGTTGCCGAGGTAGTTGATCCATGGGTAAGGCGTTTTAGGAGTGTTGATTACATACTCTTTGCGAGTATCGTCAAAAGTTCCGAATTTCATAAGAAAATAGTCTCCTTTCAATTGTGAACGCGCGTTTACAGGACCGAGAAAAAATCCCCCGGGGAAAAGGGAGCTTCTCGGGTATGATACATAATTGCCGCTCCCACAAGAGATGCACACATGCTCCTTCAAGCGCGCAGCGCTGAGGCGAGCATGTGGCAGCTTTTGCAGGCAGCCTTTACTTCTTCGGCGGCTGGCAGGAATCTCTCTCAACCAGTTGAGCCGGGAAGCTAATCGTACTGAAGGTCGGCTGCGACGAATCGCACAGCTCGATCACCTTCTCGACTGCGGCCTTGGACATTTCGTAAATCGGCAGACGTACGGAGGTCAGCTTGGGATGAATGCGTGAAGCAAGCTGCACATCATCGAATCCGGCAATGGAGATATCCTCTGGCACGGAAATTCCATGTTCAGAGAACGCTTCCATTGCAGAGATAGCCATGTCATCGTTGGAAGAGAAGAAGGCAGTCGGCAAAGGTCCGCCGGAAGCAATCAGCTTCTGAACCTCTTCATAGGCGGCATCTTTCAGGAATTCTCCCTTCAGGATGAATCTCTCATCCAGCGCCAGTCCATGCTTCTTCAGCGTGTCCACGTATGCCATATAGCGCTCCCGGCCGGAGTACGTATTCATTCTTCCGCAAATGATGCCGATTGCTTGATGGCCCAGGCCAATCAGATACTCAATGGCTTCCGTTGTGCCCTCATAGTCCTTGGAATTTACAATAGCGAGATGATTGCGGTCCAGATGCTCAGACATAATCTCCGAAATGTCGTAATCAATCAGCACAAGCGGATAATCAAGACTGACCATTTCCCGTACGATATCAATATCCTTCTGGGTGCCGACGATGATGCCGCCGTCAATCCGTTTCTGCAGGAAAGCCTGCTTCACCTTCAGGAAATCGTCGGGAGAGTAGACGGTATGGATCAGCACATAACAGCCGCGGGCATTCGACGTGTCGACAACGGCATCGACGAAAGGCGCGAAATAATTGTTCTGATAGATCCGGGTCGTGTTCTCCTTCTCGTTCATGCTGATAGCGAAAAGCCCGATCGTATCGGTCTTCTTGCCGGCCAGAGCCCGGGCGAAGCTGTTCGGCTCGTACTGATGCTGCTCAATTACCTTCAGCACCTTGGCCCGGGTCTCCTCAGGGACGTTGGAATAATTGTTGATCACGCGGGATACCGTGCTTCGGGACACCCCGGCGAGCTTGGCTATATCTTCGCTGCGCATAATGCCCCCCCTTTTCTCAAAATATAAGGATTCATAGGTGTTGTGCCATCCTCCTTATATTTCTCCCTGAAGCGGCTGCATTCCTTTTAAGGAGAGCGCCGTTTCTATTTGTAAACGCGCGTTTATGAGCCTATTGTAAAATAAAAGTTCGCAGAAATCAATCACCCGGAGCAAAGAAATTTGCTTGCTGAAGCACAGGGCTTGCGTTGCAAATGAGCTCATGTGGAGAATGGAAGAGTGATTACTGATTTACAAATTGTTCCATTTGGATTATATTGAGAATATGCTGCGGGGAACAAGTAGGAGGAGGATTATGCCAAACGTTATTTCATGGATCTTCACAGCATTTTTAGTGCTTTGGACAGCGGCAGCAGCCTATGCTGCAATCCGGCCATACTCCTTTTGGAAGATTACCCAAGGCTGGAAAGCGGTGAAGGAGCCGCCCAGAGCCTACTTTGTAGCTTCTGCAATTGGCGCAGCCATTTTTACCGCGATCGGATTTGCACTCTTACTCATGCCTTTAGTGTCATCCATGCTTGATAAATAGCTCCGATTAGCGAATTCGCCGTATTATCATCGCCTCCGTTTACGAATATCTTTACTGCGCATCAAAATGATGCCGATGTTCATACACTCCCTTAATAATTGTCAGTTATAGTAGAGACAACACCTGTTGTATGCACTTGGCCTTGCCGGATAACGGCAGGGTCCTTTTTAATTTCGGTATTTGGTTCCTCACAGGATTCCAGTGCAAGCGTCCGGCATGTTTGTATAAGATATTTGTAGAGAAAGTGCATTGAAAGCTGAGGGAGACATGCTACTATTGTGATTAAGATTACATGAGAATGATAATCAATCACAATGAAGCGCAGGAGTGAAGAAACTAATGGTACAATGGGGTAGAAAATTCGTCTGGACAGCCGTACTTATTATGGCATTCACTGTACTCGCGGCATGCGGGACCCGTAACAATGCTGCGGACAACGCCGTACAAACAGAAAATGTGGCGGCGCAATCAACCGCAAGCAGCACCCCAGCCGATGCAGGCGGCAGTAAGCCGGCTGAAGCCGGGACGCGCACCGTTGCCGGGGAATTCGGAGATGTTGAGATTCCCGCCAACCCTCAGCGGATCGCAGGAATTTATGTGGAGGATTACCTGAAAGCGCTGGGGGTTACTCCGGTGGTTCAATGGTATCACCCGAGCTGGGGCAAGCAGGATTACTTGAACCTTGATGTGCCTGAATTCGATGTCACCGGAAGTATAGAAGCATTGCTGGAAAAAGACCCGGATCTGATTATCCTCGACGGAGGCGCGGATGCCGCAAAATATGAACAATATTCCAAGATTGCGCCAACCTACCGTTTGCCGGAGCGGGTGCTTCAGGACTCCAGACAGACGCTCACAGCCATAGCAGACGCGCTGGGTATTCCCGAGAAGGCAGAAGCCGTGCTTGCGGAGTACGATCAGAAGGTGGCGGATGGAAAAGCTAAGCTGCAGCAGGCGCTGGGGCAAGAGAAGGTGGCAGTGATCCGGCTGAACGTTGCAGACAAAACCTTCGCTTTATTCGGTGTCAAAAACCGTTATACCGGTATGATTTATGATCAATTCGGACTGACTCCAGTCCCGATGGCTGCGGAGATGACAGATTATCAGGCGGTTATATCGGAAGAGGTTATTCCTAAGCTTGAAGCGGATCATATTATTGTATTTCCTGACAATGGAGGCTGGGATACAGCAAAGAATCAGGAGGCGCTTCAAATTCTCGATGGTCCGCTGTGGAAGAACCTGCCCGCCGTGAAGAACGGAAATATTTATAAAATGGAACGTTCGCACTGGCAGTCCGGCGCCATCACGGCCAATTCGATGAAGCTTGACGATCTGCTGAAGGTTATGGTGAAATAAAACACAAGGCAGTGCCATGAACCGCATAAAGAAGGTCTATCCGCATAGTTGATAGGCCTTCTTTTTTGTTCTACACTTAAATGTAGTGAAAATGATTCTCAATTATGGGGGCGGAGCAGGGTGGAAGAACCGAATGACGGCAATGGTAAAAAGCTGTTCTACAGCTTGCTTGGCATAGAAGCAGTTACCCAATTTCTTAACGAAAGCAAATCCGCTATAGTGTATCAGGATTATACGCTGATCATTATTTCGGAGGGAACGGGCTGGGTTGAAGTGGAGGACAGGCGTTTCCCATTGGAAAAGGGGGTGGGATTCCTCTTTGAAGCCGGGGACATCAACCGGATACAGGCGGGAGAGCGGGGGCTTAGCTTCTATCGAATCACTTTTGAAATTATCGGGGGCGGAAACAGCGGGTATAGCGGAAAGACAAAGCTACCCAAGAACGGAATTCTCCGTCCGGGGCCCGTCCATTGCAGACCTTATTCACAGTGTGCGTTGCTGCTGGGATCAATCTGCCATAGCCGCAGAAGCCCGGATGAGATCGAAGGGTTCGCGGGTGATACCCGCTTTCAGGAGCTGCTGCTGCTGATTATGCGCGCAAATGTCACTGGACTCAAGACAAGGGATGAGAATGAGGCGATGCAGCGTTCCCTCCACTATATGCAGGAGCATTTCAGCGAAGCGGTTACCGTCGAACACCTGGCCGAGATTGCAGGCATTAGTCGTGCCCGATATCCCCGGCTTTTTAAAGAGATGACAGGGCAAATCCCCTTGGAGTATTTGAATGGCCTGCGTATCGAACGGGCGCAGCAGATGCTGCTTCTGACCAGCGACCGTCTGCATGATATTGCGCTTACTGTCGGCTACAGCAATGAATATTATTTTAACCGGCGGTTTAAGGGGTCCGTGGGGGTTACGCCCGGCCAATATAGAAGCCTTCATCAGGAGGGGCTGCGTGTATTCGCTCCTTTTCTGGAGGATTACCTGCTGGCCTTGGGTATTGTTCCGGTGGTGCAGTTGTCCCATGCCCAGTGGGGAAAGCAGGATTATCTCGGTCTTCATCAGGTGCCCGCCTTCGATATTTCGACCGGTGACTGGCAGCAGCTTTCCAGCTATACCCCCGAGCTGATTATGCTGGATGACGGCTTTCAGCGCTGGCATCTGGATGAGTGCCGTCAGATTGCCCCGCTGCTCAGGCTCCCTTTTCATCAGGAGGACTGGCGGGCTACTCTGCGCTCTGCAGCAGCCATCTTTGGCAGGACGGGACGTGTGCGTGAGGTAATAAGCAATTACGAGCAGCAGGCAACGCGGGCCAAACAGCAGCTTAGCCGCAGTGTACGGGACAGCAGCGTAGCCTTCTTACGAATATCCGCCTGTGGAATTACTCTATATGGCTGTGACGGGCTGGGGTATACAGGGGGTGTATTGCATCGTGACCTGGGCCTGCATCCGCATCCGCTCGTCCGGCAGCTTACCCGGGGGCAAAAGCGCGTGAACCTGACCAGTGAGGAGCTGTCACACCTGACTGCGGACCATTTGTTCATTACCTTTGACCGGCAGGAAGGGGAGGGAAGGGAGCTTCTGGATTCGGTGCTATGGAACAGACTGCCCGCTGTGCACAGCGGTTGCGTGTACGAGGTGGATTTTATGGCCTGGATGAATTACGGCGTACTCTCCCATCAGCGGAAGATTGAGGACGTATTGCGCGTACTGGCGTGACGGCGAGGTAAATGCACATACGAAGAGCTGGCCCGCCGCAGTCAGCTCTTCGTATGGTATTAGACTTTTTCGGTAGAGTATGTCTTGACAGAGGGTGGAGAATAGCTGAGAAACTGCTGTAGAATTCCCTTAGGAGCTGTGTCCGTAATGACCATTGAACGATATTTCTCCTGCATGAATTTCTCCCGGGCCATGTGATCAAACATAGAAATGAGCGGATCAAAATAATGGTGGACATTTAGAAGACCGCATGGCTTGTCGTGCAGACCCAGTTGAGCCCATGTGAAGATTT
This sequence comes from Paenibacillus sp. HW567, assembly GCF_000374185.1. GTDB lineage: Bacteria > Bacillota > Bacilli > Paenibacillales > Paenibacillaceae > Paenibacillus_AQ. The sequence goes on along the minus strand of NZ_KB910518.1, from coordinate 3,162,993 downwards.
CGAAATACTCTTCCAGCGTTCCGGGACCGCCAGGCAAAGCAATGAATCCGTCCGCCAGCTCTGCCATTTTTGCTTTTCGTTCGTGCATCGAATTCACAATAATTAGTTCAGTTAGTTTTTGATGGGCAATCTCCCGGTCCTGCAAAAAATGTGGAAGGATACCAACGGCATTTCCCCCTGCTTCCAGTACCCCGTCTGCGACCGCACCCATTAAGCCGACTTTTGCCCCTCCATAGATGAGGGTAAGGTTGCGTTCTGCGAGTTCTTTTCCCAGGGCATAAGCACTTTCCTTATATATTGGGGACGCTCCATCACTGGAGCCGCAAAATACTGCTATATTCTTCATAATTCTGATTACTCCTTTGATGACAAATATCTTGCAGCCAGCTTCTTCTGGTGGGTATGGAATATTTCCTCTAGGGAGATATCATATTTGTTAGCGATAACAATGAGATTGCCAAGCACATCTCCTAGTTCTTCTGTTAAGTTATTTTTGTTATCTGCAAAAGACCCCTCAACCTCATCAGGCCGATCTCTGCCGATTTCCAACGCACGAATAGCCCTTGCCACCTCACCCGTTTCTTCAGCCAGGAAACCAATCCGGACAAAGATGTCTAAATCAGACCAGCCCCGTTCCTGATAATACTGCTTAACCCACAACTGAAATTCATTAATATCCATGATAACCCTCCAATAATACTGATCAATAAGAGAACGTGCGTTTGCTTCGTAAGCTTATCATAGAATGATGCAGATGTGAAGTTGAGTCGTTGATTATGTACTCATTAGAGTCGCTAGAAAGTAGAAAATACTAAATAATTCTATAAATAATGATTTATATCATATAACTATAGATATACCTTTGTTGATAGCAATGGGAATTATTGGTCCGGATCGTTGACCTACGTTTCGGCGATTCAATACGGAGGTATGTATGCTGGTATATATTCCGGGTTTGTATATCTGGTGCAGCAAGGTTAGAATAACTAAATTGGGGGCCTACGGCTTCTTTGGCATGCCCATTTTCTGTTCACAAAAGCCAAAAAAGCCTTATAAAATAAGGCTTTTCAGGATAGGACGGATAGGGTAGCGTGCCTGAATTGTGTGCAGGCTCCGGCTGGGCGCTGTCACTGCAGAGATATAGGCCTGCTGCGGGGCAGATGGAGTTCAGCCTATAGAACAAACAAAAGGAGCTGCATCAGCAGCTCACTCCAAAAGCTTATTCTGGCATAATCCAAACGATCTCACTAATGCGCACAAAGAATTTTTTACCTCTAATATCCAATACAACGTGGTCCGGCTTAACCTCCATCACACAGCCGCTAATTCCGCCGCGAGTGGTTTCAAGCAACACATGCTTACCCTTTACAGACATTAAGGTTTCGACCACATAGGGATCAATAGGGTAGACCATGACTGCCTGCGGCAATTGTTGATGCATTGGATACATTTGATTATTCAGCACTTTGTTACCTCCCAATAAGTTATCAATAAGTTATAAAGCATCCTATGCTAATGCCTAATGAATGAGCTGGGCAGTGGCCCATTTGTTGTAGGAGTTTAACGTTTTTGACACATAATCGGCAAACAGATCATTGCAATTCGTTCAAATCTAGCCCCAAGGGAGGGAACGGAGATGAGCCGATTTGAGGCGGTGTACGCAATTAGTGGCATACTCCAGTAATGCGCAGCCTGCCCGCAGCCGGTAGAACTGATGCGGGAGCAAGGAGCGATCTTTTCATTAATCGACGGTTATTGTAACCGGAAGGCTGGCAGCGAGTTTGAGATAGAGGTTATGCTGCGAGCTTCCAGACTTTTTACAGGGCCATGCATGAGCAGCATCACGAGGCACTGACCGGATATTACCGGATTCTCCGGGCAACAAAATACCGAAAGTTGAAAGAGAAGTTTTCATAAAAGGATGAAACTCATACTGAAGGCAAGTGAAAGCGAAGTTAGTAAACAGTATGTCATGGCTGAGTCTCCGTTTTATGCTACGATTGTAACCATCGTTGAGGATTCAACAAATACCACACGTGTTTATCTTCTGAGCTAAGGCTGCCCCCTCCTTTTATTCAACGACAGCTATAATCTTAAGCTGGCTAAAAAGTATCAGAGTACTGGAGAAAATTAGCAGCAGTACCGTACAAGTTTCCTGAGAGTGTTACGGAGTTGGCATTCTCAGAGAACATGGAGTCAACCGGCTTTCTATCCAGTCGGATATCCAAATCTCAGATTTTGAGCGTAATTGGATGTTTAGCCCGGGCCGCCGGTGTCTATACCCTTCGGACAGTTGCCTTTTAATAGATATTTCTATTTCACATCCTGATGTTTAAAGTCAATCACCATCGGGTGTGCGGGATCAACAGCTATAATCATTGTCTCAATACCATATGGAGGATTATGAGGGCCAGTAAAAGTCTTAACCCTGACGGTTACATTAAATAAGAATTCTCCATTTCGTTCACGTTCAATGTTAATCACCTCTGCATCATAGAGGCCATATTGCCGGGGAGAGCCATAATATCCATTTACTGCGTTGCTGATAGTTGGACTCAGCATGGTGAGTAGAGTCTCCTCGCAGAGCAATTCCTTATCATTTGAATTAGCGCTTATGGTAGGAGACAACAGAAAGCTGCTTAACAACAAGATAATAATGGGATTCTTCTTCAGAAGATCAACCTCCTTTTACAACAGTATTTCCGAAATCAATAACTATTATCGGCGGACCATGATTGAAGGAACTGAAAAACGGTCTACAACGTCTACCGCTGGATCAGATGTTTTATGAGGACCGAGGATTCGGAAGGAGATCCGGTGTGGGTGACACTTTGAAGACGATAACGACAACATCCATTACCACTACCAGCTTAACGCCATGACGCGCTATGCGGTAAGGCAACCACGAACAGCCGCGAGTGGGCGTTAGAGGAAAACTCAATCCAGACGGCACGGTTGATGTGCACAACCCGAATGAAACCAATTTAGATACTAAGGAAGCACAGTACCCCACCAAGACTGGCGGGGTACTTTTTTGCGTCCAGGAAAGTTCTCCTTATCGTCATATACATAATGTGGGGTAGGAATTATATTAAAAATATACGGAAGCATCATGCCCTAACGACGAGGAGGAGTTTATCTTAAAAAGTGAGAAAATCAAAAAAGCCTTAAGGGTGTTAGGTGTCCATTTTAGTTCGGCAACAATTCTTCTAGGCATGTCGATGTTAATCAATGACTATGACGGTGGTGATCAGAGACCATCATTGATGATTGTAACGATGGGTGGAACGTTTTTATGTATAGGGGGATATAACTATTTGAAAAACAGAAAAGGCGTTGGGATGTTGATCGCAGGAGTTGCAGCTTTAGGCATAGCGCTGTTTGCGTTCCCTTTTTAGGAGATGATTATTTTGAGCACTACATATAAAGTCCTGCAAAGTGAAGCTGACTTTCTGGCGGCTGCCCACAATCCAAGGTACTCGTCCGGTATAGGGAAGAGCCGGACCCTATCGGCCACCCGATGGATCATGGCGGGATCGTTGAGGGATATACGCCGGAGTCGATCAAGATCAATGGCGCTCGCTTCCTTCGAGAGAGATTTGAATTTAGAATGTATACTGTAATTCCCTAATGACTCAGAAGATGAAATGATGAATATACATGAGATGGATGAAATTGAATTTATTTCACTACTGCAAAAAGTTAGCGAAGAATCGACCCTTCGTTATGGGAGTCTAAAAAAAGCTTTGCACATCTCTGGAATTGCAAGCAGCCCCAATCAAGTTTATTCTAACGATGAAATCTATGCGCAATTGAAGAAGGTGGAGTCAGAAAACGGGTATGTTAGCCAAGCTATCTACGAAAAATCAAAGTGTAGACCAACTATTCGCGGGATTACTTCAAGATTCGGAACACTAGCAGCTGCGTGTGAATTAGCAGGAGTTAAATTCATCCCCAATAAACCAAAGGTAGGTAGTGAGGGGAAGAAGAAAGGCAAATCTTATAAGGATAAACAAATCATTGATGCATTAAAATCAGCCTCTAAAATATATGGTGGATCTCTTACCATTAAACAATATAAAGAGAGTGGACTTAAACCTTCATATATGACCATTTTAAAAAGATATCACTCATTTCAAGTCGCTTGCCAGGAGGCGGGCGTTGAATATATACGATACAATCCAAGAGATATCAAGATAGAGCAAATTGCAACTATCCTGCGAGACATCCTTTTAACTGCCGGAAAATTACTAACAACGACCGAGTATATCGAGGCAGGACACTCACCTCATGTCGCAACCATTTACAAACACGGAATAACGTGGGTAGAAGCAATTGAATTAGCTCGCCAAAGCAAATTATCAGGTGAACTTATTCAGAAATCATCTGAAACATCGGATAATTAGGAGAGCAGAAGATGAAAGTATAAAAAACCCATCAACCTTATAATAAGGCGGACGGGTTTGTTTTTGTTTATTGAGCTGTATACTCACTTACTTCAAAGGTTAGGATCTTATCGAATACAACATAATCTTTACGTTTGCTGAATGGGCCTTTATTATTCGTGTGCTTATCAATTGCATACGATCCGGGGCCTCTGCCTGCATCACGGGCATCATACCAGTTCAAGAAAGCATCAACCTCGGACATTTGGAGATCATATTCTTTTTCTGTTCCGTTCATGAAAGTAATCGTAAGCATCGCTCTATCACCAGTCGGTTGTTCTGGTGTTGCAGTCGGTGTCGCTGATGGTGTCGGTGTTGCCGTAGCTATTGGAGTTGGAGTCGGTGTCGCTGTTGGTACAGGTGATGATGTTGGTGTAGGAATTGGTTCAGTAGTGGGTTTAGGGGAAGGCGTTAATACTGGGATGGCTCCGTTTTTAACTAATGTTAATTTATTACCACTACCGTTGGTAGCATAAGCCATAGTTACAGGACTATTGGTGAAATAGACAACGATGTATCGGACATTAAAGTTACTAACAGTTAAGGCATCATTAAATCCAGGATTAGTAAATGTTTTTAATAGAACATTATTTTTATCAAATACATCAACGCGATTAGCTGCGACACCACTGAAACTATCTGTGAAATAGAAATGAGAGACTGTTTTATTGGAATCAAATCCTAAATCCCCTAAGTAATAGTCTTCCGTGGCCGCAAATACATTGGATAATGGTACAGTAGTGAAGATAAGCAAAAACATCAATAGATATTTGATCTTTTTCATTTGATACACTCCTCATTATGTATTATCGCTATTGACTTTACAAAACTTAACAAGGATTGTCTAAACATATATGTCTATATCTGCAATTATGTGAGTGAAGCTAAGTAATTTCTTTTATATCCATAGTGAGAATAAGTTACTTGTTGTATTTAGAACGTATGTTTGGCTATAATACAAACATACGTTCTTACTTATATTGGAGGCGATTGGTCATGAAGATGTGTGTGGGCCAAACGATTGAAATTATATACCAGGACAAGACGGAGAAGATCACACAACGAAAGATTGAAGTACTCGGGATACGTGACGGCCGCATTCGGGCGACTTGTGTAAGCACCGGTGCGCCACGGGTCTTTTTGGCAGACAATATACTCGCCTGGCAACAAGTACGTAAAGGAGCTACAGCATAATGACTAAGCTTGATGGTAATGAAAGGTGACAATCAAAGATGCTTTTAACGGATCATCAGGAGCAATATGAGAACCGAAATAAAAGTCGGCAGACAGGGAGAATAATGATGGAAGAACTGACCCTGATGCGGGATGCCATCATGTTCCCATATATGTTGACCATGTGCGATAAAAGTTTACAGGACCTTCGGAACTCATCCCATTTGTTTAAGCAAATTTTTGAACAAATCATTCAATTCATAATTGTATTACTAAAGATTTGTCTAAGGTCAACCGCGAATTACGGCAACGGAATATCAAAATGTATAGCGACGAAACTAATGATGGGGTTATTTTTCATAGTTATGTTTGTCGGGGTTATGATGACCGGTTTGGAATTGTTAGGAAAATACTACGCTCGGAGATCAGCATACGATTTTTAAAATATATGGGCCTTTTTCTTGCATCTTTGAAAAGTGTCCCATCAGGAAAATGAATCAAGCGCCTGAAGACGAAGAAGCCCCGTCAGTAAATTATACTGGCGGGGTTTCTTCGTTCTTGTGTTCGATTATTTCATTCACCGGAACGCCCATGTAAGAACAGAACTTATCAATGACTTCTAAATGATACGTAATCTTTTTTCTCCATTTTGGCTATAGTGTTTCTCCCCAGTCCCAACGCAGTCCGAAGATCCTTGATATTCGGAGTTATATTTTGAGAAGAGAAGTGCAACTTGATTAGCACACACGTGATTAAATATGACAATCCTATAGATGAGAAATACTTGGAATACAAAAGTGAGGATGACTCTTCGGGTTATGAAAATATCACTCCCGGTAAAAGTAGTCACGACGAAAAAAAATAGTGGCTGCCTTGAAAATCATGAGTGGCTACTTTTTTTATAAAAAGAACAAAAAAATCGTCCCCAGTTCGTCCCCAACTCAAAATTTTAATGCTTCAACAGCGGTACATCGTCATTGAATCAAAAGGAAAAACCCCTTATAAAATAAGGGGTTAAAGAGGATAATGCAGTATAGGACGGATGGGGTTCGAACCCATGACCCCTACCCTGTCAAGATTGACAGGCTTATAAACTGCTGTATCCCAACATAGCCGGAAGTCCTTGTTTATCAAGGGTTTTCGGCTTTTTTACATTGAAATGTGACCTGTCGTTTCCGCTTATTATTTCGAGTTCGTGACCAGTGTGTGACCACGAAGGTGACCGTTTGCTGGTATGCTGCATAGAGCTTTGGGGACAGAATAGCAATATATGGGGACAAAAGGGCTGGCTTTGTCTACAACACGTAGTTGTGCCATGATATAATAAACACATAAGATTGGAGTGATAATCGTGGAATTACTCGACGCACGCAATGACTTTATCTTCAAGAAAATATTCGGCAGTGAGAATAACAAGGATGTCCTGCTGGCTTTTCTCAACAGTACCTTCATGGAGTCCGGTGAACCGCCGCTGACTGAAATCATATTAATGAATCCGTACACCGACAAAGATGCTCCTGCTGAGAAACAGTCGATTCTGGATATCAAGGCCAAAACAGCTGAGGGCAAGCGGATCAACATCGAAATGCAATTGTTCAACCCGTACAACATGGAGAAGCGTACACTTTTCTACTGGAGCGAGATGTATTACCACCAGATTCAAAAAGGCGACGATTACAGCCAATTGAAAAAGTGTGTAACAATCAATATCTTGAACTACTCCTGTCTGCCGAATGACCGCCATCATAATGTGTTTCGCCTTCGGGAGGATCACACTGGGATTCCGCTGAACAATGATCTGGAGATTCATGTAATGGAATTAACGAAGCTGGAGGAGCAAGCCGTTCCCTTAACAGGTGGTCTTATCAACTGGTTATTATTCCTGAAGGGTGTTGAACAACCAAACTGGGAGGTGCTGACCGTGAATGAACCGATGTTGAAAAAAGCAATGGATACTCTAGAGTTTTTGAGTCAGGATGCCGCTACACGTATGGAGTATGATGCCCGGATGAAGTATTTGCGTGATGAGGCCTCACGAATGAACGGAGCTAAGGCTGAGGGCATTGCTGAGGGCGTGGCTACAGGGGAATATAAAAAAGCGGTAGAAGTAGCCAAGAATATGTTAGGAATTGGGCTTGAAGTTAACGTCATTGCACAAGTTTCAGGACTTTCTGAACAAGAAATTCTGAAGTTGAAATGACTTTGATTGATTTTCATAAATAATAAGCCAATCTTGAGGTTGGCTTATTATTATTTTATTGACTGATGAGATCGATGAAGCCCCCTTCGGCGAGAGTCCCAGCCTTTCCAAACCTTCATATCTATGCCACATTATACCTTTCATAGGTTTCATAATAAAACAAGGACCTTTGAGGGCTCATTCAGGTCCTTGTTTCGTTTGTAGCTACTCTCCGAAGGCGGTGGGTTCGAGGAATGCTACAGAGTATATTACCGCTTAATACTCCATAGTACACAAGAATGTCCATGCGACTGTATACCTGTACCAGTTAATGCTTGCTATTATAGGATTCCAAAAATTAAAATAAAATATTTTATATAAAACCAGCCGTTTTTCCGTTTTGGAGAAATGGCTTTTTTTGTGCTGTTTTTTCTCAATGTACCTGATGAAATTCCTAAAAAATCTATAAAAAATGATCTATTTCGGTGATCATCCTATATAAGTTATAGGGTTGACATCGTAGAATATTTAGCCCCGGCCTACCCATTTACGACTTGCACGGACTCCATAAGGCAGGTCATTTATGTTTCTTTGTTAGCATCAAAGTAGATGGAAAGATTCTGCGATTTTGAAGTTGAAAACCAAGGTGGTGAAGGTGTTTTGTCTTTTCGCCAAAAATGGCGAAAACTTCTTCTGATTTTCTGATCTACAGCTTTTCTACATTTATTGGGAGAACTGCATTCCAAAAATGGAAAGCAGCTTGAAAGGGGGTGATAACAATGAGAGAGAAACAAGGTCTTTCTGAAGACATAACCGTGCTGATGCGACAGCTAGTCATGAACGGCCACATACGTATGGCTGGTACTGTGCTGTACACATACTTTATCAGATGCTGGAAACTGGATGATGAGCATGCTGCTTATTACATGCGGCGTTACTTTGAAAAGTATTTCGCTCCGCAGTTGCAGAAATATCTTCAAAAGCTTAATAAAGCCTGATTTATTCTAAGTGAGAAAGGAGAACATCCATGCATCACTCATCCTTGGGCAAGGATCGGACAGAGAGTCCATCTTATTGTGATTCGCCTGAAAGCCGTCAGTGCATGCGATTACTCGTTCAATCTGTCCTGCATCAAATGAAAATCAATCAAACAAAAAAAGGTGGCCCGCAAAAGGAGCACACCAAGTAATTTAACTTATCATCAGCTTACCAAAAATATAGTTCGCCCACAAGCAGGAGAGGCCGCTACAGTCTCTTCTGTTTGCATTTCAATCATACGGAGGTCAATCAACATGCAATCATATCAAATGAACAATCTGAAAGCCCTGCTGGCTGACACGCTCTGCGAAAAGTCAGAAGGTTATGTAATGGAGCAATTATTCAATCGCTATACGACTTTATCTGAACTCTTAGATGTTACTGAACATGAGCTGCTGACCATCAAAGGGATTGGCAAGTCAAAAGCTCGTCAGATCGTATCTGCTCTGCAATTAGCTCGTATCCTGAATGCACCAGGTCAGCAAGCATACACCATAAGCTCTCCTAAAGATGCAGCAGATCTGATGATGCCAGAGCTCGCCTATTTGCAGCGTGAGCACTTTGTACTGTTATTCCTTAATACGAAGAACAGAGTCATTGGCAAAGAGACAATTGCTATAGGATCACTGGATAGTTGTATTGTATCTCCAATGCAGGTCTATAAAGCTGCTGTTAAAAGAAGCTCTGCTGCGATCATAGCCGTTCATAACCACCCATCTGGTGACCCAACACCTTCACGGGAGGATATCGCTCTTACCGAACGTCTGGTGACCGCAGGAGAGATTATGGGAGTGCAGCTTTTGGATCATTTAATTATCGCTAATGAGAACTACTGCTCAATGAAAGAGCGTGGCCTGATGTAGCTACTTCACTGTTACGTTCGAGCCGCCCTTTACTCGGAGCCTCTGTCGCCATGATACAAGGCGATAAGGCGATGCCATGAACCAGCATCGCCAAGGCATCAGCCTATCATGGCGACCCCTCCGTATAAAGGGCTTTGATGTTCATTCTTATTCGTTGTTGTGCTGCCCCTGTTCGAAGTGTGGCAACATGGCCTTGACTACATCTAAGACCATTTGTTTCTGTGGATCATCCAATCCATTTGTTAGTAATGCGAATTGAAGGGCAAAGACATCTCGTTCTACACTGTCCAGCGTTGCTTTAAGCAAGGTGTCAGTAGAAACATTAAGAGCAATGGACAATCTCACCAGGGTCTCGACAGAGAGAATACGCTCTCCACGTTCAAGCAGCCCCATGTATGAGGCTGATATTCCAACGCTCTCTGCAAGCTTTTCCTGAGTCAAGTTGTATTTTAGTCGCTCTTCACGTACGCAATTTCCAATGAGTTTGTAGTCTATTTTATCATCCATGCTACCATTCCCTTCCTCCCAAAATGTAGTGGAAAGTGAAAGAAACAGTAACGGACCTCAAGAATTAATATATTACAACCATAAGCATTGACGTGTATTGGCACATTTTGTATGCTTATGAAAAAAGCTGCCTAATCTTGCCGCAGCCTAACTCAAGGAGGAGAGAAAGCTAAAAAAACGCTTTTATATTGAAGAAAACATGCTCTTAAACCAATCAAACTAAAAAGAGGTATCAGAAATGCAGAAACGATCAATATTATGTGCAACAATCTTATTAATGGTGGGTGTAATCGCTGGCTGCCAATCCAAAGAATCGGAAAGCCCCTCTTCTCAACCCACTTCGCTATCAGTCGCTGTAGCGGCAGATTCAATGTCACCTAACTCGGTTGCTAATAAAGAAACTGAAACTCCACAAACGAACAAATCTGATATAAACATTGAAAGTTTCTGGGATGCAGTACAAAGCGGCAATATTGATTCGGTGTCTGCTTACATTGATCATGGTGGCGATGTCAACGCACAGGATCAGGATGGTATTGCGGCGATCATTATTGCAGCTATAAACAATGACTATAAGATCATTGATCTACTCCTGGAACACGGTGCAGATGTTGATATCAAAACCAAAGATGGGGCTACAGCACTCAGTTTCGCTGCGATGGAAGGTAGTGAGTTAGCTGCAGAAAAGCTTATTGAACATGGTGCCAATGTCAATGAACAAGAGAACAGCAAGGGCGATACCCCTATAATGCTAGCTATAAAGGAAAGCCACTCCGATATTGTAAAACTCCTTTATAAGCAGGATATTGACCTCCAAATCAGAAACAATGAAGGTAATACAGCTATTGAGATGGCAATTAAATTAAATAATCCAGAAATAAATGAATTTCTTCGATTAGACGAAGTCAATGGTGAACCTACCTACTACACGATGGATTACCTAGAGAGTGGTCCGAGTAGTATATTTAGTTCTGATATTCCTCAAGTGGAATATGATGTGGACTCCGGCGAATTTGTCGCTTCTTCAGATTCAAGTGATTTCAACACCGGACCTGATCAGTATTATGAATGGATGATCGGAAAATGGAAGGGCACAAATAGCGTTGGCGAAGAAATCACTTTTGAGTTCCTTCCCGATAAATCATTCTTATCGCAATCTGTTACTGATAATGTGCAGGTAGTCGGCTACTATTTCTTGAGTGAGTCAGACCCAGGACTTACGGAGATGTACACAGGGGAATATGAAAAAATGTTCTTAGGGGCACGAAAGATAATGATGCCTGATGCTGATACTCTCTGCCTTACAGACCTTTTAGGAAACACCAAACGCTTAATACGAGTAAAGTAGCAATTTTAAATACTACAGACAGGAGTGACTGAAATGAAAAAAGTTATAGGTTGGGTATCATTGCTGCTTGGAGCATGGATTACTATTGCAGGAGTATTAGGAACCAAATCGGATCAATACAAAGAGGAAGCGTACTTTAACGGCATGTATGGCAATGAAACTCATTCAACAGTTATTATGGCGATTGTTGCTGGCATCGTGCTCCTTGTTATTGGAGTGGTACTTATTATGAAAAAAGCAGATGCTTCCAGCAATCACTCTGCTAGGGTTAATACAAGCCAATCTGAAGATGATGCCCGATTTGATGAGTTGTTCTCCAGCGTGAAAGAGAATTTTTCTGATGGCCAGAAGTAAGGTTGTCGTTATAGCAGTCTTCATCGTCCTGGGAGGCATTATTGGGGGGCTTATCAGTACACGGAACAACGAGCAGAAGCAAGAGGCCATTTCTGCAATGTATCAAATTGCCGACAACACCGGATCAATGAAGTTCAGAGTCGGAGCAGATATTGGCCGTCAGGAGGTAAAGAACGATAGAATTGTTGGTTGCGGAATTGGCGGTATCATTGGTGGCGTTGTTGGTTTGATACTCATTGCTGTGACCCGTAAACCTTCATAATGAATAGATAGTGAGGGGAAGCATTTGAACAGTTTTCTAAAAGGATACGTTGTGATTGGTACTGTACTTTATGTTGGCATCTGCATCGCAATGATTGCGTTTGGCGGTCTATACTTCTTCGCTGAGCTAGTAATGATAGGGATTGGGTACATGCTGCATAAGAAGCGTGCTCATCTCAAAGCTTCAGGATTCTGGACAAACTGGATTTGTGGCACCACAGTCGGCCTTATTGCAGGAGCTTTTCTGGGTCCTGGGGTTATTGTTGCCGCACCGCTTGTCCGATTTGGTTTTGTGTAGTGGTTCTAATATCTAAGTTAGGCCCTCAACTGATTATCGGCTGAGGGCTTTTGTATTGAACAGAAGCGTTTGTACGGAGCGTAGCCATCCAATTTGATAGAGTAGTCCTCCTGCTGTCTATATCACTTCTACGAACGTCTCAGTGGCTTACAGAGGGTGAAAATAGTCGAGCAAGCTCTGTCTTGGATTCGGTAATTGATTGATCCCCCAATCTGAAGGTATCGTGACCGGGTTAATTCCAAGGTTCCCCAAAGCTTTAACTCTCCGATTGAATACCTCTTTGCTGGCTGTGAGCATGAACTGCTCTTTGGCCGCATCAACACTTCCTGCATCCTTCACAAGCCGAAGCATACCGATTAGATTATCCTGTGTTCTTTTCTGCCGCACCAACTGCCTCACACGTCTTCTAGCATACGAAAGGCTATAGAAGTCACCAAGACCTACTGAGCGGTCAAAGTAAGTCAGGAGAATGGATTCAGCAAGCTGTGCATTAAGGAAATGCTCTATACGCTTGTCGGGAAGTCCTTCTTTTCTCTTAATGTAGTTGATCTTGTTACCCCTGCATTGTATCTCAATCCGCAGAATATTTCTTGCCTCTTCAAGATGTTCTATTCGTATTGTCGTATGTTCATTCTTCAGCCGCTTTTCCGTCTCATTCTCTTTGTTGTAAATATTCACGATGAGTGACCTGGATGTATAATATGCACTGCCAACAAATTCATTATGAAGCGTAAAATGACGGTTGGGCGTCCTGCTGTGTTGAAAAAGCTGAGTATACTCATCTACATTTTCTATCACTAAATCAGTACAGAGGTCAATTCGCTTACAATTCCAATGATTGAACGTTGGTAAAGCTTCCGACAGGTTGCCAAAGATAGTGCGGAGTCTCCTATCAAAAGCTTCAGGCACTAAGGGTATCTCAGCCATTGTAGTGGATTGGATGAGCATTTCAGGGTTTAACAGTAGCTTAGGATTCAATAGAATCTCAATAGCTCTGTACGTTAATCCTGTATCCAGTGTGTAATGAATCAATCGGATTTCGCGGAAGCCATTTGGACTGTAGTAAGTATTTTCATAAACACCTCTGGATACATCCAGGTTCAGCCACTCTTCTATATCCCAGAAAAGCTCCTCATCTGTTATTGGGAATACAATCTCCATGGTATGCACCATAATACCTGCCTTCTTTCTATAGTAGCTTATATTGCGTCTGGTGACACTTTGAGGAGCCGCCAGCCGATATGTAGCAAGGAGTTTAAGCCTCGCTGGAGGGAGAAAATCGGTCTCGCTCGCAGGGAAGTACTTTATCTTTTTACCGCTTATCTTGTCTTAATAATATTGTGATCGTGACAAATTTGTTACAGTGTTACTAGCGTTATTGTATGGAGTTGTCAAAGGACGATGGTGCTTATCGTGATCTGTGGGAAATAGTATAGTAGCTTTAAGAGTCCCTGTAAATAGAGATTAATCGGCGAAATTAGCTTGAATAAATTCATTATACCGATAAAAATATACCTAAATATACTATTAACTGCTTATTACTTTGTTTTAATCTGATTATAAGCTATTGACTATAGTGATTGGAAAAAGTATACTGTTTCGCACAGGAAACGAAATGGAGAGGATGAGAAAAATGGAGATTGGTGAAATTATCAGATACATCAGAGATATGAAAGATATGGGGGTGAATGAACTTGCCAGAATTTCTGAAGTTCCTGCGAGTTACATCAGCAAGTTGGAACGGGGAAACAGCAACAATCCATCTTTTTCGATTGTCAACAAACTTACCAAGGCCCTTGGACTTACTGATGATGAAATAGCCTTTATTATGCAATCTCTTGATAGGGATATGCTCGTGGATCAGTTGTATGTGGAGTTGAAAAAAAGAGGAAGTATTACTTTTCTGGATGTAGAACAAGGCATTGATTTTCAACATTTATGTCTTGATCCTGTCAAGCGTAATCTATATCGTTATGCAGGCGATTTGACGAAGGAGGACTACATGCTAATCAGCAGCAGCGTAGAGCATCTTGTCCAATACCTTGCAACCAGAAACAAGAGAGAAAACAGAGAGGGTGAATAATCATGGAAGTAACTCATAAAGAAAACGCAACTGTCGTCTTATCTGTAGCTGACATTCAACGGATGATGGGGATTGGCAGGAGACAAGCCTATGAGCTAATGCATTCCGGCCAGTTTCATGTCGTTCGAGTTGGACAACGCATTCTCGTATCCGAAGCGGTGTTTTTGAACTGGCTGAATCAACCTGTAAGTTGATTTCAACGTGAGTATGAGTAACGAAACTGAAGGGGGTGATCGCCTTGAGCGATTAATCAGCGGTGGGCTGTCGCGGCTCACCGTTATTTGTGTTTTCAAAAAACTTGAGAGGATGAAGTATATGGAAGGTTCAGTGAAGAAGGATGAAAAGACAAACAAATGGTTTTATGTTGCCGATGTTGGCAAGAAGCCTAACGGAGACCGCAATCAGAAGAAGAAACGCGGCTTCAAGACCAAAAAGGAAGCAGAGAAAGCGTTAAATGAATTGCTCAATCAAGTCCATTCAGGAAGCTATGTGGAACCCTCCAAAATGCTATATAAGGACTATTTAAAACAATGGCTGGAAGATAAACAGACCAAAGTAAGAGCATCAACCATGCTGACCTATTCATGGCTTGTTGAAGATCACATTATTCCTGCTCTTGGGCATGTAGAGCTTGCGAAGTTAAACCCAATGCTCATTCAGCAGACGTATACAACACTGATGAAGGAAGGCAAGCTGGGCAGCGAGAATATTCAAAAAACGCATACCCTTGTAAACGATTCGCTTAACAGGGCTGAACGGTGGGGGCTGATTTCAAAGAACCCCGCTGCTTTGGTGGAGCGTCCAAGAGCAGAAAAGAAAGAAATACAAATCTGGGACATAAAAGAGTTGAACGCTTTTCTATGGTCAGCACGAGTTAGTCGCTACCATATCGCCTTCTTTATAGCGGCTTGGACGGGTATGCGTCAAAGTGAAATTTTGGGATTGCGGTGGAAAGATATTGATTTTGATAACAAGACGCTCCGTGTGGTCCAGACTTTACGACATAACAGCACGGAATTGGTCTCAACAACTAAAACAAAAGCAAGCAATCGCAATATCGCTCTTTCCGATCAAACGATTGAGGCACTGCAAAAACACCGCAGACGCCAGATCAAAGAGCGGTTGCATGCAGGGGAAGTCTATAACAATCATGATCTTGTTGTCTGTACGGCTGTAGGAACTCCGCTAAACTCCCGCAATTTAAACCGTACGTTCTATGATCTTATTAAGAAAACGAAAATAAGACGAATATCCTTTCACAGTCTTCGTCATACTCATGCTTCATTGATGCTGGCATCAGGTGAAAATGTGAAGATAGTGTCTGAGAGGCTCGGACACGCCAATATACGCATCACACTGGACACGTACAGCCATCTACTGCCAAACATGCAAAGGGACGCTGCTCAGAACTTCGATAAGCTAATGTTGCCAGGTGACGAACTAATGGAGGCTGTAAATCAATACTGAAGATGCCTAAGCTTCATACTTTGATTTTAAGGAGAACACTCACAAATGAGGAATACTAATGATAAGCAACAGTTGATAAACAGCAGATTTAGTCTACGCGATAAATAAGCGATCTTCCGGAAATTATGGGAGGTCGCTTATTTTATTTGTGCAGATTTATATGCTCGTGACCAATCCGTGACCACAAGGGGTCAACGGCTTCTTTGGCATGTCTATTTTCTGTCCATAAAAAGCAAAAAAGCCTTGATTATCAAGGCTTTCTTCGTATAGGACGGATGGGGTTCGAACCCATGACCCCTACCCTGTCAAGATAGTGCTCTCCCGCTGAGCTACCGTCCTGCGACAAAAATGATAATACCATAGGATGTAAGGTGAAAGCAATATTTTTTTCGAACAGGCAAAGAACTCCCGCACGACGCAGAATTAGTTTTGTTATATAATGGTAAGTGCTGTGGTTAAACGTACAAGATAACTCTAGTAGAGGAGAATTTTAGATGAAAGTAATCATGCATGAAGCAGGTGCAAATGAAGAGGCCCTCAAATATGTCGTCATAGTGATGAAGCAGGGGGAGCAGTGGGTAATGGCAAGGCATAAGGAGCGTTCTACATGGGAGTTCGCCGGAGGCCACATTGACAAAGGGGAGAGTGCAGACGAAGCTGCCGCCCGGGAGCTGTACGAGGAGACGGGTGCACTGGAGTACGAATTATATCCCATATGCATCTATTCGGTCGTCCGTGAGGACATGCCGGAAAGCTTCGGGAAGCTCTATCTGGCTACGGTTAACAGGTTCGGTCCCATGCCCCAGTATGAAATGGAGGAAATCAGAGCCTTTACTGAGCTTCCGGAGGCTGTGACCTATCCGTTGTTTTATCCGGCGTTTCTTGAGAGAGTTAATGCTTTTATCAATTAGAATTTGCAGTAGCATTAGATAGGAAGATATAGTTAGATATGGGGTATCCGCTTTGTGTTTCGGGCCTGCCTACGATATTGATAGGAAAAAGGAGTTAAGACTTTGGAGCAAGAAAAGGATCAGAAGAAAAAAAATTCAACCGGGCTGACCTGGCTGGGCGGCGGGGTGGTTATGCTGCTCCTGAAGGGGAAGGCGCTCCTGTCTCTCTTAAAGCTGGGAAAAATAGCGGGTCCGCTGATATCCATGCTGGTCTCCGTATGGGCTTATGCGCTGATCTATCCTTGGCAGTTCGCAATCGGATTTGTGCTGCTGCTGTTTATCCATGAGCTGGGACATGTGCTTGCCGCCAAAAGGATCGGTCTTCCGGTGAGCGCACCGTTGTTTATCCCTTTTCTGGGAGCTTTAATCACGATGAAGAAGCAGCCGCTCGACGCCAAGATGGAAGCTTATGTAGCTTTTGGCGGACCGCTTCTGGGGAGTGCAGGCTCGGCGGTTGTATTTGCGTTTGCCTATTATTATCATAGTCCGCTGCTGTATTCGCTTGCCTACGTTGGGTTTCTGCTCAATCTGTTGAATTTGCTGCCGATTCATCCGCTGGATGGGGGCCGTATTGCGACGGCGGTCACACGCTGGCTGTGGCTGGTGGGGTTAATTGGCGGTTTGGCAGTGATCATTTACCTGAAATCGGTCCTGTTCCTGATTATCTGGCTGCTGTTTGCCTATGATCTGTACAAGAAATATATCAGCCGGCGCAAGAGCAGTCAGATCAGAACAGTGCTGCTTAAATTCCTGATCCCTGTAGAGCATCTGCAAGAACAAGGGTATCTGATTCCGGGACCTGAGCACAAGAGAGAGCTGCCTTATACCACCTACAGTGATTTCGACCGGCAGCAGTATATCGGTATCCATTATGAGAGTCTGGATTATTACGGCACAGCGAGACTTCCTATGCAGAGTATCATCGGGAAGGTGAAGCTGACTCAGCTTGAGCATCTGATGCTGGAAACGGGCCTGCACTTAAACGCGCAATGCGAGGTCCAATTTACCGCTTTTGAGAACGACAAATATTATGATGTACCGGCAAGCTCCCGCTGGAAATACGGTATAGCCTATTTTGCCTTAGCGGGATGCATTGGAATCCTGATGTATCTGGTACATGTAGTGGGAAATGTAAATCTGTAATCCTTCGTTTAAGAGCGCTCCAAACCGTCAAAGCTGTGAAAAGCTGGATAAATAGGAGGAGTGTGCGTATGCGCAGGATATCACTATGGGAAGCGGGAGTTTGTCTGCTACTGCTTCTGGGCACGGCCGGGTGCGCGGCGGAGGATCAGGCTCCGGGGTATATGGAAACCCATCGAATGACGGACCTGGAGGCCCCGCTGGATGTCAATGACAGCCTCATGTCACCGGTAATGCAGGATGTATACGACAGGTCTATTCCTGAAGAGGTCTACTCGGCTGAATAAAGTATTCCCAGATCAGTTGCCGGGTTGCCCCGCAGTCTATATACAAAAAAATCAAAGTTCTGTATAATGGGTCAACTATCGCTTTTTTTGTATAGCAGAGAGAGGGGACGAAGGGGAATGGCGGCTGAAATTGTGCGTGTGACTACAGAGGAGCAGCTCCGGTGGGGACTGGATATCCGCATGAAGGTCTTTGTTGAAGAGCAGAAGGTACCGGCGGAAGAGGAGATTGATGAATATGATGTTATCGGTGATAATGTGCATCATATTCTGCTTCTGGATGAAGGCATTCCGGTTGCTGCCGGACGACTGATTTATTATAAAGCCGGAACGGCCAAAATGCAGCGGATTGCCGTGCACAAAGACTACCGCAGCAAGGGGTACGGACGAATCCTGCTGCTGGCGCTGGAGGAGCTTGCCCGTGAGCTTGGCCTTGAGGCGTCCATTCTTGATGCGCAATGCCAGGCTGAGAATTTTTACAGCAAGCTGGGTTATAAAGTGATTTCAGCAGAGCCATTCTATGACGCGGGGATTTTACATGTGCGGATGGAGAAGTCGCTGTAATATCATATTCAGCAGTACATACTCTACCGTCTCTGAGGACAAGCTAGGAGTGAGCCAATCATGGCGAATCCAAGGCGCGAAGGAGTAGATCCTAAGTGATAAACAGTGCACGTGAACGGTTTATAGCAGTCCAAAAAGACGGTGACGGCGATTTGACAGGCTTCCAGACCTCATCGGGCCGGGTGCTCGATTACCAGCAGGCGCTGAAGGAGGTCCAGGCTGGCGCAATTGCCGGCGTTAATGTATTCAAAGGCAAGGATGGCGAAATGCACATTCGCGGTGATGCCGATGGTGATCCAACCAACAATCTGGATCAGCTCCCGCTATTCTGATATTGGCATAGCTAAGACCGGACGACACGTCAGATTGACGTTGTTGTCCGGTCTTTTTGCAAATATAAGTAAGTCTAAGTTTCACACTATACATAAGTAATGAAATAATTGCCTGCACCTGCGCAACTTGTCACAGACTTGGTAGTATATATTAACAGCATGAATTATTTGGAGGGTCTCAAGCTATGAGATGGAAAAAGATTGCTCTGTGCGTGGCTGTGTTTTCCTTAATGGGAGGCTCATTGCTATTCGCCGATGCTGTAAATCAGAAAATTAGAGTGTGGAGCAACGGAAAGGAAATAGCCGATGGCGGCTATTTGATTGACGGCAAAGCCTATATCCCGGCAAGAGAGGCGGGGGGAGTTGTCAGTTGGGACGGTTCAGGCAGAGTGAACATCCTTAAGCCGAATGTGCATATCGTGCTGTTCAAGGGCGACAATGTCTTTGGAAATGTGAACGTAGGCAAGCTTAAGATTAAGGTCTTGACCCAGGTGGACAGCTTAACGGATGAGGTTGCGGCGGTGAAGGTCGCCATTACGGACCCTTCGGGCAATGTGAAGGATATCCAGTCCCAAGAGCTTGGCAACTCAAAGAAAGAGGATTTCTGGTTCCCTACTTCTGAATTCACCTACGATTTCAAAGAATCGGGTAAATACCGGGTGGGTTTCTATATCAAAGCAACTAAGGGCTCCGATTACGTACTTGTGTCAGAGAAAGTAATCACTGCGCTGGAATAGCCAATTCTGCCTGCCCTCAAATTGACCTGAACTTATCTTACGTGGTACGATACCAAATGTAGGATAATTCAATTTAAAGTGAGGTATTACAATGAGCGATCACAAACATGAGCATGGCCATGAACATGGTGAAGCATGCGGTTGCGGACATGATCACGACCATGAGCACGAGGAGTTTGTGCTGACCTTGACGAACGAGCAGGGCGAAGATGTGGAAATGGTATTGGTGGAAACGTTCGACGTAGGTGAGAAACTGTACGCCCTGCTGCTGGAACGCGAAAACCCTGAAGCGGATGGCATCATTCTTCGTATGGAAGAAGAGGACGAAGAAATGGTACTGTACAACATTGAAGATGAGGCTGAATGGAAGGCTGTTGAAGAAGCTTATAATGAGCTGCTGGCCCAGCAAGAATAGATTTCAGTGAAGCAAGTGATGTCGGCGCTGTTTTGGACAAGGCAGTGAGGCTCATATGCAAAAACCCGATACTATAGCAGTATCGGGTTTTTGCATGATTGCCTGTGTTAAGGAAGGGTTGCCGATCAAGAGATCGGCTCCGCTTCCACAATAACCTTTATGTTCGTAACGCTGCGGTCCTCGGGGCCTTTGACTGGCAGGCCGATTTCCACATGATCAATGATATAGTCGATGTTATCCTGGGTAATAACCTCGCCAGGCAGCAGAATCGGAATGCCCGGAGGATAAACATAAATAAATTCTGCGATAATATAGCCTGCAGACTCGCGGAAGGGCACTAGCTGAGTATCGGCATAGAACGCATCGCGCGGAATCAGTGCGAGCTGCGGAATTTCCGGAACCTGCACCTTGAGCTCATAAATCTCACCCTTGCTGTAATGAATGGCGGAGAGGACTCTGAGCGCAGCGATTAGCTTATCTACAGATTCCTGCGTATCTCCAGGCGTAATCAGGCAAAGAATGTTATACATGTCACTAAGCTCAACTTCGATGTTGTACTTCTGGCGCAGCCAGTTCTCCGTTTCGTAGCCGGTGATACCCAGGTGGCGCACATGAATGCTAAGCTTGGTCGGGTCAAAATTAAAGGTGGCTTCAGTGCCGAGAATGTCTTTGCCGAAGCTGTACAGGCCTTCAATGCCGTTGACTGCATCGCGGGCATAATTGGACAGGGCAATTGTTCTTGCTGCCATCTCATGGCCGTTCAGGGCCAGATTGCGTCTGGAGGTATCCAGAGAGGCCAGCAGAATGTATGATGTAGAAGTTGTGGTCAGCATACTGAGAATCGTCTGAACCCGCTGCGGATTGACGAGGCCGGTCTTGGCGTTCAGATTGAGCACCGAGCTCTGCGTCATGGAGCCGCCCAGCTTGTGTACGCTGGTTGCCGCCATATCTGCACCGGCCTGCATGGCCGATACCGGGAGATCCTCATGAAAATGAATCAATACTCCATGTGCCTCGTCCACCAGTACGGGAACCCCGTAGCTGTGGGCCAGGTCGACAATCGAACGCAGGTCGGCACAAACACCGAAATACGTAGGATTGATAACAAGTACACCCTTGGCATCGGGATGGCGCCTTAAGGCCTTCTCGAGTGCGCTGGTGGTTATACCGTGGTCTATCCCAAGATTCTCATCCTGAACAGGAGAGACGAAAATAGGCTTGGCTCCGGAGAAAATTATGGCCGACATCACGGATTTGTGAATGTTGCGCGGCACAATGATTTTGTCTCCTTCCGAGCAGACAGAGAGGATCATGGTCATGATGGCATTGCTCGTGCCCTGTACGCTAAAATACGTATAGTCGGCGCCGAAAGCCTCCGCAGCCAGCTTCTGAGCCTCCATTATCACGCCCGTAGGCTGATGAAGGTCATCAAGCGGTGCGATGTTGATCAAATCTATGGATAGAGCGTTATTGCCGATAAACTCACGGAATTCGGCATCGGTTCCTAGCCCCTTCTTATGCCCGGGAATATGAAATTGAACTGGATTTCCGGCGGCATGCTCTTTGAGAGCGGTGAAGAGGGGAGTTACGTGTTGATCCATTTAATGCTGTCACAACCTTTCGTGAAGAGTAATTTTTTCAAGCAAGCATCAGTATAACAAATCAATCACCATAATACTAGGATGTGATGGAATGTCTGGCAAAGTAGCGCAGCGTATGCATATCAATTTGGCTTCACCGTTCATATTGGAAATGTGGGCAATCATCTTTCTGGTGGAGTTCGTCAAAGGATCGCTGCTGGTAGCCCTGCTGCCGGTATACATGGAGAGTAACCTGGGCCTGTCTGTGACGGTGGTTGGCTTCTCTTTTGCAATGCAGTATTTGGGGGACAACCTCTTCCGCAGTCCATCGGGCTGGGTGATGGAACGTATCGGATACCGCTGGACAATGACAGGGTCCCTGCTGCTCATTCTGGTTGCTGTTGGCATAATAATCTATGCGCAGGATGCGGTTTGGTTATCCATAGCCTGCCTCATTCTTGGCATTGGGACGTCGCCGCTGTGGCCGTGCACAATGACCGGGATTACTGAGCTTGCCGGCTCTACCAAGAGCGGGAGCAGCGGGGCGGCGATGGGGGCGGTGGAGATGGCCTCGCTGGCAGGAACCGGTATCGGCCCGATTACGGTCAACTTCCTGATGGATCACGGCGGACAGAGCTACCGCGCCGTGTTCCTGGTGCTTATGGGCTGTGCCGCAGTTGTCGCCGCAGTTGCGCTGCTGCTGCCTTCAAGGATTGGCAATCATGCGCCGCATGCGATTGTGCGGGGCGAGGAAGCAGGTGAAGCGGGCCAAGTGAGCCTGCGGAGACGGATGAAGCCGCTTGAGAGCTTTCAGCAAACACTGCATCAGGTTAGAACCTCCCTGAAGGTCAGCCGCTGGCTGTTTCCGGCGTTGTTCCTGCAAGCCTTTGCCATTGGCCTCATGACTCCGGTAGTGACCTTGTTTGCCCGTACAGAGCTGCATGTGACGCCCAATCAATTCAGCCTGCTGCTGATTGCCGGGGGAGGCATTACCGTGCTGGCGCTGATTCCGGCCGGCCGGTTAGTGGACCGTATCGGCACAACAGTCTTCCTGAATATCGGCTTTCTGCTCGCCGCCGCCTCGCTGACCTTTTTCTCACAGGTGCGCTGGCTGCCTTTGGCCTTCTGTGCAGTAGCGCTGGTGGGCATCAGCTATGCGCTTATTCTACCGGCATGGAACGCTTTTCTGGCTAAGCAGGTGCCCAAAGGAGAGCGGGGCACGGTGTGGGGATTGTTCCTGACCCTGCAAGGCTCGGGTATGGTAGCAGGACCGGTACTATCCGGGAAGCTGTGGGATTCGGTAGGGCACAGCACGCCTTTTCTGCTTAGCGCATTTGTAATGGTGCTGCTCTTCGGCCTGCATTTGCTGATTGTCCACAGAACCAAACGGAAGACGGGGACAAGCTGAGCGGGGGATGGGGATTCATCCGCAGATTAAAGAAGCCGCCGGCAGCCGGGAATGTACCGGAAGCCAGCGGCTTTTATTGAAACTAACGGTTAATTTGTTCCACGCCAGGAGCTTAGAAGGACATGCGGTAGAGCGGAAGCAAGGTCCCGAAGGTCTGCCGGATAACCTCAAGGAGCCTGCCGCCATCCAGCACAAGCGGATCATCCCTATCAATGCGCAGTCCGCAGGTAACCTCGGCTTTCTTGACCTCCTTGAGTCTGCGCGACAGCTCAGTGAACGCCCGCTTATCCATGTCCGCATGCGGCGTTCCCCGCGGGTCCAGATGGTCTGTGGACCAGAAGAAATCACCTGGCAGCCCCGCTTGAATGTCCGGCATATTTCTGTCCAGCGCCTCGGCGAAAATCACTTTATTCGCGCTCTCGTAAATGATGGCAAAGACAATAAACAGATGGCTGTGGAACATGCCGACCTGAAAGTGCGGCAGCGCCTTATACCCTCTTTTGTTCGGTCCCCAGGCGACCCATGTATCGCCCGGTGCATGAACGGTGCGCCGGGCGTGCTTAGCTACATGGGCAAACATCTCTTCTCCTGTGAGTGCGGAAAGGATGGGAGCAACCTCATTGCCTAGCTCATGCAGCTTCGGGCGGACTCTTGCGATCAGGGCATCCATCCGCGGCTCCAGACCTTCAATTTGAAATACATCAAAATCCTCTGTGGCAAATCCTTGAATTGGCATTGCAGTATCTCCTCATGTAAAATATATTACTCCGAAACCATAAAATTGAAGTAAAGCTGCATAGAGCGTTTGGAAGTGGCGGGAAACGGGTAAAAATAGTCAATAAACCAAGTTACCGCTACATAAAATGAAGTATAAAATAAGTGTAAGACGAACGCAAAATAAAATATGGCAGGTGGAGGTCCGGCAGTCGGTTTTGCTTCTTGAGTTACGCTAATGAAGCTTGCTTGCGTAAGCAAAGCAGATAGGGGGGAGTGCCGTGAACAAAAACGACGAGGTCGAGTATTGCAATCTGGAGCTGCGCTTTGACAGACAACATATTCAGGATCTGATAAAGGACTTGATTAAGGAAGGTTATTCCCTTTATTGGAGCGAGAATGAGACGGTTTTTCTTATTTCGGTGCGCACCGGCCGCAAGCTTGTGAAGCTGCGCTTTCAGCGGATTAAGGAAGGCTACAAGCTGGTGGGAGATTATATGATCCGCGATGCCCGCCTGTCCGAATGGATGGAGAAGCTGATCGGTGATCTGCGGGGACACGCGGTTGTGAAGCGGTTCCGTGACCGCCAGATTATTATTGAGAATATTTTATTCGGCGAAGTGATCCGTCTGGTGGAGATATCCGGGTATCAGCAGCGTGTACTGTATCAGAAGGGCCCCCTGCTGACCGATCAAGAGCTGACAAAGCTGTTCTACTCCATAGAAGGCGAAGAGCGGATTCGTGACCGCAAAATAGAGGTGGATGAGCAGCTTGACCGTTTGAATGAAGCTATCAAGGCTAAGGACACGGAACAGATCGAGCAGTGCACAGCCAAGCTCCTTTCACTCACCAAGGAACTGAATATGCTTGAATGGTGAAGATAAGGTTAATGAATTCCAGGGCATCCCGCAGGGCGGGGTGCCCTGAACTTTGCTTCTCAACTTGCGCACGGGGGTTCACTTCTGGCGGTAAAAACGTTAAAATAATCGTTGTGAGCAATTCCATGCTACCGCAGGGATTTGTCAATGAATTTGATCTCTTTTTCCCAGGCACAACTTTGCTGTCTCTGACAAAGGATGGTATTCTAATACTGCGAGAAATGGATTTCACAAAAATATAAGATGCAAAAGGTGGAGGACTAGGGTGGCAAAACAACAAATCGGCGTTATTGGCTTGGCAGTAATGGGTAAGAATTTGGCTCTTAACATCGAGAGCAGAGGCTTCACAGTATCGGTGTACAACCGTTCTCCAGAGAAGACAAATGATCTCATCAGCGAAGCGGCAGGCAAGAACCTGGTAGGTACGTTTTCCGTTGAGGAATTTGTAGCCTCGCTGGAGGTGCCGCGCAGAATTCTGATCATGGTTCAGGCAGGCTCGGCAACCGACGCTACAATCGAGCAGTTGCTGCCGCATCTGGATCAGGGCGACATCATTATCGACGGGGGCAACGCGTATTTCCCTGACACGGTCCGCCGCAGCAAGGATCTGGAGGCAAAAGGCTTCCGCTTCATCGGAACCGGCGTTTCCGGGGGCGAAGAGGGCGCACTGAAGGGGCCTTCCATTATGCCTGGCGGTCAAGAAAGCGCGTATAAGCTTGTGGAGCCCATTCTTACGGCAATTTCGGCCAAAGTGGACGGAGAGCCTTGCTGTACATATATCGGACCGGACGGTGCGGGACATTATGTAAAAATGGTGCATAACGGCATTGAATACGGCGACATGCAGCTTATCGGCGAAGCTTACCATTTGCTCAAGGATGTGCTTGGCCTGGATGCCAAAGAGCTGCACAGCATCTTTAAGGAGTGGAACAGCGGAGAGCTTGACAGCTATCTGATTGAGATCACTACAGATATTTTTGCCCAGTACGATGAGGAAACCGGCAAACCGATGGTAGACGTCATCCTGGATGCCGCCGGCCAGAAGGGTACAGGCAAATGGACAAGCCAAAGCTCGCTTGATCTTGGTGTGCCGCTGTCGATGATTACGGAATCCGTATTCTCCCGCTTCCTGTCCGCGATGAAGGAAGAACGTGTGGCAGCCAGCAAAGTGCTGAGCGGTCCGGTGACCGAGCCGTTCCAGGGCGACAAAGCCGAGTTCATCGAAAATGTGCGCAAAGCGCTGTTCGCCAGCAAAATTGTATCGTATGCCCAAGGCTTTGCACAGCTTCGTGTAGCTTCGGACGAATACAATTGGGATCTGAAATACGGCAATCTGGCCAAAATCTGGCGCGGCGGCTGCATCATCCGTTCCCGTTTCCTGCAAAACATCACCGATGCTTACGAGAACAATCCGGAGCTGAAGAATCTGCTGCTCGATCCGTTCTTCAAGAACATCATGGATACGTATCAAGCCGCATGGCGTAAAGTCATTTCCGCAGCAGTGGCGCAAGGGGTTCCGGTTCCTGGCTTCTCCAGCGCTCTGGCTTACTATGACAGCTACCGTACGGAACGCCTGCCTGCAAATCTGCTTCAGGCGCAGCGTGACTACTTCGGCGCACATACCTTCAAACGTGTGGACAAGGAAGGCATCTTCCACCATAACTGGTTGTCTGAATAAGCTCAGGCGGCAAGCTGCACATCATAGCCCGCAAGGCTCTTCCGCTTCTGGAGGGGCTTTCGGGCTTTTTTCCTGTCCTATGTGGGACGGCGTAGCCGTTTCTACTTGTCTGTGTTATGATATGACAAATGTCGCGGCTTGGAGGGTCGTTATGAATTACGCCAATAAAAACATCATTCTGGTCGGGATGATGGCAACAGGGAAGTCAACGGTCGGCGCTCTGCTGGCGGAAGAACTGGGCTATGAGCTGATTGATCTGGACCATGTGATTATTCAGAAGGAAGGCCGGAGTATTGCAGAGATATTCGCCGGGGGCGGAGAAGACTATTTCCGGAAGATCGAATCGGCAGTGCTGAAGGAAATGCTGGAAGGCGAAGGGCGGATTATTTCCACAGGAGGCGGAGCGGTGCTGGCACCGGGGAATGCAGAGGTCATGCTGGAAAAAGGGCTTGTAGTGGCGCTTACCGCCACTGAGGAAGCCATTGTCGCCCGTGTCAGCGGAGATCAGAACCGGCCGCTGCTCACCGGCAATGCGCAGGAACGGGTTCGCGCCATTTTGGAGCAGCGCCGGAATGCTTACCATTTTGCACATTGCACGGTCGATACAACGGAGCTGAGCGTGGCAGAAGTGTCGGAGTGGATTTTAATGCGCTACCGCGTTTGAGCTTTTAAGCGTATGTGTGGTAGACTTAAGCGTCTGCAGCTTCATTCCAGTCAATCATCCCGCCGCTGAGGTTGGATGTTGTGTAGCCGAACTGCTGCAGATATTCACAGACACGCTGGCTGCGGGCACCCGAACGGCAAATGAAGATGATCTCCGTATCCTTCGGAAGTTGCTCGTCTTCGGCATGCTGCGGAATTTCACCCATTGGAATATGCTGTGCCCCTGGAATCATCCCGAAGGCGACTTCCTCGTCTTCACGGACGTCTATCAGTACAAGGTCTTCACCTGACTCCAGACGCTGCCGTAATTGCTGTGCTGTGATTTGGGGAATCTCATTCATGGTTGTGACCTCTTTTCATCAGAAGAATGCTTTCATGATAACACAATTGCCGATTACCCTGTCAAACGAAGCAATGTATAATACATATCCCATATCATAAGG
The DNA here is from genome assembly GCF_000374185.1 of Paenibacillus sp. HW567. Lineage (GTDB taxonomy): Bacteria > Bacillota > Bacilli > Paenibacillales > Paenibacillaceae > Paenibacillus_AQ. The sequence goes on along the minus strand of NZ_KB910518.1, from coordinate 3,135,191 downwards.
AGAGCTTATATCATGGACGTTATTGTTAGGCCTACACCCACACTGCAAGGAGAATTCGGAGCCCTGTCCTCTAAAAATTACACAACGCGCTACCTGCTGGTCGCCGCCTTGTCCGAAGGTGTCAGCACGATCTATCATCCTGCGCACAGCGAAGACAGTGATGCGATCCGCAGATGTATTGCCGATCTTGGAGCAGAGCTTACAGAGGATGAGGAGAAGATTGTCATCAAGGGCTTTGGCCGCCATCCCCGCGATGTGAAGGAGCTGAATGTGGGAAATGCCGGAGCGGTCTTGCGTTTTCTGATGGCGGTGGCTGCACTCAGCCCAGAGGTCACCTTTGTCAATACGTACCCGGACTCCCTCGGCAAACGGCCCCATGACGACCTGATTACGGCGCTTGGCCAGCTTGGGGTAGAGGTGGAGCACAACAGCGGCCGATTGCCGATTACAATTCGCGGCGGCCAACCGGCCGGCGGACGGATTACCGTGTCTGGGGCGGTCAGCTCCCAGTATCTCAGTGCGTTGCTGTTCCTGACCCCGCTGCTTGCGGAGGACAGTGAAATCATTGTGCTGGATGACTTGAAATCGAAGGTGGTTGTCGGCCAGACGCTGGAGGTGCTGGAACAGGCAGGCATCGTTATCCACGCGGCGGATGATTATATGTCGTTCAAGGTGCCGGGCGGACAGGCGTATGCAGCCAAGTCCTATACGGTACAGGGCGATTACCCCGGGTCGGCAGCAGTACTCGCGGCTGCGGCTGTCACCAGGTCAGATGTCAAGATTCACCGGCTTGCCGAACAGAGCAAGCAAGGGGAAAAAGCGATTGTCGATGTGCTGCGGATGATGGAAGTGCCGCTAACGCATGAAGAGGGGACGGTACATGTACAGGGCAATGGCGTTCTGAAGGCAGTGGAGTTTGACGGCGACGCGGCGACCGATGCCGTGCTGGCAATGGTGGCGGCGGCTGTATTTGCCGAAGGCACCTCACGTTTCTACAATGTTGAGAACCTGAGATACAAGGAATGTGACCGCATTACGGATTATTTGGCCGAGCTGACCCGCGCCGGAGCGGATGTGGAGGAGAAGCGCGATGAGATCATCGTCCACGGCAAACCTGAAGGTGTTGAAGGCGGCGTGACCATCAACGCACACTACGATCACCGGGTGATTATGGCGCTGACGGTAGTGGGCCTTCGCGCCCGCCAGCCGCTGCGGATCAAGGATGCCCACCATGTCGCCAAGTCGTACCCGCAGTACTTTGACCATCTGCGCGTGCTTGGCGCGAATGTGGAGTGGGTAGAGTAGAAGCTGGACATTATACAGAGCTAATATTGGAAGCAATGAAAGGGCATGGTACTTGTGCCCTTTTTTCTTTTGGGTATTTTTTGTAACATAGAAGTGTTAATTTAATAGAGAGGTGTTCAAACCATGACAGCAACGAATCAGTTAACCGTACATACGCTCACTCAAGGCGACAGACAAGCTGTAAATCAGCTTTTTCATGCTTCCATCACAGACGCCTTCGAAAAGGAAGGGCTGGGGCATTTGCAGGAGGACATTCAGCATGAGGTTGACCATAAAAATCAAATGGTTGATGCTTTTCTGCACCCGGCGAAATCGGATACACACTTCCTGGTTGCTGAAATCAAAGGGACGGTTGTCGGCACGATTTCATTTGGACCCTGTGACAAGGACATTTCTGCATGCACCGCAAATCAGCTTGATGCTGTGGGTGAGCTAGGAAGCTTATACGTTCTGCCAGGCTATCAGGGGCACGGTGTAGGCTCGGCATTGATTAAGGAATTGATGGCTTACTTAAGGAAGCAAGGCATTGAGCAGTTTTGCCTGGACAGCGGCTACCGGCGTGCGCAGACAAGATGGCTGCGGAAATTTGGCGAGCCTTATGCAGCGGTTAAGGATTATTGGGGACCGGATTCCGTTCACATGGTTTGGCTGTGCAAGGTGAGTGATCATATCGTTTGAGAAAGGCCAAACAATGATTAATTTAGTTATGATTATTCAAATATTAAGCTTCTTTTTTATATTTCAATCCATTTCACGGTATCAATTTACAATGAAAGAAATAACAGCTTGGCTGGCGGTATTTTTAATGATCGGGTTTGTCTCTACCTATTTGATTGGAGTATGGGGCGCGTTTACGCTGTTCTTCTGTTTCGTGGGCATCTCCTACTTTAAAAATCAGAGAACGTTTACCGCTTTAGGGGTTTTTTACGGAGCTTATGCCCTGGTTATGAACTCCTTTATCGGTTATCTCGCTGCCGATCCGATTACACGTTTGGTTGAATTTATCTTTAAACAATCATCAGCGCATATTGAATATCTTCCGTATCTTTTTACGGCTATGGCGCCGCCCGTTATCAATGAAATCGGCCTTAGACTGGTGCGCCGTTATGTTCCGCAGCTCAACAAAAATATCCTGCAGGAATCCAGCAAAGTCATTCTTTTTCCGGTAATTGTTCTTTTAATTATCATCATCATCTCGGTGTATCCCATTCTGACCATTGGCAATAAAACTGGTGATTTCAGTGCCTTCCATAGAACCTTGCTTGTAGGGATGTGGCTGCTATTTGTGATTGCTTTGCTGTATATGCAGCTTCAGTATAATCATATTCAAAAAAGAGAAATTGAAAAATCTAAAAATGAGCAATTGGTACAGCTTAAGGATTATGCGGCACAGCTCGAAAGAATATATGATGAATTCAGAGGTTTTCGTCATGACTATGCCAATATCCTGTTGACGCTGGAGGAAGGGATTTATCGGGAGAATTGGGAGCAAGTCAAACGGGTGTATGAACAAACGGTCAAGCCAACCGGGCAGTTAATGCGCAAGAATGAGTACAGCTTTGTCAAGCTGCGGAACCTGCATGTATCAGAGGTCAAAAGCATCCTCGCCGCCAAAATTATCATGGCCCAGCAAATGAAAATTGACGTGGCGCTAGAGATTGAAGAGCCTATTCATAGGATTCAGATGGAATTGATCTCTTTTACCCGGATTCTCTCCATCCTACTGGATAATGCGATTGAAGCAGCGGCTAAGACGGAAGAAGCGAAGATTTGGATTGTGTTACTAGAGGACCCTGCCGTTCAACGAATCAAAATTGAAAATAGCAGCGGTGAGGAAATCAGCTTACGGCGATTGGGAGAACGCGGATATTCGTCCAAAGGCAAAGGGCGCGGCTTGGGGCTATACAACGTACAGCAAATGTTAAAAGAAGATAACTTCGCGTCATTAGAAACGGAGGCCCAATCTGGCTTCTTTTCCCAAACGCTCATTTTAAGAAAGACTGGGGAACGGGAATGAACATTTATATATTAGAGGATAACCTGATCCAGCAGCAGCGGTTGGAACGAATCATCAAAGCACTGGCGCAAAAGCATCAGATTCGTTACCGGAGTTTATTTTCAAGTGCAAAGCCTGATCATGTATTGTCGCAAATTGAAAATGTGGCCGACCATCAATTGTATTTTCTTGATTTGGAGATCAAGCATGAGGAGCACAAAGGACTGGCTGTCGCCAAGGAGATTAGAAAAAAAGATCCATACGGCACGATTGTTTTTGTGACCACCCATTCCGAGCTTGCGCCAAAAACATTTGAATATCGTGTGGCTGCTTTGGATTTTATTGAAAAAGAGCTGCCGGAGGAAGAGTTTATTCAAAAGGTTGAAGAGTGTCTGCTGATTGCCGATTCGCGCCGGAGTATTCCGGTAAGTCCCGATAACTTTTCTTTTGAGAATAAATACACCAGCTTTCAAATTCCTTTCTCGGATATTCTTTATTTTGAAACGATGGAAATTGCCCATAAAATAAGATTAATTACGAAGTCCAAGGTTCTTGATTTCTATGCTGAATTAAATGAAATTGCAGAATATGATGAACGCCTGTTCCGTTGCCACCGCGCGTTTGTAGTAAATTTGGCCAACATCCGATCCGTTGATAAGAAGAACAAATTGGTCTTGTTTGATCATAATGAAAGCTGTCCGGTCTCAAGACGCCTGCAGAAGGAAACCATTGAGAAGATGGAAGCTTTGAGACAGCAATGATATTTTGTTTAAATATGATTTTTTAAATATATATGTTGAACTTAAAAAAATCATAAAAAAGGTAGGAGTGCGGAGGGGAAGTTTGGATACTTACGGAGCGGTAGCGTCTGCCTTTATGTTTGGATTTCAACCGCGGCCAGCGGGCTAAAATCAGGAAATCCAAACATAACAGCGGCCGGAAGTCCAAACATTCCCCGCAGTTACGACCAATACCCTAATATGAAAAAGTGCTGGAAGCTATTTTCTTAAATGGCTGCCGGCACTTTTTTTGCTTTAAAGAGAGTACCGTTTATGAAGGTTAAAGGACAGTTGGCGATGTTGCTATCTTGAACGGAGGACAAAAGCCTTATGCTGAAAACGTAGCAGACAGATCAAACACATCGTCATAAGGAGCGACAGTCATGGAAACTGTGATCCAGATCAATCACTTGTCAAAAGCTTATAAAGGAATCGAAATCGTCTCAGATGTAACCATGCATATTGAAAAAGGTGAAATCTACGGGTTCCTGGGACCCAATGGTGCGGGAAAAACAACAATTATGAAAATGATTCTGAATTTGGTGAAGCCGACCTCAGGCGAGATTGTTGTGCTGAATCAGCCTGTAACGCAAACGTCTTTTCAATACTTGCAGCATATCGGCAGCATCATCGAATATCCCGTGTTTTATGACCGGATAACAGCCCTTGAGAACTTAAAATATCATTGTGAGTACACTCAGTATCACGGTGAAGACCGCATTCTTGAAGTGCTGGAGACGGTTGGCTTACAAGGAGTGGGCAACAAAAAAGTGCATGAGTTCTCTCTCGGGATGAAGCAGCGTCTGGGAATTGCCAGAGCCATTCTCACCAAGCCGCAAATTTTGATTTTGGATGAGCCGATTAACGGTTTGGACCCTGTGGGGATTAAAGATATCCGCATGCTGTTGCTGGAGCTGAAGAATGACTACGGGATGACCATTCTGGTCTCCAGTCATATTGTGTCAGAGATTGAGTCCATCGCGGATACGATCGGAATTATTAATCACGGACAATTAATAAAGGAAGTTAAGATGAGTGAGATCAGAAGCGAAAATGCCCAATACCTGGAGATAAAAGTGACTGACAGTAAGAAGGCTTCCCTAGTGCTGGAGAGAAAATTGAATATTCATGATTATGAAGCAATTGATCCGGAGACCATTCGCGTCTATCAGCAGGATGTATCTCAATCGGTCATTAATAAAGAACTGGTGCTGAATGATATCCTTGTAAACCGTATCGAAACCCGGCAAAGCAATTTGGAAGAATATTTCCTGAAGCTTATTCATGGAGGCGAATAATATGTTCAGATTAATGAAGATCGAATGGAAGAGAAATAATCTGGCGGGGTATGGCATAAGGGCTGTAATTTGTATGGTGGTTATATTCGGATTGGTTGCCGGGATGGCTGTAATGTCAAATGCGCAGGATGAGCCGATGTTTACAGATTTTACAGCCTTCATGTCACTGGCTAACATTTTTGTCCGCATTACCTTTGTTGTTTTTTCAGCTATCCTTATTTCCAGACTGGTGATTGATGAATATAAGAATAAAACCATTCAATTGTTATTTACGTATCCTCTTCAGCGCACAAAAGTAATGCAAGCAAAGCTAATCATTGTGTTTGGCTTCTGTTTCTTCAGTGTAGCGGTCTCCACATTCATCATTGAAGTATTGACCGTGTTATTAAATCCGGCAGCGCAGTTCTTCGAAACAGCAGCAGCGAAGGAAGATGTGCTGGCAACCATTCCATCTATCCTTATTGCTTCAGTAATGACTGCGGGCTTGAGTCTGATTCCTTTGTCTTTCGGTATGCGGAAACAATCTACTGCCACAACAATTACCAGCTCAGTAATCTTAGGGCTTCTGCTGAATTCTATGGTTTCCGATGGAAGCAGCTCGGTATCTATGTTTCAATTTATCGGCGTGCCTATCGTTTTCTGCTTGCTTGGTTTGTTCGTAGCCTATCTGTCGTATCGAAAAATTGACAGAAAGGACGTTGCATAAACTATGAAAACAAATAAGTGGATTTGGATATCAATGGCGGTTGTTCTGGTGGGAATCCTTGTTTTTGTCCTGCAGGACGGATCACAGGATTTCGAGCTGACCAAAAACTTCCCGGCGCAAGAAATACAGAGCATTGAAATCAACAATGATTCATGGGATCTCGTAGTGAAGGAGTCAACAGACAATCAAGTCCATGTAGACATTGAGGGGAATCAGACGGATCAAAAGAAGGCTCCTGTTGAAGTGACACATACATCTAATAACTTGGTGATTCAGCAAGATAAGCAAATTGGCGGAGCCTTCTCCGCATTTTCTTTTCACAAACAGGGAACCATTACAGTCTTTATTCCCAAAAATACAGCAGATCAGGTCAGAATGGTCAACAATGAAGGTGACATCAATATCCGGGCGCTGGACACCCATAATTTAATCATTGAAAATAAAGCAGGCAATATGAAATTAAATCAGGTTAAAGCGGATTCGGGGGACTTCAATCTAATAGAAGGGGACCTGAATATAAAGGACAGCTCATTTGACCGGATCGACGTAGCTGCCAGGGGCAATGACCTTTATTTTAAGAATGTAACCAGTCCAGTCATGAACCTGTATTCTAAAAGCGGCGAAATTGTGCTTAACGGGGTAGATGAAAAAGGTGAAATGAGAGTGGAAACGAAATCCGGGGATATCCAGATTGATTATCAAACAGCCCCAGCCAGCTTGAAGGTGGCAGTGGAAAATGCCAAAGGCGATACAACGGTCCACCTGGCGAATCTCAGGGCCACGGACAATACGGACGAGCATGTAAATGGAACCATTGGGGCCGGTGAGAATTCTGTATATGTGAAAACTAATTCGGGAAGCATCGGCGTTAAGTAAAGAATCGTGTTCCATTGGGGGGAGACTCGCGAATTTGGAACTTCCTGCGCTCCGCTGTATGATGTAGTAGTAAATAATTATATGCACTATACACGGAAAGGGGAAATACACATGAGCTTTGAGAACCCAAGCCGGGAGCAGATTGGAGACATTCTAGCTGCTGCGGGCAATATAGCGGTGGTCGGACTCTCCGACAAAACAGACCGCACTTCTTATATGGTAGCAGGTGCCATGCAGAGCCGGGGCTACCGGATTATTCCGGTCAACCCTTCGGTGGACGGTGAGATTCTGGGTGAAAAATGCTACCACAGTCTCGCGGAAATTCCTGAGCCGGTGGATATTGTGAATGTGTTCCGCCGCAGTGAATTCTGCGAAGCGGTTGCCCAGGAAGCGGCCGATATCGGTGCGCGTGTCCTGTGGCTCCAGCAGGGCATCGTCAGCCAGGAGGCTGCCGATATCGCCGCCGAGCACGGCATGATCGCGATCATGGACCGCTGCATCAAGGTCGAGGAAGCGATCACGATGAAGGACCGCCGCCGGGGGTAAGGGACTGGCGGCCGGCGTTCCGGCCCTTTTGGAACGCTGGAAGACTGAACACATGGAACCCCGGAACCCCGGAACCCCGGAACCCCGGAACCCCGGAACCCCGGAACCCTACTGCTTGTTCCCCCGTGTAGCGGCGCGGAACTTCCGGCTGTAGGCGCGGCTGGGCGATTTTCGCCGAGCAGTAGATTTTACCGGACCGCGTTGCTATACTTAACGCAGACGAAGAACGTCCTGTACTCCAGTTTGATCTGGAGCAGGGCGTTCTTTTTATTTTACCGGGAGGGAACAAATATGGGATTTGAGGAAGCACACAGCATTTTCATCGAACATCATACGGGCGAACGGACAGGTGAACGCAGAGGAAGGCTGCTGAGGGAGCACAATTACGCCGAGAAGCTATTTTTGCAGAATGTATGGTGGCCGCTGTTTGAGTCGCTGGAGCATTTGCACCCGGAATACGAAGTGCTGGATTGGAACCGGAAGTCGCAATTCTTGGATTTTGCGTTTCTGCCTGCAAGCGGCGGCCGTTTCGGGATCGAATGCGATGGCTTCCAGAGCCATATTAAGGACATGGACCGTGAGAAATTCAGCTATGCCCTGAACCGCGATACCTTTCTGACCGGAATGGGGTGGAGGATGCTACATTTTTCCTTTGATGATATTCAGCAGCGCCCGGAGGTATGCCGGATGCTGCTGCAGCTTGCACTCGCGCCATATTTAGCCAGAAAGACAGCCGTAAAGGACATATTGTCAGAGGAAAAGGAAGTGCTCCGTCTTGCCTGGCGTCAAGGCAGGCCGCTCCGCCCCAAGGATGTGTGCGACCATTTCCAAATTAACTTTCGGACGGCACGGAGGCTGCTGCAATCGCTTAGTGATAAGGGGTTTCTTCACCCTATTGCTGGTGGGAGGGGCGTCAGGTACTATGAGGTGAAGCCTATGCATGCTGATCAGGTATGGTAATGTATCGCTTTAAAAGTGGCTGCAGCGCTACTTGATTGCATTCTGTGCAACAGAATTTATTGAATATGTGCTTAAAAAGGTTTCTGTTGCACTTTGCGCAGTAGAATATCGGAATAGTCTCCATTTTAGGCTGATTACCAAAAATCTACTGTATGAAGTGCAGCAGATTGTTATTTTGAGCTGTTAAGCAGACAATCTGATGCACAAAATACACTAGAGTGGTCTGAGTGAAGCGGGAATATTGGCGTAAAAGTCAAAGTGGGTTGTGCATAGGAAGATCGCTGAATTAGCGACGGCTTTTCAACTAATATTTCTGACTTAGCGGGTTAATTTGTAACCAGAATCTTTTGACAAAAAGCACCGCAGCGCTTACCATTCAATATAGAATGAAAGGAGAGGGTCACCTTGAATTGGCTCGGATCTTTGCAGCAGTTGGGCAGAGCCATTATGCTTCCTACCATGGTGCTTCCGGCGGCGGCTATTTTGCTGAGTCTCGGCAGCTTGCCGTGGTCTGCATGGGGACTTTCTTCGGTATCCGAAGTGACTACTTACGCGGGGCAGGGGATTTTTTATTTCATGCCTTATTTGTTTGCTGTCGGTGTGGCGTGGGGGCTGTCCAATCAGGCCGGACCGGCGGGTATGGCGGCGCTCGCAGGAATGTTCACTTATGACCGGATTGTTTCCAATATGGGAGACGGGGCGGTACAGCCTGCAACACTAATCGGAATTATACTGGGGATCGTCGCCGGTGTGGCGCATAACCGGTTCAAAAATATCAAGCTTCCGGAGGCGATCCAGTTTTTTGGAGGGTCGCGTTTTGTTTTGCTGTTTATGGGGCTGTTCTCGGCCCTGTTCGCCTGGGTAATGCTCGGGCTGTCGCCTGTGCTTCAGCATGGCCTCGACATTCTGTTCCGCGATATACAGGCTACCGGCGGCTACGGGGTTTTTATATATGGGGTCCTGTACAGGGTGCTTACGGCGTTCGGCCTGCATCATATTCTTAATAATGTGTTCTGGTTCCAATTGGGAACCTTTACGACACCTGACGGCAGCGCGGTTGTGCAGGGGGATTTGCCGCGTTTTTTTGCCGGAGATCCTACAGCGGGCATATTTATGGCGGGACTGTTCCCGATTATGATGTTCGCCCTGCCAGCAATTGCATTTGCTATCATTCAGGAAGCGCGCGAGGATTTGAAGCCTAAGATCAAGAAAACGTTTGTACGCGCCGCATTGGTCTGCTTCCTGACCGGTGTCTCGGAGCAGATTGAGTTCGCTTTTCTGTTCGCTTCGCCTTATTTGTTCGCGCTGCATGTGGTCATGTCCGGCCTGGCGATGGTGCTGACCTATGCGCTCGGCATTCATCACGGCTTTTCCTATTCGGCGGGGGCGATTGACTTTTTCCTCAATATGCATCTGTCCCAGCGGGCCTGGCTGCTGATCCCGATCGGCATTGGCTATGGCATTATTTATTACAATATATTCCGCTGGGCGATCCGCCGCTTTCAGATTCCTACCCCCGGACGTGAGGAGGGCTCGGAGCTGGGCGATTGGGCGGGCAACATTCCTTATCAGGCTCCGCTGATTCTTGAAGCGCTGGGCGGCAAGGAAAATATTGTGCAGGTGCAGGCCTGCATCACCCGATTGAGATTAACGGTTCACAATGACCGGGAGATAGATACAGGGGCGCTCAAAGGCCTCGGTTCGGCAGGCATTATTAAGCTCGGCGGCGGGAATGTGCAGGTGGTATTCGGCACGTATTCGGAGCTGATCCGGGAGGAGATTAACAAGCTGCTGCTCCGCGATCTGCCTCAGGTGCTGTTCAGTTCACCGATGCAGGGCCGGATGCTGCCGATTGAAGAGGTGCCGGACCATATTTTTGCGGCGAAGCTGGTGGGCGACGGGGTGGCTTTTTTCCCGGAAAAGGGAGAGCTCGTCTCCCCGGTATTCGGTAAGGTCATGCACGTATACCCTACAATGCACGCGGTGGGCATTTCCACACCCGAGGGGCTGGAGGTGCTTATGCATATAGGGATTGACACTTCGCAGCTCAAAGGGCCGTTTGAGGCGCTTGTGAAGGAAGGGGACAGTGTGGAGCCGGGGCAATTGCTCGTGCGGTTCGACTTGAACTTTTTGCGTGATCATGCAGCTTCACTCGCTACGCCGATGGTCATTACGAACCCGGACCGTGTGAAATCCTGGAGCTATGGTCCATTTAAAAATGTGAAAAAAGGACAGTCTTCGGTGATGTCCGTAGTGTTACATGAAAGCAATGTTGGAGGGATTGAAGCATGATACAAGGCATAGGCGCCGCAACAGGTGTAGCCATCGGGAAGGCCTTTGTCTTGCCGAACTGGGAATGGAGCCTCCCGGATACGCAGGTGAATCCAGTAGATCTGGCCAAGGAGTTTGAACGTTTGTACGAAGGTATTCGCACCTCGAAAGATGAGATCGAGTTCATCAAAAAAGAATTCAGGGAGGTCGTCGGGCCGGAGGAATCCAGCATTTTCGACGCTCATCTGGCGATTCTGGATGATCCGGTGTTCATGAGCGAAATCCGCGGCATTATCGAACGTCAATACAAAGCGGCTGAGGTGGCGGTCAAAGAGGCCATTGATCATTTTGTAGCGATGTTTGATCTGCTGGACGATGAATATATGAAAGAGCGGGCGGTCGATATCAAGGATGTCGGCAACCGTCTGCTGAAGCATCTGCTGGGTGCGCCGGAGGTTACTCTGCCATCCGATACGCAGCCTTATATTCTTGTAGCCAAGGAGCTGTCTCCATCCCAGTTAGCCCATTTGAATCCAACCTACGTGCTTGGCATTGTTACCATGATGGGCGGCAAAACTTCACATTCATCCATAATGGCCCGTGCCCTGGGCATTCCGCTCGTAGCTGGCCTGGAGAATAAGTTGTCGACCCCGATTCAGACCGGAGACCTCCTGGTTATAGATGGCGATGCCGGACTGGTGCTGCTGACCCCGGACGAGCTGACGCTGAAGGATTACACCTCCAGACGTGCAAAGCAGCAGCGCAAAAAAGAACAGTTGGAGCTGCTGGCCACTGTGGAAGCCATTACGAAGGATGGCGTGCCGCTGCGGCTGGCCGGCAATATCAGCTCCGTGAAGGAGCTGGATATGGCGCTGAAATACGGGGCGCAGGGTGTCGGGCTGTTCCGCACGGAATTTTTGTACATGGACCGCAGCTCCTTCCCTACAGAAGAAGAGCAGTTCGAAGTCTACAAGCTTGTAGCCGAAAAAGTAGGGAATGAGACGGTGGTCATCCGCACGCTCGATATCGGGGGGGATAAGCATCTGGATTATTTCCAGTTGCCTGAAGAGCAGAATCCGTTCCTCGGCTACCGGGCGATCCGCATCAGCCTGGACCGTAAGGACATGTTCAAAACCCAGATTACCGCCATTCTGCGGGCCAGCCATTACGGAAATATGAAACTGATGTTCCCGATGATTTCGTCCGTTGAGGAAGTGCAGTCAGCCAAGGCTGTGCTGAACGAGGTCAAGGAGGAACTGGATCAGCGGGGAATCCCATACAACCGCAATATGCCGGTGGGCATTATGATTGAGGTTCCGGCTGCCGTTATGATCGCTGATCTGCTGGCAGAGGAAGTGGACTTTTTCAGCATTGGCACTAACGACCTTGTTCAGTATGTGCTGGCGGTTGACCGGATGAACGAACAGATCGCCCATATGTACCATCCTTATCATCCGGCGGTGCTGCGGATGATCCGCATGACGGTGGAGGCGGCGCGGAGCGTGGGCATTGATATCAGCGTATGCGGGGAAATGGCCGGGGATGAGCGTTCCCTGCCGCTGTGGCTGGAGCTGGGAATCAGCGATCTCAGCATGTCGCCGCAGGCGCTGCTGAAGGTGAAGCACCGTGCGCTCAACACACTGGCTTCCACCGCCAAAGAGACTGCCAAGTTATGCTTCCGTAACCGGACAAGCCTGGAGACGGAGGAGCAGCTTAGTGCCTTTGCCAAACGCAGCGGAATTTCGCTCGGAACCGGAGAGTCCAAGGAAAAAACCTCTTAAAGCTGCAAGAGAGCATATTTGAATTGATCAGCAGAGGGCCCGGCGATTTCGCCGGGTTTTTTAAATTGTAAAAAAGTAAAACCGTTTGGCCGCAAATCCAGTCAGTACATATAGAAGCTCGAAAAAAGAGCAGAGAGGGGGCAAAAACGAAGCATGGAGAATCTTTGGGAAGGCGAACGGGTGCAGACTGCGGATGAAGAAGAACAGACGTTTATCGCGCTTGTATCGCAGCAGAAAAAAGTGCTCTACGGGATAGCATACAGCTACCTGCGAAGGGAAGCGGATGCGCTCGAAGTGCTGCAGGAAGCTACATACCGGGCCTGGGTTAAACGTAAAAGCCTGAAGGACCCGGAGCGGTTCGCACCTTGGCTGACGCGTATTCTGATCAATTGCTGCAAGGATGAACTGGGACGCAGAAAAAGAATCGTTGCAGCAGAAGCCGGCGGTGCAGGCAGCGGAATTGTGGAGATGACAAGCGACCGCAAGCTGGATATGGAGCAGGCGCTGGATGGGGTGAAGCTGAAATACCGCCAGGTGCTTGTGCTGAAGTATTACCGGGATATGACGGTGGCCGAAATCGCCGAAGTGCTGGGCCGGCCGGAAGGGACGATCAAAACCTGGCTGAATAAAGGGCTGAAGCAGCTAAGGGACAACATGAAATTGAAGGGAGAACTGCAGGATGGACCAAGGTGAAGAAAGGCTGTTGAAGGATTATTTTCATGAACTGTCTCTGGAGGCGGATGAGGTGTCGGAGGTGAAGCTGAATGCGGCCATCCGCGGTGGTGTGTTCAATTTAAGGCACGTCAGGATGCCGGCAGGCAGACGATACTCATTGGGTGTACTGGCTTTGCTGGCTATCGTGCTGCTGTTTGCGTTCCCCTGGATCGGTGAGCGGGCTAAACAGCAAAACGCGCAGAATCCGCTTGCCATAAGCCGTAATTGGGGTGAATTTGAGGTGTTCCGCACTACTGTGGGCAGCAATCTTACGGTATCCTCGGCGCTTGATGCGGGTCTGGTGCAGCGGATTAACGGCACTTCGGCAGAGAAAAACGGATATACATTGACTGTAGACGGCATTGCTGCTGATCAGAAGGGGATTATTGTATTATATTCATTGCAGAACAACAATCGGCAAGCGCAATCGTATGGAGTAGCACTAACTGACAAAAATACTGTATACCCGGCAATGAGAAATAATTATTCGAATGAGCAGAAGGCCAAGCCCGGAGTCACACGCGGTTATGTGATTTGGACATGGGATAGGAACTATATGGAGCTTCCTAAGGAGTTGTCTGTGAAAGCCGCAATTGAAGATACGGTATGGCAGGAAAGCTCTTCACTCCAGAGAGTAAGCTATACAGCAGAAATATCGGTACCGTTAACCCTGGATACGCAAGCTTTGGCCAATACTGGGGAAACCGTTCACATTGATAAAACCTTATCCATAGCAGACCAGAGCGTAGAAATTAAGAGTGCGTACATTTCAACGACAGGCATTTATCTGGACACTAACTATAGCCCGGGCAATTCGAAGATGATCTTTGGGCTGGTTTCGCCCCATATTTTACTTGGCAGCGGCAATGATCTGTCGGGTTTATATTCTAAACAGACCTTGACTCTTGACGGTAGAGAAACCTTGGTGTTTCCTAACGACAATACTTCAAAGGCTCCGTTGAAGCTCCAGATTGACGGGATTATTGCAATTGATAAAAGTGCACAGGAGCTAATTGTTGACACTGACAAAAAGCAAATCATTAAGGGGCCGGATGATCGGCTGAGGATTTCCGTTGATACAACAGTTCACAGAATGGTTCTGGAATATTACCAGCCTATTGAAAAGAGAAGCGGACAATCGCTGACTGTAGGGTTAGACCAAACGGTCAAGGATGGAACGGGCAAGACTCATACACTGATTATGCTGGGCGCATTACAAGTATCTTATCGGGATTCTGCGAACCAGAAAAATCAGCCAAACAAGTATTACTATAATTTGGGCACAGAAAATTTGCCGCAGCCCCTAACCTTCAAAATAATCAGCTACCCCAATCCGATCAAAGAAAAGGCCTCTCTCACTATCCGGGAATAGCCGCATGAATTCAATCAAAAGCCCTGCCCTTCAGCATAGCTGAAGGAGCAGGGCTTCATAACGCTGCGGCCGTTTATTCGCCTGCGAGCGCATCGCAGAATGCCTTACCGTAAGGCGGCAGGTCCGGCGGGCGGCGGGCGGAGATAATGTGGCCGTCCGTTACGACGGCTTCATCCTTCCAGATGGCTCCCGCATTTTCCATGTCATCACGGATACCCGGAGTGGACGTTACCGTCACACCATTCAAAATTTTCGCCGAAATGAGCACCCAGCCGGCATGGCAGATTTGCCCGATCGGCTTCTTGGCTGCATTGAAATCCTGTATCAGCTTAAGTACAGTGCCGTAGCGGCGGATTTTGTCGGGAGCCCAGCCTCCGGGAACAAGGATGCCGTCATAATCGGCGGCGCTTAGCTCGTCCCAGGAATATTCGGCTTTGGCGGGTACGCCGTATTTGCCGACATAGGTTTTGTTTTTTTCCAATCCGGCCAAATGGACTTCGGCCCCTTCCTCTCTTACACGGTACACAGGGTACCAGAGCTCCAAATCTTCAAATTCGTCGTCTACAAGTGCTATGACCTTCTTACCGGATAATCTCATCATTTAGCAGCTCCTTCTTGAATCATCGGTTCCGTCCATTCTATCAAATTTGAAATATGAAGTCATCTTGCATGGATGCAAACCTTAGATGAATTGCCAAATAAATCATTATATGCAAATCGGCAGGGATTTAGAGGGGGCAGGTCGAATATAGCAATTGAAGCGGCGGGTTCTGGTGCTTTTTAAATATGAAGCCTGAGGTGTGGAAGATGTATAAGAATAATTTAATGAAGAAGGCATGCGGCTGCGGCGGCATCATGACCATACATATGCATACGCTGATCTACAGCGCCAAGATCAAAATCACCCATGTTCCTGTCTACACCTGCGGGCAATGCGCCCGTTATGAACCGCTGCCTTTCATCAAACGCGATCTGGGCAGTCTGCTCAGTGAGCTCGGGGAAATCCCGCCGAAGCAGCATCTTTCCTTTGCGGAGAGAAATGAGTGGGCGAGTGTGCTCAAGGATATTTTTGCCTCCGGTTTTTTTGCCGGAAGTTTGTCTGAAATGGAGGAGGCTATCCGTAGTGCGGTACAGGCGCGGATTGATTTATTGCTGGATGTTTATCGTTTTTCGGCGGACCTTGCCGACCGTAGCTGGATGGAGGAAACGGGTCTCAGGCTTGCCCAATTGACGGTTCAATCCTCCGAATGTGCCAAATAATCCGAAAATGAAAGTTTTTTCTGCAAAAACAATGAAAATCTTTCAAGAATGTTGGATTTTTCACGCGCTTTTTGATACGATAGAGACAAAGATAGCTTTCTCTTCCTTTGAAAGAAATTTTGAAAGGAAAATGAAGCGTTATCATTGCACAATTGTACAAAGTGTCGTATCATAATTTTAATTAGTCGAACGATAAAATTTATCGCAATGGAGAGAGTAATTTGACGGTAACCATTTACGATGTAGCTCGAGAAGCAGGCGTATCTATGGCTACGGTATCACGGGTTGTGAATAATAACCCAAACGTGAAACCGCAGACCCGGAAGAAGGTTTTTGAAGCGATTGAGCGTTTGGGCTATCGTCCAAATGCCGTGGCGAGAGGTCTCGCCAGCAAGAAGACGACAACCGTCGGGGTTGTCATTCCTGATATTTCGAACTCGATTTTTGCAGAAATTGCGCGCGGGATCGAAGATATCGCTAATATGTATCATTACAACATTATTTTGTGTAATGCGGATAAGCGCAAAGAGAAGGAAATTCGTGTAATTAACACACTGCTCGAGAAACAAGTGGACGGGCTGCTCTTCATGGGCGGAACGGTAACGGATGAGCATATCCAGGCCTTCCAGACGTCTGCGGTTCCAATTGTGCTGTGCGCCACACGTGACGAGAACGGCACCTACCCGTCGGTTGATATCGACCATGAGACGGCTGCCTTTGATGCAGTGAATACACTGATCCGTCACGGACACCGCGAGATTGCAATGATCAGCGGTACGCTGCAGGACCCGGCCAACGGCTATGCCCGTTTCCAAGGCTACAAGAAAGCGCTGGAAGCGGCCGGCATCGAGTATCAGGAGGATCTGGTACGCATCGGGAACTATCGTTACGAATCCGGTGTCGAAGCTATGAAATACTTCCTGGGCCTCAAGAAGAAACCAACGGCTGTATTTGCCGCAACGGATGAAATGGCGATTGGCGCCATTCACAGCATTCAGGATGAAGGTCTTAAGGTCCCGGATGACTTCTCGATTATCAGTGTCGATAACATCCGCATGGCTTCCATGGTCCGTCCTACACTGACAACCGTAGCGCAGCCAATGTATGACCTCGGTGCGGTAGCGATGAGACTTTTGACTAAGCTCATGAAGAAGGAAACAGTTGAGAATCCGCGTGTTATTTTGCCGCATGAGACAATTCTGCGTCTGTCCGTAAACCATGTGAACAAGTAAGCTTCGGCGTCAGCATTGAACATAAGTTACGTAGAAAGCTCCTGCTAGGAGCTTTTTATGTTTTATACAGTCTATATTTTGCGGGAGGGTACATATGAGTGAAGTGATTGGATTGATTGGAGCGATGGATGAGGAGATCAAGCTGCTGCTGGAGAGTATGGAAGATAAAGTGACCACGGTCAAGGCGGGTATTCATTACTATTCGGGAGCTATATTCGGCAAAAAGGCTGTGCTCTGCAAATCAGGGGTTGGCAAAGTCAATGCGGCGGTGACGACACAAATTCTGGTCGATGCCTTCGGGGTGTCGCGTGTATTGTTCACGGGTGTTGCCGGAGCGGTCCATCCTGATCTTGGCATAGGAGATATTGTAGTCTCATCGAAGTGTATTCAGCATGATATGGATGCTACAGCTCTTGGCTATCCGCGGGGAGTCATTCCATATCAGGAAACTTCCGCATTTCTGGCAGATCCGGCATTGGTGGTGCTTGCGGAGCAGGCCTGCCATGAGCTGAAGCAGAAGGCGGTAACCGGGGTTGTACTGTCCGGAGACCAGTTCATTGCCAGCGCGTCGTTTGTGGCGGGGCTGCGGGAACAACTGGACGGAGCATGTGCTGAAATGGAAGGGGCTGCTGTCGCCCAGGTGTGTTTCATGAATGCTGTGCCTTTTGTAATTATCCGCTCGATGTCAGATAAGGCTGACGGGTCTGCGCATGTGAATTACCGTGATTTCACAGTAGCGGCTTCCGAACGTTCTCATGCCATACTTGAATATATGTTAAAGGCAATGTAATCCTCTAATACATAAAACGCTGTCTGAAACGCACACGGTCAAAGGTTTCCTGCGAGGACATCGGCACTTCGCGGCCGATACGGACCATAAGGCAGTTGGCAGGGTGGGAGCAAATTTCCGGATCATCTGTGGCATACCACACCATGTTTACGGTTTGCATCAGCTTCTCCATCATCTGGCGGTACGCCCACACATCAAGCCCGCTGCCCTTCAGGTCCCAATGCCAATAATATTCGGTTGTGAACACAATGCAATTCTCCAATTGTTCCTCTTCAAAAGCGCTGCCAACCAGCAGCTTCGCAAGTCCGCTCCCCCTGTAATTATCCGCTACTTCTATCGCACCCAGCTCCACTAGATCGGCCATCCCGCCTTGCGACCAAAGCTCCAGCTCATCGGGATAATGAAAGGTAACATAGCCTATAATGATGTTTCCAGCAACAGCGGCAATAACACGTCCCTCAGGCAGCCCAGCGATCTCTATGAGCGCTTCCAGTTGCTCGCGGGGCTTACGGAACGCATCCAGTCCGGAATGCATTGCCAGCCCTTCCAGTGTCTCTGGGAGCATGGGACCGGCAACGGTTATGTCTTCGCCATTGTGAATTAGGGTATGAGAGACGGGGATTTTGCGGTGCTCCATGATTGGGCTCCTTCCGGTTCACTATAATATGGATTGTAACCGCTTCCTATGATATACTGATTCCGACATAAAATATTCACATTTAATCCATTGACAGAATTGCTTAAGAGAAGAATCTCGCCCTTAAAGCTTAAATCAAACAAGTGAGGGAGGCAAGGGTAATGGGGCAAGTCCACAGCGAAATTTTGCCGGGCCGCGTAAAGCACGCGAACATGGCGGATTATTCCCGGGCAGTCAGCGAATTCCGGTGGGAGGATATTGAGAGAGACTTCTCCTGGCACGAGAGCGGTAAAGTGAATATGGCCCATGAAGCCATAGACCGGCATGTGCTGGAAGGCCGTGGATCAGCCACAGCCTTAATCTACAGTGATTCCTTGCGGGAAGAGAGGTACACATTCTCCGAGCTGCGGGAGCAGTCGAACCGGTTCGGTAACGTGCTCCGCGGATATGGGATCGGCAAAGGAGATCGTGTGTTTATCTTTATGCCGCGGAGGCCGGAGCTGTACTTTAGTCTGCTGGGCATTCTCAAGGTGGGGGCGGTGGCAGGACCGTTGTTTGAGGCTTTTATGGAAACGGCGGTGAAGGACCGGCTGGAGGACAGCGGGGCGGTGGCTCTGATCACTACACCGGAGCTGCTGCCCCGGGTGAACCGGGCTGAATTGCCCGCACTGCGGCATGTTTTTGTCATTGGCGGGAGCACGGACGGAGAGCAGAGAGTCGTGAGCTATGAAGAGGAGACCGCGGCGGCATCGGCAGAGCTGGAGCCGGAGTGGCTGAGTCTGGAGGATGGGCTGATCATGCATTACACCTCAGGCTCAACGGGCAAGCCCAAAGGCGTCTACCATGTGCAGAGAGCGATGATCCAGCATTATTATACAGGCAGAGTTGTGCTTGATTTGCGTCCTGACGATGTCTATTGGTGTACGGCAGACCCGGGCTGGGTAACGGGAACCTCCTATGGGATTTTTGCGCCTTGGCTGAATGGAGTAACCAATGTGGTGCGCGGCGGCCGCTTCAGTCCGCAGGACTGGTATAAGACCATTGAGCGGTTCGCGGTTACGGTGTGGTACAGTGCGCCTACTGCATTTCGCATGCTTATGGGAGCCGGGGAGGCGAGTCTGCAGGGAATCCATCTTAGCAGCCTGCGCCATGTATTGTCTGTTGGCGAGCCGCTGAATCCCGAGGTTGTGCGCTGGGGCGATAAAATATATCAGCAGCGTATTCACGACACCTGGTGGATGACGGAGACCGGTGCGCAGCTAATCTGCAATTATCCGGGAATGGACATTAAGCCCGGCTCTATGGGGCGTCCGCTTCCGGGCATCGAAGCCGCGATACTGGATGACCGGGGCAATCTGCTGCCGCCCTATTCGATGGGCAATCTGGCTATACGGACACCCTGGCCCTCCATGATGGGCAAGATCTGGAACAATCCGGCGAAGTTTGAAGAGTATTTCCGTATTCCCGGCTGGTACATTTCCGGAGATTCTGCATATATGGACGAGGACGGATATTTCTGGTTCCAGGGCCGTATTGATGATGTGATCAATTCCTCCGGTGAGCGGATCGGTCCGTTCGAGGTGGAAAGCAAGCTGGTTGAGCATCCGGCAGTAGCTGAGGCGGGGGTCATTGGTAAACCGGATGTGCTGCGTGGCGAGATCATCAAGGCATTTATCTCGTTGCGCGAGGGCTATCTTCCGACAGCACAGTTGAAGGAAGAGATTGCCGCATTTGTCAAAGCCGGATTATCCGCCCATGCCGCGCCACGGGAAATCGAATTCAAGGATAAACTGCCCAAGACCCGCTCGGGAAAAATCATGCGCCGCGTGCTGAAGGCATGGGAGCTGCATCTTCCTGCTGGTGATCTGTCTACCATTGAGGAGTAGTTCAGTTTAGGAGTTCATATCAAAAACACCGTTCTCTAAAATCAGGGAACGGTGTTTTTGTATGAAGACATCTGCCTTACTGAGTGTTTCCTGCGGTATTTCCAGCCTTGGCTCCTCCGGCGGCGTTTCCGTTAGCGGCATTCACGCCAGCGGCGTTGCCCGCAGCAGGGTTGTTGCTGCCGGCACCAGTGTTACCGCTACCCGTTGGCACTTCAGTTTCTGATGGAGGCTGAACTATAATCGCTCCGGGATCTTCTGTGCTTCCAGGCTGCACTCCCGGGTCCGGCGTAGCTTCGGCGCCAGGCGATGCTTCCGGCAGTGCCGTTGGCTCCGGTGTTGGCGTTGCTCCGCTTGTTACGCTGCTTGAGGCTGACTCATGTCCGGCAACATCCACAGCAGCCACATAGAAGGTGGCATTTGCACCGGCTGGAGTGCCCGGGCTGAAAGTAGTACCCTCACCGGCAGAGAGGACAGCCAGCTTCTGGAACGAGCCTCCGTTCAGCGAACGGTATAGACGGTAACCGACAACGTCGGACGAGCCGCTAGGAGTAAAGGTAATAACCGCTTTTCCCGTGCTGTAAGACACGTTCACGCTGCCTGGCGGTGTTGGAGCCGTACCATCATCCACCCTTGGATCAATCTCGGTAGGGAAATCGGACTTGGCATCCTCAGGCATGTAATATTCCAGAGACTCATGCTGTTTCATCCTTGGAAAGGCAGCGAGTAATTCCTTGACCAGATCCTGTATCGGCTTCTCGCGCTTAACAACAATTTTCTCCTTCAGGAAATCGTCCGGTGTGCCTTCAAGCGGCAGATAATTCACACCATTGTACGTAATATATTTGGCTTTGGAAATCCCGTCATCGCTTGTAGTTGGAACAAATTTGACGTTGAACAGATCTGTGGTAAATCTGTCGGTCAAGCTGGTTGGCAGCTTGCCGCTGTAAGCTGAAACGGTCTTTTTGACAATGCCGTCAGGCTTGGCAAATTCCTTCGTCACGAACAGCTCAGGCCGCTTTTCAATAACGGTATTCATGACCTTGGTCCATAGTGTCTGGGCCTGCCGCTTCTGGGTATCGCCCTGAAGCGTATTGATCTGTTCCTTATAACCGACCCACATGCCCAGTGTCACATCCGGGGTGTAGCCCATAAACCACACATCTCCGTAGTTTTGCGTAGAACCGGTTTTGCCGACAATCGGCACGTCCTTGAAGTGTTTATAATTCTTCTTGACCGTGCTTGCCGTTCCTTCGGTAATAACCGTTCGCAGCATATCTGTCATGAGATAGGCAGTCTGCTTAGAGAAAACCTGCTCGGGATTAACTTTATGCTGATAGATGATTTTACCCTGTGAATCGACGATCTTCTCAATCATGTAAGCATCCGTAAAAGCCCCATGATTGCCGATTGCAGAATAGGCATTGGTCAAATCCTCAACGGTTACTCCATAGCGCAACCCCCCGATTACGCCGGTCTGCGCACCATAATCATTATCTTGAATCGTGGTAATGCCCAGCTTCTTGGCGAAAGCCCAGGCCTTGTCGATGCCAACCGAATAATTAAACAGCTTAAGGGCAGGCAGATTCAAAGACTTGTTAAGCGCATAGCGGGCAGTTACCAGCCCCTGATAGCGGTTATTGGCATTCTTGGGAATGTGAAATCCCTTGCCTCCGTCCTTCAGAATGATTGGCGCATCGTCGAGGATGCCAGCAGGCTGAATGAGTCCGGCATCCAGAGCAGGCAGATACGCGGCTATCGGCTTCATGGTCGAACCAGGCTGACGGACCATTTGGGTAGCGTAGTTCATCTGCTCAATATTGAAGTCGCGCCCTTCGATCATCCCAAGGATGGCTCCGGTTTTGTTGTCGATCATCATTCCTGCGGTTTGTTCCTTGCCTTTTGTCTTACTGTCCTTCGTAAAATTGCTGCTGTCCTCCGAGATGCTGTGCATCGCACTGTACACCTTTTTGTCGATTGTGGTGTATACCCGGTAGCCGCCGGTCATAAGCTGCTGGCGGGCTTCCTCAAGGAGTACGGTGTTATCACTGCCTGCGGGGGCAGTAGGATCAACAGCACCATGGTTGCCTTCATTAATCGACAGCAGAATCTCGGCTGCCTTGCGTTCGGTCTCAAGCATGAGATACGGGTATGTGGCGTAAGCCTTTTTCGTATGCGGGGCGAGAGAGCCTTTAATATCGAAGCGGAGTGCTTCATCATACTGGGAGGAAGTGATTTTGTTCTCCTCCAGCATCCGGCGCAGTACCAGCCGCTGGCGCTCCAGGGCTCTGTTAAAAGCCTTTTCATTAAATTCGCCAACTCCGTTGAACGCGGAATACTTGGATGGAAGCTGAGGTAATCCAGCCAGATAGGCAGCTTGGGCTACGTTCAGTTTATCCAGATTGTCCAGTCCAAAGATGCCTTTGGCGGCGGCTTTGATCCCGAACAGATTATAACCGTTCGACCCGTTGCCGAACGGAACCTTGTTCAGGTAGGCTGTTAAAATTTCCTGCTTGGATAAAAAGCGCTCCAGCCGCAGCGACAGCAGAATTTCCTTGATTTTGCGGTCTTCTGTACGGTCCAGATTAAGGAACACGCGTCTTGCGAGCTGCTGGGTCAGCGTGCTGCCGCCGGTCTGAACAGATTCGTTCAGCAGCTTCTGCTTAACGGCGCGGAGGGTGCCGCTGTAATCCACTCCGTGATGATTGTAGAAATTATTGTCCTCTATAGAGAGGACGGCATCAATCACAAGCTGGGGGATATCGTTAAATTGAATAAGTCTGCGGTCCTCTTCGGTCCGAAGCTGGCCGATCGGCTGACCGTCGCGGAAATAGGCAAAGCCGGTGACGGCGTTCTGGCTGACTTGCTGTTGAATCATTTCCTCGGAGCGGACAGGGTCGTCTTTCACTATGGAAGTCACGTAGCCTGCCACAGCACCACCGGCAAACAGAATGCCCATGATGCCGAGTATAAACATCCACTTTACAACGGAACCGAACCTGCGGAGCCAGGATCTACGGGGTGGACGCTGTTTTACGGCTTTCTTTTTGTTCTCCTCAACCATCAACGTTAATCCTCCTTTTAACGGAACTATTATAGCACAATTTGGCGATTTTGAATGCGCTTCTGCTGAACGGCTTTTCGTATCCCGGGTTGACTTTTGAAAAGCGGTCATGTTATAAATACATGAATTGGATATTGGAAAAAGCTTGGAAAGACATCAGTAGAAGGCAAGCCATGTGTTTCAGAGAGCCGGTGGGTGGTGCGAACCGGCAGCGGGCCCCTTTGAATTACAGTCTGGAGCTGTCCGGAGGAACGGCAAGCTGAGTTAAGGCTTGTTCAGTAGTCCGGGACCGGGTGCAATCCCGTTATGGCAATGAAGTGGAAGATTCATCCGGTGATCCGTCACGGATAATCTTTAATTAGGGTGGTACCGCGAGTCTCTTGCTCGTCCCTTTGGGAGGAGAGAAGAGGCTTTTTTGCGTTTATAATTTAAGGGGGGAACAACAATGAAATGGGAAGAACTCACAATTGCCCAGCAGGAGGCAGAGCGGCAGCTCGAAATCATCCGGCGCGGAGCAGCAGAAATTGTGCCGGAAGAGGAGCTGAAGCGGAAGGTCATGGCTTCTGTAGTTACCGGTGTTCCGCTGAACGTTAAGCTGGGCCTTGATCCGTCTGCACCGGATATCCATATCGGTCATACCGTAGTCATTCATAAGCTGCGGCAGTTCCAGGAGCTTGGGCATCAGGTGCAGATCATTATCGGAGATTTCACGGGACGCATCGGTGATCCTACAGGCAAATCCGAGACACGCAAGCAGCTTAGCGAGGAGGATGTGCAGCGTAATGCCGAGACTTACAAGAAGCAGATCTTTAAAATTCTTGACCCTGAGAAAACAAAGATATTTTACAATTCGGAATGGCTCAGCCCGATGTCCTTTGCAGACGTCGTGAATCTTGCAGCCAAGGTAACCGTAGCGCGGATGATGGAGCGTGATGATTTCACGAATCGTTTCCAGAACGGACAGCCGATCAGCGTTCATGAATTTTTCTATCCTTTGATGCAGGGAATGGATTCGGTTGCACTCAAAAGCGATGTGGAGCTTGGCGGTACGGATCAGAAGTTCAATGTGCTGATGGGCCGCGCGCTCCAGAAGGAATACGGCGGAGATACGCAGGCTGTTCTATTAATGCCGTTGCTCGAAGGACTGGACGGTGTTATGAAAATGAGTAAAAGTCTGGGGAATTACATCGGCATTGATGAAGAACCGAATGAAATCTACGGCAAAGCGATGTCGATACCGGACGGGAAGATGCTGAAATATTACGAAATGGCTACAGATGTCAGCAATGAAGAACTTGCGCTGCTAAAGGAAAAGCTTGAAGAGGGTACGATTCACCCGAGAGATGTCAAAATGGGGCTGGCTCACACCTTCGTGAGAATGTACCATGGCCCCGGAGCAGCGGACGCTGCGCAGCAGCATTTCATCACTGTCTTCCAGAAGCGGGCTTTGCCGAATGACATAGCAACGTTTGCCATACCGGAGGCTGAACTGGAGAATGGCGCGATCAAGCTGGTCAGGCTGCTGACGCTGCTTGGCTTTGCAGACTCGAACAGTGAAGCAAGACGCAGTATAGTGCAAGGCTCCGTGAAGCTGAATGAAGTGAAGCAGGAGGACCCGAACGGGAAATACATCCCCCAGGAGGGAGACATCATCCAGATGGGCAAACGCAAATTCGCCAAGCTGTCTGTGTCCTGACCGAAGAAGCAGGTAAACAATCATGTGCACAAAAAAAGCCTCCGGATTGCTCCGGAGGCTTTGATCGCTTTCGCTGTAAGCGAAAATCTTAACGGTTGTAGAACTCGACGATTTGCTTCTCGTCGATATCTTGGGACAGCTCGGCGCGTTCTGGCAAACGGATGTATTTGCCTTCGAAAGAGCCATCAGCATATTCCAGATAAGCTGGAAGGTGGCTGCGGTTTTCAAGAGCTTCTTTGATAGAAGTCATAGCGCGGCTTCTTTCACGAAGTCCGATCACGTCGCCTACGCTTACGCGGTAAGAAGCGATGTCGACTTTTTTACCGTTAACAGTAACATGTCCGTGGGATACCAACTGACGCGCACCAGCGCGGGAATTAGCGAAGCCAAGACGGTAAACCAGGTTGTCCAGACGGCTCTCAAGCAAGAACATGAAGTTTTCGCCCGCGATACCTTGGAGCTTTTGCGCTTTAGTGAAAAGAGTTTTGAACTGTTTTTCACCCAAGCCGTACATGTGACGCAGTTTTTGTTTTTCCAAAAGCTGCATTCCGTAGTTACTTACTTTTCTGCGTTGGTTAGCGCCATGCTGTCCCGGAGGGAAAGGGCGTTTCAGGTCTTTGCCTGTACCGCTAAGGGAAATGCCCAGACGGCGGCTGAGTTTGAATTTAGGTCCGGTGTAACGTGCCATGTTATAGTAGACTCCTTTATAATTGAAATTTCATGGTAGGGCCTATTTGCGCCGCAAAACGTATCCGTGAAAGCGTTAAATGGTTTCACACTGCCGGGGAAGTTCAGCCGCTGCCCTGGCAGTAACGAGTTGCGTGAGGGTGACACAACGTTACGCCCAATTAAGACTTGTTACAGTCTTGTTCAACAATAGATTCTATATGAATGTAGGGGATAAAGTCAAGGGCATCTTTAAAGAGATTTTGTCTATCTTTGTCGTTAGTTCTTTGGTCCTAAAAAAAATCCCGGTTTTGAGGAAAATATAATGCAATACACAAAGAAAGGGAGTAAAATATAACTAATAAGATGCTGTCCGATAAATATTTAATTTGAGATGCAAAGGGGTTCCTCTCTATGTCTGATCAGGAAGCATACGGACGCAAGGACAGCCGTGTGCTGTTGCAGGATACCATACAATCAAGCGGAGATGGTCTTGATCCCGCCGCATGGCTTAAGGAAACGGATATTGTCTCCTATGATTTTCCCTATGCTGCCCATTTGATAGCAGATAGCTTTAGGGAATGGCGTGCTCTGAGTGCTCCTGCCTTTGCGGAATCCTGGGACTGGTGTGTGCTTAATTACGAAGGTAAATGGATTGACACCATAGATGATAATGAAGAAAGCCGGGAACGCTGGAAAAGCCATTGGGAACTGGCTGCGGCCTGCAGCCTGCAAACAAGGGAGCTATATGCAGCTTTCGAGCTGAATAACGGACAAGCAATGTCCATTATTACTATACCGGTATTTACGCGCGGGCATGGGGAGATTTTTACCGTGCTTGGCTGTGCTATGACGCAAGATCAGTATGAGCAGGGAGGCAGGCATACGGCGGAAGCTATGGTCATGCATTTCCAGACCTGCTTTTACCGCAGATTCGAGCATGTGTTTGTGTCTGACTTGGCGGGAGTGCATTTGCATGCAGAACGTGAGAGCAGCCGCCGTTCACTGCTCTTCCAGATTGTGCAGCGGATGCACGACAATATAGATGTGGATGCCGTCTTAACCGAGGTCATCGACAGCATCTCCGCCATGTATCCGGGGGCGAGGCTGGAGCTGTTTATGTCGCAGGATCACCGCAGCACCCACCCGCAGGTTAAGGCGCTGCCGCTGCACTGGGGTAACGATGATGTTTGCGCCAAGGCTTTTAAGGATGGACAGGTTGCACTCCATGCCGGGCGCGAGGACTTCCCCTTTGTTGAAGTTGGGCTTCCGCTTGGCGGCAAGCAGGGTGTATATGGTGTGTTTCATATGATCCTCGACAAGCCTTCCTTCCATGAGGTCGATTTGCGTTTTCTCTCTATGGTGGCCGACACTGCCGGAACGGCTTTTGAGAATGCGAAGCTCTATGACCGGTCCAATCAACTGATCCGTGAGCTGAGGATGAGCAATGAGCTTACACAGCGGCTGAATCAAAGCTTGCGCCTTGGCGATATTTTTAAATTTGCCTTTGAAGAGCTGCTGGAGATGTTCGATGCCGATTATTGCTGTATCCTGCATTTGAATGAAGAAAAAGGCGGGCTTGAGACAATTGCCTGCAACCATACTCCGCTTGTGGGTGAACTTGTGGATGCCGGACAAGGGATTGGCGGGAAGATCTATAGCTCGGGTGAGCCGATTATTCTATCAGATTACCGAAATGCAGCCGGGGAGAAATCGAGGCTGATGGATGCTACACAGTCGCTCTCGCTGATCGCTACTCCGCTTAGTGTGGGCGGCGAGGTCCGCGGGGCAATTATGCTCGCCCACCGCATCCCCCATTTCTTCTCCTATGACAGCTACAGGCTGCTGCAGGCGATGGCCGGACATATCGGACTGGCTGTGGGCAATGCCAGGCTGCATGCGGAAGTGCGGCGGCTGGCGAACCGGGACAGTCTCACAGGACTCTATGCACGCCACTATTTGGATGAAGAGATTAAAGAGAGGCAGTCCACCGATTTCTGTGGTTCGCTAATTGTTGTGGATATTGATCAGTTCAAAATGGTCAATGATACATACGGCCATCAGCAAGGCGATGCAATTCTGAAGCAGGTGAGCGAGATTGTGAAGGCGTCTATCCGGCAGGGCGACATTGCAGCCAGATGGGGCGGCGAGGAGCTGGCGGTATACTTGCCGCAGCTTGGAGTGCAGCAGGCTATTTGTGTAGCTGAACGCATCCGCAAGCGGGTAATGGGGGAGACAGACCCCTGTGTCACCGTCTCCTGCGGCATCGCGGAGTGGAGCTGGACGGATGAGCGGGTGAGCGTAGAATCGCTGTTCTACCGGGCGGACATGGCTCTCTATGAAGCGAAGAACAACGGCCGCAACCAGGTCGTGATTGATCATAAAAAAGACGAAGCCAGTGCAAAGAATCCTTGGGCCTAAGCCGTGAGGGTTCTTTTTGCTTACAGATATGCGTATAAGCCCGGGCCGATGGGTTACCCTAAAATAAATATTTAATCTATCGACCGGGAAGGATATGAAGGCTATGAGGATAGTTACACTGCGTGAAATGATGATAACAGCGGCTCTGCTGCTATATTCTGTGTTTGGCAGCGGATGTGCTGCTATCACTGACAGACCGGCTGCCAAAGACCTGAATCTGGCCCTGGCCGGAATGGACGGAAGCGATACGGTATCCTTTGAAGGGGCCTCGTCCCTGCAGCTTGGAGGAAAGCCGGCTAAGGAATCTGCGCTTTACTTCGGCGGGAATGTGGCAGACCATAACAAGGTGCGCCTCTATACCCTTTTGCCGGATGGAAGCCAGCCAAAAGCGGCGGCGAAGTCCGCAGCGGAACGAACAGCCGCTCCGGCGTACCATGCAAGCCTTGAGAAAAAAGACGGTGAATGGACGCTGCTGCCTCAGTCAGTGCCCACCCGTGAGAATAACCCGCTGCCCGCCTTAAACCCCATTCGCCAACTGGAAGAGCTGGAGCGCCTGGAGAAAAAGGTGACTGAGGAAGCAGGGGCTGCGAAGGGCACCAGGGTACTGCGTATTGAGCTTACAAACGATGAGGCCCGCAGCCAACTGTCCAAAGAGCTTGCACAGGAGATGCAGGCGATTCGTCCTGCCGCGTCCAGTTCAGCCGGGAAGACTGCTGGCAGGACGGGTAAGATCTCGGCAGCCCTGCTGTCATTGTGGGAGCAGAAGGACCGTGAGCTGCAGCAGAAGCTGAAACAGGTGTCCGTCAAGGCGGTATATCATTTGAAGGTGGATACGAAAAGCAATTTGCCGAAACAATTAACCTGGGCCCGGACGATCAGCTATCCCGCAACAAAGGGAACACTCCGTACACCTGCGGATGAAACTTATCTAACACAGGTCAATTTTTATGGATACCACTGACTTTTAGTATGCCGAATGCCTTGCGCTCTATAGCGGGCGTGCTACAATAGAACGGTATGTTCATTTTCTGTATGAGGAAGGAAGAGAGAGAAATGAAGGACCCAAGGATTCAAAAGCTTGCGGAAAACCTTGTCGGCTATTCCGTAAATGTGCAGCCTGGCGAGAACGTGCTTGTTGAGATGATCGGCAGCGAAAGAGATTTGATCAAAGCTGTGGTGGAGGAAGTGGGCAAAGCCGGAGGCCGTGCATTTGTGCAGCTTACTGACCGGACCGTTCTGCGCAGCATGCTTAAATATGCAACACGCGAGGGTCTTGAAGCCTGGGCGGAGATTGATTTGAACCGGATGAAGCAAATGGATTGCTACATTGGCATCCGCGCCGGAGAGAATGTCAACGATCTGGCTGATGTTCCCGAAGAGAACATGAAGCTGTACAATTCCCTGTATTCCCACCCGGTACATAGTGAACAGCGCGTCAAGCACACCAAATGGGTTGTGCTGCGTTATCCGAATAATAGCATGGCCCAGCTTGCCAACACGACAACAGAAGCGTTTGAGGATTTTTACTTCGAGGTATGTAATCTGGATTATGCCAAAATGGATAGAGCCCAGGATGCGCTGGCTGATCTGATGCGGAGAACGGATAAGGTGCGCATCGCAGGACCGGGAACGGAACTGACCTTCTCGATCAAGGGAATTGGTGCAGAGAAATGCTCCGGACAAAAAAATATACCGGACGGCGAGGTCTACAGCGCCCCTGTCCGCGACTCCGTAAACGGAACGATCAGCTACAATGCGGCAACGCTTTATAATGGTGTGACTTTTGAAAATGTGAAGTTCAAATTCGAGAATGGCAAAATTGTTGAAGCTACCAGCAATGATACGGTGCGTCTGAACGAAATTCTAGATTCCGATGACGGCGCGCGTCATATTGGCGAATTCGCCATCGGCTTCAACCCTTACATTCTGCATCCGATGAAGGACATTCTGTTCGATGAGAAAATCGCCGGCAGCCTGCACTTTACGCCGGGTCAAGCGTATGATGTGACCGACAACGGCAACCGTTCGTCGATTCACTGGGATCTTGTGCTGATTCAGCGTCCTGAATACGGCGGCGGGGAAATCTATTTTGACGATGTGCTGATCCGGAGGGATGGAATATTTGTTCTTCCAGAGCTGCAAGGTCTGAACCCCGAAAACCTGAAATAAAATGTAAAGACAAGAAAACACCTTGTCGAGTAAGCGGATTCAATGTATCATGGAATTGATTACAAAAGACTTAAGTTTCATAATCAAGTTGCGGAGGGATTCCTATGTCCAGTAACAATGCGGCAATTGTGGATATTGCCCAAACGGCAAGCCGGTTCAACTCATCTATTGTTCTGCAAGCAGAGAACAAGTACATTGATGTTAAGAGTATTCTGGGACTGTTCACAACTCTTGTATCTAGCCAAAGCTACGAGCTTCATGTTCATGGTGCTGACGCTGAAGAAGCCAAGAAGGCAATGAGCGAGGTTTTTGCCAAGCATGGTCTGAAATTTACGGTAGTAGCAGAGTAATCCTATTATTCTCAAAAACGTCCTGCCCTATGCGGCGGGGCGTTTTTTCTGTAAAATGAACTGAATTCTTGTATTGGGTTCCGATTTCGTCTAATATTAAACTAAATAGCAATAGCAGCTTTAACTTTTGGACATGGGGGGGATAATGCATGACTTCATCGGATTTGCAGGAACAGCTTAATCTTAAAGCGATCACTCTTCTCCAAGAAGATGCCAATAAAATTCAGAAGCTCATCGAAGTGCAGATGGAGAATCTGGCGACCCGTTACTGCCCTCTCTATGAGGAAGTGCTGGATACCCAGATGTACGGTTTCTCCAGAGAGGTCGATTTTGCGGTCAGAGCGGGACTGGTGCCTGAGGTTACAGGCAAGCTGGTACTGAGTGAGCTGGAGCGCAACCTGGCTGTGTTGTACGAAGCGCTGAACAAAAAGGCCGAAGAGCGTGAGCTGTAAATTTTAACTTTCCTGCAAGTAAAGAATGGTACAGATCCAGAGACAACTTATTCATTCTTTACTTATAAAAAAGCACATGAGGACTGGAGGTCCGCTCATGTGCTTTTTTTGCGTTAGTAAGGTTATCAGACTGAGCTTACACCAGATAGAAGGAGACGCCAAGGATCATATACACTGCCAGCAGCAGCAGCCCCTCATACCAGTTGGTAGCACCATCCTGAATAATCGACTTTGCGATGAACACAGAAACGGCTATCGCAACGATCTCTATCGTTGTGAACACAATGTCCATAGTATTGCCCATAAAATAGCTGGCAAATATGAGCACAGGGGCTACGAACAGCGCGATCTGCAGACTGCTGCCGACGGCAATCTCCACCGCCGCGCCGATTTTGTTCTTCATAGCGAGCATGATTGCCGCACTATGCTCGGCTGCGTTACCGATAATGGCGACAAGGAATGCGCCGACAAAAAGCTCGCTGAAGCCGAAGCGCTCTGTCAGGGTCTCCAGGGTGCCGACCAGCCATTCGCTGACGAAAGCGACCATAACCGTTGCAAGCACCAGGTAAATCACCGATTTGCTCATGGACCAGGCAGGCTTGTGCTCGTTCGGGAGCTCTTCTTCGCTGTCCACCGTGACGTCCGCCAAATATTTTTTGTGCGTAATCATGGAGAAGACGAGCCAGGCCATATAGGCGGCGATCAGCAGGCCCGCAACAACTAGGCTGAGCACATCTGTATCTTTCGCCGTGATGGAATGCGTGTTGAAGAACATGGCAGGAACAAAGAGGGCGATTACGGCTACGATCATCAGGGAGCCGTTCAGCCCGGCCAGCGTAACATTGAAATTCTGAACCTTGAATTTCATGCCGCCGGTGAAGATGCTGAGTCCGAGCACCAGGAGCAGGTTGCCGATAATTGAGCCGGTGAGGCTCGCCTTCACCATGTCGAACAAGCCCTCCTTGACCAGAAAGAAGGCTATAATCAGCTCGGCCGCGTTGCCGAAGGTGGCATTAAGAAAGCCCCCCAGCCGCTGTCCGGCATAGTGGGCTACGCTCTCTGTGGCCCGGCCGAGAAAACCGGCTACGAACACGACCGCAATGGCGGATAAGACGAATTGCAGCGTGTGGTCCCAGTCCGCATAATGTCCGATGGCACTGAGGATGAAGGTGATTACCAGCAGCGCCGGAGAGATCCATTTTTTCAATGTAAGGTACACCCCAGTCTCTATATGTAGGTTGAATTCATACTCAATATACCCAAATTGCTCCAGTCTGTAAACGGTCATGCGAGAAAGTCATTTGCTTTTTAGCCTGTTTTCGAATTACAATAATTGATAATGAGTGTAGGGGGGATATGGCATGGCGGAACAACTTCAACTTGAAATGGGAAATATACGGATATCAAATGACGTCGTCTCGAAGATTGCCGGGTTGGCTGCCTTGGAGACTCCTGGAATCGCGGCCATGTCTGGCGGCTTGTCCGAAGGCTGGGCCAAGCGCCTGAGCGGCAAGAATGTGCAAAAGGGCGTAACTGTTGAAGTAGGACAACTTGAAGCTGCCGTGGATTTGCGTATTATCGTTCTCTATGAAACACCGATTCACGAGGTGTGCCGGATGCTTCAGCAGAACGTGCGTGAGGCTGTGGAGAGCATGACAGGACTTCATATTGTTGAAGTTAATGTCAAGGTAGAAGGCGTGGCGTTCAAGAACGACGAAATTTCGTAAGCGTTGTATGGCTGCGCATGCGGTATGAGCACCGTTTTACGAGATTAGGGTTAAGTAAAAGGCAGTCCGGGTGGTAATCTCCGGACTGCCTTTTTGCTTTTCTTGTGAGCAGAATTCTTGTATGTAGCCTTAGCGGGCACGAACCTGTCTGACGGTGGTAACAGACTTGGTGACCTCTTCCTTGGCCGGCCGGTTGGTTTCCCGAGAAATGCTGAGCATAATGCCCATAGACAGCATCGTTACTAGGAGTGACGAACCGCCATAGCTAATGAAAGGCAACGTTACCCCTGTCAGGGGGATTGTCTTGGTGACACCGCCGATGTTGACAAAGGCCTGGATGGAGATCATGCCCATGACACCGATGCCGACGAGGGTGCCGAAGGGATCGGTGCACCTGAGCGCAATCAGTATGCCCCTCCAGATAAAATACAGATACACCAGCAGGAACAGTAAGGCTCCCACAAATCCCAATTCTTCTCCGATGACTGAAAAGATGAAGTCGGTGTAAGGGTAGGGCAGGTAGTGCAGCTTCTGTATGCTTTGTCCGAAGCCGGAGCCATTTGTCCCGCCTTCACCAATGGCAATCAGAGATTGAATGATATTAAAGCCGGTGTCCTTCGGGTCCGCATAGGGATTGATAAAAGCGGTGATCCGGTCTTTCTGGTAGTCCTTGTTGACGGCGGCTGTCTCTGAAGGCGGAGACAAGGATTCAATGGCTGTCTTGGCTCCCATAACAAGGCCCACTCCCAGCACCAAGAGTGCAATGGAGGCCATAATATGCTTCATGCTGGCTCCGCCGGCGTAGATGACAAGCCCGCTGGTTGCTACAAGAATGAGGCATGAGCCTAAATCCGGCTGCAGCATAATGAGTCCGGCAACAATTCCGACAATAACCATAACCGGAATGTAGCCTGTGCGCAGATCCCTCAGCCGCTCCCCTTTCTTGGAAATAAGGGCGGCGAGATAGAGAATAATGGAGATCTTGGCCAGCTCTGTCGGCTGGATACCGAGTTTTCCGATGCTGAACCAGCTTCTGGCGCCGTTAATTCTCTCTGCGAACACCACGAACAACAGCAGAACCAGTGTGACCATGAAGATCGGGGCATACCACTTTTTGAATTTGCTGTAGTGGATATTCATGGTCACAAACATGACGATGCTTCCCAGCACAACCCAGATAATCTGGCGTTTGACAAAATATAAGGGATCATTTCGGAATTTCTCACTGGCCAGAGTCAGGCTGGAGCTGGAGCTGAAGACCATTACCAGTCCAAAACCGACAAGCAGGAGAGTCAGAATAAGCAACTGAAAATCGGGCGTTCCTCTTTTGGGCAGGCTGACATTTTTTTTCGTCGTTCCCTTTACAGTACTCAAGCCTCCAGCAGCACTTTCAGTTCATGAATATGCCTTGAGGCAGCATCCAGAACAGGCTTGGTGACCAGATAGAGAAGGTCGCTCTTCAATCCTGCGAGGCCCGAGTTCTCAAATATCATAGCGCACATATCCCCCTTATGAAGTATAATGATAAATTCATGCTCAAACCTATGGATCTTCCTCCTCATGATAGTATGTTTCCCCAGGTTGCGCAAGGGATGGGCGGGCCTATTGGTACCCTCTTTTTTGCGTTTCTGCTACAATAATAGAAATATAGCCCTTGGGGCTGAGAGGAAGAAGCACGAAGCGCCTGCACGCCTTATAAAAGCGGGATCTCGGAGAAGGGAATGGAATATATGGAGAGGTTAACGGTTGAAAAACTGCTGCCGGATATGGTGGAATGGCGCCGTCATTTGCACCGTCATCCAGAGCTGTCTTATCAGGAGAAGGAGACGTCGGCATTTGTCGCGGCAAAGCTGGCCGAGTTTGGAATTGAAGTTGTAAAAAGTAAGGCCGGTTATGGACTGACCGGGATTCTCAAAGGCAAAGTGCCAGGGAAGACGGCAGTTCTGCGCGCAGACATGGATGCTCTTGCGATCACAGAAGAGAATGGGCATGAATATGCCTCCAGGAATAACGGCGTTATGCATGCCTGCGGCCATGACGGGCATACGGCAATGCTGCTCGCGGCGGCGGCCTACTATAGCAGCCGGCGGGATACGCTGCAGGGCGAGTTGCGTTTCCTGTTCCAGCCGGCGGAGGAGATTTGCCCGGGCGGAGCGCTCGGCATGATTGCCGAAGGCGTACTGGAGGGAGCGGATGCGGTATACGGACTGCATCTGTGGACGCCGTTTCCATTCGGGACGGTAGCGAGCGCGCCTGGACCGCTGATGGCTTCAGCCGATGAATTTTTTATTGATATCATCGGCAAAGGCGGACATGCCGGCACACCTCACCGCACGGTAGACAGTATTGTGGCGGCGGCTGCGCTTGTGACCGGGCTGCAGAGCATTGTCAGCCGGTCTGTGGACCCGCTTCAGCCTGCAGTGATAAGCGTTGGGACGATACAGGGCGGGTCTGCACAGAATATTGTGGCCGAGCGCTGCCGGATTACCGGGACTGTGCGGGCGTTCGACGAGGACACCCGTTACCTTCTCCGGCGGAGAATTGAAGAGATGACTGCAAGTATAGCCGCTGCTCACGGAGCAGAGGCGAATGTAGACTATCTGATGGGTTATCCGCCGCTTGTAAATGATGAAGCTGAATTCAAGCGTTTCGTCCGTGTAGCGCCGGAAGTGCTTGGGGATTCTGTGACACTCGTGCAGATGGAGAAGATTATGCCGGCGGAGGATTTTGCTTATTATGTCAAGGAGATTCCCGGCTGCTTCATGTTTGTTGGTGCGGGCAATCCGGATAAGGATGCGGTATACCCGCATCATCACAGTAAATTTGATTTCGACGAGGATGCGATGCTGTACGGGGCAAAGCTTCTGGTAGCGATGGCGGATTCCTGCTTAAATGAATAATTAATGGATTTCGTATAATTTTGACGGCTCGGGGGAACCTACTTCTGGATAACATGGAAGCATGACAGGAGGGTTCATTCTTGAAAACAGTCAAAGAAGTAATGACGACACAGCCCGTGTGTGTCACCTTGAAGGATAATCTCTATGAGGTTGCCGTGAAAATGAGAGATGCCGATACCGGATTTATTCCCGTGATTGATTCTGCGGAGGGTGAAACCTTGATTGGAGTCATTACAGACCGCGATTTGGTGATCCGGGGCTATGCAGACAAGCATTCCGGCTCCACTTCGGTGGAGACAGTGATGAGCAGGGATATTACTGCAATTTCGGAATCATCCTCCGTGGACGAAGCAGCCGAGCTTATGTCCTCCAAGCAGATCCGCCGTTTGCCTGTAACAAGAGGCAAGAAGCTGATTGGCATTGTGTCGCTTGGCGATATGGCAGTAACGAACATTTTTGCGGATGAAGCAGGGGATGCGCTGACCGGGATTTCGCAGCAGCATCTGCATTAAATAGACATACAGGGGAAGCTCATGTCCGTTAACGCGGAGGTGGGCTTCTTCCTGCTATCCCGCCTTATTGCGGAATACATAGCTGCGGGCCAGTTATATCAGTTGAACTAAAGAAAACATAAAAAGGGCAGAAGTGACGAGGGGAAGTTTGGATACTTACGGAGCGATAGCGTCCGCCTGAGAGCTTTCCGTAGGAATGCTGGCCGTATGATTAGGCTATGGTTGGATTTCTACCGCGAACAGCGGTTAAATTCAGGAAATGCAAAAGCGGCCAGAAGTCCAAACATTCCCCGCAGTTACGACCAGGCCCCAACTATAAGGAACTAGAGGAGAGCGCATGTACGATAACGGAAATGGGGCATGCATCGTCCGCAAAGACAAGACTGTGCTGCTCGAATGCGGTCATCCCGGATTTGAGGCGGCAAGAGCGGCTCTGGCGGATTTTGCGGAACTCGTAAAAAGCCCCCCGGCTTACCACACCTACCGGATCACTCCTCTGTCGCTCTGGAATGCCGCCGCAGCGGGCAGCACTGCTGCTGGGGTCATAGACAGTCTGAAGCAGCTCTCACGGGTAGGGATTACTGCCGGACTGGAAGAAGAGATCAAGCTGCTGGTCTCCCGTTATGGGAGATTGCAGTTGCATGCACATGCAGCGGACAGCCTGCTGATTGCTTTGCGGGCCGACGGGCCTGAGCTGCTGGAGACATTGGCAGGGGAAGCGTCCTTGAAGGCGCTGGGTCTGCGGAGAGCTGCTCCCCTGGAGAGCCATTGCCCGGCGGCGAATCGCGGACTGCTGAAGCAGGAGCTTATGCGATTAGGTTATCCTGTTCTTGATTATGCGGGCTACCGTGACGGGCAGGGGCTGAGTCTGGCCTGGAGAGAGGGTGACGGGAGCAGTACGGAATCTATAGCGGATTCTTTCGGTCTCAGAAGCTATCAGCAAGAGGCTGTCCGCATGTTCCAAGGCATCGGAGGCAGCGGCGGAAGCGGCGTTGTTGTCCTGCCTTGCGGGGCCGGTAAAACGCTGGTGGGCCTCGCTGTGCTGGAAAGCCTGCAATGTGAAACGCTAATCCTGACCTCAAGCACTACATCCGTTGAACAATGGCGCGAGGAATTGCTGCGGCGGACCAATCTGGACCGGGAGTCAGTCGGGGAGTACAGCGGGGAGAAAAGAGAGGTTCGGCCAGTAACCGTGGCCACTTATCAGATTCTAACGCACCGCCGCTCCAAGGGCGGACCGTTTGTTCATATGAATCTGTTCAATGAGCGGAATTGGGGGCTGATCATCTATGACGAAGTGCATCTGCTTCCCGCTCCTGTATTTCGGGCAACGGCAGATATACAAGCGACAAGGCGCTTGGGACTTACCGCTACACTGGTAAGGGAGGATGGGCAGGAAGGGGATGTATTCTCCTTAATTGGACCTAAATGCTACGACCTGCCCTGGAAGGTGCTGGAGAAGCAGGGCTGGATCGCCGCCGTGGAGTGCGTTGAGGTAGTGGTGCCGATGACACCGGAGGTCAGACACCAGTACATTTATTCCGGGGCAAAAGAACAGTTTCGGCTCGCCGCCGGCAATCCGGTCAAGGCTGCTGTTGCGGCAAGGATTGCCGGCGCCCATCCCGGGGCAGCGGTTCTGGTCATCGGGCAGTATCTGGATCAGCTTGAACAACTGGCGGCCAGCCTGAAGGCGCCGCTTATTACAGGCAGCACGGCCCAGCGGGAGCGCAGCGAGCTGTATGCCGCTTTTAATGAAGGTAAGCTGCGGCTGCTGGTCGTATCCAAGGTAGCGAATTTTGCGGTGAATCTCCCGGATGCGGCGGTAGCGATAGAGGTGTCGGGTGCTTACGGCTCACGGCAGGAGGAGGCTCAGCGGCTGGGCCGGATTCTGCGGCCGAAGCAGGGCGGGAACAAGGCGTATTTCTATACGCTGGTGTCGGGCGACAGCCGGGAGCAGGAGTTTGCCCAGCGCCGCAGGCTGTTTTTGACAGAACAGGGCTACGAATACGAGGTGAGAATGGCGGAACTGCAAGGGGAGGTTATTCTGTGAACAGAGTATCGCCGGAAGCCCGCCAAGTGCTGAAGCGGATATTCGAAGCCTATGCCGCTAGGCCTGTGCCAGAGGAGCAGACAGAACGGCTCTGTCCGGCGGCGCTCTGCCGGGCGGAGCAGCAATTGGCGCTGAGGGAGCTGCGCGAGGCGGGAATAGTAACGCTGCGCCGGAAAATCTGGGGAGAGCAGTTATATCAGATTGTTGAGCAGAACCTGCCTATGATCCGGCGTGCTTTATACCCCGGGATTCCAGTTAAAGCGGCAGTGGGAACAGCTAGCATTGAGCTGGAAGCCGGACCGGGACTGCCGGGTGAACTGTTTCGGGCACTCGTATTCATTGCCCGCGAAGGACTGCCCCTTACTGCCAAAGGAGCTGTTCACAAAAAAAATATCAGCCGCCTGGCCGCTCAGCTATCGGTGCAAGAGGAACAGATTCGCGTTTTGCTGCCGCGTTCAGACTCAGCGGAGCTGCCGCTTCCGGTCATGCTGATGCTGGACCTGCTGCTCTGTCTGGGGCTTATCAACCGCGGGGCTTCCGCTTATACTGTGGACGCGGAAATGCTGGCAGGCTGGCTGCGGCTCCCTGAGCAGGAAATGTCCAATATTCTGTATGGTGTGGTGCTGAGCCGGTATGGCAACCCTGAGCCTACAGAGCAGCACTTCCGGTATCTAATTTCCGCGCCTGAATTTACTCCGGGCGTATGGTTTGCTCTACCCGAAATTCTGGACTGGATGTTAGAGATGGGATTGACTGCGGAGACAACCGGCAGCCGCCTGGCCATTGCTGCACGGGTATGGATTGGTTGTCTGTCGGGATTAGGCTGGTGTGAGCTGGGGAATACAGAGGAAGGCGTGCTGATCTTCCGCTGGACAGATGGCAAGCCGCAGCTTGCTGAAGCTACGTCTGCAGAAGATGACCCTCGGTGCCTGATTGTCTCCGCCGAACCGCCTGAAGGCACCGCCCCGGAAGAGGACGATGCATCTACTCCAAGCTCGCTGTTTATTGTACAGCCGGATTATGAGGTGCTGGTTCCCCCTGAATGCTCCTATGAGGTCCGGTGGGTTCTGGCGGGCTGTGCGGAGCTGCTGTATAGCGAAGACCTGTGGAGCTTCCGGCTGACCCGGGAGAGGTTTCAGTCTGCTGCGGAACAGGGATTGTCTCCCGATTGGGTGATTGCCTGGCTAGGCAGTCATGCACTGGGCGGGCTTCCGTCTGAGCTGTCAATGTCGCTGGCGGAGTGGAGCAAAGGAATCGGCCGGACGGGATTGTCCCGGGTTATCCTGCTGGATTGCCGCTCTGAGGCCGATGCCGATGACATTGCTGCCCATCCCCGGCTGGCTCACTGCCTTACCCGGATCGGGCCGGCGCATTTTATTGTGCAGCCGGAGAGCATTGAACCGGTCCGGAAGGAGCTGGGGACGGCCCGAATGGCTCCGCCCCGGCTGATTGCCGGGTTGGACGAGAAGACTCCGCAGCCATGGCCGCTTGTCCCTGGCGATTCTATGCAAGCTTTCGCGGCGTATGCTCTACCCGGGCCCGTGAAGGAGTACGGGCTGCCCGCCGGCGGAACTTCTCCCGAACTGCTGCCGCTGATTCCGCTCCAAGCCGAAGAGGGTCTGCTGTCCGGCCTAGAATCCGTACCGCAGATGTGGATCAAGGAGTGGCGGCAATATCACGGATCTACCGCGCAGAAGGTGATGGAGCAGGC
Source organism: Paenibacillus sp. HW567 (assembly GCF_000374185.1). Classification (GTDB taxonomy): domain Bacteria; phylum Bacillota; class Bacilli; order Paenibacillales; family Paenibacillaceae; genus Paenibacillus_AQ. The sequence continues at coordinate 3,095,067 of NZ_KB910518.1, read as the reverse complement.
CATGGCCTGGGGCATCAAGGTACGGCTGTCCTTGGAGAGACAAATCGTTGATTTCATCCCTGTACGGATCAGCCGGTCGCCATGGGAGGTGCAGGGCTGTCTGCTTCATCACGGTTCGGAGGCTGCCGAGGAGGTCAAGCTGCGCGCCGGAGATTGGCAGGAAATGCAGCTCTTGCTTCCAATATTGCGGAGAAATTCCTCTTCTGCTTAGGCAACATGGTATGTTATGATAAGGTAGTCTACGGTATGTGGTAGAACAATAACCCAGAAACGAGTTGAAGTTCATGAGCGTAGCGGAGTTGAATACGGTCGATATGGCCGAAGTGCTGACATACGCCTATGAATTAGGCGATATGATTAATCAATCCGTCGAGGTGTCGGATTACTTATACTGGAAAGGCCGGGTTGATGCCAATCCGGAAATCCAGGCCATCGTCAAACGGCTGCAGAGCAAAAAAGAGCTGTTTGAGGAGACACACCGGTTCGGACATTTTCACCCTAACTATCATTCGGCTAAGGATGAGGTTACGGCGGTAGAGCAAGAGCTTGAGCGTTTTGAAGAGGTTGTCCGCTTCAAGCTGGCGGAGACCACACTGGATGATATGCTGCACTCCATGTCGGAAGCGATTGCTTTTTCGGTATCGGACAGCATCAAGGTTCCAAGCAATGATCCGAACCCCAAAGGCGGATGCGGCAGCGGCGGCAAATGCTCATGCGGATAAGCTGCCGATAACGGCCAAAGAAAGAGAGGCGAATGAGCTGATGTTTGCGGAACGAACAGGATATATTGTCTGGGTTAGCGACGTTAAAGCGGCACGCAATCTGGAGAAATACGGGACGCTGCATTATGTTTCCCGAAAAATGCATTACGCTGTAATGTATGTGAATGCGGATCGTGCCGAGGAAGTCATGAAGAATGTCCGCAGATTGTCCTATGTGCGCAAGATCGAAAGATCCTACCGTAATGAGCTGAAGACGGAATACACCAGCAACGGACCGGACAAGACCCGTTACTACGGTTTGTAGTTTTTCGATATTTAATGATGAAGCAGGCGCCTTTGGCGCTTGTTTTTTTTGTTGTGTACACTTTTAAATTCAAGTTTATATTCAGTTTAAAAAGCTGGTTCATAGTGAAGGTAATACTTAGAAGGTGGCTGAATCCTTTGCAATTGTTTGAATTTATTTTATTGCTGCTGACCGCTGTCTCCCTGTCCAATCTGGTGCACCGGTTCATTCCCTCCGTCTCCATTCCGATCATTCAAATTGTGCTGGGAATGGCCATTACATTGTTGCCCCTGCATTATGAGCTAACCCTGGACCCGGAATTGTTTGTAGTGTTATTCATCGCTCCCTTGTTATTTAATGACGGGAAGCTCGCCAATAAAGAAGCGCTGTGGGAACTCCGGAAGCCTATTTTATGGCTGGCCTTGGGCCTGGTATTTATGACGGTTGCAGCTTTAGGTTATTTCCTGAATTGGTTGCTGCCCGTTATTCCATTAGCGGCGTCTTTTGCGTTGGCTGCTGCGCTGGCGCCTACGGATGCTATAGCTGTCGGCGCGCTGGAAGAAAAAATCAAAATTCCCCATCAAACGATGAAAATGCTGGAAGGGGAGTCCCTGATCAATGACGCTTCAGGACTGGTCTCCTTTCAATTTGCTGTAGCCGCTATGGTAACAGGGGTTTTCTCGTTCAAGCATGCCGGTCTTAGCTTTATTGGCATATCGCTCGGCGGGATCGTTCTGGGGCTGCTGCTGACCTTCGTCAAATATTTGCTTGTGAGATGGCTGCGGAGCCTGGGAATGGAAAATGTCACGCTGCATATGCTGATTGAAATCATAACGCCATTTGCTATTTTTATTGCGGCAGAGAAGGTGGGGGTCAACGGAATTCTTGCGGTAGTCAGTGCCGGAATCGCCCATTCCTTCGGATTCAAGAAATTGCATCCCGAGCTGGCCATGCTTAGAGTTGTATCCAAAAGCACCTGGTCCGTCATCATCTTTATCTTGAACGGAGCGGTGTTTCTGCTGTTGGGCACACAACTGCCGGACATTATTCAGACGATATGGGACAGCTCGGAAATCGGGAATTTACAAGTTATATTCTACTCCTTAGTGATCACCGTGTTTGTGCTCGGGTTGCGGCTGCTCTGGGTGCTTGGGATGGATATTCGCCGCGGCGGGGCAACTGGTGAGCCTTGGCGCGTCAGAATGCAGCATGCCCTCATTGTCACCTTGTCCGGTGTACGCGGAACAATAACACTGGTAAGTGCGTTGTCGCTGCCGCTTTTTTTAGATAACGGGCTGCCGTTTCCGGCAAGAGATCTGATCATTTTTCTGGCAGCCGGTGTCATCATCTGGACGCTGCTTGGAGCGAACTACCTCCTGCCTCTGCTGGTGGGGACAGAAACTGCTGAGGAGCAAGGTGAGGATGAGGCTCAGGCCAAAATTGATATTCTGCGCAATGTCGTTGCCGGGTTAAATGAGCAAATTACCGACAAGAACAAGCTGGCCGTGGGGCTGATTATGGATACGTATAAGTCCAGAATTCAAAAGCTGCAGAACAACACACAAACGCAATCAAAGGAGCGGGCCCTTGGCATTGTTATGCTGAAGTGGGAAAAAAAACGGACGCTGATTGCCATCAGCACGAAAGAAATCAACGCATATACAGCGCACCGTTATTTGAAAAAAGTAAATAGATTGCTGTTAATGTACACCCGTGAAGCTGAATATAAAAAGGAACTGAGCTCTTTAAGGAACTGGCCGCGATCTATGGAGCTGCTGCAGCAGGCCGCGATGAGTTTTTCTGAGAAACGGGCAGAATTGAAGGCTTTGCGGATTCTTGTTTGTACGTATGTGCTCAAGCAGTTGAATGAGCTGCTGGCTGGAGACGAATGGGATATTGAGATTGTCAGCTCGATGGCTATACATTATGAAAAAGAACTGGCCGTACTATACGAAGCAGGGGCGAAGTTCTCCAAGAAGCAGGAGATCGACTCGGCGCTCTATGAGCTGTCCAGAATTGGGATTCAATTGGAACGCGATCAGATTCAGAATATGTTCGAGACCGGGCGGATTCGAAGAGCCGTTATGAAGGAATTGAAGAACAATATATCCATCATGGAGCATGATCTGAGGGAAGACGCGCTGTAATTGTGCGAGACAGCTCAGACTGTCGAGTCTTGTGGCCATGAAGGAAGAAATTTGACGAATAGCAGGAGATTGCCTCATACTTTATCGCTGGTTAATACTTCCGTTATATGCTTATAAGAGAGTGACAAAATTCACGAGGATAGGCATACGGGTGATTGAATGACGAAACGTAAGGCGTTAACCCAAAAGCTGCTTGCGATCCCCCAGTATTTCCAGCACGTCAACGGGAGGCTGCGGAATGAGGTCAAGGAGCTGGGAAGATTGTCGGCGCTTCTGGAAATTATGGATAACGGAAGGCTGGACACCTTTTTTCAGCCCATATTGGAGCTGGGAAGCGGGCGGACCATCGGTCACGAGGTGCTGAACCGGCCTCCGGTCTCCCTGCATTTTCCGACCACAGAGCATTTCTATGAATTTGCCGGACGAACGGAGCAGATGTTCAGGTTCGAGCAATATTGCCGGCGGATTTCGCTCTCGCGGTATGTGGAAAGATTGCCTGAGCCGCAGTGCGGGGCGGAAAGGCTTGTTTTTATCAATGTGCATCCGGGGGTGCTGAATGATGTCCGGCATAAAAGCGGGGAGACGCTCGGTCTGCTGCAAGAGCTGGGACTTTCTCCGGAGTGTGTTGTATTCGAGCTGACGGAGAGGCAGGCTGTGCAGGACTATGTAGGCTTTGAAAAGGTGCTCTCCCATTACCGGGAGCAGGGTTTCCGCATTGCAGTGGACGACGCCGGCTCCGGGTATAACAGTCTCAAAACTCTGGTCTATTTGAAGCCGGAATTTATCAAGCTGGACAAGTCGCTGATCCGTGGAATTCATGACAACCGGGAGCAGCAGGAGCTGCTGGAGCTGATCCGTGAATATGCCGAGCGTTCCGCAACCCGGGTGATTGCAGAGGGGATAGAGACGCCGGAGGAGCTGCTGTATTTGCAACTGGCAGGCATTGATTTTGGACAAGGGTATGCGCTGGGCAGACCGGGCCACTGGCCTGTTCAGGGAGAATTTCCGCCGTCTTCGCCAAAAGTTCCAGTTAGAGGAGGCTATAAGCATGTTTCTTCAGATCGGTGAAATCGCAGAGCAAATTCCAGAGATTTCGCTTCATCATAAATGTGAGTATGTGGACCAGATTTTTAAATGCAATCCCCAGCTCCAGGGGGTGGCAGTAACAGATAATGGGCATCCCGTGGCGCTGATTATGAGAATCCGCTTTTACCAGCAGATCGGTACCTTGTATGGCTTCACGCTCTATATGGGCAGATCCATCGGGTTAATTATGGACAAGCATCCGCTGGTTGTGGAGTATAAGACGCCTATCACCGAAGTGAGCAGACTGGCTATGGACAGAAGTGAAGAGAACCTCTATGACTATGTGCTTGTCGTCCATGAGGATTCGCTCTTTGGAGCGGTGAGTGTAAGGGATTTATTGCTCAACTTTGCCGAGATTCAGGCGGTGGCTGCCAGTTTCCTGAATCCGCTGACCGGTCTGCCGGGCAATCTCAGCATCAACGAATGGATGGTAAAATCACTGCTGCAGGAGCAGTTCAGTGTGCTCTATATTGATCTGGACCATTTCAAAGCTTACAATGATACATACGGATTTAAAGAAGGCGACCGGATGATTCAGGCTACGGCAGAAATTCTGAAGCATTGCACGCTGCGGCTGGAGGGCTTTCTCGGACATATCGGCGGGGATGATTTTATTATTTTTATTGATAATTATCATTATGAGGAGTACTGCCGGACAATTATCGCTGAGTTCGACAGGGCGGTAAAAGGCTTCTATACACAGACTCATCTGGCGCAGCAGTATGTGCTGTCCGAAAGCCGTTCTGGAATGATGGAAGAAATTCCGCTGGTCTCAATCTCTGTTGCTGTCGTCACCAACCGCTTCCGGCGCTTCGATTCCACCCAGGATATTTCAGGCGAAGCGGCCCGGCTTAAGAAAAAATGCAAAATGATCAATGGCAGCAGCTATGTGGATGACAGAAGCGTCCCGGCAGCAAAATCGGGCTGACTCTGGGAATTGGCGCGGCTCAAAGTGGCGGTATGCTTGCTCAACAAACGTCAATAGGGTAAGATTGACAACAATAAGAGCATGCCACGGTGGAGTGTGATGAAGATGCACGGCAAGGGGATGGATGAATGGGGGGGATATGAGCCCTTCCACATCATGCTAAACGAATACAGGGTTGCTGATATCTTCATAACCCCTCATGCGAGGAGCCGTTTTGCGGACAGAATCAATAGGGAAGACGGCAAGGACGAGGACCTTGGTGCATGGATCTGGCAGTGTGTGAAGATGAACCGGTTAAGACCGTATTCGCACAGAGAGTATAATGCGTATCTCATCGACAATGATATGGCGGTTGTCGTTGAGTTCACGGAGCTGGAAGGGGCTACATCGCTTTCTGGCCATCCACTGTATGTTATGGTGATTGTATCGTTTCTTGGCACAATATCGGCCACACCGCAGCTACGGGATTTAAGGCGTTACTATTCCTTTCTGCGCTACTCCCGCCGGATGAAGCTGATGAAGAAACGCCGCAGACGCAGATAACACAATACAAATGTAACAAGAAGGCATGCGGCTGACGGCTGCATGTTTTTTTTGAACTAGAAGAAGGAGTCCTGAACGCATGAATTTTCATCAGCTACATATTTTTTATACAGTCTCCGAGCGGGGAAGCTTCTCTGCGGCGGCCCAGACGTTGCATATGACGCAGCCGGCGGTGACGATGCAGGTGCAGGCACTGGAGGATTATTTCGGAACCAAGCTTTTTGACCGCTCCAGCAAAAAGATCGTGCTCTCCGAAGCCGGCAGCACTCTGCTGCCGTTCGCACTGCGCAGCATTCAGCTCATGCGGGAGACGGACCAGGCGATGTCTGCTTTTACCCACATGCTGGAGGGACGTCTGCAGCTCGGAGCAAGTCTGACGATCGGCGAATATGTGCTGCCGCGCCTGCTGGGGCCTTTTGGCAAAGAGTATCCGCACATCTCGATTATGATGAAGGTGATGAATACCTCACAGCTCATGGAGGAGATTCACAAGCACCAATTGAACTTCGGACTGATTGAAGCCCCGGTAGCCCATCCCGACATGGTAATTGAGCCGGTTATGGGGGACGAGCTGAAGCTGATTGTGCCCCGGGAGCACCCGCTTGCAGGACGGAATGAGGTGACGCTGGAGGAGGCGCTGAGCCATCCGTTTGTGCTGCGTGAGCAGGGCTCGGGAACCCGCCGGGTGATGGAGGAGCAGTTGCTCGCCAAAGGGCTAGATCCGGGCGCAATGCGCGTGGTCATGGAGCTGGGAAGCACGGGAGCCGTGAAATCGGCGGTGGAAGCGGGGCTCGGGATTACCATTATCTCGACCTCTTCGGTCAAGCATGAGGTGGCGCTGGGTCTGCTGAAGATCGTGAACATCACGGACGCGTCTTTTAAAAGACAGTTTTATGCGATCCATCTCAAATCAACGCTGCTGCCGATATCGGCGGTTACCTTTCTCACCTTTTTGCGCCAGCATGCGGGGGAGTTATAGAGAAGTATAAAAATTTTGTACATACGATAAATCGTTATTTTTGGAGTATTATGGTGATCGGATGCTAAAAAAACGAGCGGAGGATACGTATGGCGATTTTGATACAGGGAGATAAAGTCACGCTGAGGGACTTGAGGGAAGAGGATATCCGCACCATCTATTATTACAATTTTGAAGCGGATGATCGTGAGCATTTGGAATGGGACGGCCCGTATTACCAGCGGGAATGGGAAAGCTATGAGGATTTAGAACCTAAATTTGCTAGTACACTCGCATTGGTAGGTACAGATACGCCCCGCAACCGTCTGATCATTGAGATCAATTGTGAACTTAAGGGAATGGTAAGCAGGTATTGGGTGTCCGAGGAGACGAATTGGTTCGAGATTGGAATCACCATCTATGATTCGCGTTATTGGTCTGGCGGATATGGGACTGAAGCGTTTCGCATGTGGATGAGTTATCTGTTCCAAGCGATGGATACGGTGCGTCTCGGGATTGGCACGTGGTCCGGCAATGTGAGAATGATGGGGCTGGCCGCGAAATGCGGCATGATCGAAGAAGCGCGGGTCCGTAAAGCGCGGATCGTGCGCGGAGAGTATTACGATGCAATCAAGATGGGAATTCTGCGGGAGGAATGGGAATCCGGGGGATTGACAGGCCGCTGCGATCTGCATACGCATACGCTGTCTTCAGACGGCATGCAGCCTCCGGCGGAGAATGTGCGGCTGGCCCATGAAAAAGGGCTTGCAGCGGTGGCAATCACCGACCATGATACAGTAGCCGGAGTGGCGGAAGCGCTTGAAGCAGGTCGGAAATACGGGATTACCGTTGTTCCGGGCGTGGAGATCAGCACACGTGCAGGTGGCAAAGAGATTCATGTGCTTGGATATTACATCGACACGGAGCAGGAACTGTTCCTCTCCCGGCTTGCGGAGCAGAGGGATACGCGGGCGCAGCGCAATGATGCCATTATTGCCAAGCTGCAGGAATTGGGTATTGAGATTACGCTGGATCAGGTGATAGCGGGCATAGGCCGCGAGCTGAAGCCGGACGAAAGCGTCGGCCGTCCGCATATTGCCGATGAGTTGGTGCGGCTGGGCGCGGCGGAGAATATGCGGGACGCCTTTGACAAGTATTTGGCTGAAGGGGCAGCAGCCTACGTATCGCCGCCGCGGATTACGCCGGAGCTGGCCTGTGAGTGGATTATTGAAGCAGGGGGCACCCCGGTGCTTGCGCATCCCGGCATCTATGGGGATGACGAATTGGTACGCGGCATTATAGAGCGGAGCGCGCTGCGCGGCATTGAAGTCTATCATTCGGATCATAGCCCGGCAGATGCAGAGCGCTATCTGTCGCTGGCGGGTGAATTTGGCCTGCTGGTCACAGGCGGCTCGGATTTCCACGGCGCACGCCAGGGAGTTGTGTTCCACGGCGAGATCGGCAGCGTGTCGGTTCCGATAGCCGTGTTGGAGCAGCTCGGGCAGCTTAAGCAGAAGCCACAGCAGCTCTGAACAGCTTGCATCGTTGCTTGGGACCACAGATTTGCATACACGGGAGGGGCAGCTAGCTTGCCGCTCTCCCGGGAAATATAAAGAACCTCCAGCCAAATGACGGGCATGAATGCCCCGTAGTTATGGCGGGAGGTTTTTTATTGGAAAGTATAGACGCGTAGCCGTTTCTACTTGTTAGGATGGCAGACGGATACCCGTGGCCGTTGTTACATTCTGTAGTGGCCGCTAGCTTCTAAGCGTGTTCGGCAAGCTTTTGATCCGCTCCTCGTCCGGGGTAACGTACAGGGTCTTCTGGTGATCGTAGAACACGAATCCGGGTTTGGCCCCGCTGGGCTTGCGGACATGACGGATCAGGGTGCTGTCTACCGGAACGCTGCTGGACTGCTTGGCCTGGCTGAAATAGGCGGCCAGTTGTGCGGCCTCCTCAAGTGTGGCGTCTCCGAAGGACTCGCTGCGGATCACGACATGGGAGCCGGGAATATCCTTGGTATGCAGCCAGGTGTCATTCGCCGAGGCCAGACGGTTGGTGACGTACTCGTTCTGCAGATTATTTTTGCCTACATAAATATCCACGCCTTCGGAAGAGGTGAATACCTGCAGCGTAGGGCGGGCGGCTTTCTTTTTCTTTTTGCCTTTTTTGCTGCGGTCGCGCAGGTAACCCTGGCTCACCAGCTCGTCGCGGATTTCCTCAATATCGTTCAGAGAAGCATGGGCAAGCTGCTGCAGCAGCGTTTCCATATAGGTAATTTCTTCATGGGTCTTGAGCAGTTGCTCGTTGATCACCAGGAGGGAGTTCTTGTATTTGTTGTATTTCTTGAAATAACGCTGTGCATTGTCTGAAGGATTCAGCAGCGGATCGAGCGGGATGGTGATTTCCGCCTGGTCTTCATCGTAATAATTCACAAGCGTGGCTTGCTTGTCGCCTTTGGACACCGCATGCAGTGAAGCGAACAGCAGCTCACCCCAGATGCGGAATTGATCGGCATCCTGGGCTTCGTCGAGATCCTTCTGCAAATTCGCCAGCTTTTTGACATTTTTACTCCGTTCATTCCCGAGGAACCGGATCAGGTCGCTGACCCGCTGTTTTACTGTATCGCGTTCGGCTTTATCCCCGTAATAATCCTCCAGGCAGGCGCTGACGGAGCTGTAGTGCTTCACATGCTCATCCGCAAGCGAGAGCGGAATCGCTGAGAAGACCGGTTTGCCTTTGGCGTTCAAGCCGGACACCGGGGAGAAGCTGTCTTTCCGCACCGGCGCAAGCACTGCATCGAAGGCTTCCCACAACGCAGCCGCATCTGTCCGGCCGCTGACCGCTGATGACCCGCTAGGCACGGCATTCGTCTCTGAAGCTGCAGCGCCGCGCTGCAGCACAATCTCCCCGGCAATCAGCGGACTCATGCCGCTAAAGGCATGGACCATCCAGCCTATAGGATCGGCGGATGGCGCGGGCCCCCCGGAGCCGGCGGCTTTTGGCTCCTCCAGCGACTTCAAGAGGTCGGCCAGCTCGCCCTCGATCATATCCCCGGGTTCCTGCTCTTCCCCGGTGTCACCCAGCAGCGCCTCCTCCTGGGCGGCCGCCGCAAGGTTCAAAAATGCCTCGCGGCTGACCTCAAGCGGGTTCAGCTTATGCTGCTGCGGCGGCTCGATATAGGCGATACCCGGCATTACATTGCGGTAGCTGCTGATGGATGGTGTGACGTGATGAATCCCGTCGATGATAGTGCCGGTAGCCAGCTCCGTGAGAATGATATTGCTGTGCCGGCCCATCAGCTCGATGATGATTTTTTTGGCGGATACATCCCCCAGCTCATCCCGGGTCCGGACATGAATATGAATGATGCGCTCCATGCCGACCTGGCTGATGCTCTCGATGGTTCCGCCTTCACAATGCTTGCGCATCAGCATGCAGAACATCGGCGCTTCCGCCGGGTTGATGCTGTTCCTGTCGGTCAGATGCAGGCGCGGGTATGTCGGATTGGCCGACAGCAGCAGCTTGCCGCCGCCGCCGGAGCCCCGAAGGATAAAAATTAGATCGTGGGTGCTGGGTTGATATATTTTGCCGATGCGCGCACCGATAAAGGGCTTAAGCTCATGCACGATCGCTCTGGTTACAATGCCGTCTAATGCCATGATAATGTTCTCCTGTCGCCTGTTAATAATGTTCTCTTCTCTATGATGCCATACTTTGACACTTTTGCGCAAAAGGAGAAGTCTGCCTTCAGTGATATTTTGGGACGACCATGAATACACTTGGACATGAACAGGTGGAAAAGCTGTGCGCCGCCGGAAGTCAAGAAACGACCGGGAGGGGAAATAAGGATTATGGAACAGAAAAGTTGGCACCGGCTCGGTGCAGAGGAACTGCAGAAGATGTTCGGCGTTCATCCGGAGTCGGGCCTAAGCGGAGAGGATGCCGCAGAGAAGCTGAAGGAGAACGGGCACAATGAGCTGTCGGAAGGGAAGGCCGTATCCCCGCTGACTTTGCTCCTGAACCAGTTCAAGGATTTCATGGTGCTGGTGCTGATGGGAGCGACGCTGGTGTCCGGCCTGTTGGGTGAATACCTGGATGCAATAACGATTGTCGCCATTATTATGCTGAACGGGGTGTTGGGCTTCGTGCAGGAATTCCGTGCCGAGCGTTCGCTGCGGGCACTGAAGCAGCTCTCCGCACCGTCCGCGAAGGTGCTGCGGGATGGCAAGCTTGCGCATATTCCGGCAAAAATGCTGGTCCCCGGAGATATTGTGCTGCTGGAGAGCGGCGACCGGATTCCCGCTGATGTCCGCTGGCTGCAGTGCAGCGCGCTGTATGCGGAGGAGTCGGCATTAACCGGTGAATCCGTGCCGGTCTCCAAGCATTCGGAAGCGATCCGTGCCGAGGAAATTCCGCTTGGCGATCAGAAAAATATCGGCTTCATGGGCACGATGGTCACCAGGGGGACCGGCAAGGCAATTGTTGTCCGTACCGGAATGGATACTGAAATGGGCAAAATCGCCGATTTGATTCAGAATACCGAATCTCAGGAGACGCCGCTGCAGCACCGTCTGGAGCAGCTTGGTAAAATTCTGATCTATGTCTCCCTCGGATTGACCATTGTCGTTGTCGCCGCAGGCATTCTGCACGGCCAGCCCGTGGCAGGCATGTTCCTGGCCGGAGTAAGCCTTGCCGTCGCCGCCATACCGGAAGGGCTGCCCGCCATCGTGACGATTGCACTGGCGCTGGGCGTGCAGCGGATGATCAAGCGCAAGGCCATTGTCCGCAAGCTGCCTTCGGTGGAAACGCTCGGCTGCGCCTCAGTGATCTGCTCCGATAAGACAGGAACCCTGACTCAGAATAAAATGACAGTGACGCAGCTATGGAACGCCGGACGCAAGCTGGAGGTCACCGGTGAAGGTTATGCTCCGCGCGGGCATGTGCTGCAAAAGGGCAAGCCCATTGACCTCAAAAATGATCAAAATCTGCGGCGCATGCTCCAGATTGGCGCCTTGTGCAGCAATGCGGAGATCGTAGAGACCTTTCCCGGGGATGCACGCGGGAAACGCAAGGGGAAGGAGAAGGGCGGCGAAACGGACAATAGCCTTGCGGGCCAGTCGGTATGGGAGCTGAAGGGCGACCCGACTGAAGGCGCGCTGGTCGCCTTGTCCGCGAAGATGGGGCTGACTGCACAGAATTTGGCAGTTACGTATACACGGGAGGCGGAATTCCCGTTTGATTCGGAACGCAAGCTGATGTCTGTCGTTGTCAGCCATCCCGGCGGCCGGATGCTCTGCACCAAAGGGGCGCCGGACGTGCTGCTGAATTGCTGCTCCTATATGCTGTGGGAAGGCGGTGTCGTGCCCTGCACGCCAACCCTGCGCCAGAAAGTGATGGAAGCGAACGAGGAGATGGCTTCCGGCGCGCTGCGTGTGCTGGGGATGGCCTACCGCGATATACGTACAGGAGAAGTGCCGGGGAGCGACAAGGAAGCGGAATCCCAGCTTGTGTTCGTTGGGCTGGCCGGCATGATCGACCCGCCGCGGAGAGAGGTCCGTGACGCCATCAGCGTTACCCGCCGTGCCGGAATCAAGACGGTGATGATCACCGGCGACCACGGCACAACAGCCGAGGCAATTGCCCATCAGCTCGGCATCCTGCAGCGCGGCGGAACCGTGCTGACCGGCAGCCAGCTCTCCCGGATGGATGACGATGCGCTGGATAAGGTCTCGGATAATGTGTACGTATATGCAAGGGTATCTCCTGAGCATAAGCTGCGCATCGTCAAGTCGCTGCAGCGCCAAGGCCATGTGGTTGCGATGACCGGAGACGGTGTCAACGACGCGCCGGCTATCAAAGCAGCGGATATCGGCATCTCCATGGGGATCACCGGCACGGATGTAACAAAAGAAGCTTCCGCGCTGGTGCTGGGCGACGATAACTTCTCTACCATTGTAGCGGCTATTGAGGAGGGGCGGAATATTTATGAGAATATCCGTAAATTTATCCGCTATCTGCTCGCCTCCAATGTCGGAGAAATCCTGACGATGTTCTTCGCCATGATGCTGGGACTGCCGCTGCCGCTCGTTCCGATTCAGATTCTCTGGGTCAACCTGGTGACCGACGGACTCCCGGCTATGGCGCTTGGTGTGGATCAGCCTGAGAAGGACCTGATGGAGCACAAGCCGCGCGGGGCGAAGGAGAATATTTTTGCCCGCCGCCTTGGCTGGAAAATCATCAGCCGCGGGCTGCTGATCGGTCTGTGCACGCTGGCTGCCTTCTGGCTGACGCTGCGGATTGATCCGGGCAGTCCGGCGCAGCTAATCCGGGCGCAATCGGTCGCTTTTGCAACCCTCGTTATGGCCCAGTTAATCCATGTCTTTGACTGCCGCAGCTCGCGCTCGGTATTCCACCGCAATCCGTTCCAGAACAAATATCTGGTGCTTGCCGTGCTGTCATCCGTTCTGCTTATGCTGGCGGTTATGTATCTGCCTCCGCTTCAGCCGGTCTTCAAGACTGTACCGCTCAGCTTGCGCGAATGGTGCCTGGTGCTGGTCGCCTCCGGAATCCCTACATTTGCAATGGGTGCGGGCAGCGTGTGGGGCGGCAAGAAAAACCGCGGCATCAGCGGCGGACGGGCAATGATAAAAAGTACAAAAATTTCGGCATAAAATCAATAGCTTAAACCCACTCCTTGAGGTATGCTTGGTTCACGATACTTTGTCATTAGGAGTGGACTTTCAATGGAATTTACCAAAATGCATGGACTAGGCAATGACTTTATCATCGTATTCGGCGAGCAGGAGCTGCCCGCCAATGCTTCGGAGCTTGCGGTTACCTTGTGCAACCGGTTCTTCGGCATCGGCGCCGACGGACTGGTATACATTCTCCCTTCAGAGCGCGGAGATTATATGATGCGGATTATGAACTCGGACGGCTCGGAAGCAGAGCAGTGCGGCAATGCAATCCGCTGTGTATCCAAATATGTCTATGAGCACGGCCTTGTCAGCTCAGAGCAGATTGTGATTGAAACGATCGGTGCCGGTGAACAAAAGGTATCCCTGCAGGTGAAGGATGGCATTGTGGAGACTGTTACAGTCGATATGGGCGAGCCTGTATTGTCCGGCCTGCAAATTCCGGTCGCCATAGATGCCGAGCCTGTGCTGAATCAGCCGATTTCAACGGACGGAACGGAATTCAAGTTCACTGCCGTATCCATGGGTAATCCGCACTGTGTAATTTACGTGGACGATGCCGCAGGCTTTGATTTGAATACCTGGGGACCTAAGCTGGAGGTGCATCCGCTGTTCCCAAGAAAAGTTAATGTAGAGTTCGCTACCGTGACCAGCCGCAGCCATGTGGATATGCGTGTCTGGGAACGCGGCGCCGGTCCTACACTCGCCTGCGGCACCGGTGCCTGCGCCACGCTGGTCTCCTCCGTGCTGAACGGTCTGACCGACCGCGCGGCCACAATCAGCCTGAAGGGCGGCGACCTGTTTATTGAATGGAATGAACAAGACAACCATGTGTATATGACAGGCCCGGCGAAGGTCGTATACACCGGTTCGGTTGAAATCTAGAACGGTAATATAATATATCTTCGAATAGGAACACAACAAAGATGCCCTGCGGCGAACGCCTGCAGGGCATCTTTGTTGTGTTGCTGTGGAAGTGCAGCCGAATAATGGAAGAGCTCAATGCAAATAATAGCACCCAGTATGGATGGGGGGCTAACATGAACATAAAGAGGTATGCAGGCAGAGGCAGAACGGCGCAGAGTGAACCCTCCGGTTCCTCGCAGAATAGCGGGCCTTCAAGATTATCTGCGGAGCTGTCCGAGAGCCTTGCGGGTATTCAATCAGAGCTTGGGCACAGCCCTGACCTCAAAATCCGTCAGGTCCAGCTTGACGGGCTTCGCCGCATCCGCGCCGCGGCCGTTCACCTGAGCGGGCTGGCTGACACCTCCGCTGTGAACGAATTCGTGGTCGGCTCGCTCCTTGCCGTGAGTACAGACGGTCTGATCATAGACTGTGCAGAGAGTGGCGGTGAGCACGGCCGGCTCCTGGACATGATTCTGAGCCGGGCCTTGGAGATCGGTGAGGCGGAAATCAAGGAGGATTGGAAAGAGATTATGCTGGCGGTTCTGTCAGGAGATACGGCAATTCTGCTGGATGGCTATAGTGCAGCAATACTATGCGCAACGAAGGGCGGCGAATGGCGTTCGATCAGCGAGCCCTCCTCGCAAATGGTCGTCAGAGGCCCGAAGGATGGTTTTGTTGAATCTGTAGCGACCAACATCTCCCTAATCCGCCGTAGAATCAAGTCCCCCAAGCTTCGCCTGGAGTATATGAAGATCGGGAGCGAAACACAGACGCTTGTGGCGCTAATGTATGTAGAGGATTTCGCAGGAGAGGATTTGCTACGCGAGGTCCGGGAGCGCCTGAACAAGATTGCTTTGGATGAAGTGCTGGAGTCCGGTTATATTGAAGAGCTTATTCAGGACAAGACCTTTACTCCGTTTCCGACGATTTATAATACGGAGCGTCCGGATGTCGCCGCCGGCAATTTGCTGGAAGGGCGGGTAGTGATCATTGTCGACGGGACTCCGTTTGTGCTGATTTTACCGGCTGTATTCACCCAGTTCTTCCAGTCGGCAGAGGATTACTCGCAAAGGTTCGATATTGCTATTCTGATGAGGATTGTACGGTATTCAAGTTTTATTGTCTTGATTCTCGGGCCCGCTATATACATTGCGCTGACGACTTATCACTATGAAATGATTCCGACGACGCTGCTCGTTAGTCTGCTGGCTCAACGGGAAAATGTGCCGTTCCCGGTGTTTGTCGAGGCTCTTCTGATGGAAATCGCATTTGAAATCCTCCGTGAAGCCGGAGTGCGGATGCCGCGTGTCATTGGGCAGACTGTTTCAGTCGTCGGGGCGCTGATTCTGGGGCAGGCTGTCGTCGAGGCCGGTATTATCGCCCCGATTATGGTGATTGTTGTCGCCTTGACGGGGATTGCCAGCTTCGCCATTCCGGCGTACAACATGGCTATCGCCGGACGACTGATCCGCTTTGCTTTTCTGCTGCTTGCCGGGATGTTCGGCTTCTATGGCGTGACTCTGGGTCTGATTGTGATGGTGGCGCACATGAACAGCTTGCGCTCCTTCGGCATCCCGTATTTGTCTCCGTTTGTGCCGCTGTCTGTTAAAGGCCAAAAGGATACGATATTAAGAATGCCGCTATGGCTTATGTCCCCCCGTAAATCACCGCAGCAGATGCGTGCCGAACTGCCGGAGTTTATGCGGATGACTACGGGGAATGAGGAAGCGCTGGCGCCCCCGATTCGTGAGAGCAATTCCGTAAAAAATTACGGGACAGGAGATCAGCCGGATGAAGATTAGAAGCTTCGTTATCACGCTGCTTGCCGCTATGCAGGTTCTGCTGCCGCTCATGCTCACCGGCTGCTGGGACAGTGTCGAGCTTAACCGCCGGGCGATCGTTTCCGGAGTTGCAATCGACAGGGGGCCTTCGGAAGACAAGAAATATATGCTTTCCTTTCAAGTTATTGTGTCGGAAGAAATTTCCGGGAAGCAGGCCCGGAATACTTCACCGGTGGCCTTATATACCGGCAGCGGACGCACCATGTATGAAGCGCTCGCGAATGCTTCGCGGCAGACGGCGCGGTTCTTATCCCTTGGGCATGTCCGGGTTATCGTGATTTCCGAGAAGTTTGCCCGGGAGGGCATCAAGGACATGCTGGATGTGATGGAACGGGAGAGCGACATGCGGCTGACCAGCCGGGTTTTTGTCTCGAAGGATCAGCCGGCCCGCGAAGTGATGTCAACGATGACCGTGTTCAGCAAGATTCCTTCGAGCGATCTGGTCGAGAAGCTGGACACCACCTCGAAGCAGTTTGGCTACAATTTCAAGATGGAGGTCGATGATGTGATCAGGGGGATTCAGGTCAGGGGCGGCGGACCGGTCATTAATGGTGTTTTCACAAGCGGGAACAGAGACAGTGCGGACACCAACGACAATTTGAGGACCATCGCACCGCGAGCAATTCTGAGAGTGTCCAACCTGGCGGCTTTCAAGGATGATAAGCTGAAGGGCTGGCTCGAGGGGGACTCTGCACTCGGTACCGTTCTTTTGCTGAACAAAATCAAGGAGTTTCCTGTAGTGATAAAAAATGAGAAAGGATATCTGGCGTTTAATGTCTATCAATCCCAGGTATCGGTTACCGCATCGGCAAAGGACCCGGAGCATCCCGTAATTAACATCAAAATAACCCAGCAGGCGGCGCTAAAGGAGTCTCCCAATTCATTTGATCTTACCTCGCCAAAAGTACTGGAAAGGCTGTCGGATCAACTAACTGAAGAAACCCGCAGTCAAATTCAAACCGCGATTGCCTATGCCCGAAAGCTGGGCAGTGATTACCTTGGCTTCGGTGAGGTGGTGGAGCGGGAAAATCCGCGCGGGTGGAAGAAGATGAAAAACCATTGGGAGAGTATCTTTGCGGCCTGTACTATCAACATTGATGCAGACACCGTAATCAGACATACCGATATGCGCGAGAATTCATTCCAGGTCTACTAATGGGAACGGAAGGAGGGGAATTATGGGAATCGTAAAAATCGGGCTTGTCCAGTTCTTCAGCATTACCCTGCTGTTCGAGCTGGGAACGGCACTTGTCGTTAACCTGGGCATGGGGGCGGGAAGAGATGCCTGGCTCTCCATTTTGATCGGCAGCGTGGCGGGTGTAGTTGTTTTTGCAGGCTATGCCTATCTGTACCGGAAGTATCCTGAAATGCCCTTAACGGGTTATGTCCGAAAGCTGCTGGGCAAATACATCGGAGCTCCGGTTGCGTTAATGTATATTATTCTGTATATCAATCTGGCAGGCCGGGATTTGCGCGATGGCAGCACCATGCTGGCGATGGCTACGATGCATAATTCCCCGCTCTTCATTCTAAGTACGCTGATGATTCTTTCAAGCGCCTACGTGCTGCATAAAGGTGTTGAAGTTCTGACGCGGACCTCTTTGGTTTTTCTGACTTTAGTATTGTTGATTGGCATATTCGGCACAATTATGCTGGTGCTCTCAGGGTCTGTCGATTTGAACCGTCTCTTGCCGATGCTGGAAGATGGGGCAGTGCCTGTGATTCGTTCCGTACTGCAACAGAACTACATGTTCCCTTTTGGCGAAATGATTGCTTTTACCATGCTGATGCCCTTTCTCTCCAATGCTAAAAAAGGGCCCTGGGTTATCGCCGCGGCAATGCTGTCCGCAGCCCTGATGCTCAGCTACACGATGGCTCTGAACATCTCGGTGCTGGGAGCAGATATTGTGGAGCGTTCTCCGCTGCCGCTGATGCCCACGATCAGCAAGATTTCGATCTCGGACTTCATTCAGCGTGTGGATATCTTCGTGGTCATGGTGCTCATTATCGGAGTTTTTTTCAAAATGGCCGTATTTTTCGCCGCAGCGCTGATCGGGATTTCCGATTTGTTCGGTATCGCCTACCGCAGAATGATTTATCCCTGTGCGTTGATCATTCTGTTCACCTCCATGCTCGACGCCCGCAGCTTTACCGAGCATTTGGATGAGGGCGGAAGGCTGCTGTATACGGTGTACCCTTTTTTCATGCTGGCCGTTCCGGTTGTTCTGATTGTGATCACTATGCTGAGAAGTTATTTCTCGGCCCGTCGCCCGGGCTGACTTCCCCGAATGAAGCGGACGGCATCCGGGATGATGAGGCACAGCAGCATGATTACGGCAGCCAGCTTTTCGGAAGCGGTATACAATAAATAGTTCAAAATGTAGCTGATATTTCCCATACCATAGCCGAAGAGCCAGTCGCCAAAATATAAATAGAGTAGAGAGAGCCCGGCCAGCAGCAGAAGGATTGTGTATTTTTTCAGCAGTTGCCTTCTGTTTTTTTTCTTCATAATGGATTTGTTCCCCCCTATTGAACCCCTTTCAGCTAGTATGAATCATTTGCCCTGCTGCCATGCAATTTCCGCTTTATCAATGCTTCGCTTTTACTTGTGAAAGCTTATCATCCATCCCGTTTTATGTTACATTAGTATGAAACTATGGTCTGATAGGGGAGGTTCTTGCGGTGAAGCCGGATTTGCGCTCTGCATGGAATAATAACGTATTGGTCGGAGACGGAGCGATGGGAACTTTCTTGTATCAGAAAGGCTTCCCTGTCGGCATCTCCTATGAAGAATTGAATTTGACCTCTCCGGGGGTCATTGAGGATGTCCACCGTAGCTATATTGAGGCCGGGGCGGTACTGCTGGAGAGCAATACGTACTCAGCCAATTACGATAAGCTGTCCAAGTTCGGCCTGGAGGCCAAGGTGAATGAAATTAACCGCGCCGGTGTGCGGATTGCGCGTCAGGCTGCCGGTGAAGCAGGGTATGTCGTAGGTGCGGCAGGCTCGATCCGGGCCGGCAAACGGGCCAATCTGTCCAGCTCGGAGCTGAAGCGTTTCTATGCCCAGCAATTTTCCGCGCTGCTAGAAGAGCAGCCGGACGGCATCCTGCTGGAAACCTTCTACGATGTCGAAGAGCTGCATCTGGCCCTAAGGGCGGTCCGCAAGCTCAGCGGGCTGCCGGTGATCTGCCAGCTCGCGGTGGACGAGACTGCGCGCACGCTCGACGGCTTGACGCTGCAGGAGGCTTTTCATATTCTGGAGCAGGACGGGGCGGATATTATCGGCTTCAACTGCCGCACCGGACCCAATGGCATCAAGCGGGCGCTCAAATCGCTCCAGGGAAGCCTTAAGCTTCCTGCCTCGGTATATCCGAACGCCGGTATTGCCGATTATGTAGATGGGCAATACCGTTATGGCGCTTCTCCGGAATATTTTGGTCAGATGGCTCCGGTCTTCGCGGATATGGGCTGCCGGATTATCGGCGGCTGCTGCGGCACAACGCCGCAGCATATTGCGGAAATTTCTGCAGCGCTGCAGGAGTATATCCCGCAGCCACTCCCAGAGCCGACTGTACACGCTAACGTGGAACGGATCGCTGTGCAGGAGCATCTCGGCGAAGATGAGGGAATTGGCGGCGGTGAGCCGAATTTGGTGGATTTGGTCAAGGAGAGGCATACAGTAATTGTGGAGCTTGATCCGCCGCGCGACCTGGACATCGCTAAGTTCATGAGAGGTGCGGATGCCCTGCGCAGAGCAGGGGCGGATGCCCTGACGCTGGCGGACAACTCGCTTGCGGTGACGCGGATGAGCAACATGGCGCTTGGACATTTGGTTCAGGCCCGCACAGGAATGAGACCGCTGGTGCATATCGCCTGCCGCGACCGCAATCTGATCGGAACACAGTCGCATCTGATGGGCTTTGATGCCCTTGGCATTGATCATGTGCTGGCAGTGACCGGCGACCCGGCCCGCTTCGGGGATTTGCCGGGGTCAAGCTCGATTTACGATCTGACCTCATTCGAAATCATCCGGATGATCAAGCAGCTTAACGACGGCATTGCCTTCTCCGGCAAGCCGCTGAAGCAGAAAGCGAACTTCGTCATCGGAGCCGCGTTTAATCCCAATGTCAAACATTTGGACAAGGCGGTAGAACGTCTGGAGAAAAAAATCGCCTCCGGCGCGGATTATATTATGACCCAGCCGGTATATGATGCTGAATTGATCGCGCGCATTGCGAAGGCTACCGGACATCTTGATATCCCGATTTTTATCGGCATCATGCCGCTGGCGAGTGGACGCAACGCCGAATATCTTCACAATGAGGTTCCCGGCATCCAGCTCTCTCCTGAGGTGCGCAGCCGCATGGAGGGACTGGAAGGAGAAGCGGGCCGCGCAGAGGGCGTACGGATTGCCAAGGAGCTGCTGGACGCGGCTATGGGGCATTTTAACGGCATCTATCTGATGACGCCATTTATGTTTTATGGTATGAGTGTACAGCTCCTGGAGTACGTGTGGGAGAAACAGGGGCGCAAATTGTCCCCCTTGTTTCGCTAGTAATTATCAATTACAATAGTGTAATGGATGTGATTCCGTTGTCATTTAGCATGACCGGATACGGTCAATCATCCCTGCAATTCGGCGGTTACAAGATTACGTTCGAAGTCAAATCGGTGAATAACCGGTACTGCGAAGTTGTGCTGCGGATGCCCCGGGATTGGACGGTTTATGAGGATATGCTGCGAAGACAGGTTCAAGCTCATATCAAACGGGGACGGGTAGATGTCATCATTACTAGGGAACATACCGAAGAAGCGGCTCCTGCACAGGTGCTGAACCGTTCAGCGGTGCGTTCCTATTTGAAGTCAGCGGAGCAGTTGAGAGATGATTTTGGGCTTAAGGGTGAGCTGAGTCTTCGAGATCTTCTCTCAATGCCCGGTGTCATGGAATTCAAGGAGGATGCCCATGTGCAGGCCTCGTTTGAAGATTTTGCGGAAGTCCTTGAGCTTGGTTTGAACCAGAGTCTGCATGCTCTGATGGAGATGCGCGCACGGGAAGGCGGCTTTCTTGCCGCTGATCTTTCGCTGCGGCTGACCCATCTGGAGGCACTGCATACCGAAATGGCCGGACTTGCTCCGGCTGTGGTAAGCGAGTACCGCGAGAAGCTGCGGCAGCGGCTGAGCGTGCTGAATGACGGGACGTTCCCTTTTGAAGAGCATAAGTTTGGAATGGAGATTGCTATCTTTGCCGACCGCTGTAATATTGATGAAGAGCTTACCCGGCTGAACAGTCATTTTGAACAATGCAAGGCCCTGCTCAAGGGGAGCGAGCCCGCAGGACGCAAGCTGGACTTTCTCATTCAGGAGATGAACAGGGAGACGAATACAATCGGGTCGAAGTGCAATCATCTGACTCTGGTGAACCTTACGCTTGAGATGAAGGCCGAACTGGAGAAGATACGTGAACAAGCAGCGAATATTGAATAACAGGTACTTGAGTAAGCAAAGATGTAACCTATGGGGGGAACAACCGGAACATGGCAATTAAATTAATCAACATCGGCTTTGGAAATATCGTATCGGCTAACCGCATTATTTCCATTGTCAGCCCGGAATCTGCACCAATCAAACGCATCATTCAGGAGGCCAGAGACCGGCATATGCTGATCGACGCCACATATGGCCGCCGGACGCGGGCTGTCATCATTACAGACAGCGATCATGTTATTCTCTCGGCAGTACAGCCGGAGACTGTGGCGCACCGCTTGTCCAGTAAAGATGACGATAATGACGAATAACAACAAATGGAGTGTACTATGTCAAAAGGATTGCTGATCATTTTATCCGGCCCTTCCGGTGTCGGTAAGGGTACCGTGTGTACCGCACTGCGGCCTAAGATGCCCAAGCTTGTCTATTCCGTATCCGCAACTACGCGCTTGCCGCGCGAAGGCGAGGAGAACGGGGTTAATTATTTTTTCAAAACCAAGGAGCAGTTCGAGGCTATGATTGAAGCTGACCAACTGCTTGAATATGCAGAGTACGTAGGCAATTATTACGGGACTCCGCGCGACTTTGTAGAGCGAACACTCGAGAGCGGGAAAGATATTATCTTAGAGATCGAGGTTCAGGGAGCGCTCAAGGTCAAAGAGAAATTCCCCGAGGGCATCTTTGTGTTCCTTCTTCCGCCATCTATGGATGAATTGAAGGACCGCATCCGCGGGCGCGGCACGGAGCATCCCGATGTCATTAGCCACCGTATGTCCGTGGCAGAGGATGAGATCGGTCTGATCCGGCATTACGATTATGCAGTAGTGAACGATGAGATTGATCTGGCCTGCAAGCGAATAGAAAGCATCATTATCGCCGAACATTGTAAGGTGAGATGACAGGCGCAGCTATATAAGATCATAGTTACAGTAAAAGATGAAGAGGTGTCTTACATGCTATATCCTTCTATTGATGAAATGGTAAACAAAGTAGACAGCAAGTATTCGCTCGTTGTTGCTTCCGCACGCCGGGCAAGATCGCTCCGTGAAGGCGGCAAGACTGAGATCAAAGCGCCGAAATCGCACAAATATGTCGGTGTTGCTCTGGAAGAAATCTATGAAGACCGCATTGTTGTAACACGCGGCGAAGAGTAGTCCGGAATTACCTGCTACGCCCCTGTACATACGGACAATGCTTGTGGACAGGGGCACTTGCAGAAACGATGTCATCCTCTACAGAGGCTAATAATCGTTTCTGCTTGGCTTAGTAGTTCAAATCGTACAAATTCAGCTCGAGAATAGCCCGAACCGGGCTGTACCTGACAACCGGAAGGTTGTTATTTTTTTCTCAAAATATAGCTTTTTTTGCATGATTATTAGATTAGCGCTGGGTAAGGAACAGGGGGGAACCATGTTGAAGAGCTTACAGGGCAAAACGATTATATTGGGAATTACCGGGGGGATCGCTGCTTACAAGGGAGCGGCTTTGACCAGCAAGCTGACGCAAAAAGGGGCCGAGGTCCATGTCATTATGACCGCATCGGCCAAGCAGTTCATTACCGAGCTGACACTGCAGTCTTTGTCCAAGCAGCGCGTCTATAGCGATACCTTTCAGGAGCGTGACCCGTCCTCAATTTCACATATTGATCTGGCCGATGCTGCGGATCTTGTGCTTATAGCACCGGCTACAGCCAACATTATTGCTAAAATGGCGCATGGTCTGGCTGATGACATGTTATCTACTACTCTGCTTGCGGCAACTGCTCCTGTGATGGTGGCGCCGGCGATGAATGTCCACATGTATCAGCATCCGGCGGTGCTCGCCAATATTAACACTTTGCACAGCCGTGGAGTGCAGTTCATTGAGCCGGGAGAAGGCCTGCTCGCCTGCGGGTATGTCGGAAAGGGCCGTCTGGAGGAGCCGGAAACGATTGTCAGCGTGGTGGAGAATTATTTTGCAGCTCAGGCCAACGCCGCCGCAGGAGCTCTTGCCGGTAAAAAAGTGATCATCACCGCAGGGGGAACGATCGAGCGCATTGATCCGGTACGGTACATATCCAACGATTCCTCCGGCAAAATGGGCTTTGCCCTGTCCCGGGCGGCACGTGCGATGGGAGCCGAGGTTACCTTGATCGCAGCGCGTACAGATGAAGCACCGCCGCAGGACCCGGGAATTCGTGTGGTCCGGGTAGAATCAGCTCAGGATATGTACGAGGCGGTTATGAGCCGTTGGAAGGATTGCGACATTCTGGTTAAGGCTGCGGCTGTGGCGGACTACCGGCCTAGAGAAAGTGCGGAATCCAAGATTAAGAAAAGTGGCGATACCCTGACGCTTGAACTTGTGAAGACGACTGACATTCTCGAAAGCCTGGGGAAAATCAAGGATAAGCAATTCCTGATCGGCTTTGCCGCCGAAACGGGAAATGCCGAATTTTATGCCAAGGACAAGCTGGTCCGCAAAAATCTGGATCTGATTGTAGCCAATGATGTCTCCACGGAAGGCGCCGGGTTCGGGACGGATACCAACATTGTGTCCATCTATGATGCCGGCGGATTAGTGCTGGATCTGCCGCTCGTATCCAAAGATGAAGTGGCGCGCAAGCTGCTCCTGCTCGCTTCGGAGCGCATTGCGGGAGCCGCGTTATAATGGAAATTGCCAAGGTCATTGTCGATGTTCCTGTGCGCAGCACCGACCGGCCGTTTGATTATTTGATTCCTGACGCTCTCCTGCTGTGGGTTGAAGTGGGAAGCAGGGTAGCCGTGCCGTTTGGACACCGGACGGTGCAGGGATTTGTTGTTTCGGTAGAATCAGGGGTTAGTGGTGCACATTCCGGCTTGAAGCCGGTTCAAGAGGTATTGGATCTGCTTCCGCCCCTTTCTCCCGAGCTTGTGGAGCTGGGAGACTGGATGAGTCAAAGATATGCCTGCAGGCGGATATCTGCTCTCCAGGCCATGCTGCCAACAGCCCTGAAGGGCAAAGCCGAGCGGTTGATTATTCTCGGCGATGCGGCGGAACAGGAGAACGGCCCGATGGATGAGCTGTTTCCAATGTTTTTGGAGACAGACCAGGAGGAACGCAGCATCACCGAATTTGTCGGGCGCAGCGGCGAGGTTTCCATGAAGCAGTTGACCCGGGCCTTTCCGCAAGCGGCTGAGACGGTGAAGTTCATGCTCCGGCGGGGTGTGCTGGCTGAGAGTCAGTCGATTAAGGATAAGATGGGCAAAAAAAAGCTGAAGGCGGTTGATCTCGCAATCGGCCTCGCCGCAGCGCGTGAATCGCTTGCCAGCTTCCCTGCACGCTCTGCTCGGCAGAAGGAAGTGCTCTCTTTCCTGATCGACATGGAAAGGACACTGCCGATGCCGCTCAAGGATGTGCTGTCGGTACTGCAGGTTACTGCCGGAACGGTGAAGGCGCTGGAGGACAAGGGGTTCATTGAAATCAGCGAAATTGAAGTGTACCGCGATCCTTACCAAGGCCGTGATTTCAAGCCTAGCACGCCTTTGCCGCTTACAGCAGAACAGGAAACCGTATATACGCGAATCGCTTCTACCGTGGATGAGCAGCGGCATGAGGTTTTTCTGCTGCATGGGGTTACCGGAAGCGGGAAAACAGAGATTTACCTGCAGTGCATTCAGCGCTGTGTGGATCAGGGACGGCAGGCCGTGGTGCTTGTTCCAGAAATTGCTCTTACCCCGCAGATGGTGGAGCGGTTCAAGGGCCGGTTCGGCAGCGGGGTAGCGGTGATGCACAGCCGTCTGTCTGTCGGTGAACGTTATGATGAATGGCGTAAAATCCGCGAAGGCAAGGCCAATGTGGCTGTGGGGGCGCGTTCGGCAGTATTTGCCCCGTTTGCCAATCTGGGCCTGATCATTATGGATGAAGAGCATGAATCCTCCTATAAGCAGGAGGAGAATCCCAAATACCATGCGCGTGACGTTGCTGTACGCAGGGCGGAGCAATGCGGGGCTGCGGTGATTCTCGGCTCCGCCACGCCGTCCCTGGAGAGCTATCATGCTGCCAGAGCGCAGAGCGACATACATTTCTCGCCAATTCTTCTGGAAATGCCTAGCCGGGCGCTGGGCAATGAATTGCCTAAGGTGCATGTGACCGATATGCGCAATGAGCTGAAGGAAGGCAACCGTTCCATGTTCAGCCGCAGGCTGCATGCCGCGCTTGAGAGCAGACTGGAACGTGGAGAGCAGACCGTGCTGCTGCTGAACCGCAGAGGCTTCTCGACCTTTGTGATGTGCCGTAGCTGCGGTTATGTCGCCGGTTGCCCGGATTGCGATATTTCGCTGACCTATCACAGCCGCAGCGATAATTTGCGCTGCCATTACTGCGGGCATGCCGAACCGTCGCCGAAGCTGTGTCCGGAATGCGGAAGCGAGCATATCCGCTTCTTCGGCACAGGTACGCAGCGGGTCGAAGAAGAGCTGGGCAAGCTGTTTCCCGGCATCCGGGTGATTCGGATGGATGTGGATACAACAACGGAGAAGGGCTCGCATGAGAAGCTGCTGGGCCAATTCAGAGACAAAAAAGCCGATGTGCTGCTGGGCACGCAAATGGTGGCCAAAGGCCTCGACTTTCCTGATGTCACCCTTGTCGGTGTCATTACTGCGGATTCTGCGCTTAATCTGCCGGATTTCCGCGCAGCCGAGAAGACGTTTCAATTGCTCACCCAGGTTGCGGGGAGAGCGGGGCGTCATCAGCTTCCGGGGGAGGTTGTTGTACAATCCTATACGCCGGAGCACTATTCCATTATTCATGCCAGCGGGCATGATTATCATTCCTTTGTCCGTGAGGAGCTGAAGCATCGCAGGGAGCTGCATTATCCGCCATATTGCAGGCTGATCCTCGTGACGTTGTCCCATGAGCAACTTCCTGTGCTGCTGCGGATGGCTGAGAATTATGCACTCAATATTCAAGGCAAAGCCAGGCATCTCCGCTGGTACGGCAGCCTGGATAAGCTGTCTGCCGATGCGATGGATCTGCTGGGTCCCGTGGCTTCCCCCCTGCCCCGGCTTAAGGGCAGATACAGATTCCAGTGCATCATCAAATGGCGGGGGTCCATTGATGCCATCGGACTAGCCCGGCAGGTGGCGGAAGAGCTTGAGGATTCGGTCCGCGATACAGGGCTGCAGATCAGCCTGGATGTAGATCCGCAGATGTTGATGTAAATGGCGGACATGATACAATAAGCTGGGAACCTGAGGTCCTAAAGGTTGGACTTATGCTGATATACAGCTTTGTTTTACTATAGAAATTTTCAAGGATGGTGTTTATGTAATGGCAATCAGGCTAATCGTGAAAGAACCGGATGAAGTGCTGCACAAGACAGCGAAAATCGTATCCAAGGTTACACCTAATGTCCAAAAGCTGCTGGATGATATGGCAGATACTATGTATGATGCGGAAGGCGTTGGTCTCGCTGCACCGCAGGTTGGTATATTGAAGCGGCTGATCGTGGTCGATGCCGATGAGGAGCATGGTCTGATCAAGATGATTAATCCGGAGATTATCAGCAGGGAAGGCGAACAGTTCGGCCCTGAAGGCTGCCTGAGTATTCCCGGCCTCAATGGCGATGTGCGCCGTGCGGAGACGGTAACTGTACGCGGACTTGACCGCGAAGGCCAAGAAATGACAATCACCGGAAGCGGCCTGCTGGCCCGGGCTTTTCAGCATGAGATTGATCATCTTAACGGAGTGCTATTTACGGATATAGCCGAGAAGGTCTATGAGTATACGGCTGAGAGCAGCGAAACTGAGGAGTGATTGAAATGAAGATAGTGTTCATGGGTACTCCGGCTTTTGCGGTGCCTTCCCTGCAGATGCTGGTGGAGGAGGGCTACGAGATTGTAGCGGTTGTCACCCAGCCTGACCGGCCGCAGGGGCGGAAGAAGACGTTAACGCCTTCTCCGGTGAAGGAAGCGGCCCTGTCTCTGGGGCTGCCGGTGCTGCAGCCGGAACGTTTGCGGCGCCCGGAAGCGGTGGCCGAGCTGGCCGCCTATGAGCCGGATCTGATTGTTACGGCAGCTTACGGGCAGATTTTGCCCAAATCGGTGCTGGAACTCCCGCAGAATGGCTGTGTGAACGTGCATGGCTCGCTGCTGCCCAAATATCGCGGCGGCGCTCCGATCCAGCGCTGCATTATTAACGGCGAGAAGGTTACCGGAGTCACGCTGATGTACATGGCGGAAGGTCTGGACACCGGCGACATGATCTCGCACGCCAAAGTGCCAATTGAAGATGAGGATACCTCGGGAACGCTGTTTGAGAAGCTTAGCCTTGCCGGACGTGAGCTTCTTAAGGCGGAAATGCCGCGCCTCGCACGCGGTCTTGTCCAGGCTGTTCCGCAGGACGACAGTGAAGCCACTTACGCTCCCAATCTCAGCAGAGAAGATGAACGGATTGATTGGAATGCAGACTCGCGCAGCATTTACAACCGCATACGCGGACTGGTGCCCTTCTCCGGTGCGTTTACGCTCTGGAATGGCGAGACGTTCAAGGTGTGGGCTGCGCTGAAGCCTGACGGAAACGGCGGCGGCAGTGCGGCAGCCCCAGGTACGGTGCTGGCAGTGAATGAGCGTGGTGTTGAAGTGAAGACAGGGGACGGCAGCCTGCTGCTTACTTCGGTCCAACCGGCGGGCAAAAAAGCCATGACTGCCGCTGACTTCAGCCGCGGCGGGACGCTGAAGCCCGGAACGGTACTCGGTTGAGCGGGGGCAATAACGGCGCAGGCCGGCGCGGGCCGCGCGTTCAGCCATCCGGCGGGAACGCGCGCGAGACTACAGGTGCTGCAGGGAAGAACAGCCGCGGCGGTAGCGCCCGCACCTCAGGAGCTGCGACTGCCCGCGAGGTGGCGCTTGATATTCTTGTGCGTGTCGAGCAGGAAGGCGCGTACAGCAATCTGCTCTTGAACAGCAGTCTGCAGAAGTCGGGGCTCAGCCGTGAGGACTCGGGACTGGTTACAGAGCTGGTATACGGTAGCATCTCACGGATGATCACGCTTGATTATGTGCTGGAAGGGTTCCTCAGCAAGGGGATAGCGAAGTTGCAGCCCTGGGTGCGCAATCTGCTGCGCTTAAGCCTGTATCAGATCATGTACCTGAATCGCATTCCTTCACATGCGGCCGTCAATGAAGCCGTAAATATAGCCAAGAGACGCGGACATCAGGGAATATCGGGAATGGTGAACGGTGTGCTGAGAAGCGTGCTGCGCGCCGGAGATTTGCCGGTAATTCCGGAGAACCTCAGCCGTGAGGAACGCATCTCTATCTTGCATTCTCATCCGCTGTGGCTGGTTAAGCGCTGGACAGCGGAGTATGGGGCGGATACGGCTGAGGCCATATGCGCAGCCAACAATGAACCGCCTGCGGTCAGCGTTCGTGTGAACACCACAATGATCAGCCGCGATGCGCTGCTTGCGCAAATGCTTGAAGTAGGGTTGAATGCTTCCGCCTCGCAGGTCAGCCCTTTTGGCATCGTTGTAAAGGGGGGCGGCAATCTGGCGCTTACCTCCTGGTACCAAGATGGCATCCTGTCCGTGCAGGATGAGAGCTCGATGCTGGTCGCGGAAGCGGTAGCGCCGGAGCCGGGTATGCGGGTGCTTGACTGCTGCGCTGCTCCCGGAGGCAAAAGCGCTCATATGGGCGAATTGATGAAGGACGAGGGCTACATTTATGCGAACGATCTGCATCCCCACAAGGCGAAGCTAATCGCGGACCAGGCGCAGCGTCTTGGCCTGGACTGCATCAGCACAGGCAGCCGCGACGCGCTCCAGCTTGCGGAGGCTCTTGAACCGGAATCCTTTGACCGGATTCTGCTGGATGCTCCCTGCTCCGGCCTCGGCGTTATCCGCCGCAAGCCGGACCTCAAATGGCGCAAGCAGTCTGAGGATGTAGCCAGTGTGGCTGAGCTGCAGGGCGAGCTGCTGCAATCGGTCTCCGCACTGCTGAAGCCCGGAGGCGTGCTGGTCTATAGTACCTGCACCACGGAGCAGGCAGAGAACAGCCGGATAGTTTCTGAATTTTTGAAGAATAATCCCGGATTCGCCTCTGTCACGTTCAGCTCACCTGTATGGGAGCGTCTAGAAGGCACCGCGCTGGCTGCGGGGGAGGGAATACAGCTTCTCCCGCAGCATTACGGCAGCGACGGGTTCTATATCGCCCGTCTGGAACGGCTCTTGTAATATAGTAAAACGGCAAGGCATTTACAGGTATCCCGCCCGCAGGGTTTTACTTGCGCGGCGGGCTTTTCTTTTACCGTCTCTAATATTTGTGTTAAAATAGGAAGAATGAGAAATAATACGCATATCTTTAAGAAGAAACGGCATGGCGTATAGCCGACAAATTTTATATTTTAAGAAAGATCAGGTGCTGATTTTGATGAAACCTTTAATATATGATTTATCTCTGGAAGAGTTGCAGCAGTGGGCTAAGGACAACGGAGAGCCTGCTTTTCGCGGCGGGCAGATTTTCGACTGGCTGTATGTAAAACGCGTGAATGATTTTGAGTCCATGAGCAATTTGTCCAAAGCGGTGCGCGCCAAGCTGGATGAGCAGTTCAGAATTACGGCATTGACCGAGATTACCAAGCTGGAGTCCAAGGATGGCACGGTGAAATTCCTGTTCGGTCTGCATGATGATCATGCGATTGAGACAGTTATCATGAAGCACAACTACGGTAACAGCGTATGCGTAACAACGCAGGTGGGTTGCCGGATCGGCTGCACCTTCTGCGCCTCTACACTTGGCGGACTTAAGCGCGACCTGACGGCAGGCGAGATTGTAGCCCAGGTCGTCCGCTCCCAGCAAATTCTCGATGCGCGCGGCGAACGCGTCAGCAGCATTGTCATCATGGGGACAGGCGAGCCTTTTGAGAACTATGAAGCAACGATGCGGTTTCTGCGCCTGATGATCCATGAGAAGGGCCTCAATATCGGCCAGCGGCATATTACGGTCTCCACCAGCGGGATTGTGCCAAGCATCTATAAATTTGCCGATGAAGATACCCAGATCAATCTGGCGATCTCCATTCATGCGCCCAATGATGCGCTGCGCTCCAAGCTGATGCCGGTCAACCGGCGTTATCCTTTTGATGATGTTATCGAGTCTCTGCGTTATTATCAGGCTAAGACCGGCCGGCGTATCTCCTTTGAATATGCGCTGATTGGCGGCGTCAATGATCAGAAGGAGCATGCGGAGGAGCTTGCCGGAGTGCTTAAGACTATGCTCTGCCACGTCAACCTGATTCCGGTCAATCATGTGCCGGAGCGCAAATATGTACGGACTTCCCGCAATGATATTTTTGAATTTCAGCGTGTTCTGGCCGACCATGGCGTGAATGTAACCATCCGCCGGGAGCAAGGCCACGATATTGCGGCCGCATGCGGACAGCTACGCGCCAAACACATGGAGTTGGGGTGAGGATATTTGATCAGAACAGTTCATGCCAGCGACATTGGCCGGGTACGTACGGTCAATGAGGATTCGGTCTGGATCGGCGTGACACGCCACGGTTATACCCTTGGCATTATCGCCGATGGAATGGGCGGACATTTGGCTGGCGACACCGCGAGCCGTCTTGCTCTGGAGACAATGAAGAATGCCCTGGACGGGCTCTTGCCTGATCTTCCGGAGGAAAGCTTGCGCGAAGCGTTGTCTGCCGCTATTTTGGAAGCTAACAGCACAGTCTATCAAGAGGCTTCAAGTGACGAGAAGTACCATAACATGGGCACCACTGTCGTTGCTGCGCTGCTGAAGGGGCCGGCGGGATTTATCGGCCATATCGGAGACAGCAGAGCCTACTTGATCAAGGACGGTGCAGCAATTCAGTTAACCGAGGACCATACGCTGGTCAATGAGCTGTTCAAGAGCGGACAGATCAGCCTCGAGGAGCTTGATAACCATCCGCGCCGCAATGTGCTCACAAGAGCGCTTGGAACGGATGCCGAGGTTGCGGCCGATCTGGCTCCTGTTAACCTGGCACTTGGAGAGCTTTTGCTGCTGTGCAGCGATGGACTGAGCAATTTCGTCAGCTTGGAGCATTTGGGCAAGGTTGCAGGAATCCTCGAAATACCGTTAGAGGAAAGAGCAGACCGATTACTTCAACTGGCATTGCTCGCCGGCGGCGGTGATAATATCAGTGTCGCTATGCTAGAACATCAAGGAGAGGCCGCAGTGCCCGAAACAAAGGAGTGGGGTAGATGATCGGTCACGAATTGGGCGGCCGTTACCAAGTCATCGAACGGATCGGGGGAGGTGGCATGGCGCTCGTCTATCGGGCACATGACATACTGCTTAACCGGAACGTCGCTATTAAAGTATTGCGCAACCAGTTTGTGCATGATGAGGAGTTCATCCGCCGCTTTCGGCGGGAGGCGCAGTCCGCTGCATCATTATCGCATCCGAATGTGGTCAGTATATACGATGTGGGACAAGAAGATGAAATTCATTATATTGTTATGGAATATGTCGAAGGCAAGAATTTGAATGAGATTATTAAAGAGCGGGCTCCGCTTCAGGTGGACGAATCCATCCGCATTGCTTCCCAGATCTGTGACGCACTTGATCATGCGCATCAGAATCAGATTATTCACCGCGACATCAAGCCGCATAATATTCTGATTGGCCGCAATGGCAGGGTAAAAGTGACGGACTTCGGAATTGCCCGGGCTGTCACCTCTACAACCATTACCCAGACAGGTTCAGTGGTGGGGTCGGTTCATTACTTCTCGCCGGAACATGCCAAAGGGGTTACTACAGGCGAGAAGTCCGATCTGTATTCTCTGGGAATCGTACTCTATCAGATGCTGACCGGAGTACTGCCATTCTTGGGCGAAAGCCCGATCAGTGTTGCTTTGAAGCACCTTCAGGAGGAATTTGAGGAGCCGCGTCTGCTGAATCCGCTGATTCCGCAAAGCGTTGAGAACGTGATTTTAAGATCTATGCGTAAAAATCCGGACGAGCGCTACCAATCGGCGAAGGAAATGCTCCATGATCTGGAGACCTGCCTGCTGCCGGAACGGCGGAGTGAAGCCAAGGCCATGTTCAATGACGACGATGACGAGGATCGAACGCGGGTTATTCCGGCAATCAAGCCGTTGCAGCGCGGACTCGGCAGCCGTGGCGGCGGAGATGACAGGGGCTGGCGCGAAGAGGAAGCTGCGTCTCCAGGCTCCGGTAAGGCGAAGCGGGGACGTGCTGTGCTGTGGGTGAGTCTCACGCTGATTATTTTGCTGGCTATGGGCGGTGTGGTATGGTATGTGAACGCCAAGCTTGTTGTGAATGAAGTGGCTGTTCCAAGCCTGACGAGCAAGTCCTTTGAGGACGCCAAAACTGCCCTCTCTGAAGTCGGACTCATCGCGGAGGAGCCTCCGCTGCAAGTATATAATCCAAATTACGATTCTAACATCGTATGGAAGCAAAGTAAGAATCCTAATACTATGGTAAAAGAAGGCACACATATCACTCTTACTGTAAGCACGGCCAAAGTACTCCCCAAGCTGCCTGAGTTGTCCACCAAAAGCTATGAAGATGCGGTGAAAACGCTGATTGCCGCAGGGGTGGAGCAAGGCCGGATCAGTCAGGACCCGCGCTTCAGCGAGGATTATCCTGAAGGTCAGGTAATCAGCTCTGAGCCGGCCGCCGGCACCGAATATGATCCGGAGACGGCAACCATCAAGCTGATTGTCAGCCAGGGGAAAGAGACCACGCCAATACCGGATCTCGTCGGATCGACTCAGCAAGAGGCCCAGGCGAAGCTGGCGGAAGCGGGACTTGTGCTGGGTGAAATCAAAGAAGAGTCCAGCTTTACTGTCGATAAAGGCAAGGTAATGGTGCAATGGCCCTATGAGAAGGGCGATACCGCTTCACCGGGCGAGAAGATTAATATTACGGTAAGCACAGGTTACCCGCCTGAGGCCTTGGAGTATACATTCAATGTGCCAGTCACTCCATCAAGTAAGGGCAAGAAGACCAAAATCCGCATTATCTATGCTGACGCACGCAAGGATGGCGAGAACCAGGAATGGGGCATACGCACAATTGCGAAGAATCAGATGCTGTCGGTGAATCTGCTGCTCGCCCCTAATAAGGACGGTTCCATCTCCGTCTACCAGGACGGGGAATTTATCGCAACCTATACAATAAAATACGCGGATGCCAAAAACGGTACTGTGCCGCAGCCTGAGCTCCCTACTGAGCCAACGCCTGTCCCAACACAGGCGCCTACTGATGTTCCGGTTACCAGCGAACCGACCATTGAACCGGAGATTCTACCGCCCAGCACGGATAACAGCGGAAATACCGGAGCGGTGAATCAGACGGGTTTTGTAACAACCAATGCAAATGATAAAGGAAAAAAGTAAGACAAATAAAAGATAAAGCGGCAGACGATTCTGAGATTTCTCAAGACAAGGCTGCCGCAGCAGAATGACCCATGTACCTTGCAGGCTTGGGTCATTTGTGCAATATCAGGAGAGGAAGGCTCATTATGTATGCCTGAGGGTATAATTGTCAAAGCGTTAAGCGGATATTATTATGTCAAGCCGCTCCACGAAGGATCAATCGCAGCGGAGGAGAAAGCTGTGCAGTGCCGGGGACGGGGGATTCTTAAGAAAAAGGGAATCACACCACTGGTTGGCGACCGGATTATTTATGTTCTGACCGAGAACGGGGAAGGCATGGTCGATGAAATTCTCCCCCGGGAGTCGGAGCTGATCCGTCCGCCGGTTGCCAATGTCAAGCTGGCTGTGCTGCTCTTCTCTGTGCGCGAGCCGGACATGAATCTGAATCTGCTGGATAAGTTTCTGGTGCACATTGAGCATTCCGGTCTGGAACCGCTGATCGTGCTCACGAAGCAGGACCTGGCAGATGATGAGGGCGAAGTCACTGCGCAGGTCAAAGCACTGTATGAACGCATTGGGTATGAAGTGCTGGTGACAAGTTCCCTTACGGGCGAAGGCGGCGAGGAATTGCGCAAACGTCTCGCAGGAAGCATCAGCGTCTTCTCCGGCCAATCCGGTGTCGGCAAATCAACGCTGCTGAACCGTCTTGTCCCCGGCCTTGAGCTGGAGACAGGAGAGATCAGCCTGCGCCTGGGCCGCGGACGCCACACTACCCGCCACGTGGAGCTGATGGACATCGGCGACGGCGGATTTGTGGCGGATACTCCAGGCTTCAGCCAGTTGGACTTTCTGGAGCTGGGTGTGGAGGAGCTGTCCACCTGCTTCCGGGAATTCGCCCCTTACGCCGAACAATGTAAATTCCGCGGTTGCAGCCACCTTCATGAGCCGGGCTGCCGCGTTGCTGAAGCTTTTCAGGCAGGCGACATCGCCAGCAGCCGCTATGAGCATTACAAGCTGTTCTATAATGAAATGAAAGATAAAAAGCGGAGGTACTAACATTATGATTACAATCGCACCATCAATATTGTCAGCCGATTTTGCCGCACTTGGCGCAGAGGTTGCAGAAGCCCAGGCCAGTGGTGGAGACTGGGTCCATGTTGACGTCATGGATGGCCATTTTGTGCCGAATATTACGCTTGGACCAGCGATTGTAAAAGCAGTGAAGGCACACACCTCATTGCCGCTGGATGTACATTTGATGATCGAGAACCCTGAACGTTATATTGCCGAGTTTGCAGCGGCAGGAGCCAGTGTGATTACGGTACATGCCGAAGCTTGTGTTCATTTGCACCGTGTGGTGCATCAGATCAAGGAGCTGGGTCTTAAGGCAGGTGTGGCTATCAATCCGGGCACTCCGGCGCTGGCTGTCCGTGAGGTGCTGGAGGATGTGGATTTGGTGCTGGTAATGACGGTTAACCCCGGCTTCGGCGGCCAAACCTTCATTCCGCATACTCTGGGGAAGATCCGCCAAATCCGCGAGTGGGCCCGGGAAGTGAATCATACGGAGCTACGCATTGAAGTTGACGGCGGTATCGCTGAAGATACGGCCCCGCTGGTTGCAGCGGCAGGCGCTGATGTGCTGGTGGCCGGGAATGCCGTCTTTGGACGCAGCGACCGCGCGGCCGCGATTAAGGCGATCCGGGAAGCTGCCGAGGCAGCGCTCCGTTAATCCTGACCCTGCTCAGACTAAAGGTTATAGGTCAAGTTATGAGCGCATAAACATGGTTACATGAGCAGAAATCTCATGTAGCCTTTTTTTGTTCAACAGGGAGGTCTGCAGTTCGTTTCGAAAGGCCGAGAGCCGGGAAAGTCTCCTACCGTACGGCATGAATTGATTGGAGGGTTAAGGATGAAATTTTACACGTTCAAGCTGCCAAAATTTTTGGGAGGTTTTGTTAAGGCGATTTTGAATACTTTTCAGAAAAATTGAGGAAGAATCTGAACAGAAAACATGAAAAAAAGCACCTTACGAATGTAAAGGGTGCTTTTTGCTTCATTATGAGATATCGCTAGGTCTAGGATAATCCAAGACTAAACGCGTTCAACTTTACCGGCTTTCAAAGCACGGGTGCTGACGTATACGCGTTTCGGTTTACCGTTCACGAGGATACGGACCTTCTGAACGTTAACTCCCCAAGAACGACGGTTGCGGTTGTTGGCATGGGATACATGGTTGCCGCTGCCCGGTTTCTTGCCTGTTACAGTACATTTGCGGGACATAGATTACACCTCCTTGATTACTTACACCTGCATAAAACAATACTTAAATATAATATCACAGCAAAAATTGCTTCGTCAACCGCTTCAAAAACATTTATTTCTTTAGTCTCTTATAGTACAATATAGATTAGTGTATTATGTCCAGTTAATCCTAGAATTGATTAGGCATAAAGTTAGGAAGGGGAATTCTCATTGAGTAAGCGTTCTATAAACGGGACAGATTTTACCGCAATGGTACTCGCCGGAGCGGAACAACTGCAGCAGCATGCAGAGCACGTCAATTCCCTTAATGTTTTTCCGGTTCCGGATGGTGATACGGGAACAAACATGAATTTGACGATGACCGCAGGCGCGAACGAATTGAAGAAAAATAATACGGCCTCTGTCGGCCAATGTGCAGGAGTATTGTCCAAGGGTCTCCTGATGGGTGCCCGGGGGAACTCTGGTGTTATTTTGTCACAACTCTTCAGGGGGCTTGGACGTTACGCAGCCCAATACGATGAACTGAGCGCGCAGCAGTTCGCAGCAGCGCTGCAGACCGGTGTGGATACAGCCTATAAAGCGGTGGTGAAGCCGGTAGAAGGCACGATTCTTACCGTTGCCAAAGAAGCGGCCAGACATGCCGTCTATTATGCGCGCCGCACGACAGATGTAACTGAGCTTATGACTGAAGTTCTGGCCAAAGCCAAAGAAGCGTTAGCCAACACGCCTGAGCTTCTGCCTGTGCTTAAGCAGGTTGGGGTCGTTGACTCCGGCGGTCAGGGCCTGGTGTACATTTATGAGGGCTTTCATCAGTACTTGACGAGTGGTGGCGCAGTTGTGCCGCAGTCTGTTCAGGGACAAGCTCCAGTTCCTGCAGCGGCACCGGCAGTGGTACTCAATAAACAAGAGAATATTTTGTCCTCCGTGCAGTCTTCTGCACAATCCCAACTGTCTACGGAAGATATTGAATTTTTATATGATATGGAATTTTTCATTAACCGGTTGCTTGGGAGCGCCGTAAAAGCGGAATTTGATGAGGAAGCTTTTCGGAAAGCGTTATCAGTAAATGGCGATTCGATTATTGTCATTTCGGATGATGAGACCATCAAGGTCCATGTCCATTCCAAAACTCCGGGCGATGTGCTGAATTTGGCGCTGCAGTATGGCGAGATTACCCAGATCCATATTCTGAATATGCGCGAGCAGCATCGTGATCTGCTGACCGCCGGGATGGATATTGCACCGATGCCGGATGTGTTTGCGGATATTCCGAAGGAAGAGAGCAGTGTGCAGTCACCGGCGGTTCCTCCGGCGGATGAAATGGCGCTATACGGATTCATTGCAGTCTCCTCAGGGGAAGGGATCTCGGATATTTTCCGAAGCCTTGGCGTAGATGCTATTCTGTCCGGCGGACAGACGATGAACCCCAGCACGGAGGATTTCGTGAACGCGATCTCGTCTATTTCCGCGAAGCATGTCTTCATTCTGCCTAACAATTCGAACATTGTGCTTGCCGCCCAGCAGGCCAAAGAGCTGCTCGAGGGTGAACGCGAAATCACCGTAATTCCAAGCAAGAGCATTCCGCAGGGAATTGCCGCTGCTTTTGCTTTCCAGGAGGAAGATACGGTAGATGCCAATACAAGCAGCATGCTTGAGGCCATTTCACAGGTCAAGTCGGGGCAGGTTACGAATGCGGTCCGCGATACGGTTATCGAGGATCTGGAGATCAAATCCGGTCAGTATATCGGGATTTCGAACTCCAAGATTGTCACTGCTGCCGATGACCTGCTGAAGGCAAGCCAGGCGCTGCTCGCTAATATGCTGGAGACCGGCGATGAGATTGTCACCGTGTTGACCGGGGCGGATTCAGAAGATAAGGTTACCGCATCGCTTGAAGGCTGGCTGGAAGAGGCCTTTCCGCAGGTTGAGGTTGAAATTCATAAGGGTGGACAACCGCTGTATTATTATCTTTTCTCAGTTGAGCCTTAAGTTAAAAGGTAGGGGGAGAAATTCATGAATCGTACCGTAATTGTCACCGACAGCACTTCCGATATCCCGCCGGTCATGGCGGAAGCGTATGGTATAGAGGTTGTTCCGCTGAACCTGATGTTCGGCGGGGAGACGTTCCGGGATAATGTGGATATGACACCGGAGCAATTCTATGAGCGTCTGCCCCTCTCGGCTCAACTGCCGACCACCTCTCAGCCGTCGCCGGATCAATATATGAACGTATATCGTGACCTTCTGGAGCGTAACCCGGATCGCACGATTCTATCCTTTCATATTTCTTCAGGGCTTAGCGGTACCTATCAGTCTGCTGTTCTGGCTAAATCCATGCTGGAAGAGGAGGGAGCGGCCATCACTGTTGTGGATTCGCTGTCCGCTTCTTACGGGTTCGGATTCATGGTGGTGCAAGCGGCGAGATTGGCTGCGGAAGGCAAAGACCCTGAGGAAATTTTACGGACTGTAGAGAATCTGCGTCAGTCACGCAAGCTGTACTTTCTAGTGGATACGCTGGAATATTTGCAAAAGGGCGGCAGAATCGGCAAAGCCTCCGCTTTTTTGGGTACGCTGCTTAATATTAAGCCGATTCTCTCTATTGATTCAGAAGGGATTATCTATGCGGTGGAGAAGGTGAGAGGCCGCAAGAAGGCAGTAGCCCGCATGATCGAGCTGTTCAAGAAGGATCTGCCGGGTGTGGACAAAATCAACGTGGCCGTGGGTCATACGGCTGAACCGGCTGCCGGCGAAGAGTTCCTTAAGGAGCTAGCCGGGCACTTCACCCTGGAAGAGAAAGTGCTGACCAATGTGGGACCTGTAGTAGGGAGCCATGTCGGCAACGGAACCTTAGCCGTATTCATTTGGCCCGCGTAAATAGGGGATGAACATGCTGCTATCACTCGAATCAATTGAAGTGAAACAAATAAATGGCGTGAGCGCTCAAAAGCAAAGCGAGCTTCACGCCTTTGGCGTCTTTACAGTGAAGGATCTGCTGGAGTATTATCCATTTCGCTATGAAGATTTTCGGCCCCGCTCACTTAGCGAGGTCAAGCATGGCGACAAGACGACTCTGGTTGCCAAGGTGATTGGCATTCCTGTATTGCAGCGTTTCGGCGGCAAGTCGCGCTT
Source organism: Paenibacillus sp. HW567 (assembly GCF_000374185.1). GTDB lineage: Bacteria > Bacillota > Bacilli > Paenibacillales > Paenibacillaceae > Paenibacillus_AQ. The sequence continues at coordinate 3,055,732 of NZ_KB910518.1, read as the reverse complement.
AAGCTGCAAGATGGTGGCTGAACCATGGATGTTCACGGCTACGTGGTTCAACCAGCAATATGTGCGTGAGCAGTTGACGGTTGGCCGTGAAATTGTGCTTACCGGCAAATGGGATCAGAAGCGGAACGCCATTACCGTGACCGATTATGAATTTACGGACAAGGGAGAGGGCAAAATCGGCACACTTCAGCCGGTCTACTCCGTTGGGGGCAAGATCACCCAATCCTGGATTCGTAAAATGATCAATCAGGGCCTTAAGCAGTATGGCGAGATGATTCCGGAAATCCTGCCGCATACGATCATGCGGAAATATGACTTCATGTCCCGCAAGCGGGCGATTGCCACGATTCATCAGCCGGAGGATACACGTGAAGGCCAGCAGGGCCGCCGCAGAATGGTGTATGAAGAGCTGTTTCTGTTCCAGCTCAAGGTGCAGGCTTTCCGTGTGCTGAGCCGTGGCAGAATGGACGGTGTAGTGCATACCGTGGACAACGCGACCGTTCGCCAGTTCGTGCGCAGTTTGCCCTTTGAGCTGACGGATGCCCAGAAGCATGTTGAACTGGAAATTCTGCATGATATGCGGGCGCAGTATTGTATGAACCGTCTGCTGCAGGGCGATGTAGGCTCCGGCAAAACAGTGCTGGCGGCGATCGCGCTGTATGCCACAGTGAGATCGGGATTTCAGGGGGCGCTGATGGTGCCCACGGAAATTCTGGCTGAGCAGCATATGCGCTCACTCACGAAGCTGTTTGAACCGTTTGGCATTACGGTAGGCCTGCTGACGGGAAGTGTGAGCGGGCGCAAGCGCAAGGATCTGCTTGCTTCGCTGCAGATGGGAGTGCTTGATATTGTTGTCGGTACCCATGCCTTAATCCAGGACGATGTTTTCTTCCGTGGACTCGGGCTGGTGGTCACCGACGAGCAGCACCGTTTTGGCGTCAACCAGCGCAGCGTGCTGCGCCGCAAGGGCTACAACCCGGATGTGCTGACGATGACCGCGACTCCGATTCCGCGCACACTGGCCATTACCGTCTTCGGTGATATGGATGTATCCACGCTGTCGGAGCGCCCCAAAGGGCGGGTTCCCATTACAACCTATTGGGTCAAGCCTGATCTGCTGGAGAGGGTCTTGAAGCTGGTCAGCCGCGAGATTGACCAGGGACGTCAGGCTTATCTGATCTGTCCGCTCATCGAGGAATCGGAGAAGCTGGATGTGCAGAACGCGATTGATCTGCATATTCAGATGTCGCAGGCTTTTCCCGATTACAAGGTAGGTCTGCTGCATGGCCGGATGACTCCGGGGGAAAAGGACGAAGTCATGCGTGCCTTCTACAGCAATGAACTGCAACTGCTCGTATCGACAACCGTCGTTGAGGTTGGCGTCGATGTTCCGAATGCGACGCTGATGATTATTATGGATGCGGACCGCTTTGGCCTTTCCCAACTGCATCAGCTCCGCGGCCGGGTTGGCCGGGGCCAGTATGCCTCTTACTGTGTGCTTATCGCCGATCCGAAGTCGGAGATCGGGCGGGAGCGGATGACGGCCATGACCGATACGGATGACGGCTTTGAGGTCTCAAGGCGGGATCTGGAGCTGCGCGGACCGGGGGATTTCTTCGGGACGAAGCAGAGCGGGCTGCCGGAGTTCCGGCTTGCGGATATGACCGCTGACTTCGAGGTGCTGGAGATGGCCCGGGATGATGCAGGTGAGCTGCTGAAGGATGCCGCGTTCTGGACCTCCCCCGAGTATGCGCCGCTGCGGGGTTATCTCCAGAACGAACAGATTTTCCAGGGAGATTTAATTGATTGAACAGGCACATGCCGCTGCTGCTCCTCATATACTGTGAATGATTGGATATGATTGGAGGTGCTGTGCTTGGGTTATCAGCAATATGGGATCAGTCCCCAACTGGTGGAACGCATCAAGCTTAAGATGAAGAATCCGGCTGTCAAAGAACGCATTAAGAATATGATTAATGGAGTTTCCAAGCAGGAGCTCCAGGACACAGCGGTTGTACGAAGACTGGTGCGCAATGCTTCGGCGGTACTGGGCGAGAGGCTGACGTCGGTGCAGGAGGACCAAATTGTAAAATTTGTTATTGCGCAAAAAATTGACCCCAGCAATACCTTTCACCTGATCCGGTTATGGGGCATGTTCCGCTGAAGTCGCACTGCTGCTGAAACGGACAAACCAAAAAAAGCGTTCCTGCGATGACAACGCAGGAACGCTTTTTTACTGGTGCGCCCGATAGGGACGATAGCTAGGCGGGGAAAGTCGGCTGAGGCAATGAACGCTAGTCACGGAAGAGGGCGGCCAGTCTTCTTCTGCCGGCGGTGTGGACAACCATTTGGCTGTCCTTATCGCACTCTCGGACAATGGAAGCAACCTCTTCCTCCTCCAGTTTGGTCGCGATACAGAACAGAGTGCCGGGCTGGCCTGCCGGATCTGCAGCCTGAATGAGCTTGGCTTCGCGGTCCAGCAAGAGACGCAGTGCCTGGCGGATTTCTTCAGTACGGCTGCTGGTGATCCAGATAGCCCTTGAGCGGGACAGATCCCTTAAGGAGATGCGTACAGCCTCAAAGGCGAGCAGATAGGCAATAATCGAATACATTGCCTGATCCCAGCCGAACAGCAGCCCGCCATACAACAGGATGGCGCAGTTTAACAGCATAATGAGAAGTTCCGCCGATTTGGGCGGACTGCCGCTGAGCAGGGCATAGCCCATGTCCGCTGCTCCGCTGCTCATCCCCCCGAAGCGGATGGAAATACCGATTCCGAAGCCAAGACATAACCCGCCAGCGATAGCCGCGCTTAGTGGCTCGCTGACCGCGGCAGGAGCATGATGCAGGGCAAGGGAGCCGATGATCAGGCAGATTAACGCAAGCATCACATACAGCGCGAAACGCAGATTGATCTGTCTTCGGGAAATTAAGATAAAAGGCAAATTGAACAGGAACAGAAATAAGCCAAGGCGCATTTCCGTAAGATGCGCGAATAAGGCGGACAGACCGGCGGGACCGCCGGGAACAAGCTTATGAGGCATCAGAAACAGTTCCAATCCGGCAGCGGCAAGCAGGCCTCCGGCAATAACGGCCAGGATACGAATGGCTTTGCGGTGGCGCGGCTGGGGTATTCCGTTCAGATTTTTCTTCACATGTTCTCCTCTCTCCCGGAGAGAACCGGAATTTTATTCGGGTTCCATTACAGACGCAGACTGTTTGGCTTTGCGGGCAAGATGCCGTTTTTCGAACCTGAAGATTTTATCAAGCAGCTTGTATATGATTTTGGATTCTTTGGTTAACAGGGGCCCCAGAATAGCCAGCATGAGCACATACATGGCCGCAAAGGGCTGAAGAATAGCCAGCAATCCGCCCGCCTTGCCCAGATTCGCCATAATGATGGAGAACTCGCCTCTGGAGACAATGGTCAGTCCAATGTTGGAAGAGGCACGCGGACTCAGACCGGCGCTGCGCCCTGCCAGCATCCCTGCTGCGAAATTGCCGATCAGGGTAACGATTACGGCGGCAAGCGAGTACCAGAGCGCATCCCCGCCCAGGGAGAGCGGATCAATGGTCAGCCCGAAGCTGAAGAAGAAGATGGCTCCGAAGAAATCGCGGAACGGAATGACCAGCTTCTCAATCCGTTTGACATGCTCGGTTTCGGCAAGCACCAGTCCGATGAGCAATGCGCCGATGGCTTCAGCCACATGAATCGTCTCGGAGAACCCGGCGATCAGAAAAAGGGCAGCGAAGATGACCACTGCAAACAGCTCGTTTGAGCGGATGTTGAGCACCCGGTTCAGCCAGGGAACCAGCTTGCGCCCGATCACGAGCAGCGCCAGCATATACCCGAGAGCGATCAAGGCGGACAGCAGCACACCGCCGAGCGAAGAGGAGCCGCTGAGCACCAGCCCTGACAGAATCGAGATATATACGGCAAGGAAAACATCCTCGAACATGATGATCCCCAGGATCATTTCGGTTTCAGGGTTGGCCGTTCTTTTTAAATCAACCAGGACTTTGGCGACGATCGCACTTGAAGATATGGTAGTGATTCCGGCAATAACGAGAATTTCCTCAAGCGGGAACCCGAGCGCCCAGCCAAGGATCAGACCGAGGGAAAAATTAATCAGGATATAAATGGTACCGCCCGATACGATCGAACGGCCCGCCTTGACCAGCCGTCCTACGGAAAATTCCAGACCGAGATAGAAGAGAAGGAAAAGCACACCAATCCTGCCCATAAACTCAATCAAGGCAGCACTTTCAATAAAACGGAAATCGAGGTGCCATATTTTGAAGGCGTGTGGACCTACAGCCATGCCGATCAGAATATAGAAAGGAATGACGGAGAAACGGAGCTTCGCGGAAATTAATCCGGCAAGGGCAATCAGGGCAATCGCGAGTCCAACTTCAAAAACGATATAATGATTCATCCATTAACCACATCCGTTCCGCAGAATGTGTTTGAATTGCTTATGCTGATGTCTCTCCCCGGCGGCAATGACGGTGCACTCTGCGCTTAGCACCACGTCCGGCCCGGGATTGATATGCTTCTGATGGTTTTTCTCAATAATGGCAATGATGGTTACCCCCGCGCGGGCGCGGATATCCAATTCTCCGATGCTGTAGCCCACACAGCCCAAGCCATTCTCCAGCCGGTACCACTCGATAATCAGATCATCAAGGGCAACTTCAATAGATTCCAGAGCTTTGGGTTTATAAGTGATTCCGCCGATCAGGGCAGAAATATGGCGTGCTTCATCATCATCAAGCGTAATCATGGAAATGCTCTGTTCCGGGTCCTCATAATCAAAATGGTACAGCTCGCGCCTGCCGTCGTCGTGGACAATCACTACAAGCTTATCGCCGCCACGGGTCTGCAGCACGAATTTCTTGCCGATTCCCGGCAAATCCGATTCTTTATAGTTCATGAAAGTCAAGCCTCCAGTTGAGATGTGTTTGGTTGTTCAGCACGGTATTTACAATGAATAAGGAAGAGGTTAGACGTATTGTGAAGTATATTTAAGCGGAGACAGCCGCCGCCGTTTGAGAATAAGGTAAATAATGGGATACAAAGATACGCTAAGGACAACAGCAAAAGCCTTCGCCGGAGGCACCGGGATGATTCCAGGGGGTGACAAACGCGATAAGGTCAGGATTTTTTGCGGCAATGAATGGGTACGTGCCGGGTGCATCATTTTATGCTCAAGCCGTACAATCTCGTAGCGGGTATGCTCCTCACTGCTGCTCTGGAAGTGCTGTGCATGCACCCCGGTAAAAGACAACAGCAGCAGCGGAATAAGAATTATCCTAAGCAGTCTCAATAAGGCCGTACGCGCTAAATATGTCATCTTGGGATCACCTCCTTACTGTATCTTGTGTATCAAGAATAACATAGGTGCCACAGGTGAACCAAATCGGAGACACATTTTTTTATTCAAAAAGATCGCGAAAAAGTGACTTTATAACAGATAGGATGAGAAAAACGAAGTAAACTGGACTTTTTAGATAAATTTTGCTTGGGAAAAGAATAATATGAACAAATGGATGCTTTTAACGGGTTCGACCCTATGGTGTAAGCATTAAAAAATGCAAGAAGCTCATGAGTTTCGGCTGTCCGAATCTCTGATCTCCTTGCATTTATTTGTATATGTCATTTGCACCCAGCTAGAGTACCCGCTGCATATTCAGCGTGACTTTGCTCCAATAGCCGCTGTCCAGCTCGCTGATTTGAACCCCAGGATCACCCCAGGTGTGGATGAATTTACCGTCTCCGATATAGATGCCAACATGGCCCGGAATCGCATCGCTCGTAAAACGTCCTGGAACCGTGAAGAAAATCAGGTCGCCTACGGCAAGCTCCCCGCGGTTGACCCGGGTGCCAAGATTGGCCTGGTCTTTGGCGAGGCGGGGCAGATTGACCCCGAATTTCTTGAAGACATGCCGGGTGAAGGAGGAGCAGTCAAAGCGCTTGGTTTCTTCATAGGGTCCTGCACCGAATTCATAAGGAACACCCAGGAACTTCTTGGCATAGGCCACCAGCTCGCTGCTGTCCGCTGCGGACAGGCTCTGAATGCGCAAAGGCTTTGGCGTAGCGGTTTTTCCGGTCATTGTATGGTCTTCACGCACAGCCGGCGAGGCAATATTGATCTCCCCGGTGCTGGGATTCCAGCCTACCTCGGTTTGCAGGAGCTTGGACAATGCGTTCGGAGTGATATAAATTTGACCGTTCCGCCGCATGGGAGCCTCTTGCAGCTTAACCTTCCGGCCGAGGGAGAACACATGGGGGGAATTAGGGCGCAGCATGTACATAACGTCTGTATAGCCGATTTTGGCATACCCTCCGCTTGAGGTGTCATCTTTCATCCGGTAGCCGATGGATGCGGCTGCTGGCTTCAAGGGAATCCAATAAAGGCCGTTCTTGTCGGTGAAAGAGGATTTCTCATAGTAGCTGCCCGCATTTGATCCCGAAGGGGTTATCGAATTGACCTTTGGAGTCTGGCCCTGCTTAGTGTAGCTGCAGGCGGTACTCGATAGAAGAGCAGCAGTGAGGAGGGCGGCGGCAGCAATCTTTATAGGTTTATTAGTTGTCATATGGCACGCTCCATGTTCAGAACTGTACCCTAAGTTTGTGCAGGGAGTGCGTTTTTATGTGAACCGGAGGAAGGTAATGAATGTCAGCAACGAATGAAATGGAACAATTTATGCTTCTAACAATTGGAGTCCAGCAGTGATAAATCATTGACGGAAAATCATCCTTTATATAATATAGGTCTAATAGAATTGCGACATGGCTGCGGGATTCGTGAGGGCTTTTGCTTTAACGCTTTTATATATAAAAGCAATACTGCTGAGACGCTGACTCCGGGTGAACGCGCTGATCCTGTAACCAGAAAAGGGGTTATTGTATGAAAACAAAGAAAATATGGTTGAGCTTGAGCTTGTGTCTGATGCTGGCCGCTACCGGCTGCGGAGCTAACAAAAATAGTGACAGCGCGGCTGGACCTTCAGCAGGTGCAAGTGCTGCAGCGTCTAACGGAGGAAATGCTGACAAGAAATCTTATACAATTGCTATTTCGCAATACGTTGAGCATCCGTCGCTGGACGCTACCCGGGAAGGGTTTCTTGCCGCGCTCAAGGATGCCGGCATCGTCGAAGGCGAGAACCTGAAGGTCGATCTGGAGAATGCGCAGGCGGACCAGTCCAACAACCTTTCCATCGCCCAGAAGATTGCGGCGGATAAGAATGATCTGGTGCTTGGTATCGCCACACCGTCTGCCCAAGCTGTTGTTCAGAATGTAAGCAAGGATACACCGGTTCTCTTCGCGGCGGTTACTGACCCGCTGGACGCGAAGATTGTGAAGGATCTGGATCATCCCGGCGGTAACGTTTCCGGCGCATCTGATACAAATCCTGAGTCCATTACACGGCTGATGACATTTATTGCGACCCAATTTCCGAATGTGAAAAAACTGGGTCTGATCATTAACGAGGGTGAACCGAATGCTGTAGTTATGGCTGACATTGCCAAGAAAGAGCTGGACAAGCATGGCATTGAGCTGGTCAAAGCAACAATCACTAATACTTCAGAGGTGAAGCAGGCCGCTGAATCGCTTGTGGGCCGGGCGGATGCTTTCTACATTACACTGGATAACTCGGTGGTAAGCGCTGTGGACACAATTATTCAAACTGCCAATGACAACAAAATTCCATTCTTCTCCGCAGACCGCGACACTGTTGAGAAGGGGGCCTTTGCAACGGTAGGGTTCAAATATTATGATCACGGCTACCAGGTGGGACAGATGGCTGTGGAAGTGCTGAAAAATGGCACAAGCCCCGGCGATATGAAGGTAACAATGCAGGAGAAGCTGGACCTCATCCTCAACCTGAAGGCCGCGGCTGCACAGGGCATTAAAGTGACTGATGCCATGAAGGCTGAAGTGGCTGATCAGGCCAACAATATTATTCAATAAGATACAGACACAAGCAGAAACGGCTATGCTGATCTTCAAAGGACAGTATTCGTTTCGGGGAGGGCGCCACTATGTATGATTCAATACTTGGAGCTATAGAAATGGGCTTGATTTACGCTTTTATGGCTTTGGGAGTATATATTACTTTTCGTATTCTTGATTTTCCTGATATGACTGTGGATGGAAGCTTCACCACCGGCGGAGCGATTGCCGCAATGATGATTACGCATGGCTATTCGCCTTGGCTGGCAACGCTCTGTGCGCTGGGAGGCGGAATGGCGGCAGGCATGTGCACTGGACTTCTCCATACCAAGGGAAGGATCAATGGACTGCTGTCAGGTATTCTGATGATGATTGCCCTCTATTCAATTAACCTGCGGATTCTCGACAACAAACCCAATGTTTCACTGATGGGGGAGGATACGCTGTTCAGCTCCATTAATCCTTTATTGGTTATGCCCTTCGTAATGCTTGCGGTCAAACTCCTGATGGATCTGTTTCTGCGGACCGATCTGGGGCTTGCCCTGCGGGCTACCGGCGACAATACGCGGATGATCCGCAGCTTTGGGGTCAATACAGATTCGACGACTATTCTTGGCATCAGCCTGGCGAACGGGATGGTGGCGCTCTCGGGAGCACTTATTGCCCAGTATTCTGCATTTGCAGACTCGTCTATGGGGATTGGCATGATTGTGATCGGGCTGGCTTCGGTGATTATCGGCGAGGCGATCTTCGGAGCGGGAACGATATTCCGCGCCACTTTGGCGGTTGTGCTTGGCTCGATTGTCTACCGTATCGTGGTGGCTCTGGCCCTGCGCGTGCCGTGGCTGAAGTCTTCAGATCTGAAGCTGATTACGGCGATTATCGTCATCATTGCTTTGGTCTTCCCGTCAGTACAGCGATTCCTGAAGCAAAAGAACACGGCCCGCAAACGGAGCGCTGAGCTTGCCAAGCAGGCTCTGCGCAGCAAGAGAGGGGGCACGGCTGATGCTAAAGCTTGATAATGTGTCCAAGCTGTTCAATCCCGGCAGCCCGGACGAGAAGATCGCGCTGCTGGGAATTGATCTGGAGCTGAATGCCGGAGATTTCGTGACGATTATCGGCAGCAATGGCGCCGGCAAATCAACGTTGATGAATGTAATATCCGGTGTAATGAAGCCCGATCTCGGAGAAGTGCGCATTGAAGGCAGCCCAATCAGCGGCTTGCCGGAGTTCAAGCGTGCCCGCTGGATCGGCCGGGTTTTTCAGGACCCTATGGCCGGCACGGCTCCGCATATGACGATTGAAGAAAATCTGGCGATGGCCCTCAAGAGAGGGCAGAGCCGGGGCTTATCATTTGGCGTATCCGCTGCACGGCGGACGATGTTCCGTGAACAGCTCAGCCGGCTGGGCATAGGCCTTGAGAACCGGCTGCGTGCAAAGGTGGGGCTGCTGTCCGGCGGAGAGCGTCAGGCGCTCAGCCTGCTTATGGCCACCTTCACCCAGCCGCAGATTCTGCTGCTGGATGAGCATACGGCGGCACTCGATCCTTCACGTGCCGAGCTGATTACCAGACTGACTGAGTCGATTGTCCGTGAGATGAAGCTGACTACGCTGATGGTTACCCATAATATGGATCAGGCAATCCGGTTAGGCAACCGGCTGATCATGATGGACAAGGGAACCATCATTCTGGATATTGACGAGGAGCGCAAGAAGGACCTGACCGTAGAGCACCTGCTGGGTGAATTTGAGTCCATCAGCGGGCATAAGCTCGCGGATGACCGGATGATGCTGGGCTGAAGCATGTCCCCGTAATTAAGGCCATGCTGCGGCGTAGCGGAGAATTAACTGGAAGAGTTAAACCTAAGACCTGGGAATACAGTGAGTGTGGACTGTATCCTCAGGTTTTTTGGTTTATATTTCCAAAACAGAGAACTTCGTATAAAATATAAGAAATTGATAGAGAAAGCAGAGTGATCGGATTATGGTCTCCAAAAATAAGAGCGCTTTCAAAAATTTCGGAATCTTTAACAAAATGATTATGCTGATTTCATTTTTGCTCTTGCTGTCCTTTCTGTTTTCGCTCATCTTCCTGCAATATGTATACCGTATTTATGACCATCAAATTTATGAAAAAGCGTCTGAGGTGCTGGGAATGTCCTCGATCAGCATCGAGAATGAGCTTAAGGAGTTGGAGCAGTTGTCCTTTACGGTAGTTTCGGATGAACAAATCCAGCAATGCCTGCGGCAGCTTCAGGATAACCCTTCGCCCTATGAAAGGCAGCTCCTGCATAATAAAATCATTAACCGGCTGGTAGCCTTTGCGGGTGCAGAGAAGTATGTCTACTCAATGATGCTGATGGATACGAACGGTGGAGCAATGACGGCAGGCAACCGGGAGGGAGTGTCCCAATCGCTGCAGGATGAGTTGAAACCGCTTGCGGCGGCGGGTGCGGGCAGTAATGTCTGGTACACCCAAGGCAGTAAAAACTCCCTGCTGGCCGTGCGTCAGATCAAATCGTACACTGGCTCGACCTTCACGCTGGATAATCTGGGCACACTGGTCATCCGCATCCGCATAGACCGGATCATAGCTGACAGCACCAGCATGGCAGAGGATGGCGGTCAGTTTATTGTCATTGATAAGGCGGCCAGCCGGACCGTCTATCCCGGGAAGCCGTTATTGTTACCCCAGGAGCTGGCGGAAGAGGTGCAGCGGCCTGAATCCTACCGTACCGCCAGCTACAGCAAAGGAACGTATTTTGTAGTCAAGACCGGCTCCTCCTACATGAACTGGATTTACATCAATGCCACTCCCTTTAATGAAATGTTCAAGCAGATTACTTTTGTCAAAAGGCTGGTTGTGATCGTCTTCGCCTGTATTTTGCTGCTGGGGCTGCTGCTGGGATACCGGCTGGCCCGGAGTCTGGTAAGGCCGATTTCCAAGCTGACGGAGAAAATGAAGCGGATCGAAAAAGGCGATCTGGACAATCTCGAGGAGCAGGCGCTTGGGTTCGTCTCACAAACGGCCCAGGATGAGGTAAGCCAGCTCAACCGCACCTTCAAAATGATGATCCGCCGGATCAGAGAGCTGATTGAAGAGAACTATGCTAAACAGCTAGTTATCCGGGAGACGGAGCTGAAGGCGCTGCAGGCGCAGATCAATCCGCATTTTCTTTACAATACGCTGGAATCCATTAACTGGCTGGCCAAGGTGAACAAGCAGGCGAAAATCTCTGAAATGGTGGAGGCGCTCGGATTTCTGCTGCGCAGCTCCATCGGGCTGAAAGATCCGCTGATTACGCTGGAGAAGGAGCTTGGTATCGTCCGAAGCTATATCACTATTCAGCGCACGCGGTTTGAGGAGCGGCTGGATTTTCATATGGATATCCCGGAGGCGCTGCAGGATGCGCTGATTCCAAAGCTGACGCTGCAGCCGCTGGTTGAGAACGCCATTCGCTATGCGCTTGAACCAAATATTGAGCCTTGCACCATTTCAATCTCCATTATCCGCGAGGAGGATACGCTTGATCTTAAGGTCAGTGACAATGGTCCGGGAATGACGGGTGAATTCATCCGTGAGCTGCAGCAGGGCAGAATCCAGACCCGGGGGGAAGGGATCGGACTGGCGAATATAAGGGAGCGGGTGCAGCTTGTTTTTGGACAGGAATGGGGAATGGAAATTGAGAGTCAGCCGGGAGAAGGGACAACGATTCATGTGCGTATCCCCTATTTGAGAGGAGAGGTCAGACATGTATAAATTGCTGCTCGTTGACGATGAACGTTTGATTCTGGAAGGGATTTCACAGGTGGTGGATTGGGAGAAGGCGGGAACGGAGCTGGCAGGGACGGCCCGCAACGGGATTGAGGCGCTGGAGAAGATAGAGGCACTGGCCCCGGATATTGTGATCAGCGACATTTCGATGCCGGGGCTGGATGGACTCGGTCTGGTAGAGCGCTGCAGTCAGAAGTTCCCGGCCATAAAGTTCATTATGCTGACTGGCTACAAGGATTTCGATTACGCCTGCACTGCCATGCAGCATGGGGTCAAGCATTATTTGCTGAAGCCCTGCAATGAGCAGCAAATCCACGAAGCGCTGATAGAGCTTGTGCAGGAGCTGGATGAGCGGAAGAGCCGCGAGCAGTTCGTCATGGAGATGAAGCATCGGCTGACCAAGGTGCTGCCCCATGTCAAAGAGCAGTTTCTGAAAGAATGGATCTCCAATAAAACCTATGGCAGTCATGATCTCGACTACTATCAAGAGCTGTTCGACACCCGGCTCGACGACAAAAACGTAAGGCTGATTCTGCTCCATTTGGAGGGTTCCTTTGAATATGAGCATCTGTTCGCGCTGCAAAATATTGCAAAGGATATGCTCTCTGAGGTGCTCCTCAGCACGACCATCGGATCGCATGTGCTGATTCTGCTGGAGCAGCCGGATGATGGGAGGCAGCAGTCTGATTTGCTCGAGCGGATTGCTGAGGTGAAGAAGATTTTTCATAATTTCTACAAAATCCACGTCACAATAGCGGTTAGCGACCAGGGCCGGATGATTCACTCCCGCACTCTGTACCGGCAGACGCTGCAGTGCCTCAATCACCGTTTTTATCTGGAGGAGGGCAGTCTGATCACAGCGAGCGATATCCCCGCAGATGAGCTGAGCGGCAAAAACGAGATGGATCTGGAGGAGGAGCAAATCTGCCTGTTCATTAAGGCGGGGGATCAGAACGCAGTTGAAGCGGAGCTGGAACGGCTATTTGGTGTATTATCGGAGCAGCGTTTTGATATCAACGTGACCCGCTCCTATGTGCTCCAGCTCTATTCGGCGATGATAAGACTCTGCATACCTGAGGAACGGGGCACCTTCACTTCCGGGCTGGCGGAGCTGGCAGAGCTGGGCAATTTGAGCAGTCTGAAAGCTTTTGTCAAAAAAGAAGCCGGACGTCTCACCCAGATGTATGACCGCCATTTCGTGACCCGCCAATCCTCGATCGTGGACAAGATGCTCCGCATTATTGAGGAGGACTACTGCAATTCGGAGCTTTCTCTTAGCTCGGTCGCCGCTGAAATGCTGTACATGAACCCGGATTACCTTGGGAAAATTTTCAAAAAAGTGACCGGAGAGAAATTCTCCAACTATGTGACCCATTACCGGATTAACAAAGCCTCCGAGCACATTATCCGCAGCGGAGATGTGAAGGTGTTCGAACTGGCGGAGCTGTACGGCTTCGGCGGCAATGCCCAGTATTTCAGCCAGGTGTTCAAGAAGGTTACTGGCAGGACGCCTACAGATTTTATGAAACCTCAAGTGAATGGTACAGGTGAATGAACCTGATTATTGAACAAAGATAACGGTTTTTTGTATTCAAGAATGATCCGGAATTTGCGAAAATTTACACATGGAAGCGTTACCAGTGGAACTGGCCTTCCTGCTCACTATCATTTTACGTAAAGGGGAGAGTTGAATTTGAAAAAGAGATTCGCATTATTGGCCGTACCCGTATTGTTATCCTTGCTGGCCGGATGTGGCGGGAACAACAGCAATAACGCCAAGGACTCTGCAGCCACAAACGCCGCAGGCAATCAGACGTCAGCCCCGGCAGCCAGCAGCTCGTCAGAACCGGTAACTCTGCGGATTGCCTGGTGGGGCGGCGATACGCGGCATTCTTATACACAGCAGGTCATTGATATGTATGAAGAACAGCACCCTAACGTCAAGATCGAACCGGAATATGCTTCCTTTGATGATTACTGGAAAAAGCTTGCACCCCAGGCTGCGGCCAACCGTCTCCCCGATATCGTGCAAATGGATGTGTCTTATATCAATCAATACGGCTCGAATGGACAACTGGAGGATATGACCTCTTATCTGAACAAAAGCATCCAGGTTGGCGACGTAAATGAAAATGTCCTGGCTACCGGTAAAATCGGTGAGAAGCAGTACGGAATTCCGCTGGGCGTTAATGTGCTTGGTTTTCATTATGATCCTGCGCTCCTGAAAAAGGCCGGCGTGGATTCGATTCCGGAAAATTGGACTTGGGATCAATACAAGGAAATCGCCTTGAAAGCCAAAGCTGCCGGGCTCTACATTGACGGCTCGATGGCGGCGGATGTCTTTTTCAACTACTATCTGCGCACCAAAGGCTTGTCGCTCTACAACACAGACGGCTCCGGGCTTGGTTATGAAGATGATGCGCTGTTCACCGACTTCTTCGGGATGCTGTCGGATCTGATCGCGCAAGGTGCAGTTCCGTCGCAGGACAAACTGAGCCAGAACAAAGGTGTAATCGAAGAGTCGGATATTGTTAAGGGAACAGGCATCGGCGTCTGGCAGTGGTCGAACCAATATGTGGCCTTGCAAATCGCTGTTAACCGTCCGATGGCGCTGGCACAAATGCCGGGACCGGATATGGAAAAAGGGCTGTATATGCAGCCAAGTATGTATTGGTCGATTACAGCCAATTCCAAAGTCAAAGAAGAAGCGGCTAAATTTATTGATTTCTGGACCAACAGCGCTGAAGCCAACAAGCTGATTAAGGGTGAACGCGGCGTGCCGATTTCCAGCAAAATCAAAGAATCCCTCGCTACGGAGCTGACGGATTCCGGCAAGCAGGTATTCCAGTTTGTCGCTGATATGGAACCAAAAACCTCTCCTATGAGCCCGCCGGTAGGTTCTCCGGAAGTCGTAGCCCTGCTCACCGACCTTGCGGAGCAAATGAACTTCGGACAGATTAAGCCGGATGCCGCTGCTGCGCAGTTCCGCAAAGAGGCTACAGAGATTCTCGCCAGCCGTTAACAGAGTGTAAGACCATACTGTGATTCTACAAGATTGGAGTTGGAGACCTTGGCTGTGAGCAATCCTCTTACCGCTAATCCGCAGGCCTACAGAGCGAAGAGACCGTTTGGACAGCGGCTGCGCAAAAACTTAACGGGTTATGCCTTTATCAGTCCGTTTGTGATCGGCTTCCTATGCTTCACGCTGGTGCCGATGATTATCTCGCTCTACCTGAGCTTCACCAAATATAATCTGTTCGCCCCCCCGCGCTGGGTGGGGCTGGACAATTATATCAAAATGTTCACCGGTGATCCGAAATACCTGCATTCTCTAACGGTGACGCTGATGTATGTTTTTATTGGTGTACCGCTTCGACTGGGTTTTGCCCTGTTTGTGGCAATGATTCTGAATACCAAGTCGCGAATGGTGGGAGCTTACCGTACCGTGTACTACCTGCCTTCCATCATCGGCGGCAGTGTCGCCGTATCTATCATGTGGCGCAATATTTTCAGCGATACCGGGATTATTAACGGCATGCTTGGCTTTTTCGGAGTGGGGCCTGTAAGCTGGTTCGGAAATCCCAATGCTGCGCTGGTCATGCTGATTACGTTGTCCGTATGGCAATTTGGTTCATCCATGCTGATCTTTCTGGCCGGGCTAAAAAATATTTCGGGTGAAATGTACGAGGCTGCAAGCGTGGACGGAGCGAGCTTCTTCCGTAAATTCTTCAAGATTACGCTGCCGCTGCTCAGCTCAGTGATTTTGTTCAACCTGGTCATGCAGACGATCAGCGCGTTTATGACCTTCGTGCCGGCCTATATTATCTCCAAGGGCGAAGGCGGCCCGATGGACGGAACGATGCTCTATTCGCTGTATCTGTTCCGCCAGGCCTTTATGTTCAACAACATGGGCTACGCTTCGGCAATGGCTTGGGTGATGCTGCTGCTGGTAGGAATAATGACAGGCATTCTGTTCAAAACATCGAAATCGTGGGTCTTCTACGAATCGGGAGGAGGAAAGTGAGCCATGGCGAAGAATAAAATCAAATGGCCGGTCTATCACATTCTTATCGGCGGGCTCGCCATCATCATGCTCTACCCGATTCTCTGGATGATCATGAGCTCCTTCAAAGAAAGCCGGCTGGTATTCGTTACCGCGCAGACGCTGCTTCCGCATCCCTGGGAATGGGGCAATTACGCCAAGGGCTGGGAAGGCGTGGCCGGATATTCCTTCGGTGTCTTCATCAAGAACTCGTTCGTTATCGTTGTGGTGGCAACGGTTGGCGCCGTCTTCTCCTCATCGCTGGTCGCCTTCGGCTTCGCCCGCAACAAATTTATCGGGCACGGCCTGTGGTTCGGAATCATGATGATGACGCTCATGCTGCCTTCGGACGTTGTGCTGGTGCCGCAATATATAATTTATACGAAGCTGAACTGGCTGGACAGCATCCGGCCCATCGTAATCCCGCAGTTCTTCGGTGTACCGTTCTTTATCTTCCTGATGCTGCAATTTATCCGTACGATTCCGGCGGAGCTGGACGAAGCGGCGACCATTGACGGCTGCGGCAAATTCCGGCTCTACTATAAGATCATTCTTCCGCTGATCCGCCCTTCGATGGCAACGGCGGCCATCTTCTCCTTCTACTGGCGCTGGGAGGACCTGCTCGGACCTGTGCTCTATCTCAATTCCCCAGCCAAATATACGGTGTCTATGGGACTTAAGATGTTCCTCGACAGCGAATCGGTATCCAATTGGGGACCGATGTTCGCAATGTCCGTACTGAGCCTTACACCGGTGATGCTGATCTTCTTCATCTTCCAAAAGCAGATTGTCGATGGCATCAGCACCAGCGGTCTGAAAGGCTAGTCTTAAGCGTCAGATGACAGGCGGAGCTGAAATTACGCGGGGAGAAAGGTGCGCGGTTACGTGGAAAGCTATCGTTTTGATTTTGGTCTGGAAGCTGCGGCTCCCGGATACACCAAGGTGAAACCGGATACAGTCTATACCGCTGGACAGGGCTATGGCTTCGCTCCCGGTTCGGCGGTGTACGGGCGGTTTCGCGGCGGAAGTGACACGCTGCTTCATGACTGCTGTATCCCGTACAAGGCGAAATTTCTTGCCGATGTGCCGGACGGGATTTACAGAGTCACCATACTGGTCGGCGATTCTCTCGCCGATACCAGCACTCTGATTACCGCCGGAGCGGGAAAACATATGCTCGAACCGTTGAACGTGCCGGCAGGGCAGTATCAACGGGAAGCCTTCGTCGTACGGGTCAGCGGAGGGCAGCTAAGCCTAACCTTCTCGGGACCGGCTCCCAGGATCAACGCTCTGGACATTCAAGCAGACCGTGAAGCGCTGGCGCTTGTGCTTGCCGGGGATTCAACCGTTACGGATCAAGGCGAAGAAGGATATCCTTATGCGGGCTGGGGCCAATTGCTGCCGCAGTTCTTTAAGCCCGGCGTTGTCGTGGATAACCGCGCTTTATCGGGACGCAGCTCGAGAAGCTTCATCGGTGAAGGCCATTTGCAGCAGATCGCCGCCGGGCTTCGGCCGCGCGACTATCTGTTCATCCAGTTCGGCCACAATGATTCCAAACCGGATGAAGCGCGCCATACTGAGCCTTATACAACCTATAAGGAGCATCTGCTGCTGATGATTACCGCCGCCCGGGACGCTGGCGCATATCCGGTGCTGGTTACCCCGATGCACCGGCGGCGGTTCGATCAGGAGGGCCGCATTGTGGACACGCATGGCAATTATTTGCTGGCAATGCGGGAGCTTGCGGCTGACGAGCAGGTGCCGCTGATTGATCTGGAGCCGCGCAGCCGCAAGCTTTTTGAAGCCTATGGACCGGAAGGCAGCAAGGAGCTGTTCATGTGGAGTTATCCCGGGGAATATCTCTGTCACCCCGCCGGCGTGCAGGACAACACGCACTTTCAGATTCTTGGCGCGCGCCTCCTGGCACAGCTTGTGGTCGAGGGCATCCGCGAGGCCGGACTGAACGACCTTATTATTCACTTGCGCCAGGGCGAGTAGCCCTGGTGGTAACAAACACTATAATAAGATGAACATCTACGACTAGTAAAAGGGGCGGAAGTAACGGAGGGGATGTTTGGAACTGGAGGAGCGAGAGCGTCCGCCTTTATGTTTGGATTTCTACCGCGATCAGCGGTTCCAATCAGAGAAATCCAAACATAACAGCGGCCGGAAGTCCAAACAATCCCCGCAGTTACGACCAGACCTTATGATGGAAGCCTAAAGTTCAGATTATTTTTTAAAGAGAAAGGTGTGAAAAAGAATGCCTGCTTTTATCTACGATGAAGAACAAATCAAAGCCACCATAGACCGTGTGGTCGAACGCACCCTGCGTATGGACTTCTCCTGGGACTGGCCGGGAGGCGTTGCTTTCTACGGGATTTGTGAAGCCTATGAGGCAACGGGCAAAGAAGAATATTTGCTTGCGCTTAAGACTTGGGTCGATGACAACATTGCCGAGGGTTTGCCCAAGCTGTCCGTCAACGGCGTGTCCATCGGGCACTGTCTGATCACGCTGTATCAGGCTACAGGGGAGCAGATGTACCTGGACATCGCCACTGAGATGGCTGAGTTTCTGCGGCATAAGGCGGAGCGCTTCGCACAGGGGATTTTTCAGCATACAGTGAATTCCCTTACCCATGTATTCCCGCAGCAGGCCTGGGTGGATACGATGTTCATGGCCGGCTATTACCTGCTGCGTATGGGCGTTCTGCTGGATAACCGGGAGTATATTGAAGACGGATTGCTTCAGTACCACGGGCATGAGGAGTTTCTGCAGAATTCCGATACCAACCTGTATTATCACGGCTGGGATCATGTGAATCAGAATAATATGTCGGGCATCTACTGGGCACGCGGCAATTCGTGGGCAGCGTTAACAATGGCCAAAGCACTGCGGCTGGTAGAGGTCACTCATCCCTCGTTTATGATTATTGAAGGCTCGCTGCGCGACCAGCTTGCTGCGCTTGTCCGCCTGCAATCGCCTGAGGGCTTGTGGCATACCGTGCTTGATGATGATCCCTCTTACCTGGAGATGTCCGCATCGGCGGGGATTGCCACTGCGGTGCTGATGCAGGGAAGGCTCTACAACAAATATTCGCAGCTTGCTCTCCAGGGGATTTTGTCCAGAATCAAGGAAGACGGCACAGTGACCGAAGTATCTGCGGGTACAGCCGTGATGAATGATATCGACGGATACCGCCAGGTTCCGAACAAAAGGATTCAGGGCTGGGGCCAAGGCCTGACACTGGCGTATCTCTCCCAGGTGCTGCGGACGACTAGCAATCCGTTTGGTTAATATTACTATTTTCTCTATATTAGTTGAACTATACATCATAAAAAAGGTAAATCAGAGAAATCCAAACATAACAGCGGCCGGAAGTCCAAACATTCCCCGCAGTTACGACCATAGCCGAATTTAATTAATATAGTTATGCCTAACCCGCATATACTCAATTGAACCTCACCTAAAGAAACGGATTCCGTCTCTTGCATGCTCCGCAGTATTCCATACTGCAGAGCCCTCTGCGGAGACCGGGGATGCCGTTTCTGTGTGTGAAAAGGGAGGCGCATTTGCTGCATTTTTCAGGTATACTATTCCTATCTGTCTTAGAAGCGAGGGCACTTATGGATATTAATCTGCACACAGAATCAATTGTTAAACTGCTTGTGGCCATGCTGTTCGGGCTGTTCATCGGTATCGACCGCCAATTGAAACAGAAACCGCTGGGGATTCGGACCAGTATGGTCATCAGTATTGCGAGCTGTCTGGTGACGCTCGTCTCCATTCACGCATACGACAAGTTTGGAGGAACGAATCATCCGAGTATGGACCCGATGCGTCTGGCGGCGCAGATTGTCAGCGGGATCGGGTTCCTGGGAGCGGGTGTGATTCTGCGCCGGGGCGGGGATGCCATATCCGGCCTGACCTCGGCGGCGCTGATCTGGACCGCATCGGGGATCGGAATCGCGGTCGGCGCGGGGTTTTTTGTGGAGGCGGGTTATGCCGTTATACTGCTGATGTTCGCCGTGAACGCCGTACCGTATTTGATCAGGCTTATCGGACCACAGGTATTGAACAAGCATGAAATTTCCGTCACCATTATTATGGAGCCGAATTATGTATTGACTGACGTAATTCAGAAGATTGAGCAGCACCAGGCGGCAGAATCCAGAAAATCGAAAAAAAACGGACGGATCATCCGGCGGACAACGATTAAGGATCTTGAGGATGGCAGACAGGTGATTGAGATGCTGATCTCTGCGCCAGACCGTGAATATGTTACAGAAATTTACTATGATGTGAAGAAAATCGAACATGTGATGAGCGTGGAGGTTGAACAACTGTAAAAATGACATTTTACCTCCTGGGCAGATGTGGTAATCTATCTAGGAGAGAGTCATTTTGAGATTATGGAAGGGAGAAACATTTAATGTCAATTACAGCATATGAAGGACAATACGAGGGGGAAGCGGCAATCTGGCTGAAGGCTGGCCGTTACGAGGCAGCAGTACTGCCCGGAATCGGCGGCAACCTGATCTGCTTCCGCGATACCGAAAACGGTTACCGTTTCCTGCATGAGCCGGGTGCGGAAGAGATGGAAGGCTTTAAAGCCAATCCGGGGATTCATGGTATTCCGGTATTGTTTCCGCCGAACCGGTATGAGGATGGGAAATTTCCGTGGAATGGACAAACCTATCAGCTCCCGGTCAATGAAGCGGCAACGGGCAACCATCTGCACGGGTTCTTACATACAGCAGCATGGCAGGTGGAGGAATTCGGCGCCGGCAAGAACGAAAGCTTCGTGACTGTAGTAGTCAAAGTGGATGAAAATCATCCATCTTACCAGTACCTTCCATTCAAATACACGATCAAGCTGCGCTACAGCCTGGGAGAAGGAGGTTTGTCCCAGCACTTGCAGGTGCATAATGATGGAGAGAAGCTTATGCCTTGCCTGCTCGCCTTCCACACAGCGATTAATGCACCGTTCGCACCCGCAAGCTCGCCGCAGGATTACCGCGTGAAGCTGACTCTCGGCAAGCGTTGGGAGCTTAATGACCGCATGCTGCCGACAGGCGCATTCCAGGAGCTTACCGCCGATGAGGCTGCACTGCGTGACGAAGGGTTATATCCTTTCTATGCCCCCATGGACAATCATTATACCGCTGTGGCCCAGAATGGACGCAACCGCATGGAGCTTACGGACAGCAAAGCCGGAGTTACTCTAGTATATGATGTCGGAACCTCCTACAAGCAATGGATGATCTGGAACAACGGCGCTACAGAAGGCTTCTTCTGCCCAGAGCCGCAGATCAACCTGGTCAACGCGCCTAAGGTGGATCTGCCGGCAGAAGAAATTGGTCTGTTCAGCCTTGCACCAGGCGAATATTGGGAAGAAACCGGCCGCTTGTACGTGAAATAGATGATCCTATCCGTATAGTTAGCAGGTGCAAACGGGGTGCAGAGATTTTTTGCTGCGCCCTGTTTTTTTGCTGCCTCTTTTTAAGCCTCCTTTAAGAAAAGAGGTGTATACTATTCGTTTAGACAGATAGGAGTGGATTGTTTTGCGTCATTTTTTACCTTCCAAAAAATTAGGATTATTCCTGCTCAGCTTGCTGCTGGGAGGTTTTGTGCTGAACTTTTTCATGCAGGCGGCTTCCCTTCAAATGGATTTCATGAGTGTATTAGTTTGGATTGGGAATTCCTATTGGCTGTATATATGCGGAAGCCTGTTATTTTTCTTTATTCTATTAGCCTTTTCGGTGGTTTTACCTAATATCTATACGGGTCCGGCGCTTGCTTCGGTGCTGATTCTTTTGCTGGGCATTGCCAACTATAAGAAACAGCACACGACGGGGGAGCCGTTATTCCCGTGGGATTTGATGCTGCTGAAAAACGCCTCTGAAATGAGCAAAATTACCAAAGGCATGATCTCTCCGCTGGCCATCGGGCTTGGGGTTCTGCTGGCCGCAGGAGTAATCTGGATAATCATCAAGCTGCCCAAGGTCAGAATTCAACTGCCGCTGCGTTTCTTTTTTACAGCCGTGTCCGTTGGTATGATTGCCGGTTTTATTGTGATGGTCAGCGGGCAAGCAACGTTCGCCTCCTCTCTGAATTACCAGAATATTTTTTGGAACCAGAAGGTGAATTACTCGGAAAATGGCTTTGTGTTTGCTTTTGCGGGAAATCTGCGCCAGAACCTGCTAGAGAAGCCTGAGGGATACAGCCGCAAGGCGATAGAAGACATTGCCGCAAAATATAGCGCCTTGCCGGATACGGCTTCTGCAAAAGCGACGGCGAAGCAGCCTAATATCATGTTCATGATGGATGAGGCATTCTTCGATCCTACCCGGCTGCCGGGTCTTGAATTCAGCGAAGATCCGTTAACGTTCATTCATCAGCAAGAAAATGTCACCCCAGCCGGATTTCTGCTCTCCCCCGAGTTCGGCGGCAATACGGCGAATGTCGAATTTGAGGCGTTGACGGGGCTGTCGATGTATTTTCTCGGTGACGGCTCAATTCCTTACCAGCAGCGGATTGTCAAAATGTCCTCGTTGCCTTCCATCGTCAGCATCCTGAAGGAACGGGGCTATCAGACGCTTGCGCTGCATCCGTTCGACGATACGTTCTACAACCGCAACCGGGTCTATCCGGTGCTTGGCTTTGACCGGTTCACGAGCGAGAAGGATCTGCAGGATGCTGAGCGGATCACACCGAATGGTTACATCTCCGACAAAGCTGCTGTGCAGGAGGCCGTCCGTGAGCTGAAAGCGTCAGATACTCCAACCTTTTTGCATTTGGTAACGATGCAGAATCATTTTCCCTTTACCAAAGGGCTGAATGGTCCCAATACCATTACCGTGCAGGGAGAAGCGGAGGAGCGGAAGGACGAGCTGGAAACCTACGTTCAGGACACGAAGCTGACCGATGAGGCGCTTAGCCTGTTGCAGCAGGAGCTGAAGACGATTAAGCGGCCTACGATTGCTGTGTTCTGGGGGGACCATCTTCCGGCACTGTCAGCGGGAATCTATACGGATGCGGGCTGGGATCGGGAGCCGAGACTTAAGCATGAAACCAAGCTGATGGTTCTCGCTAATTTCGACATCGGCAAGGAGCCGCTGGGAACGATCAGCCCTGCCTATCTGGGGCCAACCGTATTTAAGCTGTCGGGCCAGCCGCTGACACCCTACTACAAAATGCTGGAGCAGGTTCAGACAGAGCTTCCCGGCCTGAGCAAAAACGTGCTGATCGGCGCTTCCGGTGTGCTCTCCGAGCTTACTGCTGACCAGCAGGCGCTGCTGGATGACTACCGCATGGTGGAATATGATCTGCTGGAGGGAGAAGGGTACGCCGCGGAATTGATGTATTAGAATTACCGTAAATATAGTATAGACGGCGGGATATCAAAGATTTAATATAAAAAAGCAGTGATCCTTACTTCAAAGCGATCCTGCTTTTTTCTAACGCCGGTATCTTATCCTCGTTTGTTTTGAAAGGGGTTACAATTGTGAAAAAGCTGTGGCTGGTCTATGTGCTGCTGATTGGCATTTTCCTGATTTATGTGCTGAATTACAAGCTGCAGGCCAAACCCGCAGACCCGTGGGAAACCGCCGGACTTCGCGGCAATATCGCAGACAAATACGTGATGGTTACGTTTCAGAGCGGCATTGACTACTGGAAAAGCGTGCTGAAGGGCTTCGAGGATGCGGCAGAGGAGCTGAACGTCTCCGTAGAATACCACGGCTCGACGCAGCATAATGCGAGTGAGCAGATGACGGTGCTGGAGCAGGTCATTGCCAGGAAGCCCGCAGGCATCGCGATATCGGCAGTGAATTCCAAGCTGCTCACGGCTACCATCAACAAGGCGGTGGAGAGCGGCATACCGGTGGTGCTCTTTGACTCGGGGGCGCCGAACAGCAAAGCGTATTCATTCCTTGGCACTAATAATTACAATGCCGGGGTCGAGGCGGCCCGTAAAATGGCCGAGCTTACCGGAGGCAAAGGCGAGGTCGCGATTATAACAACGCCTGACCAGCATAATCATCAGGAGCGGACCGAAGGGTTCAGCTACACCGTACGCAGCGAATTTCCGGGGATGAAGCTGGTGTCGGTGAAGGATGGCCGCGGCGACCAGGTCGCTTCGCGAGAGGCAGCGGAGCAGCTTTTGACCCAGTATCCGCAGCTTGCAGGGATTTTTGCTACAGAGTCCAATGGCGGGATCGGTGTGGCCGAAGCGGTGGAGGCGCAGCAGGGCAGCGTGTCAACGCTGAAGATTATCAGCTTCGACACGGATAAAGGCACACTTGATCTGGTAAAGGAAGGGAAGATCGCGGCAACGATGGCGCAGGGAACCTGGAATATGGGCTATTGGTCTCTAATGGAGCTGTTCCAATTACACCGCAATCTGGCGGAGAATCCGAATGCTTATACGGGGAACAAGCCGCTGCCCGTGCCGGATACAGTGGATACCGGAATCGACGTGGTGACCCGGGCCAATGTGGACAACTATTATGCCAAATAGGCTGCGGCAGAGGAGGAAATGCGGATGCGCAGAGGCAGCCTGATGATGGAGAAGCTGAAATTCAACAATTTACCGATCCGTTACAAGCTGATTATCCATTTTCTGCTGATCAGCATTTTGCCGTCCATCGGGCTTGGGCTGCTGATCGGCTGGACCGTTGACCGCATAGTGGAGCAGCAGAGCAATGAGAATACGATGCAACTGATCGGCAAGGTCAATTCGGCGCTGGAGAATGATGCAGAGAATTTGCAGAAAATAACCTATCTGATCTCCTTCGACCCGGGGGTGCAGGCGTTCCTGAAGGGCATAATGAAGCCTCCGGCACAAGCCGCAGGCCCGGGTGTCAAAGGGGAGTCGGCGGAATATACTATCCGCAAGTTTCTCCAGGGCTTTACTACACTCAGCTCCGAGATTGCCGGGATCATGCTGGTCAACCGGGATGGAGATTTCATCAGCAATGAAATGTATACCCGTCCCGGTACGACTCTGACTAGCGAGAAGTGGTACAAGGAAGCCGTGTCCAATAAAGGGATTTTCAAAATTGTAGGACATCCCTACGGCCGCGCAGTCATGTCCCATGTGGACTACAAGGAGAGCGAGGTTGTGTCAGCCGTCCGGGCGATTATTGATCCTGAGACACAGGTGGTTCAAGGGGTTGTGCTCGTGGATCTGAAGCTGCGTGTCATCGCTGAAACGGCCAAGGACGTTACACTGGGCAAAACGGGCTACCTGACGGTGTTCGATGACCGGGGAGAACTGATCTACTCGCCGCCGCATCCTTTTATGAGCAATATTCCTGCGGGTCTGTTCACCGGAACCTCAGGCATTACTTCGGAGAGCGTAGACGGCCGTGATTTGCAGTTGATCTACAGAACCTCATCCTTTACGGGCTGGACGACCCTGGGCGTGTTCCCGATGGAAGAGTCGGCCTTTGGAGTGCGGGAAATTACCTTTAACGTTGTCACCTTTGTATTTGTTGTCTGTATGCTGGGCATGACTGCTTCGTTCTATTTGGCCTATTCCATTTCCCGCCCGATTGGACAGCTCGCTTCCTTCATGAGCAAAGCGCAGTCGGGGGATTTGACGATCCGCTACTGGGGCAACCGCTCCGACGAAATCGGCCTGCTCGGACGCAGCTTTAACACCATGCTTGCCCAGATTTCCCGGCTGCTTGCCTTAACGGAGCTGCAGGCACGGCAGAAACGGGAGGCGGAGCTGCGCAGTCTGCAGGCGCATATCAAGCCGCATTTTCTGTACAACACCTTGGATACTATACACTGGATGGCCCGCAGCAAGGGGGCTGAGGATATTGCCGAGGTGGTACAATCCCTCTCCAAGCTGTTCCGGCTGGGGCTCAGCAAGGGCAGTGATCTTGTTCCGCTCTCCGACGAGCTGGAGCATATCGTAAGTTATCTGAAAATCCAGCATGTCCGCTACAGCAGCAAGCTGAATTATAGTATTCATGTAGAGCCTCAACTACAGGAGCTGTATGTGCTGAAGCTGCTCCTGCAGCCGATGGTGGAAAATGCAATTTATCACGGAATTAAGGAGCGGCGCGGTCCCGGACAGCTTGACATCGAGGTAAGCCAGCGGGAAGGCGATCTGGTCTTAACCGTCCGCGATGACGGAGCGGGGATGCCGGAGGAACGCCTTGCCCTGTTGCAGCAGCGTCTACAGGAGGTGGGAAGCGCGACATTCGATGCCGCCGAAACGGAGCAGCCTTTGCCGGGCAGCACGGGGAGCGGATATGGAATCCTGAATGTGCAGGCCCGGATCAGGCTCACTTACGGCGAGCCGTACGGACTCAGCATTGCAAGTGAACCGGGCGCAGGAACGGTAGTGACTGTCCGCCATCCGGTGGTCCGCAGCAGCTATCCGGATGATTGATGAGAATAGGAGGAACCTTGAGCGCATGGATTACTGGAAGGTTATGATTGCCGATGACGAAGCGATTATCCGTGACGGCATTAGACAATGTGTAGATTGGGAAGAGCTTAGCATGCAGGTGGTCGCGGAAGCGGAGGACGGCGAAGAGGCGCTTGAGCTGGCTATTGAGTGTGAAGTGCACATTGCGCTGGTCGATCTGAACATGCCGATCATGCATGGCATTGAGCTGATGAAGAGACTGAGAGAGGACCTGCCTCACTGCAAAATCATTGTCATCACCGGACATGATGAATTCTCGTATGCCCAGGAGTCGATCCGGCTGCAGGTGAATGATTACATTCTCAAGCCCGCAGAGCCGAAGCAGCTCATGCAGGTGCTGCGGGGGGTCAGGGATGAGCTGCGGCTTGAGCAGCAAAAAAGCCAGCATCTGCAGCAGGCCTCCCGGCAGATTCTCAAGAATTTTCCGCTGCTGCGGGAACGCTTCTGCCAGGAGTGGCTGGAAGGCAGCTTAAGCCAGAGCGAAATCAGAGAGCAACTGCGGTTCCTGCAATTGCCCGAGGAGCGGCCGGAGCTGATCGGCATCATCCGCTGGAGATGGGAAGCCCATCCGTCAGGACTGAAGGAGCAGGAGCGGCAGTTGTTTCTGTTCGCGATTGAGAATATCGTTACGGAGCTGCTGCAGGATTATCCCAAGGCCGTTTTTCGCGATGCCGCCGGCCAGATTATCATTCTGCTCTGGGATGCTGCGGGGGAGAAGGTGTTAGCCGGGGCTGAAGCGGCGGTGCGGAGCAATCTCAAAATCGCTGCGCAAGTGGCGACACAAGCGGTCCAAGGTGATATTACCGGGCTGGCTGCGGCCTACCGCAAATGCAGAACGGCTCTAACCCGGGAGCAGCCGCTGTCGCCATTGGTCCGCAGAGCCAGACAGTATATGCTGGAGCACTACGGCGAATACGGGCTTACCCTGGAATCCATAGCCGGCAGCCTCCAGGCTTCGCCGGTCTATCTCAGCCGGTTGTTCAAGCAGGAGCTGGGCGAATCCTTCGGAACCTACCTGACGCAGATCCGCATCCGCAAAGCAGCGCAACTGCTCCACTCGACAGAGCTGAGCATTCTTGAGGTGGCCGAGCGCACAGGCTACGAAACCCAGCATTATTTCAGCACTGCGTTTAAGAAGCAAACCGGCGTCTCGCCCCTGCAATTCCGTAAAGGCGTGCTGCGGAGTGAAGAGGAGCTGACTTGAGCATCCAATGAAATTGAATCAATACCGTTTCGGCCGAAGCCGTGTTCCTTGTCCTGAGGAGCGCGGCTTTATTCATTTTCCCAATGAGAACGCTAACAAAGTTTGATTTTTATAAAAACAGTAGCCTGAGTATAAATACGCCTCCCTGTCCCCCTTGCTATACTCAACTTGTCAAGCGGAAGGTATCCGCCAAGGACACAGAACAGTTCAGGGGGTAGTGCACATATGAAAAAATATGCATGGATGATGTTGACACTGGCACTTGTATTGATTTTAGCGGCTTGCGGCAACAACAGCGGCGGCAACAGTGCGGGCGGAAGCTCGGAAGGCGCGAAGGGCAAGGTGGGGATCGCTATGCCAACCAAGTCCTCGGAGCGCTGGGTAAATGACGGCAACAACATGGTAAAAGAATTCGAGAAGCTGGGTTATGGTACGGATCTGCAATATGCGGAAGACGTGGTGGAGAATCAGGTCTCACAGATTGAGAACATGATCACCAAAGGCGTAAACGCTATTGTAATCGCTTCAATTGACGGTGAGGCGCTGACGGATGTGCTGCAAAAAGCGCATGATGCGGGTGTCAAGGTTATCGCTTATGACCGTCTGATCAAAAAAAGCGAATATGTCGATTACTACGCCACCTTCGACAATTTCAAGGTCGGCGTGCTGCAAGGCTCCTATATTGAAGAAAAGCTGGGCCTGAAGGAAGGCAAAGGGTCGTTTAACATCGAGCTGTTCGGCGGTTCACCGGATGATAATAACGCCTATTTCTTCTTTGACGGTGCGATGTCTATCCTGAAGCCTTACATTGATTCCGGCAAGCTGGTCGTCCGCAGCAAGCAGACAACGATGGACAAAGTCGCTACTCTGCGGTGGGACGGTGCAGCCGCTCAAGCCCGGATGGATAATCTGCTTAGTGCAAATTATGCCAGCGACAACCTCGATGCCGTCCTTTCTCCTTACGATGGCATCAGCATCGGGATTCTCTCCTCTCTTAAAGGTGTAGGCTATGGTTCGGGAGACAAGAAGCTTCCGATTGTAACCGGACAGGACGCAGAGCTGGCTTCGGTCAAATCCATTCTGGCCGGCGAACAAACGCAGACTGTATTCAAGGATACCCGCGAGCTGGCTAAAAAAGCAGTGGAAATGACGGAAAGCGTGCTGAAAGGTACGGAAGCGGAAGTCAACGATACAACGACCTACGACAATGGAGTGAAAATCGTACCTTCCTACCTGCTGGAGCCGGTCTCCGTAGATGCCAGCAATGTAGACAAAGTGCTTGTGGACGGCGGCTATTATACCAAAGATCAGCTCGGCAAATAACCGGCTGAAATCCTTATAAGAGAAGCGGAAGATGCGGCGGCAGTCCTTGTAAAAGGGGGCTGCCCGCCGCAGCCGCTTCTACAGTCACAACGAAAGCTGGGTGAGAGGCAAATGAGTGAGATTATTTTGGAGATGAAAGGCATAACGAAGACCTTCCCCGGAGTCAAAGCGCTTTCGAACGTGAACCTTCAGGTCAAAGCCGGTGAGATTCACGCGCTCTGCGGAGAGAACGGGGCGGGTAAATCCACTCTGATGAAGGTGCTGAGCGGGGTGTATCCGCATGGAACGTATGAAGGGGATATTTTGTTTCATGGCAAGGTATGCCAGTTCAAAGACATTAAGGACAGTGAGGGCCTGGGCATCGTCATTATCCATCAGGAGCTGGCGCTGATTCCGTATTTGTCGATTTCGGAGAATATTTTCCTCGGCAATGAGCAAGCGAAGCGCGGGGTAATCAACTGGAATGAAACGACGGTAAAAACCAAAGAGCTGCTGCAGACCGTCGGCCTGAGCGAATCGCCGTTTACCCGGGTATCAACAATAGGTGTCGGCAAGCAGCAGCTCGTGGAGATCGCCAAGGCGCTGTCCAAAGAGGTGAAGCTGCTCATCCTTGACGAACCGACAGCGGCGCTGAACGAGGATGATAGCGAGAATCTGCTTACGCTGATTTTAGAGCTGAAGAAACGCGGAATTGCCTCGATTATCATTTCACACAAATTGAACGAAATCGAGAAGGTAGCGGACTCTGTGACGATCCTGCGTGACGGGCAGACGATCCGCACTCTGGATATGAAGCTTGATGCGGTGACGGAGGATGTCATTATCAAGGGCATGGTTGGGCGCGATTTGACGAACCGTTATCCGGAGCGGACCCCGAAGCTTGGCGAGACCATCTTTGAGATCCGTGACTGGGAGGTATACCATCCGGCACAGACCGACCGCAAAATGCTGGACAAGATCAATCTCCATATCCGCCGCGGGGAAGTGGTCGGCATCGCCGGTCTGATGGGAGCGGGACGGACGGAGCTGGCGATGAGTGTCTTCGGCAAATCGTACGGCAAACGGATCAGCGGCCAGATCTACATGCACGGCAAAGAGGTTCACCTGAATGACATCAACAAAGCAATCGACAGCGGACTCGCCTATGTGACCGAAGACCGCAAGCATTACGGATTGATCCTGATTGACGACATCAAGCGGAACATCTCGCTCAGCAGCCTGAAGAAGCTGTCCCGCCGGGGTGTGATCAATGAGAACGAGGAAGTGCTGGTCGCAGAGGAATACCGCAGGAAGCTGAATATCAAAACGCCGAGCATTTTGCAGAAAACGGTCAATCTCAGCGGCGGCAATCAGCAAAAGGTGGTTCTCAGCAAATGGATCTACGCCCAGCCGGACATCCTCATTCTGGATGAACCTACACGCGGTATTGATGTGGGAGCCAAATATGAAATTTATGCGATCATTAACGGGCTTGCGGCAGAAGGCAAAGGGGTGCTGGTCATCTCGTCCGAGCTGCCGGAGATCATCGGAATGTGCGACCGGATATATACGATGTGCGAAGGCCGCATCAGCGGCGAGGTGGAGCGGGAGGATGCGACGCAGGAGCTGTTGATGAAATATATGACACGAAGCAGGGGGTAACACCGATGGGAGCCATAAACGATATTTTTAAAAAGAACATCCGCCAATACGGCATGATTATTGCACTGATCTTCATCTCGATTTTTTTTCAAATTCTTACGGACGGCATTCTGCTCAAGCCGCTTAATGTTACAAATCTCATCCTGCAGAACAGCTATATTCTGGTGCTGGCTATCGGCATGGTGCTGGTCATCATTACCGGGCATATTGATCTTTCGGTCGGCTCGGTAGCCGCTTTTATCGGCGCATTGTCGGCAATCATGATGGTGGATATGCAGATGAACCCGGTGCTGGCCGTCATTCTCTCGCTGCTGATGGGGGCACTTGTTGGTGCATGGCAGGGCTTCTGGGTCGCTTATGTCAAAATTCCCGCATTTATCGTAACCCTAGCCGGGATGCTGCTGTTCCGCGGTCTGACGATGATTGTGCTGAACGGCCAGTCCATCGCCCCTTTTCCAAAAAGCTTTCAGAAGATCAGCTCGGGTTTCCTCCCGGATTTCCTCACCGGCAGTACGCTGAACGGGCTGACTCTGGTTGTAGGCGTTATTCTCTCGGCCCTTGTTGTCTATCAGGAATTCAGAAACCGTAAGATATCTGTAAAATACGGCTTTGAGCAATCACCGGTATGGCTGTCCATCACTAAAGCGGCTGCACTGGTAATCGTCATCAACCTGTTTACCTTCGTGCTGGCAGCGTACAACGGGATTCCGAACATTCTGGTCATTCTGATGGTACTGATTGTTATTTACTCCTTCGTGATGAATCACATGACGATGGGACGGCATATCTACGCGCTGGGCGGCAATGAGAAGGCAGCCAGCCTCTCCGGTGTTAAAACCAAACGCGTTACCTTCTGGGTGTTCGTCAACATGGGCGTACTCGCCGCCTTGTCCGGTCTGGTCTTTGCGGCCCGCCTGAACTCTGCAACGCCAAAAGCCGGAACCAACTTCGAGCTGGACGCCATTGCAGCCTGCTTCATCGGCGGCGCCTCCGCTTCCGGCGGGATAGGGACGGTGGTCGGAGCTATCATCGGCGGCCTGGTTATGGGCGTAATGAACAACGGTATGTCTCTCGTCGGCCTCGGCGTCGATTGGCAGCAGGGCATCAAGGGACTGGTGCTGCTGCTGGCGGTAGGCTTTGATATATACAACAAGTCGAAGACGGCGTAACCGAAGAACCGGATAGAAGCAAGAACCGGAAGAGAACTGCGTAGAAATTTATTCTGCGCAGTTTTTCTATTTGGCTTGAAGCCCGGTACAGTTTGGCTTATGTCTGCTGCTTCTGGTCGCTTTGGCTCGCAATCAACCGGTGCGCCACAAAACGCCATAACTCATATCCGCTCCCGCAGCGCCTCTTCAAGCAAGATCTCCCGGTCAATAATCTTTGACTCCTCACCCCGCAAGTACTCTGTTATAATGTTTCAATATGAGAACGATTGCAGAGGAGATCCGGCAGTACAATTATCAACAGGAGGCCACAAATGCAAATTATCGCCATGCTGACCATGCTGATTGATCATATCGGCTACATGTTTTTCCCCGGAGAGCTTGCCTGGAGGTATGTGGGGAGAATTGCTTTTCCAATTTACTGCTACGCGCTGGTGCAAGGGCATATACATACATCATCCAGGCCGAGATATTTGCGGCGGCTGCTGTGGATTGCGCTGATTACCCAGATTCCTTATAACCTGGCGCTCGATCCCGGCGGCTGGAATGTGGTGTTCACCTTATTGCTGTCCGCTATAGTGCTTGCTATACTCGATAAGCTGCCCAATCCTTGGTTCGGAGCTCCGGTTGTCATCGTGGCTTTCCTGATCATGGACCGTCTGCCGCTGGATTATAACGCCTATGGTCTGCTGCTGGTGCTGATCTTCCGCTATGCCCGTTCCTACTGGCTGATTCTCGCGCATTTTGTGCTGAACGGCATCTTTCTCTTGTACTATGGCTGGTTTGTGCAGCTATTCAGCATAGTGCCTACTATACTGATCGGAGCGGCACCGGGCTTCTGGAAGCTTTTGGAGAAAAGAAGACTGCCGCGCTGGATTTGGTGGTCCTTCTATCCGGTACATTTAGCGGTGCTGGCCGTGGTGAAGATTCTTTTTTTTCAGGAATGGGTATCTATAGATTGGCGAAGTTTATTTCTGTTATAATTCCGCCTTTCAGCAGGCAGTATGAGCTACAATCCTTCCTCTATATGAGTTGATGGATATATATTACAAAATAAGCTTAGAGGAGACATGCTATGAGGAAAATGAAATCAAGAACAAAATGGTTGCTCCCGATTCTCGCCCTGCTCTTGATTCTGGCAGGGTGCCAGACCGTAGCCGGATTTGACGTCAACAAGGCGCTGCTGGGAGATTTGGATGTACAATCGTCTGAGTCCAGCACGACATTGTCGCTGAAAGCTGTACCTGCCGCAGGCATTAGCGCAGATGATCAGAAAGTGGTAGATCTTATCAATTCATTCTCCCTGAACATCAGCAAAATGAAGCTTCAGGATAACGGCAATATTTCCGCAAGCGGTACTATCGGGTACAAGCAGGTATCCATTCCGTTTAACTTCTTCATCGACAAGACGGCTGTTGTCTTTACCGCTGAAGGAGCGAAACAGCCATTTTACTTCCCGGTGCAAGACTATGAAAAAACTGTGGGCGTAGAAGGACTCAACCCGGACAAAGCGAAGGAAATTTCCAAGCTTCTTACACAGTTCGTGGTGAAGAATCTCCCGAATCCCGGTGCGATCAGCGTCGCTTCCGTAAATGAATCTGTGTATGGCGAGCAACTGAATCTGACCAAGCTACATACGGAGATTACAGGTGATGAAATGCCTGCCCTGGTGAAAAGCTTCCTGAAAGCTGTCTCCAAGGATACGGAGGGCTTTACCGCATTTATTGCCGGCCTGTATGATTACCTCTATCCGATTCTGAAGGCGAACGGCATTGATTCCAGTGCATTTAGCGATCTGGGCTTTGGTGAAATTCCGCTGGAGGACAAGGAAGGAGTCGTTACTGTAGCGCATGATGCAGCCAAATTGGCTGTGGATGCTCTGCTGCTTGTCTATGATAAGCAACTCCAGAATCTCTACGACACAACTCCTGAGCTGAAAACAGTCCTCAGCAAGGATACGAAGCTGAATGTCGATCTGTTTGTGGACAGCGGGTTCCATGTGCGCAAGCAGAATGTCGCGCTGAATGTCGCGCTTCCATCAAGTAAGGATCTGCCGCTGCAGAGCATCTCCTTCAAGGTGGAGACCCAGACCTGGAATGTTAACGGTCCGGTGACTGCCGATGCGATCAGCACGGCTGGAGCGCTCGATCTCTCCACGGCAAATCTTACGCCTGGGCAGACGCTGAGAAGCTTCGAGCAAGGCTCATCTGTGTATAACCTGCTTAAGAATGATTTTGGCGTTACCAGCAAATCCCTGACGATCGCGCCGGATGACGATTATTATTATCCGATTGTTGAAGGGGGCACAACCTATGTGCCGCTGCGCTATCTGGCGGAGGACCTGGACGCAGTAGTCGAATGGGATGGGGCGAATCGTGCCATCCATGTTACAGATGATGTATACGGCGATAAGCTGGTCTTCAAGATCGGCTCTGCACAAGCTCTGATTAACGGCAAAGCGGTGAAGCTCCCGCAGCCGGTATTCGTTGACGAATACGGTGACGCTTATGTGCCGCTTCGTGTGCTTGCAGAGGGACTACATGCCAAGGTGGAAAAAGATGAGGACGGCTACATTTACATTGACCGTCCTTAAATAGTAAATATGCAAAAAGCCGGAACCTCATAAACAGAGGTTCCGGCTTTTTGCCGTACACATCACTATTGCTTGTTTAGAATCATTTTGAGAGAGACATTACTGGACCCGCTATCCTCAGCCATGCTCTGGATGTAACCGGACATGAACCCGCCATCCATGCTTGCCCACAGCTTGTAGCCGGGCATGGCTTTAATCTCATCTAAAGAATCTGCGGCAGTTCCCGCAAAGTATTTCACATTCAGCTTAGCCATCACCTCAGCCATAGATTTTTTGTCACTGGCGCTGAAGGTGGAGTCTTGCAGGCGTGACATGGCCTTATCAGAAGATTGGATTGCAAATGTATCCTCCGCGTACTTTTTAAAGTTGAGCAAATTAGGGTCGGTTATTCCGTTGGCCTTGGCCCAGCCCTCCACATCCACCGAAGCAGAATTGTAGGTTACTTCCCGGGATACAGGATTGAAGGTCATCGCTCCGTACTGGTGCGGGTTCACGGCCATCGCGCTGGTGGCAATATCATAGACCGGGGACTCCGTAAGGCCGTCCGAATTACGCGAGTCTCCGGTGTGTGCAATATCCTGCATGTGGATATGGCCGGACAACACCAGATTGAGTCCGTCCTTGCGCATCGTCTTCATCGTCTCCTGGCTGTTGTTAAGCTTGAAGCCGGATACGGACATGGAGGTATGGCTGAGCAGATTGTGGTGCATGACCGTAATAATGGAACCGTGCTGCTCTGCCGCCAGCTTCGTACACTCATCCATCCATGAAAGGGTAGAAGGCAGGATGCGGCCGTCCGTCTGCGGGAAGCCATAGCTCTCGTTCTTGGCATATTGGCTGCTGTCAATCATCAGTAGATACAGCTTCGGGGCAGCTTTTACGAAATAACTGAGGCTGATCTTATCTCTCGACAGGGCTTCGTCTAAGCCGAAATCGGCGTATAAGCTGGTATAGTCGCTGGGAGTGATGTGCTCTGCCAAGACCTGCTTGTCACCCTTGAACGACCTCGCCCAGGGGTTATTCAAATCGTGATTGCCCGGGATGACATAGACATCGGTTCCCGCTTCTTCGACGCGTTTCAGCTTCTCTGCCAGCTTCTTGTGGCTGCTTGCTTCACCGTTATTGGTCAGGTCCCCGCTGAGAATCAGGAATTTCGGCTTTTTCTGCTGGACCTCATAGACGAGAGATTCCATAAGCTCATTGCTGTAGGGCAGAATTTTACCGTCACCGCCGTTTACATAGGTCTGAAAGGCTTCTCCGCCATCCTCCAGGTCATTGTCCAGATAGTGGGTATCTGTAGCCACCCAGAACGATACCGGACCCGATCCTTCTGCTTCCGCTTCTACGGCTGCAGTATCGTGAGATTGGGAAGGGGAGCCGTCCTTGCAGCCTCCAAGTATAATAGCTGCTGTCAGCAGCGTAGATAATGCTAGTGCGCTTGTAATTCTGCGTTCTATAGAGCCTTTCATCTTCAGCAATGGTATCTACACCTTTCTTCTGCACATTTGCTGAATCATTGTAGCTTATTTACAGCAGGATTGTATATCGAAAAGTGAGTAACTGTTTCAAAAACATACGATTGTGATTATTGAAAATAGTGGATAGTGTATAAATCTTCTCAAGATAGCGACAATATTGGAGAATGGGTCTTGTGTTTCTAAAATAAAGGTGTTAAGATTTAAAAAAGTAAGTAACTATATTAAACGGAGGTAGTTATATTATGTCTAAGAATTTCCTGGAAGCAGTACAAAGCAGACGTTCCATCTATGCACTAAGCAAAGAGTCTACAATTTCCGATGCCCGGATTCAAGAGATCGTAGAGGCGGCCGTATTACATAGCCCAACTTCATTCAACTCCCAAAGCTCCAGAGTGGTAGTGCTTCTGGGTGATAAGCATGACAAGGTATGGGATATTACAACGGAAACCTTGCGCAAAATTGTTCCGGCTGATTCATTTGAAGGCACTGCACAGAAATTGGCCTCCTTCAAGGCCGGATACGGTACTGTATTGTTCTTCGAGGATCAGGCTGTTGTGAAGAATCTGCAAGAGAACTTTGCACTGTACGCCGAGAACTTCCCGATCTGGTCCAACCAATCCTCCGGCATCCTGCAACACGTTGTATGGACCGCATTCGCAGAAGAGGGTCTTGGAGCTTCACTGCAGCATTACAACCCGCTGATCGACGATGAAGTGAAATCCACCTTCGGCATTCCGGCTGACTGGAAGCTGATTGCCCAAATGCCTTTCGGCAAGACGGCTTCTGCTCCTGGCGATAAAGAATTCCAGCCGGTTGAAGACCGCGTGAAGGTCATTAAATAAGCCGCTGTAAGCCAAAGCGCAAAAAGAGACAGGCGATTGACAGCCTGTCTCTTTTTGAATGATATAAAGTTCCTGTCCGGCTTCTGCTTACTTGGTGGCTGGGGCTTCACTAGCAGCCGGAGCTTCGCTTGCACCAGGAGAAGCGGATGCATCTGTCTTGGCATCGGTAAGCGAATTGGTAATCTTGGCTTTGGCGGTCAGCTCTTGCAGCCAAGTGGAGGACATTTCGGATACCTTTTGCGCTTTCAGCGTTTTAGCGATTTCGTCTTTTTTCTCGGCAAGCGTATATTCATGTGCCTCTTTACGGTCGGTTACTTTGATTATGTGGTAGCCGTAATCGGATTTGACTGCACCGCTTGTTTCGCCAACCTTAAGCTTGAAGGCAGCATCGGAGAATTGGGCAACCATGTCGCCTTTTTTGAAGAAATTAAGGTCGCCGCCTTTGTCCTTGGAGCCGGTATCGGCGGATTTCTCTTTGGCCAGTGTGGCGAAGTCTGCTCCTTCTTTCAGTTGCTTGACAATGGCATCGGCTTCTTCTTTGGTCTTTACAAGAATATGGGAAGCGCGTACTTCTTCTTCCTGCTTAAAGGAAGCTTTGTTGTCATTGTAGTATTTGGTAATTTCTTCGTCGGTTACTTTAACCTTAGGTTCAACCAGCTTGCGGATTTCCACTTGAAGCGGCATTTGCTTTTTCAGGTCATCCAGTGTCATGGAGCTTTGCTGAAGGGCGCTGTTCAGACCTTCTTCGCCGCCGAATTGGGCTTTCAGATCTTCAATCTCTTGCGTAATGTCAGCATCAGTCACCTTGATGTTGGCTTTCTTCGCTTCCTGGTCCACGAGTGTGGTGGTGATCAGGTTCTGCAGGGTGGATTTACCGCCGGCTTCAACCAATTTATCATAAAGCTGCTCTTTGGTGATGTCCGTTCCATTCACAGAAGCAACGGCTGTTTTGTTGTCATTCTTTTGGAAGGGCTGTACGATTAGAACAACGATCAGGGCTGCAGCCAGCACAAGCGAAGCCACCATCCAGCCCTTGCCGCCTTTGGCAGATGGGGTCGAGGGAGGTGTGCCGTCTCCAATCTTGTTCATAACGGGCACATTTCCATTGCGGGCTGTTTCATTGGCGTCCTCGAAAACCCCGCCAGCTTCCTGCTCAGTTACCTGCTCCGCTGCCGGCACAGCTTCGGGCTCCGAAGCTGCTCCTTCATTGATATCGGAAGTATTGCCCGCTTCCGGTGTTTCATTGTTGTTCAGGTGTTCATTTTCATTGAAATCTTTTTTGTCCATTATAATTAATGACTCCCTTCAATATAGGTGTTGCCTGTCTTTCTACAACTTTACCAGAAATCAGGATTCCAAACCTTAAGAAAGTATAAAAAAGCGAATTTACTTTTTAAGATTCCCTTAAGATACAAGCCGGAGGGCTTGTAATCTGTGAAGCGCAGGTGAGCTGATCTGCAAGGAAAAAGCCGGCAATGTATGGGCGCCCATACGCTGCCGGCTTTGAAGGGGAGCGGGAAATCCTGCTGCTCCCGTACAAGCGGATATGTATCCGCTTAAGAGCTGAGGCCTCTCAGCAGATGGCGTATGCCTTCCTGCTTCCGTCTGGGAACCCGGACGGACTTGGCATAGAGGCCCATCTCGCCGAAATAAATGCAATCGTCCTCAATGGAGCTGATCTTGTTAAGATTAACATAACAGCCCCCGTACACATGATAAAAATTGGAATTTGATACTAAACGGTGCAATTGCTCGGCAGTCATTCTCTTTTTAATGTTGTAGTTTCTGCCGTGGAATATGACCAAATCGTGGTCACCGACCTTAAAGAACAGAATGTCCGTATCCACCTCGAAGTCCTCATACACATTTCTGGCTTCCAGCAGGCTGCTCATTCATGTTCCCCCTTTATAAAG
This sequence comes from Paenibacillus sp. HW567, assembly GCF_000374185.1. GTDB lineage: Bacteria > Bacillota > Bacilli > Paenibacillales > Paenibacillaceae > Paenibacillus_AQ. The sequence goes on along the minus strand of NZ_KB910518.1, from coordinate 3,017,352 downwards.
AATTGAATCAAAAATGTTAGCGCTTTCATTGTAACACAGCATCGCTGCTTTGAGAAGCCTAATTTTTTAAATGATTTGTGACCTTTTTTTCGTTAGATTTGTCATAGCGGCAGAAAAAATGTAAATTATATAGATGACATAATTGATAACCACTGGAGGAGGATTACCGAGATGAAGGAAAATACTAGATTGCTGTTATTTACCGGCTCCTACGCAAGTGCTGCGGAGAGCGGGGTTCAGGTGTTTGAATTTGATGGAGAGGCTGGAGGCACGCTGACACTGCTGGATACGGCCCAAGGTCTTACGAATCCGACCTTCGTGAATGTAGATGCTGAAGGCCTGCGGCTGCATGCTATCGGAGAGAAGCCGGGGGCAGACGGGGGCAAGGAAGGCGAGATTATATCCTTTGCCATTGATCCGCAGGCGGGCAAGCTGACCGAGCTGAAGCGGATTGCGACCATGCCTGCTGCGGGTCAGACGCAAACAACGACCTGCCATATCTCAAGAGAGCCCGGCAATGAATATATTGTTGTATGCAGCTATCATGGCGGTCTGGTGGGCCTGCTGGAGCTGGATCAGGAAGGGCTGCCTGTCCGGTTGACGGATACTGCGGTACATACGGGTCAAAGAAATCTTCCGGGGCAGGACAAGCCTCACCCGCATTCCGCCATTTTTAGTCCGGATGAAAAATTTCTGTTCGTCTCCGACCTTGGTCTTGATTTGATCCGCACCTACCGTATTAACCGGGAGAAGCAGACACTGGAAGCCCTGGGCGACACGCTGCTGCATGAGGGAGCAGGCCCGCGCCATTTCGTGTTCCACCCGGACGGCAAGTCCGCATATGTGATCAACGAATTGGACAGCACGGTGACTTCCTTCCTGTATGACAGCGCGGAGGGTACTCTGACAACTGTGGCTACCGTATCCACACTGCCTGAAGGTTACTCGGGAAATAACGGCTGTGCTGAAATTGCCTTGTCCGGGGATGGACGATACCTGTATGGCTCTAACCGCGGACATGACAGCATTGTGGTGTATGCGGTTGATCCGCAGACCGCTCAGCTTACACTTCTGGAGCATGTATCCACACGCGGCGGCCATCCGCGCCACTTCGCGCTTACCCCGGACAGCGGCTATTTAATTGTCGCCAATCGTGACGGCAACAACCTGGTGGTCTTCAGCGTTAACCGGGACAGCGGACGGCTGAGCTTCACAGGCAATGAGGCAGCGGTATCCAAGCCGGTATGTGTTAAGCCGGCATATTTTCCGGTGTCTGCCGATCAATAACATTTCGAACCCGTCTCTGTAGAATTCCTTATATTTCAAGCAAAAGGAACACCGGAGGCCAATGCTCCGGTGTTCCTTTTGCTGAACAGACATATTCATTTCAGTGAAACGGGTTTAAACGGCACAACCGTGGACACGGCTGATTTAAACAGCACGTTCTGTTTGCCGTCGCCCTGGCCCTCCAAGGTGATGGTATAGGCATCATAAGAGGTTACAAGTCCCTGCATTTTGACTCCGTTAGTTGTAAATATCGTCACGGGAACCTTGGTTGAGATACATTGATTCAACAAGCGCTCTTGCAATTTTAGAGGTTCCACTGTGGCAGCACTCCATCTTTTTATAAATTGACTTCAGGTAACATTATACCACGGGGATGCCCGACTCTGAAAATACGCTCAAGCGGCTTAGATATAGACAAGGGGGAAGTTATGTTGCAAAATCAATACGGGTCCAGAGGTTTTCGCTTTTTTTTATGGTTTATGCTAGCTTTTTTGGTGATTGCTGTATTTGTGAAGCTGGACAGGATCGCCTTCTTCGATAACTTAATCATTCATGTTGTACAATCGGCGGAATCGCCTGCGCTTACTTCACTAGCGAAAGGATTGTCCCTGGTCGGCTCCTCCAAGCTGGCGGTCGGGATTTCCCTGCTGGCGATGGCGCTGCTCTTTTTTGTGCTGAAGCGCCGCGTGGAGCTGTTGTTGTTCCTGGCGGTCGGGTTAGGCTCACAGTTGCTGAACACTATGATGAAGGGATGGTTTCACCGCGAAAGACCGAGTATTCACCGGCTGATCGAACAGGCGGGGTACAGCTTTCCGAGCGGTCATTCGATGGCTGCCTTTTCCTTGTATGGTGTGCTTGCTTATTTGCTCTGGCGGCATATGCGGAACAGACGGGAACGAATCGTGCTTCTTGTATTCACCGTTCTCATGACGGGGGGCATCGGCTGGAGCCGCATCTATTTAGGAGTGCATTACCCGAGCGATGTTATTGGGGGATATGCGGCCAGCGGAGCCTGGCTAATGTTGTGTATCGCGATTTTTGAGGCGTACCGCAATTCCAGAAAGCTGAAGATAGCATAAGCAATGCGGATACCCGGGGCAGCCCGCAAGGTATCCGCATGCTTTTGAGACTCCTGAAAATATCGTTTGCCTGCATCCAATCAACGATTTTTCGCAGACTTCTCTGAGGCCCTGGATTCGTGGAATTGCCCGGCATGGCTAATATTGAGCTTCAGCAGAGCGGGCAGCCCTTCCTTCAGCTTATTGGCTTCAGCTTTGGTAAGACGGCCGTCCTTTATGGCTTCCTCAAGTCTGGGACTTGCTGCTTCGCTAAGCTTCTGGAGGTATTGCTCCTCGCTCCAGCCTTTTTTCTCCCGGGCCAGTGTATAGAGGGTTTTTCCCGACTTCAGACTGCGGACAATCTCTGCACGGTCCATGTCGAGCAGGTTGGACGTTTCGTTAAGGATGAAATATCCTCCCGCCCGGAAGCCCCTCTCTTTGCCGGCTGGATGGTGGTGCTCCGTCTTGGTGTGAAATGCCTTATCCGGCGCAGTAGTAGGTACGCCTCCGGCAGCACTCTCGGCAAAAGACGCAGTTGGCGCCGAGCCGAGCAGAATTGCTGCAACAATTATTTTTGTGATATGGTTGGTCATAGTTTCACCTCGTCTGCTTTTATGGGTAAATATGTCTGTACCTGTATAGAAATGACCCGAATCACATCAATCTATACATAATTCAGTGAAGCCTGTGCACACGATACTTCGAGGAGGGTTATAATTTGGCCTTTGGCGCCCGCGTACTTAAAACAGGATTGGCCGTTACACTTGCCCTATATTTATCCATTCTGCTGCAGTTCCCTACTCCGGCAGGTGCGGCCATTGCGGCAATTTTTGCCATGCAGCCCTCCATTTACAGATCGTGGAGATATTTTTTGGACCAGATTCTGACCAGCACCATAGGGGCGATTCTGGCTCTGCTGGGGGAAATGCTGCTGTCCAACAAGCCGATTGCGGTCGGATTGGTATGTATTCTTGTGATTATGATCAGCATGAAAATGAAACGGGCCGATACCATCGGCCTGACGCTCGTAACGGTCATCTCGGTGATGGATGCCTCAGGCCAGTGGCAGTTTGCGTTGACCCGCTTTCTGCTTACAATGACAGGTATTGTAGCTGCATTTATAATTAATATTACCGTTTTCCCGCCAAAGCCGCGCAAGCAGTATATCCAGCAGATTGAGAATGTCTTTGGCAGCCTGTCGCTGCTGCTGCGGACGGCGGTGTCGCATGAAATGAAGGAAAGTGTCTTCCGCGACGAGAAAAAAACACTGGAGGATTCCATCAAGTCGCTTGCGGATAAATATGCTCTGTTCGAGGAAGAACAGAAGCAGCTTGGGAGCGCCAAATACAGCGAGACCCGGCAAATGGTTGTCTACAAGAATCTGCTCACTTCCCTGCAGAAGGGCTTCGAGGTGCTTGAGGCGGTGGACCGGCATTATTTCCAGGCCGAACGGACGGAGCGGACGGATGAGCTGTTCGACCGCCATTTGGAGCAGTTGATCAAATATCATGAGACGATTCTGCTTAAATTCGAGAACAAGCTGAAGCCGGGAGCGAGTGATACTGATCCGCTGGGCAATGATAACGACAGCTTTCTGGAGGAGGCCATCAAGAGCTATGACGCTGAGAAATCCGGACAATTGCGGCTGTCTGTAGTGGCGGCGGCGATATACGACTACGGGTATCAGCTCGAACGCCTTGACAAGCTGGCTGACCAGATCAACCGGCTGTCGGCAAATGAAAAGGATTAAGGGGATGAGTTGCAGTGGAGAAACATGATAGTGAATGGAAAGAGGAACAGGAACGGGTGACCGGGGTCACAAGGCTGTTGTCGGCCCATATCCGGCGGCTGTCCGAGGAGCTGGGTCTTCACCGCAGCGACGTCGTGGATATGCGCAAGGACTTCTGGGAAGAGGTTACGGTGAACTTCAGCAGCCCGGATGATCTGGGGGAAACCTCCACAAGCCTGCGGCAGCAGTCCCAAATCCTGAACGAACGCGAGCGCCATCACCTGCAATCGAGCAAAGCGCTTAAAAAATATAAAAAGCTGGTGTTATCCCCTTATTTCGGCCGGATTGATTTCTCGGAGACCCGTGACGGAGAAGCAGAGAAAATCTATCTGGGCATCGGCTCGCTGATGGAGGATGATGGCACTTTCCTGATTTACGACTGGCGGGCGCCAATCTCCAGCCTCTATTACGATGGGGCGCCGGGTCCGGCAGCGTATGATACACCGGGCGGTCTTGTAACCGGGACGATGGCGCTGAAACGCCAATTTGTCATCGGCGACGGGAAGATAGAGGTCATGTTTGATACAGGGGTAACCATAGGCGACGAGCTGCTCCAGCAGGTGCTCAGCCACAGTGCGGATGACCGGATGAAGAGTATCGTGGCGACCATCCAGAAGGAGCAGAACGCAATCATCCGCAATGACAAGAGCCGGATGCTGGTGGTCCAGGGCGCTGCCGGCAGCGGGAAAACCTCGGCGGCGCTACAGCGCGTGGCATACCTTCTCTACAAATACCGCGAGGTGCTGCAGGCCGATCAGATGCTGCTGTTCTCGCCGAATCCGCTGTTCAACAGCTATGTATCCACCGTTCTGCCTGAGCTTGGCGAAGAAAATATGCAGCAGACCACCTTCCAGATGTATCTGGAGCACCGGCTGGGCCAGGAATTTCAGCTTGAGGATGTCTTTAGCCAGACCGAAAGTCTGCTGAATGCCCCTGAAGGGTCTGATGCCGCCACGCGCCGTGAGGGGATTACTTATAAATCCTCGGTGCAGTTCCTGAGTGCCATCCGCCGCTATGTCAATCTGCTGGAGCGTGAGGGAATGCTCTTTAAGCCCCTTATGTTTCAAGGCCGTGCCATTGTCGGCAAAGAAGAGATGGAGCGGCAGTTCTACTCCTATGATGTCAACATTACGCTGGCGAACCGGATAGAGCTGATGACAGGCTGGCTGCTCAAAAAAATCGCTGCATTCAGCATGGAAGAACGTGGTGCCGCTTGGGTGGAGGAGCAAATCGAGCTGCTGGATTCCAGCGAGTATCAGCGCGCTTACCAGACAATGCGCCGCAAGGGCGGCGGGCATAATGAGAGCTTTGATGATTTCGATACCGAAAGAAGCCTGCTGGCCAGATATATCGTCAGCCAGCGCCTGAAGCCGCTGCGCGGCTGGACCAAGCGGGGACGGTTCGTGGATGTCAAAGCGCTGTACTGCCGGCTTTTTCAAGACCGCGGGCTTATGGAGAATCTGGACAGCGGCAGAGCGCTTCCAGAGGCCTGGGATGAGATTTCCAGACAAACGGTGGAGTCTCTAAATATGAACGAGCTGGCCTATGAAGATGCCACGCCTTTTCTATATTTGAAGGAATTAAGCCAAGGCTTCCGCACCAATACGCAGATCCGCCATGTTATCGTTGATGAAGTGCAGGATTATTCCCCGTTCCAGCTTGAGTTCATGCGGCGCTTGTTCCCGCGGGCCAAAATGACGGTGCTTGGCGACTTGAACCAGGCGATCTATGCCCAGGGAGAAGTTTTAGGCGAGCTGGCCGGGCTGGTTAGCATCTATGGCGCTGAGAATACGGAAGTGGTCTCATTGACCCGCAGCTACCGCTCCACCTATGAGATCGTAGAGTTCACGCGGGCAATGATTCCGGGAGGAGAGAAGATTGTTCCATTCAACCGGCGGGGAGAGTCCCCGCAGCTAACTGTGGTAGACACTGAGGAAAAGCTGCTGGCTTCGGTGGAGCAGGATGTGCTTGATTTGCATTCCCAGGGCTATCATTATGTGGCAGTGATCTGCAAAACAGCCGAGGAGAGTGCACGTGTACACGCCAAGCTGCAGAACAGCCTGCCGGTGAGACTGGTGACCAAGGATACTCCTAATTTTCAAAAGGGTACTTTGGTGCTTCCTGCATACTTGGCCAAAGGCGTGGAATTTGATGCCGTCATTATTTACGATGGTTCAGAAGAAAGATATGGCCGCGAAAGCGAACGGAAGCTGTTCTATACCGCTTGTACACGGGCGATGCATTTGCTGCATATCTACAGTCTGGGACAGCCCAATCACTTCCTGCCTGCGGCGGCCCGCGAGTCTATGGCGGCGGAAGTGCGGCCGCTGTAACGCTTAACGAGCAGAATCGCGCCGTAGATGAGAAGCAGCAATGCGGGAGCCAGCGCCGAGTAACGGTACATGTCAGCGTAGCTGGTATAAAGGGCAATTGAACCCAGTATCATGGAACCAACCGCTACTCCAAGGTCGAGAGAGTTGAAGAACATGCCGTTGGCCATTCCGCGCTGGCGGGGCTCCACGGATTGGATCATCCAGGTCTGCAGTGCAGGCTGCATCGAGCCGAAGCCAAGACCGTAGCATAATGCCGCCGGTAAAAGGGCAAAGGTCGTAGTCGCAAAGGAGAGCAGCAGCAGGCCGCAAATGATGAACAGGCTGCCGGGAAGCAGCAGGGCTGCCGGACCGTAGCGGTCAAAAATTTTACCGGATAACGGCCGCACAATAACAATGGCAATAACATTGAACATAAAGAAGTAGGCGATATGCTCCAGGTGAACCTCGACCCCGTAGAGGGCCAGAAATCCGAGCAGCCCCCCGTAGGAAATGGAGAGCAGGAAGTTCAGCAGGCTAGGGATCAGCAGTCTGCGGAAGGCTCCGCCCTTAGCTTCCGGCAGCTTGGCCGCGGCGGGCTCTTTGTGATGTGCCGGCAGCTTCGTGCTTAAGCGGTATCCCAGAGGAAAGATCAGCGCAAGTGCCACTGAGGTTGAGAGCAGCAGCGAGACAAAGCCCGGACCCTGCAGCAGGCTGAGTCCGATCAGCGGACCGACAGACATCGCTACGCTGGTGGACAATCCGAAATAGCCCATACCCTCACCCATCCGGCGGATAGGGATAATATCGGAGGCCATTGTCGGAAAAGCGGTGCTGGTCATGCCGAAGCCGATGCCGAACAGCATGCGCAGCAGCAGGAACACAAGTATGCTTCCGGCCCAGTAATAGCCGATTACGGCAACGAGTATTATTGCGAGCCCAAGGAAGATCAGCAGGTTGCGCCCGCCGCGCTCCAAGGCCTTGGCTGAGAAGAGGCGGGAAGCGATGGCGCTTAGCGCGAAGAGACTGGTGACAAGGCTAACCTGTACGGAGGAAGCGTGGAGCGTCCCTTCAGCATAAGCCGGGAGGGTAGAGAGGGTCATCTGCAGGCCGGTGAACAGCAGCAGATTACACAGGGTTAGAATGATAAAGGACTGAGTCCATAGCCGTTCGGGTGATTGTTTCAATTTGTCGTTCTCCTATTCTTGTGTTGAATTTCCGGTGTTGTAATAGATCAGCTCCAGCATGCTTCGCAGCTCTTCAAGCTGCTTCGGATTCAGTCCTCTTACGGCAGCGGCAACCGTCTGCTGCTCCAGGGACAGGGTGCTGTCAATCAGCGCTTTCCCTTCTTCCGTGGCATAGAGCTGAAATGCACGTCGGTCAGCAGGACTCATTGTTTTTCGGATAAAGCCTTTTTTCTGCAGCAATTCTACAATCCGGGCGGTTGTCGGCTGGTCCTTGGCGGTAGCGGCGGCGACGTCCTTCTGGTTGATGCCATCCCGGTCACAGATCATGAGCAGCGCAGACCATTGTTCAGGAGTGATGTCGTAAGGCTTCAGCACACGGGCGAAACCACTGGATATCCTCCGGTGCGTCGAGCCAAGCAGAAACCCGAGGAGCTGCTGGGGTGAGGATGGGGACATAATCATGCTCCTTTCAAAATTACTTGTCATAACAATTATAATTAAGACAAGTAATTTGGTCAATGCAAAACAAAAAAGAGCTTCCCTCAGCAGATGCTGAGAAAAGCCCGGTTAGATTGATATTTTACTGAAGTTCTTAAGCTTGAGGCACTTTTTCCCAGTCCTTCAGGAAACGTTCGATGCCGTTATCGGTCAGCGGGTGCTTCCAGAGGGAAGGCAGCAGCGAGCCTGGAATTGTGGCGATATGTGCGCCGGCAATGGCTGCTTGCTCCACATGGGCAATATTGCGGATGCTGGCGGCGATAATTTCCGATTTCAGGCCGTAGTTGGTCAGAATCGTCTTCAGATCGGAGATCAGCTTCATGCCGTCAACGCCGATATCATCCAGGCGCCCAACGAACGGGCTAATATAAGTAGCGCCAGCTTTGGCGGCCATCAGGCCTTGAGCTGCGGAGAAGATTAGGGTAACGTTGGTTTTGATGCCTTTTTTGGTTAATTCATAGCAAGCCTCCAGACCATCCTCAGTCATCGGGAGCTTGATAACGACATTGGGTGCCCATTCAGCAATTTCGTAAGCTTCCTTAAGCATTTCTTCGGCTTTCAGGCCAATAACCTCTGCGCTGACCGGACCCGGCACAATTGCAACGATTTCTTTGATTACGTCTTTGAACAGTCTGCCTTCTTTGGCAATCAGCGACGGGTTCGTCGTAACGCCATCCACTAATCCGAGGCGGGTAATACGTTTGATTTCTTCAATATTTCCGGTATCCAAGAAAAACTTCATTTCGTGGTATCCTCCCTTGGTTTCTTATGGATTGACAAACAGTATGCACGACTTCATTATGAATCATGCTGCCTGAAGTTTCAACTGTTAATATGAATATTTCAAAATAACTTTATAGAATACGCAAAAAAGTTATGATCTGCTGGTCTGGCCCATTCCCCGGTGTGTTCTCTACATGATAATATAGAAGCGGTGTTGTCTATATTGCTGAAATGACAGGTGATTGGAATGATGATGTTATATGCGGGGGCTGTTCTGTTTCTGCTGCTTGCTGCCGGAATCATAGCCTTCCAGAACAGCAAGCTGCTCTCCAGGCAAGAGGCTGAGGAATCTGCCGGGCGTATCAGCAGTTTAATGTACTCCGTCTACTATCAGTCCTTCGCGGACAATGAAGAGCGGGCGGAAGCCGTTCCCTTGTTTCAGTTCACAGTACGTTCGGAGACGGATGGAGCGCTCTCCGCAGGAGAAGCCGATAAGACGATTGCGCTATGCCGTGTTCCGGCCGGCAGCGGTGAGATGGCGCTCTCGGGCGCACAGAGCTGGATGCTGGGCAGCATTCGTGAGGCTGCACTGCGCGGTGAGCGGACGTCGTCAACTTCTTTCCCGGACAAGGCGGTCCGCAAGGGAGAGAAGGAGCTGATCACCCGGCTTGAAGCTGCGGTGAAAGAGGAAACCGAGTATGCTAAGCTTCATTAAGAATAAAGGAATGATATGGGGGAGAAGGTATGGCAACTGGTGCGGAAGTGGATTTTGTAGTGGTTGATCCCGAGAACCGGGATTTGCGGACGTTAATCGAACATCTCGATATCGAGTTGAAATCACGGTATCCGCATGAGACCATTTATGTTGTCGATTTCTCCGACCCGAAGGTGCGGGAAATGATCTTCGTGGTGGCTTATTTGGAAGACAAGCCTGTAGGCTGCGGCGGGTTGCGTCCCCTTGCCCCAGACCACGCGATAATGGAACTGAAGCGGTTCTACGTGGACCCGGGTACCCGCAAGCGGGGGATTGCGGACAAGATGCTGCTGAGCCTGGAACAGAAGGCTATAGCAGCGGGCTGCGGGGAGATTAGACTGGAGACAGGCATCAAACAGCCGGAAGCGATAGCACTCTATGAGAAGCACGGCTACCGGCCGATTGCATTGTTCGGACCTTACATAGGCGATCCCGACAGCCTCTGTTACGGTAAAATGTTAATCTGAAGCATACTAAGCGTGATATTTGCCGGTGGGCGCGTTCAGCACCCATTCCAGCATCAGGATCATATCCTCAAGCCGGGCAAGCTGGGCATTCAGCGGTTCCCGCTGCGGGCTGTCTGGAGCGAGCGGAGTCAGACGGGACTCCAAGGATCTGCGCTGGAGCGACAGTTCATTGATTTTGGCTTGGATCTGGTGTTCGGTTCTCATCTTGGATTCCTCCTGGCGGTTATTGGCATCAAGCTCATCATGGAATATTATAACGGATAATATGGGGGTAATAAAATGAGTATCAATGTGAAACAGCTTGCAGCGGAAAAAGCGGTGGAGTATGTGGAGGATGGCATGAAGGTCGGTCTGGGCACCGGCTCAACGGCATACTATGCGATCCGTAAGCTGGGCGAGCGGGTGAAGGCGGGGCTGAAGATTACGGCTGTCGCAACCTCGCAGGCATCGGAGGAGCAGGCCCGGGAGCTGGGCATTCCGCTGGTCGCCTTCGGCGATATTGACGGACTGGACCTGACGATTGACGGAGCGGATGAGCTTGATCAGAAGCTGCAGCTCATCAAGGGCGGAGGCGGCGCCCTGCTGCGTGAAAAGATTGTTGCCCGCAACAGCAGACGGATGGTAGTGATTGCCGATGAGAGCAAAGCTGTGGATACCCTTGGCAAATTTCCGCTGCCGGTGGAGATCGTTCCGTTTGCCTGGGAATGGACACTTGCCGGGCTGACCAAGCTGGGCTGCAAGGCAGAGCTGCGGCGCAGCGGGGATGAGCTGTACAAGACGGATAACGGGAATTACATTGCGGATTGCCGTTTTAGAGCGATTGCCTCGGCTCCTGAGCTGGCCCGCTCCCTGCAGAGCATCACCGGAGTTGTAGAGCATGGGCTGTTCATCGGGATTGCCGATCTGGCAATTATCGCGAAGCAAGACGGCAGCATTGAAATTGTAAAGCGTGAGAGCAATCTCTAGTTCAGTGAAGCGAAGAGGCGCAGACACTCGGACTAAGGGGCGAATTGTGCAGCCGCGCGGGGTTTGGAAGATCCTTCTGGCGGTTCTGCTGATTGCCTATACCTCGGCACTTGTATACTGGATGTTTCTCGGATTTGGACGGACTGTGCATACAGAGGGCCCTTTCCGGTATAACCTGGTTCCGCTGAGAACTGTACGGTTGTACTTTGATCTGGGGAATGGAGTGTCCTTTTCCAAGAGGCTGATTAATTTGCTGGGCAACGTGGCAGTATTTGCTCCATTTGGCCTGTTGCTGCCCTTGCGGGTACGGCGTCTGCAATCCTTTATCCGGCTGGCGCTTCTCGCGGTTCCGGGTATTCTGGTACTGGAGACCCTGCAGATGCTGCTGCGCGTGGGCAGCTTTGACATCGACGATTTAATCCTTAATTTACTGGGAGTGTGGACCGGGTACGGTGTGCTGTTGCTTATTGGGCGTGCTCGGATTTCCAAAAGGTAAGCTATAGCGAAGGAGACAGATAAATATGCTTGTTGATCTGAAGCAAAATATAGATACGGATGAAGTGAAGGAGCTCTTGGGCTACGCCGTAATTGATGAGCCGGATGCGCTGTGGCGTGCTTCAGCCGAATACGGCAGCAAGGCGGCACAGCAGCTCTGCGGCTGGGAAGAAGAAGGGCTGCTGGTGGGATTGGTGGGTTTTGAAGAAACGGAGGATGGGTCCCTTGAAATCCGCCACATTGCCGTCCTCCCGGAGAACAGGGGCAAGGGTTATGCCCGCGGTATGATTCTGGAGCTGCTGGCGGCACGCAATCCGCGGTATTTGCTGGCCGAGACGGAGGATGAGATTGCCGCAGACTTTTACCGCAATCTGGGGTTCATGGTGTACAGTCTGGGAGAGAATCCTGCCGGAATTGAAATGTTCCGCTGCGTGTATGAGGTCGATGAAGCCGGGGACGAGGAATAAAAGGGACTGTACTATAAGCCATTTCGCATTTAGTTGCGGAGTGGCTTTTTTTTCAGAAAATGAATTGACTTTTTCAACAGATGATCATATAGTTTTACTGTGAAACTATTCTATACATGAACTATTTTTGCGGAAGGAGGTGCAACCTTTGAACAATGAGGCGCAGCTTTGGATTGACCGATATATAGATGCTTATATGATAGTGACCCGGCAAATTCAGGCACAGATCAAGGATAATATGACCGAAGGTCTGACCAACGACCAATTTCTGATTCTGCGGCTGATTAACAGCCAGGAGCTTTGTACTTCAACTTTTCTGGCGGAGGCAGTGGCCGTAGGAAAAAGCTCGATTACCGCGATTATCAACCGGCTGGTGGATGCCGGATTAATTGAACGGACCCGGGACGAGAGTGACCGCCGCCAAGTGTACCTATCGCTGACTGACAAGGGCAACCACAGCTATCAGACTGCGGAGAAGCAGGTGCAGGAGGTCATCTCCCCATATTTTTTTCATTTCGATAAGCAGGATATTGAGAAGTTCATTACGATGTTTGAGAGACTGGCATTTCTAATGCAGAAACAGGAGGTAAAGTCAATTGAAGACCATACTTAAAGCAAGATGGGCCATTATTGCCGTGTGGATCGCTGCAGCAGTTGTTTTAATTATGAATGCTCCGGCGATGTCCGATCTGGTGCGCGAGAAAGGGCAAATCTCCGTTCCAGCCGGTTATAACTCTACAAGAGCTACCGAAATAATGAATGAAGTGGCCAAGGCTAAAGGTGGGGAAACCCTGCACCAGGTTGCGCTTGTATTTAACAAGCCGGGCGGCCTTACCGCTGAGGATACAGCGAGCATTAAGCAGGGGATAGAGAAGCTTGCGGCGCAGAAGGATGCGCTGGAGATCGGCTCGATCACCGATCCTTTTTCCCAAGCGGAGTTGAAAGACACGCTGATTGCCAAGGACGGCAAGACGGTAATGGCTGCGCTGATGGTCAAGGGCGGGGATGAAGCTGTCAAAAAGCTGCCGGATCAGGTGGATAAGCTGCTGAGCGGTGTGAGCGCTGATCACTATCTGACCAGTGAAGGGCTGATTACAGAGGATACGATTGTCAGCTCGGAAGCCGGACTGAAGAAATCGGAATACATTACCGTTGTCTTTATTTTGCTGATTCTGTTCATCGTGTTCCGTTCGTTCGTAGCGCCGTTTGTGCCGCTGTTGACCGTGGGACTGAGCTATATTGTGTCCCAATCCGTGGTGGCGTTCCTCGTGGACCGCTATGATTTTCCTTTATCGACGTTTACGCAAATTTTTATGGTGGCCGTAATGTTCGGGATCGGGACGGATTACTGCATTCTGCTGATCAGCCGGTTCAAGGAAGAGCTGGCTACGGCTGAAGATACCAAGAGCGCCATTATGGCTACTTACCGCAAGGCGGGCGGCACGGTGTTCTACTCCGGGCTTGCCGTATTTGTCGGCTTCCTGGCAATCGGGCTGTCCAAATTTATGCTCTACCGGTCGGCGGTGGCAGTGGCTGTAGGGATAGCTGTGATGCTGCTCGCGCTCGTTACCGTGGTGCCATTCTTTATGGCGGTGCTGGGCAAAAAGCTGTTCTGGCCGTCACGCGGCAAGCTGGAGCACAGCGAGAGCCGGATTTGGGGGGCGGCAGGCTCCTTTTCCCTGAAAAGACCTTGGGCCGCGCTGCTGATTGTTGCGGTGATCGTGGTACCGTTTCTATTTACCTACAGCGGCAAGCTGTCTTTCAACAACATGGATGAAATCGGCTCGGACTATGCTTCGGTTAAAGGCTTCAATATTATCTCCGAGAGCTTCGGCCCAGGTGAATCCATGCCCGGCAAAATCGTGATTAAAAACGATGACCGCATGGACACTTCGGAGTATATAGGACTTGCGGAGAAAATCAGCCGTGAGCTGGAAAAGGTGGATGGCGTCAAAGCGGTGCGCAGCATGTCGCGGCCAACCGGGGAGCAAATCAATGACTTCCTGATCCCGACTCAAGTCGCTACCCTCACTGACGGGCTGAGCAAGAGCAATGAAGGGTTGACCAAGATTCAAACGGGTCTTGAAGAGGCGAGCAAGCAGCTTAAGGGAAATGAGCCGAAGCTGAATGAGGCGGTATCGGGCAGCGGGAAGCTGACAGAAGGCACGGCTGAGCTGAAAAAAGGGATCGACGCCCTGGGCGACGGCCTCTCGCGTATCGAGAAAGGCATCAATAGCGGCTCCGCCGGTGCCGGAGAGATCAAAGCCGGTCTGGCCCAGGCGGCAGCCAGCGCCAAGAAGCTGGCCGATGCCAATGCGGCGCTGCTGGAAGGCTACAAGAAAATCGGTGCAGGCCTGACAGCTCTGGACGGAGGGCTGGGGCAATTGCAGACCCAGCTTCAAGGGGTTGCAGCGGCACTGCAAGGTCTGGATGCTTCTTTTACCGGTCTGGAAGCGTCGCATCCTGATCTCCAGCAGGATGTGAACTACCAGACGATCAAAGGCACCGTAACGCAGAGCGGCACGGGAGCCGCGCAGCTTGCCGGAGGCCTCGGCCAAATCTCCGGGCAGCTTAAGGGTGCCGCGGCAGGCCTAAACGAGGCGAATGCCGGCTACGCCAAAGCGGCTGCCGGGCAGACCGCGCTGGCGCAAGGCCTTGATAAGCTGGTGGCGGGAATCGCCCAACTGCAATCCGGCCTAAAGCAGGCGGCAGCGGGCCAAGGCCAGATTGTTGACAAGATTCCGGCCATTTCCGGAGGGCTGAATGAGCTGCAGGGCGGACAACAGAAGCTGGCGGACGGCTTCGGAGAGCTGACCGGCCAGATCGGCCAGCTTACCAATGGACTCAGCGACAGTGCCGATGGTCTCAAGCAGATCACGGGCGGCCTTAATTCTGCGCAGGATTACCTCAAGCAGATTCAGAACGCCAAGGACGATGAGCTGAGCGGATTCCTGGTGCCGGAGGAAGCGATGAAAGAGGCTGACCTCCAGCGGGTATTCGATAATTACCTGTCCGGTGACCGGAAGGTAATGACGCTGGATGTAGTGTTCGCTGCGAACCCATACAGCGAGAAGGCGATCAACAGCATTGAAGGTGTCCAGGCCGCGGTAGACCGCGCTGTCAAAGGCACGAAGCTGGAAAATGCCGAAACGGCAATCAGCGGTGTGAGCAGCACCTTCAACGATCTGCAGAAAATATCCAATGCGGATTATACACGGACGGTTGTCCTGATGCTGGGCGGTATTTTCATCATCCTGGTACTGCTCTTGCGTTCGATTATTATGCCGCTGTATCTGATCCTCTCACTTTTGATTACCTACTTTAGTGCGCTTGGCATCACAGAGGCGATCTTTGTTCATTTGCTGAATTATTCCGGGATTACCTGGACCACGCCATTCTTCAGCTTCGTGATGCTGATTGCGCTAGGGGTGGATTACAGCATCTTCCTGATGGACCGCTTCAATGAGAACAAAACCTGGGATGTGCGTGAGGCCATTCTGCATGCCATGCGCAACATGGGTACGGTGATTCTGTCAGCCGTAGTCATTCTGGGCGGAACCTTTGCCTCCATGTATCCTTCCGGGGTGCTGTCCATGATGCAGATTGCAACAGTGGTGTTGTCCGGTCTTGCGCTGTATGCGCTCGTATTCCTGCCGTTCTTCGTGCCGGTTATGGTGCGGATGTTCGGCCGGGCCAACTGGTGGCCGTTCAGCGGATCAGCCTCTGATGACAAGTCGAACACGCTGGATATGTAATTTTAAATGCAAGCAGGGCATACCGAAAAGCAAGCTCCGGGTCAGGGGCTTGCTTTTTATTTAGGTAAATCTTCGATGTAACCTTTCCTCAAGTCAGCACATCTAATTAGCAGTCATGACGGCAAGAGAAGCGTTGCAGAATTCTGCAGGACAGGAGGCTGGCCTTTGAATACCGGGCTAGAGAAGCAAGTAAGGCGCGCGCAGAGAGGAAACAATGAAGCATTTATCCAGCTTGTTCAGGGGTTCGAGCTGCAGATGTATCAAGTGGCAAAATCTATTGTGAAAAAAGATGAAGACTGTGCGGATGCAATGCAGGAAGCAACATTAAAGGCGTTTAGATCTATCTCGGGCCTGAAGCAGCCGGAATTTTTCAAAACATGGCTTTTTCGCATTTTAATTAACGAATGCAATATGATTCTGCGCCGACGTGTTCAGACGGTGGCGATTACTGAGTCCCCATCAGAAATGAATAACCGGCTATCGGTGGCGGAGAGTATGGACCTGCGTACCGCTGTGCTCCAGTTGGAGGAAATTACGCGTAACATTGTGATTTTGCACTATTATCAAGGCTTTCCGCTACAGCACATTGCCGATCTGCTGGAAATTTCGGAGGGCGCTGTGAAAACCAGACTGCACCGGGCGAGAAAAACATTATATGAGTGGCTCGCGGACCCCGTGGAAAGGAAGATGAACGGATGAACCTGCAACAATTGGAGCAAGAGCTGGAGCAATTAAAAGATCAGAAAGACGAAGAGCTGCCGGAACTGGTCAGATTCCGTATGGATGCAACCTACCAGTCCCTGAATGACATAGCGGCCTTACCTCATTCTGCGTTCCGCAGACGAAGCTGGCTGCGCCGGATTCTGATTGCCGCCGCCAGTGTTGCCGCCGCAGTGATGTTGACGATCGGCCTGGGCTTTATTTCACCTGCAATGGCACAAACGCTGAAGCAGCTACCTTTTATGGAGAGTGTGTTCCGGCTTGCAGGCGACTCCGGGCTGAAGCAGGCGAGCGTTGCAGGGGTTACATCAGATACAGTGCAGAGTGTGACATACGGAGGAGTGACGCTGAGTGTATCAGAGCTGATGTATGACGGCAGCCGCTTGTCACTGGTGCTGACGAAGAAAGAAGCCGACAGCGGAAATCAGTCGTTCGCAGAAAGGTGGAATGCCCGGGATCGTCAATTGGGGATAGCGAATAATATTGATTTTTATATCAATGGGGAATTGGCGAATACGGCCTGGGGACTCTCTTCCGGGGGGGAAGCTGCGCCGGATTCCTTAATTGTTACGGCCTTGGAGTCGCCCGGACTGCATGTGCCTGAGGCGTTTAACTTTAAGATGGTGGTGTACCTTGCCGATATTGAACAATCCTTCACTTTTGAATTCCCGGTAATAAAGAAGACGCTCCAAAGTGTTGTGCTCACGCCTGAGGCAGTCCAAACCTTCGATCATATCAACCTGCATATTAAGCGCCTAGAGCTTAGCGGGACGACGATCCGGCTGATCACTGAGGTTAAGGGCGCACCCGGCCAGGATATCAAAGAGCTTCAGGAGGCGATTCCGGATAAATATAAGGCAACCGGATTTCTGAACCTGTTGTTTGAATTGATGAATGAACGGGGAGAGACAGCGGTGATGATTGGAGCTAACGGCAACGGGCAAGTGAATACCTTATCAAGCAGCACCAGCTATGAGCCTTTTACAGTTATGCCGAAGTCGGTTGTAGTTAAGCCATATATCATCTCGGGGGATGGCAGTAAGAAGTATATCCCTGAGCTCGAAATGACGATACCCGTAGAGTAAGCCAAAGAACCTCCGGTGCACATATGTACGTGCAGAACCGGAGGTTCTTTGGCTTATAGAGCTATGCAGCAGCAGGTCTAACGCAGCTTAGCAAAATAGCTGCGCAGCGCCCAGCCGCGTTCCTGGCGTTTCTTGTATTTGGGCAGCGAGCGGTAAACTGCCGTCGATTCGGTAAAAGCGCGTTTGGCATCTTCAGTTCTGCCCAGCGCCTTATACATGGAACCGGCCAAGTAGTAGGCTTCGCTGGAGGATGATTGGATCTCCTGAAACTGGCCTACATAATATAGAGCTTTATCCTGGTCAATGTTGCGGAAGGTTTCTGCAAGACGCAGATAAGGCTGACCATACTGGGCTTTGCGGTTAATATCCAGACCCTGCAGCATTTGCGCTTCCCCTTCGGCGAGCTGGCCCAGCTTGAGATTTACATAGCCAAGCTCCACCCAGTACTCAGCGGATTGCTCATAACGGTCAGCGATTTGCACAAGAAGCTCCTTGGATTCTGTATAACGCTTGCGTTCTGTAAGCAGTCTGGCCAAATCGAATTTGGACGACACATCGTTCGGATTCATGGAGATAGTAGTCCGCAATTTGGAAATCTGCCGGCTGCGGCGGAATGGCTTGGTGAAGCTGGGGAAGATACCGACATATCGGCGGTCCAGGAAATACAAGATAACGAATAGGATAATGATTGCAAGAAAAGGGTTGCCTACCAGACGGTATAGCAGTAAGAAACCAAAAAATTTTAACATGACTTCCCTCCGTTATAATTGTGTTTCCGAAAGCACTACTTTGTTAGAGCAGTAAGGCAGGGTAATTATACCATATCCTCCTATATTTCTGATTGCTATTTTTTGTACAGAAGTCTAAAGCTCATGGAATTGACACCCGGCGGGTTAGGAATTAAGCTGTGTGCATTACTATATCTTGGAGAGAAGGATGATTTATGGAGTCTGAGTTGGCAAAAGCAAGCTTGCGTCCGTTGGGACGTTCCTCATTGTCCGTTTCACCGCTTGGGCTGGGCTGCTGGCAATTTAGCCGGGGGAAAGGCATCGTTGGCGGGTACTGGAGCAACCTGGACGAATCCGACATTCTGGAGATCGTGAGGGTTAGTCTGGAGGGCGGCATGAACTGGGTTGATACTGCAGAGATTTACGGTGGCGGAAAATCGGAAGAGGCGCTGGCGCATGTGCTGGATCAACTGAAGAAGGAGGGCAGCCCCCACGCCGCTCCTGTGATTGCCACCAAGTGGTGGCCGCTCCTGCGTACCGCAAGCTCCATTACCGCCACAATTGATGAGCGCATCCGTTGTCTCGGCGGGCGGGAGATTGATCTGTACCAGATTCATCAGCCCTTCTCCTTATCCTCGATAGCCAGTGAGATGAAGGCGATGGCAGGGCTGGTGAAAGCGGGTAAAATCCGCTACGTCGGCGTCAGCAATTACTCGGCGAAGCAGATGACGGAAGCTCACCGGCTGCTGCAGCAATACGGTCTGCACCTCGTCTCCAACCAAGTGAAGTACAATCTGCTGGACCGTAAAATTGACCGGAATGGAACAATGGCAGCGGCAAAAGAGCTGGGCATTTCGATTATTGCCTATTCTCCGCTGCAGCAAGGGATTCTGACCGGGCGCTTCCACAAGGACCCTGCCCAGATAGGGGCCGTATCCCGTGTGCGGCGAATGCAATCCGGTCTTGACGAGAAGAGTATGGCCCGCAGCAAGCCCTTGATTGACAGCTTGACGGTGCTCGCCGATAAATACACGGTTACCCCTGGACAGATTGCCCTGAACTGGCTGATTCATTACAACGGAGATACGGTGGTTGCCATCCCGGGTGCTTCCAAGGCCCGTCATGCCCGGGAGAACATTGGGGCAATGAGCTTCCGGCTGACCCAGGATGAGCTGGAGCATCTGAATGGAGCCTCCTGGTCAGCGCTGAAATAGAGGAAGTCATGCCCTAATCATAGTGTAAATTCAATTGGTACGTTTACAACCTCCGTCCCGGTATTGGGGCCGGAGGTTTGTTACGTTCATATGCATTGAAACTGTTTAGGATGGGCAGAAGCGGGGTATATAGGAGATAAGACGCTGCGCAGATGCGCAAAATGATCAGATCCTACGAAGGAGGTTGAATTGATATGAATATGACGGTACATAATCTTATGGCTTTCAATCATCATTATTTCAGACCTCAGCCCGTGGCTGATGCTAAACCTCAACTATCCGGTGATAAGACGCTGAGCTTTCAGGATGTGCTGAATGAGAAGCTGAAGGCATTTAGCGAAATCAAGAAATAGCAGAGCAGTCTATAGTGCATTTAAGGGTATATAAATATAGAAGCCGGACAATTCGACCTTGTGGTCAAATGTCCGGCTTTTTGGTGCAAATATATAGAGCTTATTTTCCTTAGCTGTCTAGGTTGGTTGCTCCGAAATGATTGCCGTCGGGATCGCAGAAGCCGAAGCCGCCGAACCCGTCACTTCCGTTAAAATAATGAATGTCGGTTGCAGTTACCCCGTTTTCAATCAGATAATGGCGAAAGCTTTCCAACTCCGGCACATAGAAATCAATGATTCCGTGGGTGGTGCCGGTATTGCCGTTCAGGAAGCTCAGCTGCTCTGCCTCATCGCCTGCAGCTACAAGATATAACTGCGGAGCACCAGGAGCGCCCGGGAGCTGAAGCATTGCATCTTGCTCGGACTCATGCTGAATCTGGACACCCAGAAACTTCACATACCACTCGGTGGCTTGCTCAATCAGGGTGACAGGAATTTCAAGTGTGGCAATGGTCTTTACGAATGGGTTCGCCATGATGGATTCACTCCGTTTCGTTAGGGTCTGACTTCATAGAATTGGCAGCTCTGGCGTGAGTAGTAGGTCAAATCGCTGACCCTTGACTGGATCACAACCTCCGAATCCGTGAAGCGGACAACGGTGGCCCCTGAATTCACCAGATGATCATCCTGGAAGACCCGTACCGGCAGCTTGCGGTCTACGGCCTCCTGCAGATCACTGTCGGTGTACAATGGGCGGTTGATAGGCATGGATGTAATCTCCTTTTGATATTATAAGGATAAAGTATAGGGTGAAACTTATACTTTCTTATATTTTAAAAATAGTATACCTGTGCGCAGCAGAGAAATCCAGAAGCCCGGAAGTCTGGAGGAGAGTCCTCAGCGTGCCGGTCAAATTGTAAAAATCCCCTTTCGCAAGAATTTCCACCATAAATCGGAAGTTTGCCTCCTCAAAAAAATAGATTGCCTACTGTACACTAAGTTTTGTAAGAGAAACTTTTGAGAGGGGTACAGAGAATGAAAAAGGCAAAGAACCTAGCGGTGACGCTTGCTGCCGTTCTGCTCGTCGGTTCGCTGGCAGGATGCGGAGGCAGCAACAACGCCGGGAACAACGCAGCAAAAGATAATTCGGGTAACACGGCAAAAAGCTCAGACGCACCTGCTACTGAAAAGGCTGCAGATCCTGCTGAGAAGATTGAGCTCTCCTTCTGGACGCTCGGTAACGTCAACTACGAAGATCTGGCGAAAGAGTACACCAAACAACACCCGAACATTACAATTAAGATTCAGAACACCGGTGACCAGACAGCGCACCACAACAACCTTACGACAGCTTTGTCGGCCGGTTCGGGCGCACCTGATATTTTCCAACTTGAAATCGGTTTCATGGAACGCTTTATCAGCGCTCAGGACAAATTCTATAACCTGAATGACTACGGCGCCAAGGATATTCAGGCCAACTATCTGGACTGGAAATGGAAGCAGGCTTCTTCGAAGGATGGCAGCTTCCAATTGGGCCTGCCGACAGATATCGGACCTACGGTTGTATACTATCGTACAGATTTGGCTAAAGCAGCCGGACTGCCGGATGATCCGGACGGCTTCGGCAAAGCCATTGATACTTGGGATAAATTCGCTACTGTAGCCAAAGCGTACAAGGACAAAATCGGCAAGCCGTTTGTCGATCTGACAGATCTGACTTATAACGCCCTGCGTGACCAATCTGCCGATGAAATTTATTTCAGCAAAGCGGATGGCTCATTTATCGGCGACAAGAATCCTCAGGTCAAAAAAGCTTATGACTTCACGGTAAAAGGCATTCAGGAAGGCTGGATCAGCAATGTTATGCTGTGGTCTCCTGAGTGGGGTCAAGGCATGAGCGACGGTCTGTTCGCAGTTGTTATGGGACCAGCCTGGATGGCCGGTAACATTAAGAGCAATGCGCCGGATTCCTCCGGCAAGTGGAAAATTGCCCAGCTTCCTGAAGGCGCCGGCAACTGGGGCGGTTCCTTCATCACCCTGCCGAAGGAGGGCAAGCATCCTAAGGAAGCTTATGACTTCATCCAATGGATGGTTAACAAAGACAACCAGCTTGAATCATTCAAGACCAAAGGTCTGATGCCTTCCATTCCTGCACTGTATGAAGATCCGGCATTTAAGGACTTCAAGGATGATTTCTTCGGCGGTCAGCAGACTGCAGTTGAATTCGGTAAATCGGCAAACCGCGTAAAACCTGTATACTATGGTCCTCTGCATGACCAGACCGATACCTTCTTCAAAAATGCGCTGAAAAACGTGCTTGAGAAGAAAGCCGATCCGGCCAAAGAGTGGGATGAAGCGGTTAAACAGGCGAAGACTTTGGCAGAACGCGGCTAAGTCCTTCCATTAAGGTTTTGGTGTTCATGATCGTCCGGATTCATGGGGGGCAGTATCCTCTATGAGTCCGGATTTAAAAATGTAATTTTCCTTGGAGGTGTGACATGGCTGAACCCGTACTCGTGAGTCCGCATGCCGAGAGCAAACGCCCCTTTTTAACTGAACAAAGACGGAGCCGCATTACTGCGTATACCTTTATTTCTCCGTTCTTTATTCTGTTCTCGATATTCGGACTGTACCCGATTTTCTTCACAATTTATTTATCCTTCTTCAAATGGGATGCACTGGGACCCATGAAATACGTCGGCTTGAAAAACTATGATCTGGTGACGAGCGATCCCACCTTCTGGATCTCCTTCTCCAACACGCTCATTATGGGCCTCATGGGAACCGTGCCCCAGCTTATTATTGCCCTGCTGCTGGCGGTGCTGCTGCACTCCGGCATGACCAAGTTCAAGAAAACGTTCCGCATTCTCTATTTCATGCCGAATATCACTTCTATCGTTGCTGTTACCCTCGTGTTCAGCACATTGTTCGGCAACAACGGGATGATTAACTGGATGCTGAACGGCCTGGGCCTGGATAGCATGGCTTTCAACTCCGGCTGGTGGGGTGTCAAAATCGCCATTTCCTCGATGGTCATGTGGCGCTGGACGGGCTATAACGCGATCATCTTCCTCTCCGGCCTGCAGAGCATACCGACGGATCTCTATGAAGCGGCCCGCATCGACGGAGCGAACAGAAGACAGCAGTTTACGTTTATTACAATGCCGCTGCTGCGTCCGTTCATTGTTTTTGTTACCCTGCTCTCAACAATTGGCGCCCTGCAGCTCTTCACCGAGCCATACGTATTTCTGGGCCAATCCGGAACCGGATCGACACGGCAGGAAGGGATTACGATGGTTACTTACCTGTACAGCGAGGCGTTCCGCAACGGATTCTTTGGTACGGCGGCGGCTACGGCGGTTCTGCTGTTCCTCGTCACGATTATTTTCTCCTTGCTTAATATGCTGGCTTCAAGCCGCATGGGTGGAGATACAGGAGGGAAAAAAGCGTGAGCACACTGCGTATGACGAAAAAGAAACCGGACGATCTCGGCCTGTTCGGAAAATTCTGGTTCTATGTTCTAATGGTGATCGGAGCGCTGGTGTCCGTGTTCCCGTTCTACTGGATGTTTGTTGTAGGTACCAATGAAAAGGGCGCTGTCTTCCATGTGCCTCCGCTGCTGACCATAGGCGATCAGTTCATTATTAACTTCAAGCGTGTGCTGGATAAGGCGGATTTCTTCCAGGCGCTGGGCAATTCCGTGTTTGTTGCGACGATGGTGACGGTCTCGGTCGTATTCTTCTGCACGCTGGCCGGCTATGCGTTTGCCAAATATGAGTTTCCGCTCAAAAATGTGCTGTTCTACTTCGTTATCGCGACTCTGTTCGTTCCACAGCAGCTTGGTGTACTCCCAACCTATGTTATTATGGCGAAGCTGCACTGGATTGATAGCTTCAAAGCGCTGATTGTGCCGGCGATGGTGAATGCCTTCGGGATCTTCTGGATGCGCCAATACATCTCCACAGCCGTACATACGGAGCTGATTGAGGCGGGCCGGATCGACGGCGGCGGACACTTCCGTATCTTCTGGAACATCGCCATTCCGGTCATTACCCCGGCGATGGCTACGCTCGGCATTCTGAATTTCATGACCGTATGGAATGATTTCTTCTGGCCGCTGGTCGTTCTCAAGAACAAGGAGCATTTTACGATTCAGATTGCGCTCCAGCAGCTCTTCAGCAACCGTGACGGTCTGGATTATGGAATGATCATGTCTGCTACCTTTACGGCTACGCTGCCGCTGCTCATTGTCTTCCTGCTCTTCAGCCGCTGGGTTATTGCCGGACTGACCTCCGGTGCGGTTAAGAGCTAAACACGTTTATTTGGATGTAAAAGGAAATCGGGATTGCCGTGAAGAATAATAAGGACATAGGACAGCAGGAGGAAGGGAACGGGTGTATGAAGCTCCGGCGCAAAATTTTGTTCGCTATTATTCTTCTCGTGTTCATCCCTGTCATTGTGATGGGAAGCGTTACGTATGTTAATTTTTCCAATGCTATGGAGAAGAAATCCAGTAATTTCTATTGGATCTCGCTTCTCGAAACGGACCGCAAGCTGAAGTTTGCGCTTAGTGAAATTTCTTCCATAACCAATTCGGCCATCACACAGCCGGCGATTCAGCAGTCTCTGAAGCAGCCGGATTTTGTGCTGACCTATGACCGCA
Source organism: Paenibacillus sp. HW567 (assembly GCF_000374185.1). GTDB lineage: Bacteria > Bacillota > Bacilli > Paenibacillales > Paenibacillaceae > Paenibacillus_AQ. The sequence goes on along the minus strand of NZ_KB910518.1, from coordinate 2,992,855 downwards.
AGCAGGAAATCAATAACCTGCTGATTAATCATCCGATGATTACCTCGTTTAGCCTTTACGGCAAGGACCGTCTGCTGTATCAATACAACGCCCCTATGTCCTTTGCGGATATGCGTAAGCAGGTCTGGTATGGGGCCATGGAGAGCGCCGAAGGGCGGCCCGTCTGGTCCGGTCCGGGGGAGAACGGCTCCGAATCTTCAGGGAACCCGGTGCTGGTACAGGCCAGAATCATTAAGGATTATTATTCGCTGGAGGATATCGGGTATCTCGTCGTGTATGTAAAGCCGGATTTGCTTGATCAAATTTTCTGGGAAGCCAACACGCTGAAGAAGGGAGATATACTGCTTGTCAACAAGCAGGGGAATATCGTCTTTGACAAATCGGGTGAACACATCGGGCAGCGCACGGATTTTCCTTTTTTACAAGATCATTATACCCAGGAGAAGGACTATTACATTGACTATTATCAAGGGGAGAAATCTCTGATTACTTTCCTGCCTTCACATAATTCGGACTGGTATTTGGCGGCCATTACACCGATGAATCTGATTTCCTCGGAGTCGGTGTCGATCCGCAACATCGCCCTTATTCTGGGTACGATTTCCCTGGTGTCCGCTTTTTTCTTCGACCATTATTTCGTGCGAAGGCTTGTGCGCAGCATTAACAGCGCGGTGAATGGGATGAAGCGAGTAAAGCAGGGGATCTTCACACCGATTTCGATGCCGCTGCATGCCGATGATGAAAGCGATTCACTGATAGACGGCTTTAACCGGATGAGCTCACAGATCAGCGAGCTGATCGGGCAGGTGCAGACCGAGCAGGGCCGCAAGAAGGAAGCGGAAATGCAGGCGCTCATGGCGCAGATTAATCCGCATTTTATCTATAACTCGCTGGAGTCGATCAACTCTATGGCAGTGCTGGCCGGCAACAAGGATATCAGCAAAATGGTTGTCTCGCTCGGCAGGCTGCTGCGCATCAGCATTAGCCAGAATCAGGAGCTGATTCCGCTGCAAATGGAGTTTGAGCATGTCCGCCATTATCTCGATATCCAGAAGTTCCGTTTTGAAGACAAGTTCTCCTATGCGCTGAAGCTTCCCGATTCGTTAAAAAATCTAAGGACGCAGAAGCTGATTGTCCAGCCGATTGTAGAGAACGCTTTATACCACGCCATTGAACAGATGGAGGAGCATGGTGTGATCACCATCGAAGCCGAGGAGACCGGGAAGGATATCATCATTATCGTCAAGGACAACGGGCCGGGCTTTGATCTTGTAACCCTAACCAGTCTGTGGGACAAGGAACCGAGTAATCCGAAGAAATACAGCGACAGCGGCGTGGGCCTGAAAAATGTGCATGAGCGCCTGAAAATCCGGTTCGGCAATCCCTATGGCATTATAGTCTGTTCATCCCCGGGCTTCGGTTCGACCATCTGCATCCGTATACCGAAAATTCAGCCATGACAGGAGGACGCAGGATGAAAAAGAAGCAAAGAGCCGTAAGGTGGCTAAGCAAATGGGGCTGGATATTCCTCTACATTATGCTGATGTCAGGCGCGGTGTTTTATATTCTGCACGGGGGCAGAGAACCGATTGAGAGCAGCACGGAGGAGAAAATAACGCTGACCTTCCGCCATTTCTGGATCAAGGAGCATGACCGGCCGCTGCTGGCGATCTTCGAGGAGGTTGTGAAGGAGTACCAGAAGGCGCATCCCAATGTGAAAGTGAATTTTGAGGGCCTGGACCAGACCATCCACCGCGAGCAAAAGCTCAAAAGCGAGATGGTTACAGGAACGCCGCCGGATATGTTTGTGCTCTTCGGGGGTGCGGAGATCGAGCCTTATGTGCGTTCCAACCGGCTCATGGATTTAACGGAGTTCACTGAGGAGAACGGCCTGAAGAATCAGTTCAAGGACCTTCATCTATGGACGTTTAACAATCATATTTACGGGCTGCCCATCGAAGGGAATGCAGAGCCGCTGTATTTTAACAAAAATATTTTTGGTAAGCTGGGGATTAAAGCTCCTGAGACGGTTAAAGAGCTGGATCAGGCGATTCTGCAATTGAAGAGGGCCGGTTATATTCCTTTTGCGCTCGGAAATGAGGACCGCTGGCCCGCCGGAATATTCGCCCATTATTTAATGGACCGTTATGCCGGACCCGACCTGATCCAGAAGCTGGTCACCGGGAAGGATGGAGCCAGCTTTCAGAACAGCGCGTATACAGAGGCCTTTAAGCATCTTAATAAGTGGATATCCGAAGGGGCATTCAGTCCTTCATCGAATGATCTGTCAACGGAGAATGCAGTCATGCTGTTCACCAGCGGGAAAGCCGCCATGTATCTGAACGGGAACTGGGACATTAACCTGTTCTCTGGAGACACCGCCCCTGTTGACTTTCAGAATCAGGTGGGTGTAATTCCTTTCCCCGCCCTAAAGAGCGGAGAAGAGCCTTCAATGGCGGGCGGGTATACGATTGGGATCGGACTCTCCTCCAGTCTGAGCGGAGCTAAGCGGGAAGCGGCGCTTGCGCTGCTCAAGGGATTTTATACCAAGGAAATCCAGACGCGGATTGTCTATGAAGGCTTAAGAATTCCATCTATGCGGATTCCCTTTGATCCTAAGAAGACGGGCCCGGTATTTGCCCAGGTCATGGGGATCATGGAAGACAACCGGATGAGCTTCGTGCCGTATGACAATCTGATGTCGCCGGAGGTCAAGAAAACATTCCTGAGTGTCATTGAAGAGATGATTGATGGTGGGCTGCAGGCGGATCAGGCGCTGGAGCAGTTGCAGTCCGCATCGAAGCAGTACTGGAACTTGATTCAGAGCTCGACCATTCAATAAACCTGGGGGGTGCCCTGAGATGTGTGCTCAACATGAGAAATATAAAGTATTGCTGGTGGATGATGAGCCGATCATATTGCGCAGTTTGAAGGTAGCGATTCCGTGGGAGGAGCTGGGCCTGACAATCGCGGGCGAAGCGAGGAACGGGGAAGTGGCGCTGCGGTTAATTGAAGAGACGGCGCCGCAGATTATCATCAGCGATATCCGCATGCCGGTTATTGACGGCATCGCATTGATGAAGGAGGTGCTGCCCCGGAGCAGCCGGCTGATCTTTATCTTCATCAGCGGCTACGGGGAATTCGAATATGCCCGGGAGGCGTTGCGGCAGGGTGCATTTGATTATTTGCTGAAGCCGATTGATCACGATGAATTGACGGAAATGCTGACCCGGGCCAAAGCCAAGCTCGACCGCCAGAAAGAAAATGAACAGATGCTGCTCTCGGTGCAGACCTTGTCCATGCTGGCCCGGGAGCGGATGCTCGCTGAGTTTACGCAGGGCAATCCGCGGCCGCTGCAGCACCTGAAATGGCTGGAGAACAGCGAGCTGGAGGGTGAATATTTCATGGCGGTAGTCCGTCTGGACGATTACTCGGCCCTTACGGCACAGTGGAGTGCGGAGGAGAAACGGCTCTGGCTGTTCGCGGTGCGTAATATTCTTGAAGAATGGTCGCTAGAGAATGGCGTGCTCTCCGTCTTCCCTTTCTATAATGGAGAGTGGATATTGCTATTTCCCGGGAGTCTTGGCAGTGTTAAAAGAGAGCTTGGCGAGCAGTTGATTGCCGGCATCAAAAGATATTCCAAGCTGGTCTGCTCAGTCGGAATCAGCCGGAGCACACGGGGGATTAACCAATTGAGCACGGTGTACCCGCTCGCCAGCAAAGCCCTGTATCAGCGCTTCTACTCTGGTCAGGCGGGAGTGTTCATTGATGAGGAGACGCCGGTGAGCGGCAGCCGGGAGGTGAAGTATCCAAAGGAGCTGGAGCTTGCGCTGATCGAGAGTATCCGTACCCTGAATCTGGAGCGGATGCTGGGTCTGTTCGATGAAATGGCCGCTTTTATTGAAGCCCAGAGTCTTCCGCAGGAGCTGGCCGAGCGGCTGATTATTGAAATGATCGTTGTGCTGTACAGACAATTCGAGCACTTGAATATGCACTCCGACTGGTCGCTGGAGGGTCTGCTCAGCAGACTGCACGGGCTGGGTACGCTCTCCTCCATGATTGCCGCGCTGAAGATCGAATTCCGCGAGTGGATGCTGGAGAGCAGCAAGACAACCTCCCGTGAGGACGGGCGGAGCGTGGTGGAGAAGTCCAAACGGTATATCGAGGCCAATTACCACAAGGATCTCAGCATCGAAGAGGTCGCGGAGGTGGCCGATCTGAGCATCAGCCATTTCTGTACACTGTTCAAGCAAATCTCCGGCTATACCTTCCTGGAGTTCGTGACCCACTGCCGGATGGAGAAGGCCAAATATATTCTGGGCAGCAGCAATGTTAAGGTCTATCAGGTAGCGCCGCTGGTCGGCTATCAGGACCCGCGCTACTTTACCCAGGTGTTCAAAAAAGCAACCGGAAAAACGCCGACGGAATACCGCGAGGAGCATGCCCAGCAGGCGAACTAACCTCTACTTGCCAATAAGCACGAGTAATCACAATCTATCCTTTATGTGAAGCGTCCAGTTATGTTTCCGGCGCTTGGCCTAAAGGATTTTTTGCGTCCAATCGGAGCTGAAAAATAAACAAATTAGATGTTTGTTTAATTAAATATAGACAAAATAACTAAATGTCTATATATTAATAGACGTATCGACAATATGTTTATTTTGTTGGAGGGATATTGAAGTGTTGAGGAACAGGTATGTGCGGACGATAGTGTTGTCCAGAGTATTGCTGCAGCTTGGTGTGTGGGTGCGGAATTTTGCCATTCTGCTGTATGTAACAGAAATTACAAATAATGACCCGTTTTATGTATCCCTGATTTCAGTGGCAGAATATGCCCCGATCTTTCTGTTTGCGATTGTCGGGGGAACCTTCGCTGACCGCTGGCGTCCGAAAAGAACGATGATCCTAAGCGATGGGCTCTCGGCGGTGTCTGTCCTGGTTGTGCTTCTCGTGGTGGCGGGGGGGTCATGGAGAGTTCTGCTGCTGGCTACGTTTGCCTCCGCTGTTCTATCACAGTTCTCGCAGCCTTCGGCGATGAAGCTCTTCAAGCAGCATGTGCCGGAAGATCAGCTTCAGCGCGTGATGGCGATGTTCCAGTCGCTGACAGCATTCTTTATGGTAATTGGTCCGGTGGTGGGTGCTTATATTTATCAGCATTACGGGATTGAGGTCTCTCTGGTCATTATGGCGGCAATGTTTACCGGCTCGGCGCTGATTCTCAGCAGGCTGCCTAAGGATGCAACCGGGAGCGGCGAAGGGGTGCGGAGCGGGATTATTGCAGAGGTGGCAGCGGGACTGCGCTATGTGCGCTCCAGCAGCGTGCTGAAGAATCTGGGAGCAGCGTTTGCTTTCGCAGGGCTGGCGGCGGGATTGATTCAACCGCTTGGCGTGTTTGTCATTATCGAGAATCTGGGCAAGGACAGCGGATTCCTGCAATGGGTGATGATGGCGAATGGGGCTTCCATGCTGGTCGGAGGTGCGCTCATTATGGCAGCCGGCCACAAGGTGAAGCCGCAAATCATGCTTGCTGCAGGCTTGCTTGCGAGTGCCTTTGGAACCATAGGCGTAGGCTGGTCACACCAGGTTGTGCTGACCATTGTGCTTCAGACGCTGGCCGGATTCTTTTATCCCTGCATCCACATTGGCATCAATACGCTGCTTGTGCAAAATACGGAGAGTGCTTATATGGGGCGGGTTGGCGGTATTATGGGTCCCTTGTTTATGGGTTTTATGGTCATCGGCATGTCTATTGCGGGGTATTTGAAGGAACTCTTCTCGCTGTTCACGGTATTTGCCGGAAGCGGAGTGCTGTTCCTGATCGCGATGCTGGTTCTGCTGCCAATGCTCCGGAAGAAGGACAAGAGGTCTGTACGATCCATGTCCTCCTAATGAATGTGACAGATGTCAGACTGGATCGTTGAAGCTCCAAATTTGCGGGCTGTTCCAGATTTTGGGACAGCCCTATCGGTTTTTAAAGAGAAATAAACTCTTCTACCTATCTCATGACGTCATCCAGCCACGCAAAAATTCGCTGGTTAAACAGTTGCAGCGCTCCGAAATGACAGTGTTCCTCTCCGCCTTCTTCTGCGGTAAATCGCATGTAGGTTTTTTGGCAGCTCAATGCATCATATAACATTTGTGGCTGACCGTGGAAAAAGTGATCATTTTCCGCTTCGCACACTAGCACCGGACATTTAATATGTTGTGCCACGCCTTCCAGCGTAAATGGCTCTGATTTATCTATGAGCTCCTGATAGGTTGCCGCCATAAAGGTGAACATTCCATTCTCAATTGCCCAGCGGAATTGCGTGCTGCTCTCCATCAACTTGCTAAAGAATTGATCTAGACTCTCCGACTCTTTCATTAAACCTCTAAAGGCCCCGATCTGAAAATTAAACAATCCGTCATTCGCAATGCAGGCAGCTAACCGGTGTTCAAAGGCAGCGGCTCGAGGCGCCAAGAATCCCCCCATGCTAATTCCCATCAATGCAATTCGCAAGGGATCAACTTCCGGCCGGGACTGCAGATAATCAATAACCGGAGTAATGACATGCTCCCAATCATGGCGGAAAGGAATGGATTGCTCCCGGATAACGCCACCCTGCCCAGGCCCTTCAAACGTGAGGCAGTTGTATCCCCGCTGTAATGCCGCTAAGGCTCCGCCAAAATATAGCTCTTCTCCCGTTGAATCATATCCACCATGGATTATCAATGTAGATCGGGGCTGTTGATCCACATAATAAAAATAACCAGGCAAAAAAGTTCCCTCGAATGGAATTTTCACCTGATCAACCGAGATATCCATAAATGCAAGCGCCTGGCGAAAGGAATTCCTGCTCTTTTGCCAAGTGTCGTGCAGACGGGGATCTTGTGGATTGCCATGCAAAAAAAATTCAGCAGTCCGGTAATAATTGGAGGCACGCAAAAAGGCTTCTCTTGCACTTACTCGATGTCCCCGCTCCATACTCTCTGTAGCAATAGAATGGATACGGTTTGCAGTGTTATTCCACTCGGTGTACCAGCTCTCAAAGTCACCTTCCTGAATCCGGTAAGCAGTGGACAGACATTCGCCAACATCTGCTCCGCCGTAAGAAGAGTAACTCATTGTGCGCAGTAATTCGAACGAAAATGTAGGGTCCTGAAAAATAATTTTCATATAAAATTCCTCCTTGAAATTTATAGGTCATATTTAACCTATAACAAATTTAACTTAATAAAATGGAATTGTAAAGTTAACCTTAACCTATATCTTTCACTGAACAAATTCTTATTTATCGTTTAGAATGAATGTTAGTATAAATTAAGAGGAGTTGTTCCCATGAGTCTGATACGTTATGCGTTGCTCTCATTATTAGCCCGGGAGCCGTTGAGCGGTTACGATATCAAGCTGCAAATGAACGATCGCTTTGCCCCTTTTTGGAAAGCTGGCAGCAATCAGGTGTACCCCGAATTATCCAAGATGGAAAAAGATAAATTAGTGGCATTGGCAGGTGTAGAGCAGCATACCTATCGTCCTGCCCGAAAGATATACGAGATTACAGAAGAAGGGCAATTGGCATTGGCCCAGTGGACCATCCAACCCAAGGAAGTAGATAAGGTTCGTGATGATTTTCTGCTGAAAGCCTACAATTCGTGGATGATTCCATCCGAACAAATGATTGAACGTTTAGAGGAAATTAAGGCTCAGCATGAAGAGCGCCTGGTGATCTATGAGCAGAAAATCAGCGAGCTGACGGAGCAGTTCAAATCGTCCAGTACCCACGATCCCATGTTCTCCAGTATTGCTGTCATCCAGTTTGGAGCAAGGTATGAGCAGCTTTATTTGGATTGGTGTAATGAACTTATTACAAAAATAAAAAATTCATGAAGAAGAATCTATTTGAATAAATGTGATATTTGTCATGCTGTATCATTGATGTTTATGTCTTACCGGGGTGACATTTCCTTCTCTATAATGATGCTAGATGAATGCATCCTTAACCGGATACATCCGAGGAGGAAACGGGCAAGATGATGACTAACCAGACATCCCAGCTATCCAGCTTGAAGAAAAGCATGGCACCCTACGAGAAAATTGACCGGGGTTCGAGCATCAGACAACTCGCGAACACACTGGTGCCGCTGGCGCTTTTGTGGGCAGCCGCATACTTCAGCCTTTCCGTATCCTATGGGCTGACACTCTTGTTTGCAGTTCCTGCGGCGGGGTTTGTGATCCGCACCTTTATTATTTTTCATGATTGCTGTCATGGCTCATTCTTCAAGAGCCGCAAAGCCAATGATATCCTCGGGACGATTACGGGCGTATTAACGCTTGTGCCTTACCGCCAGTGGAAGCATAGCCATTCAATTCACCATGCCGGGAGCAGCAATCTCGATAAAAGGGGCATCGGCGATATCTGGATTATGACCGTGGAAGAATATGCGGCTGCGAATCCATGGAAACGCTTGTACTACCGGATTTACCGCCATCCGCTGATCTTGTTTGTGGTTGGTCCAATTGCTGTATTCGTGATTCTATACCGCTTTAATGCCAAAGGTGCAAGACGCAAGGAGCGGATGAACACCTATTTGACCAATGTTTTGATCGCTGCTCTTTACGGGCTGCTGATCTGGGCCATCGGCTGGCAGGCTTTTCTGCTGGTGCAGCTCCCCATTGTATTCCTTTCCGGCTTTCTTGGAATCTGGCTGTTCTATGTGCAGCATCAATTCGAGGATACCTACTTTGAACATGAAGCAGAATGGAGTTATGTCTCCGCCGCAGTGGAAGGAAGCTCATATTACAAGCTGCCCAAGCTGCTGCAATGGATCACCGGCAACATCGGCTTCCATCATGTGCATCATTTAAGCCCGAAGGTGCCGAACTACAACCTGGAGCGGGCACACGACGCCTCGCCTCCGCTGCAGCATGCCACAACCATTACGATTGCCACAAGCCTGAAGGCGCTGCGTTTTCGTCTATGGGATGAGGAGAACAAAACGTTTGTCAGCTTCAAGGAGATCAGGGCAAGAATGCGGCAGAGCAAGCAGCAGGGAGAAGGCTTGAAGCGGATCAAGCCGGGACTTCAGAGCGAGTAGATGGAGAAGAGCAGCAATAGCGGAAGCTGGTGCTGCTCTTTCTCTTTTTTGGCGCATATTGCCTGTTGCCATCGGGTTTATGCTAGAATGGGGGTACAAACTTGCTGGCAAAAAGGATGGCTGACATGCAGAAGTGGCACCACATTTTCCATAAAAGCACAGGTCTCAGCCCTTATGTATGGGTCGTTTTTTACATTCTGCCGTTTTATTTCATCTTCCGTTTTTCCTCCGTTGACCAGAACCAGTGGATATTTGGAGTCATCATGATAGCGATCTTTTTCACCTGTTATGTGCTATCGTTCAAGTCCAAAGGGTGGGTGGTCTACTTCTGGACCAGTGTGCAGATTCTCGTCTCCATTACGATGACTCTGCTGTTCGGATATATGTACTTTGCGCTGTTTCTGGCTTTTTTTATCGGAAATATTCAGAAGCGGGCCGGGTTCTTCACCTTCTATTCCATTCATTTGCTGACGACGATTGTAGCAATCAACTATGAGCTGATTACAGGCAATCCCGTATTTATCGCACAGCTCCCGTTCGTTCTGGTCAGTATGATCGCTGTAGTGCTGCTGCCTGCGACGACTTATAACCGCAACAACCAGGATAAGCTGCAGGGCCAGCTTGAGGATGCCAATAAGCGGATCTCCGAGCTGGTCAAAATGGAGGAACGCCACCGGATTGCGCGCGACCTTCACGATACGCTGGGGCAGAAGCTGTCTCTGATCGGTCTCAAAAGTGATCTCGCCGGCAAATTAATCCATAAAAACCCGGCGCAGGCGGTTATTGAAATCAACGATGTCCGTCAGACGGCCAGAAGCGCGCTCAAGGAGGTCCGGGAGATGGTTACGCAGATGCGGGGCATCCGGTTCGAAGACGAGCTGATCCGGATTCAGCAGTTTCTGCAGGCGGCGGAGATTGAATTTCAGCTCGAAGGCAATCCGAAGCTGACCAATACCTCATTGATTACCGAGAATGTGCTGAGCATGTGCCTTAAGGAAGCGGTGACCAATGTGGTGAAGCACAGCGGTGCGACTGTATGCCGGGTCTTCATTGAACCCTCTCGGACCGACTTGGTTATCCGGGTGCAGGACAATGGTGCAGGTATTGGGGTGATGAATCAGCATAAGGGGCATGGACTGCAGGGAATGAGAGAACGGCTTGAATTTGTTAACGGCAGTATGGATATTGTAGTGGATGAAGGAACAACGATAGTGATTAAGGTGCCCAATGTTTTTATGCAGGCTGAACTGGAGGTAGAGGGACAATGATCAGAATTGTAATTGCTGAAGATCAGCGCATGCTGCTGGGGGCACTGGCTTCTCTCCTCGATCTGGAGGATGACATGAAGGTGGTGGGCCGGGCCGGGAACGGCGAGGAGGCCGTAAAGCTGGTCCAGCAGCACAAGCCGGATATTTGCATCATGGATATTGAAATGCCGGCAATGAGCGGTCTTGAAGCGGCGGAAGCACTGAAGGATTCGGGCTGTAAAATCATGATTCTGACCACCTTCGCCCGGGCCGGTTATTTCGAGCGTGCGGTCAAAACCGGTGTGGACGCCTATTTGCTCAAGGATAGTCCGAGTGAGGAGCTGGCGCTTTCAATCCGCAGTGTGATGGCCGGCAAACGGCTGTATGCCCCCGAGCTTATGGACGAGGCTTACAGCAGTGAAGCCAACCCCTTGACACAGCGGGAGAAGGAGGTGCTGGGACTGATCGCCGACGGCAAAAACACCAAGGAGATCGCCAGCCAGCTCTATATTACAACCGGAACGGTCCGCAACTACATTTCCGTCATTCTCGACAAGCTGGATGTGGGCAACCGGATTGAAGCCATTACCAGGTTCAAAGAAAAGGGCTGGTTCAAATAGATTGTCACGCGAAGCTGGATAAAACCCGAATCTGGTAGAGCGTCAGATTTACAATGGCGGAATAGGGGCGCGGGATGCCCGAAGAACGGAAGTCGTGGAGCGATCTCCTTCAGGTGTCCCCCTTCCCAGACGGGGTTCGTTCATCAATTGGCGTTTGGCCCGGGGTTACGGACTGTGGTGCGCTTCATTGGGATGAGAGTCACGGCTTGGGGAAGTTACGGACACCACGGGCCTTATGATGAAATATTCCGCTTCAAAACGTTCCTTGGAGAAACGATAAGCGCCACTAGGTCCGTTAAGCCGCAAACAGTGGCGTTTTCTTGAAAATAACGGCTCCCCTGTCCGTAAGGAGCTGACTTCGCTGCTGCGTTTTCTCTTCACCAACCCCCGAATGGATGACCTCACCCACAGATTCAGCTCTGATGCTGTACCAGGGACTCTTAGGAGTCCCTTTTTGCTTGCTTCCATGCTCAATAGTCCTAAGTGACCTGGGACAATATGACTATTTTTCCCATGAATCGGTGCCCAGGATTGGAACCGGCAAGCATTTTTGCTATGATGAATGCAAACATGTGCTCTTATCCCTGATTATGGTAATGACAGAACATGTTTCAGCAAAAGACAATGATTCTGGCTGTTCAGCCACTTAATCCAGTCGGGAGGAAACCCATTTGCCTGAACTCACATCATCCTATGTTGATTCACTCGCACCGAACGCCGCCGCCATCAAGAACGGTATGGGACTGGTGCGCAAGAAGAGCTTTATTAAGCTGAATATTTCTGAGAACAGCGAATTGCTCTTCGGTCAGTGCGCCGGCAGCGGTAAGACCCCTTATGAATGCTCTGTGGACTTCATCGTGCCGGAGAGTCCCGTGTTCCGCTGCACCTGTCCCAGCCGTCAATTTCCCTGCAAGCACGCTTTAGGTCTGCTCTATGCTTATACGGAAGGACAGACATTCACGCCAGCACCTGTGCCGGAGGATATAGCTTCCAAACGGGAAAAGGCGGAAAAGCGGGAGGAGAACAAGGCGAAGCAGGCAGCCGAAGGCGGCGGGAGCAAGCCGAAGAAGGTCAATAAGTCCGCGCTCAAGAAAAAAATCACCGCACAGCTCGAAGGGCTGGATCTGCTGGAAAAGCTGGTGCTGTCCCTGATTCGCGGCGGATTATCCACCATTGACAGCAAGACGCTCAAGATGATCCAGGAGCATGTGAAGCAGCTCGGCAATTATTATTTGTCCGGAGCGCAGATTGAGCTGCGCCGGCTTGCGCTGCTGCTTGGAGCCGGGCAGGACCTTGAAGAGAATTATACATATGCCATGGAGCAGTTGACCCGGCTTCATGCTTTTATCAAGAAGGGCCGGGTCTATCTGACTGCCAGAGCAGAGGACCCGGAGCTGGCGCTGGATCATGAATCTACAATTGATGAATGGCTAGGACATGCCTGGCAATTGTCCGAGCTGAAGGAATACGGGCTGGTGAAGGAAGCGGTGGAGCTGCTTCAACTGACCTTCTACAGCTATGATGATCTGGCCCGTCAGGAATATGTGGATGCGGGTTACTGGATCGAGCCTGCGAGCGGCGAGATTCACCGGACAGTCACCTACCGCCCTTACAAAGCGGCTAAGCTGATGCGGGAGGAAGACAGCTTTAATGAGCTTGCCCGGATTCCTCTGCTGTACAAGTATCCCGGCGATATGAATGCCAGGGTCCGCTATGAGGAGATGACGAGCAGAGCCGTCTCGGCGGATGATTTAGCGCTTGTGTCGGCAAAAGCGCACCGCTCCTATGCGGACGCTGTCAAGAAGGTCAAAAATCAATTAAAGAATCCGCTCGGTGACAAAACGCCTGTGCTGCTGCTGCATGCGGCCAATTTGGGCGTGGCAGAGAGCGGACAATACGTGATCACCGACGAGTCCGGCACCTCTCTGGTGCTTGAGGATATTCCGTCGCTCCCGCAAGGCACTGTGAATCTGCTGCCTTTTCTGCCTGCTTCATCGCTGGCTGACAGTTATATTCTGGTAATGTTCGAGCACCGTCTGGATCAGGGACGTCTGGTAGCACAGCCGCTAACTGTTATAAAAGATGCAGGGATGACCCGGCTTTTGTATTAATATATTCCGTTCTTATATATACCTATAGGGGGATAGCCCATGAGTACAGCACTATTGCAAGAGCTTCATCAAGAGGTCAGAAGGCTATATATTGCCGGCAGTGACCTGGCCGCCGGAGACTTCCGCCTGAAACGGCTGCTTCCGCAGTTTCAGCAGCTTGGAGAGCGGGCCGCGGTCTTCAAACGGCTTGGCGAGGGCATCTCTTCCCTGCTCGAACCCGCAGGGGGGCAGGAGCCTGCCCCGGCCGTTCAACTGCAGGAGTTGACCCTGCTGCTGGAATCTGTGCTCTATACACAGGGAGCAACCACTCCTGACGGAACTCCCGGAGCGTTGCGGACCCGGAGCTTTGCCCTGGAAACTAAGCTGCCTTACAGAAAGCTGGCCGCAGTTCGGCAGGCCCTGACTACAACCGGAGGCGGCAGACATGAGATTGTTGTTGATGCCTTCAAGGAAGGGATGTTTCAGGATTTACGGTTGCTTCCGCTGGCAATTGCGGCATTAAGCGATCCTTATGCAGAAATTGCCGATTTTGCCATGACGGAAATTCTCCCTTCTTATGGCCCGGCTATCGCCGATTATTTGCTGGAAACCTTCAATCCGGCCGGCGGCCGAAGCGAGGTGCGCAAGCTGAAGGTGATCGGCAAGGCAGGCGGGGACGGATTGCTGGGTGAAATCTTCAAAGCCGCTGAAAGCGGCAGCGACGATATCCGGGTAGCGGCGATCGAATGCCTTGGCGGTCATGAAGAGTACACCTCCAATCTGCTGGAATGGACTATGGATAAGAAAAAGGTGATCCGCGAGGCGGCGTTTGCGGCATTGGCGGCAGGCGGCTCACCGCAGGGTGGGGAGAGGCTGTTTGAAGCTTTTAACACCAAGAAGGACCGGGCGCTGGTGGCCGCTGCTTTGGCTGAATGGCCATCCGCAGAGCTTGGCGCGAGGCTGTCCACTCTATTTATGGAGGAGCTGCGCGAGGCTCCGGTGGAGAATGGGGACAAGAAAAAAACTGAGGCTGTCTGGGAAGGAATTCAGCCTTTCCTGACAGCACTTTATGAGGAGCGGAATCCACAGCTCGATGAAATTTATAGCTACGTCATCGCGGAATATCACCGCTTCTCTTCACTTGGCTGGATGCCGCTGATGGATCGGGCGGCGCTGTATAAGGAGCTAGCTTCGTCTGAGCCGGCACTTGCGGAGCTGCAGGAGCTGGAGAAGCTGAATTCCCGCTATGTGCCGAATTATTTCCGGGCAGCGCAGCAGCTCTTGACACCTGCGGACCTGTATAAGGAGTTCGGCGGCACGATGATGAACAAGCTGAAATCCAAGCTGGCCAAGAATGCGGGGCAGCGTGCCCAGCAGCTTCTGGAAACGATCGAACGGCAGATTGTCAACGTGGAGAGTGTTGTCTATAAGGCAGGCTGGGAGCTGTCGAGCGAGCGGGAGTATTATGCACGTGAAATGCTGTCAGCCGAGACTATTGCCGCGAAATGGGACCCGCACTGGCTGGACTGGTTCATTGAACGCAATTCGCTGGATCTGGTGTGTGCCTTTGCACGCCCCAATCATGATGGAGTGCGCAGCTACTTGCTGAACAAGCTTCAGGAGCAGGGCAAACGGCGCAGCCATGATGCTATGAATCATATCTTTATGGGGCTTGAACGCTCGGGTATGGCAGAGGCAGAGCGTCAGGAACTGCTGATGAATGTCCTGGAGAATGACAGGTCGTTCAATCCGTATATGTTCGATTACTACCTGCTTAATCAGATGCTGCGTTTCCCGCCTGGCTATATCGGCCGCATAGAAGCGGTGCTTCCGAAATACAGATATGAAAGCCATAGACAACTGGAGTATTTGATTATCCATCTGCGGAGCATAGTGTAGCGGCGGGTTGAGAGAAGCTCTGATGACTATACAAGATGCTATAAGCTGAACTTGAAAAAATCATAAAAAGGTTGGAGTGTGGAGGGAAGTTTGGATACTTACGGAGCGGTAGCGTCCGCCTGAGAGCTTTCCGTAGGAAAGCTGGCCGTATGATTAGGCTATGTTTGGGTTTCTACCGCAGACAGCGGTTCAAAATCAGAAATTCCAAACATACCAGCGGCCGGAAGTCCAAACATTCCCCGCAGTTACGACCAATGCCGATTTGGTAAATCAATAGTCAGTTTATATAGATTTTATATAAAGGAGAGGTGTCCATGTCAACGAAACAAGAGCAGCTTCAAGACTATATGCGGCTGCCGGCAGAGATATTGTATCGTGAAGAGCTGGAAGCGCTGAAGAAGGAGGATACCGGAAAAATTCCGGCAGGCTGGCAGATGTCTCCGCGCGCAGTGCTGACCTTCATTGCCGGAGGCAAGGCAGGCAAAACGGTAATTACGCCAAAATATATCGGCAATACGCGTCTGATCGAGATGGCGGTGGCTACGCTGGTCACGGACCGGGCGCTGCTGCTGATCGGTGAACCGGGGACCGCCAAATCGTGGCTGTCGGAGAATCTGGCCGCGGCGATCTATGGCAATTCCGGGCTGGTTGTGCAGGGAACTGCCGGAACAAGCGAAGAGCATGTGCGTTATTCCTGGAATTATGCCATGCTGCTGGCAAACGGCCCTACCCCGGAAGCGCTGGTCAAAAGCCCGATTATGCGCGCGATGGAAGACGGGGGGATCGCCCGCTTCGAAGAAATCTCCCGCTGCGCCTCAGAGGTGCAGGATGCGCTGATCTCTATTTTGTCGGAGAAGACGATCTCGGTGCCGGAGCTGGGCAAGGAAGCCGGAGCGCGCAAAGGCTTCTCTATTATTGCCACAGCCAATACGCGGGACCGCGGAGTCAACGAAATGTCGGCGGCATTGAAGCGCCGCTTCAACATCATTGTGCTGCCCGCCCCGTCAGATATTGAAACGGAGCTGTCGATTGTGAAGAAGCGAGTCGCTGAAATCGCATCCTCTTATGAGCTTCAGGCTGCCGTTCCGGCTGACGAAGCGCTGCTTAAGGTGGTTACGATCTTCCGTGAGCTGCGCAGCGGCATGACGCTTGACAAGAAGGACAAGGTGAAAACGCCAACCGGGGTGATCTCCACGGCAGAGGCCATTTCACTCTTGACGAACAGCATGGCGCTCGCGGCCAGCTTCGGCGACGGGGAGCTGACCAATAGTGACCTTGCTGCCGGACTTCAGGGGGCCATCGTCAAGGATGATGATAAGGATAAGCTGGTCTGGAAGGAATACCTTGATAATGTAATGAAGAAAAAAGGAGCGGAATGGCGCGGCCTGTATCAGGCCTGTAAGGAGATGAACGAGTGAAGGCGACTGCTGAAGCAGGAGTACATATTTTCGGGGTGCGGCATTTGTCTCCGGGCGGCGCAAAGCATGTACTGGATTACCTGAATGAGCTTCAGCCGACCGCAGTGCTTATTGAAGGGCCAAGCGATGCGACCGATGAAATCCGTCATTTGACGCATGAGGTCACGAAACCTCCGGTGGCAATTCTGGCCTTCACCGAGGAATTGCCGGTACGAACTGTCCTCTGGCCTTTTGCCGTCTATTCCCCGGAATATCAGGGCATGAAGTGGGCGAAGGAGAACGGGGCTGAAGCTGCATTTATTGATCTTCCTTCCTCCGTTACCTTAAGTCTGCAGGATGCCATGAGGCGGGAAGAAATCTCAGGGAGGGGAACGAAGCCTGAGGCAGTGGAATCCGGTGAACCCGCGAGTGAAGACATCCAGGAACCGGAATCCGTCTACAGCCGGATTGCCCGGCTCGCCGGAGAATATGATTATGATATGTACTGGGAGCGTAATTTCGAGCATAACGCCAATACCGGAGCGTACCGGACGGCGATTCTTTCCTTCTCCGCCCAGATGCGTGAGCTGTCGGAGGGCAAGGAGCAGCTTGAGCAGCCGAAGGAGCATGCGTATAATGCGCTGCGCGAAGCCTACATGCGGCGGCAGATTCAGAAGACTATTGATGCCGGACATGATCCCCGGAAGATTGTGGTCATCTGCGGCGCCTATCATGCGGCAGCGCTTGCCAGCTTATCGGAGGTTATGACTGAGTCCGAGCTGGCGGGGCTGCCTTCGCGCAGCACCAAGCTGACGCTGATGCCATACTCGTACTATAAGCTGTCCACGATGTCCGGTTACGGCGCGGGTAATGGAGCGCCGCATTACTACGAAATGATGTGGGAGACGATGACGGCCGGACGGCCTGAGGAGCTGCCGCATCTCTATCTGTCCACGGTGGCCCGCCATGTGCGCAGCGGCGGTACACACCGCTCCACCGCCGAGGTGATCGAGGCGGTGCGGCTGGCGGAGTCGCTGGCCGCGCTGCACGGCGGGAGTGCGCCTACGCTGCGCGATTTGCGCGATGCCGCGCAGACGCTGCTTGGGCACGGCGAGCTGGCGGCCGTCGCCGATGGACTGGCAAGAGTCGATGTCGGGACAGCCATCGGCAACCTTGCCGACGGCGTCAGCCAGACGCCGATCCAGGATGACCTGAACCGGCTGCTGAAGCGCTATAAGCTGGAGAAATACAAAACGACTGTAGCCAGCGAACTGTCGCTCGACCTTAGAGAGAACCGCAGAGTCTCCAGCCAGGAGGCGGCCTATTTGGATTTGCACCGCTCCATTCTGTTCCACAGGCTGGGTCTGCTCGGTATTTCTTTTGCCAAGAATAGACCCAGCGGCCAGGAAGGAGCCACATGGGCGGAATACTGGATCATTCAGTGGTCACCCGAGGTGGAGATTCAGGTCGTGGAATCGACCCTCCTCGGCGAGACCGTCGAGGTGGCTGCTGCTTATGTGCTGCGTGAGAAGCTGCAGGAATGCCGCTCCATTGCCGAAGCCTCGGCGCTTATCCGGCTGGCCTGTGAGTGCGGTATGACCGCGCAGATGGAGGAGAGCAGCAGGGTGCTGCAGAGTCTCGCAGTTGACAGCCGTGATGTAGTGGGGATAGCGGCAGCCGCCCGCGAGCTGGCAACGATCATCGGCTTCGGCGACATCCGCAAGGTAGACACCGCCCCGCTTGTGCCGCTCATGGAGGAGCTGTTCCGGCGCGGCTGTCTGTTCCTGCTGGATGCCAGCAGTTGCAATGATGATGCCGCCGGCAAAATGCTAATTGCCATGAATGAGCTGAACGTGATCTCGCTGGAGCACAGCGAAACGGTGGATGAAGCATTATGGCTGCAAGAGCTGCTGCATCTCTCGGAGCGGGATGACCGTAATCCCCGGCTGTCGGGTTTTGCATGTGCAATTCTGATGGAGCGCGGTGCCATCTCGGCGGCAGACGTCGCCTCCGAGGTCTCGCGCCGCTTGTCCCCGGGGATTCCCGCTGACCTCGGCGCAGGATGGTTCGAAGGGTTGTCCATGCGCAACCGCTACGGACTGCTGTCCCGGATGAGCCTCTGGGAACAGCTTAATGATTACATCAACGCTCTGGAGGATGAGGAATTCAAGCGGGCGCTGGTGTTCCTGCGCCGGGCGTTCAGCACCTTTTCGCCGCGCGAGAAGACGATGATCTCAGAGCTGCTGGGCGAGCTGTGGGGTGTGGATGTGGAGCAGGCGGCTGAGATTCTCACCGGAGAACTGAAGGAGGATGAAGCCAAGATGCTGGACGATTTGAATGATTTTGACTTCGGGGATTTTTAGATGGGGAATGAGAACAAGCAGGAGAGCACAGTTGCCCGTTGGCGGCTCATTCTGGGCCGGGAAGCAGAACAAGCATTGTCAGGTTATGGCGAAGGCGGCCAGCTTAGCCTGACTGATGAAGAATTGATCATGGATGCGGCGCTTGCCGCCATCTATGATGATACAGACGGAGGCGGCGGAACAGGGTCTTCCTCCGGCAGAGGCAAAGGCGCAGGAACCGGGCATGCCGCCCTGCATCTCTCCAAATGGCTCGGAGATGTGCGCAGCTATTTCCCGGAGGATGTAGTGTCGATCATTCAGAGCGATGCGATGGAGCGCCGGGGCTGGAAGCAGTTGTTATTTGAACCGGAGCTGCTGGCTGCCGTGAAGCCGGACATTCAACTGGTGGGCACGCTATTGTCACTGAAGGGCAAGATCCCTGAGAAGACCAAGGATACGGCAAGACTGCTCGTCAAGGCGCTGGTGGAAGATTTGGTCAAGCTGCTGGAAACCGATATCCGCCGTGCGGTTACCGGAGCGCTGAACAAGCGCCAGCATTCCCCGCTCCCTTCGCTCAGCGGGCTGGATTGGAAGCTGACGATTCAGCGGAACCTGAAGCACTATGATCAGGAGCGGCGGATGTTGATCCCCGAACGGTTTTTTTATTTTGACCGGGCTCGCCGGAGCAAAGAGTGGACCGTTATTGTAGATATTGACCAGAGCGGCTCGATGGCAAGCTCCATTATCTGGGCTTCGGTCATCGGCTCCATCTTCGCCAGCATCCCGGCACTGAATACCCGTGTGGTGGTTTTTGATACCGAGGTAGTGGATTTGACGGAGCAGTGCGCCAATGATCCCGTGGATATGCTGTTCGGCATTCAGCTTGGCGGAGGAACGGATATCCACAAATCGGTGAAGTATTGCGAGCAGTTCATTGAAGAGCCGAAGAAGACGTTGTTTATTATTGTCTCGGATCTGTATGAGAACGGCAACCAGGCCGGTCTGGTGCGCCGGATGCGTGAGCTGCGCCAGTCGGGCGTCCGCACGATGACACTGCTGGCCTTGTCGGATGAAGGCAAGCCTTCCTATGACGAGCGGTTGGCTGCGCAGCTCACGCGTGACGGCACACCTTGCTTTGCCTGCACTCCGGCTCTGCTGCCTGCACTTGTGGAAGGCGCACTCAAAGGCCAGGATCTTGGCGAGCTGGCCAAACGTCTGGGAGCTACGTGAGTCATTTCTGCGCATGGGAACATATACTTTACAATCACATATTGTGTAAGCTGCATATATCATTTATAATCGGTTATTAAAAAGCACTTATCGACGTGCTGCTTGAAAGGAAATGAATTTCTTATGTCAAGTAAGTTGAGAGCGGGTATTGTCGGCGGTACAGGCATGGTGGGCCAGCGTTTTATTGCACTTCTTGAGAATCATCCCTGGTTTCAGGTGACGGCTATCGCCGCCAGCGCCAAATCGGCTGGGAAAACCTATGAAGAGTCGGTAAGCGGCAGATGGAAGCTGTCCACACCGATGCCGGAAGCGGTTAAGAGCATCATGGTTCAGGATGCCTCCAAAGTAGAGGAAGTGGCTGCAGATGTGGATCTGATCTTCTGCGCCGTAGATATGAAGAAGGAAGAGATCAAGGCGTTGGAAGAAGCGTATGCACGCACCGGAACGCCGGTCATTTCGAACAACTCCGCACACCGCTGGACACCCGATGTTCCGATGGTCATTCCTGAGATCAATCCGGAGCATCTCAAGGTTATTGCCCAGCAGCGGAAACGTCTGGGAACCGAAACCGGCTTTATCGCCGTGAAGCCTAACTGTTCCATTCAGAGCTACATGCCTACAATGCATGCACTGCATGATTTCAAGCCTTCGAAGGTTGTCGTTACAACCTACCAGGCGATTTCCGGGGCCGGCAAGACCTTTGCCGATTGGCCGGAGATGATTGATAATGTAATTCCGTTCATTGGCGGCGAGGAAGAGAAGAGCGAGCAGGAGCCGCTGCGGATCTGGGGAAGCGTGACCGACAATGGTATTGTCAAAAGCGAACAGCCAGTCATCACCACACAATGTATCCGTGTGCCTGTCGCTGACGGACATATGGCTGCGGTATTTGCATCCTTTGAGCAGAAGCCATCCAAGGAAGAGATTCTTGAACGCTGGAGCAGCTTCAAGGGCCGTCCTCAGGAGCTGGGGCTGCCAAGCGCGCCTAAGCAGTTCATCACTTATTTCGAAGAGGATAACCGTCCGCAAACGAGGCTTGACCGTGACATTGAGAACGGGATGGGGATTTCAGCCGGAAGACTCCGTGAGGATTCATTGTACGACTACAAATTCGTCAGCCTGTCCCATAATACGGTACGGGGCGCAGCAGGCGGTGCTGTTCTGATCGCTGAGCTGCTGAAAGCTGAAGGTTATATCCAGCCGAAGTAATTCTTGGGTCTCATATAGTAAGTGTATACAAGCAGCCTGCTGGAGCTTCTCTGGCAGGCTGCTTGTGTGTTTACCTGACATATCACCTGGGTAATGGTAAGATGTAACAGGGCAAGACGAAAACTGAATACTGACGGAGTGATATTGTGGCAAAAAGTAAAGGCGGCGGTACAGGCAGAGGAACAGGCAGCAAAGGCTGGACCCGCTGGAACAAAACGGCAAAACCTGTAAAGCCAGCTAAAGGCAGACCCTCCGGGGTGGCGGGCGGCAAAGGAACGGGCGCTGCCAAGAGCAGTGATGGAAATAAAGCAGGGAGCGGCAAATAAATTGGCCATTTGCTCATAAATGATCACTAATGGGCATCTGATTTGGTTGATTTTACTCCGAGTCAGGTGTCTTTCATCTAGAGAACAGGAAAGCGGGCGTAAGCATGCGGATTAACAAATACATCAGTGAAACTGGCCTATACCCGCGCAGAGAAACCGACAGGATGATTTCCGCAGGACGGATTACGATTAATGGCAGGGTATGTGAAAAAGGAGACAATGTCGAGCCGGAGGACATTGTTGCTGTAGACGGTGCTCCCATTACTATTGCCGAAAGAGAGCCTGTATATCTGGTGCTTAACAAGCCTATAGGCATAACTTGTACTTCGGCGCGTCAGGTGGAGGGGAATATTATTGATTTTGTCGGATACCCTTCCAGAATCTTCGCCGTTGGCAGACTGGATAAACCTTCCGAGGGTCTGATCCTTTTGACCAATGACGGGGGGATTGTGAACCAAATGATGCGCTCGGAGAATGGGCATGAGAAGGAATATGTCGTTACTGTCGATAAACCCGTGACTGAAGATTTCCTGGAGAAGATGGCCGGAGGCGTAGAAATTCTGGGTACCCGGACCAAACTATGCGTTACCTATAAGATAAGCAAAACCCAATTCGGAATTATTCTTACCCAGGGTCTTAATCTGCAAATCCGCCGGATGTGCAAGGAACTGGGCTACCGTGTACTCCGCCTGGAACGGATACGCATTATGAATATTACTTTGAACGGACTGGAAAGAGGGCAGTGGAGACACCTGGGGAACGACGAACTATCAGAGCTTCTGGACCGTTTAAACGACTAGATAGTTGTGGAGGAGAACCAAATGAAAAAATACGTGAGCTTTTTTATTACTTTATTGATAGTTACAGGGTGTTCGTCATCCGGTTCTAAACCAACAGCAGACCCAGCAGAAACTTCTGTGGCAACGGCAACAGCTACAGCTTCGCCCACCCGTTCAGCAGATGTATCGGCCCAGCCCTCTCTGGCAGCATCACCATCACCGGACCTGTCAATAGATTCAATAGAGAAGAAATACTCCGGGTTCGTTCATAAGGAAGCTGTGCCGCTGGACGGGCAGACCTACGAGGTTTATTACTGGAACAACGGTGATTTTGACTACACGCAATTTTTGATCGCTAATCAGCAAGAGGTTCTTTTTGATAGTCAGCAAGCCGGGTTGAAGATCGAAGGCGGCTATATCTCAGATAAAGCAAAGAATATTTGGACACATTCACTCCTGCAGAACAACCGGCCCACCTTCCTGTTCAGTCTTGCGGATAACCGCCCGGAGTCGGCCTATATCATTCTGGAAAATATAGATGGAGCTATAAAGGTTACTGTTCAGGATAACGTTCAGGTGAACTATGAGGATGTGGATCAGGATGGCAGCCCGGAGCTGCTGGCAAGCCCTTATTCCGGTCAGGTACCGCTCGGCCCGGCTTTATATGCCGTGTATGAACTCAAGGGGAATCAATACGTTCCAAATACCGCAAAAACCAATCAATACTGGGAAAAGCAACTGCTGGAAGGGGAAAAGAATTACAAGGCAGATCCAACAGAAGGCACCTTGGAAGTGCTGCTTGATGCCTATCTCGTGTTGGACCGCTTGGATGAAGCTAAGGCCCGTTTTCCTGAGTTCTATAAGCTTGCGGGACAGACCTCCGGAGACGGCGGGTTTGTGGACACTTATTTGCAAACGATCAAAGCAGGCTCCTATGATCACATCAGCGGCTGGATGAATAAGCTGAAACCGCTGCGTACCCTTGAGTCCAAGTAACCGGGTTCTGGCTAATTCAACACCTTTGGCTCAAACTGCTTGTCATAGAGGTCTCTGTATACGCCATTTTTCTCCAGCAATGACTGATGTGTGCCTTCCTCGATGATTGTTCCGGCCTGAACGACGAGGATTTGGTCGGCCGCCATGATCGTAGAAAGTCTGTGGGCGATGACGATGCTGGTTTTGCCCCGCAGCAGGGCATGCATTGCTTGTTGAATATAGTATTCTGATGCTGTGTCGAGTGAGGAGGTAGCTTCATCCATAATGATAATCGGAGGGCTCTTCAGCAGTACCCTGGCAATGGAAATCCGCTGCTTCTCGCCGCCGGACAGCTTGATTCCCCGGTTGCCCACTACTGTGCTGTAACCTTCCGGCAGACTCATAATAAAGTCATGGATGTATGCGGCCTCGCAGGCGGCAATGATCTCCGGTTCACTGGCTGTACTGTTTGCGTATAACAGATTTTCGAGAATGGTTCCATTGAAAAGATAAGTATCCTGTGTCACTAGGCCAATCTGTGAACGCAGCGACTCCAGCGTAAATTCACGAATGCTTCTGCCGCCAATGGTGATCGCTCCCGACTGGATCTCATAGAGGCGCGGAATGAGGTTGGTGATCGTCGTTTTGCCTCCTCCGCTGGGCCCGACCAGTGCAGTCAGGGTTCCGGCAGGAGCGGTGAAGGAGATTCCCTGAACGGCCGGTTTATCCGGCTGGTAGGCAAAATAAACGTTCTGAAATTCGATGTTTTTGCCTGCTGCGCTGATTGGCAATGCCCGGGGTTCATCCACAATGTGCGGCTCCATGTCAAAATAGTCAAAAATCCGTTCAAAAAGCGCTGAAGAGCGCTTGATATCCACATACAGATTCGTCAGTTGCATCACAGGGCCGTAGAGTCTGCCCAGCAGTGCGACAAAGGCGACAATAGCCCCTATGGACAGCTCGCCTTGAATAAAAAGATAACCGCCATACAGGTAAATCAGCATCGGACCAATACTGGTAAAGGTGGACAGCACCATCAGGAACCAGCGTCCGGCCATGGATTCCCGGATTTGCAGACGTGTTGCTTCAGCATTGATGGTGGTGAAGTTTGCGTACTCCGCCGCTTCTTTGGTGAACAGCTTCATTAGCAGATATCCGCTGATGCTGAGCGTTTCCTGGATCAACTGATTCTGCTCGGAAATCTTTTCCTGGGTTTGTTTGGCCAGCTTCCAGCGCACATTGCCCATTTTTCGGGTAGGCACGACAAACAGAGGGACGACAAGCACTCCAAGGATTGCCAGCTTCCAGTTCATGAAGAATAATGTCCCGGTAGTGGCGGCGAGGATCAGCAGATTGCTGGCGAAATTAACAACCGTGCTGCTGAACACACCTTGAACGCCTGAAATATCGCTCGTCATGCGTGTGATCACTTCGCCCTGCTGGACACCTGAATAGAACTGTAAGGGCATCCTTTGCAAATGGCGGTACATCTGGTTTTTCATATCATGGACAATGTTTTGGGAGATAAAAGAATTCAAATAATTCTGCAGCACACCCAGCAGACCGGTTGCGACAGTCGTACCCAGTGAAAGGGCAACGAGCAGTATGAGGAACTGAAGGTTTTTATCAGGCAGCGCTACGTCGATAATTTGCTGGATCAGCAGGGGCGGCAGCAGACCCAGTACTGCGGATACCATCAGTTCAACCATTACCAGCAGCGTCTGCTTCCAATATGGAAAGAAATATTTGGATATGCGCAGCAGCAGCGCTTTGGACAGATTGGGCTTCAATTCATCATCAGCGAATTTCAGTTTGCCGTGGCCGCCGCTGCCCACCGATCCGAAACCTCTTGACACGATAGATCACCAGCTTCTGAGAATTAGTTGCTTCCTTCTGGATGATACGCCTAGTTCAGGCTGATGTAAATTAACTAATGTACGGGAAGGGAGCGCAGCATGAAGATTGAGCCACAGCAATTCACTCGTAATGGAGTAAGCTACACCATAAGATCAGCCGCACCTGCCGATGCGCAGGAGCTGTCAGAGGTCCGGCTGCAAATTGATGGAGAGACCGAGAACCTGGACCGTGTGCGCGGTGAGGCCTACATTGATGCAGACGGCTTTGAACAGATTATTCACACGGATACCGCAAATGACCGGAATCTTTTTCTGGTGGCGTTGGTGAATGACAGAATCGCCGGGTTCTCCAGATGTGAAGGCAGCAGTTTACAGCGGCTGGCGCATAAAGTGGAATTTGGAATCGGAGTGCTGCAGGAATATTGGGGATATGGCATCGGCAAAAATCTGCTGCAAGCCTCGATTGACTGGGCCGATTCCAGTGGCATCCGCAAAATGTCCTTGTATGTTCTGGAGACCAACGGCAGCGCCATTAACCTCTACCGCAAGCTGGGATTCGAAGCCGAAGGCGTGCTGCAAAAAGACAAGCTCCTGTCTGACGGCAACTACTACAACACGGTTGTAATGGGAAGATGGAGAGAATAGCGCCTTATTTAAAAGGAACAAAAAGCACAGCGCCGATGCTGATATCCAGGCAACTGTGCTTTTTGCTATTTACGGAGCCAAGCGGGGCCACACGCTATGGCTGACGTGGCTACAGCTTAATCGCCAGCAGGAACTCCCGCGCTGCCCCGCTGATGTCCTCCGCACCGGCAATTGCCGAAATTACGGATATGCCGTCTGCGCCAGCCCTGATTACCGGCGGTGTATTCGCCGCGGTGATTCCGCCGATGCCAACGAGGGGGAGGGTGATTCCGCTCTGCCGCAGCTCCTCAATCACAGCCGTTCCCTGGACGGCTTCGGCATCATCTTTGGAGATTGTGGGGTAGACCGGACCGACTCCCAGGTAGTCTGCTCCGTCAGCGATTGCCTGCCGCGCTTCGTCCAGGGTATGGGCGGAGACGCCGACGATTTTGTGCGCTCCGAGACGCTGGCGGATGGAGCGGGCCGGGGCATCGCTCTGTCCGACATGAACGCCGTCCGCATCAAGGGCAACCGCCAGTCCGATATCATCATTTACGATAAAAGGGACACGATGCTCCCGGCAGCTCATCTGAAGCTGCTGCGCCAGCTCAAAGTATGCTTGTCCGGTCAGTGCGCCAGCCCCCTTTTCACGAAACTGGAACATGGTTATTCCGCCTTCAATAGCCGCTGCAAGGGTATCCAGTGGGGATTTCCGGCAATTTACACTGCCCATAATGAAATACAGCTTCAACATTCCCCGCATATGTTCACTGCTGATCCGGTTCATGGCCGCACCCCCCGAAGTCTGTTCTGATAAGCAAAATGATTCGTTGGTCCATGTCCTGCCCCAAGGTTCAAGCTGTCTTCAATCGCCGCCTGGATAAAAGCTTTGGCAGTGTGAACCGCCTCCATGATCCCCTGGCCCTTGGCGAATCCGGCAGCAACCGCTGCGGAATACGTGCAGCCCGTTCCATGCGTATGCCGGGTGTGAATGCGCGGGCTCTCCAAATAAGCGAATGCCTGCCCGTCATAGAGCAGGTCTGTCACATGGGCGGTTCCTTCTTCATGACCGCCCTTGAGCACCACGTATTGCGGTCCCATTGTATGAATAAGCTTGGCGGCTGCTTCGCGGCCGGCAAGAGAAGTGATAGTCATCCCGGTGAGGACTTCCGCCTCAGGAATGTTCGGTGTGATGACTAAGGCTAGCGGCAGCAGTGAGGTAATCAGCGCGTGTACGGCCTCCTGCTGAAGCAGCGGGGAGCCGCCCTTGGCAATCATCACCGGGTCGACCACAAGCTTAGTCCAGCCGTATTGCCGGACCTTGTCGGCCACCACGCGAATCAGCCCGCTGCTGAACAGCATGCCGGTTTTGACCGCATCCGGTGCCAGATCAGTTCCGACGGAATCAAGCTGTGCAGCAACGGCCACCGCTTCCAGCGGATACACACCCTGCACACCGAGCGTGTTCTGCGCCGTCACTGCCGTAAGTGCGGACATGCCGTATACTCCTAGCTCCTGAAAGGTTTTGAGATCGGCTTGGATACCGGCACCGCCGCCGCTGTCGGAGCCGGCGACAGTTAATGCCTTGAATACTTTTGACATCATAATGTCTCCTTTGCCGGACTGCCGTTATTGTGCAAGCCGCTGCACACGGGAGCGCCCGGAGTATATTTCCGGAGTCACCAGCGCCAATTGATTCAGGAATTCAGACTGGAAGCTGCCCGGACCCTGTCCGTGTGTCCGCTCTGCGGCAATCTCGGCCGCCACGCCATAGAAGGAGAGAGCTTCCGCTGCCGCCTCCAGCCAGACTCCGCCGCTGGCCGCCAGAAAAGCGCCCACAACTGCACTGAGCAGACAGCCTGTGCCGGTAACTTTTGTCAGAATGGGATGCCCGTTGCTGACCACATAAGTGCTGTTGCCATCCGTGATAACATCCTCCTTGCCAGTGATGATCACGACACAATTCAGCTTCCGCGCAGCTTTTACCGCGAGTGCCACCACATCGCCGTCTCCAGCTCCGGCATCTACGCCTTTAATGCTCCAGCTCTCCCCGACAACATGGGCCACCTCAGCAACGTTGCCGCGCAGCGCGGTAATCTGCATGCCGTTCACGAGCTTATGCGTAACCTCTGTACGGTAAGCGGTAGCTCCGGCTCCCACCGGATCAAGCACCACCGGCACCTGATGGCGGTTCGCGGCTTGTCCGGCCAGGAGCATAGAGCTGATGGCATAGTCGTTCAGAGTACCTATGTTGAGCACGACTGCTCCTGACATAGCCGCTATGTCTGCTACTTCTTCATGCGCATCGGCCATAAAAGGCGAAGCGCCCAAGGCCAATAGCCCGTTCGCGCTGAAGCCTGCGACCACAATATTCGTAATGTTATGCACCAGCGGATTGCTTTCCCGTACCTTTGATAAAAATGACATGATTATCACTCCTTAAAAGTTTTGTTAGCGTTACTTCTTGAAATCACTTCGGCAAAACTTACTTCGGAAGCATATGCTTAGTTTTGTTAGCATACGCATCCCAGATCAGCTTCGTACAAAACTCGCTTCGGAAGCATACGCCTTACAAATTAATAAAAGCCTCCTGACTGTTGACCTCTCCGTTCAGCAGCCCGTTGTCACTCAGCCACTTCTGCACCTTGTCCCAGGACTCAGGGTCCTGATAGCCAAAGGGCACATCGCCTGCATCCATCAGCGGCAGCAGAATTTCCAGACTTGCAGCTTCAATGTCCTTGTCGAGCGGGGCTGTGGCGTCTTCATGCGCCAGCAGCAGTTCCAGCGCCTGCTGCGGCTGCTCTTGGACGAACCTCTGTCCCTTGCGTGCCGCGTTAATGAACTTCTGGATATCGGCCTTCGAATTTTGCAGACCCTGTTCGCTGGCGACAAGCACCAGCTCATAATAGTCGGGTACGCCATAAGCTGTCGGATCTAGGGAGGTTACAGGATGGCCTTCCTTTTCCAGAATCAACTGCTCATGGTTAATGAAGCCGCCGATAATCCCGTCTACCCGTCCGGTGGAAATGGCGGGAATCAGGTCAAAGCCCACATCAATCAGATTGACGGCGGCAGGATCGCCTCCATCGGTTCGAACCATAGTTTTGAGCATCGCTTCATAGAGCGGAACGGAGGAATAACCGGCCGCTTTGCCCGCCAGATCTTTAGGGCTCTTGATCCCGCTGTCTGCCGGAACCATCAGGTGGTTCAGCGGATGCCTCACGATGGCGGCAACGGATTTGACCGGAATCTGCTCTCCGCGGGCCATCAGCACCTGCGGCTGGTAGCTTAGGGCCAGATCAACTTTTCCTGCGGCCACCAGCTTCAGGGCGTCATTGCTGTCAGCGGGCATCTGGATATCCACGTCCAGGCCTTCTTCGGCAAAATAGCCATTCTGCTGAGCGGCATACAGGAAGGTGTGGACCGCATTCGGATACCAGTCGAGCATGATGGTGAGCTTGTGGCGCGGAGCGCCTTCTTTGGCCGCAGCGGAGCCGGAAGGGGCAGTACTGTTGGCTGGCCCACAGCCGCCGGCAGCAACTCCAAGACACAACAGCAACAAGAGGGGAGCTAGGGGCAGCTTCCTTTTCCTCACAGAATTTACGTAGCGGATGATTTTCACCGATAAATACCTCTTTTCTTCAAAATGATCCGTTCAAGCAAGGTTATGCTTAAGAACAAGGTGACACCGAGCGCGGACAGCAGGACAACGGCGGCGAACATTTCTGCGCTTTGCAGATTTCCGGCCATCCGGCGGCTGAAATAACCAAGACCTTTAGAGCCGCCCAGCCATTCGCCAATGGTTGCGCCAATCACGCAATAGACAATGGAGAGCTTGAGTCCTGAGAAAAAAGCAGGCAGCGCCGGTGGAATCTGCGTCTTCTGCAGAATCTGCCAGCGGTTCGCGCCAAGAGTCAGCAGAAGCTCCCGGTATATCGCCCCGCTTTTATGCAGACCGTCATAGGTCCCCACCACCACCGGGAAAAAGGCAGTCAGGAACACCACCGCAACCTTGCTCCACAGCGTATAGCCGAACCACATAATAAAAATGGGCGACAATGCAATCAGCGGAACCGTCTGGCTGATAACGAGCAGGGGATACAGCGCCTTTTCCAGCGGAGTGAACATGTGCATCCCCGTCCCCAGCAGCAAGCCGCAGCTTACCGATAGGCCAAACCCGAGCAGTACCTCCTCCAGCGTCGCGGGCAAATGCACTCCGAACAGCAACCCTCTTTGCCGGACAAGCGCCATGAAGATGGATGAAGGAGCTGGAAGGATGAACGAGGGAATCAGCTCCAGGCGCGCTGCGGTCTCCCAGGCGACAAGAGTAAACACTGCCAGCAGAGCAAAAGGCCCGTAATTGCGAAATGCTTTTCTACACCATGCGGCTTTCATGCAGCCTCCGCTCCAAATCCTCCCGCAGGGCGACAAACTGCGGTTCATAGTTCATTTTGTAATGTCTCGGGCGCGGCAAATCTACAGCCAGCTCCTGCAAGCCGCCGCCTGCCCCGCCGGACATCAGATAGATCCGGTCGCTGAGCAGCAAAGCCTCCTCCAGATCATGCGTGATGAACAGCACTGTCTTCTCCAGGCTGCTCCACAGCGAGAGCAGCCAGCGGTGCAGTTCGCGCTTTGTAATCGCATCCAGCGCCCCGAAGGGCTCATCCAGCAGCAGCAGTTCATTCCCGGCGGCAAGCGTGCGCAGCAGAGCAACCCTCTGGCGCATCCCGCCGGACAGCTCTGCGGGATAGGCTGCCTCTGTTCCCGCCAAGCCGAAACGGGCCAGCATTTCACGGATCTGCGTTGCAGCCTCGGCCTTACTGCCAATCTGCTTCAGCTCCCAAGGCAGCAGGCAGTTGTCCAGCACAGTCCGCCAGGGCAGCAGGTCCTGCTGCGGCATATAGGCAACTTGCCCCAATCGCGAGGAAGGCTCCCCGGAGAGTTGTCCGTGAATTCTGATCTCACCGCCGGAATGGGGCAGAAGCCCGGCAATAATCTTGAAGAGCGTGCTTTTGCCGCAGCCGCTGGCCCCGACAATGGAGATGAATTCGCCCTGAATGACGTTCATAGAAATCCCGGAGAATACCGGAGCCTTGGGTGATGCTTCAAAAGAATAGATCAGGTCAGTAATAGAGATCATATTCGTATGCAAGCAAAGCCTCCTTCGTATGTAGCGATACTTAATGGACACAATAAAGACCCATCCGTCTCTGGAGGAGACAAATGGGTCCGAAAGGTTCAGGCAGACAGCATAAAGCGGTACCGCTGAGCCATTCTGTTCCACTTCCCTCCGCTGGTATGATCCAGATCAGGTTCCAAGGGTCCGAAGCTTAAGGCTTCGTCTCAGTCGGCAGACTCCCCTAGTGAAATAACAGGTCGATATTGAATTCACAATTGCTACTTAATATATCATATTCAGGCTTGATGTCAACGGACGAGTTGAGTGATCCGCCTGTCATTGGGGATGCTAATCCCAAGGATTATTCAGAGGAGAGAGGACATCAATCATGAAAAAAATAAGCCTGACCATAATGCTGCTGCTTGCGGTGATACTGGCGGCGGCCTGCGGCAACAACACAAGCAACAATGCGGCAGAGCAGTCTACTGCGGCAAGCGAAGGTACAGCAACAACTGCTCCGGCAGGGCGGAACAGCCTTGAGACTATAAAAGCAAGCGGCAAGCTGCGTATTGGAACCGAAGGAACATACGCTCCTTTCACTTTTCATGATACCTCCGGCAAGCTGACCGGATTTGATGTGGAAATCGCCGGGGAGGTATCCAAGCGGATAGGGGTTAAGCCGGAGTTTTTCGAAACCCAGTGGGATGGGCTTTTTGCTGGTATGGATGCCAAGCGGTTTGATGTGATCTTTAACGAAGTGTCAATTACGGAAGAACGCAAGGTCAAATATGATTTCTCTGATCCGTACATTGTCTCCAAGGCAGTGCTGATCGTCAGCGAGAAGAACAAAGACATTACATCCTTTGCAGACCTGAAAGGCAAAAAAGCTGGCCAGTCGCTGACCAGCAATCTATCCGCTATCGCCCGCGAGAACGGTGCTGAGATTGTGGCTATTGAGGGTTTCAGCCAGGCCATTGACCTGCTGATCTCGGGCCGGATTGATGCAACCGTGAATGATGGTCTGTCCTATCTGGATCTGAAAAAGCAGAGACCGGATGTGAAGATTAAAGTTGTCGATGAGATCGCAGCAGGCTCACATAGCGCGGCCACCTTCCTGAAAGGCAATGAAGAGCTGGTGAAGGCGGTAAACGAAGCACTGTCAGCCATGAAAAGCGATGGGACGTACCTGAAAATTTCCGAGAAATATTTCGGTGCTGATGTATCCAAATAATAAGCGTTGTGTTTGGGGGTGGCCCCTAAACCCTGAACCCTTGGGAAGGATGTCTGCCGAATGGATGACCGCAAAATACAGATTTTCCTCGATTCCATGCTGCCCCTGCTGAAAGCCGGGGTGGCTTTTACCATTCCGCTGGCTGTAGTCTCCTTCATTCTGGGACTGCTGCTTGCCGTGTGTACCGCACTCATCCGGCTTTCGCCGTGGACGCTGCCGAAGCTGATTGCACGTTTCTATGTATGGATCATTCGGGGAACACCGCTGCTGGTTCAGTTGTTCATCATTTTTTATGGCTTGCCGGCAGTGGGCATCCTCCTCGATCCGTTTACTGCCGCTGCGATTGGCTTCACGCTCAGTGTAGGCGCTTATTCCTCCGAGATTGTGCGGGCTGCGGTACTGTCCATTCCAAGAGGCCAATGGGAAGCGGCATTTTCTGTTGGAATGACCCGCGGCCAGGCGCTTCGGCGGATCATTCTGCCCCAGGCAGCGCGTGTTTCGGTTCCGCCTTTGTCGAATTCTTTTATCAGTCTGGTGAAGGATACCTCGCTTGCTGCAACGATTACTTATGTGGAAATCTTCAGAACCGCACAGCAAATAACTGCAGCCTCCTATGAGCCGCTGCTCCTGTACACCGAGGCTGCCTTATTTTATCTGCTGTTCTGTTCCGTGCTGTCAGTGCTGCAAAACTACCTGGAGAATCGGCTTGACCGTTATTCGGCAAGATAAGGAGGAATATTCCGTGATTGAAATCCGTGATGTGCATAAATTTTTCGGTTTGCTGCATGTATTGAGGGGGGTAGATCTCACCGTCGAGGACGGCAAAGTGCTGGTGATCATCGGGCCTTCAGGCTCCGGCAAAACAACGCTGCTGCGCTGCTTCAACCTGCTGGAGCGGCCTGACCGGGGAATCTTGAGGCTGGATGATTTGCAGCTTGAGTTTACACCGACAAGTACTGTCCCGCAGCGTTTGGTATTGGCGCTTCGTCAGCGGACGGGCATGGTGTTCCAGTCCTACAATCTGTTTCCGCATATGACCGCGCTTGGCAATGTGATGGAGGGACAGGTCACCGTCCAGAAACGCCCGAAGGCGGAGGCGCGTGAGCGGGGAATCGAGCTGCTAACGAAGGTTGGCCTGGCAGACAAGGGGGATGCTTATCCGCATCAATTGTCGGGAGGCCAGCAGCAGCGGGTGGCTATTGCCCGGGCAATGGCGGTGGAGCCGGAGGTGCTGCTCTTTGATGAGCCAACGTCCGCGCTTGATCCCGAACTGGTAGGCGAGGTGCTGAAGGTGATCCGGCAGCTTGCCGCCGAAGGCATGACGATGGTTATCGTCACCCATGAGATGAAATTTGCCGCAGATGTGGCGGACCAGATGGTTATGATGGATAACGGCGTTATTTTGGAGCAGGGCACGCCACAGCAGGTGCTGAAGCATCCAAGGAATCTGCGTGCCTTGCAGTTCTTGAACCGGTTAAGCGGTGAGGAAGAATAAAAAACGGCAGTTCAGGTGGGGAATCCCCACCCGGACTGCCATTGTGTATCTAGCTGTTAGCTTTGTTGCGCTGTGCCGGATTGCAGGTATTCCAAAGCGTTATACAGCATGACGGCTGCTTCGGCGCGGGTAATTTCGCTTTTTGGATTAAATTTGCCGCTGGCATCCAGAGTGTTGATCTTGTATTTCAGCGAGCGCTGGATGCTTCCCTGATAGGAGGGTTCCAGTGCATCCGCATCCTTGATCTCGACCGGAACAAGCTTGATCATCGGCAGATTGCGGGCCTTCTCAATCCCTTGAATCAGCAGATTGGTGAACATTTCCTTGGTAATCGGTTTGGAAGGATCAATATCGGGAGCAATTTCGATGCCATTGTAGTGGGCGTTGATGAAGGCATCCGCATACCAGGCATTGTCTTTGACCTTCGTAAAAATCCCGCTCGCCACAGGCGCCTTATTGAAATCAATTGCCGCAAGGCTAAGCTGCAGGCCGCCGGAGATAAACTGTATGCCTTGGGCTGTGGTTACCTTGGCTCCGGGCAGAAACTGGGTATCGGAGATGCCTTTGATCAGGCCTTGCTCTTTCAGGGAGCTGATTTTGTCCTTGCCGGCTGCGCTGTCAATGTCCTTGAAGCTGCTGTCAGCGGCATAAATTTGCCCTGCTAGTGAGAACGAAAGAAGCGAAACGGTTGTAATTGCTGCAAAAACACTTTTTTTGATCATCATCTGAATTCCACCTCTATCAGTAGGGTTAAGGCCGCTTGGCCTGTTCAACTCCTCTGACGGAGCAGATTATGGAAAGGTTGCAGGCCACCCTACATCGTTTCTTGAAACAGCAGGTTCCGGTAAGGATATTCACTGAATCTGGTATGGAATAGCAGCGCTACTCCATGCTCTTCTATCGTCACCGATTTCAGTGAATCGGCCTTGACCAGCCCGCGGACCATAACATCTACAGCTTTATTGTCCTTCCGGCGGATTGCGGCTGCGAAGCTTTTGGCGAAGGTGGGGCTTGCAGCCAGCTTGCGGTACAGCGGGAT
Organism: Paenibacillus sp. HW567; assembly: GCF_000374185.1. GTDB lineage: Bacteria > Bacillota > Bacilli > Paenibacillales > Paenibacillaceae > Paenibacillus_AQ. The sequence continues at coordinate 2,958,302 of NZ_KB910518.1, read as the reverse complement.
TACTGCCAGGGCTAATCTGCGGTGCGCCTGCGTATCAAATGTGAACTGCACCGAACCCGGCGGGATTGTCGTTCCGTTCGTATAGTAATCAACCGGCGGCGGAAAAGGAAAGGAGATGAAGTAGCCGATGCCGTTAGTTCCGAAATGCTCCACCTTGGCGAGTGCCGGAATCCGGGCGAGCAGCCTGCCCATCCTGCTAAGATCTGAGGTAACAACAGCGGTTGTCCATTGCGAAGCGAAGCTGCGGCTGCCGGCGATTTTCCGGTAAAAAGGCAGCATCCTCCTGGAGACCTGGCGCAGAACACGTCCTGTTACAAGAAGCTGGGGTTGCTTGAGGTTTACTTTTACCATCCGAACCATCCTCACTTTGTTAAATCATCTGTCTATTTAAGGTATGGAACGGGGGCTTTGAACGGTTTGGGCAGATGCTTAATCTGGCAGGATGTCAGGCGAAATTCTTTCAGAGGGCTGCTGCTGAATTCCACGAAGGAATGGTATAATAAGGTCAGCGCACTTTTCAATGGCGGGTATTTTTGTTATGCTTATATCGTAACGATTACTAATTAAATTCTAAGTTTGTGCTTTCTGAAAGGTGGGAGACTAAAGGTGAACCCAATCGCTAAGATCAGCCAGCAGTTCGCTGCGCAAAATTATAAATTGACCCCTCAGCGTGAGGCTATCGTCCAAGTTTTGCTTGATAATGAGAAGGACCATTTGAGTGTAGAAGAGGTATACATGCTGGTGAAGAGCAGCTATCCGCATCTTGGACTTGCGACGGTATACCGTACGCTGGAGCTGCTCTGTGAGCTTCATATTGTCGAAAAGATGAATTTCGGCGATGGCGTTGCCCGCTACGATCTGCGCGATGATGACCATGCCCATATGCACCACCACCTGATCTGCAATGTATGCGGCAGGCTGGAGGAAATCAAGGATGACTGGCTCCTTGAGCTTGAACGGCGGCTGGAGCGTGAGTACGGGTTTGTCGTTACGGATCACCGGCTGGATTTCAAGGGCACTTACAATACATGCAAACGAAACGGCTGCAAAGGCGAAAAGGAATGCCGGGCGGTATCATGAGCAGGTTCCAATGCCCAGAAAAGTAGACCATGATGAACGGCGCAACAGATTGGCGGAAGCCGCATGGCGCATTATCCGCCGGGAAGGGCTGGAAGCCGCTTCAGTCCGGAATGTCGCAAAGGAAGCGGGAATGTCGCTTGGTTCGCTGCGGCACTATTTTGCAAGCCAGTCCGATCTGCTGACATTCTCGATGAGGCTGGTGTCCGAGCGGGGATATAGCCGTATTGTAGGTTATCAGACCACGGGCAATCCCCGGAAGGATGTTGAGTACCTTATTGGCGAGCTGATGCCGCTGGATGAGGAGCGCAGGGCCGAGGCGGAGGTATGGCTGGCTTTTGTAGGCAGAGCGGTTACCGATCCCGGGATTCAGTCGTTGAAGCAGGAAGTGCATGATGGGCTGTATTTAGGATTTCGCCAGATGATGGAGTATCTGACCGCTGAACAGGTGTTAAGAAGAGGACTGGACCTGGAACTGGAGATTAAAGTGCTCCACGGTCTGGTGGATGGTCTCGTACTGCATCATGTGATCCACCCGGAGCAGGTTACGCCCGAAGATATCGTGAAGCTGGTCTCTTATCATTTGGACCGCCTACTGGACTAGTAGAGCGTCAGATTTACAATGGTGGAGTAAGGAGCATGGGATGCCCGAAGGACGGAAAACGTGGAGCGATTCTCCCTCAGGTGTACCCTTCCCGGACGGGGTTCGTTCATAAATTGACGTTTGGCCCGGCGTTACGGACTGAGGTGCACTTCATTCGGATGAGAGTCGCGGCTTGGGTATGTTACGGACACCACGGGCCTTATGATCGAATATTCCGCTCCTAAATGTTCCTTGGAGAGATCATAAGCGCCCGTCGGTCTGTTAAGCCGCAACAAGTGGCGTTTTCTTGAAAATAACGGCTCTCAGGTCCATAAGGAGCCGACTTGGCTGCTGCGGTTTTCTCTTCAACAACCCCTGATTGGATGACCTCACCGACAGAGTTAGCTCTGATGCTGGACTAGCTTCAAGCTTATCAACAAAACGGCATTTCAAGAGCCTGCGGTCAGTGCTCTGAAATGCCGTTTCCTTTTCATAATTTATTGATCGCTTATGGTCTTGACGGCACAAAGGATTTAATCCATGTTCCGAAGCTGCCCGGGTTGCGGGACTGCACCAGCACCACGCCTTCGCCACGGAAGCGGCAGACCAGAGCTTCGCCGCTTGTTAAGCTGTTCAGCCAGCCGGAGGCGGCTTTTTCCACCTTGTAATTCATATAGTCCGGCCAGGCCACCAGATGCCCGTTGTCGATAATCATTTCCTCACCCGGCTCCAGGTTAATGGCATGGATGGCGCCGAATGAAGAGAGGAACACAGTCCCGCTGCCGCTGATCTCCACAATGAAAAAGCCTTCGCCCGAGAACAGGCCCCGCGTCAGATTCTGCATCTTCGTATTGACCTGAATGCCTTGAGTACCGGCAAGGAAGCCGTCCTTTTGCACATACAGCTTGTACGACCCGTCCAGCTCAATCGCCTGAATGTCGCCGATGGAGCCGGGGGAGAGCAGCACCTCGCTTTGACCTCTGGTTGCCGTCAGCTCCTGGAAGAAAAATTTCTCCCCGCTGAGCATTCTGCCCAGACCCCGCATCAGTCCGCCGTCTACAGTACCCCTTAGCTCAACGTTCGGGGACATGGCGACCATTGCGCCCATCTCCGCTTTGACACTTTCTCCCGAATTCAAATGCACCTTGAGCATTGCAAAAGCGCCTTCATATAAAATATCGTATTTCATGGGTTCTCCTCCGCATCTGTTGAATTACAGCCTTTCCCAGTCCTTGTACAAATCAAGGATACTGTAAGCGGACCTGCTACTGCAAGCCGAGAGTGAGCGGCAAATGATTATAATCAACTATACCGGGAAATAGCTGCGGGAATATGTTAAAATTAAAATATCGGCGGGCTTCCGCGAGTCTTATGCCGACAAATTATATATTAAGGAGTGTTGCCGTCATGGCACGCACAAAAACGCAAAAAGCTCTTCTCAAAGCGGAACGCTCAGGTGCCTGGTGCGCAGAACGTAACCGCAGAATGAATCAGGACTTTGGAGCAATCTCCCAGCATGAACGAATCACCCCCGGCAAACGCCAGCAACTGCATAAGGTCAAACACAAGGAGCGGATCTTTCAGGATGACGCTCCTTTTACATATCCAAACCTCAGATCTTCTCTCTGCTGTAGATGCGGTATTGCTTGGGAGACATCCCGAAGCGGCTCCGAAATACACGGTGAAAATAGGTATAGTTCGCGAAGCCGCAGGTTTCGGAGACATGCTCCAGCGGCATAGGGCTGAAGGTGATTCTCTCCCGCGCCATCTCCAGTCTGACGTCATTTACATACTTCACAATCGTGGTGCCAAAAGCCTCCTTGAACAGGTGGACCGCCCGCGAGACGGAAATATCGACATATCCGGCCACGTCCTCAAGGCGGAAGGGGTACGCGGCATGCTCCTCTACATATTGCTTCATGCGGTAAGCCAGGTAGCCCTTGGCCGAAACCGCGGGCTGCTCAGACATCAGCCTGTCGATTTCGAGACAAAGAATCTGCAGATAACAAGCGGAAATCTCCGGTGACGAGTCGGAAAGCCTCCGCTGTTCAAGCACAATTTGGCGGAACAGGCCCAGAAAATTCTCACTGTGGGGGACATGCAGAAGGGCGGGCCGCTGCTTGCGGGTCCACCATTCCTCCATCCACGGCCCTCCGCAAAAGATATGATAATCGCCGCTTTCGACCCGCGGTTTGCCTACCGGATGGCTCTCTTTGTCGATACTCAGGTAGTAGGGATCACTTGGCCCAAACAGCATCAGATCGCCGTTCTCCACGCTCTGGACCGTACCGTCAATCATGGTCCGGCTGCGTCCTTCGGTCTGAAGGCGCAGAAGATAATACTGGACGCCTTCGCTGCGGGACATGTGGAATGGCTTACGGTGAAACGAGAAGCCTGCGGAAAGCACGTGGCAGGGTGAAGTAGGTGTCATAGGTCCTCCCGGGTAGCGTGATATGTTTTTTTAAATGTTAAGCAGATTGTTCATGTTTTAATCATATTATTCATTTTATTATATACGCTTTCATATTACTATGTACCTGAGCGAAAAACATATAAAAGATGTGGAGAGAGCTGTATTTCGGCTCTGAAGGCCGGAAAGGCCGGCTTATGGAATTGCGTGGATAGGTGAAGAGAATAAGGGGCATCCGGGCAGTGCAGCCCTTTTGTTCAGGTTAAGTGAATTTAAACCCAGGTAGGAGTGAGATGAAAATGCTGAAGATAGGCTTGCAGCTATATACGCTGAGAGAAGAACTGGAACAGGATTTCGAAGGAACACTACGCAAGGTGGCGGCGCTGGGATACAGCGGTGTGGAATTCTTTCACTTTTTTGGCCGCTCGGCAGAAGAAGTGAAGGCACTGCTTCAGGAAACAGGACTGGTTGCTCTTGGAGCACACCGTCCGTATGATGCCTTGCTGAATGATACAGAGCAGGAGATCAGCTATAACCTTGAAATAGGCAACCGCAATCTGATTGTGCCTTATTTGACGGAAGAGCAGCGCAATTGGGAAGAGGTAGCTGCTAACCTGCGGGCAATCGGAGAGAAATGCAATGAACGCGGGGCCGTGCTTTCATATCACAATCATGATTTTGAATTCACGGAGCATTTTGGCGGACGCACCGCCTTTGACGGCATTTTCGAGGAAGTGCCTGCGGAGCTTCTGCAAGTGGAAATGGATACCTGCTGGGTGTATTATGGCGGCTATGATCCTGTGGCATACATCAACAAGTATGCGGGACGCCTGCCGATCATCCATCTGAAGGATATGAAGAAACGTGAAGACGGCTCGGCAGAGACGGTTGTGCTGGGCGAAGGGGAAGTGGATCTGGCTGCGATTGTGGAAGCCGCCGCAGCAGCGGGCGTGGAATGGGCGGTAGTGGAGCAGGATTATTGCAGCCGTTCACCGCTTGAGAGCGTCACGGACAGCATGAGATGGGTTAAAACTTACGCAAGCCAAGGAGGAAAAATTCATGTCTAACAAACTCAAAATTGCCATTATCGGTTGCGGTGGTATCGCAAACGGCAAACATATGCCAAGCTTGTCCCGTCAGAAAAATGCCGAGATGGTAGCATTCTGCGACATTATAGAGGAACGCGCACAGGAAGCGGCGAAAACTTACGGTACTGAAGATGCCGCGGTGTATACTGATTTCAGGGAGCTTTTGGCAGCAGGCGGATTTGACATTGTGCATGTATGCACTCCGAATGACAGTCACTCTGTGATTTCAGTAGCTGCGCTTGAAGCGGGCAACCATGTATTGTGTGAGAAGCCAATGGCCAAGACCACTGCGCAGGCTCAGGAAATGCTCGACGCTGCGCGCCGCACCGGCAAGAAGCTCTCCATCGCTTACCAGAACCGCTACCGTTCAGACAGTCAATACCTTAAGGGTCTATGCGAAAGCGGAGAGCTTGGCGATATCTACTATGGCAAAGCGATTGCGCTGCGCCGCCGTGCCGTTCCAACCTGGGGTGTGTTTCTTGACGAAGAGAAGCAGGGCGGAGGTCCGCTCATTGACATTGGCACCCATGCGCTTGACCTGACCTTATGGCTGATGGATAACTACAAACCGCATATGGTTGTCGGCTCGACCTTCCACAAGCTCGGACAGCGGAAAAATGCAGCCAATGCTTTTGGCCCTTGGGACCCGGAACAATTCAAGGTAGAGGACTCTGCGTTTGGCTACATCACAATGGAGAACGGAGCGACTATCACGCTGGAATCCAGTTGGGCGCTCAATGTATCCGAATTCGGAGAAGCCCAAACCTTGCTCGCCGGAACCGAAGGCGGCGCGGATATGAAAGACGGTCTTCGTCTCAACGGCGAACGTGCCGGGCACCTGTATGAAACCAAGGTCGACCTGTCCACAGGCGGTGTCGCCTTTTACAGCGGGGAAGCGGAAAATGAATCGGATCGTGAAGCCCGCCTGTGGCTGGAAGCGGTAAGTGAAGATAAAGAGCCGGTCGTTAAGCCGGAGCAGGCTCTTGTTGTGACACAAATTCTCGAAGCAATTTATGAGTCGGCACGTACAGGCCGCGCGGTATATTTTGACGGAAGTTCGGACAACTAAGGAATAGCTGTACAAGCGGACCGGAAGAAATTAATAGGGGCAGAAGTGACGGAGGGGAAGTTTGGATACTTACGGAGCGAAAGCGACCCCTGAGAGCTTTTCGTAGGCAAGCTGGCCGTATGATTAAGCTGTCTGCGGATTTCAACCGCGAAGAACGGTAACAATCAAGAAATCTGTAGACAACAGCGGCCGGAATTCCAAACATTCCCCGCAGTTATGCCCAGCCCCTATTATGATGATTTGGTGTTCAGCTTGTATAAGTCACATTGTTAGTAACAGGAGTGGAGACCATGAGTTCAGACAAACATTCCGTAGTCATCGTAGGCTACGGTGGAATGGGAAGCTATCACACCCAATTGATTGAAGAGAACGGCCGCCTGAAGGTGGCCGGAACGTTCGATCTGCTGCAGGACCGCCGCAGCGCTTCGGAGGCGGCGGGATATCCCGCTTATGCCAGCTATGAAGAGGTTCTGGCTGATCCGGGTGTTGAGGTTGTATTAATCGCTACGCCGAATGATGTGCACAAGGATATTGCCCTCTCGGCATTCAGAGCAGGCAAGCATGTGATCTGCGAGAAGCCGGTAGCCTTATCTTCAGATGAGTTCATTGAGATGGCCAAGGCGGCAGAAGAAGCCGGGCGTGTGCTGATGGTGCATCAGAACCGGCGGTGGGATGAGGATTTCCGGATCATTAAGGAAATGTACGACAAGGGGACAATCGGCCCGTTGTTCCAGCTTGAATCCCGTGTGCATGGCGCGAACGGCATTCCCGGTGACTGGCGGCATGTTAAAGAGCAGGGCGGCGGCATGCTTCTGGACTGGGGCGTACATCTGCTGGACCAGCTTCTGTTCATGATCGACAGCAAGGTTGCAAGCGTAAGCAGCAATCTGAGCTTCATTCTCGGCAATGAAGTGGATGACGGATTTGATGCGGTCCTGCAATTTGAGAACGGGGTCCAGGCGGTTGTTGAAGTGGGCACTACCAACTTCATTACATTGCCAAGATGGTATGTAAAGGGTACTGAAGGAACAGCGATTATCGAAGACTGGTCCTTGACGGGAAGAATTGTCGCCCGCAACCATGAGAGCGAGAGATTGGAGCCAACGCCGATTCGTGCCGGAGTAGGCCTGACCAAGACGATGGCCCCTCCTTCGGAAGGCTCAACAATCACCGAAGCACTTCCGCCGGCAGCGGAGCTGTCCTCCAGCTTCTACGACAACTTCACGGACGTCATTGAAGGTACGGCAGAGCCTATCGTCAAGAATACCGAGGTGCTGCGTGTGCTGAAGCTGATCGAAGCTATTTTTGCGGCTGCGGAAACCCATCAGACCATCAAGGATTTTGACATATACGGGAAATGACAGATATAAGATGAACTTAATCTAACCATAAAAAAGGTAGGAGTGCGGAGGGGAAGTTTGGAACTGGAGGAGCGGTAGCGTCCGCCTTTATGTTTGGATTTCCACCGCGATCAGCGGTTCCAATCAGAGAAATCCAAACATAACAGCGGCCGGAAGTCCAAACATTCCCCGCAGTTACGACCAAACCTAATATGAATCCACGAAAGGCGGCAGGGATATGAAGCTTGGTGTGTTTATGGTATTATTCGGGGGCCGCAAGCTGGAGGATGCGCTGGATTATGTGGCTTCCAAAGGGCTGAAGGCTGTAGAAATCGGCACTGGAGGCAATCCGGGGAACAGCCATTGCGATCCCAAGCTGCTGCTGGAGAATGAGACGGCGCTGAAGGAATTTAAGGCTGCGGTGGAATCGCGCGGCCTTATGATCAGTGCGCTTAGCTGCCACGGTAATCCGCTGCATCCGCAGAAGGAGCTTGCCCAGAAGGATCATGAGGATTTCGTCAACTCCGTCAAATTGGCGCAGAAGCTGGGAGTATCCGTTGTGAACACCTTCTCCGGCTGTCCGGGCGATCATGAGGGCGCGAAATATCCGAACTGGCCGGTAGCTCCTTGGCCGAATGACTATCAGGAGATTCTGGCCTGGCAGTGGGAGAACAAGGTGATTCCGTATTGGACTGAATGGGGGGCATTTGCTGCCCGGCATGGGGTCAAGATAGGCCTTGAGCTACATGGGGGATTCTCTGTGCATACCCCCGCTACTCTGCTCCGTCTTAGAGAAGCGGCAGGGGAAGTGATCGGCGCGAACCTTGATCCTAGCCATATGTGGTGGCAGGGCATTGATCCCGTACAGGCGATTCATATTCTTGGCCGCCAAGGCGCCATTCATCATTTCCATGCCAAGGATACCGTCATTGATCCGGTAAATGTGAACAAATATGGCTTGACCGATATGCAGCCTTATACGAAGATGCTGGACCGCGCCTGGCAGTTCCGTTCGGTCGGCTTCGGCCATGATGTGAAGGTCTGGGCAGACATTATCAGCGCCCTCCGTTTGGTCGGATACGACTACGTTGTCAGTATTGAACATGAGGATGGCCTGATGTCCGTAGAAGAGGGTTTCTCCAAAGCCGTGAACAATTTGCGCCAGGTGCTGATTGAGGAACCTCTTGCGGAAATGTGGTGGGTCTAAAGCATGGAGAGCTTCACTAAAGTCAAATTAACAGATTTCCAGCTAAGTGCTTTAGTAGCAGGCACCTTCGGGACGGAGACGGCCATAACCGGCAGCACAGAGCTGACCGGGGGATTTTTTAATACAGCTTATGATATTGAATTGAGGGGCGGCCGGCATGCCATTCTGAAGGTTGCTCCTGCAGCGGAGACAGAGACCTTAAGCTATGAAAAGGACATTATGCGGGCTGAAGTGGAAGCTCTTCGTCTGGTCCAGGCGTCAGGAACCGTTCCGGTTCCTGACGTGTATAGCTTCGATGAGAGCTGCCGGATGATACCGTGTCCTTATTTTTTCATGGAGAAGGTTGAAGGCCAGCCCTACTCTGAAGTGAAGGATAGCCTTTCGGAAGAGCAAAGAGCTTCGATAGAATACGAAGTGGGCCGTTATCAGCGTTTGATTAATGAGATCAAGGGAGACAGATTTGGCCTCTTCGTTCAGCATGACGGGAAGACAAGTACGGGCTGGCGTGAGACATTTACGGCTATGATGGATAGTGTATTTGCTGATGCTCGGCGGCTGCAAGTCGTGTTGCCGGCTTCGGTTGATTCGATCAAGCGGAGCCTTGAGAAATATCTCCCAGCGCTTGATGAAGTGACTGAGCCCCGTCTGGTCCATTGGGATTTATGGAATGGCAATATTTTTGTCAAGGATGGGATTGTTGTCTCGATCATTGATTGGGAACGGGCTATGTGGGGAGATGTGCTGCTGGAGTATTATTTCCGGCATTTTGAGAACTCGCAGGCATTCTTTGAGGGCTATGGGGCCAGAATGGACAGTCCTAATGAGAAGCTTCGCCTCAAGCTGTATGATTTGTACCTTGATCTGATTCTGGTTGTTGAGTGTTATTCCCGGCTATACAAGGACGAGAATCATGTACGCTGGGCTTTCGATAATCTGACAGAGACCCTGAAGTCATTTGATGGTATTATAGAAACAACCGTATAGCAAATCAGGCGGCCGATTCTCTGTGGAGACTCCGGCCTTCTTGCCTGTATAGATAATGGAGGGAATATTCCTGGAAAGCGCAACAAAAAGTAAACTGACTTCCCGGCAGCAGGACTTGATTGTGAAGTCGGCTTTTGGAAGCGAGGTAACCATTCTTGAGCGGAAGGAGCTGACCGGCGGATATTTTAATGCTGCGTATGATATGCTCCTCTCGGATGGCCGGGAGACGATTCTCAAGGTTGCCCCGTCAGATGATACTGAGATTCTGAGCTATGAGCGTAATATTATGATGGCAGAGGTTGACCTGCTGCGGCTGATTCGTTCCAAAGGAACCGTACCGGTTCCCAAAGTGTACATCTACGATAACAGCCGGACTGTAATTCCGTTCGACTTTTTTTTCATGGAGAAGGTTAGGGGCGAGCCTTACAGTGATCTCAAGGATACCTTGACACCTGAAGCGAGAGCGGCAATTGAAGCTGAGTTAGGGCGGTATAACCGGTTCATTAATGAAATACGCGGGAAGCGGTTTGGCATGTATAGTGCGCCTTCTCATAGCTCGGATGATTCCTGGCGTGATACCTTCGGCCGCCTAGTTACGGCGCTGCTCGATGATGCTCAGCGTCTGGATGCACCGCTTCCGATCCCGAGAGAAACAATTGAGGCGGAGATGGCCAAGCTGCTGCCCGCACTTGATGCTGTGACAGAGCCGCGTCTCGTGCACTGGGATTTATGGGATGGGAATGTGTTCGTGCGCGATGGCCGGATTGTTGCCCTGATTGATTGGGAGCGCGCGCTATGGGGCGATCATCTTATGGAATATTATTTCCGTTATGTTGAGGATACAAGACACTTCTGCCGCGGTTATGGCGGGGGCTTTGACAGCCCGAATGAGACCGCCCGCAAAAAGCTGTACGACCTGTACATCGACCTGATCTACTTCATTGAATGTTATTCGCGCAAGTATGACAGTGAAGGGCATTTGGAATGGGCTCACGGCAATTTGCTGGAGGGCTGGCAGAGATTCTTGAGCGTGTAGCTCTGGATGGGCAGCGGGGAGCACTACAAGAATACATGCACAGAATTGTTACTAAATATGGTTGTTTTCAGAAAAATCTTGACGTAAGCGCATAAACATAGATAAAATAATACTTATTGCTTGTTTGCGTATTGAGAACTATTATCACAATTTGAAAAGATGCAGAGAGGGTGACAGAATGGAGCGCCTTTTAGAGGTAAAGGACCTGGCTATATCATTCAGAACACGCGGAGGCGAAGTACAAGCAATCCGTGGTGTCAGCTTTCATGTTAATAAAGGAGAGACTCTGGCAATTGTAGGTGAATCCGGTTCCGGCAAGAGTGTAACCTCCCAGGCCGTGATGAAGCTGGTTCCCCAGCCGATGGGTCAATACAAACGCGGACAGATTCTGTTTGAGGGTCAAGACCTAATTAACAAGAACGAGAAGCAAATGCAAAAGATTCGCGGCAAAGAAATTGGGATGATCTTCCAAGATCCGATGACCTCATTGAACCCGATGATGAAGGTCGGCAAACAAATTACCGAAGTGCTCTTCAAGCATGAGAAAATCTCCAAAGATGCCGCATACAAGCGTGCTATCGAGCTGCTTGGCCTGGTGGGAATCCCTTCACCGGAGCGGCGTTTTCAGCAGTATCCGCATGAGTTCAGCGGCGGGATGCGGCAGCGTGTCGTTATTGCCATGGCGCTTGCAGCGAACCCTAAGCTGCTGATTGCCGATGAGCCGACAACCGCGCTCGATGTGACAATTCAGGCGCAAATTTTGGATCTGATGAAGGACCTGCAGAAGAAAATTGACACTGCGATTATTTTCATCACCCATGACCTCGGGGTCGTAGCAAGAATGGCAGACCGTGTTGCCGTTATGTATGCCGGACAAATTGTTGAAATGGGTACAGCCGAAGAAATTTTCTATGATCCAAGACATCCGTATACTTGGGGTTTGCTCGCTTCCATGCCAAGTCTCGAGAGCAAGGGCTCCTTGCTTACAGCGATTCCCGGCACACCTCCCGATCTGATCAAACCTCCGAAGGGGGATGCCTTTGCACTTCGCAGCACTTATGCCATGAAGGTTGATATGGAGAAGGAGCCGCCAATGTACAAGGTATCCGATTCGCATTTGGTGAAATCCTGGCTGATGCACCCGATGGCTCCGGCGGTAGAACCGCCAGTAGTGGTGAAGAAGCAGCATCGTGAACTGAAGAACAATTATCCTCAGCCGGTTTTGGTTGAAAATCCCTCCGAATATTAATTTAGAGCTGCAGGAGTATTCCAGATGAACCAGCGTCAGGCCGTTAAGTCGGCCTGGCGCTTTTTTGTACCGGACTAGAATCTTTATGTTTATATAAACATAAAATAATACAAATATATATAAATAAAAGTATTGACTAATTCATCATTTCACAGCAAAATGTAAGGGTATACATAGGAGGCTGGAGAATGAGAAAACGAACGTTAACCGCAGTGCTATCCTTATCCTTGCTAGCAGCGTGCAGCAGCAGTAGTGTCCCTAAGTTTAATAATGTATCCGTACATGATCCATCGGTAATCAAGGTGAATGATACGTATTATGTATTCGGCTCCCATCTGGCTTCGGCCAAATCCAAGGACCTGATGGACTGGAAGCAGATTTCTTCGGGGGTGGAAGACGGGAATGTGCTCATTCCTAACGTTACCGAGGAATTAAGCGCTGCGCTGAACTGGGCTCAGACCGATACCCTGTGGGCGCCGGATGTCATTCAACTTGCGGACGGAAAATTCTATATGTATTATAATGCCTGCCGCGGGGATTCGCCGTTGTCGGCAATGGGGATCGCCGTGTCCAGCAAGGTAGAAGGACCGTACAAGGACATGGGAATCATTCTGAAATCCGGCATGGCCGGTGCTGGCAATGACGGAGAGAGGTACGACGCCACTATGAAGCCGAATGTGGTGGACCCTGATGTGTTTTTTGATAAGGACGGCAAGCTGTGGATGGTCTACGGGTCTTACTCCGGGGGGATCTTTATTATGGAGCTGGATGCCGCAACTGGCTTTCCGCTGCCGGACCAGGGGTACGGAAAGAAGCTGCTGGGCGCCAATCATGCCCGGATTGAAGGACCGTATATGCTGTACAGTCCTGAAACGGATTACTACTATCTCTTTCTGTCTTATGGGGGACTGGATGCGAAGGGAGGCTATAATATCCGTGTAGCCCGCTCGAAGAATCCCGACGGACCATTCGAGGATTCCGAAGGCAAAGCAATGCTTGATGCGCAAGGCACAAAGGGAGTGCTGTTCGATGATAAAGCCTACTCGCCTTACGGGGTGAAGCTGATGGGCAATTTCGAATTTCTGAATACGGACGGCGAACCGGCAGCAATTGGAGCAGGTTATGTATCTCCCGGCCACAATTCGGCATACTACGATGCCAAGAATGGAGATTATTATTTGATTTTTCATACCCGCTTCCCTGGACGTGGAGAGGAGCATGAGGTACGCGTACATCAGATGTTCATGAATAAGGACGGCTGGCCGGTTGTTGCTCCACATCGCTACAGCGGGGAGAAGATAGGGGAGTACACAGCCGATGACATTATCGGAGAGTACAAGCTTGTGAATCACGGCAAAGAGATCACAGCGAAGATTGCTCAATCCCAGCTCATCCAGCTAACTGCTGACGGTAAGATTACAGGAGCGGCCAAGGGAACCTGGGAGCTCAGTGATGCCCATAACGCAGAACTGACGATTGATGGCGCTGTATATAGCGGCGTATTTCTGCGGGAATGGAATGAAGCTGTAAGCAGCAATATTATGACGTTCACGGCGGTGTCCGAAGCAGGTATTTCCATTTGGGGAAGCCATGTATCGGCTGGGAAGAAGTAGCAGCCGGTCCCGGCACATCATTGAATATGGCGCTGAATGCTAAAAACCTTCAGATTATCGTGATGAGCGGTAATCTGGAGGTTTTTTGTTGTTATTCCTCCTCATACTTGCGCAGGACAATCACAGCGTTATGTCCTCCGAAGCCAAAGGAATTGGATATTCCGATATTTAGACTGGCTGCACGGGCCACGTTGGGCACATAATCCAGATCACAAAGCTCATCAGCCTCCTCCAGATTAATTGTAGGCGGGATGATGCCCTTCTGGAGGCTTTGGAGCAGTGCAATGGCCTCCAGGCCGCCTGCTGCACCCAAAGCATGCCCGGTCATTGACTTATTTGCTGTCACCGGAACACGGTAGGCTTCTTCACCGAACAGCTTTTTGATCGCCATTGTCTCCGAACGGTCTCCCACCACGGTGCTGGTTGCATGGGCGCTGATCACATCCACATCTCCAGGCTTGATGCCAGCTTCGTTCAGCGCCAGCTTCATTGCCTGATAAGCCCCGATTCCTTCGGGGTGAGTAGCCACCATATGATAAGCATCCGAGCTTGCACCATAACCGGTTACTTCACCGTAAATGACGGCATTTCTGTGCAAGGCATGGGAGAGCGACTCCAAAATAACAATGCCCGCGCCTTCACTGATAACGAAGCCGTCGCGGCTGGTGTCAAAAGGCCGGCTCGCTTTACCCGGCTCATCGCACCGCGTGGACAGTGCTGTCGCATTTCCGAAGCTGGCCAGAGAGATTTCGGTAATTGCAGCTTCGGTGCCTCCGGCAACAATAACATCGGCGCCGCCGTAACGGATCAGCCGGAAGGCTTCGCCAATCGCCGTGTTGCCTATAGAACAGGCGGTAACCGGAGATAAGGCCGGCCCTAGCGCCCCCAGCTTAATACTGATTAACGCCGAGGCCATATTCGAGATGAGCATCGGAATGAGAGTCGGGCTGATCCGCTCCGGTCCGCGCTCCCGCAGCAAATCCCCCTGTTCCATCAACGTCTGGATGCCTCCAACACCGGAGCCTACATATACACCCAGCCGCTCGCGGTCAATCTTGCTTAGCTGCAGCCCGGAATGCTCCCAGGCCTCCTCCGCAGCAGCCAGCGCGAACTGGCTGAACCGGTCCATCCGCCGCGCCTCCTTGCGGCCAAATCTTGCTTCCGGGTCGAAGTCCCGCACAACACCGGCTATCTTGGTCTTTAAATGTGTTGTATCAAATGAAGTGATCGGTGAAATTCCCGATTGACCGGCAACCAGGCGGCTCCAGAACTGCTCCACAGAATTTCCAAGCGGCGAGACGAGGCCCATGCCTGTAATAACTACGCGTTCCATAAGTATCCTCCTAAAAAGCTTAATAGCAAATTTGGGTCTTTTACGACAAAACCGGCATCCTAAGCAACTCCGCGCCAGTAATGGTTATGCCTGTATTTTTCCATGGATTTTATCCTATTACAAGTTGTCATTTATCATAGTATAATTACTACTATTCTCAGCATAGGATAAAGAAGAGGGGTTAACATCATGTCCAATCAAACAAGGCTTCAAGCACTATCGGATTTCCTGAAATCACGGCGTGCAGCCATATCTCCCGCCTCCGTGGGACTGCCTGAGGGCACGCGCAGAAGAACCCCGGGGCTGCGCCGGGAAGAGGTTGCGCAGCTCGCAGGGGTAAGCAACACATGGTATACATGGCTGGAGCAGGGCAGGGATATAAAGGTATCGCCATCGGTGCTGGATTGCATCGCAGCGGCTCTGCAACTGACCAAGGATGAACGGAGCTATTTGTTTGCATTAGCTTTGGAGAACGGCCCTGGAGCAGCCGCTTATCCGCAGGAGGAGCCGTCTGTTATCAGTGCTTCACTGCAGAAGATTCTGGATGAGCTTACCACCTGCCCTACCATTATTTCAGACCGCCGCTGCGGTATTGTGGGCTGGAACGAGGCGGCTGCTCATGTATTTCTGAACTTCGCTAAGCTGGTGCCGGAGGAACGGAATATGATCGCATTATTATTTGCCCGCAAGGAATTTAAGCGGCTGGCGGTGAACTGGCAGCAGTTCGTCAGAGGTTTTTTAGCCATCTTCCGTGCCTATTACGGGCAGTATGTGGAGGATCGCTGGTATGATGATTTTATCGCGGAAATGAAGGGGCAGCATCCAGAATTCAATGCGTTGTGGGAAGAGAGAGAGGTCAGCTCAGCCCCCGATGTGGTGCTCGAATTCCGTCATGCCAAGGCGGGAAAAATGCTGTTCCATCTGACCTCACTCCAGGTCCAGGGCAGCACTGACTTGCGTTGCAGCATTTATACGCCTGCCGGAGATTCCAACACGGAAGCCAAGCTTCGGCAGCTTATGGAGCAGCATATGCTGGAGTGATGATAAAATTATTTTATGAATTCATAAAAAACTATAAATATGCAATGTAACATTTGGCGTTTATACTCCTAATATGATGTTAACTTTTATTGAACCGGAAAAGGAGCAGACAACCATGGCAAAAGTGACCGGATTGGAAGGCGTAGTGGCAGGGGAGACAGATATCGGGCTGGTGGATGGCGAGAGGGGCTATCTGGTATACCGGGGGTATTGGGCCAAAGAACTGGCAGTGACCCGCAGCTACGAGGAAGTGGCTCATTTATTGTGGAATGGTCATCTGCCGTCAGCGGAAGAACTGAACCTGCTCAAGCAAGAAATGGCCGCAGCGCGCTCAATGCCGGAATATCTCTGCCGGATGATTGACCTGCTGCCTGCTTCGGTGCCCCTGATGCTGGTGCTGCAAAGCGCAGTAGCTGCCTTGGGAGAAGGCAACGCTGCCTGGCCGCCCACGCAGAAGCAGGGGATGAGGCTGACGTCGGTTCTGCCGACTATTATTGCTTACAGATATCGTAAGCTGAACGGATTAACACCTGTGGAACCGTTATCAGAGCTTGGGCACGCTGCTAATTACTTATATATGCTAACTGGTGAAGTTCCGGCAGATACCCATGTAAAGGCTCTTAGCGCCTATATGATCCTCTGCATGGAGCATGGCATGAATGCTTCAACCTTCGCCGCCCGTGTAATTCTCTCCACCGAATCGGATATGTGTGCGGCGGTTAGTGGGGCTATTGGGGCCATGAAAGGCCCGCTGCATGGCGGAGCCCCTTATGAGGTTATTTCCATGCTGGAGGATATTGGAACGAAGGAACGCGCTGAACCATGGCTCCGCCATGCGCTGAACAGCGGAACGAAAATCATGGGCTTTGGACACCGGATCTACAAAACGAAAGATCCGCGCGCCGAAGCGCTGCAGATTGCCACTCAAGAGATGATTGGCAATGATTCTTCCTTTGACCTGGCTCTTCATGTGGAGGCAACTGCGATCCGTCTGCTTGATGAATATAAGCCTGGACGCCGGCTGTTCACCAATGTTGAATTTTATGCCGCCGCAATCCTGCGTGCGCTTCATCTTGCTCCGGAGATTTTCACACCAACCTTCACGGCCGGAAGAATCGTCGGCTGGACATCGCATATTATGGAGCAAGCGAAGAGCAACCGGATTTTCCGTCCGCAATCGGTCTATACCGGTCCGATGCCTGAAGCGGAGTTCTAGGAATCTGTCTGCTATGTAAGCCTGAACAACTATAAACATCCCCGGCTGATTTCCAGCCGGAGATGCCTGATCAGGGAATGATCATGAGAGAGTATGAGGGGAATACTCTAGCATTTTAGAAATCGGAAGTTGCGACTTGAATCGTGCCGTTTGCTGTGCCAGCGCCTGGATGGAGCAAAGCAGCAACTAGCAAGCTACGAACAGCAAGGGTAAGACTGTTAAATGCAGGGATGGTGTAAGTGATGACAGGCGCGTCGACACGCGTAAGGACCAATTCCACCGGGGAAGCAGAAGTGTTGTTTACTGTGACAGCGGCGTTGATGCCCCCTGCCAGGTTTTCATAATAGGATTTACCTTCACCGGCAGCAAGACTGAAGATTTGTTGAGGTAATAAGATAGCCATGGTAACGACCTCCTTTTCGTTTGATAGAATATTGTATTCGCTAAATCTACTATTGCTTTGACGAATGCCTTAGGAGATTGGCACAATTTAGAGGACAGGCTTCAGAGCTTGCAGATAACTGAGTTAAATAAGGAGAATAACGATGATCAAGCTGGTTTCGTGGAATGTCAACGGGTTAAGGGCATGTGTGAGCAAAGGCTTCAATGAATATTTCAAAGAAACTGCTGCGGACATCTTTTGTGTGCAGGAGACGAAGCTTCAGGAGGGGCAGATTGCTCTGGAGCTGGGAGAAGAGTACGAACAGTATTGGAATTACGCAATCAAAAAAGGCTATTCCGGAACAGCGATTTTTACCAGAATCAAGCCTCTCTCCGTAAGATACGGCATGGAAGAGAACTCGGAGCCCGAAGGCCGGATCATTACTTTGGAGTTCAATGAATTTTATCTTGTTAATGTGTACACTCCAAATGCCAAACGCGACTTATCCAGGCTGGACTATAGAATGGAATGGGAGGACCGGTTCAGCAGCTATCTGCAGGAGCTGGACAAGCATAAACCGGTGCTGGTCTGCGGAGATCTCAATGTTGCCCATCAGGAGATTGACATCAAGAATGCCAAGCCTAACCGGGGAAATTCGGGATTTACCGATGAAGAACGCGGGAAAATGACACTGCTGCTGGAATCAGGCTTCATAGATACCTTCAGATACTTCCACCCCGATCAGGAAGGGGCCTATAGCTGGTGGTCTAATATGCCCAAGGTGAGAGAGCGTAATGTTGGCTGGCGTATTGATTATTTTCTTGCTTCATCCCGTCTTGCACCGAATTTATCCAAGGCGGCAATAGATTCCAGCATACTTGGCAGTGATCATTGTCCGGTAGTACTGGAGCTGGAAGCGGAAGAAGAATAGATTCTGTAGATACAAATAAAGGCCATATCGTCCCGGCAATCGGGAGATATGGCCTTTGACTTGCGGTACTGACGGATATGTTCGCACACAATTTCTCTGCTCTACACGGCACTATGAATAAGCGGAATCAGCCAAAGAATCTGAGCCTGAACTGTGCTGCATTTCCGGCCAGGTGATGACACTGCGGGTCCGGCTTAATCTTTCATAGACCAATTGCGGGTTCCGCTTGAAAATCCGGATGATTAGGTGGATGAGAAAAATGAAATCTATTAAGAGCGCCAGACCGCGCAGGTCGGCTGGCCACAAGATTCCGCCAATCAGCATTCCATACAGCAGGATGTATCTCACCACAAGCTCCCCTGGACGGCTGCGTCCTTCCAGTCCGCTTATGCGAATGCGTACGATCCATTTTCCCAGCGTCCGCCCGCCGGTCAACCAGGGGAGCAGCACGAAATACACGGCGGTTGTTATCCAGTAGGCGCCTTGTACGGACCACCAATTGAGCGCCAGAGCGACAGGCATCCAGACCATCGCGTCCAGCATAAAAGCAATGCCCCGGCGTGTATAGGTGACTCTCTTGGCGGATAGATCCACCTTGCTGTCAAGCTGTTCGATGCGCGGCAGCAGCCCCGACACCCATAGCGCAATTCTATACCCGGCAATGCCGCCCAGTGTGTTGGTAATCAAATCATCGACATCGAAGATACGGTAAGGATAATCGAAGAAACCGTAGATTCCCGTAATCTGTGTAACCTCAAAACAAAGGGACAACGCGAAGGACAGCAAAATGCAAACCACCCACCGGGTGCGGAAATAGTAGCCCAGGAACAGGCCAAAGGGTACGACAAGGGCCACATTGAACGCTGCCTGCAGAAAAGCCGGTTCGTGAAGAAGCGTCAGATAGGTTGACGGATCATTTGCCTTCAGAGCGGTACTTTGCTTGATATCTTGAATGAACTGCAAAGGAATGTGTTGAATCATCGAGCCGGTAGGCGGTGCGTTGTGCCTTGAAGCAGGCATTGGCAGCATAATAAGAAAGAACGCGTTGAGCAAATAGAGCAGCAGCAGATAAAGCACCAGCGCTCTGACCTTGTTGATATAACCATGCCGCCGGTATTGCACAATAAGAAAGGGGAGCGTGAAGAGCAGCGCCGCCAGCGGAAAAAACATAAATGCATGAGAGATAGGAAAAAGATAAGGTTGAAGCATGATCCACCTGCCGTGTGTGAGTTAGTAGTGAGCTGCTCACCACCAAACCATCAGTAATCCTGAATCAGCTTCATGGAGAGCCCTCCACTCATTGGACGTTCATCTCTGCCCTTATCCCTGCAATACATATGAAATAGAATGTGAATATTAAGGAATTGACGGGCTAATCCGGCATACATATGTCTGGAGAGGAGCGTGAAGCCGCATGGAGAAAAAGGTACAGCAGTATTATAAGCTCAAAGGAAAGCAGAAGGAAATTGAAAAGGAGCTGGCGGAGCTTCGACAGGATATCCTGGACTATTGCGCGCAAAAGGGGGAAGCTGACAGTGAAATAGGCGCCTACAGGGTGAAGCTGGTCGCACAGAACCGCAAAGAATACGATGACGATAAACTGTATCAAACCTTATCTGATCCTGAGGTATGGCGGCTGCTCTCCCGGGCGGACCCGGCCAAAATCGCCAGCCTGACCAAGCTTAATATCCTTCAGGAAGACAAACTTGCGCATACTTATACCTTGAAGACTGTCACTCTATTACAGGTGGATAAAAGATAACGAGTCTCTGTTATTGAAGAAAGTAAAGCAAAGTGAAGGGCTGCGCAGTGAGTAAGACAGGCGGTTGCTCCCGGAGGGGGTGCCGCCTATTTCTTGCGAAGTGAAACCTTTCTTCAGCAAGTGAAAGTAAAAGCGGATGTGGTGTTCCCCAACGGCGACTATCGGGTGACGGATAGCAGAACACCGGGTTTTCCAATCATAGTAAATGTTGACGGAGCGGATACGATCCAATTAAAAGCAACAAAAGGCAGCTTCATCCACTGGACTGCGCCTGATTATTACGTGGATGATATGGGCGCAGAGCAAGTTCTCAGGAAGATTAGCGGGCGCTGAATAGCGGACGGTTTCATATACTTTTTTCATATTTGTCTCACAAAATTCCCGTATCCAATTGTTATGCTTAAGTCACTTCAAAGGAAGAGGTGGTATAAGATGAATAACAAATGGACAAGAAAAGCAATTGCAGTACTGGCAGTAGTGAGTGTGTTGGGAGGCTCTACGAGCGCATTCGCAGCAACGGCTCCGGCTAAAGCGGCTGTTACAACTAAGGTAACCGCACCGGTTGTGAAGCACACGGCAGTGGTTAAATCCACAACCACAACTGCAAAGGCACCAGCAAAAGCGGTAGTGAAGACTCCTGCAAAAGCAGCAGTAAAGACACCAGCGAAAACCACAGCAAAGGCACCGGCAAAAGCAGTAGTTAAGACTCCTGCAAAAGCAGCAGTAAAGACACCAGCGAAAACCACAGCAAAGGCACCAGCAAAAACAACAGCTAAGGCACCGGCAAAAACAACAGTGAAGACTCCTGCAAAGGCACCAGCGAAAACAACAGTAAAAACTCCAGCAAAACCTAAGAAAAAATAAGCACTCTATCTTTTGCAATAAAACAGGTTAACTAACTTCACAGCGTATTCTTTGACTGAGACGGGGCCGCAAGCAGGATTCCCGTCTTTTGTCTATTTGTGTTAACCTGTAGATATATGAGGCTGATATAGAAAGGCAGAGTGACTTGACGGTGGGCAAAATAGTGGTGGTAGACGATGATCTTTTCATTTTACAGTTGCTCTCCGAGTATTTGCGAAAGGAAGCCTATGAGGTTGCTTCTTTCTCGAACGGGTCTAACCTGGTAGAGTATGTGCGCTCGGATGAACCGGAATGTCTGATTCTCGATATTATGATGCCCGGAATCGACGGACTTTCTCTGCTGACCGAATTACGTTCATTTACTGAGATTCCTATTATTATGATCTCCGCACGGGGAGAAGAAAGTGACCGTATTCAGGGGCTGGAGCTGGGCTGCAGCGATTTCCTGAGCAAGCCGTTCAATCCGCGTGAGCTGGTAGGCAGGGTCAAGGCTATGCTGCGCTTGGTGAAGCTAGGGAGCAGCGCGCCGGGGGAAGTTTCCGGGCAGCCCAAGTCTGAGAGTGTATGCCGTGCAGGAAACCTGGAGATTTTTCCTGATCTTCGCAGAGTTTCTGTGAATAACGAGGAAATAAGCCTGACCTCGCGCGAATTTGAGCTGCTGCTGTTTTTGGCGTCGCATATCGAGCGGCCGTTCGGCCGGGAGCAGCTTATCCAGCATGTGTGGAATTATGATTTCTTCGGAGATGTCCGGGTTGTGGACGATCTTGTCAAAAGAATCCGTAAAAAGCTTGCTGAACACGGCTCTTCACTGTTGATCAATACCGTCTGGGGCTTCGGCTACAAAGCGGCCGTGAGAAAACTATAGATGCGCACCATAAGAGGCAAAATGCTGCTGTCCTTTATTTTGGCGCTTGTGGTTACGGTTGGAATTACGGTTGCGCTGTTCGTCAGCCTGATTGATGACATCCTCGTAAATCAGGTCAAGGCACAGCTTCACGGTCAGGCGGAAAAAGCGGGAAAAATATTGCGCGACGGCGACATCTCCGGGCTGGATAACACGGAATTCAAGTATGTCGTAAAGGGACTGATGCTGGATGCGGATTACCTGATTCTCGACGTGCACAATAAAATTATTGATGCGAACGACGACAAGGAAATAGGAACCACCCTGCAATATACGTTATCCGGGCGGCAAGGCATAGCGATATTGCATGGCAAGAAATTTCTGTTCACCAAGGAGCCGCTGCCGGGCCGGCCTTACGCTATTTTCATCTATGCTCCGCTCTCCTCGCTCAGGGCCCACTACGGGTCTCTGATGAGAACAACGCTGCTGTCGATCGGGTTCAGCTTTTTCATCATCCTGGCAATTGGGTTGCTTACCGTATCGCGGGTCGTGCGGCCATTGAACCAGTTAAAGGAAGCAGTGGGGCGGTATGAGCCATTTCGTTCACCTGCTGCGGCTTTTCCAAAGGGGGATACTACGGAGATCGGCGAACTGATCACTACCTTTCAGTCGATGTCCGACCGCATACAGCAGCATCAGAGCAATCAGATCGAATTTCTGCAGAATGTATCTCATGAACTAAAAACCCCCCTCATGTCGATCCACGGCTTTGTCTTCGCCATTCAGGACCAGGTGGTCACTCAAGAGGAGGGGCTTGAAGTGATCCAGACGCAGTCGGTGCGCCTGATGGAAATGGTAGACAAGCTGCTGCAGCTTTCCAGGCTGGAGGCCGTGGATGAAGAGTGGCCAACCTCTGAAATCGACCTTCGCGCCATGGCAGAGGAAGCGGCGTTATTGCTTATGCCGGCAGCGAATGCCCGGGCCATTGAACTGAACGTGGATGGGGATAGTCTCCACACCGTTGTAGCTGGAGAGCAGTTGTTCCGAGTACTTGTAAATCTGCTGCAGAATGCGGTAAGACACACTTCAAGCCAGATCAATGTGCGCGTTGAAGCGGATTTTCCGGGAGCGGAGTGGGCAATACATATTGACGATGATGGCAATGGATTGAGCGAGCAGGAGCGGGAGGTCGTTTTCCAGCGTTTTTACACGGGGGCTAACGGTGTTACAGGACTTGGCCTGGCGATCTGCCGTCAAATTGCTGCGAATTTGGACAGCGAGCTAACGTATTCAGATTCCCCGCTTGGCGGAGCACGGTTCAGTTTTATTAAGTATGGCGGGCGGTCATCCGGGTCAGGAGGCTAATACCAATCCGGGTCAGGCTCGCAACCTCGCGTATTTTGCGTTAAAATTACTGTGGAAACGGAACGCCTGCTGCTTCGGGCAGCGGGATGTCCCGCCTGAGGTACAGCAATTAAGGATACGGGGGAAAAGAAGCGATGAAGGATTTTGATGTGATGCTGGAGAAATATGCGGACCTGGTGGTCAAGGTCGGAGTGAACGTGCAGCCAGGACAAGTGCTGATGGTTCATTCGCCGCTGGAAACGGCTGACTTGACCCGGCTGATCGTAGGCAAAGCCTACGAAGCGGGAGCCAAATATGTGTTAGTGGATTGGGACGATGAGAAGATCACCCGGATTCGTTATGAGAAAGCTCCAGAGGACTCTTTCGGCTATTACCCGCAGTGGCATGCGGATATGCTGGAGGGATTCGCCGAGGAAGGCGGAGCGATATTACATATTAAGGTGCCTGATCCGGAACTGTTCCGCGGCATCGACGGCTCGAAGGTGTCAACGGCAGTGAAAGCAGCAGCGGTGGCCCGGAAGAACTATCAGAACTACACCCGCAACAACAGAATTAGCTGGTCGCTGATCAAAGCGCCGACACGGGCTTGGGCGGACAAGGTGTTTGCAGATCTTCCTGAGGAGCAGCGTGTGGATGCTATGTGGGAGGCCGTGTTCCAGATGAACCGTGTGGGCAGTGAAGACCCGGTAGCGGCCTGGCGCGGCCATATTGCCGATCTCAAACTATCCCAGGAGCGGATGAATGCCAAACGTTATAAAAGCCTGCACTACCGCGCTCCGGGTACAGATCTGCATGTAGCGCTGCCTGAAGGCCATCTCTGGCGCGGCGGCGGCGGCGAGAATGCAAGCGGTGTGTACTTCGTGGCCAATATGCCGACTGAAGAAATCTATACCATGCCGCACCGCAAAGGGGTCAACGGAACGGTGGCGAGCACCCTGCCGCTCAATTTGAACGGACGGCTTGTGGATGGCATTACGATTACTTTTACAGACGGGAAGGTTACCGCCTACGATGCCAAGTCCGGGCGGGAGCACCTGACCTCACTGCTGGAAACGGATGAAGGAGCCTCTTATCTGGGAGAAATGGCCCTGGTGCCGCATGATTCCCCGATTTCCCGGCTGAACCGGATTTTCTACAATACGGGAATCGACGAGAATGCTTCCTGCCATTTTGCGCTGGGCAGTGCGTATCCGGTCAACATTGAAGGCGGAACTTCACTCAGCAGTGAAGAGCTGCTGGAGCGGGGAGCCAATGTCAGCTTGACGCATGTTGACTTCATGATCGGCTCCGCTGAGCTCGACATCGACGGTGAGCTGGCGGATGGAACGATCGAGCCGGTATTCCGCAAAGGGAACTGGGTGCTGTAACCTGCTGTGAACCACAGCAGACTGTATTTAAGTACATGAGCAAAGGCTGCAAACTCATCTGATGGTGGGCTTTGCAGCCTTTTTTATAAAGATAAGGCCCTATTGCTGGAACAAGTTTGCAGGATGCAAAAACGGTTTGGGCTAGTTCCCCGTCTTAAACATATAGAGACAGCAAGGAGGGGAATGGATGACAACAACATCCAAGGCGGAAATGAAAAAGATCACCGGCACCAGCGCTCTGCCGTGGGAAGAGCATGCCTTTTGTGATGCTGTGTTGGAGCACAGTGATCAGTTGTATCACATTGCTTACAGTTATTTGCGCAACCGGAATGACGCGCTGGAGGCGGTGCAGGAGACAACCTGCCGGGCCTGGATCAAGCGGGGCACACTGAAGGAGCCGCGGGCGTTCAAATCATGGATCATTCGGATATTGATTTATGTCTGCATTGATGAACAAAGAAGACGGAAAAAATCGGTGCCGACGCCGGAGGAGGCGATGGGGGAGCGCAGTGTCGAGGACAGCGGCAGCAGGCTGGAAATGATGTGGGCCGTAGAGCAGGTGAAGCCCAAATATCGTCATGTGCTGCTGCTTAAATACTATAATGACATGACCTTGACGGAGATTGCAGAACTGCTCAAGAAGCCGGAAGGAACAATAAAAACCTGGCAGCATAAAGGGCTGAAGCAGCTAAGAACAATTATGAAGAATCGGGGTGAATGGAATGAACAGTAAACGTGAAGAAGAGGTGCTGCTGTCCGATGCGGCCCAAATGCAGAGGGAGCTGGAAAAGGATGCAGGCACCACCTCCATAAGACTGTCTGTTCAATTAGGAATCGAGCGGGGGCAACGCGGTGATCGTCAACGCTTTTGGAATAAAAGCAGGAGTCTGGGGTTTGCCGCAGCCATTATAGTTGCAGCCTTACTGTTCATCATTCCATTCCTGCCGAGAGCCTCTCAGCCTGCTGCCCCTGCGCCCAAGGTGAATTGGGGAGCGCTTCAAGTTTTTAAGGACAATGTATTATATGAGATGGATGTACCTACCTTTGAATCTGCAATCCGGAATAATTATATTCAGTTGGTGAACCAAACGGTGGAGAGCGGGGGATATTCGATTACCTTAAATGCTATCACCGCTGATGAAAATAAAATCATGTACCTTTATACGGCGACTACGGATGATAAGCAGGAAATTTACAGCATCAACAGTGCAAAAATGAAGGACAGCGCCACGAACCGCTATCTGAATGCAACATCTCAGGTGGGTGGGAATGTGGAAGTGCCTGAACAACAGAGAAATCATGTCTATTACGGGCGGGGAGTTGTGGAGCTGGATCGAACGCAGCCGTTTCCGCAGCAGCTTGAAGCTGAGTTCAGAATTGCTTCTGTGAATCCCGGGAAAATGGACGCCCCCAGGACGGGAACGATTATGTCGGAAATGCATTATTCCCCGGTGCTGAAGATTGGATTCACGCTTGATCCTAAGTTTATGGCATACAAGACACAGATTGTGCAGCCGAACCGTTCGTTTACGCTGAGCGGGCATGAAGTAGTGATCAGTAAGGTTGAATTGTCTCCTCTGGTGATTAAGGCAACAATAGCCTTGAAGAATCCGTCCGAGAACAGCCGTCAGATCCGCAGTGCAATCTTTGAAGAATTCTTTTCAAAAGAAATACTGGCGGAGGTGCATGACAAAACAATATCCCTTAGCACGATCTCAGGCGGCGGTTCGGAGGAGGGGTACGACTACCTGTTCGCCAGCAATTGGCTCGACCATCCCGAGTCGCTCATAATGGCGATTAAGACAGGTGCGAAGAATAACCAAACCGAGCTGAAGCTTGATATTTATAAGCGCGGCAAATAAAAGCACATGCTAGTGTTATAAGTTTGCTCAGCCTGAAAGACGGTCCCGATACGAAAGCAATGGGACCGTCTTCGGGTTATTTCTGTATAAGTTGAACTTAAAGAAACCATAAAAAGGTAGGAGTGCGGTGGGAGGGGATTCGTCGTATCCATCCTTCTGTTGCTTGCGGACCGTAAAGCCTTTATTTTCCTAAAAGAGTACATTTAGCCGAGCTAGCGGACCGAAAAGCGCTTATCGCCGCTTCGGCAGGTATAATTGAGTAAATGTCCGCCCATAAAGGCTCTGGAGTCCGTTCACTTGCGGAAAAATGACTTCTAGCAGAAATAAGATCTGCTCAGTCCGTTCCAAACGGTGCTGCGAAATCTGAACACCAGCATATTTCCATTGAACGTCTCGCTGAGCTTTTCCTCATACTGTCCACCGGTATATGCCGACAAGGTTTTACGCCAGAATTGCTGTCCCACAATATTTTTCTCTGCCGGATTGGTGAACAGCTCCCACTGGCCTTGGAATTGTTCGAATACCTGTATGGCAGCCTGCTGGGCATAACCGGTACCTCTGAAGGGCTGCAGCACAAAAAATTCATTCATAAAAAAGTCAACGCCCTTCGCGCAGTGGGGCGGGGTTGCGACAAAGGCGAAGCCGGCAGGAAGGCCATCCATCCTGAATAGAAATGGATACAGCACACCGGGCTTTTCCCACCAGATGCTCTGAACATCATATTGGTCCGCCAAAGTTCTGAACTAGGGACTCTCCTCAAAGATCCCATGCCTGTTTAGGACCGTTCCACCCGTAAGCCCATAATGCCCGGACAAATCATGCAGGTAGAGCGGGTAAAGATTCTTGATAATATACGCTTCAGCTTGAGAGGCGAGGTTGACTTCGATGTTCATATCGAACCTACTTTCTACAATATTTGTATGAATCTAATGCAACTTTATATCACGTCATTAAGGCTGAACAAGGGAGAATTCAAGTACAGAAAGAGTTTGGTATAGTAAAAAAGAAAGCGTTCCCAAAAATATCATTTACATATATCTGTAAACAAAGTATGATTTGCGTATATTCGGGAACGTTCCCGAAAATAGTGGGAGGGTGAAACTCATGCGCAAATATATTCTGCTGGCAGCAGGCATTGTGATTGTACTCGCAGCCCTGATTTTCTGGTATCCAGGTAATGATCAGACAGAGAAAGCCGAACTGCTCAAGGAGACCGCCGGGCCTTCAGCGGAAATTGTGGAAACGGTTGCGGAGCCAAGCGTAAATCCTGTAGAGGAGAAGGCTGCACTAGCCGATTTAGTTGCTAAATATAAAGGATTGCAGTTAATTGATGCCCACAACCACGGGGCCAGCTTCTATAAGTACAAGGGGATGCTGAACACCTGGAAAGAAGATGCGGTGCATCAGGTCGTGCTGTTCGGCAATTCCTCCGAGCCGGCGGCGATTGATACGGATGAGACCGCCTGGAACGCTTACCAGCAATACCCGGAACTGATCATTCCTTATTTCTCAGGGTTTGATCTGCATGACAAAGGTAGTCTTGAGGTGGTGAAGAACAATCTGGAAAAAGGCTACTTCGGGCTAGGAGAGGTGGCGGGCGCTTCAACGGCTTCGCCGTCCATGTCTAAGGTGGCGTGGAAGGCCAATGATCCGATGGATGGTTATCTTCCGCAGATTTACGACCTTATCGCAGCCTACAAGGCGCCGATTCTGATGCATGTTGATCCTCCAAACGGCATGCCGGTTGCGAAGCTGGAGGAGGCGCTTGCGAAACATCCGGGTACAATCATTATTTTTGCCCATATCAATGCGTACAACACGCCGGAGGAGGTGGACCGGTTGCTCGGCAAGTATCCGAATCTGTATGCGGATTTTTTCGCCGGGTTCTCTGTGTATAATCCTGACAGCGGCAAGCATCCTGAGCTATATATTCCTGTGATGAAAAAATACCCAAACCGCTTCATGCTCAGCACGGATTCCGGCTATGGGATAGGCGGCGAGGAACAAGCGATTGATGCGATGTACCGGATGATTGATCTTCTTGGCGATTCGGCAGTCGCCCGCAAAATTGCCCATGACAATCTCGCTGCAATCATTGAAGCTCAGCCGGCTACAGTGACACAAATGAAGGCATTACGCAAGCTTGAACAGCAGACCGGCAAGAGTTATGATAAGGCAAAACTTTCAAAGGCTGAAGCCGGCACAATTTTGGCGGAAGCCGCAAAGGGTGAATAATCACTTGGACATAACGATTCAGCATATCGCCGACAGGCTGGGCCTATCCGTCAGTACAGTATCGAGAGCACTTAACGGCAGCTACGGCGTTCATCCCCGGACAATCGCCCGTGTGCAAGAGGCGGCAGCGGAGCTAGGCTACGTTCCGAACCTTGGCGCGAAGCAATTGGTGACACGCCGGAGCAATCTGATCGGGGTATTTATGCCCGAGCTGGACTCGGAATCAAACCGCGGCTTTGATGATATTTTTGCCGCCTTACGCAAAGGGCTGAGGTTATATCAGAAGGAGATTCTGATTTTTTCCGTCCCGTTTGGCGAAGAAGAGTATCGGCCCGGCAGTTTATCCGAATGGGTGCGGATGCGCAGCTTGGAGGGCTGTGTGTTCATGCAGCCTTTCGGGAAGGGTCATCCGCTGATCAGAGAAGCAATTAAGCTGCAGGTGCCTAGTGTTAATATGGGCTCTGCCGTGGGGCCGCGCTGTTCGCTTGCCGTCTCGGACAATTACGAGGGCGGAAGAATGGCCGGTTCCTATCTGCTGGAGCTGGGGCATGAGAAGCTAGGCTACATCAACGGGCCGGAGCATTTAAGCATTTGTGAAGACCGCTATAGAGGCTTCTGTGCCGCTTTTCGGAACGGAACCGGGACGGAGCATGATCCGGCGCTTAAGAGAACAGGGGATTTCAGCGGGGCCAGCGGCGCTGGGGTCATCCTCGAGCTGATGGAAAGTTATCCTGAGCTGACCGCCGTCTGCTGTGCCAACGATATGATGGCCATGGGAGCGATAATGGAGCTGGCCCGCCACGGAATTTCTGTTCCTGAGGATCTCTCCCTGGTAGGCTACGACGGAACTTATTTCACCGCCTATACCAATCCGCCGCTCAGCACCATCCGCCACCGCTTCGAGCAGATCGGAATACGTGCCGCGGAGCTGCTGCTAGAACTGATAAACGGAGGGGCCGGACGCACTCTGAAGGTTATGCCTGAGCTGGTCCGGCGGGATTCGGTGCGTTCGATTTAACGCTGCTTAGGGGACACTTTGGCATATACTGCCGTGTGTCCTCTTTGCTTTTTCTGGAGCAACCGGTGCCGCTTCTTAATCTGTGACTAAATTCGACATATTTCTTCTTTGTTTGAACAATTTTTATGTTACCTACTTGAAATCGCTAACAGCAAGTCATATAATAAGTTTGTCGAAACGATTCGATATATGAAAGCGTTGAACTAAAGATACATTTGAGAAAAGAACTCCTTTTCGAGGGAAATTGTAGAAAAAGTAGTTTTAGATCTCCTTTTCATGGTTATTAGTGACAAAGAGATCAGTGATCAGTACTTTATTTCACAGATAAATTCGAAATTTTTTTCGAAAACAATCGAAACGTTTCGATGAAAGGGCTTTATTCATAGTTTTCCAAGTTTGGCTAACACTAAAATAGGGGTGACAGAAATGAAGAAAAAAACTGGTATTGTAGTTTCAGCAGCAATGTTGAGCTTGTCTCTGGTCGTTGCAGGCTGTGGAAGCTCGAACTCGAACAACTCGGCATCAGGTGACAGCAAAACATTGAAGGTATGGTTCATGGGGACAGCCGATACCGTAACACCGATTGCTAAGATGTATGAAGAAAAAAATCCGGGCATCAAAGTGGAAGTGCAGGCTATTCCTTGGGATACCGCGCATGATAAATTGCTGACCGCCGTTGCTTCCAAAAACGGTCCTGACGTTGTGCAAATGGGAACCACCTGGATTCCTGAATTCGCGGCTGCCGGAGCCTTGAAGGATATGGCGCCTTATATTGAAAAATACCCAAGCATGAAAGCGGAGAACTTCTTCGACGGTGCGGTTCAAACGACCAAATACGAAGACAAGACAGTGGCTATTCCTTTCTATGTTGAAACACGTGCAATGTTCTACCGCACAGACCTGCTTGGCAGCGTTGGTTATCCTGAAGGTCCGAAAACTTGGGATGAGCTGAAGGATGCAAGCAAGAAGCTGGTAGCTAAAGGCGGCGCAGGACACTATGCTCTGCCGATCGAAGGTAAGGATTCCATTTACACTGCAATCTTCGCTTGGCAGAACGGAAGCGAGCTGATTGACAGCAACCGTCAACCGCAGTTCAATCAGCCGGCTTATGTAGAAATGGTTAATTATTTGAAGAGCTTCTATGACGAAGGTTTGTCTCCTAAAGGCACCGACCTGGATACTGTAGCAGCATTTAAAGACGGCACAATGGGTATGTTCATCAGCGGTCCTTGGATGATTCAGACTGTAAAAGAAAAAGCGCCTGAAATTGATGGCAAATGGGCTGTAACCACATTGCCAGCGAAGAAAACCAATACTTCTTCCATTGGCGGCGCTGACCTGTCGATCTTCAATTACAGCAAAAACCCTGATGAAGCAGCGAAGTTCATTGCTTTCATGGCTGAACAGGATGCCCAGTTGAAATTCTATGAAACTTCGAACTCTATGCCTGCACTGAAAGCAGCTTGGAGCAATGAAGCTCTGAAAGATCCAATGATCCAGGCTTTCGGCAAGCAGCTTGAGAATACCCGTCCTGCTCCAATGGTCAAAGAATATGAAGAAATTGCCCAGGCAGCTATGGCTTCGTTCGAGCAGATCACCATTGGTGGCGCGGACACGCAAACCGAGCTTGACAAGCTGAATGCAAAAGCAAATGAGCTTCTAGGCAATAAATAAGATCTGAACTTACGTGATCAGGCAGACTGCCGGAATCTCCTTAGCTGAGAGGTCCCGGCAGTGTGTATGTTCATTCTTGGATATGGAAGAAAGTGTGAGAAAGCGAAGGGATGTGATTTTGTGAGCTCATTTGTGAAGCAATGGAACAAATATAAATATCCATATATGTTCATCGCTCCGGCGGTGCTGCTGCTGACCTTATTTTCAATCGTTCCGATCATCATCGCGCTGGTCATCAGCTTTACCGATATGGATTTGGTGGGGCTTGCGGATTATTCCAATATTAGCGGCGTGGGATTTTCGAATTATCTCGAAATTTTTAAAGATCCGATTTTCTTGAAATCCATGTATAATACGCTTATTTATGTAGCCGTTGGTGTACCGATGGTTGTAATCGCCTCTATGGCTGTCGCGCTGCTGCTTAATTATGGAACAGGCTGGCTGTTCAAAAGCTTCCGCGTGATTTATTACATGCCCTCCATTACCAACATTGTGGCTGTAGCTGTGGTTTGGGGATATTTGTACAACGGCAGCTATGGATTGTTCAACTATATTTTGTCCGTATTCGGTCTTCCGGCACAGCAATGGCTCCAGGACCCGGTACTCGCGAAATTTTCATTGATATTGCTGGCCTTCTGGAAGTCTATTGGTCTGAATATGATTATCTTCCTGGCAGCGCTGCAAGGAATTCCCCGTTCGTATTATGAAGCGGCAGAAATTGACGGAGCAACCGGCTGGAAGAAGCTGCGGTACATTACAGTTCCTTTGCTCGGATTCGCTACTTTCTTTGTGACCATTACGACCTTGATCGGCTGGATTCAATTCTTCGAAGAACCGCTGGTGATGACAAAGGGCGGACCGCTTAATGCAACAATGTCGATGGCACTGTTCATTTACAACAACGGATTCCAGCTCAGCAAATTCGGCTATGCGGCATCCGGCTCGTTTGTACTGTTCATCATCATCATCATAGTGACACTCATTCAGTTCGCGGTCAAAAAGAAAGAAGTGGAATACTAAACCTCAGCCTCTGGCTGCGGATAGTAAGAAGGAGGGAACAAGCATGGCCCTAAAGATGAAAATGGAAAAAGGTGTAATGATCGCCCTGCTTATTATCGGAGGACTCCTGATGATGGTGCCGTTCATTTGGATGATAGGTTCATCCTTTAAGCCTGAAAATGAATTTACCATAATTCCGCCAACGCTCATACCGAGCCACCCGACCTTATCCAACTATAAGGATTTGTTCGTGAAGATGGACTTTTTGATTTATTTGAAAAATACGCTGATTATCGTGCTGTGCTCGTTCGCAGGGCTGTTCCTGAATGCGATGGCCGGCTATGCTTTTGCAAAGTTTGATTTTCCGGGTAAAAACAAGTTTTTCTATCTGATCCTGGCTACCATGATGATTCCGTCGCAGGTAACTATGATTCCAACCTATCTGATTATTAATAAAATGAATTTGGTGAATACGATGGCGGGCATTGTGCTGCCTGGTTTGGTCGGGGCCTTTGCGATCTTCCTGTTCCGCCAGTTTATGTCTACGATCCCTATGGATTTGCTCGAAGCGGCAAGACTGGACGGAGCGGGCGAGCTGCGGATTTTCTTCCAGTTAATGGTGCCGATTGTGAAGCCGGTGTTTGCCGTACAGGGGATTCTGACCTTTATCGGCGCTTGGAACAGCTTCCTCTGGCCGCTGATTATTGCCAATGACGAAAGACTATATACACTGTCCGTGGGTCTATCCCTGCTGAAGGGGCAATACGGAACCCAATTCGGGCTGCAGATGGCGGGGGCCGCATTTATGGTCGTGCCGATTATTATCATATTTATCATCTTCCAAAAGCATATCATAGAAGGATATACCATATCCGGCATAAAATAATATAGAGAAATATACCTGAGGGTCTTGGAAGGATTGAACAGGATGGCAACGATCAAGGATGTGGCAAAGCTGGCAGGCGTGGCCTTGTCAACGGCTTCATATGCGATGAACGGCGACAGCAAGGTAAGCGCCAAGACGAGAGAAAAGGTGCTTGAGGCAGCAAGACAGCTCAATTATCAGAAAAATGGCTTTGCCATGGATTTGAAAAGAAGCCGGACCAATACCATTGCGCTAATACTCCGGGATCTGTCCGGTCCCTATTATTCAGAACTGATCCGCAGTATACAGGATGTGGCATTATCCAATTCGTATGATCTGATCGCCTGCAGCTCAATGGGCGGCAAAGACTCGACTGCGGTCAAATTTTTGATGGAGAAGAGAGTCGATGGGGCCATTGTTCTGGCTCATAATATAACGGATGAGATTCTGCACGCAGCGGGAAGCAGCCGTTTTCCGATCGTTGTCATGGACCGTTTGATTACCGGAGAGGGACTAATCAATGTAGTGGTAGATGGTGAGCAGGGGGGCTACAGCGCAACCCGCCACCTGATCGAAAAGGGACATAAGGAGATCGCCTTTGTCAGCGGTCCCGCCAATTCCTATGACAATGCGCTCCGCTACCAGGGCTTTTTGCGGGCCATGCGGGAAGCCGGGCTTGAGGAGAAAACAAAGTGGAAGCTGAGCGGCGGCTTTATCCGCGAGGGCGGATACAAGGCGACCAAGATGATGCTGGTGCAGGGGGAGCTTCCGACAGCTATCTTTTATGCGAATGATGAAATGGCTGTAGGCGGGATGAAGGCGCTGGAGGAGGGCGGAGTTTCTGTCCCGGAAGAACTATCGGTTATTGGCTTTGACGATATTCAACTGGCTGAATACATTCAGCCTCCAATGACAACGATCCGCCAGCCCATGTATGAATCCGGCTCACTGGCTGGACATCTGCTGTTCCAAAGACTGAACGGCGATGCCGTCAATTCGTTCTACAAGCTAAAAATCGAGCTGATTGAACGCAGATCAGTCAAAGCCCAGAGTTAACTGGAGAGCCTCTGAATGGAGGCCTTAAGTCTGGAAATTAAGTGAAACGTTTCTTATTATTCAATAATTTGTTGGTTGTGAAGCTATATTATTAAAGGATTTATTGAATAGAAACGTTTCAAATTCACTGGGGGAGTAAATCTATGAGTGAGCATTTGTATAACAAATATGTAAAGAACATGACGCTTGAAGAAAAGATCGCCCAGTTGCTTCAGCTCGCAGCCCCATTTTATGACGAGCCGGGCGATGACTCGGAAATTACCGGTCCTATGGAAGAGCTGGGCATCGGGAACGATACCAAGCGTGCGGCAGGCTCGGTGCTGGGTATCGCCGGTGCGGAGAAAATGATGGCCGTGCAGAAGGAACACCTGGCTAGCAACAGACTTGGGATTCCGCTGCTGTTCATGGCCGACATTGTGCATGGGTTCAAAACCATTTTCCCGATCCCGCTTGCGATTGGCTGCTCGTGGAACCCGGAGCTGGCTGAGCTGAGCGCGGAGATTGCTGCACGTGAGGCTGCGGTCTCCGGTCTGCATGTTACCTTTGCTCCAATGGTGGATTTGGTCCGCGATGGACGCTGGGGCCGTGTAATGGAGTCCACCGGTGAAGACACTTATTTGAACTCCGTGTTTGCCAAGGCATTTGTGCAGGGCTTCCAGGGCGATGATTTGGAGAACGATATGACCCGCGTAGCTGCTTGCGTGAAGCATTTTGCAGCTTATGGGCTAGCCGAAGGCGGACGCGATTATAACACGGTTGATTTGTCGGAACGCCAGTTGCGCGAATATTATTTGCCGGCATATAAAGCGGCGGTAGACGCCGGGGTAGAGATGGTAATGACCTCCTTCAATATTGTGGACGGCATCCCGGCTACAGGCAACCGCAGATTAATGCGCGGGCTGCTGCGCGACGAATGGGGTTTTGACGGAGTTGTCATTTCCGACTGGGCTGCGATCAAAGAGATGATTGCTCACGGTGCGGCGGAAGATGATAAAGAAGCTGCCTTCAAAGCGATTTACAGCGGTGTCGATATCGACATGATGACCACAAGCTATGTGAAGCATTTGCCGGAGCTGGTGAAGGAAGGGCTTGTTGATGAGGCCCTGATTGATGAAGCGGTGCTGCGCATTCTGAAATTGAAGGAAAAGCTCGGTTTGTTCGAAAATCCGATGCGTGGAGCAGATCCTGAGCTAGAGAAGAAGATTGTATACAGCGATGAGCATCGCCAGGTATCCCGCAAGCTTGCCGAGAAATCCAGTGTGCTGCTCAAGAATGAAGGTGTTTTGCCGTTACAGGCGAATCAGCGGGTTGCGCTCATTGGTCCGTTCGCAGACAGCGGCGATATCCTTGGCTGGTGGTCCTGGCAGGGCTCCAAGGAGACTGCTGTGAAGCTGGGAGCTTCCATGCAGGTATTAAGCGCCAGCCCGGACCATGTAGTCATCGCAGAAGGCAGCGGTATCCACACTATTAGCGAGTCCCAAAAGGCTGAAGCCATAAAAGCCGCTGCGGACGCGGATGTTATTGTTCTGGCAGTTGGCGAAGCCTCGGAAATGAGCGGAGAAGGCGGCAGCCGCAGTGATATCAGATTGCCCCAGGCGCAGTTGGAATTGATCCGTGTGATGAAAGAGCTGGGCAAGCCGCTGGCCGTCGTATTGTTCAACGGACGTCCGCTTGATCTGCATGGTGTATACGATGTGGCGGATGCCGTGCTGGAAGCCTGGTTCCCGGGCAGCGAAGGCGGGGCGGCTCTGGCAGACCTGCTATATGGCAAGGTGAACCCTTCCGGCCGTCTGTCCATGTCCTTCCCTTATTCGGTAGGTCAAATTCCTGTCTACTATAATGCTTATAATACCGGCCGGCCCAAGCCGGAAGAAGAAACAGACAACCGTTATATTTCCCAGTACATTGACATTCCAAATGAGCCGCTGCTGCCCTTTGGTTTCGGCCTGAGCTATACAACCTTTGCTTATGAAGGGTTGTCGTTATCCTCAGAGGTTATGGCCGCTGACCGTCCGCTTGAAGTGAAGGTAACGGTAACCAATACCGGAAATATGGCCGGAACGGAAACCGTCCAGCTATACATTCGCGACATATCGGGAGAGGTAGTCCGTCCGGTTAAAGAGCTGAAGGACTTCCGGCAGGTTGGTCTCGCGCCCGGTGAGAGTAAGGAGGTAGTCTTCCGCATCGAAGAAACACAGCTCCGCTACCATCACAGCGATCTCTCTTTTACCAGTGACCCCGGCCGGTTCACCGTCTATGTCGGTGCAAGCAGCCGTGAGGTGCAGAAGGCTGGCTTCCGGTTAGCATAATAGTTTACAAATGACAGATCATTCGGGGCATTCGCCCGATCAGATAAGGAAGTGAAAGAATTGACAACTATTACAAACTCCAAGCTGTCGCTTCAAAAGGGTGAGCTGACCTTTACATTCCTGGAGAGCGGTGACCTCTATCAGGCCTTTGGCGGCAAGATGATGATCAATCAACTCCTGTCGAACAGTGTGGATGGGGCGCCTGGGAATATCTATGCAAGACTTCACCTGCAGGACGGGATTCATGCGTTTCCGCTGATTGGAGCTAAATCGGGCAGCCGCTTCCGTAAGGAGGGCGAACGCCTGGTATGGCAGGGCGAGATTGGAGCAGATCCGGCAGGTCAAGGACTCCCGGCAAACCTCAAGTATCAGGTCGTCTTCACATTGGCTGATAACGGAATATGGTTCTGGGACGTGACGATCGAAGGCGGCGGTGTTCTGCTGGACGTGATTTACACTCAGGATGTAGGGATTGCTTCCCCCGGAGCGGTTACGAGCAATGAAGCCTATTTATCGCAATACATTGACCATACAGTCTTCGGGGATAAAGACAAAGGCTACGTGGTATGCTCGCGTCAGAATCAGCCGCAAGGCGGAAAGTTTCCTTATCTTCAGCAGGGATTGCTGGGCGGTTCCGCCAGTTATTCCACCGATGGTTTCCAATTCTTCGGCCTGTCTTACAAAGAGACCGATCAACCGGAGGCTCTGCTCAAGCAGAAGCTTGCGAACGAAGTTTACCAATACGAATTTGCCTATACGGCATTGCAGTCTGAGCAAATCCAGTTAGACGGTCAGGCGCGCTTCACATTCTATGGTCTGTTCTGTGAAGATCATCCTGCTGCTATAACAGAGCTGGAGCATGCTGCGGCTGTGCAGCATGCCTGGCAGGAGACGTTATCTTTGGGTGACGTGTCTGAGCAGGGTGACTGGAATACCCGTATTGCTGTATCCCCGAAGGTAGGGGAACCGCTGCAGACCTTGCCGCTGACGCAGGATGAGCTGAATGCGCTATTCCCGCACAAATTCCAGGAGGAACGGGAAGACGGCAAGCTGCTGGCCTTCTTCACAGACAGCTACGAGCATGTGGTGCTCAAAGATAAGGAGCTGCTTGTCGAGCGTCCGCACGGACATATTCTCATGAGCGGCGACAATGCACGTCTGAACCCGGAAGTGCTGACCACTACTTCTTATATGTACGGTATCTTCAATTCTCAAGTGGTTGTCGGCAATACCAATATGAATAAAATGATGTCCAATGCCCGCAACGCATTGAATGTATACAAAACCTCCGGTCAGCGCATTTATGTGCAGACAGAAGGCCAATACCATTTGCTTACCATGCCTTCACTGTTCGAAATCGGCTTCAACTATGTCCGCTGGTATTATAAAACAGCTTCAGACACCCTGGTAATTACCAATTACACCACTATGGATGCACCGGAGATCAGACTTCATGTCCGTTCTGCGAACGGCATCGCTTACCGCTTCCTGATCACTAACCAGATTACGATGAATGTGGCGGAATATGAGGTTCCTTACCAAATGGCCCAAGACGCAGCAAGCGGAGCATTAACCTTCCGTGCGTCGGAGACGGGAACTAGCAGCCAGGTATATCCTGAGCTGGCCTACCGGATGTTTGTTGAGGGAACGTCTTACCAGCTTGGGAATGAGTCGGTACTGGTAGAAGGTCCGGTAGAAGGCACCGCCTCACTGGTTGTTCTGGAGCTTGAGGACAGCGCGGACTGGACGTTGAGACTGCAAGGGCTGCTGGATGGCAAAGAGCTTCCGCTCACACACACTGCCGCAGAGACCGAGATCGCCCGTTACCGCGAATTTTTTGCCGGTGTGATGAATGGCTTCAAGCTGACCCAGCCGGGCGGCGATGAAGGTGAGCTGTTCAAGGTAAATGCACTTGCCTGGTGGTACACCCATAACATGCTCGTTCACTATTCGATGCCGCATGGTCTGGAGCAGTATGGCGGAGCGGCTTGGGGTACGCGCGATGTGTGCCAGGGACCGGTGGAATATTTCCTGGCTACCCATAAATATGAGCAGGTACGGGAAATTCTTCTGACAGTATTCGCCCATCAATATGAGGATGACGGCAACTGGCCGCAATGGTTCATGTTCGACAAGTATACTCGAATCCAGCAGGAGGAGAGCCACGGCGACATTATCGTCTGGCCGCTCAAGGTGCTGGGAGATTATTTGCGGGCAACCCGTGATTTCGCCGTTCTCGACGAGCAGATTCCGTATACCCGCAAGCATGTCTTTGATTTTACAGAAACGACAGCTTCCCTTCGTGAGCATGCGGTTAAGGAACTGGATTATATTAAAGCCAACTTCCTCCATGACACCTTCCTGTCCTCGTACGGAGACGGCGACTGGGATGATACGCTGCAGCCGGCCAATGCTCAGCTTAAGCAGTATATGGTCAGCAGTTGGACGGTTGCTTTGACGTATCAGACGGTGCTGGGGTTGTCGGGAGTGCTGCAAGGTGTGGATGATGTATGGTCCGGAGAACTGAAAGGGCTGGCGGAAGGAATTAAAGGCGACTTTAACCGCTATATGCTGGGAACCGATGTCATCCCGGGCTTCCTGTACTTTGAAGATCCGGCTGATGCCAAGCTGATGCTGCATCCCGAAGACATGGAGACGGGCATTCAGTACCGTCTGCTGCCGATGACCCGCAGCATGATTGGCGAGCTGCTGACACCGCAGCAGATGGAGGACCATTACAAGCTGATCCAGAAACAGTTCCTCTGCCCGGACGGTGTGCGGCTGATGAACCACCCGGCTCAGTATGCGGGCGGAGTGAGCCTCCACTTCAAACGTGCAGAGCAGGCGGCGAACTTCGGCCGTGAGATTGGCCTGCAATATGTGCATGCACATATCCGTTTTGTTGAGGCTATGGCGAAGATCGGTAAACGCGATCAGGTATGGAAAGGACTGGCGGTCATCAACCCGGTCGGCATCCGCGATGCGGTTCCGAATGCGGAGCTGCGCCAGAGCAATTCCTATTTCAGCAGCTCGGACGGCAAATTCGCCAACCGCTACGAGGCGCAGGAGCGTTTTGCAGAGCTGCGTGACGGCTCGGTTCCGGTCAAAGGCGGCTGGAGAATCTATTCGAGCGGCCCGGGGATCTACATGAACCAGTTGATTTCGAATGTGCTGGGCATCCGCGAAGCCGGCGGCGATCTGATCATTGATCCTATGCTCCCGGATGAGCTGGATGGCACACATTTTGATTTTGAATATGGAGGCGCTAAGGCCACCTTTGTGTACCATCTTGCACAAGGCGAGCTTAGCGCTGTCAAGGTGAACGGCCGGGAGGTTCAGGCTGAGCGGCTGGCTAATCCGTACCGCACCGGCGGACTGCGGATCAAGCGCGCTGACTTTGACCGTCTGCGGAGCGCAGAAGGAACTGTAGTAGACATTTATATGTAACTTAAGATGAAGAAAGCGGCCAGTGGCGCAGACATCCTCAGGTGGGGGTCTGCGCTCATTGGCCGCTTTTTTTTAAATACGCCAGAATTTATATGTTTCACACAATAATTTATCCTTCTATTTCTCGCTGAAACGGATACCGTCACGTCTTTAGAAGGATGGCGTAGCCGTAGCCGCTTGTCAGCTAAAGAATAAGGGAAATAAGCGGATGACGGCTTGAGGGAAGGGGGCTCCGTTAAGATGGCTGCCTAAGCCCTAACTGTATATCGTACAACTAAAAAGCCGTATTTTTGTGCTGAATCTGACTTAATTGCATTCTGTACATCTAAATTGGCGGCAATCCGATAAAAATATAGTTTTAGCCATTTTTAATTGCAAGAATACAGTTACCGCTACAAATACAGGTTAAAGCAGCCTTTTAACTGCATAAATACAATTAACTACTGCAAGCGTCAGACTGCATTGTGTTTGGGAATGCCCAGGAGGTATGGCTCACAATCCGCCGCAGTCTATCCAAAGTTTAAAGGTTAGGCGTTATTTGTCAAACAACGAACGCAAGAACTCGATTCAGCCGGATGACATCTGCCGGAGCGATTTTTAGGGTGTGCAGTTCATCGCCTGTGCCTCCATAAATATAGTCCAGGGACAGCAGGCGGTTATCGAACAGGCAGGGTAAGCCGTGGCCGATCAAAGGAATTGCTCCTATATGATAGCCTGTGGCTTCCAGAACTTTGGAGGGCTCCGCCATCTTCAGGGTAACATAACCGAGCTCCTGCTTCAGAGCTTTAAGATCTACCCGGCCCCGTTGAGAGCTGGCTATAAAAGCAACTAATCCGTGCTCTGTTTGAATGATAAGTGTAGGTGCAGCTTTTGCAAGATCAAAGTATTGCTCCGCATCCCGGGTGGAGCGGATAGGGGCCTCATGGGCAATCAGCTCATAGTCGCTGTTCTTCTCGTCCAGAAACGCTGCAAGCTCCGGTAAAGTAAGCATTAGAGCACCCGTCTTTCCCTGGCGGAGAGGTCGAAATAATCAAGGCTCATCGCTGCCCGGACTTCCTTCATCGTCTCCTTGGCGATTTCGCGGGCATGCTGCGTTCCGGACATCAGAATTTCTTCCACTGCTTTTGGCTTACCTGCGTAATAGGCCCGGCGTTCCCGCATAGGCGCGATTAGCTGCTCAAGCGTCAAGGAAATACGCTCTTTACAGGCGGAGCAGCCCATAGTTCCACGTTCACAGCCTTGACGTATCTCAGGAAGAGCATCCGGCTGGAAGGCTCTGTGATAAGCGTAAATAGGGCAGATCTCCGGATGGCCGGGATCGTTCTTATGCACACGGGCGGGGTCGGTGACCGCTCTTTTTATTTTATAGGCAATGTCTTCCCTGGTAGAATCAAGCGCGATGGCATTCCCGAGACTCTTGCTCATCTTCGCGTTTCCATCGGTCCCCACCAGTCTTGGCGTATTGCTAATGAGCGCTCTAGGCTCCACGAGTATAGGCTGATACAGCTCACCAAACCGGCGTACGATCTTGCGGGCCAGCTCTAAATGGGGAAGCTGATCATCGCCCACGGGAATCAATGTTGCTTTGCAGAAGGTGATATCTGCGGCCTGACTTACCGGATAGCCGAGAAAACCATAATACAGCTCATCCAGTCCCTGCCCCTTGGACTCCGCCTTAATGGTTGGGTTGTGGCGCAGCGTATTGACGGATACGAACATCGAGAAATATACGGTCAATTCAGCGATCTCGGGAATCATCGACTGAATGAAGATTGTGGACTTCTCCGGGTCAATCCCTGCGGACAAATAGTCAAGGGTCATCTCGTGAATGTGGCTGCGGATCAAGTCCTTTTGTTCAAAATGGGTCGTCAGCGCCTGGACATCGGCCAGAAATACAAAGGATTCATACTCCTCCTGTAAACGCACCCGGTTCTCCAGACTGCCGGCATAATGGCCAAGGTGAAGCTTTCCGGTAACCCGGTCTCCTGTCAATACTCGTTCTGTCATCGCTTAACATCCTCCTATAATAGTTATAAGTAAAGTTGTGCAGCTTGTGAGATTGCATTAACCGCCACCACCAGCCATCCTCCATGGCCATCACCCCCCTGAAAAACAAAATAACCCCGCCCGCTAAGGACGAAGTTGTCGTTGTACCACCTTAAATGACCGCTGAGCCGCAGATAGACGGCCTTCCGGTCTTCGTAATACGGTGCGGAGATTGATGCATGAATCATCTCGAGACCGTTCCCCTGATAACGGCGGGATTCCCGGCATTTCCCTACTGCCCCCGAAGGAGGGAGGTTCGGAAAAGCAACTCCAAAGGCCATTCGAGCATATCCTGGACACCGGTTCACAGCAACCACCGGCTCTCTGCAGATCCACGCGGAATATGTCTACTTACCCTTTTTCAATGTTGTTCTTGATATATGGGAATATTACCTGATGATGTATGATTCGTCAAGCCTCTATTACAAAAAGCCGAAGCCCCATTTCTGGAGCTCCGGCGGACTGGCGAATATCTACCAGGTATTGAACTTAACGTGGTGAGATGGTCTCAATGGAATCCACGGTTGTTTCGGAAAGCTTAATCTTCGATTTGCCGTCGGTGCTCATCCGGTACAGGTTGTCGTTATCTTCTGTATTCCAATAGTAGATGCCGGCTACTTTCTCATTAAACGCGCTGTTATCCCAAT
This sequence comes from Paenibacillus sp. HW567, assembly GCF_000374185.1. Lineage (GTDB taxonomy): Bacteria > Bacillota > Bacilli > Paenibacillales > Paenibacillaceae > Paenibacillus_AQ. Next base: position 2,915,383 of record NZ_KB910518.1, on the reverse strand, counting down.
CTACGCCGTTCAATTTGGTTAATGTGAGATTTGCATTCAATGCATAAGCACCTTTAGTAGCAAAAAATACAGTTTGTCCGGAGGCTGTACCGTTCTTGAACTTGGCGACATGTTTTACATTGCTTAGTTCAACCGGTTTGGTACTGGTTACTTTACCGTTAACTACAGTGCTGACGTAGCCTTTACCGTTACTGCCGACATAGGCCAGCTTGCCTCCGCCCATATCCGAAAGGCTGATAACACTGGTCTGGCTGAATTGAAAGACTTTACCGGCTTTATCTATTGCATAGGCTTTGCTTTTGGAATAAATGAAATTGTCATCATCATCAACTGTGACACCCTTGTTGTAAACGAAGTAGTCATTCGACCACCCGCCCGAGAGAGTAGCATTTGCATCCAGCGGACTATTGACATTTACTGCTTTTGCATTTCCTCCATTGATTGGAAGGGTGTAGAGGACCATGCAGCTTAGTGAATAATACGTTTCTTCCGGCTTGGTGTCCACCATTACAGAGACTGTGTTGTTACTTGGATGGATAAAACGCGAGGAGGGAATGGCCCCTTTCGCAATCCATTGTACGTTTCCGCTGCCATCTCTTGACTTCGAAGCAGCCCAGGTGTTCGCACCGTCTTTGAGGGCATTATAATAAATCCGCCCATTTACTACTGAAAATCCCGGAAATTCAATATCTGCATTGGAAACAATCTGTTTGATCTGGCTGTCATCTGCTGCATTGGCCAGCGAACGGTAGATCTTTCCTGTACTGTCCATGAAATATAGGAAATCACCCTCTACCAGATAAAATACAATATTTTTGGTAGCGGCAAAACTGTTGATCAGCGGGTCTGCCTCCGTCAGCGATAAGCGCTGCAGTTGGGAGGAGGAATCACCGGTAAGAAAATACAAGTATTTGTCTGTTGCTTCAACATCTGTTCCTTCAAAATTCTCAGCGAGCTTCTGGATTGTACCTCCGGCCGCCGGCACACGGTATAAAGTATCCTCCGAGGTATAAAAAACATACCCGTTCTCTGAAGCGGCAGAAGCGGTAGGGGTTAGCTTGCCTCCTCCAAGTGCTCCGATACTTACCAGCACACCTGCAAGCAATGTGAACAATACTCTTTTGACTACTCTGGGCATTCGATTCATTTGAAGACTCCTCTTGTAGATGAAATTGTGTAATTCAAAACATATCTATTAGAATATCGGATTCAAATGAAAAAAATAAATAACACAAAAGAACCATTATTTTACTTGGAGTTTACATCAAAGTGAAATTCATTGAGTGAATAGCACAAATTTTAAGGATTGAGGGTTGACATCAGCTTACTTGCCATGTAACATATGAAAGGTCGTCATACCAATAACTGCATACTTTTCTCGTATAACCTCGCAGCCATCAGGTAACCACAGGGCGAGGGTTTCTACAGGAAGCCTACTCTTCCTAACTACGATGACAAGGACCATGCTCTACGTCCCTTGTCCCCGGAGTTAGGTTTATTTGTGTGCAGCGGCCGATTCAGAGTATTCAGGAGGTTCTAAGAAACATGAAAGATTCGAAATATTTGCTCTCCGTCTTGGCGGGGGCTATGAGCTACGGCATTCTATCTACAATTGTCGTTCTTGCTTACGGTAAAGGATACCAGCTTGGGGAAGTGGTTGGCACACAGCTCTTAACCGGGTGCATTCTTGCCTGGCTGCTGGCCTTATATACAAAAATCAGACAGACACGAAAGGCGCGCACCCGCGGCATCACTGCTGCTGTACAGCGGGCGGCATCGCCTTTGACCTGGAAGCACCGGCTGCTGCTGATGCTGGCGGGAGCCCCAACGGTGGCAACGGGTCTGATGTATTATCAATCCCTGCGCTACATTCCGGCTTCGCTGGCAATTATCCTGTTGTTCCAATTCACTTGGATCAGCGTGCTGATTCAAGCCGTCAGCAAACGCCAGCGGCCTGATAAGATTACAATGCTGACTTTGCTGCTGCTGTTCGGGGGAACGCTGCTGGCAGCGGGAATTATGGATCAGGGCGCGGCTCATTTCAACGTCCTGGGAATCACTCTGGGACTATTGTCTGCGGTAAGCTATTCCATGTTCATTATTTTCAGCGGCAAAGCTGTTCCTGCTGCGCACCCGGCATACCGGAGTGCCTGGATGATTACCGGAGGCCTGCTGCTGCTGTTCATTCTATTCCCGCCGTACTTCCTGTTTAACGGCTTGCTGTGGGGACAACTGCTGCTGTTCGGTTTCCTGCTTGGTTTGTTCGGCGCATTTATCCCGCCTGTGCTGTTCGCTATCGGAGTTCCTCATATTGGCGGCGGAATGGCCGGAATCCTCGGTGCTGCCGAGCTGCCGGTTGCCGTATTGCTGTCCTCGTTCGTGCTTCATGAGCAGGTGAGCGGATTGCAGTGGACCGGTGTTGTCCTGGTGCTGCTGGGGGTCATGCTTCCAGAGCTGTATAAGCTGCGCTGGAAAAATGCGTCCGCACTCCCTTCATAAGCCTCATTCGCATACACGCGAAGCCCTTAGCCTGTCGCTGCAGACACCGGTCTGCTGAAGCACAGTGCGCGTCCTTGCCGGACAGGGCTTCGCGTTTTTTTGCGGGCTAAAGAGGAAGACGCTGCGGCATGTCGAATTTAGGTACGGGTAAGAAACCGTTAATCCAACAGATAGGAGTACATCATGCGAACAAATTTGAAGGTTATTTCTTTGATTATCATGATTCTGCTGACAACAGCAAGCGTACCGGCAAGAGCAAACGGGGGAGTGGCAGCGGGGCAATCAATAGCCAGTGCTAAGAGTAAGCCGGTGATCTGCATAGATGCAGGCCACCAGAGCAAGGGCAATAATGCCAAAGAGCCGGTTGGACCGGGAAGCCGTACCTTCAAGGCCAAGGTGTCCAGCGGGACGCAAGGTGTGAGCACGAAAATACCCGAATACAAGCTGACGCTTGAAGTGGCATTGAAGCTGGAAAAGGCACTTCAGAACGATTATGAGATTACGATGATTCGCCGGACCAATAATGTGGATATATCTAATAGTGAACGGGCAACAAGTTGCAATCAGGCCGGGGCCGACCTTGCTCTTCGATTACATGCAGACGGAAGTGACAACCGCAGTGTACAAGGAATGTCGTTTCTTTACCCTTCTGCGTCCAACACTTTTACGAAAAATATTGCTTCACAAAGTCTGGAGATCGCTAAGGTCCTGTCCCAGGCTGTGCTAAAAGAAACGCAGGCGGCCTCGCGCGGAATCGTTCCACGGAGCGATCTGACCGGCTTCAACTGGTCCAAAGTGCCTGTCGTGCTGATTGAAATGGGCTTCATGACGAACCCGAAGGAAGACAAGAAGCTAAGCGAGGCTGCGTACCAGGATAAGATTGTAAAGGGGATCAAGAAGGGGCTCGATTCGTATTTTAAGTGAGCAGGGGGGAGTCAGAGTGAGTATCCGTAGAAGGATTGTACATCTAATGGTATTCCTGCTGGCCGCCGTCATGTTCATTCCCGCAGGCGGGAATGTGGCCGCTGCGGCTGCGGCTGGACCAGTAAATGTGTCAGGCGGCTATGCGCATGGGCTTGCAGTCTGGAGTGATGGTACGGTGACTGGATGGGGCTACAACAAATATGGCCAGGTCGGCGACGGCACAACCATTGATCAGTACATTCCAAGAAAGGTTGCCGGGCTGACAAATATCATGCAGGTTGCAGCGGGCAGCAATGCCTCTTTTGCACTGGACAAGAATGGAGAGGTATGGGCCTGGGGCCAAACCTATGGTTCATATGTCTTGGATGATCCAGTTCTGCCTAATCAGAAAAGTGGAGGCCCGGTCAAATTAGCGGGGCTTCAGGACGTGACATCCATAACTACAGAAGGCTCTTCGGGAATAGCGGTAAAAAAAGACGGAACGGCGGTGCTGTGGTACCCTTCCTTTGAGCAGAGCGATAGCATCATGCAGATGAAGGTCCGGTATTTGCCGTTACAAGGAATTTCGGAAATCCGTTCTGCTGTTATAGCCGGTAATGACGCGCTGTTTCTTACAGACACCGGCAGTGTGAAAGGGTTGAGTATTTATAACAGCGTAATGGGCAGAAGCCGCTGGGCGAGTGATCCGGTTAGGGTATATACGCTTGCCGCCTCAGCGATTAAGCAAATTGCCGCTTCAAGCGGCGATGCTTTCCTTCTCCGCACAGATGGGCAGGTTCTCCGCTGGAACAACTCATTACAGGAGCCTGTGGCGTCAGGACTTGGCAATATATATAAGCTGCAGACCGGTTACAAGCGGCTGTTCATGCTCAAGACGAACGGAACACTCTGGCAGTGGAACTATAATTCCGGCCCGTTGTCCAAGCCGTTTCAGGTAAAAGGCGCGGAGGGCATCACGAATCTCTGGGGAAGCACGGGAAGCTTTGGTTTTGCCCAGCGCAAGGATGGCACACTTCTGGGGTGGGGAGAAGGTTACTACAGCGGATCAGCGACTGGCAGCGGGAATGTTGCCAATGACGAGGCTATCGCTGTTGTCCCGGTTCAGCCTCCGCTGAGCTTTCTGGTGAATGGCCAGCCGGTCTCTTTTTATGGTACTGCAGGGGTTATTGACGGCAAGCTGTATGTTCCTTATACCAGTGTGTTTAAGGCACTTGGAGTGAAAACCGGCAGGAGCGAGTCCAACCCGGACCCGAGGTATAACAACTACCGTTTTTCAGTCTGGTCTTTTGTATATGGAAGCACGACAGTTCAGATTAAAGCCAGCGATCCGGAGCAGATATTCATCAACGGCAGGAAATCGGAGTCTGTAATTCCGCTAAAAGGCTTGTCGGATTCAACCCAGTTTCCACTCCAGGACCTATGCGATCTGCTGGGCGTTAGCCTGCAATGGAATAAATCCTCCGGGGAAGTTCGGCTGGGGAATTAGAGAAGGATAGAGCAGTCATCACTGCCGCCAATTTTTGGCGGTTTTTTTTCTACTATAATAAGAGCATAGCCTGCACATCGAACATGATGCCGCTTTCATTTAAAAATAGTATAAAAGAATCATTAAAACGGTAAAATTGGGCTGTAAGCTGCTTGAATTTTATGTACATATGGACCTTGCTTTTTTTGCGAATGAGACTGTTGGGATGTCTTTGCCTCTTCGCTGCGTCAAAGCCCTGTATGCCTAAAGTCATAAAATTCAAATATTCATACATATGCAGCATTTCGGGGAATTACAATTTTTTCTGGATTTACCCGATAGATATAATAGATTCGTGGTAGAAGGAAGGAGAACTACAGCAATGATCACAGCAATAGATACATGCCGCCAGCCGGTGAATTCAAAAAGCATGTTATCGCAGATGCAGCAGCATGACCTGAATAGTCCCTCTAATCAGCTTTTAATCGAAGTGTTTCAGCATAGCATTCTTAATATTAAGGATCATCTTTCCGGTCCCTATTTGTTTCTGCTTACGGATGAGGAGGGGGTGCTTCTCAGCATGGATTACAGTTGTAATCTTGAAAGCGCTGTGAACCGCTCTCCTATCCATTTAGGCATGTTTTTTACAGAAAAACACTGCGGAGTGAACGCAATTTCGGAGGCGATATCGCAAGGAGGTCCTGTGTATTTGCCGCCGGAGCAGCACGAAAGCCCATTTTTCAAAAATTGGCACTGCTTCTCTGTTCCTTTGACCGTAGGCCCCACTATTGTTGGTTATCTTGATGTGTCTACTATTAATGCAGATATGAAAAGCGAACTGATAGCTATCGCCAAGCTGATTCCCGCAGATATACTGAACAATTATCAGACCAGACTTGTGTCCCAAGCCGCCGGCCAGCCCTCTGCGCAACTGAGTGAACGTCAATTAAAGGTGCTTGCGCTGATCTCTCAAGGTCTGACCGGAAAGGCGATCGCTGCAAAATTGAAGATCAAGGAGTGTACAGTAAATCATCATAAAAAAGTTATTTTCGATAAACTTGGGGTGCAGTCCAGCTCAGAAGCCGTTTCGGTTGCTACCCGGCTGTCTTTTTTGTAGAAGGTTGCCTATAGTTTTATATAGGTGGAAATGATAACATTACATGTTAAACTTTTCTGGTGCGAAAACGATAAAAAGAATGACCAGGAGGGTATTATGAACAAGAAGAAGGTTGGATTGTTATCAATGGTATTGCTGTTGATGCTGGTAATGGTTACAGCATGCGGCGGGAAAGACAAAGAAGTAACCTTAGGTGTGACTGAAAGCGGTTCTTACACAAATGACTATTTCGGTTTGTCCCTTAGCTTTCCAAAAGAATGGGTATTTCAGAACGCTGATCAGATGATGGAGGTTGTGAAGGCCGGTCAAGAGGCTGTTGCCGGAGGCAATGAAGCCAAGAGCAAAATGCTGGATCTGGCGAAGACCAAAACACTGAACCTGCTGATGGCCTCCAAATTCCCGCTCGATTCCGGGAAGACTGGACCTTCGGCTGTCGCTGTAGCTGAGAAAATCAGCATGCTGCAGGGGATCAAGAGCGGAAAAGATTATCTGGAGGCTTCCAAGAAGCTGCTCGTAGACAGCAAGCTTCCGTATGAATTCAAGGATGTCACGTCGGTTAAAGTCGGCGGAAAAGATATGGATTTGATGCAGGCTACCATTAATACAGGTACTGTGGTAGTTACACAAGACTATTACAGCATTATTATGGAAGGGTATGCACTGAACTTCATCCTTACATACACCGATGATGCATCGAAAGCGGAAACGGATAAGATTCTGGAATCTGTAACGTTTAAATAAGCATTAACTAGGGGGTGTCCATGGGACACCCCTTTTTGAACACGTAAAAGCCGCGATTCTCCAATTACCGGAGGATCGCGGCTTTACTCGTTTTATTTTGAGCAAGGCGCTCTTAACGAACTACTATTTTACCTTCGCCCGCCAGTCTGCGCAGCATGCTTGGGAGACGATCACGTTCCGCTTCAGGAATGTCCAATTGAATACCATATTGGTAGCTGCCCTCGTGCTCCTTATTCCATTTCAGCGTTCCTTCTATGTACATAGGCTCTTCGGTCAGCAGCATCTCCATGCCAACGCGTACATGGTTGCTTTCCGGATTGACATTCAGAGGGAAGGACAAGCGGCAGCCCGAACGGCTGATTTCCAGCAGTATAGCGCTTACAGGCTTGGGAGGAACAGGAATCCCGTTAATTGTAAGAATATGAAGATCAAGTGTAGCAGGTTCTATAAGGGTATATCGAAAAGGTTCAGTTCTGCGGTTTGCGTTCATATACTCCTCCATACTTTTCCATGTGTATTGTTTATTTATCGACACGCAAGCGGCAGAAGTTAAGAGTTGAAATCCTTTTATAAACCGTCAATTTACAATTCTTTAAGGTCACTAGTTTCAGGCTCGGCCCGGTAAATATTGTTGCTGTTGGCATCCGCCGTAAAAGTCGTTGCAAAAGTATGCATAATCGTTGACGACCTGCATTAGAAAAGAAGCCAATAATCTTTATACTGTATTTGAAAGCGATTACACAAAGCGATAGGGGGAAATTGTAGTGAACAAAAAAAGAGGGCTAACACTAATGTCCGGTGTTCTAATGCTGTCGCTGCTCAGTGCGTGCGGAGGCAACAACGGCAACACCGGAGGCAGTCAGGCGGAGCCGCAGGCCTCGGCAGCCGCGACACAGGCGGCGGGAGATTCCGGCACAGTGGATACATCCAAGCCTGTCGCGCTGAAGATGATTATGGTGGGACCCAAACCGGTCGACTACGATACGGTATTTGGGGAGATCAACAAGAAGCTGAAGGAGAAAATTAACGCGACTGTGGAAGCCGAGTTCCTGGACTGGTCCGATTGGGCGCAGAAATATCCGCTCAAATTCGCGGCCAATGAGGATTTCGACCTTATTTATGCCGCTAACTGGGCAGGCTACAACGATCAGGCCATCAAGGGCGGCTTCCTGGAACTGACCGACGATATGCTGCAGAAGTACGCACCGATGACTTGGAAAGCGATGCCGGAGGTGAGCTGGGGGCAAGCGAAGGTAAACGGCAAGCTCTACATGGTGCCCCAGAACCGTGGAGAAACGGTTGAGAAGCTGATTCTATACCGGGAAGACCTGCGCAAGAAATACAACCTGCCGGAAATCAACAGTCCTGAGGCCTACGCTACCTATCTCAAGACTATCGCTGAAAAAGAGAAGGGGGTCACACCTTTCACATCGGAGACCGGAGACTGGAAGTTCCACAATCTGGACCGGGTGCTGCTGAAGCAGCAGAACGAATGGAACATGTTCGACCTAGACATGCCGATAGGCTTCAAGCTGGACGATCCTGCCGGCAAAGTGTTCAATGTATATGAAACGCCGGAATTCAAGAAATTGGTCTATTATTATAAAGATTTGTCTGACCACAATGTGTGGTCGAAGAGCGCGCTGAACAGCAAGCTGGATCACCAGCAGGAGTTCCGCGAAGGCAAGACGGCCTCGATTACGCATAACATAGGCACGCTTGGCTCTTTGATGACCGACATGCGGGAAAAGAAAAAGCCATACGAATTGGCGCTGGCTGACGTTACGCCGGACAAGAAGAAGTCGGTCGCTATCTCCATGCAGAACGGGATGTCCGTTCATGCCACCTCGAAGAATCCCGAGCGGGCGCTGATGATGATAGATCTGCTGCAGAACGACAAGGAACTGCACGATCTGATCATGTACGGCATCTCCGGTGAGCATTACAATCCGGTCGGAGACGATAAGTACACTAACGCAGCAAAAAACGCCAACTATACCGGCTTCTCCAACTGGGGCTTTAACTCGCCGCTGAATCGTGACAACGCTTCCTTCCCGGAAGAAGCAAATGCGCTGACCGACAAATGGGAAGGCGAGGTTTATCACTACCCTCTGGAAACCTTTGTATTCGATAACACCAAAGTGAAGACAGAAGTCGCGAATGTCGGCAATGTGATGCTCCAATACGGCATTCCGCTGGAATATGGCATGATTGATGATGTAGACAAGGGGCTGGACAAGCTGCAGAAGCAGGTAAAGGCCGCGGGAATAGACAAAATAATCGCAGAGGTTCAGCGTCAAATTGATGAATTTTTGGCGAAATCGGCTCAATGATATGATATAGACAATCCCATGGTTAATTGAATGTTCCAAGAAATCGCTCCTTTCTGAGATGGTTACTCGACACTGCCATTTCACTACGAGAGCGGTTTCTTTTTTTGCATGGTTAAACTTGCAGATGCGGTGAAAGACAACCGTGTCTTTTTTATTGACGAGAAAGGCTCCTATTATAATGACCCGATCTCTTTGGAAGCACAACTGAAATTCATTGTAGAGAGTTTTCTATAAACTGTACGCGGTATCCGATCCATTGCTGCACACCTGCAAGGGAGCCATACGGCTCCCCTGAGGTAATGCATTACTCCCATCTAAAAAAACGGAGAGAAGCGCCAGCACAGATTACCGCCACTGCGATCATCACAATAATGGGAACGAGAGCATTTTCGATGGGTAAGCCGAGTGAGGTGACCTTTAGCAGCTTAATTCCTTGAGTCAGCGGCATGAAATCCGCAATCCTTTGCAGAGGAGCCGGCATTACCTCATAAGGCAATGTAGTTCCTGAGAAGATCAGCATCGGAAAATACAACAGGCTGGCTAAAATGCCCGCTGTTTTAATATCTGGCGCCACTCCGCCCACCAGCAGTCCAATGCTGAACATAGAAGCCATAATTAAGAAGTATGCGCCTACAAACTGAAACCACGAACCGGCAAAGGTAAAGTCGAAGAAAGAGGCTGAAACGGTAAATACAAGGAGAAGTGAAGCAACGGCATAGAGCGCATAGATGGCAACCTGTACCGCCAAAATGAGGGCAGAACTGACAGGCGTTACCCGGAACCGCCTCAGAATTTTTTTATGCCGATAATCGGATACGACCAAGGGCAGACCCATCACGCCACCCGCACATATCGCGATCGTTGCAGCAGCTCCGAAGGACTGTTCCAGAAAAGAATACTCTGCACCGTCAAATGCAGGCTGGTTGCCATAAATAACGCCGAGAATAACTACCATCACAACCGGCATACAGATTGCAAAAATCAACATATCCATGCCCCGCAGCGATAATCTAAGCTCTGTCTTGAACAGGGTGCGAAATGTCCGCATGTGCTTGTTCCTCCTCGTCTGTGTACCACAGATATGCATCCTCAAATTTGTCATAGGGGCTGGCTGCAATAGCCTCCTGTACGGTTCCGTAAAATATGCTTCGCCCATTCTTCAGAATGCTGATGCTGTCGCACAGCGCTTCCACTTCGTCCATGAAATGTGAGGTTAACAGAATAGTCAGTCCTTTCGCTTTCAACCCCGCCAGGCATTTCCACACATCCCGCCGCGCTTTTGCATCCAGTCCAGTCGTCAGCTCATCTAAAAACACAACCTCGGGATTGGGAATTAAGGCGAGGACGATGAACAAACGCTGCTTCTGTCCGCCCGAAAGCTCGCTGACACAGATCTTTACCTTGTCCGCCAGGCCAAATTGCTGCAGCAGGTCTATGTAAGCCACAGATGTTTTGTAAAAAGATTGCGTGACCTCACAAAGCTCCGCTACCGTGATCTTGTTCTGATAGTTGGCTTCCTGAAATTGAACGCCAACCCGCTCGAACAGCTTTTTGCGGTCTGAGAGGGGATTCATTCCCAGAATAGATACAGTCCCCGTATCCTGCTGCTTCGTGCCTAAGATGCACTCCATGGCGGTGCTTTTCCCTGCACCGTTTGCTCCCAGCAAGCCGAACACCTCCCCGCGGCAGACGGATATACTAATATTGTCAACCGCCTTAAGTGTGCCGTAGGACTTGCTTAGTTCATTGACCTTGATTGTGGTTTCCATGCTAGAGCAATCCTCCTTATTTTTTTGTGCACAAAAAGAATAACACCAGAGCAAAGTCTGGTGTTATAGTGGAGGGTTTGCCTTGAAATGTTTCTTCATTTCTTCCAGATGCAGGAGCATGCTTCGCGCATTCGTTGCGGCATACCGCAAGGAGGTGAGCAGCTTATCGCATACCGAAATGATGCCTTCATCATCTTGCGGCGTATCAATGACCTCGCGTATATCTGCCTCTGGATCGCTGGAGAGCGCACTTAGCATCCGCAGAATCGCTGCAAGGGAATAATTTGCACAGCGCAGGGAACGTATGATTTTGAGCAGATGGATATCTTCATGCGTATACACCCGATAGCCGTTGTGCCTCCGTTTGACCGTAAGCAAACCGTTCATTTCCCAGTTTCTTAGCGCCTCCATTGAGATTCGCAGAGTGTCAGCCGTTTCTTTTCTGGTGAGGCAGGTGCTGTCCGTTTCCTGCTTCTTGCCTGACAAGAGCTGCTCTGCAATGGATAGAGCTTCTTCGGCGTTTCGCTGCTCCTGTTCAATCTGCTGCAGATAGCTTCGGGTAAGCAGAATCGCTCTGTCGAAATCTCCGGCTGCCGATGTCTTGATAATGTCAATCGCTTTTTTTCGCAGGCCGTTTTGCAGAATCTCCACCTGTAAGGCCGTTCTGACAAGCTTGAATTGCTCCAGATGCAAATCTGTAAACACCCGGTAGCCATTTGGTTTCCGTTCCGGCTTGGGGATTAGCCCAAGGTTCTCGTACAGCCGCACCGTATTGGGGTGGACTCCGATATTACGTGCAATTTCAGCCGTTCGATAGGTATTCATTCCGTGAGCTGACCTCCAATCTTCATCTAAATCATAACATTAAGCAAAAGTCTGTGGTGTGATTTCGTAACCTTGCAGATTATCCTTCGTATAAAGGTAAAACGTATGATCCGAACAAATAAAACATTGAGGTAGTGCATCCGATGAATAAAAACATTAAAAATCAGGCTGATACAGGATATCGAAGGTCCGAGCAGAAGGCGGCCCAATATTTTGCGTTACTCTGCAATCAGGTCAGGGATAAGTCTTATGTAACTGCCCTGACAGAGGATATCGAAATATGGAAAAAGCGTCATATACGCCGGTTTGCCCGGGTGCCCTTCTTTTCACAGAGAAAGAGAAAACCCGATACTAAGGATTATTATAGATACATTCAGTGGCTGAATTATACGGGGAAATTGGATGATTACCTGGATCGGAGTGTCTCCTATATTTATATGAGGGATCTGGGCAAAGCTCTGAATTCTTCTCTCACGCAGTCCGGGATTCAGCGAACCATTGCGGACTTGAAGAAATACTTGCTTAAGCCGGCCAACGCAAACAGGGAGAACCAGCCGGAGTTTATGAATTTGGCAGGGGTGTACCGGTGGGCTCAAAAGGAAGGGATCGAGGCCGCCACAATCTGGGTATTGGGCAAGCTAAGGTCCGTATCTTCCCATATTCCGGAGGGGATGGATGCGGAGCATGCCCAGCGTAAGCTGATCAAAATCATTGTTGGCGTTGTTCTGCATGTGATGGAGGAAATGGGCGATGGGGTCTCCCCCGAGGAACGTTCCCGCCGGCTGGATGAAGCTATCCGGCTCGGATATTCCTATGGCTTAACCTATCCGTTCATTGATGATCTGCTTGATTCCAATGTGTTGACGGTTCAAGAGAAGGAGCAATATTCCAGCATGATACGTACCGCACTTCTCACTGGAGCTGTGCCTGAGCTGGGGGAATGGTCCGGAGATAATATGGAGTTGATTCAATACATCCATTCGGAGCTTTCGGCAGCTTTTGAGTATATCAAGGAACATCAGGGAACGGAAACGCAGCATACATTTTTTGAGCAGTCGTATGTCTTTTTTCAAGCGCAGGATATCGACCGTGTTAAGGTACTGTCGCGAGCTGATTACACTAATGAAGAGCTGTATGTCCCCGTCATTTTAAAATCTTCATCGTCCCGGCTGATTGCCCGATCCGTGAGCAGTGCCCCTGAGGATGGGGGATTTGAGCAGCGGACCTTCTTCTTTGGCATCTATAACCAGCTTGCCGATGATTTCGCGGATATGGCTGATGATATGAAGGACGGTGCGGTAACACCTTATACCTATTATCTGCAATATCATCAGCAAAGAGCCGATTTGATCAATCCCTTCGAGCTGTACTGGGCGGTAATCTCCAATTTGATCCATAACGTCTATGGTTCCGATGCCAAGGCGCGCGAAGTGATATTGGACCGGGCAATCAATGGGCTTAAACGATATAAAGAACGTGCAGGTGCTGCAAAGTATGATGAAGTGATGGCGACTTTTGCCTCTGGGAACCCGGAATTTAGCCGCCTCATTCAGAAAATGGTGCAGCGGGCGGATGATGTGGATTTCTTCGACAAGCTGCTGCGGGACCGGATGATTGCTGAGCTGAGAAGCGATGCCAAAGAGAAGGAGGAGTTTTCCCATACGCTTAAGAATGTCCGCAATCAGATTAACCGCCAATTGAAATTTACCAAGCCTCAAGGGATTCCGGCAATGAAGGAACAGCTTATAGATGCTGCAAATTACAGCCTGGAAGGGGACGGGAAGCGGGTACGCCCGATATTGACTTGGGTCATGGGAGTGAACGAATTTGGCTTAGATGGGGAGGCAATCCTGCCGCTGTTGAGATCGCTGGAGTATATGCACACGGCATCCCTGATTTTTGATGATTTGCCTTCACAGGATAATGCGTCAACCCGCAGAGGGCGGCAGACCTTGCATCAGATTCACAATAGTGCTACAGCGGAATTAACCGGCCTGTATCTGATCCAGAAGGCGATAGGAGAACAAGCGTCTCTCGACCGGTTCAAGGCTGAAACAGTGCTTGCTTTGATGCGCTACTCGGCCCAGAAGGCAGAAGAGATGTGCATGGGGCAGGCGATGGATTTGGCTTCAAAAGGAAAGGCATTGACGCTGGAGCAGTTGAATATGGTGTGCTTTTACAAGACAGGGGTGGCGTTTGAGGCTTGTCTGGTTATGCCGGCCATGCTCGCAGGAGTCAGTGAACCGGAAATTGCCGCGCTCAAGAAGTACGCTTATCATATGGGGATTGCTTTTCAGATTAAGGATGATTTGCTTGATGTGGAAGGGGATGTGCGCTTGCTCGGCAAGCCTGTTGGCCAGGATTCCGGTAACAATAATTCGAATTTCGTATCCATCCTTGGCCTTGAAGGCGCCAGTAAGGAGATGTGGGAGCACTACTGCCTTGCCCTGGAAGCACTGAGGGAAGTGCCCCGCAATATCGCGTTTCTGAAGCATTTAATGAATTATGTGGTGCATCGGGACCGTTAACATGTGCCTTTCAAATAAAGAAGACCGGCAGCCCCTTGGATAGGTTCGACTGCGGTCATCTTCTGATATCAATTAACCTTAAACTGCTTCAGCTCTTCTTCCAGCTTTTCGGATAATTGGTTCAACTGATTTGATAATTCGGCCACCTGCTCGATGCTGCTCAACTGCTCCTGTGTGTTGGCGCTAACCTCTTGTGTGGAGGCGGAATTCTCCTCGGTGGTGGAAGAAATAATTTCGATTGCCTGTAAAATTTCATCCTTGTGCTTGTGGACTATAGAGGTGTTATTGCTGATCTGAATCATCCGCACCTTTAATTCCTCTAAGTCTTTGTTCAGGCTATAGAATACCTGCTGTGTATTCTCTGCGGATTTGGCATTTGCTTCAGCAATCTTCAAGCCATTGTTAGTGTGTTCTACGGAAATTAACGTTTTTTCTTCAATTGCCCTGACTTTTTCGTAGATTTCCTGAGTGGCTAAGGCCGTCTGCTCAGCAAGCTTGCGTACCTCTCCGGCAACCACGGCAAATCCTCTGCCATGTTCACCTGCACGTGCAGCTTCTATAGAAGCATTGAGAGCCAAAAGGTTGGTCTGAGTGGCAATTCGATTAACTGTACCGACGATGCTCGAAATCTCGTGACGGCTCAGATCAATGTCTTCTATAATAGATGACACCGCCTGAGTAGACCTGTGATTGTCTTCCGCCGATTTGGATAGCTGCTCAACTAAGGCAAGACCTGATCCGCTCAGTTGCACAGAGATTTGCGCCATCGTTTCTACTGCCTGTGCATCACTGGTAATTTCGTTAATCTGATTCGACAATGCTCCGGTTTTGCGGAGAATACTCTCTGATTCAATGGACTGGTAATTGGTGGCATTCGCAATCTCATTGATGGCGGTTGCCGTTTCGTTCATGGTTACTGCTGTTTTCGAAGAAATAGCCTGGAGGTTGCGGGATGACTGGGCCAGCACCTGAGTCGTATTACTGATCACCTGAATCATGCCTTGAATCTTCTGGACCATGTTAGACATACCTTGGGCGATTTGCCCGATTTCGTTGCTCGATTGTTCATTGAATTGAACGGTTAAATCCCCTTCTTCAATCCGTTTGATTGCGGTGAGCAGTCTTGGGATGGATCTTAACAGGTAACGGAGCGTGATGTAACAGATCAACACAAGAAGAAGGGCTGCGGCTGCAAAACCGGCGATTGTAACCATTCTGAAGGATTTCAATTGGCTAAGCGCCTCTTGCTGAGTAATGGTGAGGCCTACAGACCACCCTGTATCCTTACTGGTGGCATAACCGATATAACGGTGTTCCCCGTTGTCATTAATCAGCTCTACGCCGGTACCTCCGTTAATCATTTTCTTGCCAACCTGGCCGAGATCACCTGGGCTCTCATTGATTTTTTCTTTTAGCACTTTGTCTTGATCCGGGTGATACAGGATGTCACCTGACCGGGTGGCTAGAATTGAATAACCAGTGCTGCCCAAGGAGTAGCTCTGCATGATGGCCGGGATTCCATTAAAAGCAATATCTGCGACGATGAAGCCGATCAGTTGATTGCTGTCATTTTTGATAGGATAGAAAATCCCCATAAGCAGAGTGCCAGTGTTGACGTCGGCATAAGGCTCAGAATAATATAGACCGCCGGCTTCAGATGCAGGCTTGAAGTAGGGGCGTGACCGGATATCGAAATCAGACTTGGAAGCAGCACCATCATTTTGGAGAAAGTAGCCCTTCCCGGATATTCCCGCAACCCATACGTCAGTAAAGGATGGCTCTGATTTTACAATTTCCGCCATAGTTGCTACTGTCTCTGCGGCATAAGGAGAGGTTGTCACTTGGTCTGGTGTTGTACTCTCAATATATTGCTTGAAAATAGTGTTGGTGGACATTTGTCTGACCAATGAGCCTTTTTCTTTGAATAATGCGTCAAATTGATTGACGATGCCCTGTGTCTTGGTCATAAGGATAGATTCTTGCTGATCGACGAGGATGCTTCTGGTATTCGAATAAAAGAAGGTACCCAGAATCGAGAAGACGACAACAATAATGACTAACGTTACAATGGCCAATGTGTTTGCAATGCTGGATAGTTGAAATCGCCGTTTATTAATTAGCTGTGACATATGTCATCTCCCTGGTGTATGTTTAGAGCGAAAGCTCTTAGGTATATGTCGGAAATTCTACGGTATTACTTTAGGCTAACCAATCAAAATAAAGAGTCATCGGTCAGCGGCATAACCTCAGCACATAAAGGGTCGCTATCGAATGGGCTCTTGCAGTTACTTTTCCACAGTTGTGAGAGGATTAGAGTAGCACCCGATTACTAAATCCAAACGGCACATTTGCCAAGTCACACCTTTATTGGAATTCTTATAATTGTGTGTGGGAAACCTAGAAATTATTAAAAACAAAATGAACTACAAATTAATTTCGGTTATAATATAGTATATCTTTGTTAAAGATTGTATATATGAAGATTGTATATATGAATGCGCTTTTGTGATGAAAAAATGTGGGAATGTGAGAGGTGGTGTTACTGTGGGAAGAGTGGCAGGCATTCGAATTAAAAATTACGGATCTCTTAAAGATATAAAGATGGGAAAGCTTTTATCTGATAAAGATGGAACCGAATTGTCAAATATAAATGCAATTATCGGACAAAGTGGGACTGGGAAAAGTACTCTTGCTGATGCCTTTGGCTTCTTGGCTGATTGTCTTGAAAAAGGTGTAGAGGTTGCTTGCGATTTAAACGGAAGAGGTGGATTCGACAAGGTGATTTCTCAAGGTATTCAAGATTCAATTGAATTCGAATTGTATTACAGAGAAACTAGTAATTCTTCACCAATAACATATGAATTGTCCATCGGTTTGGATCGAACAGGTAGACCAATTGTTCAAAAGGAACGTCTACGGCAACGAAGAGTTAAAGAGAGATATGGAAAACCATTATCTTTTCTTTACCTAGAAATGGGCAAAGGTTATGCTTTTAAAGGCAATGATACAGGGCTTTATGAAGACTCGGTAACTGAAGTCGGAGAGAAAGTTAACGTTGAATTAGCTGATCCACGACAATTAGGCATAGTTACTCTGGGAGAACTAAAGGAACATCCACGCATTGTACAGTTTAAAGATTTTCTGAAGAATTGGTACCTGTGTTATTTTTCACCTACATCAGCCAGAGAAATACCCAATGCAGGACCACAAAAATACCTTAATCGTTTAGGAAATAATCTTAATAATGTGGCTCAATTTCTACATAGAGAAGATCCGCAAGAATTCAGAAAGGTTCTAAAAAACATTCAATCAAAGTTGACTGGCATATCGAAAATTGAACCAGTAAAACTTCAAAACGGACAATTAGTTCTTGAATTTTCGGAAGAAGGTTTTACTAATCCATTTTATTCGCAAAAAATGTCTGATGGAACCTTGAAACTTTTTGCCTATTACTTACTCCTTCATGAGAAAGAGCCCCGACCTCTGGTTTTCATTGAAGAGCCTGAAAATGGTTTATATCATAAATATTTAACAGATCTTGCTGTTGAAATGAAAAAAAGTGTTAAGGGAGGGTACTCAAAACAGTTATTTATTACAACACACAGTCCTTTCTTTGTAAATGCGCTCTCTCCAGATGAAGTTTGGGTTCTCGAAAAACAAAAAGATGGTTTTTCTACAATAAAACGAGCCTCGGAATATGATCACGTTAATGCTCTCAATGAGGAAGATATTAATCTAGGAGATCTTTGGTACAGTGATTACTTCGGATAGGTGTGAGTTGTTATGAACGATGATGTTTATGTTGAATTCCTTGTTGAAGATAACTCTGGTAAAATATTGCTTGAAAAGATTATGAATAAGTATACAGAATCCTATTCAAATATTACTTACAGAATAAATGGTTTTAAGGGCATTGGTGGATTGCCAACAAAAAATGTGAAAATCAGCGAAGTGAAAACTCGTAGACTCTTAAGTGATTTACCTGGATATCTTAAAGGATTTAATAGATCTTTATCGTTTTTACCTAAGAAAGCTATTTTTGTAGTGGTTGATTGCGATGATAAGGTTTTTTCTGAGTTTAATAATCAATTATTAGACATGTATGATGAACTCAATTTAGATATTGATGTATTTTTTTGTATCGCTGTTGAAGAAATGGAAGCATGGCTTCTGGGAGACAGCGATGCGGTTATGTCCGCCTATCCAAATGCTAAACGTCCATTACTACAAAACTATGAGCCTGATACAATAATTGGAACTTGGGAGCTTCTTGCTGATATTGTATTTCAAGGGGGAGTGGCTCAGTTAAAGAAAAATGCTTCTTCATATTATGAAATCGGGGCTGAAAAGTGCAAGTGGGCAAAAGATATCGGGGAGTTAATGGATATAAGGAATAATAAATCTCCAAGTTTTAATTATTTGCTATCAAAATGGTTCAACCTCAGAATCAGTGCTTGATTATTAGCACAACATCCGATGGCGGTTACATTCGATCAGAATACCCGCCTTATAGCGACTGCGATTCCTTGTAAAATAATGGCGGCGTTGAAAGGCTTTAATTCGATTGTGGCGGCCCTCTACGGTTGCGTTTGTCCATCGGCATAGATGGTAATTTACGATCTCCTCTTGCCAATTACGCATGGTCTTTAGCGCACTTTGGACGGCGGCGTGGTCGATCTGATCGCCTTGCTTACACCAACGCTCAAATCCCAGCATGGCAACGACATAGCTAGGCGAGCAATCATACCAAGTCGTGAACGCTTCTTTCCATTCCCACACGCTGCGCAGCAGCGGGGAGTAGCTCAGTATGGCGTCCAACTTCTTTTTGCTTTCCTCGTTCAGCGCTTCGGCAGGCGGATTCAGGAGGCGATGGTTCGCTTTCAGGTATGCTTTGGCACGCGGCGACAGTGTAGGCTGAACGGTTTTCCGAACTTCTTGCACGCTTTCAATTACATAACCGTGAACATGAAACCGATCTGCGATGCGAATCGCTTTCGGAAAACACTCGCCAATCCAAGTGTGGTAGGCCTGAGCCAGATCCATAACCACTGCCTTCGGGTGAAGCAGAAGGAACTCCGGATGTGCCTGGGCATACGCCCGCAGGGCTTCCAGCTTTCGGCCCGGCAGCAGGTCCAGCATCGTCTCGCCTTTAAGGTTGTGAATGCCGGTGTTATACGTATGACCTTTCTTGATCGCGAAGTCATCGACACCCAGAACCAATTCAGACGTTCCTTTGGCTTCTTCCCACACTTGTTCGTAGAGCGCATCGCTAACGTCAGGAACCGCCTCGTTATGCATACGTTGTACGGTACTTGCCGGCGCTTGCTGCATCCTGGCGCTATGCGCGGCCGTGGATCCAAGAGCCTGTTCGACCGTGTGGGAGCGAAGAAGCCTGCTGTAACGTTGTTTGGGACCAACGAAATCATATATCCATACGAACCCGGCTTCGCAGCTATTACAAAACATGCGAATAGTCGGCACGTGCAGATAGGTTTTCTTTTCAAAAACGGATAGATGTCGGACGGTTCGCATACCATTGCTTCCCTTCCGAATGACTTCTTGATCCGAAGCGCAGCATGGGCAGATTTGCTTGTCATCTAACGGCACGGCTTCTATGTGAACTTCATCCTCATGAACGGATAACAGTTGGTGAATCTTTAGCTCTGGTATGTCGAGCAGTTCGTTGATATACTGAGTTGGCATCTGTCTATTCCTTTTGTTGTGGGTGGGGACTTACAACAATACAGGATTAGCAGATGTTTTTCCAATTTTATCCGATATTCATTTCGTCAAGCACTGATTTCTGTTTTGAGCCATCAAAATTAGATCATTTATGCAATAGAAATATATAATACTTTGAAATTAACCTGTAAAATTACTTTTATTGATTGTGACTTACTGCCACCTATTTACTTTTTGACATCACCTGGCACTTAGGATGAACTTTACATTCCCGTGTTACTAGTATAAAGAGGTTGTCCCACAAACCATGAATGGCTGCTTGGGACAGCTCCTGGTTTTGAAGTAGGATCAACATAAGCACTTGGGTGAACGCTCCACGAACGAAATGTTGTTCCAATCGCTCTGTTCTCCAGATTTTTTTCATTCCCCTAAGCGGTGAAAATCCAGAGACCAAGGCGACAGCTACCATCTCAAAATGCTTTATGTCTGGCCGCACGCCGGATGGCGGAACCAGAAAGTGTGTTTGAACAACTGAAGAACAACGGGTGATTCCGGAGATTGCTGCTTCGTGACATAGCGAAAGTGTCGCTTGAGGTCGGTTGGCCTTCCCTTGCCCAAATCTACTGAAGCAAGCTGTAAATTACCAAAAACACAGAGCAGCGATTCTCCAATAACGGGAGAATCGTTGCATTTTTTGAAATTTAAGCTTTTGAGAAAAACCAGTCTCTGCTAGTAGAATATCTACTTATGGGATAGCCCCATTCCGTTGCTATTTATGCCGAGTATGTTACTTTGCTTGAGTTAAGCTGTCTACGACAAATTGAAGCTGGGCCTCTAACGAAATTGGGTCACTGAACACGAAGCCGCGGCTGTTTTCATAATACACACGATGGTTTTGGACAGCAGGGAGGTTGTCCCATAGCTTTCCCTGAAAAATTGGGGCTGCGTTGTCATCGCCAGTCCACCCGCTAATAATGATGTAGTCTCCTGCGTATTTGGGCAAAAGTTCAAGGGAGAGCTTAGTCCAGCCTTGGCCACTGTCAATGGCTTCCTTCTGAATCAGTGGGGGTGCCTTCAAACCGAATTCTCCATATACAATGTCTCCGCCTCTGCCAAAGCTGCCATAAGCATAAAATTCCTTGGCGCTTGTCGAATCGAAGATCGAAACAGTACGATCGCCAACTGCATTCTGAACAAGTGGCTTGTATTTAGCAATTTTAGCGTCCCAATTGGCAATCCAGGCCTTTGCCTGTTCTTCTCTACCTGTCATCTTGCCGAACTCCAACAATTGTTCCCGCATAGGTACTCCGTATTCCACAGCGACAGTCGGTGCTATTTTTGACAGCTCCTCAATCGTTTTAGCATCGTTCCAGACTACGATTAAATCTGGGTCGAGCGATAGAATTTTTTCGTAAGATACATCGTTGCCGATGTTGACAACGTCATCCAGCTTACCTTCAGTATAGCTTGTGAAGGATTCTTCACCGGTTCCCACAGGCTTTATGCCAAGCGCAAGTAAATGTCCGGTGAAGGCTCCGGCGACCATTACAATTCGTTGAGGGTTTTTGGGAATTAAAACCTCGCCGTTGATAGCAGAATAGGTTACCATTTCCGAGCTGGTGGTTGTATTTTTGTTTACTGCATTTCCAGAATTGTTGGTGTTGCTCTCTGTTTTGCTTTGCGAAGGGTTAGTGCCAGTTCCTCCGTTTGAGTTCGTCGGGGATGAGCATGCACTGAGTAAAAGAGTTAGGCATAGCAGTATCGTAATTCCCACAGGTAGTTTGCTTCGATTCATCCGTAAATCTCCTTTTTCGCCATAATGATATTGATAATTATTATCAATATTACGACTATAACGACGAAGCTTACGCGGAGCAATGGACGATCCAAGCCTAATGATAGGATGATAAGAGCCTTCTGATGCTTGTAGCAACTCTTCTCTGAATTGCTTTGGCGTTACTCCAGTCTGTTTTTTGAACATTCTGATGAAATAGGAGACATCTGTGTATCCTACGCACACTGCAATTTCTTTTAGAGTTAAGCCGGTCTGCCGGAGAAGTGTCCCTGCTTTATTCATTCGAATTCCGATTAAGTAGTCGATGATACTTGAGCCAGTATCACGCCGGAAATGCTTGGACAGATAAGGCGCGCTGTAGTGAAATGCTTTTGCCATGATATCCAACGTCAGCGGCTCAGCATAGTACTCTTGCATATAGCGAATAAGCTGAGCGGTTAGGTTGGGTCCAAAGATGCTGACCTGCTGTTGATCCATTTGCTGTAGCAGCTCGTATATCAATTGATAGAACAAGGTTTTGACATGGAGTCGCTCCAGGTGTCCCTGTGTACGCCATTCACTCAGCATCTGCTGAATCAACTCATGAAGGATGACAGGATGGAGCGGAATAAACCCGTAATGGAGGTTGAACGGTAATTGCTGATGATCCATATTCTGAAGTCTATGCGGATTTCCGGATAAAGGTAAGGAAGCTTTATAGAAAATTAGATAATAGCGAAAGGATTCATCCGCCACAGTAATGTCCAGACGGGAGCCTTTGCCTCCATGAAGCATATAGAACCCGTTCACCGTATACTCATTTTCATCTAAAAGAATAGTGGCACTGCCATGGGTTATGTACAGAAAAGCACTGGCAGGAAACAGGTAAGAGCGTGCTCGCTGTACGTTTAGTCTGCCTATATGTCTAACATCTATGATTTTGACGCTGGCATCGTTCCAAATCAGCATGTGTTCTTGTGCATTTACCTTCAATAAGAGTAGTCTTCCTTCCGTAAGCCATTGAAGCGGGCCTTTTCTGCGATGAGCTTATAACTATAACATTAAAAATACTGCTTGAATAAATTATAACCAACCACTGGTGGTTGGCAAAGCCTGTTTTTCGTCCGTAGGTACGGGTAAACACATGAAATAGGCCCGAGTTCCTTGTAGGCAAAAGGTTTCCGCGTCAAATCAGGGGATGCTATAATACAAGAGACGAGCCTGTAGAGAGGGTGACAGCATGGTCAGTAGCAGCGAATGGACCGCCGAGTGGGTGTCTAGGAAGCCGTTAACCAGGCAGTGGATGGTGGCGGGAGAGGTTCATTTCTTTCAGCGCCCTGCCTTGATAATGATCACCGATGGACAATCCATTTGGAGTATTAACGGGCATAGGGTTCAGGTCTCTTTTGCTCAATTGATTGCGGTGGAAGAGGATTCAGTCATTGAGGTGATTGACGGTGAGGCGCCGGATTTGGCCGGTTGGCAGATCCAATTTAATACATACACGCTGTTTGGCGGTGAACGGGAAACTGGTAAAGTGGAATGGAAGGTGCCAGCGGGCAATTCCTTTCAGCAGGTGCAGTTAACCAGCCTGGACCTGGCAGGACTGGGTCATTATTTGCGGGAGGCTGCGGCCCTTGATGTGATCCAGAAGCGGATAGGTAATCAAGCCCTTGTATACGAATTATTGAAGCATATATACCGGGAACAGCCACACGGCGACCATTCAATGGGGGAAGGGCTGCTGCGATCCGTCACCTATATGCAAGAGCACTACAACGAGATGATTACCCGCAATCAATTGGCTCAAATCGCCGGTGTCAGTCCATGGTACTATTCAAGAAAGTTCAATGAAAGGTATGGCGTGGCTCCGCTGAGCTACCTGTCCCAATACCGCGTGTACCGCGCACAGGAACAGCTATTGTTAACTTCGGCAACCTCCCAGAAGGTAGCCAGACAAGTAGGCTTTGAGGATGTTCATTATTTCAGCCGCCGCTTCAAGCAGTTCACAGGAGTATCCCCGCGGAATTACGTCCAGACGCTAAGTCAACGCAAAATGGTCGTATTAAATCCGCTCTGTGCCGAAATTATGATTGAACTCGGTGTAATTCCACATGCCGTAGTTGTACCTCCCCTGCTTCTGGCTGAGCATCAGCGGGAGCAATTTATACACCATCAGGTTGAAATATTGGATACGCCGCAGTTTAATCTGGATGTGGAGAGGATCTCACATGCCGAGCCTGAACTGATCATTGGGACGTTCATTACGGAGAATAAGAAGCAGAAGCTGCACACAATTGCACCAATTATTGCCGATATGCCATCGAACCTGGAGGCTCAGCTTAACGCCTTGGCGGCATTGTTCCGGAAGGATAAGGAGGCCAGGAGCATTCGTGAGCACTTGGACCATCAATTAGATGAAGCACGAAAGCAACTGGATTCCCTGATCCACTCCGTGACTGTAATGGTTCTAAGAATTGAGCCTTTCGGTTACCGCTATATGGGGGGCTGCTCGAACGGGATGTCCAACGTGTTGTATGGTCAACTGCAATTAACGCTTCCAGAGCCATTAAGGACAGGAAAGGCCTGGTTTAATTCCTGCTCTGTCGAACTGCTAGGAAACGCTAATCCCGACTATTTATTTGTTGAGAAGCGGGTCATGGAGCATTTTGATGCCGAAGAGCAGATTAGAGAGTTGATGGAGAGCAGTGAATGGAGGCAGCTTAAAGCGGTTAAGAACAACCGTGTATTTTATATAGATACCCGTCTTTGGGTGGATGGATGCGGGGTCTTGGGGTATCCGATAATCCTGGACCAGATTGTCAGATGTCTAACAGGAGCGGATGAAGAGAAATGCTACGCACAATAATCCATATCAATACGCACAATACACTATGGAAAAGCCGCATTTTATTTGATAACCTTTGATAATAATTATCATTATCAATATAAGGGGCGAGTATTTCATGTTTAGACGTCGTTTCATCGGTATTGGATGATTGCTGTTGGCTGTGAGTCTGGTGCTTGGCGCCTGCTCCAGTGCATCCAATGCTGCAAATACGGGAGCAGAAAAAGCGGCGAACGAAGGAACCACAGCCAACGTGAGCAAGACCGTTCATGATACATTCGGGGATGTAGTCATTCCTGCGGAGCCCAAAAATCTGCTTGTAACCAATTCAAGCTACGCGGAATATCTGATTGAGATGGGCATTGTCCCGCAAATGGTACTTATGACTTTTGAGGTTGAACCGGAGTATCGTGCTCCTTATTTTGAGAAGCATGGTGTCAAAATGATTGAAAGTGATCAATATCAGTATAATTATGAGCAATTGCTGGCATTATCACCGGATCTGATCCTTACTCAAGGGGGAGGCATGGAGAAGACCGTATACGACGAGCTGTCGAAGATCGCTCCGACAGTAGCATTGAATACGAACAGCGAGATGGAGGCTGCCATGCCTTTAATGGCAGAGCTGTTCGACAAAACAGCCGAATCCGCAAAGGTTCTAGCAGAAAATGAAGAGAAGGTTGAACAAGCCAAGACAAAAATTGCCCAGGCTATTGGAGATAAAACTGTGCTTGTGCTTCGTGTGGAGTCTACTAGATACCGTTATTTAGGCTCAAAGGCAGGGGATAGCAGCAAGTTTTTCTATCAGACTCTAGGCCTTCATATTCCTGAAATTTTCAAGGATTCTGAAGACTGGTTTACGCCATTCTCATTGGAGATTCTGCCGGACATCAAACCGGATTACATTTTTTTGGAGGAAAGAGCGCTTAAAGGATATGATGCTTCACAATCATTAAAGGATCTGGAAAACAACCCGCTATGGCAGAACATGGATGCGGTTAAGAACGGGCATGTATTTCGCTGAAAACCAATGATTTTATTCAGGGTGTAGGTCCCATTGGATCTGTTCGGCTGATGGACTATATTGTAGAAAAGTTGGTGCCTTAAATGGACATGAAGCAACCGGATATTTATGACGTTACCATTGTTGGCGGCGGCCCAGCGGGTATGTACTCCGCTTTTTACAGTGGGATGAGGGCTATGCGTACCAAAATTATCGAGGCCAAAATGGAATTGGGCGGATTCATGCGTACTTATCCTGAAAAGCTTATCTGGGATGTTGGCGGGGTGGAGCCGATCCGCTGTGAAAGATTGATAGATTCCCTGGAGCGGCAAGCGAGAACCTTTGATCCAACCATTGTCTTCGGTCAGGAAATTGCCGATATGGAGCGCAGGGAGGACAATATTCTGGTGCTGACCTCCAAAACCGGCGAGCGTCATTACACACGTACGATATTGCTGTGTGCCGGAAGAGGGATGACACAGATTCAAAAGCTGGATGTGCAGGGGGCCAGCCGTTATGAATTGACGAATCTGCATTATACCATTACGGATTTGTCCCGATTTAAGGATAAACGTGTACTGATCTCCGGCGGTGGGGATTCTGCGGTAGATTGGGCGAATGAAATGGTGAAATTGGCCCGGCAAGTCACCGTTGTACATAGACGTAATAAATTTGCCGCGCTTGAGCAGTTTGTTGAACAGATGAAGGCATATGCGCAGGTATTGACCCCGTATAGTCTCTCTAAATTGTATGGGGCGGGAGATCGGATTGATCAAGTCGATCTTGTTCATACTGAGACAGGTGTTCCCCTGCAAATTGAAGTGGATGAAGTGGTTGTAAGTCATGGCTACGACCGTAATTTCGGCAATCTGGTAAGCTGGGGATTGAAACGGGAGGACTACGGGATAACCGTAGATTCACGGATGCGAACGAGTCAGCCGGGTGTGTTCGGAGCCGGTGATTTTATCACCCACGGCAGTAAGGTACGTCTCATCTCCGGTGCATTTAACGATGCCGTATTGGCTGTCAACAGTGCGAAATTGTACCTTGATCCTGCTGCCTCAGATATGGCAGGTGTCTCTTCCCATAATGCCCGATTCATAGAGAAGAACAAGGAGATTATTGGGCAAGAGGCCAAATAGTCAAAGCCCGCGCCAGGACGCGGGCTTTTTGTACATTTATTCTTCCCCGGCAGCCACCGGATTCTCCTCATAGCTAATCCAATCACTCCAGCTTCCCGCATAGAGCTTCACATTTTTGAATCCGGCCATCGTAAGCGCCAGCACATTCAGGCGAGCGCTTACGCCAGAGCTCAGCCTAATCCATCTGCAATTTCAGTGAGTTGAATATGTTGTAAAGTATTCTTTTACCGCCTGCCCCAAAAAAGATATAATTTCGTTAATGCTCCATTCCAGATAGAAAAGGTGAATCACGCTATGAATCCATTTATGAGAAAAGTCAATGTTCCTTACGTCAAATTCCGCAAAGCCAACACCCTCCGAAATGACTCGACCCAGCATGATTGGCAGCACTGGACGGGCTACCGGGATCAGATTCAGCAGGTTCTGGAGCAAACGCTGGAACATAACCGCTGCGGGCGCGGGCATATTTTACTGCTCGGAGCCGGGAACGGAAACGATGTGCCCATTTCGTATATCGAGACTATATTTGAACGGATCACGATCGTCGATATCGATGAAAAAGCGCTGGACCGCTTTCTGGCCAAGTCGGCACACCCGGAAAAATACGAACGGGCAATCATTGATCTGACCGGAGTAGGAATGGAAGTGTCTTCACCGGATGACTTGAAAGCAAAGGTTGACGAATTGCGGCCAAACGTGGATTTCTCGCCGCTGCATCCTCCTTTTGACGTGGTCATGAATTTATGCTTCACGACGCAGCTCATCTCCGCCTTTTTTTACCGGAAGAAAAACAAGGTTGCCCATACACCGGAATTCAGCGCTCAGCTGGATCGGCTGCTTGAACGGATTCATATCAACATCTTTCAATCTTTGCAGGGCCTCCTGGCACCGGACGGGGTGATTGTCCATTTAACCGATACTCTGCTGCTGCAGCGCATATCAACAACCGGCTATACCAGCCCGGCTACTGTTAAGACTCTGGAGCTGACGGGAGGAAATCTCCGGGAAAACTTGGACCTGATTTACGGGCATCTGCCGGAGATGGCGCAACAAGGCTTGTGCTTGCCGGGGGCATTTGTCCACGTTCATCCGCAAATTATGCGGCTCTATAAAGTTGAATTAAGGTTTTCGCTGTTGTGGGAGTTCGTCCATGATGAATACGAAGACAGGGATTACTTTGTGAGCGCTCATGTGTTGACCAAGCTGTAGCGGAAGGTAGCCGGAGTGGTCTTTAGCCGGGACTGACGAATGGGGGCGGAACCTGGGAGGAGGGGGTTTGGCTCTCCGAAAAATTCTGCATGGGCTTAACTTCAGCTCAAAGAGCCCGCGTTCAGCGCGGGCTCTCCGTATTTACTCTTCCCCTGTAGCCACCAAATTCTCTTCATACGAAATCCAGTCGCTCCAGCTTCCCGCATACAGCCGCACATTCTTGAACCCGGCCTTTTCCAGCGCGAGCACATTCGGGCAGGCGGTTACGCCGGAACCGCAATAGACGATAATCTCACGGTCCTTGTTAATTCCTGCAAAATGCTCCGCAAGCTCATCGGCGCTCTTGAAGCTTCCATCTGCATTCTGTGTGTCCTTCCAGAAGTAGTTGACCGCTCCAGGAATATGTCCGGCCTTCTTATCCATGGTCTCATTTTGGCCCTGATAGCGATCATTGGCACGGGAATCCACAAGAATGGGAAGAGCAGGAGTCGATGCGGAAGCGTCTGCCCCGGCCTCAACCGTCTGCCCGGACACCCGGCGAACCTCATCTACCCCCGCCAGCATCTGCGGCTGCACATTTGCGGTGAAGGTACTTGGCACCCGTACCGGCTGATGATCCGTGACCGGGAATTTGTCTGCCTTCCAGGCGCTGAAGCCGCCCTCCAGAATCAACACCTGCTCATGTCCCAGATAACGCAGCAGCCACCAGAGCCGCGCGGCGTTCATGCCGCTCTCATCGTCATAGGCAACAATGCGTGTATCGTTTCCGATTCCAAGCTTCGAGAGGCGTGTTGCCAGTGCCTGCGGGTCAGGCAGAGGGTGGCGTCCGCCATGTTCTCCTACCGGGCTTGAGAGATCCAGCTCCAGATCGAGATAGACCGCTCCCGGAATATGCTCCTGCTCATAGCTTTCTCGTCCAGCCTGAGGTTTCCCCAGTGTAAAACGGCAGTCCACAATCGTCTGCTCCGGCTCATAGAGTCTTGCCAGCAGCCAGCGCTTGGACACGGTAGCTTCCATAGTATCCCATCCTTTGCTCATATCAAGATGAATTTAATTATAGCGGAAAAAAACGACAGAGTCCGTTCTTTTAGAACAGATGCTGCCGTTTTTTTGGATACTTGATAAGGTATCATTTGAAATCAAAATTTTCCGTTATCATTGTTCCACTGGTCTTTTGCAGGGATTTTTTCAAGAGTGTCCCAGTGCTCAACAATCTTCCCGTTATCTACACGGTAAAGATCATAGAATGAGGTCGATGTATCTCCAATATGTCCTTCACTTATGGTCAATACAAAATTGCCTTGCCCAATTACATAATGAACCTTGTCATATTTGATTGCTTGTCCTTCTTTCGAGGCATTCTCAAGTTTGGTCTTGAAGCCCGTGAATCCATCCTGGCCTGTTGAGCTATGTTCAACAAAGTGTTTTCCATCAATATAATCCGCTGCTGCATTCAAATTTCCATCCTTTATGTTGTATGTATTGGGTTGGACTGATCCACCGCTTGAGCGCTGCACCGTCGCCATTCTCAAGTCTTTGGAGCACGGCAACGGCTTTGTCAGCATTACTCAAGGATACTTTGACATTGTGACTGGCTTGATTCCATTCCAAAGAATCCCCCAGACCTTGTACAATCAGCTCCGAAGGAATAAAAACCTGTCCTTTTACAAGTGTAGGTGCTACAGCTAATTTAAGGTTTTTTCCATTCACCTTGGCATTCTTACAGCCAATTTTGGCATAAATCTCGGTAGGGGGTTTGGTAATCAGTATGCTTTTCTCCGAATTATTCCATTCAATATGGGATAGCTTGTTACTGATTCCAAGCGCCACAGCCAGCGAGCGTAGCGGAAGTAGCACGGTATTGTTTTGTACTATAGCTTGTCCATCCAGCACCTGTCCTTCTACCAGAACTTTGATGCTCTGATTTGCTGCAAATGCAGAAGTGGACATGCTGAGAACGATTGCAGATGATAATAGAGCTATGCTAATTTTCTTCTTGGGTAACATAAACATTTAGCCTCCATAAATTTAAAATAGAAAAAAATGTAACTATCATAGTTACAAATTACAGGCGATGTCAACTTTCTTTTAGTAAAGCAAAGATAAATATATCGAACAGATTAGCTGTTCAATTCAGTGAAGAGCCCCGTTGTGAGTCTTCACAATAGGCTTTACAAAATCAATGAGTCGGTGTACTATGTAACTAATACACAAATACATTAATAAAATGTATTGTTAGGCCATAAATTTTGCCGATCAGGAGGCTGTTATGAATCAGATTGCGTATAAGCAAGAGCCTGCAGGGAATGAGGCTGATCTCCCAGTTCTGCAAATGGATGGAGTCAGCAAAATAATTAAGGGAAAAGCGATTGTGAACAAGCTGTCTTTTGACATCCGCAAGGGTGAGATTGTTGGACTGCTCGGTCCAAATGGTGCCGAAAAGACCACCACTATCCGTATGATGACAGGACTGATCCGAATGTCGGAAGGAGATGTAGTGGTACAGGGTCACAGCATCCGTAATGATTTCAACAAGGCTATCGCCCACATCGGTGCGATTATTGAGAATCCTGAATTTTACGGTCACATGACCGGCTATGACAATCTGATGCAATATGTGCGGATGAGCGATAACATTGCCGGGTCGCGGATTGCTGAGGTTGTGGAGCTGGTCGGTCTGCAGGAGGCAATGAGCAAGAAGGTTAGTGCCTATTCGCTGGGGATGCGGCAGCGTCTGGGGATCGCGCAAGCACTGCTGCATTCGCCGAAGCTGCTTATTCTGGATGAGCCTACAAACGGGCTTGACCCCGCAGGAATCCGTGAAATGCGCGAATATATGCGTAGGATAGCAGAGGTAGAGGGGATAGCGATTCTGATTTCCAGTCATATGCTTGCGGAGATCGAGCAGATTTGTCATCGTGCAGTTGTGATCCAGAATGGCAGTCTGGTGACAGTAACTTCACTTGGAGGAGAAGCGCAGGCAGAGGATGCTGTATCGCTTGCCATCCGTGTTGACGAGGTTGCTGCTGCCGTGACAGTCATTGAAGGGAAGCCGGGGGTACAGCTTGTCCGCATGGATGCGGCGCACTCCGAGGTTATTGTTAACCTGCCGGACTTGAAGGTGCCGGAGCTTGTTGCCGCTTTTAGTGAAGCCAAAGTGGGGGTCTACCGGATTACAGAAAATAAGCAAAGCCTAGAGGAAGATTTCCTGAAATGGACGGGAGGAAACCGCATTGCGTAAATTTAACAAGCTGGTGCTGAATGAGTGGCTGAAGCTATCGAAGAAACGCACCTTTTTCATCGCCTATGGGCTTCTGATTTTGCTGCCGTTATTGCTGGGCTACATTGTGCACACGGTTGCTGGTGAGAGCTATGCTTCGCCGTCAGCTTTTACAGCGGAAATGCTGCTGCCGACCCAAGTCGGCCAGATCCTGACCATTATGGTCATTATCGGAACGGCGGGGATTGTAGCTAAGGAGCATAGCCAGGGCACCATCAAGTTCCTGCTGATCCGCGCCCGCAGCCGGTCGGCGATTTTGGCCTCCAAATATGTAACCGTGCTGCTGTATGGCCTAAGCTTGACAATGGTTGCTGTGGCTGCAACGTTTCTCGCGGGGATGCTGTGGTTTGGAGGCAGCGGAGGCGATACAGGGATCACTGATATCCTTACCTCCTTGTTGTACACTTGCGTGTACATGATAGTGTATGCAACGCTCGCTTTCATGCTCGGAACACTGACCATCTCCACGGGCGTGACCATCGGCGCCACAATGTTCGCCATTACAATTGACCGGATGGTGCTCCCGCGCGAATTTTACAAATACGTATTATTTCCCAATCTGAATCTGTCTGCCTATGAGGGTGGCGGGGCGCCGATTCCGGGGATGACCCTGGGCTTTTCGATCATGATGCTTGCCGTCTATATGCTGCTGTTTCTTCTGGCGGGGTTTGCCGTGTTCAGACGAAGGGACGTTGCTTGATGACTATTGAATTTGACAACAATCAGCCGATTTATCTCCAGATTATGAATTACATCAAAGGGGAGATTGTTACTGGCAAGCTGAAGCCGGGCGATAAAATCCCCTCCGTGCGTGAATTGGCCGCTGAGCTGCAAATTAATCCGAATACAGTGCAAAGAACCTTTCAGGAACTGGAGCGTGAAGAAATCGTGGAAACCCGGCGGGGAATGGGCAGATATGTGACCGGCAATGAACAGACGATCCTGACGATCAAAAAAGAAATGGCGCAGGATGTGCTGGAACGTTTCATTCGCGGCATGCAGGAGCTTGGCTTTCAGGGTGAAGATATTCTGGCGGCTGTGGCGGAGAATATTGGGCTTGGCAATAAACAATAGGGGGATTGTCGCGGTGGACAGGATACTTCAAGTACAGAATGTAACCAAAAAATATGGCTCCAAACACGCACTGCGTGAGGTCTCATTTACGCTCAGTGCCGGTAAAATCGTCGGACTGCTTGGCAGCAACGGCAGCGGTAAAAGTACGCTTATGAAGCTGATCGCCGGACTGGCCCGGCCGACCTCAGGCAGTATTTCCGTACAGGGTGTGCCGGTAGGCGAAGCAAGCAAAACGCTGGTGTCGTTCATGCCGGACCGTCCTTTGACCGAACCTTGGATGAGTGTAAGAGACGCGCTGGAATTTCAGAAGGATTTCTATCCTGACTTCGACGAAGCCAAAGCGAAGCGGATGCTGGAATTCATGAAGCTTAGGGAGCAAGATAAGGTACGGACTCTGTCCAAAGGAATGAGCGAACGCCTGCAGTTGACTATGGTGCTCTCACGCAGAGCCAGCTTATATATCATGGATGAGCCGATTGGCGGCGTCGATCCGGTTGCTAGAACGAGGATTTTCAATGCGCTGGTGGAGTTCTATGAGGAAGACAGCACGATTCTGCTCTCCACGCACCTGGTGACGGACATTGAGCGGATTTTTGATGAAGTTATTTTTATAAAGGACGGCGAACTGGTGCTGCAAAGTGAAGTTGAGGATCTTCGGCTTCAGCGTGGAAAAAGCATTGATGAACTGTTTAGAGAGGTGTACGCAGAATGCTGAAGCTGTTGAAATATGAATATAGGCGCAAACGGGAGCGGGTGCTCGCTTTCTTCGTCATCATGCTGCTTGTCCAGGCTGGAATATGGATTACGAACAGATCCATGGGAACCGGTCTGCTCTCAATCAATATGCTGACGTATGGTGTTTTCGGTTATTCTATGGTGATCTCTGCCATCATCAGCTATGACCGTTATTTAAGATCCTATGCCAGACGGCTTGTGCCGGTCCCGGTCGTTCAGAATGTGCTTTCGCCGCTGCTGTTCTGCTGGGTGCTGCTGCTGTCTGTGGTAGGTATTGCCGCACTCCATTTGGGAATGTATATTCTGGCCTATTCTCCTGATTTTCTTAATGAGCATTTCTGGACTGTGGCTGCTTGGAACGTTTTTTATTTTGTCTGGCTGGCCGGTTTTGAACTCATTCTCCTGATGTTCGTCATTACTGTGGTCAGAAGCTTACGGATAAAAGGGAAAATATGGATTGGGATTGCGGTTTTTATGGTGCTTGAGAATGGTTTGAATTTTATAGAGATGCAGATATGGGGGAATCAGACAATTGGTCTTGAGAATGCCTTCCGGTTTAGTATTTATCAAACGTCACCTGCGCCAAGCAACCTTAAGGTGGATATCTCCGCAACCAATTTCTGGGCGTTCTTATTTGAGGCGGTTATTGGAGCGATACTCGTGTATGTTACTATTTTGCTTGTGAAAAAAAGGATCGAGAACTAGCTCCATTCCGCCGCGTGAAGCGAAAGCTTGGCATGAGCCGATCTTTCGCTTTTGTGCATAGGGAAGGCGTATGGGGGTCTGCAATCCAAAAAGACGTCCTCTGAAAGAGGGCGCCTATCAATCCAAATGTTCTATTGTCCCTGTGCGCTGCGTCCATTCGTCCAGATTTCCAGCTCACGGAGAAGCTGCTCTTCTTCCGCTTCCTGCAAATCAAGTCTTATCCCGTACTGGTATTGACCGAGCCCAAACATCCAGCCCCAGCGTACGCTGCCTTCGAATTGAAGCTTTTCTTCCGCAAGCTGGAAATGGATCGTCAGCTTCGTATCGCCCGTGGTAAAACGGATATTCAGCGAGGTGCGCACCTTGCAGCCGGAACGGCTGAGATCAAGCAGTACCCCTTCAGTTAATTTCCCGGCACCTGGACCGGAACTGCTAGCAGGAATTTCAAGCCAGCATTCTATTGGCTGGTTCATTACATATCGGAATGGTTCTTTTCTGCTGGAGTCGTCCATTTTTACCTCCGCTAGCTTTTTTGCTATTATATCGAAATGGACCGGGCAGGGCAATCTACTAAAGTGCTATTTTTAAAAAGAACAGGAGCACCGCGCTGCCCACCCGGGGACAAGGCGCGGGTATTCCTGTTTTTTATTGCAAATGCATATGTTTATTATATTCTCAGCTATTTTATCCGATACATATATTGACTCATTTCAATAAGGGAGAATTTGAATGTCCTTTAACCTGCGTACTTTATTTGCAAGTGCTTTTGCAGCCGCTATCATTCTTATAACTGTGTTGCTAGGCTATCTCATTGGCAGCCAGTCTGCGAAATCTGTTGAAGCCGGTATTGGCGGGTCGCTTGCCGAGGAGGCCTGTCAGTTGTCCGAGAAGCTGGATCAATTCATGTGGTCGCGTTCTGCAGAAGTTGAGGTGCTGAGCAAGCTTAAGGCTTTTCAGGAACCGGTAGATCAGGCAGAGGTCAGCGGCTTGCTGAATCAGTTGAAGAGCAGCCTGCCGGTGTTCACCTGGATTGGATTTCTCGATGCCAAAGGAAAGGTGCTTTCTTCTACAGACAATTTATTACTCGGACAAAATATCAGCCAAAGACCTGTCTTCCAGGAAGGCTTGAAGGGGCTGTACGCTGGCGATGTGCATGACGCGGTGCTGTTGTCCAAGCTGCTGCCGAATCCAAGCGGGGAAGTATTGCAATTTGTAGATGTAAGTGCTCCTGTCTACAGCACAAAGGGGCAGGTAAGCGGCGTGCTGGCTGCGCATCTTAGCTGGGAATGGTCGCGTGAGGTGGAGAAGTCCATTGTGGCTCCCCTGAAGGAACGTTTGCAGGACGTGGAGGCTTTTGTTGTCAGCAAGAAGGATAATACCATTGTGCTCGGTCCCGCGGAGCTGGTCGGCAAGCGAATGTCGGACGAAGCCCTCAAGCAGGCTAGAGCGGGAGCTAACTCATGGATGGTAGAAGCGGATGCTAATAACAAGGAGTCTTACTTGACAGGCTATGCTTACGGCAAGGGTTATCAGAATTATCCGGGGCTGGGGTGGACAGTGATCATCCGCCAGCCAACAGATGTGGCTTTTGCTTCGGTTCATCGGCTTGAACGCTTTGTTGTAATAAGTGGACTGGCAGCCGCCGTATTATTCGCTGTAATCGGCTGGTTTCTTGCAGGCTGGATTACCCGGCCGCTTAACAATATTACGAAAACAGCCGATCTTCTAAGCGCCGGGGCCAACGTGGAAATTCCTTCCTCAACCCGCTTCAAGGACGTGGCGGTTCTGTCCGAGTCCTTGCGCCATTTAGTCGGTAATCTGACCAAAGTAGAGAGCAAGCTGACCTATATGTCGGACATGGCGCTGCATGACAAGCTTACCGGGCTTCCGAACCGCGCGGCGCTGGATGAGTTCCTGGCTCATGCGGTCAGCAAAGCCAAGCAGAACCGGACCACACTCAGCTTCTTATACCTTGATCTGGACGGCTTCAAAAAAGTCAATGATACGCTTGGTCATGCTACAGGCGATGCTCTGCTGCAAGAAGTGGCTTTCCGGCTGCTTGATTGCACACGCGATAATGAAATTGTCGCCCGTCTGGGCGGAGATGAGTTCATCGTCGTCCTGAATACATCGGCAAGCAAACCCGCACACGAAGCGGAAATTGTGGCTTCACGGATCATCAGCAAGATTAACCTGCCCATTGTGATCAGAGGTGAGAATATTCATGTCGGCTGCAGCGTAGGCGCCGCTATCTGGTCGCCTGATGGTGCAGATACGGATGAGACGCTAAGGCTGGCGGATGAAGCGCTGTATATCTCCAAGCGCAGCGGCAAGAACCAGATTACCTTTGAGGCGGCTGGTTAAACATATCAAGCGATGCTGGAACCTTTCTTCATACCGCTGGTGAATTATCCGGCGTGCTGTGGAGAAAGGTTTTTTTTGTGATTCCGTCAGACCAACAGCACACGCATTTTGACGGAGCGAGCATTAGATGTAGAGAAAGGATGTGAGGACATGACGGAGAACGATTTTATTGCCACAATTGCGCCGTTTGCCGTTGCGGACATGAAACGCAGTCATATTGCGGCTTCGCTCACGATAGCACAGGCTGCACTGGAATCCGGCTGGGGCAGCAGCGGGTTAACTGTTAAGGCGGGCAACCTGTTCGGGATCAAAGGCAGCGGTCCAGCCGGAAGCATCACGATGCGGACCACTGAATACCGCAAGGGACAAGCCATCCAGATTTCTGCGGCTTTTCGCGCTTACAACCATTGGGGGGAATCCATTGCAGACCACTCTGCTGTAATCCTTGGAGGGGTCTCTTGGAATCGCAGCCTGTACAGCAAGGTAGCTTACACGGACGGGAGAACTGCTGCCCGTGAGATTGCAGCGGCAGGTTATGCCACTGATCCGGATTATGCGTCAAAGCTTATACAAATTATGAATACCTATAATTTATTTCAATATGATGAAGTGAAGGAGGAGGATGAGATGTCGGCAGAGGATAAACAGAAACTAATTGATTTGGAAACAGAGCTGAAGGAGCTCCGCCAACTGGTGTCCGGACTTACTGCGAGCAAAGATACACTAAAGACCGGATTTCAGGAGCAGGGCCAGACTCTTAAAAGTGTGCTGGAGCAGCTTAAGGCAGTCCAGGGACGAACAGCAATGGATGTGCCCGATTGGGCGCAATCTGCGGTTAACGCTGCCGTTGCCGCCGGCTTACTGGATACGCCTGCCGGTGGCAGCTATGATTTTTACAGAACGCTTGCTGTATTATACCGGGCGGGTCTGCTCTCAGCCAAGAAGGAGGTGTGATGCCAGGTGGGGAATGACGCGTTAAATAATGTGCTGGCGTTCGCTTCAGTCTTGGCCGTATTTGTAATGGCTCTTGTGCAACTGGTGAAGAATTCAGTGAAAATTCCGCGCAACCTCGTTCCGGCAGTAGGCTTAATTATCGGCCTGTTTGTCGGTGCAGTGGCGTATCCGTTTACAGACATGAATTTAGTTTTGCGCCTTTGGGCAGGAGGGCTGGCCGGGCTGTCGGCGACAGGACTTTTCGAACTGGCATTCAATAAAAGGGAAGGTTCAAAGAAAGAGTGATGGAAGCAATGAACAGCATCCTGTCTTCCTGCACATCATGGATATGACGGGATGCTGCTATTAATGAAGCAAGGCTTCTTGCGGTGGGGGCTGCTAAACGCAGCTTGCCTAAAAAATAAACCATTTTGCCCAATCTGCCAAAGGAAAAGGTACATATTCTGTTCTGTAGTGATCTTTCTGAAGGAGGTTATCTCATGGGAGCAAATTGCGGTTATGGCGGTAATGAAGCAGCAAATGTAGGTCCTTACGTTAGTCCTTTTACTTCTACATCTGCGATCCTGGTTCTTTACATCCTGCTGGTCATTATTTTGAGTGCCTGCTTCATCTAAGGCTGCGCTTCAATCAGCGCGTTTCCAGGGCTTATCATGCCTGGAACGCGCTTTTCTTGTGTTATTGCTGCGGACAAGTTCAAGCCGGTTAAGATGAATTAAATGTAACCTTTTACCATATGGTCCGTATTAGAAAAGGATGTTATTTTAGAGAGGAGATTACGGGATGAGCAAAAAAATCACATTCTTCCTAGTCTGTATTCTGCTGCTGGGTGGATGGTCTTGGCCGGCACCAGCCGCACACGGGGCAGGGCTAACGGTGAAATTCAGTATCGACAATGAGGTCCTGAAGTTTCCGGCCGGCGGCAACCCTTATGTAACCGGCAATACAGTAATGGTGCCTATTGGTACGGCGGGTAAAACGCTTGGCTTGGAAGTTGTTTACAGCAAAAAAGACAAGCTTCTGCAATTAAGCCGCAACGGGCAGCAGATATCACTGAAGCTGGGCAGCAGTGAAGTACTTATTAACGGAAAGGACAAGCTTGTAATGGATGGCAAGGCTGTTCAGCAGAACAACAGGATTTATGTCCCGTTATCATTATTCAACGCTATGGGATTAGTCACATCGTATGATTCAGCCTCAGCCCAAGCAGCAGTGAACACTCCGCAAAATTACTTAAAGACAGTTGTAAATCTGCTTGTCTCCGAAAAATTTGAGGTGTTATTCCAGCGTTATTTTAGCGAGGACGTGAAAAAAGCTCTTCCGGCAGCGGGGCTCCAGCAGGCTTGGGAGAGCACGGCTGCTCTATTTGGAGAGTTCATCAAGCTCAGTAACGTAACCAGCCACAGTGAGAACGGCCAGATTATCATTGCCGGTAAGGTTTCTTTTCTCAAGGGGGATTTAGTCATCACAACAGCCGTCAACAGCAGCGGTAAAATCATTGGCCTGAGGTTCTCGCTTCCTGCCAGCTCAGCTCCTGAGCTTAAGCTTCCCGAGGGAGTAACAGAGGAGGACGTCACTGTCGGTGCTGGAACCGCACATCCGCTCAAAGGCGTGCTGACGCTTCCCAAGAATGCGGCCCATCCGCTGCCTTCTGTAGTTCTTGTCCAAGGCTCCGGTGCTTCGGATTATGACGAAACGGCTTATGCATATAAGCCTTTCCGGGATATTGCATATGGACTTGCCCGGCAAGGTATTGCCGTCATTCGCTACGATAAGCGGAATCATGCATATCCTCAGGAATTCACAGGAGCTGCGGGGGCCCGCATAACTGTTAAGGAAGAAACGGTGGAGGATGCCATTGCCGCAGCTAAGCTGCTTAAGCAGGACAACCGGCTAGACCCTGGCAAAGTCTATTTGACCGGTCACAGTCTTGGCGGAATGCTCGCACCGAGAATTGACGCCGATGGCGGGGATTTTGCCGGATTAATTCTGCTGGCAGGCACACCGAGAAGCCTATGGGAAATCATGTACGACCAGAACAAGGCATTCCTTGATGCAATGGATAACGCCAATCCGCTCAAGGCACAGGGTAATGCAGCACTCGATGCTGAACTGACCAAAGCAAAATCATTGTCTGCGTTAACGCTTGAGCAAGCATTGGCAGCTCCAGATGTGTTCAATACTCCTGTTTATTATTTCAAGGAGATGGATTCACATAATACAGCGGATCTGGCCCGCAAGCTGACCAAACCGGTGCTTGTACTTCAGGGCAGTGATGATTTCCAGGTCTACGCGGACAAAGATTTTCCGTTGTGGAAGGAAGTTCTGAAAGGTGATGCCGCAGCATCCTTTAAGCTGTACCCCGGACTTAATCATTTCTTCATCAATTATGATGGAGCGGGTGCAGGAACAACTGCGGAATATAATATTCCCGGCATGGTAGATTCTCAGGTAATTACCGATATTGGTGAATGGATTAAAGCACAGCAGTAATTTTATAGGAGGGATAAATTTTGACTAATATTTCAAAGAACCTGACAGAACTGATTGGGAATACTCCACTGCTTGAGCTAACGAATTACGGGGAACGTCATCAGGTCCCGGCCAGACTGATCGCCAAGCTGGAATACTTCAACCCGGCAGGAAGCGTTAAAGACCGTATCGGTTATGCTATGATCAAAGACGCTGAAGCCAAAGGACTGATCCATAAGGATTCTGTTCTGATTGAGCCTACAAGCGGAAACACAGGGATTGGCCTTGCTTTTGCCGCTGCCGCGCTTGGTTATAAGCTGATCATTGTGCTGCCGGAAACGTTCAGTGTGGAACGCCGCAAGCTGCTTAGAGCACTTGGCGCAGAACTGGTGCTGACTCCAGGAGCTGAAGGGATGCTTGGTGCGGTCAAAAAAGCCGAACAATTGGCGGCTGCGACGCCCCACTCGTTTATTCCCCAGCAATTCAGCAATCCGGCTAATCCGCAAATCCACCGTGAGACTACTGCGGAGGAGATTTGGAGAGATACCGGAGGCGAAGTGGACATCTTTGTGGCGGGAGTAGGCACAGGAGGCACGGTTTCCGGCGTTGGAGAAGTTCTGAAAGCAAGAAAACCGGATGTACAGATCATTGCCGTTGAGCCTGCAGATTCGCCCGTTCTATCAGGAGGGAAACCAAACGCACATAAGATACAGGGCATCGGAGCCAATTTTGTGCCGGATAATTTCAATGATGAGGTTGTCGATGAAATCCTCCAGGTGAAGAATGAGGCTGCATTCGAAACAGCGCGGAGCATTGCCAGAACGGAAGGCCTGCTGGTGGGCATTTCATCCGGGGCCGCCGTATACGCCGCTGCTCAGATCGCCAAACGTCCGGAGAATAAAGGGAAGAATATCGTGGTTATCCTCCCGGATACCGGAGAACGATACTTGTCTACGCCGCTTTTTGAGGATGAGGGATGACTGATTGAAACGGCCTGGCATAGCTGACATGTTCAGAACCTTGTACACTTTCAGACGATGAAACTTCAAAGAAGACTCTCAATTTGGCTTCGCCAGATTCGAGGCTTCCATGACAGTCTCCTCTGTTCGGACATCGTTATTTCAGGATAGAATAAGCAGTTTGATTCTGGTACAATATATATAATAAGTTTGAAGGAGCGGAGCGCATGGATAACGATTTGGGACAATTGTTGCGATCTGTTATTCGGGAAGAATTGGTCCCTGTGAATGAACGATTGGACCGGATAGAAACTGAACAACAGAATATGAAACAAGACCAGAAAAAAATCTTAGAAGATCAGAATAATATGATAGTAGATCAGGAACTGATTAAACGTGCCGTCCTGGAAACGAATGAACGTGTGGTCAATATCGAATCCTTATTAGAGAACCAGCACACAATTATTGAACTGCTCTCGGCCCGATCCATTGAGCAGGAAGCCAAGCTTAAGCGAATCAAATAGTTAGCTTGATCCGGTGCACCCAGGCACCGGATTTTTGTTTGCTATCAGGACGATCTACTGCGATTCTCGGGGCTGCTGCTCATGAGAGGTGTATTTATACTTCCGACGCATTTAGATTATTACCTAATCGGCACCTAGCTACTGATTTTTGTGAATTATTCTTTATGTTGAATATCAAATAAACCCATGTTCCATAAGGGATAATGGACATAAAATCGGGCACCCCTTTCGGGGTGCCCTTTCATGGGAGAGGAGAAACCGGACGAAGAGCTTATGGGGAAACGTAAGCCTGCTCCGCGGTTGTCTACGACATTTTGTGATGTCGATAGTTACATGATGTCCCTGGGGTCCCATTCTTATACATAGACTGTCTGAAAAAATTTGCCGTCTCCTAAATATGACACATAAAGACATTCTTTTTATTTCAACGGACAATTGTGGTACTATAGGCTTGGACTTATGCCTTAGACGGCATAACTAACAGAGATACAAGAGCGGGTGAATGATTGGTGAGAGTTGTATCGGGAAGTGCAAAGGGCAGACCCTTGAAAAGTGTTCCGGGCAACGGAACGCGGCCCACAACCGACAAGGTGAAAGAAGCGATATTCAGCATGATCGGCCCTTATTTTGAAGGGGGAGCTGCACTGGATCTGTTTGCCGGGACAGGCGGACTGGGCATCGAAGCCTTGAGCAGAGGAATGGATAGCGCGGTTTTTGTGGATATGGAGCAGAAGAGCATTGATACAATACGCGCGAATCTGAAGGCAGCCAAGCTGGAGGAGCACGCAGAGGTCTACCGCAATGATGCTGGTAGGGCCTTAAGTGCGCTGGAGAAACGGGGAAGGGTATTTGATCTTGTATTCCTGGACCCTCCGTACCGGATGAAGCAC
The DNA here is from genome assembly GCF_000374185.1 of Paenibacillus sp. HW567. GTDB lineage: Bacteria > Bacillota > Bacilli > Paenibacillales > Paenibacillaceae > Paenibacillus_AQ. Next base: position 2,873,570 of record NZ_KB910518.1, on the reverse strand, counting down.
GGGGATGAATTGATGCTGACCATGGTTCAGAAGGGACTGCTGCGCTTGGGGGCGGTTATTATGCTGGAGCATGAATCGGGCTATGAATATCCGGAGAATATTCCGGGATTCTATAGAACACGGCAGGCTGTATATGGAGAGACAACAGTCTCAATTTATGAGTTTGAAGCCGCGCCTCTTCAAGAAGAAGAGAGTGGTAAGGAGGGAAACGATGAGTCTGCAAATTAGAAAAGAACGTGTCGCCATTTATCCGGGAACCTTTGATCCGGTGACACTGGGACACATGGATATTATTCAGCGCGCAGCCAAACAGTTCGACAGACTGATTGTTGCCGTACTTAACAATTTAAGCAAGAATCCGCTATTTTCGGTTGAAGAGCGTACGGAGCTTTTGCGTCAGGCTACTGCGGATATTCCAAATGTGGAGGTGGACAGCTTCCGCGACCTGCTGGTTAATTACGTACGGCAAAAGGATGCCCAGGTGATCGTCCGGGGAATCCGCACGGTCACCGATTTCGAGTATGAGCTGCAGAACGCTTCTATTAATCATAATCTCGACCCTGATGCCGAAACGATATTTATGATGACTAATCCTAAGTACTCCTATCTTAGCTCCAGCGTTGTCAAGGAGATCGCCCATTTTGGCGGAAACGTCTCCGATTTTGTGACGCCAGAGGTGGAACAGGCAATGAAGGTCAAATTCAGCCGGATGGACGGCGGAGCCAAGTAATGACATAAACGGCCCCGGACAGGGCTATTAATAGCAGCAACAAAAGAGATTGCAGGCCAAACAACTGCGGCAGAGTGCTCCAGACGGTTAAAGGATTTAGTGTACCGGAGTGCAAGGCGGCTTCTGGAGCTGCAGCCGCAGGCAGAACAGCGGGGTGTAAGTTCAGCAACGGCTTCCACAGCAGTATGGTGAACAGGAAGGCGAATGTCCCGTGCAGCAGCCGGACAGCGGCAAAAGGCAAAAAACGGACGCCTGCCTGCTTCAGTACCGTCAAGGCTTGTAGCTGCCCGCAAATTCCGCTCCAGCCCAGAGCTGCAGACAGCATAGCTGCTCCAAGAATGCCTAAGGAGTCTAAGGGGGCAGGCGTTGTTCCTCCGGAAGTAAGGATATTTGCACCAAGATGAATCTCCAGCAGATTTGCCGGCAGTGCCGCAGGCAACTGCGGAAATGCAGTTGAGGCAATCTTGATGACTACAGCGAATATAATCATATAACCGCCAACGACCATCAGAGACTGCACTGCCGAACCAACAGATTCACCTAGCAGCCTGCCGAAGCTGCGGCCGTCCTGTGAACGGGCGGTTAAGGCTGCGAGATGTACACGTTTCAGCAAAGAGGCCTGTTTGTGGCTTGTCCTTGCTTTAGCGGATGCAGCTTGCTTCTTTGATTGTCCGCCAAGCAGAGCAGCGGTACAGCCGGCGGCCAGTCCTGCAAGCCAGTGAATGGCCAGCAAGCTATATCCTGCTGAAGAATTGTGCAACAAGGCTGCGCCCACCACAATAAGCAGTGTCACCGGACTGGCGAAATGAACCAGCGCGGCCATCCGTCCGGCCTCCTTGTCCGTAATGCTGCCTTGCTTGTGCAGTTGCATCACACCGACGGCTCCGGCGGGAAACCCTGCGGCCATGCCCAGCGCCAGCGTCCAGCCGCCGGCTCCCGGCAGCCGGAACAGCCGTTTCATTAGCGGCTCCAGAAGCACGCCTATCCCATGCACCAGACCTGAGGCGGTCAGCATTTCGGACAGGATCAGGAAGGGCAGCAACGCAGGAAAGACGATCGTCCACCAGAGCTTAAGGCCCTGCAGGGATGCCGCAAATGCAGACTCCGGCGCCAAGACGATGGCAATGGCGAGCAGAATGGCGACACCTCCGCCCAGAAAGGGCGCAGAGGCTGCAGTTATCCGGTGTATTTTAAAGTTATTCATTTTGAGCATCACCTCTTCATAGCATAGACAATAGCCTAAAGACTGTTATCAATTTATGCAGCTAAGACAACCATCATGCCTCAGTCGAAACGCTTGTTTTTATATAATCCAAGAATAATGAACATGTTCACACGCTGGATTATTCGAATGTATAGCATAGTGCCGTGGAAAGAAGGGAAAAGCAGTGAGGCAACCGAAACGCCGGGTAGGATTTCGCGCCGCAGCCTACTTGTTCACATTCGTGGTTATTCTCTATGTGGTTGTTTTTATGAATACGCCTTACATTGTTTATCAGCCGGGCAGCGCCTCCGAGGTGGCTCCGATGATTCATGTGCAGAATGCCGATTCCAGTGAACGGGGAACGTTCATGATGACTACGGTGTCCGCGAGTTACGCCAATGTGGCACTGCTGATCGCTTCTGTATTTAATTCGAATGCCGAAATTGTCCTTAAAGAGGCACGTCTTGGAGATAAAACAGAGCAGGAGTATGCGGCTGAGCAGGTCTATTACATGGACAGCTCGCAGTCGTTTGCTGTACAGGCGGCTTACCATGCGGCCAATATCCCCTATGAAGATGTTGTGGATTATTTGTTTGTGTTTTCGGTCCCGGCAACCGGCAATCAGGAGCAGTTCAAGCCCGGCGATAAAATCGTCACCGTTGAAGGACAGACCCTAAGCGGCCCAGAGGCTTTATCCGCTCTTCTGTCATCTAAGAAAGTCGGCGATAAGGTAGAGGTTGTACTGCAGCGGGAAGGTAAAGAAGTGAAGGAGCAAGTCACGCTCGTTGAGGTTAAGGATACGAAGACTGGAACGTCTAAGCCGGGTCTTGGCGTTGTTATCGGCGCTGTTCAAAAGGTGAAGCCCAAAGCGGCGGGGAAAACCGTCAGCTTTGTCAGTACGGATGTCGGCGGACCTTCGGCGGGCCTGATGTTCACAATGGAGATTTATAACCAGTTGACCCCTGGTGATCTAACCAAAGGCCACCGGGTTGCAGGTACAGGGACTATAGATCCTGAGGGGACCGTAGGAGCGATTGGCGGAGTCAAGCACAAGATTGTCGCGGCGGACCGGGAAGGGGCGGAAATTTTCTTCGTGCCGGTCAAAAATTATGAGGAAGCCAAGGCCAAGGCAGATGCAATCGGCACGTCCATGAAGCTTGTGCCTGTATCCACACTGGCGGAAGCGCTGAAATATATGGAGGAGCTGCCGGTCAAACCCTGACCGGCGGCTGTAAATAATCGTGGTACAGATCTGTGCGCAGCGGATTAGCGAACGCTCCCGCATAAGCGGATGCCGCCTGCAGATCCCACTCCAGATTAGGGTGGGAGAAGCGGGCAGGGCTTGTAACAACAGGCCAAGCTGCGCTGTGCTTCATTCTCTTCAGCAGTTGTCGCCCGCTCTCCCGGAAGCCAAGGACCCGGATATACCCGGGTCCTTGCGCCAGCTTAGCGGGCATCATTTCTGCTTTGCTGTGATTCAGCAGAACATGGAGCAGCAGACGCTGCAGTCTGGTGTGGGTGTAGCGTTTGCTCTTCAGTGCTTCTAACAGTCCGCTTACAGAGAAATGGGGCAGTGAAGGAAGAATCCGCAGCAGCCGGTGCTCCAGTCCTTCATTCATATCCTGCAGAGCGCGCAGCTCAGAGGCTGTGCGGGTAGAGAGCACATGGCGAAGCTGAATCCGGAAGCTCTCCAGATTCAGCGGACCTCTGCCTGCCGCATGCTCTCTCTCCAAGATGGATAGGCTATACTCCGGCATATAGGCCGCAGGCGATCCGCCCTCTGCAAGCAGCCTGCGGATTGCTGTGGCACTGGCAATGGATGAACCGCTCTGCAGCGGTTCATGGAAACCTGCGCCGGTACGCGGCACAGTTAACGGCTGGATCGCGCTGCCGAGCCGGCGAAGCGCGATCAGATAGTGCAGGCCGAGGCTGTTGTTCGGCTGGCGCAACAACTCGGCCGCATCAAAGGGTCTTTCATCTCCCATGAAAGACCCCTCCCAGACCGCCGCCGCCGCTGCGCTATACGCGGCGGGGAAGCTCGCTCCGAGCGCCATGCGGCGGCGGATCTCGCCCTGGAGCACGCTGCTCTCATCGGCCAGGAAGCCGGCCAGCGGCAGCAGCGCGCTTAAAGTGCCTGCTTCGGTGCCGAAGCACAAGCTGTCCACGACCCCGGTCGCTTCCAGCAGTGCTACTGCTCCGAAGGCGAACCATTCTGCCGGCTGAACGGCATACGCCACCGGCAGCTCAAGCACGAGGTCGGCGCCCATGTGGAGCGCCATCTCCGTGCGGGCCTGCTTGCTCACCGCCGCCGGTTCGCCGCGCTGGGTGAACGGACCGCTCATGACCACAATCGCGCTGTCCGCACCGGACAATTTTTTGGACGCTTCGAAGTGGTGGACATGTCCGTTATGTAAAGGATTGTACTCTGCAATAATGCCAACCGTATTCACGCTATATTCACTCCGTATCTGGATAATGGGATTCTGATTAGTTATATCATAATTTGTCTCCCCCCTTGAAACAATATAAAGGGAAAATGATTGACAAAGTTCGGCGATAATAGGTATAATAAATTTTGTTTGTTTGGAGTGATACTTATGAAGATTCACTTTCGCAAATTGGCTAATGCCGACGAGCCTCTGCATATTCAGGAAACGCTGGATGTCAGTGAGCTTGTCAAAGGGCGAAAGGATATTTTTGCTGTTGCACCACTTTCAGTGGACCTTAAAGCGCTGCCCGCGGACACCGATTGTGTGAACGTGGTGGGGAAATTGAATGGGAATGTGGACATGTTATGTGCACGTTGCCTTAGTGAGGTTAACAGTAAATTGAACATTCCTTTTGCTGAGACTTTCAAATGGCTTAAGCAGCCGCTTCTTCCCGAAGATGAAGATGATGAACTCATTTACATTGAGGACGAGATTGTGGATCTGGTCCCGTTCGTGGAAGAAAACTTCGTACTGCACTTGCCGGATTCGGTATTGTGCAAGGCAGACTGTCTTGGTCTTTGTCAGACATGCGGACAAAATTTGAACGAAGGCACCTGCAGTTGCGACAACACAGTGGTCGATCCAAGGCTCGCTGCGTTGAAAGGATTCTTTACCAAGCAAGATGACTAAGAACAAATCCCGGGTGATAACGGGTTAAAACGGAACTAGGAGGTGTAACACAATGGCAGTACCTCAACGGAGAACGTCCAAAACACGCCGTGACAAACGCCGCACCCACTTCAAACTGGTGGTGCCGGGCATGGTGAAATGCGAACAATGCGGAGAGCTGAAACTGGCTCACCACGTATGCAAAGTTTGCGGAACGTACAAAGCAAGAGAGATCATCAAGCAATAGTTTTAATAAAAGTAGCACCTCATCTGTCGGTGGGGTGTTATTTTTTTTGGAAATAGAAGAATGTTTGGGGGAAAAGATCAGCGGGCGGAGCCGCATGTGTCGGCTGGTTTGAAGTCAATGCTTTATTTTTGCAGCGGCATGCTTTATACTACATATTAGTACCTGGTTCTAAATGTTACTTATATCCATATAGCTTTTTACGACAGCGGCCATTCTCACGGCCGGATGCTTTTTTGCATGTGCCAGGAGGTGAGCCGACATAGAGCGGATGTCCAAGAAAGAGCGTCAGCAACAACTGCTGCAGATCATCGAAGGCAATCCTTTTGTGACTGACCGGGAGCTGACCCGGGAGCTGAAAGTCAGCATTCAGACGATCCGGCTGGACCGGATGGAGCTGGGGATTCCCGAGCTGCGCGAGCGGATGAAGCAGATGGCGGAGCATTCCTATGATCAGGTGCGCTCATTGCCTGCAGACGAAGTAATCGGTGATATAGTAGACTTACAACTGGACCGCAGCGGTATTTCCATATTTGAGATCCGTGAGGAGCATGTGTTCTCCAGAAACGGAATTGCCCGCGGCCATTATGTATTTGCCCAAGCCAACTCGCTGGCGGTTGCGGTTATCAATGACGAGATTGCCCTGACGGCTTCCGCCGATATCCGTTTTGTCCGTATGGTCCGTTTGGGTGAGAAATGTATTGCCAAAGCGCAGGTGCGTTCACTCGCAGGCCGGAACGGCAAAGCTGAAGTGGACGTATTTACCTATGTCGGAGAAGAACTGGTATTTCAGGGCCATTTCGTAGTGTACCGGTCCGCAGTCGAAGAATACAGCGAAGGGGGAAACCGCAGTGCTGATCGCCATTGATGCGATGGGTGGGGACAACGCACCCGAATGCAATGTTCAAGGCGCATTGTCCGCAGCCGCGGAGTGGAGTGACACGCAGATCGTTCTTGTCGGCGACGAAGCCAGGCTTGAACCGCTGCTGAAGAATAAACCGTCCAATGTGACTGTACGTCATGCAGGGGATGTGATTGGTTCCGATGAAGAGCCGGTGAAGGCGGTCCGCCGCAAAAAGGATTCATCCATGGTGGTTGCCGGACGTATGGTGCGCGAAGGTGAAGCGGATGCGATGATTTCCTCCGGGAACACCGGTGCCCTGATGGCTACGGGGCTGCTGATCGTGGGGAGAATGCAAGGTATAGAGCGTCCTGCGCTGGCCCCGATGATTCCGACCCTGGATGATGTCGGAGTGCTGGCCCTGGATCTTGGAGCCAATATGGATGCGAAGCCGCAGCATCTGGTGCAGTACGCGCTGATGGGCAGCATCTACCGCAGCAAGGTGCACGGCATGTCGAAGCCGCGTGTCGGACTGCTGAACGTAGGCACAGAGCCGGGCAAAGGCAACGAATTGACCAAGGAGGCATATCCGCTGCTGGAAGCACTGGATGGCATCCATTTTGTCGGCAATGTTGAAGCCCGTGATGTGCTGACAGGAAGCTGTGATGTGCTTGTCTGTGACGGCTTTGCCGGCAACATATTGCTGAAGACAATGGAAGGTACGGCAGGAGCGATGTTCTCACTGCTGAAGGAGCAGTTCAGCAAGTCGCTCAAGACTAAGCTGGGCGCGGGCCTGCTGATGCCGGAGCTTAGAGGCCTCAAGGGCAAGATGGATTATAAGGAGCACGGCGGTGCGCCGCTTCTTGGCTTGAGCGGACTGGTAGTGAAGGGACACGGATCATCGGACGGCAATGCGGTGAAGAATGCAGTCAGACAAGCGCGGATTGCATTGCAAGCTGAATTGGTATCCAGCATATCGAAGGAAATTAGCGGGAAGTGAGTGAAAACATGAAACAGTTGCGCCCGGTAGGGATTATCGGCACGGGAAAGTACGTGCCTGAACGGATTTTAACGAACAGTGATCTTGAGAAGATCGTCGAAACCAATGATGAATGGATCGTCTCCCGTACGGGGATTCGGGAACGGCACATCGCCGCTCCGCATGAAGCAACCTCGGATCTGGCTTACGAAGCCGCGCTCAAGGCGCTGGATTCCGCAGGCATGAAGGCTGAAGATTTGGATCTTATTATTGTAGCGACTGTTACACCGGATAGCACATTCCCTTCAACGGCCTGTATCCTGCAGGACAAGCTGGGAGCGAAAGGCGCAGCGGCATTTGACTTGTCGGCAGCCTGCTCCGGTTTCGTATACAGTCTGGCAACGGCAACCGGTTTTATCCAGAACGGTATGTACAACAACGCTCTGGTAATCGGTGCGGACACCTTGTCACGGATTACGGATTATAGTGACCGCAATACCTGCGTATTGTTCGGTGATGGTGCCGGCGCTGTTATTATCGGCGAGGTTCCGGAAGGCAGAGGCTTCCAGTCCTTCGATCTCGGTGCGGAAGGCTCCGGGGGAAGCCTGCTGAAGATGGAAGCGGGCGGTTCGCGTCTGCCGGCTTCTCATCAGACCATTGAAGACAAGAAGCATTTCATTTATATGAACGGCCGTGAGGTTTTCAAATTCGCAGTGCGGGTTATGGGCACGGCTACAGAACGCGTTCTTACCAAAGCGGGACTCGGCAAAGAGAACATTGATCTGTTCGTTCCGCATCAGGCAAATATCCGTATTATTCAATCTGCGATGCAGCGTCTGGATTTGCCGCCTGAGAAATGCGTAATTAATGTTGACAAATACGCGAATACATCAGCGGCATCCATTCCGCTTGCGCTGGTTGAAGCGGCAGAAGAAGGCCGGATGAAGGAAGGCGACACGGTGCTGATGGTCGGCTTTGGCGGCGGTCTCACATGGGGCGCTTCTGTACTGATCTGGTAATCCCGAGACCTCAACGAGAAGGAGTTCACATTTATGGGTAAAATCGCATTTGTCTTTCCCGGTCAGGGTGCACAGGCAGTCGGTATGGGTAAAGATGTATATGATGCTCTTCCACACAGCCGGGCGGTGTTTGAGAAGGGCGACGAGGTGCTTGGATTTCCGCTGAGCCGCCTTGTTTTTGAAGGACCGGACAGCGAGCTGAAACAGACAGCCAATACACAGCCTGCGCTTGTTACGACAAGTGTAGCCTATCTGGAGGCGCTTCGTGAACACGGAGTGAAGCCGGATTATGTTGCCGGGCACAGCCTGGGTGAATACAGCGCCCTGGTAGCCGCCGGAGTACTGTCATATGAGGATGCGGTCAGTCTGGTGCGCCTGCGCGGACGTTTCATGGAAGAGGCGGTTCCGGGCGGACAAGGCGCTATGGCGGCAGTGCTTGGTGCAGAACGCGAGGCGCTGGCTGGGTTATGCCGCAGTATTTCGGACGAAGGCAGTCCTGTGGAGCTGGCTAACGTCAACTGCCCGGGGCAGATTGTCGTCTCCGGTTCCCTGGCGGGTGTCAATGCCGTTGTTGAGCGCGTCAAAGAAATTGGCGGCAAACGGGCGATTCCGCTTGAAGTAAGCGGTCCTTTTCACTCCTCTTTAATGAAGGAGGCGGCAGAGCAGTTGGCTGTTGAACTGGAGAAAGTAACCTTTAATGCTCCCGCAATGCCTGTAGTTGTCAATGTCACGGCAGCTCCGGTTACAGATCCCGAAGAAATCCGTGAGCTTCTGGTGCGTCAGGTGTTCTCGCCGGTGCTCTGGCAGGACAGCGTAGAACACCTGATTGCTGCGGGAGTGGATACCTTCGTGGAGATCGGCTCCGGAAGTGTGCTGGCAGGCTTGATCCGTAAAATTGACAAGAACGTCAAGGTTGTCAATATTAACAGTCTGGAAAGTGCTCAAGCGGGCTTGTAGGCTACGGTATAACCAAAGTGAGTGGAATGGATGAAGGGGGAATATGACATGTTCTCAGCATTAAAAGGCCAGACGGCGCTTGTCACAGGCGGATCACGCGGCATTGGCCGCAGTATTGCGCTGCTGCTTGCGGAATATGGCGTGAAGGTGGCCGTGAATTATTCCGGCAACGAAGCGGCGGCACTGGAGACTGTGGCCCGCATCAACGAGCTCGGCTCGGAGGGCATTGCCCTCAAAGGCGATGTCGGCAACAGCCAGCAGGCAGAGGATCTGGTCAAAGAGGTTATTAACACCTGGGGCAAGATAGACATACTTGTCAACAATGCCGGTATTACCCGCGACAATCTCATTATGCGGATGAAGGAAGAAGAATTTGATCAGGTCATCGAAACCAATCTCAAAGGCGTGTTCAACTGTCTAAAATCAGTGACCCGCCCGATGATGAAGCAGCGTTACGGCCGGATCATCAATATTTCTTCGGTGATTGGCGTGATCGGAAATGCCGGACAGGTGAACTATTCCGCCGCCAAAGCCGGCATCATTGGGATGACAAAATCGGCTGCGCGTGAGCTGGCTTCCCGGGGCATTACGGTGAATTGCATCGCTCCCGGGTTTATTGACACCGAAATGACGCATCAATTGTCCGATGAAGTCCGCAGCGAGTATGAGAAGGGCATTCCCCTTGCCAGACTTGGGCGGCCGGAGGACATTGCTATGGCGGTCGTATTCCTGGCCTCGGAAGGGGCAACCTACATGACAGGCCAGACACTTCACGTGGATGGCGGAATGTACATGTAAGGCCAAAAAAGCAGTAAAAATGTTACGGGGGAAGAGAAGCGGGGCGGCCGGAAAGCGTTTTTGGTGCTCTATGGTATTTTGACTTCATATCTCGTATAATACCAAAAGAGGAGGTGAACCGGATGTCCGATGTATTGGAGCGTGTAAAACGCATTGTCATCGACCGCTTAGGTGCCGATGAAGCTGAGGTAACATTAGAAGCGTCTTTCAAAGATGATTTAGGTGCTGATTCTCTTGATGTTGTAGAATTGGTTATGGAATTGGAAGATGAATTCGACATGGAAATCTCTGATGAAGATGCAGAGAAGATTACGACCGTGGGTGAAGTTGTGAAGTACATACAATCTCATACCTAGAGTCATATGATTGAGAGTCCCGTTCCTACAGAGGGCGGGACTTCTCCTCATTTTATAGCGCCAAGGCTATGCCGGAGGATGCGAGATGCACCTTTACAGGGAAAATTACAGAACCGCTGATTATACAGTCATGCGGCGACTGAAGTTTATATAGTTTCTACTTAAGAAGATACAGCCTACAGATGGGGTGATTGCGTTTGAGTCATAGAGTGGTTGTTACCGGTATGGGCGTGATGACGTCATTGGGTAAGGATTTGGACACGTTCTGGAATAATCTGATGAGCGGCAAATCCGGAGTATCAGCGGTTGATTCCTTTGATGTCAGTGAATACCCTACCCAAATAGCAGCAGCAATTAGAGATTTTGATCCCGAAGCGTTGTTTGGCCGCAAGGAAGCCCGCAAGATGGACCGTTTTGTCCAATTTGCTCTGGCTGCGGGCGAAGAAGCGCTGAAGGACAGCGGACTTAAGATCGGTGAAGACATTGATGCGGATAGAATCGGTGTATCCGTCGGCTCCGGTATTGGTGGTCTGGGTACTTGGGAAGATAATCACAACATTCTTCTGGAGAAAGGACCGAAACGGGTCAGCCCATTCTTTATCCCGATGATGATTGCGAACATGGGTTCAGGCCAGCTATCCATTAGTTTCGGAGCGAAGGGCCCGAATACGACAACAGTGACCGCTTGTGCGACAGGAAGCCATTCCATTGGAGAATCCTTCCGTCTGATCCAGCGCGGAGATGCGGATGCAATGATCTGCGGCGGTTCCGAAGCAACGATCCGTCCGACAGGCATGGCAGGCTTTTGTGCAATGCGCGCCATGTCAACACGCAACGATGAACCTGAGAAGGCCAGCCGTCCATTTGACGTTGACCGCGACGGTTTTGTCATGGGTGAAGGCGCCGGTATTCTCATCTTGGAATCACTGGAGCATGCCGAGAAGCGCGGGGCGAAGATTTACGCGGAGGTCATTGGCTATGGACTGAGCGCTGATGCCCACCATATGACAGAGCCTGACCCGGATGGTGCGGCACGCTGCATGAAGATGGCGATCCGCGACGCCGGCATTGCACCTGAAGAGATTGATTACATTAATGCGCATGGCACTTCCACGCCTGTAGGCGACCGGTCGGAAACGGCTGCCGTCAAGAAGGCGCTGGGAGATCATGCCTATAAGGTCGCGATCAGCTCCACCAAATCAATGACAGGCCATTTGCTTGGCGCTGCCGGAGGTGTGGAAGCGATAATTTGCGGACTGTCTCTGCAAAAGAACATGATTGCTCCAACCATCAATTTGGACAATCCCGACCCGGAATGCGATCTGGATTATGTTCCGAATGTTCCGCGTGAGGCGGAGCTTAACATTGCCATGTCGAATTCATTCGGGTTCGGAGGACATAACGCGACCGTTATTCTCAAAAAATACAATCAGTAAGGGGACAGTGCAGTGAAAGGAGACCTGAAGCAGTTACAAAGCCAACTTCAAATCCAATTTCACGATGCTGTACTCCTGAAGCAGGCCTTTACCCACGCGTCTTATGTGAATGAACACCGTTTCAATCAGCACCAGGACAACGAACGTCTGGAGTTTCTTGGCGATGCGGTTCTGGAGCTTACGGTGTCAGAATATTTGTACAACTTGCTGCCGGACAGGCCTGAGGGAGAGCTGACCAAGCTGCGGGCTGCAATTGTATGCGAGCCTTCACTGGTCAGATTTGCGGAGAACCTGGGCTTTGGCCGTTATGTATTGTTGGGTAAAGGGGAAGAACTTACGGGCGGCAGAACCCGCCCGGCCTTGCTGGCCGATGTGTTTGAATCCTTCGTGGGAGCGCTTTATCTGGATCAGGGTCTTGAAACGGCCCGTAAGTTCCTGGATAATCATGTGTTCCCTCTGGTGGAAACGGACGGTAAGCTGCAAATGCAGATGAGCGATTTCAAGACGGAGCTTCAGGAGCTGATACAGCATCACGGTTTGGGTACGCTGGAATATCGGATTATTGAAGAACGCGGACCGGCACATGAACGGGAATTCGTCTCTGAAGTGTATATGTCGGGCCAGTCACTAGGTAAAGGAAGCGGCCGTTCCAAGAAGGAAGCGGAGCAGCAGGCCGCAGCGGCAGCACTTTTACATCTGAAGGAAGATGACGCATAAGTGCTCATTTTGCAAGATAAAATGAAATCAAGCCCGCGTTAAAGGGACTGTATAGAGTAGCAGACGGAGGAGAGCAGCAAGTGGTCTGAATGCCGGCGCAGAGGCGGAAGTCAGACCTTTGCTGCTCTTTTTCGAAATAGAACGTATATGTTTCACGCCATAAATTATTATTCTATTCTCGCTGAAACGGATACCGTCCTTATCAGGACGGCGTAGCCGTTTCTACTTGTATAGAGTGGTTCAAAACGCTATGGTATAATGGGGCGGAGGTGATAGGCGAGTTATGTTTTTGAAACGGATTGAATTAGCTGGCTTTAAATCATTTGCCGATAAAACGGAAATGGAATTTGTCCGCGGCATTACAGCCGTAGTAGGCCCGAATGGCAGCGGCAAGAGCAATATTTCCGATGGCATACGCTGGGTGCTGGGCGAGCAAAGCGCCAAGTCGCTGCGCGGCGGCAAGATGGAGGATATTATTTTTGCAGGCAGCGATGCGCGTAAAGCCGTCAATTACGGTGAAGTGTCGCTGACGCTGGATAATGAGGATCATGTGCTGCCGCTGGATTTCAGTGAAGTGACTGTAACGCGCCGTGTGCACCGCAGCGGTGAAAGTGAATATTTAATCAACAAGCAGGCTTGCCGGCTGAAGGATATCACAGAGCTGTTCATGGATACCGGGATCGGACGCGAGGCTTATTCAATTATCGGACAAGGCCGGATCGAAGAAATACTCAGTACCCGCTCTGAGGATCGCCGCGGCATCTTCGAAGAAGCCTCAGGTATCGTTAAATATAAATCACGTAAGAAAGACGCTGGACGCAAGCTGGATGAGACAGAGCAGAATTTGCTCCGTATTCATGATCTCATCAGTGAGCTGGAAGATCAGATCGGACCGCTTAAGGATCAATCCGAGAAGGCAATCCGCTACAAGGAGCTGCGGGAGCAGCTTAAGCAACTGGAGATTTCCGTATATGTCCATCAGATTGAAGGGATACATACCGCCTGGAAGGAAGGCAATGACAAGCTCGAGGTGCTGCGAGGTGAACAGCTTCAGTTGTCTACCGTTGTCTCAGCCCATGATGCAAGGCTTGAGAGCGGGCGTTCCGAGCTGCGGACGCTGGAGGAAGAAGTAGAGAAGCTGCAGGAGCAGCTCCTGCGGTATAGTGAAGCTAATGAAAAAAGCGAAGGGTACAGCGAGCTGTTGAAGGAACGCAGACGCAATCTGGAGAACAACCGGGAGCAGCTCATGGCTACGCTAGGTTCTGTAGGCGAACGTTCGGCCGACCGGCAGCGCGAGCTTGCGGAGCTGGAGCATAAGCTGAAGATGACCCGGCTGGCTCTTGAGGAGCTGCGGAAGGGGATCGCGGACGAGGAATCCCGGCTGGAAGGCGTCAGCGGCGGCATCAGCCAGAGTAAGGAAGAAAAGCTGAAGAGCGCTCTTCTCGAACTGATGAACCTGATGGCGCAGGCCCGTAACGAGATTCGCTATGCGGACCAGCAGAAGGAGAGCCTGGAGCGCCGGATGAGCCGCAGTCAGGAAGAGAGCGGTAAATGGACTGCCCGCCTGCAGGAGTTGACTTCCGCCCATACAGGGCTTAAGGATAAGATCGCCGGACTCGGCAAAGAGCTAGGCGCACTCCGCAATGCGTACATTACCGAGAGCGAGCAAACCAGTAAACGCCAGAAGCTGTTGGAGGAGACACAGGGCGGACTGCGCAAATGGGAGCAGAAGCGCGAAGCCCAGGTGTCCCGGCATGAGACGATGAAGGAAATGCAGGATGATTTCGATGGCTTCATGCTTGGAGTCAAAGAGGTGCTGAAGGGAGCACGCAAAGGCCAACTGAGCGGTGTGCACGGCGCTGTCGCGGAGCTGATCTCGGTTCCTGAGAAGTTGGAAATGGCGGTTGAGACCGCGCTGGGCGCTTCGCTGCAGCATGTGGTCATGGATAACGAAGCCGTGTCCCGGCAAGCGATTGCTTTTCTGAAGCAGCGCCAGCTTGGACGGGCCACCTTCTTGCCGCTGGATGTTATCCGGCCCCGGCAGATTAGCGGAAGCGATCTTAGTATGGTGGAAGGCGCGGAAGGTTTTGTTGGGATCGGTTCTGAGCTGGTGGGATTTGCAGATAAGTATGCCAGTATCGTCAGAAGCTTGCTTGGCAATGTTGTAATTGCTGAAAGCCTGGAGCAGGCGAACCGGATCGCGGCTAAATGCCAGTATCGCTATAGAGTGGTTACACTGGAAGGTGATGTAGTCAATGCGGGCGGCTCCATGACCGGGGGCAGCCAGCACAAGAAGAACAACAGCCTGTTAAGCCGCAAACGCCAGTTGGACCAGTTGTTCAGCGAGATCGAAGAGAGCGAGATTCAAATCTCCAAGCTGAAGCAGGGGATCAGCCGTTTGCGCGAGGAGCAGGAGAACGCTGCCCGGAAGCTGGAAGAGCTGCGGCATGACGGTGACGAGAAACGCCTGGAGGAGCAGCGTGTCTCCGGTGATTTGAAGCAGCTCGAACAGGAGCTGCGCCACGTACAGGAGCAGGTGGAAGGCGCAGGGGCCGAGCGCAGCAGCTTTGAGAGCGAGGTGCGCTCGCTGGAAGACAGCCGCAAGCAGGCGGTTGCCGAGCTGGAACGGCTGGAGCGGGAAGAGAAGACCGCGCACGAGGAGATCCGCAATGCCGAAACTGCCCGCAAGGCAAGTGAATCGGCCAAGGAAGAGTTGCAGAGCAAGCTGACCGGCATGAAGGTAACAGAGGGCAAGCTGGATCAGGAGATTTTCTCCCTGGAAGAGCAACTGCGGCGGATGAGGCAGGATGCCGGCTCGCAGGACAAAGAGCTGCGCCAGAGCCGCAGCCTCCTGATGACAATCGAGCAGGATTTGGAAGAAAACGCCCGGGAAGCCGTGCAACAGAAAGAAGACCTGAACAGCTACAAGCTAAAGAAAGAAGATACGGCCGCTAAGCTTGATTTGGCCAGAGCTGAGCGTGCAGCGCTGACACGCAAGCTGGAAATTGCCGAGGGCGAGACCAAGGATCAGCGGCAGGCACTGAGAACGGTTGAAGACAAGCTCCGCTCAACGGAGGTTGCCGTAGGCCGTCTGGATGTCGAGCTGGACAATATTCTCCGCAAGCTGAGCGACGATTATGAGCTAAGCTATGAGCTGGCGAAGCAGCGTTATCCTGTTCCTGAGGATGTGCCGGCAGCACAGGCGGAGGTGCAGCGGCTGAAACGAAGCATTTCATCTCTGGGCGAGGTAAATCTGGGTGCAATCGAGGAATACCAACGAGTACATGAGCGTTATACCTTCCTCAGCGGACAGAAGGATGATTTGGTGGAAGCCAAAACCACCCTTTACCATGTAATTCGTGAGATGGAAGAGGAGATGTCCAAACGCTTTAAGGTGACCTTTGATGCGATCCGCCGCCAGTTCGGCACGGTTTTCACGAAGCTGTTCGGCGGCGGCCGGGCGGACCTGATGCTGCTTGATCCCGAGCATTTGCTTGATACGGGGATTGATATTGTAGCACAGCCTCCAGGCAAAAAACTGCAAAACCTTCAGTTGTTGTCCGGTGGAGAACGGGCTCTGACTGCAATGGCGCTGCTGTTCGCAATTTTGCAGGTTAAGCCTGTGCCGTTCTGTGTGCTGGATGAGGTTGAAGCGGCGCTGGATGAAGCCAATGTGGTGCGTTTCGCCCAATACCTGCGGGAATTTTCGGGGCAAACGCAGTTTATCGTAGTCACCCACCGCAAAGGCACGATGGAGGAAGCGGATGTGCTCTATGGCGTGACGATGGAAGAAGGCGGAGTATCCAAGCTGGTCTCTGTTAAGCTGGAGGATGAGGAAGCGGAGATTGCCTAATGAGCAGTAATGCGCTGGTGCTTTGGCTCACAAGACTTTTGACGGATGCTTCCGAAGCGAGTTTTATTGCGAAGAATCTCAATGATATTATGCTCCATAAAACTTTAGGGGGAACTATATGAGTTTTTTTAGAAAATTGAAAGATAGCATCGCCGGCAAAACGGAAAGTGTAACCAAACAGTTCCGCGACGGTCTGGAGAAAACACGCAAAGGGTTCGTTGAGCGGGTATCGGATCTCATTATCCGGCGCAAAAAAATAGATGAAGAATTCTATGAGGAATTGGAAGAGATTCTGATCGGGGCCGACGTCGGTGTGAACACGGTTATGGTACTGGTTGAAGAGCTGCGTGCCGAAGTGAAGCAGAAGCGGATTGAGGATGCGTCGGAGCTTCAGCCTATCCTCTCGCGCAAGCTGATGGAGCTGCTGCGTGGCGATGATGATAACAGCCTGAAGGAGAATCCCGATGGAATCACCGTTATTTTGTTCGTTGGCGTGAACGGAGTCGGCAAGACGACAACCATCGGCAAGCTGGCTCACCGCTATAAGCAGGAGGGGAAAAAGGTGCTGCTGGCCGCAGGCGACACCTTCCGCGCAGGGGCCATAGAGCAGCTAGAGGTATGGGGTCAGCGGGCTGGTGTGGACGTTATCAAGCAGCAGGCGGGTTCTGATCCGGCTGCAGTAATGTTCGATGCCGTTCAAGCTGCCAAGCAGCGCAATGTGGATGTGCTGATCTGCGACACCGCAGGCCGGCTGCAGAATAAGAGCAATCTGATGGAAGAGCTGAACAAAATCTTCCGGGTCATCCAGCGCGAAATTCCAAGTGCGCCGCACGAAGTGCTGATGGTGCTGGATGCGACCACAGGGCAGAATGCTCTGACGCAAGCGAAGCTTTTTGGAGAAAAAAGCGGTGTTACCGGTCTGGTGCTGACCAAGCTTGATGGTACAGCCAAGGGCGGAATTGTCGTTGCGATCCGTCAAGAAATGAACCTGCCGGTGAAGCTGGTAGGACTTGGGGAGAAGATGGAGGATTTGCAGCCGTTTGATTCCACTCAATTTGTCCACGCTCTGTTCGCCGGCATGATTGCCGATGAATCGCTAGACGAAGAGCAGGAGTAATTCAAATAACTTTTCTTATAGAAGCTGTACTCTGTGAATGGAGTGCGGCTTCTTTTTTACAAAGTAATAAAGACCCGCAGAAGGCTGATTTCCCGCCAAACCGGATGGATGTTCTGATCGGACTTCCGCTGTTTCAATATATGAAAAATTCATAATAGTAATGCTTGTCAGCTCTCCTGCATACAATTCTATGTATTCTGTACAAACTCGCTTCCTAAATACAAACTCATTTAGAAAGGAAGCGATTCCATTTATGAAAAATGGTTCGTAAATTCCATTTCGTTGTTATATATATTGACATGAAGAATAACACTTACGTATTATTAATGTAATATTTAATGTTAGCGTATTTCGAATATTGTATTTCGAACGATTGTGTCAACAAACATCACACATTGATTGATTCGAAAGGGGTGGGGCTCATGTCCAAAATAGATCCTTTGCCCGGGCTGTCTCCGTATCCGCTGCAGCATTTTTATGATGAAATGTATGCTGATGAACGGAATGTCCGGCCGCATTACTCACATGTGAACCGCATGTTTTCCGGGATGAGCCCCGAGGAGCTGCAAGGCAAACAGAATCTGATGCAGCGCCGGATGATGGAAGAAGGCATTACCTTTACACTGTACAACCCTGCACAGGATCATCCGATGGAGCGCACGATTCCTTTTGACATGATCCCGCGGATTATCCCGAAAGGAGAGTGGGAGAGGCTTGAAGCCGGTATTGTTCAACGGATCACCGCTTTGAATCTGTTCATTCATGATATCTATCATGAGCAGTACATTGTCAAGGACGGTATTGTCCCGCGGCGGATGATTCTCTCCAATTGTTATTTCCGGCCGGAAATGTGCGGCTTACGGGTGCCTGGCGGGGCTTATGTCACTACTTCGGGTATTGACCTGATCCGTCACCATGATGGCGAGTATTACGTGTTAGAGGATAATTTGCGGACACCTTCCGGGTTTTCGTACCTTTTTAAAGGCAGATCCCTGATGAATCAGTTGTTTCCTGAATTGTCTTTTGCCAGCTCGATCCGCGACGTGGATCACAGCCTGAACCGGTTTCTGTCGGTGCTGCGCAGCCTGTCCCCCTCACGGATGAAGGACCCGGTCATTGCACTGCTGACTCCAGGTGAATACAATTCGGCTTACTATGAGCATGCTTTCCTGGCCCAGCAAATGGGGATCCACCTCGTGGAAGGACGCGACTTGGTTGCCCAAGACCATAATATATATTTGCGGGAAATGAACGGACTGCGCCGTGTGGATGTGCTGTACCGCCGGCTTGATGATGATTATATTGATCCGCTGGCCTTTCAGCCTGACTCGCTGCTCGGTGTTGCCGGCCTGATGAATGCTTACCGTGCAGGAAATATTGCCATCGCGAATGCACCCGGCACCGGCGTTGCCGACGACAAAGCAATGTACGTCTATGTCCCGGATATGATCCGCTACTATCTGAACGAGGAGCCTATCATTGGAAATGTGCCGACCTATCTGCTGTCCCGCCAACAGGAACGGCAGTACGTGCTTGATCATTTGCCCGAAATGGTGGTCAAGGAGACCTCGTTGTCCGGCGGATACGGCATGCTTATCGGAAGCGAGGCGACGAAGGAAGAATTAATGGAGTTCCGGCTCAAAATACTTGCCGATCCGGCACGTTACATTGCCCAGCCGATTATGTCGCTGTCGAGGGCGCCGGTGCTCTCAGGCGGCAGTATGATTCCTCGCCATATCGACCTGCGGGCATTTGTGCTGATGGGGGCAGACCGCAAGCCGCATGTGATTCCCGGAGGACTTACCCGGGTTGCCATGAAGGAAGGTTCACTGGTCGTGAACTCTTCACAGGGCGGAGGTGTTAAGGATACCTGGGTAATGGCCTAAGAATGAATGGACAGCAGAGCGTTTCAGAACGGACTCGTTAAGTACGGCATCCAAATGTTAAATAAAGGAGTGGCTACGATGCTGAATCGCAATGCGGAGGCTTTGTTTTGGATTGGGCGGTACATTGAACGGGCAGAGAATCACGCCAGGCTGATTGATGTGCACTATCATATTCAGCAAGAAGAAGACTTCCAGGCAGAAGGGCATAAGTGGTCAAGGCTGATTGATGCGCTTGGCGTCAGAGATGAATACCTGCAGCAATCGGGCAGCTTTTTGGAGCAGGATGTTTTGTCTTTCATCACGCTCGATCTGGGTAATTCCAATTCATTATTTTCTTGTGTGCATCAAGCCCGGAATAATCTTCGTACGCTCAGACAGCATTTGCCGAGTGAACTGTGGGATATTGTGAGCAGCTTCAATCTGTGGCTTGGCGAGCAGTCAGTGGCGGATATTATGTGCGGCCCTCACCAATTCTACCAGCATGTCAAAGAGCGGGCGGCGATGTTCCTTGGAGCAGAGCATTCGGTGATGCTGAGAGGCAATGAATGGCATTTTATCGAGAGTGGACGTTTTCTGGAGCGGGCGGAGAATACGACGCGGATTCTTCAGGCGGTGACGGTGTCCTGCAAGTCCAAGGATATCAACGCCATCTATACCCAGCTTCAAGCTGTACTTAAGTCGGTGAGCGGTTATCAGGCCTTCCGCCGCTATTATGCGGATGCAATGTCGCCGGAGAGTATTCTGGAGTTTCTGATTGCAAATGCCTATTTTCCACGGTCGATCCGATTCTCTTTTCACAAGCTGGAAGAACATCTGGCGAGACTTGAATTGGATACTTCGGAGAAGGGCTCCGGTCATGAGCGGGTGATCCGCCAAGCCGGCAAGATCAAGGCCGATCTCGATTATATGGAAAAAGAAGAAATCTCAGGCGATCTCGTGGAGGATGTGCTGGAGGCCCTGATGGAATCCTGCCAGAAGCTCGGCAAAACGATGGATGGTGCCTTTTTTCGCCGTGAAGGAGTGTCTGCATGAAAATTCAGATCGACCACACAACGACTTACAGCTACCCCGAGCCGGTCACGGACAGTGTCAATGAAATCCGGCTGACGCCGCGCACCAATTACCGTCAGTCCTGCTACCATCATGAGGTGGAGATTTTTCCACCGGCTAATTTGCTGACCTATGAGGATTTTTTTGGCAATCGGGTGCATGCTTACTCAGTGAACAAACCCCATACGGAGATGGTGATCCGCACCAGAGCGACTGTGGTTACTCTCGATAAATCTCAAGGCTCGGATCTGCCCCATATTTCACTTGAGGAGCAGGTTGAACTGCTGAACGATGAGCGATTTCAGAACCGCTATGTCGAGTTTATTTTGCCTACACGCTATACTGAAATAACGCCTGAACTGGTCGAATTTGCCTCGCAGCATCCTTTTGATGAAGCGGAAGATATGTATGAATGGACCAAACGGCTGTCATCGACGATTTACGAGCAGTTTACCTATGATCCCGAAGCGACCAGTGTCAATACAACCGTTAAAAAAGCGCTGAAGCTCAAACGCGGAGTGTGTCAGGATTACGCCCATCTGATGATTGCAGTCTGCCGCAGTGTCGGTCTGCCGTCGAGGTATGTGAGCGGATATCATTTTGTCGGTGACCTGCAGGGAGGCAATGCCAATTTCGAGCAGGCTTCGCATGCCTGGGTGGAGACACATATTCCCGGTACCGGCTGGCTCGGTTTTGATCCCACGAATAATGTTGAAGTGAACTGGCGTTATGTCAAGCTTGGGCACGGCAGAGATTATAAGGATATCGTTCCCGTAAAAGGCGTATACCGCGGAGTAGGCGGCACACTCACCGTAAAGGTGGATGTGCGGCATTTGGAGAATTGAATAATCGAAGCTAAGCCTGATATCGGCCCTGCTATTGCGGGGCTGTTTTCTTTTTTTGCATATTTTGATTATAAACAAGGCCGGTTTGGGTAATCTTGAAACAGAGAGTATTAAGCTGGAGGAAATGGAAGGGAGTGTATAGATGAGCCCGGATATAGCGAAAAAACAGCGGTTTCTTGGAAAAACAGCCATCATCACCGGTGCAGGCTCGGGAATCGGAAGAGCGACAGCGATTCAAATGGCCCGTGAAGGCGCCAATGTTGCCCTGTTCGACCTGGTGAATGACCGTACCTTTCTACTGGAGCAGAAGCTGAATAAGCTGCGCAAGGATTGTGCGCTGGCCATTGATGTGGATACCTCGGATGCTGAACGCATGGAGTCAGCGGTGCAAAAGGCAGTGGGGCATTTCGGCGGACTGGATATTGTTTTTGCCAATGCCGGGATTAACGGCGCAGTTGGGCCTATAGAGGAGCTTAGTCTCAGTGATTGGGAGCGCACCATCTCTGTCAATTTGACGGGTACCTTCCTGACGCTGAAATACAGCATTCCCCATCTCAAGGAAAAAGGCAAAGGGAGCATTATCATCACTAGCTCCATTAACGGCAACAGCCGTTTTGCCAGCTTTGGCTGGTCGCCATACAGTACTACTAAGGCGGGACAGGTCGCTTTTGCCAAGATGGCGGCCCTGGAGCTGGCGAAGTTCAAAATCCGCGTCAACGTCATTTGTCCGGGAGCGATTTCGACCAACATTGATGAAAGCACCGAGTTTAACGAGGAAGTCGAGAGCATCGTGATCCCGATTCAATTCCCGGAAGGTGCTCAGCCGCTCGCTGACGGACCAGGGAAGCCGGAAAATGTGGCCGAGCTGGTCTCCTTCCTCGCTTCAGACGAGTCGATCCACATCACAGGCGCGCAGATTGTGATTGATGGGGCAGAGTCTTTGCTTTCTTAAAAAAAGGTGCAGCTTTCGAGAGCATTCGCTGTATGAAGCAGTCTTATCCAATGGTCTTTCAGATCTGGGGGTAAGGCTGTTTGCGTTGAGATACAGTCCTTATCGGTTTATATAGCAAACAAAATAACAATAAAGTTGATAATAAGCAAACAAAATGATATTATGTCTACATAATAAACGAAAGAAGAGTTGGGTGATGAAGTTGCCGGATGGAAATGAACCGATCAGCATTTCGGAGAAATTCTGGAATGCCTCGATACTGGAGCTGAAGCAAGGTTATCAATATGAGGCCAGAGAGCATTCTGAATTTTATACTTGCCTTGTGTGTGGAGAAGAATTTGAGAAGGGCCTCATTTATAAGGAAGGGAACCAGTATTACGAAGCCGGGAAATTCGCAGCGCTTCATGTGGAGAGCGAGCATGGGGGCATGTTCAATTGGCTGCTGGGATTGGATAAGAAGCTTACCGGGCTGACGGAGCTGCAGAAGGGGCTGCTGAATGCTTTCCGGCAGAGCTTGAGTGATGGGGAGGCTGCGAAGGAACTGGGCATCGGCAGTACCTCCACTGTGCGCAACCACCGGTTTACACTGCGGGAGAAGGTGAAGCAGGCCAAGCTGTTCCTGGCTGTGATGGAGCTGGCCGAGGAGAAGCCGGGAACGTCGTCGCCCTTCGTCAGCATTCCCCGCTCTGCGGCGATAGTCGATGAGCGGTTTGCTATCACGGAAGAGGAGAATGCCGAGATTCTGAACACTTATTTTAAGATGGGACCGGAGGGGCCGTTGTCGGAATTTCCCAAGAAGCAGAAGCGGAAGGCCGCGATTCTCCGCCAATTGATCAAGCGTTTTGAGACGGGAAGGAAATATACGGAGAAAGAGGTTAACGCCATTCTTGGTGAAGCTTTCTCTGATCATGTTACGCTGCGGCGCTATCTGATTGATTACGGGCTGCTGGACCGCGAGGATGACGGAAGCAGCTATTGGGTTAGATTGTAACGGCGCCCGCCGTTACCGGATATTGAATTTGAAGGAGAGAAGAGAAGTTATGGAGAAAGCGAAACGCAAGGAGCTGGCTTACAGCTACGCGCACTCCCATCGTCCGATGGGTGTATATAGAATTGTTAATACGCAGAATGGTAAATCCTTGGTGGGCAGCAGCCTTAACCTGGACGGGGTCTGGAACAAGCATCAATTCATACTGGAAATCGGCAACCATGACAATAAGACACTTCAGGCCGATTGGAAGGAATATGGTAAAGAGGCATTTTCTTTTGAGATTTTGGAGCAGATCAAACCGGAGGAGGACTTCGTCGCTGAAGTATCTGAACTGGCGAAATACCGTAAGCTGCTGCCCGATCTGGAGAACAAATGGATGGAGCAGCTATCGCCTTACGGAGAACGCGGGTATCATAAGCACAAGCAAGGTTTATAACCCCCAGGATGAATTGCCCTAGCCGCTATGCTAAAATAAAGGCAATACGGAAGTGCCGGGAAGGTGGAGTGCTTGTAGAAGCGCCATTTCTTGGGCAGGGAAGAGGGGCGGTAGTATGGCGATATTATCCTGGCTCGCAGAGCAGCGCATTCAGGAGTCCATGCGAAATGGAGAGTTCGAGAATCTGCCGGGGCATGGCAAGCCGCTGGAGCTGGAGGATTTGTCCGGGGTGCCTGAAGACCTGAGAATGTCCTTCAAAATCATGAAAAATGCCGGTCTGCTCCCTGAAGAAGTGACGCTGCGTGCGGAATGTGCAACGCTGGAGAAACTGCTGGCAGCCTGTCATACAAGCGGGAATTCCGTTCATGGGGAACGGAAGGAGCTGGAGTCCAATCTTTCTCTGAAAAGACTGCGCCTGCAGGAGCTTTTACGGCAGCGCGGGCTGGAGAACAGCACGGTTTTCGCAGATTACGGCGATAGAATCCGGGAGCAATTGACCCGCCAAGAGGAATAACAAGGAGTTGCAGAAGTCATCCGGCCCTGAGCGGCTGGGTGGCTTTTTTGCAGAATATAAGAAAGTACTATATAGGTTGAACTTAAAAAAATCATAAAAAGGTAGGAGTGCGGAGGGGAAGTTTGGAACTGTAGGAGCGAACGCGTCCGCCTTTATGATTGAATTTCTACCGCGATCAGTGGTTTAAATCAGGAAATTCAATCATAACAGCGGCCGGAAGTCCAAACATTCCCCGCAGTTACGACCAGACCCAATATGAGAATCTATAGTTCAACCTATATAGGTTCACACATTACTTAATCCAGTGAAGCTTGAATTTCAGTCCGGTTTCGCCCATGATGTGTGTAGACAGGATATAGATGAAAAAGATTATGGAGAGATATGATGAAGCAGCTTCCAATTATGCAGGTGCTCCCTGATTTGCAGGCAATACTGAATACATCCCCTTCCGCCGTGCTTATTGCCGAGCCTGGAGCGGGGAAAACGACAGGAACACCGCCGGCTTTTCTGGATGCGCCGTGGATGGCCGGCAAAACCATACTGATGCTGGAGCCGAGACGGCTCGCAGCCCGTTCAGCCGCGGGCTACATGGCGGCCTGCATGGGCGAAAGTGTGGGCCAAACCGTAGGATACCGCATGCGTATGGATACTAAGGTGGGCAAAAACACGCGTATTATAGTAGTTACGGAAGGCGTGTTAACAAGAATGCTGCAAAGCGACCCGTCGCTTGGCGATGTGGGGCTGGTTATCTTTGACGAATTTCATGAGCGCAGCCTTCATGCTGATCTGGGACTGGCTTTGACACTGGAGGCGCAGTCTGTGCTGCGTGAGGACTTGCGGATTCTTGTCATGTCCGCCACACTGGACGGCGAGAGGGTCTCCGCTGTACTCGGGGATGCGCCCGTAGTGAAGTGTCCGGGCCGGACTTATCCGGTGGATACTATATATGTCCCGGGCACGGACGGGAAGCAGCTCGACAAATCGGCGGCATCCGCCGTCCGCCGGGCTTTATCCGAGCAGCCTGGCGATGTGCTTGTTTTTGTGCCCGGTGAACGGGAGATCCGGCAGACGGAAAGGGAGCTTGCGGGCGGCGGTCTGCCTCCCGGAACAGTGCTGCGGCCGCTCTATGGGCAGCTCCCGCAGGAGCAGCAGGACTTGGCGGTGGCGGCTGCTGTGCCGGGTGAACGCAAGGTGGTGCTCGCAACTTCGATTGCCGAGACCAGCTTAACGATTGAGGGCGTGCGCAGCGTAGTAGATACGGGCCTGCGGCGGACTCAGGTGTTCTCGCCGCGTACGGGCATGCCGCGGCTGACTACGGTGCCGGTCTCCAAGGCATCCGCCGACCAGCGGCGCGGCCGTGCGGGACGCACCGCGCCGGGTGTATGCTACCGGCTGTGGAGCCGGGAGGAGCATAACCGTCTTCCGGACGACAACGTGCCGGAAATCATGGAGACTGACCTGGCGCAGCTCGCGCTGGAGCTGGCGCTGTGGGGCGCGCGCAGTCCGGACGCGCTGCGCTGGCTGGACGCGCCGCCTGCTGCGCCTTACGCGCAGGCCGTAGCGCTGCTGCGCCAGCTCGGCGCGCTTGACGCCGGCGGCGCCATTACGCCGCACGGCCGCAGCATGGCCGCGCTCGGCGCACACCCGCGCATCGCGCACATGCTGCTGCGCGCGGCAGAGCTTGGAGCGGCGCCGCTCGCCTGCCGGCTGGCGGCGCTGCTCCAGGAGCGGGACCTCTTCAAGGGTCCCGCCGCACAGAGCTGCGACCTCACGCTGCGCGTGGAGGCGCTGCTCCGGTTCGAGCGCTCCGCTGACAGCGGCGGAGCGGACCCGGCGGCTCTGCGCGCGGTGCAGCGCGAGAGCCGGAATTTCCTGGCGCAGCTACAGGCAGCGCCAGGAGAAACGCCCGACAACATCAGCCGCACCGGGCTGCTGTTGTCGTTCGCCTACCCCGACCGGATCGGGCAGAAACGCGGCGATGGCGCGTTTCTGCTCTCCGGTGGCCGGGGGGCGGCGATGAAGGAAGGGCAGCCGCTTGCGCGCTCGCCCTATATTGTGGCGGCCGGCGTGGATGACCGTGCCGGCCAGAGCAGAGTCCTGCTGGCAGCCGACCTGCCGGCAGATGACCTGTTCATGCATCACAGGATTAGCTTCACGGAGGAACGTGAAGTCTACTGGGACAAGGACAGCGGAAGCGTGCAGGCGCGCAGACGGACGCGGCTTGGTGCGCTGGTCGTAAAGGAAACCGCACATGAACGGCCGACAGCGGAAGAAACAGAAGAGGTGCTGCTTGCCCTGATTGCTGCCGAAGGGCTGGAGCTGCTGCCCTGGGACAAGGGCACGGTTCAACTGCGCCAGCGGATGGAGTTCATGCATAGAATCAGAGAAGATTTTCCAGATGTGTCTGATAACGTACTGCTCGCTTCAGTTCATGAGTGGCTCCAGCCTTATATTCAGGGAATGCGTAATCTGCGCGACCTCCAGAGGGTGCCGTTATCGCGGGCGCTGGAAGGGATGCTGGACTGGAACAGCCGCCAGACTCTGGACAAGGAAGCTCCAACGCATATAACCGTTCCGAGCGGTTCCCGGATTCCTGTAGATTATGGGAACCCGGGCGCGCCGGTATTGGCGGTTAGACTGCAGGAGATGTTCGGGCAAGTGGATACGCCGAGAATCGGCGGGGGGAAGGTCGCGGTGCTGCTGCATCTGCTCTCGCCCGCGAGGCGGCCGATGCAGGTGACGGCGGATCTGGCCAGCTTTTGGCGCAGCACCTATTTTGAGGTCAAAAAGGATCTAAAGGGCCGCTACCCCAAACATTACTGGCCGGATGACCCTATGCAGGCAATCCCGACGAACCGGACGCGCCCGGCGAAATAAAGGCCATCCATTTATAATCATAATCTCGCAAAGACTGCACCACAGGCATGATCACCTGGGCTGCAGTCTTTTTATATTGCCTTAATCCACACCTGGAATTCTTACATTTCATCATATGAAAAATTCACAATAGAAAAATCAAAACAAAAGCACCCTTGTTACATCTCCTGACCCTACAACTACACCTGCCCTTATCACTTATCCCGAAAGAAAAAGGTGGGCAACACTCCCAAAATTTCTTATTGTGAAACTTGGAAAATAGTGCTTATACTAGAGTTAGAGCAGGAAACTTAAGGTAATCTACCCCTTTGGAGGTGTCTTATGGCGTTTATGATTGCCCAACGGGCTTTTATCAAGGTATACCTGATTACGATGGTTGAACAGCATAAAGGCTACGGCTATCAGATGCTGGAGGATTTGCGCAGAGACTTCAAGGCACACGGCTATTCGCCGCCTCAAAGTGAAATTTACCGCGCTCTTCATGAACTGGTCCAGCAGGGGATTCTATACCGTACCAAACAACTGAAGGGGAACGACCCTAAAGTGGATTTTCAGGAAATTGTGCTGTACCACTTCACAGCGGATGGAGAGGAAAAGGCGAAGCTGTACAAAAAACAGGTGAAGACGGATTTGGACCGCTGTCTGGGCATTTTAAATAAAGCTGTTGCAGATAACTATTAGAATGACGCATTTTACCGGGCATCAGAACTACAACTTTAGTGATATTTTCAGCTTGCTGTCACCCTGTTATAATGATTACTGCCGGATGAATGCAGTATATACTTGGAGGTAACTTAAATGGACGAACACATGAAACGCCGGTTGGACAAGCAAAGAAAGCTATTCAGCCAGCTTGGCATTACACTCGACGCGCTGACAATTCATGAGAAGGAATTTAACACGAAGCTGCGCGGTTATGACGCAGAGGAAGTGGACACGTTCCTGGATAGCGTAATCAAGGATTACGAACGTTTTTATGCTACGATTGCCGATTTGATGGATAAATGGCAGGAGCAGCAGATTGAGCTGCGCGAATTGAAGGACAAGGCCAAAGCACCGGAACCCATTCCTGCACCAATCGTTAGAGGTATTGATCCGCTGGATCTGGAGGATATTATTCTCAAGCTGGAGAGTAATGTACGGCAGTTAAAGGACAGATTGCCCCGGAGCGAAGGTTATCTGTAAGATCATATCATGGGACGCACGATGGAGGTTAGACCATTGCTGAACAAGCAAGCCTGGAGCTTGAAAATCCGGGGCAAAATTTCGCTTGGATATATCATGATCCTATTTATGCTAGGTCTGTTTCTCATCGTTGTATCCACTAGGATTACTGATCTTGAGAAAGAGACTGTTTTTCTGAGCGAGCATGATATGCAGGTGCATGAGCTTACCTATCAGATAGAGAAAAATGTGCTTGATATGGAATCCGGTCAACGGGGTTATGCCCTTACCGGCAATAGCGACTATCTGCAGTCCTATAATGATGGAAGTGTGCAGTGGCGGATGAATTACGAGAAATTAAGCGGACTGATCGCCGATAATCCGGGCCAACTGCAGAATCTGAGAACGATCAAAGACAACATTGAGCTATGGATCACATCCGCCGGGCAGCATGTTGTGGAGCTTAAGCGGAATGGACAGGATAAGGCGGTTGCCGCATTTTTCCGCAATGATACCGGCAAATTAATTATTGATTCCATCCGCAAGCAGTCTGATTATTTCCGCGATAACGAACGCAAGCTGACCACTGGACGCATTGTTGATCTCAAAGCGGGCAACCACAAGCTTATGGTAACAATGTATATTCTGTGGATACTGGTGGCAGTGCTGACTTCGCTTGTTACCTACCTGATCTCTGAGAGCATCGCCAAGCCGCTGCGAAGAGTGATTGAGGCGATTCACGGCATCGCTGGCGGCGGCAACATGTCAGAGCGCATTAAAGTAAGAACCCTTGATGAAATCTATGATCTGGCGAATGCAACAAATGATCTTCTGGATACCGTGCAGCGGGAGCAATGGAGCAGTGATCAACTGGCAGCCATGTCTTTGGCAATTCAGGAAGCGACAGAGCTTTCTTTACTGGGCAGAACCTTTATGAATAAACTGTCGCTTATGCTGGAGATGCAATACGGCGCCATTTTTGTGCTTAACAAAGAGGGAGAATTCAAGCGGGTCTACTCGTATGCCGGGGCAGAGGATCAAGAAACCCGCTTCGGCGCAGACACCATCAAGTCCGGCGAGGGCCTGATCGGCCAAAGCGCAGCGGATAAGAGACTTATGGTTATTGAGAATTTGCCGGAAGATTATATCCGTATTAATTCAGGTCTCGGGAGAACTGCACCCAGGTTTGCGGTAATTGCCCCGGTGCTTTTTGAGAATAAAACGGTAGCAGTACTGGAGATAGCCTCGCTTACGAAATGGGCCCCCTACCATTTTAAGCTTTTGACAGAGCTGCTGAATGTGCTGGGGGTAACCTTGAATTCTGTTATCACCCGTATGGAAATCCAGTATTTGTACCATGAATCACAGGTGATGAACGGGGAACTCCAGGTGCAATCCGAAGAGCTGCAGGTGCAGACCGGGGAGCTTCAGAACCATACCCATGAATTGCTGATTCTCAACCGGGAGCTGGATCATCAGAAGACGGTGGCAGAGAATGCAGCCGTTCAGCTAGTAAAATATAATGAACAGCTCGAGCAAAGCTCCAGCTATAAATCCGAGTTCCTGGCCAATATGTCGCATGAGCTCCGTACGCCGCTTAACAGCATGCTAATACTGTCACAACTGCTGACTGAGAATCGCAACGGGACGCTTACGGAAGAGGAAATGGGCTATGCTTCGGTAATCCATTCGTCCGGCAGCGACTTGCTCGCGATGATCAATGATATTCTGGATCTGTCCAAGGTAGAAGCCGGTAAAATGCTGGTGGAATGGGAGGCAGTCAATCTTACTGAGGTGCCTGCTATGCTGCTGGGCTATTTCAGCACAACAGCCGACCAGAAGCATATTGATTTTAAAGTGACTCTTCGGCAAGAGGTTCCTGATATGATTTTTACGGATGAAATGCGTTTGCATCAAATTCTGCGGAACCTGCTCTCCAATGCTTTCAAATTTACTGCGGAGGGTTTTGTAGAGGTTGTAGTTAACCGTCTGGAGTCCTATTCAGGAGCCGATTATGAAAGTGCCGGCCCAGTGATCACTTTTGCCGTCATGGACAGCGGAATCGGGGTCTCCGAGGAGAACCGGGAGCTGATCTTTGAAGCTTTCCGTCAGGCTGACGGCACAACGGCCCGTAAATTCGGCGGCACCGGATTGGGATTGTCAATATCGCTTCAGCTTGCCAGGCTGCTTGGCGGTACGATTGAGCTGGACAGTGAAGAGGGGAGAGGCAGCACCTTTACGCTTTATCTTCCTTGCCGTGAGGAGGATACCGACATAGTGCAGGCGACCTCAGAGGCCGCTGCTGCACTTGAACGGGAGGATTCGCACAGCCGCCCGCTCGAAGCGGACAAGAACCTTTTCGATGAAGAATATCGGAAGCTAAACGGCACAACGGTGCTGATCGTTGACGACGATATACGCAACATCTATGCTCTTGAGACCGGCCTTGCACCCTATAAAATGAATATTTTGACGGCACAGTCAGGGTTTGAATGCTTGCAAAAGGTTAGGGAGCATCCAGATGTGGATATTGTGCTGCTGGACATCATGATGCCGAATTTAGACGGGTATGATACGCTGTCCATTATCCGTGAAGAGCTGCTGCTGCCGGAGCTTCCAATTATCGCAATCTCGGCCAAAACGATGAAGGAAGACCGCGAGCGGTGCCTGGCAGCCGGAGCTTCCGATTTTATAACCAAACCTGTGGTTTTACAGGATGTAGTGACGCGGATGTGCAGATGGCTTGAAGAACCGGCTCTGTAAATTGCAGAACAACGGTCCCGAATTATTTATTCGGGGCTATTGCAATATCTATAATACCGAGTATAATACTTGGTATATACGGATTAAGGAGTCGGTACACATGTCAGTCAATGATTATCTGGATCTTTACAACTACGCCAAATCAATTAACGATGAGCAGTGGCAGGCTGACATCATAGAGAGCTTGAAGAATTTTAAGGAAACATCGGAAGAGCAGAGAAGAATAGAGGGTGTCACAGAGCTCTGGAACAGATTTGATCACATCAACCTGATGCTGATGGAATTGTTCGATAAGCTGAAAGATAATGAAGCCGCCCGGGAAAGCGGACTGTGGAAAGAACGGATTTGGGAATTGAAGCTGGAGCGGATTACAATAGCCAAGCAAATTCAAGAGAGATACATTAAGATTAAATAAAAAAAGGCATGCAGTTAGTCTGCTCTGCCAGAACCTGTGAAAGATTATTACTTGGACATTTGCATTCCTTCGCGCATCATCGTCATACACATTGTCATCATTTCATCACAGTCCTGCATTTTCTTCATCATCATATCCATGTCCATGTCCATCATGCCCATTTCAGTCATCTTTTCCATGCACATCTTCATGGTGTTCATCTTGGACATCATGTCTTCCATACACATGTTCATCATCATTTCCATACACATCTTTTCCATTGCCGGTTCCACCTTTCATATTTTGGTTGGTTCAATTCTTAAATTACTATATTTATCTGGGATAAGCAATATGCTGCATATAAAAAAGCGGTTCCTTTCATATTTGAGGAGCTGCTTTTCTGCGTTTATATTCGGAAGAATTAGAAATGTTATGATAATTGTATTGAATTATGATACAAAATGGCGCTGACATTCGTCTTACTTATAGCTGCAGCTAATAAGGAGGATTTACAGAATGGAATTTCCGGAATCTGAACTGTTTCGCACTGTATTTTATGAACACTATCCGGTGGTGAAGCGAAAGCTGACGGCACTGGTACGCGACGAGTCGGCAGCAGAGGATTTGGCGCAGGATGTGTTTCTCAGATTATACCGCAATCCGCCCGATGATCCGGACGCACTTGGGGCTTGGCTCCATAGAGTGCTTACCCGGATCGGATACGATTACTTAAATAAAAAAGTCAGGGAGCGGAAGCTCCAGGATAAGCAGGAGCTGCTGTTCGGCACAGAGGCAGGTCCTCCAACCGGTGAAGAGACTGTACTTAGCAAGCTGGATCAGGAGGATGTGCGGGGATGGCTGGACGGCCTGCCTGAGAGGGACAGACAAGCGCTGTTGCTGCGATACTCAGGCTACAGCTACTCGGAGATTGCCGTCCAGCTTGGCGTTAATCCGCCGGTTGTCGGAACGCTGCTTAGCCGGGCCACTTACAAATTAAGACAGCAGGCAACGGAGTCGCTTCCACAGCCGGACTCACAAACCAATTTTTAGGAGGAACCATGAAATGACCAATCCTGTAAATAAACTTACAGATAACCCCGGAACGGATGAAGCATGGACGAAAATGGAGCAGAAGCTCTCCACTGAACCAGTGAATCCGGTATGGGCAACCTGGGGGCAGCGCGCAGTGACTCAGCATGAACCTTCAATGTATGGGGAAGACGCGGCAGAAGCGCTTATCAATGAAACTGCAGAGTTGCAGGCAGTAGCGCCCGGAGCACCTGAGTATACAGATGAAAGAAAGACCCGTGGCCGCTCACAGCGTACCGTAATGACCCGGCGCCGGAAATGGGCGGCAGCAGCAGCCGGCGTAGCCGCATTTGCCGCAATACTCTCCACACCTGTAGGCAACACGGCAATGGCTGCCATACTGGGTCAATTCCGCGTACAGGAAGTTACGCTGGTCAATGAAGATGATCTGCGAAACCTGTTCTACCAGCTCGGGGAGGGAGGGACTATTGGTGAAGCGGTTAACAAATTCGGCAGCTTCAGCAATTCCTCCGGCACGGTGTACGGCGTGTTTCCAGTGAATGCACTGAAAGACAAACTGGGCTACGCTGCGCTGACGGGTGAAGCTTTTAACCACATTAAATCGGTGTCTGTAAGTCCTTCACAGAAGATTACGCTGACATTGAAGGTCGATGAGGTAAACCAAGCGCTGAAGCGTCTGGGAGCGAAACAGCTATTGCCCGAATCCATTGACGGCAAACCGGTCACTCTACAGGTTCCCGAGTCCGTAAGCTACGATCTGTCCAAGGATGACCGTTGGGCAAGTCTTTTGCAGATGAATACACCTGTGGTGGATGTTGATCCTTCTATTAATGTCGAAGAAGCTGTCCGGGCGGTTCTGGACTTCCCGCTGCTGCCGGATAGTTTGAAATCCAGTCTGCAGCTAAGCAGTATTCTGGCCGGAGATATCCCTATGCCTCTGATTAAAGGGAATCATTCCGAGCAGATCACCGTGAACGGGACACAGGTGATCTTGGAAACCAAGGAATATTTCAATGGGCCTGTCTACAATGCAACCTGGGTGAACAAGGGGCAACTGCTAGAGCTGTCGGGAGGATCGCTATATCAGGATAAAGAAAAGTTCATGAACCAGCTTCAGGAGTTGATCGCGCAATGAGTGTACCTGCAATCGAAGCACAGCTATTGACCAAGGAATACAGCAATGGACGCGGCTGCCGTGATGTTACTATTACTGTTGAGAAAGGGGAAGCCTTTGGCTTCCTCGGTCCCAACGGTGCCGGAAAAAGCACCTTTGTCAAAATGCTGGCCGGATTAATCCGGCCGTCCAGCGGAAGCGCCGCTATATTCGGGCATCCGATCGGCTCACTTGCGGCCAAGGAGAAGATCGGTTATCTGCCGGAGCTGTACCGGTATCAGGAATGGCTGACCGGGGAAGAGGTGGTTAGACTTCACGCCCGCTTATGCCGTATCGCTAAGCCCGTAGCAGACCGCAGAATACCTGAGCTGCTGGAAGAGGTGGGGATTGGGCAGCGTGGCCGTGACCGCGTGAAGCATTATTCCAAGGGGATGCAGCAGAGGTTAGGCCTCGCTTGCGCACTTGTGAATGATCCGGAGCTTGTTTTTCTGGACGAGCCTTCATCGGCTCTTGACCCTATTGGCCGTATGGAAGTGCGGAGTATACTGGATGGGCTGAAGCAGCGGGGCATTACTATTTTTCTCAACTCTCACCTGCTTGAGGATGTTGAGGTGCTGTGCGACCGGATGGCGCTGCTGAATAACGGCGAGATCCTGCGGCACGGTACAGTCTCGGAAGTATTAAATAAGCGAACTAGCTGGCATTTTAAAGTGGGCGGCTTTTCGCCTTTTTTGCTGTCCTGGCTGATTGAGCAGACCGGGCTGCAGATTAGACAGTCGGCGGAGAAAGCGGATTGTAAAGAGGGCAGGGCTATAGCGCCTTCACCGATTGAAGACAGCACTGTGTGGCTGGAGGCGGAGGTCGAGAGTGAGGAGCAAGTCGGCTGGCTGAATACACTGATAATCCGGCAGGGCATGACCTTATATGAGGTTACCAGTAAAAAGGAACGGCTGGAAGAATGGTTCATGGATGCTGTTTCAGGTCTTAGCCACAGGGGGGAGCGGGAATGAGGATTATAATGGGAATGACCTGGCGGGAGCTGCTCCGCAAGAAGGTTATGCTGATGACGCTGCTGATGACTGCTGCCTTCCTGCTCGCCTTCTGGTTTGTTGCGTCTACTCTTGGACAGAGCGGGTCCCCCCAGAGATCGGGCATCGCGAACGGGGACAGCCTGATTGAAAGTTTTACAAGGGGCGTATTTATTTTATCCGTAGGCTATTTCTTCGGAGCGTTTGTCATCGCATTTCTGGCAATCTTCAGCTCCTTCTCGGCCATCGCGGGGGAAGCGGAACAGGGGGTTATGCAAGCTTTACTGCCTCGTCCGCTGCCGCGCTGGAAATGGTATCTTGGCCGCTGGCTCGGTTATGTCACATTGGGAATTCTTTACGCATTGCTTCTGTTTGCCGCCATATTGCTGATAGCGGATGCGCATGCCGCCATCCCCCGCGACGGGGCAGCTCTTGTACAAGCTTTCCTGCTCTTCGCCTCTGTAGTGCCGCTGCTGATCAGCTTGTCCATGCTTGGCTCCGGCCTGTTCTCGGCAATCGGGAACGGTGTCTTCATGACCATGCTCTACGGAGCGGGCTGGATCGGCGGAATGATCGACAAGCTAAGCGGTTCGCTTGGTTTGAAGGAAGAAGCGCAGCATACGCTGCACAATCTGACAGGGATCATGTCACTGCTTATGCCGGCGGATGGACTGCAGCGCAAAATGACAGCGGAGCTGTTCAACCTCTCTGAAATTAGCAGTATGATTAATATGAATATCAGTTCCTTTACACTGCTGGACATGAGCTCCAGTCCTTCGAATTCATTTGTCGTTTATGCCACGCTGTATACGGTTGTTGTGTTTGCAATAGGCATGCTGCGGTTTCAGCGGAAGGATCTGTAGCCCTGCTTTCATTAACAATAAACATAACAAATAGCGCCCTTAGCTGATTCCTTTAGATGGAACCGGATAAGGGCGCTGTTTGCGCATGCATGGCGGACTTCATTTACTTGCGCCGATCTCAATCCAATCTGTTGACCAATTGCTGATTTCACCAAGAATTGGAGCGAGTGCGTTACCTTTGCTGGTTAATGAGTATTCAATGCGTACAGGGATTTCAGGGTAGACTGTGCGCTGAATGATGCCTTCGTTCTCCATTTCCTTCAAGCGGTCGGACAATACTTTGCCGCTAAGATTGGACAGGCAGCTCTCAATTTCTCCAAACCGGCGGGGACCATTCATGAGCACGAATACTATAAGCGCAACCCAGCGTTTGCTAAGCACGTCTACCGCTTTTTCAAAGCGAGGACACATTTCGAAATTTTCCATAAAGCTCACCTCCACATTCATTATATCATAAACTTACAATAAGTAATCATTATTATTTAAATATATATTATAACTTGACGAAGTTATATTACAATGATAAACTAACTTACAAATAGTTACTCACTCAATTGGTTGGAATAAAGTTGGAATATTAAAATTTTACATTATATGTTTAGGACGGTGTTATCATGATCAAACCAGAAATCTTATCCATTCTGCAGAATAAAATCAAACGGATTACCATGGATGATTCCACTAATATACTAGTCGGACCTATCACACTGCCTGTGAATCTGGATGGAGAGACCGTTACCTTCAAATGGTATAGCTGGCTCAAAGCCACGGACGAGGAATTGCAGGGCGGCGACAGCAAAGAAGCGACTGAACTGCTGATTTCGCGGCTATCCTCGATGAATCTTGCGGAAGGACAGCAATCCAGCGTACTGGTCTACGGTGATTTTGAACATTCTGACGATGCGCTGATCCGCATGCACAGCATTTGCCATACCGGAGATATTTTTGGCAGCAAACGCTGCGATTGCGGATTCCAGCTCCGCCAGTCAATGAAGATGATTGCGCAGCATGGATCGGGAGCCCTATTTTACCTGGCTAATCACGAAGGAAGAGGCATCGGCCTGTTCAGCAAGGCTATGGCATACATTCTGCAAGAAGAAGGGTATGATACTGTTGAAGCCAATCTGGAGCTGGGTTTTGCCGATGATTCCAGAGACTATAGAGATGCGATCAGCGTTCTGCAGCACCTGCGCAGCAAACCTGTGACATTAATTACGAACAATCCGAAGAAGCTGGATGCCTTGAAGGCGGCCGGCATGAATACTGGCAAAAGAGTACCTTTATGGGGCGATGTTTCGGTTTTCAATGAAAAGTACTTGCGGACGAAAGTGACGCGTTCGGGCCATCTGGAGGCAGTGCCGAACGGCGATTTTTTTGAGGGACGAGTAGCCAAATAACACAGAGATGTTATAATGGGTTACTGAACCTAATTCTTAGTCCTAGTGAGGTACAATATGAATGCAATTCAAGTGCAGGACTTGCGCAAAACCTTCAAAGTCCAAAAAAACCGCGAGGGCCTCAAAGGGGCCTTCGCTGATTTGTTTAAGCGGCAATATTCCGAGGTTACAGCGGTAAAGGATATCTCGTTCAGCATTCCGCAGGGCGAGATTTGCGGCTATATCGGCGAGAATGGTGCAGGCAAATCAACTACAATCAAAATGCTCACCGGCATTCTGGTTCCGACCTCCGGCAGTCTTTCCGTTGGGGGTTATGTACCCTATGAGGAACGCGAGAAATTTGTAGGCAATATCGGCGTTGTATTCGGACAGCGCAGCCAGCTATGGTGGGATATCGGCGTTATTGAGTCCTTCCAGTTGCTGCGCAAGGTGTACCGGGTGCCGGAGATCGAATTCAAGAAGCGGCTGGATGAGCTGGTTGAACGGCTGGAGCTTCAGGATTTGCTTAACCGTCCGGTCCGTAAGCTAAGCCTTGGACAGCGGATGCGGTGTGAACTGGTTGCGGCACTGCTGCACAATCCGTCCATTCTGTTTCTGGATGAGCCGACGATTGGTCTGGATATTGTTGTGAAGTCGGAAATCCGCCAGTTTCTGAAGGATATGAACCGCGAGCATGGCACGACGATTCTGCTGACCACCCATGACCTGCAGGATATTGAAGCGCTGTGCTCCCGGGTGATTATGCTGGATGACGGACGGATTATTTATGATGGCGGCCTTGAGGAATTGAAGCAGCGCTGGGGAACCGGTCGTGAGGTGATTTTCCAATTCGGGACTGCCACGAAGCTTGCACAGCTTATGCACTGGACAGAAGGGATGCCGGTGACCTGGACAGCCGAGAATGATCTTGGCGCCAAGGTCTGGATTCCACTGGAGCTGAATGTATCCGATGTGCTCGGAAGAGTCGTTGGACAAGCGGATATTACGGATATCAAGATTGTTGAAACGAATACGGATGATATCGTCCGCAGCATTTATCAATCAGGCTCGGCGGATAAACCGGAGGAGAAGATCCTTGCTTTGCAGGATGAGAAAGAGGTCATCCATGTCTAACAAGCTTAGAGCTGCGACAGCAGATGGCGGCTCCTCTGCGGGCGGTTCAGACGAGAAGGGATGGCGGCTGCTGCTCGGCGCTTATTTTGATTTTATCCGCATCCGTTTTCTGACCATGCTGGCTTACCGTGTCAATTATTACTCCGGCATTCTCATTTATACGCTGAACATTGGGGTGAATTATTTCACCTGGAAAGCCATTTACGGCAACGGCGAATCCCTCGGCGGCTTCACGGGTGCGCAGATGACAACTTATGTTGCTGTCTCGTGGATGGCTAGGGCCTTTTACTTCAACAATCTCGACCGGGAGATTTCTACGGATATCCGGGACGGCAGCATCGCTATTCAATTTATCCGGCCGTATAACTATGTGCTGGTCAAAATGATGCAGGGGCTTGGCGAAGGCGTGTTCCGCTTCATGATGCTGATGATCCCGGGCATGGTGATTGCGGTTCTGTTGTTTCCGGTGCACCTGCCGACAGCACCTTCGGCCTGGGCCGGCTTTCTCGTTATGCTTTTTTTCAGCTTCCTGATCAGTTCACAGATTAACGTCATTACAGGGTTATCCGCCTTCTTCGTGGAGAACAACGAGGGCATGATGCGTATGAAGCGTGTCGTGGTTGACCTCTTCTCCGGTCTGATTGTGCCGATCAGCTTGTTCCCGGGCTGGTTGTCTTCTGTCCTCAAAGTTCTGCCTTTTCAAGCGATTACCTACCTGCCGGGCTCCGTATTTACGGGACGGGTTCAGGGCGTGGGCATTTGGAATGTGCTGGGGGTCCAGGTTTTCTGGTTCCTGCTGCTGCTGATTCCAATTGTCTGGCTATACTATGCGGCGCGTCAGCGGCTGTTCGTGCAGGGAGGGTGAACGAGGTTGTATTACTTGGGATTATTATTTGAGTATTTGAAAAATTATATGAAGACCCGGCTGACCTACCGCGCTGACTTCTGGGTGGAGGTGGTGTCGGATTTGCTGTTTCAGGCGACCAACTTCATCTTCATTCTGGTTATCTTTATGCACACCGACAGCCTGGGCGGCTGGAGCCAGAATGAGGTAGTGTTCGTATACGGCTTCTTTATGGTGCCTTTTGGCGTCTTCAGTTGCTTCGTGAATATGTGGGGCTTCAGTGAGCGCTACATTGTCAAAGGCGAAATGGACCGCGTCCTGACCCGTCCTGCACATAATCTGTTCCAGATTTTTCTGGAAAATGTAGACCCGCCCTCACTGGTCGGTTCAATTATCGGACTGATCGTTATGGGGATCAGCGGCAGCAATCTGGGCCTGCCTTTTGAATGGTGGACGATTCCGATGCTGATTATCCTGACGCTGAGCGCAGTTGCGATTTACACAGGGATCTATACGACTCTGACCTCATTGTCATTCTATTCCGATGCTCCAACCGGAATTCTGCCGCTCATGTACAACATCCAGACCTACGGCCGTTATCCGGTAACGATCTATAACCGTGCGATTCAGGTGCTGCTTACGTGGATTGTCCCGTTTGCTTTTGTCGGCGTCTATCCGGCAGCGTTGTTTCTTCACCGGGAAGAAATGCAGCATATGGCGCTGCTGACTCCGGTGGTGGGAGCCGTGTTTTTGGGAATCGGACTTCTATCCTGGAATTACGGAGTGAAAAGATATAAAGGGGCCGGTTCATAACACCGGACTCCAGTGCAGCAGCAGTAAGGCAGACAGGCGGTGAACCGCCGGGTCTGTCTTTTTTTTGAAATATAAGGTTTGTTCCAAAAGTATTATAAGATGTTACATAAATCTCTTTTAACTTGTGCAGCGGTTCCCCATAATGATTAGTGAGATAAAAGGAAGCGGGGCGCGGAACAATGAGATCGTACATCATAGGAGTGGATTTGGGCGGAACCAACATTAAGGCGGCTTTATTTGATACCGGTTTTGCCGCAGTCGGCGAGGTGTCGGTTCCGACAGAGGCGGCGGAAGGGCCTGAGCATGTGCTTGGCCGGATTCGTTATGCGATAAAGCTGCTGACCGAAGACAAGGGGATCGGCCTACAGAGCGTCACCTGCATGGGCATGGGAGTTCCGGGGCTGCTTGATCCGAGGGAGGGGTTGTCCCTGTTCTCACCCAACTTTCCGGGCTGGGAGCAAGTACATATTGTAAATGAGTTGAAGCCATACTATGACTTTCCTGTGTTTATTGATAATGACGTAAGAGTGAATTTATATGGGGAATGGCTGCATGGCGCGGCAAAAGGGCATCAGAATGTGGTTCTGCTGACCTTGGGAACGGGTCTGGGTTCAGGGATTGTGAGTGACGGCAAGGTGGTCTATGGAACGACGTTCAGTGCAGGCGAAATCGGCCACATGAATATGTACAGGCAGGGCCGTCCCTGCCGCTGTGGGAGCTCAGGCTGTCTGGGCAGATATGTGTCTGCGGTGGGCATGGTAAATACGCTTAAGGAAAAGCTGGGCGAAGGCAGATCTAGTATCATCCAGACCTGGACAAGCGGCGATAATGAGCGGATAACGGCTCTGATGATCTCGGAAGCCTACGATCTGGAAGACGGGCTGGCGATGGAGGTAATGCATGAGACAGGGACGCTGCTTGGCTTTGGACTGGCTAACGTTATCAATCTGCTGAATCCCGAGGTTATTGTGATCGGCGGCGGGATGTCTGCGGCTGGGGAGCGGCTGCTGCGCAGTGTCCGTGCAACCGTGAAGGAACACGCGCTGAAGCTGTCTGCCAGCAAGTGCAGCATTGCCCAGGCCGGGCTTGGCAGCCGGGCGGGAACGCTGGGAGCTGCAGC
Source organism: Paenibacillus sp. HW567 (assembly GCF_000374185.1). Taxonomy (GTDB): domain Bacteria; phylum Bacillota; class Bacilli; order Paenibacillales; family Paenibacillaceae; genus Paenibacillus_AQ. The sequence continues at coordinate 2,833,007 of NZ_KB910518.1, read as the reverse complement.
CTATGCATACCGGAAGCGGCAAGCATGATATGCTGTAAGCATAATGAAGATTTAAGCAGGAGGGCAATGATGAAACACGACATTCAAAGAGTGCCTTACGGCTACGAGCCGCCGGCTGCGGAGCGCAAGGGAACGCTGGTGTTTTATGATTCTTTTGAGCGGATCACGGATCAGGAGCTTGAACTCGCAGCCCAAACCGCGGCGGACCGCAAATTCACCAAGCTGGTGCTGTATCCTCTGCATGAAGAAACGGTAAGACGGATGAGCAAAGAGCCTGTACAGGCGTTCTATAAGCGGGAGGATCGTCTGCATGAGTGGAAAAGAGAACAGGGGCGTTCCTTCATTACAGTAGAGAGTCTCGAAGGCAAACGAAAGAAGTACACGCCGCTGGATTCTGCCCTTCGTCATATCAGTACCGTGTATCCATCGCCGTATTTTCTGTATCTGACGCCGGAGACGGCGAATCAGTTCGCTTCCTATTCTTCTTTTGAGGAGTGGATTGTTAAGATTCGTCTAATCCTGTCAGCGGCCCCAGCTTATGTACACCCGCGTCTGGAGAAGTTCAGGCATCGCTGGGATGTTGCCGGGGAAGATCGTGAGGAGTAAAGCATATTGCGACACGGGCGCCTGGCGGCAGTCAGGCGCCCCGCTGCATGCAGGGGGAAGATTCAATGCACAACTTTCTGCTTGCGTCTATAGGTGTACATTTTCCATTGATAGTGGATGAAGCAGCCGATGCAGAAGCCGAGAATGGCGACTGTGGCAGCCGCGGCGACCATAGCCGTGAAGATGTAGGCGGCCACTGTCCAGCCTGCCAGAAAGCTGACCAGACCGGCCGTGAGGCAGAAGACGGCGATGCTCTGGTTGAACTGCTGCTGATCCCAATCTTCAAGCAGATAGCTGGAACGTTCTTTGGTCAGAAAAATGGCGGCAAGCTTAATGACCGGATTGTAACCGAACAACAGGCCAGACAGTCCGGCGGCAAGCGGCACTGCGAGAATCCAGTACTGACCTGTAAACCAGGTTGCCAGTACGGATAAGACGATGAACGCCTGATTGGTTTTGACAAGTGGGCGTGGAATTCCCCTACTTGAGCCATTCTTACTCAATTAAATCACACCTTTCGCATGGGATTAATAAAATTATAACTCATTCAATTTATGAGGGCAATCCAAAAAATGCTTTTAATTTTAAATTAATCTTGACATTTCCCGCAAATTCATGGTTTTATTATGTAGACCAATCGTTATAATACAAGAAGGAGTGGCACGCTTGTCAAACAAGCCCAATGCGCGTGATGCGATTGTGGATTCCGCAACAAGATTATTTTTTACACAAGGCTATCATGCTACCGGTCTGAGTCAAATTATCAAGGACAGCGACTCGCCCAAGGGATCGCTCTATTATTACTTCCCGCACGGCAAAGAGGAGCTGGCCCTAACCTGTATCAACAAGACGAGTGAAATCGTCGCAAGGCAGCTTAGGCATTATGTGGAGAAGGATGTAAATATCGTTCAGGCGGTTCAGGAGTTTATCATGCAGATGGTCAAGGATGCGGAGGAATCCGATTATACAGGAATAGTCCCATTCAGCTTTTGGGTAGCCGTGGAGACTTCCTGCATTAGCGAAGAACTGAGAACAGCATGCCAGGCTGTATTCAAGGACTGGCAGGATGTGATTATGCAGCGTCTGCTTGAGGAAGGAAGCGATAGCCGGCAAGCAGCGGATAGGGCGTCTGTAGTCGTCTCCTTGTTCGAAGGAGCGCTATTGCAGACATTGACCTGCCGGAGTACTGTTCCGCTGCTCGCTGCTGCCAGAATGGTTCCTGTACTGCTGGGTTAAGCAAGAAACACAGAGAGAGAAATAAACGTATAATCAGGAGGATCTAAGAGTGGAAGCCACTATGACTGGAAAGAAACAAACCGGAGAAAAAAAGTTCAAAACCATTCCGATTCTCGTCTCCCTGCTGCTTGCCGGGTTTATCGGCATGTTCAGTGAGACAGCTCTGAATGTCGCACTAAGTGATCTCATGAAGGTGCTCAATATTACACCGTCCACTGCACAATGGCTGACAACAGCTTATCTGCTGACACTGGGTATTCTTGTTCCTATATCCGGTCTGCTGCTGCAGTGGTTCACAACAAGACAATTGTTCGTTGCCGCAGTATCCTTCTCCATCCTGGGAACGTTCCTGGCTGCGGCTTCGCCGAATTTTGAATTTTTACTTACAGCCCGTGTCGTTCAGGCAATGGGAACCGCACTGCTCCTGCCGCTCATGTTCAATACGATTCTGGTCATTATCCCCGCTGAAAAAAGAGGTGCGGCGATGGGGCTCATCGGTCTTGTCATCATGGTCGCTCCTGCGATTGGCCCGACGATTGCCGGGCTGCTGATTGAGAGCCTGAGCTGGCACTGGATCTTCTGGCTGTCTCTGCCGTTCCTGGTGATCGCCCTGATCAGCGGAATTCTGTTCATGCAGAACGTGACCGAGGTCACGAAGCCGAAGATGGATCTGCTGTCGATTGTGCTGTCCAGCGTTGGTTTTGGCGGTGTGGTGTTCGGATTCAGCAGCGCCGGGGAAGCGGAGGGCTGGGGAAGCCCTAAAGTGATCATTGCCATCGCCATTGGCGTGATTGCGCTTGTCCTGTTCGTCATCCGTCAAAATACGATGAAGCAGCCAATGATTAATCTGCGTGCATTTAAGTATCCGATGTTCGTGGTTGGGGTGCTGATGGTCTTCATCTGCATGATGGTCATTCTGTCCTCAATGCTCATTCTTCCAATGTATCTTCAGCAGGGGCAAGGCTACTCAGCCTTCAAAGCCGGTCTGCTGCTGCTGCCCGGAGGATTTATCAACGGACTGATGTCACCGGTTATGGGGCGATTGTTCGATAAATACGGCCCGAAATGGCTGGTTATTCCCGGGCTGGTTATTGTAGCGGTATCGCTGTGGTTCTTCTCAAACATCAATGCTACCTCCACTGTAGTTTTCGTAATTGTGCTGCATAGCGCGCTGATGATCGGGGTATCCATGATCTTCATGCCTGCTCAGACCAACGGCATCAATCAGTTGCCTATGGAATTGTATCCGGACGGTACCGCCATCATGAATACCCTGCAGCAGGTTGCAGGTGCAATTGGTACGGCGCTGGCAGTTAGCATCATGACCGCAGGCTCCAAGAGCTATCTGCAGTCGGTGAGCAATCCGGCCGACCCGGCCAATCTGCTGCCTGCGTTTACGCAAGGTGTGCAGAATGCCTTTATTTTTGGAATGGCGATGGCTGTTATCGGTCTGCTGGTCGCCTTCTTCTTGAAGCGTGTCATTGTTCAGCATAAAGTACAGGCGTCGATGCATTAATAAGAATCAGAAATTGGGCACATCCGCGAGGCGGGTGTGCTCTTTATTGTGTCAGAGTATTCAGAATGAAGGCGAGGAAAAGCAGAAGAGCCGCCCAGTTGGGCGGCTTGGAGGGCAAGTTTTTAGATATCAGTCTTCCAAAAAAATACATAATATTATCACAAGGTATATCTTCTAATACAAGTGCCAATTCGATAACTTTCAATTCCATATCTGCTCAACAAGCTTGCTGTATCAAGCGGTTTACCTGAATTAATAATGCGTAACAAATCACGTTGACAGTTATTTTATACCAACGCCTCCTAACACCAAACTAGTCCAGCATCAGAGCTAACTCTGTGGGTGAAGTCATACACGCAGGGGTTGGTGTAGAGAAACCGCAGTAGCGAAGTCGGCTCTTAGGGACCGGAGAGCCGTTATTTTCAAGCAAACGCCACTATTTGCGGCTTAACGGACCGAGGGGAGCTTATGGTCTCTCCAAGGAACGTTTAGGAGCGGAATATTTCATCATAAGGCCTGTGGTGTCCGAAACTTACCCAAGCCGTGACTCTCATCGTAATTAAGCGCACCTCAGTCCGTAACGCAAGGGCGAAACGCCAATTTAAGAACGAACCCCGTCTGGAAAGGGGAACACCTGAGGGAGGAGCGCTCCACGCCTTCCGTCCTTCAGGCATCTCAGCCCCTAATCTGCCATGTTAAAAAATCTGACGCTCTACTACTAAAATTAGCATAAGTATTTTCCATTGTAAGTAGGATAGAACTGTTCTACTTAGCCATAAGTTTCGGTAATTCTTCAAGCAGGCGGGTTCTTGTCAGGAGATCATCGAAATTCCACTTGCTGTCGGCATAGTACATTTGTCCGTTCTTGACTGCCGGGATGGATTTCCAGATAGCGCTGTTCAGCAGTCCGTCCAAGGCTGACGAGGTTTCATTCGTCTTATCGCCAAGCACAAAGACTACATCTCCAGAATAAGAAGGCAGAACCTCCTCCGAAATTTCGCTGAACCGTTCTCCCTGATTAATCAGCTCCTGAACTTTAGGGTTCGGCGTGAATCCGAGCATATCATATAGCGATACCGATATGCCCTGATGACCCATAACATATAGTGTTTTGCCAAGCTGGAGAAAGACGGTTGCGGTTTCACCTGACTTCAGTTTCAGCTTCAATTGCTCCTTAACGCTGGCGGCATCTGTCTCGTAGTCGGCTATTTTCTGCTCGGCGATGTCTTGCTTGCCCAGAACGTCGGCGATCTGGCGCAATCTTACATACGTATCACCTTCACCGATAACGACCGTAGGTGCAATGGAAGACAGCGGCTCCAGCAATTTTTCATCCCAATCACTGAAAATAATGAGATCAGGATTGAGTGAGAGAATCTTCTCCGGTGAGGAAGGATAGCCGACATCTTCGATACCCTCAAGGAGTTCCGGATAAGCAACCTGTGATGCGATGACCGTCAGGCTTGCCCCTATAGGTTTTACACCAAGCACAAGCAGGTCGCCCGGGTCACTTCCTACATATACAATTTTCTGCGGATTTACCGGAATCTCAACCTCACGTCCCTTGGAATCGGTAAATTTGCGGGTCTTCCCGGAAGCAAACGTCTCAGCAGATGGGCTTGAGCTTGGAGCCGAGGTCTGTACATTGTCTTTGCTGTCTGCTGCGGATGTAACATTCCGGCTATTGTTAGCATTGCCGCTGCAGGCAGACAGCAAGAGCATGAACAGAAGTAGAGAGCTTAACATCGTTAGGCGGGTGTGAATTTTTTGCATGAATCGTGAACCCCTTCCAATATGAAAATGATAATCATTATCAAATAAGCTATCACATCATTTCAAATTGCACAATACATAAGATATAATAGGACGCTGCTTACAGGTGTTATAAAATCCAGATTTTTGGTTAATGTTTAATGTATGTTTTATTCCCAGCAGCTTGTGTAAATAATACAGGAGAGGTGGAATCCGATGTGAAACGCAAAATCGCAGCCGTTATCCTCAGTATTCTGTTATTGGCAGCCGGGTCAGCATTTATATCGCCGCAGAGCGTTCAAGCCGCAGATAATGTGAAGGTAGTTCTGAATGGACAGCTATTGCCGCTTGATGGTGCATCAGCTTATAAGAATGGGTCAGGGGTTATGATACCGCTGCGAGAGACAGCCGAAGCCTTAAGGTACAAGACAACCTACCAGGGCAGCACAGGCCAAATCCAATTGACACGCTATAAAGAGACCATTGAGTTCAAGCTCAGCGGCCAAGAGCTTACGCTTAACGGCAAAGAAAAAATATCTTTCAAGGAACCGATTGAGGTCAGACAGAAACGGATTTATGTTCCGCTTTCCTTTTTTCATGCGATTGGGTTAATTACCTCCTATAGCCAGGCCGAGAGCCAAGCTGAGATTTACACTCCCGAGGTAACGGCAGGAGCGGTATCCGGGCTGCTTGCCGCAGGCAAATACCAGGAGCTTCAGAACCGTTATTTCAGTGAGCCGGCAGCGGAGCAGCTCTCCTTGCCGCAGATTCAGAAGAGCTGGGAAGGCATTGCGGGTCCGGCTGGGAATTTCTTCGGCATAAAAGCAACGGAAAGCCAGTGGGGCGAGGAGAATATGACGATCCAGAGCGTGCTTTCTTTTACCAAAGCTGAAGTGGCATTGACTCTGTCAATAGACAAAACGGGTAAAATCAGCGGACTCAAGCTTGAGCCGGTAATTGCGGATGAAGCTCAGTCCAGCCAGGCGAATTAACAGGTATATGGGGTGTACAGGGGGCTGTGAATGAGCAGCCTTCTTTGTGTTGAACGATGTCTTGCGGATGAAACCGTTTCACTATAAATTTGCTTGACAGGAGCCTAAATTGAGAGTAATTTTAAGTTCGGATTAAACGCTGTTTAAAACAGAGTTTAGCAACATGTACCAGGAAAGGGGGGGGATCAGCCAGAGTTATGATGAAAGATGACAACATCGTTGAAATAACAGACAAGGATACGAAGCAAACTATACTTGAAGCGACTTTAGATCTCATTCGCAGCGATGGATTCCAGTGTGCCACCATGCGCAATATAGCCGCCAAAGCAGAAACGAATCTGGCCCTTGTCAATTATCATTTTGGCTCCAAAGAGAAGCTGTTGGCAGATGCGGTACGGATACTGCTCTCTACCTTCGACAATGCCTTTTCAGCGCTGGAGGACGACACAATGCTTCCAAGGGAGCGGCTTAAGCAATTTTTTCTTCGTTATATTGAAGAGCTTAAGCGTTACCCCGGATTGGCTAAACAAATGCTTGACCAGAGACACCATATCATGGGTTCCCTGGACGAATACACCCGTTACTGCAAAATGATGCGGCTCGAGAAGATTCTTCAGGCTATACAGGAAATCACCGGTGAGCATAATAAAAATGCTCTGATGACGATGTATCTTCAGCTATACGGCGCGGTGGTGTTTCCGGTAATCATGGTCTCAAGCCTGCCTGAGAATCAGACGGATATGCTGCCGTATTTCAATCTTCCTTCCATTGGGGAACAAATTGACGGACTGTTTGAACGTTATTTTGATTAATGCAAATATATAAAAAGAGAAAGAGTGGAGAATACATGTCAAAAACAACAAATGCGAAGAGTGCCCCGGTGGAGCAGCCTTTCTCATTAAAAGCTATACTGCCGCCGCTGCTGGCGATTATTGTCGGGATGATTATGGTTATCCTGGATGGTACGGTAGTCAATGTGGCTGTACCAAAGCTGGTCGATTACTTCAATACGGATCTCAAAACAGTGCAGTGGGCGATTACAGGCTACACCCTCGCCTTGGCTGCCGTCATTCCGCTGGCCGGTTATATGACAGACCGTTTCGGGTCCAAGCAGGTTTTCATCTCAACTGTTGCCATGTTCGTCTTAGGCTCGATGCTGTGCTCAATTGCGCAGACATCAACACAGCTTATTTTGTTCCGGGTCATTCAAGGACTTGGCGGCGGGATGGTTGCCCCAATAGGGATGGCGATGGTATTCAGACTTGCGCCGCCTGAACGAAGAGGCTCCATTATGGGGATGCTGGGTATTCCGATGCTGCTCGCTCCTGCACTTGGACCGGTATTGTCCGGTTGGCTGGTCGAGTATGTGAGCTGGCACTGGATCTTCCTGATCAACGTTCCCATCGGAATCGTCGGCATCATTCTTGGCATCAAATATTTGCCGAAGACAGAAAAGAAGGGCAAAGCCCATCTCGACATTCTGGGTATCATTCTGGCTCCGGTGGCGTTCTCCATGCTCGCCTACGGTGTAAATCAGGGCGGCAGCGAAAGCTGGTCTTCGACAGGAGCTGTTGTGGGCTTGGCTGTAGGCGGTGTGGCGCTGGTGCTGTTTGTTATCGTCGAGCTGCTTCACAAGCATCCGCTGCTTGAGCTGCGCGTGTTCCGTTCATCGGATTTCACCCGGGGGATTATTCTTAGCTGGGTGACGCAAGCGGCATTGTTCGGTTCCATGCTGTTCGTTCCGCTGTATCTCCAGCAGATCCGCAATTACACGCCGCTTGAGACCGGTCTGATCCTGCTGCCGCAGGCGCTGGCCTCCGGGATTGGGATGCCGCTGGGCGGAAGATTGTTTGACAAGATCGGTGCGCGTCCGCTGGTGTTTGTGGGTCTAAGTATTATTTCAACGGCACTGTTCCTGTTGTCTGGTGTGACCGTAGACACAAGCCTTCCAGTCATTATGGCCTGTCTCGGCTTGATGGGTCTGGGCATGGGTTTGTCGATGATGCCGGTCAATACACATGTACTGAATTCTGCGCCGCGTGAATGGGTCAACCGGGTAACTCCGCTAACCGCTGCTGCACAGCAAGTAGTTGTTTCCTTTGCCGTAGCAGGCATGACCGGTTACCTGACCAGTCAGATTACAACTCACATGGGCAAAATGGCCGCGGGGTCCAATCCGTTGTCGTCTATGGTGTTAGGGTTCAATGATGTGTTCTTCCTGTCCGCCTGCATTGCGATAGCGGGAGTGGTGCTAAGCCTAATTCTCCGCAAACCGAAGGTAGCTGTTGAAGCTTCACCAGACGGCCAGTCGACCGATCCGGCGATGATGATGGGCCATTAATCTGAATAAACGTGAAACATATAAATCCTTAAATTCCAAAAATGCCGCTTCAGCTTGTGCTGTTGCGGCATTTTTTTGCTTGAAATTATATCCAGTCCCTATAAATTGGCCCGCCGTTTCTTGTGCAGCCTGAAAGCTCCGGGGGCAAAATGCGCTTTGCCCAAAAGCTCGGAGAAGGCGATGCCCAGCAGAACGAGTGCCGCTCCGGTGTAGCCCTGCATCGACAGCTTCTCTCCGACAAACCAGTAGCCGAACAGGGCGGCGAATACCGGCTCCATGGAGAAGATCAGACCGGTGCGGGTCGGTGTCGTGTATTTCTGGGCAATGGGCTGAAGAATGAAGCCGCAGGCACTGCAAAAGAGTCCCAGCGCCAGAATGGCGATCCAGCCGGACGTCGAGGAGGGCAGCGAAGGGGTCTCGAACAAGGCGGACAGGACAAGCGCATATCCACCGGCGAAGCCTAGCTGCAGAATGCCGATGCTTAAGGAGTCGCAGGTTTTGACTGCTTTGCCAGTGAGCAGAATCTGCACCGCGTAGAATACAGCAGAGAGTATGCAGAGGAAGTCACCCGGTTGAATACGGAGTGAAGAATTTAAGGTCAGGAGTCCGATTCCGGCGATCGCCAATATAGTGCCAAATGCTTGTGGTGGCGCGACTTTTTTTCTGAATACAAGCACATCAATCATCGGGACAAAAATAACCGTCAAGGCGACGAGAAAACCCGCGTTCGAGGTAGTGGTGGTCTTAAGGCCGAAGGTGATGCAAGTAAACACGCCGAGCAGCAGGAATCCGAGCAATGCTCCGTATTTCAGTGTTCTGGTGTCCACCTTGCGGAGGCGCTTGTGAAACAGGAGTGCCGCCAGGATAAAAGCCAGTCCGAAGCGCAGCGCGATCAGATTAAACTCCCCGAGAGTCCCGAGCCCCATCTTCATGAACAGGTAGGAGGAACCCCAGAATATGGTTACTACAAAGAGCATCAGCTCAGCCTTGAGCGGCTTCATTTCATCATCATCCTTCTTCTATAAATCAATTGATTATAGTATAATACGCTCAAATACATAAGGTAACTGAATGTTTATCATACAAAACATGAGAATTATTCATGTATAACGGGAGGTGCCAAAGGCTTGAGTATTAGCAAATATGAGGTGTTCCTGAAGGTTGTCGAGCTGGGCAGCCTGACCAAAGCCGCAGAGGTGCTGGGTTTCACCCAGTCCGGGATCAGCCACACAATCAGCAGCCTGGAAATGGAGTTCGGCTTCTCCCTGCTGATTAGGAACCGTTCGGGCGTTAAATTGACAGTAAACGGGGAACAGGTTGTTCAGCCTATCCGCGAGATTATCAAATGGAATGAGCAGTTGAAGCAGCAGGTTGCGGACATCCACGGACTGGAGACAGGGACGATTACAATCGGCACCTTTACCAGTGTGTCAGTGCATTGGCTGCCGGGAATGATTAAGGAATTCCGCAAGGAATACCCTTATATTGAGTTCAAGCTGATGGAAGGGGGATATTTGGAGATTGAGCAATGGATCGAGGCCGGAGTTATTGATTGCGGCTTTATTTCGCTCCCTACAAGAGAGAAATTCGAGGTGTTTCCGCTGAAGCAGGACCGGATGCTGGCCATTCTCTCCAAGGAGCATCCCTTGAGCAGAGCGCCGTTTATGCCGCTCGCGCAGATTGCCTACGAGGATTTCATTATCCCGAAGGCCGGCTCGGATTATGATGTCAGACGGGTGCTGGAGAAGGCCGGAATCAAGCCGAACATCAAATTTTCAGCCGGAGATGATTATGCAATTATTGCGATGGTAGAGAATGGGCTGGGCATCAGCATTTTGCCGGAGCTGGTTATTCAGCGTCAAAAGCACAACGTAGCCATGCTGGAGCTGGAGGAGCGCAGCTTCCGCTCACTAGGGATAGCTGTCCATTCCATGAAATATGCGTCTCCGGCAACCAAACGATTCTTGAAGCATGTTCAGGATTGGTTCGTGGGAGAATAGCTTGGTTCGATTGGTGATTGGTGATTGACGAATGCCGATCTTCGTGAGAGAATGTACGCGTGTACATTATGAATTTCGAAACTATATCAGTTGGACTAAAGAAACCCTAAAACGGCCAGAAGTGCGGAGGGGAAGCTTGGAACTGTAGGAGCGGTATCGACCAGGCCCAACATGAAAATCTAAAGTTCAGCTTATATAGACTTACCTTGTGGAAAGGATGATTGCTATCGCAAGCCGCAAAGAAGTTGCCGAGCTGGCGGGAGTCTCCGAGGCGACCGTCTCCCGCGTATTGAACAACGTTGGGCCGCTTAAGGAGCAAACCAAGGAGCGGGTGCTGGCTGCTGCCAGAGAGCTTGGCTATACACCAAGCTCCCTGGCCCGCAGCTTTGCCCGCAGGCGGAGCGGCAACCTGGGTGTGATTATGCCTTACCTGCCCAAAGCGCGGTTATTCTCCGCGTATTACTTCTCCGAAATCCTCAGCGGTATCGGGAGCCGGGCAAGAGAAGAGGGGTATGATCTGTTAATGATCTTCCGCGATGCCGATGAACCGCTGGATTACAGCGAATTGTTCCGTATGCGCAAGGTGGATGCCTGCATCGTGCTTGGGGCCAAAGAGGACGCCGGAGAGCTTGCCGCTCTAAGGAAGCTGAAGGACGAAGGGCACCCGTTCTGTCTGGTCAACCAGCATTTTGAGGGCGAGAACTTTCACGAGGTGGATGCCGATCATGTTCTGGGCTGCCGCCTTGCGGTGAAGCATTTGCTTGAGCAGGGGTTCAGCAGAATTGCTTTCTTGAATGGGCCGGAGGCCTATTCGAACAGCCGCGACCGCCTGTCCGGATATACGAATGCTCTGGCGGATGCTGACATCCCTCTGGACCAGTCGCTCCTGTTCGAAGGGAATTTCAGCCGCAGAAGCGGAATTGCCGCTGCACGGCAAATTGCTGCGGAGCTTGAGCGCATTGAAGCTGTAGCCGTAGCCAATGACCGGATGGCGATTGGCCTGCAGCAAGGACTGCGGGAGCTGGGCATACCGGGAGAGAAGATGCCGGCAATCGTCGGTTATGACGATTCGGATGCCGCAGAGCTGGCGACACCTGCACTGAGCAGCGTGCGGGTTCCCTTTTACCAGTTGGGAGAAATTGCTGCGGCTAAAGTGCTGGCCCTCCCGGAGGGCAGCGAAGCCCAGGAAACAGGCGAAATCATTCGGGTCAAGCTTCCCGCTGAGCTGGTGGTTCGTGCTTCATCGCTAAAGGCTTGAAGAATCTGCACTTACATCACTTTGAGGAGGAATCAGATGAAACAGCTTCGTGTCGGAATGATTGGCTACAAGTTCATGGGGAAGGCGCACAGCAATGCGTACCGCAGTCTGCCGATGTTTTTCCCGAAAGCGCTTAAGCCGGAAATGTCCGTGTTATGCGGACGGGATACCGCGGCTGTACAGGAAGCGGCGGCCCGGCTAGGCTGGTCGGAAACGGTAACCGATTGGAGAGAGCTGGTCGCCCGCGACGATATTGATCTGATTGATATTAACGCGCCAAGCAATGTCCATAAGGAAATTGCGCTTGCGGCGGCGAAAGCGGGCAAGCATATCTTTTGTGAGAAGCCGTTGGCCCTGAACCTGGCGGATTCCCGCGAAATGCTGGAGGCTGCTGAAGCTGCCGGTGTTATTCATATGGTTGGCTTTAATTACCGGTTCTCTCCGGCTGTAAGGCTGGCCAAAAGGCTGGTGGAGAGCGGGCGGCTTGGAAAAATCTATCATTTTCGCGCCTGGTTTCTGCAGGACTGGATTATTGATCCCGAATTCCCGCTAGTGTGGCGGCTGCAGAAGGAGATCGCCGGGTCCGGCTCACATGGCGACCTCGGCGCGCATCTGATTGATCTGGCCCATTACCTGATCGGAGATATGGAGGAAGTGATCGGCATGAGTGAAACCTTCATCAAGGAGCGGCCTTTGGCAACTGAAATGACCGGACTTAGTGCCCGGGCGGGTGCCAATGCAGCTAAAGGACCGGTAACGGTAGATGATGCCACACTGTTCCTGGCACGTTTTGCAAACGGTGCGATTGGCAGCTTTGAGGCCACACGTTTTGCTGCCGGTCACCGCTCGACCAACTCTTTTGAGATCAATGGCAGCTTGGGCAGTGTAAAGTTTGATTTCGAGCGGATGAACGAGCTGGAGGTTTATCTGAGCTCAGATGCTGAGGATGTGCAGGGCTTCCGGCGTGTACTCGCCACCGATCCCGCCCATGACTACGCGGAAGCGTGGTGGCCGCCGGGACATACGATCGGGTTCGAGCATACCTTCATTCATGAAATACTGGAGCTGTCCTCCGCTGTTGCGGAAGGGCGCCAGCCCGTACCAAGCTTTGCCGATGGTGTGAAATGTCAGGCCGTGCTGGAGGCAGTGGAACGTTCCATTGAGGAACGCCGCTGGATTCCAATTTCTGAAATGTAGTTATTTCAATATTAGTATTCAGGAGAAGGAGTGACAATGATGAAGAAGGCATTAATCGTATGGGGCGGCTGGGATGGTCATGAGCCGGAGCAGGTTGCCGGAATATTCGCCGGGCTGCTGGGCCAGGAACGTTTCGAGGTAGAGGTTGCAGATACACTGGAGGTCTTTGGAGACCGGGAGAAGCTGCTGAGCCTTGATCTGATTGTTCCGGTCTGGACGATGGGGCAAATCACCCAGGAGCAGGTGGACAATGTATCGGCAGCCGTGCAGAACGGAACGGGACTTGCGGGCTGTCACGGTGGCATGTGCGACTCTTTCCGTAACAATGTGGATTGGCAGTTCATGACAGGTGGACAGTGGGTTGCCCATCCAGGCAATGACGGGGTTCATTACAAGGTGGAAATCCGGTCAAGCTCAAGTCCTCTTGTTGATGGCATTAGCGACTTTGATGTCTGCACTGAGCAATATTATCTTCATTATGATCCGGCGGTGGAGATTCTGGCTACAACACGGTTCCCCATTGTGGATGGGCCGCATGCCGCTAACAAAGCGGTAGATATGCCGGTTGTCTGGACCAAACGCTGGGGTCATGGCCGGGTCTACTACAATTCGCTGGGCCACCATGCCGATATCGTTGATCTACCTTCCGTGAAGGAATTGATGCGGCGCGGCTTTCTCTGGGCGGCGGACGGCAAAGAGATTGCTCAGGCGGCGTTAAAAGATCAAGCGGCTGTCGCCGGCTACAGCGGCATGGCGGACAGCCAACTATAAGGCGGAGGCGATCAGGACGATGGATAAAGTAAAAGTCGGCATTATCGGCTGCGGCAAAATCAGCGGCATCTATATGGAGAATTGTCAAAAGTTCGCGCTTTTGGACCTTGCCGCCTGTGCGGATATGGACCCTGCCAGAGCAGCGGAGCAGGCAGCAAACTACGGAATTCCCCTTGTCTATACGGTGGATCAGCTCCTGGAAGACCCGGAGATTGAGATCGTTATCAACTTAACGATACCTGCAGCACATGCCGAGATCAGCACCCGGGCGCTGGAGGCCGGAAAACATGTGTATGTGGAGAAACCGCTCACCGTTACGAGGGAGGAAGGGCGGAGAGTACTGGATTTGGCCGCAGAAAAAGGGCTGCTCGTCGGCAGCGCTCCCGAAACCTTCCTGGGAGCCGGTATCCAGACGGCGCTGAAGCTGATTGAAGACGGCGTTATCGGCCGTCCGGTTGCAGCAACAGCGTTCATGCTGGGCCGGGGACATGAGCATTGGCATCCTGATCCGGAGTTCTATTACGCTGCCGGCGGCGGACCGCTGTTTGATATGGGCCCCTACTATTTAACGGCACTTGTACAACTGCTTGGACCCATCCGCACCGTAGCGGGGATGACCGGCAAAGCCTTGGAAGAGAGAACCATCACCAGCGAGAAGAAGGCCGGGCAAAAGATTCCGGTGGACATTCCGACCCATGTCGCCGGAACGCTGCAATTTGCCGGCGGCGCAATTGCCACGCTGATCACAAGCTTTGACATCTTTGGCGGCAGCAGCCTGCCGCCGATTGAAATCTACGGCACGGAAGGAACCATTCAGGTGCCTGACCCCAATACCTTCGGCGGCCCGGTGAAATTCCGCCGGATTGGAGAAAGCGAGTGGAGTGAGCAGCCGCTCCTGCCAGGCTACGACCAGAATACCCGGGGAATCGGACCAGCGGATATGGCCTACGCTATCCGCAGCGGCCGGACGCACCGCGCCAGTGGTGAGCTGGCTTATCATGTGCTGGAAGCCATGTGGGCTTGTCATGATTCTTCGGATTCCCAACGGTTCTATGAAATGCAAAGCACCTGCAAACGGCCAGCCCCGCTTCCGCTTGGGCTGGAGCCATATACACTGGATTAAACCGGGTGGATGCTGTCAAGCCTTGGAAGGACGGATAAGGGCAATCTCTGTTCCCCGGATTCTTTCATAGCGGAAGCATACTCCGCACAAAAAGCTCCTCATTAGCCATGCGAATGAGGAGCTTTTTGTGTTGCGAAACCGGATTGTGCAGGCTGGACTAGAATCCTTTATATTGCGGCTCTTCTTTTTCCAGCTCGGTTACGCGGCTCTCTACCTGATCAACGATCTGCTGGGTCTGCTTCGCGGCACTCGTGAACAGGTTCTTGGCATCTTTATTTTGGGTTTCCATTGCGAACTGCTCCAAGCTGGCTTGGGCGCTTTTTAAAGATGAGACACAGGTCTTTACTTGTGAGGCTACTGTCATTTCATATTCCTCCTTGGATAGTGGCGCGTAATTTTCGCAACATAGTATCTGCCGGAGCTCTGGATTACATACAAGAAAAATTTTCTTGGTTAATCTCACTCCATTTTACGAATAATGAATGTTGGTACATCGCTTGATATATAGATAAGGAGGATTCACTAATGCCTGAATGGCTGGAGGTTGTTTGGCGAACGATGTTTGCGGTGGTCGTACTCTTCTTCTTGACGAAGCTGCTTGGGAAAAGACAGGTTTCACAGCTATCGTTCTTTGAGTACATTACAGGCATTACCATAGGCAGTCTGGCAGCTTACATATCTTTGGATACGGAAAAGACGTGGCACCTGGGCATCATTGCCCTTGTTGTCTGGGTAGGCTTCTCGCTGGGCATCGAGTTCCTGCAGATCAAGAGCAAAAAGATCAGAGACTTCATTGATTTCAAATCGACCGTGCTGATTAAGGATGGAAAGATCCTCGAAGACAATATGAAAAAAGAGCGTTTGACCACCGATGAATTGCTGGCAGAGCTGCGGAAAAAAGATGTGTTCAAGGTAGCGGATGTGGAATTCGCTATTATGGAGTCAGACGGGATGATTAACGTCCTGCTTACCCGGGAGAACCAGCCGCTAACGCCGAAGCATCTCGGTGTCAAAGTAGCGCCGGAGCAGGAGACGCAGGCAGTAATTATGGATGGCAAAATTATGGATGAACCGCTGGATACTCTCGGATTGACACGCGCCTGGCTGGATGGTGAGCTGGGAAAGCTTGAAGTGACCGCTGAAAATGTCTACCTGGGTCAGGTGGATTCCTACGGCGAGCTGACTGTAGACTTATATACTGACAGTGTGGAGCTGCCGCAGCCGCAGGACAAACCGCAGCTCTATGCCTTGCTGAAGAAATGTGAAGCGGACCTGGAGATGTTCGGCCTGTCAACCAATAATGAAAAAGCCAAGCAAATGTATGAGCAGTGCTCTGCGGATTTGCAGGCTCTGCTCACAAAGCTGAAGCCTTTCATTCAAAGCTGAATCCGGCGGTGCCGCAACGTATACAGCAGAACTAGCCAACAAAAATGATCCGTTTTTGTTGGTTTTTTGTTCTGTTCACATATATGTAATAATCTCCCTTAAAAACATCTGTACAATTACAAATATTTACTTATAGTGAAGATTAGGCTGACCGCTGCAAAAAAACAGAATCCTCAGCGATCTGCATATTACGAATCAGAGGAGGCTGACAGAAAAGATCATTGTTTGGTTAAAAAATACAAAACACTATGGAGGTTAATGTTAACGTGAAAATTAAAAAGAGATTTGCTCTCACCGCATGCGTTGCGCTTTCTGCTGCACTTGCTTTTGGCGGCTTACAATGGGGGATACCCTCAGTACAAGCAGCAAGTATTTTCAGCGATGATTTTGAGTCCGGCAATGCCGGCAATTGGACCAGCACGACTGGCACATGGTCTGTGATTAAGGACGGCGGCTCATCTGTATATTACCAGTCGGACAGCACCGAGGGGCGCACCTCGGCAGGCAGCAGCTCATGGAGCAATTACAGCGTTCAGGCTGATGTTAAGGTGGAGAATTTTAACGGAAGCAACCGTACTTATGTGTGCGGCCGCTATGTGGACGGCAATAACTACTACGCCGCTTCGTTGTCGAACAGCAATGGCGGGACACTTGAGATCCGCAAAAAATCCGGCGGTGCAAGCAGCACGCTTGCGGTCAAGACAGACTATCCAATCACAGCGGGAACTGTGTATACGGTTAAGCTCGAACTAAGCGGGGATTCGATCAGCATGTATGTGAATAATGAGCTGCAGTTAAATGCACACGATAACATTTTAACATCCGGGGGCATTGGCCTAGTCGCTTATAAGACCGCTGCCAAGTTTGACAACATTATTGTAAGCGGTACCAGTACGAGCACACCAACACCGTCTGCAACTGCTACGGCAACTCCGAAACCTAGCGCAACAGCGACAACCGGCCCGACAACAGCACCTACAACTACTCCAACTCCTATAGCAACGCCTTCGCCTACTCCAACGGCTGTACCTACATCTCCCCCGGTTTCGGGTGCGATATATGTGGCTCCGAACGGTGCAGCCGGCAATGCCGGGACGATTGGAAGCCCTACCACACTTGCATCTGCAATAACCAAGGTAGCGGCTGGCGGCACCATCTATATGCGGGGGGGTACGTATGCTTTTTCCTCGCCGGTTACTATTGAGCGGGATAACAGCGGCGCCTCCGGTTCACGCAAGAGCATTGTTGCTTACGGAAGTGAAAAGCCGGTGCTTGATTTCTCCGCCGAGAGCTTTGCCTCCACTGAACGCGGATTGCAAATCTTTGGACACTACTGGCAGGTAAAAGGGCTTGAGGTTAAGGGCGCGGGAGATAACGGAATTTTCATCGGCGGCAATTACAATATCATCGAGAATGTGGAGACCCACCATAATCGTGACTCCGGTCTGCAAATCAGCCGTTATGCTACATCGGCAGCAAGTATGAGCGACTGGCCGAGCTACAACCAGATTATCGGCGTATACTCCCATGATAATTTCGATCCTGACAATGGAGAGGATGCCGATGGCTTTGCCGCCAAGCTGACGATTGGTCCCGGCAATGTTTTTGACAAATGTATTTCGGCCTGGAATACGGATGACGGATGGGATCTGTACTCCAAGTCGGAAACCGGCCCGATTGGTGTCGTAACGATCAAGAACAGCATCGCTTACAAAAATGGGCAAACCTCGGACGGCAACACAACAGCCAACAGTGACGGAAACGGCTTCAAGCTGGGCGGCGACAAGATTGCTGTAAATCATATTGTGACGAACAGCATTGCCTTCCAGAATAAAAAGCATGGCTTCACCTACAACAGCAACCCCGGCTCTATTCAATTGACCAACAATACCTCATGGAGCAATGGCCAGAGCAACTTTGCTTTTGATGCAGGCACACATGTGTTCACGAACAACCTGAGCTTTGCCGGCACATCGAGCGACAAGACGAGCGGCACGGATGTTTCCGGCACCAATGTCTGGTGGAAAAGCAACGCCAGCACTAATGCCAAAGGCCTTGTGGCAAGCAGCGCCGATTTCGTGAGCCTGACCCCTTCGGTTGTGCGGAATGCGGATGGCTCGTTCAGCCTCGGCGGCTTCCTGAAGCTGGCCAGCGGCAGCGATCTGATTGGTTCCGGCACTCCAAGCGGCACGAATATCGGGGCAACAATTCAATAATCCTAAAGTGGGAGGAAATATATGACGGCGAAATTTCTGAAGTTCAAAATCCTTTCAGCGCTTGGCGTTGCACTAATTATGGCAATTGTTTGCATTCTCCCCGCCAGCGCCGCTTCTGTGGAGGAATTGTCTGAAATACCGGAGACTTCTGCGCTTGCAGCGGCAGGTTCGCTAAGCGCTTATAATCTGGCCGGATTCTCCGCAGGGAACATCGGCGGCGGTATCGTGGACGAATCGAACACCACGCTGTACAAGAAGGTGTATAACGCAACAGACCTGGCGGCGGCACTCAAGAAAGGCTCTGGTGTAAAGGTCGTGGAAATTATGAATGACCTGAGCCTGGGCTGGAATGAGCTTCCTTCTGCGGCCCGGACCTCGCCTTTTTCCGCCCATAATTCGCCGTTAACCCATCCGGTGCTGCTACAGACAGGAGTGAGCAAGATCAATCTGGACGGGTTCGACGGGCTGACGATTTTTTCGGCTAATGGAGCCAAGCTCAAGCATGTTGCTTTTACCATCAAACGCAGCTCGAATGTAATCATCCGCAATCTGGAATTTGATGAGCTGTGGGAATGGGATGAATCCACCAAAGGCGACTATGACAAAAATGATTGGGACTACATCACACTTGAAGAGGATACTAATGTATGGATTGACCACTGTACCTTCAACAAAGCTTATGACGGGCTGGTCGATTCCAAAAAAGGCACTACCGGTGTAACGATCTCCTGGTCTACCTTCAAGGGAGACGACAGAAGTGCAAATAGCTGGGTAACCCGGCAGATCAATGCGCTGGAGGCCAATCCTTCTGCTTATCCAATGTATGCCTACCTTCGCAGCAGCGCCGTGGGACTCAGCAAGGATGATGTGATCGCAATCGCAAGCTCGCAGAAAAAGGGGCACCTGGTCGGTGCGACATCTTTTGATGCCAGCAACGCCAAATTAACGATCACGCTGCATCATAACTATTACAAGGACATTCAGGACCGCCTGCCGCGTCTCAGAGGAGGGAATGCCCATGTATATAACATTCTGGCGGATAACTCTGCCGCTTGGGCAGCGAAATCAAGAATCACAGCAGCGATGGAAGCGGCTATTGCCTCCAAAGGCTATCACTTTACGGTCACCAGCAACGGTTCTATTGCTACGGAAGGCGGGGCTGTATTGCTTGAAAAGTCCAGTATTATAGATATTCTGTATCCGCTGCGCAACAATCAGACCGATCCGGCTGACGCCAGCTACACAGGTAAGATTAAAGCAACCGATACGATCTACTCTATGAACGGAGCCCTCTTTAGAGGCAATAGCGATACCGCAGGAAGTCCGCTGGCTCCAGTGCCAGCCGCAGTTATTCCGTTCACCTGGTCTGGCATATCGGCGCTGCCTTACAGCTACACACCCGATGATCCTGCAACACTGGCCGCCAGATTGACAGGCTCGGATGGTTCAGGAGCAGGGAAGCTGAGCTGGGCCAAGCAGAATTGGCTGAAAACATCGTATTGAGGGAAATGAGCGGATAGGGCTTGGTTTTTCAAATGTAGCTGGCAGAGATATACTATATAAGATTGGTAGTTTATATCATCTAATAGGGAGGCTGCTGTCAGTTATGGAATATGTAAAACTTGGCTCTACCGGGCTGGATGTCTCACGGATTTGTCTGGGCTGTATGAGTTACGGCATTCCTGAACGCGGGAATCATGCCTGGACCCTCAATGAACAGGAGAGCCGTCCGTTTATCCGGAAGGCGCTGGAGCTGGGCATTAACTTTTTCGACACCGCCAACGTCTATTCCGATGGAACGAGCGAGGAGATTGTCGGCAGAGCGCTCAAGGACTTTGCCACACGTGATGAAGTCGTTATTGCAACCAAGGTGCACGGAAGAATGCGGCCTGGTCCCAATGGCGGAGGCTTGTCGCGCAAGGCGATTATGACTGAGATTGACCACAGCCTGAAGCGGCTGGGTACGGATTATGTCGATCTGTATCAAATTCACCGCTGGGACCCGGCAACGCCGGTCGAAGAAACGATGGAGGCGCTGCATGACGTGGTCAAAGCAGGCAAAGCCCGTTATATCGGTGCCTCCTCGATGCCTGCGTGGCAGTTTCTCAAGGCGCTGCATGTCGCTGAACGCAATGGCTTCACGCGGTTCGTGTCCATGCAGAACTATGTGAATCTGCTGTACCGTGAAGAGGAGCGGGAGATGCTCCCGCTCTGTGAAGCGGAGGGAATTGGCGTAATTCCCTGGAGTCCGCTTGCCAGAGGCCGGCTGACGAGAGACTGGGAGGCCACAAGCACCCGTTCGGCAAACGATGAATTCGGCAAGTCACTGTATGCGAGAACCGAAGAAGCCGACCGGACTGTTGCGCTCCGGGTGAAGGAAATCGCCGGGGAACGGGGAGTTCCGCGTGCCCAAGTGGCGCTAGCCTGGGTGCTGCAGAAGAAGCCGGTGACGGCTCCAATTGTTGGAGCCACGAAGACGGAGCATCTGGACGATGCGGCTGCTGCGGTATCAATTAAGCTGAGCCCGGAAGAGATTCTGCGGTTGGAAGAAGCCTACCTTCCGCATCCGGTGGTTGGTTATTAGGATATTTGGGCTGAGATGGACTGAATGGATTTGAAGGTGCTGCGAAGCGGGACCGGCGGCTGCCGGTTCCTTTTTGCGTTGCATACATGCTGTAGGGTATAGCTGCGGCTATATTATTTCCGCTGAGACTTATCTATTATAATTTGGAGGCGCTTTCTGGTATGATTAAACTCTAATACATACCTAATATATGGAACGGATGGTGTTATTCCTCATGAATCTTCAGGAAGCTGCGGCAATAATACAAGCGATTAGAGTTAATCTGGGCAAGGTGGTTGTCGGCAAGGAAAAGGGGGTGGACCTGCTTCTAACTGCGCTGCTGGCGAATGGTCATGTACTGCTGGAGGATGTGCCCGGCACAGGAAAAACGCTGCTCGCCAAGACGCTGGCCCGCTCGCTGGACTGCTCCTTCAAGCGGATTCAGTTCACCCCGGATCTGCTTCCGTCGGACCTGAGCGGAATCAACTATTATAACCAGCAGACCGGTGAATTCCAGTTCCGCCCCGGGCCTGTATTCGCCAGTATTCTGCTGGCTGACGAGATTAACCGGGCTACGCCCAGAACCCAGTCCAGCCTGCTGGAATGCATGGAGGAGCGGCAGATTACGATTGACGGTGTGACGCATGGGCTGGATGCACCGTTCCTCGTCATTGCGACGCAGAATCCGGTGGACAGCCAAGGGACCTTTCCGCTGCCGGAGGCGCAGCTCGACCGGTTTCTGATGCGGATTACGACAGGTTATCCGACTTTTGAAGAGGGAGTTCACATCCTGCAAAGATTCCGCGAGAGCAATCCACTGCTGGATACGGCACCCGTTGCCGCAGCGGGAGAAATTCAGGAGCTCCAGCGGCTTGCTGCGGCGGTCAGCGTCAGCGATGATCTGCTGGCCTATATGGTTTCCATTGTCGAAGCTACCCGTAAGGCGCCTTCAGTCAGGCTCGGAGCAAGTCCCCGGGCAGGGTTCGCCCTGCTCCGCGCTTCGCAGGGGTACGCGCTCCTCAGAGGCCGGGATTATGTGCTGCCGGATGATATTAAGACAGTTGCCGGTGCCGTGCTGGCGCACCGCCTGCTCCTCCAGCGCGGACCGGGCTCCCGGGAAGGGCAGGCCGCCGAGCTTGTGGAGCAAGTGCTGCGTGAAGTGGAGGTTCCTGCGGAGACGGCTTCCGCATATAGAGGCGGAAGGGTGGAATAGCGATGACTCTGCCCTGGTTCATCATCAGCACTGTATTGCTGCTGATGTTCATTTCAGCGGTCTACCAGCGGAATGCGCTCAAGAAGGTCAGTTATTCCCGTTACTTCTCTTCCAAAGCTGTCTATGAAGGGGAGCAGGTTGAAATGGTAGAGGAAATCGTCAACGCCAAGCTGCTGCCGTTGCCCTGGCTGCGGCTGGAATCGAGTTTTGCCCGGGGTCTGGATTTCGGCAGCCAGGAAAATCTGGGCATTTCCAGCGGCGACATTTATCAGAACCATGTGAGCCTGTTCTACTTAAGATCCTACCGTCATATCAAACGCAGACATTCGGTCCGCTGTGAGAAGCGCGGGTTATTCCGCCTGGATACGGCCACCATGACCACAGGGGACTTGTTCGGGCTTAGCCGGAGCACCAGAACCTTTCCGCTGCAGCTCGAATTAATGGTGTATCCCGTGATGCTGCAACTGCATGAGCTCCCCCTCCCGATCCATAGCTGGCTTGGCGATTTGCCGGTCAAAAGATGGATTGTGGAGGACCCGTTCCTTACAGCAGGCACGCGTGAGTATAGTCCCGGGGATTCTCTGGGGTCGATTAACTGGAAGGCGACAGCCCGTACCGGACAACTGCAGGTGCACAAAAAGGATTATACGGCTGATTCCAGGCTGGTCATCTGTCTGAATGTGGAGATCAGCGATTCCATGTGGAGAACGGTCACGGATGTTGAACGGATTGAGCTGGGAATCCGGTATGCCGCCACTGTTGCAGAATATGGGATGGGGCATGGCATCGAGACCGGACTGCTTAGCAATGGAAGATTGGATGGCGAAGGAGAACGTGACCCGGTTCATGCGGAGCAAGTGGACCGGCTTGAAGACCTGCTGGGGCTATTGGCCAGGCTGAACCTGGACAGAACGCTGCCAATGAGCAGGCTGCTGGAACTGGAAGTGGAGAGTGGAGCCAGCGACACCGATTATCTGATCATTTCCTGTCACCGGGGTACGGAGCTCCAGGTTGCCGCCGAGCAGCTTAAGAGGCTGGGTAATGGTGTAGAGTGGCTGGATATTCCGGCGGAAGGGAGGGACAGCGCATGAAGCGGTGGACAATGCAGGAGCTAATAGCCGGTATTCGGCTCTGGCTCTCCTGGTTCGCAGTGTGGCTGCTCTTCCTTCCTGTGTGGATCATCCTGCAGGTCTATCTGCAGCCTGAACAGGGTGCTTTGCCTTGGGTGTATACCTTGCCGCTGGTAGCGGTGGCGGGTGTACTTCAGCGGAAATGGTGCAACCGGAAGTGGAAAAGGCTCGTTATCGCTTTGCAGCTTGGTACGGCAGCGCTGCTCCTGACGGGAGCACTTTCAATCCAAGCACTGCCGCTGCTTGCCGGCGGGTTCCTATATGCGTATATGGGCATGACCGCGGCTTCCCGCCAGAGCAACCGGTTAAGAACTTACATTATCGGGATTGCCCTGTATTTCATTGCCGCTATTAGCTATGCCCGCATTCCTGTACTCCAGCCAAGCGTGTCCATCTTGACCTGGAGCGGAAGCCTGTGCCTGGTTCTGGCTCTGCTGGATTCCAACAGCAGCCATTTGCGCTATAGCTCCTTTGCAGGGGAGACCGCGCGGCTTCCCGGAGGGCTGCGCCGCCATAACCGCTTGTTCGTCATTGTGTTTGTGGCCGTGGCCGCAGCGCTGGCAGCCGGTGCGGGCCGGGCACTTGGGCTGATGCTGTGGCAGGCCGTGCGGCTGATCTTCGCTTGGCTTAGCCAATTGTTCTCGGGCTCCGAGGAGTCCCCGCAGAACGAAGCCGCTCCGCCGCCGGCAATGCCTGAGCTGCCTGCGGCGGAAGCGAACGACCCGGGTCTGCTCGCTACAATTCTTAATTTTGCCTTCTATGCCTTGGCGACAGCGGTTATAGCGATCTTGCTGTATTATGGCTTGCGCTGGCTCTACCGCAATACAGGCGGACTGCTGCGCAGAATGATGGATGCCGTACTATCCATGCTCCGCAGAGAGCTGCCGCCGGAGGCAGCAGCCTACAAGGATGAAGAGAAGAGCATCTTCACCTGGGAAAAAACGGTGCAGGGGGTTAAGGACTATTGGCGCAACAAGCTGATTCCAGCCTCGCGCCGGGACCGGTGGGAGGATATGGACAGTTCCCGCGAGCAGACGCGCTGGCTATACCGTCATTGGCTGAATGCCAAACGTGCTGCCGGGTATGAGGTGAAACGCTACCTGACGCCCCAGGAGACAGAAGCGGATGTGGCCGAATGGGCGCAGACTGCTGTCAAGAAGCGGCCGCGTAAGGATCAGGAAGGCGCTTCGGCTGCGCCGGGGGAGCTTCTCCATCTGTACAATCAGGCCAGATACGGAGAGGCTGATCCTCCGGCGGCTGAAGTGGCTTCGCTTAAGGAGCGGTTGAAGCTATAACGACGCTTTTATAAGAGGACTTGGACTGGAGGGTTAGTAATGGTCCGCTATTTACGGGGAGAACTGGCAAAGGAAGCGCATGTGAATGCTGAAACGCTGCGGTATTACGAGAAGCACGGACTGCTTCCGGTACCCCAGCGCTCGGCAGCGGGTTACCGGGTCTACAGCGAGGAGACGCTGAAGCGGGTTGCTTTTATCCAGAACGCCAAGAGCTGCGGATTTACGCTGCGGGAAATCAAGAAAGCACTCGTCAAATCATCTGACAGCAGCATCGGAATTCCTGATTTTATTGCGGCAATTGAACGGAAAATCATCGCTGTCGAGCTTGAGATTGCCAAACGCGAGAACATCAAGGTTCAGCTTGGCGCTCTAAAAAGAAATCTTCTCTCGGCCAATCGGCACCCTGGTGTTGAGGAGACTCTGCAAATCTTGCATATGGATTCGTAAGCCGGGCCGCTTTCCTCTTGACTCTGTACTCAGATACAGGGTTTACAATGCAGGCATCATACCTGACAGGAGGAAAAACAAAGATGTCGAACCGTACAGATATGCTGAACGCAATAAAAAATCATCTGAAGCAAAACAATGGAAATGGTGTGCGAACTGTAACGCAAATCCGTGAGGACCTGATAGCTGCTGCCAAAAGCCTGCCAAGACTTCCCGGGGTGCAAGCTGTGAGTGTAACAATCGGCCGGCTGCATGGAGAGTGGGTTGACTGCACGGATGAAGCTGCCGGGTCGGGCAGAGGGAAAGTGATCCTCTATTATCACGGCGGAGGTTTTATTTCCGGCACTTGCGAAATCTATCGGGACTTGGCTGCACGTATATCGGCGGCCAGCGGTGCCCGTGTCCTTACTGTGGAGTATCGCCTGGCCCCTGAGCATGTCTATCCGGCTGCAAATGAAGATTGCCTGGCCGCATATGACTGGCTGCTTGCAGAGGGCTATTCACATAAGGACATTATTCTAGGAGGAGATTCAGTAGGAGCTTCTCTTGCGCTTATGACACTGATTACCCTGCGGGATGATGGCAAGAAGCTGCCCGCTGCTGCCTTTCTGCTCTCTCCGCATAGCGATCTTGTTCATCTGGACGGAGAATCCTATGACAGCAGGGCAGAGCTGGACCCGACGGGAAGCCGGGCGGGTAATCAACGGATTCTGGAGGATTATCTGGGAGACTATACCGGAGACATGCCTCTGCTGCTCTCCCCGCTGAGAGCGGATCTGCATGGACTGCCGCCGCTGCTGATTCAGGCCGGTGATCAGGAAGTACTGCTTAGCGATGCCGAACGCTTGGCTGAGCGAGCACGTGCTGCCGGAGTTCAGGTTACACTTGAAATTTGGGAGGACCTGTGGAGCGTATTTCAAATGATAGCCGCAATCCTCCCGGAAGGGCAGCAGGCGATCGGGAACATCGGCACTTATGTTAAGAACATCTGGAACCTGAAAGAGTAGGTTCAATGAAACAAATGCATATAAGCTGAACTAAAAAAATCCATGAAAAAGGTGGAGTGCGGAGGGGAAGTTTGGAACTGGAGGAGCGAATGCGTCCGCCTTTGTCTACGGATTTCATCCGCTACAAGCGGTATAAATCAAGAAATCTGTAGACAACAGCGGCCGGAAGTCCAAACATTCCCCGCAGTGACGACCAGACCTAATATGAAAATCTTTAGTTCAGTTTATGTATACAAAACAAGAAAGGAGCGGCTTATGATTTTCAAAAAAAACCTTATGGATAAAAAAAATCTGCTAAAAGAATTAGATTCGCTAGGTTATTCAGACCGGATAAACAGAATAGCACTATTAGGCCGTGATCATAACGGGTCCAGACAGTACTCCAAATTGATTGCTTCATTACTGGAGGGGGGCGCATATGAAGCCTATCTTGCACTAATTGGCGCTAGTGTGACAATGGACGCTAAGGTTATTTTGGCAGCATTACAGCATCCTACGGCTAGTGTTAGAAGCAGGGCGGCAGGGCTTTTAGTTAAAGTAGTTTCAGATAGTGACATTGAACGTGAACTTCCCCAGCTATCTCATGATTGCCGCCGCAAATTGTTGCGCAATATTTCAGGCAGTACACGCAAGGAATTAGCAGATCGTTTATTGCCTGTTGTGTATGCCCGGTGGGGAGCGAAGGAGGCATCCATCTTACTGCCAGCCTGCTCTAAGGAAATAGTCCGTAAATGGCTTGCAGATCTTGGATATGCCATAGAAAATTGGTCCAAATTAGCCAATCGTCATCTTGATCTGGTAGCGGAGTATTTTAGAACCACTTTGGAAAGTGCACCACCCCGGGAACGGGTATACGTTTGGTGGAGGTTTTCATCTGCTGCCGAAATTTTATGCAGGCTCAAGGCGGATTTGATGTTGGAATGTGCAATGACGTTAGGTCCAATAGATGTAATACATCCTGTGCTAAAAAAACAGCTCGGTACTTTAGTCCGCATAAATTCTGATGCTGTGTATATGCTGCTGACGCGTAAGGAGTCGCGAAGCGATCTGCTTGCTCATGGTGTGCCTGAGGGTATTTTGAAACGGAGAAATTATTTATCGAAGGATCAATGGATTGGACTGGCTAAATTACTTGCAGAGAATCCCATACATATAGCAAAATTACTTCATCATATTGCGCCTTCAAATCGTGAAGAGATTTTTGAGGCAGTATATGAGGAAGATAAACGCCGGGAGCGTATTTTTCCCGAAGCTTTGCTTTATATTTTACCGCATAAATTGCGTGATAAGGAAGCCGCCCGAATGTTGGGCCTTCGTGAAATCAGTGATGACCGGGACAAGACCATTTATATTACGGCTTGCCGCTTAATCAATAATTCAAGAGAGCTGCTGCAAAAAGCGGTGCAGGCATCAAATGCAGAGGAACGTGCAAGAGCGCTTGTGCAACTGATCAAGAGTACTGCGCTATCAAGGAATGGCGTTGCTGAGACTTTGACGTTTCTGGGCCGGATCAAAAATGATCAGGACCCTGTGCGCTGTGAGGTGCTTACTGAGCTTTCGAAATGTCCTGCCTCTATTTTTACAGATGAACATACAAAAGAGCTTACCCTGCTTGTGGATAGTGTTATTGAAGCTAGAGATACTTCATACGCTACACGTATGGCAACACAAAAATTAGCCTTTGGTCTTATGCAGTATAACAGCGCTAGTCCCAAAAGCGGGATTTTTAAATTCTCTTTAAGTACGATTACCAAACTGGCCAGGCAGACCGGTCAGCTTACGCTGCCCTCACTAGAGAAAAATTTGCCACAAGGAATTGAGCTGACCCTATTTGACGAGCTGTATCCCTTAGCTGTGGAGGAGAACAAAAAAGAAAATTACCATTTTGTGATTGCTCTGGCAAGCTCGTTTGGAAAAAGAGGCTTTAATATCATAAAGCTTCAGGACTTATTAAAGGAAGCAACAAAGGCAAAACCAGATGGCATCGCTGTACAAGCGACAAGACAATGGCTTGCGCCTCGAAATACACGTGATGAAAGAGTCAAAGAATTACTGGCTTGGGATAAGTCATTTATTACAATAAACGAAGTGTTCCGGCATGTGCATTTGAAACGTCAGGAATGGCTGGACCCGTTTATTTCTGGAGAAACGATTAAAGGTAAATTTTTAACAGGTAAAACCATTTATCTTGTCCCGGCTATGAACGGATTTGACAGGTGGCTGCCACGCCAGCAAAAATCCTTAAGTTCTCTACTAGAAAGAGTGGCGTCCGACACTAAGCGAAATCTTTGGGAGCGTTCAAGCGCTATAAAGATAATGGCAAGAATGCCTGATCTTTTCCCAAACAAGCTCATAGAGCTTTTGAAAGATGGTGAAGTATCAGTAGTAGAGGCTGTACTTCATGCATTATCATTAACTGAAGAGCCGGAAAAGGCGCTTCCAATTCTGCTGGAGCATTTAGATGGAGACCGGGCGCGTGTAGCCATGTATTCGATACCGAGATGTATTCGTAGAGTTAATCCGGGTGCATTAACTTCAATGCTCCAAGAGCTTTTAAACCGCGACAAGCTTAAGATCACTGTTAGAAAAGAGGCCATTAGGCTGCTGGGTGCCTATAAAAGCGGTGAAAGCCTTGCGTTGCTGATGAATGAGTCCGGCAAAACAAATGTGCATAAGGATGTAATCATTTCAATCGGACATGCAGCGAGACAGTTTCTGGATGATGAACGCGGGTGGAATATTTTAAGTGCAATCGCGGCTTCATCACAAAGTGACGTAGCAATAAGCCTGCTGTACCAACGGCCGAATGAGCTTCCAGCAGCCTATCGGTCCAAGTATTTAGAATTAATCATTAAAATAGCAAGCCATACGGAAGCGGCTGTTGGAAGAGAAGCTTTCAATTGTATGCGGCAGTGGACAAATGGAAGTGAAGAAAGGATTGCGAGTGTCACTGCGAAGGCTATTGTTGATTTAGAAGACCGTACCAGATGGAATGCTGCAATGGACACCTTGGCAGAAACATGCCGTGACGGCAGGGTAAATGAATTTGTGATCGGTGTTTTCGAGGATTTGGCCAGTGTTACAATAAATGAGAAATGGAATGCGGATACGCAAAGAGATGTGCCTTATCGGCAACGCCTGTTGAAATTTACGAATAAGTTAACCTCTATGCCAAAGCATACACGTTCAAGCCTAGTGCCTTTATATATGGGCATTATCGACTGTCTAGCGTCAAATGAAACATATAAGCATGTTGTGATGAAATTTTATATAGCGTCAATAGATTGGAATAATGTCGAGGAATCCGTTGCTTACCTTAAGCATATTGTAAATTGCATTACGGATCAGCCACATCTTTTAAGCGATGCATATAGAGGGATTGCCATAAATCTGAAGGATAACAAAGGACACTGGAGTCCGGAAGTAGTGCTGGAAATTGTAGACTTATTGTGGTCTGAAGACCGTTATGAATCTCAATATATTGGACTTTCCTTGCTTGAAGCTGCTGGGAGTGCTTTATTGTGGAATCCAGATTGTGCGCACCGCTTAAGATTATATAGAAATCATACAAACGTCGGGCTTAGCTCGCTTGCGCTAGACACTTGGACAGCAATAGAATAGCCATACATATGGCAGGCTCCTCCGCACTCGAACTCATTTTGGTGTGGAGGAGCCTTTTAATTTTCAAAAATGGAATTAATAGAGCACCAGAACGCCGAAGCCTTCAAGTGTGAAGGAGCCTGAGACTGTCCGGCCTGTCAGCAAATCTCTTTTCTGTGCTTTGAGCCGGATGGTTACGGGTTCTTCGCTGTAGTTAAGCAGGAACACGTAGCTGGCGGTTTCGCTTTTGCGGATTTGCAGTTCAACTTCACCGGGCAGCTCCAGCCAATCTGCAACCGGGGATGCTAAATTCAGGCTATCAACGATTTTGAGCGCGGCCTGTTCGTTAAATACGGCTCCGTAATACCATACCTCGCCTGTTCCGCGTTTGTTTCTGGTGACCGCCGGTTTGCCGGCATAATAATCGGAAGCGTACGTGCCCATAATCTCAACGCTGTCCTCTTCGACATGCAGAATATCATTGAAGGCATCCGCTCCGGTAAGCGCCTCAGGATCATTGCCCCACTGTATGGAGGTAGCAGGGCGGGTACCTTTGACCAGGGTGAATTCTTCTACGGTGATTCCGCAGAGGTCCTTGGCTGCGCCGGGAAAAGGCCGCATGTAGCACTGTCCGCGAGTATCCTTGTAGCCTGTCCGGCAGCCAAAAATCAGCGTTCCGCCTTGCTGCACATATTGATCAAGCAGCGCCGCGGTCGCATCACTCATAATCGCCGGATGCGGATAGATCAGCACCTCATAAGGAGTCAGGTCCTCGAGCGTGGTCTTGCTGCGCAAGTAAATGAGATCATTCGAGATATGCCGCTTCTGGAGCGCCTTGAACCATTCCTTGTTGCTCTGCCACATGAAAGGCCCGTACCAGACGTCGTATTCGCCGTCCCATTCATTGTCGTAATCACGGAGAAGGGCAATCTTCGCTTCGTTCCGCGTTCCGACGATGTGCTTGCCCGCTTCAGCCAGCTCCCGTCCAACCTGCGCCGCTTCCTTGACCCTGCGGTTGGGCTGGTTATGGTAATCATTGATGCCATGCCAATAGATTTCATTGCCCATCGTTGCCGTCCGCCAGCGGAAGTAGAGCAGCTTGTCTGCTCCGTGCGCAATGGACTGGTACGTCCAAAGACGCATTTGACCGGGCTTCGGAGACGGCATATCCATGCGGTTGACCCAGCCTCCGGGGCCGGACTGCTGCTCCATGATGCAGAAGTTCGGGCTGATGGAGCGGACTACAGACAACGAGAGGCTCCAGCTCCGGTCCCGCAGCGGGTTAACCTCATTTGAATCATCACTAATGGTGGAGAACTGTGGATAAGAGTCATAGCTGAAAAAGTCCAGCAGTTCGTCATTCAGCTCATGACTGTCCAGATGGCCGAACAAGCCGTTGGTGGTCACCCACTGGGAAGGGGCAACTTTACGGAGAATATCCGCCTGGATTCTGGCAAAAGAAATTGCGTTGTCGGAAATAAACCGCTTCTCATCCAGCGCCTGATGCGGATTGGGCTGCATCGGGGAAGGGGTGGGACGCGTCAGGAAGACCTGAGACCAGCTAGTGTAGGTCTGATTCCAGAAGACGGTCCCCCAGGCATCGTTCAGTCTCTCCAGTGTTTCGTATTTGGCCTGCACCCATTCACGGAAGGCTTGATGGTCACTCTCCGAATAGAACACATTGATCTCGCAGTTCAGCTCATTATCAATCTGCCAGCCGGCCACGCCCGGGTGAGTGTTATAATGCTGTGCTAGCTGTGTGGTTATTCTGGCGCAAAGCTCCCTGTACTTGGGGCTGCTGTAATTATAATGACGGCGGGAGCCGTGCTGCAGAGTTACCCCGTCATAAGTCACATTCAGCACTTCGGGATAACGCTCGGTCAGCCAGGCCGGAGGTGTAGCGGTCGGCGTGCCGAGAATGACCTTTAATCCATAGCTGTGAGCCAGATCTATGGCCCGGTCGAACAGCCCGAACTGAAACACGCCTTCCTGCGGCTCAAAGATGGACCAGGCAAATTCCGCCATCCGTACAATCGTGAATCCGGTTTCAACCATGCGCCGGAAATCGTCAGCCCAGAGCTGCTCCGGCCAGTGTTCAGGGTAGTAGCAGACACCAAGCTCGAACGTTTCCGCATTGGCATTAGTCTTCATTTTCCAACCTCCAAGTGTAAAAAATATGCTTTATGAACGCTATGAATCTATTGTAGTATTAGGCTAATGGGTTCTCATATAACACAATATTGCTATTATATAATTATATTGCGTGCTTGCTTAATACGGGTGAGGGATGGGTGCAGAATGAAAAAACAATGGGTGTTACCGGCGCCGGCGTACATGCATTATGTGTGTTACCCGGAATTTTTGGGACATTATACTGACTTTCCGCAGCATGCGGAGCGAAGAAGCGAAGGTTTTCTGAACAGTTATAATCTGCATCTGGTTTTTGGCGGCGAAGGGTATGTTTTTCAGGATGGTGAACGGATTCCAATAGGGCGGGGCAGAGGATTCCTGTTCCCGAAAGGTGCCTACCAGCAATATGGCTCTGACCCTGTTCAGCCCTGGGAGGTGCGCTGGATGCATTTCGGGACGTCGATATCCCTTCCTCTGCTGGAGGAGGTAGATCAGTCGCGCGGTTATTTTTTTGCATTTGATCCAGAAGCAGGTCTAATCCCCGTCATGGAGGAGATGTACAGGCTCAGTGATTCTTATGCAACCTCCAGCGAGCCGAGGCTGTCGGCCCTGCTCTATGAGCTGCTGACTACGCTGCTGCAGAATTCCGAACCGCTGCACGGATCGGTGCCGCTGGAGATCAGACACTCCATCCGCCGCACGGCGGATATAATCCACCGGGAATGCGAACGCCCCTGGACACTGGAGGCAATGGCCAGGCTTGCGGGTTACAGCAGCTATCATTTCCTGCGTCTGTTCCGGGCGATCATGGGGAAGACGCCGAACCGTTACTTAACCGATTGCCGCTTGGTGAGAGCGAAGCTGCTGCTGGTTTCGACGGAGCTATCTGTTGCACAGGTAGCCGCCCAGACGGGATTTCAGCAATCCAGCTATTTTATTAAAGTCTTCAAACAAATGGAAGGCATACCGCCCAACCAGTACAGACGGGCCTTCGGATTATAAGCAGGCAAGAGTTCTATGCAGCAGCCATGCCGCTCGTTCGCGGCCTTCAGACGAGGCTATTTCATAGAAGGCCCTCAATTTGTCTTCGCCCAATTCCAGGCTTACATAACGATGTCCTCTGTCCGGATGTCGTTATTTCAGGATAGAGAATTATCGAAGTTTATTACACAAACGGGGCATTCTGCGCTGTATTTGATATAAATGGAACAATAAGGTTACAACCGGAGTGGAAGGGTTACAAATTGGATACATTTCCCTCGTCCGCTGCCACTATAATTATTCTAGCTAAAATTCTTGGGGGGAAATTGATGAGAACGTATAAAAATACATATGTTGCCCTGCTCATAAGCACCATTGTTATCGGCCAATTAGCCGGCGGCATAACACCTGGAGCCGTGAAGGCTGCAGCCAGCTCCAAGACCGCATCTGCGGCAGCCGCGGCGGCGTCTGCAATAAAACCTGTCCAAATGGCGCCAGGGGTTACGGCAACAATTGAAAATGTGAATATATGGGCACAGCCTGGCGGCAACATTCTGGCGTATACGCTGAATTATTCCAATGCAAGCGGCGCAAACGCAAATTTAACGCAATATTTCTCGCGGGTAGTTACACCGGGCGGGTCCGTGATTCCTGCCAATCCGGTAACTGCCGATGTGCTCAAAAAGAAGGTCGGAGCCAAAGAAAACCTGCGAGTGACTTACTATGTCAATGTAGGCCAGACCAAGTCGCTTCAGGGCTTCAAGGTGTCCATGTACGTCTGGGATGCCAAGGCAAAAGGATATTTGAGGCAGGCAGGCAGCTTTGCCCTTCCGGCGGCCTACTCTACAACGGTGGCAACCGGGACAAGCCTGAATATGATTATGAACAATATCCCTGTTACTGCGGCGGCAGAATCTCTTCAGCTCTATAAATATAGCGGCAAGGTGTACGCCAAGGTGGGAATAAGCCTGACCAATAAAGGCAGCAAGGTGCTTACCGATCCCGGCTACACCGCTTATTTAGTTTCGTCCAGCGGGACATCCTTTGAGCTGGCCCTGAATAGTTCCCAATCTAGCTATAAGGTACAGCCAGAGGAGAAGAAGAGCATTTACTACCTGACTGAAATTCCAGCCTACCTGAAAACCGACAACATGAGGCTGCAATTCACACAAAAGGATGAGACTCTGAAGCTTGAGCTGGCCGGTGCAGCGTTTAAGCTTCCGGCAGTGACAATTCCAAATCTTGTGGTGGCTAACGGAGCCATTAAGAAAATTACAATCAACAGCAATACTATAGAAACCAAGCTCAGCAATGCTTCGGTGTATCCCGATAAGGCATCGGCTGCCTGGTCTTTTCAGCTTGAACTGAAAAATACCGGGAACAAGGCAGTCACTCTTCCCACATATGAGCTTGCCGTCAAATCTGCAAAAGGGACAAGCTTTCCTGTCAACGCCAAAGCCTTAAACGGCATAACGCTCAGACCTTTGGAAGTGAAGGTGATTCCGCTCACTGCCCAGGTCCCGCTTGAGGTGGAGCAGAACACGCTGCAGTTGCAAATGATCGAAGCGGTCAGCCAAGGCCAGGTGCAGTCTTCCGGCGGCTCCGGAGCATCTGATGCAGCCGGTGCATCCGGGACAACCGGAGGGGTAACAGCGGGAACTGAAAGTGATGCGGCTAAGATTACTTTCCCGATAGCTTATTTCACCATTCCGTATATGCCTCGTGCCGATATCCAGAAAGGGCAGGAGTATCGGACCACCACGCCTTTCGGTTCCTTCTCCTACAGCCTGCAGTCGATTCAGCGTTACCCGTGGAAGGATGACGATATCGTTGTAGCCAAAGTAAACCTGACCAATACACAGGCTGTAACACTTTCCCTGCCGGAGCTGAAGGGTGCGCTGAAGGTGGGAAATCTGGATTTGTCCGCTTCCACAGACCTGCTGCTGGATAAGGATTCCCAAGAACTGGCCCCGGGAAAAACCGCTGAAATCTCCATCATCACCAAAATTCCATATGCCGAAAACTTCGATTCAATGAACATCAGCATGTACACTACAGTAAACGAGGAGAAGCTGCCGTTCCTGTCGCTGACCACAAACAGTGCAATCAACGACATTCCTTCCATTGAACGCGGAGGCAGCTACACGGTTTCAGGCAAAGGTAAAAACGCCAAGCTTCAGGAGAACAGGACCATCGTCTATCCGGGCGGCGGGAACTTCAAAATTATCTATACGGAGCTGCTGATGAGCAATGAGGAAAAGAGACAAAGCGCACTAGCCCGTATGCAGGCCTATTATCAAACCACGGACGGACAGTTCTATGAAGCGCAGCCTGCCCAGACTACGGGGCTTGCGGCCCCCGGAGGCAAGCAATTGATTACCTTCTGGACCAAGATTCCGAAATCGGTGGCAACCTCGGAAATCTCTATGTATCTAGGTCCCGGAATTATCGGCAGCAAGCTTAGCGAGTCTGGTCAGGAAGCAACCGGATATATCAATATTGCCTCGCTGAAGCTTACTCCGCAGACGGTCACTCCGGCGAAGGATCTGTCGAGAATCTCGCTGTATCCGTATATCCTGACGGTGCTTAGCTCGGACGGCAAAATTACGGAGGGCAGTGACACCATAAGCATTGTACTGAATTACAATCTGATGCAGGACCGCACCTATGATACGCAAGCACTGAGTCATAAGCTGATCGTTAAAATCACTGATCCTTACGGCCAGTCCACGGAGAAATCGCTCACTCTTGGCACAGACCTGACAGAAGGCGACAACAATACGTACTCCACAACGATTGTCAGAAGCCTGTACAAGAAGATTGGAGGCGGTTCTTACAAAATTACGTTGTATGATGAATTCCAGGGCGAGCGGATTGAGCTGGGCAACCAGACTTATTTCCTGACCTATGAACCGCTGCCGGTCGTTGAGAAACCAGTCACTGAGAAGCCGGCCACTGAGAAATAACAAGGGTTCCATCTATCACAGTATAAGAAGGAGCAGCTTTTATGTTGCGAGTCGATAAAATTACACATTCCTTTAAGACCGGCAATGAATGGACCAAGGTCCTTCACGAAATCAGCTTTAACGTAAAAAAGGGGGAAATGGTTGCCCTTCTGGGCAGCTCGGGCTCCGGCAAATCTACAATGCTGAATTTGATGGCGGGTCTCATGAAGCCGACTGAAGGCCATATTTACATTGCCGATCAGGATATCGTCCGGATGAGCGAGAACAAGCTTGCCGAATTCCGCCGCAAGCACATCGGATTCATCTTTCAGGCGTACGAACTGATTACCAGTCTTACTGTAAGGGAGAATGTAGAGCTGCCGCTGGTATTCCAGTCGGTATCTCCCTCCATCCGCAAGCAGAAGGCGCTGGCCCTGCTGGAGCAGGTGGGGCTTCCCGACAAGGCGAATCTCTTCCCTTCACAGCTATCGGGCGGACAGCAGCAGCGTGTAAGTATTGCCCGCTCGCTGATCACCGAGCCTTCCGTCATCTTTGCGGATGAGCCCACCGGGAACCTGGATACCAAAACGGAGGAGGAAATCATCAGCATTCTGCTGAAGCTGAATCAAACGATGAAGACCACATTTATTGTTGTAACCCACGAGCAGGAAGTGGCGGACCAAATGCAGCGTACCTTCTCGCTACGCGACGGATATCTGATTAACGGACAGCAGACAGCGGTGGAAACGGAGCTCGCAGAGGAGGGGAATCCGTGAAAATCAGGGATATTTCCCGCATGGCCTGGGATCAGGTCAAGCGGCGCAAGGTGGTTACCGGATTGTGTATGGCCGGGATTTCCATCGGCTGCGCCGCAATTATTGCAGCACTAAGCATCGGACAATCCGCTCAGGTCTATGTGACCAATGAAGTGAACCGTAATTTCAAGATGGATGAAATTACGGTCACTCCGGGCGGCGGCATTCCTTCTTCAAAGGGAAGCAGCGGCTCATCTTCAGGTACGAGCAGCAACCTTGATCCCGGCAAGCTGACCTTCCAGAAGCTGAAGATCATACAGGGTCTTAATCACGTGGTTGCCGCAGCGCCTTTTCAGGATACGGGCTATATGCAGATGCTTACCGTCGATAACAAGATTACGGACGTTCAGGTTATCGCAACGGATTTGCGCATGCTGACCAAATATGACAAGACCTTCAAGCAAGGCGGACCGTCGGACCTCGCAGGTATGGTTGTCCTGAACCGCGGGGCGACCCTGGGCTTAATTGACCTTGAGACCCGGCAAAAGATTTTCGAAACGATGAATAACGATCCCTTCAACCAGGATGTAATGAACCAGTACAACAACCTCATGGTGGTGCCTTCAGAGATGTATCGTCAGAAGGTTCAACTGCAGGCGCAGGACTACAGCTCGTCCTCCACACAGCCAGCAGTCAAGCTTAGCTCTCCGCTTCAAGTGAGCGGGATTCTGGCCACTCCTTCAGGAACAAGTGATGACCGGGCAACCTACGATAAGATCATGTATGTGTCTCTGGAGACAGCCGCACAGCTCCAAAAGGAGCTAAGCTTCAATAGCGACGCAACCGTTCAATCCGTGGAAGAAGGAAGCTACAACTCCATCACCGTGAAGGTGGACAGCATGGATAACATCAAGCGGGTGGAAGAGCTGATTAAGAAGCTCTCATTAAATGCGAACGACAATCTGTACCAAATGGATCAGCTCAAGGAGCAATTTGACATGATCAAAATGGCGGCCCTTGGCATCGGCGTATTCATCCTTGTCATTGCTTCTATTTCAATTATCGTGGCCATGACCATGTCAACCCATCAGCGCCGGCGGCAGATCGGGATTATGAAGGTGCTCGGCGCCAATATGAGGCAGATCCGCAATATGTTCATCACGGAAGCGGCTCTGCTTGGACTGCTGGGCGGTTTGCTGGGTGTGCTGTTCTCTTATCTGATCATTATGGGACTGAACAAGCTCGTAAGCAGTTCTGGAGATGGCCTGTCCTTTTTCATCCCGCTGGTGACGATTCCGATTGGTTTGGCGTTCGCGATTATGACCGGAGTGCTCTCAGGGATCTATCCGGCGATCAGTGCCTCCAGGACCGATGCGCTCACAGCGATTAAGCGTGATTAGCCATGAACTTATACTTTCTTGTATTTCCAGTTGAAAGGAAGCAGAAACAATGAAAAGGATTATAAAGAGGACCGTGAAGTGGATTATCATCGTCGGAATCATTGGTGCTGCAGGCTATCTCCTGTACACCAAAGTCTTTAAGGGAGAGGAGCCGGCGGCTGTTGTAGAACCTCCGCAGGTGATTAGCTTCCCTGTTACCCAAGAGACGGTTACGAGCACTGTTCAGGTCAAAGGAAAGTCGAAATACCAGGAGGAAACGCTGGTCTATGCACCTTATGCATCCAAGGTAACAAAGTGGAAGGTGGAGAACGGCGGACAGGTGAAGAAAGGGGATGTGCTGTTCACGCTGGATGAGTCGGCTCTGGAAAACGAGATTGCCACAACTGAGGCAGCCATCCGCAAAGCGAAGCTGGAGGCGGAGCTGAACGCTTTTGTCAGCCAGCAGGAAGATACCTCCGCGACTCCGATAGGGACTGAAGCTGAACGGCTGAAGGCACTTGCAACCCAGGAAACAGCGCGACTGACGGATGAACTGAATCAGGCCAATTCCGCCATACAGGAACGGGAGCTTGCCGAGAAGAAAGCAAAGCTCAAAACCGCCGTGTATCATGCTCCTGCAACCGGGATTTTTCTGTATGACAGCAGCACCGAACGTCCTCAAATGCTTACGGACAATCAATACATCGGTAAAATTGTTGACCTGGGCAAGCTCGAATTCATCGCTCTTGTGGGAGAGCAGGACATCTTCCGCATCAAGCAGGGCATGCAGGTCAAGGTGAAAATGACTGCCATGAAGGACTTAACCATAGCAGGCAAGGTGACCAAGGTCTCGAAATTCGCCACCACTACCACCGGCCAGAACACGGCTGGACAAGTACCGCAATTCGAGGTTGTAATTTCTCTGCAGCCGGAAGAGCATTTGATCGGCGGTCTCAGCCTTAGCGGGGATATCGAGACATTGCGCAAGGAAAAAGCCACTGTAGTCTCCAGCATTGCCGTCATCCACGAGGGAGACAAGGCTTTTGTTATGCTGGACAAAGGAAATAGCCAATATGAACGCAAGGAGATCAAGATTGGCATTGAAACCACGGAGAAAACTGAGGTTGTCTCTGGACTCAAGCCGGGGGACACTGTAGTTCTGCAATAGTTCCTAATGGAAGATCAGCCTGTTTCAACGGAATTCAGTTTTCCGCTGAAGCAGGCTGATTCTGTTAAATAACTAGACTTATTAACCAAAAAATCTTACAAAGTGTTGCGCCAGGCTTTGATGTCCTGGTTCAATCGTGTAAGGTCGGGAACGGCGACAGGATTGTCGGTAAGCTGATACTTATGCTTGAGTGACAGTATGCGGTAGACGCTCTCATCTATTCTAGATTCTGGAATATCTCCGCTTCCCACAGCAGTCAGCAGCGCTTTACGCACTACCTGCTCATTGCTGTATTCGTGGGCAACCAGCAGAATATCGCTGCCTGCGAGCACCGTATCCACTGCGGCGGAAGCCAGGCTGTAGTTCTTGGCGATGGCCCCCATAGTCAGATCATCGGTGATGACAACTCCATTGAAGCCCATCTGTCCGCGAAGCTGCGCTCCGATGATCACCTTGGACAGGGAAGCTGGGAGCTTGGGATCAAGCTTCGGAAAAAGAATATGCGCTACCATGACTGCATCCGCTTGCTCCTTGAACGCAGCCTGGAAGGGCAGCCATTCCAGCTTCGCCAGTTGAGCTGTTGTTTTATTCACAACCGGAAGCTCCAGATGGGAATCGACGGAGGTATCGCCGTGTCCGGGAAAATGCTTGACCACCGGAATCACGCCCTCGCTCTCAATTCCCTTCAGCTCGGCAAGGCCAAGCGCCGTTACCCGGTCCGCGGTACTGCCGAACGAGCGGTCGCCGATCACCGGATTGTCCGGGTTGCTGTTAATATCAAGCACCGGAGCAAAGTCCATGTTAAAACCGGCGGACAGCACCTCCCTGGCCAGCAGCCTGCCCATCATTCCCGCAGCCTCGGCATTGCCGGTCGCGCCGACTTTTCCGTTAGCGGGGATCACGGCATATTCATCCGGCATCCGGCTGACTTTGCCGCCTTCCTGATCTACGCTGATGAAGAGAGGGGCGGGATTGCCTTCATTGCTCCGCTTCAGGTCATTGGTTAGCTTGACCATACCCTTCAGGGATTTAATATTATCCGCGTAGAGGATGATTCCGCCAACCTTGTCTTCGGCAATCATCTTGTTGGCCCGGTCGTCAAGCGCTGTACCCTCAATGCCGACAAGAAGCATCTGGCCGATTTTTTCTTCCAGTGTCATACCGGCTATTTGCTCTGTGATCGCCTCTTGAGCACCATTTTCAGTGGAACCAGAAGCCGTGGGAGACGCTGTATCTACCGGAGTTGGGAGCGCGGCTCTGGAAGGGGAGGGAACCGCAGCAACGGTCTGTTGGGGCACCGCCTCCCCAGGCGAAGCAGTATTGGAAGTTGCACTGCCGCTGCAGCCGCCAATCAGGAATAGACTGGTGAGGGCCACAGCCGAAATGAGAGCTTTACAGTCTGACCCGATCATTTGAAAATACCCTTCCTTTCGATTGCTGAATAACA
Organism: Paenibacillus sp. HW567; assembly: GCF_000374185.1. Lineage (GTDB taxonomy): Bacteria > Bacillota > Bacilli > Paenibacillales > Paenibacillaceae > Paenibacillus_AQ. The sequence goes on along the minus strand of NZ_KB910518.1, from coordinate 2,792,553 downwards.
AGCAGTAATGATAAGATAAAGGGGACTTTTACATAAAGACTTGCTTACTGTAATTACAAATTAATAGGATGAGGTGACGTGTCAATGAAAGAAGAATTGGTGAACACGCTTAACGAACAGATGAACTTTGAGTTTTACTCTGCCCATGTGTATCTGGCGATGGCCGCGTATTGTTCCGGTGAAAGTCTGGATGGCTTCGCCAACTTTTTCTTGATTCAGGCCGAAGAAGAACGGTTTCACGCGATGAAGATCTACAGATTCCTTAATGACCGCGACTACCGTGCGACCCTGGCGGCACTGCCTGAGCCGAAAAACGAATATACCTCGATGCTGGATGCATTCGAGCATGCCTTCGCCCATGAACAGCAGAACACCAAACGATTCTATCATCTTGCTGACCTGGCATTGGACGCGCGTGAGCATGCAACGATCTATTTCCTGAAGTGGTTCATTGATGAGCAGGTTGAAGAAGAAGCGCTGTTCAGCAATATTATCGCCAAGCTGAAACGTATCGAAACCGACAGCAACGCCTTCTACATGCTGGATGCAGAATTTGCCGCCCGCACCTTCACTGCTCCAGCCGAATAAGCAACAGAATCAGCAGCTCTTTTGAGCCGCTTCATCCCGGCAGCTTACAGCCGGAACGGATACTTTCCTATTGGGGAGGGTATCCGTTTTTTTATTTTATAGTGAAAGTTGAACAGAGGCAAACAATGTTACGACCTGCAAAACACTTCCGGCCTTCCAACTCTATTTGGCAGGGTTAACACTTGCGCTGTCCGGCAACACTGTTTCTCTAGACCCACCCGAAGGTCAGCGTGTAGTATGGAAGTATACTATTTTTTGGAGGTTCTTTTTTTGGAAAACTACAGCCAAATTAAACAGAGCGAAAAAGGAGCTTGGCTAAGCTTATTTGCCTACATACTGCTGTCTGCGGTCAAATTATTTATCGGAACGGTCTCGGGATCGCAGGCGCTGCTTGCCGACGGATTGAACAACAGTACGGATATTATAGCGTCGATTGCGATTCTGGTCGGACTCCGGATTTCGAGAAGACCGCCTGACTCCAATCACGGATATGGCCACTACAGAGCGGAGACCATAGCAGCGCTCGTTGCTTCTTTTATCATGATTGCTGTAGGCATCCAGGTTCTGTACCAGAGTGCGAACAAATTTATTCAGCCCGCTCTGGAGACTCCTGATCTCATTGCCGCTTGGACGGCTGCAGGTTGTGCCCTGGTTATGTTCGTAGTCTACATATACAACATCCGTTTGGCCCGTGCGCTGAGCAGCAATGCCATGCATGCAGTGGCACAGGATAACCGCTCGGATGCGCTTGTAAGTATCGGTGCTTTTGTCGGAATTATCGGCTCGCAGTTTGGTCTGCCTTGGCTTGATCCGCTGACAGGTACGATAGTTGGACTCTTGATCTGCAAGACAGCTTGGGATATATTCCGCAAGTCCTCTCATGACCTTACTGACGGATTTGATGCCTCAGAGCTGGAACTGATGAAGCAGACTGTGGCTGAAGTTGATGGTGTTGAATCCATTAAGGATATCAAAGCCCGGATACACGGCAATAACGTCCTGGTTGATACAACGGTGCTGGTAGATTCCACGCTGAATGTAGTCCAGAGCCATGACATTACCGAAGAAATTGAAGGTCAGTTGAAGGACCGGCACCAGGTGGCGAATGTTCTTGTTCATATAGAGCCTGTATAGATGCATACGAGGAGTTCGCTATAAAAGTTGAATTGAAGAAAACATAAAAAGGGTAGAAGTGCGGTAATAATGCAGACAACAGCGGCCGGAAGTCCAAACATTCCCCGCAGTTACGACCAGACCCTATATGAAAATCTAAAATTCAACTGATTATAGAAGCCGAAGCCTGAGGAATCAGGCTTTTTTTTGTTGTGCTGCCGATTAACTTTGTCTATAATAACATTATGATAATAACACTATGATAATAATTGAGAATAATCAAAGAAAGTAAAGGAGTCAGCATATGACCAAACGAGCAAAAACGGACCGAAACGGCTTAACCGAGCAGCAATATTTAGAAAAGTATAATCCCGGGATATATGAGCGTCCGTCCGTAACCGTTGACATGCTTATTTTTACCGTCATGGAGCAGGCGCAGAATAATTACCGCAAGCTGTCCGAGAAATCACTGCAGCTTCTGCTGATTCAGCGCGGGGAGCACCCTTATCTCGGACAATGGGCGCTGCCGGGCGGCTTCGTCTCTGTGGATGAGAGCCTGGAGGATGCTGCCCGCCGGGAGCTGTTCACGGAGACGAACATCGACAATATTTACATGGAGCAGCTCTATACCTGGGGAGAGGTCCAGCGTGATCCGCGGATGCGTGTCATCAGCAGCGCTTACATGGCGCTGGTTGACCGCACGGCCCTGAATGTACAGGCTGGGGATGACGCCGATGCAGCGGATTGGTTCAAGGTGTCTTATGATGTGCTTGAGGCCAGCCGCGAAGATCAGGCAAACGGCTATAAGCAGGAACAGCGGATACGCATTACCCTGACGAATGAGAGCACAACCTTGACAGGTGTGGTAAAAATTACGGAAACCGTTCAAGGCCACGTCCGGCGGGTTGAACGTGAAATTGCGGAGAATGACGGCTTCGCCTTCGATCATTTGAAGATGATTCAATATGCCATCGAACGCCTGCGCGGCAAGGTGGAATATACCGGTATTATTTTCAATCTGCTGCCGCCGCTGTTCACCTTGTCCGAGCTTCAGCGGGTCTACGAGATTATTCTGGGCAAAGAGCTGCTCGCTGCCGCCTTCCGCCGCAAAATCGCGGGCAGCGTGACTGAGACAGAGGAATTCACCAAGGATGCCGGTCATCGGCCTTCGAAGCTATACCGCTATAACGTGAACCAGGATTTGAATTAATGTAGAATGGAGAGTTACTAATGGAGCAATTTACTTATTTTTACCGGAGCGCATCGCCATTTTCACAGTGGTATCCCTGCAGTTTTACGGTGGAGGGAAATCTGTTCGATTGCGCGGAGCAGTACATGATGTATGGCAAAGCACGATTATTTAAGGATGAAGAAATAGCCAAGCAGATCTTAAGGGCCAGAACCCCCAGGGAGCAGAAGGAACTGGGAAGGAATGTGAGCGGCTTCGATAAAGCTGTATGGGATAAGCACTGCAAAGAGATTGTCTACCAAGGCAATAAGGAAAAATTCCTTCAGAATGAGGAGCTGCTGAAGATCCTGCTGGGTACTAAGGGGACTACACTAGTGGAGGCCAGCCCAACGGACCGGATTTGGGGTGTTGGATTGGCCGAGGATGACTGTCGTATCCGCAGCAGAGCGACCTGGCGCGGCACTAACTGGTTAGGAGAGATCCTGACGAATCTGCGGGAGGATCTATTGCAGGGAGAGCATAACCGGTCATAACCCTTGGCTCATAGCGTGCAATCAGTGCTAGTGCGTGAATACAGAGTATACTATAATTACCAGTGCAACAAGCATGATCAGCCAAGTGAGCGGGTGGTTGGGATTTAGGTTCCAGCCAATTCCAGAGATTTTGCGAGTAAACAACGGCTGTCCAGCGTTTTTACCGAAGTATCTGTCCCACATAGTGTACCTTCTTTCCATCGGAGAGCAGCAGAGCTGCTTCTTTACTGTGACCTAATAGTACTCCTCCGCGAGCCTAACTGTAAATGACATTCCCATCCATACCTGTATGTAGTACAGACCAATATTTTGTTGCACCTTGTCGTGTGATGTTGTTTATAGAACTTTTATGCAGATAAGTAGAGAATTAGTTAAGCTTGTCAAATGTAAATTATGGTAGAGGGTAGGGTGGGGCAGTGATTAACTGGAAGGAATCTTACGAAATTGGAGTGGAGCGGATTGACTGCCAGCACAGACAGTTGCTTGCGAAGCTGAACGAGTTTTTTGAAGCATGCACGAACCAGCAGGGAAAAGAAAAAATCGAAGAAACCCTGAAGTTTCTGAAGGAGTACACGCTTGAGCATTTCGGCAACGAGGAAGAATTGATGGAGGAGATCGATTTCCCCGAACTGGCCGAGCACCGCAAGACCCATGCCGAGTTTGTAAAAACCGTACTGGAACTGGAAGAAAGCGTAAAGGCGAAGGGTGTATCCGTACTTTCCACGATCAAGCTGAACCGTACATTGACGGACTGGCTGCTCAATCATATTAACAAATGTGATAAGCTGATCGGTGAATGCATTGCCAATAAGGGCAACCAAGCTGTATAACCTGGATATAAAAAGATGAAGATGCCGCAGGGCATTTTCTTTTTTTTGCTTTTTTTAAGGAATGTAGGTATGGAGCGGCAGGTTTATCTCATCCCCCGGGCAGAGTTTATATTCGTCAAATACTTTGTGTTATGATTTGAGGTAGAACGAATAGATAAACTGTGGGCTAAAGGAGTGGAATCATGAAAATATTGCGTATGCTCGCTTCGGGTCTGGTCATGCTGCTTGTGCTGGGACTTGTGAATGTCTACATTGGCTTCCATCTTTGGGTTTTGCTTGATTACTCGCTGCCGGGTATTTCGGCCGCGGTGTATTGGCCTGTTTTTCTGCTCGTTGCTTTTGCCTACATGATCGGGATGGTTCCCTGGCCGCGGGCGGTGAAGCCTGTAGGCAGATTGTTCAAGGTTGTCGGCTCCTATTATCTGGCTTGCATGGAGTTTGCCGTTATTATGCTGCCGCTTACTGATCTGCTGTATGGGGTGCTGGGGCTGATGGGCGTTGAACGCTCTGCCTTTATCGCTGAGGCTGGAGCAACGCTGGTGGTCCTGCTTGCCGTCTTCCTGATTTGGGGCTCACGCAATGCCTGGAGCACAGTCGTGCGCAAGCATCCGCTGCAGATCGGCAAGTCCATTGGAACGAGCGCTCCGCTTACCGTTGCTGTCGCTTCCGATCTGCATCTGGGCAACATTGTCGGCAACCGCCATCTGCGCAAAATGGTTGCGGAAATCAACCGGATGCAGCCGGATATCATCCTGCTCGCCGGGGATGTGCTGGATGACAGCATTGAGCCGTTTATCCGCAACCGGATGAGTGAGCAGATCAAGCAGCTCAAGGCGCGTTACGGTGTATATGCGGTGCTGGGCAATCATGAATATTACGGCGGCTCTATCGCTGAATACACGGAACTCATGAACAGTATCGGCATCAAAGTGCTGCAGGATGAGGTAGTGGAAACGGCAGGTCTTTATATTGTTGGCCGGAAAGACAAAACTGCGGAGTCCATGGAGGCCGGAGGACGGAAAAGCGTAGCATCCTTGCTGGAGGGACTTGATCTCTCGCGTCCTGTCATTATGATGGACCATCAGCCAACCGGATTTGACCTGGCAGCCAAGGCAGGGGTAGATGTTCTGCTCTCCGGTCACACGCACCGCGGGCAAATTGCCCCCAATCACTGGATTACGAAACGGCTGTTTGAGCTGGACTGGGGTTACTTGCGCAAGGATAACATGCATGTAGTCGTCTCCTCCGGTTATGGGACCTGGGGACCTCCGATCCGTCTGGCCAGCCGCTCCGAGCTGATCAAGCTGGAGATTATGCTGGAAGGCAGCAAGCAATATGGAGAGGAGTCCATTCACGGCAACCCTGTCCTGGTTTGACAGGCAGGCATCCGTTCGGCCTTTTTATCTTCTAAATAAGTGGCGTAGGGGAAGATTGGATACTTACGGAGCGAGAGCGTCCGCCTGAGAGCTTTCCGTAGGAAAGCTGGCCGTATCAATAGGCTGTCTGCGGATTTCCACCGCGAAGAGCGGTTTAAATCATGAAATCTGCAGGCGGCAGCGGCTGTCCAAACATTCCTTTGACATTCGCCGCGGGATAAGTTACCTTTATTTCAATATAGTTAAGCTATTAACTAAATGGAGAGGAACAATATCAATGGACAGAATGCAAGAAGACAGCATGGGAAATGAAAAAACAGAGATAGACGATTTGCAGCAGCTTGTGCTGGACCTGCCCGCGCCTAATGAGGCATTTTTTGCTCTGGTGGAGACGACGGCGAATCTGGTGGCGGTATCCGAGAAATACTGGCAGTCGCAAGGGCTGAACGGTGCAAGAATCCGTGTGCTGGTGGAGATTGCCCGGCAAGGCGGAGCCATTCTTCCTTCGGTGCTAGCCGGACGGATTGGGGTTACCAAGGCGAATATCAGCCTGTTGCTGACGCCGCTGGAGAGGGATGGATTCATTAGCAGGGCCGAGCATGTCCAAGACGGGAGGAAGACGATTATTTCACTTACTGAAGCAGGACGCACTCTACTGACTCAGCAGCTTCCCGGGAACCGCATTGCCATTGCGGAGAAGATGAACCGGCTGGACGCAGAGGAGTTAAGACAACTGATGTCGCTGCTGAGCAAGCTGAACAGACAGTAATTTGTGTAGTAAGGCAAGCTGCAATGATTGGTAAGCTGCAAAGTGATCCCGGCAATGACAAAGATTGTCCGAACATTCAGGTGGATGCTTTAGCTTACGGTTGAGAAATTCGTTGCAGCTACAATCTGAAACAATCCCGATGCAAATGCTCAGCAGTACCTCTGAAATGATAGTTAATAGCTTAACTAAATTAACATTGAAGGTGGGAACGAAATATGACAATCCTGATTACCGGAGCCACAGGCCAGCTTGGACAATTGATTATAGAACAGCTTGTGCAGCAGGTTCCGCCAGAGCAGATCATTGCCGGTATGCGCCAGCTTGACAAGGGGAAGGCGTTTAAGGAACGGGGAATCGGGCTTCGCCGCGTAGATTATGATGTGCCTGAGTCGCTGGAGGAAGCTTTTGCGGGGGTATCCAGGCTGCTGCTGATTTCCAGCCCGCATACGGATGATGCTGTCCGGATCACGCAGCACACTAACGTAGTGGAAGCAGCTAAGAAAGCAGGAGTTGCGCATATCCTTTATACCGGCTTTGCTTTTCCGCAGCATGGCAATAAGGCAGCGGGTAATGTACACGCGCAGACGGAACAGGCGATCCTCGATTCAGGGCTTAGTTATACTTTTGTGCGGAATGCGCTGTACATTGATTTCGTGGGTGTGCTCGGGTTGAACGAGGCGATAAGCAGCGGTGTGCTCCGGGCGTTACCCGGAGATTGGCGGTTCAATGCCGTTACCCGCAGCGATCTTGCGCTGGCAACCGCACAAATACTTGCCGGAAGCGGGCATGAGGGGCAGATTTATGAGCTGGCTGCACCGAAGACATGGACCTTTACCGAATTGGCACAGGCGCTTGCAGAGCTTGCCGGTAAACCGGTGGTTCATGTGGAGGATTCCGCAGCTCAGCACTGGATATACAATTTTGTGAGCAGCATTGATACGGTGTCTGTCTCAGAGGATTTGCAGCGTTTGATGGGACGCCCTGTAACTGCGCTTAAGATGAGCATATTGCCTTTTGTTAATCCCCGGAATTAGCAGCCTTGGTTGTCTAATCGGGCCAATGTTGCTACGATGAGGACAGCTATGCAGGGATTTATCGGGGAGTGTGAAGGAATGAAGAAGATATTGGTAGCCGATGATGATGTGAATATCCGCACGCTGCTGCGGCATGTGTTAACCAGGGATGGTTATTTGGCTGTAGAAGCCGCCGACGGGCGGGAAGCGATAGAGCTGATGAAGGGAAGCACTGTCGATCTTGCGGTGGTGGATGTGATGATGCCGCATATTGACGGGCTGGAGCTGTGTCAGCACATTCGGGAAACGTATGATATTCCGGTTATTTTGCTTACCGCCCGCCAGCAGCTCAGCGATAAGGAGCAGGGATATTTGCGCGGGACGGATGATTATGTGACCAAGCCCTTTGAGCCGGAGGAGCTGCTGTTCCGCATCAAGGCGCTGTTCCGACGGTATTCGGTGGCTGCAAGCGACAAGATCCGCCTCAATTCACTGGTGATTGACCGTAAGAATTATGAGATCAGCAGCGGTGAGGAGGTGCTTTTGCTGCCGGTGAAGGAATTTGAGCTGCTGTCACAGCTTGCACAGTATCCGGGGCGTCTATTCTCGCGCAGTGAGCTGATTGAGCTGGTGTGGGGAGCGGATTACGAGGGTGACGAGCGGACGGTGGATGTACATATCAAACGCCTGCGTGACCGGTTCAGCGATTACGGCAATGATTTTACCATCCGCACTGTACGGGGCATCGGCTACAAAGTCGAGCTGGTAAACCTATGAAATCCCTCTATGTAAGAATGAGTATATTGTTCTGCTCGGTGATTGTGATCAGCAGCCTGCTGGGCTTTCTCGTATCCAACGCCTATTATCAGGCTGCAGTCAAACCGCAGAACGACGCCAAGCTGACCGAAATGACCACCGGGGTGCAGCAGTTTATCGGGGACCACCCGGATACGGCAGAGGAATATCTGCAAAGCACCGCCTCCCTGGGCTACAAAATATATCTCTCGAATGATCAGGGCGATGAACGGTTCTATGGCTTGCCTTTCCGCAAAAATGATCTGGAAGAGGGAGTGCTGCAAAAGGTACTGGCCGGCGGCATCTATCATGGCGTAGCGGACTTTCCAAGCAAGGCGTTTATTACCGGATTCTTCGATAATCAGCTTAGCAACACAATAGGGGTGCCCATACGTATGAACGGCCAGACCTATGCGCTGTTTATGCGTCCGGATGCGGAGGTGCAGTTCGGCGAGCTGCGGATCTTTTTTGCGGTGCTGATTGCTTTTACAATTCTGTTCAGTCTGATCTTCGTTCTGATTACTGTCCTTCATGTGGTGAAACCGATCACCCGGCTGACCGAAGCGACGAAGAAAATCTCCAAGGGCAGGTACGATATTAAGCTCTATACCGCGCGGCGGGATGAAATCGGCCAATTGGCCTCCCACTTTATGATCATGAGCCGGGAGCTGGAGCGGACGAACCGGGCGCGGCAGGAATTTGTCGCCAACGTCTCGCATGAAATCGAATCGCCGCTGACCTCTATTCAGGGCTTTGCCCACGCGCTTAAGGACGGCACGCTGCCGGACCCGCAGAGAGTGGAGTACCTGTCCATCATTGAGGAGGAGAGCCGCAGACTATCCATGCTGAGCAAGCAACTGCTCACCTTGTCGTCGCTCGATTATGATGAGAATGCGCTGGACAAGAAGCGTTTTGACCTCCGTGCGCAGTTGCGCCAGGTTGTGCAGATTATGGAGTGGAGGCTGACGGAGAAGGAGCTTGCTGTACGGCTGCATGTGGCGGATATCACGCTTGAAGGCGACTCGAATCTGCTCTATCAGGTGTGGATGAATCTTTTGTCCAATGCGGTAAAATATACCCCTGCTGGCGGTTCCATTGCCATAGCGGCGCGTGTCTCGGATCAAAGCTGCATTGTTACAGTAGCAGATACGGGCGAGGGAATTCCGGCGGATCAACTGCCGATGATTTTTGACCGGTTCTACAAAGTAGACAAGGCGCGAACCCGCGACAGCAACAGCACCGGCCTGGGGCTTGCGATAGCCCGTAAAATCATCGAGGTGCATGGAGGCACCATCGAAGCAGCGAGCACACCGGGGACCGGGACAACCTTTACGGTGACACTGCCGTTCTTGTAATTTATTATTCATACTGCGTTCATTTTCACCTTCTAAACTGTGGTCATACAGAGCAGAAGGAGTGGTTACATGTTTTTGGCGATAAGGGAGATGAGGCACTCCAAAGCACGCTACAGCCTCATAATGGTCATTATGCTGCTGGTCTCGTTTCTGGTCCTGTTCGTGACCGGACTGGCCAGGGGCCTTGCCTATGCCAATATTTCAGCCGTGGAAAATATGCCCGCGAACTATTTTGCCGTGCAAAGCGACGCTGATCATACGTTCAGACGTTCCCAATTAAGTGATACCGAGCTTGCCGCCGCCCGTTCGATTGCCGGGGACAAGCATGCAACACCGCTGGCGGTGCAGATGAGCACGATTACGGCGGACGGTGCCGATGTGAAGGCGGACATTACTTATTTTGCCGTGGATATGGACGGTATGCTGGCTCCAAAGGTGGTAGAGGGTGCTGGCATTACCAATGAGATTACCGGCAGCGCGGTTGTGGATTCGAAGCTCAAGGAGTCGGGAATCAGCATCGGCAGCTTGGTGAAGGATCAAGCTACCGGGCTGACCTTTAAGGTAGCCGGTTTTGTGAAAGACAGCTCCTACAGCCATACTCCTGTCGTGTACATCAACAATCTGGACTGGCAGGCGATGAGACAGGGTACAGGACAGGGCGGCAGCAGCGCCCAGACGGTTCCTTTTAATGTAATTGCGCTCAAGGCTACTTCCGGCCAGGCCACACAGATCACAAGCAAGCTGGACAATGTGGAGGTCATTACGCAAAAGCAGGCGATCGCCAGCATCCCCGGTTATTCCGCGGAACAGAATTCTCTCTTGATGATGATCGTGTTCCTGTTCGTAATCGCCGGGTTCGTGCTTGCGGTATTCTTCTATGTGATCACGATCCAGAAGTCCAGCCAGTTCGGCATCCTGAAGGCAATGGGGACGAAAATGTCCTATTTGGCCTGGAGTGTCGTCGGTCAGGTGCTGATCCTCTCCGTTGCCAGTCTGGCGGTCAGCCTGCTGCTGACCTATGGAATGAATATGGGGCTGCCGGATTCGATGCCGTTTCAGTTGGAAGGCCGGACGATTGTGCTGACCAGTGTGCTGTTTGTGGGTATGTCCCTGTTAGGCTCGCTAATTTCCGTAGCCAGAGTAGCTAAAGTAGACGCCTTGGAAGCGATAGGGAGGACTGGAGCATGAGCGCCAAACTGATGATGAAGCAAGTGACACATACCTATGGTGACGGGGATGGGGCAATGACCATTCTTAAGTCTCTTGACCTTACCGTAAAGGAAGGTGAATTTGTTGCTGTACTGGGGCCTTCAGGCTCCGGTAAAAGCACCTTTCTCTCCGCCGCAGGAGCGCTGCTGACTCCGACCAGCGGGGAAATCTACATCGACGGCGAGCCGCTGGGCAATAAGGATAAAGGCGCTTTGACTGAACTGCGGCTGCAAAAAATCGGCTTTATGTTCCAAAGCGCACAGCTTCTTCCGTATCTGAAAGTAGAGGAGCAATTACTGTACGTAGCCAGATTGGCGAAGCTTGGTACCAGAGAAGCAAAGGAGCGTTCAGCCTATCTATTGAAGCGGCTGGGCATTTGGGAGCGGCGCAACCATTATCCCGAGAAGCTCTCCGGCGGCGAGAAGCAGCGGGTGGCGATTGCCAGAGCGTGGATGAACAAGCCGGCGGTTCTGTTCGCGGATGAGCCGACAGCCAGCCTCGATTACAGCCGCGGCAAAGAGGTTGTGCGCATGATCGCAGACGAGGTGAAGAACGAAGGCAAAGCGGCTGTTATGGTGACCCACGACGAGCGGATGCTGGAATGGTGCGACCGGGTGCTGCATTTGCAGGACGGCGTACTGGTAGAACAGTAGGCGGCGGGTTGCCCGAACCTGGGAATATTTTCTGACATTCGGGACACGATAGTTCAATATAACAGCGGTAGTCTGGGACGTTATTATTTCGTTCTTGGCTACCGCTGTTTCGCATGTGCGTCTGTTCAGGGCAAACGCTCAAGCTCCGGTGAATTGAACTGCCTGAACTGGCAAGCTATTCAACCTTCTTTGCTTGGCGGCAGAATTCGTTGCTCACAGGGATGCACGGTTCTGCTGCTTGAAGGTAAGCTTATAGAGAGTGATAACGGGAGGAGTGAATCGTCATGCTTAACGGTTACAATACGGTGCATGCCTGGTCCCCGGCTTCGCTGGGCGGTGGCGGTTATATTACGGGACTGATTCAGCATCCGTCTCGAAGCGGAGTGTTATATGCCCGCTGTGATGTGGCGGGGATCTTCTGCAGCTCTGACGGGGGCTTTAGCTGGGCAACCCGGAACGGGGGGCTGACCCATGCATATCACCACCAGGTCCAGAGCTTTGCCATTAGCCCGCATAACCCGGAGGTGCTGTTCCGCTGCTCCGGGGAGGTGAGAAGCCGTAAATTCTACGGCTCAGTACACAAATCCGCCGATGGCGGGCATAGCTGGCGGGAAGTCTGCACGGGTATGGGCTTCTATGGCAACGGGCCGACAAGGATGTACGGCGAGGTCATCGCCGCAGATCCTTGCGACCAGCGGATTGTAGCCGCCGGGGGTTATACTGGCGGCTTATGGATAAGCCGGGATGAAGGGGAGACCTGGAAGCAGACGCCGCTGCCGGAGGAGCGGTTCGGCTGTGTTGTTTTCCATCCCGGCATTCCCGGAGTGCTGTATGCAGGAACAATAAGCGATGACGATTTGAACATGGACTATGCCGAGGTGGGAGAAGAAGGCGTGCTTGGACTGCTTCAGGATCACCCCAGGGGCAAAAGAGGCAGATTGTATGCCAGCAGCGATCACGGCGAATCTTGGATGCTGCTGCATGAAGGCCCCAGCTTTGCCGAGCTGTCGTTTGACTGCCGGAATCCGCAGCGCCTAATGGCCGCCTGCATCTGGAAGGGTATCCGCAGCAGCGAGGATGGCGGGCGGACCTGGCAGCCCGCCATGACCGGACTGCTCCCGGGTGAACAGAGATACGGCACCATCATCCGGGACCTCCATCAGCCGCAGAGATGCTACACCGCCCCGGATTTGCGGCCGCAGATGCGGGATGTTCCGCCGGTTCCGCTGTATGTATCCGGTGACGGCGGCGAACAATGGGAGCTGCTTCAGCAGCATAAGGATGAGGATTTGAGCGGTTTTCCTGCGTACATGGACCATTTCGGTGGAGGGTCGCGGGCTTTCGCAACGGGTTGGGCCATCTCCAAAATCATTGTAGACCGTTTCACGGAAGATCGCCTCTATCTGACCAATTGGTACGGAGTAGCCGTTAGTGAGGATGGCGGCAGGACGTGGCAGGCAGGGCATTTCCGGGGGCTGGAAACCACTTGCATGGAGGCTGTAATCGCGGCTCCCCAGCAGCCGGGCAAGTTCTGTGTCACGATGGCGGACCACCCGCCCAAGGTAACAGAGGATGGAGGGCGAAGCTTCCGCGATCTGCCGGGACTGCCCGATTATTCGGGCAGCACAGCCATTGTTATCGCGAGAGATGACCATCGGCGCTATCTGTACGGGCTCGTTGGCCGGGGCCGGACAGCATGTATTGCCGCCAGCAATGACGATGGGAAAAGCGCCAGCGAAGTGCTGACCTTGGGCCGGGGACTGTTCGTTCAGGCTTTGCGGGAAGACGGCGTGCGCTCCGGCATCTTCTATGCCTATATTGACGGGCCAGTCGCATCAGGTGCCGGAATCTACCGTTCCGTGGATGGAGGAGCGTCCTGGCGGCAAACGGCATTCCGTCCGCCTACTTATATAGTGGAACTGCCGCATCAGAAGCGCTGGATTGAATCCGAGCTGCTGTCCGTAGTCGTCTATCAGGTCAAGAATGCTTGCGGAGCCAATCAATTGCTGGCGGCAAGCCCCTTCGGGGAAGGCCGGATTCTGGCGGGCGAATGGACCGAGGGCATCTGGCAATCTCCTGATGGTGGAGATACCTGGGAATCCATCGGCGAAGGACTTCCGTTCCAGCAAAGCGGTCCCGCTTCTGTATTGAATGCTGTGGCTTACTCCCTCAATCGTCCCGGTAAACTATATGCCGGCTTTATATCGGAAGGCTTATGGTGCAGCAGCGATGACGGCCAGAGCTGGAGCAAGCTGTACCCGGCTGCTGAAGGAGAAATTTTCAATGTTTCGGCATTATCCGTGGGTACCGGGGAACATGGCGAAGATCTGCTGATCCTTGCCAGTGAGCCGATGGTGGTGAACGGGACGGACTCACAGGTGGTGAGCAGCCGGGATGGCGGCGTCCACTGGGAGGCATGGAATCAGACAACACTCGGCGCGGTCCGCTGGAAAGGAATAACTCTCGATAGCGGGGGCAAAGGACTGCTTGGTGTATCTTGCGGGAACGGGGCTTTTCATTCCACGATCATAGACAAAGCATAGACAAAAACACAAATCTTTCATAAAAGCAGGACATCATTGCTGCAGCACACTTTTCGTTGCTGCTGTACCTTGTTGATTATTATAGTAAACGCTTACATTGGAGGTGCCGGACGATGTTATCATCGTAATTCCACCGGCTAAATCCCAATGGAGGCCTGATAAAAATGGTTCCACGAACGGGTAAGCAATGGTTCCAGGGTTGGCTCGCTGCAGTACTGTTGATCGCATCGCTTGTTGTGCCGCCAGCCGTGTCCAGGGCGGCTGGCGAGAATCTGCTCAGCAATCCCGGTTTTGAAGCCGGGGATACGGGGTGGGAGAAGTGGGGCAGTCCGGTGGTCACTGCCACCGAGAAGCATGGGGGAGCAAAAAGCCTCCAGGTTAAACGGAATACTGGAGGCGCATCAGCCTCAGTAGCCGTGCAGGAAGGTAAAACCTATCGTGTCGGATTGTGGGTCAAATTCGCCGGGACCGGCGTCACGAATGCTGTCATAGATATGGATGCTTTTGGCCCTACACAGACGAAGGAGCAGCTTCACTTCTCGGGTTCTACCGCCTGGGAGTACCGGCAACTGCTCTACACGCCGGGTCCCGGTGTGCAGTATGTCCGGCTCTCCTTCTGGAACAGCACCAGCAAGGATTATTACATTGATGATGCTGTGATCCGGGAGAATGTGGATATTGAACGTCCTAGCACTCCGGGGAAATGGCAGACCGTGCATGAACCGGACTCGCTGAAGCTAGTCTGGGCAGAGTCCACGGATGACATGGGTGTCGAAGCCTACCAGTTGTCCTACAAAAGGGCGGATGCCCCGGATTGGAGTACAGTAGCAATTCCTCAGCAGGCGAACGTTACAGAGTACACCTATACTTTGAACAACCTCGATCCGTTCTCTGTGTATGCCATTATGCTGCGGGCGAAGGATACCGCCGGTAATTCCTCAGATGCTGTCATGGAGCTGGAAGCTACCCCGGGAGCGAATCTAATTCTGAACGGAGATTTCGAAACCGGAGTCGTGGCTCCATCGCTGAGCACAGGGACGGTGCAGACCACAACCTATGATCCTTATTCGGGGCAATATGCGGTGCAACTGCAGAACCATTCTGCGCTGACAACAGCCGAGATACCCGCTCAAGGCGATACTTCCTATCTCGTCTCGTATTGGAGCAGATTCAATACCAGTACACCGGGTACCTTCACGGTAACCCTCGACGTTTATGGGGGAGGCTCTACCGCTTCAAATCCGCTCTATACTAACCGTACAGCGGCATGGTCGCGTTCGGAGCAGCAGATTCAGACGGTAACTGATGCGGTATACCTGAAGCTTCATGCAGGTAATTCAAGCGGCGGAGATATGTTCATGGATCAACTGTTTATCGGGGAAATGCCTGAGCTGCCGGCAGATCTTTCGCCGGGTGTGCCAACGGGGTTTGCGGTGGGCGCTGTGGATGGTGTATCTGCACAATTGGCATGGGTCGCTTCAACAGGACCTTTTGGCGTAAAAGCGTATAAGCTGCTATATAAAAAAACCTCCGCAGCCGAATGGAGCAGCCTGACGGTTCCACATGTTCCGGGCCAGTCGCAATACGCCTACAAGCTGGAGGGCCTGTCACCTCAAAGTCTATACGATATAGCGGTACAGGCCGTCAGTGAAGGAACTGCTGTCTCTGCTGCAAGTTCGCTTCAGGTAACAACCGGGACCATGTCTCCGGTTAATCCAAATGCGTCGGCAGAAGCGGCAGCTCTGCTGGACCGCCTGTATGCCACAGTGGGGAGTGCCGTCTATACGGGCCAGCATAATTATTACGAGCATCCTGCGCAGTGGTATGAGACGGCAGCAGAGCTGACCGGATATTATCCGGCATTATGGGGTTCGGATTTCGCCTACTATACAGGCGGGGATATGAGCACAATGCGGCAGGCCATGATTGATGAAGCGATAGCGAAAGGCCAAGCGGGCACGATGGTGACGCTGACGTATCACCAAATCCGGCCGATGGACCCGAATACCTCCGGCTGGGAGAGTGTCACGGGGGATGTGACGGAGGCGCAGATGACGGATATTGTGACCCCGGGTACAGCGCTGTACAATCAGTGGGCCGCTCAGGTGGACGAGGTTGCCGGATACCTGGAACAGCTTAAGGACGAGGGAATTCCAGTACTATGGCGGCCTTATCATGAGATGAATGCTGAATTTTTCTGGTGGGGTGCGCGGCCGGAGCTGTTCAAGCAGATGTGGAGGAATATGTACGACCGCTTCACCTATCTCCATGGGCTGGATAATCTGATCTGGGTATGGAATCCGAATGCGGAAAGCTCCTGGGCGTATGATTCGGCCCCGTATTATCCCGGCCATGAGTATGTGGATGTGCTGGCTATGGATATCTACAACAACGATTACCGCGACACGTATTATAACAAGCTTGTGCAGCTCAGCGGCGGGCGGCCCATAGCCATTGGGGAGAATGGGGAGCTGCCGGATATGCAGATGCTGCGGGAGAAGCAGCCGCGTTATGTGTATTTCATGACATGGGCAGAGTATTTGACGGATAAAAACTCAATCAGCAGCATTCAGGCATTATACAGTGATCCGCGTGCGCTGAGTAACGGCGAGACAGGCAACGGCCCCTTCATTCCTCCGCCAGTGGACAGCTATAGCATTGATGATTTTGAAGCATACGGCGGTTCGGATGGAAGCCTGCGCTCCAAATGGCAGCGCAATGTCTCCGGGAATGCCGCGACGGTAACTCTGGACACGTACCATCTGAACAGCGGCACTTACGGGCTGAAGCTGGATTATACCGTCGGCAATCCCGGCTATGCCGGAGTCTACCGCAGCATGGGCAAGGAATGGCCGGGCATGGAGGCCATATCGTTCTGGCTGCAGCCGGATGGCTCGAACCGGCAGCTTGCGGTTCAATTTCATGAGACGAACGGCGAGGTATGGGAAGCCAGCATCAAGATTGAAGGGACAACGCCAGTGCTTGTGACCATTCCCTTCACTGGTTTTGCCCGCCCCGGCTGGTCTACCGGCGGCAATGGGGTTATAGATCTGGGCTCCATTAAGGAATTCGCCTTCTATGTGGCGCAGGGCAGCGGGTCCCTGGGCAGCGGAACGCTGTATATCGACGATGTGAAGGCCATCAAGCTTACGGTTTCGGGGGAGTAGACCGGTTGTTGTTTTCCGGGTGCCGTGGTACCCGGCTTAACAGACGCAATACACGCTTCATTGCTGGACCACATTTTTCGTTGACCACGGTACTAGTGGCTCCTTCCCGATCTGCATAAGATGAAGATGTAGAGCAAAGAAACAGGAAGGATGACAGACGTGGAAATCCAACGAAAGCTCATCACTCGGGCGAAAGGAAAACAGGCCACCGGGTGGTCCAGGTGGATCAGGCAATGGGATATTCAGCTAATGGTCGTGCCGGCGCTGCTGTTCGTCTTTGTGTTCAGCTACTTGCCGATGTACGGGGTGCTGATGGCGTTTCAGGATTATCAGTTGTTTGGCGGTTTCTTGCACAGTCCCTGGGTCGGGCTGAAGCACTTTGAGGCATTCTTCAATTCGCCGGACTTCTGGACGGTCATGCGCAACACGATTGTCATCAGTCTGCTGAAGCTGTGCATTGGTTTTCCGGCTCCGATTCTGCTGGCGCTGCTGCTCAATGAAGTGCGGCATATACTGTTCAAAAGGATTATCCAGACGGTCAGCTATTTACCGCATTTTCTCTCGTGGGTGATCGTGGGCGGATTCGTCGGCTCCATGCTTTCGACTGATAATGGAAGCGTTAACATGCTGCTGATGAGCCTGCATCTCACGACTGAGCCGATCAGCTTCCTGTCGGTGCCGGAATACTTTTGGGGTATCCTTGTTGGAACGGGTGTTTGGAAAGAGATGGGCTTCGCAGCTATTGTCTATCTGGCAGCCATTGCCGGCATTGACCCGCATCTCTATGAAGCCGCTTCCATTGATGGAGCAGGGCGCTTTAAGCAGATTCAGCTAATCACGCTGCCCTGCATCCGGCCGGTCATTAACATCTTCATGATTCTGGCCGTGGGCAATATTCTGAATGCCGGCTTTGAGGATATTCTCATTCTGGCAACCAATCCGATTCTGCGGGATGTGTCCGATGTCATCGACACCTATGTCTACCGGATGGGGATTCTGAACAACCGGTTCTCCTACGCAGCGGCAGCGGGATTATTCAAGGCAGTTGTCAGTATCGGCCTGTTAGCTCTGGCTAACAAGGCAGCGAGAAAAATGGGCTCAAGCCTATGGTAAGCAAACAGACAGCTACTCTAATTGTGACAGGGGAAGCGGGGAACAGGTTATGTTGAGGCTGTCTTCGGGAGACAAAATACTGCACGCATGTATCTATACATTTCTGCTGCTGCTGGGCTTCATCACCCTGTACCCCTTTTGGAATTCCCTGGTGATTTCCTTCAATGTCGGCTCCGATACCGCACTTGGAGGGATCACGTTCTGGCCGCGCAGTCTAACGCTGGATAATTATGAGGTGGTGTTCCGGGACAGCCGGATCGGCCACGCCTTCCTGATCTCTATCCTGCGCACCATTGTGGGGACTACGCTGTCGGTGATGTTTACGGCTATTTTGGCATATGGCTTATCCCGGCAGGAGTTGATGGGACGCAAATTTTACATGGTGTTCTGCATCATTACGATGTATTTCAGCGGCGGGCTGATTCCAAGCTTCCTGCTGCTGCGCGAGCTGGGCATGCTGGATACGTTCTGGGTGCTTGTTATTCCCGGATTAGTCAGTGTGTATAACATGATCATCTTCCGGACTTTCTTTGTGGGGCTGCCGGCAGGTCTGGTCGAATCGGCGCGGATTGACGGCTGCAACCACATTGGGGTGCTGCTGCGCATCATTTTACCGATCTCCGGGCCTGTCGTGGCTACCTTGTCACTGTTTACGGCTGTCGGCCATTGGAATGATTGGTTCTCAGCCAGCATTTATATTAACAACCCCGATCTGATTCCCATCCAGACCCTGCTCAAGCAAATCCTCAACTCCAATATCGTAACAGATCAGCTACAGCAGGCAATAGGGAGCAATGCGGCGGCTCAGGACCGGCTGGCGCTGGTGCAATCGGTAACGAGCAAATCGCTGATTATGGCCACTACAATGGTAGCCACGCTGCCGATTATTATGGTCTATCCGTTTCTGCAGAAGTATTTTGTAAAAGGTGTGCTGATTGGTTCGCTCAAGGAGTAGGAGGAACCCTGAAGCAAGAGGCTTATAAAGGCCTGAAAGCAGGCCGCACCAAGTGAACATTAGAGAGGGGTTACTCATTTGAAGTCTACTAAACGTTTTTCACTGCTGACGGGTGTGCTGTGCACGGTGCTGCTGATGGCCGGTTGCGGGGGAGGAAATAATGCTGCGGCTCCAACCGCGAAACCTGCCAAGGAACCTGCCGCTACGGAGACTGCTGCTGCCAGTGCAACTGCAGATGCCGCATCACCAGCTATTGGAAGTACTGTGAAGCCGGTCGCCTTCACTTATTATAGCAATTACGATTGGGATACCACGGAAGAGTGGGGCAGGGATTCCACGACAAGCTGGATCGCAGACACCCTGAAGGTTACAATGACGCCGGTTCAATCCAGTGGCGCTGCGGAGACCAAATTCAGCACAATGATTGCCTCAGGCAGTCTGCCGGATCTCATTATGATGGACCGGGGAGCCAATGTGGAGCGCCTGCGGCAGCCCGGCCTGCTGGTTCCCCTGGATGATTATCTGGACCGTTACCCCAATTTGAAAAAAAATGCCGGAGACGCAACGCTGAACATGCTCCGCTCCGAGGACGGCAAGCTGTACCAGTTCCCGAACTGGTACACGTCAAGCCCGAACGGCAACGGCGGCTGGATCATTAACCGGAAGATTTATAAGGAGCTGGGGTCGCCGAAGCTGGAAACCTTCGATGAGCTTTATGCCTACCTGAAGCTGGTGAAGGGGAAATACAGCGATGTGGTTCCGCTTGAGGTCGGGGCCAAGGGCCGGGGAATAGATACGATGTACGGCGGTTTTGCCGAGAATAAGCCTTATCTGCCCAAAGCCAATCCGGTTGGCAATACGCTGCAATCTATTTTTGAGGATCAGGTGTTCACCCAGAATATGCAGTTCGCCAGCAAGCTGTTCCGCGAGAAGCTGATTACCCAGGACCTGTTCACGCAGACCGGCGACCAGATCACCGAGAAGCTCAAAACAGGCCGGGTGGCCGTCTACGTGGACGGAGATGTCGTGAACCCGGGCCGGGGGGCTGACAGTGCGCTGCGCGCAGCCGATCCCGAATCAGGCTACGACATCATCTGGCCGATTCATAAGGCTGGTCTTGATGCCGGCAAGATTACGCCGAACAATTACAACTCATTGGGCTGGAATGTGCTTGTAATCACGAAAAACGCGAAGGACCCGGAAGCTATATTCTCCTATCTGGATTGGGTTACAAGTGATCAAGGCCAGCGTATTCTGAATTTCGGACGCCAGGGTCTGTACTGGGATAAAACCGATGCGGACGGCGTGCCGATCCTGAATGAACAAGGGCTGAATACGCCGCAGAGTGACAAGGACAAAGAAAGAATCGGCCGCTTCAACTGGGTGGGCAATACCACTTTCATTGACCATACCAAAGCCAAGATGGATGCGCAGCTCCCGCCGGACAAACAAAACTGGACGACACTGGCCCAGCAGAAGGTCACCTGGAAGACTTCCAAGAACTTTACGGAGTTCGTAAATCTGGACCCGCTCCCTGACTCTGAGGAGGGAACCATTGCAACGGCTGTGAACGATATTTACCAGGAGGTCTTTGCCAAAGCACTGTATGCAAAAAGTGATGAGGAGGTCAGCAGCCTCTTGAGCAAAGCCAATGAGGATGCGAAACGCGCAGGATATGAGAAGCTGCTCAAATTCCAGACGGAAAAATGGCAAAACAACCTCAGCAAGATGAAATAAAGCTAGAGCGGGGTCTATGTGTGGGGTATACTGTAGCCAAGTGTACCCCCATTTTACTATAAAATGTAATTTTGATGGCGAATTCGAGCGGCTGAAGTCTGAGTTCGAAGGATGGGATAGGATGTACAAGGTGCTGCTGGTAGACGATGAGCTGCTGGATCTGGAGGGTCTCGAGCGATTCATGGACTGGGACGGTCTCGGCATGGAGGTGTGCGCAGCCGCGAGCAGCGGCTTTGAAGCGCTGAAGGTGCTGGAAGCCCAGGCTGTGGATATTATTGTCACGGATATCAGAATGCCGATTATGTCAGGGATGGAGCTTGCCCGGAGAGCTCTTGAGCTGCACCCGAAGCTGAAAATTATTTTTGTGAGCGGCTATGAGGACTTCCAGTATGCCAAGCAGGCGATTTCCATGAACGCCTCCGGCTATGTTCTGAAGCCAATGGACGATGAGGATATGCGGCGGACGCTGGTAGAGGTGCGGGAGACCCTGGACCGGGAAGGGGAGCACTCGCATTTGCAGCGCTGCTTCTCGGAATCGGAGCCGCTTGTCAAAAGAGAGCTGTTCCTCCAGCTTCTGGATGGGATGCCGGATGAGGCAAGAGTGCTGTCGCTGCTGAAGCGGGTCGGCATTACCTGGCGGACAACCCGGCTGTACACAGCGCTGCTGGAGCCGGATGATTTGTCCTGGAAGCTGAATGGCTACGGAGATGGGGCCAAGGCGGAGATGGAGAACCGGCTGGAGACAGCCGTCGAGCTTTTTTGCGCCGAGGAACGGATTCAGGCCTGTAGAACGGAGCGGTTCCACTATGCGCTGATTCTGGAGGAGAATGTGGACAGCGGACGGCTGCGCAGACTGATTGAACAGGCGGTAAGCGGAATGCCGCTCACGGTGACCATCGGGGTTGGACCTGCTGTGACGGGTCTCAGGGAGCTGCCGGACTCTTTTGAGAAGGCGAAACATGCGCTTGGACTGAAGCTGTTCCTGGGCAAAGGCAAGCTTATTCTCCACTCCGACGCCAGAGGGCCGATCTCAGCCAAAGCCAAGGATCTGGACAGCATCCTCCAGGCCTTATTTGCAGCTATGTCCTCTTACCGGCTGGTGGATGTGGACGACTGTAATGAAGAGCTGTTCGTGTGGGTAGGAAATATGGAGACCAAGCTTGAGATATATCAGTTGTTTCTGCACATTGTCTCCAAGCTGGACGCTTATCTGCATACGATCAATGAGGATTTCTATGCGCTGCTGGGACTGGAAAAGAAGCACCTGAGCATTCTCTATCATCTGGAGACGATTGAGGATATGAAATCCTGGCTCCGCCGCCGGATGTTCGAGCTATCCGAGCGGCTTCAGCGCAAGCGGCAGGGCAAGAAACGCAAGCTTGTCGCTGAGATTGAGAAGTACATCGAGGAGCGTCTGGAGCATAATGTCATGCTGCGGGATGCGGCGAACCATTTTTCCTTTTCACCCAATCATCTGGGACAGATTTTCTATGAAGAGACCGGGGTTTATTTCTCGGACTATGTCAGTCTGCGGCGGCTGGAGCGGGTCAAGCAATTGCTTGGCGATCCTAAGCTGAAGGTCTATGAAGCAGCCAACCGGGTAGGGTACAAGAACCTTTCCCATTTCAGCAAGCAGTTCAAGGAGTATTACGGCGTCAGCCCGGGCGACTACAGGAGACATTTGTAAGATGCGGCGCATATTGAACATTCCTTTCGGATACAAGCTGATTCTGCCCTACGTGCTGTGTCTGCTGGTTGCTGTACTGACGGTAGGACTGTTCGCCTATGCGCATTCCGTAAGCTCTCTCAAAGAGAAAACACGGGAGAATATTCAAGGCACACTGCGGCAAATGCGCGACAATATCCGTTACCGCACCGATGATATCGAACGGATTTCAAATATGCTGTACTACAACTACAGTCTGCAAAATGCATTGCGGCGCTATGATCAAGGCTGGTACAGCTATGAGACGATGACGAAAACTCTGATGCCGACGCTTGAAAATCTGCTCAATTATACAGCCAGCAATATTGGTCTTTCGCTGTATCTCAGGAACGACAGCTTTCCGGAAATTTTCTATAAAGATGAGGAGCAGAATCCGCTGCTCTCGACCAAACGGTATGAGATCTATCATCTACAGAGGATTGAGGATGTCGATTGGTACCGTATGCTGTGGGTTACGGGAACCCTGCCGGGTCTCAGCCGGTGGCAGCAGGTTGCGCAGGATAAGGAGGATGGAAATATTTCGCTGCTGCAGAAGCTCGATGATGTCCAGCGGGGACAGGAGATCGGGCTCGTCCGGGTGACCGTGCAGATTCGCGATCTGCTGGATTCCGTAGATTACCGCAAAATCGGGGAGTACAGCACGCTCTTAATACTCGACCAAGGCGGGAGAGTCGTTCTGGCGTCATCGCCGGATGGTGAAGCAGGACATATTGATACCGCAAAGCTGGCTGCGGGCCGGCTGCTGCTAAGTGAGCCGCTGCATGGACTCGGGTGGCAATTGCAAGCCTATATCCCGAACAGCCTGTTCGATGAGAGCGCTAATGAAGTTCGCCGGATGACTCTGCTCGTCAGTCTGGGGAGTGCCTTCGTGCTCGCTTGCCTGGGAATTGGGGTGTCCGGTTATTTCTCGCGGCGGATTCAGAAAATCGTGGACTCGCTGAATGCTTTTCACGACGGGGACTTTCACCAGAGAATCCGCTTCAAAGGCAATGATGAGCTGGCGCAAATCGCCACCGCCTTTAACCGGATGGGCAGCAATATGGAAGATTTGATTCATAAAAGCTATGTCGCCGATCTCCAGAAAAAAGAAGCGGAGCTGGAATCGCTGCAAGCGCAGATCAACCCCCATTTCCTCTACAATACCCTCTCCTCCATCAACCGCCTGGCCCAATTCGGAGATATAGAGAAGCTGCATATTCTTGTGCAGGAGCTGGCCAAATTTTACCGCCTCTCCTTGAACCGGGGAGAAATCTTAACTACCGTCGGCAAAGAAATCGAACATGCCAAAGCCTATATTGCCATTCAGTGCATCAAGTATAGCGACCGGCTGGCGGTCTATTATGATATTGACTCCGGGGTGCTGGAGTATACGACGGTCAAGCTGATTTTGCAGCCGATGATTGAAAATGCGCTGGAGCATGCCTGGTTCGGGGCTACGCTGGGCATCCGACTGGTGGTGAAGAAGCGGGAGAACGAGATAGTGTTCAAAATCATTGATAACGGCGTAGGCATGAACGCGGACACTATCCGGCAGATTCTTGCTCCGGAAGGCCCCCGGATCGGATACGGCATCCGCAACGTCGATTCCCGGATCAAGCTGCACGGCGGCAATGGCTTTGGGGTAACGATTGCCAGCCGTTCCGGCATAGGCACCTGTATACAGATCATTATTCCCTGCCGGATGTAGCGGGCCTGAATTCATAGGCAGGCAGAAGCATCCGCAGTAAAGGAGCCAAGGACCCGATTGAAGACCTTAATTACCGATTGCTGTGAAATCAGATTGGAAGGTCAAACAGGCAGCTTTGAAGCTTCACTTTGTGCAGTTAATAACAATGGGGAAAATGGCGTTCACTATGTGCGCCTTGACCTGCAAGCGCTGGCTCCGGCAGCTCCTCCCAGGTTTTCACTGAGCTGGAGCTATGCAGCGGTGGACGTCCAGGGCTTGTGGCACCCGGCGGTGGAGCGCAGCCGTGGGCTGATTCCCGATTGGTGGCAAGGCTTCTCCTCCAGAGCCACTTCCGCCGCTCCGGTCGTAGGCCTGTACGGTAACCGGGCCAACAATGTGTTGACCTTTGCCTGCTCCGATGTTTTGCAGCCCCTGGAGCTGCATGCGGGCCTTCATGAAGAAACGGCCAGCTTTCATTGTTCGGTTACGTTTTTTGCCGAGCCAAGCCCTCCGGTGGCGCATTATACGGCTATTTTGCGGCTGGATTCCCGCAGTATTCCTTACTATGAAGCGCTGGAAGGGATGGGTGATTGGTGGGCGGGGCTTGCAGGCTGTGAGCCATCCCCGGTGCCGGAAGCAGCCAGAGAGCCGATGTACTCGACCTGGTATAGCTTTCATCAGCAGCTTGAGCCGGAAGCGGTGGAGGCTGAGTGCAGATTAGCGGCGGAGCTGGGCTGCAAGGCAGTGATTGTGGATGATGGCTGGCAGACCTCGGATGAGGCCAGGGGTTATGCGTATTGCGGGGACTGGAGAAACAGCCCTGATAAAATACCGGATATGAAAGCCCATGTTGCCAGGGTCCACGGGCTTGGGATGAAGTACTTGCTGTGGTACGCAGTTCCGTTCATCGGCAAGCATAGCGAAGCATGGCAGCGTTTTGAGGATAAATTGCTGTATTACAGCGGGGAGTTTGGCGCGGGGGTTGCAGATCCGCGGTTTTCTGAGGTGCGTGAGTATTTGACGGCTCTATATGAGCGGGCTTTGCTGGATTGGGATCTGGATGGCTTTAAGCTTGATTTCGTAGACAGCTTTTATATTCCTAGAGGGACATCTGCGCTGAACGGCGGGGGGCGGGACACGGATTCCGTACCGGAAGCGGTGGATTTGCTGCTCAGCGGAATCATTTCCCGTCTGCGGCGGCTGAAGCCGGATATTCTGATCGAATTCCGCCAGAATTACACCGGTCCGCTGATGCGCAAATACGGCAATATGTTCCGGGCCGGCGATTGCCCGAACGATGCCCTGCAGAACCGGATCAAGACAATGGATATCCGGCTGATCTGCGGTGCAACGGCGGCCCATTCCGACATGCTGATGTGGAATCCCGGGGAGACTGCGGCAAACGCCGCCCTGCAGTTCATTAACGTGCTGTTCTCCGTTCCGCAAGTTTCTGTCCGGCTGGGGAATCTGCCACAGGCGCATTTTACAATGCTGTCCTTCTGGTTGTCCTTCTGGCGCGAGCACCGTGATGTGCTGCTGGACGGCCGCCTTGAGCCGCATCACCCTGAGCTGCTGTATCCTCTGGTCATCGCCCGCACGCCGCAGAAGTGGGTATTGGCAGCCTATCAGGATGCTGTGGTTCCCTTAACAGGGGATTTGCCGGAGCTCGTTCTTATAGTGAACGGCACGCTGCTCACCCGTCTGGTGCTGGAGCTGGACCGTGACCCGGGAGAGCTGGAGCTGCGCATCTGCGATTGCCAGGGGGCTGTAAGCGCGGAGTATACGGCGGCGTGGAGAAGTGGAGTATACGCCCTCGACGTGCCCCCGGCAGGTGTAATTGCGATTCGACCTGTGCGGGGGAGTGGGGTACCTGGGGAAATAGTTGGAGAGTGAGCAACGGTGAAGTGGACGGAAACGGCTGGTTCACATGAGGTACTGTGTGCTTAATTCAAGTGGGAGATGCATTCTATTCTGAAATAACCATGTCCGAACAGAGTACATGGTTATGAAAGCCTCGAATTTGGCGAATCCAAATTGAGTGCTTACTGTGAAATTTCATCGTCTGAAGTGCCGCGAAATTTGCGGCAATGTCTGCTGCACTTTTTACAGCAGATGCCCCCTATATCCATCGAAAAACAGAATGTATTGTACTCTGTGCAGCAGAATCCAGTGGATAAGGTGCTTTTGCCCTGAAATTGAGAGGTCTACTGTACGAAATACAGCAGAATCCCATTTGTCGCGAAATAATGAGCATTCTATTGCAGAAAGTGCAATCACTCAAGGAAATCCCTTATAAATAATGTGATTGAGGGAATGCGGTGTTGTCCGCCTACGTCTTCTGCAGCTCAAGCAGCTTCTGCACGAACATACTAACCGCCATACCTGCCGGATTGTCCTTGTGCCGGATAATCAGGAACTCCCGTTCAAGGAGTCTCCGCCGTAGCCGCAGCTCGCTGATTTCACCGCTGGCCAGTTCCTTGCGCACAATCCATCTGGACACCATGCCCAGTCCCAGACCGGCAGAGACCGCTTCCTTAACACCTTGACTGCTGTTGAACACATAGGTACGTTTGACGGAAAGGCCCGACGCCTCCAAAAAATGATCACTGAAGGCACGGGTGCCGGAGCCATGCTCCCGCAGCACCCATGTCTGATCCTGGAGCATAGCACTCTCGACCAAGATGTTGTTCGCAAGGGGATGCCCGGCAGGAGCGATAACGATCATTTCGTCCTTCATGTAGGGAATGATCGTCAGGTCTGTATCTTCGGTCTCCCCTTCAATAAAGCCGACATCCAGTATATTCGCTCTTACAGACGCAATGATTTCCTCGGTATTTCCAATCGTTACCTGAAGATTGACTTGCGGATATTGCTTGGCAAATTCAGCAAGTCTAACAGGCAGAATGTACTCTCCGATGGTGAAGCTGGCCCCGATATGGAGGTTTCCCGTGACTTCGTGCTGGAGCAGCCTAATCTCTCTGTCCGCCTCTTCATAATGGGAGAGAATCTGCTTGGCATGTCGATAGAGAATTGTTCCGGCTTCTGTCATGCGCACCTGTTTGGGGGAGCGGTGCAGCAGCTTCGTTCCCAATTCATTCTCCAAATTGCGGATATGCAGACTGACCCCCGGCTGTGACAGGTTCAGCAGCTCGCCGGCTTTGGAGAAATGGCTTTGCTCCACCACCGTTACAAACACCCTCAATGCATCGACAATCATAACAATACCTCATTTTTCTGCGAGTTTTCAGGCTTGTTCCCTATTGTAGTTCCTACTGTAACACACATGATCCCGTTAATCATAAGTATTTGTAATGATACAAATAGCAAAGGCATATTTCACTTCCCCGTCCGGCGCTCTTATAGTGAAGCTATGGAGAGTTAGCCGCCACGTGCGGCAGACGGAGGGGATAGTGAATGAATCACGTACACAAGCTGTATCACAGTACATTTAGACATGGAGGGTTTATCCAGGGAATCGCGGTTACGCTTGTGATTGCTGTTGCGGCCAAATTTTTAGCCCTGCTGCCGTTCTTAAGCATTATGGGACAACTGGTGCTGGCGATTCTGCTGGGCATGGCGGTGAGAGCAGTGATTGCTGTGCCGCAGAAGGCGATGGCAGGTATCCAGTTCTCGGGTAAAAGCTTGCTGCGCGCCGGGATCATTCTGCTCGGGATGCGTCTGAACCTGTATGACATAACAGCGGCAGGTCCCAAGGTATTCGCCATTGCCGCAATCAATATTATTTTCACCTTGTTCACTGTCTATGGATTGGCGAAATGGCTGAAGATAGATAGAAGGCTCAGCCTGCTGACCGCCTGCGGAACAGCAATTTGCGGTGCGGCAGCGGTAGCGGCGATTGCCCCGCAAATCAAGGCGACGGACAATGAGACGGTTGTGGGTGCAGCAACGGTGGCGATTCTAGGCACGATTTTTACGCTGATCTATACAGTGATTTATCCGTTTCTGGGTCTTAGCCCGGCTGGCTACGGCATCTTTGCGGGAGGTACACTTCATGAAGTGGCTCACGTGATTGCTGCGGCTGCGCCAGCCGGAAAAGCTGCTGCTGATTTGGCAGTGATAGTGAAGCTGACCCGCGTGGCGCTGCTTGTTCCCGTAGCAATTCTATTAGGAAGCTGGGAAAGATACCGGGAGCGCAGACAGGGGCGCCGAAGTGCAGATAAGGCTGTGGAAGAAAGCGGCAGGAAGGGCGGAAAACGGGTCGAGTGGAGCAAGCTTCCGGTTCCCTGGTTCATTTTGGGGTTTCTTTTGATGAGCGGCATTAACACATTGGGCATCCTCCCGGCGGATATCACTGCGGATATGATCGTACTCGCTTATTTATTACTCGGCATGGCAATGGCGGGAATGGGGCTTGGCGTGGATATGAGAACCTTTGGCAGAATGGGTAAAAGGCCATTTTTTGCCGGGCTTATCGGTTCAGTGCTGCTATCCTTGCTGGGATTTATGCTGGTGCATGTATTGGGCTTGGCGTAAGAACTGAGCCAAAGGCGGCAATTCATCAAATGGTTGCGCAAGCTTTGTCCATTCCGTTAACATAATGAATAGATAAATGGATTTGGAGAATAAAGGAGCAGTCCGCTATGAATAAGACGGATCGCCTGCTGGCGATTGTCCTGGAGCTACAACGGAAGGGAAGACAGAGGGCGGAGGATTTGGCCGAAACCTTTGAAACGAGTGTGCGGACCATTTATCGGGATGTGCAGGCGCTAAGTGAAGCCGGGGTTCCTGTAGTGGGCGCGCCTGGACAAGGTTATTGGCTGATGGACGGGTATTTCTTGCCTCCGGTTAGCTTTACTGCCGGGGAAGCGGTCAGCCTGCTGATCGGCAGTGATTTTGTAGAGCAGCAGTTCGATGCCGAATTTAGGGATAGTGCAGCAGCAGCGCGGGGTAAAATCGAGGCTGTGCTGCCAGAGCCGGTACAGCGTGAATCAGAGCAGATCCGTGCCGGTGTGCGGCTGATTACCCCTAAACGGCGCAGGCTCAATGATACAAATGCAGCCAACTTTGCGCTGCTGCGTCAGGCGATTCGGGAGCAGCGCAGCCTCACCATGGTATACTGCAAGCCGGGCGCTCCCGGCCCTGGCACTGCTGAACAAGCCGATTCCACCGTCAATAACTCTCCAAAGGCCAGGGAAATTGATCCCTACGGCTTGGTTTTTGTGTCTGGTAATTGGATGCTGGTTGCTTACTGTCATTTGCGGCATGGGCTGCGTCATTTTCTCCTGAGCAGGATACGCACGCTTCAGCTTTTGGACCAGACCTTTGACATTCCGCACAATTTCCGGCTGGAGGCATACATACCCAAAGATGACCGGCAGATGCATGTGAAGATATGGTTTGATTATGCGCTGAGTGCAAAGGTGAAGGAGCAGCAATATTTTTACATGGAGCAGTATGAGGAGCAAGCGGATGGAGTGCTTGTGACACTCAGGGTACGTCAACTGGAGGAGGTGCAGCATTGGGTGCTGGGCTGGGGGAGCGGTGCGGTAGTGCTGGAGCCGGACTCTCTCAGGCAGTATGTGCAGGCCGAAGCTAAAAAGATGCTAAAACGCTACTGACATAATGCTGTCAGTAGCGTTTTTTTATACTGGCAACAGAACTTAACCAAAGGAGTTGCTTAATCATGAACACAAAAGAAATCCTGCAGCGCTTCGAAGAAACCGCTGATGTATATCTGCAGAGTCTTGAGAGATTTACTATGGAGCAGCTTACCCGCAAGCCTGAGGAGGCTCAATGGTCGATAGGGCAAATGTACATGCACCTGATCAATTCCGCGCTTTATATGCACCTTCGCAATGCAGAGACCTGCTGCAATTCCAACAAACTAAGCTTTACCGGAGCTGAGAAGAGTGAGGCGGGAGCAAATGTATTTGCCGCAGGCAGCTTTCCGCCTGTGGCTATCCACGTGCCGCCTTCCAAGGAGTATACCCCGCTCCAGCCGGAGAGCAAAGAGCAGATCAGCAGCGGTCTCCGGGCTGTGATCAGCACAATGCGTGAGCTGGAGCCTCTGCTGGCTGCAAACCCGGGTCCTGCTGCTTGCCCCCACCCCCGGTTCGGGCCGTTAAACGGGCTTGAGTGGTTCCAGCTAGTGGAGATGCATTACCGCCATCACTTTATGCAAAAAGAGCGTCTGGAAGCACTTATATCCTAGAATGTGCCATACATCCCCCAACGGCAGGAACCGATCTTCCTGTAACAAAACCGGCGCTCATGGAAGAGATGTTAATCTCCGGGGGTGCCGGTGCGTCCGAGCATTTACCGGGGGGAAATTACGTGGGAAGCACCATCCCAGTAAGGTTCATCACTTGGCGGAACCCTATTTCAGCCGCGACAAGGTCGCCGTGGTTCGGCTGAGCCAGAGTTTCCACTTCATTTTTGCTTGAAGTAATGCGGATATTTCTCCATCAGCATGCCCTGGTCGGCGATGGTCAGCGCCAGATGCTCCTGCATAATTGTGTCGGCGAGTCCGGCATCCCGTTCCTTAATGGCCTCGTATAAATGAAGATGCTGCTGATACAGATGCTCCCAGTCATGATCAACCGCCAGTCTGAGCATCCGGCTCCGGTTCAAATGAACCTTGATCTGCTGAACAACCTCCAGCGTATTGATCTTCCCGCAGCCTTCAAAGATGTTCCGGTGAAAATCCTCATCCAGACGGAACATGGATTTGTAATCCTGCTCTTCAAGGCATACCCTCTGCATGGCTAGGTTCGTCTTCAGCTCCTTCAGCTTGTCCTCCGGGAAGGAGACGCACGCTTCGCGGACCACCGCACGCTCCAGATGCTCACGCATAAATCCGGCTTCCTCCACAAGCCCGGAATCAATCAGGGAGACGATGGTTCCACGCTGGGGATAAATCTCCAGCAGTCCTTCCTGCGCCAGGCGCACGAAGCTTTCTCTGACCGGTGTCCGGCTGACATTAAATTGTAGGGAAATCTCCTTCTCCGAAATTGCGGTTCCCGGAGGCAGCTCTAGCTGAAGTATCCGGTTCTTCAGAGAATGGTAGACCGCATCGCGGGAGGAACCCGATTTTGTGTGTATTGTAATGTCCAAAACAGAACCCTCCTGTAGGAAATGAAGAAGCACTACCATACTACCATACATGTAT
The DNA here is from genome assembly GCF_000374185.1 of Paenibacillus sp. HW567. Taxonomy (GTDB): domain Bacteria; phylum Bacillota; class Bacilli; order Paenibacillales; family Paenibacillaceae; genus Paenibacillus_AQ. Next base: position 2,761,094 of record NZ_KB910518.1, on the reverse strand, counting down.
GGTAGTATGGTAGTGCTATCTAAGATGAACTTAAAAAATCATATAAGGCAGGAGTGCGGAGGGGAAGCTTGGAGCTGTAGGAGCGATAGCAACCGCCTGAGAGCTTTCCGCAGGAGAGCTGGCCGTATGATTAGGCTGTCTGCGGATTTCCACTGCGGGAGAGCGGTATAAATCAAGAAATCTGCAGACGGGCAGGGGCCGGAAGTCCAAACATTCCCCGCAGTTACGACCAAGATCTAGTATGACAATCAAAAGTTCAGCTTAAATAGCTAATTTGAAACAAGTTGGAGGAGACCCCTGTGACTACACCTTTTATACATGACGATTGGCTGTTGCTGAACAAAAGTGCGCAAACTCTGTATCACGACTATGCGAAGGCTATGCCGATTTATGATTTTCACAGCCATCTGAACCCCGAGGAAATCAGCACCAACAAAAGCTTCCGCAATATGACCGATCTTGCGTTATCCGGCGACCATTATAAATGGCGTGCCTTGCGCTGGCTTGGAATCGAAGAAGACCTGATTACCGGAGATGCCCCGGACAAGGATAAATTTATGGTATGGGCACGTTCGGTACCCGAAATGCTGGGCAACCCGCTCTATCACTGGACGCATCTGGAATTGCTCCGGTATTTCGGCATTGACGAATTGCTGTCCGCAGAGAATGCAGAGAGTGTCTGGGAACGCTGCAATGAACAGTTGCAAGGGGATGGACTAACCACACAGGGAATTCTTAAGCGCTTCAATGTTGAGGTGGTCTGCACCACAGATGATCCGATTGACTCGCTGGAGCATCACATCCGCATTAAGGCTGATTCTGAAGTGAACACGGCAGTTGCTCCAACCTTCCGCCCGGACCGTGTGCTTGATATCCGCAACGAACAATTTGGCGGATATGTGAGACAACTGAGCGAGGTCAGCGGGATCGAGATCAGCAGCTATGTACAGTTTATGGAGGCTGTAGCGGCTAGAATGGATTATTTCCATAAGCACGGCTGCCGTTTATCGGATCAGGGCTTCGGCGAACTTCCATACGCCCATTCCACCGAGCATGAAGCGGCCTACATATTTGCCCGTGCACTAAAGAGGGAACCGCTCAGCAATGCTGAAGAGCAAAAGTTCCAAAGCTTCACGCTTCTCCAACTGGGCCGCCTGTATCACGAACGCGGTTGGAGTATGCAGCTCCATATCGGTGCGCTCCGCAACAATAACTCCCGGATGTTTGCCCGGAAAGGCAGGGACAGCGGCTACGATTCCATTCTTGATTTCAACATGGCGCGGGAGCTGAACAGCCTGCTGAACGAGCTGGATCAGAGCGGACAATTGCCGCAGACCATCGTGTACACGCTGAACCCGTCACAATATGAAATGATCGCTACAACGATCGGGAATTTCCAGGGGACAGGAGTGAAAGGTAAGGTGCAGATGGGGTCAGGCTGGTGGTTCCATGATCAGAAGGAAGGCATGCTGCAGCAGTTAAAAGCGCTCTCAAGCATTGGCCTGATCAGTCCTTTTGTCGGAATGCTTACAGACTCCAGAAGCTTTCTATCGTTTACGCGACATGAATACTTCCGCCGGATTCTCTGCAATTTGTTCGGAACCTGGATCGAAGAGGGCGACCTGCCGCGCGACTACGCTTATGTAGGACGGACGGTGCAGAACATTTGCTATAACAATGCGCATGCCTATTTTGGCATAAAATAAGTTCGTTGCCGCTAATAACGCAGAAACGGATACTTCCCTAACACTTGGGGGGTATCCGTTTTTTTGTAACTCGCTAGAATTGTTCCGTCCATCTAATGCACAGCGAACAGGTTCATAAATGATTCTACCTGGTACTGCTCCGGTAAGCCGAAGGGGAGACTCCCGTTGCTTTTTTGAAATATTTCGAGAAATGGGCCAGCTCCATGCCTACCTGCTCAGCGATATCCGAGATGCTGGAGTCCGTGGAGGACAGCTTTTTCTTGGCTAACGCCATACGCTTGAGCTGCACGTACTGCATCGGGGGAACCCCCATAAATTTCTTGAAGTAGGGGATAAAATAGTTCGGATGCAGATGCACTAGCTCAGCCAGCTCCTCCACCTCCATAGGCTGCTTCAGCCGCTGGTCGATATACTGCAGCACGTTTGACAGCTTGCCCTGATCACTGGTATGCACCAGCTCACCTACGAAATCGGAGTACCCTCCTGCTTCCAGACACATGGCCAGTAAATTTAATAGAGAGGCCTGAATCCGCAATGTGGCGAGAAAGCCCTCATCCTGAAACAGGGCGATCATTTCGTTGAAGATGTCCCTCACGGCATCCGGGTCGGCGGCATCGCTGATATAGAGCTTATTGGCAGAATGGAACAGCGGCCACTCCCCGATCTGGGCGTCGAAATGGCAGAAATAACGTGCGTAGGGATTGGAGGGGGAGGTTTCGGTCGTTTGTGTGGAGCCGGCAGGCATAATCATCAATTGACCCGGCTTCGGGTAATGGACAACCCCGTTAATAATCACCTTGCCCTCGCCGCTGTCAATAAAATATAGCCGGTTAAAGGATGGCGTCTCGTTAATACGGTTCCAGCCGGGATAACGGGTGCTAAGCTGGGCATGCGTGACGGTCACGTTCAAATTCTGCAGCAGGCGTCCGGTCAAATTGCCTAAATGATCCATAATGCAGCTCCTTTGTGGAAGTCTATTTCCAGTATACCGCTTTCATTTAACTAATACATCTTATTTATATACAAAAACACCTTAATTACGGTCATGTTCACGATTTGAAAATCAGGTTATCCTCATAACATAAGCTCGTATTGGGAGGGACTTAGAAGATGGAAAAAGTGCGTTACGGCATTATTGGAGTCGGCAATATGGGCCGGTCCCATGCCTTGAGTCTGCTGGGTGAGGTAAAAGGAGCGGAGCTGACCGCAGTCTGCGACATCAGCCCTGAACGTCTGGAGTGGGCTGCAGAGCATCTGCCGGAACAGATCAGGCGTTACAAATCAGCGTCAGAGCTGTTCGAATCACAAAGCGTTGACGCTGTGTTGATCTCCACCCCGCATTATGATCATCCGCCGTTGGCGATTGAGGCGCTGCGGCATGGACTTCATGTCCTGATCGAAAAACCCGCAGGTGTACACACGCAGGCTGTGCAGGAGATGAATGACGCTGCCGCCAAGTCGGACCGGAAATTTGGCATCATGTACAACCAGCGGACGAATCCGCTCTACCAGAAGCTGCGGGAGCTGATCCAATCGGGAGAGCTTGGCGAAATCCGCCGCACGAACTGGATCATTACGAACTGGTACAGATCGCAGAATTATTACGACTCGGGAGGCTGGCGGGCAACCTGGGCGGGAGAGGGCGGCGGAGTGCTGCTGAACCAGGACCCGCATCAGCTCGATCTCTGGCAGTGGACAACGGGGATGATGCCGAAGCGCATCCGGGCCTTTTGCCATTTTGGAAAATACCGCAAGATTGAGGTAGAGGATGATGTAACCGCTTATGTGGAATACGCAAACGGGGCAACCGGCCTGTTCGTCACAACGACTGGCGAAGCACCGGGTACGAACCGCTTTGAAATTAACGGCGACAACGGAAAAATCGTCATTGAAGACGGCAAGCTGATCTTCTGGCGGCTGCGCACACCGGAGCCGGTTTTTAACGCGGAGTTTACCGGCGGCTTCGGGGCACCGGAGTGCTGGAAATGCGAGATCCCCGTAGCAGAGGGCGGAGGGGAGCAGCATGTAGGCATCCTACGTAATTTTACGAACGCGATTCTGCATAACGAGCCATTGCTCGCGCCCGGGGAAGAAGGCATCCACGGCTTGACCCTCTCCAATGCCATGTATCTGTCCGCCTGGACAGACAATTGGGTTGAGCTTCCCATCGACAGCGGGCGGTTTCATGAGATGCTCATGGATAAGGTACGGCAGTCCACCTTCCGTAAGGAAGCAGCCGTGCAGACTGCGCTTGATGTAACAGGCACGCACTAAGCTGTTGTTATTTTGCCATCAAAATTGATGAAGGAGTGAGCTTATTTATGCAAGCCTCAACCATTGCTGCGCAAATGTATACCCTGCGTGATTTCACCCGGACGGCGGAAAACTTACGGGCAAGCTTTTTGAAGCTGCGGGACATCGGCTATACTGCGGTGCAGATCTCGGCGATTGGCCCAATTGATCCGCATCTGGTGAAGCAATATGCCGACGAAGCCGGTCTTGTGATATGTGCCACTCATGTCTCCTGGGACCGGCTGGTGAATGATCTGGATGCGCTGGCCGCAGAGCACAAGCTGTGGAACTGCAACTATATCGGCTTGGGCGGATTGCCCGAGGAATACCGTACCAGTCAGGAAGGCTACCGCAGCTTTGCCCGCAAAGCATCCGAAATAGCCCATATTCTGAAGGAGCGGCATGGTCTGCAGTTCGTGTATCACAATCATGATTTTGAATTTGAACGGCTGGACGGGATAACCGGGCTTGAGCTGCTGCTGCAGGAGACCGATCCTGACATGTTCGGCTTCGAGCTGGATTTATATTGGGTTCAGGCCGGAGGCGGCAGTCCGGTAGATTGGATACATAAGGTGAACGGCAGAATGCAGGTGGTGCATTTCAAGGATATGGCCACTATTGCCAGACAGCCGGTGTTTGCTGAAATCGGTGAAGGGAACATGAACTATGAAGCTATTATTGCCGCTTGCCGCGAGACAGGTGTGGAGTGGTTTGTTGTGGAGCAGGATGAATGCCGGCGGGACCCTTTTGAGAGTCTGGCGATTAGCCTGAAGTATCTGCATACGCACTTATAAGCCTATTTTTTATTCAGATTTGGGAGGGATCGTCAGATGAGCCGTAAAGATGGAATGAACTACGCCCCCAAGCATGAGGCCAAACCGGTAGTGGGACCGGGAGAATTCATAATTGCCGCAATGGCGCTGGACCACGGGCATATCTATGGGATGTGCAATGGGCTGGTGGAAGCGGGAGCACAACTGAAATGGGTGTATGACCCGGACATCAATAAGGTAAAAGCCTTCACAGCCGCATTTCCGGGTGTCCGTGCTGCCCGCAGTGCGGAAGAGATTCTGGAGGACTCCGCAGTCCGCCTGGTGGCTGCTGCTGCCGTTCCTTCGGAGCGAGGTGCGCTTGGCCTTAAAGTGATGGCTCACGGTAAGGATTATTTTACGGATAAAGGCCCGTTCACTGCGATGGAGCAACTGCATGCGGCCCGGCTCCAGGCTGAGCGGACGAAGCAAAAGTATATGGTGTATTACAGTGAACGTCTGCATGTTGAGAGTGCGGTCTACGCCGGACAGTTGATCTCCCAGGGGGCGATTGGCCGTGTACTCCAGGTGATCGGGATGGGACCGCATCGCTTGAATGCTTTAAGCCGTCCCGGCTGGTTCTTCCAGCGGGAGAAGTATGGCGGGATTCTCTGTGATATCGGCAGCCATCAGATCGAACAGTTTCTCTTCTATAGCGGTTGCCGGGACGCGAAGGTGCTGCACAGCAAGGTAGCCAATTACAATCACAGCGCCTACCCGGAGCTGGAGGATTTTGGGGATGCGACGCTGGCGGGAGATAATGGGGCAACCCAATATTTTCGCGTGGATTGGTTCACTCCGGAGGGTCTTGGCACGTGGGGGGATGGACGCACAACGATTCTGGGTACCGATGGATATATAGAGCTGCGCAAATACACTGATATTGCCCGTGCCAGCACAACGGATCATGTGTTTTGGGTAGATGGCGAGGGTGAGCATTATGAGCATGTGGCCGGAAAGGTCGGGTATCCATTTTTCGGAGAGCTTATTCTGGACTGTCTGCAGCGCACCGAGCTGGCTATGTCGCAGGCGCATGTCTTCAAGGCGGCGGAGCTATGTCTGGAGGCACAGGCCCAAGCGCTCAATCTTACCCCGGATACGTTAAAATAATCGGAAGGTGAACTGGATGAGTACACTCGGAGCAGCCATCATCGGCTGTGGTTCGATTGCTCCTTTGCATGCCAAAGCGGTTGCGTCAATGGAAGGGGCAAAGCTTGTGGCCGTTGCCGACAGCCATCCTGCGCATGCGGAGCAATTTGCCAGGGAATACGGCGGGGAAGCCGTCTATGACTACACAGAGCTTCTCGGCAGAGCGGACATTGACATTGTCCATATCTGTACGCCGCATCACCAGCACGCCCAGATGGCGATTGACTTCCTGCGGGCCGGTAAACAGGTGCTGACGGAGAAACCGATGGCTGTTGACGTTCCATCCGCCAAGCGGATAGCAGAAGCGGCGGCGGTCAGCAAAGGTCAGCTAGGCGTAGTTTTTCAGAACCGCTATAATGACACCTCTGTGCGGATTAAGCAGACGATTGATTCGGGCATACTTGGCGGGCTGCGCTGCATGAAGGGAGTTGTGACCTGGCAACGAAGCGAAGCTTACTACAGGGACAGCCCCTGGAGAGGAAAATGGGCAACGGAAGGCGGCGGTGTGCTGATCAACCAGACGATCCATACGCTGGATTTGCTGCAGTGGTTCGGCGGTGAGATAGCATCCGTAAAGGGGAGTGTGACCACCGACGTGCTGGATGGTGTAATCGAGGTCGAGGACACGGCGCATGCCTGTATTCAATTTGAAAATAAGGTGCGCGGCCTATTCTACGGGACCAATGCGTATCTGGTGAATTCCCCTGTCGAACTGGAGCTTGTCTTCGAGCAGGGTACGCTGCTTCAGCGCAGGGACTGCCTGTATCTTTGGCAGGATGGACATGAAACGCTGTTATGTAAACCTTCCTCCGGCAAAGTTGAAGGCAAATCCTATTGGGGCACAGGTCACCAGCGGTTGATTCATGACTTCTATACCCACATCCGCGAGGACCGGCATTTCTGGATTGACGGCACCGAGGGAATAAAAGCGCTGGAGGTGATTGCCGGGATCTACCGGAGCAGCGCAAGCGCCAGTCCCAAGCCTGCAAAGTAGATGAACTTGTATTACCCGGAGTCTCCTTTACGCAAACACACGCCAAGCCCATGATTCTGTTCTCGCTCATAAAATCACCTCTATCTCTGCATAATACGGCACACTACTCTGTCAGTCATGGTAGAACTTTGAATATAATACTTCATAATTTTTAGTTTGTATTGCTCAGTTCTACGGGCTTCTGTATACTGATTTCAGTATAAATAATTCCGATTACAGATAGAGAGAGGATACTGATTATGGAACAGGCAATGTTTGCCGGAGGCTGCTTCTGGTGTATGGTTACGCCTTTTGAGGAGCTGCCCGGAATTCACGGGATTGTCTCTGGTTACGCAGGAGGATCGGTAGAGAATCCGACCTACGAGCAGGTCAAGACCGGAACGACAGGACACTATGAGGTTGTGCAGATCACATTTGATCCGGCGCTATTCCCGTATGAGAAGCTGCTGGAGCTGTTCTGGCCGCAGATTGATCCGACCGATGACGGCGGGCAGTTTCAGGATAGGGGAACACAGTACCGGACTGCGGTATTTTACTATACTGAGGAGCAGCGCCTGGCCGCCTTGGCTTCCCGGGAGCAGGTTGCAGCCAGCGGCAGATTTGAGGGACCTGTGGTAACAGAAATACTGCCTGCGCCGGTCTTTTACCGGGCTGAAGAATACCATCAGGACTATCACAAAAAGAATCCAAAGCACTATAAAGAGGACCGCGAGCAATCCGGCCGCGACACCTTCATTGCGAAGCATTGGTAGGAAAGAATCCCAATTCTTAAAGCCTTATCTCTAGTTTTCTGGAGAAATAAGGCTTTTCTTTTTGCAGAACGATAAGTCTAATATTGTGTTGATCCTCCCTCAGGTGCACCCATTCTCAGACGGGGTTTGTTCTTAAATTGGGTGTTTGACTCGGTGTTACGGACTGTGGTGCACTTATTTCGGATGAGAGTCAAGACTTTGGTTAGTTAAGGACACCACGGGCCTTATAATCGAATGTTCCGTTCCTGAACGTTCCTTTGAGAGACCATAAGCGCCCCTCGGTCCGTAAAGCCGCAAAAAGTAGCGTTTTCTTGAACATAACGGCTCTCGGGTCCGTAAGGAGCCGACTCAGTTGCTGTGGCTCCTGTTCACCAACCGCTGAGGGGATGACCTCACCCACAGAGGTTGATTTTACCCTCAAGGAGTTCATATTTTTGACAGAATAACAAACTCGGGGACCGTAATGGTCTCTGCGAATATAACGGGAATCGCCATAAAAAAAATCAGGTTCCACGGCTGATTATCCGCCAGCAGTGACAATATTGCGTCATGTTCATGTTAGTTCCTCCAATAGATTATATAACGTACAGAGTGATGTTATGAAAAAAGTATGTGGAAAGTAAGTAGTTTCACAGGTATGATTGAAAAAACTGCAGATGAAGCAGACACAATTGATTTTGGAGGGAGCAAGCCGAAGGATATGGGAAGATTGCAGAGCATTTTGTTTGATTTGGACGGCACCTTAACGGACCCCAAGGAAGGGATTACCAAAAGCGTAGAGTACGCGCTGGGCAAGTTCAATATTGCCGTGGAGCATCTGGACGAGCTTCTATCTTACATCGGTCCGCCATTATACGATTCATTCGTGGAAATCCAAGGCTTTACCGCTGAAAATGCACAAAAGGCGGTTGAATTCTACCGTGAACGTTACGCGACACTCGGGAAATACGAGAATGCGGTGATTCCCGGCATTCCGCAATTACTGGAGGAGCTGCGGGGCAGGGGCCTGGACCTGTACGTGGCTACTTCGAAACCGACGGTTTTTGCCGAAGATATCCTCCGGCACTATGGCTTGGACGGCTTCTTCAAGTATGTAGGCGGGAGCAATCTGGATGGGACCCGCTCCAGGAAGCAAGAGGTGATTCAACACGTGCTGGACGAGAATCATATTCCTGCAAATGAAGCGCTGATGATCGGGGACCGCGAGCATGATATTATCGGCGCCAAAGCCTGTGGTCTGCCGTCTATCGGAGTCATGATCGGGTATGGCTCGGAGGAAGAGCTGCGAAGTGCCGGTGCAGATGATATTGCATACAACGTGGCAGAGATAGGCGAGATAATATATCGTTTGACGTAAATAATATTGACACCTCTTAAGTGCTGAAATTGCGCATTTTTCCGTAAATATCTTCCAAACGGGAGGATGAACTTATTTTGTCTGAGCGGTTGACATTTGTTCAAGGGGTTCAGTATTATGTAACCAGCAACACCATATTCAAGGCGATGACCAAAGACATGATATCCTACACGGACTGGCCAGAGACAGAAGTGAAAGGTGAGAGCTTCTTACAGAGACCGGCAGGATGTTACCCCTTTGCAGCCGTGGCGCTGAACCCTCCCTGCTGTTAGGGCGGCTGTAAATGCCACCGTCTTATCCCCGATAACGGATACCAATGAGGATGCTGTATGTTGTCTTCCGCCCGAACAGCCGGGGGCGAGATGATGGCAGATCAAATTAGGGTGGAACCACGAGCAGAACGCACTCGTCCCTTTCCGGGAGAGATGCGTTTTTTTGCGTTCAACATTCAAACAAACCCTAAGAATTGGAGGCCACAATCATGGAGATCAAAGCAGCACTGCCGGATGGAACAATCAGGAGGTATGCACGCGGCACCACAATTGCCGAAGTTGCGGAATCTATCAGCATAAGTCTGAAGAAGCAGGCTGTAGCCGGTAAAATCGACGGTAAGCTCGTTGACTTACACCAGCCGATTGAGCAGGACAGCCTCGTTGAAATCGTCTTGGAGGGTAGTCCAGAGGGATTGTCCATCCTTAGACACAGCACTGCACATGTAATGGCTCAGGCCATCAAACGTATATACGGAGACCGCAAGGTCAAGCTGGGTATTGGTCCGGTAATCGAAGACGGCTTTTATTATGATATTGATATTGAGAAGCCGCTGTCTGCTGAGGAGCTTGCCGCTATCGAGCAGGAGATGAACAAGATTGTGGGAGCCAATCTGCCGATTGTCCGGCGGGTGGTCAGCCGCAGCGAGGCGCTTGCGCTTTTTGAAGCACGGGATGAACCCCTGAAGCTGGAGCTGATCCATGACCTGCCGGAGGAAGAAGTCATCAGCCTGTATGAGCAAGGCGAGTTCACAGATCTGTGCCGGGGTCCGCATTTGGCAGCGACTGGAGGGATCAAGGCCTTCAAGCTGCTGAGTGTGGCGGGTGCATACTGGCGCGGTGATTCCAATAACCAAATGCTGCAGCGCATTTACGGAACTGCTTTTCTGAAGAAGGCACAATTGGAAGAGCATCTGCACCTGCTGGAAGAAGCGAAAAAACGCGACCACCGGAAGCTGGGCAAGGAGCTCGGATTGTTCATGTTCTCGGAGGAAGCGCCGGGAATGCCATTTTATTTGCCGAAGGGCATGGTTCTTCGCACAGAGCTGGAGAATTTCTCACGTGGACTGCTGCACACGCACGATTATGAAGAAGTCCGCACACCGCTAATGATGAACAACCGGATGTGGGAGCAGTCAGGGCACTGGGACCACTACAAGGACAACATGTATTTTACTCAGGTGGACGAAACGAAATATGCACTCAAGCCGATGAATTGTCCGGGGCACATGCTGATCTTCAAGAACAGCCTGCGCTCCTACCGGGAGCTGCCGATCCGCCTCGCCGAGTTCGGGCAGGTGCACCGCCATGAATTCTCGGGTGCGCTGAACGGAATGATGCGGGTGCGCACATTTTGCCAGGATGATGCCCATCTGTTCGTGCTTCCAGAGCAAATCGAGAGTGAAATCGGCCGCGTGCTGGAGCTGATCGACCACATCTACAAGGTGTTTGGCTTCGAGTATAAGGTCGAGCTGTCCACACGTCCCGAGGATTATATGGGGTCCGATGGGCTATGGGATCAGGCGGAGCAGTCGCTGCAAAAGGTGTTGGAGAACAGCGCCATCCCTTACCGGCTGAACCCGGGAGACGGCGCTTTTTACGGGCCGAAGATTGACTTTCACATTCAGGATGCGCTGAAAAGAAGCTGGCAGTGCGGGACGATTCAACTGGATTTTCAAATGCCGGAGAAGTTCGATCTGACTTATATCGGCGAAGACGGCCAGAAGCACCGTCCGGTGGTCATTCACCGTGCTGTATATGGTTCAATCGACCGGTTCATGGGGATTGTTACAGAGCATTACAGCGGCGCTTTTCCGCTGTGGCTGTCTCCGGTGCAGGCGAAGCTGCTGCCTGTGTCCGGGATTTACGCCGATTATGCCTTTCAGGTCAAACAGTTGCTTCAGGAGGCCGGAATCCGCGCCGAGATTGATCTCCGGGAGGAGAAGCTGGGTTATAAAATCCGCGAAGCACAATTGGAGAAAGTGCCTTATATGCTTGTGCTTGGTGAAAATGAACACAACTCATCCACTGTTTCGGTGAGAAAGCGGACCGAAGGTGATCTGGGCTCGATGCCTGTGGAAATGCTCCTGAAGCAGATTCGCCGTGAGCTTGCGGCCAGAAGCTAAAGATTGAGAGATTTAAGTTACAAATAGACTGTTTCATTATATAGTTAATGAAGCAGTCTTTATTTTATAAAGGAGGCAAGAAGCAAGTGCAGCAGCAAACTATACAAGAGTTGAAGGGCAGCTTTATCCGTCTTGTTCCCATGGAAGACATCCATAGGCCAGAGCTGGTGGAGCTGCTCCAAAATCCGCAAATCTGGGAATGTACCTGGCGCAAAATATCTACAGTCGAACAAGTGAATGAGTTAATCGAAACTGCACTAGCCAATAAAGAGAAAGGTTCGGAAATTCCTTTTGTCATGGTCGAGCGGTCTTCGGGTAAAGTAATCGGTACCTCGCGGATCAAGAATCTGGACCGGACCCACCGCAATGCGGAGATTGGCTGCACTTGGATATCACCGGATTTCTGGAGAACTTCGGCCAACACGGAATCGAAGTCACTTTTGCTGCATTATTGCTTTGAAGAGCTTGGACTCATTCGGATTGATTTCACGATTGTGGGAGGTAATCTGAGATCGCAAAGAGCGATTGAGCGGATAGGCGCTGTCCGGGAAGGTATGCTGCGCAAGCACAGAATTACATCTGACGGTACAGTCCTGGATAACGTGCTGTACAGCATCATCGACGACGAATGGCCTGCGGTCAAAGCCAATTTGCACTACTTGCTTAATGTGAAGTATGTATGAGACTGAAGAACGCTTTTCCGAATACAAGGTAGTTTTCAAGAACAAATAAATGATATAATAGAAACATATATTCCCCAAAGCTGAATTGTATAAGAGTTTCCTAACCCATATTCCACCCTCCATGGGGCAGATATGGGTTTATGTTATGTTGTAGGGCTTCCCCAGGAAGTCCTAAATTACGAAGTGATGGCGAGGTTGGCGTGAAGCATGAATTGGAGTGATTTTGGAGAACGGAACCGGCGGCTCAATCCCTTATGGACCTTGGGGGCGGGGATGAATCTCGGCGAGCTGCAGCCCTATAAGGAAATGATTGCGCTCAGCGTGCTGCTGCAGGTCTATTATCTGGAGCTGGAATCGAGCGAGCGGAGAGCCAGAGAAGATATTGTGGAACTGGCCTGGAGTTCACTGGAACGGTTCAATATTGTAAGGCTCGGCACTGCCGAGTCTGTGGAACGGCTGGTAGACGGACTACTGTGGAGCGGGAGCGGCGGGGATTTCGAAGCCTACTATTATGATGATAGCTCCCGGCAAATGGAAGTGCAGAAATACAAATATTTCACTGTAGATGAGGATGCCACGCGCACAAGCTGGGAAGAGAGCGGCAGAACAGTCTACCGGCTCTCGGAGTATGCCATGGAGCTGATCTTCATGAGCCATGAAATTATTGAAGAATTTCAGATCAGCATTAAGCTGCTGGAAATCCAGATGCACATCAAGCACGGGCGGGTCACACGCGCGCTGCAGGATGTGGGCGAGCTGATCTCGCGGGTGCGGAAGATGACTCAGCAGCAGCAGGAATACCGCAATGCGCTGCGCCGCAATCCGAAGCATATGTTCAGCGAATACGGCGTGCTGCGGCATCAGCGGCTGGAGGATATTCATCAGCAGTTCGATGAGGAGCGCAAGCACTTCGATAATATCCACCGCTCGCTGGCCCGGCTGGCCAATGATGAGAAGGATATCATCGACTTCAATGAGCTGCGTCAGCTTTCGGAGCGGGTGGAGCTGTCCAGGCGGGTGCATGATGAGCTGGCTGAGGTGGTGCTGAGCATCTTTGAGGCGGAGACGAATCTGCGGCTGAACTTCCCGGAGCTGTTCTGGGGAGCGGCTGGCTTCAATTTCCGCACCAACGTCTGGGAGGAATGGGTCAAGACCGAAGGTCTGCCGGAGGCGGACAGCCTTGAGCTGCTGGTCAGCGGACTGTTCACGCCCAGCCAGGACTTCATCTATCCGCTCGCTTGGGCGTGGGAAGAGCAGGATGTCGGCTTTCTGCCTGAAGATGTTATCGACGAGCCGGACGAAGCCGGAGAAGAGGAGAGCATTCCCTATACCCCCAAGTCGATTCCCTGGCCGCGGGTTACGGAGCTGTGGCTCCCGGTGTTCACGGGACTGGCCGCGCATGGGAAATTTACATTTTCAGCGGAAGCATTTACAGAAGAGGAGCAGCGGATGTGGTCACATACGCCGGATGCTGTTGATTTGTGGGTGCAATTTTTCCACACGGAGATTACGGTATTGAATCAGGGAGCGGACAGTCAGAGCGGAGCGGCGGACGAATGCCAGAAATTAATCCAGTGCCTGCTGGCTGCAAGGCCGGAGCTTGAGGTGCTGCGCGGGAAGCTGCTGTGGACAACGATACAGGCTGGCGGCAGCGAAGGCGTCATCTGGCCCGGCCTGGAAATGAGTCCTTATACCATTACTATAGTAGAGAGGTGAGATGATACAGCATGAGCTATTCACTGGAACAATTGCAGATGGCCTCGCGGCTGTTTTTTGACCTGCTTCGCCGGAAGGTGATATCGCTTGATGATCCTGCGGCTGCTGAATGCCTGCAAGACCCGGGAGCATACGATGCACTTCAATATCTGGCCAAGGAAGGGGGTTGCCGGATTATGAACTCCGGACACCGCCTGCATCTGCTGGTCAATCCGCTTGGTTCGGGTTTTGCCACGAATTTTACGCAATTGCGTAACAAATATACGCGTATCGAGCGCAAAACCCATTTACATATCATCAACATCATCATTCTGGTATTTCTGGCCGAGATGGATCAGGATGAGCACCATTTCAAGCCGGGACAAGACAGCATGTCCTATATTCAAATCTCCGATCAGGTATCCTCATTATTTCAAGCTTGGATTGACATGGATGGCGAGGGTGCATTCAGCAAGCAGTGGCGGTTGGATATTCAGGCGATGTACAAGGTGTGGACCAGCCTCTACATGCAGACCAAAAGCCAGGAGGAAGGCGATTCCCTGACCAGAGGGGCCGGCTCCCGGGTCGGACTGATCCATGAGGGCATGAAGCTGCTGGAGGATGAGCATCTGGTATTCATTTCAGAGAATGAGAAGCGAATCTTCCCGCGGGAAGAACTATATGAAAGAATGCGTTACCTGTACCATGATGTTGACCGTTATAAGGAGCTGAAGGCACTCATCGGGGTCACCTTGGCAGAGAAGGAGGGGGAAGCCAATGCCGCGTATTGAACGAATCCGGATTGCCGGACTGAAATATGAGAAAATGCTCAAAAAGTATGACGATATGGTCCTGGACCTGAGCAATGAGGAGGGGCCGGCCAACACCCTGATTACTCTGATGAACGGCGGCGGCAAGGGAGTGCTGCTGCAGTCTATTTTCCAGTTGCTCATTCCGAAGGCGGCGTGGGGCAAGGATAACGAGAATCAGGTCGAGGCTTTTTTCCATAATCACAAAAAACAGCTCAAGCCCTACACCTTCCACGTAGCGATTGAATGGCGGCTTGATAACAGTGAGCGTACAGAGTATATGACCACGGGCATCGCGATGACGGCCCATAGCTCCGTCGATCAACTGGAGATCAAGGTGGACTACCTGCTCTATGCGCTGCTGGAGTATGAGGAGCATGCCGAGCTTACGCTCTCGACACTTCCGCTGTATGATGCCGCTGCCGGAGGTCCGGTGAGCTTCGAGAGCATTCAGCAGTTTGTGCGCGACCGGCGGAGCGAGATTGTTACCTTCGGGAGCCACAGCTCGGATCTGAAAAAATACTACAATTTCCTGGCGGAGCGGGACATTCATATCGGCGAGTGGCGGAACATGCGGCGGATTAACGGTGAAGAAGGCGGGATTAAGGGCTACTTCCAGAAAAATGATGCTTTCACGAACCAGAATCTGTTCGAAAAGCTCATTATTCCCGAAATCGGCTCCAGCCTGAACGAAGGCCTGCCCGAACAGGAAGGCTCGCTTCAGAAAATGTTCATGGACGCGGCCATCGTTGCCCAGAGACTGCCGATGCTGGAGCAGCGCGAAAAAGCTTTTGCCGAGTTCACCCTGCTGGCTGCCCCATTATATGAGCTTGTCAAGCAGGGAACGGAGGCTGACCGCAGCTTTCAGGAAACGGAGCTTCTGGGACGGCAAATCTATACAGTGATTCAAGACGAGCTGAAAACAGCCGAAGATGCGCGCCGCAAGAAGGCGGACGAGCTGGTCCGGCTGCATCAGGAAGCCCGGGAGCTGCGTTTTGAGGAGGATAATCTGAACTATCTGCGCAGCAAAGACGAAACGGACCGGAAGCAGGAGGACTTCAAGCGGGTAAGCGATAATCAGGCCCGGGCCCGCCAGCGGCTGGAGGAGTCCAAGGCGAAGGAAAAGAGTCTTGAGGTCGCGCACTATCTGGCCAGACGCAAGGCTCAGCTCCGGCAGATCGGGCAGTGGCAGAAAGAGATCGAGGCCATCGAAGGGTCGCTTGAAATGAAAGAGCGGCAAGAGGTAATCCAAGCCGCGAAGGAGGAGCTGCGCAAGCAGTGGGAGCAGGTATTCAAGCTGTGGCAGGGTCAATTGTCTGTGTTCAGCCGGCGCCAGCAATTGTTGACCAGAGAAGAAGCGGGACTGCGCAAGGAACGGGAGAGCTTTCTGCTGGAGCTGGGCGGACTTGACAGCCGGATCAGCGAGTTGACCACCGCAATCCGCCAGTACACCGAAGAGCTGGGGGCTTTTGCCTCCCGGCACGGGCAGGAGGCCGCCCATTCACCGGCTGCGTCGCTGCAGCGGGCAATCCTTGCCGTCAGAAGCTTCACCGAGAATATCAGCGGCCTTCAAGCGCAGCGGAAGACTGCGGAGGAAGACAGGCTGAATCTGCATAAGAAGCATACCCAGCTCAGCGAAAAGCTGCTCGGGCAGGAGCAGCAGACAGGCGAGCTAAGAGCGCAGCTTGAAGCACAAATGGGCAAGGAATCGCAGCTCTGGTCGCAACTGGTAGTGCTGCTGGAAATGTATGAGGAACACAACCGGCTTGGCGCTACAGCGTTGTTTGAAGCAAAATCAGCGGTTCAGGAGCGTTTCATCCGCCGGCTGGATGAAGCGGAGGTGCAGACCAAACGGCTCCGCAGAGACTACTATAATCAACTGCTGGATGTGGAGCTGCAGCATGAGGCGTATTGGCTGCCGAACAGCGATATCCTGACGGTAAAAGACACGCTGGATTCGCTTAAGATCAGCTCCATGCCGGGCAGCGCCTTCCTGAACGATCAGCCCTACCTGATCCGTGAAGAAGAGCTGGAACGGCATCCGCTGTTGCCTTACGGGCTTATTCTAACCGAACGTGAAGCTGCCAAGCTTCCGCCGGATCTCCTCAAGGAGCTGCTGCTGAAGTCGGCTGTCCCGCTGTTTGTCCGTGAACAGATGGGCGAGGCTGCTGTGCAGCCATTCCTGCTTCCCGATAGTCAAGGTCCGTTAATGGTTCTGCAGCCGGACCGTTTTCTGGAGTGGAAGACGGGAATCGCAGCCAGACTGAAGGAGCAGGAAACTGAACTGCAGGATGCGGAAGGTTATCTCGCGAAGCTGAAATCAGCGCGGCAGGAATATGAGCGATTATTTCAGGGCGGGCATACGGTTAGCCTGAAGTCCAAGCTTACAGCAATGGAAGCTCTACAGCATGAACTGCGTGAGAGCCTGGGCGGACTGAATGCGGAGATCAGCAGCAATGAGGAAGCCATTGCCGTCATCGCACGGGAATTGGCTGATTGTGAAGCCGATAAGGCGGAGCAGGAAGCCAGAGTACTCGCCCTGCGCGAATGGAATGAGCGGACCCAGAAGCAGGAGCAGGATTATAAGGACAAGCAGACAGCGCAGGACCGCAAAAGCTACCTCAGCAAAGAGAGTACAGGCAAGGATCAGCAGCTTGCCCAGATCAAAGCGGAGCAGGAGAGCACCGCCCGGGAGCGGGAAAAGTGGATCGGAGATACGAAATACTCGCTGTTCCCAAGGCTCCAGACCTGGTTCCCTGAGCTTGTATTCCCGAGCGAACAACCGTCTGCAAGTGATAACGGAACGGAACACGAAGAAGCCATTCTTGGTCCTGACGTTCAGGAACGGCTGCAGCAAACCTTGAGCACCGTAGAGAGCCTGCAGCAATCCTTGAGCCGCAATGAGCTTGAGATCCGTACCCGCGCCGCGCAGATCAAATCGGCCAGTGAGCAGATGGCAGAGCTTGAGGCAGCGGTGCAGCAGGTGGATTCTGATTGGCGAAGCGTACCGGAGCCGGAGGATACCCCGGACTTCATCATGTCGGTCAAAGCGCGGCAGAAGAGCGATACTGCCATTCTGGACGAGGATTATCAGCATATCCGCGATTCTTTTATCCGCAGCCAGACCGAGCTGGAGCAGCTTCAGAAGCAATTGCTCAAAGCCGAGAAGTCGATAAAGGAGAAGCATGAGCGGACAGTCGAGCTGTGGCATGAGCCCCTGGATCAGACAGCGCAGGAGATTGAGGGGCGTTCCCGGGACAATGAGCATCTGCTGAATGCTTGCAAGCAAGCGATATCTGCAATGGACCAATGGCTGCAGACGCTTGCCAATCAGAGCAAAATTATGGATACCCATGTAGAAGGCCGGGTGCAGCTCCGGGATGTGCCGGATGAGGTGCAGCAGCAGGTAAAAGAGGATTGCGAGCCGCTGGTCGCCGAATGGCTGCTCCGCAGCAAGGAAAGCCGCAGCGAGCGGGGCGAAATTGCGCGCAAAGTCAAGGAAGAGAAGAACGCCTTAAGCGGCAAGCTGGCCAAGAGCGGCTGGAATGCCGAACTGGAGACCAAAATCCAGGACCGGCTGAACACCGTGCACTGGGAAGACTTCTCCATTGCGCTTCAGGTGCTGGATTCAATGCTTCAAAGCTCGCGCGACCAGATTGAGAGCATCCGCAGCGACAAGGAAGGGATGGAGCTGTCCCGCAAGCTGTGGGTTGGCCGCGCCGCCAAACGGGTCGTGCAGATTGTGGATATCCTGAAACGCATGGAGCGCCGGATGATCATTCATAATGAGAACGGCTATGCGTTTCCGCTTGTGCGGCTGAATTACAAGCACATCAGCGTACCGAAGACCACCGACGATATTGAGCCTTTGGTCAGCGAATATTTCAACCGCTGCATTACCGGCCTGCTGGAGAAGTATCCGAAGATTGAACAGGTTCCGGCTGCTGCGGTCAAGGATCTGATCAGTGACGGCAAGATTGTCTACGCTGCGCTGCAGAACCGCTTCCCGGTGCTTCAGGTCTACAAGCCTGTGACGGAGAACTATTTCCTGTACGCGGAGCCTGAGGAGTACCACTATTCGGATTGGGAGGTCATCAACCGCGGGGCGCTGGATGAAGCGGTCGGCAGCGGCGGACAGCGCCAATCGGTACAGCTATTAGTGGCGATGATGATCATGACGCATAAGCGGGTCAACCGCGAGAACAAGGGCTGGACGGTCTTTTTGTACGATAATCCATTTGGTGAAATGGTCTCCAATAACGTGCTTGATCCGGTATTCGAAATCTCCAAAGCGCTTAAGTTCCAATGGCTGATCGTAACACCGCCCGAGCTGGTGAAGAACGATGTCAGCGTACGTTTCGGTGTCTACTGGCAGCTCTATTTCGGAGGCGAAAAGGGTGAAATGCTCGAATCGACACTGATTAAGGGCGGCCGCAAGCTGATTCCGGCTTCATTGTTCTAAATCCGACAATTTAACAAACTGAAACCTTTACTCTCTCAATATCGTCTATGATGGGGTATGTGGGCTAACGCCCGAATCTATTAACAGGCATCATCAGGGAGGATATTTAGAAGTGAACTCTTCATCATTACCAGAACGTTCTACTGTCCGTAAGAAGAAACCTGTCCGCAAGCGCAAGAAAAAAAGCTTTTTTCGCAGACTAACCAGAGTTTTCCTGTTCTTCATTTTTCTGCTCCTGGTTGGTGCAGGCTGGCTCTATTTCGCACCATCCGCGAAGAACACGCGATATTTGATCGCAGATACGCTGATTACCACACAACACCGCTATTTGGCGAAATATATTATTGGCGAAGATGAACTGAAGAACCGTGTCGCTGAGTACAACCAGAAGTTTGATCATATGGGCGATGAGAGGGATACCCATAAGATTGAACGCACACCTGAGGAAGCGGCGAAACCGCTGGTCGAAATCGAGAAGGTTACCGGCACTGGTTATACCGGATTTGTCATGACTGTGAACGACCCGACCAAAGTCAGATTAGGCGTTCCGGATAAGGTCGGCTCAGGCGAGAAGGTAACCAGCATGGTAGCCCGGACAGGGGCTATTGCCGGTGTAAATGGCGGAGGATTTGCCGATCCTAACTGGAAGGGCAACGGATTTAAGCCCATTGGCCTTGTGGTTTCCCAGGGGAAGCTCTTTTACAACGGTCTAGGCGGTAAAAAATCAACACAGATTGTAGGTCTAGACAAGCAGGGGAAAATGATTGCCGGCAACTACACGCTGGATGAGCTAAGCAAGCTTGGGGTACAGGAAGCCGTGTCTTTTCAGCCGCGGATTATTGTGAACGGCAAGGGCTTGGTCAAGAATGCGGCGGATGGCTGGGGAATCGCCCCAAGAACCGCGATGGGCCAACGTGCGGACGGTGCGCTGATCTTCGTTGTGATCGACGGCAGACAGCCTGGTTACAGCATTGGCGCCAATTTGTACGATGTTCAGAATATTATGCTTAAGCATGGGGCCGTAATCGCTGCCAACCTAGACGGCGGTTCATCCACCGTTCTGGTGAAGGATAATGAAATTGTCAATAAACCCTCCTCACAATACGGTGAGCGGTATTTGCCGACTGCATTTCTGGTGTTTGAGCATCCCGAGCAAGCGGATATCAAGAACATCTGGGAGGGCCTCGATCCATCCAAAATTGATGCGGGAAAGAAGCGTACTCAATAAGGCGCAAGCTTATATAAGAGGAGGAACTCGGTTTGACTTTGCAGCAGCTCCGCTACGCAATCGAGATTGCCAATAGCGGCTCTATGAACGAAGCGGCCAAACGGCTTTTTGTATCTCAACCGAGTCTCTCAAATGCAATCAAGGAGCTGGAGAGCGAGCTTGGAATTACGATCTTTGAACGGAATAACCGGGGCATCAGCATCTCGGCGGAGGGTGTGGAATTTCTGGGCTATGCCCGGCAAATTATAGAGCAGACCGAGTTCATGGAGAACCGCTATACCGGCAAAAAACGCAGTCCGATCTACTTCGCGGTGTCTACCCAGCATTATGCTTTTGCCGTGGATGCATTTGTGAAGCTGATGAAGGGAAGCAAAGTGCCCGAATACAACTTCAGCCTGAGAGAGACGCAAACCTACGAAATCATTGAGGATGTGCGTACGCTCCGCAGTGATCTGGGGATTCTCTATATCAATGAGAGCAATTATAAAGTAATGAACAAGCTGTTCAGCGACGGGAACCTGAAGTTCACCCCGCTGTTCAATACCCAGCCGCATGTGTATGTGCGGGCCGGGCATATTCTTGCCGGTAAGGAACTGATTACTATAGATGACATTCTTCCGTTCCCGTATATTACCTTTGAACAGGGGGACAACAACTCACTGCATTTTTCGGAGGAAATGCTTAGCTTCACGCAGATTGAGAAAAATATTAGCGTCACAGACCGGGCCACACTGACCAATCTGCTGCTTGGCAGCGACTCGTATACGGTGGGTACGGGGATTATGGGCTCTGAACTGAATGGCGACGGGCTGGTGACAATTCCCTTTGACAGTCCGGAAGTGTTCACCGTTGGCTGGATCGCCCACAAGGACCGCAGACCGGGCGAGATCATGTCTGCGTATATTGATATTCTTAATGACCTTGTTTCCAGAAACTATTTCGATCTCAATCATTTCTTACTCTAACAGCAGGAGGGACTATGACCAGTTCAGTTATCGGCTCCATCAGACATGCTCCGCCCTTTCGCTATGACATTGTTGGCAGCTTCCTCCGCACGGATGAGCTGAAGGCTGCGCGCGCGTTGCACCTCCAAGGCGAAATTTCGGCAGAGCGGCTTCATGAAATCGAAAATATAGAAATTGCCAAGCTGCTGGAGCAGGAAAAGGCTGTGGAGCTTAAGGCTGTGACAGACGGGGAATTCCGCCGTTCCTGGTGGCATCTCGACTTCTTCCTCGGAATTACCGGCACGCAGAAGATCAGTCTGGATCAAGGAAAGGGCGCGAAGGATGCCGTTCAACGGGCGGAGAGCTTCAAGATAGTCGGCAAAATTGCGTTCGGGAATCACCACATGGTCGGTCAATTTGTGGAATTGCAGCAAATGGCCGGGAACACGCTTGCCAAAATGACTATCCCTTCTCCCGCTTTGTTTCATTTTGTGCAGGATTTCAACGGAAATGAGATTTACCCGGACCGGGAGACGCTGTACCGCGATATTATAAGTGCCTACCGGGCAGCCATTCAGGCGTTCTACGATGCGGGCTGCCGTTATCTCCAGCTCGATGATACAACCTGGGGAACCCTTTGCAGCGGCAGACACCGGGCGCATTTGCGCAGCCGGGGCATTGATCCTGATCAATTGGCCCAGGATTATGTGCGGCTGATCAACGAGAGTATTGCCGGGCGGCCGGCGGATATGACCATCGCCCTGCATGTCTGCAGGGGCAATTTCCGGTCCACCTGGTTTGCCGCCGGGGGATATGAGCCGGTAGCGGAAGTGTTATTCGGCCAAGCTGAGGTCGATGCTTTTTTTCTTGAATATGACAATGAACGCTCCGGCGATTTCACTCCGCTGCGCTACATCCGGGACCAGCAGGTGGTGCTGGGGCTTGTAACGACGAAGCATGGCGGGCTGGAGAGCAAGGAACAGATTATTGCCCGGATCGAGGAAGCAGCCCAGTATGTAAGCATTGACCAGTTGTGCCTCAGCGCGCAATGCGGGTTCGCCTCCACCGAGGAAGGAAATATTCTGACCGAGGAAGAGCAGTGGGCCAAGCTGCGCTTCATCAAGGAGATTGCCGACGAAGTCTGGCATTAAGACATAGCTCAGCATAACGAAAAGATAAGAGCCAGCTCCCGGCAAGTTCAGGAGCTGGCTCTTTTTGGCGGTGGGAATCGAAGTCTATCAACGATAAAGTTTAACCGTCTTCGCAATCAAGCTCTGAAGATCACGCAGGCGGTTAGGGGTGTTCACCGTAGAGTGACTGATCATCTCGCAGAGGGAGGTGAGATCCTCAAGCTTCGAGAGTAGCTTCCAATTATCCTCAAGCACGCCTCCATGAGCTGTATACGCTGAAATAAAATGCTGCTCAAACAGCGAGCCGTCTTCTTCATAACGAAGTATGTTCCCGATATCGGTGTACCGGCTGCAGGAAAAGGCAAACTCCCAGTCGAGAACAGCCGACACTGTGACTGTGCAGTCACCCGCATTTGGCTCCATCAGTATATTTAGACCGTTGAAATCCGAATGTACGAGCACTGGTGAAAGTTTTCTATCCGATAGTTCATTGCTGTGTGACTGGCAGAAGCTCCACAGCTCTTGTGTCAGCTCATCGCCCAGCCATTTCGCGCCCTGGTTGTGGAAGAGACTGTTGCCGATGATGGAAAGAAACAGCTCTCCGCCCATTTGGAAGGGCTGAATAATCTCCAGATCCCTGTCCAAAAATCCTGCTGCTGGAAACGTATAGCTATGTATTTGGGCAAGAACAGTGCCAACAGAAGTGGCGGCGGATACGATCTCTTGCGCCGTTCCTGCTTTTAACACATCCCGTAAATGAATCCCCGCCTTCCATTCCATAACTGCCCAAGGCTTGTCGAAGCTGCTGCAGCTAGTATCGACGTAGAGAAAGTCAGCAACAGGAACGGTGTCCCGTATGCGCTCTGCAAGAGCCAATTCTTTGTCAGCGATTCCTTCAGTGTCACTATACAAACGAAGAACCAGGGGATCTGATTTCCCGTCCAGGTGAATTTTATAATTTGAATTATGAAGCCCGATTCCAAGCCTTTCCGCGCCTATTACCCGTGTACCCTGAAATGCAGATCTCACAATGCCGTTAATTTGTCTGAGGTCAAGTGATACTTGCTGCTCTGTGCGTTCCCAGCCTTCTTTCACATCAATCGCCTCCATAATTTACTAATCTGCCTATTATCGTAACACATAGTGGAGCAGCAGGCTGTGATTGACAGCAGAATTTGAGCGGTGATCGGAAGGCTTATCTCGCCCGGGCCTGACGGATAATATCGGCACTGCTGTCTGAGAATGTTGCCCGGAACCGGCAGGAAGGGGTTGAGCATGGGCTGCTGCTTCATGAACAGCAATGGGTTGATGCCTTTAGTCCGATTTTCAGCCGGCACGGGGACTGCCCTTTACGAGATATATCGAACAGAGGTATAATAGATGGGACTGTTTTTTAATTAATGTTGGAAAGTGAGCGCGAACAATATGGGTCGTAAATGGAATAATATTAAGGAAAAGAAGGCATCCAAGGATGCCAATACAAGTAAGGTCTATGCCAAATTTGGTGTAGAGATTTATGTAGCTGCGAAGAAGGGCGAACCTGATCCGGAATCGAACCGGGCGCTGAAGGTCGTTCTGGAACGCGCCAAAACGTATAATGTGCCTAAGGCAATCATTGACCGGGCACTGGATAAAGCGAAGGGCAGCGGAGACGAGACTTATGTAGAGCTGCGTTATGAAGGTTTTGGCCCAAGCGGCTCGATGATTATTATTGATGCGTTGACCAACAACGTCAACCGTACGGCCCCTCTGGTACGCTCCGCATTCAGCAAGAATGGCGGCAACATGGGGGTCAGCGGTTCAGTAACCTATATGTTCGAACCAACGGCTGTTATCGGCGTGGAAGGTAAAACCGCTGACGAGGTTATGGAATTGCTGATTGAAGCGGACGTGGATGTGCGCGATGTGCTGGAAGAAGATGAAGCGGTTATTGTCTATGCCGAGCCTGACCAGTTCCATACCGTACAGGAAGCCTTCCGTACTGCCGGAATTACAGAATTTACCGTGGCCGAGCTGACCATGCTTCCACAGAACTATGTATCCATTCCTGAAGATGCCGAAGCCCAGTTCGAGAAGCTGATCGACGCTTTGGAGGAACTGGACGACGTACAGCAGGTGTACCACAACGTGGATTCGGAATAATAGAGTTATCATCCACTGCAACCGGACAGGCAGATGCTTCATCTGCTTATCCGGTTTTTTTGTCCGGAGTATAATCTTCCCTGCATATTGCCACAATAAGCTGAAATGACCAGACCTACTAAGGAGGCAGCACAGCGATGGATCATACCAAGCCGGACAAGAATCTGATCAACACGGTCAAGGAGCTTGAGCAAAACCCGGTGACCAGCCAGGAAGCACAGCAATTGGAGCAGAAAAAGAGTGACACTCGCAAAGAATCGCTCCGGGATGAACGAACGACGTACAAGAAAACCGAAGAGAACACCTATAAGTAAGCGTCAAGCGTGAGAAAAGGCGTTCAAGATGGAGCAGTGGCAGGGATGAGCCTGTCACTGCTTTTTATTTTGTACAAGCCGGAAATACCAAGATCTAAATTCGCCAGTTGGCTACACATCTTGCTTGGCAAGCAAATATGGGATACGATGCACTAAGTACAGAGACGGGAATAGAGAGGAATCTAATTATGACGAAGAAGCTATATTACGAATCTGCTTATCTGCAGGAGTGGGAAACGGAAATCAATAGAGTGGTTGAAAGAGAAGACGGAATGTATTTGGTGCTGGAGGAGACGGCTTTTTATCCGCATGGAGGCGGACAGCCCTGTGACACCGGAACCATTGGCGGGATTTCGATGCTTGACGTTATCCTCGAAGAGGATGAGGT
Source organism: Paenibacillus sp. HW567 (assembly GCF_000374185.1). Taxonomy (GTDB): domain Bacteria; phylum Bacillota; class Bacilli; order Paenibacillales; family Paenibacillaceae; genus Paenibacillus_AQ. The sequence continues at coordinate 2,735,845 of NZ_KB910518.1, read as the reverse complement.
GCTGCATAGAGTAGAGTCCGTGCCTGCCGGGAAGAAGGTAAGCTGCCGGATTGACTGGGACCGGAGATTCGACCATATGCAGCAGCATAGCGGCCAGCATTTGCTCTCGGCGGTATTCCTTGAACTGTGCCAGGCTAAGACACTAAGCTTCCACCTGGGCAGCGATTACGACACCATTGATCTTGAACTGCCGGAGCTTTCGCCGGAGCAGCTAACTATAGTAGAGAAAGAGGTTAACCGGCAGGCCATGCTGAACCGCAGCATCACCAGCTATACAGTCACAGCGGAGGAAATGGCGCGTCTGCCGCTGGTTAAGCTGCCCAAGGTGACTGAGAATATCCGCATTGTTGAAATTGAGGGCGTGGAGCATAATGCCTGCGGAGGGACACATGTCGCCTCAACTGGCAGCATCGGGATGATCAAGCTGCTGAGAGCGGAGAAGATGAAGGGGAACACTCGGATTACTTTTAAATGCGGAGGGCGCGCACTGGATGAGTGCAATAATAATCAGCGTATTCTCGGCGCACTCGCCGCCAAGTTCAACACCGGCAAGGATGAGATTCTTGGGCGGATTGAGAAGTGGGAAGCCGAGCAGAAGCTGCTGCAGGCGGAATTAGCCACACTCAAAGAACAAAACGACGGTTATGCGGCGCAGGAGCTGCTATCTGCACAGGAACCGGGAGCACGCGTGATCGCTCATGTTTTTGAAGACAAATCACTCAAGGATTTGCAGAGCTTGGCAGTCAAGCTGACGACTTCGACTGAGCTTCCCGTGCTGCTGCTGACCGCTGCGGAGAACAAGGTGGTGCTGGCGTGTAGCGGCGGCACAGGCTTCTCCTGCGGAGCTTTCTTCAAAGCGAACCTTGGCGAGTTCCAGGGAAAAGGCGGCGGCAGCGACACAATGGCGCAAGCCGGGTTCCCCGCTTGGGAGAATGCGTTTGGTTTTTATGCGCTTGCAAAAAGCTCGATTTAGGGAGTATGCAGTGCAATAAGGGTGTTCCTGGGTGAAACCGGGAGCACCCGTTTTTTAAATATAGAAGTTATAAGTCTTTACCCTTCTATTTCTCGCTGAAACGGATTTAGAAGGACGAAATAGCCGTTTCCACTTATCAGCCCTAACTGTATTTCGTACAACTAAAAAGCCGTATTTTCGTGCTGAATCTGACTTAATTGCATTCTGTACATTTAAATTGGCAGCAATCCGATAAAAATATAGTTTTAGCCATTTTTATTGCACAGAATACAGTTACCGCTACAAATACGAGTTAAAGCAGCCTTTTAACTGCAGTAAATACAATTAACCAATACAAGGGTCAGACTACATTATGTTTGGGAATGTAGTCTGGCTCACAAGCCCGGCGCAGTCTATCCAACGTTCACAGGTTAGGTTTACTTCGTGTCTAGCTCCCCTGGTTAGTTTATCTTATCGTTTTCTCGCGCTTAAGGATTATTTAATAACTGCCCCTTTATAATCACTATAGAGTCAACAGAAGGGGGAAGCGTACCAGTGTTTTGGAAAATACTTAAGAAGGACCTGAAGCGTAAAAAAGCAATGAATATTGTGCTGTTAGTGTTCATCCTCCTGGCATCCATGCTTGTGGCGAGCAGCACGAACCTGATGTATTCTACTTCAACGGCGATTAATAGTTTCATTAACCAAAGCCGGGTAGCGGACTTAAACGCTATAATGACCAACACGGACGAGAACAACCAGGGCGTTGCCGCTTGGGCCGAGAGTCAGAAAGCTATCGACACCACTTATTCCCAACTGCAGATCGGGGTATTGTCCAAGGACATTACTGTGCCCAAGGGCCGAAAAAACTTTTCCGGCAATACCGGCCTTGTACTGTCTACCATTCCTGAGGATGTAAATCTAGTCTTTGGAGAGGATGATGCGGAATTTACGCTTCAGCGGGGAGAACTTGCTCTTCCAATCAGTCTCATGAATGCAACCGGGCTTGAACTAGGCGATCCGTTGACGGTTCATTTGGAAGGCACGGATACAACATTTAAGGTTGCGCGTTTTTTCAAGGACGCCTACATGGGCTCAGATATGATGGGTCTCAAAAGGATACTGCTCTCGGAGCAGGATTTCACTGCCCTTCAGCAAGTGGTTCCGGTAGAGTCAATGACAAAGCTATGGAGCTTTAACACGGTTCCTGGTGTGCAAGGCGGTCTGACATCGGCTTTTTCCAAGCAGGATTTCACGGTTAATTTCGTCATTGATAAAAATCTGGTAGCTATGTCTTTCATGACAGACAGGATTCTCTCGGCCATGCTGTTTGTGATCAGCCTGTTTTTGATTTTTATCGCTTTTTTGACGCTGCATTTCACGATTGTCTCTACACTGCAGGATGATTATAAGGAGATCGGGGTGATGAAGGCGATTGGATTCCGTAACTCCGCGATCAAACGGCTATATTTGACCAAATATCTGGGCCTGGGCGTAACTGGCGGCATAGTGGGCATGGGCATCAGTCTCCCGCTCTCAGAGCTGATGTCCCGTAAAATCTCCCAATACATCATTACCCCCGGTGGTATCACCGGTGTAATAGTCTCTATTATCAGCACGATAGTCATGATCGCGGTAACACTGCTCTTCTGTATGCTCTGCATGCGCAAGATCAGCAAAGCCTCGGCCATTGATGCGATCAGACAGGGGCATACAGGGGAGCGTTTCAAGGCATCGCGAAAAATTCATCTGCACAGCAGCAAGCTGCTGTCTCCGGCACTGTTTCTAGCGTTAAGCGATGTACTGAACAAGCTGAAGAGCTACTCCGCCCTGATCCTTACCTTTATCCTAAGCACAGCAATTATTATTATTCCAGTCAACCTGATGAATACGATCGTGACACCGAAGTTTATTGGATATTTTGGCACCATTGAGGCGGATTTCTATACCAAAAGCGAGGTTCTCAATAAACCGGTGGCAGAGATTCGGAAGGAATTAGCCAAGCTGGCACAGGAAATGCAGGATAAAAAGTTCCCGGTCACGCTGACGGTGGATTACTCGTTCAACACGAAATATATCTCTGATAACGGTGAAGATAATATGCGCATCAGCGGGATGAAAAGCGAGCCTGCCGCAGCCTTCCAGTACCTGGACGGAGAAGCCCCGAAGCTGGCGAACGAGATTGCGATTACCAGTATTATGGCCGAACAATATGACAAGCGTATTGGGGATTACATAACCTTTGAGATTGAAGGCAAAAAAGGCAGCTTCCTGATTACCGGACTGATCCAGACCATCAGCAATGAAGGCTATATGGTCAGGCTCGGAGATGAATATACTCCGGCGAGTGCATCTTCGTATCAATTTGCGGGAAGGATCAACGCGCCTGAGGCTGAGAAGGCACAGATAATAGAAGATATGAAGCAGCAGCTCAGCGGGTTCGATCTCAAAAGCGCAACTGATTTGCTTGGGGAGATTACTGGCGGCTTCATGGGCCAACTGAAGAGCATTATTTCTCTGCTTACTGTTATTGTCTGTCTGGTCACTTTTTTTATTACCAGCTTGTTTGTGAGGCTGTTGATTACCAAGGAAGTGCAGAGCATTGCGGTCATGAAGAGCCTTGGCTTCAAAAATGGCATCATCCGCCGCTGGCAGGTTCTACGCATTAGTATACTGCTGGTTGGTTCGATCATCATTGGCGTGATTACAGCAAATGTTCTGGGTGAACGGCTGATTGGTATCATCTTCCGTATGTTCGGATTGACCCAAATGAGCTTCAATATTGTGCCGCAGCAGGTTTATCTTTTATTCCCGCTTCTGATCCTGACCGTTGTAGTACTAGCGGTGATTATAAGCTGCGGGCAAATTAAGCGGGTACAGATATGGAACATGAACCAGGAATAGGCTAAGAAGAATAGTACTCTGCGCAGAGAAAATAATGATCGGGAGGCTGGTTGTAATGACCGCAGTATTAGAGGTTACCAACTTATGCAAAACCTATATTGTAAACAAAGGGCAGAACAATGTGCTGAGAAATGTGAATCTGACGCTCCATGAGGGTGAATTCGTATCCATTATGGGACCGTCCGGGTCAGGAAAATCAACCTTGCTGTATACAGTAAGCGGGATGGACCGTTTAACGGCAGGAGAGGTTATTTTTGATAGGATAAGCATATCCGGGCTGTCGGAGAAAGGGATGGCTGAACTGCGTATGCACAAGATGGGATTCATTTTTCAGCAAATGCACATGCTAGGCAATCTATCGGTTTATGATAATATTATTCTATCGGGCTATGAGGCCTTGAAAAGAAAGGGAGAGAAGCGCAGCCGTATTGACGTTAACCGGTATGCTGACAGTCTCATGCGCAAGCTTGGCATCATTGAAACCGCAGGGCATGATATCACCGAGGTGTCGGGTGGGCAACTGCAGCGGGCCTGTATATGCCGGGCGCTGATTAATAGTCCAAAGATGCTGTTTGCCGATGAGCCGACAGGTGCCTTGAATTCCAAGGCTGCCAAAGAGGTGCTTACAGAGCTGTGCCGGATCAACCGTGAAGGAACAACGATTATGATGGTTACCCATGACGTGAAGGTGGCTGCACAGAGTGACAAGGTGCTCTATATGGTGGATGGCACAATTCATGGTGAATATCCTTTGGGCAAATATGATGAAGGACAAGGAATGAAGGAGCGGGAACAATTCCTAACGAAATGGCTGATGGAGATGGGGTGGTAGGAAGTGAAATGCTCATCGCTTCAGCAGTATCGTCTGATAGAGGGAGCTGGGGGGAGGGCATTATGGCCGACATACTGGTTATTGAAGACAACATGGAGCTTGCTGATTTGATTCGAGATTTCTTGCAGGTGGAAGGGTATTCTGTGTTCACTGCGGTAAGCGGTGAAGAAGGACTGGAATATTTGGCTGGGCACACTGTGAAGATGCTGCTGCTGGATATCATGCTGCCGGAGCTGGATGGCTTCGCCGTCTGCAGAATTGTGAGGGAGCAGCACAATCTGCCGATACTGATCATGAGCGCCCGGCATGGGGATGACAATAAAATCATTGGCCTTGAGCTGGGGGCAGACGATTATCTGGAGAAGCCGTTCTCTGTCAATCTGTTGACAGCTAAGGTCAAAGCGCATCTGCGCCGCAGCTATGATATGAATGACAACAAACAACTGCTGGCCGACGGCGATATTGTGATTAACCGGACTTCCATGCAGGTATATAAAAAAGATCAGCCGCTGGTCCTGACGGCCAAGGAATACGAGCTGCTTGTGCTGCTGTTGAACAACAAGGGCAAAGCACTGCGCAAAGAGTGGCTGTTCGAAAGGGTATGGGGAGTGAACAGCTTCAGCGAGCCTTCTACCCTCACCGTACATGTTAATAAATTGCGCGATAAAATCGAGAACAACCCCAAGGAGCCGAAACGTATCGTTACTGTATGGGGAGTAGGATACAAATATGAGACGGTTTAATGTCCTGATCCTCTGGACCGTATTGATTGGACTAGGGCTGATCGCCGCCTGTACCGCTTATACAGCCTACCTTGGGAATGCCCAGACGGACCGGAGATACCGGACTGAAATCAACCGCATTCTTAAGCAGGTCAGCGAAGGTGTTCACCTGAATGATATTGTGCTGCATCCGGGTAAACCGGGAGCTGTCCGCACACTTGATTGGATTGGCACGAAGGCAGAGCCACTGAGAATCGGGCAATTTTTTGATGGAGCGGGGCTTAAGGACAGAGAGGAGTTCACGGTTAAGCCGGTCTATGTGGGGCAGGTGCTGTCAGGGTATTTACGTTTCTCTTACCTACCTGTTAAAGACACAGCCAAGGTTATTATTTTCGAGAGTCTGATCCTGTTGCTGGCGCTGGGAGGGATTGTCGGACTTCTGCTCTATGTGAAACTGCAGATTATCAAACCGTTTCATACGATTGAAGCATTGCCTTATGAATTATCCAAAGGGCACTTGAATCGGGGCATGAAAGAGAACCAAAGCCGCTTCTTCGGCAAGTTCATTTGGGGGCTCGATCTGCTAAGGGAAACCCTGGAATCCCAGAAGATGACCAATCTGAGCCTGGAAAAAGACCGGCAGACCCTTGTCGCATCGCTGTCACATGAGCTGAAAACACCAGTAGCAGCTATTAAGCTGTATTCCAGCGCACTGGTTGAGGAAATCTATGAGAGCGAAGACAAGCGCAAAGCGTGCGCCAGACTCATCGGGCAGAAAGCCGAGCATATCGAAACCTTGATCGGGGAGATTATTACGGCGTCTGTTTCTTCGCTTCAGAATATCGAAGTTAAGCAGGGGGAGTTCTACCTTGGGGATTGGCTCAAGAGGTTGCTGCCTGCCCACAAGGAACGGCTGCATTTGCTGAAAATCAATTTGGAGGTTGGCGAATTTGCCGAAAAGCTGTTGCTCGGAGACTCTGACAAACTGCTGGAAGTCATGGATAACCTCATCGAAAATGCGATTAAGTACGGGGACGGGGGCTGTATCAGGATCTCTTTTCAGGAAGAGGATATGCGGCAACTGATTGTAGTTGAGAATTCGGGCATTCCGCTCGCGGCAGGTGAGTTGCCCTATATATTCACAAGCTTCTGGCGCGGCTCCAATACTGAAGGCAAGAAGGGAAATGGTCTCGGCCTCTATATTTGCAAGCAGTTGCTGCAGAAAATGGGCGGGGACATATACGCTGAAGCCACCTTGCAGAGCATGCGGTTTGTGCTGGTGCTCAGATATTGATCCGCCCTTACATACAGCCTACCCGCCGCTCTTGCGGAAGGATTTCATATGAAAATTGGTAATGTGTCGGAATAAGGTTTGTCCATCATCCAAGATGGGAAAATTCTCGCGGATTGGCAGCACCATCGCCCGGTAGGGTTCAGGCACCCAAATATATTGATGCACATAATCCGTAGCGGTAAAACCGCAATGCTCCCAGAAATGCACCCGCGCGGCATCCTCTTCTGTTCCGCCAGCTTCAACCTCAATCAGAATGGCCTGGATATGATGCTCGCGCAGGGACCAGTCTCGGATCTGCTCCAGGAGCTGTCTTCCGAGGCCTTGTCCGCGAAGCTCCGCAGCTATAGCCATATAGTCAATAATCAGCAGCCGTTCCCCGGCGGAACCGCTAAGCCCTGTGATTGCCATTGCAGCGAGCCGGCCGTCTTGATATCCGGCATGAAGCCAGGCTATCTTACGGTCCAGCATCGCCTTCAGAATGTTCACCGGCTTGGCGCCGTGCGGGAAGGCTTCCCGGTAGAGCGGTTCAATGGTTGCCCACAGTGCGTCATCCCACTGATCATAAGTCATGAACGTAAGTTTCATGTTCAAATCGCCTCCAGCAACATCATAGCAGATATCTTGAAACTTTTCCCAGGCGGAAGCGTCCAAACTATTAGAACATATTCGTATTCGTAAGGAGAAGCTGCAAATGAAGAAATGGAAGGTATCGCTTGCTGGTGCTGCTGTACTGCTGGTTTTGGGTTCGGGCTCGGCGCTTGCCGCCAAAGAAAGCGCCATCCTGCTGAATGACAAGCAAACTACGCTCGGGAGCAGTCAGATTATAGAGGAGAACAGCACATTAGTTCCTTTAAAAGCTCTAGCGGAGGCAATGGGCTACACATTTTTCTGGAACCAGAAGTCCAAAATTGCAGTGCTGATCCGTCCGGGTCGGGAGGTTCTCTTCACAACAGGCTCCACAGCAGTACAAGTTAACGGCGGAGCCTTGAAGCTTACCAAAACACCACATATTATCAAGGGAACTGTATACGTCCCGCTTGTCTCTGCCGTGAGCGCCATGGGCGGCAAAACCTGGACCGACCGAAGCAGCGGCAACATCATGCTGGTGGACGAACCCCGATTCACCCAGGTATCTATTCAGAACAGAACCTATTGGGTCTCCCAGAATAGCGGAGAACTCTTTCTTAAAGCTGCAACGGATAGCAAGCCGAAGTCTATCGGTACCTTTCCTCTCACCGGATGGCCCTATTCACACTCGCTTCAGATCAAGAATGCAGGAGGAGGCAATGACTTGCTGCTTCTGACCGATAAGCATTATGCCATGTTCAATGATTTTACAAACGAATATCAGGCGCTGATCCGAAACGGAACAATTCTGAAGCAAACAGACTATCACTACAGCATCGTTTCCTATCCGCATGAAGCTGAGCCCGCAACGGAACAGCTATATATGAGAGATGATACAAGCCTCCAGTATATTAATACGGATGGCAGTCTTGGCAAGCCGTTTGATCTAGCGAAGAGTACCGGGAGAACAGGGGATTTCACCGTAGAATATGTGTCCAAAGATGTCGCGCTGATCCGTTATTTGGAACATGCTGAGTTGTTTGCGATTCATACTGTGACCGGAGAAATTACGAACCTTAATGAGAAATTGATTATGCCTGAGGACCGGAAGGAATGGAACACGGCAGACGGAAGAGACACGTTCGTGGTCACGAAAATGCTGGCGTTAAAAAAACGCGAAGGAAACGTAATGACTTTCACGTATGCAACCCTTCCCGAGGGCAAAGTAAAAACAGTTGTCTATACCATCAAGTAGCGGTAAATATACAGTTGCATAAGCTGAAACGGCAACGCCGTACTTGCACGAGAGTGCACCCATATCTCCAAAAAAGACCTAAACCCGGCGTTTGCCGAAGCTCAGGTCTTTTTTGGGCGGCTACCCTGCCGCAGATTCCTGCGGACTAAGCCATCAGCAGTACGGAAGAGGCCTTGATGACTGCCGTAACGCTGGAGCCTTCCTTCAGTTCAAGATCGTGCAGCGCATCCACGGAGATAATGGATGTGATCTGCTGGCCCCCGGTATCAACTACAACCTTAGCGTTGACTTGTCCCTCCTCGATGGAGATCACTTTCCCTTCGAACTGGTTTCTGGCACTGATTTTCATAGACGAATCCTTCCTTTCAGTTATGATAATAACAGGCAGGTTATCTATATTGTCGCTCTTGGATGTTGTAGGCGAAAAGTGCTTAAATGTAATTTGATCATACTAGATATGAATTGGACAGACAAGAATTTCCCATTAATCTCTAAATCTGAAGCAGGAAGGATATACAGCACTTTATGAAAAATATTACGCTTGGTCTGCTCGCACATGTGGATGCGGGAAAAACGACCTTCGCCGAGCAGTTGCTCTATCATTCGGGGGCGATCCGCAGCCGGGGCAGAGTGGACCATCAGGATACATTTTTGGATACCCATGAGATTGAAAAAGCACGGGGGATTACCGTTTTTGCCGACCAGGCGGAATTTCTCTACGGGAATTCCCGTTTTTTTCTGCTGGATACCCCGGGCCATGTCGATTTCTCACCGGAGATGGAACGTGCGCTACAGGTGCTGGATTATGCGGTGGTGATCATCAGCGCGGTCGAAGGGGTCGAAGGACATACGGAGACCGTCTGGCAATTGCTGCGCAGGCACCGGATTCCGACCTTTTTCTTCATTAACAAAATCGACCGGACCGGAGCTGATCCTCAGCGGGTATTTGAAGAAATTCATGATCAGCTTAGCGGAGATGCGTTGATGCTGCCGGAAGCGGAGAAGGCAGGACTGCCTGAAGCGATAAAAGCGTTTATGGCCGAACGCGACGACCACCTGCTTGACGCTTACCTGGAAGGTTCTATGTCCGATTCAGCCTGGCAAGAAGCGATGATCCGAATGATTCGGTCAGGCCAGCTTTTTCCATGCTTGCAAGGCTCGGCACTGCTGGATCTTGGAATAGATAGTTTTCTGCGCCGGCTGGAAGCTTTGACCATAACCGGTTATGACGCTCAGCCGCCGTTTGCCGGACGGGTGTTCAAGGTCCGTCATGACGAGAAGGGAACACGGATTACATATATTAAAGCACTGCAGGGAGTACTCCAAGTGAGGGAGGAGCTGGCGTCTGGCGCGGTTCATGATCCGCTGTGCGAGCGGATTACCGGAATCCGCAAATATAGCGGACTTAAATATGCTTCGGCTGACTGGGCGGCAGCAGGAGAATTGTTTGCGGTCACCGGATTGTCGGCTGCAAGGCCAGGGGAGGGCGTCGGGGCATTGCGGGGCAGCGTTGGCAGTGAGCTTGTTCCGACGCTGAAGTCCAAGGTGCAGTATGAGCCGCCTGTACACCTGAAGGAGGTATTGCATTCTTTTCAATTGCTGGGTGCTGAAGATCCTTCCCTGAATGTAAGCTGGGACGAAGCGGTGCAGGAGCTGCACATCCATGTGATGGGTCAGATTCAACTGGAAATTCTGGAGCAGATAATGCGGGAGCGCTTTGCGGTTCCGGTCACTTTTGGTCCGCCGGAGATTCTATATATGGAGACGATTTCAGCCCCGGTGTATGGCTGCGGACATTTTGAGCCGCTGAAGCATTACGCCGAGGTGCTGCTGAAGCTTGCGCCGGGTGAACGCGGCAGCGGTATCGTATTTTTTAACCAGTGCCATCCTGACGACTTGGCGGCCGGGTATCAGCATCAGATTGAGCAGTATTTGCTGGAGAGCGGGCATCATGGTCTGCTCACCGGCTCTCCGCTTACGGATCTGCGGATTACGCTGCTGAGCGGAAGGGCACATAACAAGCACACACACGGCGGCGATTTCCGCGAAGCGGCGCTGCGGGCATTGCGCCAGGGGCTGGAGCAAGCGGACAATATTGTGCTGGAGCCTATATATGACCTCAAAATCAGGATTGACACCGATGACTTAGGCAAAGTAATGACGGACATTCAGCAGGCCAGCGGCAGCTTCGCACCTCCTGAAATTATCGGCAGCAAAGCGGTCATAACCGGCAAGGCTCCTGTCGCCACCTTCATGAATTATGCAGTTCGTCTTGCTTCGATGACTCAGGGCAAAGGCGCTCTGTCGCTGAAGGTAGCAGAATATCAGCCGTGCCACCAGACGGAGGCAGTCATCCGGCTTAAAAACTACAATAAAAATGCCGATCCGGCCTACACGTCCGCCTCAATTTTTTGCGCCAAGGGACAAGCCTATTCCGTGCCCTGGGATGAAGCGCAGGAACATATGCATATCAAATATGACCTTTTGCCAAATGAATGAGCTGCTGAGCTGAGGACATATGTCCTTCCGAATATGCGGGAAATGGACTTTAATAGTGAGAGCATCGAGCAAGTAATTGAGGAGGATTGAGGTAGGAAATGACAGAGATTATAGATAAAATTGCCTGGATCGCCGTTGCGGAAGGACGGGTGCTTGGCGCACGCTCCAAAGGAAAGGATACTTATTATTTTCCCGGAGGAAAAAGAGAGCCTGGAGAGACAGATACCGAAACACTGGTGCGGGAAGTAAAAGAAGAGCTGTCCGTGGACATCCTGCCGGATACGGTGTCGCTCTTCGGCACATTTGAAGCGGAGGCGCATGGCAAAGCGGAGGGGGTGCGGGTTAAAATGACCTGTTACACCGCTGATTACATCGGAGACTTAACCCCGGAATCGGAAATTGAAGACATTGCCTGGCTTGCCTTTAAGGACCGGGAGCAACTCTCGGCGGTTAGCCGGATCATTTTTGACAGGCTGCATGAGATGAAGCTTTTATGGTAAACCCGCTGAGGCGGGTTTTATCTTTTTTTACGGGATTATCCGCCCTCTTAGGGACAGCGTAGCCGTTTCTGCTCGGGTAAGGACATATGTCCTACCGCAAAATCCGAATATGTCATTTAATTAAAGCAGAGATTAAGATAGAGGAGAGAGAAGTTATGAGAGGGATTATTTTTGCGTTCTTGGGCGGGGCCTGTATTACACTACAGGGGGTGGCCAATGCGCGGATCAGTCAGGACATCGGCACATGGCAAGCGGCCACGGTTACCCAGTTTACCGGGTTCGTAATGGCTCTGATCATTCTGCTGTTCGTTCGGGACGGGAAGAAACAGGGCTTCAAGCAGGTTAATCCGTTATATCTGATCGGCGGCGCGTTTGCCGCATTTGTTATTTTTAGTGAAGTGACGGCGATACAGGGCATCGGTGTTACGCTGACGATTTCCGCGCTGCTGATCGCCCAGCTCTGCCTGACCTTTGTCATTGATATCAACGGCTGGTTCGGTGTGGCGAAGCAGAAGATGCGGCTGCCGCAATTTATCGGGATCGGCATGATGATTGCCGGAGTGGTGATTTTAAAATTCTGATCGCAGGAGCGGACCATGAAAGAAATTCAAGATACAGAGCGGCTTCTGGCCTATCTAAAGGCGTATTCCATCGAACCTGTGTTCAATGAACAGTTGATGGCACATTTGCACCTATGCAGCTTCGCCCAAGGGGAGCATATCTGCTCCAAAGGAGATCCATCCGGGAATCTCTATGTCCTGGTTAAGGGGAAGCTCAAAATCTTCACCACTTCGCCGGAAGGTAAAACGCTGATCATCTCCTTCAAATCACCGCTGGAGCTGATTGGCGATGTTGAATATATTCAGGGAACGGAAATGATCAATACGGTGGAGGCAGTGTCTCCAGTCCATATGCTCTGTATTGAGTACCGCTGGCTGAAAAAATACGGCAAGGATCATCCGCCGCTGCTGCATTTTATGCTGGAGATCATTACACAGAAGTTCTACCGGAAGTCCAATTTTCTCAGCATGAATCTGATGCATCCGGTGGAGGTGCGGCTCGCCAGCTATTTGCTGTCCATTTTCTATGATGAGTCCGATCCTAACTTTACCGGGCAACTGAATACGATCAGCCTGGTCGATACTGCCAATTTCATTGGCACGAGCTACCGGCATTTGAACCGGGTGATTCAAAAGCTAAGCCAGGAAGGCCTGATTGAACGCAGCAATGGACTCATTCTGATAAAAAACAGAGCCGGACTCAGCGAGCTGGCCAGCCGCAATATTTATGAGCCTACGTGAGCGGTAACGCTAACAAAACTAAGCGTATGCTTCCGAAGTGAATTTTGTATGAAGAATCTTCAATGGAGCTATGCTGACAAAATTTTTAAGGAGTGACAAATATGTTAATAGGGATAGTACTGGCGCTTATTGCCGGTTCGCTTGTCAGTCTGCAGAATATTTTTAACAGTAAGGTTAATGAGCATACAGGTTCCTGGTCTACCACCACGCTGGTGTTAGGCATGGGTTTTATCGCTTCGCTGGCGATGGGGCTGATTATGGAAGGGGGGGATATGTTCACGTTGAAGCATATGCAGCCCTGGTATTGGTTCAGCGGAATGATTGGTGTAGGCGTGGTAATCTGTCTGGTGCAAGCCACCAAGCTGCTCAGTCCCACTTATGCAATCTCCGTCGTTCTGACCTCACAGCTCGGATTTGCACTGCTATGGGATTCCCTGGGCTGGCTGGGTCTGACCAAGGTTCCTTTTACGTCTAAACAGTTAATTGGCGTGCTGGTCATCGTCGGCGGAATACTGGTCTTCAAATTAGGCGGCGGGCGTGAACCGCAGGAAGCAACCAAGCCAGCCAAGCAGCAGGCAGTGAATGTGGAGTAAGAGCCTAATCTTTATACAAAAAGACGGATCGGTACCCAAGCGACCGATCCGTCCGAATATAAAAGTCAGTTACCTCTCAATTTATCGAATTGACTTCAGGAGCTGGCTGAGCAATGCCGCGGCTTCTTGCTTGAGCATGATATCTTTGGGCCGATAGTCTACCGGACCTGTTGAAGACGTCTGTACATCGGGACCGAACAACCGCTTTCCGGCGACAAACTGCAGACCTTCAGATGCCCAAGAAGAGTACGGGCCTTTCAAGTCCGATTGCACCGGGGCCGCGCTCAGGACAATTTTGACCAATCGCCAGACAAGGGTTGCCGCTTCTTCACGAGTGATCGGCTGGTCAGGATTGAACGTTCCGTTTGTATATCCGCTAACAATGCCAATTTCGTATGCCGACTGGATATATGCCTCGTATGGATTTCCTTTTGTGTCACCAAAAGAAGAGGGCTTCTGAGAAAGCGGATAAGTGGATAAATGGACGAGCATAGCTACAAATTGGCCGCGGGTGATCGGCTTGCCCGGCTCAAAATGGCCTGGACCTCCTTGGATGGCTCCCGATTGAGCAAGCTCATAAATGTATTGGGCATAAGGATGATCCTCGGGTACGTCTTGGAATTTGGGCAGCTCGGGGGACTTCACCGACCAACTGCCAGGCTTGTTGTATGCAAAGTAAAGGATGTTGCCACTGGCGTCCGTTCTAAATCCTGCGGCAACGCCCTCTTCGTCATAGAAAAGCAAATCGTCCGCTTGCCGCAGAGTATGATTACCCGAAGGGGCCTTGACCATCAATGCGCCGTCCACGGCCGAAATATCATAGCTCCAGGCCGGACTGCGCGCATCGCGGTATTTTCCCTCAAAGCGAAGCAACTGCTGCTTGGTCGGTTCCGGTTGCACAAAAGCCGGGCCTTGTCCCTTGTTCGGGAAGTAACGATTCATGAATTGCTCGAAGAAAGGCGGGCGCAAATTGCCTTTGTCGCTGTTCGAAACGAGAAAGACCCCTGTCTTCTCATCAGGCAACAGCCATATGTTCGAATGGAATCCGGGCAAATCGCCGCCCTTCTCTACGACATTGTATCCGTTGTAATATTGGGTATAGTTAGATTCCAAACCGTAGCCGGCCCCTGGGACTTTAGGGTGAATGGTAACGCTATTATGTTCCATCGCTCGTATAGAAGCCTCGGTCAGAATACGATGGTCACTTGCCGGGTTATCGTTCAGCATGGCCAGAAGAAACTTGGACATATCGGTTCCAGTGGAAAACATACCGCCGGCCGGCTGGTTAACCGGTACATTGACGATTTGCTGGGCCTGCTTAAGCGAGCTGTCATAGGGAGTGGCGATCGCTTTCTTGACTTTATCGGTGAAGATATAATCACTGTTGTTCATGCCGAGAGGCGCAAACAGGTTCTTCTTCATATACTCTTCAAATGGAAGACCGGCCACCTTTTCGATAATGTACCCTTGCAAATCATAGCCGTAATTATTGTAGCTGTACAGTTCGCCAGGCGTTGTGATGACGGTCGGTACGGTCGCCTTGATGTAGTCTCTTAGCGAATATGTTTTTTGAGGATCTTCTGAAGCACCTGCGTCGAAGCCGCCCGTGTGAGTCATAAGATGTTTCAAAGTGAGCGGCGCTCCGGTTTTATTCGGAATTTGAACATCTGGTACATAGGCTTGAACGTCCTTGTCCAGGTCCAGTTTTCCGCTTTCAGCCAACTGCATAATCCCCACAGCAGTAAACAGTTTGGATACGGATGCCACGCGGAAGACGGTATTATCAGGGTCGAACGGTTTGTGGGAGCCGATATCCGCATAGCCATAGCCTTCATTGAGCAGGACTTGCCCGTTTTTTACGACGACGAGAACAGCACCTGCAAGCTGGTCTTTTATTTCTTTTTGCTGAAAAAAAGTTTTCGCGAATGCTTCAATTTCGGCCTTGTTGAGGTTGACAGGGGAAGCATTCTTTTCTGGATCTGCTGCTGCAACAGTCGATGGAACGAGCAGAACGGCAGCGAGAATGAACTGGATCATTTTTTTCATTGTAATTTGTAACTCTCCTTTCATGAATAATGGATTACAGTATGTCGAGAATTAAGTGCATCCTCGTCTTGGCCCCCTTTCCTTGCTAGACCAAGTATAGAAACGAAAACATAAGAAGAGCTTAAGCTAATTATTAATAATATCTTAAGACCGGGGGACTCTAGCAATAAGTGAGATGGGAGATGATGTCTCATGGCTTAATCCAGAAAAAATACCATACAGCATCAGCTCTAAATCTGTGTCTTAGGACAGAGTCTTTGTGGCCCGGAAAGAGAGGGGTTCGTCGTCGTATCCATTCTCCTGATCTTTGCGGACCGTAAAGCCCTTATCTCCTCTTCAGCAGGTGTATTTGGGTTAAATATTCGCCTATAAGAGCTCTGGAGTCCGTTCACTTGCCCAAAAAAATGGCTTCCAGTAGAAATAAGAGCGGCTCAGTCCGTTGCAAACGGGTAGTAGACTCTTCCGATCAAAAGATAATTCTGTTCGTGGGGCTGAAAAGCAGATGCAGCAGGTCTGCGCCACCCGCAACGGAGTATCCCGGTTCAGACGGTCAATATAGAGATCCTCGCACGACCAGTTCTTGCGATTGCATCGTTTGTGCTCGTTCATGGCGTTGGAGCAAGCGGCACGCTCCCAGATCGGTTAGGCATTGGCAATAGAGTTGGCTGACTGTCATAATAAAAGTGATTGCAGTCACAGGGGGGCACTCCATAACCGGATTATACTTGTGCCCGTAATTCATTCGAGATAGCCCTGCTAGCAAAGGAGAGAACTTGATATGTACATTCAATTAGACACACTCGCTTCGAAACGTTTGGAAGAGCATCTGGCGGAGCAATCCGGTTACCTTAAGCTGTTCTATGACACGGAAGGCTGCGGCTGCAATGGCGTGCTTGTCATCCAGATTGTGAGCGAACCGAACAATACTGACATTGTGATTCAGAGAGAGCCCTTCACCTTTCTCTGTGACCGCCAGCAGGAATCCTTATTCGATGAGCGGATGAGGCTGGAGGCGGATGAACACTATCCTTCCTTTAAGCTTAGCAGTGACTCCAGTTTATTCAGCAACAACGTTAGAATTCAGGACCTGCGCACAGCAGACTGAAGCAGATCGAAGCAAAGCCCGTTCCCGCAAAACATAGGGGAACGGGCTTTTTCTGCTTCATTGGGCACCTCGGGCTTACATTTATAGTATAATTGTGCTTATCTGACACAGGAGGCTGTACGAGAATGAAGCCGATTACGATCTTGATTGCGGATGATGAGACTGAAATCGCCGAGCTGATTGCGATGCATCTGGAAAAAGAAGGGTATCACACGATCATAGCCGCCGACGGGAGCGCAGC
Source organism: Paenibacillus sp. HW567 (assembly GCF_000374185.1). Classification (GTDB taxonomy): domain Bacteria; phylum Bacillota; class Bacilli; order Paenibacillales; family Paenibacillaceae; genus Paenibacillus_AQ. The sequence goes on along the minus strand of NZ_KB910518.1, from coordinate 2,719,034 downwards.
CATTCAGGCGGTCCAATCCCAGCCGGTGGATTTGGCGATACTGGATGTGATGATGCCCAAGCTGGATGGCCTTGAGGTCACTCGTCAAATCCGTGAGAAATACCGGATGCCGATTATTTTTTTGAGCGCGAAGGCCTCGGATCTGGATAAAATCACGGGACTTGTCATCGGAGCAGATGACTATATGACCAAGCCGTTTAACCCGATGGAATTGGTTGCACGGGTCAAGGCCCAACTGCGCCGCTTCATAGTGTTGAACCCGTCGCCCGCGGATTCCCCGTCTATGCTGCAAATCCGCGGGTTAACCATCGACCCGGAAAAGCGCACAGTTACGATATATGATCAGACGATAGATCTGACACCGAAGGAATTTGATATTTTGCATCTGCTTGCAGGCCATCCGAATAAGGTGTTCAGCGCAGAGAATATCTTTATGCAGATCTGGGGCGAATCGTATTATGACAGCGGAAATACGGTAATGGTCCACATTCGCACACTCCGCAAGAAGCTGGGCGAAGACCCGAAGAAATTTATAAAAACCGTATGGGGAGTAGGGTATACGTTCAATGACTAGACAAAGGCGCAGCTTTCGCACCAGTATGCTGATGCTGTTCGGACTTAGCATGCTCATCTCAGGTTTCCTCACTTATTTGGTCTATAAAGGCTTGCAGCGGTATTATCATGAGAAGGTCTTTGCGGAGGATGATTTGGCCCGTCTAAGACTTTTCATAAATCAGGTAGGGGATTTGAATTTCTTTTTGATCCTGTTTATACCGCTCGCGATTATTTTTTTCTTCCTGCTGACCAAGCGCTACGCAGATTATTTTGAGCGGATTTCCGGGGGAATACATAAGCTAGCCAACGGCGACTTTGACTCGCGGGTTGAAATTACCTCCCATGATGAGTTCCAGCTCATTGCCGAAGATATTAACCGGGCCAGCGAACAACTGCAAAAAGCTTTGGAAAGAGGCGATTTTGCTGAGAGCAGCAAGGATCAACTGGTGCTGAACCTGGCGCATGATATCCGGACCCCGCTGACCTCTGTTCTGGGATATCTGGATTTTATTCTGAAATCTGAGGATTTGACGGCTGAGCAGGCCCAACATTATACAACCATTGCCTATGCCAAATCGCAGCGGCTTGAGAAGCTGATCGAAGAGCTGTTCGAGATCACCAGAATGAATTACGGGAAGCTGACCGTGAATAAGGAGCCGATTGACTTAAGTGAGCTGTTGCTCCAATTGAATGAGGAGCTGTTTCCGCTTTTGGAACAGAGCAAGCTGGTCACCCGGCTGTACATTGATCCGCATCTGACGGTTCCGGCAGACGGGGAGCTGCTTGCCCGTGTCTTTGAGAATCTTTTGAGCAATGCTGTGAGATACGGCAAGGACGGGCAATATGTGGATATACATTGCAGGCTGGAGGCTGATTCCGGTGCAGCGGTTGTTCAGATGGTTAATTACGGGCATTTCATCCCGCCGGAGGAGCTGCCTTACCTCTTTGACATGTTCTACACAGGCGACCGGGCACGAAGCTCCAATGGCGGCAGTACCGGCCTCGGCCTGTTCATCGCCAAAAATATCGTGGAGGGGCACGGGGGGACGATATCCGCCGAGAGCAGTGTGACCCGGACGATCTTTGAAGTGCGTTTGCCGCTTCGCTCCTGAAAATCAAGTAGAAACTAAATAAGATGACTAAAAAAATCATAAAACCGGAAGTCCAAACATTCCCCGCAGTTACGACCAGACCCTAGTATGTAAATCTAAAGTTCAACTTTTATCAATTTAAGAAAAACTTTATTTTTAGCCCACTTTGAACTTAAACATTTCCCATTAGTCTAGCTGAAGACACACTAAAGGGAGATGCTTATTGTGAAGAAGTGGCTTTTTTTATGCATAGTACTGCTCGTCGTCGGGTTTAGATTCTATCAGAAGGAAGAGTCGTCTGTTAAATACCGGCCGGATTCAAAGACAGTTGCTGTGCAATCAGAGACTGAAGGCAGCGAGAAAACGATACATATTGATAAAGAACAAATTTACGAGGGTAATCTGATACTGGTCAATAAAGATTATCCTATCCACAAGAAAGGCACTGCCTCAGACATCATCAAGTTATCTCAGCATGAAGAGCTGACTAGCGGATTTAGCCTGCTTGATCATTCGATACGATTGTCACAATCCGTGACGGAGCAGTTTGCACGGTTGACGGAGGCTGCGGCGAAGGAGGGGGTTACCCATTTTCGGATCAGCAGCGGCTACAGGGATTCTGAAGAGCAGGAGGTACTGTACCGGGAGAAAGGCGCCGATTACGCGCTGCCTGCGGGATACAGCGAGCATAACTCAGGGTTGTCGCTGGATATTGGTTCTACCCTTGGTGAAATCGGGAAAGCGCCTGAAGGAGACTGGCTCAAGGCTAACGCCTGGAGCTATGGATTTATTTTAAGATATCCGGAGGACAAGACAGCAATTACCGGCATTAAGTATGAAGCCTGGCATTTCCGCTATGCCGGCCTGCCCCACAGCCAAATTATGAAGGACAAGAATATGGTTCTGGAAGAATATCTGGAGTATCTGAAGCAGCAGCAGAGCGTACAGATTACTGTCGATAACCGAAAATATCTGGTATTGTACGCCCCCGTTTCCAAGAATACGAGCATTCAGATCCCGGCAGGCCATCCATATGAGATTTCTGGAAACAACAGCGACGGCGTTATTGTCACGGTCCTGTTGAGTACGTGGAAGATATGAAGCGGCTGAGTCGAAGTCTCGTCATTCTGCTCTATGTCGTGTATCTGTACCTGCTGATCAAGATCATCCTGTTCAAGCTAGGCTCGGGGGACCATTTAGGATATATGTGGCTTCAACTGCAAGAGATATTTGCAAATCCTGAGATCCTTCAGCGACGGTTGATATTTGCCAATTTCATTCCTTTTGTATCCATCACAGGGAATCTGAAAAGGCTGTCCGATCCGCATGAATTTATCAATCTGGTGGGGAATATCGCACTTTTTGTTCCCCATGGGATATTCATACGATTAACGGTGAAAAGAAGCTTTGTCAGAGCACTCCTCTATTCCTTTGCCTTAACCTTAGCCTTGGAAAGCGCTCAAGTAATCTTTTCAATGGGAACCTTCGATGTGGATGATCTTATCCTTAACACCCTTGGAGGCTTGATTGGATATGGAATATTTATGAATACATCACAAAACGTTACTATTCAAAGTAAATCGTAAGTTTGCACCCTTACTATTTAAAGTGAACACGTTATAGTATAAATCGCTGCGCAATTATAGAGGGGAAGGAGGACTGCATTGCCGGGAAAGCAAGATGAAACTGCCAATATCTCTAAGTGGAAAGGAAGTCGACAATGAAAGCTTTTGTTAAAAAGCATCGCCTTCTTCACAGCTTTCTGCTGTTTCTGTCTGCCGTACTGCTCTTTGGGGCAGTCAGCGCAAGTGCTTCAAGCGAAAAACTCACAAATGATGTGTTCTGGAAGGATACCTCTAACAATCCTATCTATTCGCAGGGCGGCGGCATATTGAAGGTAGGCAGCACTTATTATTGGTATGGCGTCAAGTATAACGGGGCGGTGACCTATTACAACAATCCCGTCTCCAAAAACAATGATTCCAGCTTTAATGCAGTGACTTGCTATTCTTCTACGGATTTGGTCCATTGGAAGTATGAAGGAAATGTTATTAATTCGGCTTCCGATGGTTCAACCTGGGATACCGATTGGGTGGGCAGGCTGGGTGTAGTCTACAACAGCAATACCAAGAAATATGTGCTCATTACCCAATATGTCGGGTCTGCCGGATCGGGCATCGCTTTTGCAACAAGCAGCAGTCCTACAGGGACCTTTGTATTTGATCATGTGCAGTCCTCCATTACCAATGTAGTGAACAATATGTCGGGGGATCAGTCGATATTCATCGACGACGACGGCAAGCCTTACCTGGTCTTCAGCAACACGCAAGGGCGAAGCCATCTGTATGTATCGCCGCTGCGCGCCTCGGATTATCTGAATGTCGAACCGGCTGTCAATGTGTTCAACAGCAGCTCGGGCGGGCGGGAAGGCAACGCCATGTTCAAGTACAATGGGGTTTATTATTTGGCTTCCTCCGATTTGCACGGCTGGAATTCATCCCATACGTACTACATTACCGCCACCAATATTCTCGGCCCGTATTCCGCTGAAGCGGTAATGAATAATACGGATGCGGATTTCTCGCATGTCACACAAACCGGGCTGTTTGTCAGCGTGCAGGGAACCTCCGGCACCACCGTCCTGTTTGGAGGCGACCGCTGGAGTGATTTTGCCGGAAATGGGATCGGGTACAATCAGTGGATGCCGATTACCTTTAACGGAACCGTTCCAACACTCAACTCCTTGAGCGAATTCAATCTTGATGCGGCTGCGGGCACGTGGAGTGTTGGAAGCGGTAACAATTATGCGCTTAACCCGAGCTATGAAGCGGACCGGGTAGCACAGACTGCGCTGGCGGGCTGGACGAATTGGACAAATGCGGCAACGGACCCGAACAGCAATGTGCTCGGCGGGCATACTGGAAGATGGTCTGCACAGCAATCGGGAACGGCAGCCTACAGCGCCAGCCGGTATCAGAATCTGACTAATATACCTAACGGCACGTATACGTTAAAAGTATGGGTTCAAAGCAGCGGCGGACAATCGACCGCCCAGATCTTTGTGAAGAACTATGGCGGGACGGAAAAGAATGCAGCCATCAACACTGCCATAGGCAGTTGGACACAAGTGACTATTCCCAATATCAATGTGACGAATGGCTCTGCCCAGATCGGTGTCTACAGTGTCGCAAATGCCGGCAATTGGGTTAAGGTGGATGACTGGACATTCATTAAGAATTAACCGGATTAAGTTAATCCAGGCAGAAACGGCTTCTCCGTCCTTAAAAGGACGGTTTTAAAAAGCCAAAGGGTACATAGCGCCATTCAGGGCTGCTGTTGTACCCTTTTTACTTGGCTGAAATTCACGTATAATGCTTAGAAGTAAACGGGAGGGAAGCTTATGAAAATGATTGGGATAGATATTGGGACGACCTCCATTTCGGGTCTGGTATACGATTTGGAGCAGCGTTGTGTACTGCATGTCATTACAGAATCCAATTTGGCTAACCTGCCCGGCAGTCAAGGGGAATGGGAACGCCTGCAAGACCCGGAGGTTATTATACAATCGGTGGAAAATGTGCTTGAGCAACTGTTCATCCGGGAGCCTGAGGTTGCGGGAATTGGACTTACCGGACAAATGCACGGCATTGTGTATACAGACCAAACGGGCAAGCATGTGAGTCCGCTGTTTACCTGGCAGGATGGCAGAGGAGGGTTGTCTTATGACAATGATAGCTCTCATACCTATGCGCAGAAGCTAAGCGAAGCAACGGGATATGCCGTCGCCCCCGGTTACGGATTGGCAACGCATTTCTATAACATGCAGCAAAACCTTGTCCCTCATGAAGCGGTCAGCATGTGCACTATTGCTGATTATGCGGCGATGCGGCTCGCCGGAAGGACAACGCCCCTTATGGATGCAACTCAAGCGGCGGGGTTAGGCTGTTATGGCTTCGCTGCCGGTGATTTTGACAAGCCGGCCCTTGCAAAAGCGGGAATACACCCTGACATGCTGCCTCAGGTTGTCCCGTCAGGGACACCGGCTGGCCTTACCAGTGACGGACTTGCAGTCTATACTTCTATTGGTGACAACCAGGCCAGCTTTCTTGGCAGTGTGCCGTTTCCTGAGGAGGCAATCCTGCTTAACATCGGAACGGGAAGCCAAATATCCGTGCTGATGGCTGATTTACACAGCTATGCCGGAGAGCTCGAAGCGCGGCCTTATCCCGGCGGCGGTAACCTGCTCGTCGGCGCAGCCCTTAGCGGCGGGAAATCCTATGCGCTGCTGGAACAATTCTTCCGGCAAATTATTGAAGCTTATACCGGGGAAACCCAGGGGAAGTTATACCCGTTAATGGACACACTTTTACAGAACGGGACCTCCTCAAGCGGTCTAACGGTGAAGCCGCAGTTCCTGGGAACACGGCTAAATCCCGAAAATCAGGGCAGTATCGAGGGAATTACGCCCGGCAATTTCACACCCGGTATGCTGACCCATGCTTTTCTTCAAGGTATGGTCGATGAATTGTATGCTTTTTATAGAAGCCTTTGCGCTGCGGAATCTGCGAAGCCCTGGACACGGTTAATCGGCTCCGGCAACGCGCTGCGCGCAAATCCGGTGCTCTGCAGGAAGGTAGAGGAAAGGTTCGGGCTGCCGCTGCTGTTGAGCACAGCTACGGAAGAAGCTGCGGTCGGCGCAGCATTATGCGCAGCGGTGGGGGCGGGAATGATCGGCAGCTTCAGGGAAGCAGGGAAGTATCTTGGATGGCGGTAACGGCAGCCGTCCGTATAAGGACGGTATCCGTTTCAGTGAGAAAAAGGCGCGACCTCCAGCTTCATGCCGGTGATCGCGCCTTTTAAATTAAAGAATGGACAAGGTAAACCGGAAAGTATAAGGCCGGTTAGCCGGTAGGGTGAACTGATCATGCGTTGGTGCGCCCCAGCTATCGTCTCCGCCGACTCCCATTTGTTTGTAGTTGACTCTTAGCACACTCTTGGTGGAAACCGGCAGCTTATACGGATGATCGCTTGCTTCCAGCTCTTCCGGCGTCCAAGGAAGCACGTTGACTTCCATAGGCAAGGTGCTCTCCAGATGAAATCCGTTGCCGGTTGCACTCTCCGTGAGGGAAGCAAACCGTACATCGGTTTTGTTGCCGCATTCCTGAGGACGGAGATAATTAATGAACTGCTCACTCACCTTGCCGGTATAACGTCCCAGTTTGGCGCCGGTCTTGCGGTCCCAATAGTTCTCATGCGGCCCATTGCCGTACCAGGATACGGTATCGAGCTGTTCATCCAGCAAGAATACCAGCCCGAACTCAGGAATTTCCGGCAGTCCGGTGCTTCCGGGGTTCAATTCCTGAGTGATTTCCACAGTTCCGTCCGGGGTGATCTCATAGCGCAGACGCAATGTGGAAGCAGGACTTGTTGCCAGCAGGTAGTTGACCGTTACAACGCAGAGATTGTCGCCGCTGGAGTAGGAGAAGCCCGTGAGTGTTCTATTGTAGGAAGCTTCTTTCCAGACTGCACAACGTTTGTCCAGACCATTGCCCAGATCATTGTCCGTTACCGCTCTCCAGAAGTTAGGTCTTACAGGGGCAAGCAGACGTTCCTTGCCGGAAGATGTATAGGAGAATAAGTCTCCGGTTGCGGTGCTGAATGCCAGCGCGAATTGATCGCCTTGAATGGTGACTGCCTGCTCTTGTTCGGTTACGTGCAGTCCATTTCCAGCGGCACCGGAAGCGCTTCTTCCGGTGTAAGGTGTCAATACAAACTGTTCCCAGGCGATCTCATGATCTGGCTGCGACCAAGAGGTTGCCTCATGCTGGGTGAAGGACAGGGTGAGAACAGCTTCCTGCTCCCCGGTAATGGAGCTCCATTCATAAGGAACTGTGATTTGGACGGTTTCCCCAGGCTGGGCAGAGACACGCAGAACACCCTGCTGTCCAGACTGACCGTTCAAGGCAATTTCCCAGTTCAGTTCGAACTCTTCGATATTGGTGAACAAGAATCCGTTACGGATCTGAAACAGGCCTTTTTGAAGATCAACAGCCGTTATTTTCACATTCTGATAGCATTTCTTAACCTCAAGCAGCTTAGGCGTTACTTCACGGTCGGCGAACAGCAAGCCGTTGCCGCTGAAATTGCCGTCATGCGGAGTTTCGCCAAAATCGCCGCCATAAGCCAAGTACTCGATTCCCTCAGCAGTTTTGGTGCGGATCGCCTGATCGACCCAGTCCCAAATGAAACCGCCCTGAAGAATATCATATTTGTCAAACAGGTCTGTGTACAAATGCAGACCGCCGCAGGAGTTGCCCATCGCATGGCTGTATTCGCAGAGGATATATGGCTTCTTGGGCTCATTCAGGGCATATTTTTCAACGTCAACCGGCTTCACATACATCGTGGATTCGATATCGCTTGCCGCTTCGGATGGCCGGTAGTGGTAAATACCTTCATAATGAATAACCCGGCTTGGATCAGCCTCTTCCAGCATATCATGCATTGCGATAAAGTTATCGCCGCCGAAGGACTCATTGCCGAGCGACCAGATAATGACGGATGGATGGTTCTTGTCTCTTTGCATCATGGAGTTGCAGCGGTCCAGCACATTGGCGCGCCATTCCGGCTTGCTTGCAGGAACGTTGAATTCATTCAGTTCCTTTTGCCCATATTTCCAGGAGCCATGCGTCTCCAGGTTGGTTTCGTCAATAACATAGAGTCCATACTGGTCGCACAGCTCATACCAAATGGATTGGTTCGGGTAATGGGAGGTACGCACCGCGTTGATGTTATGGGCTTTCATCAGCTCAATGTCGCGGATCATATCCTCTTTGCCAAGGGCGCGGCCGGTCTCGCAGGAGAATTCATGGCGGTTCGTGCCTTTGAAGAGAATTCTTTGTCCGTTAATCTTCATCAGGCCGTCCTTGATTTCAAATGTGCGGAATCCCACCTTGCTGCTGACCGCTTCCAGTAAATGGCCCTGCTCATCCAGCAATGAAATGACAATTGTATATAGATTAGGCTTCTCGGCGCTCCATTTAAGCGGGTTCGCAACAGGCGCGCCCAATTTAAACTTCAGGACATCGCTCTCATGAAAAGACACTTCACCGGACACCGGTGCTGTCCATACAGTCCCGCCATTAGCGTCATAGAGCTGCATTTGAAGCGTGTACGGACTTAGCTCCGCGTTAAAATAATTCTCCACCTTCAGGTCCACATTGAGTTCTGCATCAACGTAATGCTCATCCAGATCGGTATGAACGAAGAAATCGGCAATGTGAACGGAAGGGGCTGTATACAAATAGACATCACGGAAAATGCCGCTGAGCCGCCAGAAATCCTGATCCTCCAGCCAGCTTGCATCACACCAGCGGTAGACTTCAACCGCCAGCTTATTCTCACCTTCCTGGAGGTATGGAGTAATGTCGTATTCAGATGGGGTAAAGGTGTCTTCGCCATAGCCGACCAATTCTCCATTTACCCATACATAGAAGGCAGATTCTACGCCCTGAAAGCTGAGGTAGACCGGCTGGCCCGTCCAGGCTTCCGGCACTGTAAAGGTTCGCACATAGGAGCCTACCGGATTATACACTGTTGGCGCAAAAGGCGGCTTCAAATCCGGCTCGGATACCGCCCACGGATACCGCACATTCGTATATTGAGGGTAGTCATGGCCGTGGAATTGCCAATGGGACGGTACAGGAATTTCGCCCCAGTTGCTGCTGTCATAGTCTGCTGTATAGAAGTCCTTGATCCGCTGATCCGGAGTTTCGGCGAAGGCAAATTTCCATGTACCGTTCAGCGAGCGGTAATTAGGGGAAGCGGTTTTGTCTCCTTGCAAGGCTTCACTAATGGTGGTGTAAGAAATCATGGAAGCATGCGCATCCAAACGGTTCAGTTGAAAAATTTCAGGGTTGTTGTTCCATTCCGGGTAGCCATTGACTGGCGGCTGATAGATAAACTTCTTGCGCACATTAACATCTCCTTATGTTATGATATTCATATTATAAATTGGAGACATTGCAAGAGATATAGTAAAATATTCGCACACATATCAAAATATGAAACTGGAGACCGGACATGGAGAGCAAACTGATCTTTTGTGAGACGGAGGAAATTTCGTTACTCCCGCTATATGTGACAACCATCGGATTCTGGGAGCATCAGCCTGAAATGGAGCGGCCTGCCGGCTTTCCGGATTATCAGCTTCATCAGGTACTGGAAGGCAAAGGGGAACTGATCTTAGGGGATAAACGGTACATTGTGGAGCCGGGCGATGTGTTCTTTCTGTTCCCGGATATTAAGCATGCTTACGCTCCCATCAGCCAGCATTGGAAGCTGTCATGGGTCTCCTTCAGTGGCAGGGAAGCAGGAGGGATGCTGCTGTATGCCGGAATCCGGGAGTCCGGTCTGGGAAGGCTCAGCGATCACCAATTGATGAAGCCTCTGGAGAAAATGCTGCTGATGCCAAACGGCAACGACCTGGAGGAGAATCTGGAACGGTCCAAGCTGCTCTATGCACTGCTGCTTGACCTCAAACACTTGCTGTCGGCCCCTGCAAATGAGAAGGATGAGATGGAACGCATCAAGCCGGTGCTCCAGCATATTGAGCTTAATCTGCACCGGCCGCTGGCACTGAAGGAATTAGCCGACGTGGCATCCGTTTCGCCGCAATATTTGTGCCGCTTGTTCAGGAGGACGATGCATGAGCGGCCTGTAACCTATATTAACAAACAGCGGATTAACCGGAGCAAGCAGCTCATGTTCAGCGGCAGAGAAAAGAAGATATATGAGATTGCAGAGCAGGCCGGATTCGAGAATACCAGCTACTTTTGTGCGGTGTTCAAACGGGTGACCGGAATGAAGCCGGAGGAGTTCAAGCAGTTGCATGGCCTGGCTTAAGTTGTGGTCTATGGTTGACAAAGGGCTGGCTCACAGTAGATTTATCTACGAATGAGCCAGCCCTTCTTATTTTATAGCAGGGAGCAATGTTGTCAGGAGGTCTTGCCCGATTTGCGGAAGGTCAGCACCAGCGGCAGCATGCAGACAAGCAGTATGGCTACCAGCATAAATACCTGCTGCACACCGTAGACTACAGCTTCAGAGCTATTCACCGTTGCCGTTCCGTCTGAGGAATAAATGACTGTTCTCCAGGTGTAGAACGCAGTGAAGATTGCAATAGAAAGCGAACCCATGCATTGGCGGAACCAGCTTGTCATCGAAGTGGCGTATCCGATCAGGTTGTCGGACAAACCGGACAGCCCTGCATTCATCAGCGGCATCGACGAGAAGGCGATCCCGATATTTCGGGTAACCGTCCACAGGATCACTTCGGCATTAGCTGTATCCACCGTCATACGCGAGAGCATCCAGGTGCCAAGCACCATCAGAGAAATCCCTGCGGACGCCAGCTTCATCGGCCCCAGCCGGGAATAGAGCTTGCCTACCAAGGGGAGCAGGAGCACCATCACTACAGAAGAAGGCAGCATCACAAGCCCGGTGCTGGCAGCAGGGACCCCCTTGGCCGTCTGCAGAAAATAGGGCACGAAGTAGACCGCCGCGAACAATGCGGCATTGATCAGTCCGAGCAGCAGAACGCTTATCGCGTATGTGCGGTTACGAAATACGCGGAATTCGAGCAGCGGAGTACTCGCTCCCAGTTGCCGTCTGACGAAGAGAATCAGCAGCAGGATTCCAGCCGCGAGCAGCAGCAAGGTTTTGCTGTCCAGAAGGCCCCAGGCGGAGGCTCTGCTGAAGGCAAAGAGCACAGTGAAGCTTCCGGTGCTGGATAATACAGCACTGAGCTTGTCCAGCCGCATGCTTGAATCTCCCGGACTTGCGGGTACATAGCGGAGAACGAGGAAAACAGACAGCAGGAGCAGCGGCAGATTCAGCAGGAACAGCCACCGCCAGCTTAAGAACTGGAGACAAAGGCCGGAGACGGCAGGGCCGAGTGCCGGACCCAGCCAACCGGCTGCCTCCCAGAGACTGACAGCCATTGGCTGCTGCTTGCGCTCAACCGTCCGGTAGAGCAGAGTAAGCGTGACGGGCAGCATCAGTCCGGCGCAGCCCCCTTGAAACACTCTTGCAGCAATCAGGAACAGGGGATTCCAGGCCAAGGAGCAGAGCAGAGAGGCGAAGGAAAAGCCAATTAATGTAGCTGCATAAACCTTCTTCGTGCCGAATCTGGAAATCAGGAAACCGGCGAGCGGTGAGCCGATGCCGATAGCCATCATATACCCCGTAAGTGCCCACTGGATAATTGCCATTTCGGAATGAAACACCTTCATCAGCGTTGGTACGGCAAGATTGACCGTGCTTGTATTGAGATTCGAGATAAATACACTGCAGAAGACAGCAATCATAATAGGCGCCAGCGGGACGGAGGCGGCCTGCTTGGATGTGGATTTCAATGCGTTACATCTCCTTGCAGATTTCAATCATAATAGAGCGGTGCCAGCTTTGCGGTCTGGATAAAACCCGGATCATGCAGCGGGAACAGCATACTGCCGGGTTCTCCGGCAAGCTGCTTCAGCCGCAGGATGGAAGCCAGGGCCTGTGCGTCATCACTTGCAGAGCCGGGGAGCAGATTCTGCTCGAAATTCTGCAGGAAGTCTCCCGCGTCGAAGGTGAGCACAAGGCGGGTCCCGCTTGGCAGAGAGATGAGTGCAGACTGATGCCCCGGCGTATGCCCGGGTGTGGAGATGAGCTGGATGCCCGGCATCAGCTCGCAGTCTCCTTCAATGAGCTGCCAGTCCAGCTCTGGAAGATTGTAATCCTCTATGATATTTCCCAGCTCAGGCGGTGTGTGCAGAGCATAATGATGTTCTGCCCGCTGGGCGATAATTTTCGCGTGGCGGAACAGCTTGAGATAGCCGGTATGATCGACATGCATATGGGACAGTACAACCTGATGAATGTCTTCCGGGCGTACTCCAATCTCCTCGAGCTGCCCGGTCAGAGAATGAGCGGGATGCACGACAGGTAGCGTAGTCCAGCCCCGGTCGATATAATAGGTTTGGGCCAGAACCGGATCATGGATTCGTGAAGCGTCGATGCCTGTATCGAACAGGACCCAGCCAATTTCCGTTTCCGCAAGATAAGCACAGATCGGCTCTGCAACAATAATACGGTTATCGCTGCCCCGGATGGAGACTCCCAATGGGAGGACCTCGAACCCGCACAGCAGGACATATAATTTTTTGACTGCAGTAGCTGCCATAATGCCTCCAATCCGCACAGGGCTGTAGACCCGGCTTCGCGTATAATATTTATTCCTTGGAGTGAAGCAGATCAACGATTTCCTTCTTGAGTGCAATGAACGGCTCCGAGTCCTTAAGTTCCTTATTCTGGCGCATGTCGGCTGGTATTTCAATCTCCCGGACAATGCGGCCGGGCCGGCTTTTCATTACATAGAGCCGTTCCGACAGGAAGATTGCTTCCTCGATATCGTGGGTGATGAAGAGAATGGTGGCTTTTTCATGCTTCTGAATATTCAGCAGCAGCTCCTGCATGTCTCCCCGCGTTTGAGCGTCAAGTGCGGCAAAAGGCTCGTCCATCAGCAGCATTTCCGGGGAATTGGCCAGCGCTCTGGCAATCGCCACCCGTTGCTTCATCCCGCCGGATAACTGTTTGGGATAGGTATCCCCGAAATTCACAAGGTTCACCAGCTCCAGATATTTATCCGAGACTTCTCTGCGCTGCTTGCGCGGAACGTTCTTTAGCTCAAGGCCGAACTCAATGTTGTCACGGACAGTCAGCCAGGGGAAGAGGGTATAGGATTGAAAAACAACCCCCCGGTCTGCCCCGGGTCCTTCAATCGTTCTGCCGGAGATGGAGGCCGTTCCCGAGGACGCATCTTCAAGTCCGGCCAAGATCCGCAGCATGGTGGATTTTCCGCAGCCGGAAGGGCCGACAAGGGTCACGAACTCATTTTCATAAATATGTGCGTTCACTTGATCCAGGGCCAGAAAACGTTCCTTTTTCGTTTCATAGCTTTTGGATAAAGCATTGACTACGATTTTGCGTTTTTTGGATTCACCCGAAGCGGCGGAGTAACCGGAAACCATGTTGCTGTAGTTTGTACTCATCTTATCGTCCTCCTTCAGCCCAAGGGAACAGCTTCTTGTTAAGCAGTGCGAACAGCCGGTCAATAAGGAGCCCCAGCAGCCCGATGATGAGAATCGCCATGAAAATAGTCTCAGTCTGCATATAGCGCTGTGCACGTATAATCATGAATCCAAGCCCCGAGCTTGCAGCGAACAGTTCAGCCGCTACCAGGTAGGACCAGGCCCAGCCCATGATCAGGCGCATGGAGTTCATCAGATCCGGCAGCAATGCAGGGAGCAGCACCTTGCGGAGCACTTGAATTTTGCTTGCACCCAGTGTATAGGAAGCCTGAAGCAGATCGCCGGAGACAGATTTGGCATTATCAGCGACCATGAGTACCATCTGGAAGAAGCAGCCGACGAAGATCACTGATATTTTGGCGGATTCCCCCAGTCCAATCCATACAATAATTAACGGAATGAAGGCTGTGGCCGGCATGTAGCGGATAAATTCGGTTACAGGTACGATGATGGCCTCGAAAATCTTGAACGTTCCCGCCAGAATGCCGAGCGGAATAGCGAGCAGACAGGTCAGCAGATAGCCCATCAGTACACGGTAGGCGCTAATTCCGACATACCCCCAGAAATCCGCATCTTGCAGATTCGTGGTGAAGGACTGCCATACTTTTCCTGGAGAAGGCAAAAAGGTTGCACTGACCATATTTCCATAGCTGAGCAGGCTCCAAAACGCGAGTATCGCGGCAAATGTTGCGAATACAGTGATCAAATATGCCTTGCGGCTGATTTCACCGCGAATTTTGAACAGTTGCCTATTGTTCTTTTTCTTCATCTAAAAGCTCTCCCTCCGTTAAGCGGCCTTGCGGATTACTATTGGTTGACAAGCACCCGTATTATACGGATGCTTGTTTCTCCTTGCCCCAAGCTTCAATTAAAGGAACCATTTCATCGGAATTCGTGCGGGATGCGTGCTGCAGATAAGTCATGGCCTTGAGGGACGCTTCGTGTGCTTCATCACTGGAGCCACGACAGCCGTCATGAACGACGCGGATATAATAATCATGCTGATGGGCATCCACTGCCGTGTAATGTACGCAGACATCGGTGTAATAGCCGCCCATGATCAGCGTTTGAATGTTCAGCCCGCGCAGCAGAATGTCCAGGTCTGTTCCGAAAAAGCAACTGTAGCGGCGCTTCATATTCGTGAACTCACCATCAATGGGCTGCAGACGTTCAATAATGTCGATATACTCCGAGCCTTCAAGACAATGGATGTTCTCGTTTCCGTCCAGCTCCCGTCCATAATCCACCATTTCCTTGCGGTGAATTTCCTGGAAGAAGATGACCGGCATGCCGGCTTCCCGGGCAGCCTTTAGCACACGCTCCAGCGCTACCACGGACGCTTCCACATCCTTGGCGGGAGATTTATAAATTCCTTTTTGCGGATCAACTAGCAGCAGGGCGGGATTTCCGATGATTTTACGCGATTCTTTTTCCATTGTTCATTCTCCTTTTTTATTCATATAGAAAAGTATTGATGATGCCTGCAGGATCGACTGGCGAGGTGATGATCTTCTGGTCCATAAAGAATGCGGAGAAGCCGCCCATCGTGGTTTCCCATTCCTGTTTGTTGTCCACCAGCATCGTTTTGGAAGCCTCGGAGGTCGTCAGATCCAGGGTGGCAATTGTACTGTCTACAGCGGCAACATCCATACCGAGCGCATCAGCGACAATTTTTTTGCCTTCATCGGTAGTGCTGAACAGCTTCAACCCTTCATCAAAAGAAGCAACCATTGCTTTCAGCGCTTCCGGGTGCTCATCAATCATGCTTTTCTTAACGACCAGCGCATCGACAATAAGGTTCGGCGCGTCCGCAGTGGAATAGAGCAGATGTCCGCCCTTGGCGGCGGCTTCAGACAGGTAAGGCTCCCAGGTAACCGCAGCATCGACTTTACCTGCCATGAAGGTGGAGCCGGCCAGGTTGTTGTTCATGTTGACAATATTTACGTCGCTTTCCTTCATATTTACCGTCTGAAGTGCATTCAGCAGCAGGAAGTGGGCGACTGAACCGATGGATACGGCAACGTCCTTGCCTTTGAGATCCTGCAGAGTGGCGACATCCTTGCTTGCAATAATTCCATCCGCACCTTTGGAGCGGTCAATCACGGCAATAACCTGAACCGGGTCTTTCGGATCTTCAGCGGCTTTCATTTGTACCACAGCGTCCAGAGATTGCACCACCGCATCCAGCTTGCCCGACATAAACGCATCCTTCGTGTTGCCTTCCATTTGCACAAATTCTACGTTTACACCTTTATCAGCAAAAATTTTCTTCTCGTTGGCGACAATCGCACCGGCAGAACCGAGCCACGGGCTGTAGCCAAAGCGAATGTTCACATCATCTGGTGCCGGGGCGGCTGAACTTGAGGCTTCGGCTGTCGGTGCCGTTGTTGCTACATTGTTAGCGGCACCGTTGTTTACATTTCCGCCTCCACAGCCAGCGATAAAAAGCAGAGTGGACATGGCGAGTGCAAAAAATCCCTTTTGATTTTTTTTCATTTAGGTACCCTCCGTATAATGTATTGTTTACTGTCCTATCCGTTTAATCCAACCGCTGCCTCCTTGTATTATTTTTCAACACATAAAATGAAAAACCCGGGAGATTATTTGGTAATAATCTCCCGGGTTTTTATCCCTCCGTGTCACATGCCTCCCAAAAAGCAGCATGTGGTTTACTCTCGGACCTGACCCCGTTAAGGCGGAACCCTAGTAAACTATTTGGTATTCGATTTATGTTACGTATACTAACATATACTTTTTTGATCTGACAAGCTATTCTTTAAAAAAACTTAAAATTTACTGAAACATGCCGAAAAATGTTGAATAATGTCATTTTCTAAATAATTGTTTGACATATTTAAAAAGTAAATGTTATATTAACTGACGTAATGATAAGCGTGATTCTAATTGAATATCTATAGTTTACTAGGGTTCCGCCGGTATCAGTGCCGGGGC
Organism: Paenibacillus sp. HW567; assembly: GCF_000374185.1. Taxonomy (GTDB): domain Bacteria; phylum Bacillota; class Bacilli; order Paenibacillales; family Paenibacillaceae; genus Paenibacillus_AQ. Next base: position 2,702,305 of record NZ_KB910518.1, on the reverse strand, counting down.
TGGTCCGAGAGTAGACAGCTTGCCGCAGAGCGGCCAGCGGACACGGAAGGATAAAAACCTGGGAGATATCATCAAGACGCCAAGTCTTGTGATGTCTCCCTTTTATTTTTCCATAAAACAGACAGTAGAGGAGATGGGCGGGATGAAATCGCAGCAATATTGGAGTGAACGGATGACCCCGGGAGGCAAATGGTCAGGCAGCATCGGAAAGGGGAAGCTGGTCCGCTTCACGGCACTGGAGCAGGGGGCGAATGTCTCGCTTCTTCTGTACAACATGCACGATTTAACGGAACGCTACAACATGCCGGATACCTTAAAGGCGCAGCACACTGCCCATCTGACTCAAGGCCATGTGCTGATGAGCGACAACGGAAGAGCAATGGCCAGCATTGTTCAGGACAGTCTGGGCTGGCATGATCCGATTGGCGGTTATACCTTGCGTTCGGCAACGGAAGCCAAATATGGAATAAGCCGCTACCAGGAGGTGCGCAATGAACGATACCGCAGCGGACAGGATAATTTCTCAGTAGAACTGGTACGCAATGGGCTGACAGTCAGAGATTTGTCTCCGGCCATCAATCTGTTCTCCAAAATCTTCTGTGATGAGGCAGGGAATATTCATTTTGCAGAAGGACATTGTCCGGCGGGTTCAAGTGTAACGCTGCGCACGGAAATGGATATCATGCTGCTGATTTCCAATACCCCTAATCCGCTTGATCCTTGCAGTACCTTTCCTTCGGTTCCGGTCAATATCGAAATTCTCGCCGCTGAACCGCTGGAAGCAGACGATGAATGTGTGAACGCCCGGCCGGAGAGCCGGCGCGCCTTCGAGAATACATGGAAGTATTATGCGCTGCAAGGTTGAGCCAACATCTACAGAAACAGGGAGGATACAAAAATGGGTGGATTTCATCGGGTGGAAAGCAGCCGCACGGCTGATGAAGCAATATATAGCAAGATCATCCCCGCAGGAGAGGGCTGGATGCAGGAGCTGAAGCCGGGTCAGGTGCTGCGGATAGTTGATTTGGAGGGCAACCAGGCCGCAGACACTCTGCTCTATGATGCTGAGCATCCCGAAGATCACTATAGCGCGGTGCAGTCTATCGCTGCCCAGAGGAACATTTATCTGACCACAGGCTCCGTGCTGATGACTGAATCGGGACAGCCGCTTGCCACCATTGTAGCGGATACCTGCGGGCGTCATGATACGCTGGGGGGCGCCTGCTCTTCACAGAGCAATACTGTGCGGTATGCCCATGAGAAGGGCTACATGCATAATTGCCGGGATACCTTCATGCTGGAGCTGTCACGCCACCCTGAGAGCCATAAGTACGGAAAACGTGATCTGGCGCCGAATATAAATTTCTTCATGAATGTGCCCGTAACCCCGACAGGCGGCTTGACCTTCGAAGACGGCGTATCTGCTCCCGGTGCCTATGTGGAAATGCAGGCGCAGCGGCGGGCCACCGTACTAATAAGCAATTGTCCGCAGCTTAACAACCCCTGCAATGCCTATAATCCAACACCGGTGCAGGTATTAATCTGGGATAAATAAGATCGAGACCTCAGGGAGGAGGGCAATTATGTTTACCAAAGTGCTAATTGCGAACAGAGGTGCAATCGCCGTCCGCATTGAGCGTACGCTCCGAGCCATGGGGATTGCTTCTGTAGCGGTCTATACCACAGCAGATCAAGCCAGTCTTCATGTTGCCGGAGCGGATGAAGCTGTTCTGATCGGAGAAGGCGCTCCGCAGATGAGCTATCTGAATGCCGAGCTGATCCTGCAGATTGCCAAGCAGACCGGGGCGGAAGCGATTCATCCCGGTTATGGCTTTCTGAGCGAGAATGCCGGATTTGCCCGCGCCTGCCGGGAGCAGGGGATCGTGTTCATTGGTCCATCGCCCGAGCAAATAGAGATATTCGGACTTAAGCATTCCGCCCGGGAAATCGCTGAAGCCGCCGGAGTTCCGCTGCTGCCGGGAACCCCGCTGCTGACCGAGCTGGAGGAAGCGCTGCATGCAGCCGACGCCATCGGCTATCCGGTTATGCTCAAGAGCACAGCCGGGGGCGGAGGGATCGGAATGCGGGTCTGCGGTACGGCGTCCGAACTGAAGGAAGCCTTTACTTCCGTAACCCATCTGGCAGCGGCCAACTTCAATAACGGCGGTGTCTTCGTTGAGAAATACATCGCCAAAGCCCGGCATATCGAAGTGCAAATCTTCGGAAACAGGTTAGGCGAAATCGCCGTTCTCGGAGAGCGGGACTGCTCCATTCAGCGGCGCAACCAGAAGGTGGTGGAAGAGACCCCGGCTCCGCTGCTGCCGCAGCAGGTAAGGGCCGAATTGCTGGAGTCCGCCCGCAAGCTGGCAGCAGCGGCCGGCTACCGCAGTGCCGGAACGGTCGAATTTCTTTACGATCCGAATGCTGAGGCCTTTTATTTCCTGGAGGTGAACACCCGGCTGCAGGTGGAGCATGGGGTCACCGAAGAGGTGCTCGGCCTGGATCTCGTGGAATGGATGGTGCGCGAAGCTGCCGACGAGCTGTACGGACTGCAGGCGCTTGTGCCTGAACCGCAAGGACACAGCATCCAGGCCCGCATTTATGCCGAGGATTGCCTGCGCGATTTCCGGCCCAGTGCGGGACGGCTGGATCAGGTCATACTTTCATCGGGCTCCCGCAATGAAACCTGGGTGACGGATGGTGTAGAGGTGAGCACCCTGTATGACCCGATGCTTGCCAAGGTCATTGTTCACGGCAAGAACCGCGAGGAGGCCATTCAACGGCTTGAAGAGGCGCTTTCAGCAAGCCGCTTCTATGGTGTAACAACGAATTTGTCCTATATTTGCGGACTGCTTCGAGAGCAGGAGTTCACGGCTGGACGTGTCTATACCCGGCTGCTGGACGGATTAGCGCCATCCGAGGATGCCTTGGAGGTAATAGACGGCGGAGTGCAGACGACTGTGCAAGATTACCCTGGACGGACTGGCTATTGGGATGTGGGAGTCCCTCCCTGCGGACCGGTGGACCCGCTGTCCTTCCGAATCGGCAACAAGCTTCTGGGCAATCCCGATGATGCTCCCGGACTTGAGCTGACCTTGCGCGGTGGGGCTTACCGCTTCCGCGGCACCATGTGGTTCTGTCTGACAGGAGCGGATATGAAGCCAGTGCTGGATGGACTTCCTGTTCCAATGTTCCGCCCGGTCCTGGCTGAAGCGGGCCAGACGCTGGTGTTCGGCGAAGCACAGTGCGGAATGCGGACTTACCTGCTGCTGGGAGGCGGCCTGGACATGCCCCTGGTGCTGGGCAGCGCCTCCACCTTCACGCTTGGCGGCTTCGGCGGACATGGCGGCCGCGCAGTGCGGACAGGAGATGTGCTGGGGGTCAAGTCTGCGGCGGCCCCGGCCTCCGCAGTGGAACTGCTTCCCGGGAACCGTCCGGCACTGGTCCGGCACTGGTCAATCGGAGTTATTCCGGGACCTCACAGCACCGAAGAGTTCCTGAAGCCTTCCTATTTGGAGCAGCTTACGGGGACCGAATGGGAGGTGCATTTCAACAGCTCCCGGACCGGAGTCCGTCTGATGGGACCGGCACCGCTCTGGGCACGCGAGGATGGCGGGGATGCCGGACTGCATCCCTCCAACATCCATGACAACGCCTATTCCATTGGCGCTCTGGATCTTACCGGCGATATGCCCATTCTGCTTGGTCCCGACGGACCGTCGCTTGGCGGTTTTGTCTGTCCTGTCACTACCGCTTCTGCGGAATTCTGGAAGATCGGTCAGCTTCGTCCGGGTGACCTAGTCAGCTTCCGGCTGCTGACGCTGGAAGACGCGGAGAGGCTCCGGCAAGCGCAGGAGCAATTCCTTATTGAGCTTGGCGAGGGCAAGATCAGGGGGACGCTGCCTGTGCTGACAACCACTAATATCCAGGTCGAGCCGGATGATCCAATACTCCATCACGAAGAGGCGGGCCGCCAGTTTACAGTGACGATCCGCGCCAGCGGGGATGCCAACCTTCTGGTGGAATACGGGGAGATGGAGCTGAATCTCCTGCTCCGCTTCCAGGTTCATGCGCTGATGCAGGCCATTCAGGAGCATGGAGAAATTCCGGTCACGGACCTGACTCCGGGCATCCGCTCCCTGCAGATTCATCTGGATGCTTCACGGATGACGGTCAAAGAAGCTGCGCTCCTCATTGCCGAAATTGACCGCTCGCTGCCGCCGCTGGATTCCATCCGCGTCCCTTCGCGGATTGTGCATCTTCCGCTATCCTGGGATGATCCCGCTACCCGGATTGCTATCGAGCGGTATCAGCAAACCGTTCGGCCGGATGCCCCCTGGTGTCCGAGCAATATTGAATTTATCCGCCGAATTAACGGTCTGGACAGCATAGAAGAGGTCAAGAACATCGTGTTCGAAGCCAATTATCTTGTGCTTGGCCTTGGAGATGTCTATCTGGGCGCTCCGGTGGCAACACCGGTTGATCCCCGCCACCGGCTGGTCACGACCAAATATAACCCGGCCCGAACCTGGACCCCGGAAAATGCGGTCGGTATCGGCGGAGCGTACCTGTGTGTGTACGGCATGGAGGGGCCGGGCGGCTACCAATTCGTCGGACGCACGATCCAAATGTGGAACCGCCTCAGATCCACAGCCAGCTTCCAGCCGGGCAAGCCGTGGCTGCTGCGCTTCTTCGATCAAATCCGGTTCTATCCGGTAAGCGCTGAAGAGCTGCTGACGCTTCGTGAAGATTTCCTGCTGGGACGCTTTGACGCCAGAATTGAAGAAACGACCTTCGATCTCGGAGAATATCTGGATTTCCTTGCATCCATTGATGAGAGCACCGCCGAATTCCGTGCCCGCCAGCAGAAGGCGTTCAAAGAGGAGCGGGAGAGCTGGAAAAAGCTCGGACTCGCTGAATACATGTCGGAGCAAGACCACGCTCGGCCGGAAGCCGAACAGGAACTGCCTCCCGGCACTGTCGCAGTGCGGAGCGATATGCCAGGCAGTGTGTGGAAGATCATGGTTACCCCGGGCCAGCAAATCCATGCCGGAGACACGGTGGTCATTCAGGAGAGCATGAAGATGGAATTCAATCAGAAGGCAGCCTCATCGGGAACAGTCGAGGCGATCTATGTTGCCCAGGGTGACACCGTGCAGGCGGGCCAGCTTCTGGTCAGCATTGTTACTTAGGAGAGGAGAGGCCTGTATCATGACCAAAAAATCCATCCCAGACAAACTAACGGTAGCCGGATTGCGGGCTGCTTATCTAAACGGAGACACCACGCCGCACGAAATCATTCATGAAATTATTGAGCGAGCAGATAGGGACAAGAGGTTCAACATTTGGATCACAGCCCCCGACCTGGAGTTCATACGGCCTTACCTGGACCGCTTATCTGCGCAGAATCCGCTGGATTACCCGCTTTGGGGGATTCCCTTTGCCATCAAGGATAACATTGACCTTGGCGGGGTGCCGACTACCGCGGGATGCCCTGAATATTCCTATACGCCTGAACAGCATTCCGGTGTGGTTGAGCGTCTGATCGCCGCAGGAGCCATTCCGGTCGGCAAAAGCAACCTCGACCAGTTCGCCACCGGTCTCGTCGGTACCCGCAGCCCCTACGGCGAAGCGCATAACGCGCTGCGCCCGGAGCTGATCAGCGGCGGCTCCAGCTCCGGCTCCGCAGTCGCCGTTGCCCGGGGCCAGGCCGCTTTCTCGCTCGGAACCGACACCGCCGGCTCCGGCCGCGTGCCGGCTGCGCTGCACGGCCTGGTCGGCTGGAAGCCCAGTCTGGGCTCCTGGCCGACGGTAGGCGTCGTCCCAGCCTGTGCCAGTCTGGACTGCGTTACCGTCATGGCTCATACCCTCGCGGATGCGCTCGAGGTAGACCGCGCGGCAAGCGGCTTCCACGAAGCTGATCCGTGGTCGCGCCGCCTGCCGCAGCCCGAAGAGAAACCGCCGCTCGGCATAGCGGTTCCGGCAGAGCCGCCAATGTTCTACGGGCCATTCGCAGACAGCTACAGAGCAGCCTGGGCATCCGCGCTCGTGAGCCTGAAAGAGCTTGGAATTCCGCTGGTTCCCGTCGATACGGCGCTGTTCTCGGAAGCCGCCGCAGTGCTGTACGGCGGTCCGTGGGTAGCCGAGCGCTGGGCAGATCTCGGCGACTTCATTGAAGCGAATCCCGGAACGGCCTTCCCGGTGACGGAGACCGTTCTGCGCTCTGGAGCGGCAGCAGAATATACTGCCGCCTCCGTCTTCCAGGCGATGCACAAGCTGCAAGGCTTCAAGCTTGAGGCACGGAAGCTGCTGAAAGACGCAGTGCTTGTGCTGCCGACAGCGGGCGGAACCTGGACGCGGGAGCAGGTGCGGGAAGATCCGGTCTTCACGAACAGCCAGATGGGGCTGTATACCAATCACTGCAATCTGCTGGACTTCTGTGCGGTGTCGCTGCCTGCCGGAGAAGCGGAAGATCATCTTCCGTTTGGCATCAGCTTGTTCACACCGGCTGAGGAAGAAGGCCGCCTGCGCGCTTTTGCCAGACTATATTTGAAGAATGCGGGAGGCGATCAATGATGGAACAGCAAACGATTACGATTGGAGTATGTGGCCTGCATATGCGCGGATTGCCGCTTGAGCAGCAAATGAATAGCTGCGGCGCGCAATTTTTGCGCGAAGCGGTTACGGCAGCAAAGTATAAGCTGTACAAGCTCCCCACAGTTCCTGCCAAACCGGGTCTGATCAAACAGACAAAGGGTGGAGCGGCCATCCGTCTGGAGCTGTGGGAGATGCCGCTTGCCGCGTTTGGCGTTTTTACCGCATCCATACCGGCGCCGCTGGGCATCGGCAAGGTGGAGCTGGATAACGGTGAAGAGGTTAGCGGCTTCATCTGCGAGGGCTATGCGGCGGACACAGCCGAAGACATCACCTCATTCGGCGGATGGCGCAGCTTCATTTCCTAGACGTATTGTTCAACAGACATCCATGCCGCTCTTTCGCGGCACTTCAGACGATGAAATTTCATAGGACAGAGTCCTTCCAGCCGAAAAAAACCTTGCCTGGGCCCATACCCAGCAAGGTTTTTTCGGCTGCTCATGAAAGTGCATAAGCTCCAGATTCGGCTACAGTTTACCATAAATGAAATCTTCCGCTTCTGAGGCGGCATCCCGAACGTCCGGGTTCGAATTGTCAATGTGCCGGATATTCCCGGCCGGAAGCGGCCAGGCCACCGTGCGGCTGCCCAGCGCTGAGCGGAATTCGCTCCAGTGATTGAATTTCCAGTCATCCAGCGGCGAGTGTCTGCCCTCAATCCGCTCCCGGTACAGCTCTTCACTCCCCAGATCCACCAGCACGACCTTGACCTGGGTATCCAGAAGTGAGCGTCCGATCCGGTGCAGCTCGCTACTGATCCACTCCGAATTGGCAGCTTCCTTCGTAAAAGGCCCCACTACAAACACATCACAATCCAGCCCGATGTTGTCGAGCGCGGCATCCATTGTAATCCGGTAGCCCAGGTCGCGGCAGAGCCGTTTGTATGCAGCGGAATCCCGGTCCGCCGGGTCCAGTCCGTGCATCGTCATGATGGCGTCGGCGGCAGGCCGCAGCAGAATATCCATATCCAAAACAGCGGCTTTGCGGCGGGACGCTACGGCTTTGGCCAGTGTCGTTTTGCCCGCACCCGCCGGTCCCAGAAAAAATACAAGCTGATTCATCGGGGTCTCTCCTTAGCTCACAGGTTCATCAGTACTATCGTATCATCTTTTGCCAATAAAATCGCTGGTAGAAGCATGTCTTATCACTGACAGCCTTCGCAGGAAAATGCTACCTTAGTCATATCGCTAAGCAAGAGGTGATCTTTATGTGTGGTAGCTTCACAGAAACGTTAACCTACTCTTTAAGTGACAGCAGCGGCGGGACTGACCATTATTATGCCGATGTTGCCGCTTTTACCGATGAGGTGCTGGCAAAATTGCATACAGAACAAGCTGTAGGCAAGTTCAGCCGTTATCTTGCACTCCGTAAGCTGGAACTGTTTGCTCCAGACGTGTGTGCCCTCGAATATCTGATGATCGGTGTATTATGGAAGGTATATGGAGATAGAGCAGTTGCGGGTAGTGTGTTTACCGGACGGCTGCTGTCATCGCTTTACGGTCAAAAAGGGCGGAGCGCGGGAGCGCGCAGAGCGGTGGATCGGCTGAAGGGGATTGCCGGAACCGCCATATTGGCACGGCACAGACGTTCTGAGGTGCGGATACGTTTGCAGGAGTTCGCCAGACTTGTGGGCTGGCTTCAGGCGAGCGGAGAGTTCGAGCAGGAGTGTAAACGCCTCGCGCTCTGGCTGGATTTTATGAAGGGGTTACCGGATGAGGAAAGTGACAGTATCCTGGTAAAAGCAGTTAAGAAGGCCGTCTGGTTCGAACACGAAAGTGCCGGGCGTCTGGGGAGCTACACAACCAGCGTAGATTCATATATTGAACGCAACCAGCAGCGCTTGAAGTGGCAGGAAAATCGGATCTTCTGCAGCCGCGCACGTGTGGAGTATCATCTGAATATGGTGGGCGCAGAGATCATGAATCGGGTCTTTCACGAGGGCTTCCTGGCAGCCACAGAGAAAATGGTCTTCCTCCCCGTGTGCATGCGCAATAAAGCGGCTGAGGCTTGCCGGGCTGTACAGGAAGGAACGGGATATGTCTGCAAAGGCTGCTCCGTGAACTGCCGGGTAAATGCTGCTACGAAAATGGCCGCAGCCTACGGCTGCAAGGTGCTGATGATCCCGCATGCCTCGACTGCGTTCGGCCGGGAGCGCATACAGAGGGGAGAGGTTGGTATCGTCGGTGTGGCCTGCGTGCTGAATCTGATTTCCGGCGGATATAAAGCGAAAGAAATGGGATACGAACCGCAGTGTGTGCTGCTCCATCATACAGGCTGTGTGCAGCATTGGCACCCGGAAGGCATTGAGACCTGCATAGATCTGGAGCGGCTGGAGCGGATTTTGCAGGAAGGACAGACCTCCTGAATTTGCTGGTTTAAACGGGTAGTTACGGTATACAAGGTTCGGAACATAAACTCTGGGGGGATTTGAAATTGAAATTGAGAAGATTTGTTTGGCTATTCATTTGTGCGCTTTTTAGTCTGTCAACGTTTGGGAGTTCTACGATCTCGGCTAAGTCTGAGAAACCGGTGATAGTGAATCTGACAACATGGAGTCATCCGGTGAAAAAGGTGTTTGAATCTAATGGAGTAACTGTGAATAGAGTGGAGCTTTATCAGAAGGGGACTTACCCAATGTTCTATGTAACACTGCCGTTTAAAATGCTGGAAAGCAACGAATCGCAATTGAAAGACCTGGTCGCGGAGAGCGCCCGGGCGAACAGCTACTGGAGCTTTGAGCTGATCGACAGCAAGCAGTCTGCCACCATTAAGGTGCTCTGTGATCCACAGAATAAGACGGTTAAGACAACATTAGTTAACGGGACAGACAATTTTTTCGACAGGAGCTTTGAAACGTATCTAAACGGAATCCGTAAGCTCGGTGAGCTTGATGTAAAAGCCAAAGCCGACATAGATGGCGACAAGCAACTGGAGTATGTGGTATATACGAAGTCGGCTGAGGACACTTCAGATGCAGTGAATCTGCATGTTGTCCGCTGGAACGGTTCGAAATTCGAAAACCTTGGCAAGTTGGAAGATGCGGTATTTGTTGTGCATGGATTGGATCATGTAGAGATAGCGAGAATGGATCAGACCAATACAAACTATATAGCAGTGTACATGCTCGGCGGTTTAGGCGGCTATGGATTTAATCTGTATCAGTGGGTCAAGGGCCATCCTGTCCTTATTGAGAGCAATTTCCCCAATGCTACGGGAGAAGGGAACCGTTACCTTAAGGATATGGATCAGGATGGAGTAAAAGACAGTGTTTACGAATATAGCTACGACGATCTCCAATCCCATACTCTATATTTTTATAAGCGGTTTGACGGAAAGGGGCCTGAGAAATACAAGGTAGTCTATAACAATAAGCCCGGAAAATTTACATATCCGCAAACTGCGGAGCAGGTGATCCAGAATTATATTGAAGACAGCTATTGGCCGGAGGCTTATTCCTCTGAAATGAAGCTTTTGGTAGCCTCCTCTGGTGTTCTGAAATTTAAAGTAAGCAATGAAGTGGATCTCGAAATGCTGGAGTATGGTCCCTTAGAGCTGGAATTCAAAATCCTCTCTGATAAAAACGGCAGCAGGAAGATAGAAGTAACGCAGAAGGGCGGAACTGATTCCAAGTCTCTGCAATTTACAATGATAACAAGCAACGGTCAGTGGAAAATTAAAAGTATCCAGGAGGCAAACTGAATTGAACCGCCGTAAACTTCAACTGTTAATACTTACAGCAGCCTTACCGCTGCAGCTTGCCGGATGTGATGCTGAGCAAGCTGCACAGCCGGAGAAATCGCCGGCAATACCTATAACGGATAATGTTTCAAGCAAGGATACAGTGGCTGCTCAAGGCAGAGAATATATATTTCAAGACAGCAGCACAGCGTTGTTAACTGAAGCCAATCTCAGCAACATCGACAGCAGAATGCTGGAGCTTGCCCGGAATGAGATATTTGCCCGGCATGGATTGGTGTTTAAGCGTGCGGACCTGAACGCCTTCTTTGCAAGTAAACGCTGGTATAAGCCGGATGCCGAATACAAAAGCGGTCTATCGGAGATAGAGAGCAAGAATATCAAGCTGATTCAACAACACGAAAAGCTGCTCGCGGCGAACAAGCTGACAAGAGAATGGGACGTAGATTATCATGTGCTGGGTTATCCGCAGGTGAAGGGTACAAAGAGGCTACAGGATGCCTATGTGGACTTAGACGGTGACGGAACAGTCGAGCATATCCAAATGACGTTGAGCAAACACAATGAAGAAGATGACGAGTGGGTGCTTCAGGTGAACGGTACCTCAGTGAAATTTGTTCTGTCCAATTATGTGCCGAGACCCTATTTCAAAATCGTAGATGCCGATATCCAAGACCCGTATTTTGAGCTCGCCTTGGAGGATGTCAATATAAGCGCACAGCGTTACACGAATTACTACTACTATAATGGGAAAAAGCTGATCAGCATGGGGGCTCTGGACGGTCACACCGGAAACGCGCAAGCGATGGATGGGCAGGGGGTCACTGTTTCTCCGCGACAAGCCTATGACTTTCAATGCTGGTTCTATCTTGAAAAGTATAAGCTGGACAGCAATCACTTGTGGAAGGAAGCTCCTGCAGATTTTTATCCTATGGAGCCGCCGACTCCATGGGTTGCCAAAGTACGGTTCCCGATGTACCAAACCTCCGGGAGTCAGGAGATCCTCAAATGGGTAGAGCCGGGGGAGACGGTTTATTTTCTGGGCGGAGACACCGAGAAATATGGAAAGATTAAGACGAAGAGTGGTGCAACCGGCTGGATTCGGCTTGAGAATGATAAGCTTTCCGGGACGGATACGGATATCAACGATTGTTTTGACGGGAGATTATTGTACGGGTAGCGAATTTGACAACTAAACCGTCCAGACGGTATAGTTATTTCAGGACGGTGATGAATATGGATTCGCAAGCCCGAGATCAAGAGAACATCCCCAAGCGGAAATTAATTCTGATGGCTGCCTCATCTGTGATGAAGGAGCTGGGCGGAGAGCAATTGACCCTGGAGTTGGTTGCCAAGAGAGCGGGCGTCAGCAAAGGCGGATTGTTGTACCATTTCCCCAGCAAAGAAGCGCTGGTGCTTGGTGTGGTGGAGGAGATGACAAATGTCTTTGAGGCCGATATCGCAAGAAGAATTGAGCAAGATAAGGATAAGGAAGACTGCGGGAGATGGAGCAGGGCTTATATCGAATCTACCTTTGATGATGCGGGTGTCGGTAATGAAATGGGTCCGGTGCTGTCTTCGGCGCTCTTTTTTAATCCGGAATCATTACAAAGTATGCGGTCTGCATATGAGAAGTGGCAGCACAACATTGAGAACGACGGGCTTGATCCTGTACAATCGACCATTGCCCGCCTTGCGGCTGACGGCTTATGGTTCGCAGAAATGTTCGGCCTTGCGCCTCCTGATCAGGACTTGAAGCAGAAGATCCGAAACCAGTTGCTGCTCTACGCAAAGGAGGTGAGATGATGGCTTACTTATTATTGGCCTTATCCATATCCAGTGAGCTGCTTGGAACCTCGATGCTGAAGGCTTCTCAGGGCTTCACCCGGCTGTACCCATCCATCGTGACGGTTATTGCTTTCATCTGCTCGTTCTACTTCCTGTCGATCTCGCTGAAGACCATCCCGCTGAATGCGGCCTATGCGATCTGGTCAGGGCTTGGTACAGTTGTCACAGTAATTATTTCCGTATTTATTTGGAAGGAAAAGATTAATACGGCAAGTGTTGTTGGCATCGCGCTCATCATCATTGGAGTGGTTGTCCTCAATCTGTTCGGCCCGGGCCACGGTTCCGCTGAAGCTGCGGACTCCCCGGACGGACAAATTCATACAGTGCCGGAGCAAAGCGGGCTCCAATAAGAAGCATAGCTATATCAGTTGAATTAAAGAAAATATAAAAAGGGCGAAGTGACGGAGGGGAAGTTTGGAACTGGAGGAGCGAACGCGTCCGCCTTTGTCTGCAGATTTCAACCGCGAAGAGCGGTATAAATCAAGAAATCTGCAGACAACAGCGGCCGGAAGTCCAAACATTTCCCGCAGTTACGACCAGACCTATTATGAAAATCTATAGTTGAACTAATATAGAACGCCCAAAAAAGCCACTTCAGATGTTGAAGTGGCTCTTTGGGCAGTTCGTATTATTTGTTCGTATTATTTGGAACGCAATGGTTTCAAAGCACCGCTCCAGGCAAGCACTTGATCAAGCATTGCATTTACGTTAGCAGTGTGGAGTTCTGCTGGTTTGAACACAGAGCCGTTCTCGAAGTCGGTGAACAGGGACAGAAGCGGATGTACGCGAACGTCAGCAACCATCAATTCGCCAAGGATTCCGCGCAGATGCTCGGCTGCACGAACGCCGCCGGCAGAGCCATAGCTGACGATACCCGCTGCTTTGTTGTTCCATTCCTCACGGGCGGAATCCAGCGCATTCTTCAAAGCGCCTGTAAGGCTGTGGTTATATTCCTGGGCAATGAATACGAAGCCGTCCAGAGTAGCCAGCTTAGCCGCCCAAGCCTGTGCCGGAGCATAGTCATCTGATTCTCCAAGAAGAGGCAGCTTGTAGTCGGCAATATCTACGATTTCATAGTTCGCATCGCCGCGTGCATCCGCAATACCTTTTACCCATTCGCCTACCTGTGGGCTTACACGTCCTTGACGGGTGCTGCCCAGAATAATTCCGATGTTTAGAGTTGTCATTTGAAATTCCTCCTAAATAGTTGATTGTACTTGCCAAATCTGATTTGCTCTTAACATGTTTTTATTATAGCACATTACTTTTATATAGCAAGTTTTATTTTGAAAGCATAAAATTTTATTAATCCAGCTCGATCCTGAACACAACCGGCAGCGTACTTGCAACTGTAGTTGTCGTAAGGATAAGCGCTTCTTCCGTTCTCTTCCAGGCCGGGACTTCATCGAAGCCAAGGATACTGATCTGCTTGATGATCCCTTGGAAATGAGGGGAATTCTCCTTAAGGGACTGAATATGCACCGAACCCTTCTTAGGATACACAAGGACAGTGGCATATAGAACCGATCCTTTGACCGTAAAACGGATATCCCCGCTTGTGAACAGCTTGGTCTGGCCGTCAGTAAATTGGCCTTCCTGAATTTCCGTCGGTCCTTCACCGAACGTGCGCCAGTAAGACGTGTCATAAATAGCTTCGCCATTAGCATCTAGCCATCCCCCGATCTCCAGAAGAATATTCTGGTCCGCCTCGGGAATAGTGCCGTCCGCCTTAGGGCCAATGTTCAGCAGCAGATTGCCGTTTTTACTGACGATATCGACCAGATCCCTGATAATCTCCGCAGCGGATTTGTAATTGTTGTTTTCGGTATAACACCAGGAGTTTTTGGCCACGGCCGTATCTGTCTGCCAGAAATAAGGCTTAAGCCCGGCAAATTGACCCCGCTCCACATCGGGAACGGCAGCGCCGAACATAAAGGCATCATGCTTATAATTGATCGCCACAGGGAACCCCCATTCTTCACCTTTATTGTAGTAATAGGCGGCGAATTTCTTCAGATAAGGCTTAAAGACCGCATTCTGAATCCACCAGTCAAAATAAAAAACCTTAGGCTGATACTGGTCAACCAGCTCACAGCATCGGATCAGCCAATCCTCCAGAAATTCATCAGTCGGGGGAGAACCATACAAGTCATGATGATCCGGCTCAGGCATGGACGGCCAATAGAAATCTCCGGGAGCTAACGGCTCCTGAACATCGGATTCGAATTCTTTGCCATGCGACATGAAGAACCAGTGCTCCGCACGGTGTGAAGACACACACAGCTCCAGCCCCTGCTCGGCGAAGGCGGCCTTCATTTCAGTGAGAAGATCACGTTTTGGCCCCATTTCGTACGTGTTATAATGTGAGTATGCGCTTTTATACATTTGATAACCGTCATGATGCTCTGCAACCGGCATAACGTATTTCGCCCCGGACTGCTTGAAAAGCTCCGCCCATTCGGCCGCATTAAAGCGCTCCGCCTTGAACAACGGGATGAAATCCTTATAGCCGAAATCTGTATGCTTGCCGTATACAGCCAGGTGATGCTCATATTCCGGGGAGCCTTGAATGTACATATTGCGGGAATACCACTCGCTCCCAAAAGCGGGAACCGAGTAGAGGCCCCAATGAATGAAAATGCCGAATTTCGCTTGCTTGTACCAGGAAGGAACCTCGAACTCACTCAACGAGTCCCACGTATCCTTGAATCTGCCACACTCGATCGTATCCTTAATCACCTGTAAATAGCCGGTTTTGTCCATTATTAATCCCATCCTCTCGGAATTCTTGTACCGCTCTCATTGTAGCGGGGGATGGAGTGAATAGGTATGTAGATCATTAACTTGTTGATGTATAAAAATAACTCTCTGAGGCGGTCTTTTCATGGAGAATCACACGCTGCTCACCAGCTACATATCCAACCTGAAGCTCGATTTAATTATGGCTGACTATAATCTGTGCAGCACGGAGTGGAAGGATTTGAACTATACACCTGACTACAGCAAGCTCTATTTCATATGCGAAGGCGAAGGGTGGCTGAAGATCGGGGATCGGGAGTATTATCCTCAGCCAGGTGAGCTTTTTTTGATGCCGGAGGGAGTGCAGCAATCTTATTCCTGTATCAGCAGCAAGCCCTTCCTCAAATATTGGTGCCACTTCAGCGTGAGGTCAGGAGATATTAATCTGTTCAAAATATTGGAGCTGAGCCACACCTGCAGCGCCGTGGACCCTGAGGTTGTCAAGGAAATGTTCAGCAGTATCGTGCTCCACGTCAAATCGGGTGAGATCTACGCCCAATTGCTCGCCAAGAGCAAGCTGATGGAGCTTTTTTCCTATTACCTCAGCAAGCTGGACCCGACTGAAATCACGCTGAAGAATCTGTCCTCTGTCGAGAAGCTAACCAAAATTCTGAACCACATTGAAACGAATATTGAACAAAATATTACGATTCATGAGCTTGCTGAGATTGCCCACATGCACCCCAATTACTTCATCCGTCTGTTCAAGAAGCAGCTCGGCGTGCCGCCCATACAGTACATAACGCGAAAAAAGATCGACAAAGCCAAGGAGCTGCTCACATCTACCACCAGCACCATTAGTGAAATCGCCGTGCAGCTCGGGTTCAGCGACATGTTCTACTTCTCCAAGCAGTTCAAGAAAAATGCAGGCCTTGCACCCACAGACTTCAGAAAGCAAATGCAGCTCCTGCCGGACAATAAGGGCGTCTGACATCCAAAGTCAGGCTTCTTAAGTCCGGTTAGCATAGCTGTGCCGCCATAGTAATATTGCTGATACAACTGACTCCTGCCAGTGAACTATTCTCCGGCAGGAGTCTTTGTTATGGGCATATTCCCGCAAGCTTATGGATGGAATTCCCTTAGGTGAGTTTTATTAACTGTGACTAAAGAAAACTGTTTTTTGGCACACTTTAGGTTATAGCCTAGCACCTGCGAAAGGATGATCAGGATGTGGTCAACTATTGTTTCTTATATTCCTGATTGGGAAACATTTATGCAGGCGGCAATAACGCTAGTGTGTCCGATAGGAATTTATTTTATCTACAACGCGCTGTACTCCGCTATTGGGAGCGGAAGGGCCGCAAAAGCAGGGAAAGCCCCGGCTCACCCTCCAACTACAGATAAGGCTGAACCGGCCAGTCCAAAGCTTAGCGGGAATTATGATGCTGACCTGATGTCCATTAAGCAAGCTATTGGCGGGAACAGTGATGTGCATTTTCGTGAATTTACGGTGAAGACGCATAAGCTCAGGGCAGTGCTTATCTTTGTAGAAGGCCTGCAGGATGAAGCCATGATTAACAAGCAGGTCCTGCAGGTGTTGATGCTGGACAACCAACTTGAGAATGAAGCCATGACCCTATCTCTGTTAAAAGAAAGTATGCTTCCGCTGACTGAGATTAATGAAATCAATGAAATGAACAGCCTGCAGGAGTTGATTCTGTTTGGCAATACCGCGTTAATCGTAGAAGGAATGTCTACAGCACTGCTGGTGGGATCGCGGGACGGGAGCAAACGCGCGATTACTGAGCCTACCTCTGAAGCCTTGCTCCGCGGACCGCGGATCGCATTTTCAGAGACATTAAGCGAGAATACCTCCATGCTGCGCCGCCAAGGTCTGAGTACAAATCTGGAGATGAAGATGTATGAGGTTGGCAGCCGCATGAAGAGAAATCTGGTCATTGCCTACATTAAGGATATCGTTAACCAGGAACTGCTGCAGGAGGTTAAGGATCGAATAGCCAAAATAGACATGGACTTTCTCGCTGAATCCGGATACGTGGAGCAACTGATTGAAGACAACTATTTGAGCCCCTTCCAGCAGACTCAGAACACAGAGCGGCCTGACCGGGTGATTAATTCATTGCTGGAAGGACGGGTAGCCATACTGCTGGACGGCACTCCGTTTGCACTTATCGTCCCTGTGACCTTTAGCATGCTGCTGCAATCTCCGGAGGATTATTATGAGCGGTGGCTTCCGGGAACTATGCTGCGGCTGCTGAGGTTTTTCGCAGCCTTTCTGGCATTGCTGGCTCCGGCGTTGTATATATCGTTCATCTCGTTCCATCCCGGCTTAATCCCCACGGAATTGGCAATTACCATCATGGAGACCCGACAAGGCGTACCGTTTCCATCCGTCATTGAGGTTATGATTCTTGAGGTATCCATTGAGATTCTGCGTGAAGCGGGGATTCGGCTGCCCAAGCCGATTGGGCCGGCAATGGGGATCGTAGGAGGGCTGATTATTGGGGATGCTGCTGTCAATGCCGGGATTGTCAGTCCATTTCTGGTGATTGTCGTTGCGGTTACTGCCATCTCTTCCTTCTCCATACCGATGTACAGCGCTGGCATAACACTCCGTATTTTGCGTTTTGTGGGCATGCTGTTTGCCTCCGTACTGGGGATGTTCGGCACGATATTGTTTTTTCTGCTGATTATCGTTCATCTCACCAAATTAAAGAGCTTTGGAGTGCCTTATGTTACCCCCTTCTCACCCATGCGTTTCAGTGACTGGAAGGACCTCTACATTCGTGCCCCGATCCCGGTTATGAAACAGAGACCCGAGATGTTGAAGCCGCAGAAGAAAAAACGCAGATCCTAAGAAGTAAAGGAAGGGGGAGAAGAAATGTTTGTACGTTCCGATGATAAAATCACAACGAGGCAGGCATCGTTATTCTTGACGAACACGATCCTTGGCGCAGGAATCCTGACTTTGCCCAGAGACGTAGTGGAAACGGTCAAGACTCCGGATGCATGGATATCCGTAGTGCTTGGTGGGATTATTGTTATGCTGGCAATTGTGGTAATGGTGAAATTGAGCCAGCAATTTCCTGGCAAGACCTTCTACCAATACTCCAAGCGCATCGTAGGCACATACCCTGGAGGATTTTTATCCTCTTTGTTAATCATATATTTTCTGATCAGTGCCGGATTCCAGAATCGTGCATTAGCTGAAATTGCGGTGTTTTTCCTGCTCGAAGGGACGCCTATTTGGGCAATCATCATTCCATTCATCTGGCTCGGAGCGTATCTGGTGTTTGGAGGAATCAATCCCATCGCCAGAGTCTATCAAATTATTTTCCCTATAAGCTTTTTAATTTTGATCCTATGTTATGTCCTTAGCGTAAGATTTTTTGACATTAACCATCTGCGTCCTGTACTGAGTGAGGGCTTTATACCGGTAATCCGGGGGCTGAGGTCCACTATACTCGTCTTTACGGGCTGCGAAGTGGTAATGATCATCACAGCCTTCATGCAGCATCCGGAGCATGCGTTAAAGGCCATGCTAACGGGAATCGGGATACCACTGGCCTTATACACCCTGACTGTGGTTATGGCTATTGGCGGCTTGTCCATTGATTCTGTGATCACGAGCACCTGGCCTACAATTGATTTAGTGCGCAGCTTTGAGATTTCCGGATACTTTTTTGAACGCTTCGAGTTTCCGCTATTGGTGATCTGGATGATGCAAATGTATTGTATTTTCAGCAGCTACTTCTTCAATGCTTCCTTGGGGATCTCTCAGGTGTTCAAGCTCAAGCTTGTCCCGGTGATCTTTGGGCTGATGCCCTTGATATTTATCTTCGCAATGATCCCCAGACGTATTAATGATTTATTTGCCATTGGGGACATTATCGGAATCATGGGGGGATTTTTATTTATTCTGATGCCTATACTGCTGTTGACAGTGCTCATGATTCGAAAGAAGGGATTGAAGCAGGATGTGTGAACATCAACCACTCCTTGAGAAAAGCAAAAGGAAGGAGGATAAGAAATGTTTGTACGTTCCGATGATAAGATCACATCAAAGCAGGCTGCGTTATTCTTGACGAATACCGTACTGGGCGCGGGAATCCTGACTTTGCCGAGAAGTGTTACTGAATCCGCCAAGACCCCGGACTCATGGATGTCCGTACTGCTGGGCGGAGCCGTTGTATTGCTGGTGATTTGGGTAATGGTGAAATTGAGTCAACAATTCCCCGGCAAGACCATCTATCAATACTCCAAGCGTATCGTGGGAATATATTTGGGAGGATTTTTGTGCACGCTGTTAATCATTTACTTCATGATCATAGCCGGCTTTGAGATACGCGTATTAGTTGAAATTACGTTATTTTTTCTGCTGGAGGGCACACCCGACTGGGCCATCGTCATTCCGTTCATCTGGGTGGGAGCGTATCTGGTGTTTGGAGGAATCAATTCCATCGCCAGAGTCTATGGAATTATTTTCCCGATTAGTATTCTCATATTGTTCCTATGTTACATCTTTAGCATTAGAGTATTTGACCTTAACCATCTGCGTCCAGTGCTGAGCGAAGGCTTTATGCCGGTAATTAAGGGGTTGAAGTCTACGATTCTTGTCTATACGGGCTGTGAAGTGGTGATGACGATTACAGCCTTCATGCAGCATCCGGAGCATGCGATCAGAGCTATGTTCGTTGGAATTGGCATACCTATGGGCCTATACTTGGTGACAGTCATTCTGGTTGTGGGGGGGCTGTCCATAGATGCTGTAGTGATGAGCACGTGGCCTACCATAGATTTAGTCCGCAGCTTTGAGATTTCCGGATACTTTTTTGAACGGTTCGAGTTTCCGCTGCTGGTGATTTGGATGATGCAGATGTTCTGCAACTTTTGCAGCTTCTTCTTCAATGCGTCCCTGGGGATTTCCCAGGTCTTCAAGCTCAAGCTTGTCCCTGTAATCTTTGGAATGATGCCGCTGATCTTCATCTCAACCATGATTCCCAAACGTATTAATGATGTATTTGCCCTTGGGGATGCTATCGGAATTATGGGGGTGATCTTGTTTATTTTGGTGCCTGTATTGCTGTCGGTAGTAATGATTATTCGAAAGAAGGGATTGAAGCAGGATGTGTAAACGCCGACCACTCCTTGTATTGCTCGTTGCTGCGCTTCTGATTACACAATCCGGCTGCTGGAGCAGTAAGGAAATAGAAGATCTCAGTCTCTACACCGGACTGGCTCTTGACAAAGGGGAGCTTACTTCAACTGAGCAGGCCTTAGAGGATGAGGGAGGGAGCTATTTCAAGAACAACAAGATTACCGCCACAATTCAGATTGTTCCCAAAAAATCGGTAGGCGGCAGTTCATCCACGTCATTCGACAGCGAAAAGACGCCCAGTTATACCAATGTCTCGGAAACAGGCGACTCATTGCTTGAGATTTTCCGCCAATACTCGATTCGTCTGGACCGCCCGATCATTGGCCATCACCTGAAGGTAATCGTAATTTCTTCGCAACTGCTGGAGCAGCAGAGGATACAGCAATTGATGGATTTCGCGCTGCGTGACAACGATATCCGCCCAAGCTTGTTTGTCTTCTTGAATGAGGGGCGGGCAGCCAATGCTTTTGTTATGAAGGATAAGGATGAAATTCCTTCCTTCCATATCAGGGATATGCTTCGCAACCGTTTTCGCACCAGCAAAATTATGAAGGCTGTGAAGCTTTCCACTCTCGATGCGCTGATGCATTCTAAGCAAAGCTTTGTGCTGCAAAATATTGTTGAAGCCAACGGAGAACTAGAGTTTTCAGGGGGCGGAATAATCAAGGGAAACACCGGCAAGTGGATCGGCTCATTAAGCCAAGAGGACCTGAGCAGTATTGCCTGGATCAATGGAGAGGTCAAAGGCGGGACGATCAAGACGTACAATCAGCACCATGAAACGATAACCTATGAAATCAAGTCCGCAAAAAGTAAAATAACATCTAAAGTTTCGGAAGACAACAAGGTCTCATTTCACGTAAGTATCGAATCGGAAGGACGCTTAATTGAAAATTGGGACCCGGAGCAGCGTTCGACAGAGGTACCTGCGTTCAAAGAGAGGGAGCAATTCTTCAAAAAAAGGTTGACCGGCATGCTTGAACACTTGCTGCAAAAGATGCAGTCAACCTACAAAGTGGATGTTGCCGGATTTGGGGACCGGTTACGTATTGAACACCCCAAGGTATGGAAAAATTATAAGGACCATTGGGACGATGTCTTTAGCCATACCCCCGTTACCTTTGATATTAAGCTCTCAATCACGGATTATGGAGCATTTAATAAATGAAACAGGAAACCGCCAAAATGCAGTTTCCTGTTTTTTTTGTAAATATGCGCAGCAAAGCCGGTCTATTTCTTGGCATCCTTCTTGCCGGCCTTTATTAATCCGTTAACGCGCTTGAGCTTGATTACTCTGCGGAACATCGTTTTTTCCTTCAGTTGATTGAAGATGTATGCATCGGGATAGGTGTTAACCTCAATAATCCAAGGTTTCATTTCCGTATCTATTCCTATATCAAGGCCCAGCTCCTTAAAGCCCGGGTGTTTTTTCTGAAAAGCATCCGCCACCTCATAACCCAGGCTGACCAGCTTACGGATATACTCTTTTTTCTTATCTCCCTTGAGATAGGGGCTGAGCAGCGTTTCCAAGGGGAGGGGTTTTCCGCTGTTATGAAAGTTGGTTACGACCTTTTGCGGGTGCGCAAGCCGCCCGATATAACCGCTGACCTCCCATTTCTTAACCTCATTCTTCTGGATCATGATACGGATATCAAAAATCCGTTCCTGATACTTCAGCAAATGTATCCCTTGTTGAATCAGGTACGGGCGGTTTAGTTTCTTATTACCCAGCGCAGTGTAGAGGCCTGAGAATGTTGAAAAACTGCGGGGAATGGTGCCGGAATGGTAAGCATATTTGTTCTCACCGTGTTTAATAACCTTGATAACGCCATTGCCGCAGGAGCCGTTAACCGGCTTCACATAGACCATCTTATGCTTATTCAGCATCGTATTGAGGTTTTCCTGTGAGTACATGACTGTTGTGGGAATCAACTGGCTCAAACGCGGATGCTTCAGCAGAATCTTTGTTTTTAACCATTTGCTAACCAGTGTGCTTTTTATTTTCGGTTTTATCTTTTCCGTTGTAGTCATCGGACAGATCCTCTCATTCGGATTTTTGAAGGGAACAGATATAACAGAATATGAATAACCGCTACAAATAACCACGGGCAGACACACAGACGATTGGTGGAATATTTAATTAGACAACAAGCCGCTGAGGGAGGCTGTCCAAGCGAAAACATATGAAACTAACTCGGAGAATCAGCACATGCTTATGGTTTATCGCTGCAGCAGCGGGATTATTCCTGACCATTTTTCTGTCCATTTCATACGGGGCCAAGGAATTGACACTGCGGACGGTCTGGTCGGCAGTCTTTCAATATGATCCGTCCTTAACCGCTCATCAAATTGTGCATGATAGTACTCGGGCTTAAGCCGGATGTCATCTATATTGATGAAGAATATTCGGGAGAGGACCTGGTCAAATTCCAAAAAATCGCCCCGACCATCTACATTGACATGAATAGCGGAACCTGGAGAGATCATCTGAAGCGGATTGCCGCAAATGTAGGGCGCGAGAAGGAAGCCGATGCTTTTATTCAGGATTATGAAGCCAAGGCTGAACAAATGAGCAGCCTGATCACAGCCAAGCTTGGTGCAGATGCCAAAGTGATGGCTATTCGCATGACTGCGAAGGAGCTGCGCGTGATGGGAACCAAGAGACCGCTGGGACCGATTATGTTCAAGGATCTGAAGCTCAAGATGGCGGATGGGGTAGAGAAGATCCCGGCGGATGAGCCGTATCAGGTGATTTCCAAGGAGGTCTTGCCTGACTTCAATGCCGATGCCATCTTCGTCATCATCAGCAAGGGCAAGGAAGCGAAGGGGAGCTTCGAAGAGCTGGAGAAAAATCCGGTATGGCAAAATCTGAAGGCTGTCAAAAACAATCACGTCTATCTTCTGGATGGTCAGAAATGGCTTGATTACTCCTCGATAGGCCAAAGCATGGCGCTTGATGATGCCAAGCAGTTGTTCAGCAAATAAGCATGCTTTTACAGAAGGTACTCCTCCAGGCTTGACGTCTGAGGGAGTATCTTTTTTTGCCTGTTTTACACAACCAAACTTACAAGCTCTTGCAGCACTTGCTCTTCTAAATTGATTATTTCATGCATTTTTTTGTGGATTTTACTTCGCTGCCCCAGCTTATTCCCTGAGCACATGATCTTCATCATGAATTGATTGACCGCATGCCACTGTTCCCCGGCATATTGATAGCTGTCCGCGATCTGCTTGAGAGCTGCCGGATTGGAATCTCCAGAAATGTAATTTAAGAAGAGGCTGTATCTCACCCGGCTGATAGGGATGCTATTTGCTGCCATCAGGAAATAAGAGCTGTATTCTGCGGGCGATTCTGCCGAAATTCCCGCTTCCAGATAGGTGTCGGCATAGACTCTGAGATGACCCGCCACATCGGCAGGCTGCAATTCATTTGCCGGATTGAGCAGGGTGTGCTTAAGTACGCTGTGCCAATCGGCAGGGGAGCGCGTCTCCTCACACTCTGTAAATATCGCGTAGAAATGACAGGACCGCTCTAACTCGTCAAAATCTACCCATTCATGAGGTCTTCCATAATATGCATCTAATAATTCAACCCTGCGGTGCGAACGGTCAAGCCCGATGGCAAGACAAGCATGGCTGGTATGAAGCTTGCGGTAGGCGTTGCACCAGGGGCAATTGTAGGAATCAAACCCAACCAACACGGGCATACCCGAAGCTATTTGGCTTACAAGCATATCGAGCATGAAATGGTTATCCATGAAAGAATCATCCCGTGCGATATAGCTGAACTGGATTCCATGATACTCAGCGAGGTATTCCCGGCTGATATGTGGAATATGCACCCGCTCAATCAGTTGTTGATCTGGAGACTGCTGATCTGCATACGTAAGCTGCCAGGCATTGCCGTACATGCACTTGTTGCCTTTGCTGAGCCCCTCGGCTACTGATTGGATACTGTCATCTATACAACTGCGAATCGTAGGGTAGGGGGTGCTTTTAGCGGGCAGTATGTTCAGCATAGCTCATCATCTCCTTCACTGATGAAAAATGGCTATGCAGCCAATTCCGGTAGCTGGCTGGAGTCATTCCACTGTATTCGCGGAACAAGCGGTAGAAATATTTCATATCCCCGATCCCGACCTCCAAGGCAATCTTCTGAATCCCAAGGTCCGAGAAGATGAGCAGAATGCAGGTGTACTTCATACGGATTTCCTGAAGCATCTGGATAAAGGATTTGCCGGTCTTAAGCTTGAATAATCTCTGAAATTGCCGGGAGCTCATAGAAATATAGCGGCTAATCTCCTTCAGCGAGATTCTCTGCCGAAAATTAGTAATCATGAACAGGATCACATCATGCAGCGGATCATTGTTTTTCCGCGGAGCATCTGTGAACGGAATACAGGCGGACGGACCGATGAGGCCGAGAAGTTCAAACACTAATGGATACATTCTTAGCTTGTTCATGGAAGAACTGTCATTACTCAATTCTTGTAAGCGGCCGAACAAACCTGCCAATTCCATCTTTTGCTCCCTGTACCCGAACCAGCATTTCTGCTCCCGGAAACGAGTTAATCTGACAAGATCAGCTTCGGAGAACTGTTCAGACAATTCCTCTGGGACCTCAAACACTTCGGGTCTGAGCATACAGTTCAGAATACGCAGCGGTTCGGAGCCTGTTAAATCCTGCGGATGGAATACATGGGACACTCCGGGTGGAATCACAAACAAATCGCCCTTTGCAACCTGTATTTTATTCTCGGCAACAAGATGTATCCCCTCCCCCTGATAGACATAGGCAATTTCCATAAAATCATGCTGATGACGTACCGATGTGAGTGTTTCCTCAGTCAGGAGCAATTGAACCGGTGAAT
The DNA here is from genome assembly GCF_000374185.1 of Paenibacillus sp. HW567. Taxonomy (GTDB): domain Bacteria; phylum Bacillota; class Bacilli; order Paenibacillales; family Paenibacillaceae; genus Paenibacillus_AQ. Next base: position 2,677,321 of record NZ_KB910518.1, on the reverse strand, counting down.
GGGTATCAAATAGATATTCTCCAGTAACAACCGGATAAAATTCCATAGATAAACCTCCGTTTCCTACTTCCTTATTAAGAAAAAATATGACATATGCTTGAAACCTCCCTAGTATAACTGAATATTTTGGCGCATTCAACCATATATTGCCATGTTATATTTTGATATATTCATATCATTCTTTCCTAACACTTGCAGAAAGGGGAACGCATATGCAGCAAAAAATAATTGAAATCATCGCCGAAATCAAGGAGGAGCCCCGGCTGCTGCAGACGCTTAACGGAGCTTCCGATCTGACAATGGATGCCGCACTGGATTCACTGCAAATCATTAATTTTATTCTGAGAATCGAAGATGAGTTTGATATTGAGGTTGATTTCGACACCTTTGATCTGGAGCATTTGAAATCGGTTGGCCGGTTCACCGAGTATGTGGCCGGACTTGCCGTACAATGAAGACCATAGTGCATTGCGGCAGCTTTGAATCGGAGCGGTATTGGCGGGAGAAGGATTTGGCCGTATTGCCTTCAATACCCGATGCCGGCGCTGTATCCATTGTTCAGGCTATGGATGAGATGCTGTTTGTTTTCTGCGGCAGTGATGATATTCTGCTGACGCGCGGGGGAATGGATAAGGCGCAGCTTGATTATTTGCGTTCTCTTGGACACTCGTTTAGCACTAATTTGTGTCCGCTGACAGGAGAGAGTGAGACTTCAGGAACGCTGGACGGGCTGAATGTGTTTGAACTGCTTGGCAGGCTGGAGCCGGAAGGGACTGCAGGGTCGCTGATTCCTGAAGGAGCGGTGCTTGAGCCCTTTGCCGTACTTCCCGGGACACAGCATGCCGCCCGTCGACACCGGATGTCAACCCATCTTCCTGATGAACAGACGGTTCGGAAGGTGAATACCAAAACCTATTCGATTACGATGCGCGACAGATTATCACTGCCTAACGTGGGCATTGCGGTTTCCGGCGTTACCGAAATGCTGCAGACCGGGCAGCAGCTATTGGAGCGGGGATCATTCCTGATCAAGGATGAGTACGGCGTATCGGGTAAAGGAAACCAGCTTGTGGATAATGAACGCACCTTGCGGAGACTCGCCGGATACCTTGAATCCGGCAGGAACAAGGATAGAACAATACGATTTGTACTGGAGCCGTATCTAGACCGCGAAACGGATTTCTCCTGTCAGTTCAATATTGATCCGGAAGGTGAGATTTCGATTCTGTCTGTGCAGCAGCTAGTGAACAATGGCTTCGCTTTTGGTGAATCCCATTCTCCGGGTCCGATGCTGCTTGAGAAGCTGGAGCGCGAGAGCTATTGGGAACTCATGCACAATATCGGCAAGGAACTATATGCAGATGGCTATCATGGCGATGTCTGCGTGGATTCAATGCTGCTTCGTGATGGAACCCTCGCGCCTTTGGTAGAAATCAACGCCAGAAAGTCAATGAGTCTGATCAAGCATCAAGTAGACCGCCTTATTCACCAAGAAAGGATGCAGACCTGTCTTATACAAATCCCGCTAATCTCCAAAGGCGATGCGCTTTACGGAGATCTTCTGCAGCGGCTGGAGCAGGAAGGCGTTCTGTTCACCCCGGCGAGCGGAGAAGGGGTCATTCCTTTATCGGCGGGAACTCTTCGTCCCGCAGGTTCCCGCAAGGGTAAGCTGTATGCTGCACTTGCCTATCCAGACAGCGGCCATAAGAACAGGCTGTCACTTAAGCTGGACGAAGCGCTGCAAGATTCAGGTTATACCATTTTGCGATAATGAAAGGAAGCAGCAGATGAAGGATACAGTGACAATTCTATGCTCTGGCTTTGGGCTTGGCTTCTATGTCCCGGGATTACTGATTGAGCTGAGGCTTAAGGCACTCGGCATCCAGGCGGAGGCTGAGGTTTTTGAAACGCTTATGACTGACGGGAAAAAGAAGCAGACGGACGATAGCCGCAAGGCGTATAGGGAGAGTTTTGCGGTGGCGCTGACTTCACAAAAAATACCGGGAGACATCAGAAACAGCCTTGATATGACCGCTGTCGAAACCATGTTTGCCCGCTGGCGTTCAGAGGGAAGACGGCATTTCATTGTGCTGTCCGGGCACTGGGTTCATGTTATGGATATGTACCGGGAGACTGCTGCTCAACCAATTTCCGTAGACCTGCTATATATCGACGCTGATCTTTCTCCCTCCTGGAAAAATCTGCGCAAGCTGAACCCCGGCTATGCCGACGGTTACCATGAAGTAAATCTGTATGACCGCGGGAAGCGGGAGGTACGGTGCAGCATTTCTGCGGGAGCCCTGGAACCGCTGCCTGCCCACACAAGAAATGGCCGGCTGGTCGTTCATGGCGGGGGCTGGGGGATCGGAACCTTCCGCCAAAAGTTCAATGAACTGGAGTCGGCGGGATACCAACTGGATATTGCCGCTTACAGCGTAGGTGAGATCAGTGATGAGACCGCCGGGAGACATTACTATATGAATGATCCAGAGTGGCGGACTTGGCGCCGTGACGAAGAGGGGAAATACACCTTTCCCCCTTTTTCCAGAGTGCGCCAAAGTGCAACCAACAGCTTCCCGCCTTGCCGTCACTATCACGAAGGAATGTTCGGTGTTATCCGGCAGGCTGCAGCCGTCATTAGCAAGCCCGGGGGAGGCGCATTGATTGATTCGCTGGCTTCGGGAACCCCATTAGTGCTGCTGGAGCCGTTTGGCCCTCATGAGAAGATTAATAGCGACCTCTGGGAAGCTCTCGGCTTCGGCATCCGTTATGAGCAGTGGCAGCAAACCGGCTTTGACAGTGAAGAACTGCGGCGGTTGTCGGGCAACATTATCGCGGCCAGAGAAGGTTATCCAGATTATGCTGCAAGCTATGCGGAACGTCTGTATACAGCGGAAGGGAGAAGAGACTAATGCAGCCTACCAGCAAAGTAACCCTGGATACCCAATCGTTCGAGGCGCTGAAACGCACGATCAAGAATGTCGTTGTACCGCACAGACAGCGGAAGCAGAATCCCGGATTCAAGACAGTCATGCCTGAAATTATGTCATTGAAGCTGACCAACCGCTGTAACCTCCGCTGCAAGCACTGCTACCAATGGAACGAAGACGGCTACCATCATGATATGGACAAGGACGAACAGAATTTGGATATGGATCTGGAGATGATCCGTGAACTGCTGGAGGAGACGGACGAGGCACAGTCCCGATTGTATTTATGGGGAGGGGAGCCGTTGTTTCACCGGGAGGCCAAGCAAATTCTGGAGCTCTTGCAGAAGCACCCCCGGGATACAACCATATGCACCAATGCCTACATGATTGACAAATATGAAGAGGAGCTATGTGCAATCTCGGACAATCTGGAGCTGCTGATTCCGATCGAGGGGTTTGAGCAGGAGCATGATTGGCTGCGCGGCAAGGGCTCTTTTCAGAAAGTGCTTCAGAGTGTAGACAGACTGCTGATCTTGCGGGAGCAGGGAAAGTTCAAGGGCAGAATTTCGGTGCATAATATGATCAATGACAATATGATCGGCAGGCTGTATGAGCTGGTAGAATTTTTCGAGCAAAAGGGAGTCGATCTGGTGCTGCTGTGCTTCCCCTGGTATATCTCCCCGGAGACGAGCCTGGCGATGGACCAGTTCTATAATGATCACTTTCAGTGGCTTGCCAAGCTGGAGCCGAACCACCGCAGCAGTTGGCATGCTTTCAAGTATCATATCAAGCCTGACAATGTTAGCAGGCTGACGGAGGACCTGAAACAGATCAATGCGCATACGTGGCATAACACCCGTATCCGTTACCAGCCTGGACTGGATTTTGATGAGATTGAGGATTTCGTGGCCGGTAAGCCAATAGCCTCGCGCAGCTCGTCGAAATGCCTGGCGCTCAGCACCAGAGTGGATATTGCCCCGAATGGAAAAGTGAGCGCCTGCAAGTTTTTTGAAGAGCTGTCCATCGGCAATGTGAACGAGCAGTCCTTAACGGAAATCTGGAACTCACACCGTTACGACTCACTGCGGCGGATTCTGGATGAAGGCTTGTCCCCGGCCTGCTCCAAATGCAACGTGCTGTACCTGAATACCTATTCGGCTCTGACACACATATGAACACCGGGAGCGGTAAACGTACCTATCGGTTAGGCCTTCTCGGTGCCTCAAATATTGCCGGTCCCGCCCTGCTCGAACCGGCCCGGTATGTTGATTCGATAACTGTGTCCGCAATTGCCAACCGGACACAAGCGAAAGCTGTAAAGATGGCCGAAGCCTACCAGATTCCCTGCATTGCAGGCAGTCCTGACGAGCTCCTGGCGATGGAGGAGCTGGATGCCATAGTTATTGCCCTCAGTAATGATCTGCATACGGAGTGGGCCATTAAGGCACTGGAGGCCGGTAAGCATGTTCTGGTCGAGAAGCCGATTGCTCTGACTCCTGAAGAAGCAGATCGCTTGAAAGCTGCTGCGGAGCGCACGCCAGCCCTTAGACTCGTTGAAGGGCTCATGGTGGCGCACCATCCCTGGCAGCAAATCTTGAAGTCCATTGTAGACTCCGGGGAATACGGTCAACTGCGCAAGATCAGGACCCGCATCTCCGTGCCTGCTAAAGACCGGCATTCCGGGAATTACCGCAGCAGCAAGCCTAAAGGCGGGGGAGCTTTTGCCGATCTGGGCTGCTACTGGCTGCAGTTCCTGCAAGCGCTTGTCGGTCTTCAGAACACGGAGGTCTCCGCTCACTCGGAGTTTGCCGGACCGGATGGCTGTGATTGGACCTTCCAGGCAGCGCTCCGTTACAGCAGCGGTTTGGAGGCAGAGTGTCTTACTTCCTTTGAACTGCCGTATCGCGCTTCGCACACGTTGTATTTTGACCGGACGGTGCTGACGGTTCCAGACTTTTTCAGGGCGATCAAAGGGTTCTACAAAATCAAAATCCGCCATGACCTGTCTGAGAACCGCAGCACGCTCCATGAGTTTCCGCCAATGAACTATTATGTGAACCAACTTGAGGCTTTCGCAGAAATGCTGGATGGGCATCGGGCGGGGGAGCTTGAGCCTTCTCTGGAACGGGTAAAGCTCCAATCCAGAATTATGTCTGTGGCTGAACATGAACGGGTCCATCGGTGAACACGCAGCAGCCTGCATCCAGTGCCGGAACCAAGGGTACTTCATGCAGGCTGTTTTTGTGCAAATTAACGATCCTGTAAAGGAGGAGGCTGGTCTATCCAGCTCCGCTCATTGTTCTTTACATAAATGCCTAATGCCTGATCAAAGGAAAGGCCCGGGTTATAGAATACGAGCATCATTGTAGCGAACCGTACACTTTTGCCGGCACTTGGATGTTGCAGCAGCTCACTGGCCAGCTTCCTGAAATTTTTCGGCTTGTGCTCCACAGTCTCCACCGTATCAAGCAAAGCCTTGTGGCTGGGGAATAATACCCGATTGTACGCTAAAATAATCCGGCCGCTGAACAAGACCAGATTGCTCACCGCATGAGCGAGCAGGTAGGGGTCATTCTTCTTCGCAGCTTCCTTGGCGAAATAAAAAGCATGCAAATAAATCTGGGCGGTGAAATCCTGCAAATTCCGTTCGCGGTTCTCCTCGGGGTAGACCGGGATTCGGGCCACCAGTTCATCCAAACCGGGGATTCTGGAGAACAGCACCTCTGACCCGGTAAAAGCATACCGTGCTGGCTCATTGCCCTGTGTGGCGGCAAGCTCCAGAAAACGGAGGTTGATGACCTTCACATCTGCGTAGCCGCCTTCATAGGTGCTGACCTCGCGATCCACAAAGGACAGGGTATTATTCCTGCAATGTTCCTCGTACGCTTCATCGGTTACCACCAGGTGGACATCCACATCGGAGTTAACCCCTGCGTGTCCCTGAGCGACCGAACCGCTGGTTATGACAGCCAGGCAGGCAGGGTCCTTTTCCAACTTATGTACCAGATTTTCCAGAGTTTGCTGATGATGCTCATACATCCGTTTCATCCTTTCTGCCTATTATCTTTCCTATCCTAAAGGTAACGATTACAGCGCCTGGCGGCTATGGTCAATTCAGACATCTGCACTTCTGATTGACTGACAGAAATATTTATCTGTGCTACAATATGAATGAATTAAAATATATTCATTCATTGCAGATAATATCAGTAAAAAGTCATTCATAGGAGGACTTCGATGAAAAAAGTCACGGTATTTCTCGGCACACCACGAAAGCAAGCAACATACAAGGGGGTACTCGAATTCGAGGGTTATCTAAGAAAACATGCTGAAATTGAATTTGAGTATGTATTTTTGAAAGATTACCGGCTGGAATATTGTCTCGGCTGCAAGGCTTGTTTTGACAAGGGTGAGGAATATTGCCCCTTAAAGGATGACCGTGATGTGCTGCTGGGGAAGATGCAGGCTTCCGATGGCATTATTTTTGCGACCCCGGTGTATGCATTTCAAGTATCTGCACCCATGAAGAATTTGCTGGACCGTCTCGCTTTTGTATTCCATAGACCGCAGTTTTTTGGCAAAACCTTTACGTCAATTGTCTCTCAAGGAATACTCGGCGGAGAGAAAATTGTGAAATACCTGGATAGCATGGGAGAACACTACGGCTTTCAAGTCGCCAAGGGCTGTGTCTTGAAGACATTAGAGCCAACGCCCGAAGCTGTGCAGGCTAGTAACTCCCGTAAACTGGAGAAGGCTGCAGCGAGATTTCACAAGGAGCTCATGCGTACGTCCATTCCTGTTCCTTCATTGTTCAGACTGATGTTATTTCGTATCGCCCGAACAAACATAAAGAGCATGCTGAATCCCAAGTACCGCGATTACAGACATTACGAGGAGAAAGGCTGGTTCGAGTCCGGCTATTATTACCCCGTATCTCTGGGGCCTCACAAAAAAATATTCGGCCGCCTGTTTGACTTATTGGGGACACGAATGTTTAACCGCCCTTAGCATGAGCATAGAAGAGAGGAGCACGCGTGCATGAAAAAAATATTTTTTAAAGTGTTTCTGGGGATTGTTGTTCTGCTGATTATAGGTGGCGCTGTTTCCTGGATTATGCTGTCCAAAGAGCAGCGTAAAGCGAAGAATCTTTCTCTTGATTCGAGTTATTTTCAGCATCTCCAAGACGGCACTTATGTGGGGGAATACGAAGGTGGCATGTACAAATGGAGAGCGAATGCGGTTCGGGTAACAGTCTACTCCGGAAAAGTTACAACCATTGAGCTGTTGCAGAACAAAGAGAATCAGCCGTTGGAATTCACGAATACACTATACGGCAGGGTAATAACTTCACAGTCACTACAGGTGGACACGATGAGCGGCGCAACCCTCACTTCCAAGGCCTATCTCAAGTCGGTGGAGAGCGCACTGGCCAAAGCCCAGAAACCATAATTGAAGCGGCTTAAGTTGAGTTATTAAGAAAATAATGAAATCACCCTCATCAATATTCTCGGCTCGGAGGCTGACGACGTCATCAAGCAAATCGATCTCAAGATCGAGAAGGGATAGAGATTTTGAAAATTGCAGTAACTTTGAGAAATCTAAAGGGATAACATCCTTTTGGATTTTTTTTGCTGCATAGGAGTATGGTCTTACAAACGCTATTGACAAATTGATCGTCAACCCATATATTCAATATATCGAAACGATATATCTCGAATAAATATATATAACTTAGCTATATTTAAACGGAGATAATCTCCCTTTGATTTCAGAAGGATCATTCACTATATCAGCAAAGAAGGGATAGATTGTATGTTGATTTATGTAATCCTTGGCTTCCTCTGCGAAAAGGATATGACGGGGTATGAAATCAAGCAGAAGATGACGTTAAGTACTTCCAACTTTATTGATGCCAGCTTCGGAAGCATATATCCTATGCTAAAAAAAATGGAAAAGGGGGAGCTGATCAAGTATGAAGAAGTGGTAGAGGATGGCAGATTCAAAAAATCATATGGTATCACGGAAAAAGGGAAGAGTGAATTTATAGAATGGCTGAAAACACCATGTGCTTTTTCCCCTTTTAATTATGAGTTTTTGAGTAAGCTTTTTTTCTATAGATATCTTGATGATCTTGAGGTTGTTCAATTGATCGCCAGCTTTCAGACCACTGTCGCCAGTGAATATAACAAGCTTGCACTAATAGAAGAGAAACACGTGCATGAGATGGGCGAATATGAGCACGCGACCTTGATGTTTGGCAAAGAATATTATGGGATGATTATGAATTGGCACGATGGACTCACAAGAAAAATTACAGGAAAGAAGGAGGCTCAAGATGAGAATAACCAAGAAATTTAAACTGCAGATTGCAGCTAAAAATGTGGATTTGTACAAATGGGTGACGGAGATGACTCCAGCCGAATATGAAACATTTTCAAAAGGTCACAGGGCAATGGGCAGTCATTTTGAAAATGGGGAGTTCTATATGGTTAATGTGGAAAATATGGGGAATGAGATGATTGTTCAGCATTATCAATTAAAAGAGCACTCAAAGGAGCATTTACGTTTCTACTCTGACAGGACGGAAGCCTACATATGGCGATGGATACCAGCTATTGTTGGAGTTCCATGGGAAATGACGGTCACGCCTATAGATAACAGCTCTTGCGAATTTAGCTGTACGATTGGAGCGGACTTTCCGTCTCGGCTGCTGGCTTTTGCAGCTTGGATAAACGGCTTTGGCGGATTCTTTATGAGAAAACATTTAGCCGATGAAGGCGGGAAATTTGCTAAAGATATAGAAAAGAAATTTCATACCGGCAGGTATGCATAATTTACCCATTTCAAAGCCCGATCTGGTAAAGCGGAGATCCAGCGCTGAAGTTGACTTTAAATCAGGGCGGATAGTTATTTGCCGGCCTCAGCACACAGCACATAAACAGTCCGCCCGTCGCGTAATCCTTGAACCTAACTTGAAGTTCCTCGGCTTTGCTCGAATTTCGTTGGAGTATGAAATCGTCCACAATGAATCCTCAGATTACCGGGTGCTTCAGCACACCAAGCTCCTGAAGGCCGCTCTAGTTTCAGGGTTGTGGTGGATGTTGAGAGCATAAAGCCATACCGTTTACGGTTCTATCCCATAAATGAGCTTCCCCTTATGGTAGACTGTAATCCGGTCGTTGGCTGTATAGCTGGTAAGGGATGGCTTAAACGAATAATCATCGGCCTGATTGTAGTTCGCCCAGTTATTTTTGTGAATGCGGAACTGAATGTCACCGGTTGTGCCGGAAGCGGCGAGAGCGCCTGCGTTTGAAGTGAAGCTGATTTCCGCATAAGTGTCGGCACCGGCGGACGGCTGGGCTATGGTAACAACCGACGTCAGCAATTTATCTTTGCCCATAGCTGCGTAATCCAATTCCACGGTCTGCGCTGCGCTTCCGTCACTGGTATACCAATAACGGACCGTAAGTTCACTCAAGGGGATGGAAGCACCGGATTCGTTCTTGAGCTGCAGACTGGCCCTGATCGCGTTGACAGCAGTTCCTGTCTCGCCAACGCGGTAGAGGGGAGTCACTTTAGCATTCCCGGGGTCCGGTTCCCCGCCAGGTTCGCCAATCGGCGTAAAAGTTACCGGTTTCATAATAACGTCCAGCATCGTCTGCTTTGGTTCATTCCAGGAGGTCCAATCATCCAGCAGCAGACCGCCCGTATCTCCGCTATTCGGGTTAAGGCTCCAGTAGGTCCAATATAGATTGTTCTGGCCAATATATTTCACCAGCGCATTTTGCCATTTTCCTTCCACGGATAGGGTATCTACACTGCGGCCGCCAAATTCACCTGCAAGAACCGGCGCGATTTGTTCCTTGCTGATGTAGCCCCACATATTATCCCAGAGCTCCGGCATATTGTTCGGGAAGTTGGCGGCACTGAACCAGGGTTGTGAGGCGACGCCGGGACCGTAATCATGCGGGGAATAGACCACGCGATTCGGAACCGAAAGCTGAACCGGATAGTTCCGTACCCCCGTCAGATTGCCTCCCCACCAGTAACCGCTCGAGTTTCCTTGCACATTTTTTTCAATGCCTTCCACAATGATCAGCCAGTTCGGGTTCACGGCCAGAATCGCATTTCCCGCCCGCTGGCTGGCAAGCCGCCAATCGGTGTTAAGATCACCGGTGCCCCAGCTTGCCGTTCCATGCGGCTCATTATGGAGATCTGCTCCGATGACGACCGGATTATTCGCATAACGTCCGGCGAGCATCACCCAATCACTGATCCACCGGGATTCAGGATAGGCTGCGGTGTACCACAGTGTCGATTGTCCGCCTGAATCCGGCCGGTGCCGGTCGAGGAAAATCCGAATCCCGCGGGCTCCGGCTTTTTCAATTAGTTTATCCATAATTTGAATCGGCTTGAGACCCGCCAGATCCTGGTTCTTGGCATAATCAATACTGTTAGCCTCCGAGCCTGCATCAAACATTTGGTTACAGTAGGGCAAGCGGATCAGGTTATAGCCCTTTGCCTTGATCTGGTCCAGCACATCATCCATTGAACGTGACCATAAGCCGTGCGGGGAATAATTTGAGGTTTCGAAACCAAACCAATTGAGGCCGTTAAAAACGGCCGGGTTGCCTGCAGCATCCACAATCCGGTTGCCGGAGGTGTGATAATAGCCTTCCCCGCCGGCGGCCTTAACCGGTTGACCGGGATAGGCGTATGCACCCGCAAGCAGCACCAAAGCAAGCAAAACTAACCTAAGCTTCCTGAAACCAAGGATCATTCATTTTCCTCCTCTTTCTGATTTGAGAACATGAGGTCAGACTTTATAGTCTACGAACGAAAAGAAAACGTATTCATGGCAGCCAAGCTGTAAATATGGCGAAACGGAAAATTAAAGGGTTAGTCCGCACGATTGGCTACCTTTATTGCGCTAACGTACAGAATGAATATAAACGTCTTTTCTGTTGAGTAAGCTATTCCACCTGGCTACCATAAAATCACACCAAAACAAAGTGAGTGAGCTTATGATTGGAAACGCTAACACACTAAATAATTATTATTCGAGACACGGAAGGATTTAGGCCGCCCTTGCTAATTCACTTCCGTGACAATTACTTGAAATATGGTTTTACCAAGGGAACAGCACAATAAAAATGCTTTTTGAAAGTGAAGGGTTCGGGGTGGAGGCCGCTTACGGCTGTAGCGCGGGGCAATTCGGGTATAATCCATTAATGATCAACAGCATAGAAATCATGTTGGTTTCACTCCTCAATTAAAGGGAGAGCCATCACTGATCGGAAGAGTCTGCCCGTTTGTACGGACTGAGCCGCTCTTATTTCTACTGGAAGTCATTTCTCCGCAAATTAATGGACTCCAGCGCCCTTATGTGCGGACATTCACCCCAATGATCCCTGTCGAAGAGGCAATAAGCGCTTTACGGTCTGTTAGCTCGGCTAAATGTACCCCTTTCGGAAAATAAGGGCTTTACGGTCCGGAATGATCAGGAGGATGGATACGAAGAATTCTTCTCCCCCCAAGCCACAAAGGCTCCGTCCTGAGCACAGATTTAGAACTGATGCTGTACTTAGTACTTATTTCACGATAGCTGATCCCATAAAAAATGCCCCAGAGCCGTTTTACCGGCTTGTGGGGCACCTCATCTTAGATAAATAAATTATGGCCGGAATGCTCGGCTTGACCGAGATAATAACCTACGCCTCCGAGGCCAACGCCGTCAATAAGCTCTTCATGGCTGATTCCCATAAGATCCATGGACATTTGGCAGGCGACAATCTCAACACCCTGGTCGATAGCTGATTGGATTAATGCCTCCAATGATAAAACGTTCTTGCTCTTCATCAGTGAACGGATCATCTGAGAGCCCATGCCCAGCATGTGCATATTGGACAGCTTCAGCTTCCGGCTGCCCCGGGGCATCATCGCACCGAACATTTTACCCATGAGGTTCTTGTCCACGGCTACCTTCTCATGCTTGCGGATAATATTCAGTCCCCAGAAGGTGAAGAACATCGTTACTTTCTTGCCGCTGGAGGCGGCTCCGTTCGCAATGATGAATGAGGCAATCGCCTTGTCCAGATCCCCGCTGAAAACAACCATCGTGCTGCCGCTATGAGCCTGAGTCACTGGGGAGGTTGCCGGCTTATCCTCCTCGGGGATGCCTTTGCATAAGTAAGCTTCGATCATGCCACCCGGCAGCTTGGTCAGCTTGGTCAGCTTCATCAGCCGGTTGCCGGACATTTGCGCCCAAGCCTTAATATCTTCGAAGAAACCGGGATCGGAGGCGGTTACCCTCAAGACCTGTCCGTCCTGCAAACGGTCCATGCTATGTCTTACCTGAATGAGCGGTCCCGGGCAGCACAATCCGCAAGCGTCCAGAACATCATCGGGTGTTAATTCCGAATGAGAACCAGACGGTTCTTTAGCCGGTTCAGATGGCGCAGGCGGGGCGGTCAGATTATCTTTTTTGGGGGGAACAGGATGACTCATCAGATATGTTTTATAGCCGCCGGTCAGGTTCTTCACCCGCAAGCCATGCTGTTTCAGAATTCGGGATGCCGTATAACCCCGCAAGCCGACCTGGCAGTACACCCAGATCTCCTTGCTTGGATCAAGCTCGGCCAGACGTTCACGCAGATCGTCCACGGGAATGTTAATGGAGCCTTCAATATGTCCATTCGCATGCTCCAGCTCCGAGCGCACATCCACCAGAAGGGTATTATTCCTATCGCGCTGCTTGAGGTCTGCCGGAACAAAAACCTCGGTCAACCCTGACAATACGTTCTCCGCGGTATAACCCGCCATATTGACAGGGTCCTTCGCGGACGAATAGGGCGGGGCGTAAGCCAGCTCCAGTTCAGTCAAATCTGTAACTGTGCCCCTGAAGCGGATCACCGTTGCAATGTCATCAATCCGCTTATCCACGCCGTCATAGCCGACAGCCTGGGCCCCGAGCACCGTGCCTTGTTTATCGAAGAGCAGCTTCAGGGATAAGGGAGTAGCGCCCGGATAATAGGAGGCATGGGAATTAGGGTGAACATGGATGACATGATAGGGGATATTCAGCCGCTGCAGCGTTTTTTCGTTGTTGCCGGTAGCAGCTCCAGTCAGACCGAACACTTTAATGATAGATGTTCCTTGTGAGCCTTTGTAGGTTGTTCCCAGTCCGCATACATTGTCCGCAGCAATCCGTCCTTGTTTGTTCGCCGGGCCGGCCAGTGGAATAGCGGTTTTGCTGCCATTGACGAAATCTACAACTTCCACCGCATCGCCAACTGCAAACACATTTTCCAGATGGGTCTCCATGCGTTCATTGACGAGGATGTGCCCGCGGGGACCAAACGCCAACCCGCTGTCCTTCAGGAAGGAGGTGTCCGGCGATACCCCGATAGCCATCAGAACCATATCACTCTGAACCGTAGCGCCGCTCGATAGACTAACCTCAATTTGGGTTCCTTTGTCTGCGAAGCCTTGCACCAGATCAGAGAGAATAAGGTTCACCCCGTGATCCTCAAGCTCCTTGGCCAGCACTGAAGCCATTTCCGCATCGAAGGGAGCCATGATCTGCGGACCTGCTTCGATCAGCGTGACTTCAAGACCCGCATCTCTGAGATTCTCCGCCATTTCCACCCCGATAAAGCCGCCTCCGATCACAACAACCGAACGTGTCGCCTCCTCAGTAATCTTGGCTTTGATCCGGTCCGTATCAGGTATATTCCGCAGCGTGTGAATTCTGGAGCTTTCAATACCCGGCAGAGCAGGGCGGACCGGCTTGGCACCCGGGGATAGAATAAGCGCATCATAGCTTTCCTCGTACACGCCTTTGTCCTTGCTCTGAACACGGACCGTCTTGTTCTCAGCATCAATCGAGAGGACTTCGCTCTGAATCCGCACATCAATGTTAAAACGTTGATGCATCGCCTCAGGAGTTTGAACGAGCAGCTTGGAACGGTCTTGGATGGAACCCCCTATATAGTAGGGCAGACCACAGTTGGCAAAAGAAATATAAGGATCACGCTCAAACATCACAATCTGCGCCTCTTCATCCAATCTGCGCAGACGGGCGGCGGCGGAAGCACCTCCTGCAACTCCACCCACAATCAGTACTTTTTTACTCATGATCCTCTGTTCCTCCCAAGAATAATTGAATGAGCTGTCTGACTTTCTCATTCTTGACCGAATAATTCACCTCAAGGCCATTTCGTTCGGTCTCAACGATGCCTGCGGCTCTTAGCTTCTGAAGATGCTGGGAAACTGTGGATTGCGGAAGCTCCAGGCATTCCTGCATAAAACTTACGTTGCAGCTTCCTTTTCTCAGCAGGCCTTTAACGATGCATAACCGCACGGGATGAGCCAGAACCTTTAAGAGCTCAGCCGTTTCGTTATAGGTTTTAAAATTATTATCCATAGAGCGTAACACCTCATTTCGTTTTCACTGAATCACTATATCGCAATATTACGATATTGTGATATTAAAATCAAGCCTCTAATAATTTTCCTCTAAATAATATTTAAAATGTGACGATAATAATTATAAATATTCACATTTAGGAGATGCCTCATGAATAACTTGACTGCATTAGTATTGGCCGCACCTTTTATTAAACAGATTCATTCCCAAGATATTATGGTCGGAATTACCGATAAGGAGATCTTTCATTATTACGCGCCCAGCAAGGTGCTCGACTTCGGGCTGACCAAAGGAAGTCCCGTTCCGCCGGATGATCCGTCGCTCAGGAATGCCCTTGCCGGACGCGCAACGACAAATCGCCTGTCGCCCGAGTTATATGGCTCCACCGTGATTTCCTCCGCAGTGCCGATTGTGGGTGAAGAAGGGGAAGTTATCGGCGCATTTGCGATTGCCTATACCTTGGAGAATGAAGACAAGATGGAGCAATTAACCGAGAGCATCAACCTGATCAGCGGCCAATTGGTCGATATGGTCCAGAACGTGGCTGCCCAGTCTGAAGAGCTGTCAGCTACCACGGCACAAATTCTGGAGAATTCACGTAAGACAGTAGAGGAGTCCGCGCAGGTAAGTAAAGTGGCCGGCTTCATCCGTGAGATTTCCGAGCAGACGAACTTGCTTGGCCTGAATGCAGCTATTGAGGCGGCCCGTGTCGGAGAGCAGGGAGCAGGCTTCGGTGTAGTGGCAACAGAGGTCCGCAAGCTGTCAGTCAATACGAAGGAAGCGACCAAGTCGATTGAAGAATCGCTAAGCCGAGTTCAGCGTTCCATCCAAATGATGGAGAAGGAGATTGAAGCCATTGCCGCTTCCTCTCACGAACAGGCCGAGCTTGTCACCGAGTTCAGCGATGTCATTGAACGTCTGAATGAGACCAGCAGCGAGATGGCAAGTTTCATTTCATCCATTATTCAATAGAGCTTCCATAACGTAGCCTTAAGCCAACCCCCGGGATGATTTTTTTCCGGGGGTTGGCTTATAATGAGTGGAGCGGATACGTACTTGAGAGGAGATTGAATGCGAGATGGGCTGCAAGCGATCATAAGGGCAATGAGATTTTATAGTATTAGACGCAGAAGGGATATGGCAAGATAATTCCTGTCTTAGTGCCATCTTAATGCGATCTTAATGCTGCGGCCAAAGTTGTAACACTATGCTGATTTTTCCCGTGATATACTAGCGCTAAAACTCAGAAAGGGGGGGGATATCCCTGCTTCATCGGACTTCGGACAAACCGGCGGAGAAAAAAAGCGGAAGGCTTAAAATATTTTTCGGCTATGCGGCGGGTGTCGGCAAAACCTGCGCCATGCTGAATGCCGCACAGGAGGAGCAAAAGAACGGGAGCGATGTGGTCGCAGGGTTTATAGAGTCCCATGAAAGGCCGGAAACGGCAGTTCTTACAAAGGGGCTGGAGCTGATGCCGCCACTGGAAATCCCCCTTAACGGTGCTGTTATCCAAGAATTTGATCTGGATCACGCCATTCGCCGAAGCCCGGAGCTGATCCTGTTGGACGATCTTGCCCATTCCAATGCTGCCGGCTGCCGGCACAGAAAAAGATATCAGGATATTGAGGAGCTTCTCCGGGCGGGAATTCACGTATATACCACTGTTAATGTTCAGCACATAGAAAGCTTGAATGATGTTGTCGCCGCCATTACCGGCAGCTTTGTGCATGAACGCATTCCTGACAGCGTATTCGAAAGCGCCGAGCAGATTGAGCTGGTTGATATTGAACCTGAGGATCTGATAGAGCGCTTGAACAAAGGCAAGATTTATAAGGATGAACGGTCTCAGAACGGGCATGCCCATTTGTTCAGCACAGAAAAACTGATCGCCCTGCGTGAGATCACGCTGCGCTACACGGCGAAGCAGTTGAACCGGATCGCGCTGCAAATCAGCACAGAGGAGCACAATAACGAGTACTCTACGAAAGACCATATATTAGTGTGCCTGTCTTCGGCTGCAACCAACAAAAAGGTGATCCGCACTGCTGCGAGAATGGCCGATGCGTTCCACGGGAATTTCACAGCACTTTATGTGGAAACACCGGAGAACAGGCATCTGACCCCAAAAAAAAAAACGGAGCTGAGGGCGAACCTCAGGCTGGCCGAGCAGCTTGGGGCACAGATAGCAACGGTGTACGGGGAGGACATCCCGGGGCAGATTGCCGAGTACGCGAGAACCAGCCGTGTATCGAAAATCGTCATGGGACGTTCACATAACAACAAAAAAAGATGGTTTGCCAAACCCAATGTCGTGGATCGGCTGACGGCCTCTTCGCCCAATGTTGATATTTATATCATCCCTGACACTCAGCCATCTTTCTACAAATGGTTCCCCCAGTATAGAAAATCCCCCAATTTCTCATTAGTGGACACAGTCAACACCGTGGGAATATTGGCTGGCTGCACCTTGATCGGACTTTGGTTTCAATTTCTGGGTTTTCGGGAAGCGAATATCATCACGGTGTATATTCTGGGGGTTCTGCTGAGTGCTATTATTACCAAAGGCAGGATATATAGCGCGATAACTTCGGTGCTGAGCGTGCTTGTGTTCAATTATTTTTTTACCGAGCCTTACTATTCATTGAACGCCTATGATCCGGGATATCCGGTTACCTTTTTGGTTATGCTGTCAGCTTCCTTCATCTCAAGTACGCTGACTATGCGTGTAAAAGAACAGGCCCGTCAATCCGCACAAAAGGCCTACCGCACAGAGGTGCTTTTAGAAACAAGCCGTAAGCTGCAGCAGGCGAAAGACACACCCGCAATCATCAACGAAACGGCGCATCAAATGGTGAAGCTGCTAGATAGAACGGTAATTTTTTATCCGGTTGGGGACAATTCCTTGGCTGAGCCGCTCATCTATGCCAAAGAAGAATCGGCTGTTGATCCGCAGAGCTACACCGGAGATAATGAGCGCGCGGTTGCAGACTGGGTATACAAGAACAATAAGCGCGCCGGAGCGACAACGGACACCTTCTCAGCCGCCAGTTGCCTGTACCACGCGGTACGGGGAGGCGATTCTGTTTTTGCGGTCGCGGCTATTGTTATGGAGCAGGAAGATCCTTTGGGGATTTTTGAGAAAAGCCTCATGTTTGCCATGCTTGGCGAATGTGCGCTGGCGCTGGAGAAGGAGCACCTGAACGAGAAGCAAAAAGCTATATCCATGCAGATTCAACAGGAGCAGCTTCGCGCCAACCTGCTTCGGGGCATTTCCCATGATTTGCGCACCCCGCTGACCAGCATCTCCGGCAACGCAGGAATTCTTATCGGAAACTCCAAAGTGCTGAGCGAGGAGCAGAAGCAGGGGCTGTACACGGATATTTATGATGAGTCCATGTGGCTCAATAATCTGGTTGAGAATCTGCTTTCGATAACCCGCATTGATAACGGCACTTTAAATCTGAATCTACAGCCGGAGCTGCTGGAGGAGGTCATTGCGGAAGCGCTGCTTCACATCCACCGCGACAGTAAGGACCATCATATCAAATCTGTGGTGAATGACGAGCTGATCATGGCAAAAATGGACTCCCGGCTTATTGTTCAGGTGCTCATCAACATTGTGGACAACGCAATAAAATATACGCAATTTGGCTCGCATATCACAGTCTCGGCGCGGCGTGAAGAGGATATGGTCGTTGTGCTGGCGGCCGATGACGGACCCGGTGTCTCCGATGAGGCCAAGGCGAAACTGTTCGAAATGTTCTATACGGCTGATAATATCCGTGGAGATGGCCGGAGGGGCTTAGGTCTTGGGCTTGCTTTGTGCAAATCCATCATTATTGCCCACGGCGGCACTATTGAGGTGCATGATAATTTCCCGCAAGGTACAGTATTCCGCTTTACCCTGCAGGCTGAAGAGGTGAGTGTGCATGAATAAGCCTTTGATCCTTGTTGTAGAGGATGACAAACCGATCCGCAAGCTGATTACTACCACCCTGGAAACACAGGGCTATAAATATCACACGGCTGAAACGGGGGCGTCTTCGATTCTGGAGGCAGCGTCCAGGCAGCCGGACATTATGATTCTGGATCTGGGGCTGCCCGATATGGACGGCGTGGATATCATTACCAAAGTCCGCTCATGGTCGAATATTCCAATTATTGTAGTCAGCGCACGCAGTGAGGACCGGGATAAAATTGATGCGCTGGATGCAGGTGCGGACGATTATCTGACCAAACCCTTCAGCGTAGAGGAGCTGCTTGCCAGGTTAAGGGTAAGCTTACGGCGCATCCGTAATGACACGGATAAGCTGCAGAAGGATGCCTCCATATTCACCAATGACAGCCTGAAAATTGATTATGCGGCAGGCTGCGTATGGCTGGATGCCGAGGAGATTCATCTGACACCGATTGAGTATAAGCTGTTATGCCTGCTTGCCAAGAATGTAGGCAAGGTGTTGACGCATAATTATATCCTGCATGAAATCTGGGGCACGCATACCTATGACATCCCAGCGCTGCGCGTTTTTATGGCAACCTTAAGGAAAAAAATAGAAAAAGCACCTTCGCAGCCAAAGTTCATCCAGACGCATATTGGCGTCGGGTACCGGATGCTTCAGGTGTAATCAATCAATCTGAAATATGGAGGAGCTTGTATGACAATAGGATCACAAGATGATATTGATGGCTTGAAGGAAATTGGCAGAATCGTTGCAATGACGATAAATGAAATGAAAAGTCACACACGCGCCGGAATTACAACCAGGGAATTAGATGAAATTGGCGGAGAGTTTCTGAAAAGATATGGGGCTGTGCCAGCACCTCAAGCAACCTACAATTTTCCCGGCAACACCTGCATTAGTGTTAATCATGAAATTGCCCACGGAATACCGGGAAACCGGATCATTCAACCGGGCGATTTAGTTAACATTGATGTTTCGGCAGAACTCGGAGGCTATTATGCGGACTCGGGACATTCTTTTCCGATAGCTCCATATGAGCCATCATTAGTGCGTCTGTGCCAATACACACACGACACGATGATGAAAGTAATCTCTTCGCTTAAAGCTGGCGTGAAAGTGAACGAAATCGGAAGGATCATTGAAAGTGAGGCTGAAAAAGGCGGCTATACGGTCATTGAGAATCTATGCAGCCACGGTGTCGGGAGGTCGCTGCATGAGTTCCCAAGCGAGATTCTGCCGGTGTATAACAAGCACGATAAACGGAGATTGAAAGAGGGGATGGTCATTACAATCGAGCCCTTTTTATCTACAGGTGCAAGGTATGCCGATGAGCAAGGGGACGGATGGACGTTATGTGTACCGGACAACAGCTTTGTAGCACAGCATGAGCACACCATTATTATTACAAAGGATCAGCCGATTATCTTGACTGCAGTATAAGTCATCAGATGAAGAATTCGTGCTAGTCCGCAGGTTCATTAGAAAATAAAACAGCGGCAGTCCAGGACTTATTTTCTTCGTCCTTGGCTGTCGCTGTTTCAATTTCCAGGTCTTTATGCAATCTTTATCCGCGCATAGAAACCCTAACCCTGAACTAATGGCGGGAGTGATACGCTATATCCGTAACCAAGAATAAGAGAGAAGGAGTCTTTTGTATGAATGAAATTTTGAAAAATACCGGTCTGGTATCGCTCATGCTGGTGCTGCTGTATAGCATTAAAAAAATATTCGACTATTGCGATTTGCATAGCACTGATAGCTATGAGGATGAGAACGTCAGTAAAGCTGCTGAAGAATTTGTACAGGAAATCTCCCGCAAGGGTGAAAAAGCTGATCTATAACGATGTATCTAGCGTATCTTAATGCAATCTTTATCCGCCCATGAAAACTCTAACCCTGAACTAATGGGAGAAATGTTACGCTAAACCGGAAGAATAAAAGAATTGAAAAGCAGAAAAAGGTAGAGAGAGGAGTGGCAAAGACGATGCTGGATGTGTATATGGTGGCGGCTTTGGCCGGGTTATTCGTTTTATTGTACACATTTGTACTGTGGTGTGGGCAGGTTGTTGATGATAAAGGAGGAGCCGGGCAATGACGGTGGTCATCATAGCAACCTTGTTATTGTTTCTGTATTTGGTATATGCCTTGATTCATCCGGAGAAATTCTAAGTCAGCTTATACATTTAAGGAGGAGCATCCGTGGGTATAGTGCAAATCATTGCTGTCATTGCCATACTGCTGCTGCTGGTTAAGCCAGTAGGAACTTATTTATATCATGTATTCTCAAATGAACCGAACCGGACAGACCGCGTCTTCGGCGGCTTCGAGCGCGGGATCTTCAAGCTAAGCGGTCTGAACAACCGCAAGAGAATGTCCTGGAAACGGTATGCCGTCAGCTTTCTGGCAACCAACATCGTACTGGTCGCCTTCAGCTATTTGTTCCTTCGCCTGCAAGGCGCATTGCCGATTAATCCGAATGGAACCGGCAGGATGGAGCAGACACTTACGTTCAATACAGTAATCAGCTTCATGACCAACACCAATTTGCAGCATTACAGCGGTGAAACCGGCCTTTCGTATTTCTCGCAAATGGCGGTCATCACCATGATGATGTTCACTTCGGCAGCGAGCGGGTTTTCTGTTGCCGTAGCTTTTGTGAGAGGGATTACCGGTAGAGGGTCTGTGGGGAACTTCTTCGAAGACTTCGTGAAGTCGATCACCCGTATATTCCTCCCGCTTGCGCTACTGGTTACACTGGTGCTTGTGGCGCTGCAGGTTCCGCAGACTTTGAAGCCTACTCTTCAGGTAACAACGCTGGAAGGAGCAACACAACAGATCGCAATCGGACCTGTAGCCTCACTCGAATCCATCAAGCATCTGGGAACGAACGGCGGCGGATTTTTCGGGGCGAACTCTGCGCATCCTTTCGAGAATCCGTCGCCGCTGACCAACATCATTGAAATCCTGTCAATGTGGACGCTGCCGGCAGCCTTGCCTTATATGTACGGACTGTTCGCCAAAAATAAACGCCAGGGCTGGATGATCTTCAGCGCCATGATGACCTTGTTCGTGCTGCTGCTGGGACTGAACTATTATGCGGAAACCCAGGGGAACCCGGCAATTAATGCAATGGGTATTAATGCTTCGCAGGGCAGTATGGAAGGCAAGGAGGTCCGCTTCGGCATCCCGCAGACGGCCTTGTTCACCACAGTGACAACTGCGGCGACAACCGGCTCTGTTAACAATATGCATGACACCCTCACCCCGCTCGGCGGCGTTACCCCGCTGGCCCTGATGATGCTGAACAACGTGTTCGGAGGCAAGGGCGTCGGTCTGGTCAACATGCTGATGTATGCTATCCTGGGAGTCTTCCTCTGCGGGCTTATGGTGGGCAGAACGCCGGAGTTCCTCGGACGGAAGATTGAAGCGCGGGAAATGAAGCTGATTGCAATCGCCATTCTGATTCATCCCTTGATTATTCTGGCCCCGACTGCCGGAGCCTTCCTGACTGAGCTGGGTAAAGGCGCGATTACTAATCCGGGCTTTCACGGGTTGACTCAGGTGTTATATGAATATACCTCCTCTGCCGCCAATAACGGCTCGGGTTTTGAAGGGCTGGCGGACAATACATCGTTCTGGAATATCACCACCGGGATCGTCATGCTGCTGGGACGGTATGTCTCCATAATTGCGATGCTCGCGGTTGCCGGCTCCATGATCCGCAAGAAGCCGGTTCCTGAAACGATTGGCACCTTCCGCACAGACAACGGCTTGTTTACCGGTATTCTGATTGGTACGGTGCTGATCATCGGCGCGCTGACCTTTCTGCCGGTTGTTGTCCTCGGTCCGATTGCCGAATATTTGACCTTACGTTAGGAAGAGGGAGAACACAATGAGTACTGTACCAAGAAAAAAGCTGCTGACAGGTCCTATCCTGCAAAGTGCGGTCAAGGACAGCTTCATGAAGCTGAACCCGGTGACCTTAATGAAAAACCCGGTCATGTTCGTTGTTGAGATCGGAACCTTTATTGTGCTGCTGATGGTCCTTGCGCCTGAGTATTTCAATGCCGAGGATTCCATAGGCTTCAATATTACGGTGTTCTTTATCCTGCTGTTTACCGTCCTATTCGCCAACTTCGCGGAAGCACTGGCGGAAGGCCGGGGGAAAGCACAGGCCGATACGCTCAAGAAAACGAAACAGGACATTTCCGCGAATAAGCTGATAGGCGGGGCCATCAAGACAGTTGCCTCTTCCGAGCTGCGCAAGGGTGATGTTGTTGTCGTCAGCCAGGGTGAATTGATTCCCGGCGACGGCGAGGTCATTGAAGGACTGGCTTCCGTAGATGAATCAGCGATTACCGGGGAATCGGCTCCCGTTATTAAAGAAGCGGGCGGAGATTTCAACTCGGTCACAGGCGGCACAAGAGTTGTTAGTGATGAAATTAAAGTGCGGATTACGAGTGACCCCGGTGAATCCTTCCTCGACCGGATGATCTCTCTCGTTGAAGGGGCCAAACGGCAGAAGACGCCGAATGAAATTGCGCTGAGCACGCTTTTAATCAGCTTGACGATTATCTTTCTGATTGTGGTGGTCACGCTGCGTCCGATTGCCGCTTATCTGAATGTCGAGCTGGAAATCCCGGTTCTCATCGCGCTGCTGGTCTGCCTGATCCCTACGACAATCGGCGGTCTGCTGTCAGCCATCGGTATCGCGGGCATGGACAGGGTGACTCAATTCAATGTGCTCGCCATGTCAGGAAAAGCGGTTGAGGCCGCTGGTGACATCAATACGATGATCCTCGATAAAACAGGCACAATCACCTACGGCAACCGGATGGCGAGCGAATTTGTTCCTGTGGGCAAGGAAAGCGCAGAAGAACTGGCCGTGTGGGCGGCGATCAGTTCCCTGAAGGATGAAACGCCTGAAGGCCGTTCCGTCATTGAACTTGTCAAAAAGCAAGGACACCGCTACGATTCCGCACTGGAAGGACAGTTCATTGAATTTCGCGCCGAAACGCGGATGAGCGGGCTGGACTTGAACGATGGCCGCATGGTGCGCAAAGGGGCTGTAGACTCCATCAAGCGCTGGGTATCTTCGCAGGGAGGGCTGATCCCGGACAACCTGGATAAATGCTCCAACGAGATCGCCGGTAAAGGGGGGACCCCGCTTGCCGTGGCAGTAGACAACCGGATTTACGGGCTTATTTATTTGAAGGACACCGTTAAGCCGGGGATGAAGGAACGCTTCGATGAGCTGCGCAAAATGGGCATCAAGACCATTATGTGTACCGGAGACAACCCGCTTACTGCCGCAACAATTGCTGCCGAAGCCGGGGTGGACGGATTTATTGCCGAAAGTACACCTGAGAATAAAATCGAGGTTATCCGCCGTGAGCAGGCCGAAGGCAAGCTGGTAGCTATGACAGGCGACGGCACGAATGATGCGCCCGCACTGGCGCAGGCGGATGTGGGTCTTGCGATGAACAGCGGCACATCGGCCGCCAAGGAAGCGGCCAATATGGTCGATCTGGACTCTGACCCGTCCAAGATCATTGAGGTTGTGGCGATTGGCAAGCAGCTCCTGATGACGCGTGGCGCCTTGACAACCTTCAGCATCGCGAATGATATTGCCAAATACTTCGCCATCATTCCCGCAATGTTCACGCTCGCTATTCCGGAGATGAAGGTGCTGAACGTAATGGGGCTGGGATCGCCAAGCTCGGCGATTATCTCGGCGCTGATCTTCAACGCCATCATCATCCCGCTGCTTATTCCGCTGGCGATGAAGGGCGTATCGTATAAGCCAATGAGCTCTACCAAGCTGCTCCGCCGGAATATATTTATCTATGGGCTGGGAGGAATTCTGGTTCCGTTCGCGGGCATTAAGCTGATTGATCTGCTGGTCAGTATTTGGATCTGAGAGATATACCTAAGGGTGAGAGAGGATGAAGTAAGAAATGGCAACTATCAATGCAGAACCAGTTGAACAGGAGCCGGTGCCACAAGGTTCTTATTGGATAAGTATCGTTAGGCTGAGCGTAGTGTTCATTGTACTCTGCGGAATTGTATATCCGCTGGCTTCCACGGCCATTGCCCAGGTGCTCATGCCTTCCCAGGCGAACGGCAGCCTGCTGAAGAACAGCGAGGGCCAGGTGGTTGGCTCTGGACTCATCGGACAGAACTTTACCAATCCGGCGTTGTTCCACGGGCGGGTATCCAGCATTGAATACAAGGCTGAGGCTTCGGGCTCGAACAACTATGGGCCATCGAATCCTGATATGCTGCAGCGCACACGCGATTCCATCGCCCAGTGGAAGCAGGATAACCCTGATGTTCCTGTGAATCAACTGCCGGTTGATCTCGTTACGAATTCAGGCTCGGGGCTGGACCCGGATATTACCCCGGCTTCCGCCAGCGTACAGATTCCCAGAATCAGCAAGCTGACAGGAATTTCGAAGGATAAACTGGAAGCATTAGTGAAGAAATATACCACAGGCCGCGATCTCGGATTATTCGGCGAGGAACGGGTCAATGTGCTGAAGCTGAATATGGCTGTAATGGAATTGTCGGCGAAATAGCCGGCTGTACCCTGTCCGAAATGGGCAGGGTAGTTTTCATTTCGGATTTCAAGAATAAGCGGCGAGGTCGGAAGGAGGTTGACCGGTGGCTCCATACAAACGTAAAACACCGGAAGAAATTTTGGATTCCATTTATCAGTTGCACAGGGGCAGGTTAAAAATTATTATCGGCTCCGTCAGCGGATCTGGTAAAACGTATCATATGCTGGAGGAAGGCAAGCTCCTGATGCAGCAAGGTATAGATGTAGTAATCAGCGCCGTCTCCACCATGCAGCGGGCGGAGACTGTTCAGCAGCTTGCGGATCTGGAGCGCGTCCCCAGCCTTCATTGGGTGAAGGACGGCAAGGAGCAGAAGGATCTTCCTCTGGAGGCTCTGCTGCAGCGCAACCCTGAGGTGCTGCTGGTGGACGGTCTGGCACACCGCAACCGGAAGGGAGCGCGGTTTCAGACGCGGCTGGAGGATATCCGGTATTTGATGGACAACGGCATCAGTGTGATCACGACGATTAATGTGTATGAGCTGGCAGGTATGTCCGAGCTCATTCACCAAAAAACCGGTATCCGCGCCGGAGAAACCGTACCGCTCAACACGCTGGAGCTGGCGGATGAGGTGCGGCTGATCGACGTGTCTCCCGAGACGGTTCTGAAAAGAATCGCGGAGGGAGTGCTCGGCGGTGAGGCCCATCCGGCGCTGTCCCGGCGGGGCAATCTCGGCGTGCTTCGCGAGCTGTCGCTTCGTCTGGTAGCGGAAGGCGTCAATGAAACGCTGGAGAAGCACCGGGAGGAACAAGGGCTTATCGGGCCTTCCGGCGCCAGCGAGCGGATACTTGTCTCCACGCAATATCACTGGAACGGTTCACTGTACGTGAGACGGGGCCAGCAAATTGCGAAGCGGCTGGGCGGCGATCTCATAGTTGTGACGTTCGTTCTCCCCAAGCGTCCGCTTACGAAGGAGCAGCAAAGCTTCAAGCGCTCCATTACAAAGCTGGTAGAGCGGGTGGGGGCCAGGTTTGAGGAGCTGCCGCTGGCAAATCTGCGTCTGCTTCCTCCCGTATTGGTGCGTTATGCCATTCGAAACAACGTAACCCGGATCGTTATGGGGCACTCCAAAAAAAGCCGCTGGCAGGAAAAATGGCAGGGCTCCATCGCAAACCGGGTTCTGCGGAGGACGCGGAATATTGATGTGTTCCTGATGGCTGACCGGGCGGAGCAGGACGGGGAGCGGATATTGCCGATCAGACCGCAGCCTAAGGAAACAGAGGAGCCCTTTCACCGTCTGACCCGCCAAGAGATGGAGCAGAGAATTGAGGGAATCCGCCGGGGAACCTTCAAGGTCTATATCGGTGCGGCTCCCGGCGTAGGGAAAACCTACAAAATGCTGCAGGAAGGCAATCTATTGCTGAACAAGGGGATTGATGTCGTTATCGGGCTGCTGGAAACTCACGGCAGAAAGGAAACCCAGAAGCAAATCGGCGGATTGACCATGATTCCGCGGGCCAACGTACTTTATCAGTCCACACAGCTCGAGGAAATGGACACCGATGCGATTATTGCCCGCCATCCTGAGGCTGTGCTGGTAGATGAGCTGGCCCATACCAACGTGCCTGGCAGCCAGTCCAAAAAACGTTATGAGGATGTCATGCGCCTGCTCGAAAACGGGATTTCCGTCATTACAACCGTGAATGTGCAGCACCTGGAAAGCCTGAACGATGCAGTGGCACAGCTAACCGGTGTGCGTGTCAGGGAAACGGTGCCGGATGCGATTCTGAAGATGGCCGGCGAGGTGGAGCTGATAGATGTCACGCCGCAAATGCTGCAGGAGCGGATGCGGGAAGGGAAGATTTATGCGAGCGAAAAGGTGAACCAGGCGCTGGAATCCTTTTTCAAAATCGGAAATCTGATTGCGCTGCGCGAGCTGGCCCTTCGTGAAATTGCAGATGATGTAGATGAGCGGCTGGAAGCGTGGGACCGTGATAATTCCCTGCGCGGGCCTTGGAGCAGACGGGAGGTTATCTTTGTCTGTGTGGACCTCAGACCACGGGCGGAACGGCTGATTCGCCGCGGCTTCCGCATCGCACACCGGCTGAAGGCAGACTGGTACGTACATTATGTACACTGCGGAGGGGGACGCACGCCCGAAGAGCAGAAACGCCTCGATTCGCTGCGTCATTTGACGGAACGGCTTGGCGGGAAGATGGAGGTCGCACAGGCAGTCGGCAGCACAAGCGTCCATCAGCACCTGCTCACAAGGATGAATGAAGTGCAGACAACCCAGCTAATTATCGGATATTCGCGTAAACCTCTCTGGCGCAGTCTTTTCAAAGAAAGCTTTGTCCATTATCTGCTCCGGCATGCCCGGCATATGGATATGCTGATTGTGGCGGATTTTGATCCTGAGGCTGCAGTTCCAGAGCCGGTCAGATGATTCTCAGGAGCACTGCGGAGCTTCCCTGCGACAAGGTCTTGGTGTTGTCAGGTCGAGCTCCGCTCAATGAGCCTGTATTCCAGGGAATGAAGCTCAAGGTCAGATTGGGCCAGTCTATTTTGAATCAGAATAAAGGCATTTTCCGCTTGCAGGTCTACCGGAGAATGAATGGTTGTCAGGTCGAGCAAATGAGCCACTTCAGTATTGTCAAATCCCATGATGCCCACATCTCCGGGAACTGCAAATCCTCTTCTCCGAAGCTCCGTAACGGCTCCTGCTGCGACTTCATCGTTGGAACAAAATAGGGCATCCGGTCTGTCCGTCTGGGCGATCCACCATCCGGCGAGCTCTTCACCGTCCTGAACGGAGGTCTTGTCCTGAAACTGCGGGAATCCGTGATCCGGTATATTGTATTTTTCCACGAAATCGGCATAAGCCCGCTTGCGTTCCTTCGTGTTGAGACCCTTGGACATGGCATAGATGCTGAGAATTTTGCGGTAGCCCTTGGAATACAGATGTTCGATACCAAGGATGTAGGCCTGATACTGGTCCATAAAGACAGAGGGGATTATCTCGCTTTGCAAGCGCTGCCAGGTTACAATCGGGCCGTATTTCGTATAAGCTTCAATCACTTCCCAATCATTGGCCCGCAGCACGCATACCAGTGCATCCAACTGCTTGCTCCGCAGCATTTCAAGCGCAACAAGCTCCTTCTCCAAATCTCCGTTTGTCATGAACAGGGTGATATTGAACCCATATTGCTGAGCAATTTCCGTGAACGCTTGGATGAAATTAAGCAGCAGCGGGCTGAGTGAAACCGCAATAATTCCGATTAACCGGGTGGAGCCCTTCTTTAGGGATCTGGCACTGGCATTGGGTACATAATCAAGCTGTGAAATTATCTCAAGAACTCTTGCCCGGATTGAACCGCTGACATATGGATGCCCGTTAAGTACACGCGAGACTGTTGTGGTTGATACGCCCGCCCGCCGGGCGATTTCCTGAATATTTGCCATATAGAACCACCTCATGGACAAGCATATCACAAAATTTCCTTTGACCTGTAATGCATTCCACAGTTTACAGTGTTCATGCAGCACCAATTAAGCCTCAAAAGGAGACTGAATGCCAATGACTCAGGAACGCAGAAAAATTGTCTTTATAGATATTGACGGAACACTTGTGGGGGATGATGGGAAGGTGCCGGAATCCGCACAAATCGCCTGTAAAAAAGCGCGGGAGAACGGCCATCTGCTGTACCTGTGCACCGGCCGCTCAAAGGCGGAAATCTATGAGGAGATTTGGGGCATCGGCTTCGATGGCCTGATTGGCGCAGGAGGGGGCTACGTTGAGTCCGGCAGCGAAACTCTTTATCATAAAAAGGTTAAGCCTGAGGATGTCCGCCAGATGGTGGATTTCTTCGATGCGCAGGGTGTAGATTTCTACTTGGAATCCAACTCAGCCCTGTATGGAAGCAGGAACCTGAAGGCGCACCTGGAGCGCAGAATTTATGGCGATGTTGTCAATGACCCTGCGGCCAAGGAGCAAATGCTGCTCTCTCCCCATCCCTTCATTGCCGGCATCACTTACGGGGAGACGGATATGTATAAAGAGGATGTCAACAAGGTTTGTTTTCTGGAAAGCAGCCTGTCCTTCGGGCAGATCAAGCGTGAATTCCAGGGCAAATTTGAGGCCATTCAGTGTACCATCCCGATCTTTGGCGAGGACAGCGGCGAGCTGATGATTCCAGGTATCCATAAGGCCGTTGCTATTGCTGATCTGCTAGAGCATTTGAAGATTTCCCGCCAAGACAGCATGGCTATCGGGGATGGAATGAACGATGCTGAGATGCTCGAATATTGCGCTATAGGCATTGCTATGGGCAATGCGAAGCCGGCCCTGAAGGAACTGGCCAATGATATTACGGGCAACGTGGGAGAAGATGGACTTTATCAGAGCTTTGTAAAATACGGCTTGATTTCCGGCTGATAACGGAAGTCTAATCCTCAGAAATAAGTATTCTCTTGACATCCGTCATATAATGTAACTACAATAGTTACAGGTTAACATTCATAAAAGCGGATTACAAAGGAGTTATTTCTGTGAATCAAAATAATCTTAATCTCATTTATGTGTGGGATGCTTATTGCGGCTGGTGTTACGGGTTCTCAAAGACCCTGCGGGCATTCCGGGAGACACATCCTGAGCTGCCTTTGACCGTTCTGTCCGGCGGACTTTTTACAGGAGAACGTAAGCAGCCGATCAGCGCGTACCCGCACATTGCCGAAGCGAACAACCGGATCAGCCAGCTTACGGGTGCGGAATTTGGCGCTGGTTATCAGCGCTTGCTTGCAAATGATGACTTTATTCTGGACTCCGAAGCCGCGGCAACCGGCTTTGCTGCCTTACGATTCTTTGCACCGGAACGTGCAGTGTACCTGGCTTCAGCTATGCAGCATGCGTTTTACTTCGAGGGCAAAAGTCTCAGCGACACCGAAACCTACCGCGAGCTAGCGGTTGCCTTTGACCTTGACCCTGAAGCTGTAACGGCACGAATGAAGACATCATCTGCCGCTGAAGAAGCTGCCAAGGATTTCATTACCGCCCGCCAGATTGGTGTACAGAGTTATCCAACCCTGCTTCTGCAGAAGGATGGGGAATATATTCGTCTCGGTGGAGGAACGATGACCCCAGAGAAGCTTGAGCTGCAGCTTTCCGCAATTATTGCCTGATGTTTTTTAGAAAAACAGTTCAAGTCAGCACTGCATCCCCAGTGTTGGCTTTTTCTATATGTTCCTGCTAAGGCTTGCAGAATGAATTATACTGAAGGAACACTATGGCGTTTGAGGCAGGAAAGGAAATGTACGCATGAAGAAGGTCATCGTAATCGGAGCAGGAATTCTAGGGGCCTCGACAGCCTATCAGTTAGCAGCAATGGGGGCAGATGTCCTGGTAATAGACCGCAAAGATAAGGGACAAGCAACCGACGCCGCTGCAGGCATCATTTGCCCTTGGCTGTCCCAGCGGCGCAACCAGGCCTGGTATCGTCTCGCCAAAGCCGGTGCCCGTTATTACCCGGAATTAATTGCACAGCTTCATAACGAAGGGGAAACAGAAACCGGCTATGCGCAGGTGGGGGCTCTAAGCATTCATAATGACCCGGAGAAGATTAGCCGGATGGAAGAACGCGCACAGATTCGAAAAGCGGAGGCACCGGAAATCGGGGAAATCACACAGCTTAATGAATTACAAACCCGGGAGCGTTTCCCCCTGCTGGCAGAAGGGTATCCCGCAGTTCACATCAGCGGAGCCGCACGTGTAGATGGCCGTGCGCTGCGCGACGCGCTTATCCGTTCAGCACAGCGCAAAGGGGCCGTTTTTGTAAACGGGGATGCTTCGCTTGAATATCACGCAAACCGTGTCACGGGAGTAACTGCCTCAGCGCGTACCTTTGCGGCTGACCTTGTTATTGTATGTGCGGGGGCGTGGGCCGGTCCGCTGCTGGAGCCTTTGGGCATTCATTTTGACGTTCATTATCAAAAAGCGCAAATCGTCCATGTAGAGCTTCCCAATCCGCAAGATACAGGCACCTGGCCGGTTGTTATCCCGCCCAATGATCAGTATCTGCTTACTTTTGAAGGGCACAAGATCGTCCTTGGATCTACACACGAAAATCACATTGAAGGCTACGATACCAGAATAACCGCAGGTGGAATTCAGGAGGTGCTGAATAAGGGGCTAGACCTGGCCCCTGGCTTAGCGGACAGCACTTTTCAGGAGGTGCGGGTTGGCTTCCGTCCGTTTACGCCCGGATTCCTGCCTGTGATTGGAGCTATTCCCGGCTGGGAAGGTCTGATTACGGCTAACGGACTCGGTGCGTCCGGGTTGACAATGGGACCCTATATAGGAAGTCAGCTTGCCAAGCTGGCGCTCGGAATGGATTTGGATCTCGACATCAGTGATTATGATATTCGCAAGGCGATGGATCAAGGCTGATTCCAGCAAAATTCAACCCGCAAAGGAGAAGGTAATGATGGTACATGAAGCACCTAATCTTGAGTTAGATGCATACCGGACAAAAATCCGTTTAGATCAACCCCACCCGGCAATTGCAGCCGGGCGGTTAACCGAACAGCAATACCTGGAAAGCTTAGAGGCGGCAGCTAAGCTGCTTCTTGAAGACCCGGAAGGTTATATGGAAGGTATTCCATCTGCATCACCTGACCAGAAGAGGGCCTACATTAAGGCGGCTCTGACCATTAAGACTCCAGGCGCAGCCAATGCAAAGCTCAACCCCTATATGGATGTAATCCTGCAATATGAACGGCAGTTCAAGACGATTACCAAAGCTTCGGCTCTAACACCTTTGTCGAAACAATTCCAGTCTATACAACAAGAAATAGCTCCGGAAATATACCTATGGCAAGGAGATATTACAGAGCTTGAAGCCGATGCCATCGTGAACGCTGCCAACAGCAGGATGCTGGGCTGCTTCCAGCCTTTTCATGCCTGCATTGACAATGCCATTCATTCCGCCTCCGGGCCAGAGCTGCGTGAGGATTGCAATGTCATCATGGAGCTGCAGGGTCATGCCGAACCGACAGGCTACGCTAAAATAACAAGGGCATACAACCTGCCCTCCAGGTTTGTGCTGCATACGGTTGGCCCCATCATTGCGGCTGGACAAGCGGTCACAGAGCATCAGAGATCTCTGCTGGCTGGTTGTTATACCTCCTGCCTGGAGCTTGCGGCCCAGGTTGACTCCATCTGTTCGGTTGCATTTTGCGGAATATCCACCGGGGTATTCGGTTATCCCAAAAGGGAAGCGGCCGTCGTAGCCGTAAACGTAGTTCAAGCTTGGCTAAAACAGCATCCCGGGCGTTTCGGGCAGATTATTTTTAATGTGTTCAGCGACGAGGACCGTGAAATCTACGAATCTGTGTTGGAGGGGTAATTAAATGAATCCTATAGATCAGCAATTGATCCAAAGGGCGAAATCGGCCATTGGCGAGGCGGAATATATTGTTATAGGGGGAGGGGCAGGCTTATCTGCTGCTGCTGGGATTGAATATAGCGGGGTAAGATTCACCCGAAATTTCCAGCCCTTCATTGAGAAGTACGGATTGACTGACATGTACTCTTCCGGCTTCTATCCCTTTAAGACCCAGGAGGAACGGTGGGCATATTGGGCCAGACATATCAGCCTTAACCGATACGAAGCGGCCAGCACCAAGTTATATACCGATCTGCATCAGTGGGTGCAGAACCATAATTACTTCGTCATCACAACCAATGTGGACAGCCAGTTTGAGAAGGCCGGTTTTCCGCAGCATCAAATTTTTGAAATTCAAGGCAACTATGGCTATTTGCAGTGTGCGGCAGGTTGTCATGATAAATTGTACAATAATGAGGCTCTGGTCAAGGCAATGGTTCAGCACACCGTCGATTGCCGGATTCCTTCTGAACTAGTTCCCAAATGCCCGGTATGCGGCGGAGAGATGAATCCACACCTTAGAATTGATCAATACTTTGTACAGGACGGGAAGTGGTATGAACGAAATGCTTCCTACAACGAATTCCTGCGTGCAGCAGAATGCAAGAAGACTGTATATTTGGAGCTGGGGGTTGGTTATAATACACCGGGAATTATTCGTTATCCCTTTGAAAAGCTTACGTACCGCAATGAGCATGCGACCTTAATCCGCTTCAACAGACATAATCCCGAAGGCATGGAAGGAAATGAGGACAAGACCATCTCATTTACAGGAGATATGCAAGAGGTTATAACGTCATTGCTTAATTGAAGCATATTCATTTCTAGCAATGGATATATTAGATACATTCTTATGGCCAAAATGATTTTTTGTTTGACAGACGATGGTGATTGATCCATAATACAATCCATACTAAACTCATATGATTTATAGGAAGGGGAAGGATCAGACATGTCACAGTTTACAGCATCTTTTAGAAAGTCGGTTTGGGTAGGAGCATTAGCAATTCTGCTAGTGGTAATTGCAGGATGCTCCGGGTCCAAGAATGATCCTAAACAAAATAACAGCGCTCAAGCAACAACGAGCCCAGCGGCAACTCAAAGTGCAAATACAGATGTGCCTGCAGCGGGAGGAACCTTTGTCTATGGACGGCCTGCTTCAGTAACCTCTTTTGATTTACATAATGAGATTACGTCGAACAATGCGTTTGCAATTGACAAAGTATTCGAGTCACTGGTTGCTTTTAACAGCAAGGGTGAAATTGTAGACTGGCTTGCCCAGTCACACAGCATCAGTCAAGACGGGCTGACGTATACCTTTGTCCTCCGCGACGGTCTGAAGTTCTCGAACGGCACGGCTGTCACTGCAAAGGATGCGGTATTCTCGCTTAACCGGCATTTGAAGGTGGGCGGTCCGCTGGCAATCGCAGCCAAGGTTGCTTCTGTTAAAGCGCAGGACGACAAAACGCTCGTGATTACACTTAAAGAGCCGTATACACCGTTTATCTCCGAGCTGTCCAACTTCTCGAACGGGATAATTCCGGATAACTTTGGCGGGGCTACCGAAGAAGAGTTTTTCAAAAAACCGATCGGTACTGGACCTTTTGTTGTTGAGACATGGGACCCTGCAGGCGACCTGACCTTCACCAAGAATCCTAACTATTGGCAGGAAGGCAAGCCTTACATTGACAAGCTTGTGTATAAGCTGATTGAAGACGACAGCCAGGCAATCAACCAGCTCAAGGCTGGAGATGTTGACGCAATTGAATCTCTGGCGCTGCAGAACGCAGACGAAATCAAGAATGGTGCAGACACAGCAGTAGTAACGAACGGGAGCTGGGTAACAGAGCAATTGTTCTTCAATACACTGGACAAACATTTCTCCGATGTGCATGTCCGCCGTGCTCTGGCGCTGGCGCTGGATCGTGAAGGCTTGACCAAGGCGCTTACGTTTGGTTATGCACAGACTGCAAATTCTTTGCTGCCGACCACCATTCCATATAACTCCAATGATACGATCAAGCCGCTCAATTACGATGTAACTGCAGCGAAGGAAGAGCTGGCCAAATCCGCCTTCCCTAACGGCTTCACTACCAAATTGCTTGTAGCGTCCGGCAACAGCACCAGAGCCCAAGAGGCGCAAATTATTCAGGCAGCGGGTCAAACCATCGGCATCAAGATCGAGATTGAATCCACTGAGCTGGCTACTTTCCGGGAACGTTTCTTCAAATATGATTTCGCGGCAATGCTGAACAGCGGTCAGGCGGACTCCCCTGAAGCGAACTCGATTATTGCTTTCCAGACCGATCCGGATGGCTTCAGCAAGTCGTATTGGACGCATTACACGAATAAGGATGTAACCAAACTGCTCTATGACGGGCAAAAGACAGCAGATGGCGATGCCCGCGCGCAAATCTACTCTAAGCTGCTGCAGACGCTTGCCGATGAAGTACCTTACATTCCTTTATACTACCCGGATATTCTGATTGGTGCCCGTTCTTCGGTCGATGGCCTTGTTGTTTTGCCTAACGGCAGCCTGCGCCTGGAAGATGTCCGCATTGGAAAATGATGAAATCCAATAACACGTTAACTCCATCAACAGGTAGGAACGGTTCATACAGTTGGCTTGTGATTGCACTTGTTAGAGCATTGATAGTGATCCTGTGCGTGATGACGGCAGTTTTTTTCCTGATCCGAATCGTGCCGGGGGACCCTGCAAAAATGATTTTGGGTGAATACAGCACACCGGAGGCGCTCAAGAGTATGCATCATACTCTTGGGCTTGATCTCCCTGTATGGGAGCAATTCGTCCGTTTTGTGCAGACATTGTTTACGCAAGGGGATACCGGAAATTCCATTGTGACGGGAATCTCTGCAAGAGAGCTGATAGCCGAACGGGCTCCTGTTACTCTGCTGCTCATCGCATTGGCCAGCGCTCTGGCAATCGTAATATCGCTGCTGCTTGCCACACTTGCAGCCACGAACAAAGACAAGCTGCTGGATCATTTGATCCGTATTTTTCCTACAATCACACTGGGCATGCCAATCTTCTGGGTTGGCATCCTTTTGATTCTGCTGCTTAGTGTCCGTCTTCATTGGTTTCCCGTCGGAGGAGTTGGCGAAGGGTGGACCGGAACCTTGTACAGCCTTACGCTTCCGGCGATAACCGTCGCTTTTTCACAGATTCCGACTCTGGTTCGTTCGTTAAGGGCGCAGATGCTGGAGGTATTGGAATCCGATTTTGTAGTTACCTTGAAGGCCGCGCGAATACCTAACAGGGTGATTCTGTTTAAGCATGTGCTGCGCAACTCCGCGCTTCCAACACTGATGCTGCTCGGTGTCAATATTTCCTATCTCATAGGTGGCACACTCGTCGTTGAACAGGTGTTCGGCATCAAAGGAATTGGCAGCCTGCTGTTTACTTCAATTTCGAAACGGGATTTCCCGGTCATTCAAGGAATAGCGCTTTACTGTGCCATATCCGTAGTGATCATCAGCCTCCTGGTTGAAATCCTGTCCTGGTGGCTCGATCCCAGAACGAAAGGAAAACAATGAACCCTACAACGATAGACCCACAATTGCAAGAGGGCAGCAACAAGAAAAGCACTGTTAAGCGAATATGGGGAACACCTTCTCTTCTGATCGGGAGCATTATGTTTGCAGTGCTGATTCTCCTGGCTGTATTCATACCGTTTATAAGTCCGTATCAACCCACGGAGCAGAATTTGAGCGCTTTTTTGCAGCCGCCGTCTGCTTCGCATTGGCTGGGAACAGATCAGCTCGGACGCGATTTGTTTACGAGACTGATCTATGCTGCACGAACTGATCTGAAAATCATGGTCCTGGCGGAAATCATCCCTTTTTGCACCGGCATCTTTCTGGGAATGCTTGCAGGGTATTACGGGAAGTGGATTAACACTGTGATTACGCTGCTGACGGATACTTTTATCGCGTTCCCTTTTTATCTGATCGTTATCATCGTGGCATTTGCCAGCGGAGCAGGCGAGCGGGGGATTTATATCACTTTCATGCTTGTAGGCTGGATCGTATTTGCCCGTGTGGTCAAAGGTCTCAGCGCATCGTTCCGTGAGCAGGAATGGGTGGCGTCGGCTCAGACTCTGGGCCTTCCCGGAGTAAGAATTATTCTGCGCCATCTCCTGCCCAATGTTCTGCCTCAGGCGGTGGTCGTCCTAATGGCCGATATGGTTGGACTGCTGGTCGCGATTGTAACGCTCGGTTACCTTGGCATTGGCATTGCACCTCCGACTCCAGACTGGGGGACGATGATCGCGGATGGACAGTCCTTCATCACTACCGCTTGGTGGCTCTCGGCTGTTCCCGGCTTTGCAGTGGTGTATACGGGAATAGCGCTGTCGCTTG
Organism: Paenibacillus sp. HW567; assembly: GCF_000374185.1. GTDB lineage: Bacteria > Bacillota > Bacilli > Paenibacillales > Paenibacillaceae > Paenibacillus_AQ. The sequence goes on along the minus strand of NZ_KB910518.1, from coordinate 2,640,625 downwards.
TCGGTGATGGGCTGGCAGACATATGGAGGAAAAAATGATGGCTACACATCCGATTTTGACAATAAATTCGCTGTCACTCGCCACAACGTCCAAAGAACCATTGGTCAGCAATGTCAGCTTTTCACTGGGTAAAGGGGAGAGCCTGGGACTCGTCGGTGAATCGGGCTCCGGTAAGTCGCTTACGCTGCGTGCCATTCTGGGGTTGCTCCCCCGCGGGGTGGAGCAGAGCGGAGGGGTCATCGAGACCGCGGCAAGCAGCGCGATGGTGTTCCAGGACCCGAGAGGGGCGCTGGACCCGCTCTGCCCGGTTGTTAATCAGCTCGCAGAAGTCGTGTATTACAGACAGAGAGTCGGCCGGAAGGCTTCACGCAAAATAGCGCTGGAATTGCTCGAAATGCTCGGGCTTCCCGAATCTCTAAAGAAAGCAGACCGCTATCCAAGCCAGTTGTCGGGCGGTCAGTGTCAGCGTGTAGTTATCGCTATGGCGCTGGCGTGCAAGCCGGACATTCTGCTCTGTGATGAACCGACAACCGCGCTGGACGTTACCGTTCAACGGCAAATTATCGAAACCATTACCCGCTTGCAAAATGAGCTGGGTTTTGCCATGGTCTTTGTGACACATAATCTGGCGATTGCAGCTAACTTATGCTCCAAGCTATGTGTGATGAAGCAGGGGCGGATTGTGGAGCATGGTGAGACTCAGCAGCTATTACACAATCCGTCTGATCCTTACACTCAGATGCTGATTGATTCCGTGCTGCCGCTGCCGGAGCTTGAAGGGAGCGAAGCTGAATGAATACTGCGCTGCAAGTACAGAATCTCACAGTCCGTTACGGCGGGTTTACTGCGCTGGATCACATTAATCTGAGTTTGCAGGAGCATACCACCCTTGGCCTTGTCGGCGAATCCGGTTCGGGCAAATCCACTCTGGCGCGAGTGATTGCCGGGCTGATCGCTCCCGATGAAGGGCAGATTCTGCTGGGAGCCCAGCAATTAGTGAAGAAGCGCAGCCGTGAGCAGCACAAAAAAATACAGATGATCTTTCAGAACCCGGATGCGTCGCTGAATCCGAAGCATTCCATCCGGCAGATTCTTTCCGAAGCACTGCTGTTCCATAATATTGTGAACCGCTCAGAGGTTGAGAAGAGATGCAAAGAGCTTTTGGACCGTGTTCATCTGGAGGCAAAAGCATTGGATAAATATCCGCACGAATTCTCCGGCGGACAGCGCCAACGGATCGCCATTGCGCGTGCATTAAGCGTTGAGCCGAGCCTTCTGATCGCGGATGAACCGACGAGCGCGCTGGATGTTTCCGTTCAGCTAAGTGTGCTCGAACTGTTCAATACACTCAAAGCCGAGCTTAATTTGACCATGCTGTTCATCTCCCATGATCTGGGAGTCATTCATGCAATTAGCGATACCGTAGCCGTTATGCGGCAGGGCAAGCTTGTTGAGAGCAGTCCGAAGGACCAATTCTTCACTCGTCCTGAGGCCGCCTACAGCCGCGAGCTGCTGTCCGCAGTTCCGAAAATGCCGATAACAAGATCAGCAGGAGGTTTTTATGAACCAAGAACATAAAGGATTTATCCCGCTTTCAATTACCGAGTTCAATACGCTTACGCAGTTGCTCTCCAAGCTATTGTCTACCCAGCATCCCCCGCTCATCATCCCTGGTGAGGCTATCTTAGGGATTGAGGCGGTGGCCGCAGGAATAGCTGCGCCGGGGCGTACCATTCTAAACGTAGTAACCGGACCTTATGGCAGTCTATTCGGAGAATGGCTTAAGCGCGGCGGAGCAACGGTTGTAGAGGTGAAGGTTTCCTTTGACGAGGTGGTTACTGCAGAGAAGGTTGCTTCCGCGATTGAGCAGTTCAAGCCCTGCGCTATTTCCTTTGTGCAGGCAGAAGTGGTTACAGGCGGGTCTAATCCCGCCCAGGCAATATTCAAGCTCGCCCAGGATAACAACCTCATTACAGTGACGGACTCCGTGTCGGCAGTCGGGGGAGAAACCCTGCTGGTGGATGAATGGGAAGTCGATTTTGCAGTGATGGGTGCGCAAAAAGCCCTGTCCGGGCCAAACGGCGTAAGTGCCGTAAGCATCTCGCCGCGCGGCTGGGATTTCCTTGCGTCTAACCCGGAGGCGCCGCGCAACTCGATTCTGTCCTTGCTGGATTTGAGACCATCTTCAGGCGGCGCTGCACCGTTACGTGTTCCGCCCAACATTCCAACTCTTGAGGCCAGAGCCCTGATTTCGGCTTTGACACAAATTGAAGAGGAGGGGCTGGAGCAGGTAATCAAGCGTCATGAACGGACAGCCGCCTCAGCCATTGCCGGTATTCAGGCATTGGGGCTTACGCCGTGGCAAAAGGATAGCAGTCATTACTCAACGCTGACAACGACGGTTAGAATTGCCGGGGAGCAGAAATTGCTTATAGATCAGCCTATTGGCATCGTGGCTCCAGGGGACGGAGAATTATTCGGCCAGCTTCTGCGTATCAACCATTTTGGAGCGAAGGCTAGCCGGCAAAGCGTGGAAGAAGCTGTGACTACACTCGCTCAATTGTTACATCAGGAGCCTGACCATGCCATAACGGCTGTTCGGCTGGCTTGGGGGGAATGAACATGATCATTAAGCATCCAGAGCTGCAAACCTACAAGAATATTGCTATCGCCGGCACCACAGGGAAACGGTTTGACATTGTGATTAAGGAAGGACGGTTCTCATCCATTGTTGAAGGCTCGAAGCCGTATGAGGAGTCACCTCAACCTGCCTCACAATTATGGATAAGTCCGGGTGTAATTGATCTTCACACGCATCTGGCCTGGACAGACTTCGACCATGCTGACCAATTGAAACGGAGCAGCGGCGAGGTTGAGGCTATGCAGGCCAAAGCCTTTGAAGCGACACTGCGGACCGGTGTAACGACTGCGCGCGATGCGGGCGGGATTCTGCCGAGCACGATTCAGCATCTTGTGCAGCACTATCAGCAGCCGCTGCGGGTACAGACCAGCAGCGATATGCTTGGCGCAGGGGATGCCCGCGGCCTTCAGCATTTAGAGCACCGGATGGCAGAAATCTTCGCTACAGGAGCAGGCTGGATCAAAATCATGGCCACTGGCGGTCTTGGAGCGCCTACCGAACAAGTGCTTGATCCGAATTTTTCGGAGGAAGAGTTCGCTTTTATTGTGCGGAACGCGCATGACCATCACAAAAAGGTCCTGGTTCATACCTGGGGTGGGGTGACAGTTGATTGGTCTATCCATGCTGGTGTGGAATCTATAGAGCACGGCATGTTCCTGACAGCAGATCAAGCAGGCAGACTTGCTGAGTCGGGGACAGCTTATGTACCTACAACTTCGATCTACCGCATAGCCGCAGATCCCAAAAGCGTGCTGGCGCTGAACCAGGTAATTTGCGAGCGGGCCGCCCGCGCCGCCGAAGCTCACTCGAAAGCCATTGACTATGCCAAACGGGCAGGAGTCCGTCTTGGATTCGGTACGGATTATGCCACACCTGCGCTCCACGGGTACAACCTTCAGGAGCTAGATACGCTGATGGAGTATGGCTTGACCCGTACAGAAGCGTGGCAGTCAGCCACCGGCAATGCCGCAGAGATTCTGGGAAGCGGCAACGAGCTGGGACGTATTGCAGAAGGCTACATTGCCGATGCGATTATCTTCAACGCCGATCCGTACCAAGCGTCAAATGCGGAGCAGCTCCGCACCAGCATCGTTTCTGTTATTACGGGGGCGGATATTTAAGGAATTGGACGTGTCTGCCGGGGGCCCGCAACTATATTTTTAAGCTTGCCGATCCTGGAACGGCTGTTTCCACTCAGAAAGCCAAGCTGCTCTGCCAGGTCACGCCTGAATTTCAAGAAAGCTTCATCGTTCAGCCTGCTCTCGTCATCAATATACCCGACAATGATTTGCTTGATCTCAAGCTCACTGTTAAAGTAGGCTTTGTTCTTCTCGTACAGGTCATGAATATAATCATCGGGATAGGCTTTTCTTTTCTTCACAAGCTCTTCGACTTGATTCCGGTGATAATTATACAATGATTCTATCTTGAAAATATCCAAGTGCTGCTCCGCTGCACCCAAGCTGTTCGTTACTGTCGATACTTCAAACGTCAGCACATCCGCTTCGAACCGGAAATGCTCGCCAATATGCTCCTCATAAGGGCTAATGTTGGCAAAGGTGAACTTCCGGTCACCCTTCAAGGCTTGATTGCATGATTTGCAGACCGGCACGAGGTTATAGAGCGACATGGAGAAGTAAGGATAATCGCACTTCGGCAGGAAGTGGTCGATATCTGCCCGCATTTTCCCGTTATCAGAGAGGATGGGGGTAATATACTGGCGGTTGCAATAGGGACACACGCGGATTCCGCTTTCCATCACGAAATGATAATCGTTCCATTCCTTTTGAAAAATATCCATCTGTCTGAAATTATCCATGCTGATGTTGAGCTGCTTCAGCTTTTGAAATTGCTGTCCACACTCTGCGGCATTAAGCGTGCCTTGACCAAGGCAGAGCCCGATTTCTTTACTTAGCTTAGGATAATTCGCCTTAAGGATGTTAACAATTTCTATCTGCGCTCTGGAAGAATACCGGTCCATTCCGATATTATCCAGGGCTTTTTTCTTGATGTAGTAAAAAAAATCCTTGACCTTAAACCGCTGATAGCCGAACAGCTTATTCAGATGCTCGGAGTAGGAACGCTCTTTAAGACGGATCATTTGATAAACTAGCGGGAAGTCCCGCTGAATCACTGCATCCAGGTTTTCTAAATCCTTTAGTTTGCCTATTGCGAAAGCTCTGTAGTTCCTTTCCACGTACTCTAAAAACAAACGGTGCTGGCTCATGAATTCATTGCGGATTTGTTGCTCATTCCACGGCAAATTCATCTTCGCTTTCAATTCGCTTAATATTTTAGAAGTTGGGATGTAAGCAGGATTGCTTCGTTCTTCTTTAAGAGCTGGATTGATCTTCCTCTTAAAATATCTCAAATGTGTTTTTACAGCTTTTGCGGATAATTGGATTTTCCTCATTGGTCACGATCCTTCTCATTGTCCTTGATGATATAATCAATCAACCGGTCGCGGTCCTCCTGCGACAATTCCTCATAGAGACTGATTGCACTCTTGAGCTTTTCCGTCCGGTAGGCCTCTTTAAGCCGCTGCAGCTTGGTTTCGAAGGCTTTTCTGATCACCGGCTCGCCAATGATGCCTGTAATATATTCATAATGCTCGAGGAGAGCGAACTGTTCGGATCTCACATCGCTTACATCTGGCAGCATAGCCGATTGCACCAATTCGTTAAGTCCATTCCCGACACTTTGAATGACCCCGTTAGCAAATTCTCCAACCTTTAGGTCCATAAAGAAAGCGTCGTTAAATAATGTATAGATATTCTGTCCAAACGTTTCCGCATGGTTATTTGCCGAATCATTCGTACCCTCTTGTAAATACATGACATTGCTCTTTGGAACATCCGACAGCAGCATGGGGGAATGGGAGGTCAGAATAACCTGTACCTTAGCAGATTTGTAGATCGTTCTCAGCATGTAGAGCAGACGGCTTATGTACTGAACCTGCCATTTTGGATGAAAAGATAAGTCCGCCTCGTCGATCAAGAGCAGAATACCTGTGCAAGGCTTATTCAAATGATTTACAACTTTATCGCTCCGCCCCCCGCCGTCATTAGCTGGCTTCAACACAGAGTGGAGTCTGGAATAGAGGCTTAACAAATTGCTCTGGCCCGTACTTAGACCCCAAGAGAAATTCAAGAAGTAGAAGGGGTAGCAGGTTCTGTTGTAGTGGTCAAAAAATACACGAAACCGCTCTTTATTATGATCATTAAGCATAATTCGGATGATGGACGCAGAGGCGGCATCAATCTCCAGATCAAGCGCCCGTGATTCCACTTCCATCCACTCCACAAAAGCGCGGTACGGGACTAAACGTTCTGCGAACACAGAACCTTCTTTATCCAATTCAATCTCTGCCCGTACTAAATAGTCTCTACAGTATGTAAGAATGTCCTCATTAGCACTTAACGGCAGATAAGCCTTCAACAGACACTCTAACTCTCGCTGCCTATTGTCTGATGTCGTGACCGGCTCCGCAGTATCCTTGATCGCATTGATGAGCAAATGGTCCGCTATGAGGACTTTCCATAAGTTGTTGTGTCTAATTGTTGTGAAGGAGCCTGAAATCATCGTAAGCAATTGTCCGACTTCATTCTCAGGCATCCCACTGAAGTTCGTCAGTGAACCTGTACCGGGCTTCTCTTTCTGTGGATAATATTTCTCGATAGATTGAGCAAGATATCTGCGATTCCAATCATTATCTGTAATTTCAACCTGTAAACTATTCACCATCTTAAATAAAAATTCGGTATCCAATTCACCCTGCTTATAGTGATACAAGAAGTCAATTTGCCTGTACACCTCATTATTTGAAAAATGAATGATAGGGTTCGCATCATGACGAATGTGACGATTTTCCACTCCGCTGGAGTGGTCTCTCCGCATTAGCCCGCCAACGGAGAGGTCATGCGTATAACCCGGTTTTTTGTAGGAATAATCCTGGATGTCCAGCACGTTGTTCACATAGATAAATTTAGTTGACTCCATCCATTCCTCGAATGCAATTTTGTCCATAAGGACAGTCCTTATGCCTTTACTTTCTATATTCCGGATCTGAAGTTCATGGTTGTATATTCTCAGCTCCTGCTCATCTTGGGCGAAGAAACCCGCTATAAAAGGGGACACATTAGCTTCATCTCCGGCAAGGCAGTCCAGGATCAACCTCAAAACTGTTGTTTTCCCCGCGCCATTATCACCCACGATGACACTTAGATTCGATATATTTTCGCCAAAAAAATCTTTCGGCTTGTATGTTCCCATTCCAGTCACAACTCGCAATCCGCTGGATTCAAGATCATACTCAAATTGATACGTGTTGTGAAAATGGAAGCCCGTTTCTTTGAAACAGCCGTAGCGCTTCACCCATAAAAAGACTAATTCCATAAACTGATAATCCTCCTTTGACTGTGGTATATTATACCATTCCGTCATGTGGCGGAGCATGAGGTTGTACAAAATTATTTTTAGCTATATAATACCCCTGGGGGTATATGAAACGAAATTGCTCGGAAAGGTGAGATGTGATGATGGAAGTACAATATACAGATGAACTAAAAACCCGTTTGCGGAGAATAGAGGGGCAAGTTAGGGGAGTACTGCGGATGATGGAGGAAGGTAACTCCTGTAAAGAGGTTGTCGCGCAGCTATCTGCCGTTCGCAATGCGTCGGATAAAGCCATAGCGCAATTGGTAGCGGAAAACTTGCAACAATGCATATTGGCAGAACAGGCAGCGGGCAACCAGGATACTGGAAAATTGGTCAAGGAGGCTATTGAACTGCTTGTAAAGAGCCACTGATAAAATAAGTCTTTTAATCAAAGGAGAGGATTTGTATGGCATTTAACATTCCAAAAGCAATAATACCGAAGGAAGTAGCAGCACAGTTGAATAAAGGAGATTCCCTTAAGATGCTGGATGTCCGTGAAAATGGTGAATGGGCTATGGGGCATATCGAGGGAGCTAAGCATATCCCGCTGGGGCAGCTTCTGGAAAGACTCCACGAACTGGACCCTGAGCAAGAAACCATCGTGATCTGTCAGAGCGGCAGCAGAAGCGGACTCGCCTGTGAGCTTTTGAATGAGAGAGGTTTTAAAGTAGTGAACATGACGGGCGGGCTGAACGCATGGGCGGATAAGCTGGTTGTATAGAAAAGGTGCCTCCTGATCCTTACGGACCGTTAAGCCCTTATTGTCCCGAACGGGGTACATTTGCCGGGCTTAACGGACCGTAAAGTGCTTATCACCACTTCGGTAGGTAAATTTGGGGTGAATGTCCGCCCATAAAGGCTCTGGAGTCCGTTCACTTTCGGAAAAATGACTTTCAGTAGAAATAAGAGCGGCTCGGTCCGTTACAACCGGGTAGAATCTTCCGATCAGGAGATGACTTTGTTCGCGGGGTGTGGGTCTGACGATCTAATAGTGACTGTCCAGGGTAAGCTCCTTTTTAAGTCGATTCATTCTTCATCTTGCTTAGGGGTGATGCTCCTGAACGGCCGCGCTGCGGATTCCCTGTTTTTCGCATAAGAAATTTTATAGATACAGGAATAAATCACGTTCAGTACGTATTCGAAGGCGATTTGGGAGGAAAATGTGCCGATTTTGGCATGCTTTTCTTCATCGTTAGGCACATAGATACACAGATTACTGAGCTTGGCCAATTCACTTTGATGTGAGGCCGTAATCGTGATAAAAGGGATTTTTTCACGGGAGAAATACTGCGCGGCTTGTACGTACATCGGCGACTGGCCATGGTAGGTCAGGAAGATCGCGCAATCCTCAACTGTGAGATTAGCTGTATGGTAAGCCCACTCCGACAGCTCGGTGGCAATTACTGCGTATTTGTTGATTTTAATCAATTTGTTCTGAAAGCTTTTCGCCCGGATTTGGGAATCGCCGACGGCATAGATAAAGATCCTTGCAGCTTGATCCAGCAGCGCGGCGGTCTGTGCCAGCAGTTCATCGTCCATGAAGGTAAAGCTTTTATCCATAGTTTCCTTCATTAATTCGGCAATTTCCTTCGCCACTTGAAGGGGAGATTCCTCCAGACCGAACGGATAGTTGGGATCAACGCTGGAAATACTTTGGGTACTTTGCTGGAATTCACGGGCCAGATTGATGATGAACTCCTTGAAGCCGGATAAACCCAGTTTGTGCGTTAACCGGTTAATCGCTGAATGCGAAGTATAGGTTGCCTTTGCCAGCTCCTGAATATTCAAATGCAGCATGCTCTCCTTGTGAGTCAAAATATAGGCGGCGATGCTTTTCTCATTTGGGGTAAAGTTAGGCATCTCCGTTAATTGCAGCAGTATTCTCAACAGCTTCACCTCAATAAACATTTTGTTCAAAAATCAACCGCCTTGGAGTCAAGGAATTGGTCGATTGTACCGTTTTGCCGGCAAATCTGTTACGTCCGGCCTTCTTCTTTTATAATAAAGGAAACAACACCATAGGGGGAATGAACATGCTGACCATTGGATATATCGGGAATGGCAAAAGCACGAACCGTTATCATCTGCCTTTTTCCATGAACCGGGATCATTTGAAAGTGAAGGCCATTTACGCCCGCAATCCAGATAAAAGCGAGTGGGAGAAGGCACCAGGCGTTCTTTACACCAATGATATTGATGCAATAATGAATGATCCGGAAATTCAATTGATCGTTGTCTGCACACATATTGACTCCCATTATGCTTATGCCAAAATGGCGCTGGACCACGGGAAGCATGTGCTTGTGGAGAAGCCTTTTATGTTAACCACAGATGAAGCGGTGTCGATCTTTCAATACGCCAAGGAGAAGAAGCTGATCATACAATGCTATCAGAACAGACGTTACGATTCGGATTTCCTCACTACCCAAAAAGTAATTGAATCAGGCAAGCTTGGCGAGCTGCTGGAGGTAGAATTCAATTATGATTATTACCGCCCGGAAACTCCGCTTTCGGTGACGCAATTTTCTAAGTTTAACAGTTACTTGTACGGACATGGAGTTCATACGGTTGACCAGGCAATTTCCTATTTTGGCGCTCCGGAATCCATTAATTATGATGTTCGGCAATTGCTGGGTCCCGGGAGAATGAACGATTACTTTGATCTGGATTTCTTTTACCCTTCGCTTAAAGTATCCATCAAATCAAGCTTTTTCCGCTTAAAAGCACGGCCAAGCTTTGCGGTGTACGGGAAGAAGGGGGTATTCGTAAAGGAAACGATCGACCGTCAGGAGGAGCACTTGAAATTATTTTACCTGCCTAAGGGACATGCTGATTTCGGGATCGACCTGCCGGAGCATTATGGCATTGTAACCTATCTGGATGACGAAGGCAAGTATCATGAAGAAAAGGTCGTCTCTGAAAAAGGGGACTACGCCCGGGTCTACGACGATATGTATCAGACCATTGTCCACGGCAAAGAAAAAGTGATTAAAGACGAAGAAACAGTGGCAGTCATGCGAATCCTTGAAAAAGGCATAGAGGGGTGCAGCTAAGATGAAACTGGGAATTGTCGGAGCCGGAATGATTGTAGGGGATTTGCTGGGTTTTATTCATGAGATCCCCGGCATCTCTTTGGAGGCTATCTGCGCCAGAGCAGGCAGCCAGGATAAAATTCTTGATCTGCAGCAGACATACGGGATTGCTCAGACCTATTCGGATTACAGCGAAATGCTGATGAATACGGAGGTCGATACTGTCTACATCGGGCTGCCGAACCATCTTCATTATGCCTACGCGAAAGAAGCGCTGCTCAGCGGCAAGCATGTCATTTGCGAGAAGCCGTTCACCTCCAATGTAAACGAATTTCGTGAGCTGAAAGAGCTGGCACAGCAAAGAAAGCTGGTATTGGTGGAAGCCATCACCAATCAGTATTTGAAAAATGCTCTGACGATGAAGGAATTTCTGCCTAAGCTCGGTGAGATCAAGATCGTGGAGTGCAATTATTCCCAATATTCCTCCCGTTACGATGCCTTCAAAGCCGGAGAAACCCCGCCTGCCTTCAACCCGGAAATGTCCGGCGGAGCCTTGATGGACATTAATTTATATAATATTCATTTGGTGGTCGGCTTCTTCGGGAGTCCTGAGCAGGTGGAGTACTACGCTAACATGGAGCGTGGAATTGATACTTCCGGTGTGCTGCTGCTTGACTACGGCCATTTCAAGTGTGTCTGCATCGGAGCGAAAGACAGATCAGCCCCAAGCAGTGTGAACATTCAAGGAAATAAGGGATATATACACATGCCAAGTTCAGCGAATGTATGCGACTCCTTCAATTTCACTCCTAATAAGGAAACGCCAATCCGGGTGGATCACAAGGATCATCCGCATCGTATGTATGATGAGTTCGTTGAATTTGAGCGTATCATCACAGAGCAGGATCTGGAAAAGGTCAAGAGGATGCTGGAGCATAGCGAGAAGGTCATGGATGTAATTGAACAGGCCAAACGATCGGCCAAGCTTGTTTTTAGTGCAGATAACCGTTAAAGTATTGACTTGGAGTTAACTCCAGACTGTACACTTCTCTATGTAGTTGTGAACAATACGGTATTAGGCGGTGAAGCAATTATGGCGATGGCGATAAAGCAAGTAAGCGAGAGATTCAATATTTCACAGGATACCCTCCGTTATTACGAACGGATTGGACTGATTCCTCCGGTGAATCGCAACAAAAGCGGCAACCGAGAGTATTCGGAAGAGGACTGCAATTGGGTTGAGTTCATCATATGCATGCGAAATGCCGGTCTCTCGATCGAAGTACTGATTGAGTACCTTGAGCTGCTTCAACAGGGCGATGAAACTTCCGGGGCGCGAAAAGACCTTTTGATAGAAGAACGTAAGCAGCTCACCACAAGGATAGAAGTTATGAAAAAAACACTGGAACGCTTGGATACTAAGATCTTAAGGTATGAGCAGATTGGTGAAAAGGAAAAAATACTTAACAGATAGCGGTCTTTCTTGATTTAATACCAAACGAACCATAGTGGCAGGAGCGTTGCTAACATGAAGGACAATGCGAAAGAAAGTATCATAGAATACTGCCTGAAGAAAAAGAGAGCGCATAAGGATTATCCCTTTGGGCCTGATCCATTGGTAATCAAAATCGAAGGCAAGATGTTCGCTCTTATTTTTGAGAATTTGGAGAAGCATACGATTCTAAACCTAAAATGCGACCCGGTCATCGCAGATAATTTGAGAGAGCAGCATGGTAAAGTTCGGCCAGGCTACCACATGAACAAAAAACACTGGAACTCCGTTACCCTTGATGGCTCCGTGCCAGAGGCGGATATCTTTTTCATGATTGATCACTCTTATAATCTGGTTGTTAACAGTCTTTCCAAAAGCCTCCGCGAGTCGATACTGGAAAATAATTAACAGTCTTATATGCTACACCCGTTCGTGTACAAAAAAGCAACCTGCCTAATTAAAGGTAGGTTGCTTTGCATTTAATGTGTGCAGCACCATAAAAATACTAAAATTTCCAAAGTAAAACCTTAAATTTGTGCAGATGAATTATAAAAGAGCTATGGTAACATATTAAATGTAACCGCTTTCAATATTATTTATGGAAGGTTGTGGTATATTAGTCCGCTAAGTGCTGCACAGCACCCTGGTAAGACTAAATGCAATTAACCAAATGGGAGGGATTTCAGATGAAAGCAAAAAGAATGAGGCTAGCCTGGGCAATTTAAATTTGTTTGGCGCTTATATTGCAAGTATGACATGTGTGAGGAGATACTATTATGTTCACAACGAAACTAATAAAAGGGGCCGTGGCCCTGGTACTATTCGGTACTTTGTTCTCATTCTCTAATCTGGAAGAACCTGTCGCTAATGCTGCCGATGCCAGTTGTTCTACGGGCTACGTGGGACTGACATTCGACGATGGCCCGAATCCCAGTAATACGACCAATCTGCTTAATGCCCTGAAGCAGGCCGGGCTGCGCGCAACGATGTTCAACCTTGGGCAAAACGTGCAGAATAACCCGTCTCTGGTGCGGGACCAAGTGACTGCAGGCATGTGGGTAGGTAACCACTCCTATACGCATCCTCACATGACTACATTGAGCAACTCGCAGATGTCGTCGGAAATCACGCGGACTCAGCAGGCGATCCAGTCGATTACCGGAACGGCTCCGAAGCTGTTTCGTCCGCCGTATGGCGAGACCAACGGAGTGCTAAAGTCCCTTGAGGCGCAAAATGGTCTTACCGAAGTTCTCTGGAACGTTGACTCCCAGGACTGGAACGGTGCTACCACCGCCCAGATCGTAGCCGCTGCGGGCAGGCTGCAAAACGGCGATGTGATTCTGATGCATGACCAGTACCAGACTACGCTCCAAGCGATTCCGCAGATCGCGCAGAACCTTAAGAGCCGTGGGATGTGCTCAGGCATGATCTCACCGAGCACAGGTCGGGCCGTCGCGCCTGACGGCGGAGGCGGAACTCCAACTCCAACTCCAACCACAGTCACGAAAATAGAAAGCGAGAATATGACCAAGGCGGGACAGTACACCGGCAATATCAGTTCGCCGTTCAACGGAGTCGCTTTATATGGGAACAATGATTCGGTGAAATACACGCAGTATTTTGGAAGCGGTACCCATAATTTCTCCCTTCGCGGGGCTTCGAATAACTCAAACATGGCCAGGGTCGACTTGAAAATCGGTGGAGTGACGAAGGGAACCTTCTACTTCGGCGGGAGCAATCCTGCGGTCTATACCTTGTCCAATATCAGTCATGGAACCGGAAATCAAGAGATTGAGCTTGTGGTAACCGCAGATGACGGAACATGGGATGCGTACCTTGATTATTTGGAGATCAACTGAGTGATGGCTTGATGAACTTCAGTGAGTGAAAGCTAAAACAGCCGGAGAGATCCCGGCTGTTTTCCTAAGTAAATTTGCTATTAATGTTCCTTCTCCACACGGAATGACACAACAGTCCCCGAATCGACGATGCTCTGCACTCTCAGGGCACTGCCGCAAAAGCGTTTTAACCGTCTGTCGGTATTCAGCAGACCAATTCCCGTGCGTCCGTTTGTCTTGATATCCAAAATATGGATCAGCGTTTCTTCGTCCATCCCAACCCCGTTATCGGATACAGAAATTTCAACAGCCCGGCCTATATCCGTTACTTTAATTCGCACTTCACCCCCCGATGACCTCTTTAATAAGCCGTGGGTAACCGCATTTTCTACAAGCGGCTGAATGGTCAGAGGAGGGATGCGGACTTGTACATTCTCGTCAAGCTCCCATACAACCTGAAGCCGGTCCTCGAACCGCTTCTGCTGGATATACAGATAGGAACGAATCAGACTAAGCTCCCGGTCTAGAGTGATCAGGCGGTCCGAATTCCGAAAATCTATGCTAAGCCTGAAATAGTTGGTGAGCTCATCAATTAGTTCATCCATTTTGACCGGATCAATCTTGCTGAGTGCAGATACTGCGTTAAATGTATTGATTAAGAAATGCGGTTTGATTTGTGCCTGCAGCAAGGCAGCTTCCATACGCAAGCCTTCGTTTACCGATTGTTTGAGATTGGTCAGCGACCTTACCCTGGATTTCAGCTCCGTTGCATTCACCGGCTTGGTTACATAGTCATTTGCCCCGGACCGGAATCCCGCTTCAATATCCTTATCCCGATCACTGGCTGTCAAAAGAAGAACTGGAAGCTCCGCAATGGAATAACGTTCGCGAATCCGCGTTGTCAGTTCGTATCCGGACATGACCGGCATAGTTACATCCGAAATAATGATGTCCCATTCGCCTTTTTCCAGCAGTGCCAGCGCTTCTGCGCCGTTGACAGCCGAATAGAGGTCATAGGGTTGATTCGCAAAAATTGCTCTTAGCACATTAAGATTTACCGGATCATCGTCAACAACCATCAGCCGCATCCTGTCAGGAGACGAAGGGAGGTCCAGCTCCATATCAGAAGGGGGCTCAGTTGAAGTAGCTGCAGCCTCACTGCTTACAGCAGTTATATCGGGAGCTTCAGGCTGCGGTGTTGTGAGCCTTCCAACAGCCCCTTCAGTATCTAGCCTTAAAGTGAAAGTAAAAACCGAGCCTACATTCGTCTCCGACTGTACCTCTATGGCTCCGCCATGCATTTCAACCAGTTGCTTACATATATTAAGCCCCAGGCCAACGCCTCCCATTGATGAGACCGAATCCGAAGGTGCCTGAACATACGCTTCGAACACTCTGCTCATTGTCACCGAATCCATCCCGATCCCCGTATCTGCAACCGATATGCTTGCCTGACCGTCTCTCACTTCGGCATTCACCGATATCTCGCCTGCATCGGAGTACTTAATTGCGTTATGTACAAGGTTGAACAGGATTTGATTCAATCTGTACTCATCAGCGAATACTGAAGGGAAATCCGCCGGGATGCGGTTGACCAACTGAATCGGCTTGCCTTCTGTCATAAAACGAAGCATATCGAGCACGCTGGAAGTGACGCCATGAACGGAGACAGCCTCAAAGTGCAAATGAATCTGATTTTCCTTCAGCCTGGCCATATCCAGCAAATCGTCCAGCATATAAGACATCCGGCGGCCAACCTTGACCATCAGGTGCAGGTCATTTGCGCTGTTAATCCCCAGTTTATTCTGTTCTCTATCGACAACCGACTGTGAGAGGTTAATCATTCCGTGCAGCGGATTGCGCAGTTCATGGGCCACTGTGAAAAGAAACTCGTCCTTCTGGTTGTCCGCCTTTTGCAGGATACCTGCGAGCTTCTGAGCGTCCCGTGACACCCCGATAAAACGCTTGAACCAAAAGGCCGCAATACAGATCATCGCTATGATCAGGTCGAACGGATATGAGGGAACCTCCATCCGGGCTTTTTCGTATATAACCAGCCAAATCATACTGCTAACCGCAGCAAGCGCGGCCAGGAGCAGATAAATATTATCCGTCACCTGCTTGACCGTTGATCTGTACATCACAAAGGGCATAAGCAGACAAGGAATGAACATTAGCGCAAAGAACAGGACCTCATACCCCTGCACAATACGTAAAGGCAGAAGACAGACCGCCGCAACCGCAAGGCCGCACAGAAAATTGTAGACTTGAACCGCCCGGGCCGGTAACCACGCAGGGAACTTGTCCTTAATCAATTGCTGCAAAAAAAACGCGCCTGACAGCATAACGATATAAATAATTTTGTACCCCCAGACATAGGACAAGGGAAGCCACTGATACAATAGCCGTACATCGGTTAGCAGCGTAGCAAGTATGACGCAAATCACCATCATGGAAAAGAACAGCAACTGCTTATTCCGTGCTCCTAATATATATAATAAAAATCCGTAGAGGGCATGAAGGGCATACGCCACACAAGCGATCCAGAGCACATTTTCTTCTAATTTCATGTCTTTTCTAAGTACATCTTCTAGTCCCAAGGTAGCGGAATGAACAATCCCGCCGCCGCGAATGCTGTCGTAATCGGAGACCTGTATGATCAGTTCAATTTCTCTCTCATTTGTTAATGTAAAATACATCGTATACGGTTTCTCCAGCGGTGAATAGCTGTCTCTGGTCAGTCCCGGATGTCCAGAGTGTCCAAGCAGCTCGCGGTTGATGTATACTTCTGACGCACTTTTTATCCTTGTGATGTGGACGCCGTAAGACTCTCCCTTGTCCGGGTCCACAAGAATCCTCAAGCGGTAAGTACCCGAACCATGCTTCCCCTTGCCAGATGAATCCTCTGTGTAAAGTAAGCTGCCCGGAACCTGGACCCATTGCTTCGGGGATTGAAGCCCGGTCATTGAACTGCCATTCTTGAAGGGAAGTACACCCGGATAAAATTCCCATTCGCCATTCAGCGGCAAAGAATGTTTGCTTAGAGATTCCCATCCCCGCAAATCCAGGACACCGCGTTCCGCAACAGGATAGTTCGCAGCCAGCGTATATTGCAGCCATTCATAACGCAGCGTTGTCAAAACGACCATAAATATTGCACATATCATCCATATTTTCGTTTTCTTCATAATGGTTCTACCATTCGACATGGCATTGCAAATTTCCTCCAATGAGGCTAAATACGCTTGACGTTGCGCCTAACAAGCGGGGCGGGCAGCGTAGTGACCAGAGACATTCCTTCAGGGGTTATTGCCGCCGGCTTATTTGCATTTTATTGTGTTTTAGTCAGCCATAAAAATATTGCTATTCTTTGGGCTCAAAACAGAAATCAGTGCTTGACGAAATGAATATCGGATAAAATTGGAAAAACATCTGCTAATCCTGTATTGTTGTAAGTCCCCACCCACAACAAAAGGAATAGACAGATGCCAACTCAGTATATCAACGAACTGCTCGACATACCAGAGCTAAAGATTCACCAACTGTTATCCGTTCATGAGGATGAAGTTCACATAGAAGCCGTGCCGTTAGATGACAAGCAAATCTGCCCATGCTGCGCTTCGGATCAAGAAGTCATTCGGAAGGGAAGCAATGGTATGCGAACCGTCCGACATCTATCCGTTTTTGAAAAGAAAACCTATCTGCACGTGCCGACTATTCGCATGTTTTGTAATAGCTGCGAAGCCGGGTTCGTATGGATATATGATTTCGTTGGTCCCAAACAACGTTACAGCAGGCTTCTTCGCTCCCACACGGTCGAACAGGCTCTTGGATCCACGGCCGCGCATAGCGCCAGGATGCAGCAAGCGCCGGCAAGTACCGTACAACGTATGCATAACGAGGCGGTTCCTGACGTTAGCGATGCGCTCTACGAACAAGTGTGGGAAGAAGCCAAAGGAACGTCTGAATTGGTTCTGGGTGTCGATGACTTCGCGATCAAGAAAGGTCATACGTATAACACCGGCATTCACAACCTTAAAGGCGAGACGATGCTGGACCTGCTGCCGGGCCGAAAGCTGGAAGCCCTGCGGGCGTATGCCCAGGCACATCCGGAGTTCCTTCTGCTTCACCCGAAGGCAGTGGTTATGGATCTGGCTCAGGCCTACCACACTTGGATTGGCGAGTGTTTTCCGAAAGCGATTCGCATCGCAGATCGGTTTCATGTTCACGGTTATGTAATTGAAAGCGTGCAAGAAGTTCGGAAAACCGTTCAGCCTACACTGTCGCCGCGTGCCAAAGCATACCTGAAAGCGAACCATCGCCTCCTGAATCCGCCTGCCGAAGCGCTGAACGAGGAAAGCAAAAAGAAGTTGGACGCCATACTGAGCTACTCCCCGCTGCTGCGCAGCGTGTGGGAATGGAAAGAAGCGTTCACGACTTGGTATGATTGCTCGCCTAGCTATGTCGTTGCCATGCTGGGATTTGAGCGTTGGTGTAAGCAAGGCGATCAGATCGACCACGCCGCCGTCCAAAGTGCGCTAAAGACCATGCGTAATTGGCAAGAGGAGATCGTAAATTACCATCTATGCCGATGGACAAACGCAACCGTAGAGGGCCGCCACAATCGAATTAAAGCCTTTCAACGCCGCCATTATTTTACAAGGAATCGCAGTCGCTATAAGGCGGGTATTCTGATCGAATGTAACCGCCATCGGATGTTGTGCTAATAATCAAGCACTGATTCTGAGGTTGAACCATTCTTTGAATCGTATTTTTCCATCAATTGTTTGATGTCTGTCCGGGGAGGCGCTCCAAACATACGGGTATATTCCCGGCTGAATTGGGAGGCACTTTCATATCCTACCCGAAAGGCAACATCTGCCGCTTCCGCAGATTCAGATAACAAGATGCGCCTAGCCTCGTGCAATCTGAGCTGCTTCTGGAATTGGATCGGGCTCTCAAAAGCTTATACAGAATTTCTTTGATGAACAGAGGGGCGAGGTAAGGGATGTCATTAGGGCTGTCTAACAGACGGACTAATCTGAGGATCGCATCCATCAAAGAAAACTCCATCTCTCCAACAAATAACGCCCGTTTTGCATTTTCCTTGGAAGTGATTGGAAGCTTGGAATCATTCATGACTTCTAAAATTAGATCCTGTGTAAATTCGAGCTTGAAGCTTAAATAAGGAACCTCTGGTGAAGCTGTGATGATCTGGCCAACCACCGGCAGATTCATAGAGGAAATAAGGTATTCGGCTGAGCTATATTCAAAACGCTCTTGGGCCAGCAGCACTTCTTTTGAACCTTGGGCGATGACACATAATGAGGGTTTGTAGACTCTATAAGCCGGTTCGGACACATGGGTATAGCGGATAACAAATAAAGACGGGATTGCAGTTTCGAAAACTCCGTTGTCGCCTGAGTGCTGCCCGATCAGTCTGGCCAATTCGGTCTGCTGTTGAAGTATATTCTCGGTCATCTTATCCTCCTTGAAGCTTATGATCTCAATTATAATCGGCTTTCATACATTGTGTATGTACTCATGAGAGAATTAGGCAATGATTCAAGACGATTGGGATATCGGTCTTGTGCTGCATTGCGGCATAATAAAAAGACGCCATTCAAGATGTCTGCAAAATAATGCAAGAACAAATAATATGCAATCTTATAGAAGAAAGTAGGGTAATGTTTTGAAAAACGCATTAAAAATCTATATGCTGGCCTTAATCAGCTTCCTCGTCGGCACTTCCCAATTCAGCATCGTGGGCATGCTTGATAAAGTCGCGGAGGCTGCTTCAGTATCGGTGTCGACAGCGGGCCAGCTTGTCACTGTATTTGCAATAGGGAATGCCATCGGCTCCCCTTTGATCATAGTGGCAACAGCGAAGATGAACCAGCGAAATCAATTGCTGATGGCTCTTGGAATCATTGTGCTTGGTATTGCATCAATGCTGGCTCTCCCAGGCTTCGGCTTCCTTATGGCTTCTCGAATCATTACAGGAGCAGGAACGGGTGTATTTGTCGTATCCGCCTATGCCATAGCTGCAAAGCTGGCTTCGCCCGGGCGTCAAGGCGGAGCGATGTCAACGGTTGCGATGGGGTATAGCTCATCACTTGTGTTTGGGGTTCCCATCGGACGTATTGTTGCTGTATCCCATGACTGGAGAACGATCTTCTGGGCGATCGGGATTCTCAGCTTGCTGGCAATCTTCACTGTTGCAAGGACGATACCAGCATTAGGGGGAGAAGTGGCGATCCCTTTAAGCAAACGTTTTGCCCACCTGAAAAATCCAAAAGTTACGGTTACGCTTGGCATAACCTTCTTTATTTTTATTAACTATTCAATAATCAACACCTATATCACGCCATATCTGGCCTCCGCCTTACCGGAGATGAAGGAGAGAATCAGTGCTATTCTTCTAGCCATGGGCATTGCGAGCTTAATCGGTTCCAGACTTGGCGGCTTCTTGGCAGACCGCTTTGGAACCAACCGGACCATCCGGGCTTCGATGACCGTTCAAATTGTTGCGCTGTTACTATTAGCCCTCAATCCAGGATGGACTTTCGCAACGATTCTGCTGCTTATGCTCTGGGAGATCGCTTGCTGGACCTTCGGGCCGACGCAGAACTACAATCTGATGTCGCTTGCCCCTGAAGCGTCGGGTATTCTGCTAAGTCTGAATAGCTCTTTTGTACAGCTTGGCTTCGCGGCGGGTGCCGGAATAGGGGGAATTACAACTTCGGGCTTATCGGTCATGGATATTACCTGGATTAGCGCGATTGCTGTTCTAATTGCGGGTGGGGTATCGCAGTATGTCTCCCGGGTTCAGCCAAAAGCCAAAACGGATTGTTGAAATAGAAACAAAAGTTTATTATAATGTTGTCGCTGCATGAGCAGGTGGGAGGACAGGCCATGAACAAAGAGGACCAGGTCTTAATGGGTTTCAGGGACTTGTATAACAAGATGGTTTGGCTTAATAAGGATAAGATGGAAGACAGTCTTAAGGGTTATACATCTTCTGAAGTACATTGCATCGAATACATTGAAAAGAATGCAGATTCCAACGTCACAACCCTTGCGGAGTCTTTTTATATGACCCGCGGTGCCATAAGTAAACTAACTAAGAAGCTTATCAATAAAGGCCTTATCGAAAGCTACCAGAAGCCGGATAACAAGAAAGAAATCTATTTCAGGCTTACTGGGCAAGGGAAGGTCATTTATAAAATTCATGAAGACCTGCACACAGAATTTCAAGAGCGGGATAAGGCTGTATTTGAGCAGGTCACCGAGGAACAATTTGACAGTATGCTTAGCTTCCTGGATAAGTACAGCAGGCATTTGGATGCGGAAATTAAGAAACTGGGTGTAGATAGCAAGGCAGAATAAATTTGGATAATGTGAATGAAACCACAGGCAGCCAGGCTCTATTAAGAGCGGGCTGCTTTTTTATTGCTATTATTTTGTTGACAAGGAAACAAACTAGCGCTACGATGAATATGTTTCCAAGGAAACAAAAAAACAACTTTTGAAGGAGAATTACATGACTAAATTTAGATCACACCACGAACAGAACACAGAACAAACCGTAGATACACATGCTTTAATCTTCGGTCTTATCTCAGTGTTTCTTTGCGGAATAGGGTTCAGCATTATAGCACCTGTCGTCCCGTTCTTAGTGCAGCCATATATCAGCAATCCGGGAGAACAAGCTATAGTTGTTACGCTGCTGACCTCTATTTATGCATTCTGTGTATTTTTTGCGGCCCCCGTACTTGGAGCTTTAAGCGATAAATATGGCCGCCGCCCATTGCTCTTAGTATGTCTTTTAGGTTCCGCAATCGGGTACTTGGTTTTCGGCATAGGAGGGGCTCTATGGGTACTGTTCGCCGGGCGCATAATAGAAGGTATAACAGGCGGGAGCATAAGCACAATCTTCGCATATTTTGCAGACATCATTCCTCCAGAGCAGAGAACCAAATACTTTGGGTGGGTGAGTGCGGTTGCAGGTGCAGGCACCGTCATTGGCCCGACGCTGGGCGGATTGCTTGCCAAGTTTGGTTATGCTGTACCCATGTATTTTGGAGCGGCAATAACATTATTGAATGTTGTGTACGGCTGCTTTTTTATGCCGGAGAGCCTTGATAAGAACCATAGACTGAAAGAGATTACCTTTGTGAGACTGAATCCCTTTGCACAGCTTGCCAGCCTGTTGTCCATGAAAAACTTAAATAGGCTGCTTGTCTCAGCGTTCTTACTCTGGATACCGAACGGATCTCTACAGGCCGTTTTTTCACAATTTACAATGGATACTTTTAGTTGGAAGCCAACACTAATCGGACTTATGTTTTCAATTATGGGCGTCCAGGACATCCTTTCACAGGGCTTCATCATGCCAAAGCTTCTGAAGAGACTTAGTGATCAACGGATAGCAATTCTTGGAATGGTCTCGGAGATTATAGGCTACAGTCTTATTGCGCTATCTGCTTTGTTCGCATTCTATCCGCTTTTTATCGCTGGAATGTTTGTATTTGGGTTTGGTGATTCGATCTTCGGGCCTTCATTCAACGGGATGCTCTCCAAGTCTGTTGATTCTAGCGAACAAGGAAGAATTCAAGGGGGCAGCCAATCTATTCAGGCTCTGGCAAGAATGATCGGGCCGGTCATTGGAGGTCAAATCTATGTATCGCTTGGGTCTGCCGCACCCGCTTTTATGGGGATGATCCTTATAGCAGCGGCAATACCGGTTTTATATAAGAGAACGGTATAAAATAGGGTTTCAGAGCTTGTCCCCAAGCTCTGAAACCCTATTTGTCTATTGCAAAATGCAATCCTCCTGAAAATCTAAGCCGTTCTGAAAATAAACATTTTGCTCTCTTTTGTGCAGTAATCAACGAATCCAAGGATTTTAACTATTGAAAGAATAATAGCTTTTTCTATAATTATTAACGCCGGGGCAGTCCGAGTGCCACGGTGATTACGGGTTCCAGTGCGGCTCTCATTATGGGCGTTCACGTGACTATAAAAAATAACGCATCGAATCCGTGGACCCGATGCGTTTTTTTAGAGCTTATCGTACCATTCGCTGTCAACAGGCTCCAGCCATACTGTTTCACCCGGCGTGATGGCCAAGTGTACAAACCAGCTCTCTCTGGTAGCGCCATGCCAGTGCTTCACATTTGGCGGGATATTCACCACATCCCCCGTTTTTAGCAGCTCCGCCGGCTTTCCTTCTTCCTGATACCAGCCCTCGCCGCCTGTCACCAATAAGACTTGGCCGACTTTGTGAGAGTGCCAATTATTGCGAGCGCCCGGAGCAAAGGTCACATTTCCAATAGGTGCATTGAGCGGGGCAGCATCGGTAAACACCATTTGCAGGTAAGCATCACCGATAAAATTTGCGGGAACCTTTTGTCCTAGCGGGAAGATCGTACTGTTGCTCAACTGTTCATTAGCCATATTGTATTCCTTCTTTCTTTAGCCTTTGAAGATTTCTTTGGCAATGTTAAATGCAGACCAGGCTTTGGGCCAGCCCGTATAGAACGAAAGATGCGTAATAATCTCCGCGATTTCGTCTTTTGTCACTCCGTTTTCCTTCGCTTTATGAAGATGTGGAGTCAATTGTTCAAAGTTACCTCCGGCAATCAATGCGGAAACGGTGATCATGCTGCGGTCGCGGGGAGATAATTCCTTCTCCCTGGACCATACTTCACCAAATAAAATATCGTCGTTTAGCTCAGCAAATTTAGGCGCAAATTCGCCCAGCAGGTCCCGTCCGGCTGTCTGTTTTTTTGTCATATCCGTCATTCCTTTCATTTTTTCATGGGTTCAGGTAGAAGTATAGACCTTAAAGTGGACTTCAATGCAAGATTGAAATTTATTGTAAGAAACGAGGAGAGAACAAATGAATATTGCTCAAGTAGCCCATCAGTTCAGTCTGGCGGCTTCAACTCTGAGATATTACGAACGGATAGGCTTAATTCCTCCGGTTAACCGAAATGTAAGCGGCGTGCGCGACTATCATCAGGAAGATATCAAATGGATTGAATTCATAAAATGCATGCGGGATGCCGGCTTATCCATAGAGGCACTGATTGAATATACCTCTTTATTCATCGAAGGGGAGCATACCATCGAAGCACGCAAATTAATCCTGGTCCACGAAAGAGAGAAGCTGATCGGGAAACGGAGCGAAATCGACAGGTTAGTCAAGAAATTAGATGGAAAAATTAATAACTACGAAGATAAACTGCTTGAATGGGAAGCTGAGCTCAATTTGACTTGGAGTTAACTTCAAGGTGTAAGCTGGCTTTAAGAGATGGGAGGAATAACCTTGAGAACACTGGATCAACAACTGCTAACCGGAGAGCGGGCGCTTTTTAAAAGCAGAGAGCTTGTAATCACGAATTCTGTTTTTGCGGATGGTGAATCGCCCCTGAAAGAAAGTCGCGATATCTCGATTCATCATAGTATTTTTAAATGGAAGTATCCGCTGTGGTATAGCGAACACATTCATGTGGAAAACAGCACATTTCTGGAAATGGCACGCTCGGGAATTTGGTATACGCGCGATATTTCCATCCATGACAGTATTATAGATGCGCCTAAGGCATTGCGGCGTTCAAGCGGTATCCGCCTGGTAAATGTCAATCTGCCCAATGCGCAGGAGACCTTATGGAATTGTGAAGGTGTGTGCTTGGAGCATGTGACCGCACATGGAGATTATTTTGGAATGAACAGCCAGAATATTGAAATTGATGATTTGACCCTGGTAGGAAATTATGCGTTTGATGGTGCGAAGAATATAGAAATCCGTAATGCGAAGCTGATATCAAAAGACGCCTTTTGGAATTGTGAGAATGTTACAGTGTACGATTCGCTTATCATTGGCGAGTATCTCGGCTGGAACTCCAAGAATATCACCTTTATCAACTGTACCATTGAAAGCAATCAAGGCATGTGTTATATGGATCATTTGGTCATTAAGCAGGGAAAGCTCATCCATACGGATTTGGCCTTTGAATATTCGACGATTGATGTGGATACGGCAACAAAGATTGACAGTGTGAAGAACCCGATGGCCGGAAGGATTAAGGCGAAGGACATCGGCGAACTGATCCTGGATGATGAAGATATCCCTGCCGCAAATACCCGGTATGAGCTGGAGCAGGCAGGTGAACCTTGTGAATTATAATTTTGATAAAATGACGAACCGCTTCGGCACAAACTCGTATAAATGGGACGTTGGCTCCAAGGAGCTGCCCATGTGGGTAGCGGATATGGACTTTGAGACATCCCCTGAAGTGATCGAGGCCTTTCAACGAAGGTTAGACCACCGTATCTTTGGCTATACCTCCGTGCCGGATGCCTATTATGAGGCGGTTGCCCAGTGGTGGGACAGGAGACATCATTTTCATGTTCATCACGAATGGATAATGTTCTGCACAGGTGTGGTGCCGGCGATTTCCTCCATCGTGCGCAAAATGACCACGGCCGGTGACAATGTGCTGGTGCTGGCCCCTGTATATAATATCTTTTACAACTCTATTGTAAATAATCAGAGAAACGTTCTCGTAAGTGAGTTGGTATATTCGGAGCATACGTATTCAATTAATTTTGACGACCTGGAAGAAAAGCTGGCTGCCCCCGAAACCACGCTGATGATTTTCTGCAATCCGCATAATCCAATCGGCAAGGTCTGGGACAACGATGACCTGCAAAAGGCGGGAAACCTGTGCATCAAACACAATGTCCTTATCCTGTCCGATGAAATTCATTGTGATCTAACCCATCTCGGATATCGGTATACTCCTTTTGCATCGGTCTCAGAAGAAATTGCCCAGCATTGCATCACCTGTGTAGCGCCAACGAAGGCATTTAATCTTGCGGGAATACAATCTTCGAGTATTATCGTGCCGAATCCGGGACTACGGGCGCTCGTAAATCGGGGGATTAATACAGATGAGGCTGCTGAACCTAATGCTTTTGCGATTGAAGCGGCCATTTCAGCATTTACAGAAGGCGAACCTTGGCTTAATGCATTATTAAGCTATCTAATGGAGAACAGGCAGCTTCTTGAACATTTGATAGCAAGTCAGCTCCCGGAGCTTGAAGTCATTCATTCGGAAGCCACCTATTTGGCCTGGATAGATTGCAGGGCTGTAACCCGGGATACAAAAGCCTTATGCGAATATCTAAGAAAAGAAACGGGGCTGTATGTTTCGGAAGGGTCCATGTTTGGCGGAAACGGCAGCACGTTCCTTCGAATGAACTACGCCTGTCCGAAAGCTCGTCTTGAAGATGGATTACGGCGCTTTGCAGAAGGAGTCAAGGCATTTCAAAGCCTCCAGATCCCGGCGAATCGTTCTTAGGCAAGAAAGTTTCTCTTGCATTCTTTTGTCTATTAATGCTATTTTTAAATAAAAGAACACAAGAAACAACTTAAAAACACATAAAACAACACGAAAAGCTCGAAGACGAGAATTTGAATCCCAGGAGGTTCAAAATGAACAAGCGGCGCCTTTCCTTCCACGCGGATGGAACCTTTAAGATTGTGCAATTTACCGATATTCATCTTCAAGACGGGATCAACCCGGAGCACGATGCCCGGACACTGGCCCTTATGAAACGCATTATGGAAACCGAGCAGCCGGATCTGGCAGTGTTCAGCGGCGACCTGATTTACAGCCATGATACGGTCGACCCCAAGGCTACCTTTCGCCGGGTCATTGAGATTGCGGCACGGGCGGCAACGCCCTTTGCCGTGATCTATGGCAACCACGATTCGGAGAAGGGAGTGACCCGGCCGGAGCTGCAGGAGATTTTGACAGAATATGAGTTCTGTATGGCTGAAGCCGGGCCGGAAGAGATCCACGGTACAGGCAATTACGTGCTGTCGCTCTTCAGCCATTCGGGAGACCGGGAAGCAGCAGCGCTGTATTTCGTGGATTCGGGTGAATATGCGCCTGAAGCAATCGGTGGATATGCCTGGATTCATCCCGATCAGGTCGCCTGGTATACCCGGGAATCAGCCAAGATTAGGGAGAGAAACGGCAGGGTGCTGCCTGCACTGGCTTTTATGCACATTCCCATTCCCGAGTATCATGAAGTGTGGCAATCGGGCAGCGTAGCGGGGAGAAAAGGCGAAATGGTCTGCTGCTCCAAAGTGAACAGCGGCTGGTTCGCGGCGATGCTGGAAGCGGGGGATGTGATGGCAGCCTTCGCCGGGCACGATCATGACAATGATTACATAGGTGATCTGCACGGAATTAAGCTGGCCTACGGCCGGGTTACCGGGCATAACACATACGGGGCGCTCCAGCGGGGCGCGCGCGTCATTCAGCTATTGGAAGGGGAGCGGCGCTTCGAGACATGGATCAGGCTGGAGGATGGCAGCGTCATTGACTAGCATTGATAGGAACACATCAGGAGGGCTTATGAAATGAAAGTAGATTTTCATCTTCATCTGGAAGAAGGGCCGTATTCGCCGAGATGGCTGCAGCGTACGCTGGAGAGCCTGACAGCTATGACTGATAGCGGCGAGAAAATGCACACACTGGCTTGGATGCAGGAAAGCTTCCGTCTGCTCGAACGGCGCATTTCAGGCGGGGCTTATACCGATGAGTGGCTGGACTTGTATCTGAAGCAAGCCAAGAAGCTCGGTATGCACACTGTCGGCATCGTCGATCATCTATACCGGTTCACGGAATACAAAGCCTATTACGAGAAGCACATGCTTCTGGATGATAGCCCGATAGGCCGCTTGCAGCGGGAATGGCTGGAGCAGGTGTGCATGGCAGAGGTGGACGGTTTTGTAGCTTGCATTCAGAGCCAGAAGGAGAAATGGCAGCGGGAAGGAATTGAGCTGCGGCTCGGCATTGAAGCCGATTATTTCCCGGGCTGCGAGCAGGAGCTAAGCGGGATCTTAGCGGAACAGCCGTACGACTATGTCATCGGCTCGGTGCATTTTGTAGATGGCTGGGGCTTTGACAATCCGGCAACGCAGAAGCATTTTGAACAATTCGATCTGGAAGCTCTCTACACCCGGTTCTTCGAGCTTGTCGGTGGGGCGATTTCGTCGCGCTTGTTCGATATTGTTGCCCACCTTGATAACCTCAAGGCCTTCAGCTACCGCCCGGACGAGCAGCGGCTGCTGCCGATGTATGAGCGGATTGCAGACCTGCTAATTGCGCATGACACGGCCACCGAGATCAACGCCGGAATGGTGTACCGCTATCCGATCAAGGAAATGTGCCCAAGTCCAGCTTTTCTCGGGGTATTGGCAGCCAAAGGCGTGCTTCTCACGACCTCAACCGATGCCCACTTTCCTGACGACCTCGGCGGCTATACGGAACAGCAGCTACAGATGCTGAAGCAGGCGGGGCTGCGGGAGATTGTCACCTTCCAGAACCGACGGCGGAGCCGGCACGAACTCATGTAACGACTAAATATGTAAGTTGAACTAAAGAAAATATATAAAGGGCCGAAGTGACGGAGGGGAAGTTTGGATACTTACGGAGCGATAGCGTCCGCCTTTGTCTGCGGATTTCAACCGCGAAGAGCGGTAACAATCAAGAAATCTGCAGACAACAGCGGCCGGAAGTCCAAACATTCCCCGCAGTTACGACCAGACCAAGATATGATAATCTATAGTTCAATTTATATTCTTAGGCGGAGGTAAATCAATGTACGATCAAGAGAAACGAACACTTACTACCGAAAGATTGATTTTAAGACCATTCGAATTGTCCGATGCACAACGTGTCACCGGGCTCTGCAATAACTACAATATTTACAAAAGCACATTGACTCTGCCTTATCCATACCCCATTGATTGTGCAGTATCCTGGATTCAGACACATGAAGAACATTTCAACAATAATAAGTCCTATGAGTTCGCCATTACTGACAAAAGTACTAACGAGCTTTATGGAGCCATAGGACTCACCAATAACCTAACACACAGAAATGGCGAGCTTGGATATTGGATAGGGGAGGAGAACTGGGGTAACGGATATGCAACTGAAGCAACAAAAGCGGTCACTCAGTTTGCTTTTTCAGAAAAGCACTACCACAAAGTATATGCAAGATATTTCGCTTCAAATCCAGGCTCTGGACGGGTTATGCAGAAATCGGGCATGGTGCAAGAAGGCGTATTATTACAGCAGCATGTCTTTAAAGAAAATAAATTCGAGGACCTTATTCATTACGGAATTATAAACCCTAGACAGACCTCTTGACACCATATACTTCACGATACTGTCGCGGTGTGAGCCGAGTTACCTCTTTGAAATTTTGTCCAAAGTGGCTTTGGGAACAGAAGCCCAGGCTGGTTGCGATTTCACTGTATGAATACTCTGAGTAAATCAGCAGATTTTTAGCCAGGCTTACTTTTTCCTGCATAATAAAATCCCTGATGGTGATCCCCTCGCTTTGACTGAACAGCTCTGCCAAGTAATTTGCATTCATCTTTAGTTCTTCGGCAATATTTTTAATGCTGATTTTCTCATGAAGATGTTTGAAAATATAGTCCTTACACTGCTTAACCCGGGGATTGCTGCTCTTCATTGCGGGTTTGCCGGATCGCTGTTGTTTGATGTGATGAACCATCCGGGTATACTCGAACTCTGCTCTGCGGCATAGCCGCTGTATCGTTTGCGGGTCAGATAACTCTTCAATTGTGTAGATATAGCTGTCACTAAGTGAATAAGCGATCTCAGGAGTAACCCCGCCTTCAATAGCGGCACGGCTTGCCAGTGTGATTACCACAATACATATATTTTTTATGGATCGAAGATTGTCTTTGGCGAGCACACCATAATGACCGCTGATATTCTCGCTTATGCTTTTTTCGAGCTGCTTAACATCCCCGCTGCGAATACTGCTGATTTCCCGGACCTCCTGATCGTATGGATTGTGCATTTTTCCTACTTCCTGATTTTGAAACAATATATGTGAAAAGTGCTTATTCACAGCTTGCTCTGCCTGGGTAGCGATTTTGTTGTCCGGCAATATGTCCTCACTCATAGGATAGGCACTCATATAACTTCCCCCTTCGCTCAACAGTAGTCTACCAAAAATAAAAACTGAGTTCCATGATATATTTATGTAATTTGTGATATATGATAGACTGCCGGCCAACTACACTTTATTTATAACCTACCATTTGCAGTCCAGAAGGGGGCACTTGTATGTATATTAATGGTGTAAATCTTGGAAATTGGCTGGTGCTAGAGAAGTGGATGAGTCCGGGGCTTTTCGAAGGGACTACGGCTGAGGATGAGTACTATCTGCCAACCCAGCTTTCCCGCGAGGTCTATGAGGCGCGTATTCAATTGCACCGCCGCGAATATATCACAGAGCGGGATTTTGCAACGATTCGTTCTTTTGGAATGAACGCGGTGCGCATCCCTGTTCCGTACTTTATTATGGGAGATTGTCCGCCATTCATCGGTTGTGTAGAAGAGCTGGATAAAGCCTTCTCATGGGCAGAGAAATACAATATAAAAATACTGATTGATCTTCACACTGTGCCGGGAAGCCAGAATGGGTTCGATAATGGAGGCATTTCCGGGGTATGCAGATGGGCACAGCAGCCTGAGAGTGTAGAATTTGCGCTGAACCTGCTTGAAAAGCTGTCCGCGCGATACGGCACACACTCCAGTCTCTGGGGCATAGGGGTTCTGAATGAGCCGATTACCGAGCGTACCTGGAATGCAATGGATATTCAGGGCCGGTATACACCGGTAGATCCGGAGCTGGCGGCAGGCAGTGCGCCGATTACCTTGGAATTTCTGCGCTCATTCTATGTAGACGCTTACCGCAGAATGCGCCGTTATCTTCCCGAGGACAAGGTGATTGTCATTCATGATGGTTTCGAGCTGAAGGCATGGAAGGACTTCATGAGAGAAGCAGAATTTATAAATGTCGTGCTGGACACGCATCAATATTTGATGATGGCTGAAGTGTACGGCTGCGAGCAATCTCCCGAAGGGTATACAAAATTTGTCGAAGAGTATTTCAGCAAGGATATTGAGGAAATGCAGGAGTATTTCCCAATCATCTGCGGGGAGTGGAGCCTGTTCAATTCCTATGGCTGCGGGATCGACACCGCAGGGGGATTGTCACCGGTTAACGGCGTTGGAGCCAGTGAAGACAAATTGAATGCCGACAGCCGAAGAGAGCTGTACAGCCAGGTTGCGACAGTACAACTGGAAGCGTGGAAGAAAATCAGCGGCCATTTTTATTGGAACTATAAATTGTTGTTGGACACGGTTAATGAGCCAGGCTGGATCGGATGGGATAGCTGGGATTTAGGTAAATCTGTAAGCCTTGGCTGGTATCCCGTAGAGCGTTAGGAAGGAGTCCAATAAATGATCAGAAACCCTATACTTCCCGGATTTAATCCCGATCCTTGCATTTGCCGAAAAGGCGACGATTATTACCTTGCGGTATCTACATTTGAGTGGTTCCCCGGGATTCCGGTTTATCATTCCAAGGATCTGAAGAATTGGGAGCTGTACACACATGTGCTGACAGATGATACTGCCGTGGATCTGAAGAAGCTGCCTTCCGCCAAAGGCATCTGGGCGCCTTCGCTGACCTACAGTGAAAAGGAAGAGCTGTTCTACGTTGTATACGGTGTCAAGAATTCCATGAATGCGAGATACTTTGATGTCGATAATTTTCTGATTACTTCAAAAGACATCACAGGCCCGTGGAGTGAGCCGGTATATCTGCATTCGTCCGGGTTTGACGCCTCAATCCTGCATGACGGGGATGGGAAGAAGTGGATTGTATCCTTGGAATGGGAGACCCGGGAGGGCTACGAAAAGCCGGGTGCGATCTGTCTCGCAGAGTATTCCCCGGAGCGTAAAGAAATCGTAGGTTATCCAACAAGAATATGGACAGGCGGCACCGACAGAGGCTGTATTGAAGCACCGCATCTCACAAAACGCGGGGAGTATTACTATCTTATGTGCGCTGAAGGCGGTACCGGGTATGGTCACAGTGTAACTATGGGAAGAGCCGAAAACGTGTGGGGGCCCTACTTAAAAGATCCAATGAATCCAATCGTGACCTCCATACCGGGCGACTTCTATGAAAGACATGACCCGGATCATCTAAAGCCTAAATATTTCAACCCGGATGCTGTGCTGCAAAAAGCAGGTCACGGGAGCTATGTGGAAACTCAGCTTGGTGAAGTGTATTTAGTGCACCTGTGTGCACGGCCGTTCGTACCGGAGCTTCGGTGTACGCTGGGACGCGAGACAGCCATTCAGAAAATGGCATGGACCGCTGACGGGTGGCTCAGGATGGAGGATGGTACTAATCTCGCCAAGGAATACGTGCCTGAGAGCCAGTTGCCGGAATATCCGGTGAAGGAGCTGCCTTCATTGGATCATTTTGATTCAGAGGAATTGGGGATACAATATTATGCGCCAAGAATCATGCCGGGCAGCTTCGCAGATGTTCAGGCGCGTCCAGGCTATGTGAGAATCCGCGGTCAGGAATCAAGAACTTCTCTTAATAAGGTAAGCATATTGGCCCGCAAACTGACATCCGTATATGCAATGGTGACAACCCAAATGGAGTTCACGCCTGAAGTGCCTCAGCATAGCGCCGGACTGATTTTGTATTATGACAACATGAACTATATCAATTTGAGAAAATACTACAGCGAAACGCTAGGACAAAGCGCCTTGTCCATTATTCATTTGGAGAATGGGGAGAAGGCCGAGTTATTGAGCACCCGTGTACCCGTAGATGACGTTCCGGTTTATTTGCGTCTGAATATCAGAGACCGCAGGCTTTGGTTCGAATGGAGTTATGACGGCACAGTGTATGCACGAATAGGAGATAACTTCGATACCACTAAATTCTCTGATGAATACAGCAGGTATGGCGAGTTTACAGGCAGCTTTGTTGGCCTGACCTGTGCCGACCGTGTGAAGCACCGGCACTACGCCGATTTTGATTTTTTCGAATATGTTGTGGACAGCATACCTCAAAGTTAACACAGAAACGGCTGTGCCCGCCTCGAAAGGCGGCACAGCCGCTTGTTCTGTATCTACACTATGGCATCCTTGTATGGATGGATCGTTTGAATGGTGCCGTCATCGCCATATTTCAGCTCCGTAAATTTCACGCAGCGCTTATTGTCGGCCCCCCCGGATAAGGAGCTGTCATGGTAGAACAGATACCATTTTTCCTTAAATTGAACAATGGAATGGTGCGTTGTCCAGCCTACCACCGGTGTGAGAATCTTGCCTTGATATACATAAGGTCCAAGCGGATTTTTGCTGATAGCATAGACGATAGTGTGGGTAGTGCCAGTGGAATAAGAAAGATAATAATAACCATTATATTTATGTACCCATGGACCTTCGAAATATCTTCGCTCTTCATCGCCGGCAAGGATCGGATCGCCGTTCCCATCGACAATGGATAATTCTTTGGGTTCGCTCTTGAAGCTCAGCATGTCCTCGCTCAATTCCGCTGCGATTGGCCCAAGTGCAGGTGCTGCTGCATCCGGCCCCTCGGCATCCCCGATAAACGTGCCGGTCTGCCATTTTTCAAGCTGACCTCCCCACAGACCGCCAAAGTAAATATAAGCTTTGCCATCGTCATCGACGAGTACGGCGGGATCAATGCTGAAGCTGCCGGGAATATAGTCCGGTTCGGGCTTAAACGGCCCGGAAGGGGAGGCGCTTGTCGCTACGCCAATCCGGAAGATATCGTCATGGTCCCTCGCCGGAAAATACAAATAGTAGGTATTATTCTTGTAAGCGGCATCGGGAGCCCACATTTGCTGCTTGGCCCATGGAACATCCTTCAGATGAAGCGCTTCGCCGTGATCTACGCAAACGGAGCCTTCTTCCTCCAGGGACAGAACATGATAATCCTCCATATTGTATTGATCGCCGTTGTCATTAGAGATCATCTCTTGATCGAGGTCATGGGAGGGATAAATATAAATTTTGCCTTCAAATACATGTGCGGAAGGGTCCGCGGAATACATATGTGTTACAATTGGCTCATTTTGCTGCACGGGCTTGGTCACGTTAGTTCCTCCTAATATTTTTGTCAGCAATGCTTCACCACTTCGGAAGCATTCGCTTATTTAACCGCTTACAATTGATGTTAGCAGGAAAAACCGGACCTGTGAATATAGCATATTATAGTTTATACCCAATAAACTTTATATTTAATAACCGTGGGGGCTGGAGAATCTTCAGGTGAAGCACTGAGACCCTCCAGCGCGACAGCATACTTGAGTCAGGGAAACAACAGGCTAAGAATGGATTGGGACTCCATTAAAATTAATGTCAGCTTATAGGGAATAATCAACTATTTTGAAGGAAATTATTGGTCTCCCGTCGAAATCATATTGAGCTGTTCCGGCATTCAGCCGGACAGCATACATACATTGGGGGAAGGAATTAGAACATCTATGAAAAAAATTGTAATGCTGCTCACCACCCTGCTGCTCTTGATCGGTCTGGGTTATCCTGCCGGTACCGGACGGGCTTCCGCAGCCGCTGCACCGTCATATGAGGAAATCTCAACGTTTGTAGACGGCAAGCTCATCATCTCGGCGTCCAAGTCAGTGCTCGTCAACGGTTCTTCTTATGTGCCGGTGAAGCTTTTGAATCAAATCCCGGATATTTCTGTTGCCTCTGCCGGCTCTGTTGTAACCATTAGCGGCAGCAAAGGAAGCGCCAAGCTAAGCAAGGACAATTCAGTCCTGTACAACAATTCCAATTATGTCGCCTTCAAAACGCTGCTTAAGCTGGGAGCCATTGACGGTAAATACGCCTCCAGCGCGGCATCTTTGTTTATCTGGAGCACAGAGGAGGGCAAAACAAAGAGCAATAGCATGCTGTACGCAATCAGTAAGCTTCCCGGAACCATGGGCCTTGCTGTCGGCAAAAAGGTCTACTTGTACGGGCACCCGGGAAGCCATTGGGTGACGGATGTCCAGTATGATAATGTCAGCCTGACCTTCACCATGCAGAATGAAGCAGGAACCATTTGGACACTGGATTTGGACACGTATGAGAACTATACCCTGTACACCGGAGAACTGCTCCAAGCACTGAGGAATTTCTTTAACGGGCAGACGGTATGGGTGATAAATTCGGAAATTGCCAACAGCCCTTTTAAGAACATGGAGAAGGCTTCGATCAAAGACCTTCGTTCCAATCCTAATAATGGAAATCTGGAGATCATCATCCGCCGGGCAAATGGGCAGGATATCAATATGAAGATAGAGCCGGGCGGTAACCGGTATGAATCCATTACCAAACTTTTTTATTTTAAAAATCCGCGCAGCGTCACTACCATCAGCGATAAAGCATGGGCGGCTATCCGTGAAGAACGGGTCATCGTCGGCATGAACCCGGCGGAGGTTTTCCTTGCCTGGGGTGATCCTGACAGCATTAATGAAGATTTGGGATATCTCGTCTACGGCAACGTGTACTTATACTTCATCAATAACAAGGTCAAATACATTTATAAGATGTAGCAATTTAAAGGAACATATGCGTAAACAAAGTGGCTCTCTTCCGCAGAGAGTCACTTTTTGCATTTCTATCATTATGCAGCTATCGACGCAGCTCACATGATATGTTATTATGATAACCTGATAACGTGTTAACGAACTAAAGCGCGCGATACTGTGTGTACTTACTAGGGGGATTAGAGAGATGAAACGACAGGGGTTATTGGTATTATTAATAGTTATGGCAATTGCAGTAATAGCGGGCTGCTCCGGTTCAAGCGGCAAGGACGGCAAGCTGGTAATTGGTATAGATGACAAGTTTGCCCCGATGGGCTTCAGAGATGACAACAATGAAATTGTCGGCTTTGATATAGACTATGCAAAAGCAGCGGCTGAGAAAATGGGCAAGGAGGTTACCTTCCAGCCGATTGACTGGTCGTCCAAGGAATCGGAGCTGAACAGCGGACGCATTGATATGATTTGGAACGGATACACCATTACGGACGAGCGTAAGGAGAAGGTGCTGTTTACCAAGCCTTATCTGGAGAACAGCCAGGTTGTTGTTGTGCTGGCGGATTCGCCGCTAACGAAGCTGGATGATCTGGCGGGAAAAGAAGTCGGACTGCAAAGTCTTTCATCGGCTGCCGACGCCCTGAATTCCAGCCCGGTCAAGGCAAAGATTGCCACTGTATCCGAATTCCCGGACAATGTGCTTGCCCTGACGGATCTGAAGTCCAAACGGCTGGATGGAGTGGTCATTGACGAAGTGGTGGCTAAATACTACATGTCCAAGGAACCGGGTACTTACAAGCTGCTGAATGAATCGCTTGCACCTGAGCAATACGGCATCGGGATTAAGAAGGGCAATGAAGCGCTGCTGACTGAGCTGCAGAAGGCTCTGGACGAACTGAGCAGTGACGGAAAGGCTGCCGAAATTTCCAAGAAGTGGTTCGGAGAGAACAAAGTACTAAACTAAGATGGTTACCCATAGGAGTCGGTTGTAGAAATGAATATGGATTATATTATTAAGATTGCCGGACCAATGCTGGAGGGTGCGCGGACGACCGTTCTGCTGTTCCTGATTGTCATCGTGATATCCATTCCGCTTGGGATGCTGGTGACGCTGATGGCCAAGAGCACCATCAAACCACTGGCCTGGATCGCACACACTTATATTTACGTTATGCGCGGAACTCCGCTTCTGCTGCAATTGCTGTTCTTCTGCTTCGGCCTGCCCCAGATTCCGGTGATCGGCCAGTATCTGGTCATGGACCGCTTCGTCGCAGCCAGTCTTGGTTTTATCCTTAATTATGGCGCTTATTTTGCCGAGATTTTCCGCGGCGGGCTGCTCTCGATTGATAAAGGACAACATGAAGCGGCCAAGGTTCTCGGACTCAGCAAATGGCAGACCCTGCGCAAGGTAATTCTCGCCCAGATGTTCCGGATCGCCTTGCCTGCGGTTGCCAATGAGTCGATAACCCTGGTCAAGGACACCGCTTTGCTCTATGCCGTAGCCGTACCGGAGCTGCTGAATTACGCGAAGACGGCGGTGAACCGTGATTTTACGGTGACCCCATTTGTAGTAGCCGGCGTTATTTATTTGCTGATGACACTAATCCTGACGCTGTTCTTCAAGGCACTGGAGAAACGTTTCAAATTTGAGTAGAAGGGCTGTCCAACTATGAGTAGTATGATTGAAGTCAAACAATTGCAGAAAGCCTTCGGCAGTCTTGATGTGTTGAAAAGGATAACCTTTGATGTCAATCCGGGAGAAGTCGTGGCGGTAATCGGGCCTTCCGGCTCCGGAAAAAGCACGATGCTCCGCAGTCTTGTGCATCTGGAGGAGGTTACCGGCGGAAGCATCTTAATCCACGGCAAGCCGCTGGTAGAGAACGGCAAATACGCCAGTGGCGCAGACATCAGGGAGATTACCGCGACCATGGGCATGGTGTTTCAGCACTTCAATCTGTTCCCCCACTTGAGCGTACGGGGAAA
The DNA here is from genome assembly GCF_000374185.1 of Paenibacillus sp. HW567. GTDB lineage: Bacteria > Bacillota > Bacilli > Paenibacillales > Paenibacillaceae > Paenibacillus_AQ. The sequence continues at coordinate 2,603,688 of NZ_KB910518.1, read as the reverse complement.
TCTGGAGCTTGCCCCGAGAACGCTTAAGCGGGAGAGTATTCAGGATATTACCGCCAAAAGCAAGGAATTGCTCGCCAAGGTGGGCCTAGCCGATAAGGCCGACGTGTACCCCTCCATGCTGTCGGGCGGGCAGAAGCAGCGGGTTGCTATTGCCAGAGCGCTGATGCAGAACCCGGACATTCTGCTGTTTGACGAACCGACGTCCGCGCTTGATCCCGAACTGACCGGCGAGGTGCTGCGGGTTATCCGCCAGCTTGCGGAGGAGAATATGACGATGATGATCGTCACGCATGAGATGAACTTTGCCCGCGATGTAGCGGACCGTGTATTCTTCATGGACAACGGGGAGATTGCCGAAACGGGAACACCGGAGCAGATCTTTGGCAGCCCGCAGCTTGAGCGGACCCGGACGTTTTTACAACAGGATTAGAAGAATACAAAACGCTACTGACACACTGATGTCAGTAGCGTTTTTGTAATATTTCAAAAGAGAAGAGCGGGTACTTAGCGTTACTTCTCAAGTTTTTTCATTTTCTAATTATCTGTGTGAAGGTGGACTGCTTTATGAATGATACGGATATTTATTTTCCTTCTCCGCTCATAGAGGGAATGATTGTGAAGCGGAATAGCCAGTTTACAATGGATGTACAGGTTGAAGATGAGCGGGTTAGATGCCATTGCCCGACCACAGGAAGAATCGGTGAATTGGATTTAACTGGAATCCCCTGTCTTCTGTCTAGTAGCGAAAGTGCAAATAGAAAGACACCATTTACAGTGGAGGCAGTATCTCTGGACCCGCCACAACAAGAACACAAAACATGGATAGGCATTAATCAAAATGCTGCTAACCGGTATGTCGAGCATTTTTTAATGAACCGTCAATTTCCGGAAATGGTTTCCGATTATGATGATGTACAGCGCGAACGGTGGTTAGGACAATCCAAATTAGATTTCTTGGTAGGGGATACCTACTTAGAGGTCAAGACACCTTTGCAGAATTTAATGGTAGATTATCCACCGCATATCAAAAGGAAAAAAGTAACTCCTTTTAAATCTACAGACCGCTTTCTTAAGCATATTAATGAGCTTGCCAACAGTCTAGAAAACCATCAGCGCGCTATTTTATTGTCATGCTTTATCTATCCCTGCTCCAGCTACACCGTTCCCGGGAATTCCCCTAACTCTGACTATATCAAGACACAGGTGCAGCAATGTATAAACAAAGGGATTGAAGTTTGGCAGGTGAATTTTACGATTACTAAATACGGAGTAGCCCTTGAGCGATATTATAATACTACTAACAACTTTTTGGATGGCGGGTCGGCTTTGCGGGGTACTTAGACACTATAAGACTATTCTACTGAACTTGTGTTAAAATAACACCATACTTCACGTTATCACACACAAGGAGGTTGCCATGCAACTGATTCATCCAACAGAGATACAGAGTCAGATCGACCGTCTTGCCGGTCAGGATCTCTACGTACACCTTGAAGTCACAACAGGCGCCTACACCAGTCACCTTGACAGTACCCGGCACCCGGCGTCAGCGTTTATTTCCAATGCGGTTGTGCGATATACACAGGGCTCCATCTCCGGCACAGGTCCATACCGGGTAGGCTTAAAGACAACACAGGGCTGGATTTATGCGGAGGGCCTTACACACGTTGATGAGTTAGATAACGAACGGCTCATCATGGCTGGGCACGACGGTCAAGGAAAGTTAATGGTTGCGCTGCAACTAAGCCGGGAAAAGTTCTGATGAAAAGCAGAGGAGAAGTCATGAATATTACACGAGCTGAACATCAGCGCATTTTAGTTGTGTTCCCCCATCCCGACGACGAATCATTCGTTGCAGCAGGGACATTAGCAAAGTACATAGAAGGCGGTGCTGAGGTTACCTATGCTTGTCTGACCTTAGGGGAGATGGGGCGAAACATGGGGATTCCGCCGTTCGCGAGCCGTGTCACCTTACCGGGTATCCGTAAGGAAGAACTTACAGCATCTAGCAATGCAATTGGCATTCAAGACTTAAGGATGCTTGGCTTCCACGATAAAATGATCGAGTTCGAAGACCAGCAATTGCTGGACAATACCGTCAAAGCGCTGCTCAAGGAACTCAACCCGTCGCTAGTTATCACATTCTATCCAGGGTACAGTGTGCATCCTGATCACGATGCTACAGGAGCCGCTGTCATCCGGACGATCAGCCAACTCCCTGTAGGAGAGCGGCCGCTTGTACACTGCAACGCGTTCTCCAGCAATCACGAGCAGATGATCGGGAAAGCAGATGTAACCGTAGACGTAACCGCATTCCTGGCGAAGAAAATGGCCTCAATTCAGGCACACCGTACGCAATTCCAGGCAGCGGAGCTCGTTGGGAACCGGGAACTGACAGATGAGGAGATCCGGTACCGGTTCGGGACAGAACAATTCTGGACGTACCGGTTCGATTAAATCAAAGAGAGCGTCCTTAACCGGGCGTTCTCTTTGTAATTAGTCAGCAAAACATTTTCATATGATAGAAATTTATAAAAAAGAAGAAATGAAGAAGCAACTTTATTAGCACAGAACTTATTACATAAACTTAATTCATTTAATCAGTAATTTTTTTAAGCTCAAAAATAGTTGCCTCTGATAACAAGATAAGCCTATCGTTATTAACTACAAAAAAACTTACACTTACAGGTATGCTACGTTTTGTAGAAGGGTCACTTATATCTATTGCTTTTACTTCATCATTTATATTTAAGTCTGGGATATCTATTTTATAAAATCTATAAAAAGAGTCAGAATTATAGCATGTCGCTGTAATCTGATATAGTGGACTTTTTAGTTCATATTGATATTTTTTATAGTTATTTAGTCCTTTTGATGAAAAAAAATCTTTATTGATTATAATTTCATCTCCAATAAATTTTTGCCCTGTTGGATATTCAGAAGCATCATTATATGAATTTGCAAATCCTAAAAGCTTCTCAACTTTCCAAGTTCCATAGAAATATTTTTCAGTTTCACTATCCAAACTTATACGTTCTACAGTACAATATTCGGATGTGTTTTTTGGAATAATAGACTCTTCCGTTTCAGGTGTAGGCTCACTAGAAGTATTTGGATTTGATATCGTTTCAACATTTCCACAAGCCGATGCTAGCATCAACATTATCATAGTACAAGCCATTAATGTTTTTTTCATATCTCACACTCCTACTATAAAGTTATGTTTTCGCATGTTTACTCGCTTGCTAACTGAATTAATCCCCGTATGGATTAAAATCTCCTGTTCCATCGTTTTTATATCACCATGTGCTAAAAGCTACTTCCGTACAGCGAGTAATCCGTCACTGCTGTATAACAAATGGGGCGATACTTTTTCTTTATTTTCCGATGCCTTTATCAGTTTTGCCTCAGTGGAGATTGATTTTGGCCAAGAAATCGGAATAAAATCGTCCAGCGCCCAAATCACAAAACGATATGAAGATGAGGATATTATAGGAAAGCAAGTAATTGGGATAGTCAACTTTCCTCCGCGCCGTATAGCCGGATTTAATTCCGAGGTATTAGTGCTCGTAGGGATACCCGAAAAGGGGGATGTTGTTCTCTTAAAGCCTGACTTTCATCTGCCTAATGGAACACCTATTTGTTTAGGCCATAAAATAGTTTTTTTCAGGAATACTTCTGTATGGCAGATAATCTAAAAATCGCTTAACCGCGAGTGAAACAGATTCTTTATCTTTCATTGCAAGGTCAATCCTGCGATAAGCTGGAACTTCAAGTTCTCTCACAACAATCGGGTATGGAGTGCGCTTCAGAATAAGCTCAGGTATAATACTGATCCCTAACCCGCTTTATACCATCGACATAATGGCATAATCATCCCATGTTGTAAATTGTACTTTGGGTTCTATACTACACCTCTCAAAAATCTCAGAAATTTCAGCTTTCTCACCTTTTTCCAAGAGCATAAACGGGTATTCACTTAAAGCTTTAACAGGGAAACGTTCACAATCGGCCAGCGGGTAATTTTCTGGCAAGATTACAAGCAGTCTGTCCTGCTCCAAAAAGACCGTATCCAGTTTGGGATGTGTGGGGAGCCTTAAAAAACCGCAATCCACGCGCCCTTCTAAAATCCAGTTTTCGATTTCCGAGTAGTCGCCAAGCAAAAGCTCATATTCAACATGGGGATATTTTATTTGGAATTCTTTGATGATATTCGGAAGCCAATGGGTAGCCACACTTGAAAATGTTCCAATTCGAATTAACCCGGCTGATACCCGACTGTGAATAGTTTAGGGCTTCGGCCGCTTTTGTAAAGCTACCGTACTCAACTGTTTTGACTAATGCTAAATATTTCTGGATGTTCATGTCCATGCTAATGTCCAGCTCCAATCATCTGGTTTTGTCATCATTAATATGATAAATATTCGTTTTTGTAATAACAAAGAAAATGTTACATTATAAATCAGTTAACTACAAATGAAACATATTAGTAGAAAGCGGGAATGTATCGTACAGGAAAAATTGTATTTCGTGCTGTCAATGATTATCTTCGGCGCAGTTGGTGTATTTGCAAAATATATAGACATGTCTTCGAGTAAAATCGCGTTGTTCTTAAGTTTAATCGGCTGCCTGTTCCTGCTTGTAGTCTTTATATGGACGAAACAGAAGGTATTTGGGCAGAGGGTAAAAATGAATGCCGTCGCTCTGTTCATTGCAAGTGTTGCTCTAAGCGGCAACTGATTCTTTCTATTTCAGGCTTACAAGGAAACAACAATTGCCAATGCGGCATTGAGCTATTATTTTGCGCCAGTTCTGGTCATCATGCTCTCACCTTTAGTATTAAAAGAAAAATTGTCCCTCAAAAAGGCCCTATGTATAGGCATTGCTTTACTGGGACTGTACCTCATCATGCAAAACAGCGGGATAGGAACAACCGAGAATCATCTGCTTGGTATCGGCTATGGACTAATTGCAGCAGGTTTCTACGCCGTCTTAACGCTGGTCAACAAGTTTATCTGGGAGCTGGACGGGCTTGCAAATACACTTCTGCAGCTTGGCTTGTCGGTTGCGATGCTATTTCCATTTGTGCTATTCACGGAGGGCTTCAATTTCTCTTTGGTCACCGGTAACACGGTTATATTGATGCTTGTGCTGGGAATCTTCCATGGCGGGGTTGGATTCTATATGTTCTTTGCTGGAATGAGAGGATTAAAAGGCCAAAGCATCGCCGTAATGAGCTATATCGCCCCCCTAACCTCATTATTAATTTCTACTCTTGTTGTAGGAGAAAAGATGAGTTTACAGCAACTGATCGGTGCCATCTTGTGGATAGGCTCTATTTGGATAGGTGAAGCTGGCGGAGAGAAGCCGAAGGGTTAATAATAACCTCTTGTGAGCTGTCTTCCATATGCATTGTCTAGATCATGCTAAACATATGACTTGAAAATGAAGGTTTGGCAAAGTGAAAGTATACTACAATGTGGGAATAGCAGAGAGAGCTAAACAATCTGTATAAAAAATAGACAGGAGCGCGGATATATGCAGTACACCAATCCCGTCATACCGGGTTTTCATCCTGATCCAAGTATTTGCCGTGTCGGTGATGATTACTATTTAGTGACAAGTTCTTTTGAATATTTTCCCGGAGTCCCTATCTTTCACAGCAAGGATCTGGTCCATTGGCGGCAGATCGGCCATTGCCTCACAACAGAGAAACAGGTTCCACTATCGAATGCATGGAGTTCTGGCGGAATCTATGCACCAACCCTCCGTTATCACAACGGCTGGTTTTATATGGTGACGACCAATGTAAGCGGAGGCGGAAATTTCTTTGTCAAGACACAGAACCCGGAAGGGCCTTGGTCAGAGCCTGTGCAGATTGCCTGGGGTGGCATTGATCCTTCCCTGATGTTTGACGACGACGGCCGCGTATATTTACAGTCTCCAACTACCGGAGATGAAGGCAACGGCATCTACCAATGCGAGATTGATATTGAAACCGGAGCCACACTGTCAGAGAGCCGTTTGATTTGGAAAGGTACTGGAGGGGCGCATCCCGAAGGACCTCATTTATACAAAATCAACGGACAGTATTATTTGATGATTGCCGAAGGGGGAACCGAATATGGACACATGGAGACGATCGCTAGAAGCAATCATCCTTATGGGCCATTTGAACCTTGTCCAAGCAATCCGATTCTCACGAATAGAAGTATGGGGAACGGCATTCATGCAACAGGCCATGCAGATTTAATTGAAGCCCATGACGGAAGCTGGTGGGCTGTATGCTTAGGGATAAGGCCGGTATCCTATCCTATGGGACATCATCTGGGAAGAGAGGTTTTTCTGGCGCCTGTGAGCTGGACATCTGACGGATGGCCCATTGTAGGCAATGATACGCATATTGAGCCGGTGATGGATGCTCCCAAGCTGCCACAAGTGCCGTGGCCAGACAAGCCGCGCAGAGACGACTTCAATGCCGCTAAGCTGGATATGCTGTGGACTTTTTTGCGCAACCCCGCTGAGGGAAGCTGGTCGCTGGCAGAACGTCCGGGATTCCTTGTCCTCCATGGACAAGCGGCAACATTAAATGAAGTGGGTTCACCCACCTTTGTAGGCCGGCGTCTTTGTCACTTTTCCTGCAATGTGGAAACTATGCTGGAGTTCGATCCGAAGCACGAGGGAGAAGAAGCGGGCTTAACCATGTATATGAATGAGAAGCACCATTACGATCTGGCAGTAAAATCCGTCCAAGGCCGCAAGAAGCTGATCTTCCGCCGGACTGTCGGTTCAATGCAGACGGTGGAAACCCGCGATTGTCCTGAAGGGCCCATTGTGCTTCAATTCCAGGCTCTGCCCGAGAAATTTGTGGCAACGGTCCGTACCTTGCAAGCCGGCGCAATTGAAATGGGATGGGGCGAGACCCATCTTCTCTCCACCGAAATTGCGGGCGGCTTTGTAGGAGTAATGACAGCCATGTATGCAATTTCCGAAGCACCGGAACCTTCTCCTGCTTCATTTGACTGGTTCGATTATAACGTGACTGAGTAATTATTATTGCATTTTGCGAAATGCTTTCGGCGTTACACCATAGCATTTTTTGAATTGGCGGGTGAGGTAATTGCTGTCGTTAAATCCGCACTCGTATGAAATATCTGTAATGGAGCGGTTCGTTTGCTTTAGCAAGGTGCAAGCCCGCTCCAAACGCAGCCGGTGAAGATAGGCAATCGGTGTTGTCTGATAATATGCCTGGAAAATCCGGTTCAAATGTCTGACGGAAATATCCGATTTGGCCGCAATCTCCTCAAGCGTCACTTGATCCAGATAGTGATCCTCAATGTAAGAAATTGCACTGGCCAGATGCATCAGACTGTTGTCTACCCCGGTCTCCTGATGGTCATATTGCCTGGACAAATATACTATAAGCTCCATAAACCGTGACACGAGCATGGTTTGATAGCCTTGCTGCTTGGTCTCATATTCTTTAATCATGACCGACACCAACGCCGAGACATATTCAAGACTTGTAATCGACATGTTCAGCTTGCTCTGATATGGATTAATGCTGCGGTAGAACGGCTCCAGAATGAAGAGCACCTGATAACCGTTCAAGGACCGGAGATCCGGTCCGGCTGACTTTAGCATATCCGGCTTGTACATTACGTTGCATATCTTAAAATCATGTGGAGCCTTGTAAGCATGAGGCGTTCCGCTGTTCAGGACAAATGCATTCCCTTTCTTGATAAAAGATTCTTCATTATTGACGACATGTGTAGCATGACCATTCAGAACAATGACCAGCTCGGAAAAATCCACATGCTGGTGAAGCGATATCTCTTCCTCATGTCCCCCATATTGAATAAAAAAAGGGAACTTCTCATCGGTCGTAAACCAGTTTAAATATACATTACTCAAAATGCTCCCACCCAGTCCATTGTTGTCTATGTCCATATTATGCTGTTTTATGACTTGATAATCAAGGTTTGCAATAGGCGTAGAAGATAAAATTAATAACGAAAACAGTCACTCTTGACACACTATAAGGGGGAAATGATGACCATGATTCAGAAATTGCCCAAGAAATGCGGAATAGCGTTGTTAGCAAGTATGCTGCTGCTATCGGCGGGCTGCAGCAGCACAAAAAACAACACTGCCAATAACGGAAATGACAGCAGCAGCGATGATTCCAGTCCAATTACGTTTTCATTTTTTGGAGCTGATGCTAATCCGAACTGGAACAACATGCAGGATGATGTAGGGAAAGAAATTATCGCCAAAACAGGGGTTACGCTTGATGCCGAATTTGATGTAGGCAGCGGTGGCGGACAGGACAAAATCTCTTTAATGGCGGCCAGCGGGCAATACCCTGACATCATCTACGCCAAAGGAGAGCTGGGCAAGCTGGTAGATGCAGGCGGGATTATTGACTTGACCGATCTTATCGACAAATATGCTCCAAATATTAAAAAGGTTATGAGCAAGAGTATGAACCGCATGAAATACAGCAAGGAAGATCAGGCCATTTATTCAATTCCAACCAATGTCGGGGTAGATGAACAGGTTTTTGATGCAACGGGCGGTTTTGAAGTTCAGCTTAGAGTTCTCAAGGAACTGGGCTATCCGCAAATTAAAACAGTTCAAGATTTTGAAAGCGTCCTCAAGGAGTATGTAGCCAAACACCCGACAACTGACGGACAGCCCACAATTCCGCTGTTGCTCAATGCAGATGGCTGGAAGAGTATGATTACTGTAACCAATCAAGCCGCGGCGACTACAGGCGGTGCAGGTGACGGTGAATACTATGTGGTCCCGGAAACCTATCAAACGATGCTTCACTACAAACGCCCGGAAGAAAAAGAGTACTTCCGCTGGCTGAATCATATGTATAATGAAGATTTGCTGGATAAGGATTCCTTCGTGCAAAAGGATGATCAGTATAAATCTAAAATCTCCAGCGGACGTGTACTCGGCCTCACCTCTGTAGAATGGGAATACCAGGACGCTGAGAATGCCCTGAAGTCAGCCGGCAAAGACGAATATACGTATGCTCATTTTCCTGTTACTATGGGTACGCAGTATAAAGATAATTCCATGCAGGCCATCGGGGTTGACGGGTATGGCATTAGCATCTCGACATCCTGCAAAGACCCAGTACGTGCGATCAAATTTCTTGACTGGCTGTCCTCCGATGAAGGACAAGTGCTGCGGAATTGGGGAATCGAGGGCAAGCAGTATAATGTTGAGAATGGGAAGCGCATTATCCCGGATGACATCCGTAACCAAAAAGTCAATGATGCAGCCAACTTCTCGAAGCAGACAGGCATCGGACTATACTCGATCTTTGGGGTCCGTTACGGAGACGGTGTCAAGGATTCAACTGACAATTACTATACCACCAACTTCCCTGAACAAATCATCGCCAGCTACTCGAATGCCGAGAAGGAAACTTTAGCGGCTTATAAAGCGAAGACATGGAAGGATCTGTTCCCGGCTGCGGATGAATTCCCAGTCAAAGAATGGGGGGCACTGTATAATATGCAGGTTCCGACGGATGGAGATTATCAGGTCATTTACCAAAAGACACAGGACATCGTTCACAAACGTATTCCTGAAGCCATTCTCGCTAAGCCTGCAGACTTCGACAAACTATATGATGCATTCCTCAAGGAAATGAACGACGTTGGAGCCGAGAAAATGGAGAAGCAATATACCGATCTGGTTAAAGCAAGGGTATCACTTTTCACAGGCAAGGATATTAAATAAAAGAAATAAGCATATGAAGGGCCCTTCCCAGCTTGGGGAGGGTCTTTCTGCATGTCTATGGATTAAAAAAAGAGTGCCCGAAAGTGGACACTCATTGTTTTTTACAATAATCAATATAATTCTCCAGCCATTGAATCGTTACAGTCTCACGTAAAATAGCACCATCTAGCACTAGATAATCACCAAAATTATCACTGTCGAGCGGAGGAATGCTATTATAACGCTCTTTATTTTTGCGTAAATGTTTCAGCCTGTCCTGATGTTGAAGCAGTTGATGCCCCAGCAATTGTAATCGGGTAGCTACATCCAGGTTATTAGAAAAATACATTCTCAATCTAAATACGTCTTTAGGAGTGGGCTCAATCGGCTCTTCCTTTTTCAACCATTGCAAAAAATCCTGCTTACCCTTCTCCGTAATAGAATACAGCTTTTTCTCTAATACTTCCCCGCTAATTTGAATTTCGTAAACGATCAGGCCCTCGTCAAGCAGCTTCTTTAATTCCGGATAGATCTGACTGTGCTTTGCATTCCAAAATTCACCCAGGTCCTTGCTGAACTCTTTACCAATATCATAACCAGTCATTGACTCTTTATTTAACAAACCTAAAATGGCATATTTTAAAGTTCTCATATGGCTCTCTTCCTATGCATGATCTTCGTTTTTGTGTTTAGTATAACATATTTAACCAGTCAACAATTAAGTTGTGTACTAAAAAGAAAACATATTTTATTAAACGTATAAATATATACATGTTTGTGTTGATATAATCAAAGCCGCGTGCTAATATTAAATCGAATCAAGATGTGAATGATTTCACAATGGACGAATAAGGAGATGAGAATTGAAGTGGAATTTACAAAAAAGAGATGGATTATCCTGATTGCGAGCTGCTTTATTAACCTGTGTATTGGATCAATTTATGCTTGGAGTGTGTTTGCTGCCCCAATGGCAGAATATCTGAGCAGCGTTACAGGACTTCATCTAACACCGGGTGACTTGGCTATTGCTTTTACGATTACCAATTCAGTAGGTCCTATCACGATGATCTCGGGCGGCTGGGTTAATGATCGGTTCGGACCGAAGAAAGTGATCTTTGCAGGGGGCTTATTATTTGGGGGCGGTATGCTTTTATCAGGTTTTGCAACGTCTGTAAGCTTCCTCGTAATTGCTTATGGTATCGTACTCGGCCTTGGAACAGGAATGGTCTACGGATGCACAATTAGCAACTCGATTAAGTTTTTCCCGGACAAACGTGGATTAGTTGGCGGAGTAACAACGGCTGCTTATGGATTAAGCTCAGTAATTATACCTCCCATTGCCAATGGTTTAATCAGTCACTCTGGTGTAACGGCAGCATTTAAAATAATCGGTATAGCCTTCCTTTTGATTGTATGTTCCGCTTCATTCTTTATTGAGAAATGCCCATCTGATTTTGTCCCGGCAGGATGGACACCAAAGGCTGTCCACGCTGGCCGTTCGTTAAAGAACAACAAAAACTGGAAGGGTATGCTTGCAAGTCCACTATTTTATGTAATGATCCTGTTATTGATTAGCGGAGCTTTTGCCGGACTAATGTGTACATCGCAGGCTTCACCTATAGCTCAGAAGATGGTTGGCCTGTCTGCGGCAGCCGCTACGACAGTTGTTTCTGTGTTGGCTCTGTTTAACACTGGCGGACGAATCCTTGCAGGCTATATTTCAGATAAAATTGGCCGAATCAATACCCTGGCTTTTGCTTCTCTCTTTTCGGTAGTAGGACTCACATTGCTTTATTTATCAGGAGAAAGCAGTGTAGCGACATTTTATATCGGTATTTCCGTTATCGGTTTAAGCTTTGGCGCACTGATGGGGGTATTTCCCGGATTTACTGCGGATCAGTTTGGTGCAAAAAATAATAGTGTGAATTATGGCATTATGTTTATTGGATTTGCCTTAGCAGGATATTTTGGACCGTCCATTATGCGGAGTGTATATAGCGCAGACGGTAGTTATCAGAGAGCCTTTGTCATTGCCGCCATTTTTGGCATAACCGGATTTATTCTAACATTTGTATACAAGTGGGCTGTCAAGTATCAGGAGAGAGCTGCTAATAAGAATCCGAAAGCTATCATTTAAACGTAAGAAAGAAACATCTATAGAGAAGGAGAATGAAATCATGCACAGAAAATATCCAAACCTATGTAAACCCATCACCCTTGGAAATGTAACCTTCAGAAATAGAATGTTTGGCTCGCCTATGGGAGGTACAGACATTACAGCAGACTGCACGATTGGCCCCAAATCTACAGCATTTTACGAATTGCGGGCAAAAGGTGGTGCTGCCTCAGTTACGGTCAGTGAAGTTGTGGTTCATCCCGAAACAGAAGCCTCCCATATGTACCATCTGGATCTGGGAACCGTAGATTCTCTTGCAAGCTTTACCTACACAGCCGATGCTATTCGGCGTCATGGTGCAATTGCCAGTGTGGAATTGTCTCATTCCGGGCAATATGCAGGAACTTATCTGACTGACAAAAATAAGAAGCAGGGTCTTGCTCAATGGGGGCCAAGCCCCGGGGTCCGTCCAGACGGCAGAGAAGTAAAAGAGCTTACACAAGAACTAATTGCTGACATCGTAGCAGCATATGGCAGATGTGCCGGACTTGCTAAGAGAGCAGGCTATGAAATGATCATGGTTCACGGTGGACATGGATGGCTGATTAACCAGTTTTTTTCGCCTTATTTCAACCGCAGAACAGATAAATACGGCGGAACTCTGGACAACAGGGTGCGTTTTGCACAGGAGGTTCTGGATAGCATCCGTGAAGCGGTGGGTCCCGGCTTTCCCATAGAGTTTAGAATGAGTGGTTCCGAGCTGTTTGAAGGCGGTTATGATCTGACAGAAGGCATTGAGATTGCCAAATTAATTGAATCAAGAGTCGACTTGCTTCATGTATCTGCCGGAACCTATCAGACAGGGTTTGGCATCACGCACCCTTCGATGTTTCTGCCTCATGGAAGCAATGTTTATCTCGCAGCAGAGATCAAGAAGCATGTAAGTGTGCCGGTGGCAACTGTTGGCGGATTAAATGACCCGGCTCAAATGGAAGAGATCATTGCCAGCGGCCAGGCGGATGTTGTTGAAATGGCCCGCGCACTGTTGGCCGATCCGGAGCTTCCAAGAAAGGTGATGAGCAACCGTGACGAGGATATTATTAAATGTCTGAGATGCTTCACCTGTATGGCAGAACGTGCGGAGACATCGACAAGACGGTGTACGGTTAATCCTTTAATTGGCCGTGAAATGGACGGGACGGAAATATATCCTTCTCCTAATCCGCGTAAGGTTCTAGTCGCTGGCGGGGGTCCGGGCGGACTTTATGCCGCTCTTACTGCAGCTAAACGGGGACATAAAGTCGTTCTGTGTGAGAAGTCTGACGAGGTAGGCGGCATCTTGAGGGGAGAACAGGCGATTCCGTTCAAATACGAGATGTATGAGTTAGGTGTGACTCTTGGAAAATTAGCCAAAGACGCCGGCGTTGAGATTCGTTTGAATACATCTGTTACTAGAGAGTATGCAGAGAAAGAAAATGCTGAAGCACTAATTATCGCAGTCGGTTCCGCAGCCATTATTCCGCCAATCCCTGGACTTGATGGTGATAACGTTGTGGTTGTTAATGACTATTATCTGGAGAAGGATAAGATCAGCGAGAGTGTAGTCGTATTGGGCGGCGGGCTGGCAGGCTGTGAAGCAGCCATTCACCTTGCCCAGGAAGGCAAATCTGTTCAACTGGTAGAGATGAGAACGGAGCTGGCTCCAGATGCCAATATTAGACATCGTCCGATTATGCTGAAAGAAATCGAAAAGAATAATATTCAGGTTCGATTAGGGTATAAAGGTCTAAGTGTACAACAAGATGGTGTTGTGTGCGTTGATCAGAATGGTGAAGAGCAGCTTGTTCCAGGCACTTCAGTCATTTGTGCGCTTGGACAACGGCCAAGAAGAAACGTAGTAGAGGAGTTAATTGACAGTGCACCATATGTTGCACAGATTGGAGATTGCGTTAAGGCGTCTACGATCACGACAGCAATATATCAGGGGTACCATGCTGCGCTTGATATCTAATGGTGGCCATGAGAGAGGAGAAATCCTCTCTTTTTTTACTTTGCTTTGAAGGAGTTGCGGTACTCATTCGGAGTGATGCCATAAAGAAGCTGGAACTTTTTATAGAAAAAGGTCAGGTTGTTGTAGCCGATTTCTCTGGAAATATCATCAATGCTCTGATCAGACAACTGCAGCAGCAAGGCAGCGTGCTTGAACCTTTGTTCCTGGACGATTGCAGAAAAGGTTTTGCCAGTCACTTTCTTCACAATTCTGCCCAAATGGGCTGGTGAAAATTGAAAGTGCTTCGCGGTTTGCTCCAGCGTAATGTCCAGATAGTGTTCCTCCATATAAGCCAATAAATCGACTACGGATATGCTGGTATTTCTAACGCCTTCCTTTAGAAAAATTTCATAGCTTTCACTTTCCAGAAGCCTGCTGAATAGAATCGTTAAATACGCTTTGATAATTTCGGGATTGGTGGGTTTACTGTCAAAAGCTTCACACAATATATTCTGAATAGTTTGTTTGATTTGCCAATTGTTCTCTGTCCGAAATAACAGGAAATTCTTTTCCTTAGTAATATTGGTTATAATTGAAGCGATGGTTTTGCCTAAAATATTATCTCCCAGGATTTTAAATACGAACTGGTTATCGAAAAATTCATTTGTCGCCAGGAAGTTGATTAAGATATCCTCTTGTTCAACTTTACTGATCGAATGCTCCACATTCTTGTTGAGGATGATTATATCTCCCGCGCTCAATTTGAACTTCTCCCCTTGAATCTCCTGATAGAAGGTCCCGCTGTAAATGTAATTCATTTCAAATAAATTATGCGTGTGATTAAGCATTTTGGCGAAGCGGGTATGCCTGGAAATTACAAATATTTCATCTGTAACATTCAATTTCAGAACATTATTCTCCACGATGTAGGTAGGAATCCACTCACTTGAAAAGGACGGCGAGAGGATTTTTTCTTTTATTATTTCATCAGAGAGCTCCGAGTGCTGCAATTCCTGTTCCAAATCGGTTAATCCGAACAATAGAACATCTAGTTCCTCATAGTTCATTATTTTCCCTCCCTCCTGAAGAATGTATCACTTTTGGTTAGTCAAAACAACAGCTACCGACATTGGTGAAAGGGTTTACATGATTTATTATAGCTCTATTGGATATCCAACAAAGGTATGGTCAGTTGCACAGTTATAAGGGGAACCGGTAATTTGAGCGGAGGGAAGAAGATGAGCAAGGGTTTTGATCAATATTATGAAAACGCTGTTAAAGCACCCTTTAAAAAAAGGGAACTGGTTAGTTACACCATTGGAGGACTCGGGGACTCTGTCCTATCGGGATTAGTATCTACATTCTTTATGATATTTGCTACGTCCGTCATGAAAATATCTCCGATCACTATCGGGACGATTCTGCTGGTCACGAAGTTCGTTGATGCTTTCTGTGATCCGGTTGTAGGCGTGCTGATGGATAATACAAGAACGAAGTATGGCAAGCTGCGACCGTATATCTTGTTTGGAGGGCTGTTTTGGGCGGCGATCACCGCATTGTTATTTTTTAATCCGAATTTCTCTTCACATGCCTTACAGATTACCTATGTCGCACTCATTTATACGCTCTGGGGGATTGGTTTTTCACTGTTCGATGTTCCTTACTGGAGCATGTCGGCGATTATCTCCACAGATCCTCAGAAACGCAATTCCATTGTCAGCTTAACGAGATCTGCTACGACGCTCGGATCGCTGATGGTCTCGTTAACAGGAGGGCTTCTGGTATCCTACTTTGCACGTTCGCCGCACAGCGGGCAAGGGTATTCGTATCTGGGCTGGCTGTTCTCCTTGCTTGCGGCTATCAGCTTTATCACCTTGTTTATTGTATCGAAAGAGCGGGTGAAGCCCAGAACCGAGAAGACCAGCTTTAAGAGCATCGTTAACATCTTGAAAATAAACAAGCCGTTGCAGGCGTATATTGTCAGTCAATTTTTTCAGGTATTAACGATGGTTGTTACGATGCTGACCAGTTACTATGCGATTTATAATCTCGGCAGTATCGCACTGCTGTCGTTTATTATGGTGCCTACCATGATCGGATTTTTATTGACGCCTCTGGTTATTCCGAAATTGCTTAAAGTAGTCAGAACACCACAGCTATTGCTGTATAGCGGAATTATTTCAGTAATAACAGGAGCAATTTATTATATTGTGGGCTATCAGAATTTAACCTTTGTTTTCATCATTTCTATATTCGCTGGTTTTTTCATCTCAATGAGCATGAGTCTATCCACCATATACGTTGTTGACTCGATAGACTATGCAGAATGGAAGACCGGCTATCGGGCGGAAGGCTTAATGTTTTCAATTCAATCACTCACAGCAAAGATTATGTCTGCATTCGGCTCATTCGTCACCGGTATATTGCTGACCGCCATTCAGTTCAATACAGATGCCGTCACGCAGTCAGCGTTTACCCTCAAAGGCCTGTTTTTCATTACTGCTTTCGGGGCTGGGATCAGCTCCATTCTGGGCTCCATCCCACTATTAATCTGCAAATTCAAAGGGCGGGAGAGGGATAGAATCCTATCCGAATTGTCCGACAACAGAGCAAAAAAACAACAGTAAGGAGACAAAGACATGAAGGTAACAGACATAAGGATGAATGGAATCAAGAATCCGGCTGGTTTTGCATATCCAATGCTAAAGTGTTCGTGGAAGGTTAAGGATACCCGTTCAAAGCGGCAAAAGAGAGCCAAAATAGAAGTAAGCTTAACTGAGGATTTTGCAAACGTTCTATATATCAAAGAAAACGAAAATTTAGACGCTACAGGAGAAACAATCCTAATGGATTGTCAGCCTAAGACGAAATACTATTATCGCATTGAAGTCGAAACGGAGGAAGGAGAGGTCGCTACAAGCGGCACAGCCTCCTTTGAGACAGGCAAAATGAATGAACAATGGAAGGCGAGTTGGATTGGTACCCAGGAAGGAGATCATTTCCATCCGCTGTTCAAGAAAAATTTCTCTATAGAGCATCCCGTTAAAAGTGCCCGCCTGTACATTAGCGGATTGGGCCTGTATGAAGCTTATATTAATAAAATGAAAGCAGGGGACGAGTATCTTGCCCCTTTATATAGTGATTATCACAGTGAATATCAGTATCAGACCTATGATATTACCGGTATGCTGTCCAGTACCAACACAGTGGAGATTATGCTCGGGAATGGCTGGTATAAAGGGCGTTTTGGACTAGGCGATTTGCAAGAGAATTTCGGAAGTGAATTTGCTTGCATTGCCGAGCTTCATATTACGTACCAGAATGACGAGGTCCAGGTGATACACACGGATGAGACATGGCGTTACACCGGTTCTGATATTGAACTAAGCGATATCTATGACGGCGAAATTATCAACCGCCTGTTATGGTCCGGGCAAGCCAACCCAGAGCAAGAAGTCCGTATTCTCAATTTGGATAAAAATAAGCTGATCAGCAGATACAGCCTGCCTGTTAAAGTAAAGGAAATAAGGGCTGTTCAAGAGATTATAATCACCCCTAAGGGTGAAACGGTACTGGACATGGGGCAGAACCTCTCCGGGTTGATCGAATTCCGCAATACGTTTCCAACAGGAACCAAGCTAATCTTTGATTTTGGAGAAATACTGCAGGACGGGAACTTCTACAATGATAATTACCGCTCAGCCAAATCTCAATTTATTTATGTATCGGATGGTACCGAGGAAGTCGTAAGACCTCATTTTACCTTCTTTGGCTTCCGGTATGTCCGGGTCGCAGGCTGGATTGGAAATGTAGCTAAGGATGATATTGTTGCTAAAGTTCTATACTCCGATTTGGAGCAGAGCGGACATATTGAAACCTCGAATGAAAAGATCAACAGGCTCTTTCAAAACTGTCTGTGGGGTCAAAAGTCAAACTTCATTGATTTTCCTACGGATTGCCCGCAAAGGGATGAACGTCTGGCCTGGACCGGAGATGCGCAGGTATTTGCGGGAACCGCGTCGTATAACATGGATACAAGGGCATTTTACAATAAATTTATGCATGATTTAAGAACCGAACAAATGAAGCATAATGGAATCATTTCGGCCTTTATTCCGGTGTTTGGTGAGCCCATTGCCACCAGTGTTTGGGGCGACATTGGAACATTCTTGCCGATGGTGCTCTACACCCACTACGGAGACAAGGATGTTCTGGAGCAGAGCTTTCCAATGATGAAGGACTGGGTTGATTATATAACAAGAGAGGATCAGAAGCGGGGCCAGCAGTACCTCTACAATTTCGGCTCCCATATCGGAGACTGGTTAGCACAGGACGGGAGATCGCCACAGAGCTTTAAGGGAGGTACGGACGACGGCTTTATCAGCTCCTGCTACTACTATGAATCTCTTAAAATGGTCGCTAAAGCCGCTACAATATTGGGAAAAGAAGCAGATGAACGGAAATACGCGGAATTATCGGAGAAAGTGCTGGACGCCATTCTTCATGAGTACTTTACGGCTTCAGGCAGATTAAGTATAGATACCCAGACCGGTTACCTGGTTGCCTTAAATTTCGGCATATATGTAGACAAAGATAAGCTGATGCAAGGTCTCCACGAACGATTCTATAAAGACTGCAACAGATTAACCGGCGGTTTTGTAGGGGCGCCTATTATGTGCAAGGTGTTGGCCGAGAATGGGATGGAGGAAGAAGCCTTAGACTTTTTGCTCCAGGAAGAGTATCCAAGCTGGCTTTATTGTGTGAATCTGGGCGCCACCACCATTTGGGAGCGTTGGAACTCCGTACTCGCAGACGGCAGTATGAGCGGGACTGTCATGAACTCATTGAACCATTATGCATACGGATCGGTTGTTGAATACCTCTACAGGGATCTTGGCGGAATCAGACCTCTGGAAGCCGGTTTTAAGAAGGTGCTGTTCGCTCCGCAGATCAACGGGAAGTTTCAATATTTCTCCACGGAGTATGATTCCATCAGCGGTAAATATGGATCACAGTGGAGGCTTAATGAGGACGGGAGTGTCTGGGTTAGATTTGAGGTTCCTTTCTCCCGGACCGCAGAAGTACAGCTTCCCGAATATGATGGAGAGACGATTTTTTTGGAAGCAGGAGCTCATGAATTTACCTACCATCCCTTGAAGGATTATAGAAATTTATTTACCATGAATACGCGCCTGTCCGAATTGGCCAAACACGATGAAGCGTTAGCAATCTTGAAGCAAAGAATTCCTATGGCGGTTGAGTTTATTTCACTTGGAGATATTGACGGGCTGTCCCATTCATTAAATACGCTGAAGAAGATGGACTTCTTTGGCATCAGGGAAGAGGATATCGAGGCGGCTGCCGAAGAAATTTTAATGCTGAAGCAATAGGAGGACAACATGGATTATTACACCTCGCACAAAATTTCAGAGCATGTAACCCAAATTACAAGCCTGACGAACGAATTTTTGTATCTGATTGAAGGAGAGCGGGAGGCTGCTCTAATTGACACCTGTCTGGGGATCGGAAACCTGAGAGCCTTTGTTGAGAATTTAACTAAAAAACCGTTAACGGTAATTCTCACACACGGGCATGTTGATCACGCGATGGGGGCTCCTGAATTCGACCGGGTCTATATGAGTTCAAAGGACAACCCGGTATTCATGGAACATAAAGCTCTGGAAGTCAGAAAGGAATATATCGCAATGGCTCTTGGGGACAGGACGCCTAAGCTTGAAGATAAGGATTTCGTTAGCGTCATGAATCCCAATTTCGAAGAGCTGCAGGAGGGAGATAGCTTTGATCTAGGGGGGATACACTTAGAGATATATGCGGCAGGAGGCCACACCCCGGGAACGATGGCTATCCTAATCGCAGAGGAACGAACCTTGATCCTTGGGGATGCCTGTAACCATTCTACCTTCCTGTTCGATAAAAATTCCTACTCGGTGGAGAAGTATCAACAGTCTATGCAGCAACTGGATGTACAAACCAGGGGGAAATATGACCGAGTCTACTTGTGCCATCATGAAGCGGAGGCTTCAGGTGAAATCCTTCAGCAAATAATCATTCTTTGCCGTGAAATTATGAACCGGGAGACCGATGATATCCCGTTTGAGTTCATGGGGCAAAAAAGCTATTTTGCAAAAGCAGTGGACAAAAACCTGAAGAGGTTAGATGGCGGGCTGGGAAACATTATTTATGATACAAACAAGATTTTTGAGGAATAGAAGTCGTCCATAATGGATATCTGGAGGTTATGCATCGAACAAGGCAGCGGCCCTTATTGCGGGTTCGCTGCCTTGTTTCTTGTGGGAGAATATATTAAGAATACACGCAGCTAAAATGTGTAAACTCTGCATTGGAACCGGGAGTTTCTCCAGTAGCATACAGACCGATTAGTACACCAGTAAACCCTCCTGCTACTTCTGAGGAGAGGTATCTCGTCTGCGCAGCTCCAAGCAAGGTCTCAGTACCTTCAATCTGCACATAAAAGTGATAATAAGTAGGGGTAGCCCTAACAACCAATGTGGCATGATGGCAGTCGCTCAGATCTATAGCTTTTTCAACGGATTTAATTTCTCCGATATTAAGCCGTTCGATAACCTCGTATCCCTGCTCATTTCCGCGCAGTGCCAAATCGTAGTGGTGTTTTTCATCCATATAGAGCGTAATACCGGCTTCGCCGCTGTTAAGGCTGATTTCGCATGAAATGACAGCATTGAAATCTTTTTGACGAATGCCTATGAATGTGGGAGATGCCGGAACATCCAGCGTCACTCCGGTTCCTGTAAGCTTTACCTTGTCGGCTTCTAACTGATAATGCCCGGCAGCCGGATGGCGAAGATAACACCAGTCCAGATTCCAATCGGTATTCTCAAATGTAAAGACCTTTTTGTCCTGTTGAACGATTGTGTCCGCGATACGATCTGTCTCGAAGCTCAAAAGCGTGGTGCTATTATGGCCTGCCGTAAACCAGCCATCCTCTCCAAAGGTAACCGGGGCCAGAAACACTTCGCGTCCCAAGTGGTGATACGTAAGATATTGACCCGTCTGCCGGAATCCGAGATGGAAGAGCCACCAATGCCCCTCGCCATCTTGAATCAAATCGCCGTGGCCGACTCCCTGCAGCTCGTAACCGCCCAAATTACGATTAGTCAGTACAGGATTGTTCGCATAGGCCTCGAACGGGCCAGTAGCTGAATCTCCCCGCGCATAAGTAATCATATGGCCATATTCGGTTCCGCCTTCGGCTGCCATCAGATAGTATCGTCCATTTATTTTATACAGGTGAGGACTTTCCAAATACCGTCCGCCGGTTCCTTGCCAGATTGAACGGCTGGGCGTCAGCTTGCGTCCGGTTTCAATTTCGAGTTCACATTGGACAATGCCGCCAACTCCGAAATCATCAGTCCCGTTGCTCATGAAATACGTTCTATCTTCTTCAAAATATAGATCCGGGTCTATTCCCCCTTGATCGACATAAATAGGCTCAGACCATTCGCCATAAATATCGTCAGTCCAGATATAGAAGTTCTGACGTGTAGTGTCATTTGTGGTTGTCATGTAGAACCGTCCATTATGGTGACGCAGGGTAGGGGCAAATACGCCGCCGGAGCTGTCCACAGTGTCCAGTTGAACCTGACTCGTTCGGGTCAGGCAATGACCAATTTGGGTCCAATTGATCAGATCCTTGCTTTCAAAAATCGGAACGCCAGGGAAATACTGAAAGGAGCTGCACACGAGATAATAGGTATTATTGACTTTACATACACTGGGGTCAGGATAAAATCCCTTAACGACCGGATTATTGAATCTCATTTCTCCACCTCATTAGTAAATTCATATATACAAGAATTCAGCATGATCTATAACTAACAAGAATTAAACACCATTGGCTAGAAACTTTCAATAAAACAAGGTTGAAGTTTCCGATTAATTTTATTAAATTAATATAAATATGATTTCAATAACATGGTCAGGAGTTAATGATTATGATCCAGGCAAACGGGGAACAAAAATTCATGCCGTTATACGAAGCATTGGCTAGTGAGGTCAGATGGAGAATTATGAACCTCATTGCCGGCAGAGAAATGAATGTGAAGGATATTGCAGCTAATTTAGAGCTTAGCCCCTCCATCGTCACCATGCACATCCATAAACTTGAACAAGCCGGATTAATCGGGAGCCGCAGGGTTCGCCTGAAGGGAGGCACACACAAAATGTGCTTCCTCACAGAAAAACATATCGAGATCAACCTGCCATCTGCCAGCCGAACCAAGAAGATAAGAGAGCAGACAATTTCAGTCGGTCATTATACCGCTTTTGACGTCCAGCCTACATGCGGGCTGGGCACCCGGGAAAAGGAAATTGGAATTTGGGACGACCCGCGTTACTTTCTCGATCCCGAGCGGGTTCACGCCGCCATTCTGTGGTTCGGGAAGGGATACGTAGAGTACAAGACGCCTAACTATCTGCTTCCTGAGGAAACTGCCGATGCCATCGAAATTTCGATGGAAATCGCCTCAGAAGCGCCCGGCTTGAGCGATCATTGGCCTTCGGATATTCAATTCACCTTTAACGGTGTTGCGCTTGGAACCTGGACAAGCCCGGCTGACTTCGGCAGGGCTGCGCGGGGCAAATATACGCCGAAATGGTGGCACAGAAATGTGAATCAGTATGGATTGTTGAAGACGATCCGTATTGATGCCACAGGTACATTTATAGATGAAGAGTGGATGTCAGACGTGACCGTCGCAGATATCAAGCTAGCCGAGCAATTCTGGACACTCCGCTTCGCAGTTGACGAGAAGGCCGTTAACATTGGCGGATTGACACTATATGGAGCCGGCTTCGGCAATCATGATCAGGATATTGTAATCCGCGTATTCCTTAGCGATGGAACATCACAGTAGAGGGAGAGAAGCTGCGTATAAATAGGGATAACCGCCACTAATTATGGGCAGTATAAGCGTAATCTTTCTTGTATACCTTCTAAGACTTCTTTTGGCATTTCCCTAACCCTGATGTCCCCACCCAGAAAAAGCAGCCAATTGATGATCCCGGTCAATTCTTCAGGCTTAGCCACATTAATAAAAGTCTCTAGAAGGGCTGTGGTTTGGTAAGGATTCGTATAGGCAATAGAAACCTTTAGAGGATGGTATTTTTTGAATTGGGCAATCGCTTTTGGACCAAGTTCAAGGATAAGATTGATTACTTCCTCCTGTTTACTTAGTTTTTCTAAAATCATTGTCTTGCTTAGTTTTTGTTTCCCCCTATAGGGCGTGACATCCGTTAGATTGTCTACAGGAAAAATATGTTTCTTTTCTTCCTTTAAGTCGAAGCCTTCTATCAACCACAGACTTTTTTCACGATACAGGTGCAAGAGATAAATTGAATAAGACTTGATTAACTTATCTTCTTTGGTGGTAATGCATAAATAGCTATCCGCAAGAAGGATTTGGATCAGTTGTTCCAGCATGGGATGGGGAAGGTCCGAAAGATCAAGCAGGTCGGGATTATAGGGGTTGGTTCCTTCAAACAGCAGGATTTGATTTAAAAGAAAAAGCTCCTCCTGCTGGTTGCTCGAGATAAGACCCAGTAATTTTTCAGTTAAGGACTGACGGCTCTTGAGGTAGGGGAGCTGTTGATTTCTAGTAGCCATAAAGGCAATAAACAGAGCTTTGACCTCATTATCGGTGAAGCGGACAATGGGAAGGACGGAGTTATTCATGACGGAATAGCCCCCATCCCTTCCAGCTTCAGCCACTAGCGGCATCCCCATAGCCTCAATCTCTCTGATATCTCTAATCGCTGTCGAACGGGAGATGTTAAATTCCTGCATAATTCCAGAAATTGTAAAGTGGGCGCGGTTGTTGATATACCGCATGATGATATTAATCCGTTCAACTTTTTTCATCGGGACTCCTAAACAGTATCATTTTTTGACATGATTTAAGGCTATCATATACTCATCAAGTGAAGAAGACAAATCACTGGATAATCCACAAAAAAGGAAGGTTTTAAATATGGCAGAGTATACCCTGGTTGAAAAAGACAGCTTCACCGTTATAGGATTAGGAACTGAGCTTAAGAGTGATTACACAGACTATGCTGGTATAATTAAGGAAAAGTCAGACTTTTGGCAGGCCGCCAGCCAAGATGGAAGGCTCGACACGTTAAAAGCCATAGCCGCAAATGACTACATTTTTGCCGTGAATGAAGCGGTAAATGGCAAGATGATGCACTATGCCGGCGTCCTGGCAGAAGCAGCGGCGGCACCTGAGGAAGCCAGAGTCATTCAATTTCCTAAGGGAGAATATCTGGTTGTTACAGGAGAAGCGCAGACGGCTGATGAATTAAATAATAAGCTTGCCGGCATTGCCTTTGGCCAAGCCTTGCCGGAAGCAAAGCATGTTTCCTATGTCGGCGCGCCCAATACATCGGTGGAGATGGGGGAGCGGAACGGCTTAGTTTTTGGCGAAATGTGGATTCCTGTTGTAAGGAAATAAAGAGAGCCAACGCTTCCGGAGCCAGCTATTCGGTAATTTGCTGCGCTTCATTCGGCGAATAACTTTTAGGAGGGACGTAGTTGCCTTATATCGTTGATTTTAAAAATGTGTCTACAACTGGCTTAGAGTCTTCACCTGTAGCAGAAGCGCTTGCCGGTTTACGTGCGAATGAAGCCCGTTACTATATGAACAAATACGAGCATGCTTTTACGGTTGTACCCGCCGGCGAAAGCCAGGAGACCCTTGACTATGTGAACCGAATTTTGAAGCAGGAACGTGAGATTGAGTTCGCAGCCAAGCCTTTGGAAACGTCACAGTTTCAAGTGGGGAACATTAAAATGGCCTACGTTTTTTATGAGGATGGTCTTTCGGTCAACGTCATGTATACGGTTGATGACCCGAAGAAGCGGGCCGTGGGTTTTAAGCTTTCCGAGGGGATGGAGGTTCCTAAGGAGTTAGAAGATAAGTTTAAATTTGCAAGACAAAAGTCCAAACTGGCCGGAACGATTCGGGGCTCGTTTTTTGTAATTAAAGGGGAGTATTGATGTTATCCAAGGAAATTGCAATGATGAAACCATCAGTACAAAAAATTCGTGATCTAACTTTGGTGCGAAGAGCGGGAAGCCGCTTGCTGGTCATAGGCTGTGACTCCAGCGCAAGTATCGGAAACAAGCCAATGGATGCTGTGCAGACTCCGCCGGATATCGTCGGCTATTATACAGCCCGGGTTGCGGTTATGGAAGTACTGTCCGTGGGCGCGGATATTCTTACCGTAGTGGATACCTTAGCTGTGGAAAGGCATCCAACAGGTAATGAAATTATCCGCGGCATCCAAAGACTGCTGGGCGAAGCCGGACTCACGGAGGCTCATATCAATGGCAGCACGGAGGACAATTTCGAGTCGTGCCAGACTGGCGTAGGAATTTCCGTTATCGGGGAAGCCGATGAGGAACGGCTGAAGCTGAAGCGGTCGCTTGCCGGTGACTGTGTGGTTATGCTGGGGGAACCGTTGATCGGAAGCGCAGTGCTGGAGCAAGAGGCAAAAATATGCAGCATCCGGCAGCTACAGTCCCTAGCAGCCTCACCTGAGGTGCATGAGATTCATCCGGTCGGCTCTAAGGGGGCCGGGTATGAGGCAGATCTTCTGGCTGAACTGAATGGCTGCAGTTTTCAGGCAGTTCCAGGGATTACGGACAAGCTGAATGCCTCAGGAGGTCCGTCGACGGCGGTGATTTTCTCTGCCGCAGAGGAACAGCTTGAATACATTCAATCCGAAATTGGCGGCGGGCTGGAGATTATCGGTGTCTTGCTTCCCTTTGGGGGATAAAAAGGGCAAAAAAGAACCTGGAATTTTTCCAGGTTCTTTTATATTGCACAGGAACAGTCACGATGATATAATCAAATCACGACCGCCAAAAGTAAAGTTTTCACAAGTAATGCATCTTACAATATTATTGTATCACGGCGGTAAAGCTCCTGTCAAATCTTTTTTCTCAATTAAATGGTTAGGAGAGGATATTGAATGAGTGCTTTGGTTCTCAGTTTTCAGGAGATGGAGAAAACGCAGCTTCAGCTCGTTGGCGGAAAAGGGTTGAATTTAGGGGAATTATCAAACATTGAAGGAATACATGTACCTGAAGGATTTTGTGTTACGACAGTAGGATATCAAAAAGCCATCGAACATAACGAAACCTATCATGCTTTAGTGGGTCAACTAACCATGCTAAAAGTAGAGGATCGGGAGCAAATTAGTGAAATCAGCAGAAAGATTCGGCAAACCATTATGGAGGCAGAAATTCCTTCCGATGTTGTGGGAGCAGTTACTCACTATCTCTCACAGTTCGGTGATAAACTTGGCTTTGCGGTCCGTTCTAGTGCAACTGCTGAAGATTTGCCGCGGGCTTCTTTTGCCGGTCAACAAGATACCTATTTAAATATTATCGGCGTCAATGCCATCCTGCAGCATATCAGCAAATGCTGGGCTTCACTGTTCACGGAACGCGCGGTAATCTACCGTATGCATAATGGATTTGACCAGAGTCAGCTTTATTTATCCGTTATCATTCAAAGGATGGTTTTCCCGCAGGCTTCAGGAATTGTATTTACCGCTGATCCCGTTACTTCTAACCGGAAGCTGCTGTCCATTGATGCCGGTTTTGGACTTGGAGAAGCGCTGGTTTCCGGTCTGGTATCTGCCGATTGTTATAAAGTACAGGATGGGAAGATCGTCGAGAAGAGGATCGCAACCCAAAAATTGGCTATCTATGGACGAAAAGAAGGCGGAACAGAGACCCGGCAGCTCGATCCAAATCAGCAAACAGCTCAAACACTAACTGAACAACAAATTTTACAACTTGCGCGCATTGGAAGACAGATTGAAGCTTATTTCGGCCAGCCACAGGACATCGAATGGTGCTTGGCTGATGATACATTTTATATTGTCCAGAGCCGGCCGGTCACTACTTTATACCCGGTCCCTGAAGCGGATGATCAAGAAAATCACGTTTACGTATCCGTCGGTCATCAACAAATGATGACCGACCCCATAAAACCACTGGGATTGTCTTTTTACCTGTTACTAACTCCTGCGCCCATGCGTAAAGCCGGAGGAAGGCTGTTTGTTGATGTCTCACTTATGCTGGCTTCATCTTCCGGCAGGGATACTTTAATAAATGTCCTGGGAAAAAACGATCCGCTCATAAGAGATGCATTGACGACCGTCATAGAGCGGGAGATTATTAAATTGATGCCAGAAGATAAGAAAGAACAGAGTTACGGTAAAAGCAATCAAGGCCCGGCACCTGCGGATTATCAGACACTCAACGATTACGACCCGACAATCGTTTCTGATTTGATTAAGCGAGGTGAGGCAGCAATCGAAGAGCTACAACATAAGATTCAAACGAAATCAGGAGCCGATCTTTTTGATTTTATCCTGGGAGATATCCATGTATTAAGAGAGAAGAAGAGCGTATCTGATCCACAAAGCTTTGGTGTGATTATGACTGCTATGAATGCTTCATCATGGATCAATGAAACAATGCTGAAGTGGTTGGGTGAAAAAAACGCAGCAGACACGCTATCTCAATCTGTACCAAACAATATCACTTCGGAAATGGGTCTGGCTCTAATGGATGTTGCAGATGTGATCCGTCCTTATCCGGAAGTCATTAATTATTTACAGCATGTAAAAGATGATCGCTTTTGGGATGAACTAGTTAAAATTGACGGCGGACAGGAAACCCAAGACGCGATCTGTGCTTATCTGGGCAAATACGGAATGCGTTGCGCCGGAGAAATTGATATTACCAGAACCCGCTGGAGCGAAAAACCAATTACACTTGTCCCCATGATTCTTAGCAACATCAAGAACTTCAAGCCTAATGCCGGAAAACGGAAGTTCGAGCAAGGGCGACAGGAAGCTATGGAAAAAGAAGAAGAGTTATTAGGCCGATTGAAGCAGTTACCGGATGGAGAACAAAAAGCCAAAGAGACAAAACGAATGATCGACCTAGTCCGAAATCTCATTGGGTATCGGGAATACCCAAAATATAATTATATTAATCGCTTCTTCGTGTACAAGCAGGCTTTAATGAAGGAAGCTGAAAAACTCGTACAAGCAGGCATTGTTCTTGAAAAAGAAGATATCTATTACCTCACTTTTGAAGAGCTTCACGAAGCCGTACGCACCAAAAATTTGGATTACAAGCTCATTAGCAAACGAAAAGACGAGTACAAGTTATTTGAAAAACTAACTCCGCCACGTGTTATCACGTCTGATGGCGAAATCATCGCAGGCAAGTACAAACGAGAAAATCTCCCAGCTAAAGCTATTGCAGGTCTGCCTGTTTCTTCCGGAGTAATCGAGGGGCGGGCACGTGTCATCTTAAAGATGGAAGATGCCTGTCTGGAAGATGGAGATATTTTAGTCACCCCGTTTACTGACCCTAGCTGGACACCCTTATTTGTATCCATCAAAGGCTTAGTCACCGAAGTTGGCGGACTGATGACCCACGGAGCAGTTATCGCACGTGAATATGGCTTGCCGGCAGTTGTCGGGGTGGAAAATGCCACGAAGCTGATCAAGGACGGGCAACGAATTCGCGTGCATGGAACAGAAGGGTATATTGAAATATTGCAATAACTGAGCTGGCGTACTATATAAAAAATGCCCTGTTAATGTCAAACAGGGCATTAAGCACTATATTACTATAGGCTTCTCTCTAATAAGGCGCCAACTTGTTTGGCCATGACTTGCGGCGGGTACGGCATTCCATTTCTAATCCACCATTCGATTACCCCTACATAAGCGGTCCCGGCGTATTGCAGCATAACATCTTCACTTACATCCACATTTTTTCCGCTTTCTCTGTCAATTTCACCATTGAATCCTGCCATAACATAATTAAGCAGCCGGGTTCTAAAAGAGGGGGCACCTTTACTGGCTAACATAGTCGAAAAAAATAAATGGTTTTTCTCAAAGTACTCAAAAAAAGGAACAAGCCCATTGCTCCAATCCAGCTTACATGCCCATTCATCCATTTCCCCTAATTCATTCATGTGTGATTCGATCAGTTTATCCAATAAATCATATTTGTCCTGATAATGAAGATAAATGGTTCCGCGGTTTAGGTTTGCCTGGTCTGCAATATCCTGAATGGTGATCTCATCGAAATTTTTCTCTCTCATTAATTCAATTACAGCTTTTTTCAAGGCTTCCTGCGTTTTAATAATTCTCCGGTCCGTTTTTGCCATCGTATACTCACCAATCTTTCTTATATAATTAACATTTTCGCTTGCTGTGTTGAGATATCAACAAACTGCACTTTTTTATCCATTGATTGTACGCTTATTATTCATATAATAATAGACAGAAGTTGAATAAACAAATTGTTTTGTTAATCCACTGAATGGGCATGTGAAGATAGGAGTTGTTGTTTTGACGAAACGAAACAATTTATTGATTTTTATTTTAACCGTAGGTGTCTTTGGTATTTTAAATACTGAAATGGGCTTTATTGGTATACTTCCGGCTATTTCAGAGCATTTTGATGTCAGTATAGCCAAAGCAGGGTGGCTGGTAAGCTTTTTTGCACTTGCAGTAGCCGTGTCTGGACCGACCATGCCGTTATTATTTTCAGGTATAAACCGGAAGGGAGTCATGTTACTTGTACTTGGTGTTTTCGTTTTGGGAAACATGGTCTCCATATTCACAACTAACTTTACCATTATATTTATTGCTCGCATTATCCCGGCCTTGTTTCATCCTGTATATTGTTCTTTGGCATTTTCAGTAGCTGCAACTTCAGTTAGCAGGGAAGACGCTCCAAAAGCTGTTTCAAAGGTATTCATTGGAGTGTCTGCCGGTATGGTAGTTGGTGTACCCATCGCAAGTTTGATTGCGAATACACTTTCTTTACAAATGGCGATGGTATTCTTTGCGGTTGTTAATGCTCTGGTATTCTTTGCTACATTACTAATTGTTCCGTCAATGCCTGTTGAGGACAGACTTTCTTACAGCGCACAACTATCCATATTGAAAAAATCTATTACTTGGCTTTCAATTGCCGCTGTCATTTTATTAAATTCGTCCGTCTTTGGAGTTTATACGTATCTTGCCGAGTATCTGCAAGCTGTTACGAATATGCCTTTGAATACAATTAGCTTAACGTTATTTATCTATGGTGGTGCCAATATAATTGGAAATATAATTGCGGGAAAACTGCTCACGAATCATGCTTACAAATCTGTAGTATCCTTTCCCTTTGTGTTGGGGGCTGTCTATATCCTATTGTTCTTATTTGGCCAGTTCAGCATACCGGCGGCGGGCATTACTTTAATCTGGGGGATTGTAGCGGGTATAGGGGCGAATCTAAATCAATACTTGATGATGTCCTCAGCTCCTGAAGCACCTGATTTTGCTAACGGTTTGTTTTTATCTGCATGTAACATTGGAACAACCCTTGGTGCGGCTGTAGGCGGACTATTTATATCTGAATTGGGTACGCCATATGTTATATTTGTCGGATTACTCTCTTTGGTTTTGAGCTTTGTAGCCGTTTTACTAAGGAATTATAGGTTCGCCCGAAATAAGCAGATAATTAACCCTTGAATAAGTCCCATTAGAACCCGCGCCCCGCGCGGGTTTTTTGCTTTGAGTTCAAAGTCGTCAAGATACCAAACAAAGCAGGATTGTGAGGGTCTTTAGCATGATGGCGCGAGTAAGTATTTATCTAAATTGATACGATTAGTGCAAAAGAATAGGGAGGTCAAACATGAACAAGATAAATACCGTTAACCGGAATCCCGGTTATCAGCTTCATATCAGGAAGGAAGGCTGGCTGCAGCGGCTCAAAAAAAATAAAGCACTGCTTATTATGTGCATCCCGGCAATCCTGTTTTTTCTTATATTCTCTTATCTTCCGATGCCGGGACTTTATCTGGCATTTGTCCGCTACAACTACTCTGACGGGATATTCGGGAGCCCGTTTGTAGGTTTTGAAAATTTTAAATTTCTGGTCATGACCGGTGATTTATGGAGACTGACCTTTAATACCATTGCCTACAATCTTGCTTTCATTTTATTTGGCAATTTACTTCAGATTACGATTGCTGTTTTTTTGAACGAAATTCGAAAAAAGTGGTTTAAAAAGGCTGCGCAGACTTTAATGTTCCTGCCGTACTTTATCTCTGCTGTATTGATCGGACTAATCGCCTATAACATTTTGAATTATGATTATGGTTTGCTTAACGGTATTCTTCGCTCCGCAGGCATGAATCCGTTGAAAACGTATACAAATTCGAGTGTTTGGCCATTTATCATCGTTCTAACCTATTTATGGCAGTCCACAGGCTACGGTTCTATTGTTTATTTTGCCGCGATTATGGGGTTGGACAGTGAAGTGGTGGAAGCTTCTGAAATAGATGGTGCCCATGCTTTTCAACGTATCCGTTACATCGTTCTCCCTTGGTTGAAGCCAACCTTTGTGATTCTGCTGCTATTTTCACTTGGAGGAATATTACGTGGGAACTTTGGGCTTTTCTTTAATCTTGTAGGAGCAAACAACACCGCGCTTTATGGCACAACCGATATCATTGAAACCTATGTGTTTCGTGCATTAATGACGAATTTTAATTTTCCTATCGGCAGTGCAGTCGGCTTATATCAATCGGTTTTTGGTTTTATCGTGGTGATTACCGCGAATTGGCTCGTTAAAAAATTCTCACCAGATAATTCTCTTTTTTAGGAGGCGGCTTGTTATGAAAGAAGTTATTGAACCTCATGATGTGCGGCGAAGTCCAAGCGATATGCTCGTCAAAACCATCGGGTACGGATTTATCGGTTTGTTCGCTCTTTGCTGTCTGCTGCCCTTTTTACTTGTGCTAGGCACATCATTTACATCTGAAGCTGCCATTCGTCAGAACGGCTTTAATTTCTGGCCATCAGAGTTCAGTACGTTTGCCTACCAGATTGTGTTTGAAAATCCGGGGCTTATTATCGGCTCATACGTGGTGACAATTGGGATCACAGTGGTAGGAACTGCAACCGGACTATTTCTTGTAGCCATGACCGGTTATGCGCTTCAACGTCCGGATTTTCATTACCGTAACAAAATTTCTTTCTTTATCTACTTTACAACGCTGTTCTCCGGCGGGTTGGTTCCTTATTACTTATTAATTACTCAGTATCTTAGCCTGAAGGATAACTATTTGGCTATCTTGCTTCCAGGATTACTGTCTCCTTTCTTAATCATCATGATGAAGAGCTTCGTCCGCTCGATACCGCATGCCATCACCGAGTCTGCCAAAATTGACGGTGCCAGTGACTTTAACATCTTCATCCGGCTTATTCTCCCCATGACCACCCCGGCGCTTGCAACAATCGGCCTTTTTATTGCATTAGCGTATTGGAATGAGTGGTATAACTCTTTATTATTCCTATCTCCGGATATTGAATACCGTCCATTACAGTTGTTCCTGTACAACGTCGTCACCAAAGCGGATTTTATTCGAAATTCGGCTGCCGCCTCTAACGTGCAATTGAGGGATGTTCCATTAGAATCTATGAAAATGGCCACAGCCATCGTAGCAACTGGTCCCGTTATATTGTTCTTCCCTCTTGTTCAACGTTATTTTATCAAAGGCATTACAGTTGGGGCGGTAAAAGGTTGATGTGACGCGGACGGCATGTCCTTCACATAACAAGGGTTCATTGTTGTTTGATTCAGTGTCATCAAAAAAGGGAGGGTTTACACATGTCATTATGGAGAAAAATATCTGTAACGCTGCTCACAATTGTTATGGTAATTACGCTTGCTGCCTGTGGAGGAAAGAAAGATTCTGCTGAATCCACTGACACAACTGTACAAGGCAATCCCGATACTTCAGAATTTGTAAAGATTAAATATCTGGTTCTCGGTGATAAGCCCACCAATGGGCAGTTTGAGAAAGTATTTGCGAAAGTGAATGCAATTATGAAAGAAAAGATTAACGCGGAATTGGATTGGCAATGGATTGAATGGGCGGATTGGCAGACGAAATATAATCTGACCTTGGCCTCTGGAGAGCCCATCGACTTAATCACTATCGGCACAGATTGGCTGGACACATGGGCTAATGCTCAGCGCGGGGCATTTATGCCGCTGGATGAATTGTTGCCGAAATTTGCGCCGGAAACCTGGAAATCAATCCCGGCGGAGGACTGGGAGCAAAGTAAATATAATCATCAGATTGTTCTTATTCCTGAGAACGACTTGACTCAATGGGTAAATCATGGCTTCTTCTACCGCGGTGATTGGGCGAAAGAAGCTGGCATTACTGAGCCCATTAAGGATTGGGAAGGAATTGCGAAGTACATGCAGTTTGTAAAAGACAACAAGAAAGGTGTCATTCCGTGGGAAAATGGTCCAGCAAACATTTCATTCGGCGGGTTCGTTCAATCCTACACGGATAATTTAGAACTGCCCATTTCAACTGGCATGCTGCCTGTATTTGCGGCAAAATCATGGGAAGAGAAGTATACGGTTGTCAGTCCTGTTTTCGGTGATGTGTTCGAAAAATATGCTGCAATGATGAAGGACTGGGCTGACAGAGGATTTTGGCGTGAAGATGCATTGAATAACAAGAATGATCCTCGTGCAGCACTCAGAGCAGGCCTTGCGGGACTTGATCAATACCATACCGAGATCTTCGCCGGATTACGCGTGCAAATGGATAAAGAACAGCCAGGCTCCGATCTTCAAATGTTTCCTTTTGCCCGTACCCGGGGTACGAATCTTCTGGAGACACCAGTCACACATGGAGGGACATCGGTAGGCGCACATAGTAAAAATCCCGAACGTGCACTTATGGCTTATGACTTGATTCGCAATAACGAGGAAATTTATCACTTAATTAACTATGGTATCGAAGGAGTCCAATACGAGATTAAGGATGGAAAACGTTCACTGCCAGCAAGTTATGTAGAATCACAAGATTCATATAGCTCCAACTTCTGGGGCGGCCGTGTCGATAAGTTTGAAATTCCGAGCGACACACGTTGGGATCAGTTGGAGGAAACGCTATATGCGGAATACGATAAGATTAAAAAAGCGTATCCTTATGGTAAATTTGTATTCGATAAAACACCGGTGGACGCTGAGTTAACAGCTATCTCCCAGGTTACCGCTGAAATGGGGCCAGCTATTGCTCTTGGTAAAGCAGGCGACCCCGTTCAGGCTGTACAGCAATTCCGCGACAAGTTGAAGAAGGCGGGTTATGACAAAGTCATAGCAGAACTGCAACAGCAGATGGATGCTTTTAAAGCTGCGGTAGAAAAATAACTTCGTTAAAACATCACGATAAAGGCGTATTTCCATTATGGGAATACGCCTTTTCCTGCACACTCTCTTTATTTCGAACTGGTAGCTAGTTCACTCTATCCCTTTGCTGTTTGCGATAATTTGATGGGCTTATTCCGAAATAACCGGTGAACTTTTTTGAAAAATAGTCCGGGGAATTGAACCCAACTCCAAGAGCAATCTCTGTAATTGGACGAACCGTATATTTGATCAGCTTCTCGGCTTGGTTCAGCCGGTATTTGATCAGCGTTTCGACGATGGAATCCCCCACCTGTTCCTTGAACAAATGGGACAGCCGGGAAGGAGAGAGACATACTCTACTGGCGAGGTCTTCAACCAAATGTTCTTCCATATAATTGGTAGCAAGAATTTCCAACACTTCGCTTATACGGGGGTCCAGCTCCTTCTTCCGCTGATTCTGGCTGGCGACCAGAAGAATAATCTCCTCCAGCGCATTCAGAGTCAGCTCATCCCGCAGCAATACATCCCTGTGCAGCCTATAAGATAACACTCTCCGGAAGGCTGACTCTAGGGCACGGCTGGAGTTCTCATTGTCGATGTGCAGATGAAAGATAGGACCCTTCGTATTGCTGGAGGGCAACCAGTCCATCCAATTCAAACGCGGCAGGAAGTGTGCCCACAGCTTCTCCCACGTATATCCTTCTACTGTAAAATAATTCTGAGGGGTTCCGGGGGATACAATAGTTAACATCCGTTCTGTACAGGCCAAATATTCTCCATCTCCATTATATATGGAGCCTCTCCCCGATAATGTATACATAATTAGCCAATCCTTGGTGCCTTCAGGCCGGTAACAGGTATATCCGTAAGGCTGGCTGTAAAAGTCCGATACAAGGATGCCGGCGGGATGTGTATACTGGTCATCCAATATGCGCATAGCAGGATAGTTAGGGTTATTAGCCATATCCTCATTCCTTTCAGGAGCTGCTCTACTCTACAATTGTATATGAGTCTAACATAAGAAAAAAACATTAGCTAGCAATTCGACATTGAAAAGGGAGTGGCTATATGACATATGCGCAGCAGGCAGAAACGCTTAATTTAGCGGGGACATGGAAATACGCTCTCGATCCTCAGGATCAGGGGGAGCCGGGGTGTTGGTATGATTCCCGGATGTTCAAATCTCAAGGGACTGTAAATCTTCCGGGTACATTGACATTGAATGCAGTAGGTGATGTACAGGAGTGGAGCGACGAGATGAACAGGGAATCAGTCCGCTCCTTACGCCAGCGCTATTCCTACTATGGAGCTGCATGGTACGAATACGAAACGGCAGTTCCGGCTGAATGGGCGGGCAGGCAGTTCATCATATTGCTGGAAAGAGTAATGTTCCAGTCGACATTATGGGTGAACGGACAGCATGTCAGCCAGCAGGATAGTCTGTCTGTTCCCCATGAGTTTGAGGTGACCGCATATATTCGGAGTGGAGAGACGAACCGTTTTACCATTCGGGTTGATAATCGCGATATCCAGAATCTGGGTACTTATCCCAGCGCATATACGGAAGAAACCCAATCCATTTGGAATGGAATAGTTGGGCGGATCGAGCTGCAAGCTTTAGAGCCATTTTTCATTACGGATCTGCAAATTTTTCCTGGGCCGGGGCTGCAATCAGTGACGGTTAAAGGCATATGCCACAATACAACCGGCATAGAGATGCATGCAGCGATAGATTTGGCAGCAGGTATCTGTCACGGCAAAACACAGCATGCAGCGCCAGCTATTCGGAAAACTATGCAGCTTTCTGCGTTCTCCTCGGAGCCCTTTGAATGGTTATATGGGATGGGAGATGAACCGCAAGTATGGGACGAGTTCAATCCCAATATTTATGAGATGAAGCTAGAAGGACGGGTTAACCTCGGAGAGTTACAGATAGAGACAGTGACCCGCCAAACGTTCGGCTTGCGGAGCTTTCAGAGGAATGGAAGAGTGCTGGAGATCAATGGCAGGCCGCTTTTTTTGCGGGGAACACTGGAATGCTGTATCTTCCCGTTGACAGGTCATCCTCCGATGGAGCTGGCCGATTGGCTCAGCCTGTTCGAAACGGCAAAAGATTACGGCTTGAACCATATCCGTTTTCATTCCTGGTGCCCGCCGGAGAACGCGTTTGAAGCTGCCGACCAATTGGGCTTTTATCTGCAGGTCGAAGCTCCCATGTGGATGGATACGTGGAATTCCCCGGTCGGGGCTCACCCGGAACACTACACTTATCTACCTCTGGAAGCACGTCGGATCTTGCTGAAATACGGGAATCATCCATCCTTCTGTATTTACAGCAACGGCAACGAGCTGAATGGTGATTTCGATTTGCTTCACAGCATGGTCTCAGACCTGAAGGCGCTTGATGACAGGCATTTGTATACACTCACAACGAATTGGGACCGTCCGCTGGACCCGGCAGATGATCTGTTCTGCGCCCAGACCGTTGATGAAGCCGGAGCGCGCGGACAATATTTTCTTGATGAGATTGCCAATTCCACGCTTACCGACTTCCGTGAGGCTATAGCCAGAAGGCCAGTTCCCGTGGTTACACATGAAGTAGGGCAATATACCGTTTATCCGAATGTTGAAGAGATTGATCTGTACCATGGAGCATTACGTCCGGTCAATTTGGAAGTTATTCGTGCGGATCTGGATACACGCGGTTTGCTGGGCGATATTCGTAAGCTGGTTCACGGCTCCGGCATGCTTGCGCTCCAGTTGTACCGTGAAGAAATCGAAGCAGCGCTGCGCACGCCGGAGCTTGGCGGATTCCAGTTGCTGGATTTGCATGACTTTCCAGGTCAAAGCACGGCTACTGTCGGTATTTTAAATGCATTCTGGAACTCTAAGGGGTTGATAGAACCCCGGCAATTCCGTAATTTCTGTAATGCTACTGTGTTACTTCTCCGTATGCCCAAACGGATATACACCACTGAGGATATCTTTACAGCAGAAATAAATATCGCACATTTCGGTGCCAGCGAGCTATCAGACGCCTGCATTAAATGGATTATTACGGATGGGGATGGGATCAAGCTTGATCATGGCTATGTAGAGGCAGAGAAGATTCCTCTTGGTTCAGGCATTGTCCTTGGACAATTTACAACTGAGGTTCTGAAGCAGCTTCGAAAAAGTGACCGGTTGTCAGTAACTTTGGAATTGGCAGGTACGGAAATCCGTAACGAATGGCCGATCTGGGTATATTCACGCACAGAGGAGCAGGTCGATATCACGCCGGAAATTACGATAACCAGTACGCTGGATGACGAGCTGTTGCGTAAGCTGGCCGATGGAGAACGGGTTCTTTTCCTCGCCAAAGAGGGGGAGTTAGAGCACTCGGCAAGAGGCAAGTTCCATCCTGTCTTCTGGAGTCCGGTACATTTTGCCACTGAAAATCCATGCGGTATTATCGTAAATCCTGTTCATCCGGCACTGAAACACTTCCCGACAAGGGAGTATGCAGAATATCAATGGAAGGATCTGCTCGATCATTCAGTATCGCTCGTACTAAATCTTGATGTGCCATTCGATCCGATCGTTCAGGTGATTCCTAACTTCTATCATAACCGGAAGCTGACCAATCTTACGGAATATAACGTCGGCATGGGCAAGTTACTCATCTGCGGCATTAATATCGAGGATGCATTGGAGATCAGACCTGCAGCGGCACAGCTTCGTAAAAGCCTGATGGATTACATGTCCACTGCTGATTTTGCGCCAAGCATGACGCTGGAGATCAATGCACTCCGTACGTTATTGAAGAAAAAAGAGCCTGGTTCCCATTCGGAAGGGGGGCACATCCCTCAGAGCCGTGAGCTTGCCTTGGGCAAAAAAGCTTCAAGTGACAGCGTGAGAGATACCCATCATAAAGCAAACAACGGGAACGATGGCATCGGGCATACGATGTGGCTGGCGGAGGACGAGCTTGCGGGTCACTGGTGGCAGGTCGATCTGGGAGAAGAACAGGCTCTCACAGGAATCCGGGTGAAATTCCACCAGGAGGGCAATTTCCTGTACGTCATTCAAGCTTCAATTAACGGGATAGATTGGAAGGTAGCCTCGAACCAGACTGGTCAGACATCAACCGATCAGACACGGGTTGACCGATTTAACGCAACCGGAAGGTACGTAAGAATTATCTACAACGGGCTGCCAAAAGGCTTGAGTGCGGGACATTATTCATTTGAGGTATATGGGGGGGAATTGGCTAAAAATTAGGGGCTTCTTTCGTCCCGACCTCAGCTTAATAGTGATAGCTGTGGAGACTGACAAGTGAATGATGACAGGCTAGATAGAATTTCTCTTGCGGGAACAGCTTTCAGGCCCTAGCTACCAAGAGCGTCCTGGTATTTAAGCAGCGCGCTCTTGGTTTTTTTACATGGACTATAGACTTCTCTCTAACAGAATACCAACTTGTTTGGAATGGATCGACCGAATATGGGACTCAGCCTTATCCGTCAGCGATACCGCACACAGATAATTTAATTAATCACTTGGTTTCTTTTTAACAATCCCCATAATTGCTCCGCTACATCCTCTGGTGATTGAGGCATATTATTCAGGATCCACCATTCGATTACTCCGACAAAGGCTGAAGCCATGAATTGAGTGATGAATTCTTTGCTGTAATTTTGGTTGTCCCCGTCCATATTAATATGGATTTTGATGTGGGTCGTAATTAGTTCCAACATCCGATCACGGAATACAGGGATTCCTTTATTCGACAGCATCGAAGCGTAAAATGAATGATTCTTTTCAAAATACTGAATAACTGGCAAAAAGGAGGATTGAATTAAATCAATCGTTTCTCCGTCGGCATCTGTTGTCGTCGTAACCGAAACAATGTTGTTCAAATTCTCTTCTATGCACTTGTTTAGCAGGTCGTATTTATCCTGATAATGAAAATATACCGTCCCTCTATTGATGTTAGCTTGTTCGGCGATTTCATTAATCGTAATGTCCTCAAAGTTCTTTTTAGCGATTAAAGACATAAAAGATTGAAAGATAGCTTCCTTCGTCTTTACGATCCTTCTGTCGATTTTTTCGCCCATTCTTCATAACCTCCATTAAATATCTATCAGTTTAACGTATTGTGTTGGATATCGAACAAAGTGCGCCACATTAGCGATTGAACTGTTCCGTATACCTTATATAATAACATTAAGTTTTATTTATTCAACAAATGTTGGATAGTGAAACGAATGATGAGAAAAAAGAAAGGATGCAACTTAAACACTAAAATATTAAGAGATAATTCAAGGAGGACAAGTCTATGTCACTGCAAACTGTACAAGCCAAAATGGAATTAAAAGAACTGGTAGATTCTTACGCAACGTTAACCGATGCAAAGAAAATTTCGGAGCAAATGCTTTTGTTTACGCCGGATACGCAATTCAGGATTTACTTTGGCGACCAATTGGTGTCTGAAGTCACCGGAACAAAACAACTGGAAGAGGAGTTCAACGGTCATGTTGCCCATGTGAAACGTTATTTTTCCACCAACGCACAACACGTGGTAAGTGTGGATAACGATACTGCGACAGGAGTACTTTTCTCTCAAATGAAAATGGTAAGAGATGATGAAGAGGGCAAAGAAGTGATCACGGACTATAGCGTACAATACCATGACGTTTATGTGCAGCATAATGGAAAGTGGCTCATAAAAGAACGTACTTCACACTATATCATTGTCGAAGCAAGACGACTACAAAGCTAATCTAATCTCAATGAAAATAAAAAATGACAGGATCGTTGGGTTAACGACTCCGTCATTTTTTAATGTCATTTAACCCTTATGATAAACGGTTACTGGTTACAGTGGTTATCAATGAACCCTCCTCCTGGTGAAGAGCCACCCGCCTGCCGCAAATAGAAGGTACAGCAAGAGGTTGAATCCTACGCCCAGCAGAAGCGAATCGTTGATCAGCAGCGTTGCGAAAAAGGAGGCGACATGAACCCTCAGTGAAGGAATTGCCGTTCCGACCGGGATAGCCGTGAGAAGCAATGCGGACAACAGCCAGCCTGCAGCATTGGAATATCCTGACACCAGCATGCTCAGAAGTGCCATGCCCATCAGGTAAAAGGCCGTCTGATAAAGGAATGAGCCTGCAAAGCCAAAGTTAGTCCAATGAAAGGCATCGACTAAGTCAACGGTACCGGCATAATTGTGAAATGCATGAATCTGCAGCGTGATCCATATGGAGTTGATTAGAGCAACGGCTGCCGCCCAGACGGCAAACACGGCATGAAGACCTATGAAATATTGCTTCCGGCTGGCGCCTAAATGAACGATTCGTCTGAAATAGCTAAGCGGCAACACGATAGCCATCAGCGGCAACAGCAGAATGAGCATGTTGGTCTCCGATAGGCGGGATAATCCGCTACTGTCTGTAAGAGAGGTAATGATAAGTTCAGCAATTCTACCCAGCACGATAATCATCAGGACGGACCAGATATACATTTTGAGTTGCCTATAAGTTGCCTGTAAATGAACACCCATAGCATCCAATTCAAAGTCCCCCTTCGATCAAATACAGGAATAACTTTTGAAGACTCAACGTTTCGATTGAGATGTCCTGCTCGCGGGCTTGCCGCAGATCTTGGTCATCCAGCTTCTCATAAATAGCCGCAAGCATTCCTCGTCCATAGGCCTCATGGTATAAAACGCGCTTCCCTGCCATAAATGAGGACACAGTCTCCGCATTTCCCCGAACAAGATGAGCGGATAGGCGTATTTGCTCCATATCATCCTAAAGCAGGAGAGCGCCTGATTCAAGGATGAAGATTTTTTCCGCAACCGGGGCAATCTCGTCAATCAGATGTGTAGACAGCAGAATTGTGCGCGGATGATTGGCGTAATCCTCGAGCAGCGTCTTGTAGAACCGTTCCCTCATCAACACATCCAGCCCCAGAACCGGCTCATCGTATAAGGTAATCTGCGCCCGGCTGGCAAGACCGATTATATTGCCGATAAGCGACTGGGTGCCGCTTGAAAGCTGCCGAATCTTTTGGTCCGGATCAATTAGAAAAAGGCTGAGCAGCTCCCGGGCGTAGGACCAATCCCATTGGGGATGGAAACACGCGGCAATCTCCAAAGCCTCGATCACTCGCGCGCTCCCGAAGTGCCGGTATTGATCGCGGACATAACAAAAATCCTTCGGCAGTTCCCCTCTGCCCAGCTTCTTTCCGCTAACCTCAATCGTACCCGAATCCGCCACGATTCCGCCCGCAATGGTGTTCAGTAAAGTGGTTTTTCCGGCACCATTTCGCCCTAACAAGCCGTAAATCACATTTTCCTCCAACTGCAAATCCAAATTCCGCAATGCCGGGACAGGGCCATAGGATTTGGTTAAATTGCCGCAAGCCAAAGC
Organism: Paenibacillus sp. HW567; assembly: GCF_000374185.1. Taxonomy (GTDB): domain Bacteria; phylum Bacillota; class Bacilli; order Paenibacillales; family Paenibacillaceae; genus Paenibacillus_AQ. The sequence continues at coordinate 2,562,118 of NZ_KB910518.1, read as the reverse complement.
TATACTCACGGAGTTCAGTCCTTTCTCAACTGTTTGATCATGTCAATGATTTCTTCGATTGTCAGCCCGAGCTTGTTAGCCTCGTTCAACAGATCGGACAACAGCTCCTTATAAAAACGATCTCTTCGCTTGAGCTGAATCTTTTCTTTCGCATCAGCCGTAACAAACATGCCCAGCCCTCTTTTTTTGTACAAAATTTCCTCATTGACCAGCAGGCCGATCCCTTTGACCACGGTTGCCGGATTGATCTGAAACAGTTGGGAAAACTGGGCAACAGAAAGAATCTGCTCGTCCACGCGAAACGTGCCGTTCAGAATATCATCCTCGATCAAATGGGCGACTTGCTGGAAAATCGGTAAATTATCATCGAAAGTCATGGTCATGGCTTCACCATTCGTCCTATTAGTATGTTACTCATCCAACATACCATAAGGGATGAAAAATAAATTGTCAATTGCTGCGATCTTTCATACCGCTGCAGGTTGACAGCTAATTATTTGTGCATTACAGTATGCTACATGAGTAACATACTAACATACATATTCCGTATAGACAATCGAAGGAGATGAAAGAAGTGAACAAGCTGATTGAATTCAAACATGTTGTAAAAGAGTACACAGTAGGAGAGGTACCGATTAGAGCGCTTGACGGCGTTGATTTTTCCATTTCGGAAGGGGAGTTCGTAGTCGTCCTGGGGGCCAGCGGAGCAGGCAAAAGCACGATACTCAATATATTGGGCGGCATGGATACGGTTACCTCAGGCCAAGTATTTGTCGGCGGTCAAGAAATCACGAAATTAAATGAAAAGAAATTGACCCGCTATCGCGCCGAGAAGGTTGGTTTTGTGTTTCAGTTCTACAATTTGATCCCGAACTTAAATGCTTTGGAAAATGTCGAATTTGCCGTTGAGGTTTGCAAGGACCCTCTGGATGCCAAAGATATTCTGCGGAAGGTGGGATTAAGCAACCGGATCAGAAACTTCCCTTCCCAGCTCTCGGGGGGCGAGCAGCAGCGGGTGGCGATAGCCAGAGCGGTTGCCAAAAATCCGCTGCTGCTGCTCTGCGACGAACCCACCGGCGCTTTGGATTATATGACGGGCAAGGCCGTATTAAAGCTTCTTGAGGACTTAAACCAAGAAACGAACAAATGCGTGGTTCTGGTCACGCACAATTCAGCGATCGCTCCGATGGCGGACAAAATCATAAGGGTGAAAAGCGGAAAAATTGAAAGTATTACCATCAATGAGAACAGACAAAGCGCCGAAGGGATTGAGTGGTGAGCATGAAGCTGTTATTCAAATTATTGCGGGATATCAGACAGTCGTCAGGTCAGTTTCTCTCCTTCGTGCTGGTTGTCGCGGTAGGCGCTTTTTTCTACACGGGACTGGCCACCTTAAGCAATAACTTGAGCACTTATACCGAGGCTTATTTCAAAGAGTATAATTTAAGCGACTTGAATGTTTATTACAGTCATCTTACTCAAAAGGAGATCGCAGAGTTAAGCAAAGTGGAGGGTATTTATCGACTAGAAGGGCGGTATACCTTCGACGCAACGGAATCGTTTGATGGTTATCGTGCGGCGCTGAAAATCCACTCCATCCCCGAAAACAATAAAATCAACAGGCTCGCCATGACGGAGGGCAGCCTTCCATCGGGCAAAGACGGGATAGTTCTTGATTCCGGCTATGCTAAAGAGCATCACTATACGGTTGGCGACATAATCACCCTCCGCGTCAATGACAAGGAACTGGCGTTTACAATCAGCGGTTTGGGTGAAAATGTGGAGCATGCAAAAAAAAATGAAACGCAGGATCATAAAAGCTATGGAATTGCTTACGTTGGAGAAGAGGTCATACCGGAGATTGCAGGCAGTTTTTTCTTTAATGAGCTGTTGGTGGATGCCAAAGCGGGTTACGATACCGGGCAAATAGGGAAATCCATTGAGGCGCAGTCCAAAGGGCTTTCATACCTGGGACAGGAGAGCAAAGAACGGTCGTTCAGCTATTCCCGTCTGATGGCCACGCTCCATAACAATAGGCTGATGAGCAGGGTTATTCCTCTCGTTCTTTTCTTGATCGAAGCGATTATTTTGTCCCTGGCCATGTCCAGAATAATTGATTCGGAACGAAATCAAGTCGGCATTATGAAGGCTTTGGGCGTAAAAGACAACAGCATCATGTTACATTATATGGGTTATCCTGTGCTGATCGGCATTGTGGGAGCGATGCTGGGCTATGCGCTTTCCGCGGCTGTGTTTGTTCCCTTTATCTCGGTATCGAATGCCAGGTCTTATTCGCTGCCGGAGATACATTTCGCTCTCTCGTATGATTTAATGCTGCCGCCGATTATCGTCTCCAGCCTTTTCGGGATGTTTGCTTGCTACTTGAGCATAAGAAGTCTGTTGAAGGAACGTGCGGCCCAGGCGATGCGCCCCAAGCCTTCGAAAACAATGAAAGCCATATTCATCGAAAGAATTCCCGGCCTCTGGAGCCGCATGCCGTACAACTATAAGCTCATCTTGCGAAATATCTTTTTGAACAAGAAAAAAGTGTTGGCCAGTACAGTTGGCGTCATGGTCAGCACCGTGCTGTTAATCACGGCTTTTGGCACTCAAGCGTCCCTGCAAAAGGTTGCGGGCCAGTTCGAGCAGGTGTATACCTATGATCTTAGGGTTGATTATAAAGCGGGCGAAACCTTGGATGAGAGGACACTGCCCGCCGGCATTAAAAGCCATCACTTCCTAGCCTCATTTCCCATTGAATTGAAACAGAATAACCAAACCGAAAAAGCTACATTGCTTGTAACGGAAAAGGACAACAATCTCATTCATTTCTATGACGACAATGACAATCCGCTATATTTGGAGCATACTGGCGTGCTGGTGCCGAAATCTTATGCCGATCAATACAGTATTGCGGAAGGGGATACCATCCAGGTTGCGTTTACTGCCCCCGGGATAAGCAACAAGACGGTGGAGATGAAGGTGCTGGATATCTCCACGCAGTATTCAAGCCCGTCTTTTTACATCACACCGGAGTATTTGACCAGCTTAGGGCTGACATACAAGCCAACCACACTGTTGGTGGAAACCGATTCGGCAGCAGATCCGGCGGGTATCCGGAGCTATTTCGAGCAAGATCAAAGAGTGGATGCCATTTCCGGTAAGGCGGATTTGCGGAAGGAGGCCCGTTACATTTTGCAGCAGAACAGCTTTGTCTTTATCATGTTTATTATTTGCGCTGTCATCCTCTCCTTTGGCGCGATCTACACCATATCGTCGATCAACATCTACGAGAGGAACCGCGAGCTTGCAACACTTAAAGTGCTGGGCTATTACAAAAAAAAAATTAACCGGCTTATCTTTTTTGAAAATATTATTATTACGACATTAGCAGTGCTGGCAGCCTTCCCGATTTGCGGATATGTCTATGAGATGGTTGTAAAAGCGTTGTCCAGCACCCATCAGCAAATCCCCAATCAATTAAATATGCTCATTGTATGGCTGTCGGCACTGATTGCCTATGCGCTCACTCTTTTGGCCAACCTGCTGCTCAGACGCAACGTCAGCCGAATCAATATGATTGAATCCTTGAAAGGTCTGGAATAGTACCTAAACCGGTATAATTGTTAGCCGACAAGAACATAGTCCCATTGAGAGCCGCTAAATTAGCGGCTTTTTTGTACATCCAGCATGGGCGATGCGCATTGACGGTGAAAACACAACCTTTAACTTGGGGCCGGATTCCTTCAGGGGTATGATCAGCCAACATGCAAATTAATAAACGGTTAAGATATGTTTCATGACCAGTTTATACTTTTGCCTTACGATTAATAAAACATTACAAGTTCATGGCAGGAGGCTTATTACATTGCATGCATTTTATAATTTTCCTCTTTTCTCAGCCTTAATCGCTATGATTCTGGCTCAAGTGATCAAGGTCCCCTTGAATCTATTTATAAATAGATCGTGGAATCCGGCACTCGCCTTCAGCACGGGAGGAATGCCTAGTTCTCATTCTGCTGCTGTCGCCTCACTTGCGGCATCTATAGGGATACTCGATGGATACAGATCCTCTTTGTTTGCGATTGCCGCTGTCGTATGTGCGATTACGATGTACGATGCAGCAGGTGTCCGGCGTCATGCCGGAATACATGCTTCTGTACTAAACCAGATAACCTATAACCTTTCAGAAATAACTAAAGGAGAGACGACAGCGGTCCATCTGAAGGAGCTTCTTGGGCATCGTCCTATGGAAGTACTGGCTGGACTAATATTAGGTGCGTTAACCAGTTATGGATTATATTATTTGGGCTGATTTATTGTTCATGTGTATAATTTGCTTAGACACACTTAGCCTATTCACCCGTAAGGGTGATTTTTTTGTTCATTTTTTTTTAAGGATTGTTTCACAGCGAGTTTATATTTTGTGTCTATACTGAGCTTGCTGAAAGCGTAAGAGACGATCTGAGGAGGAGATTTATATGAAAGAACAATATGAAATTGATCAATTTCTAAAGGAGATTAGGGATATTGAGAGCAAAGTATACCAATTACTTCAACAATCGAATTTATCGGAAGAAGAGAAGCATTACATACTCAATCATATCCTAGTGGTGCCTTGTTTCTGAGTGGTTGCACTGCCTGCCGGATAGAGAGTATGAGAGAAATAACACAGAATACAAGCAGGATTTTATAAGATACAACGTTGGTGGTGAAATTCATCATCGGATTGTACCAGTCGAGCACGGCAAAAATCAGAAATGTGAAGGATAATACGATACAAAGATGAGACAATATTCTAAAAAACATTAATTAAACACCTCATTTTTCTTAGTTAGTTGGTTCAGCAATGTAGACACTATCCATAATTTTTTTGGAGGGTTTACTAGGGTGGTTAACCACAGCGCTGTGTAAGGTCATAAATGTGGTGTTGCCACCGTCAAGATTGTAGGCCGCGACACAACCAAGATCTTCAAAGACGGCTGCAAGCTCTGGAAGCAACATTCCTCTAGAATAATTATCTTGCCTTCCATCCGCAACAACAAAAGAGTAGTGCCCAGGTTCGAAATATCCTATAGCACTGCGCGGATGGTTTTTTCGAATGTAATCCCAGGTGTTGAATTCCTTAAGGGCCCGTCCATTCTCATCCAGCAGCTTTGGGCCGAACACCCATGTTTGCAGTACGCCCTTTTTAATAGCCTGTTGCGGGTTGAAGCTGCTTGGACTGCTGGTAACCATTGTTCCATCCTTATAGAGTACGCAGATATCTGCATTGGTAAAATTCGTGCGATAGACCGTACCGTTTCTTACTAAGAGCCCGTTTAGATGACTTAAATTTAAGCTATATGAATCACCGTTCATTGCCAGGATCGCTCCGACTTCGCTGCTCATCTCTGCTAATGATTGATTGCCCCCGTCATAAGTGTTGTTAGCAAAATGAGTCTGAAAACTCTTTATATCTGCCATATAGATATCAGCAATGTAGTAAGTCAAGGTATTTGAACCGTTGCCTATTGTATGTTTTGAAATTTTAATTGACAAATTTGGACTAGAATAAGAATTAGCAGTAGAGACAATTTTGCTCGTAAAGTGTGTGGCAAATTTACTTCTCCAATCTGATGAATGGGTTATTTCTCCTGAGTGACTGGAGCTTGGCGAAAGACCGGAAGTGATGCTCTTTGTATTTGTTAAGTTGTTAGGTGATGTTGATGGCATCTCATATACAATAAAAAACACGATCAGCACAAGTACTGTAGCTAAAACCACATCAAGAAATAACAGAAGAAGGATATGAACCCATCTTCTAAGTCTGGTTGTATCATGCATGCTTTACTTCCTCGTTCGCTTGGGATGTGAAATCTTTAGATTTGAAAATTATTAGGGACTGTACTAGAAAACTAATGATAAAAAGTAAGAGCTCAGTCAGTATTTTGGACAAATACGGAGGAAACCCTACTATTCTGGTAAAAAAAGAAAGGAAGATGCTATTCGCAATAAGTATGCCGAAGGCAAGCAGCACGTATTGAGGTAGCGTTTGGGTTACACTTTTCTTTTTATGAAAAACGGTATTCTTGTTAAGTGTGTAGTTAACCGTCGCACTGAGGGTCCGCGCTACAATATTGCTGATAATAAAATGGTACGGAATAGCGGCGGTTAGCGAAGCCAATACCAGAAAAGCAACATAGTCAATCGCAAAGCTAAGCAGGGAGATGGAGGCAAACTTGAAAATCGTTCTGTAGATTCTTATTGAATCTTTAATTGCATTAAAATGCGAGAGTGAATTCTGCCGGTCGAGGTAGACTGTATCAATCGGCCTCTCCAACATTGAAATGCCATGATTATCACACTGCAATAGCATATTCATTTCATATTCATAACGCTCACCCGGAATTTGCAGCATGAAGTCTAATAGGCTGTGGTCAAAGGCACGCAGTCCGGTTTGTGTATCGCTGACCCTTGCCTTACTAACGGCAGAAAAAACAGCCCGGGTTATTTTATTTCCAAATCGCGATCTTGCCGGAACGGTCTTATCAAATTGCCGTACTCCCAGAACTAGGGAATGCTCATTGGCAGCCGCCGTCTCAATAACTGCTTCCATATCCTTTGGTAAATGCTGACCATCGGCATCCATCGTAACAATAAGCCCAGTGTCCGAAATATTATCGGATAAATATTGAAAAGCCGTCTTGAGGGCAGCTCCCTTTCCCCGATTAACGCTATGGTGAATAACGGTTGCCTTACTCTTCAATATGTCCCACATGGCGTCGAATTCCGAGCTGCTTCCATCATTTACAATAAGCACCTCGTAACCGGCAGCGGTAATGTCATGAACAAGATTCACCAGTTGCTCCGGCGGCTGAAAAGCTGGGATTACCACATAACGGGTTGCTTCTTTTAAAAAGCTTGAGTTGTACTCTTTCATCTGTGCTGTCCTCCTTTACATCATAGCTTTAGCATAAGGGAGCAAAATGAGAGGACCATGAAGAGAAAATGAGATTTTCTCATTTCGAAAGGAGTTAGCTGTTGCATGAGAATTTTAGTAATCGAGGATGACACTGCACTACACCGTATTCTCTCCAAACGTTTGAAAGAAGTAGGTCATTCAGTGGATGGCTGCTATGATGGCGAGGAGGGTCTGAATTATGCAAGAGCCTTAGAATATGATTGTATAATTCTAGACTTAATGCTTCCGAAGAAAGACGGGATCTCCATCCTGCGGGAGCTTCGTAGTTACGGCAATGTGTCTCCAGTCATGGTTCTAACTGCCAAAGACTCCATTACAGATCGGGTGACAGGGCTGGATGCCGGGGCGGACGATTATCTGACCAAGCCATTTTCATTCGAAGAATTGTCGGCACGTTTGCGGGCCTTGCTTCGGCGCAGCGGAGATACAAAGGAAATTGTGTTAAAACTGGCCGACTTGATGTTAAATACAGCAACCCACACTGTAATGAGGGCTGGACAGTCCATTTTGCTGACATCCAAAGAATATGCGCTTCTGGAATACTTGCTGCGAAATCAAGGCCACATTCAAACACGGTCACAAATTTCCGATCATGTGTGGAATTATGAATTTAATTACGATTCCAACATAGTAGATGTGTACATTCGTTATTTACGTAATAAGGTAGACAAGGACTTTTCAGCGAAACTGATTCATACCATACGGGGCTTCGGTTATGTCATGAGGGAAGAAAATGCATAGGATGAAAATCCGGACGAAAATGATGTTGTGGTACTCCCTATTCTCAATCTTGATTCTGGCAATGTTACTTCCGTTGGTTTATAGTACGGTATCAAATTCCCTGTATCAAGGCTTGAAATCGGATCTTGGGTTAGTAATCTCTCAAATGATATCCGTTTTGGAAGTGGATGATGGAGAATTGACAATAAACACCACTATGGAAATGGAAGGCGATGCCTCCGTATGTATAACAGATGAGGCAAATAACATCATATACGCTAAGCGAAATGGGGATTGGATGGGAAAAGAATCAGTTACCGGCTCGCAGATGGTGGTCACCCACAATGGAATCAGATGGTTAATCGTCAAAAAGCACTATTTCTCTAATGGGATAGAACTCACTCTGTATGCAGGCAGTTCCACCTCTACGTTGTCAGCTTCGCTTGGAAATTTAAGATTATTGCTTTTGGCTCTCGTTCCATTGTACCTCTGCATTTCCGCTCTGGGTGCATTTTTTATTGCCGGGCATACGCTAAAGCCAATTGCTGCAATTACGGAGACTGCCCGCTCCATTCGCGCCGGTGATTTTTCACGACGCAGCAATGTTATAGAGTCAAAGGATGAGGTTGGAGAATTGTCATGGGCCTTTAACTCTATGTTAGATCAAGTGGAAAATTCAATTCAACGCGAGCGCCAGTTTTCGTCGGCAGCCTCCCATGAATTGCGCACTCCGATTGCTGTCATTATAGCATGCGTAGAGGACGCTTTGAATGGAGAGCAGACTTCTGGTAATCTTGAGAATCTGACTGCGATTCAAAGAGAGACGGGCCGCATGAATCATATCGTTTCACAGCTTCTTATACTCACCCGGGGTTATGAAGGGCGTTATTCTGTTAACAGAGAAGGGATACCCCTAAATGATATGGTGAATTCTGTCATGGAGGAGCTTTACAATTTGGCCGCGAGATCCGGCGTAACCCTTACAAATGATATTGAGAAGAATATAACTATCTATGCCGACCAAAGTCTCATGACACATTTTTTTGTAAATGTCATTGAGAATGGTATTAAGTACGGCAAGAACGGTGGTGCAGTGAATGTGGCAGCAAAAAACAGTGGAGGCATGACTGAAATTATCATTTCTGATGATGGTATCGGGATAAACGCAGAGGATCTCCCACATATTTTTGAGCGGTTTTATCGTGCTGACAAAGCGAGAGACCGTACGGGAGTTGGACTAGGGCTGTCTATTGTAAAATGGATTGCGGATACCCATGACAGTGAAATTACAGTCTCTAGCGTGGAGGGGAAAGGAACGGAGTTTCGTATATTAATTCAGCAGGGAGGGGCATAGGTCTCCAGAATATTCTCCATTTGAGCAGCAAATTCGCGGCTTGATTTGGCTGGAATGCACTCATCTATGCCTGTTTCCCATATACATAGAACGCTAGGGTTTATGCGAAGCTTTTACTTTACCCCAGCGTTTTTTTCTTGCGGGTTAACGCTTTATACAAGACATAGATGAGCATTAAACCGATAGCTCCCCATAGAATAGGCCGTGTATACGGTGCGGCGTTCTCATTGATGTTCTTCCAATTTTCGCCCAGCGTCTTGCCCAGCGATACAAATAAAATCGCCCAAGGGACAGAAGCAAGTCCTGAAAACACCAAGAATTTGACCATATTCATTTTGGCGATACCTGCGGGAATAGAGATCGCTTGACGGACAACCGGAATAAAGCGAGAGGTGAAAACTACACCCACACCATACTTCTGGAACCAGCGTTCCGTCAAATCCACATGCTTGGTTTTGATATGCAGGTACTTTCCGTACTTGTCCACAAAGGCTCTTCCTCCATACAGACCAATTGCATATAAAATAACCTGCTGCAGAAGACATCCAATAGTTCCGAAGATTACGGCCTCAATCAGATTGATTTGCCCCTGATAGACCAGATACCCTGCATAAGCCAATACGATTTCACTTGGAATTACCTCAAGTGCCAGTCCCAGTAAGATCCCCCAGTACCCCATACCTGTGATAAATTCCAAAATCCGTTGAATGATATCTCCCATTTTAATCCCATCCTTTTCTATTCGAATTGAATTGATTATAGTGTTTGAACTATAAGAGCTGCTGATTCCATTAGAGTCTGATCCTGCGCCATGATCGTTAAAATTTGGGATCGTACAGTGTTGTCCATCACTTTCATAACAGCCAGCGTCTTAGCTTTATCAGTTTGCAGCATCCGGTCAATGAGCTTGGCTGCCGCAGCAGGGGGCATTTGAGAATAGGTTAAGGCAAGCTCCTTCGAGGAGGTTTGCTGCAGCTCCTGTTGTTTGATCTGATTGACCTTCTGCTGAAGCCTGGCAATTTCCTGTTCCGTCCAGTCAGAGTTGCTTTTCAATTGAAAGGATGTCTCTGCGACCTTAGCCGGGTCCATCTTGCTCCAGATATGTGCACGTTCGCTCGAAGACATTTCAGCCATAGTATAGATGATTTCCTCCGTGGATTGTTTTTGCAATATTGCGGCGGCTTTCGCAGGAGGCATGACGGCATAGCTTTTGGCAATTCCAATCGCCTCGCTGATCGGTGTACTCTTGTTTGGCGATGCAGAGGGGGACGCCAGTGCGTTTGCGGCAGCCGGAGCTGGTGTTGCGTTGCTGCTGTTAGCTTGAATTCCAGAGGAGGGTGCTATTGTCACAGCAGGCGAAGGATTGGCGGGAGGGGCAGAAGACACAGCGCTGCCGGCAGGTTGGTGCAGCCAAGAGGACCCTAGCTGTACAAGCGGTTTCCAGTATGAAACAACACCCGCAATAAGCAAGATAGCAAGCAGTGAACGGCCCCACTTAAATTTACGTTTTTTGGGTGGAGGAGCATCTGGGGTTTTTACTGCAGGGACTTCTTTTGGCGGAACACTTTTTGGAGAAGATGTCTTGACATTCGGTGTAGGCATGGATTCACTTCCTTCTTCAGATTTCATAGGAAATATAACACCCATATATTAATAAATTCTTAAGTGTAATAGAAACGATGCACATTAGAACGCAACCATTACTGTTATATCCAGGAAGTTAAGATTTTTTTAATAGTCTCTTCACGGCTAGTTTAGGAATAGAACCTAGAATTAAACCGCACCTTAAATCTATTTTGAAGGAATGATACAAGCATGAAGATTCTGCATGATTATCTTATTGCGATTATTCAGGGGATTGTAGAGGGGATTACGGAGTTTCTACCGGTGTCTTCCACAGGACATCAGGTCTTGGCTGGAGAGCTTCTCGGATTCACAGGAGAAAAAGCAGCTACCTTCGAAATCGTTATTCAGCTTGGAGCAATTCTTGCTGTGGCGATCATTTACTGGCGGAGGCTTCTCAGCATACTGGGGATTGGAATAGGAAATTCTGCGGATAGACATACCCATCCCCTGCAGAAATTGAATCTGCTACATGTCATTATGGCCTGTCTGCCCGCATCAGTGTTAGGACTGGTTCTTCACTCCTTTATCAAAAATTATTTATTCTCTCCTTACTTCGTGCTGGCAGGGCTTGTGCTGGGAGGGGCGTTTATGCTTTATGGCGAGAAGAAGCAGGTGGCTGTAAAGGCAGAAAGCATCGACCAGATTTCTTATAAGCAAGCCTTCTCCATTGGCCTGTTCCAATGCTTGTCCCTTTGGCCGGGGTTCTCACGTTCCGGGGCAACCATTGCCGGGGGACTGCTCACAGGTACAAGCTATAAAGCTTCAACCCATTTTTCTTTCCTCATTGCCGTACCAATGCTAGTGGCTGCAAGTAGTTATGAAATGCTGAAGAGCTATAACACTTTAACTTCGGCGGATACCGGATTTTTTATCACTGGATTTGTAGTGGCCTTTGTCGTAGCCATGCTGGCTGTTGTAACATTCTTGAAGCTGCTTGATAAGCTAAAGCTTGCCCCCTTTGCTTACTACCGTTTCGGGTTGGCAGTGGTATTCCTGGGCTATCTGTTGTTTCACTAAATCAGGAGGAGTAATTTCCTTGACTTAAAGTTAACTTCAAATGATAAAGTTAGAAACAAATTGGGAGGGGGAAAGGGATGAATGCATGAATAACTCAATACCCTTGGAAAAGCTAAAGACATATTCATTACTATCAGTTGCGTTATTCATTTCTTCAGGACCCGTAATCGCTGCTAACATTCCTGCGATAGCAAAGGATTTTCCGGCAGTATCTCTGATACATGTAGGGTTATTGACTACGATCCCTTCATTATTTGTCATTCTCGGTGTTTTAGCCGGTAATCGGCTTGAGCTACGGATTGGGAAAAAGGCAACCATAGCGACGGGGTTAGGATTTGTTCTCGTTGCAGGGATATTTCCCGCATTACAGCATGATTTTTTTTCATTGCTGTTCATTTCCCGCTGTTTGTTTGGTTTGGGTATAGGTCTATTTAACCGGTTAACCATTCAGATGATCAGCGATTTGTATCACGATAATCCAGGTAAGCAGGCAACCTTAATTGGATTGGAAAGCTCCTTTGAAGGACTTGGCGGCATTTGTCTGACTTTACTTGTAGGCCAATTATTAAGAGTCAACTGGTATACATCATTTTATGTTTATGCACTGGTCCTACCCATTTTAATAGCATTCCTTTTCTTTGTTCCCGGTGATAACGGTAAGTTAAAGCAAAACAGGACCGAACACCTGACAACGAAATCATTCCCACCAGGTGATAAAAAAAAGGCTTTTCAAGTGATGATCGCTTTTGGCATCTTACTGTTTGCGATTGTAACTATTTTCATTAACTATAATATCCAGATTACTCCTTTGCTTTTGGAGCAGAATATTGGAAACGCAACGAACGGCAGCAATATGATTGCTTTTATAGGCTTAGGAGCCTTTATTGCCGGCTTCTCATTTGGAAAGCTTTATAAATGGGTCAGTGGTTTTATCGTTCCTTTATCCATTCTTTTACTTGGAATATCCATGCTCGCAGTTACGGTCTCGCACAGTATTGCCCTTACTACATTGTGTTCAATGGTTATCGGTTTTTCATTCCGCTGCATCATGCCCTATCTGCTGCATACCTTTACACAGCAAATTGCGGAAATAGCCAAGCTCGGTACCACTATCGTGTTGGTCGCTTATAACTTAGGAGCCGCACTTTCACCATATGAAGGGACGTTAATTAGACAAATCGCTCACGTCCAGACTGTGCAATCCCTGGTTTTCACTAATGCAATAATCCTATTAATAATTGGGGCAGCAGGTATTGGGGTAGCTTGCATAAATCAAAAGCATAAAAAAGGCGGAACTGCTCATGTACAGTAGTATCGGAAAAGCAATCAAGGCACCGCAAGAGCTGATCAAGGCACCGGACAAAACAGCGAGCTTACAGCAAAACGGCTTATCTGTAATTACTTTCTGCCTGCATACGCAAGGGAGAAAGGGCTCGTATTTTCTGAAGGATCATCTGTTATTGTACGTGAAATCAGGGACCTATAGGGTTCGTTTCAGAGACCGGGAATATACCGTGCGCAGTAATGAAATGATTTTTATTCATAAATCCACTTTGATTGAATATGACAAATCGGGGGAAGCCAGTTCCGATTACATGCTGGATTATATGATGTTTTTTCTGAATGAGAAATTACTCGAGGAATTTGTCCAGTTCGCCGGAGTGAAGCCAATTTATCCTGTAAGCGATGTTGCTCCGGTAACCATTATTGCGGTTAATGATCTTACCCGAACTTATTTTGAGTCCTTACAGCCTTATTTTAACCAGCCTAGTCAGGTCAGTGACGGGTTGGTTAAGATCAAACTGATGGAGCTGCTGTTTCATCTGACAAATTCAAATGAACATTTTTTGTATCAGTTGCTACAGCCGGGTAGCAATGGCAATGACAATATCAGCAGGATTATGGAGGAGAATTTTACGAATCCCGTATCCCTGCAGGATCTGGCATATCTGTCAGGCAGAAGTCTGTCAACATTCAAACGGGAATTTCAAGCCACCTACCATACTTCTCCCTTGAAGTGGATTCGCAACCGCAGGCTGGATAAGGCTGAGAGGCTGCTGTTAGAAACGGCGCTTTCCGTCACTGATGTCTGCTATGCTGCCGGATTTGAGAATATCACCCATTTCTCTAAAGTGTTCAAGCTTCGATTGGGGCTCTCGCCATCGGAATTCAGACAGAAGTCTAAGTTCACAGAGGATGAAGTCAAGCTTGAGCTAAATGAACAAACAAAATGAGCTTCACAGCAAAGAAGTCTATGCTTAATCTTGTTATTCTTATCTCAGGCACCACAACGAATTACTAAATAGAGAGAAGGAGAGATTCTGAATGAAAACACTCGTACTGGTATTCCACCCCAACCTTTCGGGTTCCCGTCTCAATCGCCGCTGGGCAGAGGAGATGGACAAACAAGATGATGTTACTGTACACCGTGTTTACGAAGCTTATCCCAACGAGGAAATCGACATTAAGGCGGAGCAAGAGCTGCTAGAGCAGCATGACCGTATCATTCTGCAATTTCCTTTTTATTGGTACAGTACCCCGTCTCTCCTGAAAAAATGGGAAGATGCCGTGTTTACCTATGGTTGGGCTTATGGAAGCACGGGCAACAAACTACATGGCAAGGAACTAATGCTTGCAATTAGCTTAGGTGCTCCAGAAGCTTCCTATACCCCTGACGGTGCATTCAAGTATACCCTTCCAGAGCTGCTGCGCCCTTTCCAGGCAACAAGCAATATGATCGGGACCCGCTACTTGGCACCTTACGCAGTCTATGGAGTTATGCAGCTATCCGACGAGCAAGCAGAGCAAGCTGCAAAAGCGTACCCGGCTTATGCACTTCAGCCTGAGGCTGCCTTGAATATCGTCAACTCGAATTGATTATAAGGAGGAATTTACATGCCAGTAATTACGATTGAAGCAGGCAAATTAGAGAAAGAACAAAAAAGAGCGTTGGTCACTGAACTTACCTCAACAGCTTCAACCATTATGAACGTACCCGAGTCGGCTTTTATTGTTTTGATTAAGGAAAGCGAACGGGACAACATTGGTTTCGGAGGAAAATTATTATCTGATCGCTAATGTCAGAAGATGGAGAGGATCAAATGGAATACGTGAAACTTGGCAATACCGGGTTGGATGTTTCCAGGCTTTGCCTTGGTTGTATGGGCTTTGGTGAACCTGGACGAGGATTTCACAAATGGACACTTGATGAAGAGAACAGCCGTCCTATAGTCAAAAAAGCCCTGGAGCTTGGCATCAACTTTTTCGATACGGCAAATGTCTATGCAGAAGGAACCAGCGAGGAAATCGTCGGCCGTGCTCTTAAGGACTATGCTAACCGGGATGAAATCGTCCTGGCGACCAAAGTTTTTTCGCGCATGCATGAAGGTCCAAACGGCTCCGGGCTTTCCCGAAAGGCAATTATGAGTGAAATTGATAAAAGTCTCACACGCGTTGGAACCGACTATGTCGATCTCTATCAAATTCACCGCTGGGATGAGCATACGCCGATTGAAGAAACCATGGAAGCATTACATGATGTAGTGAAAGCCGGGAAAGCTAGATATATCGGAGCTTCTGTTATGCATGCCTGGCAGTTTCAAAAGGCGCTGCATGTCGCTGAGAAGTATGGCTGGACCCGGTTTGTGACGATGCAAAACCACTACAATCTGATTTACCGTGAAGAGGAAAGGGAAATGATGCCCCTATGCCAGGAAGAACACATCGGTGTCATTCCATTTAGTCCTCTTGCATCAGGCAGATTGACCCGAAATCCGCAAGAGTCCACACAACGTTCAGAAACCGATCAGGTGCAAAAAGCTAAGTATGATGCGACTGCTGAGGCCGACCGGATCATTATTGATCAGGTTGCGGCAATCGCAGCAAGTCATGGCGTTCCCCGCGCTCAAATTGCACTGGCCTGGCTGCTGCAGAAAGCACCGGTCACTGCTCCTATTATCGGCGCTACGAAGATCGCTCATCTTGAAGATGCAGCGGCGGCACTTTCGATTACCTTAACCCCTGAAGAAATTGTATTACTGGAGGATTCCTATGTCCCACATCCGGTGTATGGATCTAATGCCGGTTTTAAATAAAAAAGTATATTACGTTAATTAGATATTAGAAAAGGTGGAGCTTAAAAATGAAAGCAAATATTATGTATGCAGCCGGCGATGTTCGCGTTGAAGAAGTACCTGTTCCCCAATTGCAAGAACCGACGGATGCCATATTAAAAGTTGTTGTTGCGTGTATTTGTGGAAGTGATCTGCATCCCTATCATAACATGCATGCCCATGAGCATGGTGAAGCCATGGGGCATGAAGTTATTGGACGAATTGAGGAAATGGGGACCTCTGTTTCCGGATTCAAGAAGGGCGATTTGGTCATCGTGCCTTTTGCGGTTGGAGACAACACCTGCCCGTTTTGCCGGGAAGGATTGATGACTTCCTGTGTACACGGAAGCTTCATGAGCGGCTGTCAGGCTGAATTTGTCCGGGTGGCGCAAGCACAAGGTAGTATGTTCAAGCTGCCTGACGAAATTGATGAAGAATCTCCTTTATTACCTTCCCTGTTGACATTATCGGATGTCTACGGTACAGGCTACCATGCAGCATTAATGGGAGGCGTGAACGAGAATACGACAGTGACAGTGATTGGCGATGGGGCTGTGGGGCTGCTTGCTGTTCTGTCAGCCAAGAAGCTCGGCGCCAAAAAAATTATTTTGATGGGACGTCATAAAATCCGGACTGATCTGGGAATTGAATTCGGTGCCACTGATGTTGTTCCTGAACGAGGAGAAGCAGGTATCGCCAAAGTCCGGGAGTTGACGAATGGGGAAGGGACACATGTTGTTCTGGAGTGTGTAGGGCTGATGTCTGCTTACGAAATGAGTCTGGGTGCCGTTCGTGCTGGCGGAGTGATTAGCCGTGTAGGCGTTCCACAGTATGAAGAAGCTCCTGTTGGCTTTGTAAGTCTGTTTGGGCGTAACATCAAGCTTGCGGGAGGACCGGCACCAACACGTGCGTACATGGAAGAGCTATTACCGGATATTCTCGACGGCACACTGGAACCTGGCCGTGTATTTGATGTAACGGTAGATCTTGACGGAGTCCCTGAGGGTTATCGTGCAATGGATACACGTCAAGCACTTAAGGTACTGGTTAGACCTTAATTCACATGTTGAAGTAACAGATCACCAAAAACAACAGAGCGGCGACTCTCCAGTAACGGGAGAATTGCTGCTCTGTTGTTTTTTACGACAAAGAGTGAGATTACGCAAACCCAAAGGAAAAACCGACAATAAATAATGAAACTTTTAGCTACGTCTGAGCGTTAAAGGTTTAGGAAAAGAATGTAATCGTCATTCCAGGAGGGTGAATCTGTGAAGAAGTTATGGATTTCTATTTTAGTGGGCTTATTAGCTTTGCCGATGATGTTTCAAGCTCCGGTGAACGCTGCCAATGTGCCCATCAGCATTATTATTGACGGGGTTAAATTATCCACAGATCGGGCACCGGTGATGGTGAATGGAAGGACGATGGTACCGTTGCGGGCAATTTTTGAAGCCTTTAATGCCACCATCAAGTGGAATCAGAAATCCCAGACGGTAACAGCCACTAAAGATGAGACAACGATTATGTTAAAGATTGGCTCAAAGATAGCCACGATTAACAATAAAGCTGTAACTCTAGATGTGCCTGGACAGAATTTGAGCGGGAGAACGATGGTTCCTACACGATTCATCAGTGAGGCACTGGGTCATAAGGTGGGTTGGAATCAGGTTGCAAAAGTGGTGACCATAACGACTTCAGGTGGCGCAAGCGGGATTGTAACTCCGTCATCGAATGTGCAGGTAAAGGATGTTAGTGATACTGGTGACGGCCGGGATCTTCAGATCAGCTTCAACCAATCCTCTAATGAATCACTGGTGGATCATTACCGGGTAATGATTGTAAAGGCTTGGAATACCTTTAGTCTCTCGTCTGCAGAAAGGGTGCCGTCCTCCAATTACTCCACAGTATTAGCAGGCACGAATCCTACGATTAGACTGACCGCTAATTCAAGGGATGTGGATGGTGAACTTATTAGAAGCAATCAAACCTATGTAGCTTATGTCCTGGCAGTAGGTAAAGGCAGTAACACCAGTGCACTTTCGATTAGTTCGGCGGCGATAACCCTGAACAATAATACTGTAGCTGCTCCAAGCAGCTTACAAGTCTATGATGTGAGTGATTATAGTGACGGCCGGGATTTAGCTGTAAGTTTCAATAAAGTATCGGATGAGTCCAAGATAAGCTCTTACCGGATTTTTGTGGTCAAGGCTTCTAATTATTCCTCATTCACCCTGGGGGCAGCCAATGCTGTTAACAGCTCAAATTATACGCAGGTCAACAAAATGGGCGCTAATATCACCCAAATATTATCATCTGGAGCCAGGGACGTAGATGGGGCTCTGATTAAGACTGGAGTTAGTTACCGTGTGTTTGTTATGGGGGTAGACAGTGCAAGCAATGCAGCCAATAATTTGTTGTCTGCTGCATCATCTGCAATTACGCTGTCCTCGGTCAATATCACTAATTTAAGTGTAAGTGACGTTAGCGACTATGGAGATGGCCGCGATCTAAAAGTATCCTTTAACCACGCTACAGATGAAACGTATATTAGCCAGTACCGAATTCTAATTGTGCCTACCGCCTATTACAACAGCTTTAGTTTATCTGAGGCCAATAATGTCCCCAGCTCTTATTACACAACGGTGAGCACAGCAGGGTCTAGCACCAGTCAAGTGTTAGCCTCGTCAGCAAGAGACGTGCGTGGTGATGTGATTAAGAATGGAACACCATACAGAGTGTATGTGTTAGCGGTTGGAAGCGGGAAAAATTTGGGTACCAATATTCTTTCCACTGAAGCGCCATTCATTACGTTAATTCTAGACTACAGATTATCACCTGTATCGAACTTGGTTGTAAGTGATGTGAATGATTACGAAGACGGGCGTGATTTACAAGTATCCTTTAACCATGCCACAGATGAGACATACATTAACCAATATCGTATCCTGGTGGTCCCGACTTCCTATTACAGCAGCTTCAGCTTATCCCAGGCGAATAATGTTTCCAGCTCCAATTATACTTCGGTAGGCACCTCAGGAAGCAGCACCAGTCAAGTCTTGACTTCGTCAGCGCGGGACGTAAACGGTACAGTAATTAAGAGCGGCACCAGCTACAAAGTATATGTCTTAACAGTTGGAAGCGGGAAGTACTCCGGCACCAATGTGTTGTCTTCAGAGTCAAATGCAGTTACTTTATCCACTAAGCTTCCGGTGAAATCGGTCACCAATGTAACGTATAGTGTAGATGATGGAAAAATACTAATCAGATTCACCCCATCCGCTAACGAGTCCAATATTTCGGAATACCGGGTCCTTGTAGTTCCAGCCAAGCAAGGTTTTGGTTCAGCGGAAGCAATTGCGGTGAAATCCCCGTATTTTACGTCCATAACTCCTAATGGCACGAATCCTGCAATTATAGCCTCGAAAAGGGATGTTAACGGCGCATTAATTGTTAAGGGAGTTAAATATAGAGTGTACGTTCTTGCTGTAGCCAATAACAACGGTTTGCAGAATGGCGGTCTTTCAGTTTCAACGGACGAGTTTGAAATATAAAAATGTATAAGGCTAAAAAACTTCATTGAGCATAACGGCTTGATGAAGTTTTTTGGCCTGAGCTTGAGAGGTTAGCCGCTTGCCGGCGGTTCATGAAATCCAGGAAACTGCTGTTTTCTCCGTAGGCATATCATCCATACCCCTGATAACCTGAAACACAGTTCCCCTACTAAAATGCCCCCAACAATATCTACCACCAGGTGTTGTTTCACTAGCACAGTCGAGAGAATAATAAGAACCGACATGCCTGCAATCAGCCACCTATTGATTTTGCCAAATTCGCGTGCCCCCCGAAGCATTAAGTAGCTGGTTAACACGTGAATGCTTGGAAAACAATTGTAAGGTTGATCTGTACGGTACACCAATTCGATTAAGCGATAGAGAACACCTATTTCATTGTGGACGTCTGGACGCTGAATTGCCGTTTGAAATACAGCAAAGAAGAGATACGAGGCGATTAGACCGCTGCAGAGTGCAATCAAGGTCTGAAAATACATTTTCCTGTTTTTAAAAGCAAGCGCCACTAGTACACCTGTTATGAAGGGATACCATATTAGATAAGGAATTATAAAGACCGGTACAAAGGGGATCAGATGGTCAAGGCTGATTTCAAGATTATAAACATGATCTCCGGCCCGATTCAAAATACCATAGAACGTATTCAGTAGCGGAATGATTAAGAGCCATAAGAGAGATAACCATACCGATTTATAAGATGGCTTATCAAGATGTGCCAAGTCCTCAACCCCTAAAAATTATTAATGAACCCGCCTAATTTTCTTCACGATCTGAATCTGGATTTGGATTAACGCCAACTCTGGAGAGAGGGGACCTTCCCGAATAGGTGTATAGCGGCAACGTCATTTGAAACAAAAAAACATCGCCGGAATGACGGAGTGTTAGGCTGCCTTGATGCAGCTCCGCGATATTCCTTGCAATAGAAAGACCAAGACCGGAACCAACCTGAATGCCTTCACTGCTTCTTGAAAAATCGACCTTATAAAATCTATCGAACAGCTTATTTACTTGATCTTCCGTAAGTGGTGTGCCTTTATTTTGAACCTCAATAGTGATATGTGTACGATGCTTCAGCAATCGAACATGAATCGTTCCGGGCTTGAAGGAATATTTTAAGGCGTTCATCAAAAGGTTGTCGATCGCTCTGGCAATTTTTTCGCTGTCCACAAAAGTGCTTATCGGAGAGGCTCCAATCTCTTTCACAATTTGAATGCTGTTCTCTTGCGCAAGCGGTTCAAATTCAAACAACAATTGCTCTAAAAGCTGGAATAAATCAATTTTCTTCCGGTTCAGTTGGGTATCGTCGACAGAGGTAAGCCGGGTATATTCAAACAAATCGTCAAGCAGCTTTCTCAAATGTACAGCCTTGTTGTATGTGTTCTGAACAAAACGTGCATATTCATCTTGATCTTGGAAGGATTCAGATTTGAGAAGCTGGATATAGCCGATGATACTTGTAAGAGGCGTGCGCAGGTCATGTGAGAGGCCTGTGATCATTTCCATCCGGGATTGCTCAATTTTACGTTCCTTCGCGATTTGTTCTTCTAAACGCTCGGCCATTCTGTTGATGTTCCTTGCAACATTTCCAAGTTCATCTTGACGATTGACAGTTACGCGATAACCCAAATTTCCTTCAGCGATAATTTCTAGTCCATGCTCAAGTTTGATCAGGTCCTGTACAATTTTACGGGTCAAGAATAAAAAAATACTGATGAAGCTAACCATAAACAACGGTGTATTCAGGTAAGGAAAAAAACGAAGATACCAATCAGACTCCATAGCCTTACTAAGTTTAAGTGAAGTCTGAATGAAAACATTGCTGATGTTAATTGTAATTACCAGGCTGATGATCATCCGAATTAGAATATTGACTTGAATTCGTTTTTTATATTTTTGCTTTTGAGCACGCTTAGTCAATTTTATAGCCAACTCCCCATACTGTTTTAATGTATTGAGGTTCCCTTGGAGTTTCCTCTAATTTCTCCCGGAGATTGCGAATATGAACCATAACGGTATTGTCGGAATACCCGTAAGGCTCTTTCCACACGCTTTCGTAGATTTGCTCCGAGCTAAAAACTTGACCAGGCCGGCTCGCTAACAGCAGCAGAATCGCGAACTCCAACGGGGTTAACGAAATCTCATGTCCTTTCAGTTTTACGGAATGCTTATTTTTATCGACCACCAGGTCTTTGATCAGAATCAGCGACTCGAATTCTTCTTTTCCAATTAATGCTTGACGACGGAATTGAGCTTTTACACGAGCGATCAATTCCAAAGGATTAAAGGGCTTGACCATGTAATCATCCGCTCCAGTAGTCAAACCGATAATTTTATCAATATCCTCTTCTTTGGCCGACAGCATAATAATTGGAGTGTTTGAAATTTCTCTTATTTTCATGCATGCAGTGATACCATCCATACGTTGCATCATGACATCCAAAATAACAAGCTGGACAGAACTTGATCGGATGATGTTCAGCGCTTCCTCGCCATCGGCTGCCTCAATCACATGGTATCCTTCATTACGCATATATACATGAATCACATCCCGAATGTCCGGATCGTCGTCTACAACTAAGATTGTATTCATTTATTTCGTATCCTTTCTATTCTTTTTTACGACAAACATAAACGAAAGCGGAAGGAATATTGAGCGGTACAAATTTAATTTTCTCAATAATAAACTTCTCGGAAAGCTGCTTCTTCATCTGTAGCGAATATTGAAAAGCAATAAACAGTCCTTCGGGTTTCAAAGCCTGGTGAATTTGTTCAATCAATGTATCCCTTAATGTACGTTCGAAATTAAAAAAAGGCAAACCGCTAAAAATATAGTCCAATTGTTGTAAGCCTTCGTTCTTCATGGCATCCACCAAAGCAGCAGCGTTCGGGTGACAAGTGAAGTTTGGATAATCGTTTTGTAAATTGCTTCTCATGGTCTGATCCATTTCAAATAACAGCACTTTCGTATTTTCATTTGCATTTGTTTGAACGTACCGGGTAATCGCACCAGTCCCTGACCCAAGCTCTGCAACTGCAGTGCCTTCCTGCCAGATTGCTTCGTTAACCATCGCGTTGGCTAAAAAACGGGAGCTTGGGATAATACTCCCCACACTTTTAGGATTTCTCATAAAGCTTCTCAAAAATAATAGATTATTATTGGTGTTCATTGTAATTTCCTCCAGTATTGATTATTATGATCTGATTCGTTTGCTTCAAAACGCATTGCCGGCCTCCAAAACTCAAGCATGCAGCAATGATAAAATGGGGTTTCCAAAAAAAGTGCCTAAAGCAAAAAAGGTTATCGTCCAGAGCAAGGCACTCGAGTACGTAATAAGAGCAAATTTTTTATAATGAATACCGCTCAGCCCAATCAGCAAAGGCATAAAATAACGTACAACCGGGATGAACATCCCGATACACATCGCTACATCGCCTCTTTTTCTTAAGATGGATTCGGCTTCCAAGTAGTGTTTATTGTTCGACAGCTTTTTCTTAAACCCGTGACCAAATAGCTTACCTGCACAATAAGCAACCGTGACCGCAATTAGAAAACCTGACAGAATACAAATATAAGTAGCCCAGTGATTAATAACGCCTGAGCGGCTTAGAATGGCACCGGTAAGGATGGTTATTTCATTGGGGATCGGGACTCCAAATGGCCCCAAGGAAAAAGCGAGGAAAAAGAATAGATAACCATATTGATGAATAAGGTCTAGCACTGTATTAACGGTCATTCTTATCAGCTCCTCCTGTCGATAGAGGTATCATAACGAGAAAAACTAAGGAATTAAGGAGAGTATTTCTAAAGAAAATCTTAAGAAAACCTGAAGGGAGGGCAGAAGGGGATTTAGCATAAACCATTTCAATTCCTAATTTATTAAAAAAATGAACCTCACGTTCATTGTTGAAGAGACTCAACAATCATCGTGAGGTTCATAATGGATTTTCTATAAGACAATTCGGCTATCGCCCAGCATCAGACCTTCCTCTGTATTCACTTGGAGTTATGCCTACGGATTTTTTGAATTGCCGCATAAAATGTACATCGTTCTCATAACCGCAAATTTCAGAGATATGGCTGATCGTATAGGCTGTGTTCTTCAGTAAATAGGAGGCATATCCTAGTCTGTTAAGGATGATATCGTTAATTACCGATATGCCAAAGATTTGTTTGTATATATGCTGAAAGTAAGACCGGCTCATATTCATCTTGTCCGCCAAGAACTCGACAGTATACCAAGTAGAAGGGGAACTGAAAACTTCGTTTCTCAGGTTCAGGAACGGCTCATAGTATTTACTAATCTGATTATGTGGCTCCAGATGATTTCGAATATCGCTAAGCTTCATGAACAGGCAACGAAGGGTATAATCAATAATCTCATTGTGAAATGTTCCATTCTGCAGATTCTCCCAATGAATATCATTCACTTTTCTGGAGATATACAAGGGGTCATAGGCTTGGATTAATGTATCCAGAGGGAGCTTCAGCCGGTCAAAAAAAGCATCTGCATCCTCCATTTCAAAATGGAACCAGTCATGGACCAGCGGCTGTTCGGCATCCCGGTAGAAATATGGGCTGTTTTTATTAAAAATAATAAAGGTATTAGGCTCAGCAAGCACAGCTTGCGAATGAATCCTAAGCTCCATTTGGCTCCGAAAGAATAAAAAGACGTAATCGCCGGAGCCGTCCGGGCGGTCGACAGTAAAGCCTTCCGGATGAATCACATTATAGCCGCATCGCTTTAGATGTATCAGTGAAGTCCACTCCTCAAAAGGATAATAGATCAGTCTCTAGATAGAATAAATCATTTTCTTTCTCTGAACAAGATAGTAATCTGTGATATGAAATACAGAGGATACTTCAGTAATTAGAGAGAGGGATTGGTGCTAAGATGCCCACGGCAGCTACGAAATTTTATATGAAAAATTATCCGAGACCCCAATTTGTACGGAGCCAGTGGCTGGATCTGAACGGGGAGTGGGATTTCAGTTTCGATGATGAAAAAGCCGGTGTTGCGGAGCGCTGGATGGAGCATTTTCCGGCCGCACACAAAATAACTGTTCCGTTTACCTATGAGACCCGGGCGAGCGGAATCGGTGAGGAGAAATTCCATGCGCAGATCTGGTATCGCAGACAACTGACACTTTCCCCAGAGGCAGCAGGGAAACGAACGATCCTCCATTTCGAAGGTGTGGATTATCAGGCCTACTGCTATGTAAACGGCAGATATGCGGGGGAGCATGAAGGGGCGTATGCCCGGTTTTCCTTGGATATTACTGAACTGCTCAAGCAAGACGCCGAGAATGAAATTGTGCTGAGAGTGGAAGACAGCGATAGCTGTCAACAGCCTCGGGGCAAGCAGCGCTGGGCCGGACGGAATCATGATTCGTTTTATGTGCAGACGACAGGCATTTGGAAAAGCGTCTGGCTCGAGCATGTCCATGAAACCCGCTTGGATAGGGTGAAAATGACACCGGATATTGACCGGCAAATGATCCGCTTTGACTTCCGCTTTAACGGTGCGAACAACAAAAATGATCTCCGGCTGGAAACAGAAATTACATATAAGGGCGAAACGGTAAGGAAGCTTAGCCTTTCGGTGGATAAAGCCTGGCTAACGCTCGAAGCCGGCATGATGAGCGGCATCAACGGGCCTTGGCTGCAAAATCTGTGGTCTCCGGGCAATCCAAATTTGTTTGATGTGGAGTTTGTGCTGTATGAAGGAGACCGAGAGATCGACCGGGTAGGCTCTTATTTCGGTATGCGCAAAATCTCAATCAGAGACGGCCAAATCCTGCTGAACAATATTCCCCTTTACCAACGATTGATTCTGGATCAGGGCTACTGGCCCGAAAGTCATCTGACGCCTCCGTCTGAAGAAGCGCTGATCGAAGATATCGAGGCGATATTCGAGATGGGCTACAACGGTTTGCGCAAGCATATGAAAATTGAAGACGCCCGGTTTCTATACTGGTGTGATGTCAAAGGGTTGCTGGTCTGGTCCGAAATGGCGGCTGCTTATGAATATAACGATGAAGCTGTGGAGCGTTTTACCAGGGAATGGATGGAGGTTGTGCAGCAGCAGTACAATCATCCCTGCATTATTACCTGGGTGCCTTTTAATGAATCCTGGGGCATTCAGAATATTATCCATGACAAGCGGCAGCAAAAATTTACGGAAGGTATTTATGATTTGACCAAGTCTATCGACCCGTATCGTCCAGTCATCACCAATGATGGATGGGAGCACACCATTTCCGATATTCTGACTCTCCATGATTACATGGAACGGGGAGACGATCTGTACGAAACCTATAAGAATAAAGACGCGATTACGGGTAGCTGCGGAACGTACAACGAGTGGAAATTTGCGTTCGCCCAGGGCTACAGTTATAAAGGCCAGCCGATTATCATCAGCGAGTATGGAGGGATTGCTTTCCGGAGTGAGCATGGCTGGGGTTACGGCAACCAGGTGGATAATGAGGAAGCTTTCCTGGAACGCTTTGGCAGATTAACCGCGGCAATTAAAGCCATTCCGTTTATTTCCGGCTACTGTTATACGCAGATTACGGACGTGCAGCATGAGGTTAACGGCCTGCTTACCGAAGACCGAAAACCAAAAGTGGCGCCGGAAAAGATCCGGGAGATTAATTTAGGTCAACTTGTACGATGAAGAATTCCAGTGCAAGGTGCCGGTGCAGCCGGAAGTAACATGTAAGATGATCTTGACAGCGTCAAGATTAAGGGTTATCTTTACATTGTAAAGATGTGGAAAGGAGCGTTCCGGTTGCAGCCTAGACCCTATCATCATGGAGATTTACGTAACACGTTAATTGAAACAGGCATTAAGCTAATTGGCGAGGAGGGTTTAGGAGGCTTCTCCTTGCGTAAAGTTGCCGTCAAATGCGGTGTCAGTCACGCAGCCCCTTATAGTCACTTCAAGGATATACAGGAACTGTTGACGGCAATGGCAAATCATGTTACGGAACAGTTTACAACTTCCCTTCAGGAATCCATTCAAGGGCAAAGCGACCCTATGTCCGCAATGGAGAAGCTTGGAACTGCTTATATTGCCTTTTTCGAGCAGCATCCTGCTTATCTGCCATTTCTCTTTTTTCAGTCGGGTATTATCATTCAGGTGGACGAAGGGGTGGAAGATGCTCCGCCTTACCCGCCATTCGCGGTATTCCGGGCAACGGGCTACCGGCTGTTCCGCAGTTTGGGTCTTCCACCAGAGCTAGATGATAAAATGCTGATGGCCTACTGGTCGCTTGTACACGGCGTGGCATCACTGTTATCCAGCAGCGGCATTCGTTATTCAGGCAATTGGCAAAAGGTTTGGCAAATTATTCTTCAATCGGGGGGAACAGCAAATGAGACTGATTGTCCATGATCTGGCCGACCATGAGTATGATGCTTCGCTAAGCGGCTTCAGTGGGGAAACCGATGAGGTAATCGGAGAAACTGGCTCCATTCGTCCTTGCGTAGGTTGCTTTGGTTGTTGGGTTCGCACTCCGGGGACCTGTGTGATTAAAGACTCCTATATGCACATGGGCGAACGGCTCGCCGCCTGCGATGAGTTCGTACTTATCAGCCGCAACGTATATGGAGGGTACAGCCCGTTCGTCAGTAATGTTTTGAACCGGGCATTATCCTATATCCTACCCTATTTTGTAATCCAAAACGGTAAAACCCACCACCAGCAACGCTACAAACGGCAGTTCAAATTCACAGTCCATTTCTATGGAGAAGGAATAACGGAGACCGAACGCCAGACGGCACAAGCATTGATTCGGGCCAATGCAATGAATCTGGATGTTTCCGAATACAGTGTTTCTTTTCATAACACGCTTCACGGTTTGACGGAGGTGCATAGATGAAAATTGCTCTGATTAACGGCAGTCCCAAGGGTGGACCCAGCAACTCTGGACTTCTGCTGGAAAAGCTCAAGCCATTCATTACCGAAAGCAATGAGCTAACCTCATACCGGGTGAATGTACAGCAGTTGAAGCCTGAGCAATACCGGGAGCTTAACGAAGCCGATGTAATGGTATTAGCATTTCCGCTCTATTTCGATGCCATCCCTTCACATCTATTACGGATGATGGTCGAATTGGAGAATCACCGGCAGAATGAGCCGGGAAATCCGAACCTCATCGTGTATGCGCTAATTAATAATGGATTTTATGAAGGGCATCAGTGCACCATTGCAGCGGATATTGTGAGTAACTGGTGCAGCCGATGCGGCTTCCGTTTTGGAATGGCCGTTGGCAACGGAGCAGGGGAGATGCTCGACATAAAGGTTCCGCTGGGTAAAGGCCCGCTGAAGAATCTTGGCACGGCAATGACCCAGCTCTCCACTGCTATCCTTACCCAAAGTAGTGCGAAATCGCTGTTCATTCAGCCCAATTTCCCGCGTATTCTATGGCGTCTGTCCGCTACCTACTTCTTCTGGCACCGCCAGGCAAAGCAGAATGGACTACGGCCAAAGGATCTGAGGAAGCAGCCGGTTCAGCAAGACCGGTAGCACAGCTACAAGTGTAAGTGAATTGGCTTGAACTTAATATTAAAGAGATAAGAGCGAGACATGGATGAGCATTTAATTGCTTATCCTTTTTTTGATATCCGAAGCTTCAGTAGATGCTGGTCGGCATGGGCTACTTGGATTGGGAAGGGTTTTTGATATAAGATATTAGACGACTTGCAAGAATAGATAAGGAAACGGAGGTCTGACTAATGCCACGAATTTTTCTGGTTGAGGATGATAAGGCAATCGCCAGAAACCTTGAGCTTTTACTCCGTGCGGAGGGATTTACAATCACCCATGCCCCAACGCGGGGCGACGCCATTGCCTCGCTTGCCGGGAATAGATTTGACTTGGCGTTGATTGATATTTCTTTGCCTGACGGAAATGGCTTTACGGTTTGCACGGAAATCAAAGAAACGCAAGATATTCCCGTTATCTTTCTGACGGCTTCCGGCGATGAGGCCAGTGTTGTTACCGGGCTGAACATGGGCGCAGACGACTATATCACCAAGCCTTTTCGTCCCCGTGAATTGATTGCGCGAATTGGAACCGCCCTGCGAAAAAGCGGGCGCGCTCAGTCGGCTTTTGAAATCTGCGGGCTTCATGTCGATACGGCAAGCGGCGTTGTGAAAAAAAACGGCAATGAGGTTTTTCTTTCGGCATTGGAATACCGCTTGTTGCTGGTGTTTATTAACAATCCCAAAAGTATTATCACGAGGGGCAGGCTGCTTGACGAATTATGGGACGCGGCGGGCGAATTTGTTAATGATAATACATTGACCGTGTACATCAAACGCCTGCGGGAGAAGATAGAGAGCGACCCGGCAAGCCCGCAAATCATTCTGACCGTTCGCGGCACGGGATATAGATTGGGTGGCGAATATGCTTCGGAATAGAGAATTTCGGCAATTTGCCGTTTGGTTCTCCTTAATGGCCGCCGCCGCTGTAGTGCTGGGATTTGCACTCCATGCGGCAGCCGGAATTCTTGCCATCGCTTCTTCTGCCGCCTTTGGCACAGCCTTTTTCGTCTTTACCAAAGCCCGATACAAAAGCATTGCACAGATTTCTAATCAAATCGACCTTGTGCTTCATAATGCTGACCATTTGTATATTGCTGAATCGGATGAGGGCGAACTTGCCATTCTACATAGCGAGATAACAAAAATGATGCTGCGTATCCGGGAGCAAAACGGCGCACTGAAAAAAGAAAAAGAACATCTTGCCGATTCGCTGGCCGACATAGCCCACCAACTCCGGACTCCGCTCACATCTGTAAACCTGATTCTAACATTGTTAGAGAATAACCCTGATGAAAACGAGCGGAAAGCCTTTGTGCGGGAGACAGAGGAGTTGCTTGTGCGAATGGATTGGCTGATCACTTCTCTATTGAAATTATCCCGCTTGGACGCGGGCATTGTGGTGTTCCAAAGCGGGCAGATAGATGTTAACAGCTTAATATTGGCTGCGCTTCGCCCGTTCCTGATCGCAATGGAGCTGCACAATATTGATGTGCAAATAGACGCACCGACAGGGATGATGATTCAGGGCGATTCAGCTTGGCTCTCGGAAGCCATTCAGAATATCCTCAAGAATTGCATGGAAAGCGCAGGCGAGAACGGGAAGATTGAAATTGTCTGCAGTGACACCCCGCTGTTTATCGAGATTGCTATCCACGACAGCGGCGCGGGCTTTGAAAATGAAGATTTGCCCTACCTGTTTGACAGGTTTTATCGTGGGAAAAACCCAAACGCTACAGGATACGGGATTGGACTCGCTCTCTGCAGAATGATTATAACAAGGCAGGGGGGGACAATAACCGCAAAAAATCATCCACAAAGCGGTGCGATATTCACCATCCGATTTCCAAAGTGACGAATCTCTCACCTGAAAGTCACAGAGCTGTAAGCTGAAGGTTCTATGATAGGAATGAAGATGAGAAAGGGGATTCACACAATGGAATTTTTAAAAATTGAAAATCTATGCAAGTCCTACGGCAAGGGTGATAACCAAGTTGCCGCGCTTGACCATGTTTCGCTAACCGTCGAAAAAGGGGAGTTTACCGCAATCATCGGCTCCTCCGGCTCCGGCAAATCCACATTGCTGCACATCATCGGCGGAGTGGACATGCCGACAAGCGGACAGGTGTATTTGGACGGACAGGATGTATATGCCCAGAGCAATGAAAAACTCGCCATCTTCCGCCGGCGGCAGGTTGGGCTGATTTACCAGTTCCACAACCTCATTCCCACGCTGAATGTGGTGGAAAACATCACCTTGCCTATCCTGATGGATAAGCGCAAGGTTAACGGGGAACGGCTGAATGATCTTTTGGAAATGCTTGGACTGCAAGACCGCAAAACGCATTTACCCAATCAGCTTTCGGGTGGTCAGCAGCAGCGTGTCTCCATAGGGCGCGCTTTGATGAACGCCCCGGCGGTCATGCTTGCCGACGAACCCACAGGCAGTTTGGACAGCCGAAATGGACATGAAATCATCAAACTGCTGAAAGAAAGCAATAAAAAATATGGGCAGACCCTGCTCCTCGTCACCCATGATGAGAATATCGCCCTGCAAGCAGACCGCATTATCGGCATATCAGACGGCAAAGTAGTGCGGGACGAGAGGGTACGGCCATGAATATTTTCAACAAAGTTACCCTGCAAAGCATGAAAAAGAGCCGCACCCGAACGATTGTCACGATAATCGGAGTTGTGCTGTCCGCCGCCATGATTACGGGCGTAGCCACCTTTGGCGTTTCCCTGCTGAACTATATGGCAGACGGTGCGGCCCAGAAATACGGCAATTGGCACGTAGAATTTGAGGATGTAGATTCTTCTTTCGCAGCAAAACAGGCAAGTAACGACAACGTTGAAAACACCGCAACCTTTGAGAATATCGGCTACGCAACACTTGACGGCGGAGAGAATCCCAACAGACCTTATCTTTTTATTGCCGGGTTCAGCGAGAAAACCTTCGATATGCTGCCCTTCACACTGCTATCCGGCAGGCTGCCGAACAACAGCGGAGAAATTCTTATTTCGGGGAGCATCTTAACCAAGGGCGGTGTTCATTATGCAGTGGGCGATACGCTGTCCCTTGCTGTGGGAAGCCGCATGAATGGACAGGTAAAGCTCGGCCAGAATGATCTGTACACCTCCGGCGGTGAAACTCTTGTGCCGCACAGCAAGAGGACTTACACAGTGGTCGGCATCTGCCAAACGCCCCGCTTCGAGGAGGATTCCGCGCCGGGATACACCGTAATTACAACCTCGGATGCTGCAGATACGGCGGAGGATCTCAGCTTATTGGTCACGCTCAAAAACCCGCGTGAAGTTCATGCTTACGCAAAAAGTACAGCAGAAGGCCATGCCTACATCTTGAATAATGCTGTGCTGCGCTTCATGGGTCTTTCGGATGATTCAGGCGATAAAATATTCAACATGTTTCTGTACTCGGTTGGCGGCATTGTAGTCGCCATCGTCATGATAGGCTCGGTTTTTCTGATTTATAACGCATTCACCATCTCACTGAACGAACGCACACGCCAGTTCGGGATTCTCTCGTCGGTGGGAGCCACTGCGAAGCAGTTGCGAAATTCGGTGCTGTTTGAAGGGCTGTGTATCGGTGCTGTAGGCATACCGATAGGCGTTATCGTTGGCATAGGCGGGGTCGGGCTTGTGATTTCCGTTGTCGCCAGGAATTTCGGGAACATTATGTACAACAACGTCTCCTTAACCTTGACGGTGTCCACCCCTGCGATTATAGGCTCGGCGGCGGTCAGCATGATTACGATTCTGATTTCAGCCTATATCCCGGCCAGAAAGGCCGCAAGCACTTCCGTGATGGAGAGTATTCGCCAGACCAATGAGGTCAAAGTTGAATCCAGAGCCGTGAAGACGTCAAAACTGGCACAGCGGATTTACGGTTTGGAGGGAACCCTTGCGCTAAAGAATTTCAAAAGAAACAAGAAGCGCTATCGCAGCATTGTGCTATCACTTGTGTTAAGCGTAGTGCTATTTATATCGGCCAGTTCGTTTGTAACAGATATGAAACAGGCGTCAGAGCGGGCAGAGGTGTATACTGACTATGACATCGGTTTGGCCACACCGGACATGAACGATGATGAAATGCTGACACTTTATGACAAACTAAAAACCGCCGATGGTGTCTACCAAAGCTCATATCAAGCGATTATGAAGTATTCAAGCACTGTTAAAGCAAGCGATCTTTCAGACATGTACTGGAGATTAGCGGGTTCACATTCGCCGGACGAAACGGTTAATCTGTCAATGGACCTCCAGTTTCTTGATGACAGCGCTTATCTGAAATTAATCAAAGGCTTGGGCTTGTCCGCAGAGGAATATACCGGACAACATGCGAAAATGATCGCCGTGGCCAAAATGCAAGGCCAAAGCAATCAGGTGGAGGAGCCAGACCAATTTAAGGATATGTTCAAGAGTTCTTCCATGAATTTTACCATCGCTCCCGAAATAACCGGCAAGCCGAGGACAGAGCAGGGGCGAAACGTAAGCATTAAGTTTGTCAATGCCGTCCCGCCTGATACACTTCTGACCCTGGAGAAATCCGGGCCGAAGAATCCGTTTTTTTTCAGAGTGCTGGCCCCGTATTCGCTCAAAGAGAATTTTGTAACCCCCAATACCCATGCGGTGGCTAAGGGCCTCACCTTTCAGTCAAAGAACACCTCGGAATCGGTGGCTAAAATGGAAGCGATGATTAAGGGTGCTGGAATTACAGCAGAGTATACCCTGTACAATGTTCATCAAATGCTTGATGAGAGCCGTAATTATATATTTATTGCGAACGTGTTCGCTTATACATTTATCATTATGATTTCGCTTATTGCGGTTGCCAATGTATTCAACACGATTTCCACGAATATCAAGCTGCGCCGGCGGGAGCTTGCTATGCTCCGCTCTGTGGGGATGTCTGAACGCGGTTTCCAAAAGATGATGAATTTCGAGTGTGCCTTTTATGGCATGAGGGCGTTGCTCTACGGGCTTCCCATAGCGGTAATTTCTTCTTGGCTGATTTACAAAGGGATGTCCGGCGGCGGGGCGGACAATATCGGTTTTGTGTTCCCGTGGGGCAGTATCGGAATCAGCGTGTTCAGCGTGCTCTTTATCGTGTTTGTTACCATGCTGTATGCCATTAGCAAGATAAAAAAAGAAAACATCATTGATGCGCTTCGGGATGATATGACTTGATTTATGAAAAAAGCCGTTGAATAATAGTTGAATAATAATAGTATTTAACCCAGGAGCAGTGTAGGGGCTAAATCAACACAGCCGGCTCATGGGGGGCCGGCTGTGTGTTTTTTAACTTAACTTATAATTTCTTAATAAAATATTGTCAGTGCCGGGTCCTTCATAGAATGTTCCTTTTCTCCATCTTTTGATTATTGATCAGCGAGCTTAGCGAAGTGCTCCAGAGTACGAACCAATTGGGCTGTATAAGACATTTCGTTATCGTACCAAGCTGCGGTTTTCACCAATTGCTGGTCACCGACTGTCAGAACTTTCGTCTGCGTGGCGTCGAAGAGCGAACCGAATGTGATGCCTTTGATATCGGAAGATACAATTTCGTCTTCTGTGTAGCCGAAAGTTTCTGGATCGGAAGCTTCTTTCATAGCAGCGTTAACTTGCTCAACCGTTACCTTGGTATTCAGAACGGCAACGAGTTCAGTCACGGAACCTGTTGGTACAGGTACACGTTGAGATGCCCCATCCAGTTTG
Organism: Paenibacillus sp. HW567; assembly: GCF_000374185.1. Taxonomy (GTDB): domain Bacteria; phylum Bacillota; class Bacilli; order Paenibacillales; family Paenibacillaceae; genus Paenibacillus_AQ. The sequence continues at coordinate 2,528,475 of NZ_KB910518.1, read as the reverse complement.
CCCTTCAGTTCCGGAAGAACCAGGCCAATGGCTTTTGCGGCACCGGTAGAGTAGGGAACGATGTTCTCCGCTGAGGCGCGAGCAGCCCGGAAATCGTTTTTTGGATCTGGAGCGTCAAGCGTTTTTTGGTTACCCGTGTAAGCGTGAACGGTCGTCATCAGCCCGGATTGGATACCAAACTTGTCGTGCAGAGCTTTAGCCATAGGGGCCAGGCAGTTGGTTGTGCAGGAAGCGCCGGAAATGACGGTTTCCGTTCCGTCCAGTATGTCATGGTTCACGTTGTATACGATCGTTTTCATGTCACCTGCAGCAGGGGCGGAAATGACGACCTTCTTCGCTCCGCCTTTCAGGTGAAGCTCGGCCTTTTCTTTCGTGGTAAAGAAGCCTGTACATTCGAGAACAATATCAACGCCAAGCTCTCCCCAAGGAAGCTCTTCAGGATTCCGCTTAGCCAGAACCTTAACCTCTTTTCCGTTTACTTTGAAGGCTCCGTCATAGACTTCAATGTCACCGTGAAAAGTGCCTTGCGTCGTATCATATTTAAGCAGATGTGCTAACATTTTAGCGTTCGTAAGGTCGTTAATCGCTACAACCTCAACGCCCTCCACATCTTGAATCCGGCGAAAAGCGAGTCGTCCGATTCGTCCAAAGCCGTTAATACCTACTTTTACAGTCATTATAAAATCCCCCTATTAAGTTTTATTTGTTCCCACAAGCGAATGCTTGTGATGAAATAAAATGGGCCAGCGCTATTTCATTCTAGAATGGCTTACTGTATAATATGAAAGAGACCGATCGGTATTTTTTATATTAGCATGATATTAGTGAATTGCAAGGCCGAATTGAATAATTCTTTTAAAACAAATGAAATAAAATAAGGTTCATACGGAGGAGCTCATGAAAAAAGGGGACAGAACACGGGAACATATCATTATGAAATCGGCTGAAATTTTTAACCAGAGAGGATATGCCGGTACATCGCTAAACGATATTATTGCCGACACAGGAATTAAGAAGGGGGGCATCTATCGACATTTTGCCAGTAAAGACGAGATAGCGCTTGAAGCTTACAATTATGCTGCCAGTATCGTCACCAGAAAATTTTCTGAAGCGATCGATCAAGAGCAGTTTGCTTCAGGAAAGTTGGTTGCTTTTTTTCGTGTCTATGAGAATGTCGTCAACGATCCACCATTTATTGGCGGATGTCCCATGCAGAATACGGCTGTAGAAAGTGACGATACTCATTTGGAGCTTTGTGGTCGCGCAAGGCAAGGGCTGCATACGTTCTTGGATATGATGAAAGGTATTATTCGTGACGGCATTCAAGCTGGGGAGTTTAGGGAGGATCTGGATGTGGATGCGCTAGCATCATTTGCATTTTCCTTGTTGGAGGGAGGGATTTTACTCAGCAAGTTGGATGGGGATAACAAGCACATGCTAATCAATGTAAAAATCTTCTCGTCCTATTTGCAGCAATGCTGCTTAAAGACCTGTTAATCTGGTGTACTGGAACATCGGAATGGAGCTGGGCATAACATTAGCCGGTGACGTATCCGCCCCAAATTTGGGGCTTTACAGGCAAAGGGACCAAGAACAAAAAAGGCTGAACCCAAAGTCATATCCATTACTTAGGCTCAGGCCTTTTGAAGCTATTTCAAACCCGTTAATCCGGGCAGTTATTTACAAGCATTGGGTCTATTCGGATTCAGAACGAGGAAATCACCGGGCAGCCCGGACAGCTTGGCAACCAGTTCATCCATGCCGGACTCCAGTTTGAATTCCATTTCCTCCTGGTAAATCGGAACCAGGAAATAAACCTGAACCTGATTGCCATCTTTCGTATGGACCGTGCTAACCTCTTCCGGCAAAGCAAACAGGATCACGCCGGACAGCTCAGTGTTAGGCGCATATGGCTCGTAATCCTCCGTGTTGGGGATGGTATGGCCGTATCCAAGCCACGTCTGATACATATGCGGGAACCGGGCAAGCATCTTCATCAGCCGGATCGGCCAGTAGTTCTCCTCCGCTTCAAAATCCTTCTGCGTAAGCGGCCAGTCCGCCGGCACAAACATCATCAGCTCTGCGCGTTCAAGATGCTTGTACTCTTTACGGATCTCCTGTGGGAGTGTCATCGGCAGATCGCTCATCCCATTGGTGTACAGCACTCGGTATGGCTCATCAGGTGTAGCTTCCATAATGTTCACATCAATATGTACGATGTCTGAAATCAGTTCATGGAACACGCCGGTTTCCCGGTTTGGAAAGACTTTATTAAAATGTTCGTTTAATTCTTCCATGTACAAAATTTTGGAGGGAGTCGTAACCTGCCGCTCATCCGGAGCGTCATAGCCGTAAATTGTGGTACCGTCTTCCGATTTGCCCATTTCATTGCCGCCAAACAGTTTTTTGAAAAAGTTCATGTCTTTGCGCTCCTCTGTGCGGGTTTTGAATTTACGTGCGAAATGAAGGATGCTGCGATTAAATTCCTGATTCTAGGAGGTTTGAAACCTCTCTTGGAAGTATAACAAAAGGCATAGCCCCGGAGCGATGGGTCTATAGATTCGAATTACCCGGGATATCCATGCAAAAATGGGATATCTGGACTTGAGCAGGAGACCCAAAATCTCCATTACGCGTGAACGGGAGGTCTTTAGGGCCACAACTGCAGGCTTATGCGGCTGATGAATCTCCTTTGCATCCATCTGTGCAATTTCCAGCATCCATTGACGGATGAAGCTGCTCCGAGAGAAGAAAGGAAAGCAGCAGCAGGTTTAAAAGTTGAGGTGAATGGTGAATAATGAGATGCTGGCTCACACAGGTAAAAGAGTCAGCTCAAAAAACCAGAAAAATAGTGTTTATTAGCAGCGACAAGGGATATAATCAACATATATACATATGTACAAAATACGGGTTTTGTGAATATGTACTTGGGAATAATCAAATAAGGACTTTCGTGCCGGTTGGCAAATTTGTTGTAAACCCAAGGTTCTACTCAAACACAAATCTCCCGCCAAACATTTACTGGCGGGAGATTTGTGTGACGCCCATCCTACTTTACTGTGAAAACGGGATGAGTCGGATGTAATCCAGTTCGGCATAACCTGTGCTTCCTTTGGACAGGCGGATGGTATTGGCCCCATTATTTAAATTGACCGTGGTTGACACTGTACCGAATTGTCCCCATCCCGCCGTGGCCGGATAACTGATGGTCTGTGCCGATCCATTATTAACGTTCAAACTCTGGGTCGACAACGCTCCGGTCCCGTTTGCATAGCGGATTTCCAGCTTATAAGAACCTGCCGCCGCTGCCTGAACAGCGAATTGAACGTAACTGTCCGGATAATCAATCTGACCTATATATTTGCCGGCCGAAGCTCCAGCCGCTTCATTGACGTTAGCATTATTCACTGTCGCGCTTTCCGCTTCGTACATGGCAGCCGGATTCGAAGTATCTCCCAGTTGGAGTGAAAAGGACTTATGATCAGGTGTGCTCATCTCATCATAATCCCTCAGCTTAACTGTAAAATTATAGGTAGACTGCGGCGGCGAAGCCGCAACGGTCCCGCTGATCACTCCGGTAAAGCGGTTTAGCGAAAGGCCGGGCGGCAGACTGCCGCTCTCAAGCGTCCAGTCATAGAACGGCACCCCTCCATTAGCTGTTAGCTGTGCCGCATAGCTTTTCCCTTGAGTTCCGTTCGGGATAGTGCTCGTCGTAATGGAAGGCGCCAGGAATGGAGTCAGATTCTTGTTCAGCTTCCAGCCTGCATTCTCCGCAATCAGCAGGGACAGCTTGGTCGGCAGCCATCTTCTGGTCGGAAAGAGATGGTTCCAGCCTCCGCTCTGTCCGCTAATCCGGTCCCAACTGGCCTGATCACCAGGAATATGATAGCTGGTATCCAGCTTCACTGCATGGCCCTGGTAAGCGATCACCTCCGCATCGTTGGTACCATTGCTGTTGTAGTAAGCAACCATTCCGGGCCAACTGTCGCTGTAAGCGAAGCCGTGACCAAATTCATGCATGATCAGGCCATAGACATCCGTCACCTGGCTGAGGTCCGTCTTATACCAATCGTCATCGTTGATCGAAGTAAAGACGCTGGCATTCGCGTAGAAATCAAGTGCCGTCCCCAGTGAACGGTGCAAATTGCCAGGCGCATTCACCCCATTGATTTTGTGATATTTCCCGTTGTTGGAGGACCAGCCTGTGGAGTAAGGATCATTGATCCCCCGCAGGAAGATCCACTCCCCCTTAAAAGGGGCATTGTTACTTACCGTTGTATTGCCGTTAAAATTGTCGTTCGGTACGATATTCACCTCGTCTCCGGCAGGAACCGTATCAAAGGGCGAAATGTCCAGAAAGTAGAAATAATCCTTGATTGCCCGCTCTGCCGCAGCTCGGATTCCCGGATCGTCAAAGTAATGATTGACAGTGTCATAACGGTAATCAAACACTAGCGGAAACGTGCTGTCTGTGTTGTCGTCCTGATCGAGAACCCGAATGGGCATCGTCTGGGTTCTCATGTTTCCGTTGTTTTCACGGATTTGCAGAGAAAGTGTGTAGTTTTCAATGCTTCCTGCACCCCCTATCCGGTCCGGAGCAATTTCGAGCAGGAAGTTTTTAGCTTCAGCAGCGTTTGCGAACTTCAGCGTCTTGGTCGCGCCACTTGCGGACAAGGTGCTGGGCAAATCCATCATCAGCCGGGAAGAGCCTTCAGCCTGCAGAGTTACCGTAACTGGATATACAGCGTTCGCCGGGGGCTTAACCGTGAGTTTGATATAGGGATTTGCCAGATAACCCTGCCAGTCTACCAGATCAATTCCATATCCGTTCACCTCGCGTCCGAATATATCTATGACTGACAGTTCGCTGGCAGCAGCAGCGCTAACCTTGGTTCCCGGTACTTCATTCACTAATAACAAACCAAGTACCATCGTGGAGCACAACAACAAGCCGACTCCTCTTCGCATACAGGTTACCTCCTCTTGTTTTTTTATTTCATTAATTCCATTTTTTGTTGATTGTTCATTGCTAATAATACAGATTTAATTATGAAAAAAAACAAACAATTCCAACTACATTTTTAATGATTTCAACCAGAAAAAAAACCGCCTCCAAGGACGGTTTTCTTTGCACTTATTTTACTTCTTTCATAAATTCCCGAAAGCTTTCAACGATTTCTTTTGACTTGGTATGGTGTAAATAATGATTTCCTTCAAGGGTTACCACTTTTTCATGTACAGAATTCTTTATTTGCTCTTCATGCAGCGGTATCCATCCTTTAGTTTCTGTATCATTCGCCTGTACAAATAAGATAATGGGAAGATTTTTTGGGAATGTCAAGTTTTTGACTGCTTTGAAATTAGCACTAAAATTTTTCATTTCATTCATGATAGTGGAATTATTCGAGTTTTTATTCGAAATCATTCTCATCTGATCTTTTGTTTCATCATCATAGGGCAGCCCGGCATAGGGGTCACCGCTTACTTTCTTAATTAATCTTAAGAGACCTGATTGTTCGAGAAATTCAATGGACTTTATTGGAAGTTCTTCATCCACACCGCCTTGCGTTGGAACACTGCTGTCGATCCCGGCAAATGCACTCACTTCGTTGGGATATGTATTTACATAATCCAGTCCGTAAATGCCCGCAATGGAATGGCCCATTAGAGTATAGCGATGAATATTAAGCTGCTGCAAGGCTTCATGAATTTCACTCACAATATTCTTTAAGCTTCGTTCTTTGTCGGTTCCATCACTTAATCCATAACCAAAAGGCTCAATTACGACTACCCGGTAAAATGGAGATAACTCCTCTACCAGCGGCTTAAAATCAAGCGCCGGCGCTCCTGTACCATAACCTGGAAGCAGCACGACTGTTTCTTCGCCTTTTCCTTGGATCAGAACATTCATGTTCTTCCCGTCTACAGGTACTAACTGGCCATAGGAATGTATTTTCCCTTGCTCCGATTTGTTACTGATCACATTAACTATAAAAACAGTGGCAAAAAATAATACTATCGCTATAGCTATAACTCCTATGGTTTTAAGTAAAATGGTGAACATTTTCTTCATTCTAGAGCCCGTCCTAATGTTCATTCCCTTGCTCTGTTCCACTCTCATCTTCTCCTGTCCTCATCTGTTTATGGGCTACATTAGCCGTTGATGAAAGCTTATATGAGGAAGATGTACTCCTAATGACTACAATATGAACGGAATATGAATAAGCGAAAAAATGCTACAGCACCACATGCAAGGAAGCTTGCACATAATGCCGTAGCATGGAGATGGCTAATTAATCTGCCCGCGTTGTGACCGGCAGCGTGACTATGACGGCCGTTCCCCGGCCGAGCTCGCTCTCCACTTGAATGTCGCCTTGATGAAGGGAAACAATCTGTTTGACGATAGCAAGTCCCATACCGCTACCGCTGTACTTGCGACTGTGGGAACGATCCGCCTTAAAAAACCGTTCGAATATACGCTTCTGGTCCTCGGGGGAAATACCAATGCCATTGTCGGAGATCGTGACGAGCACATTTTTGACATCCTGCTGGATGCTGACGTTAATAATGCCGCCATCCTTAGAAAATTTGATACTATTGCCGAGCAGGTTCGTCCATACCTGGTTTAATTGATCATAATCCGCCATTACCCGAACAGGCTTCAGATCGAGCTCAAAACTAATGTTGCGGGCCGACCATTGCGGCTGGATTGCAACGATGACTCGTCTGATCTGCTCATCAAGGCTGAACGGAGTGAGCCGCAGTTGCCGGGACTGTGATTCAAGCAGACTCAGCTTGAGCAGACTATCACTCAGCTTGGACATCCGGTTAGCTTCTGCAATGATAATATCGAGATAACGGCTTCGTTCATGCTCCGCAATGTCTACTTGCTTGAGTGCTTGAGCATAACCGGAGATTGAGGTAAGCGGCGACTGCACTTCATGGGATACATTCGATACAAATTCCCTGCGCATCTGCTCAAGCTGCTGCAAATCGTGCATCATTTCTTCGAAGCTGCGGGCCAAAGTCCCTAACTCACCCTTCTGTTTAATATTCAGCTTGACGCTGAAATCCCCATCTGCTATTTGTTTAGTCGCTTTTGTCAGTTTTTTGATCGGTCTTATTAAGAACACCGCAGCAACCAGAATCAGCAGGCTGCCCGCTATCAATGAATAGGTTAAAAAGTTGATAACCCACTTTACCATAAATGAGGAGGAAGAAGGGGGACGCTGCTCCACAAACATCGCTTTCGTTCCCATTTCCGTTTTCAACGGCAGCCCCAAGAGGAGCGGAGTAATTCCATTGGTCCTGACCTGAACAACTCCACCATCGAGTACTTTCTTTAATTGCTCCTTAGTCACTGTGCCAGGATTATGGCCCTTAAGCGCTCCGAAGGACTGCAACCGCCCCGTCCCGTCATACATGCGAATATAAAAGGAATTGAGCTGCTTCATCTCACCTACGAATGAGTCTGCTTCACGCGTCGGTAAAATCTCGTAAATCCGGGAGACGTCCTGGCCAAAATCCAGTAAGGTGATCTGCATATTTTCGTTCAACTGATCATAAAACACCCAAGTGGCCACATAAAAAGCAATAATCGTGCCCCCGATTACGGACACTAGAAATGTCAGGACGACCCGTATATATAAGGATCTGATCATTCATAGACCTCAAGACGATAGCCGAGCCCGCGCATAGTTTCGATACGAAAATCCGGTGTATCCGCAAACCGTTCCCGCAGACGCTTAATATGTACGTCAACCGTTCGATCATCTCCGGCGTAATCAATCCCCCAAATTTCATCAATCAACTGCTCGCGTGTATAGACTTGCCCGGGTGTTCCAGCAAGCTTATACAGCAATTCGAACTCCTTGAGCGGTAATGTGAGCGTCTCCGTCCCATTCTTGACCTTGTAGGTCTGCCGATCCAGAACAACATTGCCGAACTGGATCGACTGTGTGGAGCCAATCCGGTATCGTTTCAATAATGCTCTAACACGAGCTGTCAATTCCAACGGATCGAATGGCTTTGTTAAATAATCATCCGTCCCAAGGTCGAACCCCTTCACTTTCTCCCATGTTTCGCCTCTTGCAGTCAGCATAAGCAACGGAAGATCAGGATTGGCTCTCCGCAGCTCCTTGCATAACGTCCAGCCATCCATAACAGGCATCATAATATCGAGCACAACAAGATCGACATGTGTTGAGGTATACACGGCCAGTGCTTCCTTACCGTCCTCGGCTTCGGCTGTTGTGTATCCGTCATTCCGTAAAAATAAACAGACGAGTTCGCGAATGTTCGCATCGTCGTCAGCAACCAGTATTGTAGGCATCCGCTTCCTCTTCCCCTGTTTTCCAGTCATATTTTCTCACTTCAAAAAAAGCCAATTCTTAGCGGTTATAGGTTCGAGTTCACTTTCATCAATAAATTCATTAAGGTATCCGCTTCTTCTGCAGAAAGGCTCTTAGTAAGGCTATTCTCCACTTCCGTAAAAATCTCATTGAATTCATCGACAAGAACAACCGCCTTGTCCAATAAATAGATTTTTTTCTGCCGTTCATTGTCTTTCGGAATGACCCGTTTAATATACCCTTTTTTCTCTAATCCCTGAAGCATACTGGTGATGCTGGCTTCCTTGCGATTAAAGTGCGCTGCCAAATCCTTTTGGATCAGACCTTTATCCTGATTCTCAAAAATGTAGCCGATCATCTGCCCCTGCTGAGAATTCAGCCCCAGCTCCATTAATCTGGCGTCTCCTATTCTTTTCTGTTTCAAGCCAATCTCCCGAATCAGATTTGAATATGGAGTATTCGAAGCTGGTTTTGCCATACGACCCTCTCCCTTATAGGATTCATAGTTAGGATTCTAATTATAAGGAGATCATAAGCTTTAGGCTGCTGCTAGTCAAATTCGAAGGCATACTCTGCTTGAGAACTCATACTGGTTACGAAATTAAGCAGCAAATGGTGTAAACAAGGCGTCGCTTCGTTACGTTTCTTGATTATTTGACAAATTACATAAATCTCTTGACTCTTCCTAATTTTGTAATATAATAAAAATACTATAATTACATAAATATCCAGTTTTCTTGTCGTGGATTGAAATGTAGTTGTAAAATTCATGTGAAATGGGGGTGTCCTCTCACCTACTCTAATCAAAAGGTTGTCCGTTGCACTTGACTTTACAGCCAGATCGCAGCTTGGGTACAGGCTAGATAAAGGATGTCTACAAGAATTCGGCACAATTAAAAACCAACTATTTTGATTGGAGGAGTATTTTTTATGAAAAAAAGTTTAGCTTCCCTTCTTGCAGGTATTGTAGCATTAGGCTCATTCGCCTCCGTAGGTGCCGCAGCCGAGAGCAATGACCCCAGTAACTCCGGTGAGCTGTTCACAAGCTCTTCCCCCATTTCGCTTACGGATCAAGCCTGGAAAGCACCGGCAGGGGCAAATCCTGAGGATAAGGTATGGGGGTATCTCGAAAGTGTCAAAGGCAATCTGAGCCTGTCCGCCAAGGATAATGTACGCAGCAAATTTCAAATTACAGAACAAAAAACAAACGTCAAGACAGGCAGCCAGCACTACCGGTTAAGCCAATATATCTCCGGTATTCCGGTATACGGTGCAGATCAGACACTTCATATTGATAAAAGCGGCAACGTTACCTCTCTGCTCGGCAGCGTGGTTGAAGATGTCTACCAATCCATCCCGCAGCCGCTCATCCAGCTCAAAACCATTTCGGGAACAGAGGCCATTTCTGCTGCAACCCATGACGCAACGCTTACGTATGGACTGCTTGGGGAGTCCCAAATTGCGCCTGCAGCGCAGCTCTATTATTTTATCGTAGAAGGAGAACCTAAATTAGCGTATAAAACGGAAGTAAATGTGCTTGAGCCTGAACCGCTGCGGATACGGTACTTCATTTCGGCAGAGGATGGAAGTGTGTTGTTCAAGTATAATATTCTGGAGGACCTGACCGGTACAGGGACAGGGGTCAACGGGGATACCAAAACGTTCGAGACCCGACTCTCCGGCTCCACTTATCAGCTCTACGACAGTACCCGGGGCAAGGGAATCGCCACCTACACCGCCAAAAACCGGACCAGTCTTCCCGGAACACTCCTAACCAGCAGCAGCAACGTCTGGACGGACAAAGCCGCCGTTGATGCTCATGCCTATGCGGAGAAAACTTACGATTATTATCTCCAGCATTTTGGCCGCAACAGTCTGGATAACAACGGGCTGCAGATCCGCTCCACCGTCCACTATTACACTTCATACAACAATGCTTTCTGGAATGGAACACAAATTGTCTTCGGAGATGGAGATGGGGTTACATTTAAGGAATTATCCGGTGATTTGGATGTTGTAGGACATGAACTTACGCATGGCGTAACGGAAAATACGGCTAATCTTGAATACTATGGAGAACCTGGAGCGCTGAATGAATCCTTCTCCGATATTATCGGCAATTCGATTGAAGGCGACAACTGGCTGATTGGGGATGATGTGTATACCCCTGGAGTCGCTGGCGACGCCCTTCGTTCACTGGCCAATCCGCCCCTCTACAACCAGCCTGACAAATACAGCAACCGCTATACCGGCACCAGCGATAACGGTGGTGTGCATACGAACAGCGGCATCAATAACAAGGCCTTCTATCTGGCGGCACAAGGCGGTACGTTCAACGGTGTGACGGTCACAGGCATCGGCCGTGAAGATGCTGTACAAATCTATTACAATGCACTCGTATATTATCTCACAACTTCGTCTAACTTCTCTGCTGCGCGCACCGCAGTGATTCAATCTGCAACCGAATTGTTCGGAGCAGGCTCCGCTCAGGTTGCTGCAGTGACTCAAGCCTATAATGCGGTTGGAGTCCACTAAGAGCTGACACAACAGAACAGGCCAATGATCGGAGAAGATCATTGGCCTGTTTTTCGAATTGGCGGCCTCCGGCTTCTCCACAAGGATGAATTTTGTTCCCCCTAAGGATAGCACAGCCACCTGTCTCTGCTAGCGTATATAATTGTCGATCGCCTTGTTCAGATCCTCCAGCACCTTTTCCTCGTTGCCATGATGGACGGCTTTGACCACACAGTTCTCCAGATGGTCCTTCAGCAGCAGCTTCGCAGCCTTGTCCAGCGCTTTCTGCACGGCAGCAATCTGCAGCAATACCTCCGAGCAATCGCGGTCTTCGGCGGTCATTTCTTTGACAGCGCGGACATGGCCTTCAATACGGGCCAGCCGGTTAACGATTTGCTTGCGGTACTTGTGCTCATAATTCTCGTCATGATGATGACCACTTGCTTCCTGAACCATATATTCACACCCCGGCTTCTTTTCTATCATCTGAAGATAGCTTTAGGGGTATTATAGCAAGAATAGATTCCAAGAAACAAACAGGGCTTATTTGAGCAGCCGCAGGCCGCTTAAGATTACAGCCAGCGTACTGCCTTCGTGGCTGACCACACCGGAGGGCAGATTGATGCCGCCCGCGAAGTTGGACACAACCAGGAGCAGAATAACGGCGAGGGCGAACGCAATATTTTGCTTAATGACCCGGCTGGTACGGCTTCCCAGTGAGATGGCATAAGGAATCTTGGCAATATCGTCGGTCATCAGCACCACGCCTGCTGTCTCCAGTGCCACATCGCTCCCGGCGGCTCCCATCGCAATCCCAACGGATGCTGCCGCCAGCGCGGGTGCATCATTCACGCCATCCCCAACCATCGCAACTGCGCCATATTGCTCTGTCAGCTTACGGATCACGTCCAGCTTCCCATCCGGCAGCATCTCGGCGTATATCTCCTCCACTCCGGCTTGTCTGCCAATAGCCTCTGCCGTTGCCTTGGCATCTCCGGTAAGCATGACCACATGTTTGTTCATCGCTTTAAGCCGCAGAATTGCTTCTGAGGCATGAGAACGCAGAACATCCTGCACGGCCAGCATACCGGCATACCTTCCCTCATATTCAACGAAGACGACAGTTTTCCCCTCAGCCTCCAGTTGCTCCGCCTCGGCGATCGGTTCTTGAGCAATGTTAAGGTCCAGCAGCGCTCTTTTGCCAAGCCGGCAGGGCTTGCCGTTCACAAATCCGCTGACACCCATGCCGGTTACCGCCTGCATCGCAGCCGCCGGCTCAAGTATAAGGCTTAATTCCTCAGCCGCTTCGACTACCGCCCTGGCAATCGGATGTCGGGACAGGTTCTCCAGCGATGCCGCAAGGCGCAGCAGCTCCTCTTCCGCGAAGCCGTCCGCCGGACGGATGTCCGTCACCTGCGGCTTGCCCTGCGTGAGTGTCCCGGTTTTGTCGAAAACCACTGCGTTCACGCTCCCGATCTGCTCCAGGTGAATGCCTCCCTTGAACAGAACGCCTTTGCGGGCGGCATTGGAGATGCCGGACAGGATCGCGGGCATAATAGAAGAGACAAGTGCACATGGAGAAGCGACCACAAGGAAGATCATCGCCCGGTAAATCGTATCCTCCCAGGTCCAGCCGAACAGATACGGCGGCAGCACCATTAACAACAGCGCAAGCACAACCACACTTTTGGCATAAATGCCTTCAAACCGCTCCACAAAAAGCTGGCTCGGCGGCAGCTCATTCTTCGCCTCCTGTACCATATGTATAATCCGGGAGAGCAGCGTATCGTCCTCCGCCTTGGTCACAAGCACCCGAAGGGCGCCCTGCCCATTCATCGTCCCGGCAAATACCGCATCGTTCAGCGTTTTGTCCACGGGAATCGGCTCACCGGTAATGGTAGCCTGATCAACGGAGGAGCTGCCTTCGACAATGGTCCCGTCACAAGGGATACGCTCGCCGGGGCGCACCAGCACCAGATCTCCCTTTTGCAGCTCGGAGGCCTTGACCCGCTCTTCTGCCCCCTCACTCAGCCTTACCGCTTCTTCGGGACGGTATTTCAGAATTGCAGCGATATCCTGGTTAGTCTTCTCCATAGAGTAATCTTCCAGCGCTCCGCTAAGGCAAAAAATGAAGATCAGCACCGCACCATCCAGCCAGTAGCCGATGCTTGCCGCGCCAATGGCCGCAACGACCATAAGGAGGTCGACATCGAGATCCTTTTCTTTAAACAGGGTTTCCAGACCTTCCCACGCCTTGCGGTGCCCGCCTACAGCATACGCCATGACGAAGAAAATAATCGACAAGACCCCCTGTCCGCTCCGGTCTAGGCTCCAGGCCAATCCGATCAGCACCAGACAGGCGACAGCGATCAGGATTCCACCGTTCTTTTCCCATGCAGCCTTCCAAGAGAAAGCTTTGGTTTCCTTCGTTCGTATAATTTCTCCCATGCCATTCACTCCTCAAATATAGTGAGAACCGTTCTCATAAATATATCCCCCCTGGGGGCATATGTAAATGACTTTTCCACCTTGAGCTGTGATAAGCAGAAACCGAAGGATAATTTATAACGTGAAACAAATAAGCTTATATTTCAAAAAAAGGACCCCTGATTATAATCAGAGGCCACTTCTGGAGATTTATGGGTTATACGTCTTTCTTAATGTATATCCGCAGCGAAATCAGGTAAGAGCAATACAGAATAATTACATAAGCTAAGCCGGCAATAACCGGTATAAGTATGCTGTCAGTAGTTCCAGTAGCCAGCCACTCCGAAAACGCCGGGAAGCGGTCCTTCAAGCTGGAAAAGCCGGTGACATTGATCATGATCAGCATGATGAAAACAAAATTCACAATCTGCATTCCTTTTTGACCAAGCCAGTAATACAGCGGTAAATAAATGGCTGCAAGCATTGGGAATGTCGCGATGACCAGGAACAATTCTCTCCAGGCTACGGGCTCTGATGTCCAGCCAAGGAGGAAGGCAGTACCGTAGATTAGCAGAGTGCTGATTAGACTAATCAGGCAATAGGGCAGCAGCGCCAAATATTTAGCCAGCACCAATTGCTGCCTGCGCAGTGGAAGATTGACCAGAAACCGCTGATTATTATGCTGCACATCCAATGTGCAGGCGTTCATCATCATCAGCATGGATGGAAACAGCCCAAACATCGTGTAGTAATCTATATTCGTATAAGCCATGATCAAAAAGTAGGGAATCAGCAGCAGCATGAACTTGTGCAGCAGCATGAAATCCTTGCGGATCAAGTGCAGCGAGCTATACATGCGTTTCACTTCCTTTTACGGTAAAATACATAATTTCCTCCAGCGTCGGCGTCTCGCAAATCGCAGTATCCTTGAAATAGCGCTCTCCCTCCACCCGGTTGCCGATCAGTCCTTCAAAACCCAGTCCGCTCTCGCGGATGCCGATGAACCAGCGCCGGACATCCCGGTCAAGCAGCTCCTTCCCGCCTTTCACCAGCAAATACTTCTCCGCCAGTGTCTCCTTCATCTCATTAAAAATAATCCGCCCGTCGTTGATGAACACAATATAATCCGCAATCCGGTCCAGATCGGTAGTGTTATGGGTAGAGAACAGAATCGACTTCTTCTCATCCTGAATGTGCTCGCTGAGCAGCTCCAGCAGCTCCCTGCGGAAAATAGGGTCCAGACCCGACGTCGGCTCATCCATAATCAGCAGATCCGCATGATGCGACAGGGCAACCGCGAGCGAGAACTTGATTTTCATCCCTTTGGACAGATCCTTAATCTTCTTGCCGGGCGGAAGCTTGAACAGCTCCTGATATTTCTGGTATGTATGCTCGTCCCAGCGGCTGTAGAACGGGGCAACGACCCGCTTCATCTGTTTGACGGTAAGATTCTCATAATAGATATTCTCGTCCGATACGTAGCCAATCCGCTCTTTAATTGCCGCCTGATGGCGCAGGTGATTCTGCCCGAACAGCTCAATTTCACCCTGGTCAGGGTAGATCATCGACATCATCATTTTGATCAGGCTTGTTTTACCCGCTCCGTTCGGGCCGATCAGCCCTGTGATATACCCCTCCTTAATCCCGAGAGTAATATCCCGCAATTCAAAGCGGTCAAAGCTTTTGGTTAAGTTGTTCATGTGGATGACTTCACTCATTCCTGTTCCTCCTCATAGAGCAGCTTCAGCATTTCCGCAAGCTCATCGTACTCCATTCCCACAAGTCTGCTCTCTTCAATAATCTCCTTCAGCTTGCTCTCCATAATCCGCAGCCGTTGCTCCCGGATGAACTCCTGATCCGCTCCGGATACAAAAGACCCCTTGCCGACGATAGAGTTGATCAGCCCTTCCCGCTCAAGCTCCTCATACGCGCGTTTGGTGGTGATGACACTGATCTGCAGCTCTTTGGCGAGCAGGCGGATGGACGGCAGCGGTGTGCCGGAGACCAGCTCCCCCTGTAAAATCATTTGCCGGACCTGCCTTACAATCTGGGCATAAATCGGCTCGCCGGAGGTACTAGATATTAATATGTTCATGTTGCGGCACCAGCACCCTTTGTGATTAATGTATTTATTGTATATATGTAATATATACACCATTCCAACCCTTGTCAAGGCTATGCTTTTGTGCGAAAGGGGCAGATGAACAGGTATTACAGGAGGGCTTTAAGGGAAATGGTAATCATGAGGATTTTTATTTACCGTTCATTAACAATGTAGAGATATAATAGGTATAAAAAGGGGTTTATTCATTCCAATGCGAACAAAATGGTTCAAGCTGGGCTATGGGGTGCTGATCGCAGTGGTGGTAGCACTTATGATGCCAAAATATTCTTATAATGACCCGGACACCTTCTGGCATATTGAGCTCGGCCGCTATATGATTGACCACGGTACCATACTGCACCACGCCATACATACCTTTTATGGGGACAAGCTGCCTTATATCCCTCATGAGTTCGGCTTTCAGATATTGGTAGCTCCCTTGTATCAGAAATTCGGATGGCCGGGGATTTATCTGCTGACCGCGCTCTGTCTCTTCTTTTTGGTTATGGGTCTGCTCCGGCTGGGACGCGTTTCCCGCAAAGAGCTGGGCTATACGGAAGAGCATCCGCTGCTGCTGCCCTTCGTGCTGCTGATCACAAGCTGGATCTTCTACAACTATTTCAAAGGCAGACCGCAGATGATCTCCTCCTGGATGATCGTATGGTTCTTCGTCTATTTGCGCGAGTTCCAGCTTCAGACAAGCCTTAAATATGCTGCGGCAATGATCCTGCTCTCCTGCGCTGTAGCGAATATCCACACCGGCGTATGGCTGGTGATTGCGGTGTTCACAGGTATGGCCGCGCTGGAGTCGCTGCTGGAGCGGAAGCTTACCTGGCGGCGGGCTGCTGTGTTTGTACTGGTCTGGCTCTCCGGTCTGCTCAATCCGGGTGGACTAAAAAGCCTGCTGTTCATCTTTACCGTAACCCATAAGAACTTCAACATGCTGATCAATGAATGGCAGCCCATCCAGTATAGCCGTCTGGAGAACTTGCCGATTCTGCTGCTGCTGCTGTTTTTTGCTGTAACCTTGCCCTTTTCCCTGCAAAAGAAACCGTTCCGCTTCTTCCTCATGACCGGCATTCTGTATCTGGGCGTGTCCAATTTCAAGCAGAATTTGTTCATGTGGTTGTTCATCCCTTATTTTGCTGGCGCTTTCTTCGAAGCGGTCCCCTATCTCCGCAACACCACCTTCCGGTTCAGCCGCAGGCTGCTGATGGTTGCGCTGGCTGCCGGTCTGCTATTTAATATCGGCTATATCTTTGCTGTGCCGCCGGTAATCGACGCGAAGGCTTATCCCGTGGATGAAATGGATTATGTCCTGGAGCATTCCGCCCAAGGCACAAGACCCCGGGTCCTCTCCAGCTATGGTTCGTCGGGTTATGTCATGTTCCGTGGAGGAGATGTGCTCTGTGACGGCAGGCAGGACCCTTTTATCACCAAAGAATCTATAGGTGCAATGGGCTGGACTGCGTTTGAGCGCTCGATGTACGGCTTCTCAGAGTATCTCCCGGACATTGTAAAAGCCGATCATCCCGACTATATCATCGTCAAAGATGGAAGCTCGAGCAGGCTCTACCAGGAATGGGTGCAAGCCTTCGGCAGCCCGGTCTATAAAGGAAGCTACGGGAGCGTATTTGCACGCTGAACAGACAGAAGGCTAAGGTAGGCAGCCCTCTATCTGTTCACCCGGTTATTGGCTTAGGCCTGGCTCAGTGTGTTAATCCCGCCGCTCTCAAGAAATGAACGACAATCTCCGTCTGATACCGGACCCGCAGCGGGAAGCTCAGACTCCAGCAGGTCTCTACAGTGACTGCTCTCGCGCCAAGTATGCGCTGCATCGCCATCCGGGACGTCCCTGAACGCTCGCGCAAGTGGATATTGAAAGAATACGCAGGAACAGAAATAGACTCATTCATCCGCTTAACAATTTGCCGCGCCACAGGTGCCGCCTTGCTTCCCGGGCTGATGATCAAGGTTTGCCCCACCCGCTTGCGGTTTTTTTGCGACAGCCCGTTTGCCTCATGCAGGTCCAGGTACCACGAAGGATGATAGCGCCGCGCAAGTTCAAATAGTGCTGCGGCAAGCGGATGACTGGCACGGGACTTAGCGCTTCCCGGAAAGGTGCGGTTAAGATCCGGTACGCCTCGGATACACTTGCGGTATGCCTTCTGATTCACCAAAGGGACGATGATCAGCTTGCCCTTGCGGAGAAGCAGCTCCTTGCGTGTGAACCTTCCGGCCAGACTCTTAGCGGCGCGGATACTGGCCCGCTCGTTTCCATGAATACCGGAGACCACCATAAACACCGGTCCGGGCTGCAGGCTGTTGACTACATAATAGGGTGTGGCAAACGGCGTTCCGGGAGATAGCACACTTTTCTTAACAATCACCGAAGCTCACCTCCGTGTGTAAGCGCCGGATTGGCCCCGGCAGCTTCCGCAAATTATATCTATATGTGTATGCATTATAAGCTTCGCGGCTTGGACGAACACACAGTTGAAGACAATCGTTCATGGATAGCCCGAAAATTGCTGAAAACAGCAATGGTTACGTCAGCCGGAGCAAAAAAAAGCCCTGCATCTCTGCAGGGCATCATGTGGATTTGGAAAACACTGTAAAAGTAAATCGATCAATTTAGAACCACTTTGAATAGAACTGAAAGAAGTGAGTCTTGTAGCGCTCTTCCTGCTCTTTGTCGGCATACTCTCTGAATGATTCAAAAAGAGCTAGCAGCTTTTTGAATGCCGTATTATCTTCAAGCATAATGCTTGCTGTCAAAGCCTCCAAGTTCCTCTCTACTGCATTATGATAATCTCCCTGCTTATACAAATAGAGTGAATACAAGCACAAATATTCCGTGAAGTATCTCGCTGTAGTGGGATTTTGAGGATTGCTTTCAATTTTCTCTAATTCATCTGAAAGATCAGTTAGAACCCATTTTATAGCTAAATCGTTTTTTATTGCATATTCAAATATATTTATCATTCCAGCAATAAGTTCTCTCGGGTTTTGTTTTAAATATTGGATGTAGTCAACAAGAACTTCATGTTTCCCTTCCAATAAATCAACGGTGTATGTATTGCCTAAAGCAAATATATGAAAGTCTTCTACTATATATTGATCTTTTTCTTCAACGCCTTTTATCCTTGAAAGTTCTATATACTTTTGAATACATTCTCTTGACTCTTGATATTGTTTCATTTTTTGATAGGCCACACCCTTACATAGCTGTGAGAATCCGATGTAGTAAATTAAAGGTCTGGTATGAGGGGATATTTTGGTTGGCTGCTGTAACTGATAATAATATTGTACGCTAGACTCTTCATAGAGCCTGTCAGCAATTATAATCATATTATGCCAATCTTCACTAGAGAACACTAGTTTCAACATTTTTGTTAAAGAATCAATGTCGTCTATGTTACCCAAGTCTATTCCCTTCAACCCAAATCCTCCTTATTTGCCATTTTAATACATTATATCCCACATCTATACAATGGTCAAATAATTGATAGTCATAGTATTAGTCTGCAAAAAACGCGTCTTAGTTCATTTGCCTTCCTCGTCGGCCGAAGGACCGTAAAGACCCGGCACCGGAATATCGAGATCGAATTCCGGGTAAACAAAAATCGCAATTTGCCAGTTCAGCAGGTTGATCAGGTGCGTGGCCAGCCCGCTGAGCGTCATAGATTTCACGTGCGGCTTCCACGTCATATGGTCCTCTGGCAAGCGCTCCAGGATTCGGCGCGTAGCGGCAAGCTCAAGCATGGCGTCTCCGATAATCAGTTGTTTCACCATAGTTTTCCTCTCCTCCTTAGTTGCATTTCGGATAGGCCTGATGTAGCCTGACAATAGTGTGTTCCCATAGCAAAAAGGAGGCGTGTCCATGATTCCCGAACACTATCAATTTACTGCCGGCTTCAACCTGCTCCCGGAAGAACAGGACTTTGCCGTCCTGTTCAGCGGGGAAGGCCTTCCTTATCCCGGCCACAAAATTGGACCGTCCGTACATGATTATTATCTGATCCATACCGTTCTGACTGGGGAAGGCTGCTTTCAGAGCAGCACCGTCTCTCATCTGTGCCGCAGTGGAGACACCTTTGTCATCTTCCCCGGCTCACTGTTCAGCTATCAGGCGGACCGGCACTCCCCTTGGCATTATGCCTGGGTAGCACTCCAAGGCACAGCGGTATCCACACTGCTCGCCAGCATTGGCATTACGAAGGATCAGCCGCTGCTGCATTCGGAGAATACCGCCAGCCTTCACAGTCTGTATGAACATATCCGGCTGAGCTTCCAGCAGTCTGCTTACCCGCAGCTCGAAAGTCTTGAGGCCTCCGGCTGGGCAAGACTGCTGCTGCATCATTTCGGGCAGGACAATCTTGACCTGCTGCCTGCAAGACCGGCAGAAATGCCGGAGATTATCGACCGGCAGATTGATCAGGCCATCCGCTGGATCTCGCTGCAGTTCCATCAGCAAATCAGCATTGATCACATGGCATCCACACTCGGCTACCACCGGGCGCATTTGTCCAAGGCTTTTAAGCAGAAGACCGGGCTATCCCCGAAGCAATATCTGCTCAAGACCCGGATGGACAAAGCCAAGGGGCTGCTGAGCGGGCCGCTTACGATTGACCAGGTCGCTTCATCAGTGGGCTTCAACGATGCGCTCTATTTCTCCAGGCAGTTCCGCAAATTCAGCGGCATGTCCCCCAGTGAATACCGGTCGCTTCTGCGGCAGGAATAGGCCATACCGGGAACGGCTACATTGGATTTACCGGGAAAGAAAGGTTTACGGTCGTGCCGAGGCCAGATGTGCTGAAGACCGTAATCTCGCCGCCGTATCTTTTGACCAGCCGTTCTGCAATCGCAAGTCCCAGGCCGCTTCCGCCCTGTTCCCGGCTCCTTGATTTATCGACACGGTAAAAGCGCTGGAATACAAATGGCAAATCCTCCTGAGGTATCCCGATTCCCCGGTCCTCCACACTGATCTGTATCCTATTCGGTTGCAGGGCTCCGCTTACCGTAATAGCCCGCACGGTTCCCGAATACTTTACGGCATTATCCAGCAGTATGAGCAATATCTGTTCCAGATGATTCGGTACAATTTTGATGATCACACCGGCAATGGCATTGAGGTTCTGGGTAAACTGGAAATCGGCATGCAGGAGGGAGAAATTCCGCAGGGTGTACTGGATGGTATCCATCACGAGACAAGGAAACTCACGCTTCTCTGTAGTCTCCTCTTCAGCCCGCGTAAGCTCCAGCAGCTCGTTGACGATACCTTTTAACCGGCTCAGCTCCTGAACCGACACATTCAGCGACTCCTCCAGAATCTGCGGATCATGCTTACCCCAGCGGTTAAGCAGCGAAATATGCCCTTCGATGATGGATATCGGCGTCCGCAGTTCATGAGAGGCGTCCTCAACGAATTGCTTCTGGTTATAGAAGGATCTCTCCAACTGGTCCATCAAGTCATTGAATACTTTTGCGAGCTGCGCCAGCTCATCGTTGCTGCCCGAGATGCTTACCCGTTCCTGGAGCCCTTTTTGCTTAATGCTGATCATTGCATCACTTAAGGATTGAATCGGCCGCAGAAGCTGCCGGGACAGAAAAACCCCGCCCAATCCGCTAAGCACAATAGCCCCGATCCAACCCGCAAGCATAACAGCCAACAGCACGTCGCTCAGCTTGTCAGAGTTCTCCAGGTTATTCACAATTTCAATCGTACCGGTGAACTGTGACATTTGCAGCGGACTTCTGATCAGCAGCAGATGATCCTCCTCATGCCATACACTTTCCATCGTAGTTGTGCCGGAAACCTGCGGTTTGACCCAACCCTCTGGAAGCTGATCCGAAACGGTCAACACCGGATTGCCCTGAGAATCCAGTATCCGGATCATTTGATGACTCACATTGATGCTTTCTATAAAAGCGCGACTGCTCGCGATCCATTTGTCCTTCCCATCCTCTGTTTTGAGATACCCTTGAATTTCCCCCATATTCTTGGTGATGGAGGTTTCCTCCTGATGGAACATCCAACGGTTAATGACAAAATACTGCACACCGTTATACGCCAAAAAAAGCAAACAGAGCAGCACGGAGGCCCAGATAGCCAGCTTCCACCGGATGGAGAGCTTCGAGAACAGCAAGGCGATTCTGCTCATTTACGGATCACGTATCCCAGGCCGCGCAAGGTCTGCACGATGCTGGGCTGGTTCGGTGAATCAATTTTGCTTCTCAAATAGCTGATGTACACATCGACGACCTTCATATCCACATCCGATTCATAACCCCATACCGACTCTAGCAGCATCTCGCGCGTCATTACCCGCCCCATGTTCTGCATCAGCACCAGGAGGATATCAAATTCACGTTTTGTCAGTTCAACAGGTGTCCCATCCTTGGTCATGGTCCGGCCGAGAGCATCCAGCTTGATATCCTGGCACACCAGCAGCTCAGCGTCATTCAAGGAACCCGATCTTCGGAACAGGGATCTCATCCGGGCCAGCAATTCCTCTATTGCAAAAGGTTTGGCGAGGTAATCATCTGCACCGCTGTCCAGCCCGTCAATAGTATCCGATAACCCGTCTCTTGCCGTAATCATTATGACCGGAGTCTGCTTCACCTTGCGTATGCGCCGGCATACCTCGATGCCGTTTAGCCCCGGCAGCATAACGTCCAGCAGAATCATATCCCAGGCTTCCTCCTCCGCCAGCCTCAGACCTGTAAGCCCATCATAAGCCTGTGTCACCGAGTAAGACTCATGCTGCAGCTCAAGCTCTATGAACCGGGCCAAATTCTTCTCATCTTCAATTAACAATATTTTGTTCATAAGTGATCCTCTCGAGAGCCATTCTGATGCAGCTTCATTCATATCACTGCAAGTACAATAAAGTGTACCTCCCGTTCCTTAAAGAATCATTAATTATGGTCATTACCGGCCCGTTTCCCCGACTTTTTCAAAATGGAATTGACTATCTCAGTCTTGCCGTCACAGTAGCTGTCAATGTCATAGCGGAATTGCTCCGCCAGCCGTTGCTTCACTTCCTCATACTTCAAACGCTCCTCTGGATGAGTCCGCAGATAGTCACGGAAGGCGATATGTTCCAAATAACCCTTGCCGTCCTTGGGGCACACGTACAGATGGTATTTCATGAACGGGTCCTCCTGCTCCCGCTTGAACGCCTCCCTGCCCTCAATGCCGAGATTACCTTGATGCACATACCCGTATTGCGCCAGCCTTTCCACAATTTGCGGGAAAATATCGTAGCTCTCCATCACCAGATCAATATCAATGACGGGTTTGGCTGATAGTCCTTCCACAGAGGTACTGCCCACATGTTCAGCGGCAATGATAAGATCCCCGGCGATTTCAAGCATCCAAGCCTCAAGTCTGCTGAATTCCGTTTTCCATGCGGGATCGTAGGATACAACTTCAACAACCTTGGTTTTTTCCGGCATGATTGTCACCTGCTATGCAATATTTAGTACATATAGTATAGCAGTATCTGTCAACCCGAGGATAAATAGTGTCGTAAGCGCTCCAAGCAAGGTGAACGTGCGGAACTGTATCGGATTCTGGGATAAAATGCAAACCGGGGTCTCATACTATGTCCAGAGATGGAGGTGAATGATATGCCTAAAAATAGTGCCGATCCCAAGAAGGACCGCTCCAATAATCGTGCCGATAAGAAAAACAATCAGCGGGATCAGGCCCATTTTACGGAAGAGCCGATGATGGTCAGTAATCAAAAAGCCGCCGACTATGTGCCAAGCTTAAATGGAGTTACCAAAAATGAAACCTAATTGATCAAGCCGGCTGCACGAACGTCGCACCATGACGGGAAGGCAGCTTTTTTAACTTTTCTGAAGGCCGGTAAATAAAGGTGAGGCCATAAACGGAATTTTATAGTAAAATTGAAGAAATACAGGTGATGGGCCACTCTCAGAACAGGAGGTGAACAAGATCGGGGCATCAAGAAGGGGCCTGGACGAACTACATAGAACAGCCGATATAAAAAAGAGCACATCTCCATTTGGCAAATATTATATAATACAATGGAGCGCAGACTAATAAAACTTTTAAAGGAGCTACTACATGAGTTATCAACCCCCACCATTTGGAAATCAGGAGTATTATCCTCCACCTCCCCCGCCAGCCCGGACCAACGGCAAATCTGTTGCCGCTATGGTGCTTGGTATTCTAGCGGTAGTAACACCATATGTCGGCCTCTTATTCGGGATTGTTGCCATCATTCTCTCAGCAATTTCCCTGAAGGAGATCCGTACCCGCTATGAGCAAGGCAAAGGTATGGCGATTGCCGGACTGGTCTGCGGAATTATTGGCACGATCCTTTATGCCATTCTAATTGCTATAATCGTTCTCGCTGTGATTTTCTTTAATGATGGAAGTATTAACAGTATTGACACTTGGAATAGCTTCAACAACATCTAGCCTGATGGAGCAATTCCAATGTATACATCTTTATCCAAAAGGAAGCTGACACCGGTTTTTGAAATCGGCATCAGCTTCTTTTTTAGTTCTTCCGCCATTGCCTTAACACACCCAGCAAACCTGGAACATCCAGTCCGTCGAGTGAAAAAGCTTTGCGCAGCAGGTCATGCGGGATAAATTCGTCATATTTGCCCAGGTAAGGCGCTTCATCCGGTCCCAGCAGAGCTACGGGGTCTGACACGGTTGTTGCTTCAGCGATAATCTCTTCCTCCAGCGTCTCCCAATCCGCCTTTCCGGCGACTACCATGTAATAGGGCTCCATTGGAGTAACAGAACGCAGGCCCAGCCGGTCTTTCAAATTATTTTTGAGCAGACGCTCCAGCGTACGGAACTGCCGGCTTCCCGCCCAAGGCAGAATGAACATGGAGTCGCCGCCTGCGGGAAGGACGGAATGGGTCAGCAGCCCGCTCTCCTTCGCCAGACGGCGGGCACGCTCCAGCCTTGCTGCCGCACTTGGCGCCAGGTATGGGTACAGTGCAGTTGCTCCCAGCACCTCGCGGATTTTGGTCATAATGCGCGTATGCACATCCCCGCCTCCGCCAACCCACAAGGTATCGACCTTGCCGCGCGAGCCCTTGACGTACACTGCCTTGTGGCGGTTGTCCACCTCTTCCACCTTCCACAGCTTACCGGCCAGCGTGAAGCAGTAGCCCGGCGGCGGCACTGTGGTAATCGAACCGATCTCCTCCGTGCCGTTGTAGACCACATGCTCCTCATCGTCTTTAAATACAGCATAGAAGCGGAAGTTATTAACGATCTTCTCGCCGGCCATGCCGATCAGCAGGCCCCCTTCATCCATAACCTCAATATGCCCCATGCCAAGCATATATTCCATGAAGGCATCATAATCCGCAGGGTCGATGCTCTGGAAGGAAGGCAGACTCAGGACGGCCTCCTTCAGGTCCTCAGGTTCGGCTTCGCCCATGCTCTTCAAGATGCTCATCGTCTGATGGTACAGCAGGCCTACGGGCAGTTGCCGTACTACCAGCGGCTCCACCCATTTCTCGCGCACGTACAGCTCGATCACCGCGATTGCCCGCAGCAGCGTCCAAGGCATCCGTGCCGGAAGCTGCGCTTCCTCGTCCTCTTCCTCCGGTGTGACGAAGATCATCTCGGAGGCGGCGTCGCCCCGCCGGCCGGAGCGTCCCAGCCGCTGGACGAAGCTGGCGCAGCTATACGGCGCGCCGATCTGCAGCACCCGCTCCAGCTCGCCAAGGTCAATCCCCAGCTCCAGCGTCAGCGTCGCTGCAGCCACCGCGGGACCGGAGCCTTGCCGGAGCGCGGCCTCCGTCTCTTCACGCAGCATCGCGGAGATGCTCCCGTGATGCACGTAGAACACATCGCGCTCCCCGCGCTTCGCAGCAAGGCGGCGCATCTCCAGAATCGCCTCCTCGGCATCCGAGCGGCTGTTGGTGAAGATTAGCGCCTTCTTCAGGTGCGTGTGGTCATAAATGAAGCCGTGGTAAGCTTGCTTTGCCCGCTCCAGATGCTCCGCCTGCTGCTCGTCCCGCGCATCCGGGAAGGAAAAGTGCTCTACGCTCAGGCGCAGCTTCCGTCCGCCCTGCGGCGCGGAGACCTCCACGCTCTCGCGGGTCCCGGCGGCGAGCCACTCCGTCACGGAAGCGTAATCGCTCAGCGTAGCCGAAAGTCCGATCCGCCGGGGATGGCACCCGGCCATGCGCGAGATCCGTGCAAGCTGGCTCAGGACCTGGATGCCGCGGTCAGCGCCCATGAAGGCGTGCACCTCGTCAATGATGATGAACCGCAGATCATGGAACAGCGCCGGAATGGCGTTCGGCCGGTTCATCAGCAGCCCTTCCAGCGATTCCGGGGTGATCTGCAGCACCCCCGAAGGGTTCTGCACCAGCTTGCTCTTATCCGCCTGGGGCACATCGCCGTGCCAATGCCAGACGGGGATGTGGCCTTCGCGCAGCAGATCATTCAGCCGGGTGAATTGGTCATTGATCAGCGCCTTAAGCGGCGCAATATAGAGAATGCCCACCGAGGCGGACGGCTGTTCATACAGCTCAGTAAGCGCCGGAAAAAAAGCGGCCTCCGTCTTGCCCGAAGCCGTACCCGAGGCGATCAGCAGATGATGCGGGGTATCGAACAGCACCCGGCAGGCATCCACCTGGGCCTCCCGCAAGGTCTCCCAGCGGTTCTTATAGATGAACTCTTTTATAAATGGAGCCAGCCTGTAGAACGGATTGCTGCTCATAGGTCAAACTCCGCAAGGAAGCCGTCCAGTTCATTTGTCTCTGTCCCGGCTGGCTTCGGAGTACGCTCGCCAACGAGCTTCTCGAACGAAATCTCCGGATGCTGGTGCAGGGTATGCAGCAGATCCATGAAATCGCGAACCACCTCGCGCGCGGTGAGCAGCTCATCTGCGCCAAGCCTGCCCACAGCTTCCTCCATGAAATGCACCAGTTGTTCCTGTGTCAGTCTGGCTTCATAGCCGTAATGCAGGGCATGAATCCCCCGCAGCTTTTGCAGCAGCACCAGAATCTCCTCATGGGAGAGCATGTCCAGCGCTATAATCGGCCCGGTGAAATTGTTCAGCCCCGCTCCGCCGTAACGTCCGGCTACCAGACGCGAACGCAACGCTTCATAGCTGAACAATCCGCGCCGGCCATCTTCAACGAACTGTGGCGTTCCCCCGATGAAGATGCCCAGCCGCTCCGCTTTGCCCTGCATCGTATCATTGAACATAGTCAGCAGCTTCTCGTAATTGCTCTGGCGGGAGATGCTGTTGGTGATCTTATAGAGATTCACGCCTTCGTCAATGAACAGCAGCAGCCCTTTATAGCCGATTGCGCCGGTGAATTCGGCCCATAGCTTCATATAATCGTACCAGTTGTCATCATCAATAATGACACCCACATTCAGCGCCTTACGCGCTTCGGTACGGGTTGCGAATTCACCGCGCAGCCAGCGCAGAGAATCCTGCTTCAGATCATCATCCGCAAGCTTATGTCCATTCCAGTAGGATGCCAGCACCTTGGCAAAATCAAACCCGTGCACCAGGCCACGCATCTCCGAAGCTACCGTGTAGATTCGCTGCTCAACCTCTTCTCCGAGCTGCGGGGAGTCCGGTCCATAGCCCTTCTCCTGCATAACGGCCTGCTGAAGCGTAACAATCCACTTCTGCAGCATAATCTCCAGCGCCCCTCCGTCCGGGCGTGTGCGCGTTGACAGGTGACTCATCAGCTCACGGTAGGTGCCCAGCCCCTGGCCTTTGGTGCCCACAAGCCGCCGCTCCGGCGACAGGTCGGCATCGGCAACTACAAAATCCCGGTCCATCGCATAGTTGCGGATGATCTGCAGCAAAAAGCTTTTGCCGCTGCCGAATTTGCCGGTAATCAGCTTGAAGGCGGCTCCACCTTCGGCGATATTGTCCATATCCCGAAGGATCGCCTCCACCTCTGGACGGCGGCCGACGGCGATATGCTCCAGTCCGATACGCGGCACGACTCCCGCAGTCAGTGAGTTCACCAGCGCTGTCGTTATCCGTTTCGGTATTTTCAGTTCATTCATTTATCCTTCACCCCATTAAGTAATGCAGCATTGGCACATACTCCCCGTTCAGCTCTTCACCGTCAATCAGCAAATCCCCGAGCAGATCCATGGCAATTTCATTGATCTCATCAAACAGCAGCTCCGGCATAGTACCTCCGGCAGCAGCCAGATTATGTACTTCTGTGGAACCCTCTCCTGCGGCGAGGGCAAGCACTACAGCCCGCTGCAAGGGGGTCAGCGCAGCCGCGAGTGGCTTCCATAGCGCAGCGGCGCTGTCACCGGGGCTATGAAAATGCTCTTCTGTAGCCGGTACAGCACACTCCAATGATTCAACCGGCGGCTCCCCATCGTCTTCATCACTTACAGCGCCTGCGGCTTCGAGGGTTCCTTCTGCCGACGAACCGGCGCGGGCCCAGGTTTCAGCAGCTTCCGTTTCGTACCCGCTGTCGTCCAGCCCTGTGACCTCTTCTACCGTGAGCATTGTACGCACGATTTCTGAGTCGCTTTGCAGGCGCTCCAGCTTTTGCTGGTCGATGACCACTGCCGGCCCCTTCTCCTCCTGCTCCGCTTTGCGGAATTCGCGCTTCAGAAACCGTGTGACCAGATCCTCCATATCCGCATCGACCCGAACGTCCTTGAGTCTGCCCCGGAAGCCCAGCAGCTCACGCAGCTTATTCTCAGTCAGCCGGAACAGACGTGTGATCAGACTGCGCAGCGGAGGCGATTTGCTGATCCGCACTACTGGCACAAGTACAGAATACCCATATAATGAAATATCATAGACGGCGCTGCGGAACAGGTAACGCTCCCGGGTCACCGCCGGACCCGGCGGGAACATGCCGATCAGATTCGAACCGTGCTTCCGCGCCACATAGGCGTCAATGAGTGCAACCACCTGGGGAATATAACGTTCCGCTGCCGTTTTACCGTCACCGATATAGAATTTGGATTTGCTGATATCATAGTCCGACATTACCGTCAGCACTTCAAAGGTCAACTGCTCCGGGGCAGCCGAGAGACAGCGCATTAATTCCAGCTCGGCCAGATCGCCGGCGAGACCGCGCGTACGGGCAACAATTCCCGAGAGTGGAACCTCCAAATGATGCACAAACGAAAAATCCGCAATCCAGCCGCCAAGATATTGATCCAGACGTTTATACTGATCCCGGTACGCCTCCCAGATCAGATTCAACTGTCTATAGCCCTCCTCAGGGACGTCCCAGCCTACCCCGTTAATAAGCTCATAGACATGCAAGAAGATGTACGAAAGATCGGTCTTCAGGTATCTGCCCTGCCTAACTTCTTCCCGCCAAAAGAAATACCACCGGCTCTGCGCTCCCGTCATATGTCCATAGGTCGGCCAATAGCTTTTAAATGGAACAAATAACGCCGCAGCTTCCTTGCGGTCCACAAGCTCCCTTGCGCGCATTACAAACTCACTCTCTGTTGTCGTCACAGGCTCCTGCGTTTCTTCCATATCCCATAGCTGTAGCTGTACTGTAGTTTCTTCGGGCGCTTTCTTCTTTTCTCTGGCAGCCGGAGATTTGGGTATTGCCGCATCTGCGGAATTCCGGGCTGGAATCGGCAGATTCTGCTCTGTGCTCTCCCATACCAGCTCCGTAAAGTGCAGCCCTTCCCCGTTTCTCTTCATAGCTCTCCCCCCATTCACACGCCGGCAGACTTATTTCCAAGCTGCCGGCCAATCCGGCTTTATGAAAAAACGGTCCTGTTCACAGTTGTGAAGGAACCGTCTTGTTCGTCTCGCATTACGTTATCCAGTCTACAATTCATTACTAATATTAGCATTCTTGCCGGATGAACATCAAGTAGATGACATCTCCGCCAGCTCTTAGGTCAGCTCGGTTCCCTTCGTCTCTTTACCAAGGAAGAGCACCGCAAGCGCACCGATAATAATCGTGGCAAAAAACAGCAAAAAAATTGACCCGATGCCGATAGATTTGCCTACCAGCACACCCACCAGCGAAGGTGCGATAATCCCGCCAATCCGCCCGAAGGAGGCCGCCATGCCCGTTCCCGTCGAGCGGATCGCTGTGGGGTACAGCTCCGGTGTATAGGCGTACATTCCGCCCCAGGCACCCAGATTGAAGAACGACAAGCAGATTCCGGCTGCCATCAGCATTCCCTCGGTAGTCGCATTTCCGAACCAGGCCGCGCTGATCGCCGTAAGCAGCAGATAAATGACAAGGACGAACTTACGGCCGAACTTCTCAATGAAATAGGCGGCTGTAAAATAACCCGGAAGCTGGGCCAGCGTCATAATCAGCACATACTCAAAGCTTCTGACCAGACTGAAGCCTTTGAGGACCATTACCGTAGGCAGCCACAGAAACATGCCGTAATAGGAAAAGACCACCGTAAACCACAGAATCCAGAGCATCAACGTCGAACGGCGGTGTTCCGCTGACCAGACTGAAGCAATACGGCTGCGCAAAGGAACCGTTGTCTTCTTTTTAACCTCAGTGAACCTTGGGGAATCCTCAATAGCACGCCGCAAATATAATGCGTATAAGGCAGGAACGGCCCCGATGGCAAAAGCGATTCTCCAGCCGTAATCCGGAATAATGAAATAAGCGATCAGGGCCGATGCGATCCAGCCTGCCGCCCAGAAGCTTTCGAGCAGCACTACAGCCCGTCCTCTGTCCTTCGCCGGCATACTCTCGGATACCAGCGTCGAAGCAACCGGCAGCTCTCCGCCGAGCCCGACGCCGGCCACAAAACGCAGCACACACAGCACCGCATACCCTGCGGCAAAAGCTGACAATCCGCTTGCTATGGAGAAAATCAGCAACGTCCACAGGAGGACCGATTTACGGCCGAAGCGGTCGGCGAGAATGCCTGCTGCGGCAGCGCCTACGGCCATGCCCACAGAATTTATGCTCGTTAAATATCCTATTCTTTCGGGTCCCAGCCCCCACTCCTTGGCAAGCGCCGCCACCACAAAAGAAATCATTCCCACGTCCATTGCATCGAACATCCAGCTAAGCCCTGCGCTAAACAGCAGCTTTCTTTGCTTCGGATGCTGAAGCAGCGACAACTTATTCATCTTCATACACCTCTTCCTGGCTCTGGCTAATCAATCTGAATCAAAAATCAAGGAATAACGCCGCATTACAGTATTGCCGGGCCAGCGCCTGAAAATAACAGGTTTGCACGGAGATGGCGGCAATCATCAGCATGTTCCGTACCGCATCCCGCTGTGTTCGTGTCAGATGGCTCAAGCGCTGCATCATATTTTCCAGCGACGCCTTCAGCACTCTGTCCGCCTTGGTTGAATATTCCTGCTGGGCACTGCGGTCAGCGAGTCCCTGAACCTGGAGCACCGGAGAGCTTTTGATCTCCTCGAACAGCTCTGCATAGCCATAATATAATTGAGCCGGTTCTACCAAGTCATCATCGTCCCGTTCCGGCGCAAGGAACAGCAGCCTGAAGAGTTGACGGATGCTTTCGAAATCAAGCGCAGCCTTCAGATCATCAATCATAAAGAGCAGCGCAGCCTGATTGACTGAGTACTTCTTGCCCTCCCTGGGCGAGCCCAGATATTCCTTAAAGTCGCGTTTGACCCAGTTCTGCATGGCCGTAACCGACAGTGTAGAGTACTCAATCAAGTGGCCCAATGTGGCAATTTCCCCGAGCGACAGACCTTTAACTCTGCCGCCGTTAATGATCTTTTGCAGGAACGGAGGAATCTCTGTGGACAAAAAGGCAGGCAAAGTAGTGCCCTCCTGTACCTCTTCACGATGAAATTTCGTCCAGGCTTCTTGTAGAATATTCAGCGGTCTCCGCTCCGAAGCTCCGTGTAGGGACAATAGCAATTCGGACATCTCAATCCGGCTCAGTGTGATAGCTTCCATATATGGCACCCCTTCGCCATTTGATTTTCTATATAAAAGTTCGTACAATGAGTTCATGTGAACTCATAATATGAGTATAACCTATTTTAACAACGAAAGGGATGGTAAAGATTTTATGGGTATAGGACTTAGTTTGACGCTTGTGGCAATTTTGATTGTTTTAACCGCATTTTTTGTAGCGACGGAATTTGCATTGGTACGGCTGAGAGGCAGCCAGGTTAGCCAGATGGTGCTTGACGGGAAGAAGAACGCTTTAGCTGTACAAAAAGTGTCCGCCAACCTCGACGGTTACTTGTCTGCGTGCCAGCTTGGGATCACTATTACTGCCCTCGGTATCGGGGCTTTGGCAGAGCCTGCATTCGAGCGGCTGCTGATTCCGGTATTCGATTTGGCGAATATCAGTCACAGTGTCAGTGAGCCTATTGCTTTTGCATTGGCATTTATTATTGCCACATTCCTGCATGTTGTTGTCGGTGAACTTGCCCCGAAGACAGCCGCTATAAACATTCCGGAGAAGATCGGTCAAATTACCTCACCGCTGATTATTTGGTTCTACAGAATTCTGTACCCGCTGATTTGGATCATGAACGGTTCCGCCAATCTGCTGGTCCGCATGTTCGGAATGAAGCCGGCCAGTGAGCATGGAGATGCGCATAGCGAAGATGAGATTCGCCTGATCCTGTCGGAAAGCTATGAAAGCGGCAAAATCAACAAAGCCGAATACGGCTATGTGAACCGGATTTTTAACTTCGACGAAATGCTGGCCAAGGAAATTATGGTGCCGCGGACAGATATGGTGTGCTTATTCAAAGACCATTCTTTGAAGGAAAATATCGAGATCATCCGCAAGGAGCAGTATACCCGTTTCCCTGTAGCAGACGGAAGCAAGGACAACATTATCGGGATGATCAATACCAAGCAGCTCTATCTGAAATATGACAACAACCCGGACTTCGATTTCAAAAGCTTGATCCTGCCGCTCCTGACGGTATCGGAAGTCACTCCGGTTAAGACCCTGCTGACCCGCATGCAGATGGAGCGTGTGCATATCGCACTCCTGCTGGATGAATACGGCGGGACCTCCGGTCTGATCACCATCGAAGATATTCTAGAAGAAATTGTCGGCGAAATCCGCGATGAATTTGACGGTGATGAACGCAAGGACGTGGAGAAACTCAGTGACTCCCATTACCTATTTGACGGCAAGGTATCCGTCCTGGAGGTTAAGCAACTGACAGGTCTTGATCTTGATGACGACGAGGTCACCACCATTGGAGGATGGCTGTACAGCCATCTGGAGGAACCCGCTGTCGGCAAAAGTGTGCTTCATGAGCATGTGACGCTTACCGTCCGCGAGATGAACCGCCACCGCATCCGCAAGGTTGAGATGAAGATTGGTCAACCCAGCACTGTATAGATATGTTGGCATTCTGGCAATCTTAAATATAGCGAAAGGCGCTCCGGTTATGGAGCGCCTTTCTTGCATTTAAGATGAAAATATTCTGCACATGTAATATTCATCCACCCACTCGCCATTCACCTGAAGTGACTTCTTTTTGGTCCCTTCAATCTCAAACCCGTTTTTGCTGTATAACGCCAAAGCACGCTCATTATGTACCATAACTGTTAGCTCCAGACGGACGATTCCCGTTTCCTTTGCCCAATTCTCCATTTCCTTAAACAGGCCGCTGCCAATGCCCATGCCCTGATATTGCTCTAAGATGCCTATAACGATATAAGCGCTGTGGCGGTTGCGTCTTACACTTCCGCCTCTAACGGAAAGATAGCCCGCCAGTCTGCCATCCGTCTCGGCACCGATCAGGATGGAGGTTTCGGCATCCGCGAAGCTCCCGATCATCTCTTCCACCTGCTGAATACCCGTCTGCCGCTCATCAGGCTCGAGCAGCATGAACGAGGATTCTTCATCCAGGCGGTGCTGCAGATTAAGAAGCTCAGCGGCATCAGCCGGGACCAGCTTCCTCAGTGTAACAATCATTCCCATTCCTCCTCCCGCTCTTTTTAATCACTATTGAGGTACCTCTTAAAAAGTCTGCTTCCATCTCCATCATAACCAAGCCGCTCATAGAACCGGTGAGCCTCCGTCCGCCTCATGGCGCTGGAGAGCATCACCTTAAGCGCTCCCCTGGCTGCAGCCGTCTCTTCGGCATGCCTCATCAGTGCGGCTCCGTAACCTTTGCCGCGCGTTTCCGGCGCGGTCACTACCCGTTCAATCACAGCAAAAGGCCGTTCGCCGCTCAGCGCATCCATGCAAAAGTGAAGATGTACCGTTCCAACAACGGCTCCATCCGCTTCATATACATACAGAAAGCTCTCAGGATTGGTTGCGATTTGACCGATTCTTGCAGGCAGAACCTTAATATCCTTCTGGTCAGGCAGCAGTATCCGGTATAGCTGCTCAATGGAGGGCGCATCCTCCGGCACGGCTTCTCTAATCATAAACGAAAGTCTCCTATTTTTAGTTAACATCGTTAATTATCCGAAATAATTAATGACATGAATTATATTTTCATTTCATTTAACATCGGCAAATCATCAATATATTCCCGTCCGGGTCCTTGAAGTTGAACCAGTGATCATTCTCAATGTCTGTCAGAATTTCTGCCCCGGATGCTTTGACAAAATCGTATGCAGCGTCAATATCCTCCGTATTCAGATGGAAAGCCGGCACCTTCAGTACAGCTTCGGCTGTGAAAATTTTGCTGTCCAGCACAATTCCCGGTCCTTGCATCGGCACAACGTAGAGATGTCCGAACAATACTTCTCCGTCAAGCGGTAGCCCAAGCAAGCTGCAATACCAGTCTTTTGACCTCTCAATATCACTGACCGGAATGAAGACGGCACCAATCTGATTCAGAACCGGACTTGTCACTGTCAAAAAGCCTCCCCTATGAAACTGTAGTTAGTACCTTAACCAATTCGATAAAATCTGCTAATTTCCTGCCCCTTTCAGTGGAGGGGTGTAAAGATATGCTATAATCTTGTCAGTTAATCTTCAGACGTCAGGAGAATGAGCTTTGTCTAACTTATCTTTTGGGAACCTCAGGCTGACGCCGCCCAAAATACTATCGCTTGGATTCTTTCTACTAATAGTAGCTGGAACGATTCTGCTGTCCCTGCCTGCGGCTTCCACCGGCGAGCGCCTCTCCTTCATTGACGCTTTATTTATGGCGACCTCCGCCACCTGTGTCACCGGACTGGCGGTCATAGATACCGGAACCCAGCTTACCGAATTTGGGCAAATTGTTCTGCTGGTGCTGTTTCAGTTCGGGGGCCTGGGGTTCGTAACTATGGCTACCGTAATTACACTCGTGCTCAATAAGAGAATCTCGCTGAAAGAGCGTCTTCTGCTGCAGGAATCCATGAATCAGAATTCGATGCAAGGGATCGTTAAGCTGATCCGCAGGGTGCTCCTATACTCGCTTGTCATCCAGCTCAGCGGAGCCATTTTGCTTGCCGCCAGATTTACGGTGGATATGCCGCTTGGCAAAGCAGTATACTACGGGCTGTTCCACAGCATCTCCATTTTTAACAACGCCGGTTTTGATCTTTTCGGAGATATTCACGGTCCGTTCAGCGGGCTTACCCGATATGCGGAGGACTTTATTGTCAATATCACCTCCATGCTGCTGATCTTTCTCGGCGGTATAGGCTTTATCGTTCTATCCGATGTGGTCGATTACCCTAAGCGCAAACGGCTTACACTTCACTCCAAGGTGGTTCTCTCTACCTCCGCTGTGTTAATTGTGGTCGGCGCTGCTATATTCTTCTGGCTGGAGCTGAACTCAACACTGAAGCCCCTGCATCCTGGCGGCAAAATTATGGCCTCGCTTCTGCAGGCAATTACTCCGCGTTCCGGAGGGGTCACTACAATTGAGATTCCGCTGCTGCGGGAATCCACCCAGTTTCTGATGATTCTGCTGATGTTCATCGGAGCGGCTCCCGGCTCGACCGGCGGGGGGATTAAAATTACTACGTTCGCTATTCTGGTCGTCACTGCGTTTGCCAGGCTCCGCGGGAAAGAAGACATCGTCATGTTCCGCAACCGGATCTCCAAAGAGAATGTATACCGCGCAATCACCATGACTCTGCTCTCACTCATGCTTGTTGTCTCTGCCACCATGCTGCTGTCTGTGACAGAGCGCGCGGATTTCCTCACTGTACTGTTTGAAGCGGTTTCGGCTTTCGGTACATCCGGCATTACCATGGGGCTTACTCCAGAGCTGACAACGATAGGTAAAATCCTTGTAATTATTCTTATGTTCGTTGGCCGGACGGGTCCACTGACTCTGGCCTATGCGCTTAAGCCCAAGAACAGCAAGGAGCTCTACCGCTACCCCGAAGGGAACATTACCATCGGCTAGATCCTGACCGCTGCTGCGGTGCTAACCCTTCGCTATACCCTAACATGACAAATGCGACCCTTTTCCGGCAGTTCATGCCAAAAGCGGTCGCATTTGTTGTGTTGCTACGCTTCCTCTTCCGGAAGCTCTTGAGTATCCAGTGCCGCATCGAGCAACTGATTGTAGACATCGTCATCATTTTCCAGAAGCTGGTCGATTTCCAGGAACTGTTCTTCACTGCCCGGCTCGCCGGCGAAGCTCAAGCTATAATCCCATTCCGTGCCGCGCTTGCTGAAGAATGTGATTTCGTAAGGGAAGTTATGGTTCTCCAGCTTGAAGATTGTCCTCCCGATGAAGCTGCGGTCCTCTTCCCGTTTTATTTCCGCTTTAATAATTTCAACATTCATACTCTGATCTTCCTTTCATCTGATCATCCTTGCTTTTACATAGTATATCATTGATATGAATGCAAATCCCTCCCTTTGTACTCTAATTGACTTTTTTCATCCGGCGGTTAATAATTTAATACTAAAGACTACTAATTAGTAAATGGAGGAAATCGTAATGTCTCATTTTGAAGCGCAGCTTAGCAAATATGCGGACTTGGCCGTTCAAATCGGCGTTAACGTTCAACCTGGACAAATCCTGGTCGTAAGCGCGCCGATCTCGGCCGCTGAATTCGTGCGTCTCATTACAGCCAAGGCTTATGCCACCGGTGTAAGTCAGGTTAAGGTCAACTGGAGCGATGAGTTCATTACCCGCCAGCAGTTTGAGCACGCTGCACCGGAAGTTTTCAGCAAGACGCCTACCTGGTTCGCCGGAGAGATGACTGAGTTCGCTGAGAATGGCGCAGCTTTTCTCCATGTCATTGCAGAGGACCCGGATGCGCTTAAAGGCATTGATCCGCAGCGGATTGCCACCTATCAGAAAACCCGCGGTGCCGCACTCACGAAATACCGCGAGTATCAAATGTCCGATAAGGTTAGCTGGAGTATTGTAGCTATCCCTTCGCAGCCTTGGGCCGATAAGGTATTCCCTGATGTTCCCGCAGAAGAACGCGTAGATAAGCTCTGGGAAGCCATCTTCCACACCGTACGACTGGACCGGGAAGATCCTGTTGCCGCCTGGCAGGAGCATTTGGACACCCTTGAACAGAAAGCGAATATCCTGAATGCCAAAAAGTATAGAAGCCTCCATTACATAGCACCCGGCACTGACCTCAGCATTGAGCTGCCAGAGGGCCATTTATGGGCGCAAGGGGACAGCATCAATGCTAAAGGCCATACTTTTGTAGCCAACATGCCGACCGAAGAAGTATTCACTGCCCCACTCAAGACCGGTGTTAATGGAACCGTGAGAAGCACTAAACCTTTAAGTCACGGGGGCCACATTATTGACGGCTTCTCGATTACTTTTGAAGAGGGCCGTATTGTCAGCGTAAGTGCCGAACAAGGGCAGGAAGCGCTGGAACATCTCATTGCAATGGATGAAGGGGCAAAATATCTTGGCGAGGTTGCTCTCGTTCCGCACAAATCCCCTATCTCTGAGTCCAATATCCTCTACTTCAACACACTGTTTGACGAGAATGCTTCCAATCATCTCGCAATCGGTACAGCGTATGCCTTCTGTATTGAAGGCGGCAAGGAAATGACACAGGATGAGCTGATTGCTCATGGTCTGAACACCAGTGTTACCCATGTGGATTTCATGATCGGCTCGTCGGAGATGGACATTTACGGCATTACGGCCGATGGCTCACGGGAAGCGGTATTCCTGAAAGGAAACTGGGCGTTTTAATATTTGAACATAGACAGAGATACGGGGAGGATTAGAAACTATGCTGAGTTTCGAGCAAAAGCTGGAGAATTATGCATTGCTTGCGGTAAAGATTGGAATTAATATTCAGCCCGGGCAAACTCTTGTAGTCAATGCTGATATTGCTTCCGCCGAGCTGGTGCGTCTCGTGGTGCGCCAAGCTTATGAGGCCGGTGCTAAGCTGGTTAAGGTCAATTATTCGGATGAGCTCGTCACACGGGCGCGATATGAGCTGGCGCCTGCTCCCAGCTTTCTGGAGCCGCCAAAATGGCAGGCGGATGAGCTTGAGGATCTGGCCCGGAACGGTGCAGCCTTCCTGACCATCGTCTCGACCAATCCGGATTTGCTGAATGGAATAGATCCTGCAAGAATCGCCGATAATCAGCGCACAGTAGGTCAGGCTACAGCGCCGTACCGCGAAATGCTGATGGGCAACCATGCCAGTTGGAGTATCGTTGCCTTTCCTTCTCCGGTCTGGGCTGCTAAGGTATTCCCGGATGCTCCTTCTGAGGAGCAGGTGGAGCTACTGTGGGATGCTATATTCAAGGCTTCCCGTGCGGACCAGGAGAATCCGGTTGAAGCCTGGACGCTTCATTTGAACGGCTTGAAGCAGCGCTGTGACATCCTGAACGCCAAAAAATACCGCAAGCTGCACTATACCGCTCCAGGTACTGATCTGACAATCGAGCTGCCTGAAGGCCATATCTGGTGCCAGGCGGGTGCCGTGAACGGCCGTGGTGTGCCTTTCCTGGCGAACATTCCAACAGAAGAGGTTTTCACAGCGCCACTAAAGACCGGTGCCAACGGCAAAGTCAGCAGCACCAAGCCGCTCAGCTATAGCGGCAAGATTATTGACCGTTTCACACTTACGC
This sequence comes from Paenibacillus sp. HW567, assembly GCF_000374185.1. Taxonomy (GTDB): domain Bacteria; phylum Bacillota; class Bacilli; order Paenibacillales; family Paenibacillaceae; genus Paenibacillus_AQ. The sequence goes on along the minus strand of NZ_KB910518.1, from coordinate 2,490,128 downwards.
TGGAGAACGGCAAGGTTACAGAATTTACGGCAGAGGAAGGCCATGACGCTTTAGCCACCCTGCTCGCTACGGACGAAGGGTCTGTATATTTTGGCGAAGTCGCTCTGGTTCCTTATCATTCTCCGATCTCGGAAAGCGGCATTCTATATTACACCACCCTTTACGATGAGAATGCCTCCTGCCACTTGGCTCTGGGTGCATCCTACGCATTCACCCTGCAGGAAGGGACCAGGATGTCCAAGGAAGAGCTTCTCGAAAGAGGCATGAACCAAAGCTTGACCCATGTGGACTTCATGATGGGCTCGCCTGAGATGAACATCGACGGAATCACGGATGATGGCATTGCAGAACCGCTTTTCCGCAACGGAAACTGGGCATAAGCTCTTGGATTGAACCTCTTGACAACCTATTAATTCATACAAAACACCCTGTATCTCTTCTGGAAATGGAGAGCTACAGGGTGTTTTTGGGTTTCACAACTATAATTAATCAAATGAATAATTATAATTTAAAGATATGTTCAAATGTTATTCACATAATCGTTGAACCGAGTTCACAATTATGTCACAATACAAATGAGGAATCCGTTTTCAAATCCCCGCAAAACTTAGGATTATGCTTCCATAGCCAGTTATGCCTGATATTGCTTCATGGATGTTCAGACTAACAATACATTTAGGAGGTAATCTGGAGATGAAAGAATCGTTATCCCAGTATACAGAGCCCCTTGAACAGGAACGATCCGAAGGAAAAGCCCCTAAAGACTTAAGTATTGTCGCCTCCAATGCCATCAAATACACTGCCTACATTATGCTAGCATTCGGTTTCTTGTATTTCCTGATCACTTACCTTGCCCCCATGCTGGAATAGCTGCTATATCCGTTGAACTATAGATTTTCATAATGGGTACGATTAGCCGTTTCTATGTTACCAGGACAGTACCTTGCTAAGCCAGGCTATTGCCGCTGGAGTCCAGTTCCCTTCCATACGGGAGCGGAGCCACGATATAGCTTCTTCCCGCGTGCCATTAAATGCTGGAACTCCATTTTCCTCCATCCAATGGCTTGCTGTTTCAAACGAAGTACTGTTCCAGCCATTTTTCTCACCTTCAGCATTATAACGCTCTTTCACACCCGAAATTACAATATCCAGTGTGCCTTGCAGCTCCGTGACGGCATTGTCAAATGCAGTCTTCTTCTCCTTCGCCTTCATCTCAGCCAGCCTGCGCAGCTCGCGTGTCTCAATGCCCTGGTTATGGCGGATGATCTGCAGCAGAGCCAGTGCTTCCCTGGTAGCCAGCCCGCTATTGTAACGCTCTTCAAGGTCCCGCTTGCTGCCCGCTGCCGCTGCATATGCCGGGAACCATTCTCTTGAAACCAGAATTGCTTTTTTCTTGATGAACTTGCCGTATGCAGCATGAGCTTCGCCGGGAAAACGTGCGCGCCACCCCCAAGGGTCTAATTCAGTATCCGTGTGCCAGTTCTCAGCTTTGGTCAAGCCGTTCACGGAAGGATGCTCCGGGATCAGTGAAGCCAGCGGCACAATCCCCAGCCTGTCGATAACAGCTTTCATTTCCTCGTAAGTTGTAACCATTCCTTGCTCTTCAACACTACTCACGTTCGTATTCCTCCCGGCGGTTTGTTATTAGTTAAATTATTCTGCAGTTGCGCTCATGCTGTGAATACCGGCAATAAACATGCTGATCAGCCGGGTTAAGCTCACATCCAGGTCCAGCGGCATACCAAAGCCTCCTTTATTCTCAAGAGCGGCAAAGCCGTGCAGTAAGCTTCGGAACCCCCGGACGGCGTGCAATTCTCCTTCTTCTCCAAGCTCATAGCTTGCGAGCGCTTCAATAATTAACGACAGCAACTGTTCACTCCTCTTCTCCAGCGCTGAATTTCCCTGCTCCGGCGCACGCAGTGTTGTCTCATACAGCCCCGGGCGTTTTCTCGCAAAGTCAACATAGGCATGTCCCATAGCATGTAGAGCTTTATCTCCCCTCAGCCCCGCTGAAGAAGCAGCCATTGCAGCGTATAGCTGCTCCAGGCCGTATACAGCAAGCAATGATCGCAGTCCTTGAAGACCGTTAACATGATTATACAACGATGGTGAACGTACGCCCAGCTTGGCCGCCAGTGCCGCCAGAGTTACTTCTTCAATCCCTTGCTCATCTGCAATTTCAGCCGCGGCGAGTACAAGTGTATGTGTATCTAGTCCAGCTCTCGGTGACATCTCAGCTTTCCACCTTCTTCTGCAGTAATTGTGCTGTGTGAATTGCCTGTTTGATTTGTTCACCTGGAGCCTTCAGCAGGTTGCCGTGACCTACTGCGAGCAGCTTAGGTGAGAGCTCCAGAACTTTTATTGCGCTGCTTAGCGCCTGAGCCTTGTTCCATGTGGCCATGGCCGGAAAAGGGAACCCAGGAACCACTGTCCCCGAAACCGCGGTTCTACGGAAGGTCTGAAAAGCATCGCCCACAATCAGCGCCCCTGTCCGCTCATCCAGAAAAGACATGGAACCCGGCGTATGGCCGGGTGTGCTGATGGCCGTTAATGAGCCGATTGAATCGCCCTCATGCAGCAATACATCAGGCTTCGAAGCTATCTTGGTCGGCACACTGCCCTTAATCGGAGTCTGCGGCTCGTCGGCTCTTAGAGAACGGTCCCCTCTCAGCAGAGCGGCATCCCTCTCGGAGATGTACAGCTTTGCTTCAGGAATCCGCTTCTTCAGCTCATCCAGCGCTCCTACATGATCGCCATGCGCATGAGTCAGAACGATGCGGGTAATCGGTTTGTTCAGCCGGGCCGCAGTATCCATAATCCCTTTAACACTGAACGGCATCGCCGCATCCACTAACGTCAAGCCATCCGCTTCTTCAACGAGGTAACAATTGACGGGGAAAAATCTTGGCATCCAGGTAAGCTGCAGCAAATGGCCTTCTTGAGTTACTCTCATCAAACATCCTCCTCAAAAACTAATATGATTAGTTATAATATAAACTAATTATATTAGTTTTACAAGAGCAACCACAAATTCTCTGCTACAATCAGAAAACCGTGGGAATTCAGCTTTTGATGCTCGGCTGTAAGGCGTTCATCTTTATAGTTCGCTCCAGCACCTTGCAGACGGCGATGCATCCGGATGGACGGATTATATTTGCCGGCCTCAATCAGCCCAATGGTCTGTCTTGTGAACCCTACCGCTTCCGCAAGCTGCTCTTGGGACAGATCCTTCTGAATCCGCGCCAGCTTCAGCTTTATATTCTTGTGCATATTATTGTACAAAAAGGCATCCCGCAGGATGCCCGTAAGTAGTACTGGAACGATAACAATGCTGTATATGTGAGTCGTAAAATCCTAGCCTAACGTCCCGTTCTCCGGGTAGCTGTCTATAACTTGCAGCAGCTTGGCGGCCTCTGTGCGCGGACGGGCGCCGGGAACGGTCTCCGGATATCCGGCATGAACCATGGCAACGATCTTTTCTCCAGGCTTCACACCGATTGCAGTGCGGAAATCCGGCGCATAAATGTATGGATCGGTCTTCCATATTGTGCCGACTCCCTGCTCCCACGCCGCAAGCTGGAAATTCTGCACCAATGCGGAGACAGCGGCGTAGTCCTCATCCCATTCTCTCTGCCGTGGATCTTCAGGCATCACGACAATCAGCGTAAGCGGAATTGAAGCGATATATTCTTTGCGCTTCACTGCGAATTCGGGATCGGAAACTATACGCTTCATTATTGAAAACACGGCATCCCCGAGAAATTTTGCCCCTTCGCCCTGGAAAGCAATGAACCTCCAGGGCTCGCGAAGGCCGTGATTCGGCGCCCAAACAGCGACATTCAGCAGTTCCTCCAGCAGCCCTTCCCGCAGTGGCTCCGGCTTGAATTGCTTGACGGAGCGGCGCTCCTTAATTACAGCGGCGATACTGCCGGAAGATGCGGAATTAGTCTGATTCATTCGTGTCCCCTCCAAAACATTATATGATAATCATTCTCAATGATTGTACATGTTTTAGGAGCTGAATTCAAATTTGATTACTGTTTAGGCATCCATCACCTGTTCCTGTAATGATCATTTACTTATTGTACTTACGAATGATTGGCATACCGCCACCAAGCCAGTGTACCTGCAATGCCAATGCCTCCGGTCAAATATGGAAGGATAAGACTAACCGGCTGCAGATGGTCCACTTCTCCTGAAGCGCCGCTGAGGAGCCCTGGGACTGCCCAAGGAATGTATTGTGCAATTCCCATTCCTCCGCCAAGCTGAGTGATTACTATGGTTAACACAATAAACCCGAGTGGCGACAGATATCCGCGCCCAACGCTGGCGATCCAGGCAACGGGGATACTTAAGCAAATGGTCATAAGAGCGAGCAAAACATACCTCTCGAAGCTCTGGACAATGATCTCAAGGCTCCAATCCTTCAGCCCGACCAACCATCCGGCCATGCCGCCAACACCGAAGAGAATCAATGCCAGAGCCACACACCAAACTGTGGCAACGATTAATTTAGCAGCAGCCACTCCGTAACGCGAAAGCGGAAGCGCCAGCAAATCTTTTACCGTGCCGTCGGAGTACTCCCGGCCAAATATCCAACTGAATACAAACCCAAATCCAATCATCCCTCCAATCGAAACTACAAAACCAAGCTCCTCCATGAACCCCATCGAATCCAATAGGCCTCCACGGTTGTTCTGGGAACCAATTGAGCCGGAAAAGACAAGCCCCAGCATAATTGGCAGCAGAATGCTTACACTCAGTGAAATCCAAAGCAGCCTGGAGCGCCGAATTTTCAAACCCTCTGCCCATATTGCCGTTATCAGCCGATTCATTGATCGTTTCTCCCTTCGTTCTCAATTCTTCTGAGAAAATAAGCTTCCAGATCCTCTTCCTCTACATTCAACTGGATAGGCGGCACATGCGCATTTACCAACAGATTGGCAATGTGGTCTGGATTCTCTATCGCATGCTGATCAGAGATCAACAGCAGCCTATCATCGGTTATCTTCGGCTGGTAGCCTTCCTGCAGCAGCTTTAAGCGGGCCGCTTCAGAATCACGGGTCTTCACAACCAAACGTTTTTGTAAGACATGCTGCAGTTCACTCATATCGCTCTCCTGCAGCAGTCTGCCCTGGTGAATAATTCCGATTCGTGTTGTCAGCTTTACAATTTCGCCCAGAATATGGCTGGAGATGAAAATCGTCACACCGTAGTTGAGCGCAAGCTCGCGTAGCAGTTGCCGGATTTCAGCAATCCCCGCAGGATCAAGTCCGTTCGTCGGCTCATCCAGAATCAGTACTTGCGGATTGTGCAGCAAAGCTTTGGCCAACCCAAGCCTCTGCCTATTGCCAAGTGACAGATTACCGGCCTTGCGGTCCCGGTAGACCGTTAGCTGGAGCTTGTCCATTGTGTTATTAACAGCACTGGGATCAGTTATTCCGCGAAGACGACGGATAATCTCCAGGTTCTCCCGAACGGTAAGTTCAGGATATGAGTAGGGTGTTTCCACCATATATCCAACATCTCCCCATAGCTTATGACTGCCAGCATCTACACGTTGCCCGAATAAATAGGAAGAGCCGGAATCCGGCCGGATCATCCCCAAAAGCATACGTATTGTTGTTGTTTTGCCCGCGCCGTTCAGCCCTAGAAATCCGTAAAGCTCCCCTTTGCCAACATGAAGGGAGAGCCCGTCAACAGCTTGATTGTTCCCATATTTCTTGGTTAGTTCTTCCGTCTGGATAACAGCACTCATCTTTATTCTCTCCTTCGATTAAACTAACTAGTTATTTATAAATGTTGAAAAAAACGGCCATCTTCTAGAGCAAAGATGGCTCCATAATACCATGAATTACGAATTTCGCCGTCTGATCAATTAGCTGATGTGATTCTAGCTTACCCAGCACATTTTCATACCGGGATAATGACTGAAGGGTCGTCGTCGTCACATTTATAATCAGCAGCGGAAAAATTGCCGGATCGAAATCCTGCCGGAGAATTCCATTCTGCTTGGCGGCTACAGCCAGCTCATGCAACTGAGTAATATCGTCTGGGCGATACGTAATCTGATTCCATGTCTTCCAATCTTCCGCAGCCTCCCAGAACATAATTTTCAGATAACGCGGGTTCTCCAAAAGAAATTCATAGGTTTCACGGGTCAGCGTTTCAAGAAACTGCTGAAATACTGCCGGGTCCGTTACCAGGCTCCGGTTCTTCAACAAATCGGCGATTGCGGCTCCTGTAACCTGATTGCTTAGCTGGTCGGCTCGTTTGACTACTTCTGTGTATAGCCCCAGCTTGTCGCCAAAATACTGATAGATCAGGCTTTTGTTATACCCGGAAGCCTTAGCGATAACATCAATCCGCGCTGCCGAGTAACCCAGCTCGGCAAATACCTCTTCCGCAGCGTCAAGGATGCTTCCTTTGGTACGGGTTGCATCGTAAGTCCTTGAACTTTTCTTATTCTCTGTGGGTGCGATTATTTCCGCCTCCTTTATAACTAAATAGTTAGATTTAATTTAGATTATATTATTCAATCCATGTGATGTCAATACGTTTGATAAATTGGATTGTCCCTTAACAAGCAAATATGGTCCCTCCCAATAGGAGGAACCATATTTATTCTGCTAATCAGCCGAAGCGGCCCATGATATACTCTTGAGTCATTTGATTCTCAGGATTGCTGAAGACCTTCTCCGTCTTATCATATTCTACAAGCGAGCCCAGGTAAAAGTATGCCGTATAATCTGAGATGCGCGCCGCTTGCTGCATGTTGTGGGTAACGATTACGATCCGCAGTTCCTCTTTGAGTTCCTTAATCAGCTCTTCAACTTTACCTGTGGATACCGGGTCCAGCGCCGAAGCCGGCTCATCCAGAAGCAGAATCTGCGGATTAACCGATAAAGCCCGTGCGATGCACAGCCGCTGCTGTTGTCCGCCGGAGAGGGCCAGCGCCGAATCCTTCAGCCGGTCCTTGACCTCATCCCACAAGGCGGCGCGGCGCAGGCTGCTCTCAACGATTTCATCCAGCGCTTTTTTGCCTTTAATGCCGTGATATTTCGGCCCAAAGGCGATATTGTCGTAGATGGACTTATAGAACGGGTTGGGCTTCTGCCAGACCATGCCGATCTTTTGCCGCAGTCTGATGACATCTGTACCGGATGCGTTAATGTCTACGCCGTCAATCCAGATGCTCCCCTTCGTTGTCGAGCCGGAGATTTCGTCGTTCATCCGGTTCAGCGAGCGGAGAAATGTCGATTTGCCGCAGCCGGAAGGCCCGATTAGCGCTGTAACCGTATTCTGGGCAAAAGGAAGGCTGATCCCCTTCACTGCCTCATATGTGCCGTAAAATATACTTAGATTCTCCGTTTGAAAAGATTCGCGCACCATTGGTTCTGCAATACCCATCTCATACTCCTCCTATTGATCTATCGTATTCTTGGTTTAGCTCATTCTTTTGGAAGCCGTGAGCTTGCGGTAGATGAATCTGCCGAAATAACGCGCCGCCAGATTGAAAATCAGTACGGTAATCACAAGCACCGCCGAAGCTCCGGCTGCGATTTGTGCGGCGTCAGGCGCCAAGCCTTCGCTGTTGACCTTCCAGATATGCACCGCCAGCGTTTCCGCCGGACGGAAAGGGTTCAGCGGCGAAGAAGGGCTGAGCGGATTCCAATTCGAGAAATCGAGGCGCGGGCTGCTCATACCCGCCGTGAACATGAGCGCAGCCGCTTCACCGAAGACACGGCCTGCGGACAGGATCGTACCGGTGATAATTGTAGGCAAGGCTACCGGAAGCAGCACGGTGGTCACGATTTTCCATTTGGACAATCCAAGGGCAAAACCCGCTTCCTTCTGCTGCTTCGGCACCGTGCGGAACGCCTGCTCCGTGATCCGCACCATCAGCGGCAGGTTGAAGAAGGTAAGCGCAAGTGCGCCGGAGATCAAGGAGAAGCCAAGATCAAAATAATTGACAATTAACAAGAGCCCGAACAAACCGACGATAATTGAAGGGAAAGATGATAATACCTCCACGATCAGACGGATGAAATTCGTAAGCTTGCCGGGACGGGCATACTCCGCCATGAAAATTCCCGCGCCAAGTCCAAGCGGTACCGTAATGATCAAAGTCAGCACCAGCAGGAAAATGGAGTTGAACAACTGCGGCCCAATCCCTCCGCCTGCACGGATCTTTTGCGGTGCTGAAGTCAGGAAATCCCAACTGATATGGCTGAAGCCGCGGATGATAATGTATCCGAGCAATCCAACGAGAATGGCTACAATAAGTAATGCGAAAAATACGATCAGGCCTGTGGCTATTTTATCTGCGGTTCTCGGCTTCATATTTTATTTCTCCTTTCGAGCATTCTTACGAGGAGGACGAATACAAAGGTCATCAACATAAGAACCAGTGCCATGCTCCACAGCGCATTATTATGCGGCGAGCCCATCGTAGTGTTCCCCATGCCCAGCGTAATGACACTGGTCAGGGTCGAGGCCGACTCAAAGAGCGACCGCGGAACGAAAGGCGCATTCCCGATAACCATCTGTACAGCAAGGGCTTCACCGAAGGCGCGGGCCATCCCCAGAACAATCCCCGTCATAATCGCCGGGAAGGTTGTCGGGAGAATCACCCGGGAGATTGTCTGCCACCGAGTGGCACCGAGCGCAAAGGAGGACTCTTTTAAGTTTTGCGGCAAAGAAGCCAGCGCGTCTGCAGCCACGCTTGTAATAGTCGGCAGAATCATAACCGACAAGACAAGCGCGCCTGCAGCAACCCCGATGCCCTGACCAGGGAACGTATTGCGCAGAAAGGGAACAATAACGCTGAGTCCCACGAAGCCGTAAACAACGGATGGAATTCCCGACAGCAATTCAATAACCGGCTGCAGCAGCTTTTTGCCCCAGCCCGGTACAATTTCGGTCATGAACAGAGCGGCGCAGAGACTAAGCGGACTTGCGATAAGCGCTGCGAGCAGCGTAACCAGAAATGACCCGGCAATAAAAGGGAAGGCTCCATAAGAAGGGGTATCTCCTTCAGGCGACCATTTTGTTCCGAACAAGAAATCTGTGATCTTGATGTCGCCGCTGGTAAAGGTCGAAATCCCCTTGGACGCTACAAAATAAACCATTGATACAATGATTACAATCAATAGCAGCACACAAAAGGACATATATGAACGTCCAATGAAATCCTCTATATGATGTTTTTCGATCCGCGTTTTCTTTGGTTTTACCGTCAACATGCTCCCTCTTTCTAAAGTGAAAAGAGAGGCAGAAGAATTCCGCCTCTAATCACATGATGTTCTAATGAATGATTTGTTTGGATGTTGCAAATGAATTACTTAGTGGTAACTTTACCTGCTACATCACGGGAAACCTGCATTTGCGAAGCTGCAATGTATCCCAGATCCACTACGTCGCCTGTTTGTACTTCATCAGTCATGAAGTAGTCAAGGAATGCTTTTACTTGTGCATTAGGTTCGCCGTTAGTGTACATGTGCTCGTAAGCCCATACTGGATATTTACCAGCGATTACATTGTCAACGGAAGGTTCAACACCGTCATACTTCAATGTTTTTACAGAAGAGTCCAGATAGGACAGTGCGAGGTAACCGATAGCTCCCGGAGTTTCGCCGATCATTTTCTTAACCGTACCGGAAGAATCCTCTTGGATGGAACCTTGCAAATCTTCTGTTTTGGTGCCAAGTGCAAAGTTTTCAAAGGTAGCGCGTGTACCGGAGCTGCTTGGACGGTTGATGATCTGGATCTTTTGGTCCTTGCCGCCAACTTCTTTCCAGTTCGTCACTTTACCAGTGAAGATGTCGATAAGCTGTTGTTTGGTCAAAGTATCTACGCCTGCATCCGGGTGAGTAACTGCTGCAATCGCTACAACCGCTACCTGGTGGTCAACGAGCGCTTTTGCTTTATCAGCATCGGCATCCTTCAGCTTTTCTTCGGCAAACACATCGGAGTTACCGATATCCACTTGCTTCTCAGCTACTTGAGTAAGACCAGTGCCGCTGCCTCCGCCTTGAACCTGAATGTCCACGCCTGAGTTCTTTTCCATGAATTTCTCAGCTACTTGCTCAACGAGCGGTTGCAGTGCTGTAGAGCCTGAAGCCAGAATAGATCCGGTTAGATCCGAGCCGCTGCTTGCTTCTGTTGGAGCAGTTGTGGCAGCCGCATTTCCTCCGTTATTGGTTGCTGCATTATTTCCCCCGTTGTTACCGCATGCTGAAAGTGCTACTACACCAGTTAACGCCAAAGCCATGACCCACGATTTTCTGAATTGCATTTTTTTGTCTCCTCCTGAGTGTTTTGTATAGCATTTGCTGCTGCATCTGCTATGTTTTGTGAGTGTCTGCTACATGTTCTCTGTTCGTACAAAACTCACCTTTGGAAGCATCAGACTGTGTTCATGTCACATCTGACTCTTCTTATTCTAGAGCCCGTTCGTCAGGGTAAATTCTTATGTTTGTAAAATAAAAGATAAAAAACATAATAGAAAATGTATATTTATATAGATATAATCTATATTGAGAATACTATTTGTTAACGATTCCCTATTTGCCGGAGGTAAAGTATGAACATTGTTAAATTACAGATCATAGTCCTGATTGAAAAATATAAAAAAGTAACCGATGTCGCCGCTGAAATGGGACTGAAACAGCCGACAGTATCGTTCCATATGAAAAGTCTGGAGGCCGAGCTGGGAACTCCCCTGTTTCAGTTCCGCAGCGGTCGGGTGCTCCTTACTGACGCCGGACGGACTCTTTATCAATACGCGGCCAAAATTGTGGCATTAACAGCCGAGGCAGAGCGCAGCATCAAGCAGTACTCCTCCCTCTCCTCAGGCAATCTGCATCTGGAGGCAAGCTATATACCCGGTACATATCTTCTGCCAAAAACATTCGCGCAATTCACCCTTCAATATCCGGACCTGGACATCTCCCTCTCGGTTCAGCCTGAGGATGTTATACGCGAACGGCTGCGGGGCAGAGAAATTCCGCTGGCGGCTTTACATAGCGCGGCTGGTCAGGACGGTTCATTCCATACACAAAGCATCCTGCGGGATGAAGCTGTACTGGTCTTCGCCCCTAGCCACCCGTTCGCAGAGATTCATGATTTAACAGCGGAGCAACTCGTCCTTGAGCCCTGGCTTCAGCATGAACCGTCCTCTTCCCTGCAGAGGCTTGCCGATCAATGGGCGCAGCGGAACGGGGTAAAAGTGTGGGGACATGCGGTGCTGAACTCGCCGGAGGCGGTGAAGAGAATACTTCGTGAAGGCGGAGGGATCGCGCTCTTCTCCAAGGCGGGAATTATGGAAGAAGTGGCAGCCGGGAGCTTATCCTATGCGGAGCTGCCGGGAGTGCAGCCGGATCATGGCGATTTTGTGCTCGCTTGGCGGAAGGATTCTGCCTTGACTCCCTTGCAGCAGGCTTTTGTGAATCTGGCGGCCCAAGGTGTGACAGAGGAATAAGCAATGGACACAAAAAAAACGGCACAGCCTCAAGTGGCCGCTGAACAAGCGCCACAGGCTATACCGTTTGATTAACAAACTACTTTTTCTCCGCCACCAGGACGAATGTCTTGGGAATTCCTTTGTCGTACACGTCGGAAGACAGATTCGGCTCCTCGGCCAATTCGCGGATCACAAGTCCGCTGCGCGCTGCTGCCGTTACGATCTCACCCAGCGTCCAGCGGCGCCAGTATACGACACTGTGTTTTACATCTTCCGCGATTGAATCTGGCAAGGGTAAATACTTCGAATATGAAACCTTCTTCTCCTCCAGCGCCGTGTCAAAATAATCACCGCTCACCTTATGCTTGCGGACTTTTGCTGTCGTTCCCTTCGAGGTGATCAGCTTGGTCGTGACCGGATGGAAATCACGCAGCACGAACCTCCCGCCGGCTGCCAGCAGCCGGTATGCGATATCCATGAACGGAGCCAGGTCCGTAAAATAATGCACAATCCCCATTTCTGCAAATACGATGTCGTATGAGCCGTCCAGCAGCTCTTGCGGCAGCTTCAAGACATCCGAGACCAGATAATCAAGCTGAACTCCCGCTGCCGCTGCCAGCTCGCCTGCATACCGGGCGTTGGCTTCCGAGAAATCAGCGACGGTTACCCGCGCTCCCAGCAGACTCAGCGCTACGGCTTTCATCCCGTTTGAACCCATGAGATTCATTATCTTTGTACCTCTGACTTCGCCAAGGTAACCGCCGAGCGGGAACAGCTTGACCACAGGCTCCTTCACAAGCTTTGCTGCAGCCTCGGAAGGTGTGCCAAAGCGGCTTGTCCAGGCAGCATATGTATCCTCGTTCCACAGCTCTTCACTGGAGGGAACTGCGCTTTGGTTGACTTCCCGATTCGGATCATGTTCATTCATTCGATTAAGCCCCTTTTTCTAGTCAAAATCTCTGTTATGATGCGTTATGAAGGGCTTCCTTTGCCCTTGCGGCTTTTTTTCTTCCAGCAAATAAATAGACGGCCAGACCGCCCATCACCAGCACGCCGCCGGTCCACTGCAGCCCGGTCAGCGCTTCACCCAGCAGTAGAAATGCCAAAATGCTTGCTCCTACAGGCTCGCCCAGAATGTTCATCGAAACTGTAGTCGCCGAAGCATACTGCAGCAGCCAATTAAACAAAATGTGGCCGAATACCGTCGGTACAACAGCGAGCAGAATAAAGATGCCCCACTCACGCGCCGGATAAACAAAAAACGGAATGCCGGACAGTAAATTGTAGATGGCAAATACCAGCACTGCCGAGATAAAGACGATTAGACTGTACAGATAGGAAGGCATACGGGACACAAGCTTTTGCCCAATCAGCATATGAACGGCCACCGCAACGGTTCCGCCAATGGACAGCAGATCGCCTTTTACATTATCCGGGGACAGTCCAATATCCCCCCAGCCTATAAAGACAACCCCGAAGATTGCGATTGCGAGGCCCAATATGGCCGCAGATGTATTCCGTTCCTTATACAGTATGTATGCGCCCAGCATAATAAATACCGGCTCCAGCGCCATAATCATCGTTGAACTGGCTACGGAGGTATACTTCAGCGAGCCCATCCACAGCAGAAAATGCAGCGCCAGCATCATTCCAGAGCATCCCAGCAGCAGCCAGTCCTTCCGGCGCAGGGCATAAGCTGCTCCACTGTAGGGACGGGCAAAAGGCAGCATCAGGAGTGAAGTAAAGAGCAGCCGGTACATGCCCTGAACCGAGGCCGGAGCCGCTGACCATTTAATAAATATAGAAGAAAAAGAAATAGCCACAATTCCAATCAGCATTAAGAGCGGGACGGGAACGGGCGGTTTTTTTGAATTCACAGCTCTGGTTCCTTTCGGCTTGGATAAAACTAACTATGTAAGCAGCGGTGAATAATAACGCTTGCCCGCGAAAAGTCTCAGCCGTGAGCGCCGGATAGGCTTCATGGCTAATCTGGCGGTCTCCATCAGAATTCCACGTCGTGCGCTTTGCGCAGCTTCGCAAATCTGCCTCCCAGCACGGAGTTATGATGCTTCACAATCTCGCCGCCGCTAAAGTTGGCATTGTTAAAGGTGCTGTGCGCATCCTCCACCAGAATACTGGAGTAGCCCATGCTGAATGCGCGTCTGGTCGTGGTATCCAGACAGAACTCGCTTTGCATTCCGCAGATGACCAGATTACTGATGCCGCGCTCCTGAAGCTCCTCATGCAGCGGTGTCCGGTGAAACGCATCCCAGGTTGGCTTTTCCACAATTAGATCTTCCTCACGCGGAGTGATGCGGCTGCTGATTTGCCAGGTAGGTGTGCCTTTGGTATATTCCTGATCCTCGGTATGCTGAATATACACGACAGGCGTTCCTGCCGAGCGGGCTTTATGCAGCAGTGAAACGATTCTGTCCATCACACCCTCTTCATCATGCAGCTTCATGTCCGGATAAGAAAACATCGCTTCTTGCACATCAATGATCACCAATGCGGTTGAATCATTTGCCACTTCACTCTCTCCCTTCGCCATTGAAAACTCTAACGGACTGTCTGTTCACCTTAAAGATTATAACAGATTTTTTTATAAAAAAACGGACCTCTGCAGCATTGCAGAAGCCCGGCTATAAAGTCCAATCATTTCCCCCGTTTATTATGCCAAATAAGGGCATGTAGCTGCGGGAGCACCCGCGCCCGGTTCATCTCAGGATCGGCAATCACCTGATTGAACAGCCACTCCAGCCGTCCCAGCAGGCGGGCCGAGATGTCCCCCTCTTCCGTCACATTCTCATTACCCGGCTGCAGGAAGAGCGGCACTTCCGGGTATCTTTGATGGATGTTTTTGGCGTACAGGTAATCTTCGTCGTTAAAGACGACAACCTTCAGGCTATGGGCAGATCCGCCCTGCGCCTTCATTTTGCCCATTATACTATCAAGCATTTCCCAATCGGTCTTCATCCCTGAGCTTGGCGGCTTGGGGCTGACTGTAAGCACATCTATGTCGTAGAACCAATCCTGCCACCGGCTGCCCTGGGTCTCAATCGCCGCCTGAATGCCGCGTTCATGCAGCAGCCGGATGAAGGTTCCCATGCCTTCGCCAATCAGAGCGGGGTTCCCCCCTGAAATCGTCACACAGTCATAATTATTCTCGGCAATCGCGTGCAGCTCCGCCAGAATCTCCTCTGGTGCAAGCATCCGCACCTTGTCCTTCGCCGACCCGTCCCAAGTAAAAGCAGAGTCACACCAGCCGCAGCGGTAGTCGCAGCCGTAGGTGCGGACGAACATCGTTTTGACGCCGATGACCGCACCTTCACCCTGAATCGTCGGTCCAAATATTTCAATTACCGGCAGCTTACTCACAGTCACATCCCCCGTGCAGGCGGTAAGACGGCCCTTCTTCTGGGATGTCTGCCGCCAGCACCTCCGCCCAGGAGGTTGGCGTTTCCCACAGCTTGACGGAATACAGCGGCAATGAGGCCAGCTTCAGCTTATATGCTATATATGCCGACATGTTCTCTACCGTTGTGCGGAAAGACAGGTGCGCCACCTTGGAACCCGTATTTACCAGCGTCTCCAGTACAGGCTCATTGCCCATTGCCAGAAAGGCATGATCCAGATGGTCCACCAGACTCTCCTGCACCGTTATTTTAATGTCGCTGAAATCTACTACAAATCCTTCGTCGGAGTGGCCCTCTGCTACCAGCGGCTTGCCCTTTAATACCACTTCCAGCTTATAGGTATGACCATGCAGGTTGCTGCACTTCCCTTTATGCCCGACCAGTTGATGCGCCGCGTCAAAGGTGAAGATTTTACAGACAGATACCTCGCCCAGCATCAGGAACCCACCTCATTTCGTTCTGCTTCGTATTGGTCCAGGCCGCGTTTACGCAGCAGACAAGCCGGGCACGTGCCGCAGCCGCTGCCGACAATCCCGTTATAGCAGGTCAGCGTATGCTCGCGGATATATTCAAAGCAGCCGAGCTCGTCGGCCATTTTCCAGGTTTCTTTTTTATCCAGCCACATCAGCGGTGTATGAATGACGAACTCGTAGTCCATCGACAGATTGAGGGTCACATTCAGTGATTTGACGAACACATCCCGGCAGTCGGGGTATCCGCTGAAGTCGGTCTGGCAGACTCCGGTGATCATATTCGCATACCCAAGCTGCTTCGCCAGAATTGCCGCAAAGGACAAGAACAGCAAATTGCGTCCATCCACGAACGTGCTGGGCAATTCCTCTCCTTCACCCGCAACAATCTCAATATCATCGCGTGTTAATGCATTCGGCGCGAGCTGATTCAGCAGGCCCAGATCGAGAATATGCTGCTTCACCTTGAACTTCTCGGCGATCTCCTTGGCGACTTCAATTTCAGCCGCATGGCGCTGATTATAATTGAAGGTCACCACCTGAACCTCCTCAAATTGCTGCAGCGCCCATACCAGGCATGTTGTGCTGTCTTGGCCGCCGCTGAAGACGACCAGTGCTTTTTTATTCATGATCAGGTTCCTCCTTTTCCTTGCCCCGGATTAACGGTTGTCCACTTTCTCAGGGTACAGGTCATGATTCATTAGCCGATGCTCCGCCATCGCTTCATATTTGCTCCCCGGACGCCCCCAGTTGCAGTAAGGATCAATGGAAATGCCGCCGCGCGGGGTGAATTTGCCCCAGACCTCAATATAACGCGGCTTCATCAGCGAGATCAGATCGTTCATAATAATGTTCACACAGTCCTCATGGAAATCGCCATGATTGCGGAAGCTGAACAAATAGAGCTTCAGTGATTTCGATTCGACCATTTTTTGCTCGGGAATGTACGAGATGTACATCGCCCCGAAATCCGGCTGCCCGGTAACAGGACACAGGCTTGTGAACTCCGGACAGTTGAATTTGACAAAATAATCACGGCCCGGATGCTTGTTGTCGAACACCTCAAGAATATCCGGGTCATAACCGAATTTGTACGTTGTGCCTTGGTTGCCCAGCAGGGTAACCTCCTGCATTTCCTCTTTCATTCTGCCTTCTGACATGACAAAAAACCCCTCTCTTTTCCCCCGGCTGTCCGCCGGAACAGGAAAGAAGAATGAGCTTCGAAAACCTGGCTCTACTAAGAAGCTTAGTTTTTTATAGAGGGAGTTTGCGAACCTCTCCTGCGGGTTCTCCGCAGAATTCTTCTTTATGCATAGTACTGCGAATTGAACTATACCATGTCCGGCCTTCGCTTGACAACCCTCACAGAGGCTCCGAAATCCGTGAACTATGGATTCAATTTCGACGAACAGGGTAACTTAACTTCTATAATCTCCTTGATAAGGATGGGATCATCTGATGGATCAAAACGTACAGAACCTTTTGGATTGGCTGGCCGCCCAGGCGGGCGCAACCATTGTGATTAAGAAACAGGAGATGAACGACCTCGACACCGTCCACTTTAGTCTGGAAACCGTGGCTTACCGCAATGCCGATGATGTTATTGACGATTATTTGGACAGCGCGTTGATCTTGCGGGGCACTGGCAACACCTTGAACAGGGATGGCGAGCCAGTCCCTCTTCCCCAGCAGAATTATGAGATTGCCGTCAGCGGGCTCCGCTTGGATACCGTGGAGGACAGTCAGGTTGAACTGCGGACAGACAGAGGGAAATATTCGATCTCACTGGTTGAATGAAAGCTTGAATACCCGGACAACTCCTGCCCCTTACGCAAAAAAACAGGACGCGGCATTTCTGCCTGCGTCCTATGTCAGCTACTCTTCTCCAATAATTTCGACTTCCGTCTCCAGTTCTACACCAAACTTATCCTTCACCGTTGCCTGAACATGCCGGATCAGCCCGATGTAGTCCTTAGCCGTCGCATGAGCTGTGTTCACAATGAATCCTGCATGCTTGCGCGACACTTCAGCACCGCCAATTCTTGTTCCCTGAAGTCCGCTTTCTTGAATCAACTGCCCGGCAAATCTGCCAGGAGGGCGCTTGAAGACACTTCCGCAGGATGGATACTCCAATGGCTGCTTCGATTCACGCTGATAGGTCAAATCGTCCATTACAGCTTTGATATTCGCTGAATCCCCCGGCTGCAATGCAAAACGGGCTTCCACCACAATGAAATCCCCGCTCGCGAAGACGCTTTTACGGTAGCCCCATTCCAGTTCATCTCCCTGCAAAGTCACCAGCCGCCCAGCTTTGTCAATGGCCAGTGCGCTATGCAGCACATCCTTAACCTCACCGCCGTATGCGCCGGCATTCATGTACAGCGCTCCGCCTACGGTGCCGGGAATTCCACAGGCGAACTCAAGCCCCGCAAGCTGCTTCTCCAAGGCAAATCTGGAGACATCAATAATCCTTGCGCCGCACTGGGCATAGAGCAAATCGTCCCTCAGCCCCATTCCGGTTAATTCAGAGGTCAGCAGAACAATTCCGCGGATACCTCCGTCACGGATAATAACATTCGAACCGTTACCCAGAACTGTAAGCGGAAGTTCATTTACGCGGGCATATGTAACAATGGACTGAAGCTCCTCATATGTCGCTGGCGCCGCCAGGATGTCAGCCTGACCGCCCATACGGGTGAACACATGGCTCTCCAGCACTTCATCGCGCTTAACCACTCCAGCCGGAACCAACTGCTGCAGATCCTCATGTATTTTGCTGATATTCATCTTCTTTGCTCCTTTGACTCTATAAAAATAACCAGGGCAACCACAACTTTAACAACGAACAGGCTCCCTTGTCAATGACGGGAGCCAGGGTCTACTGCATATATAATCATTATGAGTCAGATTTCACGTTTATAACCTATCCATGGGCGTGGGCCGCCTTTTTGCCAAATTCCACCCGCCGTGCCGCCCTCTCCTCTTCTTTCAAGCGGGGGCAGGTGTAGCAGTAGCTTCCACCTTCAGTCCGGTAATAGAGACAGCAGCGGTTACGCATCTGCACGGTCCGCTCCGGGTCGTCCAGCGCTTCTATTCTGCGAACCGTGACATCAAACGGATTTCGTTTCATCCCGAGAATGTCTGCCGGCAGATTGTGCTTCAGATAACGGTAATCGTCCTGCACAGTATCCAGCAGCTTGGAATCCTGAAGACCATCTGCAAACAGCTCTATATAGTAGTTGAATTTGGTTGGCAGTTGTCCCCATAGATCACTCAGGCTCAGACCGCTTGCCTCATGCAGGCTGTGCAGCAACGGAGCTGCGGTATCACGGTAGAATCGGACCAGCACCTCATTGCGCCAAGCCTCGCGCATTTCTTCCTTCGGGCCATTCTCCATCTCCCAGTCCTGCAGGGAAAATGCAATCCGGCAATACCCGCTGGCCGGAATGAGATGGATGGATAAACAAGACAAGCTAATTACCGGAATTGTGGAATACACGGAGAGCGAATATTGCACCGCAAGCGCCAGACTCGAGAACCAGCTTCCCAAATATGCCGCAGCCGCTTTGTCATCCAGCCCCTTCATAAGAGGGCGGTAACAGTCGAGGAAAGCGCGCATTCCCTGTTCATGGACAAGCTCCAGCGCCTTAAAAGAATGCTGAGCCTCGGCAGGTTGTGCGGGATGAAGGTCAAACTTGCTGATCAGCTCTTGACTGAGCGCTTCGTTCATGCTCCTGCCTCCTTACATTCCTGCCGCTTTGTATGCCGCCAATTCATAAGGCAGGCAGAGAGGGACACCTGTACGCGGATCAGGTACAATATCCGCTTCGATGCCGAACACCTCACGCAGCACAGCCGGCGTCATTACCTCGACCGGAGTGCCTTCGCTGATCACACTGCCCGATTTGATCGCCACCATATGCTGGGCATAGCGGGAGGCATGGTTCAAATCATGCACAACCATAATGATCGTGCGGCCTTCCTCCTCATTCAGCTTCTGCAGCAGTTGCAGCACCTCTAATTGGTGTGCCATATCAAGAAAGGTAGTCGGCTCATCGAGGAAAAGAATATCCGTCTGCTGGGCCAAAGCCATAGCAATCCAGGCCCGCTGACGCTGCCCCCCGGAGAGCCGGTCAATCGGGCGGTCATGGAATGCTTCCATCCCGGTAACCGAGATCGCCTTAGCGATAATATCACGGTCTTCCGAAGTCAGGGTACCGAAGCCCTTCTGATGCGGATAGCGTCCATAACCAACCAGCTCAGAGACGGTCAGACCATCCGGAGCGGTAGGGTTCTGCGGCAGAATCGCAAGCTGCCGGGCTACCTCCTTCGTGGACAGATTGTGGATCGACTTGCCGTCCAGCATCACACTGCCGCTCTTGGGCTTCATGATACGCGCCATAGTCTTGAGAATCGTAGATTTCCCGGAGCCGTTGGCTCCAACCAGCGCTGTGATCTTCCCTGTTGGAAGAGACAGGTTCAATCCCTTGACAATCATCGCCTCAGCATATCCTATACTTAATTGTTCTGTGTTTAAACGTTCTGACATGATCTTCACTCCTCAATAACATTCGCTTAAGCTGCATCTTAGTCCCACTCCATTAAATGATATTGATTCTCATTATCTATGTCAATATTATTGTTTAGTTCTTAGCAAAATTCAGATGTTCTATATGGTTCTCAATTGAGATTTTCCACTCTCCATCCCCATATTCCACTTTATGAATACTGGTATGGGCAGCCGGAAATGCTTTGCTGCTTTTGTTTGTCCAATCTAGTAAAAAACTCAAGAGGACTTTCTCCGCCGGGATATCTCTCCTCCATCTGTAAACTTGCGAAATACAAACCAGGATAACGTTCATCTACGATCTCATTGGGCATACCGGCTATGACACCATTGTTTGTCTCTCTCCAATGACCGCTGCTTTCAACCGGCAGTTCCAGAACACTGGCAATCTCATTTGCCGTATCCAAGGCCCGTTGCAAATCGCTGCTAACGATACGATGGATCTTAAAGGCGGATTGATTTTCCTTGAGATAATTGCCAAGCTTCTCCGATTGTCTGTAACCCTGGACTACAAGCCCCCGCTGACTCCACCCGCCGCGAAATCCTTCGTCATCTATGCCATGTCTTATAAAATAAATAGCCATTTCCCATCTCCCCCCTAAATTAATCGTAATACATATAATACCATATTGATGAATTCATTTTTTTCCACAAAAAAAGGCCGCTTCCGAACTTCTCGGAAAACAGCCATGATCATGATGTCCATCTGTCTATTTGTGCAAATGAAAAGGCACGGTTGCTACAACGATGTCTTTTTGATTCATGAGATAAGAACGGATGAACAAGCTGGTCTGATTATGCAGGATGGCCTGCCACCAGTGCTTGGTAATAAACTGCGGAATCAAGACGGTGATATGGTCGGTTGAAGCCGTCTTCCACTCTACGGTATCAATAAACTTGACAAGCGGACGGATAATGCTGCGGTAACGGGAACGGAGCACAATCAGGCGTACCCCCGGATTCCATTCCTCCCATTTCTGCTCCATCTTGTGAATTTCTTCTTCATCAAAACCGACGTACACAGCCACCACATTGTCTGTCAGAGACTTGGCGTAACTGATCGAATGCAGCACCGCACGGGTTACACCCGCGACAGGAACGACCACTGTGCTTCCTTTAATAAGAGGCTTATCCGTTGCCGGGCAAATCCGCAATTGATCTGCTATATTCAGATAATGGCGGTGAATGCGGTGGAACACGAACATAACAACAGGCAGGAAGATAAAAGCCATCCACACACTGGAGAATTTCGTAATAATGAAAATCAGCGTAATTGTCAGAGTTGTGAGCATCCCCACCGTGTTCACAGCAAATTTATTTTGCCAGCCTTTGGGCTTAGTCTTGAACCAGTGCACCATCATGCCGAGCTGAGACAGTGTAAACGGAATAAATACACCTACCGCATACAAAGGAATTAGGCCGCCAGTATCGCCGTGGAATGCGGCTACAAGCAAAGCTGACAGGACCCCGAGAAAAATGATGCCGTTGGAGAAGCCCAGGCGGTCACCGCGGACCATAAATGCATGCGGCAGATACTTATCCTTAGCGAACATGAAGGCGAGCAGCGGAAACGCCGAGTAAGCCGTATTGGCAGCCAGGAACAGGATCACGGCTGTGATGCCTTGAATGAAATAGTACAAAGCGCCGCGGCCAAAGGTGGATTCGGCAATTTGTGAAACAACGGTTGCTTTTTCATCCGGTGTAATTCCATACCAGTAAGCAAGCAGCGTAATTCCCGTAAACATAATCCCGAGGATAATCCCCATCATCATCAAGGTTTTGGCGGCATTTTTCTCTGCCGGGGCTTTGAAGTTCGGAATGGCATTGGATACAGCCTCGACACCCGTCAGCGCAGAACAACCGGAGCTAAAAGCCTTAAGCAGCAGAAACAGGCTGACGTTGGAGACGGCCGATCCAATCTCAGGAACACTCGCATGGGCGCCGCCGGTTATATATTTGAATACTCCGGATATTATCAGCACAAAAATCGAGATCACGAACAGATATACCGGAATGGCAATGAATGAGGCAGACTCCGTAACTCCCCGCAAATTGACAATGGTCAAGAGCGTAATTACGGTAACAGCGATAAGTACACTATGATTATGCAGACTTGGAAAAGCGGATGTGATCGCATCCGTACCCGCCGAGGCGCTTACCGCAACGGTCAAAATGTAATCCACCAACAAAGAGCCCCCTGCGAGCAATCCGGTTGGAATCCCGAGGTTGCTTTTGGCTACGATATACGCGCCGCCGCCTTGAGGATAGGCAAAAATGGTCTGGCGATAGGATAAAATTAAAATAGCCAGCAGGCCCAATACGGCTAATGCAATTGGCAGTGAATACCAGATGGCTGTGAAACCTGCGGCCACCAAGACAATCAGGATCTGTTCCGTCCCATAGGCTACAGACGAGAGCGCATCAGAAGATAGGACAGCCAATGCTTTTACCTTGGATAACTTTTCATGATCGAGTTCGTTCGACTTCATCGGACGCCCGATCAATAGTCGTTTTACCTTGCTTACCATTGTAGTAACAGTTCCTCTCTTTGTTAAGCTGAATCGGTAGTACCGTGCGCTGTTTTCATTGGCGGGTTTCATAAATGCAGGCACAAAAATAAGCATACGGAAATGATCCGCATGCTTATAGCATCGTCATTATCCCACCATTGCTTACGAGGTTAGCTGGCGGATTCGGACTGTGGTAGCCCTACGGTTGAGGTCATTTGACCCGCTCCCGATTCACCCCTTTGGCACATCTGCCAATAATGGTTCCCCCGTTTTCCCTTACGGAAAATTCAGCGCGTATTCAACTTCTCACAAGGTCTAATGATAATCTACAACGCGCCTTCCGTAAAGCGGTGAAAAAAATGAAAAAATAATGAAAAAACATTCAAAAAACGCAAATCCAAGATGAGGGATAACCTGATCTTTCATTCTCTTCAATTATCCCTTCAACACGTGATTTTACAGGATTTCGAATAATAATTGTGTCCAAAAGATCGCTTATTCCGCCTCTTCTTCTTTATGCCCGTTCCAGAGCAGAATTGCGATCAGGGCAAAAGCAATCAGGGCGAGCAGCGGAATGGTAATAAACCCGAAATAATTCAGGTAATCCTTGTTGCAGGGAACACCGATTGTGCAAGGAAGCACCTTGCTGAGGGCGGGAATCTTCTGCTCGGCATAATGATAGAGCGAGATCGAGCCGCCAATCAGGCTTAAGGGAAGCACATAGGGAATAATGCTTTTATCATTCCGGTAGGTGGCAATTCCGAGCAGGATGAGCTGCGGATACATAAAGATGCGCTGGAACCAGCACAGCTTGCAGGGCTCATATTTCAGCACCTCGCTGAGATACAAGCTCCCTGCTACGGCAATTATAGATACGAACCAGGCCAGATAGAGGCAATGGCGGCGGCAGAACCTGGAGAACTTCATCACTGCGCACTCACTGCTGTGGCGGCGGCTTTAACCTGTGCGTCGATCGCTTTCATATTGAAAGGCTCATCCACCTTTACACCATTAACAAAAACTGTAGGTGTGGAGGTTACCCCTGCATCTTTGGCGATCTTAATGTCGCTTTGCAGTTCACTTTCATAGGTGCGGTTCTCAATGTCTTTACGCAGAAGATCAAAGTCGATCGGGAGCTTCTCCTTCTGCGCCAGGCTTACGAGAAAGTCTGCGGTTGCCCATTCCTTGTTCTCGTCACCTTGATTAGCGTACATAGCATCGTAGTAGGTCCAGAAAGCGTCACTGTTCTGATGGTAGACAGACAATGCGGCCAAAGAGGCCGTTACCGAATCCGGGCCGATAAAGGCCATATTTACAAAATAAAGTGCTGCCTTGTCCTGATTCACATAATCCTGAACAATCTGCGGTTTGATTGTACCCGAGAACTGAGCGCACGCCGGACATTTGAAATCACCGAACTCTACGATTTTTACCGGGGCGTCCTCTTTGCCGAGTCTCGGCAGCTCACTGTAATTGAAGTTGAATGTAGAACCTGCTGTTGACGAGGAACTGTCCTTTGAAGCTAACATGAATAACCCTACAAAGATAATAACAACCAATGCTACAGTACTAATAATCAGAATTCTCGTCTTCTGCTTCTGCTTCTCAAGCTCTGCCCTGCGTTTTTCCTGTTTGTTCAATTGGGGAGCCATGACCTTGTTATTTTTCGTTTTGCTCAAAAGAGAGTTCCTTTCCGTCCTATTGCGGACTGGTGTGATGAAGTTCATATGCTTTAAAATTATATAATTAAAACTCTTGCTTTGGCAAACTCTCATTCACAAGTTACGGCAAAAAGGCACAGCGCCGGTACTGAACGCCATGCCTCAAAAGCTTCCTTATGTGATTGCTGTATTAAGCTCCCGCCTCTTCGGATAGGATCTGCATCTTTAACACCTTAATGCGGGAAATTCTTTTGTTATCGGTCTCCTCCACCACGAACAAGTGGCTGTCGAATTCAACCGTCTGGCCATTATGCGGCGGATTCACCTCAAGCTTGGAGTACAGCCAGCCGCCAATGGTGTCATAATCATCGGTCTCCATGTTCAGTCCAAGCCGGTCGTTGATTTCTTCAATCAGCATCAGGCCGTCTATGGAGTATTCATCCTCCCCCAGCTTCTCAACGCCGGGACGCTCTTCATCAAATTCATCCTGAATCTCACCGACAATTTCCTCCATGATGTCTTCCAGCGTTACCATCCCCGACGTGCCGCCATATTCATCAATCAGGATGGCAATCTGCGTCTTGGCGCGCTGCATTACTTTCAGAAGGGCACTGATTTGGATCGACTCCGGTACGGTAAGAATCGGACGGATCAGCTCATCATACTTGAGCGCATTGTCCCGGATCAGATCCTTAATATGAATGAAGCCAAGGATATGATCCTTATCGCCGTCACAGACAGGATAACGCGTCCGCATGCCGTCGAAGGCAACCTCCAGATTGTCTTCTATTGAAAGATGATTGTTCAGACAGATCATTTCGGTGCGGGGGATCATAATCTCCCGGGCCATCGTGTCGGCAAATTCAAAAATATTGTCCACCAAAGTCATTTCCGTATTATCTATAAGTCCGCTCTTGTTGCTCTCCTGCATAATGATGCGAATTTCTTCCTCCGTATGGGCTGTTGCGAGCTCTGAAGCCGGCGCCAGCCGAAAAATACTTAGCAGCCCGCGCGCCATACCGTTGACAACCCAAATAAATGGATACATGATACGGTAAAAAACATTCATCGCACCAGCGGCTAACAGCAGCACAGCTTCGGCTTTATTCACCGCAATCGTCTTGGGAGCAAGCTCACCCAGCACAATATGCAGAACCGTAATGAACAGAAAAGCAATGATTAAAGAGATCACAAAAACGGATGTTTCGCCAAATCCTAGGCTTGTTACAATTGGTCCCACAATCGTTGCAATTGCCGGCTCCCCCAGCCAGCCGAGTGCCAGCGAGGCAAGGGTGATCCCGAGTTGGCAGGCGGACAGAAAGCCGTCGAGATTGTGTACAATTTTACCTGCTGCCACTGCTCTTTTGCTGCCTTCCTCAATCAGAGAATCAATACGGCCGCTGCGTACCTTCACCATCGCATATTCAACCGAAACAAAAAAGCCATTGCACAGCACCAGCAAAATAATAAGACCTACATGTAATATACCGGGTAAAGGGTCGCTCAATTTATACTCCTATCCACCGTGTCCACGAGTCAGGCGGATAGGCCCACCTCCTTCGTTTGTTCAAAATGTCAGCCTGGGCAGCGCCCGTTGTTCCTTTCAGTATCAATTTCCCAAGGTCTTCATCTCCTGACTGAAATCACGGATATAAATATATACATTATTATATTATTACTCGGAGCATAAAAACAGGTATCTATTGGTGTAAAAATATGATCTATTATTACTTGTCACAAAACGCATGGCGAAAATTGTTATATAGACGAGTAGCAAAGGAGGTGATCACTTGGAAGAAGGGAGAACCCTATGAAGAAGGCTGCTGCACAAGGAAGCATACTTAAGAAAACGTCAATCGCCGCCGCACTTGGTCTGGGAATTGTTAGTACCGGCTATATCTCACCCGTAATGGCAGATGCCCTGAGCCAGATTCCTGTAGTCGGCAGTCTCTTCCATGATTCAGTCAATAACGAATTGAGATCCGCTGCCGGCAACGATCAGATTACGAAGCTTGGAATCAGTGATACTCATGAGGGAGCAACCCTGACCGTTGCAGAGGCTTACCACGATGGAAAAAGCCTGTCCATTGCCCTAACGCGCGAAGGATTGATTACAAACGAAGATCGTTTAGTCGGTGAGCCTGTTAAGGGGCAAATGAACCTGCAGCCTATTATCAACTCCGATTACGGTGTGCAAAAAAATGCAGCTCTTCTGCAAATTTCAAGTATTGAAGGTACACAATTGCCGGATCAATTCGAATTGACCATCAAGGCCAAATTGTCCGGAATCAGCAATCCTTTTGAATTTCAGGTTCCGGTAAGCAAGCAATAAATTCATCAGCTTTCATGGCCTCTTCGTGCAAAAACGTAAGGGGCTTGTTCTTAAATAGAACAAACCCTCAGGCCAAAAGCGTCCGGCGGTTCCCGCCAAAAAAAGAAACGACCGCCACCCCACATAGGGCAACTGCCGTCTCTTAAATAGGAATACAGCTTACCGCCAAATGATTAACGACAGTTGCGGGTGGTTGGGGGATTGCCGATTACACCTGGATATTGGTAAATAAGCGGTTCGTCGAAGGTGGCATAATCGAAATTGACCATCAGCAGCACTATCCGCTGTCCGGTAGCTTTGTCGCTGATAATAATATGGTCGCGGCCCGCAGCTTCGAGCACACCTGTATAGATCTTGGCGTTCCAATCTTTGTTGTTTTCGTATGTGAAATAAAAAGTGCCTACTTTGCCAAGATTCAGCCGGAAAATGTTTTCGATGTATGATTGCTCAAATACTGGAGCGGTCGTGGGCACAACAGTTCCGCTGGGAGTCATTGGGCTGCCGCTGGTAACCGGGGGAGGCGTTGAGGGCATAGTGGTCCCCATACCGCCCATTGTTCCCATTGTTCCCATCATTCCCATAGAACCCTTACCACTCATGGGGCTGATGTTGCTCATAGGACCCATGTTATTCATATTGTTCATGTTGTTCATATTACTCATTCCACCTGGTGGCATACTCCCAATCGAATAAGTAACTGGACGGTAGGGTTGAGTTATCATTTTTCAAATACCTCCTAATTGTATTGTTGCTTCAAAATTACCTTTCTTAAAGGGCATTCCTGCATCCTAGAATAATGAAGGACAATCCTCACTGGTTGGCGTAAAGAAGCAGTGCGCTTTGTACCGGCCGGTATTCTGCTGGTTGTACCAGGTCGCCGGGCATTCTCCGACGGGCCGGAAAAACCAGAGCGCGTTCGACGCAGGCCATATTCTCTCTCCCCCAATAACACGTCTGGCCAGGCGGACATCAGCGTCACGGGCACGCTGGTAGAAATACCCCTTCTGCGGTGCTTCGAAGCCGCCCGGGCTTTGAAATACCATATCATCCACACTGCGGATGTTTCTAAAATCCAGGCAGTTGCCAAGTATCCGGTTGACCCCCACGTTGCCGACCATTAGCATGCCTGAATCCCCATCCTCCTCGGCTTCTGCCCTCATCAGCCTTGCAAGCACTCTAGCATCCTGCGAGTTTGCCTTAATAACAGCCACACCTTCTCCTCCTTAGCTGCACTTTTCTCTACTGCTCGCTGTATTGTATGTGCATCCGCCCAAGAGGTGACAGTCCAAACCCAAATTCAGCCTAGTTCTTGTATCGCAGAACACAAACATCCCCTTGCTCCGTTACCCGGAAACAAGGGGATGTTACATGCTGGTATATGCATAAGCAAGCTTACATCTGTACTATTCTGCAGTTGAATAGTGGGGCTGCCGCTGGAATCGGTGGTATCTTGTACCTTGATAAGTCAGTATCCCCCTATCTCCTTCTGCGCTCATGCCGTATTCGCTGCCTTCCACCTTGAACTCCATCCGAGCCCCATTCTCCAACTCATAGGTTAAATAATAGGTTGTGCTGGTGCGGCTGGTTGTACTCTCTTCCTGAAGCTGCTGCTGCCGGACCTCGCTGCGTTTGCTGACAATGCGTGCGGGGAGGGTCAGTATGGGCGAGCTGTTGTTCCGGCCCCACTGTAGCAAACCTCTGCCTGCAGATACAGCGATAATGCCAATCACCAGGGCGATAAAGATTGGTATTACCGTCCCTGTCAGATCAAACATCCAAGATGAATCCGGGCCCATTCCCATGACTTCTTCCCCCTTATTCCCCATGTTATCCTGCTTACAGCATGGATACAGGTGCTTCTGTACATGTATATGCCCCTGCTATTCCATAAAGCATTACAAAAACATTAAATTGGAGTAAACGGCAGTGGTGTTCAAAGAAAATCAACCAACAGGCAGGATAGTTTAATTATGTTTGTTCTATCCTTATTATGATGCCTGCCCATCGTGGTATTATTGAACGTAATAAACATTATATACTTCTGATGGGTCGTGTATCTGAATATGAAAGATTCCTTTAAGCTGAGTAACCTTGATGTAGAAGAAGCAAGTATATGCGAGTTACAAAACGCGATGGAACAAGGTACATTTACTTCAAAAGAGCTTGTGTTCTGCTATTTATCGCGTATCGCGAGATATGATCAGGATGGTCCTCACATAAATTCCATCATGGAAATTAACCCCGACGCCATCTTCATTGCAGAAGCACTCGACTTAGAACGTCAGCGCAAGGGGTGTAGAGGACCTCTTCATGGCATTCCGGTTCTCGTGAAGGATAATATCGAAACCGGTGACAAGATGCGTACTAGTGCAGGAGCTCTAGCACTGGCGCAGCATGTAAGTACGAAGGATGCTTTCCTGATACGTCAACTAAGAGAATCCGGGGCCATCATATTGGGTAAGACGACTTTGACGGAATGGGCGAACGGTGTTTCCTCGACGATGTGGGCAGGTTATAGTTCAAAAGGGGGGCAGGTCGCGCACCCGTACGGTAATTTTTTTGTAGGCGGTTCAAGTACTGGATCGGCAGCGGCGGTTAGCATGAGCTTTGCAGCGGCGGCAGTAGGCACAGAGACCTCCGCTTCAATTCTAAGTCCGGCCATACAAATGTCTATCGTTGGCATTAAACCGACCGTCGGCTTAATCAGCCGCTCAGGAATGATTCCTTTTTCCTATTCACAAGATACAGCAGGGCCGATGGCAAGGACAGTTTCAGATGCGGCAGCTCTGCTTAGCGCATTGGTTGGGAGGGATGAGCACGATCCAGCAACCTGGCGTAATGACCATGCTATACAAGACTACACTGCATTCTTGGACAAGGATGGACTACAGGGAGCGAGAATTGGAGTCTTTGGTGAAGTACCCGATTACGTACGTGAATCTGGTGAATATAATGAGGAGCTATTTCATCAAGTAGTCTCCGAATTGATCAAAGCTGGAGCCACGGTGGTAGAAAATATCGAGATCCCTTCGTTCTATGGGCCATGGAAGTGGAACAAAATGAATTTAGAATTCAATCATGGGGTGGAAAATTATTTACAGCGTCTCCCGGCACACCTGCCGATTCATTCATTGTCCGAACTCATCAATTGGAATGAAGAGCATGCTGATGAAGCCCTAAAATACGGTCAAGATCTGTTGAAATTCCGCGAGGGGTTAACCGATCCCTTGAAAAATAGGGACTATATCTTGGAATCTATTACGGATTTATATCTAGCCCAGAACGAAGGAATTGATTATGCAATACATTGTTATCAGTTGGATGCGATAATGTTTCCTGCTTATATTGGAGCAGATATATGTGCCAAAGCTGGTTACCCGTCAATTGCTGTCCCCGCAGGGTATGGAGCGAACGGCAGACCATTTGGCATTACTTTTGCCGGAAAAGCATTTACCGAACCTGCCTTAATTCGCATAGCTTATTCTTTTGAACAAACAACAAAACATCGCAAAAAGCCTGTATTTAACTAACGAATACATAATTTATTTCTTCGGACAAATGCTACCTGTAACGGTTCAAAGGAGAAGCGATACGCAGACATGTCAAAAAGGCCACAACCGTTCTCTATAATCAGAGATTGGTGTGGCCTTCATTAATATTAATCCGTCCGTTAGATTAAGCGTGTACGAGATCTAATAATTGCTTGGTTTCGTCATTGTCTACAGGAAGCATTCCGCTGTCGGCCCAGCATGCTCTGCATTGTTCTTCTGTCTCACAGAGGTGAGCGTCATCACAGTTATAGCACAATTGCAGCAGGTTTCTAGTTACATAATCCGTTTCGAAAGTTTTCATTAGAATCTCTCCTATTCGGGATGAAAGTTTGTGAAAAAATGAACTTGTTCTCTATGTGTTAAATATATCACACGTTTATTTATTTGTCATGTGATTTTTTTCACACTCATAAATAAAATTTTTATAAAGATTTTTTTGTTTCATTTTTTTATAAAACTGATATCCGTTCAGCCCGCAGAGCCTTACGGATATAAATTCTCCAAGTCCCTGCCATTCAAGCTCTACATCACACGCCAGTTAATTCCGCCATTTGTAGTCTGCAGCAGGATAGATCTGCGGTCTTCTTTCTTCTCAATTAACAGCCAGCCCACTTCACTTGAGATAAACTGCAGCTTCACAATCTCCGGGTACTCCTCAAGCTTCGATTGCAGCACTCTGCTGACCGGAAGCGCAGTCCACGTCTGTCCTTGATTCGTTGTCTTGTACAGCAGGTTCTGCTTCAAAATCCAGCCAAACTGCGAATTGAAAAAGGTTGGAGCGATGTGGCGGTTAATTCCTGTCTGACTGCCCAGTCCAAACGACACAAACTTCCAGTTTTCTCCCCCGTTAGCTGTGAAATAACCATTGTAGGTAATGGCGCTATCTTTTTCCTTTTGGCATCCTGCCGGCATCCATCCGTTCTGATTGCCCTTGTCAAAGAAAACCGGCTCCCCGGTAATCACACGGTCACAGCCCGCTAATTGGTCATTCACCAGAAATTCGGAACCTTGACTCCAGGTTGCTGCGCCGTCTTTGGTCATGTAGATTTTCGGGAGCGCACCGGTCTGCAGGGTTACAAAGCCATGTATGCTGTCCTTAAAAATCATTCCTGTAGTGACCCCGGATATCGGGATCGTATTATTCGGCAGATTGGGATTGTACTGCTCATTTTGCATCACCATACTCCACGTCGCTCCGCCATCGACCGTTGCATAAAGCGCTTTGCTCTCTTTAGTGGCACTGGCATCCCAGGAGGTCATCAGCCAGCCATGAGATGGCGAGTTGAAATAGATGGATGAAATTGTATTCGCATCGGGAAAAGAAGAAACCTTCCAACTGTTTCCCCCATCTGTAGTCCGCAGCACAACTGTTTCCGTAAGCCCGGCGGCACTTCGCAGAATCCAGCCATTGCTCGGGTCCGTGAAGAAGATATCTTTACCGTACACAGGGTTAGCCAAAAACTGCACGTTGGTTGAAGGCGAGATGTTGCTCCACGTCTTGCCGTTATTCTTCGTCATGTAGATACGCAGCTCGTTTTTGGTTACACCCCAGGCCAGCCCCACCGCATCATTCAGCAGCCTGAAATCGGTCAGCCGGGTCTGGATCTGATATTTCGGGGTATTCTCATTGTCGATGTTCTTGGCATCGGGGGTAATCAGTGTAATCGTCTGCCCTACTTCCGGCGCTTCCGTCGGCTGTGGGGGCTGGGAAGGCTCTGGTGGAGGAGAAGAGCAGGCCGAGAGTATAAGCAGGGTCAGGATTACCGTAATTACGGCTGCCGGAACCTTGAAGCCAGGCATTTTAGATGACAATCTTCTCTCTCCTCTTCCTTGTCTATATAAACTGAACGAAAATCTAACAAATCGGCTATGGTCGTGACTGCGGGCAATGTCTGGACTTCCCGTCCGCCACTTCTGTCTTCTGTAATTTTTCTGTTCAGTTTATATCGTTATTTTTTCTTATTCAGGTTACTGCTCTTGTAGCCGTAAAATCCATAGATCACGAGTCCAAAGATCAGCCAGACAATAAAGCCCGTCCAAGTCTCTTTTCCCAAATTATACATCAAATAACCACAGGCCGCCGCACTGAGTAATGGAATTAGCGGAACCCAGGGAACCTTAAAACTTCTTTTCAGGTTAGGATGAGTGTACCGCAGTACAATTACACCAAGGGAAACGACCAGAAAAGCAAACAGTGTGCCGATGCTGGTCAGGTTGGCCAGACGGTCTAGTGGAACAAATCCGGTAAGCAGAGCGATAATGCCGCCTACCATCCAAGTGCTGCGAACTGGAGTATGCGTCTTGGCGTTTACCTTGGACAAGGCCTGTGGCAAAAGCCCATCCCGTGATATGGCGAACAGCAGACGGGACTGGCCGAACAGCAATACCAGCAGAACCGTGGTCATCCCCGCGATAGCCCCCACAGAGATGAGACCGGCAATCATGTTCTGATCCACAAACCGCAGAGCAAATGAAACCGGATCACTGACATTCAGCTTCTGGTAAGGAACAATGCCGGTGAGAACCAGTGAGACAACGATATACAGCACAGTGCAAATCGCAAGGGAAGAGATAATCCCGATCGGCAGATCGCGCTGGGGATTCTTCACTTCTTCCGCTGCGGTGGAGAGTGCATCAAAGCCGATATAGGCAAAGAATACAGTAGCCGCGCCATTCACAACACCATGAAAGCCAAAGGGCATGAAAGGTGTCCAGTTCTCCGGTTTCACATAGAAGATGCCCGTAACTATAAATAAAAGCACCACCGACAGCTTAATTACGACCATAATCGCATTGAAACGGGCCGTTTCCTTGGCCCCCCGGCTCAGCAGGAAGGAAATCAGCAATATGATCACAATTGCGGGCAGGTTGATAAAAGTCCCTTTGTCCGCATTATACGCCCCGGACAGCGCCGTGGGCAAATGCAGGCCAAAGCCGTCAAGCAGACCTTGGAAGTAACCCGACCAGCCGCTGCTCACGGCCGCCGCCGCAACGCCATATTCCAGCACCAAATCCCAGCCGAGAATCCAGGCCAGCAATTCGCCAAAGGCTACGTAGCTGTAAGCATAAGCGCTGCCGGATACCGGGAGTGTGGAAGCGAATTCAGAATAACATAGTGCAGACAGCACACAGGCAATACCCGCCAGTACGAAGGACAGGACCAGGGCCGGTCCCGCATGCTCCGCGGCAGCAACGCCTGTCATTACAAATATTCCAGTGCCGATGATCGCTCCCACACCCAATGTGGTTAGATCCAGAGCACCCAGAGTCTTGCTTAGCTTGTCCGCTTCGGCGATTGCAGGTGCAGCCAGCGGCTTTTTGCGGAATAATTCCATACTTAAGTTCTCTCCTGTCAGTAGATATGACTTCCAATAAATAATAAAATCATGGAAATACTAAACCTTGCAGTTTCAGTTTGTTCCAGCTTCGTTGTCAGCATGCTTGAAAACAATACCCTTTGATATTATGATGGATAAGATTGGACACAGAAAATTCAAAATCAGGAGGAGATGTAGTCATGGCCCCCCCATTCAAACCAAATCGCGTCGTAGTTATCGGCACCGGTGCCGTCGGCACTACAGCCGCCTATACTCTGCTGCTGCGCAGACGCATGCAAGAACTGGTCCTTATCGACGTCAATCATCAGAAAGCGCTCGGTGAAGCGCTTGATATGAACCACGGCATGCCTTTTGTCGGCGGTGTGAAGCTCTGGGCCGGTACCTATGAAGATTGCCGGGAAGCGGACATCATTATTGTGACCGCCGGCGCCTCCCAGAAGCCCGGTGAGACCCGGATTGATCTGCTGCGCAAGAACATTTCGATTTTCAAGGATATTATCCAGAAAATCACGAAATACAACCATCACGCCATTCTGCTGATCGCAACGAACCCCGTGGATATCCTAGCTTATGCCACATTGAAGATCAGCGGCTTCGACCGCAGACGGGTCATCGGCTCCGGTACTGTGCTTGACAGCGCAAGATTCCGTTACCTGATTGGCCGTCATAAGGAGATTGATCCCCGCAGCATTCACGGACAAATCATCGGTGAACACGGCGACTCCGAGCTGCCAGTCTGGAGCCTGGCCAATGTTGCCGGGATTGATCTTGGGTTCGATGATGCGGAACGCAAGGAAATCTTCGAAGATACCAAGAATGCCGCCTACGAAATCATCGACGCCAAGGGTTCTACCTCCTATGCCATTGCCCTTGCCCTGGACCGCATCGTGGCTGCGATTCTGCAGAATGAAGGCGCTGTGCTGAATGTCTCCACGCTGCTGAACAATTACAATGGAGTATCGGATGTATTCCTCGGCGCACCGTGCGTCGTTGACCGCTCCGGTGTTCGCGAAGTGCTGGGCCTTTCGCTCAGCGAAGAAGAACAAGCGCTCTTTCAGAAATCCGCAGAAAAGCTGAAGAGTGAAATCTCCAAGCTGGAGCTATAAGCCGGACCGCATCACTGAACGGACTATCTCGATCTCCCTGCTAAGGGTGTGGGATAGTCCTTTTTGGGCATGCCCTGGCACACCGAAAACAAAAAAACGCCCTTCCGGTGATGGAGAATAACCCCCACTCACTGAAAGGACGGAGCTTCTTGTATCAACAAATATAACATGAATCGTCATGTCTGCCAATGAAATTACTCTTTAACCCCGCCCAGAGTCAGGCCGGTGATAAAGTACTTTTGCAGGAAGGGATAGACGATCACAATTGGTACGGTTGCCACAACAGTAATCGCTGCACGGATGGATGCCGGGGTGACGATGTTGGCCTGAATATTTTTGCTGCTGGCGAAAGCCGATTCGGCTGTGCCGCCGACACTCATATTGGCAGATTGCAGTTTTTTCATCAGCTCGTACTGCAAGGTGCTCAGCTTGATATTCGATGAGTTATACAAAAAAGTATCAAACCAGCTATTCCACTGTCCTACCGCCACGAATAACGCCACAGTAGCAATTACAGGCAAGCTGAGCGGCAGAATAATACGCATGAAGATTGAAAAGTGATTGGCCCCGTCGATCTGTGCCGATTCCACCAGACTCTCCGGCAGTCCCTCCATAAATGAACGCATTACGATTAGATTGAAGGCCCCCACCAGTCCGGGGATGATATACACCCAGAAGGTTCCGTATAAGTGAAGGTTCTTAATCAGCATATAGGCCGGAATCAGCCCTCCGCTGAAATACATGGTGAAGATGAAGATAAATGAAATGAAGCGGCGCAGTAAATATTCCTTACGGCTGATCGTGTAAGCCAGCATCGCTGTGCAAAAGACACTCGTAACCGTCCCCAGTAGGGTTCGGGCCACTGAGATGAAAAAAGCATGATAAATCATCCCGTCCTCAAACAAGGTGCTGTAATTCAGCGTCGAAAATTTGCGCGGCCACAGAAACGTACTGTCCCGCACCGTGTCGGAGGCCTGATTAAAGGAAACCGCCAGCGTATTGATTACCGGGTACAAGGTCACCAACAACAGGAAAACTAACAAGGTTATGTTCGCTATATCAAAAACTAAATCCCCTGCGGAACGTTTCGTTTTGCCGGATGTCATCGTAGTCATAAATTCCCTCCTAGAACAGGCGCTCTTGTCCCAAACGCTTCGACATCCGGTTCGCCGCCAGCAGCAGAATAACGCTGATGACAGTCTTGAAGATACCGGCGGCCGTGGCGAAGGAGAACCGCGACAGGTTAATCCCGTATTTGAGCACAAAAATATCTATCGTTTCCGCATAATCCACCACCATCGGCGTCTGCAGCAAATACTGCTGCTCAAAGCCCGCATCCAGAATATGGCCAATGTTCATGATCAGCAGAATGACGATAATGGAGCTGATGCCAGGAAGCGTGATGTGCCTGATCTTGCGAAACCGTCCCGCCCCATCAATGCTGGCCGCTTCATACAGGGAAGGATCTATCATTGTCATAGCCGCCAGATAGATGATCGCGCTCCAGCCAATCTCTTTCCAGACGTTCGATGCCCCGATGATCCACCAGAAATAATGCTGCTCCGAGAGCCACATCACCGGTTCCTTGACCAGATGAAGACTGACCAGCACCTTATTCACTACCCCGTCAATGGAGAGCACATTCATAATCAGGTTCGCCGCTACGACCCAGGACAGAAAATGCGGCAAATAGCTGATGGTCTGCACCACTCTTTTGAATAGCAGCTTGCGCACTTCATTCAGCATGATCGCCAGCGTAATGGAGCTGACAAAGCCGAATACAAGATTAATCGTGCTCATCGCCAGCGTATTGCGGATCACCCGCAAAAAGTTGTCATCCTGGAACAATTCCCGGAAGTTAGCTAGTCCGACCCACTCATTGTGCAGCATGGAAGAGCCCAGCTTGTAATTCTGAAAGGCCATGATCCAGCCATAGAGCGGCACATAGGCAAAAATAATGACATATATCAGAAAAGGTATTGACATCACCATCAGCGCTTTTTGGCTTCGCAGCTTTCGCCATTTGGATGGTTTTTTGCGCAGCACAGGTTGATTGTTTGCCAGTTCAGCAGTTGCAGACATGGAATTCTCCTTCCTTCTCTAAGAAAAGAAAAGCACCGGCCCCCTGACAGCAAGGCGGCGCTTTCCCGGGTGCCGGATTTACCAATTCGCCTGCCGGTCCTTGACCTTAGTGGTCAGCTCATCCAGCCAGCTCTTCACATCCAGCTTATTCACGGCAGTTGTGTATTCCTTCCAATATTTCTCGAACTCCTCTGCATTCTTGGCTACAACCATTTGGGGCGGATATTTCTTATTAATATCATCCAGCTTCTGATTGAAAACCTTGTTCTTCTCCGTCAGCTCGATACTCCAGAGCGGGAAGTATTTGCGTTTCATATTAGGTCCGTCGAACAGCTCTTCATAGGTAGTAACTCCATAGGCTTTCAGCAGCTCCTTGTCCATGTCATCATAACCGGCGGCGATTTCTTCCGGCTGCTGATACTGCTGGTAGCTGTTGCCGTCAGCCATCGTACCTGAAGAGCCCGGCCAGTACCAGAGAATGTTGCCGCTCGTTTTCAGGCCATTTTTCGGATCGGCGAAGAATGCGCGCTGCTCGTCATTCCGATAGAAGCGTCCGGTGTCGCTGACCGTGTAATCCTCCCCTTTTACCCCCCAGTTGCGCAGCAGTTGCCCTTCATCGCTGGCCATGTAATCGGCATATTTAATCGCGCCTTCAGGGTCCTTGCAGTTCACTGTGATGGAGAAGCCCATGTTGTAGTTCATGGAAGGCACGTCCAGATAGTCCGGCTGAATGCTGTCATCGAAGGTAAGCTGCAGCGGCACGAACATCCGGTTGGCTTTGCCCTGCTGCTTGAGCGAATCGAGTGCGGTCTGGAATTGCCACTTCTGATCGAACATTCCGAGCACACGCCCGCTGGACAGCTTAGCCAGATATTGCTCGTAGTTGCTGACAAAAGCCTCCTTGTCGATCATGCCTGCCCCGAACATTTCATTCAGCTTGGCGTAATAGCGCTTGGTGATATTTTCATCCGTCTGATAAAAGGTCAGCTTGTTCTCCACCGGGTCCACCAGCGCCCGCGAATCATTAGGCCCGCCCGCAAGGAACTGCATCGCTGTAGTCAGCGTAAAGTTGCGGTTGTCATACGTCAGGATTTCAAAGGGAATCGTATCCGCACCGTCGATCTGAGGATGTTTTTGATAATACGCCTTCAGAACATCCACGTACTGGTCAAAGGTTGTGATCTTCGGATAACCGGCCTCTTTCAGCACTTCCTTCTGAATCCAGAAGGCTGCACTGATTCCCTTGATCGGTGTTCCAGTGGGGGCAACCTGCGGCAGCGCATAGATATGTCCATCGGCCGCCTTCAAGCGCTCCCAATACGGGCCATAAATCCGCTTGATGTTCGGCGCATTTTTCTCAATCAGATCCTCCAGCGGCAGCAGCGCCTTGGCATCCTCGAACTTCACGGTCTGATCCGTATTGATCAGGTCCGGATAATCGCCGCCGGCGATCATTACGCCTACCTTCTGCTCCTTCTCACCGACAA
This sequence comes from Paenibacillus sp. HW567, assembly GCF_000374185.1. Taxonomy (GTDB): domain Bacteria; phylum Bacillota; class Bacilli; order Paenibacillales; family Paenibacillaceae; genus Paenibacillus_AQ. Next base: position 2,452,144 of record NZ_KB910518.1, on the reverse strand, counting down.
GACGTTCATAGACGATCTTTACGCCCGTCTTTTCTTCGATGATGTCCCCAATCTTCGTATGCTCAGGAACGTTATCGCCGGGATCGAATACAAAATAGCTGAAGCTCGTCTGCGCTTTTTGCCCCCCGGAATCGGATTTGCCAGCATCGGCTGGAGTATTGGCGTTATTGCCTGAACTGCAGCCTCCCAGCATCATCGACAGGAGCAGTGTTGTCGAAGCCACTATTGTAAGCGCTCTTTTTTTATTCAAAATGTCTACCACCCTTTCGCTAATGTAATCTAACTGTATCAAACCGTAAGCAGGCTATGTACCCGGTGAACCTTAACATCGTACCCGGCAAATCAAAGGAATTGCTGTAAAAAATAACTATTGTAAACGCTTAATAACTGTTAGAATAAAAGAAGCGAGTCATAATAACAAATTAGATTTGTTATCAACCGTAAGGGGAAATCCAGATGAAGGACAATCTGCATCCGTTCCGCTGGAACGATCTCAGGCTTAGAAACAAGCTGATGATTCTGTATTTTGCAGCGGTCTTTGTTCCAGTACTCTTGACGAACATTTTTTTCTATACAATCACCGCTGATAATGTAAGATCAGACAAGGTGAAGGATCTCAAGCAATCGCTGGAGCGCAACAAGGATAACTTCCGCAAAATGGTTGAGGGAATCATCAGCTTTTCTTCTGTCATTTACAATGACGGGGTGCTGTACAGTGCGCTTGATCAGTCCTACAGCAGCGAGAGTGAAGTACTCTCCGTGTACAGCGAAGTGCTGAACAATTCGATCAACCGGTTTGTACCGCTGAACAAACAATTCTACAATGCTTACCTGTACACGGACAATGACACGCTGATCCATTCAGGCCCGGTGCAATTTATCGACGCGGCAACCAGAGAACAGGGCTGGTATCGGGCAACCACACGCTCAGGCGGCAACCGGAAATGGCTGCTCTACACGAACACTTCGAATGCAACTTGTGAGAATGCCGCTAAGCAGACGCCTGATCGCGACTGTACCTCCTCCTATCTGAGTGTGATTCGCGAGCTGGATTTCTACAAAGCCTACTCCCGTTATCATAAAATCCTGAAGGTGGATATTTTACCGGAGTATTTGGAAAGCACCCTGTTCGACCGCTCCTTTCCAGGGCAGATTTATTTGATCAACCCGGAGGGAAAAGTGATTTATTCGTCAGAGGCGCAGCCTTCGCTGAGGCCGGATGTAACCGTATCCAATAATACAACCCAGATCAGCAGCACTTTTGACGACGTGGATTACCTGAAGGGCTGGCAAATGACCGGGGTGTACCCGAGCCGTATTGTGGATCAAAGTCTGCTGAAATCCCGGAGACTCATCGTGTATCTGACCTGTGCCAATCTGCTTTTTCCCAGTATCATCATCCTCCTGATCTCCCGTTCGCTTAATTCAAGATTGGGTCTCTTGCTTAGCGGGATTAAGCGGGTGAAGAATCAGCGGTTTGAAATTCTGAAAGCAAAACCCGCGAGTGACGAGATCGGCCAGCTTACAGAGGAATTCAACCGGATGACCGAACAGATTGACGGACTGATTCAGGATGTCTATATCGCGGAGCTGGACCGGAGACAGGCACAATTTAATGCACTGCAGAGCCAGATCAACCCGCACTATTTGTTCAATACCCTGGAAGCGATAAGGATGAATTGTCTGATCAAAGGTGAAGATGAAACCGCCTCAGTGATCAAGCTGCTCGGCAGAGGGTTTCGGAGATCGCTTAGCTGGGGGCAGGATTTGATTCCGCTCTATGAGGAGATGGATTTTGTCACCGATTACCTGGATATTCAGCAGTTCCGCTTCGGGCATCGCCTGTCTTACGAGCTTGATCTCGATGATGCGGTGCTGGAGGTTCTGCTTCCGAAGATGAGCATCCTGCCTTTGGTGGAGAATGCCTGCATCCACGGGATTGAACATTCCGAGTGCCCGGGAGCTATCCTAGTCACAGCCAAATGCCCACAAGATCGCGTCATCATCCGTGTGCACAATAATGGGCTTGCCATCGAACCCGGGCAATTGCAGCAGCTAACCGGGAGCCTGGAGAGCCAGGCTATGCAGGGGAAGCACGTCGGACTGAAAAATGTCTACAACCGGCTAAAATGGCATTTTGGCAGCGAATTCGCGTTTTCCATACTGTCCGGCCAAGAAGAAGGAACTACGGTAGAAATCCAAATTCCAGCCATGTTCAGCCCGGAACCGGCACTCTGGAAGGAGAATAGATAATGCTCAAGACGTTGATCGTAGAGGATGAGCCCCGCATGCGGGAAGGTCTGAAACGAATTATATATTGGGAGAAATACGGATTCAATGTGTGTGGTGACGCGGAGAATGGCCAGCAGGCGCTTGAGATGATTGAACGGGAGAATCCGGCGCTGGTGATTACAGACATCCGTCTGCCCGGAATTACCGGACTTGATCTTATGAAGAATGTGACCGGCAGAATGGATACGAGCTTTATCGTGATTTCCGGTTATGATGAATTTGAATATGTAAAAACAGCGCTGGTCTGCGGGGCCGTAGACTATATTCTGAAGCCTGTGGAGGAGGACCAACTGATCGGCGCACTCCTGCGGGCCAAGAAAAGAATGCTAAAGGACGCTCTGCAGGACCTGAGTGAGCTGGATAAGCCTCCAAGCGATCCTGTTGGATTTGTAAAAGAGTATGTGGCTACACATTACCGGGAGCAGATGACGATGAAGGATATCGCAGGCAAAACATATCTTCATCCGATCTATCTGGGACAGTTGTTCCGAAAATCAAGCGGGATGTATTTCAACGATTACGTGCATCAAGTGCGGATCGAAAAAGCCCGGCTGCTGCTGGACGCTACCAGCTTCAAGGTTGCCGAAATTGCCGCAAGCGTCGGCTATCAGGACACAGATTATTTCGTGCAGCAATTCAAGAAAATTGCCGGCTGCACCCCCTCCTGCTACCGGAAGAATCTCCAGGCAACCTGAAGGCCTGAAGGCGGGAGGCCGCAATCTCCATCGTCCGCAGTTATTCCCCGATTCCCGGCAGCCTCTATATAGGAGGCGTATTCATCCGCCCGGCGAAGACCAGAAACGACTCGGACTGGAGCAGCTTTGCATCGTTAGTTAACATAATATAAGTTATGTTATTCTGTGGCGGCTGTCTCTCGTTCGGGCATGCTAATCTGCAGCCGTGACATCGCCTCTTCCTTCTCCCGGCTCGTGATATGCGTGTAGACGGTCGTGGTCTGAATCGACGAGTGGCCCAGCAGCTCCTGCACTGTGCGTAAATCCGCACCCTTGCGCAGCAGCATTGTGGCGAAGGAGTGACGCAGCTTGTGGCTGGAGTACGGACGGCGGTGGGCGGCGGGAACCCCGCTCTGAAAACGCCCGAAGGTATCGGCAGCGATGCCCTGAATTCCGCGGATGGAGAGTCTCCGTCCCTTTTGCGAGATGAACATGGCTTCCTCTTTGGAGCGCCAAGGGTCAAGACGGTCCGTCAGCGCCTGCTCCAAAAAGGGAGCAACATCCGCCGGCACCGGCACATTGCGCCATTTGCGGCCTTTCCCGAAGACACGGAGCGAGCGACGTTCTGCGCTATAATCACTCAGATTCAGGGTATGCACCTCCCCCACCCGCAGCCCCATGTAGGACATGAGCAGAAAAACAGCCAGATTGCGGCTCCGGTATTTTCCTTCTATGGCTGACAAAAACCGCTGCAGATCCTTTTCATCCAGAAACACCGGCTCACGGTTCTTTTCGGTTCTGGACTTCTTGATTCCGGCGGCAGGATTTGCGGACAGCAGCTCCAGCTCCATCAGGGCTTTGAATAAGCAGTTTACCGAAGCATGCTTCCGGTTCCGGGTTGCATCGCTTACTCCGCGTTCCCGGACAGAGGTCAAATAAGAAACGACATGCAGCTTTTTGACCGTCTCCAGCTTTTTCCCGTTCAGACTCGCCAGGAACTCCCGCACATCAGCAAGATAGGATTTCTGTGTGTAGGCGGTAAAACCGGCGTCCTTCATCCAAATGAGAAAGGCATCCAGCTCTTCTTCATAGTCAGGCTCCCAGTCGTTCATGACCTCCAGCTCCCCCTGTATTAATGACAATCTATTGTACCATAGATTAGCTTCATAGAATCAAGTGGTTAAGGCTCTCCATTCCGCCGCATGCTGCTGGACGATTGACAGGAATTCGGCAAGTGCCGGCGATTTCCACTTCTTGCTGTGGTACGCCAGTTGTGTAGCGACCCGCTGCGATTCGTCGTTCCAGTTCAGCCTGGCCAGTTTCCCTTCCGCAAGCTCATTTCTGACTGTAATCAGCGGCAAAAAGGAAATGCCCAGCCCGGCCATAACGCATTGCTTAATCGCCTCAATGCTCCAGAATTCCAGCTTCGGATCGGGAAAGACACCGTGGCTGTTCAAATGACGCTCGAACAATGTCCGGTAGGTGCAGCCGGTTTCCGTATGGAGAATCGTTTCGTTCTTCAGATGAAGCGGCAGCACCTCGTCCAGCTCCAGGAGCGGATGTCCCAGAGGTGCAACCAGCGTCATCGGTTCATGGATCAGCGTCTCGCTGTACATGTCCTTATACTCGGTCTCCGGCTGGAGCAGGAAAACCAAATCCAGCTCCCCGGAGCGCACAAGCTCGGTTAGCTCCCAGCAAATCCCCGGTTTCAGGGTAATCTGCACCTGCGGATATCTCCCGCGGAATTCTTTAATAATCCCCGGCAACCGGAAGGCGGCCAGGGATTCAGGCGCGCCGATCCGCAAAGCTCCTGACAGCCCGGTCTCCGAACGCAGCGCATCCTCCGCCATTGTATGCATTCTGGAAATTTCCTGAGCATAGGGGAGCAAGCGGCGTCCGGCGTCGGTGAGAATGATTTTTTTGCTGATGCGGTCAAACAAAGGCTGGCCCAGCTCGGCTTCGAGCGCCTGAATTTGGGCGGTAATACTCGACTGGGCGTAGTCCAGCTTCAGGGCGGCACGTGTAAAGCTGCCTGCTTCCACCACGGCCAGAAACGTAAATAAGTGCCTTGATTCCATCGAAACATCCCCTTTACAGAGGTATCATCGGTTTTTTGAATGGATACCATTTGATATTTCTGTTTTTCCAATGGGTCTATTATCTGATACTCTATACTTAATTACAAGGAAAGCGGGATTGTTATATGAAGGAAACGAATCATCTTAAGCGAAATATCGGCATGCCGCAGGCCATTGCCCTGTACATTGGGGCTGTACTCGGATCTGGAGTCCTCATTGTGCCCGGTCTTGCTGCGGAAATGGCTGGTCCGGCATCACTATTGGCCTGGGGGTTTATGACACTGCTGATTCTGCCCCTGGCTCTGTCCATGGGCCTGCTTTCCGCCAAATATCCAAATGCCGGCGGTGTCTCCCATTTTGTCACTTTGGCTTTTGGACCTAAGGCCGGAGCATTGGTCGGCTGGTTCTTCCTGATGTCGGTACCCATTGGCGGACCTGTAGCCGCATTAACGGGAGCAGGCTATATGACCGCCGCGATGGGCTGGAATGATACTGCCAGAATTGCTATGGCTGCTGCCATGCTGGGAATCGGGCTGGTTACGAACTGGATCGGCATGCAGGTGGCCGGCAAAGTGCAAATTGCCGTTGTTATCGCAATTATTGCCGTCTTGGTCTTTTCGTTTGCCGCAGCGCTTCCCCGGATGGAAAGTGCGCATTTCACCCCTTTTGTCCCGCATGGATGGATGAGCATCGGTCAGGCCGCTGCGATTCTATTCTGGTGTTTTATCGGCTGGGAGGCTGTGTCCCATCTCTCTGAAGAGTTCAAAGACCCGCAGCGGGCGGCGGTCAAAGGCGTTACCATTGCCGCAATTATCGTGGGTGTGCTGTACTTCCTCTCTGCACTCGCCACCGTTGGAACGCAAAGCTACTTCCGGGGCGGAGCAGACTCTTCTCTGGTCTGGATCATCAGCCAGCCGCTTGGCTCCTGGGGCGGATTCATTGCCGGACTTACCGGATTGTTCATCTGTACGGCGACGATTATCGCTTACACCGGAGCTGCATCACGCGTAGCCTTTGCTCTATCCCGGCAGGGCTATGCTCCAAGCTGGATGGGCCGCTTATCCAGCCGCTTTCAGACTCCGACCGGAGCGATCGGCTTCCTGCTGTTGTGTTTTACCGCTGTATTGTTTCTGTATGGCAGCGGCCTGCTCTCCATTACGACACTGATTCAGTTCCCCAATGCCACCTTCATTCTGACCTACATCGGGGGCTGTGCGGCGGGAATCCGGCTCCTGAAGGGTCATCGGCTAGGCGTAACGATCAGTTGGATCTCCTTCGCAGCCACTGCTGCCGTATTTCCTTTTACCGGCTGGGCTATTGGCTATCCGCTGCTGATCACCGCCCTCTTCTTCCTGATCGTCTACGCGAGACGAAGCCGCAAGAGTCCTCTGCTTGAGCCTGCACCTGGCGAAGCACAGGAGGTTCATCGCAAAGCGCTGTAAAAAGCATCATTCTTCGATCACAGCAGACGGCAACGGCCTTGAGACAAGGGCACTGCCGTCTGATTTTTAGCATTTAGTTAACATAATATTAATTATGTATACCATACTGTGTTTTTTTTCCTCAAAAGTGAAACTTATCTTGCATATAGCGGGTCTAACTAATAAGGACATTTTTCAAGGAGCTGAATCTAATGACAAAACCAGTAGCGATAGCAACCACTCTTCTCTTGGCCTCCCTCCTCACCAGCGGAGCCGCCTTCCCAACTGAAGTTATACAAGCATCCGCAGCAACGGTCAGCAATAGCACAACTGCTGTTAGTTCTCCCTACCTAACGCCCTTATGGCAAGTGAATAAGGATGCTCAGGGATTGTATTCAGAGGGACAACAAACGTCGCAGGGGCGCACCTTTTACACCACAAGGAACGGTCTGATTGCCGCGGACATCACAAGCGGGCGCACCAAATGGACTTATAAGGACGGGACAGCCCCGCAGATCATTACGAACAATTCCGTGTTCTTCATTACCAACCAAGGTGAGCTTGTAAAAGTTGCTGCGGACAGCGGCAAGCTGCTCTGGAAGGTAAAAGCGGCAAAGGCTCCCATTGAAATAGGAGCGCAGGCGAAGCTGATTGATGGAGTGGTGTACTTTGCCAATGAGAGCGGCGGAATGGCAGCTTACAACCCGGCTACAGGAAAAAAAATATGGGCAAACCAGACGATCCCCATGTATGTGGGCAGTCTGATCGGCACATACCAAAATACATTGCTCGTATCCAGCACAGTCAATAACATCCGGTCCCAGTTCTTCGGACTCGATCCTGCTTCAGGCAAGCAGCGTTGGCGAGTCGAGGGACAGTACGCTTACGCCGGCTACAGAGATGGACAGCTAATCCTGCGTGAAAGCAAATACGCTGCGGGTACCGCTTCTTCAACTCCATCCGCACCGGCCTACTTAATGACCCTTACCAGCATAGATGTCAAATCAGGTAAAATCACTTCCCGCAAACAATATCAGCCGCTTGCGGGTGCCGCCGATATTTACAATATCCGCACAATCCTCCAAGGCTCTTCTGTGTATTCTATGGACGAATATACGGAGCAGGGCGGGCCGTTGTTAACCCGGTTTACTATGGGACAACAGGCCGAACAGAGCTCCAAGAGCTACGCTTCCTATGGAGGCTGGCTGGCAGGGCCTGTTGACGGGAGAGTATTCTTCCAGAAAGATCAGCAGATCACAAGTGTTAACCTTACAGACAATACAACCATCTTATTCAAGAATCCCGCAAGTCCAGTGATTCATCTGCAAAAAATCGGCAAAGCCGTCTACGCCGGGTTTGGGAATGGAAAATTTTCAATTATGAACGCAGACACTGGAACGCTGCTTGGCACAATGCAAACGGATGCCGGCGAATACGGGAGCATCTCTGTAGTGAACGGAATTGTGCTAATCCCTACGGAACACAAATTGTTCGCGGTATCACTGCCGAAGGAGCTGAGATAACGCAGCCAGCTAACGCTGTATGGAGCGTATTTCGTGACAACCCCAGCTCCAAGTGGAAACTGAAGGATAATTTATAGCGTGAAACATACAAATTCTGCCCTGAAAATAAAGTTGCTCTAAGGAACCAAAAGTGCGCATACCAAAACAAACCCCATGTTTTTATTTTTTTGAAATTGGCCGTTAGGCCGATTGTTCACTCAGGTTTACTTGATACCCGAGCGATTCCAAGCGTTTTATGGATCGGTTCATTACCATCTCGCGGTTTCGTTGGTCGAAGTAGTCAAACCCTAATTCTTTATATGCTTGTCTTCGCGTTAACAAGACATAGACTATCGCTAAAATGCTGTGCCCGACGGCTACGGCTGCTCTGTTTTTCCCTCGCCTGCCTGCGATCCGGTGATATTGGGCCGACAGGTAGGTGTTCTTTTTTCGTCCTGCCGCTCGCGCCGATTCCACCAGTGCACTTCGCAGCTTTTTATTCCCTTTTCGTGTCCTTGCTGATCGTTTTTTCCCCGCGCTTTCATTGTGACCTGGAGTCATACCTGCCCAAGAGCATAAATGCCCTGCGCTCGGAAACCGTGTCATGTCGGTCCCAATTTCCGCCAGAATTTGTTCGGCGGTTCGTTTACCGACACCGGGAATGGTATCCACTAACTTCAGGTCCTCTGCAAAAGGGGCCATTCGGCGCTCAATCTCTTCATCCAGTTCAGTGATCAACCCATTCAACTGGTCAATATGTCCTAATTGTTTCTCCAGCATGAGCAACTGATGAGGACCTAGGCTTCCCTCTAGTGCCAGCTTTAATTGTTCTTTCTTGGCTTTCAGCTTCTTTTGCGCAAAGTCCGCTAGAATCGAAGGATCCGTTTCGCCCTGAATCATCGCTTCCAACATGTTTCGTCCTGACACTCCAAGCACATTGGATGCCACGGACGAGAGCTTGATATTGCCTCCTTCCAGCACCTTTTGCAATCGGTTCACTTCCCGGCTTCGCTCTTCGATGATACTTCGCCGATACCGGATCACTTCCCGAAGTTCCCGCTGCTCCCGATTCGGAATATAGCTCCCTTGCACCAGCCCATGCCGGAGTAATTTCGCAATCCATTCCGCATCTTTCACATCTGTTTTGCGTCCGGGCACGGCTTTGATATGCTGCGCATTCACGACAACCGGCTTGACGTCTTCCAGTTCAAGCAGGTTATAAATCGGTTTCCAGTAATCTCCGGTGCTCTCCATCGCGACATGGGTGCACCGCTCGCTTTTAATCCAATCCACTAAATCGACTAGCCGGCGAGTCAGCGTTTCAAAGCTTCGAATCTCCTTTCCTTTCGGGGTGATGATACAGGCTGTGATACTCTTCTTGTGTACATCTAATCCACAACAACGTTCAATGAGGATCTCCATCTTTTCTGTCTCCTGCCTGCTGGCGCTTATTAAGGCTGGTGCAAAGACCAATGCTAAGGTTATTCTGCCCTGCGTGCTTCCCCGGAGGGAGCAACAATCTGTGATGCACCGGGTCGTTGGGGTCCGTCTTATATTCGGGTTCGTAACACCAAGAAGTTCCGACCTACCTTCGCCAGCCCAGTAACCAGTATAGACAATATTTTCATTCCTCAGTGATGCCGCGCAGCGGCATGGGTGTCTTATATTTCAAAAAAACACCTGGGCAGCAGTAGCTGCCCAGGAATTGCATACCTTGTTGCGCCCGGCTTACAGCCTCCGCAAATACTCCCCGATTCTCCGCGCAGCTTCCAGCAGCCGCTCCTCGCCCTGTACCAGAGCGATGCGGACAAAGCCTTCGCCCTGCTCTCCAAATGCATCCCCCGGTATTACCGCTACCCCGGTCTTCAGCAGCAGATCACGGGCAAAGGCGCGCGAGCCGCCGCCTTTGCTATTCAGGGTCCATTGCTGCGGCAGCGCGGCCCAGATGAACATCGTCGCCTTCGGCGCCGGCACGCTCCAGCCTTCGCGGGCAAGCTCCGCCACGAATAGATCACGCCTGCGTTCATACAGGGACGCGATCCCACCGCTCTCCAGATCGTCCATCGCCAGCTCCAAAGCAAGTACCGCCGCCTCCTGAATCGGCTCGAACACGCCGAAGTCCATATTGCCCTTCAGCTCGCGCAGCGCTCCCAAAGCTTCGCGGTTGCCGGTCAGGAAGCCGATGCGGCAGCCTGCCATGTTGAAGCTTTTGGAGAAGGAATGGAATTCCACAGCCGTCTCTATCGCACCCGAAATCTCCAGGATGCTCAGCGGCTTGTACCCGTCGAAGCCCATCTCGGAATAGGCCAGATCGTGGATAATCAGCACACCCCATTTGCGGGCCAAGGCCACCAGCTTTTCGAAGAAAACGGCATCCACCGCGGTGGAAATCGGATTCCCCGGAAAGTTCAGCAGAATGAACACCGCATCTCTCCATATATGATCCGGTACTTGATCCAGGTCTGGTACAAAATCATTCTGTTGCAGCAATGGAATATACCACGGCTGCACCCCGGCAATCGCCAGTGATCCGGAATAAATCGGATATCCGGGGTCCGGTACAATGGCCAAATCTCCAGGATTGCAAATCGCGAGCGCCAAATGGGCAAGTCCGTCCTGGGACCCCATTAATGCGAGCACCTCATCCTCTGCATCCACTTTGACTCCAAACCGCTTGTCCATCCAGGCAGCCGCTTGCTTACGGAAAGCCAGGCTTCCCTTGGAGGACGGATACGAATAACAATCTTCGCGCAGTACTGCCGAGCTTAACGCTTCGCGGATTTCAGGCCTTGGCGCACCGTCGGGACTTCCAATTCCCAAATCTATAACCGTTAAGCCCGAACCGTAGGCTTCCGCTTTCCATTCTGCCACTTCAGCGAAAATGGAGGAGCCAAGCTGCGATAGCTTCTCCGCTCTCCAGCTTTTTTTGATGTTACCATGCGTCACCGAAATTCCACCCCGCCTATTTTTGCTTCATTATACCATGAGCTGCCCGAATAGAAGGGACATCATCTGGAATCCCCCAAAACTGCCTCATTTCAAGCTGTCCAATTACCCATTTTCACTTATAAAAATCCATCAGAACAGAAACAGCGTATAATTTATGTTATACGCTGTTTTTTCGAGGTATAATTCCCTTTCTTATCCCCTCTTTTTATTCCACTTTCGTTGTGATTAGCTTTTACTTTTCAATAATAATGAAATTAGATAGAACCCTACGCCGATACCTACTAGAGCAATAGTCGGGATACTTGCCGCAGGTCCAAAATCCGGAGTCCAGACAATGACTGCTACGAATAAGCCAATATGCAGCATACACATCACCCACATTTGCAAGAACTCACGCCATATACTTGTCTTCGCCTTCCTGAAAGTCGATGCCTTGAGCCAATGCATCACGGCCAGGATGAATACATACAGAATTAGTACATCCACGATGAAAATGACGGTGGTTGAGCCTGCTGAGAATTCGGTGGTGCCGCTCCCCAAATCAAACAGATAGTACATTCCAGCCCCTAGTATTCCACTGAAGAAGTTGGTAACCGAGAGGAAAATCAGCGTCATGCGTGCAGCAAACAACATTCGCTTCTTCAGCTTCTCCCGTGGAATCTCCCCGATCAGCTCATCGCAATACGCTTTCGGATTCGCTCCAAATACTTGCTCCGCCGAACGCCCATCTTCCTGAGCCTCCATAACATGGTCCAGCAGCTCCAGCAGCAGCTCTTCTGTCTGCTGCTCCGATCTGCCCGAGCTTAACCGGATATAGAGCAGCATCTCTTCATAATATTCCCGGTTCTTGCCGGTCAGCTTGCTTCGTTTCTCCAGATTCCACTGAATCAGCTCTTGCGCAGTTGCCATTGCCTCATCCCTCTTCTCTCCTAATAATACGGTCTACCGGTTCCTTGACAGACGCCCACTGCTGCTTGAAATCCGCCAGCGCCGCCCGGCCTTGAGCCGTTAAGCTGTAATACTTCCGTTTTGGTCCCGATTCCGATTCCCGCATTTCTCCTGCAATCCAGTCCTCCTTCTGCAGACGCAGCAAAATGGGATAAATCGACCCTTCGCTGATGTCCGACAGACCAAACGCCTGCAGCTTCATCGACAGCTCATATCCATAGGTCGGCTCCTGCCCGATCACCGATAAGATGCATCCTTCCAAAATTCCTTTTAACAATTGACTGCGAAGCGACATTAGATCATCTACCTTGTATAACAATATAGTGAGGCAAGTGCAAGTAGAAACGGCTACGCCGTCCTTATAAGGACGGTATCACTACCTTGCATTACAAATTAGCTTGAGTTCAGTATAGCTTTTTCCAGAAATAATTCAAGTCTTTATGACAAAAATCTTCCTGCAGGAATCCTGCCTTCTCCCTGGGCATAGGATAGCGTATCAAAGGTGAAGGTGGGATCTGCATGTCTAAAAACAAGCGCGGCAAAGCACTATGGCGTACTCCGTCCCGGAGCAGGGGAACTTGCCCGATCTGCGGCAGCACGCGAATCAAGCTTTTGTATTTCGGTAAAAGCTCCTCTGGCGAGAAGCTCACCGTCTGTAAAAAATGCGATGGTAAGCAAGCCGTTTAACAAGGTTCATCCTGGGGCAATCAGCGCAAAAAAGGGAATGCCGCAAACCGCAGCACTCCCTTTTTTCGTATTAACGGCTTTCCTATACTTTTGGAGTACCGAGAGTATAGCAGACTGGATAGAATCAGCATACTCTCAGTGTGCGGGCTTGATCCATAGCTTGGAGATATCCAGGAAACCAAATGAGCCGGCATGCAGACCGAGCAGACTCTGGTTAAGCTGGGCTCTTTTGTTAACATGACAACCAAACAGCAGCCAGCATTGATCCCGGATGATGCCCTCCACTTGATCCAGCAGCTCAGCCCGGCCCTCTCCTGGCAATTGTGCAAAGTCCTCCAGTTCACGGTCCAGCATGGCGCTTTGCTCAGGCTCCAGATAGGCATGCAAATAATTGGCTTCATTCCTAAAATAATTAATCAATCCCCACTGCCAATCATCCTCCAGAATCTCCTCCGCCATGATCAGATCGGCTGAGCTGATGGAGTCATCTTCGTGGGATTGAATGTAGGTCTGCAGTTCAATATTCAGCCCGATCTCTGCTCCGCGCTGCTTAAGCCAGCCTGCTTCTTCCAGGTCTTTAAATATCGTGTATGCAAGAATGATGCGCTCTCCTTGATAACCACTGCTGGCCAGCAGCTCGCGCGCCATTTCCAATGAAGGCTCCTCCCAATCCCTAAGACTGCTCTTCCAAGGCAGGAAGCTGTCTGCCGGTGTAATGCGGTTGCCGCCCAGTTCCCTTACGAGCGCCACTTGATTGTACAGGATTCGTATTGCTTGCCGGAAAGCCAGCTCATGATGTACTCCCTTTTTACGAAAATTAACCAGCATGTACTTGCATCCCCAGGCCGGATAGTCAATGCTGTTCGTCCCGCAGCGATCCGCGGGGAGCTTCATCCGGTCTGCGCCCGGCAGCTCGTAATGACGTTCATTCGCGCCAGAGTCCGGCACAAACCAAATATCCACCCGGTCCAGATGCGGACGGATTCCGTAATACTGGTCAAATGCGCTGAGCACCAGCACATCTTCACTTAAATTACTGATACGGTAGGGCCCTGTCCCGATCAGTTCCGTACGGCTGTCCACATCATAGGGCAGAATACTCATATATATGCAACTGAACAAATGCAGGAAGAATAGATTCGGACGGCGCAGATAGAAGCGGATACAGTGCTCCCCCTCTACGCAAACCTGATCAATATCCTCGTAACTCCGGATAGCCGGGCTGTTCAGATCAAATAACCGCTGCACGGTTTCTTTTACATCCCGGGAAGTCATCACTCTGCCGTGATGGAACCGCACGCTTTTGCGCAAATAGAAAACCCACATTGTATGATCCTCGCTGCTTTCCCACGTGTGAGCCAGCCCCGGAAGAAAAGATTCGGTTGAGGCATCATAGGTGACCAGCGTGCTGCAAATTTGCCCCAGCAAATAGGCTTCAAACGCCGTAAAAATAAAAGCCGGGTCCAGCTTCTCTGGACGGCGTCCACGCATCATGCGCAGCACATCCTGTCCAGAGGCGGTCTCCGCTTCAGTATGAAAGCCCATTTGGATATTCAGCGAGCTGAGCAGCCGTTCCCTTAGTGTTTCGTTGGCTTCGGTGACACCAATCAGCTCAATGGCTTCCTTGATCTTGCCTTTTCCCATCAGCTCCTGAAAGCTGGCCTCAAGAGCCTCATCAATTCCCCTTAAAAAAGTCAATGCCGAAGTATGCCCTCTCCCCCGCCCCGGCTTCCACTGAATGAACCCGTTCTCTTCAAGCCTGCGCAAAATAAATTTCACATTACGGGGAGTACAGCACAGGGCGGCGGATAAGCGGTCAATCGTAACGGGAATAGGCTCCTGAATTCTAAAAGGATGATTAATCGCTCTTGCCAAATCTATATAATGTGCAGTGTTGGTATCCATTGCGGGTGCTCCTTTTTAAAGGTGAAATACATCGGATAATTCTTACACTTTTATTTCCCCCTTTTATCATTACAATTATACACAAGCCGTTTTTAATTTCATAGCAGCTTACATATGCAGTCCCACAAATTCAGCAGTCAGATTAGGAGAACCACAATCACATGAAACAGCATCTGCGGCAAATTCATCCTTTGGCCTGGACCATCATTATCGGCACGATGTTCGGGCGGTTAGTGACCTCAATGAGCATTCCTTTTTTATCCATTTATTTAACGCAAGTCCTTGGCGCTTCACATTCTCAGACTGGTCTAACTGTAGCTGTCAGCTCCTTGGCCGGTGTGCTGATCAGCTTCTACGGGGGATACATATCCGATATCTTTGGCCGCAAAATTGTCATGCTGGTCTCCGTGTTCGGCTGGGCCTGTGTATTCTTCGGCTTCTCGTCAGCCCAGCATCTTTGGGTGTTCTTCCTGGTCAATACACTGAACGGCCTATGCCGTGCTGTATTCGAACCAACCTCGCGCGCGCTGCTCTCGGATATAACGCCGCCCGACCATAAGCTGCTCGTGTTTAATCTGCGGTATGCGGCGGTGAACCTGGGTGTAGTCTTCGGTCCGATCATCGGCCTGCAGCTTGGTTCGGCCAAGTCAACCTTTCCGTTCCTGATTGCAGGAATCGTGTACATTGCTTACGGAGTTGTGCTGTTCATGCAGTTCTCCGCTCACCGCGCCAGCCTGCCCGTTCGTGCGAAAGCCCACGCTCCGCAATTGCGTGAAGCTCTGGCTACAACCGGACGCGACCGCGTCTTTCTCCCGGTACTGCTGGGAACGATCTTCTGTGTGCTGGGCTACGGGCATTTCAGCTCCACGCTGGCGCAATATTTGGCGGTGAACCCTCACTTCTCGAACGGGGGGCGGATTTTTTCCTACATGCTATCGCTTAACGCAGTCACAGTACTGGTCGTCCAGTACCCGATTGTCCGCACGGCCAGCAAATTTCCGCCGCTTGTTCCTTTGATTCTGGGGAATATTTGTGTAGCACTTAGCATGCTGCTGTTCGGGTTAAATGGAGGAGTGGCCCTGCTGATGTTCAGTGTTGTGCTGTTTACGATTGGCGAAGTGCTGCTCTTCACGATGATGGATATGCTGATCGACCGGATTGCCAAACCTGAATGGAAAGGCACTTATTTCGGCACAATCGGCTTCAATAACCTTGGCAATGTCATGGCTCCGATCCTTGGCGGTGTGCTGCTCGATCAGTTCGGCGCCAGCAATGGTCCGGCCGTGTTCGTGCCGCTCGCGCTTACGACTGCGCTTGGACTGCCGTTCCTCATTACCGCGCACCGAAGACTGAAGATACGGGAATCCGCAGAAGCAGCAATTACTTCACAAAGCGCTTAGCTCACGCGGCATATAGCATATGAATTAGAGCCGTAGACGAATGCGGCTCTTTTTATTAGTGGCTTCAGCCAATTGTGTCTGTCCTTTCCTCATTCAAACAATTGCTTATGCTTATTGAAAAACCGGTAAAAAAATTGTACATTGTCCAGCTCAAACCATTCTGCTGTTTGGAGAGGCTTGGCATCCAGATTATAAATCTTTGCATGTAACGTGCCTAAAACAAAGGGAGAATGAGTAGCAATAATAAATTGACTATCAAAATATCGTGCCAGCTCATTGATTTGTTCTGCCATTCTGATTTGATTGACAGGAGAAAGTGACGTTTCCGGCTCGTCCAATAAATACAATTGCCCAGGCAGCAGATATTCCTCAAAAAACTGCATGGACGTTTCTCCATTTGAGTATTTTTCCTGTGAAAATTGGATGTCCTCCAGCTTCTTCTTAAACGCATATGTAGACTCATATTCTGCCGCCTGAGCCTCGCTCATCCCGTTGTTAATCTGCTCATTGATGATTCCCTCACGCAGTACAGAAGATTGCTGTATCTTCTTGATCTCATATAAAATATCCTCAGATTTCATATATCGGCTTCCTTCTGGAAGCTGCCTGATTGCACACTCTCGCTCATCATGTCCAAGCTGATAGCTGCTCAAATCAAGGAACCGCTGAGCATAAACACTTTGCCCGTAGCTTGTCATTCTTTCAGCCCCGGAGATTCCCAGCTTATTGGAGATTACATTGAGTAAAGTGGATTTTCCGCTGCCGTTACTGCCATACAGTACCGTAATCCGGTCAAACAAAAGCACCTCTCCAGCCACATGCTTAAAAACATAATCAGGGTATATGTTGGGATTTCGATCCGTATAATCAGAAAGCTTAAAGCTTCTCAAGTAAATCATTGCCGCACTCCCCTTTCTTTTTTTGCTTCACAAGTAAACCTCCCGCAAGTGCCCAAGCCGCCCCTTAATATACTCTCTAAGCTCCGGGGGATGCAGAATTTCTGCTACATCCAGCAGCTTCATCGCCTGCTCGCAGGCAGATTCATAGCTGTGCAAGTTCACCGTCCAGTCGGTATGCTTATCCGTTTCCCGCATTTCGACAACCTCAAGCTTCTTAATGGGCTCCTGCCGGCCTTTGGCCGTCCGTACAACTGCAGCATAGAACTCTTCTTTCTTGCAGCTTTGCTTGAACGCCTCATTCCCCTCCAGCCAATATTCCTCCAGGGAGAAAGCTGCTGGAATCTCATATGCTCCCTCCGCAGGCATGACTGAAAGTATCCGCTCGCACTTAAAGGTACGCAGTTCTTCCGCCGCCTCGCAATATGCTGCCAGGTACCAGTCCCCTTGCTTCACAATCAGCCCATAGGGATGCAGAATTCGGGTGGTCAGATCCCCGCTCACCTTGCGGTATTTAATCTGAATTGCACGGCATCTCCAGACCGCAGAGCGAAGCTCCTCCAGACAGGGCAGCTCGGCACGTTCATTCCACCACGGCGTATCATCGTAATAGAACCGGGTTTTGGCCTTGCGGATATCCTCCTGATAGGCTGCGGGCAAGGTCTTTTCCAGCTTGAGCAGTGCATTCTTCAGCTTCAGGCCCGATTCGGTTTGACCGCCAAAAGGGATACCCATCCCCGTTAAATACAGGTTGATTACCTCTTCCCCGTGCAGCTTCTGGAGATTCAAGGTATAGCCCTCCATTAGAGATATCCCGCCCTTAGGCCCTGGTGTTGTCACCATAGGAATGCCGGATTCCGCCAGCACATCAATGTCCCTGTAAATGGAACGCACCGAGGTTTCAAGCGCCTCTGCCAGCTCGCTCGCCCTAATTCTCCCCCGGGATTCAATCAGTAACAGTATAGCAATCAAGCGGTGCAGCCTCATGAAAAGCCCTCAATTCTATCATTAGTAGTCATCATTAATTTTGAAAAAACATCTTCCGACACTTCATGATTCTCGCCACTCTGTTGTCAACAATTCCTGTGTATGATGAATGTATCAGAGAGAGGAGCTGCTGTAAATGAATATTGGCATATTGGGAACAGGCTTTGGGGCTTATCATGCAAGCCTATTTGCATCTATGGAGGAGGTCAACCGGATTGTTGTTTTTGGACGAAATGAAGCCAAGCTGCAGGAGCTGAAGGCGGATTTGGGAGTTGATATCACAACGTCCATAGATGAGGTGATAACGGATAGCTCGCTGGACCTGATCGACATCTGTCTGCCTTCCACCCTGCACAGCAAATACGCAGCCGAAGCGCTTAAGGCCGGGAAAAATGTATTTTGTGAAACTCCGGTTTGTCTGAACAGTGAGGATGCCCAGGCGATGCGGCAAGCGGAGAAAACCTACGGAAAACGTATATTTGTCAACCAATTCATCAAACTGGATCATGCTTATTCCTACCTGTACGAGGCGGTACATAGCGGGCAATATGGCAAGCTTCTCCGTGTATGTCTCAAAAGAGAAACCGCACCGTTATGGGGGGACCTCGGACTCAGTAAAATCGCTGCGAATCTCATGATTCACGATTTGGATTTTGTGACCTGGCTGCTGGGTAATCCCTCACTGTCTGCAGTCTGGGGAACAGGCGGCGGGAAAGACGGCCAAGCGCTGGTTGTTGCCGGTTTTAACACATCGGACGTGTCTGCCGAGATCATCGTCTCTTCACAAATGCCCGGGAATTACCCGTTCACCGTCGGCTATGAAGCTTATTTTGAGCAGGCCAAGCTGGTATTTGAGGAGAGCGATTATGCAGACGGCAGTATAGATGCCACGCTGTATGAATACGGGGCTTCCGGCAAACAAGAGATTACGCTGGATAAGCTCAACCCTTATGAAAAAAGCCTGCGCTACGCGCTCCAAACCTTCCACAGCGGCGGGGAGTCCATCATTTCACTGGAGCATGCGGCGAATGCCGCTGAAGCGGCTTTTGAGATTACCCGAAGATTAACTTGATTATGCATAGTCTGTTTACGAGCCGCGCACCTCCATCCTTTTTCCGGGTTATAGTGTCAAAGGATCGGATAAGGGATGGATTGGTTGTGTGGTTGCAGGGGAGCTGGATAGGTTTAGTTTTTCTATTGTGAATTTTTCATATGTTGAAATAAAATGAATAATGTGCAGATTTTTCTCGATTTTCATAGAGCAAATCGTAGCGAAGGTTACATATTAAATATTATGTTAACTTATGCTATTTAGTTAGCTGAATCTTTTAGGATTAAAGGTAGTTATTTGATTAAAATGGGCCTCCTTCATTTCACTGAATAAGAGGAGAAAGAAACCCGTGTCGGCGGATTCTCCGCCTACAGGCTGTCGATCCAGTCAGGTAAGTTATCTATGGATTTTGCCAACGGTTCTTCCATTTCGATTTAAACCTATGGTGCGGATGAACAACAAAATTTTGGCCGCACCGACGCCTAATGACAAAATACTCAATATTAAGGCCAAATGTCCAAGCCCCGGCAAAAACGATAAGACGACGCTCCATGGTGCAAATTGGCTCAGGACATATAAGACGGCAGCAGGCACCGCCAGAATCTTTTATTCCACCGGAACAGGTTGTATACCGACAAACCCAGTAAAATAACGGCCGCCGTGCCGGCAAGGTTGATGATCATGTGAGTTCTGATGACACCGTCCTCCCATTCCGTAGTAACCGCTGGTCGTCGGATCAGGGACAGCAGGCTTGTGCATTTGGGCGATATTGTCGGCGGTTGCCACCCTGGTTACCTAGAACCGATCTTTATTGATTTGCACGAGCAAATAATTCGACATATCCTCGGCTGTGGAGATCAGATAGGCGGAGGCAAGCATGGACGGGTTATCCGTCTGCTCCGTCGTCGTCATAAAACCAAATACAGACTGATAACCCGATGCCAATCCCTTTTTCTTCGCCTCCGCCGTAGAGGTAAAGCTGTTCTTCATACCCAGCGAGTCATAAACATGTTTCTGAATATAATCCGCATATGACACCCCGGTAACGGCCTGAATGATTTCGCCCAATATATTGAAGTTAATGAGAAATGTATAGGTTTTTTTTGATTTTCTAGCTCAAAAGTTCTTCGCTCGCGCTCTAATACATCGGTTTATATATATTCTTTTCCAGAGGGAAGATTTATTACCGTATTATGTGAAAATAATAAAACCTAAACTTAGGCATCTCGTTTACAGTAAAATACAATAGCTACTGTAATAAAGATCAGTGTCCATATCATTGAAATACCTGTCCCTTGCATTGGTGTAAGGACATTTATTTCATCTGAGAAAGGTGGCATATACATATAATATCCTGCCGTATCCGGAAAATAATTTTTAATACTAGGTAGAAAATCTCTAGACAATGGACTGACAATGAAATAATAACCCAGCAATACCACTAAAGCAGGAGTGGTTCGTCTTATTAAAGCACCTATAGCTGCACTGAGAAGTGTGGTTAATGTTAGATAGCCTGTTGCACTTATTAATGTTTCTATCATTGTGTCTATTTCTATCCTTTGTGCTGTGTCTCTCATCATAATAAAAGTATATACTACACCTGATGCAGCAATAATAAATGCCACGGGAACGGTTATAATTGCCAATGCCAAATGCTTCGTGGATAATTGAAACCCACGCCAAGGTATCGTAGTTAAAGTAGATCGAATCTGTCCACCCGTATACTCCGAACAAGTAGCTAAGATACCAAGAATAATAAACCCTGCTTGAAGATATCCCATAGACTCAAGTCCAATCTTCAATATGCTTTGCGTTCCTGCTGTCCCTTGTAGACCAGCAGAAGTAAAAGCTGCGGTTAAAACTAAATTAAGAATGAATGTACCCATAAGAGTGCGCCATATCAATGGTAATGTAACTAATTTATCCAGTTCAGCGCCAAGGATGTGTGTTTTCTTTCCACTAGATGAGACCCTCATGATGCAACGTCCCTCCTATGGAATACAATAGCCGCAAAAATGAAAAGAACGGCTATCCAGCCAAACATGATTAAACCGCCTGTGAACGGAGTATGAATTCTGTCGCTCATTATCATAAACATATCAGTGCCAGCCCGATCTGGTAAGTAAAACGCCAACTTTGTAACCTTAGAAAGCAGGACACTAAATGATACAACGGATGAATTGATCATGAGCACAGCAAGCGGGATCATGGCATTCCTTGTTAGGACAGTAAACCCTAATGCTAAAAGAGCAGTGAATATCCAGTAACAAACTGCACCGATAAGTCTGGACCATTCAATTGCTGGGGCATATTCACCAAGAATAAGATGCGTTGCCGACACAGTTGTTATAATAGCAACTATACAAAGCAGTATGCTGATTACTGTCACAGCGCCTACTTTTGCCAGCAAAACATGAAGCCGGGATGAAACAACAGTTAAACTGGTTGTAATCTGTTGTCCTCCAGCGGATCCAGATTCACTGCTCTCGGCCAAATATTCACTGCTGACAGCAAGCACACCAAGAATAATGACACCTTGCACACCAAGGCTTAATCCAATATAGCCAACTTCGGATAGCCGTGTGCTAACTCCAGCTATAATATCCTCTTTTTGTGCAATACAGTCCAAGGTAGCAATGAATGCCGGGGCAACTGCTCCAATCATGAAGGCCAGCCAAATGCTCGGCAGAGAGAACAATTTAGATAGTTCGGCTTGGAATGCCCTCATATAATATCACCTGCACGTTCAGAGGTCAGGGCAAAAAAGGCTTCCTCCAGTGTGAAATGGTTACCTATGACTTCTGCCAATGTTCCATCCGCCACGACTTTGCCGTGATGAATAATCACCACATCATCCACAGTCTCTGCAAGCTCCCCCATTAGATGACTGGATAGCAACACCGTATTACCGGACGCAGCACGTTCACGTAAAAATGTCCGGATCCAGCGAATTCCTTCCGGGTCGAGCCCGTTTACGGGTTCATCTAAAATCAATATTTCGGGATCCCCAAGCAGTGCAGCCGCCATTCCAAGCCTTTTGCCCATGCCGAGGGAGTAACTCCCAACTCTTTTACCAGCCGCATTAGTAAGACCTACAATCCCCAGTACTTCCTCGACACGTGAGCGGGACAATCCTGCGGCACGGGCCATCCAGCGCAAATGTGCCCGTCCTGTCCGCATCCGATGTGCTCCAGATCCATCAAGTGCGGCTCCTACGGTTGTTAGAGGATTATGTAATTCTGCGAAAGGCTTTCCATTAATTAGCGCACTCCCTGAGGTGGCACGATCTAATCCAAGCAGGATGCGGAGTGTAGAGCTCTTCCCTGCCCCATTCGGACCTAAAAAACCGGTTACTCTACCGGGTCTGGCTGTAAAACTGATCCCTGATAAGATTTCTTGATCTCCGCGACATTTGACTAAGTTATGAATGGTAAGCAACCATAACACTTCCTTTCTGTTATGGTTCTAAGTATAGAGAAGCAAAGTTACATCTCCACTATCCGCCTGTTTAATTCTTGGTTAACTTTAGGTTAATTTTGGCCAATGGCTACGCTTGTGCCATTTTCATTGAATGTAAATTCAGCTTTCAGCTTCATTTTATTCAGCATATAATTTGAAGCCGCTAAACCAATCCCCGCCCCGCGTTCATAAAAAGAGTTATCCATACCCGGACCTCTGTCTGCAACAATGATCAGTTCTTTTTTTAGATCAACCACAATGTTTGCATATTTCCCCTCTGCCGCATGGCGGAGAATATTCTGAAATAAATTATCCAGAACCCGTGTCAACCATTTAGGATCTGCTTCCCAATAAAAAGTTTTCTCTGCCGGTAAATCAACATCGATCTGAAACTCTTGTTCTTCAAATACAGGATACCACGCTGCAACAGATGCTCTTACTAAACGTCCAATATCTGTTGAAGCAGGCTCAAAAGGAAACTTCCCTGATGTAAGCAATGTATAGGAAAGTAAATCATCCATCAGCTCTCCGACTCTTGTAATCGTATGGTCCATCTCTGCTAGTGAGTGTTGTCCTTCTAAACTCATGGATTCTTTATTTAATCGGGTGGCATGTCCTCTCAAAATGGTAAGCGGCGTTCGTAAATCGTGAGATAAATTCGCAATGAGCCGATGCCGTAATAATTCTTCTTCGTATTCCCGCTTGCGGCTGTCTTCAAGCTGCTGAATCATCCAATTAAAAGAACTTCCTAACTGGTCTAATTCATCCATGCGGTCATTTTGAACAGATATGGGTTTAGGGAAGGAATGTTGTTTAGCTGAAAATGACATGATTTCCTGTAAGCGGGTAAGACGTTTGCGAAGCCTCAAGAAGAACAGCCAAGATATTACAACAAATGCAACCATAATAAAACTAAACAAAAGCAGTGTAAAGTAAAATAGATTTAACGTATTCAGATCTTCTTCATGGTTACCCTCAAACTCAAAAAACGTAGAGAAGAAGATAAGCACAATCGGAGGCAAAAAGATAAATAGAAAATGCACTTTTAGAAAACGGCGAAATAATGATCTGGTCTGTTTCATAGCTTCACCCGATAGCCTATTCCCTTCAACGTTTCAATAATCTCCGGGGAATCCGGGTTGCGTTCCAGCTTTTGACGCAGTCTACGGATATGCACCATTAGTGTTTTATCACCAGTGATATAGGCTTCATCCCAAATGGCTTCATAGATTTGCTCTTTGGCTAAAACCTGATTAGGGTGGCGTAAGAAGTACATTAAGATTTGATGTTGCTTCCCAGTCAAAATAATTTCTTCTCCTGTGCGTTTATCAAATACCATTTGGACTTCTGAATCAACTTCAATATGATTTCCTAATGAAATGCGTCCGGGATGTGTTACACCCCTTCGACGGATTAATACTTCTAATCTTGCAACTAATTCATCCGTGTGGAATGGCTTCGTTAAATAGTCATCAGCAAACTGTAAACCATCTACCTTATCATCTATCGATGTCCGGGCAGATAACAGCAAAATCGGAATAGCAGGGGCTGCCTTTTTTAATCGTTTACCCACAGTAAAACCGTCTAAACCAGGTAACATGATATCCAAAATAACGATTTCATGCTGATTTACTACTTTTTCCGCTCCTTCACCAGATAGCAGCCACTGAACTGAAAATCCTCGCTGTTCCAATTCTTCTTTTACCCAACTGCCTATTTTTTCATTATCTTCAATATATAATACGTTTCTTTTCAAATTACATCCCTCTCTCTGAATTGAGTTCACTATTAGACAAATTAACACAATCTAAAAACCAGTAGCACGTTGAATTCTAAACTCCATTTGATTGGTCTTGAATCTCTTATAGAACAAGAACTTCTCACATCGTACTGATTGAGCCGGTCGTTCTACACTCCCGAAAGAACATTACGGAAATCCGCGAGTTCTTTCGAGAACAGTATAGATGAAAGTAAGAAAATCCCATAGTATAAATATGGGAAATGAGAAATGTTGTATTTGACGTTGATATACTTTGACGATAAGAATCAGGTGTGAAAATCTTTTTTGCACCCGTTCTCGCCTTGTCACGAAGATGTTTTACTATAATAATACAAATAAGGAATTGAAGTGGGTCAATATGCAAGATATAGCCTGGTACACAGAAACCATGAACGTAGACACTTTTCACGAAGCATTCGAATGGGTAACAAGCAGTCCTTACAATGAAATTGGCCACCTTTACACCGGTTACAAGACAACGAACTGGATGCTGGCTCATGTTTTGCTATACGGGCTGATACGGAAGAATACGATTTCTCCACCCAGTTTTCATGTGCATACAGATTACGACTTTATTAGCAACGGGCTATTATTCAAAATCTGGGTAACCCCGCTGGCTGCAGACGCTAAAACCGAAACAAAGCCCGGAGGTACCCACCCTTAAACCGGGGATCTCCAGGCTTCTATTGATGCTCGGTAGATTAACATAATAATAGTTATGTCACCCTCCATGAAACCATCCTCTTCCTACTCTTAAAATTAGCAGTATCCTGCCCGTTCGCCTAATCCCGCTCGACCATGAATCCTACGTTTTCCGGCTAGCTTTTACATGTTTTAGCTGGGCAACAATAATAACGCTAATGATTACCAGCAGGAACCATGAGCTGATCTTACTGATGCTGACCAGATGCCAGGCGTGGTGCTGGTTAGGATATTTCCATGCATTAAAGAATGTAGCTATATTTTCAGCTAACCAGATGAAGAAGCCTACGATGAAAAAAGCCAGCGTCAAGGGCATCCGATAAGTAGTAGTCCGCACCCGATATATAATCCAAGTTCTCCAAAAAACAATGAGCACAAGCCCTGTCAGCAACCAACGGAAATCAGGAATGAAATGATGTGTGAAAAAGTTCAGATAGATGGCTCCCCCTAATAAACCCGCAGAAGTCAGCCCCGGCCAGCCGGTCATGTCCATCCTCAGTCTGCGCCATATTTGACACATAAAGCTTGCGACACTCGCATACATAAATCCGCTATAGAGCGGCACACCAAATAACTTCGTAAGTCCAGGCTCAGGGTATGACCATGATCCCATTCTGACCTTATAGATTTCCAGCAGCAGACCAATACCATGAAAGATACAGATTACTTTAATCTCATCGAGTGTTTCTAATCCGCTGCGGTACATAAGGTACTGCACTGCAAGCAGGATAATAAGAACGGCATCATAACGGTAAATAAATGGTAGCTTGATTAAGCTGGAAAGAGCCAAAGTCCCAAAAATCGCAACAGGAAAAATACAGCTCACCGCCTGATGATAGCCAAAATGCAGTAGCTGTACTAATGGTTTCAAGGTTGTTGTCGTGTTAATCAATATTGGCAACCTTCCATTCCCCCTGCTTATTGCGCAGCAAAGAAATGGTATTGCTTCTATCCGCCAGATAGCCTTCATCCGTCATAGATTGATAGGCAACGTTAAAATCCGCCCTCTGCGTGCCTTTGGCAGGGATTCCGGCATAAGTGATCTCATTGAAACGGTAAGCAACCCTATTGTCAAAATAAAAACCCAAATATTCCCCCGTTTCCGGTGAGTACATCGTTTTCATAAACTTTTGCTTATCTTGAGTGGCAATGGCTTCCAGACAGTTCATTACCTCCTGCAGCATCTGCTTGTTCTCTTTGCCCTTTCCGACATCCGGCTTCTGAACAAAAACTCCGGCAACTAGCGGTGGCTGCTTCTTCATGTATTGAACTTCCCTCAGCATATCGACAAACAGCGGCAATAGCTTTTCCCTCTGCTCAGCAGTGGTCCGGATTTGCGCGTGGTACTCTTGTCCCTTTGCTGTAAAAAGGAACACGTCCACCCTGCCATCGTTCTCTGAGTAGCTGCCCTGATATTCCTTGTACTGAAGCAATGCGGTTTTGCTCCCGTCTGAATCTGTCTTATCCACTTTTGGTTCGGCTGTATTCTCATTGCTTACTGGTTTAAAAACAATCCAGTTTTGCTTATCCGGAGTTCCCCAGGCGGTTCTGGCATTCTGCTCAAAACGAATCATCTGCTCCGGCATAAACAACGCCAGCGGCTGATGTTGATCCGCAGAATAATTCGCCTGCAGCTCCGTTCCTCCCGTCAAATACGCCCGTCCTGAACCGTCGTATTCAGGTACTCCGCCTGCAAACAACGATACCGGTTGTGCGGAAGGGCGTGGAGTCACCTCAACAATAGCTGGAGTGAGTACAGCCGATGAAGAGACAACCGCCTCTGCAGTTGGACGGGCTGACGCGTCTGTGTTCTTGGAATCTGCACCATTAGTGCAGCCTGAAGCAAGTACTGCCAGTGCGGATAGACAACCAATCCAGACTATTTTTTGAATGCCCAGCATGTAGAATCACCTCAACTAACAGACGCTGGAAATCCTTACAAGTTGCGCCCGGTAGATCATATTTTCTTTTTTACGAAGGATTCTGTCTTGTCCATTCCGCTTCTGACAGGCTTTTTACTTATTAACCCTATTAATGCTTAATGTGCTGAAGTACTGACTGGGATTTCCCTGCTTGGGATTGAAGCGTTCCTGGAACGCCCCGCCAGTGTAATCGCCAATCACCCGGTGCCAGAAAGTGCGTGCAGGTGTATTGGCCCGGATCTGCGACACCTTCCAATCACCGGGAAACATATCGAATAGCCGGTGTGCAGCCCACGTGCCTACTCCGCTGCGGCGGTATTTTTGCATCACAAAAAACTCTGTCATATAGAACTGTCCCTCCGGGCTGCGCAGCAGACGGTCCACCAGCGCGAATCCGGCGATATTGTCGTCCACGGTAAATAGATAGGCAAATTTATTGGTACCGCTGTTCCAGTAAGCCTCAAGTCCGGGATAGGACGGAAAAGCGCCGTCCCGGTCCACCTCAAGCTCCAGGTAACGGGTAAAGTCATATAAATAAAACTGCATCAGCCTGCTGATGGTATGGCGCTGCTCTTTGGGAACCAGCTCAATTCCAAGTTCCATAGGTCACCTCTATGATTCACTTTTTATTACACATTCTATATCTTTGTCACCACAGGAGCAAGGCAAGCCCCCCGAGGCTACTTCGAAATCCGGCCAAGATTCACAAAACATGGTAAAATGGAAAGAGAACTCCGCAAGTAAACAGCAATCCAAAAGGCAGGTGAGCAACACATTGAGCATCCAAAAAATGAATGACCGCATACATCTCGATCAAAGAGTGCTGCATATGCCATGGTTTGTACAGCAGTTCATCGACTATAAACGTCCGGATCTGTCGCCCTCTACTCTGTTGGAATACATTCGGGATTACGAATCATTCTTTGGCTGGCTGCGGGCAGAGGGGCTCTCTCAAGCTGCAAGTCTCTCCGAAATAACCTTGCTTGATCTGGAGACGCTCCACATGGACAGTATTGTCGGATTCCGCCTGCATTTGACTACCCGTGCCGAGGGCACGAATTCCAAAGTTACTGTGTCGCGCAAGCTGTCTGCGCTCCGTTCTCTCTTCCACTATTTAAGTCAAATCGCCGAAGACGAGAACTTCTATCCTTTGCTGAAACGCAATGTCATGGCCAAGGTGGAGATCAAACGCATTCACAAGCCGAAGGACACTGCCGCCAAGCTCAAAGGCAAAATACTGGAGGAAGACGAGCTGCTGGAGTTCATTGGCTATATTTATGAAGGCTATGGGCGCGACGTTGAAGCCAACAAGCAGGCCTATTACTCCTTTCAGCTCAATCGTGAGCGCGATGCCTGTATCGCCAGCCTCATTCTCAATTCCGGCCTCCGCGTCTCTGAAGTCGTCAATCTGAACGTGGATGATCTGGATGTGAACAACAAGCTGCTGTACGTCTACCGCAAAGGTAATAACGATGAAACGTTCAAAACTCCGGTCTACTTCCGTGAACAGGCCAAAGATGACCTCTCGCTCTATCTGGGGCTGCGGCAGTCCCGCTACAAAACGCCCAAACGGGAAAAAGCTCTGTTCATCGCGCTGCCGAACGGCACTCAGGAAGGCAAACGGATGACCAAACGGGCGATTCAGGAAATGATCATCAAATACGCCAAGCGGTTCGGCAAGCCTTATCTGACTGTACATAAGCTGCGCCATTCGTTTGCCACGGATTATTATCTGCAAAATGATATTTATAAAACGAAGGAACAGCTCGGACACGCCTCAACGGAAACGACTGAGGTCTACGCCCACCTTACGGACAAAACGATGTCCGAGGCGATTGAACGGCGTCTGGAGAACTGATTCCCCATCTGGAAGGAGTCCATTGCCTCAAATGCCTCAACAACCTCACCAACATGAACTTCTATCTTCGTCACCGGATCTTAGCCACACCGCTCTGCAGTCAAGCTGTGAGGAGTGCTTCGGCCTATGCTGCGCCGCATTGCCTTTTGCTGCTTCATCGGATTTTGCCATTCATAAAAACGCCGGACAGCCTTGTCCCAATCTGCGGTCTGATTTCCGCTGCGGCATCCACACGGAGCTAAGGTCCAAAGGATTCCGGGGTTGCACCGTCTACGAATGCTTCGGAGCCGGTCCCAAGGTCTCTCATGTGACCTTTGGCGGGCAAGACTGGCGTCAGGCTCCGCATACCGCTTCACAAATGTTCGAGGTCTTCCCGGTTATGCGCCATCTTCATGAGCTGCTAAGATATCTGACCGAAGCTCTATCCCTTCAGTCTGCGGCAACGATTCACAGCCAGCTCCGCTCACTACTAGAGGAGACTGAACGGCTGACCCTGCTGCCGCCTGAAGCGCTGCTGCAGGTGGACGTGCCGGCACACCGGGGAGAGATTAATGAGCTGCTTCTGCGGACCAGCGAGCTTGCACGTGAGGCCGCGCGGCGTCAGCTCAAAAATGCTCCCAAACGCCCCAAGAACTATGGACGGGGAGCAGATCTGATCGGAGCCAAGCTCAAAAAAGCCGATTTACGCTGTGTCAGCCTGCGCGGCGCCTATCTGATTGCGGCGGATCTCAGCGGGGCTGACCTGAGGGAAGCGGATCTCATCGGAGCGGATTTCCGCGATACGAATTTATGCGGCGCCGACCTTACAGACACTCTCTTTCTGACCCAATCGCAGCTCAATGCGGCGAAGGGCGATGCTTCAACTAAGCTTCCAGCCGCATTGACATACCCTGCGCACTGGACCGGCTTGTAAATTTGCTTTCTCAATTAGTATTGGCTTGCTTCCTGCATACATGCCAGGACAGTAGAACAGCGGCCCATCTCCTTCATTGGGAGAATGGGCCGCTGTTCTTTGTGACAAAGCTTTTAGGAAACGTATTGTTAGAGGTTCGGGGTAGCTTTTTGGATTTTCTATTGTGAATTTTTCATATGTTGAAATTTTGAAAGAAATGGCGTTGCTGCCACAAAAATTCGGCAATTCCCACGCTGTCGTTAACGCTGAATTGGCTGATATGCGGCGTCTGCGGGAGCGAGGCGGCATCCGCTGCCGTGCTCCAGAACGCAATTGCCGACAAATTGCTCACCTCGTTCAGCAGTGAGACATCCGCTTCACGGCGGATCAGTCCGATCTTGGGATACGGTTCCTGCTTGAAGCCCTCCACAAGCACATAATCGTAATCTGCAAAAGCGGCAATCAGCTCAGCCAGGCTGCTGGCGCGTTCCTCAATTGTTGCAGTACGCTTACCGCTTGTAATAGCCACTGCCGAAGCTCCGGCCTGCCGCTGCTTCCAGGTATCCGTTCCCTCATGATCCATATCAAAATCGTGGCCGTCATGCTTGATCACAGCAACCGTACAGCCCTTCCTCCGCAAAAGCGGAATCAGCCCGCAGATCAGCGTAGTTTTGCCGCTGTTCTTGTAGCCGACAATCTGGCACACGGCGGGCGAAGCAGTATCGCCTTCTGTTGGCTGCAGGCTCACGGGTTGGGCAGCAAAGCCTGCTGTAGAATTCATCGCTTGCATCGAACATCTATCCACGTTGCTTCGGGCAATACGGTGAACCACTCTGCTTCCACTGTTCTCGCTACCTGAAATAACGCGGCCTCTCCCCACGCTGATTCTAACGTCTCCAGTGTTTAATGTCTTCAAGCTGCTCTTTATAGGCTCTTGCCTCCGCCGCCTCATTCCCGGCTTCTCCACCTTTCACTTGATCCGGTTCCGTCTGTTCAGCCGCGAATGTCGCCGGGCAGCTTCAGCAACTTCACCCGGGCCCCTGCCTTCAACCCCCGTTCTTCCGGGGGAACGATTACCAGGCAATCGCTGTCCTTGATCGTAACCATTACTGAAGATTCATCAATGACGGCCGGATAAGCGTATATTTGCCCTTCTTGAATCTCCAGACGGGAACGGACAAACCGGGTATAGTTGTTCACTTTGGCATAATCCGCTCCAAGCACCGCCGTCCATTCCGGCAGGAAGGGCTTCCCGGCTCCCTGCATTCCCCCGATAACGGGCCGGGCGAACAAGTGAAAGCCGACAAAGCAGGCTCCCGGGTTGCCTGACAAGGCCAGCAGCAGCTTGCCGCTGCGTACAGCAGCGGTTGTCACGCTTCCCGGGCGCATCGTTACTTTGTTGAACAGCATGTCTCCGCTGTTCTCGCGGACCAGATCCCCCATAATATCATAATCTCCAACGGATACACCGCCAGTGGTAATCACCAGATCATAGCACTCCAGCGCCAGTTGCACCTTGCTCCGCGCCAGCTCAATATCGTCAACGATTGCACCGAGCATGACCGGCTCCGCGCCGCTTTCCCGTACCAGTGCTTCCAGCATGGGAGAGTTGCTGTTGCGGATTTTGCCGGGAGCTAACGGTTCATGCACCTCCAGCAGCTCGGTCCCGGTTGCAAAAATCCCCACTCTAGGTCTGCGCCGCACCTTCACAACAGGCATGCCAAAGGCGGCCAGAACAGCAATATCCCCCGCCGTTATGATCTTTCCGGCCGGCAGCACAAGCTCCCCCTGCTTCAATTCAAAGCCGCTCAGAGTAATATTACACCCGGCCTCCTGCATTTTGCGGATTCCCACTTGAGTTATGCCCCCGGCTTCCCTGCTCTCCGTTGCTTCAAGCATAACAACGGTGTCTGCACCCGCCGGCACCTGAGCCCCGGTCATAATCCGCGCAGCCGTCCCGCTCCGGATATCGGCACTAGGCACCGCCCCGCATGGGATGTCGTCCACGACGTCCAGCCAGATTGGACCATCTTCCCCGATTTTCTCTGTATCTGCCGCGATGAGCGCATACCCGTCCATCCCCGAGCGGTTAAACGCCGGAAACGGATGAGGTGCATACACTGGCTCGGCCAAATAACGACCGGTACTGTCATTGAGCGGTACCTCTTCCATTTCCATCAGTTGCGCATACTTCATAACCCGTGACTGGGCTTCTTCAACGTGAAGTGCTTTTCGGCGAAATCTAGCATCCATTGCTTCTTCTTTGCTGTTCATATGTCAACCTACCTCTTCTGTCTCGTATCCCGTTATAAAGCCGCGTCAATCATGGAGAACCGGAAAGTCATATTTCAATTACTGAATTCAACGGGCAGTTCTTAATATTGTACCATCAGCAGATCAATCCACCGCAATATTGCAGTGAATAGATCTCCGTCCCCTGCCGTAATATCTTCTCTTTCCCCGAGAAACGCTCCATATCCCCCTCATTTACGTCAAAATATTGATACACTCCTGCACTGAAGGTGTGCGGGCCTCTGTATGGATGATCTTCCGCTACCCGGCGCATCGCCTGTCTCAAAAAAGCATATGTATCCTTAACCTCATCAAGGCTCAGTTCCTTTAGTGTTCCCCCACCGTATGTCATTGACCAGATGGGCTGTCCATGGAAGTATATCGTTTCCTGTCCGGCAAAATAGGCCATCCCCACATATACATCCCGGTAGAAATAATCTCCTTCCACGTATTCCAATTGCCGGTATCCTTCAAGCAATGGCGGAACCGAAGCCTCGTCACCTTGAGCGGCATACGTCGCATTTTTAGCCTTCAGCAAAAATTCCACAAGTGGTTTCTTCTCTATTTCCATTCTATTTCACTCCCTTCTGCCATTATGTTCTCATCTTAGCACAAGGAACACACGTTCTCAATTCATACAATAAAAAAGAAACGGCCGATTCGTCCTCTACATGGACCATACAGCCGTTTCGGTAAGTAACCCTCTTAATTCGCCCGGATCACCCTTACATCACCCGGGATGACTTTTTCACCTTCGTACAGCATAAAGCGGCCGTTCTGCCACTCCACGCGCAGCAGCCGGGAATCATCGGACTGGTACTGCCAGACATGCTGCTGTCCGCCGTTCATATAAGGAGTCTGACCCTTCACTTCGGAGTATCCCTCGTATTCTTCCTCCAAATAGTAGGTGTAATCATCCAGTTCCAGAGTTGCCGGGACCTCAGCGGGATTATCCAATCGCCCGTCAATCGGCTGGTACAGCCCGTATTGCAGTTGCTCCCGCTCCTCAATATGCAGATAGGCAATACGGCTGCCGTCACGCAAGGTCAACACCACGGCATTGCGGCCACTGGTCTGGGTCCGGCCCGTTACCTCGTAGGTAACCAGCGAGATCTCGCAGATGTCACCCGGAGACAGGTTCAGCATGCTTTTCGGTGCGGGCGGAGCCTCCGGCTTCGAGAATAGATTACCAATACGCTTCCATATACTCAAACTCCATCATTCCTTTTACAGGTTTAGTATAAATGCCGCTATAATCAAGGCCCCGGTCAAATGCAGCGAGCCTGCCAGCAGCCCATAGCCTATTTTGCCCAATTGGGTGCCATAGTCAAGATCGAGCTTGCCCCAGCGGCTCAGCAGCATTTCGACTGTTTTTTCCAGAGAGAATAAAAGAATAAAGGAGACTATGGAGATTACAATTGCATCTCCCAAACTGTTCGAAGCGGCAATGGAGGACGATAAGATGCAGCCTTGTGCCAAAAGCTTCAGCACGAATCTGGTAGTAACCGCCATATTGCCTGCCTTGAGCTCCTCTACATCGTTGTAACGGGTAAACAGCGAATCCACGAACATCAGCACACACAGCAGTACTGCGCCGCACACCGTCCATACCACCATTGACGCCAGAGTATGGAAATCCATTGCTTTAGCCCCCGATTGTCAGTTTGCCTGCCCTCCCCGGGCAGCATAGAGAAGGCGAAGGAGAAACCGCTCTTTCTCTCCTTCGCCTGTGAACATCAGCTTTGCTTCCGGCTTATGCCGGGTATGTCATTGTTTGTCGTATTGCTTCATCAGCGCGGCCAGCTCATCTTCCACAGCCTGATCCTTGCCCAGCTTCTCGAATTCGTCATCCAGCGATCTGTTGCCGGAGCTCATCTCGTTGCTGGCTTCAGCCTGAGCTTCAGCCTGCAGCATCTTCTCTTCCATCCGCTTGAGACCCGCAGAAGCCGAATCGGAGCTGAATCCGCTCATCGCTTTGTTGATTTCCGTTTGCGCCTTGGCCGCATTATAGCGCGCAACCAACGTTTCGCGTTTATTCTTCATTTCTGTAAGCTGTTTGCGCATTTCTTCAAGCTTGTCGCGCAGGTTGTCTGCCGATGCCTTATTCTGATCGAAGCTGACCTTGTATTCTGCAAGCTTGGCTTCAGCGGCCTTCTTCTCTTCCAGTGCGCGGCGGGCCAGATCCACATTGCCGGCTTGGGCAGCGGTGTGCGCCTGCTGGTTGCGTTTGTTCACCAGCGCTTCCTGCTCTTCATAGAGCTGCTTGAATTTCTTCTCGATGGCGATCTGGGCGGCTACCGCTTTCTCGGCATCCTCCAGATCCTCGGTCATATCCCGGATGTATTGATCCGTCATTTTCACAGGATCTTCCGCTTTATCAATAATCGCATTCACATTGGACATCGTCAGATCACGCAATCTTTTAAATATAGACATGGTTCATTCCTCCAAAATTAAGTTAAATGCTTATTTGTTATCTATTACGCAGGAAGATTCATTAACGTTTCAAATTTTACCAAGATAAATATTGATCTATTTTGCGGTTCACGGTTTCCACAACCTGCGCTATGCCCTCTTTGCTCAAATTGTCATAGTGAATGCCCATCACTACCGTAACTGTTCTGTTCAGTACAGCAGCCGCTTTGAGCGCAGCGGATTCGCTGATCGTGTGCTCCTTGTGATGGGGGACTGCCGAAGTGGATACCTTGGCTACGCCATCTTCTAGATAAGCCGTGCTGGCAGCGCCAATATGGCGGACGCCTCCGGTAATGAGCAGCAGCAGATCACGGCCAACCTCCACAGCAGTCAGCTCAATATCGTCCGGATGAAACGCTGGTGCAGTCATGCAGAATCTCCCCTTTCCCATGATATGAACCTTGGATAGATAAAGACATCTTAAGGTGGAGGAATTAATTGGATTATCTTATATGATGCCGCGGATTTCGTCCAGCGATGAAATATTCTCCTCAATCATGAATTGCTGCAATTCATCGACAAGCGTACTGCCTGCCCGCAGATTCATGAAGTTATAGGTTCCCACCTGAATGACCGTTGCCCCGGCCATGATGAATTCAATGATATCTGTAGCTGAAGTGATTCCGCCCATGCCGATGACCGGAATGGATACCCGCTTCGCCACCTGATGCACCATACGCAGCGCTACCGGCTTGATCGCAGGACCGGACAATCCGGCATATAAGTTATTGAACACACTGCGGCGGCGGCGGACATCTATCTTCATCCCGGAGATCGTATTGATCAGTGAGACGGCATCTGCCCCCTCCTCCTGGCACATCTCGGCCATTTCAGCGATGTCTTCGGCGTTCGGGGACAGCTTCACAGCCAGCGGCAGCCGGGTAGCAGCTCTTACCGCACGTACAACCTCCTGCGCTGCCGGAGTCTTGACTCCAAAGGCGATACCGCCTTCTTTGACATTGGGGCAGGAAATGTTCAGTTCAATCATATCTACAGCAGGCTTGCCGGCAGCGCTGCGGGCATCGGCATCACGCTGGATCAGCTCGGCGCCAAGCACATAATCCGGCAGCGTGTTGCCGCCAAGATTTACAATACGCGCGGTATCCAGAGTCTCCCAGTAAGGAAGCTCCTTGGCCAGAAATGCTTCCACCCCCGGATTCTCAAGGCCCACGCTGTTCAGCATGCCGGACGCCGTCTCATATACGCGAATTCCGGGATTTCCCGCTTTGGCGTTGAGCGTAAGCCCTTTGCCGGAGATGCCCCCCAGGAGCGACACATCATACAGCTTGCCATATTCCCGGCCGAAGCCAAAGGTACCTGAAGCCATAACAACCGGGTTCTTAAAATGAACACCTGCAATATTTGCTGTCATATTAATCATGGAAGACCACCTCTTCCGCCAGGAATACCGGACCGTCGGCACAAGCCTTGCGCTGTCCGTCACGACAGGAAACGCTGCAGACGAGACAAGCGCCGATTCCGCATGCCATGCGGTTCTCAAGCGACAAGTACACATTAGGTCTCTTGCCGGCAGCTTCAGCGGCGATGCTTTTTTGCTGTGCGGCTTTCAGCATCGGCTGCGGACCGCAGACGAAAATATGATCGTAGCTGGTGAAGTCGACACTGTCCAGCACCAGACCGCCGACGTTCACCGTCAATTCGGCAGCCAGAGGACGGAATGCCTCCACACGGAAGGGTTCACGGCTGAAGCCCAGGTAAATGTCGCTTTGCGGAAGCTCCTGCGCAGAGTAATACAGCGGAGCAATTCCGATCCCTCCACCTATTAAGGCTACCTTTCCTTCCACAGCAGGAAATCCGTTACCGAACGGACCTTCAAGTTCAAGCGCGGCCCCAGGCTCAAGCTCTGCCAGAATCTTCGTGCCTTCACCTACCACATGATAAAGAAATTCGACACCATTGTCATTTACTTGATGTATGCTAAGCGGTCTGGACAGCAATGGATAGGCTCCCCATGCCCGCAGCATGTAGAATTGCCCCATTGTACCGCCGTAATTCCCTTCAACCCGAAGGTGATACACTCCATCTGTCAGCCGCTCGTTACTAATCACCGTCGCCACGTTATCAAGCTCCTTCAAATTTTATCTTATTAACCATGCCTTAGAAGGGGCTTAAAATCTGTGACTTAGTTCACATTCTCAGGGTTCATTTTCTTTTCCAAACTCCGCGTTCGTACGCTGCAGGCACGCTCGACTTCTCCACACCGCCAAGCGCTTCCTCCGCATGCAGCGCCCAGTAAGGATCACTGAGCATTCCTCTGCCTACCGCCACCAGCTCTGCCCTCTCCTCGGAGACAATAGACTGTGCGTCCTCATAGGATTCAAGACGTCCTACAGCAATTACCGGAATTTGCAGGCCGCTGCGGATGTGCTCAGCGAGATCGACCTGATAAGCAGGACCAGCGTTGGGACCGCCGTTCGAGCCAATAGGACCCTCACCGCCTGACGATACATGGAACATATCCACTCCGGCAGCCTTATAGCGGCGGCAAACATCCAGTGCATAGTCCTCATCATAGCCCCCTTCTACATATTCCTTAGCGGAGACTCTCATCAGCAGCGGCATTTCAGCCGGCAGTACATCCCTAACGGCTTGCACAACCTGTTCTCCGAACAATACCGGGTCACTGCCATATTCATCCTCTCTGACATTGGTCAGCGGCGAGTGAAACTGGTGAATCAGGTAGCCATGCGCTCCATGAATCTCCACTGTATCAAAGCCGGCTTCAACCGCACGGCGGGCGCCTTCACGGTAAGCCTCGATCAGTTCAGCGATCTCAGGCTTGCTGAGCGCCCGCGGAGTTTTGGACTGGGCATCAAACGGGATTGCCGAGGGAGCCACCGGAGGCTCCGCATCCAGAGCTTTCCTTCCGGCATGGCCCAGTTGAATTCCGATTTTGGCTCCCCCGGCATGAACGGCTTCTGTGAGCTTGCGGTAGGCTTCAATCTGGTGGTCTCCCCAGATCCCGGTATCCTTGTTCGTAATCCGTCCATCGGGATGGATACCTGTCATTTCAACAATAATGAAGCCTGTGCCTCCGACGGCGCGGCTGACATAATGCACGAAATGCCAATCATTTGGCATGCCATCCTGCTTTTCTACAGCATATTGGCACATTGGGGGCATAACTACACGATTTTTTAAGGTTAGGCCCTTTAATTCATAGGGTGCAAATAAATCCGGCATTGAACGTTCCTTCCTTCCCGTGATTAGCGAATTGTGGCCGGGGACAATCTCCCGTTTCATTTTAGTATACACGTATTTTCCGCCTCGATAAATCTTAATCAGAGCTCTTGGAATTACAGCATAAATCCGGCTTTTATTGGAGATAACAAGATAAGACAATAACGGATTGCAGGATCACAAAAAAGGAGGCGCTGCTTGTGAATGGTCTGAAGCTAAGCCGAAAACTGCCCATTCTGGCAATTGTGTTATTATTCCTGCTCAGTCCGGCCTCTGAAGCGGAGCTGGCTGCCGCGATTCCGGCGGATTCGAACCCAATCCCTCAGCTAAGCAACATCAATGCCACCAATGGAAAGTCCGGGGAGGATCAGGTTCTCCCGGCAGGCTCCTCTTCTGCGTCGGCGCAATCACATAAACGGGAGCGGGTCAAAGGCTTGACCCTCAGCCAACTGATCCGCAAATACCCTGAAACGATCAAAACCCAGGGGCCGCGCCGCAAACATATTGCGCTTACATTCGATGATGTGCCTGATCCGAGGTTCACCCCCCAGGTGCTGAACGTTCTGCGCAAGCATCATGTAAAAGCCACCTTTTTCATAGTCGGCAGCCGTGCGGCGAAACATCCTGATCTCGTGAAGCGGATCATCCAGGAAGGTCATGCGGTGGGCAACCATTCCTACAACCACCCTCAGTTCGGAAAGATCAGCGTAAATGAATTCCGGTCGCAAATTATCCGTACGGAAAATATTATTGATGCTCTGGCAGGCTATAAACCGCGGCTTATCCGGCCTCCCTATGGCGACATCAATGAGCAGCAGCTACAATGGGCGAAGGCCCACGGCTACAAGCTGGTGAACTGGAATGTGGATTCCCTTGACTGGAGAGGGCTCTCAAAGTCCCAGGTCAGAAACAATATCGTATCCCATGCGGGCAAAGGGGCGATCATTCTCCAGCACGGCGGCGGCGGCCGGGGCAGCAATCTGCGCGGAACCATTCAGGCGCTGCCGGAGGTGATCAGCATCATGCGCAATAGGGGCTACACCTTCGTAACCGTCCCCCAGATGCTTCAGGTGAAAAAAGAAAAGTAGACCGTTGTTATCAAAAAAAAGGAAACGATTCCTGCCCTTGCGGGATTCCTCGTTTCCTTTTGTATCTGTAGCTCTTGCCCGGTCCTATTATTCGATAAAAAACAACTGTACATATTGAAATCCAAAATCCGATACAAAACTTTGGCTGCCGGGAATAAAGATATCAATGCGGTTGCCTTTGATTGCGCTGCCTGTATCCATAGCGGTAGCCAGAAATGCCTGCTTAGGCAGACCCGGATGCGAATAGCCGGTTACGAGCACTTTAGTGCCAAGCGGGATTATACTTGGATCGACCGCAATAGTTCCAAGCTTGAGCGGATTGCCGAAATAATCTACGGCCCCCCAACTGCCATTCTCGCTGATGGCTGAGGAATAGGCAGTAGCCTTGACCTGCATTACTTTGCCATAGTTGAATTCCTTGCCCCATGCTTGAACCGTATTGGACTTTGGCTCTACACTCAAGATAGAAGCCTCTGAAGAGGATTTGGCAGATGGCTCAGCGGCAACCATCTTGGCATTTGTAATGCCCGGGACGGTGAGTCTGAGACCGGGATAAATATTCGAGGCTGCAATGCTCGGATTGGCGTTCATAAGTTTATCAACACTTATGCCATAATGATTAGATAGGGTATAATAGGTTGTAGTTTCTCCCGCGATATGTACGCTGTCGGCCTGAGCGGGGGCTGTGTAGAGCAGTGCGCTGACTCCGAGGGCTGCAGCCAAGGCTGTAATCTTTCTAAATTTGATCTTCATAAAATGCCTCCTTCGTGAATAGCAGGGCAAGATTGACGTGCTGCCCCTCTTCTTTGCAACTCCGGACTTATGTACCTTGTTGTGCCTTGCGTCCAAAATGCAGATATTTGTTAACTAACAGGATTGAATATATCACAATTTTGTAACCAATGCGCAAGTAATTGTTACCAATTTGATAATTTTGGAGCTTTTACTCAGGATTAAAGGAAGTAATTTTACATAATTTTAATAAAATCGGCAAAAAACCGTACTTTTCAGCATATGGGGAATAATTTCGCGAATATTTTACACAGATTTAACATTTCCCCTTGTAGCAGATAGTAAAATGATAGAATACGACAAAGATATTGAAGCACTTGGAGGGTCCGCGAACGTGAACGAAGAAGAGAAAAAAAACAACTACAACAGTCCATCTACCGCTTATCTTAACCGTGATTTAAGCTGGATCGAATTCAACCGCCGTGTATTGCAGGAGGCGCAGGACCCCGATAATCCGCTTATGGAGCGGGCCAAGTTCCTGGCGATTGTGTCGAGCAACCTGGATGAATTCATCAGCGTCCGCGTAGCCGGAATTCAGGATCAGATCCGCGCAGGTTACACGAAAAAGGATTTCACCGGCTATACCCCATCCGGGCTGTACAAGCGTCTGATCAAGCGGGTGAGCAAAATTATCACCGACCAGTACCGGACGTTCCGGGATATTTCAAGACTTCTGCACAAGGAAGGGATTGTCTTCGTGAATTACGAGGACCTGACTCCGGCACAAGAGATGTCGATCGAGCAGTATTACCGTGATATTATTTTTCCCGTTCTGACGCCTATGGCTGTTGACCAGAGCCGCCCGTTTCCGCTTGTGCACAGCCTGTTCATTTATCTCGCGGTTGTGCTGACACGCAAGAACAGCCAGGAAGAAGAGCCCTATTTCGCAATTCTGCAGATTCCTTCCAATCTGCCGAGATGCATCCCTCTCCCCCACCGCTCCAACAGCAAGAAACGGCAATTTGTCTTTATTGAAGATGTCATCCGCCATCATATTCAAACGTTGTTCAGCGGTTATGAGCCCGTAGCGGTCAGCGAGTTCCGGTTAACGCGCAATTCTGACCTTACAATTGACGAGGAAGGCGCGGAGGATTTGCTGGAGGAGATTGAAAAGGAGCTGCGTAAACGCCGGCGCGGTGTTCCCGCCCGTCTGGAGGTGCAGAAGGGGATTCACCCGTATGCGCTTGAGCAGCTTCAAGCCGAGTTTGAGCTTGAGGATTCCGTCTTTGAAATTGACGGGCCGCTCGATCTCGGGTTTCTGCGCGGCTTCGCCGGCAGCCTCAAGGGCTTCAGCTATCTGCATGAAGTGCCGATTGAGCCGCTCTATCCGGTGGAATTCGATGAGAACGAGGATTTCTTCGAGGTGCTGCGCGAACGCGATGTGCTGGTCTATCATCCTTATGAATCCTTTGACGCGATGACCGACTTCATCACTCAGGCTTCTGAAGACGAACAGGTTAGAGCGATCAAGATGACGCTGTACCGGGTCAGCGGCAATTCTCCGCTGATTGCCGCACTGGCCCATGCCGCAGAATCCGGCAAACAGGTCACCGTTGTCGTCGAGCTGAAGGCAAGGTTCGACGAGGAACGCAATATCGCCTGGGCCCGCAAGCTGGAGCAGTCCGGGTGCCATGTGGTCTATGGTCTGGTTGGCCTCAAAACCCATGCCAAGATTACGCTGATTGTCCGCCAGGAAGGCCCGGATCTGCGCCGCTACGTGCATGTGGGCACAGGCAACTACAATGACAGCACCGCCAAGGCCTACACCGACCTCAGCTTGTTCACCGCAAACAACGAGATCGGGCTGGATGCTTCGGAGCTGTTCAACCAGATGACAGGCTATTCCGCGAGCTATGACTGGAATTCCTTCATTGTGGCGCCAACCAATATGAGCCTTTCCCTGGAGAAGCTCATCGCGCGCGAAGCCGAGCATGCGGCTGCAGGCCGGCCGGCCCGGATTATCGCCAAGATGAACTCGCTCTCCAATCAGGAGGTTATTGATTACCTGTACAGTGCGGCCCAAGCCGGCGTCTCCATTGATCTGATTGTCCGCGGAGTCTGCTGCCTGCGGCCCGGCATTGAAGGCCTCAGCGAGCGCATCACTGTGCGCAGCATTGTGGACCGCTTCCTGGAGCACTCGCGGATCTATTATTTCGAGAACGGCGGCAATCCCGAGGTCTACTTGTCCAGCGCGGACTGGATGACACGCAACCTGACCCGGCGCATTGAGCTGATGTGCCCGGTGAAGGACAAGGAAATCCGCAGGCAGATTGTCAAGATTCTGGACATCACGCTTAGTGACAATGTCAAATCGAGCTTCCTCCAGCCCAACGGATATTACGAGCGTGCGGACGACAAAAAGGCCCCGTTCCGGAGCCAGTTCGCCGCTATGGATGTTACACGCTGGAAGGGAACCCGAGCTTTACCTTCACCGCCCAAACATTCCTGAAGGCTTTGAGGGCAGTCTCAATGTCCTCCAGCCCAATGAGCAGCTCGCCTGCGCCTTGCAGGGCAAGATCAAGGGTATTGCCGTGCAGGCGGGCGTGCAGCCCGCTCACAATGCCAATCTCGGTGCTATCCAGAGCAATGCTCAGTTGAACCAGCGTTCCAAGCTTATGAATCCACTCTTCGTCGGAAGCCAGCAAAATGTCCTTGTGTGTCAGGGACAATTTCTGCTTCCGGCTTTTTGTGCTGTACGAGGCGATTAGGGCGCTGAGGATCAACTGCCGGTGCGTCAGCCCGCGAATCGGTGAATTCATCAGCCAGTAACGCGTATGCCGCTTGGACTGGTAATAGTTAATATTAGAGCCGGTGCGGTGCAGCATGACCGCGACATAAATCAGCATTCTCTGTTCCGTCCGGTCGGTCTCGTCCTCAAAAGCGTCAAACAGGCTGAGGGCCAGCTTGTAAATATGGTCCAAATGCCGTTTGGACGAATGAATGTCAAAGCGGACGATGGTGTTCAGACTGAACTCCAGCGCACTCTCGCGCACAGGCTGCTCCGGCTTAAGCAGATCATGCAGCATGCCTTCTCTAAGGCCTTCCCCGCTGATCAATGCCTGGCTGGCGCCGATATACTGATATACTGTATGAAAAATAATCAGACCCGAAACAATGATATCCCCCCGGCTCTTGGACAGCCCATCCAAATCCTTGCGTTTCTCATACGGAATCAAGGGCAGCGTCTCCATGAAATGTCCGATGGTTTCGCTCGACAAGGTGTACCCGTGCGAATTGGGCAACGAATAATTCCGGCTCTTCTGGTCCAGCTTGCCAAGAGAACGAAGGGTTCCGCCAAGCCCGTAGAGAGGCAGCCCTTGACCGCTGTTCAGCCAATCATGCTCCACCAGCCTTCCGGTGACAAAGGCCTGAAGCTTGCGCACCTGATCGTTGTTCCAATTCCCGTGCTGACTGAACATAAGATTCGTATTCACCGCGCCA
This sequence comes from Paenibacillus sp. HW567, assembly GCF_000374185.1. Lineage (GTDB taxonomy): Bacteria > Bacillota > Bacilli > Paenibacillales > Paenibacillaceae > Paenibacillus_AQ. The sequence goes on along the minus strand of NZ_KB910518.1, from coordinate 2,409,452 downwards.
AAAGGGAAGGAAATGCTGTTCTGGTAACGCCGTCCCCGGAATAGAGTAACCTCCGTGCTGCCGCCGCCGATGTCGATAACAAATCCGTCCTGAACATCAAAGGCGTTAATTACACCCAAGAAGCCAAAGTAAGCCTCCTGATGGCCGCTGATGACTTCAATATTAATCTCCGAGGCCTCCGACAGATAGGAGATAATCTCGGAGGAATTCGCCGCGTTGCGGATGGCCGCTGTGGCTCCGGCGCGGATTTTATCAACTTCAAAGGCGCTGCATATCTCCTTGAACTGGTGCAGAACGGGCACGATGGTGTCCATGTCCTTCCGCTCCAGCCTCCCGTCCCTTGTGATCTTCTCACTCAGACGAGCGGAGTATTTGCACTCCTTGATGATTTTATAGCCTCCCTCCAGCGTCGTATCATAGATCACAAGGCGAATGGAGTTGGAACCAATATCAATGATGCCAATCCGGCATAGGTCATCTCTCATCTGTATGTACTCCTTTTCAAGTTGATTGGCCATCTATATACTATAGCATCCATTTGCCCTCAGCAAAAAGCAAAACGGCCACTGAAAAAGTTTTCAGGGCCGTTTTGTGCATATTTATAGAACTTTGCTTAAAAAATCCTTGGTGCGCGCATGCTTCGGATTGCCGAATACTTCCGAGGGCGTGCCTTCTTCCACAATCACTCCGCCGTCCATGAAGAGGATGCGGTCGCCCACTTCACGGGCGAAGCCCATTTCATGCGTGACAATAACCATTGTCATGCCCTCTTCGGCCAGCTTCTTCATAACCTCCAGCACCTCTCCGACCATTTCGGGATCAAGCGCCGAGGTCGGCTCGTCAAAAAGCATTACATGCGGCTGCATGGCGAGTGCGCGGGCGATGGCAATGCGCTGCTTCTGCCCGCCGGAGAGCTGAACCGGATAGGCATCCCGCTTGTCTTCCAGACCGACGGTGCGCAGCAGCTCCAGCGCAATTTTTTCCGCTTCCTCAGGCTTCTGCTTTTTCACTTTCAGCGGGGCGAGCATAATGTTCTGCAGCACGGTTTTGTGCGGGAACAGGTTGAACTGCTGGAACACCATGCCCATTTTCTCTCTGGTCACGTTAATATCATGCTTCTTGTCTGTAATGGACTGGCCTTCAAAGGTAATCTCTCCGCCTGTTGGCTGCTCCAGAAGATTCAGACAGCGCAGAAAAGTGCTTTTGCCCGAACCGCTGGGGCCGATAACAACCACAACCTCACCCTTGTGGATCTCCAGATCAATGCCTTTGAGAATTTCGAGCTTGCCAAAATGCTTTTGCAGTTTGTTAACGGCGATCATCTGTATTGAGCCTCCTTTCCAGGATGCCAAGTGCCTTGGACAACGTAAATGTCAGAACAAAATACATAAGTGCAATAATGATATACGGATTCAGACCCTGGTAGGTAATCGTGCTGACGCTGCCGGCCTGAAACATAAGGTCCATAACACCTATCATAGATACAATCGACGACTCCTTAATGATGGTGATGAACTCGTTCCCAATGGCCGGAAGCACATTCTTAAGCGCCTGGGGAAGTACGATATAGCGCATCGTCATTCCCTGCCTCATCCCCAGTGAACGCGCTGCTTCTACCTGTCCACGGTCGACATTTTGAATACCGGCGCGGAAAATCTCTGCCAGGTAAGCCGAGCTGTTGATAGTCAGCGTAATAGCGCCTGATTGAATCGGTGTGAACTCAAGGCCAAGCTCCGGCAAGCCGTAATGGATGATGAACAGTTGCACAAGCATCGGTGTACCGCGCAGAAATTCCACCCAGGCCGATGCGATAAAACGCAGAATCCGCCATTTGGACATCCGCAGCAGGGAAACTACAATCCCAAGTGCAAATCCAAATACCACACCAAGCACTGCCAGCAGCAGGGTATATTTTAGACCGGAAAGAAAAAAATCGCGGTAATTCATAATCATATCGAATATATTCATTGTGGGCATTACCTCCTGTCTCCAAAAAAATAGAAAACAGCGGATCACCGCCATTTTCTGTAATGTAACCTCAAGCTGCAGGCCAGCATGTAGCTGCTTTAGCCGGAAAAACCCGCTGTACCTTATTCGCTCTCTGCCAGCTCGCTTGCTGCCGTTACAAATTGGTCAATTTTCCCTTCGGAATTCAGACGAGTCAAAGTCTTATTGACCTGGTCGAGCAATTCCGTGTTGCCCTTCTTGACACCGACAACATAACCGTCGTCTTCCACTTCAGGTTTGGCATCTGTAATCGCCAGGCCTTTAACCTTCTTAACGAAAGCCTTCGCTACAGGCCCTTCCATAATGGAAGCATCCACACGGTTGGACTGAAGCTGCATCACAATCTCGGAAATTTTGGCGAGTGAGGTTAACTTTGCACCTTCAATGCCTTTTGCGATATCCTCCTGAATTGAACCGGTCTGAATCCCAAGTTTGGTTCCTTTCAGGGAATCCATAGTTGCGAATTTATCCTTGTCCGCTTCACGCACAACTACGGCTTGCTCCGCTTTGTAGTAGATGTCGGATAATCCAACGGCCTTTTCCCGTTCCGGTGTAGGGCTCAGACCCGAGATCACCATGTCCACTCTGCCGCTCGACAGCTCATTCAGCAGGGACTTAAAGGGCATATCCTTGATCACCAGCTCAGCGCCCATATCCGCTGCAATATTCTTGGCAATTTCGATATCAAAGCCTACGACAGTATCCTTGCCGTCCACAACCTTGTGGAACTCATACGGAGGAAAATCCGCGCTGGTTCCCAGTGTAAGCGTCTTGGCTGCCGCTGTTGTATTCGTAGTTGCTCCGCTGCCCTCGGCTGTAGTATTTTCTTTGTTATTGTTGCCGCAGCCGGTCATAAGGCCTGCTACAAGCAGCATCCCTAATGAAAGTTTACCCCATTTGTTCATCTCTAGATTCTCCCCTATTCTCTCTCAATTCTGCTAATTTCTCTAAGTTGTTGTCCCATTGACCGATTTATTATAAATCAGCGCGTATGAATATGCAAAGACAAATTTGTGACAAAGTCTGTTATTAATATGGAAATCGTATATACTGAGTACTATCTCCAAATACTCCCGGAATAACCGGAGTTGATTCATCCGTTCCTGGCTGGTGGTAATAACTCGCAAACCTTAAGCGTAGGCTTCCGAAGCAGGCTGCGCGGGGCGGGCTGACGGAAGACGATGCTGCAAAACTTTCAGGAGGTGTCTGCATGCTTGTGGAAGCTATGTACCATGTGCCGCGGGACAAGTGGGCTTATGCCTATGATGCAAAAACTATACATTTGCGTGTCCGAACCAAAAGAGACGATGTGGATTGTGTAGCAGTGCTCACCGGAGACAAGTACAACTGGGCTCATACCTCTTATGACATAAAAATGGAAAAAGCCGCCTCGGACGATAAGTTTGACTATTGGGAAGCCGCGGTTCGCCCCAAATATAAACGCCTCAGCTACACGATCCGCGTCAGCAAAGGCCAAGAAAACGTGTATATGCTCGACAACGGCATCCGTTCCGAATGTCCTCCCCCGCCGAATCACTTCTACGAATTTCCTTATATACACCAAATCGACCTGTTTCAGGTGCCCAACTGGGCCAAGGATGCCGTATTTTACCAGATTATGACCGAGCGGTTCGCCAAGGGTGACCCATCCATTGATCCTGCGGGAACTGAGGCATGGGGCGGAACGCCGAAGCTGGATAATTTTTTTGGCGGAGACCTGCAAGGGGTACTGGACCATCTGGGCGATCTGCAGGAGCTGGGGATTAGCGCTATCTACTTCACTCCCCTGTTCGTCTCCCCCTCCAACCATAAATACGATATTGTCGATTATAAAAGAGTTGACCCTCATTTCGGGGATAATGCTCTGCTCAAAACCGTAGTCGAAGAGTGTCACAGAAGAGGTATCCGTGTCATGCTCGATGCCGTGTTCAATCATTGCAGCGACAAGTTCCCGCCTTTTCAGGATGTGCTGGAAAAAGGGGAGTATTCTGTATATAAAGACTGGTTCCACATCAACGCCTTCCCGGCCGAAATTGTCGACGGTATTCCTACGTATGACACTTTCGGTTTTTTTGGCAATATGCCGAAGTTCAACACCGCCAACCACGAAGTCAAATCCTATTTGCTGGGAATTGCCGAATACTGGATCAAGGAGATCAAGGTGGACGGCTGGCGGCTGGACGTAGCCAATGAAGTGGATCACCATTTCTGGCGCGATTTCCGCAAAGTGGTGAAAGCCGCCAACCCGGAGGCGTATATCGTTGGTGAAGTATGGAGCGATTCGCTTACCTGGCTGCTGGGGGATCAGTTCGATTCTGTAATGAATTACCCGTTCTCCGGTACGGTGCTTGAATTCTTTGGCGGGGGGATGGACGCGGTCACCTTCGGTCACCGGATCGGCAGTTTACTGATGCGCTACCCGCAGCAGACCAATGAAGTGGTCTTCAATCTGCTCGGCAGCCATGATACGCCGCGTCTGCTGACGGTGGTAGGCGAAGATAAGCGGCGTCTGAAGCTGGCGGTCGTCTTTTTGTTCACCTTTATGGGCACCCCGTGCATTTATTATGGAGATGAAATCGGTCTTACCGGCAAGCAAGATCCCGACTGCCGCAAATGCATGGAGTGGGATAAAAACAAGCAGGACCGTGAGCTGTATGACTTTTACCGGATGATGATCGCTCTGCGCAAAACCAACAAGGCGCTGCGCGAAGGCCGCTTCCGCATCCTGCAGGCTTATCAGAATGACCCGTGCATCGTGTATGAACGATCGGATGATCGGCTTCATTTTACCGTGTGGATGAATAACTCGCCGCAGCCCCGTACCCTCAGCCATCCGATGGAAACTGATGATTGGCAGGATGCGCTCACCGGCGACGCTGTAGCTCCAGTACATGGGATGATGCATGTTTCACTCGACCCTTACGGTTACCGGATTCTAAGCCGGAGGTTAAGGTAGATACAAGGAACAGAAAAAGAGACGCTCCAAAGGTCAGGAATGATGACCAGCGAGACGTCTCTTTTCTTTATTACGGATGCACGGTGAGTCCAGCACTATCCGGTGATGTGGTTGTAGATGTCAATGTACTGCTGCGCGGATACGCTCCAGCTATAGTCACCGACAAAAGCGTTTTTGGTTATTTTTTTCCAGTGCTCCGGCTTGTGGTAAAAGGACACCGCCCGGCGGAGCGTGTACATCATGTCGTGGGCGTTGTAATCCTTGAAGGTGAACCCGTTGCCTTCGCCGGTCTCCTCATTATAAGCATGCACCGTATCGTTCAGTCCGCCGGTCTCGCGTACAACCGGAATGCTTCCATAGCGCAGAGCAATAAGCTGGCTAATGCCGCAGGGCTCAAATTTGGAGGGCATCAGGAACAGATCGCTGGCAGCGTATATTTTGCGGGAAAGCGCATCATTGAATAGAATCTGCGAGGACAGCTTGGCCGGATAACGCCATGCCGCTTCACGGAACCACCGCTCGTAAGACTCATCGCCCGTTCCCAGCAGCACAAATTGAATGTCATCATAATACAGCAGCTCATCAAGTACGCGGGTCAGGAGATCCAGACCTTTGGAATCCACCAGACGTGTAACCATGGCTACCAGCGGAATCTCAGGGGCCACAGGCAGACCCAGCTCCTGCTGGAGAGCGGTCTTGTTCTCTGCTTTTTTGCCGAGATTGGAGCGATAGCGGGTGTAGATTTGTTGGTCGCTGGCCGGATTATAGCTTTTGGTGTCAATGCCGTTCACAATTCCGCTCAGGTGATCCGCCCGCGACGACAGCAGTCCATCCAGGCCATAGCCGTAATACGCAGTGCGGATTTCCCCAGCATAGGTAGGGCTGACCGTCGTCACATGATCACTGTATACGATGCCGCCTTTCATAAAGTTCACGTTGCCGTAATACTCCACCGCGAGGAAGTAGTTGTCGCTAAGCCCCAGCAGCTCGCCCAGTACTGAATAAGGGAACACCCCCTGATACAGCAAATTGTGAATAGTGAACACAGTGCGCATGCCGCTGTAAAATGGGTTGTGGCGGTAATGGCCCTGCAGCAGCAGAGGAATAACCGCAGCATGCCAGTCATGGCAGTGCAGCACATCGGGCTGGAAATCAATCGCCGGCAGACATTCCAGCACCGCACGGTTGAAGAAGGCAAAACGTTCGCCATCGTCCATGTAACCGTATATTCCATCGCGCCCAAAGTAATATTCGTTGTCAATAAAATAGACCGGAATGCCGTCATGGACAATCCGCTTGATTCCGCAATATTGATTGCGCCAGCCGACAGGCACATCCAGATCAGCCACATGCTCCATTTGTGAGGAGAATTTCTCCGGTATCCCGCGGTATTTTGGCAAAATCACCCGTACGTCTACTCCCGCACCCTTCAGCGCTTTGGGCAAAGCTCCAATGACATCGGCCAAGCCGCCTGTTTTGATGAACGGATCAGCTTCGGCTGCGGCAAATAATACCTTCATATCACGATATCCCCCTTAAGTAGTTCGGATTGTCTGCCAAGCTTATTTAGCTGCCTTGCGCCCTGATTTCTTCAGCACCAGGAAGCTAAGCGGCGGAACGGTCAGTTCAATGCTGTCCGGCTGGTTATGCCATGTTTTTTTGATGCTCTTCATTGGCGGATTATGCAGACCGGAGCCGCCGTAACCGGTGCTCTCCGAGCTGAATATCTCTTCATAGGTCCCCGGACGCGGCACTCCGATCCGGTACGACCGCCGCTCCACCGGCTGAAAATTAATCATAATCACGAGTGTATCCACGGGTTTCTTGCCTCTGCGGATGCAGGAGATCACGCTTTGGCCGCTGTCATCGGCATCAATCCATTGATAACCTTCCATCTCATGATCCAGCTCCCACAGTGCCCGCTCCGACAGGTAGAGCTTGTTCAGTGCAGCGGTATAAGCCAGCATATGACGGTGGCTCTCATAATCCAGCAGCAGCCAGTCGAGCTGGTCCTGATCCTTCCATTCGATGAATTGGCCAAATTCGCCGCCCATGAACAGCAGCTTTTTGCCGGGATGACTGATCTGGTAACCCAGGAGCTGCCGGAGGCCGGCAAATTTCTGCACGTAGGAGCCAGGCATTTTGTCCAGCAAAGACTTCTTGCCATGAACCACCTCATCATGCGACAGAGGCAGCGTGTAATTCTCGCTATATGCATAACAAATCGGAAAGGTCAGCAAATTATGATGATGGGGCCGGGCTTCGAAATGATGTTCTATGTAACCCAGCGTGTCGTTCATCCAGCCCATGTTCCATTTGTAGCTAAAGCCTAGTCCTCCCTCATGCACAGGTGCTGTAACCCCCGGCCAGGCGCTGGATTCCTCCGCCATCATCAAGGCTTTTGGGTAGTAGTGGAAGACGGCCTTGTTGAGCTGCTGAATGAACCGGATGGCCTCCAGATTTTCCAGCCCGCCGTTCGCATTTCTTTTATACTGGTGATCCTTCTTCTCGAAATCCAGTCTCAGCATGCTGGTTACCGCATCCACGCGCATACCGTCAATATGATACAGCTCGAACCAGAACAGCGCATTGGAGATCAGAAACGAGGAGATTTCCCGCTTGCTGAAATCAAAGGAAAGTGTGCCCCAGCCGGGTCTCTCCGCCAGGAGCGGATCGGAATATTCATACAGCGGCGTGCCGTCGAACATTCTTAATCCATGGGCATCTTTGGCAAAATGGGCCGGAACCCAGTCCAGCAGCACACCGATCCCCGCCTGATGGAGCTGGTCGATCAGATACATGAGCTCCTGCGGTTCACCGTACCGGCTGGTCGCCGCGAAATAACCGGTGCCCTGATATCCCCAGGACAAGTCATACGGATGCTCAGCCAGCGGCATAAACTCTACATGGGTGTAGCCCATCTCCAGCAAATAAGGAATCAGGAGACCGCTCATCTCCCGGTAGGTGAAATATTCTCCGTCTTCTTTCTGCCGCCATGTGCCAAAATGCATTTCATAAATGTTCATCGGTGCCTGATATGGAGCCTTGCTTCGCCGCCGCCAAGCGGCATCTCCCCAGGTGTAGCCCCCAAGGTCTGCTACCACCGAAGCTGTGGCCGGACGCACCTCTGCCTTGAATGCGTAGGGGTCTGCTTTGAGAAAGCTTGCCCCCTTTGGGCCTACAATCCTGTATTTGTAAAAAGTTCCCGCTTCCATACCCGGAAAAAAACGACTCCAAAATCCTGAATCGGGTATCTTATATAACGAGTCCACATTCTCAGTTCCATCCCAGCCGTTATGATTACCAGCCAGTCCTACATATGTCGCATGAGGAGCCCACACGGTAAAGCGTACACCAGGTATTCCTTCTTCAGCGGCAATGTGCGCGCCAAGCATCGTATAGCTGCGATAATTCGTGCCTTCATGAAAAAGGTAAATATCCTCAGATGACGGGAGGTTGTCTGCTTTTGGAAGATCGGCCAAATCATCACCACCTTTTTATATAGGATGCACCTACTACATTACCCGAATCTGCGTGATTTGAAAATGACTTCCTGGCTGAAAACGGAATAACTGAAAAGAAAATTATTAATGTAATTTTTTCAGGAATACAGCAATATAATTCACCTATGCGTTCAAGCGGTTGGTGCGAGTGAACATTACAAGCATTGACAAAAAAATGGGAGTGATAACAAATGAGTAAAAAAGAATGCATCGCGATGCTCCTGGCAGGCGGGGAGGGCCGCAGACTGGCCCCTTTGACCACCACTATGGCGAAACCTGCTGTTCCTTTTGGAGGACAGTATAGAATCATTGATTTCCCTCTCAGCAACTGTGTAAATTCCAATATTGATACCATAGGAGTGCTGACGCAATATGAAGCGGACTCCCTGCACCAGCATATCGGCGAGGGCGAACCCTGGGGGCTCCACACCCGTACGGATAAAGGCGTAAAGCTGCTTCCTTCCGGCGTAGAAGGCAGAGACCATTACTCGGGTACAGCCGATGCCATTTATAAAAATATTGCATACATCGACAGCCATAACCCGCAGCATGTGCTGATTCTTTCGGCGGATCACATTTATCACATGAATTACCGTAAAATGCTGGACCATCATATCAGCAAGAATGCAAAAGCAACAATTTCGGTGATGGAGGTGCCTTGGGAAGAAGCCAGCCGCTTCGGTGTAATGAACGTGGACCAGGAGCTTCAGATATCCGGGTTCGTCGAAAAACCGCAGGTTCCCAAGAGCAACCTGGCTTCCATGGGCATTTACCTGTTCGAATGGAGTTATCTGAAGGCCCATCTGCAGCGCGATGCCGCCGATCCGGCATCCAGCCACGACTTTGGCAAGGATGTTATTCCAGCAATGCTGGGCGGAAGTGATGCCTTGTTCGCCTATCGCTTCCAGGGTTACTGGCGCGATGTGGGCACAGTTGACAGCCTGTGGGAGGCCCATATGGATCTGCTGCAGGAGGACAATGGCTTCAAGCTGGATAATTCCCGCTGGCCGATGTACAGCCGGATTCGCCGCACGAAGCCCGCTGTACCCAAGACGCGCGTTCAGCTCCCCATTCCGGATAGCCTTGTAAATGAATCATGCCTGCTGGAAGGCAGCCTGCAGCGCTCGGTTGTCTTCGGCGGTGTTGAGGTCGGCAAGCTTAGCCTGATCAAGGACAGTGTGATCATGCCGGGTGTGCATATTGGCCGGGGAGTGCTGATTGAGAATGCCATTATCGGCGAAGGGGCAGTGATTAAGGATGGGGCAGTCGTCAAGGGCAGCGGGGAGAATATCGTCGTTGTAGGTCCTCAAGAGATCATAGCCGCCAAACCCGTCATTCGGACCCAGCCCACCCGCCTTCTGCAGGAGGTCTATGAGAAGACCGGCCGTCTTCGTGCCGAGGGGCTGCCTTCTTGAGTAAAGCTGCCTTTTCAGTGGGGAAATATAAGAATAATGGATGACGTACAACTCTTTATATTTTAAATAAAGGGATGCCCGGCTGAGGACATAGCAACAGCCGGCCATCCCTTATTTACTGTAGCCCAGCGACCGCCATTCCCGGTTCAATAGGCCAAACTCGATACAATCTGTGTATTGTCCATTGAATAACGCCGCTTCACGCGAGGCTCCTTCACGGACAAAACCCGCATTCTCGTAGCATCTAATGGCAGCAGTATTGAAAGCAAACGCCCCAAGCGACAGCCGGTGCAGCCCCAGCCCCTGGAACCCGATCCGCAGCGCCTCCTGAATCATCCCCCGCCCGATTCCCCGTCCTTGAAGCTGCGGGTCCACTATCACGCGGCCGATTCGGGCCGAGCTGTTAATCCGGTCAATGCGCGCAAGGCTCAGATGCCCCACAACCCGGCCGCCTGCTCGCTCAACTGCACAGTAGATCAGCTTATCGGAGCTTGCAGGATGATTCGCTCCCTGCATATACTCCATAAGCTGTCCATTATCCAGAGGATAGTCAAAGGAGGGCCCGGCCCATTGCTTGAGGAATTCCGGCGATACGCTCCAGCGCTGCATATGCTGAAAATCCGACTCGTCCATATACCGTAAAAGAATAGGATTGTCGCCGCTGGCCCCGTGCTCATAAAGATTGACCAGCCGCCCTTCTCCCATATCCCGGGTTCCCATATAACCAAAACCCAGACTCTGATAATACCGGTTCAGCTTAACATTATGTGCCACCGTATCCAGCCGCAGCGCACGGCTGCCAAGCTCCTGTGCCTGATGCAGAGCGAAATCAATCAGTTGCCGGCCAAGGCCGCCGCCCCTGTAGGCTTGGGCTACAGCAAGCCTGTGCAGATATGCGCAGGTCTCATCATTGCGTTCTCCCCAATACTGCGGGTCGCTGAACTGCAGGGTGAACATTCCGGCAACCGTTTCGCCGTCTAGTGCCAGATATACTTCCCTATCTGTAAAATAAGCGGCAATATCCTGATCATTGAACTGTCCGGGTGTCCATTGCCGGATGCCCTTGCTCTCCATCCAGCCTGCCGCCTCGCTCAGCAGCTTCAGCACATCCCCGCTCCGCTCAGCACCGGCACGGATCATGGTGAAGCGTGAGCGTGAATATGAGGATGGCTGTACCTTGTGTTCATCCATTCGTTCCCCTCCTCACAACTCGCTAAATCTTAAACCTATAGCTAAATCTGGCTCTCCACCTGGGAAGCTACGGGCGGAAGCTCTTCGGTCATAGGCAAAATCACAGTAACCTGTGTGCCCTTGCCAAGCTCGCTGTCCATCTCCAGCTTGCCGCCATGAAGCTCGACAATCTGCTGGGAAATGGCAAGTCCCAGCCCCGTACCTCCGTTCAGCGAATCGACCTGGAAGAACCGGTCGCGCACTCTGGCGAGATGCGCTTCGCTGATGCCAATCCCGCTGTCCCGCACCGCTACAGCCATTTCACTGCCCGGTAACCGGTGTGCAGACAGGACAATGCTGGAATCCTCGGGGGAGAACTTGACGGCGTTATCCACCAGATTGAGGAACACCTGCTTCAGCCGGTTAGCATCCGCTGTGATAAAGATGGTCTCTTCACATTCAAGCAGCAGATGAATCCGTTTCTTCTCTGCCTTGGCCCATATGTTCAGGATCGTCTCCTGCAGCAGCACCTTGACATCTACATGGCCCATCGAGAGCTTCATTTCATTCTGCTGCAGCTTGGAGAAGTCAAGAATCTCTTCCACCAGCCCGATCAAACGGTCGCTCTCCTTGGAAATGATGCTCATGCCAAGCCTGGTCTCTTCAGGATCATAGCCGCCGGAGATCAGCGTTTCACTCCAGCCCTTGATGCTGGTCAGCGGAGTCCGCAGCTCATGCGAGATGGAGGAGATAAAATCATCCTTGATCTGATTGCTGCGGATGATTTCATCCGCCATATAATTCAATGTGGACGCCAAATCGCCGATTTCATATTTGTAATCGCCTTTGATCCGCGTGTTGAATCTTCCCTTGGCCATCTGGGCGGAGACGGCAGTAATGTTGTTGAGCGGCTTCACGATGGAGTTGGCCAGGCCGAAGCTGAACAGGACAACTATAGCCATAACCGCCCCACCGATGCCGATGGATACCAGCGTCAGGTTCAGCAGGTCACTGTCAATTCTCTCCATTGAGGTAACATATCTGATCACGTACGTCTCTCGTCCATTGATATGCATGAGCTTGGATACAGCCATGACACTCTCATTCGTCCCCGCCTGGCGGCCGACCCACCGGCCGACACTTCCGCCTACCGCCTCAGGAACATCGCTTGTGGTGATGGTACGGTCCGGCTGGAAACCGGTGGAGCTGATAAGCATATTGCCGTCCGGCGTCAGCACCTGCAGTTCGGTGTACTCCATTTCGAAGAAATCGAGCAGCTTTTGCATTTGATTAGGCGATCGCTCACCCGAAATTTCATATTTCAGGAAATCCTCCGCCGTGCCGATATGCGTCGTAATTTTGCTGTAGACACTGTCGTAATAATACGTCCGGATCGCCAGGAGGAATATAACCTCTACAAGGAGAAGCGCCACAAATACGACAAAAATATAGTGCAATACAATCTGTCTGCGCATCCCCTTCTTGATCATTGTCCTTGGCCTTTCCACTTATAGCCGTGGCCCCATACCGTCTGCAGATATTCGGGCTCCGAAGGATTATTCTCAATTTTCTGGCGCAAACGGCGGATGTTCACATCTACAATTTTGGGGTCCCCCATGTATTCCTTACCCCAGACATGATCAAGAAGCGAATCACGGCTGAGCGGAGTGTTCTCCTTCTCAAGGAAAAATTGCACCAGCGAAAATTCGGTTGGCGTCAGCTCAATGGCCTCTCCGCTGCGTTTGAATTGCTTGGAAATCAGATCAAGCGTAAACGGACCGGATTGAAAAGACACCTTCGCGGACTGCTCGCGGTGTACATTGACCCGGCGCAGCAATGACTGGATGCGGGCAATCAGCTCAGTCGGGCTGAACGGCTTGCTGACGTGGTCATCCGCCCCCACAGAGAGGGCGTACACCTTATCCTGCTCCTGAACCTTGGCGGTCAGAAAAATAATGCCGAGCCGTTCATTGGTCTCTCTGATCCGCCGGCATACCTCAAAACCGTCAATTCCCGGCACCATCACGTCAAGCAGTGCGATATCAATATCCTGAATCGTCGTCAGCTTGTGCAGCGCTTCATTTCCATCTGCCGCCTCAAGCACTTCAAATCCGTTGCGCTTGAGATTAATTACAATAAAACTCCGGATGGACTCCTCGTCCTCCAGGATCAGTACTTTACTCATTGATTCCCTTCCTTTCAATTGGCGAGGTGATTTTGGTATGATCTCCACCGCTTGTGCTTTGTTCCAGTTCTCCCCGGTAGCCGATTATTTTGTCCATATCGGTTCCCAGCATCTCCCACCCGGAATTTTTGTTGCGGTCCCATTCAGCCTGGGAGAAGAAGGATACCTCGGCAACCGTCTCTCCGGTATCCGCCATGATGAACTTCAGGGATTTATCCAGAACGGACTTGGTGTCCACTGTAACCTTCTCATACCATTCGGGCGAGAAATTAATGATAAACCGGTCCGACGGGTCGCGGTACTGCTGGGACGAAAAGGTCAATCCGCTCTTGCCGTCCCATTTGTAGTAAGAGTTAAAATAAGGGATCGTCTGCGGATCGAAATATTCCCAGCCCTTCGGCGGCTCCAGCAGCCCAATCTCGATAATACCGTCGCCATCAATGTCTTCGCTGACAATTTTTCTTTCCTTGAAGGTACGGGCATCTCCAGGAATTACTACACGCAGCTTGTTATTCTCCATTACAACCACTGTTGTATAAGCCGAACGGGAATCCACCGCCGCATCCAGGACTATACCTTCTTTATTTTCGGCCACTTTTCCTGAGACAATATTGTAATAATTATAAAAGTAAGGGTCCAGATCATCGAGTTCATCCAGAACCTTGAACCCGTCGCTATACTGATAGGTTGTAATTGTGGCAAATTCATTGCGCTTGAAATTAATCACCGTAATGTCCGGGGTCCCGTCTTCATTCATGTCGTCCACGATATATTTCGTATATGGCTGAGTGAACAATTCCTCCAGCACTCCGGCCGAATAGCGGTAGACCACCATGCCTTTTTCTTCGCCCCGCGAATAGCCGACAATGATGTCCAGCTTGCCGTCGCCTGTCACATCCTTGATATCCACAGAGTCCAGCTCTGTCCCGTTGCCGTCAAACACAAGCTTCTTGACCCAGGCATCCTCCTGCTTCGCCAGTATCATCCCGTGGATCTGCACCGTTTCATTCTTCGTCAAATAAAAGACTAGCGTCTCCATTGTTCCATCCTTGTCCAGATCCACAGTAAAAATAGAGCTGTCATCATCATTGGCCGGACGGATCAGCGTAGAAGCGGCCGGCTTCAGCGAGTTGATCGCGGTCATAAGTGAAGCCTTGTCGGCGGAGAGCTGCGGCGCCTTCATCCGCGAAACAGGATCGCTGATGAAGGTGCAGCCCGACAGCACGGACAGTGACAAGGATACCGCCGCCAGACGCTTCAGAATCCGTATATTCAACTTCATCCCTCTTCCCTTGTTCCGTGGTTCGGATCTTAACAAATTTTATAAATGTGCCCGCTCCTGAGAAGTCAGGCGCCGGCCCTTCACGTCAAATTTGATTCTGCCGTCTTCCAGCACCCAGAGCCGGGTCGCATACCGTTCCGCAAGCTCAAGCGGGATCACGGTCAGCACCGTCAGCCCTGTTTCCTTGCACAGCTTGCGCAGCGTTTCCAGCACGCTCTCCGCAGTTTTCGGGTCTAGTCCGGTTACAGGCTCATCCGCCAGAATAACCTTGGCTCCATGCACTAATGCGCGGGCGATTGCCACCCGCTGACGCTCACCGCCGCTGAGCTGGCTGGTCTTCATCTTGGCTTTGTCGAGCAGACCGAGCATGTCCAGCTCGTCCATCGCCCCCATGTAATCATCCGACCGCACCATCCCGGTTGCCATCCGCCACAGCGGAGTCTGCGAGGACTGGCCGATCAGCACATTCTTCAGCGCGGTACGGTTCGGATTCAGCTCCGCGTTCTGCTCCAGATAGGCCCATTCGCGGCGAATCTTGCGTTTGCCGGCAAATGCGCTCTTCATGATGTCGGTTCCATCCACTCTGAAGTTGCCTCTATCCCATTTCTCCTTAAGGGCCAGGCAGCGCAGCAGTGTTGATTTGCCGCTTCCGCTGGCTCCCAGCAGCACCACCAGCTCACCTGCTTCTAATTGAAAGCCAATATCCTGCAGAACCGGGGTTTTCCCTTCCCCGACTGCTTTGGCCAAGTGTTCAACTGTGATCATAATTCAGCCTCTCCCTGTCTTCATCTCTACTCTCTAGTGTACTCTGAAAGCGGGATCAAATTCCATGCGAGCACTCGTTCCTATTTTACCTCAAATCGGCTTCCGTGGCGAGAATAATAACCCTGTCAATCCGAATAAAATATATAAAGCGCCAAGGAGAGCAAATATACCGCCGGCCCAGCCGAATTGCAGCAGCAGCCCGCCGATTCCCGGGCCGATAATACTGCCTAAGCTATAGTGAAAAGACGAGACCACATTTGCGGCCGGGAGCAGATTGCGCGGGAGAATATCTGCTGCAAAGCTTAGCCCCAGCGAAAAGAAGGAGCCAACCAGCCCGCCTGCCACCGTCAGGAGAAGCATTGTCACCAGGAAACTGTCCCCCGCAAGCGGCAGCAGCGCAAAAGCCAGACCGCCGCCTGCACCGGAGCCGATCAGGATTTTTTTTCGCCCGTAGCGGTCACTCCACATGCCCAGCGGCAGTTGCAGAATCAGTCCGCCAATGCCTACGAACGGCAGCAGAGCCGCAATTTGATTGGCGCTGAAGCCGATCCGCAGTCCGTACACGGGGAAGTTGCTGTTCAGGCTTGCTTCCATATAGCCGTATAATAGAGCCGGTATCAGCGCATACCATGCAAATCTGTAGCTTCGGGCAAAGCGGCGGGCCTGCCCCTCTCCATGCGCTGCTGTATCCGGATGGGAATCGGGCAGCTTGAGCAGCACCAGGATCAGGATGGAGAGAAACAGCAGGGCGATGGCTGCAAAAGGTGCCGCCTGGCCGAAGCGCAGCAGATTGATTCCAAGCGGACCCAGGCTGAAGCCCAGCCCGTAGGACATGCCGTAAAAAGACAGATTACGCCCCCGGTGCGCAGCAGGCGTCATCAGCAGCACCCAGAGCTGAGCAGCATAATTGATGGCTGCATCTCCCACCCCTACCAAGAGGCGCAGCAGAAACCAGGCCTTGGCCCCAGGCAGCAGCGGAAATAAAATGAGCGACACCAGTACAAGACTGATCCCCGCCGCAATCAGCTTTTTGAAGCCGATCGCACCGAGAACCCTTTCCGCGGCCAGTGTCATAGCGAACGAGCCTACATACAGCGCAGCGGCATTCAGGCCGTTGAGCGAAGAGGAGACTCCCCGTTGCTCCAGCAGAATGGACAGCACGGGAAGCAGCAGGCCTTGGCTGAGCCCCGCCGCAATAATGACGGTAATAAGTATGATGTAGTTCAATTTACTGCTCTTGCTTACTGTTAGGGTCTGACGGTCTGACACGGATAAATCCTCCTATGTAATCCTGTGGTTATCGAGCTGCCGCTTCCCCCGGCAAACACCGAACATTATAGTGGACAACCCTCTTCTAAACAAGAGATAATATATAGAAGTGACCGATTTTCTGGGGGTGCAGGGTTCATGAACTATAAATTAGAAATTGACGTTTCTCCGGTATACGAACTGCTGGACAGTTTTATGTTATATGTAACTAGAAAATGGATTTCCAATCTGGATATCGGCCCGGACTGGATACGCGATGTCGATGCCCGCCTTGCCCCGCAGCAGATTTCCGCCTTCCGGCAGGCTGCTGAATGGCCTTTTGAAGATTATGATGTGCTCTATGCCTGGGCGTACAGCAGGGGCACGGCCTCCAAGGTGACACAATTCCTGGATGAGCTGGAGTCCTCCGGGCTTGAGGATTGCTTCGAGCGCACCCAACCTTTTTTCCACCAATTCACGATGGAGGAATGTGCCCGGATCAAATATAACTATACTCCGCTGCTGCGTCTGTGGTATGCAGAGTACTTCCGCCATGAGGAGCAGAGGATTCTGCCGCTGCTGATCGAGGACGCCTCGGAGAAAAAAATGCTGGAGAGTAAAATGGACATGGTGCCGCTTATTGAATATGCCTCGGGTGGAATAGTGATTGAGGACGTGCCGGATCTGCAGACCATCGTCCTGCTGCCCACCGTTCACAACCGGCCCATCAACACTTATTGCTTCTTTAAGACGATGATGCTTGTGCAATATCCTGTGGATGTACCTTTTGACAGCGAGGATGAGCCGCCTACTGTGCTGCTGCGCCTAACCAAAGCGCTCTCCGATCCGACACGGCTGCGTATGCTGCGCTTCATTGCCCACGAGCCTAAGACACTCTGGGAGATGCAATCAGAGCTTAACCAGTCCAGAGAAATGCTGATGCATCATCTGCTAAGCCTCCGGGTTGCCGGGCTGCTGCGCGTACATCTTCGCGGGGAAGGCACCGAGCGCTACAGCATCAGACCTGATGGAGCCTCGGAGCTTCAGATGTTCCTTGAATCCTACATTCGTATATAATAGCTTTACAAATACAGAGATAGATACAGGAGTGAGCACATTGAAGTATTTAACACAACAAGTCATTTTCGATCTCGACGATACCCTGGTGCATTGCAACAAGTATTTTGACCTCATTTTGGGGCAATATTTCGAGCTTATGTCACAGTGGTTTGGTGAATATGGTCCGACAACCGCCGAATTCCGCAGCAAACAGATAGAAATTGATGTGGCAACCGTGAGTACAAGCGGCCTCTCCAGTGAGAATTTTCCGAAGTCGCTGATCGCTACCTACCGTTTCTTTTGCGACAAATACAATCATCCGGCAGATCCTTACCAGGAGCAGCAGTTGATGAAGCTCGGACTCAGCGTGTACGACCAGGAGATTGAAGCATATCCGGGTATGGTGGAAACACTCGATACCTTGAAGCAGGACGGACACTCGTTATACCTCTACACCGGAGGAGACGACACCATTCAGCAGCGCAAAATCGAGCAGATGAAGCTTGACGCTTATTTCGATGACCGGATCTACATCCGCCAGCACAAAAATGTGGAAGCCCTGGAGGATATTCTGCGCACACACAGCTTTGACCGCACAAAAACCTGGATGATCGGCAATTCCCTGCGTACGGATGTGCTTCCGGCCCTTACTGCAGGCATTAACAGCATTTATCTGAAGCAGCAAAATGAATGGCTCTACAATCTCATTGAATTGCAGCGTGAAATGCAGCAGTCCGTGCTGACCATCTCCTCGATCATCGAGGTTCCGCCGGTTATCCGTTCCGCCGCCCTGCACAAAAACCACGGCTAATGCTTCCCTTGGGTCTGTGTTACAAATGGCATATGCAGCCTGCGGCGGTATGATTATACTATTTGAGTATTTTCATACCATGCAGGAGGTTCACAATGAACAAGAAAGCAAGCCGCAGAAACAGCCCGAACAACAACCGCTTAGTACCGATGCTGCTCGGAGTCGTTGTTGTTCTGCTGATAGGAGTTATTGTCTATATGGCGACGGAGAACAAAGACAATGACGCCGCTGAACTGGGTAATCTGCCGAACTATACGGATGTGAAGGGAAAGATTGTTGTCGACGGGCTGAAATATGAGAAGCAGCCGCATCTGGGCAGTGAGAACGCCAAGGTGAAGGTCATCGAGTTCGCCGATTTTAAATGCCCCGCCTGCAAAAAATGGACCGAAACCTACCTGGACACATTCATCAAAGATTACGTGGACACAGGCAAAGTGCAGTTCTACTTCATGAACTTCGCTTTTATCGACCGGGACTCTTATCTCGCTGCCAGTGCAGGTGAAGCCATTTACAAGCAGAGCAACGAGAAATTCTGGGAATACGTTCATAAGCTGTATGCCAATCAGGGGGATGAGAGCAAGATTTGGGCAACTCAGAAATTCATCCTTAATTTCGTGAAAAACAATATCGAAGGCATCGACTACGGCCAGTTCGAGCAGGATCTCAAGAACCAGACCTATATGTACGATGTGAAGGAAGACTTTAAAATCGCCGGCTCCTATGGAGTAAACGGCACGCCGAAATTTATGGTGAATGGTGTTCTGCTGCCGGACTCCTCCTACGAGGGCTTGACTGCCGCGATTGAAGCTGATCTGAAGGATGGACAGTAAGGATAAGGAATCGGCATAGTCATTGTAAAACAAAGAGGATGCGCCCCAGCCGGGAATCTTTTAAAGGCGGGGCGCATCCTCTTTGTTTGCCGGAATCTGCTGGAATCTTCCTGAATCTACAGCAGCTCTGCGGGTAATAAGCATTCATTGGGGTCGTATTCACTCTATATTCATTCACTCTATAATCAACTGTCCCGTTTCTTTATTGCTCAGCACCAGTTTGCCCTCTATCGGAGAACCGTCCTCGCCGGTAAGCTTCAGCTTGCCGGTCCGGCCCTTCTCGATCAGCGCCTTCACCTGGGCATCGGTCAGATTCCGGCCGTGGGTTTCCTTCCAGATCACGAACTTGCAGCCTTCCTTGTAATGAGAGCAGCCGTAGCCTTTGCGGCCCATAAAGATCATGCCGCCGCAGCCCGGACGCGGGCATTGTCCGATCACCTTCGGCCCGTCTTCCGCAGCGGCATCCGCAGACGCCTGCCGGGTCCTGGAAGACTGCGCAGCAGACCCTGTGCCGGATTCGCCGCCGCGCTTTCTCGCTGGGGCCGGTTTGCGCGTGCCTGCGGCGCTGCGGCTTTTGCCGCCGCCGTTCAGCGAAGGAGTCTCCCCTTCGAAGGAGGTTTTATCCGCCCGGGACTGCACCCGGACCTTGTCTACAATCATGGAGGCGAACCGTTTGACGTTCTCCATGAATTGCCCGTCCGCTGCCGTTCCTCTGGCAATCTCGTTCAGACGCCGTTCCCATTGTCCGGTCATTTCCGGCGAGGTCAGCAGCTCAATGCCCGCACCGCGGATCAGTTCAATCGCCGTCCGGCCCTTTTGGGTGATGGCGATCTTTTTACCCTGCATTTCCACATAGCCGACATTCTTCAGCCGCTCAATCGTTGCCGCCCGGGTCGCCGGTGTGCCCAACCCAGAGTCTTTCATGGCATCGCGCAGTTCCTCGTCTTCAATCTGCTTCCCTGCGCTTTCCATCGCCTTCAATAGCGTCCCTTCGGTGTAGTGCTTTGGCGGCTGGGTATCCTTCTCCTTGACGAGGGCATCGCTGCAGAACACCCCGGCATTCGGATCTATCGAGAAAGGCTCATTGACCTCAATCTCCTCTTCCTCTTCATCCTCTTTGCCCTTGCCTTTAACGGACTTGGTCTTGTCTTTCTTCTGATCGCCATAGATCACCTTCCAGCCCAGGCTCAGCAGCTCCTTGACCGTAGTTTTGAAGTTTTCGCCTTCGACCTCGGTAATCACGGTATGAACCTTGTACTCGGCAGCCGGGTAGAACTGCGAGAGAAACCGGCGGACGATCAGATCGTACAGCTTGGCCTCATCGGTACTCAGACCTGTTGCCTTGCGGTTCGTCGGCAGAATGGCATGGTGATCCTCCACCTTCGCCGGGTTGCAAATGAATTTGTTGCCCTTATGGACCAGGCTCCGGTTCGCCCCCTTAGCCCATTCGTCATACGCTGTCCCCTGCAGTGCAGACAGTGTCTTATGCATTTCCGGTACATTCTGCTCGGTTACGTAGTTCGAGTTCGTACGCGGATACGAAATCACCTTATGCTTCTCGTAGAGCGCCTGGGCGATGTCGAGCGTTTTTTTGGCGGAAAAAGCATGCTTGCCATTCGCTTCACGCTGCAACAGCGTCAGATCATACAGTTTGTTAGGATATTCTTTCGTTTCCTTAACCTCATAAGAGGCGACCCGTGCCGGCTTGCCCTTGACCTTGGCTGCGAGTGCCTCGGCCTTGGCTCCGTCGGTCATTCGCTCTCCCTGCCACATACCTTTGTAGCTCATCTCATTCTGGGCAAAATGCCCCTCCACTTCAAAAAACTTCAGGGAGGAGAACGCCTCAATCGTCTTCTGCCGGTCATAGATCAGCGCAAGCACCGGGGTCTGCACCCGGCCCACTGACAGCAGCACATTATGCTTGGTGGTAAAAGCGCGCGAGCCGTTCATCCCGATCAGCCAATCGGCCTCACTCCGGGCTCTGGCAGCTTTGGTCAGATTCTCGTATTCCGCTCCATCCTTCAGCTCCTGAAAGCCTTTGCGGATCGTCTCCGGAGTCAAATCGGATATCCACAGCCGCTTCACCGGCTGGCTGAGCTGCAAATGCCGCTGAATCAGCGAAAAGATATGCTGCCCTTCGCGCCCGGCATCACAGGAATTAACCAGCAGATCACTACGCTTCGCCAAATCTCCAATCACCTTGAGCTGATCAAGCGTGCGGGCATTCGGCACCAGCTTGAACTGCTGGGGAATAATCGGCAAATCGTTAATATTCCATTTCTTGTACTTCGAATCATACGCTTCCGGCTCCGCCAGGCCGATGAGATGCCCGATGGCCCAGGTAATGATGTACTGCTCACCTTCCAGATAGGACCGGTAATTTTTGGCCTTCGGTTCTATTGCGGCGGCGATATTCCGCCCCATGTCCGGTTTCTCCGCAATAATGAGTGTCTTCAAAAAATATCGCTCCTTAGCCTTGTTCTTCCAAAATACGTCCAGTAGTCTATTATACCATTATGTTTAATGCATTACCTGCTATAAATCAGAGTAAATGGAGCAGTAATTTGGGCTTGAAGCAAGTGCATGTACCACTACAAATCTTTTAGATAAGGCTGTCAAGCCTAAATTTGATTTATCTGAAAGAGATAAAACACGGTCATTTACTCGCTTTTTGCCTACCTTTGCGAACAATTGGTAGATGAAATGCTACTGGAGAAGGATCTAGCGAGGGTTGCTGTTTATCCACCCGATGTCCAAGTATGTTGAACAGTTCCGCCCGATTCAGAAGAATATACCGGCTGCGAAACTGGAGATATGGGGTATTGAAGATTACGCCATGGATCGCGGGTTTGAAGATACTGTCACTGCTGCGACTGCCAAGCCAACTGCAAAACCTACTGCTAAGCCAGTAGCTACTAAGAAGCCTACATCTGCTCCAGCCAAGAAACCTGCTGTCGCCAAGTAACCACCACTCCTGAACCAGGAGTGGAATATCTGTACTATAAAAATTGCTTAACGGTAAGATCTGCAGGCACCGCTCCGATTTACGAACCTGGGTACTCAAGGAAGCTCGATCAACGGTGGCGGAGTCGGATGCGAATAAAATTAACCCCAGGAGAGTATCCGGGAGCTTTGTTGAAAAAGAAATTTATTCTTTATTTAGGATAAAAAAGAATTTTATTATGTTCACTCACTTTATTGCAGATATAGGCATATATGTTTAGACAATACTTTTCTTTATATTCTACAATATTAACTATTATCATAAAAAAGGGGATGCTTTCTTGAAAAAGTTACTTGGTTTCTCTTCAATTTTTTTTGTATTGTTTTTATTCTCTTTCATTTTTTCAGTTAATACTTCATTGGCTGAAGAACGATATTCTGAGAACCTTATTCCCAGAATGACTTCGGCTACAACTCCATCAGGGAAAGTAACCTCAAGCGAACAATGGGATGGTGGAACGTTTAATTGGAAGGCTTTTGATGGAATTGTGCATTATTCAACAGCTCCAGGTGTGTACACTGCCTGGGGAACCAATAAAACAACCGGCTGGTTGGCATATGAATTTCCAACCCCGAAGACTGTATCAAAATACGTTATAGGTTATGGAGGGTTTGTCGGAACTTCTGAATTTGGTTCACAACCTACAAACTGGACTTTTGAAGGATCAATTGACGGGACAGCTTGGACGATTCTCGATACCCAGAAGAATGTGACTGTTTGGGTTAAAAACACACCTAAATCTTATATGTTTGAAAATAATACAGCTTATAAATTCTATCGTATCAATATATCTGCAAATAATGGTTCTACGAGTAATACAGTAAATTTAACAATTCACGAGCTTCAAATGATGGAAAAAATAGTTGATACACCGAATTCTCCAACCAAACTCACCGCTACCGGCGGCGATGCAAAGATAGATCTTGCTTGGGCTTCTGTTTCAGGTGCTACTTCTTATACTATAAAAAGATCTTTGACTACAGGTGGACCGTACATGACAATCGTTTCTAATGTAACTGATATTACTTATGTAGATCATTCAGTTGTAAATGGAACAACCTACTATTACGTCGTTACGGCTCTGAGAAATAATATTGAAAGCCCAAGTTCAAATGAAGTATCAGCTACTCCTAAAAAAGTTGTTCAGCCTGATCCAGAACCAACAGGAGACCGGGCTATCCTTACTATTATACTGATTAACGGGATCGAAAAGGAATATGATCTTTCTTCGTCCGAGGTTGAAGCATTCGTAAAATGGTACGATGCCCGCGATGCCGGTAGAGGCCCTGGAATGTATGCAATAGACAAACATACAAATAACAAAGGTCCGTTCAGCAAACGTAAAGATTATATTGTATTCGATAAAATTTTGACCTTTGAAGTAAGTGAGTATTCAGCTTAATAAGCAAAAACAAACCCGTCAGGCTTATTATTCCCGGCGGGTTATTTTTTGTATGCTCTAAATTGAAACCGGCTAGTTACCTTTGATTGAGCCAAGACTGCCGTAAGAAAGTCTGTATCACTCTCCAAAACTTTGTATGTAGTGCTCAGGCAAACCACTCCTAAAAAGGGGATGTGAACAGCGTCACAACCAAAATGATTACTCCAACAACTAACATCATGACAGCATTTTTATTTTTTAAATAGTAATATCCCCCATTAAATATAAGCGTTCCACTTACTAATACCATTGACCAAGTCCGTAATGCCTGATCATTAACGCTATAATCCTTTATTAATAAGAATATATTTATGGCAATGGTTGCCATTGCAAACAGAATGCCAAGAACTCTAAAGAATAATTTCATTAATCGCCCCCTATAATAAATACCCCACCATTTCTGGCAGGGTACGGCGCTTCCGTTGGATCTATTTTATCGTTACTGGAACAATGTGTAAATGCTATTTTGCAGAATTTTCGTCTAAGCTGAAGAATTTTATTTTATCAAAAATCACATAATCTTTCCAGTTTGTAAATAGGACTTGTTATTGCCGTGCTTATTAATTGCATAGGATGTCGCCCTGTTCCAGGGCCCGCTACCTTCTTGCCTACACGGCACAGTTTGCTGTAAAGGTCATATGTAATCCTTCCCTTCCCTTGATCCTGGGCTCATAACAGCGCAGTGCGGAGTGTCTTTCCATTCGCCCCCTGTTAAAAAGAAGTATGGTCCTCCGCAGCTTGACACTGATCCCGCACCTCCTGCACCCAATATATTGCATAGACCTTGTTTTAGGACTGCTCTCTCCACAGACAATAACCCAATTAATGCCTCTCCCCGTTTCCCGTGGATCAGATCCCTTATAGGAGATTAACCCGTGAGCTATGGCACATGCCCTAATCTGCTGGAATGTTATAATTTTCTAATGGAGGTGTTAATTTGTCTAGTACTACATGGATAGCAATTATGATCATAGTCATAACTAGTGAGGTGATCATAATTGTACATAAGCAACGTAAAAAATAATTCTAAGTTTAGAACAAAAACCCTTATAGAGACTGATTCTATAAGGGTCTTGAAATGAAACGTAGTCAATTATTTCATTACCTCCGCCCCGCAGTAACCCGCGATACGGCTTCAGTGATATCAATGACCTCTTTAGTATTTAACTTCCGATCCAGGTACTCCACTTTTTGCTCCGCTGCATCCTTGCCGACAACAAGAGTAACCGGTATGCCGATCAGCAGGGAATCCTTGAACTTCACCCCTGCCCGTTCATCTCTGTCATCCAGCAGGGTCTCAATGCCGAGCCGGGTGAGCTGTTCATACAGCGCTTCGGCTGCCGCAGCCTGGGCTTCATTTTTGACAGACATCAAGAGGATATGAACCCCATATGGAGCCAGAGCCGCAGGCCAGGTGATTCCCTGCTCATCGTGATGCTGTTCAGCCACCGCCGCAAGCATCCGCGAAATTCCAATCCCGTAGCAGCCCATAATCATTGGTTTGCTTCTACCCGCTGAGTCCAGAAATGCCGCTCCGAGCTTCTCGCTGTATTTCGTCCCCAGTTTGAAGACATGGCCGATCTCGATTCCCTGCTCTAAATGAAGATTTCCTTCACCGCAATGCGGACAGGTCTCGCCTTCGGAGGTTGTACGGAAATCCCCCACATGCTCCAGACTGAAATCCCGGCCTGGCACCACCCCCCGCAGGTGATAGTCCCGCTCCCCGGCTCCGGCAATCCCCTCTGTCATTGCGGCCACCGCTGCGTCAACCAAGAGGGTCAGGGAGAGTCCAACTGGTCCGACAAAACCGCTCTCCACACCGGCTGCAGCCTGCACAGCATGAGAATCGGCCAGAGCAATATCGCTGGCTCCGATATAGTTCCGCACCTTGATCTCGTTGACTTCATGATCGCCCCGGACTAATACCGCGAAGGTTCTGCCGCCGCCTTCGTAGATCAAGGTCTTGATCACTTGCTCTGGAGGAATTTGCAATTCCTGCTCCAATTGATCAATGGTGCGGATGCCAGGAGTGTGGAACCTCTCTGCGGCAGGCTGATTGCCGGAATCTACCCGGGCTCCGCCCTCTCCGGTACGAACCTCGGCCTGTTCCAGATTTGCGGCATAGCCACAGGCAGAGCAGACCGCGATTGTATCCTCGCCAATGCCCGACAGCGCCATGAATTCATGCGTCTCCCCTTCACCGCCTATCGCTCCGGCATCCGCTTGAACTGCCCGGTAAGCCAATCCGCAGCGCTCGAAAATTCTCTGATATGCCTTATACATCCGCACATAATTCTCGTCCAGCCCTTCCCAGCCGGTGTCAAACGAATAAGCATCCTTCATCAGAAATTCCCTGCCCCGCAGCAGCCCGGAACGCGGACGCCGTTCGTCGCGGAACTTGGTCTGAATCTGGTATACGGTAACCGGCAGCTTCCGGTACGAGCTGATCTCTCCCCGTACCAGCGCCGTCACCACCTCCTCATGCGTAGGTCCAAGCACAAATTCTCGTGCATGTCGGTCCTCAAGCTTCATCAGCTCCTTGCCGTACACATCATATCTCTCCGACTCTTTCCACAGCTCCGCAGGCTGCATGGAGGGCATCAGCACTTCCTGTGCTCCTGCGGCATCCATTTCCTCACGCACAATATTTTCTATTTTGCGCAGGACCCGGCGGCCGAGCGGCAGATACGTATAGATTCCGGCCGCGAGCTGCCGGATATATCCGGCACGCAGCAGCAACTGGTGATTCATCGTTTCAGCTTCTGCAGGAGCTTCGCGGAGAGTACTAGCTAGTAGTTTACTTTGACGCATAAATATTCATCCTCTCTTGTCTGTATGAAGTGCAGCTTCAGTTCCTGAAGGCAAGCACAAAAAGACACATCCGTCAGGGACGAATGTGTCGTGATACCACCCTAGTTCAACCGCCTGCTTATAGCTTGACGGTCCTCAACACGGATAACGGCCGGGTCCGGCAGCATTGTTCATGCTGCAGCTACCAAGGCAGGGTATGATTCAATCGTTCTATGAGGGACCTTTCAGCCGGTGAATCCCCTCTCTGTTCTAACGATCATAGAAGCACAGATCCTTGGTCAACGCTGTTCAATATCGAGAATGTTTTTAATCTATACGATATCCCAAATCATGTCAAGTCCCTGAAAGATGACGCTGTATTGGTAATGCATAACTAATTATTTTACATAAGTCGACATAGGTATGAAATTATCCTGCCGCTTAACCGAATATATCATTAGAGTTATTCAAAGACCATTTCTACCTAGTCCAAGGGGGAGCTACCATGAACACTATCAAACGACTATTCCACAAAGCCTCGTCCAAATCATTGCAAAAAAGAATGATGCTGTTGTTCACTATCATGCTGGTTATCCCTATCCTCCTTGTCAGCTACTTCTCCTATTCCAATTCCAGTAAGCAATTGGAGCTTAAAATGCAGGAGTCAACCCGATCAAGTGTGGAATTGCTGCATGGCACCATCAATGAAACCGTTGAGTCCGCCATGCGAAACGTGCAGCAGCTCAGCCAGCAGTTCACCTCCAGTGAGATTGATGCCCAAAAACCGGAGGCCCGCGCATTGATGGATTTATTCATGAAGGAGCACCCGGAGCTTGAAATCCTTATTCTCGGCAACAATAATGGTGCCTGGATGAAGTCTCCAAATGGCGGCAACCAGGACTATGACCCGCGTACCAGAGATTGGTACAAGGCTGCAATGACAAATACGGGCAAAATTACGATTATAAATCCGTTCAAATCGGCTACAACAGGCAATTACAACCTGTATATCTCCGAAACACTTAAGGATGGTAAGGGTTCCATCACCAGCAGCCTCAGCCTTAAGCATTTGAGCGAAATGGTGAACAAAATCAAGCTTGGCAAAGACGGCTATATTTACATAGTCGACGGCAACAATAAATTTGTCTCCCATCCGGTTAAAAAAGCCGGAGAAGATGTAGCTGCCGATGTAGTCAATTTGTTTAAGGACGACAGCGGCACAGTATCCTACACCAGTCCAGATACAGGCCTGCAGATGCGGGGATATTACATGACGGATAAGATCACTGGTTTTAAAATTGTCGGCGTGCTCTCTACAAAAGAGTTCTCTGAGGCTTCATTGCCGATTCTCTATAACGGCCTCACAATTCTGGGAATAGCGCTGGTTTTCGCCTTGATCCTGATGTACTTTATCATCCGGGCAATCACCAAGCCAATCGTCAGCCTGAATCGTTCCGCCCGCCGTGTAAGCGAAGGTTATCTGAACGAGCAGATCAAAATTGACCGTAAAGATGAAATCGGCCAGCTCGCCCAGAACTATAACCTGATGGTAGAGTCGCTTCGCAATATCGTCGTAGACATATCGGATACCTCCGGTATGCTTGCCTCGTCAAGCCAGCAGTTGACCGCCACCACGGAGGAAAATTCCAAGGCTACGAGTTATGTTGCTGAGCTTGTCCAGGATTCTTCAGCAGGAGCCGAGACTCAAACTGCAGCCATGTCGGAGACTTCACGGTCGATGGAGGAAATGTCTTCAGGGATTCAAAGAATTGCCGAAGCCGCCGCTTCTATCGTCGATTCCTCGACTGCTACCGAAGCCGATGTGCAGGCGGGAAGCCATAAAATTGAAGAGATGAGCCGCCAGATGGAGGCCATCCGGCAATCTACTCTTCATTCCTCCGAGCTGATTAGCCAGCTTAACGGGTTGAACAGTCAAGTCTCGGCCATGAGCAGCGCCATTTCCAATATCGCGGTACAGACCAATCTGCTCTCGCTGAACGCAGGGATTGAGGCTGCCCGTGCCGGAGAGCATGGCCGCGGGTTCGCAGTCGTGGCCACTGAGGTACGCAAGCTGGCCGATCAATCCAAGTCAACCGCCGGTAACATTCAAGATACCATTGTGCAGATGACAGAATTAATTGACCGGACTTTTGAGGCTATCCATGATAAGGTGTCGGCCGATGTGGAAATGGGCTTGCAAGTGACGCAGGAAGCTAAGGAGGCCTTCTCGAGCATCGAACAATCCACCGCCAAAATCAACGGCCAGATTCATGACATCTCGGCCATCACCCAAGAAATGTCGGCCGGTGCGGAAGAAGTCGCCGCCTCCGTACAGGAGATTTCCAATATTTCGCGTTCGACATCAGACGCCTTCCAGAACGTCACAGCGGCTACTGAACAGCAGCTTGCCTCCATGGAGCAAATCTCAGCTTCCTCAACCGAGCTGTCCAAAATGGCCTCAGACCTGCAGCACAAAATCGAACGCTTCAAGCTAGAGGAGTAGGCTCACGCCTCTCCTGCCTCTTCCTTTGAACAACAGCAAAAAGCCGTATCACCCGCGTATGGCAGGTGATACGGCTTTTTGCTGTGACTGCCCGGCCTATGCCAGAACTGTCGAGCCCATCAAATATTTGTCTACTTCACGTGCAGCTTCGCGTCCTTCGTTGATCGCCCAGACCACAAGGCTCTGACCACGGCGCATATCGCCGGCAGCGAATACTTTATCTACATTTGTGTTGAACTTGCCATAACGGGCCTTCACATTGCTGCGGCGGTCCGTCTCCAGCTTAAGCTCGTCAATGATCTCCTGCTCCGGTCCATCGAAGCCGATGGCGACCAGCGCAAGCTGAGCGGGGTATACGGCCTCTGTTCCCGGAATAGGCTCATAAATCTTGCGGCCGGTTTCATCCACGATACGGCGGATTTGC
This sequence comes from Paenibacillus sp. HW567, assembly GCF_000374185.1. Taxonomy (GTDB): domain Bacteria; phylum Bacillota; class Bacilli; order Paenibacillales; family Paenibacillaceae; genus Paenibacillus_AQ. The sequence goes on along the minus strand of NZ_KB910518.1, from coordinate 2,380,059 downwards.
ACCGTGTGCAGCTCCTTCAGGTTGCCTTCCTCATCGCCTACGAACTTGGTGGTCATGATGGAGAATTCACGCGGATCATCACCGAATACCGCTTTGGCTTCCTGCTGCGCATAATCCAGAGTGTAGACATTCGGGAATTGCGGCCAAGGGTTCGCAATTGGGTCACGCGTAAGCGGTGCCTTCTCATGCGTGCCGAACTGGGTGATGCTGCTGCAGCCATGACGCAGCGCAGTGGCTACACAGTCAGAGCCGGTATCGCCGCCGCCAAGCACGATAACATCCTTGCCCGCCGCAGATACATAGTTTCCATCTTCCAGATTGGAGCTCAAATAGCTCTTGATCGTTCCGTTCAAGTAATCCATGGCATACATAACGCCATTCAGCTCGCTGCCTTCTACATTGAACCGGCGGGCCTTCGTTGCACCGCCGCACAGAACAACCGCATCATATTCGTCAACCAATTGCTGGGTAGGAATATCCTTGCCTATCTCTGTATTAACTACAAAGTTTACACCCTCGGCAGCCAGCAGATCCACACGGCGCTGAACCACACGTTTGTCGAGCTTCATGGTCGGAATGCCATAGGTCAGCAGGCCGCCGATACGGTCGCTGCGCTCGAAGACGGTTACGGTATGTCCAGCTTTGTTAAGCTGTGCCGCTGCGGCGAGACCAGCCGGTCCTGAGCCAACGATGGCAACCTTTTTACCCGTGCGTTTCTCTGGAGGATTCGGTACAACCCAGCCTTCCTCAAAGCCTTTATCAATAATCGCCAGCTCAATTGTCTTGATGGTAACCGGCTGCCCGATCAGTCCGACGGTACAGGAGCCTTCGCAAGGCGCAGGACAGATGCTCCCGGTGAACTCTGGAAAATTATTCGTCTTATGCAGCCGTTCCAGCGCTTCTTTCCATAGTCCCCGGTACACCAGATTGTTCCACTCAGGGATGAGATTGTGCACCGGACAACCCGAAGTGCCGCCGCTCATATCAATGCCGGTATGGCAGTAAGGAGTCCCGCAATCCATACAGCGCGCACCCTGTGTCCGAAGCTCGTCCTCGCTTAAATGATGATGGAACTCTTCCCAGTCCTTAACGCGCTGCTCAGGATCACGATCACCCGGGAGCTGGCGCTTATACTCCATGAATCCAGTAGGTGTAGACATATTTACGATTCCCCCATCCGATCTCTTCGTGTTGATGTATAGTACATTGTAGCATGCGGCATCCATCTAATTTTCAGCGCAATGCAGTACCTGCACATTCTATAATACTTAAACCTTGAGATTTTGTAATTTTAATAATTATAGTAGCATTCAACACTTTTGCACTGTAATGGACTAATCTGCTGATTATTTGTACTATTTCACATGTTGTGTCAGAGAAAACGCTTTTTCCTTAAACCGAACGTTCATAGACGTAAAATCGGTAATCATACGGATTCTTTTCATCCCGAATTCCTTGGATCTTGGAGGTTTCTCTCCACTCACTCCAGTCGACTTCAGGGAACCATGTATCCCCTGCAATCTCCTCTTCAATCCGCGTGACCAGCAGCTTATCGGCAAAAGGAAGCATCAGCTTGTAAATTTCCGCACCGCCGATAATCATCAGCTCATCCGCTTTGCGTCCCTCAGCCACTGCTTCTTCCAGCGAATGCACAACTGAGGCTCCCTCAGGAGCAAAGCTGAGATCGCGTGTCAGGACCATGCTCGTTCTGCCTTTTAAAGGCTTGCCGCCAAGCGATTCCCAGGTTTTGCGCCCCATCAGCATTCTCTTCCCAAGCGTCTCTGCCTTGAAGTAGGCAAAATCCCGCGGCAAATGCCAGGGCATATCATTATCCTTGCCGATCACATTATTTGCGGCCATGGCCCAAATCATGCTAATGCTCATCCTGAATCCCTCATTCCACGTATAAATAGCTTGCCGTCAGCAAGAATTTAGATAGCCACCGGAGCTTTGATGGACGGATGATGCACATAATCGGCGAACTCGAAATCATCAAAGGTATAGTCAAAAATACTCTCCGGCTGTCTGCGGATCACGAGCTTCGGAAGCGCATATGGCTGTCTCTCCAGTTGCGTAGCCACCTGCTCCAGATGATTTGCATAAATGTGCACATCTCCACCGGACCAGATGAACTCCCCGGCTTCAAGCCCGGTCTGCTGGGCAACCATATGCGTCAGCAGTGCGTAGCTGGCTATATTGAACGGCAGTCCAAGGAAGGTATCTACAGAACGCATCGTCAGCATGCAGGAGAGCTTGCCGTCCGCTACGTAGAACTGAAATACAAAATGGCAAGGCGGCAGCTTCATCTGGTCAATTTCCCCTACATTCCACGCGCTAACAATATGACGGCGTGAGTCCGGGTTGTTCTTGATCGAATCAATCACCGCGGCAATCTGGTCGATATGGCGTCCATCCGCACTTTCCCAGGCCCGCCATTGTGATCCGTATACCGGTCCAAGCTCTCCATTCTCATCCGCCCATTCATCCCAGATAGAGACTCCATTCTCCTTCAAATAGGAAATGTTAGTCTCACCCTTCAAGAACCAGAGGAGTTCGTGTACCACTGATTTCAAATGAATGCGCTTGGTAGTCACCAGCGGAAATCCTTCCGCCAGATCGAACCTGAGCTGACGTCCAAAAACGGATATCGTACCTGTTCCAGTCCGATCACTCTTGGCCGTGCCATGGTCTAATATGTCCTGTAGTAAATCCAAATAATTACGCAAGCAGCGCACACCCCTCTCCTCTTTTTATCTTCTATCAGTTTACCATGAGCTGACCGCCCTTGTAACTTGTTATAGCGCAGAAAATGCAATTTCCAGCATCCTCCGATCCTACCCGCAGCGCAGATTTCCCTATTCCTGAGAGTCCGGATGATATTCCGGCTGCCCCAGCCACACTTCCGTGCTGTATTTCACTGTAATCTGCCCATCAGTCTGAAGTCCTGCAAAACGCCCCAGATGCGCCTCACGGAAGTCCTTGAACCATTCCTCCTGCTCGCCGGGGGCTTCCATGCCGGAGGCTGCCGCGCCCCAATACTCGCCCCAGCTTTCTTGAAGCTCCTGCGGGAATAAGTATCTCACCGGCTCCTGACTCCCGTAAAAATATTGCAGCGGCATCGTATGTCTGGTCTCACTCAACCTTGCTGCATATTGTTGTATATTTCTGCCCACATTCATATTGCTCAATCACGAAGCTTACAGCCTCAGCCGAATATGGCAAGCGGTATTTGGCATATTGTACAGCTTTGGCGTATGACATGGTATTCATAGGTTGGCCCCCTTTTCTAAATATTAACACATTAAGGGTATCAACTTTTGCGGATGTAAAAAAAGGATGCCCCATCAGCCACCTTAAGGCTTCTGAGGGCATCCTTATGAATAGCCTGCTACGCAAGCCGCTTAACTATTATTTCATAACGTGAATCGGGTGGCCTTCCACAAGCTCAGCCGCTTCCATGACGATTTCGCCAAGGGTCGGGTGTGCATGGATGGTCAATGCGATGTCTTCGAGTGTAGCGCCCATTTCAATCGCCAGACCCAGCTCAGCAATCAGGTTGGAAGCTTCCAGGCCCACGATTTGTGCACCCAGAACGAGATTGTTCTCGCTGTTAGCCACAATCTTGATGAAGCCGTCCGGAGCGTTCAAGGATACCGCACGGCCATTGCCCGCGAACGGGAATTTGCCGGCTTTTACTTTGTAGCCCTTGTCCTTGGCTTCTTTTTCGGTAAGACCAACACTGGAGCATTCAGGATCAGTGAATACAACTGCCGGAATCACTTTGTAATCAACAACCGATTTGTGGCCGGAAATTGCTTCAGCCGCGATTTTACCTTCGTAGGAAGCTTTGTGCGCCAAAGCCAGGCCAGGCACAATATCGCCGATGGCATAAATGTTAGGGATGTTGGTGCGGCCCTGGTGGTCAACCTTGATCAGTCCGCGTTCATCCAGCTCAATACCGATCAGATCCAGTCCCAGCTCACCATCCGTGTTCGGACGGCGGCCAACGGTAACAAGCAGGTAATCCGCAGTAACTTCCTTGGACTCGCCGCCCACGGAATATTTCACGGTAACTTCCTTGTCGTTCTGAACCGCACTTTCAGCTTTGGCATTAGTTACGATCTCGATGCCGGTCTTCGCCATGTTCTTGGCAACCAGACGGGTCATATCTTTATCGAAGCCTGGCAGAACTGTATCCATTCCTTCGATAATCGTTACCTTAGTTCCGAACTTGGAGTACATTTGACCAAGCTCTGCACCGATGTAGCCGCCGCCGATGACGATCAGGCTCTTCGGAATTTCCGGCAGATCAAGCGCTTCGGTGGAAGACAGAATGCGTCCGCCGAATGGGAAAGGCTTCAGTTCAATCGGGCGCGAGCCTGTTGCAATGATGCAGTTATTGAACTTATAACGTGGAGATTCGTGTTCGTTGAACAAGCGGGCTTCATTCGCATTGATGAACATAGCCTCACCGCTGAACACTTCAATTTTGTTGCCTTTCATCAGGCTGGTTACGCCGGTTGTCATTCTTTTAACAACGCCGTTTTTGAACTCCTGGGTTTTAGCCCAGTCCACCTTGACATTTTCAGCGGTAACACCGAAAACTTCGCCGTGTTGTGCAGCTTCATATTGATGTGCTGCAGAGATCAGAGCTTTGGAAGGAATACAGCCGCGGTTCAAGCATACGCCGCCGAGTTCCGATTTATCCACGATCAGGACTTTCTGGCCGAGCTGGGCGGCACGAATTGCCGCCACATACCCGCCGGGACCTGCACCAATTACCAATGTGTCGATTTCAATTGAAGCGTCTCCGACTACCATTTATTACACCTCCATAACTAACATATCAGGATTTGCAAGCAGGGTCTTGATATAGTTCATAAAGTTCTGAGCTGTCGCGCCGTCAATAATGCGGTGGTCAAAGCTCAAGGAGAGAGCCATTACCGGAGCAGCTACGATTTCACCATTCTTAACAACAGGTTTCTCGGTGATGCGTCCAGTACCCAGGATCGCCACTTCAGGGAAGTTGATGATCGGAGTGAAGAACATGCCGCCGGCAGAACCGATGTTGCTGATCGAGATCGTGCTGCCTTTCATTTCGTGAGGAGCCAGCTTGCCGTCACGTCCACGCAGAGCCAGGTCACTAATCGCGCTTGCGATCATCCAGATGCTCTTACGGTCAGCATCCTTAATAACAGGAACGATCAGACCGTTGTCTGTATCTGTAGCGATACCGATGTTGTAGTATTTCTTATAGACAATCTCATTGGACTCTTCGTCAATCATGGCGTTAAGCGCCGGGAATTGACGGGAAGCTGCAACAAGTGCCTTGACGATGAATGGAAGGTAAGTTACCTTCACGCCTTTCTTCTCAGCTACAGGTTTCATGCGGGCACGGAAAGCTACCAGTTCGGTAACATCCACTTCGTCCATGATGGTAACGTGAGGCGCAGTGTATGCCGATTTAACCATAGCGTTGGCAATGGCTTTGCGGATACCCTTGAACGGTACGCGTTCTTCTTCCAGGCTTACATTGCCGGAAGCTGCTGCCGGTGCTGCTGTAGCCTTGGCTTTTGGAGCTTCTGCTGCTGGTGCTGCCGCTTGAGCCGCTGCTGCTGGTGCTGCCGCAGGTGCTGCGGAGCCGCCCTTCAGGAAGGCCGCAACATCTTCATGGGTGATTTTGCCGTTCTTGCCGCTGCCGTTGACCAATGCGAGATCAACGCCTTGTTCACGGGCAGACTTGCGGACGCTTGGTGTTGCCAGTACATCGCGGTTAGGAGCCGGAACTGCTGCTGGAGCCGCGCTTGCTGCCGGTGCAGCCGCCCCAGTAGCCGGAGCTTCAGCATGGCCGCCTTCCTGATGAGGAACATCGCCTTCTGCAGCAATGATTGCCACAACTTCACCCACGCGGCATACCTGTCCGTCTTTGGCGAACACTTCAAGCACTGTACCGTTGACCGGAGAAGGAACCTCTACTACCGCCTTGTCGTTCTGAACTTCCATGATGATATCGTCATCGGTAATTTTGTCGCCGACTTTGATATGCATTTTGATAATTTCACCTTCGTGCAGACCTTCGCCCAGTTCAGGGAACTTGTATTCAAAGTTAGCCGCGCCGCTTGCTGCAGGAGAAGAAGCTGTATCTGCTCCGCCCTTGGCTGCATCCACTTCTTGAGTTGCTTGCGCTTCAGCATGGCCGCCTTCTTGTTCAGGCACATCGCCTTCTGCATCAATGATTGCCACAACTTCGCCTACGCGGCACACTTGACCGTCTTTGGTGAAGACTTCAAGCACTGTGCCGTTGACTGGACAAGGAACCTCTACTACCGCCTTGTCATTCTGAACTTCCATTACGATATCGTCATCGGTTACTTTATCGCCGGCTTTGATGTGCATTTTGATAATTTCGCCTTCATGCAAACCTTCGCCCAGCTCAGGGAACCGGTACTCAAATTTTGCCACCTTAATAACCTCCTAAAAGTTTTGTTAGTGTAACTACAATGAATTATCCTCGTACAAAATTTGCTTCGAGAGCTTGCGCTTAGTTGTATGAAGCCTAACTTCCTGCAACTCTCGCAAACTCACTTCGAAAGCAGCCGCTTCGTTTGCAGAAACGGGTGCCGCCCTTATTCAAGGACGGCAGGATGCTGCATTATTAGAATTCCAAAACTTTCTTCACGGCTGCAATAACGCGTGCCGGTGTAGGAATCCAAGTATCCTCGATTTGCGCGAATGGATAGATGGTATCCGGACCCGCTACACGAAGTACAGGTGCTTCAAGATGGAGAATAGCTTTTTCATTAATTTGTGCGATCACTTCAGCAGCAACACCTGAGCTCTTCTGCGCTTCTTGGACTACAATTGCATGGTTGGTCTTCTTCACAGAAGCTACAATTGTATCAATATCAATCGGGCTAACCGTACGCAGATCAATAATCTCAGCCTTGATGCCTTCCTTCTCAAGCTGATCGGCCGCTTTGGTAGCAGTATGTACCATCAGACCGTAAGAGATAATTGTTACATCTGAACCTTCGCGGACAACATTTGCTTTACCCAGCTCGACGGTGTATTCGCCTTCCGGCACTTCATCACGGAATGCATGATAGAGGTTCAAATGCTCCATAAAGAACACAGGGTCATTATCACGGATGGACGCAATCAACAGTCCCTTGGCATCGTATGGATTGGAAGGAATTACAACCTTGATCCCCGGGCTTTGGGCAATCAGGCCTTCCAGGGAATCTGTATGAAGCTCGGCCGCTTTTACGCCGCCGCCAAATGGTGTACGGAACACTACAGGAGCATTGAATCTGCCCCCGGAACGCCAACGCAGGCGGGCAGCCTGAACGACGATTTGGTCAAGTGCTTCGAAGATGAAGCCAACAAACTGGATTTCAGCGATTGGACGGAAGCCTTGTACCCCAAGACCAAAAGCCAGACCGCCGATTGCGGATTCAGCAAGTGGAGTATCAAATACGCGATCTTCGCCAAATTCCTTTTGGAGCCCTTCCGTTACACGGAATACGCCCCCTACATTACCTACGTCTTCTCCGAAGATAAGAACATTAGGGTCACGATTCAGTTCAACGCGCATTGCGTCACGGATTGCTTCTTTCATATTCATTTGTGCCATTGCCTGATATCCCCCTTATTCAAAATCGGCTTTTTGCTCTTCCAGATGTTTCGGTGTTACCTCGAACATGCTGTCGATCAAGCCGGGAACGGTCATTTTTTCGGTTTGCTCCGCTTTTTTAATCTGCTCGTTTACAGTCGCTTTCGCTTCTTCTCTTACGCGCAATGTATCTTCTTCGGTCCACAGACCCTTCTTCTCCAAATACTTGGCAAGACGGGCAATCGGGTCCTTCTCGTTCCATTGTCCTTCTTCTTCTTTGGAACGGTACTTGCTGGCGTCGTCGGAAAGGGAATGCGGACGGAAACGGTAAGTAACAGCTTCAATCAGCGTAGCTCCTTCGCCTTTGCGGGCACGCTCGGCAGCTTCCTGCACTGCGGAAATTACCGCGAAGACATCCATACCGTCGATCTTGATGCCGGGAATACCCGCAGCAATCGCTTTATGGGCGATGGATTTGGCTGCCGTCTGTTTTGCGAACGGAGTCGTAATAGCATAGCCGTTATTTTGCACGAAGAAGATTACCGGCAATTTGAAGCGTCCGGCATAGTTCAGACCTTCGTAGAAGTCACCTTCGGAAGAACCGCCGTCACCTGTGTAAGTAATTGCGAGATTTGGCTGCTTCTTCAGCTTGAAGCCCATTGCAATACCTGTAGCATGCAGGATTTGAGCGCCGATGATGATCTGAGGCATCAATACATTTACACCCTCAGGTATCTGCCCGCCATGTTGATGTCCACGCGAATATAGAAAAGCCTGGTATAATGGAAGTCCATGCCATACAAGCTGTGGAATATCACGGTAGCCTGGGCATACGAAATCTTCTTTCTGCAGGGCGAACTCGCTGCCTACCATTGTGGCTTCCTGACCGGATACCGGTGCGTAGAAACCAAGGCGGCCTTGACGGCCCAGATTGACGGCCCGGTCATCCCAGGTCCGGGTAAATACCATACGGTACATGATTTCTTTCAGTTGATCGTCGGTAAGTGCAGGCATCTTATCCTTATTGATAACTTCTCCATCAGGAGAAAGCACCGAAAGGGCCTCCACGTCCTCTGTATACACTTCGTAAGGAACTTTAGTCATCATCTTCACCTCAATAAAAAAATTTGAATATCAGTGGCCTCTGTTATAGAATTATTATACACCTGTTTTATCTATTTCGTCAAAGAAATACGCATAAAATTTATGTTTCCATAAACTTTGTATGTATAACAGGTCATTCAAAATCCTATAACAGATAAACTTTTATTTGGCAAGTAAATGATATTTAACACATTTACCGCGTGGATAATTTTAACGCAACACCGCGACTAATGCAAAATTTCGACAAGAAAGGTGAGAATTCAGCCATGAGTGAGCCTGTTTTTCTGAAACGTACAATTTTGAAGCAAACCATATGGAGCGAGCATCTTCAGGAGGAGCGCAAGCTGCGCATCTACCTGCCTCCCGGTTATAACGAGGTCCTCAGCTACCCTGTAGTCTACTGCCAGGATGGGGAGGAATTCTTCAACTTCGGCCGAATTGCCACCCTTGCCGGGCAACTGATTCTGGAGCAGGATATCGAACCGTTCATCATCGTCGGGGTCGAAGTCAATGTTGCCGTCCGTACGCAGGAGTATGCTCCCTTTGGCAGCAGGTTCAAGGAGTACCTGTCTTGCTTTGCCGAAGAGATTATTCCCTTCATTGAACATAATTATCCGGTCCGCCGGACACCGGATGAACGCATCATCGCAGGCGATTCGCTGGGCGGCAGTGTCTCGCTGCATCTCGCCCTGGCATATCCGGGCCTGTTCAGCCGTGTTCTGAGCCTTTCCGGCGCGTATTACCCGCAGACCCGCGAGATTCTGGCAATGGAGGAGGATCTCTCCTGGCTGGATATCAACATGGTAGTTGGGCTTCAGGAAACCAACTATAAGACGGATACCGGCGTATACGATTTTGTAGAGATGAACCGGGAAACAAAGGCATTGCTTGAATCACGCGGGGCAACCGTATCCTACCGGGAAAAAGACGGACGCCATCTCTGGGGATTCTGGCAAAAGGAGCTGCCGGAATCGCTACTCTATTTTTTAAACAAATAACCCCGCTTTGAACGAAACAAATAATGAACATCTCAAGAACATATGTATTCTATCTGCGTGTTTACGCTTTCATTACGAGACGGGCACCACGGTGCCCGTCCTTACTTATAAGGACGGCAACCAAAGTCTGCGAAACATCATTTCAGTTATCAGCTATAGCTTGTCCTTGATGATTCCCGCGAGCAGCACATCACAGCCTGCATCAACCAGATCATAGACCTGTTCGAAATTCCCCGTAAAATAAGGGTCCGGCACTTCCCGCAGCTCTTCCTCCGGCAATAGATCCATGAAGAACAGCAGCTTCGCCTTCTCACCGCCAGGGATTTTGCGGACATTGTCGCCATTGGACTTATCCATGCAGATGATATATTGAAACTCTTCAAAATCACCGCTCTTTACAAGCCGGGCCTTCATGTTCTCATAACTGATGCCGTGCTGGTCGAGAATAGACCGCGTTCCTTCATGCGGCCCTTTGCCAATATGCCAGTCACCGGTACCCGCAGAGTCAACTGAAATTTGCGCTGACAGCTTCCGCTCCATAATTTTGTGGCGAAGAACAGCCTCAGCCATCGGCGAGCGGCAAATATTACCCAGACATACGAACAGTACCTTTATGATCCCACTCACCCTCCTATGCAATTATCATTATATTCATTTTATCGCGGACCACAGCATTTGTACAACCTTTCGATCTGCATTATACTTGGTCAGGATGAGTGACCATTAAGCTATATTAAGGAGGGGGACCATGCCACCCAAACGGGTTGTTATATTTGCCGGAGGCGAGCTGTCCGCACAATATTTGTCTCTATTAGATGAAGAAGATTATATCATCGGTGCCGATAAAGGAGCTTTCTTTCTAGTATCTCATGGAATTACACCCGATATTGCCGTAGGCGATTTCGATTCGGTCACCCAGGAGGACTTTCGGCAAATCGAAGCAGGCAGCAAAAGAACGATCGCTGTTGATCCGGTAGACAAGGATTTGACAGATAGTGAGATGGCCTTTGATCTTGCACTGGACACGCAGCCTGACTCCATACTGCTGTTTGGTGTAACCGGAACGCGTTTTGACCACACGCTGGCCAGCATTCAGATGATGACAAGAGCGGCGCAGCGCCAGGTGCTCTGTTCCGTTGTCGATTCAAATAATTACATAACCCTGACTGGTTCACAAGCGGTTGTTCAAAATCTGGGATATACCTATGTCTCGCTGCTGCCGTTGACACCCGAGGTAACTGGCATTACGCTTGAAGGCTTCCAGTATCCGCTGACTCGCGCCACCTTGAAGCTGGGACAATCTCTCGGCGTTAGCAATGTCCTGACTGCGGCTTCCGGAACCGTGACCATTGAGAGCGGTCTGCTGCTAATTATTCAGAGCAAGGACTAAGTACATAGGGAATTTAGAAACATCGCTGTAACTTTTAGCTTCGAACGCCCAAAGCCGGTAACCCCCTGCCATTCAAGGGATTACCGGCTTTTTCAAGTGCTGGAGATAGATAAAAATTAATTTTTTGTAACTTTTAATGAACTTTTAATAAAACGCTTCCAACACATACCCAGCTTGGGTTAGCGGCACCTTCTCCAGAATTTAGGACATGGATAACCTGCTATACTACGAACAGAGCAAGAAGCTAGAGACTTTCAACAACATAACCTGGGAGGTATTACAACATGAAAAAACATCAATGGTTTAAGCAAGCTATAGTCGTAGGTATGTGCACCACGATTGGCCTGAGCACTCTGATGGCAACCAGCGCCGGAACAGCACCCGCTGCTGCCGCGTCTGTAACATCTTCTACCGGACAGAACATTGTCAACTTCGGCAGTAAATACATGGGCGTTCGTTATGAGTTCGGCGCTTCCACGACTTCGACCAGAACCTTTGACTGCTCGTCCTTCACCAAATACATTTTCGCTAAATACGGAATTAACCTGCCCCGCACCTCTGCGGCGCAATCCACAGTAGGCACACCTGTATCCAAAGCAAACCTGCGGGTAGGCGATCTGTTGTTCTTCTCCAGCGGAAGCAGAGCAAACGGCCATAATGTAACCCACGTGGCTGTCTATATGGGGAACGGTAAAATGCTTCACACCTATGGTGCTCCGGGTGTCACGATTTCTGATGTGAACTCCAGCCACTGGACAAAAACCTACCTGAAAGCACGCCGTGTACTGTAACAGCCCTTATATCGGAATTGAAGTCTAGTTAAGGGTTGTACATGATCATTTTGTGATTGTCAGGATGTGGCGCCGTATTCCGGCGCCCGCAACACATATCCGATTCCGCGAACGGTATGAATCAATTTGTTCTTGTAGCCTTTGTCCATTTTCAAACGGATATGTCTGATATACACATCGACCACATTGGTGTCAGCTTGAAAGTGATATCCCCAAACCTGCTTAAGAATTTCGTCGCGGGGACAAATCACCCCCAGATTTTGAGCAAGATAATAGAGCAGATCGAACTCTTTGGGCGTCATTTTCAGTTCCGTTCCATTCCGGCTGGCCAGCCGGCGGCTGGGATCAAGGATCAGGCCATCTATCCTAAGCAGCGCTGAATGGTCGTGACGGCGGCCCGTAAGCTTTAATAAATTCTCGACTCTGCATTTGAACTCACCGATATGTACCGGCTTCACCATGTAGTCATTGCCACCCGCATCAAATGCCGCTACAGCCTCTTCACCGTACTCTCCGCCGGAAATGACCATCACCGGCAGTATTCTCCCCTGCTCTCTCAGGTCGGTAATTAACCCCCACCCTTCCCACTCTGCAGCATGGTGCAGCTCTGTAAGCAGCAATACAGGGTCCAGACTGGACAGCAATGAGCGAAGATCCCCCAGATCTTCGCTCATTGTCGTTTGCAGACCCAGCTCTTGCAGCGCATGTTCCAGAGTCAAGCGTTCTTCTCTGCTCCGCTTACCCTGTTCTGCAGTTTCATAGGCATCAGGGGGATGCCCGACCGCAAACCAGATAATTCTCTCATTCACAATGTATCCCCCGTATGAAGTCAGCCTTGCAACGGCAGCACCGCTGCAGATTATTTATAGAGTTCCCGCAAAGCAAAGAGACCATTCCAGGCGAACGGTCTCTTTGCTTAATTATTGTGAAGCGGCTAACCGAAATACCGGTGGTAAAAGCTGCGGGCGGCGGCAACATCATTTGTTCCATGAATCAACGCCCGCCCGTCGGCAAAGATAACCATGCGGTATGGCTCCTCTGTGAAGGAAACCAGGTACGGGTTGCTTTCCACCTTGCCGGCAGCCAGCCTGGAGAGGCGGCTGGCCGTTTCCTGCAGGTCCAGCCTCCGGCGCTGCGCCGGGCGGATCTGCACGGTATCTCTGCCGCACAGCACATCACTGCGCTCGGTGTTCGCTGCCGTCAGGTAAGGATAGATTGGATGGCTGCCGCAGGAAGGACAATCCGCCTTCTTGGCGGCTTTTACACCAATCTCCTGGTGCTCGTTGCGCCATACATCGAACGACAGAAGCTTACTCCGCAGTTGTTCGCGGCGTCCGCCCAGCAGCTTCAGCGCCTCAGCGGTGCCGTTCGCGGTAACCAGTTGCACAGCCTGCGGGAGTATTCCCGCTGTGTCGCAGGTGTCCCCGCCAAGCGGAACAGCCCCCAGCAGACAGTTCAGGCACGGGGTTTCCCCCGGCAGAATCGTGTATGTAATCCCGTAGCCTCCCACACAAGCTCCATAAATCCAGGGAATGCCATGCTTCTGGGCCATATCGTTGATGATTAGCCGGGTATCGAAATTATCAGTTCCATCCATAATCAGATCTACACCCGTGAGCAGATTCTCCAGCTCTTCGGCGCGTACATCCAGAACATGTGCCTCTATTATAATCTCCGAGTTGATCTGCTCAAGCCGCGCCTTGGCGGCGGCAGCTTTGGGTGTGCGCTGGCGGGCATCCTCCTCGGTATAGAGCTGCTGGCGCTGCAGATTGCTCCATTCCACATAATCGCGGTCAGCCAGAATAATCCGCCCGACTCCGCAGCGCGCCAGGGTCTCTGCAATCCCTGTACCAAGCGCGCCCACACCGACGACAAGTACGGTTGAGCGGGCAAGTCCCTCCTGCCCCTCCGCACCGAAAGGGCTGAACCTCACCTGGCGCGAGTAGCGCCCGTTCCGTCCGTACTCCTGCGCAGAAGTGTTTTTATCTTTTGCGTTATGACTCATTTCAGAGACCCCCTATGACCGAACCAAGCATACAACGATTTATTGTAGCATAAGTAAGCGCACGCCTGAAATAGGAAATTGGCCAAAGGTCTTGAAGCTGGCTGATGTCAGATGGTGATTTTACGATTTTTTCTGAAAAATTCCGCCACGCTTGGCATATTTCCGTCCCGGTAGCTGGTCTTTCAATAACTCGTCAAGCGTATCAATCAGCTTGCCCCGCTGCTGAAAAGGGTCCTGCTGATACGGCAGAGCATGGACCCGCTTGCCGCCAAGTGCAGAGCCCAGCAGATCAGCCGATGCGCGGCTGGCAAGCGGCAGACAAATCCTCCAGCCGGGCTCTGGCACCAGCCCGTTTCGAGCGAGCCAGTGCAGCGTTTCCTCCAGCCGCCAGTCGGCGCCGGAAGCCACGAGGAGCGGGATTTCACTGGCTGCAAATTCCTGCAGCACACCGGGATTTCCCACTGTCCCTAGATCGAGTACTACATGCGAATAGTCATGATTCAGCAGTTCTGTGAAATTACCCTTTGGAGCTTTTCTCCAATAGTGAACCCCCTTCCATATCAATGGGGATTCTGTATCGCCCTTTGGTGCTTCAAACAGACTGCAAATCCGGTCGTAGACCGCCAAATCAGGACTGGCGTCCACCCAGGCCGTAGACCCGCTTCGCGCAAGACAACTGCTTACAGCCAGAGAGGTATGGGTTGTGCCCAATCCGGGAGCAACGCCAAGCAGGGCTACAACTGTGGTTGCTCTTCCTTGGCGGAGCATCGCTGCCGGACTGCTTAGACCCCTTCTCTCCTGAGCATGCTCCACCTCAGCCTCAATAGGCTCCAAGGCCAGCATGACCTCCTCAGCGCTCTGGTATCTGTCTTCGGGATGATGGCGCAGCAGACGCCGTATTACTGGAATTAAGGCAGCCGGCAGCCGGGAACGCAGCTTATCCTCCATTCCCGGCTGCCAGCGGCTGTATTGTCCGCCGGAAGCCATATAAAGCAGCAATGCGCCTAATCCGTACAAATCCGAAACGGGATGGCTTTGGCCTCCGCCGTATTGCTCCGGGGCAGCAAAGCCAACCGTACCCAGCTTCTCGGTATCCTCACCGGCCCCGCTTCTTAGCCTGCGTGCGATGCCGAAGTCGATCAGCAGCAGCTCATCACGCCTGGTCAGCATAATATTTCCCGGCTTCATATCCCGGTGAACAATCGGCGGATGATGCCCATGCAAATATTTCAGCACTTCCAGCAGTTGCCCGGCATATCGGAGGATGCTTCTCGCCGGCAAAGGTCCGGAATTTGCCGAAATATATTGCCCCAGCGTCACACCTTCAATATAGTCCATCACCAGATAACAGTAGCCCTCCTGATCAGGAGAAAAAAAATCGGCAACCCTCGGCAGCAGCGGGTGACTCAGCGAGATCAGCAGCGCAGCTTCGGCCTCAATATCGCCATAAGCCCCTTCTAGGCTTACACTCTCCTTCACTGCCCAGTGCTTGCCCTGAAGACGCACATCTTCCGCCAGAAACACCCGGCTCATCCCGCCAGTCCCTATAGCTCTGACAATTCTGTATCTGTCGCCCAGCACCTCTCCGGCTCTAAGCTTTGATTCAAAAATCATGATATCTCCTCCGTTTCTTCACCTTAAGTCCGCACAAAAAAGAGGGAAAACCTCCGTTTATTTACGCTTAAAATGGCGTATAGCCGCCAGCGTAGCAACGGGATGCTTTCCCTCTTAGTTATTTTCTTTAAAATCTGCCGCTTAATACTTAATCATATAAAGTGTTATTTCATCACGGTTATGGAACAACTGCTTTGCCCGCTGAACCTGCATCCGCTCGTCCTCGAACATGGCGATAATCTCCTTAATCACAGCCATCGGTTTCTTATGCATTAGCTTTACAGTGACAATGGCTGTTCCCCCGGGTGACAGACTGTGCAGCAGTCCGGTAACCAGCTTGGCCATCAGCTTGGGACTCCAGCTCATATCACAGACCAGCAGATCAAACTCATTGTCCTGGAACTTGACTTCCCCGGCATTTTTGCGCAGAATCTTCAGCGCCGGATTTTTGCGTAGCGACTCGTGCATGAGAGCCGGATCAACGGCAGTCACCTTGAGACCCCGTTCCAGCAGGAACGAGGTCCAGCCACCCGGGGATGCGCCAATATCCACCGCATTCCGGAAGCTCTGGAATGGAATCGAGAATTCCTTCTCCGCCTCCATCAGCTTGAACTTGGCCCGGGAAATCTGACCGTCCTCCTTGCGGAAGCGGATCATTCCGCCGTTCCAGCTTGACAGGTTATCCTCGGGACGGGAGACACCGGCATAGAGCGCATCGCCAGCGGCATAGACCGAAATTACATAGGCAGGCTCATGTACGGTGAATTCAGCTCCAAGCTCCTGCAAGTGCCCCTGCAGCCATTCCCGCAGTTCTCCCGGACTGTCGGGCCAGAAGGAGCTGCCGCCCTTGCGGACATGCAGTGACACCTTCTCTCCCGCAAGCTCACTGCGGCGGCTCAAATAGACGGACAACCGTTCCAATGCAGACATCTCGCCCTGATCCTGGAACTGCACAGGCTGAATATGCCGCAGAAAGATCGGCAGATGGCCCGCAAGTACGCGTGACACCTCCTCCGGCTCAGCCTCCAGCGTAGCCAGGAAAATCTCTCCCGGCAGCAGCAGTGTGCTCTTAACCGCCCCGAACAGGCGGCGCAGCTCCTCCTGGGCATACGGGGCGAACCCGTGGTTGGCGGTGCAGATATATCTTGAATGAATTTTTGCTTCCGGAGCAGAGGTCTGCTCTTCGTCTTTTTCTATAAAATCGCTCAAATGGCTTTGCCTCCAGGTCTTATTTTAATCCAGGGACGACCGCTATCCCATTCAATATCAGCAGGAATATCATAGGTGGCCATAATCATTTCCTTAGTCAATACTTCTTCCTTGAGGCCGGAGCCGGCCAGCTTGCCGCTGCGGATCAGCGCAACATGCGTGAAGAGCGGTACAATTTCCTCCACATGATGCGTAACGTACACCACGGATACATCGCGCTGCTTCAGCTTGTCGATCTCCGCAAGCATTTTCTCCCGTTCATACAGGTCAAGTCCGGCACAGGGCTCGTCCAGGATCAACAGCTTCGGCTCAGCCATCAGACAGCGGGCGAGCATAGCTTTTTTGCGCTCTCCTTGCGACAAAGTTCCAAAAGGATGATTGGCCATCTCGCCAAGGTTCATATCCTCCAGCAGCCGGAGCGCCTGCTCATGTACAGTGCGGGGAATTTGCTGGTAGAAGCGAAGATACGCATAAGCTCCTGTGGCTACAACCTCCCATACAGGATCATTCAGCGACAGCTTTTCCATTAATGAGGGACCGATATAGCCGATCTCCTTGCGCACCTCCCGTAAATCGCACTCGCCATATTTATAACCCAGCACTTCTACCGAACCTTTGCTTGGAAACAAATAGCCGGTCATCATTTCCAGCAGCGTTGTTTTGCCCGAGCCGTTGCGTCCGAGGATCACCCAGTTTTCGCCTTGCTTCATTTCGAGTGACACATCATCCAGAATCAGGCTATTTTCCCGGCGCAGGGTAAGATGTTGTAAAGAAATCATTATGAGATCACACTCCTTATGTAGTCCAGCACCCGTTCCACAGAGCCCATCGAATAATAGATTGCCGGAGCTGATCGGCGGTCTGCGGATGTAACAAGCAATGCAGGCACGCTGGAAATTCGGTACTGCATCACAAGCTCCGGCAGCATGTTCACATTTCCCGCAGCAATCAGGAGATTCTCCGGCAGCAGATGCTCCGCCACCTCAAGCATGCGCCTAGCAGCTTTACAGGTCCCGCATAGCGGAGTATAGAAGAACACAACCAAGGGTTCCCCCTTCTGCTCCAGCCTTTCCAGCAGCTCCATTTGATTCATTTCCTTCATCAGTGCTCCGCCCTCTCCGCAATCTCTGCCAGCCTGCCAGGGTCCAGCGGGCCGTTATGCAGCAGATGAGCATCAGATATAGCGGGGTACAAGGTTTCGTACATTTCCTTCCGGCCCCGGTGACTGGACGTATGCAGATAAATTTCCCGGGGGAACAGCCCCTCCAGCACGATCCGCCTTGCAACCTCGCCACCGCTGAAATCCCCAGGACCCATATCATAATCCAGCGACAAAATACGGACCTCGCACTCGCGCAGCAGCAGCAGGCATTCTTCGGTAGTCCGTGCCAGCACGAATCCCTTAGGCTGTTTTCTGTAATCGTCCATAAAAACGTTGATCACGCCTGTTCCTCCGCTTCATACCATTTCCGTACAAGGGCAATCTCCTCACGGTGGCTGCCATCCGGCCCCTTCCCCGTTTCCATGACAATTGCCGCATTGCGAAAAGGGTCCGTAAGCAGCAGACTCTGCAGCCCCGCTTCACCGATAAGTCCTTTCCCTATGGACGCATGCCTGTCGCGGCGCGAGCCAAAAGCAAACTGCGAATCATTCAGATGTACAGCTACGAGCTGCTCCCAGTAGCCCAGTAGGGCTCCACGCTGCATAAATTCGTCCGTATGCTGCGGATTCCAGATTCCCGAGGCAAAAGCATGGCAGGTGTCTAAACAAAACCCGATCTTCTCAGGAAACCGGCTTAGCTCGCGCACCTTGACCAGTTCCTCCACAGCCATACCCTCACTCCCGTGATTGCCCGCCTGATTCTCAATTAGCAGCTTGGCCTGTCCATGCCAGCTCTCTAGCGTATCATTCATACATTGTATAATATTTCGATAACCCTGTAACGGCTCTATACCGCCAAAATGTCCAAAATGAACCACAATGCCCAGCGAACCGCAAGCCTCGGCAAGCTCCAGATCATTTAGCAGAGATGCTACCATAACCGCTCTTGACGCCGCTCCGCCTGTGCCTGCCGCCATATTCGTGGGGTAAGGAGTGTGGGCAATGGACACCATCCCTTTGTCCCGGCAAAAGGCAGCGCAGCCCTCCGCATCACGCCTGTCCAGCGCTTTCAGCCGCAAGCTCCGCGGATTCTTCGGAAAATATTGAAAGCATGCCGCACCGCTCTCCCAGGCGAACCGGGCTGCCCGCCCAAATCCGCCGCGAGTGCTGACATGCGCCCCAATTTTGGGGCTACTCGGCATGCTGGCAATCCGGGCAATAAAACACTTTGCGTCCGGACAGCTCTGTTTTGACAATCGTTCCCCCGCCGCGCAGACAAGGCTCGCCTTCACGGTCATAAACCTTGCAATGGTCGTTATAAGTACCGGTAACGGTATCACCGGTCATAAAAGGCATTTCCATATAGCCGCCGATTTGGGTCGCCTCCGTCAACACCTTGCAGATACTGCCGTACAGCCGTGTTACCGCTTCAGGCGGCAGATTCTGCACCAGCGCCGTTGGCAGCAACCCGGCGTCAAAAGCAATTTCGTCGGCATAGCAATTGCCGATGCCAGCCATCACGTGCTGGTTCACCAGCAGGCTCTTGAGCGAACCCCGCCGGCCCTTCAGCAGCCCGGCAAAACGTTCTGCATTCATCCGCCGGTCCAACAGCTCAGGACCCAGCTTGCCCATCGCCGCCTCGCTTTCCTTCACTGACAGCAGATGCAGATAGCCCAGCCGCAGCCCCATGAAGTAGAGGATATGATCGCCAAAAGCCAATTCTACCTGTGTAGTACGCTCCGGCCGCTCCTCCTCGGTGCCGTAGAACAGCAATCCCCCCAGCATCAAATGCAGCAGCAGCCTGCGGCCATCGTGAAGGTGGAAAAGAATATGCTTCGCCCGCCGCTCCACAAATACTACCCGTGCGCCGAGTAGGGTCTTGGCGAACTCGTCCGCCGCCAGGTTAATCGTCTTCTCACGATTTACGGTTACACCTGTAATTGGAACATTTATGATATGCTGGCTCAGCAGCTTTCTGTAATTCTCCATTTCCGGCAGTTCCGGCATCATTACATCGTCCCTTCGTATGTAGGTAAAAGCACACTCTTGACATTATACACCGAGCGTCCCCATAAGTTCAGCTAAATCAGCACAAATTTCATCAGGGGCGACACCGGTAACGCTCTGGTATTGCGCCAGATTGTCCTGTGTCGTCAGTCCGGTCAGCACCAGAATCGTCCGGCAGCCTGCCCGGGCTCCCGCCGAAATATCCGTACGCATGTTGTCTCCAACCACAACCGCTGCATCCGGCTTGATGCCGAGCAGAGCTGTGGCGTAGGTAATCAGGTGGGATTCCGGTTTGCCGATCACCACAGGCGCCACTCCGCTTGCCGCTTCAATGGAGGCTCCAAGTGTACCCGCTCCCGGCATCACTCCGTTATCGGAGGGCAGCATCAAATCGGGATTCGTCAGCACGAACTTTGCGCCCTCGCGGATCCAGCGTGAAGCCCGGGCCAGCGATTCATATGTAAAAGACCGGTCAATTCCCTGCACAACGTATTGCGGGGCTTCGGATACCAGCGTTAAGCCTGCCTCGCTGCATGCCTGGATCAATCCCTCTTCTCCAAGTATCGCCACTGTTGCCCCGGGCGATTCCTCGGCGATATAGCGGGCCGCCGCCATAGAAGAAGTGCAGACCTCCTCCGCCTTTGCTTCGATGCCCATTCCGCGCAGATGTGCCGCGACACCAGCCGGAGTCCGTGACGAGTTATTCGTAACGAACAGGAAGGGGAGCTCAGCACGGCGCAACGCAGCTATAAGGAGGTCAGCTCCGTGAATCATCCGCCCTCCGTGATACAAGGTTCCATCCAGATCTATCAATAGCCCTCCGACATCCTTCATGGCGATCTCAACTCTCCCATAAATATAATTAATACTATTAATAATTAATGATGTGTACCACCCAAAATCCAACATCCTCCGTCGAATGCTAGCGAAGCGCCGCCACTGCGGGATCTTTTTGGCACAGCCCTGTCATTTCCTGCGCTTTCCCGGAAAATAATTCATTTCCCCAAGGCATTTCACGGGGTGTTGGCAGAGGTTCTCCGGTGCACCGGAAAGGCGCAAAATTCCTCAGCCAGCAGTGTTTTCGGGAAAATGGCCTGCGCCTCCTCAAGGAGCGGAACGAGCTCTTCCCGAGAGCTGTAGCGTGAGCTGAAGTGAGTCAGCAGCAACTCCCGCCCTCCTGCCGCGAGCGCCAGCTCAGCCGCCTGACGGGCTGTGCTGTGATGATATTGAAAAGCCATGTCCGCCAGATCATGGGCAAACGTCGCCTCATGCATGATCAGATCTGCGTCCTGCGCAAGCGGCAAGACTCCCGGACAAGGTCTGGTGTCACCGAGAATAGTTACGATGCGGCCGCGCTTTGGTGCATTCAGTACCTCCGCTGCCCGGATTAGAACTCCATCCTCTGTGGTTATATCTTCACCTTTTTTTAGCTTGCCGAAAAGCGGTCCCGGTTTGAGCCCGTAGCTGAGCAGCAGCTCTGTATTCAGGTTGCCCGGGCTGTCCTTCTCCGTGATACGGTAGCCATAGCTGTCAATCCGGTGCTCCAGCAGCCCTGCTTCAACTTTAAAGCCGTCATCCTCAAATACAAGCCCGCCGTTATGCTCAACAATCTCCAGCTTATAGGGAATGCGGGACTGGCTTACCGACAAAGAGATATCCAGGTATGCCTTCAGGCCCGGCGGGCCATAGACGGTCAGCGGAGCGGTCCCCCCCTGATAGCCGCGGCTGGAGATTAGGCCGGGTAATCCGAACAGGTGGTCACCGTGAAGATGGGTGATAAACAGTTTTTCCAGCTTGCCGAGCCGCAGTGGTGAACGGAGAACCTGATGCTGCGTGCCTTCTCCACAGTCGAACATCCAGAAGCTGCGCCGTTCTTCAAGCAATCTGAGCACAACGGAAGTTACATTCCGCTGCAGCGTGGGGACCCCGGCATTCGTTCCCAAAAAATATATTTCCATCGAAATCCTCCTTTCTTCATTCTTACAAAAAAGCAACTGCTCTTGTCAGAATCCCATGCAGTGAATTCTACCCTTTTTGAGACAAAAAATCATCCTTCGGTAAAACACCGGCTCCAGCAAAAAACCTCCCGGTTACGGGAGGTTCCGCTGTTATGAGGGATAATCCCAAGCAGACGAGTGTATGTTATGGCGGTTACTGCTTCTCCACATTGAAATACTGCGCTTCAGGATGGGCGAAGACCATCGCTGACACCGAAGCTTCCGGCTCCATCATAAAGCCTTCGGTGAGATGCACGCCGATGTCCTCCGGAGAGAGCAGCTTGAAGAGCGGCCCCTGATCCTCCAGATCCGGGCAAGCCGGATAACCGAACGATACGCGAATCCCCTGATAGCGGGCACCGTGTCTTTGCTTCATGGTCATATCCGCCGGATCAGGGAAACCCCAAGTATCCCGCATCATATGGTGGACGCGCTCCGCAAGTCCCTCTGCCACCTCCAGCGCCACCGCCTGAAGAGCGTGGGAACGGAGATAATCCCCCTTCTCCTTCATCTCTGCCGACATCTCACGTACCCCATGACCGGCAGTAACGACCAGGAAGCCTACATAATCCATAATCCCACTGTCCACCGGCTTCAGGAAGTCGGACAGGCAAAGATATGGCTCGACATTCTGTCGCGGAAAGGTGAAGGTATGGAGAATTTGGGACGTATCCTGCGGGTTATACACCAGAATATCATTCCCCTGCGATTGTGCCGGGAAAAATTGATACATGGCATGCGGCGTAATCGTCCCTTCCAGCATTGCCTGATGGAGAAGCTCATCCACTGTATCCTTCAGCTCCACAGTGCGCGGATCGCCGGAAGCAAGCTGGGCTTCAACTGAACCGCGGAGGCCCAAATGGTGGCCCAGCAGCATCTGCATGTTCACATAAGGAATAATATGCCCAAGCGGGTAGCTGCGCATGACATGGCGCTCCAGATCCGGCGGAGTAAAGACCGGCGCATCTGCTGAAATTTTGGAACGGACCGCCCGGGTCAATGCCGGCATGTCCTGCTGTGGAGCTACGGCTACAGCCGTCTCCGCTTCGAGGCGCACTTCTTCCTCGATTCTGGCCCGCTCTTCCGGGTTCATCAGCCGGTTCGCGATGTCCAGACCATCCATGGCATCCTTGGCGTATAACACCAGTCCATCATATTCAGGCCGGATACGCGTCTTGGTGAATTTACGTGTCAGTGCGGCGCCGCCCACCAGGATCGGAACGTCAATCCCCGCATTGCGAAGGTCCTGAGCGGTCAGCACCATTTGCTGTGCAGATTTCACAAGCAGACCGGACAGCCCGATCGCGTCGGCCTTCTCCCGCCGGAAAGCTTCGATGATGTTCTCTGGTGGGACCTTAATCCCCAGATTAATAATCTCATATCCATTGTTGGAAAGGATAATCTCCACAAGGTTTTTACCGATATCATGCACATCGCCTTTAACGGTGGCCAGCATAATTTTACCTTTCACCGAGGTTTCATCCTTCTGCATGAACTGCTCCAGATGTCCCACAGATGCCTTCATGACTTCAGCACTTTGCAGCACTTCAGCTACGATCAGCTCATTGTTGTTGAAAAGCCTGCCGACTTCCGACATTCCCGCCATCAGCGGCCCGTTGATGATCTCCAGCGGACCCGAATTAGTCAAAGCTTCATCCAGATCAGGAATCAAGCCTTCCTTTGTCCCCTCCACCACATAAGAAGCCAGACGCTCCTCCAGCGACAGATTGGAGATTTTCTCTTTCTTCTCCACCTTTTTACCGCGAAAAGCAGCAACAAAGGCGGATAAAGTATCATCATTCGTATTGTAGATCAGTTGCTCAGCAAGCTTCCGTTCCTCTTCGGGAATGGACGCATAGCGCTCCACCTTTTCCGTATTTACAATCGCATAATCCAGTCCGGCTTTGGTGCATTCATAGAGGAACACCGAGTTCAGCACCTCGCGTCCCGCCTCCGGCAGACCGAACGAGACGTTGCTGATCCCCAGAATGGTGTGCACGCCCGGAAGGGCTTCTTTGATTAGACGGATACCTTCAATCGTCTCTTTGGCAGAGCCGATATACTGCTCATCTCCCGTACCTACCGGGAATACAAGCGTGTCAAAAATCAAATCCTCGGGAGCCAGCCCATATTTATTCACCAGCAGATCGTAGGAGCGTTTGGCCACCTGCAGCTTGTCCGAAGCCTGGATCGCCTGCCCCGACTCGTCAATGGTGCCCACAACAATCGCTGCGCCATATTTATGAATCAATGGAGTGACCCGTTCAAACTTTTCTTCACCATCTTCAAGGTTAATGGAGTTAATTATTCCTTTGCCCTGGCAATACTGAAGCGCCAGATCAATAACCTGGGGATCGGTGGTATCAATCATCAATGGCACTTTAACCTTTTTGACCACAAGCTCCAAGAACTGCTTGATATCTTCGCTTTCATCACGGTCAGGGTCCTGCACGCAGACGTCGATAACCTGTGCACCGCTCTTTACCTGGGCTCGGGCAATCTCTGAAGCTTCTTCATATTTGCCTTCGACAATCAGGCGCTTGAATTTTCGCGAGCCGAGCACATTCGTACGTTCACCCACCATATAAGGGCGGTTGTCGTTCTCAATATATACTGGCTCTATTCCCGACAGTGCCGGCGGATGCTGGCCTTCCAGCGCACGCGGCGGATATGCCGACAGCGTCTCTGCCATCGCCCGGATATGATCCGGTGTCGTTCCGCAGCAGCCTCCGGCGATGTTCAGCCACCCCTTCTCGGCAAAACCCGCAAGCTTGCGGGCAAGCGAATCCGGCGATTCGTGATAATTCCCGTTCTCGTCCGGCAGCCCGGCATTCGGATAACAGCTCACCGCCGCCGAAGAAATTGCCGACAGGGACCGGATGTGATCGCGCATGAACTCCGGTCCGGTCGCACAGTTCAGACCAACGGAAATCGGCTTCAAATGCTCCAGCGAGATATAGAAGGCTTCAATGTTCTGACCAGCCAGTGTAGTACCCATAGGCTCAATCGTCCCCGAGATCATCACAGGCAGTGTAACACCAGTCTGTTCAAAGGCATTGCGGATGCCGATGCTTCCAGCCTTCACGTTCAGCGTATCCTGGGATGTTTCGAGCAGCAGCGCATCCACCTTGCCGTCAATCAGCGCGACCGCCTGCTCCTCATAGCTCTGGACCAGCTCCTGGAACGTAACGCCACCAGTGACTGAGAGCGTCTTCGTGGTTGGCCCCATAGCTCCGATGACATAGCGCGGATGTTCCGCCGTATCATATTTATCCACCGCATTTCTGGCAAGCCTGGCGGCTGCAAGATTAATCTCGCGCGCCCGCTGCGGAATGTCATATTCGGCAAGCACCACAGAGGTTGCCCCGAAGGTATTGGTCTCGATCAAATCGGCGCCGGCTTCAAGATATTTCTCATGAATGTTCTGTATAACCTCTGGCCGGGTAAGCACCAGCATTTCATTACAGCCGTCCAGCTCTTCCCCGCCAAAATCTTCACCGGTAAGCGGCACCTGTTGAATCATTGTGCCCATTGCTCCATCAAGAATCAATATTCGCTGCTGTAAGCTATCAGCAAGTGTGAATTTAGCCACTTTCTATCCCCCCAGAAAAACATTAGAGTAAGTTTAGCAGAATAACAGGAATTCGAAAAGCCTTCCTTTCCTCTCTGCATTATACGTAATTGCCGGCAGCAGCCTCAGCCGCTGAAAAATAATAATTTACGGCTTCACCAAAAGCTCTTTACTTGGCATAGAGTGCTGCGTTCTCGCAGATACATGGGAAGTAACAGTAACTCCCCTTCTTCTTCAATAGCTCCTTCAGCCTTATATTCACCATTTTCCGATCATTCGCCTGTGAACTCATATGTCCGGCTGCCCGGCTGCTCCCGAATTCCCCGAGCAGCCTGTGCTAAAGCTACTGTAATAAGTATTGCCGCAATTGCCGCCAGTCTTTTATGAATGATCATGCGGAGTCCTCCCGGATAAGTGGTAGGCTTCATAATGATACTGACATCTTGCGCGGTACTTCTGTGCTCATTATACACATAATATTCATATTTCCGGAAATAAAACTCACATTTCCTTTCACCGTAATGAGCTTAGTCATATACTTGGCATTTCCCTTCAGATAATTCACCTTATAAATCTGATATCAGACGCAAAAAAAGCCGGCCTCCCGCATGAGGATACCCGGCTTGATCAAAGTTCACTATAAAGATTCAACCAGCGGAAGAAGCTCCGCAAGATGGCCGATCTGGTAATCCGGCTGAATTGCCGGGTCCGGTGCTTTGCCGTTCCGGTTAATCCAGACGGTAGTCAGGCCAGCGCCAAGCCCGCCAAGAATATCCGTTGTCAGCTTGTCACCGACCATCACCCCCTGCTCAGGGGAGATTTCCAGCAGGTCCAGTGCATGCGTGAAGATGCTCTTGTCCGGTTTCCCTTTGCCGAAGCTGCCCGAAATAACAATGTGGTCAAAATAAGGGGTCAGCTCAGGCACACCGTCCAGCTTCTCCTGCTGCAGTGCCGGACAGCCGTTCGTAAGCAGCAGCAGCTTGACTTTGCCGCGCAGCTTATCCAGCACCTGCAGCGTCTCTTCATACATGTACGGCCGGCTGCGGCGTTCAGCGGCAAACCGGGCCGCCAGTGTTTCGGCCAGCGCCTCATCGTCAATTCCAAGCGCGGCCAAGCCGCGGCGCCATGATTCCTTGCGGTAGACGGGCGCAAGCTGCTCCATCCGGCGGAATTCCGGCTGCTCTCCGGCAGTAAAATTCCCCCACAGCGCTTCAAAAGGATTGATCCCGATCAGCTTGGTGAACGGGAAGGTGTCATACGACTCGTAAAGGCTTCTCGCCTCCCGGCGCACAGCGGCCTCCAGCTCCTGCGGATTAACGCCATTCCCCGCCGCTTCAGCGGCAGTGCGGAAAGCTTCCTCAACGCTCCGCTCATCCCAGAGCAACGTGTCATCAAGGTCAAAGAGTACAGCGGAAATCGGCATTATTTTCTCCCTCTCCCTATGCTGGCATATCTTTCTACTCGTTAACGATTTCTACATGATTCTGCTTGGCAAATTGCTCCAGACGTTCTCCCATAGCCTGAATATCATAACGGTTGAGCAGCTTCGAGAAAACCCATTGTGTTCGTTTACCCTTATACTTGATGGAGACTGCGCTGCGGGTCACGATGATCCGCTCAATATCGGCTGCCGGCAGCCAACGTTCACGGTTGAATTTGATCGTGGAAAGTCTGGCGCGTTCAACCTTCAAATAAGGGCGCCGGAAGAACAAGAGGGCCGCCAGCAAGAAATACAGCACTACTCCCAGCCAGTTGGTCAGCATGCCGCTACCCCTGGTTTGGTCTATAGAACCAACTACCCAGAACATAATTCCAAGCAGCAGCAAAACTACAGGAAACACAATGTTGCGGCCTTTAAAAATATCACTGCTCTTTGCAGCGGCAGAGCTGGTTGAAGCATAGATGGACTCTTTCCCTTGCTTCTTGCGTTGCTTGTTGATCTGCTTGGTGTTGCGTTGAACCATTCTTTCCCAAGAACGGGCCATGTAAGTTCCCCCTAGTCATCCTGTAATATCTATGAAAAGGAACAGGCACAGTCTATAGATGCCATGTAGCCTTGTTCATGCTCTTATTTATCGACAATTTCAATGTTATTGAGCTGAGCCCGGAAGTTGTTGCGGATGTTGCCCAGATAGATCTCACGGAGCTTGGCTCTTTCCGCCAGCTCTTCTTCATTCAGGCCGTCACTCTTCTGTTTGCGCGCCAATTCGTTAATACGTGCGACCAATTGATCAATATTCAATGTGTTCCCCTCCCTTTAAATTCATTCTAACTGTGCCATGAGAAAAAGAGCTTGTCAAGGTCTACTCCCTGAAAGCTCTTTGCATGGAATTATGAGGTATGAATTTCAGTTAATATACCGGTAATGTAAGCACGTCACCGGCCTTGATGCTGCTGTTATCCAAGCCGCTTGTTCGTTTGATTCCTTCTATATATACAGCAGTTTTCATATTAGCCGGCTTATTCTTCAAAGCAATGCTCCAAAGAGTATCCCCGCGTTCGACAACCACCCGTTTCTCTTGCTTCAATAATGACACCGATCCAGCAAAAACATTTCCAACCACGGTAAACCCGGAAACAACTAAAAGAAGAACCAAAGCCAGCTTCACAAAATTGTCTTGGCGGAACACCCCCCTACATGCTGTAAACACAGCCAGGAGAAGCTCTTTAACATTGGGTCTATGAATAGAAGCAGAATGGTTATCCGCTGTATGAACTTCGCGAACCTCGTCGTAGATGCTGCGGTATGTGCTGTACTTTAACATATTTACCGACCTCCAAACACTTGTTCTTACTTTCGAAAATAATATAGCACGAACATGTGTTTTGCACAATACCCTTTTCGAACAATTGTTCCCTTTATTTTTGATGACGTTATTTCCATATTTTTTAGAACTTATGTTTGTACGAACGGAGGTTCTATGTTATAATTTTCCCAAACATAGTATATGGGGTTGATTCCGATGTCAAAGATTTCGAGTCGTCAACTGGCGATCCTGGAATTTATACGTAATGAAGTCCGCAGCAAGGGTTATCCGCCGTCCGTCCGGGAAATCGGTGAAGCAGTTGGACTGGCCTCCAGTTCCACCGTACACGGCCATCTGGACCGCCTTGAGAAGAAAGGCCTTATCCGCCGCGATCCTACAAAACCGCGTGCAATCGAATTGCTCGGCCAGGAGGATTCCGAGAATGTTCACCAGTTCGTCCAGACGGTTACCCGTATTCCAGTAGTGGGCAAGGTTACCGCCGGGGTTCCTATCACAGCTACAGAGAATATTGAGGATTACTTTCCATTGCCTAGCCATTATGTAGGCGACAACAAAGTTTTTATGCTGTCAGTACTCGGTGACAGTATGGTTGACGCTGGCATCATGAACGGCGATTATGTTATCGTCCGCCAGCAGCAAACAGCGGATAACGGTGATATCGTTGTCGCTATGACCGAAGAAGACGAAGCAACGGTCAAGACCTTTTACAAAGAACGTGATCATATTCGCCTGCAGCCGGAGAACCCGGCTTATGAGCCGCTACGCCTTAACCGCGTTACTATTTTGGGCAGAGTCATTGGACTTTTCCGCGACATCCATTAATAACTCCATTCCCCTCGAAGACTGTTCTGCTGCCAAGCAGAGCAGTCTTTTTCATTATGAACATCCTCTCTCTCCACACATATCCTGATAGCAAAGGAGATCTGATAACTATGCCCAATTACCGTATTATCGTTGATCTGTCACAGCGGATGCTTTATCTGCTGGATGACAACACCATGATCAGAGGATTTCCCGTCGGCATCGGCAAAATACTGACCGTTACACCGGCAGGTGAATACACGATCATCAACAAACAGCCCAATCCCGGAGGACCTTTCGGGGCCTTCTGGATGGGACTCTCCAAACCGCACTATGGCATTCATGGAACGAATGATCCCTCCTCGATCGGCAAAATGGTCTCCCACGGCTGTATTCGCATGTACAATGAGGACGTTCTCTCCCTGGCAGCAATTGTGCCTATCGGAACCCGGGTCACCATACGCGAATAATCTGGATGCTGCAAAAAACACCAGCGTCAGGCGATAATCAGCAGCCCGGCGTTGGTGTTCTACATGTTCAAGCAGTTTTTTTCACATTCGTACAGGAATTTTGCAGCTATATGTCGAATCTTGTACATTGGAAGATTAACTCTCGAAAGGAAGTGCCTGGTTTGAATAATTCAAAGATTAGAACCCATATTGATTTTAAGGTGGATGCTTTGGGGAAGCTCTCCAATCTCCTGCTGAACAATGATCATGGGGAACGCAGAGTGAACATCCTGACCAGCTTTGGCAGCATTCAAGGAAAAGTGTCCAGCTATAACAGCAGACAAGATGAGGATGTATTTAATCTGAAATCATTAATGGATGACGTCATTGTAGATGAGTACATTTCCTACTTGGGCGCAGAGCATCCTGAGAAGAACTATAATTATAACTTTGTAGTACTGGATAATGTGGTTGTAAGACCTTTCTCCAGCTACGGCACTGAGATTGAATATAAGCAGCTCATCGTGTATGCCGATCAAATCGCTGCCTTCAATTTCGTATAATTACAATACGTCATTCCAACTGTGCCTCCAGGAAAAACCGCCGTGCTGCTGCAAAGCTTTTCCCGGAGGCATTTCTATAAGCTATTCGATGGTCTGATCGTACCCCAGTTCCTCCACAATCCCCTCAGCAAGAGCAAACTGCGCTTCCGCCGGCTCTTTAAGCTTTCTGGAGTAGACTACAGCGCTCTTGACAACCTTTTCAATCAGCCGCCGGCCCTGCTCCTTCGTAATAGATACTTCCAGACCCGCCCGGCCCACCACTTCCGATAAACAAAAGAAAGCAATGCGCATACTGTAATTCTCCCGGCTCAAAAAGTAAAACAGATGGGGGATATTCTTCATCAGACGATCTATCCAATTCGTAATCTCCCGGATCTGATAAATCTCTCTAGGGTCCTGCCCATAACCGTCGAAGATCAGTGTAACTTTTCCGCGAAGCCTTTTCTTCTCATATTTCTTGAACTCCCGAAGATATCGCTCCAGCCGGCCTTGCTCCACATCCTCCCTGGAAACATTCAGCACAGTTATGCCGTCCGCATCCGTAGTCAGAGTCTCGTTCAATGGTGATCCGCTTGCTTCCTCCTGCTGTGGCAATCCTAAACGCTGCCGTAGCCCATCTTCCACTCTCTTCACCTTCCGTATATGTAATTTGCACACTAAGAAGAAACGGATACCTTCTCTATTAAGAGGAAATGTCCGTTTCTCCGCAGAATACCTCACACCTTTAGTTTACAATCCCTGACCAGTAGAATCTACAGCAGCACTCTCCGCAAAAGTCTGATCGCATCAGCATTCAAACGCAATGCTTCCCGGATGGAGACTCTCGCAGCCAGCAGTTCCCGTCTAGCCCGGCTCGGGTTCGGCACCCGCCGTAAATTCTCGTTGATTTCTTCAAGTCTTTCCAGCAGGATCGCTCTTTGTTTCCGAAGCAAATTAATCGCTCTGCGAATTCGTTCACGGTCTGTCATCATTACACCTCTTTTACGTTTGATAGTATAAGAGATGCAATATATTCAGAGTCTGCCTGTGTTAACAGGAAAGAAAACATCCGGTAGCTATTGTCCGGCAGGTGACCCTCTATTCCTTCTGCGGCAACCTTACCCTAAATTCAAACCCCTCACGGCTGTAGCACATTCCGGCCACCAATACATCATCAGGAGTATATCTCTGCACCGGGCCGGCGTAGTCTGCAATTACATGCGGCTTGCCCTCCATCAATTGGACCACGTATACCTTTACCTGAGCGAGAGCTGCAGCAAACAAATCCGCATCGCTGGAAAGGACTTTATATGTCGATTTCAAAAAGCTACCTCCTTATATGTGGTTCGTACTTAATTGTCAGCTTATAGTCACTCTGTAAAAATAGTATACAGCGGCTTGGAACAATATGTAAACGCAATCTTTGGCGTAACATCGCAAAAAAGACCCCGCCCGCGTTGAAGCCCCTTCGGCAAGGTCATGCCCCTCTATCATAAGGTCCAATAAACACAAAGAAAAAAGCTCCACTATCTGTGGACCTTCACATTACTTCTCTTCAATATGCTTCAAAGCTGTTTCGATGCTCTCTTTCAAATAAACATGGTTTTCGGGTAAAACAACTTTATGCGCTCCAGACACTTCAACCCCTTGCGATCTCGCCTCAGTCTCTACAGCCTCGACAAAAGTCATTTGCTTGTCTTCAACATTCACTCGGATATTATGAACATCCAGCAAATCAAGAATCAGCGTCGAATTCGCTTGTTCCATTGCAGATAGCTCCTTTCGTATTTTCCTCCATTGTGTCACATTACGTCAGATTTGGCTATGCAATAATTAACAGGAACTAGATTTTATATGGGATCAGCTTGCCTTTCCGTTCAGGATTTGATAAGACTAAGTTAGTTGTTCCCTAAGAGATAAAGAGGAGGATGCACCGTGGAAGAAGTACGAATTCAGAAAAAAGACCGCACTGTAAGCTTTAGAGTGATTGAGGAGGAAGGTGAATTTATAGTTTTTGATATGTCGCTCTCAAGTCCGACAAGCAATAGAACGAATTACAGCGGGAACCAGTTCCAAGAGGCTTGGAAAGCTGTTGAAGCCATTCTTGGTCAAACCGAAGTCCCTCATGAATTTTTAAAATATACAAATTCCTGATCCACAGCAGGCGGTCCCGTACGCGGGGCCGTTAATTATTTTCTCACAAAATCTGCGTAACTAGAAAAGCCCTCAACGCCTGGAGCGTCAAGGGCTGCTTCTCCTAGTAAAGAGTCATGTACTGATCTCTTTCCCATTCGTGAACTTGCGTCCGATAGATATCCCACTCAATTTCTTTCAGTTCGTAGAAGTGAGCCAGCGCATGTTCGCCGAGAGCTTCAGTAATAACATGGCTGCGGATCATTTCATTCAGCGCTTCCTTCAGATCAGACGGCAGGCTTGGAATGCCTTCTTCGATCCGTTCTTCCTCAGACATCACATAGATGTTGCGGTCGATTGGAGCCGGAAGATCAAGCTGACGTTTGATGCCGTCAAGACCTGCCTTCAACATTACAGCAAGTGCAAGGTACGGGTTAGCTGCCGGGTCCGGGTTGCGGACCTCGATGCGGGTGCTGAGCCCTCTCGATGCCGGAATACGGATCATTGGGCTGCGGTTGCTGGCAGACCAGGCTACGTAACAAGGTGCTTCATAACCAGGTACCAGACGTTTATACGAATTCACTGTCGGGTTCGTAATCGCCGCAAAAGCACGTGCGTGCTTCAGAATGCCGGCCATGTAGTAACGCGCAGTTTTGCTTAGGCCAAGAGTGTCGCTCTCATCGTAGAAGACATTCTCACTGCCTTTGAACAAGGACTGGTGTGCGTGCATCCCGGAACCGTTCATGCCAAAGAGAGGCTTAGGCATAAAGGTTGCATGCAGGCCATGCTGGCGGGCTACCGTCTTCACGACAAGCTTAAAGGTCTGGATTTGGTCAGCCGCCTTGATGGCGTCAGCATATTTAAAGTCAATCTCATGCTGGCCGGAAGCGACTTCATGGTGGGATGCTTCAATTTCGAAGCCCATTTCTTCAAGAGTCAACACGATTTCGCGGCGGCAGTTCTCCCCAAGATCCATCGGCGCCAAATCGAAATATCCGCCTTGGTCGTTCAGCTCTGTAGTTGGATTGCCCTTCTCATCGGTTCTGAACAGGAAGAATTCCGGCTCAGGTCCAACGTTCATTGCGGTAAAGCCCATTTCTTCAGCTTCCTCAAGGCAGCGTTTGAGAATACCGCGAGGGTCGCCGGCAAAAGGCGTTCCGTCAGGCATGTACACATCACAAATCAGACGTGCAACCTTGCTGTCCGTAACCCAAGGGAAAATAACCCATGTGCTAAGATCAGGGTAGAGGTACATGTCGGATTCTTCGATACGAACATAACCTTCGATAGAAGAGCCATCAAACATCATCTTGTTGTCGAGCGCCTTTTCGAGCTGACTAACGGGAATTTCCACGTTTTTGATCGTACCGAGCAAATCGGTAAATTGCAGGCGAATAAAACGGACGTTCTCTTCCTTGGCGATACGCATAATATCCTCTTTTGAAAAGCTCACTGTACCCTCTCCCTTTCAAGTCTCTGTGTATTATTTATTAAAAAACCGGGATAGCTCGCCTTGAATGAGAGACACTTGTCCCGGTCTTTTACCGGAAACCAGTTCCTGCTTCAATAAACGGTGAAGCTGTGAGTCAGACAACTCTCTACGTCTTACCTCTGTATCAGGGGTAATAACCGTAGCTTCTTCAGATTCCTTCGAAACGGGGTTCATCACCTGCTTGATGCCGGCAATATTAACCCCCTTCTCAATCAATGCCTTGATCTCCAATAAACGTTCTACATCATTGAATGAGAACAAACGCTGGTTGCCGGATGTGCGCGCGGGCACGATCAGGCTGTGCTGCTCATAATAACGAATTTGTCTTGCAGATAAATCAGTTAGCTTCATTACGATTCCTATAGGGAATAATGCCATATTTCTGCGGATTTCATCACCCATGACTCATCCAACCTTCCAATGATCTTTTTCTCATCTCATTGTACATTTCTTAATTTGGCGTGTCAATGGTATGTAAGTTTACTTTACAATAGTCCGCGATCTCTCATGCTTTGTAAAGCCATTAAAACTCCATATTTTACGTGAGAATACGTTAATCCGCCTTGCATATAGCCAATATAAGGCGCACGGATCGGCGCATCTGCAGATAACTCCAAGCTGCCACCCTGGATGAATGTACCTGCCGCCATAATGACAGGATGCTCATAACCAGGCATATCCCACGGCTCGGGAACGACATGACTGTCAACGGCAGCGGCACGCTGAATGCCCTGTACAAAGGCGATCAGATGCTCCGGTCCGTCAAAAGCCACCGCCTGAATCAGATCCGTACGCGGCTCATTCCAGGACGGCTTGGTCGTAAAGCCGCAGCGCTGGAATACAGCAGCAGCAAAGATACTGCCCTTAACGGCCTGTCCCACTGTATGCGGAGCCATGAACAGCCCCTGGTACAGCCCTCTCGTTGTCCCCAGCATCGCTCCCACTTCCCCGCCAATCCCCGGCGCCGTCAGCCGGTAGGACGCAAGCTCCACAAGCTCGCGGCGTCCGCAAATATACCCGCCCGTCTCGGCGATTCCGCCGCCCGGATTCTTAATCAGCGAGCCGGCAACAAGATCCGCTCCCACCTGCGGCGGCTCCAGCTTTTCCGTAAATTCGCCATAGCAATTATCTACGAATACGATTACATCAGGTTTCAGCTCTTTAACCTTTGCCACCATCCCGCCGATTTCTTCAACGGTAAAGGAGGAGCGCCAGTCATAGCCGCGGGACCGCTGAATTCCGATCACCTTGGTCTTGTCGTTAATAGCCAGCGCTACCTCTGCCCAGTCAATTTTCCCTTCAGCCGTCAATGCCGTTTCACGATAACCGATTCCGAAATCAGCCAGGGAGCCGGTGCCGTCCCCCGGTTTGCCGACTACCTTATGCAGCGTATCGTAGGGACGTCCTGTAATGTACAGCAGCTCATCTCCGGGGCGCAGCACGCCAAAGAGCGCTGTGGATATCGTATGTGTGCCGGAGGCGAAATGCGGGCGTACCAGCGCCGCTTCTGCGCCGAAGACCTCCGCATAGACAAGGTCCAGCACCTCACGGCCCCGGTCGTTATAGGCATACCCTGTGGAGCCGGCAAAATGAAAATCGCTCACCTGCTGCCGCTGAAAAGCCTCAATTACCTTCCATTGATTGTGATCGACTATCCGGTCCAGCGACTTCACTGCACCTTCGATTTCCTGCTCAGCGGCCTCTGCCGCCTGTAAAATATCCTCTGCAAAAACTGCCATTCCCCTAGTTCTCTCCTTACATTACATTTACTTGCCATGAAAAGTCAGAGCTGCGTCGCATTCTCCGGTTAAGTCTATTCCTGCTCCACATACTCAGCGAGCTTATAGCTCCATTTTCCGTAATCCTCTTTATTCAGGCGGACGTTGTACAGAACGTCATTCTCGTCAAAATGCTGTTCAAGCACCTCGCCCACCCGGTAGAGCAGCGAAGACAGGTCCCCGCGGTCTCCGGGAATCCGAAAAGTCAATGTGTCTCCGGCCAGCTCATCAGCGATAATCTCCGTGATCCGGGTCAGGTCCTCAGGATTAAATGCGCTGACCTTCAGATGCCCCGGTCCTGCAGGCAGCATCTCCAACTGGTCAAGCCGGCAGGCATCGCTTTTGTTGAACAATACAATTTGCGGTTTCCCCGCTGCGCCCAGATCCTGCAGGATGGACTGCACCACATCCATTTGCTCCTCCCGCATCGGAGAAGAAGCATCGACCACATGCAGCACCAGATTGGCTTCATTGACTTCCTCCAGTGTAGCCCGGAAGGAGGCCACCAGATCATGCGGCAGGTTCTGGATGAAGCCTACCGTATCGGTAAGCACTACTTCCTTCCCTCCGGGAAGCTGCAGCACACGCGATGTCGGGTCAAGTGTCGCGAATAACTGGTTTTCAATATAAACATCGGCATTCGTTAGCTGTTTGAGCAGCGTAGATTTGCCGGCATTCGTATATCCAACCAGCGCCACCTGTACTGCCCCGCTCTTTCTGCGGCGTTCACGATGCAGCTCACGCGTCTTGACAACTTCATCCAGTTGGCGCTTCAGCTCAGAAATACGGTCGCGGATGTGCCGGCGGTCCGTTTCCAGCTTGCTTTCCCCCGGGCCTCTGGTGCCGATACCGCCGCCCAGTCTGGACAGATTCTTGCCGTGCCCGGACAAACGCGGCAGCAAATAAGAGAGCTGTGCCAGTTCAACCTGGATAATACCCTCTCGCGTTTTGGCACGCCCTGCAAAAATATCCAGAATAAGCTGGGTCCGGTCAATAATCTTCAGGTCCAGAGTCTCCTCAAGGTTGCGTACCTGTGCCCCGGACAGCTCCTGGTCAAAGATAGCCGTATTGGCCCCAAGACCGTCAGCGGCCATCCGCAGCTCTTCCACCTTGCCTTTGCCGATGAACCACTTGGAGTCGGGAGTCTCTTTGTTCTGGCGTATAACTTCCAGCACCTCCACCCCTGCGGTCTCCGCAAGTTGAACCAATTCCTGCAGCGAGAGCTCGGGGTCAATGCCGGAGCGTTTGATTTTGTCCGTCACCAGACTGACTAAGATTGCCCGGTCCTGTACTTCTGTTTCTGTATCATGTGTCGTGATTGCCATTAATTACATACTCCTTATCTATATACCTGAAGAGGCATACCTTCGTATACCTTTCGCCTATGAACAGCTTGCTGTCTACAGCTTAAAGTCTTCGGTGCGCAGGGTCATTAGCTCCTGCTTGCCCGGGCTTGTGCTCTCGTATTGATTCAGGAGGCGCACGGCTTGGGAACGCAGGGCCTTCTCAATGGAGTTGCGCACATAACGCGCATTGCTGAAGGCATGCAGACTTTCCGTCTTCTCCATCAGCAGATGCTGCTTCAGTTTGAGTATGGCCTGCGGCATCAAAATATAATCGCGCTCCTTGGCCATCAGCTCGGCAATTTGCAGTAGCTGGTCAATCGTATAATCTGGAAACTCCACCTGAATCGGAAACCGTGAGGGCAGTCCCGGATTGCTCATAAGAAAATAATCAATTTCGCTGGAATACCCGGCCAGAATCAGCACGAATTGACTTCGGTGGTCTTCCATGGATTTTACCAGAGTGTCTATTGCTTCTTTCCCGAAATCCTTATCTCCGCCACGGGCAAGACTGTAAGCCTCATCAATAAAAAGAATGCCGCCGAGCGCCTTTTTTACTAAATCGCGTGTCTTTTGGGCGGTATGGCCGATATATTCTCCAACAAGATCCGCTCTCTCCACTTCGATCAGATGGCCTTTGCTGAGGACGCCCATCCGCTGGAAAAGCTTCGCTACGATCCTAGCCACTGTTGTTTTGCCGGTGCCGGGGTTGCCCTTGAACACCATATGATAGGCCTGACTGCCGCAGGCAAGTCCTGCTTCGCTGCGCATCTGTGCAACCTGCAGCAGAGCATATATCTCAAAGACAAGCTCCTTGATATTTTCCAATCCCACAAGTGCATCAAGTTCCTTGCTTAACTCCTGGAACAGCCCGCTATGCCCATGATTCTTGGAAGGTATAGCCTGAACCAGGCTGTCTGCAGCCGCATTATTTACTGCCGGCGCTTCTTGATTCCGCAGTACAATATTAATTTGTCGTGACGGTCTGCCTTCCTCCCGCCCGCTTGCCGCCGCTACGCGTCCGTTCACCTTGTTCACCTCATTGTCCAGGACTGACATTAACTATATTATATTTCAAGTCTATTCCGAATCATGAGGTGTTATTAGCAGTTTCAGGAACTTGCTTGTTTTTAGGAGATTAGCTCACAGAGAAAGCTCCTGCAGCTTCCATTTGGTGTACGCCAGAATCTCGCGGGTTTTGTACTTGAACATGGACATCACCTGTGAGCTGGTCAGCCCCAGCTCCGGCTGGGCATAATCCAGCTTCTCGGCAATTTCCAGCGCCCGCCGTCCATGAAAGGTATGCGTTATAATAACCGCTGTGGACAAACCTTCAGAACGCATGATCCGCTGGCTGAACAGGAGATTCTCATAGGTGTTGGTAGATTTGTTCTCGAGAAGGATTGCGTTCTCCGGCACACCCTTCCCAACCAGATAATTCTTCATGCCTTCAGCTTCGGTGTATTTGTAGTCCGCATGATCCAGACCGCCTGAAACAATAAACCGGGTAAAAACACCTTCCTTGTAGAGCTTCAGCCCGTAGTCAAGCCTTTCTTTTAACCCAGGACTAGGTTCGTCGCCCCACATTGACATTCCTAGAATAATACCCGCATCCGCTTTCATCATCGGCGTGGTAGTAGCTGCGCTGTTGATATTATTTAGAGCCGCCCCGGACCATACCAGTCCCGCTACAACACAGACGATTACAGCAATCCCTAGCTTTCGCTTGAAGCGGAAACGTCTTTTTCGGGACATTTTGCGGATCGGGGATGAACCCCTCTGATAGACGTACCATTCCATTCTATTTCCTCCTGAATTCTCCGTGATGGAACAATTCGGCGCGATGCTTGAGCGAGAGGGCGAAGTAAGGAAAAGCATGAGCGTCTATGCTGCGTAAAATATTGTTCGCTGTTGCCCAGGCCAAATTGTAGTCGCTGTCCGTAATGTCTTCACGCTCCAGCGCTTCTTCCAGCTCATCCTCATCCAGTAAAAAGACCTCTCCGTTCCACAGCACCACAACATCCAGATACAGATCATCAAACCACGGAACCCCCTGATCTGTGACCCCCTGGACCTTGCAGGTGTCAATGTACCATTGTACGATATTCTGCCGTTCGTCGAACATCGCCGTTACAATGTAGTGGCTGTCTTTGGGAAAATATTGCAGCCACGAATATCCTTTGTCCGCAATGCGGTATGTATGCCTGCCATAGCTTTTCCACAGTGGTTCCTTCAGCCCATAAATCGTATAAAGTGTAATGTATCCGCTGAATTCCCGGCTTTCCACATAGCGGCAAGCAAAATGGCGGCGCGTAATCCGGCGCCAGTTGGCCCGGTCTCCGAATTTACGTTTCATATGAATGACCCTCTCAAGAAATGGTGTCTTCAGCTTAACACATTTAGGAGGCACACTCAAAACATCCCTTACAAAATGCGACAGAGGAAGTTCAACTCCGGCAAAAAAAACATCAGCCCGGCATTCTCCCTATTGGTTGGAGGGAGTGCCGGGCTGACGGAGGTTAAAAATATCCTTATCTTTGGACTTCAGTTAGCCTATTGAGGGGCATTGCCTTGATCTACCACACCGGCAGCCGGATCTGCGCTGGCGGCCCCGCCGTTCTCTGTTCCGCCCGCACCAGTACCTGCTCCAGTGGTCGCAGCCGGAACATCCGTAGCCAGCGGTGTTGCTGAAGGCGGTGGTAGCGTGGCTTCCGGTGTATTTAGCGGACTGCCGCCGCTATTGCCACCCTGGTTGCCGTTATTGCCGCCATTCCCTTGACCATTCCCGTTGCCGTCACCAGGATTTCCGTTACCTTGACCGTTATCCACGCCGTTTCCGGTTGAATCTGTCGGAGGATTCGGATCAATCGTCGGCTCCGATGTCGGCTGCTCGTCTTGGACCTCGACGGTAACCGAAGCTGAAGGCTCGCTTTCAACATCCAGTTCAGGATAGTAAGCCGTCACATAATATTCGTATGTCAGTCCAGGCATAGCGCTGATATCGCCTACACCGGTTGAAGGCGTGTTAAGCAGCGGACTGAAATTAGACTCAGACGTTTCTTTACGGTAGATTCTGTATTCCACACCTGCGGTCGGCACAGCCGCCCAGCTTAGGTTAACCGTCATTGTCGATGGATCATAAGCTGCATTCAACCCCGTAACAGGCTGTGCCATGTCCGCAGTTGGCGATGGAGACGGCTGGCTTATTCCCTCCGGCTGCGGGAAGGCCTTGGACGGAACACCCTTCAGCGCTTCCTCCATCACCTTGCCCCAGAACGCCGCCGCAAGCGGACTGCTGTTCTTGAGCAAGTGGGTTCTGCTTGGCTTGTCGTACCCCATCCAGACCGCAGCGGTCCATTCAGGCGTGTATCCGACAAACCATACATCCCGGTTAGAGCTGATGCCTTCGTACCCGCTTTGCGTAGTACCTGTTTTACCGGCTACAGGACGGTCGATTTTTGCTTTTTTACCTGTACCGTCTTGTACAACCTTCTGCATCATTTCTGTCATCTGGTAAGCCGTATTCTCGGTCA
This sequence comes from Paenibacillus sp. HW567, assembly GCF_000374185.1. Lineage (GTDB taxonomy): Bacteria > Bacillota > Bacilli > Paenibacillales > Paenibacillaceae > Paenibacillus_AQ. The sequence goes on along the minus strand of NZ_KB910518.1, from coordinate 2,339,821 downwards.
TTACCCGTTTAGGTGTTGTGTTGGCTTTGTAGACGGTATCACCGTCGCTATTCGTAATTGATTTAATCGAATAAGCTTCACGCAGCTCTCCGCCGTTGGCAAAAGCACTGTAGGCCTGGGCCATCTCCAGTGTGTTCGTGCCTTCGCTCATCCCTCCAAGCGCAAGCGAAAGGTTCTTGTCCTCATCCTTGAGGTTAATCCCCAGATTTTTGGCGAACTGGAAGCCGGTGTTTACACCGATCTCGTTCAGCAGCCACACAGCCGGTATATTCTCAGACTTTGTCAGAGCATCTCCCATGCTGATCGTTTTGGAATAACCGTGCAGATTGTTCGGGCAATATTTGCCGAAGCACTGTTTTTCATTGCTGAGCAGCGAGTTGCTTGTGAACTTGCCTGACTCCAGCGCAGGTGCATAAGCAACCAGCGGCTTAAATGAGGAGCCTGGCGAGCGGCGGCTGCCGTCTACACGGCTGTAGCCTTTCTTCTCATAATTACGTCCGCCAAGAAGCGCCACAATACTGCCGTTCTCCTGATTGATGATTGTCATCGAGCCTTGCACCAGTTGATCATCGACGCTTTTCTCAAAGTTGGAGCTGTCCGCAAATGCATCTTCCACCGTTTCCTGGGCATGTTTGTCCATGGTCGTGTAGATTTTGTACCCGCCGATATTCAGATCATCCTCGGACAATCCGAATTTATCTTCAGCCTCTCCGACAGCATAATCAATAAATGCCTGATAACGCTGCTTGGTTTCCGGCGGTTTGTAGTTGTAGTCAACCACCTTGGCTTCGTCCATCTGATCCTTGGTAATATACCCTTGCTCATACATCAGTTGGAGCACCACGCCACGCCGTTCCTTAGACAGCTCGGGATTGCGCAGCGGGTTGTAACGGGACGGCCCCTTAGGCATAGCTGCCAGTGTGGCTATCTGCCAAACCTTGAGATCATTCAGATTGCTTACTCCGAAATAGCGGATGGATGCCGCTTTGATGCCGTATATCGTGCCGCCAAAGTTGATGCGGTTGAGGTATTTGGTGATGATATCTTCTTTGGTGTACTTGTTCTCCAGCGCCACCGCGATTGACACCTCAGTCGCCTTACGGAAAAAAGTCTTATCCCGGGTCAGGAATATATTCTTCGCGAGCTGCTGGGTGATCGTACTCCCGCCCTCAACCATGCTGCGCGCCGCAATATCCTTCACCGCCGCACGGCCGATTGACCAAAGATCTACACCGCTGTGTTCAAAGAACCGTCGATCCTCGGTGGCAACAAAAGCATTAACAAGCAGCTTAGGAATCGCCTCATACTCCACCGGCTCACTTTTCTCCAGCGCCAGCTCGCCGATCAAATTCGCATTCCGGTCATAAATCTTCGTAGTCTCGTTCACCGTCAGCTTATCAATGTTCGCATCCAGCAGCTTCTGACCATTCACCATAATGAACAGGTAACCGCCCAGCGCGCAAAAAATCGCCAGTGCCGTAGCAAAAAACAATGTCCACAGCACACGCTTTTTCGTTAAAAAGCTTTTCTTTTTCTTGGGCTTGTTGCCCTTCGAGCTAGAATTCGATACATTTGAGCTCCTGTCTCTATTACGGTTCGTCCTGGATATTTCGTCTCTGGACATGGTACCTCCTGACTCCCTCTCGGAAAAACATGTAGTTGAGTGCACGAATGAAAAGAACAACCCTCACAGGTTGCTCTCTCGCACTCTATTCAAACGATTTATAAACAAAAAGGTTTCGCTCTAAGACTGTAAAAACTTATTCTTCGCTTCCGCTGTCCTGCATGAGCGATACGCTGCGCTGCGGTGTAAACGTGGAAATTGCATGCTTGTACACCATCTGCTGGCGCCCGTCGCTGTCAATGACAATCGTGAAGTTATCGAAGGCTTTGATGATTCCACGGATTTGAAAGCCGTTGGTCAGATATACTGTGGCAGGGATATTTTCTTTACGCAACTGGTTCAAGAACGTATCTTGGATGTTAATGGACTTGTTCATATGACGTACCCCCAATGGTTCAATTAGATTGTTCAGAAGTATATTCAAGACCTGAGAGAAACTTTCCTGCTATTATAGCACGGATTTTGGCAAAATTCTCTGAAAAGTTTTGGCTCTCGTTGACGTCGATCCACTGAATATCCTTCATGTGGCGAAACCATGACAACTGTCGCTTGGCGAATCGGCGGGTATCGCGCTTTAAAAGAGTCACAGCCTCTTCCAGCGTCATTTCGCCTGCGAGGCAGGCGGCAATTTCCTTGTAGCCCAGACCCTGCATGGACACAAGGCTTCTGCTGTAGCCACGTTGCAGCAGTCCTTCCACCTCGGCGACGAGCCCGTTCGCCAGCATCTGATCAATTCGGTCTTCAATACGTTTATATAGTATTTTCCGGTCCATTGTCAAACCTATGAGACACAGCTCGTAAGGAGATTCCTTTTTTTGCCCTTCGTGCGACTCGGACTGCGTGACCTTGGTCTGATGCTGTATTTCCAGCGCCCGGATGATCCGGCGGCGGTCATTAGGGTGCAGTCTGGCTGCGCTTGCCGGGTCTACGGCGGCCAGCCGGGCATGCAGCGCCTCTGCCCCGTGCGTCTCCGCATAGGCATCCATCTCACTGCGGAATGCTTCATCCGCCACCGCTTCCGAGAAACGGAAGCCATAGCACAGCGACTCAATATAGAGGCCAGTACCGCCTACGATAAATGGCAGCTTTCCTTTGGCGCTGATCTCTTCAATGAGCTTGACGCCCTGCTCCTGAAATTCAGCAGCCGAATAAGACTCCTGCGGATCATGGATATCAATCAGATGATGAGGAATACCCTGCATTTCCGCAGGCGTTATCTTGGCGGTGCCGATATCCATGCCGCGGTAGACCTGCATCGAATCCCCGGAGATAATCTCGGCATTATAAGCCTCTGCCAGCTCAAGGCTAAGCCTTGTCTTGCCGACTGCAGTCGGGCCAAGCAGCACCAGAACCCTGCGTTTAGTCTCAGTTGTCAATGGATATCACCCCGTACGATGTTTTGGCGCTGGCCCGCAGCAGCTCGGTGAAGCCAAGGCGGGAGAATTCGCCGCTTAAGGCTTTTTCTTTCAAAAGAACGGTTTTGCGCGCGACTCTGACCGCCTCCGCAACACTCTCCGGCGACAAAGCCGCCGCATTAGCAAACTGGCGCAGCGGGGAAATCGCCGCTGAATTCGTTAGGGGCACACGGAACATAGGGTCAAAATAGACGATGTCCACACTCTTGTCGGGCTGGGCCTGCAAGTAGGCCAGATGATCGCTGTGCACAACATGCACCCGGCGCAGCGCCTCGTTTACCTTCTTCTGTCCTGAAATATAATGGCTCATTCCTTCAAAGAGCAGGGCATACAGCGGCAAAGAGCTTTCCAGGGCAGTTACCACAGAATTCCCGCCGCCATGCACGGCAAACAGCAGGGAATCTCCGCCAAGGCCTGCCGTGCAGTCCAGCACGCTGTCACCAGGCACCATTCCGGCAGCCTCCAGCATGGGATCAACCTCGCCCCGGATAATCCGTTTCGCCCGGACAAAACCCATGCTGGGATGAAATTCCATTAGCGGCATGTCCGGCGTAATCAACCGCACAGCCTCCTGCAGCACCACCAGAATCTCTTCGTCTCTGTAGTGCTCCACCAGTTTGGTCATGGAAAATTTGCCTCTAGGCGCATATTCAGTGCCGGTTCGCTCTGCAAGGCTCTGAGCCCGCAGTACAATTTCCGGTATCGGGTCAAAACCCGTTGTTATAATCATGTTGCCTCCGATCTTGCCGACTTCAATTTTACGGTGTTGCTATTACATGACGCGTTTGAACAGCTTCTCCAGATCATAGGCGGAGAATGAAATTACAATCGGCCGTCCGTGAGGGCAGGTATACGGCTGGCGACACGCGGCCAGCCGCGACAGGAGAGATTCCACTTCATGTTCGGTAAGCTTCTGATTGGCCTTGATGGAGGCCTTGCAGGAGCAGAGAATCGAAGATTTCTCGCGCAGCTTCGCCAGGTCAATCGACCGCTCGCTCAGCACCCACTCGGCCATCTCTTCAATGACTGCCTTCTCGTCCCCTTCCGGGAACCAGTAAGGTAGGGAACGGACCAAAAAGGTCTGTCCGCCAAAGTGCTCAAGATACACACCCGCCTGCTGGAACCAGTGCAGCCGTTCGCTAAGCTGACGGCTCTCGGAAGGGGTGAACTCCAGCGTAATCGGCAGCAGCAGCTCCTGGGAAGCCTCCTCGGGACGTCCGAATTTCTCATAATAATATTCATAATTAACCCGTTCATGCGCAGCGTGCTGATCAATGAGATATAGGCCGCTATCATTCTGGGCGATGATATAAGTACCGTGATGCTGACCGATATAGTTCAGCTCCGGGAACTGGGGAAGAGCCGCCTCTTCACTGCCGGGAGGAGCATACAGCTCCTCCGCAGACGGCATCTGGCCCCGCGCAGCGTTGACTGAAGCGGGCTGGCGGTAGCTGCTGCCGGCGGTATAGCCTTCCCGCCCGCTGCCAGCGTTACCGTCCTGCGGGCGCCAGCCTGCTTGCGGAACGCTCCCGCCATAGGCCGCTGCCGTTTCCCGCGCCTGGATGGTTCCAGGCGGCGAAACGAAGCTTGCGGTATTGGCATACTGCCCGGCACCTCCACCAATGAGCGGCGCATCGCTGCCGCTCTGCAGGCCACTGGATGGCTGTGCCAACTGGCCGCTGCGCGCTCCTTCTGAACGGGACTGCTCCGTGCCGGATGCAGGTGCCATTCCGCTGCCGGGAGCAGCGGACCCGGACTCCCGTCCGTTCCGTGAGTCAGGCCCCTCCTGAGGAGGCGGGGGAACCGCTCCCTTTGGAAATGCAAACTGCTCCTGGATAAAAGAGCTGCTGCCCTTGCCGCCGATCATTTCTTTGCCTGGACGGAGAATCAGGCTCTGTCCGAGCAGAACCTTGCGGATCTCCTGCTCCACAAAAGCATACAGCTCGGCCTCCTTGCTGAAGCGGACCTCCAGCTTCGCCGGATGCACATTGACGTCGACCAGCGACGGATGCATATCAAGCTGCAGCACCAGCAGCGGGTAGCGGTTAATCGGCAGCAGCGTGTGATAGGCGCGCATAACTGCCGCGTTCAGCCCGTTGCTGCGGATGTAGCGCCCGCCTACAATCGTAGTGATAGCATTACGGTTCGAGCGGGTCCACTCCGGGCGGCTGACATAGCCGGATATCCGGTAATCCGGGTCTTCGGCAGCTATCGGCAGCATTGCCTTGGCCGCTGAGGTGCCGTAAACGGCCGCAATAACCTGCAGCAGATCACCATTGCCAAGTGAATGCAGCAGTTGATTGCCGTTATGATGCAGCGTAAAGGAAATGGAGGGATGCGCCAGCGCCATCCGGTACATTGCATCGGAGATATGCCCCAGCTCCGTCTGAATGCTTTTCATATATTTCAGCCTTGCCGGAGTGTTGTAAAATAACTCCCTTACCGCAAGTTCACTCCCCTTGCCAGAGGGCTCATCTTCATTCCGTATCAGCTTGCCTCCCTCTATATCAAGGCCTCTGCCCTTGCCGTCATCATTATTCGCGGTAAGGAGTGACACCTTGGAGACGGCGGCAATACTGGGCAAAGCCTCTCCCCGGAAGCCCAGGCTCGTAATCTGAAATAGATCACGCCCATTCGTCAGCTTGCTGGTCGCATGGCGGTAAAAGGCCGTCTCACAATCCTCGGGATCAATCCCGGCACCGTTGTCTTTGACCCGTATGCTCTGAAGCCCGCCCTCTTCCACCGACACTTCAATCCGGGTGCTCCCGGCGTCGATGGCATTCTCTACAAGCTCCTTCACGACGGAAGCGGGCCGCTCCACAACTTCCCCTGCGGCTATCTGGTTGGCAATATGCTCGTCCAGCACGTGAATTTTGGCCATCTTCATTTCACCTCGCAATTAAGCTGTTATAGATTTCTTGCATTATTGAACGCATACCCGATAACTGTACATGCTGCAATTAAAAGGGGGAATAAACTCTTGTTTTTAGCTACAGTTGCATTCTGTACGGACTGAGCAGCTTTTATTTCTACTGAAAGTCACTTTTCCGCAGGTGAACGGACTCCAGAGCCTTTGCGGGCAGACTTTTAACCCAAATATACCTGCCGAAAAGGCGATAAGTGCGTTACGGTCCGTTAACTCGGCTAAATGTATCCCATTCGGTAGATAAAGGCTTTACGGTCCGAAAGGAACAGGAGATGGATACAACGAATCCCTCTCCACCCCGAACCACAAAGGCTCCGTCATAAGCCACAGATTTTGATCTGATGCTGTACAAGAGCATAAATGAACCTCCGCACTCAAAAGATTCGCTTCTTCTCAAAAGCACAGCAGCCGCTCCTAAAGCTCCTTGGCCTTCATCTTCAGCTCATTGAGCAAACCCATCGCCTGCAGCGGGGTCATGTTCATCAGGTCAGCGCCTTGAACGGTGGAGATCAGCTCTTTAACAAGCGGATTCTCTTTTGCCGCCGGAGCTGCAAGCGCGCCTTTGCGGTTTTTGCGCGGCTCTTCCTCGCCAAAGATAGAGAGCTGTACAACCTCATTGTCCTCCTCTGCCGGAGAAGAAGCAATCGAGGCCGCGGCTTCGGCAACAGCCGATGCGGCGGACGCAGTCGCCTCAAAGACAGAACCCGGCGGCATACTTGAGGAAGACACACTGCTTACAATAGCCGCATGAGCCGCAGCCATATTGTAACCGCCTGATACCGGGCTGCCTGTAGACTGTTCACCCGTCCCCAACTGAGGCTGAAGCGGCAATACCGGGTTTTCTTTGATTAACGATTCCGCCTGACTATCATAACCGGTGCCATAGTTAAGTGCTGCAGCCTTCGGAGCCGCCGCCTGCTCAATACTCTGGAGCAATCCATAGGCACGGTCTATGATGCCTTCCGGCAGACCTGCCAGCCGGGCACAATAAATCCCGTAGCTGCTGTCTGCCGCTCCCGGCACCAGCTTGCGCAGGAAGTTGACTTTATCGCCGCTTTCTTGCACAGCCATCGAGTAATTGCGCAGTCCCGTCAGACTCTGCTCCAGATGGGCCAGCTCATGGAAATGCGTCGAGACCAGGGCTTTGCAGGCAATGGTATCGTGCACGTATTCAATCACCGCCTGGGCGATGGCCATCCCTTCGCTAGTTGAGGTCCCCCGGCCCAGTTCGTCGATAATGATCAGACTGCGCGCTGTTGCTTTTTCGGTCATGACCTGGATGTCGGCCATTTCCACCATGAACGTGCTCTGTCCGCCGATAAGATCATCCGCCGCTCCAATCCGCGTAAAGATCCGGTCAATCAGCGGAACCTCCGCACTTCCCGCAGGGACGAAGCAGCCGATCTGGGCCAGAATACAAATCAGGGCAACCTGACGCATATAAGTGCTCTTACCCGCCATATTCGGGCCGGTAATCAGCAGAATATTCCCTTCATCCTTGCTGAGTGTGCTGCCGTTCGCAATGAACGCCGCATCCTTCAGCACCGCCTCCACCACCGGATGACGTCCTCCCTCCAGCCGCAAATCATAGCCTTCGGAAAGCTTAGGCTTCACGAAACGGTGCTCCGCGCTGACAGCCGCCAGGCACTGATACACATCAATTTCCGCCACCTTCTCGGCCAGTGCCTGGAGGCGGGGAATCTGCGCACTGATCCGGTCGCGAAGCTGGATAAACAGGCTGTATTCCAGGTCGGTCATTTTATCCTGGGCTTCAAGAATCAGCGCTTCCTTCTCCTTCAGCTCCGGTGTAACAAAACGCTCAGCGTTCGCCAGCGTCTGCTTGCGTTCATATCTTCCTTCCGGCAGAGCTGACAGGTTGGAGCGGGTAATTTCAATATAATAGCCGAATATTTTGTTGTAGCCGATCTTCAGCGACTTGATGCCTGTCGCCTGCCGTTCCTTCGCTTCCAGCTCCGCAATCCAGCGTTTGCCGCTGCTGCTGGCTTCGCGCAGCTCATCCAGACGCTCGTGATAGCCTGCACGGATAATGCCTCCATCACGCACGGACACAGGCGCATCCTCAACGATTGCATGGTCGATATCCTCGCGCAGCTCCGCGCAATCATCCATGCTGGCTCCTATCTCCCGCAGCGTAGCTGAGCCAGAGGCCAGACACATTTCCTTCAGCGCCGGAATCTGGGCAAGCGACAGCTTCAGCGCATTCATGTCGCGTCCATTGGCACTGCCATAGGCAATCCGCCCGACCAGCCGCTCCAGATCGTAAATCTCCTTCAGCGCCCCGCGAAGATCCTCGCGGACAATGAACTGGTTGTACAGATAATCGACAGCCTCCAGCCGCCGCTCAATCGGCGCCCGCTGAAGCAGCGGTTTGTCGATTCGGCGCCGCAGGAGCCGCCCGCCCATCGAGGTTTCGGTGCGGTCAAGAAGCCAGAGCAGCGAGCCTTTTTTGGAACGCTCACGCACAGTCTCGGTCAGCTCCAGATTGCGGCGGGTAAACGGATCGAGAATCATATAGTTGCCAGGCTCATATGGGGAAATCTGACTGAGCTGTCCCAGGGAACGGCGCTGGGTCTCGTTCAAGTAAGAAATCAGCAGCGCGAGGCAGTGCCCGCGTTCCTTCTCCAGCCGCACCCAGGCCGCTTCGCCGAATTGGCGGCGGGCCAGCTCCTCTTCGCTTTTTTCCCAAGGCGTATAGACTACAGGCTTCGCCAGAAGCGATGCCTCTGCCCTCAGCATGTCCAAAAGCGCCGCATCCCCGATAATTTCGGCCGGCTCATAAATGCCAATCTCGTCACGCAGCCACTCTGCGCCCGAGAGAACAGAGGTTACATACAGCTCACCCGTGGTCAAATCACACGCAGCCAGCGCCATCATCCCGTCCTCTTCAGTCACACAAACGAGGTAGTTGTTGTTTTTGTCGCTGATGATCTTGCCGTCCATGACCGTACCCGGTGTGACCACGCGGACAATGTCGCGGCGAACCATTCCCTTGGTGACCGCCGGATCATCGAGCTGTTCGCAGATCGCGACTTTATAGCCTTTTTCGATCAGGCGCTGTATGTACCCCTCGGCAGCATGGTAGGGCACTCCGCACATAGGAATGCGCTCTTCGCCACCGCCCTCGCGGCCTGTTAAAGTAATCTCAAGCTCCTTGGAGGCCAGAATTGCATCCTCAAAGAACATTTCGTAAAAATCGCCCAAACGGAAGAAAAGGAAAGCGTCCTTTGCCCCTTCCTTTACTTTTAAATATTGCTGTATCATCGGCGTATAATTTGCCATCTTTTACCTCCATGCCTGCTTCATACTGTCCTCTATTATAACAGAAAGTTGCAAGTCAAAGTTACCCCGTAAGTCCTCAGAATGTTTTGAAGAGCCTCCTTCAGGACAAAGCGTTCGAAATCATTGCTGCCTGGGGTGCAGGTAAATGCAGGGAACCTGTCAATGGAGGGGCTGCTGGCTGAAAGAAAGACGTGCTTTTCATTCCATATGCTGTAAAATAAAGAGTAGACATTATTAGATACATAGGGAGGTAGCAACATTGATTCGCAAACTGAGCGAGGCAGACAGAGAGCCGCTGATGGCGCTGCTGCGCAAGGACCCGGCTATCAATTTATTCATTATCGGGGATATCGAAAATTTTGGGTTTGAGCAGGATTTTATGGAGCTGTGGGGTGAGCTGGATGATAGGAACGGGCAGCTAAAAGCAGTTCTCCTGCGCTTCTATGGAAGCTATTTGCCGTATGCGGATGGTCCCTATAACGCGGCGGGATTTGCCGAAGTGATTCGCGAAGGCGGAAAAAGCGAGATGATCTCCGGCTCTGCCCAGGTGGCGCAGGCTTTAACTGAACACTTGAGCTTCAGGACGGAAAAACAATTACTGTTCGCCGAGCTCACAGAGATGAATGAGGAAATCCGCACAGCGGCAGCTTCTCCGGGAGATATTAAGAAGGCAACTGTTCACGATGTGGAAGCTATATGCTCGCTTACAGATCAAATCGGGGAATTTCTAAGCAGCCGGAAGGAATCACGGAAAAGCCTGCTGAAGACGCTGGACAGCGGCACCGGACGAACCTATTTCATGGAAATGGACGGCAAAGTGATCGTTACGGCTTCCACCACTGCGGAAAATTCGATGTCGGCGATGGTCGTCGCTGTAGCCACACATCCGGATTACAGAGGTAAAGGCTTGGCCAAACACGTCGTAGCCCGGCTATGCGGCGATTTGCTTGCGGAAGGCAGATCGCTTTGTCTTTTCTACGATAACCCCAACGCAGGCTTGATTTACAAAAAGCTCGGCTTCAAGGATGTCGGTTTCTGGTCGATGTATTATTTGTAATCTGGATTTGAGGAGTTACATAGTGGTTACATTGTGAAAAGTTAAGCCGCCGGATACGATTGGCTGACGGCAACAAATCGTATCCGGCGGCTCTTGGTTCAGTCCCGCTGCCACGGCTCCAACCTTCTTAATGGGATACCTCTAACAACGGTAAATCTGCTGTTGTTTTTGTACAAATCCGAAGTGATATCTCTAGCAACGGTATTTTTGCTGTTGTTTCTGTACAAATCTGATTTAATACCTCTAACAACGGCATTTCTGCTGTTGTTTCTGCACAAATCTGATGTAATACTTCTAACAACGGTATTTCTGCTGTTGTTTCTAGTTACCCCAACTGCTGTTTTAGTTTCTTAAGCGTTCGTCTTAAATAGGCCGCCCTTAAGGCCAGTATTGGCGCTTGGGGCAGAGCAATTCCATCTTGTGCCAAGTTAAGCCCGTGTAAAAAAATACATACCGCACGGGCAGGCCAATCATGGTTGATTATCGCTGCACCACAGTTCCCGGATGTCGCGGGATTCATCCCAGGTCTGTCCCGCGGCGATGCCGCGAAGCAGCGGCTCTATGTAGCGCTCTGCCTGCGCATAGCCAGGCAGAGCTCGGAGCTGCGCCGCCAGCGGGAGGAACGCGGCGCGCAGCGGGGGCTTATCGCCGCTATAGTAGGCGGCGTGCAGGTCTTCCCGGTCAAGCGGGCGCAGGGTCAGGTCTTCATAGCGGCTCACAATCAGGTGAGCCAGGAAGACCGCCCCTTTCGCAATGACCGGGGACACCAGGAAGCTCGGCAGGGTCCGGTATTCAAAGCCGCCATGCGGCTGAATACGGAAATCGCCGAGCACCCCGTATCTCGGACGCCGGGCCGAGGCCCTCGCGTCCTCCAGCAGCAGCAGCGGCAGCGCGAGATAATTGTCGAGCGCGCGCAACAGCGGCGCCGTCAGCGTCACGCCGCTGAAGTGCAGGTGGCCGCCGAGGGCCCAGCCCCGCAGCGGCATGCCTCCCGCCCGCCAGCGTAGCGAGCGGTCGGCAATAAGCCGGTCCGCCGTGCGCGCGGCGGACATTAGCTGCGCCAGCAGCGCGCGCGGTTCCCCGCGCGGCGCAGGGCGCAGCTCGGCGACCGGGAACGCGCCGCGCGTTCCCGGAGGTCCGGCGTCGCAGCCGGCGACGCCGTCCAGGGGCAGGTACCGCGACGCCGGCACGACGCGGCCCGTGGACTCCCGGAGCAGGAGGAACTCCGGGTCCATGCCCATGAGCAGCCCGGTGCGGCCGGGCTGCTCCAATGCAAGGTCGCGGCCTAGCGCCAGCGCAGCCGCCTGATAAGGCGCGGGCAGCGGTTGTCCAGCCGCTGCCCGCAGCGGAGTGAGCGCCAGCACAATGTAGCGCCGCTCCCCCATCGCCTTGAGCAGTACATCACCGCTGTCCAGGCCCAGGCTGTACAGCGCACGAACAGCTATTCCTTGCATAATCTTTGCCACGCCTCGCCGCTCACGGACATCCCCGGCTCTCATCGTCCCCGGCTCCACTTCTCCCCCTCCACTTACCCTGGAACCGTTCTCTACCGCAGCTCCTTCGCAAGCTTTTATCTTTACTGTCCCTCGCCGCTCACCGGCATCCCCGGCTCTCTCCGTCCCCCTTACACTCTCCCTTACGCCGTTCTGTACCTCAGCCCTTGCTCGCTCCCCGCCTTCGCTTAGGGCGCTGCGGGCTGTCAAAGCTGCGGCTTCCATGGCCGCACCGGTTCCCAGCGGCAGAATCTCAAGCACAGCAAGCCCGAAAACACGAATGCGATAGCATTGTCTATAGTTATCCGCAGCCCGATGACTTCCATATGTAGCGGTCTCATTTACACCTTTACCAGCCGGAGTCAATGAAGCTTCCAGTCCGCTGCGACGCAATCTATGCTCGCGCTGCTTTATTGATAGCTGTCTGTATGTCTCATATCCCTCATTCATTAACCCGCCTCCTCCCGGCTGGAGCACTGCAAGCTGGCTGCCCGCGCGCTCTTAAGCTTTTTAATTCATTTTAGACAAACACAGCATCTGCTCTGCTTATTCCCATTCTGCGTTGCCCCGTGCCAGATCAGCATCCCCGCGCCTATTTTTTCCAAAAAAATAAAAAAGGAGGGCATTCGCCCTCTCACCGCCGCCCCCGCTACATATAATGGACTATAACCCACACGATATTCAGCCGGCGGCGGTGCATCCCTTCCTTACAGCTCATCATCCAGGGCGTCGGGGTCGAGATCATCGTAATCGAAGCTTTCACCGTCAAAATCATAATCCTTGTCTTCCGGATCATCGCTTTGATCAGTGACATACACACGGACTTTGGTCTCAGCCACCAATTCCGCCTCGAATTCCCGTTCTACGCGGAGTGTCACACTGCCGCCGCCCGGCGATACGCCGGCTTCCACACAATTGGGCTCCTGCGTTGCCTCCGCAGAGACCTCAACCGTGGAGGCACGGTGTCTCGGGTCCAGATACGACAGCGGAATAAGCTCCACATAGGAGACCGTTTCCTTGGCTACCTCGGTCTGCTTGTTTTTGTCGTACGAGTACCAGATGTTTACATCATAAGTACCAATTACTTCGATTCCGTTCCCGGCGGCAACCGCTTCATACTGGTGGTTGATAATCCAAGCCCCCAGAATACTCGTCGGATGGTGTGGCGGAGTCACGGTATGAGTTGCTGTAGAGAACTTACGACCTTTGCCGCAAATTGCCTTCGTAATGATCTCCCTTGTCTGACGTTTATGGCTTAATGACATCTTTGAACCTCCTCCATACAATCATTCACTATCAAGTGTATGCACGTTCTGGGCATTTGTTGATTGTTAGAGTAGAAATAAATTTGGGTAAGCCCTCCAAGAGCCTGAGCATCAGATTCAGTGGTACAATATGATATGCGCCAAAAAGCCCCCGCAGAATCTGCAGGGGCCTGAAGTGTTAAGTTATTGCGGCAGCACCCGCACAATTCCCAGCTTTCTATGCTTGCTGAGATCAATGAAATCCTCGCCGATATTCACCAGCGGATGAAGCGGATCGTGAGCCAGGATCATAATGATTTTCCCGACCCTGCCGTCCGTCAGCACCACATCGTTGCCTATCATTGACTGCATTAGCTTATTGATAAAGACCCTGCAAATATATGGATCAAGCTTGCCGTAGACATTTTCCTCCATCTGAGTAAGCACCTCATAGAGAGGTGCGGCCGAACGGTAATACCGGTCCGAGGTCATCGCATGAAAAATATCCGCGACGGCAACAATTTTACTGAAATCGGTAATCCGGTGTCCCAGCACGCCGAACGGATATCCGCTGCCGTCCAGTCTTTCGTGATGCTGCAGTGCAACGAGCGCTTGCATATGGGTTGTACCTACCGTATCCCTGATCATCTCATAGCCCAGGGTGGTATGCTTCTTCATTACCTCAAACTCTTCTGTGTCCAGCGGCCCCGGCTTGGTCAGGATTTCTGCCGGTATCATTATCTTCCCGATGTCGTGCAGCGTTGCGGCAGTGGTCAGCATGCTGAGCTCTTCCGGCTTCATCTTGAGCCACTTGCCGAGAAGCGTTGACAATATTCCCACCGCGACATTATGTCTGTATGTATAATCATCTTTTGTCTGCAGCGCAGCCAGGATTCCATAGAAATCGTTCTTCTCGCTTACCTGCTGGATGAAGGGGATTACTTCATTTCTTAGCTCAAGCATCGGCAGCCGTTTGCTCTTGGTATAACGGAATTCTTCGAAAATATGCTCCATTGCCTCTGTACATTCATCTACGGCAAGCTGATAGAAGGCAGCACTGTCAAGCTGGATCACGTCATGAGGCTCCAGAATAATCCGGTGCTGGGTAATTAACCGGACATGCTCCGAGTTCAGTAAAGTCATTGCCGGCAGCACAAATACACCGCTGCGGTTGAAGAGGTTGTCTGCGAGCTGTTTGCCTATATATTGTTCATTGCCGTTGTTCACTGATTTCACCTGCCAGTGCAGAATTCACAGCTTGTGAATTAGCTGCTGTAATTGGAATATGGCCCGTCCATTTATAATGATAATACAGAGTACACCTGTGTACCTGAACATAAAATGAACGCAGCGTTAATAAACCGTTCACTTTTTGTACATACATATCATATCGTGATTTCTCACTTAAATGTTAATACCTGCTCCTTATTTACAACCACGCTTATGAATTCCCTTTTGTCGTTAAGGACCGCGTCGCCAGCTTACTATCGACCGGCATTTTATACCTTTTGGCGATATTCAGATACAGTGAGAGCTCGCGGCATAGCTGCAGAATTGCGGAACGGACCTCGAATTCCTCCCGGGTTTCCGGCAGCTCCATTCTCTGAAATTCCTGCTCAAGCCCGTCCAGCAGCCTCTCCGTCCGGCCCGTATATTCTTCGGCAAGCACATCGTTGCTAAGCTGGTCGAACAGGTCTGCAACCATATCACCATGCGGCAATTGGCGGTAGACCTGCGAAAGAAGCTGCATCATATTCTGAATCGACTCCAGTTGCTCCTTGCGCATATAGAAGTAGACATTCCAGGCTTCATCCGGGTGAATGACATGATTCTCCATTTCCCTTGAAGCCGCCGTTAGACCACGCTGCACCGCCTGATTTGCGCCAATCAGCTCCTTGCCGTCCCATAAATACCCCGGATCACGCAGAGTCAACGCCATTTGCGTAAAAATCACGGAAAAATAGCCGTCCACCTCTTTGCGTATTGCCGCAATAACCCCGCCTGTCTGCGGCATATAGATCAGATTGACTAGTCCTGCCGACCCGAGTCCGATAAGCAGCAGCTCAATCTGCTGCAGCAGAACATGCACCGACAGCTCAGCTTGTCCAAACACACGGAACACAATAACCGAGCTGGTGACAATACCCTCCTTATAGCCGGATTTTACGATCATGGGGAATCCGATCAGCACATACAGACCCAGCACCCAGTAATGGAAGCCAAGAGCAAAGAACAGAATACAGCCGAAAAAGAGTCCCACAAGCGAAGCGAGAAAACGCGCCGTAATCGTACGGAGACTCCTTTTGCGGGTGGTTTCCACACCCAGAATCGCCAGCAGCCCGGCACTTTGCGCGTTGGGAATGCCCACAGCGGCTGCCAGCAGGATGGACAGCAGCGTAGCGGCCGCTGTTTTGATAACCCGAAATCCCATGTAAATACCTCTCCTTGCAAGCTTTGTACATCGTTTCAGACATAATGACTGTATTGTTCAAATGAAGCTATAGTCATGGTACAGGATTTTGCGGGAGTGCACAATATGACATCATTCTCATCTTCTCGACAAAAGCAGCTTCTCCACATACACCACCAGTTGATACATGCCGGTAGCCACTGCAGCGATAATTAACAGGCTGGACATGACGAGCGTGAAATTGAACACCTGAAAGCCATATATAATTAAATATCCCAGTCCCGTTTTTGCGGCTAAAAATTCACCTACAATTACGCCCACCCAGGACATTCCAACATTTACTTTCAGTGTGGAGACAATGGCCGGAAAAGAAGCCGGCAGAATCACCTTGCTGAATTCCTGTACCCGCGAGGCTCCAAAGGACCTGACTACTTTCACAAGATTCGGGTCTACGCTGCAGAAGCTGTTATAGACTACAAGCGTTGTAATGATAACCGTAATGGACAAGGTTGTCACAACAATCGCCGTAAAACCCGCGCCAAACATCACGATAAAAATCGGACCCAGCGCCACCTTCGGCATACTATTAAATACAACCATGTAGGGGTCAAGCACCGCGGATAAAAAAGGCGACCACCAAATGATGACAGCCAGCAGCGTGCCAAGCAATGTACCAAGCACAAATCCGACCACCGTCTCGCCAACCGTCATCCCCAGATGCGGCCACAGACTTCCGCTGACCATGTCTCCCCAAATCTGGCGGAAGACCTTCGTCGGATAGCTGAACAGCAGTTCGTCCAGCCAGCCCAGCCTGGCCCCTGCTTCCCACAAAACAAAAAACAGCACCAGCAGACTGCCCCGTACAGCATTAACGCTGCTTCGCCAGCGCCGCTTCTTTTTCCGGTATTCTCCGTGCTTCTCTTCCAGCCATAACGCACGGGAGGCTGCCAACTCAATTTGCTCGACGGATTTCATAAGCCTTCCCTCCCTGCCAGCTCCATTTCCTTCCATACTTCATGAAAAAGCTCCGCGAACCCCGGCAGGTCACGTGCATACAATGGGGGCGTACGGCGAATCGCTTCGGGAACCGTAAAAACCTTGCGGATCTTCCCCGGATTCGGCTGCAGCAGGATCACCCGGCTGCTGACCGCAATCGCCTCGGACAAATCATGGGTGACAAGAATCGCCGTAGTCCCGCGGCTGCGTAAAGTCTCCGATACCAGATCCTCAAGCTGCAGCTTGATCTGATAATCCAGTGCGGAGAAGGGCTCATCCAGCAGCAGCAGCCCCGGATTTGTGGCAAGTGTCCGCACCAGGGCCACCCGTTGGCGCATACCGCCCGACAACTGGGACGGGAGGGCTTGCTCCTTGCCCGCAAGTCCCATCTCCTCCAGCAGCTTCACAGTTCTCTGCCTTGAGGCTTCGTTCAAACTGCCGGTCAGCTCAAGTCCCAGCAGGGCATTATCCAAGATCGTCCGCCAAGGAAAAAGATAATCCTGCTGCAGCATGTACCCCACCTCTGGAGAGGGGCCATGCGTCGCGTGTCCGTTCACAAGCACTTCACCTCGCGACGGCCGCAGCAGTCCGGCAATGATTGACAGGAGCGTGGTTTTGCCGCAGCCGCTGGGTCCGACCAAGCTGACGAACTCGCCCTTTTCAACGTTTAGACTGAAGTTCTCAATGGCAAGCGACGCCTCGCGGTCCCCCAGATAGGCATGCGTCACTTCCTTTAACTGCACAATGGGAAGCATATCGCCCCTCCTAAAAGTTTTGTTAGCATAGGCTTCCGTGAACTGCTTCGGCAAAACTCACTTCGTAAGCATTCACTTAAGTTTTATGGAGCATAACATCAATGAGATTCTTCGCAATAAAACTCGCTTCGAAAGCATCCGCCTAGTTTTGTTAGCATAGGGTTCTATGAATTACTTCGTAACAAAGCTCGCTTCAGAAGCATGCCGCTCACTTTACGCTGGCTTCGGCTTTTTCGGCAAAGCTGTTGTTGACAATCTTCCCTTCGGGAATACGTTCCTTCAGTTCACCTGCGTTCTCGATAACATCCAGAAGATTGTTCCACTCTTTATCGTCCACAACCGGATTGACCGCATACGTATCCTGTTCCTTATATCGTTTTACCGAAGAGATTACGATCTCCCGGTCCGTCTTCTCAAAATAAGGAAGAATCGCATCAGCAATCTCCTCCGGGCTGTGCTCCTTTACCCAGAGCTGCGCCCGCTGGATCGCATTGGTGAATTTCTGCACGGTATTCCCGTTTTTACTAATGTAGCTATTCTTCGACATAAAGACCGTATAAGGCAGATAGCCGCTCTCTACACCGAAGGAAGCAACCACCCGGCCGCGTCCCTCACGTTCAAAGATAGAGGCCGTCGGTTCAAAGAGCTGCACATAGTCGCCTGTTCCAGAAGCAAAGGCTCCGGCAATATTGGCAAAGTCGATATTTTGAATCAGGGTAAGATCCTTTTGCGTATCAATGCCTTTTTGCAGTAAGGTGAACGCACCTGCCATTTGCGGCATTCCGCCTTTTCTTTGGCCGAGGAAGGTACTCCCCTTCAATTTGTCCCAATCAAAACTGGCATCCGCTTTGCGTGCGAACAGGAATGTGCCGTCCCGCTGCGTGAGCTGGGCAAAATTAATGACTGGATCATCCGTCCCCTGCTGGTAGACATAAATGGAAGTTTCCGAGCCGACAAGCGCCACGTCAATCGCTCCCGAGAGCAGTGCCGTCATCGTTTTATCGCCGCCCGGAATCGTCTGCAGCTCCACTTCCAGCCCCTCATCCTTGAAGAAATTCTGCGTAAGTGCCACATATTCGGGCGCATAAAAGACGGAACGGGTAACTTCACCGACTTTCACCTTCACCGCAGCCGAATCTCCGCCGCAGCCGGCGAGCACCGAAAAACACAAGGTGAGGAGCATGAGCGGCAACAACATTTTTTTTCTGGACTTCATCCTTCATTCTCCTTTCTTCCGGGTCTTTCGCCCTTGCTTAAAGCATATGCGAATGCCTAAAGAATGGTTAATTGACATGCACGCCAAAATGGCCGCGTCAATGCTGCTGACCCTGCCCGGACATCCTTTTATTCTATTAAGGCGAAGAGATTGGAATGCTTGGCACGAAGCCGGAGGAAGGCATCCGTGAACCCATGCGCTGGAGTGCGGACATAACCGCTGCGGGTCAGACCGCCTGGGAGCCCGGCAGCAATAATGCAGGACAGCCAGGCATCAATGCGGAGATTAACTGCACAGCAGCGAAATACTGCTACCGCTATGGCTTACGGACAGCTCACAGCCGCACTCTATTCCACGGTTCTGAACTAGGCTACCGCTACGTAAGCAATACCCAATTATAAAAGATGGAGCACAACTGCGCTCTAGTGAGCGGGACGGCAATGATCCAATCCTCAGATGCCTCGGGGCTGACACGCACCAGCCAGCCGCCGGAGGCATCTTCCATAAAAGAAGCCTGCTGCAGCTTCCACACTCCCTCATGGCGTGAGCATAACCTCAGCTCTCCATCGGCAGTATGGCTCTTCAGCACTTTGGCCAGCTTTGCGGAGTATTCCTGATCCCCCGTTTCGGCAGTGAGGCATTGAGACAAAAAAAACAAAGTATAAGAGCTGGCTTTATCCCTTAGTTCCTCATATTTTCGTTTCGGCATTAGTAAAGCGGGAGCGTCTGTAAGAGCTTCGTCCGTAAGATCAAAGCAATTCAGCAAGTAATAACAGGCACGCCGAACCTCATCGGGCTCCTTCAGCTTATAACTGAAGGTGTCCGCTTCTTTTATACTGGTAATCTGCAGTTTATCCTTGTACACTTGTAGGCAAATATCCTGAGCGTAATCACCCTCACTAAATTTCACCCGGCATATCCGTTCTGGGGCAGCCCTTTTCAGCACATCTCTTATTTTCTTATCCCCCGATAGTTCAGGAAATAAAAAATGCGCTAAATATCCCTCATCTTTATTGTTCACATCAAAGTTTCCTTCCCGGAAAGAGGCTTCAAGCTATAAAACTTGTAATCTTTATGTTATCATAAGCTAATTTTAAGGTAAAATTAAGAAAGAAGAGGTAAGATCAATAGCATGAAAGACTTGTAGCGAGGTGATTGTTAAATGAGAATGCTCATTACATTTCAGAACAAGACAGTACCTGTGTACATCACTACAGAAAATAAACAGCCTACCCAAAAAGTACTTCGATTGCTTAACAGCACGCTGGAGCTCAAAATTCAAAAAGGCAAAAGCGCCCTGCAAAAATGTCTGAATTCTCTGATTAGTATCGAAATAAAAGGCTCTGAAGCTATATTGCACAGTTACAGTGAAAATGATTCATTGGCGCTATCCCTCTACTAGAGGGATAGTTTTTTTGTGGGCAGCACCCATACATCAAAAAAATTAAGCAAAGGATATTTACAAACAAAAAAGCTAATGCTATATTATTTATAGTTAATAAATATTATACACCTAAGGAGAATTTATAATGTCTAATGTTCTTTTTATCAAAGCAAATAACCGTCCAGCAGAACAAGCAGTAAGTGTTCAGTTGTACAATGAATTTTTGGCAAGCTACAAGGCATCCCATCCTCAAGATCAAGTTACAGAATTGGACCTGTTCGCTGAACAGCTTCCTTACTATGACAACACACTGATTACCGGCATGTACAAAGCGGCTCAAGGCTACGAAGCTACTCCTGAGGAAGCTGCCGGCGCTGCAACTGTTAAAAAATATTTGGATCAGTTCCTGGCTGCCGACAAAGTAGTGTTTGCATTCCCGCTGTGGAACTTGACTGTTCCGGCTGTACTGCACACTTACATTGACTACTTGAGCCAAGCAGGAACTACTTTTAAATACACTGCTGAGGGCCCAGTGGGTCTGGTAACTGACAAAAAAGCAGTTATCCTGAATGCCAGAGGCGGCGTTTATTCCGAAGGTCCAGCGGCAAGTATAGAAATGGCCGTTAACTATGTTGCCGGTATGCTGAACTTCTGGGGCTTCAAGAATGTTGAACAGGTAATCATCGAAGGCCACAATGCCAATCCGCAGCAATCTGCTGAGATCATTGCAAATGGCCTGCAACTGGCAAAAACTACAGCAGCATCGTTCTAAAACACAACCCGTGTTAAAAGTCCGGTAATTTATTTAGACATCCGCACTTTTATATAGACATCTGCTACCAAGCATTATCCGGACTTTTATTTATATATAGGCAGCGGCCTCTCCCGGAAGCCGTTGCCAGACAGCAAAGAGGGTCTCCTACAGCCATTTACAGGCTGTAAGGAAACCCTCTTTGTGCTTTTCATGCTAGTTCGCTGTTAATATTCTTCCAAATCCCTGCGCCAGCTTGTATCCCTGGTTCGGGAGCCTCCTGATTTTGTTGCAGATGAGGCGGCTTTACGCTTCTGCTTCTCCTCTTTGCTGCTCTGGTACAGCAGTTCCTTCTGGGTTTTGCGGTAATTCAGCAGCCGCTTCTCATCCAGCACCCCGGCAGCTACCGCCTCCAGAACAGCGCAGCCTTCTTCACGCACATGGCTGCAGTCGCTGAACCGGCATTCGGCTGCAAGACGGCTGATATCGCCGAAGGCCAGGTCGAGACCGCCTTCGTCTTCCCATAGCTGCAGCTCACGCATCCCTGGAGTATCCACAATTATGCCGCCGTCCGGCAGAACGAACAGCTCCCGGTGCGTGGTGGTATGCCGTCCCCGGCTATCCCCTTCCCTGACATCCTGGGTAAGCTGAAGGTTCTGCCCGCTGAGCCAGTTGACCATCGTCGATTTGCCGCAGCCTGAGGAGCCGGTCAGCGCCACCGTCTGTCCGTAGCCGATGTAAGGCAGCAGCTCTTCCCTCCCGTCGCCAAGCAGTGCGCTGACTGCGTGTATGGCAACCCCCGGAGCGACCCGTTCCATCTCGGAGATTTTGTCCTCAGCATCGGAGCATAAATCCGCTTTGGTCAGCAGAATTACCGGGTTCGCCCCGCTGTTCCACGCCATGATCAGATATCTCTCCATCCGCCGGACATTAAAATCATCGTTCAGCGCACTCACAAGAAACAGGGTATCCACATTGGAGGCAACGATCTGTTCATCCCATTTATCCCCGGCCACTTTCCGCGAAATCACGCTCTGCCGGGGCAGCACACCGTGAATGACAGCGTGCTCACCTCCATCCTGCATCGCCAGCACAACCCAGTCCCCTATTGCCGGATATTCACCGGAATCGGACATGGTATGCCGGAGCTTGCCTGCCAGCTCTCCCCAAGTCTCTCCCGTCTGTGCCATCACGCGGTATTTGCTGCCAAAATCGCCGACAATTCTGCCAGGGACAAGCTCCTTGCCTTTCTCATTCTGGAGCTGTTCATTCCATTTGTTTTGCCATTTCTGATTCCAGCCATATTGTTCAATCGTCATTTAGATCCTCCTGAAAAGTTGTCTTCTCAAATTCTGCCGTTCCATTCTTCCGCTACACGTATTTCCGGGAACACAAAAAACCGCCGGAACAATTCGTTCCGGCGGCATAAAACAATACGGAATAGCACAATCTCTCCAGCCGAAGAGATCAGGTTACCCGTGCGCGATACAGGCACAGCAAAAGCTGACGCTGAAATACAAGTGTGCTGTTCACGCAAAAAAGCCGCCGGAACCGATACGGTTCCCGGCGGCTCTAAAAGGCATCATAGAGCTTACCTGCTAAGCTGCATTCATTCTTACTCTACAGCCGCTGTTCCCGGAAGACACGTATCATGATCAGTAATTACAGATAACGAAATAACCGTATAAACTGCCATTAACATCGTCTCCTTCCGAACTAATATGCTGTAATGATAAACGGAGCTGCGGCAGAATGTCAACCAGAAATTAGAAACCGGTTATACAATCCCCTTCAGCTCGTCCAGCTCATGAATCGTTTTCCACGGGTGTGCGTCCAGACTGTCATCCCATGAGTGCTTGCGTTCCAGCCAGATGGTTTCCATCCCTGCTTTGGCCGCTCCCCAAATATCGTTTACGGGATGATCGCCGATAAACAGCGTCTCCTCCGCAGTTGTACCGAGGCGTTTAAGCGCAAGGCGGTAGATTGCCGGATCAGGCTTGCTGATGCCGACTTCCCCGGAAATAACAATGGTATTGAAGTAGGCGCGCAGCTTCAGGCGGTCAATTTTGCCGTATTGAATCTCCGTCTTGCCGTTGGTTACAAGCCCGAGCAGATAGCCGCGTTCCCGGCAATAGCCCAGTATGTCCTCGGCATGCTTCATGAGTGCTCCGTGCCCGTTGTAGGTGTCATCATAATATGCCCGGATTTCCGCCGGAGAGACCGCTGTCTTCCATGGCAGCACCTCGCTCAGCTCAGCGAAAAAGCCATCCTTGTCGCGGTATCCGTCCGCATCCCTGACAATGATATCCTCAACCAGATGCTGAGTCTCATCCGGCCCCAAATGCCCGAAGAAATCCGCGGCAAATTTCATGCAGAAGCTGCGAAAGGTATGGTCGCGGTCCATTAGCGTGTTATCCAGATCAAACAGCAAAGCTTGTACGTTTTTCATTCCAAATTCCCCTCATACACTGGTATTCGTTCCGACATTCATCAGGAATTCATTGTACTATGAGGGGTTGCATAAAGAAAAGGGTTATCCCAGGCAACAAGTAGAAACGGCTACACTGTCCCTAAAAGGACGGTACCCGTTTCAGCGGGAAATATAAGGATAACGTCTAGTCTGAAACAATTACGTTCTTACTCGAAATGCTCTGCCCGATGCGTCAGCATCATTTCCTCCTCTGTGATATACAGGGGAAAAGGCGGCATTTCCTTCAAGTACCGCTCGCTGGCCAGCAGACGGTAATGCACCTCCGGCAGCCAGGCATCCTCAACCAGCGGGAGCTTGCCCGTATCTTGAATATAATTGTCTACGGCCGATTGAACGATATCCAGATAATAAGGGACCAGCTTATCAGCTTCCTCGAATATTTCAAACGTTTCACGGGACATGTAGAACTTCTCTGTTGGTACACCGCCTAAATAACGTTTCAGCCGGCTTAGATCTATGCTTTTATCCTCCAAGATCAGAGCTGTGCGGTTGATGGGAGCGGGCATATCTTCTTCAAATTGCCTAACAGCCTGCTTGATCTGCGGCAAGGTAACGGTGGGAGTAGTTGACGACGTATTTTTTTTGGCGCGCTTGAATATCATACTGAAAGTCTCCTTTCGAAGTATATGTCAGATAACGCTTACAATTCCATTTTATTCGTTATTCAGACATTTAATCAGCTTGCCTTCCATTTGTCACAGAAAATTCCCATTTTTAAGACTATTATTTGACATTTTCCCAGTGAGTCCATATCTCCGGCGGATTCAGTTCATATTTATCATTCTGCCGGTACATAAATTGGTGCATAATGAATTCACGGCGGATGGTGGCAAAATCCTCATGAAACTGCTTAATAAATTCGTTGATTTCTTTTTCCGTGTACACAACACCCGGTTCGAGCTTCTCCACCATAAATTGCAGCGCAATCAGCTTCTTCTTATATTGTGCAGGGATTTGCCGCAGCCGCCCGTCTTTAGCAAAAAAGTTCCGCAGCACCGACTCCTTCAGACCCTGTTCAGGCGATTCTTGGTCCATATTCTCTGCCCCCTTGGCAAAAATAAATTTAAGCGATGCCTCCGAGGAAGCCTCGATAAACTCAGGATTAAGCGTGAAATAGACCGTATTCTTGTCTCTTCGCTCTTTAATCAGCGCGGCTTCGCGCAATTTGGCGGCATGATGCGTTACAGTCGGCTGGGACAAATTCAGTTTCTCGGCCAAGACCTGTCCGTGCATCTCTCCTTTGGATAACAGCAGCAGCATACGCATGCGCGTCGGATCGGACAAAGCTTTATGGTAATTGACAATTTTCTCGAGCTGCACCGGGGTCACTCTCCTATACATGATCAAACGGAATATACGGCTTCACAATGTTTAGATATATATCTAATTATATACCATTCAATGAACATGAGCAATAGGCTTCACCCCGATTCACCGGATGAATGGCGCAAATTTAAAATTTAGGGTACGCTTTAGAGAAAATGCAGATTATTTCAGGAGGTTGCAAGCTGTATGAAAGACGTCATCATCATCGGGGCGGGTCCCTGTGGGCTGTCGGCAGCCATAGAATGCCGGCGCCAGGGGTTATCCAGCCTCATCATTGAGAAAAATTTCATTGTTCACTCGATCTATCTGTATCCGAACAATATGCAGTTTTTCAGTACAACCGCACTGCTCGAAATCGGAAATGTCCCGTTTACTTCACCCAATGACAAACCGTACCGCCATGAAGCGCTTGTCTATTACCGCCGTGCCGCCGAGCAGCATAACCTTGAGATCGCGGCTTACGAGGAAGCATTGTCTATTCAGCCCCAGGAGGATGGAAGCTTTGCCGTACATACCCGCAACAAACGCGGCGAAGCCCAGATCCGCACAGCCGCCAACGTAATCATCTCTACAGGCTACTTCGACCAGCCCAATCTGATCGGAATTCCCGGGGAGGAGCTGCCAAAGGTAACGCATTACTTCGGGGAAGCCCACCCCTACACCGGTATGAAGGTTACTGTAATCGGCGGGAGCAATTCCGCAGTGGATGCCGCTCTTGAGCTGATTCGGGTCGGGGCCAGCGTGGATATGGTGTACCGCGGGGCCAGCATTTCGGAGAACATCAAGCCCTGGGTCCGCCCGATCTTTGAGAGTATGGTCCAGAAGGGGAAAATTACACTGCATGTAGAATCGCGGGTAACGGAAATCACGCTGGGCTCCGTAATGATCACTCACCAAAGCGGCGGAGTCACTGAGCTTGATAATGATTTTGTGCTGGCTTTAACGGGCTTCCGTCCCAGCAGAACCCTTCTCTCCTCGGCCGGAGTGCAGATGAACGATGATCTGGATAAGCCCTCCTACAATCCGGAGACGATGGAGAGCAATGTTCCCGGGCTTTATGTAGCCGGCGTTATCGCCTCCGGACGCAATGCCAATGAGGTATTCATCGAAACCGGCCGGGGACACGGCAAGCTGATCGCAGACCACATTATTTCCAAACGACTGAACGACTAGCTTCCAGCCTCATAATCTCTGTGCCCGGTCCATATTATTAGCATAGTGTTAAGGAGTGTACCATTTGCCATGGATATTACCTCGCTACTGCTGCTCGGCTTTGCCGCACTGGGTATCATCAGCAAAAATTCACCAATCACGATTGCTGTAATCGTTCTGCTGCTCCTTCGGGTGCTTGGGCTGCAACAGGCTTATCCCTGGCTGGAAAAGTACGGGCTGACTGTCGGCATTATCATTCTGACCATCGGCGTAATGACACCGCTGGCCAGCGGAAAAATATCATTGGACACCATCTGGCATTCCTTCCTGCACTGGAAGTCCCTCGCAGCCATCGGTATCGGCATGCTGGTCGCCTACCTCGGCGGGCGCGGAGCCACATTAATGGGCAGTCAGCCCACGGTAGTCGCCGGTCTCCTGATCGGCACGGTCCTCGGCGTAGCCCTCTTCAAAGGGGTGCCGGTCGGACCGCTGATTGCAGCAGGCATACTGTCGCTGCTGATCGGAAAAATGTAATCCCGCTCACAGATGGAGTCAGGAATTGGTCTCACTGACCGGCAGAAATGGTATGTGGAAGCTGATCTAACGATCTCTTTTCTACAAAAACGGTTCTGCAAATCCATACTCCGCCTGAATCTGCTTCATATGATCCAGCGCTTCAGCTTCTGTAGTATACAGACGTTTCCGCCCTTTCCTTACCTGGCTTCAGTGTAATGACCACCTGGGCGGGATCTTTATATTCCTTGACTTCATAGGCAACCGGCTCTTTAAAGGTGATATTGAAGCGGATGGCGGAGTCGTCGAGCGTAATGAGCGGATAGGCGTCCCGAACGTAGCGGCTGTTCTTCAAGGTCTCCAGGTCCCGGGCAGCCGAGAATTTCCTCGCCCCGCTAACGGTCACCATCATGGTGTAAGGATACTCCGTGAACTTCACGTTATACGAACTCGCCATTGTCTGACCTTCATCCGGGCTGGCAAAGTCCAAAACAAGCTGATCGCTCTCTCCCCGTGTCTTCAAGGTAATAAACTTCACATCAGCCCCATCCTGTATTGTTCCGCCGCCAGCGCTTCCGCCGGTAAATTGCAATACCTCTACCAGCTTGCCAAGCACCGGCACCTGTTCCAGACTTTCCGCGAATGCAGGCAGTGAATTTATGCTTATGGTAAAAGAAATCAGCACCGCTGCCGCTTCCTGCATGCCCAATCAGGGCGGTGAAGCTGTCTTCATCGCCGGTAATCGCCGGTTCCGCCAGTACGGTCAGGTTCATGCATGTCACATCCTTTCATGAAGTTCTCAAGTGTTAGACGTGCGGCTTGATCATAAAGACTCAAGAAACTCTAAATGCCGTACAAAAGTACAATAAGATTCCCATTGTTTCACAGAATACGACGTCCCTTCGCTCTGCCGTATTAGCTGGGTACAGTTGACATTTACGCTCCACAGTGTTTTTATATTTTTAAACCCATAAGTACGATAGCAGTACCGGAAATTCAGGAGGATAATGATGTCCAGACAATTTGTGACGGAAGCCGTCATGATGGCGATTTACGGCCAGCTTCTTGTTCCGAGAAGCCCTGTAGAATATATTGTGCCTTATACCACCGTGATGGAATTATACGAACTGCGGGACAGCGACGAGCCTTTGATGAGCCATGCAGAGGATGACCAGCATGTGAAGCTCAAAATCCGCGAATTGATTGCCTATTTCGAGGAGCCGCTGAATTCCAAGAAGATCAACCGCTGCCTGAACGTCCCTTGGGCCAAAAGCTCCGGGATTCTGCTCGGCAGCCAGGCACAGGTCACGATTATCAACAGCGTTGACAATGCCACATATGGAGAAACCTTTGACCCGATTGAGACAGAGCTGCTGCTCGCTTCACAGCGGGAGAAGGTGCCGATTCTAACCGACCAGTTCGAGCTGATCCAGCGTATTATCGAAGGCGGTGTGCCTGTTCAGGTGTATGATATTGACGATTTTGAATTTGCTATGGAGGAAGAAACCTTCCGCAGCTCGCACTAATGCTTCAGTATCATACAGGGTCCTGCTCCAGCCGGCCAACATAAAAAGCCCTGCCTAATGGCAAGGGCTTTTGCGCTAAGTATGTGCTGATCCGCTTTGCGGCTGGATTACTTCTTCACACCGCCGGTTACCGGCACTGGTGCATACGTATATTCGATATCATCCTCATCTTCGGAATACACAATGGATAGGTCGTACCCTTCCATATACCATAAATCCTGCTCTTCCATATAAAAAACAATGCCCCCCTGCCCAGCCTGCACAGCAGGACGGCCCGGCGGCTCGGTTGCGATTCCCAGCGAAAAACCGGGATGCAGTCCTCCGCCCGAGCTGTAACGGGGAAATAAGCGGATATAATCCCCCTCCTGCAAACTAAGCTCCCGCTTGAACCAGGCGGCGGCATCCGGACTAATCAGCATATTCATTATTCTAAGCACCTCCTGTTTTTCTTAATCCTGGTGGACATTTGATACTAATTTAAATTGCAGATACATAATATATCATACAGCTTATTTGAACGTTATACAAAATTACAATTGACAATTCTTGAAGACGGGTGATAAACTCAAACACATAACGAAGCGTTTCAAGTTATTACCAAATTAATGAAAGGGGTGATCTCGGTGTTTAAACTTGTACCTATGTATTTCCAACCTATTGTCGGCAATAAATCACAACTGAATACCGAAGCAGCCCTAGTAGTGGAACCCTCCTGAGATTCAAGCGTGTTACGCGTACCGCTTGATATCAGATCGTGCAAGGTCTTCCATGTCACTGTGCTGCAATTGTCACCGTTGACATGATAGCTGCTGTAAATTACAGGCATATCGTCCGTTATCGGATGGTATGCCTTTTTGTTTGCCGCCTAGAACTTCCCACTAACATTGATGAGGCAAGTCATTACTTCTCTGTAAGAAGCCGACAACCATTACAACATGAAAGGAAGGGATTTCCCTTGTTCTCCGTTCTTCGCAATCTCGGCTGGTTTTTCCGCCGCGAAAAAAAGCGTTATGCGATTGGCCTAATTCTGCTAATCGCTGCAGGTGTGCTTGAGCTGCTGCCTCCCCGCCTGCTTGGCAATGCCATTGATGACATAGTCAACGGTTCAATAACCACATCTTCACTGTTTATGTACATCGGCATGATTGTAATCATGCTGCTGATCATCTATTGGGTCACTTACATATGGATGCACAAGCTGTTCGGGGGCTCTAACCTGGTGGAACGTCTCCTTCGTTCCCGCTTCATGAGCCGTCTGATGACGATGACGCCTTCGTTCTTCGAGCGCAACCGTACCGGCGACCTGATGGCCCGGGCCACCAATGACATCCGGGCCGTTTCGGCAACCGTAGGCTTCGGGATGCTCACACTTACGGATTCAACCTTTTATCTCACGGTAGTACTGATGGCTATGGGCTTTCTGGTCAGTTGGAAGCTGACGCTTGCCGCCGTATTGCCACTGCCGCTGATTGCTATCGCGATGATTTTCTACGGTAAAGCAATTCATGACCGGTACAGTCTGGCCCAGGACGCGTTCGGGGATATGAACGACCAGGTGCTGGAATCAGTGTCCGGTATCCGGGTCATCCGCGCCTATGTGCAGGAACGGCATGACGAGAAACGGTTTGCGGACATTACCGATGATGTATACCGCAAAAATATGGCCGTTGCCAAGGTCGATTCCTTCTTCGAGCCGACCATCCGGTTCTGCGTAGGATTAAGCTACATCATCGCGCTCACCTACGGTATCTACCTTGTATTCCGCAATGAGATTACCCTGGGGGACCTGGTCTCCTTCAATATGTATCTCGGGATGATTGTCTGGCCGATGTTCGCCATCGGCGAGCTGATCAACATCATGCAGCGCGGCGGCGCTTCTCTGGAGCGTATTGACGAAACGCTGAATTCCAAGCCGGATGTGGAGGATGTCCCTCATCCGACGCCGGTAACCTATCCGACCAGCATTGAGCTGAAGGACGTTACCTTCCGCTATCCGACCTCGGTGATTGACAACCTGAGCGGTGTCAGCTTCAAATTATCCCAGGGTCAGACGCTGGGTGTGGTCGGCCGTACCGGCAGCGGCAAGTCAACACTGCTGAAGCAGTTGCTGCATGAATATCCAACCGGTCAAGGCGATATCCTGATCTCCGATGTGGCGATTGAACAGATCGCGCTCGACCAGCTCCATAGCTGGATGGGTTATGTGCCGCAGGAGCAGATCCTGTTCTCCAAATCCGTGCGTGAGAACATCCAGTTCGGACACTTTCAAGCCAGCGACGAGAAGATCCTGGAGGCTATTACGGCTGCTGCGTTCCAGAATGATCTTGGCACTTTGGCCGACGGTCTGGACACACTAGTCGGTGAGCGCGGCGTCTCGCTCTCCGGAGGACAAAAACAGCGTGTATCCATCTCCAGAGCCTTTATTGCTAATCCCGATATTCTGATTCTGGATGATGCGCTGTCCGCCGTGGATGCCCGGACCGAAGCCAAAATTATTGAAAATATCCGTGAGGAGCGCGCAGGCAAAACCACATTAATCTCCACCCACCGTCTTTCCGCTATCGAGCATGCCGATCTGATCGTTGTGCTGGATGGTGGACGTATCACTGAACGCGGCACCCATCAGGAGCTGCTCGCGATGAACGGCTGGTACCGTGAACAATTTGACCGCCAGCAGGTGGAGAATAACCTGACCAATGACTAATCGGCAGCTTAGCTGCCATGCTCCCGGAATTAACATTCGGAATACCCTTTAGGAGGTGTCACTGTGACACAGAGTACAGGCAAACGCCTGCTGCAATATGCTTTAACTGCCAAAAAAACGTTCATCGCAGCCCTATTGCTGCTTAGCATTGGAGTCGCTGCCGAGCTTGCAGGGCCATTTATCGCCAAGAGCATGATTGACAATCATATGCTGGCTATCGAGAAACCGTACTTTCAGACTTCCTCGTCCGAGGATGCGGCTGAATATAACAATACCTTTTACAAACGCGGTGACCGTTTTGCGCCCGATGAGGCCAAGGGCCAGGAGATCCGTCTGCTGCAGGCGGGCAGAAGCTTCTATTTCATCAATGAGCCGGTAGCGCAGCCCGAAGGCAAGCGGACCTACCGTGACGGAGCGCTGCATATCCAGCGCGGAGACCAGGAGGCCGTCTACCCCGCTGTGAAGCTGTCGGCAAACGAGCTGTTTTCCTTTTACAAACCAGAGCTGCCGGGAATTTATGAGCTTGTCGGCTTGTATGGACTGTTCCTTGTCATTTCTATCTTTGCGGAATTCGGTAAAACCTACTGGCTGCAATCCTCGGCCAATCAGGTCATACGCAAGCTGCGGACAGATGTGTATGCGCATATCCAGCGGCTGCCGGTCCACTTTTTCGATAATTTGCCTGCGGGCAAGGTGGTTTCCCGGGTGACGAATGATACCGAAGCGGTTAAGGACCTGTTCATCGCCGTATTATCGAACTTCAGCTCAGGGATTATTAATATTATCGGCGTGTACGTCGCCCTCTTCCTGCTGGATATCCGGCTGGGTCTGGTCAGCTTGTTCATCATACCGATTGTTGTCCTCTGGATCGTGCTGTACCGCAAAATCGCCACCAAATACAATACGATCATCCGCTCGCGGCTTAGTGAGATCAATGCCATTATCAATGAATCCATTCAAGGGATGTCCATCATCCGTATTTTCCGCCGCCAGAAGCAGAGTAATGAGGAATTCGAGAAGCTTAACGACGATTACTTAAAGTATCAGAATAAAATGCTGAATCTGAACGCCTTCACCTCGCACAATCTGGTCAATGCGCTGCGCAGCCTCTCCTTTGTGCTCGTGCTGTGGTATTTCGGCTTTGGCAGTCTGGATGGCTCAACCTTTGTGTCACTCGGTGTGCTGTATGCCTTCGTCGATGTGCTGGGACGGATGTTCCAGCCGATCACCGGGATGGTCAACCAGCTTGCGAACCTCGACAGCTCCATGGTTTCTGCGGGACGCGTATTTACGCTGATGGACGAACCAGGTGAGCCGGTCACAGATGGAACCATGCCGCGTTACAAGGGGAATGTTGTGTTCAAGGATGTTTCTTTTGCTTATAAAAAAGACTTCGTCCTGAAGAATATCTCCTTCGAGGCACATCCGGGTGAGACCGTCGCGCTCGTAGGCCATACCGGCTCCGGTAAAAGCTCAATCATCAATCTTCTGTTCCGCTTCTATGATCCGCAGCGCGGGACCATAACAATTGACGGCCAGGAGGTTACCGGAATACCGAAGCAATGGCTGCGCAGCCATATGGGTATTGTGCTGCAGGACCCTTATCTCTTCACCGGCACCATTGCCTCTAACGTAAGTCTGGGAGACGAGCGGATCTCACGTGAACGTGTAGTGCGGGCACTGCGTGAGGTCGGTGCGGACAAATTGCTGTCCCATCTGCCTCAAGGTTTTGATGAGCCGGTTATTGAGAAGGGCAGCACGCTCTCGGCAGGGCAGCGCCAGTTGATATCCTTTGCAAGAGCGTTGTCCTTTGATCCGGCGATTCTGATTCTGGATGAGGCCACCTCCAATATTGATACCGAAACGGAGAGCATTATTCAGGACGCGCTGGAGGTGCTCAAGAAAGGCCGCACCACCTTTATTATCGCGCACCGCTTGTCAACGATCCGCAGTGCGGACCAGATTCTGGTGCTGCATCACGGCGAAATTGTCGAGCGCGGCAGCCATGATGAGCTGATGGCCCTCGGCGGACGCTACTTCCGCATGTATCAGCTACAGCTTGGCGCTGGAGCTGGCGGCGGTACGGAGCTTCCGCAAGCTGAACCGGCTCAACCGCCGGCAGCCGCTTTGCAGCCGTCAATCAAACAAGCGTAAGATTTACCAAATTGCCCCTGATGATTCCAAATATCATCAGGGGCTTTTACATGCTTGTACAGAGAACGTTTGTTCTGTATAATGGAAGATAATACATAGATCGGGGTGAAGTTTTTGATTACCTATACACTCAGCAAGCGGCAAGCCCGGCTTTTTCTATTGCAGCATCAGCGCCTGGTCTCAGGCGGTAGTCCCGGCGGAAAGGCAGGCATCTATGATTTCGTTCGTCATGTGGGCTGCATCCAGTATGATCCGCTCAGCATTGCCGGACATAATCATGAGCTTGTGCTTCAGGCGCGGATGCCGGGCTTCACCCCGGAGCTTGCCACAGAGCTATTGTACAAAGATAGGCTGCTGGTCGACGGCTGGGACAAGAATATGTCCATCTATTGCACGGAGGATTGGCCTTACTTTCAGCGGCGCAGAGCAATGGCGGCTGAGCGCTATCATGAGAATGAGGGATTGATGGCGATGGTCTCACATGTCCGCGAGGAGCTGACTACACGCAGTCCGCTCTCCTCTCTCGACCTGGAGAGCAAGGACAAAATTGACTGGGCTTGGGCACCTGCAAGATTGTCGCGCGCTGCTATGGAGAGCATGTATTTCTGGGGTGAGCTCTGCGTGCATCACCGGGTACATACACGCCGCTACTATGACTTCACAGCTAAGCTGCTGCCCGGTCAACTGGTGCAGGCTGAGGACCCTAACGTGACAGAGGAGCAGCATCACGACTGGTATGTGCTGCGGCGGATCGGCAGCATCGGCCTGCAGTGGAACAAATCCGGCGACGGCTGGCTGGGCATTGCCGGCCTGAAGAGCAAGGAGCGGACAGCCGCCATAGAGCGCCTGCTCCTGAACGACAGCCTCCGCGAAGTGCGCGTGGAAGGCCTGAAGCTTCCGCTGTATATTCGCACTTCAGACGCCCCAGAGCTGGAAGCGGTATTGCTTAGAGAAACTGCCTCCGAAGAGGATGGAAACAGAGAGGGTGCAGATTTTGCCGCCGCACTCGCTCCCCTCGACAACCTGCTCTGGGACCGGGAGCTGATCCGGCAATTATTCGGATTTACGTACCGCTGGGAAGTGTACAAGCCTGTAGCTGAACGCGAATACGGCTATTATGTGCTGCCGCTGCTCTACGGGGACCGTTTTATTGCACGGTTTGAGCCGGTAATGGATAAGAAGAACGGGGTGCTGAATATTGAGCGCTGGTGGTGGGAGCCGGATACAAGCTTAAGCGCGGAGATGCTCCCCGCGCTTACAGCAGCTTTCTTTTCACTTGGAAAATGTACACGCGCCTCCTCCATCCGATTTGCTCCCGGAGTTGCAGAAGACAACGGGCTGCAAGCGCTGGAGGCCAGCCTCCGGTGATAAGTCCGCCTACAAATCTATAAGTATGCCGCCGGCATCAGCAGAACGAATCTCCGCTTCAATAATCTCCAGCGTGCCTACCGCACTCTCCGGCAGACACACGGATACCGGCTGCTGCTGGTGAATGGCTTCAACAAAGTATTTAATCTGCCGGTAGTAACCCATATCGTCAGATAGTTCTGCGATGAAGCCCGGGGCAGCATTCGGATGGACTTTTAGTTGATCGTTCTCGAAGACCAGGTTACCACGTTCGAAATTCACGCGGTAGGTCATGGAGAAGCCATAATCCCCCTCAAGAGTCCAATCTGCCTGGGCATTCAGGACTTTGCCATCCGGATAAACATAATGGGTAGAGACTGTATCATAGCCGCTTCCGGGAATAACATTGCGGGCAAGCGTCGAGACCTTGTCCGGTTTGCCGAAGAGCCAGTGAACCATATCTGCATCATGGATATGCATATCCAGAATACAGCCCCCGCTCAAGCTGCCGTCCAGGAACCAGCCCTTGGGCGCTGCGGAGCCGCGGAAGAAATATCCTGAGGTCACGGCTCCATACCTTCCATCTTCGACACAGGCTTTCAAATACTCATAGGCAGGCCAGAAGCGCAGGCATTGGCCGATCATCAGTGTTTTCCCGCTCTTCTCGGCAGTCTCCGCCATCCGCCATCCGTCAGCGGAATTGCCGGCAACCGGCTTTTCACATAAGACATGTATTCCTTTTTCCAAAAGGAAGCAGGCTAAATCCGCGTGCAGGTAGGTAGGCAAGGTGATATCCACGATGTCCAGCTCTTCATGCTCCAGCATATCCGAGATATTCTCGTAGAGATGGTAAGACGACAGATCGTATACCTCCTGACTGGTGGAGATATTGCCTGAAGCCGACTTGTTTTTCAGCTCTTCTATCAATAAATCACTGATGGCCACCAGTTCAACCGGTGCACCTTCCGCCGCAAGACGGACATAGTTGTCAAAATGCATTCTGCCCATAAAACCAAAGCCGATAAGCCCAACCTTCAACATAAGATCAGCCTCCTACACTATTCTTCAATTTGTATAACAGGTTATTGCGGGGAACGTCCAAGTATCGCATCCATCGCTTTGGATGTATTGAAGATTATTTGCCCGGCATGATGGGTGTAAGGCGGGATCATCTCTGCGGTAACATAATTGCTGTAACCGATAGCCTCAAGCGCTTCAATCACCGCCGGATAGTTCACATCACCCGCCAGCAGGTCAACAAAGCCGTGCAATCCCCCGGCCTGACGGCGGTAATCCTTGAAATGCACCTTCTTGATCCGGTGTCCGAGAATGCGAATCCATTGCTCCGGGTAGCCGCTATGCAGCGCATTCCCGACATCGAAGTAGGAGCCGACATAATCCGAGGCATGTTCATCAATGAAAGTGCGCATTTCCAGCGGAGACAGCAGAAATTTGTTCCACACATTTTCAATTCCAATGGATACTCCGGCACTTTCCGCATAAGGCACAAGCTGTCCGATGGATTCCAGCGCCCGGTCGTAGGCATGCTCATAATCTGTAACCTCACCACCTTGAATGAAATCCACGCCTACCGCGCCAGGAATCACCAGAATGGTATCCACACCGAGAGCTGCCGCAAGCTCCAACTGCTTCTTGCATATATCGACCGCTTTGGTGCGGATAGACAGATCACCGCTAGTCATGGGGTAGGCCCAATACAGCCCCGTTGCCAGCCCGGCAATTTCGAGTTCTGCCTCCTGCAGTTGCTCACGGATGCTGCGGATTTCCTGATCCGTCGTTGTCAGCCCCAGCTCTCCTGTCTCGTTCAGGGACAATTCTATTCCCTCAAAGCCCGCTTCCTTGGCAAGACGAGTACTAGCAGCAATTGAAGTCCCTTCCTTGAATGACCAGATATTAATCCCTTTCTTCACTTTCAGATCCCTTCCTTCGAGTAATAGTTGTTTTTTAGCTAATTCCGTTCTGCTTCTTGGTAAAGAATTTGATATGATAATACATATATCATAAGGATTATTCGATTGATTTTATTTAGTAAAACTAGTGATTAGTTGGACGATTCCGTTCATTATCATTTGTTACTTTTGCAGATCAGGAGGGAGCCATTTGAATAAACCGGCGACAAGCTATCCACAGCAGCGAACCGTGTCTTTCAAGGAGTGGGCACCCAGTGTCCATTATGCGCAGTTTCAGCAGTTGCCTCCCGGCGCGCTCCCGGAACGAAGACTATACGACTTCGAGCTGCTCTTTGTATGCCAAGGCGCGGCAGCCACAACCATGCTTGGACAGCGGCATATACTGGAGGCAGGGCAGCTTATCCTGCTTCCTTCAGGTGTGTTACACCAGAATGAGGCGCTCGCGGGACCCTTTACCCGCTTCCTGGGTATCCATTTTGATTACTTCGGTGAATTGGACATCCAGACTGATGCGGATATGGTGGTCAATGAATCGGCGGTTCAGAGCACCAAATTTGCTATGGAAGCCTGTGCTGAGAGTATGCCGCCTTTATCCGCGAGTCCCATCTATACACCTCCGCTGCCATGTATACAATTGATGGAGCAGTTGGTGGACGAATTCACGATGCGTCTGACAGGCTATGAGATGGTCTGCAGAGCTCTGCTGCTGAATATTCTGGCTTACCTTCTGCGTTCACCCGCCTCGCCCCTGTCCTCAGCTCATTCGGAGCACAGCAGTAAAATTGCCGGGATCATCAGCCTGATCGAAGCATCGCCCGGGGCCTCATGGACCAATAAGAACATCTCAGAGAAGCTGCATATGAGCATCGACCATACTGCCAAGCTGTTCCGGCAAATTGCGGGTAAGCCGCCCGGTGAGTTCGTTCAGACCATCCGCCACCGGGAAGCCAGACGGCTGCTGCGGGAAACTGAGTTATCCATCGAGCAGGTTGGCGAAGCGGCAGGGTATCCAGATATCCACTATTTCAGCCGCATCTTCCGCCGCCTAGAAGGTATCCCGCCTCGCGAGTACCGCAAATTGTCGAGAATTTTGTAAATACAC
The DNA here is from genome assembly GCF_000374185.1 of Paenibacillus sp. HW567. Classification (GTDB taxonomy): domain Bacteria; phylum Bacillota; class Bacilli; order Paenibacillales; family Paenibacillaceae; genus Paenibacillus_AQ. The sequence goes on along the minus strand of NZ_KB910518.1, from coordinate 2,303,004 downwards.
ACCAAAAAAGGCAAAACCGGATGAGCTCCGGTTTTGCCTTTTTGACTATCGAAAATGATACCCCCGGGATAGAGGGCGCTATCGCATTGTTCACATCAGCTTTTCTTCTTCAAGCCCCAGCTTGCTGTACATCTCCGTGCAGTAGCCCTGAAGCTTGACCTCAAGTCTGCGGGCTTTGTTCTTGAAGCGCTTCAGCTCACGGATCATCTGCGCTCTGCCGGCCGGCGTGAAGGTCTCCTGGATACGCTCCTTGAAATAGTCATGGACAATATGATTGCGCTGCTTCCATACCGCCTGCAATTGGTTAGTTTCCTCTTCCGAAAAGGGAAAATGATGCTGGATTTCTTTGATGAGCTGGCCGAGTGAATTGCTAAGCTTGCGCTGATACAGTTCCGCAAGATCCGCTTCTGTAGGCGTTTCTCCCTGAGACAGCTTCGTAAGAAGCAGCAGGTTGGTCAATTGCTGCTCCAAAGCCTGACAATAATAGACTGCCAGTCCGAAATAAGCAAATAGCTCTTTGGATTGTTCACTCTCCGGTATGTGTGTATCCTTCATCTTTCCTCCCGTTCCTATATCTATATAAGTTGAAGTTTAAATAATCATACTGGAGTGGTCGAAACTGCGGGGAACGTTTGGATTTCCGGCCGATGCCCGTCTGCAGAGTTCTTCAATTGTACCGCTATTCGCAGTTGAAATCCGCAGACAGCTAATCATACGGCGAGCTTTCCTGCGGAAAGCTCTCAGGCGGTCGCTACCGCTCCGTAAGTATCCAAATTTCACCCTCTGACACTTCTGCCCTTTTATATTTTTATTTAGTTCAACTGATATATTTATTTTTTATGTTCCTCTCTAATAGCTTTTGTTCACATCCTTGCGGCCGCATTGATACAGATAAAATCCGATAAGCACCGCTATGTACGCCAAGGCATGGGCAAACGAACCGAGCAGCGCTGAAACAGGCAGCTTATCCGCGTTCATCATAGCATTCATGACGGGGGCAACCGGCGGCAGCAGCACACGAACAAACGGACCCGGAATCAGATGACTCAGCTTGTTCGCGCCGACGGAGAGAATGAGAACCGCAAGCAATATTCCGGCGGCATAGCTATTCCTGGATACCCATGAAGCCTGCAGGTATAAGGAAATGGCAGCACCGAGAAAGCCGAGCAGCGCATGTCCTGCAAAAGCCAGCATAATCCGGTACACGCCTGCCGGTTCAACAAAATAGCCCAGCAGCACTGGATACGCCACAATGAGGAGATCCAGCACCAAAACAAGATAACCTAAAACCAGTATGCTCCCCACACTATACTTGCGCTTGCTGCCTAATTGAACGATGGCAACCTGCCTCTGCACCGGCATTTCATGATTCAGAAAGCTTAGGCCCATCCAGGCGGCACCTATAAAAAGAATAACAGCCGTAGCTGCATAGCTATTCATCACAGGATTGGGTTTGTAGGAATATAGGATCAGATCAGCAATAATAATAAAGGCAACCGGACCAAAGTAACGCTGTGAAACCGTATAGCTGCGCAGCATATATGCGGTCAGCGATCTCATACAATAGTCCCCTCCTCTACGGCCTTGGGGTCCATCCATTGCTCCAGTCCGCCTACACTTGAACCGCCGCGGGGTTCGACTGATACAACTGAACCACCCGCACCAAGGATTAGGCGGAGACATTCATCCGAAGCAGATGCGTTAACAGTCACACCGGTACATTCTCCTGCAGCATGATTAAGCTCGCTCTGTATGGAGATTATTCCGGACAAGCATGAAATGGCCGCACTCCCTTCATCGGACACACCTTTATACACTATGTATGTCGCGGGAGTCATCCGCAGGTTCTCATGGCCCTGAATGGTCTTAACGGTCCTTCCAGCCTGCAGCACATGTACACTGTCAGCCAATGCCTCCACCATTTGCGGCTCATGTACGGAGAACACAATCGCGGTCCCGTTTCGTTTCAGCTCAAGCAGCAGGTTGATCAGTGTATGTTGTGCCGGAAGATCAAGGCCTGAGAGCGGTTCATCCAACAGCAATAACTGCGGACGTGTCAGCAAGCTTTGAATCAGATTCACCTTTTGCAGCATCCCTTTGGAAAAGCCTGTCATGGATTGGCTGCGAAACTCCGTCAGGTGAAAAGCTTGCAGCAAGGCTATCATTCGCATCTCCACTTCCGCAGGTGACAGGCCGCCAAGCCTGCCCATACTCCGTAAATATTGCTCCGCCGAAAATTTCAGCCCCGGAAAAGCTTCAGGGGCATAGCCAACCGTTAGCTTGCGCTCGCTGCGCACTGCTGTTCCGGAGGAAAGCCCGATTAATCCGGCCAGGATAGAGAGCAGCGTGCTTTTGCCGGAGCCATTGCGTCCAATGAGTGCCATAGCCGTTCCGGGCTCCACAAGCAAAGATATTTCACTAAGAACCGGACGGCCTGCATACAGCTTGACAGCCCGGATAAGTTCGATTAATGGAGTGCTCTTATGTTCAGGTTTCATGTATCCTCCCCTGAGGTTGATCCTTTATATTTAATTCGCCAAAGCGATCCCGATCTCCTCTTAAACCTGACAGAATGATTAGAGCAGGCACAAAAAAGAATTCCGCAGCACTTGAGGCTGCGGAACTCTGGTATGCGGAATTTCGTTATTTGCTACAGGCTTCTTTTGACCGCAGCAGGGCGGGCCAGGAGCCGTCCCTCCAGGCGCAGCAGACTGCTGCGCAGCTCACGGGAAGAAAAATGCTCGCCGATAAATACAGCCACATCCGGCACCTCGCCCTGAGGGGTGATTTTCATGAAATCTGCTTCCCGGTATGCGTACTGGAACAGAAAACGGCTGGAAGTGTCGCTGAAGGTGACAATTCCTTTAGCCCGGTAAATATCCCGCGGCAGCTCCTTGACAAATTGTTCAAATTCCTCGCTGTTCACCGGACGCTTGAAATAGTGGGTATACGCCATAACATGATCATGTGCTATAGGTGCCGAATGTCCAGTACCCTCCTGTTCATCGTCCTCCTGGAATGCCTCAGCCTCCGAGCGGGCTTCAGTATGTACGCCTCCCAGACCACCAAGCAGCTCCGACGGCTCAAGCTCACAGCGCACCGCAGGCAGAATTTCGGCAAAAGCGTTCCATTTGCGCAAAATCACCTTGATGTCTTCTGCTTCCTCCGCTGTCACCCTGTCGGTCTTGTTCAGAATCAATACCGACGCACAGCGGATCTGCTCCTGCATCAGTCTGTAGGTCGCTCCCTGCTGGGAACGGTACAGCTCCAGAAGATGGGCTGCGTCAACGACTGTGATCAGCCCCTTCAGTTCAATTCGCTGATACAGCGAGGTTTCAGTCACTGCATCAACAATCTCCAGCGGGTTCGCTGCTCCAGTCGCCTCAATAACCACAACATCCGGGGACTCCTTTTTAACCAGTGTGGCCAGCTCGGTGCTAAGATCACCGCGGATGGAGCAGCAGATGCAGCCGCCGAGCATTTCGGCCATCGGTACCGACTGCTCGACCAGCAGTCCGTCCAGGTTCACCTCACCAAGCTCATTCATCACTACCGCCGGTCTGAGCCCTTGAGTTTTCCAGTGGTCCAAAAGGCGCTGCAGCAAAGTTGTTTTGCCGCTCCCGAGAAATCCTGACAATATATAAACCGGCAAAGCCTGTTCCATGCTTCATCTCTCCCTGCACAAAATTCCGTTATGGTAGCGAGTGTACTACAAGTTCCAGTGCGGGTGCAAGGTTTCGGCAAGCTTGTCTTTGCCGCAGCCTTCCCCTATCATGAAGGAGATATTCAATAATGAAGGGGTTGGTCCGCTTGTCATCCGTAGAAGAACACCGGCGCGAGGCTCCGCAAAGTGTGGCCTGTTATATCATTACAGTCTCGGACACCCGTACACCGGAAACCGATGCTGGAGGCGCGCTGGTTAGAAGCATGCTTGAGGAAGCCGGCTATGAGGTTGCCGGAAGTGCCATCGTCAAGGACGATTACGAAGCGATCCGCGAGCTGGTCTATAAAAACGCCGTTCATTCCGGTATTGAAGCGGTACTTCTCACCGGGGGAACGGGAATCTCTCCCCGCGATACCACGTATGAGGCGGTGGCCTCCCTGCTGGATAAGACACTCCCGGGCTTCGGAGAGATATTTCGGCTGCTTAGCTTCACTGAAGACATCGGCTCCGCAGCAATCCTGAGCCGGGCCATTGCCGGGACTATCGGCAGCACGGCGGTATTCTCCATGCCCGGTTCCACAGGTGCGGTTAAGCTCGCTATGGAGCGGCTGATCATTCCCGAGCTGCGGCATGTCATGCGCGAGATTTATAAGCGCTCCTAAACTGCTGGAGATGCATAAGAACAGTTAAAGGCGAAAGAACCAAACGTGCGAAGAATGCTGCGCTGCTGGTGCTTTCGCCTTTTTTGGCTGTGAACATTGGATTTCATTGACAACGGGAGACGTTCTATTTATACTATTGAACACTTTTCGCGAAAGTGGTTTTTGATTAACCAAACGGTTAATCGGAAAGGAACGAGATGAGCTCACTCGAACAATTGCATAGAATCGTTAAAACAGTCGTCAGTCCCTATCATGAGCTGCTGTGCAGCCTGCATGTCCTTTATCAGCCGGAGCATCACCCGAAACGCTTGGCATGGGCCAAAGAGATCAGGGCTGCAATGCCTGCTGCTTTGCTGGAGGACATATGCACTCTGGGCCGCTTGACAGACCAATGGTTGGGACTCATGCATCCCGGCCATAGCGGCACCCCGCTCACCAGCACCGAAGGAATCAGTCTGCTCAAAGGATTACCCGATGCCGAGCTCATTCATCTATTGCTGAGAAATAAGGCTTCACTGGGGACCATACTGGAATGGCAGCAAGCGTATGAGAGAGGAAAATTCCAATCTGACTCCGGGCCGGATGAAGCCAGTGCTTATCTGCTGCTGCACCTGGTCTCCATCCGCAAGCAACTGATCGCTACCCTGGAGACGTATGAACAGAATTATTTCCGCAAGGAATGGGATGATGTAATGCCATGGATCGACACCGCTGCCGCACAATTTCAAGAAAAGGTCTCCCGTTCTGCGGAAAAAGCGCTGAATACCCTCCACCCCCGGCTTCGTGCCTCCGAAGGGAAATTTACTGCGCAGAAGGCGGAAACGTACTATTTTGCCTATGAAGATTTGCGGCATGTGTATGTGCTTCCCTCTACCTTCATCTTTCCGCATCTGCTGATTGATTGGACAACGGACAGTCTGCTCCTGCCACTCGCTGTGGATATGCCTGACCTGCCCTTCAGCGAGGCTCCGCCGGAGGATCTGCTGCGGCAGTTCAAAGCCCTTGGCGACGCTACACGCTTGCGTATTCTCAAGCTGCTCTGGCAAGGCCCGCACTGTACGAAGCAGCTCGCCCCAATCCTGGGCATTTCGGAGGCGGCCGTATCCAAACAGTTGAAGCTGCTGAATGAAGCCGGACTGACAAGCGCCGAGCGCAAGGGGAATTACTTGTTCTACACCAGCCGCAAAGAGGCCTTTGACAGTCTGATTGTTCTACAGCGGCAGTACCTTGAGCAATGAAGTCCGAAGGCTATAGAATTTTGAAAAAAAAGGAGTTGTCCGCCGTGTGGCAAACTGTTTTTGCGACCGCAGCCAGGAACCAGAGAGCGAATCTCCGGGCGTTTCCCTGGGCTTTTACCCTTGGTCATATTATTGAAGGCGGGTATCTGGTCCTTGTCTCCTATTTCTCCTATGTCTATCTCATCCAAGGGGATCTGGACGACAGATTCGCCTTATATACCGGAAGCAGCAATTATCTGGCTTATGCCATCATTGGCGGTGCACTGAATGTGTTCAGTGTCAGCATGATGATGAACGTATCCCGGGCGCTCATTACCGAATGGCGGGAAGGCACGCTTGAAGCGCTGCTGCTCGCTCCTTCCAGCCGGAACGGATATTTTCTCGGCACAGCTCTCCAACAGTTTTACCGCAGTGGAATGGTGCTGCTCGCCGTAACCCTATTCGGGATGCTTGCCGGAATGCGTCTCTCCGCACCCAACTTGCTGTCAGCAGCTATAGGCGGCTTACTGTTCATTCTTTCCTGCTACGCTATGGCGCTGGTGCTGGGGAGCATCATGCTGTACACAAGAGACACGTACATTGTCCAGAATACGTTATTTGCGGTAACCACGCTGCTGTGCGGTTTTCAGTTCCCCAGACAGTATTTGCCCGGATGGCTGCAGGGGGCAGGCGAAATCTTCCCGCTAACCTCCTCGCTGCAGCTCCTGCGGGGTGCGCTGTTGACAGGTGCAGCAATCTCGCTGCCCGATATTGTCCCTGCCCTGCTGCTCTCCCTGATATACATAGCGGTTGGATTAGGCTGTACACGGCTTGTAGAGCGAAGATTATTTGAGAGGTTCTAAAGGCGAAAGGACTGAAAACTTATGATTGAAATGAATGAGGTCACCAAAATTTACGCAACCAAAAACAGACTTGGACTATTCCGTTCAGAGCTAAAAACCGTTACCGCCGTCCAATCACTCACGCTGAACATCGCCAAAGGAGAGATAGTAGGTCTACTGGGTCTGAACGGAGCCGGCAAAACCACAACCATCCGTATGCTGTCCACACTGCTTGACCCCACATCAGGGAGCATCGAGATCGACGGCATGCCTATGGCGGACAACCGGCGTGCTGTGCAGCAAAAAATCAATATGATCGCCGGGGGCGAACGCATGCTGTATTGGCGGCTCACAGGCCGGGAGAATCTGCAGTACTTTGGCAGCCTATATGGGCTTGGCGCGGAAGCGCTGCATAGGGAAAGCACACGGCTGCTAGACGAAGTGGGACTCACCGAAGCGGCAGACCAGCCCGTGGAGCAATATTCCAAAGGAATGAAGCAGCGCCTGCAAATTGCCCGCGGCCTGATTAACGATCCACACTATTTATTTCTGGATGAGCCGACACTTGGCCTGGATGCGCCGATTGCCAGACAGCTTCGCAGCACCATACAGAGCCTGGCTAAAGAGCAGGGCAAAGGCATCCTGCTGACCAGCCATTATCTGCAGGAGGTCGAAGAATTATGCGACCGGGTCTACGTGCTGAACCGCGGCCGGTTGCTGCTGTGCGACAAGCCGGAAGCAATAGTCCGGCAGGTCGCCGGCCTGCAGACTGCCCATCTGGAGGTCAGCCGCTGGAATGAAGCCCTGCGCCCGCAGCTAAAGGAGCATCTCGAACGGCTGGGACACAGGGCAGAACCGGTCGTCAGGGGCATGGACGGAAATGCGGGTAATCCCGCGCTTCAAGAGTGCGGGACTTACCGTATCTCCGTACAGTCAACCTCTGCCGACAGACTGATTACGGAGCTGCTTCCCTGGGCCACCCAACATGGGCTAAGTATTAATGGCTTCACCTGCGATAAACCGAACCTGGAGGATGCCATTATCCGGCTGTCGGAAGGAAGGGCATCATGAGTCCCGGCGGTGTATGGCATGCCCTTCTTGCTGAGATCTCCAAGCAGCACCGTAACCGCTCCAAAGGCAAAGTGGTGTTCTTCTCGCTGCTGCTATGGCCCGCCTTCAGCTTCCTGACCTCCTACTTCACCATGAAGCCCTACCGCAGCGGGGCGGGCTCCGTGCTCTCGCGGATCATTCCCGATGAGCGCGTTCCCTTGTTTTTGCTGAGCGGCTATCTGGTATTCCAGCTCTTCTGGACCGTCGTTGAGGCGGCCTGGCAATTCGAGCTGGAACGCAAGGCTGGCACGGTAGAGGCCGTCTTTCTGACACCCTCATCCAAGATAGCTTTTCTCTACGGGCGCTCACTGTATTCCCTGTTTCATGGAATCTGGATGTTTGCCGTCTTTTCGCTGCTGACCTTTGTCTTCGTCTCTGATGCCTCCACCGTAAATTGGGCCGCCCTGATTCCGGCCCTGCTGCTGATCATGGTCTCGGCGGTCATTTGGGGAGCACTGCTGTGCGCGGTATCTCTGTTCTCGCGGGAGTCCTCGTTTTTGTATTATATTTTTCAGACTCCGATGGAGCTGTTCGGCGGTGTGCGCATTCCCCCTGCCGTCTTCCCGGCCTGGGCAACCGGACTGTCTGCGCTGTTCCCGGTGACCTACAGCCTGATTCTGGTGCGCGGCGCCTTATATGACAGCATCGGTCCAGGCTGGTGGCAGGCGCTGTTCACTCTCATTGCAGGCAGCCTCCTGCTTGCCTTCTGCACGCGTTACCTGCTCTACCGTGCTGAAAAACATGCCCGGAGGAAGGGCAATTGGACTTTATTTTAGATAACAAACAATCCCAAACCAATCGGCTTGGGATTGTTGTACAGTCGGGTGATCCACCTATTGAAGCTTCACTTGAGGCAGCCAGTAGGGTTACAGGGTTACCGTGACTCCAGCCGTTCCAGCAGTCCTGAGAACAGATTTTTTACCTTTTTTGAATACTTCCCCTTCTCTTTGCCCATTGAGGTGTAGACCAGTGAAGTATTGTCTTTATTAATTAGATACTGATAGCTTGTATTGCCCTGGTTATCCTCTGTGAACTTCTCATTTGTCAAAGCTGTCTGCTCCTGGCCCCAGCCTGTCAGTGACAGCCCAGCAGCCAACGCTACGGCAAAGGCAAGCAATCCTGCGATATAGCGTTTCATCCCTGCCCTCCTTATCTACCACTCAAGCATAGATCGTGTATGCAATAGGATGTCAGAGTGTTCAAAAAATATACACAAGCTGAAATAAGATAAGCTCCTTGAAATCGGAGAGAAGCTATTCATTCTCCCGGAGGATCTGTATGAATGTCCGTATCAGGAGCCGTCTTCACCCAGCGTGTAAAGCTTACCCGCAGCCCTGCTCTGGTAGGAGCGCAGAGAAAAGGACCTGCTTGCTTACCGGCCTCATACGGAAAACGGGCCACCCGGATTGTGCGCCAAGGATGGTTGTCTGTCCGGGCACGGATCACAACTGCATCATTCATGCGTGATGCACGGATTGTTACCACCCCGCCGTCCCATTCAGGCACAGGTGACAGCGACCAGTCGGAATACATGTCCGTCACAACGGCGCCAATATGCGGCACACCGTCATTCAGCTCAATACCGGCTTTTATCCACACCGTGGGGCTGTGCCACAGCATGATTCCCGCTTGATCATACAGCCCGGTAAATCCCTGCAACGAAAAGCTGACTTCTACCGCCTCACTATCCTCCCATGAAGCCAGCAGCGCATGCCCGTTGTCATGCTGGAAGCCGTACATCGTTTTTTCCCAATAATCACTGCCCTTCACCGCTTCCACAACGAACATTCCGTCTTGAACCTCCGAGGAGACCGGTTCATGAGTCCAACTTCCATCCTGCCAATTCACCGTCTTGATCATATAGACACCTCTTCTTTTCGTATTTTTATTACAGCATTATTCCCCATCTATTCCGCAGATTTGGTTAAGTGAAGATCAGGCTCCAGCGTCTGCAGGGTTAACACAATCATCCCCGTCAAATAATCAGCGGCAAAATCACTGCTAAGCAGCAGCTCAGGAACCGCACCCGGCGGCAGCAAAGCCGCACATCGTTCCGCAATCTCCCTGAGATGGCCCTCCTGCAAAAAACTTCCGTACAGGACAACTGCGTCCGGGTTCAGCACACTGGCAACCGCCGTTGTCAGCCTGGAAATCGCCTCCACCAGACCGGCCGGCGAAGTCTTCCACTCACCACTGGCCCAGGGAATACCCAGGGGAATAAAGGTTACTTCCCCCGCCAAACCCTTCCCTCCCTTATGAAGTTTGCCGTCGATGATAACCCCGGCCCCGGGCGGAAACCGGTCCGGAAAGTATAAATACACCGCACAGGATTCTCCCTCTGCTGTCCCCTTGCTGTTATAACCGACTGCAGCGGCATTAACATCATTTTCGATAATAATCCGCTTCTGGTAGCGCTTCCTGAAATGCTCTGCCACCAGCACGCCGCGGAGAGCATCATAGTCCGACACCACCAGTCTGCCGTCGGCCTCGGAGCCGGGCAATCCGAACCCAATGGCCTGAATAGAAGGATACTGCTTAAGCAGCTTATCAATAATCTCTTCAAAACAGGATAAATCCACCTTCTGAACCGGCGTATTCATTTCATGCAAACAGCGTCCAAAGAGTGTAACCACCGTACTGCGAATACTGATCCCGCCTTGTTTTTCAAAAGGAAACAAGATCAATGCCAAAGCATGCTCATCATTATATATGTACTGCTGGGCCGGTCTGCCGCCGCTGGATGAAACCAGCCCCGCCTCCAGCACCTCACTCTGATGAACCAAAATCTCCAGCACCGTGCCGGCCGTGACGACGCTGAGTCCCGTTGCCTCGGCAATTTGCCGTTTGGTTGCTGCTTGTTTGCGTTCCTTCAGAATACGCCGAACCAGGTTGATATTCACTTCTTTAATTACGAGGGCATTGCCGCCGATATTCTTCATTCGCTATCACCTCGTATATTATAATACTTTGTAAAAGTATTTTGGTAAATGTTTGCGGCAATATCTGCGAAAGTGTACTGCAAAATAATCCCCACTTGCCTTCCTGCAGAAAGAGCCCGGCAGTATACTCTGCCAGGCTCGTATCTTCATAAAATGCTATAAGTCTTACAAATCCGGGTGCTCGTGCTTAGCCTTGAGACGGCTCCAGCGGCGCTGAACCTCGTTCTCGAAGGCATGCAGAGCCGGCTCGTTCTCCGGCTTAAGCAGATGGCGGGTTTTGCCCATCGTCTTCAGCCAGGCGGAAACCTCGACGCGTTTGTCCTTGTCCTCCGGATTGTACGTAATATTCGTGATTCCTTGCTCTACCTCATAGAGCGGGAAGAAGCAAGATTCTACAGCCAGCGATACGATGTTCGTACCATCCTTGTCCTCAGACATCCAGTTGAGCGGGCAAGCGATGAGAATCTTGCCGTAGACCAGACCTTCGTTCTGTGCATACCACTGTGCTTTGGCCGCTTTTTTCAACAGATCCTGCGGGTAAGCCTCGCAGCCAGTGAAGACATAAGGGACATTGGTAGCCGCCATAATTTGCGCGGTATCCTTATGCTGGGTCAACTTACCCTGCTGCGTTTTGCCAATGCTGGATGTTGAAGTACGGTGGCCGAGCGGAGTGGAATAGGATTGCTGTGCACCAGTATTCATGTACCCTTCGTTATCGTACTCTACAATGATCATTTTGTGGCCGCGCAGCGCAGCACCGATAGCCGGACCCATACCGATGTCCATACCGCCGTCACCAGTAACCATTACAAAGGTGAAGTCTTCCTTCAGACCCAGCCCGTCAAGCTCGCCCCGGCGTTTACGCTCCCAGAACATTTCCACAACACCTGATAGCGTAGCTGCACCGTTCTGGAAAAGGTTATGAATAAATGTCGATTTATGCGCCGAATACGGATAACCTGTAGTCGTTACCATCGCACAACCAGTATGGTAGAGCGCAACAATATCGCCTTCAATTCCTTTGAAGAAAAGCTCCAGACCTGAGAATATTCCGCAGCCCGGACATGCGCCATGTCCCGGGGATAAACGTCTCGGCTTCTTCATCAGACTGCGGACCGGCGGAACCTTCACACTCAGCTTGCCGGTCTCTTCGTCTTGCTTCACAGTAATCAGGCCGGTCTTGAGCGCTTCGAAATTCATCGGCTTCAGCAGACGTTTCGGCGCATTCTCCGGTGTGCCCGGATTGTGGCCGTAATAATCGAACGGAATTTCCACACGGTCTGCAACAACGGCATCCATAGCGAGCTGGAAGAAATGATGACCGTCTTCGGCATAGAAATCCTTGCCGCCAAGTCCATAGATACGGCTGATGACCTTCGTAGTGGTGTTGCCGTATGTGAAGAGCGCTGCTTTGATCTCATTAACCATATTACCGCCGTGTCCGCCAACGGAATCTGCGCGGTCGCCAACGGTAATGGCTTTGACATTCTTCAGCGCTTCAGCGATTTGCTTCTGCGGGAATGGACGAATCATATTCGGAGAGATTGCTCCGGCTTTGACTCCTTGGAGACGAAGCTGGTCAACAACATCCTTAATGATCTCGGAGGCGGAGTTCATCAGGAAGACGGCAACGTCGGCATCCTCCATCCGGTACTGCTCAATCATCGGATAGTGGCGGCCGGTCAGCTCGGCAAATTCCTGCGCGATTTCTTCGAATACTTCTCCGGCATTATACATTGCGACCGACTGCTGGTAGCGGTTGTTGATATAATCCGGCTCATTCATGTAAGGACCAACGGTAACCGGATTGTTGCGGTCCAGCGTGTCTGTAAAACCAACCGGCGGCTGCTCGCCTACGAACTTATGCACATCCTCGCGATGGACAAAAGTTTGTACACGGCGCTTCTGGTGGGAGGTGAAGTAGCCGTCGGATGCAACCATCACCGGAAGACGTACCTTTGCATGTTCTGCCAGCTTCAGTGCCATCAGATTCATGTCGTAAACAGACTGCGGATCACGACACATCAGAATTGGCCAGCCGGTATTGAGCGCAAAATACAAATCGGAGTGATCACCATGAATGTTCAATGGCCCCGAGATCGAGCGGCAGACCAGATTCATGACCATAGGCATGCGCGTACCTGCTTGTACAGGCAATTGCTCCAGCATAAACATATAGCCTTGGGCGCTGGTGGCATTAAATACGCGTCCGCCCGCTGTCGAGGCTCCATAACAGATCCCTGCAGAGCTGTGCTCGCCGTCGGAAGGAACCAGCATGATATCGTGCTGTCCGCTGGCTTTCATGGTATCCAGGTACTGGGCGACTTCCGTCGATGGCGAGATCGGGAAATAACCCATCACATGATAATTGATCTGATGAGCGGCGTAAGCAGCCATTTCATTGCCGGATTCATATAGGAATTTCTGCTCCACTTTGGCGGAACCTACTTCTTTTTCATAGTCAATAGCCATTATTCATCCACCTTTCTTCCAAATGTTAGAGCTGTGAGATTAGATCAAATTGGTGATGCACCGTGTGGCTGTCCGCATAGCCCTCCGTCTCACGCTGGCTTGACAGTGCCGAGGTCGGGCATGCCTCAATACATTTCAGACAGCCCTTGCAATATTGATAGTCGATGCCCAGCAGGAACATTTGCGAACGGCCCTTGCGGTCCAGACGCTCTTCCCATACAAAACACTGATCGGGACATACCGTATCGCATTGTGCGCAGTTAATGCATGCTTCATTATCGTACGCCGGAATCATTCCGGAGCGGGAAATGCTCAGGTTCTTCAAGAACGTGCCGCCGGGATTGGTAATCGTGCCGCCCATAGGCTGGGTATCATATCCCAAGAGACCAATGTCAGAGCGGACATATTCAGGCATGCTGTCGCCTGCGGCCAATTCGAATTGCATGAATTTCACTTCATTATAGCCGCGGTCAAACGTTGTAATTGCCGACTGAACCGCCTGCGGATATTTTTTGCCCAGGGATTTCTCAATAACGCCCTTCATCGTTTCGGTATCAAGGAATGGACAGAGCCGGAACAGCGCGCCCAGCATCGCCATGTTAACCCGATTCTTCTCCTTCAGAGCAATGCTTGTCGCGTCAATCACGGCAATGGTTCCGGCCTTCATCTTGAGCAGCTCCTTCAGCTCCTCCGGCGTCTTGGCCGAATTCACTAACACCGTACTGTGCTCATGAATGCCGCTTGTAACGTTAACAGTTTTGGCCAGCGCCTCATGGAATACTCCCACGACATGCGGACGCTCAACCGGCGACGTATCGCGGATATGCGTGTCCAAATCACAGAAACGGATATGGGCCTTAACGGCAGACCCCTTTTTCTCTGAGCCGTAAGACGAGAAGCTGACACCGTTCAGCCCCGCACCGACTACACCTGCTTCCGCGAGCATCTTACCGGCCAGATTCGCCCCCAAGCCCCCTATGGACTCCAGACGAATCTCAAAGAATCCAAGTTCGTTAACAATTGGTAATTGTACCACCGACATAACCCCTTTCTAAATGTCAACTAGAATAACATCCTTATGACTTTTTCAACGATTGTAACTTGATTTCGCTGGTCGGGAAGTGACAAATCTTGCATTTTCCACACTTGGGGAATCACAATTATTTATAGATTTCAATTGATTTCTTTATATGCGACAGCACCGCGTTACCATAATAGAAGGAAATCTGCCATAAAAACAGCAAAATGTGAATTTTATGTGTATAATACGTTTCCCAAGTTAGACATGGATAAAATGTCACCTTATTATTTAGCAATAAAATAAAAATTTAAGATGTTAAATTTGTCACATAAATCATGATAAATATCACAGGCAAGAATACGCATTCCACACATTTGAACCGCTATACAGCAACAAACATAATTTCCAATAACAAGCTGACAAAAAAGGCCGCCCCTGCGCATCATAACGGTGCGGGGACGACCTTAGTCTCTGATCGGCAATATTACAAAATGAAGGTTATTCCTCGTCAGGCATCATATGCTCCGCAATCAACTGCTGCTTGCGGTTCCATACCTGTTCGCTGAGATTCACACGGTACACCTCAGGATTCAGCTTGCGCAAATACTCCGGCCAGAATAAATCAAGCTGCTCCTGATGATAGCGGCGGATTTCATCCAGATCAGGCAGCGTATAGACCTGGAAGCCGTTTACGAAAATCGGCTCCAGCATGGACAGGGCCTTGTATCGCTCCACATATTTCTGCATGTACGGATGCAGCGGATTGAACAGCTTCAGGCGGGCGCCGCTCTTCGGCGTTGCTTCTCCGGGGAAGCTGATGTAATCAGCCAGCGCCTTGCCTTTGGGACCGATAATGCGGAATACATCCTTTTTGCCGGGGGTGGATACCTTCTCGGGGTTGGACGAAATCTTGATCGTCGGCACCATTTCTCCGGTTGGCGATTCAATCTCTACGAGCTTATAAACCCCGCCAAGCGAAGGCTGATCCGAAGCTGTGATAAGCTGTGTGCCTACCCCCCACGTATCAATCGCCGCCCCCTGTGATTTCAGGTTCATAATCGTATTCTCATCAAGATCATTGGAGGCAACGATCTTTACATACTCAAGTCCCGCATCGTCCAGCATTTTGCGTGCCTGGATGGACAGATAGGCCAGGTCACCGCTGTCCAGACGGATGGCGTTCATCCGTTTGCCTGCCGCTTCCAGCATCTTGGCGGTGTTGATCGCGTGGGGTACACCGCTGCGCAGCGTATCGAAGGTATCCACCAGCAGCGTAACGCCATCCGGCATCACCTTGGCATAGGCATCGAAGGCCTCCTGCTCGCTCGCAAAGCTCTGCACCCAGGAATGGGCATGTGTGCCCTTTGTGGGGATGCCGAACATTTTGCCTGCCAGCATATTGGAAGTAGCGTGAAAGCCGCCCACATAAGCCGCACGGGCGCCCCACACCGCCGCATCCGCTTCCTGCGCGCGACGTGTGCCGAACTCCAGCAGAATATCCTTCGGGGCCACCTGCTTGATCCGCGAAGCTTTGGTGGCAATCAGGGTCTGGTAATTCATGAAGTTCAGGATCGCAGTCTCTACGAGCTGGGCTTCCATAATGGTGCCTTCAACACGGATTAGCGGCTCGTCCGGAAATACCAGCGCCCCCTCCTTCATCGAATGAATGCTGCCCTGGAAATGAAACTGCAGCAGCTCCTCCAGAAATGCCGGCGCATAATTCTCTTCCTGTTCCGACAGGTATCGGACATCCTCTTCGGTAAAACGCAGCCCGCCGATATACTGGACGATACGCTCAAGTCCCGCAAATACGGCAAAGCCATTGCCGAACGGAAGCTTGCGGATGTAGGCTTCAAACACAGCCTTACGCTTATGGCTACCGTTCATCCAGTGGGCATACATCATATTAATCTGATATTTGTCGGTATGTAGAGCAAGTTCTCTCCTCAAGTCGTCATCTCCTAATGTCTTCGCTGGTTATTCGCCCGAAACTACGCCCGCTCCGAGACTGCCCCGGAAATGGCCCAGCGCCCAGGAATGTCCGTCCGGGTTGAAGCTGGCTACCGCGTCCTCATGTATGGTAAGGCTGAATCCCTTATTGTAGGCATCCACAGCCGTATGCAGGACGCATATATCGGTGCAGACCCCAATCAGGTGCAGCTCGGTAATTCCCCGTTCACGCAGCTTCAGCTCCAGATCAGTGCCGGAGAAGGCGCTGTAACGTGTTTTGTCCATCCAATAGATGGATTCCCGGTTCTGCTCATAGACAGTATTCAGGCTTCCATAAAGCTCGCGCCCGCGTGTACCCCGCAGATTATGCGGCGGAAACAGGCTGCTTTCGGGATGATACGGATCATTCGTTTCGTGCAGATCCACCGCCATGACCACATAGTCGCCGCTGCCCACAAACGCTTCTGTCAGCTCGCTGACCCGCGGCGCTATATCAATACCGGGCTGCCCCACTGGCAGACTGCCATCCACAAAATCATTAGTAAAATCAATGACGATCAATGCTCTCATCGCGTTACCTCCTGCCGATCTAAGTATAGATGGATAATAAAGGCTCATGGTCTGTGAACATATAGAGCTGCGCCGGACGCTGGGAATACTGGTTGGAGCTTACCGGATTGCCCGCCTCGTCCCGCACTTCCTTCAATATCCCCTGCCGGCTGCGGGTTGAAGTGATTTTGCGGATAAAATTAGGCTCCTTGAATTCCGGCACAACCGTCTGGATTACCTGATACAGCTCACTGAGCGTAAAATGTCTCGGCAGAAACTGCCGCGCAATCGTGGTCTGCAGCATTTGCTGCTGAATCCGCAGGTAGGCGTCGGTAATAATATCATGATGGTCAAAAGCCAGCTCAAGCTCCTCAAGCGCTTCCTGCACGGTAAACAGGCCCACCTCTCCTGCATCGTCGGAGGCTTGTCTATGCTCCAGCATCCACTCTTCAACCAATGCGAAAAAAGCATGGCTGATTATCCACCCGCGCGGATCGCGGCCAGGCTTGCTGTAGACACCAAGGTATTCCAGATGACCGCCGTCTACGCCCGTTTCTTCCTTCAGCTCCCGGGTAGCGGCATCATATATGGACTCATCCTCCTGGCAGAAACCGCCCGGCAGCGCCCACATGCCTGCGCAGGGCCATTTCTTGCGTCTGATCAGCATAACCTTGAGTTCACGCAGCGGAAGCGTTTTGGTCACAGTCTTCCGTTCGCGTTTGGTCAAGGTAAACATAACAATATCGGCCGGAACCCCATCCGGCGTGCGGTACTTTTTGGCGTTATAGGTTTGTTCCTCGTTCTCGCTCACTATAGATCATCCTTTGCCGCAGCTTAAATTAGCTGTTCGTATCTTTTAATGTACCAAACCTGCTGTTCTAAAATCAACACTATGAACTTCCAGCATGGTGCTTAAGGAAGTAGAAAGAGGCGGATTTGCACCCGCCCCCAGTCCTTTACTTTAATCGCCGCATGTCGATGGAGGGGCTTCGGTGCCCGCTTCGACATTGATTTTTTCCGAAACGGTGTCTCTGATTACAGAAATGACGAGCTGCAGCAGATAGTTGATATCGCTCTGGCTCTGCTGAAATTCATTAACTAGCGGAATTCCGTCGATCTCATCCTGCAGCACTTCAATCTCATGCTCGATCCTCACGACCATCTCTTTATTCTTGAAGCTTTCGAAGGCGACGATTTCCTTCTGCTTCTTCTTGATGGTGGCAATCAGACTCTGTACCCGTTCATGGTTCTGTATCTTCTGTTCAGCCTGCTGGAAATGCTTCACCTCTTCGCTGGTGGAAATGAGTGATGCAAGCTCCTTTGCTTTGCCCATAATATCCTCGCGCACGATCAAATCACGGGTATGGTGAGTCTGCATGCCGAATTCGTTCACTAGCGGTTCATCCTGGCTCATTGTCATCGCCCCTTTCCTGTATGCGTTAGAGAATAGCGGCGGCTTCCGCCACGCAGTCCCCTTTGATGTACCATGTCTTGGTATCCGTAATTCTTACCTGCACAAAGCTGCCAATCAGCTCCTTCGGTCCTTCGAAATGCACCAGCTTATTCGCGCGGGAACGGCCGGAGAGCACATTCGAATTGTTCTTGCTCTCTCCTTCTACGAGAACCTCGACGATCTCTCCAAGCATCCGGTCATTGCTGACCCGGCTCTGCTCCTTAATCAAATCATTCAGGCGCTGCAGCCGTTCGCTCTTAACCTGAAGAGGCACATTGTCCTCCATCGAAGCGGCTGGCGTCCCTTCACGCGGGGAATAAATGAATGTATATGCCATATCGTAGCCCACTTCACGCACCAGCGAGAGTGTATCTTCGAACTGCTCCTCGGTTTCACCGGGGAAGCCGACAATGATATCGGTGGTCAGTACGGCATCCGGTACGCTGGCCTTAATCTTGCGGACAAGCTCCAGATACGATTCGCGGGTGTATTTGCGGCTCATTTTCTTAAGAACGGCTGTGCTTCCCGACTGCACCGGCAGATGGATATGCTCCGTGAGATTGCCGCCTTTGCCGAGCACTTCAATTAATCTATCGTCAAAATCGCGGGGATGCGAAGTCATGAAGCGGATGCGGGGAATATCAATCTTCCGCATGTCGTCCATCAAATCCCCGAATGTATAGTCAATATCCGTAAAATCCTTGCCGTATGCGTTCACATTCTGCCCCAGCAGGGTCACTTCCTTGAAGCCTTGGCGGGCCAGCTCCCGCATCTCGGCAATGACATCCTCCGGACGGCGGCTGCGCTCCTTACCCCGTGTGAACGGCACTATGCAGTAGGTACAAAATTTGTCACACCCGTACATGATGTTGACCCAGGCGCGCATCCCCTCCCGCTTCTTCGGCAGGTTCTCAATAATATCGCCTTCCTTGGACCAGACCTCAACGACAAGCTCCTTGCTGAAAAATGCTTCCTTAACGAGCTGCGGCAGACGGTGGATATTGTGGGTTCCGAAGATCATATCGACAAAACCGTGCTTGGACATGATCCGGTTGACCACCCCCTCCTCCTGGGACATGCAGCCGCAGACCCCGAGCAAAAGGCCCGGCTTCTCCAGCTTTAGGTTCTTGAGATGGCCCAGCTCCCCGAATACTTTGTCCTCGGCATTCTCGCGGATGGCGCAGGTGTTGAGCAGAATGATGTCCGCCGAATTGCGGTCCTCAGTGCCCAGGTAGCCCATTTGCTCCAGAAGACCTTTCATCGTTTCGGTATCATGCTCATTCATTTGACAGCCGTAGGTCGCTATCGAGTAATAATGCTGCTTGTGGCGGTTCATTTCCCTGAACTCTTCCATAATTCCGTTCGTTTCATCATTCTCAAAATCAATTACCGCGATATCCTGCTTGCCTCTGCGCTTGCCCTCTTTGTAATCCGGATTCGAATTGATCTGAACAGTTCGGCCTTTAATCCGGTAGGTTATCTTGCCCTCTTCTTCACTGATGACCTTGGCATCGGAAAAATCAAAATATTTGGAGTAATCCTTCGAACCACCCTTGCCGGATTTTAAGTCCGGTGAGTTATTCCCCATTGTCATTATTTCACGTCCTTATAATGAAGCTTTGCACATTTTGCAAGCTCGGTTAGATTATGCTCAAGTAGAAATTATAGCATAAAATGGCCGTTCCGGTAATTGAAGCGGGGAATGTTTGGACTTCCGGCCGCTGTTAGGTTTGGATTTCTCTGATTGGAACCGCTGATTGCGGCAGAAATCCAAACATAAAGGCGGACGCTGCCGCTCCGTAAGTATCCAAACTTCCCCTCCGTCACTTCAAAAAAAATAGCCGCCCCAAAGCGGGACGGCTGTGATTCGGTGAAAGTGCGGCCTGAGCCGGTATGATTATTTTAAAGTAAGAATACCTGCCTTTGGCGTTACATGGAAGGCCGCAGCCAGATCAGCCAACTGCCGGTCCGTAATCTTCTGCTTGATTTCTCTGCCGCCGACCAGATTGTAGACAGTCGCTGCTTTTTCAATCGTTTCCACGAGTCCGAAGGTCGCGTCCATTGCCGCACCGGTAACAAATATCCCATGCTGCGGCCAGACCACCACGCGGTAATCCTTCATTTTATCAGCAGTAGCCCGCCCGATTTCACTGCTGCCGGGAACGATCCAGGGGATCACGCCGACTCCATCCGGGAAAACGACCAGACATTCGGTGCACATTTCCCACAGGGTTTTGGTGAATTTCAGCTCCTCCAGTTCATGGGTGAAGGTCATGGCGATAACATTCGTAGCATGAGTGTGAAGCACGATACGGTGTGACGGATCAACCTTCAGGCGCTCAATGTGGCTCATAAAATGCGAAGCCAGCTCACTCGTCGGCACCGCACCGTTGCGCAGCCCCCAAAGGACCTCCACGCTGTCCCCGTTGCCGCTGACACGCAGCACACCCAGGTTGGCTTCAGGGTCCTTGATCACATTGCGGAAGTATTTGCCTGATCCTGTAACGATAAAATATTTGCCCGCCAGCTCCCGCACAGGGAAGGTAAGGTCAATGGTGCGCAAAGGCTCGCGGATATTGATGTATTTGGCTACCTCCTCCTCGTCCAGCAAATAGCTGATGTTGCCGCCGTTTATCTCATCCCACCCGAGTGACCACATATGATGGGTAATCTCGGACATCTCCTGGATAAAAGGCGCTTCCACGCCCGCAATATAGCCTTTGGATTCAATAACGGATGTACTCATTTGTTTTCTCTCCTTTATATGCACCGCATAATGTGTGTTCGTTCCCGCAGCCCTTATCTTGCAGACAGAACTTCCTGCTCATAGCTCTTCACTTCAGCCAGCCACTCTTCACGCACCGGCGTATTCTGCGAAGCACAGTAGTAATCCCAGACCGCCCCTAACGGATAGGACTTGAATTCCTCTACCAGAGCAAGACGCGAAGTGTAGTCTCCCGCAAGTTCAATCGCCTTCAGCTCAGCTACCGGCTCCAGCATAGCGCGCAGCAGTGCCTTGATGGTATTGCGCGTCCCGATGACCCAAGCGGCGATGTGATTGATGCTTCCGTCAAAAAAGTCCAGGCCGATATTCGTGCGTCCCAGCAAATCTCCGCGAACCAGCTCGCGGGCAATCTCCAGCAGCTCATCGTCCATCGTAACCACATGATCGCTGTCCCAGCGGACCGGTCTGCTTACATGCAGGAGCAGTTGCTCGCTGAACATCAAAATCGAAGACAGCTTGTTCGAGATTACTTCTGTCGGATGGAAATGTCCGGCATCGAGGCAAACCGCTTTGCCCCGGGTCAGTCCATAACCCATGTAGAACTCATGCGAGCCAACAACATAACTCTCCGAACCAATCCCGAACAGCTTGCTCTCCACGGCGTCGATATTGTACTGCGGATCAATCTCCTCGCTGAACACTTCATCAAGCGATTCCTTCAGCCGCATACGCGGGGCCAGGCGGTCCACCGGAGTATCCTTGTAGCCGTCCGGCACCCAGAAATTCGTCACGCAGGGCTGGCCCAGCTCGCGGCCGAAATACTCGGCGATACGGCGCGAGGCCTTGCAATGCTTGATCCAGAAGCTGCGGATTTCTTCATCAGCATGGCTCAAGGTGAAGCCGTCAGCAGCTTTGGGATGGGAAAAGCAGGTCGGATTGAAATCGAGGCCCAGCCCCTCAGCCTTCGCCCATTCGACCCAAGGTGCAAAGTGACGCGGCTCCAGCTCATCCAGATCCACCTTTTCGTCCGTATCGGCATAAATAGCATGAAGATTGACCTTATGTTTGCCCGGGATCAACGCGAGCGCCTTCTCCAAGTCCTGGCGCAGCTCCTCCGGCGTTCCGGCACGTCCCGGATAGCTGCCGGTTACAGCGATTCCTCCGCTCAGTTCTTTGTCCTTGAAAAGAAACCCTCTGACGTTATCTCCCTGCCAGCAATGCAGTGAAATTTTGATTTCTGCCAGCTTGCCGAGCACTTCATCCACGTTGATGCCGTGGGCGGCGTATAATTTTTTTGCTGCGTTATAGCTGTCAATGATGCTCTGATCCATGCTGCAACCTCCTAAAAGTTTTGTGAGCATCCGCTCCACTGGTTTACTTCGTACAAAACTCGCTTCGAAAGCATACGCTTAGTTTTGAGAGCATTTGCTTCACCGATATACTTCGATCAAAACTCGCTTCGAAAGCATACGCTTAGTTTTGTGAGCATCCGCGATAGCAGTGAATTTTTCTCCACAGCGTCCGGACGGCCTATAAACGGCCCCCTGTAAACGGGGCATGGAGCGCATCCCAGCGGGCCAGCAGCTTCTCTAGCTGTGGAACGGGGCGCGGTGTATAGGCAACTATCGGAAAGGAGTTCCCGATGATCGCTCTCGCCTCAGCGATGCCGGCAACTCGGCCCGACTCAATCATCTGAACGGCAAGGTTGCCAAGCGCCGTCGATTCAACCGGTCCGGCCAGCACCTCTTTGCCGGTGACATCCGCTGCCAGTTGGCACAGCAGCTCATTGCTCGCTCCACCACCGACAATCTGCAGCACATCCACCGCCGTTCCCGTGAGCGCTTCAAGCTCCTGGAGATAGCTGCGGTAGGATAAGGCCAGACTGTCAAAAATACAAAGCGCCAGCTCGCCAAGGGTCTGCGGAACCGGCTCTCCGCTCTCCGCACAGGCAACACGGATTTCTTCAATCATGTTCTCCGGGTTGAGAAAACGCGGTGCGTTGCACGGTATCAGACTGCGGAAGCCTTCGGCTTCTCCGGCGAAGCGGGCCAGTTCGGCGAAGCTGTGACGTCCGCCGTCCAGCCTGCGCACCTCCTGGATGAGCCACAGTCCCATTATATTTTTCAGGAACCGGTAAGTGCCGTAGGCACCCCATTCATTGGTGTAATTGGCTGCCATCGCCTGCGGATTATTAATCGGCTGAGTCAGCTCCACGCCAAGCAGTGACCAGGTACCGCTGCTGACATAAGCCGAGGAACGGCCGCTCTGCAACGGAACACCAAGCACCGCAGAAGCCGTGTCATGCGTAGCGGCACATATCAGCTCGCATTGAGGCAGATCATATTGCTTGACCAGGGAATCCATGAGAGGCCCCAGGCTCTCGCCCGGCGCTGTCAGCGCTGCGAACTGCTCTCTTCGCAAATGCAGTAAGGAGAGCAGGTCTTTATCGAACTCGCCTGTCTGCAAATTCAAGAGCTGCGTAGTTGAGGCGTTGGTGGCCTCGTTGATCTTCCGGCCGCTTAATCTATAGTAGAGATAATCGGGCACCAGCAGAATTTGATCCGCTCTGGCCAGCTCTTCCCGGTCATGGATATACAGTTGATATAACGTATTGAAGGATAATTGCTGGATACCTGTCTTCGCATACACCGCAGCAGGAGAAATCCATTGCGCCATTTCCTCCATCACACCATCCGTGCGGCTGTCACGGTAGGCATACACCTCCTGAATACGGTTCCCCTCTGCATCCAGAAGGACATAATCCACCGCCCATGTATCTATACCGAGCGTACATTCCGAGATGCCCCGCGCTTTGGCTGTCTGAAGGCCAATGATAATCTGTCCGAACAAATAATCAATGTCCCAGAAGCAGGAGCCCCCACGCTCGGTGAACCCGTTGCTGAACCGGTGTATTTCCTCCAGGGTAAGCTTCCCGTCTGAGAGCGTCCCCATTACAAGCCGGCCGCTGGAGGCGCCGATATCGACAGCGATGTGTTTGTTCATAGAAGTTCTCCTTACTTATAAGGTTGTTCTAAAGAATTTTACGGAACAAGGCAATAACCTCTTCTTTAGTAGGTATAAAAGGATTGCCAGGTGCGCAAGCGTCCTTCATCGAGTTCTCCGCGAGCAGGTCAAGATCGACCTCGTTCACGCCAAGCTCGGATAATTTGGACGGAATGCCAACTTCCTTGGACAACGCCTTGATGGATTCAATGACAAAATCGGCGCATTCCTTATTGCTTTTGCCTTCAACCTGCAAGCCGATCGCCTTCGCAATGCTTCTGAATTTCTCCGGCACATGTTTGGCGTTCTCCTCTTCCACATACGGCAGCAGCATCGCATTGCACACGCCGTGCGGCAGGTCATATACCCCGCCAAGCTGATGCGCCATCGCATGCACGTAGCCGAGCCCGGCATTATTGAAAGCCAAGCCGCCGAGGAAGATGGCATAGACCATTTGCTCCCGGGCTTCAATATCATGGCCGTTCTTCACCGTCCGGGCCAGATTGCCGAAGATTAGTTCCACTGCAGCCAGCGCCGTTGCATCCGTTACCGGATACGCCCCTGGCGTCACCAGGGCTTCAATGGCATGGGTCAGCGCATCCATTCCTGTAGCTGCGGTAAGCGCGGCCGGTTTATCGACCATCAGCTCGGGATCATTCACCGAAATGGTTGCCAGGCTGTTTTTATCGACCATAACCATTTTTACCTTGCGTTCTTCATCCGTAATGACATAGTTGATCGTCACTTCCGCCGAGGTGCCTGCGGTTGTATTGACAGCGATGATCGGCAGAGACTTGTTGTTGGATTGGTGCACACCCTCATATTCCTTGATATGACCGCCGTTCGTGGCGATAATGCCGATAGCCTTCGCCGTATCCTGCGGTGACCCGCCACCGATAGAGATCAGATAGTCGCATGCATTCGCATTCAGGAATTCCACGCCGTCATGGACATTTTTACAGGTGGGGTTTGGCTTCACTTCATCATACACAACATAAGAGATGCCCGCCTCATCCAGTACAGCCAGCAGCTTGCCGGCAATGCCGCTCTTGATCAAAAATTTGTCTGTGACCACAAGCGCTTTCTGCAAATTCAATTCTTGAATGTAAGGAGCAATGTCCTTCAGACAGCCTTTGCCCATAATGTTGATGGACGGTACATAATACACATGAGTACTCATTGATTGACCAGCCTCCCAGGCAATTTGTTGTTATGACAACGCCATGTTAATGCTCCTCTGCAAGCTTGAAGCTGCAATTCCCGGCTGCGGCACCTCAGGCTGGCCTCTTTGGAATCACAACCGGCCGGCGCTGGCGCCTCTCGAAAAGGTATCGCTTTCAAGGATGAATTAACATCCTCATCGTATCCCCATAAATCTGTGTTGTCAACAATTAAAATAATAATAATGTTGTTTTCATTTGTTTAATGTCCGTTTCGCGAAGAAAATAATAAAAACAGATGTTGTTTCTGTTTATTTTGTTGCAAAACACAGATATTCAGGTCTATAGTTAGGCAATATAGCTTCTGGAAAGGTGATTAACATGCTGGCAGCCGAAAGACGCAAAAAAATTATTGATCTCGTCCACCAGGACAAACGGGTGCTGGTCTCCGATCTAAGCCGGATATTCGAGGTAACCGAGGAAACGATCCGCAGGGATTTGGAGAAGCTGGAGAAGGACGGCATCTTGAGCCGCACCTATGGCGGGGCGATGCTCAACAGGCATACCAACGAGGATCTGCCGTTTTTGACCCGGGGCGCTATTAATACCGATATGAAACGCAACATCGCGCTGAAGGCGCTTGATCTGATTAATGACGGAGATACTCTGATGGTGGACCCCAGCTCGACCTCATTTGAATTTCTGAAGCTGCTGGAGAGCAAGCACAATCTGACGGTCATTACGAATTCGATTAACATTCTGCATGAATTCGCGAGCTCCGGGATGAATATCATTTCCTCCGGCGGTTCCCTGCGCCACCGTTCGCTGTCCCTGGTCGGGCCTGTCGCACACGATACCATTCAGCGTTATAATGTGGACACTGCCGTTATAAGCTGCAAAGGCATTGATCTGGAGCGGGGAGTCACGGATTCCAACGAGCCGGAATGTGAGCTGAAAAAGTATATGCTTCGCCAGGCGGAGAAGGTTGTCCTGCTTGTCGATCATACCAAATTTGACAAAACAGCCTTCACGAAGCTGGCGGATCTGGGGAGAGTTGATGTGCTGATCACGGACCGCAAGCCTGCGGATATCTGGCTGAAACGGCTCGCTGAAGAGAACATTGAGGTATTGTATTAAACGTAGAACGTAGATTGCAAAAGTGATTGCACTTTCTGATTACACTTTCTGCGCTAGACACCCATGCCGCCTTTCGCGGCACTTCAGACGATGCTGTTTCATAGAAGGCCCTCAATTTGGCTTCGCCAAATTCGAGGCTTCCATAACAATGTCCTCTGTTCGGACATCGTTATTTCAGGATAGACTTTAGGGATTCGGGGCTTAATGGACCTTTTGCGCAAAATCTGCTGTAAAGAATGCAACAGATCCTTTTTTGGCGTGGATTTAGCGGCAATCTGCTGCAGAAAGTACATTAGATTGGGTATGAGATCCAATTTTAAAGAGATTATAGCATGGCTCAGGTGTTATGCAGAGTTTGAGCTCCCCAACAAAAAGACCGCCAGATCCCCTTATCTTACTTGGGAACCGGACGGTCTTCTTTATGAGGATGCTGTTACAAAATGCCGCCTTTGGAGAGCATGATGTTCAGGATAGCGGTATCTGTCTCAGCCAGACCTTCCTGGACCAGCCGCTCCATGTTGCGGATGGTGTCTTCAACCTCATCAAAGATAACTCCGTCTTTGGTTGAAGGCGACAGATTGTTCATCGCCAGCGTAGCCGCCTGAATCGCCGCATTGGTGGAGGTGGAGATTTTCAGCGCGCAGGTTGATTTGGCGCCGTCGCAAATCATACCCGACAGGGAGGCAATCGTATTTTGTATGCCATGCTTGATCTGCTCCAGTGTGCCGCCCATAAGATAGATCATCCCGCTGCCCGCCCCTACTCCGCCGGCAATACCGGAGCCGCACAAAGGCGATAAGCGGCCTATATAATGCTTGATGTGCACAGTGATCAGATTGCTGAGCGCCAGTGCGCGGGCCAAAGCCTCTTCGTCCTTCTTCAGAAGCTCCGCCAGGGCAATAACAGGCAGTGTGCAGGCAATGCCCTGATTTCCGCTGCCCGCTGTCGTCATAACCGGCATTGGGCTCCCATCCATCCGGGCATCGGAGGCTGCGGCTGTTGCCGCGATAATTGAATTCGCAACATTGTTGCCGAACAGATTGACTGCCGATTGCTGGCTCATTTTTTTGCCCACCTGCAGACCATAATCCCCCCGCAATCCCTCATCGGAGATCGCTTTGTTCATTCTGGCTCCCTCAAGCAGGAAGCTCAGATCGGTAAATGGCGTGGTACTAATGAACTCGAAGATCGCCTCAACCGAGCAGGCATAGGCTTCAGATTCCGAGTGTCCGGGCTTGGCGCAATCCGCCTTGACCTTCGGGGGATCAATTCTCACTCCGTCGATGGCCAGGAACTCCACACGGGTATGCTCACCGGCTATAATCGCTGTAGCCGTATGGTTACGGCTGGATATGCGGGCTTCGATATACAGCTTCTCCGCTGTATCCTTCAACTCCACCTCCAGCAGCTTGCGTTCAAGCAGCCCACTCGCCTGCTCAATCTCTTCCGGCGACAGGCCGGACAAGATTTCCAGCTCCTTGTGGGAGCGGCCAACCACCGCCCCCAAGGCGGCTGCAATGGGCAGACCGGTCTGTCCGGTTCCGGGAATGCCCACCCCCATTGCATTCTTGATAATATTTCCGCTAAGCAGCAGATGGATTGCAGTGATCTCCTCCTGAAGGAGCTCTGCCGCCAGTGAGACGGCATAAGCGACGGCGATGGGTTCCGTGCAGCCCTCTGCCGGTACAATTTCTTTTTTCAATATATCCAGTAAGCTGATCATGCTGCTGTCACCTCTTCTATTTGCCGGAGCTGCTTAATGTATAGCTTTATATATAGTACAACAGAGTGCAGCATCAGGGAATCCCTGATCTTGTCCGGAAGATCACATATTCAAATAACAATATTAGTATATTAAAAAACAATATATGTTTATTGTAAAACGATAAATCATATGCTAAAATCATGTTGTCATTAAATAAGTGGAGGAGGTGTTGTAAATGAATGTTAAACGAAATTCGACCACTTTCTTAAAGGTAATTATTGTTCTGGCTGGAATTGCAGTGCTTGCTTTGTGTATATTTTTAGTGCCCCATATGGCGAATTTCGCAGCAAATTTGTATCCAGATATTGCCTTAATGAAATTTCTCGTTTTCATCGTGATGTATGGAGCGGCTGTGCCTTTTTACTTTGCTCTCTATCAGGCCTTCCATCTTTTACGGTACGTTGATGAGAACACAGCGTTCTCGGAATTATCTGTAAAGGCGTTAAAGAACATAAAATGCTGTGCGATTACAATCAGTGGTCTGTATGTATTAGGTTTGCCGCTCTTTCATTTTATAGCGAAGAAGGTTGACCCTCCTATTGGATTAATGGGACTCATCATCATCTTTGCTTCGCTCGTTATCGCCGTTTTTGCTGCTATCCTCGAGCGGCTTCTACAAGAAGCGATTAACATAAAATCAGAAAATGATTTAACGGTCTGAGGTGAAGGATATGGCAATTATTATTAATATTGACGTGATGTTAGCAAAACGAAAAATGAGCGTAACAGAGCTTTCGGAGAGGGTTGGAATTACAATGGCGAACCTTTCCATTCTGAAAAACGGGAAAGCAAAAGCGGTTCGTTTGTCAACATTAGAAGCGATATGTAAGACTTTGGATTGTCAGCCAGGTGATATTTTGGAGTACAGAAGCGGCGAAGACACTCAATAAAAACAGCGGCAGGCTAGGACTTTAATTCGTCCTTTGCTGTCGCTGTTTCAATTACTTGATTCAATAGTCTAGCGAATGCCCGGCGAAGCTGGGCAGACCGCTCTGCGGTCCAAGGCGGTTTGCCGCCTTCTTCCGGCAAATATATACCAAGGAAGGCGGATAATGAAGTGGAACAAATTTGATCTGCTCCAGATGAAAGACCTGACGGATCAGCCATGCCAGATGGGGAGGATAGCGGTAAGCGATAAATATCCCGCCGTCCCGGAGTGAAGCTGCAATCTGCTCCATCAGCCGGACCTGCATCACCCGGGTATAGCTGGCAAACGGAAGACCGCTCACAATGCAATCCAGCTTCTTTATGCCGCTGTTGTGCAAGGCCAGCTTAAGCCGCAGGCTATCAGGAAAAAAGAGAAACCCGGGATAATTCACTCTCAGCTTGTTCCTTCTGAGCGGATTTTTCTCAAACAGCAGCACTTGGGTATGATCCGGTTTGGCAGCCTGAAGGTGCTTCGTCAGCTTACCCGTGCCTGCGCCCAGTTCGGCCAGCGCATTCACTTGATGCCACGGAATTTGCCCGATGATCGTATCAGTTAAAGAAGCAGCGAATGGCAGCATGCTATAAATCCGGTCTTTCCATTCTGCAATCATGCTATCCCCACCTGCCTCAGCATCCTTTCTTAGAAATTCTCAACCTCTTTTGTCTTACGGTTCTTCCAGACCATTTCATAGATGACCGGCACAACAATCAGGGTCAACAGGGTAGAGCTGAACAATCCGCCGATTACTGTAACTGCCAACCCTCCGGAGATCAGACTCGTGGATGAACCGGACAAGGCCAGCGGAAGCAGGGCGAGCATGGTGGCGAGCGCAGTCATGAGAATCGGTCTGAGACGCGTCGAGCTGGCTTCGACGATAGCCTCACGGACAGGCTGCCCGGCCTTCCGGTTCTTCTCCACACGGTCCAGCAGTACAACAGCATTGGTAACGACGATACCCACCAGCATCAGCATACCGATCATTGCGCTCATCGACAAGGCTTGCCCAGTAATTAACAAGGCACCCAGCGCCCCAACCGGAATAAATACCAGAGAAGACAGGATAATCAGCGGGGTGACCACGCCGCCGAAAGTAACGCTCATCACCAGGAATACCAGGCCAACTGCAACAGCCATAGCAATACCCAGATTGGTGAAGCCCTCGGTAATCATCTTAAGCCCCCCGCCATAGCTTAGCTCCACACTATCCGGAAGCGTCAGAGCGGCAATATCTGCCTTGACAGTCTTGGTAACAGCAGCGGTATCTTCTCCTTTGACCGTTCCGCTGACCTGGGCATAGGTCTTTCCGTCGCTGTGATTCACTGTGCTTAACGCTTCCTGTACGTTAACATCCGCCACTTCGCTGAGGTTTTTGATTCCTGCTGCAGTGACAATCTTGATCTGCTTCAGCTCGTCGAGTGACGTGATTTGCTGGCGGTAGGACAATACAACCGACTGTTCTTTATTGTCGAGCATGAATGTCCCGGCATTCACCGGCTTGAGCTGCTCTGTCACCGCCTGCATAATGACATATGGGCTAACCTTGGCGTCTTTTCCCTGCTGGTTCAGCGTCAGCTCCCATTTCGGAGTCACCTCATTCATATTATTGGTGATGTCCTTCAGATCACTGCTGCGCTTCATCAGGTCTTCAACCTGCTTGGAGGCCTTTGACAGATCCTCAACATTATTCGAATACAGGCTCACATCAATGTTGTTGCCGGATGGCAGTCCCTGCTGCTCGCCTTCTTTGATAGCTACGGTTGTTCCGGTAACGCTCGCCGACACCAGCGCAGGCAGCTCGGCTTTCGCTTTATCGACAACTTGGTTCATATCGGTTCCATCGTTGAATTGGACAGCAATGGTCGCCCGGTTAGCCGTGCTTCCCATAGACATCAACGGATTGCCTGATGAGCCGCCAATGGACACCTGCACATTCTTCACATTCTCAAGTGTCTGAATATATTTTTCCACCTCCAGGCTGGCCTTATTGCTCTGCTCCATGCTGCTGCCAGCCGGAAGTGCGAGCTGTATGGACGCCGTAGGCACGGAATCTGCCGGAAGAAAAGCCACGCCGAGCAGCGGGATAGTACTGAGCGAACCTGCCAGCAGCACGATAGAGAGACTCAAGACAAGCCACTTCCGCTTCAGGGCAGACACAATAAATTTTTTATAAAATCCTGCTAGACGGCTCTCTCTCTTATGCTCCTTGACGTTCTTGAAGAATGAGGCTCCCAGCACAGGAATCAGCATAACTGCTACAAGCAAGCTGGTGATGATGGAGATTACAACAGCCAGTGAGAACGGACGGAAAAATTCGCCGATAATGCCGCTGACAAAAGCCAAAGGCGCAAACACTACCACCGTAGCCACCGTTGAGGAGAAAACCGGGCTGATTACCTCTTTGGTTGCTTTGTAGACCAGCTCTTTGCCTTTTAAGGTGCTGCCTTTTTCCTGACGCCATCTGAATATATTCTCAATGACCACAATACTGTCATCCACAATCCGCCCGATGGAGACGGCTATCCCGCCCAAGGTCATGATATTCAGCGTATAACCAAGTTGATTCATTACTGCCATTGTGGCAAAGATGGAAATCGGCAGAGACAGAATAGAAATAAGTGTAGCACGCACATTCCGCAGAAACAGGAAAATGATAATGATGCAGAACAGTGCGCCATACAGCCCTTCACGAATCAGCGAGGACACAGATTCTTTGATCTCGTCGCCCTGGTTCGTAATCACATGGATGTCCACATTCTTACTATAGGAATCGAGCAGGCTCTGGACCGCATCGGCCACATCGGCCGTATTGGCATCCTGATTCTTGACCACCGAAAGCACATAGCTTGCTTCACCGTTGAAGCGGGTGATCTCTTTAGCCTCGGACACCTCAGTGACCGTCGCCAGGTCCGAGAGCTTGATAGCAGGAGCAGCAGCGGACGGATTCTGCTGCATAGCCGCAGCTCCTGCGCTCTTCGCAGCGCCGCCGGCTGACGCGCCCATACCCGGCAAGCCCGCTGCGGATACGCTGGCTCCGCCTGAAGCGATACCCGCCCCCGCTGCCGGACTGAGCGGTAAATCCTTGACTTGCTGCAGCGTTGCCGCCGAACCGGAAAGACGGATTGGAACGTTGATCTCATTTTCGTTGACCGATCCAAGCGGGAGTGCATAATTCATGCCCTGCAATGCGCTTTGGATGCTGCTGAGGGAGATCCCCAGGCTGCTGGCCTTCTCCTTATCCACCACAATCTGCAGCTCATGGGAAGGTGCGCCCTTCAAGGTGACGGAGCTGACACCCGCCAGCTTTTGGATAGCCGGCACGATTTCATCCTGCAGCCTGCGGGTCAGCCCGGCAGAGTCATCGCTCGCGGAGAATACCGCCGCCTCATAGATAGGTGCCGCCCCGGCAGACAGCCGGTGAACAGTAACATTTGCATTGTCCGGCAGATTCAGCTTTGCCAGCATGGTCTCAATATCGGACGACTGCTTATCCATATCCGAGCCGAACGGGAACTGGATCGAGATGCTCGCAGCATTCTCGGAGGACGAGCTGGTGAATGAATCGTAGCCTGCGATGCTTTTCAGGCTGTCTTCAATCGGCCCTGTAATCTCCGTCTCCATCTCTTCGGTTGAGGTCCCCGGACTGACGGCTTGGATGAATATAGCCGGGAATTCAACGTCGGGAAAGGTCTGCTGTTTAATTTGCGTGGCAGAAAATGCGCCGTAGCCCAGGATAAGCACGAACAGAATCATGACCGCCACAGAATTTTTTAAACTTATTTTACTCAGGAAACTCATAGGTTTCTCCCTCCTCTATGTGCTCCCCAGTATAAAACCCGAATTTGTACCCAGTGTGTACTGGGGATTACAATTCGGGCTTAGCGTAGACTAGAGGCAGCCATAGAGAAATGGTCGTTCCCGCTCCCGGCTCGCTTTCGACTTCAATCCGGGCATGATGCAAATCGGCGATTCTTTTAACAATCGAAAGTCCGATTCCGCTGCCGCCGGCTCTGCGCTCCCGCGCCTTATCCAGCTTATAGAAGGGTTTGAAAATATGCAGCAGCTCTTCGCCCGGCATGCCAATGCCGTTATCTGTCACCTTGACCAGAACCTCATTCCCCTTCTGGGCTGCCGATATGCCAACCGTACCGCCTGGTCCGGTGAATTTGATGCTGTTGCTGAGCAGGTTGCTCCAGACCTGGCTGAGCTTATCTTCATCGGCAACAATAGCAACAGGTCCAAGCTGAAGCTCCATGTGGATCGCTTTGGCAGACCACTGCGGTTCCAGGGCAATGACGGTCTTTCGGAGCTGCTCATCCAGCGAGAACCGTACGGGCTCCAGTTGAAAATGCTCATACTCCAGCAGCGACAATTGCAGCAAATCTCCGCTCAAGCGGGAGAGCCGGTCACTCTCCTCCTCAATGATATCCAGCAGCCGCATCCGGCTCGCCTCATCCAGTTGCTTATGCTTTAAGGCCTGGGTGAAGCCTTTGATTGAAGTCAGCGGGGACTGAATTTCATGGGATACATCGGAGACGAACTGCTTGCGGATCGCCTCAAGCTCACCCAGCTCGCGGGCCATGACATTGAAGCTCCGGGTTAATTGACCGATCTCATCGCTGCGTTTAGTATGCAAGCTTACATTGAAATCACCTTTAGCCATTCTGCGGGTCGCCCGGGTAAGCTGCTGGAGCGGACGCACGATATAACGGGCCGCGATCAGGATGAGAACACTCCCCAGACCCAGAACGAACAATAGCTGGGACCTCAGAAAGCCGCCGATCATATTGATGATCTTGGAAATTTCAGGTGTAATGAACAAGGCTCTCGGTGAACCTTCAACGCTAAAAGGCAGGCCGATGCTTAAATGGTTCTCCTGAATCTTACTGCGGTACACTCCTCCCTGCAGCACATTCATTAATTGCTCCGCTTCAATCTCCTTTTGCTTCGCCGGTGCTGCACCGCTGGAATAAATCTCTCTTCCCTCACTGTCATACATGCGGACAGAATACAGCGGAAGCGAGGTAATACCTTTCATCAAGGCATCCACATTGGCGCCGCCTGCTTCCTGATACGCTGTGATAATGGTTTTACCGCTGGCAATCATATTCTCCTGCACTGCAGATTTAATCTCTCCAATGAAGAGGCGGTTGATTACCAGTGAGGCGATGACAATACTGACAATAACTGCGCCCAAAAAAGCAAACACCACACGGACATACAGGGATTTAATCACGAAGCACCTCCAGCCGGTAGCCCATCCCGCGCAGGGTTACAATGCGAAAATCCTCGCTGTAGCTATGGAAACGTTCCCTCAGCCGCTTGATATGCGTATCTACGGTGCGTTCATCCCCATCATATTCATATCCCCAGATTTCACGGATCAGCATATCGCGGGTAAAAATCTGTCCCGGATAGCTGGCCAGCTTGCACAGCAGCTCAAATTCCTTCAGCGGCAGATCAGCCCACTGGCCGGAGTCGCTGTACAGAACCTGATAGCTCTTTTTATCGAGTGTGATGGCGCCGAGCTTGATTAGCTGCGAAGTAGAAATGCCGTAACGCTTCAGCAGCGCTTTGACACGCAGTACCATTTCCATCGGATCAAACGGCTTCACCAGATAATCGTCCGTACCCAGGCGAAAGCCTTTGATTTTATCGGCAGGCTCTCCTTTGGCTGTAATCATCAGCACCGGCTTGTCTCCCGCCTCCCTCACCTTCCGGCACAGCTCCCATCCGTCCATTCCAGGCATCATGATATCAATAATTATCAGGTCAACAGGATGGCTCTCAAAATACGCCCAGCCCGCGGCACCGTTGTCCTGTTCAATAATTTCCATACCCTCATCTTCCAGAAAAAGCCGCACCAGCTCGCGGATATGCGACTCATCATCCACCACCATAACTACCGCCATGCCAGTTCACCCCAACCCCTAAAATTTCCCCATCCTATATCTACCTATTCTACCTTATTAGTTTGAACTCAGGGTGAACGGATTATTACGGCTGAACGGCTCAAGGGCAGATCGGCTGTTCCTCAGGCTGAGACCCCTTACCATCCGAACGGCCCATACAAAGACACGCAAAAAACTCCTCCACAGCTATAGCCGTAAAGGAGTTCCGTAGTCGCTTTATCGAATTAGACAGCTTTATTTTGCAGCCTTGGCAGCATCCAGAATCGCTCTCAGATAACCCTGGGTATCCACAAGTGTAGCCCCGCTGACAGCGTCAACCATCTGCTCCTTGGTCTTGTTCGCGAGCGTAGCTTCAAGCGATTTAATCGTTTTGCCGGTCGCAAATTTCTCAATGGCAGCCATGTTCTTGTCATAAGAAACCGTCGATTTAGCTTCTTCTTTCATGTGCTCGCTGTAATATTTGGCATTGGCCTTCTTCGAAGCCAGCACCATCTTGGGATCTTTGTAATTCTGGCCGAAATCCGAGTCGGAGTTAGGTACGCCCTTTGCCACATCTGAGCTCAGGAATTGATAATCATCCAGCGAAGCGGCAACGATTACTCCATTCTGAACAGCCGCAACTGCCACCGTGAAGCATTTCTTGCCATGTGCCGCTGCTTCTACCCGTCCTACTTTGAGAGGCGCACTTGCTGCCGAAGACACATTATTCAGCGCACCGCTATTGCCAATCCCCACAACCGCCAATGAAATACCGGCTACCAGCATTAATTTTGTTACATTTTTCACAATCATACCCCCAGTGATGTTATTAAAAACGCTTTCATACTATATTTATCAATTTCTAGCATTCTCGTCAGTTACAAATGTTACTAGAATTCTGTAAATACATGGTATACCTACAAGTCACGCAAAAAAACCAGCATATCTCCGTAACGTAAGCCGGAAAATGCTGGTCTTCTTGGGCCTCGGTGCTGCTAACTTAGCTTACTGCTTCGCTTCCACGGCATGGCCGCCGAATTCATTGCGCAGGGCGGCAACAACCTTGCCGGTAAAAGTGTCGGTCTCCAGCGACCGGTAGCGCATCAGCAGCGACATGGCAATAACCGGCGTAGCCGCCTGCAGGTCGAACGCGGTCTCCAGCGTCCATCTGCCTTCCCCGGAGGAATGCATAATTCCCTTGATTTCATCCAGCTTGGCATCCTTTGAAAAGGCACGTTCAACCAGCTCCATCAGCCAAGAACGGATGACGGAGCCATTGTTCCATACCCGGGCCACTTCTTCAAAATTAAAATCATAGCCGCTCTTCTCCAGCACCTCAAAGCCTTCGCCAATGGCAGCCATCATCCCGTACTCAATTCCGTTGTGGACCATCTTCAGGAAATGTCCGCTGCCGGACTTGCCGGCAAATAAATATCCGTTCTCCACAGACGTATCCCGGAAAAGCGGCTCGGCAATTGCCCAGGCCTCCTCATCGCCGCCGACCATGTAGCAGGCTCCGTTCCGGGCGCCCTCCATCCCGCCGGAGGTGCCGGCGTCAAGGAAATAGATGCCCTGCTCCGCAAGCTCCTGATGGCGTCGGATCGACTCCTTGTAGTGGGAATTTCCGGCTTCGATAATAATATCGCCCTTGGACAGCAGCGGTGTCAGCTCGGCAATGACGGAATCGACAAACGTATGCGGAACCATGACCCAGGCGATTCGCGGAGCGTCAAGCTTCGCAGCCAGCTCCGTCAGGCTCTCTGCCCCCGTTGCTCCTTTGGCTTCAAGCTCCGCTACCGCAGTGCTGTTCACGTCAAAGGCCACGACCTCATGACCGTGCTCCAGCAGATTTTGTCCGAGATTGAATCCCATTTTTCCTAGTCCGATTAATCCAACTTTCATTGATAACCCCTCCGAATGTGATTATTAGTTCTTCTGTTACGCCCCGGGCCGGATCATTGCTTCATCCGTGGTGTCGTCTGCGCCCAGCGTATCGGTTTCCGGTTCATCCAGCCACCAATGGGCATCTCCGAGCAGATCATCCGCCGCTTGCGGGCCATTCGAGCCCGCCGGATAGAGATGAAGCGGAAGCTTCCCATCCTTCGTCGCTTCGATTATAGGCTGAACCCACTGCCATGACAATTCGACTTCGTCCCAATGGGCAAAAAAAGTGGCGTCTCCCAGCAGCGCATCGTAAATCAGGTTCTCATAAGCCTCCGGCAAATCCGGATTTGCCGAATCATGCTTGATGCTGACCGGCGCAAGCTCACCGTGCTGACGCGGATTTTTAGTATTGAGCTGGAGCGAGATGCCTTCGCCGGGGCCGATTTCAATTACCAGCAGGTTCGGGTCCAGATTCAGTCTGTTCAGGTTATGCAGGTCATTGAACGGTTCCTTGAACTCAATTACGATCCGTGTTGATTTCTCCTTCATACGTTTCCCCGTACGGATATAGAACGGCACCTCATCCCACATCGGATCATCAATTAAGAGACGCGCGGCAATATAAGTCTCGTTCTGCGAAGACAGCTCGATCCCCGGCTCGGAAGTGTAGGCGGCGGCAGGGCGGCCTTTGCTTTCACCTTCAGCATATTGCCCGCGGATCACATTCTTCGCCAGATCCTCCACAAGCAGCGGACGGACAGAACGGATGACATGCCGCTTCTTGCTGCGGACATCTTCCGGCGTGCTGCCTTTAGGCAACTGCATCGCCATCATCATAACAAGCTGAAGCATGTGATTCTGGAACATATCGCGCAACGCGCCTGCTTTGTCGTAATAGCCTGCCCGTTCCTCAACACCAACCGTCTCACTGGCGGTAATCTGCACATTGGCGATATAACGGTTCTGCCACAACGCTCTCAGCACAGGATTGGAATATTTCAGCACTTCCAGGTTCTGCACCATCGGTTTGCCCAGGAAATGGTCGATGCGGAAAATCTCCTCTTCTGCAAAAGCAGCGCTCAGGCTGTCATTCAGCACCCGCGCCGACTGCAAATCCGTACCGAACGGCTTCTCGATGATCAGGCGTTTCCAGCCCTCCGTGTCGCCTAGTCCGCTTGTTTTAATATTAGCGGCAATTTCGCCGAAAAACTCCGGTCCTACCGATAGATAAAACATCCGGTTCTGCGGGAGCCGGAGCTGCTCTTCACGGCGGAGCACATGTTCTAACAGCTTCCGGTAATCCTCGGGATGTCCAACATCCAGCATGCTGTATTCAAAAGACTGCAAAAAGCTCTGCAGCTCCGGCGAGTCCTCTACTGTGCGCCGTGAGAAGGTACGCAGCGAATCCAACACTCCTGCCTGGAAGGCTTCGTTCGTCAGTGTTCTTCTGCCCAGACCGATGACCGAGAGTGGACCGGAAAGCTTGCCGTCTGTGAACAGATTATATAGAGCGGGATAGATTTTTCGTTTGGCTAAATCCCCCGTTGCGCCAAAAAGTACAAATGTTGATGATTCCACTTTCATTCCTCCCGTAATTATCATTTATTTATTAGGTTACTTATTATTACTCGCAAACTTTATATCACACATCATACGACTGTAAAACTCATTCGTCAACATCATTTTGACATTTACGAATAGTACTTATTTTCACGAACTTTTTACTATGTTATAGTTAGTGGGATATTTATAATAACTAAATGAGAGGGGGAACAAACATGTCACAGGATTTCAAGCTGCTCGCCAAGGTGGAGCATGTCCATCAAATCATCGGTAAGAAATGGGTCAACCTGATCATCCACGTGCTGAAGGAAGGTCCGAAGCGTTTCAGCGAGCTACACGCCTTCATTCCCGATTTAAGCAAACGTGTGCTGAATGAACGGCTGAAGGAGCTTGAAGAGTGCGGTTTGCTGAATCGCAAGGTTATTCCTGACCGGCCGGTAAGGACCGAATATTCATTAACAACCAAGGGTCAGGAGCTGGGCGAGGCGCTATGCCACGTGGAGGCTTGGGCGATGAAATGGCTGTAATGCAGGCACAATTAATTTTGACACCGCCACATTCCGGCATCCTTGGTGAAAGCCTGCAATGCGCCAGCCACTCCGATAGCAGAGGCATAGCCTGCTGCTTGGGAGTCTTTGATGGATCATGTTACAATACAACCAGCACTTATACATAAGGGCGGGTGAATCAAATGATCTATATTATTAAATTTGTCTACAGCTTCGTACTGCCGCCGGGCCTCTTCGTCGTGCTGCTGCTCGGCCTTACAGTCTGGCTGTGGCGGAGCCGCCGCCGTCCGGCGCTGGTGCTGCTTGGCGTTACTCTGCTGCTCTACCTCTCTATGACACCTCTGATTGGCGACCTGCTGATCGGCAGCCTGGAACGGCAGTATGATCAGCCCAAAAAACCCGCGGGCGATGTCATTGTTGTCCTGGGCGGAGGAGCCTCCTCCGGCACGCCGGATATAGACGGGGAGGGTAATCTGTATGGTTCGGCGGCGAACCGGCTGCTGACCGCCGTCCGGCTGTACCGTCAGACGGGACGGCCCATCCTGTTCTCCGGGGGTCAGGTATTTGCCGACTCCGGCAATGAAGCGGATATCGCCAAACGGCAGCTTATCGCCCTCGGGGTACCGGAGAGCGACATTCTGACCGAAAACCAGTCGCTCAACACCGAGCAGAATGCTGTAAATACAGCGGCACTCATGAAGGCTAAGGGGCTAAGTCGGCCCGTGCTGGTCACCTCAGGCTTTCACATGCCGCGTGCTATGGTACTGTTCAAGAATGCCGGACTTTCTCCGCTTGCCTATCCTACGGATTATGCCGCGAGCCGGGGAGGCTCCCTGTACCCTGCCAAGTTCTCGCCTTCTCCCGGAGCG
This sequence comes from Paenibacillus sp. HW567, assembly GCF_000374185.1. Taxonomy (GTDB): domain Bacteria; phylum Bacillota; class Bacilli; order Paenibacillales; family Paenibacillaceae; genus Paenibacillus_AQ. The sequence continues at coordinate 2,263,694 of NZ_KB910518.1, read as the reverse complement.
GTGAACAATACCGGAACAGCACTTAAGGAATATTTGGGCCTGTTGGCAGCCCATTTCTAAGCAGACAGGGATGCAGCGAAGCAGCAAAAAAGCAGTGAGCCGGATGCTTGGTTGCATCGGCCACTGCTTTTTTTGTACAGGAGGTATACTCACCTTACCACTATTTAATTAATTCACTGAACCGGGCGTCCAGAGCCTCGGCAAGCTGCTTCGGCTCAAGCTCCATCTGCATGCCGATTTTCCCGGCGCTGACAGCGATCGTTGCCAGTTCCACGGCGCTGCTGGCGATAAAGGTCGGATAGAGCTTCTTCATCCCTACCGGTGAACAGCCGCCGCGCACGTAGCCCGTCCATTTCAGCAGCTCTTTTACCGGAAGCATCTCGATCTTCTTCTCGCCCGCCGCTTTGGCGGCTTTTTTCAGATCCAGCTCTTCCGCAACAGGGATTACAAATACATACAGATTCGCACCGCTGTGCGCGACCAGCGTTTTGAAAACCATTTCCGGGGCCAGATTAACCTTCTCCGCTACCGCCGTCCCGTGAATCTGACCGTCCTCGTTGTCGTACTGATGAACCTCATAAGCAATATTCCGGGTATCCAGAATTCGCATTGCATTGGTTTTGGGAATTGACATCGCTCATCGACCTTTCCTGCGGCCTCGGCTTCCATCCTTCAATCTCTGGGATAATTGATAGCCATAATATCCATAAAAGGAACCTTGATCAGCTCCTCATTGTAGCTTACATGCACCTTGCCGGTCCGCGGGTCCATACCGACAATGGTCCCCCGCACCTCCTCTTCTTTGCCCCATACCGTCAATAATATCTCGGAGGCCTCCTGCATGGCTTCCGTTAATTGATTTCCAATTTCCTCCAGCACAAATTCATCTCTTGTCGGCCGTTTAGCCACCTTCGCTTTTGCCACGCTTTTCCTCCATTACGTTAAAGATGTTATATTGTTGCTCTGATGCTGCAGATCAGGAGCACGACTCTCATGAGCTTACCATTTTGCACAGCATCAAACAAGCTACTTAGTTAAAAAGAGCCGCACAGGTTATCCCTGTAGCGGCACTGGCCAAAACACGCGGTCAGCACTGAAGCTATCCCGTAATAACCTGACTATGACCGAAAGGAAATCGGCAGATATAGATTTGTATTACCTTTTGTACTCCAGTTGTTGTAAAAGCTACGATCTGGATCGGACCGATAATGCGGAGCAACATAGGTACCATTCTTCTTAGTGTAACCATGAACATAGACTCTGGCAGATGCAGAACCGATGAAGCTTAAGGACATAATTAAAATCAATAAAAGCCATATCTCTGACAATCAATGTGGTGCTAGATGATAAAATCATTGTGTTCCGAAGCCGGTGCTGGTGCGCTGGTGTGCTATGAAACACAAAAACCGCCAGTAGACACTTCCGGATAATAGAGTACCTAATTGGGAGGTTTGAAACTTAGATCAAAATAGTCACGAAAACGAACGAAACAAAAATTTCATACATGGACAAAAGAACAAGCAGACCCTTTCATCATGCATATATTAACCCAAACCCACTACAGAGGAGCTGAATGGAATGTCCTTTTGTCCAACATGTCCAACCAAAACTGTTGTTGATCCACCAGAAACAATATACGAAAACTATTACCACCCTCAGATCGTTCAAGTGATACACCCGATTGAAATCATAAGACAGCACCATTGTGTGCCGATTCCTCAACACATTTGCGAATACAGCGTTAAAGATGTAATGTGTTATGTCTCAAGTGTAAAAAAACGCAAAAAAAGAAAATAGCCATGTTAATGATAACAAAGGCCAATTTAGCAAGCGTCCGATAAAATCACAAAAACAAACCCGTCAGGCTTAATATGCCGGCGGGTCATTTTATGTATGTTCTAAATTCAACTCTCTCTTGAACGAAACGAGTGCCTATAATTCCTTAAAAAAATCATCGACTGAATTAATAAAACCAGCTTTCTGCTCAATATATGGAAAGTGATTGCTATCCAAAAATGGTACGAACCTTGCTCCAGGTAATAAGTCGCTCATTTCTTCGGAGAATTCATGGGGACACTGAACATCATATTTTCCACTGAGTATAAGAATCGGCATATGCAGTTGGTTGAGCTGCGGACGAAGGTCATAGTCTTTCATATCTTTTATGTATGCCTCATTCGCTTCATATTGGTTTTCTGTATGGTATGATCACCAAAGTAAGCTTCAAATCGTTCAGGATGATAAAGAGACAGTTCTATCCATTTGCGATTAGCTGCCAGCTTCTTTTTTCGAAAGAGGGGGAGCGCTAAAGTAATAAAAATTTTAAAGTAATCCTTTCCGTACATTCCTTTGAAGTTATACAAGCATTTATCTGATTTCAAAAAATCATTCGATGCCGCCGTTCCAGAAAGAATTAACAATTCTAAGGATTTGGGGTTCCGAACAGCATAATTAAGTCCAAGAAATCCTCCCGTTGAATGTCCAGCATATCCCCACCGTTCAAAGCCCAAGACCTCTCGGATACTTTCCAAATCTTCAACCGTTTCGTTCATTGAGAGTTCTCTGAGATGCTTTACTCTTGATGAGTTTCCTGAATTTTTCAGGTTCACTAAAAATACTTGTCTATGCTTAACGAAAACTTCTGCGAAGTTATTCCCGCTGTCGCTGAATTCTGCATACATATGAGAAATACATAACGGCTCTCCTTTACCCTTCACATAGAGTTCAAAGCTTCCCCTTGCTGTAGTAACCATCTGCTGTGTCCAATTCACAATGAACAAGTCCTCTCCATTAAAAAATCTTGGTTCCGCTATAATCTCAGTAGAGTCACAATATCATTTATGGAACATTATGTATATGACGATAAGAAAAATTTTCCTGAACACAAAGAAATACCCCGCCGCTACTGGCAGGGTAGTATCACTCTTCAATACTTTGTGTGTAGCCCTCAAGTGATCACTCCTTCGTCAGGAAGGCAGCGAAACGGTCATCATACTTTGTAATTATGAATTCTGTTACTTCATACTGGGCAATTTTATTTCGATAAAACGGGTCTTCCTTCAAAATAAGGTCTACTTCTTCTGTACTTGTGGCATTAACTAAAATTACACCACCTGTTCTGGGAACCTTCCTTCCCGAGAATATAAACTTATTTAACTTGTAATACTTTTCCAAAAATTCGACATGCTCTTCAAGATGATTCTCAACCTCACTTATCGGCTTCAGATAACTCAAATTCACAATAAACATGCACGATCCCCCTCAAATAAAATGCCCTATCACTTCGGCAGTAGACTGTCTAACCGTATGATGTAATCATAATATTTCATTTAGATACATACAAATCCTATTTCGCAGAATATTCGTCCACGCTGAATGTAAGTATTTTATTGAAGATCACATAATCTTTGCGGCTGCTGAACGGGCCTTGGTTATTGGCATGCTTATTGATGGCGTAGGATGCCGTTCCATTACCCGACTGCTTATTCTCATACCAAGTAATGAAAGAATTCACTTCTTCCATGCTTAAGTCAAATTCCTTTTCAAGACCAGTATTCATCGTAACAACCAGGATCGCACGGTTTCCTGTTGTTTGCTCTGGCGTTGGTGTGGGAGCTACTGTTGGTGAAGGCGTAGCCGTAGGTTCTACTGTAGATACTGGGGTAGGTGACGCAGTTGGAGCTACAGTCGGAGTAGGTACTGCTCTTGTATTTCCTATTGTCAGTTCATTTACCGCAGCCCAAGATTGCCCACCAGAAATCACCAATCTAATCCCATCAGGTTTTTCAACTAATTTTTAAAAACAAAAAAGGCCCGCCGACCAGTTAAGGTGACGGGCTTTCCCATTGGTTAGAATGTATTACAGTATCAATGCTTTAAAGATAATAACCAACAAAATAATCAGAACTAAAATCCTACAGAGAGGGTGAAGCGGCCACCGAAACCACTGTATCCCCCTACATTTCTTCCACATACCGCTTGGCTTCTCCCAGGGGAAGATCCGTATGCTGACGCACCAGCTTGATGGCGGGAATAAGCTGTCCATCCTTTTTTAACTGGCGGACATGCTCCCGGACCTCTTCAGGCAGAACCCTCAGCGTAGCGCTTGCTGCCTCCCGGCGCTTCAATTCCTCAGCGATCCTCTGCTTCATCTCCTCTGTGGGTGGCTCCTCTGCTTCCTGAACCGGCTTAGGATAAGGTTCGGGCACCCGTCCGCGAATCCCTGCAAGCAAGGTGCCCACCATGGAATAGAGCACCAAATACTGTGCGCACCGGTAAACGTACAACCATACGGTACTTAGCGTGACCCGCTCCCCGTCCGGCTTCAGAATGGAGAGGTTATCCGAGATGACATACTGACCTGGCGCATAATTATTAACATCCTGCTCCAGTTGCAATTGACCTATAGATGAAACCATCCATTCCAGCGGCTTGTTGGTTACGGGGTTCCCGGCAGTGTCAATCATCATGCCTAAGAACGAGAAGATGGCGACGGCAAAGACCAAATAAGTGGACCAATTCAACCTTTTGACTAACACCACAATACTGAACACAACGAGCAAAGACAGACTTCTTAAGTAATCGTTATGTAGGAATAATTGAAAAACTACCGGCAGCCCCCATCCGAACAGCAGCACCATAACAGCCGCAAACCCAAAGAAAAGCAATAGAATCTTAACATTCTTCATCACTACCTTCATTCTCCTTTCCTGCCTCCTATCCTATATTTACCCAGAATGAAGTCATTTGAGGCGATCCGGTTTATATACAATTCTAGCTGTCAGCCGACATGTTATACATGCAGTCTATAATCAACACAGGTGAAGGAGGATTTACTTGCTATGAATGAACTGTTAAATATGAAGGAATTGTTCAAGCAAATCATCAAGCAGGACTCAAACCTTTTTTCTCCGCACAGGGCTATCGTACAAAAGATCTGAATTTCTACACAACAGAAGGCCAACTCAGCTTCTATGTGAATTACAGTATTCATTCCGAAGCGCTTGCGCAATATAGGCCTGCTTCGTCTCTGGGTTTGGCTCACTTCAATGCCAGGATCGGGAACATCGTCCCCGCCGCCCCGGAACGCTACTTCCTGACGCATGGAGGTAGACCTGGACAAGTTCACACGGTAGACCTGCTGCTCCACACGGCGCCGAGAAGCGCTGGGCGATCTGGGAGAAGAAGTACTGACATTATCACATCCCGCTACTACTAACAATGTATGAAGAAAATTACCTGAAAATTAATTTCAGATTATGTATATGAGGATAAGGAAAATTTTCCTGTATCTTTATCCTTACAAATCATTTATTTAATGGAAAACAAGAACGAACATTTGCCTCCCCGTTCGCTTCAACTATTTGTAAATTTTCTTAATTCTCAGAATCACTGTTTAAAAGAGAGTTTATCCCCCACTCGTTAATATACTTCAAGGCTGGGAGTAGTCTTTTGCTGCTTTCAGTTAGAGAATATTCTACACAAGGCGGTATCTGGCTATGTTCTTTCCTTGTGACTAAACCGTTTTCCTCAAGACCTCTAAGCGCTCTGGTCAACATTATATTTGTAATTCCATTCATATGCCTTTTCAATTCGTTGTAACGCATGCTCTCTCGAGCAGAGAGTTCCCAAATAATGGGTAACCGCCACTTCCCACCAATGATATCCAATGTTTGGGAGAGCGTACACTTCGTTGGAACATCTATCGTTGACGATCTCACATCTTCTTTTTTCATAATGACTCCTTTAAGGCACAAATTTGTGCGTACTTGTTAATTTGTTCTCTTAATTTTATACTCAGCCTAGCTGGTTACGAGAAAGAAGTAAAGCCCCAGTTAACCGCAGTATAATTAGGAGAATAAATACAGAAGGAAAGGAATAAAGAAGACATGATTAAAATTGTAGCAAAACAATTTGTTAAGCCTGATCAGATCGCAAACTACATTGAATTAATGGATGAGATGGTATCGAAAACCAGAGCACTGGATGCTGGTTGCATTGAGTATGGTTTATTTCAGGATTTGGAAGTCCCTCACATTCTTACTATTATAGAAGAATGGGAGAGTCAAGAAGCTCTGGATAACCATATGCAAGCCTCCCATTTTAAAGAGATTGTACCGAAATTAGATGCATACTACGAGAAGCCAGGCGATGTGAATTTCTATCGACCAGCGGAGTATAAACGATAATAACAACGGATTCATTCAAAGAGAATATCAAAAAGCCCACCAGCCGAAGCCAGTGGGCATAATCGTTACTTGGTGATATTAACAGTATTGGTCTTAGCATCATACAACACAGTGGCCCCTAATGCCTCTGCTACCGCTCGTGCCGGGGTATAAGTAACGCCACCATCGAGCACTCCATCGGCTACCCTCTTGCCGTTAACTTTAACCGATACGATTACGTCTTTCTTCACTTCATCTACCTCCTTCGATTTGAAAATCGCATATAACCGGCTCCACGGGAATTTGAGACCTGGGCAATAAGGCTTGCGTACCGGATCAACCTGAAAATGCCCGATGACATGTTTCTCGTCAAGCGTAATAGGTTTGCCATACAGCCGCTGAATTTCAGCGCTGATATAGTTGTGCAGCCAGACCGTGGCGGCGAACTGTGCCTCTGTCAGCGTGCCGTCAGTGCCTTCGTGCTCGATACTTACTGTATACTTGTTCGGATTCGTGGGCGACTGCTCTTTGATCAGTGGCGCGGTTGCCTTTGCGATTGAAGCGACTGACAGGCCGTTCGCCCAGGCCATGCGGTCAATCGGCACATACTGATGGATCTCGCCTGTCTTGGATACGCCAAAATGAGCGCTGCTCTGTTCATTGCCTGACGATGTGAACCAGGCATCCATGCTCCCCATGGTCCCGCCGCTAATATGGTCTACAATAGCAATCGGAGCATGACCGTCCCGGCTGCTGCTGTTTGTATGTTGATTGCCTTTTTGGATGATCTGCATTACTTACTCTTCACCGCTTTTCTTGGTTGTCTGCTTAACCAGTTGATTCCCGTAGACCGCCACAGCTCCACACAGAACGCCCTGCAGGATACTGCCAGCCGTAAAGCCCTGAATAATGCATACAACGATGATTGCAACCACAGTAACAGCATAAACGATTGTCCAGTCCGGCACTCGCGGTGTCTGCTTCAAGACGTATCCGATTACCCAGCATACAGCCACCACAATCAATAATTCCGGCTTAATAAAATTAGCTACAGCACTCCATTCCATTCAAATCAGCTCCCCCAAAAAATATTCTTTTCACTCGTCGCTCCGATTGTGCATCAAACCGTTACGCCTGGTCTTTAAGGCCGAACCGCACATCATCAATACCACCCGTTGTAAGCTCCAGATAATCCCCCTTAAAAATAAGTAGTTCCCGGACCGCAAAACACAATCAGAGGGCAAAAAAAAACGCCCCTCTAGGCGTTCGTTCACGCTGATTCTGTTTTGTTGTACGTGCTGATGCCGAGCGTTACATTCATAAACCCCTTTTCTCAAGTTCAGACTTGGCGGCACAAAAAACCCCCATAGGCGCATATTGGCCTACGAGGGTTCTTGTTCAATCTCGATTATCCGCCAATAACAGAATAATGCTCCAAGGAGACCGGACTGCCGTTCAGCAAAGCTCGCGTAGAAGCATCGCCCTCGGCATGTAATTCCAGTAGTTGTCCATTGATAGTGCCGTAGTTAACCCTCAACTCAGCCCCAACATCAAAGGACGGGGCATGCTGCCCCCATTCCTCAGCAAAAGCTGCAAGTCCGCCAACGATTCCCCGCTCCGCAGCCTCCTTAACACTGACCGCCTCAACTGCGACACCTCCCGGCATCCCCTGCACGGAGACCTCCAGGTAATCCCCGCGTTCGAGCAGTTCATAGGAATGCGACAGGTATACTGCAAAATAAACGCCGCCCACATGGCCGAACAACGCGGAAGGCTGCTTAATCCACTTCCCTTTAGGCAGCACACCAATGATTGTATCCTTCTCCCCTTGAGGTACAGGGAATAAAGCAAGAATCGTGTTCTTGTGGTAAAGCACCTCCATATAACGGCTCTGATGGCGGGGATCGCCTTCCCGATAACCTTCCCCGGGGTGAAAAAAGTACAGCCGGTTCACAGCATACTCGGGAGATACCGGCAACGAAAAAGCCCAGCGGAGCTGTTCATTGTCGAATTCCTCAACCCGCTCCCAGATGCCGCCTGCTGCAAAGCTCCCGGTTATATAAGCATAGGTATGAAGCAGCGGTTGAGTCTCTGAAGCTTCAGGAACGACCTTCTGTGTAACCCTTGTGACTTCTACCGGCGACTGGCGGTTCAATGCGGCAGACCGCACCCGCTCCGGGGCTTCATAGAACAGAAATCCGGCATATTCGGTGCGCGGCATGCCTTCAGGAAGCTGGAAATCTCCAAACTGCACATAGTCGTGCAGCACATTGGCGTCCGATGGAACATCATGCGGCCAGCCCCGGGAATGCGCTCCCGCCCAGGCGCCCTGAAGATACCACTGTCCCCGCTCGTTCCACAGGTAATCCAGCATTTCCGCAAGCGTTGCTTTCAGACCGCTGTCCTCCTCCAGTTCCCAAGCGCAGGTGAACGCCTGCACCCAATGCCAGAACCACGGCAGGCTGCCGTACTCCGGCATCCCTTTTTCACGGATGTAAGCCAGTGTGTTCTCCAGGCTCTGCCGCCCGTCCGCAAGCAGCTCCTCGTCATCGAACAGGTTACCGAAGATCAGCTTGGCCGCCGTATATTTGGCTTCATGATGCCCGTAGTAAACCATCGGCTTGCGGAAGAAGCCGCTGCGGTAGATATGCCCGATAGCCGTATGAAAAGCAATCCGCAGTCCGGCACTACACCGGCCTCCGTAATGCTTGTTGAACCAGACGATCAGGCTGCCCATGATCTCCACTGGCAGCTCGTGCGGTGCGGCTTCGCGCGGCACAGGATTCAGCCCCAGCGGCCAATGGCCGTATAATTCCGTGCCGGGCTCCCGATTCTGGAGCAGCACGGTTTCCAGCAAGACTGCTTCTGCTTTGCGGCGGGCCGCCTCCCGCTCAAAAGGCGGCTCAAAATCCGGATCAACAGCAGCCGCAAACAGATAGGAAGCATAATAAAAATTATTGCGCACATCATCGTGGAACCACAGGCCGCTGTCCAGCAGCGGACGGCGTTCGGCTTCAACGGCTATATAATAGATGATTTCATTGTGGCGGGCCTGATAGGCACTCACCGCAGACTTCTGTTCCCCCACTTTCGTTCACCCTCCACCATTTATTGAATTCCAGCATGCTGGAAATTCATCCTCATTTCACCTCTATTGTGCACGCTTTCGGTTCATATAGCAACGTATAATCCCAATAAATAAACTAAAATAAACGCACTAAAAAAGATTATCTCTTGTCAAATGAACATATATGAATTAAATTGTACCTATACGAACAAAAATATGTTTGCGAAGGAGATTGAACATTCAATGGAAAGACGTTTCGCATCCCATCCTAATGAAGTGAAGCAATTTGACACCGCACGTCTGCGCAAGGAGTTCCACATTCCCGTCATTTTTGCTCCAGATGAATTGAAGCTTGTCCTGACTCATGAAGACCGAATGATCGTGGGCGGAGCCAATCCGGTAAAAGAAGACGTCGTGCTCACCACTGACCTGAAAGAGCTTGGAGTTACTTACTTCCTGGAACGCCGCGAGCTGGGTGTTATCAATGTCGGAGGCAAAGGCTCGGTTGTGGTTGACGGAACAGAATATGAAATAGATTTCAAAGAGTGTCTGTACGTAGGCCAAGGCGCCAAGGATGTTGTTTTCAAAAGCGCGGACAGCGCCAAGCCTGCGAAGTTCTACCTGAACTCAGCTCCTGCACATCAATCCTACCCTACTACGAAGACTACGTTGGCCGAGTCCGAATCCGGCGCAATGGGCGGCCTGGAGAACTCCAACGAACGTACCATTCACCGCTTCATTCATGCGAATGGCGTGCAAAGCGCGCAGCTCGTGATGGGGATGACCCAGCTCAAACCGGGCAGCATGTGGAATACAATGCCTTCCCATACGCACCCGCGCCGGATGGAAGCTTACTTCTACTTTGATCTGCCGGACGATTCCATTGTGTTCCACCTGATGGGCGAGCCTACCGAAACCCGCCACATCGTTATGCACAACGAGCAAGCGGTTATTTCCCCAAGCTGGTCCATCCACAGCGGTGTGGGTACGCACAACTATACCTTCATCTGGAGTATGGCCGGAGACAACAAACGTTATGATGATATGGACCCCGTAGGTATGAAGGAATTACAATAGAACAAAAACAACTACGGAAAGATGAGGCAGGCGGATGAACCCGATACGGCGGCACGAGATGATTATGGAAGTTATGCTCAACCAGAAGGATGTAACGGTGAATGAGCTGAGCGACAAGCTCCAGGTGACAGGAAAAACAATCCGTGAGGACTTAAGCAAGCTGGAGGAGCAGGGGCTGATTATGCGTGTCCACGGCGGAGCCGTGCTGGCACAAAGCGATCAGTTCGGTATTTTGCCCTTGAGGAACCCGCTGGTTAAATATTCCGATGAAAAAACGGAGATTGCGCAGCTCGCGCTGGCCCATATCGCAAAGGACGACATCATTGCGCTGGACGGCGGCAGCACCACGCTTGAAATTGCCCGGAGGCTGGACAATATGCCGCTGACGGTCATCACCAACGATGTGTACATCATCAGCGAGCTGGTTCAGAGAGACAACATCCGTCTCGTCGTTCCCGGGGGTTACCGTGTCCGCAATATGCTGGCCGGTCCCGAAGCCGTCTCCTATGTCCAAAAGCTAAATATAGAGAAAGCTTTTCTGTCGGCTACAGCCGTTCATATTGAACATGGGCTGTCGATTTACACCGGTGACTTCATTGAATACAAGCAAGCCCTGGTATCCACCGCCCGCACCGTATTCGCCGCCATTGACCACCACAAATTCGGGCATACTGCACTGCGCACGTTCGCTTCACTACAGGAGGTTGATGTGCTGCTGACCGACAGCGGGCTTGCGTCCGAGACGGTAGAGCAGTTCCGGAGTATAGGCGCAAATATCGAATGCGGAATTCAAATGAACAATTAAAAGGAGAGAATATCATATGTCATCTTTATTCAGTTTGGCAGGTAAAACAGCAATCGTAACGGGCGCTGCTCAAGGTCTTGGACAAGGGATCGCTCTTGCATTTGCAGAAGCAGGCGCAGACGTCATCTCCGCTTCCCTCAATCCAAGTGTTGAGACGGTAGCGGCTGCCGAGGCCTTTGGCGTAAAAGCACTGAGCATCGCTGGAGATCTGGGCGATCACACGAAGCTGCAAGGCATGTTCGACGAAGCGGTTGCCTTCACAGGCAAAGTAGATATTCTCGTGAACTGCGCAGGCATGATCCGCCGCACTCCAGCCAAAGACCATAGCGAAAAAGACTGGTTCGACGTTATCAACCTGAACCTGAACACAGTGTTCCTGTTGTCGCAAATCGCCGGCCGCCACTTCCTGGAAAGAGGAAACGGTAAAATCATCAACATCTGCTCCATGCTCTCCTACCAGGGCGGCATCAACGTACCTGGATACACTGCGAGTAAGCACGGTGTAGCGGGTCTGACCAAAGCTTTTGCCAATGAATGGGCTGGCTCCGGTCTGAACATCAACGCCATCGCTCCAGGCTACATGGCTACTGAGAACACTGCACCAATCCGTGCCGACCAGAACCGTTCCGACTCCATCCTCGACCGCATTCCTGCCGGACGCTGGGGAACTGCCGAAGATGTTAAAGGACCTGCTGTATTCCTGGCATCCGCTGCTTCCGACTACCTGAACGGCCACATTCTCAATGTGGATGGCGGATGGTTGGCTAGATAATAAAAGGCTAGCTTCCTCCTAGACCTACACATGCAAATAAGGCTGTGCCCTCCTTAACAAAGGACGGTGCAGCCTTTTTTTCAGCCCGAATGACATGATTGCAGGTGCATTTAGTTGAGCTCATTCCCGCTAGTACTCTGACTTGATTTTCAATTCATAATTTATTAGGACTGAAAATAGTTTCGAGTGAACCGGTGACTGAAATCCATGCGGATGAGGTCGGGTTAATTATCTGAAAATGCTCAACCTCCGGGAGAACTACCAAACTAACCTCATCACCCAGTCCGATAGCTCTACGATGGTACTCACTACTCAATTCTATTGGAACATGGCGGTCCAGCTCACCGTGTATTAATATTTGCTCGACGCCCAAGGGCAGCAATTCAACCGGTGAGGCCGAGCAATAACGATCAGGTACTTCTTGAGGTGTTCCGCCAATAAATAATGCCACGGGACTGCAAATCCCCTTGTCGGCATGGATTTTCCACATTTCTCGCAAATCTGAAATTCCCGCTAAACTTATTACGCCCTTTATAGGTACAATCAGAGGATCACCCAGCTCGTCTGTTTGGACTTTGTTAATTCGGGAGGCCAGCCAGAGAGCCAAATGTCCACCTGCTGAGTGCCCCAGGATGACCACACGAGACAGGTCCAGGTGAAAGCGTTCCTCAAGCTGAGACAACTGATTTACAGCATCTATAACATCATCAAATGTCCCTGACCAACCTCCTCCATCTTCTCCGGCTCGGCGATACTCAATATTCCAAGTGGCGTAACCACGACGTGTCAAATCTTCGTCAAGCGGGTCAAGTTCTTCAAGTCCATATTCTGATTTCCAAAACCCCCCGTGAATAGTAACAACCACAGGGCAAGATCGGCCTAACAAATCCGGCATACGCAATACACCGAATTGTGAGGGGTGGTCTCCATAGGCTATACGGATAGAAGAATTAGCTGTCAATTAGTAAACCCCTTTTCTATGTAATGTTTAACCATTTTCGGATATCAATCCATACTGTTCTTTCACTTTCTTACGACTTATCACTGTCCGCAATTTAACCGCTAATTTCTACAAACTCTTCCGGGTGGGCACGGATATAATCAGCGATAAGACTCAGGCTATGCGGTGCAATCTGCTGAAAATGGACGTACAAGCCGGTAACCATCTCCAGCAATTTTTCATCAGCCCCGATATCCATAAGTCCCGCATCACCCCAGCCCACGCCCAAACTGACGTTTCTCGCAGCCAGTCTCTCCCGCGTCTGTTCCAGCAGTTCCAACATCGCAGTGTCTGCAAAAAAACGCACACCCTCCAGCACCCCGCTCCAATAACCCGGCTGATCCAGCAGATAAGAGATCCAAGCGTAATATTCCGCCGCTGACTTATAGCTGTGATCATACATGATGCGGAACATGCAAAGTGCCCTCTGTCCCTCGCCGAGTGCTGAGATCGCCGCCGCTTTTAGCGCGGGAGATTTCCCGCGGATCAGCATGAAGGTCGGCTCCATGCAAGCCCACCCTAGTCTTTCATCACTTAAAGAATAGAAGGTTTCCCTTCCAATTGCTGCAAGCATCCTCTCACCCCTCTCCCATATTATACTAGTTCATGTAATGCATGCCGAGAGCTGTCTTTTTGGCGGAGGCTCACTTGCAACAATAACAAAGAAAAATCAGCGCCGGGCACAAAACTCTCTATGTCACCGCGGCAGGAGGCCCTTCGATATAGACTTAACTTTAGTGATTTTTTATAATTTGAATAAAAAGAATGGTGCGGTGATACGAGTTGAAGACTTATGCACATGTGTTTCAGGGAACTGCTTTTACAAGCCATACTCCCAAGGAGCTGCAAATTCTTAAGGATCATCTGTTTTGCATAAATGAAGACGGCATCATTGAACGGGTGGCCGCTCCGGGGGAAGATGGCTATGACGATATCCTGACCACCAATCGCGTTCACCGCCTGTCTCCGGGGCAATATTTGCTCCCGGGATTTATCGACCTTCATGTTCATGCGCCGCAATGGGCGCAGGCCGGAGGCGCTCTTGATGTCCCGCTGTACGATTGGCTGCACACCTACACCTTTCCACTGGAATCCAGGTTCGCGGATATAGACTTTGCAGCGGAGATATACAATGATATGGTCGGCACCCTGCTTGCAAACGGCACGACCACGGTGCTTTATTTTGCTACTATTCACAAGGAAGCGAGTCTGCTGCTGGCTGAGATTTGTGCAAAAAAGGGCCAGCGTGGCCTCGTCGGCAAGGTCGTCATGGATGATCCGGCTCAGAACCCGGTCGCTTACCGCGATCAGGACACCCCCACGGCACTGGAGGATACCGAACAATTCATTCTTGCCGTCAAGCAGCTCGCACCATCCGTCAAGCAAGGAGTATACCCGGTTGTAACTCCCCGCTTCATTCCAAGCTGCACCGACGGGGCGCTCAAGGGGCTGGGCGAGCTTGCCGCGAAGTATGATGTTCATATTCAGTCCCATTGCAGCGAGAGCGATTGGGCTCATGGACATGTTAAGGAGAGGTTCGGCAAGCATGATGCGTTCGCACTCCATGACTTCGGACTGCTCGGAGACAAATCCGTTATGGCGCATTGCAATTTCCTCAGCGAAGAGGACGTGTCTCTGTTTGCGAAGACAGGGACAGCGATTAGCCACTGCCCAATCTCCAACGCCTACTTCGCGAACAGCGTTATCCCGATTGCCCGCTGGATGGACAAGGGTGTTGAGATCGGCCTCGGTTCGGATATCTCAGGCGGATTCTCGCCGAGCCTGTTCGACAACGCCCGGCAAGCCGTTATCTCCTCCCGGATGCTGGAGGACGGCGTGAATACCGAGCTCCCGGCCAATGAACGCGGTGTGTCCCAGTCGCGGTTAACAATCGACGAGGCGTTCTATCTGGCCACAGCGGGCGGAGGCGAGAGCCTGAGTCTGCCGATTGGCCGTCTGGCCGAGGGGTATGCCTGGGACGTCCAGATCATTGACACGGTCATCCCGTCTGCGAAGCTGCCCATCTATGGAGATGAGCCCCTGCATAGTATCTTTCAGAAAATCATGTACCTCAGCCGCCCGGAGAACATCCGGGAGGTCTGGGTCCAGGGCGACAAGGTCCACACCCGGCAATCATAATCATTGCGGAGGAGTTGCTAGGGATAACCCGGCTTGTGCGGACTCCAACAACGGCAGTTCTGCCGTTGTTCCCGGGCAAACCAGCCGCTGGGCTCCAACAACGGCAGTTTTACCGTTGTTCCGGGGCAAACCAGCCGCTGGGCCTCCAACAACGGCAGTTTTACCGTTGTTCCCGGGCAAAGCAGCCGCGCGGCCTCCAACAACGGCAGTTCTGCCGTTGTTCCTGGGCAAACCAGCCGCGCGGCCTCCAACAACGGCAGTTCTGCCGTTGTTCCTGGGCAAATCGGCCGCCCGTACTTCAACAACGGCAGTTTTACCGTTGTTCCCGGGCAAAGCAGCCGCGCGGCCTCCAACAACGGCAGTTCTGCCGTTGCCGGAGGAACATTCCAGAGTGAAGTCCTCCTTCTGCAACTACTTTCATCAACTACAACGGCACCAAGCTCGGCAGCGAAACCAAGCCTTAAAGTTTCTTCCTGGCAAGCCGCAATAGATTTGCAGATAGATAAACGGCTGTCCCAGCCACCTATCGGCTCACGGACAGCCCCATTCGGACAAAGACAAAAAGGACCTCAAACCCGTTGCTCCGCCCGGGAATGAGGTCCTTCCTTCATTTCTTACAACAAGTTCACTATTGCCTGCCGGGAGCGGCTTCCTCAAGCAGGGCATTGATCCGCTGAATTACGTCGTTCATCTTCTCATAAGTGATCACACCCGCTGAGTGCATATCCATGAAGGACAGGATGCCCCAGAAGGAGCCTGCCAGAAGCTCGTCCAGCTTGTTATCCACCTGCTCGGGAGTAACCAGCCCGTTCTCGATCATAAATTGGTAAAAAATCTGCCGGGCCGTCTCGTTCTGTAGCAATTCCGGGAACCCGCTGTCGGTTCTGAACTTCGCTACCGGCTCCGCCGGATTGCTCACCTGAACCTCAGCCGTAAGCCGAATGTCGCGGCTGGAAGCTCCAACGCGGAAGGTATAGCTGCCGCTCGCCGCACTCCACTCCCCGCATTCGGGATTGTAGCAGGCGAAATCCCGTTCCTCCAGCAGGAACTCCACAGATTTGGTCTCGCCCGGGTGCAGAGCCACCTTCGCGAACCCTTTCAATTCCTGAGGCGGCCGGGGCAACTTCGAATGAGGCTGGGCAAGATAGAGCTGAACAACCTCCTTGCCGTACACCTCACCGGTATTGGTAATGTCCACAGTAAGCTTAAGGACTGAAGGTAAATGGACCTCCGGTTCGGACAGCGTCAGGTTGCTGTACGCAAATTGCGTGTAAGAGAGCCCGTGGCCGAACGGATAACGGGGAGCGATCCCCTTCATATCGTAATAACGGTAGCCGACATAGATTCCTTCGCTGTAATGCAGCTCAGTCAGATTGCCGGGGAAGCTAAGAAAGGCTGGCGTATCGCTCAATTTCTCTGGAATGGTCGCAGAGAGCTTGCCGGAAGGATTCACGTGGCCGAAGAGAATTGTGGCGAGCGCTTCCCCCATGCCCTCTCCGCTGAACCAGGTCTCAAGCACAGCTTTTGCCTGATCGGCCCAGGGCATCATTACCGATTCTCCGTTAGCCAGAATCAGCACCGTATTCGGATTAGCCGCACAGATCGCAGCTATCAACTGTTCGTGCCCCGGCTCAATGTCCATGTCCTTCCGGTTGTAATCGTCGCTCTCCTCCGGCAGGAACGCCCCGGCAAAGACCAGAACCACATCCGCCTCACGGGCGAGAAGATCAGCTTCTTCCAGCAGTGCCGCATCGGTGCTGCCGTCCGCATGGTAGCCGGGAGCATACCGCACCTCCATTCCCTCCGGGCACAGCTTGCGGATGTGCTCCAGAGGAATGTCCACCTCCTTGGCATTGACGATGGCGCAGCCTGTCCCCTGATACAAAGGCTCGGCAGCCAACCGTCCAACGACTGCGAGCTTCTTGGCCTTGCCCGGTGCGAGCGGCAACACCCCCTGCTCATTCTTGAGCAGAACGATGGATTCCGCCGCTGCCGCGCGGGCAAGCCGGTGATGCTCCGTGAAATCCACTTCCGCAAGCGGTTCATAGTTCTCTGTCAATCTGAAGATTAGCTGCACAATATTCTTGACTCTGAGGTCAATCAGCTCTTCATCCAGCTCCCCATTCCGCACAGCGTTCTCCAGATAGGCTGATGAGCTTAAGGACAAGGGCATCTGCAGATCAAGCCCTGCCCGCGTGGCGGCGGCAGCATCCTTAACTGCCCCCCAATCGCTGACCACCACGCCGTCAAATCCCCACTCTCCGCGCAGAATCCCGTTCAGCAGCTCCGGGTCCTCACTGGTCTGCACCCCGTTGATCTTATTGTACGCGCTCATTATGGTAGCCGGACGCGCTTTGCGGACCACGCGTTCGAAGCCGGCCAAGTAAATCTCCCGCAGCGCTCTCTCCTCTACGGTCACATTCACCCGGGTTCTTTTCGTATCCGAATTATGGCAGGCGAAATGCTTCGGAGATGCCCCTACTCCGCCATCCTGTACGCCCTTCACCATCGCTGCCGCGATCTCGCCCGTCAGACATGGATCTTCGGAGTAATATTCAAAATTCCGGGCCGTCAGGGGATGCCTGCGGATGTTCATGCCCGGCCCCAGCAGCAGATGGATGCCGAGACGCCGGCATTCTCTGGCAATCGCCTGACCAATCTCATAGACCAGCTCCGGGTTCCATGAGCAAGAGACAGTAGAGTTGGATGGAAAGCAGGTTGCCTCATGGGTATTTGCCACCGCCTCCGCACTATCGAAGCTCCCGCTGATGGATTCATAAAAGGAGATGTCTCCGCTGACATCGGAGTTTTTTTGAAAACGGACACCGCTTGAACCGTCGCTCATCAGAATGGATGGGATACCCAGATGCTCATAGGCTTTCGTCTTCCACATGTTGTCTCCGGTGCATAACATGACCTTCTCATGCAAGGTCATTTGACTGATAAGCTTATCTATATCGTTGACCATGATTACCCTCATCTCCGCTATAATATCGTATTAGTTCGCCAGCCGGTCCCACTCGTTCTGCAGCTCCTGCAGGAAGCCGTCTGTATCCACCTTGCCGCCGACAAGCTTCTGGACAGCTTCACCGAAAGCCTGGGCAACGCCATCCGGGTAATACGAATTGAAGGAGCCATAGATTTTGCCTGCCTTCACATAACGGGACAGATCCGCTCCCAGCGCTCCAATATCCGTATCGTCCGCAGAGAAGCTGTTAAACGCCGGAATCATCTGCATGTCCTTGGTGACATGGGCTTGTCCCTCCGGAGTCGTGGCGAGCCAGTTCAGGAAATCCTTAGCCTCCTGCTTCACTTCAGAATCCTTGCTGATTCCCCAGTAACCGGTGACGCCCACATACAGCTTGTCGTTCTCTTCCGGGTTGTCATTGACAGGCAGCGGCATCAGTCCCATGCTGAGATCCGGGTTCCCGCTGATGCTTGGCTGCAGCCAGTTGCCGCCGAGGGTCATAGCCGCTTGCCCGGCGAACAGAGCAGTGGTCTGGGAGTTGAAATTGGTGCTGAGCCCGTTCTTACCCTGACTGAAGTCGTATTTGATAAATTCGGCTACCTGCTTGAAAATATCATTGCCTACAAATGTGGAGGTTCCGTCATATAAGCCTTTGATAAAAGCCTGCGGGTCCGGCTGGCGGGCAATTCCCATATTGACAAGGAAGTTTCCTGACTGGTACCAGTCCATATATGCACCGATCAGCGGCTGTATTCCGGCAGACTTCAATTTCAGGGCATCTTCCTTTAGCGCTGTAAGCGTGGTAGGCACTTCGGAAATCCCGGCCTGATCAAAAAGCTTCTTGTTATACACATACCCGTACCCCTCAACCGATACCGGCCATCCGTACACTTTACCGTCGTCACCGGTAATCCCCTGCTTCGCGAGGTCAATCATGTCTTTGGTCCACGCCTGATCCGACAAATCCTCAAGCTGGGACTGCCACAGCTTCAAATCCTGGTTGCCCATAACTGTAAAAATATCGGGCATTTCCCCGCTCGCCTGCTTCGTCTTAAGCCCGGTGCTGTAATTGTCGCTGACAGAGTCAATGACAAACTGAACATCAGGATGAAGCGCTGTATAGGCGGCAGCAGTTTTTTTCAGAGCCTCGTCAATCTCGATCTTCGTTTGATAAATATGAATCGTTTTGACGTTGTTTGCGGAAGCACCCTTCGCTGTATTTCCTTGCGCTTCCTTCGTCCCGCCGCCGCATGCTGTGAGCAGCACCGACATTCCCACAAATACCGATACAACCGTGCTTGCCTTTAGGTTTCTCTCCATCATTTCAGTTCCTCCCGGTTTGTACCTGGTACATTTTTTTATTCCCTTAACCTTTTACAGAACCCGCCAACACGCCGCCGACAATCTTTCTTTGGAACAGAATAAAGACAATAATTATTGGAAGCATGCTCATGGTTAGAGCAGGCAGAGCCACATCCCAACGGCTGTTATACATTCCGAATAAGCGGTTGACCGCCAGTTGAACGGTACTGAGCTTCTCATTATTCAGCAGCACCAGCGGAATCATAAAATCGTTCCAGACCCAGAACATGTCCATGATAAACACACTAAATACCGTCGGACCAAGGAGCGGGAACACAATTCTGAAAAAGATGTATACCCTGCCACAGCCGTCAATTTGCGCAGCCTCCTCAAGCTCATAAGGAAGAGTCTTCACCCCGCTGCGGATTAAAAAGAAAGCAAAGGCAAACCCAATTCCCCAATAAGCCAGCACTGCTCCGCCGATGGTATTGTTGAGGTGCAGGAACTTCATCACCCTCACCAGGGGGAGCATGATCGTTGCGAAGGGGATAAGCACCGACAGCATAATCAGATAGCCGAAGATGCGGGAGATAACTGTAGGATGCCGCTCCGACCAATAAGCTGTCATTGTGGCGAACAGGAGGATGCCGCTGACCGCCCCCAGGGAGAGGATTGCCGTATTCCTCACCACTCCCGGGATATCAAGCACCTGCCAGGCTTCCCGGTAGTTATCTAAGCTCCATGTGGCCGGAAGCCGGAGCGGATCAGCGAGAATGTCGCTAAGCGGCTTGAAGGAGTTCATGAACATAATCCACAGCGGAGCGATAAAGAGCACTGCTCCGGCCAATGCAAGGATGAATCCGGCAAGTAGACCTACGCGGAGCTTTTTCATAAGAGCTGGTTCTCCTTTCGCTTGCCGAGATACATCTGAACAGAAGTGATCATCATGATAATGACGAAGAACACCAGCGCTTCGGCTGTAGCCAGCCCGTATTTATTATTCGCAAAAGCATCGGTGTAGATATTAAGTGTCATCGAGGTGGTCGAGCCGTACGGGCCGCCCTTGGTCAGCGCCAGGTTAATTTCGAACATCTTCAGGGCGCTGGACAAGGTCCAGAATAAAGCTACGGTAATATACGGAATGCATAGGGGCAGCTTGATCCTGAGCAGGGTATGAAGCGCACCCGAGCCTTCCACCTTAGCGGATTCCAGCAGCTCCGAGGAAATACCGGCCAGGCCGGCAATCATAATGACCATCACATACCCCGCATTCTGCCATACATTGACGATGACCAGGGCTGCGAAAGCCGTGTTCTCTGTCCCGAGCCATTGCTGTGCAAGAAAGTCCAGATTCAGCCTCTCGCCGATCACCGGCAAACCCGACACGAAGATGAACTGCCAAATGAAGCCGAGAATAAGCCCGCCCATCGTCTGCGGCAAATAATAAGCGGCCCGCAGCGGGCTGCGGAGCGGAATACGGGAGGTCAAGGCGACGGCAAGAACGAGACCCAGCAGATTGATAAACAACACACAGACTGCGGTCATCCGCAAGGTGAACCAGAGCGAATCCAGAAACCTGGCTTTCCCGGAGAAAATATCCCGGAAATTGTCCAGCCCCACAAATTGAACCTCCCCGGAGATACCGTTCCAATTACTGAAGGAATAGATCAGGCTGATTGCAAAGGGAATGACCACCACAATGATAAAAATCAGGATGGAGGGTCCCAGGAACAGCAGATGGCCCCACAGCTTGCTGTAATTTTTCCTCTTCCTTAAATCCATGTCCGCCATGTTCAGATCCCTTCATTTCAATCAAATGTAATGTTTATTAACATATACTTTACTTGTTATTATTAATTATATAAAATATGATTCATAATTCTTCGCTTTTTTTAGCTGATTTATAGCGGAAAATTGATATTTTTCAAGGGGAGAAGAGCTATGAATTATGTGCATGAGAATATTATGGTTCCCGATGGTTTTTTAGCCTGGATTTACCTGCATTCCGAAAACAAAATCACCTCAGTCGAAGCACATTGGCACCGCAGCCTGGAACTAACCTTGATGCTTCAAGGTGAGAGTATATACCACATTGATGGCAACAAAACTATCTTCACAGAGGATGAGATGATTCTGATCAACAGCGGAGTGCTGCATAGCTGCCAGGTGAACGAAGAGATGCCCTACGATGCCTTAACGATCATTTTTCCATTTGAACTGCTGAAAGCAGCCAATCCGGACATTGAAAAATATGCCTATAGCATAAACACCAGCTCGCCCGAATATGCCAAGCTCGTAGCCTTATTCAAGGAAATTCATCCCTTATTCAAAAAGCGTAGCTCCCAGCCCTACTATCAGCTAAAATTAAACAGCGTATTCTACGAAATCTTATACATTCTGATGTTCAGTTTCATGATCGAAAAAAAACCGTCGCTGACGGTCAAATCACAAAAATACTGGGACCGCTGCCAAACGATTATCCAGTACATTGACGATCACTATAATGAGCAGTTAACGCTTGACTCGGTATCGCGGGAATACGGCATCTCCAAGGAGCATCTGTCCAGAACGTTCAAGGAATATATGGGGACCACCTTCAAAAAACATCTGACGCGCGTCCGTCTGTTCTACGTGTATCAACTGCTCGTCTACACCGATTTCTCCCTGCTGGAGATCGCCATGCAGGCGGGCTTTACCGACAGCCGTTCTTTGATCAACTGCTTCAAGGAGCTGTACGGCATTACACCGCAGAAATACCGGAAGACGCTGGCAGACCATCATCTGCTCCGGCACAAAAAATATTTGCTCTAGCGCTACGCTAGCAGGAATCAGACCTTAAGGAGCGATCTCCATGAACGAAGAAATTCTTACTACATTCGATGTGCAGGGCAACGTGACGGGCACGGCCCCGCGCGATGAAGTACACCGGAAGGGGCTCTGGCATGAGACCTTTCACTGCTGGTTCGTCCAGCAGCGTGACAATGATCTCTATATCTATCTTCAGCTTCGCAGCAAGGACAAGCGGGATGATGCCGGGCTGCTCGATATTACCGCGGCAGGACATCTGCTGGCGGATGAGACCGCGATGGACGGCATCCGCGAGGTGGAGGAGGAGCTGGGGCTGCGGATTTCTTATGACGATCTGATCCCGCTGGGGATCATCCCCTACACCATGACGAAGGACGGGATGATCGACAATGAGAGGGCGAATGTCTTTCTGTACAGCAACCCGTATCCCCTGGAGCAATTCCGGCTCCAGCGGGAGGAGGTTGCCGGAATCGTCCTGGCTGAGTTCAGCGCCTTCCGCAGATTCTGGGAGGGCGGGCTGCACCAGCTTGATGTATCAGGCTTTCGTATAACGGACAGCGGTGAGCGCATTGCCATTCACGAAACGGTGGACATGACTCATTTTGTGCCGCATGATGCAGACTACTACCGGCAGGTTATCGCCGGAGTCGAGGCGGCGTTCGGCTAAGGTTATAGCAAAAAGGCAGGAGCCTTGAACTTCGGGGCCCTGCCTTTTTGCGTATTATGAAGCCTGATTTAGTGTGCCCGCTTCAGGATAGCCAGGCCATGAACCGGAAGCGTGAGCACCGCCGGAACGGTCTCCCCCGACTCCAGAACGGTATAACTTCTGCCGTCCATAACAACGGATTGCTCCACTCCGCTGAAATTCTGCACAAATACATAATCACTGACGCCATCCGTCCGAAGCTGGGCTGTTACGCCAACCGGCAGCTCGGTGTCGATCGTGCGGATGATGCCTGCTTTCTTCGCAATCGCCGCATACAGCTCCACATAGAATGCGGCATCCTTCACGCGTGTTGCCAGATGGTACGCCAATCCTCCGCCCAGCCGGTTCACCGTGAGAGCCGGCTGGCCTGCGTAGAAATCCGTACGGTATGTGCCCAGCGTTTCTGCGCCTTCCAGATGGATCAGCTCGGCAATCTCATGGGCATCATAATCGCCGTTAAGGTTCAGTGCATTGCCGGCCTCCATAACCAGACCGTTCAGATCACGGCTGTGCAAGCCTTCTGTCTCCTCGGCCCAGATGCCAAGCGTACGGCGCAGCGGGCCTGGGAATCCGCCCAGATGGCACAGGTCCGTCTCTCCAACCACTCCCGACCAGTAGGTACCGAGGAAGGTTCCGCCCTGCTCCACATACTTCTCAATCCGTTTGCCGTTCTCTTCGCTGATCAGGTACAGCATAGGGGCAATTACCAGCTTGTAGGCTGACAGATCCTCTTCCGGCCCGATAATATCAACAGGAATACCCAGCTCCCACAGCGCACGGTGATGCTGACCCACAGTTTCTTCGTACTTCAGCCCGGAGTTGCGGATACCCTGCGCATCCTTAATCGCCCAGCGGTTGTCCCAGTCATAGATAATCGCTGTCTGCACAGGTGTAGTAGTACCTACAACCTCTTGAAGCTCCGCTAGCGTGCGGCCGACTTCCGCAACGTCGCGGAAGACACGGGTCTCCGCGTGGCCGCTGTGGTCAATTACAGCGCCGTGGAACTTCTCGCTGGAGCCGCGGCTCTTGCGCCACTGGAAGTACTGCACGGAATCTGAGCCGTGGGCAATCGCCTGCAGGGAGGACAGCTTGTGCATGCCCGGGCGCTTCAGCTTGCTGACAATCTGCCAGTTCGTGAGCGAAGGTGTGCTCTCCATCAGCAGGAACGGCTTATGCTTGAAGGTGCGGTACATATCGTGGTGCATCGCCGTCCATGCTGCCAGACGGGCATCGTCGTTGTCTTCGGTATAATGCCAATCCGGGTAGGCATCCCAGGACACGACATCAAGAATTTTGGCCAGCTTGCGGTAATCCACGCCGTCAATATTGTGCATGTTGGTCGTTACCGGCAGCTCTGTGTTGTAATTGCGCACCGAGTCAATTTCGTGCTGGCAGAAATCAATCGTCGATTCGCTGACGAAGCGGCGCCAGTCCAGATTCAGTCCATGAACCTGTGTCTCTCCGTGCGGGGCAGGCGATTCTACCTGCTCCCAGGAGGTGTACGTGTGGCTCCAGAAGGTCGCCCACCAGGCATGGTTCAGCTCATCCAGGCTGTTGTTGTACTTCACCTTAAGCCACTCCCGGAAGCTCGCCTGGCAAAGATCACAGTGGCATTCACCGCCGTATTCATTCGAGATATGCCAGCCGATAACCGCCGGGTGATGCGCATACCGTTCAGCCAGCTTGCCGTTAATGATAGCTGTCTTCTCCCGGTAGACCGGCGAGGTATAGCAGTGATTATGGCGGACGCCGTGCAAATTGCGCACCCGGTTCCGTTCTATACGCAGCACCTCGGGATATTTGTCCGACATCCAGGCCGGGCGCGAACCGCTTGGAGTAGCCAGGAACGCGTAAATGCCGTTCTCAGCGAACGTATCGAGAATACTATCGAGCCACTCGAAGGTGAAGACGCCTTCCTCCGGCTCAAGCGACACCCAGGAGAAGATGCCGACAGACATTACATTCGCATTCGCCAGCTTCATCATGCGGATATCCTCGCGGAGCACCTCAGGGTATTTCAGCCATTGCTCGGGATTATAATCGGCGCCGTGCAGCATCACTGGAATTTTGCTGCTGACCGGGGGTAATTTCATATTCATTGTCAGGTTCATCCTTTCGGTGTGTTGTTCATGTCTGGATGAGACTATTCTCTGATGAAACCTTTGGTCTAGCTCTGTCCATTTCATGAATCATCCTTTATACTGTTTATCATATAGGATAATTCGATTCAGGCAGTAGGAATATACTCTCTATTTACTAGCACAAAATGAATATGAGGTGAAGCATCATTCTCCCTTTCTCTCTGATTGAACTGCCGCGAGAACTGAACAGGTACCCTCTGTACCCTTATTCCGTTGGCCGGCATATCCAATACCACCATGTACGCCCCGGCGGCTTTCCCGTATATCAGGTCTTTCTGATCCGCAGCGGCAGAGGCCTGTTCCGGGACCTTGTCACCGGCAATGAAACGATTCTGGAACCGGGAATGGCCTTCGCTTATCCGCCGGACAGAGGCCATGAATATTATCCGCTGTCGCATGATCCTTGGCATGTGGGGTTCATCGGCTTCCACGGCGAGCTGTCGCATAATCTGCTGGAAGGCATCGGCTACCTCCCCTCCGCCCCGTTTCACCCGGAGAACTTCGGAGAATGCTGGGAGCAGCTCGGCAGCATCTGGCATACGGTGAACCAGCAGACAAGCCGCCAGGATGAGCGGACCATGCTGGAGCTGTCCGCTACACTCTACCGGCTGCTGCTCCTGCTGCGGCACACGGCTCAGACAACCGGTTCCGCTAACCGGCTCGAATTCGAAGCCGTGCGCAACGAGGCGCTGCAGAAGGCGCTCGGCCTGATCAACGAGCATTTTACCGAGCCGCTGCTGGTTTCCAATCTCGCGGCTGCCGTTGGCTACTCCGTACAGCATTTCCAGCGCCTGTTCGTTCAGGAGTATGGCATTACGCCGCACAAATATTTACAGAATCTGCGTCTGGAACGGGCACTGCAGATGATGACGGAGAATGGCGATACTCCGGTTCAGGATATCGCGCTGCACCTGGGCATGGAGACCAACTATTTCATCCGCGTCTTCCGGGCGGCCTACGGCTGCACACCGGGAATGATGCGCAAGCGGCTGCATGAATCCTAAGCCTAAGGTCCGCAAAAAACCGTCAAAGCGCAGCTTATTCAGCGTTGCTTTGGCGGTTTTTATAACCTGTCTTATTTTAACCTGAAATTGCAGAGCTTATTTTTTCTTGCCCGCCAGATAGACATCCGCCTGGGCCTGCACTTCTGCCTTCACCTTGTCCAGACCGGCGCTGTTCAGGTTTTTGGCCAGATCGTCAAAGGCTTTGTCAACATCCTTGACCGCACCGATATAGATCGGATTGGCGTACTGTGTCGAGGCATTCGCGAGGTTCGAAATCTGAGTCTTCACTTTGTCTGAGTTAAAGGTGAAGCCGTTATACGTAAAGTCGGTCAGGAAATCCTTCACCTTCTCCTGATGGTCAATATAGGCTTGCGGCCAGTTCTGCATCGGCTTGAACAGGTCCTTGTTCACGAACCAGAAGCCGGCAGCGTCAGGAGGATACGTGTTGTTCTCGGAGGTGACACCCTCAGGAAGACCGATTTTACCATCTGCCGTCATGGCATAGTTCTTGCCTTCCAGACCGAAATAAGTGAGATATACGTAGGACGGATCTTCCATAATGAGGTCGAAGGCCTGCATTACGCGCTCAGGATTTTTGGAATTGGCCGCGATGGAGATCCCGTTGTTGGTCCACGAGTTCTGCGGCGCTTTGCCGTCAGCCGTCAATGACGAAACCACATAGGTTTCAATGCCTTTGGCCTGGGCAGCTTCCATAATGGAAGCTACGTCAATCGTATTGCCAAGCGCAATCGCAGATTTACCTTCCGCAAAATTATCCTTGGAGCGGATTTTGTTCGAATACGGGTTTTTGTTGACATAGCCTTTATCGTACCAGTCTTTCATAATCCCGGCAGCATATTTCTGTGCACTCAGGTAAGGCTCTTCCACCATGCTGTAGAGCTTGCCTGTAGGATCTTCGAAGTCATAAGCTATGCCTTGGGCCATAGGGTTGCCGGAATCAATTGGAGCGCCCGGATAACCGATTTTGTCACGCAGCAGATATTGGTAAGGAGTCGGCAGGTCGAATTGCGAATCCAGATTCAGACCGATCATATCCGGGTGATTTTTCTTCACCGCTTCCAGATAAGGTCCAAGCTCGGAGAATCGCTTCACCTCGGTGAGGCCCGCTTCCTTCATAATATCCTTGCGCAGGACAGCCACACTGACCTTGCGGTCCGGGGTAGTCGTTGGAATCATGAATATTTTGCCTTCAATTTTGGCGGCATCCCAGGCAGCCGGATTGATGGCAGCCGATTTCTTCGGCATATATTTCGCGATATCCTCCGGCTTCAGCTCATAGAAAGCGCCTTTGGTCGCCTGCTGAACATAATAGTTCCAGTCCGCAGAGAAAATAAAGTCCACATCTTCGCCGGAGGCCAGCACCAGCGGATATTTCGATTGCACGTCGCCCCAGCCGATATAGTTCAGCTCGATGGTGGCATTGATGTCTTTCTTCAGCTTTTCGTTGAGTGCGGCCAGCACCTCCGGCATACCCTTCGGAGCTTCTCCGAGCAGGTAACCCTTCAGCACAACCTCCTTCTGATCTGCACCCTTGTCAGACGATGTGTTGCCGCCTGCGTTTGCAGTGCTTTCCGCTTCCGTGTTTGACTTGTTGTTGCTGCCGGAACAGGCAGCTAGCAGCATGGACAGCGACAGCAGCAGCGTCAGGATGAACACGACGTTTTTCTTTGCTTTTCTCACTCTTATACCCCCTTAAGTGATGGCAATTCTATATAAATCCCCGGGCTTGCAGGATTCATAACGAAGCAGGACCGGACCGGCCGGTCATCAGCCTTTTACAGCGCCGATGGTAATACCTTTAACAAAATACTGCTGAAGGAACGGGAACAGGATGACGATGGGTCCGGTAGCAATTACGGTCATGGCCAGCTTGAACGTTTCCTTCGGTGTGTCGATGTTCGACACATGCTGGGCCATCGCCGCGGACATGTTTATCGAGGACAGCATTTTATAGAGCAGGTATTGCAGCGGAACGTACTGGTCCTTATCCGTGAACATCATCGGGGTCCACCAGTCATTCCAATAGGCCAGAATGGTGAACAGGCCGATGGAGGCAAGCGCGGGCTTGCAGAGCGGCATTACCATTTGCCAGAAGATGCGGAAGTCCCCCGCTCCATCAATTTTGGCTGATTCAATCAGCGGCTCCGGTACGGAGCCTTGAATGAAGCTGCGCAGAATGAGGACGTACATGACGTTGAACATTGGGACCAGAATCAGCACCGCAAGTGTGTTTTTCAGATGCAGATAGCTGGTAATCCAGATGAAATAGGGGGCCAGTCCCCCGTTAAACAGGGTTGTAAAGAACAGGAAGAACGCTAGCTGATTGCGGTACTTCACTTCCTTGCGGTACATCACATAGGCAGCCATCGTAGATATTAGCAGTGACAGCGTTGTCCCGACTATAGCCACGATCAGCGATACCCGGTAGCCGGAGAGCACATCGGCGGGATTGCGGAAGATAAATGCATAGGCATCCAGCGAGAAGCCGCGCGGCAGAAAGGAATATCCCTTGGCAAGCACCTGGCTCTCATCCGAGATGGAACCGGATATCAGGACGATAAAGGGCAGCAGACATACCAGCGCAATCAACGAGACAACCGTGTACGAGAAGGCCTGAAAGACAGGCGCGGAATTGAGTTTATTTTTCTCCATGATTATTCACCCCTTACTTGCGATTTAATTAGAACAGCGCATTATCCTTGTCATAGCGGCGCACCAGATAGTTGGCGATCAGGATAATGATCAGCGTCAGCACGGATTGGTACAGACCCACAGAGGAGGCCATTCCGAAGTCCTGTGTACCCACAAGCGACCGGAACACCAATGTATCAATGATATCCGTGGCATTCATCAGCGCACCGTTGTTGCCTATGAGCTGATAGAACATGTCGAACTCGCCGCGCATGATCCGTCCAAGACCGAGCAGAACCAGTACCACCACTGTCGGCTTAAGCAAGGGCAGGGTGATTCTCATGATTTTCTGGAACCGTGTTGCACCGTCGATGGTCGCCGCTTCGTAAATCTCCTGGTCAATGC
Organism: Paenibacillus sp. HW567; assembly: GCF_000374185.1. Lineage (GTDB taxonomy): Bacteria > Bacillota > Bacilli > Paenibacillales > Paenibacillaceae > Paenibacillus_AQ. The sequence continues at coordinate 2,234,681 of NZ_KB910518.1, read as the reverse complement.
CGACAATCGCCGCCAGATACAAAACACTCCCGAAGCCGACCCATTTCCAGATATAGAGGAACGGCAGCAGCAGATACCAGTATCCGGTGTTCGAATAAATATCAATCGCCTCAAGCCCGATATTCCGCAGGAACACGTTGACAATCCCGAACTCATAATTCAGAAAATTGTAGACGAATGCGGATACGGTAACCCATGAGATAAAGTAGGGCAGAAACATAAACGTCTGTGTAGCTTTTTTGAAAAATTTGTTATACGTCTCCGAGATCAGCACAGCGGCCAGAATCGAGAAAAACGTATAGGCTCCCAGAAACACGAGATTGTACATCATCGTATTCTTCGTCACCAGCCAGGCTTTGCCGGACTGAAAGAAATAATCGAAGTTCTCCCACCCGTTCCAAGGACTCATAAAGATGCCGTCCCTGTAGTTGAATTCCTTGAACGCCATGATTACGCCGGTCATCGGGATGTAGGCAAAAATGATAAAGAAAATGGCAATCGGCAAAAACATCGCATACAGCACCCAGTTTTTTCGCAACTCCTGCAGCGGCGACCGGTTCTTGGCTGTCTTTTTTTTCTTAACAGCAATTTGTTCCACCTTGGTACCCATAAGCAGCCCCCTCAGTTTGGTTTCTCTTCCTCCTCTTTTATTGTAAAATGTCCGGGAACACGCACCTACGGGGCAAAGTTTCGATCTTCTTCGAAAATCTGTGTTAGCGCTTACTTTTCATTTAATTTGGGAAGCCGGATGCGCACAGAGGTTCCTTCACCCGGCCGGCTCACAAAAGACAAGCCATACATCGGTCCATAGTTGAGCTGAAGCCGCTCCTGGATGTTCCGTATGCCGAAGCCGCCGGTTCTCTTGCTGGCCGTCTTGGTCAGAATTGTCGCCAGCGTCTCCCCGTCCATTCCGATGCCGTCATCGCTGACATCCACCACAAGATCGCCCTTCTCTTCGGCGGCGGACACCCGAATTGCGCCTGTCTCCGAATCCTTTTCCATAATGCCGTGCAGGATTGCGTTCTCGATCAGGGGCTGGAGCATGATTTTGGGCACCTCACAGTTCAGCAGCAGCGGCGGAACCTCAAGCGTAAGCGTAATCGCGTTGCCAAACCGCATATTCTGAATCGACACATAAGACTCCACATGCCGCAGCTCACTGTCCAGAGTGACGGTCTCACTGCCGTTCGACAAGCTAAGCCGGTAGAATAACGCCAGCCTGTCCACGACTTTGGAAATATCCCCATTCCCCGATTCAATCGCCATAATATTAATCAGATCCAGCGTGTTATACAGAAAATGCGGATTGATCTGCGCCTGAAGCGCTTTCAGCTCCTTGTTCTTCACTTCCCGTCCCAGAGTGTAGGTCTCCTCCATTAACTGCGATACATTCTCCACCATCACATTGAAATTGTAGGTCAGCTCGCCGATCTCATCATGGTTGGCCGGGAGCGGAGCAATGCGGAAATTGCCGTTCTTGACCTTGCGCACATGCAGAATCAGCCGCCGCAGACGTTTGGTAGCGGAGCCGGCCGCAATGAAGGAGAGCGCGAAGGTGACTGGAACAATGAGTGAAAAAATGAGAATAAGCCGGTTGCGCATCTTGTTGCTGGATTTCAGAATATCGGAATACGGGACAATCATCGCCACGCTCATATCAGTCTCGGGAATCGCCTGCAGTCCGAACAATATGCGCTCTCCGCCAAATTCCAGGCGGTCTGTCCAGTAGTTGCCCGTGTCGCCATCCGCCGAAGCACGGGACACCATGTCCGTAAAATCCTTTGCCGTATAAGGAAATCCGCCGGAGGTGCTGAGAATATCGCCGTGGTCATTGAACAGCGCAACGGAGGTAGACGGAGTGGCAATGGCATGATTCAGCACAGAGCGCAGCGTGCTCTGGGAGATCTGGGCGCGTACGATGCCGTCAGTCTGCTGAATATTGTGGGCATTTGGAATTACGCGCAGTACAGATACCTTGTCACTCTGACCATCCTGGGCGAAGGCGGACGAAGGCAGCCAGGCAAAGGCTGAATGCGAAGCCATGAAGTCCTTGAACCAGTCGCTGTTCTCCACATTGCCCAAATTCATATAGTCGGGATTTTCCGTGGCCGATGCCAGCCCTTGCTTCATGTAGAGCTGCACAGTTTCAATATCCGAATTGTAGCGGAATTGTCCGAGCACACGGGCGAGCTTGTTGGCGTCCGTTCCCCATACATTGACATCCTCATACCGGCTCGGGTCCTCTGCTACCAGCGTCTGAACCGTATCATTGAAGGAAATAAAGTTCAGCACCTCTCTGACCGTTTCCGCGCGGTATTGCAGATAGGATTTGGTCTCCTCCAGCATTTTGCGGGCCGAATACAGCGCCTGCTTCTCATTTTCATTTGCGGTCAATTCCAGATGGATACAGAGCAGCAGCACCAATGGAATGATGATTACCAGCATATAAGTGGCGAACAGCTTATAGCGGATGCTGTAATCGGCGAAGGGCTTCCGGGGTCTCCATCTCATTTCGCCATCCTCTCCCGGTATTCCGTGGGCGTGCAGCCCGCATATTTTTTGAAGAAGGTTGTGAAATAGTTCGCATCGGCAAAGCCGAGCCGCACCGCCACCTCGTACAGCTTCATCTCCTTGTCAAGCAGCAGCTCCTTGGCCTTCTCGGTACGCAGCGAGGTGATATATTCTTTGACCGTCCCGCCGCGCTGCTTCTTGAACAGGGAGCACAGATAAGTCTCGCTCAGCGCCACATGATCGGCAATTTCAATAATTGTGAAACCCTTTTCATGAAAATGCTTGTGAATATACTGCAGGATTTCCCGCATCTTGGCGGATGTGCCTTCCGGGCCGGGGGTGATCAGGAACAAGTCCAGAAAGGAGAGAATATACTTCTCCATGCTTGCCAAATCGGGAATCCGGTCGATCTCCTTCCAGATATACCGGCGTTCCGTATCTTCATCCGTATCTGTGAAGCCTAGCTGGACGGCCACATCGAGAATGACCAGCAGGAACTGGAAATAGGAATCATTCAGCCGCGTTATGTCGAGATCACGGGCTTGTCTTGCTTGCTCCGTCCAGTTCCGGATCAGGCTGCGGGCTTCCTCCAGCTCGCCCCGCTTCAGCAGCTCACGCAGATTCCGCACCACATTCCAGTCCGTCGCCAGCTCCCGGTTGCCCCCAAGCGAACCTGGAAAGATCAGCCTGCTGCCCTCACTGTAATAATGCAGACTGCAAGCATCCAGCGCTGTCTGGTAGGACTCCGGAATCTCCATCCGCTGCTCCGCCGGTTCTCCGGCACCCATGCGGAAACGAATGCCGCCGCCTATGATCCCGGCCACTTCGGCATATAATTCCTCCAGCACATTCCGCTGATCCCGGTAGCTGCTGCCGTAGGCCCCGGGCAGAATAATAATCAGAAAATGGCGGGTATCGAACCCGCAGATCCCCCGCAGCGAGGCCAGCAGACCGTTCATGTTCAGCGCCCGGAGCACCGCCTCCTGCACCAGCTTGGGATCTTCGGGATATTGCGGCGGCTGCCAATACAGCGACGAGGCAATCACGGTGTACGGCCCCTCCGGCGTGAGCAGAAAGGTCTCCCGGCTCTCCAAAGCCTTCGGCACATTCGGCGATTCAGGAGCCGTAATCAGCTTGCGGACCATCTCCTGTCTCAGATAGGGCAGGCCTTCATCATACGCATCCTGAAGCTGGCGCTCCTCCTGCCGCTTCTTATCGTCCTGCTTCCTCGACTCCACCGCGGCTTGGACCGCTTTTTGCACCTTATCCGGGTTGATTGGCTTCTCAATATAATCCAGCGCATGCAGCCGGATTGCCGACATCAGATACTCTTTGTCCGAGAAGCCGCTCAGGAATACCAGCTTGCAGGAATCGTCGCTCTCCCGGAGACGCTGCGCGAATTCAATTCCGTCCATCTTGGGCATACGGACATCACAGAGCACAATATCGGGCCGGAAGCTCCCGCACATTTCCAACGCTACCAGACCGTTCCGCGCCGTTTCCACCTCATGAATCCCCAGTTCCCCCCAGTTGATATGCTTGCGCAGCATTTCCCGGGTTCTCTCTTCATCGTCTACGATAAGCAGCTTCATCTTGCTCCCCCTTTGCTATGTCTCTTGTGCAGGCTGATCTTGACTCTCCAGAAAAAATAGCAAAAGCAGACCGCCTTGGCGGACTGCGATTGGTTCTTAGCGGACTGCAATTGAAGCATAATAGAATACAGTTAATTCAACCAGGTATTATTTGGATAGCGGTTTCACAGAGATTCTCCATTCAGGAATCAGCTTCGTTTCGCGAATCTCGGCGATCTCCTGGCCAATAAAGGCAATCTGAACCGCCATCGCGGAATCGCTGCGCACCAGTTGGCCTCTCCGGTCAGGCGCGATATAGAGATCCAGCGAATGCTCCTTCAGTTCCTTCTGATGCTGAAGCAGTCCCAGCTCCCAAATATCGCCATTCCAGAAATGGTCACCGGTCAGCCTCCCGTTAATTGACGCGTTGCCGACATCACCATCATAGTCAACGGCAAGGAAAAGCTCATGCAGGTGGGGATGCTCCCACACTTCCGCCGGAAGAGTCAGCGCAGCCTTACTGTTGCCGCTCATCTGGCGTTGTAACTCGAAGGAAGCATCCGGCAGCTCCAGCTCATATTGCGTAAACCCGTGAACATCGGCCTCCTGACCCGGACGGATCTTGCCGAAGCTGGAGGACAGCTCTTGCTGCGGCGCGGGATACATCGCAAATGCGGTGCTTCCGCTGCCGCGGCTGTAAAAGATCAGCTCACCGTCATTAACTGTAAAGGGGGTTTCCGACAGGACCAGCCTCCGCTCTCCGCACAGCTCTACCTCCCACAAATTCAGCGCCTGCTCACGTGTAAGCAAATGCACAATCACTGTCTCGCCGGCCAGGGTAACCACTTTCATGACTCCGCCCTTCTCCTCTTCAAAAGCTGCAAAAGCGCAGCCCTCCTCATACCGGATGTCCCCCTGCTCCGCAGTGATCCCCGCCAGCCCGCTTTCATCAAAGCAAAACTCGGAGGACATTCCTTCAGGCGTAAAAAAGAAATACTCGGCAATACCCTCTCGTACGATGCAGGTGATCGGCTGGGCTGTTGCATATTTCAGTAAAAGGCCGCCCATACGGAAATTAAAGGGCAGAATTGCTGACACGCCTTTTTTCAAGCTAAATCCGCCGGATGCGGGCAGTCGCAGGGGACCCTTGTCCAATTCGAGCTTCAGGGAAACGCCTTCATGATCCTTCATTTCTGCATGGTCCTGCACATTGTTCAGGAAGACATACCCTGAGCCATTCCGCACCCGCACGGCGTAACGCACTTGCCCAGTATCTGCCGGATGCAGCCTTGCCGCACTATCCGGCAGCACCGTAGCCATCCCGCACAGGTTCTCGCCAAAGGTGCGCGCGAAGGAAAAGATCAGTTTCAGCCGCCGGTACGATTCCCGGACCTGGCCAAATTCACCAATTGGCGCCTGATAATCATACGATATCCGCGGATTGGTTCTTTCATTCATATAGGCATGCTTGCCGACAGGCTGAGAGCCGCCGTGGAATACATAATAGCCGATGAAATTGCAGCCTCCGGCAATCTTTTGAATACTCATCGCCTCTACCGTCTCCGGCGCTACCTGGAACCGGGCCAGATACCAGGCCTGCATTCCTCCCCCCATCTCGCAGCAGGCATAAGGGTAGTCCTCAGGTGCATAAGGAGGCACTTCAAATGCAGGGACAGGCGTAGTGTTGCTGTGATAGTCCTGGAACAAAAATTCAGTCGTTGGCGGCTGCTGCGGCTGCTCTGCAGTCACATTCCACGGTGTGTAGGCGTACCCGCCAAATAGCGGCAGCACCTCATCCTTAAGCACCGCTGCGCCTCCCCAGCCTGTGGAGGTATACACCGGAGCTACGAGACCAGCTTCCACAGCCAGTTCTTTTAGCCGCCGCATATGCTCCTCTCCATCCCTCCCGGAAGGAATGAACTCATTAGACTGGCCGCTTGTCATTTCCCACGGCGCACCCGCATGCATATACTCATTCTCCAACTGGATGCCGATAACCGGCCCCCCGTCTTTGAACATCAATCCCGCTGTCTCTGCACCGATCTGCTGATAAAGCGCCTTCACTACTTTCAGATAGCCGTCATCATTCGAGCGGACCTCGAACGCACGGCCATACAGCCAGTCAGGCAGGCCTCCATTGCGGCACTCCCCATGACAGAACGGCCCTACCCGCAGAATCACCTTCAGGTCATGTTTGGCGCATAGCTGGACAAATCTCCGCACATTCAGGTCTCCGTCCCAGCGGAATTCCCCCTGCTCCTCCTCATGATGAATCCAGAAAATATAGCTGGCCACTATGTTAATCCCTGCCGCTTTCATCTTCAGCAAGGCTTCTTCCCACCTGTCATGGGCAAGCCGCGAGAAGTGAAGCTCTCCGCAAATCCCAAAAAACGGGCGCCGGTTCCACTCCATATAAAAGTTCGTAAATGAGATTTCATTCCCCTGGGGGTTATGCCCGCCAAGCTTCAGCGTCCCCGGCCGGATATCCTTGGATATCCCCCGCAGATCAATGCCGGGCTGGTGATTGTCTGCCGTCCTTGTCATCATTCTCCGCTCCTTTGATGTGATCCATTTCTCTCTATGATAGAACGGGTTCTCCCCATTGACCTACCTTCAAAACTTACGTTTTTCTCTAAAAAGCTAAGGTTGGCTGGAATCGTTCAACTGTCATCGTTCAGCGGTCAGCTATGGCACAGCCTGCGGTGAACCGCCGGTTGTCCCAACTTCGCCCTGATACTCCTAATATACCCGGGAGCAATTGCTGACCCAATTGACGAAATGCGGATTATGATGGATTATATTCGTATCTGTAACCGTGAAGAAACATCAGATTGCCGGATCACAAGGAGGTACACTTTATGGAACAGGAATCCTTCCCGAAAAAAGATGGCTTTGCCCAGGAGAAGCTGTTCGTGCTGCCCGAATCACAGCTTAAGGCACTGGGCGAGCATGAGCTGACCGCTCCGCTCTTTGTTAGCGATATCGGCTATTTCCCCCGCGCCGAGCATCATCTGCGTGAGCGCCCGGAGGGCTGCGATTCCCATATTTTTATCTATTGCGCCGCAGGGGAGGGCTGGATTCAGCTAGATCATGACCGGCTCATAGCGGTTAAGGAGCATCAGCTCATGGTGATCCCGGCTGGGACACCGCACCGTTATGGAGCCTCCGACTCTGAGCCCTGGAGTATATACTGGTTCCACCTCAAAGGCGTCCATGTCCTGTCCCTCATTCAAATGTACGGGCTCAATCAAGGGCCGCTTGCGCTGCCCGTCAGCAGCTCCAGCCGTCTCATTGAAGAGTTCGGCAGCGTCTTCAATTTACTGATGGACCGGACCTACCAGCTCCCGGCACATGTCCACGTCTCCCAGACTATGCGCCATCTGTTGTCCGGCATCGGGCTGCATACCGGACTTGCTGCCGGGGATAAGAAACGCGGGCGTTATCTGGAGCAGGCCATCGAATATATGCAAGAGCGTCTGAACAGCCCGGTCAAGCTCCCGGAGATCGCCAGGCATACCGGACTATCCCAGCAGCATTTAATCCATTTATTCAAGCAGGAGAGCGGACTGCCGCCGATTGAATATTTCCTGCGGATGAAGATGCAGCGGGCCGGACAGTTGCTGGACCTCACCGACCTCAGCATCAAGGAGATCAGCAGCGCTGTCGGCATTGCCGACCCGTATTATTTCTCCAGGCTGTTCAAGAAGATCACCGGGTACTCCCCTTCCCGGTATAGGGGGATTCCTAAGGGGTAGTTCAAGCCTGGCCTCCTCTCCAGAATTAACGTAAGATCACTAAAGAAGATGTTCTATAACGTGGTAATACTCGCTATTCTTTTCGTCTCGACGGCTGAACTGAATATTTTCTTTTCGGCGTTTGGGTGGTATTTACGTTATGGCTGGATGGTACAAGGTGATTCTGAGCCCAGCGGTGCTCGGCAATGCTCCTAAAGGAAAGCGCAAATAAAAACAGCTATCAGCTCTGGACAAAAGTCTCAAGTCCAGACTGACGCTGTTTTTATTTTCAAATCCTAATCAATTAAAGCTACATCGCCGCAAATTGGCTATTATAGAGCCGGGCATAATGGTTTTCCTTCCCCCATAAACCACGAATAAGTATGATCACCAAAAGAATAATTGATATGATCCCCATTATTTCCATAAATACATTTCTTTTATTTTCCCACAGTATAACGATATTTGTTAGCTGCTATTTGATTTAAAGTAATACCCAAACATATCATTACAGCCATTATCCAAAACCCTAAATTATTTGCATATTTATTTCCATAAATCAACCCAATTGGCGATTGTATAAATAGTATTAAAGAAAATATATTAAGTATTTTGTTTTTCCGGTAATTATTAAGTGGAGATACAACTGAAACCGGAAATTTCAATCGTGTAATCTGGTCTAAAATTAATCCAATTGTTAGGAAGATAAACATTACCAGAATCCCATATCCTTTGTAATACCAATCGGAAATAATTAGAGAAGGTATAGCCATTACAAATGCCATAATTGAGAGCTTTCTTAAATTGTTCTTCATTGTTAACTTCCTCCTAACAGCATATCTACCTGATTATCAATAAGCTCTTTTAATTGAATTTCATTAAATATATTCACACCAGAATATTTGTAAAAATCTTCTGCTCGATAGAAAATAAGCTGTAAAAAACTAATTACTTCATAAGCAAGTATTTTGCAAAATTGTTCATTTCTCGTATCATGAAAATGTTCTTTTATATAAGGCAAAATTTCATCAGGAATTTCTATAGGAGCATCAAGCAATACATACGGCACGGAAAGCCTTGTAATATTGGCGTACTTAATGGTGACTTCACAAATATGATACAACACTTTTTTTAGCTTCTCTTTCGGGCTATGACTAATATCTGTGATTGCATATTGTTTGAATTCAGAAGCAATGATGCTGTCAATTGCAATTTTCAACAATTCGTCTTTTGAACCAAAGCAATAATTTATCATAGCCAAATTGACATTTGCTTCACTTGAAATTTGCCTTGCGGTAATTTTTTTGGGGGCCTTAGAGGACAAAAGCAATTTTTTTGTTGCTTCAATTAGCTTATCTTTCGTATCACCTGTCATCATGAATTCTCCTTTACAATAATTAAACATGTTTAATACGTGTTTAATTATACATTACTGCTTTTCTTTGTCAATAAGGTGATGCCGCTTCGAGCCAAAATAAAAAAAGCCTCAACCAAAGACATCAGATGTCTTGGCTGAAGCTTTTTTCTTGTGACAAACATACTCTAAAACTTACACCGCCGCAAACTGGCTGTTATACAGCCGGGCGTAATGGCCGCCGCTCTTCAGGAGCTGCTCATGTGTGCCGCTCTCGACGATATCGCCGTCCTTCATGTAGAGAATCACATCCGCCTCACGGATCGTGGACAGCCGGTGGGCAATCACAAAGCTGGTACGCCCGGAGATCATCGTGAGAAAAGCCTTCTGGATACGGGCCTCGGTCAGGGTGTCGATACTGCTGGTGGCTTCGTCCAGGATCAGCATCGGCGGATCGACAAGCATGACGCGTGCGATAGTAAGCAGTTGCTTCTGCCCTTGGGACAGGTTGTCCCCTGAACCGGAAATCTTCGTGGCATAACCTTCGGGCAGCCGCTTGATGAAGCTGTGGGCGTTCGCAGCCTTGGCAGCGGCGATCACTTCCTCCTCTGTCGCCTCCGGCTTGCCGTAAGCGATGTTGTCGCGGATCGACCCGCCGTACAGCCAGGTTTCCTGCAGCACCATCCCGAAATTGCGGCGCAGGCTGTCGCGGGTAATGGAGGTGATGTCTACGCCATCAATCTTGATCGTGCCGCTGTCCACATCATAGAAGCGCATCAGCAGGTTGACCAGCGTTGTTTTCCCGGCTCCGGTCTGTCCGACAATTGCCACACGTGTCCCCGGCTTCACTTCCAGACTGAAGTTCTTGATTAGCGGACGCTCAGGGGTGTATGCGAAGCTCACCTTATCAAAGGTGATGGTTCCTTGGCTTACGCCCAGTACATGTGCACCTTCGGCGTCCGGCGTTTCCGGCTTCATGTCCAGAATCGCAAAGATCCGCTGCGCCGAAGCCGTGGCCGACTGGAGCTGGGTGATCACGCCGGTAATTTCGTTGAACGGCTTCGCGAACAGGTTCGAATAGATCAGGAAGCTGGAGAGATCCCCTACTGAGAAATGTCCCCCGATCACCAGTGCGCTGCCGATCATCGCAATCACCGAGAAGGTAATGTTGTTCACCAGCCGTGTGGTTGGATTGGACAGCGAGCCGTAGAACTGAGATTTGACGCCGGTTTGATACAGCTCGTTATTCCGTTCGGAGAAACGTGCAAAGCTGCGCTCCTCATAACGGTACGCTTGAACCACCTTTTGTCCGCCAACGATTTCCTCCACATAGCCGTTCAGTCCGCCCAGAATTTTGGCCTGCTCCCGGAACAGCTTCTGGGAACGTGTAGTAATGAAGCGGGCAACATAAAAGGTTGCCGGTGCCGAGAGCAGCACAACAATTGTCATTACCGGACTGATATAGAGCATCAGGCCGATGGCTCCGGCAATGGTCACAATTCCGGTCAGCAGCGTGGAGAAGCCTTGCAGCAGTCCATCCGAGACGGCATCCATATCGTTAACGAAACGGCTGATGCTGTCTCCCTGGGGATGGTTGTCATGGAATTTCAGCGGCAGTACGTTCAGCTTGTCGAACAGTTCACGCCGCAAATCATAGACCGTCCGGTAAGCGATCCGGTTCGTATAATAGGTCAGCACCCAGCCGAAGAAGCCGCCGACAATGTAGACTACAGCCAGAATCAGCAGCAGCCAGAGAATTCCATCAAAATCCACTTGCCCTCGGCCGAGCATCTTATCCACAGCGCGGCCAATCAGAAGCGGGCCAATCAGACTGGCGATTACGCTCAGTATGGCGCAGAATACAGCGACAATAGCGATGTTCCTATGTTGCTTGGTATACCCAATAATTCTCTTCCAGGTTGCTCCGGCATTCATCGCGCCCCCACCTCCTCACTAGATAGCTGGGACTGACAGATGTCCTGGTACACTCCGCAGCTCTTCAATAATTCTTCATGTGTGCCGATGCCCGCGATCCGCCCTTCCTCGAAGACGATGATCTGCTCCGCCTGGCGCACAGTGCTTACCCGCTGGGAGACGAGCAGGACGGTTGTATCCCGGCTGTTCTCTTTGAGTTCCCGGCGCAGCGCTGCATCGGTGGCGAAATCAAGTGCACTGGAAGAATCGTCCAGAATGAGAATCTGCGGGCGCATGGCGATGGCGCGGGCGATGGTCAGACGCTGCTTCTGTCCGCCGGAGAGGTTCATGCCTCCCCGCGCAACCGGAGTAGCCAGCCCTTCGGGCAGCTTCTGGATGAACTCCTCAGCCTGGGCGACAGCAGCGGCTTCCATCAGCTCTCCAGACGAGGCATCCTGCTTGCCCCAGCGGATATTGTCTGCAATCGTACCGCTAAATAACGTCGCCTTCTGCGGCACGATGCCGATTCTGCTCCGAAGCTGCTCCAGCCCGTATTCCTTGACATTTATGCCCTCTACCCGGATCTCGCCTTCTACTGCGTCATAGAAGCGGGGGATAAGATTTACGAAGGTTGACTTCCCGGAGCCTGTGCTGCCGATCAGCCCGATCGTCTCCCCGCGCCGGATGGTTACCGAAATATCGTGCAGCGCCAGCTCACCCGTGGTGTTGTAGCCGAATGAGACATGGTCAAAAACAATCGCCGGTGCCTGCCCATCTGCGGGTGGAAGCTCCAGATTCCCTGTATCCACAACGGAAGATTGCACAGCCAGCACCTCATTCACACGGTTAGCAGAAGAGGCTGCTTTGGTGAAAAGAATGACCAGATTGGAGACCACAATGAGCGCCAGCAATATCTGGGTGACATAATTGATAAAAGCGATAATTTCGCCCTGGGACAGCCGTCCGGCATCTATATGGATGCCGCCTGCCCAGAGAATGGCGATAATCGCCGCATTGACCACAAGCGTAGTCATTGGCCCCAGCCAGGCAGAAATGCGGCCGACGCGGATAGCCGTTGCCGTCAAATCCTCTGAAGCGGCGTCGAAGCGCTGCTTCTCCCTGCGGCTCTCGGCAAAGGCACGGATCACGCGAATGCCCGATAGATTCTCGCTGAGCACCAGCGCCAGATGATCCAGCTTCTGCTGGTATTTGCGGTACAGGGGCGAGCTGCGCGTGATAATGAAATACAGGATCACGCCAATAACTGGAGTCGCCGCGAGCAGAATCAGGGACAAACGGAAGTCGAGAATCATCGACATGATGATCGCCCCGATACAGATGAACGGCGCACGGATGACGAGACGGATCAGCATCGCTACCGCGAGCTGAAGCTGGTTCACATCATTCGTGATCCGGTTGATCAGCGACGGCGTTCCGAAGATGTCCAGCTCGGCATAAGACAGCGACGAAATATGCTTGAACATCTTATTGCGCAGCGAAGTCCCGAACCCCTGCGAAGCACGGGCGGCATAATATTGGCAGACCATCGAACAGCCGAAGCCGAGCACAGCCATCACCACCATCAGTCCGCCCATCCGGTACACATAGCCGCTGTCATGCCGGCCAATCCCGTTGTTGACGATCAGCGCCACAATTGTCGGCAGCAGCAGCTCCAGGATTGCCTCCAGCAGCTTGAAGATCGGCCCGATAATCACTTCTTTTCGGTACGGCTTAAGAAATGCAGCAATTTTGTACACAGTAATCCTCACCTAACATAAGTAGTATGTAAAAAGCTTTGAAAAACAGATAAGACCCGTTATGATTATGTCATACCTGCTTACATATTAATAATATTGGTTTCGTATCTATGCGATATCTTTATCATATGTCAATCTATCACAACCGGAGGTTAGTCTATGGATATCCGCCAGCTTAAATATTTCCTGGCTATTGCCGAGGAGGGACAAATTACATCAGCAGCAAGAAAGCTGCAAATGGCTCAGCCCCCGCTCAGCCAGCAGCTCAAGCTGCTGGAGGATGAGCTGGGAGTCAAGCTCGTGGAACGCGGGCCGCGCAGTATACAGCTAACGGAAGCCGGGATGATTCTGCGGGAGCGGGCACAGCAAATTCTGGATTTGACCGATTCCACCACCCGGGAGCTTAAGGATTTTGTGAAAGGCATCTATGGCACACTCTCCATCGGCACCGTCTCCTCTTCTGCGGCAACACTGCTTCAGGAACGGCTGCTTGAATTCCACCAGGTCTACTCCGGGGTCAAATTTGAGATTCATGAAGGTAATACCTACCGGGTGCTCGACCTGCTGAACAAAGGCATCGTCGAAGTCGGCATCGTGCGGACCCCGTTCAGCAGCAGTGGCCTGGAGTGTGTCTACACCGCCTCTGAACCTATGATTGCCGTCATGACGCCTGATTATGACTGGACCGGCGGAGAGCCGGCAATTGATATCGGGGAACTGAGGAACAGACCGCTTATCATCTACCGCCGGTTCGAGCAGTTGATCCGCGAGACCTGTCTTGAGAATGGCTTCGATCCGCTGGTGTTCTGCATGAACGACGACGCCCGCACCACCCTGCTCTGGGCCAACGCCGGCCTGGGCATCGGCATCATCCCAAGGTCCGCCTTCACCCTTGCCAACAACAGCAGCCTGATCGTCAAAGAAATTGCCAGCGATTCGCTGAATACCCGCGTAGCCGCAGTCTGGATGAAGGACAAATACCTGTCCTCCCTGGCTGAGAAGTTTATCGAGAACTTTCAGAAATAACCGCGCAAAAAACCCGCCCCGGTCAGCACCGGAGGCGGGTTAATCTTCCTATTACGGGGCGCAGCAGCCGCGCATTAGACCATGATTTTGCAAATATCATTCGTGAACTGCACCGGATCACTTACCTGCAGGCCTTCGATCAGCAGTGCCTGGTTGTATAGCAGGTTCGTGTACAGGCCCAGCTTCTCCTTATCGCCTTCAGAGGCAGCCTTCAGGGATTGGAAGACATCATGGTGAATGTTGATTTCCAGCACCTTGTCTGCCTGCACTTCCTGGCCGTTAGGCATCGCTTTGAGGATTTTCTCCATCTCAATCGTCAGTTCGCCTTCCGTGGAAAGGCACACCGGATGGGACTTCAGGCGTTTGGAGGCCTTGACGTCCTTCACTTTGCCGGAGAGGAATCCCTTCATGGCTTCGAACAATTCCTTGTTCTCATTTTCTTCCGCTTCCGAGGGCTTGTCCTCGGCATTCTCTTCAATGCCCAGATCGCCGCTGGAGACGTTTTTGAATTCTTTTTCCTTGTAGGACATGATCATCTTGATCGCAAATTCGTCAATGTCGTCGGTGAAATAGAGCATTTCATATCCCTTGTCCGATACGAGCTCGGTCTGCGGCAGCTTCTCGATCCGTTCAACCGATTCCCCGGAAGCATAGTAGATATACTTCTGGTCTTCCGGCATTCTGTCCACATATTCAGCCAGCGTCACCTGTTTCTTCTCCTTGGAGGAGTAGAACATCAGCAGATCCTGAAGGGTTTCTTTTTCCATGCCATAGTCATTGTAGACCCCGAACTTCAACTGTCTGCCAAAAGAGGTGTAGAACTTCTCATATTTCTCTCTCTCATCCTTCAGCAGGCTCAGGAGCTGGCTCTTGATCTTGCTCTTGATGTTCTTGGCAATCAGTGTCAACTGGCGGTCATGCTGCAGCAGCTCGCGGGAAATGTTCAGGGACAGATCCTCGGAATCGACCATCCCTTTGACGAAGCTGAAATAATCCGGCAGCAGGTCGCCGCATTTGTTCATGATCAGCACGCCGTTGGAATATAGCTCCAGGCCCTTTTCATATTCCTTGGTGTAATAGTCGAACGGTGTGTTCTCTGGAATGAACAGGATCGCGTTGTAGACCACCGCACCGTCGGCACTGATGTGGATATGCTTCAGCGGCTGGTCAAAGCCATAACGTTTCTCTGCGTAAAAGTTGCTGTAGTCCTCTTCGGTCAGCTCGCTTTTGTTCTTGCGCCAGATCGGCACCATGCTGTTGACGGTTTGCTCTTCCTTGGTTTCCTCGAACTCGCCTTCGCTGCCTTCCTTCGGCTTGCTGCCGGTGATGTCCATCTTGATTGGAAAACGGATGAAGTCGGAATATTTCTTGATGATGGATTTCAGGCGGTATTCTTCCAGAAATTCATCGTAGTTGTCTTCCTCGGTGTTGGGCTTGATCTTCAGCGTAATTTCGGTACCCACACTGTCCTTCTCTGTCTGCTCAATGGTGTAGCCGTCCGCACCCTGGGATTCCCATTTGAAGGCCTGGTCGCTGCCCAGCGCCTTGCTGACTACCGTCACATCGTCTGCCACCATAAACGCGGAATAGAAGCCGACCCCGAACTGTCCGATGATGTTGTGGCCGTCCTTGGCTTCATTATCCTTCTTAAAAGCAAACGAGCCGCTGTTCGCGATGATCCCCAGATTGTTCTCCAGCTCCTCCTGAGTCATCCCGATCCCCGTATCGGTAATGGTCAGCGTACGGCTCTCCTTGTCGGCAGCAACTTTAACATAATAATCCTCTTTATTGAACACCAGCGTTTCATCGGCGAGTGCTTTGTAATAGATTTTGTCAATGGCATCGCTTGCATTCGAAATCAGTTCCCGCAGAAAAATCTCACGCTGCGTATAAATGGAGTTAATCATCATTTCCAGCAATCTTTTGGATTCGGCTTTAAACTCTTTTTTGGCCATGAATAAGTAAATCTCCTTTCAAAAATAACTTCTGGTCATTTCCGGATGATTAGCACTCCACTCTAATGAGTGCTAACACTTCCTTTTATATACCATATTTCCGTTTTTGATGTCAATATATTGCTGCATACAGAGCCCCTTTTAAAAAAAAGAATGAATCTATTTTTATATCATGTTAGCATTCGACATGCAGTGAATATTGTTAAAGAAAGGAAAATGAAACTATGAAAATGAAGCTCGAAGCTCTGCCAAATTATCGCATTGCCTATGTGCGGCAGGTTGGTCCATATGGACCGGCCAATGCACAAGCCATGGAGCAGCTAAAAAAATGGGCTAAGGAGCACAATCTGCTGACTGAATCAGCCATCCTGTTCGGAATTCCACAAGACAACCCTGCAACAACACTTCCTGAAAACTGTAGATATGATGTATGTATTGTCATTTCAGGAGATTATCAGGTGGATGATTCCATTGATGAAGGTGAATTTTCCGGCGGGAATTATGTCTGCTTCCTAATCAAACATACCGCAGAAGATATTCAAAGGGCATGGACGGAAATTTTCCCGGCTATCCAGAGCAGCGGCTATCAAATGGACACCGGCAAACCAATCGTAGAGAGATACACCGTTCAAATGATAAACAATCATCTCTGTGAAATATGTGTGCCTGTTATAGGTTCAGATAATTAATTATGGAAAAAGAAGAACAAGAGCGTTCTCAGCGGCGATAACCTCTTGTTCTTCTTTCCTTATAATACCGCTTCAGCCTTGGCCCTCGCGTCCGCCAGCAGCATTTGAATCAGCGACTGCAGCGGCAGCGATTTCCATTTCTTCGGGTGGATCAAGAGCTGCAGATCGAAATGGATCTCCGGGTGTCCAAAAGACAGCTCCGCCAAATTCCCGCGCTCAATCTCCTCTTCGGCTACGATTCTTGGAAGCAGGGCGATGCCCAGCCCATTCCGCACACAGCGCTTAATCGCCTCCAGGTTGGACAGCTCAAAGCCGATGCGGAAAATAATTCCGTGCTCGCGCAGCAGATTCTCGAACATGCTGCGGTAGATGCAGCTCTCCTCGGATACAATCAGCTCGCAGTTGTTCAGGTCCTGCAGCGTCACACGGTCCAGCTTGGCCAGCGGATGCCCCTTCGGTGCCACCAGCACCAGCGGCTCGTCCCTGATGATCATACGCTCGAGCTGTGAATCTGTCGTGCTGCGGTCAAGCATCAGGCCGATGTCGACCTCGCCGTCCCTGATCTTGGTAATCAGATTGGCCTCCTGCTCGGTCTGCAGATGGATATTCAGCCCTGGAAACGTCGTCCGCAATTGCTGCAGGAAAGGCGGTAAATAAAACGCCGCGAGCGAATCAATCGTCCCTATCGTCAAGGTTCCCCCGATCTGCTGGGCAATGGTTTCTTTTGAACGGTCATATAAGTCCAGAATCTCCACGAACAGCTTCAGCAGCTCTTCCCCTGGAGGGGTCAGGCGTAGTGCGCGTCCATGCCGCTCCATGAGCGGAACCCCGTATTCCTTCTCGATCTTCTGGATCTGCATCGTTACGCTGGACTGTGCATAACCCAGCTCTTCCGCCGCACGCGTGAAGCTCTGCCGCTTCGCCACCTCACGAAAGGTGCGCATATATGTTAAGTCCATATCCTCGCCCTCCTCACCCTGACATCAAAATTATTGATAACCCACATCACTTATTATAGCTAACGCCGATGCAATATTCCATGCTACAGTAAGATAAAAGGATTTTACATTGTTGGAGGACGATATTCATGTTAACAGAAGAACAGATTTATGGAGTCTATGTTCCCGTGGTAACCCCGTTTACAGAAGCTGGCGAAATTGACCTGGAATCGTATCAGCGTTATGTGAACAACATCATCAAGAACAATATTCATGGTCTGGTCGTTAATGGAACAACAGGAGAATCGCCGACAGTCAACATACAGGAATTGCAGACACTCGTGAACGCTTCACGGGAAATCTTGAAATCCAGCAGCATTCCGCTGGTCATCGGCACCGGCACTAACGATACGGCTTCCACTGTAGCCCGCACAGAGCTTGCTGCCAATTCGGGCGCAGACGCTGCACTGGTGGTTGTTCCTTATTACAGCCGCCCTTCGCAGCAAGGAATTATCGAGCATTTCCGCAAAGCCGCAGAGGTCGGCATTCCGGTTATGGCCTACGACATCCCGGGACGCGCCGGAGTCGGCATGACCGTCGATACGGCACGTACTATTCTTGAAATGAACAATGTCGTAGGCTTAAAAGACTGCTCCGGCTCGCCGCTGCTCGTCTCCGAGCTGTCCCGCCTCGGATCCAAGCCGGTGCTGTGCGGCGATGATCTGCAGTTCCTGCATATGCTGGGCTGCGGAGCCGCCGGAGGCATGCTGGCCTCCGCCAACGTGCATACCGCAAAATTCCTCAGCATCTACGGGCAATTCAAAGCCGGACAGCTTGAGGAAGCCACAGCAGCGTTCAACGAGCTGGTGCCGCTGATGAAGCTGCTCTTCAAGGAGTCCAATCCGGCTCCGATCAAATGGCTGCTAAGCGCCTACGGAGAGATTGCCTCGGATACGCTCCGCCTGCCGATGACTTCGATCAGCTCCGGGCTGCGTGAGGAACTTGGGGCTTATCTCGCCGGGTAAATCTTAATGCCCTATTTATTTGAAAGAAGCCTCCCATGACCGGGAGGCTTCTTTTTATTGCGATCTGCCAGCCTTAGCGGCAGGACGGTTGACCGGACGGCCGCTTGTATTGCTGCCTTGTCCTTTGCCCGGATGGCCGCCGGTACGGCTGGCCGCTCTCTCGCCAAGTCTGCCGCCATTGCCGCCGGAGCGGCTGCTTGCAGTTGCTCCGGCGCCGTTCCCTCCGCTTGCTCTACCGCCAGCAGCGGTACCGCTGGCTCCAGTACCTCCGCTGACGGCGGCACCTCCGGGTCTTGCGCCTGCTCCTGCCTTGCGGGCTGATTCACCGCCACCTCTGCTGCCCGCGCTGCCGCTCTTGCTTCCGCCGGAGCCGCTGCCCGGACGGTTGCCCTGTGTGAACCACTCCTGCTTCGGCTTGCGTGCCGGGTTGGCCTTCGCTTTGGCCGGCTTCGCCGGCGCCTTTGCCGGGCGTTCATTCAGCAGCGCCAGAGCGCTCTGCGCCATCGGGTACGGATGGTCCTTGACCTCCGGGATCGTCTTGCCAATCAGCTTCTGGATATCCTTGAGGAACGGAAGCTCGTCCGCTTCGCATAGGGAGATGGCGATTCCGCTCATTCCGGCACGGCCGGTACGGCCGATACGGTGAACATAGGTTTCGGGAATGTTCGGCAGGTTGAAATTGATGACATGCGACAGCTCGTCAATATCAATCCCTCTGGCGGCGATATCCGTAGCAACGAGCACGCGGGTAGCTCCGCTTTTGAAGTTGCGCAGCGCATTTTGCCGCTCATTCTGTGATTTGTTGCCGTGAATCGCCTGAGCGGTAATATTGATTTTGCCCAGGTCGCGGGCGACCCGGTCTGCGCCGCGTTTGGTGCGGGTGAAGACCAGCGCGGAGGCAATGGATTTGTCCTGCAGCAGACGGTTCAACTGCTTCTGCTTGTTGCCGTTCTCCAGCAAATAGATGGATTGCTCAATTCTGTCCACGGTGGAGGAGACAGGGGTAATCTCGATTTTCACCGGATTGACCAGCAGAGTTTTGACCAGATTTGATATCTCTGCCGGCATCGTAGCCGAGAAGAATAACGTTTGTTTTTTGCTTGGCATCTTGGCGATGATCCGCTTCACATCATGAATGAAACCCATGTCCAGCATGCGGTCCGCCTCATCCAGCACAAGGAACTGCACATACTGCAGATCGGCAAACTTCTGGCTGATCAGGTCGATCAGGCGGCCGGGAGTCGCAATCAGAATATCCACACCCTGGGCTAAAGCCCGCTCTTGCGGTTTTTGCGATACGCCGCCGACAATAGCCGCCGAACGGATGTTAGTGAATTTGGTGTAAGCCTGGATATTTTCCAGAATTTGCAGAGCCAGCTCTCTTGTCGGCGTGAGAATCAGCGAACGGATGCGTCGTTTCCCTCCGGTAACGGAAGGCTGCTGGCTCAGGAGCTGAATAATGGGCAGCGAAAAAGCAGCCGTTTTACCGGTTCCGGTCTGCGCACAGCCAAGCACGTCCCTGCCGGACAGAGCTGCGGGTATAGCTTCCTCCTGGATCGGGGTCGGTGATGTATAATTTTCCTGGCTGAGCGCCTTGAGGATCGCTGGGTTTAGCTTCAAATCATTAAAAGTCATGTGGTCTCCTTCATCTACGATACATATATTTTGATCTCATGTGGCGATTATAGCTATGAAAAGTCATAACGCATAATGATACCACAGATTCGCATATATGTGGAAACAACTTCACCGCTGTTTATTCAATTGGAATATATATATCTGTTTCAGAAGTTTCATCCACAGCACCTTTAAATCTTTCAGTGAAGCATTCTATATCATCTCTCTCCGCGAGTTCAATTTTATTATACGGTATCCAGGAACCCCATATATATTGGTAAGTGTACAGAAGCGAAGCGGTTGTGCCGGTATGGATAAAATGTGCATACTTGCCGCCTCGAAATTTTTTCAACACCATGCCATCTGGTATAGAATCATGTAGTGTTACCGCTACACCAATAAAGGCGGTAGTTGCAGCTTGGGCATCCAAAGAATCATAATCACATTTTCCATGCGCTTCATAAATGCAATACCGCGCCGAGTTAAGAACCCGATTTCTAATTTCATGTATCCTGTTATTGAAAAGAGGCCACATTTCTATACTGCTATTCTCTTCAATACTCACTGGAAAACGTGTGCCTACAAGGTGCATATCAGGAACCATTACAATTTCGGATTGCAATGAAACTCTCTGGCGGTGTAAAAGAGCGTCATAGCTCAATGCGGATTTTCGTCCTATAATGGTGTCTGTTCTGTTTATGCGATACTGCATAGGTGTTACCCTGTAGAGCTTTTTAAAAGCACGGCCAAATGCTTCGTGAGACTCAAATCTAAATGAGAGCGCAATATCTATTATGCGTTTGTCAGTATACAATAGCTCCTCTGCGGCTTTGGATAAGCGGCGGGAGCGGATATACCCGCCTACCGTTTCACCCACTGCCGTTTCAAACACCCGATGAAAGTGGGAATAGGAATAAGCCGCCGCACCAGCAACGTCAGGAGCCGTAATCTCATTTTTGAGATTCTGCTCAATAAATTCCAGAGCATGCTCTATTTGCTCAAAATACTCCACGACGGCACCTCCTCTCCAACGTTACAGGTTAATCATAGTATAGAAGCCTTCCGGCACTTCTTCATAAGGCAAAACAGCATGGAAAACACGGTTCTCACAAAACTGATTTATTTTGAATTTCCTCCAAGGGTTATTTTGCGGAGAGCCAAACACTATTTCTGCCGTTCTGTCCTCAACATCAAAAATAACAGCATGAAGCAGACCGAAAAAACCTTGATAGTAATGACAGCATAAACCATCCGGATAGCTTTTTGTAAGCAGCGTTCTAATCTTTTCTTTTGTCATTTTTTCATTACACGAAAAAGCACTCTGAATGAGGCTGTACCGGTGTATCGAATTTTCAAGACGGACTTGCTCTTGTGATGTCAATTCCGGCAACACAGTGTGGTTTGTAGCGCATATGTAAGCATCCTTGTCTGCCGCAGTTACTATCTTGGAAGATTTGTTTCCATTAAAGCACTCAAAAAGTGCGATCTTTCCGGTTGCATCTGCCAACAGCAGATTCAGATTATAACCAATAGGCATCTCTTCAAGGCTTACAAGGGCCTGTTCAATATTAATGCAATTTTCCAAAAGACTACGAATAATTGACCAGAAGGTTAGACCGGAAACAGCCGCCTTCAATCCTCCCTCGAAATTTCCTACAGGCATCCCGTTTGAAGACTGACAGACTGCCAAACCATGCTCATTCATACCATTTGTGCGCCCGAAAATATTACCTAATGTACTTGTATGGGCATACCTGCCATTGACCCGGGTTGAGGTAAGACATAAATCTTCCATTTCATCATTAAAGTCAAACGTACAAGCCATAAGGGTATGACCATCCTCATTTTTCTCCGGCAATGAAGCCATAAGACTGCAGCCACGTTCAAGATAGCTCATTGCATAAAACAACACCTGCCCCGGCGCAATCCCCAGTTTGTCGGCAAACCCCTCGATTTCATCATTGACACCTGGGCAATATTGATTAAATAAATTCATGATTTCAAAAAGCTTATCTTTTGGAAATGTGTCAGGTGGGAGCAATAGCTTTTTTATCATCTCCGGCCGTGTGGAAACCCATGCTGCAAGCTGCTCACCTACTTGATAATTTGTACCTGAAAAGTTCATATAAAATGCATCGGCTGTTTTCATTCGATTGTCCTCCTTTTTTTCATAAGTATAGCCAGGAGCAACATTCCAGGCTTGATATTTACTGCTATCCTCACAAAAAAGAGACCCCGCATCCCCCATTCGGAATGCTGAAGGTCTCTTTCCCCCACTTGCAGCACATGCTGCAACCATTAGCCTGACAGGCTATTTTACCGTAACCTTCATCACTGTGCTTTCGCTTGTGCCTGCGCTGTTCACCAGCTCTGCACGGTACTCATAGACCCCCGCCTTCCGCTTCCTGATGGACGTAACGGCAGTTTGAGCCTTTGGCGTATCGACCGTTAAGGTCTGCGTATCAACCAGCACTCCATTTTCATAGAGCCGGTACGTTGTGGCATTGGTTCCCCACCATAGATTCATGGTTACGTTATATGTCCCGTCGCCATCCCAGTTGTCATGTGATAATACCGGAACAGCCGGGGCCGCATTCTCCACGGTAACAACAAGCGGACTGGAGATTGCCGTTCCATAAGAATTACTCAGCTCCGCTGTATAGGTGTACGTTCCGTTCGCCTTCCCTGACAGATTGGTCAGCAGTGTCTGCGCCGCTGGAGACTCATCGCTCAGTGCGCGGCTGTCAATCAGCTTGCCGTTCTCGAACAGCTTGTAGCTGGTGCCGTTATTGCCCCACCACAGATTCATTGTAATCTGGTAACTGCCATCCAGAAGTCCGGTATCATGGCCGTTGTTGCTGGACAGAACCGGCTTCCCGGGAACTCCGGTTGCCTTCTTCTCGCTCCCTACGATCTGAATAGCCGGTGCCGGAGGCGCTTCCATACCCGTGCCGAGATAAAAGCTTGGATGCGGCGGCTGATTGTAGCCCACGTTCTGCCAGGCCACCGCCAGACGGTAGACCGGATCATGCATCAGCGTGCGGATGCGGGTATCGGTCAGATCCGTTGTTGTGTAAATCCGCAGCTCAGTGCTGTCGGTGGAGCGCCACATAATTTCCTCGCGCCAGTCTCCGAACAGATCAGCCTGCAGGCTGGGATTGGCTTTTGTCCCGTTGTTCGAAGCCGCTCCTTCCGCCGTCAGCAGATTAACAGTTGTCTGGTTCACATAATCCCATTTATCCACCCGGTTCGCATCCATCAGCTCCCGCAGCAGGTCGCCGTCCCACCATACGCCGAAGTTCGTCGAGGTTGGAAGCTTCTTGGTAATCAGTTCCCCCTTCGCGCTGTAGATGCCGGTAACCGGTATTTGCTGTCCATTGGTAATTGTCGCGGCCCAGACCTCTTCGCCCAGGTAATTCGGATCAATATCCGCCGACATGCCCCGGCCGGTATCAATGCCCGTGAATACGCCCCAGAGCGCTTCTCCTGTCGCCGCATCCCGCATTTCAATGCCATACTTGGAATCTATATGCTCATGCACATCAAAGACCTCCAGGCCCGGTCTTGCCGGGTCCAAATCACCGAAGTGAATCGCATCGCCGTGGCCCAGCTTCGTATTGTAGAGCGGCAGGCCGTCATCATCAATCGCCATCGCCCCGAAGGTAATTTCATCCTTGCCGTCACGGTCCACGTCGCCTACCGACAGATTATGGTTGCCCTGTCCGGCATACTCCCCATATCCTTCGTCATTGGAGTCAAACCGCCATACCTTGCTCAGCTTGCCATCCCGGTAGTTATATGCCGCCAGTACAGTTCTTGTGTAATAGCCCCGGCTGAAAATAACACTGGGATGCTCGCCGTCCAGATAAGCCACCGCTGCCAGAAAACGGTCCACGCGGTTGCCGTAGCCGTCTCCCCATGCGTTTACATCGCCGCGCGGCGGATCGTAATCAACGGTGTCCACAGCGCGGCCGCTCAGGCCGTCAAACACGGTCAAATATTCTTTGCCCAGCAGCACATAACCGGAGCTGTTCCGGTAATCCGCCTTGGCGTCGCCAATCACCGTACCCTTACCGTCAACTGTGCCGTCTGCGGTTTTGATCACAACCTCCGCACGTCCGTCACTGTCGAGATCATAGACCAGGAACGGTGAGTAATGGGCGCCCGCACGGATGTTAGGGCCCATATTAATCCGCCACAGGCGTGTTCCGTCCATTTTATAAGCATCCATATAGACGATTCCGGTGTAGCCTGCTTGCGAGTTGTCCTTACTGATCGAAGGAGACCACAGCATGACTATTTCATATTGTCCATCGCCGTCCAGATCCCCTACACTGGCATCTCCGGCACTGTAGGTATAGGGCTGCCCGTCTTTCGTATAATCATCCGCAGGCTTCTGCAGCGGTACAGACAAATATTGCTGCTGCCATACGCCGAATTCCCCGGATGCGGATTGCTCCACACCGCCAAGCACTGTCTTCAGTGTATATTTCGAAGCCTTCGTGCCTGCGGCATCCAGATAATTCGTGCTGCCTGTCAGAACCGAAGCATTTAGCTTCTTTCCGTCCCGATACAGATTGAAGCCGATCCCGTCAGGATCAAGGCCCAGCAGCCGCCAGCCGATATAGTTCCCGGCATCCGTCTTAACCGCCACTGGCGCACGGTCCAGCTTCTCCATGTCGCGGTATAGTGCCGTTACGACTGGAGTTTCCAGCACGGCTGACATTTCAGAAATCCCGCCCGCATTGACCGAAGCCACCTTGTAATAATATGGAATAGTGCTGAGAATGGTTGTATCCGTATAGGAGGCAGTTTTTGATTTACCTGTCAGAACGTACTCTCCGGCTGCCGATTTTGAACGATACACATTGTACATTTTTGCCGCAGGGACTCCGTTCCAACTGAAGCTGACAGCATTTTTATCCGCCGATAACAGCTTCAGTCCGTCAGGCACGGCAGCCTTCGCTACCGAGGGGTCAATTGTGGATACCGGCAGCACATTTGATGCGACTGATTCCAGTCCGGTGTTATCCACCGCTGTGACCGTGTAACGATATTCAAGCCCTATATCTGCTGTCATATCGGCATAGCTTAGTCCAGTGGTTTCGCCCAGCAGCTCAGAGCTCTGAGCATCAGCCGCCTGCCGGTATATCCGGTATTTCGCCGCTCCATCAATGCCGCTCCAGGACAGGGAAACTGCAACCGGGTCACTCTCCAAATCCAGATGATCCAGCTTGAGTTCCCCCGGAGCCAGCATCAGCGGTGTAATCTCCAGCCCGTTGAGGTGGGCGGTAGTGCCGCTGAATACCAGATTCATCTGCCCGTCCTTCACGGAAATCTGGCTGTGTTCCTTCTCTGCTATGCTGCCTTTGCCGGAAGAGACGGTTCCATAATCCTTGCCTTCAATGGCCACATTCGTTTTGGTTGACCCCGTCCAGTCACCGGTATAGGTCTTAACGGAATAATAGCCGTTTGGCAGATCCACCTTAAATTCATAGGAGCCGCCAAAATAAATCACAAAATCCCTGCGCAGAGCATCCGTCACAGCTCCCCGGTCACGGTCGCTCATCCCTGCACTTGAAACCAGACCATATCCCAGCTCAGGGGTATAGATCACATTCCGGTTTACTTCAGTGTAGCCCTCGGCAACCGGTGCGCCTGCTGGGCCAAAATCATAGCGGTACTGCGACAGCTTGGTGACAATCGTTGCCGGATCAGACGGCTCTGATTCCCCGCGCCCGTTGACAGCGGTCACCCGCACCGTGTAGCTCTGGCCTTCGGTCATTCCGCCAAGCGTAATAGCTGGAATTGTTGATGTGCCAACCAGGACGTAGGCAGCTTCAGCGTCTGCAGCCGGCTTGCGGTAGATTCTGTAGATATCCGCCTCCGCCACCTCATTCCATTTCAGCGTTGCCCCTGCATTGCTGATGCTCCCGGCCAGCAGGCCCATCGGCTTCGCCGGAACCACATCAGGCGGTGCGATTTCCTTCACTGCGCCGGCAAGTGGAATGTCCAGGCCGGCAATGCCTCCAGCGATCAGACGGGCCATTTGAATAGCCCCATATTCCTGGAAATGGGTATTGTCGCTTGAGCCTTTTGGAAAAGCCGCATACACACCAGGATCAACGTACAGAAAGACAGCACGAGTCGCTTCAAAACCGATGGAATTATAATAAGCCACACTCCGTGCGCTCAGATCGACCAGTTCTACCTTCAGCTCGCTGGCCACCTCTTTCATAGCCTGCACATACTCAGGGAAGCTGACATTAAATTTGCCGCTCTCCGTATTGAAATCTCTGCGTCCCATCGGTGTTATCAGAATCGGCGTTGCTCCCCGCTGCCTTGCTCCCTCCACATAGCTCTTCAGATAATTCTTGTAATCGGCCGGTGAAGCATAGCGTTCAGGCACACTGATCGTTGCATCGTTATGACCGAACTGCACCAGGAAATAATCTCCCGGCCTAATCTCCCGGAGAATAGTGTCCAGCCTGCCTTCTACGATGAAAGACTTGGAGCTGCGGCCCCCAATCGCCTGATTGTTGAAATTTACCGCCGTACTGAAAAATTTCCCGATCATCTGCCCCCAGCCGGCCTGCGGCTTCCAATACGGGTCATACGTCTGCACCGTTGAATCCCCCGCCAGATAGACGGTCGGCTTCTCACCGGCGGTACGTTCCGGCTGTTTTTTGATCATAAGCGCATTTAAGACAGGTCTTGTTCCGCTGAATACGAAATTCATCTGACCATCCACCAGCGCAATATCGAAGTTCATCTCCAGGTACTGTCCTGCCGTCTTGCTCGTCTGCTGCACCTTCTGCATGGATTCGGCTTGGATCGCTATGTCCGTATCCCCGCTGCTGTCACCGGCAATCAGTGATACCGTATAATCCCCATTCGGCAAGTCGATAGCAAAAGCTGCATCCTTAACGGCTACAAAATCAGACCTCAAAGCATCCGCCGTGCCTCTGTCCTCCCCGCTTACTTTTGACGGATCAATGAATCCGTACTTGCTCTCGGGAGTGTATGCTGCCCAAGCCTCGACCTTTGTATAGCCCTCCGCAACAGCCCCGGGTCCAAAATCAAAAGCAATCGTCTCCCCATCCGGCAGAGGGGCTTGCGGCGTATAGACTGCATCTGTCACCGTGCCGGAGTGAAGAGGAGCTTGCGGGGCACTATCCCCCTCCGCCCGCTGTTCCCCATACGCAACCGCCGGAATCAAGGATGAACAAATCATCAGCCACGCCAGCAGAACCATTGCCATTCGCTTTCCAGCTCTATTCCTTCTCATATTCTATTGATTCACCCGCTTTCTTATTATTAAAAGCTTCCGCGCTTCTTGTAACCGCTTACCAAAGATCAATCGGCAATATGCCTTCACCCCCGATACCTGGATTGTAACCTTGTGAATAGTTTTCCATAAATATACAGCTTCGGATCAATACTAACATCTGCCCTCTAAACTGAACATGCAAAAAACCGATCTTTTCATACACAAAACCGATCACTTCGCTTGATTTACACTATTTTCCGCCCGATGGTTTTGAAGAGCATTGTTCTGATTTCCTTGAGCCTGGCAAAATTGTCTTCGAACGAAATGTGGTTTGCCAGCTCCAGCCCTTTTGCAAAGTCTTTCTTGTAACGGAAAATAGCCTCCAAATATAATCCGATGACATGAATCTGATTC
Source organism: Paenibacillus sp. HW567 (assembly GCF_000374185.1). Taxonomy (GTDB): domain Bacteria; phylum Bacillota; class Bacilli; order Paenibacillales; family Paenibacillaceae; genus Paenibacillus_AQ. Next base: position 2,206,906 of record NZ_KB910518.1, on the reverse strand, counting down.
CAAGCCGGATAGTTCGGGTTGTGGTAGAATACCGTAACCGTCTCCAGGGCGTAAAAGTGGTGGCACCATTTTGCATGCTGCATGATGTACTTCATCGCCGGGCCATTGCCCGAGATCATAATGGATTGAAATTCCTGCAGGAACTGCTCTTGAACATCCACATACTCCACCGCATAAAAAGGCTTTGTCCGCCTGCTTAGCGCCCCTTCGCCGGGAATCGGATAGGTGCTCTCCGGTGTCGTTACCAGCAATTCCATACGGATCGTTTCCGGCAGAAACGGCAAATTCATTTGCTTCAAGTAAGGAAGAATGGTCTTGGCGCAGCTAGCCTCCTTAATCTGAATCAAGAGGAGCGCATCCCATGCGGGAAAGCCGCCGTGCTTCTCCGCTGTTTTATTGTGACTGTATACCGAAATAGCTTGAACCCTCCCTTCATTCACCAGGGGTTTCATGGCTTGGGTGAGCTGATGTTTGATTTCTTTTTTAAAAATCGGAACATCTTTCTTGTCCAGCTTTACGCTTAAAGCGATATAATACGTGTCATTTTGTGCTTTCATGGTGCTTCCTCCATTAGTGAAAAAATAAAAAGCCGCAGCTAGTGAATCTAACTGTGGCTTCATTTTATAAACTGCCCTTCCTCTCAGCAACTCCATTTCCTCTCCCAGTAATCCAAAAATGCAAACTCAGCACAAATATTTTGCTTTTCGGTGCTCCTTAGGAGCTAAGCCATACCTTTGTTTGAAGGCAGCGGAGAATTTACTGGGGTTCTGCCAGCCTGCCAGCCCTGCTATGTCTATTACCGGCATTTCGGTCTGCTCCAGCAGGTCTTTAGCCCTTTGAAGCCTTAGAGTCTTCAGATAAGCGTAGGCCGTCATGCTGGTGTATTCGTGCAAACACTCATTTAACTGCCTTTCAGAACACCCTATAGCATTGGCGATATCCTGTATGGTTAGAGGTGCGGACATATGCAATTCCATATAGCTTACCGCTTTCTCAAATAAATTCCGCTGGCGCATACTTTTCTTGCTGTCACTACGCTGCTGCGGTCCCTTCTTTAAGCTTTGGATGCTGACCAGAACCAGCTCCAAAGCCTTTAACAGCAGGTAGTCTCGCTCGTAGCCAAACGGATTGTCTGCGATGTCAAGAAATACAGACCTTAAATTCTGATGGTCAAAAGCAAGAAATAACGGCTGCCGCTCCGATATCCTCTCCCGCATTTGTGAAATATCCAGATGATTGTCCACAAAATGCTTCCTGACCGCACTTTCTGCTGAATCTGTGTTCAATAACAGGCTGATTCCCTTTACTGTTCCCTTTTCAAAAATCACCTTTTGCGGACAACTGTTAAAGTCATAAATTCCGATCATGTTCATCTTTAACCAAGCCTTCGTGCCCTCATACTCCATAGAAATATCTCCGCTAAGGCAGTAAAATATTTCGATTAATCCCCCTTGTTCAAAGCCGCCAAAACATTGCCGCTCCTTCATCTCATAATCGAAAAAAACCATCTCCACGCCCTGCTCCAGCTCACAGCGAATGATGGTCCCTTCCGCGTACTCCTTGTTAAGCCGGTATTGGGAGATTCCATTTTTTAATTTTCCGTCTTGTGTATAATAGTCCATATATTTTTGATGAGCATTCATTGTAGGGTATCCTTCAACATAATTTTTGTATTAGGAAGAGCCCCTTCATTTTAACATATTGGACTGAGAACAACTATCAATTAGGACGGAGATACCGGGTATCCAGAGGAACAACAAAAAGACGGAGGATTGCTCCCCCGCCCCTTCATTACTAATAAGTATAAATACTAATCCACGATTTCAGCAGTATCGCCGTTATTAGCACCCGCAGCATTGGCTTCGTCGGTGTCGATGTGCATATCGAGTTTGAAATTGTCGGATACGCGGGCAATCACATTTTCCAGCACCAGGCCGCGTTCGCCGCCCAGACGTACCTTCAGCATTTGCTTGTCGGCAATGCCCCAAGCTTTAGCTTCGGAGGTATGGAAGTGGATGTGGCGGGCTGCCACGATAACACCTGTCTCCAGCTCAATTTCGCCGGCAGGTCCTTTAAGCGTAATTCCTGGTGTTCCTTCAATGTGGCCGGATTCACGGACAGGCGCTTTCACGCCGAGGCTGAATGCATCTGTGCGGGAAACTTCAAGCTGCGATGCCGCACGGACAGGTCCAAGAATTCTTACTTTGTCAAATTTTCCTTTGGTGCCGATTACAGCGACTTGCTCATTTGCTGCAAATTGTCCAGGTTGGGAGAGCGGTTTGAACTCAGTCAATTGATATCCTGCGCCAAACAACGCTTCCACATGCTCTTGCGTAAGGTGTATATGTCGGGCCGACACACCTACGGGTACAGTCTTGCTCATTGTAATGTCACTCCTTGAATTTTCTCTAGTATCTGTACAAGCCACAGACCATTATACATCTATTTGTTCAAAAATAAAAAGCCCATCGTCACATCGCGGGTCCTATTTTTCGACATTTTGTGATTTTGGAACAGGATTGTCATGAAATTGCCACTTACTTGATCCGGCAATTCAATAAGTCGAACCTTAAATTTTCAAAGTGGGGCTTAGTCGTAGCTGGGTGAAATGTTTGGACTTCCGGCCGCTGTTGTTCACAAATTTCTTGATTTAAGACCGCTTTTTGCAGTTGATATCCGTGAACAAAGGCGGACGTTACCGCTCCGTAAGTATCCAAACTTCCCCTCCCTCACTTCTGCCATTTTATTTTTTTAAGTTCAACTTAAATAGATATTAGCTGTCTTGGCAGGTAGATGGCTTGCCAAAAAGCTCTGCGCATTGCCGTACAGCCATCCCTTCACCTCATCTTCCGGGTAATGGCGGAGCAGCAGCTCGGCGAATTCGGCATATTTTCCCGGATGCTCCAGTCCCTCCACCCACGATTCAATCCCGTCAAAATCCGAGCCGAACATGATCTGCCGGGAACCGCCGAGAGTACAGACATGCTCAATATGACGCAGGACATCCGCTGCCTTCGCATCCCCTCCCGCGGTGACGAACCAGGGCACAAAGGTCAGTCCTATTCTTCCGTCCATAGCCACCAGCGCCCCGATCTGCTCGTCGCTCAGGTTGCGCGGGTGTCCGCAGACAGCGGCAGCATTGGAGTGAGAGGCAATAAACGGACGGCTGCTCCGCTCGGCAAGCTCCCAGAACCCCGCAGGTGCCAGATGGGACACATCCAGCAGCATGCCGCTGTCGTTGCACCACTCGATCAGCTTCCGGCCCTGCTCCGTAAAACCGCCGTTCCGCTGCTCCAGCACTCCATCCGCTGCCCAATTGGCATAATTCCAGGTTAATCCAAGGAACCGCACTCCCAGCTCGAAGATTAATTCCGCGTAGAACAGATTCCCCTCCAGACCGTCCACACCTTCCAGAGAGAGCATTCCCCAAGCAGAGGGTGTAACGGCCATCCCTGCCGCTTCTTCCTTCCAGCGCAGACACTGCAGGCCTCCTGTGCCCACCACATTGTGCCTGTAAGCTTCAATCTGTCCCAGAATCCGCTCAAAGCTAAGTTTTCCCTGTGCAGCCGACAGGTAGATCGCAAAAACCTGCAGTTCGACACCTCCCGCCATTAGACGCTCTGAAGTTACGTCCAGACGGGCATCTTTCCGGAAATCAATATTCGGAGCAGACTGCAGCTTGCTCAGCACATCACAATGAAAATCCGCCACCCGCATTTTCCCAGTCCCCATTCCCTGATCAGCCCCGCTTTCGTTTGACTTGAAACCAAGCAAAAAACCTGTTTACCGAAGTAAACAGGCTCATCCTGAAAGGTTATCTGTCATCTAGGCTCTACAATAAGCTTAATTGCGGTCCGATCCTCCCCATCAATCACTATGTCTGTAAAAGCTGGGATGCAGATCAAATCGACACCGCTAGGTGCAACAAATCCCCGGGCGATGGCAACGGCTTTTACTGCTTGGTTCAATGCTCCGGCTCCAATAGCTTGCAGCTCGGCCGATCCACGTTCACGAAGAACACCCGCTAGTGCGCCGGCAACGGAATTAGGATTGGATTTAGCTGATACTTTTAATACATCCATAGTAAGTACCTCCCCTGGGAAAATGATGGTGTTCTTCTACTACTGTAGATGTTATTCGCGAGCGAAGAAATAATTCCTTCTTTTTGCGGACCATTCCAGAGAAATTTGTGCAAAAGATACTCTTTTTCGATATAAAAAAAATCACACTTTACCCAAAACTAACGATTTCCTCAAAAAATCCTGTATACTCCCTCTAACCTAATCCATCACCCATTCATCTTCGCGCAGCCGAACCTTCTCCATACGTGTTGCTTTACCTGTAGCTTCATCAAGCTCGACGAACAAACCGTTCAACTGCCATTTGCCTTCATCCACCACAAATCTTGCCGGAAGCTGAGTGGTAAATTTGTAGATCACTGCATCCTTTTCCATACCCAAAATTCCTTCTCTTGAACCAACCATCCCGGCATCCGTCAAATATGCGGTTCCTCCCGGCAGAATAACCTCATCATTGCTCTGCACATGGGTGTGCGTTCCTACTACGATCGAAGCTAACCCATCCATAAAGTAACCCATGGCAATCTTCTCGGAGGTTGCCTCTGCATGAAAATCCACAAGAATACACTTATGTGTCTGCTTCAGCTCTTGGGCAATCTCTTCACCAATACGGAAAGGATCATCAATTGCCGGCAAAAAAGTGCGGCCCTGCAAGTTGACAATCGCCAGTTGCTTGCCGTTCGCCTTGATCACCGTATACCCGCGGCCTGGCGTTCCCGGAGGAAAATTGGCCGGACGAATGAGCCGTGGCTCGTCGTCGATGAACTCAAAAATATCCTTGTTGTCCCAGGTATGGTTGCCCATTGTAATGCCATGAACACCCCAATTGAAAAATTCATTGGCAATGGCCGAGGTAATCCCTCTGCCGGCAGCAGCGTTCTCCCCATTGGCGATAATAATATGCGGCTGATATTTATTTTTCAGAGAAGGCAGCATCTCCCGCAGCGCTTTTCTGCCTGTATTCCCACAAATGTCACCAATAAATAGTACTTTAATGATATTCTCCTCCTGAAAGAAAAAAGGCCCCGCAGAGGGGCCGATTTCCTTAGTTATTTAGCATATTCAACTGCCCGTGTCTCGCGGATTACAGTGACCTTGATATGACCCGGATAATCCAGCTCACTCTCGATCATCTTCGTAATGTCGCGGGCCAGACGGAATGCCTCAGCATCATCAATCTTCTCAGGCTGCACCATTACACGAACCTCGCGGCCCGCTTGAATCGCATAAGATTTCTCTACGCCTTCGAAGGATTCGGAAATCTCCTCGAGCTTCTCCAAACGCTTGATGTACGTTTCCAGAGTTTCGCGGCGAGCGCCCGGGCGTGCGGCCGACAAAGCATCGGCTGCTCCAACCAGCATTGCGATAACCGAGGTAGCTTCGCAGTCTCCATGATGGGACGCGATACTGTTGATAACCACTGGATGCTCCTTGTACTTCTTCGCCAGTTCGACGCCGATTTCTACGTGCGAACCTTCCACTTCATGATCCAGCGCCTTGCCGATATCATGCAGCAGTCCGGCACGTTTTGCAAGCACGATGTCTTCCCCAAGCTCACCGGCCATAAGTCCAGTCAAATAAGCAACCTCCATGGAGTGCTTGAGTACGTTTTGACCGTAGCTCGTGCGGAATTTCAGACGGCCCAGAATCTTGATCAGATCCGGATGCAAGCCGTGAACGCCAACCTCAAAGGTAGCCTGTTCCCCGTACTCGCGAATCCGCTCATCCACTTCCTTGCGGGATTTCTCAACCATTTCTTCGATGCGAGCCGGATGGATACGCCCATCGGCAACAAGCTTCTCAAGTGCCGTACGGGCCACTTCCCGGCGAATCGGATCAAAGCCTGACAGAATAACGGCTTCCGGCGTATCATCAATAATGAGATCAATACCAGTAAGAGTTTCCAGCGCACGAATATTGCGGCCTTCACGGCCGATAATCCGGCCCTTCATCTCTTCATTAGGCAGAGTGACCACGGATACAGTTGTTTCTGCAACATGATCAGCCGCACAGCGCTGAATAGCCAGCGTAATGATTTCACGGGCCTTCTTGTCCGCTTCCTCTTTGGCCTGCTGTTCAATTTCCTTGATCATCTGAGCGGTTTCATGGCGAACTTCCTGCTCTACATTGCTGAGGATGATACTTCTGGCATCATCAATGCTCAAATTGGAGATACGCTCCAGTTCAGTAACTTGGTTCTTGTAAATAACATCAATTTGCTGTTGTGTTTCGTCAATTCGTTTCTCTTTGTTAGCTACTTGTTCTTCTTTTCGTTCAAGCGATTCCATTTTTTTATCCAAAGACTCTTCCTTTTGCAGCAAACGTCTCTCTTGCCGTTGGATTTCATTCCGACGTTCACGAGTTTCTTTCTCGGCTTCGGTACGGATTCTATGGACTTCATCCTTAGCCTCAAGTACCGTCTCCTTCTTCAGCGCTTCCGCCTCTTTCTTCGCGTTCTCCACGATGACTACGGCTTCCTTCTCAGCGCTGGAAATTTTAGCTTCTGCAAGGGATTTACGAATAAAATAACCGAATCCAAAGAATAATGCAGCTACAACGAGAACGATTATGACCCAGATCGCAGTATGCATCTGTTCACCTCCTCGTTGGTTCCTCCAAGGACTATCCTTGGGAATTTGTGCAGTTGTTAAACTAATCCGTTCATCACCATACAAAAAACCGGTAATACACCGATTGCCATACTGCACATGCTGCACATGCACATTGCCCGCCTTATACGGCGATTACATTTCATATGAGTTGTACGCGAACCGCATGGGTAAGATTCTGCTTTTTGGGAAGGAAAAAGGATTCTTATTCTTATGCAGATTCATGTTATATTTTATTATTTATAAAAAGACATTGTCAAGAGAGTCGATATGCGCATTAAAGTCAAGAGAATCAGTCAAGGAAGTAAATCTCTTCCTCTTCCCCTTCAGAATCCTCTTCCTCACGCAAAATATTTAGCACCTGCCGTACCATATCTCCGGAAAATCCCCGCCGCATGAGGAAGGCTCCTGTCTTTCTCCGCTTGTCATTGACATCCCCACGAATCAGGCTCCATTTCTTCCGCCCTGTCTGCAGAGCGCTCTCCAGCTCCTGCTCGGAGGTAATATTCTCCAGCGCCTCGGAAATCAGCGTCTTGTCGATTCCTTTTTCACGCAGCTCCTGGCGTATCCACAGCTTTCCCTTGCGCTGGTTGGTTATCCGCTGTTCCGCCCACTGCTTCGCATATAAGGGATCATCGAGAAACCGTTCCTGCTGCAGCCGCTGAAGCACCTCGGCAATAATAGTCTCTCCTATTTCCTTCTCCCGTAAACGGCGTGCCATCTCCTGGGCCGTGCGCGGCTTGCGCTCCAGATAACGCAGTCCCTCCACATATGCCCGCTGGCGTTCGTCGGCTACAACAATTTCCTCCAAATCGGATTTCATAAAGGAGCTTCCGGTAATCATCCGGTATTTAATCATGACATCTTCATGAACAGCCATGCTGTACGCACCAAAATGAATGATATAGCGGTGGTCAGACTTCTTCTGACGCTCCACTCTTGTAATCTCAAGCAACTGGTCTGACGGGAAGTCGGCCAGCACTTGATCATCCTGCTCTTCAGGCTCAGGGTTCAGTTGTATTACCATTGCTGTCTTTCACCTCATTGATGCTTAAATTTCCGTAAAGTGATTTTCTTTATGAAAAAACGCCCTGCTACATTCATTCACAGGGCGCCTTCTAAAATTAAAAATCAAATATCAAATTATTCGATTTCAAGCAGCAGATTTTCTTCTTCCTCTTGCTCTGCCGCTGCTTCAGCCTCAGTCGGTACAGCCACCAGCGTTGTCAAATTGCTCGCTTCACGAATCTTGTTCTCAATCAGCAGGGCAATATCCTGATGTTCCTTGAGGAACTGCTTGGAGTTCTCGCGGCCTTGACCAAGACGTTCACCTTCGAAGGAATACCAAGCACCGCTCTTATTAACGATGTCCATATCCGTACCGATGTCCACAAGGCTTCCTTCACGGGAAATGCCTTCACCATACATAATATCAACATCCGCTTGCTTGAACGGAGGGGCTACCTTGTTCTTCACAACCTTGATCTTCGTACGGTTACCCACAACATCATTGCCCATCTTGATGCTCTCAACCCGCCGCACATCCAAACGAACGGAAGAGTAGAACTTCAAGGCCCGGCCGCCAGGCGTGGTTTCGGGGTTACCGAACATAACGCCGATTTTCTCGCGGAGCTGGTTGATGAAGATGGCAATGGTGTTGGATTTGTTGATCGCCCCCGACAGCTTCCGCAAAGCCTGGGACATCAACCGTGCCTGCAAACCTACGTGGGAATCCCCCATGTCGCCTTCAATTTCCGCTTTCGGTACCAATGCTGCCACTGAGTCAACAACAATGATATCCACCGCGCCACTGCGGACCAGCGCTTCGGCAATTTCCAGTGCTTGTTCACCGGTGTCCGGCTGGGACAACAGCAGTTCATCAATGTTTACGCCGAGCGCATTTGCGTATTTAGGGTCGAGCGCGTGTTCGGCATCAATAAAGGCAGCTTGTCCGCCTACCTTCTGTACCTCTGCAATAGCATGCAGGGCAACGGTCGTCTTACCGGAAGACTCCGGCCCATATACTTCAATAATACGTCCTTTAGGAAGTCCGCCAATACCCAGTGCGATATCAAGTGCCAAAGATCCGCTAGGTACGACCTCCACTTTCATGTGATTGGATTCTCCCAATTTCATGATGGAACCTTTACCAAATTGTTTTTCTATTTGACGAAGCGCCATATCAAGCGCAGCACGACGATCTGACAATCAGACCACTTCCTTCACTGTTTATAGTAATATAATAGCGTGTTTCGGAGGTCTTGCCAAGCTTTTTTTCGAACATACATTCGTTTTTTTTGCTTCCCCGGTTAATACTCCCTTTTATTGTAAGCCTCCTTCAGATATGAAACTATAGCGGAATACCTAGCTGCCGGAAATCTTGGAACGCCTTTCTGAAGGGCCTGCTGCGGGCAGAGAGCATGAAGCCAAACAAACAAAAAACCGCAGCAAAGATCTCTCAGTGCCACGGTTCTTCCGTATAGATGAATTATATACCGGGCCAGAAGGTTATTGCAAGGCTGTTCCCTCAAGCGGGGTTGCTACCTTGCGATCCTCCAGCCTGCGCCAGAGGCGGTACAGCAGCGCCTTGACGGTCCGAAGACGGATGTTTTCACGCGTTCCTTTGAGATTAAGCTCATATACCTCCGTAGGGCGGCCGCGTTCGGCCAGACCGACAAATACAAGGCCTACCGGCTTGCGTTCCGAATACCCCGGACCAGCGACGCCGGTAACTGATAATCCAAAGTCACTGTCGGCTGTCATCCTCACCTGGTCCGCCAGCACCTCAGCCACCTCGCGGCTGACCGCGCCGGGAGCATCGGGACCTTCCAGCAGTGCGGCAGGCACATTCAGCAGCTTTTTCTTCATATCATTGGAATAGCAAACGATCCCCCCGGCAAACATGGCGGCGCTGCCTGGTATATTCGTTATGCTCTCCATCAGCAGGCCGCCCGTACAGCTCTCCGCCGCACTTAAGGTCAGGCCCGCATCTGCCATCCAATCAACAATCAACTGCTCCAGCGGCACATCTATGTTGGCATACATATGCTCCGGCAGGATTTCCTGAATCGTCTTCTCCAGCACGTCCAGCTTCTGCATGGCCTCGCGTTCAGAAGGGGCTTTGGTGGAGATACGGACCGTCACCTCCCCCTCCTTCGCATAAGGCGCCAGGGTTGGATCACTCTGGCCCCGGATCAAATGAATCAGCTTATCCTCAAGCAGCGATTCCCCGATGCCGGCGAATTTAAGCATCTTGGAGTAGATCGGCATTTCATTCGTCAGCACATGCTGCAGCAGCCAAGGCTTGGCCTGATCCGTGAACATGGGCTTCATTTCCCGGGGCGGCCCGGGAAGAACGATGTAATACTTATCCTTGTCTTCAAGCGCAAGACCTACAGCAAGGCCTGTTGAGTTCGAAAGCGGCGTTGTGCCTTCGATGATAAGTGCCTGCTTGCGGTTATTCTCGGTCATCACAATCTTCCGCTCGTCAAAAAAGCGCTGCACATGGTCCATCGCAAGCTGGTCAATATGCAATGAACGGCCTAGAGATACAGCCAGGGCATCTTTGGTCAGGTCATCCTCAGTCGGACCGATTCCACCGGTAAACAGAATAACATCTGCACGGCTGCGGGCGATTTCAATCGCCTGCTGAAGACGGCTGCTGTTATCTCCGACTACGGTCTGAAAGTACACATCAATTCCCAGCGCCGCCAGCTCTACCGATAGGAACTGGGCATTGCTGTTAACAATCTGTCCGAGCAAAAGCTCTGTGCCGACGGCAATAATCTCTGCTTTCATAAACTTACTTTCGCCTCCTGGGTGTAGAGTAAACAAGGAATTCCGCTCTTTGTGATTAGGCGTTATGAAGCTCAAGCAGGTCCTTATTCTTCACGAAATAATCAATTCCGGAGATAATAGTGATGACCGCCGCTGCCCAGATTGCAATATCGTCCACAGGAATGCTGACGAACTGAAACGGGAAATTATTAAGCAGCAGAAGTGAAATAGCAACAATCTGCACCACGGTTTTTAATTTACCCCATTTGCTGGCGGCAACCACTTTTCCTTCAAGAAGCGCGACCTGCCGCAGTCCGGTTACCGCAAATTCACGGCTGATAATGACGATGGCGATCCATGAATCGCATCTGCCCAGCTCCACCAGGGAGATCAGCACTGCAGAGACGAGCAGCTTGTCCGCAAGGGGATCAAGCAGCTTGCCAAGATTGGTGACCATGTTATATTTCCGGGCTATGTAACCGTCTATACCATCCGTACTGGCCGCAAGCAGAAAAATTACCGCTGCGATCAGATGGTTAAAAGAAAGCTGAAAAGATCCCCAATGTATCGGTTCCGGATAAAAGCTGAAATTCACCAGCAAAAAGAACATCATAATAGGGATAAGACAAATACGAGCAAGCGTAATGCGGTTGGGCAAATTCAACAGAGGTTCCTCCCTTGATCCATACGAATCCGATATTCACGAAAACACCCCGCGGAAGAGAAGTGCATGAGCACTGCGGGGTACAAAAGCTTACTTTAAATTGTTAAACTGCAGGTCCAGCGGCAAATCGGCTTTCCGCAGAAGCTGGATAATTTGCTGCAAATCGTCCCGGCTCTTGCCGGTTACGCGGATTTGATCACCTTGTATTTGACTCTTCACCTTCAACTTGGAGTCGCGGATCAGAATGTTGATTTTTTTGGCATTTTCTTGATCAATTCCTTGTTTGAGGCCGAGACGCTGGCGTACAGTCCCAAGGGAAGCCGGCTCAATTTTGCCAAAATCCAGATTCTTCAGCGTAATGCCGCGTTTGACCATCTTCGACTGCAAAATATCAATGACCGCATTAAGCTTGTATTCGTCCTCTGAAGCAATAACCAGCGCATCCTTCTCCAGCTTCAAGCTGCTCTTGCTGTTCTTGAAATCAAAGCGGTTATCAATCTCTTTCTCTGTCTGGTGAACCGCATTCGTCAACTCCTGCATATCCATCTTGGATACGATATCAAATGAACTTTCCGAACTCATTACTCCACGTCCTTTGCTTACAATTATTCTGTTCCTATTATATGAGAAAGAAGCTCTCAAGTCTAATTATGAACCGGGACCGGTTATGTCGTAAAACATATAAAGTCTTATCTGCTCAAACAAAACAGCCCCACAATGTGGAGCCAGTTTTGTTAAGCAGCCAGGCTATTGTCTGCTGCGCGTAGGAGCCCGGAACATATCCAGAATCCCCAGCAGAACATGTGCCAGTCCAAATCCCAAAATACCATACCCCCAGGCACTCGGTGTCAAATAATACCCGAGGAGACTGACGATAATCCCCAGTCCTGTTACGATCCAGCTAACAGTCATGAGCAGATGCACCTCGCTTTGGTGTAAGAACTGTAAGTCATTCATAGGTTCTCCAAAATCCCAAAGCCTATACTTCAAATGTATTATTGGGTAGTGACGTTCTCCTGGGTCGGTGCAGCATTGTCCTGTGCTCCTGTACCTTCATCCAGTTCAAGGAGGAGGCGGGAGGAACTTTTGCCATCAGTGATAACTTGTCCATTAACTGTAATTTCCGTAGCAGGAGAATACCCGGATTTGATATACATCCCTGCACTGTCGAGGGTAAAGGTGAGATTATTACCGGCTGCGGTATTGCCGAAGCTCAGCTTCTCGCCTTTGGAGTTCACGCCCTTGTAGACCTCAAGCCAGCTTACCCCGGTTGCGGCAATCTGAACCTGCACTGCGCTTCCGGCAGGATCGGTAACCTTGAACACCGTCGTTTTCCCCGATTTTCGATCCTGCACAACTGTAATCCCTCCTTGTGCGGAAGGCGACGGAAGCGGCGTTGATGAAGGAGCAACAGTGGTCTCAGGAGTAGCTGTAGCGGTATCCGTCGCTGCCGAAGCTGAAGGAATTGCTGCCCCGCCTCCTGCCGCCGTTGGCGATGGCTTCACAGCCAAAGGGTCCTGTGTCACAGCAGTCAAGTTGGCCGGATCAGTTTTATTGGGATCTGATTTGTTCATATTGGAAGAGGCATACCAATAAATCACCGCAATAATCAATACAGGAAAGGTCCACATCAGGAGTGTAGGCAGCCACTTCGCGTTCCGTTCAGGTTCAGGCTTGCGGCTGCGCTTCTGAATAACGGTCTCCATTGCAGTGTCTTCCGGAGGAGCAGCAGCAGGTACGCTGCCATGTTCCTCTATCAGCTCATCGGGATTGACACCGACCGCCTCTGCATAGGTTTTGATGAACGCCCGGACATAAAAACTTCCCGGGAGCACCTTATAATCCCCCGCTTCGATGGCTTCCAAATATTTTTTGCGAATTTTCGTTACTTCCTGGACATCATCAAGGCTCATCCCTTTCTGCAGACGCGCCTCCTTCAAATGCCGGCCCAGTTCCGACATACCATCACCTCCTAAAAGTATTGTAGAAATAGCTTGTGTTTCTATAGATCATCACTGTAGCTCGTCGTAAACGAGTCGTACAATATCTCTTCGCTGGGTGTGTTACGCAGCTCAATAATGATATCCAAATCATCATAGGTGTAGCCGGATTCCCGCACAAAAATATCCGGGTGCTCGATCACCTTCGTGCTGGGCATATTCATCACCTGCTGCAGCAGGTTGTAATGCTTCTCATTGGAGCGGATCGTGCTGACGATCCCGTCAATGATAAACACATTATGCGGATTCATCTCATCCTCGGCAAGCTGGCTGCGAACCGTTTGCCGCAGCAGAGTTGAAGAGACAAAGGTCCAGCGTTTCATCGCACAGACGCTGCCGGCGATAATGGATTCCGTCTTGCCGACACGTGGCATGCCACGCAGGCCGATAACCTGATTTCCGTCTCTCTTAAAAAGCTCACCAAGGAAATCAACCAGCAGCCCAAGCTCATCCCGCGTAAAACGGAAGGTTTTGCGGTCATCGGAATCACGGTCAATATAACGTCCATGCCGGACGGCAAGCTTATCCACAAGCCGTGGCGAACGCAAGGCCGTAACCGTTATATTATCTACTTTTTTGAGCATTTCGCCCATCAGCATGATCTTCTCATCGTCGCTGGTTTCCAGCAGCATCCCACGGGTTTTGCCTTCTACCCCGTTAATGGTGAGGATGTTGACCTCCAGCATTCCGAGCATTGAAGCGATATCACCAAGCAGACCGGGTCTGTTCTTATGTATCTTATACTCCATATACCATTGTTTAAATTCCACGATTGCACCTCATAGATTCCTTTTCCCATAACTTTGCTATACGTCGAGTAGAAACGGTTATGCCGTCCTTAGAAGGACGGCATCCGCAAAGTGCTCTTAAACACGGGTCATGTTAATGATATATAAAATGAAATTGAAAGGCAAGTTCACCTCTGTAATAATTGCAGAAAAGCTCCCGCAGGGGGAGCTCATTCCGCATGCTATGCGTTTTTCTTCGCCAGCTTGACCATGAGGGAAGCAATGGTGTGCTTCTCGTCATCCGTGCCGACATCCCACAGCTCTTTGATTGCCCGATTGGAATAGTTCCCCGGATCAACTTTCTTATCAAGGAATTCCCCGATTTCAAAAGCCAGCTTGGAGATGGTCTCTTCACTCATCCCCATTTTCTCAGCCTGAATGACCCGTTCGCCCAAGAAGCTTTTCCAGGTATCAAAGTTTTTCACTACAGAGTCTGTTGACATCTTAAATCCTCCTCAAAATGTTATGGATTACGTGAGATTTAAAAGCAACAGTTATAATATGTCTCGCGCCGGACGTTCTTATGCTGGAGCATTTCTCCAAGCAGCACATGGCAAGCTTCAGGTAATCCAACCACCGTTCGGGCTGATGATCTGTCCGGTGATATAACCGGATTCGGGGAGTGCAAGAAAATAAACCAGCGAGGAGATCTCTCCAGGGGTAGCCAGACGCCCCGCCGGAATCTCCTCCTCCAGCATGCGCATCTCATCCTCCTGCAGATTGCCCAGCATTGCCGTATGAACCGCTCCCGGTGCTACGGCGTTGACTGTAACCCCTGAAGGCGCCAATTCCTTGGCGAGCGCTTTGGTAAAAGCATTCACACCGCCTTTGCTGGCGGAGTAGGCCACTTCGCAGGAAGCGCCGGAGATGCCCCAGACGGAGGAGACATTGATAATCCGCCCGTAACGCTGGGAAACCATATAAGGCATGAAAATCTGACTGCACATAAAAGTGCCCTTCAGATTGACTGCCATGATATCATCCCATTCCTCCTCCGTAACGTCAGCAAGCATGCCGTAATGCGCCTTTCCGGCATTATTTACCAGAATATCCGGCTGCATGCCGCTGCCCGCAAGTCTTTCCGCCATACGCTCAAGCTGGCTGCGGTCTTTCATATCCGCCGCCACCGTCATTACCCTGGCCCCAAGCGCCATACAGCGCCGGGCCACATCATTCGCCGCTTCGTGCGAATTCATATAATGGATTACAATATTCATTCCTACGGAAGCAAAACGCTCGGCAATCGCACCGCCGATCCCACCGCTGCCTCCGGTAATCAGCACTGTCATTTCCCCGATTGGCTTGCTGTTCTCTAAGGGAAGCGCCATTAAGGGCTCACCACGAGCGACACGGCCAGTTGTTCCCAGTCCACATGCGCGCGCAAGCGGGCATTGACTTCTTCAAGTGTGATCGCTTCATACAGCGGGAGCACTTCGAACAGATCTCCGCCACGGAACTGGTAACGTGTGAATTCATGGGCAATGCTCTCCGGCGAGTTCAGCATGCGCAGATAGCCGCCGATTTTCTTTTTGCGGGCACGCTGGAAATCCTTCACTGCAAAGCCCGTTTCAAGCACAAGATTAATTTCTTCCTTAATCCGCTTGAGCAGCAGGTCCGGGTCCTTGGTATCTCCGCCGATAGCTGAAAATGCATATTGCGGTGAGCTGTTGAACTCGTGCCCGAAGCTGTCGGAGATGAGCTCCTCGTCATAGAGCTTCTGATACAGCGACGTACTGCTGCCCAGCAGCAAATCAAGCATCAGCTTGGTTGTCAGATCACGGCGGACTGCTGCTTCTCCGACCAGTCCCTCCGACTTCTCCTTAAATCCGAAGAGGAGCTTCGGCATCGACACGGCCAGCTTAGTTTCCTTCACTTTAGTAGCTACTTGAACCGGCTCTTCCTCGAAGAGGCGTTCGATCTCACCCTGCTTGCCATAGGATTTGGCATTCTGATTGCTGCGGACCAGCTCGAATACCTTTTCCGGCTCTACGCCGCCAACGACGAACAGCAGCATATTGCTGGGATGGTAAAAGGAATTGTAGCAGGTATACAATGTTTCTTTGGTGATTGTTGCGATGGACTCGATGGTTCCGGCAATGTCAATGTGAACCGGATGTTTGGCGTACATCGCCTCGATCAAGCCGAAGTACACGCGCCAATCCGGATTATCTGCATACATATTGATTTCCTGGCCGATAATTCCTTTTTCCTTTTCCACATTCTCATCGGTGAAATAAGGCCGCTGCACAAAATCCACAAGCGTGCTCAGATTGGTCTCGATATTCTCCGTAGCAGAGAAGAGGTAAACCGTCTGATCAAAGCTGGTAAAAGCATTCGCTGAAGCCCCGTTAGAGGCAAAAGTGGCAAAAATATCGCCTTCCGGCTCCTCGAACATTTTGTGCTCCAGAAAGTGGGCTATGCCGTCTGGCACTGTTGTTTCTTCGCCGCCTGCAACCTTGAAGTGATTGTCCACAGAGCCATATTTGGTGGCAAAGGTGGCATAGGTTTTGAGAAAAGCCGGTTTCGGCAACACATACACCTGCAGACCGTTATCCATAACCTCGTGATACAGTGTCTCCTGAAGCTTCTCGTAATGAATCTTTTCCACCGCTATTCCTCCTTCCCCGTCAGGAAATAAATCGTATCCAGCTCGAATGTGCCTGCCGCAGCCTTCACATCCTCCGCTCCCGTGCCGTCCACCTGGGTCAGCAGCTCCTGCGCGGAGCGGTCTTTTCCGGACAATTGGCGGTTGAAATCAAAGGAAATCATTTCAAAAGCGGAATCCTGAATTTCGGAAAGCAGATTGCGGATCATGGCTTTGGTCTGGCTAAGCTCCAGATCACTGATATTGCCGGCCTTCAGCTCATCAAGCTGCTTGCGGATAATATCCACCGCTTTGCCGTAATTCTGCGTTTCAATTCCCGATTGGATCGTGCCAATGCCTTTATGCCCGTCGTAACGCGAAGAAGCGTAATAAGCCAGACTCTCCTTCTCACGCACATTGACAAACAGCTTGGAGTGCGGATAGCCGCCCAGAATGCCGTTATACATCAGCGCAGAAGCATAGCGGTCGTCCTTGTAAGTGATTGAGGTGCGCAGTCCCATATTGAGCTTGCCCTGGTTCACATCAAGCTTCTCTTCAACCGTACGGACTTCAGCAACCGTTACCAGTGTAAAATCCGAGGAATAGGCGGCAGTTTCGGTATGGGCGCGGCCAAAATGGCGGATCACCAGCTTCTCCACTTCCTCCGGCGTTGTGTCACCGACCACATACAAATCCAGTATGGCCCCGTTCAGCCATGAATTATAGGACTCATAAAGCGATTCCGGCGTAATGCCGTCAAGATCGGCTCTTTGGCCGAGGGGATGCAGACGGTAAGGCTCCTTGCGGCACATTTCCTCAATGCACCGTTCTGCCGCATAGCGGATTTTATCATTCACGATTGACTCCAGCTTCTTACGCACCGTCTCGCGTTCTGTAGCTACATAGGAAGCGCGGAAGCTTCCATCCTCCAGCAGTGGACGGGTTAACACCTCTCCAAGAAAAGCAAAGGATTCACCAAGCAGGCTCTCCTTGCTCTGCACGAAGGAATCATTGATTGTATCCATGCGGAATTGAACAATCTGGTAATCGCCTCTTTTGTAAATGTCAAAGCCGAATCCGGCACCGTACAGCTCTTCAAGCCGTTCACGGAATTGAGTCGTTTCCGGGTAAGTCGCTGTCCCTCTCCGCAGCACGAAAGGAACAAGAGCCGTGGAAGTAACCGTACTCTCATCGAGCGGAACACCGGCATAAAGTGAGATAGCGAATGTCTTGAACGCCTTTGTCGGCAAAACATGAATACGCATGCCTGCGGCGCTGCCATGTTGAAATCCATTATTTGTCAAGTCCAAAACCCCTTTACGGCGTGGATAACTGCAATATAAGCTGAACTTAAGAGGGCAAGCCGGATTCTTAAGTTCAATCTGTATACAACAAGTTTATGAAGTATTATCCATTCTAAACCATTCCAAAGTAAGGAAGCAACCGGAAGGAACATACCGGTTGCTCTATGGCCTGCATATTCATAGTTACATGCAGAAAATATGCTGTCCAATCGTCTTCACTTGCGGACGGGTCCAGATCCATTTGGAGGTGGCCGTCTTCGGATTAAAATAATAGATGCAGCCGCCGGAAGGGTCCCATCCATTTAGCGCAAGCTGCACAGCCTTGCGGGCCTGTTCGTTAGGCTCCAGATAAATCTGGCCGTCAGCTACCGCAGTGAAGGCGCCTGGCTGAAAAATCACACCCGAAGGCGTGTTCGGAAAGCTGGGCGATTTGACGCGGTTCAGAATTACAGCCGCAACGGCTACCTGGCCTTCAAACGGTTCCCCCCGCGATTCTCCGTATACCGCGTTCGCCATAATCTTGAGATCATTTTCAGACAGCCCCATAGTGTTGCCGGAGCTTAGCTCCGCCTTATTCGAGTTGCCTGCATCAGCATTGTTACCGCCTGTATTATTTGCCGTTTTTGTAGACGTCTCTGTCGGCCGCCAGGCTTTCGTCGCATTATACAGCTTCAGCTTTGTTTTGGCGCCTACAACGCCATCTGCCGGCATGCCGAATTTCCACTGGAACCAGGTTACCGCATTTTTGGTCTTGCTCCCAAATTCGCTGTCAATGGCTCCTGCATAAAACCCGAGATACTTCAGTCTTCCCTGCAGCTCATAAACATCCTTTCCGGAAGAACCCAACTGAAGCGGAGTTGTCCCGAAAGCTGGCAACACCTGTCCTTCCGGTATGGTGTTCTCCTTGATACCAGATGTGTTATTATGCTGATTTGCATAGACTACGCCATGTTCCTTAGCGGGCGTGCCGGCAAACGGCGCGGCCGCCAGCGCAAGGGTTAGTGCGGCAATTACCCACTGCTTATGCTTTTTCATAAGGGATCGCTCTACCTTTCTCCTGTAAGTTCTGCATGGATGGATAAAGTTATTATGACGACTGGCAGGACATCCTATGCATTACTTGTCTGGAATCACAAGACTTAAGGCCGCTCCACCCAGTACCACAACAAAAAAGCACCCTCCCCACTTGGGAAAGAGTGCTTGGCAAAGACGTTCCGTACCGATTATGAACTGATCCGGTTATGCTGAAATTGCTCCAGGGACATCAGCACCTCACGCGGCTTGCTGCCCTCGTACGGCCCGATGACCCCACGGGCCTCCATTGAGTCAATGAGTCTGGCCGCGCGCGTATAGCCGACACGCATGCGCCGCTGAAGCAGGGATACCGAGGCCTGCTTCGCTTCCAGGACAATCTGTACCGCCTGATCATACAGCTCATCCTGCGGCTCCTCATCCTCTGCCACTGTCTCATCCACTTCAGGGACGATGGATTCATCGTAATTAGCTTCGCCCTGGCTGCTGACATACTGCACAATGGTTTCGACTTCCTGATCGCTCATAAAAGCGCCCTGCACACGTGTAGGCTTGGAAGCGCCCATTGGCAGGAACAGCATGTCCCCACGTCCAAGCAGCTTCTCTGCACCAGGCATATCCAGAATGGTCCGTGAATCGACATTCGACGATACGCCGAAGGCAATTCTCGAAGGGATGTTAGCTTTGATCAGCCCGGTAATAACATCGACAGACGGACGCTGGGTAGCAATAATCAAGTGAATTCCCGCTGCACGCGCCATCTGTGCAAGCCGGCAGATCGCATCCTCAACATCGTTCGCCGCAACCATCATCAAATCGGCAAGCTCGTCCACAATAACAACAATATAGGGCAGCACCGCCGCCGGGTTATCCTTCATGAGATTATTGTAGCCTTCCACATTGCGTGTACCCGAATTGGAGAACAGCTCATATCGTTTCTCCATTTCCACCACGATCTTCTTCAAGGCCAGGCTCGCACGTTTGGGATCTGTAACCACCGGTGCAAGCAGATGGGGAATCCCGTTGTACACATTAAGCTCCACCATCTTGGGATCAACCATCAGGAATTTGACTTCATTGGGCTTGGCCTTGTATAAAATACTGGTGATAATGCCGTTGATGCAAACCGACTTCCCGGAGCCTGTTGCTCCCGCAACCAGCAGATGGGGCATCTTGGCCAAATTCCCCACAATGGTCTGGCCGGATATATCACGCCCGAAGGCAATCGACAGCCTGGATTCGGCATCCTGGAAAATCTGCGTCTCCATAACCTCCCGCATCGTTACGATAGAGACCTCGGGATTAGGCACCTCTATCCCAATGGCCGACTTGCCTGGTATCGGTGCTTCCATACGGATATCCTTAGCTGCAAGCGCAAGCGCAATATCGTCGGTCAAATTAACGATCCGGCTCACCTTCACCCCGATATCAGGCTGAATTTCATACCGTGTAACCGCCGGTCCCCTGACAACCTCGAGCACCTTGGCCCTCACTCCAAAGCTTTCCAGCGTCGCCTCAAGCTTACGTGCTGTCTGCATGTAATCATTCTGATCACCAGCTTTGCCTCCATTGTTAGGCTTCGCCAAAAGGCGGAATGGAGGCAGCTTGTAGGGCTTAGGCGGTGGCGGCGGAGCAGGAGCATCTTCTCCTCCTCCTGCAGCCGTATCGGGCAGTCCGTCCAATTGAACCGCGGCCTGCTCCTCCGGCAATTCGTCATCCACAGGCAGAGCATTTGGAGGGCTGCTAACGACATCAGCGGCTCTGGCGCCTCCGTTCCGCGCAGCAGGAGAGAACTCCCCCCACTCTTCACGGTCTTCAGCATTCAGTCCTTCCGAGCGGATATGCTCGAAGAAATCACGGATGATGGGAGATGCAGGCTCTACATCATCACCGAAATAATCTTCATCATCGTCAAGCTGGGACAGGTTATCATTACGAATCCCTGAGATAATCGGCATTGAAGATGCACCCGCCGCTACAACATCTGAATCCGTCTGATCCTCACGTTCGGTCTCGGCGGCTGGCCCGCCGGCCCGTGGAGCTCCGCTGAACCAGCCTCCAATTCTCCGCAAGAATTGCGGCTGGCTCCGGCGAGGCAATTGCTCCTCGTCCTCTTCTTCCTCGTCGTCATCCTGCACAGGCTGTGGAGCAGATGCTCTGGCAGCTCTTGATGTTACCGGTACCGCAGCAGGCCGGTTGGCCGCCTTCCGCCGGATGCCCTCCGCCAGCTTCACCGTCCGGCTCCGCAGCAGGGAGAACAGCTCAACATAAGACAGGTTCGTAATCAGCATGAAGCTGATCGCCAGCATAACAATCATCAGAAGCTTGGCCCCAAGACTGCCGAACAGCCACAGCAATACCGCATACTCCAATGCTCCAAGATATCCTCCGCTGATATCCTTGCCCAGCATATACACATTGTTGTCGCTGGAGCCTGACGAGAGCGCACCCGACAGGTCGTTATGTATTTGTGCAAGCACATTGCCTGGATGCAGCATTGACAATGGGCCCAGCTTCTGCTCCATCGCCGATATCGTGCTCATGAGGCACATAGACAGCACAAGCAGCAGCACACCGGAATGGCGGCTATTCCAGGAGGAAGGCCACCTTCTGTGAATCATCACCATCAAACCGTAAAAAATACCAATCAGCGGCAGCACAAAATAAAATCTCCCGAGCAAATACCCTGCCATACTGGAAAGAGAGCGCCCTACCGCCGCCTCACCGGATAGAGCAATCACGGATAAGGTGATCAGCATAATCCCGTAGATTTCATATTTCAAAACGCTGCCGAGCAGCGCTTTTTTCTTCTTCTTTTTTCTTCGTTTAGCCACACCAGCCACCCCCGGAACACTATTATACCATATAATGGCGTGGCGTACCTATGTTCTCTTTTGTAAAAAAATGCATCTTTCTGGCACTCTGTTCGCCTTTTTGTATAGGCTTGGAATGAACAGAATTATTTATCGTAGCTGATAATCGCTCCCGGGGAGAACGCCGGGTCGAGATATTTCTGCAGCGGACAATTCAGCAGCCTGACGATTCTCGCCTGGCCCCGTTCCAGCGGCTCCACCTGCATCAGCAGGCCCTGGATGCTCACCTCCTGCAGCGGCTGGACAAAGCTGATTGCCCCTTCAAACACCTGCTCCACTGGTACCACAGAATATAAGGTCATTGGGTCAATCCTCCCTGTATCAAAGGCTCCGCCGACGAAGAGCTATTTCCGGCAATCATACCGTTCAGCCGGCTCAGTGCGGCGCCGATGCCACCAACCTCATCCATCAAGCCATATTTGACAGCATCCGCTCCGCCCACAGCCGTACCAATATCGCGGTTCAATTCCCCGGTCTGGAACATCAGATCCTTGAACTGCTTCTCGGAAATCCGTGAATGCGAGGTTACAAACCGCACCATCCGCTCCTGCATCCGCTCCATATATTCGAACGTCTGCGGCACTCCGATTACCAGACCGTTCATTCGGATGGGATGTATAGTCATCGTTGCGCTTTCGGCAATGATGGAATAGCTGGAGGATACCGCAATCGGAACACCAATGCTGTGTCCGCCGCCGATGACTACCGTTACTGTCGGCTTCGACAAAGACGCAATCATCTCTGCAATTGCCAATCCGGCTTCCACATCGCCGCCAACTGTATTGAGAATAATCAGCAGGCCTTTAATATTTTTGTTCTGTTCGGCGGCCACCAGTTGAGGAATAATATGCTCGTATTTGGTCGTTTTGTTATGCGGAGGCAGGACAAAATGCCCTTCAATCTGCCCGATAATTGTCATGCAAAAAATGTCTGGTTCTCCCGCCGGAACCGCCGCCACGCCCAGCTCCTTCACAGTACCTACCGCTTCCGGGAGAACAGGCTCAACGCTCCCCGGTTTCCCCTCGTCAGGAAGAGTCTCCCCGTTTGCGCTGTTATTAGTTCCTTCTGTTACATCCATCGTTCGCAGCACTCCCTTTCCGCCTGCAGCACTTTTTTAGCTGGAGGCATACTAATCTTCACTAGTATGACATTCCAGGCGACTCCGTTATGCACTCCTTTAACATATAAAAACCCCTCCTCCCCTGGAAACCGTCCAATATTTCCGGGGAGAAGGGGCCTTGGCCCTGCTTATATAATTTGTTAACGTTAGCTTCTAAATTATACTTCCATGATGATCGGAAGGATCATCGGTCTGCGGCGGGTTTGCTCATAGAGGAAACGTCCAAGCGAATCCTTGACACTTGTCTTAAGCGATGCCCACTCATTAACTTTCTCGCTCATCAGGCGCTGGAGAGTGCCGGAGACGATCCGGTTGGCTTCGTCAAGAAGACCTTCGGATTCCCGTACATAGACGAACCCACGGGAGATGATATCCGGTCCGGAGACGATAGCGCCATTCTGCTTGCTAAGCGTAACCACCACTACCAGAATGCCGTCCTGGGACAGCAGCTTGCGGTCACGCAATACAATGTTGCCTACATCGCCTACACCTAATCCGTCAATCAGCACATTGCCTGCTGTCACCTTCCCGGCTCTGCGTGCCGCACCGCCGAAAATCTCAATCACTTCACCCAATTCTGTGATGAAGATGTTGCTCGGGTCTACTCCAACGGATTCTGCAAGCAGTGCATGCTTGCGCTGCATCCGGTATTCACCGTGAATTGGAATGAAATATTTCGGCTTCATCAGATTGAGCATCAGCTTCAGCTCTTCCTGGCTGCCGTGGCCGGAGACGTGAACGCCGGAGTTGGAGCCGCTGTAAATTACATTGGCGCCAAGACGGAACAATTCGTCAATCGTACGGCCGACATATTTCTCATTGCCCGGTACCGGTGTTGCGGCAATAATTACCGTATCGCCCGGCAGGATATCCACCTTGCGGTGGCTGGAGCGCGCCATGCGGGTCAGCGCCGACATCGGCTCGCCTTGGCTGCCAGTGCACAGAACAACTACACGGTTGGCGGCCATTCTGTTCATTTCCTCAGGTTCAATCAGCATGCCGTCCGGCACGTTCAGGTATCCCAGCTCCGAAGCAATGGACACTACGTTAACCATGCTGCGGCCAATTACAGTAATCTTACGGCCGGTTGATTCGGCAGCGTTGACCACCTGCTGAATACGGTGCACGTTAGAGGCGAAGGTTGCGACAACCACCCGCTGATCTGCTTTGCGGAAAATATCCTCCAGAACGATGCCGACATTTTTCTCCGAAGGAGTGAAGCCGGGCTTCTCGGCGTTGGTACTGTCCGAGAGGAGCGCAAGCACGCCCTTCTGCCCGATTTCAGCCATCCGGTGCAGGTTGGCATATTGACCGTTGACTGGGGTGTGGTCAAATTTAAAGTCGCCTGTATGAACGACACTGCCTTCCGGTGTTTCGATGCACACACCAATCGAGTCAGGAATGCTGTGATTTGTTCTGAAGAAAGTCACTTTGAGCGACGTGCCCAGCTCAATTTCCGAATCTTCATTGATAAGAATACGTTTTGTTTCACCGAGCAGGTTCGCTTCCTTGAGCTTATTCTCAACAAGCCCCAAGGTAAGTCTTGTACCGTAAACCGGAACATTCAGGTTCTTGAGCACATAAGACAAGCCGCCGATGTGATCCTCATGGCCGTGGGTAAGCACAATCCCTCTTACCTTGTCACGGTTCTCTGTCAAATATGAGATGTCAGGGATAACAATATCAATACCGAGCATATCCTCTTCCGGGAACTTAAGCCCCGCATCCACGACTACAATGTCGTTTCCGTATTGAATCACATACATGTTTTTCCCGATCTCGCCGACTCCGCCCAAAGCGAAAATCGTCAATTTATCGTTGTTGTTTTTTTTGGACAAATGAATCTAACCCTCCTATGATGTTGGACGTCATACTTTTATTTGCAAAACAATAAGCTTCATTATTTCAGCGGCGCTGAACACATTTTCAAACTGCCAATAACTCCCACTAAAAACAGAAATTCCATAAGTCTATACCATTCCGCACTGCAAATAGCTCCCGAATCGGGCAGTGAATAACCTTGAATGAAGCGGACAAACGCCGTCAAAATTCACCGTCCGCGCCCCTTGCGCGGAAATCTGGCATCATTAGCGCAGACTTAATCAAGGACCTATCCTGTCTCACAATGTAAAAATACATTGACGGAAGATTACCGCATATTTAATTTTAACCGCACCCAGTCACTTAAGGACATTATACATGATTTTTTTGCCAAAAGACAAGTCATCACCGCCGAATGCCTATTCTTTCCTTAGAATTCAGGCTTTCCAGCCGAAAAAAACTACAGAAATCGGGGTCCAGAGTTAATACAGCGTTTACGATTTTGACATTTAACAAACATAAAAAAGACCGGCGCTCCTGGGATAGGAATGCCAGTCTGGAATTCAAGTTCTGTCTTATTTCAGCAGCCCCGCAATATATGCCGCCTCGTCTTCAGTGGGTGGAACGAGCGGAAGCCTTACAGAGCCGACATTCTGCCCGCGCAGTCCCAGCGCATATTTCACCGCCGATGGATTCGGCAACGGCTGCGGACATTCAAATAAACCCTTGAACACAGGAAACAGCTTGCGGTGAAGCTCACCAGCCCGCTGCACATTTCCTGAGATAAAGGCATTGATCATCTCTGCCATCTCCGCCCCGACCACGTGGCTGGCTACACTAATGATTCCGTGGCCTCCGACGGCAAGCGCAGCAAGACCTGCGGAATCATCCCCGGAATAGACGCGGAAATTCTGAGGACAAGCGGAAGCAATCCATGTAATCTGGTCAACGGAAGCACATTCTTTGGTAGCCACAATGTTCGGAATTTCTGCCAGCCGCAAAGTCGTCTTCGCACTCATGCTTACTCCGGTTCGGCTAGGCACATTGTACAATATAACCGGCAATGAAGTCTCAGAGGCTATGGCTGCAAAATGCTGGTACAGCCCTTCCTGGTTCGGTTTGTTGTAATATGGAACGACCAAAAGCACGCCGTCCACACCGATTTTCTCCGCTTCCTTCGTCAAATGTATAGAATGTCTGGTATTGTTGCTGCCGGTTCCCGCAATAATTTTGCAGCGTCCGGCAGCCTTCCCCAGTACAAAAGCAAACAGTTCAAGCTTCTCTTCATCGCTTAAGGTGGGGGATTCTCCAGTCGTTCCGCAAACTACGAGCGCTTCGGATTTCTGCTCCTCTATGAGGTAATCGACAAGCCGTGAGGCGGCTTCCCAGTTGATCTCTCCACCCCCGTCAAAGGGGGTCACCATGGCGGTTATTAATCTTCCGAAGTCCACTTTGAATTCCTCCTTGTCAGCGGTGTAATTCAAATTTGGCATGCAATGCGCGCAGCGACTGCACCATGTCTTCCTTTTTGACCAGAACCCAAATGGTTGTATTGGAGTCCGCCGACTGCAGGATTTGAATATTCTGCGAGCTTAGCGCTTCGACGATACGGGCCATAATGCCGGGAACGCCATTGATGCCGCCGCCGATGACAGAGACCTTGGCGCAGCCGGACAGGCTTGAAGGACGCAGCCCCAGCTCCTGCAAAGCGGCAATTGCTTGCTCCGACTTGTCGTCATTTACGGTATATAGAGCCTCGCTTGGCGTCACATTGATGAAATCCACGCTGATGCCGTTATCGGCCATGCTTTTGAAAATTTGCAATTGCACGCCGGTTCCGTTGCCGTCCGGACACTCGACCGAAATCTGGGTAACATTGCTGACATAGGCGATCCCTGTAACATAGCGGTCCACAACCCCATTCGAAACATCGCTAAATCCTTCAGGATGGGTTACAAGCGTACCTTCGGCTTCGGAAAATGTAGACCGTACACGCACCGGGATCTGAGCCTGCATCGCAATCTCAACGGCGCGGGGGTGAATTACCTTGGCCCCTTGATAGGCCATGTTGCAGATTTCCGTGTAGCTGACATAGGTCAGTTGCTTGGCATCCTCGACAATCCGCGGATCGGCGGTAAGAATTCCATCGACATCCGTATAAATGTCAACCATGTCCGCACGCAGTGCCGCGCCAAGCGCCGTTGCCGACGTATCGCTTCCACCGCGTCCAAGGGTCGTGAAATCACCGGCTTCGGTCTGACCCTGGAACCCGGTTACAATAACTACCTTTTGTTCGCGCAATTCACGCAGAATGCGTTCGGTCCGCACATCGAGAATTCTTGCATTGCCGAAGTTATTATCTGTGAGAAACCCCGCCTGCGCACCTGTCAGCACGGTCGAGCGGATGCCCTCCTGCTCCAGCAGCCCGCATAAGGTTGTTGCCGAGATGATCTCCCCGCAGCACATCAGCAGGTCCTTCTCCCGGTCCGGCAGCGAATTTCCGTTCTGCACCGCCCAGTCCAGCAGTGTATCCGTAGCATATGGCTCACCCTTGCGGCCCATGGCCGATACTACAACAACCAGGCTGAAGCCGCTGGCCAGCTCACGTTTGACATGACGGATAACGTGTTCCCTGGCCGCAGGTGTGGAAAGTGAGGTTCCGCCGAATTTTTGCACCAAAATACCCATGAATAATTCCTCCATTACTTCTCTAAGCAAGCACGCTAATATGTACGCAAACCATTATTCCACAAGTAGAAACGGCTGCGCCGGGTCTTTTAAAGTGTTGAACCGCCCTCAGGTTGAGGACGGCTTATATGAGCCTTATAAGTCGGAGTGCCTGCATTAAACGAATCTGTTGTCTATGCTGAATGAAACCGTTCGATAATCATAGGCTGCAACTGATTGCCCTGCAACGCCGCATAACAGGCCTCGGGAATGAGATCCATCTGCGCCACAAGCGAATTGGGCTTGCCCTGCGGGTTATCCTGGCCAAACGGCACAAAATATATATTCTTGGTCACCAGCAGCTTCGCAATGTTCGCCGCATTCAGGCCCAGCCCGTCATTGGTCGAGATCGCCAGCACCAACGGACGCCCGTTGCGCATTTGTGACTTGGCAGCCATAAGCACAGGACTGTCTGTCATCGCGTTAGCCAGCTTGCTCGTCGTGTTCCCTGTGCAGGGAGCGATGGTCAAGACGTCCAGCAGCTTGGAAGGACCCAGCGGTTCCGCATCAACAATTGTAGAAATGATATCATTCCCTGTTATTTCTTTCAACTGTTTTAACCAATTTTCCGATGTGCCGAAGCGGGTATCCGTATTCAGCACGGATGCGGACACAATCGGGACCACTTTGGCGCCGCCATCCATGAAACGCTGAATCTGCGGCATAACCTCTGCAAACGTGCAGTGCGAGCCGGTAATCGCATAACCTACTGTTTTTCCATGCCAATCCATTTATTCGTCCCCCCTGTTCAAACTCTCGTCCGATATCGACTGTACCAGCGCACCTGCCATAATGATGCCGGCGCTTTTGGGAGCAACGATTCCGGGCAAGCCCGGTGCCAGCATAGCCTTGATCCCGCGTTTTTCCGCATAGCGGAAATCGCACCCGCCCGGGGCGGAAGCCAGATCAATAATTACGCAGTGCTTGGGAAGACGCGAGAGCACCTGCGCGGTAATGATTAGGCTTGGAATCGTATTGAAAATGAGGTCAACCTCCGCCACATGAGCCAGCAGCTCTCCGGTCATAAAAGGCTTCCAGCCCATCTCCTCGGCGCGTGCGTAATGCTCTTGTTTTCTTACGCCTACCTTCACGCTTGAGCCTAAGCCCTGCAGCGCCCTTGCCATTGTAAATCCGGTTCTGCCCATACCCAGCACCATAGAGGTAGAGCCGTGAATAGTAAAATCCGTATTCTGAATGGCCATGACCAGCGCGCCTTCCGCTGTAGGGATAGAGTTGTATATAGCCACATCGTCCCGGTTCAGCAGCTCCACCAGCTTAATTGAATTCTTAACGCACAACCCGCGCAAATAACCTTTGGCCATGCCGGTATAAACCGTACAGCGTGCCGGCAGCGCCGCGATATGCTCCTCCCGCAACTGTAAACGATGATTGGAGAAAAGCGCATTGATATTCCCTTCGTCATCACAGCCTACCGTAGGCAGCACCAGCACATCCGCACTGCTTAGCAGCTCTGCCGACATCTGTTCCAGGCTCACCCCTGGGCTTGGGGCATCCCACTTTTCGAACCCGGCGGCGCTTACCGTCGCATCCATTTCCACACATTTCCGAATCACTTCAATCTGTCTCGCGTCCCCGCCCAGGAACACGATCCTGATGCCAGTAAGCATAGGGATGACGCTCCTTTCAACATGCACACTAATGACTATAGAGCATCTTATGCCGCAGGCTGCGGATGGGTGATGAGCGGAGAAGAATTACTGGGCGCTCCAAATAGGTCACAGAAAACTTACTGGAAGTGGAAACGGAGACGCCGTCCTTATATTTGAATAAAAAAAAGCTTGCGGACTATGCCGTTACCGGCGTTCATCCGCAAGCTTTTCTATATAGTGTGCGCTGAAACTGCGCCCGCCCATCAACCGAACGGCGTACAGTTTTCTTATTTGCCCGTATGCCCGAAGCCGCCTGCCCCGCGCTCTGTTGCGGACAGCTCCTCCACTTCGACCAACGTTACGGACGGTACAGCCTGGAATACCATTTGGGCAATCCGCTCATTGCGGGCAATGGCAAATGGCTCCTGCCCCAGATTGATCAGCAGCACCTTGATTTCGCCCCGGTAATCGGCGTCGATGGTACCCGGTGTGTTCAGGCAGGTGATGCCATGCTTCAGCGCCAGGCCGCTGCGCGGACGGATCTGTGCCTCCAGGCCGTCCGGCATGGCCAGCGATATGCCGGTAGGGATAAGTGTACGCTCCCCCGGAGCAAGCACGACAGGCTCGCCCACAGCAGCGTACAGGTCATAACCTGAGGCTTGCTCCGACATTTTGCGGGGCAGCAGCACATCCTCATTCCCCGGAAGCTTGTTAATTTGAACGTAATAAGACAAGATCATCTCTCCTAACATTGGCTATAGCTTTGTCTGTAGAACCTACCATCGCCAGCGCGATCGGCTCCGCAAACATATGGTCGAGCAATTGATTGACATCATCCATGGTCACCTGCTGGATTTTGGCGATCATTTCATCCAGTGTATCATGTCTTCCGAGCATCAGCTCGTTTTTGCCCAGACGGTTCATCCGGCTGCTGGTGCTCTCCAGGCTAAGGATCAGACTGCCCTTGAGCTGCTCCTTGCCCTTTCTCAGCTCATCCTCGCTCAGTCCCTTGACAGCCAGCTCATGCATCATTTCTTTGATCAGCTCGGTCACCGCTTTGGTCTGCTTCGGCGCAGTTCCGGCGTACACCGTGAACATCCCGCTATCTGCCTGGGAGCTGTGGTAGGAGTATACCGAATAGGCCAGCCCGCGTTTCTCGCGGATCTCCTGGAACATCCGTGAGCTCATTCCGCCCCCGATGGCATTATTCAGCAGCACCATTGGATATTGCAGCGGACCACCGCTTTGGACGCCCGGCAGGGAAAGGCAAATGTGGTTTTGCTCGGTTTTCTTGCGGTGAAACAGCAGCCCGCCATGAAAATCAGGCGCTGTCAGCGCGGAAGCTTCTCCGTGATTGTCGAAAGACCCGAAATGCTGCTCCAGCAGCTCGATTAAGCCATCATTGATATTACCGGCTACGCTGATGACCGTATTCTCAATTGTATACTGCTGCTTCATATAAGCGCGCAGATCCTCGGGTGTCATCTCCAGCAGGCGTTCCTTCAAGCCCAGAATCGTATATGCAAGCGGGTGCCCGCCGTAGGCGGCAGCACACATCAGATCATGCACCAGATCATCCGGTGTGTCCTCGCACATGGCAATTTCCTCAAGGATGACGTTTTTTTCCTTCGCCAGCTCTTCCGCATCCATCCGTGAGCGGAAGAACATATCCGCCAGCACATCCACGGCAATCGGCAGATGCTCATCGAGCACTTTTGCATAATAGCATGTATATTCCTTGGAGGTAAATGCATTGACATTGCCGCCAATAGCATCGAACTGTTCAGCAATATCCTTGGCGCTGTAGCGGTCGGTTCCTTTAAAAAGCATATGCTCTATAAAATGTGAAATCCCGTTATTGAGCGGGTTCTCGTTCCGTGAGCCTGTTTTGACCCAGATTCCGAAGGATACAGATCGGCCCGTGGGAATGGTCTCGGTAACCACTCGCAGACCGTTTGATAATAGTATTTTTTCCACTTCTAAGTCCTCCTGGCATAGCCCTGTTTCTATCTGTATTTGGTATTCGCGCCTCTTATCCTACCAGAAATAAGCGGCTCACTCAACATCTGCGGGGATCAGACGCTCTGCTGAGAGCGTTTGACTGACTGTCCCAAGCTGCAGCCCTTTGGCTCGAATCCCCCGGATCATGCCCCGCAGCGCCTTGGAGGAAGAGGCTGTCGGATGCATCAGGACCAGGGTTCCCGGCTCCGCCTTGCTGCTGATTTTGGCTATCACCGATTCCGGCGACGGATTGCGCCAATCGACGGTATCGAGCGTCCACAGCACTGTTCTCAGCCCCAAGGAAGCGGCAATATCCACCGTCTCCTGATCAAAATCCCCCGATGGCGGAGCAAACCAGGTATTGGTGACTCCAAGGCTCTCCTTCAGGAGCTTCTGTGTCTTCTCAATTTCGGCGGTGGCCCGCGCCCGGCTTAAGGTGCTCATATCGGGATGGGTATAGGCGTGGTTCTCCATTTCATGTCCGCGCTTCAGCATTTCAGCGGCAAGCTCTTTATTATGGCTGAGCCAGCTTCCATCCAGAAAGAAAGTGACCTTCACCTTTTCCTGATCAAGAATATCGAGCATCGGCTTAATATATTGATTGCCCCATGCCACATTGATCATCAGCGAAACCATCGGCTTGGCCGGGTTGCCCCGGTAAATCGGCTGCGCTCCCAGGTCGTTCAGCGAAACCTTGGGCGGTATTTGCCGGTACAGGAGCTTCAGAGGATCATTTGTTCCCCGAAGCAGCGCCGTCTGGTACGTAGCCTCAATATCCACCTCAAGCCCGTTATAGCCCGGAATAGCCTTCCATACCCGGTCAACCGTGGCATCCACTGCGGGACTGTTCAGCTTGGCTGCCTTGTTCTCAATCCGCGTGCGCAAAGCATCCCGCCGCTCTGTGGCAGCATTGCTCCATACAGCCAGTCCAGTCTGCGGCTTAAGCTGGGCCAGCATGTCCTTCACCGGTCCGTACGTGCTGCCGATGCCGATAACTACAGCAATGCAGGCCAGTATAATCGCCGCTCTATCCGTCTTCATGACGTTCTTCCTCCCTGGCAGAAACGGTTCGTTAGTCCGTCCCGCACAAGGTCAATGCACAGGACGTTTTGTCCCAGCCTATGACTCCCCGGAAGAAAATATGCATATAACCCGAGCACTGCTCTGCGTGGATAATGATCATCAAATTCCGATATCCCGCATTTTCTCAGTGACTCTTGCGATCCTGTCATCCATATTAGTGCCGCCAAATTTCGGCAGCCGCAGCTCGCTCACAATATTTCCGTCACGCATAAACATAATCCGCTCCGTCCTAGCCGCCACCTTGGCATCATGAGTTACAAGCATAACCGTAGTTCCTTCCGCATTGATTTCCGAAAAAATGTCCATGATCTCCTGCGCGGATTTTGAATTAAGCGCACCAGTCGGCTCATCACCGAAAATAATTGTTGGATTGTTCATCAGCGCACGGCATATGCCCACACGCTGAAGCTGCCCTCCCGAAACTTGTGTAATATCACGCTTTTCCAGTTCCGCAATTCCTGTCTTTTTCATAAGCGCTTTTGCTTTCCCGGTAATCTTCAGGGCGCTTCTTCTGTTGTCCCGCATTGAAGGAAGAATAATGTTGTCAAGGATATTCAAATTTTTCAGTAAAGTCGGCTGCTGGAATACAAACCCCATTTTTGTTCTGCGTATATCTGAAAGCTCGTTTTCGCTGAGTGCGGATAAATCTAAACCGTCAAAGGCAATCTTTCCGCCGTCAATGCCATCCATTCCGCTCATTGCAAACATCAGTGTCGATTTTCCTGAGCCGGAGGGTCCCATCACCGCAACAAACTCACCCTTGTCAATTTTGGCAGACACTCCATTCAGAACATTGTATTTCTCCTTGCCCGCGCCAAAGGATTTTACTATATTTTCACCGATAATAATCTTTTTCATAGATTACTCCTTTATATTTTCGGATATTTTAATTTGCTGCACACCGGATGTGCCGATTATGGTTGCGACAAGTACAGAGCACACCATCATTAATGGATACAGTATATATGCAGAAAGCGGATTAACCGCAAATGTGAACGACGATGCTCCAAACGAGGCGATCACGGCACCTGCAAGAATTTCTCCCAGAGTATTCGCAAGCAGCGTGCCGATAACAATTCCCGCAACCAGCACCAATCCCGAACGGGAGACATACTGCGCCACAATATCCGAGTTTCTAAAACCTAAAGCTTTCATTACGGCTATGGAATGCCTGTTCTTTGCCACAAGCAGCTTCATAAACAACAGCGTAACCAGTACCGATATTATCAGCGCAACGACAATAGCGACACGGGCTGCTTGCCCTACAGAGTTAATGGTTGAGCCGAAGGTCTGCGCAATATATTCATCAATGTCCGATACCTTTGCAAAATCATATTGCTCCGCATATTCCGCAACCTTGCTCGCGACAAGAGCTTTATCCGAAAGCTCCGCACTAATGACGCTCCACATCGTGTCCGCCGAATTGTCGGTGAAAACTGCTTTTGCAGTTTTGCCGCCGTTGGTGATGTCGGAGTAAATTCCGCTGACCGTAAGATTCTTCTCCTTCCCCCGGGCCACCAGTGTAATGACATCTCCGGCTTTTGTGCCCAGCTCATCGGCGTTCATACCTGAAAGAGCAATTTCATCTGCTGTGGCGGGCGCTCTGCCTGCGGAATATTGCAAGGGGAAAATGGAATGATCACCCAGCTCAATTTTGATACGTTCCTCCGAGCCGTCCTCTGTCCTTACTGTGTAGGTTTTGGTCGTAAGCACGGCAAATTTGGATATGGACCTGTCGTTCTTCATGGCCTCTGCAATTTCGGCAGCTTTTCCGGGAATATTGCCGGTCTGCTGAAGGTCAATGCGCATATCACTTTTGCCCATTCCCATATAGGTGATGAAGCCTTTTGAAGAAATCGTGTTGTACAGGTTGTGCGGAACAAGCATAATAAATACCGAGATGACAAGCACCGCAAGCATTGTGGCGTAAAGTCTTTTTCTGGCGAGAACTTCTTTAATACCGAGAAAAACATTCGTGTTAAGCAGCCTGTTTCTGCTTAGGCGACAATGCTTCGCGCCCGCAGATTTCTCCTGTGAAGTACCCAAGCGTATCGCTTCCACCGCGGATATTTTCCGAAAACGCTTCAGCACTCTGCTTACATAAGCAATAATTGCAAGGAATACCAGCAGGACACCCATGATTCCGAAAAGCAAGCCAACGATAGAATTCCCGCTTTCCCCCATATAAAGCCGTATGTTCTCTTGAAGATTGCTTCTAAACACAAACGAAAGTGCAAACCCAAGGATACAGCCGGCCGCCGCAATTGCAGCGTATTTTCCAACATATATTTTCCTGATGTCGGAGACATGCAGCCCAATGGCCTTCATCACACCTATTTCGCGGTAATCTTCCTCGATTTTTGCGAGCAGCGTGAAGCGTATGCACATCAGCGCAATTGCAACGACAAGCACGCTTACAAGAAGGATTACGGCAATCATCAGCCCGTCGGAAATGGCGTTAAGCATTTTGAAAAGCGAATATGTAATCGTCGGCCCATTGGCTTCAAGACCTGCGGAGGTGTAAGCGGTCTGGAACGCACCAAGCGCAGACAAATCCTTCAACCTGAACTCAATCAGATATTCTGTGCTTCCGACATCCTTGATTTCAGCATAGTCATTCTCGCTCACAAGAAACCTCTTTGACGAGGCGAGCAATGAATTCATCTGCGAATCACGCAGAAACCCGGCAACGGTAAAGTCCTTCCCGGATATCACAGCCTTGTCGCCAACCTTAGCGCTCCCGTCCTTCATGTAGCTGATCGGGACATAAAGCTCTCCATCGGATACCTGTATCGGCTGTCCGTCAAGATCAAGGAGATAATCAAATTTAGTGCTTTGCGTGCTGAATCCGTTGTCCTGAACGCTGTCCGCAAGCGAGCTTCCGTCAATTACAATCCGCGCACTGTCAACATTAAGAAACTCAAGCACCTGAAATTCAGCGACATTGCTATTCTGCTCTGCAAAAGCCGTTAGACGTGCAGTATCAATTACACCCGAATGCATCTGCATAAAATGCGGGGTTTTCGCTTGAGTCATCAATGAATCTATCGAACCGGATAAATTTACGACAAGCATGGCGACAAGAGAAACAAGCATGGCTGCAGCCGCTACAAAGCCCATAGTGATCAGCGTTATCCCTTTGCTTTTCAAGAAATCATTGCGAATGATCCTATAGTACATAATGCCCTCCATGTTCAAGCTTTGCGACCGATTTTATGTTATAAAGAACAACTGAAGCCACACATGCCAGTATCCCGGCGATGCAAATGAGAAGCCCTGTTCCCCTGCCGCTGCCCGTGCCGATGATCCTTCCCACACTGTCAGCGAAGCTTCCACCGTCCACCAGCAAAGGAGTGAATATATAATCAGCGAGCACCCCCGATAACGCATAAGCGGCAACAAAGCCAAGCTGGGAAATGACACCAATAAGTCCCCACGCCCTGCCCTGAACCGAATTATCAATATTGGTGCGAATCAGAAAATCCAAACATGTATTGATGATGGGAAGCATGGCAAAAAACAGAAATCCGGAAATGCAGATCAGCACAATATTTTCACGCAGTCCGAATACCGCCATAAAGATTCCGGTGAAAAACATGGATACCGAGAGCATTTTCACATGACCCTTTTTTATCGTAAAAATTCCTATTATCACACTTGTCACAAGCATACCCGAGGCGATTATGGTTTCAACCGTTCCTAATGTGGAGCTGTCCGAAAAAGCGAGGATCATGGGTGTAGATAGTGTCTCGATAAAGCCGAGGAAAAGGGTTAAAACCGAAGTCATAATTACAAGAACAAGCACTCCCCTGTTCCCGGAAACAGCACTCCAGCCCTCCTTGAATTCACGGATCAGTGATTGTGCCTGTTCATATTTCTTAGAAGCAAGACCACTGCGTACAGCAAGCGTTGAAGCAACTGTTACAAAAAAGGTGCAAATGTCGATAACCAGCAGCAGCTTTATATCTGACACGGTGAGCAGAAACCCTGCAATTACGGGCGAAATCAGATATTTGGCCGACCCGGCCACCTGAACAAAACCGCTTGCCTTGGTATACTGCTCCTCCGTAAGCAAATCCGTAACCGTAGCTTTATATGCGGGCTCAAGCAATGAAGAAAACACCGAGCTTATCGTAACTCCGACATAGATCTGCCATAGATGTGATTCCCCGCGGAGCATACACACCAGAATGAACACAAGCCCCAGCCCGGAAAGACTGTCACCCAGCATCATTAAAAGCCTCCGGTCATAGCGGTCTGCAAGCACTCCCGCGAGCGCGCTTAACAGAAGTGAAGGCATAAACGCAAGCAAGGTTACAAGCGCCATTGCCGATGCCTTGCCCGTCTGTTCAAAGACATACACTCCAAGCCCAAACGAGGTAAGCCCGCTGCCTATCGCTGATATAAGCTGTCCCGACCACAGAAGCAGGAATTTCCCGAAGGATTTGCCGGAGTTATTCATGGCTGTCTCCATTTTCTCCGCCAAACATCTGCATTACGTGCATCAGACTTCCGTGTTCAGCACCCAGCAGCCTTTCTGCGTTGAATGCAAATGCCCGCATGCGTGAGAGACGCCCTTCATCCGTCATTTCCACGATGTCGTTATCAAAGATGGTGTTTAAATAGATCACAATCATCTCCATGCATTCAAATGGAAAAGGTGTATTAAATAGGCCCTGCTCAATCCCCTCACGGATGATCCCCCCCAGAATCTGTGGAACGCCGCTTATGATGACCCTTTGAATTTTCTGATGCATAAGCGCATTCTGCGGCTTGTGAATATGCTCCATAATTTCCTGAGAGCTTTCGCCGCTTATGTTCAGTGCCATTACAACACGCATAATGCGCTCATACACAGGTATGCTTTTGTCTAGGGCAATTTCCTGCGCAGCACCAATAAGACGGGTATTGTACCGTTCAATCAGCGCATCCATAATATCCTCCTTCGACTTGAAGTGGTAATATAGCGTCCCCCGCGCAATTCCTACTTTTTCGAGAATATCATTTGTGCTTGTACCGTCAAAACCCTTCTGGCCAAAAAGCACATCCACTGCGTCAAGAATCTCATTTCTGCGCTCTTCCGCTTCCTTTACGGTTCTCATGTTTTGTACATCCCCTCTTCATAGACCGACTGTCTGTCGGTAATATCTTAGCACACTGCCTTACTGCTGTCAAAAGGGATGAAGCACAATGGAATGAAGGCATAAAAAAAGAGCCAGAGCGTAATTGCTTCTGTCTCTTCCTCGTTCATATAGTTGACTTAGAATCCAGGCTATAACGAAATTAAGCTTTGGCTGCACCTTCAGAGGTAAGCACAGCTTTGCGCGACAGGTTGACGCGGCCCTGCTGGTCGATTTCGGTTACTTTGACAGTAATCGTGTCGCCAATCGCTACAACGTCTTCCACTTTAGCTACGCGCTCGGTAGAAAGCTGGGAAATATGCACCAATCCGTCTTTGCCGGGAATCAGTTCGACAAAAGCGCCGAACTTCTCGATGCGGCGGACTGTACCCACATAGATTTCACCGACCTGAACTTCCTTCACAATGCCTTCGATAATGCCGCGGGCCTTCTGAATCATCGCTTCGTCAGAGGAGCCGATAAATACGCGTCCATCCTGTTCGATGTCGATCTTTACGCCGGTTTCTTCGATGATTTTGTTGATGATCTTGCCGCCTGCACCGATAACGTCACGGATCTTGTCTGGGTTGATGTTGATGATAATGATCTTAGGCGCGTATTTGGACAGGCTCGGTCTAGGCTCGGAGATGGCTTCCATCATTTTGCCCAAAATGAACATGCGTCCTTCTTTGGCCTGCTGCAGCGCATCCTGAAGAATCTTGCGGTCGATGCCCGCGATCTTAATATCCATCTGAATTGCCGTAACTCCTTCAGCAGTACCTGCTACCTTAAAGTCCATATCGCCCAGATGATCTTCCATACCTTGAATATCGGTCAGGATCGAGACATGCTCGCCATCCTTGATCAGACCCATCGCTACACCGGCTACAGGTGCTTTGATTGGCACACCCGCATCCATCATTGCCAAGATGCTGGCGCAGATACTTGCCTGCGAAGTAGAGCCATTGGATTCAATGGCTTCTGAAACCAGTCGAATCGTGTACGGAAATTCAGTTTCACTAGGAATGACTTTGGACAATGCGCGTTCCCCAAGGGCTCCATGTCCAATCTCGCGGCGTCCCGGTGCTCTAAGCGGACGGGCTTCCCCTACGCTAAACGGCGGGAAGTTGTAGTGATGCATGAAGCGTTTGGTTTCGGTCGGATCAATCCCGTCAAGAATCTGCACATCTCCAAGCGCGCCAAGCGTACATACGCTAAGGATCTGAGTCTGTCCGCGTGTAAAGAGTCCGGAACCGTGTGTGCGTGGCAGCAGTGCTGTATCGCATTCAATCGGACGGATTTCGTCCAGCTTGCGTCCATCCGGGCGGATCTTATCATGGGTAATCAAACGTCGTACTTCATCCTTGACGATATCATGGAGCACTTCCTTGACATCCTTCAAAAGCTCTGGTGTTTCTATGTATTTCTCAACGAAATACTCCACCGTCTCATTGTTGATCGCGTCGATGGCATCCTGACGAGCATGCTTCTCGGCAATCTTCACCGCTTCAACCAAACGGGTCTGCGCATAGGCACGTACCTCGGTGTTCACGTCGGCGTTAACTGCATGCAGCTTCACTGCCATTTTTTCCTTACCGGCAACAGCAACCAGTTCTTCGATCACTGCTACAATCTTGCGAATTTCATCATGTCCGAACATAATGGCTTCCAGCATTACATCTTCCGGCACTTCATTCGCTTCCGCTTCCACCATCATGATGGCGTCCTTCGTTCCGGCCACCACAACATAGATGTCGCTGACCGCTTGCTGTGCAAGGTCAGGATTAATGATGAATTCACCATTAATACGGCCTACCGCCACACCGCCAATAGGTCCGTCAAACGGCACATCGGAAATGCTTAGCGCTGCGGAGGTACCAATCATTGAAGCAATGTCAGGAGCGCAATCCTGATCCACGCTCATAACCAGATTAAGCACCTGCACATCGTTGCGGAAGCCTTCCGGGAACAGCGGCCGAATTGGCCGGTCTGTCAGGCGGCTCGACAGAATAGCTTTCTCGCTGGGTCTGCCTTCCCGTTTGATGAATCCCCCTGGAATTTTACCTACCGCATATAATCTTTCCTCATAGTTAACCGTAAGCGGGAAAAAATCCAGATCTTTAGGCTCACTGGAGGCTGTAACCGTACACAATACAGAAGTGTCTCCGTAACGGACCATCACAGCGGCGTTGGCCTGTTTGGCAAGCCGTCCTGTTTCCAGCACTAGGCGTCTTCCGCCAAGCTGCATTTCTACACGTTTTTCCATAAAATCCCTCCTTGAATCTAAAATGAAACGGAATTCATATTCCCAAAGGAAAATGCCCGGTTCTGTATGGTATACAAGCAAAAACGGCTTGTCCTCTGGATGAGGTTAAATAGCCGTTTTTACAAATAATATCTGTTTGCCGTCTACCATAGTTTCCCCTAAATTTTCAAAAAGCAACCCGGCTGTCCCGCTGTCGCTCGTAAGAAGGACATACGGTATACAACCAGGCTGCTTTAGGGTCAAGACTATGGAAAATTAGCGACGCAATCCCAGTTTTTCGATCAGGGCGCTGTAACGTCTGATGTCTTTGTTCTTCAAATACGCCAGCAGTTTACGACGTTGTCCAACCATCTTCAGCAGTCCGCGGCGGGAATGGTGATCCTTCTTGTGCGTACGCAAGTGGTCAGTCAAATTAACGATATTCTCCGTAAGGATAGCAACTTGCACCTCAGGGGATCCAGTATCGGATTCATGAGTTTTGTGCTCGTCGATCAATTGGTGTTTACGTTCTTGAGTCAATGCCATCCTGTTCACCTCCTTCAATATAATCGCCAGTAGCCTCGTCACCGTCGGTGAGAACATGTAACCAAGCTAAGGTTATGGTGCTGTCATTCCAGCAACGTTAATCAGTATAGCACCTTCGAACGCAAATGTAAACGGCATGTCCAGGCTTAGCTTAGGATTGATAATTCAGCAAGCGTTTGGCTGTCTCCGCATCGTCGCCAATTTGGGCAATCAAGGCGTGAATAGAGTCAAACTTGCGCTCAGGACGGATAAACGAGACTAATTCCACCTTAAGCTCCTGCTCATACAGATCCCCTGCAAAATCAAACAGATGTACCTCGAAGCTTGGAGCAATAACTCCCTCATGGAAGGTTGGCTTCACCCCGACGTTCATTACACCGTAGAGCACTTCAGCTTTATAATAAACTCTGACCGCATACACGCCCTTCGCGGGAACAACATATCGGTCTTCAAGTTGAATATTCGCAGTAGGG
This sequence comes from Paenibacillus sp. HW567, assembly GCF_000374185.1. Lineage (GTDB taxonomy): Bacteria > Bacillota > Bacilli > Paenibacillales > Paenibacillaceae > Paenibacillus_AQ. The sequence goes on along the minus strand of NZ_KB910518.1, from coordinate 2,166,450 downwards.
AACCCTATGGTGCGTCCGCGCTTCTCTCCATGCACTACTGTGCCCCGCAGATGATAACAGCGTCCGAACCATGCATTCGCGAGGGCAAGCTCCCCGGTCTGGAGGCTTTTCCGTATGCCGGAGCTGCTTACCTTCTGACCTTCAAACAGGAACGGAGATGTAGTCTCCACAGTCATCACACCCTGGCCCAGCTCACGAAGCCGGTCGGCATCACCTTCACCTTTGTACCCGAAACGGAAGTCGAAGCCTACTACGGCTGTAACAATATGCAGCGGAAGCAGCATAACGGAGACAAAATCCTCAGGACTTACCCGGGAAAGCTGCTCATTAAATTCCATGATATATAAAATATCGACACCCATGCCGGCAAGAATCTCTTGCTTGTCCTTCGGCGGGGTTAAGTATCCATCATAATCGCCTTTGCCCATTACATCCTTGGGATGCGGATGAAAGGTCAAAACGGCTGCCGGTATGCCCTCTTTGCGGGCCAGAGCTATAGCAGATGCAATGACGCTGGCATGCCCGAGATGCAGTCCGTCAAACTGCCCCAGTGCGACCACTTGCGGCTGAGCCCACTGTGCTGCCGTCTCCGGCGGCATAGGATAGCTTAAGGTTACGGTTCTCACGCTGATTCTCACCTACAATTCACAATTGAAATTAAGAGTTATGCTTGTGCAAAAACTTTAACAGGTGCAATCGCACCCATCTCATCCAATTCATAGATACCCAGAAACTCGCCAAGAGGATCATAGAGGCGGAAATGTCCGGCCTGCTTCACTTCAGGCGCAACATAGCGGATTGAAAGACGCTGCCCCTGCAGAGCAGCCTTCTTCTTCTCCTCCAAGACCGTGTGTCTGGGCAGATGGGAAATTGCTTCATCGGCAGCAATTAAATGCTCTACAAGCGTTCCAGCTTCCTTATGAACAGCAATTTGCTCCAGGGTCAGGCAGTGGCTGGCGGTTATTCCGGCGGACATTGTCCGCTCCAGCTTCACCATAACACCCGGAAGTCCAAGCGCCTTGGCAATATCGACACACAGGGTGCGGATGTAGGTTCCTTTGGAGCAAAGTACACGAAATGTAATATCTGGATAATTTCCGTTCCAGGCCATATCTGTCATTTCGATTTCATAAAGCTCGACCTCACGGCTTTTGCGCTCTACCGTCTTTCCTTCTCTGGCGAGTTCATAAAGACGCTTGCCTTCGACCTTCACGGCCGAATACATCGGTGGAACCTGCGAAATCACACCTTTAAAAGAATCAAGTACAGCAAACACCTCGGCTTCGGAAACGTGTACCTCCTCCACAGATTCCGTAATCGCTCCGGTTAAGTCCTCAGTATCACTGGACAATCCAAGTCTTAAGGTGGCGATATATTCCTTGGGCAGTTCCTGGATATATTCCACGACCCGCGTGGCCCGTCCGAGACAAAGCGGCAATACGCCCGTTACCTGCGGGTCAAGCGTTCCGGTGTGGCCGATCCGCTTCATGCCAAGTATCCTCCGGGCCTTAGCTACAACATCATGCGAAGTGAATCCTGCAGGCTTATAGACAGCCAGAACACCTGTAAGCTCACTCATAGATGGCGTCTGACCTCCTGAAGCACCAGCGGAATCGCTTCTTCAAGTGTAGCATCAATACGCGCACCTGCAGCTCGGGTATGTCCACCGCCGCCAAAAACTTGCGCCAAAGCCGCGACATCCACTTTGCCTGCGGAACGCAAGCTGACCTTCACCGCGCGCTCATTAATGACCTTGAACAGCATGCCAACCTCCACACCGCGAATGTTGCGCGGATAATTGACTATTCCTTCGAGATCTTCATTCTCAGCTCCACAGTCCAGCATATCCTGGGGCGTTACAGACACCCAGGCAATATCACCTTCCGGGGATAGCTGCAATGTGCTCAGAGCAAGGTTCAGCACCTTAACCTGCGGCAATGTCAGCTCCTCCAACAACGTTTCCGCCAGTTCAGGGCCATTGACACCAAGCGCAAGCAGCTCGGATACAGCCGCCATCACTTTAGACGACGTATTGGTGTAGCGGAAGCCTCCGGTATCTGTAAGCAGACCGGTATAGATTGCCGTAGCAATATCAATATCCCATTTCACCTCAAACATCTTCAGCAGGTCAAACAATATTTCGGCAGTTGCAGCGGCATCAGGTTTGATCAGTGTAGCATAGCCATACCCATTGTTTGTGGGATGATGGTCGATATTCAGAATGAGGGCATCGCTGGCAAAAAAGCGCTGGGTCAGTCCTACACGCTGAAAGTCGGCACAGTCAACGCAGATGACATGGCTGTACTGGCGGGGCAGATCCCCCTCAGCCAGATTGACAATCTCATCGGCATGCCACAGGTATCTCATGCGCTGCGGGATCGGCCCTTCGTTCAGCATAGTATATTTTTTGCCCAGACATGAGAGAAGCCAGCCCACCGCGAGGGTGGAGCTGACTGCATCTCCGTCCGGCTGAACATGCGACACTACAAGATAATCGTCGTGTTCCAGCAGAAACTTACGGGCCTGCTGGAGACTTTGTTCATAGCTCTGCATTCGCCGTCTCCTTTATGTTTCCTAGCTTTGATCGGTTTTGCCAATTTCGCCAAGCAGCTTCTCAATGTGACTTCCGTATGCAACAGATTCGTCAATTTTAAAGATCAGCTCAGGGGTATGGCGCAAACGGATCGCTTTACCAAGCTCCGAGCGGAGAAAGCCGTTTGCTTTCTCAATCGCTTTGAGAGAACCTGTGACCTGTTCCTCATCCCCGAATACGCTCAGATAAACTTTCGCCTGCGACAGATCGTTTGTTACATCTACGCCGGTTACTGTTACAAACCCGACACGCGGGTCCTTGAGTCCGCTTTGGATGAGCTGGCTCAGTTCTTTCTTGATCTGTTCGCCAACCCGTCCGGCTCTGATTTTAGACATCTATATTCACCTCTTCGCTTAGCGCTCTACCGTTTCCATAATGAACGCTTCGATAATGTCGCCCTCTTGGACGTCATTATAGCGTTCCAAAGTTATGCCGCATTCATAACCCTGCGCCACTTCTTTGGCATCATCTTTGAAACGTTTCAAGGTGTCAATCTTGCCTTCGAAGACAACGATACCGCTGCGGATCAGGCGCATTTCGGCATTGCGGGTAATTTTGCCGTCTGTAACCATACAGCCTGCAATGTTGCCCACTTTGCTGATTTTGAAGACATTGCGCACTTCGGCATGGCCGATAACGTTCTCCTTGTAGATGGGATCAAGCATCCCTTTCATGGCACTTTCAATTTCTTCAATTACGTTGTAGATAATGTTGTGCAGACGAACATCCACTTTCTCCTGTTCGGCAGCCGCTTTGGTCTGAGCATCCGGACGTACGTTGAAGCCGATAACGATAGCATTCGAAGCAGCAGCCAAAGTAATATCCGATTCCGTAATCGCGCCGGCACCGCTGTGAATGATCTTCACGCGCACGCCTTCGACTTCGATTTTGGCCAAGGAGCCCTTAAGCGCCTCTACCGAACCCTGTACGTCACCTTTGATGATTACGTTCAGGTCTTTGATCTCGCCTTCCTTGATATGCTTGAACAGGTCATCCAGAGTTACACGGGTATTCGTGTTCAGTTCGGATTGACGCTGTGATGTCGAACGTCTGTCCGCAATCGCACGGGCTTTACGTTCATCTTCGAACGCCATAAACGGATCGCCAGCCTGCGGCACTTCCGTCAGACCGGTAATTTCCACTGGAGTGGAAGGACCTGCTTCCTTGATCTTGCGTCCTTTGTCATTGACCATGGCGCGTACACGTCCGAAGCAGTTACCTGCGACAAAAGCGTCTCCGACCTTCAGCGTACCGTTCTGTACGAGAATGCGGGCTACCGGTCCACGGTTCTTGTCAAGCTCTGCTTCGATGACGGTACCGCGTGCCCGTTTGTCCGGGTTCGCTTTGTACTCATTCACTTCGGCAACAAGCAGGATCATTTCCAGCAATTCTTCCAGATTGATGCGCTGTTTGGCGGACAGGTTAACGAAGATGGTATCGCCGCCCCACTCTTCCGGCACCAGCTCATAGCTGGTAAGCTCCTGCTTCACTCTGTCAGGATCTGCACCCGGCTTGTCGATCTTATTGACAGCAACGATGATCGGAAGACCCGCAGCCTTGGCATGGCTGATTGCTTCTACCGTCTGCGGCATTACACCGTCATCGGCAGCTACAACGATAATCGTCATATCTGTAACCTGTGCGCCGCGGGCACGCATTGCGGTGAACGCCTCGTGGCCCGGTGTATCCAGGAACGTGATTTTTTTGTGGTTGATTTCAACCTGATAAGCACCGATATGCTGCGTGATCCCGCCGGCTTCGCCGCCGGTTACATTCGTTGAACGGATAGCATCAAGCAGCGTCGTCTTACCATGGTCAACGTGACCCATGATGGTTACGACTGGAGGACGAGTCTGCAGATCCTCTTCGGAGTCGTTCTCTTCCACCGTTTCGAAGCTGTCCTCATCTACTGGAATCTTCACTTCTACTTCTACTCCGAATTCACCGGACAACAGCAGAATCGTATCAATGTCGAGTTCCTGGTTAATAGTCGCCATAACGCCCATCAAGATCAGCTTCTTAATGACTTCCGAAGCGTCCTTATGAAGCAGCTTGGCAGTTTCTCCGACAGTCATATTGCCGCGGACGATGATCTTTTTCGGGGTGTTGTCAATCTTTTCGCGGCGTTCCATAGGCTGGTTGTTTCTGCCACGGTTATTTTTGTTGCCGCCACGACCGCGGAAATTTCCGTTTCCGCCTTTACCGTCTTCAAAACGCTTTTGATTGCCGTTGTTGTTCGGTCTGCCGCCGGTTGCATTCTTCTTAGGACCTCTGTCTCCGCCGCGTGAGAAATCTCCGCCGCCTTGTCCTTGTGGACGGTCGCCAGTACGCGGTGCACCGCCGCTTTGTCCTTGCGGACGGCTGCCTGTGGAGCTGCCCTGCGGACGGCTGCCGCCAGTGGAGCTGCCTTGCGGGCGATTGCCGCCGGTAGAACTGCCTTGTGGACGGCTGCCGCCGGTGCTGCTGCCTTGCGGGCGGTTGCTGCCGGTGGAGCTGCCTTGTGGACGGCTGCCGCCGGTGCCGCTGCCTTGCGGGCGGTTGCTTCCAGTGGAGCTGCCTTGTGAACGATTGCCGCCGGTGCTGCTCTGCGGACGTGAATTTTGTGTGGAGCCTGAAGTTGTTCTGCGGGAATCTTGTCCGCTTTGGGGCCTTGGGGACGTCAACGATTGGTTGTTGTTTTGGTTACTGTTCATACCTACCTGCTTTTCCGGTTGATTTTTGTTGGCATTCTGCGCACTTTGGGGTTCGGCGGTTGCCGTTCCGGCTGGTGCCGGACGGCTGCTGGTGCCGCTGTCCCGCTTGGCTGCAGCGTTTGTTTTGATATCCTTGAAAAACTGCTCTACTTTGGTCACAGAGTCATTCTCCATAACACTCATATGATTATTCACAGGGACATTCAAACGCTTCAAAATGGTGATAATTTCTTTACTGCTCATATTGAGCGATTTTGCGTATTCATAGACGCGCAGCTTATCCTTATTGTCTTCTTTAGTCAATAACTCCACCTCCGACAGTATCTCCAAGCCCTCTGGAGATCATTTCCGCGAATCCTCTATCCGTAACGGCCAGCACCACGCGCTGGTCCTTACCAATACTTGCACCGAGTTCATCCCGGTGAAATGCGATTACTAGTGGAATATCGTAGGTTCCGCACTTGTCACGGAACTTTTTTTGAGTATTTTCTGAAGCGTCACCCGCCAGGACGACCAGCTTCGCCTCCGAAGACCGCACTGCTTTCAGTACAGCCTCGTCGCCGGTGACAATCTTGCCCGCTCTCATGGCAAGCCCTAAATAAGAAAGAGCCTTACTCATTGTCCTCACTATCCTTTGCTGCCAAAAACTGCTCCTCCACAGATGCGAAATCCCTGGCAAGCTGGGCATAGATTTCAGGACTCACTTGACATTTTAATGCACGGTCAAGTGCTTTATTCTTTTGTGCCAGCTTAAAACATTCCAGCTTGCCGCAAATATAAGCGCCCCGGCCCGACTTTTTACCTGTCAGATCAATCAACACTTCGCCCTCAGGCGTTCTCACCACGCGAATCAGCTCTTTTTTGGGCATCATCTCCTGGCTGGCAACGCATTTGCGCAGCGGCACCTTGCGCTGTTTCATGTGAATCGCCTCCCCTCTCGAATTGAGCAGGTAAATTAGTCAATGGAGACGGAATCCTGATGCATTTCATCACTGGAGGTTCTTGGTCTGCCGTATTCCTGCTCCGCCTGGCTTTCGCTCTTGATATCAATTTTCCAGCCGGTCAGCTTGGCGGCAAGACGGGCGTTCTGCCCCTTGATGCCGATCGCGAGCGACAATTGATAATCAGGAACAATAACCCGCGCCATTTTCTCCGCTTCAAAGACTTGAACCTCAAGCACCTTGGACGGGCTGAGCGCATTCGCCACATACTCCTGTACTGATTCCGAATAACGGACGATATCAATCTTCTCCCCGCGAAGCTCAGTTACGATAGTCTGAACACGGGTGCCTCTTGGGCCTACGCAGGAGCCGACCGGATCTACTTCATCATTACGCGAGTATACGGCAATCTTGGAACGGAAGCCGGCTTCACGGGCTACAGAACGAATCTCAACCACGCCGTCAAAAATTTCTGGAACCTCCAGTTCGAACAGCCGCTTCAAGAGGCCGGGATGGCTGCGGGACAGCATGATCTGCGGCCCTTTAGTCGTATTCTCAACCTTCGTGATGTAAGCCTTGATGCGCTCGCTTTGCTTGAACTTCTCACCAGGCATAAGCTCGCTCAGGGGCAGAACCGCCTCGATTTTACCAAGGTCAACATAAATGTTGCGCATATCCTGGCGCTGTACCAGGCCGGTAACAATGTCTTCTTCCTTGTCGATAAAGGCGTTATAGATAAGTCCGCGTTCCGCTTCCCGGATACGCTGGGTTACGACCTGCTTGGCCGTCTGGGCGGCTATGCGGCCGAAATCACGCGGCGTCACTTCAAGCTCGGCGATATCCTCAAGCTGGAAATGAGGGTTGATCTCCCGTGCAGCCGGCAGCGAGATTTCAGTCCGGGTATCCAGAACCTCCTCGACAATCAGCTTGCGGGCAAACACCTTGATTACGCCTGTGTTGCGGTTCATGTCCACACGCACGTTCTGCGCAGCATTGAAGTTGCGTTTATAGCTGGAGATCAGCGCAGCTTCAATGGCTTCAAACAGCACATCCTTGCTGATGCCTTTCTCCCTTTCCAGTTCATTCATAGCTTCGATAAAATCCATACTCATGAAATTCCGGTCCCCCTTTCAAGACGTTAAAAAATAATGGCCAATCTCGCGCTGGCGACTTTGGCATAAGGCACAACATGTTCTTTTTTGCCCGCGGAGATGAGCAGTTCCTCGTTCTCGAACGAGAGCAAACGGCCTTCGAATTCTTTGAGTCCTTGAATCGGCTCATAGACCGTCACATATACGTCCTTGCCTACCGCTTTGGCAACATCCGCAGCTTTTTTGAGCGGACGTTCAGCGCCGGGCGAGGAAACCTCAAGAAAATAAGCCTCAGGTATAGGATCATTCTCATCCAGCTTTTGGCTGAAATATTCGCTGATGGCACCACAGTCATCAATATCAATGCCGCCTTCTTTGTCTACGAATATGCGCAAAAACCAATTGGAGCCTTCCTTCACGTATTCAACGTCCACCAGTTCGAAACCATTGTCCTCGAGATAGGGACCGAGCATCTGCTCTACCGTTTGTTTGATTTTGGATTTGGGTGTGCTCAAAAGAAAATAACCTCCACGAACTTGTCTTTTGCTATATACCAAAGATAAAGAGTGGGTTTCCCCACTCTTTACACAACGGACTTATCTCATTATTACCAAAAAAATTATACCATAGTGCGTGTGCACTGACAAGTGCTAGCCCTTGACTACCCTTTAAGGCAGACGATAAAAGACTCTTAAAAGAGGGAGAGCTGGTTGCTCTCCGGAAGACCGCGGAAGCAGCCCATGCCGGTCAGCAGCTCAATAACCGTCTTGCTCGCCTTCGATTTCTGCTGGAAATCCTCAATGGACAGGAACTCTCCGGCGTCCTTGGCGGCGGCAATATTAATGGCAGCATTCTCGCCGATTCCCGCAAGCGAGGAGAACGGAGGAATCAGGCTGGTGCCGTCCACTGTAAACTTGGTGGCATTCGAACGGTACAAGTCAATATTTTTGAAGATAAAGCCGCGTGCGGTCATCTCCAAAGCCATCTCCAGCACCGGGAGCATCGCTTTTTCCTTCGGCAGCGCCTGGAAGCCCTTCTGCTCAATATCTACGATTTGCCGGCCGATAGCCTCATACCCCTTGCAGCACAATTCAATGTCAAAATCCGCCGCTCTGACCGAGAAATACGTCGCATAATATTCAATCGGATGATACAGCTTGAAGTAGGCGGTACGCACTGCAGAAATAACATAAGCGGCCGCATGCGCCTTCGGGAACATGTACTGGATCTTCAGACAGGAATCAATATACCATTGCGGAACCTTGCATTTCTTCATTTCCTCGATCCACTCGTCGGACAAGCCCTTGCCCTTACGCACGCTCTCGGTAATTTTGAAGGCCAGGCCCGCATCCATTCCCGCCTTGTAAATCAGGAAGAGCATGATATCATCACGGCAGCCGATAACCGTTTTGATGTTGCAGGTGTTATTCTTGATCAACTCCTGGGCATTGCCGAGCCATACTCCGGTGCCGTGGGACAATCCCGAAATCTGCAGCAAGTCGGCAAAGTTCGACGGCTTCGACTCCACAAGCATCTGGCGGACAAATTTGGTCCCCATTTCAGGTACCCCATAGGTTGCCACCGGCGTGCGAATCTGTTCAGGACTGACCCCAAGCGCCTCCGTAGAACTGAACATGCTCATGACCTTAGGATCATTCATGGGAATGGTCGTCGGATCAATTCCGGTCAAATCCTGAAGCATACGCATCATTGTCGGATCATCGTGCCCCAGAATATCGAGCTTCAGCAGATTGGCATCGAAGGCGTGATAATCAAAGTGGGTTGTTTTCCATTCTGCGGTAACATCATCAGCAGGGTACTGCACCGGTGTGATATCCTCAATCTCCATATAATCCGGCAAAACAACGATACCGCCGGGATGCTGCCCCGTGCTCCGCTTAACCCCTGTGCAGCCTGCGGCCAGACGCCCGACCTCTGCCCCGCGCCAGCGCTTCTGATGATGCTCCTCATATTTCTTCGTGAAGCCAAAGGCCGTCTTCTCCGCAACCGTACCGATGGTGCCGGCACGGAATACGTTGTCCGGACCAAACATCGTCTTCGTAAAGTTATGGGCATTCGGCTGGTACTCACCGGAAAAGTTAAGGTCGATATCGGGAACCTTATCTCCTTTGAAGCCAAGGAATGTTTCAAACGGAATATCCTGTCCTTCTCCCTTCAGCTTGCCGCCGCAGTTCGGACATATCTTGTCCGGAAGGTCAAAGCCGCTCGGCACACTGCCGTCGAGGAACCATTCGCTGTGCCTGCATTCCGGATTGATGCAAATATAATGGGCCGGCAGCGGGTTAACCTCGGAGATGCCAAGGAAGGTTGCGACGACTGAGGAGCCTACCGAACCACGGGAGCCTACCAGGTAGCCGTCCTTATTCGATTTTTTAACCAGCCGTTCGGAAATCAGATAGTTGGCAGAGAAGCCGTATTTGATGATTGGCGCCAGCTCTTTTTCCAAGCGGGCGACGACTACCTCCGGCAGCTCTTCGCCATAGATGGATTTTGCCGTATCATAGCAGGTACTGCGGATTTCTTCGTCGGCCCCATCAATGATCGGTGTGAACAGATCGCTTGGGAACAGCGGATAATCCTCGAACCGTTCAGCCAGCGCCACCGTGTTGGTGACAACGACCTCCATCGCTTTTTCTGCGCCAAGGTATTCAAATTCAGCCAGCATCTCATCCGTGGTGCGGAAATGGGCATCCGGCTTCTGCTGGTCCTTCAGCGGGCTGAAGCCGGTAATGCCATGAATCGTAATATCGCGGAACAGCTTGTCCCTCGGTTCAAGATAATGCACATTGCCTGTGGCGATAACCGGCTTGTTCAACTGCTCGCCGATTTCGCATATTTTGCGCACAACTCCTCTCAAATCCTCGGGACTGGCCACAAACCCTTTGTCGACCAAATGCATGTACATCGTCAGCGGCTGGATCTCAAGAACATCGTAAAATTGTGCGACTTCCATTGCTTCTTCCACCGTCTTGTTCAGTACGGTCTCAAAAAACTCACCGCGCTCACACCCGGAAATGACAAGCAGACCGTCTCTGTGCTCTTCAAGCTTGGACTTCGGAATGCACGGCACCCGCTTGTAGTATTCGGTGTGCGACATGGAGATCAGCTTGTACAGATTCTTTTTGCCCACCGGATTAAGCGCATAAATGCCGCAGTGAAACGGACGGGTGTTGGAGAGGTCATTGCCGACATAATCATTCAGCCGGTCCAGCATCGTAATCCCCTTCAGCTTCTCCGCATCAGCCAGCAGACCGTTCAGGATGCCGCCCAGCGCAATAGTATCATCCACCGCACGGTGATGGCTCTCCAGCAGCACTTTATATTTATCTGCAAGAGTATTCAGCCGGTGATTCTTCATGGTCGGGAACAGCAGACGCGCCAGCTCCAAGGTATCCAGCGAAGGGTTGGGCAGAATAGGCCTGCCCAGCTTCGCCAGCGAAGCCTGAATAAAACCCATATCGAATCTGGCATTATGGGCAACCAGGATACTTTCACCGATAAACTCTACGAACTCTTCCAGCACAGGCGCAAGATCAGGCGCATCCTTAACCATCTCATCGGTAATATTGGTTAACTGCTGGATATGGTAAGGAATCTTCTCATGCGGATTCACAAACGTCGTATAACGGTCCAGCTCCTTGCCTTCACACATTTTGATTGCTGCAAGCTCGGTGATGTTGTTGCGCGTAATCGACAGACCGGTGGTCTCGATATCGAACACCACGTAGATAGCTTTCTTCAGCTCCAACGGCTGCGGATTCTCCACTATATTTACCGAATCATTGACCACGTTGGCTTCGACACCATAGAGCATTTTGATTTTGTGCTTATGGGCGGCGTGGTTCGCATCAGGAAAGCTCTGCACTACACCGTGATCGCTGACGGCTATTGCCGGATGCCCCCATTTCGCGGCTGTTTTGACATAAGCATCAATCGGTGTCACCGCATCCATCGTGCTCATCGTCGTGTGCAAATGGAACTCCACTCGTTTAACCGGAGCGGTATCCTTGCGGGCAGGCGGCGCCTGAACCTCAGATAAATCCGATGGAATCATCACCAGCTCGGGAATTTGCATAAAGCGGTCATATTCCACCTTGCCTCGTGCTCTGACCCATTTGCCGTTAGCCAGTTGCCCCATGACCTTCAGATCCTCTTTCGTCTTCGCGAACATCTTCAACTGCAGCGAATCCGTAAAGTCGGTGATACAGAAGGTGAACAGCGTATTGCCGTTGCGCAGCTCCTTGCTCTCAAGGCCAAAAATGGTCCCCTGAATCGTGATTTTCTTCTCTTCATCCTGGATGTTGATGATCGGCACAGCCTGCTCCTTGATTTCATACCCTACCTGGAGCTTTATCACCTCGTTCGGGTCCCCTGCATCCTCAGGCTCTTCCGGCTCACTTGCCATCATCATCATTTCTACCAGCTCACGCTGCTCCTGCTGCAGCTTCTGCTGAAATTCCTCCATGACGTCTGCCTTGCTCTCATCTTCAGCGATTTGCAGCTTGACCTTCAAGGAAAGACCAAAGAATTTATCGTAAAATTTAATAATAGCGCCTTCGATCCCTTTTTTGCGGGCTAATTCAAGTGACATGGAGTCACTCAGGCTCAGCACCAGCGTGCTGTCCTGCAGTTCTTGGCTAGAGCGCGTCAGCCAGCCGTTAACCGACGGAATCTCCCGCTGCACCCACTCCAGAAACAGCCCCCAATATTCCTGAACAAGCTCGGCCCGGCTGATTCTCTCGTCATATAGGAACAAAAAGCTGACTTTGGCAATATGCTGCAGCTTCTCGCGCATTCTGAGCACAAAGGTCCGGTACGTCTGCGCCGGAACCAAACTTTCTTTGGCAATAACAATATGCCAGTCATGATTTCCGCGGCTGATCTCCACTCGTTCAATGTGTCCATCCAAAAAGTAGGGATCAATGATCGCGGGAGGTATTTCTCCCTGCTTCATCAAGAGCTCGAACCGTTTTCTTCTCTCAACGTTATGTTCCATGCTTCCCCCACCTAACATACACAATGATAGAATTGCTATTTATCAGAATCAAAGTATAAACAAGATTGTAAAAAGCTCCCGGGTCAAAAAGCATTGGGTTCTTTCGGCCCGCCGACTCCTCTCACCGGAAGCTAGATTTAAGTACCAGAATCTTAATAACAAGCAGTAACGGCTGCTGCACCTCCATAAAGGCCAGTATCCGCGTCAAACCTGAAGCAAATTAATAGGCCTTGGCAAAAACAACCGTATGCTCAGACGGCTTGCCGCAGCAAATGCAAACCTGCTTGGTCTCTGCCGGGTTAAACGGAATGTTGCGGCTGGTTGCGCCGGTTTCTTCCTTCACCTTCGATTCGCATTCCTCGGAGCCGCACCAGCCTGCCAGCGCAAAGCCGCGTTTCTCCTCCATGGAGGCCTTCATTTCATCCAAAGTGTCAACCGAATAGAAGTGATCCTCACGGAATTTCAGCGCGCGCTCGAACATTTCATTGTGCACTTGCTCCAGCATGGCCTGAACTTCTTCCACCAGGTTCGCCTGCTGGATGACTTTTTTCTCTCCGCTGATACGGGAAACGAGCACACAGACGCCGTTCTCCATATCGCGCGGTCCAAGCTCCAGACGGACAGGTACGCCGCGCATTTCATATTCGTTGAACTTCCAGCCCGGTGTAACATCCGCACGGTCGTCTACACGCACGCGAACGCCGGCGCTCTTGAGTTCCTTAAACAGCTCATCCGTCCGTGCGATGACTGCATCGCGTGTTTTTGGAGGACCAATCGGAATCATAATGACTTGGGTAGGTGCAACCTTTGGCGGCAATGCAAGTCCGCGGTCATCACCATGAACCATAATCATTGAACCGATCAGGCGTGTGCTTGTCCCCCAGGAAGTGGTGTGTACATACTCAAGCACGTTGTCGCGGCTCAAATACTGGATTTCAAAAGCAACCGCAAATTTGGTGCCCAGATAATGCGAGGTTCCCGCTTGTACTGCGCGTCCGTCCTTCATCATGGCCTCAATCGAATACGTGTCTACCGCACCGGCAAAACGCTCCGATGGTGTCTTCTGTCCGGTGATCACCGGAATTGCCAGATAGCCTTCGACAAAATCACGGTAGATTTCCAGCATCTGCATCGTTTCTTCACGTGCTTCCGTCTCGTTCTCATGGGCGGTGTGTCCCTCCTGCCAGAGAAACTCACTCGTACGGATGAACGGCAGCGTGCGTTTCTCCCAGCGGACCACGTTGGCCCACTGATTGATCAGAACCGGCAGATCGCGGTAAGATTGAATCCATTTGGAGTACATATGCCCAATCATCGTTTCCGAGGTCGGACGAATCGCCAGACGTTCTTCCAGCTTATCGCCGCCTGCTTCCGTTACCCAAGGCAGCTCGGGATTGAACCCTTCAATATGATCCTTTTCCTTCTGGAAAAAGCTCTCTGGAATGAACATTGGGAAATATGCGTTCCGGTGCCCGGTATCCTTGAAACGGCGGTTCATTTCCTCCTGAATATGCTCCCAGATCTCAAAGCCGTCCGGCTTGAAAACGATACAGCCCCGGACCGGAGAGTAGTCCATCAAATCCGCTTTCTTGATTACATCAATGTACCAGCGTGAGAAATCCTCGCCCTGCGGCGTGATCTCCGTAACGAACTGCTTATCTTTGGCCATGTAGTGAAACTCCTCCTATAAATAACCCCACAAAATGTTAAACAATACAATCAACCGCTGATCAGACGCAAAATATCGTTGTAGGTAACAGCAATCATGACCAGGAATAGCATCGCGAAGCCGACAAAATGAACCATCCCTTCATGGCTCGGATCAACCGGCTTGCCGCGCAGCGCTTCAATACCGAGGAACACCAGCCGGCTTCCATCAAGAGCGGGTATCGGCAGCAGATTAAAGATACCCAGGTACAAGCTGAGGATTGCCGCCCAATAGGTCAAATACTGAATGCCCTGCTGCGCAATCTGGCCGGTCATTTTCGCCGTGCCCACAGGTCCGGAAATATCATTCATGTTAAAATTATTGATCAGTTTCTTAAAGCCTTGGAATATCGCCTTGGTTGTATCCACCATAGCTACTCCTGATTTCGTGATCGTCTCGCCAAAACCTGCTTTACGCGTAGGCAGCTCTGGAGTGATTCCCACTTTACCGCCTTCTTCGCCTTCCATACTGCGGGGAATCATAGTGACATTATAGGTCTCTTCGCCCCGCTGCAGCGTCCATTTCATCTCTTTGCCTTTGGATGCTGATGTCAGCGAAATCATCTTCTGATAATCGCCGCCAATGGCCACCCCGTTCACCGAAACAACGATGTCGCCCTTCTTAAGCCCTGCTTCCTGTGCCGGCATGTTTGCACTGACATCACCGATCTTAACATAAGTAGGATTTTCAATAGGGATTCCGGCCATTTGCAGATGAAGAGCAAACAGCACAAAGGCCAGCAGGAAATTCATCACCGGTCCGGCAAAAATTGCTACCGCGCGTTGTCCAACGGTTTTACTGCCAAATTGGCGGTCCTTAGGCGCAATCTGCGTCTGCTGAGTTCCTTTGATCATCATGGCTTGCGGGTGGACATCGTATACCGTTACTTCCCCGTCCACATCAAGCCGGATTTTCAGTTCATCCTCAAGGTCAGTATATTGCGCTTCGCCGCGAATCACATTTCTGCGGGTATCGAGCGAATCCAGATAAATATTCTTAACCTTATTATCCTGTCCCAGCCTCACGGCAATGGTTTGTCCAGAACCGATCTCAATAATCTCGGGATCTTCACCAGCCATACGCGCATATCCGCCAAAGGGCAACAGACGCAGCGTGAACTGAGTTTCCCCACGTTTATAAGAAAACAGTTTCGGGCCGAAACCGATAGCAAATTCCCGTACAAGAATACCGGCGCGCTTGGCAAAATAATAATGTCCCCATTCATGCACTGTCACCAGAACAAAGAACATGAACACCGTCAAAAAGACGACTCTTACCATTTCCATGCGTAACATTCCCCCTTTAGGTGTAAGACCGAAGTATGTCCTCTTAATTTATCATTATTCTCCGATCAGGCACAAGAGAATCAACCGTCCCAGCCTATTTTCCAGGATAGAGCAAATATTCCAGTCAAATCACTGTATCCATGGATCAAAGCTTGGCCGCAAGCTCACGGGTCAAACGGTCACACTGCTCTATTTGCTCCAGATTCGGATAAGCAACCAGCTCGTGGCGCTGGAGCACATCCTCAATAATCTCTTCAATCCGCAGGAAAGGAATTTCATGACGCAGAAAACGAGCCACAGCCATTTCGTTGGCAGCATTAAAAGCGGTGGTACTCGTTCCTCCGGCCTTACCGCATTCAATCGCCAGCTTTAGGGCCGGAAAGCGCACATAGTCCATTTCACGGAAGGTCAGCCGCCCGGCTTCAGCCAAAGACAAGCGTTTGGCCGGTGAAGCCCACCGCTGCGGATAAGTAAGCGCATATTGGATGGGAACACGCATGTCAGGGGTGCCAAGCTGGGCTATAATGCTGCTGTCCCGGAACTCCACATAAGAGTGGATAATACTCTCAGGGTGAAGCAGCACATGAATCTGTTCATAAGGCAACCCAAACAGCCAATGGGCTTCAATAACCTCCAGCCCTTTATTGACCATGGTTGCCGAATCTATTGTGATTTTGGCCCCCATGCTCCAGTTTGGGTGTCGAAGCGCATCCTCCACCGTAACATTCTGAAGCTCATCACGGCTGTAATCCCGAAAAGAGCCGCCTGAGGCGGTAAGTGTAATACTGGCAATATCCTCACGGTTCTCACCGTTCAGACATTGAAAAATAGCGGAGTGCTCGCTGTCAACAGGCAGTAGCTGAACTCCCTTGCGCCCCGCAAGCTCTGTCACCAGATGACCGGCTGTAACCAGCGTTTCCTTGTTGGCCAAGCCAATATGCCGTCCCGCTTCAATAGCCGCCAGCGTAGACTGCAGGCCAACGCTGCCCACAACCGCCGTTACAACGGTATGAGCTTCTCCGCCAGCAGCAATCTCAATCAATCCTTCACTGCCGCTGAATAGCTCAACCCCGGCCGGCAGACTCGATTTAATCTCCTCAGCAAGCGCCTTCGTGGATACAGAAACGCGGCGAGGCTTGAACCGCCGAACCTGCTCCAGCAGCAGAGCGGTGTTGCTTCCGGCAGCCAAACCCTCCACTTCAAAGGCTTCCGGGTGCATGGCAATCACGTCAAGCGTCTGTGTGCCAATCGAACCGGTTGAGCCGAGAATACTTATTTTCTTCACAGTAGAACCCTCTTCCTGTCGTTAATAGTAAGGCATAAGCATTACGATATGTACGAAAGGAAATACGATAATCCAGCTATCGCAGCGGTCAAGAATGCCTCCATGACCAGGCAGCAGCGAGCCTGAATCCTTAATGCCGTACACCCGTTTATAGGCAGACTGTACAAGATCTCCAAGCTGACCGAGAACCGCGCAGGAAAGTCCGATAAGCAGCGCACGCCCAAGGGTCAGCAGATCTGGAACAAACAAGGCAAACACAATCGCAATGACAATGGAAATGAGCACCCCGCCAAGGGCTCCCTCCACTGTTTTGTTGGGGCTGATTGCCGGCCACAGCTTATTCTTCCCGATGCCTCTGCCTACAAAATATGCGCCGGCATCACTTCCCCAGATGCAGCACAGCAGAAGAAAGGTCCAGACCAAGCCATGCCCATCGTCTGCTGCGCGGGCAATCGCCATATAGGAAAAACCCATTCCTATGTATACAATTCCAGTGAACATAAGAGCGGTAATTTTAATATCCAGCTTATTCTTGCTAAATACTGTAACTAAGAGAAACAGCAGCAGCAGCAGCCAAATCCCTTGTTCCCATGACAGGACCTGTGAGATGCCAAGCAAATCCCAGGGTATCATAAAACATAATACAGCTAAATAACCAATTATGGCAGTACCGCTAAAGGGTTGTATCCCCATCATTTTCATAAATTCATAATAGCCGATAAGGGCCATGGCGGTAAGCAGCATCTGATACGGCCAGCCACCCCAAAGACACAAACCCAAAAATACCGCCCCGGCAACTATTCCGGTGATCAATCGCTGCTTCAAAGGCTCCCATCTCCCATCAGGCTACTTCAGTCCGCCATATCGCCGTGTGCGGCGCTGATATTCCGCCACAGCCTGCTGCAAATGCGACTTGTCAAACTCCGGCCAATAAGCATCTGTAAACCAGAACTCGCTGTAAGCAATCTGCCACAGCATAAAATTGCTGAGCCGCATCTCCCCGCTGGTACGGATCAGCAGATCCGGATCGGGCAGCCCGGCAGACAACAGCCTGTTATTAATTAGCTCAGAAGTAATCTCATCCGGAGACAGCAACCCAGCCTGAATATCCCGGCCCATATCTCGCATACAATCCTCAATCTCTTTACGCGAACCATAATTGAGTGCAAAATTCAAGACAAGTCCAGTGTTGTGCTTCGTCCGGGCAACTGCTTCTTCCATCGCGTTGCGGGTATGAGCAGGTAAGGCATCGGTATCCCCCATTACGCGGACTTGTACATTTTTTTCGATAAGCTCATCCAGCTCAAGAGCCAGGAACTCCACAGGCAGACGCATCAAGAAATCCACTTCGTCCTTTGGCCGTTTCCAGTTCTCGGTAGAGAAAGCGTACATGGTCAAAAACTCCACTCCCAAATCATTTGCTGCAATTGTGGTGCGTTTGACCGCTTTCATCCCGTTCTGGTGTCCAACAATGCGCGGCAAGCCACGGCGTTTGGCCCAACGGCCATTGCCATCCATAATTACAGCCACATGCCGGGGAATGTTATCCGGTGAAATCTCAACTGGCTGCTGCCTGTCTTTACGGCTCAACCACGCTTGAATCCGTTTGATCATTTCCGTTTCCTCCAAGCTCTTATCAGAAAGAGACAAACCCCACCATAAACGGAGGGGCCTGAAGTCTCTTGAATTTCTTTATACTTCCATGATCTCTTTTTCTTTAGCCAAGAGCACTTTATCAACTTCAGCTATGAACTTATCCGTTGACTTCTGAATGTCTTCCTGGTGCCCATGGGATTCATCTTCCGAAATGCCGTTTTTCTCCATCTTTTTGATGTCATCATTGGCATCACGGCGGATGTTGCGAATCGCCACCTTAGCTTCTTCACCAAATTTCTTGGTGAATTTCACAAGTTCACTGCGGCGCTCTTCAGTAAGCGGCGGGATAGAAAGGCGGATGACAGAACCGTCGTTGGCTGGTGTAATCCCAATATCAGATTTCATAATCGCACGTTCGATGTCGGACATCGAGGTTTTATCCCAAGGCTGGATCAGCAGTGTCCGGGAATCCGGTGTGCTAATGTTAGCCAACTGATTAATAGGGGTAGGCGCACCGTAGTATTCAACTTGGATGCGATCGAGCAGCGACGCAGAAGCGCGTCCTGCACGCAATGTTGCCAGGTCGCGTTTTAGCGATAGAATCGCTTTTTCCATACGCTCTTCGGCATTTTTTTTGACCGATTGTGGCATTAATCTACACTCCCTTTAACAATCGTCCCGATTTTTTCACCCAGAACGACACGTTTGATATTGCCCTGCTCTGTAATGGCAAACACAATGAGCGGTATATTGTTATCCATGCACAGTGAGGAAGCGGTGGAATCCATGACACCAAGGTTTTTGTTCAGCACCTCCATGTAGGTGAGCTGCTCATATTTCTCGGCTGTACTGTCTTTGAAAGGATCGGCGGAATATACTCCATCGACTTTATTTTTCGCCATCAGGATGACCTCTGCCTCAATCTCGGCTGCTCTAAGCGCTGCTGTCGTATCGGTAGAGAAGAACGGATTACCCGTACCTGCGGCAAAAATAACTACACGGCCTTTCTCCAAGTGCCGAATCGCACGGCGGCGAATATAAGGCTCAGCAATCTGCTGCATGGAGATCGAAGTTTGCACCCGTGTCGGCACATCAATTTGCTCAAGTGCGTCTTGCAGAGCAAGGGAGTTCATTACTGTTGCCAGCATTCCCATATAATCGGCTGTCGCCCGGTCGATACCGCTCGCACTGCCTGCGATTCCGCGCCAGATATTGCCCCCGCCGCACACAATAGCAACCTGAACTCCAAGCTCGACAACTTCCTTGATCTGCTCCGCGATGGAAATAATCGTATCGGCATCAATACCATATCCGTTTTGTCCTGCAAGTGATTCACCGCTAACCTTAAGGACTACTCTCTTAAATACCGGCTGTTCCAATTGTATACCCTCACTTTCTTACAAAAGACGGAACACTACGTGTACGTGTTCCGTTCTTTTGATGCTTGCCTTTATTCAATTCTATATGCTGTAAGCAGTATTTATTATTGATTTACTTGCGCCATTACTTCTTCTACGAAGTTGTCAACTTTCTTTTCCAGACCTTCGCCCAGCTCGTAACGGACAAAACGACGGATGGAGATGTTTTCGCCGATTGTGCTGATTTTTTCGTTCAGCAATTGAGAGATTGTCTTATCTTGGTCTTTAACGAAGCTTTGCTCAAGCAGGCAGTTTTCTTCATAGAACTTGCTGATGCGGCCTTCTACCATTTTTTCAACGATTTTCTCAGGCTTGCCTTCGTTCAGCGCTTGAGCTTTCAGGATTTCTTTTTCTTTCTCTACTGCTTCTGCAGGTACTTCTTCACGACGAACATACAGCGGGTTCGCTGCTGCGATCTGCATTGCAATATCACGTGCGAATTCTTTGAAAGCATCAGTTTTGCCTACGAAGTCAGTTTCGCAGTTGATTTCAACGAGTACGCCGATACGTCCGCCAGCGTGGATGTAAGACTCAACAACGCCTTCAGTCGCAATACGGCCAGCTTTGTTGGCTGCTGCAGAAAGGCCTTTCTCACGCAGCAATTCAGCCGCTTTGGTGATATCACCATTAGCTTCTTCCAGCGCTTTTTTGCAATCCAGCATACCTGCGCCTGTTCTTTCACGAAGTTCTTTTACTGCTTTTGCATCTACTGCCATTGTTTATTCCCTCCAGATAATTGTCGTTATGTTGCACGGCTTCAAGCTCATTATCCTAAAAAAAGGGCAGTGAGAGGTTATCCACCTGCCAACCACCCTTTTCATTTAAGTTCTTGTTAAGTTCCGGCTACTGCTTAGGCTGTAGTTGTATCTTCGCCCTGGTGAGCTTCCACAACAGCATCAGCCATTTTTCCAGTCAGCAATTTCACAGCGCGGATAGCGTCGTCATTGCCTGGGATTACGTAGTCGATTTCATCCGGATCACAGTTGGTATCAACGATGGCTACGATAGGAATACCCAATTTGCGAGCTTCCGCAACAGCGATACGCTCTTTACGCGGGTCAATGATGAACAGCGCGCTAGGCAGACCTTTCATGTTCTTGATACCGCCCAGGAATTTTTCAAGACGATCTTTCTCTTTGCGGAGAAGGATAACTTCTTTCTTAGGCAGAACTGCAAAGGTACCGTCTTCTTCCCACAGTTCCAATTTCTTCAGGCGGTCAATACGCTTCTGAATCGTTTGGAAGTTGGTCAGTGTACCCCCGAGCCAACGTTGGTTAATGAAGAACATACCCGAACGTTCAGCTTCTTCTTTTACGGAATCCTGTGCTTGTTTCTTAGTTCCTACGAACAGGATTGTTCCGTTGTCGGCAGCCACACTCTTTACAAAGTTGTAAGCTTCCTCTACCTTTTTAACCGTTTTTTGCAGGTCAATAATGTAAATTCCGTTTCTTTCAGTGAAGATATAACGATCCATCTTTGGATTCCAACGACGAGTCTGATGACCGAAGTGTACCCCAGCTTCGAGAAGCTGTTTCATGGAGATTACTGCCATCTTCACACACCTCCTAGATTTGGTTTATTGTGTGTCTCCTCCGCCGAGTGTCATTTCTCTGCAAGACTTTCTTCAGAAGAAAGCACCCCTTGCAGAAATCAACCGGCGTGTGTTTTAACACCGTCAATTACTATACCATAATAGAATAACGTATGCAACGCTTCGTGTAAATTTCTTCTTTTCCCTGTGCAATGCAAAGTTTATTTCACGGTGATCAGCTTATCAATGACAGAGTTAATGCTCTCGCCCTTTGTAAAAGAATAGCTGCCATACTGAATTCTGGTATTGGCTTTGCGGTCTTTGGCAGTCTGCAGAAACTTCTCCTTGTCCTTAACAACCCCAGCTTCGCTCAAAAGGTCTGCGGTTTCTGTGAGCGTAATACCGTTGGGAATCTTTACAGGTATTGTTCCGGCAGCCGCAGGTTCAGGTGTAGAAGGCGGAAGCACTGGCGAAGCCTTAACCTGAGGTTTGACCGCAGCAGAGGAGACTGGGGAACTTGGGGCTGCCGGCTCCGCAGGTGTTGCAGCAGCAGTCGGCTTAGAAGCTGCCTTAGGGGCTGCTGGAGGGGACGCTTTCGGCGATGCCGAAGGCTGAACAGTGCCGGAAGGAAGAGCGGAAGCAGGATCATCCTTTGCGGCCCCCTGCTTGCCCTGCTCAGCGGCCTGGCCCTCTTCAACCTGCTTGTCCGCCGCTTTATCAGCTACTGTTAAATTAAGCTTGGCCGCTTCCTTGATGAGCTGATCTTTGGACATTGGAGCGGCGCCTGCAGAGATCATCAGTTGAAGCAGCAGAGCACCGATAATCAAGCCGGCACCAAGACCAAACATGAAGGAACGATTCTTGATCATACGGATTCCTCCTGCTTGGCAAGCTGCAGAATCAGTTGCACTTCACCACGCTGAAGCCCAGCCGTCTTAGCAATAGAGTCAATTGACTTCCCTTGCTCATGAAGCTCGAACAGACGCGGATAGCGCAGCTTAATTGAACTAACTGGTTTCGGCTTTGGTTCAGGCAATTCCACAGCCGTTTCCGCAGTAGCTGTCTTTGCGGCAACCGAATCTTTGCTGTAAGCAGCCGATAACTGAAGCAAGCTCTTTTCTTCTGCAGTCAGTCTGGCGTCAAGCATCACCGAGCTTTTTTGCAGCTCAGCCACCTGCGCACGCAAAGCGGCAATCTCTTCCTGCAGTGCTTCCCTGTTATTCTGGGACTGTTGTTTGATGCCGGTGACAAGCTGCAGCATTTTATCATTGTCACGCTCGATATCTGCCATATACAGCTCAAGTGCGGCCTCTGTTTCCTTCAGGCTTTGTTTCTCTGCTGTTTCGTTAGTGCGCGAAGGCAGTCTTAGGGCATAAACGATAGCGACAGCGCCTACCAGCACGATATATACCCATGGTTGCAAGTGTCTTATCTCCTTTTGCTGTTCAATTCATTTACATGCTCTAAAGACTAAGATCAATCCGGTGTCCCTTGTACGGGTGCTCGGCATCATGGCTGGTCTCCGGCTTCTGTTCCTTATGTGAGGAAGCTTGACCTCCCGAATGTTTTCCCCGGCCGCCATCGTCCCGCAGCGCGGATTCAGCGGACTCGTCCACTTCGCTGCTCCGCTGGGCCAGCGCCTCGGCATGTTTGACATTTTGTCCTGCCAACTGCTGCTGATCCAGTGCAGGACGATGCTGCAGACCATTCTGAATTTTCCCTGCTTCCGTTGTCCGGGGCAGAGCAATCTGGAGTTCAACCGGCTTCAGACTCATGATAACCCTCTCCCTGCTAGAATGGAATTACAACCGAGATTTGCTATCCTAACGCCAAGGAATGGCCGGCCGCTGCCGCTGCCCGCCATTTTATACGTAAGGCGTAATCGTTATATCGCCTTCGCTATAAATAAATATAACACGTTCGGTCGGGTCCTTAACGAATCGGGTGTATCTGCCAATTACGATCTTGGAGCCTCCATAGATAGTCTTGATTACCTCAACTCTGGCTCTGCCGGTATCCTCAAGCATTCTCTCAATTTCCAGCACACGTTCTTTAAGCTTCTTTTCTTCACGCATATGAGATTGCTTGGTAGCATTCAGCTTGACGCGAAGAGCCACCTTGTCAGGTGAGAGCTGACCATTGTTCGCGAGCTGATTGAGCAAATATAACGCTTTGTTGGTCTTGTCCTCATTTTCCAGCAGATGGCGAAGCTCCTGACGAAGCTCGTTAATCTCATTTCTCAGCTCGGGAACAACGCCCACCTCTATTGCCGTTGCGGTTGACATCGTATTGCCAATGGTCCGCGCCACCACCCGTTCACCCGCCTGCACAATTCCACCCACGATCAAACCCTTGGCTCCATTGCACAGCACGTCGCGGCCAGCACGAATGTTGGAGTGCATTACACTTTGCGACACAATAACGTCCTCACCGGCAACCACATTTCCATCCTGAATAAAGGAGACCTTTACATTTTTGCCTGCGCTTACAAGTCCTTTGTTGTAACCGATGATTCCGCCGGTAATCTCAATGGAACCTCCGGATATCAGTTCTGCTCCTTCAACGCCGCCAACGACACGGATATCTCCGGCAGACTTGACAGTAAACCCGGTTAGTACGTTGCCGCGAATAACCACTGTGCCAACAAAATCAATATTTCCCGTGCTGTAATCGACATCTCCATTGATTTCGTATACCGGGAATACATTAATCTTGCCTTTGTCGGTTAAAGTAACGAGACCGTCAATCGCCGAATACATGGATGTTTCTTCCTGATCGACAAGCACATTTTTGCCGACTTTGAAGTGCGCCTCCCTCCCCGCTTTGAAGGGAAGCTCCTCGCCAGTAACCATTTTGCCGTTTTTTCCTGGCTCGGCCGGGATGATTTTGGCGATCAATTGCCCTTTTAGAACATTATGAAGGCGAACCAGATCCTTGTAATCGACTTTCCCATCCGCCTTTTCCAAGGGCTTCCGATCCTCTTCCAAGTCAACAGTGAGCATTACTCTGCCGTCGTTTCCGTTCACAGAGGGTTCTCCTATGGCGATAGGTACTCTGCTGAAAAAATACTCCTCTGGATTACTGCTGATGCGTTGAACGATGTCCTGTTGAATACCGTAACGAATCTCGTGACTGTGCAGGAAGCTTTCCAAATCTTCAATTGTACAGGAGAAATTTTCATCCTTCTTAATAAACTGGAGGTAAGCAATCCCCTTATCCTCCGAAAAGCTGATGCTCACATATTGGCTCAATGCATAATGACCAATCAACTTCTGCTCCCCCTTGTCACCGTCGCCCGGTTAATCATTTTGCATGAGAAGATCGCGATTTTTCTCAAGCGTTCCTCTAAGCCGCAAAATGGCTTTCGAATGAAGCTGCGAAATCCGTGAAGGCGACAGTGACATCACCTCGGCGATCTCGCTCAAAGACAAATCTTCATAATATAAAAGGGACACTACTGTCCGTTCTTTCACTGTTAGTTTCTCGATGCCTTTGGTCAGGGTATCGCGCAAATAAAACTCATTTACTTTACGATCCGGATTCTTGGCTTTATCGTCCACCAGTATGGACATACGGGTCTCTGATTCTTCTTCGCGAATAGGATCTTCCAATGAACAGAGAGACATTACCGCTACATCCTGGAGCATATTTTGAAATTCCGACTCCGTAATATTCAGATATTCGCTCATTTCCTCATCACTGACAGATCGTAAATATTTTTGTTCCAACTGCTGATACGCGTCTTCGATCTTTTTAGCTTTTTCCCGCACGGATCTGGGAACCCAGTCGCTTTGCCTTAAAGAATCAAGAATTGCCCCACGGACACGCCAGGAAGCATAGGTCTGGAATTGAAACCCGCGTTTGTAATCGAACTTCTCCATCGCATCAATCAATCCCATTACACCATTGCTGGCCAAATCTTCCTTTGATACATTTTTGGGCAGTCCCACTGCCAAACGGCTGGATACGTAATCAACGATATGGAGGTAACTCTCAATCAGCTTTTTTTTGGCTTCAGGGTTTCCGTGCACTTTCCACTGCTCCCAGAGCTCGTCAGTTTCCGATTGAGTAGCTTTATGCTCGTTCAACGGCTTTCACCCTTCCCAAAGTTTAGTCAGCGGGCATATTGCGGTACAAAATAACCGCTTCGCCACAGGACCCGCTTATTCTTCTTTCAGGTGACGAACGGCCTTGGCCAATTCTTCAGGATCTTTCATAGAAACCAGCTTCGGAGGCTGCAGCGGCACAAATCCACCACTGCCCTCGCCCCCTTCTCCCGGCGTCTGCTTCAGCAGGTTTATTAATTCCTCGTCCTCATCCGGAGTAGTAACATCAAGCTTGGCCCCAATTGCTTCAGTGCTGGGATTCTCCTCAAGGCTCTCCGAAGTCCCGGATTGCTTCATTATAAAGCTAACTACCATTCTCAAGAGGAAGGCGAGCAGAAACCAGACAATAAACCCAAACATCCCCCGAATCAGACTGGTCCCAAGTAAATTATGCCCGTAATTCGTAAGAAAAGTAAATACAAAGCCAATCAATCCGACCAACAGACTCAGCAAAATTTTTCCACTCATCGCTATATTTCCTTAGTGCCTTTTTGCACACTGCGGATATAGAGCACTCCGGTGTTGCAGGCGATTTCTATCGTACGGCCAAAATTGCCGCCTGTATCTTCCGCAATCAGCGGAATTTTCAAAGCCTCCAGAGCAAGCTTGCAGGATTCCACATTTCGAGGCCCGATCCTCATGGTGTCACTCCCCCCGGCAAAAGCAAACATCTGTGAGCCTCCGGCCATTTTGGCCACGATACGGCTCCGGACTGCTCCAAGCGCTAGCAGGCGGGATAAAAGCTCCGGTACGGCGGTATCTGCAAATTTGGCGATATTCATCTGTCCCTCCCGGGCGATGTCTGACGAGGGCAGCATTACGTGCGCCATCCCCGCCAGCTTCATTCCCGGATCGAACATTGTAAGGCCTACGCAGGAGCCAAGACCGGTTGTACGGACAAGACTGTCTTGACTGCCTACGTTGAGATCCGCCATGCCTACTTTTATAATGCTTTGTTCTTCAATCATTATCAAAAGGTACTCCTAAAGATTTGAAGATTTTCGGGAAAGATTCCGGATCGGGAATAAGGAAAAATTGCCCTTCAATTTCATTCTGCCCTTCAAGAAAAGTTGTGTCAATGAGCAAAGCGTCATCTCCCATTTGCCCGAACTGCAGCAGACCATAGCTCAGAATCGCTCCAGCCATATCCATGGCCAGTGCCGGAACTGTAGGATACATTGAAAGAGAAGTAAAGTCCGCAAGCGAAGACAGATAGGAGCCTGCCAAAATATTGCCGATTTCGCTCAGTGCGGAAAGCTCCATCTCCCCCAGTTCGCCCTCGTTCGAAGGCTCGATGCCTGCTACTCTGCTGAGAAGGTTCATCGCCGCTTCCGGTGTAAGAATGAAAAACAGGTTACCCGGAGCCTGGCCTTCAACACGCAGGAACACAGCATACACAAGCTCCTCCGCTCCGCCTACCTTGTCGGTAATTTCTTCAAAGCTTAGCAGTTGCACCTTAGGAACTGCCATATCAATCGGCTTGTTCAGGAGCTGCGATAACGCGGTGGCAGCGTTGCCGGCTCCGATATTTCCCACTTCCTTAAGTACATCCATTTTGAAATCCTTGAAGTTTTTGAATAGCTCCACAGGTTAGCCCTCAAGACTTTCCAACTGCACGATTTCGCTCTTGTTCAACACTTCAGTCAAGTTGAGCATAATCAGCAGACGGTCTTCTCCGATTTTCGCCACCCCGTCCAAGTACTTCGCTTTGATGCCACCTACAACATCCGGAGGTGTATCAATGGAATCCCGGTTCAAGTCAATTACGTCATTTGCCGAATCTACGATGAAGCCCACTTCCATTTCATTCACAGCTACAATGATAATGCGTGTCTGATCTGTGTGTTCCGCCTCTGCAATACCGAACCGGCCGCGGAGATCAATAACAGGAATGACCACACCTCGCAAGTTGATAACCCCTTTGATAAATGCATAGGTTTTCGGGACACGGGTAATCGGCATCATACGCTCAATGGTTTGAACTTTTTCGACCTCAATGCCATATTCTTCAGATCCTAGTTTGAACACAATCACCTTGATATCTTCAGCCATGGAACGAACCTCCCTGTTCTATCCTAATTATTTAATAAAAGCATTCGGATCAATAATGAGTGCGACTTGTCCGTCACCAAGAATAGTAGCGCCGGAAATGCCTTGAACCTCCGGCAAATATTTGCCGAGATTCTTAATTACAATTTCGTTCTGCCCGATGAAATCCTGCACCGCCAAGGCTACTAGACGGTCTCCCTTGCGAATGACCACAATTTCGGTCTCCTCTTCGGTGCTTTCATCATAATCCGGTATTGAAAAAATCTTGCTGAGTGAAACGATCGGAATATGACTGTTGCGGAATTCCATCATCTTGTTCCCGTGAATGGTGCGAATCTGGGATTGCTTCACAATTCCCGTTTCAACAATAGATGAGAGCGGAATAGCGTACTTCTCGGAGCCAATCCGAACCAGCATTGCTGCGATGATAGACAGGGTCAGCGGAAGCTGAACCGAGAAGTTGGTGCCCTTGCCCGGTGTAGAATAGATGGTTACGTTCCCGCCCAGCGAAGCGATCTTCGACTTTACTACATCCAATCCCACTCCGCGGCCGGACACATCAGAGATGACTTCCGCCGTACTGAAGCCCGGGGCGAACAACATCTGATAAGCTTCGTCATCCGACATGGCCGCAGCTTGCTCCTGAGTAATTACACCCTTTTTCACAGCAGACTTCAAGACCTTCTGCGGATAAATGCCTGTACCGTCTTCTTCAATTTCGATAAAAACGTGGTTGCCGCTATGGAAGGCGCGCAGATTAACCGTACCCATCTCTGGCTTGCCGGCGGCAATGCGGTCAGGAATGGATTCAATGCCGTGATCGACTGCATTGCGCAGCAAATGTACCAGCGGATCTCCAATTTCATCAATGACCGTGCGGTCCAGCTCTGTCTCAGCACCGGTAATGATCAGGTCAACCTTTTTATCCAGTGATTTCGCAAGGTCGCGAATCATCCGCGGGAAACGGTTAAACACGGTATCTACCGGAACCATGCGCAGCTTCATAACGATATTCTGCAAATCGCCGCTGACCCGCCCCATATGCTCAACCGTTTCTGTAAGATCGGTATTTTGCACCTCTGAAGCAAGCTGCTCCAGGCGGACACGGTCGATCAGCAGCTCACTGAACAGGTTCATCAGTACATCCAGCCGCTCAATATCCACACGAATCGTCCGGGAAGGTGCTGCGCCTGTTCTGGCAGGTGCGGCTTTGGCCGTTTCTTCTTTGGCAGGTGCCGCAGAAGCCGGAGAGCTCGGAGCGGGTGCAGAGGCTGCTTCTTTCACTGGAGCGGGCGCTTCGGCGGTAGCCGCTACCGAATCTTGCCCCATTTGACGCAAGGATTCCTGATCAAGCGCCACCGCAGTAACCTTGTCGATCTCCGACAGATTCAGTATCATCGCCTGAATCTCGCTTGCTTCCTTTTGAGTTATGTAATAGAGGGAGAAGCTGTAGTCGAACTTCTCCTGCTCAATGTCCTGAACCGAAGGGAAGGATTTGACAACTTCTCCGGAACGCTCCAGAAGATCAAAGACCATATAAGCACGTACTGCCTTAAGCTGACAGTCCGTACGGATGGCTACATCCACGTACAGGACCTTATGGCCTTCCTGAAGCGACTGCTCCAGAACCGAGTATTGGAACTCATCGAGAAATACCGGAGCGTTTGCCGTATTCTGGGCAGCAGCAGCAGTAACCTCGGCAGCAGCGCCAGCGGCAGAAGGAACCTCGCCTCGGACAATGGCCTGCAGAGCAGCTACAATCGCCGAGACATCAGCCTTGCCTGCTCCTCCGCTAGTAATGTCTTGAACCATGGCTTCCAGGGCGTCCAGACTTTTGAAAAGAGTGTCAAAAATGAAATCCTGCATCCGCAGCTTGTTGTTGCGCACCAAATCCAGAACATTCTCCATTTGGTGCGTAAGTGAAGCCAAATCCTCAAAACCCATTGTAGCCGCCATACCCTTTAGGGTATGTGCGGA
The DNA here is from genome assembly GCF_000374185.1 of Paenibacillus sp. HW567. Lineage (GTDB taxonomy): Bacteria > Bacillota > Bacilli > Paenibacillales > Paenibacillaceae > Paenibacillus_AQ. Next base: position 2,137,159 of record NZ_KB910518.1, on the reverse strand, counting down.
GCGGAAAATGACCTGTACAATACTTAGATCTTCAGGATTTGCTTCCAGCCCCATCATATTTTCATTCAATGACTGCAGATGATCATTTGACTCATCAATAAACATGGATAAATATTGATTCATGTCCATGAGCGGGCACCTCCCCTTCAAGTTCGCTATTCCATTATTTTACGGCTTGCACCAGCCTTGGAGCAATTTCTTGCAACGGCAGGACATGTCTAACGCACTGCAATTCCACCGCAGATCGCGGCATCCCGTAAACTACACAGGTTTCTTCACTTTCGGCAAAGGTAGATGTAACACCCGAATCATAGAGTGCTTTCATCATTTTGGCACCGTCACTGCCCATCCCCGTCATAATCACTGCGTGGCGCTCCAATGAAGTAAGCGGCAAAATCGACTCGAACAGCGTGTCCACAGATGGACGATGTCCATTGCGGGCGTCCTCCTTCGTAAGCTCGATGGCATACTGGCCGCCGGCTGACGGAACAACCTTGAGATGATATCCCCCCGGAGCGATATAGGCTGCCCCTTGCCGCAGGATCATTCCCTGCTCCGCTTCCGCTACATCAAGCGGACTGAAGGTATTCAGACGCTGAGCCAGCGATTTGGTGAAATTGGGCGGCATGTGCTGCACAATGACAATTGGAGCCGGGAAATCGGCCGGAATGGCTTCCAGGAAAGCCTTCAGGGCACGCGGGCCGCCTGTTGAGCAGCCAACGGCGACCAGTTTGCGCAGCCCCTTACTCGCAGGCTTACGGTCAGACGCAACTGCAGGAGGCTCAATAAATGCACCGGATGCCGTTTCAGGCACATAACGAGCTTCAGGAAATGCCGGTCTAGCTTCAGCTCGGGTCCGACTTCTAAGCTTCTCAGAAGTCGGCGGCGGGACAGCAGGCGACGCCTTGGATAAGTCTTTAGCGATAGTCTTATCTGGAGCACTTCTGCCTGGAGTTTTCCCCTTTGTATCTTTCTCTGGAGTGAGCCTCGTCTCCGGTTTTAGCTTCGTCTGTTCAACTGCTGCTTTACGCGGAAGCTCCTGTGTTTTCTTTGGAGGCTCCAGGGTCCGTCTGGCAGGCTCGCGAACAGGTTCAACCGGTACTCTTCCCTCAGCGGCAGGACTCTCCGGCTTAAGGGAGGAAGCTCTGGCTTCACGCTGCTGGCGGGCCAGCATAGCTTCTTTCATTTGCTCTCTGAGCGATTCCCCTACGGCTATAATATCCTGCGAGTTCGAGATGGACGGCTTGCGGATAAAATCAAAAGCCCCCCACTCCAATGCCAGAATCGTTTCCTTCATACCTTCTTCATTGATGCCAGATAACATAATGACCGGCAATGGGCGCTGGGCCATAATTATCTTGAGCGCCTCCAGGCCGTTCATTTCCGGCATCTCCACATCCATGGTTACCAGATCCGGGGAAAGCGCGTTTACCTTCTCAATAGCCTCCCGGCCGTTTGATGCCGTTGCCGTCACCTGAAAATTAGCGTCACTTTCAATTAAATCAGAAATGATTTTACGCATAAATGCGGAATCATCAACGACCAACACTTGATATGGCTTCATATCATTTCCACCTCTGTTCCTCAAATTCAGAACAATTATTGTTTTCGCTTCAACCACTTATTGATGAATCCCTTGATGCCTTGTACTTTAGTGATGTCCGCCGAATCAGCGGCCAGATAGCTAAACGCTAGGCGTTGCACATCTTTGGCTGCCGCACTGTTCGGAAAAGCCACCGAGAATGGAATTTGCTTTTTTACTGCTTGTACTACATGAGTGTCGCTGCTAATAAATCCGAGAAAAGGAATATCCAGATTCAAAAAACGGCTTGCCGCCATCCGGATTTTATCGCTGGTGCCTCTTGCCTCTCTCTCGTCTCCCGCCTGATTGACAATCAGCTTGAATGGAATCTCGGGATGAGAATTATTCACTACCTTCATCAATGCATAAGCATCCGTTATTGCGGTAGGCTCAGGAGTTGTCACCACAAGGCAGTCATCCGCAGAAGTAATGAACTTCAGCGTTTCTTTGGAAAGTCCCGCCCCTGTATCAAACAGGATAAAATCCATCGTGTCAGCAATCCCTGCAATCTGGTCTGTAAAGTAACTTAAATCCGCCTCCGAAAGCGAAAATAACTCATCCATTCCTGAACCGCCTGCGATAAAAGGAAGTCCGTTCGGACCGTTTTGAATGATCTGCCCGATTTCCGCTTCTCTCTTTAACAAATGATAAAGATTGTATTTTGCCGACACACCCATAAGCACGTCTATATTGGCCATTCCAATATCGGCATCGAACAAAAGCACTTTTTTGCCCATCGCTTTGAGTGCGAGTGCAAAATTCAGTGTGAAATTCGACTTGCCGACACCACCCTTTCCGCTGCAAACGGTAATAATCCGGGCGGATTTCCCGCCCCCGAGTACGCGTCCCAGATCCTGGCTGGATACAAGCTGCCTTAAGGATTGCGCCTGATCCATCACATGCCCCCTGTTCCCAAAAGCATTCCGCGCAACTGCTCCTTAGTAGCTGTGAGCAAATCGTCGGGAACATTCTGGCCGTTGGTTATATATGAAAGCTTAAGCGGGAAATCATTCAGGACATTAAAAAGGGGTCCATAGCTTCCCGTCTCATCCAGCTTCGTAAAAATCACCTTATCAAGCTGATAACGGCCGAAATGCTCAGCAATCATTTTCATATCACGGCTTTTGGAGGTCAGGCTAAGCACCAGAATAGTTTCACTCTTAAGCTCCTTAGCCAGCAGGCTCTGAAGTTCAGCAACCAGCATTTCATTGCGGTAATTTCGGCCTGCTGTATCCATTAACACCAGATCGCAGCTCTCAAGCCGGAACAGGGCTCTCTGCAAATCGCCGGGTGACTGAACCACCTCCAAAGGCATATTCAGAATGGCGGCATACGTGCGTAATTGCTCCACAGCGGAGATGCGGTACGTATCCGATGTAATGAGGCCCACCTTGCGGCCTTGCTTGAACAGTTGCTCAGCAGCCAGCTTGGCAATGGTTGTCGTCTTGCCAACTCCTGTCGGGCCGGCAATATACACAATCCGCGTATCCGGCGCAATGCCATTTACAATGCGTCCAGATAAAAATCCATCCACCTGAGCTTCAAGTGTTTCACTGAATTTCTCCTCAGTCCAAGTGCGGCCCTCGTCGTTCCAGCGTTCAAACACATTGCTGATCCACTCATCCATCAGAACGGTATCCGTCTCCTGCTCAATGAGGCGGTCTCTCAGTTGCTCCAGCCGCTCCGGAAGCTCCACAGTCCCTGCAGAGTAGCGGGCAATCCGTTCCATCCAGTGCTTCATATCACGAATTTCCCGGAGTACATCACTATCCGCCTTCGAAGCGTTAGCTGAGGCGAGTTCTTTGCCCGCAGCTTCTATAAGGATCGGCTCGTTTAGCGGGCTTGCCTTGGAAGACGAAGGAAACGGTACATCCCTCTTGTCTTCCGCATATTCTGCTGAAAGCTCTTCCTCATGAGGCATTGGCAGAACAGCAACCGCCCCGCTTGGCTCAGAGGCTTCAGACAAGGCGGCAGCAATCTCGGCAAAAGCCCGTTTAGCCGCTGCCTCATTTGCAGGAGCGGCCCTCACAGTCTCATTTGCACCTGAAGCCGCCGGTGCCGAAGTAGCGACGGCTTTTTGATAGGCTTGCGGGACCGCACTGCGGGGAATGCTCTGAGGGGCTGCCGGCGGCTTATCCAGCCCGCCCGTTTTTTTGGTACTTTCGACTGCGGCGACAACCTCAATTTTTTTCTTTTGGAACATTCCCATAAACCCGCCGACCTTAATCTCCTTTGTGCTTAAGATAACGGCATCGCTTCCCAGCTCGCTGCGGATGGACTGCATGGCGTCAGGCATCGTATCGACCACGTAACGCTTTACTCTCATAAGTTCACCACCCCAACGCTTTGGATTTCAATATTAGGCTCCAGTTCGCTGTAGGACAATACCGGAATATCTTGCATTGTCCGCTCTATTACCTGGCGCAAATACATCCGGATCGTCGGCGATGTCAGCACAATCGGCTGTTGACCTGATTGAAGAAGACGATTAATCTGCTCGGTAAGCCGCTGATAGACCGTCTGTGTAGATACAGGATCAAGCGCCAGATAGCTGCCCTGCTCCGTCTGCTGCACGCTTTCGGAGATTTTCTTTTCCAGATTAGGTCCTACTGTGATAACCCGGAGCGTCTCTCCGGCCTGGGAGAATTGCTGGGTAATCTGTCTGGAGAGTGCCTGGCGGACATATTCGGTCAGTATATCAGGGTCTTTGGTATAGGTGCCGTAATCCGCCAGTGTTTCGAAAATTGTCACCAGATCGCGAATCGAAATCTTCTCACGCAGCAGCTTGCCGAGCACCTTTTGGACATCTCCAATGGCCAGTACTGAAGGAATAAGCTCGTCCACCAGTACAGGATAATTCTCCCGGAGATTATCAACCAGTTGTTTCGTTTCCTGACGGCCAAGCAATTCATGACCATAACGTTTGATGAGCTCTGTCAAATGGGTAGCCACAACAGAAGGAGGATCAACTACAGTGTAGCCGGATAGCTCCGCCCGCTCTTTTACCGATTCGTCAATCCAGAGCGCCGGCAAACCAAAGGATGGTTCCACCGTCTCAATCCCGTTAATGGAGTCATCATCATACCCGGGACTCATGGCAAGATAATGATTAAGTAATAATTCACCGCCGCCTACGTTATTTCCTTTAATTTTGATGACATATTCATTCGGTTTTAGTTGAATATTGTCGCGAATTCGGATAACCGGAACAACGAGTCCCATTTCCAGTGCACATTGCCGCCGGATCATAATAATCCGGTCAAGCAAATCCCCGCCTTGCCCTGTATCAGCGAGAGGAATAAGACCATATCCGAACTCGAATTCAATAGGATCGACAGTCAGCAAATTAATCACGCTCTCTGGGCTCCGCACTTCCTCAATTTGCTTCTCTTCTACTAGCTGTTCTTCGGCAATCTGCTTTTGATTTGCTTTTTGACTCATGCTATAAGCCGCATATGCCATTAACCCCGCAAGCGGCAGAGTAGACAATACGGTGATTGGAGTGAAGAATCCCAGAAAGGCGATGGTTACCGCAACAATGTAAAGAAGCTTAGGGTAAGATAATAATTGTCCTGTCAAATCCTCTGCCAGATTGCCCTCAGAAGCCGCGCGGGTAACGATCAGCCCCGAGGCTGTTGAAATCAGCAGTGCGGGAATCTGGCTGACGAGGCCGTCCCCGATTGTCAGTACTGAATACGTTGACAAGGCCTCCTGAAAAGGCTTGCCATGTACGGCTACCCCGATAATAAATCCGCCGATCAGGTTGATCAGCAGGATGATGATGCTGGCGATAGCATCTCCCTTAACAAACTTACTCGCACCATCCATCGCCCCGAAAAAGTCCGCTTCACGTTCAACATTGCGCCGGCGTTCCCGGGCCTGCTGTTCATTAATCATTCCGGCGTTCAGGTCGGCATCAATACTCATCTGCTTGCCGGGCATCGCATCGAGTGTAAAGCGGGCGCCTACCTCGGCAACGCGCTCTGAACCTTTGGTAATAACGATAAACTGCACGACCACTAGTATCAGGAACACGACGAACCCGATGGCGATCTGTCCTCGCGCAATCCAGCTTCCGAACGTCGCCACTACTTCACCTGCATGACCATCAGAAAGAATCAGTTTAGTAGTGGAAATGTTCAGCGCAAGCCGGAACAAGGTTGTGATCAGAAGCAGTGAGGGGAAAATCGAGAACTGAAGCGGGTCCTTCGTATTCATTGCGACCAATATGATGGTTAGGGCAATTGAAATATTGATAATTAGCAGTACATCCAGAAGCCAAGCCGGGATGGGCAGAATCATCATAAGCACAATGCCGATAACACCCAATAAAACTGTAAGATCTCTAGTCTTCAATGTCCTTAACCTCCCCCGGCTTATCTCCTCTTGCCTTTAAGCTTGTATACATAGGCCAGCACTTCAGCAACCGCCTGGAACAGATCAGCAGGAACTGTATCGCCGATTTCCGCCCTTTGGAATAATGCCCGTGCCAGCGGCTTGTTCTCCATCGTCACAACACCATGCTCCTTAGCCAGCTCCCGGATGCGAAGCGCCACATAATCCTGGCCCTTGGCTATAATCTGCGGAGCCTCCATTTTGGAACCATCATATTTCAGGGCTACTGCAAAATGCGTCGGGTTGGTAATGATTACATCGGCTTTTGGAACCTCCTGCATCATCCGCTGCATGGCCATTCTGCGTTGGCGCTCCCTGATCTTACCTTTAATGAGGGGGTCACCCTCCATTTTTTTGTATTCATCCTTGATTTCCTGCTTCGACATCTTCAGGCTTTTCTCATGCTCGTACTTTTGATATATGTAGTCAAGAACAGCCATAATCAGCAAAGCCGCTCCTATTTTGATGCCCAGATTCAAGGTCATTTTTGCGGCAAACCGGTATACTCCTTCGGCACTTACATGAGACAGAGAAGCGAAGCTGTCCTTCTCTCCCCAAAGTGTGCTGTAGACCAGATAAGCAATCACAATTAGCTTGAAGATGGATTTCAGGAACTCAACAAACGAACGCATGGAGAAAATATTTTTGAAGCCTTTGATCGGGTTGATCTTGCTGAACTTGGGAGTGATCCCTTCGCCCGTTGCCATAAAGCCCACCTGAGCCAAATTCACTACAAGAGCAAGCACAAAGGTGATGCCGAGCAGCGGTGCAAGGAGAATCAATATTTGCAAACCATAATGTTTGAACATTATGGTCACATTCTCGGGAGTCACTTCCATCATCATACGGTTCTGAAAGACATCCATATACAGTGTAACGAACCGTTCTTTCATAAAACCGCCGAACAAGATCAGCGTTATTAAGGCCGATAACAGAACAACCGCACCGGACAGCTCCGCGCTTTTGGCCACCTGACCCTTTTTACGGGCATCCTGCCGTTTCTTGGGCGTTGCCTTCTCAGTCTTGTCTCCCCCGAAATGCTGAAGATTGAGCTTATAATGTTTCATCTTCGGCATCGCTCTCTCCCTTTACAGTCACCTAAGGACTCTTCCCTACAAGGCCCAGCAAATTGTGCATGGACTCAAACATAATGTCGAAGAGGTTCTGGAACAGCATGGCCAGACCCGGCATCAGTAAAAGAAGCAGCGCAAGGCCTACGATAATTTTGAGGGGTACCCCGATGACGAATACATTATATTGCGGCGCAGTTCTCGCCAGAAAAGCAAGACCAACATCTGTAAGAAATAAAGCTGTAACTAATGGAGCCGACATTTGAAAGGCCAGAATAAATGACTGTGCAAAGGTGCGTACCAGAAACTCTGAAAGGCTCCCATCTATCATTTTCAAAAAGAGAGCATTATCAATAGGAATCCAATTGTAGCTGTATACGATAGCATCCAGTAAATGATGATGTCCGTTCATACTCAAAAACATCAGCAGGGCGATCATATATTTGAAGTTGCCGATAATAGGTGCCGATGCGCCGGTCATGGGATCAATAACATTCGCAATCCCGAAGCCGATCTGAATATCAATGAAAGAGCCGGCCGTTTGAATTGCCATGAACATCAGATACCCAATGAACCCTAGCAGCAGACCAATTAACACTTCTCTGACAATCAGCAAAATATAAGTCAGATCCTGCGGAACAGTAAGCCCTACCCCTCCGTAGCTGAAAACGACCAAAGCAACAAAAAAGGAAAGTCCGATTTTGAACGTTGCCGGCACACTTTGCGAGGAGAACACCGGGATTACAACAAAAAAGGCTGAAATTCGACAAAAAATCAACAGAAAGACGGGAAAACTTTGCAGCAGGGTCTCCATATTCATCGCTTTAACCGATATACATATTGAGATTGCCCAAAATTTGGCTGGTGAAGTCTACCATTTTTGTGATGATCCACGGCCCAAACAGCAGCAAAGCAAGCAAAACAGCGACAATCTTAGGAACAAACGCCAAAGTCTGCTCTTGAATCTGGGTTGTAGCTTGGAAAATACTGATAATCAAACCTACCACCAGACCAAGAATCAGCATGGGAGCGCTTGTTTCGAGCACTAAATATACGGCTTGGCCTGCTAGACCGATTATAAACTCCGTATTCATCCCTTATGCCTCCTCTTGAATCTCAGGTGTTAAAGCTTAACAGCAGTGATTTAACGACTAAGTACCACCCGTCTACCAGTACAAAGAGCATTATTTTGAAAGGCAATGAAATCATAACCGGAGGCAGCATCATCATCCCCATGGCCATCAGAGTACTCGCTACCACAATATCAATGATCAGAAAAGGAATAAAAATCATAAATCCCATAGTAAAGGCTTTTTTCATCTCACCTATGGCAAAAGCAGGCACCATCACCGTCAAAGGAATATCGCTGTAGGTTGCAGGCTTGACCGAAGCTTTGTTGCCGGTGTAATTCATAAACAGCAGCAAATCCTTAGTGTTCGTCTGCTTGAACATAAATTCCTTCATGGGGTCCGCCGCTTTGTTAAGCGCCTCGGTTTGAGTAATTGTTCCCTTCATATACGGCTGCAGCGCCGTCTCATTCACCTTCGCAAGCGTCGGAGACATTATGAAAAGAGTCAGGAACAAAGCTAATCCGACAAGCACCTGGTTGGGAGGCATCTGCTGGGTACCCAGCGAGGTTCTGACAAAACCCAGAACGATGACAATCCGGGTGAAGCTGGTCATTAGAACAAGAAAGGCCGGAGCCACGCTCAGAACCGTTACTAGCAGCAAAATTGAGATGGAACTGGTACCACCGCTCGAACCGTTATTGCCTCCAACCTGAATATCAATATTGGGGATAGGATCAGCATGTACAGGGTGTATCAGCGCGATACTGAATACAACGAGCAGCAGAATTGAAAGAATCAGCTTTTTTTTCATAAATCCCTCGACTCATCCTTAGGCACATCTTCCCGGAGCAGCTCATCCATCTTCTCCTTGCGCTCTGGGGCAAGTGCAAGCTTGGATTGCAGGGTCTCGTAAAAAGAGGATGTTTCATTAAGTTCAATTTCCTGTGATGGTACCTCTCCGCGAAGCTTGGCTCTGATCTTAGCAATAAATTGAGTAAGAAAATTATTTTGTCCTGACGTTTGTTCTTCAAATGCCGAAATGATCAACGCTACCTCAGCCGGATCGGTGATTTTATCCAACTTGGATATATTCTCACCGACCCCGATCAGGTAGAGGCTGCCTCCGAGTTCAATAATCTGTATTGACTTGTTCGGCCCAAGGCCCAAAGCACCAAGCGTACGGATCGAACGGCCGCTCATCAAGGTCTGATTGCGGCGCCCCAGAAAACGGATGAGCAGCACTATAAGCACGATAATTACCGCAAGGACAAAAATAACGTTAAACAAATTCAGCAGATTGTTACCCGTTCCTAGCGGTTCTACGCTGGCTGGCATGTATTCTTGTTACACGCCCAGCGTTTTGTTGATAGCTTCGATAACACGGTCTGCCTGGAAAGGCTTAACAATAAAGTCCTTGGCACCCGCTTGGATCGCGTCAATTACCATAGCCTGCTGACCCATGGCAGAACACATGATGACCTTGGCATTGGCATCCACTTTTTTGATTTCTTTCAGGGCGGCGATCCCGTCCATCTCAGGCATGGTGATATCCATCGTGATCAAATCAGGACGCAATTCCTTAAATTTCTCAATAGCCTGTGACCCGTCTTGGGCTTCACCCACTACCTCAAATCCGTTTTTCGACAAAATGTCACGGATCATCATTCTCATAAATGCTGCATCGTCCACGATTAGAATTCGGTTAGCCATTTTTACAAAATCCTCCCTAAGTATGCTTTATTGTAATCTTTGAATTCGGTCCCACTGGCTGACGATATCCGTAACGCGAACTCCGAAGTTTTCGTCGATAACTACGACTTCCCCTTTGGCAATAAGCTTGTTGTTAACCAGGATGTCGACAGGTTCACCGGCCAGCTTGTCCAGCTCAATAATCGAACCTTGCGACATTTCCAGAATATCTTTGATCTGCTTCTGGGTCCTTCCTAATTCTACGGTTACTTTCAGTGGTATGTCCATCAATAAATTCAAATTATTTTCGTCAATATTGCCGAACGCGCCGGCGCTCAGGTTAGCAAATTGTACTGGCTGTACATTTACATTGCGATTTGGAGCTGGCGGCTGAGGCGGAGCCTGCTGGTAAGGCGCACCTTGCGGCGGCATTCCATATGGAGGCATCCCATAAGGCGGCACTCCTGCAGGGGGATAATAATATCCGCCTTCGGGCATTCCGGGATAAGGCGGCGTTCCCTGCTGTGGATACTGCGGCGGAACTCCTCCAGGCTGAGGTGGAGGCGTCTGCTGAGCCGGCGGTGCTGCCGGAGCAGGCGCAGGTGTATGTGCGGCAGGTGCAGCCGCGGGAGGGGCTTCCGTCGCAGTTGCGGCGGTCTCCTGATCACCTTGGCTAACATCTCCCAGCAGCATGGCTACCATATCCTTTGCAAACTGTACAGGCAGCAACTGCATGAGCGTGGAATCAATCAGATCTCCGATTTTCAGCCGGAATGAAATCTGAATCAATGTCTGATCATCTGGAAGACTGCCCACTCCTTCGCCGCTCGACATGTTTAGAATATCAATCCCCGGAGGAGAGATATTGACAAAACGGTTAAAGATGGTCGACATGGAAGTAGCCGAGGAACCCATCATCTGGTTCATCGCTTCCTGAACGGCGCTGATATGTATTTCATTCAGCTCTTCGTCCTTAGGCTCTCCTTCGCCGCCGAGCATTAGATCAGCAATAACCTGGGCATCTCTAATCTTGATAACGAGTGAGTTGATGCCCTGGAACCCATCCACATATTGTACGTGTACCGCCACATGTGGTTTAGGAAATGCTTCTTCGAATTCTCCACGGGTGATAATGGATACCTCAGGAGTAGTAATATCAACCTTTTTGCCCAGCAGGGTGGAGAGCGCAGTAGCCGCACTGCCGAAAGTAATGTTTCCGATTTCTCCAAGCGCATCCTGTTCAAATGGCGTTAAGAAATCAGTTACAGTTACTTCCTTCGGCGGTGAATCAAGCGAACCTTCCGCTGACTGTCTGAGAAGAGCATCAATTTCTTCTTGGGATAAATAATCTTTACTCGTCAAACTCTTCAACTCCTTCGCTGACAATCTCGTCTATTTGCACAGCCACACGTTCTTTAATCATTCCAGGACTTCCGATAAATTTCAGCTTGTCGCCCACTTTGATTGACAGTCCGGAATCCACAGTCCTGTTGAGTGAAATGACGTCGCCGACGCTGAGCCCGAGAAATTCAGCAATGGATAACCTCGATTCGCCTAGCTCCGCCACAATCGGCAGTTGCGCTCTATGAACCCGTGCCCTGATCGCTTCAAGCTCGACCTCATCACGCACCTTCTTTTCAGAAACAAACCACTGATGAACGGACAGTCTGGACATAATCGGCTCCAGGACGACGTGAGGTATACACAGGTTGATCATTCCGGTCGTATCGCCTATCTTAGTGCTTAAGGAAATGAGCGCTATCGTCTCATTCGGCGATACAATTTGCATGAATTGAGGATTTGTCTCCAGAGCCTCCATCCGGGGATTGATATCAAGCACTGTCTTCCAGGCTTCCTGCAGGCTATCAAAGCATTTGCTAAAAATTCTCTCCATAATAGTCGTTTCAATCTCAGTCAAAGCATTAATCTTGGTGGGTGCCGCTCCAAAACCGCCGAGCAGCCTGTCGAGCATGGCGAAGGCGATATTCGGATGTACTTCCATAACCATTCGGCCTTCAAGCGGTTCCGCTTCAAAAATATTCAATATCGTCATTTTGGGAATGGAGCGGATAAACTCGTCATAAGGGAGCTGCTCTACTTGAACGACATTGATCTGCACGAAGGTGCGTAATTGAGCCGAAAAGTACGTCGTAAGATAGCGAGCGAAGTTGTCATGTATCCGCGTAAGACTTCGGATATGATCTTTGGAAAATCGCACAGCCCGTTTGAAGTCATAGGAGCGAATCTTCTTCTGAGTTTCCTCTTTTTTAAGTTCGTCCGCATCCATTTCACCGGATGAAAGCGCAGCAAGCAGAGCATCAATTTCGTTTTGTGATAGTACATCAACCAATTCAATCACCCCCCTATCAAAGATTTAACCCGCCAGCAGCTAAATGGAAGCCAAAATGAATTTAGTGAATTCGATCTGGGTAATAGTGCCTTCAGTCAAATTCTTATTTAGAATATTCACTAGCTTACTGCTGAATTGATCTTTGCCGTTCGCCCCATTCAATTCCTCGGGCTTGGTATCGGCAATCGCCTTGATAATAAGCGGCGTGATCTTAATAGCTTTTATCTTTTCGAATTCTTCCTTGGACTTCGCTGTATCCAATTGGAACGCGATGTCTACTGAAAGGATGTAATCGGGATCAGCAAGATTAGTTTTGATGTCGGTAATTTCTGCTGTCATTGCGACAATTTCATCAGCGCTGAGCTTTTTGGCTTCAACATTCTGGACAGCAGCAGTCACATCATTCGTATTGCTCGGAAAGATTTTATCCCATAGTAAGAATGCAGCTACTACGATGAGTGTAATCGCCAATAAAATCGTAATGAGCCACGGCAGCATCTTTTTCATGAAAGCTCCTCCATAGACTGGACTTTAATGGTGGCAGCATATGTGCCTATGTCCCTGTTATAATCTCGGATCTTGCGGATGACTTCATCGGCCTTTTCCAGCACGATCAGCCTTTTACCAGTTACTAATGTGATGTACGTATCCGGACTTTCCTCTACCATTTCTACCAGCAGGGCATTCAAAAACATCGGCGCCCCATTCAATCTAGTTACCGCAATCATAACAGGCCTCCTAGCAAAAAATAGGGGGAGGAGTTCTCCCCCACGATAGCGCAATAACAAAGCCATTCATAGGCGAAACCTTTTTATTATACAGCGAGTTTATGATTTTGGCTAAAAAATTAACGCTTGAGGTTAACAACCTCTTGCAGCACTTCATCGGAAGTCGTAATAATACGGGAGTTGGCCTGAAACCCGCGCTGCGAAACAATCATTTCTGTGAATTCATTTGTCAGATCGACATTTGACATTTCGAGTTGGCCCGATACAATTGCGCCGGTGCCTGTTGCTGTATCATTGGCGATTGTTGGGGTAAGCTCACCATTTTCATTAGCGTTCAGCGTCATCCGATAGAGATTTCCGCCGATTTTCTCCAGGCCTTGCGGGTTGGTGACTTTCGCAACTCCGATTTTCACTCCTGGTTGTGTCGTTCCATCAGCCATCGTCTGCACAATTGTGCCATCGCTGGAAATGGAAAATGCTGTAACGTCATCTGCCAACTGGATTGACTGCCCATCAGAATCCTGAACATGCAGCCCATCAGAAGTAAGAAGGTTGCGGCTGGCATCCATATGAAAATCCCCGGCACGCGTCAGAAAAGGTGTCTCTTGAGCATCTGAAAGCTTGACCAGAAAGAAGCCATCTCCATCAATACGCAGGTCGGTAGGATTGTTAGTGGTCATAGGGCTACCCTGCAAATGCAATGTATCCACTGAACCAACAGTTACACCAAGTCCGATCTGCTTGGCGTTTACTCCACCTTGCCCAGCATCGACCGGAGCAGTCACACCGGAAACGGTCTGGCTCATGATGTCTTTAAACATGACGCGTCCTGATTTGAAGCCAACAGTATTAACGTTTGCGATGTTGTTGCCGATAACGTCAAGCTTTGTCTGGAAACCGCGCATACCTGAAACGCCTGCGTACATTGATTTAAGCATTAATCGAATTCCTCCCGGATTATGAAGTCTTTGGACTCCGAATTTGAATTACAATGATTCTTGAGCTATGTCCGCGTCAGTCGGTCAGCGGCCATCCGGCTCTCCGTAAGGACCGGCCGGTTTATGAAATAATTACTGCACTGTCAATTTGCGTGAATACATTGTCCTTCATCGAGCTTCCATCCATAGCAGTAACTACTGTACGGTTTGGCACGCTCACAATTAACGCCATATCCTTCATTAAAATCAATGATTCTTTACTTCCTTTAGCCGCTGCTTTGTCCACTGCGGACGAAATCTGATCCAATTGGCGGCTGCCAAGCTCTATCCCTCTTTGCTCCAAGCGTTTTGCCGCATGATTGCTGATCTTCAGCATATTTTTCTGCAGCAGGCTTTCAAACGAAACTTCTGTATTCACAGGATTCTTGGTAACCTGTGGCCTATGCAGCGTAGAAGGATGAACACTTGAGGAGTACATTTGGCCGATAGTCAGCCTCTCGCTCATGATGCCGCCCCGCTCTCCCCGTCATTCCCAGAAGATTTGCTGCTGTCACTAACAGGAGTCGCTTCCGGTGCAGCGTTCTGAATTTGTAAAATGTCAGTGATCGCAATTCTTTCTTTTCCTACAACTGCATACTGAACACCTTTGCTCACAACGATGGACTCCACATTGCCTGATTTCGGCTGATTTGCAGTTTGATCGGTCCATGTGATATTTTTGCCGATCAGGCTGGATACCGAGCCGAGCGACTGATTCATGGCAGTTAGCTGTGATGAAATATTCGTGAGCTGCTCTACCGAAGTAAATTGGGCCATTTGGGCGATAAATTCCTTGTCCTCCAGCGGTTGCGTCGGATCCTGATTCTGAAGCTGGACCATCAGAATCTTCAAAAACTGATCCTTGCCCAGAGCAGAACTTCCTATTGTCTTTTTGGAGCTGTCAGGTACTGTGTAATTCCATTGATCCTTCGTTGATACTAAGGGTATTTCTGCCATTTCATTTCACCTCACTTATTATTGGATTACACCTTAGCAGAGAAGCTTCTGCCTTGTGAGCGGGTATCCTGCTGGGCATTTGCTACCCATTCCTTCCATTCCCCGTTAAGCTCTGCGGCAAGTACGGCGTCACTGTTCTCCTCGCTGCGTTCTTTGGAGCGTCTTTCCTGCTGCTGTCCGCCAAAGCCGGACCCGCGTCCCTGCTGTCCATTAAATTGCGATTGAAGCGGCGTATTGTTCTGTGTGACCTCCAGCTTCTCTACTTGAAGTCCTTGAGACTGCAAAGCCGTTCTAAGCTGATTCATCTGCTGCTCCAGCATATCCTTGGCGCCAGCATGCTGGGTCAAGAATTGGGCAACCAAATGACCATTTTGCATCGTGATTTTAACATCAACCTGCCCAAGGTTCTCCGGGAAGAGTGAGATTGTAGCCTCAGCCACTCCGCCTTTTTGAACAACATCAAGTTTCCCAGTAATAAATGATGTCATCTCATGAGCGAACTTGTGAACAGGTACTGGAGCTGCCTCTGCCTTAAGAGGTGCAGTGATTCCGCCACGCAAGGACAATTGGCCGGCTGTTACTACTTCATGATCGCCCTCGGCAGTCTTTACTTCAGGCAATGCATCTGCAGCCCCCTTGGTTGTTGGGGCTTCTACCGTTCCTGCAGCTTTAACTGTAGGAGTGCTGTTGGTTTCTGTTCCTGCCGCCTGATCTGTTACGGGTACAACAACATTTAAAGGTTTGGCAGTCTCAGTCTTTGCAGCAATGGTAATACCTGGGCGAGCTTCCGGCATCACAGGCGCTTTAACTTGGCTGTCATTCTTCACTTCAGCAGTAGAGGCTGGTTTCAGCGATACTGTTGAAACTTCAGTGCTGCCAGTCGTGTTAGCTTTAGGCTTGCTCTGAGGAGTCTGGGTCTCTGCCAGAATTGCCGTGAAATTATTCAGTAAGGTTATGCCTGCGGAAGCTGCTTTTTCATCTCCACTTGCTGCCGCTTGCTGTACCAGTCCCATTAGGCTGTTAAGCTCGTCCTGAACGGCAAACCGCAATGTCTCCGGGTTCTGTGCGAGAGGAGATAAAGCTGCTGCAGGTGATGTTGTCCCGCCGCCTTTCTCCGCAGATACTGCATCAGCCTGAGTATTGCCGGATAGCAACACAGATACTTGGACCAGCCAACCTTGAAGCGCAGATAGCAAAGCAGGATCGCTGCTGATGCTTTCATCCAGCTTTTCAATATTCTCTGCAAGTCCTTGTAAAGGATCGGTACTCTTGGCTGTATCGGTTTTCCCAGTCTCTTCACCCGTTGCCTGCACGACATTGAGCAGCCCTTGCAGCAGTGAAGCCAGATTACCTAGAAGGGGAGTCTCCGTGCCCTTCGTTTCTGTTCCTGCCATACTCTGCACAAGGGTTTGGGCAAAAGGCACCGCTGCTGTACCGGCAGCCGCCGCCGGGGGACCCGTTGCAGCTCCAGTTGTCACCGGCGTTTTACCGCTAATTAAGGATTGGGCAACTAAACTCATTATTTTTCACCTCCTTTCAAGTGTTATTTACCACCCATCAGCCGATTTAGGACTTTTGCGGTCTGGGCGCTGTCTTTCTTCGTCATCTCTCCAAGGATAGAGGAGCGGACACTATCGCTTACGTTATTCAAAATCTTAACAACCCTGTCCGGGCTAACCTTATACATAGAATCGAGCAGTGAAGCAGCATCGGCCGCAGGCATAGTCGTAAATGTCTGGCTGACCTTTGCTAAATCAAGGTTACCGCTTGATGCTGCAGGAGTTGGTGAAGCGGCAGCGGCATCTTGCTTAAGCCTGGATTGCAGGGCTGCAATAGCCATATCGGTCGAATTGGTGGTTTCCTTTAGCTTAACCGAGACATCCGCGGCTTTTTTGGGATCCATTTTTTCCAATATCGCCGTTTTGCTCGCATTATTCATAACACTGAAAATTTGCACCATCTCATCTGTAGTCATATTTTCCATAATCGGCGCAGCTTTGGAAGCTTTCATTCCCGAGTACAGCTTGGCTAACTCAGTTACCTGCTTGACATAAGGATCTTCCGTTTGCGCGCCCTTGCTTGCTTCTGCTGCGGCAGCCTCCGCCTTCATCCCGTCAATTTGCTTCTGAAGCGCTTCTGCCTTCGTATCCTGGGCAGTTTTATCTTCAGAGGCTTTTCTGAGCTGCTCCGCCTGCTTTGCAAGCTGAGATTTCAGTTCCTTGATTGTTGTCTCCGAGCTTGCAGCCTGCTCTTCACTTTGCTTTTTTGCGTCAGTCGCAGTATCTCCCGTTTCGTCTTGCGGCGGGTCAGGGACCCATTTCTCCACGATGGGAATCTTATTTGCAATCTCTAGGACATTTTTCCGAATATCCATATTAAAAAGAGTCAGTAATACCCCAAGCAGCACGAGAGTAAAGATAATAGGTATCATCAAAAATAGAAACCGTTCAAACTTGCTCGCTGACCCTTCGTTTTCAATATCCATTTCATTATTAGCCACTAGCGGAAACCTCCTGGGTTAGAGGGATTTCATCGCGAAGCGGACGGTAGCCATCTCATCCAGTTCGTTTTGTTCCCGTAAACTCATATTCTGCAGAAATGCGGTCTGAGCCTTGTCTCTGGCTTTGAGCCATACCTTCTCATCAAGCACCTTCGTGCTAAGCTGATCCTGCTTATGCTGTACCTCCAGATGCGCCCGGCTGATATCCAAGTGCTTGCGGGCAATGCATTGATCCAGATAATCCACATAATCCTGCATCTCGCGAAGCTTGGACATCGGTGTCTTTTGTTCAGCCGCATGCTGCAAAGACAGCATCAGTGCAGTACGCCCGGCAATTAATTCATCAAGACTTTTTTCCTGGGCTTGGAGTTCTCCGAGTGCGCTTGAGAGCATCCACTCTGCCTGTGTTTTTTCATTACCCTTCAAATCCACCACTTTTTGAAAAGTATAATGGAACCTCACTATCAATCAACTCCTTGAGAACTGAGAAATTAGAGACTCTTGAACCTCGGCCAGCGTGACTTTTTCATTCACCTTCTGCTTAGTGAAATCCCAGATGCTATCAATATAATGCATGGACTCGTCAATCTGGGCATTAGAGCCTCTCTGGTAGGCTCCAATGTTGATCAAATCCTCAGAATCCTTGTACACCGCCATTAGCCGTTTCACGTTCTCGGCAGCGGCAATCTGTTCCTCAGGAGCGATATCCTTCATGACGCGGCTGATACTGGACAAGACATCAATTGCTGGAAAATGTCCTTTGTTGGCAATGCTCCGGTTGAGGACAATGTGTCCGTCGAGTATTCCCCGCACCGCATCGGCAATCGGCTCGTTCATATCGTCACCGTCTACCAATACTGTATAAAAAGCGGTTATCGAACCGGTAGGCCCCGTTCCGGCCCTTTCAAGCAGCTTGGGCAGGCTGGCAAATACGGAAGGCGTATATCCCCTCATTGCGGGAGGCTCACCAACAGCAAGCCCCACCTCGCGCTGCGCCATGGCATAACGGGTAACGGAATCCATCATCAGCATGACGTTTAGGCCCCGGTCGCGAAAATATTCCGCAATTGTTGTAGCGATAAGCGCCCCTTTGATCCGGATGAGTGCAGGTTGGTCTGAGGTAGCAACCACGACCACTGAACGCTGCAGGCCTTCAGGCCCGAGATCGCGTTCAATGAAATCCAGCACCTCTCTGCCGCGCTCACCGATCAGGGCGATCACATTCACGTCGGCTGACGTATTGCGGGCAATCATCCCCATGAGCGTACTCTTGCCTACCCCCGAACCGGCAAATATGCCGACGCGTTGTCCTTTGCCGATGGTCAAAAGCCCGTCAATTGCCCTAACCCCGATACTGATTGGCTCATGTACGCGTGGACGGTTGAGCGGATTGGATGGAATATTAAAGGTAGAGCTATGCGGCATTCGCGCCGGGATCAGTGAACCGTCGAGCGGCTGGCCTAGTCCATCAAGCACCTTGCCCAACAATTCCGATCCTACTTGAACACTCAGCGGCTTGCCTGTACCTACAACATCACAGCCTGGGCCAATGGCCTGCAGCTCTCCGAGCGGCATCAGCAGCACTTTGTTGTCACGGAAGCCGACAACCTCAGCCTGGAGCGGCTTATTGCCTTTTGACGGATATATGTAGCATACATCTCCAATGCTTGCGTCCGGACCTTCCGACTCAACCATCAGCCCGATAACTTGTGTAACCTTCCCGTTGATTCTTACCGGGTCGAAATTACGCAACTGCTCTTTATATCGTCTGCTGTCAAGCATCGTCTTCCCCATTTCTGTGCTCATCAGTGTCCAGCGCGATTCTTACCAGTTCTTTCTTGATTTCCGTAAGCTGTGTATCAATACGTGCATCAATGCTGCCAAAGGACGAGCGGATTACACAGCCGAGATCCTTAACGGTTGAATCGGGAAGGATCTGCAGCTCAGCCTGTGAATCCACCGCCAGCGCCAATTCCTCTCTCGCTGCATTCACAAAAGCGAATTGCCCTGGCGACACACACAATGAAATTAAACCTTGTTCTCGTTTGCGGGCAAGATTATTGCGGATTAAATCAATGGCGAATTGCGGCTCGATTGTGAGCTGCTTGTCCACAATTTTCTCGGCAATGTCACAGCTTAACTCTACCAGAAACGGCTCAGCCTCCTGGATAACAACATCCTTGGTCCGATAGGCTTCTTGAAGCACATTTCTTGCTTCTTCCATCATCTCGGCCAGCTTCAGCGCCATTTCTTGTTCAGCCTGTGCCAATCCTTCCTGATATCCCTGCTGATAGGCCTCCGATTTGAGAGCCTCTACAAGATGCTCATCCTGCTCCCGTTGCTGCCGCCACCACTCTTCAGCTTCTGTCCGTGCTGATTCCACAATATTCTCAGCTTCCTGCGCCGCATTCCGGACCTGATCTTCGGCAAACTCCTGGGCATCCTTGAGCATTTGCTTACGGGCCTGCTCCGCCTCTTCTCGGGCGGAATCCTGATAGTGCACCTCATGAGCCGATTCTTCTGAAGCAGCGGGCTCCTCGGGCAGTCCAGCATGCTGCCTGGCTTGTTCCAGCCGTTTCAGAACATCTACCGGAACATATTGAGAATGTTTGATCAGCTTAGACAATAATGTCATCTCCTCCGCCACGGGCGATGATTATTTCACCTGATTCTTCAAGTCTGCGGATCGTGCCTACGATACGGGTCTGAGCTTCCTCGACATCACGCAGCCGAACCGGACCCATGTATTCCATTTCTTCGCGGAAGGTTTCCGCCATCCGTTTGGACATATTGCGGAAGATAACGTCCCGAACTTCTTCGCTCGCCACTTTGAGCGCAAGCTGCAAATCGGCGTTTTCGATATCGCGGATAATGCGCTGAATCGAACGGTTGTCCACATTGACAATATCCTCGAATACGAACATACGCTTCTTGATTTCTTCGGCCAGCTCAGGATCTTGAATTTCCAGTGAATCCAAGATTGTGCGTTCTGTCCCGCGGTCAACACCATTCAGAATCTGCACAATCGACTCAATGCCGCCGGCATTCGTATAATCCTGAGTTACAGTAGCAGACAGCTTCTGCTCCAGCACCCGTTCAATTTGTGTAACAACCTCCGGCGAAGTACTGTCCATAGTCGCGATTCTTCTGGCTACCTCCGCCTGCTTCTCCTGGGGAAGGGAAGAGAGAATTGACGCCGCCTGTTCAAATTGCAGGTAAGACAGCACGAGAGCTATGGTCTGAACATTTTCATTTTGAATAAAGTTCAGAATCTGGCTAGGATCAGCCTTCCGGGCAAAATCGAAAGGTCGGACCTGCAAGGTTGCCGTCAGACGATTGATGACCTCCATCGCCTTGGTCGAGCCGAGCGCTTTCTCCAGAATCTCCTTGGCGTAGTTGATACCGCCTTGTGATATATATTCCTGAGCGAGACATATCTGATGAAATTCCGACATAATCGACTCTTTTTCTGCGCTGTCCACTTTGCGGACATTTGCGATTTCCAGAGTCAACTGCTCGATTTCCTCATCTCTTAAATGCTTAAAAATTTGCGCCGATACCTCGGGCCCTAGTGTAATGAGCAGAATTGCCGCTTTTTGACGGCCGCTAAGCACCTGCTGCTGGGTGGCTTTTGCCATTTGTTCACCTCTGTTCGTCTGCAAGCCATGTACGCAGCAGATTTACGAATTCGTCCGGTTTCTTCTTGGCCAGACTTTCCAGTTGTTTGCGAACCTGGCTTTCGTTCGTTACGCTCTCCAAGTTGATAGACGGGAACTCCGTAGGAACTTGCAGTGGAATATCCTCTTCCACTTCTTCTTCCTTGTTTTTGCGGCTGCGGTAAATGAAATATCCAACACCTGCGCCAGCCAGCAAAGCGGCCGCCCCAATTGCCCAAATCATCCATGTTGCAAGTCCGCCTGAAGCGGCATTTGCAGCAGTACTTCCGAATTGTTGGGAATACACCGAAACTTTTTTCGTTAAATCTGCGTCTGTATAGGTAACACCTGAATCTGCAAGAGAAGCACGTACGATATTCACCAAGATGTTCTGAATTGCCGATGAAGTTGTTGCATCTAAAGTTGTTTGTCCATTAGGTGGTTCAACAGCAACATTTATGGTTAAGTCTTTAACAGTATAAGGACTTGCAATAATATCCTTGGTAATTCGATTCACTTCATAGTTTCTTGTCTCCGAAGATTCCTCAGAAGTAGAAGTGCCCGAACCTGTAGACGAAGGATAACCCGAAACATCTTGCGAGCCTGTACCCGCAACCCCTCCGGTAGTGTTTCCCTGACCCGAATAGGAATTGCTGATAATCTGCGAGCTGATCTCAATCCCTTTCATATTCTCCGTATCTACCGGTGTGACCAAATCTTCTTTGCGGTTCTCTTTATCAAAATTAAGTTTGGAGAACACAAGAACATCCACTTTATCCGGGCCCGTGAGCGTACTAAGGAATTGTTTCACATTTTTCTTGACTTCTTCTTCAAATTTCTTTTGCAGAGCGAAGTTTTCTTCAACTTGACTAGACACACCGGCTTGTCCGCCCTTAGCCGTTGGCATTAATTCAATTTCATTGTTGGCGATCGTAATGTTGTCAATCGGCAAGTTAGGAACCGCCGTCTTCACTAGATTGAAGTAACCGTCTATGTTGTCCTGAGTAGGTCTGAAGCCAGGATCGAAGGTAAGCACTACCGAAGCAGAAGCCTGTTCCTGATCCTGCTGTGATGCAAATACCGTTTCTTTTGGCAGATTGATCAGAACCTTGGCATCCTTGATCCCCTGCATCCGTTTCATCAACTGCTCCACTTCACCATTCAAGGCATTGTTGTATTTAACATTAAATTCGCTGTCCGTAGTACCGATCATTGAAGAAGACTGGTCGAATACTTTGTATCCGATGGAACCGCCTTGCACAATCCCCTTCGAACCAATGTCTACTTTGACACGTGCGGCATCCGTACTTGGTACAGAGATGCTTTTGCCGTCAGGACTTAGGCGATAAGAAATCCCCGCCGAATCCAGATATGTCATTACTCCGGCCGAATCCGTGCTGTCCAAATCCTGAAATGCCACTTCATACTCCGTCTTCGATAACTGCATTGATAGAACCACAATAATGAGTATGATGATAAACAAGGTTGAGAAAAATAGTATTTTCTGTTTACCGCTGAATCTGTTCCAATACTGGGCAAGCTTTTCCCGGTACTGGGCAAATCTTTCATTCACAGTGTCACCCCATCCGAAACTAAGCTAGGATTATTTAGATTTGAGTTCTCATAATTTCCTGATAGGCTTCAATCACTTTGTTCCGGACTTGTGTAGTCAACTGCAAACTCAGCAACGCCTGTTGGGAAGAAATCATCGTATCTTCGAGATTGACTTCTCCCAGGACAAACTTATTACTCATATCCTTCGCCTGCTGTTCTTGATTAGCTACTTGATTCAAAGCATCCTGCAGATAAGCGCCAAAGCTTTGACCAGAACCATCAACAGTTGCAGTTTCAGCAGTTGACGTTTTCATAGCGAGCGGCTTAATGGCTTGGGCTCCAATACTTAAATTCTGTATCAACTGTTTCCCTCCCGGAGTGTTGTCATTCTATCGTACTATCGTCCAATTTCAAGCGCTTTGACTACCATGGCTTTCGATGCGTTCAGCATCGTAACATTCGCATCATAGGAGCGGGATGCTGACAGCATGTCCACCATTTCTTTTGCCATGTCCACATTGGGCATATACACATATCCGTTCTCATCCGCATCCGGATGGCTCGGGTTATACACAGGCTTCAGTGGAGATGAATCATCAATAATCGACTGAACCTTTACTCCCGCGGCATCGCCGCCGTTCATCTTGGAACTAAGCACATCTGAAAAGCTGTCGTTCTTTGCCGTTTCCAGCACAACCAGCTTTCGCCGGTAAGGTACTGCCTTGCCGTCAACTACGGAGGCTCTTGTTGTCTCCGCATTGGCGATATTGGAGGAGATTACATCCATCCTGAGCCGTTGGGCGGTTAATGCCGAGGCGCTTATTCCAAAGCTGCTGCCAAAGTTCATTTACACTCTACCTCCCTTCAACGACAGTACGCATCATTGTAATTTGGCTGTTTAACTGCTCTACATATGAATCATGCCTCAGTTGGTTCTCGGCGCTTAGTGCCTGCTCCCGTTCCATGTCCACATTGTTGCCGTTATTATTCATCGACGTGGTTTCATCTGTGCTGACAACTGCGGCTGGTACAATAGTACTGTTGCCAAATTGGAAGTGGCGAGAATCCGACACCTTTGCATTAAGCGTTGGCTGAAGTCCGCTCTCCTGCTGCTGAAGGATACTCTCAAAATTAACATAAGAGCGTTTGAAATTCGGAGTGTCGACGTTCGCTACATTATTTGCCAAAACACTTTGTCGTTTGCTGGCGGCATCTAAGCCTCCTTGTAACCTTTGAAAACTGGCACTATTCAACAAACCCAATGCAAATCCCTCCTTCAAAGCTATCGTGATGAAAAGAATTCCACAGACCCTTTGCGAATTCCTGCTTGATTCGACAGAAAAAGCTAAAAAACTTCCTGATATACCGAAAAAAGGTCGAAAATTGTCGGTGGACGATTTTTATGTCAATCTCACATACATTGATTCTCTTAGAATTTGTATATTATTACAATAAGAAATAAGCCCTATCTTTTCTGAAAAGAGAGGGCTTAAAGCATGTTTTTTCAATTTTATTCCTTTTTATTTACAATTTATTCCTGTCTGTAACAGTATATTACACTTTATGCTCCATATTCTCCGATTTGCGGGATATCACTAATTCTTTTTACCTAATTTTGAAGTTCTATTGGCTGTCGCACTATAGGATATACTGGCTTAAATCGCGGTTTTGGGCGATTCCTGCCAATTTTTCCCGAACATACTCTGGAGTGATCACCATTGTATCCAAAGTTAACTCTGGCGCTTCAAAAGACAGGTCCTCCAGCAGCTTCTCCAAAATAGTATGCAGGCGGCGCGCACCAATATTCTCCATATTCTGATTCACCGAGGCCGCTATCCGTGCAATTTCATAAATAGCCTCTTGTTGAAACTGGATTTCGAGATTCTCAGTTTGCAGCAGATTAACATACTGTTTGGTGAGCGCATTCTCCGGTTCGGTAAGGATGGAAACAAAATCCTCTAGTGAAAGACTGCTCAGCTCCACCCGGATCGGAAACCGGCCCTGCAGCTCTGGAATGAGGTCGGAAGGCTTAGCGATATGAAACGCTCCTGCAGCGATGAACAGCACGTAGTCCGTCTTCACAGGGCCATATTTAGTCATTACCGTAGATCCCTCTACAATGGGCAGAATATCGCGCTGGACACCCTCACGGGATACATCCGGGCCGGAGCCTTTGCCTTGGCTTGCCACTTTGTCGATCTCATCAATGAAAATGATGCCTGACTGCTCGGCACGGGCAACAGATTCCTGGATCACATCATCCATGTCAATCAGCTTGGCCGCTTCGTCCTGGATCAGGACCTTACGGGCTTCACGAATCGGAAGCTTGCGTTTCTTAGTCCGCTTCGGCAGGAGGCTGCCGAACATTTCCTGCATGTTCATGCCCATCTGGTCATTGCCCTGTCCAGCGAACATATCCAGCATCGTAGGAGCGGTATCCTCAACATCTATCTCAATGATGTCGTCCTCCAGTTGCCCTGCCAGCAGCTTGAACTTGACTCCGCGGCGGCGCTCGCTCAGACTTCCGTCTTCAGCTTCTTCCTTAGTGTCCTCCGCCCCTGCATTATTCCCGCCGAAGATCATTTCAAAGGGATTGCGCTGCGACTTGTTCTTTGAGGATGCCGGCACCAGAATAGAAACAATGCGCTCGTTAGCCAGCTCTTCAGCACGATCCTTTACTTTTTCGGTCTTCTCCAGCTTTACCATGCGAATCGAGGTTTCAACCAAATCACGGACCATCGACTCCACGTCGCGCCCTACATAACCGACTTCCGTAAATTTGGTTGCCTCCACCTTGATGAATGGAGCGTTGACCAGCTTTGCGAGACGCCGGGCGATTTCGGTTTTGCCGACGCCGGTGGGTCCAATCATCAGAATATTCTTGGGTACGACCTCATCTCTCAGCTCTTCAGACAGCAGACTGCGGCGATACCGGTTGCGGAGTGCGACGGCCACCGATTTTTTGGCCTGCTTCTGGCCAACGATATATTTATCAAGCTCTGCGACGATCTGCCGGGGTGTAAGCGATTGATTCACCATTGTGACTTCCTCCCTTTTTCTGAGGCACCGTGCCTATAATTGTTCGACGATGATATTAGAATTGGTATATACGCATATCTCGGAAGCGATTTGCAATGCCTCTCTGGCTATTTCTGCCGCACTCAGACTTGGGGCATGCCGTTTGAGCGCCCGCCCGGAAGCAAGAGCAAAGTTGCCCCCCGAGCCAATCGCCAGCACATCATCATCCGGTTCAATAATCTCGCCATTGCCGGAAATCAGCAGCATACCATCCTTATCCATCACAATCATCAACGCTTCCAGCTTACGCAGAATACGGTCCTGCCGCCAATCCTTGGCGAGCTCGACAGCAGCCCGCTGCAGGTTGCCATGATGCTCCTCCAGCTTCCCCTCGAACTTCTCGAATAACGTAATCGCATCAGAAACAGAACCTGCAAAGCCCGAAATGACTTGTCCTCTGTATAGGCGGCGGACCTTTCTGGCCGTAGTCTTCATAATGACGCTTTCTCCAAAAGTAACCTGACCGTCCCCGGCTATCGCGGCCTGGCCGTTATGTCTTACCGCACAAATCGTAGTCGCATGAAAGCTTGGCAACATAATATAGCATCCTCCCAAAGTTTTGTTAGCAATTCTTCCTTGCTAAGATGGATCAGACTCAGCGGCCACAGGCTCTTTATAAGCAAGACCGGTAGAGGCCGCGAATTCGGCGAGACTATCCAAAGCACGGTGTGCAAGCAGTTCATTTTTTTCCTTTTTATTGCGGATTCTCTTCTCCAGCTTCGGCAGCAGGCCAAAATTGGCATTCATCGGCTGAAAATGCTCTGGATCGGCAGAAGTAATGTAAGCCGGCATGCTGCCCAGCACACTATCCTCAGGGAAAACCAGCATTTCCTCACCAAGCGCTTTTCTCGCTGCGTTCACGCCTGCAATCAATCCCGATGCCGCAGATTCAACGTATCCTTCGACCCCGGTCATCTGACCGGCAAAAAACAGCCTTTCCCGGCCCTTCATTTGATAGGTGGGATGCAGAAGCTTAGGAGAATTAATAAAGGTATTGCGGTGCATTACCCCATAGCGGACATACTCGGCATTCTCAAGTCCCGGAATCAACGAAAATACCCGTTTCTGTTCACCCCATTTAAGATGGGTCTGAAAGCCGACCAGATTATAAAGTGTCCCTGCAGCATTATCCTGACGCAATTGCACAACCGCGTAAGGCAGCTTGCCCGTATGGGGATTTAGTAGACCTACCGGTTTCATTGGTCCGAACAACGCCGTCTGTTTGCCGCGCTTCATCATGATTTCAATCGGCATGCAGCCCTCAAAATAAATCTCTTTCTCAAAATCCTTGAGCGCGGCTGTCTCCGCTGAAATGAGCGCATCGTAAAAACGGTCAAATTCCTCCTCCGTCATCGGACAGTTCAAATATGCCGCTTCCCCTTTGTCATAGCGGGAGGCCAGGTACACTTTGCTCATGTCAATTGTATCCTTCTCTACTATCGGCGCGGCGGCATCATAGAAGTAGAAATACTCTTCACCAAGCAGCCCTTTGATTTCTGCAGACAAGGCCGGTGAAGTGAGTGGACCGGTAGCAATAACCACAATCCCTTCCTCCGGTATATGCGTAAGTTCTTCATTTATGACTTCCACAAGGGGATGATTATGCAGCATTGTTGTAATTTCACCGGAGAACCCGTCACGGTCAACGGCAAGCGCCCCGCCAGCGGGAACTGCATGACGGTCGGCTGCGCCTAAGACCAGCGAATCCAGACGGCGCATTTCCTCCTTCAACACGCCTACAGCATTGCCAAGCCCGTTGGCACGCAGCGAATTGCTGCATACCAGCTCGGCGAACTGATCCGTATGATGTGCAGGCGTCTTCACGGCAGGCCTCATTTCGTATAACCTGACCGGCACTCCCCGCGAAGCAATCTGCCAGGCCGCCTCGCTGCCGGCGAGACCTGCCCCAATTACTGTTACTTTTGCTATATCAGTCAATTTCATTTCCTCCTGTAGAGCGTTTATTCCGCTATTTCTTCGTTGTCAAGAACCACCTCTGTGTGGTCACATGAAGTACACTGCAGCTTCGTTCCCTGCTTGCTGCGCTTCTCAACCATCCAAGAGCCGCAGACCGGGCACGGCTTAATGGATGGTCTATCCCAGGAGACAAAATCACAGCCCGGATACTGATCACAGCCATAGAAGACCCGCCCCTTCTTGCTGCGGCGTTCTACAACCTTCCCTTCATGGCACTTCGGACAGGTCACCCCGATATCTTTAACAATTGGTTTCGTGTTGCGGCAATCCGGAAACCCTGAGCAGGCCAGGAATTTACCAAAACGCCCCAGCTTATAGACCATAGGCTTGCCGCATTTCTCGCACAGCTCATCTGAGACCTCATCCTCAATCTCAATCTCTTTCATTTCTTCCTCAGCAAATACAAGCCGCTTCTCAAAGGATTCATAGAATTCCGCGAGAACCTTCACCCAATCCTCTGCACCTTCCTCTACATGGTCAAGATCCCCTTCCATGTGAGCGGTAAATTCCACATCAAGAATTTCCGGAAAAAACTGTTCCATCTGCTCTATGATCAGTTCTCCGAGCTCTGTCGGCATAAACTTCTTTTCTTCAATCGCCACATAGCCGCGTTTCTGGATGGTTTCCAAGGTCGGGGCGTATGTACTTGGCCGCCCTATGCCCAGCTCCTCCAGCGTCTTCACCAGCCGTGCTTCCGTATAACGCGGAGGCGGCTGGGTAAAATGCTGCTTAGGGTCGATTTCATGCTTAACGAGGTCATCTCCGGCCTTCAGCGGCGGCAAAAACTTCTCCTCATCCGTTGTACCGTCATCATTGCCTTCCACATAGACCTTCATAAATCCCGGAAAGGAAACCTTAGAGCCAACAGCTCTGAATACAGCAGACCCTGCATTTATATCCACCGAGAGCGTATCCAAGAGAGCCGAGGACATTTGGCTGGACACAAAACGCTCCCAGATCAGCTTATACAGCCTGAATTGGTCACGGCTCATAAACTCCTTGACCATCTCGGGTTCACGGAGTGCAGAGGTCGGACGAATAGCTTCATGCGCATCCTGCGCTCCAGCAGCTTTTTTTGAATATTGTCTAGGGGTCTCAGGAACAAATTTCTCCCCGTATTTAGCCAGGATCAGTTCTTTGGCTTCTTCCTGCGCTGTGGCGGACAGCCGTGTGGAGTCGGTACGCATGTAGGTAATCAAA
Organism: Paenibacillus sp. HW567; assembly: GCF_000374185.1. Taxonomy (GTDB): domain Bacteria; phylum Bacillota; class Bacilli; order Paenibacillales; family Paenibacillaceae; genus Paenibacillus_AQ. The sequence continues at coordinate 2,108,376 of NZ_KB910518.1, read as the reverse complement.
CCCACGGTGCCTTCTTTGCCAAGCTCAACACCTTCATAGAGCTGCTGTGCCACAGACATCGTCTTGGCTGCACGGAAGCCGAGCTTACGCGCTGCCTCCTGCTGCAGGGAGCTGGTCGTAAACGGCGCCGAAGGATGGCGCTGTCTTTCTTTCTCTTTTACCTCACTTACTTTAAAGGCGGCATTCTTAATTGCTTCAAGCACTTCCTGAACATCGCTTTCCTGGCCAAGCTCCTTCTTCTCGCCGTTCAGCTTGTGAAACTTGGCGTCGAAAATCGTATCCCGGATGCCCAGCTTCGCCGTAATACTCCAATACTCAGTTGGCACAAACGCCGAGATTTCGTTCTCGCGGTCCATGATAATCTTCACGGCAACCGACTGTACCCGGCCGGCAGACAAACCTTTTTTCACTTTCTTCCATAATAATGGGCTAATCTTGTAGCCAACCAGACGATCCAGAATCCGGCGGGCCTGCTGGGCATTCACGAGATCCATATTAATTTTGCGCGGTGTCTTGAAAGCATCCTTGACAGCCTGCTTGGTAATCTCATTGAAAACCACCCGGCACTCCTGCGTGTTGTCCAGATCCAGCGCATGCGCCAGATGCCAGGCAATAGCTTCTCCTTCGCGGTCCGGGTCAGCCGCCAGATATACTTTTTTCACTTTTTTGCTGGCATCCTTGAGTTCCTTCAGAATAGAGCCCTTACCGCGGATCGTGATGTATTTGGGACTAAATTGATTCTCCACTTCTACACCGATCTGACTCTTCGGCAAATCCCGGATATGTCCCATTGAAGCCTTTACGATATATTTACTGCCTAAATATTTGCCAATTGTTTTTGCTTTTGCCGGCGACTCGACAATAACCAACGCTTCCGCCATAGGTTGTTCCCCCTAAAATTTTGTAAGCATATGCTTCGTTTGACACGGTTCTCAGACACAACCCCTATCGAGAGCATTGCTTAACCCTGTTACTTCTATATTAAATTACCTTATAGATTGCCCCTGGTAATTGTGATACCGCTTTTTTTATGATTAAAGATAACAGAACTGAATGCAAAAGTCCAAAATCCCATCCCGTTCTGGTCAGCAGCTCATCCAGTGTAAAAGGGCCTTGATGCAGTATATGGTAAAGGTGAGACTCCTCACTTGTCAATTTCTTTTCCGTCAGCGTCTCTTGGGCTCCGCGTAAATTAGCCGCTGTCTTTGCTTCTTCCGGGAGCGCTGCAGGCAGGTAGGATATGTATTCTTCAACAATATCGGCAGCGCCGGTTACCAGCTTTGCCCCTTGCTTAATCAGGTCCAGCGCTCCCCGGCTTTTTGGCGAGGTTACCTGCCCGGGCACAGCAAAAACATCTCTTCCAGCTTCAAGTGCGGCATCGGCGGTAATCAGCGATCCGCTGCGGCTGTCAGCTTCGACAACAAGCGTTCCGAGGGACAGTCCGGCAATAATCCGGTTGCGCTGCGGGAACAGGCCGGGATGGCTCTTGGTGCCCAGGGGATATTCGCTAAGCACAAGCCCCTCACGTGAAATCTGCAGCTCCAGCTCCCGGTTCTCAGGCGGATAAACTTTGTCGAGCCCTGTAGCAACAACCGCAATCGTACTGCCCCTGCTCCTTAGCGCAGCTTCATGACAGACACTGTCGATGCCCCGGGCCAGGCCGCTGACTACAGTAAATCCCGCAGCACTCAGCTCCTCCGCCAGCAGCTCGCCCACCTTACGTCCATAGGCAGTCGGCACCCGGGTACCGACCATCGCAATGGCAGGATTGGATGCCAGCTCCAGCCGCCCTCGATAATACAGCACCCAAGGCGGCTGAGGCGCTTCTTTCAACAATGCGGGATACCCCTCATCCAGAATAGTCACCATCGCTACTCCGCTTTCCTTCATTAAAAGGTGACGTGCATAAATCCACTCTTTATTAAAATCATCAGCAAGCCGTACGGCTATTTTCGCGTTTATCCCTTTCTTTTCCCAATCCTCTGCACTACATAAAAATACATTTTCCGCCAAAAGTCCCGCCTGGTGTATTTTTTCTATAGTCTTCCATCCAACTCCCTCAATTTCATTTAGCCCAAACAGCAAGTCGCGTGTATCCAAGTCTATCTCTCCTCTGAGTGGAAGGATGAGCCTTCCTGGTTTATAAACTTTCGCAAAAATGTAAGATTATACAGCACATCCCAGACAGAGATATATCCGGACGGCAAAAAAGCAACCTTTTATCCCCATTAGAGAGAACAAAAGGTTGCTTACCTTTAAGTTAATTATACCTGATATTGACGCAAATGTATTCCAAATATTAATGCGCAGTAAAAGCATTCAGAATGCCGCGCTCTTCCAGGACACTCACAAGCGTAGCGCCCATTTCTGCAGGAGTTGGCGCTACTTTAATGCCGCAGGATTCCAGCATGGCAATCTTTTCGCTGGCCGTACCTTTTCCTCCCGAAATAATGGCCCCGGCATGCCCCATCCGTTTGCCCGGTGGCGCAGTGACTCCGCCTATAAAACCGACTACAGGCTTTGTCATATTCTCTTTGATCCAGACAGCAGCTTCTTCTTCTGCCGTACCGCCAATCTCACCGATCATCACGACGGCTTTGGTGCCCGGATCTTCGTTGAACAGCTTCAGAATGTCGATAAATTCCGAGCCTTTAACCGGGTCGCCGCCAATACCCACAGCCGAGGATTGCCCGATGCCGCGCTCAGTAAGCTGATGAACCGCCTCATAGGTCAAGGTTCCGCTGCGGGAGACCACCCCCACATAACCACGCATATGAATATATCCCGGCATAATGCCAATTTTGCACTCGCCTGGCGTTATAACCCCCGGGCAGTTGGGACCGATCAGCACAGTGGAACGCCCTTCCATGTACCGTGAAACTTTCACCATATCAAGCACTGGAATTCCCTCGGTAATACAAATAACCAGTTCAAGCTCTGCATCCACCGCTTCCATGATCGAGTCGGCGGCAAAGGCCGGCGGAACATAGATAACGCTAGCGGTTGCTCCGGTTGCCTTTTTGGCAGCAGCCACAGTGTCGAATACAGGCAGACTGACCTCACTACCGTTCTCCAGCGTGATGTTAACAAAGGTTCCACCTTTGCCCGGCGTGACCCCGCCAACCATCTGCGTTCCGTAATCCAGTGCCCCTTTGGTATGAAATAAGCCCGTCGAGCCCGTAATTCCCTGCGTGATGACTTTCGTATTTTTATCTACAAGAATGCTCATGCCTTGGTCACATCCCCACTTAAATTGTCGAATACGATTACACAAGAGAAACAATCTTACGGGCTCCGTCCGCCATGGAATCCGCTGCAACGATATTGAGTCCCGATCCGGCCAGAATCTGTTTGCCAAGCGCTACATTGGTGCCTTCAAGGCGCACAACAAGCGGTTTGGTGAGTCCAAGCTGCCTGGCCGCTTCCACCACACCGCTGGCAATGACATCACAACGCATAATCCCGCCAAAAATATTAACAAAAATCCCATTTACCTTATCATCGGATAAAATAATTTTGAATGCCTCAGTTACCTTCTCGGTCGTTGCGCCGCCCCCTACATCCAGGAAGTTGGCCGGCTCTCCGCCGTAATATTTAATAATATCCATAGTAGCCATTGCCAGACCGGCCCCGTTGACCATGCAGCCGATGTTGCCGTCCAAGGCGATGTAGCTGAGATCAAATTTAGAAGCTTCTATTTCCTTGGCATCCTCTTCATCGAGATCACGCAGCTCCTGAATATCCTTATGGCGGAATAAAGCGTTGGAGTCAAAATTCAGCTTGGCATCCAGCGCCATCACATTTCCGTCTGCCGTCACAACAAGCGGATTAATCTCGGCAATGGAGCAATCTTTATCCACAAAAGCCAAATACAGCGCTTGCATGAATGTAACAGCTTTATTGACCAGCTCAGTTGGAATGGCAATGCTATACGCTAATTTCCGGGCCTGAAATGTCTGCAGCCCTACTGCCGGATCAATGATTTCCTTGAAAATCTTCTCCGGATGAGTCGCTGCAACCTCTTCAATCTCCGTCCCGCCTTCCTCCGATGCCATCATGACAACACGGCCGGAGCCGCGGTCCACAACGAGTCCGATATAATATTCCTTAACAATCTGGCAGCCTTCTTCAATCAGCAGACGCTTTACTACCTTGCCTTCAGGCCCGGTCTGGTGGGTAACCAGGGTTTTACCGAGAATCTCTCCGGCGAAGGCACGCACCTCTTCGCTTGACTTGGCAACCTTCACGCCTCCGGCTTTTCCTCGTCCTCCCGCATGAATCTGCGCTTTGACCACTACCACCGGTGTACCCAGCGATGCTGCGGTTTCAACCGCTTCCTCCACTGAATAAGCTACTTTTCCGTTCGGCACGGCAACGCCGTACTTCTTAAGTACTTCTTTTCCCTGATACTCGTGGATATTCATACCGGAAGCCTCCTAAAGTGTGCGGTGGCATAAGCAGGCAGCCTGCTCCCATTCCGCTTTCCGTTTGATTGTCCAAAGCCGGGTCCAGACCGGTGAAATGCACAATATCCCGGTACATACAGAATACTTGTGCCGCCCTCTGCACGAAAACGGCACAATCTTCCGCCAGTGACACCCTAGCTAATTACAGTGAAAAACCCGCAATTACCAAGCTGCCATCATGTGAAACCCAGAATATTGTAACATGTTTTAAAAACGCTTTCCTTAAAAACTTTCACGATTTATACATATATTTTCGCTAAATTTCATGCCGAAATGCGAACGATTGCATTGACATTATCCGAACAAGCTATTTCGACGCACTGATATTAGCCTCATGAACACGGGCAAGCAGGCCCTTAAATTGTCCAAGCAGACCGACAAATTCATCGGCAGACAGCATTGTGCCTTCCACCATTCTGCCGGGAATACAAGCTGCGTCACTACGAAGCGACCAGCCTTGCTCAGTCAATGATATCAGCACCTTCCGTTCATCCTGCAAAGAGCGTTCACGTAAAATCAGGCCGGCAGCTTGCAGCCGCTTCAAGAGCGGTGTCAATGTGCCCGAATCCAAAAAAAGCGCTTCTCCCAGTTCTTTAACTGTACATTGGCGTCTTTCCCAAAGCACCAGCATTACAAGATACTGCGAATACGTTAAGCCAATCTTATCTAAATGCGGCTGATACAGCTTCGTAAACTCACGGGAACAAGCATAAATGGTAAAGCACAGTTGATTCTCAAGCAGCAGCTCGGGAGTTGTGTTATTTGTTTCTTGCATATCTTCTTCACCTGCCTTTATGTCATTAGTTTATCACAATTCTAATCTAATATCATGATAATAGCAAAAAATATATTGACTATTATTTTTATTGTGTTAAATTAAATTGTGTACAATACATTATGAAATGAACGGGAGCGATTTTATTATGATGACTATTCAACAAAAAATGTATGAAACTACGGTTAAAGCCGTTGGCGGCAGAAACGGTTATATTGAATCCGAAAGTCCAAAGCTAAACCTTACCATAAGTACTCCACGGGAAATGGGCGGAGCCGGCGGCGAAGGCACTAACCCTGAGCAATTGTTTGCAGCCGGCTATTCCGCTTGCTTCGACAGCGCACTTAACATGGTAGCCCGTATGGGTAAAGTAAAAATTGAAGGCAGCGAAGTTACGGCTACCGTAAGCTTCGGTAAGGTTGAAGACGGCGGATTCGGCATTGCCGTGCGGCTTGATGTTCTCGTTAAAGGCGTTGACAAAGAGACCGCTGCACAACTGGTGGAAGCAGCTCACGGAGCATGCCCTTATTCCCGGGCTACCCGCGGCAATATTCAAGTTGAGCTGAATGTGCTGTAAGCAAGGATCAGAATTCGCTTAGAAGCGCCCAAGCCGTCCGGACATTCCGGGCGGCTTGTTTTTGTAGGATCAAGAAAAAATCAACATAGTGAACCAGGTTTCCAAAAGGGTATCATTCCTCTGCTATGGCATGACGGTCCAGATTGCGGTACTGCACAGCCTCCGCTAAATGTGCGGAAGTAATGTCAGGCGCCGTTTCCAAGTCAGCTATTGTGCGGGCCAGCTTGATGATCCGGTCATGCGCCCGCATGCTCAGGCCGAGACTCTCCAGAATGTCATTAAGCAGCAGACGGCTCTCCTTGTTAAGCCCGGCGTAGCGCCGCAGGGCAGCCCCCGAAAGCTCACTGTTCCAGGAAATCGGCAGATTCTTGTAGCGTTCCGCCTGAATGGCCTGAACCTTGAGCACCTCAGAACGCATCTCTGCCGAAGATAACGAAGCCCCCTGCTCATCCCATTCCTTAGGGCGTGGTACATCGACCTGCATGTCAATCCGATCCAGCAGAGGACCGGAGATTTTGGCGCGGTACTGTGCAATTTTGGCCGGAGAGCAGGTGCATCTTTGCTGCACGCCCCCGCTTCCCAGATATCCGCAACTGCACGGATTCATCGAACAAGCAAGTAAAAATTGCGCCGGGAACGTAAAAGCAGCCCTGGCGCGGCTGATTGTCACCACGCTGTCCTCCAGCGGCTGACGCAGAACCTCAAGCACATTGCGGGAGAACTCGGGCAGCTCATCCAGGAAAAGAATGCCGCGATGAGCCAAGCTCACCTCTCCAGGCCTCGGGATTCCCCCGCCTCCGATTAATCCTGCCGCTGAAATGGTATGATGCGGGGAACGAAAAGGGCGGCTGCGCAACAGCCCGCTGTGGGCATCCTTCAGCTTGCCGGCAGCACTGAAAATCCGGGTTACCTCCAGCGACTCGGTATCGCTCAGCTCCGGCAGTATGCCCGGCAGACGTTTGATCAGCATGGTTTTGCCTGTGCCTGGCGGGCCCATCAGAACAATATTGTGCATTCCGGCCGCAGCAATTGTCAGTGCCCGCTTCACATGATTCTGGCCAAGCACATCACTATAATCCTCAGTCATCATATTCTCTGCGGCAGCGGCAGCAGCCGCACCCGTAAGCCCATATGACGGAACATATCTTAGGTGCTCCAATGTAAGCACTGTGACCGGAGGGCGTTCTGGCGCAGCCAAGCCTGTGCTGACAGAGACAGGGAAAGGAAGCTGACTCATCTGTAAAGAAGACGCCGGTTCTAAATTAGGGTCTGCAGATTGGCTGACTGCTATTATCCTATCCGTTTCTTGCATCGGCTGTGGCAACTGCCGCAGATGATCCGCAGTATACACCTTCATGCCGCTGATCAGCGAAGCTTCGGCGGCATTCTCTGCAGGCACCAGCACTGCCCGCAAGCCCGCCCGGCGTGCAGCTTCAACCATCGACAACACGCCGGTAACCGGGTGCAGACTTCCATCCAGTGCCAGCTCACCAATCAGCAGCATGTTCTGCGTATCAGGCATCATAAGCTGACCGCTGGTCGTCAGGATGCCAAGGGCGATCGCCAGATCGAATGCTGACCCCTCCTTGCGCAGGTCAGCCGGAGCAAGATTGATGGTGACGCGCTGCTGGGGATAACGGTAGCCGCAATTTTTGACGGCAGCACGCACTCGCTCCACAGCTTCGCGAATTGCAGAGTCAGGCAGTCCAATAATATTCGTTTGAGGGAGACCATTGGCGAGATCTACTTCCACACCGATCATTACGCCTTCAATACCGTATAAACACGCACTGTGCATCTTTCCATACATAACAAAAAAACACCTCTTCTCCCGAAATACGCTCACAGCAGAGCGGTATAAGTTCAAGAAAAAGGGTGCTTCCACAATTTTCCGAAAATTTTATTCCCTTAAGTATACAGGGATTTCCTTGATATTATCAATACCCATAGGCAATAATACTCACAATTCTCAGTGTTCTGCATATTTATGCAAATCAATCGTGAAGGGAACTTAGGTTAACCTTCCTCACTAACCACAACCGCATCCCTTATCTGCTGGAATGACAACGGAGTGTAGTCCCAATGCTCCACACAAAGGTTGAAGTAATTTTTCCCTTCGTATTTCTGCCCATGGATATGACCGTGCACATTCACGTAAGGCATATGCTTATTCATATACATTGGTTCATGTGAAAGAAAAAAGAAATCTTTGTAAATAAGAGGATATTCACTAACCTCATTAAATCCGGCCTCCAGCCACCAGCTCCGGCCGCGGCTGCGGTCGTGATTGCCGAGAATCAGTATTTTGTAGCCGTTCAGCGCGGACACGATACTGCGGGTGTCTTCCAGCTTCCGAAATGAGAAATCTCCCAGGTGAAATACGGTGTCCTGCGGAACTACAGTGGAATTCCAGCGTTCGATCATCACCCGGTCCATCTCCTCCACATTCTTAAACGGGCGGGATTCAAAATCAATAATCAGCTTATGACCAAAATGATGATCTGAGGTAAAAAAAACGTTAGACATTCAGTGTCCCTCCTGCTTGCTAAAAGACTCCGATGCCCCACACGGCCGGATGCTTCGGAGTCATGGATAATATATCGTTTGCTTCAGTATCGCTTAGTGGAACGCCGGTTATCCTCATCCAGATTAATCAATTCAGTAAGTGACGGAACTTCATCATGCTCAATGAGCCAATTCCGCATTTCCTTGATCGCCTCCACCTGTCCGTTGCCCTTATCCCGCCAGGTCAGCAGTTCAATAACCCGGATTAAAAGCGACAGCAGACTGTCATTGCTGCTCTGGGTTTTTTCCGCCCGGATTTTCTGGAATAAGGCTTCATTCTTCCAATCAATCAATATTTCATCGGCAATGGCTGGCCGCATAACGGTAAAGGTCTTGCTGCAATTGCTGCAGCAGACAACGGATACAGGCTCCGCGCCCAGATCCACTGCAACTTTGTTACCGCAATATTGGCAAGTAAAACTCACCTGTATATCAAATGGCTGATTTATCACGCAGACAGCCCTCCTCATGGCGGCTATGAACAATAACTGTAACACACAGAAACGGCTTCGCCGTCCTTAAAAAGCTTCGCGGATATGGCTGAGCGAAGCAACACTCATATCGTCATTCAACATTACGGAGATAACGTCAAATGAAATCTGCCGCTCATACTGGCCTTTCATATGCAAATATACCTGGGCAGTGGACCTCACCTGATGAATTTTCCGCTGATCTACCGACTCCTCGGGAGTTCCCTGCAGATTGCTGCCGCCGCGGCTGCGGACCTCTATAAATATGAGTGCATCTCCATATTCAGCAACAATATCCAGCTCACCGCTCCGGCAGCGCCAATTCCGGTCCACAACCCTGTAGCCCCAGGCAGATAAATACTGGACAGCAGCCGTTTCCCCGGCAGCTCCCTTTTGCTTGCGGCTATAATGCTCTCCGGCAGACGATACGCTCACTTCAGCCTCCGTTCCCCGGCAGAACGGTCACTCTGGTAGACATAGCTTAGAATCTCCGCGACTAACTGATACAACTGCTGAGGAATTTGCTGGTCAAGATCCAGCTTGGAGAGCACTTCCACCAACGCGGCATCTTCCTGGACAGCCACTCCGTTTTCTTTAGCCGTTTGCAGGATTTTATCCGCTATTGCACCATGTCCCTTCGCTACAACGACCGGTGCTTCGTTCTGGCCTGGAGTATATTTGAGCGCCACCGCTTTTTTGCGACTTGGTGTAACTTCGTTAACGGGTTCGCTCATATGCGGTAATCTACTCCTTTGTATGAATCCGGTACATAGTCAGCCAGCTTGCCTGCATTTCTGGCGAGGGAAGCTGCTGATGCAGGTTCAGGCAATGGTTCTGTCCGCAGACTAAGTAGCTGATACCCAATTGATTCCACCGCCGTTTTGATCTCCTCACGCCGCTCTTCCAGCAGCTCCAGTACCCACGGCGTATCGTTGTGCAGCTTCAGGCTGACTATCCGGTCAACCACCTGAACATCCACCAGCGTCTGGCCGAGCTGCTTCATATCCAGATCAAACCAGAGCCGGCAGTTCGCCGCATCCAGCTCACCCTTACGGCCCCGGCGTGACTGAATATGAACGGAAGCCGTCTCCTGTCCATCCGGCCCCTTCAACGGCAGGAACATCGTAACCTGCGCAAACGGCGCTGTGCGGTCCGTATTCAGCAGCAACTGCTGCCCGGTGAGCTGCTGCACCAGTTGGCCCGCGGCATCCTTGACCGCGGGCGGCGCATCGCTGCTGCCCAGAACCTGCAGCAGCAGGCCCTTCAGCGTGTCGGCGGCGGTATCGCCGCCTCCGACACCCACACTCGCCAGCGCCGCCGGCGGCAGCGCTGACTCACGCCCTGCCGCGGCCGCCGGCACCGCCGCGCCCCGCGCCTCAGCGGCGGCATTCCCGCCGCCGCCGCGCACGGCCTGCTGCTCGTGCTCCGCACCGAGCAGCTTCAGCACCCGCCCCACCCACGACTCCGTCTCGTGGGTGGGGGCGGGTCCCGTCTGCGGCGCTGCGGCCGCAGACGGACTGTCCCCGCGCGGCGCGCCTGCCGCGGGGGCCTGCTCTTGCCCCGCCGCCGCTGGCGGGGCCGTGGTGCCCTGCGGCTGCGCAGCCGCAGGGGCAGGGCCAGCGCCCGCCGTCGCGTCAGCGGGCGGGGCCGTGGCGAGCTGCGGCAGCGTGCCGCGCAGCTCGGTGAGCACGCCCTGCAGCTTCGCAAGCAGGGCGGCCCCGGCGGGTACCGCAGGCGAAGCTGCGGCACCTTTGCCGGCGGCGGCAGTACCCGCCGCCGCGGGCTCTGAGCGTTCCGGCTCCGCCCCGGAACGCCCTACCCCCTCTTCTGCCAACGCAGCAGAAGCAACAGAAGAACCGCTCACAGCAGCAGCACCTGCAGATGCAGCAGGCCTTGAAGCTGCACCAGTTTCACCATTTGCCCCTCTAGACAAAGTCCCGCTCTCTATAGATTCGCCGCCCTCCGCTTGCTGGGCAGCAGCCGTTGCGCCTTTCCCCATGGAAGCAGGCGGGGACTGATCCTCATCAGCAACCGAATCTCCGGCAAGCGATGGAGCCGGATTCCCGCCAGCAATTTCGGTCTTCACAGCAGGCGCAGGCTGTGTTCCGGACGATGGAGCAGCAGCTTTGGCAGCTTGAGGTTCCTCCGATACTTCACGAACCGAGCGCACAGTTGTTGCTTCCGCCACATCAGCAGCATCGCCAGCCGGTGCCGCAGCCCCGGAAGCTGCGTTCCCTCCTGCCAGAGGCGCAGCAGCGCCCGGAGCGAATGCTCCAGGCATAACAGCAGCAGGCTTTCCGACGCCAGCCGCACTTGAGCTTCCATTGCCGCTTGCTTCCTGCTCCTGCTGCATCCACAGACTGATTTCCGTCTCGAGAGCAGCCAATAGCTGATGAAGCTTTGGCCCGAATACCGCCTGCTGCAATCCCTTTACACTCTCAGTTGTAACCGGCAGCCCTCGTTTTACCGAAATCACTGCAGCCTCCAGCCATTCCGACACCGGTACATTTGCCGGTTTAGCATTTATTATTGCATCCAGCTTTGCCGCCGTTTCTTTTGTCAAGGCTACTCCACCGGATACCATAGCTTGAATAATTTCCCGGCCCGCTTTGGAATCTGTCAGGCCCAATGATTCCAATGCTTCTCCCATGCTCTGCGGGGAAGCCAGCGCTGCCTCGCCAAGGGAGACCGGCTTCAGCACAGGCAAGCCGCCTTCTCCTGGCGGCGCAACCTGCAGATTCAATGTTTGTCCCGGCTGCAGCGGCGTTTCAAGTTCCGCCCGGACCGGAGTGCCCTGTATTTGCACCACAGCCTCTTTACCGGAATCAGATACGCTGAGCACTACACCACGGACAACCTGGCCTTCCTTCAGCTCTACTGTCTTGGCTTCTCCCGCTTTAGTATCGCCAAGCAATCCGCGAATAACTGATCCGATATTCATCCCGTTTCCCCTCCCTTCCAGTTTCCCTTTCCATTTATATCGGCAATTTTGACCTTTTTATAAGAATCCTTCCGCTCCGCAGATAACAACCTAGAATAAAGTCATCTGCTCCGCCAAAATCTTGCCGATGAAGCTGCGGCGATGCATAGGAGTCGGTCCCAGAGCGAGTATTTGTTCACGGTGAAGCTTGGTAGCATATCCTTTATGTATTTTAATCCCGTAGTCGGGGTATAATTCCTCCCATAAGCCTTCACACAGACGGTCACGTGTCACCTTGGCTACAATCGACGCCGCAGCGATGGACTGGCTGTTCGCATCACCTTTGATGATCGCGAGCTGCGGAAGCGGAAGATCCACTTTCTCGGCATCAATCAGCATGTAATCCGGAGTGTGGGCCAGGCCCTCCACCGCTTTTCTCATCGCCAGACGTGAAGCCTGCTTAATATTAATTTCATCTATAACGGCCGAATCCACATGACCGACACCAACGGCCAGCGCCTGCTCCATAATGATCTCGAACAACGCATCCCGTTTCTTCGCCGTCAGCTTTTTGGAATCGTCCACACCTTCTATAATCAAGCCTTCCGGCAAAATAACTGCCGCTGCCACAACATCGCCGAACAGACAGCCTCTGCCCACCTCGTCAACGCCGGCAATGCGGCGGTAATCCTGCTCCCACCCAGCTTTTTCATAGTACAACATATCCGCAGTACTCACTATATATCCCCCGCCAATTCAAATTTCCCAGCATCCTGTACAAGCCAGCTTATCATAATAAAGGCGGTTGGGTCATCCATCTTTTTGCTCATAATATTTAGCAGAAGCCCTTGAGCTATTTAAGCAGAACTCTGCGCCGTCTTATCTTTTTTTCAATTCAACTGCCTTAGTTCCACTCTGGATGCTTATCTTCCCTTAAGATACTACTAGATCCTTCCACGTTATCTCACAACATCTCAATGCAAAAAGCCACCCAATACCATTGGATGGCTCTTCTATGTTCGATTTACGATTAAGGCGTTTCCAGCGTGAAGCGGCCAAGCTTGCCCGCACGCAGATCATGCAGCAGGAGGCGGGAAGCCTTCTCCAGATCCACCCGTCCGCCGCTGATGAGACAACCGCGTTTGCGGCCTACCGCTTCCATCACCGCAACAATCTCGTCCGGGTTCTCCAAATCCTCGGGCAGCTTCTCAATTCCGAAGCGTTCCTGAAAGCTCGCGCCGTAGTCCTTGACCAGGTACTTGACTGCGAAAAAAGCAATATCCTCAACGTTCAGGATCTCCTCTTTAATCGCACCGGTTACTGCCAGGCGGTAACCTACCTCCTGATCCTCGAATTTCGGCCACAGAATTCCCGGAGTATCCAGAAGCTCCAGATTACCACCTGTCTTGATCCATTGCTGGCCCTTGGTGACACCCGGGCGGTCGCCGGTGGCGGCGATATTTTTACCGGCCATCCGGTTGATAAGCGTCGATTTGCCTACATTGGGAATCCCGACGATCAGCGCCCGGCTAGCCCGCGGATTAATTCCCTTGGCAATTTGCCGGTCGATCTTGTCCTTCAGCAGCAGCTTGACCTGCTCAGGAATTTCCTTGATGCCCGTACCGGTAGCCGCATCAACAGGATGGGCAACATGCCCTTCCGATTTGAAATAAGCCAGCCACTTCCGTGTAGCCTCGGGGTCAGCCAGGTCTGCTTTATTCAGAATAATCAGCCTGGGCTTGTCCCGCAGAATATCATCAATCATCGGATTGCGGCTCGAAAACGGCAGACGGGAATCGAGCAGTTCTATTGCAACATCAATCAGCTTCAGCTTATCCTCGATTTGCCGCCTAGCCTTTGTCATATGACCAGGAAACCATTGAATGGCCATCGCCGTCACCTCCTTTGACTTCCGTCAACTTAATGGTTAATTACTGAAATATCTTTCACTGGCCAGAAAATCAGGTCCGCACGGCCGACAATCTCCCCCAGCGACACGTAGCCAATCATCCGGCTGTCTGTACTGTCCGAACGATTATCCCCCATAACAAACACATGTCCTTCCGGCACTTTGCCGTCTGTGAATTTTTCATTAGGGAAATTCTTATCGTTGTATAGCGCGTTATTCTTGTGGGACTCATCAATCGCGCCTTGAATATACGTCTCGCTCACCGGCTCGCCGTTAACGGTAACGACATCCCCTTCAACCTTAACTGTATCTCCGGCCACACCAATAACACGCTTAATGAAGTCTCTGCCCTCTGAAGGCACATGGAACACAATGACCTCACCGCGCTTTGGAGAGCGGATGTCATACAATATTTCATTCACAATCACCCGTTCACCGGTATGAAAGTTCGGCTGCATCGACGGTCCGTCAACAATAAATGGTTTGAACAAAAGCCAGCGTATCAACACCACTAGAACTAACGCAATGGCTATGGCCTTGATCCATTCCAATACCTCATTTTTGGGCTTACGGGGATTATTGCCTTCAGGCTGGGCAACCTCATCTTGTCCCTGCTGCAAATCCTGCTGCATGGCTCACCGTCCTCTCTATATATGCTACTCTCACTATACAACAAAAAAAGCTCCTGCCAAAAACTCCTCCACGAATACTCCGTCAGGAGGCCTTTTCGGAGAAGCTGATCCTAAGGCGTATATATTCCAGGTCCATTGTATCCTTCAAGGATAAACGAAAGGGGCTTGAACTCAAGCCCCTCTCCTTTGCCGCTATTCTAGCGACGGATTTCTTTAATTCTTGCAGCTTTACCGCGCAGGTCACGAAGATAATAAAGCTTAGCACGACGCACTTTACCACGGCGAGCCACTTCAATTTTCTCGATCTTAGGCGAGTTGATTGGGAAAGTTCTTTCCACACCAACACCGTAAGAAATTTTACGAACTGTAAAAGTCTCACTGATTCCACCGCCGCGACGTTTAATTACAACGCCTTCGAACAACTGGATCCGTTCACGAGTTCCTTCGATAACTTTTACGTGCACCTTCAAAGTGTCACCCGGGCGAAAACTCGGGATGTCTTTACGAAGCTGCTCTTGCGTAATCGCTTGTAGGATATTCATTCAGGACTTCCTCCTTCCGTACAGGTGTTCTTGCCTCTTCCGGAGAGACCTTCGCTCTCCCTCATTATCCGCAGCGGACCACCGTATTCCACACAACAGAAATAATAATATCACAACTGAATAGTAAAGACAACTTATTTCTTAGGAGCTACAGCGGCAGCATATCCCGCTTCTTCGCCTTACTCTGGCAATCTTTGCAGAGTCCTACGACCGTTCCATTATCCTGTGCGTAAAAGATCAGCTTGCCGTTTTTCTTTTTACACGAAGAGCATAGCTGATCTGCTGAGCTGTGCTTGGCTTTCCGGTGCTTATCCATAGAGATCACATTACTTGCGGGTCCCGCCTTGGGGCCTGAGGGCTTGCTCTTCCGGCTGCGGGATATAAAATACAGAACCGCACCAACCAACAACACAGCTAGAACTGCTGTATATGTCATTTGCTCATCCGCTCCTCTGCTTTTTAGTCCAAGTGTGTTTCAACCCGAAACGCGTTCCGTTAAAATGTAAATTCTATTGTTTATTTTATCATACCCCTTCATTAAAATGTAGCTCACGCCTCCCCTGGACTTTAGTCCAGTACAGCAACCCGTCTGCGGCCTGTTCTTCAATTTTTTCCATAATATATAATATTGATTATACATAAGCAGCAAGATTATTTTGGGGAGGGTCTGTAAATTGAAGAAAAATCATAACACCGCTATTATCGCGGCTATTGCCGTTGTCTCTATTGCACTGTTGGCAGGCTGCCGGGAGCTGCCGGGCAAGGAAGCGGCTGACGCTCAACTTGAACAGCGCTTGTCCGGAAAAAGCCATGAAACAATAGCGGAGACAGCGAAGCAGGAGCTCGGACAGATTACTGCAAATGTAGAGCAGGCCGTTCAGAATACTGCCGTCAAAGTAACTCAGGAGATAAATTCGAGGAGCATGAGCAAAGAGCTTACAGCCTCGCTGAAATCCGGATCAGCCTCAGTACTCAGTCTTGACAATCCGATCGGGAACGTGCAGGTGACGTCCGCCAAGGATGATACCGTCACCGTAAAAGCAACGGTTGCCACGCATAACGTGTCCACACATGAGACCAGTCTTGAAATTCTGGATAACGCCGAGGTATCTATCGAGACCAGCGGTGACAAGCTGACCGTCTCCACACACGCAAAGGATAACCCCAATAAGAGTCTCTGGACTTGGGCACAGAAAAAATTCGGTTCCTCAGACATTAGCATTGACTATGAAATTGGAATTCCGGACAGCATCTATGAATATCAGATCATAAATAATATGGGAGCGATTGGGCTGCAAGACCTGAAGGGTACCTTTCATATTGTAAGCAATGTCGGATCAATTCATCTGGAGAATGCCCGGGTTAGCGGCAAATCTGCCATAAAGTCCGACACCGGAAGCATCCGACTCGATATCAACGAAATGGACCCCGGCAGCAGCCTTAACGTCAAGAGTGAAATAGGTAAAATCACCGCTGCTGTCTCCAGCAATCTGAAATGCACCGTAGAGGCATCAAGCCAGCTTGGCCGAATTACAGGCACCTCAAAAGGAAAAAAGGATTTTAACGGAGGAGGCCCCCTACTGTCACTCTCTACACAAATTGGTTCCATCGCCGTACAGAATTAACAGTATGGAGCATACAAAACCCTATATCAAAAAACGGACCACCCCAAAAGCTGAGGATGGTCCGCTTTTTATATCCTTACCCTCAAATAAGCGCTATTGCCAGCAGAGTGAATAAACTCAGTGTCAAAATTTCACTGCCATAGCCGTAAAACCCGCCATAATAATTACCATAAGGATTATATCCCGAGGTTGTCACCCTACCGTTGCCCTTCGTTTTCAAATAAACATTGTTTCTATCCACATCTACAATAACCCCTTCATGACGCTTGCCATCATTGGTCAGGATACGCACTCTTTTATTTTTGCATTGCAGACAATTATAATAAGCTTCCACCAGCGAACCCTCCTTATTCGAATTGCTGTATTTTATGCGGAAGGGGATAAGCCGGCAACGGCGAAAGCCACTATAATAAATAACTATGACAAAAACACTTGTGAAGCAAAGAACTTGTGAACATTGTGTATCATTTTCGGCGAAAAGGGGTTATTATTAATATAACAGACACAATTAAAAGCGCTTACGATGTGCTTTGAATTCCAATATTATTTTAAGGAGGCAGGAAGCATGAGTACAGCAAGCAGAAGATTCATTAATGAAGGGGTGCTGCGCATCGCCTGGTTTGTCATTCTCGCCTCGCTCACCTATACGGTGCGCAACTACACATGGGCAGTTGTATTGCTTGCATTTGTTTCCCTTTACGCGCTCGGTTCAGGAATCGTAATGCTGATCCGCGACCGCCGAGGCAGAGCCTAGAGCCAGCTAAATGGATTATCCTTTAAAAACACTTCTAGCGGACAGCTCCGCTTAGAAGTGTTTTTTTGTAAAATGCCCTTCTTAATCGGATTAACAGGATTTGAACCTGCGACCTCACCCACCCCAAGGGATGCTTGTAGAATTCCACTTTAACTTAGAGACCCTACAGGCCTTCTTCGAGGGAATCAATTAGAGCCTGCCTGGAGGTAAGCTACTTCAACAATTGTAATATTGCTTGAGGCTGGGTATTTGTTTGTAAAAGCATTGCTTGTCCAGCTTGCGTAAAAATCTGATTTTTCATAAGTTCCATCATCTCTTTAGCCATATCGACATCTCGGATCCTCGACTCTGCTGCTGTAAGATTCTCTGCATAAGTTACTACATTGTTCCGGCTGTGTTCTAATCGGTTTTGATAAGCACCCATTCGCGCTCTTTCTGCAGAGACTTTATCAATTGCAGCAGAAATTGAGCTTAATGATGATTCTGCATTAGGAATAGTTGAAACATCTATGCTTGATATACCAATTGCCGATGTGGTTACATTTGGCAACTTAATATTTAGTGTCTCACCAGAATTTGCACCTATTTGAAGCGTTAATCCCTTTTGCTCCTTTTGCTCCTCTGGCTCCTTGGAAATTGAAGAAAAATTAAATTTAAGTGTATCTCCTCCATTCGCCCCACCAATATCCATTATATTAATGAAATCATTTTCGTTTATGAATTCTGTAAATTTATATTTGTAGCTACCTCCTATATACCCCTGATAAAACAAGTTAGGGCTGCCTCCACTTAATAAAAAGCCATCACCAGTATCACACACTATTGATAACTCATCATTATTAATTGAAAGTGTAAACTTGCTTGATACTCTTTTGGAATCGGAATCTCCTACTTGACCGTTTTTAGCTTCATTAAACACTGTTAAGAGATTATTCAAAATCTCTGAGACACTAGTTCCTACAGGTGAGGAAATAGTGATTAGTTTATTGTTTGGTGGATTATTAACTGAAACAACAGAACCTGTTTTTTCAGTTTTTTCCGTTTTTTCATTGTTTCCATTTAATAGTTTTATCCCGTTAAACCCGGTGTTTCCAGCAATTTCATCAATTTCTTCTATTAATTGTTCAACTTCACTTTGTATGTTTAGCCGATCACTGCCACTATATGTACCGTTTGAAGCTTGAACTGCCAACTCATTCATACGTTGAAGCATGGAATGTATTTCTTGCATAGCTCCATCAGCCACTTGAATCAATGAGATACCGTCTTGAATATTTCTAGACGCTTGATTTAATCCCCTTATTTGTCCTCTCATTTTTTCAGATATAGCTAATCCTGCCGCATCATCTGAAGCTCCGTTAATTCTCAGTCCTGAGGATAATTTCCCCAAACTTTTGGATACTGCTAAGTCCTTTTGTTTGAGTTTATTCATTGTATTAAGTGCAGTTAAATTATGCGATATAATCATTCTATGTCTCCTTAATTTCATCACAGGAAGATATACCCATAATATTAACAGCAACAACTCATATAATCTATACTTTCAGGAAAAAAGTGGGTTATGAAACAAAAAAGACCGCTTCTTTCAGGATAAGAAATCCCTCAGGCGTGGTCTTATTTGAAAAACTGTTTCTGTCATACGTCCTGATCTTTTCGTAATCGGAGTAACAGGATTTGAACCTGCGACCTCACCCACCCCAAGGGTGCGCGCTACCAGGCTGCGCTATACCCCGACAATGATGTACAGCCGCGCTTTGTTCAATATATGTCTCCAGACCGGGAATAGTACAGGAGCCAAAGTGATATTTTACCTACATTTTATATATACCGCAGATTAGTATTAGATTCAAGTAAAAATTGGATAGCAAGAATTATCAAAATTCAGTTGCACACGTGAGGTATGCTTATTTCAGAGCACAGGAGGTGACTAGGCTGTATTACAAGATGATTCACGACAGCATTGAATTCATTGAGCACCATTTGGATGAGGAACTGAATCTGGACAGAATTGCGAAAGAGGCTGGATTCTCCAAATTTCATTACCACCGGATCTTTCAGAAATATGTCGGCAAAAGCGTGGCTGAATTCATCCGTTCCCGCAGGTTGAGCTCCGCTGCCCATCTGCTTCTCTACTCCGATGAACGCATTCTGGATATCGCACTGCATTACGGCTTTGAAAGTCAGGAAGCTTTTACAAGAGCATTTAAAGGACTTTATGCCCTGCCTCCAGCTCAGTACAGAGCACAAATGAAATTATTGATCCAAGAAAGAGAGGAATTTACTATGTCCGAAATTAAAGGCTGGATGATTACCGGGTCCGCACCCACCAAGTACAAGGCAGCACTGGATATGCAGGTGTATCACAAAGGAAGAAACTCAGTATCGCTTGAATGTATAGAAACTCAGTACCTCGACGTCAATGATTTTTGCACTTTAATGCAGCAGATTAGCGCCACAAATTATCTGGGGAAACGAATCCGTTTTGCCGGCTTTGTCCGGACCGAAGAAGTCAGCGGCTGGTGCGGTCTATGGATGCGTATTGATGACAAGCAACAGAACATGCTGGGTTTTGACAACATGCAGTACAGAAGTATTAAAGGAACGACTGACTGGAATTACTACGCCTGTGTGCTGGATATCCCGCCAGAAGCCAACTGTCTGAACATCGGCATTATCCTCACGGGGCCCGGAAAGGCTTGGCTGGATGACTGCACCTTTGAAGAAGTTGGAATGGATGTTCCGGTCACCGATATCGACCTCCCTAAGGAGCCGCAGAATCTGAAGTTTGAAGAGTAAATCTTGATATCTGAAGGAGCGCTTTAAGGGGGGATCTATTGTTTTCATTACTAATCGAAATCGCTAAGACAACCATACAGTCCTTGACAGATTTGCTGTCCGGGAATCTGCCAGAATACTTTTACCTCTGGTGCGGACTATTTATGATATTTGTGTTGATCTACGCCTATCTTGAGGTGCGGCCGAAGTTTACTTTTGTGGATTATGCGAAAAACTTCTTACTTGAAGGGGGCTCGCATCTTGTGGGCTGGATCATCGGCATTCTGGTTGCACAATTATTCAGACAGATCATCGAGGGAGGAATCGCTCCACATGATAACCTTAGCTACTATAAGGTTGGTTTGCTGCTGTTGATTGCGTATGATTCCGCTGTTATATTTTCGCTTTTTGCCGCTAAAGTAAGAATCGAACGAAAACCTGCTGAAACAGGCACTTGTATTGTCGGCTTGGGTACAGCCTATGTGTTATTCTTGCTGTGTAAAGATTCTCTGCTTCAAGGCGTCACAGTATCACAGCCATATATTATTACATTGTCCATTCTCAGCGGTGCTTTTGCGCTGCTGTACAAAATAGCCATGAGAGCAGGCAGTTAAGCCAGGCTCAAAAATTTCCATCTCTTAACCTTTAAAATAGTATGGTTTTTTCGTATAGGCTGTGCTATACTCTTGGCACAAGGAAAGGAGGTGCGTTCACATCAAGCATGACATGTTGAACGTATCCCTTACCCGGACCAACGGCTGATATTAGCTTTGGTGGCGCGGGATACGGATCACGTTTTAAATTAGCGCCTCGGGTAGAGAGACCGTCTTCGGACGGTCTTTTTTCATGGGCACACTTGGTTATATGATTTCCGGTTCTTATAAAAATCAATAATATCACTTACGGTGCGGAGCGGCTCCGCTTCCTTATGGCCAGTGTCCACGTCTGGCTTGAATTCTTCGTGCGGCTTCGTAGTCACAAATGTTCATTCCTTTCGATAGTGAGAAGCTAGCGGCTATTGCTGCAGTATAAATTTTCTCCCTCCTCTAATTACCCCAAATACAGGCTGATTACGCACACTTGCTCGTATTTTTTTATCAAATAGATTAATTAGCACACAGCAAAAAACGCCTCCTCGACGTAGTATACGTTAAAGAGACGCAAATAATTCCATCTATTGGTAAATTTCCGCAAACTAACTTCTTACACCAGCTTCAGCCGCGCAAGCGTTGCTTTATCCTTGTCTGACAGATCAGCAGTGTCCAGCAAATCCGGCCGGCGTTCCAGGGTTCGCTGCAGCGCTTGTTCACGCCGCCACACCTCAATATTGGCATGATGACCGCTCAGCAGAATATCCGGGACCTTCCAGCCGCGGAATTCCGCCGGACGTGTATAGTGGGGATACTCCAGCAGCCCGGTGCTGAACGAGTCGGTAACCGCAGAGTTTTCGTTGCCCAGCGCTCCGGGCTGCAACCGCACCACGGAATCAATGACAGTGAGCGCAGGCAGCTCTCCGCCCGTCAAGACATAATCCCCGACTGACAGCTCATCTGTGACCAAATGCTCTCTAATCCGTTCGTCATAACCTTCATAGTGCCCGCAGATAAAAATCAGGTGCTGCTCCTGGGCCAGCTCCTCGGCTATACGCTGATTATAGGGCCGTCCCTGCGGACACATCAGAATGATTCGCGGCTTCACCTGCTCTACGTTCCCCGATTCGGCGAGTACATGCTCCACTGCGGCAAAAATAGGATCTGGCTTGAGCACCATCCCTCCGCCTCCGCCATAGGGCGTATCATCCACACTGTTATGCTTGTTCCCCGAGAAGTCACGGAAGTTGACAGCGCTCAGAGAAACGATCCCTTTTTCACGGGCTTTGCCAAGAATGCTTGTACTGAACACACCCTCGCACATTTCGGGAAAAAGCGTCAGCATGTCAATCCGCATCATGGCAGCAGCCCTTCCATCAGGTGAACTGTAATTTTTTTAGCCTTAATATCCACGTTAAGCACAACGTCATTGATGACCGGAATCAGAATATCTGCTCCTTTAGCGGGCTTCACCACCCAGACGTCGTTAGCTCCGGGCTGCAGGATCTCCTTGATCATGCCGAGCGGCTGGCTGGCATTTTCGTCAGTGTACACCTCACAACCGACGATCTGGTGGAAGTAATACTCATTCTCCAGCAGCTCTACCAGGTCATCGCTTGGAACCTTCAGCATGCTGCCTTTATATTGCTCAATCTGATTAATATTGGTGTATCCTTTAAGCTTGACGATATACACTCCTTTATGCTCCCGGGCGGACTCCACTGTAACCTCAAACTTCGGGCTTCCGTCAGCGGGAACCACAAGCAGCTTTTTGCCAGGAGCAAAACGGACCTCCGGGAAATCAGTTGAGGATAATATTTTGATCTCTCCGCGGATTCCGTGTGTATTGATCAACTTGCCTACATTCAGTTCTTCCGTCATTTAACCCTCTCCTTTACCTGCCCTGCGCGTAATGAACAGCTTCCTTAGCTATATATTTGAACAAAAAGGAGCCGGGATATACTATCCCTAGCCCCTCATTGAACGCATTCTTTAAGATAAAATATCCACGGTAACGCGTTTATCGCTCTTGACTGCTGCAGATGTAACTACAGTACGAAGCGCTTTGGCGATCCGCCCCTGCTTGCCGATGACTTTGCCGACATCATCTGGATGTACAGAAAGCTCATATACAATCAGGTGATCCTTCTCCACGGTCCGTACGGTCACATCCTCTGGGTGATCCACTAAAGCCTTAGCAATAACTCCAACTAATTCTTCCATAGAGGACCCTCGCAATCAGTCATTATTTCTGTTGCTTCAGCTCATGGAACTTCTTCATCACGCCTGCTTTGGAAAGCAGATTGCGCACGGTGTCAGATGCTTGCGCACCTGTTTGAAGCCATTTAAGAGCTTTTTCCTCGTCAATCTTAACTACTGCCGGCACTTCAATCGGATTATAATAACCGATTTCCTCGATAAAACGACCGTCACGAGGGGACCGGGAATCGGAAACCACTACACGATAGAAAGGCGCTTTATGTGCACCCATTCTTTTCAGACGAATACGTACTGCCACGAAATTTCACCTCCTTATAAGAATATCGAAATATTGGGAAGAGTTTGGGTAAACCTTTTTTCGATCCCTCCCAAACCCTCCCTTCCAAGGGAGGGCCCCAAGGGCTCTGCCCTCTGGACACCCGTCTAAGTGCAATTAGCGTAGGCATTCAGACTGGCGGGACTTGGGATAGCTTAGGAGTAAGATCGCTTGCCGTCCCTGCGGGACACGCTTAACTGCGGCGTGACCTAGAGATGGAGGAAAGATTTAAAGACTAAGATCAAAAGATTAAGGTCAAAATCGTTTGATCATTTGATGTTGTACTATGAATGATCTTTGCGAAAAGATTAATATCAAAAGCAAGAGCAGAGACCGAGATCAGCGGAAAGGGAACTTCATTCCTTTGCCGGCAAGGCCTTTAAGCTGCTTCATAGCATTTTTCTTGCCGCCTTTGCCTCCGCCGCCCATCATGCCGGAGAACTGCTTCATCATCTTGCGCATTTCATCGAACTGCTTGATGAGGCGGTTGACCTCGGCGACGTTGGTTCCGCTGCCGGCGGCAATACGCTTGCGGCGGTTGTGGTTGATGATCTCAGGTTGGGCTTTCTCGGCCTTGGTCATGGAATGAACAATGGCTTCAACGCGGCCCATCTGCTTGTCATCGACCTTGAGGTC
The DNA here is from genome assembly GCF_000374185.1 of Paenibacillus sp. HW567. Lineage (GTDB taxonomy): Bacteria > Bacillota > Bacilli > Paenibacillales > Paenibacillaceae > Paenibacillus_AQ. Next base: position 2,084,604 of record NZ_KB910518.1, on the reverse strand, counting down.
CTTCATGCCCTTGGCTTTGTTCATGCCAGGCAGCATGTCGAGAATCTGGTCGATCGGACCAAGCTTCTTCACCTGATCCATCTGTTCCAGGAAATCATCGAACGTAAATTCCGCGTTGCGCATCTTACGTTCCATTTCCTTGGCTTTTTCCGTATCAATATTGGCCTGGGCCTTCTCGATCAGCGACAGCATGTCGCCCATTCCGAGAATCCGGGAGGCCATACGCTCCGGATGGAAAGGCTCCAGCGCGTCGATCTTCTCGCCCAGTGCGGCGAATTTGATGGGGCAGCCAGTTACAGCCTTGACAGACAACGCGGCACCACCGCGAGTGTCGCCATCCAGCTTAGTCAGCACAACGCCGGTAAGCTCAAGCTGTTTATTGAAGCTGTCGGCGACGTTGACGGCATCCTGACCGGTCATTGCATCTACGACAAGCAACACTTCGTCTGGATTTACAACGGTGTGGATCTGCTTCAGCTCTTCCATCAGCTCTTCATCAATATGCAAGCGGCCTGCGGTATCAATAATCACATAATCCAGGTTGTTGTCCTTCGCATGCTGCAGAGCTTGTCTGGCAATTTCCACCGGACTCGTCTGATCACCCAGCGCAAAGACAGGAACCTTGATCTGTTCGCCCAGTATTTGCAACTGCTTGATCGCAGCCGGACGGTAAATATCGGCCGCTACGAGCAGCGGGCGGTGATTTCCTTTTTGCAGCAGCTTCGCAAGCTTCCCTGAAGTGGTCGTCTTACCGGCCCCTTGCAGACCAGCCATCATAATCACGGTCGGCGGCTTGTTCGACTTCGCCAGCTTCGCCTGACTTCCCCCCATCAGCTCGGTCAGTTCCTTGTTAACGATGTCGATGATTACCATGCCGGGAGTAAAGCTCTCCATTACTTCCTTGCCAATGGATTTCTCCTTCACCTTGGACACAAAGTCCTTGACGACCTTGAAGTTAACATCGGCTTCCAGAAGGGCCAGCCGCACTTCGCGCATGGCTTCATTTACATCATCTTCAGATACTTTCCCTTTGCCACGCAGCTTGCTGAACACATTCTGCAATCTTCCGGTTAACCCTTCAAACGCCATATGCAGCTTCTCCCTTCATGCTACTCTAACCTCTGCAAACGATCCACAATTTCTGTGAACCGCAGTTTATATTGCTCAGGCAGCATCCCATTCTCCGGCAGTCTGCGCAGTTCATCTAAGTATTTGTTGCGGCTCTCATGCTTCTTAAGCAAGCCGAGCTTCTCTTCGTAATTCTCCAGTACCTGCTCCGCACGTTTGACATGCTCATACACGGCCTGACGGCTGATTTCAAACTCAGCAGCGATTTCTCCCAGGGAGAAGTCATCGTGGAAATAATATTTAAGGAACGTCTGCTGCTTGTCAGTGAGCAGGCGTTCATAGAAAGCAAATAACAGGTTGATCCGGTTGGTTTTCTCGAGCCTATTCTCCTGACTCATTAAGGGCACTCCCTTCGTCAAGGAAAAACACTTTACAGCTTCACAACGTCCCTTATGATACCTAAAACAAAGAAAGATGTCAAGCTTTTTTGCTTGTCATCTTTTTCTTTGTTAATCAGAGCAAAATTCTCCGGTACAGAGCACGATTTAGTGTATCGGCAGCACGTACAGCAGCACTGCAAAAAAATGAACGATACTGCCGCCAAGCACGAACAAATGCCAGATTGCATGATGGTAAGGAAAGCCCCGCCACACATAAAAAATCGTTCCCAGTGTATACAGCAGCCCGCCGGCAAGCAGCAGCGTCATGCCCCCAGCCGCCATCACCGCCGAGAGCGGATTCCAGGCGATGACAATCAGCCAGCCCATGGCAATGTAGAAAAGGGTGGACATGAACAGGAACCTCTTGACGAAGAAGGCTTTGAAGAAAACGCCAAACACCGCTATTCCCCAAACGATACCGAAGAGGGTCCAGCCCAGGGTTCCCCGTATCACCACGAGCAGAAATGGAGTATATGTGCCGGCAATGAACAAATAGATCGAGGAGTGGTCCATGAATTCAAAAAAGTCCTTGGCCCTTCCTTCTCTAAGACTATGCACCAATGTTGAATTAATATACAGCAGCAGCATGGTAGCACCGTAAACGGAGAAGCTGACCACATGCCAGGCGGTGCCGCTCTGCGCAGCGTAGACTACCAGCAGCACAAGCGCCGCTAGGCTTAGCAGTGCTCCAATTCCATGCGTAATCGCATTAGCGACCTCTTCCTTGCGGCTGTATGTGTGTGTATTTGCCATCCCACAATCCTTTCCATCGAGCGCTTTTCTTCTATTATATCCCCTTCAGTGAAGTCCTTCCACTTTACAGCAGGCTGCGGGCCAATGAATTTGTTACAGTTTATAGAGCTCTTTATATTTTGCTTCCAGATAATCGGCCAGATAATCAGGGTTCAGCGGCTCACCGGTCACCTGCTCGATAATCTGTGAAGGCGTAAGACTCATTCCGTGGCGGTAGATTTTGTCTGTGAGCCATTCTTTGATCGGCAGCAGATTCCCGGCGGCAATCAGGTCCTCGAACTCCGGCAGCTCTTTACGCAGCGTATTCAGAATTTGTGCGGCATACATATTACCCAGCGAGTAGGAGGCAAAATAACCGAAATCCCCACCTGACCAGTGAACATCCTGCAGCACGCCAAGCGCATTGGTTGGAGGCGTGATTCCCAGGTATTCCTGATACTTGGCATTCCACACCTTAGGGAGATCCTTAACCTCCAGCCCTTCATTAAAGATCAGCTTCTCAATCTCATACCGGACAATAATATGCAGATTGTAGGTCAGTTCGTCCGCTTCAATGCGGATGAAGGAGTTCCCTACACTATTGATTGCACGATAGAAATCCTCGACCTCCACACCGGCAAGCTGCTCAGGAAAATGCTGCTGCAGATCGCCGTAATAACGCTCCCAGAAGGACCGGCTGCGGCCGATCATATTTTCCCATAATCTGGACTGGGATTCATGTATGCCCATAGAAGCGCCTTGAGCAAGCATGGTGCCAACGAGATCTTTGCTGATATTCTGCTCATACAGGGCATGTCCGCCTTCATGAAGCGAGCTGAAAATAGCGCTCGGGACGTTATCCAGCAAATAATTCGTCGTGATGCGCACATCCCCCGGATTCAGCCCGGTAGCGAACGGATGCACACTCTCATCCAAACGGCCTGCCTCGAAGTCAAAGCCCATTTGCTTCAGAATGAACAAGCCGAACTTCTCCTGCTGCTCCTTGGCAAAAATCTGGTCCAGAAACTTCGTATCCGGTTTGTGGGATGACGCAGAAATAGCTTCCACAAGCGGTACCAGGCGGCTGCGCAGGCGGCCAAAGATTTCGTCCAGCTTTTCCACCGTTAAATCAGGCTCGTACATATCCAGAAGCGTATCATAACGTGAGTCTTTGACCCCCCAGTAATTGATAAACTCCTGTTTAAACGCAACAATTTTGCTTAAGAAAGGTTCGAAAGTGGCAAAATCATCGGCTTCCTTCACTTCCTCCCAGATGGTCTGCGCATGTGCGGTGAGGACGGAATATTCCTCGAAGCTTTTGGCGGGGATGCTTTGGCTGCGCTCATATTCCTTGCGGCGGTCCTTGACGATTTTAGTCTGGATCTCGCTCAATTGGCCCTTAATTTCAGGACGGCTGAAATATTCGGTGAATGCTCCCATTTCCGGTGAAGTCTCCAGTCTGAAGATCTCCCCGCTGACCAGCCCGATTGTGTTCGAGCGAATCTCCACTCCCTTACGCGGCGCCCCTGTGCGCAGATCCCAATGGAGAAGCGACATCGCTTCTATGTACCCGCAAATTTTGGATAATAGCTCTTGAAATTTCTCCCATTCTTGCTTGACTGCCTGTTCCATTCTCCAAACACCCGCTTTCTCTGTTTTTACCAGCTCCTCTTGATGATACTTTTTTAAATATATATAATCAACATCAGAGCGCATATCTCTAATTTGAAATACTTTAAGCGCCGCATCAGGCGATCACAAATGTAAAGGAGCGTGAGCAATCCATGAAGATTCAGGCTACATCCGTAGCCGAAAACAACCTGAGAGCAAGTCTTAACAATAAACCGGGAATGTTCAAGCTCGGGTAACACGTTAAAGCGTAAAATATCTTTTCAAGCGAAGCTGTGTCTTAAGCTGTATAATGTATAGCAAACTAAGCCGGACCGCTTGCAAGATGGCATGGAGTATTTTCAAGAAAACTAAGTACACATTACTTTTTGGGAGGCAGCATGGTCATGAGTCAAATCACGGATATTTTGGAGTTTAATAAGAACTTTGTAGAAAAAAAAGAATACGAAGCCTATCTGACCAGCCGTTTTCCTGATAAAAAAATGCTGATCATCACCTGTATGGATACGCGTCTTGTGGAGCTTTTGCCCAAGGCCATGAATTTCAAGAACGGCGATGTCAAAATCATCAAAAATGCCGGAGCAGTCATTTCACAGCCCTTCGGCAGCGTTATGCGCAGCGTCATGGTCGCTTTATATGAGCTTGATGCGGACGAGGTCATTGTCGTGGGCCACTACGAATGCGGGATGGCCTCGCTAAATGCGGATAGAATGATCAACTCAATTAAAAAACGCGGTGTCTCCGAAGAGGTGCTGTCCACGCTCGAGAATTCAGGAATTAAGCTGACGAAATGGCTGCGCGGGTTCGATAATGTGGAAGAAGGGGTTATTCAGACTGTGGAGCTGATTAAGCGCCATCCCCTGCTCCCTCCTAACATCCCTGTTCACGGTATGATCATTGATCCGGCAACCGGAGCGCTTGAGCTTGTATCGGATGGGTATGGTAAGAATTAATAAATGTGATATTTAAAAATTGAAACCTTCTTAAAGGTGCTGCGTGTTACCGGGCAGATACACAAAATCTCTTGTGAAGCAGATGCTCACAACACCTTTAGGAGGGTACTTGTACTCGATGAAACCAATGAAACGCGTAATGATGATTCTTATGGCCTTTACCCTGTTCTTTGCCGTAACTGTTCCTGACTTTGCAGATGCGCGCCGTGGAGGCGGCGGCTTCAAATCCGGAACGCGGGGATTTACCACGACGCCGAAGAAATCAACCACAGATAATGTAAAGCAAAGCGATAGCACCAAAGGAACGGCGGCCGGTACAGCAGCCAAGACGAACCGTGGATTCTTCAGCGGCGGCGGCTTAATGAAAGGCCTGATGATCGGCGGAATCGCCGGCCTCCTCTTCGGCGGTATGTTCGCCGGCATGGGCGCCTTCGGGAACATTCTCGGATTCGCCATCAACATGCTCGCCATCTATCTCGTGGTGATGATGATCATGTCCTTCTTCCGCCGCAGACAGGAACGGCGCAGACTTGAAGAACGGGATGGCCGTTATTAATATGCCGGCAACCGTTCTCAGCATGGATGAAATTATTAACGCGGTCTGCCTGCATGTGGCTGAGCGGAAGGCGGTTCGTGTCGAAGAGGTTCAGGTAGAGCTTAGCTGGGAGGAAGACACCGGCTATACCGCAGAGGTGTGGGTCCAAGGCCGCAGCCAGTATCTGGTTGAGTCCAATATGGTCGAAGCAATCCTCCGCTATCTGCTCAGTGAATACGGTATCCGGGCTTACCGGGAGGACGTAAGGCTGGAGCTGGATGAAGAGATCACTGCGGTAGTGAATGCGTAACAGTATGATGTAGAGCCTATTATTCCCCGTCTACAGGCAGGAAGGGCTTCTAAAGTGTAGATCAGCTTTGTTAAAAGGGACAGCCGCTCGTCGGCTGTCCCTTTTGTATCGTGTCTGCTACTCGTAGAAATATTGTGTTATGGTTCCTGCTCCATCAGCTACCGTAACCTCAGCGTATGCCCCGTTGATTAGCGTCATTTGCGGCGGAACATGACCGAAATCCAGATCATACACAATAGGCAGCCCCAACTCTTCGGACAGCTCTTGGTATACATCTTCAATAAAATAGTTCTCCATAGAAACGTTGCTGCCGCTTCTGCCGAACAAGATACCGGAGCAATTCTCGAACCAGCCGGCCAGCTTCATCTGCACTAAAGACCGGCGTAAATCAGCCGTATCCAGATTGCAATTTTCCAAATACCATAAGACCGGCTCATTATGAATCAGCTTTTCGCGGAAATGCCGCACATCACCGAAAGGCGTGCCGATGATATGCCGGATGATCTCTACACAGCCACCCAGCAGACGGCCTTTCAGGGTCACATCACCACCGGATACCGGCTTCCAGACAGTAGGCGTATGTAAATGAAACAATGTCGGCGAAGGCTCAGCGCCCTCCACTTCTGCATGATACTTCTTAGAAGAATGCTGGACGACAGAACCTCCCGTCTCCGTGGACATCACCGTCTGCCACATCGCTGTCGTGTCATCGGTAACTTTTCCCCGCAAATCCCCAAGACTTGGTCCATGTGCCGTCGCGATCCCCGTTCTCAATGTAATCACAAGCAGCAGCAGGCTAATATCCGAAAAACCCAAAATCCATTTGTCCTTTACCTGCTCAAAATCAATAAACTCCAGCATTTCAATCAGCAGTTCTCCGCCCCAGGGAGGGATAATAAGGTCGATGGCATCGTCAGACATCATCCGGTTAAACTCCATGCCGCGCTCTTGCCCGGATGAGGATTTGGCTTTGTCATGCTTGAACACCGTATCTCCGCAAACGACCTGATATCCTCTCTCCGTCATCCGGCTGCAGGCCTCATCGAAATCCTCCCGGGATTGCGGACTTACGCCATACGAGGAAGCAGTCACACCTATTGTTGCCCCGCTTCTAAGCATTGGATATGTAATCATCTTGTACCTCCTGAACATTGTTAGCGTTACCTCAATAGTGTATCACGCTTTTGAATCTTTGGGCTCCCAAAGAGTATTAAGGTCTTATAGATATCGCCGCATTCATCAATCTTTCAGGAAAAGCTGGTATATTCTCTCAGAGCCTTTGCTCTGCAAATGGAAGTGAATGATCATAACACACGTTCAGGAGGTTTAGGAAAAATGTTCAAAGCAAGAAAACGCCTCTTCACAGGTCTGCTACTGGCCGGGCTGCTGCTGACCTCATGCGGTTCAAAAGCGGACGAAACGACCGTTCCGGTTGCCAGTCCGGATGCCCCCGGCACCGATGTGACAGTCCAGAGCTTCATCGGTAAAATCAGCAGCATCAACGGAAATGAGATTACGCTCTATAAGGCAGGCAGCGGAGTTCAGGAATCAGCGGTTGCCGTGCCGGAGACAAGTGCAGGAAACAATTCGGCGGAAGCGGCTGGATCAGAGGCCGGACAAGCTTCCGGCAGTGAAACCACCGGAGGACAGAACCCCGGTGCCAAAGAAACTGGGGATACGGCGGGAAATGCACCGGATTCTGCTCCCCAGTTTACCGCTGAGACGGTAACGATCACAGTTGATGACAACACGGATTTTGTCCAGTTGACCGGTGCAAGCAAATCTGCGGACCAAAAAAGTGCAAACGTCAAGGATACGCTAGCTGATCTGAAAGCAGGCGATGTGATCAAGGTTACGCTGAATCCGGATTCACTGACGGCGGCCATTATTGAAGTGCAGGCCGCGTTAGCAACAGGCGGCGGCAAAGTGGTGACGGAGCCCAGCCCCGTCGCCAGCCCTTCTCCGCCGCCAAGCGCCAGCGCGGACGGCAAGGCACTGCCGAGCGCAGGCGTGGACAGCAAGCCGCAGCAGAGTCCCGGAGCCGCGCCAGGCGGCAAGGATGGACAAGCGCCGACTGGCGGCAAAGGCGGAACGCCGCCAAGCGGCGCGCCGGGCGTTGCACCCGGCGGCAGACCCGGCGCGGGCGCTAAGCCCGCTGCTTCCGCGGGTGCCAGCGCCAAGCCCGCTGCTTCCGCGGGCGACAGCGCTAAGCCCGCTGCTTCCGCGGGCGACAGCGCCAAGCCCGCTGCTTCCGCGGGTGCCAGCGCCAAGCCCGCTGCTTCGGCGGGCGCCAGCGCCAAGCCCGCTGCTTCCGCGGGCGCCAGCGCCAAGCCCGCTGCTTCCGCGGGTGCCAGCGCCAAGCCCGCTGCTTCCGCGGGCGGCAGCGCTAAGCCCGCTGCGCTAAGCTTCGGCAAAATCAAGAGTATCAGCGGCAACGCGATTACTCTTTATACCGCCGAAGCACCTGCCGCTCCTCCGCAGAATGGAGCGGCAACTGCCGGAGCAGCCGAAGGCGCGGCTCCACCCGGCAAGTCCAGCGCCCCTGCGGGAGCCGCTGGAGGCGAACAGCCGACGAATCTGCCGCAGGGAGGCGGGCAGATGAGCTTCTCGGAGACTACGAAGGTGATCACAGTCACTTCCAGTACTAAGCTGCTGAGCGTCACTTTTGACAATGGGACACGCAGTGAAGCCACCCTTGCCCTGTCTGCACTAAAAGCCGGTGACATTATTCAGTACACGCTTAAGGCGGGAACTAGCGAGGCAGAGAGCATCACGCTCAGCAGCGGCGGCCCCGGCGGTGGACAATAATACAGGCCGTCTATTGAACAGACATACCTGAATACACGGCAGGACATCAACACACAAAAAGACATGACCCGAGAATCGGCAGTGCTGCCGCGTACACGGGTCATGTCTTTTTGGGGATAGCCACATTTAGCTTAAGGAGATGGGCAGCAGCTCGAACAGCACAAGCGGCAGGATAACGTTGCTGCCCACCATTCCCGGATGGAAGCCCGGGTCCCCGAAGATAGGGATTATAGAAACCACGGACCATTCCTGCATTTGCTGCAACGTTCAGATATAGATGCATGTTATCCAACATGGCAAATTGCGCCTACATGCATTTGATCGTCAAAGGTCTGTACCTTTCACTTCTATGCGAACGCCCAGAATAGAGTGCCTTTATAACATCATAATTACGGCAGCGCCAGCTTCTCCACCCGGATGTTTATGACGGTCAAGGACAAGCCCAGCATATTCTCAACAGTGCTGCGCACGTTGTGCTGGAGACTGCTGCAAACCTCATGAATCCGGCACCCGTAATTGACAATAATCTGCAGATTAATGGCAACGTCCGCCTCGGTAACTTCCACAGATAAGCCTTTTGAACTGACTTTGCCACCGAGCCACTTGGCCAGATTTCCGGTAACAGAGCTGCCCGACATTCCGGCAATCCCCGGAGTCTCCTTCACGACATATCCAATGATGGCAGACACTACATGATCTGAAATATGAATAAGCCCTTTTGACAAATTCCGTTCCATTCTTATTCCTCCTCAACTTATGGTAAGTCCAGCCAAGCTCATTCAGCATCCGCAGCAGCCGATTGCGGCTCGTCTGTGTTGCGCTGCCGGATAAAGAGCTGATATAGCTTCACAACAATGATTTTAAGAATCATATAGACCGGAATAATCAGCAAAATACCAATAATTCCGCCAAAGTCACCGCCAGCCAGTACCAGAATAATCGTCGTTAGCGGATGAATATCAAGGCTTTTGCCAAAAATGTAGGGAGCCACCAGGTTGTCCTGAATCTGCTGCGCAACAAGAACAACGATAATCGACCAAATCGCCGTCGAAGGTGACTCGATCAGCCCGATAATGAATATGGGTATGGTGGACACGATTGCTCCGATAAACGGAATAAAGTTCAGCACCACAGCCATCAGTGTCAGCAGGAGCGCGTAGGGCAGGCCAATCAGCAGAAAGCCAACAAACATTAACACACCCAGCGCCAAATTCACCAGTACTCTGCCCACGATAAAACCGCTTAGCGCACTGTCGATATCATTCATGACCGCTGCGCCTTCCCGGTGATAACGTCTCGGAAAGAAGCTCACAATCCTCGCTCCGAACTTCCCGCCTTCTTTAAGCATGTAGAACAGCAGAATCGGAAAGGTGAACAGCACAACCGCGAAATTGGATACAAAAGAGAACAGCTCCGACACATAATTCGACATCAGCGAGAAGCCCTTGTTCAAATAATCCATCAGTTGGCTGGCCGGATTCATATCGGCCGGAATCAGGGAGGACAGCAGCTCGCTGTTCTCCAGCTTGGTTAGCTGCTCACCCACCGCGTTGAACAGATTTGGCATATTGTTGATCAAATTCACCAGTTGGCTCTGCAGCGAAGGCCATACGCCTATGCTGAACGCCAGCAGCAGAACAGCAATGACCAAATAGACAAGCAGAATGGCAGCCGTTCGGTTCAGCTTGCGTTTTACCAGAAGGTCAATCAGCGGACGCAGCAGGTAATAGAAGAACACAGCCAGCATTAACGGCACGATCACCACGCTGAACAAGGATAGAATGGGCCTAAAAAGAAAATCTACACGCGAGCCGACAAAGATAATCGCCAGCACCAGCAGTACAGCGATACAAATACGGATAAACACATTTAACTTAGCCAAAGCTCTACCCCCCCGTTTCTGATTTCAGCCGGCAGCTCTCCTTCTACTTTGGAACCCGGATCGTGAACACCGTCGGCTCATTATCTCTGCTCTCAAGCACCAGGGAGCCGCCCATTTTCTCAGCATTTTTCCTCGCAATGGATAAGCCCAGACCTGTGCCGCCACTTGCTGTCCGGGCTTCATCACCGCGTACAAAAGGATCAAATATCGTGGACCACAGCTCCTTGGGAATGCCCACTCCATTGTCGGCAATCTCTACCGCAACCTCAGTATCCTCAGGAATCACCTGTACCCTTAAGACTGTACCAGGCGGATTATAAGCAAGGGCGTTGGCGATCAGATTATTGACCACACTGGCAAACAATTCAGGGTCAAATCTGGCGTACACTTCCTGCTCGGGAACCTGAAGCTGCAGCAGGAATGCTTTTTGCTCAATTTCCCCGTAAGTATCGGCTATAATCTCCCGGAGGCAATCCCCCAGCTCCAGCCGTTGCTCATGAAGAATAAAATCCGGCGAATCCAGCTTCAGCAGCTCAAGCATATTCTGGATCAGCTTCGTGACCTGTACTGACTTGTTATAGATGTAGTTCAAGTACTTCGTCTGCCGTTCAGTATCTGTCCCCCGGCCTTCGACAAGTGCCTGGGCATAGCCTTGAATACTCGTAATCGGCGTCTTCAAATCATGCGACAGATCAACCATCAGGCGCTGCTTGCTTTTCTCGGCCCGGCGTTTCTCTTCTGTAGTTCTCTCGATCACATCCGCCATAAAATTGAAGGTCTCGCCAATTCGCATAAACTCCTTTTCCGCGTAAAGCTCAATCCGCGTGCTGTAATTCCCGCCAATCATCTGCTTCAGGCCAAGGTTCAAAATGCGCAGCGGCTTCTTGATCCGTCTAGTGACCCAAGAGCTGTATACAAAGATCAGGATTAGGATCAACCCGCTGAACACAATAACATAGAAAAATACAGAATGGTTCAAGTAGGACACCAGCACTCCGTTATTAATGGAAACTTTAACCACATCCCGGGGAATTTTGAGCAGCAGCCAGCCGGTCCGACCGTCCTCATTCAACCGGGTTAACGAGTAGTAATACGGCTGATCCGCACGGTTCTCCAGCCCCAGATACAGACTTTCTTCATCGTACGAATTGGTCTTGTCCTGCTTGTTTCCAATGACTTCGACCACATTCTTGTCGTTATCCAGGATTTCCAGCCAACCCCCGCTCTTCAGCAGCCGGTTGCTCTCCTGCCCCTTCCCCAGCTCTTCACGGTAATCTCCGGCTTGCACCGACAGATCCGGATCGGCAACCTGCTTGTTAAGAATCATGTGGGTTACATCCATGCGGATGAACAGGTACACCCCTAGCACCAGCAGGAGCAGCATGCAGTTAAACAACAGAAAATCCAGCGTGAGCGACGTCTGCAGCGGCCGGTTGTCCCTACTCTCCCACGGGTGCTTCAATTTTGTACCCCAATCCCCTGATCGTTTTCAGGTATTCCGGTTTCTTCGAATCACGTTCGATCTTGTCGCGGATATTGCTGATATGCACCATAATGCTGTTGTCCTCGTAGACGTAAAAATCCTCCCAGACCGCTTCATAGATCTTCTTACGGGTAAACACCCGTCCCGGCTGCTCCATGAGCAGCTCCAGGATTTTATATTCGGTTGAGGTCAGCGTGACAGGCTGCCCGGACAAGTAGACCAGACAACCGCTGCGGTCCAGCGTTAAGCGCCCGAGGACGATCTGATCCGCTTTCTTCTCTGGTACGGCCTGAGCATCAAAATGATGTACCCTCCGCAGCATCGCTCCGGCACGGGCAACAATCTCCAGCGGATTGAACGGCTTGGAAATGTAATCGTCCGCTCCAAGCTCAAGTCCCAGGATTTTATCGTGATATTGGCTTTTGGCTGACAGAAACAGCACGGGGAAATGATGGGTTTCGCGAATTTTTTTCAGAAGCTGCAGTCCATCCATCCCCGGCATCATAATATCGAGAATCGCCAGGTCAACCTCATGGCTCTGCATCAGCTTCAAGGCTTCGGTGCCGTTGTGCGCTTGCAGAATGTTGTATTCCTTCTCCAGATAGAGCTGCAGCAGCTCAACGATTTCCGATTCATCATCGGCGATCAGAATAGTGTACATCGTGAATCCCCCTCTAGTTCACTTCCGCAAGGAGCGTTAACTATACTATAGCCTGCCATTCTTAATCCAGTCTAAACCAAATCTTAAGAAAAGCTAAATTTCACCGCATCTTCAGGCTATTTAACAGCTCCTTGATCGAAAAAAGCCGCACTGTGGGCGACTTCCCATGCACGGCTTGGCTATCGATTATTGCAGCGTGAGGCCTAAAAAGCCACGCCGATTCCGCCCTCACCGGCATAAGTGCCCATCACAGGACCCATGCTGGAGAACAGGACCTCCTTGAAGGGATGCTTCTGCAGAATGCGTTCCTTGATTTCCAGCGCCAGCTTCTCACAATTACTGTGCACAATGGCAATCACAGCCTGCTCGTAATCATGCTGCTTGCTATCTAGCTTCGCCAGCAGATGGGTGAGCGCCTTAGGCAGACCCCGGGTCTTCTCTACCACCTCAACAATGCCATCATCGCTGATTTTTAGCAGTAGCTTGATGTTAAGAACGGATGCCACAGCCCCCGACAACCGGCTCAGCCGTCCGCCCTTGATCACATTCTCCAGCGTATCCAGCGTAAAGTATGCGTTCACATCTTCAATTTTGTCCAGGACCATTTGTTTGAGTTCACTTAGGCTTGAACAGGTAAGCGACCACTTCGCCGTCAAAGCAACAATGAGGGACAGCCCGCCGGAGAAGTTTTTGGAATCTATAATTTCAATCGCGTTCGGATGACCTTCCTCTTCATACATTTCCTTGGCAATCATCGCCGTCTGATAAGTGCTGCTGATATTGGAGGACATGCAGACAACCAGAATATCTGTACCTGCTTCCACTTCCTTGAACTTATCCAGAAACACCTGCGGACTGGGACTTGCTGTCGTCGGCAACTCCTTGGATTCACGCATTCTGGCATAAAAAGCCTTCGTCTCCGTATCCTCCGGCATCAGCTCATGCTGAAAATGAACAGGCAAATGAACGATAGTAACGTTATATTTCTCAATGTACTCAAGGGGTAAATCGGAACCGCTATCCGTAATAATCTTGATGGGCATCAGGGTGCTCTCCTTTCAATTCTATCCCATTATAGCCACCCTGCTTTGCTATCAATAGTATATTTTATAACTTGTCAAAAGGAGTGTTTTATGCTATAGGTTCTTTCTTAACCTTCTATGATGTGATATGGTTGAGGCATAAGCCTACAGAAATGGAGTGTCAAGATGAGCAAGAACACCGTGTGGAACAGAGGCAAGCATAATGGGCGTGGAATTTCAAAGAAACCGGCGGCAGGCCAGTTGCCAGCAGACCCGAACGAACCTGCCGTGGCGGCTGAAGAGCTTCCCAATCCCCGGATAGATACAGTCAAACCCATGAACCGCAGCAATTGGGTAACACGCCCGGCGCGGGTAAAGCCTGAGAATAAATAATCCGTCTCAAAATAGAAGGGATGTCCCATTGTGCAGCCTGGGTACATCCCTTTTGCATGTGTGTAATTCAATTGCTTATCGCTCTACAGCTCAAGCGACTCCCCGTAAGCAAGCAGTGTTCCGGTAATTCCGGCCTCGCCAAGAGCCTGAACAAAGGCTCCAGCATCCTGCTGAATCGGCGGGAACGTGTTGTAATGGATGGGAAGCACCTGCTTAGCGCCCAGCCATTTGGCAGCGATCAGCGCATGCTCCGGCCCCATCGTGAAGTGTCCGCCTATCGGCAGAATCGCCAGATCAATGTCATACAGCTCGCCGAACATTTTCATATCCCCGAACAACCCGGTATCTCCCGCATGGAGAATTGTGCGTCCCTCCGCCTGAATGATGAAGCCCGCAGGCATACCTCCATAGACCACATTTCCATCTTCCAGCGTAATGCCTGAACTGTGAAAAGCATGAATCATCGTCGCTTTGGCAAACCCAATATCAACCGTTCCCCCAATGTTCATCCCAATGGTCTGGACACCCTTCCCCTCCATATAGGTTGCCAGCTCCACATTTGACACAACCGGCACATTATTCTGTAGGGCTATCGGTGCAGCATCCAGAATATGGTCCATGTGGGCATGAGTCAGCAGCACCATGTCCGTCTGAATATCCTCAGGCTTGGTGACCGCAGCAGGATTGCCTCTAAGAAACGGATCAATGATCAGCGACTTGCCGTTCGTCTCCATCTGTATGCAGGAATGGCCGTGATAAATGATTTTCAAGCTTGATCTCTCCTCTTCTTCTAATGGACTTGGGCCGTGCAAAAACATAAAGTTTACGTTACAATGACACCAAAGTGTCAAGAGACCCGGTTCGGCACCCGAAATCAAATATATCCAAATCAATAACGATCGTATATATTTATAATATATTCCACCTTTATCACCTGTCAAGAGAGGCGTGAGACAAGTTGCTGTCCGTTGAAAAAACAATGCTGTTCCTGTTATCCAGAGTCGATCAGATGGGCGCTCAGCAGTTGGTTGAAATCTACGAGCTGAGGGGTTATACCTCCACCTATATCCGCAATGCCTTATCCCGTCTGAAAAAGGAAGGCTATATCTCATCCCCGTCCCGTTCCCTGTATCAGATTACAGCAGCCGGACGTTCGTACATCCATTCCATCAACAGCAAGCCCGCCCGCTCGCTCGAGCCATGGAACCAGACCTGGGATGTAGTCATGCTTGAGGTTCCCGAGCAGGAACGCAAGAAACGCGATCAGTTTCGCACCGCCATTTTGCAGCTTGGCTTCGGGCTTCTGTATAACAGTGTATACATCTCGCCCTGGAATTATCGGAAGGACGTCGCAGAACACATTCAGCAGCTCCAGCTTGAGGGCAAAGTCTCGATTCTGCACGGGCAATTTGAGACAGGCTCCATCACCCCCGGCAAAGCCTATGCCATTTGGCAGCTCGACAGAATTGAAGCCATGTACCGGGACAAACAAAGCTGGCTCCAGCAGGAGTTCATTCCATTAATGGACGAGGCGCTCCGGGAGGACCAAGCGCTGCACCTCTTCTTGCGTTATCTGCAGATTGGAGAAGTGCTCAGCGGCCTGCTTATGGCAGATCCTTCACTGCCGGATGAGCTGCTCCCCGCCAACTGGCCGGGCAAACGTGTAATTGCAGAGCTTACCGGACACTGGCAGCTACTAGCTGCGGCCATCCCCCGCGATTCGATTTATGCGAAATTTAGTTAGTTCATTAATTACTCTGTTCTTCTTTTCTTGTTAATCAAAAAAGCACTTGCCAGTGATCCAATAAGCAAAAAGATGGCAATGAACAAGTTTACATCCTTCATACCCGTGCTGAAAGCACTGAAAACAATATTCTTAATGTCTTCAAAAGCCGGCATTTGTTTGAACCATTCAGCTTGCTTACTATCAAAAATTTGTGAGCCGGCAAAAGCTCCGGTTTTATGGAAAATATCCAGCATCTGATTTTTGAATGCTGAATCAATATTTTGAATCTCCATAATATGTTTATCCAATGAATGGTTATACCCTTCGGTCAATTTAATTCCCAGCATTACCACACCAAATGAAATACCGAGTTGCCGGAATACGTTTAAAATACCGGAAGCCATACCAACCTGGCTTTGATCCACAGAACTCATTGCAGCATTGGATATTGGCGGATTTACCAAAGCATTGCTAATTCCTAAAAGGATAAACCCGGGCATTAAATAACCCCATTCAAAAGGAACCTTGATCATATGACGGATAACAAGAACTCCGATTGCTCCAATAAATAGTGCGCCACTAATCAACCAGCGATTGCCGATTTTCCCGGAAATAATCCCTGCCATCGGACCCAATATCATGGTAAACCCGCTGATTAGCAGCATTTTAACTCCAGTTTCAAACGCAGAGTAGCCCATATAATTTTGCATAAGAATGGTTAGGTAGGTGAAGCCGCCATACAATCCTGCTCCTAGAGCAAAAGCCGCAATGTTGGCGCCGTTAAATGACCATTTTCTAAAAATTGACAGTCCGATCATGGGTTGTTTAACGTTTTTCTCAGCCATAATAAAAGCAATTAATAAAATTATTGATAGACCAAATAAACTAACAATGTGCCAATCCGTCCACAAATAATTTACATGCATTTCTTTTTGAATTAGGGCGTATACCATAGTAAAAATCAATGCAGTGCTTAAAACAAATCCTAAAAAATCAATTTTCTCATTACTTTTTCTTTTACTTTCCTGGATAAACAATATACCAAGTAGGATAGCTAAAATACCAAAAGGGATGTTAACGAGGAAGATGGATCGCCAACCCAAATTATCCACTAAAGTACCGCCAATAAGTGGACCACCTGAAATAGCAAGACCAACCGCACTACTCCAAATCCCCAGTGCAAGTCCTCTCTGCTTCTCAGGAAATGAAGATGTAACAATCGTTAGTGATAGAGACATCATAGCTGCTCCGCCGATTCCTTGGAACCCCCGGAACATATTCAACCAAAGATCACTGCTAGCTAAACCACTTGCAAGGGAACCTATTACAAAGATGCCTAACCCCAATAGAAATACTTTTTTACGTCCGATGATATCCGCTAATTTCGAGACGGGTAATAACATCGCAGCATACACTAAAGTATAAGCATTCAATACCCATTGTAGATTTGAAAAATCGGATGAGAAGTTTTTTTGAATCTCCGGTAACGCTACATTCACAATTGTAATATCCAGCATTGCCATAAATACTGCTAAGCTAACTGTGATTAGAACCCACCATTTTTTAATAGATTGTTCCAAAATAAAAACCCCTTTCGTGTTTTTGTGCACACAAATGCACATATATAATAAAATGAAAAGCACCCTGCTACATCAAATTCATGAGTGCTTTCATATTATTCGCTGTCTCTTCGAAGGAATCGACAATGAATTTTTTATTCGCTTTGTAGTAAACTTCCCGGCCTTCTTTCCTTCTCTGCACAATGTTAAACCGATTCATAAAATCCAGGTGACGAGAAATCACTGAACGATTCTGAGGAAAATACTCTGCTATTTCCCCAATCGTCATTTCCCCGTTCCCAGAAAGGAATATCAACAGCTCACTTCGAACGGGGTCGAAAATTGCTCTGAAAAATTCTATATCAATATTGTCTTCAATCAATTTTTTACATTTATCCGGATCATGTTTGAGTCCCATTCGCTCACCACCTGATTCCATTATATGCATTCGTGCGCACATGTCAACAGATTAACTTTTATAAAAATAATGCAACCATTAATTTTTGTTGGAACCCTCAATTACTGGTTAATAACGAATACACCAACCTGCTGTCCGAACTGTCCAATCCACAGCTCTCCGTCACCAACCATAACACCTTCCCAATTCACAAATACTTTATCGACCTTTTGCGCTAATAACGCCTTCTTAACTTTTGCGGTCATGATTTGGTTGTATTTTGCTATAAAATCCTTCTTGGTTTTGATTTCAATGGTTTTTCCCTTAGTATTCACTTTCAATGGGTACACCATCAACTTGGCAACTTCGGATTTTTTTCCTTCTGTGACGACTTTCTGGAGCAAACTGAAGTTATGCTCAAATACGATCGGATTGCTGATGCCTGCGACTTCATATGGATTGTTAGTAACATTAACCGCAATGACTCCAAGTTTATTGTTTTGTTTCCCCATCCACAAATCGCCATCTTCAACCATAATGCCCTGATAGTTCACAAACAGCTTATCGACTCTTTGAGCCAGTACTTTTTCACGTACAAGAGCTGTGAAGATGCGATCATATTTCTTAATAAATTCAGCCTTGTTATAGAAAACATACGTTTTGTTGTCTTTGTTCAAATTCATTGGATAGGAGATCAGATCCGCCACTTCTGCGGGTTTGTTATCCTTAACAGCTTTCTGTAATTTGGCAAAATAAGCCGTAAATTCTGCCGGGTCGTTTATGCCAGCAACCTCATAAGGATTTTTGCTAGCTGAACTCGACACGGAAGCAGATGTTGAAGTATTGGTACCCTGCTCAGCCCAAGCTTGACCGGAAAATGCAGTTATAAGAATTGAGAAACTCAAAATAATTGCGGCTTTTTTCATGGTAGTGTTTGTCATCTTGTTTCCTCCAAATTAAAGTTATACTTCGAGTATATAACTAAGATGGGTGCAACAAGTTACACCGGTTTTAATTATTTATTTGTGCGTAACAAAAAAACTCCCGCCAAATAACAGCAGGAGCTTCTTTGAATGATTGATTTATGTGAACATCCTGTCAATGAGAGGTTCGCGTGGGGCAGTAACTAGCTATCCCCAATAGAAAGGACCACAGGCTTGTTGTCTCGCTTAGCGATTTCAAAAGCCTCCTCGGACCAAGGGAACCAGTTCACCGGGTTATGTGCGTGTTGTAGTAGATACGGTGACTTTTCCTTGGTTGATCTATTGGGTACTTTTTGAGTTGTCATGGGGCATCCCCCCGTTTCGTGTTGGATTTGGGTAAAGTATTGCTTAGGGTTAGTTTACCCAATTTGGGGGGGGAAGAGGCTCAGGTAAAGGAAAAAAGGTAACTCCATGATATGGGTTACCTTTCATGATTACTCCCAGGCTTTAACTTAAATATTTTTGTAGAACTCAATTGCCCTTTTTTATAGTACTCAACATAAACTTCACTTCTTCTGATGTTGACTTCATAATAAACACCTAATTTATATCTACACACATGTTCAGGAAGATTTGTCCCATCAAATGACCAAACATCATTGAATGTCTCTTTAGTTAGAGCTACCAAACGGTTCTTATCTTTTATCTTTTCAGAATTTCTATTCGTAGATTTCTTCATTTCAATTGCAATTAAATTATCTTGTCCAAGTATCTCACCACGACTATGTATTATGATATCACAATTAATAGGTATTACTTCGATGTTTTGATCAATAATGGTTTTTACTTTCCCTTTGTTTCTGTTGTATTCCACATCCACGTGATATTTCGAATAATTAGTTCCTTTTATTTCTTCCTGAAGATACCTCATTAACGAACCGCATAATGTTCGTTCTGAGACACCACTAAGAATTAAATCCGCTTCATGATTTAAGAATGATTTATTTGCATTTTCAAAAATAACAGTTTCATTTTCCATGGTTCACCTCAGGATTAAAAGTCCAGTTCTTTGAGTATGTAAGTACGCCACTCATTATCTTCTTTTACTAACTTAATATAACCTAAATCCCTAAGAGTTTTTTTAAACTTTTCTACCATTTCATAGCCCATATGATCCGGGTTTCCTTCATATACAAAATTCAGCATTTCTCTAGTACTTGCTTTGCTCCAGCCCTTATTTCCTACATTGGAACTTTGTAAAATATAGTTATACGTATTCACCATATACCTTCTATAATTACCTGCCGTAGGATTCTCTTTTTGCTGGCGCAGATAGCTTAATTCCTTAATTTTCTGTTCTTCGTTCATAAAAACTCCTTTGATTTAGCCCTGATCATAACCATCTCAACATATTCACATATTTGTTACAGCAAATACGAGATTGTTGTTATATGAATTTTATGCTAAAGGATGTTCAGCCTAAACATAACGTTATTAATACACTGATTTGTTTTTTCTAGGAAAAACAAGCTTAGGTATCCCCGCTTCCTTACATATTTCTGAGAAGAGAAATAATATTTGACTTCTAGTCTCATCAAACCACTTAGCCACTTCATAATTGTGAAAAAAATAAAATTGTCTTCCGTTATATTCTCCACCAACATCTATTTGTCCCAAATGAACTGCTAAACGGTATCTTGAACGTATAGCTCTCATCATATCGACTATGCTGTCCATTTTTTCTCTCCATTCAGGATTGAATAAATATGATTTACCTAAACATTGAAAAAGGACGTTCCCATCCCTATCTTTTAAACAACCTACATTAATTGCTGTTATTGTATCTTCAATAGCTCTATCAAAAGCTTCAATTGAACCTTCTTGCACAAACTCATCTTGAAAAGCAGGTCTATCAAAGCATTGAGAATAAAATTTTATAATTCTCTTATCTTCATTGGTTTCAGTCGTCGAAATCTGATTATTATATTCAATATCTAGTAATGCAGCTTTCTCTGAAATTGTACGCCATTCTTTTATTATTTCAACAGTGTATCTCATCTCATCACAATCTATTAACTTAGCGTGGTCTTGGCACAACCATATTCCATTTTCAACAGACTTCCTTTCTTCAGAAGACATATTGGGATCGTATCTTGGTCCATTAAGTTCTGCTGCAGTGATGTGAGCGGCTATCCCAACATTAATTGATTTGTTAATATCTGTGTGAGGCGCTGATGTTGCTTTCCTACAATTAGGGTTTGAACAACGACCACCAACTCTTTTAAATAATAATTCTTTTGTTTTTGAAGTGAATTCATCTCTCATATTAACCGATCCTCCTAGCAATAAGTATCAACAAAAACTTTATGGCAATAGTGATGAAAGGCGTCTCTGCTAGTTTATTAATTGATTTGAGTTATTATTAGGTTTGCCCCCCGTTACTACTTAAAAATATAATATCTTTATTTTATCGGAAACCTAAGTTTAGTCTTCCTCCGCATCCCCATTCATTCTTGGAGTAAAAAATATTGTCTTTGATTATCTAAATGATGTTAACTATTTCGGACAATAGTCTTGAATATTTATTTTTGATTCAATTAATTTTTTTATGCTTAACTTTAACTTCTCAATAAATTCTTCTAAATGATTATAGTTGCATATTACAAAATGAGAGCAATATTCCCTTAAATAATAACTTGAACCTACACTTAAATGCTCCACTAAATTGGATGCATTAAAATGTTTTATAGAATTAGGAGTTGAATTTTGAAATAAACTTTCTAACTTGATCATTCCTGGAGTCTCATTTAAAGAAGAAAAATCATCGAATGTTCTAATCCAATGTTCTTGAAATTCTGGGTTACTATCTGAATAAAATAATAAAAAAGGGTGTTTTGTGGTCATTTCCTCAAGAGATTCAGCCTCATATACTTTGGATATTGAAACATCCGTATTAATTAATAATAAATCCGCTGTTGTAACAAGAATGGGACACATGATAATAGGTCGATTGTCATTCAAATGTTCGCCAATATTATATTCTATTAAATGTCTCAATAAACCCGGAATTGCATATTGCAATTGAGATATTCCGTGTTTTATTTCAGCATCGTATACTGAAGGGCTATCACCAAGTTTTAATTCTATTGCTTTGTAAGCATCTTCAATCTCACATTCAAAATCGTGCACTGATTTTTTGTCCTCGAACCTCACTGGAGAAAACTCTTCTATTATTCTAATGGCTCTACCCGCAATCATCTGAGTAAAGTCAGTAGTATTTATTTCAGGAAGGAAAAGCCACTTAGTATTATTATCTCGATACTTGCATTCAATTAGTAATTGTACATTAGCACAGAATTCGTTCCTTCCTTCCGATTCAGTCTCACTGAAGGGAGCATATGCAGACGCGTTAATATCAACCGAAAAATTTTTGTACGTCCCCTTATCATCTCTAGAATATGTGTAGTCTGCTTCAATAATAAAGCCTTGGTCAACAAGTAACTTAGCTACATCAAACTCTAAGGGAATGCTTGAAGATAAAAGTTTGCTTTTCCATTTTTTAGAATCGGCCATTGTAACTCTCCTTTAAATAAAATGCAATAAACCCTTATTTTTTTTGAATTTAAATATTATTTGCTTATTCATTAATGATTTTCTATTAATTTCAGCTAACGTTCCCGTATTCACGACTTCCCATCAACTTAAGGCTCTGCCAGGGATCCACTGCAATGCTGTCAGTCGTGTAGATGTGTCAGTTGAATTGCATCTTGCCGACCGAGGAGCCGTCAGAATTCGATGTGTGAGTATGATGTTAGACGATAGTATAGAATTCACGAATTACTTATCGTAATTATTAAGTTTCTAACGCCATTAAGTTGATATCATTTAATCGGATATACGGTTTATCATTCTTATTAAAAAATAACGTTCCTATGAAAATACAATAAATACCATTATCCCATGGTTTCTTTTTCAATTTCGAATTATTAGATACACTGTCACTTAATAAAATAGAAAATTCATATCCTTTCCCATCCCATACACCACAATTTAAAAATTGTTTATTAGATGAGATTGAGTTAACTTCACCCCAAAATATTTTTTTCTTTCCTCTGAGTGAATGATCTGCATTTCTGAAATGCACAATTAAATCAAAAGGATCTTTGTAGGTTTTACCTTCAAAAATGATCGGGATATCGATATCATCCAATAGATTATTAATCGCATATCTTAATAGTTTTTTTATTGTGATTTTACAGGATTTATTACTTGAAGGATCGATTACATATGATCGAGAATTCTTTGTTTGCTCAACTTCAGTTAAAATTGAACCCTTATTTCTGTTTTCATGTAGCTTACCATTTTGTTCTAGGCTTAGTATCAATTCATTATATGTGACATTAATTTTGTTAACTTCTTCTTTAGTAGTATTATTGACATTGCTAGTATTACTCATTCCCTGGCCACAACCACCTATGTGTCTAGAAAAGAAGCATGATTGCTTACCATCTCTAGTTTTTCTTCTATAAAATGCTTGAACTCCGCACTCTACACATTTTATATTACTCTTCGCAATCTCCTTTTCTATACTTGAGAGACTTTCAAATTTTAAGATAGATAATTTTTCTTTGCTAACTGAATTTATTACCAATTCCATCTTACATCACCTTGACCTTTTGCATACTTTCCTCTAACGTTCTTGTATTCACGACGTCCGACGAAGTCGGATGTGTCCGGCAGTTTATACTTCCCTGAAATTCTTTTGCCCGACCGAAGGGATATGCCCGATGCGTGAATATTATGTTAGACGAAGTTATCTTTGTCTTTGGATATTATTCAATTCAAGGAATTCCTTAAGATTTTCAGGGAAGATAGGCTCTCCAAACTCAGATGTTTCTTTAATTATTCTCCAGATCTTCGCGCTATTTTTATCATTTGAGTCATACCCTAAAACAGACTCTAACTTAGGAATGTTAAAATGTATCTTCTCAAAAGAGGCTTCTTTAATCAGATTCCAATTTGTAGTTATCATCCCTTTTTTAGTTCTTTCACTCAATGGTTCACCTTTTGAATTAAAAACTTTAATATTTTCTAGTTCAGTATTATAGATATCACTTTCTTTAAGTTCTCCAATTGTTTCAAAAGAGAGCTTTGCCACAAAATCTTCTTCGAAGTCAAAATCATTGATAGCAAAATAATTTATGCCTAAGTGCTTACATAACTTAATTAAAATTAAAGCAGTTATTTTCCCATGATGAGGAACTATAGCAATGTTATTAAAATTCAAATAGGTTTCTGAGTATTTATTATCCTCAGTGAGTTCCAATACTTTTCTTCTGATAATTTCTTTGTAAGTCATCAGATCATTAGGGCCTTCTACAAGTAAAACTTTTTTGCTGAATAATATTTTATTTAGGTTTGGCTCAATTAGCTTGATGTAATTATTATAATCATCAATTTCAGAAAGCAACTCATCAAAAATCCCTTCGTTCTCTTCGACTTCGAGAAACTCACTATTATGTTTATTGTATTTAAGCACTGTTTGCTTAGTATCTTCATCAAATTCAAAACGAATCAATCCTCTAGTATCAAAGACATCCAACATTTTGTCAGAATGAGTAGTATAAATTACTTGGTGTCCTTTCTCAGCTAAGCCACAAAGAACAGTTTTGTAGAAATATTCTTGATGGTTCTCATGTAAAAAGCTTTCAGGTTCTTCGAATAAAAAAAGACACTTATCAGTCTCATTGCTCTCTGCAATCGCTTGAATAATAGCCATGACAAACATAGAAATATAACCATCACCAAAATGGCTGATCGGTACAAGGTTTTCCATGTCACCATTAAGACCAACTTTGAACATCATCTCTAAGAATATATCCTCATACTCAGGCAATCCAAATTCAATATGACACTGGTTTTGTCTCAGGTTAGTCGAATAATTAATTTGTATCCTATTTAAAAATTCATTCAAACTGGAGTCAGTCATTACCTTATCAGTAGAGGACTTTACCTCTGCTTTGAATTGATCTTTTTTATCTGCCATAATACCATCTCTATCAACTATGCTTTTGATATGTTTTGCTAAAAATGAAGATAAATTTCCCCAACTTGTTTTCTTTGTTAATATTTCTTTTTTAATTTCATGAAAATTTATATAGAATATTTTAAAGTATTTAGCTGCACCAAATGAGGTATAGAGTTGTTTCTCTCGCTTCCCATCTTCGTAAGAGTTAATCCTGGCACTTTCTATTTCAATTCCATCGAGTTCGATATCCAAATAATGATATCCAGTAAGATTTGCTATTTTACCTTCCACTTTATGTTCACTACTACTACTCATTTTTGTTGCAATTAGAGGTATATTATCATAGCTACGATTATGAAAATCATTGATTGTAAAGCTATCTTTAGTAACATACTTTTCTGTTATTCCATATAAAATTGAATTCAAAAAATTCGTCTTTCCAGCGTTGTTGTATCCCACTATAGCTACGGGTTTTTTATAATCTTCTTTAGGAAAGTGAACTACAACTTTATCTCCAAAAGATCTATAATTTTTAATTATTATATCTTCTATACGAATATAGCTCATATGACTTCGCTCCTTTAATTCTTAAATAGATAATTTCGTCTGACATTTTATTCACGAACTTTGTGAAACTACAAACTTTATCTCAATATTCAAATATTATCCGGTAGAAAGTCTCGATGAATTATAATCTTATTATACTTCAAAATGGAAAAATATGACGAACATTTCTCCTGTATCCAATAGAAAAACTCCCACTAATACTATTAGCAGGAGTTTCTATAGAAATTGATTTACACGAACATCCCACCAATGACAGGTACGTGTGGGTCAACAACTAGCTATACCCATTAGAAAGGAACACAGACTTGTAGTTGCGCTTGGCGATCTCAAAACTGGAAGTATTACTAAATGAAACTCCCCTCAGCAAGTTGCGGGAATTGGACCCGTAGCGATTAAGTACTCTGAGCGAGTTAGTTTCTGAGTCTTACATTTGTGTCATATATTAGGGATAGGTCACCAGGATCACAATATTTCTCGATATCACTGTACTTTCATCCATAAAGCATTCTGCCGATCATCTGGAGTTGATAAAACTACCATTCCAGATTGATGACCTTCAGGAATTAAAAATCCAACCCAACCGTTGAAGGGTTTTCCTTCTGATAGGCTGGGAGAATATTTGGAGAACATAAAAGAAGGAATTCTCTTTAGAGTTACTGAGTTAATATACTCAAACCTATAATTATTTATTGACAGCGATGTTCCAGGTTTTTCAGATCCTAAGATTTCAAGATTCACTTTTATTAGAACATAGGTATAACCGCTCGGGGCAGCTTCTTTTTTCGCCTGAAGTATTTTCAAAGCATCCTTTCCTGTGCTCGTTTCTTCGATGGAGACTGAACCAATGAATTTATCAAAACCTTCATTTAATTCAAAATATGCTTTTGAACCGGAATGTAAGGGATTGGACTCAGTATACCCGCCGTACATGCTTATGTCCCTTCTCAAAATACTGATTGTATTGGACTCAGGCATGACGTGATATGACCCTCCCAAACCCTCAATAACTTTGCGCAAAGGCACATAGGTCACTCCATCAATGACCTTTGCTTCTCCTTTAATATCAGCCCCGTTTACCCTTAAAGAGTATCCTGTAGTGGCGGCAAAGACCGTAATTGATAGACATACTACTGAAAATATAATAAGAAAACTTGATAGCATTAACTTTTTGTTCACTATTGACACACTCCTTGACCTGAAGATATCTGTTCGATAACTGCCGCCTTGGCCAATTTCCTTGTTCCAATGTTCATACATCAGCTTATGTCTTGAATGTAGAAATAGATTTCCCCTTTCCTACAATCTCATCATGGAATTGAACACACGCTTGTTTCCCATTTTCTATTTATTATTCGACAGTGTTCTCTACTCCCCTTCCAAAAGAACTAAATTTCCCCATGTAAAGAACCACTGGAATTTTTCTAGGGGTTAAATGTTTTCTTTTCTATGCTTCACTTAATTATCTATTTATAACAAACCGTCAACTCCACCCAATTCCCCTCCCGATTATAAACAATCCGCTCCATAAACACCTGCTTCATAATAATGTCCTCTTCATTTGATACCTGTAATTTATCTAACGCCCGTTTATGCTTTTGCAACTCCTGCACCTTCACTACAATCATAGTCTTCGTATCGTTATAACCGTGGCCTTGCAGCTCGATCTCCTGCAAAATGTTCGAGTCTACATTGATGATCCACTCATATAAAGTATTGAAAAATTCTTCGTCCAACACCTTCCCCTTGTGCTCACATTTACTACCATCCTTATAATGGTGATAGCATAAAGCACTCCAATATTGGCCGTTGTATCAACTACGGGAGTAATAGTCGGAGTAGGACTCGGGGAAGGCACATGATTAACCGGTAGAAAAAAATAGTCCTATACAAGGACGGTACCGTTATCGAGTAGGAGGAGGCGGCAAGCCTCCGTCCTCTCACACCACCGTACATGCGGGTCCGCATACGGCGGTTCCAAAAGGTTAACAAAGTTCCAGATAACGTGAAAGCAAACTTTTCAGCCCTTTCCCTTCCCAGTAGGAAGTCGGAAGGGCATTATTCGTGTTCCGGGACATTTCCCATGCGCCTCGCCGCGAATTCGCCATCGTGAAACAGGCCCACTTGGGTACTCCAAGAGCCCGGAGTTCGCGGATTCGTGTGCGCACTCGTTTCCATTGTTTCCACAGGCACATCCGGAGTCTTCTCCGAATCCACTGGTCCAGTTTTTGGAGATGCATCTTGGCCGACGCCAGATGGAAATAACCTATCCACCCCATCAAATATCGGTTCAGTCGGTTAATCCGTTCTTCCATCGAAATAGACCAACTTCGATTGGTTAGCTCTCGAATCTTTTCTTTACATGCTAAAAGACTCTTTGGCGCTATTCGAATCGTTGCCTGTTTCTGCCTCAGGAAACTAAACCCTAGAAACTTCCGGTGCCAGGGTCTGGCTACCGCACTTTTCTCCCGGTTCACTTTCAGTTTTAACTTTCCTTCTACAAATCGGCTGACCGATTCCATGACACGTTCGCCCGCTCGTTTACTTGCCACAAAAATATTGCAGTCGTCCGCATAGCGTACGAATCGCAACCCTCGTCCAGTCAGTTCCTTGTCCAAATTGTCTAGTAGTATGTTTGCCAAAAGCGGACTGAGCGGACCACCTTGTGGCGTTCCCTCTCGGTTACGTTCTAGCTTTCCATCTACTATAGCTCCGGCGTTCAGAAAAGCACGAATCAGTCTCAGCACTCTTTTATCTGCTACTTTCCGCGCTACTCTTGCCATCAGCATGTCGTGATTGACCTGGTCAAAGAATTTCTCCAGATCGAGGTCCACGACCCATCTCAGGCCACTTTGGATATATCTTTGGGCTTGTTTAACGGCATCATGCGCACTCTTTCCCGGACGAAAGCCATAGCTATACCATGAGAATTGCCCGTCAAAGATCGGGTTCATGACTTGTAGAAGGGCTTGCTGGAGAAAGCGGTCCATCACGGTCGGGATCCCTAGTAGCCGTACGCCGCCTCCGGGTTTGGGAATTTCCACCCGTTTGACTGGCGCAGGTCTGTAGGTTCCCGCTAGAAGTTCAGCTTTCGCCGTCTCCCAGTGTGTTTTCAAGTAAGCTTGTAGATTCGCTACCGTTACATTGTCCACACCGGGCGCTCCTCCGTTTTGTACCACTCGTTTATACGCGAGCCGAAGGTTGTCTCCTTCGAGCATTCGCTCCAGCAGGTTGCTCTCTGCTTTGCGAGAGGAAGAAGCGATTTGTGCCGATGAAGAACTCGGCGCTCCGGCATACCCTGACGGCTTCACCGCTTCTCTTTGCCGCAAGCTCTCTTGCGAGATATTCTGCTGTCGTTGCTCTTCATACGAACGCATCGGTTTCCTCTCTCCTTTCGGTTCAGCCCTTCCGTAAGCTGTTGCAACAGCTTACGTGTAGAGTCGAAGGAGGTCGGCTTGCGCCTTCCTCCGTCCGCTCGATCAAACGGATCGTGCAGTTTTCCCGCAATCCGCTTTCCTTCATGTCACCCTTTGGGTGCAGTTCGTAGGTTCAAATCCGGGATTAATGACAAGAGATTTACCAATCTGTACTTGGAGTAGAGAATGGATTCCGGCAGTCTTTTCCACCCCGCGTTGCGCCAGCGTTTGAACCGATGACTCCATATCCGCCTTATGATCCAGCGTTGGAGTCGGTTGAAAAGCTTTCTCACGTGGGCTTTCCGGAAATAATTGCCCCACCCTCGTATGACGGGGTTTATGGAGTCGATGAGTTCAAAAACGGTTATCGGGATGCGTCTATGCGTTCGNGCTCGAATGGTGTCCATGAACGATTGGATGGACTTGTCTTTGGGGTAGGCGTAGATATTCATCTTCGATTGCTTCTTTACCTTTTCCCGTTGCAGCGACAAGCCTTTTCCCCGTTTGAGCTTGTAGCCCAGAAACTCGAATCCCCACTTGATGTGGGTGATCTTTGTTTTATCCGGGTGAAGGGTCAGCCCGAGCGATTCCAGAATGATTCTTGCGTCCCGGAGCGCCCGCGCAGCTTCCGCTTGCGTCTTGCAGAGCACCACCCAATCGTCAGCGAAGCGCGTCAGTCGGTACCCTCTGTCCGTCATTTCATGGTCGAACCGATTCAGGTAAATGTTACTAAACAGCGGACTCACTACACTACCTTGCGGCGTGCCGCTCGGTGTCGCGTATTTCTTCCCACCTTCCATGTACCCGGCTTCGAGCATTTGTCTGACCAATTTGAGAATTCTACCATCGCTTACTTGCTCCGCAATCCTGTCGACCAGCGGTTCGTGATGAACCGTCCCAAAGAAATCCCGCAGGTCTGCGTCCACAATCCATTCGCACCCGTCCATCATCTCGCGGTAAATCTTCCGCATCGCTTGGTGCGTTGACCTACCCGGACGGTATCCGAAACTGCATTCACTGAACAAGGGTTCAAAGATAGGTTCCAGCCTGTTTTTCAGCGCTTGCTGGCAGACTCTGTCCCTTATCGCCGGGATGCCGAGCGGACGCTTCTCGTTTGGCTTCCCCTTCTTGGAAATGTGAATTCGTTTGACCGGCATCGGTCGGTACATCCCTTGCTTCAGTTCTTCGTGCAGTTGTTCTAGCTCCGCCTCGGCTACGGCTTGGAAGGCCGGGATGGTGACCTTGTCAGTTCCACCACTGCCTCCGTTTGCCCTCACTGTTTCCCATGCCATTTCCAGATTTGTTCGGTGATACACCTTGTCGATTAATGAATGAACCTTTCGTCCTGTGCCTTCTGCTTTCATACGCTTCGTATCCTCCGCCTGCAAGTTTTGGGTCTTTCACTTAGGGAATATTCCTCCCTTGCCGCTTACTCGCGAAACTCATGCCAGTTCCGGTCTCCATAAAGCGAGCCGCCTTCCCCTTCTAATTCACCTTTTGAGTGAACAGAAGCCAGTCACACCAAGGTGACTGATCCGGACGTTTCTGTTGTTCGTCCGTTCTTAAGTAGTACGCGGCTCTCCGACTTCTCGCCGTGCGTCCGGTGTACATTTCGGGGTTTCCTTATAGTACCCGTTACCGAAACTGCCGCGCATTCTCTGAAGCGGCGGGCGCGGCGCGACCGCTTCGACTTTGTTTAACCACTCGTCCTGCAAGTGCATTCGTTTCAGACACGACGAGATCTCCGTGGGTCACATCGTCATCTTCAGTACCATGCCGCCCGCACACACCTTGGTGCGATGGGTGGACTAGAACGCCTTCGTCTCCATAGTGCAGACTCGACCTTGCCCCATCTTTGGCCGACCGGTTCGCGAGTTCGGGTAGCCCCGTTTCACTACGGCCTGGTACTTCTCCTCAAGCCCTTCAGACTCTGCCTCGCGGCAGACGCCCTGCCCTCCGGTAAAAAAAATTACCGGCCCCCGAGGCGTTACCCCCGAGTTTGGATATGAGCCCCCTAGTCCGGTGCTCAGCGGGACTTTAACCCACCTGATGATCGTGCTGCCACGCACGCACTATGGCCTCTGCTGACTCCTGACGGTTCAGCGCAGCCTCTCGACTACGGTTACAAGTTTTTTTTCC
This sequence comes from Paenibacillus sp. HW567, assembly GCF_000374185.1. GTDB lineage: Bacteria > Bacillota > Bacilli > Paenibacillales > Paenibacillaceae > Paenibacillus_AQ. The sequence goes on along the minus strand of NZ_KB910518.1, from coordinate 2,053,936 downwards.
TTGCATGTCCGGCAGGTCTCCCCAGATAAGAACGTCATCTTTCCGCCCGCACCTGCCCAAGTATACGGCTGCAGCCCTTGGCAGCTTTGGATTTTGTCATGTATTGGTGACTCATCCGGCTGCAACCGCCTCAAATTGGATTCGTGTACCTCAGGTCGTGCTTTTGCCTCCGGCTTCCTTCAGATTCCACCTCGCGGTGGACACCCTTGCCCTTGGCTAACGGTAGGCGCTTGCCAGCCCCCGCTCGGGACTTTCACCCTAGAGATGACGCCCATGCTGGGCGTACAATAAAAAAAGCTCCCGTGAATACTCACGAAAGCTTTTTTCATTTTTGACATGCCCCCACCAATAGCAGCAGGTTGACATACGAATACGCCCCTCGCTTACCTACATTGATGAAGGATGAATCATTACTATTCGGTTTGCAGACTTGCAGGTTTGCAGACTTACAGTTTTACAGGTTTGCAGCACTCATTCCAAATGGCTCGGCTTCGGCAGACACAGACGGAACACGCTTCCCTGTTCTGGTACAGAGGTTACCGAAAGGCTGCCTTCGTGGTCTTCTACTATTTGTTTGCTGATATATAATCCCAAGCCTCTGCCTTGAATTTGCCCGGCCTGCTCCACCCTGTAATATTTAGTAAACAGCCTCTCATGCAATTCTTCGGGTATTCCCATGCCATAATCCTTTACCTCCACGAAAAAAAATGGCCCGTCTTCCCCTACGTGGATATCTACACGGTTCTGTCCGGGAGAGTATTTCTTGGCATTGCTGAGCAGATTGTACAGGACCTGGATTAATCTGCTCTGATCGGCGTAGACAAAGGCGTCTTCCACCTCGAAATGCGCATATACATAATGGGAGGATTTCAAATTCCACTGTTCGGCCATCTTTTGGACCAGTTCAACCAGCGATACATATGTCTTGTGATAGGTAAGCTGTAAGGACTCCATCTGCTCAATGTCCAGCAAATCGTCAAGCAGATTGGACAGCCGGTTGCCTTCGGCACTAATGATCTCCAAAAAGCGCATTCTATTCTTTTCAGAGAGGTCGTGTTGCATCAGCATTTCTACATATCCCATCATCGTCATCAGAGGAGCCCTGATTTCGTGGGTGACAATACCCAGCCGTTCAATCCTCATTCTGTTCATTTGCTCCTCAGCACTGCAAGCCCTGAATTCCAGCAAAATACCATGATTCTTCATCTTGCGGGAATTCATTACCGGAGTGAGATACAGCGAGAACAGCCGCTCCTCTGTGCGGGCATACGAAAACTCAATCTGCTTAAAGGACATTTCCCCACGTAAAAAATCTTGTATACTCTCCGTTAGCGTATAAGCCGCCGGTTGAATATATCGTTCCAGCGATTGGGTTAGATCCGTAAGATTTCTCCCCGTCATCTCCCCCAGAGCGAACCATTCCTCTGCCTTGTTGCCTATGTACACAATTTTTCCCCCGAGGTCGCATAGAATGATGCCTACCTCCGAGGAATCCATTTCCCGCGCGTTGCTCTGCTCTCTCTCCAGCACTATTTTCACCATCACAACTCCCTGCTTCACTATATCTTTTCATCGCATATATGCTTTGGTTTCCATGTCCTCCCTTCCCCAAGGATTGTCATAATGAACAATGTCATGGTCTGAAAGTTCCTTCCCGATTCGCGACTCTATCATTTCCAGTTCACTGTAGGCCAGAATGGAGTGCTTCATGCCCAACTCTACAATAATGACAGAGCCCGCTTCAACCGGGAACGTAACACCGTTTAGGCATGCCTCGCCCGCACCGTCAATAACGGTCCACACCTCTTTGCGCAGGGTATGCTCATGATAGCTGAGAAAACAGCCCGCAGAAATAACAATCCGGTTTGTGACCACGCCGCCTTCATTGGATTGCTTGCGTGACAGCACCGTTTCCCTTCCCCACCACCTTTCTTCAAACCGGGAGGCCATTTCAACTTTTGCGACCATCTCTTTAATGTCCGTTGACGTTTCCCGGTCCGTAACCAGAATGCCGCCAGGACCGGCTGCCACGACGATGTTGGGCACATTCCATATGCTGACAGGGATATCCAGCTCATTGATGATGTGAGAATCCGCAGACAACGGACTCACATATCCGTTCCCGCTCACCTGATTCTCCATCACCTCCGAGAGCGAATTCCAAGTCCCTATATCCTTCCAGTCCCCTTGAAAAGGAACCGCTACGATCTGCTCTGCCCGCTCCACGATCTCTACATCGAAGCTGACACGCGGGAGCCGGCTGTACATGGCCCGCAGCTCTTTATAGTTCACAGGCAGCTTCCGCCTCCGCAGCGCAGAAAGTATGTACTTCAGCCGGAACACGAAGACCCCGCAATTCCATAGAGCCCCCTCTTCAATCAGCTTCTGTGCCTGAGCCGCCGCAGGCTTCTCCACAAAAGAATGAACAAAACAGGCGCCTGTTCTTTCGTAGACTTGCTGCGGAACGATGTAACCGAACTTGGCGGAAGGTGTACCGGGAGCGACTCCCATCAGCACCATATCCGCGTGCAGGCTCTCCAGTACACCGGGGAGTTCACCTAAGGTCTGAAAAAAAGAATCGTCGGTATACCCGTCCACCGGCATAACCCCGACAATCTCCTCCGGATCACAGCCGGCCTCGCTGTATAAATACGCCGCCGCCAAAGCAATGGCCGGAAAGGTATCCCTGCGCTCCGGTTCCTCCACAATCGGAGCATCCTTGCCAATCTGTCCTTGGATAAGCTCACGCTGCCCGCTGCTGGCCGAGAACAGTGACACCTCTGCCAGCCCCGCGTCTGTAATTTGCCGCCATACCCGCTGCAGCATGCTCTCCTGCCTTCCCTCATGCTGCAAGACCGGTAAAAACTGCTTCGGACGATGAGTACTCGATAAAGGCCATAAGCGTTTGCCCGCTCCGCCTGACAATAATATTAGCCGCATACTCCCACTCCTTAATGACAATGACAAATTATTTTATATAATTAACTATAGGTAATATTTTCAATCTATTTCTTCAAAATTCGATATTTATAGAACAGGAGGATTCATGATGAACAACAAAGTACTGCTTATTGATGATGAGAAAAACCTGGCTGACATGATTGCTATTTTCCTTGAAGAGGAAGGATACCAGGTTACAAGCTTCCACCATGCCAAGGAAGCGCTGCAGACGCTCAGCACATTAGAGCCTGATGTTATTATCATTGATCTCATGCTGCCCGAAATGGACGGCAACGCGCTGGTCAGGGCGTTCCAAATGCATTCCTCCACACCCATCCTGATGATTTCAGCCAATACCCAATTGTCGGAGCGGATTCGCGCGCTCAACAACGGAGCCGATGATTTTCTATGCAAGCCCTTCAGCCTGAAAGAGCTGGATGCCAGAATCAAGGCGCTACTGCGCAGGTCCACTGCTGCTGCACAGCTTCCATCCACTCCGTCCGATCCCCCGCAGCAGGACGAGATCGCCGTGAATGAGTATAGACACAGTCTGTTTGTCAGCGGCAAAGAAATCGAGGTAACCAACATTGAATTTGAGATTATGAAGCTGCTGCACAGCTATCCCGGCAAAGTGTTCACGCGCAATGAAATGCTGGACAGGATTAGGGGAAATAATCGCGCTTACTTAGACCGCACCATCGACGTACATATTGCAAGCCTGCGCAAAAAAATTGAAGCCGACCCTAAAAATCCGCGGTTCATAAGAACGGTCTGGGGTGCCGGATATAAGTACGTTTTATGAAGACTGCTTCATTATAAAGACCGCTCCAACTTCCGGTTTTTGAAGAGCGATCTGCTCAGAGGAAGCATGTACATCCCTCCGGCCAGTACACCCACAACCAGCAGCCCAATGCCAAGCCAATAGTGGCGGCGAAGAATGATGACGACTGTCCCGCTTCCGCTCTCACTGGTGATAAAACCCGTTGTCACTCCGTTGACGGCGATGCGGGCCCGCTGCTTGTCCCCGTTCAGTTCAAACTCCCACAACGGATTCGGCGATTCGATTTCATTGATTAGCAGCAGCTTATGCTCCGGGTTATTCAACGTAAAACTGCGGCTCATTGCGTTTTGCCGTTTGAAGTTCATTTTCTCCTCTTGCGGCGGAGTGATGAAGAACGTGGCGGCATCGTTGCCTTCAGCTAGCAAAAATTGATCGAGCATAATCATGCCCTTATACGGGATGACTGAATAGTTTTTCATCCGGAAGCTGCCATCCGCCTTGGCATCCCCCCGTGCCAGAACCTGAAGCTGCATAAATGCAGTTCCTTCCGGTGCTTTGAGGATCTGCTCATAATGGTTCCATTTCTTTTTGTAGCTTTCTTCGATTTCGTCAATAAAAGCCGTTGCAAGGATTTCCGAATTCTTGTTGAGGAACACAGCCTTGAGGTGCCGCTCCGGCGCGTTCTCTGATATCGCATCGAACCTTACCAGATATTCCTCGTTCGCCGCCGCCGGCATTTTGGCAGAAGCATAAGTATACCAGTTCGAAGAAAGGGTTGACGAGTACCGAAGCTCAAGCTGGCCCTCCGACTGCCGCATCTCCGATGTGCCCAGGCTGATCTTGGGATTTCCCTGGGAGGGGGTCTGCCCGGAATCCTCCGTTGCGGCGGCAAGCTTCACTTCCTTCGAATCCAGAAGGTGAAAATCCTTAACCGAGCTTAGCGACGGGACAGCGCTCTTGAACGTGATCGACAAGGTATAGCTGCCTTTGGTCAAATACATGTCTCCGATTTCCTTACGGGTGTAATCTAACAACACCGTGGGCAGCGAAATGAGTTTTTTGGCAAAAATGTCCTGAAGATTGTCGGTTTCAATGACCTTGTCTGTGTCTGAATGTCCGCTTTGGCTTGGACCGCTCCGAATGCTTCTCTTCACAACAGCCCCTGTCGCCTTGTTAGTGAAGGTTACCGTCAGCATCCCGGGATACGCGGCTGGTATATTGGCAAGCAGCGCTGCTGAATAATCTCCAGTTTTCAAAATTTCCACGGATCTGCGCAGTTCTCCGTCCTGGTAGCTAATCCCGCGTCCCATACTCAGCTCCGGGTAAGCCCGCTCGCTCTGCACATTCCCTGAACCGGCAAAGTCGTTCTCAGCTTCCAGAAGCATGAAGAGCTTTCCGCGGTCAACCGCCTGCCTGACGGGAAGAGCCAGTCCCTCGCGTTCTTCCTCAGGAACAATTGCCAGGACGTTAACCGCATTGAAGCCTTTTAAGTTAGTTACAGAGATGTCCACCTCCCCTTTTGGCAGCAAATGCTGTCCCAGATCCACCCATTGAAACTGATTGAGACTGGCATCCTGTGTGGGAACATCCACTGTTCCATCAGGAAACGCTACACGGATGGTTCCTCCCGAGCGATTGACGAACACCCGCGCATACACCTGCGCCAATTGCCGCTTGGCTACGGTCTTATGCATAACGAAGGTATTGGGCTTCTTGTATGCCCCAAGATCAACCAGCTTCATGTCGTGAATCCACCAGTAGCTTTTCTGCTCCGGCCGCTGCTGGGTCAGCAAATCAATCCGCATCCACTTCGTCTCTGGCGGTGTTACAAATTCCCCGTAGAAGCGGGCCCCGTCAAAATTGTTTTCTGTTGTCGGAGCCACCACATAGCTAATGTCTAACTCCTCCATGCTTGCGTTGTAAAAGCGGACCTTGAAATGCAGCTTATTGGTTCCGCGGCCTGAGGCCGTAATCGAAAATTGATAGGGGTTGCTCTCCTTCGTCTCCATCAAGCCCGATTTGGCGACCTGCCAAATGTTGTCCGGCTTCCCCTCCACAATTTCCCCGTGCAACACCGGCAGGGTGTTGTCCAGCCCGCGGGGAGCCGCCTGCACACTGAACAGCTCCGGGTTGTCGGGAGTAAAAAATGCATCCGTCTGCAGCACTTTATTGAAATCGAGAACGGTGCTTCCTGTGATCCGATCCAACATATAGGCGGGAACATCCAGCTTACTCGTTGCGAAGGTCACAGCCGTACCGGCATTCAGATCCATATCAAACGCATAGTTATGAATATTGCGGGAGGCCAGATACCACAGCCAGTCATTGTTGGACAGCAACGTCTTGGACCATTTCAAAAAAGGATTGCCGTCCTCAATGGCGTCGAACGGATACAGGTAATGATCTGCCGGAAGCTGCGACAGCAGCAGATCATTAAAGGAAGCCGCCTCCACATAATCGCCTTCGTTGACGGTCTGCACTAGAGGCAGCGCAGGATTCAGTCCCTGAAAAAGCACACCGTACTTGGAAAATTCAAAGCCGGGCTGGTGGCTGTAGCCTTCCATGCGGCCGAAGCCATACGGAGTAACCACCTTGTGCGGGATAACAGACATGTAGGGCAGCTTGTCCGCCAACTGGTACAGGGTGAAATAGGGGTTGCTATAGGTATTCTTAAGTCCCTGCTGCGCATCCAGCAATTGTACATTGAATGCCTGCCGCATCTCCTGTCCGGTATATTCATGATGGTAGACAAGCTGATTGATGCCGAACGGAACAAACAGCTTCCCCAATTTGGAGCTGAACCCGTTATCCAGCAAATATTGGAGGAAGTTAATATAGTAGGTGATGCTCGGCTCATTGCCTTCATGATGGAACAGCGTATTTGCCGGCGAGGAGTACACCTGGAAATCTCCGGTCGCTTTCTCCATCCAGGTATCTCCCTTGTTCCACACAGGTGTGGCTACGCCATTGCTGCTTTGGACCATATTGTCAGCGACCGGGAAATAGAGCACCTTATCTTCCGGTTGCGTGGAGTCCGGCAGCTTCGCGGCTAATTGGCTGTATTCGTCCGGCACCTTGACCGGTTTATAGTAACCATTGATGAATGTGTCTCGCAGCGGCTGGGCATATACCCACAGGCAGCAGACCACAGCCAGCACTGCTGCCGGTTTGAACACACGCCCGAAGAAAGGGCGTTTGAGCCGATCCAGTGCCTGAAGCAGGCCAAACGACAGCAGCACGCTGAAGTTGACAGCGATGAGGCCGACGATTTTGTTCGGATCACGGAAGATGGAGCCGATCACCGGCGTCTTGGTCACAAGCTGCACGAACAGGCCCGCAAATAAAGGTATGTTCACTCCCGTAGCTATAACGGTGAACAATACCGTCAGCAGCGTAAACATCAGAATCAGGGAATACCGGAGCGAACAGCTTAGCATAGCCCAGCCAATCAGAGCCAGCAGCACACCGCCGCAGATGTAAAAGGACAGCGGTAAGGAGGACAATGGGAACATCGGCCACCAATAGCTGATCATATAAAGAACATTGACGGGACTGCTGTTTCTGCTGAACAGCGTCAGCGTGTCCACCACATTGATGTTGTGCTGGGACACCTGCGCCCCCATCAGGATGCTGCCAAAGTACAGTGACAGCCAGTAAAAGCTGAGCAGTCCGAAAAACAGGCCAAAAATAGCGCCTTTGAGCAAAAAATTCCGGTACAGCGCTCCAAGATCTGCCCGGCCGCTTTTCCTGTGAATCCAGCTCAGTTTGATCAACAGCAAAATGGTGAGCATAGCCAGATAGAGGAGACCATAAAAAAAATAATGAATGGCGGCCGCACTGACGGTAAATACAGCGGCCAGCAGAAACAGATCGACCACATTGGCGCGGTACAATCGGTGGAAATTGTAGTTCGGAATCCGCTGCATTTGAAACTTCGGGTCGAAGGCGTTCAGGAAAAACATCAGCACAAGCGGGAACAGGCTGTACCCGCACAGTAAATATACATGTTGAATACGGAAGATCACCCAAGGGTTCAGGGCATAGAACAACGCGCCCGGGAGCAAGGCGATAATGCGGACAAACGTAAAATGTCTGGAAAAATAGACGCTGACCAGCCGTTTAGTGAAAAGATACATCGAAAGTGCCGATACAAGCAGCACGCAGGTGATGAACGACTTCAGCAGAACCGGGCCACTGTCCCCGCTGGCAAGCGACAGCAGGTAAAAGGGAAGTATATAGAGCAGCCGGGGTGCGTTGAGCAAGGTTGAGGTCGACCATCGTTCGTTCCAGACACCGGCAATTTCCTCCATATAACGCTGTGATGTGCCGCCAAAGTCCAGATCGCTGAACACAATCTGTCCCTTTCCGTAAAGAGGAAGAATATATAACAGCACAAGCACAATGATCGCACCGATGGCAGAAAGATCGTAACGGTATATCCAAATCCTTTGTTTCAAGACAAACGCATCCTTATCTGTTGTTATTCCACATCCGGCTTTCCGTTCCGCTTCCGCTGGTAGCCCTCCCGGCCAATGTAGGAGCGCAGCAGGGCTGCGGCCCCGACAAAGCTCAGGCAGCCGTACATGAAGAACATCCCTGCCGCCAGCAGCGGATGCCGGACATACCGCTTCATGTTAGACCGCGTATACAGTACCGGGCGGAACAAATACCAGCGCTCCAGTGCTTTGCGGAAGCCTCCGCTCTCCGAACGCAGCGTTCGGTCCATCACTGAAAAGTAATAGGCTTTTTTGCGCAGCAGCTCCCGCAGCAGCACTTTTTTCTCATCATGATACACACTTGCGAATGTTGCGCGGCGGATAATCCCTCCTCGCTCAACATAACGCAGCGTGGGTTGAATTTCTTCAAACGAGATTTGCTGCGCTTTGAAGCCGCCGGTGGAGCGATAGGCCTCCATCCGCCAGAACCGCGCCGCCTCGATTGAGCGTTTCCCGAGGATTTCCCCACCGTTGTTAATGACATTTCGTTCAAACACCTTGACTCTGGAGATAAAATTGTCAGCATCGGTATATGCTTCTTCGGGAATGACAAGCGCCCCCACTTCCGGATGAGCCTCGAAATACTCAATGACGCTCTGCACCAGATGATCGTCCATAATCATATCGGAATCAATCACAAGGATATATTCGCTGCCCGCCTGCTCCGCGGCCTCCACCGCTTTCACCCGTGCAATGCCCCGTTCCCCGTGAGGCAGCTCCAGCAGCGAAACCGGGTACGGACAAGCAGAAAGCTTGCCTTTAAGTCTGGCAACTGTATCATCAGTGGAGCCGTCATCTCCAATCACAATGTGCAAGCCGGCGTACTTTTGCCGCATACAGCTCTCCAGACACGCTTCCGCAGATGAAGCATTATTGTACGTGGTGAATATAACCGCTGCTTTCTTCATGCTGCTGCCTCCTCCCGTTCTCCTGTCTCAACTGGTCTATCCACGTACTGAACGCGGCTCCCGTATTGTTGAAATGATAGTGCAGAGAAAACTGGTGCGCCCGGCGGCGTATAGCGGCGTACTCGGCGGTGTTCCCCACCGCCCGCTGCATTTGTGCAGCCAGCCCCAGCACGTCTCCATGAACCGCCAAGTAACCGCATTGGCCGAAATCCGTGGCATCCATCAACCCTGCCGTGTTGCTCACGATGCTCGGTGTGCCTACCGCCGCCGCCTCTGTGACGGTCAGCCCCCAGCCCTCGCGCTGCGAAGGAAAGACGAGCGCATGGGCACGGCTCATCAGCTCCAGCTTCTTGTCCTGCGTCACAAAACCGCAGAAGAGAACGTCCGCCAACTGTGGCCCTTCCCGCTCCCCTTCGGCACTCCCGTCCCATTCCGCGCTCCGCAGGCCATACTGCTGCATAACGGGCAGCAATTCCTTATGTACATACGTTTTGTCAGTCTTCCCGGCAATCCACAATACGGCATCAGGATGGTTTCGTTTAAATTCTCCGAAAGCACGGATTGCCAGAGCGATGCCCTTGTATTTCACAAACCGCCCGACATACAGAAACGTCGGCCGCGGCTCTTTGTCGGGGAACCGGTCCTCGGGCCAGTGCTCAAACTCGATCCCTTCCGGTATAACCTGTACCCGGTCCGGATGGAAGCCCAGGCGCAGCAGATCATTACGGGTGGATGCAGATACCGTAATTGTCCAGTCCCTTCTGGCCAGACGGAGCAATAGCGGCTCCAGCACATACCCGAGCCCCCCAAACGGCAGGCGCAAATTGTGAAACCAGATCTCCCGGGTCAACTGGTGGATAAAGAAGATCCGCTTGGACTCCGGTACCCATAACCGGGTAAAAAACTGATGGGTATTACACTGATTGACGACAAAATCAATCTGCTTACGGTTCCGCCAGTAATAGCGCATCGCATGAATAATCACGCTGAGCCTGTTGCCCGCCCGCAGGTAAGTGACCCCATCTGCTTCCTCCTGCAATCTCGACCCGGCAAAACGCGGAGAGAAATGAATAAAGCGGAACCGGCCCTTGGCCGAGCGTTTCAGCATTTCATGCGTAAACACTTCTGCCCCGCCGCCATTCGGGGAGAACACGTCCCTCCAGGATAGCAGCAGAATGACGGTTTCACCAGAATTAGCGTGCAATGTTCTCATATAAAGCTCTCTCCTTTATTCGTCTGAATCCAATAACAGCATCAGTAATAAAACCGGCCGCAAACAGCCCGTATATGACAACCTGCGCCAGCAGCAGCTCATCCGGCGTACGGTGCCAGAGGCCAAACGACAGCACCAGCGCCGCCGCACCTGCCGCCATCCACAGCATAAAGCGCCTGCGCCCCGTCAGCACATGCACGTGCACAAAGAACAGGACTACCGAAAATAACCAATATACCGCGCCGCCGAGCGGAAGATAACGCGCCGCCTCCACATAGGCGGGACCGAACAGCAGCGGCAGGGAAAGCGGGAACAGCCAGGCGGCCCCGGCATAGACCATACCCGCGCAGACAGCCATAAACCCTCCAAACCAGAGCAGAATTGTCCGCAAGGCCGGCAAATTCCCGGCTTGAGCACCAATCTTGGGGATAAGTACAGCGATGACGCTAAAGGATACGAAATAGACGAGCTGGCTGTATTTTAATGCAATCGCATAAATACCAGCGTCCTCTGCCGCATAATGCTGCACAGCCAGCATGTCAACCGAAGTGAAGAACAGGACGAACACATTCATAAGAAGTGTATTTCCCCACTCCCGGCTGAGAGGCTTCCACGGACGGTCATGCTTCAGAGCAGCTTGTCCCTGTCCGCCCCGCAGGCTTCCCCACTCCATCACCAACCCGTGGGCAAGGGAGAGCAGCATACCAGCGCCAAGTGCAAGCATGAGCTGCCACAGTTGCAGCCCATGCGGGACAAAACTGAAAAAGACAGCCAGCTTGCCCGCCGCCTCAAGGTAAAAATTGATGTTAAGCGCCTGCAGCCGCTCCTTCCCCTGCATGATCCCCCGGAACAAGCTGACTATAATGTGCAGCGATACGACAGCATACAGGAGGAACAATGGCCCGCGGCCCACTGCAAGCGCATGGCCGAGCAGCGGATGTAAGACCGCCAGCGCTACAAACGTACCAGCCGCAAGCAGCGCCGTCAGAGACGGAAGAAAGGCTCCCCCCGGTAAGCCGGCACCCGGTTTATTTTGTGAAACGAGCTTGGCAGCCATCAGTTGTACGGACAAGCCGAGCACGGACAGCAGCGCGAACAAAGCCAGCAGTGCGTTGGCCTGCCCGTATTGTTGTTCTGTCAAATACCAGCTTGCACTAATATGAAAGAAGAAATTGAACCCGTTCAGCAGCACATTAAAGAACGGAAAGACGAGCACCCGCCATTGTCGCAGCATCCCTGACATTCCCGGCCTACCTGATTCGCCGGTCAAGCCGCCAGATGTTCACAAGAGAGCGCACAAAGCCGAACGAGTCTCTCCAGACATCAATATGCGAACCGTCGCGGTCAATGCAGGCAACAGGAAGCTGGAACACGCGGAGCTTGAGCTTTTTGGCGATAAACATCATTTCCAGATCGACAGCCAAACCGAGTTTTTCTTTTAAATGGGGAAATAGTTGCCTTACAGCCACCGCACTGATCACCTTCAGCCCGGTCTGCGAGTCAACAACCCCTTCCGGTAAAAAGGGCTTGGACACAAGCCGCTTGCCCAGACTCATCCAAAACCGCAACAGCGGGCGGTTTACAGCCGAGTTGTCTTTGGTGCCGATAATGATGTCATAATAGCCCAGCTTGACAATATTGATCATCCGGGCAATATCCTCGATAAAAAAAGAATCGTCTGCGTCCACAAACACGTAATAATCCGCTTCAATCGCGCGCATGCCTTCAAGATATGTACCGGCTTTATGGGTATTCCTCCCCAATTTCCGGGTGTTCATCAGCGGAATGACATTTCCGTGAATCCGGTTGTCAGTCAGACTTGTCTGCTGCTCCATCCCCTCCAGCAGATCTGCAGTCCCGTCCTCGCTGCCGTCGTCGATTAAGTAAATGGACCCTTCAACCACATGCAGCCGGATATACGTTTGCAGACGTTCACAAAATCGGCGCACATGCTTAAAGCGCTGTTCCTCGTTATACACAGATAGAATAAAAGCGATATGCGGCGTTTCCAGAGGATACTCCGGGTAAAGGAGCCTTTTGATTTCCGCCAGCAGCCTGTCCCTGGAATTCTCCTTCCAATGCAGCAGACTGGTCCTGCCCACTCCCCGGATGCGGATGAGGTGGCTGTCATTCATGACAGCCCGCATATCGGTAATGACGAGCAGGGGAAGCTGCGGCAGCGTAACACGGATGAAATTGGAGGCCGCAATGGCCTGTTCGGGCTGAGCATAATCGACAATACCGCAAAGTACAGAAGAAAAAAGCTCTTCTGTGTAGGGCTCCTCCATAAAAACAATGGATTGGAATTGAAATATTTCTGCAAAATCAATGTTCCTTGACCTGTCTGTAAAAATAACAATATCTCCCACAATAGTTTCCTCCATATTTTTCTACCTTCATTATGCAAATCAAGTCTTAAAAATGTTTGCGCGAAAGTATAAAAGAGTTATGAAGTTTTTTGTGCTTTTTTAACAATTTGCGTGCCCTTTGTGTTTTTTTCACGTTTATACTACAAAAAAGGCTCCCGGCAGAATAACTTCTGCTTGGAACCTTTTGACACATTCGCCAACCGCACTACTTACTCGGCTCCCCCTCAAGGGGGCTTATAAAATAAATATAATAGCGGTCATCATATATGAATACCGGATATTCTTTTTTAACAATATGTATACCAGCCCGTATAGAATGGACATGAAGAAAGCATAGACACCGGTTTGACCTCCCTGGAGCAGAATATGGATGAGCCCCCAGGTGAGTGCAAGAAAGATCCCTCCATACGGCAGCCCGCCTTTTTTAATGAGCGTGTCACCAATTTTTTGTCCAAAAGCAATCGTTAGCAGAATCAAGGCCGCTTCAAACAAGTAATAGATATTCTGAAAAATGAATCTAACGATACCCTTGTATTCTTCAACTGGTTTAAAGCCTCCCCATACAATGGTGGTCGCTGCAATTGCTATAACAGAAATCAGAGCCGCAAGGAACCATCCTTTAGAGTCAGGAGCTTCGTTTAACTTCATAATATCAAAAGAGTATTTCTTCCTTGAAAGCCTTATCAAAAATAGTGCCATACTTCCCCACAAAATGCATGTAAGCACCCAGTGTATACAATGATGGATGAGGGTATACTCTGAGCTTTCAACACCGAGTATAGAAGGCAATAGCATCGACAGTACAACCTCAAGACCGAATCCTGCAAAAGCATATAAACCTAATGCAAGATAATCGCTTGCTCCAACTTTCTTCTCTCCCATAGGCTGAATCCTCCAACCAACATAGATTTGTTATTCATTGCAGAATACTCCAAGGATAGTAGATACAAGAATTCTTCTTCCGTTGTAGATGCTTCGACACCCGCTTTTTAGACTCCTTCTTTCCAGCTCCCACCAATATACAAAAAACGAAGCACAGAATTTTTAGACACCATATATTTACATAATTTGATACATATGCTATGTTAACTATGAAAGCGCCATCATGATTCGATAGATTGATAAGTTATTCATCAAATTTCATATCGAAAGGAAGATGAACATGAAAAAATTGCTCCAAAAGGCAAGCGCAATGATGCTTTCATTTTCTCTGCTGCTCGGATTAGTGATCACAGCCCCCGCTCATGCAGACACTGCACTGTTCACGATTGAGAGCGAAAACGCTCAGCTCACCTCCGATCTTCAAGTGGTGACTCAAATTTACGGACAACCTAAGCCCGGATACTCCGGGAGCGGATTTGTCTGGATGCAGAATTCCGGCACAATAACCTTCAAAGTGACTGTCCCGGAAACCGGCATGTATACGATCTCCACCCGGTATATGCAAGAGCTCAGTGCTGACGGCAGACTTCAATATTTATCCGTTAACGGCACTAACAGGGGTTCGTATATGCTGCCTTACACGACCAAGTGGTCAAATTTCGATTTTGGCTATCAAAAGCTGAACCAGGGAAGCAATACCATCGAGCTGAAGGCCGGTTGGGGATTCGCTTATTTTGACAGCTTTACTGTGGATCATGCCGCTCTAGATCCCTTGATTGTCCAGCCTGTCCTCACTGATTCTCAAGCCACCCCGGAAACTCAGGCTTTGATGAATTATTTAACGCAGGTATACGGCAACCATATTCTCTCCGGCCAACAGGAAATTTACGGCGGCGGAAATGACGGCAATTCAGAACTGGAGTTTGATTGGATTCACAATTTAACCGGAAAATATCCGGCAATCCGCGGCTTCGATCTTATGAACTATAATCCGCTCTACGGCTGGGAGGACAACACAACCGCCCGGATGATAGATTGGGTAAAAAACCGGAAAGGGATCGCAACAACTTCCTGGCACATTAATGTGCCCCGGAATTTCACCACCTATCAGCTCGGGCAATCTGTGGATTGGAAGAACGCTACCTACAAGCCGACAGAGACCAATTTCAATACAGCGAATGCGGTGGTTCCCGGTACGAAAGAATATCAATACGTAATGTTGGCTATTAAAGATATGGCAGAACAACTGCAGATTCTGCAGAATAACAATGTGCCGGTAATTTTCCGTCCCTATCATGAGGCAGAAGGCAACGGCGGATTGAAAGGGGAAGGCGCGTGGTTCTGGTGGGCTTCGGCAGGCGCGGAGGTGTACAAGAAGCTATGGGATCAGCTCTATACCGAGCTTACGAAGACGTACGGCTTGCACAATTTGATCTGGACCTATAACAGCTACGTGTACAGCACTTCTCCTGCATGGTATCCCGGCAGCGATAAGGTCGATATTGTCGGCTACGATAAATACAATACGATCTACAACCGCAATGACGGATTGTCCGGCGTACCCAATGAGGATGCCATTACGCCAATATTCTATAAGCTTGTTGATTTAACCGGCGGCAAGAAAATGGTAGCCATGACGGAGAACGACACCGTTCCAAGCGTACAGAATTTGACCGAGGAAAAAGCGGGCTGGCTCTATTTCCTGCCTTGGTATGGCGAGCATCTTATGAGTAACGCTTTTAATTATCCGGCTACCTTGAAAACGCTGTATCAGAGTAATTACGTAATCACGCTGGATGAGCTGCCCGATTTAACCGTTACAAACCCCACCCCAAGCGCGTCCATCACACCTGCAAACGTTGAGTTTGACAAGTATGCGCCGAATCAAAGCGACAAGAGTGTAACCATCAATGCTAACGGCAATACGTTAACCGCTCTCCGGGCAGGCACCAGTACATTGATAGTAAATCAGGATTATACCTTGAGCGGAAGTACGCTGCTGCTGACAAAATCATTCCTGGCCGGGCTGCCGGTTGGCGAGCATTCGATCGTCTTTGATTTTAATAAAGGACAAGATCCCGTATTAAAAGTCAAAATTGTCGATTCAACTCCGGGTGCAGCAATTTCGCCTGTGAATGCGGCATTTGATAAAGCGGCGAATCTGCAGCAGGATATTTCCGTATCCCTTGTCTTAAACGGGCACCAGCTTGCAAGCATAAGTAATGGAAATTATACTCTTGTATCGGGCCAGGATTATACGGTATCCGGCACGGCTGCCGTTCTGAAGAAATCCTATCTCTCCACGCTGCCGCTGGGCCAGAATGCGATAACCTTTCATTTCAGCGGAGGAAATAATGCTGCTCTAGCAATAAATGTGGCGGACAGCAGTGTTCATGTACCTGCGGGAAATTTGACGGTCCAAGCCTTTAACGGCAACACAAGTGCCTCCACCAACGGAATTTCACCCAAATTCAAAATCGTCAACTCCGGAAATACAGCGATTCAGCTAAGTGATGTCAAGCTCCGTTATTATTATACGATTGACGGGGACAACGCACAGAGCTTCTGGTCCGACTGGGCCAGTATCGGAAGTGCAAATGTAACCAGCACATTCGTAAAACTGGCGTCTCCGGTTGCCGGGGCCGATTATTATCTGGAAGTCGGCTTTACGAGCTCCGCTGGAGCGCTTAATCCCGGCCAGAGCGCAGAAATTCAAGCACGTTTCTCCAAAAACAACTGGTCCAATTACAACCAGGCAGACGATTACTCGTTCAAGGCATCCGGCAGTCAGTTCGCTAACAATGAACAGGTTACCGGGTATATGAACGGGCAGCTTGTATGGGGGATTGAGCCGTAAGGGGTACAAGGTTGGAGCAGGGGTTCCCCTGCTCCAACCTTTTTTGATTCAACGCCTTCACACTTCTTCCCCTTACTCTGCGCTTGCCTCCACTCCAGGTCCAGGCTCCAGACGCATGAGCAGTGTCGCAATCAGAGCGATCAGGAAGCTAGTCGTGCAAGCGATCAGGAAGCCGCCGAACCCCTCTCCCAGGTAAGCGGGCAAGGTCGCCAGTCCCGCAAAAGCGAAAGAGATCGCGGACGAGCCGAACATCCCGGCCATTCCCCCGCCGATGGCTCCGGCGCAGCAGACGGCGATCATCGGCTTGCGCAAGGGCAGGTTCACCCCGAACATCGCGGGCTCGGTGACTCCGAACAGGGCCGAAATGGAGGCGGACAAGCTCAAGGTTTTGAACTTCTTATCTTTAGCTTTGATGAATACCGCAAGCGCTGCTCCCGCCTGTGCGAAAGAGGCCGGGCCCATTAGAGCCAAGAGGGTATCCGAACCATTCAGCGTGATGTTGTTGATCGCCAGCGGCACCAGACTCCAGTGCAAACCGAAGATGACCATCGGCTGAATAATTGCGCCTATTACCATGCCCGCTCCTACAGAGCTAAGATTATACACAAAGCGGTAACCTTGAGCGAGCGCATCCCCGGCAAGTGTGCCCAGCGGCCCGAACACCAGCAGCGTCACAGACGATACTACGATAATTGAGATCAACGGTGTAAAGAATTCACGAATAATCTCGGGCAACACTTTGATGCAGATTCGTTCGACATAGACCAGCAAGCCTACTGCGAGAATGATTGGAATAGCACTCGCCGGATAGTTGACGGAAGTAATGCCCATGCCGAGATATCGGATTGTCACATGTTCTGCAAATAGATTGGTCAGACTCGGGTACAAGAGCACCCCGGCGATCACAACGGCGGTAAATGGATTAGCCTTGAATTTCCGGGCGGCTGTATACGCCAGAAGAACAGGAAGATAGTAGAACAGACTGTCCGCCATCGCGTTCAGCACAGTATACGTGCCTTCCGTTTTACTGATCAGCCCCAGTGCCGCCGCGCCGGCCAATAACCCTTTCATAATGCCCGCCGCACTCAGAATATTGACAATGGGGAGGAAAATTCCGGAGATGCCGTCAATAATGATATTGACCGCGCTCCTTTTGGACTGCTTCACAGACGTTACCTGATTATGTATTTCCATACGCTCACCCTGTATCCTTCACTTTATATCTGGCCGCACTTGATTTCGGCCTATCTTTCGACGTCTACTATAGCATAGCGGCCAGCGGGCGGGGCACCCCAACAATTAGTGCATTTCATGCGGAGCGGCAAGAAAAATGACCCGTAAGAGGGTCGCTTTTCTCAAAGCTTCCAGCTTACGGGTCACCGTGCAGACCAGCATTATTGCGGGCCAATTAGAATACTTTTGTCGTCCACGATTCGCAATTCCACGTTTCCGTCACAATATCGCGGTAAAATTCAGGTTCATGGGAAATCAGCAAAATGCTGCCCTTATACGCTTTGAGCGCGCGCTGCAATTCGTCCTTTGCATCCACATCGAGATGGTTCGTCGGTTCATCCAGTACGAGCAGATTTGTCTCGCGGTTGATCAGCTTGCACAAGCGGACCTTGGCTTTCTCTCCCCCGCTTAAGACCGCGACCTTGCTCTCGATATGCTGTGTGGTCAGACCGCATTTTGCAAGTGCCGCCCGGATTTCAAACTGGGTATAGGACGGGAACTCGGTCCAAATCTCTTCAATACAGGTATTGTAGTTCGTTCCCTTGATTTCCTGCTCGAAATAGCCGATTTCCAGCAGGTCACCGAGTCTGGCCGAACCGGAAATGGCAGGGATTTGGCCGAGAATGCTGCGCAGCAGCGTCGTTTTCCCGATCCCGTTCGCGCCGACGAGAGCGATCTTCTGCCCACGTTCCATTTGCAGGTCCAGAGGTCTCGACAACGGTGAATCGTAGCCGATCACGAGGTCCTTGGTTTCGAAGATCAGCTTGCCGGACGTGCGCGCATCCTTGAAGTTGAACTGCGGCTTCGGTTTTTCCCTCGCGAGCTCGATAACGTCCATCTTGTCCAGCTTCTTCTGCCGGGACATCGCCATATTCCGCGTAGCCACGCTGGCCTTGTTCCGGGCAACGAAGTCCTTAAGATCCGCGATTTCCTGCTGCTGGCGTTTAAAGGCAGACTCAAGCTGCAGCTTCTTCGCCTCGTACACCTGCTGGAAATAGTCGTAATCCCCCACATAACGCGTCAGCGACTGATTCTCCATATGGTAGATCAGGTTGATGACGCTGTTCAGGAACGGAATGTCATGCGAGATCAGAATGAAGGCATTTTCGTATTCCTGCAAATACCGTCTCAGCCATACGATGTGCTGCTCGTCAAGATAGTTCGTAGGCTCGTCAAGCAGCAGAATGTCCGGCTTCTCCAGCAGCAGCTTAGCCAGCAGCACCTTGGTCCGCTGTCCGCCGCTGAGATCATGAACATCCTTGTCCAGACCGATGTCCGTCAGTCCCAGCCCGCGGGCGGTTTCGTCGATTTTGGCGTCGATCATATAAAAATCCTGGCTGGTCAGTGTGTCCTGAATCGTTCCGACATCCTCAAGAAGCTGCTCCAGTTCCTCAGGAGACACGTCGCCCATTTTGCCATACATGTCGTTCATCTCTTGTTCCATATCGAACAGATATTGAAAGGCCCCGCGCAGAACATCGCGAATGGATAACCCTTTCGTCAGCACCGCGTGCTGGTCCAGATAACCGGCCCGCATGCGTTTCGCCCATTCGACCTTACCTTCGTCCGGCTGGAGCTTGCCTGTGATAATGTTCATGAAGGTAGACTTCCCTTCACCGTTGGCGCCGATCAGACCAATATGCTCGCCCTTCAAAAGGCGGAAGGATACATCGCTGAATATCGCCCGGTCTCCAAACCCGTGACTCAGCCGTTCTACATTTAATATGCTCATGAATTTAACACCTTTTCCTTTTTTACAGTATACTCGTCATATTATAAAGGCTAACGCGCCACAACTCCAGATGGGTTGTAAAAAAACACTGTTTTTCTATTGAAAATGCCCATAAATGTCGTGAACGTGAACCTTACCCTAAATGACGACGAAATTATTCGTATTTCAATCCACGCAACAAAACGAGTTCTCATACAACTCATACACAATCAGCAGTTGCTCCGCAAAGCTTTTGTCAGCGCTTTTAATCCATTTATTAAATGCCATGTGAAAAATTTCAACCGCAAATCGCGCGGCCAGCTCCGACAGATCGCTATCAGATGTGGCAGATAAGGAGTTAGTGACAGACGCAATGAGCACCTGCCCCTTCAACAGCTCCCGTTCCTGCAGATCAGGGTTGCTTAGAATTATTTGATTCCGCGCCAGCACTCTCTCCCGCGAGCCATCGAAAAACCCGGAAATCGAAACAAAGCCTTCAACCGCAAGCTTCAGCGGTTTTTTCCCAACGTCAAAATTGTCCGTGATAAAAGCCGCTACCTCCCGCCCCAGCTCATTGTTCGTGTCAAAAAGCACGTCCGACTTATCCTTGAACTGCCGGAAAAAGGTTCGCTCCGTCACACCCGCAAGACTCGCAATCTCCTGCACAGTCGTGTTTTCATAGCCTTTTTCCATAAATAATTTGGTGGCTGCCGCCTGTAATTTTTCTTTACTTTTCATTTATTATCATTCCTATTTATGTTATTTATGGAATAAAATCATAAAGGTCAGTTTCTGACATTTTTTCTTGACAATAAAAAACCAGCGGGTATACAATGTTCTCAAATGTCAGTTTGTGACACTATTTTATCAAAAAGAAGGAGAATGCACAATGAAAATCACCCTACTCGGCTCACTTGGCAATATTAATCGTTACTACCTTCCACGCCTCATCGCTGACGGACACGACGTCACGGTCATCACAAGCTCTAGTGATCGTATCGCCGATATCGAAGCGCTCGGGGCCAAAGCAGCAGTCGGCTCCAACCGGGACGTCGACTTTCTTACCCAGGCTTTCACAGGCAGCGACGTTGTTTATCTCATGATTTCAGGTATCAATCCAGCCTCCGGCATCGACATGTGGCAGAGCGCAATCGAACTCTCTGAAAATTATAAGACCGCCGTCCAAAATTCAGGTGTGAAAAACGTAGTCAACCTCAGCTCAGTCGGCGCCGACAACCCTAACGCCGGCATCCTGTACATCTATCATATTGCAGAAGACGCGCTTAACTCGCTTGAAGGCGTGAACGTTGCCCATATTCGTCCTGTCGGCTTTTACAGCAATCTCTTTGCCGACATGCAGAGCCTCAAAACAATGCAAACCGTCTTTAGTCCAGTTTCGGCTAATATCGCGCACGGTTGGGTCAGCCCCGTTGATATTGCCGACGTTGCTTACGCCCTGATTGATCACACCCCAGCGGGCAAAAGCGCGAAATTCGTCGTCAGCGACTGGGCCACAGGCAACGACTGGCTTAAGGCTCTTGCCGAGAATGGGATCGGGGCCAAATACCAGCAGATCCCTTTCGAAGCCCTCGTTGAACATATGATACAAGCAGGCTTCCACGAAGACACCGCTAACCGCTTCGCCCAAATGAGCCGTGCCGGTGAGCGCCCCGATGAATTTTACGCCAGTCTCCGCGCCTCCGACTACCACCAAGGCAAAGTTAAGCTCGTAGACTTCGCCAAAGTTTTTGCTGTCGCATACAGGGAGGAGAGCCGATGAACGAAACACGTACGGCTATTGAAAACAGGGTGTTTTTAATTTCAGGGGGAACCTCCGGAGTAGGAAAAGCCATCGCAACGGGACTAGCCAATCTCGGCGCCAAGGTCGTAATCATCAGCAGAAGTGCGGAGCGCGGGCAAGCTGCATTAAAGGATATTTCGGAAGCCACAGGCAACAGCAAGGGAGATTGGGTGGCGGCGGACCTTTCCCTGCAGTCATCAGTCCGGGAAGTCAGCGACGTGTTCAAGCGGAAGTACGATCAATTGCATGTGCTTATTAATGCTTGTGGTGCAGTCTATTTCAAGAAGGAATTGACGTCTGAGGGGATTGATCGTACGTTCGCGGTCAATGTGCTTAGCCATTATCTGCTGACTAACCGGCTGCTCGACATCCTCCAGGAGAGCGGACCTGCACGCGTCATCACAGTGTCGGGTAACCCCAGATTTTTCAAGCATCCCGTCATTAACTTCGATGATATTCAAATGGAGCACCAGTACAGCATGATGCGTGCCGCCAACCAGTCTCTGTTCGCCAGGACGTTATTTGCTTTCGAATTGGCACAACGTCTGGCAGGAACGGGAGTGACCTCCAACGCATTTTATCCGGGGTTTGTGAAATCCAATCTCGCGAGGAACGCGCCTTGGTATTTGAGGGCCGCTGCACCTCTCATGAACGCACTAGTCAAAGCAGAATGCGAAATCGGGGTTTATCTGGCATCTGCAAAAGAAATAGAGCGCACAAACGGCGTGTTCTTCGATGATAAGAAGCAGATTGTACCGCTTCACACCAAATTTGATGATGGAGCGGGCAACAAACTGTGGACCTTGTGCGAAGGGCTGACAAGTTAATATCCAAGCCGCTTGTCTAGCAATTGAAATTGCTTTGTCAAGAACGGAGTGATATCGAGAAAGGCCATCCCACAAAGGATGGCCTTTCAACTGAGCTTTAATTCACTCACTTTAATGCATAGTGATTTAACCTGATCTGCTATAGTGTTTGGTTTACTGGATCGGGTTGTTTTTCTGTTGCTCTGAGTACTTCAACTATCGAATCAATAACAATCTGCGGGTTCTCGATGTGTATGTTATGCCCGCCTCTCTCTTATTATTCTCTTTGTTTCTTCTGAAGTCCCAGGATAAAATTCGTTAATGATTCCAGACTTTAAAACTATTAATGGAATATCTTTTACTCTCAAGTCCCTCACTTTACTATATCCTTTCTGAACATTTGAGAACTCGTTATATGTAGTGGCAATAGACTTTTTTTGAAAAGAAATTTTCCATAAAAGGTCCTGAGTGTGCTGCGAAAAGGGTCTAATGGTTTTTGCGACCAGGAAATATTTTTAAAACTGACATTATCTTTAGTATGCCAATTTTGGATAGTACATTTAACAACCAAAAGTATTTAACCGCAAATAGTTGATCTTTAATATGTTCCTCCGGGAAGCGCGCAGTCATTTCATCTTCATGCATGGAATCAACAAGGATTATTCCTGCCACAAGCTCAGGGTATTTTTGGGCAAACCTTCTTACATTTAGACCGCCATACGAATGACCAACAAGAATATAAGGTCCCTCGTTGCCTTCTTTTTGTAGTAGCTTATATAGCTCTGATATACATCGCTCATTGGTCCGTGGAAACGGTCCTATTTCACTCCATCCATAACCTGCACGGTCATACACGATTACTTTCGTAATCTTGGCAATTTCAGGAGCAACAAGGGACCATAACAAGGCAGATGAACCACAGCCATGCTCAAAAACTACGGGAAGATACCGCTCATTTCCCCCTTCGCTTATGCAAAATAACTCATGATTTCCGACGTTTATATATCTTCCATTATCAGTTTGCACGTTCTCATCCTTCCACTTCAGCGATGCGATTAAGCATTCATTCTCTAATTTTACCATAAAAAAGAAACCACTACTCTTTCGCGTTCTCCCGCTCCAATCGTAAGATTTCCGTTAGATTTCCTTAAGTAATTAGTTAAATCACAGCGGATATTTTCGCCTACACTTATGGAGTCGTATCCAGTTTTATTACAAAGGGGAGCTTTAGATGGAAAAGTTAAAAACTTATGCTTTTGGTCGGCCTGTAATGTTTTCTATTATTTTGATCGTTGTATCGGTTGCCTTTACGTTCATACCTTTAGATCCTTTGTTTGTGTCTTTGTTAGGTCAGCAATCCAGTGAATATGCAACAGGCATCATTGAGCAGGTACTGGTTAGTTTTGCAATAATATGGGTTCTGAAACGGTGGGGGTTATTCAAGAGCGCAGGATTTGCCCGTCCGAACTGGAAGGGATTGTGGATTTACTGGCCTATAGTCATGTACACGCTACTTAACGGGTCAGATTTTATATTTGGCAATATTGTTATAGATACCTCAAAACCAGTCGTAATTATACTGTTCATCTTAACTTATCTATCCACGGGATTATTTGAAGAGGTGCTGTGCCGAGGTGCTGTATTATCTGTAATGCTGCGTAAATGGGGGGCAACCCGAAGAGGATGTTATGCTGCGGTGATCATATCCAGTGTATTGTTTGGTTCCGCGCATATCATCCATTATTTCCTTCATCATTCTTCATTGCTTGCTACCTTTACACAAATGACTTATGGAATATTTATTGGAGTGTTTTTTGCAGCCTGTGTGATCAGGAACAAGAGCATATTTCCGGCAATGCTTGCTCATGGTGTATTTGATATCTTTGGCAGCTTTCAAGAAATTGCGGTTGGGGGTGGTCTGAACAAAACCTACCTAACTATGACTGTCAGTAACTCCATAATCTCAATTCTAATCTTTCTGCCCTTATTTATTTATGGACTTGTTATCCTCCGCAAAGCAACACCTTCTGCAGATCACGGATCTAATGGATAGAGTTAATTTATACCTGCCGCTATAATAGTCATATTACAGAGTGTTAGTTGTGAGGGATCTACTATGGAGCAATACAGTATTCTGATTATTGATGATGAACAGGAAATTGTTGAGTTAATTGAGATTTATCTTATCAATGAAGGGTATCGGGTATTTACAGCTTTTAATGGAACTGAGGGTTTGGGCATTCTGAGCCATCAGAAGATAGATCTGGTTGTGCTCGATATTATGATGCCGGGAATCGATGGAATGGAGACCAGCAGAAGGATAAGACAGACCATGAACCTGCCCATTATTATGCTAAGCGCCAAATCGCAGGATATGGACAAGATTCTCGGGCTTGGGCTGGGTGCGGATGATTATTTATCCAAACCCTTTAATCCAATGGAACTGATTGCACGGATAAAATCACAGTTAAGACGTTATATCATTTTAAATGTACCCAATCAGCAAAAGAATGAGGATAACATCATTCATATCAAGGGTCTAGTGATCAATAAAAATAATCATTCCGTCTCCACTGACCACGGTGAGATCAATTTAACTCCAACCGAATATGAAATACTGTTATTGCTCGCTAGTAGTCCCGGCACTGTGTTTAGTGCAGAACAAATTTTCGAAGCGGTGTGGAAAGAGAAATATTTTGAATCCAACAATACTGTTATGGTTCATATTTGGAGATTACGAGAAAAGGTAGAGAAGCTGCCAAAAACGCCTGAGATCATCGAAACCGTGTGGGGAGTTGGCTACAAAATTGAAAAATAAACTGGGCACCATACGCTACAAGTTGATCCTGATCTTTTTTACCAGCGCGGCTTTGACAGGTTTATGTATGTTTTTGATATTTACGGCCTTAATCAAGGCCTCCGAAAACCACCCCTTCGCGGTATTTTTCATGCAAAATTATATTGTATTTTCCCTGATATTGTTCGTCATTCTTGTCTTGCTGATGATTGGATTTCTTCTGCTGATGACCAGAAAGAGCATCGTCTATCTCGAAGATATAACGAAAACCCTGGAAACCATCTCTAAAGGTGATTTGGAAGTCAACATTCCGGTAAAAAGCTCTGACGAGCTTGGAAAATTGGCTACCACCGTCAATAGCATGGTTTATAAACTAAAGATTTTGATGGAGGAAGAAAAAAGCTGGGAAAAAACCAAAAACGATTTGATTACAAATTTATCGCATGACTTAAGAACACCCTTGACCTCTATCCTTGGGTATATGGAATTGATTGCGGATCTAAAATACACGGATGAAGAAAACTTGAAGCACTATGCGGGTATAGCCTTCCAAAAGTGTAATGAACTCAAGGTCCTAATTGACAATCTTTTTGAATATTCTAAGCTGACGAATTCGGAATTAACCATCAATAGACACATGCTGAACCTGGGAGAACTTCTGGAGCAAGTGATTCTTGGATTCATCCCTGCATTAAACGAGGCGGAAATGGAGTACAGGCTATTTTTCAGCAATGAAAAAATTATGATGAGCGCAGACCCGCTGCTATTGGTCCGGGTATTTGACAACCTGATTAGCAACGCCATCAAATATGGCAATGAAGGGAAATACCTTGATATAGAGCTAAGTAAAACCAATAATGAAGCGCTCATACGAATTATTAACTATGGGGAGCCGATACCTGATGAGGATTTGCCCTTTGTATTTGAACGATTCTATAAAGCCGATAAATCCCGCCTTAAACAGAGCAATGGATCAGGGCTAGGGCTTGCTATTGTAAAGAGCATTATTGAGATGCATGGGGGTACGGTTTCGGTGAGCAATCGGGATGATAGGATTGTTTTTGAGGTTAGGTTTGGGGTGGGAGTCGAGTTTGTAAGATAGACACTAACTATGAGTTAGTGTGTTAGTGCCTACCTGTTTACAAATTACTATGTTAAACACAGCCTTTTACTGCTTCCACACCATCTCGGGCATTCTCTATTTCAATTTATAAATTATATATTTGTCGGTTTATCTTTTTACACTCCCTGGTTAACAAATCCCTTTCCTTGGCAAGCCCCGAAGTACCATTCTCACTTCGAGATAATCCAAACGGTAACTGCGGAAAATCTTGATTCACTTTATAACGAATCATTATCAGCTTGTGGAGCTTCGTTCATCAGTAATAACCCATCCAAAACTTCATAAGTATCTTCTATATTACTAACATACAACGTTTCGTATTCGCTTATTATAGGCTTATCCTTCCAATTAATCTGTCTCATTTTAATACTCTCATTATGCTCTCTCCAATAATTCTTAATTTGATCTTTATCAAGGACTTTCGAGAATCCTTCAAGGCTAGCTACACGATTTTTGAACTGCCCAAAAGTAGTTTCAAAATTAAGAAAAAGATAATACAGAAAATAATCAAAACCATTTTTGTTTATTTCAGGATTAAAGCAAGTATCAAAAAGATAGTTATTTACAGACTTGTTAATACCACGCTCATCTTTGTCGCCCTCACTATCATAAAAACCACAAGGGATACCGCTGCTATATATTGTGCTGCCCAATTGATAGATAATAAAAGATAATAATCTCGATTTCACTCCTTGAATTTTACTATCCAAAGTTTCATCAGTTATCTTGGACTTAATATATAAGTAGGAGTTGCCACAAATATTTTCTGTTGAGAGTTTCATAACTTCTTCAAAGATATTTATACTTTTATCAATATATCGATTCTTAAATATCTGAAAAATAAATTGAGAGATTTCCCGCATTTCTCCTTTAACAATATTCTCTACATTCCCCTCAGTCGGATTATTAGTCCCTCCATGTTTAGATAGGGCTCTTGACAAATTAAACATATCTCCACCTCTGTCAGAGCAGCAACACAACCTAAATATCAACAAATCATGTAGTCCCAGAATTCCCCTTTCTTCTTTGGATAAATTCTTCAAAATTCCATCATCTCTATAGTGGCTTTCCCCAAATATCCATTCTGCAATTTTAACAACATTTTCATTACTATTATTCCAATGTTGTCCTCCTTCGTCAGACCACCCGATTTTATTCAACAATTTCGCAATGAAAAAGGGGAGAGTGAAGCTCCTCATTCCAATTCCAATATCTTCGATCTCAATACTTGAATATTGCGGTAAAGAGTATAGGGCATAAAGAATAACTTCTTTTGCCTTTTCAGATGAAAATTCATTCTGAGGGGAATTAACCAAAACTCTCCATAGTTGATTATGATTGGTCTCCCCTATTGAAAAAGAAAATTCCGCACGTTTGACAACCTTAGCAATGTCTTTATTATCTTTCAAAATATCATTTTTTAAATTCACGTAAAATTTATACTGCTCGGTGTGAGCTGGACGTGATACTTTAATTATTAGATTTAAATATTGTTCAAGATTCCTACCACCAGAGTCCCAAGAAGATCCATTAAAACAAGCATATGATGCTAATTGTTCCTCAGAAATATTTCTCGTCGATTCCAATCGTTGATCCGCATTAAAAATTTTATCTACAATAAATCTTTGATTTTCAGTTAGACTCTCTATATATTTAGTATATTTTGTGGAATTTTTATAACCCTCTTCTTTATCATTAGGGTTGTTATTTTTTGGATAATCACCATCATATTTTCTTACAAGTGAAAAAAAGCCTCGTTTACTTTGTGTTTCAGTATTGTATATTTTTCTGAATATATTAGGGTAGTTAATGTATATTATCAGCAAATGAATAAGATCATGCTTATCAAAGTCCGAATTCGAGAAATCTAATTGCTCAACTTCAAGTAAAAGAATTGTATTTACTAGTCTTTTTAATTTTCTTGCATCACCTATAAATGGAATGTACAAATAATATTCTTTTGAATTAAATATATCCTTGAGTCCCTCTACTGCTTTTGATACCAATTCTGGATTACTCAGTAGGTTTCTAGCCAATGATTCATCTTTGTGTTCAGTAAAATAATTCAATAATAGCCTATGATCTATGTACAAACTCGTTTTAATGTTGATGAATTTTTCTAAAAACTCAATGATTTTTTCAGTATCTAGTTTTTGATGTTCAAGTGCAGTAATATTCTCTGTATCGTAACAAAGTACATAAGAAATATTAGGGAGAATAAAAGATTTTTTAATAACAAACAGGATCTCTTTTATACTTGAAAAATTCAAGCGATCTAAATCATCTACAACAATAACAATTTTTTTATCTATTCTTCTTATGACACTTTCCAAGCGTTCAAATGTTTTATCAATAGATGAGTTATCGAAAGGCACACCAAACCTAATTCCAAAAATCGAGAAAGTTACCTTAGCGTTATTTAATAACTTTACATATTTTGAGATAAGAGACTCTAGTTCGGGTGCAAAAAAATTCCCTTTAATTACTTTTAATAGTCCATCCACAAATTTATCCAATATATTATCACTATTTTCAAATCTTAGTGGATCGAACGTGTACACTATAATTTCATCACTATAGTTGCTATTCCAATGTTCTTTGCAAAGATTTATGAAAGTTGATTTACCCGTCCCCCAAGGTGCATCAATTCCGAAAACTAAGCTTTCAGATGAACCTTGATTATATACTCTTTCTGCAAATCTTTTTGATGTTTCAAAAAACTCAAACGCGTCATCATCTTTACTTTGTCCTTCTTTATCACTCATGAAACTCGAATCTTTATCAATCATTTTCTCCATTTTGATTTGCAATTTTCTTGAATTTATCGCCACAAAAAAAACAATTGGAAGTGAAAACAATATAAACATATGTAACCAAGATAGCAAAGATATGCATTTCCCGAAATACTCCATCCCTATACCACCGAATAAAAATATTGTGGTAGCACCTGAAGCAAAAACAATAAGAATATCAAATCTCCTACTTTGAATAATAATTTTAATTTGTCGCCATACTTCTCTTTTGAAAAAGTAAGTACCAGCTATTAGAAGATATAAAGCGACATTAATCCAGAACCAAACTTCCTTTTGATTTTGTATAGAACTATTTTCGAAACTTAGGAAAATTACTTTAATGCCAAGTACAAATTCAGCCAATAAGACCCCCAGGAAGAACGATTTATATAGCAAGTAATAGTTTAATTTGTTTAATTGATATTTTTTGTTTGGTTCTTTCACGTCGATTCCTCCACGATACAATAAGCCCCAATTTGTTTGTGCTTTAATTGCAATTTAAAACAAATTCTCTCAAATACTCAGATATTGAGATATTGGTACAGCCAATGCTACTATCATTAATTTTATATTGAGCAATTCCTATAAACTGAGGGAGATCAGGAGGATATGCTATTTCATTCACTTCCTTACTTCTCACATTATATGTTATTTTCCCATCAACGATTTGTAATAAGGCAATGCCATGCGACGAAGCATATTCAATTGCTCCAGATTGAAAATATGATGTTGTGGCGAGTATGCCTTTGTGAGCCCCAATAATCCGTAGCTTATCGTAAAGAACTTGAACTTTCTCCCTAGAAACAGCATGCTTGTACATTTTACATTCTACTAGCGTTAAATATTCTACTCCCATAAGTTCAAATCTAATTGTACCGTCAATCTGATATGAGCCTTCTTTGGTCTCAATAATCTCATCATGCTGAACTACTACATTAGGCAAACCATCACTTGCCTTTTTTAATAAGAACATTACAAATTGTTCGAATTGACTTGAAGACATCTCAGTAAAATTTTCTTTTGTAGGAATTATCATTAATCCTCCTTAAAATCGAGTAGGAACCTAATTAAGATTCCTTCTCTTTTTGAAATTCCATGTTACTTTGCTCTGGTTAAAAAATTGCTGGAGGCTGTAATCTATCGAAATGCAGAACACAAAAAGGACAACATATTACTAAGTCAAATGCTCAAGAATTTTTAATATTCTTTTTCACTATTCCACAGTAGCTAAATTTAATATTTGTCGTCAGTTATATATCTGAAAGACTAAAGTAATAGGGATATTGTACCATATAAAAAGATACCTCTGGAAAATATTCCAGAGGTCACCAATGCAAATATCCTAATCTCTACCAACCCAATTCTTCCGATTCTCTTCCCGATTATAAACAATATCCTCCACCAGCCTCTTCAACAGTCGATTCTTCTTGTCACATGTCACCACTGTAATCCACAACAACCCCATTACCCTTCTCACCCACCCCCAACACCTCAATCATCATCAAAGCCCCCATCCGAAACCCTTCCGTATAAGCCGCCGCAGAATACATAGATGTCGATTGCCCTAGCAAATCCATTAACTTCTCCAACTCATCGTACTCTTCTGGTGAGAGCTTATTGTGATAGGCATCTATTAATGAAGAAATCTTGCGGTTAAGGCTGTGATATTCGGAATTTGTAGGGTGTATACATTCGTCTGGTCTGATGTTTCCATAGAATAAATTTTCCAAAATACTGCCCATGATTCTCCTCCTATGTATTGCAGATGTATGCTCCCGGGCACAGTGCCCTGTGTGTATCATACCTCATCTAATTGCTGCACATTGTATTTTAGCGATATAACCGCTAACATCCTTCATTCACCCTAAAGCAACACTATCCAAGAATCCTTCGATCGTTCATATTATAATAACCGTACATTACGGAACAAGAAGGTGCAGGCGGTGGCTCGTGAAGTTCGGACGGACGTTATTGATACAGATTTGAAGCTTGAGGCGTATCAGTATGAAGGGATTATGCAGAAGTTCCCGAACCATTTTCATGAGAGTATGTCCAGGAAATTACGGGAAGCAATGTTTTTGCCGCGATTTACACAGCCCGTTCTCTACCAGAGTGAGCTTTTTTTATAGGAAAAGAAATTGAATGTTCAATTTGTTACCGGATTTGTGATTGCGTTAGGAACTTGCTCGCCCCTGCTAACTGGGTCATTTATTCTGTGTTGATGCGTAAAATTAGCAGGCTGAAGTTCACCCCCTTGGGGCTACACGCAAAATGTAACAAACCTTCTATACTTAGGGCTGGGAGCCTCAGCCTTGTGTTTTGTGACCTGGAACCGGTTGGTAGGAATCTTGGGAGCGGTAATAACAAGCGTGTACATCTACATTGTGCCAGTAGTTACAGTCGCGGCCTCTGCCCTTATTTTGCATGAAAAGATCACTTGGGCAACTGTAGCGGGAACCTTACTGACTCTGACCGGTTCCTATATTTCTGAACGCAAAATCAAAACGACCCCCAAGAAGAGGATCACTGTAAGTAGTATGGAGTGATCGCTGCTTGCAAATATTACATTTCCTTTGCACCAAACATCTCATTAATACTATGCAGTTCAATTCTGTCATTCTCTGCCCGGTTGTCTGAATACTCATGTTCCTTGTCAATAAAGATCTCATTTTTGTTTAAGAACCCAAGCAACCTAACGGCTTCTTTTCTTATACTTTCCATGTAACTACCAAACTCGATAGGGTCTCTTTTTAGAATCTCCTTGTACTCGTCGGCTGTCATAATGAAGGTTAATGCAATATATCTTAGAAAATTGTAACCATCACAATACTCGTCATACAAAACCGCTAGCGTTTCCAAAGTATCAGCTTCATCTTCATTTGTTAGGAGATCATATAGAGCCCGTTCTAGTCGCTCTTGTTCAAATTGGCCAAAATTGATCAGTCTTCTGATTTGCTTTTCCGTTTCGTGATATGCATATTTGTCTTTATAGTCTCTGGAGATGAGTTCGTAGTATTCATCCTTACCAAGGATCTCTTCCAATTCATCATTCTCATACACCCATTGCTCGAAGTTCAGCATAGACTGCTCATTCTTCTTATTGTTAATGAAATAATACAAATAACGTTCCGCCGAGATTTTATCCATTAATTTCATCGGGCAACGAAAATGTTCCGTCCGGGTTAGGCTCGAACGCTACAGTCTTCAATACAGCATCCAGATTGAGTTCACCGTAGATATGCGGGTATTTGCTTCCTTCATTGTACAAATCTTCCCATTTGACTTCAGACGTTACTTTGGACTCCTCGATGCAGAGCAAGATCAGGCCTTTGACTCCTTTAAAATTATAATCCGCGACGGCTACCATTTTGTCAACCGGTGAACAATGAATGAAACCTTCGGTCTCTAAGGTGTTGCCTTTATAAACTCCGTTCACAACTGCTGCTTCCCATTCGGTTCTCAATACAGCATGCAAAAACATCATCATCAAACCCCCTCCTATTAAATATTGGCATATATACCAGTTTAGTGAATAAGCTCTAAAATATCAAAAAGTATCTTGGAACTCTCCTAGCATATCTCTCATAATCATCACCAAACATAGAATACAAATGCTTCTCCTCTTGCAATATTAATAAGTGAAAAGCAAGCAGATTCATGACCAATACAATCAGGGTAAAGAGGTTGGCGTAGGTAACAAATAGACCAATAAACATCAGGTTAAAGCCTACAAAAGCGGGATTTCTGCTGAACTTGTAGATACCGTCCGTTACAAGTGTTGTTTTTGTGGTTTTGTCTATCCCTACTCTCCAGGAGTTTTTCATATAAACGATTGCCGCAATAAATATCCCTACTCCTATTGCTGTTATCATTATGCCGATATATGTTGTGTAAATATTGTTGAACATGTAACCAAGTACAGAGGATAGTTGCCCATGAAATACGATCTCACTAGCCCAGGCCAGCAGCCACAATGCACTAGATATTTTAACAAACATTTCTGCACTGTAAATTGAAAAATCTTTATTACTTTTGGCCAATACATTCGCATGAATTTTCTCTCTTTGCTTCAACAATACCAGTTTGATTATGTATGCTGCGCCAAAAGCAACCAGCAAGACCAAAGAAATAATATCTGTTACCTGCATATTGATTCCTCCTATAAAATGAATACTTGAACAATCATTCATATGTATTATATTACATTATGTATCAGCAAAAAAACAAACTATTTATTCGGTGAAAATGAAACACGTGCAAATTCTTATTTATAGCGCGGGTGCAATTGGGCGTATATTCACCGGGAAGGTTGCGTTGGCGGGACATGACATTACTTTTGGTGAATTCAAATCATACGCAGATATTTTTGACGTTAAAAACCCTTAACACGCAAGCAGGGCTATCCCCGGCCTGCAATTGGCCTTTCGAAGGATAACCCTGCTGCTGTTGTCTGCTTGCTGTAATGCTTCAGCGTTATTTCACGGTGATGATCACACGCTGATAACGCTTCAACTGGTGCTTACCGTTGTCTTGTACCTCAGCAATCATATGAATGGTGTCGCCGGACTTGGCATCTGCCGGAATGGTGAACTGTACGGTGTTAGTATCGCTGCCTTGCAGCTTAATCGTATCCAGCTTCTCCCCGGCTGCGAGCGTGCGATGGAGTCCGAGCTGAAGGTCGCCGGCCATTTCTTTTTCCACTGCATTCTCCTTGACCTTGAAATCCTGATACGTGTCCGCCTCGAAATATCTCCACCAGCTATAGGTTAGCGCATCGCCATCCGGATCGGAACCTTCCGCATGCAGCGTAACCTGCTCACCCGGACTGGCCGCCAGATCCAGCCCTTCCTTGATGCTCAGCTTCGGATTATGGTTAGCATCCTTATAGTTGGCGGCAACCGCCCAATCCGCGCGAGCGGCAAAATCGTCCTGAATATCATCGAACCAGCGCATCAGCGAGTATTCGGCTTCATAGCGCTTGGTGAATACATCATAGTCCAGCACATTGTTGCGGAACAGCTTGTCGTTTACGGCGCCGAAACGGCCGCCCCACCCGCCGTAGCTCGGATTTTCCAGGCTCCGCAGACCGTTGTCAAGCAGGTAGAAGAAGGAAGGAGAGTCTCCCTCCGAGATAAAATCATACTTTTTATATTGCGGATTCTTCTTCAGGTAGTCGGCACTGCCCCGCTGTTCTTCAGGAAGCTCGCCGGCAATATTCTTCCCGTCGCCCATCAATGCGTACATCCCCAGCAGCTTACCGTGCGCATTCTGGATGTTCTTGTAATTCCAGTCGCCTTGCAGCCTGCTGTTCACTTCCTCTGTATGATATTTCCAGGCATAGGCGAAGTGCCAGAAGTTCGACTGGTCATTGATAATGCGGATATTCGGCCAGCTCTTGGCGATGTAATTACTATAGGTGTCGTCCTGGTCCAGAATGATGTACAGCACCAGCTTGTCGCTGACTTTCTTGTAAATCTCATTCCACTCGGCTGTATTCTTGTATTTCTCCTCAATGGACTTCAGGGCCCGGGCTGTTGTATTGGTGCCGCCCCAGGTCTGAACATACAGGTCTCTGGAATCCTCGTCGAGGAACAGCTCCTTCAGGAATTCAGAGCCTTCTGTTACCTTGTCCATCTCCCCTTTATTCGTAATGTTGCCGATCTTGGTGATGCTCTTGAGCGTCTCAGGCTTCGGATAACCTTCGGCATGCTTGCTCAGATTCGGATAGCTCTCCCCATAAGCGTCGATCATATTGTAGATCCACTGCGTACCTGTCCAGCGGAAAGGTGCAACTCCTGCAGCCTTATCGCCCGCATAATGGTAGACAGAGCTGGTCAGGACGATCCCGGCCAAATCCATCTCGTTGGAGTAGAGCAGAAAGCGGATTACGGAGTTCATATCGTCAACTTCACCATCTGTGGTAATAACTGTTCTGGCCTTGACCGCTTGGGCTGTTGGAGCACTCTCTCCGGTCTTCGTCTCTGTATTGGCTCCGGTGTTATTATTACCTTTATTGGCGCTGACCGCGGTTCCACCCGCATTATTGCTCTGGCAGCCACTCAGGATCAATGCACCGCCGAGCAAAGCCGCACCCACGGCTTTCGTTACATATACTGATCTCATCTTTATTGTCCCCCTAGTATTTTACATAAGTTTCCTGACTTAGTATAACCCGGCGCAATCAGCGCCATTCTTGCCCCCTTTCATGATGTAGAGAACACAAAAAAACCTGAATTGATAGCGTACCTCACGTAATCCGCAAGAATCCGCTCTCAACTCAGGTTTTGCCTTAAGATCAGTCACAACCCTGAAATTGAATATTTAGCTTATGGCCTGAATAAAACGCTGTCATCATTATTGAATTCAGTTTAGCATAATCAAGAAAGCGATTGCAAACTCTTTTTTGTACAAATTCTCTTGGTGGTTTAACCTGATCTGCTAATAGTGTTTACTGGATATCGTATACATCATTGTGCATTTTCGAAGTGCAGGCCGTCTTTTTTAAGTTCAAATCCATACGTTTTGCCCAAGGTCTGCAGCTCACTTTCGTTCACCTCTGCAACTTGGCTTACCTTGTTGTCTTTATCCCTGACGATAATGAAATCGGCCGCACCGTCCCCGTCATAATAAAACTTGTTGAACCTCTCTTGATGACTAAGATCCTGATCCAGGAATAGCCGGACATGCTTGCCATTGTACAGAAATCTGTCTTTGGTTTTGTCATATGCCAGGCCGTAGGCCATGTAATCCTTCAGCGCATCATAGTTAAAATCCGTCACTTCTCCGCTTTGCTCCGATGCAGCCGCCGAAACCGAAGTTTCAGACCCTGCGTTGTCACCGCTCTCCACAGCGTTCATTCCAACAGAGCTATCCGCAGATACGCTGCTCCGCTCTCCGCTAGATTGTTCTGCAAATGCAGACACTGCCCCCAGAACCAAGAGGAGCGAAATGGCTGCCGTCAATACCGTCACTTTGTTCAATTTCATGATCGACACAATCCTTTCCTTGGTTGCGTTTGTGCTGAACCCATTGTATAGGGGAGTAAATCTCCCTTTGTGCTCTGCTACCGCCAAAAGACATAACGCATAATCGGCCTTGTGTTCGGCTCCGATTTTGTTGATTACCCTTGCATCGCATACCCTTTCCATATCCCGGATCAGGTAGGCATACATCAGCCACACCAGCGGATTGAACCAGTGCAGGCAGAGGGCAGCGGCGGCAGTTATTTTCCATACCGTATCCAAGTATTTGATATGCATGTATTCATGGGTGAGCATATAATTCATTGCAGATTCATTCTTTGTATCCAGTGATTTGGGCAAAATAATCTTCGGGCGAAGTACCCCGCAGGTGATGGGCGTATCAATCCGGTCATAGGTGACAATCAAGAGAGGCCGCCGCAATGGATGTCTTGTTAACCAATCTTCGATAACGGGATGCTCCCCCTGCAAAGGCAGCGCTGTCCGCAGTTCCCTTGCACTTCTGAGATAAACCACCAATAACACCATGAGCATCAAGACAGCGCCCGCAAACCAAAGAGTCGTTAGAAGCTCCGGCTTCAGCCAGCCGCCTGAATTTGCCGGGATATTGATTTCGTTTGTCAGCATTCCGGTGTGCGCAGCAGATGTGTCAGTGAACGGGTATACTGCTGCTGTATGTGCATTCACGTTGTTACCAGAATTGAAAATTTCAACCGGAGCGGATAGCTGCGGAAGAATGGGAAAAGAAACTGGAACCAGCAGCCGGGCGATCACGATCCCCCACAGAACGAGGAACAACAACCGGGGCAATCTATGGAGCGCCACAGACCGCAGCAGGACGACAAGAACGATCAGCACACTAGCCGAAATACTCATCCGGAGGATATCCATCGTCGCCGCCTCAGCTTAAGTTCTTCACGATTTTTTTCAGTTTGTCGATGTCTTCCTTACTCAGGTTCCTCTCATTAAGGAATGCCGAAAAGAACATCTCTGCCGAACCGTCGAACATTTTGTTGATCAATTCCTTGGTTTCATACGTCTGCACCTGCTCTTTGGGAATAAGGGCTGTGCATTTAAAACCAGGATTGGTTCGCTGAACTGCACCTTTGCCGATCAGTTTTTTGATTACTGTGTAGGTCGTGTTCCTGTTCCAGCCCGTTTCCTTATTCAGAATCGCCGCCAAATCTCCAGCCGCCAGCATCCCTTCCCTCCATAAAATTTCCATCACTCTTAACTCCGAATCGAACAGCTTGATCTCCATCTACTTGCCCCCTAATAGTGACTACTGAAGTAGTCATAATCCAATACTACTCTAGTAGTCACACGTTGTCAATTATATCCTTTTTAACAATTTTGCTCTATAATAAGAAAGCTCATAAGTTAATAGATTCGCTTAGTAATTAATGAATATATTAACCAATACTAACTGGAGGGCTAGCTAATGAAAGAGCTGACATTCAATCCGCTGGAACAGGCGGGTGTATCAGATTACGGGGTGCAACGCATTCAGAGTGCGGCGGCACAAATGGTTAAGGACAACATCACACCGGCACAAGTCATTGTTGCAGCAAGAAGGGGAACATTACTCGTCCATCAAGCCGATGGCAGATTTGGGCCTGAGCCGGACGCAGCCGATTTATCGGTTGATGCTTTGTTTCCGCTCTGCTCGATAACGAAGCTGTTCACATCAACGGCCATTATGATACTGGTTGAACAAGGAAAACTGGGACTGAACAGACCTGTATCTGATTTTATCCCTGAATTCACAGGAGAAGGCAAAACAACGGTTTGCGTGCATCATTTGCTGACGCACACATCGGGCCTGGACATGGAGGCCATTTGGTCACACAGAGCCGCGAAACAGGATAAGGTGGATTTCCCCGCCTGTGAATCCAATCAGAATGCGGAAATTCATGAGTACCTGTACAGCGCATATGATGCTCCGCTCAGCTCCAAGCCTGGTACGGTGATGTCTTACTGCGGGTACGGTTATGAGCTGCTGGGTGAAATTATCCGGCGTGTCAGCGGTCAAGCCTATGATGAGTTCGTTAAGGAATTCATCTTCAAGCCGCTCGGAATGAACAATACATTTTATTGTGTTCCCCAGGAGGCAAGGGGCCGGGTGGTCCGGCGCGCACCGGATGCAGCTTGCGCGGAGTGGGTTGACAGCGAATACAATTTGAATTCGGTGTCTGCCGGCAGCGGCGCTTACTCTACTGCTATGGATCTGGCTGTATTTGGCCAAATGTTTCTGAACGGCGGAATTTATAACGGCATACGGCTGCTTAGCCCGGTAACTGTAAAGGAAATGACACGCAATCAGATCCCCGGTGTCTCCTCTGAGTACAGAGATGAAGTCTTCCCGGAAGCGTACTGGGGATACGGCTGGGCGGTCAACGGGACCAAGCGGGATGGCGGCGACCTCTTGTCACCGGCAGCGTATTCGCATTGGGGTGCAGCGGGACCATTTATCTGCGTCGATCCGATCTACGAAATTGTAACGGTGCATTTCTCGGTAGAGCTTGACCACCAGAAGCCGTTCAAAAATATGTATGTCGATTACTTCAACAACACCGTTCTTGGAGCGATAACAGAGCTGTGAGGTAAGCTGGACACTACGGTAGAACAACATATCGAAAAACAAGCCATCCCTTCTACACTGCCAAGGATGGCTTGTTCGCGTTCACTGTATTTGCCTTTGCTTCATTATGCTCTGGCTGAGCTGCCGCTCTATTACAAGAGCTCTGCTGTGGTGAAAATAAAGTATTAGACTGCCGCTTTTGACATTCAACTAATGTTTCCCGTTAGCTTAATCATCTGTCGTGAGTACTGAATATTTCTCAAAACTTAGTACATCATCTACAACCACTCCATTAAAATCTTGCATGTAGTGGTACTGGGCTATCAAGCTTTCTTTATAGCTCACGTTTAATGTCGTTTGAATAAATTCAATCGGTGTATCAAACTGATAATTAATAACCAAAGCAATTCGTTTTTTTGTTAGCTCTATTGAGGAGATATCTTCATTACCGAACATTTCATAATAGTCTTCGGGGTCATCTTCCTTCCAGGAATTTATCCAATTCCAAAAACATTCCTCGGCTTTCTCGAATGGGATCTTTTCATCTGCGAATTTTCTTAATTCAACCGTATCCAGTTCTATCGCTCCTTTGGAACAAGATTCAGTTTACATCTATTTCTTTATTTTACGTTAAGGTATTCAACTAGCGTTCACTTTGGCTCAATGAATTACTTTATTTCGGACGAATCAGATTGCTCTTTTTCGAGGACTTCATGGATTTTATTTGTTATCTCATTTATGTTGCGGGAACGATATTTCAAAATAGGATTATCCCAATATTCGGGTCCAGTGTCTTCATCACCTATTTTTACTAAATACAATGTATACATGCCCTCCGAACTCATAGATGGATACCATCCTAAATCCAAAATTAATCCTTTCTTTTCATTTCTAAAACAGAATATATCCTCCTGTAGTTCCAATGCATAAGGAAATGAGTCGTCATGAAAGTCATCGGGATTAATTTCGAAAAAATGATTCCATACAACAGTCCAATCTGACGAAATATTTAATGACACCAACCGTAGACTCATTTTAATAACACTTCCCTAATCATTCTTCATATTCAAATATCCGTGACTTGACTAAGTTATCCTACCCGTTAGCTTAATGAAGCCATGACAGTCTACAACTTTATTTTCCGAGCCCAATAGTTTATTTTCTTTTAACATCTGCAATCCGCTGCTGGATGCGCGGGAACAGCCCGAAGGCGTTCTCGTAGAATACCTTCTCATGATGCTGCTCAGGGATGAGCCGGCGGACGAATTCCGCGTACAGGTCAATTGGCGCAAGCGGCCAATCGGTGCCGAACAGCATTTTTTCGTAATGATCGGAGTACACCAGTGCCCGGCGAAAATGGTCCATGAACAAAGGCTCATTCATGAACCGTTCGAAATGGGGCCGGTCGCCGACGACAAGACCGGACAGGTCGGCATAGACGTTCGGATTCTTGGCGACCACTTCGGCAGCATCCATCACCCAGGGATCGCCCAGATGGCAGATCATAAAGTTCACGCCGCGCTGCTGATAGGCTAATTCATCCACGGTAAGAGGATGCGAATACTTAAGCAAGCCATTCATTGAATACGTATCGCCCGTATGAATGACCACAGGCACACCATACTTGGCAGCCAGCTCATAGACCGGTGTATAGATTGTGTCATAGACGTAATGATGGTAGTACCCGGCATACAGCTTAATTCCCGCTACCTCAGGAGCTTGCAGCCGCGCTTCGATCCGGTCCAGCTCCTCTTGGACGTGGTCCCCTGTGAGCCTGTTCGGATTGATCCCAACGCATTCCATTAAGAATGGCGGAACGCTGCCTTCCAAATCAAGGCCCATTGGATTAGGTGAAGCCGAGTCGGGGAAGGCCCCCTTGCTCTGCTCCGTGACGCCCATGCCAATGCCAAGGACGACGTTGTTCTTGTCAAATTCAGCCTTAAGGCCGGCAGCAGTATAATCGACTTTGGACAGCTCCACCGCTGTCTGGTGAAAGCTGTCGATATCCGACAAATGGATGTGAATGTCAATGATCGCCATTTGAGTTCTCCTTATCGTCAGTTGGATTGGCAAAGGTCAGCTTCATAAGGCCGCGTACATCCTCCTGATTCAGAGCAGTCTCCCCCAGGATCAGGAAGACCGGCTGTGTCCACGCGGTTGCTCCATTCCGGAGTGTAAAATCGTGATTCACACTAGTAACGAATGCCTTATTGTCCACATAGATTAAATCCCTCTGATTGAAGGAACGCTTCACAATATGCAGCATATCCTTACGTGAAGACGCGCCGATACGCATGATCTCTTTTAAATCAATTTGCGCATCCGCCTTCCCAAGGAGGAACTTGCCTTCCTCGGGGAACTCCATCCAGCCCTCAGAAAAGACAGGCGAAGGCTTGAAGTAACTATCCCCCGCCAGCGAATACCCCGGGAGAACCATGCCGCTTTTGTTGGTTACCGAATACAGCACGCAGAGCACAGGGACGCCGGGCAGCATAAGGTAATGCTGGTTGATTGTGATCCCCCGGTTTGCTTCCTGCTTCTCGATAGAAGTCGTTAACCGCAGTCCCTTCCAGACGTTGCCGTAATGATCAACCTGCTTCACCCATGCCGCGCTTCTCGGCTCCTCCTGCTGGCTGAATCCGCCCATGCCGGAAATCCCCACGCCAAGTCCACCGTGCCAAGGATTCCACCAGGAAAGCGGGACCGCTTGCGGGTACGAGCTATTCAGCCATTCTTCACCTTGGTACTTCAGCGAATGCACAACGCTCCCGAACCCAGGGGCAGCCGCTATCGTGAGTACTCCGTTGCTCACCGTATATATGGAGCCAGCCGGACCTTCTTCCAGTTCACACACAACGCTTGCATCCGTCTGAGGGAACCAGAGACCGGACCGCTCCTGAACACGGTCCTCCCCATGATAGACGACCCGGACCTTCCGCCCGGATTCGCTGCTTCCCGGCGATTCTGTCTTCTCAAGCGGTACCTCAAAGCTTGCGGAGTGCAAATCCTGCTCTCTTTGCAGCTCCATACCAGCCGCTCTCCGCTCTGACCCGCCATCGTTGTGTACATACAGTTCGAGGCTTCCAGCAAGCGGAGTCATCTTTCGTTCGATGACTTCTGCCTTAAGCGCTCCCGCCGCAAACGGATTTCCGCTGCCAAGCGTTAATTCAAGGTGGTCACTCAGCACGGGTGCAACCGAATCCCGCTGCTTCCCGGCGAAGAAGCGGAATTCACTCCACCCGGTGAAGGTGTTAAGCGCGAACACAGTCGTCTTTGTCCGCACGACATCTCCGGCAGAAATCCGTCCAAGATTATGCTCCAGCCCAAACGTGTATTCCGGGCGGAGCAGCTTCAGTGAAGGGTCCCAACAAATGCCGTATGTGCTGTTCTTGTCCTGCGAGAACAGCCAGTTCTCTGTAATCTGAGCACTGTCCCAATAATCCGGATGACTGGAGTACACATCGCCCATATCCACATATTGGCCCTGATATGGCAGGATGAGCCGTCTGCCGAAGAAGCCGAAATTCGTCAGTACATATATGTTCTCCTCCAGCGCTGAGCTGCTGGTATTACAGACTTCATGATGAAACTCAGCCATCCCGTTAGGGAACAGCCTGGCTACCGCTTTTACCTCCAGCCCAAGGAATTCTTCCGACTCGTAGAGGGCTTCGAGGACCTGGCTCTCCCCTGCCGGATAAATCTTCACTTCTGCGGCCTGCTTCTTGGAAAATTCCTCCGCAAACGGCTTGCCCAGCTTCGGATAGGTCCACCAGAAGTTGTGGCTGGAGTCGGGGCATTCTATCCACATTCCATTGCCGCTCTTGCTCATATGAAGGGAGAATGCACCGTTCACAGCAACCCACTGTTCATCAACCTGTCCACCAAAGCGTCCATGCGTTCCTTTCATCAGCACAGACAGCTTGCTTGTGAAGGCAACCGCCTGTTGTCCGGCCGGAAGAGCCGTGACTTCAACATCCTGTGAGTAGAGCCCGTAAGCATTCAGGATGAACGGTACCGGGACTGAGGTTTTGCCCTTAGCCGGAACCGTGAAGCGTACCTCACGATCGCCCCATTCCAGGAAATCATCCTCCGGCAATTCAAAAACGAACTCTGCTTCCGAGGCAAAATTATTCTCTACGTTCAGGTACAACTCAGCGGGAAAACCCGGATACAGCTCCTTGGTTGGCAGCACTATCTTCATCTTGGCCGGAAATTTCGGAGCGACGCCAATGCGGAACTCAGCCCGCTTGCCGCCGATGATCCATGTGCTCATCACAACCGGATGGGTCTGCTTAACATTCTGCTCCTCCCGGACAGGATCAAGCTCGAATTCCCCCTCCACGACGACTGTTTCTCCCGGAGCTAGCGTCCGTGCAGCGGACAAGGCAAACCGGATGTTCTTATCGTTCTGGCCCTTGATCTCAATCGCCAGCTCAGACGCAGAGCGGTTCTTAATATGGTAGCGGATCTTGTAGGCGGAACCGAATACAAGATCGTGGTCTTCTATCTCAGTGGAGATTGTGTAGTCGGGTGTATCAAGGGCGGTCAGCCCTCTGCCGGTCTTCTCAAATTCCGCCCGCAAAGAGAGCCCGCCCTTGTGCCAAGTGTAATCAAAGAAATCAAAACCCCGCTCCCGGCGGCCATCCGGCTCGATAGGGAGCTCGCGGGTGCTATCTGCGTACCAATCCAGCTCCCCGAAATAAGGGGCAAGCGCTTCCGTCTGCAAAACGGTTGGAATGAAGTTCATCAGGTGGACGGAATCTTCATTTTTTTCCCAGAAAAATCCACATTTCTTGTACATTGGCACAGCCTTGGTATTCCCTGCCCAGGTGAACAGGTCGAGGCGCGGCCAGCCTTCTTCCACGGTTAGGCGGACGGCATTCAGAATCAGATTGCGGCCTACCTTGCAGCCATGATAATCAGGACGCACATTCAACAGTGGTACATACAAGGCCCCATCGTCTTGACGGTAGTGGGCAAAGCTGCAGAAGCCGACCACTTCCTTGCCATCTACGGCGAGAAACACATGAAGATTGGACGACACCTCCATCTCCCGGCGCACACTATCCTCTGTTCTCTGATGGGTACCGCCGCCCCAGCTTTCGCTGCTGCGGTTCCACATCTCAGCAACCGCTCCAGCGTAGGAAGGATCGTATTCGATAATGCGGATTTGCTCCGCAGTCGTATTTACTGTCATGAACTCATCTCCTAATCTCCGGCTCCGCTTACACTT
Organism: Paenibacillus sp. HW567; assembly: GCF_000374185.1. Classification (GTDB taxonomy): domain Bacteria; phylum Bacillota; class Bacilli; order Paenibacillales; family Paenibacillaceae; genus Paenibacillus_AQ. The sequence continues at coordinate 2,010,433 of NZ_KB910518.1, read as the reverse complement.
ACACCAACGCAATACCCAGATATGAATCTTGGTTAATTATTGACTGACCCATGTCTTGCAAATAGTTTAGTTGCTTCTCATCTAAGTTATCTTTATCAGAGAATTGCATGTGGTACACATAAGAATATAAGTGCCTGTAATTGATAAAATAATCGACTTGTGTCCGTACCTCTTTCACCGGATGATTAACTTCATAACCCTCCATGAATGCATTGAAGAATCGCTTGGCAAATTCTTTTCTCTTGACGGCATCCTTCACTGTTTGCGCAGCATGATAGATCGCAATGGCTATATCGTAAGCGAACCAATGATATTCACTATCCCCAAAATCAATAAAAGTTAACTCTCCATTCTGGACCAAAAAATTGTGATGATGGAGGTCGCCATGAATAATCCCGTAATTAGCCGGGGAAGTATGCATATCCCTAAGTTCAGTGTTATATAGCGTCCATTTCTCGTTAATCCTTGAATCCAAATGGTCTGTGTTCAGGGTAAATAATTTTTGTTCCGTCCAATCGGGGAATACAGAGCTTCCCGTAAAAGATTGTGATAGAGCGTGCATACTGGCCATTCCCCTTCCCCATCGGGCAAACAGCTTGCTGTTCCACACTTGTTCGTCATTGATGTCAACATGCTCTCCTTGGGCCTTCCTGTAAACCACACAAAAATGCTCTCCAGCTAACCGGTTAATATATGAGTCGTTGTTATTTATCTTGATAGGGACCACAGTATTGACGTTATTGTTATGTAGATGCTCAATCCATTCAATTTCCGATAACACCTGTTGATCCTCATTAAATGTTCTATTAAAGAATTTCACGACCATCGGCTCTTCAGCGGCGATTTCATACACATTCTGATAGTACCCGCCAATTAAATGAACCTGTGGTTCCCGGCAGCCTAGTAATTCAATCATTTGAAGTATTACTGATTTTTCTACCATCATTCAGCCCCTTTCCTTCATAGTCCTTTCATACTATCAATTGGAAGAATATTCATCAATGCCAAAAACAACTATAACCATTCAGTATCTATCTGGTATACCAATGTTATATTCGGGTATATGGGCAGCTAAATGTAGGCATATTGCTGATCAGCAGATGTCCTAGCTTCCCTTGGAGCATATTGCTGCATGTTCGTTATCTCAGTTAAGGCCAGCCGCGCGGAGTCACTGTGCATGAACTCTCCGGCTCTTTTTTTCATCTCATCCAAAATCCTCCGGTTATCCATCAGCCGCTGCAACTGCTGCTTCAGCTCGCCGACTCCGCATTCCCATGCGGCTCCGGCACTGATCAAGTATTGGGCGTTATCCTGCTCCTGTCCAAGCCGTGGCTCAAAAAGCAGCATGGGCAGCCGGCTCGCCATCGCTTCAGAGGTGGTAAGCCCTCCCGGCTTGGTCATTAATACATCAGCCATCGCCATCCACTCATGAATGTCCTCTACATATCCTTTTAGCAGCACATTGGGTCTGCCTTCCAGTTCCTTTTGCAGATTATCCTTTAATTTTCTGTTTCGCCCGCAGATCATTATGAACTGAACATTGGGCGGCAGACTCCCCGATTTCATTTGGCCGATAAGAGCCTTGTCGATCATCCCTTCTCCTCCACCCATGACGAGTACAATAAAAGCCCCCTGATTCATGCCATGTTTGGCCCGCAGCTCCCTGCGATCCAAGTTCTGGCTATAGGAAGGACGAACCGGGATTCCTGTCACGGTAATTCTTGCCTTGGGAACTCCCCTGCGCTGTAAAGCGGAACGCACCAGGCCGGACCCCACCAAATAAAGATCCGTATGCGGATGAATCCAGTAACTGTGATCGGTATGATCGGTAATAACCGTAACGGACGGCAGATCCAGCAGCCCCCTCTCCTTCAGCATGGATATTGCCGCAGCCGCAGGAGGAAATGTGCAGACCACCACTGTAGGCTTGGATTCCTGTAATAATGTAATCATTCGCTGAATGCTGAACAAACGGAGTTGTTTTAATAATTGGGAGATGGAGTTGTCTACACGGGTCTTTTGAAACATATATCCGTAGAACGAAGGAAAATGCTTCACCCATTGCAAAAAACAATACCGCTCAAAGGTATGCAGACGGGGGTGCACCCGGGCCATTAAATCAATTACTTCCACAGCAACACCCGGACTATACAGAGCTGACGCTTCCACAATAGCTTTGGCTGCCTGCATATGCCCCTCTCCCAGAGTGCCGGATAGAATTAATATCTTCTGTCTTCCCCTTAATTTCATACCGTGTGCTTCCCCTTCCCATGTAACAGCTATTGTCCTCAGCGATTCTTATTCTACAGCTCTGAATTTTCTTTTTTCTTAACGGAATCTTACAATTACCTTAAGATGTTCTTCATAATAAAAAACATCTAAAGGGAAAAACTCCCTAAAGATGTCACGGTAGCTTAAGATTGCAAGACAGCACGAACCTGCCGGTACTGCATCAGTTCTAAATCTGTGCTTAGGTAGGGCCGGGCCTTTGTGGCTCGGGGAGAGACGGATTCGTCAACTCATCCTCTTGATCCTTTATAGACTGTAGAGCCCTTATTTTGCGGAAAAGGATACATTTAGCCGAGCTAAACGGACCATAAAGCGCTTATCCCCTCTTTCGCAGGTATATTTGGGGTGATGGTCCGCTCATAAAGGCGCTGGAGTCCGTTCACTTGCAGAAAAATGACCTCTAGTAGAAATAAGACCTGCTCTGTCCGTTACACACAGGAAAACTCTTCCAAACAGGAGATGATTCTGTTCGTGAGGCCCATTCTATCACATCCTTCTTGGTGAAGTATCCAACGATTAAACCGATGTAATAGTGTAGGCGCATAAACGTCATATGATTTTCATTTTCTCCATTTATCACGTACCGCAAAAGGTTCGATAAGGACCGCCGCATGACTCAGGCAGTGCCGAATACTCCGCTTGTTCGGAAGTGTAAGCGTAGGGATTCGAAAGAACTCCAAGCAGCCGCTCCATTAGACTGTAATCTCCTTGATTCACCGCGGCTTCCAGTGCTTCTTCCACTCTGTGATTGCGCGGAATGACCGCAGGATTGCTGCTGCGCATCAGTTGCTGTGAAGACTCTTGTGATTCCTCTTGTCTGCCCAGCCTTGCCTGCCATAGCTCATGCCACCGGGTAAATTCCTCAGTTCCGAACATGGCCGTATCCTCCGGCTTGTCCAAAGTTAAGGCACGGAAGGTATTGGCATAGTCCGCGCGATGCTTGTGCATCATGCCGAGAAGCTCTTCAGCAAGGGATTCATCCTCTGGCTCTTCGTTACAGATTCCGAGCTTCGCCCTCATCCCCGCGAGCCAATTCCGGTTAAATATCACTCCAAAATCTGAAATGGCTTCCTCAGCAAGCCCGATAGCCTGCGGCTCATTGTCATCCAGCAGCGGCAGGAGCGCCTCAGCAAACCTCGCAAGATTCCATGCGGCAATACTCGGCTGGTTGCCAAAGGCATAACGGCCCTGTTGATCAATCGAACTAAATACCGTTCCAAGATCATAAGTGTCCATGAAAGCGCACGGGCCATAATCAATGGTTTCTCCGCTAAGGGCCATATTGTCGGTGTTCATTACCCCGTGAATAAAGCCGACAAGCTGCCACTTCGCAATCAATTCCGCCTGACGTTTGACCACTTCCTGAAGCAGGAAAAGATAACGGTTCTCCTCACCATCTGTTTCCGGATAATGTCTGTGCAACGTGTAATCTGCCAAAGCCCGGAGGTCCTCCTTTATCCCCCTTGCTGCAGCATATTGAAAGGTTCCGACGCGCAGATGACTGGCGGCCACACGGGTCAGAATGGCCCCCGGCTGCTCAGTCTCCCGGATAATCGGCTCACCGGTTGAAACTACCGCCAAGCTTCGGGTTGTGGCTATGCCAAGCCCATGCATGGCTTCGCTGATGATGTATTCCCGAAGCATCGGCCCCAGCGCCGCCCGGCCATCGCCACCGCGCGAGTATGGCGTTCTGCCTGATCCCTTAAGCTGGATATCTGCCCGCTTACCCAGCGGAGTGATCTGCTCGCCAATCAGCACTGCCCGGCCGTCTCCCAGCATGGTGAAATTCCCGAATTGATGACCTGCGTAAGCTTGGGCAAGCGGCTCCGCACCTTCGGGTACGGCGTTGCCGGCAAGAACGGCTACGCCCTCATCACTTCGCAGGGCCGGACTATCCAGCCCTAATGAAGCTGCCAGCGGATCATTAAAAATAACCAGCTTAGGCAAGCGGACAGAAGCTGGCTTGAGCCGTGTATACAATGCTTCCGGCAGTCTGGCATAGCTATTGTCGAAGTTCCAGCCTGGATGTATTCCTTTGTGCTCAGTCATAAGGTCTCCTTTTGGGGGCGCAGATTGGGTTTTCTTTTTAGTGTATACTGGTGCCTACGCAATTATCAAATGTTCAGAAAATGTGCTGAGCTGCACTTATCCCCGACATACTTCTTTTCGCATGTATAGAGCAGGATTCCACGAACTAAATATCCCATCATATGACACATTATTTCATATATTATTATATTTTCTATTTTATGACTTTTTTCATAGTTATTAATTGGAAATAGATTTACTTTATTTACAAGCTAGTTGAATACAACTCTACAGTCCTGAGGAGGACGAGGCGTATGAGATTATCTAAGTACATCTATAAGCACAGATTAAATGCTGATGTTCTGCTGATTATGAATACTTTAACCGGTGCTGTGGACTTGGTTGAGCATAAGGTAGCCAAGATTCTTTTTAACAACAGGCTGCTTCCAATGGACGACCTGGATCTTGAGACCAGAACTATGCTGATGAGCAGAGGTTATCTTACGGAAATGAAAGAAGAAGAATATGTACGTGAATCGCTGGAAACCTACTACGCCTCGCATCCGACCTTACACTTCACGATATGCCCAACCTATAAATGCAACCTCACCTGCCCTTACTGTTTTCAATCGGGCATTCATCAGGACTCACCGACACTGGAGCTTACACAAATCAATGAAATGTTTCAGGCTATGGACCAAATGGTTGAGAAGCAGCCCAATGCGGCTGTCCAATTCGAGCTTTTTGGCGGTGAGCCCTTCCTGGCCCGCAATCAATCTCAGGTTGAATACATATTGCAGCAGGCGATTCATAGAAATTGGCCCATTCTCTCCATCACGAACGGAACAGAATTGAACGCTTATTTCCCCTTTCTCCAGGAGCATTCCGAGCATTTCCACCATATGCAGATTACTCTTGACGGCCCCAAAGAAATTCATGACCAGCTTCGAAAATATATGGACAACAGCGGCAGTTTCGACCAGATCTGCAATAATGTTAATTTCCTTCTTGAACAGCATATTTCCGTAACAGTCCGAATCAACACAGGCAAGGATAATGTCATATATTTGCCGGAAATGTTCGAGTTGTTCGAGCGGCTTCAGTGGACAAGCTCACCTGATTTCTCCTGCCAGATCGCCCCGATTAACGATAATTTCAATACGGGGAATGTCTCCGGCTTTCAGCCCGAATATGAACTGCTGGAGCAGCTTCATTCTATCTTTCCGGATTGGGAAGCAACCCGCGACAGGTATAAAGCCAGCTTGGGTTATTTCATGGAGAAGAAGCTGCGGATTCTCCGCAAAGCGATTTTTGACAAGGACGACGATCAATATTACTTCGATTTATCCGGCTGCAGCGCTTCCAAGCTTCATAATCTCGTATTTGGCGCAGACGGGCTGCTGTACCCTTGTGTGGAAACGGTTGGATTCCCGGATTATTCGATTGGCAGCTATCTTCAAGGGCTGCAATTAAATGAAGAGAAATGGCAGAGATGGAACCGGGATATCGTAGTGAATGAGAAATGCAGCCGGTGTAATCTCGCTCCTTTATGCGGAGGCGGTTGTGTTCTGCAAGGAAGCAGCGATGGTGAATTGAAGGACTTTGAATCGAACTGCAACTTTACGAGGCAATACCTCCAGACCTATCTCAATCTTCATCGGGAGCGTCTTCTTGAAGGCTACTACCAGTGAATTTCATGAACCTGATGTCAGGGTATCCACCTTGTCATAAATAATCTGATATGAGAGGAGGAAATGCAAATGAAATCATTAACTAAGGATAGTGATATCTGGACTAATCTCTCAGCCAAAGAACTCAAAGAACTTCCGGTTCCCTCAGCCTGTTGCGCAAAAGTAACAGTGAAAATCAGCAATCCTAACCAAAAGGCCAGTTAATGCAATAGCGGGAAGAGCATTGCTTATGCCTTCCCGCTATTCTTACTATGGGAGGGTGAACGCGATGTATATCTCGAAGTATATTTTTACATATAGGTTAAGGAATGACCAACATCTGATCTTCAATTCTTTGTCAGGAGCGATGGACATTGTTGAAGAGCATATTTGCCAGTTCCTCCTAAATGAACAACCCTCTACTCCATCTCTTAGCAATGAAGAACAACAATTTTTATTTTCCAGAGGCTATCTTTTTAGAGAGGCTGAAGAAGAGCAAGGTCTGATCGGCCGCTATAAAGATTACTTGGATCATCACAGCTCAGATGAAATTTCATTTGTTTTCTGTCCGTCCATGACCTGCAATTTGAAATGCGTCTACTGCTTCGAGCCGCAGGAAATTCGTTCCAGCAACGAACGGATGACCGAAGATCAGGTACAGGCGGCCTTTCTGGCTATGGATCAAATCATGCTGGAGCACCGTTCCCCGAAGCATCATTTCATTCTTTTTGGCGGAGAACCCCTCCTTCCCCTGAACCATGCTATTGTTGAGCTTATTCTTAAAAAAGCAAAGGAACGGGGGATTCCGGGCACAATTATTTCAAACGGTATGTTCCTGTCCCACTACCAGGATTTGCTGCAATCCTATAAGGATATGATTAAAATCCAGCTTACCATCGACGGCCCCCAAGCGATTCATGATCAGCGGCGGATCACCAAAGCCAGCCAAGGTACGTTTCTAAAAATAATAAACCAGGTTGACTGGTTCTTAGATCATCAATTTGATATCACCATTCGTGTCAATCTGGATAGTCAGAATATTGAACATCTGGATGAGCTTCTGAATGATTTCCAGGATAGACAGTGGAATAAATACCCTAATTTCTCAGTTGCTCTTTCTCCCGTTGAAAATTATGCAGGCAATTCCGCCCCGAACCTGCTGCCAAATTATCAGATCACAGAATCTATCAAAAAGAACGTGCCCATCGAAAAATTAAGAGCTGTGAATACTGCTCTAAACAGTGATTTGACCAGACTCTCCCTGCCGTTTGAAAAAGCATTACATACCGGCATCGCTACGGATAATTATTTTCCTAATTTTTACTTTTGCGAGGCTGCCGGAGGAAGAACATTCACGTTCTCACCGGATCATCAGATCTACCCGTGCACCAGCATTATAGGCGATAAGAAGTGGAGTCTCGGAACGTATTATCCACAGCTCCAACTGGATGAACAAAAGCTGGCGCTCTGGAATGGGCGTCATGTCTTGAATCAGCCGGAGTGCAGCGCATGTAATATAGCTTTTCTATGCTCAGGAAATTGCCCCGTTCAAGCCGACAGAAAAACCGGTTCTATCTTGGGTACGTACTGCGGGAATGTGAAGCGTGATCTTGGTGATCATCTTAAGCTTTTGAATTCTTCGTTCGTTGCTTTAAGTTAAAATCTTCTCTTGATGTGAGGTGCTATGCAATGATCCAATTGATCTGTCCACCCTATAATGCATCTGTAGATTCGCTTGATCCTCCTCTGAATCTACTTGTATTAGGTGCTGCCCTGCTCGACGCAGGATACGAGGTCTGCCTCACTGATTTGGCTTTACTATATTCGGGCACAAACCATTTTGATTCAGCAGCCCTTTTAGAGATTGCACAATTGATTCTCAATAAGCCTTCCAAATATCTCGGATTAACTGCGATGTGCGGCAATTACTCCATAGCTCTAAGGATTGCAGAGGAATGCAAACGGCTGGACCCGGACAGAATCATTATCCTGGGTGGTCCCCACGCGAGCTTTGTAGCTGAAGAAACGTTAACCCACTTCCCGTCTGTCGATTATATCGTCATTGGGGAAGGCGAGCTTACCCTGCCGGAGCTAATTGCAGCCTTGGAGTCTGACCATCCCCTTAAGGATGTAGAAGGGTTATGCTTTCGTTTGGAGGGAGCGGTCCACACCAATCCGCCACGGAGGATCCTTAAAGATCTGGACGAAACACCGTTTCCCGCTTTCCATTTAATTGATGATATTGATGCTTATTTTACAAGCTCAGAGCCTAAATATTTTCCGATTGAAGCTGGCCGCGGCTGTCCCTTTAATTGCAGCTTTTGCAGCACTTCAACATTTTTTTCACGAAAATACAGAACGAAAAGCCCCGCGCGGATCATTGCTGAGATGCAGTATGTTCGGGACCGGTGGGATATTGCCCATTTCAGCTTAACGCACGATAATTTCACCGTTAATCAGCAGTTTGTCAGACATTTTTGCCAGGAGCTTATCAAATGCAACGAGTCCTTCACCTGGAGCTGTTCATCCCGAACCGACCATGTAAATAAAGCACTGTTCGAATATATGATGCAGGCTGGATGCAACGGCGTATTTTTCGGGATTGAGAGCGGCAGCCAGCCCATTCAAAAGGTCATTGGTAAAAAACTCGATTTAAATCAGGCCTTTAGCCTGCTCCGGGAGCTTCATCAGCTTGGCCTTTCGTGTACGGTCTCGTTTATTATGGGATTTCCTGAAGAAACGCAGGAGGATATTAATCAGACCCTGGATTTGATTGTCCGGTTGTTTTCCATAGGTATAGCCGATGTGCAATTGCATCACTTATCGCCTTTTCCTGGAACCCAATTATATGATGCTGAAAAAGACGGCTTGGTGCTTGATGATCAATTCTGGAGCACCAACGACATGAACAGTGATTTCAAGCTATCCGGGATCGAAAAGGAATGGATTGCCACATACCCGCAAATCTTCAGCAACTATTACTCCTTGCGGTCTGTGGATACCGTCATCCTGCACCGGATTAGAAAGCTCTATTACCCTTTGGCACATTCTTTTTTCCGCACCATGTATTATCTGAATCATCAAGCTGCCGCTTCATACACCCATACCATTGATTTTGTCTCCACCAGGTTAGCTTCGAACGCAGCTCCTCCGCAAGAAGCTGAAGTAGCTTCCATACTCGATGAGCTAATCCAAGGTCTTGCGGGGGATGTCGGACTGCTCATCAAGGATTTCTTTTCTTACGAACAGGCTGTAATGGAACTGATGCAACAGGCTGCAAGGCCGCTTAACAAGGACAAAATTAAACCCGTAAAAGTCATCCAGCTACACCATTCCATCCTTGAACTGAATTTGCACAGACCTCTTCCTGCCGATATTCAGCTTCTGGAAGGAAATGAAGAATGCATTCTACTGGTACTGGAGAGTGCGTCAGCTCCTGAAGGTCACAACCGCTACGTTCGGGTTATGAGCATGGATGATTTAAGTATTGCGATTATACGGCGGATTGATATGGGAGGCGACTTCCAGACAGTCGTACATAACCTGTCACTTGAGAACCCTTTTGTCTCCAGTGAGGAAGAACGGCAGGATTGGATCGGTCAGGTGTACGATCATTTCTATACTCATCAATTGCTGACTTCTTAGATGACAATACCAATAGAGAGGTGGCCTTTTCTTGTGGAGTATGCTGAAAAACGGAGTCTTTCGCCGATTATGGTTCACTCAAACCTTATCCTCTGTAGGAGATGAAATCAGAAATTGGGCCATCCTATTCTGGGTATTTGCGGAGGCGGATCAAGCTGTCTTTTACCGGACGGCTCTTTTGTTTGCTGAAATGCTGCCTGTATTTATAATGGCACCCCTGGCCGGGACGTGGGTAGACAGAAGAAATCCAAAGAAAGTGCTGCAAGCGACTCTAGTCATTCGGGCGTTGATGTCGATTGTTCTTGCCGGATTAATCTGGTTTGAGCAAATTCCACTTTTGTTAATCATGCTGGCCTTCACTTGTACCGTTCAACAATTTTTCCAGCCTGCCATCAGTAAATTAACTGTCGCTGCCGTGGACAACGAGGATTATGGAACAGCCAGCTCTTCTGTACGGACAGCGGATACGCTGATAAGTCTAGCAGGGCCTGCGATTGGAGCATTTGTCTACCAATGGTGGGGGGCATCTACTTCTTTGATTGTAGACGGATTTTGCTTTTTCTTTGGCAGCTTGCTTATTTTGAAAATAAATCTTAAACCCGCCCCCCCGGCAGCTCTGTCCGATTCTGATCCGGTGCCGTCTTTTTGGAAAGACCTGCTGGAAGGATTCCGGTATATCCTCTCTTCTCCCCTCACCAAACGGTTATTTGTCTTATTAGCGATTATGGGGATGAGCACAGGGGCTATCAACTTGTTAAACATTTATTTCGTGGTTAATGAGCTGCATTTAGACCAGAATTTCTTAGCTTGGGCAAGCACCGCTGGCGGGATTGGCATGTTCGCCGGTGCGTTCGGTCTGAATGTACTTGGCGCAAGATTCAAGAATTACATACAAATCAACATTTGGGGAGCAGCGATCATGACCCTTGGGCTGTTGCTGCTTACGCTCTCCTTCAGCTCCATTTCCATGCTGCTTAGCCGGATTATTATTGGGATCGGGATATCCCTTCTAAGCATAACGCTGTCTACATTATTAATGACCTATGTTCCAGAGAATTTACTTGGCCGTGTCGGTTCCGTGTTTGAAGGGGGGCCGCTGGCAACCAATATGCTGTCCTATGTTTTTTTCGGGTGGCTATATGTTTATACCGGGGCCAGGTTCATCTTCGGCATCTCCTTTATCCTGTTCTTTATTGCGTTTCTTCTGGCCATTAGCCTTCAGTCTTTAACATCACCGGCCAGGAAAGCTCAAGCAGACCCAAAAGAAACAGCCGCAGCTCTATTCCCCCCAGACTAGAAGAGGGTGGGTTCCAATGATATACTAAGATACATCCCTGCACAAAGGCGGTGCCCCCGATGAAAGCGGTACCTAACTGTATAACGCTTGGCAGAATCGGTATGGCCCTCATACTGTTATTCCTCGAACCGCTAGGCCCGGCTTTTCTTGTTGTCTATATAATGTGCGCATTTACCGATCTGCTCGACGGACATATTGCGAGAAAGACGGGCTCAACAAGCCGGTTGGGCGCAAAGCTCGACTCCGCTGCCGACACTATAATGGTAGGGGTCTCATTATATACGCTCTATCCCTTCCTTGGACTTACCCGTGGAATCATCCTATGGATCTTAATCATCGCAGTCATCCGTGCAGCATCGGTCATAACAGCCCTGTACAAATTCAAAACCTACGCGAGTATTCATACCTACGGCAATAAGCTCACCGGCTTTATTCTTTTCATCACTCCCCTATGCCTTCCTTACATCTATACTTCCATATGGACAACTGTTGTCTGCACAATTGCAACCTTATCCGCTGTAGAGGAATTAATCATACAGACAACCTCAAGTGAGTTGCAGCTTAACCGGAAAGGTTTGTTTATAAAATAGGAAAAGACACTAACGGAGAGTTAGTGCCTTGCTGGATATTTTCCAAGCTCAATCTTCTCAGCGCTTAACCTCATCGACATTGGATCAATGGGTTCATTGAAATTTCAGGTTGTTGTTAACTTTTTTAAAAATTGTTGAATTAGCTCACTGATCTTTTCAGCATGTGTTTCGAGAGCAAAATGCCCGGTATCAAGTAAATGGACTTCCGCAGATGGAATATCATGCTTATAAGCTTCAGCTCCAGCAGGGAGAAAGGCAGGATCATTTTGTCCCCATACGGCTAAAAGTTTAGGTTGATACTTACGGAAATAAGCCTGAAAGTCAGGATAACGATCTACATTTGTTCTATAATCAAGAATCAAGTCCAGTTGGATTTCTTCAGCCTCCGGGCGCGACATGTAAGCAATATCCAAGGAATACCCGTCTGGCGAAACAAGGCTGGCATCAGCTCCATGTAGATACTGAAAGTTACGAATGGTCTCGGGGGTCAAGGAATCGCGACATGCTTCACGATTATCAGGTGTTGGAGAGTGCCAATATGTCTCCCAGGATCCCCATGCATCACTAAATCCCTCAGTATATGCGTTGCCATTCTGACTAATAATTGCTTGAATTCTTTCCGGGTGAGCCACTGCCAAGCGATAACCAACAGGTGCACCGTAATCAAACACATAAAGCACATACTGCTTGAGAGCTAATGCTTCAGTAAAACCTTCAATGACCTGGAAAAGGCTATCAAATGTGAATTTAAACTGACTGCGCGGTGGGGTTGCAGTAAGACCGAATCCAGGGAGATCAGGGGCAATCACACGGTACTGTTCTGCCAGTTTGGGAATTAGGTCGCGAAACATATGACTTGAAGATGGAAACCCATGTAATAATAAAATAACTTGACCGTCTCTAGGCCCAGCTTCACGAAAAAAAACTTCGACATCTCCAACCTTCTGCTTATGATAACTAATCTTCATTTTTACATCTCCTTCTAAATCAACAGTATTATGGTTCCGTGATTTGATGGTGTTACGGTAATTGGCTTTGAACTAAGGTTATCGTATAATAAAAGCATGTATTTGACTAACGAATAAATTGAATGCCTACTATTTCAAATCGAAATACAGAAAGGTGATAGATGTGATAGATTTATTAGAAGGTCGTTTTTTTCTGGCCTTTATTGCTTTACTTGAAGAAAAAAGCTTCAGCCGTGCTGCGGATCGCTTAGGTTATGTTCAGTCCACAGTAACCACGCATATCCAACAATTAGAAAAAATCAGCGAACAAAAATTGTTTCACCGGTATCCACGAGGGATAGAACTTACGGAAGCGGGAAAGGTATTTTCCAAATATGCTTATCAGTATGTTCATTTAAGCCAATCCCTTAAAGAAAGTATGAAAGAACTGGATCAGCCCTGCGGAACAATACGCATTAGAACACAGGAATCTTTTTTTCTTACACGTATGCTTCCCTTTGTTCAGGAATACGCCAGAAACTTTCCAAACGTAAATTTGCGTATTGAACAAGGAGCGCATCAAGACATCCTAAAAGGAGTACTGGATTATGAGCTGGATTTTGGAATTGTCCCTCAAAATCCAAATCGCCATGAAATTCTTTTTTACCCAATTATTGATGAGACGATCGTTTTTGCTGCATCTGAGGATGTCGCTCGGAAAGTGGAAAATGCGGGAGTGCAGATTCTAAATGACGAGGTTTTTATAAGTAGCGGTACATCTTGTTTGTATCATACGACTGCTGTAGATGTTTTAAAAAATGCCGGGATTATGGTGAAAGATGCGTTAGAGCTATCCAGTCTTGAGATGTTAAAGCAATATGTAAGCTGTGGAAAAGGCTTTGCCTTAGTCCCTAAAATAGCTATCAGCAACGAACTAAAGACTGGCACACTAAAGCTCCTTCCTTTTCATTCCGAAATGAGCTTTTCGCATGGCCTTATTATTCATAAAAATCGTGAACTTAGTTTTACTGCAAAAAGTTTTCAATCGAAACTACTTTGTTTTTTCAACTCAACTATCTCTTCATGAAATTGGTACAAAGGAATTCCCATCCGTTCAGCCCAGGGTGAGCATTCCTTTGTAATAGGCGCCTGCCGCCTGATCTTTAAACTGGGCCAGCAGTTTCACCTTTTTGCTGCGTGCTCCTTGTTAAATACAGCACTTTCCTCCTGGTTCCCATCTATCAATTCTTGCTGCGCATCAATAATAATTAACGCTTGTTTCAAATGGGTTTCCCCTTTCCTTCTACTTCAAAATATATTTATAAACCTTACCATCCCGCACGTACTCGTTCGTAAACAGCAGCGTATCCCCCTCACGCTTCACGAATTTCAGATTGTCCCCAAAGAACGGAAGATCATTCGTTTCTGCATACTCTTGCTGCTCGGCGTCGAGGAGCTTTTGGTATAATAACGTCTGTTTTCCTGTCTTGCGTTCGATCAGCTTGAGGATACCCTTCTGATTCGGACGAATCAGCAGAAAATCATCATCCATTCCTTCAACCAAATACGTATCGGCTTCGCCGCCAAGCTTGACTAAGTCAAGCGTCTCCGTTACTTTCCCCGTTCCGTCTTCAATCAGCCGGAGTTTTTGGCCATCTGTAAGCACCAGGGTATTGCCATACATTTTCACGTTATCTCCATATCTCTTCCAGTATTTTACGTTATCCTGTCGGATAACTACTCCATCCTTGAGAATCAGCGTATACCATGCATTGTTGATATGCGGCTCTCCGTAAACATCCGTAATTGTCAGGTAAATCAGGCCCTTTGGGGTCTTTTGGAAATCAAACTGAACCATATCGTAAAGCTTAGGCCCGAGCTTCGCGAGCAATTTGGGTTCGCCCGATGGGCCGTTGACATAAAGGTTCCCGGTTTGTTTATCCACGGTATATTGTTTTCCGGCATAGGTTGCGCTTACGCTGTCAAAAGTCTTCAGCCCTTGTGCAGTATAGACGCCCTGCGCTGAATCCCAGCTCACCGTAGTACCGCCCAGGGAACGGACCAGGAAACGGGCGGGTACATACAATTGTTCACCATATACAAAAGGAATACCTCCAAGATCAACGATTGCACCGTCAAGAACGCCTTTGGTACTCCCAAGACGAACACCAATCTTTTTGTTCCAGCCTATAAACTGCGCCTTTTGATGGGACTTATCCCATGTGACCCGAAGCCCTAGCGACTCATAGTGACTGGTTGGTACATAGGTAATTCCATTCTTAAGCAGCGCCGAACTGGTACTTGCTCCCCCACCCTCCAAGGTATACTTGAAATAAGCAGTTGAAGCAGCATCTGTAATTGGGGCTATAAGTAATGAGGCGGCAAGTATTGGGGCGATCAGCCATTTTTTAACCATAATCCTCCGTCCTTTCCGGTTGTAAATACTCCTGTGATGTATAGACGCAAATTCCTCTGATAGGTTTCTTGTTTTTCCCATTTAAAAAGCAGCCCATCGGCTGCTATACATGATCACATTTTTTTGGGAGGATTCGAATCTGCCCTCTGTATCTGATGAATTGCTATCTAGGAAACACTAATATTTCGTTTACTTAATTTCTTAAATACTGAGTATTCCTGACCGGATTTAATAAAGCCTAGTATTTTTTCGGCACTTTCTGTGGGACTCAATGCTTCAGTATTTACTGTAAGGTCATATTCATTAAAGGAATAGATTTGGTCGTATTGGGAATTCGCTAGTCCAATTTGTCGATCTCCTCTGATTTGCTCTCTTCTTGTGAGTTCTTCTTTCGAGCATAATACGCCTACAAACAATGTTGGATGACCAAACAATACATCAAGGCAATCATTAAACCTCTTGTCATTGTCGATTACGGTATCGACGATTACATTTAAACCCATTTCTGAAAACAACTTAATTGTTGCATAATAAACTGAGTTTATGGGATCAAAAAGTATTTTACCGACATCGTCTACTTCTCTTGTAGGTTCAATATCCGGAAAATTATTATCAATAAAATCATTGTAATTACCAAAAAAAGCATCTATGGATAAATGATGAAAAGGAATCTCTTTCTGATTCATCAGTTCCATAGAAATACTAGTCTTCCCTGAACTTGAAGTTCCGTTCATCAACACAATGATTCCTTGCTGCAAACGAATCACCCTCACATATAAGATTTGCGTATTTTTCACATAACCTAGACTCTCGTTAGTTTGTTGCGCCAAAATATTCTGATAAAACCTCCACTATAACTTGCTTATATTTGCTTTTATCATACGAAGAGTTGTCCACTTTTTTCTTGGCTATATTTATTCCATTAAATATTTCTTCTTCCAAATCCCTTCTTGCCTTAAGAATTTGCAGAGTTCCCTCTAAACCTTTGTAACTATGTTTTTTTCCATATCCTTGGCTTGTATAATATTCAATGAATCCCTCTGACCATTCTTGGGGTCTATCCATTACAGCCTTTCTGAATGAATGTTCAAGATCGTCCTGTTCGACGTAAATCAACAATGGATTCAGCGGCTCCACAATTGTTGCCAGTTCTAAAACATAACTTATAACGTCTTCCTTCTTTGCTGCATTTTTAATCATCCCCAGGGTTACAGGGTTTTGTAAAAAACAACAATCAAAAACAAAGGTGTCTGTACCTTTCAAAACACTCTCCGCAAACTTCTTCCATTTCTCTGTTATCAGTTTCCTGTTTCGGTCTAGCGACAGTTCATAAACATCATTTTTGACAACTGCATGTAGCAATTCATCTGGAAAACTTGACTCGTATTCATTTTTTATTTTCCGATATTCTAAGAAGTAATTGTCGCCATGTTTAATTACAAGATTACTCAACAAATCTTTGAACGTTTCATGGGTATTCAATAATTTATCAAATTCATTTTTCTGAAAATAGGCGACACCATCATAATCAGCAGGATGTTCTAGATTTCCTTCTAAAAACAGTTGAGATTTAATGTTCATTTCCGTAAGAATTTCATGAACTAGTTGAGCCGTTGTTGTTTTCCCGAATCCTGGTAATCCCTCAATCAAGACTAACTTAGGTCTCATAATAAAGTTCCTCCATTCATTATTAGGAGGATACGCAGGTAAGAATCAATAGAGATGCGGTTTCCCATGAAATTAAAAGCGGATACCATTAGGTATCCGCAGAATGGGTTGATGAGACACCTTTCCCTGCATACCCTGTAAGATTAAAGAAAAGCATGCCTAATAAAATAGTGTAGCCACTATTAAAGGCATCTTTTCGAACTGTTAATCTTTACAGAGTAATCCACATGATAAGGTTTAAGCTCCTTTATTTGCATCTCTATTGTTTAGATTAACATTACACATAGACAAATACAATCAGGGGCTAATGAAGCAGCAGCCAGACATAGGCATGGTTAGAATTATCTATATGCTCAATTTCGTGTTCCTCTACCAGACCAGCGAATGCATGTATACTGCTTCTGATTTTCTCGTCCGCCCACTCTTCAGTACTGGGAAGAAATAACACAGGGCATTGTACCTTTGTGTAGTATTGTTCGAACTTTAGATCCCAGTATTTTTGAACATACTCTGTCTAACGCGGTTTAGGTAGCAATACATATACTCACCGTTTGGCAACTGTTGCAGACTATTTTCAAAGAAGGCTAAGAAGTTATCATTCCATAACCCACCCCGTCCCACATATGCAAATTCCCGCCGCTAAAATGCAGAAACAATACACCCGGTTTATGGTTTAGTGCATACCGTACATTGATTCCAATATGGTCAAGCTCCATAATTTTCTCAATCATTCAATGAGATTTCACATCGTTTACCTGTTGGAATAGCTTAAGCAGCCAAAAAAAAGGCAACCCCCATCAATAAGGGTTACCTGATGATCACTTGCTATTACGTACGGCGCATGTATGCGCGCACGGTGATCGGTGCAAAGATCGCTACGATAGCTGCGGCACCTACAAGGGAGTAGACAATATCTGAGCCCATCGTTCCTGCGTTAACAAGATTCCGGACAGCCGACACCAGATGCGAAATCGGGTTCACGTTGACGAACCACTGCAGCCAGTCCGGCATCGTATTGACCGGCACAAAGGCATTGGAGAGGAAGGTCAACGGGAACAGCACGAGCATGGATATTCCCTGTACACTGGAAGCCGTACGCGCGATTACACCGAAGAAGGCAAAGATCCAGCTAACCGCCCATGAGCAGCCGATTACAAGCAGAGCCGCGAGCGCAACATATCCGAGTCCGCCTTCAGGACGAAAGCCCATGATATACCCCATTACGAAAGTGAGCACAGTCGCAATGGTATACCGCACCGTATCCGCCAGCAGCGCTCCCGCAAGTGGAGCAATCCGTGAGATCGGCAGGGACTTGAACCGGTCAAATACGCCCTTCTCCATATCCTCACGCAGTTGGACACCTGTAACAATCGAAGTGCCGATTACGGTCTGGACTAGAATCCCCGGGATGATCACCGGCAAATAATTCTGGACATCGCCAGAGATTGCCCCGCCAAAGATATAAGTAAACATCAGGGTGAAAATAATCGGCTGAAGTGTGACGTCAAACAACTGCTCTGGAGTGCGTTTGATTTTCAGCAAGCCCCGGTAAGCCATTGTAAGTGAATTGCGTACTGACTGTCTGAAGCTTGTGCGGTTTTTCAATTGGCGCGTGGCGCCTGGCTTAATTAATGTATTCATATGGTTTGTCCCTCCATTTGAATTGATTGGGCAGACGAAGAAGCTGATTGTTCTGTTGCCCCGTGGCCTGTAATGCTCAGAAACACCTCATCGAGCGTCGGCTTCTGCACACTCAGCTCCGCCAAAGAAACCCCCACCTCACGGAGAGCAATCAACAAGTCGGTGACCCGATCGGCGTTCCCCATAGGCGCAGTAATCTTTGCGGCTTCCGCAGAGATACTGCTCTTTACTCCCAGCACCTGTTCAACGGTCTGTCTTGCTAGTTCCATTTGCAGCGGATTCTGAACTCGTAATTGTAAGGATGAGGTACCGACTGATGATTTCAGCTCATCTACCGTTCCCTCAGCGACCACCCGGCCATGATCAATTACAGCAATGCGGTCCGCGAGCTGATCTGCCTCTTCAAGATATTGTGTGGTTAGCAAAACGGTTGAACCGGCTTTAATCAAACGCCGGATCGTATCCCACATCTGATTGCGTGTGCGCGGATCGAGGCCCGTCGTCGGTTCATCTAGGAAAATAAGCGGCGGCTGCGCGATCAGGCTTGCAGCCAAATCGAGCCGCCGGCGCATCCCGCCGGAGAATTTTTTGAGCGGGCGCTTAGCCGCTTCACTGAGACCGAATTCCTCCAGCAAATCCGCTGCCTTGCGGTACGCTTCGGCTCGTCCCAGCCCGAGCAGCCGGGAGAAGATCACCAGATTCTCAGTTGCACTAAGCGACTCATCCACTGATGCGTATTGGCCGGTCACACCAATCAATTGACGCACGATCTGCGGCTCCTTTACTACATCATGCCCGAATATCCGCGCGTAACCGGCATCCGGTTTCAGCAGCGTTGCCAGCATTCTGACCGCTGTAGTTTTCCCGGCTCCGTTGGGACCCAGCACACCGTAAATCGAACCCGTAGCTACCTGCAGGTCCACCCCATCCACCGCCCGGTTGTCCCCGAAATCCTTGACAAGCCCCCGGGCTTCGATGGCCCAGTCTCTTGATTGTGAACCAGCTTGTGAGTGTTGACTCATTTGTTACTCCTCCTAAACGTTCGTTATGCAAGGATCATAAATGGCTAATTTAAACTGAATATAAACTTGCCATTGATTCCTTAGTGCTGCTTCATTATAACGCCAAGGATTGAGCAGCTTAACGGTCTCCAAGCGCATTTATGTCTCGGTCCCCGGACGTAGAAGCGGGCCTACGATCACACAAAAAAGGCTTGAGATACGGCATTTAGCCATTCTCTCAAGCCTTGGATATTATGGTTGCGCTCTGTAACTATTCAACTGGAACATTCGCTATCGTCACGGGTTCGGTGTATTTTGCCGTACCGTTCAATCGGAGCCGCATATTGGCCGCACCGGTGGTGTTCGGATTGATGGTTACAGTAAAGGTCTTGGTCGCAACACCGCTGGAATTGGCCGTCAGTGAAAATGTTGAGCTATAGCCATAGGATGACGGCCACGAACCATCGCTGTTCTTAACCTTCGCGACTTGCGTCCCGGAGCTGGTGTACACTCCCAGGCTATAACCGGAGGTTGTCGATCCGGCTGTAAGACCCGTAAGGGTGACTACCACCTGAAACTCATATTGATTCGGAAGCGTCGCCTGATGGCCGAATGCGTACGCCGGCGCCGGGTTGGAGGTTGAACCGGCGCCATAAGAGCCTGCCTTGAAGGTGGAGGAATCATACCATTTGTAACCGGCAGCCGGCGCAGCCCAAGGTTCCGGCTGCGGTTCCGTAGAACTGGCAGGCGCTTCCCAATTGTATAACGAAGTGGCTGTATCCAGCGTTAGCCCGGGTACCGAGGAGAGTGAAGTATAGCTCTCCGGTGTCGCGAGCCAGTTCACCATGTTGATCAAGAGAGTGGCATCGTCCTGCTCCTTATACCCGTCGTATGTCGTTTTCGATCCGCCTGTCTCTTCTCGCTTGTACTTAGGGGAAGCGTCCTCGATAGGGGAAGAATCTCCAATGAAGCCCGCTTTGCCTGCGCTGACCTTGGCTACAGCGACAAATGGTCCTTCCGCAACTCCGCCGCCGTTATAGACTCCGGCATCCACTGCACTCGACCAGGCGGTAGACGTTGTCGGCACATAGACGATTCCCTTCGCCTTCGTCGGGTCGGTGATGGCAAGTGTTGATCCGGCATGAACCGCTACGCTGGATACCCCGCTTGTAATATTGAACGCTTGCGA
Source organism: Paenibacillus sp. HW567 (assembly GCF_000374185.1). Taxonomy (GTDB): domain Bacteria; phylum Bacillota; class Bacilli; order Paenibacillales; family Paenibacillaceae; genus Paenibacillus_AQ. Next base: position 1,990,052 of record NZ_KB910518.1, on the reverse strand, counting down.
TGGCGCTACAATGCTGCTTGCCGTTACATCTCCGAGCGCGTTGTAGCGGAATCTCACACCGAAATTGGAGGCGAGCCAGTCCGAGCTGGCAACCCCGGACATCGCGGACGAAGCCGCTTCCTCCGTAGTCATGCCAAGCGCGGGATTTGCCCAGGCTCCCCGGCGATAGCCGTTGAAGACCTCAGAGGCATCCCAGCGGTTTTTGTTCCGGTCCGCATTGTAATGGTCGCTGATGAAGAAAAGGCTGCCCCCGCCCTGCACATAGCTAAGCAGTGCGCTCTGCTCGGAAGTCTTGTACGGGATATTTGCTTCAGGAATGACGAACACATCGTAGCCGGACAAATCGGATAACGTAATCGGCGTGCTCTTGCGAAGCTCTTTAACGTAGTAGCCTTGAGCTGCCAGCCCGTTGGCGAAATCCGAGAAGCCGCCGTCGATCACCCAATCCGCCGCACCGGCTGTCTGGGCATGCGTATTGTCGAACAGCACCTTCTTGCCGTTCGCCGTAGCCGGGGTAATACTAGGCGCGGGATCGGATGCCCCTTCCGCATTGGCCCGGACCGGCGCGATACTTACAGCCGATGCCAGCATAGCGGCAATCGCCAGGCTTGTCCATGTTTTGCGCAGACGCAGGAAGCTTTGAAACATTCTTCATTCCTCCATTCTCTTCACTCGATTGTAGCCAAGGATGGCTGTGGATAGAATAACATAGAAATTTTTGGAATAGAAGATGGTTTTGCTATTTTTTACAATTTGCGAACATTTTTGACCCAAGAACAACAAAACTTCAGACAAACTGCTGTAGCTTTTAGCTGCATGGATATGAATTTCACCATCTAGGCACCAATCCAGTAGGTTCATCATAAATAGATAGTAGAGAAAGGCGGGGATTCAGGTGAACAGCACTAATTATTTTCAAGAGCGTGCGATCTTTCTGGCAGCAGTCTGCGGTCAGACCTATGACCAATTTACGAACACGGACGGTGCGTTCACCGTTCCAGCCGGTTACTCAGTCCATTACACAATTCAAGCGAAGTCGATCACCCAGGCATGGGAGCGGTTTGGGTTTATTTTGGAAGCTCCGCAAGAGATTATTGTTGCCTTCCGGGGAAGCAGTTCAATGCCTAATTGGATCTCTAATGCCAATGCCTCGCAAAAACAGTTCAAATACATCAAGGAGGATTGCCTGACCCATCGCGGCTTCACAGGCATTTATGCTTCTGCCCGAAGCGGCATCCTCTCTGCGCTGGACAGTCTGTCGTCCGATAAAACCCTCTACATCACAGGCCACAGCCTGGGCGGCGCGCTCGCAACCTTGTGTGCTGTTGATGTTGCCGCCAATTCTTCTTTTACCGCTCCCCGCCTTTACACCTTCGCTTCCCCCCGTGTAGGCGACCCGGCGTTTGCAAAAGCCTGTGCCAAATACGTCCAGACCAGCCACCGCATTGCCAATCCTTTCGACATTGTGACACACGCTCCGCCTTCGATTTACAAGCTGCCGAGACGGGAGAAACGCTACTACTACAGCCATGTGCAGTCCCTCTCTTCCCAGCCATTCCAGAATGGAGCCATTAACCTCAATCACATCCTCAGCAGCTATTTTGCCAAGCTCTCCAAGCCTGAGCCGGAATTCACCGAAGCGTTATGTACTTCGAACCCCGGCTTCTGTCCAATTGTTGCAGAACAAACCCATAATTCAAGAGAGTTATACGCAGAGTGACGGATCTTGAGGAAAAAAGAGGACTTTAACGAAGTATGGCTATGACCAGCGCTGGTATCATTAAATAAAGGTAGACATAAAGGTAACCTGTTACGTATAATAAAATCGTAATAGGTTACCTTTTTAACACTAGCAGAACGTCAGACTCTAAATGTTGGAATTCAAACGATGCTCCGCCAAATGGATTAGGGTGTAGAAATCACAATGCAGGCGTATCTGGCCCCGCGAACAGAGTCATCTCCTGATTGGAAGAGTCTCCCTGTTTTTAACGGACTTGGCGGCTCTTATTTCTACTGGAAGTCATTTTTTCGTAAGTCAACGGACTCCAGAGCCTTTAAAGGCAGTCATTCACCCCAAATATACCTGTTGAAGAGACGATAAGCGCGTTACAGTCCGTTAGCTCGGCTACATGTATTCCTTTTGGGAAAATAAGGGCATTATGGTCCGTTAAGGAACAGGAGGATGGATACGACGAATCCCTTTCTCCCCAAACTACAAAGGCTCCGAATTAGAACGGATACTGTACTAGGAGATGAACGCATTGGACGAAAAAGAGCAGCAAGCTTACATACTGGGCGCTATTCTCACGCTAGCCAACCGTCTGCAAGTGCTAGGCGACAAATTGGACGATCGAATGACGATGAAGCAGTGGCTGCTGATCGCTATCATTTTGAAAAGCGGGTCGCCCGCTCCCACCTTGAGCGATGTTGCCGAAATGATCGGCAGCTCCCGGCAAAATGTGAAGAAGATGGCTCTGATTCTGGAGAAGCAGGGATTTGTCACCCTCACAAAGGATAGCAGCGATGCGCGTATGGTCCGGTTGCAGCTTACGGAGAAATGTATGGTTTATTTTGCGGGAAGAAGTGCGCGGGAAGATCAGTTCATGGAGGCTTTGTTCCACTCCTTCGATGCCGGGTTGACTGGCGGCCTATACAGCGGTCTGACCCGGCTCGCTGACAACATCTCCCGAATGGAGACTGATGCTGCCGATGAAGAAAAGGAGTAGAAAAATCATGTTTCCTCGGTTAAAAGCAGATTTCCAGCAGATCGCTGAAGAGCAGCTTGCCCGTGCGGCCATTTCGGACGTGGTATTTACACATGAAGACTGGAAGCCGCTGCCGTCCCCTGTGCGGAAGTATTTTGAGACCGGCGGATTTACCGGCAAACCTAAAATGTCTTCGATGAACATCATTTTTTCAAAGGTAAACTTCATTCTGTCCCCTAAGAAGCCTGCTATTTCGATAGACTACACGCAATACAACTTCGTTCAGCAGCCAACCAGAATTGCCCTAATTGATACAAAAATGTACGGTATCCCCTTTCAGGGCCTTGATTCTTATGTAGACGGCGAAGGCAGTATGAAGGGCGTTCTAGCTAAAATGTTCACTCTCTTCAACCAGCGGGGCGAGGAAATGGATCAGGCAAGTCTGGTTACTTTTTTGTCGGAAACTCTCTTGCTGCCGAGTGCGGCTATACAGAGCTATATCACTTGGGAACCCATCGACGATACTCATGCCAGAGCGAATATTTCTTACTACGGCATTACAGCGGGTGGAATTTTCAGCTTCCGCGACAACGGTGAATGCCTGTCCTTCACAACGGACGACCGCACCGCCATCGGAATGGACGGTACCAAGCAGCGGGTGCGATGGTCAGCATATATGGAGGATTACAAGCTTATTGACGGCGTTAGGCAACCTACCCACCTGAAGGCCGTGTGGCATTATGACAGCGGGGATCTTGTTTATTTTGACAGCCGGAATTTCCAGGTAAAGTATCAATGATCAAGTCCATAATAGCTTTTATAGCCGTCCATCCATTCCTTTTTTGAAAAATCCTCCAAATCATAAGGCTCACACTGTTGCAGGTATGCTAATTGCTTCTGAGCTTCCTCATTCGGCTGAGCCTGCAGATATTTCATAGTCTCCTTGACACCTGCGCCGCAGAGAAGCTGAACGTCGATATAAGCGCTGGCGTCGAAGTTTTTCCTTTTGGCCGCCCATATCAGCAGAGTGTCCTCAACAATTCCGATGGAGAACAGCAGGATGCACAGTGTTCTTAAATACTCATTGTCCTCCGAAGCTTCATTCTTGATTTCTGCCTGTAAAAGCTGCCGGATGCTGTCTCGATGCTGGTTTTCCGGCTCTATTCCGAAGCGTTCGAGGAGTTGTTCATCATTGTTCATGTTGTTCACTCGTTTCTTTATTAGAATATTTAGTTAAACTTTGTTTGGAATAAAATAGTAATCATTGGTGGAATAAATATGAAGATGCTCAGGTAATACATTTGTACACATAAGGAGATAAAGCTATGGCAAACAGCAAATTACTAAGAATGGACAATGTTGGCATCGTCGTAGAATCCCTTGATAACGCAATTTCTTTCTTCGAGGAGATTGGCCTGAAGCTCGAAGGGCGAACTACTGTCGAAGGTGAATGGGCTGGTCGCGTAACCGGGCTGGGTTCACAGTGTGTAGAGATTGCTATGATGGTTACCCCAGATGGCCACAGCCGACTTGAGCTTTCGCGATTTCTCACCCCACCTGCTATATCAGATCACCGAACTGCTCCTGTAAATGCCCTCGGTTATCTACGCGTCATGTTCGCCGTTGAAGACATTGACGAAATGGTATCCAGGCTCACTAAGCATGGTGCTCAGCTCGTTGGCGAAGTGGTTCAGTACGAGAACTCGTATCGGCTCTGCTACATTCGTGGAATTGAAGGACTTCTAATTGGTTTGGCGGAACAACTCGGTAATAAATAAGTGACTTTAACGGAAATCAATGAAAAACCAAATTAAAGAGACTCAACTAACGGGTCCGATAGTTCAATAAGCCGCCTCTTCAACGAGGCGGTTTTCTTATCGTAAAGATCAACATTAGGATTTATCATAGCCTTGTGTCAGAAGAAAATAAAGTCCTAGACTGTCGCTGTCTTCATTGAACTAACGTTTTCCGTTAGCTCAATTTCAAACAGTATATGGGTTCATCATGGAAACCTTTTTCAATTTCACCTGCTCATTTTGTTCGCTCTACAGAATACAGAAAAAATTCCATATCTATATTTCTAAAATTCTTAGTATCTTTATCAATAATATTCATACCGTTTCGAACAGCAACTTTTTGAGAGGCTATATTTGTGTCCCTAATAATAGAATAAATCCTATTTTCATTAAGAACTGAGAAAGCGTATTCCTTGCAAGCAATTGCCGCTTCTGTTGCGTAACCTTTGTGCCAATACGCTTTTTGAAACAAAAATCCTATTTCCAAAATTTCTTTTTCTCTCCAGCCTTGCATTGTCAAGCCACATTGACCAATCATTTCGTTTGTTTCTTTTAATACAACAGCCCAAAGTCCAAAACCATATTCTTCATATCTTTTAAGATGTCTGTTAAGCCAATTTTGTGCTTCTTCTAAGTTGAATGCACTTTCATAAGCAGCACGCATTACTTCCTCATCACACAATATTCCGCACAATGCATCATAATCGGACTGCACCATTTCTCTAATTATAAGACGTTTTGTTTCTATCAAAAATCTCCCACCTTTCTATTATATCAATAATCTTCCAAAAATTCCTTATCCTGCCGTTAGCTTAATGAAGCACCACCAGTCTAATATTTTATTTTCTCAGTCTACAACTTTATTTTCTTTGGACACCTTGATTTTAGACTGAAATATAAAATATCCAAAAAAGTGAAGCAGATAAAAACGACACAATACAATACATATATTTTTTAGACCAAACTATTGATAGAATAAACATCAACAAGCTTACGATAAGAATCCACATGTACATTCTCATAGCTTCTTTATCTCCTGGAATATATCCCCCTCCAACATTGAAAATGTACCCTAGAAATGCAGAGGGGACCATGAATCCCGATATTTAGGTTGCACAAATGGAAATAACAACTTTTATGTATTTTTTAATATAAAACATCCTTTCGATTTATTTGATTACATATACATATTAATCGGATTTTTCCATGCTTTTAGTAGATGAATAATTTGCATTTAACAAAAAAACCAAGCCCTAGCGAATCACTCCGCGCTCTGGCTTGGTTTTACTTGTGTATTACAGATACCATCAGCGATCCCTCCAGAATGCTTTTATCTAAAAGCTACTTAGGGCCAGTTTCCTTCTCCTCACTGAATACTTCAATCATCATTAATGCACCTGTTCGATACCCATTTATAAACGCCGCTGCCGCGTGCATTGAGTTCAATTCGCCTACCAGATCAAGCAGTTTCTCAAGCTGTTCAAATTCTGCTTGCGGCAAATTCTTTTGATACTTTAACATGAGGTCACTGACTTCCCGATTCATTTGCCGGGCCTTTGGATCATTAGGATTAGTAGATTCATCAGGCTGTACCTTCCCATAGTAAAAATCCTCTAAAATACTTCTCATATAACCTCCCGTTTATCACTGTTTTATTCCAGTTTAATGCACGGGAGACTTCATATTGATATTTATGCGATATTCGCATGAAACACAAGGAACCGATAAATTTTTCTACGAGAATACTGGATGTTTTGTGGGGCGCAACTATGTTATCATCTCTTATGGCTGTTTCATATCGAATTTCTGGAAGACATATCCAAGCGTTGTCACTGATGTTCATGTTCGGCATGTTCATTATTGCTCTGGCTAAATTACCTCAAAAAGAAATAGGCCGCCCTTTGACCAGGATCGCGACCTATTTCTCTGGGTAGTGCCTGTATAAAGCCGCCGCCCTTAAAAGCGGCTATTGCACCGGAGAGTCGTGTAACAGCACGGCTCTCTTTGCATTGTACGCATTTTCTGATTCCACTATACCAGAGATAAATTAATAATGTAATACATGTTATTACGTTACAGATTCTTTATCCTCACCTCAATTTCTTGCTGACGGCGAAGCAAATTTTCGTACTGGTATTTTTGATTCAAGGACTCACTATTTTCCTTTACGTAATTAACGATTCGCTTACCTTCTGTGTTTAGAATATCTAGCCGTTCATTTTCCAACTCCAAAAATATGACTTTTTGTTCTGCTGTAAAGTTTTCGAGATAACCTTTTGTTTCACTCTGTTTTCTTACTAAAAGTGCTACTGCTTCATTTGTCTCAATCAGACGGTGAGTGTTTAAAATTTCAATGGACAGCAAATCCGTATCTTCATAGTTATCCATAGTTTGCGCCAGTTCCTGTAAACTTGCAGACAATCTTGAGACAAACTCCGTATCCCATTCGCTGATTAAATACCTAAGGATGTTATTTATCCAGCCAGTGTCATTTTGAGAAAGAATCATTTTGACGTGCGGAATCGTTTCAATCCTATATTTGAGTAATATCTCAACAACTTCTATGGCTATAGGCCAATTCATGTCCTGCACCCATGTTAAGAGTTCTGGTAATAAAGGAATAACCACTGACCCTTCTGAGCGAGACAGTATTTCAACACTTTTATTATCATGCTTATCTCTTGGCAGATTAGGGTGATCCATTCGTTTTCCACTCCCCTGTCGAACTAGCTTTCAAATTGTTCTTTACGTAATTCATAAAATATTTTTACTAGTGGGTGCTCATTTTCGGACAAAATTATTCGTTGAAAGCTTTTCCTGCCAAGTCTTCTATCAATGATACCGAATGCCTTATAAATAGGATTATTAGATTTCATTATCTCGTTAAATGGTGAATTGAGATAATTTCTTAGATTTTTAGTAATATGTGACGTCTCATGAAGTCCAAGTTTCATAATTCTTTCGATTTGTTCTGTTTCTATATTAATTTTATAAAAATCTTCATGATATCCATTTTGTAATGCTGCATCTTCTGGCAAAGAGCTCACATGCCAGTGATAATATCCACCTCCAAAAATTTTCTTTCCATCAAGTGTTATCCAAACTTCTCCAAATCCATCATGAGCCTTATGGTACCTTGTCTCATGTATATCAATTCTGCGCTTTAGTTCTGGAGTTATAAAACTTCTGATCAATACTCTTTGCTTCGACCAATCCATTAGTTCCCTATCCTCTCAGGGGGCTTCTTAAGTCAACCTCCAATATGCTTAATATCCTGAAAAAAATCTATGTAGTATCCTTCTGAGGCACAGTAGTCGTCATACTCCTGATAAATATCCTTTATTCTTTCCTTTGGTTCGCCACATCTTTGCAGGAGCCAGTCCCTTATAAATTGTATGTCTTCATTTCTATCATCCCATATAAAATCTAAGATTCCTGATTCTCTTGCCCCACTATCTGGTACGTAAATTGCGAATGAGGCTGACAAATAATTGGCTAGATCAAACGAAACCTTCCTAAGATAGAGTTGATTGTCATCATCTAATAGAAAATTATCCCACCTAATGTAGTGATGGAAGTAACAAACCTTTTCGGAGAAAGTAAGGTTTATGCCGCATGGACCATTTAACTCAATTGTTCCTCCAATTGAATCCGGCACAACCTGCCATGGTTTACCTATATTTTTTGGATTATAGGGATATAAATGCTTAATAAATTGATCTATATAGACCAACTTTTCAGAACTCAGTGCATGACACAGTTTGTGAATATCATTTTCAGTAAAACTATGGCCAAAATAGGCCGTAAAATCCATTCCCACAACATTACCCCCAGCTTCACGAAATTTCTATATTGGAGGTATTCGCGAAGTTAATTAAACTATCCTGCACGTTCGCTTAACGATACATCTTCTGACATTATAAAATTAAAGGAGGTAGTCCACTTATGAAAAGACAGTATAATATCCTATCTATTAGTGCTGTAGCTCTGTTAGTTGTTTCTTTCATGGCTCTTTCAAATAACAAAGCCGAAGACAGCGTACAATACATCAATTCATCAGCAAAAGTCATTAGTTATGCAGATTTTAATGAGTTAGATACATCTGCAGAATTAATTATTAAGGGGACCAAAGATCATGTTGTAGAAACAATTCTTAATAAGAACCCTAAAGGGGAAGTACTAAGCTATGGAACTCAATCCGCTATAAAGGTGAATAAAGTATTTAAATCTGACAATAAAAATATTGAAGTCGGTTCAGAAATTATAGTTCAGGAAAACGGAGCAATGAACAAAACACAAGAAGGTACTTTCGTTTATGGAATTGAAGGATACCAACTTATGAATGAAAATGAAGAGTACTTACTTTTCTTGGATAAGAGTTTAACGGATTCTAATATTTACTTTGTCAAAGGTGTTTATTATGGAAAAGTACCTTTGAAAGATACAACTAAGATTCAGTATCAAGGCGAAACTACTGAAAAGTTAGAGCAAATTTTCAAAGAAGCCCTAATAAATATAGGGAGTAATTGTAGGTGTGCCTGAGGCTAAAGGCCCATTCAACACTTTTAAAAAATAGTCGGTACCATTCCCCCATCCATACGGATCGGAGAACCTTTAAAGGCGGATGCATAAGGACTGCATACAAATGCAGCTAGTCTTCCAATTTCAAAAGGCCTGATAAACCGCTGTATTTCAGATTGAGGCAGATTAGTAGTCATAAATTTTTTCTCTTTTTCGGAAAACGATATATCGTCATTAGCGTAAATCCCCTCAATGATGTGCTGTACATTTTCAGAGAGTGTCGGTCCTGGCAAGATCGTATTGATTGTAACTTCTGTTCCTGTTGTCAATTTGGACAAGCTTTTAGACAGCGATAGCAGCATTGATTTTGTCACTGCATACTGAGGCATTTGTCCTGAAGGCATAACGGCTTCTTCACTGGCAATAAAGATAATCCGGCCATAATCATTGTTCAACATTCCAGGTAAATAAAACTTAGATAATCCATTTGCAGCAAGAACATTAGTGCGAAAGTATTGTTCCCAGACTTCATCGTCAACGTCCTCATATTGCATAATTTCATAGATCCCCATATTGTTAACTAAAATATCTACATCGGGGTATTTTTCAAATAACGCTTCTCTTTGCGTTATATCCACAATATCGGCTGTTGCATTTTGAGGAGAGGTACCCGGGAAATCCAACTTAATTTCTTTTACAACTCGTTCCACTTCTTCATGATGCCGTCCATTTATGAGTACATTAACACCTTCCTTGGCAAGTTCAATGGCGATTGCTTTCCCTATACCCTTCGTTGATCCAGTAACCAAAGCTGTTTTGTTGCTTAATCCCATATCCATATACAGTTCTCCTTTGTAATTATGCTCGGATAGGGATTATAGTACCTGTTCTGGATCGTTCAGTAACTAGCGCTTTACGCCAAAGTTATTGTAGAACACGCCAAATGATAAAAGCTCAGTAAAACCCGGAATTTCTAGCTTGCTCCTAAATGTTCAGTACGCCAATTTGCAGGAGTATTCCCCTCCCAAAGGCGGAAAGCACGGTAGAAAGAGCTCTGATCTTCATATCCAATCAAGAAAGCTACTTCTTTAATATCAAGCGAGGGGTCTGCCAAGTACTCCAGTGCCTGCTCATGTCTAGCTTGGGTTAACAGATGCTGGAAGCTTGTGTTCTCGTCAGTAAGCCTGCGCTGCAAGGTACGATCACTCATACCCATTTCCTTCGCAACAGCCTGAATCTCGGGACGCCCTCCTGTAAGGCTGCGTTTCATGATCCATTTAATCATTTCGGTAATTGAGCGGCTGCGCTGTTGCTCACCCAGTGATCGGTCCAAAGCAGGAGTCAGGATCTCCAGCAGTTCTTCATTGTATGAGATAAAAAGACGGTCCATGTCACTTCGCTGCAGCGTCAACCGATTGCATTCGGCACCAGTCCGAATACTGCAGCCAAAGTAAGCTTCAAGGATCTGTACATCGCCCATTGGCTGCGAAAATTCGACGAACTGCGCTACCATATGATGACCTGTGCCCCGGCGCCCTAGCTCGAGAAGAAATGCCAGTGTAATACCAGCCAGCATCGCCGGACCGGGTTGCCCGGTATCCAGCCATTTCAATTCGATTGTGCATTGCTCGCCCTTCTCGGTGATACGCAAGCTTTCGGGGGGACATAGCTGTTTGTACCGGGCCATCCGGTGTAGAGCGTCACGGTAGTCGCGTGCATGATAAGTCGCCAAAACAGACGGTGGATACTGCGCTGTTTCAAAGACGGTCGCAAGCTTAATGATCCCTTGGGCAGTGTCACCCATGAGATCCGAATAAGCCTGCCAGATCGCGAAATATTGGGCAGTGGTCACTACCGAATCAGTAATGACCGTGAGCGGTAACCGCGCTTTGCGGGCTACATCATGAGCATCAATCCCCAATTGACGTACTCCTGTCCAGAATCCTGGCGGGATTTTAATACGGTTAGAGGGTTGAGACTTCATATTATATAGGCCTCCTTTTGTTCTTAAGTACACATAAGAATACTCTTAAGTTCGTTATTTTGTTAGTGAGCCGGCTCAACCACAGCCAACAGAATGTAATACACAGTTTCGGTCAACGGCAGGTTCCTGTCTCTATCCGTACTTCCCCTCCTGGAAAAAAATTTAATATCGCAAAAAAACGACCGCCAATTCAATAAGCTGGTTACCGTTCCTCTGTAAATCGCTTCAATGAATTTTATCCGGCCAGTGCCGATTTGATCTGTCTGGTGTAGAACATTCGTACTATGAAGAAGTAGACCACCTGAATAACGAAGAACAAACCAAGTACAAGCAGAGATTCTCTGAACAGTGAATACTGGAACATGTGGGAGAGTGTGGTCAGGGCAATGGCCCCATGCACAAGTGCAACAACGATAGGGGCGAAGAAGAGCAGGATGATCTGGCGGTTCAATATTTTGCCCAGCTCCTTTTCGCTCAGTCCCAGCTTGGAAATTGCCTTGAACTTTTGCTTATCCTCATCCAGATCACTGTAGAGCCTGAAATAGAGAAAGCTGCCTGCGGAGACAAAAAATACGATTCCGATAAAAAAGCCGATGAACATCAGAGGACCAAAGCTTTCATTAATCCGGGAGGTCTGATATTCCAGTGCATAAAATTCATAGTTTTCGCTATTTGGAAGTATATTGGTCAGCTTCGCGCCTGTGGCAATTGCTCCTTGCTGTCCAATTGAACCATGCCAGGCATAATAATGGCTCTCCTGGACCGGCTGGGCGAGCCGCGCCAGCAGCTCATCTGAGACAACCCAATAACCGCTGAGGCCTCGTACTGCGGGCGATACAACCGCCTTGTCCGCTTCGATTACGATCCCTGACTCCAGTTGAACAGGCTGGTTCAGCATCTTCTCACCCATCCGCGACAGTCCGAAATCAACGGCTGCTGCGTTGTCGCCCTTAAGCTGAACAGTTTCAGTTCCAAGCAGCTCCGCCAGATGGTTGAATTCCGATTGCTTCACAAGGACAAGGGTTTGGCCGCCTTCCGCAGCTTTGTAATAGTTAAGCTTCAGCTCCATTTTGTTAGCCGTAATCCCGGATTCGCTTAGGCGCTGGTCGATAAGCTGTGTATGCACCGGTTCCTTGCTATCACCATCCTTTGCCAGGTAAGTGAACAGATATGGATTGTCCTTCGTAAGTGATCCGTTCAGCATAGATTGAAATCCGTACAATGCGCCAATGGCGCTGAAGGAGACGGTTGAGATAATGGCAACCAGGAAAAAAGACCGTGCATTGTCCTTCATCCGGTAGGTAAGATCGGATAACAGCAGCATATTCGTTTTATGCCAGAAAAAATGTTCTTTCCCCTTCAGCTTGCGGATCAGGTACACGCTGAGCTGTGTGAACAGCAAATACGTACCGATAGTCACCATAATAACAACAGGCGCCAGCAGTACCACCACTTCCATTCCGCTTGCCCGCAGTGACAGGAAGTAGCTGGTCCCCAGCAGCAGTACAACTAACAAAGACAACAAGGGTGACGCTTTCGGCTCCCGTTTGGGCTGGCGGTCTGCACGGATGAGAGTAATCAGCTTTCCGCTGCGCAGCACCACCGAAATAAACATTGAGATCAGGACGAACAGCAGCAGGAACGCAGTCAGCGTAAGGCAGATCGCCTTGAAAGGGAAATAAAATTTCAATTGCTCATTTAGCGACAGCATATTCTCTCCTGCAAGCAGAATCCCCTTCGCGAAAATAACGCCCAGACCAATACCGCTGAGCGTGGCAGCAAGCCCGATCATCATATTCTCCATAAAAATCATCAGCCGAAGCTGCCGTGTAGTCATGCCCTGCATCATCATCAGGCCGAACTCCTTCTTCCGCGACTGCAGAAATGCGCTCATCGAATACAGCACAAAAAAGAAGGAAAATACATAGATCAGCCATTTGGAAACCGAAAGAGCAGTAGACGCACTGGAATGAATGCTGTTCTCGCTCAGCACCGGATGGTAGGCAAAGATGGAAAAGGTGAAAAACACCATCACCGTAAACATACTGCTGAGGAAATAGGCGGTATATAGACGTTTATTCCGGGATACATTACGGAATGCGAACTGACGGAACGTCATTGCTATATCCCCCCAGCAGCGATAATGTATCAATAATTTTCTGAAAAAAGCTTTGGCGGTTGTCACCGCGGTGAATCTCCGTATAGAATCTGCCGTCCTTAATAAAGACTACGCGATGGCAGTAGCTGGCGGCCACTGCGTCATGTGTTACAAGCATCATGGTGGTCTGCTGCTCCCGGTTGATCGAGTCCAGCAGATCCATCACATCCCTTGCCGCCTTGGAATCCAGATTGCCGGTCGGTTCATCCGCAAGCAGCAGCTTAGGTGAATGTATCATAGCTCTGGCGATAGCCGTCCGTTGGGCCTGCCCCCCGGAGATTTCATAGGAACGTTTTTTCATAATCGCAGCAATTCCAAGCCTCTCTGCTATCGTCTGTGCCTTTTGCTTCATCTCACTGACCTTCGTTCCGTCCAGCGTCAGCGGCAGCACAATATTCTCCTCTACAGTCAAGGTGTTAAGCAGATTAAAGTCCTGAAAGACAAACCCCAGCTCACGGCGGCGGAAGACTGCCAATTCATTGTTGCTCAGCGTACCCAAGTCTTTACCGTCAATCACAATCTTTCCGGTAGTTGGACCATCGACGGTAGCAATCATATTCAACAATGTTGTTTTGCCGCTCCCGGAAGGCCCCATGACCCCCACAAACTCTCCTGCTTCAATGGTTAAATCAATGTCCGTCAAAGCCCGATAGGCCACATTCCCTTCATATATTTTACTAACCTGTCTTATCTCCAGCATCTTGCCGTACTCTCCTCTCTTTGACAAAAGCATTTCATCTGTGATTAATATACCGGAGAGCAGTGGTTATTAACTATTGATTTAGGTTTCACTTTTATTACACGCATGTAAGCTAAAGAATGGCTGCAAGAATAATGCGCACCACTGTACCGCTGCCAATCTCAGATTCCAGCTCAATCCGGTGCCCCAGGCGGTCGGCAGACTCCTTCGCCAAATAGAGTCCCATGCCTGTAGACTCACGCAGTCCCCTCCCGTTTGCACCGGTGAAAAAAGGGTCGAATACCCGCTTGAGATCAGATGCCTGAATTCCGATCCCCTGATCTTCAACCTCAATAACGGCCTCCCTGCCCCGTACATAACAGGAGACAGTAATCTTTTTCTCCTCGGACGGCTTGGCCGCTGAATATTTAATGGCATTATTAATAATTTGCGACAGCATGAAGAACAGCCATTTTTCATCGGTCTGGGCCGAGATTCCGGGAACAACTGCCTCTACCTCGGGAAAGATCCGGTTGCGGATGAATTGCCGTTTGTGGTCATGGACTACCTCGTTAATGAGCTTAGGGAGAATGACCGGCTTGATAATAAAATCTTTTTCAAACGCCCGCAGCCTCGCCATATACAGCACCGTATACAGACCGCTGCGCATGGACTCCAGCTCCTCGCGGATGCTTGCAAACTCAGGCTCGTCTATATTCTGGACCGTAAGCTCAATGACCGACAGCGGAGTTTTCATCTGATGAACCCATTGATCAATAAAGGTTAGATGCTGCTCTTGTTGTTTTTTCACTGCTGTAAGCTGCTGCATGGAATGGCGGTAGTGGGAATGCAGCAGCCCTTCAAGCGCCTTGGACACAGGTGTATTCTCAATCTTCTGAAAGGATTCATCCAGCGTTTCCAGCGGCTTGCTGAGCCGCAGATAGTAACGGCGCCTGGTCAGGTACTGATAGACCAAATAACAGCTCAGAAAGAAAAAACCAATACAAACCGAATAGAGCGCAATTGAAAGATGACGGTAGCCGTCAAGCCAGTAGAGGGTTATCATAGCGCCAAATTGAACCATTTGAACTGCAATCAGCAGTAGATGCTCCCGGATAAACAGCTTCATCGGCGATTCTCTTGCCAAGTGACATTTAACCGGTAGCCCGAACCCCTAACCGTAAGCACAGCTTCCTCAATGCCAAGCTCCTGGAGCTTTTTTCGGACCCGGGTAATATTCACGTTGAGAGTATTTTCATCTACAAAGGCCTGCGGGTCCCACAGCTTCTCCAGCAGAGCTTCTCTGCTGGCTACTCTGGGGTAGCGCTCCATAAGGCTCTCTATAATATCCGCTTCTTTTTTGGTCAGAGTCACCGTGGATTGCCCAAGCTGCAGTTCCAGTCTTTCGGGATACAGAATAAGCCCTTCGTGTTCCATTACCGGTTCCTCGCGCCTCGCGGCATATTCCCCATAAGCACGGCGGAGATGGCTATGAATCTTGGCCAGCACAACCCCCGAATGGAACGGCTTGGTGATGTAGTCATCGCCTCCATTCTCAAGCGCCATAATCTGATCCATTTCCCCTTCGCGGGCAGAAATGAACAGGACGGGGCAGGTGGAGACGCTGCGGATTTGCCGGCACCAGTAATACCCGTCATAGCTCGGCAGATTTATGTCCAGCAGGACCAATTGCGGCTTCACCTGTTCGAATTCCTGCAGCACCTGATGGAAATCCTTGACTTTTACCACTTCATAACCGTACTTTTGAATTCCTGACAGCAGAAGATCCGCTATTTTAGGATCATCCTCCACAATCATAATCTTGAACATGCTTCAATTCTCCTTATAGGTCACTACCTTCTGATACTTCCACGTCTTCCCATAGTCGCTGCTGGTTAAATATGCGGTTCCGACAACATTGCTTGCGCCGTCCTTGCTCAATTGAACGGGAAATTGCCCTTTTGCGCCATTGAACACGGGAGACAGCGGCGTCAAGCTATAGTTCATGAGGTTATCCGGCAGCTTCACATGAAGCTTGGCCCAGGTTTTGCCTCCGTCCTGCGTCCAGGAAATGGCCGGTTGGAATTCGGTCTCATAGCGGAAGCCCATAAACCCGATTTTGTCATTAGCAAAACCCGCTCCGGTCAGCACTCTGGCGTACACCTCATTGGCATTACCCTTCACTTCGCTCCAGGTTTTGCCGCCATCCTTGGTCTTGTAGATTTCATGATCTTCTCTGCCCATTCCATAAAACTTGCTGAGCATCATCCAGCCATCATTTTTGGTGAGAAAACCAATGTTTTTGGTGGTGCCTGTAAGCTCTTTTGTCACGGGATAGGTGTTCCACGATTTCCCTTGATTATTGGAGATCAATACCTGAACCGGCAATCCCCTCGCACCGCCATAGACAATCGCTGTTTTGTCCGTGGAGATGAAGAATCCTGTTCCCTGAGCGGTTAGTCCTGACTCTTCATGACCACTTGCGTATAGGGTGAGAGGCGCCTGTACCTTCCTCTTGCCGTTGCTGTACGAAATAGTAACCCGGCCATCCTTATCGAGCGCATAGGTATGGCCCGCATTGTAGGCGATCACTTCCTCCCCTGCGGAGTTACGTGTATAGACCGTGCCCGGCTGGATTGCCGAGCCGCTGCCATCGCTTGGTTCTGAGACCAGCACCCCTGCTGCAACCAATGAAATAGCTGCAATACAGACGATTCTGGAAAAGCTGCGTTTGAACATTTTCTCATCCCTCCTACAGCCACATTATAATCTATACCGGAAATTAAACTGTTACAAAAAACTCCTTTTTTTGTCTTTTGCCTATGCACAAATCTAGTTGATTTTGAATACTTTTATGTAATAGAATGAACTAATTAATAGGAAAAGGATGCGCATAAGCAATGCGGTTGAAGGCACCACGCACACTCAGCAAACGGTCTATTTTGTTTTTTTCTCTCATTATGCTCGCTAAAAGCTACTTTGCCTGGTATTACCTGTTCGAAGACGGGCCAACGTGGACAACCTGGTTCAAGGAAATTCCGTTTGTGCTCTTAATCTTCTGCCTGATCGAATGGTTTGCCACGAAGCGGAAGATTGCCATCTATATGTTCGTCAATCTGTTAATTACGGTTTTGTTCTTCTCCTTGATTGTGTATCATAATCATTTTGGAATTATTGCGACTTCCCAGGTGATTGGTCAAGCCAAACAAGTGGGAGCGGTCAAGAAAAGTATCTTTGCGGTCATACACCCTCAATATATGCTGATTTTTTTGGACATTATTATCATTAGCTGGGTGATGCTTCGACGGAAGAAGGCGCTCGCCTGGAAGAAATCCATGTCGCGCCGCAGCAACCGCAAGGTGGTCGCTGCCTTGTTCTGTATTTCCTTCGCGATCTGCATGATGAATATTTTCCCGAACTCCGCCAGCATGAATGAAAACGTCCAAGCTGAGCAAATGGGCATTCTTAATTATGAAGCCTATAACCTGCTTGCCGATGATGAAGAAGAGCAAATTGACCTCTCGCAGATTACCCAATCCGCCATTGATCAGACAAAAGGCATTAAGCCTCAGACTAATCCGGCCCTGTTCGGAGCCGCCAAGGGTAAGAACCTGATCATCCTTCAGATGGAGTCATTTCAGAATTTCCTCATCCATCTATCCATAGATGGTCAAGAGATCACACCGAATATGAATAAACTGGCCTCTAGCAGCCTCTACTTCCCGCGTTTCTACCAGCAGGTGGGACAGGGCAACACGTCCGACGCGGAATTTATCGTGAACACCTCCTTCTATGTTCCGCCGGATGGTGCAGCTACGGAGATGTATGCGCCCAAAGAGCTTCCGAGCTTACCCAAGCTGCTGCAGGCAGAGGGCTATGACACCGCAACCTTTCATACGAATGATGTAGATTTCTGGAACCGCGGAGAATTGTACAAGGCACTCGGATTTGACCGGTATTATGACAAGTCGTGGTTCGGTGAAGAGGATACCGTCTTCTATGGCGCTTCCGATGAAGTGCTGTATAAGAAGACCTCCGAAGAATTGGCGAGAATGGACCAGAGCAGCCAGCCCTTCTATTCCCACGTGATCTCCATGTCGTCACATAATCCGTTCTCGATTCCCGAGAATAAATACAAGATGGCTCTGCCGGAGCGATTCGAAGGAACACTCGTTGGAGATTATATTCGTGCCCAGAATTACGCGGATTACGCGCTTGGGCAATTTATCGGCGAGCTTAAGCAGAACGGTGTATGGGATAACAGCTTAATCGTTCTATATGGCGACCACCGGGGCCTTCCAATTTTCTCACTCCAGGACGAGGATAAGGTTCTGCTGGAGGAAATTCTGGAGCATGAATATACGGAACGCGATCTCATCAATATTCCGTTAATCATTACAGCTCCGGGCGTTACAATACCAAGTGTAAAAGATCAATTAGGCGGACAGGTGGATATTTTGCCAACGGTCTCCAATTTATTAGGTGTATCGCTTGACGATCATATTCATTTTGGACAGGATCTATTGAATCAATCATCCTATAACCTGCTCCCGCAGCGCTATTATTTGCCAACGGGATCATTCGTCAATAACGAAGAATTATTCTTGTCAGGCAGCGGGTTCGAAGACGGCCAGCACTACACCTTATCCGGCAATGGCAATAAGCCGCTTCAATCCACAGAGGATGAATTCAACCGTGCGCTGAAGCTCCTCCAGTTGTCAGACAGCTATGTGACGCAATTGCCGGATCGGGAAGTTCAAGATGAAGAAATATAGCACAGCAAGCTCCCACTTCGAAATTTCGAGGTGGTTTTTTTTTCTACAGAAACGTTTGGATTACACAATGCTCTAATATATAACAAATAATTCTAGATATATTAATGAAATGGTAGATTATTCGAGAGAAAAGGAATAGAATAGATTTTGGGAATAATTTCCTTAAAATCAAAAATAACTGGAGGTGCTTTGTTATGCGAAAGTCAATTCCCATTCTTTCTTCACTGGCCGTCTCTCTGTTGTTTTCGTCACAGTTGGTATTTGCACAGGAAGCCCAGATGGAAGCCCAGCTTCCAGCCAGTAACATCCTTCCTCATGCCGAGAGTCAAGAAATTACTACACAGGTGGATTTAAAAGTTATTGATTTGCTGGACAATAGCAGTTTGGGAGATGCAAGCCAAAAGGCTGCACCATCAAAACAAGCGGCAAGCCTGCTGCCTCCTGTGCTGCAAGCAGCCAGCAATTACAATTTCTCGGCGCGCGATTTCGGTTACTCCGTCGTGCAAACAAGCGATGGAGGCTACGTGTTCGTCGGCTCAACTGCCGTAAATGGAAATGAAGATATCCTGTTTGTCAAGACAAACGCCTCTCAGACTATTCAATGGGCATACGCTTATGGAGGAACAGGAGCCGAATCCGGCGCTGAAGTACGGGTAGCCAGCGATGGCGGATATATGATTGCCGGAACAAGCAATGCAAGCGGTTCTTCAGATGTCATTCTGATCAAGACGAATGCAAGCGGTACGATGGAGTGGTCGAAAACCTATGGAGGGCCAGGCAAGGAAGAAGCCCAGGCTATGGAGCGTGGTGCTGACGGCGGATATATCATCGCCGGAACCAAAGAAAGCAGCAGCAACTCCAACGACGCTTATTTGCTAAAGGTAGATGCGAGCGGGAATGTTCAATGGACCCGGACTTACGGCAAGGATAACCTTGAGGATCGTTTTTACGGGGTGACTGCAACACCGGATGGCGGATATGTAGCGGTCGGATATAAGACGCTTTCCGAAGTTATTAATCCAGGAACGGCTCAACGGATGTATGGCTTAATGGTTAAGGTCAATGGAAGCGGCAGCACCGTTTTTGAATCTACACTGGACCGCTATGCAATGCTGAACGGCGTTGCTGCGACATCAAGCGGTTACGTGGCAGCCGGGGCTATTAATAATGTTGATCTACCCAATAACAGTCAACTATACAACGTCTATATAACCAAAGTCGGTACGTCCGGCGCTCAAAGCTGGAGCAAACAATTCCATTCGACCAATGGCGATTTTGCCAACGACATCAAGCTTGCATTGGATGGCAACTTTATTGTGACAGGGTTTATTACTCCGGCAGTATACAAGGAAGACCTGTTGATGCTGAAAATTGACGGCTCCGGGAATGCACTATGGTCCAACACCTATAGCTTTGGCGATACCGGCGAAATTGGCAGAAGCGTCGCAACTACCAGTGACGGCGGCTATGTCGTTGCCGGTTCGTATCTATCTAACAGTGATTATGACGCCCTCTTGCTTAAGTTTGGCAGCGATTGACTTTTTATTAATGCGCTATAATTCCAACATTCAGCTTTCTAGGCACTTAACCCTGTCAACTGAATAATATATCCCTATAGATTATTCAAGGGATAAGTGAGGGAAGCCTAATGGAGCGTTGGATTCAGGTTGAACCGAATGTGAATGTGTATGTAAATGATATCAATCTGCTGGGCACAAAGACGATTTTGTTCATTCATGGCTGGCCCGCGAACCATAAGATGTTCGAATACCAGTACAATGATCTGGTGCCTATGGGGTTTCGTTGTATCGGAATGGACATGCGGGGATTCGGAAATTCAGATAAACCTCTGCATGGATACGACTACAATCGGCTGGCTGATGATATCCGGTGTGTTATCGGAGCTCTGGGACTGGGGGATATCACACTCGCGGGGCACTCCACCGGAGGAGCTGTAGTGATTCGGTATATGGCCCGCCACAACGGGTATGGGGTTTCTAAGCTTGCGCTTTTTGCCTCGGCAGCTCCCAGCCTGATTCAGCGGCCAGGCTTCCCTTATGGCATCACCAAAGAAGCCGTAGTTCAGATCATTCAGACGACCTATCAAGACCGGCCCAAGATGCTCCGCGACTTCGGAGAACAATTTTTCTATCAAAAGGTTTCACAGCCCTTCTCGGATTGGTTCTTCCAACTAGGTCTGCAGGCGGCAAGCTGGTCTACAATAGCTGTCTCCAGAGCTTGGCTCACCGAAGAATTATTTCATGATCTTGCAAAAGTGCAGGTGCCTACATTGATTCTTCATGGCATTCATGATCAGGTTTGTTTGTACCCTTTGGCCGTGGCGCAGCATCAAGGAATAAGGAATTCTGTGCTTGTGCCATTCGAGAACAGCGGCCACGGATTATTCTATGACGAACGCGAGAAATTCAACCGGGAGCTGTCGAGGTTTGCCGGGTAGATCTAAATAAAGGAGAAACAGCCTTATATATAAGAGCTGCTTCTCCTTTTTTATGCCTCATAAACTATACTATAATCAGGTTGATCGAATGTAGTGACCTTGTGAAAGGAAGAAACGCGTGAAAATAAGAGATTCATATACCTGTCCACTGGAGCTTACACACGATATTATTCGCGGGAAATGGAAGCCGATTATTTTATGGCAGCTTGACAAACATAATGCTTCTCTTGCTCAACTCGAAAATGAAATTGAAGACATTAATCAGAAGATGCTGCTTGAACATTTGAAGGAGCTTGCCGAGCATAAAATCATTGGCAAAACTACATATGAAGGCTACCCGCTAAAAGTGGAATATTATTTGACGGAAAGAGGCAAACAGCTCGTAGAGGCGATTGTGATCATGCAAAGCGTGGGTGTCCAATTAATGCAGGAAAATGGCATGGAAAATTTTCTTAAAGTTAATAGCTTCATTAGCTAATCCGCAAGGTAAAAGACTTACAAAAAAGTGGGTACTGTTCTGCTAATTCAATAATTTGTATACTGCTCCTATAGCCATATGCCAAGGAGTGATTCATAGTGGAAAAAGTACCGGAAATGATCAATAGACTGCTAGACAGTCAAAGCACCGCCTTTATTGGTTCCGTGGACAGTGATGGATTTCCAAATATGAAGGCGATGCTTGCCCCCCGCAGGCGGGAGAACCTGCTTCATTTCTATTTTACGACCAATACCTCTTCAATGAGAGTGAAGCAGTTCAGAGAGAACAATAAAGCCTGTGTGTATTTCTGCGACCAAAATAATTTTATAGGTATGATGCTGACAGGGACGATGGATGTGCTTGAAGATGCGGCCTCCAAAGAAATGATTTGGCGTGAGGGAGATACCACCTATTATTCGCTGGGTGTAACAGACCCCGACTACTGCGTATTGAAATTCACCAGCCAATCGGGCAGGGTGTACCGCAGCTTTAATTCAGTCAATATTGACATTCATACGGGCGAAGTTCTCTTCCAGTAACATTAACGAATGACTCACCCTAAATTCAGGGGGTATTTGCTATTATTGCTGATCCCTTTAAAACATGGAGGTTTATATGGGAGCACATATTTATTTTGAAGTACAGAGCTTTACAGCGGTCAGATTTATAGGCAAAGAGGTACTTGTCGGCAAGAAGAACCCTGTTCCCGATTTATGGAAATCGATGTTAAACGATGGAACGAATAATCTTCTTCAAAGTCTGCCCAACCGAGTATCTCCACTTAGAGACACGATTGGATGGATGGGTGAGTACAATCCGCAGACAAAAGAGTTCACTTATATTGCAGGAATATTTGCCAAACCGGATACAATAGTTCCAAACGGATTTTCTTACCGCGACATTCCTGATTGTCTAATGGGGATTGGCTGGATACAAGGAACTACCTCTCACCTGGAAAAAGGCGCTCATGGTAAAACAGAGAAAATCATGAGAACAAATGGATATATGCCCGATTACTCAATCGTCGGAATTTCAATGGAATATTACTCATTCGATAAGTATGCAAATATTAAGGAAGATGGTAATAACATCTTTACTTTTGGATATTATTTACCATGCAAAAAAATTGTCTAGCCATAAACTTCGCCAGTATCCGGCCGAGCAGACCCATATTAACAACACTGACTGAATGAGTTTTTCGCTTATGATTATTTGCTCTGGTTGAATGATGGGTTTATTCAGCACTGGGTAGCTCCACCAAAAAGAAACCTTGAAGGGCCACGAAGCCGATCAAGGTGTTGAATGTTTTATTAATTTTGTTGCCTTATCCAAGAGCTTGACTCAGTTTCCCTCCAAGCAATCCAACCAAGCGGCAAATCATTAAGAATTGTTACAGATGAGTCATATTCCACGATTTCTTTAAGGCTTACTAGAAGAGCATTATCCATGTCTACATCTTCTCCACAATGAAACTGCCACATGCCATCATCCATATCATGTGAAACAAATAATATGGGCTTTTTCATTGCTAAAACATCTTTAGTCGTCAGAGCCATTGTGTTAGGTAAATCATTAAATGCCCAATTATTTGACAAATTAGTCACTCCTATTTTATTCAGTCATCCCATTTAAGTCTGTTCTCTTGTCTAGACAATACTTGCGCATTATCGTAGCTATTGGAGCCGCCTTTACTACGAGGGTCAATATGGTCAATCTGTACTTCATTCTGAGGTGGCTTAACACCCGTCTGACTTTTTTGAGAAGGCACTAACTCTTCCCCTGATAAGTCAGACTTTAATTTGCCACCATTTTTTTTCATGTTCTCTTCAATTATCTTTTGCTTTTGGGTTTGGGTAAATTTTTTTCCTGAGCCAACACTTTTTGAATCAGGTATGTTTGAGTATGGACCATTCCCCGTCCCCTTAATACTATCGA
The DNA here is from genome assembly GCF_000374185.1 of Paenibacillus sp. HW567. GTDB lineage: Bacteria > Bacillota > Bacilli > Paenibacillales > Paenibacillaceae > Paenibacillus_AQ. Next base: position 1,966,563 of record NZ_KB910518.1, on the reverse strand, counting down.
AATCTATCCTACTCTTATCTCCATCCGCACCCTTGGAGATCATTGCTCGCTCATCAATATCTACTTTATTGAGTTTTGCTAACTCCGCATCGCTAAGGGTGATCGGTTTCTTGCCATCACGTTCAAGCTGCTTCAGTTTTTGTTCATCGACATTGTGAATTGTTCCGTCCGCGAGCAGCACCCAAGGATTAACCTCGCCGTAAAGACGGATATGCTTCCCTTTGCGCTCCAGCTTAAACCTCTTGAACTTGAACTTCGCAAGAACCCGGTCAAGCAGGCCCTTAAGCTTTTTGACCTCCTTCATGAGACGAAAACTAGTCTTGAAGCAACCGATGTTAACAAAAAAACAGGTTGATCGTGGTAGCCGCTGACCATAATCAACCTGTTCAATGCAAAGGAAAAGCGATATGATAGTCCCAAATTTTAGTATTGAAAATTATTTAGCTCCTCTTCCCATAAACTCCCTTGAGTAAAGGAATCAGGATCTATCTCCTCAAGTCTGTTAGTAATCCATTGCAGCAAATCTCTACTTGCTTTTCTTTCAATAAATGCTCTTCTACCTTTTTCAGCTTTAATTTTTTTTATAAAATCCACATAAACTAACAAGGATTCCGCAAACTGTGCTATTGATGAATTTATTACCACTTCTTCATTGTCCTTATCATAGTCAATATATATGACCTCATCATTCTCCTCATTGATACATATGGGGTGACCGCTACCAGTGAATCCAACATATATATATTTCCGATAGAGAGATTCAGCATCATTATATTTCTCGGTTAATCTGACCCCACCTCCTTTAGCCGAGGATTCAAAAGTTAGAAATGGAGGAGCTGATTCAGGTAAACCCGCCTTAATCAAGAAATGCTTTGATTCTTGAGATAAGGAAAATGTATCTATGACTATATCATCATATTCAACTAGACCATAAGTTTCCTTATCCCAATTGTCTAAAAACTCTTGTGGTGTAATCATCCATACCTCCACTATTTTTATTGTTTTGGTGGTTTTTTCTTTCTTGGCTGTCTAGAACTCTTTGATAAGTTCGTACCCGATGTAAATACTTTTCCTATTTCAGATAATGGGTCGTTACCCCTTATATTGTGGTTTTTCTCAAAATTGTGTATGCCGCCAAAACCTTTATGCAATGATTGTGGCACAGCAGCAGCTTGACCTCCACCACCAATATGGTGGTGGATAAGCTTATCACCTTTGCAATCTTTATATTGAGGGAAGTGTTTAATAAACTCATCATCCACTACTGGAACTAATCCATCTTCAATTTTTGCTACATTTGCTTTACTAAAGACTTCAGGGTGTTTATCTAGTAATTCATTAAAATGTTTTGAAGCGTCTCTTTCCCACCCTGCCGAGTTTGTTCCACCCTTTCCCTTGCCCTTATAGTTCATTTCAGAAACTAGTACCTTGACCGCTTTAGATTTTAGGATACAAATGTTTTAATTTGCCTCTGGCTTCCTCGGTTGTGAATTGCCACTGGACCGATTTTTGATCCTGGTTGCGCTTGACTTTCCAAGCCGTTACTTCTTGCTGTAATTGTTCAATTGAGCTAATTCGGCGGTGCAGACATTGTATCGTCATTGCGCTCAGTTCAATTTCAGCAATATTTAGCCAGCTTCCATGCTTCGGTGTGTAGTGGATCTCCAAACGCTTTGCTAACGAGAGCGCTACATCAGGAGAAAAGGTTTCATACAGCGATGAGAGGGTATGCGTATTCAAGTTATCCATGACAAGTCGAATGCGCTTCGCCTTTGGATAGTGGACTTCGAGCAATTCGCGGATCTGTTCTGCCCAATCCGATTTGGTCCGTCTTTGGCTCGCACAAACGTGGCGCCAACCGGCCAAAGGTTCTGTGAATAAAAACAGGGTGCAACTACCTTTACGCTCGTATTCATAGTCTTCCCGGCGTACCTTCCCTGGTTTCATCTTCTCCGGCGGGCGGGTGTGATCCAGCAGTTGCACAGGCTGCTCATCCATACAAATGAGCGGGATCTCGAAATCATACGGGAGGGCGTAGGTTTCAAGCACGTCTTCCATGCGGGCAACAAATTCAGCATTGGCTTTTGCGGGTATGCACCATTGCTTTTTCAAATGAGGCTTAAGTTTCGTTTTTTTAACGTTTGGCGAATGGTTTCCCGTCCAACGGACTCCAGAATACCCAGTTCAATCACTCGACTTGTCAGAAGACGAATCGTCCAGCGGGCATATCCGTTTGGTGGCTCAGAACACGCGAGTGCAATGATCCGAGCTTCCTCTTCTCCGGTAATTGCAGCCGGACGACCGGGATTGGGACGTTGCCGATAGTGAAGTGTCAATTCCAGCCCATACGTACAATAGTCTTTAATTGTATGGTGGACGGTAACATCGCTGACACCGACACGCTGGGCGATTTCAATCTGTTTTGGAATCTGCCCCTGACTCTCATCAGCCAATAACAAAATGAGGCAGCGATTGCGAATCCCTTTAGAAGTCTTCTTGTCATGAATAAATCGATTAATCTGCTCCCGTTCTTTTGGACTCAATTCTATCTTATATTTTTTGTACATTGCTTTAACCCTCCCGTATACTTCTATATCAAGAGGGTAATTCTAAAATGCTATGCGGTCAAGGTACTAGTCTAGGGTCTGCTCTATATTCAATCGGTATTTTATCTACTTCAATATTACGGTACGCTCTACCTGAACTATAGTCAACCTCCTTGAGTGTATCTTCTAGAGCATCACCCAGCCCCTCAATATCATCAAAATCAATCTTACCGTCTTTACTAGCAACAGCCTTATTATAGACGTCTACTCTTTGAGAGTCTGTCAAGCTCTTGATCTTATCGAGTTCAGCCTGGGTGCTAATTCCTGCCTTTTTACCCTCAAGACTGTCTACTTCTTTTATTTTGCCATTAGCTAGCAATACCCACGGGTTAACCTCCCCGTAGAGAAGAATGCGATTCCCCTTGCGCTCCAGCTTAAATTTCTTGAACTTGAACCTCGCAAAAATTCGGCCGAGATGGGCTTGGAGCTTCTTAGCCCCCTTCATGAACCCTTTTTGCAGGCTCTTGATCACGATTTTGCCGCTCTGGATGATCATGCTGCCGCTCTTAGAGGCCAGTTTCGCTCCGGTTTTCAGTTGCGATTGATTTCAAAAATCTGCGAAAAAACGAATATAACAAAAAACAGGTCAATTACGATGGTCTGACCATAATCAACCTGTTTGATGTAAAAGAATAACGTTATTTAAGTTAAAAAATTAAAGCATCTTATGTGCGTACAACGAATAATAGATTCATTCGGCACCAGCCCCACCTTTTAATTACACCTCGAAGCCGATTACAATCCATTCGTCAACTACATCCCAAAAGTTTATCTTGTATCTTGGCTGTTTATTCGTCCACCACAAAGTAGCCAGATCATTATCAAAATTACTATAATCTACTGCAACATAACCACCCATTCCACTTTTAAAGAAACCGAAAGTAGTTTTCAAGTCAATTTGTAAAGGTTCCTCTAACTCCTCTATAATGCCCCATTCATCATTGTCAAAAAATGTTACATCTTCCAGAGGTACTAAGCCCATAGATTCACCCGCATAATAATAAAACCCATTATGAACATTTTCATAAAACTTCCGTATTGACGGGGGGATTTTATCCCAAGATTCTTCTAGCACCTTATGGTTAAACGCATCTTTGGGGCTTCGCCCCTCATAATAGATTTCCTTACTCCCCGTTTTTATCGTATATAAAATAGAGTACCTACCATCTATTTCCATCAATTCAATTTCTTTTAGATGCTCGGACAAATAAGATATAGTGTTACTCAATTCCGCACCCATATGTTCTCTCCACATTGACAGGATAGCTTCAATTCTCGTGGTTACATCAGTTTTGATAAACAAATCGTACCATGCACTTGGCATCCACTCAGGATCAAGTTTATTGATTTGATCAAATGGTATTATTCGCACATTTCTTTTATACTTTCTTAAAAAATCAAGTTTATTTTGCATACTATTATATCATCTCCTTCTATCATCTATATCTTTTTTATTTCGTTCAACAAAATCATCTATTTGTTTTTGTAGTTTCCTTCCCAGTTCTTGTTCTTTTTTGATCATTTCTTCTCTAAATTTAGGGTCAACATCAATATTTTCTTTTTTATACTTCGTCCATTCTGAAAAAGATTTCGATCCCTTTGATTTATTGGCTGATTCACTTAATCCTATAAAGTTATCAGGATTGTTTAATACTTCTAGTTGTTGTTCTTTAGTTAGCTTTTCGAAGCCTTCCATTGTTACTATGCTATTCATAGGCACGATATGGTCTGCTTGAAGTCTTCCTGTTATTTGCTTACCTGGAAGAGCAGGATCAGGAGTTCCTATCTTATCCTCAATGCTTTCATTTACCCGATCCCGTATTTCTTGAGTCGGTGTTTCATCTCTTAGCTCATCATATAGCTCTTTTGAAATCTTTCTATCTTCATACCGAGGCGCTGTACCAACTTCACCCTTCTCCTTAATACTGTCCAAATCAAGCTTACTCTTATCTCCATCCGCACTCATGGAGATCTTTGCCCGCTGATCCTTATCTAATTTATTGAGTTTTTCTAACTCCGCATCGCTAAGGGTGACCGGTTTCTTGCCATCATGTTCAAGCTGCTTCAATTTCTCTTCGTTAACGTTGTCTAGTTTCCCGTCAATCAACAGCACCCAAGGATTAACCTCGCCATACAGACGGATATGCTTCCCTTTGCGCTCCAGCTTAAACTTCTTGAACTTGAACTTCGCAAGAATCCGGCCAAGCAGGGCTTGGAGCTTCTTAGCCCCCTTCATGAACCCTTTTTGCAGGCTCTTGATCACGATTTTGCCATTGCGGATGATCATGCTGCCGCTCTTGGAAACCAGTTTGGCTCCGGTTTTCAAAAGACTCTTGATGCCCTTGGCTCCCGCACCTGCGGCGGCCTTTACCCCTTTGGCCGTTGCCGCTGCGCCTTTCTTCACGGCTTGTCCGGTCTTCTTGAGTCCCTTGCCGAGGCCCTTGAACCCCAGCTCCATCGCCATCTCGACCAGGCCCATCGCCAGCGCTGTTGCCAGCGCGATAGCCGCCGGTTCGATCAGCTTCTGCCAGCCTTGGCTCAGGTACGTGCCGATATAGCCCGAGGCCTGTGCGAGGGTTTGCGCCACGGATACAATCGCCTGCGCTTCCATGACGGTCATGACAATATTCATCAGGACCGGAAGAAAAGCCGTGACCGCTCCGCCTGTGAGAATTTCCGCAGCCACAACGCCGACCAGTATCCCTACAATGGCGGCCAAGAGCTGTAATCCATGGGCTTTCATCCATTTTATTACATATGTTTTGATCTGGTCAAACACCATTTTGGCATTGTTCGCCCGCAGCGACACGCCGTCTGCGATTTTGCCGCCGAGGCTTTGGTTCGCTTTTCCGGTATCAAAATCCGCCATAATACTATCCATCGTATGCGGATCGCTGCTGCCCGGAAGCTGCTTGGTTTCGCCGTCTTTGAGGTTCATGTCCTGGACCAGCTCAGGGTCCATTCCTCCCTCTTCCACCGACTCCATTTCGATGTCGTCTGCGGTAAGCTTCTCTTCCGGCTGCGGCTCTCCCGCTTCCTGGGCTTGCTCTGCTCCGCCTTCTGCGGCACCTGCGCCAAGCGGCTTCGAAATGTCCACACCGAGCAGATACTCCCACATCTTGCCTTCCAAATGGCTGAAGGATCGCTTCGCTGCCTTGCCAAGCGCCCCGATCCGTTCCATCACATCGAGGAACACAGCAATCAGGAGGTTGCCTATGGTGGAGATTAGTTTCGTGTAGAAGTTCTGCACAACAGCCAAAGCCTGATCCACTTTGGTAGCCAGGAAGTCCATGACCTGGGTGACTTTCGTTTTGAGCTTTTGTGCGAGCTGGTTGACGGCTTTGACGGCTTTGTTCACGACGCCGTCAATTTTGCTGCAAATCTTGGCGGCGATGCCCGGGAATTTGGCGAATACGACGGAGACCAGCTTTTTGAGCAGGGTGCCTAAGCCTTTGATCAGGGTGGTGATCAGCTTGCGGCCCAGCTCGATAATGCCCAGCACGGCTTGCTTTGCTTTTTCAAAAATAAACTTAACCGCTTTTCTCAGACCCTCGAAAATGAAGTTGACGGCCTTCTTGACGACTTCGACCACCGCTTCGAGCTTGTCCTTCACCCAGCCGAGGAAGCCGCCTTTTTTCTCTTCTTTGGCTTTTTCCTCTTGATGTTTGCCGTCGGCTTCTTTTTTGGCTTTGCTGTAGGCGGTTGTGGCTTCCTGCTCGGCTTCGGACTGCCGTTTCTTAGCTTCGCGTTCCTTTTCGGTGCGCACGGTGTTGATTTCGCTTTTCTTCTGCTGGGCGGCGGCTCCGGCTTGTCCGGCATAGTCGGCTTCGGCGGCATCCAACTCATGCTTCCACTCACCGCGCAGGGCATTCACTTCGGCCTTGGCTCCGGCCTGCTGGCTGAGCTGCTGCTCCTTGGCTTCGGCTTCCGCCTTCTGGATTTGCGAGTGGCTGTCCGCCTTGGAGAGCGTAACTTTGCTGTCGAATTTTTCTTTTTCTTTATGGTATTCGGCTTGCTTGGCTCCGAGCTGCTTGTTCATCTCCGGGGCCAGCGTCTTGTTGAGGCCGGCGGTCATCTCGCCAGGGATGGCTAAGGATGGCAGCTTTTTGGCAGAAGGAGTGTTGCCGCCTTGCAGCTTTGCGTCCGCCTTCAGAGTCGAGCCATCCGGTTCGGGGAAGATATCATTTTCACCGAACGGGGTGCTGATCTGGCCCATCTCCGCTTGCTTGGCGGCGCCTACTTGCTGCGTGGCTTCCTGGCTGAAGCTCTCCACTTGGGAAGGATCGGCTTCGCCGGTCATGCTGATGCCGGGCGGCTGGGCTGCGGCGGAACGGATTTCGCTCATGATGGCTTCGGGATTTCCCTCTGAGCCGGAGGAGCCGATGTTCATCCGCTCCAGGTTTCCCGGAGCTGCGGCTCCCCCGGTCCGCTTGCTCTTATAGCTCTCTGGAGCAGCGTGCTTCAGCGGCACCGGCTTTCTCCGGGCTTGCAGCACTTTCCCTTTCAGTCCTGTCGGCGCGGGGATCACCGGGAGGGACTGCTTCGCCTTTTGCTTCTGCTTCGCAAAAGCTCCTGCGGAAACGTCAACAGCCTGAGCATACGCATCCCCCATCTGGGTAGGCTGAACCTGGGTCAACTGGTCCAGAATCTGCCCCGGATCTTCGCCGCGGATATTGACCTTCTTGGCCTTGGCCGGGGTTTCCTTGCCGTCCCCGGCTATGGCGCCGAGGGCCGCTCCCAGTGAAGGCTCCTTTGAGGCGGCTTGTTCGGCTTTTCCTGCTTTCTCCGAGGCGTCCTTAGCGCCGTTGGTCCCTTTTCCAGCCTTGCCTTCCTTAGTTTCCTTGCCTTCCTTAGTTTCCTTTCCTTCCTCGGTTTCCCTAGCGTCCTTGCTTCCCTTAGCACCCTCAGCTTCCTTGCTGTCCTTTGCGTCTCCGCCAGCCTTGCCGTCCTTCTCATCCGCTGACTGCACTTCAGCCGGCTCCGCCGCTGGTTCATTCCCGCCGCCCGTAGCCTTGGAAGCAGCCCCCGCTTCCTTCTTCTGCTGAGCCGCTACAGCTTTACCTTCTCCATCTGATTGTCCAGCAGCCGAATTCCCACCGCCTCCTACACTGCCAGGTGAAGCTTCTCCTTTTACAGGGATTTCCAGCAGATTCTTCTTTAAAAATCCCTTTATTTTCTCGCTTGGCTTCGCCTTCTGGCTCGGCTGCTGCTCAAGAACAGCGCTGCTCTGTTTCGCAGCCGCCGCTGCCACACTCTGAGTCTGCCGCACCTGCGACTGCGCCTCATTTGCCGGTTCCACCTTAACCACCGGTGTCTCTTCCACCTGTGCGGGTTGTATGGGTTGTTCAAGTTGTTCAGGTTCGGATTGTGCAGCTTGAAACGCCTCTCCCCCTTGAACCTCTTGAACCTCACCAACCTTCGCCTGATCTCCCGGCCTCTTCCCTTCCAGCTTTCCGCCCGCCTCTCTATCCGTCTTTCCCTCTTTCTTACTGTTCTTTTTCAGCTCGGATAACAACTGAACCACCGCGCGGTGGCCCAGGGTCCGCTGAAGCGCCATCTGATCCTCCTGCGTTAATGAAGACGGGTTCTTGCGGATACGCCGGATAATTTCCACCGGGTCCGGCTGCCGCGCAGCCGCTGGCTTCCTATACGTCTGCTCATAGCTGTATGGTTTATGATAAACGGAAGTCTGTTCCTTTTCCTTGCTCACCTTTACCTGAGACTGCAAGCTAGGTTCCCCCTCTGTAAAAATCAGTCCTATAGAAGATGTAAATCCTATAGCGCTTTTTACAGCCAGGTGGAGAAAGCAATATTTTTTACTCTGAAGAAGACGCCCATATTGGGCGTACTAAGCAAAATGGCTACCGAGAACATCTCGGCAGCCTTTGGTCCATCTGGATATAGCTCGCTGGAGTCACAGCGACTCACGAATCACTCTTTTGTAATACAGCACCGACAGGAACCCGAAAATGGAATACAGCGCTGTATATAGCAGCATGACCAGAATCATTGGCGTGAGCATTTCCGTGCCGAAGAAGAACCAGCCGGACTTGACGGCGAAATAGCTATGGCTCAGGCCAACGACAAGCGGAATCCCGAAATTGAACAATTGCTTGAGCTGAATGCCGCGCAGGAGGTCAACTTGGGTAAAGCCCAATTTTCGCAGAATGGTGTAGCCTCCCTTTTCCTCCTCCCCTTCATCCATTTGCTTGAAGTAAAGAATACAGCCGGAAGTAACCAGGAAGGTCAAGCCCAGGAAGCCGACAATAAACATAATAAGCCCCATATTGTTGCGCTGGCTCATTTCAAACTCATGCTGTGAAAAGCTTGGAAACTCCGGCACCTGATCCGTAAAAATTTGATTGGCCTTGGCTGTCTTGGAGCGGTCGTCAAGCTCAACCCCGTAGTACTCCGCCTTGTCTTTTCCTTTTTGCAGCTTGGGGTCCAGCGCCTTAACCAGCTTCTGGTAGACTGTCTCATCGACAACAAATATGCCTGCGCCTCCGTTGTAAGTGTAGGGGACAATAGATTTCTCGGATATACCCACAAGCGTCTGCTTGATCGTACCGTTCAAGGTCTTAATGCCAACCTCACCGCTATCATTCAGTTTAATCAGCATATCCAGAGCACTGTTATACCCCATAATCCGGACTTCTCCGGGCTTAACATCCAGCCCCTCCAAGCCGCTGTCGCTGACTACGGCAGTAGAAAGAATGGTGTCTTTGGAATTCTTCGGCATAATTTGCGCTGCATCGACTTCTACCATTACGGGCTGCATATGAATTTCTCTGTATTTGATTTGCGCCGCATCCAGCGCCTGCACAAATTTCTCCTTGGCCTCCACCCGTGCAAACCCAAAATCGTTAGGCGAGCTGCTCTTGGCATTCGCTCCGGCAGAATAATATGAGATATAGCTGAGCGACAGCAGCCCGATCGCCAGCGCAGATACCGTTGTAATAATGGTCAGTAAGAGCGCATTCGACTTCATCCGGAACATAATGGATGAGAGCGAAAGTACCTCATTGATCGACAGGTAGCCTTTTTTACTCTTGCGGATGGCATTGAATACGAAGCTGACAGAGCCTTTATAGAACAAATACGTGCCAATAATAACCAGACCAAGGATAAGGATCATCGAGATCATCAGCTCGTTCATGCCGTTTATTTTCCCATTGAAGAGCAAGGTGGATAAGTAATACCCAACCGCGATAAAACCGATCCCGAGCAGGCCCATGACGATCTCCCACACCGGCATTTTCTTAATGCGCTCCTGTGCGGTGGAAGTGACCTTGAACAGGGAGAGAATGCTCTGCCCCTTAATGAACATGTAGTTCATCAGCATGATGAGCAGGTACACCGCGGCAAAAACAATCACAGTCTGCTGCAGCGCCTCGGGCGAGAAGCGGAGCTTGGCAACGGCGTCAATCGCCAGGATTTTGAACAAAATCATCAGAATCAGCCGCGACACCGCAAAGCCCGCACCGATCCCAACGACCAAGGCCCCGAAATAAAGGATCAGGTTCTCCGCGCTCAGCAGCTTGAAGATTCTTCCCTTCGTCAGTCCAATTAATTGAAACAGTCCAATCTCCCGGCTGCGCCGTTTGATGAAAATCGTATTGGCATACAGCAGGAAAATCGCCACAATTGCCACCAGCAGCACCGAGGATGCGCCGATAGCCGCTCCGCCTTTGAGCGTACCAGCGACTTTGTCCATTGAGGGATCATACTGTAGTGTAACGAAGGAGAAATACAGCGCCACACCGAAAATCAGCGCGAAGACGTACAGGTAATAGTTTTTAATATTTTTCCGCAAATTGCGCAGGATGATATAATTCAAGCTCATTGCTGGACACCGCCTAGTACACTCTGGGTCTTGATAATATCATTGAAAAAGGACTGCCGGGATTCATCGCCTTTGTTCAGTTGAGTGTAAATTTGCCCGTCGCGGATAAACACCACACGGCTGCAATAGCTGGCGGCAACAGCATCATGGGTGACCATTACGATTGTGGCCTGACGTTTGGTGTTCATGTCGGCAAGCTTGTTCAGCAGGTCGGAGGCAGACTTGGAATCCAGCGCCCCAGTTGGCTCATCTGCAAAAATAATGCTTGGCTCATGCACAAACGCCCGCGCCGCTGACGTCCGCTGCTTCTGTCCGCCGGAGATTTCCGCCGGGTACTTGTCTTTCAATTCGTAGATGCCCAGCTCGCCGGCCACCTGTTCAAATCTCTGATGGGCCTCTTTCTTGGAAATGCCGGTAATGGAGAGCGGCAGCAGCACATTTTCTTTGACCGTGAGTGTATCCAGCAAGTTATACTCCTGAAAAATAAACCCGAGATGGTGTTTACGGAATTCAGCAAGCTGCTTCTCCTTCATGCCCGTAAATTCCTTGCCTTCAATTTCAATTGTGCCCTGGCTCACCCGGTCAATGGAGGACAGCACATTCAGCAGGGTTGTTTTTCCCGAACCGGATGCCCCCATGATGCCGACGAACTCGCCTTTGTCCACCTGAAGGTCAATGCCCTTGAGCACTTCCTGTTTGTTGAATTTGTTGCCGTACGTTTTATAAATTTTATTCGCTTCAAGAATCATCATGTTTGCCCACTCCTTATCTATAGTTCTATCATAAGCGGGTTTTCTTACGTTTTCCTGCGTTTCGCCGAACAATATGAATAGGCATGTGACATTGTTGTCACATGCCCGTAATCCGCAGAAAGTCATTTTCCCGCGGAAAGGTTAACGTAAACGTTGTGCCCTCCCCGGGCATGGACGCTGCCTGAATGCCGATCAGCAGCGGCTCCGCAACCTGCCTTGTCAGGTACAGTCCCATTCCGGTTGCGGCTCCTTCCTGCCGGCCCAGTGTCGAGGTGAAGCCTTTGTCAAAAATCCGCGGCAAATCCCTCGGATCAATCCCCCGCCCTTGATCCTCAATGGCGAGCACGGCATGTCCATCCACTTCCCGGCTCACAATGAGGATATCGGAGGCTTCGCTGTACTTCACAGCATTCGTCAGCAGTTGTCGAAGCATGAAGCCCAGCCATTTGCCGTCGGTCAGCACCTCTTCTACAGCCAGCGAAACATCAAACCCGATCCCTTTGGGAATACACCATGATTTCAGCGCCCGGATTTCTTTGTTCAGAATCGGCTCAAGCCGGGTGACTCCAATAACCAGATCGTTGCGCATGAACGGAATCCGCTTCTGATGAAGCTGCTGGTCGAGCAAATGATGGAGCCGCAGCCATTCGTACATTAATTGGCTCTGCAGCGTCTCGTCCGGCAATCGCTCGATCATGAGCTGCATGGCGGTAAGCGGGGTCTTGACCTCATGAATCCAGGACAGCAGATCATCCTTCTCCTGCTCCAGCAGACGGAAATTCTGCGCAGACTCCTTCCTGTACCGTTCGGTTTGGGTATTCACCGCTTCCTGCACCAGCCGCTCGAACGGGCTTGCAGCTTCGCTGAATGTGCTATGATCATACACTTCGTCCCAGGCAGCCATGTTTTTATAGAACCGGGTCTCCTTCGAGTATCGGACAAACACAAAAGTAATGCAGACCAGAACATTTAATACGACAATGTACAGCACCGGCAGAAACGGAATTGTAACATCGACATAGGCCACGAACAGAATGATCACCTGCAAGACAACAAGCAGGAGCATCCAGCTCCGCCTTTCCTTTATGTATTTCCTAATCATGGAGCCGCCTCTTCGGTCGCCATATAGCCTTGTCCCACCTTGGTTTCGATACAATCGCTGAGGTCCAGCGGCTCCAGCTTTTTACGCAGCCGGTTCACGTTCACGGTCAGCGTATTGTCGCTCACAAAATGCTCGTTGTCCCACAGGCTTTTGATAAGCTCCTCACGCTCCACAATCTGATTTTTGCGCTCGACCAGAAGCTTCAGAATGAACATCTCGTTTTTGGTCAGCAGCGCTGTGCCAAGGCCGTTCGTAATTGTATTCTTCCCATATTCAATGGTTGCCCCGCGCCAGGTTTTCAATTCAATCCGTTCGGTGTTGTAGTTGTATACCCGGCGCAGCGTGGCCTGGATTTTGGCGATAAGCACCTCGAAATGGAAAGGCTTCTGTATAAAGTCATCGGCTCCGAGCTGCATGGACATTACCATATCACTAGGATGGTCGCGGGAGGACAGAAAAATGATCGGCACATTGGAATGGGCGCGAAGCATCCGGCACCAGTGGAACCCGTCAAAGCGCGGAAGCTGGATGTCGATAATGACCAACTCCGGCTTAACCGCCGCAAATTCCTCCAATACGTTGCCGAAATCCGAAATCCCGTAGATCTCATAGGACCACTGCGCCAAGCGCTCCTTGATCTCACTGAAAAGCGTAACATCGTCTTCGATAAGCATGATTTTGAACAATGAAGCTGCCCCCTTTCGAAATTTATACCGGTAGCTCAACGCGGATCTCAAGAAACCCGTCTTGCATAGCTGCGCTTGTGCTGCCATCAAGCTGTTCGGCCAGGAGCCTGACTATGGACAGTCCGAGACCTGTCGTTCTGCTCTTCGCTTTATTGGCTGTGTAAAAGCGCTCAAACAGCCGGTTCACATCCATTTCGGCAGCATGCTTCACGTGATTACGGAACACAATGACCGCATTCTGCGTTGTCCGAATCTGCACCTCCAGGTCGCCATCGGAATGTGCGATACAGTTGCGGATCAGATTGTGAACAATTCTTACGACCATTTCCTTATCGGCAAAAGCATACACGGGCGCCGCTTCCGCGATATGCACCGCTAAATGCTTGTCTTCAAAGGCTTCTGCGGCTTCCGCCAGGCAATCCGCGACCAGATTCGTCAGATTGATCCGCCGGAGCTCCGGGTCCGGCTCCGCGTTCACAAGGTAGGAGTATTCAAAAAACTGTTCAATCAGGCTGCCCAGTTCATCCGCGTGCTTCCCGGCAATCCGCAGCTTGTCCCGCTCGCCTTCGGACAGATTTCCCCGCTCCAAAAGCTGCTGATACCCCTTGATGGCGGTAAGCGGCGTCCGCAGATCATGGGAGATATTTGCGATCATTTCCTTGAAGCGTTTTTCTTCGCGGATGCTGTCAAGACGGAGGTTCTCCTCCGCCTTCAGGCATTTGTTGATATTGGCCGTCAACCGGTTCAGCTCCCGGTTGATCAGCTCCAGACTAAGCGGCTGCCGCGTTCTTTCACTCAGCCTCTTCTCAAGCTGCCGGTTAATATTGCGTAGCTGCAGCCGGAGCAAGATGTGATACACGGCGAGCAAAATAACTAAAAACACCAAAATGACAACCGCTGTCGTCAAAGCCTTCACCGGCCCTTCAATTACTTGATTTCCGTTCTCCGAAATACGCTGTACGTGATGGCAAGCATCACAAGCAGAAATATCAGACTCACCGCGATTGCCTTGAAAATAACTGCCGCACCTGAATTTATCGTCATTAGCGCATAGTTCCCGCTAAATGGAGTAGCGGCGAAAATACGGTCAAATCGAGGAGAACTGTCCGCCAATCTTCCAAGCTGCCCGCTCAGAATGGACAACCCATAAAAAATAGCAACCACAAGAACCGGCTTCTTGAGCACAAACGCGAGAGGCACGGTAATACTCAATTGTGCCATGTAGACGATCATTAGGGTGAGGCTGATTCCGAGCAGCTTCAATCCCCCAGAAGCAGAAAGGCCGCTGCCCGCTCCTGACGTCATAAGATGAAGGAAACCCAAGGCCACAGAACCCATACTATAGTCGGAATTCGTACCAAGAGCAATCCCCGTTATGATAACATAAGGAAGTAAGATGAACGCCAAGGCACAGCAGAATACGATGGTCTTGCTCACGATGACGGCTCCCCTGCCGCTTCCGGCCGCTATAGCATTATGGATCGTTTTGTTATCAAAATCACCGCAGATAAAGACCCCTGCAATTACCGCTCCGAGAATGCTAATTACGTTCACATCTGAGAAGAGGAACCCAAGGTCAGTTAAACTCTCATCAATCTTGTGTTGCGGGATCAGATAGGCCATAATTGCCATCGCTGCTGCGCTTAATGTCGTGATTCCAAATAGGATTTTGATCGCCATAGCTTTACGTAGTTTATATAAGTCAGCCCAAATCAGATTATACATTGCTGCCACCCCCGATAACAGAAATAAAGTAATCTTCAAGCGTGTCACCCTCAACGGAAAGGTTGGTTACGATAATTCCATGTTCATAGAGGACTCGCGATACTTTTTCTTTGTCGTCCAGGTAATCATAGAGCTTGACGGTATGATCCGGCAGCACGTTGTAGTTCTTCGTATGCAGCCTCATTTCCAGAACACTTGCCAGCTTCGCGGGATTGTCGCAGTGAATCCGAAGATGATGCCTGCAGCGTTCTTCAAGCTGTGCCAGCGTAAGCGTCTGTCTGACCTCGCCTTTATGAAGGATAATATAATCCGTTGCCGTCTGATACAGCTCCGGCAGGTTATGACTTGAAATCAGTATGGTCATTTGCTGATCATCACACAATTGTTTGAGCAGCTTGCGGATTTCCACGACACCTAACGGGTCAAGGCCGTTGATGGGCTCGTCCAGAATAAGCAGCTCCGGATTGCCCAGCAAAGCGATAGCGATCCCTAACCGCTGCTTCATGCCCAGGGAGAAATGCTTCACTTTCTTCTTCCCGGTATCCGCAAGACCGACGAATTCCAGCAGCTCTTGCTCCACTTCCTGATTGGGGATGCCCCGCATAATCCGGTGAAGCTTCAGATTTTCCTTAGCGGTCATACTCAGGGTGATCCCAGGATACTCAATCATGCAGCCCAATCTTTTGCGTTCAGCCTGTAAAGCCTTCTCTCCAGTATGGCCAAAAAGCTCAATGCTGCCGCCGGCAGGAAAGCTCAGCCCGGCAATAAGCCGCATGAGTGTAGTTTTCCCCGCTCCATTCTGCCCAATCAGGCCATAGATTCTGCCGGCTTCCAGTGTAATGGACACATGATGCAGCACACTCTGGCCCCGGTAGCTTTTTGTCAGGTGATTAGTTCTTAGCACAGCTTCTTTCATTTTGCTCACCAGCCCTCTCTGGCTCTACTGTAATTTTCAAAGGTTTAGAAAAGGTTAAGTGCGGCAAAAAGAGGTTCTGAGCATACTACCGTCACTTCTTGTATAACCGGTAGCCCAGGCCCCACACCGTTTCGATATATTCCTCCTGCGGATTGAATTGTCTAAGCTTATTGCGCAGGTTGCTGATATGGGTCTTCACCGCATTGTCATCGCCGAGATATTCATCCTGCCAGACCGACTCATACAGATTGGACTTGGTGAACACCTTGCCGGCGTGCGTCAGCAGCAGCTCCAGGATCATGTATTCTTTTGCCGTCAGCTCCACATCGTTATTGCCTACAGTGACATGCTTGGTGCCTGTATCCAGCAATAAATCTTTGTAGCGCAGAGCTGTGCTCTCCTGCTTCAGCTTACGGGACCGCCGCAGATTGGACTCAACCCGTGCGATCACTTCGCCCAAATCAAAAGGCTTGGTAATATAATCGTCTGCGCCCAGCTTGAGCAGTTCAATCTTCGTGCCGGTCATCCCCTTGGCGGAAATAACGATTACGGGGATATCCGAATATTCGCGCAGCTCTCTAAGCAGCTCGTCCCCGTTCTTGAAGGGGAGCATAATATCGAGCAGAATCAGATCATATTGGTTGCTGCGGATCTCCTGGCTGTCATCAATGCCGGTATAAGAGGATTTCACGAGGTAGCCCGCATCCGCCAAAGCTTCCGCAAGCATCAGATTAACATCCTCCTGATCTTCAATAATAAGAATACTCTCCACCGATCTACCCAATCCCTTCCTTGCTGCAGCTATGGAACATTTAACCAAAATGCCAGAATCATTTTAACACAGAACCTGGGGATGGGGTTATGCCTTCCCTGTATTGTCATGCTTCACTTAACTCGCATTCGGGTAATAACAATTGAAGTATATTTTAAAAAGGCAGGAAGGATGTAAGGAAATGAGCAGTGAACAAAAAGTGTACTACGGCAAGGATATCAACGTTACATTTAATTCGGAGAAATGCATTCATTCCGGTGTTTGCGTTAAGGGCTTCCCTTCCGTCTTTAATCTAAGCAAACGCCCGTGGGTCAACCCGGATGCCGCCACTGCGGAGGAGCTTGCCAGACATATTGACAAATGTCCAAGCGGTGCACTCAAATATGCGCGTCTGAGCGATGAACATTCAACAATGCAAGAGGTCTAAACAACATATAAGTTGGCAAACAGCCTGTAAACCGCACCCCGGGAGGGGCGGGTCTACAGGCTGTTTCAGTTTCAGTTGCGCTCATGCCATTTCATCCAGCCGGACGAATTCCAGATCCCTGGTCTTCAGTTGCTCCAGCGCTTGCTCTAAAGCCTGTAGCATGAAATGCGGCGCTTGCCGGTCCGCTCCTACTGTCTCGCCGCTGTCGTGCAACGCAATAATTGAGCCATCGGTAATCCGGCCTAATAGTGTTGACCGAAGCCTGGTCTGACAGACCCGGCTGCTCCAGTCACCCGGTATCAGCGTCCAGAGAACAATCCGGTATTGCTTGAGTCGCCAGAAATCAAACAGATTGATTAATCCCCAGGGCGGACGATAATGGTCAGGTCTCGTGCCAACAATCGACTCTATAATATCTGCGGAGCGCTCCAGGTGTTTCCGCCGGATTGTACCGGGCAGCATCAGCCAGTTGGACGTATGGCAATAATTATGGATGCCGATCTGGTGGCCTTCCCTGGCCATTCTTCTGATCAAATCAGGATACTGCTCCGCTTGGGCTCCAAGCACAAAAAACGTTGCCTTCACCTGGTGAGCCTCCAATAAGTCAAGCAGTCTTGGAGTGTACTCCGGGTGTGGTCCATCGTCAAAAGTAAAGGCGACCTGCCCGGTGGCCCTTCCTTTACGGATGACACCGAATCCGGCCATGCGTGTGATCAGACTGGGAACGATCATGTATAGAATTACGATGAATAGTATTGCGGTAGCCGTGTATTTGAACATATGTCCTCCCTCACTCCATATCTATTTACCCGGACATTTTCTGTGCAGGCGAGAATCGTTGCTTCAGTGAAGCCCGCGAATGGACCAGCCTCATCGGCACCAGTTGTTCGGTGCGCCGCCCAATCCGCTCCCGCCCTTCCGGGTGCAGCGCAGACAGCAGCAGGCGAAGATAAATGGTCGTCATGCGTCTAAAAAAACCGGGCTGAAGGTTCTGCTGCTCAAAGCCGAGACCATGCGTGAGTCCCCGGTGGAGAAGCGTAATCCCTAATACGGCCTTCACCTGCTTAAATTCGTTTTGCGTCTCAAAGGCCTCATTGATCTGCCGCATGGATTGACGCAGCATTCGCGCCGTCTGGAGCGCAGCCCGGTTCGAGCCTTCGGCTTGAATCAGCTTCAGAATGCTTCCGTTATCAAGATGGAGCTCCCCTACCCACTCCCCCGGATGAATCACCGTGGAATCCTCGCATACGATGGGCTGCCCTCTATGCTTTTTAAGCATTACACTGCATATGCCAAAGTGTGTCGTGCCCGCTCCACGAAACCGTGAACTGAGCGCAAATGCCTTTTCCCATAACATCCAGACCGACTGTACCGTGGTTTTGCTTGGTTTGATCATGATCCCGTTCATCCCCCTAAGTAATCCATTGTCGTCATTAATCCTAATGGTAGCTGCCAATCATTTCTTTTTTCTTAGCCGAATCTTACGATAATCTTAAGCTCGGGCGGTGAGCACCAGTGTCACTGTTCTTTTAGACGTCTGCCATTCGCCAAGCCCTGCAATCTGGAAAATTTGGTTAATCTATCTTCTGCCGGACTGTACACAAAAATAGACCTGGCGCTTCGCCAAGTCTACTTCCATGATGAAAAATTTACTTTATCAGCTTGCCATTCTTATCGGGTGCGATATTCGGAAATAAACGCAGCGCATTGTCCGAATAGATCTGCCTGCGCTGTCCATCTGTCAGCAAGTCCGTTCTGTCCAGGTCATCTGCTAAAGATTTGCAGGCCAAGCCGGGTGTATAAGGATAGTCGCTGCCGTACATGAGATGCTCCGCCCCCGCTAGTGGCAGCAGATTCGCCAGTTGTCTGGGCAGACAGGCTCCGGCAAGGTCATAGTATAGTCCTCGCAGTGCGGCATACATATCCACTGCAGTATTTTCCATATGTCCGCCGAAAGCTGAAGGCATCATTTGAAGAGCCGGGGCAATCCGGTCGGCGAGAACCGGCAGAAATGCTCCCGCATGGGGGACAATAAATTGTATATCGGGGAAGCGGTTCAGGGTTCCTGTTAATATCAGGTTCATAACCGTGCGGGTCGTATCGAAGAAAAATTCCATCATGGGAATAGGCAAAGCTTCCGCTACATGCTCTGGAACAAGGCCCGGTTTATTGGGATGGAGCGTGACTATGGCTTTACGATTGTTCAATTCTGCAAATATGTCCTCCAAGCCCGGATTGCCCAGGTACACTCCCAGCACGTTCGTCGGAAGTGTGAAGCCATCCGCATGCAGGACATCCAGGGCATATTGAATTTCTGCAATACTATACGGAATATCCGGCAAGGGCAAAGAGGCCAGCAGGCCAAACTTCCCGGGATATTTTCTTACAAGCTCCGCACCTTCTTCGTTGGCTATTCTAGCCAGGTCTCTCGCAGCACTGCTGTCTCCAAAATGAATGTGGGGAGAAGACAAGGAGAGTATAGAAGCAGCAATCCCCAAGTCATCCATAGTCTCCAAGTGGATGTCAGGGCTCCATGCAGGAGTAGGAAACCCGTCGGGGTGCGGTCCACAGAATTGAAGCAAAGCCTCTCTATACGCCTGTGGCAGGTAATGGGAATGAAGATCAATTTTCGCTGTCATTACAGTACCTCATTGAAAGCTTTGCTTAATTGCGTACACACCAGGGCCAGGGCGTCTCTTGCTTCCTCCAAGGTCATCTGCATGTTGAAAAAGCCGTGAATGACGCCATCGTATCTTTTCAGACAAACGTCAACTCCGGCTGCTGCCAAACGCTGCGCATACAGTTCTCCTTCATCTCTCAGCGGATCAAATTCGGAAGTAATGATACATGCAGGAGGGAGTTCTCCGAAGCTGCCGGCTAGCAGGGGGGAAGCCAACGGATTCTTGGCCTCGCTTAATTCATTCAAATATTGACGGACAAACCACTCGATGCCTTTGGTGGTAAGTCTGTAGCCTACAGCATTGTCCACCCGCGATTTCGGGTTGGTTTCACCCATTAAATCTAACATAGCGTTAATCATGAGCTGGTATACAAGCTTAAATTCCCCTTTATCTCTGGACAGTTGGCTAATCACAGCCGAAAGGGTTCCCCCTACGCTGTCGCCGCCGATGGCGATTAAATCGGGCAGAATATTTAATTTATCCGCATGATCAGAGATCCATTTCACAATCTGGTAGCATTCTTCCACCGGCTCTGGGAACTTGTGCTCCGGCGACAAGCCATATTCTATGGAGATTACCGTACAATTCGCGGTGTTCACAATCGTGCGGCATAACGGGTCATACACTTCAATATTTCCGAACACAAATCCGCCGCCATGAATCCATATCAAGGCCGGATGAGGGCCAAATCCTGCGGGAGAATAGACTCTGACCCGAGTATCTCTTACGGATGTTGTAACGATAAGATCGTATACAGCTCCAACTTCTTCAGGGCTTCCTTTACAATCGTCCCAGCTTGCGGCGTACCATTCCCTTTGTTGATCAAGCGGCAGCGCATAAAGTTGCTCAAAATCAGTTTCAAGCAGCTTATTCAATGTTGGGTTCAGCGGCATGTTCATACCCTTCTTCCTCAAATGTAGTGAACTCGTCAAGATCAACGTTCATCGCTTGTTCAGCCATCATTTGCAGCCCTCTGGTCACCTGATCCTTTGCCTCTTCATCCATCCCTCCGGTAACATACCTCTCCCACTTTTCCAAACGCTTGTAGAAATAATCCTGATGCTCACTTCCCTTGAGGGTTAAAAAGAGCTGTTTGGCTCTCTTGTCTTCCGGCATCGTTTCCCGTCTGATAAACCCTTTTCTTTCAAGCGATTTGATGGACCTCGCAGTTGCAGCCTTATCAATAAAGAGCAATGAAGATAATGCCTCCTGGTTGATCCCCTCATTGCCGTATAGGTTCATCAGCAGGATGCTTTCCGAAAAGCTGATATCCAAGCTGGCAAAAACGGATGTAATGTATGCCTGAGTTTGTCTGTTAAAGATCCCCACGTATCTGGCTAAAGGTAAAAGCTCCAGTGTGACCGCCTCCTATAGTTGATCGAATCAACTATGTTATAACGCTAAATGTTGATTGTGTCAACTAAGGCCTCTCCGGCTTGCGGTTAAGCGCGGTCAGCAGCGGGCCGTCCCGGACCAGGCGGGTTAAGATCAATGCCAGCTCCTCCGGGGGAAGCGCCCTGCCTGTATCGAACCAATGACGGATCACACCGAAGTGGGCGGAGCTGAAGTAGGCGACAATATAATCGGCAGGAACCGTGAGGCTGTCTTGCTCCAAGTCCCGCATCGGCAGCTTTTCATACATACGTCTCAGGATGAGGGCTCTTAGTCTTTTACCAAAAGCGTTTCCCTCCTGGGCAAAAAAGATAGCGAAAAAACGCTGCTGCTCCGTCATAAAGCGGATGAACTGGACAATCGACGGAAACAGCTCATCCTGTACCCCGCTGCCAAGCAGTTGTTCCGGCTCGCTACGAGCAGGCAGGTTGTTCAACTGCTCTATGATCCGATCCTCCATCTTCTCCATCAGATCGTAAATATCCAGATAATGCAGATAAAAGGTGCCGCGGTTGATCCCCGCCTTGGCGGTCAGGCTCCTTACATTCACACTTTCAATCCCCTGCTCCTCAACCAGCGCAAAAAAAGCCTCGTCAATTAACTTTCTCGTTCTGACCACCCGCAGATCATCGGCTTTGTTCACAAGAACTCCCTCCACTTAATGACACTATTTCGAAATAGTGATTATTCTATATTCAATATGCCCTATTATAATAAACACATAGTTTATAAATCAACACACCGTTTATTATCTGAAGGATGAAATATCCGATGATTTCACACGTATCTTTCAAAAAAGCCGCCTAACCCAGAAGTTGCAGGTTAGGCGGCTTGATGGTTTTGTCCAAGTCTTATTGTTCTCTGCTCTTGATCGCAAAGCTGCGGACCTTCATCCATTTCCCTGCGACGAACTCGTCAATGGTTCCGGTTTTCGTTCTGACGCAGAATTTATGCTGTGTTCCTTTGTCAAACCCCGTTGCTTCATAGAGCAAATCATCGCCTGACTGCCCTTTATAGTAGACCTGTTTCAAGCCAAGCCTGTGGAGCAGTTCCAGCTTTACACTTTCAATATACGTGCGCGAATATTCCTTTGACATCCATGTTCCTCCTGCGGTATCCATCTTCTCATTCCATATCACTTCACTTCTTTGAGGATAACGCAAAAGCTCCAACTTTACACTTTTATTTTGGGCTTCCATCTAACAATGAAGAAGCCCCCACAGTCATATCGCTGCAGGAGCTTCTAAACCCATCCGTTTATGAGCGCATTCCGGTTAAATGCCTGCCAAGGCTGCTACCTGCACTTGCAGCTCGTTAACCTGCTTGCGCATGTCCACAGCTTCTTTTTGCTGCTTCTGCACAACCGTTGTCAGGACGGCGATGATATCCATCAGCACGACAGATTTGTGATCGGAGGTGGCAAAAATGTGCGGCACATCCTCGGCGATGAAGCCGATATTTTGCTGCTTGCCGTTCTCTTCTTTGTAGTTGAAGGTGACTGGCTTCAGCTTATTCAGCAGCTCCAGCGCTTTTTTGGCAGTAAGGCCGGAGATGTTCTCCTTAAAGGTTCTGGAGGAGGTCTGCGCGAGATTGGTCGCCCGCAGGTTCCCGTTCACATCCAGCTTGTAGCCGTCTGTGGCTGTCTTGCCTATCCCCACATTGCTGCTTGAATCTACAGTGATCGCACCCGTCAAAGCAGTTAGCTCATCGTGGGTATGATCACTGTAAGCAAGGCGCTTCATGCCGCCTTCAACACCAACCTGCCATTCATCTCCGGTCTCATCCCAAACAATCTGTGCTTTCTTGTCTTTTCCCCGGTTGACCTCGATGCCCTTGCCAACTGCCAGGCTGCCGCTGATTGCAGCATCCACCGCAGTCAGCTTGCCGGTTAGCGCCGCGTCCTTGGTGGTCAGTGTACCGGTTAGCGTTGCGTCCTTCGCGGTCAGAT
Source organism: Paenibacillus sp. HW567 (assembly GCF_000374185.1). Lineage (GTDB taxonomy): Bacteria > Bacillota > Bacilli > Paenibacillales > Paenibacillaceae > Paenibacillus_AQ. The sequence goes on along the minus strand of NZ_KB910518.1, from coordinate 1,943,713 downwards.
CACCGCTCACAGCCGCATCGGTCACCGTCAGCTTCCCGGAGACCGCGGCATCTCCCTTCACATCCAGCTTGGCTGTTGGCGTTGCCGTTCCGATCCCGATATTGCCGGAGACAAGCTTCAGCACACCGGTCAGGTTCGCCAGGTCCGTAAGCTCCGGATGGGTATGCCCGCTGTAGGAGAGCTGTTTAAGGCTGCCGGCAAGCCCCATCTGCCATTCTTTAGAAGCTTCGTTCCAGAGAATCTGCGCTTTGGCGTCAGTGCCTCTAGCCACTTCAATCCCTTGACCAAGGGTAAGATTTCCGCTGACTGCAGCGTCCTTGGCGGTCAACTTGCCGTTCACAGTAGCATCCTTGACAGTAAATGCTCCGCTGACATTGGCATCCTTCAGCGTAGCCGTTCCAGTCACTGACGCATCCTTGGCGGTCATTGTTCCATTGACTGCAGCTTCGGTGACAGTCAGTTTGCCGTTAATGACCGCATTTCCGGTCACATCGAGCTTGGCTGTTGGCGTTGCAGTGCCGATGCCGAGATTGCCGGAGACGATCTTCAGCACAGCAGTCAGATCGGCAAGCTCTGGATGGGTGTGTCCTTGGTAAGACAACTGCTTAAGACTTCCGGCAATACCGACCTGCCATTCATCAATCGTTTCATTCCAGAGGATTTGCGCCTTCGGATCTGTACCTCTGCTTGTCTCCATACCCTGGCTAACCGCAAGGCTGCCTGTGAATACGCCATCCTTCGCCGTCAGCTTATTGCTGATTGCAGCATCCTTGGCGGTCAATGTGTTTGCAATTTCCGCCCCGGCCGCATTCAGCTTGCCGGTGAGCTGCGCATCAACTGCTGTCAGCTTGCCGGTGACTGCCACATTTCCGTTCACGTCCAGCTTGGCTGTCGGCTTAGCCGTACCGATGCCGATATTCCCGGAATCTACCGTCATTGCTCCGGACAATCCGGCATATTCAGGATGGGTATGGCCTTTGAACTCAATAGCCTTCAGCGTATTTGCCGCTCCGGCCAGCCATTCGTCGGCAGTTTCATCCCAGATGAGCTGCGCCGGCAGAGCGGTTCCGCCGCGGAATACCTCCAGCCCTGCATTTTTCACAAGCGGGATGTCGCTCGGTTCATATTTGTTGACCACGATAATATTGTCTTCTACGTCCAAATTGGTCGCATTGATCGTTACCAGATCGCCGTTCACTGTTAAATTCCCATCTACCGTCAAATCCTTCGAGAACTTAGCACTTGCAGCACTCAAATCGCCTTTAATCGCTGTATTGCCCTGGACCTCAAGCTTCGAATCAGAATTAGCAGGAATAGTCCCAATCCCTACATTTCCCTTCTCTGTAACACTGAAGGCCGTTTTGTCACCTGTAGCTTTCACTTCCACCAGCGTAGTCGGCTTCAATGTCCCAATCCCTATATTTCCTGTCTTGGTCACACTGAAGGCCGTTTTGTCTGTAGCTCTGACATCCATCACCGTCAACTCGTCCGGCGCTGATGTCCCGATCCCTACATTTCCCTTCCCGGTCACACTGAAGGCCGTTTTGTCACCTGTTATTCTGACATCCACTAACGCGAGCGGATGCGAAGTCCCGATACCGACATTCCCCACTGTGTTGGAATAGATGGCAACAGTGTCCCCAAGCTCGTTATACAGCGCGTTCTGTCTGCCTTTACCTGTGCCAAACTCATACTTTGTTGTCCCGTCCCCATAGAACCAGGCATTCCGCTCGTTGTCCCATTCAATGCGCGGATTGGGCAGTAGCGCTCCAGTCTTATCCAGACCGACCGGCACTTCAATGCCGTGAGCAAAAAGGCTTCCCTCCACCACCACGTTGTTACTCACATTAACATCCACCGCGCTAATTCCCTTGTTAAAGGTAGTGTCTCCTTCAAAAACCGCTTCTTTACGAGCAGTCATCTTGCCTGAGAAGGAAGCGGCTCCGGCGATTTCCGCCTCTGTCCGGAAGATCGCCTTGCCGGCCACATCCAGCACCTCGGTCGGATTTTCGGTGCCCACCCCCATCTTTCCGCTGCGCGTCAGACTGAGGACGGTTTTACCCGCGGTCCCCAGCTTCCAGCGGTCCTTCGCCCACTTGATCTGGGCACTGGTCTCCGTTCCTTGGGCAACCTCAAGCCCATCGCCAACACTCACTGTTCCGGCAATCGCGGCACTGGCAGCGGTAACCGCCCCAAGAATATTGGCGCTGGCGGCTTCCAGGCCGCCGGAGGCAACGACATTGCCGGCTTTATCGACAGTCAATGCTTTCTCACCGGAGGTCCCGATCTTCCACAGGTCCTTGTCTTCATCCCAGGCTATTTGAGCTGCGGGCTGGCCGGTGCCACGGAAGATCTCCATTCCCCCGCCGGAGATTGAGGACACAGCATCATCATTTCTGTTGAGCGTAATCAGCGGGCTGCCGATCTCCAGCTCATCTGTATGAATGCTGGCCGAAACGCCTCTGACCTCAAGGTTCCCGGCCACGGTAAGATTGCTGCCGACAGTGAGGTCATGATGAACATCCACATCGCCGTCCGCGCTGGCGCTGAGTGCGAGAATGTCGGTCTGCGGATTGTATAGCTGGCTGTGGATATGCAGGGAATCTGCACTCGCCTTTTGCGTCAGCTTATCCCAAGAGCTGCCGCTTGCGATATTTTCCAGCGCGCTGCCGGTGCCCACCTTCCATTTCCGCTCGCTCTCACTCCAGATGATTTTGGCGGCAGGCTGCGATTCGCCGCGGTATACCTCAAGCCCGCTCTCATTCACTGGGGGAGTTTCGCCTTCGAATTTGTTAATCTTGATCATATTATCGGTAATGACCAGATCTTTCTTCTCGACGGTTGTGGTCGTTCCCTTGACGATCAGGTTGCCGGCCACGGTTACCAAGCCATCCACCGCCAGACCGCCGGTAATATCCGCGCCGTTGTTCACGCTGAGCGTTCCCTTTACTTCAGCATCATTTGTAATCTCTATATTCCCCTCGGCGTTCACCTCGATCGCCGTTGTGCCTTTGCTGTCACTGAGCGAGTTATGTCTGTGCAGTCCGTCGGCATCTGAATTTACGCCTCCGGTTAATGCATCCCAATTCTTGCCGTAAGCAATATTGGACAGCTCGTCTCCCAGCCCCAGCTTCCATCTGCCTTCACTCTCGTTCCAGACCAGCTTGGCGCTGGGGTTCTTCTCGCCACGGTACACCTCAATGCTGCTCTCATTCAAGGTGGAGCTTACTCCTTTGAATTTATTCAGCTCGATGCGGTTGCTGGTAACCACCAGCTCCTCTTTGTTGACATATGTGGTTTTGCCCTTTACGGTGAGGTTTCCTTCAATGGTTGCAGAGCCGCCCACATTCAGATCGGCCTTCAGATCAGCATTGCCTTTACCGGACAGCGTTCCGCCGATCTCCACATTCCCGGAAGCCGACAGCTTGCCCTGATCATCTACGGACACTACGGTACCTCCTGAGGAGGTGCTCAGTGTACTGTGCTTGTGAGCTTTATCAGCTACGGAGCCGTTCGTCAGCGAATCCCACTTGTTGCCATACGGAATGTCGGACAGGCTGCCTTCAATACCGATTTTCCACTTGCGCTCTGTCTCATTCCATTCCATCCGGGCACTTGGATTCTGGCTTCCCCGGTAGACGCCCAGACCACCTTTGCTGTCCAGGGTGTTATTCCCGGTCTTGTTCACCGTAATGAAGCTGTCCGCCACTTCCTGCTCAATCTTCTTGATGACAACCTCTTCTTCTCTAACGATCAGCTTGTTCACTGTAAGCGTCTCGCCAACCATCAGCTCATGCGGAATAGTTACGTTCCCGTCAGCGCCGATTTCCAGCGCCAGCAGACTTTTATCCTCATTATGGAATTGTCTGTGGGTATGCAGGGCATCCGCATTGCTGCTCCCGCCGGTCAGCTCTTCCCACTGCTTCCCGTCAGGAATGTTGGTCATATCGCCGTTTACCGTACCAATCTGCCACGATTTCTCCTGCTCATTCCAGGCAATCTTGGCGTTCGGCAGCGTTTCTCCACGGGATACCTCCAGTCCCCCGTCCTTGGCTACAAGACTCCCGTTCACGGTTAAGGTGTTCTCAATGACAATATTCCCCTTCGGGTCGCTGCGAAGCACCGGGTCTCCGGCTGCCGAATGAAGCTGGCTGTGAACGTGCAGGCTGTCCGCATTGACCCCGCCATGCAGCTTCTCCCAGTCAGCGCCGTAAGCCACCTTATACATTCCGCCGTCCGGCTGACCCTCCTTCTGGTCCGTTCCGATCTTCCAGGCTTTATCTTTCTCATCCCACACCAGCTTGGCACTCGGCTCATCCTTGCGGATGATCTCGATGCCGCTGCTGGTCTTGTCATTGGCATTTTTATTGAGTGTAACCATATTCCCGCCAATGACCACCTGCGGAACATCCAGTACCGCCATCCCCCCGCTGACATCAAGCCCAGCTTTTGCCGAGAGCGGACCTGCCACAGTGGCAGAACCGGACATGTCCACATCCCCGGAGGCGTTAACCTTGAAGGCCATCTCACTGCCGGCTTTAACCGTCAGCTCCCCGTTGACTTCAACCGCTCCATGGGTGTTGAGTGCACCGGATTTAATTGTCCCCGTGAACTCTGTCAGAGAGGCATGAACATTGAGGTTGTTCCCCTCATTGCCCTTTTCATCCACAGAGATGTCGAAAAAGGGCAGCGCAGGGTCTTCTTTTGAACCAATGATTATTTTCTTGGCCTTCAGCGTGGTTCCGCCTACCGCTCTGATCCGCAGGGGCTCTCCATCCACATCTGTATCATAGATCCCGTCGATGCCCAAGGTTCCGTCCTGGTTATGCTTCATGGTCACGCGGGCCAGCAGAATATCCGTCTGGACATCTGTGGGCTTCTTGGAGCTGGCTTTGAGCTCTGAAACCTCCCACACATGAATTTCCTTGCCCCCGCCTTTGATGAGGTCCTTATCCGCCAGCTCTTCCTTATAGTTCACTGAAATATAGATTTGATCCGAGGTGCTGTAGCCCGATAAATCGAGCACCCTTGCCGGATGGGCATCACTGATTATAATTTCCTGGCTGATTTCTTCATTGTTGTCCAGGTCAATGACTCTGTTCAAGGCGAAGCCCGGCGTTATCTCAATTTTGGTCTGCTCTTTCTTCACAACTTCGAGACCTGTGACAACTCCCCAATCATGAAAATAACGGTTGTGAAGGCGCTGTAAACGCTTGTGGTGATCCTGATCCAGCGTCAAATCATCTTCCTTCAGCAAAAGTCCGTTGAAATAATGCATGCGTTTCATGTCCTTTGGCACAATCCCACTCCTCCCGGCTTTTCAAATATGCGGCTATACGGCGTTTGTTCAGGCCTGGGCAGACTCTTCTTCCCCGGCAACTAATTCCTCCAGTGCCTGGATCGCACCGCTGATGCGCATAATGGTGTAACCCAGATTGCTGCGTTTCTCATCCAGCTCCTGCATCATCCGCTGCCCGGATTCCATTTCTGCTTTCAATTCGTTAATACGTGCTTCTACTTGTTCTTTCATAGCGTTCATCCTCCAATGGTTTAGGCACCCTGCAGGGTGGCAATTTGTTTTTGCATTCTTGTGATCGCTTTTTGCTGGTCCTTTACGACACTGGTCAGCACCGCGATAATATCCATTCCGCTAACCGCCCGTTGATCGGCATCCGCCAGAACGGCTGGAACCTCTTCCGCAATAAAACCAAGTGTTCTTTCCTTCGTGCCGTCTTTGTATTTAAAAGAAACCGGGTTCAGTCCTTCCAGCAACTGCTTCGCTTCTTTGACCGGAAGATCGGCAATATTGTCCTTCAGCTCACGTGAAGACCACCAGTACATGCTGCCGTTGGCGTATACACCGCCGCTGGCATGCAGATAAATGCGGTCCCCGGCGTCATTGGATACACCGATATCCAGCACGCAATTTTCCCCGCCGGTCGGATAATACTTGATCCATGCCGAGTCACCGCTGCCGCCGCCGGGATCGGAAGGGAAGACAATACCGTTGTTGCCGCTGCCTGCACTTGGAATAATGGCATTTTTCACTTCAAGACTGCTGTGCACGGAGGCATACGACCAATCGTTGCCGTAATTCAGCACCAGATTGCTTCCATTATCGACCAAGGCTCTGCCAGGGGAGCCCCGGCGCGCGGAGTAACCCATGCAGAAATCGGCACAGCCTACTGTAGCGGTAAAGTAATTCCCTACATTCAGCCTGTTGAACTGTCCGTCGAAGGTGAGCACATCGGTCTTGATCTTGCCGTTAATTACCAAATCCCCTGTAATCTGAGCGTTGCCATTCACCTGCAGGAAGCCGTTCACATCCAGACGGTCCCAGATCGAAACCTTCCGGCCTTGTCCGCCCGAGGAGTTGCCGACGATCATTAAGGTTTTGTAATTGGTGGTGTCGTTGCTGATTTCAGCGCGGTTATTAGCCTGGTCAGGGAAGCCCGTCCAGCCGGAGGTGAAACGGATCGGATTCATCTTATCCCCGGTCAACAGGCGCATGCCTCCGGCGATATCCAGCTTGTCTGCCGGATTAAGCGTACTGATCCCCACATTGCCTGAAGCATTCAGGGAAATGTGATCATTGCTGTCGTTGGAGGTACCGATTTCCAGGGTGCAATCTTCTCCGATACGCGGATAATATTTGATCCACGCCAGGTCACTGCCGCCGCCGCCCGGGTTGGCCGGGAAGATGATGCCGTTATGCTCTCCGTTGCCCGCGCTTGGAATGATCTCCTGTGACGCCTGCATTTTGCCGTTCACATACAGGAACCCGTTCACATCCAGGCGGTCCCAGACCGCAACCTTTCTTCCCTGCCCGGCTGACTGGTTGCCGATAATCATCAAAGCCTTGTGATCGGTGATATCATTGCTGATTTCTGCACCGTTGATTTTATTGTCCGGGAAGCCGGACCATACGGAGGTGAAGCGGATCGGGTTCTTGCCGCTGAGAATGCGCAGGCTGCCATCCACATCAAGCGAATCCTCCAGCGCCTTTTGGGGCCCGATGCCGACATACCCGTTTTTATTCCAGGAGAGAACCGGCTTGTCGGTCCGCGTGCCGTCCGGGTTAGCCGTTCTGGCGCCCAGGATACCTCCGGCATTCCCGAACAATACTGGCCCGTCAACCTCAAAACCGGCAAAAGGCTTACCTGTCCCGAACCAGCCAAGCCCATGCGAGCCGTCAACCGTATCCTGGTTCGTCGCTTTTAGCCAGAGGGTCTTGTCGTCCTTGAGCGCCAGATCAGCATCGCTGTACAGCTTGCCTGAACTATTGAAGCCAAAGGACAAGCCCTCCTGTGAGGACAGCTTGCTGTGTCTGTGGAGCAGGTCGGCGAATTCATATTTGATCAGGCTGTCCCACTCATTGCCGTAAGCGATTTTCTTCAGGTCCGTCCCCAGCCCCGCCTTGAAGCATTTCTCATTCTCCACCCAGACAATCCGGGCGTCATGCGTGCCCCCGTCTCCGCGGTACACCTCAAGTCCGCCGTCCCGCGGGCCGGGAAATTCATATTTCGGGTCATCATAGTTCGGGCTGTTCACCTCAACGAAGCTGTTCATAATCCGCATTTCGCTCTGGGACTTATCCTTGCTCTGCAGGAGCAGCTCTCCTTGAATCGTCAAATCACCTTCAACTTTGATGTTGCCTGTAAATTGGGTATCCTTGGAGTTAACCTCCAGCACGGCACCTTCCTGCAAGGTGTACACCGAAGGCATGGCGGCCAGGCTTTCTTCATTCAACTGCATATCCTCGATGCTATCGTCGCTTTTGGCCTTGATAACGAGCTTCTCCGTAACCATCTTTTTACCTGCTGCCCCGGCGTATACCCGAAGCGGCGTACGGACCGCGTCGCTGTCATAATCAAAAATACATGTATTGTCGATTATGAGTCCGGCGGCTTCCCTGCGCGGAACAATCCGGGCCAGCACAATATGCTCCGGGCCTGTAGGCTTGGTGGTGCTGTGGCTGATCTTCCCCCGCTCCCAGATATGAATCTCCTGGCCCTGGCCGCGTTCAACATTCCGCTCGGCTTCCACTTCCTGATAGCTGACCCACAGATAGATGCTCTCGTTGGCGTTATACTCGGAGAGATCCACCGGATTGTCCGGGTGTCCCTCATACATGAGAATCTCCTGGCTGATGCTCTCGTTCTTCTGGGTAGTTGTCCCCTTGATCACCACTTGATTCAGCGCCAGACCTTCCGCGACCTTTACCTTCATTTGTTCTCCCTGAGCAAGCATTGGCAGCACCTTCAGTCCGCAAACAATCCCCCAGGTGTGCAAATAGCGGTTATGCAGCCGCTGCAGGCGCAGATAGAAATCCTGGTCCAGCTTATAATCCTCCGCGTTCAGGAAGAGACCGTCAAAGTACCGCATTCTTGCAAATTCTTTTCCCATTAGTGACTTGCCTCCGTTCTATAATCTCTATTCCTCTGTCATACCCCCGAGCAAGGTTTCCATTCCCAGCGCGCCATACACCCCAAGGCACATATAAGGGACTTCAATATTCAGGCTGGAGTTGGTGTAAAAAGGTTTTTCCTTCCGGATGACCTCCTGCAGGATTCGTACCTTATTCTGCAGAATTGTCCGGCTGTGTGCAGGAAGGACAACATGAACGGAGAAATAGCTTGGCTTCGCCGCTCCCACCATTGTGTTGATCCCCACACGCTGTGCGTTGCCGCAGCGGACCGGCTCCTCATAGTCACTGATATGAATTGCTGCTTCTTCCCCCGCATATACCTGCAAATATTCCGCAAGCCCCGCCAGCGTTCCGCGTTTCTTGTATAACTGGACGATGCTGCCGAGCAGATTGCGGTTAACCGTGCTGCGGGCGGTGGACAGCGGAAGAGTCTGCAGGGTGGCAAGCGTTCGCTCCCGGTTATCCTGCTCACCGTCATATTCCACCCCCTCCGCAAGCTCCAGCCCTACCCAGCCGGCCAGCCACGGCAGAAACTGCGAGGGGGCCAGAGCTGGGTCAAAATACTGGTGCATGCTGTCCAGCAGCGCTTCAATGCCCACCGATTCTTCACTGGTTGCCCCGGTTTTGCCGGAGAGCATTGCTTCAAACGCCTTCAGGAACCGGCCCAGAAAAAACTTCTCATCGGATTCTCCCGATTTCTGCTGGAACACCCGCGGAAGGTACTGCACATAGCTGGTATCGTTCGGACTGCTCATGGTTCCACCTCAACCTTCAGTTCCTGCAGCTTAAATAATTGATAGGGCAGCAGCTCGGGCGACTCAAGCACCACACGGGTGACATGGTCGATTCCGGTTATGCCCTCTACCAGATGGTACAAATCGGAGGCGTACAGCCTTCTCCCCGGAGGCCAGCCCTGGCCCTCCTCTCCTCCGCTAACCGGGTCAAGAAACCGGACAATGCTGGTCTTTACAGTGCTGCCTATGCTCTTATCCTTGGCTGCAACCACCATCTCGATCTGGACCTCCCGGTAATCAGGCTCCACCACATGAACACGGGTGGTCAGCAGCTTGCGGGCATCCAGATAAGCTTTGACACTTTGTTTGATCTCGGTTATTTCCCGCAGCAGATCCTTCTGATTGTCCGTTTGCAGAATCAGAATTACGGAGACATGCCCGAAGGCTTCTTTCTTCACTCCGGTGCCGTTCTCCAGATCCGTATTGATCAGACACAGTGTGCGGACCGCCAGATCGGGATACTTAGTAAGGATTTGAGAGATTTCGAGCAGGCCCTGCTCGGCCAAGAGCTGATAATCCGCTGCGGTTACAGCTCTATAAGATTGCGAGAATTGCTGCGCCCCGCGGTGTATCCCGGATGCCAGCTCTTCCCCTTCTGCCAGCGTAATGCCAAGCAGCTTGAGAAATTGTAGCTGGCTCTCCTCTGTCACCTGGTCCATACGGTACAGCACCATTTCACTGAACCAGGCAAACAGCTCCAAGAGTGTGATGCCGGGGTCCGAGGGGTTATAATTCGTCCATTCCGGATCGTAGAGCGGAATCAGCGATTTGGCATCGGCGACAAGGGCATCAAATCCAAGATCATCCAGGTTGGGTACAGGAAGCGGCATGCGATTTCCTCCTTTCTGTGATTATAAGTTGAACTTTAAATTTCATATTAAGGCGGATCGTACTGCGGGGAACATTTGGACTTCCGGCCGCTGTTGTCTTCAAATTTCTTGATTTGTACCGCTCTTCGCGGTGGAAATCCGTAGACAGCTTATGCTTACGATGCCAGCTTTCCTACGGAAAGCTCTCAGGCGGACGCTAACGCTCCTACAGTTCCAAATTTCCCCTCCGCACTGCGCCTTCTTAAAAACCTTTCAAATTCAACTTATTTGTAAATTTTTAGCAAAACAATGCGGGCAACGGGTTGCCGTCTCCGGTGCTGCTGTCAGCTCGGTCAAATATTTCCGGTCTTCCTTCATGATCGACGCGAGCTTACAGTCTGCCGTAGTGCCGGTCAGATCGTGAATGCGGTTCGTTTTCTTGTCCAACAAATAAGGAAAGACCAGCTCGTCCGGCTTGTTAATGAAATGAGTCCCGCCATAGATCAGCTCATTCGACTCAAGATAAATATTTTCCGAGCGGACCTCATGAATCTTAAGCGGCGTAGTGTTGACATACTCATCGGTCCGGCTCAGGTAGACAATGTCCCTCTGCTCAAGCAATGCAATTTTTACAAAAAATGAAACCGAACCCGCTGCGACCTCATTTAAAATATAGGTGCGGAGCGTCAAATCCTCGGTAATGTCAAATTCCAAATCGCTGCCCTCAGGATAACTCCGCTCCAGCGGTTCCTCATCCTTGGTCCGGCATTCCAGAATGTCACCGTCAATGGATACTACCATCAGCTCTACCGGACTATAGCTTCTGTAACGGAGCCTGATGAATTCCTTCTCCTTGAAGCCCTTCAGCACCAGCGTCTTCACACTGCTTCCGGCCTCAATTGTTTCCCCAAGCGCATAGAGGATGGAGTTGTCGTCAGATCTGACCGCACTGTATTTCGGATAAGCTGCCAGAGGTTTATAGGGACCGCTCTCCAAGGGTTCAAGGCTTACAGTAAAACACTGCACCGAAGCTTTGACGGCAATCCCGGAGACATAGTCGACACCGGGCGTATTCTTAATCACTGCATAGACCTCGGACACATACAGGTGTTTGCCTAAATCCCAGCCCGTATTTCCGTCGCCTCCATACAGCGGATGAAAGAACATCTTCAGATTGTCAATAATCCGGCCTTCCGCAACCTTTCGCTGATCCACTGAGGTGAAGGTTACATTCGCTTCCACTCCGACACGGACATAATCCGGGCCCATTACCTGGATTCCCGGCACATTGGTGTCCAGAATCGCTGAGGTCCGTTCGCGCAGATAGGCTTCAATCTCACTGAGCAGCTCCTGGCTGGGAACCGGCTTCGGATCGTTTGTCTCCGGTACGACAATCATCGTGGCTGTGCCGGGAACGAATTCCAGGTCGCTGTTCATGGCGCTGAGGCATTTTACTTTGGCAATCTGCGGCATGGCCTCCCGCACCAGCCACTCCATATCCTCGGCGGTTACACCTCTGTCCCAGCTCTTCAGCGTATGCGGGCCGCGGATTTCCGCCTGCTCCGCTTCTTCCTCGTCAAAGCCGCCATCCGCTGGCACCGGATTGGTCACCGAATCCAGCCAACTGAAGCTGTCCCATATCTTCGTAATGGTTCCAGCCGCCACATTCCCAGTGGCTCCGCCCCCATGCTTGTAATCGCACTTGATGTTGTCGATTCCGGTCGGCGGGATCATGCCGTTTTTTCCATCCCCGAACATAATCGTTCCGCTGCTGCGGTCCATCATATAGTGCCTGCTGCCGGATGCGGACATGGAGAAGGCATCGACCTCCTGCCAGAGCACCCAATCTCCTTGTCCCGAGGTCTCACGGATGCTGAGAAGCTGTCCGGGCAATACCGGTGTTTTGGATAACTGGAATGTCTGGTTCTCTTCGCCGTTGCTGGAGCCGGGAATCTCGGCGGCAATCGAATTGGAGTTGCGGGCCCACACCGCATTTGCGGAGATCGCCTCCACCTGCGGCGGAATATCAAAATCCCCTTCGTCCAGACGGGCACGAATCCAGTAGTGCTCTGTTCCGAACAGCGGACGCTTCTCGATATCTGCGGGAACGGCAAACTGCAGAATCTCACGTCTGGTAAACCCTCTGATCTCGTCATTGACACTAAGCGTCATCCACCGTCTGCCCTCCCAATACTCCCAGGCCACGATCGGATGCCCGAGCTGCTCCCCTGTCAACGGGAAAAAGAGCGACACCGGCAAATTGCTGATATCACGGTCAAATGCAAGATAAAACGTCGGCTCCACCTCGGCACAGGGATAAAAGGGCTTGAAGTATTGACCCGGCTCCATGCATTCAGCCGTCTTATCCTCAAAGCTGAAATTATTCTCGGTGAGCACCATTTCCGGGTGCGCCTCCAGTGTATAGCTGTAGGTTATGCTGAGCTTGCGGATCGAAGGCGGCGCGTAGGTCGCTGGCGTCACCTTGAGCTGGGCCACGTTGATGCTGGCTTCGCCAAGCTTGACCGCTTCATCCTGGTATTCATATTTCGCTTCCTCGCCATAGTTCCCGCCGGTGATGCGGACACGCAGCCAGTGGCGTTCTTCGCCGTTAATCGTAAGCGGCTGCATCCCCGGGCACCGGAAGCTGAGGGTCCCGCTTGCGGTTAAGCAGGATACGCGGGCGGCAGCGGCTTCTGAATTCCCCGCAGCTCCGCTGCTCTCTTCATGCAGGCTGTTAATCGCAAGCCATTCGCTTCCGTTCCAATACTCCCAGCCCAGCTTGACATAGGGGGTATCCGGCAGCTTGCTGATCTCCGGCTCGGACAGCTCAATCTTGAGTGAAATCTCTGAATCCGCCTTGGAGAAAACCTCATTGCAGGCGATGTAGAACGTGTCATTCACCTTGGGCTTCTCGCCAAAGGGATAATAATCCTTGCCCATGTCCAGCAGCGTTCCATTGTTCACAGCCAAATCGGGCGATAATGGAGCCGGGCTGACTACGCTCAGCTCCATGCGGATGTCCTCGATATCCGGCATTAGTCCAGCCTTGGTGATTGAGGTTTGCAGCTCGGCAAATATCCATTTGTTCGTCCAAGATTCTAGCGCCTCCCCGCGTTCATAACCGGAAATGGCTTTGGAGTGAACCCCGGACAGGTGATCAAATTGAAATACAGCCCTCCATGCGTTATCTGCTGTCTCCCGGATATAATCCGGCTTCTGCCGGACGGCGTTCCCCTGGTCATCGAAGATGAACCAGTTCATATCCAGCAGCGGGCTGCGCTGTTGGGTGTCCCCTTCCGCCTTCGCAGACGCAGCAGCTTCAGGCTTGTTAAAGTACACCGACAAGCGGCTGCCCGCCTCCTCGAAGCCTAGCAATTGCGAATGGCCCAGATACAGCCTGTGGACCACCGTGGAATCTCCTGTGAACAATTTGGCGTTCTTACCGGAACGCTCCTCTGCGAACAGAAAATCCTGATTGCTCCACCGGTCTTCCCCGGGATCAAGACTGACGGCTCTGACCAGACGGGGCTGGATAACCGTCAAATCCTTCTCGGTTTCAAAAATCTCCTCAGCTCCGGTTTCCGGCTGGGCCGATACCTTGGTCCCTGCCGGTATCGTGCTGAGCTTGTCCGAATCCGGCTTCTGCTTGAACAGCAGGGGGGCTTTGGCTGCTCTCGGAGGCGTAGGATGAATGCCGATCAGATTCAAGAAGGAAATGAAGTTCTTCTCAGGCGCCTTGTTCAAACGGTCAATGACTTTTCCCATCATGTCCGTAAAGATATGAACCAGGGCGTCCACCTTCTTATCCGCTTCCAGCTCCGTCAGATCTGTCCATTCTCTGCGGCAGTATTGGTAGATTAAGCGTCTCAGCTCCGGAACCAGTTGCTCCTGATTCCGCTTATCAATGACAGGCACATTGTTTCGCATTATTTCCCCACGCTTTCAAGGAAGAATGGATAAACCAGATTATATTTGCTGTTGCTGGCCTTGATCGAATAGTCGATGGACACTTCCAGCTCCGACAGATCGGAGCGTGGCGTGACTGTAATATCATCCACTTCAATCCTCGGCTCCCAGTTCAGCAGCGCTTCTTGAATATAGCTTCTGAGCAATGTGGCGGTGCTCATTGTATTTGGCGCAAACACAAGCTCATTCAGCCTGCAGCCAAAATCAGGCCTCATTACACGTTCACCCCGGGAGGTGGATAAAATCAGAATGATGGATTCCTTGATGGAGTCTTCACCTTCTGAATGATTGATACTGCCTCTTTGGACAGCGAAGGGAAATTTCCACCCCCGTCCCAAAAAATCAACGACTTCCATAATTCAGCCTCCTATTAAGACCGTCCCTGCCGCAACCACCTTGCCGACAGGCAGGTCAGCCGGATCATTGCAGGTTAGCGCCGGATCGCTGTTTCTGGCGGCCATTTTTCCATTGATTTTTACTGTTGCGCTTCCGGCTATGATTTTCCCCTGATTTTTCGGAGGTTTTTGAAAAGGGCCTCCCTGCGGGACATGGGCCGGTGTATTGGTAGCCGTGGAGTCCACCGTCGCTGCCGGCTGTCCCATGATATTGACATTGCCGCTTAGCGCACCGTCCAGAATCCCTGTAAACGGATGGGGCAAGGGCGTCGGAACGACGGCGGAACCGGCTGGAAGCATAACGATGTGCGTATCCGTGGCAAGAATACGGTCCCCTTTTTTCGCGGCAGGTTGTCCCATGTGTCAGTTCTCCTCGCTAATTGATATTCACCGTAGCCCCTTTGAGGGTCATGCTGCCCGATGCTTTGACATCCATCCCCGCGGAGGCTTCGATTTTGGTCGCTGCCGATGATTTCATTTCAATAGTTTTGGCGGAGAGGGACAGCTTGCCCTTAGGCGCGGAAATGTCGATATCCTGCTCTGACAGGATTGACAGCTTGTTCGCTTTGATATCTATGACAATCTTGTTTTTGCCTGATTTGTCGGCGATTCTGATCTGCTCTGCACCGCTTGTATCATCGAGCTGGATGACATGCCCTTTGGAGGAGGTGAGCGTTATTTTCTCCTTCCCCCCGGTATCGTCAAATTTCAGCACATGACCGCTGCGCGATTTAATCATACGGATGTTGTTCTTGCCGTCTTTGTTCGTCTCGGGCGGGGTGTCCTTGCCGTTCCACAGAGAGCCGATTACATAAGGCCGGTTGACATCGCCATTCTCAAAAGCCACCAGCACCTCATCATCCACCTCCGGCAGAAAAAAAGCTCCCCGCTCCTTCCCTGCCATCCAGGAGGCCATCCGCGCCCAATTGGATTCCGGCATGCCCATCAGCGGGATCTTTACCTTCACCCTTCCCGGCCCCGGCTTATCCGCATTGTTAGCAGAATCATTGCTAGTGACAATCCCCACCATTACCCCGTAGATCCGTCCTTCATTAATGATGCTGTCGGTAAAATTTGAAATTCCGGGTCCTTCATTCATAGGCCAGTCCTCTTTACCTTAAATGTCGTTGTGTAGCCTTTGCTGTCTATCTTGTGAACCGTGGAGACAATGTAATAAATGCCGCTGAAGCGGTCCCCGAGGCCCATCAGCTTCACCGTCTGGCCGGCCCTAAGCTGCGGATTTCCCCAGCACATGCCCTCCCCGGCGATGAAATCGCGGAGGCGGCTGTTGTACGCGGCGGATGCCAGCGTTTTGGCCTCGCTCATATCCAGCAGATTCTCGGCCATGATGGCAATCGGCGATTCCTCGATGGCTTTCGCGCTCAGCGCGAACCCGGACTCGGTCCCGCCCATCTTGGTTTTCTCATCCCCGGTCTTGGCCTCGGCCTCCAGCTCCTTCTTCTCCTTGACGTCCCAGCCTCTGATCTTCACCTTGCTCCCGCGTGTCAGCGTCCGCAGCTCCAGGTTCAGCCGTTCAAAGTCCTTCTTGAAGCTCATCTCAGGCAGACCGGGAGCTTTCCCGGCCCGCGACTTGACATAATACAGCTTCTTGTCGTCCACATACAGCTCGTAATCCAGCATGGCCGCCCTCTCCAGCAGGAACTCGTAGTTGCTCTGATTGTTCTGGAATATGTAGGGATATACGGTCCCCGTATCATCGACCACTGGTGTCAAGCCATGCTCTTTGGCGATTTCCGAAGCGATGTCGCTGTCCTTTTTCTTCAAAAAAGCTTTGCTTCTTGTCCCCATGCGGAGCCTGTGAAGCAGGTCGTACCCGCGGATCTCCACCACGGAGTGCTCGGAGAAATTCAGATCGAGGGAAGTAACCTCCCCGCTGATGAGCGGCTCGGTTTTGTCCAGCCCAAGCGACAGCTTCACTTTATCTCCCGGCTTGATGCTCTTGAGATCCGTGCCCCGCCACATGCCGCTGCCGGAATTGACCATATTCATCTGGATGGAAAATAAAGCCGGCAGATTGATTTCATCCTCCAGCGTGACGCCCTCCACCGCTGCCGTCAGCTCTTGGGAAAGCTTGCTTCCATTCAGCTCAATCTTGTAATTCGCTACGCTGGTGCTCATGTAACCCCCGCCTTAATCCGGGATGACCAAGGTCCTCCCGACATCATTTTTTCCAGGAAAACCGATGGGATTGACGATCTTGTTCAGCTCGGCGATTCTGCGCCACATCAGCGGATCTTTCAGCGCTTCGTTCGCAATCAGATCCAGCCGGTCGCCGCTCTTGACCACCCACAGCTTCCGGCAAGCATTAAGCCCCTGGCTGTCCTCCACCGTCTTGTCCGGCTCATCCGTGATGAACGTGACGTCCAGCAAGGAACGCACAGGTGTGCCGTTCTCCATGAACATCGTGAATTTCTGTTCAATCTTGCTCAGGAGGCCGCGATAGGTGAAGCCGCCCCAGACGAACATGCAGACCGGCGGCTTTTTCGTGCTTTTGCCGCTTACCTTGGGATCAAGCAGTGAGGTCAGCAGTTTCGTTTTCTTGCGCACATCCGTGCGTTTTTCATACGTGTCATAGAATAAAGAAACCTTGAATTCAGGCGTTTCCGTAATTTGAAATTGCTTGTTATTCTTCTCCCCGGTATATTTGCCTTCAAACGAAACGGTGTACTCGTTGGGGTTGAACATCACCTCAATGGCTCCGCCGCCCATATCCAGGGGGATAATTTTCGCTTTCTCCGCCATTATCTAAGCCCCCTCCGATCTTTCCGAATGGCTATTCTCTTCTCAAGCACCTGATAGACCCGCTCTGCGAGCTGGTTCAATTCCGCCGCGTCCAGCTTTGTAGCGGGAGCCTTTGCCTGGACGGGGAAATGGGCGGGAGGCTGGACAGCCTGCTCCCGAAGGACATCTCCCGTGTGCGTCTGTTCCGGCGTTGAAGCCATTGCCGCTCCGGGCTCAGGCTTGCGCAGAATCAGGCTGCGCGGCCGGTCCGGAAGCTGAAGGCTATCTTCTTGCTCCGGGGCGGCTGTGATCCGCCGGCCTGACTTCAGAACGTTAGCGTACCGCCCGTAAGCTTCCGTCAGCCGGGCACTGTTCAGCAAGGCTGAAGTGTACCGCACAGCGGCCGCCTGCGGTCCTCGTAACTCCTGAAGTTTATGCAATTCTTGCGGCTCTTGCGGAACCGGTAACTGCAGAATCATCCGCCCCTTCCACAACGGGAGCAGTTTGGGCGCTACTACAGACTTGTGCTGCTGCGCCTCCCTCTGGCTTGGCGCGGCCTCCATATGTTCCAGTGCCGCCTCAATTCTCCGGCCAAGGGCCAGCTTAAGGCTAGGACCCGGCGAGAACTGGAGACCCGGACTTGGCACGAAGGCTGTTGATGGAGTGCTATGCTGTGTTCCCACAGCGATCCCGGCAGAGCCTGAGACTGCCTCTTTGGTAATAGGCTTCAGTGCCAATAATGGAGGCCCGGTCAGTCCAGACCTTTCGGCCTTTTCGGGCGGTGCGGCCTGCACCTCCTGATTCAGTACCAGAACCTGAGCTGCGGAAGAAGCCTTAGGATCTCTAATCAGGCTGTAGATCCGCAGAGCCTGAAGCTGGCGGTAGGCAGCCGGCACATGCTGCGGAGCATTGTCAGCACCGAATTGCCGCAGCCGGGGCAGCTTAAACTGCTGTAGCTGAAGTTCGCTCGCTGTTCCGTGCTTCGCTTCTGCCGCCCTGTCAGCCAAGGCTGACTTCAGCGGAGGAACAGACCGCCGGAAATCACGGGTCCCTTCAGGATGCCTAATCGCAGACAGAGACAGATCCTTCAGCGCTTGCGGCTCCCTTAGGCCGGAATGAAGCGGCGGGTAGGAACCGGCCAGCCGATTCTGTTCTGATCCTCTATGCTCCCTGACTCTCTCCTCCAGTGCCTCAGTAGGGTGAGGACTGCTGTAGATCAGCTTGCTGTCTCCCTTATCACCGCTCTCATTCGGCTGAAGGACAGACAAGCTCCCGGGTGAACTCCGGATTATTTTCAACATAAGATTTGGTGACTTCTGCAGTGTAAGGGTCTGCATCACCGGATGGTAAATAGAATGGTAAATATGCTTCTCTGTGTGAGAACTGATATTGTTGACAATCACGTCAGAGGGCTTCGCAGCAGGCTCCGTTAAGGACAATGGGAATTTCCGCAGAATCAGGCTCTGAAATTGCCGCCGCCATCGCGTTAAGCCATACTTTCCCAGGATGCCTTGGACAAAGTCCAGCCTCTTCCGGTCCGCCAGTGGAATATGCGCCCGGATGATCGGTTTCATTATCTGTACCTGTACAGCCCGTTATGGGTTAGCACCAGACTCTCGACAGCAACCGAACTGCTGCTTGCACTGAAGGCCGGTCCTTCCCACTTAATGGGACAGGCCTCGATAAAGTTCCACCACACCTTGGGCGTGCCGGAATGGTCCAGCAGACAGATGGAGCCGCTGCGCCGCTTGATTACGCCGTTGATCACATTTTGATACCAATTCCAGAGAAAGTCGTCGTTCGTGACTCCGTTCTTCAGCGTCAGGTCAGAAAATTTGGTCTGACTGAGGAAGACGAACTCCTTATGATTCTCCCCGCCGAAGTTCTTGCGCTCCACCTGCGTCTCAATGCTCAGGCCGGAAACATCGGTAAACCCGCCGACAGAAATCCCGTCAATTTCAACAATGAAGTTATAGGCCAGATAGGGGTCTTCCCGGTATCCGGGAACCCAGTTCCGTTTTGCTCCGATATTCAATATGTTTTGTGCCTTCATGTTAACCTCCTAAGCCTCAAAGAAGTCCTTCTTGTCTTCCCCGCCGCTCAGCTTCTGGTTGATCTTGCTGACTTCCCTGCACCAGCGGCCCCGTTCGGAATGCTCCAGATTCAGCACCGCTGTATAGTCCCAGTGCAGGTAGTAGGTTAGAAAGGCTACCTCCTCATAGAGGCGGTCGAGAGGGTAGCCGACTATTCCCCCAGAGATTCCATTTCAATGTCGAACGGCTGCTCGCATTTGGGGCATTTGGCATGCACCGTATTTGCGCCGTTCTGGTTAATCCGGTTATACATATCCTGCAAATAGGCAAAATCGGAAGTATACAGCTCTTCGATCACCCGCGGCGTAATCATCTTAAGCCCTCCCAGGCCGGTTACGACTCTGGAGAGCAGGATGACGGTCAAGTACGCAGGGTTCTGCTGGACCCGTGAATCCCGGAGCGGCGTAATTTCATCTGCGGCTGTCGCCAGGCGCATCGTGCCCTGTTTATGCAGCGTGCCTGCTTCATCCACGTACCCTTTGGGCAGCGTAAAGCTGAATTCAGTCTGCAAAAGTTCCATGATATCCCTCGCTTCTACTCAGATAGTTCTGGTGTGTTCGCCCTTCCCGGACAGCATCATCAGCACTGAATTTGATCGCATACCTTCCGTCTCATGGTTTGGAGTATCGCATCAAATTCATTGTGACGATGGACGGAAGACTATTTCACCCGGCGCACACCTTCATGCACAAGCTCCATAGATTCGACAGAAACCTCGTTCCCTTTGGCGCTTAATGCGCTGACATCGTACTTGATCGGCCAGGCTTCGAGGATATCCCACTGCGCCTTGTCATTGCCTTCCTCATCGACCAGAATAATCGACAAGCTCTTACGGTTCTTGAGGGCTCCCTTGTCTTCAATCGACTTGCGCCAGTTGTAGAGCTCCAGGGAATCAGTCAAGCCTTTCTTCAGGGTGATGTTCCCGAATTTAGTCAGTCCTGACAGCTTGCGTGCATGCGGAGCATCTATGCCCTCGCGGTAATCCACAGCTTCTGTGGAGGTATCCGGAATCGTCGCATCCGCGAATGCCGCGGTTTGAATGCCATCAATAACGACCCGGAAACGGTAATTGCGGTATGGGTCCAATCTTTTGCCGGTTGCCATAGGATCATTCTCCTCTCAATCTTTTATTTGGACAGGGTTTTCTGGCTAACCCGAATGATTACAAATTCAGCAGGTTTGACGGGTGCTACGCCGACTTCAATGATAAGCTGGCCTACATCCCGTACTGAAGGAGGATTGTTCTCCTCATCCACTTTGACGAAGAAAGCTTCTTCCTGCGTAGTTCCATACAAAGCGCCGTCTCTCCAGACACGGGTCAGGAAGGCCGTCAGGTTGCGCTTCACCTTGCCCCAAAGGCTTGGATCATTCGGTTCAAAAACAACCCATTGGCTGCCCTCATCAAGCGATTCCTCAATGTACATCATCAGACGACGGACGTTGACATAATTCCATTCGGAATCGGAGGACAGGGTTCTGGCCCCCCAGACGCAGATGCCTTCCGGCAGGGAACGGATCACGTTGATGCCGTCGGGATTGAGCAGCTCCTGCTCCGCTTTGGTGATGACCTTCTCAATGCCAACGACGGAGTCGAGATAGCCGTCCGTTGTGCCTGCCGGCGCTTTATGAACACCGCGTACTGAATCCACATAAGCGTAGGTCCCGGCAACGGCACCTGACGGCGGCACGAGCTTTTGCTTGCCGGTAAGCGGATCATTGATATACACCCAAGGGTAGTACAGCGCGCCGTAAGAGGTATTGAACGAATTGCCCGAGTAATTGCCCGCACCTTCCTTGAAATCCTTGACTTCCAACGGGGTCAGTCCATGCGGAGGATCAACGATGAAGACGCAATCCTTTCTTTGCTTGCAGTAATTGAGCATGTCCAGAATCGTGCCCCGGCTGTATGCCATATCCGCAAGGTCAGGAGCCGCAACAATATTGATGTCGTCAATCGTATCGAACGCATGGATACCGGTCCGGCCGACAGAATCACCGAGGAAATCAATCGGGTTCATCCCGTTCACGCCGCCGCTAAGCGACAAGGCCGCTTCGTTGAAGGCCGGTGTTTTCTCCATATTCTCCAGAATGGTCAGGTCAACCAGCGGCTTCACTTTGACAAAAGCGGACACCTGATTGATCTTCTCCTCGAAATTGATCAGCAGCATATTATCGAAAACTTCGACGATTTTGCCGTCTTCGTCTTCCCCGGTGTATTCATCATCGAATTCACTGTCGAGCAAATACTGCACAACCATTTTGAAGCCGAATTGCTGCTTGTTGGAGGACTGGCTGATCTTAACCGAAATCCGGTTGCCCCAATTCCCCTCGGAGCGTGCAACCACCTTGAACAGATCCAGGTTGTCTGTATCTCTGATCGTAAGGGAAGCTGGCTGAATATCTTTAGCTGCCGCTCTTACCACATAGCAGGAGGTGCCTCCTTCGGCGAAAAAGTTATACACCGCATAGGCCAGATAGCCATTCGGAATAAATTGGCCGAACTCGCTTACGAATTGGCTCCAGTTCGTGACCAGCACCGCTTTGCCGATCACACCTTTCTCCGCAATCCCTACAAAAGCCCCCACAGATGTGCCCACGCCGGCAATCGGCTTGACACCGCTTGAGACTTCCTCTACATACACTCCTGGCGATGAATAATTTGCCATCTCTTACCCTCCTAAATTTTTGTTAGCATTACTTCACGGATTCCGCTTCGTACAAAAATCACTTCGAAAGCATACGCTAAAAGTTTTGTTAGCACATGCCTCCATGAATTGTCTTCGTACAAAACTAGCTTCGGAAGCATACGCTAAAAGTTTTGTTAGCACATGCCTCCATGAACTGTCTTCGTACAAAACTAGCTTCGGAAGCATACGCTAGAATTTTTGCGGAATATCCGCTGATTCGGGTTGCCTTGCAGATGAGCTTATTCCTTCCATGAATCACTCCCTTCAAAGAAGAAGCCTGGGCCATTCTATTTAAATGGGGTGGATGCCCAGATCCTTTACCTGAACCCGCGGAATCTTGATAGTCTTGTCAGCCGGCAGCCTTACCGGTGACACCAGATAGGACAGGCTGACCTTGGCAGGCTTGCCGGGAAAAACCTCCCAGAGCTGCTTGATATCCTGAATCGTGAGATTGTTGTAGGATATCCTGATTTTCTCGTTGCCGCATGCGGCAAGGTTGCCGGTCAGATCCGTTCCGCTGAGCACCGGGTGCTCATGAAACAGTTGAAAAATTCTGCCCAGAATGAGCTGCTCCGTCTCTCTGTCCTTGGCATACGGGGTGAGCAGATAATACAAATCGAGATAGGCAGGCGGGTAATGGAACTCGTTCGTGCCGCTGATCTCTTCCTTCTCACTGTTGCGCATGCTGGGGCTGTGGCTTAAATAGTACAAGCACATCGAGAGCTTCATCGTTGAGCTGTCAATGTCGCTTGGTGAGCCGAAGCTGATGAAGCTGTCGTCATTCAACTCCGGCACATGTGCCTTCAGCAGAGCCTTGAGGCTGGTGCTGACATCTCTTATTACCGTACCGGTATCCACGGCCATGCTTATTTCACCTCGATCAGTTTGTGGTAGGGGGCATAATCGGATTGCAAAAAGGTTTTGCCCAGCTTGAGATATTCCCGTTTGGCTGCAAGCATGATCTGCTTCATCCCGATGGGGCAGCCCTCATGCGCAGCATAAAAGGCCGCGTTCAGCGCAATATTCTTGATATTGCCTCCGGCAAGGATGAACTTGTCCGCCATGAAATCGTAATCCATGTCAGGATCAAGCGGCGCTCCCTGCGGGAACATGCCCCGCCAGATCAGCCCGCGCTGGTTCTTTTCCGGGAACGGGAACTCCAGCTTGAAATGCAGCCTGCGCGCAAAGGCATCATCCAGGTTCTGATTGAGATTCGTAGCCAGAATGACGATTCCCGTATACTCCTCCATCTTCTGCAGCAGGTAGCTGATCTCCACATTCGCATACCGGTCATGCGCATCCTTGACCTCGGAGCGTTTGCCGAACAAGGCATCCGCCTCATCAAAGAAGAGAATCGCATTGGAGGTTTCCGCTTCCTCAAAAATCCGCGAAAGATTCTTCTCCGTCTCCCCGATATACTTGCTCACAATCTGCGAAACATCAATTTTGTAGATTTCCAGGTTCAGCTCCGTTGCGATTACCTCCGCAGCCATTGTCTTCCCCGACCCCGGCGGGCCGGAAAACAGAATGTTCAGCCCCTTGCCAAGTGACAAACGTCCCGCGAAGCCCCACTCTCCATAGACCAGCGAGCGGTACTTCACCTGGTTGCAAATCTCCCGCAATTGGCTCATCTGCTCGCCCGGAAGCACCAGCATGTCCCAGGTATAGGCCGCACGGATCTTCGTGGCCAGCGCCTGAATCTTGCGGCTGGATTGGAAGTAGCACGCCTGGTACAGCTCCTTCGGGCTAATCTCCCCGCTGCCGGAGCCGTTCCAGACGGCGATGTTCTCGCCTCCGGTCAACGCGGCCCGGATCTGCCCGGAGGTAAAGCGGAAGCTGCCGCTGAGATCCTCCATGCTGATCTGCGGAGACAGCCTGTAATCCTGACTGAAGGTTGCCCAAGCCTGCTTGCGGGCCGCAGCATCCGGGAATGGAAAATCAACCTGGATGAAATTCAGACTGTATCCGGTCAAGCTCATTCCCCACTCCGACTCTCCAAGGATGAAAGTCAGCGGCGCATAAGTCTCCAGCATGTCCACCAGCATCCGGCTTTTCAGCTTGTAGCGGTCATCCTCAGTTGCGATGCTGTCAAAGCCCGTAATACACAATGCTGTTGTTATAAGAAGAGTGTGCCTTCCCAGCAGCCGCAGCATTTCGCTGTAATCCGCCTCCGGTTGCAGCAGCTTGTCCATCTCGACCACCAGCAGCGAAGCGCCAAGCCGGACGCTGACCGCCTTGACCGAGCGAAGCTTCCCGGCTTCATCCGGCCCGCTGCAGTACAGGAGGCTGCCGCTCCTTCGTTCCATCCTGCCGCTGTAGTGCTTCACAAACCGGAGCATGCTCTGCTCCGTTTCATCCGGCTGCCCCGTCTGCTCCGGGAGCTCTGGGGGATAGAGGCCGGCCACCTTCGCCAGACGTTCATCGAGCACCTCATAACCCAGCAGCGCATTCACCGTCCAATCCTCCAGCTTGAGCAGTCTGGCAAGAAGCGGGATGCGGCTGTCGCCGTATTCCCCCCTCCGTTCCAGCAGGAGCTTCATCAATGGCGCATCGGCGCCGAACAGCAGACGGGCCGCGAGCCGCTCTTCCTCCGTCTGAGTAAACAATTGCAGGATAAAATCCACAGAAGGACGCATATCCGACATATCATTCTGCAGAAAAGCGTAAATGCGCTCATACCTCCGGTCCAGCTCAGGGGCAAGACAAGCGATAATGCACCGCATTTCGAGTTGCGACAGATTCAGCCTGGCTGCCAATTGCACAAGCGGCAGCTTGATTCCTTGCTGGCTGCTAGCCTCCAGCCTGGCTGCGATGCGCAGCTCCAGCAGGCCGAGCTTTGCAGTCAGGAGACTGGCATCCTCCTCCCCTGTTACCTCAGCATCCAGCAGACAACGGATCTCACTGTCCAACAGGACCAGCTCGGCGTCCATCTGCGGCTTCGCAAGCATTTGCAGCAGAAGCTGCAAATTCAGCCGCCGCAACTCCTCCGCCAGATGCTCATGGCTGGAGGTGTAGGGCTGGACCGCCTCGTCCGCCTCGGCTTCGGAAGCAGCATCGGGAACCGGGGAACGAGCGGACGTTGAGTCCGCTGCCTTGCTTGCATTGGCCGCATCAGGAGCGGGTTCAGCCGCAGGATTCGCAGCCTGTTCATTTGCCTGATCCAGAGCGTGTTCAACGCTCAGGCCCAGCGCTAGCTCCACATTCCTAGCTTGCGTAGAATCTTGCTTCAAAGTGGCTGCTGCTTCGCCTTCCACATACTCGGCTTTCGGCGTTTCCTGACGAAAGGTTCTGGCAAGTTTTTTAAATTTCATCGCCCGTTTATGTCCTCACTCTATATTTTCTCGTTCATATATAAAGTAAGTTTGGGGTGGGGGTTTACAACTGGATGAGGGAGGAAATTTGGGGAGAGTTAGAAGAGGAAAAAAAGACAGGCCGATTATTCAGTCTTTGGACTGTAATCGACCTGTTTTGCTCATCTTTTTTATGCAAAATCACTTCCGCTTCTTCTTATCTTTTCTTGCGTTTTCTTCGGCTTCCAGCTCTGCTCTTGCGGCTAGCATATTAGCCATGAAGTCAGCATTCATTCTTTCACTTACAATTTTCAATCCAACGTCTTGTTGTTCTTTTTCCTCTTCAACTTGAAAACTTTTTATAAAATCAAGAAAATTATCTGATATTAAAAAGACATTATCCCAATAATCATCTAAACTAACGTTTCTGTATTTCTTCTCATTTAGCATTAGGTTTGCAATTAATTCATTTTCGTGATACCAAAAATCCGGAAGCGAAATGTGATATTTCTCCTCAATTTCCGTAATTCCCTCTTCAGAATAGTTTATTTCTCTAGGTGGTAGACCAATCTTAAATAAACATTCTTCTAAGACTTTGAGCGAATCATTTATGTTTTTCATAGGGTGCTCCAACCTCCTTATACCACTCGCACCTACTATAGCTTTCTTGCCTTTCTTAACCCCTTTTTCTGCCCTGTTGGCTATAAAAATGCACCTCACAGAATTGACTGGATTAAACAAGAGCCTACTCCAATATCAACTTTATGAGGTGCACCTCGCTAGTAACAAAAGATCACTTAAAAAATTCACAAAAACATATTCGTAATATCATCCCATTCTGTAGATAATGGTAAAGGTTGTCCATCAAAATAAGCATCAAATAACTTTAAAACCGTATCCAGGTCTATGACTTGATTCGACTTAACATCAACCACTGAACCTGAAATTATTATTTTTTTTATCCCCTCATTTTCAACATTTATTTTTCTGGCCTTCCAATGAGAGAATTCTGCATCTTGAAGCATCTTCCTGATCTCAACGGTATATTCTACCGGACCACCGCCAACTTGGATATAATTACCCTCCCCTGTTTCTAATACCGCATAAGAATTAGAAGTTCCATTTATTTTTCGTAAGCAGCTTAAAAGTTCATTCTTCTGAATATTTTCTATACGGTGGCCATTTTCTGATTCGAATATCATTTTTTCCCTCCTACTATGGAGTTTAAGTCAAGATTATTAATTTTAAATAGACATTGTTGGACCGTCACCTCATCGGGTCTACCCTTTTTTCAAAAATAACATTTGGACAAACTTCAAGATAGCCTGCTTCTTCACCTTTGATACGACGGAACTGCACACTAAGTCCTTGATCGCACTCTTCCAGCTTTCTTAGGAAGTTTCTTTTTTTGTTGTAAACAAATCCTAAGGACTGAAGGTATGGACTTAAACCATCTATAAGCTTTTCAATAACCGGATCTATTTTTTGAACAGGGTCCACCTTTACCGTCTCCTAGTCAACTTTTATTAGTTCTACAACATCAATTCGCTCAAAATCTCAAACGTGCATTTTCTAACTAACTTATTTCCATCCTCTCCATTTCCAAACATTATACTGTGCTACCCAGGGTGATTTCTTTACTATAAAATTATCAGTATTAATTTTCCCCTTTGTCCAAAAGCCGGAAAAACCTGTTCCTTGAGGAGAAACATCTTGTGAAAATACGGCTTGGACTTGAAATTTTAGTTGATTAGCACTAAATGCTGGTCTGAATCTCAATCGTATTGGTTGTGAGTTTTCATTAGAAATGTCCGTTTTAGAAAATCCCAATATTTGCGAACTCATTTCGTTATCATCGACATAAACAGAACATCTATACTTAAGTTCTCCAATGTCATTTTCTAGTTGTATAAGAATAGGGTTAATCGAATTTTTTATTATAGCTTCAATTATCTCATTAGTAGGAAGAAATTCTTCTGAGCTCATTAAAAAACAACCTCCTTTCATTAGGGTAAACTAATATCAAAGCTCTTAATCACGATTTTACAGTTACCCTTGGCTCAAAATAAAACCAAAACCAGCAAATCTCTTCAGATGTCTGAGACTTGCTGGTTTCTATATTTGATCCAGATAAACTTACAACTCTTACTGTTACATGTTATCAACACTGGCTGAATGAGTTTTCACTTACGATTTATTCTCCTCCTCTTTCTTTTGACTCTAATCTTTCCCTTGCTAATCTCATTTTCTCCATAAAATCATCACTAATATTTATACTAGCAATTTTAGAATTAATATCGCTTATTACTTTCTCTTCCTTGACCTGCAAACTCCTGATGAATTCAATAAAAGAATTTGCAACTAAATAAATGTTATCCCAATAATTATCAATTGTTATACTACCTGATGGAGCTTCATCCAACATAACCTTAGCTGTAAGCTCATTCTCATGATCCCAAAAGTAAATTTTTCCGCTAGCTTCGCCACTTACCCCAATACATATTAGGTTACCGGCAGAATCATTGGCTATCGGTAAAATTGATCCAGGAATTCTTTCATAGTATTGCTGTATACTTTTTTCAAGATTATTAACTCCGGCGCCAGTAGTAAAGAATGACCCAATTGATTCAGTATTATTCTGGTCAGACCATGGTGTTCTTTCAATAGTTTGATACTGAAGAGATTCATTAAGATTGCAATCTCCATACACCATAAAGTGCTTGTACAATTCTGGAAGAACTAAATCATACTTCTCTTCTATTCTTTCAATAATCGCCGAATTATGATTTTTATTATCTTTTGCAGTGATCCTCAATGCTAATAAACGTTTTTTCAATTCTTCAATTGAGTCATCCACCATCATGGAAAATTTATCCTTTTCGCTAAGGCTGATCGGTTTCTTGCCGCCGCATTCAAGCTGCTTCGACTAACATGAAAACTAGTTTTGAAGCAAACGATGTTAACAAAAAATAGGTCGATCATGGTACATCCCACCACAATCAACCTGACTTACGTAACATAGCAATTATTTAACTTTCATATCCATATCTTCACACTTTCTGTTATCACTTTATAGATCCTTCTTTTGATGAAATTCCCTATTCAAATTTTCGTTCAGATAATTATTGTATCAACATTTCTGCATATAAAACACAAGCTAGTAACCTGCCTTTTTCTTGAGATTTCAAAGATGATAGTGCATCGGTGAAATAATCCTCCCCTAATTTATCAATAAATGAAGTACATTGAACCTTCAATTTATCAAATGATGCATTGTTATCTATACATTTTCTAGCTAAAGATTTCAATTCTTCAAATGCTTCCGAAAATTCTTTAGCTGAACAAAGTTTATTGTACATCTCCCTTGAATAGAAATAGAATTTTGTGCGTTTATTTACTATGAATGGATTAGCCATATCCCTCTCTACTGAGAAAGCTAAACTTGTTATATTGCTACTTAGTTCAACAAGTTTTTGTCCCACTGAGTATATGATTTCATCAGAGACTTCATAGTCGGAATAAACAACGATCTTAAATCCAATATTAAGGACTTCTATTCTATCGTCAGGAAATTCGACCGGTGCTATCCAGAGAGCTATAACCACGTCGCCCCCTTTCGCTCGATTATCCGTACACTTAATATATAGCGCAATTTTTTCATTATAGCGTTTTACAAATACACAATAATCACCTTCAGAAATTAATGGTGGAGTTACTTTGAACCCTGCCGCTGCAACAGTTACACCAAGTGTTTCTTCCATATCCTTACTAAAAGTTTGCCCCATAGTGATCCTCCAATTATCTAAAATGGTTTTTTGGGACCAAATGTCCAAGGTATACCTGCGCTTGTTAATTTATCAAGTAAAGGCTTCATTTCAGGTGACACTGTCGGATCATGATCAAAATGCCAATGTGGATTTGCTTCTCCTGAATTGAAAAGTTCTATATCTTTATTTATCTGTCCTTCCATACGCGATATTTCTGACTGTGTTCTGGGTCCTTTGCTAAAATTATCTGATTTAAATTCTATATCCTTTCCTTTATAACGTGCATCATAATTTCGCCCAGCATCCTTAACCCTTCTACCATTTTCATTCCCGAATAACTCTGAGACCCTTTTATCATGCCACTCTGTTATATATTGCCACCTAGTTTTCTTCTTACTTTCAGGCGCCTTTATACTATCAAAATCAATCTTACCGTCTTTGCTAGCAACGGCTTTATTATAGACGTCTACTCTTTGGGCATCCGTCAAGCTCTTGATCTTATCGAGTTCAGCCTGGGTGCTGATTCCTGCTTTTCTGCCTTCCAGACTATCGACTTCTTCAATTTCCCCCTTAGCCAGCAGCACCCAAGGATTAACCTCTCCGTAAAGAAGGATATGCCTACCCTTGCGCTCCAGCTTAAACTTCTTGAACTTAAACTTCGCAAGAATCCGGCCAAGCAGAGCTTGGAGCTTCTTAGCCCCCTTCATGAACCCTTTTTGCAGGCTCTTGATCACGATTTTGCCATTGCGGATGATCATGCTGCCGCTCTTGGAGGCTAGTTTGGCTCCAGTTTTGAGCAGACTCTTGATGCCCTTGGCTCCTGCGCCCGCGACTGCCTTCACGCCTTTGGCGGTTGCTGCTGCGCCCTTCTTCACGGCTTGTCCGGCCTTCTTGAGTCCCTTGCCGAGGCCCTTGAAGCCCAGCTCCATCGCCAGCTCCACCAGCCCCATCGCCAGCGCTGTTGCCAGCGCAATAGCCGCCGGTTCGATCAGCTTCTGCCAGCCTTGGCTCAGGTACGTGCCGATATAGCCCGAGGCC
Source organism: Paenibacillus sp. HW567 (assembly GCF_000374185.1). Classification (GTDB taxonomy): domain Bacteria; phylum Bacillota; class Bacilli; order Paenibacillales; family Paenibacillaceae; genus Paenibacillus_AQ. Next base: position 1,913,704 of record NZ_KB910518.1, on the reverse strand, counting down.
TGTGCGAGGGTTTGCGCCACGGATACAATCGCCTGCGCTTCCATGACGGTCATGACAATATTCATCAGGACCGGAAGAAAAGCCGTGACCGCTCCGCCTGTGAGAATTTCCGCAGCCACAACGCCGACCAGTATTCCTACAATGGCGGCCAAGAGCTGTAATCCATGAGCTTTCATCCATTTTATTACATATGTTTTGATCTGGTCAAACACCATTTTGGCATTGTTCGCCCGCAGCGACACGCCGTCTGCGATTTTGCCGCCGAGGCTTTGGTTCGCTTTTCCGGTATCAAAATCCTCCATGATGCTCTCCATCGTATGCGGATCGCTGCTGCCCGGAAGCTGCTTGGTTTCGCCGTCCTTGAGGTTCATGTCCTGAACCAGCTCAGGGTCCATTTCTCCCTCTTCGACCGACTCCATTTCGATGTCGTCTGCGGTAAGCTTCTCTTCCGGCTGCGGTTCTCCCGCTTCCTGTTCCTGCTCTGCTCCGCCTTCTGCGGCACCTGCGCCCAGCGGCTTCGAAATGTCCACACCGAGCAGATACTCCCACATCTTGCCTTCCAAATGGCTGAACGACCGCTTCGCTGCCTTGCCGAGCGCCCCGATCCGTTCCATCACATCGAGGAAAACAGCGATCAGGAGGTTGCCTATGGTGGAGATTAGTTTCGTGTAGAAGTTCTGCACAACCGCCAAGGCCTGATCCACTTTGCTTGCCAAGAAGTCCATAACCTGGGTGACTTTCGTTTTGAGCTTCTGCGCGAGCTGGTTGACGGCTTTGACCGCTTTGTTCACTACGCCGTCAATTTTGCTGCAAATCTTGGCGGCGATACCCGGGAATTTGGCGAACACGACGGAGACCAGCTTTTTGAGCAGGGTGCCTAAGCCTTTGATCAGGGTGGTGATCAGCTTGCGGCCCAGCTCAATAATGCCCAGCACGGCTTGCTTTGCTTTTTCAAAAATAAACTTCACCGCTTTTCTCAGACCCTCGAAAATGAAGTTGACGGCTTTCTTGACGACTTCGACTACCGCTTCGAGCTTGTTCTTCACCCAGCCGAGGAAGCCGCCTTTTTTCTCTTCTTTGGCTTTTTCCTCTTGATGTTTGCCGTCAGCCTCTTTTTTGGCTTTGCTGTAGGCGGTTGTGGCTTCTTGTTCGGCTTCGGACTGCCGCTTTTGGGCTTCGCGTTCCTTTTCGGTGCGCACGGTGTTGATTTCGCTTTTCTTCTGCTGGGCTGCGGCTCCGGCTTGTCCGGCATAGTCGGCTTCGGCGGCATCCAGTTCGCTTTTCCACTCGCCGCGCAGGGCATTCACTTCGGCCTTGGCTCCGGCCTGCTGGCTGAGCTGCTGCTCTTTGGCTTCAGCTTCGGCCTTCTGGATTTGCGAGTGGCTATCCGCTTTGGAGAGCATGACTTTGCTGTCGAATTTTTCTTTTTCCTTGCTGTATTCGGCCTGCTTGGCACCGAGCTGCTTGTTCATTTCCGGGGCCAGCGTCTTGTTCAGGCCTGCGGTCATCTCGCCCGGGATGGCGAGGCCCGGCAGCTTTTTGGCAGAAGGAGCATTGCCGCCTTGCAGCTCTGCGTTTGCCTTCAGGGTCGAGCCATCCGGTTCGGGGAAGATATCATTCTCACCGAACGGGGTGCTGATCTGGCCCATCTCCGCTTGCTTCGCTGCGCCTACTTGCTGCGTGGCTTCTCGGCTGAAGCCCTCCACTTGGGAAGGATCGGCTTCGCCGGTCATGCTGATGCCGGGCGGCTGGGCTGCGGCGGAACGGATTTCGCTCATGATGGCTTCGGGGTTTTCCTCTGGGCCGGAGGAGCCGATGTTCATGCGTTCGAGGTTCCCCGGAGCTGCAGCTCCCCCGGACCGTTCGCTCTTATAGCTCTCTGGAGCAGCGTGCTTCAGCGGCACCGGCTTTCTCCGGGCTTGCAGCACCTTCCCTTTCAGTCCGGTCGGTGCGGGAATGACCGGGAGGGACTGCTTCGCCTTTTGCTTCTGCTTCGCAAAAGCTCCTGCGGAAACGTCAACAGCCTGGGCATAGGCATCCCCCATCTGAGTAGGCTGGACTTGAGTCAACTGGTCCAGGATCTGCCCCGGATCTTCGCCGCGGATATTGACCTTCTTGGCCTTGGCCGGGGTTTCCTTGCCGTCCCCGGCTATGGCGCCGAGAGCGGCTCCCAGTGAAGGCTCCTTTGACGCGGCTTGCTCGGCTTTTCTTGCTTTCTCCGAGGCGTCCTTAGCGCCGTTGGTCCCTTTTCCAGCCTTGCCTTCCTCGGTTTCCCTAGCGTCCTTGCTTCCCTTAGCACCCTCAGCTTCCTTGCTGTCCTTTGCGTCTCCGCCAGCCTTGCCGTCCTTCTCATCCGCTGACTGCACTTCAGCCGGCTCGGCCGCTGGTTCATTCCCGCCGCCCGTAGCCTTGGAAGCAGCCCCTGCGTCCTTCTTCTGAGCCGCTATAGCTTTTTCTTCTCCACCCGTTTGCCCAGCAGTCGATTTCCCAGCGCCTTCTACGCTGCCAGCCGAAGCTTTCCCCTTTACAGGGCTTTCCAGCAGATTCTTCTTTAGAATTCCCTTTATTTTCTCGCTTGGCTTCGCCTTCTGGCTCGGCTGCTGCTCAAGAACAGCGCTGCTCTGTTTCGCAGCCGCTGCTGCCACACTCTGAGTCTGCCGCACCTGCGACTGCGCCTCATTTGCCGGTTCCACCTGAACCACCGGTGCTTCTTCTAACTGTGCGGGTTGTATGGGTTGTTCAAGTTGTTCAGATTCGGATTGTGCAGCTAGAGCCGCCTCTCCCCCTTGAACCTCCTGAACCTCACCGGCCTTCTCCTGACCTCCCGGTCCCTCCTGCTTCACTTCAGCCTCGCTACCCGTCTTTTCCTCTTTCTTGCCGTTCTTTTTCAGCTCGGATAACAACTGAACCACCGCGCGGTTGCCCAGGGTCCGCTGAAGCGCCATCTGATCCTCCCGCGTCAACGAAGCCGGGTTCTTGCGGATACGCCGGATAATTTCCACCGGGTCCGGCTGCCGCGCAGCCGCTGGCTTCCTATACGTCTGCTCATAGCTGTATGGTTTATGATGAACGGAAGTCTGTTCCTTTTCCTTGCTCACCTTTACCTGAGTCTGCAAGCTAGGTCCCCCCTCTGTAAAAATCAGTCCTATAGAAGATGTAAATTCTATAGCGCTTTTTACAGCCGGAAACATAAATAAATCTATTTATTGAATTTTTTTCAAAAATAAAATGCCAAAAAGCCACCCAAGGGTGGCTTAAGCAAATAGTGCTCCTGCATTAGTGCTCCTGCATTAGTGTTCCTGCATTAGTGTTCCTGCATTAGTGCTCCTGCATTAGTGCTCCTGCATAAATGTTATCCAAGCATTATTTTCAGTAAAAGCCCTGCAGCCGCAATAAATAATCCCACACTGCTGATAATGGTTCCTACCAGCCACCGCTGGTTCTCACCTTGCCGAACCTTCAATCTGGCCAGCTCATCCCGCATCTCATCTATGCGCAGATGTGCCGATTTGGTGCTCTGCATCGCCTCAAGCGCAATATCCCTTGCGGAGTTCATAATGTCGAGCTTTGTTTCTACGCGGGTCAACCGTTGTAATATTTCATTCATGTCATCTGGCATATAGTACCCCCGGAATGGAGCTGGTTGGTTGATCTCTCATCTTAAGCTCCAGGCTGCCGCATTCATGAGCGGACGGCAGCCTGGAAATGGTCCTTCACTACCCTTATGTGCTTACGGTTCTATCCCTGCAATTAGATTTCCAGAGGAATAGACCGTAATTTTATTGGTATCTGTATAATCTGTTGCCGATGCATTGAAGGAATAATCATTAGTCTGGATGTAGTTAGAATAGTCCGCTTTCCAGAATCTGCATTGGATTTCTACTTTTTCACCCGGCTTCAGACTTCCGGCACTTTTGGAGAAGCTGATCTCCAGGTAATAATTGCTACTCGTCTTGCTGGTGGTCTTTTGGAAGCTTCCTGTGATATAGGACTGAATAGCGCTGCTAGAGCCCCATACCCGGGCGTAATCAGAGTAGAACCCTTGCAGTTTCTCACCATCAATGGTGTAGTAGTATCTAATCTTGATATTTGAGAGCTGGATAGTGCTGTTGCTCGTATTCGTGAATAAGATTCTTGGAGCAATCGTATTCGTAACGCTCGCTCTGTTGGCATTGAACGATTCGACTTTAAACGTCTGAAATACGGTTACATACTGCACTGCCGTCGATACATTGCCATTCGCATCGGTGGCGGTCCAGGTGACAGTTGTTTTTCCAACCGGGAAGCCATCTGCCGGAGCATCATTCTTCAGTGTATAGCCGAAAATATCGCTCGCTGTGGCTTGGCCCAACGTTACATTTGTGCGGGTTCCGGTCGCGGCTACAGATACATCTGCTGGCGCTTTAAGCACCGGCTTCGTCGTATCCACAACCGTGATCTTCTGCACGCCTGTGGTCACATTGCCATTCTCATCGGTAGCCGTCCATTTCACTTCCGTTGTTCCGAGTGCAAACTCTGACGGAGCATTGCTGGTTACGGTGACTTTGAAAATATCTGTGCCTTTCGCCTGACCGATATCCACCGGAGTCTTCAAGGCAGTCGCTTCGACGGTTTTATCGGCTGGCAGCGTCAGTCCCGGCTTCGTCGTATCCACTACCGTGATCTTCTGCACGCCTGTGGTCACATTGCCATTCTCATCGGTAGCCGTCCATTTTACTTCCGTTGTTCCGAGTGCAAACTCTGCTGGAGCATTGCTGGTTACGGTGACTTTGAAAATGTCTGTGCCTTTCGCCTGACCGACGTCCACCGGAGTCTTCAGCGCAGTCGCTTCTACGGTTTTGTCGGCTGGCAGCGTCAGTCCCGGCTTCGTCGTATCCACTACCGTGATCTTCTGCACACCTGTGGTCACATTGCCATTCTCATCGGTAGCTGTCCATTTTACTTCCGTTGTTCCGAGTGCAAACTCTGACGGAGCGTTGCTGGTTACGGTGACTTTGAAAATGTCTGTGCCTTTCGCCTGACCGATATCCACCGGAGTCTTCAGCGCAGTCGCTTCGACGGTTTTATCCGCTGGAAGCTCTAAAGCTGGCTTCGTTGTATCCACTACCGTGATCTTCTGCACGCCTGTGGTCACATTGCCATTCTCATCGGTAGCCGTCCATTTTACTTCGGTTGTACCCAGCGCATAATCTGCCGGAGCGTTGCTGGTTACGGTGACTTTGAAAATGTCTGTGCCCTTCGCTTCTCCGATATCCACCGGAGTTTTCAGCGCAGTTGCTTCTACGGTTTTATCCGCTGGAAGCTCTAAAGCTGGCTTCGTTGTATCCACTACCGTGATCTTCTGCACGCCTGTGGTCACATTGCCATTCTCATCGGTAGCTGTCCATTTTACTTCCGTTGTACCCAGCGCATAATCTGCCGGAGCGTTGCTGGTTACGGTGACTTTGAAAATGTCTGTGCCCTTCGCTTCTCCGATATCCACCGGAGTCTTCAGCGCAGTCGCTTCGACGGTCTTGTCGGCTGGCAGCGTCAGTCCCGGCTTCGTCGTATCCACTACCGTGATCTTCTGCACGCCAGTGCTTACATTGCCGTTCGCATCTGTAGCCGTCCAGGTGACTTCCGTTGTGCCCAGAGCAAACTCTGCCGGGGCATCGCTCTCTACGGTTACGTCAAAGATATCTGTCGCTGTTGCTTTACCAATCTCAACAGGTGTTTTGACTGCTGTGGCTTCCAGTGTGATATCTGCCGGAAGCCTCAGTACAGGCTTGACGGTATCCGTAATAGTTACTGTCACAATGCCAATCATGACATTTCCGTTGGCATCTTCGGCGGTCCAGGTCACTTTTGTCGTTCCGATTGGGAATTTAGCTGTAAGAGTCTCCCCGGAAGTGATCGGTCCCTTGCCGCCGAACCCTGGCGCATCGGTTGTTAAAGTGTACGGGAAAATTTCCTGTACTCCAGGTACTTCCAGTTCTACAGGTGTTGCCAGCGCGGAAGCCTCCTGAGTGATATGGAGCGAGCCTTTGAATTTCAGCAATGGATTGGTTGTATCCGTAACCGTCACCTTCTGCACGCCGATGGATACATTGCCGTTCTCATCCCTTGAGGTCCAGACGACTTCAGTTATACCCAGCGGATAAGCTTCCGGAGCGTTGCTGGTTACAGTTACTTTGAAAATATCCGTTGCCGCCGCTTGTCCAATCTCCACCGGAGTCTTCACGGCCGTCGCTTCTACGGTCAGATCCTTCGGCACGGTCAGAACAGGCTTGGTCGTATCCACTACCGTGATCTTCTGCACACCGGTGGACACGTTGCCGTTCTCATCCTTCGCCGTCCAGACGACTTCAGTTATACCCAGCGGATAATCCGCAGGAGCATTGCTCGTAATATTGAATTTGAAAATATCCGTTGCTGCCGCCTGTCCAATCTCCACAGGGGTTCTCACAGCAGTTGCTTCTACCGTAACATCCTTCGGCACGGTCAGAACAGGCTTTGTTGTATCCACTACCGTAATCTTCTGTACGCCAGTGCTCTCATTGCCGTTCTCATCCTTCGCCGTCCAGACGACTTCAGTTATACCCAGCGGATAGCTTTCAGGGGCATTGTTCATAATCATGTATTTGAAAATATCCGACGCTGTAGCCATCCCAATCTCTACAGGGGTCTTCACTGCTGTAGCTTCCACCGTCAGATCCTTCGGCACAATCAGCACCGGTCTCGATGTATCCACTACCGTGATCTTTTGGATTCCAGTGGATACATTGCCGTTTGCATCTGTCGCGGTCCAAAGAACCTCTGTTGTGCCTAACGGATAAGAATCCTTAGCATTGCTGGTGATGTCAACTTTGAAAATATCCGCCGCTGTAGCCTGTCCAATCTCTACAGGGGTCTTCACCGCCGTGGCTTCCACTTGAATATCCTTCGGCACGGTCAATACCGGCTTCGTCGTATCCACTACCGTAATCTTCTGCACGCCTGTGGATACATTGCCGTTCTCATCCTTCGCCGTCCAGATGACCTCTGTTGTACCCAGCGGATAATCCTTCGGTGCGTTGCTGGTAATGGTCACTTTGAATAGATCTGTAGCTTCAGCCTGTCCAATCTCTACAGGGGTCTTGACCGCCGTAGCTTCCACTTTTACATCCTTTGGAACGGTCAGTACAGGCTTGGTCGTATCAGCTACCGTGACCTTTTGCTTGCGGGTAGAGATGTTTCCATTCTCATCCTTGGCTGTCCAGATGACCTCTGTAACTCCAATCGTGAATTTAGCCGGAGCATTACTCGTAATTTCGCTTACGCCGAAAATATCCGTGGCTGCCGGAGGTGTCAGCGCTACCGCTGTTTCCTTGCCAGTTGCTTCAATCGTAAGGTCCGGTGTGTCTGCTATAACCGGCGCTGTTGTATCTACTACAGTAATCGTCTGTGTTTCGTTGCTGACATTGCCGTTCGCATCTGTAGCTTTCCAGGTCACAATCGTCTTGCCCAGCGGGAAGCTGGCCGGAGCATTGCTTGTAATGTTCACCGGGAACAGATCCGTAGCAGTCGCCTTGCCAATATTGACAGGTGTATTTACCGCTGTAGCCTCTACGCTGATATCCGCAGGTACCTTAAGCACCGGAAGCGTTGTATCGACTACAACAATTTTTTGAATCTCCTTCGATACTCTGCCATTGGCATCCGTAGCGGTCCAGGTAACCTCGGTTGTTCCCACCGGATAATCCGCCGGAGCATTGCTTGTTACCTTGACCGGGAAAATATCTGTCGCCGTTGCTTGTCCAATGACTACAGGCGATCTTACAGCCGTTGCTTCAATTCTGATATCTGCAGGCACATGGAGCACGGGATCGGTGGTATCGACAACCGTTACATTCTGTGTGCCGATTGCCACATTGCCGCTTGTGTCCTTAGCCATCCACGTTACCTTTGTCGTGCCTACCGGAAAATCATCCGGAGCGTCATTAATCACAGTGGTTTTGAACAAATCTGTTACGGTTGGCTCGCCAAGATCAACAATCGAGCGAATTGCCGTTGCCTCCACCGTAATATCCGCAGGTACCTTGAGAACAGGTTTGGTCGTATCGACCACTTTGACCGTCTGCGTTCCTGTCGTTGCATTGCCGTTCGCATCTGTAACCGTCCAGGTGACTACCGTCAAGCCCAGCGGAAAATCTGCCGGAGCATCATTTTTAACCGTCACCGGAAAAATCTCAGTAATTACCGGCTGGCCAAGCTCCACCTTGGTGCGTTCCCCGGTTGCTTCTGCCGTTTTGTTGCCGGGCAGTGTAACCAGCGGTTTGGTCGTATCCACAATCGTAATATTTTGCGTTCCCTTGGTGCTGTTGCCATTCTCATCGGTGGCGGTCCAGGTGACAACCGTTTTCCCGATGGCAAAGCTGTCCGGGGCATTGCTGGAAATGGTGACCTTGAAAATATCCGTAGCCGTTGCTTCTCCCAGCTCTACCGGTGTCTTGATTCCGGTGGCTTCTGCTGTAATATCCTTCGGTACAGTCAGCACAGGAGCCGTCTTATCGGTGACGGTGATGGTCTGATCGGCCTCTGAGACATTGCCATGCTCGTCCGTGGCGGTCCAGGTAACCTTCGTAACTCCAACCGGATAATCTGCCGGTGCATTATTGATCAGCAGAACATCGAACAGATCGGTTGCTTTGGCCTCCCCGATGTCCAGCTTCATCCGCTTGGCGGTGGCTTCTACCGTAATATCCTTCGGAATCGTCAGATTAGGTTTGGTTGTGTCCGTGATGGTAATCAGTTGATCGGCAAAAGAGGCATTGCCGTTCTCATCAACTGCCTTCCAAGTGACCTTTGTCGTTCCCACCGGATAATCTGCGGGTGCATTATTCGTGATAGTCACTTTAAAAATATCCTTCGCCGTAGCCGTTCCGATGGCAACCGGCGTTTTTCTGCCTGTAGCTTCCTTAGTAATGTTTGCAGGAACGGTCAGCTCCGGCTTGGTTCTATCGACCACAATTACATTTTGTGTGGCTATAGCCATGTTCCCGTTCGCATCTGTAGCGGTCCATGTGACCTCAGTGGTCCCGACAGGAAATTCCTTCGGAGCATTGTTCACCACAATGACCGGGAAAATATCCTTTCCTACCGCACCGCTCACTACGACCAGTGTTTTTACAGCGGTAGCTTCCACTACGATATCCCCCTGCACGGTAAGCAAAGGTTTCGTTGTATCCTTTACCGTAATTTTCTGCACCTGCGAGGAAGTATTCCCTACCGGGTCAACGGCTGTCCACTTAACGGTTGTAGTGCCGATAGGGTAATCTGCCGGAGCATCGTTCGTTACGGTGACATCCGGGATGGAAATATCCTGCACCGACGCTTTTCCAATATTGACAGGTGAGCGGATCGCCGTAGCTTCGATAGTGATATCTGCCGGTACGGTGAGCACAGGAATCGTTTTATCTATTTTGATCTCAGTTCTCTGAGCGGGAGTAGCGTTTCCGGCTTGGTCCACAGCCCAGAACGATAGCGGGGTAATGCCCTCTGTCTGAACGGTAAAGGCCGCCGTGGCCCCCGGGACAATCTTCTCTTCCCCGGCTGCGCCCAGAATATAATGGATTTCTTTCACGCCCGAATTGGCATCGGAGGCGGTCAGTGAGACTGTGACATTCGCACTGTTCCAGCCCTTTGCATTCGCTTCGGGGCTTAGAATACTGGAAATAACCGGACCGCTTTTGTCAATTTTTATCGTGGCGGTTTTGGCTGGTTCAGTGTTCCCGGTTTTGTCCACAGCCCAATAACTGACCTTAGCGGTTCCCTCAGCGCTAAGCTCTATTTCCGCATTGGCGCCTGCCGTTTTGACCGGTTCGGCATCTCCTATCTTGTAGTAAACGGAATCTACCCCGGACAACGGGTCCGCTGCCGCAAAATGAAGGGCGACCTTATCATGGCTCCAGCTTCCGGAGTCCTCATTCCCCCCTGTTACTGTTGTAACCGGCGGGCTGTTGTCAATGTTGATGGGACCGAAGGTGGCAATGGAATAATGGTTCTTGTCGTCGTCGCTTGAAGCTGCGCTGTCGATAGCCTTGCCTGTAGCCATCTGATTCGCGCCTTCTGCAGTAAATACCTGATCGGCGGTCAAGAATTTGATCGGAGATAACGTATCCGCCGCTGTGTAATGCACAGTCACGGAGCGGTTGCTCCATGTCCCTGCAATGTAGCTGCCCCCTCCATCCTGTGAGGCAGTTGCGGTAATGTTTGGCGGGGTTGTGTCGATCAGGTTGGAGCCTACCGCTCCGATCTCTACCCGGAAGGTTACCGGCTGGAGGCCGGGAACGGTGGCTTTTACCTCCAAGGTTTTGATAACCCCGGTGCTCTTGGAATAGACCTGGAAGCCTTCTCCCACATAACCGGTGTAGGTGTTGGCGGCAGAAGCGTAGCCGTTAGCATCCGTCATGACGGTGACGCCGTTGCTGTTAAGACCTCTCATCACCGCGGTTATGGTGCTGTCTTCCGAGGCTGTGAAGGTAACCGGAACACCTGCAAGCGGGTTACCCGACAGGTCCTTGACAGCTACGACCTGCGGAAGCATAAAACCCCGGCCGCCCGGGATCACACCCGAGGCCTGCGCTAATTTGATCTGCTGCAGCGGCGGCGAGACTGCGCCCATCGTCCCCTCCACATCGCTCATAGCGAACAAGCTCATGGATAGAGAGCCCCGGTGCAGGATCACTCCCAGTGTCGGGTCTATGCCATACACCGAATCATAGACGGAGCCGCTGACGGAACCGCTGACTAAATCTTGTACCGGCACCACATTCGTTACCGGCTCAGCAGGAAGCTCTGTGCCATACACCGCCGCATAGGCTTTGCCTGCTTCCGCACCCGCAGAGTCAACCGTAAGGCTCTTTTCAGAACCAAAAACAGCGCCGGGCGCGACCATTAGAACCAGCAGGGCCAAGCCAAGCCATTTGGCGATGATGCCCTTGCCTCCATACTGCACACGCTTCAATCCTTTTTTTGAATGTTTCATCATGCATCCCCTTACTTTTTTAGTGATGAACAAAAACTATGATTACGACAGCATGCCCCTCCTTTAATAATCAAAGGGAACTCCGGGCGGCTTTTTACAACTGCTTGTTGCGATTTACGTAATATCCGATTTTCGTTTCAGCTCTGCTCAAGCTTCGTGACCTTCTGTCTGGTACAGGTAATGTTAGACTTTGCTGCCTGACCCGGCCGCGCAATCACTACCAAGGTCAAAAATGTGTTCAAAATCTCGGGTGTAAAATCCTCCTTCACCGCCATCCCCTCCTAGTAGGTATAAAATCGACATTAAGACAACATGATTCTTCATAATTAATGGTATTTGAGAGAGTATTTTTACAACTTTGAGAAGATATTTAGAAATCATGTAAATTTATGTTTTTGCTAGTTGTGGAATCTATGGAATATTCTACTTGTTATATGAGGAGATCAATCTAAGCGAATCAACAATGAACATGGGGGAGTAGTGATGATTACCTGCGATGACGAGCTAGTAGAAACCTGTCGGAAGTTATTGAAACGCTCAGCATGGAGAATCCAGTATAAGACTCGTATTCAACAAATAAGAGAGTGCAACCAGCTTTACGACAACCAGTTCTATGACAACAGCTTTGAGAACATGATCATATCAGAGCTGTTTGTAGACGAATTGCTGGAAACGCTACCTTGGGAGAAATGCAGGTACATAATTAAGAAGACGGTAATTGATGGAATACCTGAGCAAGAAGTGGCAAAGGAATTGCACATGACTCAACAGGGGGTAAGCAAATGGAAACGAAAGGGCTTAGAAATCCTGAAAGAATATCTCATCACTTCGTTGAAACCGTAAAAAAGGCGCAAAGCGGGGACAAAGACTCTATGGAGGATATCCTCACCCTCTTCTCGGGAGACATCGAGTATTTATCCAAATTTATTATGCTTCCCAGGGAAGAAGCGATTCAAACCCTGACGATTGAACTCATCAACATCGTGCATCAGGATTTATAAGGTTAATAAGCAAAGACGGGCCGTCCAGTACATATCATCTATCTTAATTTTGACAATGAGGCTATAATTTCATTATAAAAAGCTGCCCTTGAGAACAGGGCAGCTTTTACTTTTTTTATGGATATACTTAGGGGTAATGGGTTATTCTTAGGATCTGCTACTTCATCGTGAAAGGACGGGACCCATGAATTTGTCTGCACTATCTGAAGTCATTCCACCGCTGAATTTGAGAAGCTGCCTAATTAGCCGCGAAGGCCGGCTTGTGTTCGAGTATTACCGGGATGACCGCACACTGAAGGAGATTGCCAGGATCAATTCCTGCACCAAAAGCGTGCTCTCTGCGCTGATCTGCATCGCGATGGATCAAGGCCTGCTGCCGCAGCCCGCTGCTCCGGCAGCACAATTCTTCCCGCAGCTACAGGCGGGCAAGGATGTGCGCAGGCAGGAGATTACGCTTCAGCATCTGCTAACCATGTCAGCCGGGTTCAAATGGAACGAGTTCGGCGGGCTGAATTCTTTTCCCAAAATGACCAAATCCCCTAATTGGGTGGAGTATGTACTGGAGCAGCCGCTTGCCGATGCTCCCGGCACGCGCATGGAATACAACTCTGGAGTGTCCCAACTGTTATCCGCCATTCTGGTTCAGGCTTCGGGAATGACAACGGCGGAGTATGCCGGGCGTTATCTGTTCGGACCGCTTGGAATTGAAGCTTATGAATGGGAGCAAGATCCGCAAGGAATTCATACCGGCGGCTTCGGACTCCGGCTGCGTCCCGCTGATCTGCTGAAATTCGGACAGCTCTATTTGCAGCAAGGCGTCTGGGAGGGCAACCCGGTCATTTCGCGGGAGCAAGTTGCCCGTTCGACGGAAGCTGCCCTTCCCGTGGACGCTCCCCACCAAGGCGGGTACGGCTGGCATTGGTGGACGGATGCCTATCCGCTGGCCTCAAGCGATGGGGCGGCGATGCAATATTACTACGCCCGGGGCTACGGAGGCCAATTTGTCTATGTTCTGCCGGAGCTTGCAGCCGTCGTTGTCCTCACACAGGACAAGCAGGGCAAGAGCAGCGCTCCGGCCGAAGTGTTCCGTGAGCTTATTGCTCCTGCACTTGCCGCTCCAAGCGGGCTTTGAACGTCCGCAGACTTATGCAGATAGATGATGGCTTTGCTTGCGGCGCAACAGAACAACAACTAAGTAGATTCCATACAGGAAATATAGAATATTCAGCAGCGATACCAACAGAATTTCCTGATCCAAATTTTCATTGCTGACCATAGCCAGCGCGTCATAGATAAAATGAAACGCAATCAAAGGAATGATGTTGTCTGCGGTTTCAATCAAGAGCGCCAGCATACAGCCCAGCAGCAGGGCGTTGATCACTTGCAGTAAAATATGTATAAACTCGGTTCCGTTCAGCGCATTCGCCATATGTAGGATACCAAAAAATACAGATGAAAAAACAATATAAAACACAGGTCCCTTAAGCCGCAGCTTTTCCCGGAGGATTCCTCTAAAAATCGTTTCTTCCGTAAAGCCGACCAGAACCGTCATCAGAAGAATACTTACAACCTCGGTTACAGACAGGTCAAAGTTGATACCGTTCATAGCCGGCTGGAACAAAGCGATGATCAGCAAGGGAATATAATACAAAACCTGCTGCGTCTTCGCCGGATTTAATTTTTTGAATCCGAAGCTGGCTAGGGAACGGCCTTTTCGGGTCATATAGACACTAACGATCACTGCCATTACGAAAAATGCACAAGCCTGGGCAATCCTTACCCCCGTATCGTCAAGCTCCATAATAGATGCGGCGGCGGAGGCCACGGAGACCAATAAGATCAGCACAACTCCCAGCATAATTGAAAATAATACCGGATGCCCTTTTGCAGTGTTTTCTTTCATTTTATTGCTCCTTTTTATTGGATTGGTTTCAGTGCTGTCCTGCCTCTGCGCTAATGTCTATGCGATGTCCATCCCGGGTAGTCGCATAGACCTTCCAATCCCCGGAAACCCCGCTGCCATCGGACATTCGGAACGTCCTTGTCAGCTCTTGTTCAGCCTTCACTTCCACGAATCCATATGCATGACTCCCGCGGTATACATTGAAGATGGCGATGCCCGAGGCGCCGTTGTTTTTAAGGTGAATCTTTAACTCAGTTCCGTAGTCTGGAACCGCTGTGAAGTAATTTTCAAAGCTGCTTCCCTGCTGCCTGACCTCTTTTATATATAAAACACCCTCCTGCGGGATAGTACCCGGGCTGTCTTCGATTTCTACTGCATCCGCTGCTGCACTCGTTGCCGCCTGTGCCTCCTCTGCTTCTGCCGCTGCTTGTCCGTCCGCCGCCGGTTTCCAGACCACAAGCAGGACCAGCAGGACAGCAATTGCGGTTGTCATTACAATCACATAAATACGGAACCACCTTTTACGCACCTTATGTTCAATGTTCATTCTATGGACTCCCCCCTTTCTGCATTTGATATTAATCACATGGCATTAGTTTACTCTATTATAGTCTACCAAAAATTTCTGTGGGAAAAGATATATTCACATGTTATAATCTCATAATCCGTGTAACAGAAATTTATTCCCAGTCATGCAGGGATTCAGGAGGGTCATAGTCATCACGAACAGTCACATCCGCATTGTGAAAGTATCCGCAGAAATAGAGAAAGATGAATATGAATTTAAAGTCAGCCACTGGCGGCTGCTTCTGGAGACTAACCGTTATTACGAGATTAAGCCAGAGAACGGCCCGGTGAAAAGAATTTTCAAAGAAAAGCTGAACACCATCGTTGATGAAACCAAGTCCTATACGGACGGTTTTCTCGCCTGTTCGGCCTTTTGTGATGAGGAGCGGATTGATGAAATGCAGTCGGAAATCCTGAAGAATCTGCAGCTCAAGATCAATGTCTATATGAATGAGCTTCAACTCAACCAAAAGGCCATTGACCAGCAATACCTTTGTCCCAAGACTGGAGTTTTGCGGGGATCACAAGCCTGACCGGATATGCCGGTTCATTGAAATAGCCGAGGGGACCACAAGGTTAATTGTCTGTGGTCCCTTCGGCTATTTGTGTTGCGGCTATTATAGAAGATCTGCGCTCTTCAAGGCATGCTCCCAGCTAGGGAAATAATGCAGCGCACTGCGCATGAGCTCGGGGTCCTGCTGCTTGACTTGCTTTTTATTCACAGTTCCCCCACTCGACTGAAGCTGCCGAATCCGGCTGATCACTTCATCTGACCCCAGTGTAATATCCATCATCCCACCCCTTTCCTGGTGTTTCTTACCATATTTTTCACCATCGCTGCGGTTTCTATACCACGTACTGCGAGCGATGGTGCTAATGGCTTACCAGGTAAGACGCATCCAGAATCAGGGCAACCCGGCCATTGCCCAGAATTGTCGCACCGGAGAGATGGTTCATTGTCCCGAGAGATTCGCCCAGGGATTTGATGACAACCTCCTGGTTGCCGATGATCTCATCTACGGCAAAAGCTGCGATCTTGTCAACGGATCTGACAATCACCAGAGGAATGGTTTTGGAGCTGCGCGTAACCCGGGGGTAATGCAGCTTATCCCCCAGCCAGGAGAGCGGTACAATCCGCCCATGCTTGAGAATCGTTTGCGCCCCCTGGACGGTCTGAATCTCTTCGGGAGCAATCCGCACAATTTCGGCTACATTATACATCGGGAGAATAAGCACCCGGCCAGAGACGCTCACAAGCAGGCCCTTAATAATGGCTAGAGTGAGCGGCAGGCGGATGATGAAGACCGTACCTGTGCCCGGCTCTGTTTCGATATCTATGATTCCGTTCAGCCGGCCGATCTGACTTCGCACGATATCCATTCCGACCCCGCGCCCGGACACGTCGCTTACCTCGGAAGCAGTCGAGAAGCCAGGCTCGAAGATGAGATGAACCGCTTCCTGGGTAGTTAAATATCCGGCCTGTTCTTCCGTAATAATGCCTTTGCCCAGAGCGGAGGCCTTTATCCGGCCGGCGTCAATGCCCTTCCCGTCATCCTCCAGACGGATAACCACATGGTTCTCTTCGTGGAAGGAGGTAAGCGTGATCCTTCCCTTCACCGGCTTGCCCAAGTCCGCCCGCACTTCCGGACTCTCAATGCCGTGGTCTGCGCTGTTGCGGATCAGGTGGATCAACGGGTCGCTTAATTCCTCAATAATCATCCGGTCCAGCTCAGTCTCACCGCCCTGTATCAGCAGCTCAATATCTTTGCCGAGCTTCTGGGCCAGATCTCTGACCAGGCGGGGGAAGCGGTTGAATAGCTGATCAATCGGCAGCATGCGTGTCTTCATTACACCTTCCTGCAATTCTTTGATCAGGCTGCCCATGTGATCCGACACACTGCCAATGCCCGGCAGAACCCTGGCGGGATCGTCACGCATTCCGGCAGCACTCAAATCCGCCAGGGATGTCTGCTCAATCAGCAGCTCACCGACCAGATTCATCAGATGATCGAGACGCTCCACGTTGACCCGGACCGTTGGATGGCTGGCTCTCCCCCGTTCTTCGGACTGTGTAACAGTCTGAGGGGCTTTTGCCGCTTCCGAATCGGCAGCCTCCCTTGCACTCCCCGCAGTGCCTTCAAGCTGGTACAGAGTCACATCCACGCTCTGGATATCAGAGTCACTGCGAAGCAGCTCCTGCACGAGCTGCGGCGCCTTGGCTGTGGCCGTTATAACGGCAAACCTGCCATAGCGTTCATCCTCATCCGCACCTGAAGCTGCGGCGGGAGACAGTGTAACGGCAATGATGCTGCCGCATAGATCCTCGATCCGCTGCAGCAGGATATAATGTCTTGCCGCCTTCATCAGACAATCTTCTTTCAGCGTAATGCTGACAGCGAGCAACTGTTGCCCAGCGGCAGCAGCCTCCTCGGCCTTGAGCAGCCCCGCTGCGGTCAGAGCCTGCAGCGGGGCCGGCTCCTGACGCTCAGGCTTGTTGAGCAAAGCTTTGATCTCTGCCACAACGTCACGGCAGTCCGAGAATGCTTCTCCACTGATGTACTGGCTGCGCAGCAGCTTCATCGCATCCAGTGCCCGAAACAGAGTATCAATCAACACCGCCGTGATCTCCGGCTTCTTCTCCCGTACCCATTCCAGGGCATACTCGACTTCATGGGTCAAATCGCTCATTTCTCGGAAGCCCATCGTTGAGGATGACCCCTTAATCGTATGCGCAGCACGGAAAATTGTTTGAATCAGCTCTGGAGTCGGTGAATTCTCCAAGGCAATCAAGGATTGGTCGATCCGCTCCAGTTGGTCGTTCAGCTCCTCTATGAAAATATCGCGGTAGGCTGACAGCTCCATCATCTTATTGTTCTCCTTCCTAACCGCCGAGTATTTCCTCCAGCTTCAGAATGCCGATCAGCCCGTCGCCGCGTTGTCCAATCCCCAGAAAAACACCTTCCCGGCTGCGGCTATGCCCGGCTGACGGAGGATGAATCTCACCGTAAGTGGTCACCTTATTTACCTTATCTACAATTAACCCCACAAATTCATCCCGGAAGCGGACTACAATAATCCGCGTAGCCCGGGTGTAAGGCTCATCGGGCATCCCCAGCAAATTGCGCAGGCTCATCACGCAGACTACCTTGCCCCGAAGGTTGACTACCCCCTTCACTTCACTCCTGCTGAAGGGGATATCCGTAATGGTGAGCATCTTGATAATTTCATGGATTTCTTCGATGCGAATCGCACAGGTTTCGGCGCCTACGGCAAGCTCGATATATTGTTCCTTTTGCAGCGTGGACATGATTTCACCTTCAATCTGTGAATTAATGGGTCTTGAATGCCGCAGCGGAGTGGGCCAACTCTTCCGAGAGCTGCGCCAAGGCCTGGCAGGTTGCCGCCGTTTCCTCCGAAGCGGCAGCAGATTCCTCACTTGAGGCTGCTATGGATTCCACCGAGCTCATCACTTCGGCAGCCTGAGCCGATTCTTCTTCACAGGCCGCAGCAATTTCATTGACCTTGAGCGAGGAGTTGTTCACCATGCTGATAATCTGCTCAAACGCCTGGCTGGTCATTGCGGATTGCTCCACGCTTTCGCCAACCGCCCGGACGCTCTGCTTCGTATTTTCCTGCATCGCCTTGATAATCTTCGTAATTTCCTTCGTTGCGTCACTGCTGCGTTCCGCCAGCTTACGGACCTCATCCGCAACAACCGCAAAGCCGCGGCCCTGCTCACCGGCACGTGCAGCTTCAATCGCCGCGTTCAGAGCCAGCAGATTGGTCTGCTCGGCGATATCGTCAATGACCTCGATAATGTCGCCAATTTTATGGGAATCCTCTTCAAGCTGGCTCATCTTCTGATTCACTGCCTGCATGCCCTGAAGCGAAGCTTCAACTACATATCCGCCTTCACGGGCAGTCTTGACCGTATCATTGGACAGGTCGGCGGCTTCCTCCGCGCTTCCAGCTACAGAGTTGATCGCGAGAGACAGCTCTTTGAAGAGCTCAGTAATGCTTGCCGCTGCAGACGACTGGCTGGTGCTCGTACTGGCAATCTCCTGTGTGCTCGCCGAAATCTGCTGGGAGGAGGCGGCAACACTTTGAGAGTTCATTACGATGCCGTTAATCAGATCCTTCAGGTTGTCAACCATCCGGTTCAGTGCGGCAGCCAGTTGTCCAACTTCATCCTTCGAGGAAATCTCTGATTTTTGCGTCAAATTGCCGTTCGCCACCTCGGAAGCAAGTCCGAGCATCTGCAGCAGCGGTCTTGAAATGGATCGGGCAATGAAATAGCCGATTAGAATACTGATCAGGACTGCGCCAACAACAGTTGAGAGGGTAATGATCAGCGCCGAAGAATAGGAATCCTGGGAATGGCGGTCGGTCTCCTCCGCGAGCTTTACATTAACCCCAATCAGTTCGGTCATATCTTTGATAACAAACTCACCCTGGGCCGACAGCTCCCCTTTTTGAAACTTGATATAAGCATCCGTACCCGCTTGCTCCGCCAGAAGAAGACCTTGATCAAAAAGCTTCTTATATTTCCCGTAATCTTCATCAAAGGCGCGCAGCAAATCCTGTTCTTCCGCAGTAGTAGCAAGCGGCCGGTAGTTGTTCACTTTCATCTCAATATCCTGACGGACTGCAGCAATGTCTTCTTTGAGTCCTGAGATTTCCGCAGCATCCGTAGAAATATTCAGATCCCGCAGATACACCCTTGCTTTCTGATAGCTGATTTGGGCAGCGGAGAGATCTCTTACCGAGATCAGATTATTGCTGTACATCACCTTCATATTCGAGTTTGCCGTACGCAGTGTGAAGATTGAATACACTCCAAGTCCTGTCAGAATCAAAGCTACGGTTAGAAACGCAGAAATGATTTTTGTTGCTGTCTTCATGTTAGCGTACCATTTCATTTCAAATTCCCCCTGAGGATAGCTTCTTTGCGTCCGCTCACTTGGCGTACCTTGTACGGGCCAGCGGACAGCTTAGCTCTTTTTCGACATTTTTCGTTAAATTTTTAATAGCTAACTTTCGCAATAATGAAATTAGCTGCATTTCAGCCGCCGGCCACCTGCCGGATGCGGCTAAGCTGTGGGCTTGACAACAGGAGTAAATCAGCTATAAATAAACATAATTAGCAAATGGTTCTACCCAATAATACATTTACAGAAAAGAGGGCTGTCCATTGGGGACAAAGGTATCCTTGGCAGAGAAAATGGTTTTCTCCGGCGGTTTGCTGGGCCAAAATATGTTATACAGCTTTATGTCGATGTACATTTTATTCTTCTACACTGATTTACTTGGCATCCCGGCAACTGCCGCCAGCGTTATTCTGGTGACCGCGAGTATATTTGACGCCTGTCTGGACCCGCTTATGGGCATGATTACAGACAAAACCCGCTCCAAATGGGGGAAATTCAGACCTTACCTGCTGTTCGCCCCCTTCCTGATTGCCGCGGCCACCGTCCTGTGCTTCTGGGATTTCGGGGGTTCCGCCACACTGACGCTTGTAGTCGCCACAGTCTCCTATCTGCTCTGGGGAATGCTCTATACGGTCTGCGATACCCCGCTCTGGGCAATCTCCTCCGTGATCTCCACAGATCCGGGTGAACGGACGCTAATCGTTACGTTAGGCAAAATAGGCGGGACTATCGGCACAGTTGTCATCACTATAGGCGGCATCCAGCTCCTGCTGGCCTTCGGCGGCGAAAGAAGCACAGCAGCCTACTGGTATTCCGCGATTATTGTGGCTGTCATCGCCGCATTGACTATCTTTTTGACCGGACTGATTTCCAGAGAACGGGTTGCGCCTTCTACCGAGAAAATTTCCTTCAAAAAAAATCTGCAAACGATCTACAAAAACAAACCGCTGCTTGCCCTGCTCGCCTCGCTGCTCATTATCAACATGGTCACCGGCATCAGACAGAGCATTCAATTGTATTATGTTGTGTATGTATGGGGGGATGCCAGGTACGGAACACAGCTCGGAATCAGCCTCGTGGCCGGGATGCTGCTGGGCATGATTGCAACACCCAAGCTGCTCACGCGCTTTTCCAAAAAAAATGTGTTTATCTTCTCCTGCATCCTTGGCAGTCTGTCCTGTCTTATTCCTTATCTGTTCGGGGATCAGAATATCCTGTTCACACTGGTATTCTTCGGGGTCAGCTTCTTCTTCTCCGGGATGACTATCATTGTAAGTACCTCGATGCTGCTGGATACGATTGATTATTCGGAGTGGAAGCTGGGCTTCCGGGGGGAGGGACTTGTCTTTTCTACGAACACCTTTATTACCAAGTTCAGCGGCGCGGTGTCCAGATTGATTATCGGAGCAAGCCTTGGCTTCCTGAATTACGCAGAGAATCAGCCGTCTACCCCGGGGCTTCAGCACGGCCTTAGCCTTGTGATGTTTTTGTTGCCTGCGCTCTGCTTTCTTGCTGCCATTATCCCTATCCTGTTCTATACTATTAGTGATAAGCAAAGAGCGCGGATATTGACAGATTTAGAGCACAGCCGGTCACTGTAGGCGCGGGGAAAAAAAATAGACTATACAGTATGATAATCTATAGTTCAATTGATATAGAGTAAAAGGAGCGAATCAATATGGATTCAGCAGATCTGGTTAATCTTATGGCCCCGCCCGATCTTACGGGCTGCAGCAAAATATTGTGTGTGCAGCCGCACCCGGATGACAATGAGGTCGGAATGGGCGGAATTATCGCCTCTTTTGCCGGGAGAGGCTGTGAAATCCATTACTTAACCGTGACAAACGGTGATCTTGGGGCAATGGACGATAAGCTGTCCTCTGAGGAAATTGCAGCGATCCGCATGCGGGAGCTGGAGGAAGCAGGACGGTCCCTCGGGGCTACGGTGTTCCATCAATTGCAGCATGGCGACGGCACACTTGCGCATATCCCGGCATTGGCTGCAGAAATTGCAGAGATCATCCGCACTGTACAGCCGGACGCCATCTTCTGCCCCGATCCGTGGCTGGCCTATGAAGCCCACTATGATCATATCGTCACCGGACGGGCGGCCGCACATGCCTTTCTGTCCTCAGGTCTTCCGCTATATCCTAGAGGGACAAGCTCCCGGGCCTGGCAGCCGAAGGCAATCGGCTTCTATTTTACCGCTGAACCCAATACGGTAGTTGATATCACCCCGTACTTCGAGCAGAAATTTACCGCCATGGCACTGCACCGCAGCCAGTTTAATGAGGAGATGCTGCAATTATACCGCCTCTATTTCCATATGAAAGGCCGGCAGCTTGCCGAAGGGAAGGGGTTCGACATTGGCGAAGGGCTGAAGGTGCTCTCCCCGCTGCATTTGCATTGTTTTGTGGATGCCGGATTGGTGTAACGAAAAGGATTTCGCCACTGCCTGGTGAATATTAACATTGTGCATGTAACACCAAGTCCGGCTTACGGACAACTAACAGGAGGGAATATGTAATGGCTAACTTGTTTGGCGGGTTATTGGGCAATTATTCGGAGGTAACCATCCCGGAGCTTAAGAATCAATACGGGGCCTATCTTATGCCGCAGGAAGAAATTCAGATGGGCTTCAAATTAATCCGCGACGCCTTTATTATTACAGATGAACGATTGATCCTGATTGACCACCAGGGCGTAACCGGCAAAAAGACCCGTGTGGCTTCCATTCACCTCGCCTCCATCTTCGAGGTCACGATGGAAACAGGCGGCACCGGCTTTGATGATTGCGAGGTTACACTGCACTACATCACTTCTCCTTATCACAAAAGCAATAATCTGCAGACCGCTTCCTATAAGTTCGAATTCGGCAAAAAATTTAATGTACAGCCTCTGTACACTGCCCTGGTCAGCATCGCCTCGGAAAATTTCAAGCGCCTGAACGGCTGATTGTAATTGTATGGTTCACACAGCAAATCCCCCTGTACCGCTGATGCGGACAGGGGGATTTGCTATGCGCGAGCCGGGTCTGCCTGCTGCGGGCTTAGCCTATAGATCCGGGCAGCCGGTAATAGGGCAGCGTCAGTGAAGGCTGAAATCCCAGCTTCTGCGCCAATTGATAGGAGCCTTGATTCTCCAATCGGCAAGCCCATACCGGCTCCAGGTCATGCTCCAGACAATAGTCGATCAAGGCGGAGGATACAGTAAACGCATATCCTTTGCCCCGGTAAGCCCCGGCTGTCTCTATCCCAATCTCCAGTTGATGCTCCGTGCGGCAAGATGCAAAGGCGGTAGAAGCGGCCTCCTCCCCTTCCAGAATGCTATAGCCAACGCCATCCGCCAGGAAATGCTCCTCGTCCCGCCAGAAAAAACGTGGAACCACAGAGCCGGCCTGTGCACGAAACTGTTCTTTTCCCGTCCGCACAAGAGCTGCATCCCGGCGGAAAAATTGCTTCTTGGCGTCCAGATAAGCCTCGCGGTCAAAGCTGAAGTTGACTCTGGTATTCTTCTGAATCCGCCGGGGGTCTTCCGCTTCAGCTTCATCCCCATTCCCTATCACCGTGCTGTTATGGGCAGCAAGCATGGAGTCTATCAGGGGACTCCATGCTCCCGACGGATCGCCCTGCAGCCATTCCGGGTGATTGCGGATTCCCGCTTTATTCGTTATGTAATCATACAGGCTGCGATTAAACTCTTCATTGCCGGCATCTCCGAACAGCAGCGACATCCCATAAGGATGAACCACATAAAAGGTACGGGGCGTGTCCGGATCATCGGCGTAAACCTGTCCGGGCACACACTCCTCCAGCACGGCCCTGGCAAAGAGTGTGTTTATTTTCACTTGATCCAGCAGGGACAACCCTTTGCAATAATCTTTACTCTCCAGTGTAAGCATGCTCTTAGCTCCTTGCTATAACTTAATGATTACCCTCATTATATTATAGTATGGCTTGCACTAAAGGACGGATTGTTTGTAACAATCCTCCACAAAAAAACACCTTTTGAACCGGAAATCGTATGTTATAATACATTCAGCAAAATTTTATACATTTTTGATTTGATCTGAAAGGAACACAAGTGATGATTATTCCAGCTCCAGAAGTGAATTTTACCGCTTCCTCTTTCTATAACGCCAGCCTGAAGAATGTAGTTATTCTCGCCACCGGCGGCACGATTGCCGGCAGCGGCGAAGCGCATAAAACCTTGAATTATGAACCCGGCGCGCTGCCGATACAGGATTTGCTGGACAGTGTTCCCCACCTCGAACGGGTAGCCAATTGCGCGGGTGTGCAGGTCAGCAATCTGTGCAGCGCGGACATTACCAGCGAGCACTGGCTTACTCTGGCGGCATTAATCAACACGCTGGCGCTCAGGGAGGATGTCCACGGTTTTGTGATTACACATGGAACCGATACACTGGATGAGACCTCCTACTTCCTGAACCTGGTGCTAAAAACCGACAAACCGGTAATCATCACCGGCTCCATGCGCCCGGCCACGGCGATCAGTGCGGACGGACCGCTCAATCTATACCAGTCGGTGGCACTAGCTGCCAACCCCGAGGCCTGCGGACAAGGAGTAATGGTTGTTTTTGCCGAGGGAATCTACAGCGGACGCGATGTGCAGAAGGTGAATACCTTCAAGGCCAACGCCTTTGATGAACGGGATTTCGGCTGCTTGGGCTATATGCGGGACAGTCAAGCTTTTTTCTATACACGTTCCCTCAAAAAACACACCACCGCCGCACAGTTCGACGTTTCAGCTCTGACCGGGCTGCCGGAGGTGTCTGTTGCCTACTTCCATGTCGATGCCAATCCGGGCATTCTGGATTACTTGTCCACGATCTCCAAAGGCATTATCATTGCCGGAGCAGGCGGCGGAATCTACAGCAAGCCCTGGATTGATAAAGTCGGCGAACTCAAAAATAACAATATCCCGGTCGTCCGCTGCTCCCGGATTTCCAGCGGCATCACACTGAAGGATTCCTATATTGACCTCTCCGCCAATTCGATTCCCTGCAACAGTCTGGTGCCGCAGAAGGCCCGGATTCTGCTGTCGCTGGCGCTGACCCAGACCACGGGGTACGAGGAAATTGCGGCCATGTTCAATGAATACTAAGCAGCCTGTTTTTTCCCCTGCTTCCATTTGCCAACAATAAGCAAAAGCAGGGGCAGGCCGATCATGTTCACAGGCAGGGCAACCGGCACCCAGTACCGCTGCAGGTAATTCGTTGTCGCTTCCGTCACATTTTGGGGAATTAACGCAAATATAAACATTATCGGGGCAAGGAACCAAATCATTGTTCTCCAGTTGCGGATATGTAAAAATTGGGCCGTTCCATAGCTTGCAATGAAGAAATAGACGGCCAATTTGATGAAGACGCTGGCAATCCAGATCACGACCGGAATCGCATCGAAATTGTCGATAAAACCGAATAGCGAGATCTTCTTGGTCATTTCGAAAAAAGGATACCACATGTTAGGCGCAAGATTGACCCCTATCGTGAAGATGATCATAATCGTGGCCATCAGTACAAAGAAAACCGCGCTAATTACCGCCCCGAGCGCATACGGTACCCCCTTGCGCGGCTTGCTCATAAATGATGCAAACATAAGGTACTCAATGGAATGTCCGAGATAAGAGGCGGGAGCCAGCGCACCGCCCAGTATTCCTGTTATGCCGCTGTCCGCATACACGGGAAGAATATTTTTCCAGTCAACATTGTTGATGCTCGCGATCAGGGCAATGCTGACCATGACCAGAATGATCGGCCCCAGAAACTCGCTGCAGCGGCCAAGGCTTTCGATTCCTCCCGCATAAGTGGCATAGACAATCAATAGGATCATCAGTAGAATGATCGCTTCTTTGGGTGTCGCCTGAAGCAGCATAATATGAACCATGTCGGTAAATTGACGCAGAACGATTGGGATGATCGTATACCATTGGACCAAATAGACAACAATTACAATTTTGCCAATCCAGGTTCCAAGAATCAATTGGCTGTATTCAATTAAAGACTTTCCGGGGTAGAGATTCCCGGTTTGTGTCGCCAGCATACCAACCAGCAAGGCAATGCAGCCGGCCACGACTATAGATATCCACGCATCCTGCTTCGCCGCCTGCAGGCTTGGGGTAAGCGTCATCACCAGCGTCATTCCGAGGTCCATACTGAAGATGATCCAGAATACCTGTATGCCTGTTAATTTCATCTTCATGGTTAGCATCCTCTTCCATATAGTGACCTGCTATTTTCTTATATGGGAACGTCCCAGTGTTTTACCTATCTGCTCAATTGTGAGGTCAACCTTTACAGTCACCGGTACATCCGGAAAGATGTCACTCCATTTATTCATTATTTTTTTCCAGATGTAAGGATGTTCAATGTGAACCTCTTCTCCGATCCCGAAAATATCCGACTTCAGCTTTTTTTGTACATATCCCAGCATGCTCTCGATTCTGCCTTGCACTTGTTTGGAGAATAGTTTTTCGACAAGTATTCTATCCTGGGGATTATTCAGATCTATTCTCGAATTGTTAGTGACCACCCGGACCAAAGTTGAGAATGACGCGGTCACCTGGGGAAGCTCATTTTTTATCACCGTCTTTACCTTTACGCTGCTCTTTAAGGACTTCACACTGATGGTCCCCTTATATTGCTTGTCTTCCGGTTGCGCCTGCACTGTAAATCCTATCCGGTAAGGATCATCAATCCACCAGCGCAGCAGCTCCAATTCATCGGGCTTCAAAAAGCCGGTCAATTGATCTCCCAAGTAAACTGCAGCATGGTCGACTGCAAATGACTCCTTATCAGTGTCCTTATTTAACACTCGGATGGCCGCGGTTACCGGCGAAATCCCCGGCGAGGAAAAGGCCTCAAATAATTCATCGCTCTTAACCGAAAAGCTGGATCTGCTGGATTGAAGTTTACTTATACCAAGTCCCGGAATAAGCTCAAGCTGATAAGGCACATTTAAAATTTCTTTGGCTGTTGCTCCATAAGCTGTCAGTACAAAGCAGTTGTATCTATTTTCAGGAAAACGAGTAAGCAGGTCCTGAATTTGATTGAGGCCGTGCCTCGCACACTTTTCCCCGATTATGAATACTTCCCTGTGTCCAAAATAAATAAAGCGGGACATTTGCTCCTGTAAACGGTCATTGGCCTCCTGTATGTCACGTCCCTTGTTCGAGATGACGACAACCGGTTTCTGAGCGCCTCCTCCAGTCTTCACGGCACTGGGTATTCCTGTGGGGAGAGCTACTTGATAGGTCATTTCAATCTGCCCGTCATCCGTAAGGTCGATTCCGGTGGCCACTACCAAAGCAAGATCATCCATTTCCCTGCGGTCCCAGCAGCCGGTAGTCAAGCAGAGGATCATAAGAATAACCAAACCTCTTCGTGCCATCGCTTCTACGCGCATTGTCTCCGCTCACTCCAGTCGCTGCCTTGATTGCTTATGGCGTTTCAGCATACTCCCCCACGGGGCCCTGATTAACACATCTCCTAACCCCGAGGGTCTGAACGGTGCAAGCGGCGTCATGTAGGGGACACCGAAGGAACGCAAATTAACCAGGTGTATTAGAATAGCTATCTGACCGACCCCTACCCCATAAAGTCCAAATGTCGCAGCCAGCAGCATAAGCGGAAAACGTATAATGCTGATCGCTTGACTCATGCCGGGATTGGGAATAAGGAAAGAAGAGATTCCTGTTATAGATACGACAATGATAATCGTAGCCGAAATAATGCCTGCCTGAACGGCGGCTTGTCCAATCACAAGCGCTCCCACTATACTGATCGTCTGGCCCACGGGACGGGGAAGACGTATGCCTGCCTCACGGAGCGCCTCAAATGTGATCTCCATGATCAAGGCCTCCATCATCGCCGGAAAAGGAACAACTTCACGCGCCGCAGCGAGACTCAAGGTTAAGCTTGTTGGAATCATCTCCTGGTGATAGGTCGTAATCGCAATGAATATGGCAGGGAGCGACATTGCCAGGAAAGCGAAAAAATATCTCAGCCAGCGCAGCATGGTAGCAACCATAAATTTCATATAATAATCCTCAGCGCTCTGAAAACCGAACCAGAACGTTACAGGCAAAATCAGCACCATTGGAGTGCCATCCGTAAAGACGGCCACTTTGCCTTCGATTAACGAACCCGAAACTACGTCGGGACGCTGAGTCGACTGAATGACGGGAAAAGGCGAGAAGGGATGATCATTGATCAATTCCTCAATATATCCGGATTCCAGTACACTATCCATGTCAATGCCGGCTATCCGGCTCTTCACTTCATCAATCACACTCTGCTTGGCGATATTCTCAAGATAGACAATCATGATGTCGGTATGGGAGATGTTGCCTGCATTGAGCTTTACCGTCTTCAGCCGGGGGGTACGGAGGCGATGACGAATCAGCGCAATGTTGATATCCAGCTTCTCAATAAAACCGTATCGCGGACCGCGGATAACCGCCTCTGTTGACGGTTCCTCCAGCGGACGGTTCAGCTTATCCTTCAGTTCAAAGGAAAAGGCCTGCGTGGAACGTTCAACAAATAAAACAGCCTGTCCTTTGAGAATACGTTGAGCAATTTCATTCATAGTTGAAACAACTGTGGGCTGTACAACCGAAGAAAATTTGAATTTCAGGTGTTCATAGACTTGGGAGGAATTATCCAGAGGCACAACCTCCTGCTGCATCAGGGGAGCAAGGAAGCCGTCGTCCCAAGCCTGTTGGTCCACCAAAACGTCGAGATATACCGCCATGCCTGGCATAGAGCCGAACATATGGAGCCTGCGAACGACAAGATCGGAACAATTGGCGAACAATTGAGCAATAGCCTCCTCGTTGCTGTCGAGGGACTCAGAGATTTCCAGGTCAATGGCGGGCTCGGACTGCATCAGTCGTTTTCCGAGAGAATCGGATAATTTTTTCTCCCTCCCCATTCATCATCCACCCCTTTCCATTTTAAATTATCCAATCCATTAATGGATTATTCAATATTCTCAAATCAAACAAGGGCTGTCTCTCTGGTCTTGGCTAAACCATTGAGATAGCCCCCGGCAGGCTGGACCCAGGTATATTTTCCCTGCTGCCGTGCATACTTCTTGCATGACAAACAGAAGGGATGTTGGATAAAATGAAGGTGTTCGGAAAAGCCATCGCCTTTTTGCTTATCGTTGCTTTATCAGGCGCCGTTCTGTATTACGCAACCGTAATGGGGAACTAGGGAATTTGAAACTCAGCTAAAATACTTGGCGACGATTTTCTCTGCTGTCCGCGTGGCCAGCGCCTGTGTGGTCAGCGTTGGATTCGGGCCGCCAATTCCATTGAAGTGTACGCTGTTATCAGCGATGAACAGGCGGCTCACTTGATAAGCCTCGCAGTTCGTATCGGTGACATACCCCATCCGCATCGTGCTCTCAAGGTGGAGCAGGAAGGAAAAGGGCGTATCCGAGCGGATAATCGTTCTGGCACCGGCTTGCTGCAGCGTCTCCGAAGCATATCTCGCCAGCCTATCACGTCTCTTGAGCGTCTTGATGCTGGGAGTATAATGAATGACCGGAATCGGTCCGTTCTCGTCTTTCAGCAGCGGATCGACCTCAACCCTGTTGCGGTACAGCGTCTCATCATCCGTAAGGAGCAGCATGCTCATCGTCCGGCTATAGTTCATCATCAGCTCTTTGAGCTTGGGGCCGACGACACGGCCGCGAATGTTCCACGGCGCTCCCGGCTCCGGCGGATTAAGGGCGTCAAAGCCCGCTTCACTGAAGCCATAGGTCAGAAATGACATGATTCCCGGGCTTAAGCAGGACACCTGGAATATCCCCGTTCCCGGAATATCCACCCTGGCCCCCGAGGTTTGACCGGCGTACGGATAAACGGACGGCAGACCCATAATGCTCAGCAGATCCTTTTCATCAAATACGCCCGCGACCCAGTCGAAGCAATGATTGGTCAGTCCTCTGCCCACCCATTCGTTCTGAGGCAGACCCGAATTGAGCCAGAGGCGTGGTGTCTCAATGCAGCCCGCAGCCATAACAACGGTTCTGGCCGTTAGCTCGCCGACTTCCCCCGTCCACGTATCCCGAAACTGTACACCTGAAGCACGCAGTCCTCCCTTGGGATCATGTGCTGTTAAAATTTTGATCACGAAGGAGTTGGGCCGGACCGCGACATTTCCGGTCTTCAGCGCGAGCGGGATGTAGCTGACAAGGGTGCTTCGTTTCGCGATTCTATCAACGGACGGCCCGGATGAGCAGCCATTGACACAATTCCCCTTCAGGGTACATCCTTCCATGACCGATAATTGCTCAAGTGAATAATTCGGGTCCATCAGATGCTCGTTCGGCGGCAAAATGGCATTCGGATTCGGACGGTAGCCCGGAGTCGTGACGTTGAGTGTCGGAATGAGCGGCCAGCCTGCTTTTTTGGCACCATAGTAAAAAAGCTCTTCCTTAGGCGTTGTAGGTGCGAACTGGACGGGCAGCGTAGCTTCCGCTTTCTCATAATAGGGCATCAGCTCCCGGTAGCTGATCGGCCAAATATCATCAACCGCAACGGGAAAAGCGCGCGGCGATTGGCTCCAGTAGTGTTGGGTCGTTCCGCCCACACCGGACGCCTGCCAGATGTCACCCGTCTGGCGCATAACCCTGTGCCACGGCGTCCGGCGGCGGTCGGCAGGACCAAAACGGAATACGCCAGACACCACATCGTTCATATTATTTTCATATGCATTGAAAATCTTCTTGTATATCCCCACATCCAAATCCTTATAATCGGAGCTCCATTCCCCGCCACGCTCGCTGTTCGGATTCTCCCATTTCTTGTTTCCGTACCAAGGGCCTGCTTCCAGTACCAGCACTTTCAAGCCTGCTTCGCCAAGCTCCTTCGCCGCAACGGCGCCTCCGCCGCCGGACCCAATGACAATTACATCCGCATCGAACGTTGCCTCAGCCTCATACAATCGTGGATTCCCCTCCCTTACGCTCGATGGTCAGCATATTGCCAAGGAGGACACGGTAGCCAGGGACCACTCCCGGATAACCTGCCTGCTTCCAACTGACCGGGAAATATTCCAGCCTTCGCGCAGTCGGCGTTCGAAGCCGGGTCGTCCCGTAGGCTGACCATTCCGAGTAATTTCCAAACATCGTTTGCCTGGTGAGAAAATCAATCATATACCGGACAAGACCTCCATCATTCCGGTAAGGAGGCGGCAAGGCTCCCAGATCAACCTTCATTTGCTCCAGTATTGCAAGCACACGAATCCGGTCAGCCGGGCACAACGAGGCAAACGGACTGCTCCGCCATAGCAGATGGTTTGGGGCATGCTGCAGTTGTCCCGAGGCAGCGAGCTGAACCGCCCCCGCATCGAGGAGTCTTGCAGTAGAGCAGGATAGCGGAATAACCGTCAAATACAATCCCAGCACCAGCGAAAGACTGTGATCCAGCTCCCAGATCATGTACTCGTGAATGCACAAATCTACGGCTCCGGCCGCTTGCTCCGCATCATCTGCGCAGGTCACCGGCGAACCGGGAATGATCGCTTCAACAAGCGCCCTAAAGGTCATGAAGGTCCGGGGATCGACGGTTGCCGCATAGGTTGTAGCCGGATGCATAATAGCTCCCCCTTTAATCAGGTTTGGATCGTCTGCAGAGTCCCGCATCACCTAATCTTATTCGGCAGAATGAGGTTTAAGACGCTATCAAGGCACAAAAAAGAGCTTCCCTGTAAGCGGAAAAATCTGCTTAATGGAAGCCCTTCTCTCTTTTATTTCCGTTCCTTCTTCCCTTCCAGCTCCTCCGAAGCTTCCATCTGCGCTTTCACGGATGGCATCTGCAGCAGGGGCTTCCGCACTCTTCCCGGTTCCCTTGCCCTCCTCCGCCATCCTACAGCATAGATCCCCGAGAACAGCACAACAAACATCACTCCGGCGGCGAGCCCCCCGCCCTGGCCGGGGATCAGCGGCATGCTCGCCAGAATAGCAACCAGACTTGCGATAGCAAGCCAGGAGGTGTAGGGATAACCGCGCAGGCCATGCCCCCCGGTTAACGGACTGCCGTGCCGTTTCCGCAGCCGGTAATGGCTGGCCATGATAACAACATACGAGAACAGCAGCGAGAAGCCGCCCGAGCTGACCAGAAAGAGGTAGACCCCCTGCGGCAGCAGCATACCGAGCCATAGACCGGCCAGCATCGCGCTCCCGGAGATCAGGATGCCCCGGTACGGAATGTCTGCACGGTCCCGCATCCAATCCGGAGTATGGCCTTCCTCAGCCAATGACCGCAGCATCCGGCCCAGACCGAATACAGAAGCCAGCATGGTTGAGAGAATAGCCGTTACCAGTACAATGTTCATTACATTCCCGGTCCACCCCAGGCCATACAAGCTTAATGCCGATACAAACGGACTCACCTGTTCTGACACCCGGGCAGGCGGAAGAAGCAGAAATAGCGCAGCTATGGCAGCTAAATACAGGCTGACTAATAACACGATTGTATATCTGATCGCTTTGGGGATAGTCACCCCCGGATTGGCTGTTTCCGATGCCGCAAGACCAAGCACCTCAAACCCGGCATAGGTGAACATGACCATCAGCATGCTTCCGGCGATTCCGGCCACCCCTCCCGGCATAAGGCTCTGCCCGCGGACAACCCCCAGGCCTACGGCTCCCGTGCCTCTGCTGCCGATCCCCGCAATCAGAGCCACGGCAAGGATTACAAATGCAGCAATCGCAAGCAGCTTAAACGCGGCAAGGCCGCTCTCCAGCTTGCTCAGCCGTTCTGCGCCGAGCAGGTTAAGCAGCGTCACACCCACAATAATTCCGGACCCGAGCAGTGACAGCGGCAGGGCGGGAAACCAGCCCCGCAGCAGAATGGATACCGCTGTAGCTTCGCTGGACATTGCGAGTACAAGCCCTGTCCAATATACCCAGCCCACGGTGAATCCCGCTCCCCGCCCAAAGGCCATCTCCGTATACGTCCGAAAGGAGCCGGCGACCGGATTCGCTACGGTCATTTCCGATAATGCGGACAAGATGAAATACACCAGTATCCCGCCGATCACATAGGACAGCAGCACAGACGGCCCGGCTGCACGGATCGCTACCGACGAGCCAAGAAAAAACGAGCCGCCCACCACCGTCCCGAGTGCAAGCATCGTAAGCCCCCACACCGATAATCCTTTCTTGTCACGCTCCATTGCAGCAGCCTCCCCTTCCTTTTTAGGAGGAGTATCTGCAAAAAACGGGGAAATTACCCTTGGCGGTGCAAACTTCCATTACTGAAGCAGAGTTACACAGTTCCTGCCCTCCGACTTGGATTGATACAGCGCATCGTCGCCAAGCTTGTAAATGTCCTCTTCCCGGTGGTTATCCACACGGACAGCGGCAACCCCGATGGAGACTGTAATAATTCCGTAATCCTCACTGAGCGCATGCCGGATCTGCAGCTCGGCGATGCTTCTTCTGAGGCTCTCGGCATATTCGCGCGACTGCCGGGGGGTGAAGCCGGTGATGACGATGCCGAATTCCTCCCCTCCTAGCCGGAACGCATACCCGTCCGCCCGCGCTGCCAGCTCCTGCAGCAAGGCTCCCACTCTCCGCAATACCGTATCACCCTCATAGTGCCCGTAGGTATCGTTGTATTTCTTGAAATAGTCGATATCCATCATCAGATAGGTCAGATATTGCGACCCGGAAGCGGCCTTCTCCACTTCCTCCAGGAACACTTTATTGAAGTATCTGCGGTTGTACAGTCCCGTCAGCTCATCGGTGATGGAGATCCGTTCGATCAGGTGAATATACTTGTTCAGCTCCTCATTGTTCAGCTCCAGCTCCCTCGTACGTTCCGCAACCAGCTCCTCCAGATGCTCCTTATGCCTGAGCAGCTCGCCTTCCGCTTTTTTGCGCTCCGTAATGTCCTTCACTGTTCCCTGGATCGCCGGCCGGTTCAAGTAATTGACCCGCGTCACTTTGTGAATCACCGTCACCTCGCGGGCCTGATCCTTATGCATTAAAGTAGTCTCATATTCATAGGGGGCCTGCTTGCCCTCTACCCTTCTGGCGTAATAATGCATGACCTTCTCCCGCTCCGAGGGGCTGACGAAATTCTCAAAGGGCTGCTCCAGCATCTCTTCGATTTCATACCCAAGCATTTGCGCCAAGGCTTCATTTGCATATTTGCATATTTTGTCCTGCGTAATAAAGATGCCGTCCTGCAGATTGTTGACCAGCTCGCGGTATTTCTCCTCCGAACGCTCCAGCTCCGAATAAAGCGTGGCATTCTCCAGCGAGAAGACCATTTCCCGGGACAGCAGATTGATAATCTTCATCCGCTCTTCGGTAAATACACCCGTTACCAGGTTATTTTCCAGATAGATGATTGCAATGGTCTTATTCTGGTTGATCAGCGGCATGCAGACCATGGATTTGGGCCGGTGCTTGACAATATACGGATCATTGACGAACGGAGTCTCCGAGAACGCATCCTTGTAGATCAGGCTCTCCCCGCTCTCCTCCACCTGCTTCAGAATCGAATACGGCAGCGGATCAAACACTGTACGGTCATGCACGGCCACGAAAATTTTATCATCCTCCGGGCGGTATTCGCCTTCCACCAGCAGATTCGTCTTGGAGGTCATGAGGATACAGCCCCGTTGCGCTCCGGCGTTTTTAATGACGATTTCCATCAGCGCTGCCAGCAGGTTGTTCAGCTCAATTTCTTTGGAAATGGCCTGTGAAGCCAGAATCATCGAGTTCAAATCTATGCTCTCGGAATAATCCGTAATCGTGCGTCCGTGCAGAAACTCCTTGGTGGATATTCTCCGGACAATCTCCGGGTAACGATTATTGAGAAAGCCGACCTTCCCTTTTGCCCCCCAGAGCGAATAATAATACACGGACTGTCTCAGCAGATAAGCAGCGAACTCCTTGTAATCCTTGTTGTAATAAAAGCGTGCCGCCAGCTCACTCGTGAGCGCTTTATACCGTAGGAAGCCGCCCTGCTCGCTGGCCTCAATGGCCAAGTCGTAGTAGTAGCCTGCCTCATCGTCCTTGCCCGAGATTCTGGCCCATTCAGCCTTCATCAGCAGCTCATGCTGGCGGAAGGTCCCGGGAGCATGCTTGGCCCATTTTTGCATCCGGCTGTATTCCTTGCGCATTCTGGCCCGGGCTTTTCTCTTCTCATACCCGCCCAGCCGCTTATAGCTATAAGCCAGATTCAGGAACGTGTAGAGAGCGAATTCTTCCATAAATACCGAACCGGCCAGTGTGCCGATAATCGGGTAGGCTTTCTCGATGTATTCCAAAGACTCGGTGTAGCTTTCATAAGTGAACAGCAGCTTCATTTTATAGATATAGTAAATTGCAATCCCGGAATAATATTTGGCTTCCTCCAGCTCCCGCAAATAGTCCCTTTCACTGAACGATTCACTGTCAAACGAAAGGTTGTTCTCCAATTCACCACCCAGATTCAGCAAATACTGCCGGGCCAGCAGTGCGGTCGCAAGTGATTCCTTGTATTTGGTATTCTCGATCATGGCAATCGTTCTGTCGCTCTCCTGCAGATTGGCGGCAATATCCAGCGTCGGATTCCAGAGATTCACATAGAAGCAGGAATGCGCCAGATAGAGCAAATCCCCTGTCCGCAGACTGGCTTCGATCGAGGAAGTGAACCATTCCTGCAGCGTGTCCCAAGGCTCGGTCCAGGCATGGCAGAACAGCGTATATAATACGATAGCGGCCCCTTTCCACTGCTGATCATGGAACTTGTCATTAATCCGCACGCCCAGCCGGCCATAGTCGAACGCGCCCTTAATATCGCCGAACCCGGACAGCAGCATGGCATACCCGATAAAAGCGAGTGCGGATTCAGGCGAATTGCCGTATTTCAGCGTCAGCCCGACCTTCTTCAGTACCGCAAAGCCAAACAGTGAGGTTTCCCCGGAAATAAAAGCAGGAGGGATAAAATTGATCAGCAGCCGCATAATCAGCTTCATTTCCGGGTCCTTCATTTCCGGGGCTTCGAAGATGCTCTCGACAGTTCTCCCGCGAAGCGCCAATTTGATCTTTGCCAGCTCGGCCAGAACCGAGGCCATGCCTACCTTTGCTGGAATTCTGATGCCAAGCGCAGACAGCCCCCGTTTGCCGGAGTCAATGGATTCCTTCATCATCCCCAGATACATATAGTGATTGGCCTGCATTTCATAGATTTGCGCCAGGGCAAGTCTGTCGTTCGTATGCTTAATCAGCTCTCTGCAAGCTGCATCGGCAGCTTCCACCTGATGGGTCAGATAGCCGCACTCCGCATACAGCTCATAGATTTCCGCCGTTCGCGGTGTGTTCTCTTCCCAGGCATCCCCCTGCAGCAGGCTGATGGCTGCTGTAAGCAGCTTGAAGGCCGAGTCATAACCAAAAGCAGACTTGGCCTTGCGCGCAGCCTTCAGGTTAATCCCGATAACATCGTTGATATCAGCTTTGTCCACAAGCCCTTCCAGACCTTTGTTCAAATGCGAGGCGATCTCAACGATTCTTTCTTCCGCTTCTTCAGAGGGCAGATGCTTAATCAGCAAACGGCCAATCGCCAGATGCAGCCCCCCACTTTTGCCGGAGTCAAGCTTCTGGTAAAAGGCCTGCTGAATCCTGTCATGGGCAAAACGGAACTGAAGGTTCATCCGGCCCAGCAGGTCTGGCTCCGGTTCCGCCAGGAAGCCGGAAATCAGCCCGTACCGGTGATCCACCGGAAGAATGAACTCCTCCTCCACAGTCTTTGCAAACGCACGGACAATGACTTCAAGCGGCTCTTCCGCAATCAAGGCCAGGATGCCAAAATCGAACACATTGCCTATCGCGGCGCTTAGCATCAAGATCCGCTGTACATCCTCCGGCAATTCCTGCTGCCGCAGCATCAGAAAATCAACAACATTCTCATTCACCGGCAGGGAGAGGATCTGTTCAAGCTGCCAATCCCATGCCCCCTGCACATCGTCAAAGTACAGATAACCGTTTTTATATAAATCCTTCAAAATTTCATTTGTAAAAAAAGAGTTGCCTTTTGTCCGCTTGTATATCACCTCCGTAAGCTCTAGCACCCGGCTCTTGGAGGTGTACAAAGTATCGGCGATCAAGCGCCCCAGCTTATCCTCGGACAAGGGGTTCAGTGTAATGCTTCCGACCTCGCGGCTTTTCTCAATTTTGGCGATCGCGCCAAAGAGCGGGTGTCCTTCATGAATTTCATTCTGCCGGTAAGAGCAGACGATAAAGACCCGGCGCAACTGGGGATCAAGCACAAGTCTCTCAACAAGCTGGAGGCTGGAGTAATCCGCCCACTGGACATCGTCCAGGAACAGGACCAGCGGTCTTTCATTTCGCGTGATTCCTTCAATGAACTTGGCAAAGGTGAGAAAGAAACGGTTTGTTTCCTCCGCAGGGTTAAGCGGCTCCATCTCGGGCTGGACGCCAATCCAGTCTGCAAGCTCCGGGATGAGTGCGGCAATCAGATTGCCATTTCCGTCCAGAGCTTTGGTCAAGGAGCGCTTAACATAATCCTTATGCTCCTCATCCGGGCTACCCTGCAACTGGCTGATCAATCTTCGGAAAGCCCGAATCAGCGCACTGTAAGGGATATTTTTGTTATACTGGTCGAACTTTCCTTCAGCAAACAATCCCTTCTCCTGGCTGATGTACTTATGCAGCTCATGCACCAGAGCGGTTTTGCCCACACCGGCTTCACCCGTGACAAACATCAGTTGGGGATTGCCCCTGACACTTCTGCGGAACGCATCGACGAGGCGTGTAGTTTCCTGCTCGCGCCCGTATAATTTCTGCGGAATCCGGAATAGATTCAGCCGGTCCTCTGCGCCAACCACAAAACTCTCCTGACCGGCAAGGCATTTCTTCAGGTCGGCTTTGATCCCGTAGGCGCTGTGATATCTGTCTTCCGAGGATTTCTCCATCAGCTTCATGATCACAGCCGACAGGGCGCTGGATACCTTGCCTCCGGTAGCTTTGTAAGGCGGAACCGCTTCTTTGGCGATAATGGAATAGATCTGCTCCAGCATCTCATCAGCAGCGTAGGGCTTCGTTCCGGTCATCATCTCATACAGGACAACTCCCAGGGAATAATAATCACTGCGGTAGTCGATATTCCGGTTCATTCGGCCCGTCTGCTCCGGAGAAATATACTGCAGGCTTCCCTCCAGCACACCGCTGTTCTGAAAATCCCGTTTCTCCCTGGTGAGCTTCACGGCGAGGTCAAAATCTATAATCTGAACGATGTCCCGCTCTCTGTTCCATATAATGTTGGAGGGTTTGATATCCTTATGGATTACGTTCTGTTCATGAATCGCTCCGAGGATGTCCACGACCCTGACTGCAAGCTGCAGCAGCGTTTCCTGGCCCAAATCCTCCTCTGCCATAATTTTCTTGAGTGAACGCCCCCCGATATCCTCCAGTACCATCACGCAACAATTGCTGTGCTCTACCAGCCTGTAGGGCTTGATAACACCGTGCATGTTCTTGTTCAGCTCTGTGAGCAGCTTATACTCCTGCTTGAACCGCAGCACAGCTTCAGTCCCGGAGAACTCCGACTTGAGCACCTTCAGAATGACCGTATCACCAGTCCAAGCATCCCTGCATCTGTAAACTGATTTTATGTAGTTATCGGAAATGGTCTCCAGTATCTGATAATGTTCGAAATCAATCATACCCACTCCACCTTTAGCTGTTATCTCCCGTCACTTCGAAGTCAGCGTCAAATTTGAACACATAGGCAGCTATCAGCCAGATAATCCAGCAATTCAGCCCGAAAAAGAGATACCCGAAATAGCCCAGGACAGGCATCTCGGAGAAAATATGGAATTTGTCCAGATAAGGTACGGAGTACTTCCAAAAATTCGGGTTGGTCGGAGCTGAATCGTGAAACCATTCGCTGCCGAAATTCCAGAACTCCCAGAAGAAGCCGTTGAACAACGTCGCCAGACCGATCAGAATTACATTAGACCAATCGCCGTTCCTGATCGTTGTAAAAGGCGTCCAGTAGCCGACCAGCGCCATTGCGGCGGACAGCATCGGAACCAGGGCGACCCAGAGCACCCAAAACAGCAGATAAGGATAATAGCCCATGCCGAAGGCCAGAATCAACCCAAGAATGTAATAAATAATCAGAAGGGTCCGGGAAACGGAGAGCTTCGGGCCATATTTGTAGCGGTTCCTGAAGGCGCTGGAGGTCTTAAGAAGCATATACCATTCAATGATCGCCGGAAGCACCGTCGTGTACGACAGCGAGAACCAGAACACATTGCCGAAATTCGTGAAGATTTTGTTATTGGGATAATACCAGTTTTCGATGACAAAAAAATTCAGGTATTCGAAGGCGAACCAACTGAAGCAGGACACCACAGCGAGAAGCTGCATGACATGGGGTTTGCGGGAGATGATCGACGCGCCTTTATTTCTTTTATAGACCAGGCCATCCAGAATTAGAATGAAGGACCACCACAGCGGGACAAAAGTGTAATATTCCAGTGAAATGACGAGCTTCACCCGTGCCCACATCAGAAACCAACTGATCACCAGCACAGGCAGGCTCCACCAGAACCAGACCGGAAAAGGAGTAGCCTTACCTTTCGGCGCGGGAGCTTCTTTCACTTTTTTGAATCCGAAAAGACGGGGAAATACCAGCACCAGCGTAATCAGCAGCGCAACAACGCAGGCCAGGGAAAAATACAGCACACTAAAACCCGGGTCAGCCTCCGCCAATTGGGCGGGAAAATCGCCATAACCCGGCGGCATCCCCTTCCATTTCGCTAAGCTCCCGAATAAAGGCAGCAGAAAAATTAAAGCAAACGTCACGATCAGGAAAAG
This sequence comes from Paenibacillus sp. HW567, assembly GCF_000374185.1. Lineage (GTDB taxonomy): Bacteria > Bacillota > Bacilli > Paenibacillales > Paenibacillaceae > Paenibacillus_AQ. The sequence continues at coordinate 1,874,432 of NZ_KB910518.1, read as the reverse complement.
CGTCTTGTTCTTCTTCATAGTAGTGACAACCCCTCTTATGTATGAAAGTAAAGTCGAATTATGCTGATATTCTCGCTATTTATTCGATACCTGCCCAGATTATTCCTGCTTGGTGCTTTAGTCATTCTGCCATTTTCCTATTCCCTGTCATGTACACAGCCAAAGAGCGCTCCAGCGGCCAATTCAATGGCATACAGAACGCCCTATGATCTTAACATATGACTATTTCCTCTGCTCACGAGAGTGTTCAACTTAATGTAATATCACCCCATTCGATCCGGCAGAAACAGAGAGCTTGAGAAACATATACGAAAGTGAATATTCGTTAAGCGAATTGGCCGGGCGCAGTGAATACCTTTTCAAATGGCTTGATCTGTTCGAACACCGTTCCGACCTGATCACCGATGAGCAATTGCAGCAATGTTATTCCTGGGTCAATGAAATTTTAAATGAATTATGAGTTTCACTATACGAACAACAGACATCCATGCCGCTCTTTCGCGGCACTTCAGACGATGAAATTCCATAGAAGACCCTCAATTTAGCTTCGCCAAATTCGAGGCTTCCATAACAATGTCCTCTGTTCGGACATCGTTATTTCAGGATAGATCCGTATATTTATAAATGGATAGGCACATGCTACAATGTGGATGCAATACGCTTGTCTGTACAAAACACTTGAGGAGTGAAGCATGTGGCAATTAATGTTTACTTGAATTTCAACGGAAACTCCCGTGAAGCTGTGGAATTTTATGCGGGCGTCTTTGGGACAGAAACTCCGAACATCATGACTTTTGGACAATCACCTGCCGATCCTTCCTACCCTCTGCCGGACGAGGCCAAAGATCTTGTAATGCATGCCATGCTGCTTGTTGACGGCAGCCCGCTGATGTTCTCGGATGTTTTTCCGGGCATGCCTTTTGTGGAAGGGAATAACGTAAATCTTACACTATCAAATACCAATGTCGAGAAGCTCAAAGGGTGGTACCATAAGCTTGCCGAAGGCGGAACTGTAACTATGGAATTGCAGGAGACCTTCTTTAGCAAATGTTACGGCAGCCTGAAGGACAAGTTCGGCATCATCTGGCAGTTCAACCACGACAATGGTGAAGCTGGCAATAACGCTTAAACTTATACCGCTAAATATTAAGGATATAGGACCTTCTTCTGAAGGATTCTGTATTCTTTTTTTGAAGGAAAATGCGAATTATTTGTCGAATTAAAGTTTTATGATGAATAAACCAATTCAATTTTACTTGAAAAATATAACCCTCATTATGTTGTATTTGGCCATCCTCCTGGCCATCCGCTGGTTATGGCTCACCGCTTATGCCACACCTGAGCACCCGAAGGCTGTTCAAGGTGTGCTTGATTTGCGCGGCTGGAATATCAAAGACTCCCGCTCCATTACACTGGACGGCGAGTGGGAAATATATCCCGGCAAATTTTTGACACATGAGGATTTTTTGCACCCTAATATGGAGAAGCCGGGTTTTGTCATGGTTCCAGGCGACTGGAGTGATGCTGTCACTAAAGGGGAGCGTCCCTCCTTCGGCTTTGCAACCTACAAGCTGCGGATTCTGCTGGGCCAACCACTAAATGAGCCATACGGATTCTGGGTTCAGCGCATTCAAGCTGCCTCAGAGCTCGAAATTAACGGACAAAAGGAATTGCCCATCGGCAAGCTATCCGACAGCAAGGCAGAATACACACCAAAGGCAATTTCATACACTGCGTCCTATATTGCCGCGAACCGCCAGGAGATTGAGCTGCTCGTCCGCACCGCCAATTTCGACCAGCCTCTGGATGGCGGCATCGTCCATTCCATCCGTTTCGGCACTCAAGCGGTAATAGACACCCAGCGCTGGTATTCGATCGGCTTTCAGTTGGTAACATTCATTATTCTGCTTCTGCATGCCTTATATGCCGGGATATTGTATTTTTTTAATCCCCGGCAAAAAGCCTTTTTGCTGTTTTTCCTGCTACTGCTGGCCGTTGGCATCTCCATCGTGGCAGATAATGATACCCTGCTGCTCCTGTGGCTGCCGATCAATTATGCCTGGGCGCTGAAAATCAAGCTGCTGTCTTACATATGGCTGTCCTTTTTTATGCTGCTGCTCAGCTATAACTTCTCAGGGAGCCCGAAATACGGCAAATGGTTCAAAGCCTATGCTGCGACCTTGTTTCTCTATTCCCTCTTTTTGCTGATTGTGCCTGTACAATATATTTTTCACACGATCCCCTTGTTCGCCGTTATCTATCTGCTTCCAGTGACGGGCGTAGTCTGCAGGATTGTGCGAATGGTGATTCAGGAACAAGAAGATGCGGTTTTTTTGCTTTTTGCCGCAACCAGCATTGCTTCCAGTGTAGCTTGGGGTACTGTTGAATCCTTGGAAAAAACCAGCAGCTACTATTACCCTGTCGATGTCATTGCGACCATTGTCGGCTTCTCAGCTTATTGGTTCAAGCGTTACTTCCGCAATTCGGAAGAGAATGCCAAGCTTACGTGGAAGTTGCAGGAAAATGACCGGCTGAAGGATCAATTCCTGGCCAACACCTCACATGAGCTGAGAACCCCTTTGCATGGCATCATCAATATCGCCCAGACCATTGCGGCGAAAGAGCAGGCAGTGATGGATCACAAAAGCGTTCAGGACATGGAGCTGCTCATTACCATTAGCCGCCGGATGTCCAATTTGCTGAACGATCTTCTCGACGTAACCCGTCTTCAGGACAAACGGATTGTGCTGCAGCAGCAGCCTCTGTCCCTTCAATCGCTGGTTTCAGGCGTCATCGACATGTTTGAATTTATGACAGAAGGCCGGGCGCTGATGCTGAAAAATGATATTGCAGACTCGCTGCCTCCCGTATTCGCCGATGAGAAACGGCTTGTGCAGATTCTGTTCAACCTGTTGCACAACGCAATCAAGTATACCAACGAAGGCAGCATTACCGTATCCGCCGCGACTCAAGGCAAGCAACTATCTGTTCATGTGGCAGATACGGGTGCCGGTATGGATCAAGCAACGCAGGCCCGCATATTTGAGCCCTATGAACAGGGACAACAAGGGATCAATGAAGGCGGCGGGATAGGCTTAGGCCTTAGTATTTGCAAGCAGCTTGTGGAGCTTCACGGGGGAACCCTCAGTGTCCGCTCTGCACCCGGCCAAGGCTCCATGTTCTCCTTCACACTTCCCCTGGCCGATGCTTCTGACAGGATACGAGCGCTGGATATCTCTGGCGGTGATATGATGGCGAACACCGTGACTTCGGAAGCATGTCTTGCCCAGCGGAGTCATTCTGCCGCCCTGTCCACGCTATGGAGTACTTTCCATCCTGACGAATTGCAAATATCTGCAGGCGAGGTCAAAATCCTGGCAGTCGATGATGATCCGGTCAACCTCAGGGTGCTGTCCAGTATTCTCTCGGGGGAGCATTATCATATCCGAACGGTTCTAAGCGCCGGCGAAGCCTTGAAGCTGCTTGGCACGGAACAATGGGATCTCCTCATTGCCGATGTGATGATGCCGAATATGTCCGGTTATGAGCTGACCCGGACTGTTCGTGAGCGCTTTTCAAGCTACGAACTGCCTATACTGCTGCTGACCGCCCGCAATCAGCCTGAGGATATCTATACGGGTTTTCTGTCCGGGGCGAGCGATTACCTGGTCAAACCTGTTGACGCCTTGGAGCTTAAGTACCGGGTCCGGTCTTTAACAGGGCTGAAGCAATCCATCGACGAGAAGCTGCGCATGGAGGCTGCCTATTTGCAGGCACAAATCCAGCCGCATTTCCTGTTCAATACTCTGAATTCAATTATGGCCTTAAGCGAATTTGATACCGAAAAAATGCGCGATCTCAGCGAGGCGTTCTCCTCCTATCTGCGCATCAGCTTCGATTATATAAACTCCAATCAACTGGTCGCTCTCTCTCATGAGCTGGAACTGGTTCGCGCCTATCTATATATCGAAAAAGCCCGGTTCGAGGAGCGGCTATCCATAGAATGGGAGATTGAGGAAGGGTTAGATCCGCTGCTCCCTCCGCTCACCTTACAGCCGATCGTAGAAAATGCGGTCAAACACGGACTGCTCAGCCGATCACGCGGAGGTTTGCTTATCATCCGCATTTCCAGAATGGACGGCTTCATCGTCTTTGAGGTCAGGGACAACGGAAAAGGCATATCGGAAGAACGGATTGGCCACCTGTTGGATCATACCCGCAAATTCAGCGGCGGGATCGGACTGCTCAATACGAACAGGCGTTTAACCCAGCTCTACGGCCGGGGGCTGAGTATTCAGAGCAAGGTGGATCAAGGTACTTCGGTGTCTTTTATGATTCCACAATTGGACAAGCCGGAGGGCAAATAGAAGCTCTCCGGGCAAAAAATCAAATTTTAAATACGCTTACATAGCAAACTATGGTTTAATATAGGTACGCGATCTGCAAAATTCTGCTGAAAGGAGCCTACCTATGGAAATATCCTCTTTTTTGCTGCCCAAAGCTCAGGTATCCTTCATCACCTCCTCCATAAGCATGCTGGAAGCCCTGGAGCAGCTAGAGCATCATTATTATTCGGCTATCCCGATCATTGATGAAGAAGGTAAATATGTTGGAACCTTATCGGAGGGAGATCTGCTATGGAAGCTGAAGAATACAACGGGCTTAACTTTTGAGAATTTGCGTGAAGTCACAGTAAACGAAATCCAGCGGCACGTGCATAACGAAAGTGTCGGGATTCATGCCCAGATGGAGGATATGCTCACACTGGCTGCGGACCAGAATTTCGTTCCGGTTGTGGACGATAGCGGCATCTTCCTTGGCATTATCCGCCGGAAGGATATTATTGAATACTACACCCGCAACATCACTGACTAGCCATTTTCCCGGACCACATACCTGCACCGTCATACTAAAAAAACGGCTGGACTGTCCTTATAGGGACGCCCCAGCCGTTATTATCACTCAGAGAATCTCAAACACATTCGTTAGTCTGGTTAACTCAAAGATTTTCCGCACATTGGCATTCAACGCCTTCAGCCTGATCGTGCCGCCGTTCTCCACACACTTCTTGTAGGAGCTGACAATGACGCCAAGACCGGTGCTGTCAATAAACTTGCAGCCGCCAAAATCAAGCAATAAGCTGGAAACCCCATTCTGAATATGCTCTCTAATGCTCTCTCTAAACTCACTTGCTTCTTCCACCGAAAACATCTCGGGCATTTCAATCGTAATCTCGCTCACGCTATTCACCCCTGATTTTAAATTTCTCCACGAGGGTCTCCAGTTCGTTCGCCATAGCGCTTACCTCCTGGGCCGAAGCCGCGAAGTTGTTGACGGTAGCCGCCTGCTCCTCTGTCGCACTGGATACATTCTCGCTATTCGCTGCCGCTATTTCCGAAATGCTGCCCATATTATCAATAAGCTTGATAATTTGATCAGAGGTTGCGACCTCATCCTTGGTAATATCCAGAATCTCCCGGACACTTTCGGTTATGAGCTCCACGGAATTGATGATATGAATAAAAGCAGTATCCGTATCGTTGACCACACGGACTCCGCCTTCCACAGCCTCCGATGCGCCCCTCATTGAATCCACAGCCTGTGAGATCCGCGAGACCATATCATGAACCAGCACGGAAATCTCATCCGCCTGTCTGTGCGTCTCATCCGACAGCTTCCGCACCTCACCGGCCACCACGCTGAACCCTCTGCCGTCTTCACCTGCTCTTGCGGCCTCAATCGCCGCATTAAGTGCCAGCAGGTTCGTCTGCTCGGCAACCGCATTGATCGTGCCGATAATTGTCGCTACCTTTCCTGAAAGCTCACTGACGGTCTGAAGCTGCTCTTCGGTTGTCTTGGTGCTGCTGCTGATAATATTCATTGCTTCTACCGTATCCATAACCTGCGCTCTTCCCCGCTTCGCGGCTTGATTGGTAAGATCCGCATTGCCGGAGGTTGCCGATGCCTTGCTCTGCGCCATCTGAACCAGGCTGGAGAGCTGCACCAGCACCTGTGAGGCGTTAAGGACAGACTGATTGCTGTTCTCCGCACCTGAGGCGATTTCCTGAGTGCTGGAGCTGATCTCTTGAATGGACGCGCTGATCTCCTCCGAAGAGGCCGCCATTTCTTCGGACATCGAAGTCAGGGTAACGGAGCCGGCCCGTACCTTCTCAATAATGGCCTCCTGCTTGTCAATCATCGTATTGAAGGATTCACTCAGTGTCTGAAGCTCGTCCCCGGAGCGGATCGAGGTATGTACGGTCAAATCTCCATCGCCGGCAAGAGCCATAGCCTTCTCCAGCTTGATAATCGGATTCACAATGTTGCGTGTGGTGAAGAAATAAGCCGCGAGCAGGGCAACCAGTATAAATGCAATAGTAATCAAAAGCGTAGTACTGCGGATTTCTGTCGCTGGAGTCATATATTCCTTAACATTGGCCGTGGTAGCTACAATCCATTTCCCCGCAGGCTGAAAGGAAACGTACTTATGGACGCCTTCATAGGTATAGAAGCCATCCGAAGCTTTTCCGCTCTTCATAATCTGCACAAGGTCATTCAATTCCTTGTTGCTGTTGCCGTCCAGTGTTTCCTTGAGAATCTTCTCTTTTTCGGGATGATAGACAATAAGTCCTGTACGGTCAATCATATAACCGTATCCGTTGTCTCCAATCTTAACTTCGGCTACAGGAGCGGAGATGGTATCAAAAACGACCGTTCCGATAAGCACGCCTGTTACTTTCCCGCCCTGCTGCAGCGGACGGGCAACCGCTACAATATGCTGATTGGTCTCCTTGGAGAGAATAACCTCGCTGACAGCTTCTTTTCCTTGAAGCGCCTGCTGAAAATAATCACGATCCTTCACACTCAGTCCCGGGTTCTCGGAGCTGTTGGTCAGCAGCACCTGTCCGTCTTTGTCCGCGATGAGCAAAGATTCCAGCAGCTTCGCATAGTCCTTCTGCAGGCCGGAGATATAATCATAGGCCAGACTCTTGTCTGCCGCCCCGTCAGGGCTGGCGGCAAAGCTCGCCAGTGTATTGTTCTTGCTGGCAATGCCCAGATAATTGCCTACAGCTTCAAGCTGTGCATCGACTGACTTGGCAGCCGATTTCGTGGTGTCGCGCAATTCCTCTTCAATCGTTTTTTGCAGCGCATCTGAAGCCAGATTATAGGATATAACGCCGGAAATAGTGAGCGGCACACTTATAATAAGAAACAGCAGGATGCTAATCTTTACTTTTAAACTTAATTTCACTTTCACAGGATTCTCTCCTTTTTATTTCTACGAGGGACATACACATTTGCTGATGTACATCGTATTGTGAATCATCTCCACACTATCCGAGTAGCAGCGGATCAGGTACAAGCCTCTTCCGCCTTCACCAAGCAATTCGTCAGTGCTGATGCTATCCGGGAAGACCAGTGCGGCCCCTCCCTCCCCGGAGTCCTCCACCTGGAGGTTAAGCTGCTCGCCGCTGAGCAAATATCTAATCGTGATCGGTTTGGTGCAATCGCTGTGATTGCCGTGATAGTAAGCATTCGTGATGGCTTCAATCAGAATCAGCCGGATGTCAAAGGCATAGTCCTCCAGCTTAAGCTCCTGAATGATCCTGTCAATAATCTCCTGGTGATTGTTCAAACCGTGAAACCTGATTTCCTTCTGAACAGCTTCCATAAACCTCTCCTTCTTCATTTGATATTCAGGCTGAGCCAGGTGCAATCATCCTGCAGACAAGCGCCGGCAAGCTTCGCAGACAGATAATCGTAATCACGGCCCAGCTCTTCGTTATCGTACAGAAGCTCCATCCCGTCGCTATAAAAGCAAAAACGGTCGCCCGAATGAAAAGCTACTGTCTTCTCCTCAAATTCACTGTTGCCGAACATTCCGAGCGGCGCGCCTTTGACCGTAATGCTCTCGGCCTCCTGATCCTGCGGGATATACAGAAACTCATTAATCCCGGCGCCTGCCGCTTTCAGCACCCCGGCCGTGAAGTCGAGCTGAAAGCAGCAGGCGGCAATATAATCCTCACCCAGATGCTGGAGCGCCCTTTGATTGAGACCCTTCAAGACCTGCAAAGGATCATCTGTAGCTGTAAGGCAGTCGAGAAACAGCACCCGCAATGCGGAGATGCTCAGCGCAGCCGAAATGCCTTTGCCCGTAACATCGCCGATCATTCCGATTACCCGCTTTTCATCTATTTTGTGAAAAATAAAGAAATCGCCGCTAAGCGTTCTGGCCGGGATATACAGCTTGTCCAGCTCTGCCTTGTCCTCCAGCGGGAACGTAATGGAATGGCGGTGATTCTGCAGCTTGACTGCGCGTTCCACTTCCTTCTTGCTCTCCGTGATGTCCCTCAGCACCAGTTGCAGCGCCTTTTCCTCCTCATACACAATCGGCACACCGGAAATTTCCACATCAAACACACGTTTGTCATGCCGGATGAACCGCTGCTCAATACGAAAGCTTTCTTTGGAGGTTGTGCCCCAGGTCTTCAGATGGTTATCCTTGGCGCTGCTGATGTATTCCTCTTTAAAAAAAGCTTCAATCCCCCGCCCGATCAGCTCTTTCTTCTCCTTGCCGAACATTTTTTCCGTTTGTTTGTTGGCGAACAGAATAGTGCCCCCGCTGTACACCAGAATCGCTTCAGGGCACAGCTCTACCAGATCCCGGTACCTCTCTTCGCTCTCCCGGAGTCTTTGCTCCGAACGGACCCGATCGCTGATATCATGAATTACGGTGTAGATGCATGACCTTCCAAGTATCGACATCATTCCGGTGCGGATCTCCACATCAATCAAATGCCCCCCGGCCAAAAGATGCCTGTCCATAAATACGCGGTTTTTCCCGCCTTCTCCACCGGGCATGGCACTCTTCAGGAACCCTTCCGTTCCAGCCCCGCTGTCCGCCTGCAGATCGGTGATATGAAGTTTTCTGAAGATACGCGGGCTGTATCCGTAGAATTCACAAGCCGCCCGGTTCGCATCGGTGATGCGGCCGTCCACCGGGTCTACCATTAAAGTGATCAGATGGTTGTTCTCATAAATGCAGCCATAATGCTCCATGCACTGGACTGGACTAGGAGCCTTGAGCAAATTCTTGCAATTTTTAACTGTAACCATTCTTAATCCTCTATTCTGCTTCAGCCTTAAACCTTACCATTATATGCATTTCATCTACAGCCAGCCGTGAATTCCGACACACATCGCACGAAAACTCGATATTTGTCACATAAATAACCCGCGCTTCCCCCTTGTAGAAGGAGAACACGCGGGTTATTTGTTCATCCTGTTACAGCTCAGTCAGGATAATTGTACCGTTAGGGGTAATTGCCAAAGTATGCTCGTATTGTGCCGACAGGCCGCCGTCGATGGTCCGGGCTGTCCATCCGTCTGCATCCACCTTGGTCCGGTAGCTGCCGGTGTTCAGCATCGGCTCAATGGTAAATACCATGCCTTCCTTGATACGCGGCCCCTTGCCGGCAGGCCCATAGTGCGGCACCTCCGGCGCTTCGTGCATTTCGGAGCCGATGCCATGACCGATGAAATCACGGACTACCGAGAAGCCGTTAGATTCGGCATAGACTTGTACGGCATGGGCGACATCACCGATCCGGTTGCCGGCCACCGCCTGTTCAATGCCTTTGAAGAGCGACTCTTTGGTTGTCTTCAGCAATTTGTCCGCCTGCTCGCTGATCGTTCCGACGCTATAGGACCAGGCCGAATCTGCCAGCCAGCCATTCAGGTTCACGACCATATCAATGGTCACGATATCCCCGTCCTTCAGCTCCTCATGCTTCGGAAATCCATGACAGATCACATCATTCACAGATGCGCAGGTTGCGTAGGGGTAACCGTGATACCCTTTTTGCTCCGGGGTTGCCCCTTGGGAAAGAATGAATTTCTCGGCAAACTGGTCAATCTCCCAGGTAGTGATTCCCGGTTTGATTATTTGCGCGATTTGCCGGTGGCATTCCGCAAGAATTTTGCCGGCTGCCCGCATTTTTTCGATCTCTTCCATCGTTTTCATGATGATCATACATTTCGCCTCTTCTGTACAGAACGCATTACTCACTATAATGGCTCTTGGTTATGGTATTTTGGTTCTCCTTTATATTATGTAAGAAAATCGCCGGAAATCCAAATTTAATCTTGCGTGCTCCAAAATAAATAACGAATCTGTCCCCCTGCTGCCGGGAAGAACAGATTCGTTAGGTATACAATGTGCCTAGTCAATCATGGAAATGGATTCCCGAGGTAACGGCCTTGACGTAACCGCTGCGGATCACAAAGTCCCCGAAATGCTCGCCCGCCTGACGCTCCTTGGCATAGCGGTGAATGATCGGCGTGAGCGTCTCCAGAATTTCCTTCTCATCAATACTTTCTTTGTACAGCTTATTTAATCTGTCCCCGCTAAAGCCCGCGCCCAGATACATATTATATTTGCCGGGAGCCTTGCCGATGAAGGAGATTTCGCCCAGCGCCGGTCTGGCGCAGCCGTTCGGGCAGCCGGTCATGCGGATAACAATCTCTTCATCGCGGAGACCCGCTTCGTCAATAACCAGTTCCAGCTTATCCAGCAGCAGCGGGAGATACCGCTCGGCCTCAGCCATAGCCAGCCCGCAGGTTGGCAGCGCCACACAGGACATGGCACTCCGCCGCAGAGCGGTATGATGTGCGCCGTCGGTCAGGCCGTACTTATTGGCTAGCTCATTGACCTTGCGTTTCTTCGCGCTGCTTACGCCGCCAATGATCAGATTCTGGTTGGGAGTCAGCCGGAAGTCTCCGCCGTGAATTTTGGCAATTTCCCGCAGGCCTGTCATGAGCAGATTGCCCTCGCGGTCCTGAATCCGTCCGCTTTGGATATAGAGCGTCAGATTCCATTTGCCGTCCACGCCCTTCACCCAGCCGTAACGGTCTCCGTTGTGGTCAAAATGATAGGTGCGCGCCGGTTCCAGCTCCCAGCCCAGCCGGTGATGCAGCTCTCCGCTGAACCATTCCAGGCCGTGACGGTCAATGGTGTATTTGAAGCGGGCATTCTTGCGGACAGAGCGGTTGCCGTAGTCGCGCTGGATTGTGACCGTCTTCTCCGCCACATCAATGACCTGCTCCGGCCGGCAGAAGCCAATCACCCGCCCAAGCTGGGGATAAGTGCTGGTATCGCCGTGGGTCATGCCCATGCCGCCGCCGACGGAAACATTGAACCCGGCCAGCTTGCCGTCTTCCAGAATGGCGATAAAGCCCAGGTCCTGGGAGAAGACATCTACATCATTTGCGGGAGGAACGGCCAGGCCGATTTTGAATTTGCGCGGCAGATACACCGGGCCATAGATCGGCTCCACCTCCACCCCTTCTTTGCTGTCCACTACCTTCTCGCCATCCAGCCAGATTTCATGGTAGGCGGGTGTGCGCGGCGCCAAATGGTCGCTGAGCTTGCGGGCCCACTCATACACCTCGCCATGAACCTCGGACTGGTACGGATTGGGACCGCTCATCACATTGCGGTTGACATCACCGCAGGCAGCCAGGGTGGTCATCAGCGTATCGTTAATCGACTTGATCGTCTTTTTCAGATTCCATTTGAGCACGCCATGCATTTGAAAAGCCTGGCGGGTGGTCAGCCGCAATGTGCCGTTGCCGTACTTATGGGCCAGCTCATCCATGACCAGCCACTGCGCCGGAGTAGCAACACCTCCCGGAGCCACAACACGCAGCATGAACTGAAAGGCAGGCTCCAGCTTGGAGCGTTCCCGCTCACTCCGTAAATCTCTGTCATCCTGCATATAGCTGCCGTGGAATTTGAGCAGCCGGTTGTCGTCCTCGGGCAAGCCTCCGGTGACCGGATTGCTCAGCGTTTCGACTAATGCCCCGCGCAAATAGTTGCTCTCCTGCTTGATATGTTCAACATCACTAGGCGGGCCGCCGATGGGCTTCACCACTGATTCATAATTTGCCACTATTCATCGTCTCCTCCAATTCCAAACTTCCCCTCCGTACTTCTACACTCTAAATTAATAAACATCGCGCTGGTAGCGCTGCTCCTGCTGCAGGCTGTCGAGATAGGCGGCAGCCGCTTCGGGGCTCAGTCCGCCTTCCTCCTGAAGGACGGTAATCAGCGCCGATTGGACGTCATGGGCCATATGCTTCTCATCACCGCACACATAAATGTGGGCACCCTCCTGCAGCCAGGTGTATAGCTCGCGGCTGTGCTCCAGAATCCGGTGCTGCACATACACCTTCTCTTCGGTATCCCGGGAGAATGCCACATCCAGCTTATTCAGCACACCGTCCTTCAGCATCCGCTGCCAATCCGTCTGATAGAGGAAATCGGTCACGAAATGGCGGTCGCCGTAGAACAGCCATGTTTTCCCATCCGCTCCCTGCTCTTCGCGCTCCTCCAGGAAGGAACGGAACGGCGCAACTCCTGTGCCCGGACCGATCATAATTACAGGCACAGCGGGATTTGCCGGAAGCTTGAAATTGGGATTGTTCTGGATATAGACCGGCAGAGTATCTCCTGGCTGCACTCTTTCCGCACAGTGAACCGAGCAGACTCCGTAGCGTTCGCGGCCATGCGACTGATAGCGGACTGCACGGACGGTGAAATGAACCTCATCGGGATTAGCCTTATAGCTGCTGGCAATCGAATACAGTCTTGCAGGCAGCTTGCGCAGAATCGGTACGAAGCTGCGGGCCGGGACTTCCCACGGCGCGAAATCCCGGATCAGATCCAGCAGATCGCGTCCTTGGATATACGCCTTCAGGTCCTGCTGCCGATCCGGTCCCAGCAGCCCTTGCAGGGCGGCGGACGAAGACAGACCCGCTGCCTGCTCAAGCAGCGGCTTGGTCAGGACGGTTATCTCATAATGGCGAAGCAGAGCTTCCTTCAGCGGACCCTCTTCGCCCTTTTTGTTCAATTGAACGGCTTCGTCGGGATTCCAGCCCATTGCGGCAATAATCTCCTCGACCAGCCGGGGATGATTCTCCGGGTAGACACCCAGGGCATCCCCCGGCTCAAAGGTCAGATCGGAGCCTGCCAGCGACAGCTCCAGATGGCGGGTCTCCCGGTCTGAGCCGCGGCCGTTCAGATTCAAATTCTCGAGCACCTCGGCATGAAACGGGTTATTCCGTGAATATGCCGATTGCGTCGGCTCAGCTTGCCCGGCAGCCGGTACATCCTGCCCGGCAACGCCCTGGGCATTCTGCGAACCGCTTAGGGCGCTGAGCACCTGCCCAGTCCACTCTGCCACCTGCTCATCGTAATCAAGATCGCAATCCACACGCGGGCTGAGCCGCTGACCGCCAAGCTCTTCCAGCTTTTGATCGAAGTCTTTGCCCGTCTGGCAGAAAAATTCATAAGAGGTATCACCGAGCGCCAGCACAGAGTAGCGCAGATGACCGAGCTGAGGTGCCCGTTTGCTGTTCAGAAATTCGTGAAAGGAACGGGCATTATCCGGCGGCTCTCCTTCGCCATGGGTGCTGACCAGAAGCAGCAGGTTCTCCGTCTTCTTCAGCACGTTTGGCTTGAAGCTGTTCATCGCCATCGTCGTAACCTGGAAGCCCTGCTCCTCCAGCTTGCGGGACAGGCCGGACGCTAGGCGCTGGCAGTTGCCCGTCTGGGAGCCGAACAGCACCGTCACTTCGCGGGACACCACCGGCTGCACGGCTGCAGGTACGGCTCCCGCGCCTAAAGCGGCTGCCGGAAGGGCAGCCACTGAAGCGGCAGATCCGGCTGTGCTCTCCTGCAATGAGAGTGCGGCTAAATCCCCGCCGAGCCAAATCCGCTGCGAGTCTGTGAGTGACGGCAGAAGGCGGTTCAGTAGCTCTATCTGCTCCTCATTGAAAGGACTGTTCGTAACTTGTAATTGCAACAATATCGACCTCTCCTCAGCATGAAATCTGCTTCCCTTTTAACATCTTTGAATCAGGCTATCACAATTACAAGAAACGAGCAACGAGTCTGAATTCAACTAATTACTGCAATAAAAAGAATATAATCCCATAAAATGCGCAAAAGCCGCTTAAATCAGAGTAAAAAGCTCTGGTTTAACCGACTTCATTACAATTAATGATAACTTCTATTAGATAAAATGATAGTTGAATGCTGTGAAGAGGGGCTTATCTTTTAAAAGCAAACCGCTTAAGCTGGCCTGTCAGCAGGTGCACCACAATCAGCAGACCGCCGGCATTGATTGCCAGATCGGCCAGATTCAGAATGCCGCCTCGGCTCCCGAAGACGAGAAAATCCGTTACCTGATGGTAGAGTATGCGGTCAATGGCGTTGCCTATCGCCCCGCCGACCAGAAAACCGCTGGCCATTTCCAACACAGGTCCGCGAAGCTCTCCTTTGCGTCTGTAATAGAAAATTGCAACAACGAAAAGCACAGCCACAATAGCGAAATACTTCCCATATCCCTGAAAGGAGCTGAACGCCGCCCCGCTGTTCTCGTAATAGGTAAACTGCAGATGCCCGCTCCAGACCGGAATCGACTCTCCCAGTTGCATATTGGAGCGCACCGCCCATTTGGCCGCCTGGTCTGCCAGAATGACCCCTATGGCAATCAGATAAAATAGCATGGCGTTCCTCCTCTGCACTGTTTATAAACAGCGAATGTGTTGCTGATTTGTCATGTACAGCTTAACACAATAATGCATCCGGATTCACCCCGGCGGCGGTCCCGGGCGATTGTCGCGGGTGCAAGCTTAGTTAACTGCCGCTGTCGGGAAACAGCACTTCCCCGGACTTCGACTGAATCTCCACAATTCTCTGCAGTGTACCCGACAGCTCACCAGGCGGATAAGGTTTGGTCAGATACGTCTTTACGTTCTCCAGCAGGGACTTATCTGTCTGATCCAGTGCAGAGGAGATTATGATCGGAACCTGCTCTGTCCGCGAATCATGCTTGAGCATACGGATCAGATCCCAGCCGTCCAGCTCCTCCCCGAGCATCAGATCAACAACAATCGCGACAAAAGGCGTCTTCAGCGCCTGGTCGAACGCTTTTTGCGGATGGTAATGGTGGGTGACCCTGAAGCCTTTGCCCTTCAGCTCCTCCGAGAGCAGCAGCGACAGGCTGTAGTCGTCCTCCACGATCATCACATTCGGCTTCTTATCCTTGTCTGTGAAGATTTCCTCATCCTGACTGCTGTCCTTTGCAAGCTGTACAGGCAGACTGAACCATACCGTGGTGCCTTCACCTTCCACTGACTCGATGCCGATGGCCCCCTTGTGCTTTTCAATAATTTCCTTGCAGATTGCAAGCCCGAGACCCGTTCCACCAATCCGCTTGGAGG
This sequence comes from Paenibacillus sp. HW567, assembly GCF_000374185.1. Lineage (GTDB taxonomy): Bacteria > Bacillota > Bacilli > Paenibacillales > Paenibacillaceae > Paenibacillus_AQ. Next base: position 1,859,144 of record NZ_KB910518.1, on the reverse strand, counting down.
CGCTGTTGTCCACTCTTCTGAATTTCTGGAAAAGCTGGCCGATCTGATTCTTGGGAATGCCCAGACCCGTATCCTGAACCCGCACGACAATCCGGTCCGGCTCATTGTGAAGCAGCACCTTGACCTCCTGGCTTCCCGGCGAGAATTTGATCGCATTGCTTAGCAGATTCGTGAGCACCTGGACCATCTTGTCTTTGTCCACAGATACTTCATCGTGCAGCGCGTCGTCTTCCAGAAGGATATGATGAGTGCCGCTGAGCTTGTACTGGTCTATGACGCTAAGGACAATCTCACTGAGATGCGCCTGTTCAATAGTGTATTGCTGCGTACCGGACTCCATTCGTTGCAGATCGAGAAAATCATTGATCAGCTCGGTTAGGCGTTTCGCTTCCTTATGAATGGTCTCCAGATATTTGAGCTGCTTCTCGGGTTTCATCGTCTTGGACAGCAGCAGCTCTGTGAACCCGAGCACACTGGACAGCGGTGTCCGCAATTCATGGCTGACTGTGCTGACCAGCTCTGATTTCATCAGGTCCAGCTCGTACTCGCGGGTGATATCCCGGTGTACGAACAGCGTGCCGATCCGGTCTTCACGGCGGAGCACCGGAATTGCATAGACATCCACATGCTTAATCTCCTCTGTACCAAGCGAATATTTCATGGTGCTGGACTCCACCGTCTGCTCCAGCATCGCATTTTGATAGAACTGCCGCAGTTCTTCCGGTTCATTGGACATCCCGCAGAACACTTCCAGCCACACCTCTGCCGGAACAAGCGTGCCCTCGGTCCATTCCGTGTATTGAAACAGCCCGCCAAGCGCCTTGTTAATATGCTGCATCACGCCATCCGTATTGACGAACTGGATACCTTCGTTGACATTGTTGACGATATCCCGGTTAAGCATGCGGCCATGCTCGATTTCCTCATACATCATCAGCCGCTCAATCGCCAGAGCAACCCTGCTCATCAGCCCCTGGATTTCGCTGAGCTCCTCTTCTGTGAATTCGCGCCCGATCCGGCTGCCGCAGAATACGGCGAGAATCTCTTCATCCGCGTTCACAACCGAAGTGTAATAATCGTAGCAATAGACCTTGTCAGGAGAAATCCCCTGTTCACTTGGCGAGCCTGTTCTTTTGACCATATAGGATTTCTCACTGGCAAGGCGGTGCAGCATGTCGCCGTTGTTCTGATCGAGATAGCGTTCCACATTCTGCTGCGGTACGCCTTTGACGGCGGCAATCCTATCCTTAACAATCAAAAAGAGACTGGAGTCAAAAGCATAGATCCGGTTCATAAATTCGCTGAATTTCTCGGCAAACTCCTGTTTATCCAGCGTGTACGTAATGTCATGGTTCAACTGGTTGTAGCGCTCCAGCATGATTGAGGTCTGCTCCGTATTCTTCAGGGTGTACGCAAGCTGCTCCTGCACCTGCTTCAGGGAGGTGATATTGTTCGCAATCAGGATAAACTGATAGATCTGACCCTCGTCGTTCAAATAAGGCATAACGGTCATATGCAGCCATACCGATGCCGAACCATCCTTCACAAGAACTTCAATTTCGCCGCTCCAGATTCCGCCTGTCGATAATTTGGTGATGACCAGCTCTAGCTGGGAACCGGAAACATTCAGCAGCTCGAACAGCCGGAAGGGGTAACCGATAATTTCAGCGTTTCTGTAGCCTGTATAACTGCTCAGGTTGTCGTTGGCGTAAGTGAAGATCCCTTTGTCCGATAAAATACCCACAGCCGAGGTCTGATTGAGCGCCTTCATCATGCTCTCGATCTCGCTTAGGGAGCGCTCCAGCCTGAACTGCTGATCCTGAAGCTCATCCTGCTGGGCATGCAGCTCCTCGTTCTGCATCGTCAGCTCTTCTTCCTTGTCCTGGATGCTCCGCGCCATATTGAGGAACGCCTCATACAAACGTCCAATCTCATCCCGCTTATGCAGGTTGCCCAGAAGAATCTCTTCTCCGGCTGCAAGGGAGTGGGTTGCGTTCTCCAGACGGACAATCGGATCAATCAGGATTTTGAGCATCCTCCAGATCATCAGCGTAAAGAACAGCAGCAGAAATGCGCTTAAGCCAATAGAAACTATAGTATAGATGTCGGCTTGCCTGATAGAATGGTCGGCGATCTCATTTAGCCCCCGGTCTGATCTGGCTTTGAAAGCCTTCGTATAGCTCAGAAAATCATTGACCGATTGTGTGCTGCCGCTTTGGGACAGCTTCCGAAGCCCTGCATAGTCGTCATTCTCAACCAGCCGGATGGCCTCGGGCAAGGTTTTCTGCTTGTAATTCTCATAAAAAGCCGTCAGATCTTCCCGGTACTTTGCTTCCCCCGGCGACAGCTTCAGCCCGGCGTACTGCTGGAGAATATTGTCGAGATTGCCCAGTGCGGTATTCAGCAGCTTGAGCTCACTGCCGCTCTTCAGCGCAGCATAGCCCCGGGCCCTGAAAAACACCTCATTCAGTGTTGCCGCCAGCTCATTTATCGTCTCTGTCTTATGCTGCAGAACGTTACGGTCATTCTTCAGCTTAGTCTGCTGTGTATTTATGTAAAGGAACAGCACACCTACTACCAGAACAATCAGCACGAACAATCCGGCAATAATGCGGTAATATTTTGTTTTGATGCTGGAGTCAGCGTGTCTGTTTGTGCTCACTGAGGATGCCCTCCACAATCTGCAGCAGCTCCATCGGACTGAATGGCTTCGGCATGAAATAACGTGCCCCGGCCTCCCTGGCCTTGCTGCGGTCATTGTCCTGCGCCTTGGCGGTCAGCATCATAATGGGCATGGCGCTTGTGTGTTCTTCTCCAAGGGCAGTGAGCACTTCAATCCCGGTCATTTCCGGCATCATATAATCGAGAATTACCAGGTCATACTGCTCTTCAGATAACCTGGACAGCGCCTGCGCGCCATTCTCGGCGGTGTGAATCTCCACGTTCTCCAGATCCTCCAGTGTGTCTTCAATCAGCATACGCAGAATTTCTTCATCGTCCACGATCAGTACTTTTTGCATGTTCATTCTCTCTCACCTTTCCGTTCAATCTAATGCTGTCTGAATTTCTGTGCTAGAACAGAAATCTGTGAGCCAGGCGCTCGATCCGGGTCAGCAGCTCCGGCAGATGGAACGGCTTGATTACATAATCATCCGCCCCCATTTGCAGGGCATGGATAATATCGTGCTGGTCATTGCGGCCGGTCAGCATAATGACCAGAATATTAATTTCGGGATAGCTGCTGCGGACCCGTTCAAGAACCTCCAGACCATCCAGCTCCGGCATTACCCCGTCCAGCAGAATAATGTACTTCTCCTCAGGGTCATACCAGCCCGATTGCAGAAACTGAGGGCCGCTTGCATAGCTGCTGACCTTCACACCGGCGATGCCGGCCGGCTCCCAGGCCGCGAACAGTCCGGTTACAATCCGGCAGAGCAGCGCATCATCATCGACGACAATCACATTCAACAGCGGTGCGGCTTTGGCGGCTCCAAGCTGATCCGTGTACAGGGTCGTCCGGTTTCTCCCGGTGTGCTTGCTGGCATACATCGCCTGGTCCGCTTCCTCAATCAGCTTGTCCGGGTCATTCTGCTCCTCGCGGATCTCCGTAATTCCGCCGGAGAAGGTCACCTGAAAACGCTCATTTTTGGCGGTAAATTTATTTGCGGCCAGTTGCTGCTGAATCCGTTCCACGACCAGCAAGGCGGATGAAGCATCGGTGTTCGGCATAAACAAGGCAAACTCCTCACCGCCGAAACGGCAGAAAGTGTCCTCCACCCGAATCGAAAGGCGCGCCACCTCCGAAAAAGCCTGCAGCACCTCATCCCCGACCAGATGACCGTAGGTGTCATTAACCAGCTTGAAATGATCCAGATCCATAAGCGCCAGCGAAAAAATCCGTCCCGTCCGCCGGAAATCGGAGCCGAGCTGCTTCATCGTCTGATTGAAGTATTTGCGGTTAAAAGCCCCTGTCAGCTCATCCAAGATAATGGATTCCTGCCATTCCCGCTTCAGCTCGAAGCGGTTCTTGATCAGCACCAGAAACAAATCAATATCGAGCGGCTTAGCCATATAGTCCATCACACCCAGCGAGTAGGCGTACATCTGAATTTCCTTGGAATGCTCCCCGCTGACAATGATGATCGGGATGCGCTCTTTTTTGGCCTTGCCGATAATCTGCTTCAGCACATCAATTCCGCTCTGGTCAGGGAGCAGGATGTCGAGCAGAATCAGATCCGGCTTGCTCTCATAAAATATCTTCAGTCCGCGCTCGGCGGACAATGCAATACTGACGTAGTAAGACTCCTTCTCCAGCGATTCACGCAAAAAAGCCACCAGCCCGACATCATCATCAATGATCAGAATTTCATGCTGCGGCTGTAATGCGGACAACGCCTTCCCTTCCTGCAGCGGAAGCCCGGGCGGGGTATTCCCCATTTCCGGCCTGTCGCCAAAAAGCTCCAGCAGCGGGTACAAATACTCTCCCCATTCCGCTTCAGGCCAGCCTCTTCCGCTCTCCTCAGAGAAATAGAGCAGCGAGTGGTCGGCCAGCTTCTCCACCCTGCCCAGGCCGACCGTTCCGGCCGTGCCTTTCAGATTGTGCAGAAAACGGTAAATGTCCTTTTCATCCACAAGCGGTAAGTCTGACCATTCCTGAAGCGTTTGTCTGGTGCGCTGTTCAACCAGCTCTTTGTATTTTCTTGTTGTCATCGTAGCTCCTTCAAGCCATTATATTAACCTGGCATTTAAACATAGTATAATAGTCCTGTCAACTATAATCCATGTAAAATAGGGAAGAAGATCAACTTTCTGAAGATATGGACAAAAAAACTTTGGTTGTAGAGTGTGCAATCCTTTGCCATAATAATTGAAACGGTTCATTCCGTTAAAGCGGCGGATGAACAGAGCACAAGATAGGAGGCTTTTTCATTGAAGGGGATCATTACTGTACTGGGAAAAGACAAGGTAGGCATTATCGCAAAGGTCTGTACTTACCTCGCAGGCCACAATCTCAACATTCTGGATATTTCGCAGACGATTGTGCAGGATTATTTCAACATGATGATGATTGTAGACATTTCTGCGCCTAGCAAGTCCTTTGAGGAAATTGTCGAGGACCTGCAGCAGGTGGGCGAAGAGATCGGCGTGGAAATCAAGCTCCAGCATGAGGATATTTTCAATATTATGCACCGGATTTAGACAGCCTGAGCACCACTGCAAAGAAGCCATTGTCAACAAAATTTAAGGAGCATAGCTATGATTTCAATTGTTGAAGTACAGGAAACGAATAAAATGATCCGGGAAATGAATCTGGACGTCCGTACCATTACGATGGGAATCAGCCTGATGGACTGCGCCCATACGGATATGCGGGTGTTTAACCAGAATGTGTATGACAAAATCACCCGTTCCGCCGAGAAGCTGGTCAAAACCGGCGAAGATCTGGAACGGCAATTCGGCGTGCCGATTGTCAACAAACGGATTTCGGTCACCCCGATCTCCATTGCTGCGGGAGCGGTTCATACCGATACCTATGTGCCGGTGGCCGAAATACTGGACAAGGCGGCCAAGGAGGTCGGCGTTAACTTCATCGGCGGCTTCTCGGCGCTTGTACAGAAGGGCTGCACGAAGGGCGACCGGATTCTGATTGACAGCATCCCGGAAGCGCTCGCGGTTACCGAAAGAGTCTGCTCCTCCGTCAACGTCGGCTCCTCGCGCAGCGGAATCAATATGGACGCGGTAAAGCTGATGGGCGAAATTATCCTCCAGACGGCTGAGCGCACCAAGGAACGCGATTCCATCGGCTGCGCCAAGCTGGTCGTTTTCTGCAATGCGGTTGAGGACAACCCGTTCATGGCAGGCGCTTTTCACGGGGTTGGTGAGCGCGAATGCGTAATCAACGTCGGGGTCAGCGGACCAGGCGTAATTAAGCGTGCGCTTGAGGAAGTAAAAGGACAGGACTTCGAAACGCTCTGCGAAACAATCAAGCGGACCGCCTTCAAGGTTACCCGCGTCGGCCAGCTCGTTGCCCAGGAGGCCTCCAAACGGCTGGACGTGCCTTTCGGCATTATTGACCTGTCGCTTGCACCCACCCCTCTGATCGGTGATTCCATTGCGGAGATTTTCCAGGTAATGGGACTTGAGGAAGCCGGAGCGCCGGGAACTACGGCTGCGCTCGCCATCCTTAATGACAATGTCAAAAAAGGCGGCGTCATGGCCTCCTCCTATGTCGGCGGGCTCAGCGGCGCTTTTATCCCGGTCAGTGAAGACCACGGCATGATCCAGGCTGTGCAGCGCGGCGCACTGACGCTGGAGAAGCTCGAAGCCATGACCTGCGTGTGCTCGGTCGGTCTTGACATGATCGCTATTCCCGGCAGCACCAGCAAAGAAACCATCGCCGGTATCATCGCCGACGAAGCCGCGATCGGCATGGTGAACAACAAAACAACTGCGGTTCGTGTCATCCCGGTCATCGGCAAGGAAGTAGGCGAAATGGTTGAGTTCGGCGGACTGCTCGGCTATGCGCCGGTAATGGCCGTGAACCCGTTCAACTGTGCAGGGTTCGTAGGCCGGGGCGGTCGTATTCCCGCTCCGATCCACAGCTTCAAGAACTAGCAGATCGTAAGACTCTTAGTGTCGGAGTTCAGACGATTCTCCGCCGGACGGAGTAGGGCGTGGAAATCACGCCGCAGGTGTATCTGGCCTATGAATAGAACCATCTCCTGTTCGGGAGAGTCTGCCGCTTTGTAACGGACTGAACCGCTCTTATTCCTATTGGAAGTCAATTTTGCGCAAGTGTTCGGACTCCAGAGCCTTTATGAGCGGACATTCGCCCTAAATATAGCTGCCGAAGAAGCAATAAGCGCTTTACGGTCCGTTCGCTCGGCTAATTGTATCCCTTTCGGGATAATAAGGGCTTTTCGGTCCATAAGGAACAGGAGGATGGATATGACGAATCCCTCTTTCCCTGAACCACAAAGGCTCCGTTATGCGCCACAGATCTAGAACAGATACTGGTTTAGTACGCGCTCATTGGCGTACTCAAAAGCGCCGCTCCCCGGCAGCAGGGGGCGGCGCTTTTGAGTTACAATTGGGGTCTCGGCGTAACTGCGGGGAAGGCTTGGGACTTCCGGCCGCTGTTGTCAACATGCCCAAGCTTGCCCGGGGCCAGCATGAGATACAGTTCTTGAATCTGTTCCCCGCTTTTGCCGAGAGCCAGGCAGAGCACTGCCTTGATCTCCCCTTGCTGCTTGAACACGAGATTCTGCTCTCCATTGATCATGGCGAAGGAAATCTCCCATTCCCGCATCTTCTGCAGAACCCGCTTTGAGGTCAGCAAGGCCAGCACACCCTTGCGTCCAACCATTGGTCGTAGAATCGTTTGTGCCTCCTGCCCGCCGCCGTCGCCGACAAGCACTGGCTGCTCGGCGAGCAGCTTCAGCATTCCGCCGACATCATAGGCGGTGAAAGCTGCGGTGAACCGGCGCAGCAGCCTTTCTCGGGAAGTACCGGAGCCCGGTGCCGCTGACACTGGCAATAGCTGCTTGGCCTGAATCGTCCGCTTGGCCCGGCTGTAAATCTGCCTGCAGTTGCTCCCGGACTTGCCAACCATCTCCGCAATGGCATCATATTCATACTGAAAGGCCTCTCTTAGCACAAACACGGCTCTTTCGGCAGGCGACAGCCGCTCCAGCAGCACCAAAAATGCGTAGGAGAGTGTATCCTTCCGTTCCGCCGCCGCTTCCGGCCCATCGTAAGGCTCGCTCACCGGCTCAGGCAGCCATTCTCCGATGTACATCTCTCTACGGCTGCGCGCCGAGCCCAGCAGGTTCAGACAGCGGTTGGTAATGCCTTTAGCTACATATGCCTTCATGTTGAGAATTCCGCTGCGGTCCCGCCGCTGCAGCTCAGCAAAACAATCCTGCACAGCATCCTCGGCATCAGCCACGACTCCCAGCATTCGATAGGCAATCGAGAAAGCGTACCTGTAATAGCTGCGGTACAGCTCCTCCAGGCTCAAATTCTCCACCGCCCCCGTACCTGTGCCAGCGCTAAGCTCACTGTCCCGGTCCTTCAACGCTACACCTCCAATCAGTTAAAACAGCCCGGATACATCCCTGTCGATATGGCAATCCGGTTCCAGCTATTGATGGTGTTGATCCCCATAATCCAGTCCACGTATTCCTCCTGGCTGAAATGCTCCATAACCTTGTCATACAAGGCTTGAGGCACACCATCTTGACTGATCAGAGTAACCGTTTCGGCAAGCTCCAGCAGCGCTTTTTCCCGCTCCGTAAAGAGCGGAACCTCATGCCAGACGCTCAGCAGCAGAATGTGATCGGCATAATCGCCCAGCTTCAGCAAATCCTTCGCATGCATATCCATACAGAAGGCGCAGCCGTTGATCTGGGAGACCCGTATCTTCACCAATTCATACAATACCTTATCCTTGATGCGTCCGCCCGCATGCTGCTCTAGTGCCATCATTGCCCGAAAAGCCGGTTCATTAGCCGTTCTGTAGTTAAAGCGTAAACTCATTTTCATCGCCTCCATAATAGATATACATAGTGGAGACAACATAACCTTCTGATTTGTGACAAGCTATGCTTTTATCGCTCTTTTTGCTCTTCTTATGGAGAGCATCCGCCAGCCGGTGAGCAGCGCCGACACCAGGCAGATCACCGATGAGGTCAGGAACACGGCATGCATTCCGGTGAGAAAAATATCCGGACGGCCCGGAATCAGGCCGGTTACCCGGTAGCCCGCCCTGCTGCTCATTACGTTGAACAGAATCGAGGTGGCAATAGTGATGCCGACGACCATGCCCACGTTGCGGACAAGTGAGTTGACGCTGCCTGCCGACCCGAGCTGTGTGCGCGGCACGGTGGACATAATCAGCGAATTGTTGGGCGACATGAACAGACCGCTGCCGATCCCCAGCATGGCAATCCACACACCTGCAAGCACAACCGGGCTGCCGTCATGCAGGCGGGCCAGCCCGAATTGGGCGATGACCATTACGATCAATCCCGCGAAGGTAAGGAATTCGGAGCCGATTTTATCCGACAACGCCCCGCTCAGAGGCGCAATGATAACCATACAGATCGGGAAGAGCATAAGCAGAAAGCCCGCATAGAATGGCGACAGGTTCAGCATGTTCTGCGCATAGAACGGGGCAATAATATTGAAGCAGAAGTTAGCGACAAAGACCAGAAATGCACACAGGATGCTGAGCGAGAACAAGGGATTTTTGAACAGCGACAATTGGAGCAGCGGCTGAGTGCGGCGCAATTCCACTATGATAAAAGCGATAAAAGCTGCGGCTGCGGCAATCAGCGACGAGACAATCCGGCTGTCCCCATATCCGAGCTGTTGTCCAAGCAGCAGTCCGGCAAACAAAGCAACAATGAAGACGGCAAACAGCAGGCTGCCGGGAACGTCGATTTTGGATTTTACATGAATCAGATCCTTCGGCAGCACCTTCCACCCGAGAGCGATGGCAATGAGTCCAATCGGAACATTGACCCAGAAAATATACTCCCATCCCAAGGTAGAGACAATGATTCCGCCCAGGCTTGGCCCGGCAATACTTCCGAGTGATACGAAGGTTCCGATTAATCCAAGCGCCTTACCCCGTTCATTGGACGGGAAAATATCCGTAACAATTCCCTGGCTGTTAGCCATCGTCATCGAGGCGCCGATCGCCTGAATGATACGGGAACCAATCAGAAACGGCAGGTTAGCGCTTAGGCCGCAGAGCAGAGACCCGATGATGAAGATCACCGTGCCGAGTTTGAAAATTCTGATCTTCCCGGCGATATCGCCCAGCTTTCCGAAGAATAATATGACCGAGCAGATCGCCATCAGATACCCTGTCGTCACCCACTCTACCTGCGCTATAGGCAACGAGAGCTCCTTCACAAGCACAGGCAGGGCAATATTTACAATGCTGCCGTCCAGCGTAGACATGAAGGTGAATAAATTAAGTACGATCAGGATCATCCAGCGTTTCTTCTGAATCGCCGCATCCTCCTGATAGGTTGCACTGATTGAACTCATACGCAAACACCTCATACATCAAATTTTCGGAGATATAGTTGCATCCGCAACGAAATAATATACCCAGTGTACTCCAACTTAGTTGCGCACGCAACCACTTTGCGGTAGTATTTTAGTCAATAGATTAAGAAGCGTAAGAAAATAGCCAAAGAGGTGCGTATATTGAACTCGAACAGGGAACCTATCGGCAAGCTGCTGTCCCAGCTAAACCGGCAGAGCCAGAAATTCCTCACCAAAGAACTGATGGATTACGGGATCGGCAGCGGCGGACAGCACACCTTTCTCAAGCTGATCGTGAACCAGCCCGGCATTACGCAGGATCAGATGACAAGCGAGTTGAAATTCGATAAGGCCACTACCGCCCGCTCCGTGAAACATCTGGAGCAATCGGGTTACGTTGAGCGCCGAACCGATCCCAAGGACCGCCGTTCCTCCCTGCTCTATCCGACGGCCAAAGCGATTGAGTTCGCTCCGGTCCTTCAAGAGATTCTGAATGAGCTAAACCGCAAGCTTGCAAGCGGCTTAACCTCGGAGGAAGTGGACACGCTCGTTATGCTGCTCCAAAAGATCAGCAAAAATTCTGCGAAACTCTAATCGTCTTATGTTAGAATGTGAACAATATGATCTACTTTCAGAAAGGAGTCATGATCTTGTCAATTACAAGTGTAAAAGAGCACTTCCACCGTGTAGGCAGAGCGCAGGATGTGCGTGAATATGCCACCTCCAGCGCTACTGTCGAGATGGCTGCTGCTACCATCGGCGTGCTTCCAGCCCGAATTGCCAAGACCCTCTCCTTCCGGGGGGCAGAAGATCAGGCCATTCTCGTTGTGGGTGCCGGAGATGCCAAGATTGACAACAAGAAATTCAGGGAGCGCTTCGGCTTCAAGGCCAGAATGCTTACTCCCGAGGAAGTGCTGGAGCAGACCGGACACGAAATTGGCGGGGTTTGCCCCTTTGGACTGGCCCATGAGCTGGAGGTCTACCTGGATGTGTCGATGAAACGGTTCACTACGCTTTTCCCGGCCTGCGGAAGCACCAACTCCGCGATCGAGCTGACCTGCGATGAGCTGGCAATGTATTCGGGGAGCAAGGACTGGGTGGACGTCTGCAAGGGCTGGAACGAGGACGAAACGCCGGTACTAGAGGAAGGAACAACTCTGTGAATAACATAAAGGACAAAAGCCAGACACCGCCGCCAAGCAAGGAGCGTTTTCCGCTGTCTCTGCTCTGCCTGACACTGGGAGCCTTTGCGATTGGCATGACCGAGTTTATCATCATGGGACTTTTGCCCAATGTTGCAAGCGACCTTGGCGTAAGCATTCCTGCGGCCGGGCAGCTTATTACCAGCTATGCACTTGGTGTCGCTATCGGCGCGCCGGTACTGACCATCTTCACCCACCGTCTGCCGCAAAAAAGGCTGCTGATCATTCTGATGGGCATTTTCATCTTCGGAAATGCCGTTTCCGTGATTGCGCCAACCTACACACTGCTGATTCTCGCCCGTATTCTCACTGCTTTTGCCCACGGAACCTTTCTTGGTGTGGGTACCATTATCGCCGCAAGACTGGTTCGGCCGGAGAAGCGTGCCGGAGCCGTATCCATTGTGCTTGCCGGCCTTACCGTGGCCAATATCATCGGAGTACCATTTGGCACGTTCATCGGCCAGCAGCTTGGCTGGAGGGCTTCTTTTGGAGCCATTACCCTGCTGGGCATTGTATCGCTGTTTGGCATCATCCGGTTCATTCCGGTGATTGTTCAAGAGCAGACCGCCGATCTCGCCGAGCAGGTGCGCGGACTGCTGAATCCGAAGGTGCTGCTGATCCTCCTGACAGGGGCGCTGGGCTGCGGCAGCCTGTTCTCCTTATTCACCTATATTACGCCGATGCTTGAGGAGATCACAGGTTTTGCCGAACACAGTGTCACCTGGATTCTTGTGCTGTTCGGGGTTGGCGTGACAATCGGCAATATTGCCGGCGGCAAGCTGGCCGACTGGAAGCTGATGCCTTCGCTGATCGTCAACTTTGCCGTTCTCGCCGTCGTCATCACTACATTCACGCTCACGCTGGACAACCCTATTCTTACGGTGATCAACGTCTTTATCTGGGGCATCGCCGCCTTCGGCATCATGCCGGGCATTCAGCTCCGCATCATGAATCTGGCGCATAAAGCGCCGCTTCTGGCTACCACTTCAAGCCATTCGGCGCTTAATCTGGGCAACGCGGCAGGTGCATATCTTGGCGGAGCTGCGATTAACCAGTTCGGCCTCTCCTCCATTCCCTGGCTGTCCGCCGGTCTGGCCGCACTTGCCTTGCTTGGAGCCTGGTGCAGCTACTTGTCAACCAGCAGCAAATCCCGGGCGACAAGTGCCGGCACTACCGCAGCTTCATAAGCGTATTCTATCAGTCTTCCGCAACTCAGGCCGCAATCCTCAGCACTGGGGGATTCCGGCCTGTTTCTTATTTATTCAGATGCCTGCTGTCCACGATCTGCGTGACCTCCTTGGTAATGATATCTCCGCCCATGCGCTTCCACTTGGCTACGAAGAGATCGAAGTCGCTCAGCGGCGAATCCCCAACAATAATGTTCAGGAAGGTCTCGCTCTCCAGCGTCTGCAGCTCGGGCCAATTCCGCTTCATATGCAGCGTGCTTCCGTAAAAGACACTACGGACTCCTTCAATGGCGGTCGATGACAATACGGCAGCGCCGTATTTATAGGAGTTGGCCGCCTTCCAGCCCTCCAGATTTTTTTTGGGCTGTTCCTCCTCAGTAAGCCAGTGATTATAGAGCAGCCGTGTGTCCGGGTCCAGAGCATCGGGATCAATCTTGCCGTGCAGTGCCTGCTGCATATCTGAATAATGCTTCTCAATGGCCCCGGTATAATCAATCAGCAAATCGAACGGGTAGTAGGCCCGGGGCTGTATTCCGGTCTGTGCAGAGAAATCATCGAGCTGCTTGACCGCCTCCTGATTAGGGTCCCTTCTCCGCTCCAGCCGGGTAAAGACATTCAGCAGCTTCACCACGGCTTCGGGATGCTCATAGCCCTTGCGCACGACCAGATAACGGTCTGTGACCGGAGCCATATGCGTAACGAATTTGCCCGCGGCATCCAGCGGTGCGGCATACGCCCGCCATTCTGCCTTGGTATCAAGCGCTACCGCCTCCGACAGCGGATAAAAGGGCATCCACCACGGACCGAAGAACATCCCGGACTTGCCGGAGATAATCGGCTCCTGGGTTTCCTTATAAAGGGCAAAATCCGGGTCAATCAGCCCCCGCTTGTACCAATCGGCAAGCTTAGCCAAGGCCATCTTGGTCTCCGGGGTAATCGAGCCATAGACGATTTTGCCCTGGCTGTCCTTGATCCAATTGGTGGGAAACGCATGAAAAGCGCTGAACACGGCATCCAGGCCGTTGACATGAGGCTTCGTGCCATACACGATGTTCTTGTACGCGCTGAGGCCAACCGTGTCACGTTTGCCGTTGCCGTCCGGGTCTCTTTCGATAAAAGCCTTGGCGATCCTTTCAATATCCTCAAAGGTATGCGGCGCCGGAAGCTCCAGCCGGTCCAGCCAATCCTGCCGGACCCACAGCATCGAAGGGGAATCGGCATTAATCGCCACATTCGGCAATCCGTACAGCTTGCCGTTCCTAGTTGCGTCGCCCAGCGCTTCGCCATGGGTAGAATCGTACATATCCTTGATCAGCTCGGACCCATACTTCTGGTACGTCTCCGTCAGATCTGCAATCATGTCGCTGTCAATCAGTTTCGATAATTGATCCCTGTCAACGACCAGCGCATCGGGCAGATCATTGCTGTCAATCGCGAGCTGCGCTTTTTGCGTGTAAGGCTCCTCCCCCTTCGCTTCCCAGGAATGAATGACCTTGATATTGGTCAGGCTCTCCAAATAACGGGAGATCGGATTGTTATCATTGCTGTCTCCCGTGTTCAGACGGGAATCCGGCACCTTGAAGCCAATCCGCATTACAACCGGAGCGTCGTATTTGCCGTAGGCTGCCGAGTCTGCACTATTGGCCGAAGCTGCTCCGCCCGTAGCCTTCGCGTCCGGCACTCTGCCGCCGCGGCAAGCCGAGAGAGACAAGAGCGCCACAGCGAGGAGAACATATTTAACCGTTCTGTTCACCGCTCGATCCCCTCCGCGCGGTATTCACTCGGCAGCTTGCCTACACGTTCCCGGAACAGCCTGCTGAAATAACGGTCATCCTCAAACCCCGATCTGCCGGCAATTTCGCATACGGGATAATGGGTCTCCAGCAGCAGCGATTTAGCCAGCTCCAGCCGCATGCCCCGCAGGCTCTCGCCAAAGGTCTCACCGGCAAAACGGGCAAAGCACTGGCTGAAATAACCTCGGCTCATGTTGATCTCCGCAGCGACATCTCCCTGATTGATCTTGTCTCCGGCATGGCTTCTCATATAACGGACCGCACGGATCAGGCAGAACATCACCTCTTTGCTCAGCCCCAGCTCAAGCATCCGCCGCTGCGCATAACCGGAGAATTGCCGCAGCCAGTTTTTCCAGTGCGTCCAGTTCAGGTTGCCAACAGCCAAATCTTCCAGGTGCGCCGTTTCTTCAGCCTTCAGAATCAGCCCGGTCCAGCCGTGGAGAAGACCAGCGCCAAATGCTGCAATCCTGTCCCGGCCGGGCTGCTGCCGCTGCACATGGGCGATGAATGTCTCCCAAGCCTCCCGGTCCAGCGCCCAGCGCAGATTCAGCGCCTGGTCCAGGGTATCTTCTCCGGTTATGGGCAGATTCTCCTCTGCCGCTATCCTTTTCAGCTCAGCATAGTCCAGCCTGGCCGGCTCTTCGGTTCCTTCGTAATAAAAGAGTGCATGGTGCGCCGCTCTGCCCAGCACCTCCTCTACCTCCTGAAGCTGCCGGTCCTTCAGTCCGCAGACCAGCGCCGCAGACCAGCGTCCGCCAAGAACGCTCTTAAGCTCACGCCTAGCCTCTTCTTCGGCAAAACGCCCAAGCAGCGGAGTGAGCCACATGTTCTTCAGCGCAAGCAACGGGTGATTCTTCACGATGGAGAGCCCGAACAGCTCCTCTTCATTGCCCTGCGGCTGCAGCGGAAGATAGAGCAGCGCCCTGTCCGCTGCCACCACCTTGCCCTCTCCGCGCGAGAGCGATTCACGCGCACGGTCCTCCCACTTCACCCGTTCCACCAGACGGCGGATCGTTTCGTCTGCATTCTCAACCTCCAGCAGCGTTTTGACAATATAATCGACCGCTCCAAGACGCAGCGCCTCCTGCACATAATCAAATTCATGATGGCAGGTCAGCACGACACAGCGGATCGCGGGAAAACGCATGCGCACCTGCCGGATCAGCTCAAAGCCGGTCATGCCGGGCATTGTAATATCGACAAACAGCAGATCAGCCTCCTGCTCGCGGAGCAGGGCCAGCGCGGCATTGCCGTCCCCCGCCTCACCGACGATCACCACCCCGAAGGACGCCCAATCAATCAGCGAGATGAAGCCTTTGCGCACCAGCCGTTCGTCATCGACCACAACAGCTTTAATCATCGAAGTCCTCCTTGCTTTTGATGGGTATGATTATGATTACGCTCGTTCCTTCATCTGTTCCGCTCCGAATTTGCAGTGTCACTTGCTCTCCGAAATAAGTCTTCAGCATACGCTTGACGTAGGAGAAGCCGATCCCCAGTCCCCGCTTCCCTACCGCTTCATCCGTAAGCAGCTCCTCCATTTGGGCCTCGTTCATCCCCGTTCCGTTGTCCCTTACGCACAGCCGCACTTCTCCCGGGCTATGGGCCGTAATTATGACATCTACCTTACCGTTGTCGCTAAGGCCGTGATAGATCGAATTCTCCACCAGCGGCTGCAGCAAAAACCGCGGAACCGCCGCGCTCAGCACGGTCTCATCAGCCTGCACATTGAACTCGAATTCATAGTCGTAACGGATGCGCTGCAGCTCCATGTAATTGCGGATCGCTTCAATTTCCTCGCCAATGGTGACAATAATGCTCATCTTGCCAAGGTTGTAGTGAAGCACCTTCACCAGCAGTGTGACCAGCTTGTCGATTTCCTTCTGCCCGTTCAGCCGGGCGAGCCACTGTACCGTGTTCAGCGTGTTATGCAAAAAATGGGGGTTGATCTGGCTGAGCAGCTTCTCGATTTCGAACTGGCTTTTCAGCTTCTCATTGCGGGCTACCGCCAGAATCAGCTCATTGACCTGATCCTTCATCTGCTGGAAGTTGCTCAGCACAAAGTCGAACTCCTCTACATTGGTGTATGCCACCGGAGCCGTAACATTCTCCGCCATGCGGATAATCTCCAGATTCACCTTGCGCAGAGGGCCGTAGATCCGCTTCCAGATGAGCCAGGCCAGAAATCCGGCAAACAGCAGCGTGGACAGGGCAAGCAAAATCATTTTGTAAAACCAGGAATAAATCTCGCTGTTAAATACCGATTTCTTAACCACCGCTACCAGCTTCCAGCCCTGCGGGCTTTCGTAACGGAACAGATGGTAGCCGTCAAGCTCCTCATGCGCTGCGCCCGGGTTCTCGCCGGCTGCCCTGACAATCTCCTGCGGCAGCTCACCGTCAATCGTCTGGGTCACGCTGCCGCTCTGGTTGACCAGCAGATGATTCACCTGCATCCCGTAGGCCTGCTGATTAAAAATTTTGCGCAGCAGACTGTAGTTCGTCTCCAGATAAATGTATAGCTTATGCTGGCCGTTCACCCTGACGATCCGCTGCTCGGAGAAAACCACATTATCGCCAACCGCATACATCGTCTGGTGCGGCCCGTAGTAGTCAGCCCCGTTATAATGCATGAAGGAAGGGAGCTTGCTGATTTCAAAATCCCGCCGCGTGCTCATGTTGGTGAACAGCACCGGATCATCGCTGCCCGGCATGATGTAGGCAGTTAGGCCAATGTAGGGATTGGTGAAATTGACCAGATTAATCTTCTGGTTGATCGAATTCATGATCTGCGATTTACGGTAAATCTGCTTCTCCTCCAGAAAGGAAGACATTTCCTGCACGATTTGACCATCCAGCGCGAACTGCTTGGAAGCGAAATCAAGATTGTCGATGGCGTTCTCCAGGCTAAGCGCCTCCTGCTGCAGACTCGCGCTGATGCCGCTTCCGATTTTGCCGGAAAGCACGGAATAAATCGAGGTATACGATACAATGCCGACAATGAGCAGCGGCAGCATCGTACCGATGAGCAGATAGATCACCAGAGTTGTCCGCAGTGATTTGCCTGCCGGAGCATGCCTTCCCGCCTTCCTTCTCAACATCCGCAGCTCCCTCTTCCCCTTTGATGAAAGCGTTTTACCCGCTGATCCTAGAATACCAGATTTACCCTCAAACGAACAGAATAAGGCAGAGCAGCTTCATCACCGCCCTGCCTTGCTCCTGCCCTTCAGACCATCTTATTTCACACTTTTGCGGGCTTCGAACAGCTCTTCTGCTTTCTTGACCGAGAAATCCATCACGTCGGCATAGCCGAGGCCGTTCACTTTGTCATGCATTTCTTTGTTCAGCTTGTCGAATTCGGCCTGATCCTTGGCAAAGACCATTTTCCAGGAAATCTGCTGGATGACCGTACCGATTTGTTTATTTTTCTGCTCCACTGTTTTGTCCATCGTCAGCGGCTCTTTGCCGGTGAAGCCCTGAGGTGCAACGGCAAGCAGATTATTTTTCTCAAAATATTCCTTCGGCGTCAGCACGCCCATCTTTGCTCTCCAGTCGCTGTCGAGCTTCGACGGGTTGCGTTCCAGTGAGGTTTTCCACAAATTGTGGTCAAACGGCTCATTCGTCTGCGGATTCACCATCGCCGGAACAACAAAGGAGAAGTTCATTTGATTCGAGCCATAGTAGTAGTCGCCGCCGCCGTATTCTTCAGGAACCTTAGTGTTCTGCTGATCGGCATACGCTTTCCAGCCGAAGTCGGTCACCACCGGCTTGCCGCTGCTGTCAATATCCCAGGTCAGCCCCTTCGGCCCGTTCGGAACCGCAGTACCGCTGCCCGCCGAGATCATTGCGCCTTCCGGGGTGTACATCCAGTTGAGGAACTCCATAATCCGCGCCGGGTCCTTGGCCTTCGCGCCGATAGCGATTATACCGTTGCCGCCGTAGACATTGAAGCCTGTGGAATACATCAGCTCATCCTTGAACGGTACAAGGGCGAAGCCTTTGCCTGCCGCGGTTCTTTCGGGTGTGTTGTAGTTGGCAGCGCCCAGCCACGGGAACCAGGAGAAGAGCAGCCGGCCATCCTTGTATTTGGCTACAACATCATCGAACTTCTGTGTCAGCGAGTCGGGATCAAGCAGGCCCATTTGATTGGCCTCATAGTACAGCTTCAGCGATTTCATATACCAGCTATCGTCGGAGAGGAAGTCATAATATTTCTCTTCATCTGCTTTGACATACAGCGCAGTGTCAGGAATTTCGTCATAACCCATCATGTTGGCGAACTGCTTCGCCAGCGTCATTTTATAGTTGCCGTCCCAGTCGGACCAGAGCGAGAAGGCATAGGTTTTCTTGCCCTGCTCATTTTTCGGCTCCAGCTCCTGCATCTTCTTCAGCACCGGCAAATAATCCTCAATCTTGCTGATTTCCGGTGCCCCGATTTGCTGGTACAGGTCCCAGCGCAGGTCCGGTCCCCAAGTCATATCCTTGCCTTCGGACGGTCCGGACGGGTTGGTGGCCACGTTGTTTCCGATGCCGTAAACCGCATTGCCCCCGCCAAAAGCAACCTTGGCCTTCTCAATGGCTTTCGGGAACTGCTTCGTAATTTCAGTGCCGTATTTATCCAGCAGGCCATCCTTGGTCCAGTCCAGCAGCAGGTTCCCCTTGATTGCATTCGGATAATGGTTCTTATCATCGCCGAAGACGATAATATCGCCAAGGTCGCCGGAAGCCATCATTGCCGAAATCTTCGTGTCCCCGCCGGTCAGGTTGGAGGCGACGATATCCAGCTCGATGTTGAACTTGTCTTTGATGATCTTGGCGAACCAGCCGGTTTGCGGACCTGCGTAGTTAGCCGTGGTCGAGAATACCGTCAGCTTCAGCGGTTTGGAATGGTCGAGCGCTCCGTCACTTGGCGCCGTGGTTTCAGCCGCACTGTTCGTTGCCTCAGCCGCAGGCTTATCCGTGCTCTCCGCCGTATTCGTCTTGCCCGAATTTCCGTTTCCTCCGCCGCAGGCCGCCAGCACAAACACCATGATTGCCGTCAGCAGAATGAGCGACATTTGTCTGAACCTCATTGCTTCATACCCCCTAAAAGTTTTGGTAAGCCTAATCGTCTTGAATCACTTCGCAAAACTGTCTTCGAAAGCATCTGCTTAAGTTTTGGTAAGCCTAAATATGCTAAGTTTAAGCTCCCCCTGCTGGCAGAGCCGAACTCCAGTCCTGCATGCCTTGCAGACCGGTCAGCCTTTGACTGCGCCGATCATAATGCCCTTGACGAAAAACCGCTGGAAGAACGGATACACAATCAGAATCGGCAGCACGACGATCATTGTCACCGTCATACGAACCGAGGTCGGCGTCTGCATATTCTGCACGCTGGCCGCCATATCCGGGGAGCTGCGGATGAGCGCCGCCAGCGAGCTGGACTCGTTCAAATACCGCCAGAGCAGGAATTGCAGCGTAAAATATTTGGTGTCCGTCATCAGGAACGCCGTATCCACGAACGAATTCCACTGATTGACGGCCGAGAAAATCGTGATTGTCGCCAGGATCGGGGTTGTAAGCGGTACGATAATGCTCCAGAATGACCGCAGATAACCCGCTCCGTCCATCGCCGCCGATTCCTCCAGTGAGGGCGGGATGGCCTCAACGAAGGTTTTGACCAGAATGATGTTGAATGGTGTAATAATCGTCGGCAAAATATACGCCAGATAGTTGTTGGTCAGATGCAGATTGTGCATCGTAATGTACCAGGGAATCAGCCCTGCGCTGAAATACATCGTAACCACAATGCTGCGGTACCAGATCTGCCGGCCCCACATCTCTTTTTTGGTGAACAGATAGCCAAGAAATGCGGAAGCGCCAACTGTCAGGAGCGTACCGACCACAGTCCGGTAGACCGACACCAGCGCCGCATGGCTAAGTCCGCTGATCCGCAGCACCTTGGAATAATTGTCGAAATGGATCTGCTGCGGATAGAACTTGATGTACCCCGCCGAGCTGAGATCGTTCGAGCTGATCGTATTGATGAATAGATAATAGAATGGATAGATGCAGCTCAAGGTGAATATCCCAAAGAGCACATAGATGATTCCCTGGAACAGAACATCGCGGGTTTTTAGCTTTTTACGCAACTGGAATCACCGCCTTTAAATGATAGATTCATCGCGCACAACCTTGGACAGCGTATTGGCCCCAAACAGCAGGATGACACTGACAACCGACTTCAGCATACTGACCGCTGTGGCGAACGGAAAATTGTTGGCAAATGCGATATTGTACACATATAAATCCAGCACCTCTATCGCATCCTTGTTCATCGCGTTCTGGAAGGCGAAATACTGCTCCATGCCGTTATTGACGAAGTTGCCGATGGAGAGCAGCAGCAGGACGAAGAAGGTCGGGATGATACCCGGAACGGTGATGTGCCAGATTTTGCGGAACCGGCTCGCCCCGTCCACCTCTGCCGCTTCGTACAGCTCCTGATCAATCCCTGCAATCGCCGCCAGATAGAGAATGGCTCCCCAGCCCAGCGACTTCCACCAATACCAGGCAATCATCGTCACCCAGATATGCGAGCTGGAAGCAAGGAAATTGAAGCCTTCATCCACGATGCCCAGTTGCACCAGAAAATTGCTCACTACCCCGTTGTCTACGGAGAACAGCGAGAATGCCAGCGCATACACCAGAATCCAACTGATAAAATTCGGAATCGTCGTCAGCGTCTGCACCATTTTGCGGTACCAGCCGGCCCGGATTTCGGTCAGCAATATCGCGAAAATCACGGGGAAAATGGAGGTGATCAGTCCAAGGGAGCTCATCGCCACCGTATTTTTCAGCACGCGCAATACTTCCTCAGTCTGCGTCGGATTGGCGACAATGGTCCTGAACCACTTCAGCCCGACATACGGCGTGTCCGAGAGCGGAATGCCCGGGATGAAATCATAGAAGGCATAAATCCACCCGCTGATCGGCAAATAGTAGAAAATAAAGGTCACAACAAGGAACGGAAGCGCCATGAGAAACAGCTTATGTTTGTTCTGCAGCTTCCTGCGGGATGGACGGACCGGTTCCACACCGCGAAGCAGCTCGCCAGAAGGTACCCCCATATCGAAATCTCCTCTATCCAGATTTTTGTTTACGCTTTCATTTTATAGGTAAAAGCTCTGCCTGCGGGAGGGAGGACAGATAGCGCTTCTGTGAGAGCCGTAAGACAGCTTCGGACCATTTTCACAGGCCAGCGGACCATTTTCCCGTTCCCCAAAAGAAAAGGAGCCGCCCATCCGCAGATTTCTGCAGATGAACAGCTCCTTCTTTTATATACTCAGCTTATGAATGCAAGTACTTCTCAAGACCGCTGTCGTCTGCTCCGCGCATTGGCGGTAGCCTTGTAGCCTTGGATGGAGTCTCCGAGGTTGGAGGTTGTCCTGCTTCCGCTTATTCAGCGGTCATCCGGTTCGTTAAGCGTCCCAGCTTCTCAATCTCCACCGCAACCTCGTCACCCGGCTGCAGATAAATCTGCTTCTCCGGCGGATAGCCCATAACGACACCCTCGGGAGTTCCCGTAAGAATAATGTCGCCCGGCGAGAGCGTCATGCAATGGGAGATGTAGCTGACAAGCTGCTTGCAGTCAAAAATCATATCCGCGGTACTGGATTGCTGCCGCACTTCCCCGTTCACCGAACACTGGATACTCAGCAGTCCGGGATCGCCCACCTCATCCTTGGACACCACATAAGGACCGACCGGTGCAAACCGGTCGCAGGATTTGCCCGCAAGCCACTGGCTGGTGCGCGTCTGCAAATCCCGGGCGGACAGATCATTGGCGGCAAAATAGCCGAACACCGCATCCAGCGCCTCTTCCTCGCTGACATTCTTGACCGTCCGGCCAATGACAATGCCAAGCTCCGCTTCATAGTCCACCTTCTGTGTGGAACGCGGAAGCGGCACTTCCGCTCCATGACCCGCCAGAGCATTCGCGAACTTGCTGAACAGAATCGGGTATTCCGGCAGCGGCATTCCCGTCTCTTCGGCATGCCTGCGGTAATTCAGTCCGATGCAGATGATTTTGCCGGGATCGGGTACGCAAGGAGCAAATTCCAGATGGTCTTCATTTCTGTAAAAGGACATCGCCCCCACGCCGCTCAGAGGCAGGCGGTCCACGAACTCACGCAGGCGGCGCAGCGCCTCCGCCCCTCCATCGAGCACTTCTCTCAGCGTTCCGGGCGGAGTTGCTGCCGTTCCTTCCGGCATGGCACTTACCGCCGCCGCCACATCCAGGATGCCCTCGTCCCTTTTTACGCCTAACCGCAATTCCCCTGATTCCCAAAAGTTCAAAAGACGCATTCCCGCACTTCTCCTCTCAACAATTAGTCTCAGCCCGGGAACAGATTAGCTCTTACTCCCTTAATGCCCGGGTTAGCCTTGAACAGTCCGCCTGCCAGCGGCCAGCGCTGCAGCTCCTCCTGGCTCATGCCGCTGCGTGCCGTGGTAATATACAGCTCGTCCAGATTGCTGCCGCCGAAGGCACACGAGGTTACAAGATTTGCCGGAACATCGACCTTTCCGAGTTGCTCTCCGGTATGCGGATTCCAGCGGGAGACACAGCCGCCATTCCAGTGAGCCACCCAGATCATGCCTTCGCTGTCAATGGTCATTCCGTCCGGTCCGCCCGCGCCTTGCGGCAAATGAACGGCTGCCCGGCGTCCGCTTACCCTCCCGTTATGGGGATCATAATCCATCACATCCACCCGGCGGGTCTGCGTATCTATGTAGTACATCAGGCCACGGCTGTCATCCCAGGCCATGCCGTTTGAGATGCCTATGCCGGACAGCACCTGCCGTACCTCACCGCCCTGCTCCAGCACATACAGGCTTCCCGCATCCTTTTTGCCTTCCATGCTCATCGTGCCGAACCACAATCTGCCTCTGCTGTCGCATTTGGCATCATTCAGCCGGTTGCCGGGAACGCCGGTCTCTACCGCCGCCAACAACTCCAACGGCTGATCCTCCTTGTACCGGTAGATCCCGTCCTGCAGCGCCAATACCCAGCCTCCGCCGGTGGCCGGAACGGCTGCACTGACCATCTGGTCGAAGGCATAGATTCTCTCGCCGCGCGTCTTCACATCATAAGTCCGCAGCTCCCTGCCCTCAATATTGACCCAATGCAGTCTGCATGCCTCCGGGTCCCAATGGGCGCCTTCGCCAAGCACCACCTTTGCGTCTAATACCAGTTCAGCCTGCTTTACCTCAATCAATGGAAATCCTCCTAAGCACACTCCAGAATATGACACTTCACTTTTCATTCTACCTGCGCAAAGATTATTTATCCACTACCCGCTAATATGACAGACGGCTGTCCAGTTAGGCATGATAAGCTGGAGACAACAACTGACCGTGGAGGTGTCCTATGAAATATGAATGGAAAAAGCAAGACAAAACGCTCTATCTCCCCGCTGCCGAGCCGGCGCTGATCACTGTGCCCGCCCATAACTGCTTCATGCTCCAGGGTGAAGGTAATCCCAATGGCGAAGATTTTACCGAAGCAGTGGGGGTGCTGTACTCCCTCTCTTATGCCATTAAGATGCTGCCCAAAAAAGGTCCGGCACCGGAAGGCTACTATGAGTACAGCATTTTCCCGCTGGAAGGCATCTGGGATTTAAGCGAACAAGGACGCAAAGAAGCCGTCCTCAACAAGGACGAGCTGGTATACACACTGATGATCCGGCAGCCGGATTTTGTCACCCCCGTTCTTGCCGCTGAAATTATCGGGAAGGTGAAGATCAGCAAGCCGCACCCGCTCTTAAATAAAGCCGCCTTCGGCAGCTCCGAAGACGGCTTGAGTGTACAAATGCTTCATGTCGGTCCTTACGACGAAGAGCCGGACAGCTTCATGAGGATGGAACAATACTGCAAGGAACACGGGCTGCAGCGGGTATCCAAGTCTCACAGGGAAATCTACATCACGGACGCCCGCAGGACGCAGCCGCAGAAGATGAAAACGGTGCTGCGCTTCCAGGTATCCCGGGAGAACTATATAAGTTGAGCTTTAGTTTTTATGCTTACGATGCCAGCCGGATCTAATGTCCGGCTGGCAGGTTGCCCTCCGCCGAGGCATCCATCTTCTGGCGGCCCATGAAGCAAGCAGCCGCTAGCGCCAGCAAGGCCGGAACCATAGCCCAGAGAAAGGTGCTGGTGATGGAGTAAGACAGCCCGCTGGTAATTTTGTTCAGAATCTCAGGCGGAATTTGAGCCCGTGTCTCCGGGGACAGCAGCACATGCGGATCTTTGAAGTTCATTGCCATGCCAGTAGTGCCGCCGTTGTTTGAAGCGAATATTTCCGCCAGCCTGCTACTGAGATAATGGCTCTGAATGATGCCGAACGTCGTAATCCCGATGGTCATGCCCAGTGAACGGAGGAAATTCAGCGTTGCGCTGGCTGAGCCGCGCTGCTGTGGCGTCAAGCCATGAATGGCCGCTGTGCTGAGCACCGAGAACGAAGCGCCGATACCAAGCCCGATTAAGATCATGTACAGTGTAACGGGCAGACGCGAGGATTCAGGGACAGTGTTGCCACAAGGCCCGTCCCCGTGACCCAGACGAATTTGTCCATCCCGCCGAGTTCACCGACAATATTGCCCATCGCCGTGGCGACGATGGTGCTGTCCATGGAGGCCATAAGAATCCCCAGCAACAGACCGGCAATCACGACGCCCAGATTGGGCGTTTTTTGGGCTGAGCTCACAGTCTCCACTCCTTTATCTCTTTTGTCTCATTCGTTACTTTTTACAGCTTTATCCGGTAGTTCACATTGGCCTTCTCATGAATCTCCAGCGATTCACGGTACTCCACCCTATCAATATTACAGTCCGTGCCGATGATAACCCGGTTTCCTCTGACAATTCCCGCTTGCGTTCCCTGAAGGTCCACCTCGTCGCCTTCAATTAATCCAGCCGTGAAGGTGGGCCGGCCCGGATGCATCAGCGCTGCGCCAATTTTTCGTTTGATTGCAATGCTTCCGGCTCTGGCTTCGGCGGCATGGCTGGGACCGTACAGCGACAGCTCCACATTCTCCGCATTCAGCACTCCTTCTACCTGAAGCGCACCCGTCACGCGGATTTCTTCGGCCTCGCAGTCTCCCGCTACGGACAAGCTTCCAGCCAACTTGATTTCTTCAATATGCAGGTCACTGCCTGCCCGAACCTCCCCTTGTCCACTCAAGGATTCACCGTCAATGCTTCCCTTCACTGTGCATTCTCCAGTCAATTTGACCTTCTCCATCCGCAGATTGCCATGAACCCAGGCTTCACCCGTCAGCTTAAGCTTCCCGCAATCGACATCGCCGTGGAACTCGCATTCCCCCACCACCTTGACATCCAAAAAGCTTCCGCCGCTCATAGTAGAATTCCCCAGAATCTTCAGATTTCTGCGTGCCGCTGTCTCATTCACCAGTCTTCACCTCCTGGCCTACTACTGCTCCGGGATGCACAGTCAGTCCCGTAAGGTATTCCACCCGCCCGATGCTGCTCCCTTGCCCGATAATTACTATGTTGCCCCGTACAACCTCGGCGGTGGTGTTCTCCACATCAATAAAATCACCCTCAATATACCGTACATTCAGCTCCGGTCTGAGCTTCGCGATAAGGCTGCCCGCCAGCTTATTCAAGCCCCCCGGGCTCCCCTGACGAACAACCAGGCTTTCCACATCCATTCCCTTCATCCTGGTTTGCCCCTGCAGCTTGAGATTCACTCGTCCCGCGCTGAGCAGGCCGTCAATTGTAATCACTCCGTCGCCGGTGAAATCCTCCAGCTCGCAGTCGCCCTTGACATTAATGACCCCGTTCAGAGAGCAGCTCCCGCCCTGCATACTGCCTTCTACCGTAAGCATCCCGTCGTGTTTTATCGAATCTGCCTGCAGGCCGCCTTTTATTTTCAGGTTCCCGCTTACCTCCATTTCGTCCACCGCAAGACTTCCGCCGAGCTTGATAAGACCGTTGCCTTTAAAAGTTCTTGCCGTCACCGGCCCATTAATCCGGCCTACCCCATCCAGAATGACATTGTTGTACAGCCCTCCAGCCGCTCCCCCAAGTCCCGCAAATTTCAAATCCGGCACATTTCCTTTGTCCATCACGAGCATCCTCCCTGATTTTACAAACTCACTGCGTTCGTCTCCTATTCCGCACTTCAAATTGTATTCCATGTCAAAAGCGCGGACCTCCGCCTGAAGGATGATTTGAGCTCGGTCAGTAAACCTATTTCTTGCCCGTTCCTTTTGTTCCGCCCCCATTAGAGCGAAAGGGAGTGATATCCTTCGTTTTCTATATTAGGTGAACAGGAAAAAGAATAAAAGGGCAGAAGTGCGGAGGGGAAGTTTGGAACTGGAGGAGCGATAGCGTTCGCCTTTATGGTTGGATTTCTACCGCAAATAGCGGTT
Organism: Paenibacillus sp. HW567; assembly: GCF_000374185.1. Lineage (GTDB taxonomy): Bacteria > Bacillota > Bacilli > Paenibacillales > Paenibacillaceae > Paenibacillus_AQ. Next base: position 1,832,476 of record NZ_KB910518.1, on the reverse strand, counting down.
TAAATCAGGAAATCCAACCATAACAGCGACCGGAAGTCCAAACATTTCCCGCAGTTACGACCAGACCCATTATGAAAATACAAAGTACAACTTATCTACTCCTCTTAACAAGCTCAAAACAAATATGATATGATTGATAGGAACAAATGTTCTTATTTAGGTTGTAAAAACATTCCTTTTATTGCCCTATATATACAATCGGAGGAGAGAGGAGAAAGAACATGAGTCAAGCAACTCACATTTATGACTTCTATAGAAGAGAGATCTATCGCATAGGGTGGAGGGTCCAATACCAGGCGAAGAAAGTCAGAACCAGAGAATGCCCTCTGTATGATTACGAGCCTTCGAATATCAATTTCGCCGCGATTTCCGAACAAAAAATATGGGTAGAGCAGCTTATGCAGGATTTACCCCCTCAAGGAAAAGTGATCATCGAAAAAATATATCTGAAGGGCCTTACCGAAGCGGAAGTGGCCAAGCAGCTAAATATCAGCCAACAGGCGGTGAACAAATGGAAACGCAAAATGATTCACCAATTATCTCAGATCTCGAATTGCTAGAATTGCTGCAGGCAGCCAAGCACAAGGAACCCCTTGCGATGCTCAAGCTTATCGAAATTTATAATGAAGATATTGTGCGCATCAGCCAATACATTAAAATGCCCAAAGAAGACGCCATCTCTGCAATTATTGTAGAATTTCTGGATTTGCTTCAAGCGACTGAGGTGCCCGCGGGGTTATGCGATCAGGAAGATTCACTGTGACTTACATCCATTAATTTGGTAAAAAATTCACGCAAAAGAGCAGACAAGTCCTTTCCAGGAACTGTCTGCTCTCATGATCTGCTGCTTATCTTATATTCAAAAGGCTTACTCCGCTGGCTTGTCCACACTGGAAGCTGCTGCTACCGGTTCGGTCTCTGTATCGTCAGACTCTTCCGTAGCGGCTGGAGGCGCAATCCGTACAATCAGCGTATCTCCCGGGGTGAGGATTTCCCAGCCTTCGTGCTTAGGAAGATCGGAAACGAGCAATTGATCGCCAATGTCCAGCCCGCTGATATCCACGTCAAAAGTGGCAGTCAGCTTATCCGGCAAGGTGCGGATATCCAACTCGTGCAGTTCGACCTGCTGAACGCCGCCATTCTTCACGCCAGCCGCCTCTCCGCTGAAATGGAAGGGAACCTTGGTATGGAGTTCGGCCTTCATGTCAATCTGGTGAAGATCCACATGGATCAGCTTGCGGGACAGCGGCTGGCGCTGCACTTCCTGGATCATCACATTTTTCGAGCCGGAGTCCGGCAATTCCACCGTAAGGATAGCGTGCGGGTTTTTGCCCAGAATCTCGTTCAATGTTTTGGCTTCGGCTGCAAAGGACTGGCTATCTGAACCTGCACCGTAGACGACAACCGGTACAAAGCCTTTGCTCCGCTGTGAAGACGACGACCCGGATCTTTTTGTCAAACGTACTGTGGTATTCATGATAATTCCTCCTAAAAGTTTGTAAGCATACGCTTAGTTGCGTTAGCATATCCTCCAACAAAAAAAACAAAGACCGATTAGATATGTAGGTCTAATCAGTCCCTTGTTACCCATATTCGCCTACTGTTGAACAAGTATAGCACTGTGGACAAACCAAGTCAAAATAGGGTGATCTTCAATTTTAACCCATAATTCTGTCAAGTAGAAACGGATACCGTCCTTAAAAGGACGGTATCCGTTTCAGCGAGAAATAGAAGGATAATTTATAGCGTGAAACTTATAAATTCTTCTATTTGAACTACACTAAATGGCAGGCTACAAAATGTCCGCCGCCGGCGTCACGAAACTCCGGAATTTGCGCCTTGCAGATTTCCAGGGCAAACGGGCAGCGGGTATGAAATTTGCAGCCGGAGGGCGGATTGGCCGGGCTTGGGATATCTCCCCTCAGCACAATCCGTTCCCGCTTCAGCTTAGGAATCGGCACGGGCACTGCCGAGAGCAGCGCCTTCGTATAGGGATGCAGCGGACTGTGGAACAGCTCGTCCCGGGAGGCGGTCTCCACCATAGAACCGAGATACATTACTCCTATCCGGGAGCATAAGTGCTCCACCACGCTGAGATCGTGGGAAATAAATAAATAGGCCAGCCCCCTGCTGCTCTGGAGCTTGCTGAACAGATTGATAATCTGCGCCTGAATCGACACATCCAGCGCCGACACCGGCTCGTCGGCAATGATCAGCTCCGGGTTCAGAATCAGCGCCCGGGCAATTCCGATCCGCTGGCGCTGGCCGCCGGAGAATTCATGCGGGAAGCGGTCGATATGGTAGGAGGACAAGCCGCAGGCCGCAAGCGATTCCAGCACCAGCTCCCGCACCTCATCCTTGGAGCATAATCCATGATCCAGCAGAGCTTCTCCGATAGCATCGCCTACCCGCACGCGCGGGTTCAGCGCACTGTAAGGGTCCTGGAAGATCAACTGCATCTTCGGCCGCAGCAGCCGCAGCCCGGCCGGTGAGAGACCGTGAATATCCACTCCCTTGAACTTCACCTCGCCGCCCGTTTTTTCGGTCAGCCGCAGAATGGTACGGCCCACCGTGCTTTTCCCGCTGCCGGATTCCCCGACAAGACCAAAGGTCTCACCAGGCTGAAGCGTGAGGCTGATATCATCCACAGCTTTTACATGTCCTACCGTGCGGTTCAGCAGCCCCTGGCTGACAGGGAAGTACTTCTTGAGATGTTTCACTTCAAGCAGCGGCTCAGACATGGGCCTCCACCTCCTCATACAGCCAGCAGGCAACCTTTTGTCCGCTGTCCAGCTCCTTAAGCTGAGGCTGGCGGCTGCGGCAGACCTGCATGCAATCTCCGCATCGGTCGTGGAAATAACATGAGGCTTCAAGCTCAAGCGGATTTGGCACCTGACCCGGAATGGAGTACAGCTCCTCCAGACGCTGGCCCACCACCGGCTTGGATTTCAGCAGCCCCCTCGTATAAGGATGCTTGGGATGCTTGAACAGTTCCACAACCTCCCCCTCCTCGACGATTTTGCCGGAATACATCACGATCACATAGTCGGCCATTTCGGCAACCACGCCGAGATCATGGGTGATGAGCAGAATGGACATCCCGGAGTTTTCTTTGAATTCCCGCAGCATATCGAGGATCTGCGCCTGGATGGTCACATCAAGCGCTGTGGTCGGCTCATCGGCAATGAGCAGCTTCGGATTACAGGAGACGGCAACGGCAATCATAATCCGCTGCAGCATGCCCCCGCTTAATTCATGGGGATAGCTGTCGGCGATCTGCTCGGGGCGCGAAATGCCGACCTGCTTAATCAGCTCGATCGCCCGTTCACGCGCTGCTTTCTTTTTCATTTTCAGATGCACCATCAGCGGCTCCATAATCTGCTCAGCAATTTTCATTACCGGATTCAGCGATGACATCGGCTCCTGGAAGATCATGGCGATCTCATTGCCGCGGATGGCTCTCAGCGTATTCTTGTCGAGCTTAAGCAGATCCTCTCCCGCAAACTCAATCTTTCCGCCGGTCACCCTCCCGCCGGGTTCCTCAATGAGCCCCATAATCGACATGGCGGTTACGCTTTTTCCGCAGCCGGATTCTCCGACAATACAGACCGTCTCTCCTTCACGGACCCGAAAGCTCACGTTGTCAACGGCTGCCACCTTTCCTTCCTCCGTATAGAACATAGTACTGAGACCTTCTACATTCATTAAATGCTTCATCTGCAACTGGCCACCTACCTCTTCTGTTTCGGATCAAGCACGTCTCTGAGGCCGTCACCAAATATATTTATGGCAATAACCGTGGCAAAAATCGACAAGCCCGGCGGAATCCATAACCAGGGATGATCCTGGAAATCTATCATATTGTTCGCTGCGTCAATCATATTGCCCCAGGTCGGTGTAGGCGGCATTACCCCCAGGCCGAAAAAGCTCAGTACGGATTCACTCAGAATCGCCCCGCCAATATTGAGTGTAGCCATCACGATCAGCAGCGGAAATACATTCGGCAGCAGATGGTTGAACAGCTTCCGCCGGTCGCGCAGGCCCAGCACAGTAGCCGCCTGCATAAATTCGCGTTCCCGCAGGCTGAGCATCTGTCCTCTCACCATCCGGGCGAGCCCCGGCCAATTCACGATGCTCAGCATCAGCATAACGATGTACATCCGGTAATCCGTCGGAACCTTCCATTCCGAGAGCAGCGCCCCGAAGATGAACAGCAGCGGCAGGTTGGGAATAGTCATCAATAAATCCGCTATCCGCATAATGACCTGATCCGCAATCCCACGGTAATAACCGGCTATTGCGCCTAGAAGTGCGCCAATAAACACGGACAGCACCATCGACGCAAGTCCGACAGTCAGCGAGATCCGCCCGGCCTGCATCACCCGGGTCAGAATATCCCGGCCCAGCGCATCTGTTCCCAGCAAGTGCCGCAGATTAGGCGCTTTGTTCATCAACGCCATATTGATTTTGTTGTCGGTGTAAGGCGAGAAGAACGGGCCGATAAAGCACAGTACAAACATAAACAACACCACCCCAAAGCCTGCCACCGCCAGCTTGTTCCTCATTAGCCTTCTGAGAGACTGTCTGAACAGTGAGGACTTCTGCGGCTGTACCCGCGGCTCGCGAAGCTCCGTTAATTTGCTGTTAGCTGCCAAGACGGCATCCTCCTCCCTATAACCGGACGCGCGGATCGGCAACCCGGTACAAAATGTCCGAGAGCAGCGTTCCGATGACGGTCAGAATAGCAATAAACATCGTAAAACCTACGAGCAGCGGATAGTCCCGCAGTCCAAAGGATTTGATATACAATTGGCCGATGCCCGGCCAGTTGAAGATTTGCTCAATGATCAGCGACCCGCCGAACAATGCCGGCAGCTCGAAGCCCACCAGCGTGATCGCCGGGAGCAGCGCATTGCGGAGCGCATGGGTGAACAGCACCTTTCGCTCCTTCAGCCCCTTGGCCCGGGCCGTGCGGATATAGTCCTGCTTCAGCACATCAATCATATTGCTGCGGAAATAGCGGGTTAATGAGCCAAGGCCGAGCAGGGTCATCACCACAACCGGAAGAGCCATATGCCGGACAACCTCCTTCACATACGCCAGTCCCGTTGCATTGCTGCCGGTAGTAATCATCCCACCCGGCGGAAGCCACTTCAGATCTACCGCCAGAATCTTGATCAGGAACAGGCCGATAAAAAAGGATGGCAGCGACATCGCAGCAAAGATACCCACCATGACCAGCGTGTCGAACCAGGAATACTGCTTATACGCAGAGATCACGCCGACAATGACCGAAATCCCCCACGTAAGAAAGGTAGACACAGCAGCCAGCAAAAAAGAATTCCAGATATAATCGCGAAACAACTGAAGCACCGGCTTCTGCTGGGCAAGCGAATATCCGAAATCCCCGTGAAACGCATTGTTCATCCAGATGCCATAACGCTCAAGCACCGGTTTATTCAGGCCGTAGATTTCCCGCAGCTCTGCCTTCCGCTCCGCTGTCAGCTTGATATTTCCTGTAATGAAATCGCCTGGTGTCAATGCATACAAGCAGAAGATGAGCAGCGAGGCCGCAAATAGGATGATGAGCATATACAGCAGTCTTTTCGTCAAATAGGTACTCATGACCCGCTCCTTATGGATCATCCCCTGCCATCACAGCAGGGGATGAAAGTGTTGTTATTTCAGAGTCCACTGCGGCAGGCTTCCGGCAAGTCCGATGAACGGACTGACCGACACATTCTGGATACGGCCATTGTAGGCATAGACTGTTTTTTTATAGTTGGTGAACAGAATCGGGAGCTCATCATTAAAGAGCTGGTACAGCTCTTTGTAAACGGCCTTGCGCTGCTCAATATCGTTAGTCGCAAGCGCTTTGTTATACAGCTCAATGAATTTCGGATTGTTATAATCGGTGATTTCCCCGTCGAAGAACTGCATGAACCCGTCCGCCGGATCGGTCAGCATACTGGTGGAGAACGAAACCAGATCGTAGTCTCCGCTTTCTGACTTGGAGACCAGCGAGTTAAAATCTGCGAACACTTCCGGCTGGAATTCGATGCCGAGCGCTTCGAAGTTCTCTTTAGCTACAGGAATGAAGACATCGGTGAGCTTGCTCTTGAAGGCCAGGTAATGAATGGAGAGCTTCTTGCCATTCTTCTCGCGAATACCGCCCGCACCAACGGTCCACCCCGCCTCATCCAGAAGCTGCTTGGCTTTTTCCGGATCATATTTGTAAGGGTTGATGCCTTCCTCGGTATAAGCCCAGGAGATCGGCGATGCCGGAATATTGGCAACAGCTCCAGCCCCCTGCTGGGCATCTACATAAATGCTCTGGCGGTCAAGACCATACATAAGCGCTTGTCTTACCTTCTTATCCTTCAGTTGCTCATGCTTCAGGTTGACCTGCATGTAGCCGTAAGCACTTGGCGTGTAAGGAATGATATTCACAAAGCCGAGCGCCTTCAGCTTCTCAATGTTCTCGTCCGTAGCACTGAAGGAGGCATAGTCTACTTCTCCCGTTTCGAGGAACTGCCACACATCACCCTCAGAGGTTTTGTAGATGAAATGCTCTGTCTTCGGTTTGCCTTTGAAATAATTCTCATTGGCTGTTAGACGCACTTCCTGTCCGGGCAGGAATTTCTCCAACTTGTAAGGCCCGTCTCCGAGCGGCTTCTCATGCAGCTTCTTGATATATTCCAAATGGCCGAATTTGTAGTCCTTGCCGTAATAAGCTTTCGAGAGCACGTTGGAGCCAAGTGTTACAAGCGCCGTTGCATTTGGCTTCTCCAGTGTCACTGAAATGGTCTGCGGATCAATGACCTTGATGCCATCAACGGTTTTGGCTGTGCCTTCTTTGTAGGCTTTACCGCCTTTAACATTCAGTGAGGGCAGGGAGGAGCCGCCGTCATAGGCCTTGTCATATTGAAGGGTCCACGTGAAGGCAACATCATCCGCAGTGAGCGGCGAGCCGTCGCTGAATTTCAAGTCTTTCCGCAAATGAAAGGTATATGTAAGCTGATCCTCCGATACATCCCAGCTCTCGGCAAGCTCCGGCGTAGGAACGCCTTTGTCATCTACCGTTACGAGTGAAGCATATAGTAGGGAAGACACGTTGCCGTCATAGCCGCTCTCCTGAAAATAAGGTGTAAACGCCCCGCTCGGATCTGTAAGGCCGACAATGATCGTATCCGAACGCTTCTTGGCAACTTCCGGCAGCTTCGCCAAATCCGTGGCGGTAAAAGGCTCGCTCAGCGCGCCCGCTGGAACGGCTGCCGGGGATGCCGAAGCCTCAGTGCCCGCAGTTGCTCCCGCATCAGCCGATGCCGTTGCCGCCGCTGTGTTATTCCCGGTTGCAGCGTTAGAATTGCCATTGTCCGAGCAGGCCGAAAGCGCAAGTGAACCCGCAATCAGTAAGGAGGACAATAAAAACATACTTTTTCTCATAAAATCATCTCTCTTCTCTCCATTTGTGTAATACAATAATTCCTACCCGCTAAGTATGATTAAAGACCGATAGTTCACATTATAGAAAGTATTCTTAGTTCTGTAAAGAGAGAACTTCAAAAAATTTCTTCACGAACAGAATCAAGGCGTTATTATGGCAAAAAAAGAAGCCCGAAAATCCTCTGTAGCAGAGAATTCCCTGGCTTTGATCCCGGCCGCATGGCTGTGGACTCTTATTTCAAATATTGCAAAAGCTGCTCGTTCATCCGCTGAATTCCCTCCAGGCGCAGGCTGTAGGCAGTGACGTTCTCCCCTTCGATGTAGGCATGAAGCAGACCGGCGCAACGGAGACTGAAGATATGGTCATGGACAATCCCCTTGGAGATGCCGGCTTGCTTCACAATCTCTGTAAAGGTTTTGCGCTCGCCGCCGAGCGAGTGCAGAATCTTCAGACGGCTTTTTTCACCCAGACTGCGGATGGTCCTGTACATATAAGGCGATATTTCCTCATCTGCTATAGAGATTCTTGCCGCGTAATGGCAAATCGTAAGCGGCCCGAAGCTGTAAATAATGTTGACCGGCTGAAAATGATATTGCGGAATCAGCACCAGCTTCTTCAGCCGGTCTGCCGGCAGGAAATAAAACCCGTTCGTCGTCTTATTAATAAAATCGGCCGTAGCATTCCCGTTCAGCTCCTTCTGCCGCTCTCCCGTGTGCCGCTGCAGACTGCTGATCACAGCGTCATTGCTGCCGCGGAAATATTGCCGGTTCCACTCCGATAGCAGAAAATGCATCCTGCTGCGGAATTGATCCATTTGTCCCGGAAATACGCTGACATATTCGGCAAGGGTCTCGTACATTTCTCCTACCGTCAAGCCTTCCAGCCAGCCCAGCACATCGTCCACACTTCCTTTGGCGGGACACTGATAGATCAGCAGATTCAGCAGCTTCCACTCATTGTCCAGCTCCGTCTCCGCAAGTGCCGACAACAGCTCCGGGCTAAGGCGCCGCGACACCTCAGAGGACCATGACGTGCCCAGATCAATCTTTTTATTCGATTTCTTGCATATAAATGTATGTATGCTGCCCATTAATTCATACACCGGCTCAAATTCAACCTCAATTTCGTACTCCACGGTCATTCCTCCTGATGCAACTTCAATTCACTACAGCGTTAGTGACTTAATATTAGGGTATTTCACGGCGTATACGCAAGCGGCACAAGTTCTCTTGTGTATTCTTCTCCCTCTCCGTCTCGCTTTTTCCAGATTAGGGGAGTAAAATAAAGGCACATCATTTGATTGGAGTGAAGAATATGGAACAAATTGTACAGGGTGAAGGACGTTTTTATATTGCTGGTGACGGTAAGGACCTTGCCCAGATCACATACAAAACGGATAAGACAACAGGAAATTTGGTGATCGACCATACCTTTGTCTCGGAAGATCTGCGCGGCCAAGGTGCCGGAGAGAAGCTCGTGCGGGCGGTTGTGGATAAAGCGCGCGCAGAGCAGGTTAAGATTGTGCCAGTATGCCCCTATGCGGTTCATCAATTCAAAAAACATGCGGAGTACGGGGACGTGCTGAGCGGGAATGGAGATAGGTCCTAATACACAAGCTGTGCCAGGCTGATGCTTGGACACACATTCGGGAGGACATGCGCTTGACTACAGCAGAAACATTAAAAGATATAGAGGAATTGCAGCAGCGCTGCGAGCAATACGAAGGCATTACATTGAAGCTCAATTGGGACATGCTGCGGCAAGTGACGGCAGCCGGTGGCGCCGAGTGGCTGGTAACTTATGAGGATGATATGCTGGTAGGATTCATAGGCCTGTACGGGTTCGCCAGCGAAGTGGAAATCTGCGGGATGGTGCGGCCGGGATACCGGCGCCGGGGCATATTCACTTCCCTGTGGCAGCAGGCGCAGAGCAGAATCAGGCACAATAATTTCACTACACTGCTGCTGAATGCTCCAGCCTCCTCGGCATCGGCTTCAGCCTACCTGAAGACGCTGCCGCTGGTATTTAACCATGCGGAATACCAGATGAAATGGGACGGCGATTCTGTGCCGCAGGATTCCATGGAGCTGAGCTCAGCAGCCGGGAACGTGGTGCTGCGGCCCGTCCGCAAGGATGAAACTCCTATTCTCGTAGAGTTGGACTGCGAAGGGTTCAACATGTCCAAGGAGGATGCCGCTGTGATCTATGAGCACCTGATGGATGACAACCGGGAGGAGCATATTATCATCGAGATGAACGGACAACCCGCTGGTAAAATGCGGCTGGGGACAGAGGATAACGAGACCTGGATTTACGGGCTCACAGTAGCCAAGAAGCTGCGGGGGCTCGGCATCGGCCGGAGTGCGCTTCTGCAGACGATTGAACGTGAGCGGCGGAATTATAATGGTGTGAATCTGGAGGTTGCCCTCCACAATCCAGGCGCGCTGAAGCTATATGAAAGCTGCGGTTTTGTCATTATGAACAAGCAGGATTATTACCGCTATATCGGCTGACCCGCCTTGGATTGGTGAAGCTGCTAAGATTCAGCCCCATCACAAAGAGCACCCTTTCTCTTGGCGTTAACAGCCCGGAGAAAGGGTGCTTTTGGCGGGAACTCTTCCGGTTACATCAAGCCGTACCCCCGGATAACTTGCTCATCCTTCTCATTTCGGCGTTCCCCATATTTCGCCAGCCGTTCCGCCGACTCTTCCCGCTGCAAAAACACGGATAACAGCCGCACATAATCCAGCGATTCCTGTAACGGAATTCCCGCGCCATCGAAAATACTTTTTCGTCCATCCAGCAGAGAATAGACCTCCACCGTTTCAGCCGGTTGTCCGTAGGCGTTATGGCAAAATACGTTGGCCATATGCAGGAAACCAGTGATAACGTCCTCATTACCGTTCACCATGAATTTCTGAATACTCAAGCACCGTCCTGGAGCCGCCGAGTTCCAGGCAAGTTGAAAAATCATCGCCAGCTCAATATCCAGCTCCGGCACCGGCACATGCCACTGCTCATACAGCAGCACCGGAACCTCCCGCAGATGATTGCCGGATACGATCCGCGTAAGTTCATCGGCGATTCCTGTCTTCACGTCCCAGTAGTGCATCAGCGAAGGAAAAGCATCGCCTTTGGGAGGCCAACGGCGCTCCAGTAGAAACTGAATCGGCGTTTCCCGGCGCACCTCGGGCTGCAGGCTGTAAAAGTCATTCAGCGTATGCCCGACCGCATACTGGACCTGCTGCCTCCAGCGCGGAAGGCCGGTGGCCGCTGCTCCGCTGCCGGTATTCTCCGCGCCGCCCAGCATAATATGCTCCATGCGGAAATCATTAAGCCGGCTGTATCGTACAGCCGCAGCCTCCTCCCGCTTGACTGCCGCCCAGCTACCCGCCGCGCCGCCCATCCTTAAGAAACCGCCGCGCAGGATTCGATAAATTGGCGGCCGAAGCTGCGGCAAGCATCTTTTTCCGCCGCGTTAGGACCGTATTCAATCTTCAGACTGTCCTGCAGAAGCTCCGCGCCGCGCTCCTTCAGCTTCGCCTCGATTACATCCACGGCACCGCAGTATATTTCATATCCGGTATCTCCGCTTCCGAAGGCGGCTGCCTTGCAGGCTGTCAGATCCAGCTCATCCAGCTCTTCGTAGAAGTCCAGGAATTCATCGGGCAGTTCTCCGTCGCCCCAGGTATACGCGCCCAGCAGGACGCCCTCATATGCTTTTATCTCATCCGCGTTGCAGTCAGTGACCGATTTCATTACAGCCTCACCGCCTGCCTGGCGTATTCCCTCTACAATCAGTTCAGCGATCTCTTCCGTATTGCCCGTCAAGCTGGCATAGACCACAAGCACTTTAGCCATAAATCGGTTCCTCCCAAGTAAACATTAAATTTAAACCAAGTTTGAACAACTTCTATTATATTTTATTTGATAATGATTCTCATTGTCAACAGTCAGTAACAAGAAAACGCGGGCCCCTGTCCTCAAAACCGGACAAGAGCCTCGCGTTCACCGTTTGAGCTATTCATTTTACCGTTAGCAGAGTTGTGCCTCTAATAGATCGTCAGACTCTAAATGTAGTTCAAACAATTCTCCGCTGAACGAATTAGGGTGTGAAGATCACGCTGGAGGCGTATTAGGCCCTACGAACAGAATCATCTCTTGATCGGAAGAGTCTGCCCATTTGCAACGGACTGAACAGCTCTTATTTCTACCGGAAGCCATTTCTCCGCAAGTTTATGGACACCAGAGCCCTTATGGGCGGACATTCACCCCAAATGTACCTGCCGAAGAAGCAATATGCCCTGTACGGTCCGTTAACCCGGCGAAATGTAACCCTTTCCGGAAATTAAGGGCTTTACGGTCCGCAAGGATCAGGAGGATAGATATGACGAATCCCTCCCTCCCTGAACCCCAAAGGCTACATCCTAAGCACTTATGCTAATATGCGCCTTCCAGCAGCGTAATGCCGTTGCCGTCCGGGTCGCGGAAATTCATCTCCTGGCCTCCATATTCCATCGTCACCGGCGGCTGACAATCCAGTCCTCTCGCCTTGAGCTGCTCATAGGTCTCATTCAGACTGCTGCAGGAGAATACCAGATTCACCACTCCTGTAGTATGCTTGCCCCATTTGTTCTCATCCCAGATGATCAGCCCGGGCTGTCCCTTGTCAAAACCCAGCTTCGCCCCGTCGGAGTTGCCATAACCCTCGAACGGTACAGGAATGCCCAGCACCTCCGTGTAAAAAGCTACCAGGGCAGCCGGGTCCTTCGTATACAAATTAATACCTTCAAATGCTGAGATCATCTATTCTCTCTCCTTCGTGATCATTTTCTTAGCTGCGCGTTCGCCCGCTGAATACAGCTTAACAGTTGCCGCACTGCTTGTATTGCAAAAAAGCGACATTCACCTCCGCGCATAAGCTAAGGCTTCCAGCGGCGTTCTCCCGGCAAACTTCTTAAAGCTGTTGATCAAATGCGACTGATGGCTGTAACGGTAGTTGTATACCACATCCTGCATAACCATTTGGTGCGGGGAGGATTGATACAGGTCAAGCCATACATTCTGAAAGCGTACAAGATCGGCTGTCTTTTTGGGGGAAAGGCCGATATATTCGCGGAAAAGCCTCTCAAGCTGGCGGCTGCTTACCCCTGCGCTATCCTCTAGCTCTCCTGCGGTAACCACTCCCTTATGCTTCAGAATACTGTACACGGCGTTCATCAGGCTGTCATTGCTGCGCCTGGAGAGGTCCAAACGTCTTAGCAGATAGGCTTCCGCGGCAGCGACCCGGTCTGAAAACGTATGTAAAGCGTACAGCTTTTGTCCCAGTTCTTCGCGAAAGGAAGCGAAATACTGCTGGGCAGGAGCATGAATATTCAGAACATCCCGTAGATGCTCGTCCGCGAACAAATGCACCGCCCAGAAATGAAAGCGGATGGCAAAGCTCAGCCTGCCGGCAGACTGCATACCACCTCCGGCTTCAAACGGAGCGTCATTAATTCCGCAAAAGATTCCGCCAGCCTCACCTGTAGCAGCATCCCATTCCCATATAATATCCATACAAGTATCCGGTATAATTGTCACCGGCCAGGCAGGCTTGAGGGCTGCACCGTCCAGCGGTGACTGTTGCAGTAGTGCATGGCCTTGCTGCCGGGACGAGCTTCCCCAGAAACAGCGGATATACGGGCGCAAGGCTTTGCAGGGCAGGAATTCACCAGCAGCAGCCGGATTTGAAGTAATCGGATAATACATCCCCGAAAGGTCAAACATCAGCTTTCGCCTCCAATCTTCAAGGGTGTCCATAAGCGATACACGCATTTTCTTCTGATCATACACAATCACTGAACGAAGCGCCAGAACACAGCCGTGCATAGACCTCTGCAGCGTCCCGAATTCACCCGAAAGTACGATACCGGGACCCGCTTTGGGGCAAAATGGGAATAGTCTCAGCTTTGCAGCCATTTTGTTTGTAGCAGCAAGCCTAAATGATGTACAATAAAGGCTAAATGACTTTTTGAAGGATGGATAATCATGTATATAGCAAGTGACTGGAAAGACTATGAAGTGCTCGATACCGGGGGCGGAGAAAAATTGGAACGCTGGGGAGATGTCGTGCTGCGCAGACCGGACCCGCAGATCATTTGGCCGCTAGCGGATGAGACCGCCAAATGGCGCGATGTGCACGGACACTATCACCGCAGTTCGGCCGGCGGCGGGCAATGGGAAATGAAGAAAGCCATTCCAAGCGATTGGAAAATCAGCTACGGCAAACTGAAATTCCATCTTCGTCCAACCAATTTCAAGCACACGGGTCTTTTCCCCGAGCAGGCTGCCAACTGGAGCTGGATGATGGACAAGATTGCCGAGGCGGGACGTCCGATATCCGTGCTTAACCTGTTCGCCTACACCGGCGGCGCAACCGTGGCTGCGGCTAGCGCAGGAGCTTCAGTCGTGCACGTGGATGCAGCCAAAGGCATGGTCCAATGGGCTAAGGAAAATATCCAGCTCTCCGGCCTCGCCGAACGGCCGGTCCGCTTCATCACCGACGATGTGTTCAAATTCGTGCAGCGTGAGCAGCGCCGCGGCAGCAAATACGACGCGATCATTATGGACCCTCCATCCTACGGCAGAGGCCCCGGCGGCGAAATGTGGAAGCTGGAAGCGAGCCTGTATCCCTTCCTGGAGAGCTGTATGGAAATTATGAGCGACAGACCCCTTTTCATGCTGATCAATTCCTATACGACCGGTATTTCACCGACCGTTCTGCGCAACATGCTCTCAATGACGATGGGCAAACGCTACGGCGGCAAGCTGACCTCCGGTGAAATCGGCCTGCCGGTTACATCCTCGGGAATGAACCTGCCTTGCGGAATTCTGGGCCGCTGGGAGGCGTAAGCCATGACTGCGATAGTAACCGGGGCCGGCGGCGGGAGCTCCCGCTTCGAAATCCTGTATGAAGACAACCATCTGCTCGGCATTGTGAAGCCTGTGAATATTCCTGTGCAGGAGGATGCTACAGGAGATCCGGACCTGCTCAGCCTGCTCAAAGAAGATGTGAAGGAACGCTTCAATAAACCAGGCAATGTATACATGGGTCTGGTCCACCGGCTGGATCGCCCTGTCGGAGGCGCGATGATTTTCGCGAAGACCTCCAAAGCCGCTTCACGGCTGTCAGAGAGCGTCCGCTCCCACAACCTGAGCAAAGTATATCTGACCGTAGTTCACGGCAAGCCTCCGGCTGCCCAGGGCCGTCTGGTCAATACCTTGCTTAAGGATGCCAAGAGCAATACGGTAACCATTGTCCGTGCCGGAACGCCCGGCGGCAAGGAAGCCATTCTCGATTATACGGTGCTCGGCAGCGCCGAAGGCTACAGTCTGCTGAAGATAGACCTGCTCACCGGACGCTCGCACCAGATCCGTGTGCAGCTCAGCGGCATCCGCTGTCCGCTCTACGGCGACCAGAAATACGGAGCAGCAGTGAACAAGCCGGGGCAGCAGATCGCCTTGTGGTCTGCACTTGTAGGCTTCCCGCACCCCGTAACCAAAGAAGAAATTGAGCTGATTTCGCTGCCGCCGCAGACCCACCCGTGGAGCCTGTGGCCGCAGCAAATGCAAAAGCAGGCCATCCGTTAGGAGGCCTGCTTATTATGCGTAACGATATCTTAGGATGCAGACCCCTCCGGGGCCTGTGCCACCGCCAGCTTCCCCATTAAGTAGATCAGAAGCTGCTGGTTATGCGAGGAGATAGGGTCCAGCACCTCAGCAAAAAAATCACTGCGGATCTGGAGGCCGCGCTCCGTCTCTATTTTGCCAGTCTCCGTAATGCTTACCCACACAATTCGCCGGTCAGCCGCATCACGTTCACGGACAATCAGACCATGCTTCTCCATCCGGTCCAGCAGCATTGTTACCGCCGCCGGGCTGGTCGCCAGATGCGGAGCCAGATCGGAAGGCTTCATCGCGTTACGCTCCTGCAGCAGCTCCAGTACGGTAAGTTGGGCATCTGTAAGTGTAGGGGCAAGGTTGCTGTCCATGTGTAGCTTATAGTCCTTTAATATCTTATGCCAGATCTTACTGAATTCAGTGGCGTGCACACGTATTCCTTCCTTTCTTGCGGACCTCTATCCGGTATATCTACATTTTCGCGAGAAAAATTCCATTTCCTGCAAAAGAAAAAAATAATTCGCCCGCACGATAATTAACTCAACTTTAGACCGTTCATTACATAAGGACGCACAAGATCTGCAAGCATATCCACTCGAGCTTTATCCTCCACATTTAACCAATACAGCGCAGCGCCATAGATTGCCGAACCTGTCATGGCCGCCATGATTTCTATGTAATACCTCTCCGCCCCAGGGTAGGTATCTCCTTTCAGAAAAATGCTTTCTATGGTTTGCTGCAGCATTTTCTTTATCTTTTTATCCACAAGTGTAGCCATAGAATTAGAGCTCATCCTACAGATACGGTAAAAATCCACAATATACCCGTGCGTCGCCAGAATTAGCTGGCTGCATATTTCATCCGTAAATTCTCCTGCACTCTTCACTTGTTCAGGAATCATCTCATGGAATGCCTCTTCTGTAATTTCTTCAAGCAAAGCATATTTATCTTCAAAATGAGCATAGAATGTGGCCCGGTTAATGGTAGCTTGTTGAGCAATATCCTTAATGGTGATTGCATCAAATCCTTTTCTAAACAACAAATCTCTGAACGCTGCTCTAATAAGCTGTCGTGTGCGCAGCACCCTCGGGTCCTCCTGATTTACCATTTCCAATCCCCTTTTTAGACATCAGATCTTACAATGTGTTGCCTATGCAACGTCCTTCTAACTCTGCTGATTGAAATCATAAGCATGCAATATTATCATTTTATCAAACAGGTGTTGCTTAAACAATCTATGGTTGATTCTTTGAAAGAAGGGTTTATGTTGAATACCAAAGGATATAGGATTTTGATAGTTGGCGCCGGCGTGATTGGTAGTGTATACGCACTCCGGTTCGCACAGTCGGGACTGGATGTCACTATACTGGCACGGGGTAAGAGACTGAAGACGCTACAAAGGGAGGGACTAAAATATAACGTTTGCGGAACAAACAAGCAAATATCAATCAAGACGATTGAAACCCTTGATGACGTAGACATTTATGATTTCATTTTTGTCTCTGTCAGATATGATCAGTCCGAAGCTGCCCTATCTGCGATCCAGCATAATCGGAGTAAGACCATTGTCACCTTGACCAACACCATTGGATATGAGCTTTGGCTGAACATCGTGGGCGATCGCTTACTTCCGGGATTCCCGGGCGCAGGTGGAGATATCAAAGAAGATGTCCTATACGCTCAATTCGGATCTGAGAAACATCAAGGAACTATTTTTGGTGAAATAGATGGACAGATAACCGAAAGAGTGAAGGAACTGGCCCAACTGTTCAAATCGGTGGGTTTGCATTATGAAGTGCAAAAAGACATTCAGGCATTCCACATTTCGCATACTGCATTAGCTATCGTTAACAAGCATTTCTATACCGATGACGGAATGGTGAGCTTGGAGAAGGCAAGAAGTGAAAGCATTTTAATCAAAATTGCTACAGCTATTAAACACAATATTCACCTGATTGAGCAAGCGGGCATTCCGGTAATCCCACCCGAAACGAAGGCCATGGGAGAATTGCCAAACAACGATATTATTTCCCGTTATCGCCACATGCTGAGCAATGACTTCATCATTGATGTAAAGCTTGGGAACCATGCGATTAGCCAAAAGGCGGAGATCATGTTATTGGACCAGATGTTTCAAAGTATGTTCAATTCAAGAGGAGGATTATTATGAAAGCTATTGCTTTGACAAGCTTTGGAATCCCAGAAGTATTGAAGGAACTGGAACTGCCGATTCCCTCACTCACCGATACACAGGTGCTTATCGAAATGCGTGCCTCTTCCATTAATCCAGCAGATTATTTGTTTCGCAGCGGCGCGATTCTCCAGAGTCCAATGGCCCACAAATTTCGGGATCAATTGCAATTGCCCATGGTTCTTGGTAATGAAGTAGCCGGCATCGTTCATGAGGTAGGCAGGAAAGTGACCCAGTTCAAACCTGGGGATCGTGTTATGGGGATGGTTCAACGAGGTTCTTATATGGACTATGTTGCGGTGGAAGAAGATCATCTTGCCGTGATCCCTGAAAGTCTCTCCTTTGAAGAGGCAGGTGCCGCTCCTACGGTTGCTCTGACAGCTTGGCAAGCACTGTTTGAGCAGGGTCATCTTCAACCGGGACAACGTATTCTTATTCAGGCGGGCGCCGGAGGAGTGGGACATGTAGCCGTCCAGTTGGCCAAACAACACGGAGCATATGTTATCGCAACCGCGAGGGACTATAATCATGATTTCGTGAGAGGACTTGGTGCTGACGAGGTCATCGACTATACTAAAGCCGACTTTACGACCCAGATAACAGATCCTGTTGATATTGTATTGGATACCGCCAAGGACGCATCCACTTTCGGTACCGGGTTACCAGGTGAAATCGGAGAGAAGAACTTCTCGGTCATCAAGGATGGCGGAACTTATATCTCAGTAGTGGCATTCGGAATCAATCAATATCCGAAGGTCCGCAATATTCACGCACATTTCTTCCAAGCCCAACCTAACCGTACCGATTTTGAATCCATTGCTCACTATTTGAAAGACAATCAATTAAAAATCCATGTCAATGAGACATTTGCCTTTACCGCTCAAGGCCTGCTTCAAGCATATCGCAAAAGCGAAGAGTTGCCGAAACGGGGAAAAATCGTCATATCGAAAAACATCGGATAAATCTCTTGCTTCGTGAGTATGGATGTCTCAAAGTAAATTTCCGCTCTGCCCAATTACATCAAGATTTACTTGCCGATTTCAAGCTGCAAAGGCTGAGTAATTAAATAAACTATAAACGGCACCCGGCTTCTCCTTGCAGAGCAGTCAGGCGCCGTTTATTTATGCTATACAAAGTGATTAACCCGCTTATAAAACCGCCGGGAACAGGCTGATAATCTCGTCCTTTTTCTCTACGGCCACCAATTGCTTGCCAATGGAGCGCCGTTCGCCAAGTGGCGCCGATTCGGAGGAGAAGTTATGTACCGCTCCATGATGGGTAATCGCCGTAAGCTCCAGCGGTTCACGGCAATAGAATGCGCCGGACAATCTGCTGCCGTTCGGCTTGACGCGTTTGCCCTCCTTAAATTCGAAGGTTGGCATGCCTTTGCCGCCGCGGCTTTGTGAAGGATAATCCAGCAGCAGTGTGCGTTTAGCATAGCCAAGCTCGGATACAACCAGGATTTCGCCCTCATCTTCACTTACCCAGAAGCAGGAAACAACTTCATCGCCTTCCCGCAGTTGAATGCCTCTAACCCCGCTGGCCACCCGGCCCATAGGATTAACTTCATTTTCCTTGAACCGGATGCACATGCCCTCGCGGGTCACCAGCACAAGCTCTTTGTCTCCGCTGCTCAACGCCACTGTAATGATCTCATCACCTTCAGCCACCTTGCACGCGGCAACAGCACCGGAACGGCTTGTAGAGTACTCCTTAAGCTCCGTACGCTTCACCTGGCCCTTGCCGGTGACGAAAACCAGACTGGCCTGCGGATCATCCAGATTGCCTACCGGCAGGATGCTGACGATTCCGTCACCTTTGGCTAGACTGATTACGTTGACTATCGCCGTACCCGGATCTTTCCATTTGAATTCCGGTATTTGGTGAACAGGCAGCAGGAAGTATTGCCCCTTACGGGTAAATACAAGCAGGCTGTCCCGTGTGTTCAGATCCAGCAGCTTGACAATATGATCGCCTTCCTTGACCCCTGAGGCATGGCGTTCTCCCCCCGAACGGGTGAAGGAAGGCATGCCGGTCCGCTTGATGTATCCGTCGGCAGAAAGGGCGACGAGAACATCCTCGGCATTCACCAGCACCTCAAGGCTTACCTTGAGCTCCTCCACTTCACCCTGAATGAGCGAACGGCGGTCGATGCCGTATTTGTCGCGGATTTCCAGCAGCTCTTTACGGATGACGGCAATCAGCTTCTTGTCGCTGTCCAGAATGGCCTGCAGTGCGGCAATCCGCGCCTGCGTTTCATCCAGTTCCTTCTGGAGCGAGTGAATCTCCAGATTGGTCAGTCTATAGAGCTGCAAGGTAAGAATGGAATCAGCCTGGCGTTCGCTGAAGCCGAACATCCAGACCAGATTGTTCTGGGCATCCTGACGGTTCTTCGACGCTTTGATTGCGGCAATGACCTCATCCAGAATGTTCAGCGCCTTAACCAGTCCCTCCAGCACGTGAGCGCGGTCCTCCGCTCTCTCCAGGTCAAACCGGGTGCGATGGGTCACCACCTCGCGCTGATGGGCGATATAAGCCTCCAAAATTGCTTTGAGGCCAAGCTGCTGTGGAGCTTTATTGACAATCGCCACCATGTTGAAGTTGTAGGTGACTTGCAGATCGGTTTTTTTGAGCAGGTAGGCCAGAACCCCTTGGGCATCGGCTTCCTTCTTAAGCTCGACTACAATCCGCAGACCATCGCGGCCGCTCTCGTCGCGGACCTCGGCGATGCCTTCGATTTTTTTCTCCAGACGGATATTCTCCATCGAGGTAACCAGCCGAGACTTGACGATCTGGAACGGCACCTCGGTGATAACAATCTGCTGTTTGCCGCCGCGCAGGTTCTCGATCTCAGTCTTGGAGCGCAGATAGATGCGCCCTTTGCCTGTACGGTAAGCGTCCATGATGCCGTCGCCGCCCATAATCGTGCCGCCTGTCGGGAAGTCGGGACCCTTGATGAAGGTCATGATGTCCTCCAGCGCAATATCCGGCTTCTGCATCACAGCGATACAGGCGTCGATGACCTCGCGCAGATTATGCGGCGGAATTTCCGTAGCAAATCCTGCGGAGATCCCGCTGGTCCCGTTGACCAGCAGATTCGGAAAACGCGAGGGAACCACGACCGGCTCCTTGGCGGTATTGTCAAAGTTGTCCTTGAACAGCACGGTCCGCTTCTCGATGTCACGCATCATTTCCATGGCGATAGGGGACAGCCGCGCCTCAGTATAACGCATCGCCGCCGCCGGATCATCGTCCATCGAGCCCCAGTTCCCGTGTCCGTCTACAAGCACATGGCCCATCTTCCAGGGCTGTGCCATCCGCACCATGCCTTCGTAAATGGAGGAGTCTCCGTGCGGATGATAATTCCCCATTACATCCCCGACCGTCTTGGCGGACTTACGGTAGGGCTTGTCCGGCGTATTGCCCGAGTCGTACATGGCGTACAGAATCCGGCGCTGTACGGGCTTCAGCCCGTCGCGGACATCCGGAATCGCCCGGTCCTGAATAATATATTTGGAATACCGGCCAAAGCGGTCACCGACGACCTCTTCCAGAAAAGCCGGCGAAAATTGTTCTGATAAACTGCTCATTCGCTCACCTTCTGTTCCTCAATCTGTCCGACATAAAAATAGTGTGGTGATATCCTTGTCGCTGCGGAGAATGTAGGGACTTCTGTATATCCAGAATTTCCAACGATATCTGTCTTGAACTTATGAATGCTGCAATTGGCTTGAGCCGTAACTGCGGGGAATGTTTGGACTTCCGGCCGCTGTTGTCTGCAGATTTCTTGATTTATACCGCTCTTCGCGGTTGAAATCCCCAGACAAAGGCGGACGCGTTCGCTCCTCCAGTTCCAAACTTCCCCTCCGTTACTTTCGCCCCTTGGAAATTTATTAAGTTCAAAATAAACCAGGGCAAATTCCGTATACTGAATGCTGACGCTCTTACAGTTCCAACCTTCCCCTTTGCTTCTCTAATCACCAAACTATTCTAACCTCGGGATTTTCGTCACTTTCCGCTAACAACCCATGCCGCCCTTTAGCTGCAGCATTTCTAAGAGATACAACCGCTTAAGAGCGGCATCGGCGAATTAAGGGAGACATACCATCCCGCCAAGTCCTCTACTCCACGATTTCCGTGAAATCGACATTCTCGACAATCCAGCGCTTGCGCGGGTCAACCTTGTCGCCCATCAATGTGGATACGCGGCGCTCCGCCTTGGCGGCGTCCTCGATCTGCACCTGCAGCAGGTTGCGCGAATCCGGATTCATCGTGGTCTCCCAGAGCTGATCCGGGTTCATTTCACCAAGTCCTTTGTAGCGCTGCAGCTCGAAATTCTTGCCGAATTCCTTCAGATAGTTCGCGAGTTCCTCGTCGCTCCAGGCATAACGCACCGTCTCAAGCTTGCCCGATTTGCGCGTCAGCTTATACAGCGGCGGCTGGGCGATATAGACCTTGCCCGCATCTATCAGCGGCTTCATATAACGGTAGAAAAAGGTTAGCAGCAGCACCTGAATATGCGCTCCGTCGGTATCGGCGTCGGTCATAATGATGATCTTGGAATAATTGCTGTCTTCTACGGCAAAATCCGGCCCGATCCCCGCACCAATGGAGGAAATAATCGCTTTGTATTCATCGTTCTTAAGAATATCCAGCAGCTTGGCCTTCTCGGGATTCATCGGCTTGCCCTTCAAGGGCAGAATCGCCTGAATCTTGGAGTCACGCCCCTGCTTGGCCGAGCCTCCGGCGGAATCGCCTTCGACAATGAACAGCTCCGTACGCGTCACATCCTTGGACTGCGCAGGCGACAGCTTGCCGCCAAGGTTCGAGCTCTCGCTGCGTTTCTTGCCGCTGCGGATTTCATCACGGGCTTTGCGCGCCGCTTCCCGGGCCTTGGAGGCCTGTATCGACTTCTTGAGCAGGCTTTGCGCCACCTGGGGATTCTCTTCCAGGAAACGCGCCATATTCTCGGATACGATGTAATCCACGGCGCTGCGGGCAGAAGCGCTGCCGAGCTGGTCCTTGGTCTGTCCGACGAATTCCACCTCAGACATCTTGACGCTGATCACCGCCATCATGCCTTCGCGCAGATCATTGCCTTCCAGGTTCTTGTCCTTCTCCTTGAGCAGTTGTGTGCGGCGGGCGTAATCGTTCAGCACCCGGGTGTAGGCTGTCTTGAAGCCCGTCTCATGTGTACCTCCGCTCCGGGTTGGAATAGAGTTAACGAATGAAGCCAGGGTCTCGGTATAACCGGCGTTATATTGCAGTGCCACCTCAACCTCGATATCGTCCTTCTCCGCGCTGAAATGAATCACATCGTGCAGCACGTCCTTGCCTTCATTAAGGAACTGGACGAACTGGCTGGCCCCGCCTTCATAAAAGTATTCATCCTGACGGCCGCTCCGCTCATCACTAAGGGTAATGCGCAGACCGGAGTTCAGAAAGGCAATTTCCTGCACCCGCTCTGCCAGCGTATCGTAGTTGAGAGCAATGCCATTTGCAAAGACGCGAATATCCGGCTTGAAGGTGATCTTCGAACCGGTCTTATTCGTATTTCCCAGAATCTCAAGGCCGGTCACAGGCTCACCGACATGCTCTTTCCCATTGCTGTCCACCCAATATTCGAAGCGCTGGCGATGGATTTTGCCTTCCCGGTAAATCTCAACCTCCAGCCATTCGGACAGTGCATTGGTCACAGAAGCGCCTACGCCATGCAGTCCCCCCGATTTTTTGTAGCCGGAACCGCCAAACTTACCGCCCGCATGCAGAATGGTAAATACCACCTGAGGCGTTGGCACTCCTGTCTTGTGCATTCCGGTCGGAATCCCGCGCCCGTTGTCCAGAACGGTAACTGAGCCGTCCTTGCGCAGTGTAATATCAATCTTTGAGCAAAACTTAGCCAAATGTTCATCTACCGCATTATCCACTATTTCCCATACGAGATGGTGCAGTCCCGAGGAACTCGTACTGCCGATATACATGCCGGGCCGTTTGCGTACCGCAACCAGACCTTCGAGCACTTGAATGTCGTCAGCATCGTATCCAGTGCCGGCAGCTTCGCCGTTCTTGGAGACTTTTGCAAACATATCGATCTGTTCGAGCATTCATGCTCCTCCTTCTTTTTCTCTCTACCCTGCAATATGCAAACAAACGTTTCGTTCACTTTGTACATTCTAATTCAAAATATCCCGTTTCGTAAAGACGGCGAAGGAAATGATCACCGAAACGACTCCCCAAACAGCCAGCACAGCCATGGAAAAAGACAAGGTCATTCCCTCAATCGGCGCAGGCGTCCCCGCCAAATATCCGGTCAGCCCCAGGTTGACCATAAATAAATATTTTGCCGTGCTCCATGCCGAGGCCATATTAGTCAGAATCGTACCCGCAATCAGCGCCGCCATCATCACCACGATGCTTGCAGCCGTGCTGCGCACCAGCACCGACACCATGAAGGCCAGGAGCGCAACGACAATGCTGACGAACCAGATGAGCCCGCCTTGCATCAGCAGATACTTCCACTGCGGCACTGCATGCACGGTAGACATATTAACGGTATCTCCGCTGAGCTGGAAGCCTGTAAAGACAGGAACGTTGAACCCCTTGTATCCAAAAGCAAGACCGGAAATAAGATAGCTGATCACAAAGACCGAGAGGACAATCAGCGAGACGAACATCAGCAGTGCCGCCATTTTGCTGAACAGCACCTTCCAGCGTTTGACCGGCCGGGTCAGGAGCATTTTGATTGTTCCGGTGGTCCGTTCCCCGGAGACCAGATCGGAGGCCACAGCCATAATCAGCAGCGGAATAAACAAAGATACCGAATTGTCCAGAAATTCACGGGTGAAGGTTACACCACTGGGTTCATTTGGATTAACATCATGATCAAGATAATACTGTAGCTGCTGGACAAAAATCTTCCGGTACGATTTCCATTCCTCGGGAATCCGGTCGCTGCCGAGGGAGTTCTGGTTGTCGGTAATCTGCTGCTGGATTTCCAGCCTCCAGTCCGAATTGAATTTGTCCCGGCTGCGCTCGGCGACCCGCATCTGAGCATAAGTGAACATGGGCACGAGTACGAGCAGAATCAGCAGGATTACATAAAAACGTTTCTTCTTAATGATCTTCAGGCACTCATTACGGATGAGCGGCAACAGATTAGTCAATGGATTCACCTTCCGTTAGCTTCAAGAATAGCTGTTCCAGTGTGGGGTTGATTTTATGCACGGCCCTTACTTCCACTTCGTCGGTAACCAATATGGCGACAATCTCGGGGATCAAGTCCTCATCCATAGCCGTGATAAAAGAATTCGGCCCCATGCCGGCAGTGATGGAATCATCCAGCGTAACCTCGTCCAGCTCCAGCAGTGAAACATCCGGTCTTCCGGCTAAAAGCTTCTTTGCTCTGTCAAAAGGCTCCAGCTCCCATAACACATACGGGGAGTTGCGGGTAACCAGCTCTTCCACCCCGCCCACAGCCAGCACACGCCCCTTGCTGATGATTGCGACACGGTCGCACAGGAGCTGAATTTCGCTCAGCAGATGGCTGGAGACAAATACGGCAAGCCCTTCGTCTGCAAGCTGGCGGATGAATTCACGCAGCTCCTTGATCCCCTTAGGATCAAGCCCGTTCGTCGGCTCATCCAGAATCAGGAGCCGGGGCCGTCCCAGCAGCGCCTGGGCTATGCCCAGACGTTGCCGCATTCCCAGCGAATATGTGCTTACCTTATCATGAATCCGCTGGTCCAGCCGGACAATATCCACCACCTCGGCGATTCGGGCCTGATCCACCCCCGGCTGCATACGGGCAAAATGCTGCAGGTTCTCCCAGCCGGTCAGGTAGGTATATACCTCGGGATTCTCCACAATGGAGCCGACATATTGCAGCGCTTTTTCAGGATCACGGTTCACATTGTAGCCGCAGACGGTAATCTTGCCTTCGCTCGGCCGGATCAGATCGACCAGCATGCGGATGGTTGTCGTTTTGCCGGCCCCATTCGGGCCAAGGAAACCAAAAATCTCGCCTTCCCGGACATCAAAGGTAACATCATTAATAATCCATTTGCGGCCAATTTTTTTACGGACATTCTCGACGGAGAGCACGATTGCCCCGGAGCCGCCGCTCTTTTCATTTGTCATCTTCCTCACAGCTCCCCGTTGTGTTCATTTCAGATGTCTGCGGGTACAATGGAGCTTACCGCACAGCTTGTACGATCCGCTCGCTGATCCGCTGATAACCATTGCCGTTCGGATGGAAATGGTCGCTGGACAGATAGCTCTGCCAGTGGCGGTTGAATAAATCGAAGGTCGGAACGAGCGTCATGTTGCTACGTTTATTGATAATGTCCATTGCTGCATTGTTCCAGGCCGTTACCGCCTGATTGCCGGGGACGAGCAGCTCGGGAACATCTCCGAAGGGATTATAGAGTCCCAGATAATAAATTTGTGCGTTAGGATTGATCTCCGCAATCCGGTCAAGAATGACGCCCAGCCGTTTCGCAGCTTCAGGCAGAGCAGCCAGCAGCGATTCCGGCGTTATTTCTTCACTGCCATTAGCCGCCGCAGCGGTACCGGATGAACCCGATTTTTGGGCTGCGTTCCCGGTCCCGGTTTTCTTGTCTGCCGAAGCATTGGTGCTTGTCCCGGTAGAATCCGGCGATTCGCTTGCCGGGCTTTTCGCGTCGGGCGATGCGATTTGCTGGCCTTCATTGCCGTTTCCCAGAAGATCGGCGCCTCTGAAAAGGTCATTACCGCCGATAGAGAGCAGAATGACGTTGGCCTGGCGCAGGGCGTATTTCACGCCTTCATCCTGCAGCTTGCTCTGCAGGCCTGCCGTGGTTAAACCGTTGATGCCCATATTTCCGAGAAGCTCTGCCTTATTGCCGTTTGCCGCAAGACCATCAACTGTTCTTTTGACAAAACCGCTGCCCTCGTTGTCGCCTGTGCCTTTGGCCAAGGAGTCGCCAAGCGCCATGATTCTTACCTCTTTGCTGATTGGCACTGCGGGAGCCGCTGTCTGCTGCGGCAACGAGGAAAAGGACGCCTCTCCCTTCGGGAATAAAATATCGTTCACCGCGTACACAAACCCAACCAGCAAAAGCACGGTTGCCGCTATGGAAATCAGGCTGACACTGCGCCAGGTCCATTTGGAATCTTTCAACGCTATCCCTCCGTAGCCGTTCTATTCTGTAGTGTTCCACATTTTACAAAGTTCTTAACTATGTAGATAAACATAATTCTTCTATGCGTAATTTGCAAATCCTTAACATGCAAAAAATGCAAAGCGCGGCTCCTTATCTTACTGTAAATGGAAGCGACAAAAAAACCGCCCCCCAGTCATGCCGGAGAACGGTTTCCATCCATTCTTAAAGCTGCATTATTTACCGATAAATTCCTGAACCCAATAATTATTGTCGAAGCCTACGCCGATATAATTGAAATTCGGACTCAGAATGTTCGCGCGGTGTCCGCTGCTATTCATCCAGGCTGTCATTACTTCCTGCGGTGTCTTCTGCCCCATAGCGATATTCTCACCGGCATATTGATAAGTGACGCCGAAGGCGGACATCATATCAAACGGTGAACCATACGTAGGGGAAGTATGCGAAAAGTAATTATTCGAACGCATATCGGTCGCCTTCGCTGCCGCCACTTTGTTCAAGCTGTCGAGTGCGGCTACTGGGGCCAATCCGGCTGCGGCGCGTTCCTTGTTGACCAGGGTCACAATCTGCTGGGTAAATGTGCCGTTTGCCACCGATACGGCCGGTGCTGATGTTGCCACAGGCTTCGCTGTTGGTGCCGGCGTAACTACAGGCTTAACCGTTGGCACTGGCGTTGCTACGGGCTTAACGGTTGGCTCCGGCGTTGCTACAGGCTTAACGGTTGGCTCCGGCGTTGCTGCTGGTTTAGCTGTTGGCACCGGTGTTGCTGCCGGTACTTCTGTGGGTACTGGAACCGTCGTAACCGGCTTGGAAATCACAATCGGCTGGAACGTAAAGGTTGATCCGTCGAAAGTAATTCCTTTGAAGCTATATTGTTGCAAATATTGCATGAATTGTGCGAAGCCGGAAGTGCTAACCGTCAGCTCCTGAGGTGCTGCCGCTGCCTTTGCTTGTAATGGAAGCGAAATGCTTAATGCCAGAACAGCCGCTACACTTCCACCAATCACTGCTCTTAAAGATTTGCTCTTCATTCTGTCATCTCCTTGTTCTTGTTGTATTGTCTGAGCTGCCAGGAATTCCGGGACCAAATATTACAAAGTTGTAATCTGTTCCTTAGTTATTGTAGCATAAATCTCTCACCTGTGCTCTTCTAATTTTTTACATTTAGTAGATTGGAGATCAGTTTGTCCAAGCTGCCTGCGCAAGCATGTCTGCTCCTCAAATCAAAAAGAAACGGCACCTCCCCGCAGGAACGGCTGCCGTTTCTTATAGATCTAAGCTTTTATTAATGAAAAGACTGCCAGAATTCGCCTTCGGTCGAGATCAGGCCCATAATCTCCGCATAAGGGATACGGAAGGTTGGGAACCCGGCTGAATAAGGGGCGATTTCATATGGGGCAAAATACAGATAAAGCGCCTCCCCATCCACAAAAAAGGGCTGATCGGCCGTAATTCCTTTATAGCTGTCGGGGAAGACGTAGGAGTACTGCGGATCGGTCGCAATCTGTTTGCCGACAATTTCACTGAGCTTCTGTACATACCTGCTGCCTGGCTTGAACAGATCGCCGAGCTTATAAAACTTCCCGTTCTTCAAATTAATGTGTGTATAGATTTTGGTGGGCATGCCGTGTGCGGCTCCAAACGGAAAGCGGTAGCCATTCAGCTCCAGCACCAGAAGGATTTTACGGAAGAAGGATACGGAAAAATCGCCAGTGTAGCTGAAATCCTGGGCTGTTCCTGCTCCCTCGGCAAGTGAAAGACTGCGCAGCTTGTCGTTCACTTCTCTGGACACATTTGTGATAGCGATACCTTCTACAACGGGGTAATACACCAGGTAATCTCTGTTTGGATGATATTTTTTCTCCAGAACGGAATAGGGCGGTCTTAAAGGAATGACATCATTTTGCCGCCAAACAAGCTTCCCCTTGCGGTCATAATAGGCTGTGCGCAGGTCTACATCCGCCCTGATCAGACTGCCGCTGAAGGACAATGTGCCGGAGCCTGGAACAACGGGGGGCTGGGCAGATTTGTTGCCGGTTTTATCTATAAAATAGGTGTCCTTCGCATCGTATACGGACGCAAGGCCATTCTGGTAATTGTTCACACCGAGCAAGGGGTGATTGGTTAGAATTCTTCCTGTTACCGCATCGGCGATAACATAGCGGGCACCCCGGTAGGGCTGGTCGGCAACAAGCGGTGTTCCCAGTGCCACCCGGTCTTCCCCAAGCTGCAGCACAACATCATAGGTGGCCGGAATAACCGGCTTGCCCTGCATATCTATAAGCCCGTAGGCGTTGCCGAAGTCCGGCGCGGTATTAATCACTGCACGGCCCCCGGAAAAAGGCAGCGCGGACGTGAATTGAGGCGGTATGGCAATTGTGCCGTCCGTGCGGAGATAGCCGTATTTGCCGTTCTCCTCGGCCTGAAAAGCAAGCAGCCCTTCACCCGGATTGCCTACAAAAGGATAATTGTACGTGTGCTGCACAACTCCCTGCGGATTAATCAGCGCGAACTCCCCTGCTTTGATTTTGACCAGCGCCATACCGTCCTCGAAATCTCCGCCATCCTCGTAGACAGCAGGCAGCACTTCCTTGCCTTGTGCATCCAAATAGCCGTAGCGGGAACCGTCCGAAGGACTCTGTCTGGAGAACAGCGCCCGCCCTTCATGCAGCGAATTCAAATAATCATACCGCGCCGGAGTGACCTCCTTGCCTTTTTCATCAATGAACGTATACCCTTTCGCATCGGAGACAACGGCCCGGCCTTCGGAAAAAGGGGCAATAAAGGAATAGATTGGCTTCACCTTTTCCCTGCCGGTGCTGTCGATCAACCCGCTCTTGTCCTTGCGCTGCACAATTGCCAGCCCGTTCGCCTGAAATTCCTCGGCATATTCGTATCTCGGCTCAATGACTGTCCGGCCTTCATTGTTAATGTACCCCCACAGCGTGCCCTCTTTCAGGTTAAAAGGTGCCGGATGCAGCACTTCCGCCCGCAGCTCAGCCTCCTCCAGCTCAGACAGAATGAGCAGCGGCTCCAAAGGTTTTTTGGAGTAATTCACTCGGTATAACCCCGGCTCTGCGGGGATGGTTACGAACAAATCGTCATCCGCACGGATAAAATCCTCCTCCTGCTGCACGATAGCCTCATTCCAGCCGATGCCGTCCCAGCGCCACACCTCGGCCTGCAAGAGGCCGCTATCCATTCCTTTTCCCAGCTCATTCAGCCTTATCCTCAGCATCCAGTCGCTCCCCTTTACCATAGCCTTATGCCTATAGAATATGGGCGGGAGCGGAGTTGTGTGCCTAATCTGCCCATCTGCAACATAACATAATCTGTAATCTTGATATTAACGGCGTTCTCGCATACTATTAAACGTATCATTTTGTATAACTTTGGCGATATGGGCTGAGGGTCTCTACCAGGAACCGTAAAATCCTGATTACAAAAAAATGCCGCCGGCGTTTTTTTGTAATCAGGATTTTTTGGCGTATCCGGCCAGTAAGATCGTCAGACTCTGAATACTCGAGTTCAAATGATACTCCGCGGAACGGATTAGGGTGTGGAGATTACGCTGCAGGCGTACCAGGCCCCACGGACAGAATCATCTCCTAATCGGAAGAATCTGCCCCGTTTGTAAACGGACCGAGCAGCTCTTATTTCTACTAGAGGTACTTTTTCCGCAAGTGGACGGACTCCAGAGCCTTTATGCGCGGACAATCACCCCAAATGCACCTGCCGAAGAGGTAATAAGCGCTTTACGGTCCGCTCCCTCGGGCAAATATATCCTTTCGGGAAAATAAGGGCCTTACGGTCCACAAGGAACCGAAGGATGGATACGACGAGTCCTTCTCTCCCTCAACCACAAAGGCTTCACTCTAAGCCACAGATTTAGAACTGTACTAAGAAGTGCATTATAACAACAACAAAGGATGTGGAGTCTATGAACAGCAATCAAAATCTGCTTGCAAGACGGATTCAGGTAGCGGGTAAGCAAATCCCCGCAGATCTCGTGATCAAGGG
The DNA here is from genome assembly GCF_000374185.1 of Paenibacillus sp. HW567. Taxonomy (GTDB): domain Bacteria; phylum Bacillota; class Bacilli; order Paenibacillales; family Paenibacillaceae; genus Paenibacillus_AQ. Next base: position 1,801,998 of record NZ_KB910518.1, on the reverse strand, counting down.
CGGAAAGATTGTCAATGTATTTACAGGCGAGCTTATGGAGGGCGATATTGCCATCGTTGACGGCTACATTGCCGGCATCGGCTCCTATGAAGGCAAGCGGACGGCAGACGCCGCCGGTAAATGGATTATTCCCGGCCTGATTGACGGGCATGTGCATATTGAAAGCTCCATGCTGACCCCGCAGGAATTCGCCAAAGTGGTGCTGCAGCACGGCGTAACGGCAGTTGTCACCGATCCGCACGAGATTGGCAGCGTAGCCGGGGTGAAGGGCATTGAATACATGCTGGAGCGCTCAAACGACCTGCCTGTAGATATTTTCGTTATGCTTCCCTCTTGTGTGCCGGCGACAACGTTCGAAACCTGTGCAGCCGAGCTGAAGGCCGCTGACCTGAATCCCCTCTATGCGAACCCTAAAGTACTGGGGCTTGCAGAAGTGATGGATTTCCCTGCACTGGCCGGGCCGGATTCCGGGATGCTGGACAAACTATCCGGTGCGCTGGACCAGGGGAAGCTGATCGACGGACATGCCGCCGGGATCGCAAGGGAGGACGTGAACATTTTCCGGGCGGCAGGCATCCGGACCGATCATGAATGCATAAATGCGGAAGAAGCAAAACAGCGCCTCGACCTCGGCATGTACCTCATGATACGCGAGGGAACTGCCGCCAAAGACCTCGAAGCCCTGCTGCCGGCGGTCACCGCACAGAATGCCAGAAGATGCCTGTTCGTCACCGACGATAAATTAATCGACGATCTGCTGGAGGAAGGCAGCGTGGACCACAACATCCGGCTTGCCATCAGCAAAGGCTTGAATCCCATTACAGCCATTCAAATGGCAACCTTAAATGCCGCCGAGTGCTTCGGCCTTCAGGACAGAGGGGCCATCGGTCCGGGTTACCGGGCCGACCTCGTGCTGCTGGACGACCTGAATTCACTCTCCATTGCAGAGGTGTATAAGCACGGCGAATGTGTCGTAGTACAAGGAAAGCCAGTCACTGAAGCTTTCCCGGGAAATACAGCGGCAGAGACACCAAAGACCATTATCGAGAGCTGCCGCCTGACTGATTTTCAGCTTGGGAATTTGGCTATCCCCCTTCAATCGGATACATGCAACGTTATTGGGATCATCCCGAATTCCATCGTCACCCGCCATTTAAAAGAGAAAGTACAGGTGAAGAACGGCCTCTTTGCCCCTTCAGTCCTGCACGACCAGTTGAAGCTGGCTGTCGTGGAGAGGCATACGGGTACAGGCAATATAGGCCTTGGCATCGTCAAGGGCTTCGGGTTCGCCAAAGGAGCCATCGCCTCAAGCGTAGCCCATGATTCACATAATATCATCGCTGCGGGTGTCTCCGATCAGGAGCTGTTCACCGCAATCCGCCATATTGCCGCAATGAACGGCGGCTTAACCGTTGTATCCGGCGATACCATTCTCGCCTCCCTGCCGCTTCCAGTCGCCGGACTGCTGTCGGAGCAAGGCTATGAGCAGGTGTACGCTGAAATGAAGCAGCTCTACGCAGCCTTGCGCGAGATTGGCGCACCGGAACACTTCAATCCTTTTCTCGCGCTCTCCTTTCTGGCGCTGCCGGTAATCCCCGAGCTGAAGCTGACCGACCGGGGATTGTTCGACTTTGCCTCTTATTCGCATATAGGGATTGAGGCCGCAAATTAGCATTTGGCTTGCAGGTTCATGCACTAAGCAGAAATAAGCGCGTCAAAAAGAACTGTCCAAAGAGCCGCTTTTGTGGTTTAGGACAGTTCTTTGTTTTTGAACCTCTTCGTTCTCTTTGTAAAAAATACTTGCCGGAGACGAAAAATACATGGACGGTCTCATGGAGTACACCGGCCATTTGCCATGAGCCCGCTCAATAGCGTCATTCACCAACTTTTCCAGCCTGTCTGCGAGAAAAACGCAATCATATTTGTCCGTTAACTTTGCACGCTCCACACCTCGAAGAAAGGTGCAATAACCGCCAAGCTCATGGACTTCAATTTGTCCAGACCGCCTCCAGTGCATAGCCAAAACCTTTGTCACAATTTTGATAGACTGAAAGAGCTAGAAGGACCGCCTCCTTGCTCCCGCTTTCAAATTGATATTTCCATATTGTCAAATCAATAGGCCGCGCATTTCGCCCAGGAATCCCGTTTGCCGTATTGCATAAAAGCGACATCAATGAATAAATTCTTTCCACGAGATATAGAAGGATAATTTATAGCGTGAAACATATAAAAAAAACCATCCCGCTTGGACCGGGATGGGATGATCGGTAACGTATAGGATTATAGCAAGGTTTTGTTAAAGCGGTAGCCGGCGATTTTTTCGAAGCCGATGTGGCGGTAGAATGCATGTGCCGGTGCGCGCTCTACACGATTGCCGCTTCTCAGGAACAACTGGCAGCAGCCCTGCTGGCGGGCCCGTTCTTCGGCTGAAGCGACCAGTCTTTTGCCAAGGCCGTTTCCTCTATGCTCCTCTGATACGATCAGCGCGGTAATCTCCATAATACAATCCGCATGCTTGTAATAGGATTTCACCTGCCGGAGTCCAACCATTCCCACAACTTCGTTATCAAGCTCTGCAACCAGTGTGCAATGGAACGGATCATTCTCCATGTCTTCCATTCTCTCTTTCATCACGCTAAGCGTTGTCGGATAACCGAATTCCCGCAGAAGGGCTGTCACTTTCTCCAGATCATTCATGCCGCATTTGCGAATTTGCAGTACCTGCTCCTGAGTACTACTGTTCATCCTCAATTCCCTCCACTTTTAGCATAGACGCCGCCTGCTTGGCTGCTGTCCGCGCGATTTCCACATCTTCCGCCGCACTTAACGCTACGGCCATCCGCCGTCCAGGGCGAACCTCCGGTTTGCCGAACACCCTAATCTGTGTACGGGGAAGCGCGAGCGCTTCGCCGATTCCGGTTACTCTAAAAGCTTGTCCGGCTGCTTCTGCCTTCAGGGTAGCTGATGCGCCCGGTGTCAGCAAATGCACCGAGTCCAGCGGAAATCCAAGAATGGCTCTGACATGCAGAGCAAATTCCGATAAATCCTGTGTAATCATTGTAACCATGCCGGTATCATGGGGTCTTGGCGAAACTTCGCTGAAGAGTACCCCCTGATCCGTAAGAAAGAGTTCCACGCCAAATATTCCATATCCGCCGAGCTGATCGGTTACCGCCTTGGCGATAGCCTGGGCCTCGGCGAGCTGCGGCTCACTCATGTGATGCGGCTGCCAGGACTCTACATAATCGCCATCCTTCTGAATATGGCCGATGGGAGGACAAAATACAGTCCCGCTTACAGAACGCACAGTCAGGAGTGTAATCTCGCTCTCAAAGGTGACGAACCCTTCGACAATGACGCGGGTGCCTTTGGCACGCGCTCCTTCGAGCGCGGTATTCCAGCAGCTCTCCGCATCCTCCGGCTGCTTGCAGATGCTCTGCCCTTTGCCGGAAGAGCTCATAATCGGCTTAATCACGCAAGGTGTGCCGAGCTCTTCCACCGCCTGGCGCAGCTCGTCCAGACTGTCAGCGAAACGGTAAGCTGCGGTTGGCAGGCCAAGCTCTTCTGCGGCAAGCCTGCGGATGCCTTCCCGGTCCATAGTCAACCGGGCCGCACGGGCAGTAGGAACTACGAAGAAACCTTCTTCCTCCAGTTCCAGCAGTGCGTGAGTCGCAATCGCTTCAATCTCCGGCACAATCAGATCGGGCTTCTCGGCACGAATGAGCTTCTTCAGCGCTTCCGCGTCAAGCATATCAATAACATGGGAACGATGGGCCACTCCCATCGCCGGTGCAGCTTCATAACGATCCACAGCTACGGTCTCTACGCCAAGGCGCTGAGCTTCGATAATGACTTCCTTGCCCAATTCTCCACTGCCCAAGAGCAGCAGCTTACGGCTCTGGGCTGAAAAAGGAGCTCCCCACATGGTCGATTCCAACCTCTTTCGGCAATTTAACTGCGGCGTTCTAGTTTTCTGTAAACGAGGCAGTTTCAATTGTAAATTTTCAGGCTCCTTTATTTTCTTCCATCATCCGTCAGAATGCAAGTCTTCTTCGACATTTTCCTACAATCTTCACAGATCATTGTCCATGATATTGTCGAAAGCTGCTTCCAGCCGCAGCAATTCTGTGCTGAGATGCCTCCAATGCTCTGCGGAATCACCCCCTTTCAGCAGTTCCTTCATGGCTGCCTCTCGTTCAGCGAGACTCTCGCGCAGCGCAAGCGCCGCACGGGATAAGGCTGCCTCCAAGGCCTCTGCGTAGAAATCCAGCAGGTAGCTTTCAAGCCCTGAACAAGCCCCGGCTACAGCATCCTTAAGCCAAGGCTCCGCCGCAGCTCTTACCTCGTTCCGTCCCGGACCTTCGAAGAAATGGCGCGGCGATTTGAACCGGCTCCACAGCGCCGGCCAATCCAGCGGCGCGAGATCGGCTTCCAGCTTGGCTGGAGAATTCCAGCGTTCATTACCATTTTCCAAGTACCGAAGCTCCTCCGGCGGTATGGACAGCTCTTCGGCTGCCGATACCGCCGCCGTATGCACAAGTCTGATCCCTGCTGCTTCCAGGCGCAGCGTAGTTGCCCACAATTCCTGTTCCAGCTCACGCCGGACCGTGCGTTCAAGTTCTCTTCCACAGGCTGTAAAGATTTCTTTCAGATGACCGCCATCCTCCCGAAGCAGGGAAGGATGGAACGATTCCTGAAAGAAACGGCCGAAGGAAAAGGCAAGCCGCTGGCGGACATGATAGAACAGCTCCTCGCCTTCCCGGCGCAGATCGCGGCGCGGACGCTCCTCAGCTTCCAGCGCTGCCAGCCGCAGCTCCGCCTGCTGGCGCTGCTCCAGCAGCTTGCGCATCCCCGCTTCACGCTGGCCCGCAGCAAGCTTGGCGGTCTCCAGCCATTCCCCGGCACGGCGGCGCACCGAGACCAGGCTTTCTCTGGCTGATGCCAGCGACAACCGGGGCAGCTCTCCACCCGCGAAATCCGCAAGCGCCTGCTCGAAGCCGGCGAACCGGGACGCCTCATACCCATCCTGGCGGTTTGCGGTCTTGCCCTCCAGCGCGAGCAGACTGGACAACGCATACATTCTGGGTGCGTTCAAGCCTCCGGCACGCAGATTCTGCGCGACATGCTGCCGGACCTCCTCCAGCTCCGCTTCATCCTTTGCCAAATCGGAGGCGTTAATGATGAAGAACATTTTATCCAGCGCGAAGCTGTCTTTAATCCGCCCAAGCTGGGCGAGCAACCCCCGGTCCGCCTTGGAGAAGGCATGATTATAATAGGTCACAAAACATATCGCGTCCGCATTCTTCATGTAACCAAAGGTTACTCCGGTATGACGCGCATGCAGAGAATCCGCTCCCGGGGTGTCAACGAGCACAATGCCGCTTGCCGTCAGAGGGCAGTCATAATACAGGTCAATCCCCTGAACGTAGCAGGCGCGTGTCTCCTCGGCAACGAGCAGGCGGTATTCCTGCAGATCAACGGTACGCACCGTTCCCAGGAGCGGCTCCGCCTCCTTCCAGCCCGCTGCGGCTGCCCGCAGAAATCCGGCATGCGGCAGCGCTGAAGGATGAAGCCCGCTGACCTGGACGTTCGCGGCCGCAGCCGTCCACGAGTGCCGCTGCGGTGCGGCCAGTTGCAGCACGCTGAAGGAATGGAGGATGTCCTCCCAGAAATCCTCCGCCGTCTTCATGGCGACAACCGCGCTGGCGTGACGGAAGTCTCCTTCCGGCGCCAATATGCGGTTAACCGCCGCCGTGGCGGGATGCGGAGACACGGGCAGCACCTCTTCGCCGAGCAGTGCATTGGCGAAGGAGGATTTGCCGGCGCTGAACGCTCCG
>NZ_KB910518.1:738545-1796061 GCF_000374185.1 Paenibacillus sp. HW567 | reverse complement strand
GGGCCGCCTCGCGGCGCGCAAGCTCCGCGCGCCGCTCGTCCAGCATAGGCGGCAGCTTCGCCAGCAGCTCATCGCCGAAGGCCAGGGCGGCGCGGCGGAAGCCGGCCTTAATCTCAGCCGCGAGCGCGCGGCAGAGATTAAGCAGCGCCTCGCCGGAGAACCCGGTGCCCGGCTTCACTGCAGCCGCCAGCAAATCCTGGCTCACCGCCGGGAGCCCTTGCTTAAGTGCCGTGTCCGCCGCCTCGTCCCAGAGTCCGAGGCCTTCTCCCCATTGCCGCACGAGCTGAAGCAAATGCCACTCAAGCTGGGCGGCAACCTCACGGCTCTGCAGCGTATGCCAGGCTTCCAGACGTTTCTGCTGCTCCTTCTCCCGCTTCGCTGCGGTGAACAGCAGCCCCCGCCGGAAGCCGGGACTGACGCTTTCCGCATACGCGCCCGCCGCCGCTCTGACCTCTGCCGGCATCAGGCTGCTGTTGCCCAGCAGCGCATCCAGGCCAGCGCGCAGATTCTGCCGCGACTGCTCCGCAAGCCCGCTGATTGCCTCGCGCTCCTCCCCGCATTGGATAAGCCCGCGCTCCACGGTATCCATATCCGCAGAGCCCGCCTCTTCCTGAAGCTGCTCCCGCTCTTCCTGCTGCTCCTGCCGGTAAGCGGCAAGCGCAGCGTCCGCACTATGATGCAGGGAGCGGGACAGGCTGAACTGCAGCAGCGCTTCCCTTTGTTCCAGCAAGGAGGCAATCACGGTGATCAAGTCATCCCATTGATTAAGCGGATGATCCCCGGCCTTTAGCGAAGTGAAGAGAATTCCGGCCGATTGAATGCCCCATTGTCCGAAAGCGCTTTCCAATTGCTCCCGGTACAGCTCCATTGTGATTTCCCGTTCACGGTGCTTATCAATTTGATTGACGATAAGATACAGAGGTTTGCCCCAATCGCTGAGAGCTTTGGCAAACGCCAGATTATTCTCGGACTGCACATGATTGTAATCCATCACATAGAACACAACATCGGCCAGATGAAGCGCAGAATGCGTGGCTGCCTGATGTCCGCTATCGGTAGAATCAACGCCCGGAGTATCCATCAATACCCCGTGTGCCCCCAGCAGCGGTACATTCTCCCAGACATCAATGGCTGAGTAGTCGCCGCCTCTACGGCAATACTCCTGAAGCTGATCGGGGGTAATCTCCCGGGCAGAAGGCTCCTCTCCCGGCTCAATTGCCTTAGCATAGAGCAGAACACGCGGTGCTCCGTTACGGATAGAGACGATATTGGCACTGGTAGGAACCGGACCGGAGGGCAGCACAGGACTGCCGCATAGCTGATTGATCATGCTCGATTTTCCCGCCGAGAAATGCCCGCAAAAAGCCAGAGTCAGCTCACCCGCAGCAGCTTTTGCCTGCAGATCGGCAATAATCCGTTCCGCAACCGGGTCTTCCCACCGTTCCATAAGCTCTCTTAACAGAGTAAAAGGCGACTCTTCCCGGATTTCTTTCACCATCTTGGCCCTTTCCGCTCCCACTTTCATTCCCACCTTCTATACCCTGATTCGTATACTCACAATAGAATAATTACATTTTATCACCGATTTGCCACAATTCAAATGATAACTATTTACAAAATCCCCTATTATCCTTCACGAAAGATTGCAAAGCAACACCTAAAGGTGTTATTATTAAAGCGAAATCACAAAGACGTTATACCACCAGGAGGGAATAATACACATGGATAAGACATTACCCGAAGTTCGTAAAACTGTAGTTCTGAATGCTCCCATTGAAAAAGTATGGAAGGCTGTTGCAACCTCGGAGGGACTGGCAGCCTGGTGGATGGACAATACATTTGAACCGGCCCTGGGCCATGAGTTTATTCTCCGGTCCGGTCAATTCGGCGATTCGCCTTGCAAAGTCACCGACATTGAGCCGCCTTACCGGCTTGGCTTCGACTGGGGGAAAGACTGGCATCTCGTGTTTGAGTTGAAAGAGCTGGAGAACAGACAGACCGAATTTACACTTATTCATTCAGGCTGGGATGAAGCAAAGGTCACCGAATTTGGACAACCTCATACAATCATCCGCGGCATCATGAATAGCGGCTGGGAGAGCATCGTCAAGGACAAACTCGTCGCCTACGCAGAGGCCTGACCGTGTCAGCTCCTGCAGCACAGCACGATGTATTCCATGCTATCGCCGATCCCACCCGCCGGAGCGTACTGAAGCTGCTTGCCGGCAGAGACATGCCTATTTTTGCCATCTCCGAGAACTTTCCGCTCTCACGCACAGCCGTTAACAAACATCTGCATATATTGACAGATGCGGGTCTCGTAAGCCGTCAACGGGTGGGGAGGGAGACACGGTACAGGCTAGAACCTGAGCCGCTGGCTGAGCTGAGAGACTGGCTTTCCTTCTTCAATGTCTACTGGGATGACAAGCTGTCTCTCCTGACAACATTTGTTGAAAGTAACAGTAACCCCGCAGCGCCAGAAGAGTAATGATGATTCATCACATGGAGCTTCGGCATTTGCAGTGGGGCTGTGCTCTGATATTCTTCAGTTACTTCAGTCAGATCAGCCTAATTTATGATGTGAAGTATATGCATTCTTACCTTGCAACCAAAAGGAGCCGGCCCGCGGGCCGACTCCTTTTGGCATTCACTTATAATTATTTGTACAGTAACGGACAGATTAAGCTGTTTCCAGTACTGGCAGCAGAATTTCGAATACCTTGCCATGCTGCAGAATGGTCAACCCGCGCGATTTGTCCTTCATCACAACAACTTCCGGTTTCTGGGACATGCGCTCCAGGTAATGCTCAGGCACATCGCCGGAATGGCTGATTGTAATGCCTTCCACTTCCTGCTCTTCATTTTCCTCAAGCGGGCTTTCTACCACCCGTTCAAAAATATCGGAAAATGCTTCAAAATTATCGGTATATACAGAAATGCACTTCATCTCAATCCCATCCTCTTCTTCATCTCTAACTCTTAGCTTGTTTTTGCCGTATGACTGTTAGCTTTTCTAGCTACAGCCGGTTTCATACGTTTTTTGCCCTCCCGGCAAACATCCAGCAGCGGGCAAACCTGACACTTAGGATTCTGTGCTTTGCAATGATATCGTCCGAAAAAGATCAGCCGGTGATGGGTTAATGTCCACTCGTCCCGCGGCACCGCCTTCATCAGCTTCTTCTCCACTTCCAGCACAGAGTCCTTCCAGCCCGCTAGCGCAAGCCTCTTAGCCACCCGTTCCACATGTGTATCTACGGCAATAGCCGGGACTCCAAACGCATTGGACACTACAACATTAGCGGTCTTGCGCCCAACACCCGGCAGAGTAACCAGCAGTTCATGGCTCTGCGGCACCTCTCCGCCATACTGCTCAATCAGAATCGAGCAAAGGCTTTGAATATGCTTGGCTTTGTTGCGGTATAACCCGATACGCCGGATATCTGCCTCGAGTTCCCCAACCGGTACAGAAACATAGTCTAGCGGGGACTTGTACTTTTGGAACAGGTCCTCGGTTACTTTGTTCACTGTTGCATCCGTACATTGGGCTGAGAGCAGCACTGCTATTGTTAATTCAAAAGCATTGCTGTGATTCAGCTCGCAATGTGCATCAGGGAACAGGTCTCCAATGGTGTCCAGAATGTGGCGGACCTCTGCAGCTTTCATAGCGTCCCCTCCACGAAGTGTTACCATCCGGGCAAGCCGGACGGATACAACTTCCCTAATTTCAAGTTGGAACGGCTTCACTGTCCTTAAGCGGGACGGTACCGTTTCTGCAAGAAAGATAAGGAATATTTATGTTACAACATAAATTCATATCTTTCAAAAAAAACGTCTTGATGCAGGCATAATGCCTGTATCAAGACGGTGCTTCACACGGAAAATCACCAAGCCCTTATTGTTTCGCAATTTCAACAACAACGTCATTATTGAAATACATTATAATATTATCATTTTCTTTGAGAGATTGCACGGATAATGTCGTGTCTCCTTGATGAATATATACATTTGGACCAAGCGGGAAGCGGTAAGTCTCATCTAGAGTAGCCCGCTTGGCGATAAGCTCTCCGCTTGCACTCTCATAACTTGAGAAGACCCGGCTCGACTGTGTGAAGACGCGAATAATAAGTGCACCGTCAGCATCCTTGCGCACTTCCACGCGGTCTGACGCAGTGAGTGTGCCAAGTGTTGTCGTAGTAACGCCACCCTTAATAATTTTAACGCCCCCGCTGGCCTTAAGGCTCTGTACAGCACCTGTGTAATCCTTCACGGTCAACGTGCCGGCAGCGGCATCCACCGCCGTCACCTGGCCTGTGGTAAGCTTAACCGTCTGAACAGTAATCGGGGTGCTGCCGTCAAATCCAACATTAATGAAATCTCCCACCTTCAGATCGCTGATCTTGATGGTCTGAGCGGATTCATTGGTCAAGGCTGCCGATACGGTATAAATCTCGGTAGCTCCTCCAGACCACTTAACCCCCAGCTTGTTAGCCGCTGCATTGACCGTAGTAATTTCAAGCTGTACAGCCGAATTTACACGGAGAAGCGAAACAATATCCTGATTTCCGGCCAGTACCGCAGTCACTGAGCTGCCCAGAGCAACATCCGTAACTGCAAGAGAAGTCCGTCCGAAGAAATCCACTCCTTGCGGGTAAGACAGATTTATCGTCTGACCATTAGCCAGCTTCAGGGTCATGATCCGTGTTGTAGTATTCACTGCGGTCAATACCCCTGTATATTTGGTGCTTGTCTCTACAGAAATTGCACGTTGTCCGGCAGCCACAACATCCACCTTGCGGCCTTCGGTCAGATTATATCCCATATTGGTAAGGGATGTGGTAGCTACGCCATCATAGGCTAGCTTGGTCTTCGCATCCAGTTGCACCAGATGAGCTTTATTATTGGTATCCATAACCGTCAAAAGCTGTGTCTTCGCACTGTAGTCAACCACCGTTGCCCCGGTAAACTGGTCAATCTGCCGGCTCAGCACTTCAATCTTGGTTACCTGATCACTGCTGTTAAGTGTAATTTGAACGTTGTCTCCAGCCGCTGCATCGGCAATAATGTCGCCAATGACAGGAGAAGTTACGTTCGGTATGACAATTGCCGGTGTGGTTCCCAGCAGCTTCACTTCACGGGAACCATCAGACTTTTTGTATACAATGGAGGAACTGGTCAGTTCAGTAACCGATCCCTGCACGGTGCGTTCCACCCCTGAAGTCACTTCTACTGTCCGGATAATATTATCCTTAATCGTATATTTGACCGAAGCACCCACCTTCAGATCGGCCGGCAGCAGCACGGCGTTTTGCGAGCTGAAGAGAGAAGTGCCATCCTCCCATTTGAAGGTTTCCGCAGTCCCATCAGCAGCTTTGAACGTGATGCTCTTCTGGGCTGTATCGACACTTTGAATAGTGCCTGTTGCCGTCTTGTTCACAAACCCAGATGTCACCTGAACCTTGACAATCTTATTTGCTCCGCTGAAGGTTTCACGAAGCAGGGTAACCTTGCTTGCGGCAGCGATTGAGCCTGGCGTAATTGCAGCTCCGTTCACATCTACAAAGGAAGTGTTCGCATCATAGCTGTATTGATCATATCCGGCAGGAGAATCCAGCCAGAGCGTTACCGGAGTGCTTTTGGCAAAGGTTCCTTCAATTGTCTGGACCTGAGGTGTAGGATCAGTTAGCTCTACGTAAGCAGCATTATAAGTAGCACCGATGACGGTTACCTTCGTATAGGGCTTAATGTCGCTAAGATTAATTCTTGTATCGGAAGTGCTGTTGAAGTAGGCAGTGCCGTAAGTCAGGTTGAAGACAGAGGTAACCCCATTGCTGAACAGGGTCAGCTTGCCGTCTTTGAGCGCACTTATACTTCCTTTGGCAGTGTTGTCATAATCCAGTGTATTGTGTGCTTCAGCCCGGCTGAAGAAGGTTGCCAGTTGCGCACGGGTAACAGCTCCCTGCGGATCAAAACGGTTCCCGTCCAGTCCGTTGGCAAGCCCCAAATTCACCGCGGTATTAATGTAACCCCGTTTGTTCGCAGTCACCTTGGCATCATCCGCGAAGCTGGTTGGCTTTGTGGCTGCTGAAGCAGCCTCTGCGCTTTTACCGAGCGCCCGGATCAATAATTCAGCAACCCACTCGCGGCTGGCTTTCCGTTCTCCCCAGGAGGTTTTCAGATTGTCAGCAGCCATCTCAACTGTCTTGTCCAGCAAACCCTGCTGGAACGCCAGCACGACATAAGGCTTATAGTAGTTTGTAACCTGGAAGTCCGTTGGCAGCACAACATCCGTGCTGGTATTTACATTGCCTTGCAGCTTCATGAAGCGCAGTGCCATCAGCACCGCCTCCTGCTGGGTAACGGAATCGCCCGGACGGAATAAGCCGTTATTTCCCACTACAATTCCTTGGGAGGCCAGCTTGTAGATATGCTTTTCAGCCCAAAAGCCCGCTTTGACATCGGTGAATATTCCTGTTGCCGCAGCTTGGGCGGATATGTTAGATGAGGCTGGTGCTGCTGGTGTAGCGTTATCGGCAAAAGCGGCTCCCGCTCCGCCAAGCACCATCGCGCCGGCCAGCAAGGCAGTTACCGCTTGAGTAGAATACGTTTGAATGGAACGTTTTGACCTTTTTTGCCCGGACAATAGATTATTCCCCTCTCCATGATTCATTTGAATGTCATATACATCATTTCGTCAGTCTGCCATTCAATTCCTGCATCCCCTCTTAAACACCGCTATTGTCTCTGGTCATAGGGTGCAGCAAATCAACATGGCCCATCAAGCTCTCCACTTGCTGTCCATCCACCAGAACTTCAATACTCTTCACTTCTTTGAATTGGAAGAACGTTTGGGTCAACGCACTAATGGCAAAAGCTTCGCCGCCGGCACCAAGCTGCGCTTCGTCCGGCTTATGAATGTCCATCTGAATCTGCCCATCGGCAAATTTAAGCGATTTAAGCTCGATTTTCCCCCATAAAGGAATCTGGTCCGCTTTATCACTGCTTTGCAGCGCTTTATAGGCTTCACTGTATTTCTCCACATCATCTGCAAAGCTTATCTTGACTTTAGCCGTAAGCAGCTCCATTTGCTGCGGGTCCGTATAGTATACAGATATGCTCTCGCTCTTTTTCTCCGGCGCTTCCGGCTGCTGAGTTGCAGCGGGTGCCGTACTTTCGGCAGTTGGCTGTGGCGTTGCCGTAGGTGTAGCTGTAGCAGACGCATCTTGCCCTTCGTTATTGCTTCCAGCTCCGTTCACAACTGCGGGTGAAGCTTGCACGCCTTCATTTGCCGGTGCCGCTGCCGGCTTCTCACCGCAGCCTGCGATCACAAGCAGAAGCAGCGCCGAAATTCCAGCATATGTTAATTTGTTATTCATCAACATTTACCCCCTCTGGATGAATATTGGCAGACAAAGCCGCATGGCCGCTGCTATAGTCCGAGATATTCCTTAATTCCGCTGACAATACCAGCAGCAACCTTATTCTGTAAAGCATCGGAGAACAGCAATGCCTCATCTCCTTTATTGCTGAGATAACCTACCTCAAGCAGAACAGCCGGCATGGTAGTTTCCCGGATAACATGGAAATTCCCGTACCGCACGCCCCGGTCGCTAAGTCCGGTCGCCTGGACAAGGTACTTATGCATCACATTCGCCAGCGCCTTGCTGGCATCCCGCTGATAATAGGTCTCCGTTCCGGTCGCTGCCGGGGAACCGCTGTTGGCATGTACGGAAATAAACAGATCGGCCTTCAGATTGTTCGCCATTCCCGCCCTGTCTTTCAGCTCCAGGAAGGTATCATCGCTGCGGGTCAGCACTACATCAATATTGCTCTCTTTTTTGAGCAGCGCTGCTGCTTTCAGCACAATTGCCAAATTGAAATTTTTCTCATATTTGCCTGTAACCCCTACAGCTCCGGAGTCCTTGGCTCCATGCCCGGCATCTAGCACTACAAGCTTCCGTCCGTTATTTACAGGCGGTGGAGTTACTGTAGTATCCGTGCTTGCCGCATTCAAGTCAATGACAACCAGCTTGGAGACATCTTCCGTTACGTCAACACTATAATTTTGGGCTTGAGTCAAATCAATAACAAAACGGACTGTATAAGGGGCAGTACTATACAGCGAATAACGCACACCGGATACATCAGGATAATCCGTTATGGTTAGCTTGCCGTTCAGACTGGAGTCCAATTCTTGTCCTGTTTTGAATAAATCAGAGAAATTTGCATTAGGCAAATCTATTACAATTCGCTCGGGTCCAGTCACCTTGGACACCTTCGGCTGTGAACTTCCGTCCATTGCAATGATCAGCTTGTTTTCACTGAAGCTAACTCCATTGACCATGGTCAAATTCGCCGTAGTATCCGCCGGAGGTACAGTCCCGTTTGTTCCTCCCCCGGAATTCCCGCCTGGATCGGCGTTAGGATCAGGCATTATCGGGGTAATAAGGTTTACAACCTTTGCAGTATTGTCCCATTTGACCGTAAGACCAAACTGCTCACCAATGAACCGGATCGGCACCAGGGTTGTATTCGTCCGCAGGAGCGGGGCGGCTGTAAGGGTCACGGTCTTGTCATCAACGGAGGCCGTAGTCTGATCCACAAACAGCTTAATCGTTTTCCCTTGTTGTTCAATCGTGATTGTCTTGCTTTTCTGATCCCAATCCACCTTATATCCAAGGTTCTCAGCGATCATTCTTAGCGGTACCATGACGGAGCTGTTCACATTTTCAACGGGTACGTCCTGTCCTGCAGTCAGCTCCTTGTCATCAAGAAAAATCTTGTTAGTGCCGGCAGCGGCATGTCCATGTCCCGGCAAAACAACTACAAAGAGCAGCAGCAACAGCATAAAAACAAATTTTTTCATTCTTCACCTCTAAGAATCTAGTATTCCGCCTATAGCGGCGTTCAAGATGACAGCAAGGCTGACAACCTTCGACATTGTATAGACGCCGCACTCATATAAAAGTTGCGAATATATACCAAGTTCGCTGTCTATAATCCCAGGTATTCTTTGATTCCGGCGGCGATCTCCCGGGCTAAGCTGTCCTGAAACTGCTCGTCATACATGCTTGCTTCATTTCCCGGATTCGTAAGATAACCTACCTCCAGCAGCACTGCAGGCATACTCGTTTCTCTGGTGACATGAAGGCTTTTGGTTCGGACTCCGTTATCCTTGAATCCAGTTCCGGCGATCAAATGCTTGTGCATGATCTGGGCAAGCGGCAGACTCTCTGTCCGTGAATAATAGGTCTCACTGCCATTAACTTTGTCCCTGTTCGGATATTCAGTCGGCAATGAATTACCATGTACTGAAAGGAATAGATTGGCTTTTGCAGCTTCAGCAATATCTACCCGTGCCTGCAAGCCCAGCGTTTTATCCTCAATGCGGGTATATACGACTTCAACCAGTCCTTCCTGCATAAGCAGTGCTCCAACTTTGCGGACTACCGCAAGATTGAAGTCTTTTTCAAGTCTCTTTGTTAAGCTGACAGCTCCAGACTGTGTACCGCCATGCCCGGCGTCAAGGACCACAATAGGCTTTCCGTTCGCTCCAGTGCCGCCCGGGTTTGGCGAGTTGTTCACCGCATTCAGATCAACAGTTACAAGCCCTGTGCCGGGATCGGTGCTCACCTGATAAGGCTGGACGCCTACGGTCTGAATTACGAACCTGACGGTAGGCGGACTTAGACTGAAGAGTGCGTAGCGCACTTCAGTGATTTGCGGATACCCGGTTACATCCAGCTTGCCTTGCGGGCTGCCGCTTGTGGATACGCCCGGAAAGCTGCCGGCAAAATCAGAGGCAAAGGCGGCCCCCGGAAAATCAATGACGATGCGATCCGGTCCGGTCATCTTCGTGACGGTAGGCTTGGCGCCACCCGCAGCCGCAATGATCAGCCGGTTCTCACTGAATACGGCTCCCATTACCTGAGGCGAGCTAACCACCGTTCCCGCACTGCCAGGAATAGGCGTTGGGGTTGGCACCCCGATACCGATCACAACATCTCCGTCTGTTCCCGAGTTGTCCGCCGGTACAGAGGTTGGGACCGGTGTAGGCGTAGGTGCAGGTGTAATTGACGGTACGGAAGTGGGCGACGGCAAAGGATTACCTGAAGTGTCAGTCCCGCTTGGAAGCCCGCCGCTCAAATATACGGTCTTGTCGGTGTTGTCCCAGCCGACCTTCAGCCCGAATTGCTCGCTTACAAACCGAATGGGCACCAGCACCGTTCCGCCGGTCTGCTTGGGCGCCGCGTTCAGTGCAAGTGTGACTCCATCCGCTTCCGCCGTTGTGCTGCCCACCGCCAGTTGAACACTTTTACCGTACTGCTGAACGGTTACTTTACGCGACTTCTGCTCCCATTTCACGTCGAACCCCAGGTTCTCCACGACCACACGGATGGGAATCATAACGCTTCCATTTACATTCTCCAGGGCGATTCCCTTGGGGAGCACAAGCTCCTTGTTGTCCATAATGATTCTACCGGCGCTGCCCCCTGCAGCAGCGGCTTCATGGCCGGCGAATGACAGCAGCAACAGTGGCAATAGCAGTAGAAAAAGCACCCTTTGTCCGGCTCTTTTCATCCTTCCCTCTCCTTCTGGCAAATGATAGAAATTTACTTTGATATGAATAAGACGACAGAAATCCCCAAAAGTTGCCTCCTCCGGCAACGAATATATCGATTATAGCAAAAAAACTTCTATTTCCGACACCCGGAAATAGAAGTTTTGTGTAAAACATGTAAAGTTTTCGTATTAAGCGAACAGCTTCGCGGCATGGCGCTCTTCGTAGGCTGCGATTTCATCCGCATGCTGGAGCGTCAGTCCGATATCATCGAGTCCCTGCAGCAGGAACTGGCGGCGGTGCTCATCGAGCTCAAAGCTGATGCTGAGTCCATATTCATCGCTGAGCTGTTTATTCTCAAGATCCACTGTCAGCTTGTAGCCTTCATGCTCAGCCGTACGGTTGAAGAGATCATCCACCTGGGCTTCCGAGAGCTTGATCGGCAGAATGCCGTTTTTGAAGCAGTTGTTGTAGAAGATATCGGCATAGGAAGGTGCAATCACCACTCTAAAGCCGTAGTCCATAATCGCCCAAGGAGCGTGCTCACGTGAGGAGCCGCAGCCAAAGTTGGCCCGCGAGATCAGGACAGATGCCCCTTTATAGCGCGGTTTGTTCATTTCAAAAGCTGCATTGTCATTACCCGCTTCATCAAAGCGCCATTCATAGAACAGGAATTGTCCAAATCCCGTACGTTCAATCCGTTTCAAAAACTGCTTGGGGATAATGGCATCCGTATCCACATTTACCCGGTCCACCGGGGCAACAATTCCGGTTAATTTTTTGAATTCTTCCATGATTTTATCCTCCTGCTCTCTCTCAAATTCTATGAGTTGACGGCTTCCGTCTTGTAATTCCAGTCACGGACGTCGGTAAAACGTCCCTTGATTGCAGCCGCAGCCGCCATAGCAGGGGATACCAGATGCGTGCGTCCGCCGCGTCCCTGGCGTCCTTCAAAGTTGCGGTTCGAAGTCGATGCGCAGCGCTGTCCAGGCTGCAGAACATCCGGGTTCATGGCGAGGCACATGCTGCAGCCCGCTTCACGCCATTCAAAGCCCGCTTCTGTAAATACTTTATCCAAGCCTTCCTTTTCGGCCTGCAGCTTCACGCGTCCCGAACCCGGAACAACGATGGCTGTAACCTTATCGGATACCTTGTGGCCTTTGGCAACCACGGCAGCGGCGCGCAAATCCTCAATCCGTCCGTTCGTGCAGGAACCGATGAATACATAATCAATGCCGATTTCGGACATTGGCGTTCCCGGCTTCAAATCCATATATTCAAGCGCTTTTTCAGCAGCCTTGCGTTCATTCTCAGTTGTGAAGTCAGCCGGATTCGGCACATTTGATGTGATATCCGTGCCCATGCCAGGGCTGGTTCCCCAGGTCACTTGCGGAATCAGGGTTTCCACGTCAAATTCAACAACCGTATCGTACTGGGCGCCTTCGTCGCTGACAAGACCCCTCCAGCTCTCAACATAAGCATCATACGCTTCGCCCTGCGGCACATATTGACGTCCGCGCAGATAGTTGAAGGTGGTTTCATCCGGCGCAATCAATCCCGCTCTCGCCCCGCCTTCAATGGACATGTTGCAGACGGTCATGCGTTCTTCCATCGACAGCTCACGGATTGCTTCGCCTGTATACTCAATAACATAACCGGTAGCAAAGTCTGTGCCGTATTTGGCGATAACACCGAGAATCATATCTTTGGCGGTAACGCCTGGATTGCGTTTGCCTGTGAAACGGACTTCCATCGTCTTGGCCTTGGATTGCTGCAGACATTGGGTAGCCATCACGTGTTCAACCTCACTGGTGCCGATACCGAAGGCCAGTGCGCCGAAAGCGCCGTGTGTGGAGGTGTGGCTGTCGCCGCAGACAATGGTTTTGCCGGGATGCGTCAAGCCGATTTCCGGACCCATTACATGCACTACGCCTTGGTCAATATCATTCAGGTCAAACAGTCTTACGCCAAAATCACGGCAGTTCTGCGTCAGCGTATCAATCTGCTGCTTGGAGATCGGGTCCTTAATATTGTAACGGTCTTTGGTAGGCACGTTATGGTCCATCGTTGCAAAAGTGAGGCCCGGACGGCGCACCTTGCGGCCGCTGAGGCGGAGACCCTCAAAAGCCTGCGGAGAAGTTACCTCATGCACCAGATGCAAATCAATGTAAATGATGCTTGGTTTGCCCTCCTCTTGATGGATTACGTGATTGTCCCAAATCTTTTCAAACATTGTCTTGTTGCCCATAATTTCACCTCATAAAGTAGAATCGTTCATTTGAAGAGAAAGTGGAGTCTCTCTTGAATGCTCTAAATATAACATCGGGCCGTTTATAATTCCAAGATATGATTTCTATAAATCTGATAGGTTTGACCTATAAGCATACCAAATGCAACAAACAAGGCATTACCGCCTATTCAGAGCGATTTATATAAAACATCACATGCTCTTCAAACTTTCCGTTGATTTTTACCAGATTGTGCACCAGACCCTGCTCCTGAAAGCCCGCTTTCTTCAGCACTTTGATCGAACCGGCATTTGTCGGCTTCACACCGGCCTCAATCTGCCGAATATCGGCTTCCTTAAAAGCATACTCCAGCACCAAAGGCACCGCCTCGCTCATATAGCCCTTGCCCTGATGGTCCTGATCCAGCAAATAGCCCAAAATCCATTTTTGCTGTGAATCCAGCACGATATGGGCAAGAGAAATATCACCGGTCAGCATGTCATTTTCATGTAAAAAGATTCCGAAAGAATAATTCCGCTTCTCCTCCCGCGCTATCTCCCATCCGGCAATCCGCCCGCTCTGTTTCTCCAGCGTATAAAAGGCATCATCCCTCTCGACAGCAGAAAACTGCTCAAAAACTCTCCGGTTGCGAAGCTCCAAATCCAGCAAAGCCGCTGCGTCCTCCGGCATAAAAAATCTGAGATATACATTTGATCCCTGGTATGTAGTCATATTTTAGTTCCTCCTGTCCTTAGAATCTCCGGCAAGCCGGCCGTTGAATAATACTCTCTTCCAGTCTAGCAGCCGCATAAATAATTGTACATTCCCATTGCAGGCCTTCTGGCTGGCTCCAACTGTTGACTTCTTTCGTAAGTAGCATCGCCTATGTTAATTACTCCACTTATAGGATATACTTATAAACACATCATTTAAGGAGCCTCTCATGGAACTTAGACAATTGCAGTATGCATTGCAAATTGCGGCGGAACGGAACTTTTCTCGCGCGGCGGACAAGCTGCACATCGCCCAGCCTTCACTCAGCCAGCAGCTCTCGAAGCTGGAGAGGGAGCTTGGCGTGCTTCTGTTCCAGCGCAATACCAGTTCGGTGGAGCTGACCCATGCCGGAGAGAAATTTGTGGAGCAGGCACAGATCATAATTGATGCTGTGGAGCTGCTGCGCCAGGAAATGTCCGATATCTCCCAGCTTCGCAGCGGACGGGTGGTTGTTGGCAGCATGCCGATCACCGGGGCGCATCTGCTGCCGCATGTGCTGCCTGTATTTAAACAGAAATATGCCGAGGTCGAGATTACCCTGCTGGAGGATTCTTCAATGAATCTGGAGAAGCTTACCGCCAGCGGCCAGACCGATCTCAGTCTGCTCTCCCTGCCGCTGGAGATTCCCACCCTTGCCTTTGAGGTGCTTGGCGAGGAGCGGATTGACCTTGCGGTTCCGGGGGAGCATCGCTTAGCTTCGCGGAGTGCTGCTGGCATTCGTACCTTCTTGGAAGAATTGAAGGATGAGCCTTTTATTGTACTGAAGGAAGGCCAAGGCTTCCGCAAAATGACGGTAGAGCTCTGCCGGGAGGCCGGATTCGAGCCGCGCATCGTCTTCGAAAGCAACAATATGGAGACCGTCCAGTCTCTGGTTGCCGCCGGCATGGGCGTGACGCTGGTTCCCCACTTCATCGCCCGCGCACCGCGCAGCGAATTTGTTCCGGTCTATCTTCCGCTCGCGGAGCCGGTGCCCAGCCGGACTCTGGTTGTGGCTTACCGCCGGGGCCGCTATCTATCCAAGGCAGCGGAAGCTTTTATGAAAACCTTCAAAACCACGGTAGCAGATCTCGCAAAAGAGTAGCTGCCGACTATTGGCAGTGAAAGGTTCGGATATGATTAATGCCCTTTCGTCTCCAGTGAATGGAAGCAAAAGGGCAATTCTGCTGCGCTGCCTAATTGATGCGGCCTATTTATTATGCTGATGACGGTAAGTAATCAGACGATTCTGCTCATCCGGTATTTTTGCTGTACTCTCGTCGACCTTGCCTTCTTTTCTGGAATCAATGGTATTGTCTTCGACAAACTCCCGAATCACACTGTTCTGAAGCTCGTCTGCCTCTTTGGAATACTGATTCTGATCATGCTGGACATTTTTGTTTGGTTTCAAGATTAGCCACCTCCTGGTACAGATTACAGGTATTGTGCCCGTTCCTCACAAGGATAAACCTCATTTCCACCTCAGCTTTCCTGGCAAAAATATTAGTTCGCCCGCCCTTTGCAAACCCCACTTCTGCATGGTATTCTAAATGACAAATAGTGAAACGTGCAGACGGGACCAGTAAGAACAGGCCTCTATCCGCGAGCAGAGAGTAAATTCCGGCAGGCTGAGAGAATTTACCGCGGTTGGCCCTTCCGAATCCTACCCCCGAGCGGCCTGCCCCGGCAGGACGGAAACTCCCGTTACGAGAATGAAGTCGGATGATCCCTCATCAATGAAGGTGGTACCGCGGAAGTTATTCAGCTTTCGTCCTTTGCTAAGTCTAAGGATGGGGGCTTTTTGTCGTTTTCAGTTTAAACTTAAGAAGGAAGTGAAACTCAAGTGACGACACGAATTGTGGTCAAAATCGGCAGCAGCTCGCTCACCGGTCCCGAAGGCGGATTAAACCGCGAGGCTGTTGCCTTTTTCGCCGCCGAGATTGCCGCACTGCGCCAGGACGGCTGTGAAGTGCTGCTGGTTACCTCCGGCGCGGTGGCAGCCGGATTCCGCGGCATAGGTTACCCCTCCCGCCCCAAGCTGCTGCATGAGAAGCAGGCCGCCGCTGCGGTTGGCCAGGTGATGCTGATGCAGGCTTATCAGGAGGCTTTTGCGGGGCATGGCATCCCTACTGCGCAAATCCTGCTAACCCGCACTGATTTCTGCAGCAGACGGGCGATGAACAATGCCGTAATGACGGTGGAGGAGCTGCTCCGGCAAGGAGCCGTGCCCATATTCAACGAAAATGATACCGTGTCTGTTGATGAGCTCAAGTTCGGCGATAATGATACACTGTCGGCGCTGGTGGCGAATCTCCTGAAAGCATCACATCTCCTCGTTCTGACCGACATGGACGGTGTATACAGCGGAGATCCCCGCAAGCATCCGGATGCCGTCCGCTACCAGCATGTGGAGGAAATTACTCCTGAGATTTATGCAATCGCGGGCGGCGCCGGCTCCAGTGTCGGAACTGGCGGCATGCGCTCCAAAATCGACGCCGCCAAAATCGCCACACGCGGCGGAGTGCCTGTCTTTATCGGCAGAGCCGCAGAACCCGGCGATTTACAGATGGCGGCGGCGGGAAATGGCAAAGGCACATATTTTGCCACTTCATCATCCTCATTGCCTGTTAAGAAACAATGGCTCGGCTTCATGTCCACCCCGCTCGGCTCCATCTATGTGGATGATGGCGCTGTAGAAGCGCTGCTCCATGGCGGTCACAGCCTGCTGCCAGTCGGGGTTAAGCGGATTGAAGGAAACTTCCATTCGGGTGATGTTGTGGAGGTGCTCGGGCCGGATGCCCAGTTGCTTGGCCGGGGGATTGTCAATTATGATGATGCCCAGCTCCGCAGCATTCAAGGTCTGCCAAGCCGCCAGATCGTACCGGTGCTGGGGGAAGTCCACCGGCTGGAGGTTATTCACCGCGATGAATGGATTACACTGCGGTAATTCAGCGGGACAAAACCGGGTTTGCGCTTCCGGTGCAGTACTGTTCGAAGAAAGTATCGCTCACAAAACTTAAGCGAATGCTTCCGAGGCGAGTTTTGTTCGAAGCAAATTCAAGGGAGCAGACGCTCACAAAACTTAAGCTGATGCTTTCGAAGCGGGTTTTGTACGATGTATCCCAAGGAAGTATCGCTCACAAAACTTTTAGGAGGGTTAACCATGAGTGAGGTTGTAAGCAAGGCAACGTTAGCTAAGGAAACTACAGGTGATCTGGCAAGTTTAAGCACCGATCAGAAGAATGAAGCCCTGCTTGTCATGGCGGATGCCCTGGTCCGCGAAGCGCCGTCCATCATTGCCGCCAATAGCGAGGATCTGGAGCGGGGCCGGCTCGGCGGAACACCGGAATCCATGCTTGACCGTCTGGCGCTGGACGCTCACCGGATACAGACCATCGCCGAGGGACTGAAGCAAATCGCCGAGCTCCCGGACCCTATTGGGGATCATCTGGAGACGATTGAGCGTCCCAATGGACTGTATATTGAAAAAATCCGCGTCCCGCTCGGTGTCATCGGCATTATTTATGAAGCGCGTCCCAATGTAACCGTGGATGCAGCAGGCCTCTGCCTGAAGACAGGCAATGCCGTTGTTCTGCGCGGCGGCTCCTCTGCCCTGTCGTCCAACCGTAAGATCGTAGAAGTGCTGCATAACGCACTCGACACAACGGCAATTCCAAAACATGCGCTGCAGCTTATCGAAGACAAGAGCCGCTCCTCCGTAGATCAGATGCTTAAGCTGAACGGACTGCTTGATGTCATTATCCCTCGCGGCGGAAGCTCGCTGATCCAGAACGTTGTGCTTAATGCCACCGTCCCTGTAATTGAAACGGGGGCAGGCATATGCCATACTTATCTCGACGCCAGCGCCGAGCCGGATATGGCACAGCGCATCAGCCTTAACGCGAAGGCCCAGCGCCCCTCTGTGTGCAACTCGATGGAGACTCTGCTTGTGCATCGCGATTATGCCGCCAAGCACCTGCTGTCCTTGGCGGAGGCATTCCGCGAGGTACATGTCGAATTGCGCGGCTGTCCTGAAACGGTACTTCTGGTGCCTTGGGCACTGCCTGTGACCAAGGAGGATTTTGCCACCGAATATAACGATTATATTCTAAACGTCAAAATTGTAGGCGGTCTGGATGAAGCCCTGAGGCATATTGCCGAGTTCAGCACCAAGCATTCGGAATGCATCGTAACCGGGGATGCTGCAAATGCGGCGCGTTTCCTGCAGGAAGTGGATGCCGCTGCGGTCTACCATAATGCCTCGACACGGTTCACTGACGGCTTTGAGTTCGGATTCGGGGCGGAAATCGGAATCAGCACCCAGAAGCTCCATGCCCGCGGCCCTATGGGCCTGCCAGCGCTCACTTCAAGCAAATATATAATTCATGGCTCCGGGCAAATCCGGGGGTAAGTCAATTTATTAGGGGGAATGTCAGTCATGTGTCAGCAACCAGCGATACCATTAATCAATCATAAAATTGTCTTTTACGGGGCGGGCTCAATGGCTGAAGCGATTGTGCGCGGGATGATCGCCCGCAATGTAGTCGAGTCCGGCAACATCGTGATGCTTAACCGCAGCAGCAGCGAACGCCTGGCCGAGCTGCGCAGCCGCTATGGCGTCCAGGGCTGCAATGATCCTGAACAAAAGACGGATCACCTGCGCACAGCTCCGGTCATCGTGCTTGCCATGAAACCCAAAGATGCCGCAGAGGCTCTGCGCGGCTTAGGACCACTGCTCTCACCGGACCAGCTAGTGATCTCCGTTATTGCCGGAATGACGATCCGCACCATGCAGGGACTGCTTGGCACACCGCAGCCTGTGGTACGGACCATGCCCAATACCTCAAGCTCCATCGGTCTTGGAGCAACGGGCATCGCCTTCTCCAAAGAAGTCAACGAGCAGAGCCGCCGGATATCGCTCAATATGTTTGAAGCGGTCGGATTAACCTCCGTCATCGACGAGGACCGGATGGAAATCCTGACCGGAATCTCGGGAAGCGGTCCGGCGTACATCTATTACATGATGGAAGCGATGATAGCCGCAGGCATCCGGGGAGGACTGCCGCCTGAACAGAGCACCGAGCTGACGGTTCAGACTGTGCTCGGCGCTGCCCGTATGGTCCAGCAGACAGGAGAGGAGCCGGCGGTCCTGCGCAAAAAAGTAACCTCACCTGGCGGCTCCACGCAAGCAGCCATTGAGGTTATGGAAAAAGGCGATTTTTTTGAGACGGTAATCGCCGCAGTCAACCGCTGTGCCGAGCGCTCCCGCGAGATGGGCACAACGCTTGAGAAAGAACTTTCGGAGCATTGATATATAAGCATGCAATAAATAAATCCATATAAAGTTAAAAAGATCGCAGCCTTTCCCATTGGGAAAGAACTGCGATCTTTTTGAGTTAAGGCATCCGCCTCATGCTTCTGTTCTCTTCTGCTAGTATCCTTCTACCGTCCGCCGTTGCGGAATTTTTGTGTATAGGCTTTGACGTCCTGGGCATTTTTCACCCGGTTACGCGCCCATTCCAGCAAAATCCGGTCGATATAGCGGAAATGGATCTTGCCGGCGAATACGGACTCCTTCAGAGCAAGCAAAATCAACTCCTCAGGATACCGGTCCTGATCCACCCAGCCGGATATCGTCTCGCATTCCATCGGCGAGAGCGGGCGGCCGAATTCCTTCTCAAAAATACTGAACAGGCTGCGGCTCTCCCCGGCAGCTTTGTCTGCATCGAGAGCTGACGGTCTGCCGTACCCTCCCTCTGAAGCGGAGGCTCCTAAGTGAGGGGCAGAAGTACGGGAATTCGCCACATTGCCGGCAGCGCCCGTCTTACCCCTGGAGACTTCCTGAGCAGCTTCCGCCAAATAGGCGCCAAGCTTGCCATAAAGGCCCGAGAAGTTATAACGCTCATAGTGAATATCTCTCAGCTCGTCGTTATCTTCATCAATACCGATGAAGCCTTCCTTCATGAGCTTCTGCAGCTCTCCGGCGATAGCAGGTATGCTGCGTCCCGTTACAGCCTGCAGCTCCTCCAGTGAAGGAAACTCAATTCCCTCCACCTGGCGGAAGGAGAGCAAATGAATCAGCAGCATAGCTTCACTGCCGGACAGGTTCAACTGCCGGTAGTACTTCAAGAGTGCGTAAGGAATGACGGCCATTCCGTTCTGGAGGCCAAAAGCCACACCTTCGCCCCAGGTACTCCATACTTTGCCGTCCATGCGCGCCCTCCTTTATTTCCTTAAGGATACAGGCGGTACAACGTACGAGGGAACGGAATCGTTTCCCGCACATGATCCAGACCGCAAATCCAGGCCACAGTGCGCTCAAGGCCAAGACCGAAGCCGGAGTGAGGCACGGAACCATACGTGCGCAGGTCCATGTACCATTTATAGGTATCCAGCGAAAGATTATGTTCTTTGAACCGCTCTTCTAACAAAGCCGGATCGTCGATACGCTGTGAGCCGCCGATAATCTCTCCATAGCCTTCAGGAGCAATCATATCCGCACAGAGCACAACCTCAGGACGTTCAGGATGCGGCTTCATGTAGAAGGCCTTGAAGGAGGCCGGATAATGCGTAATGAATACCGGTTTGTCGCTCATTTCGGCAATCGCCGTTTCATGCGGCGCCCCGAAATCATCGCCCCAGGCAATGTCATAACCCTTTTCATTCAGGAATGTAATGGCATCATCATAGGTGATTCTTGGGAACGGAGCTTTGATATTCTCCAGCTTGGAGACATCGCGGCCCACAGCTTCCAGCTCCGCACGGCAGTTCGTAAGCACCGACTGCACCACAAAGCTGATGAAGTTCTCCTGGACGCGCAAGCTTTCCTCATGGTCCGTGAAGGCCATTTCCGGTTCAATCATCCAGAATTCAATCAAGTGGCGGCGGGTCTTCGATTTCTCGGCACGGAAGGTAGGACCGAAGGAATACACACGGCCAAGCGCCATTGCGGCGGCTTCCATGTAGAGCTGTCCGCTCTGCGTCAGATAGGCGTCCTCATCAAAATACTTGGTGTGGAACAGGTTCGTTGTGCCTTCTGCCGAGGTAGGCGTCAGAATCGGCGGATCTACCTTTGTGAAGTCGTTCTGGTTAAAAAATTGCTGAATCGCGCGGATAATCTCTGCACGAATGACCAGCACTGCCCGCTGCTTCGAGGAACGAAGCCAGAGGTGACGGTGATCCATCAGGAAGTCAACGCCATGCTCCTTCGGGGTAATTGGATAATTCTCTGTAAGGTGCAGGACTTCAATACCCGTAACAGTCATCTCGTATCCGGATTGACTGCGCGGCTCCTCACGGATGATGCCGGTCACGTACAGGGAGCTTTCCTGGGTAAGGCTCTTGGCATCTTCCCATACCTGCTCCGGCACTTCCGATTTCACCACAACACCCTGGATATATCCTGTACCATCGCGAAGCTGCAGGAACTGAATTTTACCGCTGGAGCGCTTGTTGTTGACCCAACAGCCGATCACAACGCTCTCTCCCACATGCTCATTCACGTTCTTGATTACACTCTTGTTAGACATTCCAACTAATCTCTCCTCTAATTTAGCCGTTAATTCCCTTGCACAATACGATACGTATCGCGTGCAATGACAAGCTCTTCGTTTGTCGGAACCACGAGCACCTGAACCTTGGAATCAGCCGTTGAGATACGGCGCGGATCACCGGAACGTACCTTGTTAGCTTCAGTGTCCAGTTCAATTCCGAGGAACGTAAGGTTATTCAGCACTTTGGCGCGCAGCACAGCCGCGTTCTCGCCTACACCGGCTGTAAATACAATTACGTCTACGCCGTTCATCGCTGCCGCATAAGAGCCGATATATTTCCGCAAACGGTACTCATACATATCAAAAGCAAGCGTAGAGTTAGGCTCGCCTTTCTCTGCACCATCAATAATATCACGCATGTCGCTGCTGACGCCAGAGATTGCCAAAAGGCCGCTGTGCTTGTTCAGCATGGAATTCACTTCACCAACGGACAGCTCTTCCTTGTTCATTACGTAAGGAACGATAGCCGGATCAAGATCACCGCTGCGGGTACCCATCATCAGTCCTTCAAGCGGTGTCATCCCCATCGAAGTGTCAACAGACAATCCGCCGTCAACAGCAGTTACGCTGGCACCGTTACCGATGTGGCAGGTGATAATCTTCAGATCTTCAAGCGGACGATCCAGATATTCGGCAGCAGCTTTGCTGACGAAATCATGTGAAGTACCGTGCGCGCCATAACGGCGGACCTTGTACTTGTTGTACAGCACTCTTGGGATAGCATACATGTAAGACTTCTCAGGCATTGTTTGGTGGAACGCAGTATCAAAAACAACGACCTGCGGTACGCCAGGCATATTCACTTCAGTTGCCGTAATCCCCATCACTGCAGCCGGGTTATGAAGCGGTGCAAGGTCGAACAACTGGCGGATTTTGTGTTTGGCATCACCGTCAACCAGTGCGGATGCTTTAAAGAATTCGCCCCCGTGAACCACGCGGTGTCCTACAGCATTGATCTCTTCGATGGAAGCAATAACCCCATGCTCCTTGTCGGTCAGACAGGCAAGCACTTTACGGATCGCAGTATTGTGCTCCAGAATTTCACTGACTTCCGTAACTTCCTGCTTGCCGGTAGGCTTATGGTTCAGAATGGAGGAATCCATCCCGATGCGCTCTACCAGACCTTTGGCAAGCACAGACTCATCCGTCATATTGTACAGTTGATATTTCAAAGAGGAACTTCCTGAGTTAATAACTAGAATATTCATACACGGTCACCATCCTTGTCGTACTTGAAGAAGCCTTCGCCCGATTTCATGCCCAGTTGTCCTGCACGCACCATTTTCTTAAGGATGGTAGACGGACGGTATTTCAGTTCGCCGTATTCACGGAACATATTCTCCAGAGCGGCAAGCACCGAATCCAGACCGAAACGGTCAGCCATTTCAAGCGGTCCATGCTGGAACTGGTAGCCGATACGCATCGCATCGTCGATATCCTCCGGGGAAGCGACGCCTTCTTGCAGCAAATGCATAGCTTCGTTAATGAACAGGCAAATGAGGCGTGAAGTTACAAACCCCGGGGATTCGTAAATCAAAACGCCTTTTTTCTCAACAATTTCATCAACAAAAGCTTTCGTATCTTCAAAAGTGCTGTCGGAGGTTTTCAGTCCGCGCACGATCTCAACAAGATTCACCTTCGCTACCGGATGTATGAAATGCATGCCGATGACGCGTTCCGGGTACATTGTAGAGCTGGCAAGCTCCGTCAAGCTTAGCGTGGACGTGTTGCTGGCCAGAATAATGTGGCTCGGACACACCTGATCGAGCTGATTAAATATCATTTGCTTTGCTTCCAGATCCTCGGTAATGGTCTCAATGACCATGTCGCAGGAGCTTAGTTCCGCGAAATGTGTCACTTTTTGGATACGGCTGAGAATCAGTTTCTTTTCTGCTTGGGTGATTGCCCATTTCTCGAGCTGTTTGTCGAGACTTGTCTCGATCATTTCGTAAGAGTAGTCCAGTCTTTCAGTGGTTTTCTCCACCAGCATAACATCCAGGCCTTTGGCTGCCAGCATTTCAGCAATACCTTGACCCATTGTGCCACCGCCGATGACGCCGATTTTCTTAAAATTCATGTAAAAGTCTCCATCCTTTCAGGTATCTATACTTTTGTATTGTACCTTTTCTGTCGTAAAAAATATGTAGCCCGACATATAATAATATCTTAGCATGTCTGAAAAGTAAAAAAAAATAACCGGCATAAATATTTATGCCGGTAAAAGGACGCTGTCACGAAATTGACAACGAAATTGTTCTCCGGACAGAACTTCCTCCTTCATCAAAATGTCAAGGGAGTAGTCAAATACATTCCGCTGCTTTCCGAGCAGCTCATGGGTGCGGAGCATCAAATCGTCCAAAATTTTGCTGTTTTCCTTCATTAATTCCTCTGTGGTAACCATTTGCAGATTGGCAATCCCCAGGGAGGTCAGCCCGGATTTCATCATCGTTTCGACAATATTCAGCGCCTGGTCAAAATCTCCGCGAGATCCGGTGCTTCTGCCGCCGTAGAACATTTCTTCAGCAACAGCTCCGCCTAAAGAAATCATGATCTGATTCTCCAGATAGTCTTTGGTATACAGGTACTGCTCAGTCTGCGGATTATGCCGCACATAACCCAGCGCTTGTCCGCGCGGCGTTAGCGTAACCTGACTGACGCTGCCAGGACGCAGAAGCTCGGCCATAATGGCATGCCCAAGCTCGTGGATAGCCACCCGTTTTTTCTCTTCGTGGTTGGTCTCACGGTCCGTCTTCTCACCCATCATCACCTTGTCGATAGCCATCGACAGATGACGCTGCTCCACTTCCGTCAGATTCTCGCGCATCATGTAGATGGCGGCTTCGTTCATGACGCTTTCGAGCTGGGCACCGGAGAAGCCGTAAGCCTCTTCAGCAATTTTGTCCAGATCCACTTCTTCATGCAGCGGCTTGTTCTGGGCATGCAGGTCGAGAATGGATTTGCGGCCCTTCTTATCCGGCATATCGACCTGGATGTGGCGGTCGAAGCGGCCCGGACGCAGCAGCGCTGAATCGAGCATTTCCTTACGGTTCGTAGCTGCTACAAGCAGAATACGCGGAGTGTCGTTGTTGTAGATCCCATCCATTTCGGTCAGAAGCTGATTGAGCGTCTGATCATATTCGCGCTGCTGTCCGCCTTCACGTTTGCCGCCAATGACGTCAATCTCATCTATGAAAATAATGGCGCTTTGTTTATTTTCTTTGAGTGCGCGGGCCCGGGCATCCTTGAACAGATCGCGGATACGTCCGGCACCGACACCAACGTACATCTCTACGAATTCACTGCCTGATGCGGCCACAAAGACGGAGTTGGTATAATGGGCCGCTGCTTTGGCCATCAGGGTCTTACCGGTCCCGGGAGGGCCTGTGAGCAGAATACCTTTTAGCGGGCGGATACCGAATTTGCTGATTTCTTCATGCCGGATCAGGAAGTCCAGCGCTTCACGCAGCTCCTGCTTCGCATTGTCCTGTCCGCCGATTTCTTCGAAGGTCAGCTTCGCGGGCCCGTTCTTCTTCCGATTCTTGTCGCCTCCGGCGCTGACCGTCATTCCGCCGCGCAGATGGGCAATAAGCAGCAGCGCGCCTACCATACCTGCCGCGATAATAACCGGGAATATATTAACCCCGATAAAAGCCATAAAAATCAGCAGTACAGGAACAAATCCGGCCAAGATCTCTTTCCAGAACTTAGGCATTATTCCACACTCCCATCGTTGCCGCAATGCGTGGCAGAATAATAAACTTGCTTTCTTTGCCATCGCTCAGGCTGACATAAACATTGTTGTCGTCGATTTCGGTTGTTGCCGTCACAGCGCTGTATTTGGAATACTGAACCTTAAGTCCATCCAGCTTAGCAGGTATCAAAGTATATTTATGGCTCTCCATCGCTTCAGCGACCGAGAACATCGCTTGATCCCAATATTCGTCCAGCAAGGGGTTTGAATGCTGCTCCACATCAAGCTTCAAGGTCCGGCCGTCAATAGCCGATTTACCTTCAGTAGATACATACTGCACCAGCTCACGCAATTTTGTACCCGGCTTGAGATCAAGCTTCAAAGTAACCTCGCTCCGATCTATCGAAATATGGGAATTCTTCACTCCCTCATAGGATGACACAATCTTTTGCAACGGCTCCTGAACAGCGAACTGACGATAGGCATACCAGCCGCCAAACAGAAGTGCTGCAGACAGCAAAGACGTTAGCAGTACAGGCATTAGACGTAGTTTCAAGAAACGTCCTCCTCTCAAGGTATGATAACGCGTCACAAGCCAATCCGAATCTTGCATACTATTAAGCTAGTCTGAATACATGAAGTAGTATATCACAGGTGTATATACGATTTCGCAGAAAAGTGTGAATATATTTAAAATTTTCGATACTAATTTCTGGACTTTCGTGTATATAGCAAAACAGCGGGCGGACAGAATACTGTCTCACCCGCTGTTCATATGTTCACGCCTCTCTATCTGTTCGGCAAGCTGTAGCCATCACCGATCGCATTGCCGTCGACAAAGCGGTAAAACTTGAAATAATAACGTCCATCTTGCTTATAAAAAAGCTGCCAGGCATATTCCCCGTTGTACACTCCCGGCAGCAGCCGCTTAATCGTACTCCCGGGAAGCTCCGAGGCTATAATCGAGCGGATCTGCTTCTCGGAGGTTCCTTTGTCCACCTCTTCAGCATACACATCGTTGTTGCCTCCGGCCGGTTTGCCGTCCACGGTAAACCGGACCCAGACCATAAGCTGCTTTCCGGCTTCATTTTTGCCCGTCAGCACCCAATACACCGAATTTTCATCCCAGACCGATTTTTGGGCCTTGGTTACCTCTGTCAAGCCCGCCCTCGCTTTGGCGATATCCTGGGCTGCGCTGCGTTCGTTCCACTGGTCCTTCATAATGTAAGCATAGAACTGGCTTAATCCGAACAGAAGGAGCAGAAACAGGAATATTCCCAGCAGAAGCCATTTTCTCCTCTTCTTCAAAGTACAGCTCCCTCTCCATATAAGTGCTTAAGTCGCGCTAATTTACCGTTTCAGGAGCCCTTCAAAGGTCTCTTGCGCTTTACGGCGGATTTGTTCCTCGTCCAGCGTCAGGCACTCTCCGTTCTTCACAACCTGCTTGCCGTTCACCCAGACATGCGCCACATCCTTCGCACTGGCCGAATACACAACATGCGAGAGCAGATCAGAATGCGGAAGCAAATGCGGCTGATCAATATCAACGGCAATGAAGTCGGCCTTCATCCCCGGGGCGAGCCGGCCTATATTGTTCAGGAAAATGGACTGTGCGCCGTATTCTGTCGCCATCATGAGCGCTTCCGGGGCCGGAACCGCAGTCGGATCACCGCTGACACCCTTGTGGATTAGTGCGGCCAGACGCATCTCCTCGAACATATCCAGATTGTTGTTGCTTGCTGCCCCATCGGTTCCGAGTGAGACCTTAACACCTGCACGCAGCAGCTCCGGTACGCGGGCAACCCCGCTGGCCAGCTTCAGGTTGCTGCCCGGATTATGGGATACACCGACGTTGTAGCGGGCAAGGATCTCGATCTCCTCATCATTCAAATGCACACCGTGAGCTACAAGGGACGGGCGTGTGAACATGCCGAGCTTCTCCAGATGCGCTACCGGACGCAGGCCGTAATCTGCAGCATTCTGTTCGACCTCGCGCCGTGTCTCGGACATATGCGTATGCATCGGCAGGTCCAGATCATGAGCCGCCTGCACGAATTTTACGAAAAAGTCCGGAGGGCAGGTGTAAGGCGCATGCGGCGAAATCATCGCCGTAATTCTTCCGTCAGCCTTGCCGTGCCAATTGCGGGCAAACTCAACCGCTTCCGCCAGCTTATGATTCTGCACCTCTTCCGGGCATAGGCCGATTACGCCGCGCATCAGCACAGCACGGATACCCGACAGCTCCGTAACCTCCGCGACCCGGTCCATATGATCATACATGTCCAGGAAGGTGGTTGTCCCGCCCTTAAGCATCTCCAGCACAGACAAGGAGGTTCCCCAGTAGACATCCTCTCCGGTGAATTTTTCTTCCATCGGCCACATTTTTTCCTGCAGCCAGCTCTGAAGAACCATATCATCCCCATAGCCGCGCAGCAGCGACATTGCCGTGTGTCCATGTGTATTCACAAGACCCGGCATGAACAGCAGACGGCTGCCGTCTATAGTGTGTGTATCAGCTTCAAGAGCAGGCTTCTCTTCCCCTATGTAAGTGATAAAATCATTTTCTATGGTCATATAACCGCTCAGCACCGGCTTAGCCGTTCCCGGAACCAGAAAACGTCCGTTGATAATAACTGTCTTATTGCTGCTCATCTTCCACTTCGTCCTTTCCATCATGCAAATAATAAGCCAGGCTCTGCAAATCAGTTGTAAAGTCAGCGGCATGAACGCGAATATTGGCCGGGGTCTTCAAAATGACCGGTGCAAAATTCAGGATCGCTTCAATGCCTGAGTCTATCAGGATGTCAGCCACGTTCTGAGCTTCGCTGTCAGGCACCGTGATAATTCCGATACGGATTCCCTGTTCACGGATCGTGCTGCCCAGCTCCTCCATGGGCTGTACGGTAAGGGAGTTAATCATCTGCCCCACCTTGGGTGCAAAGGAATCAAATACCGCGGTGATTTTCATGGTGTCCTTCAAATAAGCATTGTAATTGGATAAAGCGTGTCCAAGGTTACCGGCTCCCACAAGCGCCACGTTGATTTGCTGGTCCAGCTTCAGAATATGGCGGATCTTCTCAATCAAATAAGACACATCATAACCGATGCCTTTTCTGCCGAAATCACCAAAATAGGCCAAATCCTTGCGGATCTGCGCCGGATTAAGATCGAGCTTCTGCCCCAGCTCCTGAGAAGAGACGGTGGGAATTTCACGCTTCTGGAGATCGTTCAGGAACCGCAGGTACACAGGGAGTCTGCGAACGACGGCCTCTGATATTTTATCTGATTTCATATTTTCTCCTCCTCAAAGTTTTGTTAGCATTTGACTTCCTGATTACACTTCGTACAAAACTCACTTCGTAAGCATCCGCTTAAGTTTTGTTAGCAATTAACTTCCTGATTACACTTCGTACAAAACTCACTTCGCAAGCATTCGCATAAGTATTTGTTAGCGCTTCGTAAGTATAGGACCGTCCTTTAGCCTCCCATACTGGGCAGGCTGCTAAAGGACGGAATTAACAAGCAAATCCGAATATGATGACAAAAACAATAGCAGGATCAAGAACCTTCAAGAAACGCCGCCGTCCTCAAGCCATTCGGCAATCCGCGGGACCATCTGGTCAGTCAGCATATGCTCCATCTTGGGTCCGGGCAGCGAATACAGGAAGTACTTTCCATAATAAGATTCAATAACTCTGGTATCATATACGATTACGATGCCGCGGTCATGCGCAGTGCGCACCAGCCGTCCAAAGCCCTGTTTGAACCGGATCACCGCCTGAGGGACAGACAGCTTCATAAAAGGATTCTTCTTCTGCGCTTGCAGCAGTTCCGCCTTGGCTTCCGCAAGCGGATGGTTTGGCGGTTGGAAGGGCAATCTGACGATAGCCAGACAGGTCAGCGCCTCGCCCGGAATATCCACGCCTTCCCAAAAGCTGCTCGTCCCCAGCAGCACAGAAGCGGCGCTGTCCTGAAAACGCCGGATCAGCTTGCTTCGGCTGCCGCCCTCTACACCCTGCCCCAGTACACTGATATCCTCTGAGGCGAGCGCCTCCTTCAGCGGGTCATACACCTGGCGCAGCATTTTGTAGGAGGTGAACAGCACCAGCATACGGCCCCGGGTAGCTACCGCAGCCTCGGCCAGCGAATGCACCAGCTTGTCGACAAAACGGGCATCGCCCACACTGCCCTTGACACTCGGAAAATCGCGCGGGATGACCAGCAGCGCCTGCTCCCGATACTTGAACGGCGAGGGAAGCAGGGCAGTCATCAGACGCCCTTCCGCAGCAGATTCGCCAAGTCCAAGATTATCAATCATGAACTGGAAGGATTTATCTACAGAGAGAGTGGCGGAGGTCAGCACAATGCTTTTCTTTTTATCGAAAAACAGCTCCTTGAGCTGGGCGCTGACATCCACCGGAACGGCATAAAGCTGCAGAGATTTACCACGGTAATTGCTGCTGCCCTCCATCCAGTAGACGTTATTCTCGTCATTCAAATTCATAAAGAACCGGACCTGCTCACGAATAGAAGCCAAGTCCTTGAACAATCCGCCGATATCGGTTACCAGACTGTCCGAAGTGGACTGGCTCTCCGTCTCACGCATCTCGCTGAGCATTTTGTCGCCTTTACGGATAATTTCGCTGAGACTGAGATTGAAGGTGTTCTCAATCTGGGCCAATTCCTCCCACGCCTCCGGTTTGCTGCCCGGCAGAAGACGTGTAACGAGTTGTCCCGCTTCGCCCGCTGCGGCATCGCTGCGCTCCGGCAGGAGGCCAAACAGCTTATCGCTGAGCATGTCCCAGGATTCCTTCACTGTAAGCAGATCAGGATAGATCCGATCAATCACACTGCTCCATTCGGAAGCCTGCTCGCTGCCTGACGACTGCAGCATTTGCCGCAGCACCGGGAGCTGGCCGCTCTTGCTGTCCTTATACAGACGCGTGAGCGTATGGGCAACAGTGAAATATTTCATTTGCATCCCCAAGTGCTTGCCGGCAATATCCTCCAGATGATGGGCTTCATCAATGACGAGATGCTCATAGGCTGGAAGCAGTTGATGGCCGGCCTTGACGTCCGCGAACAGCTTCGAGTGATTGGTTACAACGACATCGGCAATGCCGGCTTCATGCTTGGCCCTGTGATAATAGCATTTGCGGAACCACGGGCAGCTACGCCCGAGACATGAATCCGTGTCACTCGCCACCGTCTCCCAGAAATCGCCATTGCGGCCGTTCAGATTCAGCTCCTCATCGTCGCCCGACTCCGTTTGAGTCAGCCATACGATCATTTGGGCCGCCGTCAGCACTTCCTCCCGGGCGCTTGTGAAATCCTTTTTATTAATTTTATGTTCAAACTTGCGCAGACACAAATAGTGCCCTCTGCCCTTGAAGATCGCCGCCTTAAACGGGAACGGCACGACACTCGTCAAAAGAGGGATGTCGCGCTCACGCAGCTGGTCTTGAAGGTTGATGGTATGCGTGCTGACCATTACCTTTTGGTCTGTGCGCACACTGTGATAAATGGCCGGGAGCAGATAGCCGAGCGATTTGCCGGTGCCGGTTCCCGCCTCAATCAGCAGATGCTTGTCCCCCTCAAGCGCCGCCATGACTTCACCAATCATAATATCCTGGGCTTCACGGCTTTCGTATTGGGGCAAGGTATCCTTGAGCCTCTTGGTCACCTCTTCCATATATTCCTTAAAGGTAATATTCTGCAGCGGATTGCCAGTTCCTGCCTCTCGGGGAGGCGCCAGCTCGGTCCAGTCCCCCACCGCCAGCGCAAGCTGACGATACAGGGTAAGGTCGCCTTCCGGCTGGAAGGTCTCCATTTCCCGCTCCCGCTGCAGCCCGTCAAAAAACCAGGCCAAATCACTGTCCTCATCCGCGAACAGCTCATTCAGGCGCTGAATGGTCAAGAGAGGCAGGCTGTACAGCTCCTCCAGACATCTGAGCAGCACCAGCGCGGTAGCCAGCGCATCACTGTCCGCCTGGTGCGGACGCTCATGGGTAAGCCCGAAGTGGGCGCTGACCGCCCCAAGCTGATATGTGGTCAAGGATGGAAAACAAATTTTGAGAAAATCAATGGTATCCAAAATCCGGCCCTGAAACGGCAAATACCCGCACCGGTCCAGCGCACTCTGCAGAAAGTGAAAGTCAAATGCGACATTGTGACCTACCAGCACGACATCGTCGAGCAGCGGCACAAGCTCCATCATCATCTCGTCCAGCTCCGGCGCATCCTGCACATCGCTGTCCGTTATCCCGGTCAGGCCTGTAATAAAAGGAGGTATCGGCGCTCCTGGCTTGACATAGGAACCATAAACCCTGGAGATAGACCGGTCTTCTTCTATAATGGCAAGGCCAACCTGGATGATCTCACCCACGGATTGGGTTCCTGTAGTTTCAAAATCAAGCACGGCAAATTTCATTATAAGTTCAATTCCCTTTCACTTGAGACTCCTTATCAGCATAACAGAAGTTACGAAAAAAGGCGATGTACCCCCTAGCCAAGCAGGATGCACCGCTTCATATGGATGACTATGATTATAAAAGCGAAACCAGCTCATTTCCAAATTCAAGCTTCCCTCCCCGCCTGCGGCAAACCTCCAAATTGACGTTTGGCTCACGGAGCATGGGGTCATGATGCAAGGAAAGGACAAACAGCTCCTGAGCTTCATTGAAGCGCTCCTGAGAGGCCCTGATGCAGCCCATCGCGTTGTAGACCATTGCCTTCAGCTTTCGCTCACGGATCAAGGCCAGCATGTGGTCCAGATGACCCCAGGCAGCATCATAGCTGCCCTCCTGCAAATACGCCATCGCCAAATACAAACGCGCCGCCAGACTGTCCGGATACCGTGCAATGACCTCCTTAAATTGGTCAATGCATTTGCGGTACATCAGCAGCTTGTAGTACCCCTGTCCGCGGACAAAGGAGTCCATCGCCAGCTCGGGTGCTTCCGCTTGCGGCTCCTCCACCGGAGGAGCTGAGAAATCCGCACTTTCACGAAACTCGCTCAGCTTCTCGGCAAAGGCCAGCCACTCATCCATCACTTCATCGGATAGTCTGTGCAGCATGTTGTATTTGCATAAAAGATCATTTCTGCGGTCACCCTCCGCAGCAGGGAAGTCTTCGGCGATTTCCTGAAGCATCTTGTTCATCTCAGCAAATAAATGTTGAAACACGGAGCATCCCACCCTTACTGAAAATGAAATCAGCTTAAGCTTGCCTGCCTTCATTTTTCGCAAGAGGGGGCTGCTTCATCCCTGCCATTGATTGCATGGCTGAGCTGTCAGGCGATTGTGGCATGAACCTCATGATCCGCCAGCTTGACCGGCTTATTGTCCCCATCCACGAAAACTACCGTCGGCTTATGGGCTGCCAGCTCCTCGGAAGACAGCATGGCATAGGAGATGATGATCACGGTGTCACCGGGCTGCACAAGACGTGCAGCAGCGCCATTCAGACAGATCACGCCGCTGCCGCGCGGACCGGGAATCACGTAGGTTTCCAGCCGGGACCCGTTGTTGTTGTCAACAATCTGCACCTTTTCATTTTCCAGCAAATCGGCGGCTTCCATCAGATCCTCGTCGATTGTAATGCTGCCCACGTAATTCAGGTTGGCTTCGGTGACAGTGGCACGGTGGATTTTGGATTTCATCATATGTCTAAACAAGGGCGTGAACCTCCTTGGGTGTAAATACATTATTATCAATCAGGCGGGTTCTGCCGAATTTCACGGCAAGCGCCATGATGATCTCTCCCTCAGCATTGCTGATCAGTGATCCGCCTTCCAGAGCTTCAAGGCCCGGAAAGGTTAAAATTTCTACATAGTCGATAACCGCAAGCGGCGAAGTCGAAATAACCGAAGCCAGCAGTTGCCGCGCTTCATCTGCGGTTGTGACCTTGCCTGCCTCTATTGCCTGCCGCGTCTCGCGGAGCGAACGGGACAGCACAAGTGCCTGGGTGCGTTCCTCGCCGCTCAAATAGACATTCCGGGAGCTGAGCGCAAGCCCATCCCCTTCCCGGACGATCGGACAGGCGACGATTTCCACATTCATACTGAGATCAGATACCATCCGGCG
Organism: Paenibacillus sp. HW567; assembly: GCF_000374185.1. Classification (GTDB taxonomy): domain Bacteria; phylum Bacillota; class Bacilli; order Paenibacillales; family Paenibacillaceae; genus Paenibacillus_AQ. Next base: position 1,763,197 of record NZ_KB910518.1, on the reverse strand, counting down.
CAGCACCGCTACCTGTTGAGCATCCTTGAGTCCAAAAAAGGCATAATCCGGCTGAACCAGATGGAACAGCTTGCTAACGACTGTAGTCACACCGTCAAAATGTCCCGGGCGTGATGCCCCGCACAACTGGGTGGTAAGCGCGCCTACCGATACTTTGGTGAGAACGGGCTGCGGATACATCTCTTCCACACTAGGAATAAACACGATGTCGGCCCCTTCACGCTCGGCCAGCTCCAAATCACGTCGTTCATCGCGCGGATAGGAGGCGAAATCCTCGTTAGGTCCGAATTGCAGCGGATTGACAAAAATGCTCATCACTACAGTGCTGCTCATTTCACCCGCCCGGCGGATCAGGCTGGCATGGCCTTCATGCAGATAACCCATCGTCGGCACAAATCCGATTGGAGTATGTCCTCCCATACGCATATATTCCAGCGCTTCGCGCAATTCCTTAGTGGTTCTGACTACTCTCATTTTATTTCGCTCCTTTTCCGGCAGCGCCGTATAAAGATTCCAGCACATGTTCTTCAGCGTTAAAAACATGGCTCTCCGCCGGGAATGAGCGGTCCTTCACTTCCCGGACATAGCTGCTGATCCCCTCACGGATTAGGCTGCCCACATCTGCGTAGGTTTTGACAAAACGTTTCTCTCTGTAGGGCGAAGCATAGCGCAGAAGATCATGGAAGACCAGCACCTGTCCATCGCAATACCGGCCTGCGCCAATCCCGACGGTCGGAATGCTGACAGCCTTGGAAATTGCCTCTGCCACCTCTTCGGTAACCAGCTCCAGCACAATCCCGAACGCTCCGGCCGCTTCAAGCGCCTTGGCTTCGTCCATCAGCCGCTGTGCATCCTTGGCATCCTTGCCCTGAATACGGTAGCCGCCGATCATATTAACCGACTGCGGGGTAAGGCCGATATGGCCCAGCACAGGCACGCCGGCTGCAACAACGGCTGCTACCGCGGCACAAATTTCCTGACCGCCCTCCATTTTGACGGCATGGGCCTGTCCTTCCTGCATCAGTCTGCGCACGCCGCGCAAGGTCTCGTCAATACTGCCGTGGTAGGTCATAAAAGGCATATCCGCCACGATAAAAGTGTTCTGCGCCCCGCGCTTCACTGAACGGGTGTGGTAAACCATGTCCTCTATCGTCACAGGCAAAGTAGTATCATATCCAAGCACTACATTTCCAAGTGAGTCACCAACCAGAATGATGTCAATGCCCGCCTCCTCAGCCAGCAGAGCCGAAGGATAATCATAAGCGGTCAGCATGCTCAGCGGCACACCGTCATTCTTCATTTTTTTCATTTTTACAATGTTCAGCGCATTCTTGTCAGCCATTTGCTCCCATTCCCCTTTTCGCGATTAATATGCGCGTAAACGCGCAACAAAAAAACCTTTTAGCATGGTCCGCTAAAAAGGTCCGATGGGCAAAAAAGAGTCACTCGCGATCGTCCCTTCTGTCTCGGTCCTTACGGCTCAGAGCAGAATCCAACGTAACCGTGAAATACAGTTATGAAGGTAATTCCAAAAATTAAAACGGTGTATTCATGAGTACAGTTCGACCAAGCGATACCGCCTCTGCCCCTAGTATACCAAAATTCTCAAGCAATTACACTAAAAAAAGTTGACAAGGCATGGAACCTTGTCAACTCATAGGCGTTCAACGCCCAAGAAGGACCAATTGAACTTCGACAAAATGAAGTGTGGAGTAATTGCGCACGAAGTGTGGAGAAATTCCGCACTAATAGAGCGTCAGATTAAAAAAGGTGGAATATGGGCGTGGGAAGCCCGAAGGACGGAAGGCGTGGAGCGATCCTCCTTCAGGTGTCCCCATTCCCAAACGGGGTTCGTTCTTAAATTGGCGTTTGGCTGGGGCGTTACGGACTGAGGTGCGCTTAATTCGGTTGAGAGTCACGGCTTGGGTAAGTTACGGACACCACAGGCCTTATAATCGAATGTTTCGCTCCTGAACGTTCCTTTGAGAGACCATAAGCGCGCTGCGGTCCGTTAAGCCGCAAAAAGTAGCGTTTTCTTGAGAATAACGGCCCTCGGGTCCGCAAGGAGCCGAACTTGGCTGCTGCGGTTTCTCTTCACCAACCCCTGAGGGGATGACCGCATCCACAGATTTAGCTCTGATGATGCTGGACTAAATCATTTCAATTTCACCTGACAGCACGCTGGTGATGTTTCCTGCACCGTCCTCAAGCAGCAGCCCGCCCTTGTCATCCATGCCCACCGCCTTGGCCTCGAAGCGCCCCTGGGGGGTGTTGTAGCTGACCTGGCGGCCAAGCGTGACCGACATCGACTCCCATAGCTTCCGGATGGGCTTGAACCCTTGCTCTACGTATAGATTGTACAAAAATTCAAGCTCGGTGAGCACCGCAGCCGTAAGCTCTGAACGGTCAACAGGAATTCCGCCGCCTTCGATCAACAGCGAAGTGCCAACTCCCTGCAGAGCTTCGGGGTAATCCTCCTGCGTTAAGTTAACCGCAATTCCGATTCCGGCAATACAGTAATGAAGCTGGCCTTCCCGAAGGGAGGATTCCAGCAGGATTCCGCAGATTTTTCGCCCGCCGGCCAGCAGATCATTGGGCCATTTGATCCCTGCCTGCACACCTGTTACTTCGCGGATGGCCGTGCAGACGGCAACTCCGGCCAGCAGTGTAAGCTGCGGAGTCAGGGACAGCGGAAGCTTGGGACGCAGCACTACGCTCATCCAGATGCCCTTACCGCGCGGCGAATGCCATTTCCGGCCCATCCGGCCCCGGCCGCCCGTTTGTTCTTCCGCCAGAATAGCGGTGCCTTCAGGCTCGCCGTTTTCGGCGAGCTTCTTGGCCTCCTCCTGCGTGGACACTACCGTCTCCAGATGATGTACGCTTTCCAACCAGCCGGAAGTAAAGGCATCCCGGTTCAGCACGCCCTGCGGCCGAGTGTCATCGCTCTTCATGTAGAATCATCCTTTTTGCTTCCGAAAGCAATAATTGATTGTCGTTAGGGATATCACCCACGGCTGCGGCATGCAGCAGCCGCTGCAGCAGCTCGCCGAGCCAAGGCCCGGGGCGTTGCCCCAGGGTCCCGGCCAGCTCGCCGCCCGTCACCGCCAGCTCCGCCAGGCTGTGGAGCGGCATCCCTGCGGTCCAGGACCGCAGGAGAGCGATTGGCGGCGCGGCAGCATAGGCCGCCGCGTGTGGCCGCTGCGCGGCAGGTGCGCCGCGCTCCGGCGCAAGCTCCGCAGGCGGCTCCGCCACGCCTGCACCAGAGGACGCGGCTCCCCTCGCCGCGTGTGGCCGCTGCGCGGCAAAGGCGGCGGCCTGCGGCAGCGCCGCAAGCACCGTCAGCCACCCTTCGGCGGCTGACGTGCCGCAGGCGAGCACGGCGGCGATCCAGCGCCGCCTGAGCGCCTCAGTGCCGCCTTCCCCCGGCGGCACCTCCACAAGCGCCGCGTCCCACGCTTCGCGGACGCGCAGCACCCCGGCGACGGCGCTGCGCGTCGCCCCGGGGAACGTCCATGCCCGCAGCAGCTCGTCGGCCTCCGAGGCCGACCGCTTCAGGGCATGGAGCAGGAGCGCCCACCGCAGGTGGGCGTCCTGCAGGTCCCCGATCCTGGCCGTCAGGGCGGCGGCTGCCGCCATGTCGCTGCCGGTCCAGGGGAACGGCGCTTTGCCGCGAGGCAGCAGCCCGCTGCGCGCAAGCAGACCGAGGCCGCGCAGCGGGTGCGGGCCGAGGACGATGCGTTCAAGCTCCGCGCGAACGCGTTCTACAGCAATATGCGCCAGCTTGTCCCGCTGGCGCAGCAGTCCCCGCCAAGTATTCTTGGCGATGGCGAAGTCCAGTACAGAAGCGAAGCGGACGCAGCGCAGCATCCGCAGCGCATCCTCATCGAAGCGCTCCTCCGCAGCGCCAACACAGCGGATCAGCTTCCGGCTTAGATCTTGCTCCCCGCCGAACGGATCAACCAGAATTCCATCCAGCGCAGAGCACATTGCATTGATCGTGAAATCGCGGCGGCGCAAATCCTCTCTTACATCCTTTACAAAATCAACATGCTCCGGACGGCGGTGGTCGGCATAGCCGCTCTCCGTCCGGTACGTCGTCACTTCAAAGCTCCAGCTATCCTGCAGCACTGTAATTGTGCCATGCGCAAGACCCGTCGGTACACAACGCGGGAAGATGGACAATACCTCTTCAGGAAGCGCAGAGGTCGTCAGATCCATATCATGCACCGGCCGGTCCAGCAGCTCATCCCGGATGCAGCCGCCGACAAAGAAGGCTTCATGTCCGTGTTGAATTAGGGCTGCCAGCACTTTGCCTGCCGCTTCAGCCATCCCGGCAGGCGCCATTGTCCAATCCATCAAGCGAGCACTCCTTACTTCTGGATCATATCCAGTCCGCGCACCTTGCGCCCAAGCACACGGTAATATATATCCTCATATTGATTCGTAATCATATCCCTGCTGAAATCATTGCACGACCGCTCCAGACACGCTGCTCTGAACTGCTCCGCCATGTGATCATCGGACAGCAGCTTAACGGCGTACTTCGCCATTGCAGCCGTATCGCCTATCGGAGCCAGAAACCCGGTCTTGCCGTGCTGAACCAGCTCCGGAATACCTCCGGCCTGCGAGCCGATTGTCGGCACACCGCATGCCATCGCTTCCAGTGCCACGAGGCCGAAGCTCTCCTTCTCCGAAGGAAGCAGCAGCAGATCCGCCAGAGAGATGACCTGCGCGATTTCATCCTGCTTACCGAGAAAACGGACCTTATCCTCCAGGCCCATCTCACAGATCTTGGCCTGAATCTTCGGCAGATCCGGCCCTTCACCGACGAGCAGCAGCCTTGACGGCAGCTCCTGGTTCACCTGGGCAAAAGTATCCACCACATCCGCTACCCGTTTGACCGGCCGGAAGTTGCTGATATGCATCAGAATTTTCTCATCCGGGGAAGCAAAATCCCCCCGCAGCTCCGCGACATCACGCGGATAGTACACACGCTTGTCGACAAAATTATAAGTCAGGTCGATGTCACGGGTAATATCGAGCACTTGCCGTGTCTCCTTGATGAGATCGCGCGAGACCGCCGTAACCGCATCGCTCTCATTAATGCCAAGCCGGATCAGATCCTTAAGCGATTCATCCTGGCCCAGCACCGTAATATCGGTTCCATGCAGCGTCGTTACCACCTTCATATCATTTCCAAGCATCTGCTTGGCGAGAAAGGCGCAGACTGCATGCGGTACCGCATAATGGACGTGAAGCAGGTCGAGCCCTTCCATTTTAGCAACTTGAGCCATCTTGGTGGCCAGCGCCAGATCATAAGGAGGGTAGCGGAAGACATAATAATCGTTAACCTCAACCTCATGATAAAATATATTTTTTTGAAACGTTCCGAGCCGGAACGGGATACTGTGCGTAATAAAATGGACCTCATGACCCTTTTCAGCCAGAAGCTTGCCCAGTTCAGTCGCCACTACGCCCGATCCGCCAAGAGACGGATAACAGGTGATGCCAATTTTTAACCGGTCCATCGTTCCGTCCCCTTCGTATAACATATGATTATTACTTCATGTAATAATATGAATTTATTATAGCCGTTCATTCCGGTTTTACAAACAAATCCACCGGATACGGAACCTTGCTGGCGAACCCCTCAGCGTAAGGAATGAGTCTCCGTTGTCCCAGCAGCATATCCCTTGAGCGGACGCGTTCAATGTAGCCTTCATTTAGCGGAGTGGACACTACATCCTCCCCCGGAGCCTTCTCAAATTGGGAACGGTAACAGGACAACGCCCGCTCCTTGAGGCCGTATTGTTCGGTTACATCGACAATGAGATCGGTACGCCCCAGATCATTAATGAAATAGAAGTACAACTGCGGCGCAGGCACAGCAGGCTTGTCCGGCATATATTTGCGCAGCTTGGCATTAAAAACTGCCTCCTCTACAAGCTTGCTGCAGGCGATATGATCCGGGTGCCGGTCTTCCCAATAAGGCGCAAAAACAACATCCGGAGCAAACCGGCGGATTTCCAAAGTCACCGCGGCCAAATGCTCCTCCGTCATATACAGGCCACGGTCGGGAAGCCCCAGGTTGGTGCGTACGGACGCACCCAGCAGTTCAGCCGCCTGCTGCGCTTCGATTTTGCGGCGTTCTACCGTTCCGTTCGATGACATCTCCGCGGCGGTCAAATCACATAAGCCTACCTTCAGCCCTGCGGCGGTATGCTTGGCGATGGTTCCAGCCATACCGATTTCGGCATCGTCCGCATGTGCTCCGAATACCAGGATGTCCAGCTTCATTCATCCACACCCGGCTTGTACTTATGTACCAGCTCACGCCAGGCGAAATCCCCCCGGTCAATCGCCTTGACCAGAATTTCCGCAGTGGCGATATTCGTCGCTACGGGAATGCCGTATACATCGCAAAGGCGAAGGAGTGCTGTAATATCCGGCTCATGCGGCTGTGCCATCAGCGGATCACGCAGGAAAATAATTAAATCCAGTTCATCTGTCGCCACCAAAGAGCCGATCTGTTGGTCCCCGCCCAGCGGACCCGACATATAGCGGTGGATGGAGAGCTTGGTTGCTTCCATAATACGCTGACCGGTGGTTCCGGTAGAATATAATTCATGCCCGATAAATACATGCTCATATGCTGTTACGAAATTAACCATTTCATCTTTTTTTCGGTCATGTGCGATAAATGCGATCTTTAACATGGTGTACTCTCTCCCGTCTATTCTATAAAATGCTCGAAGCCATAGATCAAGCCGGTGTAGCCCATTACCTTCTGGACACCGATTTTGACCCCAGGCATGTAACCTGCCCGTTCATATGAATCATGGCGAATTTTGAGCGATTGCCCATAGCCGCCGAAAACCACTTCCTCCTGCGCAAAAACTCCGGGAAGACGGACGCTGTGAATTCGGAACCCGTTATAGTAGGCTCCACGCGCACCTTCAATCACCTCTTCTTCCTTAGGATTGCCCTGACGCAGCTCCTGCCGTGCTTCAGAAATCATCTCTGCTGTTTTGATCGCAGTCCCCGACGGGGCATCCAGCTTCTGGTCTCCATGATACTCTATAATTTCCAGATGAGGGAAGTACTTTGCCGCCTGCGCTGCGAATTTCATCATCAGAATAGCACCGACGGAGAAGTTAGGGGCAATCAGGCCGCCAATTTCCTTTTCCTGGCATTGCTTGTCCAGCTCGGCGATCTGCTCAGGAGTGAATCCAGTAGTACCGATAACCGGACGCACCCCATATTTTATCGCTAATTGCGTATTGGTATAGGCCGACTGCGGAGTTGTAAAATCAACGAGCACATCTCCACCGCTTTCTGCCAGGGCAGCTTCCAAATCTGCGGTAACTTCGACTCCGCTCTCTTCAAGCCCAACCAAACGGCCGGCATCACTGCCGCTACTCGAACGGTCAATCGCTGCCGCCAGCTCCAGCGCATCGTCCTGCAGCACCAGCTTAACAACCTCTTTGCCCATCCTGCCACCTGCACCGGACACAATAACTCTGATCTTGTCGCTCACCCTTATTCCTCCTCGCTTTCACTGGTTCAAAATTATTGTATATATTTTTGCAACGATTTCTGAAGATCCTTCATGAGCTGCTGCAGTCCGGAATCATCCGGGTGCAGAGCTATAACTTCTTTTAATGCTGCAATCGCCTGCACATGTTCATTCATTCTGCTGTGGGCAATTGCCAGCCATACATAAGCGTCCCCATACAAAGGATCGAGTGCTATCGCTTGTTTAAGCAGCGTAATTGGATGATAAGGGTTGCTTGCTCCCGTAATTTCATCCTCCAGATGACGTTTGGCCTCGCGCACAAGCTGCAGCGCTTGCAAGTGATGAAGATGCAGCCGGTACTCCGGCCTTCCTCCATCGAGCTTCAGCGCAGCCTCCGCATGCTCCAGGGCACTCTCCAGCATGCCGCTGCGGGCATACGTTATGGAACAGCGGTATCTCACCTCAGCATCGTCCGGCTTGGCTGCAATCGCAGCTTCGAACAATGTGATCGCCTCCGCAAAATGACTTTGCAAAATAGAGCGGTATGCCGCTTTGACGTAATCGTTATGATTCATATACTCACCATCCTCACGGCTAAATCCCGGTCGTTTGGTACAGCATATGTTGTAGAAGCCTATTCGGTGTTTTTCAGTGTCCAGCGCCCGGCATCACGCGTGTTGAACTTATGCATCACCTTATTGTGCGCTTCCGTCAGATCAATTCCGAGCGAGTTAGCGAAGCAAATTGTGATGAACAGGATGTCTCCCAGCTCCAGCTCAATGGAGTTATCCGCTTCATCAGCTTTTTTCGGTTTCTCGCCAAATTGATGGTTGACCTCCCGGGCAAGCTCGCCTACCTCCTCAGACATCCGGGCCAGCATGGACATCGGGCTGAAGTAGCCTTCCTTGAACTGTGAGATATAGGCATCGACCTCACGCTGCAAATCAGCAAGACTTTTATCCATAAATTTGTATCTTCGCCCCCTGTATGTTCTTGCCTTCTGTTTGCCCCTATGTTATCGTAAAGACGTTTTGAAGACAAATCTTTTTTAAATAAACCTAACAAAGTTAATCACGATTTATTACATTCTGCCCCATTTCCGGGGTTATGCGAGGGATTACATGAATTCATCATCCAAAATTGTCTCTATCAGTAAAACGGTAGCGCCCATCCTGCTGGGAGCTGCGGTGTATGCTTTCGGGCTGCTGTACTTTATTGTACCGAACCAGCTCATGGAGGGCGGCGTAACCGGGATTACGATCCTGCTTAACTATGCCTTTGGCATCCCCATCTTCTTAACCACACTGCTGCTCAACCTGCCGCTGTTCCTGCTGGGCTGGAAGGTGCTGGGTGCGCGGCAAATCGCGTACACCGGTGTAGGAATCGGCGCGTTGTCCTTTTTCCTCTGGCTGTTCGAAAGAATGATCAACGCCGGGTGGATCGTGACGTTCGGCACAGAACGCGACTTTATCCTTGCTTCATTATATGCAGGAGTAACGCTGGGGCTGGGACTCGGTATTGTCTTCCGCTTCGGAGGCACCACAGGCGGCGTAGATATCGTAGCAAGAATACTCAGCCGCAAATTCGGGTGGAGCATGGGACAGATTATACTCGCGGTCGACGTTATTATTATCGGCGCTTCCCTGCTGTATATTCCCCGTGAAAAAATACTGTATACCCTCGTTGCCGTCTTTATCTCGTCACGGGTCATTGATTTCATTCAGGAAGGCGCGTATGCTGCCAAAGCCTTCACGATCATCAGTGATCATGCCCCCAAAATCGCGGATCTCATCACAGCAGAGATGGACCGGGGGGTAACCCTCATCCCTGCCATCGGCGCGTATTCCAAACAGGCGAAGCATATGGTATATTGCGTGGTTTCCAGACAGGAGATCCGCCGGCTCAGCCAGCTTGTCAAATCGGTCGATCCCACGGCGTTTGTCATCATCAACGATGTTCACGATGTGCATGGCGAAGGATTCCGGGAGACCTGATCAGCACTGACCACCTAAATGCACGACTTAAAAAGGCTGTCTCACTTGCAGTTCATCTCTGCAGTGAGGCAGCCTTTATTATTGCAAAGCCAATTTTACAGCATTTTTGCCGTTATTCGCACACGGCGGCAAATTGCCTTCGAACCCCATGCTTACTTTACCACTCTCTAAAACGGCTTCCATTCCTCATGCTCCCCCCGGTATTTACGGTAGGCAACATAGGCTAGCGTGGCTATGATGAACCCTCCAGCCAGCAGGCCCCAGGCACCATATCCCTTGGGAGCGAGAGGCAGTGTCAGTGCCGGTTCATTCCGCTCTTTGCCGAACAGCACCCGGGCCGCATCCTGGCCGTAGGAGACAATCTCCAGCAGTCTGGCACGCTGTACGGGCTGAGATGAGGAAGGAATCCCCGCTGCATAGGACACCCAGGAATCAAAGGCGTTCACACTCTCCGGCGTGCGGGAAATGATCACAGCGGGCCGGAGAGTGTCATATCTGCCCTGCAGCCGTTCAAGGGCTGTCTGCCAGCCCTTGAGGTCGTTCGCCGCAGCGCTTTGCTCCATATCGTTCAGATCCTCCCGGATCAGCTTGTAATATTGCAGCCACATCGGCTGGCGCGGATGGTTCAAGCTGTTGACGGCAAGCCGGAGTCTTGCGGCAGCAGCTTCCCATTTTTGCGGGGAGATTTGCACTGCCGCCAGCGTCCCTTTCAAGTCAATGATGACCGATGACAACGCGTTCACCCCTTCTACAGAGGTCAGCCCCTCGAAGGACGAGGAGATAAAAATCTGTGAAATCTTCCCGCTCTCCCCCCTAGCCTTGACTACATCGCCTTCCTGCACATATCCATATAAGGCTTCAGCCGACTCTTCCAGCTTCTGCGCAGCGTTCTTGGCGGTAAGCGGCGGCGCAACACTGCCCGCAGTACTTCCTGCATGCAGAGACACCCCATTGCCGGTAACCTGTGAGGCTGCCTCAGCCTCCGCATAAACACTGCCTGCACTCATGGCGGCCAGCAGCCAGATCAGCACCCAACCTGTCAGTACAACATACCTTCTGCGTGGCATGAGACATCCCTCCTACCGTAAATGTATGGCAGAAGGACAAGAGTTAGAACAGCCTGTCAGTACCGGCTCCGGGACTTGTCCAGGGAAGCCCTTCCTCCAAACAGCCAGGCTGCGGCGGCGCTGAAGAAGGAAAGCCCGATTGTGGCATATTGCACACTTGTCACATCATCCTCCAGAACGGAGGGAAGCCAAGGATAGACTCCTTCAGAATAATCCACCATATCATTGGCTAAGGTCCAGAGCAGCGCCAGGGGCAGCATTCTGCGGAAGGAGAAGAAGCGGGCGTAGATCAGCGCCTCAACCGCCATTCCGGTATGCGAAACCACCAGCATCCAGTCCTTCCAATCCAGTGAATTGCCCTGATAACCTCCGGCAAAAATAATGCCAACCGCCCAAATCCCATATTTCACTGACGTAACAACCGCCAGCGCTTCAATCAGCTCACGGATGAGCGTTCCTTTTAACCCTTTCGGCGGATAGAGCAGCAGCAGCAGAGCAAGCGTAAAAAACAAGCTTGCCGTCGGGCTGTCCGGAACAAAGGGGAGCAGCCAGGCAGGATAATTTTTTGCCGTAAATTCCAATTGATTGGCATACCATATGTACCCGTAAATCGTGCCGAGAAAATTCACAATAAAGAGCAGCCACATAACTCCCCTGTGCTTGAACAGCTTATCGAACCATTGAAACGGCATATACAATCCTTACCTCCCGAATGTGGCAGCTTAATATGAATGTACACAAAAAACCGACCGCAAATACGATCAGGTTAGTACAGCAGCAGAGCTAAATCTGTGGTGAGGTCATCCCCTCAGGGGTCAGTGAAGAGAAGCCACAGCAACTGAGTCAGTTCCTTACGGACCCGGGAGCCGTTATGTTCAAGAAAACGCCACTTGTTGCGGCTTAACGGACCGCAGCGCGCTTATGGTCTCTCCAAGGAACGTTTAGGAGCGAACTATTCGATCATAAGGCCCATGGCGTCCGTAACTAACCAAGATCGTGACTCTCATTCGAAATACGCGCACCACAGTCGTAACGCCGAGCCAAACGCCCGATTTAAGAACGAAATCCGTCTGGGACGGGGTACACCTGAGGGAGGATCGCTCCACGTCTTCAGTCCTTCGGGCATCGCAGGCCCCTGCTCCACCCTTCAAATCTGATGCTGTACTAATGCGTCACCATTATTTTACTGTTCGCTTTTTTGTTTGGCAAGCCAGCCCGCCAGGCTCTCGATATCCTGCCCGCTCAGACCCGCGGACGTCGCTGTCTTCGCCATCGGCGGCATCTGGCCCCGGCCGTTTTTGACGATCGTGAGAATCGCTTCCTTATCCAGCCTGTCTCCCACTCCCCGCGGCGATGGCCCTCCGGCACCTTTGAGATCCACCGCATGACAGGTCACACAGGTGGTCTGCTTGAACAGCGCCATTGCGGGATTATCCTTGTCCACGATGGCAACCTTTTTGACCTTCACCGCACTTGCGGCTCGCAAGCCCTTGACTTTGTTCTCGGCCGCCTTCTCCTCACGCTGCACATCTTCAGGGATCTGTCCCGTTTCAGCCATCGAATCGGCTCATGCTCTTATTATGGCTGCTCATATGGTGTGTAATCCCCGCCCACGCCCCATCCCCCGTCAAGAATATTGTCTAAATTGTGACAAGTGCATCTTTGTCTTTTTTAATAAATTGTTGATTTTCTGTCACATTTAATCCATCTTTTCTGCTGTCGCATTACTAGTATTTTCTCCCTTACATAGCTGCTTACTGAAGGAGCCTGAAAGGCCTGAATATCAGCCTGAGAAAGGAATAAATCGCTTTCATGATTCCGTTTCCAATAGGGAAGCATTCGCTGTCAGCCCAACTACCGACCTCGTATACACGGTTACAAATGACAGCAGGAGGTCTGCGCCAAATCTCACTCAGCGTGTCTTTTAACCTCGATGCCTTCCTGACCAACCGCTTCCCAGTCAATAATGAAGCTGGGTTAAGACTTCACACTCAACGTTTTCCCCCGAACGGGTACAAATATTATCAATCCGAATGCCAGCCCAAGCACAAGCGTGGTAATGACGCTCCCCTCCGGACCAAAGCCGCCCCCACTTAACCACTCAGCACCATGCAACTGAACGGCATAAATACCTTCTGCTGCATATCCGCTTACGGGGGTGCTGAATACATAACCCTGGAACAAATTCCAGGCGATGTGGAACGTGATGGCGAAATAAAGATTCCCCGTCCGAATCGTCATAACGGAGAAAATCAGCGCCACAAGTCCAATGTTAAGCCCACTGATCCAAGTGAAGTCACCATTGGCCATATGCAGCAACGAGAACAAGGCTGATGTGATCAGAGTTCCCCAGAACAATGACAGACGGCTGGAGAGCAGATGCTGAATGTACCCCCTGAACAGGACTTCTTCACAAATCCCAGCCACGAATGCCGTGATGAACATGCCGGTAATATCTATCCGGTTCCAGTGCGGGTTTGACCACTCCCCTTGTAATTCTGCAAGATCAACGCCCAGCATAATGACAATGACAGCAGTCAGTAAAAACGCCCCGCTTATCGAACCTGTGCATAACCTTTTAACGTCCGGACGTGTAAGACCAATAGACGCGAGAGAGTGTTTGTGCACAACCTTGACGGCAAACCACACGGCAACCAGTATATAAGGGCCAAACCCGTAGAACAACCTCGTCCATCCTTGCTGGTCAAATAAATACCCGGAATCCGTATGCAGCGCCACAATTCGCGACCCGCACAGCGTCAAGGCCAAGCTAGCCCCTATCACCAGCAGAATATCCCATCCTGCCCGTAATTGATTTAAATCATTTTTAAAAATACTCCGAATATACCGCATAAACAAGCAACCTTCCTTCATTAAATCAGCATCGCTTGTTAGACGAAGTAAATCGAATGCCCACTGCAAACAATTTGCCGGCAGAACGGCAAGAGTCGAAATTCGGCCCCCTGTCTGCAAATGCTATCTGTTAGCGTGAAACATAAAAAAACTTAAAAAAAAAAAGAAATGCGCCGGGCGCATTTCCCTTATTTTTCTTATGCCAGACTTTTCAGTTCTTCAGTCAAATTGCGGAACGCCGCCTTATCACCGGCAGCCAGCGCCGTGTCAATCTCCCGGTACAAGATGTCGGTACGGCGCTTTCGAAGCGCTTCATCCCACACCATTTCTGCCATAAGTCCTAGCATCACTTCATAGGTAGCCTTCATTTTGTCCATTCGATACACCTCCGCTGTCTAAATAATTCCATATTCCTGTGTTTTTCTCACATAACTCGCGTTTGTACGTAACATCCTCAGCAGTTCATTCACGGACCACCTTAGCCGGTGAAGCAAGGGAGTGGGTATAGGGCGGTATGATTTTGATTTCGGTTACAATTGTTCCGGCTCCTACTAAAGCATATTCACCAATCTCTGGTCCGTTCAATACAATCGCACCCATTCCGAATTAATGTGCCTTTGCCTAGCTAAGCTGCTTCGGATGAGCTGCCTCCGCTCCCCAAGGAGTGATCATGACTGCTGGACCCTCAGAGGTCTCGCCTAACCGCAGCATCCCAAGATGCAGCATCATCCGCAGTATGCGCTGTTCCAGAATCGAAGCGGCATCATCGTAATAAAACGGCTTAATCAGCCAGCCGATTCCCGCAAGCAATGAGGTAACAGTGACCCATTTCCCCGCGCTTACACTAATCCAGTATACGAGGGATGAGAGATTGGGAACAGCGCCTTTATACAGTTTTAACCAAAAGGAATATAACTGCATCAGCTTTTCCGCATTCCCCTCAGACACCTGCTTCTCTCCTGCCACGGTAAGCTTTAAGCGAAAGCCCTCTTCCGAGGTCCAGCGGCGGTGACGGGCATAATCAACCATAAGGGCCAGCCTGGGCGGATAATGCTCACCCGCTCTGCCATAGCCGAATTTCCAGCCGCCTTTACCCAGCAGAGGTTCAGGAATCTGGATGGCGTTCATTACCCCCTGCTGATATCTTTTGTACAACGCGCCTTCCTGGTTCAGCTCCGGCTCATTTTCCTTGACATAGCGCAGAAACAGCAGCAGATCACCGGCCAGCATCTCCCCCTCGGCCCGGTATATTGCAGGCTCGGCGCTGAAGGGAATACGTTCTTTAAGATATTCGCCCATTTCTTCACGAAAGCGCTTCTTCAAATCCTGAGGCACTTGGAACAAATACCTGTTCTGCTGGGAAGCGCCGCTGAAGAGCCAACCGCCATTTTTGAACCGGCTGATCATTTCGCGGTAGCCCTCATGTTTGCCGGGAACGGCATCGAACGAGGCAAGCCTCGCAGCAGCCAGCAAATCTTCAAGACTGTAATGGCTGCGCTCATCGAACAGCAATGTGTTCAGAAACCGCAGCTCCTCGGGGGCGCATTCACGGATATGGGATTCCATGAAATTCCGGCTTCCCAGTGTGATCAATATACTTTGAATCAAATCATGTTTAGAATTTCGTTTGCAATCACACCGGTAGTGTCCCGCTATGGCGGTAAGCTGACCAATGTCCGCGTAAGTGAGCATATCCGCCAGATTCATCTTTTATCGCCTCACCGTTTTACTACCATTATGGGAAATACAGCCCTTTTTATTCCTTATTTCTCAAAAAAAAATAACCCGAAGGGTCGGGTTAATGCTGATTTTGCAGGATATGCCGTGTACAATTGTACAGCAGCGGGTTCCACTCCTGATCATTTTTCTCCAAAATGGTAAGTGAAAGGTTGCCCAAACGTTCTGAAAATTTATCCTTATACAATGCAATGTATAGCTGTGCCAAAAAACCGCCATGGGAGATAACGAGAATATTCTTCTCCGGGTGACGCGCCGCAATCTCTTCCATAAAGTCCAAGGCACGCGCCTGCAATTGCTCATCCATTTCTTGTCCGAGCGACAATTGATTCCAATCCTTGCCCCATTTCTCTTCGCGCTGCGCTGCCGTCATTCCCTCAACCTGGCCGTAGGCACGCTCACGGATGCGATCGTCCGGTTCAAGTAATGGAATACCGAGCTTACCGGCAATAATCCGGCCTGTCTCTGCTGCGCGGGAAAGACTGCTGGTAATGCAATAGTCCCAGCGGTAAGGCTCCTGCAGAAGCCGTTCCGCCAGCATGTCAGCCTGCCTGCGGCCTTCGTCATTTAGCGGAATGTCGCTTTGCCCCTGTATTCTTCCCTCCACATTCCAATCCGTCAGCCCATGGCGTATTAAGCCGATCAGCATCGCCTATCACCCAGCCCTTTCTTTTATGTTTGCTTACTAATGTAACACGAATGAATACAAATGTCTTCATGCTGAAGATTAATCAGGTATATTCATTCAGTCTCCGCAAAATAGAAAAACAAAAAAGCCCGCTTTACCCTTAAGGTAAGTGAGCTTTCTAATGTCTGCGGTAACGGTTCAGCCTGAACAATAAAAATATCGACAGCCCTACTCCCAGCATGGACAGCATCATCCAATATTGCGGGTGGGTTGGCCCCATGCTTACAACGAGCGGTTCAATAATGCCGCCTCCCGCTTCTGAAGCTGGATAAGAGGATGACCAGTCCAAAGACATGCCGGCTACACCCGTGTCCACAATACCGCTCTGGGCTGAAGTGGTATTATCAGGTGTTCTGAACATTGTGAAATAAAGAAAGCTGGAGATAAAAACCGCTAAAAAGCAGGCGATCCAAAGGCTCAGCCGACGGCGGAAAACGGCAGAATTCCCGGGAGACTTACCATCGCCAGGCAACAGCCAAGGACTTTCCAGGTAAATCCGCTCCATCACCCGAAGATTGACTGACTCCGCACGTTCTTCGCTGACTTCAATCTTTGCTGCTTGCAGAATCTCGCTGCTCTCCTGCCAGAGCGCCCACTCAGCGCTGCAGTAAGGACAGCCGGCAATATGCCTTTCCAGTTCAATCCGCTTCGGGTCGGTGGGGGGAGCGTCCCACAGAAGCGGAAAGGAATCCTGCGCTTCCCTGCAATTCATTGGCCTTACACCCTCTCAGCCTGCTCTTCTGCCTCAGGCTCATAAAAATAGGATTCGAGCTGGAGCTTCACACTGCTCCTGGCACGGAACAATAGTGACTTCACGGAGCTTACACTCTGATCCAAAATCACAGCAATTTCCTGATAATCCATCTGGTCATACTCCCTCAGAATAAGCGCCGAGCGCTGCTTCTCCGGAAGGTTATTGATCGCCTCACGAACCAGGTTCATCCGTTCTTTACGCAGCGCGGCCTGCTCTGGAGCCACTTCAGAAGGGGCTACAGGCGTATAGCCGCTCTCCTCCAGAGACACATTGCCGGAACGGTTCTTGCGCAGCTCGCTAAGCACCGTATTCCGGGCGATTGTGTACAGCCACGTTGAGAAGGATGCATCGACCTCCCGGAAGGAGTGAAGGCTGCGGAAGGCCTTATAGAAGGTCTCCGAGCACAGATCCTCGGCGAGCAGCTCCAAATGGGAATTCTTGAGCATATGATAGACAAAAGCCAGTATTTTACGCTGGTAACGCCGCATTAATTCTGAATATATTTCTGTATTTCCTTGCTTAATTAGCTGGATCAACTGGGAATCCGTCATGGTGAGATCGGCCCTCCTCGCCCTTGCACGTTTAATCCCGTCCGGTCCATACTTCCTTATACCGGGCAGGGCTCAAAAAGTTGCGGTAACATTCCAATTTCACAGCATTTAAACGCAGATACTTCCTATGTATATTCAGGCACCCCAAAAATAAGGCATGCATATCCACTGATTTCCATGCAACTGATTATCGGGTCCTTATGTATGTACCTGCTGGAAGTCTATAAACATACTAAGCTAGTATAACATATATTCCTACTGGATGACATTAGTAGACTTGAGCCGCCAGGAATAGCATTCTAAGCGCAAAATTGAGTCGAAAATAAACAACACTTAGTTCAAATTACTTTTGAATTAAGTGTTGACAAAATGTAAACGGATACATATAATAAAAGTACAGTATGGTTTCTCTCCACTCCTATCCAAAAACTACACGGTTCCAAGAAATTGTGAACTGTAACCGCTTATTATGTAAGCGGTCTTTTTTTTGTCCATTTTTACCGCCTGTTAGTGAAAAAGAATAAATACTTCTAATTTGAGGACGACCTATCAGACCCATCAGCAGCACGTGGTTAAGTTCAGGCATCTTATTGCTATTCCTTTTTCCCAATTCTGATAAGGCACGCGCGGGCATTCCCACACCTAATTGGGATACGCTTGATAATCATTCCCTCTCCGCACCAAGTAAATAGAGCCACACCAAAATCCCCTCCTTATTTTCCATAAATCAGTCAAACGAAAGGATTTTGGGTTTCAGTTTATAAAAACCTGTCTATAGCTGAGCCCCGCGCGTAAGTGAACGGCGGCCCGCCCAGATGTACAGCCCGGAAGTTACGGCTACAATAAGAATAAACGGAATTACCTCCAGCCGGGGGGACAAGGCCGTTCCTCTTGGATACATAGCATAGTAGGCCGTCGTAGACGGAAACCAGGCACCGATGGAAGCGTGAAGTCCGGTAAGCACAATGTTGGCGATAACGATCGAGGCCGATAAAATCAAGGAAGACACAAACGACCTCAACCGCGTGGATACCCACAATTGCAGCGCCGCAAACGGAAGTATGGCTAGCCAGCCCCCAGCCGTACCTATCAGCAATTCGGCAAAGTCCAAATCGTTCCCCAATTGAAGCAGCCCGCCCGCAAGCAGATACGTTCCGGCAAACAGCAGTTGAATCCAACCCAGCAGCAGCATCAGGGTTCCCAGTTTGGCAAAGTAAAGGCGGGAACGGCGGACAGGCAGACAATACAGTTGTTTCCAGCCTCCGTTCATATGCTCATAGCGGCAGAGAAGGGACGCGAGCACCCCCGTATACAGCGGATACAAAAACAAACCGTGAAAGCTGGACATATGCAGATAAAAGGTTTTCCACCCGTGTACATAAAAGCCGACAAAATTTTCTGAATTCAAGCTGTTAACTCCAAGCATCACCGT
Organism: Paenibacillus sp. HW567; assembly: GCF_000374185.1. Lineage (GTDB taxonomy): Bacteria > Bacillota > Bacilli > Paenibacillales > Paenibacillaceae > Paenibacillus_AQ. The sequence goes on along the minus strand of NZ_KB910518.1, from coordinate 1,744,605 downwards.
ACCTAGAGCACCGGTGAGGAACAAGCTGACGATCACAGGATACTGCAGCTTCATCCGTTCGGCTTTTATCAAGCTTCCCATAATTACACCTCTTTTAATTAGAATTGTTTATTGTTGAAATGCAGCGCTCCAGCGGTAAGCAGTATCGCTCCCAGCCCCACGCTAATGGCAATCCACATCCCGGCACCTGGCATGAACGGGCTGGACAGGGTCGGATAGGCCCATGGCCACAGCCTGGCCCACACCGCCCCGCTGTCGCGGGCGATGAAGAGACCGGACACGGCCCCCAGGAAGCCGATGGACATCGGAATGGACTGGTTGGCGAGCTGTGTGGACAGCCACATTTGCAGCCCCAGCACCGCAGCGGAAGCAAGGAAGCTGTACATGATCTGTTGAATTAGAAATTGGAATGGCAACGGCTCTGAGGTATAACAAATCCATAGCAAAACCATTCCGCCAATAATCAAAAATGCGGTGCAGAGCAACAGGAGCAGAACCCAGATCGCCTTGGCCCAGTACAGATAAGGGCGCGCAACGGGCAGGGTCAGGAGCTGCTTCCAGCTATTGGATTCTTGCTCCACACCGGTAAGCATACCGGTGAACAGCGCGGTATTCAGCAGCATTACGAACCCCAGAAACAAATACATCACATTAAACGCACTATATACCCCTCCCGGGCCTTTCCTGAAATTGAGATACCATTCCAGGGCCATGAATGCGATGAACAGCAATGAGCTGATAACCGGCAGCCAGCAGGCCGCCGGTTTGAGCTTCATTCCTTCGGCCCGCAAAGCCCGCCAAATCATAAGCTTCCTCCTTTTCCTGTCAGCTCCAGAAACAGCTCTTCCAGCGACTTGCCGGTTTCCTGTACCTTCATTATCCCGTAAGGGCCCAGCAGCTTGAACAATTCCGCCTGTGGCACACTGCCCTCCTCCGCTGCTATCGACAGCATGTTGCCATCCCTCTCCACAATGAATCCTTGCAGCCCGGGCAGGCGGAGCGCTTCCTCCGGCGACTCCAGTTCGAACCGAAGCACCCTTCTGCCGAACCGCTCCAGCAATTCCAGAGCTCCCTGATAGACAAGCCTGCCGCCGCTGATAATGCCGATCTCGTCCGCAATCGAATCCACCTCGCTCAGCAAATGACTGGATAACATCATTGTCATTCCCTGCTCATGGGCCAGCTCCAGCATTAAATGGCGGATTTCCTGAATGCCTGCGGGATCGAGGCCGTTGGTCGGCTCATCCAGGATCAGCAGCCGTGGACTCCGAAGCAACGCGGCTGCTATGCCTAGCCGCTGCTTCATGCCAAGCGAATATCCGCCAACTTTCCGGTTCGCGCTTGAGGTCAGCCGTACAATCTCCAGCACTTCGCCGATACGCCGGTCGGGCAGCTCCAGCATTGTGGTCAGTATTTTTAGATTTTTGTAGCCTGTCAGATGCCCGTAATAGGAAGGATTCTCCACCAGTGAGCCGACCTTGCGCAGAATGTCCAGACTGTGTCCCGGCATTTCTTGTCCAAAGATACGGATCGTCCCGGCATCGGCGCGGAGCAGCCCCAGCAGCATTTTGATTGTCGTCGTTTTCCCCGCACCGTTCGGCCCGAGGAACCCGTATATTTTCCCTTCGGGCACCTCCAGGTTCACCTCATTCACCGACACCTGCTCGCCGAAGCGGCGGGTCAGCCCTTTTGTCTCCACTATAAGCTCTGGCATATCCTGTCACCCCATGTCTTTGATATGGGGATAATATTAGCCGCCGGAAGTAGCAGCCAGGTAAAGAAAAGTAAAAAATAAGTAAAAAAACAGGCCGGTCCCACTACAAGCGGGAGCCTGGCCTGCTATTTTGCCAAATCTAAAAAAAACGAAAAGTAAATAGTGATTTGTGTCCCTTGCTGCGGCCTGCTGTGTACAGTCATTCTGCCGCCGTGCCGTGTTACAAAATCTTTAGCCAGCGCCATGCCCAGACCGGAGCCGGTTAGCCTGGCCTGCGCCGACAGTAAGTTGTTCTCCCCCGCATTCAGCCGCTCCAGCGCCGCCTCGATTCCAGCCCCGTTGTCGCGGATCTCGACCAACAGCCCGTCCCGTTCCAGCCGTAGTTCCGTTTCAATGTGGCAGCCCGCTGGATTGTGAACCACCGCGTTCCATACCAAATTATGCAGCGCTCGCCGGATCAGGCGGCTGTCGATCTCGATCTGCTGTTCAAAGCCAGCGTCAAAAGCAAAGGTATGGCGCGCGGACAACGGATGCTCGGCAATATCGGCAACGATCTGCCTGATAAATCCGACCATCTCCACAGACTCCCGCTTGAGCGGAACCTCGGAGCTGTCCAACTGATAGGAAGCGTTCATATCTTCAATAAGCTGCTCCGCCTGGATTGCCTTTTGCTCCATGAGTGCGCCGAACTGGATAATTTCTACACTAGACCATGCATATTGATCAGTTGCCGCAAGCATGGAGCCGTACCCGCGAATATAAGCCAGCGGAGTTTTCAGATCATGCCGCACGCCGGCGATCCAGTTCTTGCGGTTCTCATCCAGCTCACGCCGTTCATACTCCGTACGCTGCAGCGCCCGGGTCAACGTAGACATCTGCCCGATAATTTCCTTAAAGAGCGAATACGGCAGCGCGATGCGGTTACCGGGAACAGGCCGGCCGCGCCAATTGCTCCGTAAAGGTTCGTCATATTGACCCTGCGCCAGCCGCTTCAGCCAGGTCAGCATATACAATACCGGCTTCGTCAAACTCCACAAATAAAGAACAACCGCAGCCAGGCTCAGGATCAGGAAGCTCCAGATTTGATAATGCCACATTGCGATCACTTTCAGCCACGGAATGATTTCCCTTGCAAAAGCAAATACGATAAACAAAACCAGCCAAGCCAATACCACGCCCAGAACCAGTGCCACTAAAAAAAGCAATAGCCGCAGGACGACACGAAGAACCCCTTTCATACCGGATTCACCGGCAAGGGGTTTGGAATGAATTTATACCCGAGTCCCCGGAAATTAACGATGTAGCGGGGCTGCTTCGGGTCCTGCTCTATTTTATTGCGGATCTTGGAAATATAGATAACAACCGTCTTATCATCGCCAAGCTGCATTTGGTCCCAGACCAGCTCATAGAGCTGTGCCGCCGTGAACAGCCTGTTCGGATGCTCGGCAAAAAAAAGCAGCAGTGCAAACTCCTTGGCTGTACAGCGAAGCTGCTGGCCGCGTACCGTCAGCCCGCCGGTATCCTTGTTGATTTCAAAATCGGCAAAAGTGTAACAGAAGGATGGAGCCTCCTGTATATACAGCCTCCTTCTGGCAAGCTGCGCCTTGATCCGCGCCACCACCTCCAGAGAGTTGAAAGGCTTCGTTATGTAATCGTCACCGCCCATTGCAAATCCGGTCAGCTTATCGTAATCCGCAGTGCGGGAAGTCAGAAACAGGATGGGGGCATTCGTCTTTTGGCGCAGCTCCAGACACAGCTCGAACCCATTGCAGTCCGGGAGCATCACATCCAGCAAAATAATATCCGGCCCCCTGCTCTCCAGCAAGCCCAGCGCCGCAGCTCCGGTGGAGACGGTGCGGACCGCCGAATAGCCTTCCCTGGCCAGCAAAAGCTCCAGCATCCCGGCAATTCCGGCTTCATCTTCTATGATCAATATCTCGTCGTTCATCGCCTGTTTTCCTCCTTTTGCCATCCTATTATACCGCAAAATGGAGTTTCTGCCAGATGAGGCGACTGTGAGGCGCACTAAAAAACCGGGGCTTTTCGCCCCGGCGCTATACATAAACGGTATAATCGTTGTTCTGCAGCAGAATCTTGGCCCGTTCCATATCGTTCTCCTGGCGGAAGGACAGGCGCATAATGCCCGGAACATCCTCACGGCTCTCGATAATCTGCACGTTGCTGAGGTTGATGCCCTGATCCCCAAGCTCTGTTGCAATACGCCCGATGATCCCCGGATGATCAGGAACATCAATATGCAAATCGAACAGCGGAGTGATCATCCCCTTGCGCCGTTCCGGCAACTGGCTGCGGAAATCATTCGCCTCATGGAATGCAGCCTCAATGCCTTCCCCATCCGCCTCTTCCAGCAATTGAACAAACGAGGAAATCTCCTCATTCCAATCCTTGAGCAGACGAAGCATGACCGGACGGTTATTCAGCAGGATATCGCGCCAGATAATCGGATCGCTGGAGGCAATCCGCGTTATATCACGAAAACCTCCGGCAGCCAGCGTACTGTACAAAGAGTCCGTATCGTCATAGGCCCGGATCTGATTGACCAGAGCCACCGCAATGATATGCGGCAAATGGCTGATCGCTCCGACAATCTCATCGTGGCGGCCAGGCTGCAGCCGGACGATCTGCGCCTTGGTATGTAGAAGCAATGCTTCAAGAGCCTGATAAGCTTCCTCCGGCACTCCGGGCGGCGGCGTCAGCACATAATAAGCATTCTCGAACAGCAGCGAAGAGGCGGCTTCCACACCGGAACGCTCAGAGCCAGCCATCGGATGGCCGCCGATGAAATGCACCCCGGGCAGATCAAGGGCCACTGCGCAAGCGGCAATCGTAGCCTTCGTGCTGCCAACATCCGTTATAATGCAGCCGGGCTTCAGCGGAAGCTTGCTTAGGCGTTGTAAATAGTCCTCCAGCATACCCACAGGCACACATAAAAAAATGAAATCGGCGTCCAGCGCCGCTTCCTCAATAGAAAGTGTGGCCTGATCGACCACACCTCTGCTGACGTATTTTTTTGCCGATTCAGGACGGTGGGCATGGCCTACAACGGTCAGGCCCTCCTTGCCTTTGAAGCAAAGGGCCAGTGAGCCTCCGATCAGACCGACACCGAAAATTGCTATTTTTGTCGTCATGTTCTTTGAACTACCTGCCTTCTATGAATTCGTCTTGCAGGCGCCCTTAGGCCCGCACTTCCTGTTCCTGAAGCACCTGCTCCAGAGCAGCGATAAATGCCTTATTCTGCTCCGCAGATCCGACAGTAGCACGAATATAGGTCGGGTAGAGCTGATGTCCCGCTCTGATAATAATCCCTCGCCGCAGCAAGGCATCAAATACCTCAACTGCCGGCTTCTGCACATCCACCATGATGAAATTGCCATGCGCCGGGAAAGAAGCCAGGCCCAGCCGTTTGAATTCATCCTGAAGCTGCACGATGCCCGCACTGTTCAGGCGGCGGCATTCCTGTACATACTCCTGGTCTGCCAGTGCAGCCAAAGCTCCAACCTGCGCCAGACGCGTTGTATTGAACGGCTCACGAACCTTGTTAATCAGGGAAATAATCTGCGGGCTTGCCACGCCATAGCCGATGCGAAGTGCTGCCAAACCGTAGATTTTGGAGAACGTCCGCAGTACAACCAGATTGGGATAAGCGTCCAGCAGCTTGATTCCATTCGAATAGGAAGGATCGGTCACATACTCGGAATACGCCTCATCCAGAACAACCATCACTCCGGCAGGAACCGCGTTCAGGAATTTGATCAGCGCCTTCTCCGGCACAATGGTTCCGGTTGGATTATTGGGATTGCAGATCCAGATCACTTTGGTACGGTCGGTCACCCGGGCCAGCATAGCGTCCAGATCATGCGTACCTTCTGCAAGCGGCACTTCTATGGAGACCGCACCTTCAATTTCGGCATTGCTTTTATATACAGAAAAGGTCTGATCCGCCATTATAGTCTCGTCTCCCGGCAGGAAGAACGCACGGGCTATCAAGGCGATAACCTCATCGGAGCCGCAGCCAAAAATAATGTTGTCGCTCTGCACTCCAAGGTGAGCGGCTACTGCCGCCGTCAATTCGGCAGCCGAACCGTCGGGGTACAGATACAGATTGTCGAGCTCCGCTACGATGGCGGCTCTTGCGCTCGGTGATGACCCGTATGGGTTCTCATTGGAGGCCAGCTTAATAACATCGTCTAAGCCAAGCTCCTTCTTGACCTCCTCGATAGGCTTCCCGGGCTTGTATACAGGGAGGTTAACGATATTTGGTTTCGGATTCATGAACGGTCCTCACTCTCCATAAATAGTAGAACTGCTTCAGCCCTGACAGCAGAGCGTTATGGTCTTAATTGTGCCACAAATTCACGAATTTGCAACAGCCCTTCACTTCGGGTGGCAGGATTGTCCAGCAGCGGAATGACATCCTCCACCTTGCGGACGATTGCGCTGCCTACCACTACACCGTCGCAGATACGGGCAAAACGGGCCACCTGCTCCCCGGTGGAAATGCCAAAGCCTACCGCCACAGGAAGGTCCGTAGCCTGGCGGACAGATGCGATAAATTCCTCTACTCCGGCATGAAAGCTGGAGCGCTCCCCCGTTACACCCAGCGAAGATACACAGTATACAAAGCCGCTGGCGCCGGACACGATTCTGGCGATGCGTTCGCTGGAGGTAGGCGCCACAAGCGGAATGAGATTCACCCCGGCAGCGCGGCTGCGCTCACGCATCTCCTCCGACTCCTCCACCGGCAGATCGGGAATAATCAGGCCGCTGATCTCATGGGCATCCAGCGCAGCAAAGAAGCTGTCCAGCCCCATCTGCATGACCGGATTATAGTAGGTGAACAGAATAAAAGGCAGCTTGCTGCCCGCCTGCCGGGCCTTCAGGGCCGTTTCCATACAGGTGCGCAAATGGATATTGCCGCGCAGCGCTCTGGAAGAAGCACGCTGAATGACCGGCCCGTCCGCAAGCGGATCGGAGTATGGGACGCCCAGCTCCAGAATATCCGCACCCGCCGCTTCCAGTTCAGCGATAATATCAAGGGTCGTCTCAAGATCAGGGTCTCCTACCGTCAGGAAAGGAATGAGTGCCGTCCGCCCCCCTTCCTTCAGCTTACGAAAGGTCAAATCCATCCGGTTCGTTGTTTCGGTTGTCATCACTTCCCCGCCCTTTCTGTGTAGGCCATGATCGACTCAACGTCTTTGTCTCCGCGTCCCGACAAGCAAATAACCACGATATCGTCCTTCGTCAGGGTTGGTCCAAGCTTCACGACATGGGCAATCGCATGAGCGGATTCAAGCGCCGGAATAATGCCCTCTGTAACACACAGCAGCTCCAGCGCATCCAGCGCTTCCTTATCCGTAACCGGCACATATTGTGCCCGGTGAATGTCCTTGAGATAGGAATGCTCCGGGCCAACTCCGGGATAATCCAGACCCGCCGAAATGGAATGCGCCTCCTGAACCTGTCCATGCTCATCCTGCAGCAGATAGCTGAGCGAGCCCTGGAACACTCCCTGGGTGCCTTTGCTCATGGTGGCTGCATGGAATGGAGTATCTACGCCTTTGCCGGCAGCCTCTACTCCGATCATGGCGACCTGTTCATCCTCCATGAACGGATAGAACATGCCGATCGCATTGCTTCCGCCGCCCACTGCCGCTACCAGCAGATCCGGGAGCCTTCCCTCAGCTTCAAGAATCTGGCGCCGCGTCTCATCGCCGATAATCCGCTGGAAATTGCGGACCATCATCGGATACGGGTGTGGTCCCACGGCAGAACCGAGTACGTAGAACGTATCCTCCACGTTGCTGACCCAGTAACGGAGCGCTTCGTTTCCTGCATCCTTAAGGGTCCGGGAGCCGGAGGTTACCGGGATGACTTCTGCTCCCAGCAGCTTCATGCGGAAGACGTTCAGCGCCTGGCGGCGCGTGTCCTCTTCTCCCATGAATACCTTGCACTCCATTCCCAGCAGCGCTGCCACTGTAGCCGTCGCCACGCCGTGCTGGCCTGCGCCGGTTTCGGCAATGACCTTGGTTTTGCCCATCATTTTGGCGAGAATGCCCTGACCGATTGCATTGTTGATTTTATGAGCACCTGTATGGTTGAGGTCTTCACGTTTCAAATATATTTTGGCTTCACCCAGACGCTTGCTGAGGCGCTCCGCATAATACAGCGGTGTCTCCCGCCCGGAATATTGCTTGAGCAAATAATCTACTTCCTTCTGAAAAACCGGATCAGCCGAATATTTGCGGTAAGCCTCCTCCAGCTCAATAAGCGCATTCATCAAGGTTTCAGGAACGAAGCGGCCTCCAAAAGAACCAAAACGTCCATTCTTGTCCGGTACTTGTATCATGATTGCTTCACCCTTTCCACAAAAGCTGTGATTTTGACGATATCCTTTATTCCATCGCTCTCTACTCCGCTAGAGACATCTACTCCATATGGTGCATAGCCCTCCAGCAGCTCATGCACATTATCCGGGTGCAGTCCGCCGGCTATAAATAAAGGCAGGCCGTACGCAGCGGCTGCCTGTTGATAAGCCGGAATCTTCTCCCAGTCAAAGGTCCGGCCGGACCCGCCGCTGCCTGACGGATCGTATGTATCCAGCAGCACGGCGTCGACGGCCCCGGCATAGGGCTTCAGATCATCGGAGCCGCCTGCAGCGGCCTCTCCCGCAATTCCTGCCACAGATAGAGCCTTCCATACCTGAACCTGTGGAAAAGCCTCTCTAACAGCCCGGCAATATTCCGCGCTCTCCTGACCATGCAGTTGGATCACATCCAGCCTCACGGTGGTTAGAAGCTCCTCCAGCTCCGCCAATGTAGGATTCACAAACACTCCTGCGGCAAGCGGAGGGTTCCCGTTCTCCCAGCCGGCAAGCTCGGCAACAAGCTTTGCCGCACGCTCAGGGCTTACCTTGCGGCGGCTCTCAGCAAATACAAACCCGACAAAATCCAGAGGTAATCGCTTCATAGATTTTAGCACTTCAACGTCCTGAAGTCCACAGATTTTTACCATTGTATCAGCCATGAGTGACACGGTCCTTCCCTTCGGGCAGCGGACCCAGCAGCTCATTCACAGCCTGTTCGACATCCGGCTTGCGCATCAGGTACTCTCCCACCAGGACACCTATAGCGCCGGTAGTTCTCAGATATTCGATATCTGCCGGTCCGGTTATTCCGCTCTCACTGATGACGGGAACACCCGCCGGGAGCAATGCGGCAAGCTCCGCTGTAGTGGCAAGCGCCGTTTCGAACGTGCGGAGATTGCGGTTGTTGATGCCCAGCAGCACGCCAGGATGCTGCGCCTTTCCGGTAGCCAGCACCGTTTCCAGTTCGCTGCGGTCATGTACCTCAATCAGGATATCGAGTCCGAGCGCTGCTGCGGTATCCGTGAATGCAATTAACTGCTCAGACGTAAGAATTGCTGCAATCAGCAGTATGGCATCGGCTCCAAGCAGACGCGCTTCATAGATTTGCCGTTCGTCAATGATGAAATCCTTGCGCAGCAGCGGCAGGCCTACCGCCGCTCTGACCTGCTGCAAATAAGCGCCGCTGCCTTGAAAGTAATCCTTATCCGTCAGGACAGACAAGCAATCGGCTCCGCCCGCTTCATATCCCTTGGCAATGGATACCGGATCGAAATCGGCACGAATTAGGCCTTTGGAAGGCGATGCCTTCTTCACCTCGGCAATCAGCCCCATCGACCGGTTACGGGAATGCGTAAGCGCATTGCGGAACCCTTTTGTAGGCGGCATTGCTGCAATTTGACGTTTGATTTCCTCCAAAGAAAAGGTTTGGCTTAAGGCTTCTACTTCTTTGATTTTGGTGGCGACAATCCGGTCAAGATACATATTCAAGCTCCTTCGTCATGGCTTTTAGCTGTTCCAGCTTCTGCAGCGCCGCACCGGAATCCACTACTTCTCCCGCTTTATCTACACCCTCTTGTAAAGTCTCAGCCAGTCCGGCAACATAAATGCACGCACCCGCATTGGCCAGTACAATGTCACGGTAAGGATTAAGCTCCCCCCGCAGGACTCCCATAATAATCGCAGCATTCTCCGCCGCATCTCCGCCCAGCACATCCTCAAGCGGATGCGTGCTGAGCCCCAGCGCCTGCGGTGTAATCTCGTAGGTGGTTACAACACCATTTTTCAGTTCGGACACCTGTGTAGGTGCCGAAATGCTGATTTCATCCAAACCGTCCAGACTGCTGACAATCATCGCCCGCTTTGAACCGAGCTCTTTCAGCACGCTTGCCACAATCTCTGTTTTGTCTCTGTCGTAGATTCCCATCAACTGGCGGTCAGCCCCTGCCGGATTCGTCAGCGGGCCGAGCATATTGAACACCGTACGTACGCCAAGCTCTCTCCGGGGAGCTGCCGCATGCTTCATCGACGGATGATAAATCTGTGCGAACAGGAAGCAGATGCCGATGCTGTCCAGACACTGCCGGGCCTGCTCCGCATCCAGATGAATGTTGACGCCAAGCGCCTCCAGCACATCGGCGCTGCCCGCCCGCCCGGAGGCGGAACGGTTGCCGTGCTTCGCCACTCTTACGGAAGCTGCGGAAGAAATGATGGCCGAGGCGGTGGAAATATTGAACTTATGAATACCGGAGCCGCCCGTTCCGCAAGTATCCAGCAGTTGTGAGCGTTCTGTAACCACATGCGTGCCGAATCCCCGCATTGCTTCTGCGAAGCCGGTGATCTCATCAACGGTCTCCCCCTTGATCCGCAGTGCAGTCAGCAGCGCGCCAATCTGCGCAGGGGAAGCCGCTCCTTCCATAATCGTCCCCATTATCTCACGCGCCTGCGGACGGGTAAGATTATGGCCCTCAATTAGACTTGCGATACCTGATTGTATCAATTGGCTTGCATCCATTGCTGTCTCCTCCTAACGATTATAATCAAGGCGTATATTCGTACATGTAATCCTGATTGATGACCTGCTTCTCTTTCACTTCAACCGGGAACATCGCTTCCGCCATCCGGATGGCCTTCAGCATCGCTTTGGCCTTATTGACCGTTTCCTCGTATTCCTTCTCTGGAACCGAATCCCAGACAATCCCCGCTCCCGCCTGCACATAAGCCCGCCCTTTACGAAAAATAATGGTCCGAATGGTGATGCAGGAGTCCATATTTCCTGAGAATCCGAGATACCCAATCGCTCCGGCATACGCGCCTCTTGCTTCCTGCTCCAGTTCGGCGATAATTTCCATCGCCCGCAGCTTAGGCGCACCCGAGACGGTACCGGCCGGCAGACATGAGAGGAAGGCATCGAAGAAATCTTTACCTGTGTCAAGGGTACCTGATACATTGGAAACCATGTGCATTACATGCGAGTACTTCTCAATTTCCATAAAAGAATCACATTTGACCGTACCGAACTTCGATACCCGACCCAGATCATTGCGGCCCAGATCGACCAGCATCAGATGCTCCGCCCGTTCCTTCTCATCCTCCAGCAGTTCTGCAACCAGTGTTCGATCCTCCGCTTCATTCGCGCCCCGCGGCCGCGTTCCGGCAATCGGCCGTGTCTCTACCCGGCTTCCGTCCACCTTGACCAGCGCCTCCGGGGAAGTGCCGACGATGATCTCCTCATCCATTTTCAGATAATACATATACGGTGAAGGGTTCAGGGTCCGCAGCATCCGGTACACGTGAAGGGGAGAAACTTCGGTTTCTATATGCAGACGCTGCGACAGCACCACCTGAAAAATATCGCCCGCCCGTATATACTCCTTAGCCCGCTCTACATTGCCCATATATTGCTCCTTGGTGAGGTTCGAATGAATCTCGCCAAGCTCGATGTCCTGGGGAATGCTGCGCCGGTTGACGTTTTCCTTCGGCCCTTCCTTTTGAAGCTCTTCCGCCATGTTCTCTAAGCGCTGGCTAAGCTCTTCATAGCCTGCGCGGATATCGGAATCCGTATCGCCGTCCTTGATGTGCAGGTTGCCCACCAGTAGAATCTGCTGCTTCACATGATCAAACACAATGATGCGGTCACAGAACATAAAGCGGATATCATCCATGTTCAAGTCATCCACCGCATGCGCGGACAGCTTCTCATAATACTGCAGGAGGTCGTACCCGAAGAATCCAATGGCACCGCCTGTAAAAGGAGGCATCTCGGCCAACTTGGGACTGCGGTAGGAGCGCAGCAGCGCCTTAAGCTCCTCGATCGGTTTGCCGAGCAGACGTTTCTTCTCACCGCCGACCTCGACATGGATCACACCTTTTTTGCCGGAGATCATCAGGAACGGGTCACTGCCGATAAAAGAATACCGCGCCCACTGTATCCCGCCTTCTACACTTTCCAGTAAAAATGCCCGGTCCTGCCCGGCAAAACGCTGGAACAGCCGGATCGGCGTCTCCATATCAGCGAGCAGCGTTTTCACTACAGGAATCAGATTATATTCCCGCGATAAGATCAGCACTTCTTCTACTCTTGGATTCGTCACTTGGGATACCTCCTTGGGATATAGGTTTATATTGTCCGAAACACAGAAAAACCTCTACCGAAGTAGAGGTTAATGGAAGTAAGTATGTGAAAAAGCGCAAATGAGCGACATAATACCAAGATCTAAAAATACACTTCTCCCATAACAGAATACAGCTATAGTGCAAACCTGCACTAAAGGGTATTCCAAAAAAAAGAGAATTGCATTACGTATGGTATGCCTGTACTCAACTAAAATTCTGCACTCTGCTCAACTATACTCATCTCAGCTAAACTAAACTCTGCTTCACTCGGCTAACTACACTATACATGATGGGGATAGATAATGGCAACCCCGCACAATGAATTTGTTACTTCTTCTGTGAGAGATCGGGACGAAGCCTCTGGGCCTCATTCAGATAGACATGGCGGATCTCCCGCTGTGATTTCTCCGTGTTCACCTGCACCATCAGCCGGATGCACTTCGGCAGCCCGCCCTTGACAGGAATTTCTACAGAGCACATCAACGGCACCCATTCCCAGCCTTCAATCTCACGAATGGCTCTTGCCGGAAAGGTGGCATCCAAATCACCCGTTACAGTAATCCACACACTGCATATATCCTCGGCGATCACATCATTGCGCTCAACAATCTCCCGAAGCAGCACAACCGTCTCACGCAAAATCTCGTTTTCCTCATTATGGACTACGGTTGTAGCACCGCGTATTCCCCGGTTCACCACGGGCTTCCCTCCTTCTTAAGCTGCGCGAGAACTTCTCGCACAGCACTCTGCTGCACCTCATTCACGATGCTGACGGCCCCGATGGAATCCGGTACGACAAAGGTCATCTTGCCTTCCTTGAACTTCTTGTCGTGCATCATTGCTTCCATCAGCTCGTCCTCGCTGTACTGCGCAGGCAGTCTTACCGGCAGCGAGAGTGCAGACAGCATGGAAACAGTATCCTCATAAATCGCCTGGTCGCGGCCAAGCTTAGCTGCGAGAAGCGCCGAACCGGCCATGCCGATAGCAATGGCTTCGCCGTGGAGAAATACGCCGTACCCTCCAACCGCCTCAATCGCATGACCGATCGTATGTCCCAGGTTCAGAATTGCCCTTTGCCCGTGCTCGCGTTCGTCATTGCCTACCACTGCGGCCTTAATCGCGCAGCCACGTTCCAGGGCGAAGCCGAGCGCCTCAGGGTTCAGGGCAAGCAGTTCACTTGCATGCCCACGGCACCAGTACGCAAATTCGCGGTCCAGAATCAGACCGTGCTTCACTACCTCAGCCAGTCCCGAAGCGACCTGGCGCGGCGGAAGTGTACTTAAGGTGTCCAGATCATACAGCACCATTGCAGGCTGATAGAAGGCTCCGATCATATTTTTCGCCAGCGGATGATTGACCGCCACTTTGCCGCCTACGCTGCTGTCATGGGCAAGAATAGTGGTGGGCATCTGAATAAAGCCTATTCCCCGCATATAGGATGCAGCTACAAAACCCGCCAAATCCCCCACTACGCCACCTCCAAGCGCCAGTACTGCTGAGCTGCGGTCCAGACCGGCCTGAATTGCGGTTGTAATAACCTCTTCATATACAGCCAGCGATTTGGAGGCTTCGCCTGCCGGGATAACATGGCTAACCACCGTGTAGCCGCGCTCCCGGAGCGAAGCTTCGACCATTGGCAGATAGCGTGGGCCGACTTCGCTGTCACTGACAACCAGGATTGGACTGCGGAGCGGAAATCCCGCTTCCACGCATCTGCCGCCGATTTCACGCAGCAGGCCGCTGCCGATATGAATCGGATAGGAGCGTTCACCTAAGCTTACTGTTATGCTGCGCATAATTAGTAGCTCTCCAATTGCGCCTGATAGCTGGCATAGTTGGCCCGGATTTCTTCCAGGGAATCGCCGCCGAACTTATCTAGGAAGGCTCTGGCGATTTCCCAGGCCACCACATTCTCCAGCACAACGCAAGCTGCCGGAACGGCACATGCGTCCGAACGTTCCACCTGGGCGGTGAAAGGCTCCTTCGTGTCGATATCGACACTTTGCAGCGGCTTATACAGCGTAGGAATCGGCTTCATTACGCCGCGAACCACAATCGGCATGCCGTTGGTCATTCCGCCTTCAAAGCCACCCAGGCGGTTGCTTGCCCGGTAGTATCCCCGGGAAGCTTCATACATGATCTCGTCATGGACCTGAGAGCCGCGCAGCTTGCCTGCTTCGAAGCCGATGCCGATTTCAACACCTTTGAAGGCGTTGATCGACATCACAGCTCCGGCAATGGCGCCATCCAGCTTGCGGTCGGACTGGACATGGCTTCCCAGACCAACCGGAAGGCCCTCAACGATGCATTCCACGATGCCGCCGATGGAGTCGCCTTCCTCCTTGATCTTGTCTATGTAAGCTTCCATCTTCTGCTCGGTTTCCTTATCCACGACCCGCACAGAAGATGCTTCCGTCTGCGCGATCAATTCATCAATCGGAAGATCATTCGCAGGCGCTTCAATTTCACCGATACGGATTACCTGTCCGGCAATCTTCACGCCGAACGCTGCGAGGAGCTGCCGGGCCACCGCGCCTACGGCTACTCTTGCCGCTGTTTCACGCGCGCTGGAACGCTCCAGCACATTACGCAGATCCGTCAGATTGTATTTCAATCCGCCATTCAGATCGGCATGCCCGGGACGCGGACGGTTCCCCCGCCGCTTCTCTTCGTCACTGCCGGGAATCGGCTCGATGTTCATAATATTTTTCCAGTGAGTCCAGTCATTATTCTCAACAACCAGTGCTACAGGAGCCCCTGTTGTGAAGCCATGACGCACTCCGCCGACGATCTGTGCGGTATCCTTCTCAATCTGCATCCGGCGTCCGCGTCCGTACCCTTTTTGCCGGCGCTGGAGCTGAAAATTCAACTCTTCGAAATTCAGTGTCAAATTGCTGGGCAGTCCTTCAATAATAGCTGTAAGCTGGGGACCGTGCGTCTCCCCCGCTGTCAAATAGCGTAAACTCATGCTGCGTTCCCCCTTCACACTTTTAAACTGTAAACCGCTAAAATGTTAAATGTCTTTGCTCATTATAGTATAGCGAATCGGCTTTGACAAGAAAGGGATACGGCTCAATTAAGTGACACCCGCCTGTAAAAGAACAGCGCCGCCCCTACTCTTTCGAGTAAAGACGGCGCTGCTGTGTGCCCCGGGCAAAAACTCCAGTCATCCGCCGATCCGCCGGCTCGGTGGATGAAAGTCTGCCTTGCTCTCCTCAATCGCAAGCAGCCGCTGGAGCTGCCGTTCTTCCATACCAAGGATTTGCCCGCATTCGCGGATTGTCAGAAAGCCCCGCTTGTAAGCCTCAATGACCTTGCTTTTGTCCATCTGAATTAACGACCTTTCGCATGGCACGTAATCTAATCTACTTTCAGTATCACTGAAAATATACAAAAGTATACGTAGCGGCATACGGTAAGCCTGTGGGGCAAGAATACGGATTTATGATTTCTTCCGATAGAAAAAGGTTTCCGTGGACTCGAAATTATACTGTGCCGGTGTGAAGATCTGCTCGGTGCTGCCCACGAACAAATACCCGCCCGGACGCAGGCTTGCCGAGAACTTGTGATATAGCTTATTCTTGGCCTCTTCCGTAAAATAGATCATCACATTGCGGCAGATAATCAAGTCGAAGCCGTCATCGAACTTGTCCAGCAGCAGGTTTTGCTTGCGGAAATCAATATTTTTCTTCAACCCTTCATTGACCTTGAACACCGGTCCTTCGGGTGCAAAATAACGTTCGGCCACATCTTTTGGCACATCTTTAAGAGAGCGCTCCAGATAGAGTCCCTGCTTCGCTTTGGCCAGTGCGCCGTCATCAATGTCTGTTGCCAGAATCCCGGTCTGCGCCAGAATATTTTTGTCAGACAGGATCATCGCCAGCGTATAAGGCTCTTCACCGGTTGAACAGGCGGCGCTCCAGAGCTTCAGCCTGCGGCCTGAGCGCTGCAGTTCGGGCAGAATAACATCGCGCAGCACCTCCCATCGGTTAGGGTTGCGCCAGAACTCCGAGACATTGATGGTCATGCGGTCCAGAAATTCATAGAATAACGCCTTATCCTTCATCATCGCGGCAAAAAAATCACTAAAAGAATTATAACCGTTCTTTGTCCGCAGCGTAGTTAGCCGTCGCTTCATTTGTGCTTCTTTGTATTGAGACAGATCAATTCCGGTGCTTTTGTTGACATTATGAATAAAACCGGTGTAATCCGGGTCCGCAATCGTCGATACTTCATCTCTTTCAGCCATATTACTCCCCTGCTTCCCGCCCGGCTGCTATATCCAGGCTGCGATGTCTTTATTGTAATCTGCCAATTCAGCCGGAGCGAAGAAATTCGCAATCTCGCGTTCTGCGCTTTCCGTAGAGTCCGAACCGTGGATCAGGTTAAGCGGCGTATGACTGGCAAAATCTCCGCGGATTGTACCCGGCAGGGCTTCCCCTACCTTGGTTTTACCGATCAGCAAGCGGGATAACGCCACGACATCATCACCTTCCCACACCATGGCAAATACAGGACCGGAGGTAATGAACCCCACCAATTCCGGAAAGAAATCTTTACCCTCATGCTCTGCATAATGTCTCTTCGCTTGCGCTTCTGTAACCGTAATCAGCTTTGCGGCAACCAGCTTAAACCCCTTGTCCTCCAAACGGGCGACGATCCGCCCGATCAATCCGCGCTGCACTCCATCCGGCTTGATCATCAGATACGTTTTCTCCATAGAGTCACTCTCCATTTTTTATTGTTCCGAACAAGTAGAAACGGCTACGCCGTCCTTCAAAAGGACGGTATCCGTTTCAGCGAGAAAGAGAAGGATAACTTATAGTGTGAAACATATAAATGCTTATCTTTTGAAAAATAAGCTGTTTTTCTGATAGTATCAGAAACCTTGCCATCTGTGAACGCTTAAATTTTGAACCCTTGGAAGCTTAGTAGGCCCGGCCTGTTACAAAATGGGCAATGTCACGCAGATTGCGCTTCGTCCGGTTGCTCGGCAGCTCGTCCAGCGCAGTCAGCGCTTTATTTATGTACTGTGAGGCCAGCTCCTCAGCGCGGGCGATGCCTTCACCTGAGAGAATCAGCTCAATGGCCCGGCCGACACTGCTGTGCCCTTCACGGATGGAAGCCAGCTCCTCCAGCAGTGCGCCGCGCAGCCGCTGATCCTCCAGACTGTAGATCACGGGCAGCGTGATGTTGCCCTGCCGCATGTCGCTGCCCGGCGGTTTGCCGATTTGCTTCTCTGTCCCGGAAAGATCGAGCAGATCATCACGGATCTGGAACGCCATGCCGACGTTATATCCGTAATTATAGAGCAGCCGGGCCGTCTCCGGCTCTGCGTCAGCAGCCAGTGCACCAAGCTGGCAACTGACAGCGATAAGCAGCGCCGTTTTGCGGCGGATTCGCCGCAGGTAGTGGCGCACGGTCTGCTCGGTATTGAAGAAGTCTCGGATCTGCTCCATCTCTCCGATTGACATTTCCACCATCGCTTTGGAGAGAATCTGGTGTATCCGGGGATTTTTCAGTTCTGTGGTCATAACCAGTGCCTTCGCATAAATATAGTCACCGGTATACATGGCGATTTTGTCGCCCCACTTCGCTTTGACAGTGGGCTCGCCGCGCCGCAGCTCCGCATCGTCGATTACATCATCATGAACGAGGGAAGCGCTGTGAATAAGCTCAAGCGGAATCGCCACACGCTTCATTTTCTCCAGATCGTATTGCCCAAATTTGCCGCCCATCAGCACAAATACAGGACGGAGCCTTTTGCCGCCTGCCTTCAGCAGATGAAGGGAGGTCTCGGTCAGCAAAGCGTCGTCCCCCTGCACACTGCGGTACAGCTCCTTTTCAATCTGATCCATATCCTTGTTAAGCATGCCGAACATTTGGATTCGTTTCATTCTTTCACCCGTGTCAGCAGATTGTGGCTCCAAAGCTCCATCTTCACTTCCTGCGGCAGCAGGCCCAATTCATAGGCATAGCGGAAATAGAGGTTCAGACCTTCCTGCTGCCTTTCCCCAAAGTCATAACTCAAATTACGAAAGTATCCGTCCCAATAGGCTGCCGTTCCCCCGATAACCCTGCACGCCTCACGGATAATGGGTGCCAAATCGTGTTGGCCGCGTCTCTTGCTCTCTACAAAAGCTTCGGCAATCTCGGCTATCGCCTGCGGTTTATCCTTCACAGCCTCACGGTTCACTGCCCAGACGGCAAAAGTCATGCTTAGGCCTGTCCACTCCTTCCAGAGCTGGCCGAGATCGGTAACGATATAGCCCTGATTCTGCCATGAGGCTCTGATCGCATTGTCGCCGATGAGCAGACAGGCATCAGCCTGAGCCATCATCGAATCCAGATCAGGAGCGGCGCTGACGTACTCCGGTTTGCCGCCAAACGCCTTTTCCATCAATACTTTCAGCAGATTGACCGAGGTCGCGGAGGTGTTCGTTACGGCAATCCGGCCTGAGGAAATCTGTTCCAGCGGCTTCCGCGAAAATAACAGAATGGATTTCACCGGACCGTCGGCGCTGACCGACAAATCCGGCAGCAGCAGCAGCCGGTCGCTGGCAGCGGCATAAGCGAAGGAAGACAAAGCGCCTACATGAATGCTGCCCTCCGCCATGCCCTGGTTAAGAAAGGCAGGCACTTCACTCACCATCTTCGCCGGGTACTTCAGCAAAGAAGGATCGAAATTGTGAAATACCGGCCATGAGTTGGTGTAACTAATTTTACCGATAACGGTATATTCCGGGCGGCTCATGCCTCTTCCCCCCATCTGCGAAATAACGTATGCTCGATATTCAAGCTGTCCAGCACCTTGCCCACCATAAAGTTGATCAAATCATCTACAGATGTCGGGCCAAAATAAAATGCGGGCATCGCCGGAATAATTTTCACCCCGAGCCGGGAGAGCTTCAGCATATTCTCCAAATGAATCGCATGAAGCGGCGTCTCGCGGGGCACCAGCACAAGCGGACGTCCTTCCTTCAGCATTACATCCGCAGCGCGCGTCATCAGATTATCGGAGCTTCCGTGCGCCACTGCAGACAGGGTTCCCATCGAGCATGGCATAATGATCATTCCCTCCGTGCGGAAGGAGCCGCTGGCAATGGATGCCCCGATATCAGCAGCAGGGTGATAATGAAGAGAACCGGGATAGCCCCTGAACTGTTCGTTCAAAAAGCCTTCCCGGTCTGTGACGGCAAAGCCCAGCTCTTCTTTGAACACGCGCCAGCCCGCACTGCTGATCACCAAATGAACCGAATGGCCGAGCGAGAGCAGACTTTCTATCAATCGGACGCCGTAAATGCTCCCGCTCGCACCGGTAATGCCCACCACGAATTGTTTCGGACTTCGTTCTGTCATTTGTAATACTGCACCACCAGGTCAATCAGAGTGAACGAGAATACGACAATGCTCAGCACGCCATTCATCGTGAAGAAGGCTGTCTGCAGCCGGCTGAGATCACTTGGAGATACAATATGATGCTCATAAAAAAGGATGATATAGGCTATGATCATTCCTGCCACATACCACCAGCTCAGGTCGGTCAAAAAGAGCAGCGAGACAAAGCCGATTCCCGTTAGAATGTGGAACACCTTAGCAATAGTTAGCGCACCCGCAACTCCAAAGCGGACAGGAATGGAATAAAGGCCTTCCTTCTTATCAAACTCAACATCCTGACATGAGTAAATGATATCGAAGCCTGCCGTCCAGAATACGATGGTGAAATAGAATACCATAGCCACAGAGTCCACTGTTCCTGTTACGGCAACCCAGCCCCCCAGCGGAGCCAGAGCGATGGTTAGCCCCAGAATCAGATGGCAGGCCCAGGTAAATCGTTTGGTGAAGGAATAAAAAACAAGAAGAAAGACGGCGATTGGCAGCAGCTTCGCTGACAAAGGATTCAGTTTAAAGGCCGCCCAGAACAGCAAAAAGAATGAAAACGCGATAAACAGAGAAACTTCTCCAACCTTGAGCAATCCTGCCGGAATCGCTCTTCCCGCTGTGCGGGGATTCTTGGCGTCACTGATCCGGTCGATCAGCCGGTTCAGCCCCATAGCCGCGCTGCGTGCGCCGAACATGGCGACCACAATCCAGCCGATCTGCCCCCAGGAGGGCAAAGAGTGGGACATAACAACTGAACCGAGCAATGCGCCCATAAATGCGAAAGGTAATGCAAAAACTGTATGCTCAAACTTGATCATTTGAAGAAAGATGCCGATTTTCTTAAACATTTGCGTTCTCCTTGAGCCCAATGTGTAGTGCCGCGATGCCTCCGGTCAAGGGGAAGGATTCCACTTTTTGCAGTCCGGTTTCACGGAAGATCACCTCAAGCTGCTCTCTGTCCGGGAACAGGGCCAGTGATTCGGGAAGCCATTTATATTGCTCATAGCGTTTGGCAAACAATTTGCCAAGCAGCGGAAGCACACGCTGGAAATAAAAATAATAGATGCCTTTGAACGGCTGCTTCATCGGTTTGGACAGCTCCAGGCAGACAACCATTCCCCCCGGCTTCACCACACGCTTCATTTCATTCAGCACCTGAACGGGGTCTGGCACATTGCGAAGCCCGAAGCCTATCGTTGCATAGTCGAAGGAATTGTCACCGAACGGCAGTTGCATGGCATTGCCCTGCACTAAAGAGATGCGGTCCTGAAGATTCCGCGCCTCCACCTTGCGGCGGCCGACCTCCAGCATCCCTGCGCTGAAATCAAGCCCTATCACGTTGCCGGTCTTGCTTGCATCAGCGAGGGCGATGCTCCAGTCGCAGGTGCCGCAGCATAAATCAACCGCTGAATCTCCGCGCTTCATTGCCATCTTGCGCATAGTGAACTTGCGCCAGGCTTTGTGGCGGCGAAAGCTCAGAATGTCGTTCATGATATCGTATTTGCCGGCAATGCTCTCAAATACGGAATGCACAAATTGTTCCTTAGGTTTGATGTCTTTATCACCTATTGTTGTAGTTTTCTCTATAGTCATTCCTAACCCTCCACAGCAGCTTGTCCGGAAATTTTCATCTGCAGGAGAAGGCGGTCAAGCGCAGCGCTAAGCTCGCTGATCAGGTTCTCATCCTTAACGCCTTGCAGCAGTCCCTGTATAGACTGGAGCGACCCGTGCAGTTTGTCCATCAGCAGGGAGTCACATTTAGATTTTAGCTTCAGCTTCTTCCAATCCTTGAGATCAAGGTCCTGCTCCAGGAGCAGCCGGCGTTCATCTTCTGTTGAGGTTTCCAACACTTTCCAGTAGCAATAGCCCTGGGTGGCGCTTCCCGCATCCGAGCCGCGCCGCAGCTCCAGAAGAGCGGTCTCACACTGGCTGAATTCGGCCAGCAGCATCTCCCACAGCTCTGCAAGCGAATCCTCAATCATCGGTGTAAAAGAAAGAAACAGCCTCATATTGAGCTGTACCGTGTGGCGCAGGTATTGTTCTGCCGATAGGAGCATCCCTTTCATTTTGCTGTACAAATGGGATTTCATTACATTAAAGTCTGCTATGGCTGTGCTTAGAACGCCCACCATCTCGATCTGCCCGCGCTTTGCCAGCAAGTGGTAGAACCAGCTACTGAAGTAATCTCCGGCCAGCACCTTGAGCTGACGGGACCGCATAGGATCATCCCCCGGCTCATCCTGCGACCGGTCGATACTCTCATGGGTATCCAGTCCAAGCTGCACAAGCCCGGTTACAAGTGTAAACAGCTCTCCATTCTGCGGACCGGCAGAAGAACTGTGGTTAAGAAAAATATATAACAAATGACCCCGCCCGTCTGAAAACGGCGGCAATTCCGCATGCCGCTGAATCATATCATAGTCGGTGTAAGGTTTAGCCAGTTGGGGTATGCGGTACGGTTTCATTTCAGCCTCCGAAGCCATTGACGTTTTGGCAATATCTTTGTTCACAATCTTGTCTATTATATCACATGTTTTTTTGTCACGCACTCTGGACCGTTCTAGTTTCTTTTACCCAGATTAGGGATAAATAAACTGCTTCTTCCAGAGCTCGCTTTCACTTATGCGGAAGCCTTTCTTGATGTTCTCCGGCAGCGGTCTGCTCCCGGCATTCTGCAGAGCCTCCTGCAGCTCCAGCGACCATTCGCTCCGGCGGATATCACCTGCAAGCAGCAGCCGGCGGCTGTTCAGCCATTTATCCTCCGCAACGATCCGCAGCAGCAATTGATCCACATTCGATGTATCCTGAAAGGCAAAGGAAATAGCCATAGCCATGTTCTGATACAGCTCCTGCGGCTCTGAATCATTCGCAGTCAACTTCAGATCCAGAGTCAGAACCTGGCTTTTCCAGCCAACCCTGTCAATGGACAGGGTCAGGGGAAGCTCCGCCAGCCTGTCTACGAGGTTGTCATTTCCCAGAACCGTACTGCTGCCGCCCAAGGTCTCAAGCACTGCATGCTTCCCGGCAACGATAGGCTCAACCGCCGCCAGTTGCGGCAGCAGTAGTACGGAACCCACGGATATCAGCATTACTGTTCCCATCAGCCAGCTCCGGTTCATGACAAGCCTCCTTATCCTCCATCGTTGCCGCCTCGTAGTGCGAATATACGGAGACACGAGACTCGGCTATCCTTAGTTATATTGTTAAAAAAAGCAGGCTATGCCTGCTTTTCAGCTTTCACTTTCCATTTGTCCGTGTTTGCTCCATATTTCGGCCTTGCCGCGGATTTTTATCGCTGAGGTATGATCGGTGAATTGGGCGATGAGCACCTCGCCTTTGTCCAGCTTCTCCGTGTGGTGAAAACGCGTGTCCAGCCCTCTGGTAAGCCCGATGACCTGAACGCCATTCTCTTTGGCTTTGATTACAACGTAGTCGCTGTCCGCCGGGGCGGAATGATCGCCACTATTCTTCTCAGTCATATTCAATCCTCCTTAAAGTTTTGTTAGCGCCTGCCCCCTGATTTCCTTCGTACAAAACTGACTTCGGAAGCATCCACTTAGTTTTGTTAGCGTTACTTCAATGAACTACGCTTAGTCGGTGAGTATACGCGGTCCTGTCAAAAATAAATGCCGCCTTTGCGGGCGGCATCGTAGTTACTCAAAAAGATTATGGGATAGATATGTAGAAATCTCTATTTGATTCCGTCTTTAAGAGCTTTGCCCGGTTTAAATGCCGGTACCTTGCTCGAAGGAATTTCGATTTCTTCACCAGTTTGCGGGTTCCGGCCTTTACGTGCGGAACGTTCGCGCACTTCAAAGTTTCCGAAGCCAACCAGTTGAACTTTGTCTCCGCTTTGCAGAGCTCCTGTGATTGCTTCGAAAACGGCATCTACCGCTTTAGTAGCATCTTTCTTGGGAAGTTCAGTTGCTTCTGTTACCACATTGATCAAATCAGATTTATTCATGTCTTCTCACCTCCCTGAGCAAATTTCCGGTATCATACACTGTTTCCGTTTCAACGCAAAATATACGTGATAATCCCGTTTTTTACTAGATATTAGCGCCACTCTTCCTAGAAGCGCAACAAACTTATAGTAATACAGCCCATTCATAATTTCAAGGCGTTACTCAAAAAAGGAGCAGAAAGTAGCATTTTTTGCCCGGTAAGCCCCCTGCTTCCGGTCTTCATTTACGCAAAAAGAGAGCGGGGTTTCTCCCGCCCTACTCTCTCTTTACGTATAGCTTTAATTTACAGAATGATAGCAATCAATCCGCCCGAGCCTTCATTGATGATTCTTCCCAGCGTTTCCTGCAGCTTGTAGCGGGCATTGTCCGGCATCATGGCGATTTTGCCCTGGATGCCTTCACGCACAATGGAGTGCAGGGAGCGGCCGAAAATATCGGATTCCCAGATCTTGATCGGGTCGTTCTCGAAATCCTGCATCAGATACCGCATCAGCTCCTCGCTCTGCTTCTCCGTGCCGATGATCGGCGAGAATTCCGATTCCACATCTACGCGGATCATATGAATGGATGGCGCTGTAGCCTTCAGCCGCACCCCGAACCGCGCGCCCTGGCGGATCAGCTCCGGCTCATCCAGCGCCATTTCGGCTAGCGACGGGGCAGCGATGCCGTAGCCTGTAGTTTTGACCATTTCCAGCGCTTCCGAGAAGCGGTCATATTCACGTTTGGCATGTGCGAATTCCTGCATAAGCTGCAGCAGATGATCTTTGCCGCGGATTTCAACGCCGACAACCTCCATCAGAACCTGATCATACAGCTCTTCAGGCGCGTACAGATCAATCTCCGCCACACCCTGGCCCATGTTCATTCCGCTGAGTCCTGCTCTATCAATGAAATCGTATTCCGTAAACTGGGATACCAGCCGGTCGACATCGCGCAGCCGGCGGATATCCTTCACGGTATCACGGACGGAATTCTCATAGCTGCTGCGCAGCCAGTGATCCTCACCGAGCACCATCACCCAGCTCGGCAGATTCACGTTAACCTCATGAACCGGGAATTCATACAGGACTTCGCGCAGGACGCCAGTCACGTCCTCCTCAGTCATGCTAGCTGCACTTAGCGTCATGACCGGAATATCATATTTGGCGGCAAGCTCGCCGCGGAGCTGCTGCGCCTCTTCACTGCGCGGCCGGGTGGAGTTGATCACAAGCACAAACGGCTTGCCAACCTCCTTCAGCTCAGCGATAACGCGCTCTTCAGAATCCACATACGAATAACGCGGAATTTCAGCAATGGTGCCGTCTGTAGTCACGACCACACCCAGCGTGGAATGCTCCTGAATGACTTTACGCGTACCGATTTCCGCCGCTTCCTGGAATGGGATCGGCTCCTCAAACCAGGGTGTAGAGATCATGCGGGGACCATTTTCATCCTCATAGCCCTTTGCGCCCTCAACAGCATAACCTACACAATCAACCAGGCGGACGTTGACCTCCAGCCCTTCAGCGACCTTGATCTGCACCGCGTTGTTCGGCACAAATTTCGGCTCCGTTGTCATGATTGTTTTGCCTGCCGCGCTTTGCGGAAGCTCATCTACCGCTCTTACCCGGTCCGACTCGCTCGTGATGTTCGGCAAGACGATGGTTTCCATGAAGCGTTTAATAAATGTTGATTTCCCTGTGCGAACCGCGCCGACGACGCCAAGATAAATATCTCCGCCGGTACGCTCGGCAATGTCCTTGAAAATATCCACTTTTTCCAAAAGAGATCCCCTCCTCATAGTACTCCGAAGAAAAAATGCCTGAAGAGCATCGACTTCGCGTTCCGCCGGCTATCTGACCCTTGCAGGACATCCACCGGACTTGACATTGCCCGCCAGGGAGCCTAGCCTGCCTTATGGGCGGAACCTTCTGCCCCGAAGCTAAACTCCGAATGCTCGGACATGCATTTGGACTAGTATCATCATATGTATCCAGAACGGATTTATGACCCGCTACCCGCGCATTTCAATCGAAATTCTTAAAATCTGCCACTGCGCGCCGCAGAGCGTCACGACGCCCGGAAGCCTTCTCAGCTAGCATATGAGGGAGAATGTGAGGATAGAACTTTATTTTGGGAGAAGGATGGGGATTTATATCTGAGGGGGCTGGGGAACCACCGGCCTTGTCAATAGCAGTCATGATATCGAAACTATAATCGGCGTATACCGTACCGTTCTTGTCCATGATGAACGCCAGCGGCTGGCCGGAATAGATGCTGCTTAATGTTATGGAGCCTGTTCCTGCTTGCTTTGATGCAATGACATAGAGGCCCGGATGCAGCGTCACCCCTTCAGGCAATCTGCCTCCATGTACGGACTTATAGCGGTCCACCTGATGCTGAATATCATTGACCTTCTGCACCGTAACCAGATCCATCAGCTTGACTGCGGGAACCTCTTCTTCATCCAAAATCAGAAAATACGCACTGCCGCCTTTCCCGAAGGCAGCAGCCCTTCCTCCTGATGCCGCCCATTAAGCCCGCCTCCTCCGCTTATTACAGCAGCAATTGCTACCATAACTCGTCTTCCTCTCCACGCTTCGCCGCCTCCAGTCTG
This sequence comes from Paenibacillus sp. HW567, assembly GCF_000374185.1. Lineage (GTDB taxonomy): Bacteria > Bacillota > Bacilli > Paenibacillales > Paenibacillaceae > Paenibacillus_AQ. The sequence goes on along the minus strand of NZ_KB910518.1, from coordinate 1,718,449 downwards.
CGCCGCACAGCAGCCTTAAGCGGATCTTCCGGGAGATGGACGGTCACATCATTCCATACAGCAGCTTGACAGGCCAAACGTACCCCCTCCTCCAGCAAACTTCCCAGCTTGCGCTGCTCGGCATCCTCTGGAGGCTTTAGGGCCGCAGCGCAATCATCTTCCACTTTTACCTTGCACATCAGACAGCCTGCCTTGCCTCCGCAGCGGGTGGTTAGAGCCACTCCGGCTTTGCGCGATGCTTCGAGCAGCGAGGTTCCGTGCTTAACTACAGCTCCACGCCCGCCCGGCTGAAAGGTGACCGTCCATCCCTTTTGCGTTTTCATGATTCAGCTTCCTTCCTTGGACCTATGATCTACATCTCTGCCTAAATTCAATGTAAATGCTTACATAATTGAAGCCGCTCCGCCCAGTAGACCGATTAACATAACAAGGAAAGCAACAACGGACAATCCCATAACCAGAATCCCAATCAAAGATAATCACATCTTCGGCATTGGGTCCATGTCAAAGCTCCCCCTGTTGAGTTAAAATGGATTGCGATCATTATAGCATGGATTCGATCCGTTTCAGCCGTAAATAGAATCATGTGCAGCACAAAAAAAGAGCAAACATTCGCGGAATCTGGGGGGACTCCGAAATCTTTGCTCTTTGCTCACCAAAAAATCACGCTATTTTTTCAGCATCATTTTCATTAATGAATCCATTGTGCCTGTGTTCGCGCCGCCTTTTTTGACCGCGTTGATAATTTCCTGCACAGTAGCTTCACTGACTGGTACCTTCGCCATTGATGACACCTGCTTGATTAACTGGCGGAGCTGGGCTTCATTCTGTGTGGTTCCCGGCTTGACCGTAGCGGCCAGCTTTTTGACGGCACCTTCCGTAATGTTCTTGCCCGCCTTTTTGTTGATGGCGTTCAATGCATCCTTGGAAAAATCTCTGCTCACTTTTCATCCCTCCTCCGTCAATCCCCTTACAACATATGAGAATTTCGGGAAAAAGGTGAACGCTCATCAGGAATGCCACTGCTCCCAGGTTTCCTGGGAAATAGCTTCCATCTCCGTCTTGCGGTCTCGGCCCATCAAGGCTTCAACCGCTCTGCGCGGCGATCTGCCTTTGAACAGCACATGATAAATCTGATCCGTAATGGGCATCTGCACATTCAGCTTGAGCGAAATGGCATAGGCCGCTTCCGTTGTGCGGATTCCTTCAACCACCATTCCCATAGAGTCCAGCACCTCAGCCAGCGGCTTGCCTTGACCCAGCATCGAGCCGGCGCGCCAGTTGCGGCTGTGCTTGCTCGTTGCGGTTACAACCAGGTCTCCTAATCCGGCCAATCCGGCAAAAGTTAGCGGATTCGCACCAAGCTCCACACCAACGCGGGAAATCTCGGCTAAGCCCCGGGTGAGCAGCGCCGCCTTGGCATTATCGCCGAAGCCCAGACCGTCAGACAATCCGGCACCGAGGGCGATAATGTTCTTCAGCGCTCCGGCCAGTTCCACCCCAACCTGATCCCGATTAGTGTACACGCGGAAATCATTGTTAATGAACAGCCCCTGCGCCGCTCCCGAACGAACATCATCCGGCGAGGCCACAACGACCGTGGTCGGACACAGACGCACCACTTCTTCAGCATGGCTAGGACCGGAGAGCACAACAATCTGCCCTTCAGTACAGCCAAGCTCCTCAGCAATAACCGTTGACATGCGTTTCATAGTCTCAGTCTCGAACCCCTTGGTGGCGTGAATGCAGAGCATATCTTCCTTCCAGAACGGCTTAAGGCTGCGGGCTACCTCCCGCATTGCAGAAGACGGCGCCACAATGACAACGGCCTTGGACCCTGCAACAGCCGCTTCCATATCCGTGGTGGCCACAATATTCGCAGGCAAGGTAACTCCGGGCAGAAAATGTTCATTGGTATGCGAGGAATTAATCTCGGCAGCTTGTTCGGGCTTCCGTGTCCATAGATAAACTTCCGAGTGGTTAGCCGCCAGCACTGTAGCCAGCGCGGTTCCCCAACTGCCCGCGACCAGCACGGTTACTTTATCAGACAACGCGGTTCCCCTCCTTGACCTTTGAGCCTATTTTATTCTCCCGGCCTTGGATAATCTTCACAATGTTGCTCCGGTGCCGCCAAAAGGCAAAAATGGCAATAACAATACTGCCCCACAGCTCAGGCGGAGTAAACCCGGAAAAGATCAGAAACACCGGAGTCAGTGCCACGAACAGAAGCGAGCCCAGGGAGACATATTTCGTGATTACGATAGACACAATAGCAATGATGCCGGCAATCAGCGCAGGCCAAAAACAGAGCGTCGCCATTACGCCAATCGTGGTTGCTATACCTTTACCTCCGCGAAAGTGGAAATATAGCGGCCAGTTGTGCCCGATAATGGCAGCGATACCACAAGCAACAGCAACCCATGTCCCCCAGCCGCCTGCCCAGGTTCCGAGCCAGATTGCGGCAATCCCCTTCAGTACGTCCAGAACCAGCACCAGAATGGCCGGTCCTTTTCCCAATACGCGCAGTGTGTTGGTAGCTCCGGCATTTCCGCTTCCATATTGGCGGATATCAACACCTTTGAGAAGCCGGACCAGCAGCACACTGAAGCTGACAGAGCCAAGCAGATAGCTTACAACGATAACCAGAAGTTCAAACGCCACTGATTTTCTCCCCTAACCTTCGTTTTCGGATTTGCGCCGTGTAAACAGACGAATGGGTGTGCCTTCGAAATTGAATGCTGCACGGATCTTATTCTCCAAATACCGTTCATAGGAGAAATGCATCAGTGAAGGGTCATTAACGAACACCACAATCGTAGGCGGCTTAACGGCAACCTGCGTCACATAGTTAATCCGCAGGCGGCGTCCTTTATCCGTTGGCGGAGGGTTGATGGCGACTGCATCGGATACCACATCATTCACAAGATGTGTCGTAATGCGCAGCGCATGCTGCTGAGCTACGTGCTGAACAACCGGCAGCAGCTTCTGCAAGCGCTGTTTCGTGAGTGCAGACAAGAATACTACCGGGGCATAGGTCATGAACAGGAAGTGGTCGCGGATCGTGTTCTCGAAGTTCTGCATCGTCTTATCATCCTTCTCGACAGCATCCCATTTATTTACCACAAATATCGAAGCCTTGCCTGCATCATGGGCATAACCGGCAATGTGTTTGTCCTGGTCGATAATACCTTCCTCACCGTTAATCACAACAAGTACAACATCGGCTCTCTCAATTGCACGCATGGCCCGCATAACGCTGTACTTCTCCGTAGTTTCATATACCTTGCCGCGCTTGCGCATTCCCGCAGTATCAATCAATACATAACGTTGTCCATCCCGTTCAAAAGGCGTATCAATAGCATCGCGCGTAGTACCGGCGACATCGCTGACAATTACGCGTTCTTCCCCCAAAATAGCATTCACCAAGGATGATTTACCTACATTCGGACGGCCAATCAGAGCCACGCGAATGACATCATCATCATATTCCTCGTCAAGCTTCTCCGGCAGGCGTTCAGTTACCGCATCCAGAAGATCGCCGATGCCGGTGCCGTGACTGCCGGAAATACCGATAGGATCACCAATTCCAAGGCTATAGAATTCGTAAATATCTTCTGTCCGTTTCATGTTGTCCACTTTATTGATTGCCAGAACGATTGGCTTGCCGGAGCGGAACAGAATTTGCGCTACCTCTTCATCCGCATTCGTAAGTCCGCTCTTCGCTTCACACATAAAAACGATGACATCCGCTTCCTCAATCGCCAGCTCCGCCTGAACGCGGATGGACTTCAGAATCGCATCCTCACCGTCAATTTCAATCCCTCCGGTATCAATCACACTGAAGGATTTGCCGTTCCAATCCGAAACGCCATAGATCCGGTCCCGTGTAATCCCCGGTTTATCTTCTACAATGGCCAGTCTATCTCCGATCAGCCTGTTAAATATCGTCGATTTACCGACGTTAGGCCTCCCAACAATGGCCACAACGGGTCTTGCCATATTCATTCCTCCTGTCTTTCTTACGTTTCTCATCATAGCAAAAAACCATGAAATTGGCTAACACCCTTACAGGATGGCCACTCTGAATCAATTCTCCGTAAAAGACAATCGGCGAACCCCCGTATCGAGGGTTCGCCGATTACTTTACCCATTAATGAGTGTAAATACAAAGGGATTAGTTATTACCCTTGAATTTGTCCAGCTTGTCGCCGAAACGTTCAGCAAGGGTGAAGCTGAGTCCTTCATTGCTGAGCGACACGTTAGGATTGTTTAGCACTTCTTTTGGTGCTTTGTCTCTGTTGTTGGTGCGTTCTGGTCTAGCCACAGGAGCCGGAGCTTCTTCGGTTTCCTTGATGCTCAAGCTAACACGCTTCTCGGACGGATTGAAGTCCAGAACCTTGACCTGTACCTCTTGCCCTTCCTTAAGCACTTCATGTGGAGTACCAATGTGCTTGTGGGAAATTTGCGAAATATGCACAAGGCCTTCCACACCTGGAAGCAGTTCAACGAAGGCTCCGAAGTTCACAAGGCGTTTAACTTCACCTGTAACTACATCACCGATGTTGATTTTGCCGGCTGCAGAGTCCCAAGGTCCTGGAGCAGCAGCTTTGATGCTGAGGCTGATTTTTCCTTTTTCAGGGTCAACCTTAAGTACTTTTACGCGAACCTTATCGCCTTCTGAAACTACATCGGAAGGTTTGTCAACGTGAGTCCAAGCGATTTCGGATACGTGAACCAGACCGTCAACGCCGCCAACATCCACGAATGCGCCGAATTGAGTCAGACGTTGCACAGTACCTTCAATGATTTGTCCTTCAGACAACTCAGACATAATCTTCTGCTTGTTCGCTTCAAATTCTTCTTCCAGCACTTCTTTGGCGGAAAGAATAACCTTGCTGTTCTCGCGGTCAAGCTCTTTCACTTTCACACGCAATGTGCGGCCTTTGTAGTCACTGAAATCTTCAACGAAATGACGTTCAACCATGGAAGCCGGAATAAATCCGCGCGCGCCAACATCAGCCACGAGGCCGCCTTTGACAACGTCAGCCACAGTAACTTCAATCACTTCTTGGGAAGCAAAATATTTCTCAAGATCTTCCCATGATTTTTCGCTGTCGATTGCACGTTTGGAAAGCACCAGGCTTTCCTTGTTGTCGTTGATGCTGACAACCTTGCATTCCACTTCTTGTCCAACTTCAACTGCTGCTGCAGCGTTGTCCAGTTGAACGGAAGACAATTCGCGAATCGGAATCACGCCGTCGTATTTATATCCAATGCTTACATAAGCTTGGTTATCTTCGATTTTGACGATTGTTCCTTTCACGGTATCGCCTTTTTTCAGAGAAATGATTTCCAAACCTTCTTGGCTAGTCACTTCCTCTTCGCTACTGGCAACTGCTTCTGCTGCGGTTTCCACAGCTTCCACGGCTTCATTGTTGTCAACATTTGCCGCAGCTTCCTGATTTCTAGTTTCTTCAGACATGTGATTACCCTCCTCGATTCAAAACCCCATTTATTTAAACCCGCGTAGAGCAGAGTTCAAAACAAGCATTGCTTAGTGAGATCACTTGCACTTTCAGGATAGTATGTTCCAAAAAATAGCGATTATGCCATTATATAATCAGCGGAACATCCGCCTGTCTGCCATTGCTTAGTTCGCAGTAGGCTTTCCGGTCTTCATCATCTCGTGAATGCGTCCCATAATAACATCGGTAACCTCTTCAAGAGAGTCGCTGCCCGCACCGTCAAACGAGCTGAGATCTATGGGAGCCCCATAAATAACCGTCATCCGGCGAAAAGGCTTATAAGACCCGATAATAGCGGCCGGAACAACTGCTGCGCCGCTGCGAAGCGCAAAACTTGCCGCACCCTTCTTGGCCACACCGGAATCAGAGTTGCGCGTTCCTTCCGGGAAGATGCCCATAACATGTCCGCCGCGAAGCGTATTAAGGGCCGTTTTGATGGATTCCTTGCTTACGCCGCCACGTTTGACAGGAAAAGCGCCCAGCTTGTTAATGAGCCAGCCCAGCACAGGAACCTTAAAAAGCTCCGCCTTGGCCATATACTTCACCTGGCGTCTCAGCTTAATCCCAATCGTCATCGGATCGAGCAAGCTGATATGATTGGCGCACAGCAGCACTCCGCCCTCCTTCGGCACGTTTTCTCTCCCTATGATTTTAAGCGGAAACAAAACGGCATAAATCAAACGAAGCAATCCAACGCAAATGGCATAAATCATAAATGATTTCTCTCCCCATCAACATGAGCTCTGCAGTGGGAGACAATAGCTTCCACAGCTTGCTGGATATCCATATGCGTCGTATCCAGAAGAATGGCATCCTCGGCACGGCGCAGCGGTGAAATCTCCCGTCCTTCATCAAGACGGTCCCGCGCGGCAATATCATGTTCAAGCTGCTGGAGCGTCACTGTTTCCACATCTTTCAGTTCCTTGTAACGGCGAAGAGCCCGTTCTTCCACACTTGCCGTCATGAATATCTTCACTTCGGCATCCGGCAGCACGGTCGTACCGATATCGCGGCCATCCATTACTACTCCCTTGCGGAGCGCCATTTGACGCTGCAAATGACTCAGTCTGGATCTTACGCCTTCAATCTTCGAATACTGCGACACTTGACCGCTGACCTGGAGACTGCGGATATGTGGCGTAACATCCTCCCCATTAATCAGCACCTTCTGCACATCCTGCTCCGGAATAAGCTCAATCACCATATCGCGGACCCTTTGATCCACCTGTTCATGATCTTCAGCCGGTATGTCTTCACGGATCATATACCAGGTAATTGCCCGGTACATTGCACCCGTATCAACATAAATGTAAGACAGCTTTCGGGCTACCAATCGGGCTACAGTGCTCTTGCCTGCCCCGGCAGGTCCGTCGATGGCGACGTTAATTCTGTCGTAAGTATGTGTCCCCTGCCTATCCAACGGGGCATTCCTCCTCAAAACACCTAGACTTGCTGATATTATCAAGAAAAAAGCAGGCATTGCCTGCGACTTATAAAATTATACCACAGTTTAGAACTCAGTGCAAAAGCGCACAGAGTTATTTACACAGAAAAAAGTGTCGATTTATACCTTTTCAGCGGTTGCGGAAATCAAACTGGCGCTCAAAGCAGTAACGGATTATTTTTTGCCGCTCGGAATCGGAAATCTCCGCGAACTTCAGCATTACAAGACTACGGCCGTTCTCAAGCTTCTTAATCCGCACAATCTCACCTTCGAAGTTCGCATGCTCGGTGCTGCCGTTGCGGTAATTGATGAGCACCCAGCAGGTCAGCCTATCCCCTACCTTCAAGCTCGACTTGACATCGCTGAGGAACGATGTGCCTCCCCCGCCAATATCCTCTGTGTGCACCAAAAAGCGGCCTCCCAGAGAATCCTTCACTGCCAGCTCAAGCTCGGCATTCACACGCAAAAAGCTGCGGCGCTGAATTTTGAAAATTGCGTCCTTCTCCGGCTTGCGGACCCGGACCATACGGATAACATCTTCTTTAAAGCCGATCACATGTGTGTTGAAATAATTTTTGATTCCGCCTTCTGTCAGAAAATACACGGAGAGCTCGTCCCCGATAAACAGCTTTTTCAGCCGCCCGTTGCTTTCCTGCATGGGGATTTCAATAAGAAAGGCTTCATCCTCAGTCTCTGCAATTCTCGATCTATATTCTACTTCGGCTTCAGCGGCATCGCTTGAAGCAACTTGTATGTATAGATATTCGTTGATTTTGGGATACAAACATGTCACCGCCACTTGATTAGTAATATATGCTAGAGCTAATTATAACATGGAGGCCCAGCACCCGGTGAGAAAATATTATTCTGTACAGGCAAGCAGCATACAACAGAAAAAAGGGTATCCCAATGGAACACCCTCCTTTTCCAGCTATAATCTCCAAGCAGCCGCATTTACTTATTCTGGGCCCCTGAAGACGTTCTGACTTGTTCTACAGCTTCTTCGTTTCCGTCTGTGGCATTTAAATAGATCCGGTATTGTGCGCCGTTGATTTTGCCTCCGAACTCATAGGTAAGCATTTCCTCGGCATTGTCATTTTTGATCCAGGCCAGCCGGTTGTACAGCTCCTTGAATTCCGGATTGAGTTTTTTTCTGGCCGCGGCCAGAGATAACACCGGTTTGGGAATCTGCCGCTTCTCCTGACGCTCGCGGACATAGTCACTGGCCTGAAAGCCGGTTGGATCACCGGTATCCAGCCCGACACGCACCGTTAATTTCTCCGGGTAAATCAGCACGCCGTTTTTGCTGGTTACAAAGGTCAAATTGCCCAGATTGTCGTATCTGTCAGCGCTGACCGCCGTCATGCCGGGATATCCCTTCTTCTTCAGGAATTCCCCCGCCTTCACAACAGCCTGCCGCATCGTGATTTTAGCCGGACCAACCTCACGGTTGTCGTTATAGGAGATCAGCAGTCCGCCATCCACCGTGAAATCCATACTGATCGCCTGCTTGTGGTTATTTCCGGTTACTGTGGCGGTATATGAAGCCCATTCTGTACCCTTGCCGTTCTCCTTGATTTCCACGCCTGCGTTTCCGCCTAGATCCGCGAACTTGATTGCTTTGCGCTTTACATCCTCCGCGGTGACAGGCTTGCCGCCCAGCTTTTTCACAGACCGTTTGTCATAGATGCTGGCTACGGAAGGGCCATAATCCAGTTCGGGATAGGCTGCCACCCGTTTATCCACTGTTTTGAAGCCGTCGATAATCGTATTGTCCTCTGCCTTCTCCTCAGTCGCGAGTGCCGACTCTACATCCATCCAGCGCAGCCGGTTGCTGATGACCTTGTGCTGAACCTCCTGCAGATCCTTGGAAATTTCACCGGAGTTCTTGTAGAGAGCTTTTAAATTGCCCATTTCGTTTGTGGTCAACGGTTTCTTGGTGAAGTCGCGCACCGCTGCTTTGTAGGAAAAGTTAGAAATTTTGGAGAGGAACTCCTCGGTCTTGCTGAATGGCAGCAGGGTAAGCGGGAGCTGATTAATCTCATTCTGCGCTTCACTGGTCAGCCGCCACACGTTAACCAGTCCTTTACGGTGCATGCCACTGGAACCGGAATTCACCGCCAGGGTATTCCCGAGCTCTCCATGAAGCCGCTCCACGTGATAAGAGAGGTCATGAAAAGCCCGTTGGTACTGGTTCTCCGCTTTAATCAAAATTGAATTTTTCTCCTGATTCTCCTGATACCCCCAGAGCAGCGCTCCGACCAGCAGCAGAGCAGTGAGCGGGAACATTATGGCACTTAATCTTCTGTACATAGGGCCGCAAGACTCCTTTCGGTAGCTTATTGCCGTTAGTTTGACAATAACTGAGAAGTCTTATGCACCGGACCGGCCAGCAAAATAAAAAGAACGTTTCAGAAGCAGAAGCCTCATGCCCGTTCTTCAATCTCAAAGCCGCTGCTGCTGTTGCACAGACATTGCTTGAAGCCCGTCTGAATAACGCCCTGCTCCTTGCTTCCTCTCAAAACGTAGCTCTCACCACACTGCTTGCAGATAATCCGCACTTTTACACGCAAAAAAAAGACACCTCGCTCTTTTCTGGAATTCCTTGCTACGGAACTGCCCTTCAAGAATAAGTGTGTCCATCTCTGTTATAGCTTAACCTCTTCTTCACGCTTCAGGAAGCGGAACGGAGAACGGCTGTTGGCCAGCTTCACCTTTCCCATGCCTCCATACCATAATAAAGCCATCAATGGAACAATAAACCAAATCCAGTAATTGGCCATAGTCGTAAGAATGAAGTCATAGATCCCATGCCACAGCCACGGCAGCAGAAGGGAAATAAGCAGAATCCCCCTTGTCTTAACGCCGCCCGAAAACTTGGCCCTGCCCATGTGATATCCCATAATAACACCAAACATCGCATGTCCCGACACGGGAAGAAGCGCCCTTACAAACATAGTGCCTATTGAAGCATGGCTGTACCAGGCATACATTACATTTTCTATAGTTGCGAAGCCAAGCGAAATCGCCACGGCGTATAGTATCCCATCATATGGCTCGTCAAATTCGGTATGATTGTAAATCATATGGTACAGCACAAACCACTTCAGGCACTCCTCCACACCAGAGGAGATGAGGAATGAATCCGCATAAGGCCCGCCGTTCAAGCCAAGCGTAAGGCCCCTTTGGATAATCATTACAGGAAAAACTATCAGCAGGCCAAGCAAAAATACCTTAATGACCATATGAAGCGGTTCTTGATCGTACTTGTCCTTCAGATAGAAAAAAGTCAGCAGCGCAAGTCCCGGTGCCACTGCTGACGTAATTACCGATAACAAAAGCACCGATTCCCCTCCCCGCGTCTTAACTTTTGAAAGAAAACTGAGGATAGGCGCAAGGAGCTCGCACTTCCAGGGCCTATCCCTGCCGTCATTGCTGGCGTTTGAAATGAGTGCAGATCAGTTCAATTGCATTCTCCGGCATTACTGTCTTGCCGTATTCCGACAGAACAGCTTCAGTAACCGGAGATGAGTCTCCGAACTCGGAGAGCACTCCAACAAGGCCAGACAATGCAGATTCCTCAAATTCCTTCGGATCGAAGTAGAGATACCATATATCATTATAAGAATACAGCTTTCCTTGAGAAGTAATATTGCCGATGAGCACATGTGCCGCTTCAACCAGAGCTTCAAAATCGCGGAATGCATATACAATGGAGTCGCTTTGTTCGAGAGTAACTTCCATTTCATAAATCTCTTCAGGCAATTCTTCTTCCCCGGATGCACCGTACTGATGGTGATCATATTTTCCCCGAGTCACTATAACGACCATACCTTGCGCCGGCAAAGCGAATACTTCCACGGCAAGAGGACCGGTAGCATCGAACCCAAGTTCACTGTACGCCTGGTCCATCATTTCCGTAAACAAGTCATGCACCTTGGGAACTTCCTGCCACATGTCTTCCTTCTGGATGCCTCGCTCGCTCAGGTCGTCAAAAGTGAGGAAAATCCGTATCTTATCTTGACTTAATCGCTCTATTCTCATGACAGGATCCTCCTTTTGCAAGCTCATTTATTATAATGTATGATGAGTCCCGAGTAATGAGCCAAAAATGGTTACTATGTATGTATGTTATCATTTTGCCACAGCAATTGCACGAAAATAAAAAATAATTCTTGACCCATTTATGCTGCAAGCAGAAACGGATACGCCATCCATAAAAGGACAGTATCCGTATCAGCGAGAAAAAGAATCATTTTGCGGACAGCTACATCCCCAAAATGATTCTTCACAGCCTATTGCGGCTACAGCCCCGGTATGACGGTATGGGTATCCTTGAGAATCTGCTCGACCTCATGCTTCACATCAGGATTGCTGCGGATGAAATCCTTCAGCATCTTGAGATTGGACTCCTTGGATTTAACCGGAGACTCCTCCTTGTGCTTGTCATTGTCATGCGGGGCATGTGCACTGTGATCCTGCTCGCCTCCTGCTGCCGTGCTCCCAAATCCGGTCTTGGCCATGCCTATAATTTTGTCCTTCGCTTTCTCTCCGGCCCCGTACATCGCATCATCTGACCGGAGCAATGAGGACATCATGGCACTTCGTTTTCTGGACATCATCATGCCGGCAGCCGCACCCAGCAGCATTCCGCATAAAAATGACGAAGTATTCATAACTCTAACCTCCTTGTATGGTAAAATCATGCTTAGTGTTCGCGGAAAGATTCCGGCTCATGCAGTCAAACAACAAGAAAGCGAGATGAAAAAAGTGGGTAAAGCTACATCAGCGCTGCTGCTCGCCGCTCTGCTGCTGACAGCCTGCAGCAACAGCGGCGATAACAAGAACGCAGGAGCCGCCAGCACAGAACAGCCCGCCGCGGCTGCCACGCAAAAGGCAACAGCAGCCCCAACAGTACAGGAGAGCGCAAGTCCCGAAGCCAGCGTTTCACCTGAAGCGTCACCTTCCAGCACTCCCGGCACGGACGGGAAGGCAGCCGGAAACAGCGCCGCCTCTGCTGAAGTTCCGCTCCTGTACCATATGAACAAAAATTACGACGTTGTTCCTAATGAAGCGGCAACAAACAAAAAAGTCATCCTGCTGACCTTCGACGACGGTCCAAAGAAAGCGGACATGATCAATCCGCTGATGGATACGCTGGATAAGCACCACGCGAAGGCCATCTTTTTCGTGAACGGCTACCGGGTAAAGGAGCATCCCGAGCTGCTTAAGCTCATTCATTCCCGCGGCGGAATTATCGGCAATCACAGTTGGGATCATATTGTCCTTAAAGACAAGTCCTACACGGAAGTGAAAAAGCAGATCGAAGACGTACAGAATATCGTAAAAGAAGTCACCGGCGAAACCCCGCATTTCTTCCGTCCGCCGCATGGCGCCGGCGGTGATGTCGGCAAAAAGGTTGCGGCCGAAAACAACCTGCTCTATATGACCTGGTCCGTAGGCTCGCTCGACTGGCAAATGAAGGAGAAGGAAAGCGGCAAAACCGCAAAGCTGATTAAGAATGTAACCGATCAGCTTCACTCCGGAAGCAACATCTTAATGCATGAGCTGCCCTGGACTGTAGAGGCGCTCGACACACTGCTTACTACGCTGGAAGGCAAAGGCTACAGCTTTGTTGATCCGCGCAGCATCGAGCTAAAAGCTCGATAAACATTGAATAAGCGTCCGCTGATTTGTAGGCGCAACAAAAAAGGTATCCCTGCTGCATGCGGGATACCTTTTTTGCGGTTCCTTAAGCCGCTTATCTCCCGGCTTCCGGCAGGTCTTGCTGCTTCTCATCACTGCGAAGGGTCAGCACATGCATTTCAGCCGGACTGCCCCAGCGCAGCGGAAGATGAGCGGTGCCGAAGCCGCGGCTGATGAGCAGCTTGGCTTCCTTTCCTGAGCCGTCTTTTCTCGGAAGCACATAATGCCCTGCGTTATATTCGCGGTAGAAGGGGTCCACATGCCTGTGGCCGACAAAAGGCAGGACAATCTGCCCACCATGGGTGTGCCCCGCCAGTATAAGATCCGCGGGAGGCCCGGTTTGCTGCGTTAGCCAGAGCGGATCATGAACAAGAATGATCCGGAACAACTGAGCTTCTGAAGGAGTCGGTGACGGTAAAGGTGCGTAAGCCCGCTTCCCGCCCTTTGGAGGGAAGTCTACACCCGTCAGGAGCAATTCAGCTCCCTCATGTTCAATGATGATATTCTCATCTATCAGCAGCCGCACCCCGCTGCCACGGAGGATATCATCGACAAGCGCTGTGTTCGCCCGGTAATCATGATTGCCATGGACCGCGTAAGCCGGGGCCAGGGATGCTGCCAGCTTCATATTATCGCTCAGCCGGCTAATGGAGCCGCCCTTGTCCGTCATGTCGCCGCCCAGAAGCACAATATCCACTTTTCCTTTCATCGGCTCAAGCAGCCTTTTGGGAAGCCGCCGGCGGTGGATATCCGAGATAAACAGAATACGGAAGCCGTCAAATTCCTGCGGAAGAGACTCCAGGAATATTTCCTCGGCAATAATCTGATTTCTGAAAGCAGCCGCCAGCATGAGCATTCCAACCGCTATAGGCAGGAAAGCACATACTATTACAAAGACAAGCAACCAGACGGTCACCATATGGTCCTAAGCGGCGGCGCTCCTTCAAGTCCCCACCACAGAAGCGACCCGAGCAGCAGCACAAAAATAAAGATCAGTGAATTGATGAACATCTTGCTTAGGCGCAGACGCTCAGAGGGGTAGGTCTCAGAGCGGGAAGGCGTTGCCGTTTCCTCATCGGTCCGGGGTACTTCCCGCTTGACCGATTTTTTCGCTTTTGCCGAAGAATGGCGGCTAGTTCTGGACAAGGTACCGGAGCTCATTGCAGGCGCTTCATTTGACGCGTGCGCGGGAGACTGTGATTTTTCCAGACCTTTGACATCAAGCTCCTCTTCGCCCTTATATTTTTTCTTCCGGGATTTTACCCGGCTTAATTCCTCGCTCATGATGCCCTCCGGTAGCGGATCATTAGACCTGAGAACAGGTCAATGACAAAGTGGCAGACAATCGGTGCCCACAGGCTTCCAGAATGAATGTAAATATAACCAAGGCCGTAGCTGCTGAGAAACACCCAGCCTGTGGGAATCCAGTGGCGTAAATAGCGGACATGAATAACAGCGAACAGGATGCTTGTCCAATAGGGACCCAGCGAATACTGAATCGCTCCGCGGAACAAAAGCTCCTCGCAAATCGCCACAATAGCTGAAATGACAATAATATGCCACAATGGCCTTTTACCGAACAGCAGATTGTTTATGCCTCCGTCATCCATGCTTTCCTCTGGAACAATGTAGGTTAACAGGAAATCAACAATGAGCATAATTCCCGCCAGTCCGAGGCCCCAGTACACAAATTGTACGTTTTCCGGAAAATTTAATATGTGAATAGGATTTCTTTTCTGTAATAATATCCATATCAAACCGATAATTAAAGTAAGGCCCTGTGTTATATACAAATTAAGTAAAAGCAGCCTGTCGGTTAACTGCTGAGGGTCGGCTTTTTTTATCTTGATTTCGCCAAATTTGAATTTTTTCATCGCAACCTGCCTGTTCTATATTGTTTTTACATAAGATAATTTCCCTAGACGAAGGAGCATTAATTATGAACAGCCGTACCTCCCGCACTCAAATGTTATACACCTTAGGATTTATATGTTTTCTGATATCTGCATTCGCCGCTTTTTTTACGGGAGTGAAGGTTGGAGCAGACAAGACAGAAGCCAAATACGCTCACCTGAAGCAAGAAGGGGCCGCACAGGAATTCTCCGGATCTTACCAGCAGCAGGATCTTGTTACATTCTATCATAACGTATTTTTGCCTTATCGGGAATTCAAGCGCAACTGGAACAGCGAATTGGATAATCTCTCCCGCAGCACAGGCGCCCGTGAGAATGCAGCCATACTGAAAAATCTCAGCATTCTGGCGGACAAGCAATATGACAAGGTTACCCAGGATTCCATCTTCACCAATTCGCCGCTGCTGCATGAAGCCCAGCTTAATATTCTAAAAAGTCTGACCCTCTTCTCCCAGGCCTCCAGCAAGGTATCTGCAGGCGCATCCGGCGCTGAGACAGCCAAGGTGCTGGAAAAAGACAATTTCACGGGTAATGCAGTCAAATTCGGACTTCTGGCGCAGAAAAATTTCTATGACTCCATGCTGAAATGGGGAGCCAAGGCCAACAATAAAATTCCGAGTGAAGCCGGAGAGCTGAAAACCCTCAGCTTCATTCAATGGAAAAAGATGCCGCTGCTGCTCAAAAACGCTTCTATTGCGGGTATGATGCTCAACCGCAGCATCTACGCCGGCTACGATCCGCAGGATATTACCGCCAAGATCGACGACATGATCTATTCCGGCACGGCCAGCTCACTGAAGCTGAAGGATGTTCAGTCCTCGGTAACCCTGCTAATCTCTACCGGAGCGGTACAGGAGCAGGATTTCATCAAATGGCGCGAGCAATATTACGGTAAGGAAACAATGCCGCAGCTCCCGTTTTTTTATGAGTAAGACCAGCTATTGCATCATAACGAAAAAAGAACCGCACTTCAACTGGACCCGCTTAGAATAAGACTATTGACACATCTGGCATCACCATGTTACATTATGAAAAATTAATCAAGCAAAACCGATGATGGAACAAAGATTCTGCAAGTCTTCAGAGAGCCGGTGGGTGGTGCAAACCGGTGGCGGCCAGAACTCTTTAGCGCTCCTGAGATATTGTGTTGAACCCTTATTAGTAGACACAATCGGATCATCTCCGTTACCAGTGTGGCCTTTGCAGGCCAATGAGGCTGCATCTTTATAAGTTGCAGTGAATTAGGGTGGTACCACGACAACTCTCGTCCCTTACTACGGCAGTAGTATGGGGTTGAGAGTTTTTTTGTTGATCATTTTAGGCTTAATTCTCTTGATTCACCGTATTTCTGCAGCATTTTTCTTTGGTGCGACAGCGCGTTACTTCGTTATTTTGACATGTTTTTTTCCCGTCTCAATGCTTCTGGTACTGTGGACTGCCTCTTCGGGGCATCCTTGGGCATATAAAGCTTTCCACATTTAAGGAGGACAAGAAACCATGTTTAAAGTATTAGTATCGGATCCGATCAGCGATTTGGGCATTCAGCAGCTAATGGACGCAAGCGATGTGACTGTAGACAAGAAAACTGGATTGAGTGAAGATGAGCTTATTGCCATTATCGGCGAATATGACGGCCTCCTCGTCCGCAGCCAGACAACTGTAACAGAGAAGATTATTGCAGCAGGCAGCAAGCTGAAGGTTATTGGCCGTGCCGGAGTAGGCGTTGACAACATCAAGCTGGAGGCAGCTACACAGCACGGTGTTGTGGTCATTAACGCTCCTGACGGAAATACGATTACAACCTGTGAGCATGCCTTTGCAATGATGATGGCGCTCGCCCGTCACATTCCACAAGCCTATGCCAAAACCATTTCCGGTGTATGGGATAGAAAAACGTTCCTCGGCGTAGAGCTGCGCGGCAAAACATTGGGTGTCCTCGGTATGGGCCGGATCGGCAGCGAAGTGGCTAAACGGGCCAAAGCCTTCGGCATGGACATTCTTGCTTATGACCCGTTCCTTACTGCCGACCGTGCGGAGAAGCTGGAAGTGAAGCTGGCTTCCGTAGACGACATTGTACGCGGCGCGGATTTCATCACTGTGCACACTCCGCTGACCCCGGAAACACGCAACATGATTTCCCGCCCGCAGTTTGAAGTTATGAAAAAAGGCATGCGCATCATCAACTGTGCCCGCGGCGGTGTTATTGATGAAGGGGCGCTGGTTGAAGCCATCGACGGCGGCATTGTTGCCGGAGCGGCTTTTGACGTATTCGAGAAGGAACCGCCGCAAGCGGACCACCCTTTCCTCTCCCATCCGAAAATCATCGTGACCCCGCATTTGGGCGCTTCCACGATTGAAGCTCAGGAGAATGTGGCCATCGACGTATCGGAGCAGGTTCTGCACATTCTGCGGAACGAACCTTTCATCAATGCCGTGAACATCCCTCCGGTTGCTCCAAGTGTGATGAACAAGCTTCAGCCGTACTTCACACTCGGCGAGAAGCTCGGCAGCTTCGTGACCCAGCTTACAGAAGGCGCGATCCGCGAAATCCATGTAGAGTACGCAGGCGATCTGTCGGATGTGGATACCCAGCCGTTGACCCGCTATATTGTGAAAGGCGTGCTCACACGCCACTTCGGCAATGATGTGAACATCGTCAATTCGATGCATCTGGCCAAAACCCGAGATGTTAATGTTGTCGTGACAAAGGCTTCCAAGACCAAGGGCTTCACCAACCTGATTACAGTCACAACAAAAACAGAACATGAACAAGACTTCCTGGTCGCCGGTACATTGCTGCAAGGCTACGGGGAACGGATTGTTCAAGTCAACAAGTTCCCGGTCGATATCGCTCCAGAAGGCCATCAAATCTTGATTTCGCATAACGACAAGCCGGGAATCATCGGGCATGTCGGCACCCTGCTCGGCCAGAACGACGTCAACATCGCCTCCATGCAGGTGGGACGCAAAATTGTCGGCGGTGCAGCCATTATGCTGCTGACCGTTGATAAGGCAGTTCCCAAAGAAGTGCTTGTGAAGCTGGCCGGATTGCCGGAAATCAACACAGCCGAAGAAATTATTCTGCTCTAAGATATAGCGGCACTTAACCCTTATTTCTAAAAAAATCGCTCTTGGAATGGCGGCGCAATCCGGCCATTTCCAAAGAGCGATTTTTTGTTGCCCGTTTGCTGCCTGATAGAGCTGTGGAATCATTCGGGAATCGGGAATACTTATCGCCTTCCATATTCATCATAAATCTTATATATGACAACAACTGACATATATTTATGATAAGCTTGAAATATACAGTTTACGCAAAATCACCGCCAGGGAACTGGCGCAGACTCTGGAGGTATCTGAGCGGACAATACTCCGGGACATGGAGTCGCTAAGCGCTTCAGGTGTGCCCGTGCTCGCTGAGAGGGGCCGTGATGGCGGCTGGATGCTCAGCGAAGGCTACAGAACCTCCCTGACCGGCATGAAGCCCCAGGAGATCGGATCGCTGCTGCTGACGGCTGATACTGCTATCCTGAACGCTCTGGGGATACAGGAGGACTTCTCCTCCGCTGCCCGCAAGCTGGAGGCCGCAAGCTCCAAGCTTCCTGATTCTCCGCTTGCCTATCTAAACCAGCGGATTCATATTGATGGCGCAGGCTGGCACCCTTCAAGCGAATCTTATCCGTTCCTCTCATTGCTGCAGGAGGCGCTCTGGGAGAACCGCCAGGTCAAGATCAGCTACATGCGTGATGGAGAATGCAAGGAGCGGCTAATTTCGCCGCTGGGGCTGGTAGCCAAACGCGGAGTATGGTATGTCGTTGCCGGAACCGAAGGAGAATTCAGAACCTTCCGGGTCTCCAGGCTGGCCTCAGCCGAAATTACAGAAGAGACATTTGCGCGCCCGGAAGGCTTTGAGCTTGCCGCTTATTGGGAGCAATCCACAGCTTTGTTCAAATCCGCGCTCCCCCGTTTCCCCGCAAAGCTGCTGGTGAATGGCAGAGCTATGGAGGAGCTGGAGCGGGAACGCTATGTGTCAATTACTAACAGCAGCGCAGCAGCCCAGCCAGAATGGCTGTCCGTGGATGCCGAATTCAACACGCTGGATTCCGCCTGCCGTATTGTGCTTTCACTTAGTCCGGATGTCATTGCCGTGGCTCCCGGGGAGCTGGTCGGACGGATAGTATCCACTCTCGCAGAAACCGCAACACTATATAAGACACCCATGCCGCTGCGCGGCATCACTGAGGAATGAAAATATTGTCTATACTGGTTACTGGGCTGGCGAAGGTAGGTCGGAACTTCTTGGTGTTACGAACCCGAATATAAGACGGACCCCAACGACCCGGTGCATCACAGATTGTTGCTCCCTCCGGGGAAGCACGCAGGGCAGAATAACCTTAGCATTGGTCTTTGCACCAGCCTTAATAAGCGCCAGCAGGCAGGAGACAGAAAAGATGGAGATCCTCATTGAACGTTGTTGTGGATTAGATGTACACAAGAAGAGTATCACAGCCTGTATCATCACCCCGAAAGGAAAGGAGATTCGAAGCTTTGAAACGCTGACTCGCCGGCTAGTCGATTTAGTGGATTGGATTAAAAGCGAGCGGTGCACCCATGTCGCGATGGAGAGCACCGGAGATTACTGGAAACCGATTTATAACCTGCTTGAACTGGAAGACGTCAAGCCGGTTGTCGTGAATGCGCAGCATATCAAAGCCGTGCCCGGACGCAAAACAGATGTGAAAGATGCGGAATGGATTGCGAAATTACTCCGGCATGGGCTGGTGCAAGGGAGCTATATTCCGAATCGGGAGCAGCGGGAACTTCGGGAAGTGATCCGGTATCGGCGAAGTATCATCGAAGAGCGAAGCCGGGAAGTGAACCGATTGCAAAAGGTGCTGGAAGGAGGCAATATCAAGCTCTCGTCCGTGGCATCCAATGTGCTTGGAGTGTCAGGACGAAACATGTTGGAAGCGATGATTCAGGGCGAAACGGATCCTTCGATTCTAGCGGACTTTGCGCAAAAGAAGCTGAAAGCCAAGAAAGAACAATTAAAGCTGGCACTAGAGGGAAGCCTAGGTCCTCATCAGTTGCTCATGCTGGAGAAACAATTAGGACATATTGACCAGTTGAATGGGTTGATCACTGAACTGGATGAAGAGATTGAGCGCCGAATGGCCCCTTTTGCAGAGGACCTGAAGTTAGTGGATACCATTCCCGGTGTCGGTAAACGAACCGCCGAACAAATTCTGGCGGAAATTGGGACCGACATGACACGGTTTCCGAGCGCAGGGCATTTATGCTCTTGGGCAGGTATGACTCCAGGTCACAATGAAAGCGCGGGGAAAAAACGATCAGCAAGGACACGAAAAGGGAATAAAAAGCTGCGAAGTGCACTGGTGGAATCGGCGCGAGCGGCAGGACGAAAAAAGAACACCTACCTGTCGGCCCAATATCACCGGATCGCAGGCAGGCGAGGGAAAAACAGAGCAGCCGTAGCCGTCGGGCACAGCATTTTAGCGATAGTCTATGTCTTGTTAACGCGAAGACAAGCATATAAAGAATTAGGGTTTGACTACTTCGACCAACGAAACCGCGAGATGGTAATGAACCGATCCATAAAACGCTTGGAATCGCTCGGGTATCAAGTAAACCTGAGTGAACAATCGGCCTAACGGCCAATTTCAAAAAAATAAAAACATGGGGTTTGTTTTGGTATGCGCACTTTTGGTTCCTTAGAGCAACTTTATTTTCAGGGCAGAAGTTCCCACAAAAAAACACAATTAAATAGGGTTCAACCTCAGAATCAGTGCTTGATTATTAGCACAACATCCGATGGCGGTTACATTCGATCAGAATACCCGCCTTATAGCGACTGCGATTCCTTGTAAAATAATGGCGGCGTTGAAAGGCTTTAATTCGATTGTGGCGGCCCTCTACGGTTGCGTTTGTCCATCGGCATAGATGGTAATTTACGATCTCCTCTTGCCAATTACGCATGGTCTTTAGCGCACTTTGGACGGCGGCGTGGTCGATCTGATCGCCTTGCTTACACCAACGCTCAAATCCCAGCATGGCAACGACATAGCTAGGCGAGCAATCATACCAAGTCGTGAACGCTTCTTTCCATTCCCACACGCTGCGCAGCAGCGGGGAGTAGCTCAGTATGGCGTCCAACTTCTTTTTGCTTTCCTCGTTCAGCGCTTCGGCAGGCGGATTCAGGAGGCGATGGTTCGCTTTCAGGTATGCTTTGGCACGCGGCGACAGTGTAGGCTGAACGGTTTTCCGAACTTCTTGCACGCTTTCAATTACATAACCGTGAACATGAAACCGATCTGCGATGCGAATCGCTTTCGGAAAACACTCGCCAATCCAAGTGTGGTAGGCCTGAGCCAGATCCATAACCACTGCCTTCGGGTGAAGCAGAAGGAACTCCGGATGTGCCTGGGCATACGCCCGCAGGGCTTCCAGCTTTCGGCCCGGCAGCAGGTCCAGCATCGTCTCGCCTTTAAGGTTGTGAATGCCGGTGTTATACGTATGACCTTTCTTGATCGCGAAGTCATCGACACCCAGAACCAATTCAGACGTTCCTTTGGCTTCTTCCCACACTTGTTCGTAGAGCGCATCGCTAACGTCAGGAACCGCCTCGTTATGCATACGTTGTACGGTACTTGCCGGCGCTTGCTGCATCCTGGCGCTATGCGCGGCCGTGGATCCAAGAGCCTGTTCGACCGTGTGGGAGCGAAGAAGCCTGCTGTAACGTTGTTTGGGACCAACGAAATCATATATCCATACGAACCCGGCTTCGCAGCTATTACAAAACATGCGAATAGTCGGCACGTGCAGATAGGTTTTCTTTTCAAAAACGGATAGATGTCGGACGGTTCGCATACCATTGCTTCCCTTCCGAATGACTTCTTGATCCGAAGCGCAGCATGGGCAGATTTGCTTGTCATCTAACGGCACGGCTTCTATGTGAACTTCATCCTCATGAACGGATAACAGTTGGTGAATCTTTAGCTCTGGTATGTCGAGCAGTTCGTTGATATACTGAGTTGGCATCTGTCTATTCCTTTTGTTGTGGGTGGGGACTTACAACAATACAGGATTAGCAGATGTTTTTCCAATTTTATCCGATATTCATTTCGTCAAGCACTGATTTCTGTTTTGAGCCTTAAATAGGCTTAAAAATGGTTTTATGTCAGTTCTTACAATAGACCAAACCTCCATGATTCGCCTATAATATTACAGTAAACAACTTAATTTTATTTAGGGGGAACTTTTATGATGGCCTGGATGAACAAGCTTCCTTTAAAACAAAGAATTATTGCCGGATGTTACCTGATTGCCGCTTTATTCGCTGTTCCTGTTCTGATCACACTCATTGTGATGGGCAAAATCGTTATCGGCGTTATCCTAATAGCGGCACTGGCAGCCTTAACTTATCCTCTTGCACGACTTATTGAGAGAACGCTTACATCCTCGTTCGAGGATATCTCCAACGTGACTCACACCATAGCCAAGGGGGATTTTACCAGCCGCGCTGACGAAAGCGGTTCCATGGGTGATGTCAGCCGTTCCTTCAATACTATGATCGACAAGCTTAAGAAGATTCTCACCGAGGCGTCGCAAATCACCCGCCAGGTCATGGATGCGAGCCGCGGCATCGAAGACAAGAATCAGAACCTGAAGCTTGTGATGGCCCAGGTTGCCTCCTCCTCCAACGAGCTGGCTCTTGGCGCTAATGAAATCTCTGTAGATATCGCAGATATGACAGATTCGATCAAGGATATAGAAACCAAAGTCTCCAATTACACAAGCTCCACCAAGGAAATGAACAGACGCTCCGTACATACGCTGGAATTGGTTGAAAAAGGCCGTCAGTCAGTAGATACGCAAGCGGAAGGCATGCGTAAAAATATACAAGCCACCCAAAAGGTAGCCGACACGATTGAAGCACTCTCACATAATGCCCGCGGCATCACGATGATCACCAAGACGATAACGGAAATCGCCGAGCAGACGAACCTGCTGTCGCTCAATGCTTCCATCGAAGCCGCCCGTGCAGGCGAACATGGCCGGGGATTCGCGGTGGTGGCCCAGGAGGTCCGCAAGCTTGCGGAGGAATCCACCTCCTCGACCAAGGAGGTGTTCAGTCTGGTGCGCAGCATTGAGAACGACATTAAGCAGGCGATTGAGCACATTGCCATCAACGAGGAAGTCGTTCAGGTACAGAATGAAATGATCATTGAAACGGCTAATATTTTCGCTCAAATTGTGCAAAGCGTTCAATACATAACCGAGCAAATTGCTTCATTCTCTGCAGAAAGCGACCTCATGCTGGAGGGTGCGCACAGAATTTCCGGGGCTATCGAAAATATCTCCGCAATTACCGAGCAGACTGCCGCAGGCACCGAAGAGGTCTCCGCCTCAATGAACGAGCAAATCAATGCCCTCAAATCCGTTGCCGAAGAGACAGAAACAATGACCAAGGCTGTATTCCAGTTGCAAAAAACAATCCATATTTTCAAATTTTAGGCACATTCAAAAAACTGCCGCATGAGCAAAAAATGCTCACGGGGCAGTTTTTTTGTGTTTACAATTTCCTTGATGTAATATTCACCAAACACTGAATTTTTGCAGTATAAATTGATAATTTCAATTTGTATTTATATCAGTATAAGTTGAACCTGAAAAATGAACTCACAGGACGTTAGTAACGCAAGGAGAACCTGTACACTTACCGATCGGGTATTTGTAAGTCTAAGTATTCCCGCAGTTAAGACTATCGTCCGTGAAGACTATCCATAGCACTATGGTCTGGTATATAAAATCCCGTTTGCATTTTAGGACTTTTTCACCTGGGACTTTATTATTTAATTTTATGCATTAAAATTCATTTTGCATGCAAATTAGAAAATGTCTCTAATCGTTATATTCGTCAATTTTCGAGCTTATTTGATCAAATATATTGACAAAAGCAGCGCTAGGAATATATTGTAAAGTAAAATTATGCTTTATTTCATTAATAAAAATATATTGGCAAAATTCTCCGAAAGGGAATGACGCAAAGCCATGGATCTACAGTCTCATGCTTTTACCGGGACCATGACAGCCAGGTTGCTCAAGAACCGGAACGTCTGCATTATGTTTCTTTCGTTCAACATGGTTATTTAGCGGCTGCCTGTGCTCTTCCGAGTGCAGGTTTTCTATTTAAGCTAAATAAATAATAACATTGGGTGGGGTGGATTTTCTGAAAACAGTCGCAGATTATATGGCTCAGGCACTACGAAACCTCGGTGTAACACATTCTTTTGGCATAATCGGCAAGTCTATTTGTCCTGTAGTTCTCAAGATGGTTGATCATGGCATTGAGTTTATTCCCGGAAGACATGAATCCAGTTCTGGGTTCGAAGCCGCAGGTTATGCTCTAAAAACAGGCGGCCTTGGAGTAGCCTTTGGCACCTCCGGTCCAGGCGGAACCAATCTGCTCACCGCTGCAGCGCATGCCAAGGCGAACAACCTTCCTGTGCTGTTCATTACCGGCCATCAATCCATCAAGGAGCTGGGGATTCCCCAGTGCCAGGATTCTTCGGCCTATCTCGCCGATCTGGCGGAAATGTTCAGACCTGCAACTCTTTTCAGCAAGCTGGTTGAACGCGGCGATCATTTCAGCACCATTTTTAATCATGCTATTTCGACGGCCTTAAGCGGCAAGCGTGGCCCTGTCCACCTGTGCATCCCTTTTGATGTGCAGACAGAACTCCTTGAAGAGTGCCGGATTGTGATCCCTGAACGGGAAAATCTGATCAGCCACAGTAATTTCGAGCGGGTGATCTCGGCTATTCATCAATCCAGCCATCCTCTCATCATTGCCGGCAAAGGCGTCAACCGCTCCGGGGCGCATAAAGAGCTGGTTCAGCTCGCAGAGACATTCAATATTCCTGTTGTGACTTCTCCAGGGGGCAAAGGCGCTATTGCCTGGGATCATCCGCTATATCACGGTCCAATCGGTGTCGGCGGCTGCAAGCATGGGGATGATATGCTGAACCGCAGCGATTTGTTCATCGTGCTCGGCTCGCGGCTGAGCGATATGACAATCTGCAATCTTAAGGCGGAGAACCATCCGAATACCCTGATTCAATTTGATGTCGATCCTACGTTTGTCGGGAAAATATTAAACTCTCCCACCATTTCTGTCAGTGGCGATTTGCGTGATAATCTGGCGTTCTATCTGGAGAATGTCGATACCAGCAGCATTCCGGCACGTGAAACGGAGACAGGCCCTCATTACAAAGAAGAGCTGCCTGTATTGTCCAAGCTCTCTCTCGCTTCGATAATGAGCACAATGAGCGAACAGCTCCCTTATAACAACACCCTCTTTGTCGATGACGGAAGCCACGGGTTCAATGCTGTGAAATGGTACAACGTGAAGAAACCGGGAAGTTTCGTCTTTGATGCCTATTTTGCCTGCATGGGCAATTCAATTGGCATGGCTATAGGCGCTAAGGTGGCCTCTCCTGAAGAAACCATTGTCTGCATTACCGGCGATGGCTGCTTTATGATGCTCGGAACAGAAATCAACACCGCTGTGTGCAAGGATATTCCGGTCATTTTTATTGTAGTAAACAATATGCAGCTCGACATGGCATTGAAGGGCATGCAAAAAACTACAGGCCGGATTGACGGCACCCTCTTCGAGGTTCCAATGGATGCGGTAAAATTCGCTGAATCGCTGGGAGCCACGGGGTATAGATGCGAAACAGCAGAGCAGTTTGCTTCGGCGCTGAATGAAGCAGTAGCCTCGAACCGCGTCGCTGTTATTGAGCTGTTGACCGACCGTGACGAAGTGCCTCCTACGGCCCACCGCACCTTGAATCTCAACTAAGAAGAAGCATCTGCACCATCACACTATAGGGGGCGTCTTTCGTGAAGAACAATATCAACAGCGGTTTTGAGCATTTCTCCAACCTGTCCGGTGATTACGGCGCTAAGGCGCTGGCTCCGGTGAAAGAGCATTTTCCCGAATTGGCTGAGTTTATTATGGGCAATGCCTACGGAGATATTTTCCAGCGTACTGCTATCGGTTCTGATTGGAAGGAAATCGCCGTCATATCCTCGCTGATTACGATGGGACAATACGAGCAGTTGGGAGTCCATTACGTGATGGCGCTCCGCGTAGGAATGACCGTAGAGCAGATTAAGGGCATTTTACTACATCTGGTACCTGTTATCGGTGCTCCAAGAGTCATTTCGGCCTTTAATGTGCTGCTCGAAACGCTGGAGGAAATCAAATAATCCGTTTGCCCAAAACAAAGGTTTTACTGTCGAATTTCGACATATCAATATAAGTTTTAGAATGCTCATACTTATGCTTCACACAATTTAACTATTGGGAGAGATCAGCACATGGGAAAATTTATTTTGAACACCGATTCTGTTAAAAAGGTCATTAAAATTGAACTGGAAGGCACTTTCTCTAACGATGATGGCCTTAAGTCAATCCAGGCGTATCAGCAAACCATCAATCCAATCACACCTGCTGATTATGCACTTGACATTGACTGCAGAAAGCTGAATGTAACCGCTCCTGATGTTGTGCCTTTGCTTGAAAGCTGCTTTGTTATGTTCAAGGCTGACGGATTTGATAAAGTGAGCCTTACTCTGGAGAATAACCCGATCCTGAAAATGCAGCTTGCCCGTCTGGGCCGCAAGGCAGGACTTGAAAACCTGGAGATCATTTCGACTGTTTCTGCTTAATTAAATATTTCCAAAGCAAGTTTTGTTCGAAGAGAAGTATCAGGAATTTTATTCTCACAAAACTTTGAGGAGGATTAATATGGCCGGAATTCGAATTAAGGACATTGATATCTATCATCCAAGCAAAAAGATTGGCAATGATTTTTTCATACAACATTTTGATGAAAAGGGTATTGATATCCGTGGTCTTCTGGCTACTCTGGGCCGTGAAAGCCGCTACAGCATTGACAGCAAGGATGAGAACTCTCTGACAATGGCTTTTGAGGCCGCGAGCAATGTGCTGGATAAGACGGGACTGACCGGGGCCGATATTGACCTTATCGCTTATGCGAGCCAAACTCCTGAATATATTTTTCCTACGAATTCATTGATGATCCATCGTCTGATCGGCGGGGCATCGCATACGATTTGTATCGACAGCAATGCGAACTGTGCGGGCATGACGGCATCGGTGGAGCAGGTTAGCCGGCAAATGATGGCCAACCCGAGAATCCGCCGCGCGCTGGTCATCGGCTCCGACCATGTTGCACCGCATGCCAACAAAAACGATCCTGTCTATTACGCCAATTTCGGCGATGCCGCGGCTGCGCTCATTCTGGAACGTGATGAGAACTCCGTAGGCTTCATTGATTCCATCTACCAGACAGACACCTGTGTATACGGGAACTCGTTGTTCCCTGCAGAGGGCTTGGCGAACCTTGGACGCAGCGGCGTGGATGCGGGAGAGTTCAATGTGAGATTCATTCCCTTTGATGATTCCATTTGTGTGGACGCAGCGTCAGAATCCATCAACACGCTGCTAAACATCAATGAGATTGCCCCGGAATCCATCAAAGCAGCCTGCTTCTCGCAATTGTCACTGCCCAACATCCGCGCGGTTTCCGAGAAGACCGGCATCGACAGCGACGTTGCCGTCTACATCGGCGATGAATTCGGATACACTTCGACAAGCAGCCCTTTTGTCGCTCTGCACAAAGCAGTAACTACGGGACAAATTGAGCGCGGCGACAAGGTCCTCTTCTGGACCGTTGGCGCAGGCTGGCAAAACGTAGCTTTTGTAATTGAGTATTAAATGACAAAAAAGCGGGCTGCAAGCAGAAATTCTGCTGCAGGCCGCTCTTTTTTTCCCTGGCACGCCCCGTATTCAATTCCCGTTGGCCTGTTGCCCTCACCGATATCCTTCATGCTTTTCCCAGCCCATAGTGCGCGATACAGCATCCTGCCAGGCTTCGTAGCGGCGTTCCCGCTCCGACTCCTCCATATACGGCAGGAAGACCTTCTCGGCCTTGTTAAAGCGCTCAAGCTGCTCCCTGTTCCAAATCCCCGAGGTCAGACCGGCAAGCAGCGCCGCCCCGAGTGCTGTCGTCTCGGCATACGTTGTCCGCGTAACCCTGCTCCCGAGAATATCTGCTTGAAACTGCATAAGCAGATCATTACGCACAGCGCCGCCATCGACCCTCAGCCCTGTCAGCGGCATGCCTGCATCCTTTTCCATGGCTCCGATCACGTCGCGTGATTGAAAAGCAAGCGATTCCAGTGTAGCCCGCACCAAATGCCCCGCTGTAGTCCCGCGGGTCAAGCCGAAAACCGCGCCTCTGGCATACATATCCCAATACGGTGCGCCAAGCCCGGTGAAGGCAGGGACGACTACAACCCCTTCACTATCCTCTACCTCCCCGGCCCGCTCCTCTGAGTCCGCCGGTCCCTCAATAAGCCCCAGCCCCTCATGCAGCCACTGTACAGCGGCTCCGGCTACGAACACGCTTCCTTCGAGAGCATAATACAATTCGTCTCCCATGCCCCAGGCCACAGTGGTCAGCAGTCCGTGGCTGGAGGCAACGGCTTCAGTCCCTGTATTCATGAGAATAAAACAGCCCGTGCCGTAGGTATTTTTGGCGCTGCCGGCCTCAAGACAGGTATGTCCGAACAAGGCGGCCTGCTGATCGCCGAGCACAGAACGGATTGGAATCTCCGCTCCGAACCAGTGAGCGTCAGCCGTTCCAAATGCTCCCCCTGACATTCTGACCTCCGGCAGAATGGAGAAGGGAATTCCGAGTTCTTCGATAAGGGACATGTCCCATCTTCGTTCGTGCAGATTAAACAGCATGGTCCGTGAAGCATTCGTAACATCCGTGGCGTGTACAGCGCCGCCTGTGAGCTTCCAGATCAGCCAGCTATCAATAGTCCCTGCCAGCAGTTCCCCCTTGTCCGCGCGTTCTCTGGCGCCTGGGACATGATCCAGAATCCAGGCCAGCTTGGTGGCTGAGAAATAGGCATCCACAACGAGCCCCGTCTTGGCGGCAATCTCTTCGGCCAGCCCCCTCTGCTTCAGTTCCTCGCACTGCTCAGCCGTGCGGCGGTCCTGCCATACAATAGCCGGATATACCGGTTCACCGGTCGCCTTGTCCCAGATCAGCGCGGTTTCCCGCTGATTGGTAATGCCAATGGCGGCTATCGCGGATGCCGCCCTTCCACTTCTGCTGATGGCATCTCGCGCTGCCGCAAGCTGGCTTTCCCAGATTTGCTCCGGGTCATGCTCTACCCAGCCTGGCCGGGGAAAGATCTGCCTGATCTCATATTGCCCCTGTGAGACCATACGCGCTTCATGGTCGAAGAGAATCGCCCGCGAGCTGGTAGTCCCTTGGTCTAGTGATAAAATCATAATGGTGCGCCTCCTAAAACTGCCTTCGATCGCTTGGAATATGTTCCACGATGAACAAGATTAATGTGGTGATTTCAACAAAAAGCACCTCTGCTGTCAGAGGCGCTGTCACACATTGTCTGGCTTTACTGTTTTTCGACAGGGAGCCGCAGGGTGAAGGTCGTTCCTTCTCCCAGCTTGCTGGATGCCGAGACTGTTCCATGATGCGACTCGACGATATTTTTGACAATCGCCAGTCCCAGACCGGTTCCCCCGGATTCGCCGCGTACCCGGGCTTTGTCCGCTTTGTAGAAGCGGTCGAAAATATAGGGGAGATCCTCGGGCGGAATGCCCATCCCTTCATCCCGGATATCAATCTCCAGGAAGCGGCGTCCTTCAAGCACCGTAGAGCGGGACAGCATGGAGATATGTTTATCCGCAGGCGTGTGCCTGAAGGCATTATCAAGCAGATTGGTCAGCACCTGCTCCAGCTTGTCTTCGTCCGCTGCCTTGAGGATCAGGGCATCACCTGCGGGATTCAACTCAAGAATAATCCCTCTCTCCTTGGCCCGTACGGAAAATTTGCGGTACATCCGTTCCAGCAGCTCACCCATATTCACCTGAGTCTTTTTCATATCGGTGTGTCCTGCCTCCATGCGGGCAAGATCCAGCAAATCCTTCACAAGGCGTCCCATCCGCAGCGATTCATCATGAATAACCTGCACCAGCTCGCTGCTCTCCTCTGGAGAGGAGGCCATTCCATCCAGCAGCGCCTCACTGTAGCCCTGCATCATCGAGAGCGGTGTACGGATTTCATGCGAGACATTGGCAACGAAGTCCCGGCGCATTTTCTCCAGCCTAACCTCCTCGGTGACATCACGCAGAACAGCAACGGCTCCCCGGATCGAATCCTCGGAATACAGCGGAGCCATATGAACAGACCAGACGCCCTGGCGCACATGCACCTGGGAGCGCTGATCTCCCCCCTGATTCAGAGTGCTGTCGAACAACCGGCGCAGCGGCGGCGGAACCTCACCACTGCCCATTCCTTCTGGGTACAGCTCGGATTCGCTCTCCGCTTCCCAGCTCAGATCGCTCCAGGTCTCAAGCAGTGCCTGGCCATGCGGGTTCGTCAGTATAATCCGCCCTTCTATATCAAAGGTAATTACAGCATCGCTCATGCTCCGCAGCACACTGGATAAATGACCCTTTTCGTGATTCAGGCTGCGGATATTCTTCTCCAGCTCCTCCGCCATGTGATTGAAGGACGTGGCAAGCTGGCCGATTTCATCACTGGTGACCAGCGTCAGTCTGGTCCCGTATTCGCCGCGGCGGATATCGTTGGCCGCTTCAATTACCTGGTGCATCGGCTGGGTTATTTTGGTAAACAGAAATAAGGCGAAGAACGTCGTCAAGGAAAATCCTATCATACAGGCATACATAAACAAGCGTTTGATCGCCCCGGAATTGGCGAAGTTACTGTCGATATAGGGCAGCAGAAAAAGCCCCAGCGTGATCAGCACGACAGCAACCAGACAGATGATCGTGATCCACAGCTTGCCGACAAGACTTCTCCAGAAATTCACCTATTTGGGTACCTCAAGCTTATAGCCTACGCCCCATACTGTGGTGATCATTGCTGCCGATTCCGGTGATACCTTGTTCAGCTTCTCGCGCAGCCGTTTGACATGCGTATCCACTGTGCGCAAATCTCCGAAGAATTCGTAATTCCACACATCCTTAAGCAGCTCCTCGCGCGAGAACACCTTGTCCGGCGAGATAGCCAAATAATGCAGCAGCTCGTACTCCTTCGGAGTGAGGCTTACCTCCTGGCCTCCGGCGGTTACGCGGTGTGCATCATGCTCAATGATAAGGTGGGGAAAGACGATATTGTTGCTGGAATTGCTCTCTTTGGATAAAAAGGCTGTTGCGGAGGAGCGGCGCATAATCGCCTTCACCCGGTAGATCACTTCGCGCGGACTGAACGGTTTGACTACATAATCGTCAGCCCCCATCTCGAAGCCCTGTACGCGGTTGATCTCCTCACCCTTGGCTGTCAGCATCAGGACCGGGGTCGATTTGACCCCTCTGAGTCTGGTCAGCACTTCAATCCCGTCAATTCCAGGCAGCATCACATCCAGCAAAATCAAGCCATAATCATTGGCTGTAGCTTTGCGCAGAGCGACTTCGCCGTCTTCCGCCTCATCAATCTCATAGCCTTCTTTTTCAAGATACATCTTTAGCAGGCGGCGAATGCGTTCCTCATCATCCACCACCAGAATTCTGTTCAAATGCTCTGCCATTTCACAACAACCCCTTCATCAAATACAGTAGAACGTTACCCTTAAGTTTAAGTGCTGCATCAGCAGGTAAAACCTCCTCAATCCGTCCCCGCATATGTATGAAGTCCGGCGATGACCAAATTGACGCCAACCAGGGTAAACATTACGACCAGAAAGCCGAGTACGGCGAGCCAAGCGGATTTGCTCCCCTGCCATCCGCGTGCCAGCCGCAAATGCAGGTAGGCGCTGTAGAACAGCCAGGTGACAAGTGCCCAGACTTCTTTGGGGTCCCCTCCCCAAAACCTGCCCCAGGCCACCTGGGCCCATATCATTGCAAAAATCAAAGCCCCCAGCGAAACATCGGGAAGCCTATGGCAATCGCCCTGTACGTAATTTCATCGAGATCATTCCCGTCAATTCCATCCAGGACCGGATGAATAGCTGCGCCCAAAGGCCTCCGGGCGGCCAAACGGAGAATTCCGTAAAGAATTGCTCCGGAAATCAGCGACCAGATTACTGTATTGAATTTCCGCCCGGCATTTACGCCCTTCATCCATGAAGGCGCTTCGAAAAGCGGTTCGCGCATCCCGAGAAACGGCTGGAAGCTCTCAATTTCGCTATGGTAAGGTGCCACAATGGGTGGCATTTTATAACTCACTTTCTCTATTGTACTATCTCCCTGCCCGGGGCTGTCAATCGTAACGTTCGAACGGACAAAAACAGCTTCGTATCCGGCGCCGCGAAAAGTAAATACCGGCCCAAGAAAACCAATTATAACAATGATTGAGAACAGAGTAAATTCAACCAGACGCTGCTGCTTGCGGTTATTCCGCTCCACGCTGTGGAAATTCACAGTGCGCAGCAGGTACATAAGACCGGCCGCAAAGGCGACAGCGAGGGAGGTTTCCCCAGCGCAGCCAGCGTGACATGAATGTTCAGACAGATTGATTGGAGCGAAGGAATCAGCGGCTGAACCTCTTGCGGAAAAACTGCCGCGTAAGCCATCACAATAATCGAAATCGGTACCGCAAAAACACCGAGGATGATTTTACGGTAGATCGCATAGATCACAGTAAAGGCTACCATGATCATCATGGATAAAAATGTCATGCACTCATACATATTGCTGACCGGGATATGCCCAGACCCGGTCCAGCGGGTACTGAAATAAGCCAGATGGCACAGCAGACCCAACGAAGAGATAATAAAAACGATTTTTCATGTCCAGCTTGAATTTGCCGTATACCTCTCCGTTTGACATATTTGTCAGCTCAGGCTGCACCGAACGCAGCACAGGGGTCAGGTCATAGTCAATCTGATACGCTTTCAAGCCTTTCACGAGCAGGGTGTTGAACCATCAGGATTCGCAGGTGTGCGAAAGGCCGAGTCTGTAATAAATCTCCCCGGCTGTTCCGTACGTTTCGCCATAATAGGCCGAAGCGTCAATATTCAAAAAGATGCTCTCCCGGGGGAATATCTTTCCCAGCATGGAGCCCGGTCAGCGGTACGCGCTTGTTCACGGCTTCACCAGCTTCCCGATACTCTCATCAAGCGAGCTGAGATCAAGCTGGCCGATATGAATGCTGTCCACCCTGCCCTTCGCATTGATGAAGAAGGTGGTCGGGAGCGGCGACACGCCATAGCTGCGGACAGCATCGCGGCCCGTATCCATGACAACCGGAAAGTCAATATCGACAAGCTTGACGAAATTCTCGACCGTCATCTGATCCTCGCCGACATTTACGCCCACAACTACAACGCCCTGGTCCTTCCATTTCTCCCACTGGGCCTGCAGAGCGGGCATTTCCTTGACGCAGGGGGCGCACCAGGACCCCCAGAAATTCAGCACAACGGACTTGCCCTTGTATTCGTCCAGCGTATGGGTCAGGCCGTCAAGCCCAAGCAGTTCAAAGGACGGCGCTTTCCCGCCTTCCCTTGGCTTGCCGTCTCCTCCGAACACGGAGGAGCTGATTGCATAACCTCCAAGCAGAAGTATCACGAACAGAATGACGATTTGCACCGGCTTTCTTGCTCTACCCATACGCCAAGCCTCCTTCTGTGACGCAACTCATTACTCCAGTTGTCAGATGTGAACATCTCATGAACATTATAACGAATGTGGTCACAGTTTTAGGAGGGGGAATTTGTGAACATTATGTGTCTTTGCGGGTTTGGTTTGATTTCAGCATGCCAGCTTTGGCAATTTGCTGGAGATGGTTGATTTCATCCTTGGTCAGGTGGCGGTAAGAGCCGCGTTTGAGATTCTGCAGCAGAATGTCACCGAAGGAAATCCGTTTCAGCCGGATAACGGGATGGCTGATCGCTTCGAACATCCGCCGGACCTGCCGGTTGCGGCCTTCATGAATGGTAATGCTGATGACCGATTCTTTATTCTCTTCGTCAATATCCTTGTATTCCACTTCCGCCGGGGCGGTCATTCCGTCCTCCAGCTTGATACCGGCCTTAAGCTTGTCCAGCGCTGTTCCGTGCGGCACACCCTTAACCGTGGCCAGATATGTCTTCGGCACATGATGCTTCGGATGCGTCAGCAGGTTCGCGAACTCGCCGTCGTTCGTCAGCAGCAGCAGTCCTTCCGTATCATAATCCAGGCGGCCTACAGGGTACACACGCTCTTTGATGCCTTTCAGATAATCTGTTACTACCTTGCGGCCCTTGTCATCGGAAGCGCTTGTAATGACACCCTTGGGCTTGTTGAACATGATATAAATTTTACTCTCGCCCCGGATCAGTTTTCCGGCGACCTTGATTATATCTGTTGCGGGGTCCACCTTCGTGCCAAGCGTAGTTACGAGTTCCCCGTTGACTTCCACTTTACCGGCCAAAATCATTTCTTCACACTTGCGTCTCGACGCCACACCTGCCTGCGCCAAAATTTTCTGTAATCTTTCCATTTTTGACTATTCACCTCAGGTTAATGATAACCATCAGCGGGATAAATCACAAGTTCATTCCATGGAAAAAATGCTCCGGGACAGGTTTTTGTGTGGGGTTCAACGACCAAGGGGGAGATCTGATACCGCGCCGCCAATTCCAAAATGAGCTTGCCTGCGGCAAATAGCTGATCCTTGCGCCCGGAGAGCACTGGAAGCGCATCCTCTTCCCCGTAATTACCTTCCAGGCAGATATGGATATAATCCGGGTCCGTCAGCAGCGGCGCAGCATAGACCGACCCGTCCTCCCCAATCCAGAAGTCGAAACCTTTGCCGTTAATAGAGGAACAGCGGGAGTGGTGCAGAACAAAGCCCTTGTATTCCATCGGATCGCCCTCCCTCCATATTGCTGCAATAGCATATGTTATACGGAGGATTGGGGTGTCGTACTTTTTTATGATGAATTAGCGCCCATCCGTTTCCTGATAGCGTGGACAATCAGCATAATCAGCGGCAGCACGAAAGAATAGGTCATATCCCAATCCACCCAGTAGGCAGGGATTTCTTTGACATAGAATATGATGTCTTTCGCAATCAATTCGGAGAGGCCGTAGATTAGAAATGCTGTCGGGAAGATCAGAGGGACATGGCTTTTGAGCTTAAACAATTGAGCTGTGCCCAGAGTAAAGGCGTAGAAATACATCGCTGTTTTGAAATAGGTGCTTATAATCCATGCAGTTGCCAGGAAGGCTTCAATTCTTTGCAGGAAATTCCCGATATTGATCTTCTGGGCGAGAATATAAGCGGCATAAAATTCATGCTCCGTGAAAAAAACACCCAATA
This sequence comes from Paenibacillus sp. HW567, assembly GCF_000374185.1. Taxonomy (GTDB): domain Bacteria; phylum Bacillota; class Bacilli; order Paenibacillales; family Paenibacillaceae; genus Paenibacillus_AQ. Next base: position 1,683,447 of record NZ_KB910518.1, on the reverse strand, counting down.
CCGTCAGCGACAAAAATAACACAATGTTCAGTACCAGTGATCCAAACATAAGTGAGATTAATATATCGCGCTTTGTACTTTTCTGTTTCTGTGCATAGGGGAACACCATAGTAAATACACACAATTCTCCAAAGGGATAGAACACACCGTACATGATTGAATGCAGCATATCAGGCATAGATGTTGTTACGAGTATCGGCTGAATCCGGCCCAAATCAACCTGCGGGAACAGGAGAATCATCAGCGTCGCCAGAAAAAATATAAACAAGGGTAAAAAGATCTGCGCGGCGCGGCCCAAGGTTTCCAGCCCCAGACGCACGCCGTACACCAATACAAAAATCGCGATAAACCGGATAACCCCTCCAGGTGTTGCCTCATAGATCTGCGTCGCCATAAAATCTTCAATTTCCCGGACATAGGTAGAAGCCGCAAGCAAAAAAAAGAATAAGTAATACAACGCAACCGCGCCGCCTATCCATTTTCCCAGAATTTTCGAACTAATCTCCACCAGGTTTTTCCCCGGATTAAGCTTTAGAAGCTGCACCTGCAGCATGGTAATGGCTACTCCGAACGGAATAGCGATCAGGCCGGCAATCCATGCATCCTGCTTGGAGCCGGCGCTTATCGCCGCCGGGAACACCAGTGCCATATCTCCTATAAGTGCGAACAAGCCGAGAGTAGTCATTTGCTTCGTGCTGATCCGGCCTTTCTCCAGACTCATATTGTCCCTCCTCTTATGGGCATTTAGACGCACTGCCTTCCTATGTGCTTTTCTTAGTATGGCTGCAGTTTCCAGAATTATGTTATCGGGTTTAGACAAGGCACAGGAATAATTGTGGATATAGGAACCAAACTACAGATAGCATTTTCATAGGAAATGGAGGGGGCAGCATGAAAGACACGGTTTCAGATGAGCTTTCAACCCGGCTGGATATCAGTCATAAGCAGCTACTGCAAATGCTGGGCGGCAGCACCGATGTGATCGTTAAGGAGTATCTGCTGGAGGAGAATACCCGGATCGCGCTGTTTTACATAGACGGTCTGATTGATATGAATTTGTTCCATACCTCCGTTCTCTATTCCCTGCTGGAAAACAGCTCACCCGAGCTCAACCGGCTGGACCCGGAACAAAAGATAGAACTGCTGAAGTCACGCATCCTGATGGCCGGCAGTCTGTCTGTCATTCATGGATACAAACAGTTCATGCACGATCTGCTGTCGGGCAATGTCATGCTGCTCCTGGACGGCAGCTCCTCGGCTCTGCGGATGGGACTTCCCGGCTGGGAGGACCGCAATGTCAGCGAGCCCAACTCGCAGGCCGTGGTGCGCGGCCCGATGGAAGGCTTCAATGAATGTCTGCGGGTCAATACCGCTCTCGTCCGGCGCAAAATCAAAAGCAGCCACTTATGGCTGGAAACCTTTCAGATCGGTAGGGTCACGCAGACGGATGTGTCGATTATGTATCTGAACAACATCGCTAATAAAGAGCTGGTCCAGGAGGTTAAGCGCCGCCTGCAGCAGATCGACACAGACAGCATTCTCGAGGGCGGATATATCGAGGAATTTATACAGGATACTGCTCTTACTCCCTTCCCGACCATCTATAACAGCGACCGTCCCGATACGATAGCCTCGGGTATTCTTGAAGGGAAGGTAGCTATACTTGTGGACGGAACCCCGTTTGTACTGCTCGCTCCCACTTTTTTTATAGCTTTTTTCCAGTCGGCTGAGGATTACTATCAAAGAGCAGACATCGCCACTCTGCTGCGGTTGATCCGGTTTCTGGCTTTTTTCCTCACCTTGCTTGCACCTTCGTTTTACGTTGCGGTTACCACGTACCATCAGGAGATGATCCCCACCACCCTTGTCATCAGCCTGGCCGCCCAGCGCGAGAGCGTGCCCTTCCCCGCCTTTGTGGAGGCGCTGATTATGGAGCTGACCTACGAAATATTGCGAGAGGCGGGCGTACGGATTCCGAAAAATATCGGCCAGGCCATTTCCATTGTCGGCACGCTTGTGATTGGTCAAGCAGCCGTTGCAGCGGGCTTCATCTCCTCCGCAATGGTCATTATTGTCTCCATTACTGCGATTTCAAGCTTTGTCATTCCAGAGTCGGGAATGTCAATAGCCGCACGGATGATCCGTTTCTTGTTCATAGGCTTGGCCGGATTTATCGGGCTGTACGGAATGATCTGCGGGGTGATTATTCTGGTGCTGCACCTGGCAGGCCTGCGCTCCTTCGGAATGCCTTATATGAGCCCGCTCGGCCCCTCTGTCCCAAGTGATATGAAGGATTTCGTGGTCCGTTTTCCCTGGCCTAAGATGCGCACCCGCCCCGCAGAGAATAAGACTCAAAATCCGGTCCGGCAAAGCACACCCAAACGGAGGAAACCTGAGTCATGATCATTAAACGGTGCAAGTCTCTATTCCGGGTATTGCTTGTCTTGCTTCTGCCTATCGTACTGAGCGGCTGCTGGGAGAGAAAGGAACTCAATGAAATGGCATTTGTACTGGGACTGGGACTGGATAAAGCGGAGGCCGGCTATAAAGTCAGCATGCAGGTAGTTATTCCATCGGCAATCACCTCGCAAGCAAGCGGGGGGAGCGGAGGGGGAGGCGTACCGGTGGTCCTATATAGTTTTACGGCTCGCACATTTTATGATGCGCTGCGGCAGTTCAACCTGGTCTGCTCAAGAAGGAGCTACCTCGGCCATATCCGCGCATTGGTTATCGGGGAGGAGCTCGCCCGGTCCGGAGTTGGCGAAATTCTGGATGTGATCAAGAGAAGCCGTGAACCGCGAATGGATTTCTATGTTATGGTGGCCCGGGACACCACAGCAGAGAATGTGCTTAAAGTGCTTACGCCACTGGACAAAATACCGGCAAACAAGCTGTTCAATGCGCTGGATAAATCTTATAAAATTTCATCCAGGACCGTCGCTGTTACTCTCGACAGATTTATCGAAGACTTATTATATGAAGGGGAAGCTCCGGTGTTGACTGGAGTAGAGATAAAAGGAGATGTCGACGAGGGGAGCAAGAAGAGCAACATAGATCAAACGGCGCCGAAAACAAGGCTGCGTTACCAGAATGTTGCCTTGTTCAAAAAAGATAAACTCATTGGCTGGCTGACTGGGGAAGCAACAGCCGGCTATAACTATATCATCAATAAAGTCCATCAATCTTCAGGGTACGTCTTAGGAACAGACGGCCAGCCCGTTGTGATTGAAGCGCTCCAGACGTCGACAAAGCTCAAGGTCCAATTCATTGACGGGAAGCCTCATATTTATATAAAAGTTAAAGCGACCTGCAACGTGGAGGAGGTCCAGAGCAAAGAGAATCTTGAGGAAGAAAATTCCATCCGAGATTTGGAGCGAAAAACGGAAGAAACGATAATTATGCGAATGCAGGATGCCGTGGAGGAAATAAACAAACAATTCAAAGTCGATGCAATGGGGTTCGGGCAAGCCATTTACCGTGCAAATCCCAGGGTCTGGGCAAAGCTGAAGGCTGAACAAGGCGACCAGTATCTGCAACGATTGCCCGTCCACTATAAAGCCAGTGTGAGGATCAACCGGATCGGCACGATGGATAAAACTTTCCTGGATGAAATCAAGGAGTGAAGCCGCATGCTGTTTCTGTTATTTGTAGTCATTGCCGCCGGGTGTGTAGCATTAGAGTTGCCGGCCCTCATCCGCAAGCGGAGGCCGCTTGACCTCATAGTCTATTCCCTATTCTGGCTCGCCGGTCTTGCTGCCACCGCATGCTCCGTATACAAAATCAATATGCCCAGCCCGCTGCTGCTGGTCGTTATGATCTACAAGCCTTTTAATGATCTGTTCACGTATTGGTTTCTCTAACCAAACACCAGCAGACATACAGCTATGGCGGCCACGAAGCCGACGATGTCCGAGAAGAGGCCGACCTTAAGGGCGTAACGGCCGTTTCGGATGCCTACTGCGCCGAAATAGACGGTGAGCACGTAGAGCGTGGTGTCGGTGCTGCCCTGGATGGTGGAGGCGATCATCCCGATCAGGGAGTCCGGTCCGTGGACACGGATCAGATCGGCGGTATAGGCGAGGGAGCCTGTGCCCGTGAGCGGGCGGAGCAGGCCGAGCGGCAGCACCTCCGGCGGCACGCCGAGTCCCTGCAGCGCGGGGGCGATGTAGCCCATCAGGAAGTCCAGTGCGCCGGAGGCGCGGAAGACGCTGATGGCAACGAGCATGCCGACGAGATGCGGAATAATGGCGATTGCGGTGCCAAAGCCGTCCTTGGCCCCTTCAACAAAGGACTCATAGACCGGTACCTTGCGCGTAAATGCGTATAGCGGAATGAAGGTAATCATGACGGGAATCGCCCAGGCTGAGATAAGGCTGATTAGCTGGAACAAGGCAAGCTCACCCTTTCAGTGAAGAATGCGGGAGCGCAGCGCGCCCTCCGGCAGATTTGCCGGACCTCAGGGCAGGCGGTCCCGGCGGCCTGCGCATCAGAGCACGGCGGCGGCACAGCCTGTCTGCAGCAATGGCCGCAAACGTCGCCACCGCAGTTGCGGCAAGTGTCGTGCCGACGATACCCGCCGGGTCTGCCGAGCCGTAATTCAGGCGAATCGCTATCAGTGTAGCCGGGATTAGCGTAATGCTGGCCGTATTCAAGGCGAGCAGCGTACACATTGCCGGAGTAGCGGTATCTTTGTCGGGGTTAAGGGTCTGCAGCTCCTGCATCGCCTTGATGCCCATCGGCGTTGCCGCATTCCCGAGGCCAAGGAGATTGGCGCTCATATTGGAGAGAATGTAGCCAATCGCCGGATGCCCCTTCGGCACATCCGGGAACAGGAAGGCTACTACCGGTCCAAGCACCTTGGCGATTTTCTTCAGCAGGCCCGCATCCTCGGCCACCCGCATAATGCCCATCCAGAACACCAGCACACTGATCAGACCGAAGCTGACTGTGACTCCGCTCTTCGCGCCGTCGAACACAGCCGCGGTGAACTCATCCATCCTGCCGTTCACGGCGGCAAACACGAAGCCGATCAATATCATCCCCAGCCAAATTCCATTGATCATGATGCTCTCCCCCCCATTTCAAACAATGCCCGAAGCGCGCTTCCCAGCGCCTGCAGCCAGTGGGCCGCGGGATAAGCGGCAGCTCCTGCCGGGCTGTATCTCTTCTCATAGGCTGTGTGCTCCGGCGGTAGCTGCTCCGGAGCATAGACCGGAACCCGGCCTACTTCCTTGCCGCCAAGCTGCAGCACCAGCACCCCCTTGAGGCCAAAGCTGCCCCCGCTGCGGTTCTTCGGCTCATTCAATACAAGCTTCGTCACAAGGCGGGCTTCCTCTCCCTGCCCAAGCGGATATGCAAACTTCGTGCCGGCTACAAAATTGTAGCCGCTGATGCCCTCTCCGCGTTCAACCAACGTCTTGAGCGGATAGTGATTGAACCCGAAATCCAGCAGTGCAGCATGGTCATTCCAGTCATTGCCGTCATTGAGCGTAACCGCGACGAGCTGCTGTCCGTGACGGGTAGCGGAGCTGACCAGACAGCGCAGCGCTTTTTTGGTATAACCGGTTTTCACTCCGTCCGCTCCTTCATAAAGGCGCAGCATTTTATTTTTGTTGCTCCATTTGTAGTCCCATTTCTCATAAGGGTTATCCGCCGTCTTTACTTCCGTTCTCACGATTTCTTTAAACACAGGGTTATGCATGGCATAGGCGGTCAGCACAGCCAAATCATTGGCGCTCGAATAATGCCCCTCGGCATCAAGCCCGTGCGGGTTGGCAAAGTGTGTATTCCGTAAACCAAGCTCCTCCGCCTTGGCATTCATCATATAGACGAAACCTTCCTCCGATCCGCCGACATGCTCGGCAATCGCTGTTGCCGCATCATTGCCTGAACGCAGCATCAGACCGTAGAGCATATCTTCGAGCGACATTTCTTCCCCCTGCTTCAGGAACAGGGAAGAGCCTTCCTTGGCAAAGGCATTTTTGCCGACCTTGACCCTGGAATTCAGGTTTCCATTCTCTATAGCCACGAGTGCGGTCATGATTTTGGTCAGGCTGGCAATCAGCATCCGCTCATCCCCGCGGCTGCTGTACAGAATCCGTCCGGATGCCACATCAATCAGCGCTGCCGCCCGGGCATGGGTATTGACGGTGCTGTTCTCGGCACGGAGCAAAGGCAGCGGAGACGCAAAAAGCAGCAAGGCGCACAGTAAACCCATCATCGACGATTTGAATGGTAGTGTCTTCATGTTCATCCTCCGGCTTCTATCAGTTCTTAATCAGGGAATACAGGCAATCCCGGTTATGTTGTACAAGTATATGCGGCGCGGCGGGTGGGTATGTCCCTCTCTTGAAGCAGCGTCTGCATCAATGCTCTACACGATCAAAAAAAGGGACACCGCCCCACTCAAGGCGACATCCCCATTTCATGTAGTATCCGGGCAAAAAGCTGCATGCTAGTGAGTCGATGAATCCGAAGAGGCAGGCTCATGTTTAACCGTTGTTTTCACCGTCGGGGTCACAACTACTTCCGCCCCTTCGTTTGTGCCGTTTGGAAACATGCTTTGAATTTTATCAATCAGCCCCGGGGCTGCATCAATAATTTTCTCAAACAAATGAGTCTGATTGTCGAGCGGCACCGTATGCACACCTTCCCGGCCCACTACAAGAAAAGCAATTGGACGGATGGATACCCCGCCGCCGCTGCCGCCCCCGAACGGAAGCATCTTGACACCCGCACCTGCTCCTGTACCGTTTACTCCCGGTCCGTCATCCTCTACCCGGAAATCACTGCCGCCTGCGGCAAAGCCGAACCCCACTTTGCTGATCGGCAGAATGACGCTGCCATCGGGAGTTTCCACCGGGTCACCAACAATTGTATTGACATCCACCATGCCTTTAATATTTTCCATAGCGGTCTGCATGAGACCTTGAATCGGGTGATCTGACATCAACTACTCCTCCTCATCTGTCTGAAAAGTAAGGGAATAACCTACTCTTTTACAGTTTGCTCATCTCACGGGCATGATATGTACAGCATGAAGAAATTCATCCCCCCCCTTGCCCCCTTGCCGCCTAAAATAATCCTTCTTGAATTTGACCCGCATAATTATCAACAGCCAAACTAAAAATGAGCGGGTATTCAAAACTCATCACCAGGAGGCAAAAGCATGATTTTTCATGAAATCTGGGAAGCCGATATGACAAGCAACGGCGTGCTGCCGCTCATCAAAGGTGTAAGTGAAGACCCGAAAAAAACGGATACGGGTTATGTCATTGTCGATATGAATCCGATGCCTGAACCTGATTCGTCAGCGAATGCAAGCGAGCACAATAAAATATCCGTCTTCAAGGAAGTGGTAATTCCGGCAGGCAAGCAGCGCTCATACGACTTGTTCATGAAGCTTCATGACAAGACCACTTCCACCGGAGCAGCGGAGATCAACGAATTTCTTGGGTTCGCAGCCAACACGCCGCCTATGCGGCTCGCACGCAAATATGCGGAGGATAATCATCAGCTCAAAGCAGGCTGTTCTATGGAAGAGTGGATTCAGTTTCTGAAAGCAATCTGGTTCGAACCCTTCAAGGGCAGCAACACCTGTTATTTTGAGCAAGTATTCCTCGGCGGGCAGGGGGGCAAACGTCATAAACTTGGCGGACAGCTCTTCTGGTATCACTACTATGTTAATGACGGACCGTATGAGGCGCTCAAGAAAGCGGATTCCATCGTCTTCATCAAGCATGTGGAGGTAACCCGGACCGAAGAAAGCAAGCTTGCAGAAGTCATATCCATTAAATATACATTGGAGGAACAGGAGAACGGAGGGCAGTCACAGATTTCGATAAAAGATGCCGGCGGTTTTTTTGTCGGCACCAGCGCTGAAGGGCTGATGGCTATGGGGACGGTAGCTTCCCTGGATGGGCGGGAACATATTCCAGTAGAGCTTAATGGAGAAAGCTTTGATTTGACTGTTGTCCATATGAAAGAGAACGGTAAAGATCTCGCGAGAACCTTTTATCCTGTGATTAAAGAAGCTGTTCCGGTCTGAGCCGTTTCCGGCAAAAAACAAAGGCAGCATAGCGGGCACACCCGCCTTGTCACGCTGCCTTTTGCCTTGCTTGTTATTCTGAATTCTCCCGGGATCTGCCCGGCTTGTTGCGGCTCAGCAGCTTCTTCCACTGGCGTAGTCCTCCCTCTTCCTTGGAAATACGGCGAAGCAGCCGCAATCCTGCATAACATGCGTAACCCACAGACATTTTTCCGGTCAATACCGCCTCTGTAGAGAAACACAGCTCATCCTGAAAAACAGGGACAACAAACAGCCGTGGAGCTTGTTTCATCCGGACCTGTTGTGACAGCCAGCCAATGACGCTCCCTTTAACGCCCCACAGCGCTCCCGCTGCTACGGCCGTATCTGCGGCATCGCCCAGAGAGAAATCGGTAGACCAGTCAAGCTTGGTGATCTGGACATGGGACAGCGTAGCTTTCATCCATTGCTTCAAACCACGGGTCGCCTTCAGCGCCTTGCGGAAATTATCCAGCCATGTCGAAATCCACTCCTTGTTGATTTGCTCCTTATGATCTTTATCCTTTCTGAACGGCGCAATGCCGCTCTCCTCCAGTTTAACCATGATCCCCTGTTGAATGTTCTCAAAAACCAGCGAAGGCAGCTCATAATGAAACTTAACCAGGCCAAATACGGCTTTGATGTCAAATTCCACCCGGTCATCCTTCCCAAGCCTGAATAACCGAAAATGAAAGTGAATACCTGAGGACAGAATCAGGAGAATCAGTGCAACCGCAAGCAGGAGCAGGGCCAAAGGTATTGCCAGCCATAATGCCACGAAAGTAACCTCCATGCAACCTTATTCATTGGGAGCCTTTGGATTAGTATGGCATGTCACTCTGGAAAAAATTCGGTGTCCGCGCAAAAAAGCCCTCTCCCACCATTTCACGCCGCCTTTGGGCATTGTAAATGACGGAAGAGGGCTTCACAGCGATTTCCATAGTTGTATTCTATGATTGCTCGACATCATCGAAGGTCATCTGACTGTCCAGCTTGCTGAACAGAAGCTGTGTTTCCTCCTCCAGGTCTTCAGAGCTATCGAAGTTCGACGGCTCCGGCAGCTCCTTCAGATCAGCCAGTCCGAAGCTCTCCAGGAAGGATTTGGTCGTTCCGTACAGAATCGGACGGCCAACCGCCTCCGCACGGCCCACTTCCTGGATCAAATCCTTATTGTTCAGCGTATGAATTGCCCGCTCGGACTTCACGCCGCGAATCTCTTCAATTTCCACTCTGGTAATCGGCTGGCGGTAAGCAACAATGGCGAGTGTCTCCAGCGCCGCCTGGGATAAGGAAGATCTTGAAGGCGAATAAGCCAGCCGCTCAAAATAAGGCGCATGGTCCGGAAGCGTAGCCAGCCGGTAATTCCCGGCTATCTGCACCACCTGCAAGCCGCGTTCCTGCGTAACATAATCTTCTTTCAGCTCCTCCAGCGCTTTCCCGGCGAGGTCAGGCCGCTGCTCGGTAATCTCGGCAATTTGACGGACGGATAATCCTTCGTCGCCGGATAGAAACAGCAGTCCTTCAATAATTGATTTCAGCGTTTTGTAATCCACTGAATGCTTCGTCTCCTCTCCACTCCATCACAATATCGTCGAACAATTTCTCCTGGTAGCAGTAAATCGCCTTCATCTTCATGAGCTCCAGGATCGCCAGGAAGGTAGCCACAATCTCATACCGGGCCATGTCGTCATGCAGCAGGGAAGAGAAACGCAGCCTCCCGCCCACGCCCTTGCGCTGCAGCGCTTCTGAAACGTCGCGAATCCGGTCCTTCACCGAAATCTCGTCACGCATAATCCGCTGGTAAGAGGATCTTCTCGCCGCTTTGCTGAGCGCTTTGCGGAATGCGGCAATGAGGTCTGCCGTATGCAGACCCTTCAGCGTATTGTCGATTTGTGCCGGCACAAATGGGCCCAGGTCCTCCGGCTCCTTGGTGAAAATCAGGCTGCGCTCGCTCTCCATATCCAGGAGCTGCACGGCGATGCTCTTAAATTTACGGTATTCAATCAGTCGCTGAACCAGCTCCGCACGCGGATCGTAGCCGTCGTCCTCGTAATATTCGAAATCCTCGATCTCAATAACAGGCGGCTTCGGAAGCAGCAGCTTGCTCTTGATCGACAGCAGCGTTGCAGCCATTACCAGGAATTCACTGGTAATATCCAGCTCAAGCTCCTGCATGCTCCGCAGGTAATCCATGTACTGCTCGGTGATTTCGCTGACCGGAATGTCCTGGATGTCGATTTCCGCCTTGTCAATCAGGTGCAAGAGCAGATCGAGCGGACCTTCGAACGTCTCCAGCTTGTACAATACCGTCACGCGGTTTCCTCCCGCCAAAAAAAAGTAAAGTGCAGCGCCGCACGGGCGCTACACAAGTAGAAAGTTCTTATTGACCATGCTTTCTTCTTATACATATAAATAAGCACGATTGAGGCCCGTTCGTCAAGTGGCTCTCTTATTTAAAAAGCTTATTGAGGTTCGCCATTTCAATGGCAGCGGTCGCAGCATCCCAGCCTTTGTTGCCGGCTTTGGTTCCCGAGCGTTCGATGGCCTGCTCGATATTTTCGGTTGTAACTACGCCGAATATAGTTGGAATGCCAGTCTTGAGGTTGATCGCCGCAACGCCTTTGGCAACCTCATTGCACACATAGTCATAATGGGTTGTAGATCCGCGGATAACAGTACCGAGCGTAATTACCGCATCGTATTTGCCGCTCTCGGCCATTTTTTGCGCGATCAAAGGAATTTCGAATACGCCCGGAACCCAGGCCACATCCACTTCATCATCGGCTACACCATGACGCTTGAAGGCATCGAGCGCACCGGACAGCAGCTTGCTTGTAATGAATTCATTGAAACGTCCTACGACTACCCCATATTTCAGTCCCTCGGATACTAAATGTCCTTCTAAAATGTTCGGCATAGTATTCATCTACCCTTCATTAGTAAGTTATATGGATTTTTAACGCTTGGCATCCTCATTTTGCTCAATGTCGTCAAAAGACAACAGATGACCCAGCTTGGCCTGCTTCGTATGGAGATACTTGGTGTTGTCCTTGTTCTCCGGCATTTGAATCGGCACACGCTCCACAACCTCAAGACCGTAGCCCTCCAGGCCTTTGATCTTGCGCGGGTTGTTGGTCAGCAGCTTGATCTTGCTGACGCCAAGGTCCTTAAGAATCTGCGCTCCGATACCGTAATCGCGCAAATCCGCCGGGAAACCCAGCTTCAGGTTGGCGTCTACGGTATCCAGACCTTCTTCCTGAAGCTTATAGGCGCGAAGCTTGTTGATTAGACCGATGCCTCTGCCTTCCTGACGCATGTAGAGCAGAACCCCCCGGCCCTCCGCTTCAATCTGGCGCAGCGCCGCTTCGAATTGCGGGCCGCAGTCGCAGCGGTGGGAATGGAACACATCACCGGTCAGGCATTCGGAATGCACCCGCACCAGCACCGGCTCCTCCCCGGAAATATCGCCTTTGACCAAGGCGACATGCTCTTTGTCATCCACCTCGTTCGTATAGGCAATGGTCTGGAAATCCCCGAAATCTGTCGGCAGCTTCACCGACACCTCGCGGGTAACCAGATGCTCCTTCTCATTACGGTAATGAATGAGGTCCTTGATGCTGATCAGCTTGAGATCATGCTTGCGGGCAATCTCCACCAGATCCGGCAGGCGGGCCATTGTCCCGTCTTCCTTAACTACCTCGCAAATGACGCTGGCCGGATAAGCGCCGCACATCCGGGCAAGATCGACAGCCGCTTCCGTGTGGCCGGAGCGGCGCAGCACGCCGCCCTTCTTGGCAATCAGCGGGAACATATGGCCCGGTCTGCGGAAGTCGGAAGGCTTCGCATTCGGGTCCATCAGCGCCTTGATGGTCATGGATCTCTCTCCGGCAGAAATCCCGGTGGTGGTGTCCTTGTGGTCGATGGAGACGGTAAAAGCGGTGCCGTGGTTATCGGTATTGTTCGCCACCATCGGCTTCAAATCCAGCTCCTCTGCCCGCTCTGCCGTAATCGGCACGCAGACGAGCCCGCGCCCTTCCGTGATCATGAAATTGATCACTTCCGGTGTGGCGCGTTCAGCGAGGGCGATGAAATCCCCCTCGTTCTCACGGTCCTCATCATCGACCACGATGACGACCTTGCCGCGCATCAGGTCATAAATGGCATCTTCGATGGGGTCGAGGATACTATCCTTCTTGTCTTGCTGGCTCATATTTTCTGTCCTCCTGATAGCTGTACGAAGCCCTGACGGGCTTGGCGTCAGCCAAATCTTATTTATACAAACCCGTTAGCCGCGAGAAAATCATGGCTGATCCGGGAGCTGTTCTCTTCTTCCTCATTGCCTGAACGGGAACCGTAGCTCAGCAGATGGTCAACATATTTGCCGAGCACATCGCATTCAATATTGATCCGGTCTCCCGGCCGCTTATGCGCAAGCACTGTTTCACCAAGGGTATGTGGAATCACCGAAACGGTAAACAGGGAAGACGACGTGCTAACCACCGTCAGGCTGATGCCGTCAATCGTGATGGAGCCTTTGGGGATGATATATTTGAACAGCGATTTACGCTCCGGGGCAATCTCGAATACCACTGCGTTCTGGTCGCGCTTCACGCTGCGGATTTCCCCGGTTCCATCCACATGGCCCTGAACGATATGTCCGCCAAAACGCCCGCCGGCGGCCATCGCCCGCTCCAGGTTCATCTTGCTGCCGCTGCGCAGCTCCTTCAGCGTGCTGTTGCGGTAGGTCTGCGGCATGACATCAACAGTGAACGAATGGTCGCCGAGCGAGGTTGCCGTAAGGCAGACTCCGTTGACGGATACGCTGTCGCCGATTTTCAGATCATCCATGATAAGGGAAGCGCCGATATGCAGCACCATCATCTCGCCTCCGCTGGTGACACCGCGCAGGACGCCGACTTCCTCAATCAAGCCTGTGAACATGAGATCCCCTCCTGAAATATGGTTAGGCTGACACCCGCATGGTTAGCGGATGGGCGTGCCGCTGATACACACATTATCCCCGAGCACTTCCACTTCCAATCCCTCCAGCGTAATCGCATCACGCATCAGCTCGACGCCCGGAAAGTCGAAGGTCCCTGGCGCAGCCACGCCGCCTCCCACGATCTTCGGAGCGAAGAAGAGGATTACGCGGTCCACAAATCCATTCTCCAGCATCGCGCCGTTCAAGGTTCCGCCGCCTTCCAGCAGAATTGAGCCAATCTCCAGCTCTCCGAGCGCCATCATCGCGGCTTGCAGGTCCACACGTGGACCTGCGCCGCTGACCACGATCTGGACACCAGCATCCGTAAGCGCCGCACGCTTCACCGGATCAGCGGATTCTGTAGTGACGACAATCGTTGGCGCCTGCTTGTCGCTTACTACAGACGCGTCCAGCGGAATGCGCAGCGTGGAGTCGATGACAATACGGACCGGATTCAGTCCCGGCACTTCCATTCGGGTTGTCAGGGACGGATTGTCGGCAATTACGGTGTTGACGCCGACCATAATTCCCTGATGACGGTGCCGCAGCGTATGTACAATTTCCCGGGCCTGACCGTTCGAAATCCATTTGCTGTCCCCTGTCCGTGTCGCCAGCTTGCCGTCCAGTGTGCTGGCGCTTTTCAGCGTAACAAAAGGCTGCTTGGTCAAAATGTATTTGATAAACTTTTCATTCAGCCTGAGCGCACGGCTGCGCAGCAGCCCTACTTCGACCTCAATCCCCTGCTCACGCAGCATGGCAACTCCCCGGCCGGCAACCTGAGGATTAGGGTCCTCACAGGCTACAACCACCCTGGCAACACCTTCATCAATCAGCCTCTGGCTGCAAGGCGGTGTCTTGCCATAATGGCTGCATGGCTCCAGGGTTACATAGGCTGTGCTGCCTTGCGCTTTGCCTGCGGCCATATTCAACGCATGCACTTCCGCATGTCCTGTCCCGCGCTGGAGATGGGTTCCAAGTCCAATCATGGCTCCATCCTTCACGACAACACAGCCGACAACCGGATTGATGCCTGTCTGTCCTTGTGCTCTTTCCGCCATATCCAGCGCCAGCGACATATAAAACTCGTCATTCATTTTATCCATGCCTTGCCTCCGATCACATTGATGTAATACTGAAAATCCAGTTCAAACAGAAAACCCGTCTCAATCTCCAGGAGGAGTTCAAGACGGGTTATACGAGAGTTATAGGGCAGTTCAAATAAAACCGTGCGATCCAACAGCCAAAAGTTACTCTTGTGAAAGTTCGCACATAATATTCGAAAACACTGCTCCACGCCTGCCTACACAAGCACAGCACGTCAATCTCTCCTTCTTCCATCCAGACTATACTGTCGGTCCCGGAATTACACCGGGTCCACCGTCCGTATGAACCATACGAAGCGGGTAGCGGACTGAGCAGCGCAATCAGCATTCTCAGCTAATGTACAGCAGCATCACCGCCGGTAGGGAATTGCACCCTGCCCTGAAGGATAATCACATATTTAGTTCGTTGTCTACCACAGGCTTAACTTAGCGAAAATATTACCACTGCTGCTCCAAAAACGCAAGTATTTCAGTTTTATTTTGCATATTACTGTGTCGATGCTTGCTGCGACCAGATGACCTTATCCACCTTGGAAGCCTTGGACGAGCCGGCCTAATTTTTTTACATTTAATGCAACTAAATAGCAAATTCAGGAGTTATATACTTTGAAGGTAATCTCCTCAGAAAGGAGTACAATAGGAATCAGCACATTCGTCCTCGGTTCACGAAGCGTATTTATTTTGCGAAAGGAGATTGGAGAATCGTTATGAAGAAATTATTATCATGTGTCTTGGGCATTCTTCTCGTTATTAATGCGAACATTGCCTTGGCGGACCAAGCAAGGTTGTTCAAGGATGTTCCTAATCATTTTTGGGGACAGGAGTATATCGAAAGAGCAATTACAAATAAAATAGTTGAAGGCTATCCTGATGGAACTTTTAAACCGGATGCGAAGGTAAGTCAAGGTGAATTTCTTGCCATGCTTATCAGAAGCTATCAGCCCTCCGATTTTAGTTCAAACCAAAAGACCCAAGATTGGGTGAAACCTTATCTGAGCTATATCAATAAATTGGGTTGGACAGAGCTGCAGCCTTCTGAGCAGATCGCCCTGAACAGAGGAAATACGGCTCGTTACCTAGCCAATGCAGCCGGCAAAAACTTTACCGTTGATGACTCCATTCAGTACCTTTTGGATTCTGGGTTAGCAAAGGGAAAAACGGAAAGATCCATACAAGGCTTCATGAAAAATGCCCCCGTTACCAGAACTGAAGCATTGGTCTTTATAGAACGATTAAAATATAGATTCGACAAGTTGGAGGCTATTCCCAAATCAACAGAACAGTATCATAGTGATCTTGCACAAAAGGATATTATTACAATATCCGAACAACATATAAATATCCAGTTACCGCCACAATGGAAGGGCAAATATGAAGTAGTGACCACCACTAATGCGGATCTAAAAACGAAGAGCTACAAATTTGTTGATAAATCAAACAAGAAAAATGGCGGATTGCTATTTACGTTGACCGCTTGGCCCAAAGAAGCGTGGTCTGCAGAGGGACCGGAACTTATGAAGAACGTTCATATTTACAAAATCGGCGAAAGAGAAGAAATAATCTTCACGGTAGATACACCAACGGATGTACAATATGGCACAGAGAATTCAGCTTTAAAATCAGAATATCTGAACTTAAGCAATGATGTGCAAGCAAAAAGAATTGACTTTATAATTGATTAAGCTGCTGCTCTTTCCTATAACAATGGAGTTCATAAAAAAACAATGTTCAGCCTCCTCGTTTTCAACTTTTGGATATGCACTCAACTTGATCTGTCTCCTTTTGGGAAGCCTATTTCCCAATTTACCGACAGTTGCCTTGATCCAGCCCATTAATTGTCGTCCGTTCTCTGCTGCTGTTTGTCATTGGCACCCGGATTTAGAGTATAAAAAAACACCCGAAGGTGCTTAAATTCATGAATTGATCTTAGAACTCTTCCAACACCTTGGATTTGTCTCCGTGCATCTTGTCCAGGTGATCCTCTCCCCAATGGCATAAAAGGTCTAGCGCGGGCTTTAATCCCCAGCCGTAGGGCGTTAACTCATACTCCACCTTTGGAGGGATCTCATTATAAGCCTTTCTTGTGACGATCTCATCCTTTTCCAGGCCTCTAAGCTGAGTGGTCAGCATTTTTTGAGTAATGCCCGGTATTAAACGGCGAAGCTCAGATGTTCGTTTCCGTCCTGTCATTAAATGGTATATAATCAAAGGCTTCCATTTTCCTCCCATTACTTCTAAAGCCGCTTCCACTCCAACCTGATACTTCTTTTGCACGCCGTTTTTCATTTGTTCACTCATCGCTTAACCCTCCGTTACCAGGTCAGTTTCCAGGGAATCCACCCGGGTACTTCCATGTTCCTATGGCACCTGTATCATCCTATAGAACTTCAAAGTGCGTACTTCCAGAACATTTTTCTACTGTTTATAATAGCATCAGCCATTGATTAGGGCTAGAAGCTAGCTGCTCAAGAAAGGTAGTGAAGATACAGGCATGAAAGTATTAACCGTTGTTTCACACCCGAGAAAAAACTCATTAACCTTTGAGGTGGCCGCCCGATTC
Source organism: Paenibacillus sp. HW567 (assembly GCF_000374185.1). Classification (GTDB taxonomy): domain Bacteria; phylum Bacillota; class Bacilli; order Paenibacillales; family Paenibacillaceae; genus Paenibacillus_AQ. Next base: position 1,666,738 of record NZ_KB910518.1, on the reverse strand, counting down.
GTACAAGGTCTTGCCGAGGCAGGCCACGAGTATGAGATATTGGATCTGCACGGGATAGGTTTTGATCCTGTATTAAAAGAACCGGATGAACCCGATACGTCAGTTGCGAAGCAGTCTTTTTCCCCTGAAGTGGAAATGGAGATACTGCGGATGAAGGAGCATGATGCGTTGGCATTTATTTTTCCGCTTTGGTGGTGGCATTTACCGGCTATGCTAAAGGGGTACATTGACCGTGTATGGAACAATGGGTTTGCGTACGGTTCGGACCACCTTCATCATCAGCATGTCTTGTGGATTAGCTTGGCCGGCGTATCAAAAGAACAGATGAAAAAGCGTAATTATGATGAAATGATTGCTCATTCGCTGAATGTGGGGATTGCAGATTATTGCGGTGTTTCCAATTCTAAGGTTGAATTCTTATATGAGACCCTGGATTCAATTCCCAGTCATTACGAAATGCTGCTGAACCAAGCTTATCTCTTAGGTTTGAATTATGCTAAAGGATGAAGTGGATAGTGCAAAAGCTTCAACACTTCGTGCACAGCTTCGGCATCCGTTTTATGCGGCGGACAATATTTCATAGAATGACAAAAACGGTTAAGCGCCCAATACCCGCTTAACCGTTTTTGTGTTAACAGGAAGCATGTGCTGCGCACCCTGCCTCACCAGACGGCAACCGTCCCGTCCGTGCGCGAGTCGGTGCCGCCGCAGAGCACACCGCTGGCCGGATCGCGCCAGATCATCTGCCCGCGCCCGAACGAGCCGCCGTCCAGTGCATACTTGATGTCATGACCAAGCCGCGAGAGGGCCTGCGCCGCCGCAGCGGGAAAACCGGGTTCAACCAGCACGCTGCGTCCTCCCGTCCATTGCCAGCGTGGCGCATCCAGCGCCGCCTGCGGATGAAGGCCGAAGTCAATGCTGTTCATCAACGCCTGTACATGCCCCTGCGGCTGCATCAGGCCGCCCATCACACCGAACGGGCCAACGGGCTCGCTGCCGCCGTTCCGGGTGAGGAAGCCCGGAATGATCGTATGATATGTCCGCTTGCCCGGCTCAAGACGGTTCACGTCCGCTTCGTCCAGCGAGAAGCCAGAACCGCGGTTTTGCAAGGCGATGCCCGTTCCCGGCACAACCAGCCCCGAGCCGAACTGCATGTAATTGCTCTGAATAAAAGATACCATCCCGCCCTCGCCATCCGCCGTTGCCAGGTACACGGTGCCGCCGCCTGCGGGCTTGCCGGCTTCCGGCAGTCCGGCCCGGTCGCCAATTAGCGCTCTGCGCTGCTCCGCGTACTGCCCGGCGAGCAGCGCCTCAACACTCGTCCGCATATACTGCGGATCAGTAATGAAGTGCTGCCCGTCGGCAAAGGCCAGCTTGATCGCTTCAATCTGCTTATGATAGGTATCGACCTCGCCAGGCCGCAGGCTGTCGAAGCCCTTCAGGATGTTAAGCGCCAGCAACGCGACCAATCCCTGGCCGCTCGGAGGCAGCTCCCACACCTCATAGCCGCGATAGGAAATGCTGATCGGGTCCACCCACTGCGGGCGGTACCGCGCAAGGTCTTCCTCGGACAGGAAGCCGCCTGCCCCGCGAACAAATGCCGCAATATCCCGGGCGAGCCCGCCTCTGTAAAAAGCCTCCGCTCCGCTGCGGGCAATCTCCGCCAGTGTGCGCGCATGCGCAGGGGAGCGCCACAATTCCCCGGCAGCAGGCGGACGGCCACCCGGCGCAAACGTATCGAACCAGGGGCGGAATGCTTCGCCGCGCAGCTCCTTGCTGTACAGCGAATACGCCCTGGACCAGTTCCACGCAGCGGTCGGTGACACCGGGAAGCCGTCCTCCGCATACCGGACAGACGGCTCAAGCACCGCTGAAAGCGGCAGCCTGCCGAAGCGCTGCGACAGCTCTGCCCAGGCCGACGGTGCGCCTGGCACGGTAACCGGCAGCGGGCCGAATTGCGGCATCCGGCTGTGCCCCGCAGCCTTCACTGCCCCGATTGTGATGCCTTGCGGCGCGGGGCCGCTGGCATTGAGTCCATGCAGCCGCCCGCCGGACCATACAAGCGCAAAAGCATCGCCGCCAATGCCGTTCGAGCACGGCTCCACTACGGTCAGGGCGGCAGCGGCGGCAATGGCAGCATCAACCGCGTTGCCGCCGCGCTTCAGGATGTCGAGCCCGGCCTGGGCTGCCAGAGGCTGCGAGGTGGCAACCATACCCTTGCCGGCATACGCTGGCACGCGGCAGGCGGGATAAGGGTGATAGAGCGGGTCAAATTTCACAGGTATATGTCTCCCCTCCTTGTTATTCGTCGGCGAACATAGCGGTGCTGAGATAACGTTCCCCGTTGTCCGGTGCGATGCACAGCACCCTTTTGCCCTTGCCCAGCCGCCGGGCCTCCTTTAGGGCTGCCCACACTGCCGCACCGGAGGAAGGACCCACCAGAATGCCCTCGAAGCTGGCCAATTGGCGGGCTATGTGTACAGCATCCTGGTCCGATACTTGTACAATCTCGTCATAGACCTTCTGATTGATAACTCCGGGAACGAAGCCCGGCCCGGCACCGATCAGCTTATGCGGCCCCGGCTTGCCGCCGGAGAGCACCGGCGAGCCCTTCGGCTCAATGACAACGATGCGGATATCCGGCAGCTTCTCGCGCAGCACCTCTCCGGTGCCTGTAATCGTCCCCCCCGTACCAGCCGTAGCAACGAACGAGTCGAGTCGGCCATCCATTTGCTCCAGAATTTCCAGTGCCGTCGTTGTACGATGAATGTCCGGGTTCGCCGGATTCTCGAACTGCTGCGGCACGAAGCTGCCCGGGATCTGCCGCTGCAATTCGATTGCCTTGCGGATGGCCCCGGTCATTCGTTCGCCGGCGGGCGTCAGCACAACCTCTGCGCCGTAAGCCTTGAGGATATGGATGCGCTCCTTGGTCGCATTATTCGGCATTGTAATAATAAGACGGTAGCCTCTGGCCGCCGCATTCATCGCCAGACCGATACCGGTATTGCCGCTTGTCGGCTCAATAATGGTTGCGCCCGGCTTCAAGCGGCCGGAACGCTCGGCCTCCGCGATCAGATTGAACGCCGCCCGGTCCTTCAGACTCCCGCTTGGGTTGAAATATTCCAGCTTCACATACACCTCGGCGTCATTGTTGCCGACCAGCCTGTTAAGCCGGACTGCCGGCGTCTCGCCAATCAGATCCGTAATACTGTTCACTCTTCTTGCAGTCATACTGCTCCCCCTGATTCTATCCGGTCCGGCAGCCCGGACCGGTTCATTATTCACTAACACATAGCCCTGTGTTATTTCAGCAAATCCGGCTGTGCATCTACAATCGCCTGGTAGTAGGGCTGAAAATTTAACCAGCCGAACTTCTCGTCCGTCCAAGCCGCGATTGACTCCGCTCGTTCATCTGCAATCAGCAAGGGCTTGCCTGCCGCTTCAGCGAGCAACTGGCCCTGGCTGGCCTTTTCGAACGAAATGAACCAGTAAGCGGCTTCCTCAACGCTTTTGCCAAGCGACAGGATACCGTGGTTTTTAAGCAGCAGCACCTTGTTGCTGCCGACCGCCTGAGCCAGATTGTCACCCTCTCCATGCTCGAAGCTGTCATAAATCGCATGGCGCTTGTAGAATACCGCCGCCTCCGCAGTCAGCGGGTCCAGCAGCCGGCCGAAAGCCGACCAGGTCCGGCCGTAAATCGAATGCGTATGCGCCGCCGAAATAATATGCGGGTTGTCCCGCAGAATCGGCAGATGCAGCAGAATACCGCCAGGATGAACAAGCCCGTTGCCTTCGACCACCTTGCCACCGAAATCCATCAGTACCAGATCGCTTGCCTTGATCAGTCCGAAGCCCAGTCCAAACGGATTAGTCCAGTAATGATCCGTCTTAATCGGGTCGCGTACCGACATATGCCCCATTACGCCTTCCTCGTACCCCAGCTTCGCGAACACACGGAAGGCGGCGGCCAGCCGCTCCTTCCGGTACTGCCGCTCATCCTCCGGGTGCGAAAATTCCGGCCGCTGGTTAATTGTCCCCGCATCAATTGCCATCGTTTTTCCCCTCCATATCGGTTGCTTCTATAATAGATCTGTTATAGCTGTCGAGCCTGTTCTACCGCCGCTTGCCGTCTCGCGAGCGCATACGTATTCTCCGGGAATGGAATGCCCAGATGTCCGCGCAGCGTATCCGCCTCATATTCGGTGCGGAACAAGCCGCGCTCCTGGAGAATCGGAACAACCTGCTTCACGAAGTTGCGCAGATTATGGTGCGAGCCTGCGATGATAAAGCCATCCACCGCACGCTGCTCGAAATAATGCTGGAACTTGTCGGCAATAAATTCCGGTGTGCCGACAAAATCGCCGCGCGGATTGGTCGCACGGTAGGCAAGCTGCCGCAGCGTCAGCTTCTCCTCTCTGGCGATGCGCAGATAATACTCCGCCGTCGAGCGGAAGCTGTTCTGTCCGATGTCGCCAAGCTCCGGCAGCGGCTCATCAAGCGGAAATTGGGAGAAGTCGAAGAAGCTGAAATAACGGCTCAGGAACTTGACTGCATATTGGGGATCAATGAACCGGTTGCCTTCTTCATATAATTGCAAAGCCTCTTCCTGTGTCGGCGCAACAATCGGGACAATCATCGGGAACAGGAAGATATGATCGGGGTTGCGGCCATAGCCCGCAGCCCGCCCCTTGATCTCCTTGTAGCGCTCCTGCGCCTTAACCAGATCGGCATCCTCGAAGCTCGTGAACACCGCATCCGCATAACGCGCCGCCAGGTCGGTCCCTGACTCGGAAGCACCCGCCTGGAAGATTATTGGATGCCCTTGTCTGGAACGCTCCATATTCAGCGGCCCCTGCACCTTGAAGAACTCGCCGTTATGGTTAAGGGTATGCAGCTTCTCCAGTTGGACATATTCCCCCGTTTCCTTATTGCGGGGGAACGCATCGTCCTCCCAGGAGTTCCATAATCCCTTAACCACCTGAATATACTCATCCGCAATCCGGTACCGCAGCGCATGATCATGCAGCTTGTCATGACCGTGGTTAAGGGCCACGCCCTCCAGCGCGGAGGTCACGGCATTCCAGCCCGCCCGTCCGCCGCTGATAATGTCGAGCGAAGCAAGCTGCCGCGCCGTCGTAAAAGGCTCGCTGTAGGACGTGGTGAAGGTTCCAACCACTCCTAAATGCTTGGTCACCGCCGCAACCGCAGAGAGAGCGGTCATCGGTTCCAGACGGCTGAGGAACGGAATTGTGGAATCCTTGGTAATATAGGCCGAGTCCGCAATAAAACCGAAATCGAATTTGCCCTCCTCGGCAATGCGCGCGTATTCCTGATAAGCCTCTATGCTCGCTGCTCCATCGGGGCGTACATCAGGCTCACGCCAATGTCCGCCTCCGCCCTGCAGGCCGATTCCCAGCTTGAGTTGTCTTTTTTCTGAATGACTCATGCCTATACGTCCCCCTTATTGGATAATCCAATCTTCTATGCTGAAATCCTTCTTCGCCAGCTTCTCCCCTACGAGAAAATCCTTGGAGGCTGTAATACGTTCAATCCCTTGCGCAGACAGCCGCTCGGCCGGCAGACCTTCGATCGGAGCAATCTCCTTCAGCACCTCGGCCGGTGTACCGGTAGACTCGGACAACCATTTGTAATATTCATCCGGCTTCGCCTTAAGGTCCTCGTACGACTTATTCAGCGCCTCCCGCCATACGTTCTGGAAGCCCGGGAATTTGCTCAAATAATCCTCCGTTGTATATACAACGCTCACGCTCAGCAGACTCGGAATCTCCTTCGCTTCAGCCAGCAGCGGATTTCCATCCTTCAGCAGCTTGTAGCTTGAATAGAACGATTGGGCCCCCCCGTAGGCGTCGATCTCACCCCGCAGCAGAGCAGCCTCTGTGTCAGGGATACTATTGATGTTGATAATTTCCACATCCTTATCGAGGCCCTTCTCCTTCAGGTAGCCAACCAGGAAGCGGTACATTAACGAGCCCTTGACCACCGCGACCTTCTTGCCCTTCAGTTCCTCCACCGTCTGCGGGCCGTCCTTCCGGCCGATCAGTTGGGAATTAACCTCCGTGTTCGTAAAGTTGAGCAGCCGGGTAGCTGCACCATTTGAATGAGCCAGGATAGCAGGCGTATCGCCGGAATTCCCGAGATCAACTCGGCCGCTGATGACCGATTCATTGAGATCGGGACCGGTCTGGAACGGAACCAGCGCAACATTGGTGACGCCGTACTTCTTCAATTCCTCCTGAATAATACCGGTGTGGAAGCCCCAGCCCTCAATGCCGGCCGGCTGGTTGGTGCCGACAAAACCAAAGGTCAGTGTATCGGTCGAGGCGGCCGCAGACTCTACAGCTCCGGCAGATGGCTGCGCGGCGGAAGATTCACCTGCCGTCCCGCTCTCACCTTTGGCTCCGCAGGCCTGAAGTAACAGCGAGAGCAGAAACACAAGTGCCAAACCGGCCAGAGGCCATTTCGAGTGCGATACCGTTGCTTGCTTTTTAACTGACATGATTTATTCCCCCAAATTTTATTAGAATGTTTTCATTTCTTTACTGTCCGTTGAAGCTGCTTCTCCAGCCCAGCACCCTGCGCTCGACGGCAACCACGAACATGTCGATCAGCTTTCCGACTACAGCGAAAATAATGACGCCCACAAACACAATCTCCGGTTGGGAATTCTCCTGGGCATGGGCCATCAGGTAGCCGATGCCGCTCTGCGAGCCAAGCAGTTCTGCTACCACCAGTCCCAGCCAGCCGTAAGCAATGGACAGCCGCAAGCCCGCCAGTATGCCGGGCATCGAAGCCGGCAGCACAAGTCCCGTGAACTGTTTGTACCGCCCGTAGGCAAGTACACGGGTTACCTCGGCCAGCTTGGTATCTACCCCGCGGATGCTCTGCACCGTGCTCATATAGAGCGGAAAAAATGCACCCAGAGAAATAATGACAATCTTCGAGGTCTCACCGAACCCGAACCATAAAATAAATAGCGGTGCCGTTGCCAGACTTGGTGTCAGCCGAAGCAGTTGTATAGTAGGATTCAGAATTTTTCTGACCCAGGCGGACAATCCAACCACCGCTCCGAGCAGCAGCGCCGCCGCCGATCCATACACCACACCGGTTGCCGCCCGCAGCATACTGCGGCCCAGATGCACGAGCAGTTCGCCGGACAGGAGCAATCTGACGAACGCTTCAAATATGGCAGCCGGCGAAGGCAGCAGCAGCGGACTGACCCGGCCTGTGCTGCCCGCCCACTGCCAGACCATCAGGATCACCGCCGGCAGCAGCGCAGCCAGTATGAAATGAAGACCGAAGCCGCCGCGGGCCGGACCACGCCGCTTTGCAGACGGCAGCGATTCATTCCGAAGCAACTGCACTTGCTCACTCATATCTTTTCTCCTCTCTCTGTTAGCCGCTGAAGCTGTCGCGCCATCGCAACAAACGTCGTTCAAGGGCGGTAACAATCAGGTCTGTTATAATGCCAAGTACAGTGAACAATAAAATTCCGACGAAGACAGTAGACGTATCGCTCATTGCCCGGGCATCCATCATCAGGAAGCCCAGTCCGGAGCTTGAACCCATCATCTCCGCTACAACAAGGCTTCCCCAGGCAATGGCCAGCGACATCCTGACGCCAGTGATAATACCGGGCACCGACGCAGGCAGCACCAGACCTGTTATCTGCTTGAATCGGCTGTATCCGAGCACACGCGTCACCTCAAACAGCCTGCTGTCCGTCCCCCGTATCCCCAGAAACGTGTAAATATACAGCGGGAAAAAGCACCCTTTGGCAATCAGCATCATTTTGGAGGTCTCGCCGATGCCGAACCACAGCACAAACAAAAATGTAACCGAAATATGCGGAATCATACGGACCATTTGAATCGTTGAATTAAGCAGCTTCTCTGCAAGACGGGACAGTCCGACCAGCAGGCCCAGCGCAAGCCCGAGACCCGCTCCGATACCAAAGCCCGCCAGCATCCGGTACAAACTGATGGCGAAGTTGTCCGCAAGCACCCCCGAATTCCACATCCATACGAGCGATTCTGCAATCACCAGTGGAGAGGGAAAAAGCAGCGGAGAGATGACCTCCGCCTCGCTGAGCAACTGCCACAGCACCAGGAAGCTTACGGGAAAAAGCAATCCCCAGGTGATGTCTGCCAGCCGGCCTCTATAGCGCCATCTCTGCCTGCGCGCTTGCTCCGTAGAGACAGCCTCGTTTCTCATATGCCTGCACCCGCTTCACCCATTGTCAATTCATCGACCTGTTCGAATTCTCTTAACACCTTGTAGCGGAAATCCTGAAAGCCTGAGCCGGACTTTTTGCGCGGATAAGGCAAATCCACCGTCACGCGCTTCTTAATCTCACCGGGACGCGGCTTCAGAATGAGAATCGTGCTGCCCAGGAAAACCGCCTCATCAATGTCATGGGTTACAAAAATCATCGTCGTGCCATTGCGCCTCCAAATATCCAGCAGTACTTCCTGCATATGCGATCTGGTAAAAGCGTCCAGCGCCCCAAAGGGCTCATCCAGCAGTAAAATCTTCGGACTCCGCAGCAGCGCTCTCGCAATGGAGACCCGCTGTGCCATCCCCCCGGACAGCTCCTTCGGATAAGCCTTCTCGAAGCCCTTCAGCCTGACCAGCTCAATCAGCTCGTCAACACGGCGGCGAACCTCCGGGTCGCGCAGTGACAGGTCTGCAGCAATGTTTTTCTCCACTGTCAGCCACGGGAACAAACGCGGCTCTTGAAAAATAAAGCCTTTATCAATACCCGGACCGGTAATCGGCTCACCGGCAAGCCGGATGCTGCCCTGCTCTCCCTGCTCCAGCCCTGCAATGATCCGAAGCAGCGTGCTTTTGCCGCAGCCGCTTGGCCCAATAATCGTGACGAACTCCCCTTCCTGCACATCCAGCTCAATCCGGCGCAGAGCCTGAACGGATTTCCCGTCCATCGTAAAGCTTTTGTTCATCTCCCGGATTTCCAGCAACGCAGAGACTGCACCGATGATAACCACCCCTTTCTGCTTGTCAGGTTACATGTCTTACGGAGACCATTCGACAAATAACCAAGTAATCTAGTAGGAATATAGTGAAATTCTTGAGTGTACTCTATCACCGACTATTCCGATTGTCAATATAGGATTCATAATAATTACAGTGATTTTTTTCACAAAATAAACACTAGATAATGCGATTTTATGAACGACCGCGTAATGAACGCTTCTTTTTGCACACAATAAAACCGCCAAAATCCCTTGATATGACAGGGTTTTGGCGGTTCATTTTATCAGGGGCACTCTTTCTGCCCTGAAGGAAAATCACATATTCAGTTGTAGTGACCGTTCTTCATTCCCCAGTCTCCTTGCTTGGAGTTACGGCGAATAAGGACAGCATTCCACCGGCTGCCCCCACGGCGGCCATTGTGCCAAATAAGACCCAATGAGCCCGGTTCATCAGGAGCGAAACAACCGGCGGCCCCAGCGCAACCCCGATAAACCTCATACTGCTATAAAGGGAGGTGATCGTACCCCGGTTGTCTTTTTCAATACCCTCCGTAATTAATGCATCCATACAAGGCAAGACTGCCCCAATCCCAATGCCGCTAAGACATAAGAACCCTACAATAAAATAAATATTTTCGCCAAAGCAAGCAATGAACATTGCCGCAGTGAGCAGTGCCATTCCACCGAAGCCAAGCCATTTCATTACTATTTTATTCTTCCCGATGATCTTTCCGCTCCCGTAAGAAGCCAGGCACAGCAAGGCAAGGGGAATAGCCAGCACAAATCCTTTTGAGGCTCCATGAAGATTATGCTTTGCTTCCAGGGTCTCGGATAAATAGAACAGCACCCCGAAGGTTACAAACATACATATTCCGCCAATCGCGAATATTGCATACAGCCAGCGGCCCTTCTCATGCAAGATTTCTTTTATAGCGGTTAAAAATTGCCCAAGGCTCTTTTTGGCAGCCTGCCCGCCTGTCTTTGGTTTTTGAACAAGAAGCAGAACCAGCACAAAAGAAATCAGACAAAGGACCGGAATAGCTATAAAAGGCGCATACCACAGCAATGTACCCAAATAAGCACCCAGAATTGGACTTAATACCTTTCCGAAGGTATTGGAGGTTTCAATGATTCCCAAGCCTTTACTGACCTGCTTTTCATCCTTGAACAGATCCCCTACCAAAGGAAGTACAATCGGAAATGCGCCTGCTGCTCCAACCCCCTGAAGCAAACGCCCCCCCAGTATTATCCAATAAGCGATCCCCCCGGTAAAGAACCAGGCAGCTATAACACAGACCGTTCCACCTAAGGCAGCGAGGATGAGGCTGGGCAGAATCACGATTTTGCGTCCAAAACGGTCAGATAAATACCCGGCAATTGGAATCATCAGGATGGCTATAAGGCCATAAACGGTAATGATCATACTGACTTGAAAAGCATTGATACCCAGCTCTTTGGATATTTGCGGCAATACAGGAAGCAGCATGGAATTCCCAAGTGTCATAATCAGCGGAATAGAAGCCAGAGCAATCAATGCCCCTTTTATACCTTTCATGGAAAAACCACCTTATGTGAATTCACATCCTGCTTATTGTGAAATCTCAAGGCTGAATTTATTCACTCTGTACCCGGTTGTATTCAAAAAAATGCTGCTTCCTCACTCCGGGTCAGCTTCATTCCGCTTGCCGGCGCTGAGCAAATCACGAATTTCCGACAGCAAAGCCACCTCCGGTGTTGGTGCAGGCGCCTCAGCGACCTCTTCTTTTACCGTTTCCTTGCGCTTAAACCGGCTCGCCAGCTTGATGACCATAAAGATCGAGAAGGAGATGATAAAGAAATCAACAACAGACTGCAGGAATATCCCGTAATTGACACTCGCCTTTCCATAATGAAAATTAAGCCCCTTCAAATCTATGCCTCCAGTAAGGATACCGATAAGCGGCATAATGATGTCCGTAACCAGCGAAGAGACAATTTTACCAAAAGCCGCCCCAATCACTACCGCAACCGCCAGATCAAGCACATTTCCTTTCAGCGCAAAGCTTTTAAATTCCTTCCACATTCTCTATCCCTCCGAAATCCTGAATTTAAAGTTATTATAGCATTTCTGCAGACTTTTCAAGAAAAATTTAAGACAGGCTTAAGGGTGCAGCTCCAGGAAAGTGGCTTCGATAAACTGGGTGTATGCGGAAGGAGGATATTCTCTTACCCGTTCGTAAGCAATCTGCGACTGCTGGCGCGCCTCCTCCATCTTCCCGTGTCCGGCGTAGATTTTGGCTTTGTAGGCGTAAACGGTGAAAAAGCCTGCACGGTCCAGCGGATGGTAGGCATCATCAGGCAAAGTAACTTTGGAGAGATTCGCCAGCGCTTCCTCATCCCGCCCCAGATGATACAGGGCAATTCCGGTCTGAAGGTACCAGTTCGACTCATACCTGCTTCCCTTGATTTGAGGCCGAACCTGCTGTGCCAGCAACAATGCCTCTTCATAGCGCTGCTCCACATTAGCCTGTCTGATCTCGGACAGCCGGACAAGCTGTATTGACAAGTCATCCTCTGTAAGCTGCACATACAGCCCTGCTTTAACCAGGTACATTTTCGCCTCATCCAGATTCCCGGACAACTGGGCAAGATTGGACAACACGCGGTACAAATGGTCCGTTAAATAATAAACACCTTGCTCCCGTGACAGCTTAATTGCTTCGAGCGCAGCCTCCCGGCTCCCGTCATAGTCACCCAGCGCCGATAAAGTAACGCTGTGCGCATAATGGAGCTCAATTTCGAATAAAAAGTCGTTGCCGACTTTTTTGCTCACATAATCTTCCCTAAGACGGAGGATCAGCTCAAGACTGTCCTTGTACCTGCTTTGGGCGAACAGTAGCGCATAAGCCATATACTGGACTTTGACACTTTCCACATATAGATTGAACCGCTCATAGATCTCCACTGCCCGCTGAATCACCTCTTCCCAGCCATCCTCTCCTGTGTAATAACAGGCGTCCACGTAGAACTCCATCAGCCGGGCGGCATCCACAGTCATTGGCAGCTTCCCTTCCATAAGCGGTTTAACAGTGAGAACAATCGACTGGTAATTCTTTTGCTTATGCATGGCCTCAATGTCGCGGACCAGGCGGGGCAGGTCCCCGCTCTGCTCCTCTTCAAGGAAATAACCCGCATCCACTCCAAGCCGTGCAGCCAGTATTTGCAGACTGCGCATGGAAGGCAGCGCCCGGCCGTTTTCGATTTGGCTGAGCATACTTTTGGTCATGTCTTCTCCGGCCAGGTCACTCTGCGTAAGCCCCTTGGTTCTGCGCAAATGCTTGACTTTATCTCCTAGCGTTAGTTTGGTTGTCATATGAGTGCCATCCTTTTGTCCGTCTTAATCTCCAGTATAGCGTACCAGTAAGCTCTATAAAAGTTAAGTTAAATAATATTAAACTTTATGTTGCGAAATTAGCTCTTCGAGTTTAAAATAAGTTTAATTAAATTTAACTTTTGTTGAATGGAGTGATTCACATGAGCACTAAAAACGCTATTTTCCCGTCGCCAAGCAACCGGAATATGCTCCTGTTCTTCGCCGGCAAGCTGGCCTCCATGCTGGGCTCCGGAATGTATACCTTTGTAGTAGGGTTATATATCCTGAACCTCACAGGCTCCGGCGGAAGCTTCGCCATTACAATGGTATGCGGGCTGCTGCCCCGGATTCTGCTCGCGCCTTTCGCCGGTGTGATGGCAGACCGGATGAACCGCCGCATGCTGCTGATCTGCTCTGACCTTGCTGCCGTACTTACGCTGCTGCTTGCTTTTCTGACCGTCTCTGTTGAAGGCGTCTCTCTGATTCCCATCTACGCCTCTTTGGTTCTGCTGGCCATATGCTCCACCTTCTACGGAATCTCCGTCTCTTCCTCCCTGATGCAGCTTGTGGATGAAGACCAGATCCAGCGCGCCGGCTCACTCAATCAAATCGCCGGCTCCATCGGCAACCTGCTCGCCCCCGTACTAGGCGGCATGCTGTACGCCATCGTCTCCCTGAAGCTGTTCATGCTGCTGAATGCAGCCGGCTTCGCCGTTTCAACCCTTATGAGCTGCGGACTGCGGTTCAAGCCAACTGTGGATACGGCAGATCACGGCGAAACCTCCCATTCGGCAGCGGAAGAGCCAGCCCCGCAGGTACGCTCACATGTGCTCGCAGAGTTGCGGGACAGTCTTGCCGGGGGCATCTCCTATGTTTTTAAAATGCCCATCATCCGCGCTGTAATTATTATCGTGTTCTGGGTCAATTTTTTCGTCGTATCCCTAGATATTGTGCTGCCCTATGTCGCTATACAGCTTCTCTCGCTCACTTCCGGGCAATATGGCATAATTGAGGCCATGCTGGGAGCGGGCATGCTGACTATGTCCCTGCTGCTGACCGTCCGCCGTCAAAGCAACAATCCCACCGGCTCCCTGATTCGGGGCCTGTGCACACTTGGTCTGCTGTTCCTCGGCATGGCGTTTCCTCTGGTATTTTCCATTAGCAGCACTTCCGCTTTTATTCTCCTGCTTGTACTGATGTTTCTTGTCGGCGTCACGGTGATGAATATCAATATTCCAATTCAGGTCTATTTGCAGCAAATAATTGAAGAGGAGTATCGCGGACGGGTGTTCGCCGTTGCCGAGACAGCATCCGGGGCAATCGCGCCGCTTGGGATGATTCTGTTCGGAGTACTCGTGGACCGGATTCCGTCCGAGTTCCTGTTGCTGGCTTCCGGATTAGCAATTCTAGTTGTCACTCTGCTGGGACGGAGAGGACTTAAGAGCGGCAGCGAGCAGGAGGCAGTGCAGAAACGCGAAGCCGAGGCACGGCTTCATGCCTGAGGGCCATCGCCTGCTGCACGGGCAATGCAGGCCGGCGGGAAAACCGCCGGGCTGAAAGCAGGCGGCGGGAGTGCCCCTTAGCCTCGCGGAACAAGCGGCCGCTGGCTTCTATCAACGGCAGTTTTGACGTTGTCCCGGGCTAGCCGAGGGCTCAGCTTCTATCAACGGCAGTTCTGACGTTGTCCCCGGGCTAGCTGGTAGATCGGCTTCTATCAACGGCAGCTCTGACGTTGTTCCGGGCTAGCCGGTGGTTCGGCTTCTAACAACGGCATTTCTGACGTTGTTCCTGCGCTGGCAACAGCTATTCTTCCCCTAGCAACCCACTGCCCCATTGAACATAGGCCTCGAGTATAATTCATGTGCTAGCTAGTACATATCAGTTCTACATCTGCGGCTTAGGACAGAGCCTTCGTGGTTGGGTGGGAGTGGCATTCGTCGATATCCATCCTCCTGTTCCTTACGGACCGAAAAGCCCCTATCTTCCCGAAAAGGATACATTTAGCCGGGCTAACGGACTGTAACGCGCTTATCGCCACTCCGGCAGGTACATTTGGGGTGAATGTTTATCCATAAAGGCTCTGGAGTCCGTTCACTTGCGGAAAAATGACTTCCAGTGGAAATAAGAGCGGCTCGGTCCGTTTACAAGCATACAACCAGACAACCAGACAACCAGACAAGCAGGCAAGCAGGCAAGCAGGCAGACTCTTCCGATCAGGAAATGATTCTGTTCGTGGAGCCTGATACGACACGCCTGCAATGGGTTCTCCACGCCTAATTTGTTCGGAGGAGAACCGTTTGAACTCCTACATGTATAGTCTGACGATCTAGTAGCTTTGCCTAATATCCACCAAAGGGGGCTTGGGTAAACCGCATAGCAGGTGGTCTTTTGATTCCCACGCTTCGCGTGCTCATCAGGCTGAAGCCCGCCAAAAAAAGAGCACACAGCAGATGATCTGCCGCGTGCTCTTTAGCTAGCAAATGGTCTATTCTTTAGACCGTTTGAATACCCGGCTGAGAATAAAGCCGGCAAGAATCAGTCCAAGACCTGCCAGATAGATCGGCATCGGGCTGCTTTCTCCGGTCTGCGGCAGCTTGCCTCCGGTCTCTGGCAGCTTGCCGCCGCTTGCAGGGTCTTTAACGGCGCCTACCGGAACCTCATCATCGTCAATTTCAACCCCATTATCTGCTGGCGGTGTTGGTGAAACCGTTGGTGAAACCGTTGGTGAAACCGTCGGTGCAGCCGTCTGAGCAGCACCGGCAGGAACAGGATCATCATTAATAATTACTCCGGGGATCTGGGAAGCTCCCGGTGTTGGTGCGACAGTACCGACAGGACTCACCGCAGTGGGTGCTGCAGTAGGTGTGGGAGACGGTGTTGCAGGCGCTCCCGGCGTTGGTGCCACAGTAGGAACTGCACTCGATCCTGGTGACGCAGACACTACCGGCGTTGCCGACACTACCGGTGATGCCGATACTTCCGGTGATGCCGACACTACAGGCGTTGCTGACGCTATCGGTGATGCCGATACTTCCGGTGATGCCGATACTACTGGCGTTGCCGACGCTATCGGTGACGCTGACGGCGTTGGTGTTGGCGTCGGAGTCGGCGTTGCCAGCTTCGTATTGAGCACAGTCAGGTTGATATTGGCCGAAGAGCCGATAGTAACCGGGTACTCTTTGGTATCGAGCGCATACCCTTCCGGGGCCTCCTTCTCAATCAGGATATAATTGCCCAGCCACAGATTATTGAACACCGCATTGCCGGCGGCATCGGTAGTCCGGGTGTTGACAAGCACCCGTTCCGCAGCGTTCAGTCGGTATAGCTCAAAGGTTGCGCCGCTAAGCGCAAGCTGATTATCAGCAGCGTCCAGCTTATGAACAGTCAAGGTTCCACGGACACCGCTGCCTGTTCCCGAGCCGCTGGAGACACCTACAATAACTTCTTTGGTCGTATACTTGGTTCCCCATGCGATATTAATACCGTCGAAAAACACTGAATTGACCAGCTTATCGCCTGAGTTCGCAACGATTAGCGATTGATACTCCAGGATATAAGCGGAGTTGATATCATGCAGGAAGCTGAGCACGAAGCTCTGCTTGCCATCCGCATCCATACTGATGTTCAACGTATAATCGGCATCCTTCACCAGTTCAGCTCCGCTTTTTGTCACCTCTCCGTTCGCTGCAGCCGCAGCAGGATAGAGGTGGAGGGAAGCAGGCAGCAGAATCTGATTGGAGCTGGGATAATCCCTGACTACTGCATTTTTTACATAAGACTGCGTGCGGTTGATCGTAATCGTCCAATCCAGTTTGTCGCCATTTTGCCGGCCTTCTTTATGGACATATTCATCTCCGTGGGGGATGTTCACAGATGCGGTCAGATTCTTGGAGACTTTCTTCGCACCATCCAGCAGCTTAGCCGTATTGAAGACTGAAGTGCCCACCAACTGTCCTTCAAGACTTGTTTTGAAAACAATATAATACGGTGAGCTGATAGGCTCCGCAAATACTACCTTAAGCTCATTGCCGCTCACGCTGTACGAAAAAGCGCTGCTGCTGACTTCGGAGCCCTGCGAAGGATCGCCTTTGGCATTGACATTCATATTGTAGACTTTAAGCGAGCCTGGGACCAGGGATTGCCCCGAATTCAGGATATCTGTGACATTTGGAGCAGCAATTTCTTTGCTGTTGTAATTGACGCCTACGGTCCAGGTGATTTCTTTGGCGGAAGCATTGTAGTTCCCCGCTTTGAAGCCGTTGTTCTTCATTTCAGAACGGGGAATAAATAATCCCTGGGCTTCTGTCCAAAGAGGCGGACCCTCAATATCCTTCCAGTCTACTCGTGCGTTGTTGATAAAATTATCGGTGTTGCCGTTTAACCAGTCATTGTTGAACTGCGTTGTATAAGTGATGGTATAAGTATCTCTGATCGGCGAAGCAAACTTCAGCTTGAACCCGGCATTGGGCTGCACCGGCGTACTATATTCCAGGGTATAGGCTGAAGCATTCAGCACCGTACCTAAGAGGTCCCTTACAACCAGCGTTCCCGGAACGAACTTCAATCCCCCTTGCGGGAAGGAGTCCGTAACCGCGACTTCTCTCATCGGATAATTATCGCCGTTCACAGTGATTTTCCAGACTGCTGTCTTATTCTTATAATCTATACCGGACAAGTTCTTATAAATAATTGCCGGACGGATCAGTTGTTTCGCCTCAGCGCTGTAGGTGCTGTCCGATACTGTGTTGGTGATGGTTGTGTCTTTGAATACGCGGCTCTGCGATATAGTCTGATATTCAATCCGGTAAGCTGAAGAAATACCGCCTGTGAACTCCAGCTTGAAGCCGTTCTTACCGACAATGCCAAGCCCTGTTATAGTGTAGTCCACATTATTTACAAGAGGAGTACCCTTTGTGGCTGTCCCGGCAGCATCCAGGGTTACCGGATAGACTACTACTGTACCTATCGCAAGCCTTTGTGAAGCGTCGAATAAATCCTTTAGAACCGCGCTGCCTTGCGGGATTTTCTTGTTGTTGTAATTGTACTCGATTGCCCAGAAAACGGTCTGGCTGCCCCAATCATAGGCGGTTGCCATTTTTTTGAGGCTTCCGCCGCGCTCAACCGTTACCGTTGCCGAGGAGCTTACAGGATCACGTCCATCTCCCGTAAACGCTGCCGTGTTGGTGAAGCTCGACCGTGAGTCATCCACAATCGCTGTGGTATAAGCAATCCGGTAAGCACTGCCTATCACAGGATCGGTAAAATTCACGGTAAGCTTCCCGCCGGAAACCTCAGCCGTATATTTGCTGCTGTCAAGCAGAGCGCCTACAGTAACCGTACCATCGAGCTGAACTCCAAGCTGATACACTGCAAGGGTAACCGTACTGTCCAAAGACAAACCGGACGGGATCGGGTCGGTGACAACAGCGTTTGCTACATGCTCCAGCTTCTTGTTGACATCAACGGTCCACTGAATATGGTCTGCATTGAAGCCGCTGGACACACCCTTCTTCTCAATCGTCGAGCCAACGGACGGCTTGAAGATGACCGTTACCGTCTGTATCCCGCCGCCCACAGGGAACTGGATCTCCTGCACCGTGCTTCCGGTAATTACCTGTTTATCAAATTTCGTATTGATGCTAAGCGTTCCCTGTACGTTGTCATGCGTTTCAATGTAGTTATTGAAGGTCATGACCACCTGGTGTGTAGACTGGCTTACACTGAAGCTGCCTACCTCGCCATCATCCGAAACCAGTGGTCCGCTGATGTCATTAAACAGTTCGAATTGTGCGGGGATCTGAAAGGTAAAGGTGTCTCCGGCGCTATAGCCATGGCCGTTTGGAAGAGACCAGGTATAGTCCAGCTTGACATTCGCCCCCACCTCATACACATTGTCTGTAACAGTCTGTCCATCCGCCCCGTACACCGCCATGGAGACACTGGTAATGATGTCTCTATCATTTTCAATGGGTGCTGCCTTAACTTGCGTAGTAAATCCTATGCCGTATGCATATTGCACAAACAGCATAAGGATTACGACGGCCATGCTTAATCTTTTTTTCACCATTTACTAAAAGCCCCCGTTCCCCAAAATATTGTGGGATTCAATGAATCCTGCTTGCAGCTCATCCCCTCTGAATACACATAGGTATGTTCAGAAAACGGCCAGAATACCAAAGGTCTTATGAAGATCACCGCCGAATGCCCCTGTAGAGACATACTCCGCTAAAAGGCCAGTTATGTATTCTGGAAATTCTACGTTCATCTTATGAGAAATTTGTATCTGATCCTGTTCTGGCCAGAGTCTGCGATATATACTTATATCACCTAAGGATAGATCTTTAGAATCAGAAAATCTTAAAATTCGGATAATTATTTTTTGGTAATATTTTTTTAGGCCTAAGGAGGCAGTTTGTGGACTTTAAATCTTTCTTTAACCGGCAGCACGATACTGATTTCATCATGTTCTCCCCCTCGCATCTCATTGCCCTGTCTTTAGTCGCATGTTTCGGTCTGCTGCTCTATGGGGCGCGTTTTACGCTTCGCTCACATTCTGGTTCAAGGAGATTCATCCGGCGGCTGCTGGTGGTCATCCTGCTGTTGTCAGAGGGAACACTGCAAATCTGGTACATTTCCCAGGACATGTGGAAGAAAGACGCGTCCCTGCCGCTGGAGCTGTGCGGAATCACGCTGCTTCTCTCTATCGTTATGCTGCTTACCCGCAGCCGCCTGCTCTATTCCTTTCTTTATTTTGCCGGCATTGGCGGCGCATTCATTGCGCTCATTACACCAAACTTGGTGTATCCATTCCCGCATTTCCGCTTCCTGCTGTTCTTCATCGCCCACGGTGCGATCATCCTGGCTTCGCTGTATATGACCTGGGTCGAAGGCTATAGGCCAACCTGGAAGTCACTGTTCTTTACGATGCTCTGCCTCAATATTGTCGCTGCCGCGGTCTATGCCGCCGATAGAATCCTGGGGTCCAACTACATGTTCCTGGCGCATAAGCCGAGCACTTTTTCCGTGCTGGATTATTTTGGCCCTTATCCGTATTATCTGCTGGTGGAGGAGGCGTTTGCTTTTGCAGTCTTTGTGACGATGTATCTGGTGTTCTTCCGGCTGCCGAAGTGGTTCAGCACCCGCCATGAGCACCGGAGAAGGATATTGTAAGAAAAGCACGCACAAAAACAGCAGGCCCCCATACCGGAGACCTGCTGTCTTTGTCCTGCTTATTTTGCTATTTAGTGAAAATTAAGCTTCGATAATTTCCACTGAAGTCATTTTGTCGCGTCCTTTGAAAGCATCTACTTGGTCCATGCCGTCAACCACTTTGCCGAATACAGTGTGAACGCCGTCAAGATGTGGCTGTGGCGCGTAGCAGATGTAGAACTGGCTTCCGCCTGTGTTTTTGCCGGCATGTGCCATAGCAAGCGTTCCGCGTTCATGCTTGTTCGGGTTGATCTCACAGTCGATGGTGTAGCCAGGGCCACCAGAGCCTGTACCATTTGGACAGCCGCCTTGAGCTACGAATCCAGGGATTACGCGGTGGAAAACCAGACCGTTGTAGAAACCGTCTTTAGCCAGCTTTTCGAAGTTGGCTACTGTATTGGGAGCATCCTTTTCGAACAGATCCAGCAGCACTACGCTGCCATTTTCAAGAGTAATTTTCGCTTGCTTTGCCATATGTAAATGACCCCTTTCGGAATTTCAGATGTTGAACACTTTTCTTAGTGTACTATGAAATCACGCACAAAGCAAAGCAGACGGGAGTTCTCCCGCCTGCTGTTTTGCGCTTCGTATCTGCTACTGCAAATCTATTTCACAACCGCCTGCTTCGCAATGCGGGCCGGTACAATATCGTTGGCGACAATGTCCTGGTGGCTCTCACGGCGCACGACAAGGTCGCTTTGCCCGTTCTGGACGAAGACTACCGCCGGACGGCGAATCCGGTTATAGTTGCTGGCCATGGAATAGTTGTACGCACCGGTGCAGGCTACAGCGAGCAGATCCCCGCTCTCCACCTTCGGAAGCTCCACGTCCCAGATCAGCATATCTCCGCTTTCGCAGCATTTGCCGGCAATCGAAACGGTCTCTTCATTCGCTTCGGTAGCACGGTTGGCGAGCAGCGCCTCGTATTTGGATTCATAAAGCGCCGGACGCGGGTTGTCAGTCATGCCGCCGTCAACAGCAACGTATTTACGTACGCCGGGAATTTCTTTGCTTGTGCCAACGGTATACAGCGTAGTTCCGGCATCGCCCACAATACTGCGCCCCGGCTCTACCCAGATTTGCGGCAGCGTCTCGTTGATCCCTGTAAAATGCTTCTTCACCGCGCCTGTGATCGCCGCTACATATTCGGATACCTGCAGCGGGGTATCCCCTTCCACATAGCGGATACCGAAGCCCCCGCCAAGGTTCACTACGCGGAATTGAACGCCTAGATCTTCTTTTACTTTACGGGTAAAGTCGGCAATCCGCTCAACCGCCAGCTCAAAGCCTTCCGTTTCAAAAATCTGCGAGCCGATGTGCGAATGAACGCCCAGAAGATGCAGATTGCTTTTGCCGGAAGCCAAACGCACTGCTTCTTCTGCGGAGCCGTTGCCGATATCGAAGCCGAACTTCGAATCGGTCTGTCCTGTTGAAGCGTAAGCATGATGCGCATGCGCCTCCACCCCAGGCGTGACGCGGAGCAGAATATTCACAGTCACTTCCTTGCGCAGGGCAATGGCCTGCAGCATGCCAAGCTCAACCAGATTGTCGGCTACGAAGCAGCCGATTCCGGCATCAATCGCCATTTCGATCTCATCAGGTGTCTTATTGTTGCCGTGGAAGTGAATGCGCTCAGCCGGAAATCCGGCTTGCAATGCGGTATACAGCTCTCCATCAGATACAACGTCCAGCGACAAGCCCTCTTCGTCAGCAACCCGGCACATCGCCATTACTGAAAAAGCTTTGCTCGCGTAGGCAACCTGAAATTCAAGTCCGGATGCTGCAAAAGCGTCCATATATTCGCGGCAGCGGCGCCGGATCAATTGCTCGTCCACTATATACAGCGGGGTACCGTACTCCGCCTTCAAATCTGCAACATCGCATCCGCCGATCTCCAAATGCCCACTATCATTAATTCGGCTCGTCCCGTGTAAAAACATTTTGCGCAGTCCTCCAATTTCTGTGGAAACTCAAATTCCACCCTGTCTAGTGTATGTTTTGTGGTCCCGAAGTGTTCCTTTCAGTCTGAAATGAACGCTTACGGGGCTATTTAGTGTATTCAGTATAGCAGACAGAGGGAACGCCATAGAATGGACTAATTTGCAGTTGATTTGTATTTTCCTACGATTTGTTTTTATTCCCCGCGTTAGGCGGCATCCGTGTGTTATCTCTGGTTTTGTTGAAGGAAGGCCTTGTTAGGGAGGTCAGCACCGGGCGGCGCAGGATGATCTCACCCATCGCCTTTGCATTAAACGGTATAAATGGCCACAAATAAGATGAATTATAGGAACGGTGTGTGGTCAGCAGAATTATCAGCAGCGTAGTGCCGATCATGAATCCCTGCACCTGAAACGCAGCTACGGCAAGCAGTAGGGCAAGCCTGACAATCCGGTTCGCCAGCCCCAGCTCATAGCTAGGTGTTGCGAACATGCCTATGGAGGCGACCGCCATATAGAGCACCACTTCGTTAACGAAGAGACCGGTCTTTACAGCGATGTCCCCTACCAGTATTGCGGCAATTAAGCCCATCGCTGAGCCTAGCGGAGTTGGTGTATGCACCGCAGCCATGCGCAAGAGATCAACCCCAAGCTCGACGATGAGGAATTGGGCGAGGATCGGGATTCTGGCCATTTTCTGCGGTCCGATAAAATCCAGCGCCGCCGGTTTCAGCTCGGGATGGATGACAAGCAGCATCCAGAGCGGCAGCAGGAACATCGAAGCAAAGATCCCGATAAACCGCACCCAGCGCAGATAAGTCCCCATAAAAGGGGTCTGGCGGTTCTCCTCCGCATGCTGGCAGAGATCAAAGAACGTTGTCGGCAGAACCATGACGCTGGGCGAAGTGTCGACAAAAACCACCACCCGGCCTTCCAGCAAATGCGAAGCGACAACATCGGGGCGCTCCGAATAACGGACCATCGGATACGGATTCCATCCCCCGCCGACAATTGCCTCTTCAAGCTGCTTGTCCGCCAGCGGGATGCCGTCGATATCGAGGCTTTTAATTTTATCGGTAACGGCCTGTACCTGGGTTTTGTCAACAATATCGTCAATATAGGCTACGCAGACATCGGTTCGCGTCCTACGGCCAACCTGGTGCAGCTCATATTTTAATCCGGGATCACGCACCCGTCTTCTGACCAGCGCGACATTGCTCAGAAGTGTCTCTGTGAATCCGTCGCGCGAACCGCGCACCACCCGTTCAATGGAGGGCTCATCAGGATTTCTTGCAGGATAGATGCGCGTATCCATTATAATAACTTCTGTTTCCCCTTCGATAAAGAAGACGCTCATACCCGCCAGATATTTGTTAAGACTCTCGCTCAGAATGTCGCCTTTTTCCACCTGAATATGGGGAATGTATTCGTTCATGAAGCTGATCAGCATATCGGTATTAATATTCTCCGGCGTCAGATAGGATAAGCGCTTCAGGACTTCAGCGATGATCGTATCCTTGGCAAATCCGCTGATGCATAGCAATGCCGTCCTGCGCCCGCAGAAGGTCATCTCGCGGAATATCACATCAAAGGAGGAGCCCAGGCCCAGCACCTCGGTGAGTGTTTTTTTCGTTGCCTCAAGATGAGGCGAAATTTGATCATTGCCCTGCCAGTAAATAATCGACTGCTCCAGGGAATCGGACTCCTCATTGTCGCGTTTCTGTTGCAGCGGATCTTTATTCTTGTTGTCTGCCGCCCCGGCCTTCCCGGTTTTCTTTTTGCTTTGCTTGGGTTTATCCGGCTGCTGCGCCTGGTCCTTAGCTGACTTCCCCGGCTGTGCCTGCTGCGCTGTTGACCCGGAGTCTGAATCTGGATCAGATTCATCTTCCATATCTTCGTCGTCTCCGAATAATCTGGCAAAAAAACCTTTTTTGCCACTCTCCGGCTCCCCGGTTCCCAGTTCCCCGGCAGCTTCCGTGTCCTGCTTGCCGGGGCTGGTGCCGGCGTGCGCCGGCCCTCCTGCCTGTGCGTCAGCTCCGGTGTCTGGACCTTGATCAGCTCCTGCTGTTGCGTCAGCTCCAGCCTTTGACCCTTGATCAGCTCCTGCTGTTGCGTCAGCTCCAGCCTTTGACCCTTGATCAGCTCCTGCTGTTGCGTCAGCTCCAGCGTTTGACCCTTGATCAGCTCCTGTTGTTGCGTCAGCTCCAGCCTTTGACCCTTGATCAGCTCCTGTTGTTGCGTCAGCTCCAGCGTTTGCCCCGTCGCCAGCTTCAGCTTCTGGCGCATCGCCGCCCTCCTCGTCGTCCGTTTCTTCATCGTCACCGAACAGTCTGGCCAGGAATCCTTTATGGCCGCTCTGCGGCTCCTCTGCTCCCGGCTCGCTGCCCATTTCCGCATCCTGCGCCTGACTGCCCGCAGCCGCGTCAGTATTCCCTGCATCCTGCTCTCCGGGATTTGCACCTTCTTCCCCCGCGGTTCCGCTTGCTCCCGCAGCCGAATCTGCTCCAGCTCCCGTTAAGCCACTGCCGGCTTGAAGGGCAACATCGACATCCGCCGCTGCCACTACCGAGGTGCTGTTGGCCGATATCGCAGCTTCCATGCTGTTGTTGGCTTCCGTGCTGCCACTGGCTCTTCCACCGCCACTGAACTCAGTGCTGCCATCAGATTCAGCGCTGCTACTGGCTTCAGCACTGTCATTGGTCCCCTTACTGCCATCGGCTGACGCGCTGCCACCAGCTTTCCCGCTCTCGCTGGCCCCCTTACTGCCATCGGCTGACGCACTGCCATCGGCTTTCCCGCTGTCGCTGGCCCCCATGCTGCCACCGGCTGACGCACTGCCGTCAGCTCCCCCACCGCCATCGGCTTTCCCGCTGCCGTTCGCTCCCTCCCCGGCATCTGCCTTCGCGCTGCCATCGGCCTTCACGCCGCCCTGCTCTAAGCCTGTCGTGCCAGGCTTGGCTGAATCTTTTTTATTTTCAACATAGTCCCCGCTGTGAATATACTTAACCACTCCGTAACCCCCTTTTACTGTCGGTACACAAACCAGTCGAACAAAGAGCCTGCAACCTTGCCGCACACCATCGCCATCAGCAGCCCGAACAGCAGATGGGTCATGTGCAGGCGTTTGGCCAGGATCGGCAGCACATTCAGCACCTCCGTAAGCGCTGCGGCAAGCATGCCGATAAATACGCCGTCAAACAGCCCTACTCCCAGCTCCACCAATGGCCCGGCGGCAATCCGCCAATTCCAGAAGTCACTCATGGTGCCGAGCAGCGAGCCACCTACCATCGCTCCTTCGTACCAATGCACTTTATCATAGGAGGAGGTAAGCTGGGCCAGCCGTGGAACCACATCCAGCACAATAAAAAGAGCAATCACCCCGCCGCCCACGGCGATCCCCCCGGCAATGCCAAGCAGCAGATTCAGACCCATCGACAGTTGTGCGGTCATACTCCTTCCTCCGTGTGCCTATCAGCTTCTGCCTCATGGCGTTTCATTTTGCTGTACTCTTCGTTGACTACATAAAGGTCGATATTTTTCTGATAAAGGAACATTTCCACTTCCAGCGGAGTCGGCTCTTCGTTCCATTTTTTCTTGAACAGATGGTTGAAAAAAATGACCATACCAAACCCGATGCCCAGGGAATAGGCGATCTGGAACACATAGGGGTGCTCATCCCGGCGTCCGGTCAGCATCTCGACAATCCGGATTTGCACCTCCTCCATGCTGACGTCGGCATGAAAATTCATAATCGTCAGCGCCGAGCCGAAGAACAGCAGCAGCCACACCAGCACAAATAGCGCTATGGAAGGCTTACGGGCTTCAACCGGGCCTTCAATCTGCACAATGGTACGACCCTCGCCAATCGGCTGAATATCCGCTTCGGGCAAAAGCTCATGAATCCGGGGAATAACGGTCAGCAGGTCTATCAGAATCAGATTGCCGTCGCTATGTCTCGGCTCCAGCAGCATCAGCGAATACAGCGGCTCCCTCCACTCCGGCTCCGTTATCAAATAAGCCACATCACGCAGCAGCACACCTTTGCCTTTTGACACAGTTACCCGGTTTTTGAGCTGTATGTAGATCGTTGGCGCCGTACGGGCATTCATCCGCGGATACCTCCTGACGGTTGTGATGTGAAGCAGCTTGAGTGCAAGAATAACGGTAGTATGGCAGAAAAGGCTTATTTTTACTCTTGGGCCGCTCAAATCGAGCGGATCTACAGTCCAGATTAGGATCAACAAGTTTCCAAAAATGCTTGAATATTGACTTTTTATGGGTATCAGAATAAACCTGCTTCTCTTACACTTTTAGTAGAAACACAAGGAGGGGATTAATTGTAAGCGCGTACAAGATAGGGGCTGTTTATATTATTATCATTCAGGAGGGTATTACATGTACAAACCGGAATCAAAGTCATGGATCAAGCTTGTCCTCTGCCTGGCGCTAATGCTCGGAGGGGGATTCAGCTACTTTACAGCTAAGCCTGCGGAGGCTGCGGCCTCTTTTGCCAAAGGTGCGGATGTCAGTTGGCTGTCGGAGATGGAATACTATAATTGGTCCTTTTACAATGACAGCGGGAAGAAGCAGGATTTGCTGCAGATTCTCAAGGATCATGGGATGAACTCGATCCGGCTGCGGGTGTGGGTCAATCCTTCGCTCAATTTTTCCAATAAAGCGGATGTGATCAAGCAGGCTGTCCGGGCCAAAAACATGGGCTTCCGCATCCTGATCGACTTCCATTACAGCGACACCTGGGCAGACCCGGCCAACCAGAAGAAGCCTGCCGCCTGGGCCAGCAAAAACTTCAATGCGCTGAAGACAGCGGTCTATGATCACACTTACGATGTGCTGAGCTCGTTGAAAAGCAGCGGCGTAACTCCAGAATGGGTGCAGGTCGGCAATGAGACCAACAACGGAATGCTGTGGGAGGATGGCAAGGCATCGGTGAGCATGGGCAATTTTGCCGCACTTATTAATTCAGGCTACAGCGCGGTAAAAGCGGTCAACAGCAGCACCAAAGTTATCGTGCATCTGTCCAATGGCTATGACAACTCCCTGTTCCGCTGGATGTTCGACGGGCTCAAAGCAAACGGTGCAAACTATGATGTCATCGGCATGTCACTCTACCCAAGCACCAGCGATTGGTCCACGAAGAATACGCAAACTCTGACCAACATGAATGATATGGTCGCCCGCTACGGCAAAGAGGTGATGATTACCGAAGTCGGCATGGACGTCAGCGCTCCGGCAGCCGCCAAGTCCTTCCTGGCCGATATTATCAGCAAAACCAAATCCGTCAGCGGCGGCAAAGGACTGGGCGTGTTCTACTGGGAGCCTGAAAGCTATGGCACATGGTATCAGTATACCAAAGGAGCGTTCGATTCCTCCGGCAAACCTACGGCTGCGCTCGACGCATTTCTGAACTAAGCCCATCACAGCACATCACAAAAAGGCAGATTCGGGTCACATCCCGGGTCTGCCTTGCTTATTGCGTCCGCTTAGACCCGTACCGCGTCTATGCTGCATTTTGACTCAGTTGCCGCCTGCTCTCATCTTATCGTACCATGCATTCACTTCTCTGGTGATCCGTTCGCCTCCGCCCGCCTTCCAGTCAGCCACAAAGGAATCGAAATAGTCCAGCGGCTGCTCGCCGTAGATGATGGCACTAAGCGCTTCGCTCTCCAGGTTGTTCAAGTAATCCAGCTTCGATTTCATCGTTTCTGTAGCAGGTCCTGTGAACATATTCTTGAAGGACTTCTCCTTTTGCTGCAGGAGCACTTTGGCTGCCGCAGGAGTGGCCTTCCCGTAGTTAACCGCCACATCCTTCTCCAGCCTGGAGGCCGGCTCCATACCATCCGCCAGGTGCAGCATCGCCTTCATTTGGGCATCGGGGATGCGCGCCCCGTCACGCACCAGCAGGTAACGGATACTGTTGACATAACCTCCGGAAATTTTATCACTGGACAACATCCTGCCGCTGGCGCTCAGCTCATAGTCATACCCGGCAAAAAGACCGTTATCCAGCCCGCTGCCCGGCTGCGGGTCCGCAAAGTTGTCGAACAGATAGTTCTCATAGGTAAAGAACGCTTCCGGGTGCTTCATCTTCCTGCTGATCAGCGTGACGCCATTCGCATACTGAGTCCCGTGCCGCATGACGGTTCCATCCGGTCCAGCCGGGATTACTCCAGGTACCCACACGGCATCCGGCACATTCTGCAGCGTATCCTTCAGCGGCCAGCCGCTCATCCAGTAGGGGCCGGGAATAATGCCCGCCGTTCCTGCTACGGCCGGCTCCGCCGTCTTATTCTCATCCCATAGGCCCGCTTCCTGGGGAATATAGCCTTTTCCGAGCCATTCCTTGAGCTTCGCAAGGCCTTTCTTCATCCTTGCATCCACGGAGCCGTATTCCAGCTTGCCGTCCGCCCCTAAGTTCCACTGCTGCGGAAGTGTGCCATAGGCGCCGAAGATCCAGGAAGGGTCACCCATCCAGGTGTTCATCGTTGTCTTGAAGCCGATACTCAGCGGAGTAACCTGCTCCGGCTTCAATCCGTCAGGATTGTGGTACTTGAAGGCTTCCATAACCTCCTCCAGCTCCTCAATCGTAACAGGAACCTGTAAATGCAGCTTCTCCAGCCAATCCTGGCGGAACCACAAAATATAATCATGATTGTACGCATAATCGAGGACAGGAAGGCCCATTTTTTTGCCGTCACGGATGTAGGGGTTCCACACACTCGGGTCCTCTGCCATCGCAGCCTTCCAGGTGCCGGAGGCGTATTTATCGAATAGGCTTCCGACCTCCGCATACATGCCGGAATCTATCAAATCCTGTGCAACCGCAGCGTCAGCCGTACCGATAGTCACAATATCAGGCAGCTCCTGACCGGAGGACATCGCGAGGCGCAGCTTCGTGCCAAACGCTCCGCCCGTATCCGTGATGGACCAAAGCGATTTGACGTTGATGCCGAACTTCTCCTTGGCCCACCGGGTGGCTACATTATACTCGATGGATTCACCGTTCTTGAATTTAAGCTCCGGGTCAACGCCCCACACAGTAGTTATCGTTACCTCAGGATCGTATTTATCCTTGTAGACGTTGCCGGCAGTTACTGCGGGCCGGACATTGACGCCGGATGCACCATCGTTAGCGTTAGAGGATTCCCGGCTGCCGTTGCCCTCGCAGCCTGCAAGGCTGACGGCCAGCACGGCGCTTAAGCCCAGGAGCCGGAGCCATATTTTTCTTGGAGTGCCCATTGTCTTCCCCCTTGGATTCGCTTATCATCCGGCCTCTAGCCATCCCGAAATTCATTCGGCGTCATGCCATAGTGCTTTTTGAACATTTTGCTGAAGTATTGCGGATTCTGATAGCCCAGCTCTGTGGTGATTTCATAGACCTTTTTGTTCGTATTCTTCAGCAGGTAAAGGGCGCGTTCCATCCGCATGCGGATGATATAATCCCCCAGTCCTTCTCCCGTTTCGGCTTTGTAAATCTTGGACAAATACACCGGATGCAGATATACCTGCTCGGCAATCGTCTTCACCGACAGGTCATGGCCGGAATCGCTCCCCACCAGCGCATGCACCTGCTTGACAATATAACTCTTCGTATTCTGGTCGCTCTCCAGCAGTTCTGTCTTCAGCCGCTCCAGCAGCTCGAATGCCCACACCTGCAGCTTGTCAAACGAAGAGATGATATTCTGGGCAATGAGCGGATCAAACGCGTGCTGGTCAATCTGCAGAATGAATTGTCCGCTCTTATGAGCAATATACATGATGGCATTGGTAATGGACAGAAACACCTCGTACAGATGCTCTCTGGAAAAGCGCACGCCCTCCATATCCCGGAACACGTCTTCAAGCTTCTGGCGGGCGGCCTCCCACTGCTTGGACTCCAGCAGATGAATCAGCGTCGGCGGGCGATACAGGCTGTCCAGCGGCCTTATGGCCTGCTGCTCCTGCAAATGGCTGTCCTTCAGGAACAATACATAGCCGGAATCATTATGCGCTGCCAAATAAACGGTACTGAGCACACTGCGGTAGGCAGCGGTCATTTCATCGGGAAAAGCAAACCATTCCGAGACGACGAGCGAGATTTCGCCTTTCAGATAATCGCTGACACTTTCGCGGAAGCTGGCGATATTCGCCTTGAGCAGCTCATGCCGGATCTCTTCGTAATTATCCAGCAGTTCGATCTCGTTCAGCGTCTCTCTGCTCAGCTCCGCCAGCAGAATCAGGCAGTCATGCGGCGCTTTGCTGAACCAGACACGGAACCGGTGCCCGAACAGCTCTTCCGCAATATTGCAAATGGCGTATTCCATCAGTGAGATGGAGCCCGGGTCCATTGCCGTGTAATGCTTGCCAAGCTGAATGAGCAGCATCACCGCTTCCGCTCCGGTATCGAACGGAATCTCGTATTCCTTAAGCTTCAAGGCAAGCGTCCGCTCAGACATTCGCTTCCCCAGCAGCAAATCATGCATCAGCTTGCCGCGCAGCACGCTGTAGTCGGCTTTGCGGTTATACAGCAGCAGGTGGTAGCGGTCATGCGCCTCCCACTCATCCCTAAGCGACTCGATGGCGCCGGAGACACTCCGTATGAACTCCTCGTCATTCACCGGCTTCAGAATATAATCGAAAGCCTGAAGCTGAATCGCCTTCCTGGCATAATCAAAATCGGAGTATCCCGTAAGCAGAATGCAGCGGAGATCCGGCCAGCGTTCGCTTGCCGTCTCGATCAGTTGCAGTCCGGTCATGCCGGGCATGGAAATGTCGGTAACGATAATGTCGATGTTGTGCTGCTCCAGAATTTGCAGCGCCCCGGAGCCGGAAGACGCCTGATACACCTGCTCCACTCCCAGTTCCCCCCAGGGAATTGTACGGGCCAGACTCTCTGTTACATAAGCTTCATCATCAACCAATAATAGCTCGATCATTGTTTCCCCTCCTGGGTGCTCTTGTCAGAATGGACGTTGGGCAGCAGCCAATGAATGGTGACCTGCAAGCCGCCGAGCTGCGAAGGTGCAAAGGTGATGCCGGATTCTTCGCCGTAGCGAAGCCGCAGACGCTGATGGACATTCCATAATCCGCAGCCCATTTCTTCATCCATCGGCTGGTTCAGCATTTGCTCCAGCTTGGTTATGCTCTCCGGCTGCATGCCCCGCCCATCATCCTCCACCGTGAGCGTCATCCTTCTGCCGCTGCAGGTGCCCGTTATCCTCAGCCGCCCGGCATCCGCCGCCGGCTCAATGCCGTGCAGCACCGCGTTCTCCACCAAAGGCTGAAGCACAAGCGGAGGAATCTCAAGCCTGCGCATTTGCGGCGGTATACTCACCGAATATTGCAGGCGGGTCATTCTCATATTTTGAATCTCCAGGTAATGGGTCACAAATTCTACTTCTTCGGGCAGCGTCACCAAATCGCGCTCCTGCCGGGTAGTGTACCTGTAATACCTGGACAGATTATGCGACATGCCGATTACAGCTTTGGTATTGTCCAGCTTCGCCATACTTGTAATAAAGGAGAAGCAATTATAGAAAAAATGCGGGTTGATCTGCGACTGCAACTGCTTCAGCCTGGCTTCGCGCACATGAATTTTCTCCATCAGCACGTTCTCAATCAGCTCTTGCATCTGCTCGACCATGCTGTTGAAGCGGACGGAAAGGAAGCTGAACTCATTCCTGCCTTTAATACCTACACGCACGGAATAATCACCCTGCTTGAGCTTCTGGAACCCTCCCACAAGCTGTCTGACAGGGACCTGCACCTGAACGTACAGCAAGTAAGCCACAAGACTGCTCATAAGCAGCAGCGCCCCGACTGAGAAATAAAATAACCGGTTCGAGGTATGTATCGGCTGCAAAATTTCCGAGAGCGGCATGTAGTCGATCAGATACCAGCCCATTTTAGCGGAATATACGATATTGACACTGTAGGATTGCCGGCCGATATCCAGCGTCCGGTTGCCGCTGCTGTTCAGTTGCCCCTGCTCCAGCCGCTTCACCAGTTGCTCCGCCAGCGTCCGGTCGCTGCTTCGGTTGAAGATCAGTCCCGTACCCGGCTTATAGTAGAAAGGGTCTCTTCTGCCGTCGCTCTTGAATTTATCCAGCATATCCTCAATGTTGCGGCTGTCGAACTCCACCTTCATAATCGTGGTTGCCCGCTGCGGAGAGAACTCGGACATATACGGCGTAAAAGAATACCAGGAGAACAGGAACCGCTCCTCTCCCTGATCCTTAATTTTCTCTACATGCCAGCCGCCGGACTTCACCTCACGCTGCAACTCCTCGTCACTGTACAGCAGGGCATCGTTTTCGGTTACCATCCGGTGAACAGAAGGGGAATACAGAAACAGCTTGCTGTTCCAGTTGGAAGAGCTTTCCTGGATACTGATTTTGGTTTGAATCCGCTTTACCAATTGGATAGCATCAAGATTCATTTGCCCTTGCGCAAGAGAAATGTCCTTCAGCCTAAGAATATCCGGATCATGAATCAGCAGGATCGGCCAGGAGGACAGCAGCTCCATATTGGTCTCCACCTGGCTCTGAAAAAAGCTGAGCTGGTTATTGTTCGATGTGTTCAGCTCGCTGCGCAGCACATCGGTGGTCGTCTTATTGGAATAGAAGTAGAGAATGGTAATTGGAATGAGCATAATGACCATGATACCTACGATTTTGCGGAACAAATTAGTTCTGTACATCCTGCTTCACACCCCGCACTAGACATCGTTATTTCAGATAGAGTCACAGCTTTTATTGTACAAAGTTTCTTCCGGGACGCAAAGGTAATAGCTGGAATACTGCAAGCGGAATCATCAGACAAAAAAGATGCCTCCCAAGCCGCAAACGGCTGCCGGAGACATCTTTTTCTTACTAGCACCCTGGGGTCAGTCCCCTCAGGCGCTGATTTTATTCGTTTTGGACAGATCAAGCGCGGCTGGTTCAGCCTGCCGGCTCTGCTGGCTTGAGATGAAGAAAAGCGCCGTCCAGATCAGCGCAAAGCCGATAATTTGCGGCAAGGTTACAAGCTGGTTGTATACAATCCAGTTGATCAGAATACCGGTCATCGGAAAGCTGAGCTCGGCCAGTGTTGCAAATGAGGCCTTGGTGGTGTTAAGCCCTTTGTAATACAGCAGCATACTGAATAGTCCCGGCAGGAGAGCCTGAAGCAGCAGGTTGAGGCCAATCAATGCCGATGTGCTTAGGCCCCCGTTGATCTGCCAAGGCGCCCCCTCCATGCTTGTAATGACGAACAGCAAGGGCAGAGCAAGAATGAAGCGCAGTGAAGTCACCGTCTCGTATTTCATCGAACCCAGCAAATAACGGCCCATCACCGTAGAAGCGCCCCACAATGCAGCCGCTCCCAGCGCGAGCAGACTGCTGACGCCGATAAAGCTGTTCATATGGCCGAAAGGAATCGTCCAGCCGAAGGTGAGCAGATAGGTTCCGGCAAGAGCGACAACGATTAATACTCCGAAATTTTTGGGCAAACGCTCTTTAAGAATTACGGCGGCAAGACCGATGGCGAACAGCGGCTGCAGCTTTTGCAGCAGAAGCACGGCATTCAGGTCACCGCTGGACAAGGCTTTGGTGAAGAGGATCGTTGCCACGGCAGAGCCGCCCCACGATACGATCAATAGTGCCGCGGCCTGACGCAGGCGGACAGCCTTCAGCTCGGCGCGGTGGCGCCACAGCACCGGTGCAGCAGCCAGAAACAGCACAACATGCTCCAGCAGCACAATCTGGGAGGAGGTCAGTGATTTGAGCAAAATGATGCGGAACAGCGGATCGACGCCCCATAACGCCGCTCCCAGCACAACCAGCCAGAATCCGCTGCGCAGCGGTGCAGTGCGTGTTCCTGAAGATGAAGCAGTGACTTGACTCATAATTCATTTCTCCTTGTCGATACAAACCCTCGATAAGAGACCAAAACCCCCGAATCACCTGAAACAAACAGGCATCATTCGGGGGTTATTCAGAGCAAAGACAGCAGAAATAACCCTGTCGCCTATGCCTTATGATCCTCTCCCATCCGGACTTTACCGTCGGCTCTGGAATGTCACCAGATCAGTTCCTTCCCCTGTAGACAGAGGAAAGAAGTCGCGGGCTTAGTTCGCTTGAACATCACCGCCGGTCAGGAATTTCACCTTACCCCGAGAATCTTGTATTCCGTTATTATTTTCACAACCTCAGAATACCTCCGTTCCTGCGTTTCGTCCAGTCTTTTATGAAAATCTTCACATTTCTTTCATCTGCAACGCATTTTTGACATATGATCCTCTCATTATCTGGAAGATATTCTGGCAGAGTTCAGATATAATAGAAATGTGTTTTTTATCCATATTTTAGCTACAGGAAAGAGAGGCCGCTGTGAAAAGATCCTTTGGAACGAATCTGCTCTATTCGATTCTGGCGCTGACCGCCCTCGTTTTCTCCGGATTCATTGCGTATATTATCGTCTCACTAACCGGTGGACTTGTCTTTTACGCGCCGCTTGTTGTGGTTATTGCCGCCGGGCTGGCTGTCTATGCCGTGATCGCGATATTTCAACTGCTCTCCCGGCGGACCCGTCACATCATTCTTGCAGTCTTCACCGGGCTGTGCCTGCTGGCTACCGCCGGGTATGAGCTGAACAAGCTGTATATCAACAGCCTGACTGTGGTAAAGGACCGCGAAGTGGATTTGAACCAGTATACACCGTTTGCCCCGGACTCCAAGGCTGCTGTTATGGATCATACTGCCTCGTTGCACATAGACGACAGCCTTCCCCGGCTTGACGGGGCAACTGCGCTCTACCCGCTGTATGCGGCTTATGTGCAGGCCGTATATCCCAAAGGCAGCTATAGTCTGCATGGAACGGATGAAGGAACGGTTCTCTGCTCCACAACCCCCGAAGCCTATAAGCGGCTGATCGCCGGAGAGAGCGACATTATTTTTGCCGCAGCCCCTTCCCTTGCCCAGCAGCAACAGGCGAAGCAGACCGGAAAGGAGCTTAAGCTTACTCCAATCGGGCGTGAGGCCTTTGTCTTTTTTGTGAACAAGCATAACAAGGTTTCCGGGCTGACCACAGATCAGATCAAGGATATCTATGCCGGGAAGCTGACGAATTGGAAGGAGGCCGGGGGCAAGCGTGAGAAGATTCGGGCTTTTCAGCGCGATGAAGGCAGCGGAAGCCAGACCATGCTGGAGAAAATCATGGATGGCCGCAAGCTTATGACACCACCGCAGGATGATGTTATGGATGTTATGAGCGGAATCATCTCCCAGACAGCCGACTACCGTAATTTCAAGAACGCCCTGGGTTTCAGCTTTTTGTTCTATGCCTCCGAAATGAATGGCAATGCTGACATCAAGCTGCTGGAAATCAACGGCGTTAAACCCGACAAAGAGGGCATCCGCAGCGGAACATACCCTTTTACCGCCGAGTTCTACGCCGTCACAGCAGGAAGCGCCAACCCGCACGTCCAGCCGTTCCTGGACTGGATGCAGTCGGCCGAAGGGCAGGAGCTGGTGCAGAAGACCGGCTATACGTCGTTAAAATGATCTTTTGGTGCAGCCGGGGTTGCGGCGTTTGTCCGGGCATGCAAAAAAACCGCAGCGCCGCCAGTTTGTTTGGCAGAGCTGCGGTTTAGTATATTGCGGCCGCGGAATGCGCAGCAGCATGTTTATACTCCTGCGACTCCGCCATACTGGCGGAAATCCCAGCGGCTGCATCACACCACAATTTCGTACGGCTACAGCCGCTACCCCCGGCTTCTGGACGCGGCTGGCGCAGGCCAGCTCGAAGCGGAGGAGAACAAGCGCGTGCGCTTTTCCTGATCAGGGTCCTGCACCACCCGTACCTCCTGGTCAAAAATCAGCGTGGCACGGTCCGTCAGCGTGTACTGCGGCCACGCCAGGCCGGCGGCAGACGGATCGCTCCGGTGGGCGAATGCTGTCCAAGTCATCTGCATCGCTTCCGACAGACGCTCCATCTCTGGAGTAACTGTAAGGCCGTAATGCTTCAGCAGATGCAGATTGCCGAACACATACAGGATCTCCGCACCGTGCACGGCCTTTTCCAGAAGCGGATGACCGGGAACCGTCCAGTCGAACCGGTACATCCATACCGGCGCTAACCCTAGCTGGCTCTCCGCGAGTGCAATCGAGCTGCCCCAGAAAAAAAGGTCTGTCAGAAACTCGGCCTGGCCCTCCCATGACTTCGGATAGCCCTTGGCAAGCTCCGCCAGATCCTCTATCCCCATCAGCAGCTCCAGCGATTTCAGCGATTGGTCGAAGCTCTCGCCCGGCCGCTCTTCCCGGAAGAACAGATTCCCTTCATGAAGATTGGTCCCTATCAGCAGCGAAATCCCGCTTGCCGAACCGCTCGCTATAGCTTCAGCGGGTTCCACCGGCAAGGTGGAAGGCTCCACTACGGGCTGGAAAAACATACTGAGCGCTTCACCGGACAGCTTGTACGTCATACGCGCGCCAGCTTCCAGAATCCGCGCTGCCGGAAGAGTATCCAGCAGCGCGAGGTCGCCGCCGGGGGCCAGCCCCAGCTCGGCAAGAAGCGCTGCGGCAATTTCTTCCCCCTGCTGAGGCTGCAGGCTCTGCGCGGCACCGCTCTCCATAATCGCTGCCGCGAACTGGCCTTTGGCGGCAGGCATTGCCAGCAGTGCGGCGATGCTCATGCTGCCCGCCGACTCGCCGAAGACGGTAACGCGCTGCGGATCGCCGCCGAAGGCGGCAATGTTCCCCTGCACCCATTCCAGCGCGGCAATCTGGTCCAATAGGCCAACATTAGAGGCCAGGCCTCCGCCGAGCGGGGACAGATGCAGGAAACCGAACGGTCCTAGCCGGTAATTCACTGTAACCAGGACCACTTTGCCGTTACGGGCCATATTGGCACCGTCGAACATCGGCTGGCTGCCCGCACCGGTGACAAAGGTTCCGCCGTGAATCCAGACCATCACGGGCAGCGGTTCGCCCTCTGCGGCAGGAGACCAGACGTTCAGATAGAGACAGTCTTCCGAATACGCCGGCGACAAGCCGCCGAACCGGGTGCCGCTGGTACTTACAGGCTGGTGGCTGACCGGCCCGAACTCCAGCGCATCTCTGACAGCGCTCCAGGATTGCGGCGGCTGCGGCGCACGAAAGCGCAGCTTGCCGACAGGCGGCGCCGCAAAAGGAATCCCGCGCCACACATTTACGCCATCCTCTTGCGCCCCCTGCAGCTTCCCATATAATGTGGTTGCCAGTGGTGCTGTCATGTCAATCATCCTCTTCCTGTTATTCCTTATTCTCTGTAATTTGCTGGTATAAACCGGAGCGGAGGCGGAACCACTGGAATACATGGGTAACGACCACTTTAAGCACGGCGTATCCCGGTACTGCCAGAATGATGCCGAGCACCCCAAACATTTTACCTGCAAAAATAATGACAAAAATGATCGTAATCGGATGAACCTTCAGCGACTTGCCCATAATCTGCGGAGAGATGAACTTCCCTTCAATGAGCTGAACGGCGGTCCATACAAACACCATCTTCAGCAGCATAAACGGAGAGGTCACCAGGGCAACGATCAATGCCGGAGTGATGGCAATCGCGGGGCCCAGATAAGGAACGACAGCCGTACAGGCCGCGACAATGGCCAGCACCAGTGAATATTCCAGCCCGATAATCAGATAGCCGATATAGAGCAGAAAACCGATGCAGCAGCTTACGATAATTTGCCCGCGGATGTAAGAGGCCACCTGGCTGTTCATTTCCGACATTACTTCCCGGGTCTGCGGCCGCAGGGCGGTAGGAATGAACCTCATCAAATAATCAGGCAGCTTTTTTCCGTCCCGCAACAGATAGAACAATATAAACGGCGTGGTTGCCACAGCCAAAATAATCTCCGTCAGCGCTCCAACGAAATTACCCACACCGCTAACGGCATTGTTCAGAAAAGTGGTTCCCCATGTGGTCACTTTGCTGGTAATATCCTTGATATCCGTGCCGACATTTTCCTGAATCTGCCCAAACAGCTCACTGCCGGTCAGTCTGACGAATTGCTCCTGAATCTCAGCGCTGTATTTGGGGAAGTTATCAATTAAGCCAACTAGCTGGCTACGGATAATCGGGATCACCGTAAGCAGAATCAACGTGACAATCCCGGCAATCAGCAGATACAAAATGACAATGCCGTATGCCCGTCTGATCCGAAACCTCCGCTCCAGCCGGTCCACCAGAGGATTCAGCAGATAGTAGGAGATCCCTGAGAGCAGCAGCGGTGCAGCGACCGTATTCAGAAGCACCGATACCGGCTTAAAGACGAACGGAACCTTCGAGAATACCAGCACATTGATTCCGATCAGCAGCACAATAAGCAGAGATACCACAAATCTGTTATTCAGAAAAAATTTCTTGAACTTCTCAGGCCATACCTGCAGCCTATCCATCGTCCCCCACCCCTTACCACGTTTGCCTCATTGGTATGTAAAATTCATTTGTACTATGTAATAGCATAGTCAACGCCGGGGCCGCAAGTCAAATTTGGCGGGTGAGGGAACTGATGAAGTTTTGGATGCTGTGGCGGCTGTCGAGGATAATCACCTGCTTCTCCTCCCCGCACGCTTCAAGCTTCGCAATTACCTTGCTTCTGCTGCGCTTACGGTAATTCCAGATCCACACGATAAACGGCCAATCCAGCCGCTCCGGACAGCCCTCGTTCAAATCCGGCCGGGTCCGGCCCCGATACTGAATCCGCCGTTTAATTACGCGGTACAGGCACAGCAGCCTGGGCATATCGAGAAAAATCACCGTATCCGCCCGCTCCAGCCGCATATCCAGAGTTGCTGAATAATTTCCGTCAAGTACCCAGGTGTCTTTTGCCACATGGGCCTTGACGACCTGCTCCCATTCCTCGCGTTCCGTGGCTACCCAGCCAGGCTGCCAATAAAAGGCATCCAGATGAATTACGGGAATATTCAACGCTTCGCCAATCCTTCGGCTTAAGGTCGATTTACCCGCACCTGCGGAGCCGATTATTAATACTCTTTGCATACAACCTCCTAAGTTAGCACCTTCAGTCAAACTTGATGTCGGCAATTTGTCCGGCGTGCTGAAAGCCAATTGACTGATAGACCTTATTGGAATCGGGGTTTTTGCCATCTGCATAGAGCACCGGGGTCAGGCCTTCGGCAAGCAGCAGCGCACACAGCTCCGCAACCAGCCTACTGGCATAACCTTGCTTGCGGTGGCTGCGCGGCGTAAATACGTCATTAATGCGTCCATGCCGGGCTGTGCGGTGAGTGATTTTGGCCATTGAAACCGGCGTACCCTCCACGATCCATAGATACAGATTCCCGGAGAGCACAACCTCTTCAGCAATCTTCAGGAACTCCTCCGCCTGCCCCTTCTCGCCAAAGGCATCCTCCATGAAACCGGCCATAAACGCTGCAATTACCGGAATAAATTTGGCCTTCGCCTGTATCCGTTCACCCTTGACCTGTGCAGGCTGCCGCACCTCCGGGCATTGATAGGCTTCGAGTATCATATGGGTATGATAGAGTTTCCCTTTGGCTCCGCAAAAAGCCTCTGCAAACGTCTTCGCCGTCTCCGGCTGTGCAGAAATCCCGGGGAAATCATAATCGCTTACCCACTCTGCCAGCTCCTGCACCAGCGTGGTCTGCTGCTGATTATCAAGCCCGCCCGAGACCCACAGCCACGGATTATACCCGCCGGATTGAGCGAGAATCAAATTGCGTTCTGTTGAAGTCAGCCGGACCGCATCCGTAAATTGGACGATCATGTGGATCAGGTTATTCGGAACCTCCTCCCGGACGAACCGCTCATTCTCCAGTACCCGATCATCCGCTTCAAATCTCTCAAACATTTCCTCTCCCCCTTAATCTCCCTTTCCTTCAATCATAATCCTCCCTTCTGCAAAAATAAATGCCACGCTGCCAACATTTTCCGGCAGCGGGGCATTATACGATATAAGGTATCCGGCGCATTCGCTTGAATTAATCCAGCGGAAGAATAACGCTTCGGCCATTGCCGGCCGTAATGCTGATCTCCTCATCGCTGATCTGAACTCCCAGAAGCTGTAGCGGATCGCCTTCATGTTCAGCATGGCGCGCAGCAGTCTCCGCGCTCATTGTGCCCATATCAGCCTGCTCTCCGTAGATTGCCGAGATGAGCCAGTGTGTGCCGGGAGTGAGGCTGGCGAGCAGTGTCGGAATAACAGTCCGGGGCATCAGCACGTTAGTATTGGTGTTCGGACGGATCATCACAGCTTCTCTGTGGCCGGCAAGACTAAGGACTCCACTGATGCCGTGGCTGCTGATTGCAGTAATTCCGTTGCCTCCGGCAGGGGCGATTTCCTGAAGCCCAGAGTCCAGACTGGCAGCAAAACCGCCTTCAGCGGCATCCAGCGCTCTTTCGGTCTGGAGGCGGTGAATACGGATATGCCAGGGAAGACCCGCCACAATCCAGGTCTGCACTTCAACATTCGGCCACGGCTTCCAGCGGGAGTACAGAATATTGTCTTCGATCCACGACTCCTCATTCTGTCTTCTTACGCGGTACAGATTGTCTCCCGCCTCGCTGAGGGCCAGCATGGAATCGAACGCGCCCTGGCCAATCCCCCATTCCGAGCGGGGCACACTGAAGCCGAAAGCCGTGGAATATGCGAACTTCTCATATTTAGCCGAAGTATGCGTATGATCATTGGTCGAGAGATGCCCGCTGTTGAAGGCGACAACATGACCGGTATCAGGCTGACGGCAAATAACCAAATGCGCAGGCTGCTGCACAGCCAGCGTCTCAAGCTCAGGAAGCGGCAGCTCCCCGGCAATCCAGAAGGGGTGCTCGTCCGGCAGCGCCAGCGGCATGAAGTATTTCAGGGACCAGTAAGGCGAGCCCGGAGAATTATAATTCTCCGCCATCACCAGATTCGGATAAGCATATCCAATGGTCAGCACGCCTGCTTCATTGAATATATCCTGCTTGAACCACCACCGCAGATTGCGCAGAATGACCCCCTTGATTACACCGTAAGGCAGCGCCTCGACTTCGGCATACGCCAGCGCTCCCCAGAATGCGGATTGCGCGAAGCGGTATGCCAGGCTTCTTCCATACGGAAGGGCTGAGCCGTCCCCGGCAAACCAATGAATGAATTCACCGGCAAACTTCCCGGCGCGTTCCTTGAATACACGTGAGCGTTCAGGGTCCTCATTATCCATCAGCTTGGCATACAACAGACCATAGAAATGAATGGCAAACGGACCATAATAATCGCTGTGCCCGCCGATTCCGTCGCTGTACCAGCCGTCCGATAAATAGAAATCATCTATGCGCCGGAGGTTGGCCTCCATCTGCTGCGCGTCATAGGGAAGCCCCACCTTGCGGAAGCCCAGATTAACCAGCACATTGAAGAACAGCCAATTGCAATCGTAGCAGGGATGCGAATTCATCTGATTCAGCCAGGTGTACAGATTCGAGCGCTCCCTTTCGTTCAGCGGGGTCCAGATCCGCTCCGGGATCAGTGACAGCGCATAGCCGAATGCCGCCATCTCCACAAGCCGCTGATCATAGTCGTTAACAGCGCCCCAATATTCCTGATGCCCGGGGTCAGTACCATTCCTGATGCCTTCCAGAAGGCTATCCCACAGCTCATCTTCACCGCCTCCGGCAAGAAAGGGCACGAACCCCCACATTACCCGTGAGAAGCCTTCCATCTCCGCAATATCCGGGCCATAATGAACGCCGGTCACCCCCAGCTTCAGCCGGGCATGCCCTTCGCTGTAATGCGGCTTCAGCGGATAGACTAGCTGCCGGAAGGCTTCCTGCATATCCGCTTTGGTAACCAGCGGATTCTCTTTGATCTGCTCCAAATGCTTACTCATCATTTACCACTCCCATAGTGAGCTTGTTTATTCCCAATAAAATGGGCCAAGGTTCTTTAGACGCGCCAGACCTTCAACATAGAAGTAATCGCCGTAAATCAATGGAACGTCAATGTTAGTGCCCGCCGGATAATGGCTCGTCCCATGAAGAATCAGCCCTTCCTCGGCATCATTGCTCCAGGTGCCGTAATTGCGGTACAGCGACTCCAGCATCCTGACCGCAGGCTCGCGGTATACCGGCGCCTCGACCTCCCCAACCTTCCCGGCAAGCAGCAGAAGTCCGCTGGCGGCACACGCGCCGGCCGATGAATCGCGGAATTTCCGCGCCTCATCCGGTGCGCGGAAATCCCAATGCGGCACATGATCCTCCGGCAGGCGTGCCAGGAAGAAATGGGCCACCTTCTGGGCCGTATGGAGATACGTGATCTTGCCGGTGTGATGGTACGCCAGCGTCAGCCCGTAGATCGCCCAGGCTGCTCCTCTGGACCAGGCGGACTCAGCCGCGTAGCCTTGGCCGCCCAAGCCTTCAATACATTCCCCGCTCTCCGGGTCGAAGCGGACGATATGATACACGGAGCCGTCCGGGCGGATAAAATGCTTCACGACTGTATCCATATGCGCCTCAGCAATATGGCGGTACCGCGGATCTCCAGTGACCTCGGCAGCCCAGAAGAGCAGCGGCGTGTTCATGCAGCAGTCGATAATGGCGTAACCCCTGTTGTCCTCGCCTTCGTACCACGGATTCCAGGCCCGGATGAAGCTGCCCTTCAGATTGAAGCGCGCAGCCAGGAAATTTGCCGCCTTCAGCGCCCTTACCTTCGAGACCCCGCTGCCCAGCAGCTTATAAGAAGCCACGCTGGTCAAGGTCCACATGAACCCCAAATCATGGTCCAGATGCACATAATCATTCAGCACCTGGTCGAGCTGCTCCTCGCACTGCTCGGCCAGCGCCCGCAAGGCTTCATCCTTGCTGCCGTTGTACAGCAGCCATAGCTGGCCCGGCCAGAAGCCCGCCGTCCACCAGTGCGGCTGCTCCAGCACATAGGTTCCGCCTTGACTGGCATGGGGGAATCCCGCGCCGATCCGCAGACTGTTCCGCTGTGTTTTCTCCAGCGCCTTGCTCCATGCTTCTTCTACCCACTCCTGCTTTGTTTCCGCTGTCATCTTGAGCCACCGCCATTCATGGATTTGATATCATCTATAAGTTCATGAACTGAAACTTAAATTCATATCTTGCCTGCTTGTCCAGCTTCCCTAAGGCATGATAATCGAGACCATACCAGGTCTTAACCGCCCCAAAATGGTCATTGTAGGTATGTTCCGTAATTTCCGCGTTGAGCGGGCCGCCGCCACTACATATGCGCAGCCTCCGCCCGTCTTTGCCTTCCAGCACAATACTGCCTTCCTCCAGCACCGGCCGGCAAAAGGTCACGAACCGCTCGGTCAATGTCTCCGGCACTCCCCCAAACCGGAATTCGTCGATCAGCTCCAGCACCGGCAGTTCCCCCTCTCCATGCCACCTGAAGGAACGTGTCAACCGCTCCAGCGGCACATGGCCGTAGGCCCGGGTTAAATCAAGCTTCAGCACATCTGCGCCTCCGCCCGCAGCAGCCTCCAGAACCTCTGCATAAGCATCCGCTCCCGGACGCTGATACTGGCCGTCAATAATCGGAACACTATGGCCCTGCGAGCCGTTGCAGTCATAAGTGTACCGCGCTGCGCCGAAGTAATCCGCGGTGTACTCTCCGCATCCAAGGTCAGAGAGGTAGACCGTCCCTTCTCCGAGCAGAATGAACTGGCCGAGATCATTGTGGTTGTGAGGCTCGGCATTGTTCCCGCCCTTCGCGGCAAAGCCGAACGCTCCCTCCGGTCCGATTCGGCGGGACAGCAGCCACGCTGCATCCGGCAGATAGCTGCTGGCGCTGCCCCATTCGCTGCTGCCCGCCTCCGGGCAACGCCAGAGCAGATTGCGCAGCGCCGGAGCCCAGCGGCTGCAGTGGTCGTCCGTGTAGGCGGCCCGAAGAGACGCGGGAGGCGGCTCCACTTCGGGATAAGCCACAGCAAGATAATGGCTTAGGCCCAGGAACACACTGCCATTCTGCTGCGAATCGGAGAAGTTCGCCACCAGGTCCCCGCCAAGAAAGCATTTCTGCTGGAACGAAGCGATGCTGCCCACCTTATCCCGCCCGAACCAATCCAGCGCTCCCTTGCTTCTGCGGCGGAGCAGATCGGCATAATAGACGAAATAACCAAAGCCGTAATTCCAATAACCCAGCCCCTCCAGACAGGCGCCGTCCTCTCCGAAGCCCCGAAGGTAATATTCCATCGTGTCCTGTACCTTGATGAGAATATCTGTAAGGACTTCGGGGTCCTTTATCAGCAGCAGGGCTGCCGAACCCATCGAGCCGGAGCAGACAGCGGCCCAGTTATGCGTTGCCGTCTCCCAGTGATAGGGACCTGAGGTCAGGTAGGGCACGAACAGGCGCTTATGTACTTCTTCCTGTATCCGGGCCTGCAGCAGGGCCGGAAGCCGGTCCCCGAGCAAGCAGCGGATTTCACTAAGCGCAAAGCCGGTCTCAGCCGAGAACAGATCAATGGTCTCCGATATTCCGCTCTCTCCCACATGGGCGGGCAGGCACCAGGTATTCTCGCCGCAGATGCTCCATACAATCTCACATACAGCGCTTACATGCGACTCCTGCTCCGGCTCCAGCAGTGATAACAGCACAGCCGTGTTCAATATTCTTCTCCGCTCGAAATAGACCCCTTCATATTCCAGCCTGGAACCGGTACGGCTATAGATGGAGAACAGCTCATACGTAAGCCCGGGGATCGCCGTTCCCTTCAGCCTTGCTCCTTCTCCGCGGATTTCCGCGACCTCCTCTGCATAGGCAGCTAGCTGCCTAACCCCGGACCAGAAGCGCTTCGAGTCTCCTTCAGGATAATAGAGCCTCTCATCGGCTTCCGCCATATTTCTGACTGCCGCGAGCAGTTCGGATCGTTCCATTACGCGCCGCCTTTCCCGCCATGCAGGCTAACCCCGGTATTCCGCAGGCGTTACCCCCGCATGGACCTTAAATGTCTTAATGAAATAGCTCTGATTGTCATAGCCGAGCTGTTCGCAAATTTCCCCCACCGTGGAATGTGTCCCATCCAGAAGCTCCTTGGCCCTTTCCATTTTTAGCCTGGTAACATATTCGATAAAAGTAGTGCCAGTCTCCTTCTTGAACAGCCTGCTGAAATAACTTGCGTTAAGATGCAGATGATCCGCCACCTCATCAAGACTGATCCTTGAACTAAGGCGTAACGAGACATACTTGCAGGCTTCTGTTACTTCAGCCCTTTTGCTGCCTCCGGCCCCCGCGCCCCTGGCGGCGGCAATGGATTCCAGATGGTTATCCAGCCACTCCCGCAGTGCGGACAGGGAATCAAT
Organism: Paenibacillus sp. HW567; assembly: GCF_000374185.1. Classification (GTDB taxonomy): domain Bacteria; phylum Bacillota; class Bacilli; order Paenibacillales; family Paenibacillaceae; genus Paenibacillus_AQ. Next base: position 1,621,925 of record NZ_KB910518.1, on the reverse strand, counting down.
ATCCACGATTTCCTTGTGCAGCGTATCCGCCGAATATGCTGGCCGGATGGACTGCAGGGAGTGCAGCTTCAACTTGAGGTCCAGGAGGAGCTTCAGCGTCCAGTCCCTGACGCATTCCGGTGGATACTTCTCATCACGGATGAGCGATATCCACTTCTCCGTCACGGTCCGCGCCTGCTCTGCCGGCCTGCCGAGCAGCACCTCCCGCAGCTCTGCCGCTGCCTGATCGTAATAAGCGAAGAGATTTCCCTGGCTTCCAGACGGGAGCACAGGCTTTCTTTTGGCAATTTCACCTTGCACCAGATAGAAACGCTGATCATCGGCGTCCAGCAATTCACATAGCTGCTGCTTGAGCCCCTCCGGCGTTCCTGTGCCCTCTCCCGTAATGAAGGACATGCGGACCTTCAGCACTCTGGACAAGGTGGACTGGACAGCCTGCAGTCCGGCGGCAGCCTCTGCATAAATATTGCCTTGCAGCCCTAGCTTATAGGAGAACAGCAGGAATGAGGTTTTCACATTATAACCAATGTAAAGTCCGCGGGGCAGCATCCCGTCAAGTACCTCGTTCATCACATTGCTCACGGCAAAATGCAGGGTCTGATCCGAGGAGAAACGGTATTTCACATGCCGGTAATCCTCCAGGCAGGCGATGACAGGCAGGCAGAATTCCCCCCGCTGGAACAATCCGTATTCAGCAGCCTCATCCATCCATTTCCCCGGGGACAGCAGCGGCTGATGGATGAAATTCTTGAAGCTGCGCTCCTTGCGCAGCTCCCTTGTCTCTCCGAACAAAATCTTCATCCGGGAATTCTCCCAGCCTGCACGGTTCTCCTCATCCAGCGATTCCTTGAACCGCAGCAGCAATTGTACAAGATTCTCCGGGTCAAGCGCATCCTTCAGCAAATAATCCTGCACATTCAGGCGCATTGCCTGCTGGGCATACTGAAATTCATTATGGCAGGATAGAATCGCGATCCGTACGCCCGGCTGCAGCTCCTTGACACGTGCGGACAATTCGAGTCCGTTCATCCGCGGCATACCGATATCGGTAATCAGAATATCCGGCATTTCCTGCTGCGCTTGCTCCCAGGCGCTTGCCCCATTCTCATGCGTGCTCATCAGATCAAAGCCCAGCTCTTCCCAGCGGATGCTCTCGGATAACAGCTCTATAACCGGATAATCGTCATCTACAAGCATGACTCTATACATCCCGCATCTCCTCTCTGTACGGAATATGCATTTCAACTGAGGTGCCTGTACCTTCTTCGCTGCGGATATCAATGGCAAATTCCCCGCCAAACAGCATCCGCATCCGTTCCGCTACATTGTGCATGCCCATGCCGGAGAAGGAAGCTTTAGGCTCAGGATCAGAAGCGTTCCAGGTCCCTTCCTCCACCCGGCTCTTGATGAATGACAGCTTGCTGTCGTTCATCCCCCGCCCGTTGTCAGCAACCACGAGAACAATCCCCTTCGCCTCCACTGCCGCCCGGATGCTGATGATCCCCGGCTGTTGGCTGAGCCCGTGAATCAGCGCGTTCTCCACCAGCGGCTGAAGGAAGAAGCGCGGCACCTTAATCAGAAAAGCCTTCGGATCTATCTCCAGTTGCAGCTCCGCCTTCTCCTTCTGCCGCAAATTCATCAGGCCGACATAATGCGAGACCAGATCCATCTCCTCATGCAGGAAAATCTCATCCTCCTCACGGCTGATCGTCATCCTCAGCAGCATGGACAGCGAGCCGATCATTTTGGCGCTCTCCGGGTCTCCGCGCTTCATCACCTTCATGCGGATCGAGTTCAGCACATTGAACAGAAAATGAGGGTTGATCTGGGCCTGGAGCATTTTCAGCTCCGCCTTTCTCTTGCGCGCCTGGGTGTCCGACACCTCGAATATCATCTCCTTCACCCGGTCGAGCATCTGGTCGAACAGCAGGCCAAGCCGCCCGATCTCGTCATTGCCTCTGACCCCGGAACGAACCTCCAGATTGCCCCGCTGTACCGCACTTGTCACTTTGCCTAGCCTTACCAGCGGCTTCGTGAAGGTCCGCACGAGTGTAATCAGCAGAAGAAGAAATAAGAAGAAGGAGAGCAGTTGAATAATAAACACACGGTTAAAGATCGAGCTGATATCGACGATGCTCATCTTATAGGGCTGCATCAGCACCAGACGCCAGCCGTTGAAGGAAAGCTTCTGCTGCACCACCAGGTACCTGTCTCCGGCAATCGTCACCACCCCGGAACCGTCTAACCGGTCCACAGCAGCCGCATACGGAAAAGGCTGGCCAAGCCGTTCCGAAGCCGCCTCAGACACAATATTGTCTTCGCCGTCCAGCAGCACTACCTTTTGTCCTGCTGACAGATTGCCAAAGATATTGTGCAGTTGGTCCTCCATAATCGTCACTACCGCATAGCCGTAAATCTCCGTGCTGTCCAGACGCAGAGTCCGGGCCACGGTGATCTGATAGGGATGATCAAATTTATCATAGGAAAATGCCGTCGGCTCCACACCCGCCCAATAGGACTCCAACCCCTTCAGCTCCGTCATCTTGCGGAACCAGCTCTTCTGCTTGATATCCAGCGGATTGTAATCGCTAACAGAATAGTTCATGAAATACGTATCATTCGTCAAAAGGATCGTGACATAGCTGTTCTGTCCAACGACTGTAAGGGTATCCAATTGTTCCAGCACCCGGTTCGAATCCATAAACCGTTGATACTCGTTGCCGCTGACATTGTTGGTCGCCGCCAGCTTGAAATAGGCTTTCAGGCCGGGATTGGTCTGGACGTAGTTGGCGATGGTCAGCATCCCCTTCAGGCTGTTCGTCACCGAGCCGTTCACCAGCTCCAGGGAATCCTCCGCATTGGCAATCGCCTGCCGTTTGACGGCCTCCTGGGTCAAGGAATTGTAAATAAGCAGCGTTAGGGCAGCCGGAACGAGGATACAGGCTATAGAAGCTATGATCAGCTTATGCCGGATTGATTTCGGGGTAAGCTCCCTGAGTCTGCCAAGCATGGCTGTATCCCCCCAGACAAGTAGAAACGGCTTTGCTCTCCCATTAAGGAGGGCAGGCCGCCCCACAATCACTTGAATTTGTTAACATTATATCAAATTATTTTTTGTTGGCCGCAATTATTTTATTAACACGGTCCTGAGCGTTTTGAACGGTCTTATCCACATCCTGATCGCCAAGAATCATCTTCTCATATTCCTCGTTAATCGCTTTGTATACCTCAGCCTGATAGGTGGCCGGTGGAATGATTGCCGATGCTTTGGAAGCTACGAGCGTGTCTACGAGTGATTTCTTGTCAACCTTCTCCGGATTCTTCGTGCCGGCAAGGATCGTGTCAATAATCCCTTCCACCTGATCACTTGTCACCTTGCTCCAGGCCGGAATGTTTTTACCTTGGACAAGCTGGCCTTCCGTGGTGTACCAGCGGACAAATTTATAGGCGGCTTCCTTGTTTTTGGATTTGGCGGCTACAGCCACATAGTCTGTAGTCACTGGCGTCAGACCATTTTCATCACCAGCGTTGTTCTTCGGAAACGGCGCTACCGCGAGATTAAAGTTCAAAGGCACCTTTTCTGTTCCGCCGATCTCCGTGTTCATCCAGCTTCCGATCAGAATCATACTGGCCGACTGGTTGAAGAATTGTGTACGATAAGCCAGCTTTTGCGAGATCATGTCGGTGTAAGGCACCGAGGATTTATCCTCTTTTTCCATTCTCAGCCTGAGCTCAAGCGTTGCCTTGAAATTCGGGTCCTCCAGATTGGAGGTGCCGTCTGCCTTCAGAAATTCAGAGTTCTGCGGCTGGTTCTCCATCTTCAGCTTCAGGAACTCCATCCAGCCTCCTGCCTGCGGACCGTGGAAATACGCGCCGTAACGCTTCTCAGCACCTTCGCCCTTGGTCAGCTTCTTGGCATAGTCGGCAAAATCATCCCAGGTCCAATCAGTTGGAACCGCAAGACCGGCTTCATCCAGATTGTCCTTGTTCAGCAGCACATACCACGGATTGAATTTGCCTGGCAGCGAATAGACCTTGCCATCGAGACGGGTATCCACTTTATAATCCTCTTCTACCTTGAAGCCGTCCTTGGCGATATAATCATCCAAAGGCTCAGCCATGCCAAGCGCCACACGTTGTGCATATCCTGCCGCATCGCTAAACATCAGGATGTCCATTTGCGCAGAGGATGCCGCCTCCAGATCAAGCTTCTTGAACGCTTCCTGTGTATCGCCTTTCTCACTTAACTGTACCAGTTCAATGGTGACCTCCGGATTAGCTGCTTCATAAGCCTCCAGCGTATGCTTCCAGTTGTACGCTTCCTCCGTCCCGTATGTATAGAGCCGAAGATTTGTTTTCTCTGTACTGCCGGCGGCGGCTCCGCTTTCCGCCTGATTCGCCGCGCCATCCGTCCCGCCGCTTGCGGCGTCATTGTTGTTATTGCCGCCGCAGCCGGCGAGCAGGCTTAACATCAGAACACCCGAAATTGCTGTTCCCCATACTTTTCTTTTGATCATTTTAGAACCCCTCCTCAAAAATATCAGTGACTTATAACCGAATTATAGAATACGCTTTCATTTGACACATGAAACAATATTTACTTTTATTGAATTATTTTTACTTGTATAAGCAAAAAATCTACATAACGGGGCTTGGTCGTGACTGCGGGGAATGTTTGGACTTCCGGCCGCTGTTGTCTTCAAATTTCTTGATTTATACCGCTCTTAGCGGATGAAATTCGAAGACAAAGGCGGACGCTACCGCTCCTACAGTTCCAAACTTCCCCTCCGTCACTCCGCCCTTTTATGAATTCTTCAAATTCATTTTATACACCAGTTTGCGGTTGTAGCAGCAGATACTCCTCACATTCACCCCTTCACTCCGCCCAGCGCGATGCCCTCAATAACGTTCTTTTGACCCAGAATGAAGATAATGATTAAAGGAAGAATCGCCGATACTGCCGCAGCCATAATCAGTGAATAGAATTCCCCGCTCATCGAAGTGAATTTCTGGATGGCAATCGGAAGGGTCAGCCATTTGTCACTGCGGATGAAGATTAGCGGGTTCTGATAATCGTTCCAGGTCCAGATAAAGCGCAGAATCGCGTAAGTGGCTACCGCAGGCTTCACCAGCGGCAGGGCAATCGACCAGAAAATACGCGGATGTCCGGCACCGTCGATTTTGGCCGATTCAATGAACTCCTGATGCAGCCCCATAAAAAACTGCCGCAGCATAAAGGTCCCAAGCACACTGAAGGTCCCGAGCAGAATCAGCCCCAGATGGCTGTCGAACAGCCCGATATTACGGTAAATAATAAACTGCGGAATCAGAATAGCCTGTCCTGGAATCATATAGGTAACGAGCACAATCATAAACAGGATATTGCTGGCGCGGAATTTGATCTTGGAGAAGCCGTAGGCAGCCATAGCCGAGATTAGGCAGGACGCCGCAGTCGTAATCACCGCCACCTTAATCGAGTTCCAGTAATACAGCGTGAACGGATAATCTCCGAACCAGACCTCCTTGTAGTTCTCAATCGCATTCCAATGCTTCGGCAGCCACTGAATCGGATAAGCGAACACTTCCGACTCCACCTTGAATGAAGTAACCAGCATCCATATAAAAGGCAGCAGGAACAATATACTTCCGGCAAACATTACCATTGTAACGAGAATTTTACCCCAATCGGGGCCTGTACGCGTTTCCATAGGTTTTCTTCCCTCACTTCTCTGTCTAGTAGTTGACCCATTTCTTCTCTGCCAGCCATTGGCCGAACGTAATCAGCATGACGAATATGAACAGCACTACAGCAATGGCGGAAGCATACCCAACCTTCAGATTGACAAAAGCTGTATCATACAAATACCAGACCATCATTGTTGTAGAGCCAATCGGTCCCCCCTGAGTCAGGACTGCTATAATATCAAATACCTTGAAGGTGGCGATGATACCGGTTACAAGCAGGAAAAAGGTCGTCGGCGACAGCAGCGGGAAGGTGATCCGTCTGAACTTGGTCCAGGCATTTGCTCCGTCAATATCGGCAGCCTCATATAAATCCTTCGGAATGGACTGCAGTCCGGCAATATAGATAATCATGTTGAAGCCGATAGAGATCCAGATGGAGATCATCATAATGGAGATAAGTGCAAAATGCGGATCGGCAATCCACTTCGGCGGATCGGAGATTCCGATGGCCTTCAGCATTTCGTTAATCGGTCCGTAGGAGGGCTGGAACAGCACCTGCCATACAATGGCTACGGCAACGGTCATGGATACATAAGGGACGAAATAGGCGATTTTAAAATAGCCCTTCATATACACGTAGCGGTCAATCAATATTGCCAGCACCATCGACACCAGTAAATATACCGGCACTGTCAGCAGAAAAATAAAGTTGTTGCGCACCGAGCGGATGAACATATCATCCTGCAGCAGATTGGTGAAATTCTGCAGCCCCACCCAGTGGATGCCGTCAAAGCCCTGCACAAAGTTCCAGTCGGCAAAGCCGAGCACCAGCGTGGCAATGATGGGTATCAGCACAAGAATCGTTACCCCGATCAGCATCGGGCTTACGAACAGCAGTCCGGCCAGCGTCTCGCCCCTTTGCAGCGACCAGGCCCTGCGCCCCCGCACAGCCGGCGGCTTTTTCGTTAAAGTCTCAATATTTTGCCCCATGTCTTAGCACCTCAATGGTTTCGTTATAGGTCTTGCCCTCTGTGAACATTATAAAAAAAATACCGTCAGCGCTTTGACGGTATTTTGATCTTATTCGATGTAATTTTTACTTCTTCCTTTTACCCTTGGCACCCTTTTCAGTCGCGGCCCGCAGCCCTCCGTCATAGGTGTATAGCATGTGATCTTCCAGTTGCTCCCCCTGCAGCACCTTCCGCACCAGCTTTTTGCCCGCTTTGGGCGTCATCTCCTTGTACCATACCCCTTCAGGATAGGAGATTACGATACAAGCATCCGAGCATCTTCCGTTGCACTCGGTCACGGTGGTGTGTATCCTGCTTGCCGCGCCCTGCTTCTCAATCTCATCCTCTATGGCTTCGGCTACCTCTTCACCTTTATGTTTCCGGCAACTGCTGCCGCCGCAGATTAGCAAATGGTTGACCGTCCCTTGCAAATTCCAGGTCGTCATGAATGGCCACGCCCCCTTCTGAGCACTAATACCCGTCTGATAAATCATTCTCAACTCTAGCCATTATTCAGAGGATCGTCAATAGTGTGAAAGACTGTTATACTAATAATGAGAATGATTATCAACAACGAAATGAGTGACTGAGACCTATGCATTCCCGGCATTCCGGCAGTAGATTTCCGAATCCCCATAGTTTCTATGTCCCGGAGAAGATAGCAGCGCTTAACGGACTATCCGTTTCCACAGAACCAGGCATCCGGCAGCCCTCCTCGATATTAATGATTGTAACGGGAGGCAGCGGCGATATTCAGATTGATGGAGAAGGCTGCAAAATATCCGTTGGCAGCGTGCTTTGCTGTGACAGCACCCTGGACATTGAACTGCGTCCGCAATATGAGCTTCAAGGCGTGTGGATTGAATACTCTGTTATGCCCCTGCCAGCAGAGAGCACCAGCCCCTTGAACAGCAGTGTCCCGCTGGGCAGTTGCACGTCCAATGCTTGTGCTCTGGCATCCAGGCTGTTCAAAGCCTGGAATGAACCTGAAGCGCAGAAACCCTTTGCCGTGCAGCTACTGTTCACAGAATTACTGGCCGAGCTGCACAGTACAATACTCGAAAGGGCCGATTCGCCGCTTCACTGGCTTGAACAGGCGCTGCAATACATAGAAAATCATTTTGACGAGGATCTGACCAGAAGCCATATGGCAGAGCTTGCTAAAGTAAGCCCGGAGCACTTCTCCCGTGCCTTCCGCAGGAATACCGGCCAAACCTTCAACAGCTATGTAACACTGCTGCGTATACGCAGAGCCCAACAGCGAATTCTGACCGGCGCGCCGAATCTGACCGCCTTGGCACTGGAGGTCGGCTATGGCGAAGGCACTTACCTTAGCCGGAAATTCAAGCAGGTAGTGGGCATTTCCCCTACAGCTTACCAGCGCAAGAGCAAACGGATCGTATCGTTGAATTTCAACCATACCGCCAGCCTGCGGGCCATTGAGGTGATGCCCTTATTAGGCGTCTACTCCGCTTGGATGGAAAGCCTGGAGCGGGTATCCTCCGCGCAAAAATTGAGATGCGAGGCCAGCAGCGCGACCTCCATTTACGAGTCGGTTGCAGCAGCCCGTCCCGATGTCATTATCAGCTACGCTCTTCCCGAAGAGAGCAAGCAGCTTTTGCCATTGGCTCCGCTCATTGAGCTGCCGTACATGCAGATGAGCTGGCGTGAACAGTTCCGGCTGATTGCCGGGATTGCCGGCCGTCAGGCCCAGGCGGATGCCTGGCTGAGACGATACGATGAGCTGTGCCACGACGCCAACATAAGGCTGGACCGGCTGATTGGCCCGCGGGGAACAGCCATTGTCTGGGAGTTCGGAGAAGAATCAGCATACTGCTTCAGCAGCAGCTATGGGCATGGCAGCCAGATCATATACGGAGATCTTGGATTTAAGCCGCCTCTAAGTCTGACCGGGAAAGGCCTCATTAGCAAAGGCTATGTTGAGACTTCTATTGAAGGCATTGCCGACTATCCGGCCGACCATATCTTTATTACCAGCGGCCCTTCGTCCCCACAAGGTGAGATGCGGTTCAACACTCTGCTGCACTCCAGCCGTTGGCTGGAGCTTGATGCAGTCCGCAACACACAGGTATACCACTTGAACGAGCCTGAATTGTTCTATGGATTTGATCCTCTCTCCTCTTTGGCCCAACTGAAGCTCCTTATGCAGCACCTGATATCATAAATTTACATGAGGAGAGATCACATCAAGACATAGCCATTATAGAGTGCACTCTGTAAAGTGTTATTGAGAATGATAATCGTTCTACATAAGGAGGCATACTCGTTGAAAATCTTGCAACAGCGCAGCATAACCCGGAAACGCTGGCTCGTTCTCCCCTTGCTGCTGACACTGGCCATTATGGCTACAGCCTGTGGAAATAATGCAGAGGTAAATCCGCCGGCAGCAAATACGAGCGCTACGGAGGCTCCTGTACCCTCTGCTCAACCGACTGAAACTGCCGGGCCGGCTACATTCAAAACTGTAACTACTGTTAACGGAGATATCAAAGTTCCTACGGCTCCGAAGCGAATTGTAGCCGAGGAATACCTTGGCAGCTTGATCGCGCTGGATATCATCCCCGTTGGGGCACCTGGCCTAACCCTGCAAAATATATATTATAAGGATTCACTGGCCGGTGTGGCAGATACCGGAACCTATGGGAAGATGTCGCCGGAGAACATCATCACACTTGATCCCGATCTGATTATTTCCGGAAATGCCGACAGCTACGAGACTTTAAGCCAGATTGCGCCAACAGTTATTGTCCCTTACGGAGAACTTAAGAACGCTCATGAGGAGCTGACTTATTTCGGAAAGCTGCTGGGCAAAGAGCAGGAAGCGAAGGACTGGCTGGCGGAATACGACAAGCGGATTGCCGTTGCCAAAGCCAAGGTGGATGCGGCCATTCCCGCAGATGCAACATTTAGTATTATGGAGCATGCCGACAAGTCCACATGGGCTTATGGCGATAATTTCGGACGCGGCGGACAGCCGATCTATCAGGCGCTGGGACGCAAGCCCCCAAGCGGAGTCGCTGACGAAATCATGAAGAAGCAGTGGATGGAATTATCTACAGAGGTGCTGAGCAAATACGCGGGAGATTATATCATCCTGACGGATAACCAGCGAACCGTTCAGGACTATAAGGATGATCCCATTTGGGGCAGTCTTCCTGCCGTCAAAAACAACCGCCTCTATGTGTGGAAAGAGGAACGGTCATGGTATTATGACCCGATTGCCGTTCTGTCGCAGACCGAGGAATTAGCCGATTGGCTGACCAAAGCACAATAAGCATCCTGCACGAGTCTGGACGGATTAGCCTGCACGGTTGATCCGTCCTTTTTTTATAGGGAGAATTTCGGTTTCCATTGAAGCAGCCAGCCAAAGATTTGGTTATCAGCTTCTCTAGCTGGGGATAATATCTTTATCCTGCCGGGTCACACGGCCTTATCAAGGGAAAAGGAGACTAACCTTATGAAAATTCTTTTTATATACCTGGTGCTTGCCATACTGGGCTTAACCATCGTGATATCCATTGATTGGCTGACCGGAACCCCGTTTTCCAAGTCGTTCAACTTTTTAGGTTCTGTCTTTGCCACTACAACGTTTCAGGAGCTGGTGATCCTCATTGCATTTCTCTGTTTCCCCGTTGCCGTTACAGCATGGGAGGCGCTTAAGAAGAACAAGAAGTCCCGCTCCTGAGCTAATCGTACCAGCCAAACCGTTTACGTATATGGTGGACAACAAATAGAAACATGGGAATATACGCACATAATACAGGCAAAATATATTTCAGGAATTCCTTTCCCTCGTTCAGATGACTGGAATAATTCTCCGCACTGACAAAGGAGCAGAACAGAACAACCACACACACAGGCACAACCACTCTCCGGTAATCCTTAACCTTAAATAAATCTGCAGTGATTACCGTTGCCGCGAAACTATAGATCGACATTTTAAAAAACACGCCAATAATCAAGGTTAAAATGACAAGCGCATCCAGCCGTTGGATAAAATTGGCTACGTTCACCAGTGTAATAGTCGTATATATTGGAAAAGCCGCTCTACTGTACATATCCTCGCCAAGCACCGATATTTCAACCATATGGGTAATCGTGAGCAGCAGCCCGCTTAGTATCACTGCCGTTACGCCTACTCTCTTCGCTTTATTAACCTTGCTGAAAAATGGAAGTATCGTTGTGACGCAGACCAATTCTCCAAACGGAAAAATCCAGATGCTGGGGTATGCCGAGCTTAAAGCGTCCCGTAAATCCTTGATCTGAAGCGGAAACAGGTGCTTGAAATCAACCAATCCTGCAGCAATTACTACAAAATTGCAGATAACCCCCATAATCATCATGATCCAAAAATATATTTCAGCAGTTCTGGCATATACCTCGATGCCTTTGTTCAGAATGAACATTACAGCAATGACCATAATCGAAGTGATGATCAGGATCGGTGTACGGTCATAGGATGCCGAGATGAGGAGGTCGCCCGCCTCCCGCAAATTTCTGGAGCTATTGAACAGCAGCACCGGAATGTACAGCAGGCTCAGCGGCCAGCCGATAGCCTTGCCAAGTATTTTTTGGGTATAGCCGCTGATGGTCAGACCCGGAAACTGCCGGTATAGATCATTGTAGATCAAATACAGCACTACTCCTCCAGGCAAGGCCATCAGTATGGACAGCCATACCGCACGGCCGCTTTCCAGGCCAATAGGAACAACCAGCGCCGTTCCGAATTCAAATAGCACGATCATAGAAAATAACTGACTTGGTCCGACGACTTCTTTTCTCATCGCTTAGCTCACCCTATCTGTTCATTAGAAACCAAGCGCTCCTCTCTCAAGGGGCCGCGAACGGGGCCAGCCTCATTCCGGTACCGCGGATATAGGCTTTAATCTTGAGATCAAGCGTTCCTTTGGCAAATAATTGTTCCCAATCCTTCTCTACAGTTGCCCATACGTCCGGGTTAACGCGTTTTAATTCATTTCCAAAGTTCAAATAATCGCATTCCATATTTTGCGCCGCCTGCACAGCCTGTTGGATTTCGACCCTCGTCTGCTTTTCCAGGGCCGCTTCCAGCTTCCTGATTTCCGCATTTTTGCTCAGATCCACGAAGGTCTTCGTTTCATAAATATTTCCTTCCTCAGTGATGAGGACATGAAAAACCGGCAGTCCTTGCACGATCTCTACCTTGACCTTTGATTTGGAAAACAGCACATTGACGGCAACGGCATTCTTCATATCACTAGTGTCAACGTTCAAATTGGTTTCCAGAATTTTGTTGACTACCCATCCCGCGCCTCTCGCTTCCGGGCCTTCGATCCAGCCTATAAGCTTTCCCTTCTTGAACACGGCTTGACCGCTCATCAGTATGGCTGCCTGTACCTCAGATTGATCCAGATTCGTTTTCTTCTTGCCATCTTCCACGCTGCCTATAATCCGCACCCCGCTGATGGTCATACCGCCATTTCCGGTGATATCATTAATTACCTCAAAAACATTGATCTTCTGGTTCTCTCCCCACACCTTTGCAGTGTTGTCCGACTTTTTGACCAGCCCAATAGAAGGAACGCTTTCCTGCGCCAATAATACCTTTAGAACCGAAGCCGCATCCGTATCCCTGGAGACCAGCACTGTCGTGTTCAGCCTGAGCTCATGCGATCTTTCGAAGATGTCGAAGACATCGTTGATCCCGTCTTTTGCCAGAGATTCTCCGAGCACTAATAGCTGAGTATGGGCAAAAAACAGCTTCCGGGTCGCCCGCTTTGAGGTTCTGCGAAGCGCTCCGTAGATGGTGCTGTCGGTTGAGGAATAAATAGTAATCGACGATTGGCCGCTGCTTGCCCCTTGACTGGTGTTAGAAGCCGATGGGACCACTACCTGAAATGAAACCCGATATTTATCCGTGCCAGGCACCATATCAATCCCGATCCCGCTCACAATCGCCAGGTCGTTCAATTCCCTGCTGTTCCAGCAGCCGGTCAGCAATAGGGAGAGTCCCAAATATAGAGCCATGCAAGCGATCATTTTAGCTCTCATTGCTATTTCCCCGGCCGCTGCCTTTGCCCGCCTTCTTGCGCACATTATTGGACTTGTCTGCCAGGCGCGGCCTGATCTTCATGAAATGAATAGGTGAACGGATAAAAGTGTCCTTCTGATCCTGCGGGGCAAACGGAGCCATAGGCGACATATAAGGAACTCCAAGTGAACGCAGACTGCATAAATGGGCTACCAGCATCATGCTGAATATGGCTATGCCATACAGCCCCATAAACGCGGCAATAAACACGATAACAAAACGCAGCATACGTACAGAGAGCGCCATATTAAATGCAGGAGTGGTGAAGCTTGAGATCCCCGTTAATGAAACTACGATAACCATGGCTGGAGAGACAATTCCCGCCTGAACCGCCGCCTGTCCAAGAACCAAACCTCCAATAATAGATACGGTTTGTCCGATCGGTGAGGGCAGGCGGATTCCCGCCTCGCGGATAATTTCAAACGTAACCTCCATCATCAAGGCTTCGATAAAAGCAGGAAATGGAACCCCTTCCCGTTGTGAAGCCAAATTAATCAGCAGTGGAGTAGGAATCATCTCCTGATGAAAGTTCAGCGCTGCAACAAAAATGGCAGGGCCAAACATAGAAATGAGCAGACAGAGAAACCGTAGTAAACGGATCAATGTCGAAATATCAAACCGCTGGTAATAATCCTCTACGGTATGGAAAAACATAAAAAAAGTTGTAGGAGCAATAAGTACAAAAGGCGTTCCATCCACAAAAACAGCAATTCTTCCATCCAGCAGATTACCGGCAACGCTGTCCGGCCGTTCCGTGTTATATAACGTAGGAAACGGTGAATACCCGCTTTCTTCAATCAATTGCTCAATATAGCCCGATTCCAAAATCGAATCTACCCGAATTTCCTGCAGCTTCTTCTTCAATTCCCCAAGAATCTCCTCGTTCACAATTCCATGCATATACATAATCGCTATATCCGTCTGGGTCACCGCACCCAGCTTCATCGACTCTACCCATAGATTCGGGTTCCTGATTCTCCGGCGGACAAGAGATATATTAGTTGAAATCGTTTCTGTAAAGCTTTCCTTCGAGCCGCGGATCGACACCTGGGTTCCCGCTTCGGAGACACTGCGGACCTCGCCTCCGCTTGTGTTGCTGCTGAGCGCTTCATCCTGACCGTCAATCAGAATGATGGTGTTCCCGGATAATAGAGCGGCAAACAGCTCGCTTAGATTTGTGACAGGCTGCTGCTTACCGACATTCAGCGCTTTTTCCTTCATGTAATTTAGAACATCCATGCCCGTTAACCCCTTGGGCTCCTCTTCACCGCGATACGCTTGAAAGGACATGGCATGTGAAATGAAATCATCTACGGTTTCTTTATCGTTAATGCCTACCATATAGACAGCAGCAACCTGAGGCGCCCATTCAAGCGGCTCGAAATGACGTATCGTCAGATCCAGGCTGTCGCCCAAACCTTCTCTGATCTGCTGCAAATTATCCTCAAGACTGTGGGAGAGCGGGGAGTTTTGACTGCTGTCATCAGCTTTTCCGGTTGTTTTCGGTTCTTTTCTTCGAATAGCCATTATCAGCACCTCCTGATCATACTATTCGCCCGCTATCCCCTTTTTATGCAGCTTATGGAATAGGCTCAAGCACAGAGCAGCAAGAGGCCGCCTGCATGTAGAATTCTCTACACACGGGCGGCCTCTTAGCGTGCCGTACTTCCGTAATACTATGCCTGCTAGTGTTCGTCGCTTACACCAAGCGCTTTGTTCTTCTCCTTGAACCGGTCATTATGCGAGGAGACATAGGCTACCTTGGGAGCCTCAGGATCTATATACAGCTTTGCACTGTTCAGTGCCAGTACCGCATCGGTGAAGGTACCGGCAATCAGCCGGACCTTGCTGGTGTAGTCTACAAAGTCCCCTGCGGCAAAAACACCAGGCAGGTTCGTCTCAAGTCTCCCGCTGACGTTCGCACACCATTCGCCCATATCCAGTCCCCACTCTCTCAGGGGGCCGAAATCACTCTTCAGACCATGGTTCACAATCACTGCGTCCACCTCAAGCTGTTCACTTGCGCCGGATTCAACATGGCTGACCGTAACCTTGTCAATTTCTTCCCCATTGGTGCTGTGCAGTTGGCTAACCGTATGCAGAACACGCACATCAACGGAGGAAGCCTTCATGCGCGCGATGTTCTTCTCATGGCCGCCGAACTGATCGCGCCGGTGTACAATCGTCACGCTGGCAGCAATGGACTCCAGCTCGTTGGCCCAATCCACCGCCGAATCCCCTCCGCCGGAAATCAGCACCCGCTTGCCGCGGAACGGCTCCAGCTCCTGCACAGTATAATGGAGGTTCGTCACCTCGTAACGGTCCGCTCCCTCAATCTCCAGCTTCGCCATCTGCAGGATACCGTAGCCGATGGTAAGAATAATTGTACGCGTCCAATGCTGCTCACCGGTAGCCGAGGTCAGAAGGTATGTGCCGTCCTCCTGCCGCTCCTGGGCAATGATCTGCTGCCCCAAAATGATCGTTGGATCAAAGGTCCGGGCCTGCTCTGCGAGCTGGTCAATCAGCTTCCGGCAAAGAATCGGGGTAACGCCTCCCACATCCCAGATCATTTTCTCCGGATAGATAAGCATTCTGCCACCCAGCTCTTCCTTCGCTTCAATCAGCTTCGTCTTCAAATCTCTCATACCGCTATAGAAGGCTGTATACATCCCGGCGGGACCTCCGCCAATAATGGTCACATCGTATAACTCCAGTGGACTCTTCATGATATCCCTCCATAGGTATAATGTAAGTCTTCAGTTGTACAAATCTCAGCTTCTAAATTCAGTTCAACTGATATAGTTAGGCCTTGGTCCGGGCCAGCAAATAAAGAAAATAAGGGGCGCCGATAACGGCTACAACAATCCCGGTCGGAATTTCGGAAGGCTGTAGAATCCAGCGGCCAATCGTATCCGCCGTAATGACCAGCAGCGATCCAAGCAGCGCCGAAGCCGGAAGCATCAACTGATGCTTTGGACCAACCAGCCGCCGGGCGAGATGCGGTCCAATCAACCCAACAAACCCGATTCCGCCGCTCACGGCAACACTTGCCGCCGCCAGCCCTACCGCCGCTGCAAGCAGGCGAAATTGCTCCCTGTTTACTGCCGCTCCAAGACCGGTGGCGGTCTGCTCGCCCAGATTCAGTACATTCATCACCCTCGCTTTATAAAAGACAAAGGGTAACAGAATCACAATCCAGGGCAGCAGGGAAAGCACGAATTTCCAGTTGGTTCCCCAAATACTACCCGCCAGCCAAGTAGCGACAAACTGATATTTGTCCGGGTCCAGCCGCAGGGTCAGCACAATCATTGCTGCACTCATGCCCGCTGCAACAGCTACCCCTGTCAGAAGCAGCCGAATCGGGGAAATGCCCTGATGCCGTTTGTAAGCAAGAATATAAATCAAGGCAGCCGTAAGGGCCGCTCCGGCAAATGCCACCAGCGGCAGCAAATATACAGGCGCAGCGGAGGTTGTCGGATAAAAGGATACCAGCAGCATTACCATAAGGCCCGCTCCGGCGTTAATCCCCAGAATTCCGGGATCGGCAAGGTCATTGCGGAATACCCCCTGCATCACCGCGCCTGAAACTGCTAGCCCCGCACCAATCAGAACGGAAATGACGATCCGCGGCAGCCGGAAGTCAAACAAGATCAGCTCCTGCTTGTCCGTTCCCTTGCCGAGCATCGTATCCAGCAACTCGAGCGGAGTCAAGCGTATGTATCCTGTATTCATACTGACAATAAACACAATCACAATCAAAGCCGACAAAACAGCCAGCACCTGCAGTCCGCGTCTGCGTCTAGCCGCATCGGAGGACATCGTTCTTGTTGTTCTCTGCACCATTACAGCTCCCTTCTTTCTTTGCGGGCCAGATACAGAAAGAAAGGAACGCCGATAAGCGCAATAATCGCGCCCAGCGGGGTTTCATGCTGCGGAATGATCATTCTGGAACCCAGGTCGGCCAATACCACCAGCAGACTGCCAAGGATAGCAGAGCAGGGAATAATCCACCTGTAATCCACGCCTACCAAATGCCGCGTCAAATGGGGAATAATCAGGCCTATGAAGCCAACAGCCCCCACGACAGATACCGACGAGCCAGCAAGAATCAGAACGAGCACAGCGCCCGCCAGCTTAACCAGGCCGGTGCGCTGCCCCAGCCCCTTAGCAATGTCCTCACCCAAACTGAGCATGGTAATGGAGCGGGATAATACGATTGCCCCAAGAATTGCCCCGAAGACCCAGGGAAACATAATCTTCAGTTGGAACCATTTCGTTCCTGCTACGCCTCCCGCATACCAGAAGGCCAAGTCTTGTCCGATTCGGAAATACAGTGCTATACCTTCGCTAAGTGCCGAGAGCAGTGCACTGAAGGCCGCACCTGCCAATACCAGCCTTGCAGGCGTAAGTCCGCCTTTGGCGAACGCCCCGATGCCATAGACAATACCTGCACCAGCTCCCGCCCCCGCAAAAGCATATAGAATCAAATACATAAACGACAGATTCGGATAAAAAGCAAAACAAAGCGCCAGCGCAAAGCCTGCGCCCGAATTAATGCCCATCAGCCCTGAATCCGCCAGCGGATTGCGGGTCATTCCCTGCATAATCGCTCCCGCTACTGCAAAGCTCGCACCGATCATAGCACCGCCAAGCACGCGCGGCAGCCGAAGCTCACGAATGATCTGATGATCCGTAATATCAGGGTTGAACTGAAAAATAGCGCTCCATACCACGGACAGCTTAATATCCGCAGCGCCGAACGAGACCGATACTGCAATGCCCAGCACAAGGGCAATCAGGCCACCGATCAGGATCAGCGTAGCTGCCCAAGGGCGTGAACGAAGCTTCACGTCATTCTGTCGCTGGCCAGCCTTATTACCGGCTGCTGACTGCAGACTCATACCTTCCACCTTTTCCTCATGAAATTGATAATCATTATCATTATAGTATTGTAAAGGAAAGAGCCGTATTTTGGCAATGGGCAAATGTAAACTCCGGGCGGCATCCGCCTTTGAGCACAGCAAAAAACCCCCGGCAAGCATCCTAGAATAGCGACTTTTGCCCGGGGTTTTGGTTTTGAAGTTTATGGGTAATGCTTGCACTCTATCTGGTGTAATCCTCATACTCATAGCGCCGGCTTGTTTTGCGGAACATATACTCATCATTCTTCAGCTTGTAGATCTGGCCCATCCCGGCAAAGATGAAGAACAGCACCAGGATTATGGAGTACGCATACGTAAACTTGTCAAAATAGAAGCACAGCACAATAGCCACAAACGTCAACAGCAGCAGTGCGACTGCGATTCTGCCCAGTATCTTTTTCACAGCGGGTCCCTCCAGAGGAAATTTTATATCATAATAGCACTATTTTCTTCAATAAGATGTCGAAAGATGTCACTGGTTATGATTTTTAATTCTCTTAAGAAGAGTCTTGAGCCGATGCGCAAAAAAAAAAGAAGTCCCAATTGCCAGCAATGGCTCTCAGGACTCCTAATGTTCATGTTACAGCAGCTTCGAAATAACCGTTCCCGATAAAAGCTGGCCCAGCGTCTGGTCAAGTGGCAGCGGCTTGTTGCCGAGACAGGTCCGTACGGCGGTCAGCAGCACACGCACATCGAATTTGCTTGGATGTACAGGAATCACTTCTTTTTCCAGCGCCAGCAGGCTGTAGACGGCCATCATCGCCGATCTCACCGAATATTCCACGGTAAACACACAATCGTCCGGCACTTCGGCGAATTGGCCGAGGAATGCCAGGTTCGTGCTGCCCTGCGGTACAACCTGCGGACGGTCGCCGGCAACGCGCGGCATGAACTGTGAGGTGATATAAGGCATCATACAAGGAATGACGTTGGTGGTATGAGCCAGAATTTCCGGGATGCGGTCCTTCAGCCCGATGTGGTAGCACAGTTCCTCCAGCAGCTCGCGTCCGGTACAATCACTCATTTTCTTTTGGATGTAGTTGCCTTGGGCATCCGGGAAGAGGCCATACGCCCACAGCACCTTCACATTGTCCGGCTGGTTAATGAAATGCGGCTGCTTCGGTGCGGTCCACGACATCATCCAGTTGGAATCCTTAATCGTGACCACGCCGCCCATCCCCGGCAGATCGCCGGTCAGCTCCAGCAGGTAAGGGAATACGATTTCATCATCTGTAAAAGTCATCGTAAAAGAAAGCCATTTACTCTTGTCGATATCCCCGCAGAACACTTCAGGACGGCCGAAATCCGGGGATTTGGCGGCAAGCTTCTCCCATAGACTCCAGCAGCCGCGCTCTGTGACCGAACGGTTGAGGATCGCCGGATGCTCCAGGTCGCCAAGGGTGGAATTCTCTGTCATGGAGCCGTTCGTTACCATCACCAGATCGCTGCGCGAGGTTGAAATCTTCTTCGGAGCTCCGTTCACCAGGACATGAATCGCTGTAACGGTCTTCTCGCCGCCGCTGAAATCCACATCCAGATCGGTAACCTGGTGCCCTTTGTCAAAATGAACGCCCTTGCTCTCCAGCCATTTCATCAGCGGAAGAATCAGCGAATCGAACTGGTTGTATTCCGTATGCAGTATGCCCTTCAGTTGATTCATTCCCGAAATCAGGTGCATGAACCGTTCCATGTAGCGCTTGACCTCAACCACGCTGTGCCAGTTCTCGAAGGCGAACATTGAGCGCCAGAAATACCAGAAGTTCGTTTCCAGAAAGCTTGGGTCAAAAAACTGCTCAATCGTCACCGCACCCAGCTTCTCTTCGGTCACCATTGCCAGCTTACCCAGTTGCAGCGCATGCGCCGTAGACAGTCCGAGTGAGGAGAAATCGGCCTTCTGACCCGCATTTTCCACCAGACGGCAGTGGGATTCAATCGGCTCGGCAAGGTTCAGCTCACGGAATTCGTCCAGCACTGTCCGGTCGGGATTGGTCAGCGATGGAATGAAGCCGAACAGCTCCATGAAGCATTCAAAATGCTCCTCGATCTCGCGTCCGCCCCGGGCGCTGTAGCCATCCTTGGCATTGCCTGCTCCGTCCATCGAACCGCCATAAACGGCCGATTGCTCCAGAATGTGAATGTTCCGGCCGGGTATATGCCCGTCACGGATCAGAAAAGCCGCCGCCGACAGCGAGCCGATGCCTCCTCCGATCAGATATGCTTTTCTCGATGCGATGCCTTCCTGTACCAGCGGGTGAATTCTTTGATAAGTTCCCATAGTTTCCGTCCCTTCCTCTATCGCCAGGTTAAGTGCCTTTGAATGGCTTCACTATACCCGGCGGGAGAAAAGAATTCTATGGACAGCTACCCGCTTCTGTACAGGGTTTACACATACGGCGGGAATTGTGTCATTTATTTGGATAAAATGAGCTGAAGCTTTGGGGTCTTCTTGGTGAATGGCCGTAACTGCGGGGAATGTTTGGACTTCCGGCCGCTGTTATGTTTGGATTTCCTGATTGAAACCGCTAGCTGCGGTAGAAATCCAAACATAAAGGCGGTCGCTACCGCTCCTCCAGTTCCAAACTTCCCCTCCGCTACTTCTCACCTTTTCAAGTATAGTATTTAGCTCATTTTATCGCAGCGGTTTGGTATTTAGCCAGACTGCGGGAGATGCTGCCGTCCATAATCCGGGCGACCTTGCCCACGATCTGGGCCGGGTCGGAGTTCGCTCCCGCTTTTAGCCAATGGATCACCTGCTCCAGTATAGCCAGTGTATAGAAATCAGCGATTTCCTGCTTGGCCGGGACGTTTGCCTGCACCTCCTCCAGCGCATCCAGCTCCTCCACAACCTTGATCATGACGCCATAAATCACGCCGTACAGAAACTTCTCCAGATGCTCACGCCCCAGGGAATGGAAGGTGTTCAGGCAGATGGTTTTGTTGCTCTGGGTATAGTACAGCACGCTCAGGAACCCTTGCTTCCAGCCGGCGGCATTGCGGTATTGCTCAAGCCCTTCAATAATTTCGGTCTGATAAACCCAGCCCAGCAGCTCATAGATATCCTGAAAATGATTGTAAAAGGTATGCCGGGTCACGCCGCAGTCGGCGGTAAGCTGCTGAATGGTGATTTTGTGGAGCGGCTTGGTGAGCATCAGCTTTTTGAGTGAGCGGGCCAATGCATTTTTGGTGACTTGTGAATAGGTCATGCCTGTTTTCTGCCCCCTTTTGAAAAATGCGGCTAAAAACTGCCCTTTCTGCCATCACTAATTATCATTCTATGTAAAAGATTACTTCCCCTTCCATCTTAAATGCAATAGGAGCAAAGTATTAAGCTAAAATATGGATTATACCGATATGAGAGGGGAGCAGCTTTATACCATACCATCAGGGATTGGCGCCTTTTGTACTTCCTTCAGGAGGTGCAACCCCTAATGCGGGGACAACGGAGTGGGCATTTTTACGGGATGAAGGGGTCCGGTTAGGAATACCCAAAGATGCAATACTGCAAGAGGATCAAGCGGCAAATACCTTTCAGAATTCCAGACTGTCCCTGGAGGTCCTGACACAGGCCGGGATTTATACTAACGTCCGAGCTGGAGAAGGTTACACGGTATTTTAAGCACCACATTCCCCATTGGATTGAGTAGCACTTGCAAGGGTTAGCCTATCAAAAAATCAAGTATATTCAATCCGGTGGACGTGTTCGCCTTATACAGCTCAGTGTAGCCGCATTCCTGGCAGCTAATCGTTATGAATTTCTTATTCTGAACATCAAAAAGCTTCGCAAAGTTGCCGCCGGTAGCCTGGAATTGATCCACAGCGTAATCTTTACAGCCGCATTTACTGCAAATAAAATGTTTTCTAGCCATGGTACTCTCCTCCAAAAGGTTACTCTGTTTAGTTTTTGTTTCGCCCGGTAGTTATTACATCGGCTTAATCAGTTTAGAATATAATCTCATTGGCTTACAATGATTCCAAAGGCACAAAGCTGTATTTTTTTTCACTTAATGACGTAGGCCGTATTTCATTGCCCACTGGCGGATTTATAATCCAATCATACCACCCATCATTTTCTCAAACCAGTTAATTGGTAAATATAACAAAAGATCCCCTTGCAGCAAGGAGATCCCTCAGCACCCTTTTCCAAAACCCTTCGTCAGTTGCAGCCGTTAAAATGTTCTCCCTGCCAGCCTCCCGGCTGAGCTGTCCCACCGCCACGGCACGTCATCCCCCTGTAAATGCAGGCCTCCATACCACTCGTCTATCCCTTGAACCGCTACGCGGTCTGCCGCTCCGTCCAATATTTGTCCCCCCAGCTCAGTCAGGGCCACATGACGGTTCAGAAAGCCCGGGATTCCCCTGAAATCCTCCACCTTTATCACGCCGTCAATACTGATTAAAGGATGGCTGCCCACCGCCAAGGCGCGGAGAAATTTCCAATATTCAAGATCCCCCATGCCGAGAACATGCAGCGTGTCCGTAACCTGACGGAACAGCTCCAGCGGCGTACCGACTCCAGCCCGTACGGCTTCAAGTGTTGTCTGTTCCACGATCCCCAGACCGGAGCGTAGCGAAGGCAACCGCGATAAATGGGCTCTGAAGGCTTCGTAGGCAAAAGGTAGGGCAGAAGCTTCCAGGTCCGCTCTCTTCTTTTCCAGCAAATCAGCCATTAGAACGGGGTCTGGAGATGCGTATGCCTGCCACAGCCCGCTTCCAAGCTCCATTTCTTGCCGCCCGATCGTCCGCCAGGTCCCGGATAAGGTTTTGAGCTGGTCCGGCGAAAGCTGGCCAAGACCGTGGAACCGCTCAATTCCCGGAAACTCTCCGATACAGAGCAGACTTAGCTTCGTGCGGTCAAGCTTATGCCTTTTGAACCAATGCAGCAGGTAAGCAAGCATGCTCTGATCGAACAGGTCATGCTCAAACCATAATACGATTTCGTGGTACCGGGCTGAATTGCGAAGCTTTTTCTCTTGTTCCTCACAGTTCGCTATGTATTCAGCAGAGGGGATGCCGAGTCTTTGCTCCAAGTATTGGGCACGCCCAATGCGCTCTTTTGGCCCGGAAAGTTCTTCAAATATGGGACCGGAAGAGTAAATTTCTCTCCATACCAGCACATCGCCCTGGACGATCCCCTTCTTCAGCATGTCGCCGACAACATCACCGTTGACAATATGCAGCATGTGCCTGCCTCCTTCATTATCTAAGTGCCACGTTCGCGGGAAAAGGTTACCTATCATTATATAGTCAACAATCCCCGAATGACCAGAATCCATCCAATTTCCAAATTTATACGCTATACTTCAAGGTGGGAGTGATACATATGCAACGAATTCTAGTGATTGAGGATGAACCGGATATACAGGAAATGCTCATCGCGTATTTGAGGGACTCAGGCTACCAGACGGGGGCTGCGGACGACGGAATTATGGCTTTGGATCTATTTCATCATGAAAAGTGGGACCTGATTCTGCTGGATGTCATGCTGCCAAAAATTGATGGCTACGGGGTCTGCGAGCTGATTCGCCGTGAATCAAGCCTTCCCATCATTATGCTTACCGCTCTGGATGCGGAAGAAAATCAGCTCAGAGGTTTCGATTTAAACATTGACGATTATGTAACCAAACCCTTCTCCATGCCGGTTCTATTGCGAAAAATCGCCGCAGTTCTGCGCCGGACGGGCAGCGACGAAGCGGATAACCACCTGCTGGTTTACAAAGATCTCGTATTAGACCTGGACGCCTATCAGCTTAACGTGGACGAACAGCCGCTGGATTTGACCAGCCGGGAATTTGAATTGCTGAGGGAGCTGCTGCAAAACCAGGGGCGGGTATTGACCCGTACGGTTTTACTAGGCCGCTTGTGGAATTACGATTTTTTTGGCGATGAGCGGATTGTGGACAGTCACATCAAAAACCTGAGAAAAAAGCTGGACAGGGACTATATTGAAACGGTCCGGGGGGTGGGATATCGTGTTGCAAAAACAAATTAAGGAGCTGCGTGGCAGCTTGACGGCACGGGTATTTATGATTACGGCGCTGATTCTCGCAGCAGCCTGCGGCATAACCTATGCTTTTATCGTTTGGACCACCCCGATCACCTTTACTTCCATCGTCAAGAATGATCTGGAGATCCGCTCTGTCCGGCTATTGAATGATTTGGAGCAGACTGTACTGAAGGATAGCGGGCCAATCTTAGAGCGTTTCATGATTGAGACCGGAGCCGAGGTAGTGGTTCTGAATGCGGAGGGCCGCGAAATAGACCTGCCTGTTTCCGAAGGGATTAGCGGAATCCTCAGGGATAACCCGAACATTTCTGTAACTGCTTCCATCCCGAATAGCCCGGGAGACAAGCTTGATACAGCTACCACACAGGCAAGCAGTGTTGAGGTCATGAGCCCGGATAGCGACAATGCTATTTCTATAACACGCGACTCCTCTTCGTATCCCTTCACTTTTCGGGGTTCAGCCAATCCCTATACTCTGACGGTTTTTTCCGGCCTGACAGTCGTAAACCGCACAAAACAAGCGCTGACGCAGGTCTGGCCTTATTTAGCACTGGTCGTGCTGGCGATTTCATTGCTAGGCGCGATGTTCTATTCCCGGCATATTACAAAACCCATTGTCCGCATTAGCGCGATTTCGCAAAAAATGGCCGATTTAAACTTTTCATGGCGATGCCAGGAAAATCGTACGGATGAAATCGGGGTGCTGGGCCGAAATCTGGACGAGCTGTCAAATCGCCTGTCCTCCGCTCTTGCCGAATTGCAGACGGCCAACGCCGCCCTGCACGAGCAACTGGACAGGAAGATGAAGCTTGAAAGGCAGCGGATGACGTTTTTTTCCGCAGCTTCCCACGAATTAAAAACACCGATTACCATCCTGAAGGGACAAATATCCGGGATGCTTGCAGGCGTGGACATTTACCGGAACCGTGACAAATATCTGCTGCGTTCCCTCGCTGTGACCAACCGTATGGAGGGCCTCGTCGGCGAAATGCTGGAGATCTCCAGATTGGAGAATACCGGCTTCACCCTGAAGCGGGAAGCCGTCGATTTGTCCTCGCTCATCCTCTCTCAAGCTGAACAAGCAGCAGAATTGGCTGAACAGAAGGAGCAAACGCTGGAAGTACAAGTAGCTCCGGGACTGGCAGTGCAAGGTGATACGGCGCTGCTGGGCCGGTCAGTGGCCAATCTGATCACCAACGCCATTTTTTACTCCCCCAAGGGTGCTTCCATCTCAGTGTCCCTGTCTGCAGAAGACAGCCTTCCCGTTCTGATCGTCAAAAACAGCGATGCCTCGATCCCTGAGAATGACCTGCCGCATCTATTCGAAGCGTTTTATCGGGTTGAGTCTTCACGCAATCGCGGGAGCGGCGGCAACGGCCTGGGGCTGCACATTACCAAAATCATTCTGGATCGCCACGGCGCGAAGTGCCGGATCAAAAATTCTGACAATAGTGTCGAAGTGATAGTAACCTTTAATTATAGCTCCATACAATCTACAAGTTAAATCCAACGCTGATTCAAATAAAGTCTCTATTATTGTCAGCAACAGGGTGCAAGTCTCCCTGCACTCTAAGAAGCTCTACTCAGAAAGGAGCACTAGCAACATGCAAATAACTGTTGACCACCTGAGCATGACTTATCCTGCGGGCAAACAAGCCTTGCGGGATGTAAGCCTTCAGCTCGAAACCCCTAATCTGATTGGTCTGCTGGGACCAAACGGCGCCGGCAAATCCACGCTGATGAAGCTGCTGGTGGCGGGTCTCCTGCCTACAGAAGGCTCCATTAGGATTGACGGCAAACCCCTGTCAGCCTGTGAGAAGACTCTAAAGTCCAAATTGGGATATTTGCCGCAGACCTTTGGCCTGTTCGACGAGCTTACCGTGTGGCAATTTCTGGACTACATGGCTGCACTCAAAGGCATCCCGGACAGCAAGGGGGCGATCAACAGGGCGATTGCCGACACCGGTCTGGAGGATAAGCGCAAAGCCCGTATCCGCACGCTCTCCGGCGGACAACGGCAACGCGTAGGCATTGCTCAGGCGATGCTTGGGGAGCCGGAATTTCTTATTTTTGATGAGCCGACTGTAGGACTGGACCCTGAGGAACGCATCCGCTTCCGGAATTTCTTCTCCCGGATGGCCCAGAACAAGATCGTGCTGCTCTCCACCCACATTATTGAAGATGTGCAATCCGTGTGCAATCTGCTTATCGTCATAAATGACGGAAAAGTCCTGTTCACCGGACGCCCGGAGGAGCTTATCCGGCTGGCACAAGGGCATGTGGGCGTCTTTATGGAAGACGAAGCCAATGACGATGGCCTTACGATTCTTATTACATCCCGGGTCAACACCGCGCGGGGCGTGTCCTGCCGGGGCGTGGCAGACCGACTGCCCGGCTATGCCCAGCCGGTAGAGCCAACGCTGGAGGATGCCTATCTGTTTCTAGTTGAACAAGGAGGCGCCCTGCAATGACTTTTTATTCCCTGCTGCGAGTGGAAACCCGGCGGCTCCTTCAGGACCGGCTTACCTGGCTGCTTATGGCAGTCACCGTAGTGGCACCAGCTTTGGGGGTGTGGGTCTATCGCCCGTTACCCTCCTACTCGGGCAGTAGTTACCTCACCTCTGTCAACGGAACCTATCTGGGTAATCCCGCAATGGCGGGTGCACTGGCAGGAGCAGTTTTGTTTGCCCTGCTGACGGCCCTTGAACTGAACCGGGTGCATCGAACGCGCACGGACGTGCTGACAGATGCTATCGTGTCGCCCTTCAGTGCGGCGGCAGTCCGAACCTTGGCATTAATACTGGCTGCCGCTGCTGCTCAAAGTTTGACTCTGCTGGCCTGGTTTCCTTTTACACACGCGCAGGCCGGTGCTGTGTTCCGTTTAGACCTTTATGTAACGGTATATCTGGCCGTTATGCTACCTGCCATGATCTTTGCCGTTTTGTTCACGGCAGCGGCTTATCACATCACCCGGCGGCTGGATCTGACGCTGGCTCTGTTTGCCGCATTTGTACTGCTGAGCTTACTAGTCTGGGATGAGCAGTGGCTGCTCCGCTGGATTAATCCGTCAATAAGCTATTTGTCCGATGTGTTTGGAACCTCCCGGCTGCTGAGGTCGGTGTGGTGGAACCGCCTGTTCTGGCTGCTGCTTCTCGGCGCCGCCTGGATTGCCTCCTTTCTCGGTGTGCGGCGATATAACAAAGGTCTGCTCAGTTCATTGGCCTTGAACCTCCGCAAGCTCTATGTGCCACTGCTGGCGGGAGTACTGGCGGTTGGCGGATGCCTGACCTACACCGCACAGCCCTTTGTGGACCATAGCAAGAAGGAGATCAATATGGCTGCGAATGACAACATCCCATTCAATGAACAAGTCACCATCTCGTCTATTCATGTAACAGTGAACCCCGATCTTGCCGCCGGACGCCAGCGTGGCGGAGCCGTATTCAAACTGCTGAACGCCAGCCGCAAGACCCAGACCGTTTCTTTTTCGGTCAATCCGGGTTACACCTTCACATCCGCTACCGCCAACGGCAAGGCCGCTTCCTTCCGGGATTTGGCTGATGACGAGTTGAACGCAAAAACGATGGAGGTGGATATTCCCGCCGAAGAGAACATCGAGCTTTCCCTTGAATACGGGGGATTTCCGCAGGAATGGAATATTCTGGATCTTACTCAAGGTGGAACTGAACAAATCAGCAAAGATTATGTTTATTTGGCCAATCAGAGCTTCGCTCCCATTCCTTTGAACTTTGACTGGCAACCGGATGGCAATCCTGACTCTATCATCGACCTGTCACTGCCCTCCGGCATGACGCCGGTGTTCTTCAGTACGGAAACCGCAGTGCAAACCGGTGAACATTTGGACGGCACTGTGCAATGGAGAGTTAACACGAGCAGAAGAAGCGCTATCCTGTATGCGGGTGACTACGCTTCGCACAGCATCAAAGCCGCAGACATTGACGTGGATTTTTGGTACAGCGCCAAGCATGCGGCCATTATGAAGCAATTTCGTGTGGATGACGTTATCAGACAAGTATTTGAGTACTGCACTACACATTACGGGCCGCTGCAATTTTACAAGGACGGCAGGATGAGAATTGTTGAAATCGGATCGTCGGGTGGAGGTTATGCCGGCAACGGGGCCAGTGTTATGGGAGAGGACAGCTTTAGCGAGCAGGGGCTTAAGGATTCCCGCAAAGGCGCTGGCGGCAATGAGGTGCTGGCGCACGAAATTATCCATCAGTGGTGGGGCCTCGGCAATATGTTCTCCCAGGAAGACCCGGAAGGAATCTGGACCTCGGAAGGGCTCACAGTCTACACTACCTATCGCCTAATGAAGGAGCTGTACGGGGAAGCGTACGCCAAACAAAACTATGTGGACCACTGGCAGGCCGAGGTGGACGGCTACTACCAGAATTTCTACATCCGCAATCCGGAGTATATGGAGAAACTGCCGAAATCCTATCGGACGGAACTGGCCAACAGCTTGTCTCAGATGAGGCAATACTCCGAAATGCCGCTAATTGTTTTGAAAGCAGAGCAGCTTGTCGGCGGGGAGAAGAACATGGATGACATATTGAGCGGTCTCTTCAACCGGGACATCGACCCTAACGCTCCGTATTTGACCTATCAGCAATTCTTGGATGCCTGCGGCTTAACGAAGGAGGAACTGAAGCTTGAATAAGATCTTTTGTTATGAACTTCGCATGATTGTATGCAGCAAATTTTATTGGGGCTTTGCCGCAATCTCTCTCTGTTTGGGCTGGCAGATTCTCAGCACCGGGACGGTCCAAGGCGTGGGGCATACCGCCCCCTTCTCTCCCTGGAGCTTTGGCAGTTATCTGGCCCAAATGCTGCCCCTGTTGTCCGTCGCGCTGTTCTTCTTGTTGTGGAGCTTTTTCTCCGGCAAGGCCCGCCGTGTCGAGACACTGACAGCCGCAACGCCGATTCCACCCGCACGGCATCTCGCGATTAAGTGCGCTGCAGCAGCTACCGCATGGCTTGTGCTCGCTTTTTGCACCGTCTTGCTGGGCATCGTTTTCTTGCTTGTTCTATTTGGAGCATCTGTACCTGTAACTGCACTGCTGGCCCCAACCTTGATGGTTCTGCTGCCGGTGCCCGTATTTCTGCTGGGACTCGGCCTGCTGCTGGGCTCCATCCGCCCGGCATTGCTGCTGTTTGTGCTGATTCCTCTGTTCCTTCTGCTCTATCTGCTGCCGCTCCCGGCAGCGGTTGACCTGCTCGGCGCAGAGTTCTTCACTGCCTATCCGCTATCGCTCAGCACGCTTGACCCCGGCTTCTCTGTTCCCGGCTCCGTTATTATGGGCAAGCTTACATATACGCTGCTGGGCGGAGTTTTGCTCTTGTATACCTTTCTGTATAAGAAAGGCAGACGGATGAAATCAGAGTTGATGAAGTAGTAGAGAGTGGGATACAAATTGGACTGTTTCAGAGGGATACAAGAAAGACCTTGAGGTGTTTTTGCCTCAAGGTCGGGGTTGTATTAATAGCATTTAAATACCCATAGCCGCCATCTCAGCGAGTACCTTTTCCCCTCTCGCCTCCATGTCCCAGCCGCTGAGCTTTTGTAGCGGCAGATCGGAAACGATCTTCCCGTCCTTCGTAAACAGAACCCTGTCAGCCCTGGCTGCGACTTTCGTGTCATGGGTCACTAGCAATATGGCTGTGCCTTCTTTGTTGATGTCCACCAGCAGCCCCATGATTTCCTCCGCCGATTTCGAGTTGAGCGCACCGGTCGGCTCGTCGGCAAAGAGAATCTCCGGCGCATTGATCAGGGCGCGGCAGATACCGGCCCGCTGAAGCTGGCCGCCTGAAACCTCCGTAGTATCCCTGCTTTCAAGTCCGGCAATCCCTGTTTTCTTCATCAGAGCTTTTGCCTTTTGTGTGAGTTTTGCTGTATCCTTTCTCCCTTCATGCGCGGCGGGGAGGATGATATTATCCAAAAGATTCAAGTTTTTCAGCATAGTAGGCTGCTGAAAGACAAAGCCCATTTTTGTCCGGCGAACATCAGCAAGCGCGTTTTCGCGAAGCTTAGATAGTTCGGTATCGCCAAATTTCACCGACCCGGATGTAATCCCGTCCATGCCACTGAGTGCGAACAGCAGTGTGGATTTTCCCGAACCGGACGGCCCCATCACGGCAACGAACTCACCCTTTGCAATTTCCACGTTTACTCCGTTCAGCACCTTGACCTGCTCCTCACCCTTGCCAAAGGTTTTCACGATATTGTCACCTATAATAATATTATTCATATTGTTAAACCTCCTTAATATGTTTGGAAATTGTTAAGGCCTGGATGCCGGAAATGCCCAGCGTAGTGGCGGCCACGACGCAACCCGCAATCAGCAGAGGTGAAACGAGGTAGGCAAACCATGAGTTTACCGAAAAATGGAAGGTTGTTGCACCGAAGGAGGAAACGATGGCCACGCCGACAAGCTCTCCCAGCGTGTTTGCCAGAATTGTGCCGATGATTATGCCCAGCGCCAGCACGGTAATCGAGCGCGTAAGATACTGCCCGCGAATGTCCGCACCGGTGAAGCCCATTGATTTCAGTATGGCAATGGGATAACGGTCTTTCGTCACCAGCATTTTCATAAATAGCACTGTGACCAGTATTGTGAGCAGGACGGTTGCCCCGATAGCGACGGCGGAAGCCATTTGGATGGTGTCCCGCATAGAGCCGAGCATCTGCCCGATGCTTTCGTTGATGCCGGTAACCTTGGCGAAGGGGAACTGTTCCCTGTACTGTAATATTGCCGCTTTTACACTCTGGCGGTCATGGAACGTGACCGCTATGCCGACACTCAAAACATCTCCGTTATTTGCGTCAAACATGGCTTGCGCCGTTCGGCCGCCGTTGGTCACATCGGAGTATATCCCACAGACCTTCAGGTGCTTTTCCGCGCTGTCAACGATTACAATGATTTCATCCCCAACGGTTTTTTCAAGGTCTTTGGCATTGAGGACGGAGAGAGCGAGTTCCGATTCCGACTGAGGCGCACGGCCTTTGGAGTAGGTGATAGGAAAGGCGGAATAGTCACCAAATGTCACCCGCAGCTTCTCCATGGTTCCGTCGTCCGCCTTCCGGTCTAACATCTTGCCGGTGAATAAAGCATACTTTTCAACATTCTTATCCGCCGCCAGCACTTCAGCAACTTCTCCCGCCTTCCCCAGAACGTCCTCTACCTGTGTCCGCATCACCCCGATATTAACGTCGGAAATTCCCATGCCCATGTAGGTGATGAAGCTTTCCGCAGAAATGGTGCTGCTGATATTTTGCGGTACAATCATAATGAATGAGGAAATGACCAGCACCACCAGCATGGTGACATACAGTTTTTTTCGGGAAAGAACATCCTTGATTCCAAGAAAGATATTCCGGGAAAAGAGCCTGTTATTACTCAGCCGGAGGATTCTGGCCGATTTCGATTTTTCCTGCGGCGCGCCGAACCGCACCGCCTGCGCCGCAGATATTTTACGGAAGCGCTGCAACACGCCGTTCACATACAGCATGACAACCCCGCAGATTACCGCCGCCCCCAAAAGCCCGCAGAGCAAGCCGGGTAACGGGCTGCCGCTTTCGCCCATGTACAGGCGGATGTTTTGCATGAAAGCCGTCTGGAGTGGCAGGGAGGCCAGGAAGCCCAGCGCGCAGGCCGTACCTGCGATAGCGCCGTATTTCGCAAGGTAGAGCTTTTTAATCTGTGATACCCGCATCCCAACGGCCTTCAGTACACCTATTTCCTTATAATCCTCTTCGATTTTTGCCAGTAGTGTAAAGCGGATGCACAAAAACGCCACGATGATGACAAGGACGCCTATCAACACCAGCACGGCAATCATGATGCCGTCCGTAATGCCGTTTATCATCTTCACTTGAGTGTAAGTGATAGCGGGCGGACCGTTTGCCGGAAGCCCCGCGCCCTGATAGGCCGCCTCGAAAGCCGGGAAGGAAACGTCCTCTGCCAACCGGAACTCAATAAGGTTTTCTAACTGTCCGAACTCACGGACTTTTTCAAAATCCGCTTGGCTCACAAGGAACCGCTTGGAGCTTACCATCGCCGCGTTCATGATAGAATCCCGTAAAAATCCCGCGACGG
Organism: Paenibacillus sp. HW567; assembly: GCF_000374185.1. Lineage (GTDB taxonomy): Bacteria > Bacillota > Bacilli > Paenibacillales > Paenibacillaceae > Paenibacillus_AQ. Next base: position 1,590,093 of record NZ_KB910518.1, on the reverse strand, counting down.
TAAAGGAAATGCCGTGGATTGTCACCGTATCGCCAAGTGCTGCGTTTCCTTCCCGCATGTAATAGATGGGGACATAGATTTCGCCGTCAGCGGGATGGATGACTTCGCCGTTTAAGTTAAGCAGGAAGTCGAATTTCCCGCCCTGCACTGAAAGGCCGTTGTCCTGTATGCTTCCGGCAAGGGAATCGTCCCCGATGACAATGTCCGCGCCCTCAATGTTGAGGAACTCCAGCACCTGATAATCCTCTACGCTGTCACTAGCGTCCGCGAAGCTCCGCAACTGTTCCAGATCTACGTCGCCTGTGTGCATCTGCATGTAATGGGGCGACTTTGCCGAAAGAAGCATATTGTCGATAGCGCCGAACAGGTTTACTGTCAGCGATGTCGCCAAAGCGGTCAGCATGGCGGCAACGAGGATAAACGCCGTAATCGTCGCGGTAATCAGCTTATTTTTGCGTATATCATTTTTGATAATTTTTTGATACATATTCTCCCTCCGTCTTTCGGTGTCCTGAAACTTGTGGGAAACTCAGGACAAACATCTTGGTATAAGGAGAGGGGGCGTCCAATACGAAAACCTCGCCGGAATGCTGTTCCATTACCTTGTTCACAATGGCAAGTCCAAGTCCTGTTCCACTGCTGGTACTTCTTGAATCACTGCCGGAAACAAAAGGCTCGAACAAATTTCCGGTGATGGCCTCCGGGATAGCCGCTCCGCTATCGGCAATGTGTATCTCAATACGGCCGGGTTCATCCGTCAGCCCCACGTACAATAGACTGCCCGCCGGGTTATGGCGGATTGCGTTTGTCAGCAGATTGCCGATAGCACGGTTGGTCTCCAACGAATCCGCCATGCAAAATACTGGATTGTCCGGCAACCGCAGCTCCAATTTCATCTGCTTGCTTTCGATTTCACCAAACAAAGTGGCGCAAGCTACACGAAGCAGCTCTACAAGGTCAACCTTCGCAAAATTCATCCGGTATTGCGGCGTACCCAGCTTGGAATAAGAAAGCAACTGGTCAACCAATTGGTTCACCTGCCCGGATTTTGCTTTTATCGCCAGATGGTATTCCCGCTGCTTATCCGGCTCCTCCACCATACCGCTAGCCAAGGCCCCCGCGTATCCGGAAATCGTTGTCATGGGGGTTTTCAAGTCATGGGCAATGTGTGAAAAAAGCCGCATTCTCTCATTTTCCATTATCATTCGCTTTTCTTCGGAGTCTTTCAGCTTTCGCGCCATAAAGTTGAAAGCATCCCGCATTTCCCCAAATTCTGTTTCTGTTTCAAAGTCCAGCGTAGTGTCCAAATGACCGGCAGTAACCTCCCTGAAGCCCTCTTCCATTTTCTGTACAGGCTCCATGATTTTCCTGTTAATTCCGCGCCCAAAAAGGACAATCCCCATAAAATATACCGCAACTGTGATAAGAATCCAGAAAACTGAAAGCGTGATTTGAAGGGTTTCTGTCCCCTGGGCCAGCGGGGATGACGCCAGTTCCGAGAAGTTCATCCCGTTATTCCATGTAAACAGACTGAATAAGAACTCCAATACCAGAAGCGTCAGTGCAATTCCAGTGGTATAGCCTATGTACCTGTGCATGATGATTCTTTTGAAACTGCGTCTTTTCTTCATGTACGCATCTCCAGACGATACCCCAATCCCCGGACGGTTCCGATAGATATTGCGCCGTCCCCGGGAAGTTTGCCGCGCAGCTTGCTGATGGCGACCATCACCGTATTGTCGTCTACGATGGCTGTCTCCTGCCACGCAGCTTCATAAATCTGCTGTTTGGTGTATACACGTCCGGGGCTTTGCATAAACAGCTTCATCATGTTAAATTCCGTGGCGGTAAGAGGGATTATCCCGCTGCCGAAGCTAAGGATGCAAGCGGAAACATCCATACACAGCTCACCTGCCGTCAGTAAAGCCGCTTCGGAATTTGCCGCGCCTCCGTCATAGCGGCGTAATTGAGCTTTGATTCGGGCAGTGACCTCCAAAGGGTCAAAAGGCTTTGTCACGTAATCGTCCGCCCCAAGGTCAAGCCCCAATATTTTCTCATGATTTTCTGTTTTGGCGCTCACAACAATAATGGGAAGATTGCTGCGTTCTCTCAACCCTTTGATAAGCTGATAGCCGTCTAGCTCCGGCATCATAATGTCGATGACAGCCAAATCAATCCGTGCGGACCCAGCCTGTTTAAGCGCCTCCAAGCCATTTTCAGCCTGTATCACGCAATAGCCATCCTTTTCTATGTATAACCGCAGAAGCTCACGAATTTCCTTCTCGTCATCTACAATCAGAATCGTTTTGTTCATGGTTTCACCTCTCTTCTTGCTCATCACCTTCGAGCTGTAAGTTCATCTTAGTTGTCATACCTTTCAGTTAATCAGGGTTAACCTTAACATTACCTTAAGATTTCTCCTGCAATCGGGCTGCCAATGATGAATATATCTGTCCAGTGAATTCCTGATGATCATAACAGGAATTCACTGTTAAATCATCCCAATAATCAACAAAAAAAAGCCATGCTCAAATCCCACCGCTGGATTGGACTTCCTGAAGAAGGTCCAAGCGGCAGGAGATGAACAATGGCTTCTAATTATTATTTGTAGAGCGTGAATACGGTTTTTGTCGTCTGGTCAAGCTCCCAATTGATTACATCGTCATAGCCCATACCTTTAGCTTTCGTAATCATCTGCTGCTTCAGGCTGTCATATTCGGTCTGATCCTTGGCGAACATCATCTTCCAAGAGAATTCTTTGATTACCTTGCCCACCTGGCTATGCTTTAATTTGATATCCGAAGGTTCTTCTACAGGCGCCTGGCCATTGAAGAATGGCTTGGAGACTGCCACTTGATTGTTTTTGACAAACCATTCCTTATCAGTCAGCACACCCATTGCCTCACGCCAGCTTTTCGTAACCGGATCAGGATTTCGTGTCAATGTCGAGTTCCATAGATTGAAATCATACGGCTCTCCGGTTTCAGGGTTAATGCTAGAAGTAATCAGGGTTCCATTGTTAAGCTTACCGAAGTTACCCGCTCCTTCACTCCAGATCCCTCCGCCATATTCATCCGGAAGAGGGGTATCAGGATTGTACATGGCCTGCTGTCCCAGCTCGGTTAAGGTTGGTTTGCCGTTTGCATCCAAATCCCAAGCCATGCCTTTGGGACCATTGTAGCCTTCTTCAATACCTTCCGGTGAATACATCCAATCGAGGAATGCCATTACCCGTTCCGGATACTTTGTCTTGGCCCCAATCGACCACATCCAACTGCTCCCGTAAGGGTTGAAGCCGCTGGAGTAAATCTTCTGCTCCGCGAATGGAACCAATGCGAAGCCTTTTCCTTCTGAGGTATGATTCGGCGTATTATACGTATTGACCAGCCAAGGGAATTGGGCGAACAGCACCTGGCCGTCCTTAATTTTGTTCGACACATCACCGAATTTCTGGGTCAGGGAATCCGGATCGAGCAGGCCCATCTGATTCGCATCGAAATAGAATTTGAGTCCTTTCATGTAATGGCTATTGTCATCCAGAATCGGTTGATATTTAGCTTCGTCTGCTTTGACAAGAATCAAGTTACCAGAGTTAAACCCGTCTGTTTCTGCATATCCGTAAAACTGTGCTGTGACCTTAACCAGCGTGGAGAAATCTCCATCCCAGTCTGACCAGAGTGAGAATCCGTACGTCTTCTTCCCCGCTTCACTCTTCGGCTGCAGCTCCTGCATCTGCTTCAAGACAGGAAGATAATCATCCAGGGTCTTGATCTCGGGACTGCCGAGCTTCTGGTACAAATCCCAGCGAAGATACGGGCCGAATGTCATGGTAGCGCCTTCACTTGGCCCCTCACCATTGCCTACATTGTTGCCAATCCCGTAGATGGAGGTATCGTTACCGTATTGCTTGCTGTTTGCTTCCAGCGCCTTTGGAGCATATTTCTGCATGTTCTTGCCGTATTTATCAAGCAGGTTATCCTTTTTCCAATCCAAGAGCATGCCCGCTTTTATAGAGTCGGTGAAGTTTTTGCCGCCCATCCCGACAATGAGGTCGCCTAAATCGCCTGACGCCATCTGTGTAGCGACCCGGTCAGTGCTTCCTTGAATGATATTCAATTTGATGTTGAATTTGTCTTTAACCAGCTTGGCGAACCAGCCCGGCTGCTCGCCGGAATAGTTGGCCAGAAGGGAGAATACTGACAGGGTCACTTCCGGCTCCTTGGACCAGTCCGTAATAACATCGCTCTTTGAGGATGTGTCTGTACTGCTGTCTTGCCCGCCCGAATTCGATTGAGAAGGCGATTGACTGCTTCCAGCTTCAGATGCATTATTACTACTATTGTTACACGCAGTGGCAAAGACCATAACGAGACACAGGAGTAACATGATAAATGACCGCTTTTTTTGTCTCAACATACTTGCAATGACCTCCCTGAATATGGATTAAATCATAAAACCATCGTGCTGCAATTGCCTGGAATAAGGTCTCTCACCTCCTTACACCGTCTAAAGATGATCGCACTAGCCCTTGATCGCACCTATCATAATACCTTTCACAAAGTAACGCTGAAAGAAAGGATAGACGAGCAGGATAGGAACGACGACAATAATTGAGACTGTCGTACGGATCGAGGTGGGAGTCGGCAGGATAGATACGTTGCCTCGCATGCCTGCGCCAGCGGATTGTTTCATAATTTCAGCAATCGACAAGGCTTCGTTCATATACCGCCACAGAATAAACTGCAGGGTAAACAGCTTTGAATCCGTCATCAGAAACAAGGTGTCATAGAACTGATTCCATTGCCCCACCGCGCTAAAAATTGTAATCGTAGCCAGAATAGGTGTGATCAGCGGCATCACGATTTTCCAAAAAATAGTCATATATCCCGCACCATCAATCTGTGCAGACTCCTGCAGAGCAATCGGCGTTGATTCCACAAAAGTTTTGACCAGGATGATAAAGAAAGGCGACACAATGCCGGGCACAATATAAGCCAAAAAATTATTCGTCAATCCCAGATTCCGCATGGTTAGGTACCAGGGAATTAACCCTGCGTTAAAATACATGGTGATTACCAAGAATCGGTACCAGAACCGCCGCCCCCACATCTCATTTTTTGTAAAAAGATAGCCTAGCAATCCCGATGCAGCAACTGTTAAGGCAGTTCCTATCACAGTACGTGCCATAGTAACACCGGCGGCTAGGGTAAGACCGGGAATCTGGAACACGTGCTTGTAGTTAGAGAATTGGAGGCCTTTGGGGTAGAACATTACAAGTCCTTTGCTGCTAAGGTCGTTATTGCTTATTGTATTGATGAGCAAGTAATAGAACGGAAAGACGCAAGCCAAGGTGAACAAGGCCAACACTGTATAGTTGAGCAGATCAAATATACTGAACTTCTTTTTTCTAGCCACTTCATTCGTCTCCTTTCTCAGTGTCAGATAATGCTCTCGCCGCGGACAACCTTGGATAATCCGTTAGCCAGAAACAGCAGGAACAAACTGACAACCGATTTCATAATGCTTACAGCAGTGGCAAAACCGAAATTGGAATTCGCCATCCCAATGTTATACACATAAAGATCCAGCACTTCGATATTATTCATGTTCATTGCGTTGGCAAAAACGAAATATTGATCTAGGCCGTTATTAATGAAATTCGCGATGGATAAGATCAGCAGTACGAAGTAGGTGGGGATGATTCCCGGAACGGTGATGTGCAGAATCTGCTTGAAGCGGTTTGCTCCGTCAACTCTGGCTGCTTCAAATAATTCAGTGTCTATCCCGGTAATGGCTGCGATGTACATAATTGCTCCCCAGCCCAATCCCTTCCAGATTCCCCACAGCGTCATGGCCAGCCATGTATGCTTGTCGGATGCAAGAATATTCATCGGTGTATCAATCCAGCCCAGATCCAGCAGAAGATTATTAACAAAACCGTTATCAACAGAGAAGATCATGAACGCAAACGAATATACCAAGACCCAGCTAATAAAATTGGGGAGTGTTGTAAACGTCTGGACCATTCGCTTGAACCTCGTACTCTTAATCTCCTGCAGCAGAATAGCAAAGATAACTGGAAGCACAGAGGTCAGAATCCCAAGCGAGCTTATAGCAAACGTGTTGCGCAGAACGCGGACCATCTCGGCGCGCTGTACCTCATTGGAGACCATCATGGTGAACCAGCGCAGACCGACAAATTCACTTTTGGACAATGGAATCGCCGGAAAATAATCATATAGTGAGTAAATCCAGCCATACAGAGGCAGGTAGGAAAACAGAAACACAATTACTAAAAAGGGAAATGCAATCAGGAACAGTTTATATTTTCCTTTTATATAGCCCCCTTCTCTCCCGCCCAATGGAGTTTTCGCTGCTTTTGGCGATATGGCACTCATCTAACTCCCCCTAATTGCATAATTTGCTGTTCAAGATATGAATTTGAAGAAGACTTAAGAGCGCTTTCATTTATCCTCGACTTCAGCTCATATCTTCGATACAAATAGTATTATAGTGAATCAAAATGGTGATAACCTTGATTATTCCGTATCAAAATAAGCACAATCTAGACATCTAATTACACATTTTAATCCTTGATTTTGTAGCCCGACTTAGAGCATGATTAAGACATATTTTCACAAGAAATGGGAGGGATAGTAATGAACAGCGTATACCTGGACTGGTTTACAAAGGACGAGCAATTCCCCTTTTTTATTCAATATGGCGGGCATGATGATAATACATTTTTGCATCAGCACTCCGGATTCTCTGAGCTTGTAATTGTGTTGAACGGGCATGCAACCCACATCGTCAATGACGACACACATTTTATTAAAAAAGGAAATGTATTTGTCATAAGCGGGGAATCTGTTCATGCTTATAGAGACCCTCATGAGTTCAAAATTTGCAATATTATGTATAAACCCGAAATATTACGGGCCATCGGTCAGGACCTGAGAATCTCCAGCGGATATCAGGCCCTTTTCGAAATTGAGCCATTCTATCGCAACTATCATTCGGATGCAGCTACGCCCAGGCTTTGTATCCCCAATCTGGAGCATATTTTTTCCGTAATCTCAATTATGATCGAAGAATTTACGAATAAGCTTAAAGGATACCAGTCCATGATCCTTTCACAATTTATGGGGCTTGTTGTCTATTTATCCAGGCATTATGGCAGTCAAGTAACCAGCATACCTAACAATCTGATGCATTTGGCGAATACGATCTCTTATATTGAGGATCATTACCTTGAATCCATTACTTTGGAAAATATCGCTAATCATTCGAACATTTCTGTCCGGTACTTAAACCGGATTTTCCAAGCTTATTATCGGACAACACCCATGTCTTACCTCATACGACTTCGCTTGGACCGGGCTTGTACTCTCTTGAAACAGACCAGACTACCGATAACAGATATTTCCTACCAATGCGGGTTTAATGACAGTAACTACTTCACGCGGCAGTTTTCCAAGGTGTACAAGCAGTCGCCAAAGGCTTACCGGGATGACCATTAAGTTAAGCAAAAGTCAGAAAGCATTTCCCAAAAGGAAAGCGCTATCATCCCAATAACGTACTGATGAATGAGGGTAACTACTGTTAGTCATAGCCACCTGATCAACTCAGCACTGTGTAGGCCATAAAAAAGACCTTGAAGGACATTCTCCTCAAGGTCTTACAGCTTACATTCTTTTCAAAGCAACTCCCAACGCTTGAAATTTCTCAATAACCGCCTGAGAGCAGAATTTGAAGGGAGCTATTCATGTTACCTCAAGTAGTTGAACGAACTATGAAAAAGTTGTGTGATTCTTTAAGTGTGAAAAATTTTAATATAGCAGCAGTTTACATATATGGTTCGGTTGCATTAGGAGACTATATTGAAGGTTCTAGCGATATAGATTTTATTGCAATTCTTCGAGAGCCGCTTAACATTTCCGATATCCAGGCAATTTCCGCAGCTCACCGAGAGGTCGAAAATGTGTTTCCACAGGCTGACATTATGGGAGCTTATTTGCTTGATAATGATTTAGGAAAACCGCAAAGTGAAATTAGTCCTTTAATAACCTACTACAATAAACATGTGCATTCAAATGGGTACGGTGCTGATATTAATCCAATTACGTGGTGGACTTTAAAAAATCATGGAATTAAGGTCTTTGGATCGGAACAATCCTTAAATTATGAGGTAGAAATTAAATCTTTACTCGGGTATGTAATTGATAACCTAAATAACTACTGGGTTACTTGGATAGAGCGATTAGAGAAGCAATTGTTATTATCAGACCAAGAGCGTTTTACTAAGCAGCTAGATGAATCAGTTGAATGGTGTACACTTGGTATGTTACGGCAACTATACACAATAAAAGAGCATAATATAAAGAGTAAAGTCGAGGCTGGATATTACGGAATTACAACTGTTCCGCAACACTGGCACAGGCTAATCTACGAAGCAATAAATATTAAGCGGCTCCGTCCTGAGCGTTATTATTGTTCAAATGAAAAGCGATTAACTGACTTAGTGGCTTTGCTTCGTTATATTCACCTAGAAGCTAATCGTGTGTTTGATGATTCGAACGGGTTGTTGAACAAATGAAATTTGGCAATTCAGATTCCACAACATTTCACTCCAATCTTTTTGAGACTCCTTTCTCAATATCCACCTCAAATTTTTCTTCTGGTATACCTAGATCTTCAGTTGTATTTAGAATATAACGGTCTGGTTCATTAGTCGGCTCAAGGTATCCCCAATGAGTTCCATAGCTTTTCTCTGTATAAACTACAATGGTCCTTGTGCTAATTTCGACATCAATATTCTTTATTTCATCTGATACAGCATCCCTAACATATAACCTTGCATGGCTATTTTTTTGAAACATATTAATTAGGTCTAATCTATATTCATATTTCTGATCGGTGGTCATTTTTATATCGTCACTTGTAATTTTTTCTGTTAGCCACCCCTCAGTATTGGTGTTCTGAAATAAACTAATCGAAAAAAGGTTCAACCTCAGAATCAGTGCTTGATTATTAGCACAACATCCGATGGCGGTTACATTCGATCAGAATACCCGCCTTATAGCGACTGCGATTCCTTGTAAAATAATGGCGGCGTTGAAAGGCTTTAATTCGATTGTGGCGGCCCTCTACGGTTGCGTTTGTCCATCGGCATAGATGGTAATTTACGATCTCCTCTTGCCAATTACGCATGGTCTTTAGCGCACTTTGGACGGCGGCGTGGTCGATCTGATCGCCTTGCTTACACCAACGCTCAAATCCCAGCATGGCAACGACATAGCTAGGCGAGCAATCATACCAAGTCGTGAACGCTTCTTTCCATTCCCACACGCTGCGCAGCAGCGGGGAGTAGCTCAGTATGGCGTCCAACTTCTTTTTGCTTTCCTCGTTCAGCGCTTCGGCAGGCGGATTCAGGAGGCGATGGTTCGCTTTCAGGTATGCTTTGGCACGCGGCGACAGTGTAGGCTGAACGGTTTTCCGAACTTCTTGCACGCTTTCAATTACATAACCGTGAACATGAAACCGATCTGCGATGCGAATCGCTTTCGGAAAACACTCGCCAATCCAAGTGTGGTAGGCCTGAGCCAGATCCATAACCACTGCCTTCGGGTGAAGCAGAAGGAACTCCGGATGTGCCTGGGCATACGCCCGCAGGGCTTCCAGCTTTCGGCCCGGCAGCAGGTCCAGCATCGTCTCGCCTTTAAGGTTGTGAATGCCGGTGTTATACGTATGACCTTTCTTGATCGCGAAGTCATCGACACCCAGAACCAATTCAGACGTTCCTTTGGCTTCTTCCCACACTTGTTCGTAGAGCGCATCGCTAACGTCAGGAACCGCCTCGTTATGCATACGTTGTACGGTACTTGCCGGCGCTTGCTGCATCCTGGCGCTATGCGCGGCCGTGGATCCAAGAGCCTGTTCGACCGTGTGGGAGCGAAGAAGCCTGCTGTAACGTTGTTTGGGACCAACGAAATCATATATCCATACGAACCCGGCTTCGCAGCTATTACAAAACATGCGAATAGTCGGCACGTGCAGATAGGTTTTCTTTTCAAAAACGGATAGATGTCGGACGGTTCGCATACCATTGCTTCCCTTCCGAATGACTTCTTGATCCGAAGCGCAGCATGGGCAGATTTGCTTGTCATCTAACGGCACGGCTTCTATGTGAACTTCATCCTCATGAACGGATAACAGTTGGTGAATCTTTAGCTCTGGTATGTCGAGCAGTTCGTTGATATACTGAGTTGGCATCTGTCTATTCCTTTTGTTGTGGGTGGGGACTTACAACAATACAGGATTAGCAGATGTTTTTCCAATTTTATCCGATATTCATTTCGTCAAGCACTGATTTCTGTTTTGAGCCCGAAAAACAAAAAAGTATAACAATACCAGAAACAATAAGTGCATTAGCCACTAAACTAGATGGATTCCACCCTTTAATTAACAATACAACAAATACCAAAACGATTAGTAAAACGGGACCTCCAATAAAGACTAAATTTACTGCCCCCACTAAGTCTAGTCCTCTCTGGAAATTTGCCGTTGTACCCAATATTGACCATACAATAGCAAATAAACCTATTAAAGCAGAAATAATCCATAAAATTCTAAACCAAATATTCATATAATAACCTTTCCCCCGCTTTTCCTTTCGATTTCAAAATAGGCTCAGATTGCGTCCACGTATTGCAATTCTATTCAGCTCTTCAACTCATTTTCAACATACAAAAAAACTCACTCCTATTCAGAGTTCAAGCTGATTTAAAAGATTTCCGTCTAATTCCCCACGAATAAAATATCCATACCCTTCTCCTATCCGCTCTATCTCTTTAAGCGGCTATTTACAATACAATTCAAATCTATCTGACGTAAGTAATCGTAACGAAGACTCATCCACAGCACCAAACTTAATAAAGTTATCACAAGCCTGAGCTAGAGTCATATGGTTAGGTGAACTATAATAATTTGGATCTCTGTTTCCGTCATCTTCCCAATAACATACTGGGCAAATATAGTATTCACCTTTTGTAGGAAGTGTCTTAAATTCACAACACGGACAACTATAAAGTTCTTCCTGTAAACCCTCAACCTCCTGATTAACCTGTAGGATTACTGACACAATCTTCGATAAATACTCATTTCTGACCCCAAGATACTTTTTTCTTAAAGCTACAAATAACAACGCATTATAAACTTCATCCATTGCATCTCTCTGAGGTTCATCAAATTGGAGCATCTCTGATTGTAATATTTCAGGCAACTTATCGAATTCGGGATCGTCCTGGTCTATCCCCCACCAATCAATTAGGATTTCTTCCCTTTCTTCCTTAGACAAATCTTCAATCGCTGATTTTAAAATAGCAGCTATTGCTTCTTCTCGATTCATGTTTTCGACCTCACTTTTTGCCGCCACTGAGTGATTTTGCAAGATCAATCGCGGCTTGGAATGGATCGCCAACTCTACCGTCGTCTTTATAAAACGTTCTGATTTGTCGATCTTTAATATAGCCCACAAGTACACGGCGAGTTGAAGGATCGTAAGTATTAGAGCCATTTGGCCATGCTAACTTATGTGGGTCAAAATTATTATGTCCCTGAACTTTTTTTCTTTTCACTACATCAACAAGAGATACTATTTACGATACTGACACCCTTGGAGGCTAAGATTAAAGAAATGATGTTGGTTAAGTTGCCCTTGTTGAAAAAGGAAACCCTGGAGTGTTATCCATGGGCCAAATGAATTCTAGGACTTCTTATCCCATACAAGACGATCACTCTCTATATAATCGTTTTCTTTAAGCACACTAACCATATCCTCATTGGAAATGATCCACCTCACTATATTGTGGCTATTTTCAAAGATGTTTCTAAATACATTGTCATACTCAATAACTGATTCTACTCCCATTGTTGCAAGTAAGAGATTCTTTGATATTTTTTCAGAAAGCACGATTTTTGAAATGGAGTCATAAAAACTTTGATTAAAACTATTAATAATCCCATTATCTAAATTTTCCATCAATTTTGTGTCTATAGATATCCTTGTGTCAAAAATACCATTTTCAAGTTTGTCAATCATAATTCCAAAATAGTACGTTGCGATTATCAACCCACTTATTAAAATAATATCACCAGAATCAACTAAATCCTTAAGTGATTTAGCGCTTAGTTTTAAGGCGTGTTCTCTTAAATTTTCGAATTCCCAATTCTTTATAGTTTCAACTTTTTGAATCATGACTGATAACCCTAAAACATTCAAAGCTTCAATTATTTGATCAATGTCTATAAAATCTATAGAAAATAAAACAATATTTAAGTTTGCGCTCAATCTTTATCATCCCCCATTAGATATTGCTGTTTTAATTATTGTAGAGTCCGTCCCCCGGGTACAAACCGACATTCATTCGGCACTGGGTAGGGGTAAAAGAATGACCTTGAGGACTTTTACCCCCAAGGTCAAATCTATCATTGTATTTGCTTTGTTAAATCCTCAACATCATCAGTTACCCAGTTTTTAGCATTCAACTCTTTAAGCACTTTTCTTGAAGCCTTTACAATTGATTTTTTCAAAGAGTCAATTTCCGTGTCTAGTGATGCAATCACCTCCAAATTAGCCTTATTTCTCCGAATAAAACTTAATGTGATATGCAAGTTATCTTTCTTTACACCATGCACATAGAATGGTCCATCCAAGAAATTAAAATCTTGTGATGTTCCAGCAGATGAAGTTTCAAGTAATTTTATGGACTTATTCCACCAAGTCAGAATAACCACAATAAAATCATTCCAATTACAATCAGGAAAAAACGCATCTCCAAATTGGAAATAAACCTCACCAGTAATTGATTTTCGATTGCTTATTTCGAGTGTAGATTCTTCAATTACCACACTAACCAATTCCCCACCTCACGGTATTATCCGGGTAAATGATCCGGATGCATTGGCCAGTTTACCGCATAGTATAGTTTTCGATTTAAATGTTCGTACATCCGATTTCAGAAAAACTTGGTGTAGGTATTGCTGGGGTAATATGTGGAACTAATTGAATGATGGAGTTCACTCGGCACTGGGTAGCCCCTTCAAAAAGTATTTTTCACACCATGAAACTTAATGAATCATTCAATTGTATTGTTTCTTCGTTTGATAGCCCCCCAACCTTAATAAAACATAATTCGTCTAATTCGTTTACACCAAATATAACTTTACCAGAATGAATACATTTAGCTACTTCGCCATCCCTAAATGAAAGCAATAAATTATTACTAAACATATACACCTCTAACTTACATTCAACATCCAATGTCCCTTTTTCTTTCATCTGTGTCAAATCAAATACTAGAATCCCTTGTTCATTGTTGGTTAAGTTATTAACCTTGCCCACAGAATCCAAAACTACCTTATTTGAATCAACGAGGGTTATTGAACGAATCAATCCAGTATTTGAACCCACTCCAATTTCTAAAAGTGATTTTTTGAAGTCTCCCAGTCTAAAATAATGTGTACCTTCCTCGGCTTCATTCCAAGTCCCCCATTTAATATCAATTGGGATATATGGGTCAATAGTTATTTCTTCCTGCAAGCACAACTTTTCCACACTAATTTTCAACAACTCTGTCACCCCTTTGTACCTATTCTCATCAGTTACCCCATCCATTGAACTGGGCGTGTTTTACAACCGGAAGTTGCCCCTCTCCTCTAGGAGGACTAAATTTGAATTCCCAATTGCCAGCACGAATAAGCTTATCATACTTGATGCCATTTTTTGTTGCCTGCTTTAACGCACCCGAAAAGTCATCAAGTAATAACTGTGAGTAAAATTTTGGGTTAATGCCAGGAACCTTCATTTGTTTTGCAACTTCTTCATATATGTGTTTGCTTATCTCTGGCCGCCCGATTTATTGGGCTCCAGGTGGGTGTAAAAAGAAGACCTTGAGGATTACTGCCTAAAGGTCTTCTTCCAATTTCCTACTTTAATAGGTGATTTAATTCTTGCTCAAGGTTATCAGTAAATTCAATCAAAGAGTTTAATGCAATATTAAATCTAAAACCTCTTTGGCAGTTTTGTATCACTCCATTTGTCCTAATAGCCTCAAATGTCCATACTGTACATTTAATTTTTCCATCTTCTTCAAGATCATAGAATTCCAATTCGTAGAGAAATTCAAATGTTGAAATCTCTACCTTACTAAACTTATTAGTTAATTGCATCTCAGTAATTAATGACCTTAATTTTGAAAACATTAAGTCAATTTCAAACATATTAAGTTTCGGGTCTACTTCAGGGTAAATATTATATTTTTCACTATACACTGCTAGTTCGAAATCAATAGGTATCCAATTATTGATTTTGTCATCATAATTAGTGATTATTTTCGTTCTATTATGAAAAGACAGATTCAAAATAATAGTACCTGACGTGTCGATTAACCTGGCCATCTTATCCCTCCACTGAAATTAGTAACCGAAAGGGGATTCAGAAAACCCGCCTTGATTAGTCATCATTCTCTAAACAGTGTCCTAATTTTTCAGAGTGTTGCTTTGTTCCTCACATAGAACGGATGATTGAATATCGATTCAATCGTCTGCCCACCTACATGAATCGTGTAAATCTCATCCTTCTCATGATTGAACGTAGCCGTAACCTCTTTGCGTACTACCTCTCCAGTCGTTTCATCCTTAAAGAAAACCTTATCCCCGACTTCAATGTCCTCGATATTCTTCTTCCCTTCGTCTGTTTGAACCTTAGTGCCAGATACAAAGCAATTACATCCTGTTTGAGACTTGCCACTCAACTTACTCTGCTTGCCTACAGTGGGGTTACGCATACTGACTCCTGCAGCAGCTCCCAGAGCAATATCCGCAATATACTTTGCCTCATTTTTTTTATAAAAGTAAGCGTCAAACTGCCAACACCTCCTTAATAAGATGTAGGCTGAAACCTGAATAAAATTAAGAAGTTGCAACCCGGCAGTGCAGAGGAAGATCAGCGGACCAAGGCAAGAATGGAGCCAAGTCTTGCGGGACAGTCCACTCTTCCAGTTTGCGGTAGCTGCTCGAATAGAAACGTCAGGTAGCGCAGCGTGATAAAGGTTAGGTCCCTTCAGGAAGTGCCACCCGATTCATTCGGCACTGGGTGGGAAAAAGAAAGACCTTGAAGGTTGGTCCCTCAAGGTCGAAGTTACAGAGTCTGTAAAATATATTGTGTAAACTCTCAAACCCATTAAAATGGAAATAAGAGAGAGGTTGGGGAGAACACATGGGACTTTGGTCAAAAGAGCAACTTCGGGAATTCATTAAGCAGAACAACTTAGTGACCGCACAAGATGCACAGAATGCCTTAAAAGACCTGTTTGCTGAGACGATTCAGGAGATGCTAGAAGCCGAAATGGATACTCACTTAGGCTACGGAAAGCATGAAGTGAAGGCGAAGCTCACACCAAACAGTCGCAACGGAAAGAGCCGTAAAACGGTAGTGAGTGAGTACGGCGAACAGGAAATTGCTATCCCACGTGACCGTCTGGGTGAGTTTGAGCCCCTTGTCGTCAAGAAGCATCAGTCGAACGTAACGGGCATCGAAGAGCAAATCATCGCCCTGTACGCCAAAGGGATTAGTACCAGAGAAATTCAGGATCACTTGGGGCAGATGTATGGCATTGAGGTGTCGCCTACGCTCATATCCAATGTGACGAATAAGATCGTTCCTCTCATTAAAGAATGGCAGAACCGGCCTCTGCAAGGCGATTACGCCATCGTCTATCTGGATGCAATCCACTTCAAGGTCAAGCAAGACGGAGCGATTATCAACAAGGCCGCCTACATGGTCATTGGTATTGATCTGGATGGAAATAAGGATGTGCTGGGCATGTGGATCGGTGAGAACGAGTCCTCTAAGTTCTGGCTGAGTGTGCTGAATGAACTCAAGAATCGCGGAGTTCAGGATATCCTTATTATCTGCGTGGATAACCTGTCGGGATTCTCCCAAGCCATTGCAGCCTGCTATCCTCAAACCGAAATTCAGAAGTGCATTATTCACCAAATCCGCAGCTCAACCCGGTACGTGTCATACAAAGATATTAAGAAGGTGACTGCCGATTTAAAGCCCATTTACAAAGCAGCTACGGAGGAGGGGGCCTTGCTTGAACTCGACCGTTTCGAGGAAGTTTGGGGAGCGAAATATCCCCTTATTATCCGTTCCTGGCGGACAAATTGGGACGAACTCGCTACCTTTTTTAAGTACCCGCCTGAGATCCGTAAGCTCATCTACACCACGAATATGATCGAGAGCTACCACCGTCAGCTTCGTAAAGTAACCAAAGGAAAGAGCATCTTTCCTACCGATGAAGCTCTGCTAAAAATGCTCTATCTGGCCACCGTCGATGTCACTCGAAAATGGACTGGACGAGTCCAAAACTGGGGACAAATGCTGCTCCAGCTGTCGGTCTTTTTCCCCGATCGGGTCGGTCAACACTTGCGTTAGATCGCAAATTCCCCCTCGGGGGAATCTATGCTTAAAAGAGTTTACACAAAATTATTGACAGACCCAAGTTACATTAAGCTAAACCATGAATTCCAATATCGACAGGTTTAAGATGCTTAAAATACCCATCATCATAAAGCCGATAAATGACTTCCTTGATATTTTCAGTGTTTACTTCAGTCACCAACACTAAATTAGTTTCAGTAGAATAGTACCCATACTCCTTAACTTCACTTTCAAAATCCTGTGTCAGTCTAATAATGTCGTATATTCTGAGGTTGTAATAATCATCTTGAATCTTCACAAAAACATCATTCCGATAACCTTTATTTACTGCTTCATATTCGGCTAATTCGGTATCATCAGTAAATATAACTGTAAAATTACTCACGTTTGTCCTCCTTATTTTACTGGTCGAAGTGCTTAACTCATGTAACCATAATCGACCTGTTTTATGCAACGGAATAGCATTATTAAGGTTACAAAATTAAAGCATTTGATATACATACAACAAAATGGAGAAATCTTAATATGGGTATTACATTGGTTATTTGTGTTGAAAGATATATTCATTTGGCACTGAAGAGCCCAACCTAATAAAAGAAACCTTGACTAGTGGAAAACTAATCAAGGTAAGAAATGTGGTTCAGTTCTATCTATTATCGATGTTGTAACCACCCTTATTTGGTAACATTTCTTCAAAATCACACGATGCTATTGCCTTATAACCCACTCTCCATAAACCTTCGAGTAAAAGTGACACTGTAGTTATATATGTTTCTGTACCAACATCTTCATTGGGTTCAATTTCAATTAAATATCTTGAAAACAAAAATCCGTCTGATAATTCATTTCGTCTTTGCTCATGAAAATCTTCATTTCTTAATACATCAAGATTACAGATATCATTTGTGATGTTTGATCGTTCCAACACTCCACCAATATTTTCTTTAATAGATGCTAGAACGATATTTCTATCAAAATCGGTATCCAAAAATATTTTACAATAAGGGTCAAAATCATCATTTAACATATTCTCACCTCTGTCTTGGTAATGGTAGATCATTACCGTTCAATGTGAATTTTATCATTCTTTGGTTTACCAAATCATAAACAGTCATATATCATCTCTTCCTTTAGTGAATATTTTTAAATCATCCAAATAATCAATCAACATTGACGTTTCTCCATTTGGTATAAATCTGTCTTTCCTAATCAAAATAAGAATTATATGAACAATCGACGATATTTCCTTCCTTAATTCAACTTCATTTGTCATGGAACCCACCCCACTATCGCATTTATTGGAATGTATTTACACACCGATACCCAACTTCCATCTTATTACATTTCAGCCGCATATCCGGCACCATATGGCTCATACACTCCAAAAAATTCATAACGACGGAGTCAAAATTCCGCGCCTGCGCATGGGAGTAGCCGCTGTAGTAATCATAGCCCAGGCTGATGTAGCCGAACAAGTTGTCCGGGTTTTCGGCGATTTCGGTGAAGCAAAGAAGACCACAAACGAGGGTTAGTCGCTTGTGGTTCACTTTCGCTTTTTGCTGCAAGCTAGTACTTCAAATTTTCAAATGGTAATTCAAATAAATCCAAATCATTTTCAACTATTTTCATTATACTAGAAACAACTAAATAACGATTTCCATTAGACAACAAAACAACTATGTCATTAGTTTTAGTTTCTTTTTGTAGCTTTTCATCCACATATTTAACATCCTCATCGCTCGCTTCCTCAATTTTTAAATCAGGTAAGAATCTAGGTAATTCCACATATTTAACATCAAAAAACAATATATCAATATTTTCAGGGTACTTATCACTCTTCGGACTTCTAATAAGTAATTCTCCATGACTCACTTTATAGTGCCAGAATTGAAATTTTCTTTTTTCTAAATTACTTAAAATAGTAATCATCTTCTTTCTTTTTATTGGAATGGATTTGGAACCTCAATACCATCAATAAACCATTTAATTTTATCCCACCATTGTAAATTATTCTTAATTTGCAGTAGTTCCCAATCTGTGGGACCACCAGCACCTCTTGCTGCTCTTGTAACACCAGCCCAAACATTTACATCAGTTAAATTAAAAACAATTTGCACATTGGGATTCTTAAGATTATTCAATACTGTAGATTGCCAACTTTCCACATTCGGATAGTTCTTCCAAGTCTTTGCTCCGTGAACGGATGCAAACTCGTCTAAATAATCTGTTAAACCTAATGCAAATCTTTCTGTCTTGCTTCCAACTATTATGCTCGCGGCTGTATCTTCTACAATTACTGCTGCCCTGGGAACAACCTTGACCAATTGTACTTCAGGTAAAGCAAATGACCAAGCATTTAAAGTGTCATTGATCTGCCAGCTTCTTTCTTTAGCGAACATCGCAGCCATTACATTTTCAGCCCAGCCTGCTTTTCCATCCGTGTTATCTTTCGGATTATTACTGGTCTTTGTAGCCATGTTGAACAGGTACTTAAAGTAGTTATTATTGTCTTTTTTTGCGTTCGGGAAAAATCATTTAGCTTGCGAACCAAGCCATGCTTTAGCATCCCAATATACTTTTGAACCTACTCCTCCAGCACGAGCCTTCTTGATCTTAACTTTAACCGTGCTGGCAGAGGAAGCAAATCCCATACCTAATTTCCCAGAAATTTTATGTCCACTTGGATCTGTATATCTTAACGGATTATTCTGCACATACGTATACAAATTCAACGTCTAGGGATTATTAATATCTCCTTCGTACGTATCCTCGCTGATAAACCGCCCGACACTGGAGTCAAAATCCCGTGCCTGCGCATGGGAGTAGCCGCTGTAGTAATCATAGCCCAGGCTGGTGTAACCGAACAAGTTGTCTGGGCCGGACCAGTTCAGGTCGAATTTCTCCGGATTCTCGGTACGTCTGGCACAGAGCGTGTTCTGTATAGATTACTATCGACAAAAGAAAACCACACATAGTTATAAACTACGTGTGGTTGATACAGTACCTTTATAAATAATCTCTCCAAACATTAAACAAATCAAAAAGGCGATTACCGTCTGGATCTTGTTCCAATTCTATAAGCGAACAATTGTTAACAACTGTCACAGGATTTAGACCGGCATTTTTAAAGCCTATTACTATAGGTTGATTTACATACACATATTTTTTAGGCTTGTGAACTATCCCCCACTCCAATGTTTGTATTTCATTTATAAACACTGATCCAAAATAGATACCCACATCAATAATTAATGAACTGGTTATCTCGCTGAACTTCAAGGTGTTGCTAGAAACTTCTTCTTTAAGCCAATGTGGAACCCTGCCTATCTCTTCTTCCAGTTCTTCTTCCGTTTTCGGCACCATTTCTATCCGCTGGGTGAACCATGTCCAGAGTCTAATCAGTGATTCCTGTGATAAATTTAATTCCTTTTGCTCCCCACCCATCGTATCTACATAATGTGCAGTTAATGTCTTAATCCTAATTGGTATCTGTGAAATAAACCAATCGAAGTAATGCTTGGCTTCTTTTTTTGTCATCATTTCAAATGGAATAATTTCAAATGGCGCAACTAACTTCGGATACAAAATAGCTCACCTCATTAATCGTATATAATATATTTTATCCCCCGTTTGGTTAACTCATCCAAAAAGCGTTGATCAGCACCTATTTTTCCAGTTCTGGAACTCCTGAAGAAGTACCATGTTGCTCCCTTTATTTCTTTTTTATTAATAAGTTCAGCATCCTTCAACATCTGTTTCCAAGCAAGACTACTAGGCGCATATTGCACATAACCAACTTTAGATTCGTAAGCAATTCCTTCTGATAAAACATCAATATATCTTCCTCCAAGACTCGTGCTGAAATATTCATTTGCTCTTCCACCTCCAATTATTTGCGCAAGTTTTACTTCTCCTCCTATCCCTAACTCGGCAATGCTCACATAAGAACTGGTTTTAGGCATTTTAGGCATATTCAGGTCTAATGTAACGAGTAGACCACTTAAATACATATCAAATTCAGCTAATTCATAATCACTTTGACGTTGAAATGCCTCTATTAATATTTGTTTGGCCCAATCAGCTTTGCCAAGTGTATTATCCGATTGAATAACACTGGTCATTGTTGCCATATTATAAAGATATTTAAACGTATTATTTCCATCTTCCCTTGCATCAGGGAAAAATTTCAAGGCTTGTCCCCCTAGAAAGGATCTAATATTCCAATACGATTCAGAATTTTTCCCTTTCTTTCTAGCAAGTTGTATTAAACTATCTACTACATACCCTTCCGATGTATGCCCACTTGGATCCGTATACCGCAACGGATTATTCTGCACATACGAATACAAATTCAAGCTCAGCGGATTTGTCACTTCCCCTTCGTACGTATCCTCATTTATAAACCGCCCCACACTGGAGTCAAAATCCCGCGCCTGCGCATGGGAGTAGCCGCTGTAGTAATCATAGCCCAGGCTGGTGTAGCCGAACAAGTTGTCCGGGCCGGACCCGTTCAGGTCGAATTTCTCCGGGTTCTCGGCGACGCCAAATTCATCGTAGCGGTACCGGGCGGAAACGCTGCCGTCCTGGCCTTCCAGCCCGATGACACTGCCTTGGGCATCACTGAGATAAAAGAGGGTCTTCGGCGCACCTGCCGCCGCACCCGCTCCGCTGGCTCCTGCAGTCTTCTCCCAATCGTTGCTCTCGTCCCCGCTGACCAAATAACTCATGCTGATCCGCTCTTCACCGGCTCCGTAGACATAGGACTGCTTCCAGTTCTGTCCTTCTGCTCCGGTTGCGGTCAAAGGCTGTGGAATGCTCATGGTGATGTCATTGGTGAAATAAATGTCCAGTTGCCGCTTCTTGAACTGCGGCTCCCAGCCATCCCGGTTGCCCGCAGGATTGCCGGACGGGTACGCATCCTGAATCGCACCGTCCCCGATGGCGGTCCGCATGCTGACACGGTTGCCGTCACCGTCATACTTGTAGGTGGTAATGTCGCCGGATACGTTGGTGTTGCCGATCAGGCGGTTGGATGCATCCCAGCGGTTGCTCTCCAGTACCTGCGGGCCTGCTGCCAGCGCAGCCTTCAGCAGATCTTCGGGATTCAGTACTTCGTCTGCCCCGTAGACCTCTTCCGTTACCCCTGCTTTCAGCTTCGCATCCGGCAGTCCGGATGCTGAAGCTCCGGCAGGACTCGAGGCTGGATCTGCAAGCGATGACAGCGGATCTAATCGCCCGGGTCCACTTGCATCCGAATCCGTATATACACTATCTGGAACTGTAATCTTTTTCGCGTTGGCTTGTGCCGTGAATAGGCTCAGTGCCGCTTTGCTATCTATGCCGGTCACTTCCAGCAGATTGCCGCGCTTATCGTAGGCATAATCCTTATAGTCATTGCCTTTTTCAAAATGGGTCAGCTTGTTCGCAGCATCGTAAGTGTACTGCTCTGTAGCGGTAACTCCGGCTTCTGTTGTTTCTTTACTCAGGCGGTTACCCACGGTGTCGTAGGAGTAGACGACTTGGGAGCCGTTCTGCTTCTGTACCTGAACCAGTTGGTTCAGTGCATCGTAGGCATAATCCGAGATGTCTGCCGGACGCTGTGCGCCGGTCGGATTATCCTCATCGCTGCCACTTTCCTGGCGTTCCATATGCGTTTTGTTCCCTACAGGATCATAGACATAGGTCAGTTGCTCCAAAAGCGCTCCGCCCGGCGCCTCATGCTTCATCTCCAGCAATTGTCCAGCGCTGTCATAGCTGTAGGTACTCCGGCCGCTGTTGGGAAGCAGCTTCTCGGTCAGGCGTCCGGCCGCATCATATTGGTAGCTGGTGATCCCGTTCTGGGCATCTGTCACCTGCTTGATCCGGTTAAGCTTGTCGTAGTCATAGCTGACCACGGAGTTGTCCGGGTAAATGATCCGGCTGCGTTGGCCGGTTGCGGTCCATTCATACCGTACGTTGTTGCCGCGCGGGTCAATGACCGACGTTAGCCGGTTTAGCGCGTCATACGTATACCGCGTATCCCCGGTGCTGTCTGTCATTTTGGAGCGGCGTCCCGCGAGGTCATATTCATATTTTACTGCGGGATCGTTACCGTGCTTAACCTGCTCCAGTTGATTGCCTGCATTATAGGCGTATACGGTTGTGTTGTTGTCCGGTTCAGTGACCTTCAGCAGGTTGCCGTTCTCATCATAGGTCAGCGAAGTCTTTTCCAGCAGCGGGTTCACCGATTCACTTACACGGTTCAAAGCATCGTAACGGTAGGAGGTCTTGGCTCCAAGAGCATTAGTCTTGTCCAGCAAATTGCCGGAGGCGTCATAGGAGTAGTGGGTGCTGTTGCCCTCTGCATTCTTCACATCTGTTAACCGGCCAAGCGGATCATACGTAAAAGCAGTTTCATGATGATTCGCATCCATAATTTTCTCTACATTGCCTTGGGCATCGTAGATATAGGAGGTTTCATACCCCAGTGCATTACGGACCAGCGTATTCCGTCCCAGCGCATCGTATTCGTAGGCGGTCTTCTGGCCTGCCGCATCTGTGAATTCGGTCATCAGCCCCCGCGCATTGCGGGCAACTTCCGTTTCTTCATTCAAAGGATTAATCGTTCCCGCATCCAGACCCCGGCTGTCATATTTGGTTGTCCAGATGGAATGGTTAGGGTCAATGACAGCGGTCTGGTTGCCGTTCTTATCATATTGATATTCGGTCACGGCCCCCAGCGCATCGGTGACTTTTACCCGTTGCCCAAGCGCATTGTAGTCGTAGTATGTGCTGTTGCCCAGTCCATCTGTTTCTTTAATCTTGTTGCCTGCTGCATCATAGCGATACCGGATCTTGGCCCCAAGCGGATCAGTTACACTTAGAAGCTCATTGCGCTTGCTGTAAGTATAGGTGGTGGTATTGCCTTTCCCGTCCTTCTTGGTGAGCATATTTCCGTTGTCATCGTAGGTAAAAGTGTTGGTCTGGCCGTCAGCATCAGTAACCTCTTTCAGTTGACCAACACTATCGTAGCTGTAAGCTGTTGCGGCTCCAGCCTCATCCCGTTCTTCAGTGACCCGCCCAAGCGCGTCATAAGTTGTGCTGGTGCTGTTCTGAAGCGCATCCTCCGTACCGCTTAAGCGGTATACCTGATAGGAGTTGGTCGTCTTGGACCCGACTTCATCTGTACGTTCCTCCAGATTGCCGTTGGCATCGTAGGTGACGCTGCTCTTTTGGTCAAGCGCGTTGGTAACGGCAACTGCACGGTCTTTTTTATCATATTCAACGCTTTGCAGCTTGCCTTCATCATCGGCTATTCCAATCGTGCGGTGTAGGCTGTCACGCTCAATTATTGTGCTGTATCCGCTCGGGTCCTTGATTTCCTTCGCGAAGCCATCAGCATCGTTGGTATACGCCGTTGTATGCCCTTCGGCATCTGTTACGGAGACAGGAACTCCTTTGCTGTCTCTGGCTATGGTTACTGCGCTGCCGAGCGCATCCGTGCTTTTGACAAGATTGCCTGCTGTATCGTACGCATAAGCGGAGCGTTTGCCGAGAGCGTCTATCTCTTCAACCGGGCGGTTCAGAGCATTATAACGTGTGAGAGTTGAGTGACCATTCTCGTCCGTCGTCTGCGTCATATTCCCGCGCTCGTCATACGCTAATTTCTTTTTGTTGCCGCTCGCATCGGTTATCCCGGTGACACGGTCGCTGGTATCATAGCTGTATTTGACAATAGCTCCATTTGCCGCTTGACGCTGGGCGACCTGAAAGTTGTTGTTCCACACATATGTTGTATCCTGTTGAAGCGCATTGGACCATGTGGTCTTGTTGACGGTGGTGGCGATGGATGTAGCTAGTCCGGCGGCACTGGCCGATTTTGCATTCCCGGAACTTCCACCGCTTGCACCGCTCTCCGAATAGGTCAGAATGGTTTTACCCGACCCTACGCCCGTATGAACGATAGGTGTCTGGTTCGGGGTCATATCTCCGCCGATGGCGAACAGACCGCCTGTCTGCACATTCAGATTATTGTTGACACTGACGTTATCACGAACAAACAAATCTCCGCCCGTTACAGTCAGATTCGCGGTCTGGTTATTCGAGACAATGCCGCCAACCACCATTTCCTGGGCAATGTTCATCTCTACACGGGTGTTGATCGACAAATCTCCGGCGATTAGAATCCGCTGTGCATCAATGGTAAGTCCACCGCTGTTGTAGGTCAGACTGCCAGTTTGCAGCGTATCCGCTACAGTAACGGAGGAATCATTATTGAGATGTATCGTTCCGCCGGACCACAGATTGCCGTATAAGCCTTGCACCTTCTGCACATCCAGCGCCAGCTTGGTATTGGCATTCAGGCCCTGCTTCAAAATCAGTGTCCCGTATACACGCACGGTAATATCGCGGTTCGTATTCATCCCGTCCACAATCAGAACTACCGGCTTGCTTGGCGATCCGAAGGTCACACTCTCTTCTACATTCAAATGACCCGCACTAATGACAACCGGAGAAGATTTGCTGGCAGCAATCGCTTGTTGAATTGCCGGAATATCTCCGCTCCCTATGGAAACTGCAGAAGCCATAAAAGAATCCCGCTTGCCTTCAATGGTTCCAATGCTGCCTGCAAGATAGTCGGCAATCAGCGGCTTCAGTCTATCTACCTTCCGGTAAGCCGGAGCGTGAGCCAAATTGTTCATTGTACCTGATAAAATCACTTCAGCCGCTTCCGGAATGTCCCGGCCGCTCTCAGGATCAATCTTCGTCTCCCCGTTCTCAGGCTCGTCCTCCCGGACAACAGGAGCTACACGGCCTTGATAGCTTGACGAACTCGTCTCTCCATAATAGTCGGTTAAGCCGGTCACACGCTGATGGTCATCATAGGTGACACTCATCTTTGCGGTCCCTTTGGCATCGGTTACGCTAAGCACATGATGGCTGTCATCGTAAGTAAGCGAAATTGTAGCCCCATCCACATCGGTGTAGGAGGTCATATCTCCGGTCGCCGGATCGTAATGGAACGACATTGTGCGGCTTGCTGGATCACTTACAGAGGTCAGCTTACCTGCTCCGTCATAGCTTAAGTTCAGGGAAGCGCCGGCGGTACTTACCGCAGTCAGCTTGGTTCCCGTGTACGAAAAAGCAATCGAATTTCCATTCAAATCCGCAATGGATTGCAGCAGCCCCTCGGCATTGAACTTGTACAAGTCTCCTTGCGGTGACGACAGGTTATAGACGCCAGCAGATGGCGCATTCAGTGTCCAGTCTGTTCCGCGAGGCGTTAGATAACGTCCTCCAGACAAAGGCACATATTCAAAACGCGAGCCATTCGGGCTCATCACCTCTACCTTGCCGTCAGCTACCGGAGTCAGCTTCCATTCATAGCTGTGATGCCAGCCCAGTCCATTCGCTCCCTTATAGGGATCACGGCTTAAATAGTTCAGCCCGAATTGCAGCGGCATCAAAGCCTGCAGAGTGATCGAATCGGTAGCGTAGACAAAATCCCCCCGGGCCGGATCAACCGGCGACTGTCCAGACGGATTTACAATCCGCAGACGGTCCTTCAGTGCGGACTCTGTGAACTGTGCCAGATCCCCGCTGGCGATATTCGCACTGGTCTGGGGATTGCTGACCAGAATGGAGGTCAAGCCGCTGACTGTTCCAGACGAAGTTGCCGACTGATTTAGTACCGCGAGCTCCTGCGCTTTTTCCTTCATGGCCTGCACAGAATCGAGCTTATAATAATAGGCTGCCAAGGCCTCCCAGGTCACGGAAAAAGCAGGCATAGGCGCACGAAGCACCGCCAGTGGCTCCGAATACCCGGACAGCCGGCCGTCTATCGCCGCTCTCGCTGTGATATGCGTGGTCTCACTGAGCGGAATGCCGATCTGCTCGCTCCATTGTCCAGCGCTGTTGACTGCAATATTCTTGTACAGCTTCTCTTCGCCGCTGGATGAATCATAAAGCTCTACTTCCAGTGTGGCTCCCGGTTTTGCTGTTCCGCTGATCACAGATTGGCCCGAAGCTGCCGGGCGGATCTGCAAGGCTGCCGGAGGAGGCGTCTCAGCGCCGCCCAGAATCTCAAAGCTGGCGATTTGACCGTAATATACGCCTACCCCGTTATATTCCGCAGGGGAGATGCAGATATTGTAACGCCCTTCATCCAGCGGTACGCCCCCGATTTTCCCGTCCCATTCGTATTGATGCACAATGTAGCTGCCGTTTGCTTTTGTCGGATATACACCGCTCGTGATCAGCTCCCCGAGAAGCGGGGCAGATCCGTCTTTTTGCGGAGTACAGAGGTTGATCTTCGTATCATGCTTCTCCTGGCCGTCATCCGCCGCGTTGAAGCTGAACGAAATTTTGACCTTGTCACCCGATTCAGGGTTCAGCTCACTCGGCTCAATCCGCATGTTCGTAGCCGCATAGGCTGAAGATGTGAATCTATCCAGACTTGGAATAACGGGAATATAAGAAATCACCAGCAGCAGCACCAGTGAGAGATTGATTTGCCACTTCATATTGCCGCGGCGCCATTTCCTTAAGGAAGCTCGAATTTTCATCGTTTCATCTCCTGTCTCTTATCCATTAGAGGAATTTCAATTCAGCGAGCAGCTTGTACATGACCATTGCCGCTTCGGCTCTTGTCGATGAATCTTTAGGTTTCAAAAGCTGTCCGTTACCCTGCACCAGCTTCCGCTCGGCCGCCGCAGCAACGGATTCCCGTGCCCAACTGCTCACGCTGCCTCCATCCTTAAATGCAGAGAGTCCGGCAGCAGGCTTAACGTTATTCGCGGAATCCGGGGTAACCTCAGTGCTTCGGATCGCCCGCATCAGCATGACCATCATCTGCTCGCGGGTCAGCGGATCATTTCCCCGGAAAAGCCCGGCTTCCCCGGTAACAATTCCGGCTGCCGCTGCCGCTTCGACATACGTGTAAGACCAGTTCGCAGCCGTGACATCACGGAAGGTAGGTGTTTCCGGCTGGATCGGCTTCAATTGAAGAGCTGCCGTCAGCAGCTTGGTGAATTCGGCACGGGTCAGGATGCCTTTTGGCGCAAAAGTAGTTCCATTCATCCCGTCCACAATTCCCCTTGCCGCCAATACCTCTACTGCCTGCTGTGCCCAGTGGCCTGACATGTCTTTAAAATCGGCCTGACGCAGCATGACCGCATACAGCCCGGAGGCTGTAATCTTGGCTTGAACATAGCCGTCTTCCGCCGCAGTCACTCCGCCAATATAGGTCCATGCAGATTTTGCCGGATCGTAGGAGTAGATTCCAAGCTTTTCACGCCCCGATGTCCAAGGCTCCTCCTTCGGGTATCGGACCGCCAGCTTCGCGGGGATCTGGAAAGGCGCACTTGCTTGAACCTGCCAGGCGGAGCCTGCTTTCTGCAGTTTTTTACCGCTCTGGTCCAGCAGTACAGCCGTCTCCGGCTCAGCTTGGGCCAGGCTCACTTTGGTATTCTCCGGGAATGTCCCTGCCGAAATCTCCAGTCTCGCCCATCCGTCCATTACAGACAAGGTTCCGCCCGCGCTGCCAATGCTCTGACTGTCTTTAGCTCCGGTTACCACAGGAACCGTCACTTCAGGCGTTGAACCTGGGTTCGGGGCTGTGCCTGGGGATGGCGTCGTGCCTGGACTTGGAGTTGGAGTGGTGTCTTTTTTTAAGTCTAACGATTCTATGTAGTCATCCTTCTTGCTGTACAGCAGTTTATCTCCGCTAATTCCGATCAGCTTCGCTCCTGCCTCTATCGCCGGAAGCGATTGTACTGCATATGTAGAGAGGTTAACTTGCTGCAGCGTAGTTTTACCGTCCACTTCGTCCTGAAACACCGCATGCCCCTTAGCTATGGACATAAAGGCATATTGTGTGCCTCCAGCCTTCAATTCAGTGAGATCGACTGGCTGAGCTGTCAGGTCCTTGATGTTCAGAAGCACATATTTGCTTTCGGAGGCACCGTTTGTTTGCTTGAACAGCACATGACTGCCATTAAAAACAAACCAATCTACAAAATTTGCTCCACCCAGACTAACAAGCGCGCGCCTAACCCCGCTGCTCAAATTCAGCAGACTAAGCCCTCCGTCACGGGCATTTTTGTATACCACATTTCCATCCGCCAGCACCGGGAACCGTCCTTCGCCAAGATCCGCCTCAACGCCGGTAGCCAGTTCGTGGTAGATCATGCTGCCGTAATTTTTGCGCTCATACCAGACCACGCCTACACCGTCAGTCGTCGGATTGCCGTATTGACCGGATTGCTTATTGAGCTTAGTCTTCGTGCCTGTCACAAGATCTGCACTGTAGATGTCCCAGTTGAGCGAAGATTCCGCTTCGCTACCTTTATCGGCCCATACGGCAACCGTGCCATCCACATAAGGCGCATCCTTGGCCGATGAACTCGACGTAAGAACCGTACTTGCCCCGTTGGTCTGATTCAGCGCGTGCACCTGCTTCACTCCGCCGCTATCCGCTTCGAGCCATACCAGCCGTTCTCCCGACACGCTATAGTCCGTCCGGCCCGGATCTGCTGCGGCGGCTGAGACCTGCATCGTGCCACCCGCACTAGGCAGCAGCCCTACAAGCATGCTTACCGCCGCAACTACGGCCACAATCGTCTGCGAAAACTTCCTTTTCCTTCCGAACCTCATTCACTTCTCTCCCCCAGCGCTATTTTTAGGCACGCCAAAAAACCAAGTGCCTTGAGCGGCCCGGCTGCCCTAACATCCCTCCCGGATGAAGTAGACCCGTGGCTTTGCGTCTCCGACTTTCGTACGGATTTGCCTTTGTTCCAAACTCGGTTTTTCTGTCCCTTTTTGAAATTGTAGGTATGACTTTGGATGTATAGGACTTCCTCTATTATCGGAATTTATTCCTGTGAAATTAAGATGTTCTATTTTTTCCTTTTTTAGGGGGATGAAAATGAGGGAAAGGTGAGTCGTGATTTCTATAGGGGAAAATAGTTTATACGTAGAGTATAGGAATTTCCATGCATCTTCTAAATATGGGATCCGTAAGGACTTGTCCATTCAAATTGCAATTGACCTGAGTCACAGAATATTGCCATTCGTCTCCAATGAGAGTCTGAGTCATATCTTAACTTCATCTCTTATCGGTATATTTTTACAACTGAAGACCAACCTAGAATTCCAAGCATTCCAAATTCGGAGGGGGGGGGGGATGAAATAGTGATGCTAAAATTTCGGATTGTTTGTGCTCGTCCAACTGCTGATTCAAGCCGAAGTAGAACAAAACAAAGAGTAGGCCTTTCTCATATTGAAGGAGAAGTTCTGCTCTATATACTTTCTTGTGATTTGATTATTGTTGTAGGCAGCTGCTGGATACTCCAACGCTCGCTCTATCAGGGTGATTCGGGTTATTTACTGTTACCGTTGCTTTAATGTAGTATTTACCTGGCTTTGTTCCAACTTTAATTTTGCTAAGATAAGCATTCAACGTAGTACCATTCTTCAGCGTTTGAGGGAAACGGGTATGCCGCGATCCAATCGTATACTCAGCAGTTATCGCCCCGCCCGTCTTTACCGATAAAGTATTGGGCATCACAGCAACTCGAACATAATCACTTGAAATAATGTCTTCACCGTTGTACTGGTATTGCGCCCATAGCTGTCCGCTCTCCGTCAGGTTGAGCTTAATCGGCACGTAGTCCGTTGGCTGTTCCACAGGAAGGGTGACACTTTGGATCGCTATCCGTCCATATCCATCGTCGAGTATAATATCTACGTCTTTGCCCAAAATGGCGGCAATTTGTTTGGCGCTGATCTTGACCGTACCAGCGGCCGTCTCCTTGTCAGAATACATGGACGAACTTACCTCCTGTCAGGCTCACTGCTTGGCTAAGATCAGGAAAGGCCCCCTTCTTGACCGCAATCAACCGGATATCCCTTTCACTGTAGCCATAGCCGGTGTAGTTGATGGTTAGTTTGCTCCCGTTGGTTACTTTCATCTGCGGCCATGCTGAAACTGTGTACAGAGCGCGGTAGGTATTTGCATCTACTTTTTGCGCTCGATCAAACTTGATTCCCATGCGTTGGATAACGCCCGCCGTGCGAAGAAAAGAATATACTCTTTGAACCTTATAAAAATACTCATGCCCTGTTGTAAAAATCGGATCGTCCGCATTCTGGAGTCCGTTGGACGGGAAACCATACGCCAAACGTTAAAAAAACGAAACTTAAGCCTCATTTAAAAAAACAATGGTGCATACCCGCAAAAGCCAATACTGAATTTGTCGCCCGCATGGAAGCTGTGCTTGAAACCTATGCCCTCCCGTATGATCCGAGATCCCGCTCATTTGTATGGATGAGCAGCCTGTGCAACTGCTGAATCACGCCCGCCCGCCGGAGAAGACTATGAATACGAGCGTAAAGGTAGTTGCACCCTGTTTTTATTCACAGAACCTTTGGCCGATTGGCGCCACGTTTGTGCGAGCCAAAGACTGACCAAGTCGGATTGGGCAGAACAAATCTGCGAATTACTCGAAGTCCACTATCCAAAGGCGAAGCGTATTCGACTTGTCATGGATAACTTGAATACATATACCCTCTCATCGCTGTATGAAACCTTTTCTCCTGATGTAGCATTCTCGTTAGCAAAGCGTTTGGAGATCCACCACACACCGAGTATGGAGGCTGGTTAAACATTGCTGAAATTGAACTGAGTGCAATGTCGATACAATGTCTGCACCGCCGAATTAGCTCAATTGAACAATTACAGCAAGAAGTAACGGCTTGGAAAGTCAAGCGCAACCAGGATCAAAAATCATTCCAGTGGCAATTCACAACCGAGGAAGCCAGAGGTAAATTAAAACATTTGTACCCTAAAATCTAAAGCGGTCAAGGTACTAGAACTTTAAAATAATAGAGTCCACTAATATTGACCCGGCTCCTCCGGCAGCAGTTGCATTTAAGCCTGCATGAACCCTTATCCTTTTTGCATCTGCTGGAATAGTTCCGTCTATGCTTAATGTCTTATAATAATTAAGAATTCCGGGAGGCATGCTAGCTGTACTGGTACGTAATAGCTTATTGGAAGCATCGAAAAATTGAATAAGGAGCTGCACCCGGCTATTTTGCTGAGCCTCTACGTAAAATTGTCCGCTCACTGTAAAGGGTTTGTTCCCCTCTACGATCACATCCTGCAACGCCCACACCGCAGTGCCAGTTGGCATTCCCGAACTGCTTACTTTTTGGGCCATTGTCCCTGCTGATACAGGTGTGGAGACAACTTCGAACTTGTCTGCACTATGGGTGTCAGACCAGGTGCTCCATCCGTCTGCTATCTTTTGAGACGTCGCGCTATCTACCCCGCCATTAGTAAGCCGGTTCCCTTCCGGATCGTATCTAAAAGAAATGGAATCCACGATAAATGACCCCGACCCGCCTGCCGCAGTTGACACCAAGCCTGCATGGACTCTTACTCTCTTCGTTCCTGTTGGTGTCGTCCCATTAATGGGTAACGTCATGTAACTGTTGTTATACGTGCTTGAAGGCATGCTAGCTGTACTGGTGCGCAGCAGCTTATTGGAGGCATCGAAAAATTGAATAAGGAGCTGCACCCGGCTATTTTGCTGAGCCTCTACGTAAAACTGTCCGCTCACTGTAAAGGGTTTGTTCTCCTCTACGATCACATCCTGCAACGCCCACACTGCTGAGCCGGTTGGCATTCCCGAACTGCTTATTTTTTGGGCCGCTGTCCCTGCTGATACAGGTGTGGAGACAACTTCGAACTTGTCTGCACTATGGGTGTCAGACCAGGTGCTCCATCCGTCTGCTATCTTTTGAGACGTCGCGCTATCTACCCCGCCATTAGTAAGCCGGTTCCCTTCCGGATCGTATCTAAAAGAAATGGAATCCACGATAAATGACCCCGACCCGCCTGCCGCAGTTGACACCAAGCCTGCATGGACTCTTACTCTCTTCGTTCCTGTTGGTGTCGTCCCATTAATGGGTAACGTCATGTAACTGTTGTTATACGTGCTTGAAGGCATGCTAGCTGTACTGGTGCGCAGCAGCTTATTGGAGGCATCGAAAAATTGAATTAGAAGTTGCACCTGACTATTTTGCTGAGCTTCTACGTAAAACTGTCCGCTCACTGTAAAGGGTTTATTCTCCTCTACGATCACATCCTGCAACGCCCACACTGCTGTGCCGGTTGGCATTCCCGGACTGCTTATTTTTGGGCCGTTGTCCCTGCAGATACAGGTGTAGAGATAACTTCAAACTTGTCTGCACTATGGGTGTCAGACCAGGTGCTCCATCCGTCTGCTACTGTTTGATCATCTTTGATATTCTCAAAACTGGGATTGTTGATAAGATTCTTATTTGACAACTTAGAGAGGAGATTTCCATTCTTATCATAGTAGTAATTAATTACGTTACCATTCGAATAATGAGCTGTCTCTAGTTGTCCGCTTGGGTTGTAATAGTTGGTGATCTGTGAATCGGCATGTACGTTACTGATGTTGGTAATGAAACACAAGAAAATTAAGACTACTATTTTTAAATACTTCAATTTGAGAAATCTCTTTTTCGACTCAGTTTGGATTATGTACTGTGGGTAAAGGCGCTTCAGGTTGATCCGAGCGTCATTCGTCGTGAACTGCCAGTCTACCCCTTTCTGGCTTTGATTACGAGAGTACTCCCGAGCAGCCCATTCGCCAGATAACTCTGCAATGGAGGAGGTACGCCGGCCTAAACATTGGTGCAACATCACGTTAAGCTCAATCTCAGTGATGTTGAGCCAACTGCCATGCTTGGGTGTGTAATGAATCTCCAGTCGTTTAGCTAAGCAAAGACAGTTTGAGGATCAAACACCTGGTACACCGAAGCGATGGAATGCGTGTTCAGGTTATCCATAACAAGCTTGATTTTAGGGGCATGGGGGTAGTGCTCATCCAGCAGGGCTTTCACCTGCTCTGCCCATTCAATCCGCGTTCGTCTGCTCTGAACCTCGATATATCGCCACCCTGCCAAAGGCTCGGTAAAGATGAAGATACTGCAAGTTCCATTTCTTTCATATTTACTGTCTTCCCGCAGAGGCTTAGCTGGTTTCATCGGAATCGGCTGTCGGACTTCATTCAGAAGCTGAAACGGTTTTTCATCCATACAAATGACGGGGCAATTCGGATCGTAAGATTCGTGATACACTTCTAGCACATCTTCCATCGCGGCAACGAACGCCGCATTCTGCTCGGGCGGAATGCACCAGCATTTATGGATAGATTTTCTCCAACCATTTTTTCTTTTCATTCAGTTTCCTTGTAGCTCTAGCCCAATCCTTTAATTTCCCAGTAGGAGAGTACTCCAAGGAAAGCAAGCTATATTTACTTCTACTTGCTTTAAGATAACTCCGAATGATGTTATAGGGCCTATTATGTACTAAATACCCGACAGAGAAAAAAAGAACTAAATATATAATTATGGATTCAAAGAGCAAGAAAGCTGGAATTAGATTAAAAACTGATACAGCTAAAGCCTTTCCCCCTACTCGAACTTTATTAAATTTCTGTTTGCTTGATAAATCTGTTTCGATGTTCCTTTTCATCTTATTGGCGAATGAACTGCCTTAAAAATATGAAACCAATAACATAAAGAGTATAAGCAAAATTGAAGACCAAATAAAATTATTCAGTTCAATCTTCTCCCTCATACACTACTCCCCTGTCACTAATGAGCTTCACATTATCTTGCACAACAGAAATCTTCTCCGTTGTACCTATATAAATCTCCTCATATTCAGTCGAAATACTCACAACTTGCTGTTTCTTCATGGCCATATTCAGTTCTTTTAGCACACCTTAACGCCTTCCTTTATAGGAATTAATCCCCTGGAAAATAATACTTAATAACTATTTCGGCAGAATTTCCGGAAAAGTTTAGAGAACCCAGAAAAAGTTATGAGTAGTATTATGTTGAATTCTTGAGATGTCCTTTTGACAGTTAATTGCTCACAGAAGATTGCGGAATTGGGGAAACGATTACGATCCAGCGGCTGAGCTAGATGGATGAGACACGGTTAAACCCTTCTACATGTGGATTCGAAACTGAAGCCGCGCCACTTCAAGGTGTAAGTCGAAATTTTACCGTATGACGCGAAACGGCAGTTACGGGAGATTTAACTCATGTGGGACATACATTTGTTTCAGCCGGTCTGCGTGATCAATGAGGCTCATTTGCTGACCGGGAGATGTTGGAGGAACTGTGTTTTTTGCTGAACCTGAAAATGGATTCGTAGAGCCGGTTGGAGCGGCAAGCGTATGCGGCGATCCGTCAGCGAATTGATATGCAGTGTTATCTTTCACATCTAGACCGCGTAGAAATGGGAGCTTATATGAAGAGGCATCTGAGCGCTGCGGGTGCAGCGCACGAGTTGTTTACGGAGGCGGCGATAGATGAAATCTACCGTTACTCCAGCGGAGCCGCCCGGCTGGTGAACACAAGCTATGCACCGGCGCACAGAACAAGCACCGAATTGTAGACGACCATGTGATGAAGCGTGTGATCTAGGGAGAATTGTTATGATTCTCCCTGCTTTTCTATCCTACTGCGGACAGATTGATCGTCAATAGCAGGACATCTCATGCCGTCAACCTCTGGACATTATGGGTTAGCAGTAACACTTGGTGTGATCAACAGGGAAGTCTTTACCTCAGGCAACTAATAAGTATTATACGCGTTGCTTATCAGCCACGTGTTACATTCTCTGAAAAACAAAAAGCACCTGAACCTGCCCATATTGGCAGAATTCAAGTGCTGTAAGGTTTTCGAAGGTGTTTAGGTCTGATCTTTATGACCGTCCGCTGCATAGCGATTGTGACATATCGCTCGGTAGACTGTCAAGACTGATTGTTTCACCCGGCTGCGCGTTCGTCTACGGATGAGTGACTACTACAATCGTCAGAGGCTGTCTCTTTCACAAATAATCTAATGCCAATGTTGTACCTGCAAATCCTAATTTGTTAGCTTTTCATTGTGTATCTTATAGCTTTTGTTCAAGGCACCTGTTTCTTCGCTATAGAATGTAGTTTATATTGATTCAATATAGCTGAATCAATAGGAATAATCTTGCATTCAGTATGATAGTGTCAAACATAAGAAACCTTCTTTCATTTCTAGTAGTCTAAAATATTGGATGTGATTGGGGATGTTATAAAAACGAGAACCAACAGTTGGAGTTGGTTTATTGTCAACTCGTGTCAATCTTTTTCATTGTATTAACCACCTATCAAGGTCTAATTCCAGTTTCCTCTAACAACTTGTCTAGCTTCTCAAAGAACTGTTTCTGTTCGTATTTCGCATAATCTGGATGGACTCCCCATTCGTTATCTCGGTGAACGAGATAATATAAGACCAATTCCAATACTGCCTTTTTATTACGATTCTGTTCTTGGTATACCGTAATTACTTCTTCAAGCCGTTTAAAAGTCTCGTTTTCTTCGCTATTGACCAGTACTTCCAACTGCTCAATCAGCCGTTCCTTTTTTTGTTCTTCATAAATATACTCAACAAGGTGCCTATTGTGTGAATAGTGCCCTGTTGTTGTATATCTGTATCCTTCATCATTAACGCCTGTCAGCTCGATTTCTTCATGTTCATCTGTTCTGGTTAAGTAAATCATCAGAATTTCCGACTTTTCGGATGGAAGCAGTTCCTTCAGAAACAAAGTTTTATCCTCGATCCCGAATAACTCAGACAACTGCTCAAGACGTGGTCCAGGAATCTTCCGTCTTTCTTTAATCCAGTCCTGAAATGTTTGCTTGGAGACCCCGATGGCTTCTGCTACCGATTTGTACTCCATGTGAAACGAGTCAGCTATAAATTGTAATCCGATCATCTCATCCACCGCCATACCAAGTATGCCTTACGAGATTGATTATATTTAGACATACTCAATATGTCAATTACTTTTCCAAACAAAAAACCACATGGAGCTTTCGCTCACATGTGATTTCTTTTTGTTTTTTCTCAATTTGAATAATTCTTCAATATCAAAAAAATCATTATTTTTTTTTGAATACCCATTGATTTCTGGAAAATTGTTCGTCAATCATGTTATTATACATTTCCTCTGTCAAAACTTTCACTCCCCGCTCCAAGTATGGTTTCAACCTGGTCTTAAGCAGTTCCTGGAAATTTCCTGATCTGAATTCTGTAACCATTAATTCAATAGATTCTGGGGCTTCAACAATACTGAGTTTGAATTTACATGAATCCATCTCTTTGTCTTTCACCAACACAATACAATTAATAACAAAGCTATCGTCTATCTCTCTTTCCTCTTTTTTATTCTTTGGTCGGAACCATATTCGATTTGTGTTGTCTTCAAATATTTCAACTCCTTCTTTGGAAAAAGATCCCTGATATGAATACCCATATTCAAAAAATAAGAACTCATTACACTCTGGAATACTAAAAACAAGATCCAACAAATTATCTAAAGGATCACTACTGCCTTGAAAAACATTACTTAAATAATATACAGGCATTCTGATTCTCCTCACCACGGATATTCGTCGTCATCACCAAAAAGATGCATATCTGGGTTTACTGTAGGATGGAAGTGATCTTTAAAATAATAATTACCTCCTCGTTTATTAAATGGCTGTCCTATGTGGAGCTCTCCAACTTTAGCACCGTTACTATCAAGCACGTTTATTTTAAACATGTCTGTTTCTTTTATTCTACCAAATGTATAGCCGTTTTGGGACATATACGCCCTGAGATCACCAACATTTTGCCACAATGGGTTGTTTTTACTTGTATCTATATAATTTAACGATGCAGTCACATTCATATTACTAGTTAGAATTCTGAGGATTGCATCTTTTTCACTTAGAATTCCTCTTTGCTGATCTAAGATAAGAGTAGTACTTGTTCCTTCTTCAGAAGTATAGTTAATAGCTAAAAAACCATCTCCTGTGTGTACAAATTTTGCACTTCCTCCTCCACAACCTTCCGACAGGTAATTACATGCATTATTCCGTACCTCACTTGCGCCAGCTGCCATTGAAGCTTTGGATTTCCCGTTATCCTTAACATATTTATTATACTGTTTAGAACTCATTTGGTTTAAGAGGTACCAACCTGTTTGATAATCTTCGACGTCTTTCCTTGCGACAGGATTCAAGAATTTATCATACCCATAAGATTGTTCAATCTTATGCCCGCTTGGATCAGCATACCTCAACGGATTATTATGCACAAACGTATACAAATTCTGACTCAGCGGATTATCAATCTGCCCCTCATACGTATCCTAGTTTATAAAGCGACTATTCTAA
The DNA here is from genome assembly GCF_000374185.1 of Paenibacillus sp. HW567. Taxonomy (GTDB): domain Bacteria; phylum Bacillota; class Bacilli; order Paenibacillales; family Paenibacillaceae; genus Paenibacillus_AQ. The sequence goes on along the minus strand of NZ_KB910518.1, from coordinate 1,552,305 downwards.
AATAGAGGACGGCAACTGTTTCCAATCGCCGCCATCCAGATTATATCAACCAGCTTCTGATATGGATACTTCTGGAATAACGTATACCTTCTTGGTTTTCATCAAGTAAAAGATCACGTTCACTAGTTTCCGCATAATGCACACAACGGCTTGCTGTTTGGTCTTCCCTGCGGCCAACTTCTGCTCATAGTACCAGTGAAAGTACGGGTTCTGGGGTACCTTCGTAGAACGTGTAACCAGAAGCTGACGGATCGCAAGAGATTTAATGATGTCGTGTAATACTCTGTTCCCCTGCTTACTCTTGTAGTTTCTGACCTTGTTTTCTGAGCCAACGATTACCGGAGCGATTCCGGCAAATCGGGCTAGCTTATCGGGCGTAGCAAAGCGATAGATATCACCAATCTCTGCTACCAGCTCCGCTGCCGTGACAAGGTCAATGCCTGTCATGCTTTCCAGTTGGAAACCTAACTGGTCCGTCAGCTTCCTGATCTCTCCTTCGCCCCGTCTCATTTCCCGTTTGTAAAAGCGGATGTTTCGCACAAGGCCTTTGACAATAAAATCCCGCTTGTCTTGGAAATCACGTGTTGTGTCGCCATCATCTGCGATAAGAGACAGGATCTGCTCTGCTTTTTTGGTGGATAAACCGTTATTACTCAGCTTTCGGAGATACAGGGCCAGTTCCTCCACCTTCATACCTGACAGATGATTTGGGGAAGGGTACTTATGCCAGAAGGCTAAGGCGGTTTTCCCATCAATTTCTGAGAAGAACTTTTTGTAACTTGGATAGTGATAGCCTAGCTGCTGATGTAGCCGCTTGACTCCATCAGTCAAATTCTTAGACTGCCAATTACGCTGGGTGACTAGCTGGCTAATGGCCCAGTACAGATCAATCGGCTTGGCATCCGGTAGATTGTGCAGTTCATCCCGTAAGACCTTAGCTACACATTCTGCATCCCAGGAGTCTGACTTCTGGATGGTTACGTGACTCTTACGTCTATTGTTCGCCAGTTTCGCATTAACTTCCTTCACGAAGCAGCCCTTTTCAGTCAAGTAGACCGCTAGTGCTCTACCGTAGCCGCCCACATCCTCTAACCCGTATACCGCAGACATTCTCTTTGGGGTATGCTTTTTCACTTCCTTTTCGAGTAGCGGGAAGGCTGTAGGCTTGTTATCGAACTTAATTTCTCCTAGCTTATGATTCCAACAATCCAAAATGACGGCTGTGTGGTGCTGTTTATGTAGGTCAACACCTACATACACTAACTGATCCGGCTTTATTATGATTGCCCACTCCTTGAAGTCAACCGGGAAATCAAGAGTGATGAAACAGGTCTGCATCCTCAGTTCGAGCGGACGGGCCGCAAAGATACGTTAGCAAAATCCTGCTTCTCCCTCATGGCTTCACACGGCTCTTTATTTCATCGACTCATAAATCAATTTCTGTTTTAGCCACTCCTTATGCTCTTACATCAATGAGAGATGCTACTACTCTCCAATTCCAGGATCGCTGGATGGACATCGACAGCCTTCACGTTTCCGTAGCGGTATATCCCGCCGTAAAACTCTTTACGATCAAGGATTCGCTTGACCTGAACCTTCGTGAACCGTTTACCTTGCTGGGTGGTGAAGCCCTCAGCGTTCAAGCGTCTCGCTAACTCTGCCAATGTCCAATCCGAATATCGCTCTCTCAGTTCAAACAGCCGCCTAATGGCTGACGCCTCCACTCGGTTAATCTCCATCACTTTCGTGCCTCGCTTGGCTGAATACCCAAAAGCTACGCGACCCCCGGCATATCCGCCTTGCTGTGCTTTCTTATTCCTTCCACGACCGAGCTTCAAGGCAATTTCCAATCTCTGATACTGGTCGAGCAGTTCCATGAGTCCATTCATCAGAAAATCATTCGGGTCTTTACAATGAATACTATATGTGGGCTGCTCAATACTCCTGATATCTACACTGTATTTCCTGAACTCCCGGTGGACTAACACTTTGACAAGATCACTTCGCCACAGGCGATTTGTATTCAAGACAACTACATAATCCACACCCCCTGAAGATAGTGCATCCAGCATCATCCGAAAACCTTCTCGCTCTACCTCCATGGCCTCTTCATCCACCTTAGCGCCGCTTACTCCGGCATCCGTATAGATCGTGATTAAATTCCACCCTCGCTCTTTGCAGTACGCTTTGATTTCGTCCTGCTGATACGATAGGCTGTATCCCTCTTTGACTTGCCCTTGTGTTGACACGCGAATATACCCAACTACGTTCATCTGCCTTCTCCCAATCGCAACGAAAATTTTAATTACCGTAACGGAAGCTTAGTTTAGCGCCTATTATTTGGTAATTAATTCCTTTTAATAAAAGCAAGCATAGTACGCTCCGCAGAAGAGTTCAAGCTTTCTTTCCTTCGGTATTAATTGGTATTAAGTTCCCATACAGGCTATCCAAGTAGCCTTCGGAGAGCTTAATTCCATACAGAAACTTTAGCTTAAGCTCTAAATTATAGCCACCTTAACAGCTCGAACCCAAGTAGGTGTAAGGGCCTGGAGGGACTCATTATACACGTCTCGTTAAACTGTTAGGCTTCATGTTCAAGCAATAATTTGATGTGTTTCTAACCGAATATAATCCAAATAGTCCACAGGAAATTGTCTAGATTCCACCAACCTCAGCTCAACCCCCATATTCCGTAAGCCCTCCATAAGCTCGTCATAGTTACCTTTAAATATTTCAGGCAGCTTTAGGTTCTTGCTTTGAAGGAACAGTCGCTTGCCATAGGAGCGCTCATCCGTTTTAAATTCCTGAAGGTTCTTCAGGAGATACTTCTTAAGCTTATTTCTCCGATCTCCTGCAGATAATTCGTAAACTTGCTTAAAGTCAACATTTCCGTGGCCCCAGATAGCCCTAAACGTACCATCCGCCAGTTCCTCCCTCGGTATTCGGGGAAGATTTGCCAGTATGTGAAAGTGAATCGTTCCTCTGCCTTGAAATGAGCGTACTGCAAGATATTTAAAGTCGCCATATCGCTCCCGCATCCGCTTCACCCAGTTTTCAAAATTTTTACTGGCTTCGGCCAGCGAAACGTGATCTTTCCCATACGTTAGGGTGATGTACTTGTGACCCTTGGCAAAGTTCAGATCCATCAGATTTTCGAATCGTTCTCGTTCTGCCAATAACAGCCGTCTTGGCTGTGGGATGCTGTTACATTGGGATAAATTTTTATTATCCAGCGACTCAGGAATCAAGGGAAGATTATAATTACTCCCTTCCGCTTGACGCTTAGTCATCGTTTGGTAAGGTTTCATGAGGACAGGGTATATAGGTTTCCCATACATCTTCACCTTCAAGTAGTTACCAATCCATGTTGCCTGACAGTTATACGCATTCATACTCTTCTTCCTCCTTAGGGTAAGGCCCCTTTGGGGTAGCCTTTGTCTTAATAAAGCAGGGGGAGAAGAGTGTACTCCGTGTGTATACCATGGGTTGAAGAGTATTTTTTGACGGATTTGTTACGGTTAATTTGGGAGATGCTTGGGGGTTGAGCTTTTGCGGGGGGCATAAATGTATACAGCGGATTATAATAGGGCAAATACAAGCGTTATTGAAAGTACGGACGTTTACCTTACTTACGAATGCAAACACCTCCTACAGCACCTTAGATAGGTATCGTGCCCATCTAAACGCAAGTGAAGGAGGAACGTTGGTACTGATCCTCCTCGCTGCGCTCGGAGACTCCGCTTCGCTTCGTCCAGAGTTCGGTTTAAGAAATTAAAGTGGTTACAGACGATTTATACCAAGCGGTTTACGAATTTAATGCTTATTCAGTCGGAAGTTCATGTTTAGAAAGATTTGGCCATCTATATTGATTTCTATTTCGTAGCATTCGTTTCTATCGCCGCTTAGGGACTGAGTACTTTCTATACGGCCTATTCTATTTTGTTAATTAGAGTCCTTCATGCAGGTGTTTTTCCGAAAACTTTTTATTTTAACTCATCTTTAAGTGTTCGGAGATGAATGAGTGAGTGAGGTGGAGGTAGTCCATTAGCCGAGAGAAGCGTGTATAAATAAATTAAAATAAAAGTCTATTCCAAAATGACCTTTGGTTTTCTGTTTACTTGTTCGAAAACAATATAACCTGTGGTTATGTATGTACAGACATATCAGCAGAACATTATACGGTAGTAATGAGGGATATCTTCTAAAACTCTTTGTCTAATCCATAGGGCGCTGGATAGAACTGTATTTAAAAAAAGATACTACGTGGAGTATTAATCATATGTAGTTTGAAAAATACGTGGTTTAATCACCTATTTCTGTAAAAAATGTTTTACCAGTAAGTTATCTTTATACTCCAATTACAAAAATTCTATTTTTAATTTGATGGACGTAACCACGATCTGAGATTTTCTCAGTAGAAAATACAGAATCCCCCTCGTTTGCATCCCATTCAACAAGGATAAGTTTTTTATTTGGGTTACCCTAGAATAACCTTTTATATTTAATACTTTCTCTAGGGCTGTCAAATTTGGACCTTCGTCAGTCTCTTTTGAATTACAGTTAGAAAAGATAGCATCAGTTTACTTTCCTGTTCTTCAACGATGATGTATTAGTAAGCTTTTGCTCCGCCCGCCCCCCCCCCCCCGACTTCTTAAATTCTCCACATGATGGTATCAAAATCGCATCATTTTTGTACGAGTAAATTGAAAGCAATTTATAGTCATATAGTATATTCTGCACCTCACTATTTTACAATTGCACTATAAATTAAAGAATTATTATACACACACGTATAAGATTTCTGCTCAGCAATTTCTTGATCTGCCCCTCAAATGAATCCTAATTTTTAAAGCAGAGTTTTGAATAAAGCAGGTGGTAACTGAGAAGATATTCCCAATCACCACCCAATAAAATTTATCCCCATTGCAATTGAGCTATTAAGTCCTTCCAATTAAGCACCTGCACATAGGATAGATCTTTTTCAGATGTTTCGTTAATTTCCTCTTTATAGATAAAATAATCCGGCTCTCCTTCTTGATTGTTTACTACTCTAAAATCGCTCCAATCTTTCTCATAGACATTTTTTAGTACAGCTCTTTCTTTTGTGGCTAAATTATAAAAAACTATCTCAGTTACATCGGGAATTCGATCTTCTGAAACAAAAATTACATATGAATCGTCTGCTGATAAAAAACGATGAAAATAAAATGGGTTTACTTTGAAACAAAAATCATTATCGAGTGTTGCTCTATTTAATCTCCATACTTCACCGCTAAGATAGTCATTTTCAAGCAGCAATCCATCATTATCTTCATCAACTATTTTTACATAATATAGATAATTCACCGTTAAATAAACATCATTAATATCAAATTCTCCACCTTTAATAATTTCTTTTTTCCTATCGGTTTTACGATTGACCATCCAAATCGATTTGGTACTTATTTTGTCTTCATTATTTTCGATTACATTTCCATTGAAATCAATTTTTCTTATAGTAGTCTTTGAAATAAAAATTTCATCATTAGAAAATGCAAGGAAATTGATTTCTTCTTCCAATGAAGTAGAGAAAAGCATTTTGTTCGTGCTGAGATTAGATATATTCATATTTTTTCCTCCTATGGCGCTAATAAATTTGCGGGCAGCGTTGGCCACAATATAGGTATTAATGAAGGTAGGAGTCTTATTCCTCTATAAGCAAGATAGCCTCCACCAACTACATACAAACTTGTTTCAATATTATCATAATTCATAGAATTTGTAGGTAGAGTAGAGTTAACTTCATTCCACTTAAACCTTGTTTTCTTTTCCATTTCTTTCTGTACCCATTTTGGTGGTGACCCAGGACTATTTCTATTAGCATCATGGATAGTTCCATCTAAATTGCGCGACCATTCTTCCCCTTTGGGTCCGAAAATATGTCCATGTCTTTGAGTACCACTACCATCATTTTGTGCATCAACTCTCCCCTTGTACCCTGCACTCAGATCTACATTTTTCCCAAAAATGTATCCCGCACTACTTGCAGCGTCAATCTGCGTTTGTGTTGGGTTTTCAATTGTACTGAAATAATTAAATCTTATATTTTGAGCTGCACGATGTATAGCAGTTTGAAATGCTATAATGTTCATCCTAGTTATATTGCTGGCTGAACTATTATCTAATGATAATAGTTGTCTCTGTAAATCTTCCCAACCAGCTGTTAGAGGTGCAAGTTCATTAAGAACCTGTTGAGGAAGTACATGATCGCTTTCCATACTATGACCAGATGGGTCTGAAAAAATTAATGGGTTATTTCCTACATACGTATACAGATTCTGCGTCAGCGGATTATCAATCTGCCCCTCATACGTATCCTCATTTAAAAACCGCCCGATGCTTGGATCATAGTACCTTGCCCGCAGATAATAAAGCCCGGTTTCTGGATCATAGCTCTCTCCCGCATACTTGAAGGAGTTGGAGGTTCCCTCCACTTGGCTCGTGATGTTGCCCCATTCGTCGTAGGTGTAGGCATTGACGACCGCTCCGCTGGTATTGACGATCTGCACAACATCTCCGTGACCATTATACAGATAATAATAGTCTGCCGATGCCTTTTTATCCTTCTTCACCAGAACGCGATCCCCACGGACAAAGCTGGCCTGTTCAACGAAGCTACCATTAGTAACTTTTTCTTCAGCAATGACCTGCCCGTTTAGATTGTAGTTCACTTGGGTCTTGCTGTTTCCCGTTGTCTTCGCATACCGCAGTCCATCCGCATAATACTCAAAGCTAGTCGTACTCCCTGCTTTCGTAACCGAGGTCAAGGTATTTTGCAGATCATACGTATAGCTGGTATCTGCGATATCTGGGCCTTGTCCTCCCGTATCCGACAAGGTTTGGCGATTGCCGCGCATATCATAGCTATAGGTGATTTTTCTTCCATCCGGTTTTGCTATGGACAACAGACGATTCAGTGCATCATATGTGTAGTGAGTAGTCTGCTTCGTGTCACCTGTTCGGTACTCCGTAACAGCAATCTGGTTCCCGTTGTTATCGTATTCGTAGATGAAACTAGAGAGAGTCGAACCTCCCTTGACATTTTCCATGCTCTCGATCCAGCCCAAAGCTTTCTTATACGTATACGTCGTAGTCAAGGTACTTCCATCTGTCAGAGTTGGATACGTAATGGAATTGACTAGGTTATTCGGATAATAGCTGTATTGTACATTGACGGATGCATCATTACTGAGTGTCGAGCTACCGTTTGTTTGCACCTTCTGCAGTTGTTGTTTGTTGTACTGATAATTGGTGTAGAAGCCCATGTATTGATCCCGTACTCGCGTGATACGGCCCAATATATCATACTGATTCAGAATATTGGATGAATGATTCCCTGCCACAGAATACGTGGATTGTACCTGATTTAAGCTATCCACAACCTGTGTTTGTGAAGCAGTCTGCACGTTGTTGGTAAAAGTTTTAATGGCGTGATTTGTAGGCCCACCCTCACCAAAAATGTTGCTTATTTCCTGAGACTGAACCGCTCCATTAACCATTCCGGTAATCTTGGCGGATTTCAACTGACCACTTTCATCATAAGTATACGTATACGAGCTGCCATTACGGTCCATTTTGCTGCTTAATTGGCCCAGTGCATTATACGTATAATTCTCGCTTTGCGAGGCTCCGTCCTGTTTGGAGGTGATCAAGCCAAGTTCGTTATACGTTTTACTATTCAGCGTTTGTTCCGAGCCGTTTTTGGCTTGAACCGTAGTCTTGGCAATTTGCCCGTTACCATCATACGAATACCGTGTCGTTTGATTTAGGGCATCCTTTACAGCCGCCAAACGTCCTAGTACATCATACGTAAAGGAGGTTGTTACACCATCCTCATTCAGATTCCGGTTAGGATCAGTATATCCTACCACATTTCCAGCGAAATCATACTTGTATCTTTCTGAAATTTGCTGCTGATTACTAGGCCAATCTTTATAGGTAGCTACTCCCGTTTTATTGCCCCACGCATCAAAGCTCGCTTCTACGTAATTCCATTTCTCCGTCGAATTCTTTGGCTGGAGATAGCTAATGTTGGTGCGGGACTTCAGCGAGTAGTCGCTGACAAACAGGTCTCCCTTCGCATCCGTTGCACGATTCTGTTTTCCCCAGGCATCATAGCCAACTGTTGTTTCATTCCCAACTCCATCAACCATATACACCGGACGTCCGGAATCGTCGTAGTGATACTGGGTAAAGATCCATTTTCCCTGATACTCGTCCCAGTGTTCTTCCAAGAGCGCGAGACCTAGTCCGTTATATAACGTGTTCGCATATGTTCTTTGTGTACTTCCGTTTGATAATTGCACGGTTTTGATAGAATCTACTTTTAATGTAGACGTTCCCGCGTTAACAGCATCATAATTTCCTGAAATAATTCGGCTATAATAATTGTATTCCGTTACTTGGCTGTACTTCTCACCGTTGGCATTAGTGATTACAGGTTGGGTCTGCTTTTTCAACCGGCCTAGACTATCATATTCATAAGAAACGGCCTGATTATCTCCATCCCTCTCCTGAATCACTTTTCCCGTTCCCATATCATAAGTCATCGACTTCTTGACGATCTGCGGATTGGCGGAGCCAATATTGGAATAGGCTTCTTCGACCGTCGGATAGGCATAATTCGTATCGGAACCATAGGTGACAACACTTTTGGATACGTTCTTGCCCCCAGCCGTTTTCATCGCCGTCACTTTGTTCACCCGATTTAATCCATCCGGGGACATGTCATAGCTGTAGTTCGTTATCTCACCAGCCGCATTAGTCAAGGTCAACACCCTGCCTTGTGACCCATAACTATATAATTCAGACAATGGGGCATTCGCATTCTCGCTTGAATACCAGCTTTTAGAAGCCATTAACTGAAAATTGGGTTCATAGGTGTATGTCGTTTTATTTTTACTCAGCAGTGTTGAATTATATCGTTGCTCCTCAGTCAATGGGCGAGTAGTGGATAGAGGATTTCCCCAATCATTGTAATCCGTATAGGTATACAGCTTATTGGCTGTGGCATCTGTATCTCCGGCCCCATACTCCCACGTTTCCGAAGTAGTTGGCAAGGTATCAATCAAGGAATGAAATGCTGTATTCTTCTGAACAATCCTCTCTCCATTAGCTGCTACATTCGTAGTAGACAGCATCTGTCCTTTTCCACTAAAAACATAAGTGGTCTGCAAATTGTTGGGTTCAGTAGCAACCGTTGTTGAATACTGATAGTCTTTTGGTTTATTGTCGTCATAATAATCAGGATACCCGTCATAGCTCCCCACATAGCTGTAAGTGGCCTTGTTATACTCCCCGCTATAAGCGCCGTTTCGAATGACTTGGTCATACCGGGAGGCGATTACGCGCTCGATCATCCCTCCTTGAATCCCGTAATTCCGATATTTATCCATATATCTGTATACGGTCTGAGAATGAGGATATTCGACCTTTTCCAGTTGATATGCTTTAAGCTGAGAAGTGCCATCATCCCCATCCTTGAAGTCCTTAAGTTTCCAATTGGTATAAATCGGGAGTCCGTTATATCCAAATTTGATTTGCTCACCACTTTGATCTGTAATCGTTTTAAGCGATAAGGTCGTATCCCCAACCCACGTATAGAGCGTTTGACCGGTAACAGGGGAGGTCCAATATTGCATATATCCGCTCCTGCCCCGGGTATAGGTTACTTTTTGTGTTTCTTGCCCCTGCAAATCCAGAACAGAAACGACAAGGTTCTCATCGGCTACGCTTTCGCCACCATTGTTCAAATACCGTTTATCCCTAGGGTCATATTTGAAGATGACCTTCCGTCCGAGACTGTCTGTAATCTGGGTAAGCAAATAAGAGCTTGGGTAATAATATAACTTATCGTATATTTTAGTATAGTTAAATACAATTTGATTGCCGAACCGATCTACGATTCCCAGCAACCTAAGGTCATCTCCACCAAAGTACTCTCTTTTTTTATCTGCGTACTCCAGGTAATACCTTGAGAAGTCTTGACCGTTCGTAAATGAAGATCTGTCTTCTACAAAACGCATATTTTTGCTTTTATAATCTTTAAGACCTTGCGGCGCCCAAAGTTGTACCTCGTAAACGGCACCTTCCCCGTCATGGTAATACAAATCACTACTACTAGAGGCCCGTTGTAAAGACGGAAAACGAAACCCCCAGCCCACACCAAGCTCATATTGATTTGACAGGAAATTATAATTAGCATTCACACTTTGACTTGAGCTGTACATGACACCCACATTTAAATCCAGCCCGTCTCTCCCTGGCAAGCTGATCTGATTTTCTTTCCACACCAAGGACCCGGAGGCAGGATCTATCAATTCACTGCTGTCACTCCGGTCTGAATACTGTGGCTTGTTCGTTTGGTTAATAGACTGCATCTCCGCATTGGAGATCACGCCGTTAATCTGAGCAAGCAGCGTATTGGCTGATGATGCTGTAGCTAGACTGTTCAGAAGAAATGTATCAGGGAAGAGTTTATCCGTTAACCCATACACCTCTGTGGTTACACCATACACATCATTGATAACAGAAGATGAAACAGGCTTTTGTCCAGTTGTGGATAAACGCAGTTCATCCCAGCTTTGATTTTTCTCCGTTTTCACCTTATATAGCTTGACAGGGTCAATCCCTGATTCCTGACTCAAATACGCTGCCTCGTAAATATCTTCAACAGAAGCGCCTAAGATCAGTAATGTGCGAATTTGTTCCTTGCTTAAAACTGGCTCCTGGGATGAAAACAAGCTGCTTTTCGTCGTCAATTTTTTGTACTTAGCCTTGATCGCCGAAATGTTCAGCATCTGTACATCAACTAGGTCTGATTGATCATATACAAGGGACTGTACACTAGCCGTTTTTGACGAAATTGATTTATTCTCAAGTAATGATTGCTGAACAAGTTCCTTCTCCTCTGGAGCCTTTACCTCGGGAGCAGGATAATAGGAGGGTTCAGTAGGTTCCTCTCTTACTGGCGAAGGAATAATGGGTGGTTCATGAGACTCCAGGGCATTTTTAGATAGAGTAGCAGCAGACACATACGTATTGATTCCTATTTCGGAAGTCAATAGGATCAAACAGATTAATGATATTAACAGCTTAGATATTTTTTTCATTTGTTCCTCCTAGTGAAATGTCTATAAATTTAAATGAAGAATTTCAAATTTTTATAATCCCAACGTCATCTAGTGATAAAGATCCCCCAAAGTGGATTCCCCATATGAAAATAATATTGTGACGAGTCTCCAGTTGTAACTATCACAGATTTATTTTTTTGATGTTCCTACCGTTCAAGTCCATGTTGTGAAACCTTTATCACCTATCATGTAGGCTTCTAAGTTTCTAGTAAAAAAGTAAAACTCCGAATAACTCTAATTCTTAACTTCCACCGACAGCATCCCAATAATCCTACTGTTCCCGTATGCATCATATGAATAAATATGGGTGTTGTATGCACCAGTCTCATTGTTATGTTTGTAGTATGGTATACGAATTCTCCAGCTTGTGCTGGTTAGCCGCTCTCCCTCAATCCACGGGTTTTCCAGATCATCCTGACCATTTCTTTCGGTCCAGGTTGGAAAACGCACCGTTGTTACGTTAGAAGGAACTCCGTCGATCGTGATGTCGTAAAAACCGCTACTGAGGTAAGCAACGGTTGGATAGGTGAATTTCAGTGTGTTAACGACTGTAAATTCCCACACTCCTGCAAATGTCCCATCGGCATAAATATGAGTAATATATTTGCCTAGTTCCGAGTTATGCTTGGAGTAAACCACCGTTGCTTTCCATACCCCATTCCCCACCTTGACTCCGTCAATCCACTCGATGTCATCCTGATCCTTATATGCCGTCCAAGTTGGAAATTGTACTCTCTGGACTTTTGGATCTAAACCATAAATAAAGACATCGTAGGATACACCGGTAATATCTGTTTCTTTCGATCCTCCCGTCCCCCCCTTGACCGAAATGGTCGTACCTCCAATACCAGTTCCATTTCCGTATTTGTCAAAAGAATAGATATGAGTGAAATAATTTCCGGTTTCAAAATTATGCTTGGCAAACGGTACACGAATCTTCCAAGTGGTATCATTCACCTTCTCACCCATAATCCATGGGTTCTCCAAATCATCCTGTCCATTATTTTCGGTCCACGAAGGGAAACGCACCTCTCTCACGGTTCTGGAAACCCCTTCTATATTCACATCATAAAAACCATCGGCAAGATATGCTGTTGAAGGAGATATGATCTTAATTGTGTTTTGGAGTTGAGCCGTTACGCCTCGAACCATTACACCATCTACGTAGATATGTGTGTTATAAATCCCTGTCATTCCGCCGTGCCTGGAAAGTACTACTGTGCACTTCCATAAGCCCGGATTAACTTTTTCACCCGCTATCCATTCAATGTCATCCTGACCGTATAATTCTGTCCATGTTGGGAAGTTGACTCCGCGGACACTCTCCGGTACATTCTTTAAATAAATATCGTAGGATACAGCCGAAGTACTGAACACATAAGGCTCTACTGAGTATCCCTTCGTTCGCTTGAGCAAATTCCCGTTGGCATCGTATGTATATTGAATCATGGAGTTATCCTGCAGAATCTCTGTTTCAAGCCTGCCCCGGTTATAGACAAAGATCTTTTGCTTCTGTGGCGTTCCCGCCATATCCACTATGATGTAGCTGGAGGTTTTGATGTCCTCTGCCCAAGCTACAGGGGAATGTAGTACTGAAAATAAGTAGATTAAGAGACAGCTTAAAAGTAAAGTTCTAAATTGCTTTATTCTGATGCATGAGATTCTCATAATAGGATCATTGTTCCCCCTTCTATCTATTGATTTTTTTCTTGTTCCCCTGTCCCGTGATGCTTTAAAAATAAAAATGCCTCTTTTAAATCTTTCAAGGGGTACTCTTTCATTCAACAAACTGCAATATTCTAACCGGGTTAATCTCACCTAGATGTATGAAGCCTATAAGGAGGAATCTCGGATCCTTATCGAGCATCTAAATATCCAATAACTGAGTTCCAGCGAGTTGCATCACACAAATTAGTACCATTCTTGTTCACCAGGAAATATATTGAATCACCTGCATTTACTGCAACGGTTAACCCAACCTCATAACCCGTTGAATCATTGTAGTTCAGTTTCTTGGACCATAATTGAATGTTATTTTTCATTATCTTTACGTTGACTCCATCTCCTCCCACTGCATCATACATCGCTACATTTCCTGCGATTCGTACCAATCCCGATTTCGGAGCCACCCATTTTCGGACTGCGTCGGTTTCATCTGGATGCATTGCCTCTTTTATGAATAATGTGACAGGGCTACTACCCAGCCACTGCCCTTTCTTATAACTCATATCCTTATAACTTGTTCCATTCCATTCTTGGTAGTACCAGTTTTGATTGCCTTGAACACCGCCATATGCATCGTAAGATGAACTAACTTCAATAGGTTTATATTTTCCATTCAAATTGCCTTCATTTGATTTAGAAAGTAAGTTCCCTTGAGGATCATATTGATAGCATTCTCTGTTTGATCTAGACTCGATGCAATTTAGACGTCCAATAGAATCATATTCATAGTTCAAAGTGTTATCTGGATAACTATTGGCTACTAGGAATACTACAAAAAATAACAGAAAAGCACAGATAAAGAAGGCCAAGAGGCTATTCATTTTTTAAAATTATGTTCTATACAAAAACCTCACTACTTGTTCCACTCCCTTCATTTAATAAACATTATTATGGTAGCGGGGTATTTAAGTCCTCTTACCTAAATAATCTAAAAGCTCTTCACTGAGATATTATCCAGATATACTGTCCCTTGAGCATTACTTGCGGTCGCGCTTAGGTGAAGGTGAATTCGAGCTGAGACTGCATTAGCTGGGGAGGTCACATTCCCGGAGAATGTTGCCCAATCTGCAATGTTTTGAGTATACTCAACTGGCGTTTGTCCTCCGATCAATTGATTATTCGCATCATAAAAGAACACAATGACCGAGAATTTTGCATTCTTCATGTTCGCCAGCTTCAGCATCCCTTTTACGTTATAACTTTCATTGTCTTTGATTAACATCACCTGTGAGACGTTTGCCCCATCTCCAGCATTCGGAAATGAGGTTACAGCTAGCTTTTGGGCTTGTCGTCCTTCAACTGCCGCTCCGGTTATGATTTCGTAAGCTCCGCTGACTTCTGGCGCCATGTACTTGTCCCAGCCATCGGCTCCCCCATCATGTCTTTTATCTGATTCAAAACCACCATTGAACACTAGATTTGAGTCTTTTTGTAATGTGGCGGTTACTCCATCCAGATACACCGTCCCTTGGGCATTACTTGCCGTCGCGCTTAGGTGGAGATGCACTCGAGCTGAGGCTGCATTAGCTGGCGAGGTGACATTCCCGGAAAACGTCGCCCAATCTGCAATGTTTTGAGTATACTCGACTGGTGTTTGTCCTCCGATCAATTGATTATTTGCATCATAAAAGAACACAATGACCGAGAACTTTGCATTCTTCATGTTCGCCAGCTTCAGCATTCCTTTTACGTTATAACTTTCATTGCCTTTGATTAACATCACTTGTGAGACATTCGCGCCATCTCCAGCATTCGGAAATGAGGTTACGGTTAGCTTTTGGGCTTGTCGTCCTTCAACTGCCTCTGCAGTTAGGATTTCGTAAGCTCCTCTGACTCCTGGCGCCATGTACTTGTCCCAGCCATCGGCTGTATTCTCTGAACCCGAATAATTTTCAAATCCAGAATTAGATAATAGATTATCGGCTGTTGACTTGCTCACTAAGTTTCCATTTTTATCGTATTTCAACTCAAACGAGCCGTTCGAATTAGTTAATTCAACGAGCTGTCCATTTTTGCTATAAATATAAGTTGTTCCTGATTTTGCTCTTACAACAGGTATAGCTAATACGAAAATTATTATTGAGCAAATAAATAAAGAAGCTAATTTTCTTAACATCAATACTTCAATCCACCTTCGTACTTATTAAATTCCCGTTCCGGTCATACGAGTATCTAACAACTTGATTATCCGGCATTCTCACTTGCACTAATCTTCCATTCGCATCATACTGATAAGTTGTTAATTGCTGGATGACGATATCATCTATCGAGAGGGCACCGCCCCCGTGAATTCCCCAAAACATATAGTAATTATCTTGATTTCCTGTAGTGAACGTTACGGTTTTCGTGCCTTTCGTACCTGTGACATCGTTCCATATGGTCCAGCCTTTCATTTCGGTGTTATCCATTCCTCGGGCAGTAAAATAAAAATAGCGATTGTCATCACCAGGCTGCATGTCTATAGCCTTATAAGCAAAGCTCACAGTGTACGTCGTATTGGGCTGAAATTTCACTTTGTTTGAATCCGTGCATACAAACTCATTTCCACCCTGGTCTGTAGGGGGACTTAAGTAAGCGGAGTATAATCCGTTGACTACTTTCGCAGGATCACTTGTGATTATTCCAGAAACCGGCAAAAAGTTGGTTGCACTGTATGAGCCCTGTTCGAAGGATTCACTGACTTTTTCAATTTTGATATCATCCAGCGATAAAGCTCCGCCTTGATGTATCCCCCAGATTAAATAGTAGTTTGCTTTACTCCCTGTAGTGAACGTAACCGTCTTCTTGCCTTTATTCCCCGTTGCAGCCTTCCAAGTCATCCAGCCCTTATCTTCCAGATTATCGGTGCTCCTAGCCAAAAAGTAGAAAAATCGCTCATTCTCCGAAGCATCCATATCTATTGATTTATAGGAAAATGTCACTGAATACGTTGTATTCCCTTCGAATTTGTATTTATTCGGGTCACTATATGTGAATTCTTTCCACACCTCACTCAACTGTGATGTAAGATAGGCAGAATATTGTCCCGTAATTACTTTCGCAGGATCATTTGTAATGGTCCCGTAACCCGCAGTAAAATTTGTATTCGTATACGCACCGCTTTCAAAGGATTCATTGGTCTTGGTGATCTCTATATCATCTATCGAAAGTGCTCCACCTTTGTAGATTCCCCAGATCAAATAGTAATTTTCCTTGTTTCCCGTTGTGAATGTTACTGTACGGGTTCCCTTGTTTCCGCTGACCTCATTCCAGGTCGTCCATCCCTTATCTTCTGAGTCATCAGTACTCCTTGCCAAAAAATAGAAACAGCGATTCGCCCCTGCTGGCTCCATATCAATAGCCTTATATGCGAACGTAACCTTATATGTAGTGTTTTTTTCAAATTTCACTTTATTCCTATCTGTATATGCGAATGCCTTAAAGTCCTCTGTCCGCAAGGAGCTGAGATACGCCGAGTATTGTCCGCTCACTATTTTCGCAGGATCACTTGTAATTACACCGGAGCCTGCCAAAAAATTAGTGGAGGTAAAAGAACCCTTTTCGAAAGATTCGCTGCTGGCAGGAGTGGTTTTTACAATCTGAATGTCATCCATGGAGAGTGCGCCTCCGCCGTGAATCCCCCAAATTAAATAATAATTGTCTTTATTTCCGGTTGTAAAAGTCATCGTTCTGATCCCGCCATCCCCGCTTGCATCCGTCCAAGAGGTATACCCTTTGTCCTCCTGAATATCATTATCAGTGCTTCGGGCAAGAAAATAGAAAAAGCGGTTAGCATCTGCTGGCTTCATATCTATGGATTTATAGGAGAAAGTCACTGCATAGGTCGTATTCTTCTCGAATTTAACTTTACTTTGATCCGTATAATTGAATTCTTTCCAGACTTCTGACGGAAGGGCGCTTAAGAACGTAGAGTACTTCCCATTCACTACTTTTTGCGGATCACTAGTAATCGCCCCATAGACTGGAACATAGCTGGTGCCAGCATAACTTCCACTCTCAAATGTTTCTCTAGGTACGATTATATTTTCCGCTGCAAATGCCTTACTCTGGTTAATACTTAGCATAAAAATAAAAAAGACGGTCTGTAGTAAATAGATGAATAATCTGGTTCTTTTCAAAAGCTTCACACTCCTGAGATTGAGATAATCTGAAGTCAAGCAGCAGATACTTAGCATAGGCCATATTAACAAAATCAGCTTTGAATTCATCCAACTGAAATAGCAGTTTCTTAAACCCAGAACTCCTCAACAATCATATGACACTCGCCTAATTTTGAAAATGGTGGTAAATTGTCGAAAAAACTATTGTATTGTCGAATTCCTCTGTATATTCGACACAATTTTCTTACAAATCCACCCAATCACCTATATATAGGATTATTTGTTGTTTTAAGGAATACCCAAAAACTTGGGATTGAATTTTAAACACTCATTCTTTCCAGTGAGTTATCAACGGGTAGGCGCATACCAGCCCCCCACTCGGGACTTTCATCGACGAGATGATCATGCTGGGCGTACTAAAAAAGCTCTTGTAATTCAATCCATGAGCTTTTTCGGCTTCTTACATTTATACGATTATTTTTTCTGCAAATTAAATTCCCATTTTTGTCATATTCATAGCAGATTTTTTTCCCGTCGGGATACGTTATTTTCTTGAGCTGTCCCGCAGCATTGTACTCGTACTTCGTTTTTAATGGACCTGCGCTCAAAGAAACAAAAACATACCCTGCCGTAGGCCCAGGTGCCTCTCCTTTAGTTATTACGTCACTCTTCCCGTCCCCATTAACATCTGCCAACCATAAGCTTGCGGTATTGTTAATAATCTTTCGGCCTGAGTACCAAGTCCAGGGTTCAAAGCCTGTTCCGGTACTTAATGAAAAATATAACCAACCATCATTAATCGCTCCGGCTTGTCCAATGGTGAGCAATTCTGTTTTTCCGTCCCCATCTACATCTTCAAACCACATAGTACTGTTGTCATCAATCATACGGGAGCCCAAATCCCATCCGTCTACCTGAATTCCAGGTTCAAGACGGGTAACTACTCCCTGTGCTTAAGGAAACATATACAAAACCTGCATTCGCAGCACCAGCTTGACCTTTGATAAGCAGATCGGTCCTGCCATCTCCGTTTACATCTGCAAGCCACATGGTACTGTTATCATCAATCATTCGTTTCCCCGAACTCCACGTCCATGTTGGGTAGCCAGTTCCGTTGCTCAAAGCCACACATACAACGCCTGCATTCCATGCTCCGGCTTCACCTTTAGAGATCAAATCCGTTTTACCATCTCCATTAACATCATCAAGCCATAGCTTGCTATTGTCTTCAAGTACTCTTGCGCTCGAATTCCAGGTCCACCCCGAATATACTTTTCCATTACTAAGAGATACATATATATATCCTGCATTCCATGCCCCTGCCTCACCCTTAGTAATCATATCTGCCTTACCATCTCCGTTTACATCGGCAAACCACATATTGCTGTTGTCCTCAAGTATTCTTGCGCTTGAATTCCAAGTCCAAGGTGTTTAGCCTAGCCTGTTGAAGTCGTGGCACTTATTTTATCAGCGCCGAGAGTTGAACTCATAGTTAAAAGTAAACCTAGTGCTAAGATAAAGCGACTAATTGTTCCTAGTTTACCTGAATTTGGCCACATCTTAATATTCACAAAAAAACCTCCACATTCATTTGTTTGCTATGTATGTATTAATCGAAAGGAAATTACTAGTATAATGTAACAGATATCCCCTTCTAATTATAGTTAAATCTACCTGTGGTTTCAAAACAGACGCCGTGCCACTTCAGGGTGTAAGTCATAACTTTACCGTATGACACAAAACGGAAGTTAAAACGGGAGATTTAACTAATGTGGGGCATTCATTTGCTTTAGCCGGTCGTGGTCAATGATGATCATTGGCTGACTGGAAAATCCTGAAAGAACTACAATTTCTGCTGAACTTGAAAATGGATTTCGCAGAACCGGTTGGGGTTATTTGCGTATGCGGCGATTCGCCAGCGAATTGATATGCAGTGTTATCTTCGCACGGACCATGCGGAGATGGGGGGCGTATATGAGCCTGCATCTTAGCGCGGTGGGTTCAGAGCATGAGTTGGAGGCGGTGATGGATGAAATCTACCGCTTTTCCAGCGGAGCCGCCCGACTGGTGTACAAGTTGTGTACCCACGCCTTGCTCTACGGTACACAGCACAAGCGCCGGATTGTAGATGACCATATGGTGAAGCGTGTGATCCAGGGAGAATTGGCATGATTCTCCCTGCTTTTCTATCCTACTGCGGATAGCATGGCCGTCAATAGCAGGACATTTTATACCGTCTATCTCTGGACATTATGGATTAGCAGTAACAGGTGGGTTTATTCAACACAGGATCGCCCTACTAAAAAAAGAAACCTTGAAAGGCAAAAGCCGATCAAGGTTCTTAATACAAAAATATGATTTTGCAGCAGCAGATCTACTTATGCACCAAACATTTTTTAATAAACTAATTAATTAGTCGTTATAGCAATTGTTCACATTTTATTTGTTCTACCTGTAAATTTTCAAATACTGGCAAAATACTATCCAAATACTAACTAAAATCAGTGATGTCGATATCATCTTTTACTTTAATTTTCTTTCTTGCTACCGATAAACTAAACATCATATGATTGGTATTAAATATTAACAATTCACATCCAACTTCTGAATCTGCTCGCATTAATTCAACTCCAATTATCTCCTTTTGTTCCTGCTTTTTTTAAGATATCAAAGAGTGTGTCACTATTGAGAGTGGCAGAGGTCCAATCGAAATCATCAACATCACCTAAAGGTAGTATTGTAACCTCCCCATTACTGTTTACGTAATCCCAACCTTCATTCACAAAATTCTGAAATAAATCAGGAAGTGATAAATTTGCACGACTACGCTCGCCTAAATGAATATTTATTGAGGCTGATATTGACATAAGTTCCCTCCTTCTTATTACCACTCAGTAAATTTAATACCCTTTGAGAATCTTTAATCGCTTCTGGGATTGGAGTGTTAGAGTGCAGCTCATATGCTGCACCATTCTAAGTTGCAATTTTCAATCTACTTCCCATGTCTGATTAAACTTACTCAGTCTATCAGTTGAACTTGTAATCTGATTTCAATATCCTCCAGATTTTGCTTCACACCAAATATTATCTACAGCCCCATCAAATTCTCTACCTTGCATCTTGAAGCTTCCTCTACCTTGCAACGTTTTAACTAGAAAATCCTCAAAGTCTTTCCCAATTAACCCCTTTGCACTGTTTGTCGTAGCCTTAACAGCTTCCTCAGCTTTTATCGCTTTCTTCGCGCCATTTATTAATGCTTTGATACCTAAACAGCACCATTTTCCACAAGCATGAAATTTCTCTTTATAAACTCCGCTGCCGCTGAACCTCTTACATCCATGGAATATCTATCGTCTCCCATGATTTGAGTTAGCTCGAACTGATTCATTTCAGAAAAATACTCAAACTCCTGACCTTCACCATATGAACTATCATCTGCCCCGATACTGTTAGCCCCTCTAGTATTCATATATCCAGTAGGGTCTGTATAAATTAATGGATTATTTACAACATACGTATACAAATTCAAACTCAGCGGATTATCAATCTGCCCCTCAACCGTATCCTCATTTAATAACCGACCGATACTTGGATCATAATACCGCGCCCGCAGATAATAAAGCCCGGTTTCTGGATCATAGCTTAGCTCACTCCCGTGTACTTGAAGGAGTTCGAAATCTCCTCTTTCTGAGAAGTAATATCCCCCCATTCATCGAACACATAATTGTTCTTAATCTCGCCGTTTGTGTCAACAATCTGTACGACATCTCCGTGACCGTTATATAGGTAATAATAGTCCTTGGATGCCTTCTTGTCCTTCTTCACCAGCACCCGGTCTCCACGGACAAAGCTTGCTTGTTCCACGTAGACGCCGCCTACGATCTTTTCTTCCGACAAGACCTGCCCATTTAAATTGTAGTTGACCTGTGTCTGCGTATTTCCGTTTGTCTTCATGTACCGCAGGCCATCGGCATAATACTGGAAGCTGGTTGTACTCCCCCCTTTGGTGACTGAGGTTAAGGTGTTCTGCAAGTCATACGCATAACTCGTATCTGTGGTATCCAAACTCAAACTGCTCGTGTCGGATAAAGTTTGCCGATTGCCTCGCAGGTCGTAGGTATACATGGTTTTCCCACCATCTGGACGCGTAATCGACACCAAGCGGTTTAGCGCATCATAGCCATAGTTTGTTGTTTGTGCCGTGTTGCTGCCTTTGCGCAACTCGCTTACCGTAACTCGATTGCCATTGTTGTCATAACCATAGCTATAGCTCGAAAGAACAGAAGTCCCCTTCGTATTACTCATGCTCTCGATCCAGCCTAGCGCTTTGTTATACGTGTATTCTGTCTTTAGTATACTGTTATCCGTGAGCGTCGGATACGTAATCGACTTCACCAGATTGTTCGCCAAGTAGCTGTACCTAACATTGTTGGAAGCATCACTGGTAAGCGTCGAACTGCCATTGGTTTGTATTTTGTCCAGTCGCTGTTTGTTATATTGATAGTTCGTGTAAAATCCCATATAGCTGTCGTTGATCTGTGTCATCCGTCCCAGTACATCTCTCTGATTCAGTATGAACGCTGAGTGATTACCGCCAACTGAGTAGGTCGAGCGCACTTGACCCAAGCTATCCATCACTTGCGTTTGGGTGGCGGTTACCTGGTTATTCGTGAGAGTTTGAATCACCTGGTTTCGCGGATTATCCTTGCCGAAAATCACATTCGTTTCCTGGGTTTGGGCCACATTATTAATTGTACCGTTGATCGTGCTTTTTATCAGTTGCCCGCTTTCGTCGTAAGCATACCCAAACGTACTGCCGTTGCGATCTGTTTTGCTTATTAGTTGACCTAAGCTGTTGTAGGAATAGCTTTCACTTTGCGAGGCTCCATCCTGTTTCACGGCAAGTAAGCCCAGTTCGTTATACGTTTTTGTGTTCAGCGTTTGCGGCGTGCCACCCTTAGCTTGAATGGTTACCTTGGTGAGCTGCCCGTTGCCGTCATAGGAATAGTTAGTCGTCTGATTTAGAGCATCTTTTACCGCAGCTAAGCGGTTTAACGTATCGTATACAAATGAGGTCGTGACTCCATCTTCATTGAGGTTATTCTTCGGGTCCGTGTACCCGGTCACCTTGCCAGAGCTATTGTACCGGTACGACTCGCTAATCGGCTGATTCCGGTTCGGCCAATCCTTATAGGTTAGACTAGACGATTTGTTCCCCCAAGGATCATAACGGTCTTCCGCATAGTTCATCTTCTCGCCGGTGGTCCCGTCCTGAATATAGCTGGTATTCGTGCGCGCTTTCAGGGAATAGTCACTGATGTAGAGATCTCCATTGGCCGTGGTTGCCCGGTTCTGCCTGCCCCAGGCATCATAGCCTACAGAAAGTGTATTCCCCGCTGGATCAATGGAGTACACTGGGCGCCCCATATCGTCATAATGATATTGTGTGAAGACCCATCCCACGTTATCATCAAAGTGCTCCTCCAACAGAGCCAGCCCCAGCCCGTTATAGAGCACGTTGGCATAGGTTTTAACCACACTGTTATTGGAAAGGTTCGTAACGGTGCGAATAGAATCGACTTTTAAGACCTCTGTCCCTGAATTGATGGAATCAAAATTCCCAGAGGACTGATTATAGTAGTTGTAATCGGTCACGTCACTATATCTTTCCCCGTTGGCATTGGTTCGAACAGGATGTGTTTCTTGTTTTAGACGGCCCATGGCATCATAAGTATAGGTTGTCGCATGCTGCTCCCCATCCTTCTTTTCTGTGACTCTCCCCGTACCCATATCATAGGCCGTCGATGTTTGGACGATCTGCTGATTTCTCTGGCCGATATTGAAATAGGCTTCTTCTACCGTTGGATAAGCATACCCTGTTTTCTCTCCATAGGTCACGACAGACCTCGCAACCGTTTTCCCGCCCGCTTGCTTCTCTGAGGTGGCTTTGTACAGTGGGCTAGTTCCATCTGGTGCATTCTGATACGTGAAGCTTGTCATTTCCCCCACCGCATTCGTAGCTGTCTGCACACGTCCTTGTGCGGTATAGGTGTAGCTCTCCGAAAGAGCTGATGAATCATTTTCGCTGGCATACCATGATTTCGAACTTAATAAATGATAATTAGACTCATAGGTAAAGGTTGTAGTGTTCCTCGCCTTCAGCGTGGGATTATTGCGCTGACTGTCCGTGAGTGGGCGAGTGACTGCCGTGACATTTCCCCATTCATCATAATTGGTCTCACTGTACAGCTTGTTCGCCGTGTTATCGGTGTCCCCAGGGCCATACTCCCAAGTCTCAGTTGCTGTAGGCAACTGAGTAATCACGGAGTGGAATACCGTATTTTTTTCGATCTTCTTTTCACCGTTCGCCGCTTGGCTCACTGCCGACAGGAATTGCCCTTTGCCATTAAAGGTTCGAGTGACACTTAAATTGTCGGCAACGTTATACATAACGCTGGAGTAAGTGTGAGAAGCCGGAACTAAATTGAGTCCATAATACGTTGCATATCCGTCATAGCTACCGTTATAGCTGTAAGTTGTTTCGTTGTATCTTCCGCTATACACACCGGATGTAAGAACTTGGTCATATCTCGTTTTGACAATGGGAGTATCAATGCTTCCATAGGGACCCATATTTCGTGCCTGATATCCCATTTCATAGACCGTACGGGAATGCGGATATTCAATTGAGGATAGCAATTCGTTTCCAGCTTCATAGCTGAAATTCTGTTTGATATCCAGCTTTTCCGGCTTGAATTTGGTGTTATATACATAATCTCCACGTACATAATTGAATTTAAGCTGTTCCCCGTTTTGTAATGTGATGGATTTGAGCTCCGGTGAGGTTTTTTCTTCCCATTCTCCATAGTATCTATCCTCACCGTCAATGAATCCCAAATATTTCTTAGTCCAATACCCTACTCTAGCCCGAGTATATACTACCTTCTGACTAACCATTTTGTTCAGATCTTTTACTGTAATCGTCAAATTCTCATCTGGAAGGTCCTTATTGGCTTCAGCTTTCCTAGAATTAATCCAGTCATAATTAAAATCAATGACTCGCCCAACGCTGTCAATAATCTGGGTGATCAAATGTTTGGATTGCCAGTTATCCGTATGCCAATACGCTCCATATTTAAAAGTAATGGTATTTCCGAAACGATCCACTATGCCCAATAGGCCAGGCTCTCCAAAATATTCTCTCTTTCCATCCGCATATTCAACATAAGTTGTTGACAAAAAATCTCCGTTGCTGAATGAACCACCATCTATAAAAATACGCTTGTCCTTGCCTTTGTAATCGTAAAAGCCTCCCTCCAACCCATGGATCGCATCCGTGTAATATCTATAGGTGCCGCCTTCCCCATCATGATAATAGTCGGAAGTAATAGAGGGGAACCGGAAACTCCACCCTGTACCCAAATCGTATTGAACATTACGGTTTAGATTGGGGATATTAGAATCACTAATGAATTCGGAATCGTTGGAATTGTACATAACGCCAATATTCAAATCAAGTCCATCCCTTCCGGGCAAACTGATCTGCGTATCCTTCCAAGTCAAAGTGCCAGAAGCGGGGTCTACGCTTTCACTACTTAGGTTCCGGTCGGAATATTGCGGTTTACCGACTTGGTTAATGGCTGCCATTTTAAAATCGTCAATCACACTGGCAATTGCCATGTCCAGCGTCGATACACTTTTCGTGGAAAGAGCAGCAAAGGATGAAATTGGATTGATAATAAGATCTTCCAGCTTCGAGTAGACGTTATCCGTTACCCCGTAAGCTTCCTCCGTAACACTGGTGGAGCCACCTTTCGCCTTCAGGTTCTGCCGGAGTTCATCCCAGCTTACTCCTCTTTTTGTATAGAGCGCTAGCAGTTCAAAGGGATTAAGACCGGCTTCAACGCTTAAATAAGCAATTTCGTAGACATCCTCAACCTGTGCGCCTTGGATCATCAGTTCACGAATATCCTTTTTACTAAGGAGAGGCTCAGTAACGGCTCTTTTCATTTTCAGGCTTGGTTTTGCATATTTGGCTTTGATCGCATTAATACGTGCTTGTTCGCTATCTTCAGTGGAAAGGCGTGTCGAATACGCTGCAGCCTCTTCGGGGGTAAGAATCAGACCATCCGGCAACCGACTCTTAGCTTCCGAATACACGTCTTTAGGAACCGAAGACATATCCGGAGTCGGTGTCGGAGTAGGCACTGGTTGTTCCAACGCTTTCTGTACCGTGTTGGGATTCCACGGCGTAGGTGATGGTAGTACCACATCTTTTGGTTTTGCATCGTTCTTTCCGGCCGTTACCGTTTTACTCAAATCTGTTGCAGCCAGTACATTTCCCGCATACTCTGGTGTAAGCAGGCTTAATATTAAGAGAATGAGGACGAGCTTATAGCCTATTTGTTTAAGCTTCAAAAAAATCTCCCCTTAGGATGGTTTGTAAATATTAATCTATATACGAGATCACAGGATTCCAATTCGCTCCATCATAGCTACTGTCTCCACTTCTATCGACTCTGAAGCAAATTGCATCGCTGGCGGTAATTATCATTAAGCTCTGCACAGGTAGAGTTGTTAAAGGCAATGATTCGTTCTCAGAGCCGTGTACCATTCTTCAGTACCGTAGCGACGATCCCGTCTCCGCTGCGGTATTCTTTTTGGCAACATTGCCTGTAATGCGAACTGTATCTGAGTAAAGGCCGCACATTTACGGACTGAATCAGTCTGGTCCGGAGGCTGGAAGTCATTCAATATTATGGTGACTGCCGATGAACCTACCCACTGGTTGCCCTCATATTGAAGGTTTGTGTAACTGTGCCGTTCGTTGCTGATAATAATCGAACTTCATCATCTACCCCGCGTTTCAAGTGAAATCCATTATCGCTTCTCTTTGCGAATCAGGTTGCCATTGACATCATAGTAGTAGTAGATGGTTTCTCCGGTGGGTAATTTGACATATTTCATTCTTCCGGCAGCATCGTAATCGTAATTAACCGTTCTGGAGGGATCAACTACAGTAACTGTCTGAGTGAGCACCTCACCAAACCAGGTCACCGCCTCTTGCAGCATACTCCAATCGCTTATGTACACACCTGCTGCTGAAGGAGCCTTCATTTGAAATTTGAATGTATACTTCTCACCCGGTGAAACAATAACACCTGAAGGTAAAAAAATCCGGTGTATTGTAAACGGGTCACTGTCCCCTACACCACCAAGTCGATATTTCCCCACTGAAGTACTATCTTCATACCAACTGGTATTTCCGGTATTCCTGACTGTGATAGAGACATCATAAGTTTTTCCGGCCTCCATTATAGACGGTATGGTATGACTGATCATAGAAGCATTCCGTGTTCCATCCGTAACCTGCACATTTTTGGTCAACGTGGAACCAAACCAAGCAACCCCGTCCTGCACCATACGCCAGTCTGTGGTATACGTTCCCGCTGCATCAGGTGCTTTCATTAAGAAAGTGAAACTGGTGGTTTGTCCTATTATTACCTGCTCATCCAAAATATTTTGTCGGGTATTTGCAAAGGGATCATTATCCCCCACTCCTCCTAAGCGATAAAAAGCTTCTTCATACCATATTCCTTGACCATCATTACGTACAGAAATGGTTACAGGATAACTGTGTCCTTTAGCCATTACATCGGGGATCGTATCAGAAATAATAGTAGCTGCATTTTTGGCTACTGTATTCGATAAAGATACATTAAAGGTTAAAGTATCCCCAAACCATTCAACTCCATCCTGTACCATGCGCCAATCCGTGGTAACGACTCCAAGCTTCCTGGGTGCTGTCATTGTAAAGGTGAAGGTTACGTACTCCCCTGAATGTACTTCCCTGCCGTCAGGTATAAGCTGCCTGGTCGTAGACAATGGATCGGAATCTCCCACCGCTCCAAGGCGAAAGTGATCCTTTTCTGTCCACACCGAAGGCCCATCATTTCGTACAGTCACGGTTACGGTATAGCTCGTCCCCATTCTCATATTAGAAGGTATGGTATGAGATATAATGGTCGCTGATCTGGCAGCAGCATGTATCTTTTCAGGAACAACAGCGGCGAACAGTGCACCGAAGATCAACACACATGCAAAAATTGTAACTATTCTGTTCAGTAAAAATCGCTCTCTGCTAATGTTCAAATTGCTCTTCCTCCAATTGATCAAGATCGCTATACAAGCATTGAGTAACGGATGTTATTGGATACTTGTTTCAATCAATTTTTCCGTATAAGCTTCCACTGCTGCGAGGTTGTCCCATTCGCTGTATGAATCTGAAGACATGCCCCGTCCGCAATATTTCCTCCCGGAATATCTACCACTT
Source organism: Paenibacillus sp. HW567 (assembly GCF_000374185.1). Lineage (GTDB taxonomy): Bacteria > Bacillota > Bacilli > Paenibacillales > Paenibacillaceae > Paenibacillus_AQ. The sequence continues at coordinate 1,524,976 of NZ_KB910518.1, read as the reverse complement.
TATTGCTGTTCGTATTAATCAGAATGAAACTATCTGATGCATCCTGCTATATGATCCAACGATGAGTGGTTGTCCCATTATCCGGCCATACTTGAAGTAGCGCTCCATTGTTCTTGGAGCCCTTGGCTACTTCAAGCGTTTTTCCACTGTTCACATTCTTAAGCTTGTAGCCTGTCATCCCGGTGTCATAGACGATCCATCGCTGGGCCGTTGTTCCATTACCAGTCCACAAATGAACGGCTGTTCCATTATTCGTTCCTCCACCCGCCACATCAAATGCCTTCCCACTGACCGTGTGAGCAATCAACCCCGCTCGGAATCGCCCTTATCAACTTCCATTTCTGGGATGTCGTCTGATTGCTTGTCCACATTTGCAGCAGATTTCCATTCACGGTGCCCCACCTGAGACATCCAGTGCTTTGTTGCTGTTCACGTTGATGAAGGTGACAGTCTTATCGCCATTGTCCGTCATCTGTTTCACGCTTGCGCGGTTCTCGCATTTGTCGTTTCATCCTTGACTACGAACTCCCATCCACCAACCGCTTTTCCGTCTGCATAGACACATAAAGTCCCCACTCGGAATTATGCTTACTTTAAACTACAGTCGCTCTCCACACTCCCGGCGCAGCCTTCTGTCCCTATATCCACTCAATATCATCCTGACCACCTGTTTCTGTCCATGTGGGGAACAGTACCTTTTGGACGTTCATGGAGACACCGAGCACATAAAGGTCGTAAGACACGGCTGACCATATACGAAACAGTTAAAATACTTTTATTTTTCTTGAGAAGGTTCCCATTGATCCGGCCAAATCTCTGTTTTCAGTCTGCCTTTATTGTATACATAGGCTTTTTGTGTTTCCGTCGTTCCCGGACAATTAATAACAATATAATCGGTTGTCTGCACACTGGCTGAATGTACGAAAGAGACCTTACTTGCAACGATTACGGCCAACACAGCAAAGCTGAGCCATATAAATCTCCAATTCATTAAGGCTCATGCTCCTGTCATTCTAATCTTTCCATTGTGTCTCTCATTGCTATAACTGGCTCTTCCCCCGTTCTTTCAGTTAATTTAAAGCTAACTTTAAGTAAATTTTCAGCTAAGTCTCTATTTTGCATCATACGACAAAAATAAATATTTGGATATAGAGGTAATTTGTCGAAATTTATCATTATATGTCTAATTTCATCAAAAGTAATAACTGAAATAAAAATCTTTCTCAATCGGCTACTTTCAGCTTGACCATTCCCAGTACTACAATCCATAATTCAGTAGATTACATACCTATTATTCTTATGAGGAGCTTCCTGATGAACTATCGCTATAGCATCGTAACCCTACTGTTTTTAATGCTTACGTTTTTGAACAAACCAGCTTTAGCTACTGCCGAGGCCGCTACAGTCGAATCGCTAAACAATTCTAAAACATATTACCAATATGACTTAGGAGGGACGAAGCTGATTTACACACTCACTCCTTACAACACCGTCTACAATGTGTATGATGCCAATGGCAACATGTTACGCACTATTCAATCCGATATGCCTGCTCTGTTCACTTCTTCGACGTTCACTGGCTGGGAGGCTTATAAGCTAGGGGATGGAAATGCGGAAAGTATCTGGTCGAGTCATGGACATCCGGTTGAACAGGGAACGGAGTGGGTAGCAGCAGACTTAGGCGACGTTCATTTTATCGGGGGAATCAGTCTGACTCCACGCAGCACTATGGGCTTTCCTAAAGATTTTCGTCTGCAATCCAGTACCGATGCGATTAATTGGACGGATATCCCTGGTCAGACTTACACAAACTATTCTAACAACGGAAGTATTCAAAATTTCACCTTCAACAACTCTATTGCTGCCCGGTATGTTCGAGTATTCGCTACAAAATTAGGTAAAGATGATATGGGGAACTACTATTTTCAATTGGGAGAGTTTAATGTTCATCTGAGTAAAATCACCGCCTCCTCCAGCCTTCCAGGTTGGCCCGCCTCACGGTTAATTGACGGGAACAATGCTTCATACTGGTCTAGCAACGCCCGTGGCAATGAGGCGAGTATTGAGTGGATTGCTGCAGATGCCGGAGACACTACATTTATAAGCGGAATCAGTCTGACACCACGCGGCACTTTAAGCTTTCCAAAAGATTTTAAGCTGCAATATAGCCTGGATGCTGTTAACTGGACGGATATTCCGGGACAGGTTTATACCAATTATGCGAATAACGGGAAAGTACAAACCTTCTCTTTTGACCGTTCAGTGATAGCAAGGTATGTTCGGATTTATGCAACGAAGCTAAGCAAAGATGATATGGGGAATTATTATTTTCAGCTTGGGGAATTTACACTGAATTCTTCAAAGGTCGCTGCCTCATCCAGTCTGCCGGGATGGTCAGTGGCCCGGTTAACCGATAACGATACTACCTCAATCTGGTCCAGTAATCCACATGGAACGGCAACAGAAAGTGAGTGGGTGGCATTTCATTTGGGCCGGGTAGAGACAGTAGGAAGTGTGACGATCACGCCGAGAGCAAAGTATGCTTTTCCGGTAGATTTCAAATTCCAAGCCAGCAATGATGCCGTAAACTGGACGGATATTAAAGGGCAATCCTATACCAATTATATTAATAACGGCAATGTGCAGACGTTTACTTTTGAAAGCTCAGTCATCGCCAAGTATATCCGGCTTTATGCAACGAAGCTCAGCAAGGACGATGTGGGCAACTACTATTTTCAATTAGCGGAACTCAAAACCAATCTGGTTAACGCAGCCGCCTCTGCTTCTTTGACCGGTTGGCCGGCAACCCGTCTGATAGATAATAATACAAACAGCATCTGGTCCAGCCCTTACCATGCCAGCAGCATCGCTACAGAATGGGCTGCGCTTGATCTGGTAAGCAGTCAGTCGGTCAAAAGTGTCACAGTAACGCCAAGAGGAATACTCAGTTTCCCACTAGATTTCAAGCTGCAATATAGTAATGACGGCATCCGGTGGCAGGATATACCGGGGCAAAGCTATACCAATTTCAGCAATAACGGTTCTGTGAGGACATTTACGTTCACTCAGCCGATATTAGCTCGATTTATTCGGCTGTACGCGACGAGACTGGGTGTGGATGATAGGGGTAACAATTACTTCCAATTGGTTGAAATGAAAGTAAATCTTGCATCTTAGCAATAATGTGAAGGAACATGCAGGCTTGTTTTAGCTTCGACACAGACATTACCATTCCTCGCAGAAACTAAATTGCAAATTCCTGCGCTTCTTCAATTGTTGCATGCCTGAATTTTTCATTGGACACCAGGAACATAAACATAATCATATTTGTTTGTTTATTAAAATTCATGATTCGATCAAATCTCAGCTTGTTCGGAATTAGAAGTCCCGTAAGACGGAGAATATAAAATAACAGAAAATGCTTCTATAGTCTTTCCAACGACTATTAAACCATTGTGATAAAGTTTATACTACTTCGGGATATAAATAAAAACACCCTTAAACCCACGCCAAAAAACCGCCCCTCCCGAGGCGGCTTCCTGCATCAACTTGCACCCGTCACATTCACTGCTCATACCTAACTGACTGTTAACGCTTATTCCCTACTTGCTCTCTAGCAGTCACCCTGGCTGCATTACACTCGACCTGCTCCTGACAATTGCCCTGCTCCTGACAGCCGGACTACTGCGCGATCTGCTCGCGGATGCTCGCGAGGATTTTCTTTTCCAGCCTCGACACCTGGACCTGCGAGATGCCGAGGCGGCTGGCGACTTCGGACTGAGTCTGGTCGCGGTAGTAGCGCAGGTAGACGATCAGGCGCTCGCGTTCGGTCAAGGCCCCGATGGCTTCATTCAGCGCGAGCTTGTCGAACCAGCGCTCCTGCGACTCGTCGGCGATCTGGTCGATCAGGGTGATCGGATCGCCGTCGTTCTCGAAGACGGTCTCGTGGATCGAGGTCGGCGGCTTGTTGGCCTCCTGGGCGAAGACGATTTCTTCGGGCGTCACGCCCAGCGCCTCCGCGACCTCGCCGATGGTCGGCAGGCGGTCCAGCGTTTTGGACATTTCATCCTTCATCTTGCGGACCTTGTTGGCCATTTCCTTGAGCGAGCGGCTGACCTTAAGCGTGCCGTCATCGCGCAGGAAACGCTGGATCTCCCCGATAATCATCGGGACCGCATAGGTGGAGAATTTGACCTCATAGCTGAGGTCGAATTTATCGACGGACTTCAACAGTCCGATACAGCCGATCTGGAACAAATCGTCAGGCTCATACCCGCGGTTCATAAACCGCTGCACCACCGACCAGACGAGACGGATATTGCAGTTGACCAGCGTGTCGCGGGCCAGAGTATCTCCGGCTTGACTGAGTGCAATCAGACGTTTGACCTCCGCATCGTCCAAATAGGTCGGCGGAGCTTTTTTTGACTCTGCATCCATGGCTCCAACCCCTAATTGTATAAAGCTTTTTTCGAGACGATGGTTTTCTTCATTGAAATGGAGGTACCGCGCCCCGGTTCACTTGTGACTTCGAATTCATCCATGAAATTTTCCATAATCGTAAACCCCATGCCCGACCGTTCCAGCTCCGGCTTGGACGTGTACAGCGGCTGCTGGGCCAGTTCCAGGTCCTCAATGCCCTTGCCATTATCCTCAATGGTGAGATGCACGGTTTCATGCTCGATGGAGGCTGAGATATTGACAATTCCTTCGGGATCACTGTCATACCCGTGGATAATGCAGTTGGTGACCGCCTCGGACACGACCGTCTTCAGGTCATTCAGCTCATCCATCGTAGGATCGAGCCGGGACACAAAAGCCGCCACCACCACGCGCGCGAACGATTCGTTCTCCGACAGTGCGGCAAACTGGACGCTCATGAAGTTACCCGCTTCGCTTTTTGTCATAACGCAACCTCCAAATCCGAGAGTGCAGCACTCTCGTTGTCATATAGGGGCATGATTTTGAACAAGCCCGACATTTCCAGCAGCCTTTTTACAGGTGCGGTGGCATCACAGACAACCATTTTGCCGCCTTTGCTGCGGATCAGCTTGTACCTGCCGAGAATCACGCCAAGCCCGGAGCTGTCCATAAACTGGAGTTCCTTCAGGCTGAGAATCAGATGCTCCACTTGACCCCGCATAATCGCTTCATCCATATCCATACGTACATATTCGGCTGCATGATGATCCAGCTCTCCAGACAGCCGGACAATCAGCACACCCCGGTGATGCTCCATCTCCACATGAGAATTCATGCTTGCCACTCTCCTCTTCGTTGCTTTCAAAAACCGCCTGTACATCAGTTCTTTCCCCTACAAGGACAAGGTTTTCTACGCAGCAATTCAGGAATCCTGCCTCACGACAAAACTAGAAGAAAACCCCTACGAATCTACAGAAGGCAGGGGATCAATCTACAAAAAACAAGAAATTAATCAAACTTGAACAGGGAACCCGTTGACCGTTTGAACAGCTTCCACCAGCCCGCCTTGGCGACATTCGCGTCCGCCTTCAGCTCATATTCTTTAAGCACATTAGTGCCCTGATAGACTACCAGCTTGCCCACCGTTTGGCCTGCGGTTACCGGAGCTTTGATGCTTTTCGGAAGCACCACCTCGTGACGGATGCCTTCCTGGGTGATTCCTTTGCGCAGGAGCACACTGTATGTTTCCTTGGCGGTCAGCGGCAGCTCCGTCTTCACACCCTTTTCAATCTTCACCTTGCCGATGGCGTCCCCTGCCTTGTGGATGGTGTGTACCTTATACTGGGAAAAGAGATAATCGAACATCCCCGACACTTCGCTGTTGCGCGTCTTGGTGTTGGGTTCGCCCAGCACGACAGCGACGGCACGCAGTCCATCTCTGGCCGCAGTCGCGGAGAGACAGAACTTGGCTTCGGATGTATAACCTGTCTTTAGACCGTCAGCCCCCGTATAAAAGCGCACCAGTTTGTTCGTATTCACCAGCCAGAACGGCTTCGCTGAGTCCTTGCGCAGATAATCCTGGTAAGCGCCTGTATACTTAATAATCCGCTCATGCTTCAGCAGCTCCTTGCTGATGACGGCAATGTCGTGGGCGGAGGAATAGTGATTCTCTGCCGGCAGCCCGTTACAGTTGGCAAAATGCGTGTCCTTTAAGCCAAGCTCCTCGGCTTTCTTGTTCATCTGATCGACAAAAGCGCTCTCCGAGCCGGCCAGCTTCTCCGCCATCGCCACAGAAGCGTCATTGCCCGAGGCCATCGCGATGCCCTTGAGCATTTCGTCCACAGTCATCTCTTCGCCAGGCTCCAGAAAAATCTGCGACCCGCCCATTGAAGCGGCATATTCACTTGTCCGCACCTTGTCGGTCAACTGCAGCCTGCCTTCGTCCAGCGCTTCGACGGTCAGCAGCATCGTCATAATCTTCGTAATGCTCGCCGGCGGCAGCTTGTCGTGGCTGTTCTTCTCATAGATGATGGTGCCGGTGTTCGCATCCATAAGTATGGCGGAACGTGCTCCCGGGGCTAGATCTACAGCAGCGGCGGTTTTACCGGTGCCTTTGGGTTTGGCCTTTTCCTCTGCGTTCGCGCCGGATGCCGCTCCCAGAACCGAGGCAGCAACACAGAGCGCAAGCAGTGCATAACGCATTTTTCTCACAATGGTCCCCTCCTGAACATTAACCTTCATTTCACAGGTACTGTGTTCCAGTATGGTCAGAAAAGGTGAAAATTATTCCATTTGTGAACTGTTAACTGTATTTCATACAACTACAAACCAATACTATGGCGCGTTTTGAGCTTTAATTGCACTTCCTGCAGCTAAAAAGTAAGCATTTCGGCAAAAGAGAGCTATCTACGATTTTTAATTGCACCCAATGCAGTTATTCCTAAAAAAACTTATTTATCATTGTTTTTAACTGTACAAAATACAACTACCAGGACAAACAAGGTAATCGTTGCATCGCCGCAAATAGCAGTGACTCCACATCCACCAATAATGCACAAGCCCTCACAAAAAAACACCATAAAAATAGGCCAACCAGAAATATCCGGCTGACCTAATAAAAACGAAGACCACCCGCTCCCGGATGGCCTCAATACTTCTTCCTTAATATAAATGGCAGGAAACCTGGTGCCCCGAGTCCTGCTCGCGCAGCACCGGCTCGTCCTTGCGGCATTTGTCCATCGCAAACGGACAACGCGGATGGAAGGCGCAGCCGGTCGGAGGTGTCTCCGGGTTCGGGACATCTCCGGTCAGCACAATCCGTGATTTTTTCAGTCCCGGATTCGGCACCGGCACTGCCGACATGAGCGCCTGAGTGTACGGATGCAGCGGCTTGGCGAACAGCTCCTTGGTGGGAGCAAGCTCGACAATACGTCCCAGGTACATAACTGCAACCCGGTCGCTGATGAATTTCACGACAGACAGGTCATGGGAAATGAACATGTAGGTCAGACCGTACTGCTCCTGCAGGTCCTGCATCAGATTGAGCACCTGTGCCTGAATGGAAACATCCAGGGCAGAGACCGGCTCGTCACAGACGATGAACTTCGGATTCAGCGCAAGCGCCCGGGCAATGCCGATGCGCTGCCGCTGACCGCCTGAGAATTCATGCGGGAAGCGGTGCGCCTGGTAAGGCGAAAGGCCGACGACCTCCATCAGTTGCTCGACACGGCTTTTCAGCTCGCTGTTCTTCGCCGCTTCATGCGTCCGCAGCGGCTCCTCCAGAATGCGCTGGACGGTCCAGCGCGGGTCCAGCGAAGCATACGGGTCCTGGAACACCATCTGCATATCGGTGCGGAACCGCCGCAGTTGTTCGGTATTCAGACTGCGCACATTTGTGCCGTCAAAGAGGATTTCGCCGTCCGTCGGCTCAATCAGGCGCAGAATGGCCCGCCCCGTAGTAGACTTGCCGCAGCCGGATTCACCGACAACGGCAAGGGTTTCTCCCTTCTCTACAGACAGAGTGATGCCGTCCACCGCTTTGACAGCCCCGACCTGCTTGGCAAAAAAGCCTTTGCGGATCGGATAATGCTTCTTCAGGTTGCGTACTTCAAGAATCGCGCTCATGATACTTCCTCCTCCTGCAGCAGACAACGGCAGCTATGCCCCGGCCGGGTCTCAAGCAGCTCCGGACGCTCCGCCCAGCAGCGCTCAACCGCTACCGGACAACGCGGAGCGAAGCGGCAGCCGGTCGGCAGATTGGCCGGATTCGGCACCTGGCCCGGAATCGAGGGCAGCCGGTCATTCTCTCCGGCAAGCTGGGGCAGCGAAGCCAGCAGTCCCCGGGTGTAGGGATGCAGCGGCGTGTTAAACAGGGTGGCGACATCCGCCTCCTCTACAATCTGGCCTGCGTACATAATGACGACCCGGTCACACATCTCCGCAACGACCCCGAGATCATGGGTGATCATCAGGATGGACATGCCCTCAGTCTGCTGGAGCTCGCGCATCAGGTCCAGAATTTGTGCCTGAATTGTCACGTCCAGAGCAGTCGTAGGCTCATCGGCAATGAGTAGCTGCGGATTGCATACCATCGCCATTGCAATCATCACGCGCTGGCGCATCCCGCCGGATAATTGATGGGCATACTGCTGGGCTATTTTTTCCGGACGGGGAATCCCGACCTTACGCAGCATCTCCACCGACCGTTCTTCCGCTTCCTTCTTGCCGAGCTTGAGATGAAAACGCGCGGATTCCGAAATTTGCCGGCCGATTTTGAAGACCGGATTCAGCGAGGTCATCGGCTCTTGAAAGATCATCGCAATCCGGTTGCCGCGGATATTCCGCACTTCCTTTGCCGGCATCTGCAGCATATCCTTGCCTTCAAAGCGGATTTGTCCGGCGGCAATGCGGCTGATCCGCTTCGGCAGGAGCTGCATGATGGACAGCGAGGTAATGCTTTTACCGCAGCCCGACTCCCCGACAATGCCCAGCGTCTCCCCCTTGTGCACGGACAGGCTGATTCCGTCAACCGCACGGATCGTACCCGCAGCCGTTACGAATTCGGTAGCCAGCCCGGATACTTCAAGCAGTTCTGTCATCTTGATCCCTCCCCGCGGATTTTCATATTAGGGTACTGGTCGTAACTGCGGGGAATGTTTGGACTTCCGGCCGCTGTTGTCTTCAAATTTCTTGATTTATACCGCTCTTAGCGGATGAAATTCGAAGACAAAGGCGGACGCTACCGCTCCTACAGTTCCAAACTTCCCCTCCGTACTCCTACCTTTTTTATGATTTTTTTAACTTCAACTTATATAGAAAGCCCGTTCTTCTGCTGTAGAAAATGCAGTAGTTTGTCTCTCAACCAATCGTAACATCAATAGTACTCATCGGCTTAACGTAAAATTTGTCAGTTTACCTTACTCTTCTACCCCAAGGTACTTCAGCGCTGTCAGCGCATAGACCTTGGCGCACTGGATAATCTGCCAGACCGGCGCTTTTTCATTAAAATTGTGGATGGTGGACAGCTCGGCAGGGCCGTATTGCAGCACCGGAATCTGGTGGGTGCGGAAATGGCGCGCATCGCTGGAGGCCCATTGCAGCACACCGTACGCTTCCTCGCCGCTCACCTCGCAGATGCTCTCCACCAGATCACTGACAACCGGCTCTTCCGTAGCGGTCCAGTTGGCATTGCCCTGGAAGCCGAAGCCTTTGACCTCGGACTCAATCCCTGCTTCAAGCAGCAGCGAACGCGCCCGGTCCAGCACATCCCGGTAATCGACGCCAAAAGGCACCCGGGAGTCCACCTGCACCGTGCAGCGGTCGGCTACCACGTTCACCTTGGTTCCGCCCTGAATTGTTCCAATGTTGACCGTCACATGATCGAACACCTGATAGGCGATAGAGCCGTCCTGTTCACGCTCCTTCACATAATCCTGGGAGATGCGGATAATCTCCTTGACCTCCTCAGGGATGTCCGGCTTGATGTCCCATAACCGCTGAAGCGCTTCAATTCCCTTGGCTGCTTTGACAATCGCACTCTCCCCGACCACCGGCGCAAGACTGCCGTGTCCCGGCGTGCCTTCCACCGTGAACTCGAACCAGCAGCTTCCCTTCTGCCCAATCGTCGGATTCAACGGGCCGGATGGCTCGGCAATGACTGCTGCCGTTCCTGCAACCAGGCCACGCTCAAGCACCCACGGCACGCCGAGATGACCGCCCGTCTCTTCATCCGGCACGACCAAGAGCGCCAGATCGCCGCGCAGCGGAACGCCGAGTCGCGACAGCAGCCCCATGGCGAAGATCAGTCCGGCAAGTCCGGCCTTCATATCGGAAGCGCCTCTTCCCAGCAGGTAGCCGTCCACGATATCGCCGCAGAACGGATCGAAATCCCAGCGGGACAAATCCCCGGCAGGCACGACGTCCGTATGTCCGCAGAAGATCAATTTTTTATCGGAAGGCGCTTTGGCCTCAGTTTTCAATGTGGAGACGAGGTTCAGCATCGTTTCGGTCGCCGGATGCACCTCTGTATCAATCCCAGCCTGCTTCAAATACTCCATAATAAAAGCACTTATATCGCGCGAGTCGCCCGGAGGGTTCTCGGAAGGAAACCGGATCAACTGCGAGCACAGCTCCAGCAATTGCTCCTGCTCTTCATCTATCGCGCTCAGCACCTTGCTCTTCCAATCTGTCACCATGATCTGTCTCCTTTTCACACGCTGTAATTTGGAAAAAGAGGGACCGCAGCCGCGTTGGCCCGTCCGCTCTTTATTCAAAACAATCTCCTATTCCGTTACCGACAGCGGGTAGAAGCGGATGACCTCATCCGGGTAGAACGCATAACCGCTGATTTTGTTGCTCATACCGACAATCCGGTTGTATTCATACAGGTACGCCCAAGGTGCTTCCGTTGTAATAATCTCCTGGGCCTTTTTGTACAGCTCAGCCCGTTTGGCCGCGTCCGTCTCTGTATTGGCCTGCTCCCACAGCTTGTCTACTTCCGCATTCTCATAGTTCTGATAGTTGGAGGAGCCTTTGCCGTACATCAGGAAGCCAAGATGATAGCCGGGATCGTTGACGAAAGAAGTCCATTTGGAGATGTAAGCCGTCAGCTTTTTCGTTTTCTGCTGCTCCAGGAACTGGGCACGGGCCAGCTTGTTGATGTTCATCGTGACACCGATTTTGGCCAGCTCTGCCTGAATCAGCACCGCATCATCTTCCCAGTCGTCAAAGCCGGAGCCAAGCGTGAAGTCAAACGTAAAGCCTTTTTCATAACCTGCTTCCTTCAGCAATTCCTTTGCTTTGTCCAGATTATGCTCATAGACATAGCCTGCATCGGTGAAGCCCGGGGTATTGCTGGCAACCGAGCTCTTCATCTGCTTGGCCTGTCCGTACATTACACCAGTCAGCAGCTCGTCATAAGGAATCGCATAGTTGATGGCCTGGCGGACCTTTTCATTGTCAAAAGGCTTCACCTTGTTGTTCATTGCAAAGTAGAGAATCCGGTTGCTCGCGTTCGAGGCTACGGTCAGACTGCTGTTGCTTTTCAGCGAATCAACATCCTTCGGCGGAATTTCAATCGCCATGTCTACATCGCCTTTATCCAGCAGCAGTACGCGGTTAGAGGCTTCCTTGGTGAACTTCAGGGTTACCTTGCCGAGCTTCGGCGCACCCTGCCAGTAGTCTTCGTTCGGGGTAAAGACCGCTTCGGTGGCCGGGTCCCATTTCTCAAGCTTGAAGGGGCCGGAACCGGCAGCATTTGTATTGAGGTAGTCGGCGCCTTGCGCTTCGACCGCCTTCTTGTCCACGATGGAGAAGGTGTACATCGCCATAATTTGCAGGAAATTATGATTGGCATTCGTCAAGGCGATTTCCACGGTGGAATCATCCTTGGCCGTAACCGACTTGATTGCAGCCATGCCGTAGAGGAAGCTGCCGGAGCTGGATTTCGCAACACGGTCAAAGGAATACACGACTGAAGCCGCATCTACCGGATTGCCGCTCTGGAACTTCACGCCCGATTTCAGCTTAAAAGTGTAGAGCGTATTGTCGCCGGACACCTCCCAGCTCTCGGCAAGCATCGGCTTGATATCCTCAGTATTTGCGATATTCGCCCCGTTTTCTGTTTTGACGCCATAGGTTACGAGCTGATCATACGCCGCAAGCACCAGGGTATCCGAGGTCAAGTCATTGGCCTCTGCCGGATCGAGTGTCGTACCGCCTTCGGAATAAGCAACGGTCAGGAAAGGCTTGGCTGCTGGAGCCGGCGCTGCGGTTCCTTCAGCCCCCGAAGTGGCAGCCGGCGTCTGCGGATTGGCGCTGCTTGCGCAGCCGGCCAGCAGGATTGAAAAAGCGACAAGCGTGGACAGCAGTTTTACTCTTTTCATCAATAATTCCTCCCTTTTCTCCTGGCTCCTAACATAGTGCTGCTGATTTATATTTACCGGGAAATAATATGGAGCCGAGGGGATCAGACCGCCTCTGCTCTTAGCTATTTGCCCGACCGCAACCGTGGATCAAGTACATCCCGGAAACCGTCTCCGAGAAGGTTAAAACCGAGAATGGCGGTAGCAATTCCAAGGCCCGGGAAGGTTACCAGCCACCACTGCCCGGAGATGATATACTCTCTGCCTTCAGAGATCATCGCCCCCCACTCGGCAATCGGAGGTTTGACCCCAAGACCGAGGAAGCTGAGGCTGGAAGCCGTCAGGATGGCGAAGCCCATGCCCAGTGTCGCCTGAACCATCAGGGGAGCAAGCGCGTTCGGCAAAATATGACGGTAGAGAATAACCGAGTCCTTCACGCCGATGGCCCGGCTGGCCTCCACATACTCCTTCTCGCGGAGCGATACTGTCTGGCCGAACATCAGCCGCGCAAACTCCGGAATGCCGACGATACCGACAGCAATCATTGCTGTGGTCAGCCCCGCTCCGATGGAAGCGGCAATCGCCATAGACAGCACCAGCGACGGGAAGGACAGCAGAACATCCATCAGCCGCATAATTATGCTCCCTGTCCGTCCGCCGTAGTAGGCGGCAATGCCGCCGAGCGGCACACCGATCAGGAATGAAATGGCTACGGCAATAAGGCCGGTCCAAATACTGATTCTCGCTCCATACAGCACACGGCTAAAGATATCCCGGCCAAAGTTGTCCGTGCCGAACCAGTGGCTGCCCGACGGCGCCTGAAGCTTATTCGCCATGTCCGTAACGTACGGATCATGCGGGGCAATCCACGGGGCAATCAGAGCGGTCACGGTCCAGATCAGAATACAGACAAGACCGATGGCGGCAAGCCGGTTATGCAGGAGCAGATTGAGTAAGGTTTTGGGTTTGTGTGCAGCAGCGGGTTTCGAAGGATTGCCCTGCGCTGACTGTGCTGCCGTGCTCAATGGAAATCTCCTCCTTTTCCGAAACGTACGTAAATGCTTATTCATAGCGGATTCGTGGATCAATGAGGCCGTAGATCAGATCGACTGCCAGGTTGATTCCGCAGTAGAGGATGGCGCTGACCAGGGTAAAAGCTTGAATCGGTGCGTAATCCGCAGCCAGAATCGAATCCGTAACATAACCGCCGATGCCCGGCCAGGTAAAAATCGTCTCCGTAATGACCGCGCCGCCCATCAGATAGCCGAACTGCAATCCGAGTACAGTAAGCGTAGGTATCAGCGCATTCACAAGCGCATGCTTGTAGACCACAGCGGATTCGCGCAGCCCCTTGGCCCGGGCCGTTCTGACAAAGTCCTGATCAACAACCTCCAGCATGCTGGAGCGGGTCATGCGGGCCACGATGGCCATCGTTCCTGTGCTGAGGCAGATCGCCGGAAGCACCAGGTGGGCGATGCTGCTCTTCAAAGCGAGGATATCTCCGGATAAAATGCTGTCCAGCACATACATCCCGGTGATGTGAACCGGAGGATTCAGGTCACCGCTGATCCGCCCCATCGGCGCAGGCGCCCAGCCAAGAATTGAATAAAAGACATAAATGAAAATCAGGCCCAGCCAGAAGATCGGCACGCATGCGCCAATCAGCGAGAAGACACGCGAGATGTGGTCGAGGATCGACTCCTTGCGGGTTGCCGCAATAATCCCAACGGGAATGGCCACCAGAACCGCTATCAGAATGCTGGCAATCGTCAGCTCCAGTGTGGCCGGAAAACGTGTCGCCAGATCGCTCGCCACCGAATGTCCCGTATGATAGGCATAGCCGATATTCCCTCGGAACAACTGCCCGAAATAACTGAAGAATTGAATGTAGAGCGGCTTGTCCAGACCCATGTCCTGGCGGATTTTGTTCACCGTCTCCTCCGGGGCCTGTTCCCCGGCCAGCATGATCGCGGGATCACCGGGCAAGACTCTGGAGAGGATGAACGTAATCACGATAATGCCGAGCAAGGCCGGAATCATCTGTGCCAGTCTTTTTAATGTGTAAGCAAACAATGAATCAACCCCCTTACGCTTCTGTAGCCAGCGGCATATCCAGCCTGCAACCGAGGTTCCATGTCAGGTACCCTGCGGTTTCTTGGTTCTCTTTAGTAGTTGTGCTAATTCTACATAGAATTTAAGCTCCACTCTACGTCCCGTTCAGCTAAAAAAAAGCACAACCGTTTGTCGATTGTGCACTATTACTGCGTTTAAATGTTACTTTTTCTAACACGCCACTCCATAAAATTGCCATTCCGCTTATTTTTCCTGCAAATAGTAGTAGATCAAGCACAAATGGCATACAAATTGCTCGCGTGGATCATTCAGATCAAAACCTGTGATGTCACGAATCCGCTCCAGCCGGTATTTAACGGAATTGCGGTGGATGTACAGGCTGTTCGCCGTCTCAATCAGGCTCCCCCTGCACTCCAGATAATGGTAGAATGTCAGCAGCATGTTGCTGTCATGCTCCTGGTCATACTGCCGCAGCTTGCCCAGCTTGCGCTCGAACAGGGCGGCGAAGCCATCTCCGCTAAGACCTTCCAGCAGATGGTATACCTCAATCTCCTCGTAGCGGGTCACTCCACCCGCCCCTTGACCAAGACGTCTTGCCACGGAGAGCGCCTTGCGCGCTTCATTGTAGCTGGTCTGAATATCCCAGAGATATTCCTGAGTCCCTACTCCCGTGCGGTAGCCTCCCAGCCCTTCGGCTTTGTCCTGAAGCCAGCCTTCAAGCGTCGCCGCCCATGTCTCCTCCCCCTCACCGGCAGTATTGAACCTGCGGCCATCGGGGGTCGGCAGGAACAGCACCGCTCTATTCGAGCGGAATTCCGCGTGAGGGGTTACCCCGCGTTTCCGGGCTTCCCGGTCCAGCAGCCGGTTCACCGTCTCTTCATTTGGCGCCGTCTCCCCTTCAATTACGGCAACCTCCCATTTGTGTTCAGGGTTCATCCCAAGCTGGCGGGCCCGCCGCTCCACCTCATGCCTGGAGGGCAGGGGAGGCGTCAGCAGCTCATCAATAAAGTTGCCCCGCAGCCGGAACTCTGTATCCTCAGCCACCTTTTCCCGCATCAGCTCCAGAGCGAACACCAGACGGGCCTGCTCAATCCCGACCTCCTCCATCTCATCCAGCTTCTTCTTATCCACCAGCAGTCTTGCAACTGTCCGCCGGTCCACATGAATATTCCAGCTTAGCGGCTCCTCAGCCATCGACCAGTCGAACGCTGACGGTGAAGAGACAATAACCTTCCGCTCCGTATTGACCAGGGCAACAGGCGCCTTTAAGAATTCAGCCACGTTGTCGCTCACGGCCTGAATCCCGCTGTTCTCCAGCACCATCGTCGTCAAGGTCCGGTACACCTCCTCTGCGCGGCGCAGCAGCATCGCTTGACGCCCGAGCAGCAGTTCCATCACCGGCTGGGTAATATCCGTGTACGGAATTTCCGGCGGAATCTCCACAATCGGCAGACCACAGATATTACTGGCCTCAATGGCCCCCTGGGGAATCTCTTTGAGGAAGCGGGCCGGCTTAATCGCCAGCGCGGCTGCGCCCAATTGATCGAGGGTGTAGACCAGCTCGGTCAGCAGCGAAGGATCGTGGCGGATCGAATAGGCTGTGGTCAGCAGCATTACGCCTTCACTGATCCAGCCCTTCAGATCAGGGACCTCCATAATATCCACAAAGCGTACCACCCGGTCCAGTCCCTGAATGCCGCTGATGACGGTCGCTTTGGACAGAACCTTAAGCTCCATCAGCTCTCTTAACGTAATGCCCCTAGTATTCAACAATCCTTCCCCCTTCTGCTGTCTACAGTATTTCTTGTTTTTTCCTGAACTATGCCAAGCTTGATTTCTCGATAGTTTATCAGAATTTGTCGAATAACCAAAAGGAAAAATTTATAAAGTTCATGTAACTGCTTATTTCCGACATACCAAACAGTCTCACAAAAAAGAAACGGGCACCGCCCTTGGGATAAGGCGTCACCCGTTTCTGGAGTCGTACAAGTTAAAACGGCACGCTGTCCTTTAAAAAAGGACGTTTCCGTTTCAGCGAAAAATCATTTATATTCTGCTTGACCGGTCCGGCGATGAGGCCGCCGCAGCCACGGCGGCTCCCAGCGACAGGATCGGGTCCAGCGCACGGACACCGAGCTTCTCTTCCAGCTCAGCGGCCAGCCCGATGGTCGCAAAGCCTGTACAAGCGAGCACAATGGCTTCCGCTCCACGCTCCACCAGCCTGGCCGCTGCGGCCAATGCCCCGGCGCGCCCCTCCGGCGTATTCAGATCAAGGGTCGTCGTAACTCCGTCCGGACGGTCCATGCCCACATACGCCGCTCCAAGAATGCTGCGTATAAACGGCGGAACCTCCGTGAGAATCGTCAGGACGCCCACCCGGCTGGAATACGCCATCGCCAAATGCGCAGCACAGGAGCCTGCACCAAGAACAGGCACCCCTACAGCGGCTCTGGCTTCCAGCAGTGCGGGATCAGCCGCGCAACTGATTCCAATGGCGGTGCAGCCGCTGCGCTCCAACTCGCGGGCCAGCGCAATGATCTTGGGAACCGATTCCGCTTCCGTTGCGTCATTGAATACGCCCAGTGGCTGGTCCTGTATACACCGGCTCATGACAGGCAGCCCGAAGCGGCGTTCAATCAGCTTCCCATGCAGATGAATGGAAGCCTCCTCCTCCAGTGTGATGACACGTATGATTCCCAGCAACTGTATCCCTCCTGTCAGTCAGCCTTCGCAAGACCCTAAATATAATCTATAGCAGCTCTCCTGCACGCATAATGAGCTGATCATCCAAATAAACGTCCGGCTTCATCACCACGGCATCAATGTGAACGCCTGCCGCTACGACTCCGCCAAAGGTATTGTTGCTGCCGAAGGCCACATGAATTGTGCCGTAGACCTTCTCATCCTCCAGTACCACACCGGTTATTCTCGCCTTGTTATTAGTCCCGATGCCGAATTCGCCGAGCAGCCGGCCATCGCCTGTACCCAGCATCTCCAGCAGCTTGTCTCCGCCTTCGCCTTCGGCAGCGGTCAGCCGCCCTTGCTCTACTGTAAGAATCATCGGACTGCTCAACGCGCCGATTCCGGCAATGGAGCCGTCCACTTTAATCTTTCCTGTGGCAGTACCCTCCAGCGGTGCAATGTAGGCTTCACCTGAAGGCAGATTGCCCGACTCTCCCGGATTCAGGTACAGGCCGGTGCTGAGTATGCCATCCCGCCCTTCGGTCGAGAAGGACAAGCTTAATCCTTCCTTCTCGATCCGGACGCTGCTGCTGCCGGACAGCAGCGAGGCCACCTGCTCGGTTAATGCCTTCACCTGCCCATAATCGGCGGTAATCGCCCCTTGACTGAACATATCGTCCGTCATGCCAGGCATGGTGGCTACGCGGGTTCCCGCCGCAGCCGCCTGCTTGCGGGCCGCAGTATGCGTCATGGAATGGGTCGTAATACACACGGCCACATCCGACTTGGCCATCGCCGAGGCGATGGCGGCAGGCGGTTCTTCGCCGGAACGGGTCCGATTGCTCATAATCAGCAGCACCGTCTCGGCGCCAAGCCGTTTGCCGGCCTCATAGACCGATTCGGCAAGCTCCCGCTTGTCATCATCTGCCACTACGGCTAGTTGCTCATGGCTGCCAAGTCCCAGGCAGTCCTTCAGGACATTCATACTGATATTAATCCGCTCTTCACTCATGTTCATTTCCTCCTGATTACACCATTTCAGCGATCAGCTTCCCCATCAGCGCACTCGACAGCACGACAGGGATTCCAACTGAAGACGCCCATGCTCTATGCTGCTCCACATAGCCCATACAGTCAAGTACAATCAGATCGGCACGGCCCTTCAGCTTCTCCGCAGCAGCCCGGAATTCGGCTTCGCTTCCGGTATAAGGTGAGACGGAGGCAAAAGGCAACCCAGAACCAGAATCCGAACCAGAATCAGTCCCGCGATCCGCAGCGGCCCCAGCAAATTTCTCGTTCATATGCTTCTCCTGCTCAGGCAAAGGGCCAATCAGCCCCAGGCGGCGTTTTCCGGCCAGCGCCAGGACTACAGGAGGAATAATCCGGTCCGGTTCT
This sequence comes from Paenibacillus sp. HW567, assembly GCF_000374185.1. Classification (GTDB taxonomy): domain Bacteria; phylum Bacillota; class Bacilli; order Paenibacillales; family Paenibacillaceae; genus Paenibacillus_AQ. The sequence continues at coordinate 1,506,545 of NZ_KB910518.1, read as the reverse complement.
ATCAAGTGGGCGCGGGTTGTGCGCAGACCGGGAAATTCACCGGTGCACAGCAGCAGAATCGTAGTAATTCCAGCGGCTTCCATGGCATCAATTTTCCCTTGCAGCACCGACTTTATCCGCTCTCTGGAGACTACAGCAGCAGATCCGTCCGCCATCCGGGAGGTCAGCACATATTCTCCCTCTCCGGGTCCATAGTTCGAGCGGACCTGCGCTTGAGTGAAGCCATCCAACACCCCGGACTGAAGCAGCGCTGCACGTCCCTTCAGGTACTTCTCAAGAATTGGAGCCACATCGGTCCTTGGGGCTTGGCCAATGGTGATCAGCCCTATAGTCTTCAACCTGTTCCCTCCTCTACATCCGTGCCGAAGCTAACGCGACGTTATCTCAGCTTGCCTGCCAGTTCAGGCTGTAGGCACCGCCGGTTTGCCCGGAGTCTGCAGCACCTTCATGGAGCCATACAGCTCCGTAATGCGGGCGAATTCGGCTTGGTTATAGAACGAGCACTGACCTTGGCTGAATTCCTTTGCCGTCTCAATCGCAAAACGGACCGCTGAAGCAATATCTACCTCGTGGCTTGCACCGGTTCCACAGCCGGGCACCATGGATTGGGCGGTAATCGCCAGACCGACAACCGGAGCATCCGTCGCTACTGCCGGCTGAAGAATCGAATTAATATGGTAAAGGTCGTTGCCATATGGAGTGATGTCCTGCGTCGTAACCGGAAACGTAACCGGAAGCTGGCCTGTCGTCATTTCCAGAAGCCGCAGCAGATCCTCGCTTACCCGCAGGATGTAGCCCTCCTTGACAGTAGGGGAAATCGCGATGCCCTTGTGATTGATTACCCGGTTGCCTTTGGTAGTATCTATGGACAGAATCGCCTCCATCTCAGGAAGCACCTCATGCTCATTCATTTGCAGGATATCAACAGGAGAATCCATGAAATCAACCGGCTCATGCGGCAGCGTCGGCGCATCCGGGCAAATATGCGTGGTGATCAGCACGTCGCCTTTCAGCACATCTCCTTTAGACTGCATGTCGGCCAGCTTCAGTGCCGAAGCAACGGCGGCTACCGCACCGTCGGCATCGGAGACAATTCCGATCCGCCCGGGACGGGCGCCGATGCCGCCCAGTCTGCCCACAATGCCAAACGTCGGGGCAGAACCGCCCCCGGCTTTGCCGTTGCTGCCCGGAATGGTGATTTTTACAAATTCAGTGCTTCCTTTATCGCCCTGTACCTTTTCAACCTCGACTTTAACCCCAGGATAAGCCACGAACAACTGCCTGACCTGCTCACCGCTGGCATAAGCACTGTCCAAAGTATTCAAAACCGTTATTGTCTGATGAAGTGCCATTATAATTCCTCCCCGGATGTACTGTCTCTAATTTAAGTGTTTCTAATATTAGAGTTATACTATCTCAAATTCCAAACGGTCCACAATGTACCGCCCTGCCAAAACTGAACTGCTTTTCTTGTCCTTAGCAGATAAACCTTACGCACCGCGTAGACTATGCATTCCGCACTTCCAGGTAGAGCCTGTTGCTCCACAAACGGTTATATATGAAGTCTGCCTACCTTTTCAAATCAGCCCATGATATCGTAGGTTTGATAAATCAGATAGCCTGAGGGTAGATCAAGCTATACAAGGAGGACACAACGTGCTTCATGAACAGCTAGGCAACAAAATTGATGCAGAGGCTGAAAGAACGGGTTTTTCGGGAGCCTTACTGGTTAAAAAAAACGCCCATATTATAGCTTCCGGCGCATATGGCTACGCCAATAAAGCGGAACAATGGCCGAATCGTCCGGACACGCGTTTTGGCAATGCTTCCGGCTCCAAGCTGTTTACAGCGATAGCCGTCTGCCAGTTGGTGGAGCAGGGCAAGCTTACGCTGGACAGCAAAGTCATGGATATTCTGGAGCAGGCGGATTTCCCCCATTACAGCCGTGACATCACCGTTCATCATCTGCTGACCCATAGCTCGGGAATTTCGGATTATTTTGATGAAGAGACGATGGATGATTTCGCTGCACTCTGGACAACCCGTCCAATGTATCTGCTGAAGCAGCTTGAGGATTTCCTGCCGATGTTCCGCGAATTGCCGATGAAGTTTGCCCCGGGAGCCAGATTTCATTACAACAATGCCGGGTATATTCTGCTCGGTCTGCTCGTCGAGAAGCTTAGCGGGGTAGCATTTACGGATTATGTGGAACGGCATATTTTTACGCCTTGCGGGATGGCTGATTCGGGGTATTATTCGCTGGATGCTCTCCCGGGCAATACGGCCCTTGGATACATAGTGCAGGACGATGGAACCTGGACAACCAATATCTACTCCATTCCCGTAAAAGGGGGCGCGGACGGCAGCGCATTCGTCACAGCTCCCGATATGCTGCTGCTGTGGGAGGGCCTGCTCCAGCATAAGCTGCTGGGTCCAGAATTGACCGACCTGATGCTTACTGCACATATTCATGAGGAAAAAGAGGAGTATTATGGATACGGGGTGTGGATCACCAAACGGAATGACGAGGTGTACAAATACCATGTAATGGGCTACGATCCCGGGGTATCCTTCCACTCCGCCTACTATCCCTCAAGTGGAGCCACAGCCGCCGTGCTCTGCAACCAAAGCCGCGGCGCTCACCAGATGCTGAAGATTATCGAGGAGTGTCTGGCGTAGCCACAGGGCAATCGCTTACGGGATAAAAAATAAGGAAGCGAAGGAGAACCGTGAGGTTGGGGGATTCGAGCTGAAATTGCGGCAAAATTGCCGCTGTTGAAGCGATCTTGAGCGATTTGTGCTGAATGAAGCAGTCTCGGAGATTCGTGCTGAATGAACAGCAGTATTGCCGCTGTTGGAGCGATCTCGGGGATTCAATTCAAACCAATCTGCTTAGAACAGCAGCAGAGCTAAATCTGTGGGTGAGGCCATGCCCTCAGGGGCTGGTGAAGAGAAACCGCAGCAGCGCAGTCAGCTCCTTGCGGACCTGAGAGCCGTTATTTTCAAAAAAACGCCACTTGTTGCGGCTTTACGGACCGAGGGGCGCTTAGGGTCTCTCCAAGGAACGATTAGGAGCGGAATATTCGATCATAAGGCCTGTGGTGTCCGTAACTTACCCAATCCGTGACTCTCATCGGAATTAAGCGCACCTCAGTCCGTAACGCCGAGCCAATCGCCAATTTAAGAACGCCCCCCCCTGGAAAGGGGGACACCTGAGGGAGGATCGCTCCACGCCTTCCGTCCTTTGGGCGTCCCACGCCTCTACTCCACCATTGTAAATCTGACGCTCTACGAGTTAACACAGCAATTGTCACCAAATATTCATTTGTGAAGCTCTACACGCAGTAACCCCAAAAAATCCACAAACGATTGCCCTGAGTATAGCCGGCGAAAGATTGATACGACAAAAAGCCGTACAGAACAAAAGTCGCTCTGTACGGCTTTTATATGTTGGGCCTTGCAGCCCCGCCAATTCTAGTACCGCGTTACTCCATCCTTGGTAACGAGTGCGAACACAAGCGGCTGCGGCGGAACGGGTGCGGCGGAGATCAGGTAAGCTTCCAGCACCTTGGCTTCCGCTTCCTGTACCTTGTTCACTCCGGCGTCGTTCACATGCAGCACAGCAAGAGTTTCCCCTGCGGCTACCGCATCGCCGACCTTCTTGGACAACTGGATGCCAACCGCCAGATCAATCTCCGATTCCTTCGTTTCGCGTCCGGCTCCGAGCAGCATGGCAGCGATACCGATCTCCTCGGCCTGGATGCTCTCCACATAACCTGCAGCCACTGCCTTCACTTTGATGAAGGTCCGCGCAGACGGCAGTGTCTCAGGGGAATCGACCTGTGTAACGTCTCCGCCCTGCGCTGCAACGATTTGCTTGAACTTAGCGAATGCGCTGCCGTCCTCGATATGGGACTTCAGAATCGAACGCGCCTCTGCCTCGTCCTTGGCTTTGCCGCCGAGCACCAGCATTTGGCTGCCGAGTATCAGGCAGACTTCCTCCAGATCCTTCGGCCCGTGGCCCTTCAAGGTTTCGATCCCTTCCTTGATCTCCAGGGCGTTGCCGATGCCGTATCCGAGCGGCTGGTCCATGTCGCTGATGACCGCAACCGTGTTGCGGCCAAGATGCGTACCGATATCGACCATGGCCTGAGCCAGGGCGATGGAATCGTCCAGCGTCTTCATGAACGCGCCGCTGCCGGTTTTGACATCGAGCACGATGGCATCTGCACCGGCTGCGATCTTCTTGCTCATGACCGAGCTGGCGATTAGCGGAATGGACTCCACAGTTGCGGTAACATCACGCAGCGCATACAGCTTCTTGTCCGCTGGCGTAATATTACCGGACTGGCCGATAACAGCCGCGCCGATCTCACCAACCTGGGTGAAGAAACGTTCGCGGTCCATCTCTACAGAGAACCCGCTGATGGATTCCAGCTTATCGAGCGTGCCTCCGGTATGTCCCAGCCCGCGGCCGGACATTTTGGCAACCGGCACTCCGGCGGATGCGACCAGCGGTGCAAGCACGACCGTAGTTTTATCGCCCACACCGCCGGTGGAATGCTTGTCCACCTTGATGCCGGCAATCGGACTAAGATCAACCTGATCGCCCGACATGGCCATTTCCAAAGTCAAGTCGCCGGTTTCCCGCGCGTTCATCCCTTGGAAATACACAGCCATTGCCCAGGCTGAGATTTGGTAATCAGGAATCTCACCTTTACTGTAGCCTTGAATCAGGTAGGCAATCTCCTCGCGGGTCAGCTCGCCGCCGTCTTTCTTCTTCTGAATCAGGTCAACTGCCCGCATTATGCCTGCACCTCACGGACAAAAGCGCGCACCAAACCGATAAATTTCGGCTTCGTCAGGTTCGCCACCTTCACCACCTGCTCATGCGTCAGCGGCTCAAGCTCATCGCCAATCGCCATATCGGTGATACAGGTAATGCCGAGCACACGCAATCTGCTGTGGCTGGCAACGATCACTTCAGGCACAGTGGACATGCCGACGGCATCTCCGCCAAGGTAGGCGAGCATTTTCAGCTCCGCAGGCGTTTCGTAGGTTGGACCGCTGATTCCGGCATAGACACCTTCCTGCAGCACAAGCGTTTCGCCGTCCACACCTTTTACCTCACCTGCAAGCTTTTTAGCCAAAGCAATATATTCAGGATCGTACGCACGGGACATATCCGGGAAACGCACACCCAGCTCCGGATCATTCGGTCCGATCAGCGGGTTGTCGCCGGTCATGTTCAGATGGTCCGTAATCAGCATGAGATCACCGGCTTTGAACGAGCGGTTCATGCCGCCGCCAGCATTGGTAATTACCAGTGTTCCGACGCCCAGCTTGGCCAGCACATATACCGGCAGCACAACCTTGCGCATAGCATAACCCTCATAATAGTGGAAACGGCCTTGCATAATAATGACATCCTTGCCTTCCAGCTTCCCGATCACGAACCGTCCGGCATGGCCTTCCACCGTCGAGCGCGGAAAATGAGGAATTTCTTCATAAGGCAAATACACTGCATCTTCGATTTGGTCGCCCAGATCACCGAGCCCCGAACCCAGAATAAGTCCGATGGTTGGGGAGTAAGCTCCCAATTTGGATTTGATATATTCAGCCGCTTCTTTGACCTGCACACCATAAGGGGCGTTAGCTTGTTGTGTCATATGTTAATCCTCCCGGAGATTAATTGTGTAATGCAAGTGGAAACGGCTACGCCGTCCTTTAAAAGAAGCCTAAGCTTCCGAAGCAGCGATACTCCGTATCACTTTCAGGTATCCGTTACAGCGAGCAATATAAAGATTGTTTATAGTGTGAAACATATACATTCTTATATTTTCAAAAATAACCAGCGCGGCATCCGGCCTACATCTTCGGAATAAACGCCAGAACCAGCTTCAAAAAGTGCTCGCGCACCCGTTCCGCCGTCTCCATAACCTCCGCATGGTTCAGCGGCTGATCCAGAATACCGGCAGCCATGTTGGTGATGCAGGAAATGCCCAGCACCTCGATACCGGCATGGCGGGCAACAATCGTCTCCGAAACCGTAGACATGCCCACCGCATCTGCTCCCTGGCGGCGCAGCATTACGATTTCGGCAGGTGTCTCATAGCAAGGTCCGAGAAGTCCGGCATACACGCCTTCCTTGAATTCAAACCCCTGCGCAGCCGCAGCCTCCTTAGCCGCTGCAATCAAACGCGGGCTGTAAGGGGTGGACATGTCCGGGAACCGCACACCCAGCGCATTGTCGTTAGGTCCGATCAGCGGATTGCGTCCGGTCAGGTTCAGATGGTCGGTAATCAGCATGAGATCGCCGGGTGTGAACTCCGTATTGACGCCACCGGCAGCATTGGTTACGAGCAGGCTCGTTACACCAAGCTCCTTCATTACGCGTACGGGAAAAGCCGTCGTCTCCGGTCCATAGCCCTCATACATGTGAAAACGGCCTTTCATCATGACTACACGGCGGCCTTCGATCATGCCGATCAGCAGCTCTCCCTCATGTCCTTCCACCGTGGACACCGGGAAATGCGGAATTTCGTTATATGGAATTACCACCTCATCCGTAATCAGATCCGCCAGTACGCCAAGGCCGGAGCCGAGAATAAGGCCGATTTCCGGGGCAACCGTACATTTATCCTTAATATAAACTGCTGCTTCTTGAATGTTGCTCTGAGTCACTGTGCTCATGGTCTTTGCCTCCTGAAAGTTTGGTCTTACTTCAATTCTGCCAAAAAGCTTGTCCCATACTTCGGCACCTTCGCCCCGAAGTTGTCGGCAATCGTCGCCGCCACATCCGAGAAGGTCTGGCGGATGCCCAGGCTGGCCGGAGCCGTGAATCTTGGGCTGTAGATTAGCAGCGGCACATACTCACGTGTATGATCCGTTCCGCTGTGGATCGGGTCATTCCCGTGGTCTGCCGAGATAATCAGCAGATCGTCTTCGGTTAAGGTGGACAGCAGCTCAGGAAGCGCCTGATCAAATATTTCCAGCGCACGTCCATACCCTTCAGGATCACGGCGGTGACCGTACAGGGAGTCGAAGTCTACCAGGTTGGTGAACAGGAAGCCATCGAATGGCTTGCGCAATTCCGCAATTGTAAGCGCGATGCCGTGCTCGTTGCTTTTTGTCGGATAGGCTGCTGTAACCCCTTCACCGGTGAAAATATCATTTATCTTGCCGACAGCAATGACGTCCTTGCCGATATCCTTCAGCGCGTTCATCACCGTTGGTTCCGGCGGCTTCACCGCATAATCATGACGGTTCGGCGTGCGCACGAATTTCCCCGGTTCGCCAACATATGGGCGGGCGATAACGCGACCTACCGAGAATTCAGGAGCCATCGTCAGCTCGCGGGCGATTTTGCAGGCTCTATACAGCTCGTCCAGCGGAATAATCTCTTCATGAGCGGCAAGCTGGAACACACTGTCCGCAGAAGTATACACGATCCATGCGCCGGTCTTCATTTGCTCTTCGCCGTACTCCACCAGAATCTCCGTACCGGAGGCTGGCTTGTTGCCGATTACCTTGCGGCCGGTCGCCGCTTCGAACTTCTCGATCAGCTCGGCCGGGAAACCGTCCGGGTAGGTGTTGAACGGGATTTCAATCTTCAGTCCCATCAGCTCCCAGTGGCCGGTCATCGTATCCTTGCCTACCGAAACCTCCTGCATTTTACCGTAGTATCCGGTTGGGGCAGCTATGGGCTCAAGCGGCGGCAATGGTGCAATATTCGCGAGTCCGAGCTGCTGCAGATGAGGGAGCTTCAGCCCCGGAACCCGCTCCAGAATATGTCCCAGCGTATGGGACCCTTTATCTCCAAAACCTTCGGCATCCGGCGCTTCACCGATACCTACGCTATCCAGCACAATAAATCCGATTCTTTTAAATGAGGACATGCTGTCTCACTCCTTCGTTGTATGCATCACTCAGTCTATTTCCATCATAACGGTCTTACTCCCAAAAAGCATCTTTTCTGGCCCGGTGCCGGGCATCATTCACTTATGCTATGTCTCGCATCCAGAATACTTGGGGTTATCACGCCCGGGGATGGTGGCTCTCATAGACTTCCTTCATATTCTTGCGGGCGATGCCGCTGTAAATCTGGGTGGTCGAGATGTCGGCATGTCCAAGCATCTGCTGCACCGAACGCAGGTCGGCCCCACCCTCCAGCAAATGCGCGGCAAAGGAGTGCCTGAGCGTATGCGGTGTAATATCCTGTTCAATGCCCGCTTCCCGGGCGTATTTCTTTATGATTTTCCAGAAGCCCTGCCGGGTCAGCCGTCCGCCCAGACTGTTCAGGAACAAGGCCGGCTCCTCCGCGTTGCCCCGCAGCAGCTTGTCCCGCAGCCCGGCGGCATACGCCGCAACACTCTCCGCAGCAATCGTGCCAATCGGAACAATCCGCTCCTTGCCGGAAGCTCCGGTGCAGCGGACATACTTCATTTCTGTATGCACATCGTCCACATTCAGGGAGATTAGCTCCGACACACGGATGCCGGTTGCGTAGAGCAGCTCCAGCATCGCTTTATCGCGCTTACCCTGAGGGGTATCCCCGCCCGGAGCACCCAGCAGCCGCTCGATCTCCCCGACACTCAGCACCATTGGCGGCTTGTGGCTTGGCTTTATTTTGTCCATATCCAGCGTTGGGTCCTGCAGGGTCAGACGTTCCTTCAGCAAATAATGAAAAAAGGCACGGAGTGACACCGTATTCCGGTTCACCGTTGCGGCTGCCCGCCCTGCCCCTCGTTGTGCCGCAAGATACAGCATGATATGCGATCTTCTGATCTCTTCCGGCGACACCAGCCCCCGCTCCTCGGCAAAATCCAGAAACTGCGAAATATCCCGCCCGTAGGATTCCAAAGTGCTTGGCGACAAGCCCTTATCTTCGGACAGATACTGCATAAACGGCTGCAAATGTGACTTCATCAATCCACGCTCCTGTCTCACTCAGGCTGCTCTTCACGGTTCTGCAACATTTAGCCATCGGGTCCGGCGGCAGGCTCCGTATGTTAAGCCAGGTCTGGCCCCGCCTTAGCTTCTTTCGACAAACTTTTAGCTTTTTCCTGCTTGTGGAGGAGCATTCACTCCCCGTACCAGTAATAGAACCGCAGTCTCTCGCCTGTGTTCAGTACCTCCGCGCTGCGCGGAGCCTCCTGAAAGGCCTTGACGGCAGTTCCTTCCGGTATATCATAATTCTCAACCGGGCTAATCCAGCCACTGATCCAGCTCATAGCATAATAAGCAGAACAACTGAGCGCAACCAGCAGTGTCATAAAATACAGCCGGCGCACCGTTTTGGGCACAGAGACGATCATATGAATGCCTCCCTTATATGACAGGTTTGCCCCACTTCATTGCAGCTTCGCGGAGAACCTGCCTGGAATAACGTTCGCAAGACTCGTCCTTCAATGTATGCGCCGGGGACTGAAGTTATGTATGTAGCCCTTGTACATCATTTAAAAAGCCCCCTCCGGTATGCTGCACCGGTGAGAGCTTATGTGGCAAATCTTCATCTATAAGCTTATTCGGAAGTATTGCCGTCCGTATTATTCTTATCCTTGCAGCGGTGGCAAATTCCATGGAAATCAAGTCTATGATCAAGAACTGTAAAATTGAATTCCTTCTCCAGCCGCTCTTCCAGCGGGCCCAGCCAATCCTCACGAATCTCATCCATCGAGCCGCATTGCACACAGATGAGATGATGGTGATGATGCTTCGCCGTATCTGTCCGCAGATCGTAACGGGCAACGCCGTCTCCGAAATTAATCTTCTCCACGACATGAAGCTCGCTCAGCAGTTCCAGGGTACGATAGACAGTGGCAAGACCGATCTCCGGAGCTTTTTCCTTCACCAGCATGAATACGTCCTCTGCACTCAGATGATCTTCTTCATTCTCCAGCAGAACTCTTAGCGTCGCTTCCCGTTGGGGTGTGAGCTTGTATCCTTGGGATTGTAGCTGTTGCTTAATCTTATCTATCCGTGCTTCCATTGTCTGCCTCCCCCTTGGAAAATTACCGCACCGGGCATGAAATCACTTCTTCCATTATAGAGGGAGTCGCTTTGAGAAGTCAAACGCTTTTAGAACCTTACATTTCTGTCATTTGGCAAGCCTATTATTCCTCTGATAGACTTATTCTGTAGACTTTAAATCAGGGAGGAACAAGGTGAACAAGCCCCTTTATAAGAAAAAAGCTGCGCTTCGGCTGACGGCAGCCGCCCTGATCCTCCTTGCCGTCATCTGGCGGCTGGCAGCAGGCTCAGATTTAGCCTCATTCACCTCGGAGGAGTATGCCGTCTCGTTTGAATATCCGCGCGTATGGGAAGCAATTTCCGCTGACGCTTCAAGCTTCTCAGGCGATAGCGGCTTCATAGAGCTCTCCGCCATGTCCGGTGAAGGCCATACCCTTAAGGAGGCTTCGGCGATCATTGCTTCTCATGCGCTGCAGCCCTACGGCTCCGCCCCGGTCGTCTCGGCTATGAACATACAGGGACATGAAGCCAGCCTGATTATGCCTTCCAGCGATCAGGGAGAGGAATGGGGGCATAAAGCGTCACTTGTCATTCAATACCCGGAAGCAAGGCATATCGGCGGCTCCGTATACCGCTATTTTATTTTGACAGCAGACAGGGAACATATCAAAAGCATAGGGCAGACGGTCCGGTTCAAGAACCAACAGGGAACATATCAATAAGAGCGGCACCGTTTAATCCGCATGGTACTCTACTTTCCGATAATTTTACTCACAGCATACAGTCGCTTTATCCCTTCGGTACCTGCCCATCCGCCTGCACTTGCCAAGATAATATTATGGAAAAGCTTCATAGCTATCGAATAAGTCATTGTACCGATGATGATCTCAATCACAAAAAACCTCAAAACATCCCCCTTGGTTACAACGTAAACCTGGAATTCTTGATGATGAAGATTTGGTCTCATTATCCACCTCTATAGTGTTTATGTAACCAATATGCTTCATAATGTTTGTCTAATTCCGTGTTCAGACATTGTTAACAAGCATGGGCGTGACCCAGCGCATCATCGACGGCGTAACCCAGGCCTCAAAACCGGAGACCCCCAGCACCAGCACCGCCATCCCGAGGGACAGCATCGTGTACATCGCAAACGGACGGCTGACTGGGGAACGCCGCTGGCCCAGCACCCGGCTGCGAATCATCTGCAGAGAAAAGCCAATCGCCGCCGCACTGCATACGAGCAGCACCGGAATCAGCACAAGATTATGCGGCGCAACCGAGACCAGCGCGAACAGCATACCGTGCCAAGAATACTCGCTGACGAGCGTGCCGACTGTAAAGCCGATCAGCACCCCTTTTAGAAAATCAAGGATCAGGATTCCCGGCAGCCCGATCACGGACAACCCGAGAATCCAGACCAGCCCGATCCATTTCAGATTCAACACGGCAATCTCCCAGTAGGAATCCGGCGCAGCCGGCAGTCCCTGCTGATCGACAGTAACGAAGAAATTGCCCAAGTAATCTCCAAGCTCCTGCTGCTGATCCAGAGTCAACGCACTGACAATCAGCGCTCCGAAAACAACCCCAACCAAAAACAATACCGCAACAAAAATATAAAGAGGCGTCTGCTCCTTCATCATCAGCCGCAAACCGCGCATCGGGAAATTCTCCTCTCCGGTCATATGTTACACCATATGAGGGAACCTCCCGCTCTATGACTTGTCCCCGGCAAGAAGAAGCTTGCCGCTGCGAGGTCTCCTGCGGGCTTTCACGCCCGCAGTAACGGCAAAAATGCCGTTGTTGGCGCTCCCGCGGGCTTTCACGCCCGCAGTAACGGCAAAAATGCCGCTGCTGGCGATCCCGCAGGCTTTCACGCCCTTAGTAACGGCAATTATGCCGTTGTTGGCGCTCCAGCGGGCTTTCACGCTCTCAGTAACGGCAAAAATGCCGTTGTTGGCGCTCCCGCAGGCTTTCACGCCCGCAGTAACGGTAAAAATGCCGCTGCTGGCGATCCAGCCGGCTTTCACGCCCGCAGCAACGGTAAAAATGCCGCTGCTGGCGATCCAGCCGGCTTTCACGCCCGCAGTAACGGCAATTATGCCGTTACTCCCGCTCCCACTGGCCTCCGCGCCGCCGCCACAACAAAAATACGCCCCACCCGCAGTAGTCCTGCTGATGGGGCAATTCTTTACTGCTCAGTGCAGCTTGTTGCTGCTCCCTTGGGTTTCAGCACCTTGCCGTAGGTCCCGCCGCCGCCCGAGGATAGCTCAAGTGTGCCGGAGCGGGCCAGGACGATCTGCCCGGCCAGCTCGGTTCCGGCAACGACGGCAAGCTCGGCTTGACTTGCGGTGTGCAGAATCCTCATCTCCGTGCCAAAAGCCTCCAGCAGCGCCTCCAGCTTGCGCTTGCCCAGGCCCGGGATGAACTCAAGCGGCACCTGGTAATGATAGGCTGGCCGGTGAGCGGGAATCGAAGGCCGATCCCGGTCCGCGATCGCAAGAATCCGGTCAAATACGCCCTGCACCAGCTTCTGTCCGCCGCAATACGGGCAGCGTTCCGAGGTGGCAAATGCTTCGTCGATAATACTGCCGCAGCCTGCACAATACGTGCGGTGGTACTTGCCAAGCCGGGGATTCAGCCCGAAATTGGCGCTGACCCGCCGTCCTTCCCGGCGCTCCAGGGCCAGCCGCAGCTCACTGAACGAAGGCTGGGCCATTTCGATAACGTTGTATTCACGGCCGATTTTACCCAGCGAATGGGCATCGGAATTGGTCAGAAACGTATAGCCGTCAAGCTCGGAAATATACCCGGCCATCTCGGAATCAGCGCTTAGACCCAGTTCAACCGCAGCGATGCGCTCCAGGTCAAACAGCTCCGCCAGCCGCTCCGCAGCACAGCCGTACAGCCCCTTGTGCGGCGTAAAAATATGCGCCGGAATCAAAATACCGCCCCGCCCGTAAATCTCATCCTGCAATTCCCGGGCAGGAGCATACAAGCGCTGGGAGCTGAGATTAATATTCCGCATATGCTTGGCCATCCAGCCGCTGAAATTCTCCATAGCCGCAAGATCCGGCATAAAGGCGAGGACATGACATTCTTTTCGCCCGGGCTCACGGATTTCGATTTCCGCCCCTAACAGGATCGTCGTCCCCCGGTAAGCAATTCCGCCGCCCTCCGCTTCGTTCATCTCGCCGGAATCAAGCAGCGCGCGAATATCCCGCAGCACCCCCGGAGAATGGCTGTCGATAATGCCGATCAGCTCGATCCCCTTGCGCTCCGCCGCTTCTTTGGCGATGCCCTCGAAGGTGAGGTCGCGGCTGCCGCTGATTTTGACCGCCTGCCCTTCTGAGGTGCGTCCGATATGCACATGCAGGTCGCAGTAGTGGCTGGACAGCCTAGATTCTAGTGCCATTGACCTGTCAAAGTATACAAATGCCAGGCGTACACTGCCATCATTGTCTTGGCATCGGCAATGCGCCCGTCTGCAATGTATTGGTAGGCTTCCTCAAGCGAAAGCTCGGATACCTCCAGAAATTCATCCTCGTCCAGCGCCATCTCCCCCGGCTGGGCATTGTCCGTCACATATAAATGGATAATCTCATCGGCGAAGCCGGGAGAGGTGTAGAACGACTTCAGCAGCTTCAGGTCGCCGCTGTGATACCCTGTCTCCTCCTGAAGCTCGCGTCCTGCCGCTACCAGCGGGTCTTCGCCCTTATCCAGCTTGCCTGCGGGAATTTCCACCTCAGTGCGGTGCATCGGCTGGCGGTACTGCTCCACGACCAGCATTTTTCCCTCATTCAGCGCAAGGACCGCCACGGCACCCGGATGCTTCACAACTTCACGGGTCGCGGTATTGCCGTCAGGCAGCTTGACCGTATCCACCTGCAGCGTAATAATTTTGCCCTCAAAAATCGGCTGTGTGGACAGCGTTTCCTCATCCAATAAAGGATTGCGGTTAATTTCAGCTTTTTTCATAGATTCATGGTCTCCTTTGGTTTCAATCTGCATAGGGTGTATTATAGCAAACTTAAGAGGAAAGAAGGAATGCAGGCATGAACGACATCCTTGTCCGTACAAGCTCATCCGGCGTAACCATGGTAGGCAGACCGGAGCAGATCAAGGCCAAATTGGCCGAGTGGATCAAGCAATATGGGCGTGATATGCCGCTGGCCTACATCCTGCTGCTGCACTCTGAATCCCGGAGCAACCCTTACAAGGCCGGATAATATTCCGCTTGCGGAACAGGTCTCAACAAATTCAGCAGGCGTGTAAACATAAGGAGCTGTTCCCGGGGGTATCCCACGGAGACAGCTCCTTCATGCCATCCAGAGCCGCGAACGCTGCCGGAATTAGCCTTTTACGCTTTCTTTTACAATGGCTATAACAAGCTCAGCCACTTTGACAATATCTTCGGCTTTGATCCGCTCCTTGGTGGTGTGGATATGCTCATAGCCGATAGCCAAATTCACTGTTGGCACCTTGTGGCCGTTGAATACATTGGCGTCGCTGCCGCCGCCGGAATGGAACAGGCGAGTAGTCAGGCCAAGTGAGCTGATCGCACGGTCTGCAAGCTGTACGACAGGATCATGCTCAGTGAAGCTGAACGCCGGATAAATAATCTCACTCTGGAATTCGCTTTGCGCACCGTACTCACGGGCCGTGGTCTCCAGCGCTTCACGCATCGAAGATATCTGCAATTCTACCTTATTCTGCACAATGCTGCGGGCCTCCGCATCCAGTTGTACATAATCACAGACGACATTGGTCGGTCCGCCGCCGGCAAATTTCCCGATATTGGCCGTGGTTTCACTGTCAATGCGGCCAAGCTTCATCGCTGAAATCGCCTTGCTGGCGACCTGAATGGCGCTAATGCCATCTTCGGGGTTTACACCCGCATGAGCCGATTTGCCGAAAATCTGCATCTTTACCTTCGCCTGGGCCGGGGCAGCAACAGCAATCGCCCCCACCTCACCGTTGGAGTCCAGGGCAAAGCCGAAATCTGCATCGAGCAGGTCCGGGTTCATGGACCGTGCGCCCAGCAGTCCCGATTCTTCACCTGCGGTGATCACAAATTGAAGCTGTCCATGCGGCAGCTTCTGCTCCTGAATGACGCGGATCGCTTCGAACAACGCAGCCAGTCCGGCCTTGTCGTCTGCACCAAGGATTGTGCTGCCGTCACTGGTAATCCAGCCGTCTTCCCCAAGGGAAGGCTGAATATTCTGCCCGGGAACCACGGTATCCATATGGCAGGTGAACAAAAGCTTCGGTGCAGAAGCTCCGTCCACTGCCGGCCAGGTAACAAGCAGATTGCCTGCTCCGTGACCCGTGCGTTCCTGTGAATCGTCTTCGGCAGCGGTAAGGCCGAGGGCGCTGAATTTTTCTTTTAAAACATCGGCAATTTGCCGTTCGTTTCCTGTCTCACTATCAATACGGACAAGCTCCATGAATTCCTGAATCAAACGTTCCCCTGATATCATCGGACTTTCCTCTCTTTCCCGGATACGTTACAATAGTAGTAATGTTTGAATGGGTCTGTACGCTCTTACCTTAAACTAATTTCAAAGGAGTCACACATGCAACATAAAAAATGGTTCCGTATCTTTATCTACGTTATGCTGATCGCAATGATCGCCTCAACTCTGCTGGTTGTCCTAGAACCTTTTCTGGCCGGTTAATGACCGGACTGCCCGTTAATAATAGCGTCCGGAGATTCCGGACGCTATTTGACTTGTCACACATGTCTATATCAATCTATAAGGGAAATGCCTCAGGAAATAAGGGACCAGCTCCCCCGCAACTTCCCCAAGGTCAAAGGAACAGCCTGCGCATTCCTCAAGCGAGGTTACACCGTATTCCGCAATGCCGCAAGGGATGATCCCCTGAAACCCCCGTTCTCCGATCCCCGCCGAGATGTTGAACGCAAAGCCGTGGCTGGTGATAAAACCTCTGCGGAACCTGCTTTTGTTGAACTTAACCCCGATGGCGCAAATCTTCTCGTCACCCACCCATACACCGGTATATTCCGGCTTCCGGCTCCCCGTAATTCCATAGGCGGCCAAAAAGTCAATGATGACGGACTCCAGCCGCCGCAGATAGCCGTGCAGGTCCACCTTGCCGTTCTCGCCAAGCCTGAGCAGCGGATAGCCGACAAGCTGGCCGGGGCCGTGATAGGTGATATCTCCCCCCCGGTCAATTTCAAACAGCGTTATGCCTTGTTCCTTGAGCTGTTCGGCGCTGAGGAGCAGATGTTCAGGATGATGCTGTGAACCAATGGTATAGGTTGGCGGGTGCTGCAAAAGAATCAGCCGCTCGCTGGCCGTTCCGGCGTCAATGGCCTGAACAGCTTCCTTTTGCAGCTCCCAGGCGGCTCCGTACTCCATCAGGGACAGGTATGAAACTTCCAGTAGGCTTATATCCGGGCTGCTCATGTTTTTCAGGGTCCCCTTTATATTCCTGTCTCCTGTTGCAGGGCCACACCGTTCATTAATACAACTGGCTATCCGGCGTGTAAGCCTCCACATTATCCTTGACGCGCTGCAGGAAGCGGCCGCAAATGACTCCGTCCAGAATCCGGTGGTCCAGGGACAGGCAAATGTTGGCCATAGAACGTATGGCTAGCATATCGTTGATCACAACAGGCTTCTTCACAATGGATTCGAAGGTCAGAATAGCGGCCTGCGGATAGTTGATAATCGGGTAAGACACAATGGAGCCAAAAGATCCGGTATTGTTGACGGTAAAGGTCCCGCCTTGCATATCCTCCAGGCGCAGCTTGCCTTCCCGGGTCTTCAGAGCCAGCTCGTCGATTTCGCGGGCAAGCCCGGCGACATTTTTCTGATCCGCTTTTTTGATGACCGGCGTCATAACGGAATCCTCGGTGCCGACGGCAAGCGAGATGTTGATGTCGCGTTTGACGATGATTTTGTCAACGGCCCAGACCGAATTCATAATCGGATAATCCTTAATCGCGCTGACCACCGCCTTCATCAGAAAAGCAAGATACGTCAGGTTGATGCCTTCCTTGCGCTTGAACTCATCCTTCAGCTTGTTGCGCAGGACGACAAGATTGGTCACATCGACTTCGATCATCGTCCAGGCATGCGGAATCTCAGAGACACTCTGGCGCATCTTGGTAGCGATGGAGTTGCGGATCGGGGTTACATCAATCAGATACTCCGAACTGCTGCCCCGTCCGCCTTCCACTTCAATTGTGGGAATCCGCGGAGTTTCGCTGAGATGCAGGCCGGAATGACGGACCGGCGCAAGCACCTCCTGCGCCGGCTGGGGCACAGCTTCAGGCACGTGCTGTACGGCAGAAGCTGCCGGTGCAGCAGCAGAGCCTGCGGCGGATACGCCGCCGTTCTCCAGGAAGGTCAGCACATCCTTGCGCGTGATGCGTCCGCCGAGACCGGTTCCCGGCACAGCCGCAAGGTTAATGCCATGCTCTGCGGCAAGGGTCTGTACCGCCGGAGAATAACGCGAGCGCATCGGTGCGCTGGCATCAAAAGCGGCGGCAGGCACAGCGGGTCTGCCCGCTGCCGGAGCCGGGCTTGCTGCTGCCGGGCGTGACGCGGCCCCAGCCTGAGGCGCGGCGCTCGCCGCAGGCGCTTCAGCAGCCGGTGCTGCCGGGGCGCTTGGCGCGGCGGAACCGGCTACGGCGATGCGGGCGATAACCTCGCCTACGCTAACCGTCTGGCCTTCTTCGGCCAGCAGCTCTACCAAAGTACCGTCTACGGTAGCAGGAAGCTCTGCGTTCACTTTATCCGTAATGAGATCACACAGCGGTTCGTACTGCTCTATAGCATCGCCCGGCTTCTTCAGCCATTTGCCAATCGTTGCCGACACCAGCGACTCCGCCAGTTGCGGCATAATCACATCGGTCAGCTTCCTATTGTCAGACATGTTGTCACTCCTTAATGTTTGGTAAGCATTTACCTGTATAGACACTCATGCCGCTCTTTCGCGGCATTTCAGAACATTGTTCGGACACCGTTATTTCAGGAGGGTTCAGTACTGCGCCAGACGCAGCATTTCGGCCTTGACCTTATCCTTGCTCAGCATAAAGAACTTCTCCATCGGCGGGCTGATCGGCATCGCCGGCACGTCCGGTCCGCACAGGCGGAAGATCGGCGCATCCAGCTCGAACAGGCAGTGCTCGGCGATAATCGCCGCCACTTCACCGCCGATGCCTCCAGTCTTGTTGTCCTCATGGACAATCAAGACCTTGCCGGTCTGCCGGGCGGCGGCAATGATTGCGTCACGGTCCAGCGGCTGCAGGGTACGCAGGTCGAGGATATGCGCGGTGATGCCTTCCTCGCGCTCCAGCTCCTCCGCCGCCTGCATCGCAAAATGCAGCGGCAGGCTGTAGCCGATCACCGTAATATCGCTGCCTTCACGCAGCAGATTCGCTTCGCCGATCGGTACGGTGTAGTCGCCTTCCGGCACGTCTTCCTTGATCAGCTTGTAGCATTTCTTGTTCTCGAAGAAAATTACCGGATCGGGATCACGCACAGCCGCCTTCAGCAGCCCTTTGGCGTCGTAAGCCGAATACGGAGCTACAATCTTCAGTCCCGGCGTGCCGAAGAAGATCGACTCCGGGCATTGGGAATGATACAGGCCGCCAAAAATCCCCCCGCCGATCGGCGCGCGAATAACTACCGGACAGTTCCAATCGTTATTGGAGCGGTAACGGATTTTGGCCGCTTCGCTGATGATCTGATTAGTTGCCGGCAGCATGAAATCGGAATACTGCATTTCGGCAATCGGCTTCATGCCGTACATCGCCGCACCGATCGCCACACCGGCAATCGCGGATTCCGCCAGCGGCGTATCCATTACGCGCTCCGCTCCGAACTGCTCCTGCAGCCCTTTGGTGGTGGTGAACACGCCGCCCTTAACGCCGACATCCTCCCCCAGCACAAATACCGATTCATCGCGCTCCATCTCTTCCTTCATTGCCAGCCGGATGGCATCAATATATTCCATCATCGCCATGGGTTATGCCCCTCCTTTGAGGTCAGATTCGCTGTACACATGCAGCAGCGTATCTTCCGGTTTCGGAAACGGCGCATTCTCAGCGTATTCAATAGCTGCTTTCAGTTCCAGATTGAATTCGGCAACAAGATCGCGTTCCTTCTCGTCGCTCCATAATCCAAGGCCGGTCAAATAGTTGCGGAAGGCGGCGATGCCGTCCTTTTTCCAGTTGGCATCCACTTCCTCCTTGGTCCGGTAAGCCAGATCGTTGTCCGAAGTGGAATGCGGAGACAGGCGGTACATCATCGCTTCAATCAGCGTCGGCCCTTCTCCTGCAAGGGCGCGCTCACGCGCTTCCTTCACCACGCGGTACACCTCCAGCGGATCATTGCCATCCACCCGGATGCCAGGGAAGCCGTAGCCCAGAGCACGGTCACTGACCTTGCCGCCAAGCTGCTTGTGGGCCGGAACGGAAATCGCATACTGGTTGTTCTGGCAAAAGATAATTACCGGCAGCTTATTCACCCCGGCGAAATTGCACGCTTCATGGAAATCCCCCTGGTTGCTGGAGCCTTCCCCGAAGGTAACGAAGGAAACAAACTTCTTCTTCTGCATTTTGGCAGCCAGTGCGAAACCTACGGCATGCGGCACCTGGGTTGTCACCGGACTTGAGCCGGTCACGATCCGCAGACGTTTGCTTCCGAAGTGGCCCGGCATTTGCCGTCCGCCGCTGTTGGGGTCCTCTGCCTTGGCAAATACGGACAGCATCAGCTCCCGCGTGGTCATTCCCACGGACAGCACAAAAGCATAATCACGGTAGTAAGGCAAAAAATAATCATTCTCCCGGTCCAGCGCAAAAGCCGCCGCCACCTGCGCCGCCTCCTGACCGATGCCGGAGACATGGAAGTTGATCTTCCCGGCGCGCTGCAGCAGCAAACTGCGCTCATCGTATTTCCGCCCTAGCTGCATATATCTGTACATATCAATGACCTGACCGTCACTGAGTCCAAGCTGCTTATGTCTGTTAACGGTTTCTACAGTACCTTGGGATTCCATATGAGGTACCTCCTAAAAATTTTATACAACCAATATATGCCCTGATCTTAAAACCAGGTACTAAATTTCGTTCCAGTACATTATAATCCCTTTCCAGCCAAAAAGAAAAGCCAAGAAAAGCCGGTATGAAGCTATTTAGACGTATAACGCGCCTTAAGCTCCCTCCGGCCTTCGCTTCTTGGGCCTTGATCGTTTGCTAGAATCCGATTGCTCTTCCATCCACGGCCAGCATCGCTTCACCGATAACCTCGGAGAGCGTCGGGTGGGCATGAATCGCCTCACCGACCTCCCACGGTGTGGCATCCAGCAATTGCGCCAGCGCCGCCTCGCCAATCAGATCGGTAACATGCGGGCCGATCATCTGCACGCCGAGAATATCGCCGCTGGTGCGGTCGGCAACCACCTTGACGAAGCCGTCCTTCATGCCATAGACAATGGCTTTGCCGATGGCCGAGAACGGGAACTTGCCGGTAACC
Organism: Paenibacillus sp. HW567; assembly: GCF_000374185.1. Lineage (GTDB taxonomy): Bacteria > Bacillota > Bacilli > Paenibacillales > Paenibacillaceae > Paenibacillus_AQ. The sequence continues at coordinate 1,486,065 of NZ_KB910518.1, read as the reverse complement.
ACATCTGTTCCGAGCGCCTTGGCCTCTTTCTCCGTGTATCCGACGCTTGCTACCTCCGGCCGCGTATACACACAGCGAGGCACCAAATGCGGATGATACGGATGGAGCGCCTCGCCCGCCAGATGATTAACCGCACGAATGCCCTCGTGGCTGGCCGCATGAGCCAGTTGCAGTCCGCCGATGCAATCGCCGATGGCATAGATATGCGGCTCTGCCGTCTGCATATTGTCATTAACCTCAATGACGCCCTTGGCAAAATGAATATCCGTATTCTCAAGTCCGATGTTCTCCACATTGGCGACTCTGCCGACAGACACCAGCAGCTTCTCAGCAGACAAGCTCTGGCTCTGCTCTCCCTTGCGGGCCTCAATGGTAAGCCCGGATTCCGTGATCACACAGGTCTCAGCATCTACCGTTGTTCCGGTCAGTACCTTGACGCCACGCTTCTTCAGCAGACGTTGCAGCTCACGGGCGATCTCTTCATCTTCAAGCGGCAAAAGCTGCCCGGCAGCCTCCACCACCGTGACCTGCACCCCGAAATCCGCCAGCATCGAGGCCCACTCCACACCGATGACTCCGCCGCCCACAATGATGATGGATGATGGCAGCGCTTCAAGCGTCAGCGCTTCTTCACTGCTCAGAATCACCTTGCCGTCCGGCTCCAGCCCCGGCAGCACACGCGGACGGGAGCCTGTAGCGACAATGAGATGGGTTGAGACCACCGTCTCCATATCGCCATCCTCAAGCTCCACAGCCACCGCGCCGCTGCGCGGAGAGAAAATCGAAGGGCCGATAATGCGCCCCTTGCCCTTAACCACCTGGATTTTATTTTTACGCATCAGAAACTGTACGCCTTGATGCAACTGCTCCACCACAGCCTCCTTGCGGAGCTGCACCTTCGGGAACACCAATTGCACTCCGGTTGTTTCTATGCCGTAGCTCTCACTTTCTTGTATCTCAGCGTATACCTCGGCACTGCGCAGCAGCGATTTGCTCGGAATGCAGCCGCGGTGCAAACAGGTTCCGCCCAGTTTGTCCATTTCGATCACCACGACGGATTTTCCAAGCTGTGCTGCGCGGATTGCCGCCACATATCCTCCGGTCCCTCCGCCAAGTATAGCCACGTCACATGAAATAGTCATGATATGTATCCTCCAGTTCTTACTCACAAGTCTAAACAGCCTATACCATTGTACTCTCTTTTGCATCTATAACAAAACTTACAAATATCATATATACGCGGACTTTTATTGAATAAAGCGTTATCATATGGGTGAATTCAGAAGCAACAAAAGATGAGGGGGAACCCGATGAAACTGCTCATTTCGCGCTTTATTGCGATTCTGATTCTGGTGATTCCCGGTCTGCCCGCAAGGAAGGGCGGCTGGATTCTGACCCGTGACCGCAAGCGCAACTATGCCGGTCCCCGGTTTAAGAAGAAGCAGCAGGCCCGGCAGCCCCCTTCACCAACTCGCTGTACAGCCCGTCCTGCCGCAGCAGCTCCTCATGCGAGCCCTGCTGCAATAGGCTTCCGCCTTGAAGCACCAGGATTCGGTCGGCGGCGCGGATCGTTCCCAGACGATGGGCGATCACGAAGCTGGTCCGGCCCCTCATCAGCGCCTGCAGCCCTTCCTGAATCTTGATTTCAGTCACGGTATCAACACTGCTCGTCGCCTCATCCAGAATCAGCATAAATGGGTTAGCGAGAATTGCCCGCGCAATCGACAAGAGCTGCTTCTGCCCCTGACTGATTCCGCTGCCGTCCGCAGACAGCAGCCTCTCATATCCGCCCTTAAGCCTCATAATGAAAGTGTGGGCGTTCGCCAGCTTAGCCGCCTCCTCTACCTCTGCGTCCGTGGCATCCAATCTGCCGTATCGGATGTTGTCACGAATCGTTCCTTTGAACAAGAAGGAATCCTGCAGTACAAAGGCCATGTGGCTCCGGAGGCTCTCACGGCGGATCGAGGACAGGTCTCTGCCATCCAGGGTAATGCTTCCTTGATCCGGGTCATAGAAGCGGGACAGCAAGCCGATCAGCGTAGTTTTTCCAGCCCCGGTAGGACCAACCAATGCGATCATTTCTCCCGGCTTCGCCTCAAAGCTGATATCCGCAAGCGTGTCTGTCTCGCCGTCATAAGAAAAGTATACGCCGGAGAACTTCACCGCACCCTCCACATGCGCAAGCGATACCGAAGCGCCCTCATCCTTCGACTCCGCTTCTTCTTCCAGGACCTCGAATACCCGCTCCGCACCCGCAATTGCCGACAGCAGCGTGTTCCATTGATTCGCCAGATCATTCAGCGGACGCGTGAACTGGCGCGTATATTCCACAAATGCGATAATCACACCAACTGTAACCAAGCCCCGAATGGCCAGCAGGCCGCCAACTCCGGCGACAATCGCAAAGCTCAGGTTATTCAGGCCGTTCATCAGCTTCGGAATGAATCCGGAAATCGCCTGTGCCCAGTACCCCGACAGCATGATGCGTGTGTTGCGCTCATGGAAGCCGGCAATGACATGCTCCTCCTGCGAAAAAGCCTTGATGATCCGCTGGCCGGACAACGTCTCCTCAATGAATCCGTTAAGCTCTCCCATATTCCGCTGCCGTTCCTTGAACAGCGGACCTGTCCGCCGCGTAATCCAGCGCATGCCGAGAATCATCAGTGGCACTACGACGAAGGTCAGCAGCGTGAGCAGCGGGCTAAGCCACAGCATCACACCTACCGTTCCCGCTAGCGTCAGCACACTGGAGAAAATCTGAATGGCCGAATTGTTCAGCGTGGAGCTGATATTCTCAATATCATTGGTGAGACGGCTCATGATCTCACCCTGCTGCCTGCGGTTGAAGAAAGAAATCGGCAGCCGGTGCAGATGTTCGAACAGGTCGGCGCGCATCCGGTATACCGTCTCCTGCGCAATCTCGATCATCCAGATATTCTGCAGCCAGGTGGTCAGCGAGTTCAGTATATAGACAAGGGCAAGCGTAACCAGAAATACCGCCCAGCTTCTGCCCCCATCTCCCTCCAGATAATGATCCACCGCTCTGCTAATCAGATATGGCCCCAGAAGGGCCAGGCCGGAGCTGAGCAGCACCATAGCCAGCACCAGCATAAGCTTGGCTTGGCGCAACGCCAGATAGCTCCAGATATTGCGGACTGTGGCTGACCAGTTCTTGGCCTTTGCTCTCTGCTTGCGCCCTCCCGGTGAACCGAAGCTCCGGGCATCGCCATGCCCAAGGCCCAGCCTCGGATGGCGGAAAGGCTCAATTAAAGCTCTCAACATGCCGAAGCTCCTCTCCAGTCTGAGATTCATAAATTTTCCGGTACAATGCAGATTTCGTCAGCAGCTCCTCATGCGTGCCCTGCGCAGTCAAACAGCCTTCATCCAACAGCAGAATGAGGTCGGCAGACACCGTGGAACTGATTTTTTGCGTAATAAGCACAGTAGTACAGGACATTTGTTTCAGTTCGGCAAGCAAACGCCCCTCTGTTACAGTATCCAAAGCGCTGGTACTGTCATCCAGAATCAGAATCGCCGGCTTCCTTACCAGTGCCCTGGCTATCGTCAGCCGCTGCTTCTGCCCGCCGGAGAGATTGACTCCCCGCTGCCCCAGCATGGTGTCGTAGCCGTGCGGGAACTCTTTTACCGTATCATGGATTTGCGCGGCGGCAGCCGCCTGTTCAATCTCCTCCTGCGTAGCGTGGGGATTGCCCCAGGCAATATTATCCCGGACTGAACCGCTAAAGAGCAGCACCTCCTGCGGTACATAACCAATGGCTCTGCGCAGCTTCGTGACATCCAGCTCTGTATTCGGTATCCCGTCAATCCGGATGATTCCGCTATTCTGCTCATACAGACGGGGAATCAGCCCGACCAGTGAGGATTTGCCGGAGCCGGTTGCCCCCATAATTGCCACCCGCTGTCCCGGCTGCACCGCAAAAGAGATCCCCTCCAGAATGGCAATCTCACTGTCCGGATATTTGAAGTCCACCTGCTCGAACTCTACCTCGCCCCGGATTGGCAGCGACTGGGCCCTAGTATCCTCAGCGCCGGCTTTAGCGTCCTGTTCATCTGCCGACATCACCTCCTGAATCCGCTGCGATGACGCCCGTGCCCTGGAGATTGTCGCCATAATCCAAGAGAGAGCCGACAGCGCCCCAATCGTCCGCAGAGAATAGTTGATGACAGCAACCGTTTGTCCCAGCGTCGCCTCCCCGGCGGTAATCTCGATTCGACCTAACCACAGCACCAGCAGAATATCCACATTCACAATCATCATGATGAGCGGGGCTGAGGTTTCCGTAAGACGCAGCGCCGCTACAGTAGATTTCGTCAATTCCCTGCTGAATGCGGCAAACCGGCTAATCTCATGGCTCATACGCACAAACACGCGGATTAACCGGATGCCGGTTAGATTCTCCTGAATAACGCTGTTGACTCCGTCCAGCCGAATCTGCACATTTCGGAACAACACCGAAGCCCTTCTCATCACCCAGAGCAGAAACAGAATCAGCACGGGGAGCGCCGCAGTCAGCAGCAAACCCAGCTTCACATGCACCACCAGCGCCATAATGACACTTCCCGCTACAACGAGGGGGACACGCGTCATAAAGCGCAGACCCATAAAAACCGTATCCTGAAGCTGCGACACATCCGCCGTAAGACGCGTAATCAACGATGAAGTAGGGAAGCGTTTGAACACTGTATAGGTGAAGGACTGGACCTTCTCGTAGAGCTGCCCGCGCAGATCAAGGGCAAAGCTCTGGCTGGCATGTGACGCAAAAAAAGAGCTGAGCACACCCGCGGCAAACGCCACCACCGCGCTTATGATCAGCACAACACCCCACAGCCAGACGATCCTATTGTCCTTCCCCCTAATCCCTTCATCAATAATCTTGGAAATCAGAAGCGGCTGGGACAGCTCCACCGACAGTTCGATCAGCATCATCACCAGTGCGGCGGCCGCGGCCACCCTGTATTTCTTAAGATAACGAAAAAAGATGTTCATCAGCATTACCCCATTTGTCTATTCGTAGAGCGCATCCCGCAGGCGCGTGGACATGGATGTGGACTGCCCTTTCAAAATGGCCCGGCGCAGCGCCTTATTGCTGCGGTTCATTTCCGCCATTTCGTCCAGCATCTCCGTCAAAAGGCTAACCGTGTCCGCAGTCAGCTCCCCATTTTCTTGCAGCGCCGCTATTCTTACTTTGTAACTGTCCAAGTTCTCTGTCAACTGTAAGCCCTCTTTCTGTGAACATTCTCTGTCAAGCCCTAATAACCAGCGTTAATTATAGCACCCTTTGCCCATTCCCCGAAATGTTTTCACTGGCTACTTTTAGGGCGAATATGATACTCTATTGAAGTCGCATTTTTCGGATGATGATGCATCAGGCTGATTAACGAAAGGATAGATGGACGTGGCACAGTTGTTTTTCAAATATGGGGCAATGAACAGCGGCAAATCTATTGAGATACTCAAGGTTGCGCATAATTACGAGGAGCAGGGCAAATCGGTGCTCATTTTTACTCCATCCATTGACGACCGGGACGAAGTCGGCTATATCTCCTCCCGCATCGGGCTGCGCAAGCAAGCCATTCCTATTGACGAGAATACCGATATCTATAATATCGTCAGCAGGAATCTTCCCAAACCCCACTGTGTATTGATAGATGAATGTCAATTTTTGACCAAAGACTGCATTCTTCAACTGGTACGGATCGTGGATGAGCTGAACATTCCGGTGATGGCCTTTGGGCTGAAAAATGATTTCCAGAACAATCTGTTCGAAGGCAGCAAGTACATGCTGATCTACGCCGACAAAATTGAGGAAATGAAGACCATTTGCTGGTTCTGTGAACGCAAGGCTACGATGGCGCTACGCGTGGAGGATGGCAAACCCGTCTACAGCGGCAAGCAAATTCAGATTGGTGGAAACGAAGCCTACTACCCGGTATGCCGCAAATGCCACAAGAACCCGCCGCTCTAAAATAATGCAACGCAAAAAGCATTCCGTGGCCCTTAGGGGTGGAATGCTTTTTGCGTTTGAATACTGGGTTTTACTGCAAGTAACGCTCCTTAAGCACGGCCAAATGATGCAGCTCATGCCCGATGATGACACAGGCAATCGCTCTGACGGAAATAGGAGCACTGCTGGCTGTGCCCATCCGGGACCAGGCTTCTTCAGGCAGACTCTCCAGGAGAGCAAGTGTGGACTGCCGCACCAGCTTGTATTGCCGCACCAAATCTTGCAGTGTGAACCGGTCAAAGTCCCCTGCTGCCGCATAACTATTCTCCTCATAACCAGGCAGCGGTGCTTGCTCACCTCTGGCAATAGCAAGCAGACGATAGGACATAATCCGGTCATTGTCGGTCAGGTGGCCGATCAGTTGCTTGACGCTCCATTTGTCCGGGGCATAACGGTAGCTTCCCTGCTCCTCAGTCAGTCCACCCAATAGCTCAAAAGTCAGATCAGACTGCACCCTAAGGATGGTTGCTAACTCCCCTTCAGAAGGCACCAAAGAGACATAACGGGCCGTATAATCACTGTATTCGCTTCGTTCCGGACGCTGGATCATAGAATTACCCCCTCTATTAAATTTTTTATTGAAATATCTGTCGAAAAAGCAAGAAATGCTGTTGTTGTATTTTATTTCATTATGTATAATATTTTCAAGATTAATTAATAATTACTCTGATCTTTGGGAGTGTACGCATGCTGGAATTTGTGCTCTATATGGTGTTTTCAGTGTTGGAAACATACGCCATGTTTTATCTCGCTTTCAAGATATTCAAGATTGATTTTTACTTTAAAGAGATGATTTTTGCAGGAAGTATCATGGCCTTTTTTTCATATGTTATTCGTGTCGATTATCACCGGGTGGAAGCAGATATCATCATTCAATACCTCTTAATTTTCTTTTTCTTCTGGATGCTATTCCGTATCCATTGGTTCTACGCAGCTATTCTTACTGGAATGACTTATCAGGCTTACATATGCGTTCAATTAGTGTACATTCTTCTGTTTGATCAGATCGGCTTTTTCTCAGCTCATGCTTTCTATGGAATAGACATTAGTACACATCTGTTACAAATTTCATCGTCTGTCACCGCCATAGGAATCGGTTATTATATTGGACACAAGCGCAAGGGATTCGATTTTATTCCGGACAAACCTAACGGCTTGATTAAAATAACAATACGTGAGAAAATTCTTTTCATTCTTAACCTGCCTACAGCAGCTATTGTAATCTCCATTATAAATCTATTTAATACCAAGTATTTTTTAGTTGTTATTCTAGTGTACATCATGCTTCTATTTGGTTATATCTATTTAGCTTATAGAAAAGACAGGAGCGAAAATGAATATATTCAGCTATAAACTCGCAGCTACCATCAAGCGATCCAACCCTCAAGAAACAAGTTCTATTGAGATCATGCAATATGCATTAAACATTATACTTAACACTCTGTTAATTATAATAACTTCCTTGATTATAGGATGGGCAACTGGGAGTTTGACTGACACGGCTGTCTCGCTATTCAGCTTCGCAGTTTTAAGATCCTTCTCTGGGGGACTGCATCTAAAAACTGCGACAGCCTGTAATATTTTTTCAATAACATTATGTACTTCAATTCCTCACCTTTCTTTCCTGATAAAGGATCATCTGTGGATTTATAATGCATTCTCTTTATTTCTGATGCTATTATTTGCACCTAATCCGGATGCCAATGTTCAAATTTCACAACGCTCGTATCCTTTAATGAAACTAATCGCTGTATTGTTAGTAGCCACTAATTTCTTCATTCACTCGTCTGTCCTAGGATTGGCTTTTCTGGCCCAATCCCTAACAGTAATCCCTTTAGAAAGGAGGAAATAGGTATGAAAGAAAGTATTGCTCGTTACGCATCTAAAACTTTGACTTCATCCGCCCGTCTTTTCGCGGTTATATTAAAGCCCTTGGTTCACAGTCCAGAAGCCCCTAAAGAACTGCGGAAGTAATCATACAAGGATGGGGAGAACATGCGGGTCTTGCTAAACGACGGAGCCTCCCGGGATATCCGGGAAGAAGATATATTGTATTTCTCAAGCTATAAGAATGCAATATTCGTCCATACGAAAGAAGGCGAGTTTGTTCTCCCTACTACACTTTCCGATCTTTTGGCTGCTTATAAGGGCAATGGCTTTGAACGTCTTGACCGAAGCAATGTCGTAAGTCTCAACCAAATTGACTGTTATGACTCTGAACGAAAGATTGTTACGTTTCAACAGGGAGAACAATTTGCTACAGTATCCGAACCTAATGAACCACGGCTCAAACGATTTTTAGCTTCTCGAACGAAGGATTCATCCGAATCATCAAAATGATGCTTTACGGCAACAAGTCCGATACCACTTAGGTGTCGGACTTGTTGCTGTAACCAGAAACGTACTTTTATACATATAAAAGTTAAAATAAGCCAAATATTATCCCATAATGCCTATGAAATGTAAAGATATATTCACAGGGCGAATGCCAGGAGACGGATCTGCTTCCAAATGGTACCATTTAGGGTGGGTTCGCAGTATTCTCACAATCTACTAAAATAACCGATGGAGGAATCTAATGGATTATTACTTTCATCCTTCTCCGCGCCCCTCATCTCTGGAGCTATTGTCTGACGAACAATTGTTGAACATCTACGAATTAGCGGTGGAGGCCAACGCTTCACCTGATTTTATTGAGATTATCCAAACCGTTCTCACCGGAAGAAAACTGAACGGTACCGATCACTTGGATGCTTAATCGCTATTATTTCAGTACTCCCACATATACACCTTTCCAAGCGTAAAACAGCCAGCCTGCACTTTATCGTGTAGACTGGCTGTTTTGTTGTTATTTTACAGGAACGGATGTAATGGATACCTGAGCTTGGGAAGAGGAGAAGGTTGCAAAATAAGCCTTCTGCACTGCGGCATCATACCCTATGAAATGAGCTGTACTGTTGGCCGCAACCGCTGGTGCAGACTGATTTGACAATACACTGCGACCAGTCAGATCATACAGTGACCAGGTATGGTTCAGCAAATTCTTGATGTACATTTGAGAGCCAAAAAGTTCACTCTCCCACCCGGAAGCAGTATCGAATTTCTCTTCAAACGTACCTTTCAGCATTACAGTCGAGGCTGCGGTCTGCAGGTCAATCAGGCTAAGCAGCGGCTGCTCCTTATCAGACTTCGGGTGCTCAACGTTAGCAGGGAACGGGTCTTGATACCACCAGTTCGTAGTCACTGCAAGCTTGCTGCCTGTAATCTGGAGATTCAGATAGGGGTTCTGATCAATCCCAAGTGTATGCTGCGAATTATCTTTCATATTCACAAGGGTTAGATACCGCTGGCTGCCCATAATTACTGCACCGTCATATTCCAATACAAGGTATGGTGAAGAAGAGGCTCTCCAGTCTATCACATTGGAATATTCATAAGCGGTATCCTTGTAGGTAGAGTCAAAAGACGCTTCAGCCTTGAGCCAAGGTGCCTTGTAGACAGAGAACAGCTTGTCCCTCTGCACCCACACCTGTTCAGGCGTATTTGCGGTTGAGGGAGTCCACTGGGCTCTTCCCTGCTCACCAAGCGGAATGTTGATGAAGCTTTTCTGCAGCAGTTTGCCATCTGTGGAGAAACTGTACTTGAGAATCTTCCGTTCCTTCGAACGGGTCAGGACAATTATTTTGTCCGGATAGCTTAAGGTCTTCACATCGAGGATCGGTTCGTCAGCGCCTATGCTCAGATTGTGCGTGTGCTGTGTTCTGGTATTCAGCAGAGTACCATTCAGTACTACAATTCCCCCGCCCGCGGCTACAATGCTGGTTCCGTCAATGGTCAAGACCTTATGGGGAAGGTTGACAACGGTAGCACCTGAAGCAGAGACCGGGTAAGCAAGGAGCACAGCAGATAACAAAATAATAAAAGCCATAAGTTTACGCATGCAGCTTCTCCTTCTGTACCCTGAAACAAGGCAATGAAGATCTACTCGATGAACTCCGTTTTGAAGACATTTTCCAGCTTACCGCCCAGTCTTTTTTTCAGCGGAACCTTAACGTCACGGCTCAATTCCTTGAAAAAGGTGTCCGCATCGCAATTCACATTCTGCGCCATCGCAATAATGATTCCGTCACTCACGATATTCTGGTTCACTTCAAGCGGCACATCCACTTCAATGTCATATTTCTTGGTTAATGTTCTGATATATCTTGCGAAAATCTCCAGCAGCTCTTCGTTGTTAAAATTCTCTATCGCCGCTTTACCCTTGCTGGTAAACTTCATGTTGATTCTCATTATGGAATCCCCCTCTTCTGTGTTCGTTTGTGGATCAAGATGAATAAATGGCTGCAAGAAAGGGCAATTATTCATTTTCAAAAACTGACAATCACTTCACTTCTAATCATAACACAACAAAACAATTCATGTTTCATAATAACAGTTATTGCCTTAATCAATTTGGAATAATTCTCTATACTATTTATTTTCTAGCCCGCCTTTACCGATATAGCTTATACATGGTAATTAATTCTTTAAATTGGGAGGAAATTCTTGTGGCATCCATCTCATCCATATCCAAAAACTCTACCCCTGTCCCCTCCACCAGCTCTCAAGCCATTCCAAAATCAAGAGACAAGGAAATCCAAAGTCTAATGGACCGGAAATCCCAGCTTAATGAACAAATTGAAACGGTCAGATCCAATGAAACGATGGATAAAAAGCTGAAGCAGGAACGTATTCAAGCCCTGAAAACCTCCATACAGGAGACTGACGCCCAGATCGCCCAAATCAAAGCCGAGGAAATGCAGGAAAAAATCGAAAAAGCCCAGCCGAAAAAAGAGGAAACCAAACAGCCGGAAGCAAACGCTGAAGCAAGTCCTGAAACCAGTGCCGTTGCCCAGTCGATGAATGTGATCATTAAGAGCCACACCACCTATGACCGTCTGGGCAAGCTCGTTGGGCTCAGAAAGCAGATGGAGGGCTCGATTAAGCCGATACAAGGTGAAATTAAGCTGGAAGAGGATCGGCTGTCCAATAATCCAACAAATGATGTTGGCAGAACCCTAATGCTGGAGAATGCGGAACGGACTGTTCTTCAATCCAAAAGGGAGCATATCCAGGATATCAGCTCAAGTATAAACGGCATCAACAACAAGATCGGAGCTTTAGTCTCAGACCTGAAGGACAACAACAACGAAGCCTCCACAATAAAAAATGGTTCAGCCTCACTCCACCCCGCCGGGGATAAGGACGACAAGGAGGTTAAATATAACTCTTCCAAAAAAAGCAAAGACAAGAATGCTGCTGCCGAAGCTCAAGCCCCCAGCCCAAAAACAGAGCCTGCAGTTCCTGCTTGGCCGTCGATTGATGTCCGGGTGTAGGTGCAAAATCTAAGAACCTGAAAATCGGTACATAAATAATAAGCAACTAATAAATGAGTATTTTGAATTATCTGAATGACCAATATACTAAAATTTTCCCTTTGTTTCAACAATATATGATAATATACTACTAGGTGAAATTACCTATATTATTATTGCTGGGGGAGAATAAAATGTCAGGTTCAAATCTAGGAGCAACAAAACCGAATCTTTCAGATCAAACTAAGTTTTGCAAACACTGTGGAGAAAGAATACACCTCAAAGCGGTCATTTGTAATAAATGCGGACTGCAGGTTGAAGAGTTGAACGGAGGCAGTTCTCAGCCTCAAATCGTGATTAACAACTCAAATATGAACACTAATATTAATAACAACGGAGGCTACGGTAATAAAAAAGACAAGTGGATTTCCGTTTTACTCTGCTTCTTCTTGGGAGTATTCGGTGTACATAGATTTTATGAAGGAAAAATCGGTACAGGTATCCTGTATCTTTTTACCTTTGGATTAATGGGAATCGGCACCTTCGTTGACTTCATCATTCTTTTATTCAAACCAAATCCTTATTACGTTTAGTTAAAACCAACAATTACCCCGGCTCGTATACAGCCGGTTTTTTTTATTTTTGTTGGGCTATATTCTGATACCGCTTTTTTTGATTTTTCTGGACATTCAAAATGATCCACCAACACACAAAATACCGCCCTTCATCAGGTTTTTGACAAACCCAACAAAAGACGATATTGGTTAGCATTATGATTTAAAATCCCCTTACGTATCCTGCTCCTTACCCCTTCAAGACACCTTATGCTCAATCCGCAGCTTGTCTGCGACCATGGCAATAAACTCCGAGTTGGTTGGCTTGGATTTGGAGATGTTAATGGTGTAGCCGAACAGGTGGCTGATGCTGTCGATGTTGCCGCGGGTCCAGGCGACTTCGATGGCGTGGCGGATGGCACGCTCGACGCGTGACGGTGTGGTTTTGAATTTTTCCGCGATGGCCGGGTACAGGGTCTTGGTGATGGCACCAAGGATCTCGATATTGTTGTACACCATTGTAATGGCTTCGCGTAAGTATTGGTAGCCCTTGATATGCGCAGGAACGCCGATTTCATGGATGATCGAGGTAATGTTCGCATCCAGATTCTTGCCTTTGGAGAGCGGCACTACATTATTCGCTCTGGAGCCGGAATAGCCGGTTACGCCGGATGATGTGCTCATGCTGCCCTGTGTGCCGACAAGCTGACGCACGCGGTTGGCCAGTACCTCCATATCGAACGGTTTCAAAATATAATAAGATGCTCCAAGCTGCACAGCACGCTGAGTGATGTTCTCTTGACCGAAGGCGGTCAGCATAATGATCTTCGGCTCCGGCTTCAAATCCATATCGCGCAAGCGCTCCAGAACACCTAATCCGTCCAGGTGCGGCATGATGATATCAAGGATAAGGACATCGGGGATTTTGCGGGCTTCGCTCAGCATTTGAAGCACTTCTTCCCCATTATAGGCGATGCCTGTCACAGTCATATCTTCTTGCTCTGTAATGTACTCGGCAAGCAAATTCGTAAACTCCCTGTTATCATCTGCCAACAACACTTCAATATTCTGCACTGGCTGCTTCCTCCTTATTTATCTCTGCTATTCGAAAATAACATTTATCTTCGCTCCTTTACTGTTTCGACATGCCAATTGAATATCCTTCTGTCGAAAATTATTTTTCTTTATTTTTTTTCGGCGTTAGATTATAATTAAATATTTTGTTTCATTGTTCGATCTTTCTCGTTGCCCTTCGACAAAAAATCTTAAGGCTAAACCGCCTTAAGATTATAGGGAAGATTATATCCTTGCTGGGCAACGCCTGAATCCTTGAGCATCCACTCGATAAAGCAGCCGTAACCTGATTTGGGATCATTGACGAAGACATGGGTCACAGCACCAACCAGACGGCCATTCTGCACAATTGGACTGCCGCTCATCCCCTGAACTATACCGCCGGTCTTATCAATCAGCCGGGGATCGGTAATGCGCAGCACCATGCCTTTGGTGGCAGGTGTCTCTTGATGGGCGACATGGATGATTTCCACGCTGAAGCGCTCAACCCGCTGTCCGTCTACAACCGTAAGAATTTGAGCCGGTCCTTCTTTGACCTCATTGCTCATGGCGACCGGAATCGGCTCCTGGTAAAGACTGTGATCCGGGTTGCGTGTCATTTTGCCAAAAATCCCGAAATCCGTGTTGCTCTCCACATTTCCAAGAACCTGGCTCTCCTTCAGGAATTGGGCTCGTTTCTCTCCGGGATCTCCGTCTTGGCTTTTGGAAATGGAGGTGACGCTCGATTGAACAATGTGTCCGCTGCCGACGACAATCGGTGTTCCGGTATTCATATCTGTGATGACATGTCCCAGCGCGCCATACACTCCCTGCTCTGGAGCATAAAAGGTTAAGGTGCCTACACCTGCTGCAGAATCGCGGATATACAGACCGAGCCGCCATACTTTGTCATTGCGGTCATATGCCGGCTTGAGCTTCGCTGTGTGCTCTTTCCCGGCACGTTTGAATACAATGGTGAGTGATTCATTTGCTTTGCCTGCACGCTCCACCAGCTTGGCTACCTTGGATACCTCATCCAGCTTCACTCCGTCAATGGAGGTCATTAGATCACCGGGCAGCAAACCGCTGTTCTCGCCGGGTGAAAGCTTGGATTCCTGCGATACTTCAATCAGATGATGGCCTACAACCAACACGCCTGCGGACTTGACTTTTACACCAATGGTCTGCCCTCCCGGGATGACCTTAAGATTCCGGGTCTCCCCCTGTACGGCTCGGTCAGGCGGAATATCCAGCGGTGCGGCATAGCTCTGAATAGGTCCCGTTATGCCCGATAAGCTGAGAAAGAAGGCAAATAAAAGGCCGGGGATTAACTTCCTGAGGTTCGGCTTCAATGGCTGTCACGCTCCCTTTTGCTTCTTTCGCTTGACGAAAAAGGTGGTCGCCAATTGCGTACCTATAAGATAACCTTGCCCCCAGGCTTTTATTACTGTCAATCATTGTCCCGCTTACCCTGCAGCCGCTTTGCTGGCCTCGGCCAGACCGAGCATTTCCTGTGCGTGATGTAAGGTTTTTTCGGTAATTTCCACACCGCCCAGCATCCGGGCCAGCTCCATAACCCGGCCTTCATCCGAGAGCGACTCGACTTCGGTCATCGTGCGTCCGTCCTCGACTTTTTTGCGGATCAGATACTGATGGTCGGCCATGCAGGCCACCTGCGGCAGATGGGTTATGGAGAACACCTGGCAGGTCGACGAAAGCTTATACAGCTTATCGGCAATCGACTGGGCCGCACGTCCGCTAACCCCGGTATCCACTTCGTCAAAGATTAGAACGGGAATGGCATCATGCCGGGCAAAAATACTCTTCATCGCCAGCATAATCCGCGACAGCTCCCCGCCGGAGGCAATCTTACCCAGAGGTCTCAGCGGTTCGCCGGGATTCGGGGAGATCATGAACTCTGCACTGTCGATCCCCTGCCGGGTCAGCCGGTAACGGCGGTCCTGGTATTCAACGCCCCGCGGGTCCTCCAGCGTATCCATTTTGACCTGCAGCGAGGTCCGTTCCATCTGCAGGTCCTTCAGCTCACCTTCTACCTGGGCCGCCAGATCGGTTGCACATTGCCGCCGGGCCCCGCTTAATGCTTCGGCTGCCTCCATTAGTGTATTTAGAAGTCCATCCCGCTTCACCGTCAGCTTCTCGATATACTCATCCTTATTCTCCAGCAGATCGGTCTCACGGCTAATTTGTTCATAATAGGCCAGAATCTGCTCTACGCTGTCCCCGTATTTGCGCCGCAAACCGGAGATCAGATCCAGACGGTTCTCGATATCCTCCAGACGCGCGGGGTTGAATTCAATGTCCTCCCGGTAGTCGCGAAGCTGAAAAGCAACATCCTCCAACTGGTAATAGGAGGACTGAAGCTGATCGAAGACAGCCCGCAGCCCTTTTTCATCATAACGCACCGCATCATCCAGCTTGGAAATCACATTGCCGATCAGCTCCAGACCCTGCCGGTCATAGAGCAGCTCATATGCCCCCGATACGGAATCCATCATTTTCTCGCTGTGGGATAGTTTGACCCTTTCTTCG
This sequence comes from Paenibacillus sp. HW567, assembly GCF_000374185.1. Taxonomy (GTDB): domain Bacteria; phylum Bacillota; class Bacilli; order Paenibacillales; family Paenibacillaceae; genus Paenibacillus_AQ. Next base: position 1,470,528 of record NZ_KB910518.1, on the reverse strand, counting down.
GCAAGTAATTCATCCTCACCCGGTTTTAGTCTGGCGGAAGAAATTTCCTCTAACTGAAAACGGTATAAATCAAGCATCTGGTAAGCCTTTTGGCTGGATTCCTGCAGCTCCCGAAGCTCTTTCTCCACCTTGGCAAAAGCGGTATATTTCTCTTGATAGTCAACCTTAAGCGGTCCGATTACAGCCTCGCCGTATGTATCCAGCAGCCCCAGATGGCGTTCCGCCTTCAGCAGATTCTGGTGCTCATGCTGCCCGTGAATATTAACGAGCTGCTCGCCGATCTCCCGCAGCATGCTGAGATTCACCATTTGCCCGTTGACGCGCGAGGTGCTTTTGCCAAGGGAGGTGATCTCACGGCGGATAACCAAATGCTCCTCAGGCTGCGCTGTGATGCCCAGACGCTCCAGCGTTTCCCATACGGGATGGCTGGCTGGCAGACTGAAGAGCGCCTCCATCTCGGCCTTCTCCGTTCCGTAGCGGATGGAATCCGCAGAGCCACGACCTCCGACCACAAGCCCCAGCGCATCAATGATTATGGATTTACCTGCTCCGGTCTCCCCTGTAAGCACATGAAAACCGGGATAAAAATGCACATCCACCGCTTCAACAACGGCGAGATTGCGGATCGACAACGTATCTAACACGAATACAGCACCTCCGAAAAGATGTATGCAGGATGATTAGGATATATATCCCATGATTTGTGAAATGACATTCTTGCTGTCCTCCGGCTGGCGGCAAATAATCAGGATGGTATCATCGCCGGAAATGGTGCCCATAATCTGCGGCCAATCAATATTGTCGATCAGCGCTGCAACAGAGTTAGCCGTTCCCGGCAGGCATTTCATCACCACAAGGTTGGCGGAATGATCAATATGCACAAAATTGTCCACCAATACACGCTTCAGCTTCTGCGTCGGATTATAACGCTGGTCTGTAGGCAAGGAGTATTTGTAGCGTCCGTCGTCCATAGGGACTTTGATCAGCAGCAGCTCCTTAATATCCCTCGACACTGTAGCCTGGGTCACCTGGAAGCCGGCCTCACGCAGCGCCTCAACCAGATCATCCTGTGTCTCAATTTCCTGTTGCGTAATGATTTCACGTATTTTAATGTGCCTGTGTCCCTTCATTGTTGCCTCCCATATTATAAAAGTTTGCGCCTTAATTGGACTCTCCATCGTCTTTACCGAGCTTAATCTCATGGATCACGGAGGTAACGGTGTTGACATACAGCACTCCACTGCATTCAGGGTAGATCAGCAGGTAGGGCAGCAGGGCGTCGCGAAGTCCGCTGCCGGTAAGCTCCAGTGTTTTGCGCGGGCGGGACAGTATCACCAAATAGAACCTGTCTTCTTCCTTGCAGGCCACGTAATCAATGAACAGCCTGCTGTACATGGAAGTCCCATCCACCTTGAAGGACAGGGGGATTTTCAATTTGCCGCCAATCACTTCATAACCTGCCGCTTCCAGCACATCAATGGATGGTGAGGGCAGAATATCCTTGTTGATCGGCACCCGGTCCTTCATAAAAGAACGCGGAGAGCTTTGCAGCCAGATGTAAATCCGGTAAATGACAAATATTGCGACCGCCAGTCCAATTAACACCATCACGGCCTGATCCGAGCCCGCCAATTCCATCACCTCGGTGACTAATTCGCTTGAGGGCCGGTGAAATCCTGCTTATCAGAGCCTAGTTTGCCCAGAATTCGCAGATGGGGGAAGACAAGGGTCTGGTCGCAACTGCGGGGAATGTTTGGACTTCCGGCCGCTAAGCAAAAGAAACTCATCGTTTCTTCGATGAGTTTCCAGAGTTACTGACTTTGAAGGTGTTCGCGGCTTCGCTGATCACTGTATCGGCGAGCGCAGTGAAGTCCTCCGGCTTACGGCCTCCGGCTGCATCATGCTCCCCTGCTGCAGTCTCCGCAGCATCGGGAAGCAGCTTCCAGTGTGCCAAAAACTCTATATTCCCTTCCCCGCCGGTAATCGGAGAGAAGGTTAAGCCTTCCAGGCGGTAGCCCAGCTCTGCGGCCATGCCCAGCACATTCATAAGCACTTCCTTGTGGACAGCCGATTCACGGATTACGCCGGATTTGCCTACCTTCTCCCGTCCGGCCTCGAATTGCGGCTTAATCAGCGCTGCAATATCTGCCGGACGATTAAGCAGCGCCTTAAGCGGCGGCAGGATAATCTTCAGGGATATAAAGGAGACATCTATACTGGCAAAGTCAGGAACCGGCCCCTGCAGATCAGGAGGCGTCATGTAGCGAAAATTCGTCTGCTCCATCACTGTTACCCGCTCATCATTGCGCAAGCTCCAGTCCAGTTGGTTATAGCCGACATCTATGGCATAAACATGGCTCACTCCATTCTGGAGGGCACAATCGGTAAAGCCGCCTGTAGAAGAGCCGATATCCAGCATGGTACGCCCGTTCAGATCAATGCCAAACTGCCGCAGCGCCTTCTCCAGCTTGAGTCCGCCCCGGCTGACATAAGGATGCACTGCACCTTTAACCCTCAAGGTTGCGCTGCGCGGCACCTTCATGCCGGCCTTCTCAATCCGCTCTTCATCTGCAAGCACAAGACCGGCCATAATGGCGGCCTTGGCCTTCTCGCGGCTCTCGTAAAAGCCTTGTTCCACTAGCAATACATCTATCCGTTCTTTTGGGTGTTCCATGGTCATCTCCTGATTGTTCTTCATGTTACCGCTTCGACGTTCCTCTTCAGGAGGTTGAAGTTGTCTTGTAGGAATACGCGCTTGATGCCTTCATAGCCTTAATCCGGCCCATCACGGCTTCAACGGTAAGTCCGGTATCCTGACGCTGTTCCTTGACGGAGCCATGTTCGACAAAAACATCCGGTACACCCATCAAATGAACGCGCGCATCATAAATTTCATGCTCCGCATAAAATTCAAGCACAGCGCTGCCAAGGCTTCCCGCCTGGCTGGCTTCTTCCAGCACGATCATTCCTGTTCCGGCTTGGGCCAGATCCAGCAACATGGAGCTGTCAAGCGGCTTCAGGAACCGCGCATTGACAACCCCCACCTGAATGCCCTCACGCTTAAGCTGCTCCGCTGCTTCCTCGGCCACCTGAACCATCGGGCCGCAGGCCAGCACAGCATAATCATCGCCAAGGCGCAGACGCTCCCAGGAACCGATCGGCAGAACCTTCAACTCAGCATCCAGCGCAACCCCTGTTCCGTTAATTCGCGGATAACGGTAGGCAATCGGCCCATCGTTATACTCCAGTGCCGTCTTCATCATATGGCGCAGCTCATTCTCATCCTTCGGCATCATCATTACCATATTGGGGATGTGGCGCATAAAGGCGATATCGTAAACCCCTTGGTGTGTCTCACCGTCGGCACCGACAAAGCCCGCACGGTCGATGGCGAACATAACATTGGCGTTATGACGGCAGATATCATGCACAATCTGATCGTATGCCCGCTGCATAAAGGTCGAGTAGACGGCATATACCGGCTTCAGCCCTTCCATCGCCAGTGCCGCGCAGAGCGTAGCCGCGTGCTGCTCGGCAATGCCGACATCAATCATCCGGTCAGGAAACTCCTTGGCGAACGGGAACAGGCCGGAGCCGCCAGGCATCGCCGGAGTCACAGCAATGAGCCTCTTGTCCCCGCGTCCCAGCTCAATCAGCGTCTCGCCGAACACTTCGGTGTACATCGGCGTGCCTACCGCTTTTAGGGACTGGCCGGATTCAATCTTGTAAGGGGAAATCGCATGCGATTTATAGAAATCGGTTTCAGCAGGTTTGTAGCCTTTGCCTTTCGTAGTCAGAACATGCACCAGGACAGGCCCGGATACATTATCCGCCTGATGGAAGGTGTCAATCAGCTTCTCCACGTCATGGCCGTCAACCGGTCCAAGATATGTAAAGCCAAGCTCCTCAAACAGTACACCTGGAACCATCATATATTTAAGACTGTCCTTCACATTCTGAGCGGTCTTGGCCAGCCTTCCGCCGATGGCGGGAATTTTCTTGAGCAGACCTTCTACTTCATCCTTCGCCCGCAGGTAATGGCGGTCCGAACGGATTTTGCTCAAATAATTGTGCATCGCCCCTACGTTCGGAGCAATGGACATCTCGTTGTCATTCAGAATAACCATCAGCTTGCGCCGTTCATGGCCGATATGGTTCAGCGCTTCAAACGCCATCCCGCCGGTCAGCGCCCCGTCCCCGATCACTGCGATAACCTTGTTGTCCTCGCCTTTCAGGTCACGGGCCATCGCCATCCCCATCGCTGCGGACAGGGAAGTGCTGCTGTGTCCGGCTTCCCACACATCGTGCTCACTCTCTGAGCGCTTCACGAAGCCGCATAACCCGTCTTTTTTGCGCAGCGTGTCAAACCGGTCCTGGCGGCCGGTCAGAATCTTATGCACATAAGCCTGATGGCCAACGTCATAGATCATTTTGTCCCGGGGACTGTCGTAGCAGTAATGCAGGGCCAGCGTGAGCTCCACTACCCCGAGATTCGATCCGAGGTGTCCGCCAGTTACCGTAAGCTTCTCGATCAGAAACCGGCGGATCTCCTCCGCAAGGGTAGCCAGCTCCTCGACTGACAAAGATTTAAGTTGCTGCGGATCATTTATTTGTGGAAGCAGCACGAGTATTCCCCGCTTTCCTAGATGTTGTAAATTATATATAAATCCCATTATAACACAAATGAAACGGCCGTCGAAACACAGCCGCTCCAGAATTTGCTGCTAATGATCACGCGCCATAAGATATTCCGCAATGTCCAGCAGACGCGTATTGTCCTGAAAGCCTCCATCCAGCACTGCATTTCGTGCGGCTTCCGTCAGCCGCTTCACCTCTTCGCGGGAGGCTTCCAGCCCGATGAAATAAGGGTACGTGACCTTGTGCTGCTTGATGTCGCTGCCTGTTTTTTTGCCTAGCTTGCCTTCGTCGCCAACGAGATCAAGAATATCATCCTGAATCTGAAAAGCCAATCCAATGTGGGTCCCAAAGTCACGCAGCGCCTCAAGCTGTCTGCTGCCCGCACCTGCGATCCGTCCGCCGGCCATCAAGGAGAAAATGATCAGATCCCCCGTCTTGTGACGGTGGATATACTGTAGCTGCTGCAGATCGGTAAGCCCCTGCTCGCCTTCCATATCGGCGATCTGGCCTCCGACCATGCCGCGCGGCCCGGACATTTCAGCCAGATCCTCAACGATGGAGAGTACACTGTCCGCAGAAGCGCCATGTCTCCGGGAAGCTTGAACCACACTGTAAAAAGCATGGGTAAGCAGCGCATCCCCAGCCAGTATAGCGGTGGCTTCTCCGAATACTTTATGGTTTGTCAGCTTGCCGCGCCGGTAATCGTCATTATCCATAGCCGGCAGATCATCATGGATCAGCGAGTAGGTATGCACCATTTCAATTGCTGCGGCTACCGGCAGCGCCGCCTCGCGGCGGCCTCCGAGCGCTTCACAGGCGGCAACGACAAGCAGCGGGCGCAAGCGTTTGCCGCCAGCCTGCAGGGAGTAATTCATCGCATCCTTCAGCTTGCCTGGAACCTGCCACTGCAAAGGGAGGGTGCTATCCAGCTCATTCATAACCAGGCCGCTGATCTCGGAGATATATTCGCCTAGCGTCTGGCGCTCTTCAGTCCCCTCCGCTCCCGCCATCTGCTCAAAGCGGCTCATCGCTGTCACCTTCCAGCCGGGCACCGAACGGTTTCTTGCGCAGCTCCCCGTCCATTTCGGTGATCATTTCGATCTTGCGCTCCACCTGCTCCAGCTTGCTCCCGCAAAGCTGCGACAGCTTCATCCCCTGCTGGAACAAATCAATTGCCTTCTCCAGAGGAACGTCGCCATGCTCAAGCTCACGCACGATTTCTTCCAGCCGTTCCATCGCGCCTTCAAAATCCAGTTCAGCTTCCTTCGCCATTCGTTATGCCACCCTCCTTCATTCCCCATACCTGACAGCTTAGCTGTCCGTCGTTCAGCTTTATGTTGACCACATCGCCAAGCTCTACTTCCTTGAGCGATTTGATTAGATGCTCTTCCTTCTCGTCATACACGAGACTGTAGCCCCGCGACATTACCTTAAGCGGGCTGAGCGCGTCGAGCTGGCGCAGTTCGGCGACGAAGCGCGAGCGCTTCGCCTGCAGGCGCGCCTGCATGGCACCCGCAAGCTCGCGGGTGATGCTCTCCGTGCGCTGCCGGGCCGCATGGACACTGCCCAGCGGGTGGAACCGCTGCAGGCTGTGATGCAGCACGGCCTGGCGCTCCCGCGCGCGGCCGTGCCGGGTCTCTGCTGCGCGGCGCAAGGCTGTGCGCAGCATGTCCAGCCGCTGCGCGTGCTGGGCTAGCTGGCGGCGTGGGCCGACCAGCGCCAGCGAGCGCTGCAGCGAGGCCAGGCGCTCGCCGCCGCGCTGCGAGCGGCGCAGCAGCCCTTGCCGCAGGCGCTGCTGCGCTGTGCGGAGCTGCGCCGCCAGCTCGGCGGCGTGCGGCACAGCCAGCTCGGCCGCCGCCGTAGGGGTCGCCGCCCGAAGATCGGCGGCGAAGTCGGCGATTGTGAAGTCGGTCTCGTGGCCGACGGCCGAGATGACCGGAATGCCGGAGGTCGCAATCGCCCGGGCTACGGCCTCCTCGTTGAAGGCCCACAGCTCCTCCAGCGAGCCGCCGCCGCGCCCGACAATGAGCACATCGGCTTCACCCATAGCATTCAGGTTCTGGATGGCCTTCACTATGGAAGGCCCCGCGCCCTTGCCTTGCACCAGTACAGGGTAGAGCACAATTGCCACCTGTGGAAACCGCCGCTGCAGGGTGATGATGATATCCCGCACCGCCGCGCCCGTTGGGGAGGTGACTACCCCGATACAGCGCGGAAACCGCGGCAGCGGCCGCTTGCGGGCCGCTGCGAACAGTCCTTCCAGCTCCAGCTTATTCTTAAGCTGCTCATAAGCCAGATACAGGCTGCCGATTCCATCGGGCTGCATATGCGTTGCATAGAACTGGTACTGACCGTCCCGCTCATATACAGTCACATTGCCTCTGGCAATGACCTTGGCGCCTTCCTTAGGCACAAACGGCAGCCGCTGGTTATGGGATGCGAACATAATGGACTTGATCCGGCTGCTCTCATCCTTAAGCGTAAAATACATATGCCCGCTGCCGTGGTGTGTAAAATTGGAGATTTCTCCGCGAACCCACACATCGGAGAGAACCACATCCGAATCGAGCTTCATGCGGATATAACGGTTAAGCTCTTTTATCGAATAGACCTGCCGCTCTGCCGCCATAAACGCAGACCTATTCCTTATCCAGGCCGCGGCGGCGTTTCGCTGCAACCAGCGTGTTCTTCATCAGCATCGTGATTGTCATTGGCCCAACACCGCCCGGTACAGGTGTAATGTATCCGGCAACTTCCTTGGCGCTCTCATAGTCCACATCTCCGGCCAGCTTGCCGTTGTCCAGACGGTTCATTCCAACATCAATGACAACCGCCCCCGGCTTCACAAAAGAACCGTCGATGAAGTTGGCGCGCCCGATAGCTACGACCAAAATATCTGCCTGACGGCTAAGCTCAGCGATGTTCGCCGTACGCGAGTGGCACATCGTTACCGTAGCATTCTCGCGCTGCAGCAGCAGGGAGACCGGTTTGCCGACGATGTTGCTGCGGCCGATAACAACCGCATGCTTGCCGGACATTCCGGTTCCGGTCCGCTTGATCAGCTCGATCACACCGGCAGGGGTGCACGGAAGCAGACTGTCATCCCCGATAACCAGATTGCCCACGTTGATCGGGTGGAAGCCGTCAACATCCTTGTCTACCGCGATAGCGTTAATTACTGCCTTCTCGTCAATGTGCTTGGGCAGCGGAAGCTGCACCAGAATACCGTCAATTTCATCACGGCTGTTCAGCTCCGTAACGAGCGCCAGCAGCTCTTCCTGGCTAGTGGAAGCATCCAGTCTGTGTACTTCGGAATGGAAGCCCAGCTCTGTGCTCGATTTCTCTTTATTGCGGACATAGACCTGAGAAGCCGGATCTTCACCGACCAGCACGACAGCAAGACCGGGCTTGACACCCTTCTGAGCAAGGAAGGCAACCTCCCGGGCAATGTCAATACGAATTTCTTCAGATACTTGTTTACCGCTGATGATTGCTGCTGTCATGTAATTCTCTCCCCTTTGATCTGCTTTTGAGATTTCGCCTATACAAGTTGAACTATAGAATTCATACTGGGGGCTGGACGGTAACTGCGGGGAATGTTTGGATTTCCGGCCGCTGCCCGTCACAAATTTCTTGATTATACCGCTCTTAGCGGATGAAATCCGTAGACAAAGGCGGACTCGTCCGCTCCAAAAGTATCCAAACTCCCCCTCGTCACTTCGGCCCTTTTCATATTTTCTGAGGTTCAACCTATATAGCTTGTACAATTCTATAGTGAGTCCGCTTTAGTGAGCAGGCGACCGGTCATTTGCCTACAGCTCTGTCTTCAGTGTATCAAGCTCCTGAATCATCTTGCCCAGCACGCCATTCACGAATTTACCGGAATCCTCGGTGCCGAAATGCTTGGCCAAATCAATCGCCTCATTGACGGCAACCTTGGCCGGAACATCATTTCCAAATACCATCTCAAAGGTAGCCAAACGCAAAATCTGGCGGTCCACCCGTGAGAGCCGGCTCATCTGCCAGCCCTTCAGGTAATGCTCCAGCATGTCGTCAATGGCCATCTTATGCTCCCACACGCCATTCACATGCTCGACCACATAAGCCTTCAATTCGATTTCATCGGTAATGACATGTTCGGTCTCATTCTCCTCCGAAGCTTCCGCAATCAGCATTTCTACCGCTTCCGCACTTTCCACATCATTCATTTCCATCTGGTACAGGCTTTGGACAATAATTTCTCTCGCTAAACGTCTTTTCATCTGATCCTCCTACAATCTTCTTTCGCAAACTTTATGTTGGTGTTCCATTGTTTCTTATACAAACGGTCAGGTGCTAAATATAATTGTATTTCCTGCAACTATTTTAAGCCTAATGAAGCAGATTCTATCCCTAATTGCATTTCGTACAATTAAAAATCAGAAAAAATCCATTTCTTACGTTCGCAGCCGCATTTAATTGTACGAAATACAGTTAAAACAGAAATGAGGCATTACAACAGGATTTTAATTGCACAAACTGCAACAACTGCACAAAGATACAGTCTTTTCTTCAAGAATTCTCAGCTTAACCCTTCTCTATCAGAGATTGGCATTCACAGAATAACATATTCACGTTCACGGCAAGCCCCAATTAAAAAAACCGCGCAGCTCTTCTTCCGGCAGATCAGGCAACTCAGACGAACGGGTTCCAGGCTCCGGGAGAACAAGCTATCGCGGTTCACTTGAAGGGACGCCAGCGTCCGGACAGCCGCTCAATTATCTCCTGCCACTTAAACAGGGGAGCCTGCGCGGTATCCTTTCTTTTGCCGAGCGTATATCCGATGAACACTACCAGTGCAAAGAACAGCATATCCCAAAAACCGCTAATCAAATAAATCAATCCGAGAACGACGCCGAAGGTGACCCCGGCAATCCTACCCCCGTGACTTTCCCATAGTGCTTTCCAAAACATAAGGGAAACTCACCTCTATTCCACTCGACTTTTGAAGCTTGGAGACTGTGTGAGGTTAGCAATGTATACCGAGACATCAGCCACTGGAATCCCGGTCGTTTCCTGCACAAAATCATGCACCTGGCGCTGAACCTCTGTAGTCAGCAGCGGCAGGGAATGCTCTCCGTCCACAACTGCGCGGATCATGATCTCAAGCCCGGCCTGGGAGACGCGGATGCGGGACTTCAGATCTCTGATTCCTTTGACTTTGCCGGCTGCCTTCAGGCTCAGATTCTCAATCGTTTCCATGGAGATTTGAATATCCCCGTATTCTGTACGCTGGTCAACCGAAGGCAGGGAAGCACGGTCGCGGCGCAGGGAAATGTAGAAGAACCGGAGGCTGAGCAGGAACAGAATGACTGCAATGGCGATGGCGGCAATATACGCGGCTGGCCCATCCTTTATCTCAAGGGAGTCAGGAATGGCGCCGCTTAAGAGGAGGATGGCAATTACAGATAATATTCCGATGCTTAAGCTGTACAGGAACAGCAGAAGCCTGTCCAAAATTTTTGCCACGAGTCTCATAACCTCCTTAAATTAGAGTAAACCCTCGACGGTGCTGTCGGGGGTTTATGGAAGACGCTGGTCTTATTTCACGCGGAGAACCGCATCCGTTTCTTCGTTCTTGTCAGAAGCGCTGGTGGTCTTGAACTGCACGTCATGGATATGCACATTCACTTCAACAACGGTCAGACCGGTCATGGTCTCGATGGAGCGTTTCACGTTGCGCTGAATTTCTCCAGCCACTTCCGGCAGACGGTTGCCGTACTCGATGATTACGGACACATCAACGGCAGCCTCACGCTGTCCAACCTCAACCTTTACGCCTTTGGACATGTTCTTGCGGCCGAGAAGCTCTACGATGCCTCCGGCAAAACCGCCGCTCATGCCTGCCACGCCCTTAACCTCTACGGTTGCCAAACCTGCGATCACCTCGATTACCTCAGGAGCAATCTGAATCTCGCCAATTTCCGTACGTTCGAATTCTGTCGGCAATGTACTCATTATGGACTTCACACCTTTCAAAGAAAAAGTTGTTCAAATATTTTAAGCGCAAAGCACGTCTCTTATTAAACATACTATATCATTTGACGAACTTTATGACAAACAAAGCGAGGCCGTCCTAAATTTCATATTCCTCCAGGAATTTAATATCGAAATTCCCGGCTAAGAATACAGGATGCTCCAGCAATTTCTGGTGGAATGAGATCGTGGTATGTATGCCATCCACAGCAAATTCCGAGAGCGCACGCTTCATCTTGGCGACAGCTTCCTGGCGGGTCGGAGCCCAGACAATCAGCTTCGCAATCATCGAGTCATAAAATGGGGAAATCGTATATCCAGGATATGCCGCGCTGTCCACCCGTACACCCAAGCCTCCAGGCGGCAGGTAAAAATTGATCTTGCCTGGCGACGGCATGAAATTCTTCTCCGGATCTTCCGCATTGATGCGGCATTCAATGGACCAGCCATTAATAACGATATCGTCCTGGGTAAATGACAGAGGATTGCCTTCCGCCACAGAAATCATTTCTTTGATTAAGTCAACGCCCGTGACCATCTCGGTCACCGGATGCTCCACTTGAATCCGGGTGTTCATTTCCATGAAATAAAACTGCCCGTCCGGTCCAAGCAGGAACTCCAGCGTGCCCGCGCCCGAGTAATTCACGGCCTGTGCTGCGCGCACAGCCGCCTGGCCCATGGCTTCGCGGATTTCAGGTGTCAGAACAGAGCAGGGCGCTTCTTCAATGAGCTTCTGGCGGCGGCGCTGCACCGAGCAGTCGCGCTCTCCCAGATGAACGACATTGCCGTGTTTATCGGCAATAATCTGAATCTCCACATGCTTCATGCCTGTGAGGAATTTCTCCAGGTACACTCCGGCATTGCCGAAGGCCTTCTGGGCTTCCTGCTGGGCAGCGGTAATCTGCTTCACCAGCGATTCCTCATCCTCGGCAATGCGGATCCCCTTGCCTCCGCCGCCTGCGGTTGCCTTTACGATGATTGGATAGCCGATATCCCGGCCCAGCATTACAGCCTCCTCCACATCACCTACAAGCCCGTCAGAGCCCGGAATAATCGGAACTCCGGCCAGCTTCATGGTTTCTTTGGCGACCGCCTTGTCCCCCATGCGGGTAATAGCGTCTGGTGAAGGGCCGATAAAGGTAATGTTGCAGGATTCACAAATCTCTGCGAAATCCGCATTTTCAGCCAAAAATCCGTAACCCGGATGAACGGCATCGCATTCCGTCAGCGTGGCCACACTCATAATATTGGTAAAGTTCAGATAGCTGTCCTTGGACGGCATCGGACCGATACAGTATGCTTCATCAGCCAGCCGGACATGCAGCGAATCCCGGTCAGGCTCCGAATAGACAGCGACGGTGGAAATGCCCAGCTCACGGCAGGCCCGGATAATGCGGACCGCGATTTCTCCGCGATTGGCAATCAACACTTTTTGAATGTTCATTCGTTTCCTCCCAAAATTTAACGAAGCTTGCAAGCTCCTCTTGATTCTCCCGGCAGTTATTCCGGTCTCACCAGAAACAGCGGCTGGCCGTATTCCACAAGCTGGCCGTCCTCCGCAAGTACAGACACGATTTCGCCTCTCACTTCTGCTTCCAGCTCATTCATCAGCTTCATGGCTTCAATGATGCAGACTGTCGATTTCTCGCTGACCCGGTCGCCTACGCTCACGAAGCTCGAAGCTTCCGGGGAAGCCGCACTGTAGAAGGTCCCTACCATCGGGGAGACGATTTTATGTAACGCGCCTTCAGCGGAAGAAGCCGGGGTATGCTGTACTGCCGGAATCTCGGTGACAACCGGAGATGCTGCATGCTGCGGATTTTGCGGCTGCGGGGCTGGCGTAAAGGGCTGGGCATAAGGAATCGCCTGAATTACCGTTCCATCAGCTTCGGGGCGATCCGGTTTGCGGATAGCCAGCTTCATTCCTTCGCTTTCGATCTCCAGTTCGTGTACGGAGGAGGTCTGGTCCAGCAATTTAATTAATTCCTTAATCTCGCTTAACTTGAACATTTGATCGTTCACTCCTTCAGCTTTCTCTCAAAGCTTGCGATTTCACTTGAATCGCTTTCAGATATCCGCTTCTTACAACACTTATTCTACTTACATTCCCAGATAACTTTATGTATTATATCATAAACGCTAGAAATGGAAAGAGCCCGGGATAACCCGAGCCCTTTCGGCAAATTCTTCTATTTTATCCAGCGGTATATTGCAGTATTATTGCTCGGATACATATTGGACCCGGATCTTATCCTGCGTGATGCTAAGCTCCTTCATAACAAGATCAACGATTCCGACAGCCTGCTTCACATCAAGCTTATTGCTTTGGACCACAACGGTATACGTATTGCCGGACTCCTCCTTGACAATCGCTTGACCGTATTTTTGCTGAAGCTTCTCTTCGATTCCAGTAATTTTGGATTCTTTTTCCTCCAGCTTGCTGAGCTGTTCCTTGGCAACCGCATTTTCAGCCGGGGTCTTATCCATGTCATTAATCACAGCGAGCAGATCATTGTAGTCCTTCAGATTCTGTTGTTCGCGATCATAGAGATAATTGTTGAACATGCTGCTGGCCGATACGCTTTGGGAGGCGACTTCGTCCAGAATTGCAGCATCGTCTTTTGCCGGAGTCTTCCCGGTATTGGCTGCGGCGGTATCTTTAGTATCTTTTGAGCTGTCAGCGGCAGTTTTTTTATCTTCTTTGGATTTGTTAGCGGCATCCGCCGTTTTGCCTGTATCCTCTGTAACGGTATTAGCAGCGGTTTTTCCGGCATCTGCAGTGGAGCTGTCTTTAGCAGCCGCAGCAGCCTTATCATCAGCGGAAGCCGTCTGCTTGCTGTCATCTGTACCGGCCCCGTTACTGCCTGCATCGGCGCTGACCCCTTGTGTAGCCACTTCGTTAACAACCAATCCACTGTCAAGAGCGGGGGACTGCGCCCCATCCTCGCCCTTCAGAGTGTCAACTTGAACGCTGCCCGCTGTTTCTTTTGGAAGGGAGGCTCCTGTGTCTTCCGTGAATAAGTAGTAGGCGGAGAGCACCACCATCAAGCTGAGCATGGAAACCAACCAAATTGTTTGTCTTTTGCCCTTCATTTTTTATTCCTCCTCAAAGTTTTGTTAGCATACGCTTCGTGAATCCGCTTCGCAAAACTGGCTTCGGAAGCATACGCTTAGTTTTGTTAGCATCTACTGCCATGAACCTGCTTCGCAAAACCGGCTCCGGAAGCATACGCTTAGTTTCGTTTAGCTGCCTGTTATGCGGGCTTGCTATTCCTGCTTGCGCGGAACTACGGAAATGCGGTAGCCCGGCACGTTCAGGCCTTTTTCGATTGCCTGTTCTATGAGTCCGCGGACGACTTTGTTCTCCGCTCCCTTGGCGACAACCAGCACGCCGCGCACCTGGGGTTTAATCCGTTTGGTAATGATCGGGGTTTCGTTGCCTGACTGGCTGTAAGTGACAATCTCGCCATCCCTGGTGTACTGGGTGGTATGCCGCTTGCCGCCGCTGGCATCCGTCTCTTCGCTCTGCTGCTGCGAATCGTTCATGTTCCGCTGTACAACAACTTCCTCTGTGGAATCCACTGTGACCATAATGTCCACTGTGCCGACACCGACGATTTTTTCCAGGATTTCCTTTGTACGGTCCTCCAATGCCTGTTCTATGCTGTCAAAAGAATCTGAGGCTGTGCCACCCTGCTGCAAGGCCGACTGCGAGCTTTCTACCGGCGGCGGCTCACGCCCCGTATTCTCGCTGTCCAGCTTCTTCACATTCACAAAGGAGTTGAACAGCATGATCGCTACGCCGAGCAGTCCGAGGATGATTAGCCAGCGGAAGGTATGACTCCGCTTAGCACTGCCGGACCCGCCGCCTCCTGCCCATTGCTCCAATTTTTTCAGCCATTTGCCCATCTCTTATCCCTCCTGCGGTAACGCTGTAGGTAAATCTTATAATTTCGCTGCACCGGTTCCGCTGCTCTTCACCTCAATCACTTTCCGGTCCAGATTCCAATTCTGCTCCAGCAGCTTGATGATCGACTCGGTTTGACCGGTGTCTGTACCGGCCCCCGCAGTGCCGCTGCCGTTATCCGCCGAACCCTCGGAGGTTGCCCGGGATGCGCCATCCGCTTCCTGGCCGGCGCCAACGTTAACCTGTACCGGTGCCACCGGCGTAATAACAATCGGCTCTGAAGCGGCTGATCCGGCAGTAGCGCCGGAAGCTCCCCCGTTGCCGCTGCCTGCTCCGGCAGCCGGAACCGCCGCCGGCAGGGCGACGGTCACCGAGGCGATCACGGGAACCAATTCTCCCCCAAGGCCGACTTGGGATTTCCCCATGCCCAGTGTTACTGTGACCTTGGCTCCCTGTACGCCAGTGCTGGAAGCGATCTGATCCCGCATCTGTCCAGCCACCTCTTCCGCAGCAAGCTTCAGGCTTTGCTCTTGCGCACCTGCTGCCAGCATCCTGCCGTCCGCCAGAATCTTCTCCAGGGAACCGGCGCCCTTTCCTGCTCCTGACAGCCATCCGCCGTCCTTCTCCTGCTGCTTCATGGCCAGACTCAGCTCTCCTGTGGCATCCCCCTTCAGCATGGACACGATTGGGCTCAGTATGGTCATTAGCACCAGCAGGCTAAGCACCAGCCTGGCGTAACGCTCCATGGATTTGCTCGGCAGCAGCATTTCCACGAAAGCAGCCATCAGCACCACCAGAATAAGTTCCCGCAGCCACCCGCCCAACCAGGTCATCGTTGTACCTCCTAAAGGTTTTGTAAGCCCCCGAAAGACCAAATCCTCCGCCTCACCTCATCATGACGGTGACATTGCCGGCGGTCAGCATTATCGTGACGGCCAGGAAGAACATCAGCGATACGGCAGCCAGCGCTGCGAAGACGTAGATCATGCTTTTGCCGATGGTCTGCAGACAGGACACAATCGGCGTCTCTCCCAAAGGCTGCATCACGGCGGCCGCCACGTTGTAGATCAAGGCGAGCACCAGTATTTTAATGGCCGGAAAAGCGCACAGGAATAAAATGATAATGACGCCCGATAGCCCGATGGCATTCTTCACCAGGAGCGACGCCGAAATGACGGTATCGGTAGCGTCCGCGAACATTTTGCCGATGACCGGCACGAAATTTCCTGATATATATTTGGCGGCGCGGATGGTTACTCCGTCCGTCACCGAGCTGGTAATCCCCCTAACGGAGATCACGCCAAGGAACACGGTCAGCAGCACCCCCAGCAGTCCGGCTCCGACATTGCGCAGCAGATTGGCGAGCTGGGTCAGCTTGTATTTATCCGACATCGCGCTCACCAGATGCAGCACCGCCGAGAAGAACAGCAGCGGAAAAACTATGGTATGAATGAGCGAACCCACAGTGTGGATCATGAAGACAATCAGCGGATGGGTGACGGATACCGTGACGATATTTCCCATGGAGGCCAGCAGGGCGAACAGCAGCGGAATCATCGCCATCATGAAGTCGATCATCCGGTCGATAGCATCCTTGGCATAGCCGATAGCGATATTGAAGCTGTTGACGGCAATGACCAGCACCACCATGTAGCAGAGCATGTAGGCGATTTTACTGACGGATTTACGTTCAAAAGCGGTCTGCAGCGTCTCCAGAATCATACTGAGCACGCTGATCATTACAATCGTGACCAGCAGCTTACCGTTGTACAGCACCTCATGCCACATAAAGGATGTAAGCCCGGACAGGATGCTCTTGAAGCTCAGGCCGTTATCGCCCGGCAGAAGCATATCCATAAGCGAAGGCGTTTTGCCGTCCGGAAAAAATCCCCCGTAATCCTTCATCAGTTGATCCCAGTACGATTCCACTTCACCTGTGGGCAGGTTCTGCACCTGGCCTTTTACCCACTGGTCAACCGGGGAGGAGGAGCCTCCCTGGCTTGAGGGCTGCGGAGAAGGAGACGGGGCTGCTCCGGCAGCCAATGCGGTTCCTGAGCACCACAGCAGCAGCAGACAAGGCAGAAGCAGCAGGATCGTTTTAAGTTTTGGAGGGCGAAAAATGAGACGCGCCTGCATACCTTTTCCTCCCGCCTCCGAATTTGGTTACCTTCTTATGTCTCACGGGTCAAGCGGGCAGAAGCTTCATCACCGTTTCGATAATAATGCTGATGATCGGCACGGCCAGCACCATGATCAGCACTTTGCCTGCCAGCTCAATCTTCGAGGCAATCGACTCCTGCCCGGCATCGCGCACAATCTGCGCCCCGAACTCTGCGATATAGGAAATCCCGATGATTTTGAACACGGTTTTGATATAGATCATTTCCATCCCGGAAGACTCAGCCACCCGCTCCAGCGTCCCCAGAACCGTTCCGATTTTGCCGATCAGGAAGAGGAAGATCAGAATGCCGGCGGCGGTGGTCAGCAGGAAGGCGAACATCGGCTTTTGTTCCTTCAGGACAAGGATCAGGACGGTCGACAAGAGCCCAATTCCCACCACTTGAATAATTTCCATAGCCTTGGCCTATTGAAAAAGAAAAATGGATTTGATTTCATGCAGCAGGCCGTCCAGCATGCGGATGACCATAAAGAGCACGATGATAAAGCCGACAATCGTTACCCAGTGGGCGATTTCTTCTTTTCCCATCTGCTTAAGCACCGTGTGGATCATGGCAATGATGATGCCGATGCCGGCAATCTGAAAGATCGCGTTGACTTCAATATTCATTCCTGGCACCTCGCTAAAAGATCAATATGACGATCAATGCTCCAAGCAGCAGACCCAGGCTTTTGCTCATTTTTTCATATTTGCCCTGATCTTCTCTGGCCACTGTCTCCTCCTGCTTCAACTGCTGCAAAGCCAGCTTAATATGAGTGCTCTGATTCGACCTGTCGCTGGTGCCCAGCGTGCAGCTAAGCTGCCGGAGAATTTCCTTCTCCGTTCCTTTCAGGGAGGCCGCCCTCCAATGGGCATCCATCGCCTTGCGAATCGCCTCTTCGGCGCTGCGGTCCAGCGGCGGACTCATCTCCGCGGCGGCTGTGAGGAAAAAGGCCTGCAGCGGCTCCTTCGACTGCTGCCCGATCCGGCGGAGCGCCTCCGGCAGCGGGGTGAAGCCGTACTGGATTTCAGTCTCCAGCCGCTGCAGCGCTGCAATGAGGCCTCTGATGTGCCTGGGCCGGTCAGCGTATTGTGCAGCCCTTTTGAACCCCGCCAGCGTAGCGGCCAGTACAATTAACACGGCTCCGAACAGTTTAAGCATGGCGGTCACCGCCCAGCCGTTCCTCGGGCGAGACCAGCAGCAGCCCGCGCTTCTGCCCGTCCAGAATGCGGAAGGACAGCCCCTTCTCAGTGCGGTGGAGAATGACATAACGCTCGAACATCCGGTGCTCCAGCAGTCCCCCCAGGGCGGGCCGCCGGGCCAGCTCGGACACCTCCTTGCCATGGGCCGAAGCGACAACCGTAATACCGGCATGCAGCGCTTCGGTTACAGCTTCGGCGTCCTCAGCACGGCCGATTTCATCCGCGATGAGCACATCGGGCGAGAGTGAGCGGATCATCATCATCATGCCTTCGGCTTTGGGACAGCCGTCGAGGATGTCCGTCCGCGGGCCGACATCAAAAGCGGGTATCCCCCGGCGGCTGCCCGCGATTTCCGAGCGCTCATCGACGATGCCGACCTTCAGTCCCGGCCGGATGCCCTCGCGCCCGCTTCCTCCTGCGGAGATCTGCCGGGCGAGATCGCGCAGCAGCGTGGTTTTGCCGTGCTGCGGAGGGGAGAGGATCAGCGTATGCAGCATCCGCTGCTGTCCCCTGTCGAAGAGGTAGGGCAGCACAGCGTCGGCAATGCCGGGCATCTCGCGGGCAATCCGGACATTGAAGCCGGTGATGTCCCGCAGATGCTCCACGCCTCCGCCGCTCAGCACAGTCCGGCCTGAGAGGCCGATCCGGTGACCGCCGGGAATCGTGATGAACCCTTTGCGCAGCTCTTCTTCCATCGTATAGAGCGAATGATTGCTGATCAGGTCAAGGAGCCGGTGTGTATCCTCCCGGTCCGGCTTGTACGCTTCTTCGGGTCTTATCGTCAGACCTTTGTCCGTGCCGAGAAAATGGTATTTGCCGCCGGAATAATTAATTTCCAGCGGACGCCCTTCGCGGACGCGGATTTCCTCCACCTTGTCCAGCAGCGAAGCCGGGAGGGCGCTTAGCAGCGCTCTTACTTTTTCGGGAAACAACAGCAGCCAGTCATTTGCCATACAAAGTACCCCCAAGTTGTCCTCATCTGTAAATAGCTTTAATCCATATTTATGCTTGTACGTGATCTTTATGACTATCATCTATCATTTTTTTAGAATTCCGATTAAGAGAAAAGCTACCCCGCAGCCAATCCAGCCCAGCTTGCCCCACGACAGCTCCTGTGCCATCCCCGTCAGTCCTACCGCTGTGGTCAAAACCAGAATAGTAGGTCCAACCAGCGCCAGCCCGGAATTGACCGCCAGCGCCTTATCCACCTGATTCAGCTTCAGCATGAGCAGCGCCGCCATGATCTCCACACTGCCCGAGAGCAGCCGCAGCGTTGCCATCCAGCTCACATACTTGTCCAATCCGCTTCACTCCTTTTCCGCCAATCTATCGGCTGATAACCATAGATATGCAGCTCAGGAGCACTTTAGACAACAAGAAATAGGCGGTTATGCCAAGCTGTGAAAGAAATCATAGTGATTCCCTCTATAAAAAAATATCATCGGTATGATAAAATAAACTTTGCACTTATCATGTAAGACGATCTGGAAAATATAAGGTCCGTCTGTTGGACAAACTAAACGCACCTGATATTTTCAAGCAGCATCCAAATCGTAGATAAAGACATCGGGAAGAAGAGGGGATTTTTGTCATGCAGGTTCGTAATTTCGTAGTGCCGCTCGTTTCAGGAACGGTAGCCAAGCAGGTTAAGGAAGTCGCCATTATCATTATCTCGGCATTTCTGCTTGCAAGCGGGCTTCGCCTGTTCCTCATTCCGCATCAGCTTCTCAGCGGCGGTGTGGCGGGAACGGCATCGGTCATTGGTTATTTAACAAATCCAAAGTACATTTCGTTGTATTATTTCGGCATCAACCTGCCGATCCTGATCTGGGGTTTTGTAGCCGTAGGGAAAAAATACATCTGCTATAGTCTGCTGTCTGTCGTGTCCACCACCTGGTTTCTGAACATCATTCCTTTGGTCAAGCTGACCAAGGACCCGATTCTGGCAAGCATCTTCGGGGGTGTCATCATCGCCGGGGGCGTCGGCTTCTCGCTTCGCGCAGGGGGGTCTTCCGGGGGATTTGACATTCTGGGCTCCATCATTACCCGCAAGCGGGATATTCCGATGGGCTCGGTGCTCTTCGTAATGGATGGGCTGGTTATCCTGAGCTTGGGTTTCTTCAAAAGCTGGGACTCCGCCCTGTACGCCATGCTCTGTATCTTTGTCAAAAGCCGTGTGGTCGACATGATTCATATCCGCCACATCAAGCTGACCTGCTTCATCGTCACGAAGGAGCGGGACAAGATGCTGAACCGTCTCAACCGCCTGCCGCACGGGGTCACCGTGGTTAACGCTGAGGGCGGGTACAGCCATGAAGGCAACACCATGCTTATGACGGTAACCACCCGCTACGAACTGGCCGAGCTTAGAAAAACGATCCTGGAAACCGATCCCAAATCCTTTGTCAACGTATTGGAAACGGTAGAGATTCTTGGGCGGTTCAAACGGCTGGGCTAGCTTTCACAATCTACAACGCAAAGAGGACAAGCATTTTCGCTTGTCCTCTTTCTTTTCTGATTGCATTACGGATTGATCAGATCGACTATTCCCAGAAGAAACGGCCTGCAAACACTTTTTCAGTCAACAGCCTGTAGGTTTCTTCATTTAATTCCTTCTTCATCTTGGCCAGCACAGCTTCCTTGCCCTCATAGTATTGCGCGGACATACCGATTTCGGCCTTGCTATTGCTGGCATCCAGGCGCATTATCGGCGTTTTCGCTTCCTTCATCCACGGTGTCCATGCCGCCAGTTCACTTGACCCTCCGTTGCCCGGGCTGCCTGTATAGAGGAACTGTTTCAGGTAAGCAGCCGTAGCAGCAGACAACTCTTCACGGCCCGGCTTGTTGGCTTCACTAAAGTAGCCTTGCGGGAAATAGGCTGCAATCCCTGCCGCATGACCGGTGTAGAAATCCATATCCGCTCCATGCGGCGCACCGAGCAGCGTCCGCAAATTATCGGAAATGACTCCAGGCTGTGTCCCCCAGGCGAACCGGTATGCGTAGACCGGAGGCTGCCCCGCTACTTTAGTAAGGCGTTCTGCAACCCGCTCTGCATTAAATCCTGCATAGGCCTCACTTCCATATTTTAGCGCTGCTTCATATTGGGCGAGTTTGACGGAATCAGCAGCCAGTGAGCCATCATTAATGGAAGCGGAGAAATTCGGATCTCCGAAAGCAAATGCTGCAAATTCTGTATCCAGACTGCCCAGCAGTACAGGTACTTTAACGTAATTTCCGCTGTCCAGGGCGGAGAAGCCTTCCTTCGGAATTACAGTTCCGTCACGGAACAGATGCGGGAAAGGCTCCATACGGATGGCCGTCGAACCGAACACCTTTACCAGCTTGTCAGCAGGAACCCCCCGCAGGTAATCTTCCAGTTGGGCCTTGCTTTGCTTGCTGATCCAGGCTGCAGCTTCTTCCGCAGTTGCCGCTTTTCCCTCTTCGATAAGCAGCTTCGAAATTGCCTCAGCCGATTTCGTCTCTCCTTCTGCCGGAGCGGCCGTGGTCAGCCCTCCGCTGAAGGCAATAGCTTTCTGAAATAAGCCTTTCCCGAGGGGAGAGATCAGTGCAGCAAGCACATCCCGCGCCCCAGCCGACTGCCCGGCCAGAGTCACATTACCTGTGTCGCCGCCAAATCCTCCGATATTCTCCTGCACCCATGTAAGGGCTTCGAACGCATCCAAGAGTCCGTAGTTGCCGGAATCATCAAGAGCGTTGCCGGTAGCAAGTGCCGCATTCTTGAAGAACCCAAGCGCTCCAAGCCGATAGTTGACCGAAATAATGATGCTGTTCGTGTTCCGGGCGAGCTGTTCTCCCTGAAAATCCTTTCCTGATCCGGTCATATTACCGCCACCGTGCAGGAATACCATGACAGGCAGCTTGGAGCTGGTGGTATTTGGCCGCCAAATATTGAGATAGAGTGAATCTTCACTGCCCGCTGTTCCTTTGCCGGATATCTGCAGGCTGTTCGCGGCAAATGCCTTGGCCGATCTGGTTTCTGTCCATGCCTCCGGCTTGCGCGGCGCTTTCCAGCGTAACTCGCCAACCGGCGGCTTGGCATAAGGAACTCCCAGCCAGCCCAGCGTCCCGTACACTTCATAGGTTACGCCTTCGATAGGCCCATACTTGGTCTGCTGTAAGGTCTGTGGAACGAAGGCTTTGTTCTGCTTGTGCTTTGTCCAGCTCTGCTCCAGTGTTCCTTGTCCGCTTTTAAGCTGAACTCCCAGTGCTTGAGCGGTAGCCTCTGCCATCTGCCGGTTCGTCAGCTCGCCAGATACCTGAAGCGCTTTCATTCCTTTGCCGACCGCAACAGCAGCGGCTTCCCCCGGCTTGTAATCTGTACCTGATTCATAACCCAGCGCTTTGAGCAGCACCCCCGCAAAAACTTCGGCCGTAACCGGGGCGCCTGGCTCAAACCGGTCATTTGCTGCCAAACTCCCCTGTAAATATGGTTGCTGCTTCAGATATCCAACAACGCTCTCGAGGTGCTTGCCAGCTTGTGAAGCATCTGCATAAGTATCCGTACCCTGATAGGCAAGTGCCTCTTCTTCAAGCCCGACCAGCCGCAAGTAAAGCACTGCCGCCTGAATTTTTGTCGCCTTGGTCCCCAGATAAGCCGCATTGACCCCCTGACCACTGCCGCGAATCAGTTCGGCCTTGACCAGTTTATCCACTGCGGAGGAAGATGAGGCGGAGCTTGCCGCATGGACCGGCAAACCTGACACGCATAAGCTCAGAATTGCTGCTGCTGCAATGGAACGTTTGATTTTTTTCATGTTTTTAACCCCTCGCTGCCTGTTATTTGTGAATATATATAAAAAAACCTGAATCGAAGGCAGAAAGACATCGCATAAGCATTGTCTTCTGTCATCAATCCAGGTTTTGCCTAATAAAGTAACAACCCTGTTTATAAAAGAATATTAGCACGGAATGTAAGCGATTGCAATGATTTGTGCCGATAAACTTGTTGATCACGCAAATGACCCCCGCAGCCCTCGGCTGCAGGGGAGGATTATGCGGCAGATTACCTGCGGTCCTTAGGACCTCCGACAAAAGCCTGCTCTTCCGTATCCAGATTGTAGGCGGTGTGAAGCGACTGGATGATCTGTTGCAGATTTGCGGAATCAATCACACAGGAAACCTTGATTTCAGAGGTGCTGACCATCTTGATGCTAACGCCCTCATTGGAAATTACCTCGAACATTTGCGCGGCTACGCCGGGATGGCTGACCATGCCCGCTCCCACGATGGATACCTTGACCAGATTATCCTCAGAGGTCACTTCACGGTAAGGCAGCACGCTGTGCAGCCCCTCGATAACCTCCTTGGCATGAGCCAGCTCACTCAGCGCCACCGTGAAGGAGAAGTCCGCTTTATCATTCTGTACGCCGCTTTGCACGATAATATCGACGTCCACACCTTCTTGAGCCAGCTTGCCGAATACCTGAGCGAGCACCCCCGGCTCATCAGGCACTCCCAGAATACTGATCCGTGCCACATTTTTGTCATAAGCGATTCCGCTAACTACGACACCCTGCTCCATGCTTGCTTCCTCCTTCACAACAGTACCTTCATTATGATTAAAGCTTGATCTGACGACCAGCTTCACTTGATATCGTTTGGCATATTCCACGGCACGCGGATGAAGCACAGCCGCACCGAGATTGGCCAGCTCCAGCATCTCATCATAAGAAATTTCCTTCAGCTTGCGCGCGGTCTTCACGATGCGCGGATCTGTGGAATAAATGCCGTCCACGTCGGTATAGATTTCGCAGACATCCGCATTGATCGCTGCGGCCAGCGCTACCGCTGTAGTATCGGAGCCGCCACGGCCCAGAGTCGTAATCTCGCCATCCACGGTCATCCCCTGAAAACCGGCAACTATGACAATCTGCCCGCGCTCCAGCGAATCCAGAACCCGCTGCGGGAGGATTTCATTAATCCGTGCCCGGCCATGCGTCTCATCCGTCCGGAAGCCGGCCTGCCAGCCCGTATAGGACACAGCGTTACGCCCAATCCCGTGCAGGGCGATGGAAAGGAGTGCGACGGAGATTTGCTCTCCTGTAGTCATCAGCATATCCATTTCACGCGCGGGCGGCTGCCCGTTCAGCTTCTTCGCCTGATCAATCAAGTCATCCGTGGTATCTCCCATAGCGGATACAACCACAACGCAGCGGTGCCCCTCATCCTGCTTATCTGCGATGCGCCCGGCGACACGTTTCATTCGTTCAATGTCGCCAACGGAGCTGCCTCCGAATTTCATGACATAAAGTGACAAAGTCTCATTCACTCCCTATTTCGGTCTATGTAGTTGCTCTAATTTAGTTTCGTGCTTTAAATCAGTATAATACGAAAAACCTCTCATGCGTTAATGGTTTCACAAAAAAAACCGCCGATTTTCAAAGCAGCCCGTCTTCCCGCGATAAAAATTCCAATGATTTCAAGTGAGAACGAAAAAACCACAAATCAAACTTATCCGGCTTCGGACATCCTCCATTAAATCTTTTAACACACTACCTTCTCTTCCAGATCTTCCGCCACACTGCCGCTCTTGGAGGCCAGTTTGACTCCGATTCTCAACAGGCACTTGATGCCCTTGGCTCCTGCGCCCGCGACTGCTTTCACCCCTTTGGGGTTTTGCTGCACCTTTCTTCCGGCTTGTCCGGCCTTCTTAAGCCCCTTGCCGAGGCCCTTGAAGCCCAGCTCCATCGCCAGCCTATTAGGCTATATCAGTTGAACTAAAGAAAATATATAAAGGGTAGGAGTACGGAGAGGAAGTTTGGAACTGTAGGAGCGAAGCGACCGCCTTTGTCTTCAAATTTCATCCGCTAAGAGCGGTAACAATCAAGAAATTTGAAGACAACAGCGGCCGGAAGTCCAAACATTCCCCGCAGTTACGACCAGACCCCATTATGAAAATCTAAAGTTCAACTTATATAGCTACAAAATAAGGTTTGAATTCAATAGAGGAAACGTAGTAGAGCGTCAGATTTACAATGGTGGAGTAGAGGCGTAGGATGTCCGAAGGAATGAAGGTGTGGAGCGAGCCTCCCTCAGTCTCCCCCCTTCCCGGGCGGGGTTCGTTCTTCAATTGGCGTTTGACCCGGCGTTACGGACTGTGGTGCGCTTCATTCGGATGAGCGTCAAGGCTTGGGTAAGTTATGGACACCACAGGCCTTAGGATCGAATATTCCGCTCCTAAACGTTTCTTGGAGAGACCATAAGCGCCCCTCGGTCCGTAAA
The DNA here is from genome assembly GCF_000374185.1 of Paenibacillus sp. HW567. Classification (GTDB taxonomy): domain Bacteria; phylum Bacillota; class Bacilli; order Paenibacillales; family Paenibacillaceae; genus Paenibacillus_AQ. Next base: position 1,445,365 of record NZ_KB910518.1, on the reverse strand, counting down.
GCCGCAACGAGTGGCGTTTTCTTGAAAATAACGGCTCGCCGGTCCGTAAGGAGCCGACTTCGCCGCTGCGGTTCCTCTTAACCAAACCCCTGAGTGCAGGACCTCATCCACAGATTTAGCTCTGATGCCGGAGTAGGAGGAAGGCATAATAACAGGTTGACTATGGAGTCACCTCATCATAATCAACCTGCTGGGTCTGTCAATAATTTTGTGTAAACTCTTTTAAGCATAGATTCCCCCGAGGGGAAATTTGCGATCTAACGCAAGTGTTGACCGACCCGATCGGGGAAAAAGACCGACAGCTGGAGCAGCATTTGTCCCCAGTTTTGGACTCGTCCAGTCCATTTTCGAGTGACATCGACGGTGGCCAGATAGAGCATTTTTAGCAGAGCTTCATCGGTAGGAAAGATGCTCTTTCCTTTGGTTACTTTACGAAGCTGACGGTGGTAGCTCTCGATCATATTCGTGGTGTAGATGAGCTTACGGATCTCAGGCGGGTACTTAAAAAAGGTAGCGAGTTCGTCCCAATTTGTCCGCCAGGAACGGATAATAAGGGGATATTTCGCTCCCCAAACTTCTTCGAAACGGTCGAGTTCAAGCAAGGCCCCCTCCTCCGTAGCTGCCTTGTAAATGGGCTTTAAATCGGCAGTCACCTTCTTAATATCTTTGTATGACACGTACCGGGTTGAGCTGCGGATTTGGTGAATAATGCACTTCTGAATTTCGGTTTGAGGATAGCAGGCTGCAATGGCTTGGGAGAATCCCGTCAGGTTATCCACGCAGATAATAAGGATATCCTGAACTCCGCGATTCTTGAGTTCATTCAGCACACTCAGCCAGAACTTAGAGGACTCGTTCTCACCGATCCACATGCCCAGCACATCCTTATTTCCATCCAGATCAATACCAATGACCATGTAGGCGGCCTTGTTGATAATCGCTCCGTCTTGCTTGACCTTGAAGTGGATTGCATCCAGATAGACGATGGCGTAAACGCCTTGCAGAGGCCGGTTCTGCCATTCTTTAATGAGAGGAACGATCTTATTCGTCACATTGGATATGAGCGTAGGCAACACCTCAATGCCATACATCTGCCCCAAGTGATCCTGAATTTCTCTAGTACTAATCCCTTTGGCGTACAGGGCGATGATTTGCTCTTCGATGCCCGTTACGTTCGACTGATGCTTCTTGACGACAAGGGGCTCAAACTCACCCAGACGGTCACGTGGGATAGTAATTTCCTGTTCGCCGTACTCACTCACTACCGTTTTACGGCTCTTTCCGTTGCGACTGTTTGGTGTGAGCTTCGCCTTCACTTCATGCTTTCCGTAGCCTAAGTGAGTATCCATTTCGGCTTCTAGCATCTCCTGAATCGTCTCAGCAAACAGGTCTTTTAAGGCATTCTGTGCATCTTGTGCGGTCACTAAGTTGTTCTGCTTAATGAATTCCCGAAGTTGCTCTTTTGACCAAAGTCCCATGTGTTCTCCCCAACCTCTCTCTTATTTCCATTTTAATGGGTTTGAGAGTTTACACAATATATTTTACAGACTCAACCTGCTTCAATTAATGCTTAATACTCTTAGGTGAATGCTCATGCTGTAACTCTAAAAAATTGTCGCGGAATTCTCCCTATAGTTTGTCATCGTTAGGTTAGTTCTATAGGGCCATTAATCTTGACTTTTTATATAGTTCTCTACAAACAGTTTATTCTTTTCATTCTCAGGAAGTAGCCCTAAATATAGAAACTCAAAAATCATTTGTCTTTGAGTTGGGGTTAGTGTTGAAGCCATTATATCTTTGTAATCATAACGAATCTTCAACTTACCCGGATACTTCAATGTTAAGGTTAAATTAGTCCACGGGTCTTGACCATTGTCTATAAATATTTGTCTTAATTCTTTAAATCTTATTTGCAATTCTAATAATAATTTGTCGTAATCCTTTTCATTCACACAATATTTTTCAGGAATATCATGGGAATATATGAAAGCCTCATTCTCAGAAGTATTGAAATAAAAATATACTTCTCTAGATCCATCCAGTATTTCGGCATATAAGTAAATCTCGTTCCAGTTGTCATCAGGTATCATACTTAAAACATGTTCTGCTATCAAGGGATATAGCTGATCCATCTGGTGCTCCATGATTCTATCAACCTCCAATTTGATTTTCTATTGTGATTTTCTTTTTCCTGCCGCCATCTATTGAATACTCTATTATAAAACTATCAGGTCTAGCAGAACTACTCGTGTATTGGGGGGTTATTTTTACTTTTACGCTTTCTTTTCTGTCTAACGCCGATGCCCATTCTTGCTCCATCTGATGCCATTTCCCACCAGCTTCATTAATTTGGGAATTCATTGGAACTAAGTTATCAATGTCCCCAGAACCTTTAAATTGACTACCAATTAAATGACCACCATCATCTCTATTCGGGTAATTACCTCGGATTCTGTCTGTCTCTCCCACATTACCTTGAGCGTATTGATTTCTTGTTCCTTTGCCGAGTTGTAAATCAGCCTCGACACTTTCAATACGTCCAAATTCATTTGTTGCATAATTATATCCTTCTGGTGTTGTGTACTTTGCATTTGGTTTTAATATTTTTTTATTACCGACTTTTTCAATTTGTTGCCCATAATGGATTACAGTCTTACTAGCTTCATCCGTCCCTTTATTAATATCCAAATCAAGCTTACTCTTATCCCCATCCGCACCCTCGGAGATCTTTGCCCGCTGATCCTTATCTAATTTATTGAGTTTTTCTAACTCCGCATCGCTAAGGGGAATTGGTTTCTTGCCATCGCGTTCAAGCTGCTTCAGTTTTTGTTCATCGACGTTGTCTATTTCACCGTCAATTAGCAGTACCCAAGGATTAACCTCACCATACAGACGGATGTGCTTACCCTTGCGCTCCAGCTTAAACTTCTTGAACTTGAACTTGACAAGTATCCTGTCAAGCAAACCCTTGAGCTTCTTGGTTCCCTTCATCAGCCCTTTTTGCAGGCTCTTGATCACAATTTTGCCGTTACGGATGATCATGCTGCCGCTCTTAGAGGCTAGCTTCGCTCCCGTTTTGAGCAGACTCTTGATGCCCTTGGCTCCTGCGCCCGCGACTGCCTTCACGCCTTTGGCGGTGGCTGCTGCGCCTTTCTTCACGGCTTGTCCGGCCTTCTTGAGGCCCTTGCCAAGGCCCTTGAACCCCAGCTCCATCGCCAGCTCCACCAGGCCCATCGCCAGCGCTGTTGCCAGCGCGATAGCCGCCGGTTCGATCAGCTTCTGCCAGCCTTGGCTCAGGTACGTGCCAATATAGCCCGAGGCCTGTGCGAGGGTTTGCGCCACGGATACAATCGCCTGCGCTTCCATGACGGTCATGACAATATTCATCAGGACCGGAAGAAAAGCCGTGACCGCTCCGCCTGTGAGAATTTCCGCAGCCACAACGCCGACCAGTATCCCTACAATGGCGGCCAAGAGCTGTAATCCATGGGCTTTCATCCATTTTATTACATATGTTTTGATCTGGTCAAACACCATTTTGGCATTGTTTGCCCGCAGCGATACGCCGTCTGCGATTTTGCCGCCGAGGCTTTGATCCGCTTTTCCGGTATCAAAATCCGCCATGATGCTATCCATCGTATGCGGATCGCTGCTGCCCGGAAGCTGCTTGGTTTCGCCGTCTTTGAGGTTCATGTCCTGAACCAGCTCAGGGTCCATTTCGCCCTCTTCCACCGACTCCATTTCGATGTCGTCTGCGGTAAGCTTCTCTTCCGGCTGCGGCTCTCCCGCTTCCTGGGCCTGCTCTGCTCCGCCTTCTGCGGCACCTGCGCCTAGCGGCTTCGAAATGTCCACACCGAGCAGATACTCCCACATCTTGCCTTCCAAATGGCTGAACGACCGCTTCGCTGCCTTGCCGAGCGCCCCGATCCGTTCCATCACATCGAGGAACACAGCAATCAGGAGGTTGCCTATGGTGGAGATTAGTTTCGTGTAGAAGTTCTGCACAACCGCCAAGGCCTGATCCACTTTGCTTGCCAGGAAGTCCATGACCTGGGTGACTTTCGTTTTGAGCTTCTGTGCGAGCTGGTTGACGGCTTTGACCGCTTTGTTCACGACGCCGTCAATTTTGCTGCAAATCTTGGCGGCGATGCCCGGGAATTTGGCGAACACGACGGAGACCAGCTTTTTGAGCAGGGTGCCTAAGCCTTTGATCAGGGTGGTGATCAGCTTGCGGCCCAGCTCAATAATGCCCAGCACGGCTTGCTTTGCTTTTTCAAAAATAAACTTCACGGCTTTTCTCAGACCCTCGAAAATGAAGTTGACGGCCTTCTTGACGACTTCGACTACCGCTTCGAGCTTGTCCTTCACCCAGCCGAGGAAGCCGCCTTTTTTCTCTTCTTTGGCTTTTTCTTCTTCATGTTTTCCGTCGACCTCTTTTTTGGCTTTGCTATAGGCGGTCGTGGCTTCTTGTTCGGCTTCGGATTGCCGCTTTTGGGCTTCACGTTCTTTTTCGGTGCGCACCGTGTTGATTTCGCTTTTTTTCTGCTGGGCTGCGGCTCCGGCTTGCCCGGCATAGTCGGCTTCCGCGGCATCCAGTTCGCTCTTCCACTCGCCTCTCAGGTTATCCACTTCGGCCTTGGCCCCGGCCTGCTGGTTGAGCTGCTGTTCCTTGGCTTCGGCTTCCGCCTGCTGGATTTGCGAGTGGCTGTCGGCTTTGGAGAGCATAACTTTGTTGTCGAATTTTTCTTTTTCTTTATGGTATTCGGCTTGCTTGGCACCGAGCTGCTTGTTCATTTCCGGGGCCAGCGTCTTGTTGAGGCCGGCGGTCATCTCGCCAGGGATGGCTAAGGATGGCAGCTTTTTGGCAGAAGGAGTGTTGCCGCCTTGCAGCTTTGCGTCCGCCTTCAGAGTCGAGCCATCCGGTTCGGGGAAGATGTCATTCTCACCGAACGGGGTGCTGATCTGGCCCATCTCCGCTTGCTTGGCGGCACCTACTTGCTGCGTGGCTTCTTGGCTGAAGCCCTCCACTTGGGAAGGATCGGCTTCGCCAGTCATGCTGATGCCGGGCGGCTGGGCTGCGGCGGAACGGATTTCGCTCATGATGGCTTCGGGATTTCCCTCTGAGCCGGAGGAGCCGATGTTCATCCGCTCCAGGTTTCCCGGAGCTGCGGCTCCCCCGGTCCGCTTGCTCTTATAGCTCTCTGGAGCAGCGTGCTTCAGCGGCACCGGCTTTCTCCGGGCTTGCAGCACTTTCCCTTTCAGTCCTGTCGGCGCGGGGATCACCGGGAGGGACTGCTTCGCCTTTTGCTTCTGCTTCGCAAAAGCTCCTGCGGAAACGTCAACAGCCTGAGCATACGCATCCCCCATCTGGGTAGGCTGAACCTGGGTCAACTGGTCCAGAATCTGCCCCGGATCTTCGCCGCGGATATTGACCTTCTTGGCCTTGGCCGGGGTTTCCTTGCCGTCCCCGGCTATGGCGCCGAGGGCCGCTCCCAGTGAAGGCTCCTTTGAGGCGGCTGGCTCAGCTTTTCCAGCCTTCTCTGAGGCCTCCTTAGTGTCCTTAGCAGCCTTGCTTTCTTTGGCAGATTTTCCTTCCTTAGCATCCTTAGCATTTTGGGTTTCCTTGGTTTCCTTGGTTTCCTTGGTTTCCTTGGTTTCCTTGGTTTCCTTGGTTTCCTTGGTTTCCTTGGCGTCCTTACTTCCCTTGCTACCCCTCGATTCCTTGCTCCCCTTTGCATCCTCGCCAGCCTTGCCGTCCTCCACATCCGTTGACTGCGCTTTAGCCCACTCTGCCGCTGATTCATTCCCGCCGTCCGTAGCTTTGGAAGCGGCCCCTGCTTCTCTCCTCTGCTGAGCCGCTGCTGTTTTACCCTCTCCAGCAACCGATTGCCCAGCGCCTTCCATACTGCCAGCCGAAACGCCCCCCTTTACAGGACTCTCCAGCAGCTTCTTCTGTAGAAATTCCTTTATTTTCTCGCTTGGCGCAGCCTTCCGGCTCGGCTGCTGCTCAAGAACAGAACTGCTCTGTTTCACAGCCGCCTGTGCCACACTCTGAGTCTGCCGCACCTGCGACTGCGGCTCACTCGCCAGTTGCTCCACCTTAACCACCGGCGTCTCTTCCAGCTGTAGAGGTGGAGCAGGTTGTTCAGGTTCCGATTGTGCAGCTTGCACGGGTTCAGCTTGTGCAGCTTGAGCCGCCTCTCCCCCTTGAACCTCCTGCACCTCCTGACCCTCACCGGCCTTATCCAGACCTCCCGGTCCCTTCCCTTCCAGCTTTCCGCCCGCCCCGTTAACCTTCTTGTCCTCTTTCTTGCCGTTCTTCTTCAACTCAGACAACAATTGAATAACAGCGCGGTTGCCCAGGGTCCGCTGGAGCGCCATCTGATCCTCCCGCGTCAACGAAGACGGGTTCTTGCGGATACGCCGGATAATTTCCACCGGGTCCGGCTGCCGCGCAGCCGCTGGCTTCCTATACGTCTGCTCATAGCTGTATGGTTTATGATGAACGGAAGTCTGTTCCTTTTCCTTGCTCACCTTTACCTGAGTCTGCAAGCTAAGTCCCCCCTCTGTAAAAATCAGTCCTATAGAAGATGTAAATTCTATAGCGCTTTTTACAGCCGGGCGGATATTTAATTAATCTATGTATTGGTTTCATTTCAATATTGTCAAATGACAAAAAACCTCCACCGCAAATGCGGGGAGGCCAATATAAATATAAAATTAAGCTCTCCCTACGCGCGGGAGATGTATTTGCCTTCGCGGGTGTCGATCAACAGAACGTCGCCCTCGTTGATGAACAACGGAACTTGAACCGTCAGCCCTGTCTCAACGGTAGCCGCTTTGGTTGCGCCTTGAGCCGTGTTGCCCTTCACGCCTGGCTCCGTTTCCGTAACCTTCAGATCAACGCTGGTAGGCAGGTTAATCCCGAGAATTTCACCCTGGTAGCTGACGATGTTCACAGTCATGTTTTCCTTCAGGAAGTTAAGCTCCCACTCCAATTGCTTGGCGGACAATTCGAACTGGTCGTAGGTTTCGTTGTCCATGAATACATGATCCGAACCGCTTGCATACAGATACTGTACACCGCGGTTTTCAATAATTGCGCGGCCAATGGTTTCACCGGCACGGAAGGTACGCTCAACGGTGTTGCCGTTGCGCAGGTTCTTAAGCTTGGAGCGCACGAATGCGGCACCTTTACCCGGCTTAACGTGCTGGAAATCGAGGACGGTAAAAATATCCCCCTCTACCTCTACTGTCAAGCCTGTTTTGAAATCGTTAACTGAAATCACTAAAAATCCCTCCTGAAATCAATAATTTACCTGATTAAAGCAGCCTTACAGTACCAAATAATCCTTCGAAGAATGAGTCAGCAGCATAATACCGCTTTCGGTAATTAAGATATCATCTTCGATCCGCACACCGCCAAGACCTGACAAGTAAATGCCCGGCTCTACAGTCACGACCATGCCCGGCTCCATGATTTCATCCGCCAGCTTGGACAAACGCGGGTTTTCATGAACCTCCATACCCAGGCCATGCCCTGTGCTGTGGCCGAAATATTCACCGTAGCCGTAACGGGTGATAATATCACGGGCCAATGCATCACATTCCCGTCCGGTCATGCCCGGCTTGATATTCGCCAGCGTATGTAGCTGCGCTTCAAGCACAACATCGTAAATTTCCTTCAGCTTAGGGTCCGGGGTCCCAAGAGCAATCGTACGCGTTACGTCCGAGCAGTAGCCGTCCAGCAGTGCGCCGAAATCGAAGGTTACGAATTCATTGTTCTGAATGACCTTGCTGCTGGCCACACCATGCGGCATCGCTGACCGTTCGCCGGAAGCGACAATCGTATCGAACGATGACGAGGTTGCGCCGTGGGTGCGCATGTAGAATTCCATTTCCAGATCCACATCACGTTCAGTCATGCCGGGCTTGATCACCTTCACGATGTGGTTGAAGGTGGCATCCGCCAAATCGGCAGCACGCTGCATTACCGCCAGTTCATCTTCATCCTTGAACATCCGCAGATTCTCCACAGCCTTGGAGACCGGAACCAGCACCGCCGGCTGCAGGGCAGCCGCAAAAGCTGTATAGGCGCTGAAGGTCACATCATCCTGCTCGAAGCCAATGCGGACATTTGCGCCATTCAGCAGCTCGCGGACAGTATCAATGAACTTCGGACCATGCTGAATAACCTTCATGCCTGTCACCTGTTCCGCCGCCTGCGTCATATACCTGAAGTCAGTCAGCAAATAGCTGTCATCGCCGGTGATAAGAACATAGCCGGAAGAACCGGTAAAACCGCTCAAATAGCGGCGGTTAATGCCGCTGGTTATTAACATCGCATCCAATCCCTGTTCCTGCAAAACCTTACGCAGCTTGGAGACACGTTTGTTGCCCATTTTCATTCTCCTCTCGAAATAGCCACATTGTATTTTAACATAGGGCCATGCCCTTGAGAAGTTTTTTCGGACCGCTCAGGCAAGGTTTGTCTGCTGCTCGCGTTTTCGTTCATCCGTGTACTCATTTGCCGCCGTATATCCGATGAACAATCCCCAGAGTAGAAAGAGGCAAAACTCACTGGTTACCGAGTTCCATGGAAGCCTGAAGGGGGGCTGCTGCAGGAATAACCAGGAGCCTGCAAGAAACACCGCCGACCACCATAAGACTCCGTAGACCATGCCGGGCCAAGGCCCTTTCAGCTTGCGGAAGAGCAGCACGTAGAGCAGTGACGCTATCACCGAGAAGGCGATGAAAAATAGATAGCCCATGAGCTGTCCGGCTGCTGTCACCAGAAATTCATGCTTGAAAAAAGGCTCGGCCAAAAAGCCGGGTATAACCTTGGTAAAATGCAGCACATACATCAGCCAGCGCGCCCCTCCCCAGATCAGTCCGGCGAAAAAGCCCAGCTCCATTGCGAAGAACCAAGGGTTTGTATGCTCCGATTTTTGCTTATTGGAATTGCTCATTCTGCTGCCTCGCTTTCAATAAATAGACTGCCAAGCCGCCTCCCTGCTCCCCTGTTCCTAGTATGTACAGCAAAAGGCAATCCAACTAGCAATGTGGTCATAAATTAGTTACAATGTAGTATATAAATCACATTAATACACGGGAAGGTGAATTGGTTGTCCCAGGAAACTCCCAGTTACGGCGGCCAAGCCGTCATTGAAGGCGTTATGTTCGGCGGCAAGCATATCAACGTAACAGCCGTAAGAAGGAAGAATCAGGAGATCACATTTTTGGAGGTGCCGAGAAGCGATAAGACCTGGGTCGTTAAGCTGCGCAAGATTCCGCTTCTTCGCGGCCTTGTCAGTATTATAGATTCCAGCGCCAAAGGCTCCAAGCACCTGAATTATTCGGCGGAATCGTATGCCGAGGATGAGACAGAACCGGAAGAAATGGCTGAGAAGCAGGAGAAAGCCAAGAAGAAGGAAGAGGGCTGGAGCCTGGGGATGATGTTGGGCGTGGCAGTCATGGGTATTTTATCCTTCCTCGTCGGCAAACTGATCTTTACTCTTGTCCCTGTTTTTGTTGAAGATTTTCTGTTCAAGAATGCATTCAATAACTACATTCTGCACAACCTCGTAGAGGGCGGCATCAAGCTGGTTCTGTTGCTCGTCTATTTGTGGGCAATCTCGCAGACCCCGGTGATCAAGCGGCTGTTCCAGTATCATGGAGCCGAGCATAAGGTCATCAGCGCCTTTGAAGCCGGCGAAGAGCTTACTGTAGCGAACGTACAGAAGTACAGCCGTCTGCATTACCGCTGCGGAAGCAGCTTTATGATGCTGACGATTATCCTCGGCGTCATCATTTATTCGGTGTTCCCTTGGGATAACCTAGTGCAACGCGTAGTACAGCGGATTGTTCTGCTGCCGGTCGTTATCGGCATCTCGTTTGAGGTTCTGAAAGGAACCAATGCCGTAAGAGATATTCCCGGGCTCAAATACCTGGGCTATCCCGGGCTGTGGCTGCAACTGCTCACAACCAAGGAACCAAAGGACGAAATGGTGGAGGTCTCCATCGCCTCGTTCAACCGGATGCGGGAGCTGGATGCCGCAATTGAAGCAGGAACATATACTGAAGCAACTGTGTCAGGCGGAATATTGGACCCTGCGAAAGGATGAGTGATCTATGATCAAGCATGCTTTGATTTTTTGGATAACCGTATCGCTGGCTGTACTGGGTTTGGTTACGAATTTTATGATGATCGGCTTCCGCGCGCTGACTCCTTTAATTATTCCGCTGCTGCTCCTTGGGGTTGTGTTCTATGCATATAGAGCGAACTCCCTGGGCTCTGCACGGGCAGCCGGCAGACCGCGGGTCAAGGTGAAGCCTTCCTCAAAAACTATGTCCAAAGTCGCCGCCATGCGCAAGCCCCAATCCACCCCCGGCAAACGCAAAACCTATCCGTTCCAGGTGATCGAAGGCAGCAAGGGTAAAAATGACGAACATCTGCCTAAATATCATTAACGGTGCTTGCTATCCGGCAAACGCTGCACAGTAAAAGGCATCTCCGCTTGACGCGGGGATGCCTTTTTTTAATATGAACAGACTTAGACAATCCTGGGTTTCCGGTGCGGCCGCCAATGCTCAAAGAATTCTTTCCCCGCCTTAGCTCCCGCCGCATACAGCTCATCACTCTGCTCCGGCGAAATATGAAACTCAGTCATCGAGATGCCGAGGGTGGGAATTTTGACGGTTCGCACGAACTTCTCCTTCTCAATGTAACGCTCGTCATGGGCATTCAGCATGGTGCTCACCATCGCCTGCAGCATGCTGAACGGTCCGGTAATCCGGTTCGGCTGCGGCTCCATTTTACCGACTAGCTGGTAACCCACCGTAGGGGTGTTTAGTCCAGGGCTTTTGAATCCCCCCTCCTGCTCATCGAACAGCCACAGCGGGAAATTGCTGAGCATGCCTCCGTCCACCATATAGACAAATTGCTCGGAAAATGACTTTCCTCTGGCGGCCCCGCCGTTCAGCCGCAGCATCACCGGATCAAAAAAATAAGGAATGCTGCAGCTCATCCGCACCGCCTTGGCAACTTCAAACGCTCCCGGGGAGATGCCGTACTGCTCCAGTCCATCCGGCAGCACAACAATCCGCCCGTTCGTAATGTCGGAAGCGATGATTGACAGCTTGCCCTGGGGCAAATCGCTGAATGTGACAATCCCCTTTTCCCGCAAAATCCCGCGTATCCACGACTCCAGCGCCTCACCCGAGTACAGACCTTTTTTGATCAATACACGCAGAGCGGGTCCGATATAGGCAGTATTATAAATAGCTCCCCGTTTCAAAAAAGAGGTAAAGGAAGTCTTCTTAATAATCCGGCTCATCGCTTCACCGTCATAGCCCGCTGCCAGCAGCGAAGCGATAATGGAGCCCGAAGAGGTTCCGGCAACTCTTTTAAACGTAACCCCCGCCTGCTCCGTGGCTTCCACCGCTCCAGCGAGCGATATTCCCTTCACGCCCCCGCCTTCAAATACGGCATTAATCTCCATAGACAGCCATCCCCCGTTCCATAGATTCTACCCTCTTATCTATGAGCACGGGGGATATTTCATGACTTAAAATAAAAGGTCAATAAGCTGGCAAGCCCGAACGGGTCACGGCTGACAATATCATTTGCCCTGAACATGATGCTGCCGGCTACTGCGTCATATTTCTCATTATATTTCAACTGGTTGATAATCTGGTCGCCGCTCTGCCACTCTGCGCTTTTGTCGGTTCCGACCTTATACGTGGCCTGCCCGATGTAGAGCTTCACCCCGGTGCCCGCAACCTCATTCACCCACCAGTCAACCAGCTTGTCGTAACGGGCTGTGTTAAAGGAGAGGCTCCAGTAAATCTGCGGTGCAATATAGTCGATCCAGCCGCTGCGTATCCAGGTCCGTGTATCAGCGTACATATCATCGTAAGCCGAGACACCTGCTGTGGTATCCGAACCAGTGCTGTCGGCCTTCTTATTGCGCCATACGCCAAACGGGCTTACGCCGAAGGACACCCCCGACTTCACTCCATGAATGCTCTGGCCCAGCTTGCTGATAAAATCATTGATGTTGTCCCGCCGCCAATCCGCTATGGAGCTGATCCCCTTGGGGTTGTAAGTTTTAAATGCTTCACTATCGGCAAAAGATACACCGGATGGATAAAAGTAATCATCCAGATGCACGCCGTCAATATTGTAGCCCTTCACCACTTCCATCACTACATCAATAATATGCTGGCGCGCCTCAGGAATCCCTGGATTGATGTACAGCTTATTGTCCGCCTTGACGATCCATTCCGGGTGGGCTTTCGCCACATGATTGCTCGCGAGGCTCGTCGTACTGGCATCCGTTGTAGCGCGGAACGGGTTGAACCAGGCGTGGAACTGCATGCCGCGCGCATGGGCTGCGCTGACCATATATTCCAAGGGATCATACCCCGGATTCTTGCCCTGTGTTCCGGTCAGCACCTTGGACCAAGGCACAAGCACGGAAGGGTACAGGCTGTCCCCTGAGGGTCTGACCTGCACGAATACTGCATTGAAGCCGGTGGCCTGGAGCTTGTCCAGCAGGCTGTCGAACTCCTTCTTCTGTTTGTCCGCATTGCCGGCTGTAGCGGTCGATGGCCAATCCAAATTGAACACGGTGGAGATCCAAGCGCCTCTCATTTCCTTGGACGCCTTCACTCCCGGAATGGACGGCACGGTTGGTGCCGGTACGGTTGGCTTTGGCACGCTAGGCGTCGGTACAGATGGCACAGAAGGCACAGCCGGGGTTGACGGACTTGACGGTCCAGTAATCTCCGTATTCGAATAAAGCGCGATATGCCGGGTCGCCTGATTCCAGACCACCTGTAGGCCAAGCTGCTCGCTCACAAAACGAATCGGCACCATCACCCGCCCCTGAGTGATCTGCACGGAGGTATCCAGCCCCACCGAATTCCCGTTGACAAGCGCGGTGTTCCGTCCGCTGGTCAGCATAAGCACATTGTCGTCTTTGCTGATCGTTGCTGTCTTACTGCTCTGACTCCATTCAACCTTGGCATTCAGCCCCTTGCTGACTACCCCTACCGGCACCATAGTTACACCTGATGAGGTTATGTACGGCGGCACATCACTGCTCAGACTTTCGCCATCCAGCTCAATCGTAATTTGTGCAGCAGCCGCACGCACGCCGGGTGACGCTGCTGACAGGCATAACAGAAACACTAGCAATCCTAACATCCATTTTTGGTAATTCATAGTTCCTCCCCAGATATGATTTTTTACAAAAAAAACAGCCCTCTCGTCCTTATTAAAGGGAGACGGCCGTTTCTCTTCTCAAACGGAGTCCTGAACATAAAAAGAACGCTATCCGTTTTGACGTAAAAAAACTGGAAAGGTTGCGGTAAAATTAACAAAACAATTTCATTTATGAGTCGCTGACCAATTCAAGATGGATATCGTATAAGGTCTGCAGACGCGCTTCATCGCGGCGAAAATACTCCACCAGCGTCTCAATCCGCGTAATGGAGTCCCAGCTCAAATGATGCTCGATGCCTTCAACATCCTTATAAATATGCTCCTGCTGCACTCCGATCAGGCCGAGGAACTCCTCCAGCAGTTGGTGACGGTCAACGAGACGTTTTCCTACTTTTTTCCCTTTGCTTGTTAGGACAAGCCCACGATATTTCTCATAGATGAGATATTCGTCCTTATCCAGTTTTTGGATCATCTTGGTCACAGAGGAGGGGTGTACTTCCAGTCCCTCGGCAATATCCGAGACCCGCGCATAACCTTTCTCGTCGATGAGCTTGTATATGCGCTCCAAATAATCCTCCATGCTGGGTGTTGGCATTCAACTTTACCTCTTTTCTATAATGAGCGTGGCGCGGGGGCCGAGCCTTGCTCTAACAATGATACATGTTTCTCCCGCTCCTTGGCAAGTCCTTCGGCTGAAGTCCTCCCCTTCATTAGCGATGTTTACCAAGGTTTTTGCTGACCACAAACCGGCACACTAACAGTAATCTCACTGATTGGGAGCGTGATTTTATGACCGTAGCATTGCCGAAGCGTCCTGCCGCCAAGAAGCAAAGAAAGCCCACCAGCCTGTTCATTCCCGAGCTTGTTTTTTTTGAGCCGGAGGCTCTGAACTACCCAAAAGGCAAGCAAATTATGCAATGGGTCCAAGCACAGAACATTCCTTACCGCATGACCACCTCGCATAACCGCATCACGAATCTGCCGGGCGAAACCGAAGCCGAGCAATATAAAATAGCTAAACGAACGCTGGTTGTGGGCTTGCGCAAAACCTTGACCTTTGACCAATCCAAGCCGTCCGCCGATTACGCCATCCCTATTGCAACCGGCTGTATGGGACACTGCCATTATTGTTATTTACAGACAACCCTGGGGGCCAAGCCTTATATCCGCGTCTATGTAAATACTGATGACATCATAAACTCCGCCAAAAAATATATTGAGGAGCGCGCACCGGAAATCACCATTTTTGAAGCTGCCTGCACCTCCGACCCGCTTGGGCTTGAGCATATCACCGGGTCACTGGCGGAATTGATCACCTTCATGGCCGCCGAGCCGCTCGGACGGCTGCGGTTTGTCACCAAATACCAGCACGTCGAGCCGCTCCTCTCTCTGAAGCATAACGGCCATACCCGAATCCGTTTCAGCGTAAACGCGGACTATGTGATCAGAAATTTCGAGCCTGCCACTTCAAGCTTTGAGGAACGGATTGAAGCCGCCGCCAAAATTGCCCGTGCCGGTTATCCGCTGGGATTCATCATTGCCCCCATCATATGGCATGAAGGCTGGGAGGAAGGTTATGCAGAACTGCTTGCGAAGCTCGCACAGGCACTGCCGCCGGAGGCCGGCAAAGACTTAACCTTCGAGATGATCCAGCACCGTTTCACCAAGACCGCCAAGACCGTTATTGAGAAACGTTATCCGAAATCGAAGCTGGAAATGGACATTGAAAAACGCAAAAAAAAATGGGGCCGGTGGGGGCAGAACAAATATGTCTATCCCGACGAACAGCAAAAAGCCCTGCGGGAGTTCATCACAGAGCGGATTTTCGAGCATTTCCCGCAATCGGGAATTGATTATTTCACCTGATTTTTCAATGCATCTTCAAAATTTCAGCCACTCCGGCGTGATGCCCTGCAGCCATATTGTAATGCGGAACATCTGATCCGTGAACAGCAGCAGGCCCATGCAGACCATAAGTCCGCCGCCCAGCTTCATCAGCAGATTGGAATATTTCAGAATACGTCTGGCTCCGCCAAGGAAAAAAGCCAACGCGAAGAACGGTATAGCGAACCCCGCGCTGTAAGCCGTAATCATAGCAAACCAGGTGCCCGGATTACTTGCGGATAGGGCAATAATCGCCGTCAGAATCGGCCCGATGCAAGGCGACCAGCCTGCAGAGAAGCCAATCCCAAACACAAAGGAGCCGACATAACCTGCGGGCCTCCATGTAAGCTCAAGCTTGCGCTCGCGCAGCAGAAACTGCGGCTGAAAAATCCCGAGCAGAAACAGCCCCATGACAATGATCAGAATCGCCGACATCTGGCGGATCAAGTCACGCTGCCCGTTGAAGAATTGCCCGAACAGACCCGCTCCGAAGCCGAGCGTATAGAATACCGCAGAGAAGCCCAGGATAAAAGCCAACGTATGTGTGAGTGTGCGGAACCGGACCTCTTTCCTGCCCCCGCCGCTCCTCAGCTCCTGGACGGACAGTCCGGTGATATACGATAAATATGAAGGGTACAGCGGCAGACAGCAAGGCGAAATAAAGGACGCTACTCCGGCGGCAAAAGCAATTCCTGCATTCAGATTGGACAAAGTGGCTTCTCTCCTTCCCGGTTCGGGGTCACTTCGCAAAACGGAACACATAGGGCTGAATCTTATGCTGGCAGCCCTTTTTTGCCGATCAAGGTCAGGGCCAGCAAAGCGATCAGCAGCAGAACAATCGTCGCACCGGGAGCGAGGTTCCACACCCCTGCAACCACCAGGCCGCCAACAACAGCTATTTCAGCAATAATTACAGATAACATCACCGACGATTTGAAGCTGCGCGACAGCAGCAGGCTAATCGCTACCGGAATGGTCAGCAGTGCAGACACCAGCAGTGAGCCGACGATTTTGATCGCTGTGCTGATCACAAGCGCCGTAAGTACCGTAATCAGCATATTGAGCATTTTCACCGGCAGACCGCTTACGCTTGCGGCATCCTCCTCAAAGCTAAGCAGGAAAAATTCCTTAAAGAACAGCGTAACCACGCTGACCACAGCAACTGTCACTATGCCGACTACCACGAGATCGGTATTATCGAGCGTATAAATGCTGCCGAACAAGTAGCTCATCACATCTGCATTATAGCCTTTGCCCAAGGTGAAAAAAAGTGAAGCCAGCGCGACCCCGCCCGACATAATGATGGCGATGGACAGCTCGGCATAGCTTTTGTAGGCCTTGCGCAGCTTCTCGATCGCAAAGGAAGCCGCCACTGCAAAGAGCAGCCCCGCTCCCAGCGGATAAAAGCCGGTCAAAAAACCGAGCGCGACCCCGGCGATCGTGACATGCGCCAGCGTATCACCGATCATGGACAGGCGGCGCAATACAAGAAAAACGCCGATCAGCGGCGCAGTAATACCAATCATCAGCCCGCCCGCAAGCGCCCTCTGAAAAAAATCACTGAATAGAATTTCCAAGATTACTATCTCCTTTAGTTTTTCGATCCCTCCCAAACCCTCCCTTCCAAGGGAGGGCCCCAAGGGCTCTGCCCTCTGGACACACGACTAAGTGCAATTAGCGTTGGAGTGAAGTTTGATGGAGCTTGGAGACGGAGGGTGAAAGATCGCTTTTCGTCCCTGACGGGACACGCTTAACGATTACGGGATCTAGGTACGTTTAAGAACAAAAGACGTAAATAAGTAATTTTTAGAAGACGCAAATGCGTAATACCCTAGAACCTAAAAGCGTAAGTCAAAGGCAGGGTCGTCCTATGTTGTACTATGGTCGACCAAAACCTAAACCAAAGGACAAAGGCAGGTCGTCCCATGTTGTACTATGGACGACCAAAACCTAAACCAAAAGGCAAAAGCAAGGGTAGGCCATCCTATGTTGTACTATGGTTGACCGAAACCCTAAAGGCAAAGCAGGCATCCTTTGTTGTACCACACGACCTCGCAACATCCTTCTGTAACTGTATTCTTGGACCTCCGTCAAGAAAGTGGACACAAAAAAAGTGGATTATGCGGTTTTTCTCGTTTGGAACTTGGCCGCAAACTGGACAGGGGAAACATAACCCAGCGCACTGTGGATTCGCTTGCGGTTATAAAAAAATTCAATATACTGGAACATCTCGTCCTGCGCTTGCTGCTTCGTTTTGAACTTGGTGCAATAGACAAACTCTTTCTTTAGCACGCTATGAAAGGATTCGATGCAGGCATTGTCATAGCAATTCCCTTTGCGGCTCATGCTCGCCTTCATGCGGTACTTTTTTAGACGTTTACGGTAGTCGGCAGAGGCATACTGCGATCCCCGATCCGAGTGATGGATGAGTCCCTTCTTGGGCCGCTTTGCCTTGTAGGCATCGTCCAGTGCACCTAGTACCAGATCGGTCGTCATTCGCTCTCCGAGCCTCCAGCCTACGATCTCCCTCGTACAGAGGTCGAGTACACTGGCCAGATACAGCCTTCCTTCCCGGCAGGGGATGTAAGTGATGTCCGTAACCCAGACTTTGTTGGGTTCAGCGGTCTTAAAGTCTTGGTTCAGCAGGTTCGGGGCGATGGGCAAATCGTGATTGGAATCGGTCGTCATCACGCGAAAGCGTTTGGCGACACACGAGCGTAACCCCAGCTCTTGCATGTACTTTCCTACCGTCCGCTCACTAACGGTGTAGCCTTCTTTCTGTAGAAGCTTGGTGATCTTGGGGCTGCCGTAACGTCTCTGGTTATCCTTGAAATGATAGGTGATTCGCTGGAGCAATAGTGCCTTACGCTCCGCTTGGGGGTTGGTCGTCGTGTCGCGCCATTTGTAAAACCCGCTCCGGGAGACTTCGAGAACTCTGCACATCTTCTCCATTCGAAACTCGGAGCGATGGTTTTCGATGAACTGAAATCTCAGTTCTTTGGTTTGCTGAAGATGTGCACGGCTTTTTTTACGATGGCAAGCTCTTCTTCGACGTCTGCAATTCGCTGCTCTCTTGCCCGTAATTCTTTTTCTTGTTCAGCCAGCCGCTGCTCGAGTTCGCGAACCTTTTCCGCATGGTTTACAGGTTCATTGCCGAACTCCCGATACTTCGCCAACCAGCTATGCAGCACGCCAGGGGAGACGCCTAGCTCCTCACCAATCTCCACCACCGTCTTTGTCTGTTGCTGAATATACTTGACGGCTTCTCTTTTAAACTTTTCATTGTACCGTTTCCGTTGTTCACCCATGTGAACACCTCCTCGTTAAGTTCATTATTCATACGTTCTTAACGGGTGTCCACTTTTTATTCTAATTGCATCTATACAGCTATTTATCGCTGTTCTAGCTGCATTTTGATTTTAAATGTACTCCATACAGTTAAAATAAGTGAAAAACATCGAGTTAGCCTGTTTCCTCCAAAATAAGTGTACGAAGTGCAATTATACCCGCTCCAGCGCACAAAAGTTAGTTTTTAATTGCACAAAGTACAGCTAAGCTGCTTTTGCGGACAAAAAAACCAGCAAGCTTACCTCCACACTCCAATGAACAGCAAAGCCACACCCACCAGCACTGCGCCTCCGAACACTTCAACCCAGCCCGGCTTACGACAGCGTATGCTGCAAATTATCCTCTACGCAATCCTGGGCGTCGTGGGAATGACGGCAGTAGAAGTTGATCTTGCCGTTCTTTTGCACCGGCTCCTCGCCCAGGTAGTTCTTGATCATGTCGATATCATGCGAGACCATCAGGAATGTCATGTGGTGATGGGCATGCATATGCATAATCAGCTCGAAGAATCCAGCCTGCGTCTCGGCGTCAATGCCGACCGTAGGTTCGTCCAGAATCAGCAGATCGGGATGATTGATCAATGCCCGGGCGAGGAACACACGCTGCTGCTGGCCGCCGGACAACTGGCCGACTCTTTTCTCCGCGAGATCCTGAATCCGCATAACCTCCAGCGCATCCTCGCACTTCTGCTGCTGCGCTTTGGATACTCTGCGGATCAGATTCTTGTTGTTGTATAGCCCCGACATGACGACCTCGCGCACAGTGGCGGGGAACAGGGGGTTGAAGGCGTTTTTCTGCGGCACATAGCCGATCCGCTCCCAATCCTTGAACCTTTTGACAGGCTGTCCGAATAGCTTGATCTCGCCGCTGGTTGCGGGGAGCAGGCCGACGATCATTTTGAGCAGCGTAGTTTTGCCTGCGCCGTTGGAGCCAATAATACCTAAGAAATCCCGTTCCTTCACGGTATAGTTAAGGTCCGTAATCACCTTCTGCTCACCGTATGAGAAGGAAAGGTCCTGTATTTCGATCATATGCTGATGGCAGTCCAGGGATACCGATTGCATGTAAAGTACCGCCTTTCACTTAATCTTTCCTTTTTATTGTAAAGCCAGAATCAGATTTTGCAAATTTTTCTCCATCAGCGTGAAGTAGTTGTCTCCGTTCTTATCCTGCGCCTCTGTAAGCCCTTCTACCGGATTCAGCACCATCGTCGATACCCCGGCTTCACCTGCCAGTGTCTTCGCCAGCTTGTCGGACACCAGCTCCTCGAAAAAGATATAGCGGATGCCCTCCTTCTTCACCAGATCGGCAAGCGCAAGCAAGTCCTGGCTCCGAGGCTCCGCATCGGCCGATAAGCCCATAATCGCATGCTGCTTCAGCCCGTAGTCCCGGGCCAGATAAGCAAAAGCCTGATGAGATACAACAATCTCATGGTTCGGCAGCTTGGAAAGCTCCGCTGTAAATTTGCTATCCAGCGCCTCTAAACGCTCGGCAAGCTTGTTGAAACGCTCCTCATATCCCTCTTTATGGGCAGGGTCTACAGACTGTAGACTCTCCTTAATATTTTTCGCCATAATAAACGCCGACTTCGGGCTTACCCAGGTATGGGGGTCGGTATGCAGGCTGTCCGTGTGCCCTTCTGCTTCTCCTGCACCTTCTCCACCATGATCATGCCCATCTTCTTCATCCGTCATAATTAAATCCACGCCTTTGCTGACCTCAACGGATTGGACTTTACTGTCATTGTCCAAGCTTTTCAGAAAATTCGGCACCCAGCCCTCAAGACCAGCCCCGTTGTACAGGAACAACTGCGCTTTGGAGGTGCTAATAATATCCTGACTGCGCGGCGTCCAATCATGCGGCTCTACACCGACCGGCAGCAGATTGATGGCATTGACATCCTCCCCGCCAATCTCACTCGCGAATTCATATATTGGATAAAAAGTAGTAACTACATTTACCTTCCCCTCTACGATACTCCCGCTGCTCTTCGGGCCACATGCGGCAAGCAGCAAAAATACCAGCAAAGTCAGCGTAAGCAGCACGCCCCTGTGCAGGCTCTTGGTTAACATTTTATGAATCGACTCCTTAAATCGTAAATTTTACTATTGGCATTATAATAGTAATCGTTACGATAAGTCAACACCACAAATCCATATTGCTGAGAAAAGGAGACCGTACAGTTCAGCCTCAATGCTAAATCTGTGGCTTAGGACGGAGCCTTTGTGGCCCAGGAGAGAAGGATTCGTCGTCTCAATCTCCTGTTCCTTACGGACCGGAACGCCTTTATTTCCTTGAAAAGGGTACATTTAGCCGGGCTGACGGACCGTAAAGTCCTTATGGCCTCTTCGGCAGGCAGATTTGGAGAGAATATCCGCCCATAAAGACTCTGGAGTCTGTTAACTTGCAGTAAAATGACTTCCAGTTGAAATAAGAGCGGCTAAGTCCGTTACAAAGAGGCAGACTTTTCCGATCAGAAGATGATCCTGTTCGTGGGGCCTGATACGCCTCCAGCGTGATCTCCACGTCCTGTACCATTTCGCGGAGTTCGTTTGAACTCCAGCATTTAAACGATCTCCTAACAAAAAAAGAATGCCCAGCCGCCTTCTACGGCGGTGGGCATTCCTTCAGGCTGGATCAGCCCCAGCCTACTTCACAATCGCTCCGTTCGGCATGCTGTCCGGTACAGTGGCAATCGTCAACTGCTCGCCCTTGGAGGCGGCCAGGATCATGCCTTGCGACAGCTCGCCGCGCAGCTTCACCGGCTTCAGGTTGACGATGCAGATCACCTTGCGACCCACCAGCTCCTCCGGTGTGTAGAACTTCGCAATGCCAGAGACCACCTGGCGCTGCTCATAGCCAAGGTCAAGCTGCAGCTTCAGCAGCTTGTCAGCCTTCTTCACCGGCTCGGCGGCGATGACCTGGGCGACGCGCAGCTCGGCTTTGGCGAAATCGTCGATGCCGATTTCTTCCTTGTGCTCCTCCTCCGCCTCCGCTGCGGCGGCTGGAGCGGCTCCGGCTTCAGAAGCAGGCGCAGCTTCCGCTGCCGCAGGTTTGCCGGCGCCCATCGCTTCGGCGATGTAGGCCACCTCCTGCGCCACATCCAGGCGCGGGAAAATCGGATCGCCCTTAACCAGCTTCGTTCCCGCTGGAATCAGGCCGAAGGACTTGCCGCTGTCCCAAGCCGTCAGCTCGCCCGGCTCAATGCCAAGCTGCTGCCAGATCTTCGCCGGCGCTTCAGTCAGGAAAGGCTGCAGCAGGATTGAAGCTGTACGCAGGCCTTCAACAAGATGTCTCATCACCGAAGCCAGCTCGCCGGTTCTGCTCTCATCCTTCGCGAGCACCCAAGGCTGGGTCTCGTCAATATATTTATTCGTCCGGCTGATGAACGCGCCAATGGCGGTGAGCGCCACCGAAAACTCCATTTTTTCCATAGCTTCTTCTACCTTGGCATAGGTGCTCTGAGCCGCAGCCGCAAGCTCACCGTCAAACGCCGTCACATTGCCCTCGTAAGCCGGAAGATCGCCTGCGAAATACTTTTCCACCATGGCTCCGGTGCGGTTCAGCAGGTTCCCCAGGTCATTAGCGAGGTCATAGTTGATCCGGTCCACAAAGCTCTCCGGCGTAAAAGTACCATCCGAACCGAACGGCACCTCACGCAGCAGGTAGTAACGCAGCGCATCCAGACCGTACCGGTCGATCAGCGTCACAGGGTCCACCACATTGCCCTTGGATTTGGACATTTTGCCGTCC
This sequence comes from Paenibacillus sp. HW567, assembly GCF_000374185.1. GTDB lineage: Bacteria > Bacillota > Bacilli > Paenibacillales > Paenibacillaceae > Paenibacillus_AQ. The sequence goes on along the minus strand of NZ_KB910518.1, from coordinate 1,423,152 downwards.
TTCATCAGCAGCCAGCCATGCGCGAAGACCTTCTTCGGCAGCGGCTCGCCAAGCGCCATCAGAATGATCGGCCAGTAGATCGTATGGAACCGCACAATCTCCTTCCCGACAATGTGCACATCCGCAGGCCAGAATTGATCATACAAGCTGCGGTCCTCCGAGCCGTAACCAAGAGCTGTAATATAGTTCGTCAGCGCATCAATCCACACATAGACCACATGCTTGTCATCGCCCTTAACCTTTACCCCCCAATCAAACGTTGTGCGGGAGACGGCCAGATCCTCCAGTCCAGGCTTGATGAAATTGTTGATCATTTCGTTCTTGCGTGATTCCGGCAAAATAAACTCCGGATTCTCGTCATAGAACTGCAGCAGCCGGTCAGCATATTTACTCATGCGGAAGAAATAGCTTTCCTCCTTGACCAGCTCCACGGGATGTCCGCTGTCCGGGCTTTTGCCTCCGGTAATATTGCCTTCCGCGTCACGTTCGATATCCACCAGTTGCGTCTCTGTGTAAAAAGTCTCGTCCGAGATGCAGTACCAGCCCTCGTATTCCCCTTTGTAAATATCGCCCTGCTTCAGCAGCCGGTCAAAAATATCCGCCACCACTTTTTTATGGCGCTCCTCCGTGGTGCGGATGAAATCATCATTGGAGATATCCAGCTTGCGCCACAGGTCCTTGATGCCTGTGACAATCCCGTCCACGAACTCCTGCGGCGTCTTACCGGCCTTTGCAGCCTTTTCCTCAATCTTCTGTCCATGCTCATCCGTACCGGTCAGATAACGGACCGCATAGCCGCGCAGCCGTTTATAGCGGGCCATCGCATCACCCGCAACCGTAGAGTAGGCATGCCCGATATGCAGCTTGTCACTTGGATAATAGATTGGGGTTGTCAGATAAAATGTTTTCTTGTCGCTCATTCCTAGTCATCCTTTCGTCTTGGCAAACAAAAAACTCCCGCCCCGTTATGGGGCGAGAGTAAACTCACGCGATACCACCCAAAATTCCCCGGCTCCTCGCAGAGCACAGGCTTCGCCAGTTCCCGCAGGGGAACTGTCCATTAACGCTGGATCACGCTGTTATCTTACGCAAGCCATCTTTCCCAGCTTCCGCTCGAACACAGTTCCTCCCGGACCATATTCAATCCTCGCACCATACCGGCTTTCAGCATTTCCCGGCTCTCTGTGATGGTTGTCCCGATCTACTCATCCGTTCCTCGGAATACAAACTATTATTCAAAATATACCCATGTGCAGCCGCCATGTCAAGTTGTACGGGCTGACTTACTCCTTGCTGCCTTCTCTTCGCGCGGCGGCACCGGATCAAGTCCTCCCGGATGAAAGGGGTGGCATCTGGCAATCCGCTTCGCCGCAAGCCATGAACCCTTCAGCGGACCGTGAACCTCCACCGCCTCCAGCGCGTAAGCCGAGCAGGTCGGATAGAAGCGGCAGGTCGCCGGTTTAATCGGTGAAATAAACTTCCGGTACACACGAATCGGCGCCTGAATTGTTCTGCGTCCAATGCTCATGATTAATGACCTTCTTTGCCGTGAGCGGCAACAGCGGGATCTTCTTCCCTATTTTGCTCACAATCCTTGCAGTAGCCGAACACCTCAAATTTATGCTTAACCACCCGGAACTGGTCGGGAGCATCCGTTAGATTCATCGGACAGAAATTAATCGGGTAGGTCTTCATGCATTGGAGACAGATCATATGATGATGGTGATGCTCCTGATTACAGCTTCCTTTGAATTTAACACCATCCTCGAACACCACCTGCTCCAGCACGCCAAGCTCCTCCATTACCCGCAGATTGCGGTACACTGTATCGAAGCTGAGCCCGCTGTATTTGCGTCCCATGTGCTCATAAACATCCTTCGCGGATAAATACCCCGTATTCTCGCCGAATAGCTTGGCAAGCGTCTTGCGCTGATCGGTGATTCGCAGTCCCTGCCCCGACATGGCTTCCAGTATTTGATCTGTCGACAGCATTCGCTCATCTCCCATAACATGGTCATTTGAATTACACTCTCTTTATAATGCCCCAAAATAAAAGCCCCGTCAATGAACCGGACTACACCAGCGGCAAAAGGCCCGCCAGCCCTCCCGCTTGGGAGAGCTGACAGGCCTTCGAGCTAATGCAAGGCTTTATTTTTTGGCCGGAAGCGGTGTAAAGACAAAGTTCACCGGAAGATTGCTGCCGGAAGCTACCGAGAACACGATATCTACCGGACCTTCATAATCGCCGGAACGATAGACAACGGCATTCATATCATTGCTGTCCAAGCTCCCTTTATTCGGCAGATTGACAATCGTTCCGTTAACCATCACGGATCCCAGATATTTACCCCCACGCGGATTGAAGGTGATGAGTGTATTCTTGGCGACACGCTCCAGTCTGATTTTATACAGAACACCGAAGTTGCCGGCGTTGGATGTCTCTGTTCCGTACATCGGATCAATCCCGACCAGATTCATGTCTTTGCTGTTGTCACCGAGCACCAGCCTAGATTGCGTAGCTCCAACCAGATCGAACACGCTAATTACACGGGTAGAGTCCGGATAGGTTCCCCGGTTATGCACTCCATCCTTGTCCAGAAGAGGCAGTGTCCATAGAAGGGCTACCGGGTCCTTGGACTGTTCCACCATTACGACATTATATTGCACGGCCAAATCACTGAACAGGTCGGCACTCAGTGAGAGCACCTCACCCGGCTTCATGGCGATTTTGCTGATATCGGTCATAATAGGCACACTTTGCCCCGGCTGAAGTGTAATTGTTCCATAACTCGAGTTGTTCAGCATGGAATTATAATATTTCTGGATTGAAATTTTACCGGTATATTCCGGCGATGTGACCGGACCTGCAATTCCCAGATATTGGGTTGTAATGGTCGTTGGATACATGTTGTTGTTCGTTGCAATAACATACAGCTTCTGTCTAGTAGACATATTGTTCAAATGATGGACCAGAAAACGTGTTGCGCCAACTGAGGTTTCACGGTACAACACACCCTCGGAATTAACGGTTTCAGGACTGTTGCTGCGAATCAGCGTATAAGGCTCGGAAGAGAGGTTATACTGCAGATTAGGCAGACTAGGAATCATTCCCCCGTCCATAGAGACAATATCCCCCGGAGCGGTGAACAGCTTCGCAACCTCATCCTGGGTGTACAACTGCTCACTGGTGATGTTAATTGTCTTCTCAAAGGTGCCGCTCAGGCCATGCTTGTCGGTCACCTTCAACTGAATCGAGACAGGTCCCGGAGTAAAAAAGGCCAGCGCCCGATTCGTCCATTCAGCCGTCAGTGCTTCTCCTTCAGGGTCATAGCTCTGATCGGTTAGCGTGATCGGTTCACCCATTTTGTACTCTTCTTTGTCTGTGGAGAAATTGGCCACAGGAGGCTGATTCGGCTGAATAACCTTGATGGTCACCGAGTAAGGATCACTCCACTGCTCATTTGCATCCTTAACCGAATAAGTTACCGTATAATCTCCGGGCTGATCGTAAATATCTCTCTTGTCGCCTCCCCACTGCTGGTCAACAATGGCAGTGCCATTGGGCGAGGAGCTGGAAGTCACATAATTAACCGTAGTTTGACCGGCATAAATTTCTGTCGGCTGCACAGTAAAGGAAGCTGTCGGCTTTGTGATCAGCGTCAGAATAACACGCTTCTGTACATTATCCACCGTATAAGGAATCCCCAGCGCTCCGGTAATAGAGGTCAAAGGAACCATGAACGTACCCTTGTACTGATAAGCCGGCCCCTTCATAGTCACCTTGCTGCCATTGACGGAATAAATTTTGCTGTCCGTCTTGAAGCGCATGATGCTGTTGCCTTTGGTCACAATGACTTCCTTCGTCTTAGCGTCATAAGTATACTTGACACCCACCATTTCCACCATTGCCCGGATCGAAACGTAGGAAACTCCGTACTTTACCGCCATAGGCTGATTAGCAGTATACTGAACGCCATTCTTATACATTACGTTGCTGTTCATCATGAGAATCAACTGATTGGCGCCTGCAGAAGGAATAACCTGCGCAGCGTTGTAACTATTCGGCGCAGTGATTCCTGGCGTCATGTCCGGAACTGCTGATGCCGCCGGCTGAGGTGTAGCAGTAGGAAGTGCAGTCTCGGCTGGAATTGCCGTTGCTGCCGCTGCAGGTGCAGGTGTTGGAGTCACAGAGCCTGCCGGAATTTCACTGGACAGCGGACCTGTAGTAGCCGCAGGCTCTGACACCGTCGCAGGCGTAGAAGTTGCCTCGGCTGCTTGAACTGCAGCGGATGTTGATGTTGTACTAACAGGGGCGGCAAATGCCGGCACTGCTGCCGCAACCTGCGATATAGCCAGGATTGCTGCTAACGATAGTTTTTTCAAATTCATGGTATGACTCCTTCTGCTCCTATTTGTAGTATACAAGGAAAGTAAGATTCTCATCATCCTTATATTACCCGCAAAAACGCAGCCGCCCATATGGACGGCAGATGAGTTTTTGTCACGTTCATTTTTACAAAACATAGTATTAGACGCATGACAGCATAAAAAGTTTCATTAACTGTTAAGAAAAGATTAAAATTCATTCATCCCGCAGCATCAATTTGTCCGCAAAAAAAAGAAACGATTGACCTTTGGAGCAAGGTAACCGCCTCTAAGCTGGTTCAACGCGTATCCGTTTTCTTATGCCGGTCACGATATTCTTTGGGAGTCATCCCCGTCTGCTTCTGGAATACCTTTGTAAAATACCTGCGCTCCTGATAGCCCACCCCCGAGCTGATCGCCGTGATGCTTTTGTCGCTGCTTGCCAGCATAAATTTGGCGGCCTCTATCCGCTGAAGCGTCACATATTCCACAAAAGTCATGGCAAAACGGTTCTTGAACAGCAAGCAGAAGTAGCTGCTGCTAATGCCTATCGTATTCGCCACTTCCTCAATGCCAAGATCGCAGCTTAAGCGCTGTGAGATGTACTGGGCTGCCTGGTTCATTAGCTGATCCGCTGTTTTTCTCGGGGAATCCTGTTCCGGCGGCGGCTCCTGAAACAACGGAATGCTGTTATACAGCTTATCCTTATACTGTTTGTTCCGGATTCGTACGCCAATTTCCCGCACCTTGCTGCCAAGCTCCTCATAATGAATCGGCTTGCAGATATATTCCTTCACACCCAGCCGGATCGCCTCCAGCGCATAATCGAATTCCTGATAGCCGCTGAGCAGCAGGACTTCGCTCTCAAGCCCCATTTCCCGCAGCTTGCCGATGAACGTCAAGCCGTCCATTACAGGCATACGAATGTCGCAGAGTACAATATCCGGGGGCTGCTCCTCAGCAATGCGAAGGGCCTCCATCCCGCTGCGGGCCATGCCGGCGATCTCCATCCCCATCTCCTGCCACGGCAGCACCCGTCTCAGATTGCCCAGAATGGGGGCTTCATCGTCAACCAATAATACTTTTAGCATAATGATCTTCCCCCTGCCCGTATTTAGGTATGACGCATTGGATGATTGTGCCTTCCCCGGGACTGGCGCAGATAAAAATCCCATACCTGCCGCCATATTCAATACGGATGCGGTCTGCCACACTCCTCACGCCAAGGCCCCGCCGCTCCAGATGAAAGCCGTGCTCCGGCTTTTCTGTAGTGATCTGTTCTGCTGAATCGCCCGGCTCGCCCACCATATACTGGAACATAGACAACTGGGCTGAGGTCATCCCTATTCCATTGTCCTGTATGCGCAGGATCAGGTTGCCCCGCTCTTCCCAGCCCGTGACACGGACCAAGCCTTTGTAGTCAATCCCCTCGAACCCGTGCTGAATGCTGTTCTCCACCAGCGGCTGGAGTGTAAGCTTGAGAATCCCGCAGCCAAGCAGCTCCTGGGGAATGTCAATCTCATAATCGAATACATCCTCAAAGCGGAATTTCTGAATATCCAAATAATTCCTCAGGTGTGTAACTTCCTCTTCCAGCGTAATTTCATCCCTGCCCTGAATACTAATCCGCAGAATGCTGGCCAGCCTGTAGACCATCTCGCTGACCTTCCGTCCTTCATTCTGCACGGCAAGCACATTGATGGACTCCAGTGTATTGAACAGAAAATGCGGCTTGATCTGCGCTTGCAGCACACGCATTTCTGCCTGGTTTTTGCGGCGCTGCTCCAACTGTACCCGGTGGAACAGGCCATTGATTTTGTCCATCAGATCATTGAAGCCCTTGGCAAGCAGCGTCATTTCATCGTCGCCCTTCTCTTCCACCCTTGTAGTGAGATCGCCATCCTCGACCCTCCGCATAAAACGGACAATCACCGCTATGCCGCCCGTAATCCGGTTCATGAAGAACAGATTGAAAATCACTGCCCCGAGCAGGCACAGAAAGATAACAACCACAAACCAACGGGCAAAAACAGTGACCTCATGCGACAGGGAGTCCCAGGACGTTATGGAGACAAGACTCCAGGGGTAATCCTTCAGATGGTAGACCGAGAGAATGCTGTTCTCCCCGGCGAACTCTGTTTTGAAGCTTTGGAAGCCTTTATGAAAAGCAACATTTTTCGCCGTAAACGATTGGAAATCCTGGCCGTCCAGCTTGCGGTCCGGATCGAACAGAATCATACCGTCATCATTCACCAGCCTAAAAGAAACCTTTTGGTCGCTGTCCCCGATTTTAAGATTACGGAAGATCGACTCGAACTCCCAATTCTTGATCTGCACCACCAGAATGCCGATATTCTGAAAAAAGCTGAGCTCCTTCACCAGCCGGATTTGCGTAAACACCGCTTCCGTTCCCGTAAGCTCCGGGTATTCGTGCGGCGCAACCCATTTGGGCACACCATTCAGCTTCATGACTTCCTGGTATAACTCACTTCCCTTGAACTTGTCGTAGGGGAGCGGCTGAAAATTCTCCTTATTGAACACCGAAACGATCTCCGAACTGCCTTTTCCATTAAAATTGTAGAGAAAAGCATAGCTGATCGACGGATGATTGTATAACAAGCTGCGGAAATTGCGCTGACTGGCATTCAAATTAAGCTGCTCGGCAGCAGTCAAATCCTGCTTGGACGGGTCCTCCGCACTAAGGGCCATATGAAACACTGAAGTGGCGATTCCGTTGTCGGTCACATTGTCCATGTCCTTAAAGACATTTGAGATGCTGTAGCTGATCGCCTTGAGCGAATACTCCGACTGCTGGCTGTACTTCTTCTCAATTGAATTATAGGTTACGAAGAACATAATCATGCCAAGAATAAACAGAGGAATGATAATCAGGCCCAAAAATGCCGTAAACAACTTGTAGCGCAAATTCATCGGCTAGTGCCCCTGACTTGAATGGAATTATCCTTTTACGCTGCCCGCTGTAACCCCTTCAATAATCTTCTCCTGCAAAATGGCGTAAATAACCACGACCGGCAGCACACTGTAGACAATGCCTGCAGACATCTGCGCATAATTCATCTGATACTGATCACGGAATTGGACCATTCCCACCGGAAGCGTGCGCAGCTCGTCATTCGAAAGAAAATAGTTGGCCAGCAAAAACTCATTCCAATTTCCCAGGAAATTAACAATGAATACCGTAACCATGGCGGGAACCGTCAAAGGTACAATAATTCTAGCAAAGATACCCGGGGCCTTCAAGCCATCCACAACCGCAGCTTCTTCAATTTCACCGGGCAGCGAACGCATAAATGCAGCCAAAATAATAATCGTGAACGGGATCGCATTGGCAATATAAGGAATGATCAGTGCCCAGTGCGTATTCAGAATGTGCAGCTTGCGCACAATCGTATAGATCGGCAGCATCAGCGCGTTATTCGGGATCAGCATTCCGATAACCACAAGCGAGAACAGAATCCCGTTCCACTTGCCCTGCCGCATCCGCGTAACAGCAAACGCAAACATCGAGGCCAGCAGAATCGACACGACAGAAGAAAGCACGGAAATATACAAGCTGTTCAAAAAGTACGTGCTGATCTTAGCATTAACCCATGCCTCGACGTAATTGTTAACAATAAATTCCTTCGGAATGCCAAACGGATTCAGTGCAATCGCATTATTGTCCTTCTTCACCGAAGAGAAAAGCACGAACAGGAACGGAAACAGCACAACTACGAGATAACCAAGTAGTGCCGCATGAGGTATACTCTTTTTCAAAGTGCGCGCCATTAGTATTCAATCCTTTCATTACGCCGGGCGAAGAGTAGCTGATAGAGCGCCGTGACCACAAGAGTGAACAAAAAAATGAGAACAGCAATGGCGTTCCCGTACCCATATTTAAAGTTCGTGATTGCATATTTGATCATGTAGGTAGCCATCACCTCAGTCGAGCCTGCCGGTCCGCCCTTTGTCATGACGATGACAATATCCGCCGCCTTCATCGCTCCCGCGATGGACAGCATAATCACAACAGAAATGATCGGCACGATCAGCGGCAAAGTAATGCGTGTAGCCCTTTGGAAACCAGTGGCACCGTCAATGGCAGCCGCCTCATCCAACTCACCGGGAATGGATAATATCGCTGCCAACACCATTACAATATAGAATCCGGTCCACTGCCAGGCATTGGTGATCAGAATCGACAGCATGGCGAACCGTTCATCCGACAGCCAGTATACCGGATTAATGCCGAAGACTCCCAGCAGCTTGTTCAAGAGGCCAATATTCGGTTCATAAATAAAGCCCCACAAAATGCCGATAACCGCCGTAGACATGATAGATGGCATAAAAACCGCAGTCTTATACAGTCCCTTCAGCTTTTTGACATTAGCAATTAACAAGGAGAAAAGAATGATAAGGGGGACCTGTATAAACACAGAGAATAAGATAAACCAGCCGTTGTTCTTAACGGAAACCCAAAAGCGGTCATCGTGAATGGCCTTATCAAAATTGCGCAGTCCCGTGTATGCAACAGTGTCTGAAACACCGTTCCAACTGGTCAGGCTGTAGTAGACCGAACTAAAGATCGGATAAATAAAAAATAACAAAAACAGAATCAACGCCGGAACGACGAATAGGGTGAACACCAGGGGATTTCTGAGTGATTTATTCATGACTACCTCCGATTGCTTGAGAATCAGCGAACTCCGGGCAGATTGTAAAAATGCACCCTGGAGCAAGCGCCAGGGCACATTCCAATGACCGTTCCTTATTCCACTGCCGCGTTGGCTTCTTCTTGAACCTTTTGCAGAGCATCGCCCATTTTCTCAGGTGTCGTCTGTCCGCCAATCAGCTTTTGAATCTGGATATTGCTGATTTCGGTAGTTACATCCGCCTGTACCAGCGAGTCGAAGGCCGGGAACGAAGACTCGGAGTTATTCAGAACAGCCACAATTTCACTCATCAGATCGTCAGTAATATTCTTGTTCAGCACGGCCTGATCAATTTTCATGGCCGGCAGCACGCCATCCTCAACCAGTCCGCGCAATTGCATTTCTTCATTGTACATGTTTTTGATGAACGACTTTACTGCAGCCAACTGGCGTTCATCCTTACCTGCAGCAGCCGAGAAGCCATAGCCGTTGTTCACATCACGCATCAGCGCTGTCTGATCGCCAACTCCGCCGTCTACAGGTGGAATGTTGAAGAAACCCACCTTGCCGATCAAGCCTTCACCGGATTGGCCTGTCTTGAAGACAGAAGACTTCCAAGTGCCATCATACATCAGGATCGCTTCGCCACTGGTGAACTGGGTCGTATATTCAGCATACTCGAAGCCAAGCTCGCCTTTTTTGAAATATCCTTTATCTTCCCATTCCTTATATTTAGCAAAACCTTTAACCACATTGGGATCACTCCATTTGGCTTCACCGGTGGCAAATTTAGCAGTTACGTCCGGTCCGGCATAACGTGACCAGAGGTGGTTAGCCAGCATCAAAGGCACCCATCCGGCTTTGGAGGCGCCTGCCAATGGCACCTTGCCGTCGGCTTTGATATCCGCCAATTGCTGTTCCAATTCGGCAAAAGTTGTCGGAGCCTTCCAGCCTTTGCTGGTGTAGTATTCTTTATTATAGAAGAACCCTTCACCCGAGCCGCCAATCGGCAGTCCGTAGATTTTACCTTCATACGTAAACGGGTCCAGATTTGAGAACTTGTCTTTGATGCCCAGTTCTTCAAGGATCGGTGTCAGATCAAGCAGCTTGCCTTCCTTGGCATATATTTTGGAGTCAGGACTCCCGAACAGATCGAAAATTTCCGGGGGATTTCCTGCCGCCATTTCACCGCGCAGCTTCTCCTTACGGTTTACATCGGAGTCCACACCATCAAGCTTAAAGGTCAATCCCGGCACTTCAGCCTGCACCTTTCCAACAACATCCTCCAGGATAGCCAGACGTTTCTGTTTGTCTGCCCCCACTTGAGTATGACGGATTGTCATTTCGAAGGGCTCGCTGCTTGCAGGCTCTTCTGTCGCTACAGCATTCGTAGCATCAGCCGTGCTAGTCGCGGCAGCGCCGCCATTGTTGTTAGCAGAATTATTATTGCCACAGCCAGCCATTACCGCAGAGCTTACGAACAGCAGGGACAACAGCAAAGTTACGCTTTTTTTCATTATGGGTGACCCTCCCTATATATTGATTTCCCTTACAACTCTTATTATAAAAAACAGGTTCAGCAACGGTAAGGTTAAGATTCATCTACAACAGGGATAAAAACGTCTAATGTAAGCGAATACATATGTATTTAATAACATATAAAGTTATATTATATAACATAGCATAAAATAATCATGATTAAAAAAACAACTCATAGGGCATGATATGTCATAAAAATAAACACGAGTTTCCATATTCAGATCTGTTAGTATACTCAAAAGCCGTTCCCACAGCACTACATCTACTGTTGAAACGGCTTCTTATTCTTCACGGTCATTATACCAGTGCTGTCTGCTTGCGTCCTTCTTCAATCAACCGGTAAGCGCGCGCTACTTCTTCTTCAGTTGGCGAAGGCACCCCTTCAAGCTCGTAAGGTCTGCCAAGCACTTCCCATTTATAGATCCCCATCTGATGGTACGGGAGAATTTCGAATTTCTCCACACCGTTCAAGGTTCCAATGAAACGTCCCAAATTGAGCAAGTCCTCTTCACGGTCATGAATTCCTGGCACATACACATGACGGACCCACATCTTACGGCCATGGTCAGACAACCAGCGGGCCAGCTTTAACGTACGGTCATTAGATTTGCCCGTCAACTTGATGTGCGCCTCATCGTCAATATGCTTCAAATCAAGCAGCACCAGATCAGTCAAATCAAGCAAATCGTTAATTTTATCGCCTTCATTATACCCGTTAGTATCGAGTGTAGTGTGCAAATTCCAGCGTTTCTTCACTTCGCTGAACAATTGCTTCACAAAATGCGCCTGTAGGGTAGGTTCGCCGCCCGAAACGGTCAGTCCCCCACCGGAAGTACGATAATAATTCAGATAAGGCTCAATTTCGGCGAGTACCTGTTCGATACTCATTTCTCTACCTTCATTGAGCCCCCAGGTGTCCGGGTTGTGGCAATACTGACATTTCAACAGGCAGCCCTGCATAAATAGAACAAAACGAATACCTGGTCCGTCAACGGTTCCGAAGGTTTCTAAAGAATGTATATGTCCGTTAGCCATATGATGTCATCCTTCCGAAATTTAAAATTTAAAACAATTTTGAACAAGAGAGTACCGCCCTTGAGACAAGGGCGGTACCACCTTGCAGCTATTACACTGTAACCTAAAGCTTAAGCAATAAGCTTAGTTATTACATTGTACCGTGGAATGTACGGTTGATAACGTCCATTTGTTGTTCGCGAGTCAGCTTGATGAAGTTAACAGCATAGCCGGATACACGAATTGTCAATTGTGGATAGTTTTCTGGGTGATCCATAGCGTCGAGCAGTTGTTCACGGTTAAATACGTTAACGTTCAAGTGCTGAGCGTTATTGTGGAAGTATCCGTCCATCATGAAGACCAGGTTGGACTTGCGGGATTCTTCTTCTTTACCCAATGCCTTAGGAACGATTGAGAACGTATTGGAAATACCGTCTTGTGCGTCGGAGTACGGCAGTTTGGCAACAGAGTTCAGGGAAGCCAGGGCGCCTTTCTTGTCGCGTCCGTGCATTGGGTTAGCACCTGGAGCGAACGGTTCACCTTTCTTACGTCCATCAGGAGTAGTACCTGTCTTCTTACCGTATACAACGTTCGAAGTGATCGTCAATACCGATTGGGTAGGCATAGCATCACGGTAAGTTTTGTGTTTGCGGATCATGGACATGAAGGTTTCAACCAGTTCAACTGCAATGCTGTCAACAGCATCGTCGTTGTTGCCGTAGCAAGGGAATTCACCTTCGGTTTCGAAGTCGATTGCGATACCTTGTTCGTTGCGGATCGGTTTAACCTTAGCGTATTTAATTGCGCTCAGGGAGTCAGTAGCAACAGACAATCCGGCAATACCGCAAGCCATCGTACGCAGAATGTCGCGGTCATGCAGCGCCATTTCGATACGTTCGTAGGAATATTTGTCATGCATGTAGTGGATGATGTTCAGCGTATTAACATATGTCTTAGCCAGCCACTCCATCATTGGTTTGAAGCGTTTCATAACTTCGTTGTAATCGAGATATTCCGAAGTGATTGCCGGGAATTCAGGACCAACCTGTACGCCGGATTTCTCATCTACACCGCCGTTAATTGCATACAGCAGAGCTTTTGCAAGGTTGGCGCGGGCGCCGAAGAACTGCATTTGTTTACCGATACGCATTGGGGATACGCAACAAGCAATCGCGTAATCTTCACCCCAGTATGGACGCATTACATCGTCATTCTCATATTGGATAGCGCTAGTCTCGATGGAAACCTTAGCACAGTATTTCTTGAACGCTTCAGGAAGTCTTTCAGACCACAGAACAGTCAAGTTTGGTTCTGGAGCTGGTCCCAGGTTGTACAGGGTATGCAGGAAGCGGAAGCTGTTCTTAGTTACGCGGGTTGTTCCGTCTTCAGCCATACCGCCGATGGACTCAGTTACCCAAGTAGGGTCACCGGAGAACAGTTCGTTATAGTCAGGCGTACGCAGGAATTTCACGATACGCAGTTTCATTACGAAATGGTCAACGATTTCTTGTGCTTGTTCTTCAGTAAGAGTACCTTCTTCGAAATCACGTTGTGCATAGATATCCAGGAAGGAGGATACACGTCCCAGGGACATTGCGGCACCGTTTTGTTCTTTAACGGCTGCCAGATAACCGAAGTACACCCATTGAGTAGCTTCTTTGAAGTTGTTAGCCGGTTTGGAAATATCCATACCGTGTGCAGCAGCCATTTCTTTCAGTTCGCCCAGAGCGCGAATTTGCTCGGACAGCTCTTCACGCAGACGAATTACTTCTTCAGTCATGGAATCAACTTCAAGCTCGGCTAGTTGTTGTTTCTTGTCTTTGATCAGGAAATCAATACCGTACAGAGCAATACGGCGGTAGTCGCCGATGATGCGTCCGCGGCCGTAGGCATCAGGAAGACCTGTGATAACGCCTGATTTACGCACGGCTCTCATTTCTGGTGTATATGCATCAAATACGCCTTGGTTATGCGTTTTGCGGATATTCGTGAACATTTCAACAATGTTGTTCGGAAGCTCAAAGCCGTAAGCTTTGGTGGCATCGATCATCATTTTGATACCGCCGAACGGTTGAATGGAACGTTTGAAAGGAGCATCAGTCTGTACCCCAACAATTTGTTCTAAGTCCTTGTTGATGTAACCTGGTTTGTGGGATGTAATAGTGGAGACAGTATCCAGGGAAATGTCCCATACGCCGCCTCTTTCTCTTTCTTCTTTGCTCAGTTGGGAGATAATCTTCCACAGTTCAGTTGTGTTGCTGGTAGGACCTACGAGGAAATCTTCGCTTCCTTCATAAGGCTTGATGTTCTTGGAAATAAATTCATTAACATCGACTTTCTTAGCCCATTTGCCTTTTACGAAACTTCTCCAACCCGATTTTACTTCTTGTACATCTTTTTCAATCACCGACATGCTAAATCCCTCCATTTATATTTATTATATTTGTAGAGATCGCGGGCTTGAAGGTTAATCCCGTGTCTCGTGATCCCAAAGATATGGTTGGTTGTAAAAAAATTCACAATAGCTTCTTCATAACCGGGATCGTTGTTTATATAAACATTTTAGTTTATTTTCTGGAAATGGACTGTGACAAATATCACTCTTTCGGTGATATTTGTCACTTACATCCAGTCCCATATTACCCTATAAACTACTTGTTTATCTAGCGGTTGCTAATTAGTTTTCGAATTTGCCGTAGAATGCATTACGGTATACGTCAGCAAGCTCGGAAACCAGCGGCAGCTTAGGGTTGGCAGTTGTGCATTGGTCTTCAAATGCGCGGTCAGCCAGATAATCTACGCGGGATTCGAAGTCCTTAGGATCAAAGCCAAGCACTTGGAACGACTCTTCGATGCCGAGTTTTTTGTTCATATCGCGGATTGCATTGATCAGGCTTGTTACGCCTTCTTCAGTTGTGCGTGCAGGCAATCCCAGGATGCGTGCGATCTCCGCATAACGCTCGTCAGCTACAAAGTGCGAATATTTAGGGAACGAAGCGAACTTCGTAGGTTTCTTAGCATTGTAACGGATAACGTGCGGCAACAGGATGGCATTGGTGCGTCCATGAGCTGTGTGATATTGACCGCCCCATTTGTGTGCCAAGCTGTGGTTGATGCCCAGGAATGCGTTGGCAAAAGCCATACCAGCAAGTGTAGAAGCGTTATGCATTTTTTCACGGGCCAGCTTATCGCCTTCGAGCGCCGATTTTTCAAGGTATTGGAATACCAATTGGATAGCCTTGATAGCCAGACCGTCAGTGTAGTCACTAGCCATTACGGAAACATAAGCTTCGATGGCATGTGTCAATACGTCCATACCTGTATCGGCAACAGCAGTTTTTGGCAAGCTGTATACAAACTCAGGGTCGATGATTGCAACGTCTGGAGTCAGCTCATAGTCAGCGAGCGGGTATTTAGTATTATTAGCCGTTGTTTTGTCTGTAATAACCGCGAACGAAGTCACTTCAGAACCTGTACCCGAAGTTGTAGGAATCGCTACGAATTTCGCTTTGTTTCCAAGCTTAGGGAATTTGTATACGCGTTTGCGGATATCCATGAATTTTTGTTTCAGGCCGTTGAAATCAGCGTCCGGATGTTCATAGAATAACCACATGCCTTTTGCAGCATCCATAGGGGAACCGCCGCCAAGTGCGATGATGCAGTCCGGTTGGAATCTGTTCATCATGGCAGTACCTTTTTCTACAGTAGTTGTCGATGGGTCCGGTTCAACTTCCGAGAACACTTCAATTGCTACAGGTGTTTGACGTTGACGCAGATAATGTTCAACTCTTTCCACATAGCCCAGTTTAACCATCATAGGGTCAGTGACGATAGCAACCCGAGTGATGTCAGGCATTTTGGCCAGGTATTGAGTAGCGCCTTTTTCGAAGTAAATCTTGTCAGGTACTTTAAACCATTGCATATTCACGGTACGACGGTTCACCCTTTTCACGTTGATCAGATTGATGGCAGTAACGTTCTGCGATACCGAGTTGCGGCCGTAAGATCCGCAGCCCAGAGTCAATGAAGGGATGTTCGTATTGTAGATATCGCCGATTGCGCCGTGAGTCGATGGCGAGTTGACGAGAATACGTCCGGTCTGCAGACGGTTAGAGAACTTCATGATTACTTCTTCATTGTTCGAGTGGATAGCCGAGCTGTGGCCCATACCGCCAAACTCAACAATTTGTGCTGCACGTTCGATACCTTGATCAGCATTCTTGACTTTGTAGCAAGCAAGAACCGGACTCAATTTCTCAGCGGACAGCGGATATTTAGTACCTACGCCCTCAAGCTCAGCTACCAGGATCTTAGTGCCTGCCGGAACTTGAATGCCGCACATTTCAGCGATCTTCACTGCGGATTGACCAACGATTGCCGGGTTCACTGCGCATTTTTCAACGTTCATTGCGCCGCTTGTCAGCTTAGCAGCTTCTTCTTTATTAACAAAGTAGCAGCCGTTGGCGATCATTTTTTTCTTCACTTGATCAAAGATGGCTTCTTCAATGATAACAGCTTGCTCGGAAGCACAGATCATACCATTGTCAAAAGTCTTCGACAGAATAATATCGGTTACCGCCTGATCAATATCGGCACTCTTTTCAATGAAGGCAGGCACGTTACCAGGACCTACGCCAAGAGCCGGTTTACCGCAGCTATAAGCTGCTTTTACCATTGCCGATCCGCCGGTTGCCAGGATAAGCGCAACGTCCGGATTGTTCATCAGTGCGTTTGTTTTATCCATCGTTGGCAGTTCGATCCATTGAATGCAATTCTCAGGAGCGCCGGCTTTAACGGCTGCATCATGAAGAATTTTTGCTGCTGCGGAACTACACTCTTGCGCAGATGGATGGAAACCGAATATAATAGGATTACGTGTCTTCGCTGCAATCAGTGCTTTAAACATCGTGGTGGATGTTGGATTCGTTACAGGAGTGATCCCCATAATGATTCCGACTGGTTCAGCAATCTTTTGGAAGCTGTCATATTGGTTGTCTTCAACAACGCCTACTGTTTTGTCGTATTTGATTCCGTGCCAGATATATTCAGTTGAGAAGATGTTCTTCGTAATTTTGTCTTCGTATACTCCGCGGCCAGTTTCTTCTACAGCCAGCTTAGCCAGGTACATATGCTTGTCGAGACCTGCGAGTGCCATTGCATGAACGATTGTGTTAACTTGCTCTTGATCCAGCGCCATGTAAGCTTCTTGAGCTTTCTTTGCTTTATCCACCAAAGTCTGAATATACTCTTCAGCGGTGGTTTGTTTCACTTGGGCGGCGACTTCGTTCTTAACTGCCATCTCCCTCGTCCTCCTGTCAATTTTTAGGTTGTTTTTCTCTACACATTTATCTTATCACATTCTCTTCGTCTTGCATAGTGAAATCTTTCACAAAGTATAAAGTTTTTTTTGATTCGTTTTCAAAGCGCTTTCATTTATTGAAATTAAGGGGTAATTCCCATATTATATGTGCTTTTATTTATGAAATTCATCATTTCCCGTTACTATCCCCGCATTCCCTCGGGTATGTACCTGCGCATATCCAGAAAAAAAGGAACTGTCATTGGACAGTCCCCTAGCATTAGCCTCAACAAACGATGATGTTTGGATTCATTCGGGTTAATTCTTGTTCTACAAGTCTGTAACGGTGATAGGCAATCGTACAGCTAATAGAAGTCTGACTGCTCATATTGTCAAAATAAGCAACCTTATATGTTCTCTCCAGACGCTCCACGTTATCAATGTTGACCGCAGTTCCCCGATCTACGATGCTGAAGTGGCATCCGGTGCTGTTAAGCGCGTTCACCCAGTAACGCAAGGGCCCCATGATGTAATATACGCCATCCCTCGTATGTACCAGGATAGACTGTGATTCGAAGGTATTGCACTTAAGAAACAAGATGCGCTCTAAGCCAACAGTGATGATCCCGGCAGATCCGTCAGCAGTTTCAGTAACGGATATAGCATTCATGGAATCAACCTGCTTTCTCAACTATTTTTTTAAAAGTTCAGCCGGGATGTCCCCTTTGTACCAAAATAAAAAACAATTCGTTCCTACCGTCGCCTCTGCAACTTTGGTCAGTATGTTTGCTACCAGATTCATGATCTCACCACCTTTCCAAGCACCAGCGTAACGCTCTGGGCGAGAAAGCTGAGCGCAAGCACCGGTGATAAAATGAAGTAATTGGAAGCAACAAGCAGCAGGGCCGCAAGCTTCATATAAGGAAAATACTTTGGAGGAATCCTCGATTGCTGATCTATGCCTACCGGAGCCAGGAGCAGAATTGCAAGCAGGGCCGCTGTTGTTGCCAAAACAGTCCATAACTCAGGTAAAACAAGCAATGAGATGCCAGTAAACGTCAATGTGGAGACAACGGTGCACTGCAGATTAGATTTGAGATGAATGCCTCCTGTTAATTGGCGGAGCAGCGCGAACGAGATAAGGATTGCTGCAGCCTCCCCTGTGTGACCGGTAAAGAGGGAGATGCCCAAAGTCGCGAGTACAATAAATATCACATTAAGCATCATCGCAATCGCAAATTTAAAAACTTCGACCGAGGATGGATGATCCGGTACGGAGCGTTTTAGCGAAAATGCCATTTTTGCAGCGAGCAGCTCAATCATTCATTTTCTCCTTTCTAATTGAGTAGTACATTAAAAAGGCAAAGGCGCTTATGAAGAAAAAAATGTACCAGCCTATCTCATTCTTGTACATGATCAAAGAGAACAGCAGAAAGAAAATCACAATCAGTAAAGCCACCAGCGTTCCCTCCCAGCGCAGCCTCAGCCTTTCAAAATCAAAGGTAAAGCCAATGCCGAGCTTGAAACAAAACCACGCCAGAAAAATGCTGGTCGAACCCGATATGAATTGACCTCCGTATTCGTTAATTACCGAGGTCTGTGAATGGGAAATGGAGCCAAAGAACAATAAGACGAGCAATACTTGTATGATGCTAAATGCCAGATAACCAAAAATGGCTATAATAGAAGACCATATAATTGGAATTCTAATGACTACTGTCAGCAGAAATATAAAGAGCATAATGTTAATAATCGGAACCAGAAAAGACAGATTGAGATCATTCCGCAGCACAAAGCTCTGCAGGTTCATCAGCAAAATAATAAACAACGCAGGCCAAGTATAGTCCGTCGCCTTCAACCTGAAGAACGACATCATCATGGCGAATATCCCCACCCCCTCAATGGTTGAGAAAAACATAAACCCCGCCGGTTCCCATGACAAATGGCTTCACCACCTGACATTTTTATGGTTAATAATTACATTATATTACATGCTTGTCCAAACAGTACAGCAAAAATTTAGCGTATAGTAACAAATTTCATCCAATAAGCAAAGACCTCCCATTGAGTCAAGCAACTCGTGAGAGGTCTTTGGTTACGAGAACAGAGTTGAAAAATCCTTGCCCGTTGCGCTATGATCAAAAAAGCTGAATCATCTTGAGTATGGAGAAAGCCAATTGGGTAACGTTTCTCATTATCTGTGCACCACAGGAAACAACTTCCATAATATGGTTTTTATTATATTTTTATTCCAATTCCAGCTCAAAAACATATTAAATATCACACTTTTGAAGTGAAAATTATCACAATGTTAAAAATTCGACACTTTTTCGCGAAAATCTTTACCCATAAAGAGGAATTTCAAGGTATAATTAATTTAAAATTTACTGAAAAACTGAGGGAATAAAGGGGATGTCGATTATGATCAAGGAACATTACAATGTTATCGAAGCCCACGGAAATACAAACTGTTTCTCCGAACAGAACTTTAACCGACTTTTGGTCACAATGAAAGAACGTATGGTTCCAGAAGGCTCTCATTTGTTCTGGGAAGGCGACTATTCGGATAAATTGTTTTATATCAAACGTGGACGTGTGAAGCTAACCAAATCTACTGATGAAGGCAAGGAACTCATTCTTTATATGTACCAAGCCGGTGACATGGTAGGCCAGGCCGACCCGTTCTTTAGCACCAAGCACAGCTTCACAGCCGAAGTAATTGAAGAGAGTGAAGTTGGAATCATTGAGCAGAAGGATCTGGAGATTCTGATCTGCCAGCATTGTGATTTTGCTATCGACTTTATGAAATGGATGGGTATCCATCACCGTCTCACCCAAACGAAATTCCGTGATCTGATGATGTACGGCAAACCTGGCGCACTCTGCTCCACACTGATTCGGCTCGGCAACACCTACGGCGAGAAGAACGGCGACAGCATTCTGATCAACAAAAAAATTACGCATACGGATCTGTCCAACATGATCGGCGCTACCCGTGAGAGCGTCAACCGGATGCTGAGCGACCTGCGTAAAAAGGATGCTGTAGAATACGAGAACGGCATGATCGTCATCAAGGATCTTGCAATGCTCCAAGAGATCTGCCATTGTGAACTTTGCCCTAATGAAATTTGCCGCATTTAATTTCCTAACAACAATACCCTCTATTCACCTCACTGAATCATATATGACCCTATCATTCGTATTACCAATAGAGTGGTCAAAGACGCCCCGTCCGGCGTCTTTTTTTATGGAGTTGGTTGGTTCTTCGTTTCCCAATCATCATAATACCTCGTCTCAGTTGGCAGGATTCCATTACTCAGCCATTCCGCCGCTGCTACCACCACAGGTGAAGAAGAGTCGAGTGTAATCTCTGATAAGTCCACCCACTCGGCCCCCAGAGAATCCTGTTCCGCAAACTCCACAATCTTGGCAGGCCTTCCTTCCCCGGCAATTTCCACTGTACATAGAGCGGCTATATGGTGCATATGGGTGAAGGCTTCCTCTTGAAAACGCACAAAACAATCGAATGTTCCCGAATTGCTTTGTACGCTTACCGTGAGTCCAGTCTCCTCCATAAACTCCCGAACCAGCCCATCCCTCAGCCCTTCGTTCTCCTCAAGCCTTCCGCCTGGAAGGTCGTATCTTCCCGTATAAGGGCCTTTTCTTTTACGGATCACCAGCAGCTTGCCCTCACGCTGACAAATCCCGTAAACGCCAAAGTGATTGAAGCTCAACACTCGCGGACAACTCCTTCATTCAATTCCCCCCAAGCTTAACACATGCATGTTCCGGCTGCAGTGACAAAAAAAAGGCCCTGTGGTCTATTCGACCACAGGGCCAGCAGAGGTTAGCTGATCCGTTGCTGCTTATCAGGTATAACAGCTGCACGGGCTGCACGTACAGGAGAAATCAGCCAGTATGCCATGCCGACAAACACGCCTCCGCCGATGATATTGCCCAAAGTCACCGGAATCATGTTATGCACCCAGCCTGCAACTGAAATTGTCTCCGGATGATTTGGCAGCAGCACCGCTACGCTCAGCAGCGTCATGTTGGCCACACTATGCTCATAGCCGCTGGCAATAAAGGCGAATAAGCACCACCAGATCAGCACCAGCTTAGCGGTCTCGCTTTTGGCGCGTGAGGCCATCCACAGAGACAGGCAGACCAGCCAGTTACAGAGAATGCCGCGGAAGAACAGCTCGGAGAATGGAAGGCTCATTTTTTTGGCGGCTGCGGTAAAGATCAGATGATCTACCGGGGCTGCCTTGAATAATCCCGTCCCTTGGATCAGCAGAGCCAGTATAACCGCACCGGCAAGATTACCGGCAAAGACGATGATCCAGTTCTTCACGGTATCCCACACGCTGGTTCGACCGGCAAGCGTGCTTACGGTTAAAAACATGTTGTTTCCGGTAAACAGTTCCGAGCCTGCAAAGACGACCAAGGTCAAGGCAATCCCGAAGGACGCTCCCATGATCAGCGGCTGAAAAGGGGATTTGATCGCCGCAAGTGGCGCTCCCAATGAAAAAATCAGGATGATGCCAATTCCCACATACGCTCCGGCTAAAAGCGCGGCAAGAAAATACTTCGGCAGACTTTCATTCATTTTGTCACGTTTGCCAACCGCTGTCTCTACGATGTTCTCCACGCTTTGTGTAAACATCCTTCCACCCCACCATTATTTATTTGAAATAATTTGCTGAACCTTCTCTCTACAAGCTGACCTTCACTAAATCGCCGTCCAGCACAACCGGATATGTTGCTACCTTGCCGTGATCCGGGGCCTGGACTTCTCCGCTGCGCAGGTCGATCTTCCAGTCATACAGCGGATCGTACAGATAATAACCCGAAACGATTCCTTCCGCGAGCGGACCGCCCTTCGGATGAGGACTGCGGTTCTCTATGGCATAGACCGCTCCATCCGAAGTCCGGAAAATAGCCAGCTCCACAGATCCGGCATTGACTACCCGGCCAATCTGCAGCAGGAAATCCTGCACTGCTCCAACAGTAAATTCTTGTTTGGTGGATTGCATTGTTTTCTCTCCTCTCTCCTAGTCGCTGTGAATCAGACTCTTGCCTGCTCAAAAAGCGCAGTACGCGTATCTTTGTCGTCAAGCATCTTTTTCCAGGGATCAGAAACCTGTGCCAGGGCAAAATCAATCCGTGCAGCCAGCTCCTTACGGTTGTCTTCATTCTCCAGAATCACTTGCTGAATCTGCTCCAGTCCCATACGCTCTACCCACTCGGAGGTTCGTTCGAGATAGTTGCCGGTTTCGCGGTAAAATTGCATCACAGCAGAGCAGACCTCGATTAACTCTTCATCGGTTTTCACTTTGCAGAAGGAGTCAGCGATACGCGGCTTAATTCCGCCATTTCCGCCGATAAATACTTCCCAGCCTCCGTCATTGCCGACGATGCCGATATCCTTCGTGCAGGATTCCGCACAGTTGCGCGGACAGCCGTTCACTGCCATTTTGAACTTGGCCGGAAAATCTAGCCGTTCATACTTGCGCTCAAGAATAGCTCCCATACCCATAGAGTCCTGTGTGCCAAAGCGGCAGAACTGCGAGCCTACACAGGTCTTTACTGTACGCAGCGATTTCGCGTAGGCATAACCGGATGGCATATCCAGCTCTTCCCATACCTTGGGCACATCCTCTTTTTTCACGCCGATCAGGTCCAAACGCTGTCCGCCGGTTACCTTCACAACCTTCACATCATATTTCAGGGAGACATCGGCAATTTTCTTCAAATCTTCCGGTGTCGTAACCCCCCCGTACATACGCGGAACAACGGTAAAGGTACCATCCTTCTGAATGTTGGCGCTCATCCGTTCATTGACGAAACGTGATTCCTTCTCATCCTCATGGGTGTCCGGATAGATCATTCCGAGATAATAGTTCACTGCCGGACGGCATTTGGAGCAGCCTTCGGCTTGTTTCCAGCCCAGCACATTCATTACCTCTTTAGTTGTTTTCAGGCCTTTGGCTGTAATTTCTGCCACGATTTCATCCCGGCTGAGCGAGGTACAGGTGCAAATGCCCTGCTTCGCGCTTTGCTGGAAGCTGTCGCCAAGCACAAATTGCAGAATCTGCTCAACAACCGGCTTGCAGCCGCCGCAGGAGCGGGTAGCTCCGGTGCAGGCTTTGATCTCATCAACAGTGGTAAAACCATTCTCGGTAACGGCATCGACAATCGCTTTTTTGGTCACGCCGTTACAGCCGCAGACAATCTCTTCATCAGCCATAGCTTCGACGGACAAGCCTTTCTTGGCTCCGCCGCCGCCCATAACCTCACCATAAATTTCGTCGGTCATTTCCGCACCCTGCTTGACCAGCTTTTGCAGATTGGCCGATTCCGTAACATCGCCGAACAGAACCGCACCGACGATGATGTTATTTTTGAGCAAAATCTTCTTGTAGGTCCGCTTCCATTCATCTTTGGCAGAGATTACTGTGTGCTCCGCAGTTTCAATGAATTCACCGGCTGAGAAGACATCCACTCCGGAAATTTTCAGCTTGGTCGATACGACCGAGCCTTCATACGGCTGGGTAGGGACACCGGACAGATGCTTGGCCAGCACCATACCCTGTTCAAACAGCGGAGCTACCAGACCGTAGCAAATCCCGCGGTGTTCTGTACACTCGCCAACGGAATATACATCCGCCATCGAGGTCTGCAGATAATCATTGACCACAATTCCGCGATTAACGGTGATGCCGCTCTCTTGGGCAAGCAGCGTGTTCGGCTTAATTCCGACCGCCATTACTACAAAATCTGCGGCCAGTTCCGTTCCGTCACTGAAGCGCAGCCCGTTCACACGTTCTTCCCCGGTCAGTTCGACGGTCTGCTTGCCCATGGCAAATTTCACACCCTGGCGCTCAAGCTCGCTCTGCAGCATCGAAGAAGCATTGCGGTCCAGTTGCCGCTCCATCAGATCCTCCAGCAGATGCACGACTGTAACATCCATCCCCAGGTTCACGAGTCCTTTGGCCGCTTCCAGCCCCAGCAGACCTCCGCCGATAACCGCTGCCGTTCTGTACTGCTTAGCCGCAGCCAGCATAGCGTCGCAATCCGCAATATCGCGGAAGCCTACAACGCCTTCTTTGTTGTTGCCGGGAATAGGAAGGATGAAAGAATTCGAACCCGTTGCGATAATAGCTTTGTCATAAGGAACGGTCATTCCGTTATCCGTAATGATCAGCCGTGCCGCTTCATCAATCCGGGTGACGGTAGCTCCTGTATGCAGGGTAATGTTGTTATCCTCGTACCACTTGCGGTCGTTAAGAATGATGTCCCCGATTGTTTTACTGCCCTCAAGGACGTAGGACAGCATAATCCGATTGTAATTGGGATGCGGCTCACTTCCGAAGATGGTGATATCATAAGCACCGCCCAGCTTCAATATTTGTTCAATAGTGCCTACGCCTGCCATCCCATTGCCTATAAGTACTAATTTTTCTTTCTCCACTGTCACTTTTAAGACCCTCCTTCAAGCTCCTGGACTTCGTCACAACTTCCTATATAGTGAAATTATACGGTTGAAATTTGAAGGGTATTTGTGATTCCAATCACAACAAATGTGAAACATTTCACACCTTTTCGGGATCAATAGTTATGTGCGCATACAGATAAAAATAGCCAGCTTCCTATGCCATAAGCAGTAAGAAAGCTGGCTATACAATCCTAAATCAACGTAACGCAAGCAGAATTTCCAGTGTATCCTGTGGCCTAAGCTTCATATCAATTCCGCTGTCCAGCAGCGGCTTGCCATTCACCTTCAGCTTCCATGCCTCATTGCTGAGCGGAGCATAATCCATAACCGTTGTCACCGTCCTGTTGTCTTCAGCCAATTGCACCATTTCGCTGCCTTTCAGCATGCTTCTTACAGTCAGGTCCTCCGTATATGGCTGCACATATGAATGCGTCAGCTCCGGCTGCTCGCTCCCTCCGTTGATGGAGAGCAGGACCGGCTGCAGCTCAGCACCGCCCGCTGCCGGCTTCGCCGCAATAATTATGCTGTCATCGCGGTCAACATTACTATTCCAGTCGGTTATTTTTTTGCCGTCCATATGAATCTCCCAGACCCATTCCGGACTCAGGAACACCTTGTTCACGCTCAGAATACTTAAGCCGTCTGCGGCAAATGTGGCGACTCCGCTGCTCTTAAGCAATTCAAGCAGCGAGATTCCAGACTTGTAGGCTTCGCTGAGCTGTCTGCCGGAGCTTCCGGCCAGCTCACTGTCTCCGACCATCAGCGAAAATGTCGGTCCATCATTTCGGGCTCCCGAATTGCTCCCGTCAGCCGTGGTACCAAGAACAGAAGAGCAGCCGCCTGCTGTTGCAATGATGATAATTCCAAGCAATATCCGCCACAGAAATCTTGAGGGCATTTCTGGCACCGCCTCTCCCGCCCGATTCCAGCCTCCGCAGCTATTCAGGCACTTAATTATTATGTATATAGTCCTTTTAAGAATAACGCAAATAAGACCGGTTCTCAAATTTTGCTGCTTTCTTACTATATAAAAAAAGCCCCCGCAGGGACTTTGGACGCAGCACAAATATTTTACTGGTAGCGCAGGAATAAAATATTGTTCTCCAGATGCACATGCTCAAAGGTCATTCCTTCCAGCTCCTCCAGCCGCGCGTAGGTTAAGCGATAAGTCGTGCAGGCATGCTCCGGTGGTGTGAAATCATTTGTAACTCTCCGAAGCTCGCGTAGAATTTCGCCAGCTCCGTCATGCTCCTCTTCCAGCGTATGCAGCAGGCCGTGCAGCTCAGCCAAGCCTTCCGGAGTCGGATGGTTCGAGTAAGCCAGCATTTTCGGAAATTCGCTCTCCTCTTCCTGAGCCGTATGCTGAAGCAAGTCCTCCCGCAGCGTATGGAACAGGCGGTAAACCTCGGCCAAATGCGGAGAATCCTCACCGTGCACGCGGAAAACCTTGGTTACATTCTGAGCGATTAGCGGCAGCTCCTCACGCAAATAACGGTGGTGCTTATTCACGATATAATTAACCAGATCTTCGGAAGAGGCCTCGTTCCAGGCGGTGTCCTCCCCCTCCTCCAATACCGGATGTTCCTCCAGCAGCTTGTTCAGATCCTGGATGACTGACTCCGTATCAAGCCCCTTCTCTGCTGCCGCCTCCGTAAGCGGCTTAGCTCCTCCGCAGCAAAAGTCAATCCGCTGTGCTTTGAAGTAATCCGCAGCTTTGGGAAATTGCAGCACGATATCTCTGACCATTGCTTCACCGGAAAAACCGTCCTGTACTCCCGTAGTTGTATTATTCATTTGTTTGGCCGCCATGTTGGCCCTCCCTCAGGTTGTTGGTTTAGGTTTCTTCTTACCCCTTCACCTTAACGCCAGCGGGAGAGCCAGCTTGTGATTGTACGCACTAAATATAAAAAAATTTAATGAACTTCAGAACTATATAAGTTGACTATAGATTTCATGTTGGGGTCTGGTCGTAACTGCGGGGAATGTTTGGACTTCCGGCCGCTGCCCGCCTGCAGATTTCTTGATTATATACCGCTCTTCGCGGTGGAAATCCGCAGACAAAGGCGGTCGCTACCGCTCCGTAAGTATCCAAACTTCCCCTTCGTCACTTCGGCCCTTTTCATATTTTCTTTAGTTCAATTTATATAACTTAACCCGATACCGTAGCCCGCATATACGTCCGCTTGCCCTGCGCATCCTTCAGATAGGGGCCCAGCCCGGCAAAACGGGAATGATCCACATAGACGCCGGTCATCCAGCGGCCTTCGGTCAGTCCTCCGTTCCACTGAAGCACCAGGTCGGGAGCGGATAACCATTCCTGGAATATTCTAATGTTCTGTTCCTGATATTCTTTGCACGGCTTGCCGTTCTCGATCAGACGCTGCTTGCTCAGATAGGTGGGTACGAAGTATGTGGAGATCGTATCCAAATCGTCCGCATCCAGAAAAGCCTCGCCGCCCAAATAGGGCTGGAAAAGCACCGTATTCTCATACATGGACCAAATCACCGCCTGAAGCACCATGCTCTGCCGAACTCCGTTGTGGAAGGTGAACAAACGCTGCTTACCGGAAGAGGGGATCACCGGACCTGCAGAAGGCTCAAGGCAATGCCGTTCACAGCCGATACATTTCCAGCCTGAGGGACTTTGAATCCATTTTTGAAAAACGCTGCCGCTATCGTTATCCCCCTTGTACAAGGAAGAAATAATCTCATAAGGTACGCCAATCCACGCATCCCACACAGAAGCAGGAAGGTGGCTGTGGAGCATGAACAACACTTTGTCGTAAATGAGCTGCACTCTGATCGAAGCGTTCTCAAGTATTGCAACATCTTCTTTTCCATAGGTTATTTCCCGGGAAAACAAGGTGGTTGTCATCTTCCTCGCCTCCTTGATGAGCAAAGTTTTTTTCTATTATATTATATTCTACTGTCAAAAGTGCAAGTTTTCTTTGTTAAAATCAAGCAAAAAATTGAAAAAGCCCCTCTCACAGACTGTGAAAAGAGGCTATCAACGGACTCTCTAAAGCGGGTGCTACTCAACCCAGCTCTCGGCCCAAGTCTGAATCTGCTGCATGACCGGCTCAAGCGCCCGGCCTTTGGTTGTCAACTCATACTCGATGCGCACGGGTGTTTCCGGGTACACATGGCGCACCAGAATCCCTTCACATTCCAGGTCCTTCATTCGTTCGGACAGCATCTTATCGCTCATGGATGGGATCAGACCGGAAATATCCTTGAAACGCTTCGGTCCGCTCATCAATGTCTGAATAATAAGTCCATTCCAACGCTTGCCTAAGAAGGAGAAGGCCGTTTCGAATCGAGGGCACATCGTCAACTGATGTTCTTCCATTATTCTCACCTCTCACTTGTCAAACTTACAATAAGTTAGTATATATAATTTTAACACATTTATAACACAATGAACATCGTTTGCCAAAAAAAAGTTCACCCGGCCATAGTTAGTATATCCCGGTTGTCAATCCTTTGTTCCTAGTGGCGGTTTTCTCCCGGCAATTGCCTGGGTTACCGCATAAGCCAGATCATCATTGCTGTAAAGAGACAATACCCCAAGAACCGTATCGTCGGATATATCTCCGGCTTCCTCCTTGGGAACCGTCAATGCCAGTGCGTTGCTCAGCGCCACATTTCCTTCCTGCTGCGGGTAGGCTTGCAGATACAAAACGTGCGGGTCCAGGCTATTGTTCACGCACCACTGGGCAAAGACCAGGATCATCATTTCCTCATCCCGCTTGTAGCTCTCGATAATTCTTTCTTCCATTGATTTGCTGTAATCGTCCATGCTGCTTCCTCCCTTCTGCTCCTCATGTCAATCCGCAAGCTTCGCTGCCAGCTCATGACTGGACAGGACGGCTGAAGCAGAAACCCCGCATTGCTCCGGGGTGTTCAAGTTATTCAAAAAATCATTTACCACACCGCTGAACCCTCTGCGCTCAAGGATGGTATCCCAGCTTCCAAAACCCTGCGTACGCGGAAGCTTTCCGTTCTCATAGAGTGTTGCCCGCTCCATATCCACAACTTCCACGGACCGGCCGTGGCCGTGCAGCTCCAGCTTCTCCAGATCTGCACCGGCGTCCCGGACCATGCTGTACATGCCGGTTGTACCATGATTCCAGCCGAGCACGCCGGAGGACTGAAGCAATCGCCCGGCATCGTCAGATTTGAGGCTGCCGTACAGCAGTTCTGCATCCCCGCCGCACAGCCAGAGCAGCAAATCCAGCATATGAATCAGATCATCATGGACCGTCTCACGGCTGCTGCCGGCTTGCACCTTCGTCCGGTGCTTGAACGCATGGCAGGCGCTGATACCGCCGGCTTTTTCCAGCCAGGCTGCGGCGGCCATATACATTGGCGCGTAGCGGCGGTTAAAGCCTACACCCAGCAGCAGCCCCTTATCAGCGGCCAGCTCTGCCATCCGCCGGGATTCCTCCAGATGATAAGACAATGGCTTATCCACATATACCGATACGCCGTGGTTCAGGCATTTCATAACAATATCATAATGGGTAGTTGTAGGGCTATGCACAAATACTGCATCCAGGTCCCAGGATAGCAGCTCCTTCAGATCTGTTGTGCCTTTTGGAAAGCGGTAAGAATGAACCGTACCCTGCACAGTTGCCGGAGAGTGGCTGAGCACGCCTACCACTTCTGCCTGATCATGACGGGAGAGCAGCGGCAGATAGACTTTACGGGCGATGCCGCCGATGCCGATGATAGCTACTTTTTTGCGTTCAGCAATGTTCATGAGTGTATCTCCCTTTGGTTTATAGAAGTATTATATCGTGACTAGGCCCGGCAACAATGAACTTTGCTTCATTAATTCGCTTTTTTTCAGTATGATGAGATGAACAAGCGGGAGAAAGGGCATAATTAAATGAGAAAATGGCTGACTATACTGCTATATCTTTTGGGGATTGTCCTCGCCTTCATCTACAGAAACGACATCCTCGCCTGGCTGCGGGAGGATCATAATGTATTCCTTGGCATTATTGCAGCTACTGTAATAGCTCTGTTTCCTGCCGTTCCTTATAAGCTGATCATCGGATTGTACGGCTATGCCTACGGCAGTCTGGCCGGTGCAGTAATTTGCTGGAGCGCGTCAACCCTTGCTGCGGCGATTATGTATAGCATCGTGAAATATATGTTTCGCAAGCAGGGCGGGAATAATAAAGAAGCTGCAGAGCGTAAAAGAGGCACATCTTTATATTTGGACAAAGCCAGCGCATATCTGGCTTCTGTACCGGCCCTGGACAGGTTCACCGTGGCTGTTCAGCGGCGTCCCTTCGCTTCCGTTGTGCTGGCCCGGCTGGCTCCGTTCATTCCGCAGGCTGCCGTTAACATATATGCCGGAACCGCGGGCTTGCCGTTCTGGAGCTATCTCGCCGCATCCGGGCTTGGCAAAATCCCCGGCATCGCCTTATATGCTTTTCTTGGCGGTCAAATGTTCCAGCATCCGCGAAGCGCTGTAATAGCCATCCTGGTCTACATTGCTGTGTTAGGACTAGCGGCTTTATCCCTGCGCCCCGGCTTCCTGATACCAAAGAAAGACTAAGGCACGAATCTAGGCGGCGCTGGCAGGCAGCGGATAATTGTTTTATAATTACATTGTGACATATTTAATTGCATTCTGTGAATGGAGGGATATTAATGACGGAAAAAGCAACATTTGCCGGAGGGTGCTTCTGGTGTATGGTATCCCCTTTCGAAGAGCTTCCGGGCATTATTGAGGTCGTCTCCGGGTACACGGGTGGACATACTGTCAACCCAACCTATGAGGAGGTCTGCTCAGAAACCACCGGACATGTGGAAGCGGTACAGATTACGTTCAATCCGGATATCTTTCCATACAGCAAGCTGCTGGAGCTGTTCTGGCAGCAGATTGACCCTACCGATGCCGGAGGCCAGTTTTATGACCGCGGAACCTCATATGGCACAGCCATTTTCACCCATTCTGAAGAACAGCGGCAGCAAGCGGAAGCTTCCAAGGCGGCGCTGCAGGCAAGCGGACGTTTTTCCGCTCCCATTGTGACACCGATTCTTGAGGCGGGACCCTTTTACCCTGCCGAAGAGTACCACCAGGGCTATCATCACAAGAATCCCGGGCACTACAAACGGTACCGCAAAGGCTCAGGCCGGGATGCTTTTATCGAGGAGCACTGGAAATACAAAGAGGATTCAAGCAGTCTGAAGGCAAGGCTCACCCCGCTGCAATATGAAGTAACCCAGAACAATGCAACCGAATCGCCTTTTCGCAACGAATTCTGGGATCATCACGGGGATGGAATTTACGTCGATATTGTATCCGGCGAACCGCTGTTCAGCTCCGGGGATAAATTCGATTCCGGCTGCGGCTGGCCGAGCTTCACCCGGCCGATCCGCGATTATTCGGTCAAGGAGAAAACCGATCTCAGCCACCTGATGATCCGTACCGAGGTACGCAGCAAAGCAGCCGACTCCCATCTTGGGCATGTCTTCAACGACGGCCCCGGACCGGGCGGCTTGCGCTACTGCATCAATTCGGCGGCGCTGCGGTTTGTACCGAAGGAAGAGTTGGAGCAGGAAGGCTACGGCGAGTACCGTGCGCTGTTCCAGCATGCTTGAGAGGATGACAGCCTCAATCTGCAAAACCTCGCACCCGTCAGCTTCGGGTGCGAGGCTTTTGTGTTATTTGCGGCGGCTGCTAACCATTACTCCGGCTTCTTCTCTTCCTTTTCCTCATCATCCTCAGGGCTTGACGTTGGTTGCTTGCCGCGGTTCAGCTCCCGGAGGCGCCGGATGGATTCATCATCCTTCCGCTTTGCATTTCTAAAGAACCAGAGCACAACCGCCACGATTACCGCAGCAATAATCAGTACCGGAAGCGCGCCGGCCAGGAACACAAACAGCCACTGAAACATCACCGTTAAAGCCTTCATACTGCCCTGGAGCGCATCAGAAGCACGGCCCAGCAGCGGATCTTGCTCCTTCTCCTTCTTAACATCTGCACTCTTATCTGTCTCGTACAGACGAAGCTCCACCGTTGAAAAGGAGACATTCTGGTCAATGTAACGCATTCTGCCCTTGATTTGTTCAATTTCCTCCTGAATGGTGCCAAGCTGGTTGGCAAAGGCCACAAGGTCCGAGGATTTGGTCGCTTTTTTCATAAACTCAATATATTGGCTCTCCATCAGCTCCTTGGCTTTGAGGCGTGATTCGAGGTCCACATATTCCTCCGAAACATCCTGTCCCTGAATGCTGCGCTGAAGCTTCTCATGCTTCACCTTCTCCAGACTGTTCAGAAAAGATGAAAAGCCGGAGGCCGGGACTTTGAAAATAAAGCTTCCGCCCTGCTCATATTCGGACAGGTCTTCCTTAAATTCGATAATATAGCCGTTCGCAAGGGTAATCATATTCCGCACATCCGTCTGTGCCGCGCCATAATCCGCCACTTCCATGGTTAGGTTAGCGTGATAAATCAGCTTCTTGTTCAGTCCAGCCACAACATCGCTGCCGGTAAACCCCGCCGCCCCTTTTGCCGATTGCTCCGCATCCGGGCTCTTCACGGCCTGGCTTCCGTCACCGGCAGCCACAGCCTGGGTTGTATCGAGCGCCGCCGCTTCGCTCTGTTTACCTTTCGCCAGCGGCGCACCGTCCGATGCAGTGTTTGCAGCCGCTTCGCTGCTAAAGTCTTGCTTCATCGTGGAAGTGTCTGCCACCGCACCCGAATCGCTCGCAGAATCGCTGTTGCCTCCCGCCCCGCATCCCGCCAAAACCACTGCAAGCATCAATAACCCGAGTACATAATGCAGATAATGCTGACCCCGTTTGTGCATGCTCATTCCTCCAAAAGTGTAGTGAAAAATCCGCTTCTTTTGTACAGATTGCTGCGGCGAGATGAGCTCTTTGTCTATTAGTCTCTTTCGCCTTATTTCTCTGACGATCCAAAAGCTGGAAGGTTGCAGAATACCGGAAATTTTTCCAGCCGGGAAACCGTTTCCTGTTTGCGAAATGCCTGGGTTATCTGCTACAATGATGGTGTCTCTTGAA
Organism: Paenibacillus sp. HW567; assembly: GCF_000374185.1. Lineage (GTDB taxonomy): Bacteria > Bacillota > Bacilli > Paenibacillales > Paenibacillaceae > Paenibacillus_AQ. The sequence continues at coordinate 1,390,742 of NZ_KB910518.1, read as the reverse complement.
GACAAACCACGCCAAAAAACCCTATATCCATACGGGATAAGGGTTAGGCTCTGTTCGGACAAGCTCCACCTTGCCGATCAGAAGAGTTCATGTAAGGATGCCGCCATTCCACAATAAGGGGAGGTGAGACCCTCATGGCAAAAGACGTAAAATGCGCTGTAAATTCCTGCACCTATTGGGCTGAAGAGAACAAATGCAACGCCGAATCCATCTTTGTTGCTTACCACAGCTCCAAGCAGCCTTCACAAGCTGATGAAACAGACTGCAAAACCTTTGAAAGCAAATAAGCTACAGCCCAGAAGGAACCCTCCACGGTTCCTTCTTTCTTGTTCTCATTTTAGCAAGATTGAGAATGATTATCAAGTGTTTTCTCCCGCACCAGCCCTGCCGCCTGCACCATGTTGCGCAGCGCAGCCTCCGTCTCCTCCCAGCCGCGTGTCTTCAGCCCGCAGTCCGGATTAATCCAGAATTGCCCGGCATCCAGCACGCGCAGCGCCCGCTCAATATTCTGGGTCATTTCCTCCACCTCCGGCACACGCGGACTATGGATATCATAGACGCCAAGGCCAATGCCTTTATCGTAATCATCTTCTTCAAAAGCGGCGATCAGCTCCCCGTGGCTGCGCGAGGTCTCAATTGAGATTACATCGGCGTCCATGGCGGAGATGGCACCGATCATATCATTAAACTCGCTATAGCACATATGGGTATGAACCTGGGTTGTATCCTTCACATGATTCGTCGCTGTGCGGAACGACCGTACCGCCCAATCCAGATAATGCGCATGGTCCTCCGCCTTCAGCGGCAGGCCTTCGCGGATCGCCGGCTCATCGACCTGTATCATCTCAATTCCGGCATCCTCCAGCGCCTGCACTTCATGGCGGAGCGCAAGCGCGATTTGTTTGGCCACCTCTTCCCGGCTAAGGTCATCGCGGACGAACGACCAGTTCAGAATCGTTACCGGCCCGGTCAGCATGCCCTTCACCGGCAGTCTCGTCAGCGACTGGGCATAGACGCTTTCCTTGACAGTCATCGGCTCGATAAAAGCGACATCCGCGTAGATGACCGGCGGCTTCACGCAGCGCGAGCCGTAAGACTGCACCCAGCCGTTCTGGGTGAACAGATAGCCCGCCAGCTTCTCGCCGAAGAACTCGACCATGTCGGTCCGCTCGAATTCCCCATGCACCAGCACGTCAAGGCCAAGCTCCTCCTGCAGTGTAATGGCTTCAGCAATCTGGCGGCGGACAAACCCGTCATAGCGCTCCTGGTTCCATACGCCTTTGCGCCACTTGAGCCGCGCCTGGCGCACCTCGGCCGTCTGCGGAAAGCTGCCGATGGTGGTGGTCGGCAGCAGCGGAAGCTTCCACTTCTCCTGCTGCACCTTGAGGCGCTCGGCGAAGATCAGGCCGCGGCTGTCCGGCAGGCTGTCCAGCCTGCGGACCTGCTCGGCCACATCCCGGCGCCCGCGTTCCGGGAGTGCGCGGAAGACGGCAAGCGCATCACGGCTCTCCGCGAGCTGAGCGGCGCAGTTCGCCGTATCGCCGCCTGCTGCGGCGGCAAGCAGATCAAGCTCCGCCAGCTTCTCGTCAGCGAAGGCCAGCGCCCGCTTCACGGCGGGCTTCAGCTTGACTTCGCTCTGCACCGTTACCGGCACATGGAGCAGGCTTGCGGATGGCTGGAGAATCAGCCGATCCAGCGGTACATGAACAGCCAGCTTCGCAATCAGCCCCAGCTTGGCATCGGGATCGGCGCGCCAGATGCTGCGTCCGTCAATAATGCCTGCACCCAGATACTTGTCCGCAGGCCAGCCAAGACGTTCGATAGCCTCCAGGTTGGCCCCGCCATCATGAACGAAGTCTAGGCCTATGGCCTGTACTGGCAGAGCCAGCAATGCTTCCAGCGGCTCGGCGGCTTCGAAATACGTCTGCAGAATCAGCTTCAGGCCAGGAACCGCAGCGGATAGTTGCCGGTAGATCGTCTCAAGCAGCGCAATGTCCGTTTCGGTGAGTCCGGTCACAATAGCCGGCTCGTCGATCTGCACCCACGCGACTCCCTCCTGCTGCAGCTCCTGCAAGAGCTGCACATATACCGGCAGGAACCGGGCGGCGACTTCCTGGATTTCAGTAACCGGGAAGCCTTTGGACAGCTTGAGGAAGGTATAGAGTCCGACTATAACCGGCTTGCCCTCAATGCCGGCCTGATCTTTGGCGAAGCGGTAGGCGGCAAGCGGCTTGTTCTCGGTCAGCCGGGGGTTCTGGCTGCCGATCTCCGGTACGATATAATGGTAATTCGTATTGAACCATTTGGTCATTTCACAGGCCGGTGCGGCAGCATTGCCGCGCGCCATTGCAAAATACAGGTCAAGCGGCACGCGGCCGCCGTCATACGCATATCGCGGCGGGACAATGCCGAACATTACGGCGGTATCCAGCACATGATCATAGAAGGTGAAATCACTCACCGGGATCAGATCCATGCCGGCTGATTGCTGAGCCTGCAAATGCTGAAGCTGAATATCCGCCATCTCGGCGCGGAAGACTTCCTCACTGATTTTGCCCGCCCAGTAGGCCTCAAGCGCCTTTTTCCATTCGCGGTTTTTGCCGATTCGCGGATAACCAAGGTTGCTGGTTATGATTTTGTTTGCCATATTATTTTCTCCTCGCATTCTTAATGGGTTATAGTTTTGTTCCGCCTGGTTGTCTCCGAATAAGATCAATCTGTCTTTCGTCCGAAAAGCTGATGCCATCATACTGTACCGCTTCAGTCAGCCGCAACAGATTCCGGTCAATCCGGTTATACACATTCCTTATAACAAACAGAAAAGGCAGGGTCTTCGGATTAAGAAGACTCTGCCTTTTCTTACAGTAGCTCAGCTATAAGATTAATAGATTTAGAACCAGACCAGGTAGACCACTGCGGCGAGAATAATCCGGTAAATGGCAAACGGCATCAGCTTAATCCGGTTGATCAGCTTCAGAAAAAACCGCATGGACAGCAGCGCGAACAGAAATGCGCTAATGAACCCCGCAATGAAGAAGGGCAAGGCATCCAGCGTGAAATACTGCCAATTCTTCAGCAGCGAAATCAGGCTGGCTCCAGCCATAATCGGCACTGCCATAATGAAGGTAAAGTCGGCGGCGGCACGGTGGCTCATTCCCAGCAGAACGCCGCCGGAGATCGTCGAGCCGGAGCGCGAGAACCCCGGCCAGAGCGAGAAGCACTGAATGAGGCCAACCGATAGCGCCTGCCTATATGTAATTTGATCGACGCTCTCTGTCTTGATCTTTTTAGGGCCGAAACGGTCCGCACAGATCATCAGAATTGCCCCGATCACCAGGCCGACCAGCACAGTTGAGGTGGAGAATAAATGTTCATCTATATAATCCTCGAACAGAAATCCCAGCACACCGGCAGGAATGAGGCCGACAATCACCTGCGCCAGCTTCAGCCGCCCCCCGCCTTCAACCGGAGATGGACCATCCGGCACCGCCGTCAGCTCCCTGCGGCTGAACCGCTTCAGGCCCAGAAGATCAATGAACCGGTTGCGGAAGATCACCACCACAGCCAGGATCGAGCCTAGCTGAATCACTACCTTGAAGGTATTCGCTGTATATTTTCCGAGAAATTCCTGAGATTTCAGCCACATATCATCGACAATAATCATATGGCCCGTGGAGGATACCGGAGCAAATTCGGTCAAACCTTCTACAATTCCCAATATAATAGCTTTAATAATGGTTAACAGCTCCATGTACATTCCTCCTTATATAGGTTTTGTCTATCCCCGGGTTTTGCCCGCAAGCTGGCGTTTGCGGAAATACAGCAGTCCAAGCACGACGGCTCCTCCGGCAATCAGGACATACACAATACTGGAATAGGTATTCATGTATACTCCGATTTCCTCCCAGGACTCACCCAGCGCAGCCCCCAGCAGAATCAGCAGTGTATTCCAGCCCAGCGTGCCAATCGTCGTAAACAGCAGGAACAGTCCGAACTTCATTCCTGACATCCCTGCCGGAATCGAAATGAGGCTGCGCACCAGCGGCACCATCCGGCAGAACAGCACCGTCCAATAGCCGTATTTGTCAAACCAGGCGTCCGCCCTGCGGATATCGCTCTTCTTAATCCGTATCCACTTGCCCCAGCGGTCCACAATCCGCTCCATTCTGCTGACATCCAGCAGCCGCCCGATCCAGTACAGGATCACCGCACCGAGCAGCGAGCCCGCCGTTGAAGCAAGGAGCACACCGGGAATCGTTAGCCCGGAGTCAATGGTCATGAAGCCGCCGAACGGCAGAATGACCTCCGAGGGAATGGGCGGAAAAATATTTTCCAAAGCCAGCATCAGAAAAATACCAAGATATCCGAACTGCTCCATAAAATCTGTAATCCATAATTTCATTCGTAACCCTCCGCATCAGACGAGATTTTTCTTGAGATTGCGTAAATAGCGGCTGCGGATGAAGAAGAAATACAGCGCCTGGGCTGCCAAATAGCCGGCAAGCACCGCCCCGGTCTCGGCTGCAATAGAGAGGTAAAACAGCCGCTGCAGCGCGATAAATGCAAATAAACTGTGCAGAACCGCCAGCAGAACAGGTACGAAAAACATCAGGGCCAATTGCAGCGTGGCAACGCGGTCCAGCTCCTTGTCCGTAAGGCCCAGCTTCGACAGGGTCGAATACTGCAGACGGTCATGATCCAGGTCCGTATAGAGACGGAAATAGAGGAAGCTCCCTGCCGCAATGAAGAAGATTGTGCCGACCAGCAGCGAAGCAAACAGCATCGTGCTGTACAGCGTACGCTGTACCTCAAACAGAGTGCCGCTAACTACCACGGCATAAGAGGCGTCTGCCTCGTAGGCCACCTTTCCTTTGGGGGCAAGCGCCGAGGCTACTTCTGCCGTCCGTATGAAGTCCTCCACATAGAATCCGGTATACCGGTCCTGCTGCACCGGGACAATCCGGCTGTACAGGCTGTCGCTGATCACCAGTCCGCTGAAATCCCCGCCAAGAGTGCCATCCAGCTCCGGGAGCAAATATTCGGCAATCGGCACATGCCCGGTGTATCCAATTTCTTGAATGTATATCGCTTGCTTAAGCTTATACGTTGCTTTGACCCGTTCAGAAATCAGGCTGCGGTCACGCTGGGAGCCGATCATCACCAGCCCCTCGTTCCCCCGCAGCGGCGGCTCATTCGAGATAAAACCCGCATGCCGCAGCGCACGCTTATAATCACTGTAAGCCATCAGCGGCAGCCGCTGAGTCCGGTCAGGTCCCGTCTGTGATTCTACCGCCGCATATTTAAGCGGAACTTCAAGTGCTTCGTAAGGAATCCCAAGCTCCTCCAGCTCTGCCGCAATCCCCTGCAAATCCCGCTCCTCTGTGGAAGCCCGTTCGCCTCCCTTAGCCACATAACCAACCGCCGCCGGATAGTCCAGCTTCAGCTCCCGGGACAATGTATGGATCGAGGCGAACACGCCCACGGAGGTGAAGGAGACCGCCGATACGATGGTGACCATAAAAAACATCCGGCCATTGTCCTTCCAGCGGTGCGACAGTCCCGAGAACATGAGAATATGCGTATGTTTCCAATAGAAGCGGCGGATCTGCCGCAGCAGCCCTACGATGTACAGGCTGAGCTGTGTGTAAAAAAGATACGTCCCGGCAACTGTAATCAGCACAACAGGAACCATCATAGTCTCTACAGTAGTCGCTGTTGTAGCAGCCGCGAGGCCATATCCGGCAAGCAGCAGCAGACCTGACAACAGCGCCAGCCACCCCGATCTCGCGGGCTCCGCCTCACCTCTGCCCGCACCCTGGAACAGGCCGCGCGGCGATTCATTGCCGATGAAGGCAAACGTTGACAGCGAGATCAGCATGAACAGCAGAACAAAGCTGCAAATCGTCAGCACGGGGGCTTGCCAGCTCAGGTGAAATTCCAGCGGAGGGATTCCGAGGAAGCCGGAGCCGATCATCAGGAACAGCTTGCCAAGCAGCAGTCCGAGCACTGTGCCGGTGAGTATGGCAGAACCGCCGATCATCATATTTTCCAGGAAAACCATCAGATATAGCTGCCGCTTCGTCATGCCATGCATCAGCAGAATGCCGAATTCAAGCTTGCGTGACTGCAGGAAGGAGCCAACAGATACCAGCACGAACAAGGAACAAAACACATAAATGATCCCTTCGGCCACCAGCATCGTGTTCGCCGCCGTGCTCAGAATTCTGTCCCGGGCAATCGCCGGATGGAAGATAAATAATGCGCACAGAAAAAAGACCATCACCGAAAAGGCGCTGCTGACAAAATAAGCCGCATACTTCCGCTTGTTGCGTGTTACATTCCTATAAGCGAACTGCCGAAAGGTCATGGCCCGCTCCTCCCAGCAGCGACAGCATGTCGATGATGTTCTGGAAAAAAGCTGATCTGCTGCTGCCCCGGTACATCTCGCTGTGGAAGCGCCCGTCTTTGATAAAGATTACCCGATGGCAAAAGCTTGCCGCCACCGCATCATGCGTGACCATAAGCACCGTTGTTCCTTCCGCCCCGTTCACTTCCGCCAGTAGACTCATGACCTCTGCAGCGGTTCTGGAGTCCAGACTGCCTGTCGGTTCATCCGCCAGAATCAGCGCAGGCCGGTGAATCACCGCCCGGGCGATCGCCACCCGCTGCATTTGTCCGCCGGAGATTTCATAGGTCCGCTTAGGCAGCAGTCCGCCGATGCCCAAGCGGTTAACCACCTCATGCAGTCTGTCTTCTATCTCCGGCACAGAGACTCCCGCAAGCGTCAGCGGCAGCACGATATTCTCCTCTACGGTGAGCGTATCAAGCAGATTGAAATGCTGAAATACAAATCCAAGCTCCTTGCGGCGAAACAGGGCTTTGTCCTTACGATCCAGACTCTGCGGGTTCCGGCCATTAATCATAACCTCCCCGGAGGTGGGCTCGTCGATGGTGCCGATTACGTTGAGCAGTGTGGTTTTGCCGCTGCCTGACGGGCCCATGATGCCCACGAATTCCCCCTTCTCCACGGCAAAGCGGATATGGTTCAGCGCGTGGGTCGACACCTTGCCCTCATATATTTTGGATAAATTGTGGACGTCTAATATGGGCAAGCACTTCCGCTCCTTCGTTCGCCTGGATTGCTTTCATTATACAAACAGTAAACAGCAGCCGCTATTTCTGAAACTTACAGTCACCTTACAGTATTGTAAGCCGGGAGGGAACCCTTATGGGCCGCTCGGAATACAACAATATAGGAAGAGAAGGTTCCGGCGTGCTCCAGGAGAACCGGCTCATGGGGTTAATATTAGGAAATGTATTTAATGTAGAGCGTTACAAACTGTAGATGATAATATCGCGGGGGTGTACGATGCTGTTTTCGGTAATGCAACTGGTTGGCGGTCTGATCCTGTCGCTCGGATGGATTCCACAGATTGTGCAAATTGTTAGAACGAAGTCCGTTGCCGATTTAAGCTTAAAATCATACCTCTTGATGCTGCTGGGGATTGCCCTCATGGAGTCATATGCGGTTAACCTGACGTTAACAGGGGTTGGCCTGGCTTTTTTGATAACGAATACCTTGTCTTTGGCTGTGGTGTCCACAGTCATTCTGCTGATCATCCGCTACCGTAAGCAATAAGCGATGAACCTTTAGAAAAGCACCTTCACCGCCGTCCCTTTCCCCACCTCCGAGGATATTTCCACCCTATGCCCCAGCTTGCCGCAAATCTGCTTCACCAAATAAAGCCCCATCCCTGTGGATTCCTGGAAGCTGCGCCCGTTGACGCCGGTAAAATAAGGATCGAACACGCGGGGCAGATCTCCCGGAGGAATGCCTACTCCTTCATCGCGCACCTCCAGCACAGTTCTGCCCCCGTCATCGGCATAGCCATGAAAATGGACAAACCGCCCCTCCTCCACCGTATAGCGCAGCGCATTTGTAATTAGCTGGGTCAGCACGAACGACAGCCATTTTTCATCGGAAGTAATGAATATGCCGCTGTCCACCGCAATCGCCGGGAATATCCGCTTGCGGATGAACAGCCGTTTCTGTTCCGAGGTTACACCCCGCACGATAGCCGCCAGATCAAGCCGTTCCACATAGAAGTCATGCTCAAAGGTGTCGAGACGCGCGGTGTAGAGCACGGTATCCAGCCCTTTTTTGAGACGGTCAAGCTCATCGCCAAGCGCCGTAAAAGGTGGACCGTCCTTGTCCTGTATAATCAGATGGATGACGGACAGCGGAGTCTTCATCCCATGCACCCATTGGTTGATAAAATGAATATGCTCCTCCAGCTTGTGGCGGTAGCTGTGCAGATCATTCTGGTACAGACGGAACTGATGGGCCAGCAGACCGCGCAGGCTCTCCGCCAGCGGTGAGGTTTGGGCAGGACCGTTCGATTCCTCCAGCGAAGCGGGAAGATTCAGCAGGCGTTCGTAAAAGGAACGGTTGGAGATGAAGCGGTACGCCAGATAAGCCAGCAGCAGACAGGTGCTGAGCAGCCCTGCATATAAGCTGACGTTCATCCCGCTGCCGCCGTCCAGCCGGTATACCAGCGTGATCATCAGAAGCTGGGCCAGATAAATGACAATAAGCGGTGTCTGTTCCCGCAAAAACAGCTTCATGTTACGCCTCCCCCCAATTCTCGCACAGTATGTAACCTTGGCCGCGTACGGTTTGCAGGCCGTCCGTGATGTCCAGTGCCGCAAGCTTTTTACGCACCCGGGTCACGTACACATTCAGCGTATTGTCATCCACAAAAGCCTGTTCGTCCCAGATTTTCTCCAGCAGCCGGTCGCGGGTAACCACGGAGCCGGCTTTCTGCATCAGCTCATCCAGAATTTTGGCTTCCGTATGGCTCAGATCAATCTTGGCGTTGCCGCGTGAAAGAACCAGCCGCTCCACATCCAGCAGCAGCCCAGCCACCGTTAAGCTGCGCTCATTGCCGCCCCCGGCGTAGGAGCCGTAGGCCCGGCGGAGGTGGCTTTTAATTTTGGCGAGGGCAATCTCATAATCGAACGGCTTCGTAATATAATCATCGGCTCCGTTTTCCAGCGCCATCACCTGGTCCATCTTGCCGTCGCGGGCGGAGATGAACAGGATCGGACAGGTCGAAAGCCCGCGGATTTGGCGGCACCAGTAATATCCGTCAAATTTGGGCAGATTCACGTCCAGCAGCACCAGATGCGGCGCAAATTGCCCGAACTCGCTCCGCACATCTTCAAAATCATGCACCGCCTGTGTCTCATAGCCGAACTTATGTAAATACTCCTGGAGCAGCGTCACCAGTCCACGGTCGTCTTCGATAATAAAAATTTTGAACATTTCAAGCCTCCGGTCTGCAGCCTTATCCGGCTAAGGGGTTTGCCCCCTAATATAACCAGTCGCTGGGGTGTAGTCAAATATGAGATGTAACAGTTCCTGCCAGAGCACAATAGAAAATTCTCAGTATGATTGCACTTTCTGCAATAGATTTCTTATTCTGCGGCGGAAAATCGTATCCTGCTGTATTTCGTACAATAGAATTCTACATTCCCTACGCTAACGGATCTTTTTCAGATATTCTACTGCACAGAATGCAGCAGATTTTGTTTTCGGATAACTTTGGGAGAAATCAAATGCAGAATGTGCAATAGATGCGGTTGCCGGGGGATGGAGCACCATTCGCACAGTGCTTCTAGATTCACGCGGGTAACAAGGATGCTTGATCAGCACACAACACAAAAACAGCCGCCTCTCCAGAACTAACCTGGCAAGGCGGCTGTTTCTTCGAAATTAACTTAATCAGTCCCGGTAAGTAAGCCACCGCCAATGGCGGCGCCGTGCCGCAGCCTGCCCGCTGGCCTATTTGCCATCCAGCAGATTGCCCAGGCCGCCTAAGATGCTTCCCTCTTCCTTGCGGCCGGTATTGCCGGCAGCCGACAGGATGCGGTCCGCCATCCGGCTGAACGGCAAAGACTGCACCCAAATCTTGCCCGGGCCGCGCAGGGTGGCGAAGAACAGGCCTTCACCGCCGAAGAGGGCTGTCTTTACACCTTTGACGAACTCGATATTGTAATCGACGGAAGCGGTCATAGCGACCAGACAGCCGGTATCGAGCTTAATCGTTTCTCCAGGCTGCAGCGTCCGCTCCATAATATAGCCGCCGGAGTGGACGAAGGCCAGTCCGTCTCCTTCGAGCTTTTGCATAATGAAGCCTTCACCGCCGAAGAAGCCGACACCCAGCTTGCGCTGAAATTCAATGCCGATGGTGACACCTTTGGCTGCACAGAGGAACGCATCCTTCTGGCAGATCATTTTACCGCCGTATTGCTGCAGATCGAGCGGGATGATCTTGCCCGGATATGGAGCGGCAAAAATGACACTTTTCCTGCCATAGGGTCCGGCATGCGTGAAGATGGTCATGAACAGACTTTCCCCGGTCAGCAGGCGTTTGCCCGCCCCCATCAGCTTGCCCATCAGTCCGCCTCCGCGTGATCCGGTTCCGTCGCCGAAGATGGTCTCCATCGAAATCTCCGGGTCCATCATCATGAAGCTTCCGGCTTCGGCGATAACGCTCTCTCCGGGATCAAGCTGCACCTCGACGCACTGTATTTCCTCACCCATTATCACATAATCAATTTCATGAGCGCTCATCAATAATTCCTCCTTAATGTGTGCTATGTAATCCTATGTCTCTACGGCTGATATATATACGCCTCCGTGCTTGTGAGGTTCCAATCCTCCACAAACCAAAAAGGCCAGCCGGATAAATTCTGACTGACCTTTCGATTATCCCCGAAACAGGGCTGTTCTGAAATTGTCACATTACTGTACCATCATGCGGCTTGTTGAGCTTGGGTTGGATTTTTGGAGTTTGGCTCAGCTTTGGTCTGCCAAGAGAGGTTGTAAATGTAATGACATAACCGGCAACAACTACTGCCATTACAGTGTACAGCGTTTCCTTGAGAGGCATATAGAAAAGCGATAACGCCAGAACGATAACATCCATCAGGATAAATACGGTTCCTACCTTAATTCCTTTCCATTCACTGATCAGCAGCGACAAAATATCGTCACCGCCGCTCGCCCCGCCGCCGCGCAGGACCATTCCCGCTCCCAGACCCGTCAGTACGCCGGACAACAGTGCCGCAATCGGCAAGTTATCCTGCAGGTTGATGACCCATCCGGAATAATGCTCCATCAGGCTGTAGAATACCGTGAAGGCACCTACAGAGACGAAGGTGTTCAATACGAATGCTCTGCCTTTGAAGATCATAGCGACTATGAGTACTGGAATATCCAAGAATAGAATGGATAATGAAGGCGAAATGCCCAGCACATACTTACCGAGCAGGGACAAGCCTACAAATCCGCCCTCGGTTAGATGGTTCTGATAATTGATGTGATAATAAGTAAATGCAAGCAGAAATGTTCCGGACAAAATGACAGTTAATCGAAGCGGCAAGCTCATGCTACCGTCTTGTTTCCTCATACAGGTCTCCCCTTATCGTAAATGGCGGCTTAGACGTCCTTCAAGCCTCTACGACGGGTCTGACCGGAGGAGATGTTGCTCCTTCGCATATACAATACTCCCTTCCTCGCAGAGGCGGTTTCGTCAAAAAGCAACGGTATGCGCACCTTCTACAGGGAAGCTAAGTATAAGACAGATCATAACGTTTCCAAATCGTCCTTTGGGGAATCGTCCTTCGGGGACACATGGTATCCTGATCCTTTCTCTAATTTGATGTATTCTTATTTGATTATACCACGCGGCGCTGCTTCTAAATACTGTTTTCCATTAAAAAACATCAAGCATAATGTAAAATGCACGTCAGCCTTGATTGCGCAGCAGACGATTGACCGTCTCACGCCGTACGCCGATCAGTTGCCCGATCTCCTCTTGTGTCAATAAATCCGTCAGCGGTGCGCCATGTGTGTATTCGTTAAACCAGCGGGTTAACAGCTCAAGCCGCTCGCCCGGTGTTCCGACGGTAAGATGATCGAGGCGCGTCTGCATAAAGCGTACCTTCTCCTGGAGCAGCAGGGCAATCTTAAGCATTTTATCCGGCTCCTCGCGAATCTCGCGGTACCATTCGGCTGCCGGAATCACCTCCACCTCGCTTTTCATCATCGCTACTGCCGTTCCATGCGCCTCCTTCGGGGAAATGAGGGAATGGTGGGGGACCGTCTCACCGGGATAGAGGAGGTTGAACAGCACTACGTTCCCGTTCTCATGCAGCCTTGTTACCTTAAACAGCCCGCTTTTCACCCTGTACAGATTCTGGCCGCCGTCTCCCTGACGGAACAGGACCTCTCCTTTGTGCAATATCATTCGCTCTCTCCTTCGGCTTCTCGTTATGTATATGGGTAATTATACAGAAATACGACTGAAAAATGGAGCGCACACAGACAAAAAAAGAATAAGATCATCCTAAAATGAAAGCCCCGCGAACCACATCAGGTGGACCGCAGGGCTTGTTGTTTGAAAGATTTTACAAGAGAATTACTTCGCCGCCAGCGTCTTCTTCCACAGTCCCAGCATCAGCCCGGAAATTACGGAGCCGATCAGAACCGCAAGAATGAACAGCAGGGCATTGCTGGAAAGTGCCGCTACAAAAATGCCGCCATGCGGAGCAGGAACATTGATTTTCCACAGTTGTGTCAGACCGCCGGCAACAGCGGAGCCAATGATACACGAGGTTAGAACACGCATCGGATCGGCTGCCGCAAAAGGAATGGCCCCTTCCGTGATGAACGACAAGCCCAGCACATAGTTCGTCAGACCGGATTTGCGTTCTGTTTCGGTAAATTTATTTCTGAAGAAGGTAGTAGCCAGAGCGATAGCCAAAGGAGGCACCATACCGCCCGCCATAACCGCAGCCATCATCAGACCGTTGGTGTTGCCGCTGGAGGTGAATACGCCAATCGCAAAGGTATAAGCCGCTTTATTGAACGGTCCGCCCATATCAATCGCCATCATTCCGCCAAGCACCAGACCCAGCAGAACGGCATTTCCTGTACCCAGGTTATCAAGTACGCCGGTCAACGCTGTATTAAGCGCACTAAACACAGGATCGAACAGGTAGAACATAATACCGCCGGTAATAAGCAAGCTGAAGATCGGGTAGAGCAGAATCGGCTTCAGGCCGTCGAGTGTTTTGGGCAGGCCCGTAAAGGCTTTGCGGAGCATAATCACCACGTAACCGGCAAGGAAACCGGCAGCCAGACCGCCAAGGAAGCCGGCATTGGAATTCAGGGCCATATAGCCCCCGACCATACCCGGCATCAGGGCCGGACGGTCACCGATGCTGAGCGCAATAAATCCGGCCAGAATCGGAATCAGGAAATGGAAGGCGCCATCGCCGCCGCCAATGGTCTGAAGCAGCTTAACAATCGGATTGTCCACACCGGCAGTCTGCTCGAACAGGAAGGAGATCGCCAGCAGAATCCCGCCGCCGACTACAAACGGCAGCATGTGCGAGATGCCGTTCATCAGATCCTTGTATATTTTGCTGCCGACACTGCCGGATTTCGCTGACGCTGCTTCATCGCCGCTGCGGCCTTCGCTGCGGTAGACCGGAGCATCGCCGTTCATGGCTTTGGTGATCAGCTCTTCGGATTTCCGGATGCCGTCGCTCACCGGTCTTTGCAGCACCGGTTTGCCGGCAAATCGGTCCATTTCCACTTTTTTGTCGGCGGCGACAATAACACCGCTGGCCCGGGCGATTTCATCAGGAGTCAGCACATTCTGTGCGCCTTCTGAACCGTTCGTCTCCACACGGATGTTGACGCCCATTTCCTTGGCTTTTTTCTTAAGCGCATCTTCAGCCATATACGTATGGGCGATACCCGTAGGACATGCCGTCACAGCAACAACGAACTTCTCCGTATTCGGGTTGCCGGTAATTACACGTGCGGCCTCCGGCTGCTTGGTCCCGCTTCCTTGTCCTTCTTCCTGTGCCTTAGCCTCAGCTTCGGCCTGTTTGGTATTGAACAGGGCAATCACTTCATCTGGAGTCCGGGCATTCATCAGTGCTTCGATGAATTCGCTTTCAATGAGCAGCCTGGACAGTGCAGCCAGTGTCCGCATGTGCATATTTCCAGCACCCTCCGGGGCGGCAATCATAAAGAATACTTTTGCCGGTTCATCATCGAGGGAGGCGAAGTCCACCCCCGCTGCGCTTTTGGCGAACACCACGGTAGCTTCATTAACGGCTTTGGTCTTGGCGTGCGGCATAGCAATCCCGCCGCCGATTCCGGTGCTGGACTCGGCTTCGCGCGCCAGAATCTTCTCTTTGAACAGAACCGGATCATTGATCCGGCCGCTGGCCGCAAGACTGGCGATCAGCTCATCAATCGCGGCCTCCTTGGTCACGGCCTTGAGGTTCATGATCATGGTATCTTTTATCAGCAAATCTGTAATTTTCATTACAATCAACTCCTTATATCACTTGTATATTGCTTGTATATTGCTTGTTTATACCTGTGTAATCTCAATCTGAGGCTTAAGCTGCTCAATGAGCGCTCTGTCCGCCAGGTCGTCGGAGAATGCCGTCGCGCTTCCTGAAGCTACTCCTGTACGGAAAGCCTCCAGCACATCTCCGGTGAGAGACAGTGTGCCCACAAATCCGGCGATCATGGAATCGCCTGCACCCACTGAATTCCTCACTGTGCCAGATGGTGCACTCGCATAATACACGCCTTGATCCGAGATGAACAACGCCCCTTCGCCTGCCATGGATACCAGCACATACCGTGCGCCTGACTCCATCAGCCTGCGTCCGTAGGTGATAATCTCTTCCCTGGTCTTGATGGTGACACCGAACAGCTCTGCCAGCTCATGATGATTCGGCTTGACAAGCAGCGGTTCCAGAGCCAGCGCATCCTTCAGTGCCTGACCTGTTGTATCAATCACGAATTCAGCCTTTTTCCGTTTGCATACGGCAATCAGCTTGCTGTAGAAATCGCCCCCAAGCGAAGGCGGAGCACTCCCGGACAGAACGAGCGTATCCCCGGCTTGCAGCGCCTCGAGCTTAAGCAGCAATGCATCTGCTTCCGCATCCCGGATCACCGGACCGGTTCCATTAATCTCAGTCTCTTCTGCGGCCTTGAGCTTGATATTGATCCGGGTATCGTCTGCGACGGATACGAAATCACTGGAAATCTTTTCTCCGTGCAGCCAATCCTTGATATATCGCCCGGTAAAGCCCCCAAGAAAGCCGATTGCCGTATTCTGCACCTCAAGCTGGTTCAGCACACGGGATACGTTGATCCCTTTGCCTCCGGGCAGCTTCAAATCCCGTGTCATGCGGTTAAGACCGCCTAGTGTCAAGTCATCCACTTCCACGATGTAGTCAATGGAAGGATTAAGCGTTACTGTATAGATCATTGTTATCCCTCTTTATTTATGTTTTCTCGCCCCTACGCCAAGGTAAAGCCAACGTCCAGTCCTTCCAGCCCGCGAATGAAGCTTTCGGGTGTTTGCGCATCCAGAATGCAGTGATCCATTTCCCGCAGATCTGCCACCTTGCAAAAGGATACCTGACCAATCTTGCTGTGGTCGGCCAGCAGAATCGACTGCTTCGCCACTGAAATCATCTTGCGCTTGGTTGCCGCCTCCAGCATATTCGGAGTGGTGATGCCATCATGCAAATCCAGCCCGTTCGTGCCGAGAAACGCTTTATCCACCCGGACCATTTCCAGCGAGCGCTCCGTCATCGGCCCTACAAAAGCTAACGTATCCGGCCGCAGCAGCCCGCCTGTAATTGAAACTTCAATATTGCGGCAATCCTTCAGCTCGTTCAGAGCAATCATGGAGTTGGTGATAACCTTAAGGTTCGTAAATGTCTTCAGCGCTCTTGCAATCTGCAGTGTGGTTGTTCCTCCATCCAGTAGAATGGCATCGCCTTCCTGTATCATCTCCACAGCTTTGCTTGCTATCCGCAGCTTCTCATCGAGGAACCGGTCCTCTTTATCGGGAAATGCCGCTTCAAAATTGACGCTTTGCAGAGAGACCGCTCCCCCATGTGTGCGCTTCAGCAGCCGCGCTTCCTCAAGCTCCTTGAGGTCCCGGCGAACTGTGGATTCAGAAACGCCCAGCTCCTGGCTAAGCTCCTGAACCGAAGCCCTTGTATGCCTCTCGACAATGTGTACGATACTAGCCTTGCGTTCCTCTTCAAACAAGGGTAGCTCACTCCTCTCTGCAAAGGCGTTAATGACCATTTGTGATCACTTCTGCTCATTCATGATTGTAACAGCGTTTACATGCGCTGTAAAGCGCTTTTTTTTGGTTATTTTTCTCTTAAGGCAGCCATAATAACCCCGCTTTGCTCCACATATTGGGCAAGTGTGCTTCAATGACCGGCAATGCTCATTTGTGCTCATTTGCTTCATTATTAGTTTTTCAAATGAGGCTTAGAAATATCCTCTCAATTGCCTATTTCATCCCGGCAGGGTTTTACATATTTTATAGTACATACGGGGAAAAGCGGGTGAAACTTGAGATGGCCAAAAATAACAACAATTCCGGACACGGGAACAACAGCAATAATAACCCTAATAAAAGTGACAGTGGCGGTCCTCTCGAAATAGATGAGCTGGACGCTGAAGATTATGCGATCATTGGAGCCGGGCTAACCGCTCTTGGGGATTTCTTTGCCTTCCTATCTCTGGTCAAAGCCAAGCAAGTCACCAAGCAAACCGGAGGCCAGGCTGATCTTGAGCCGGTTCTATTCATTAGATCCAGAAAAAAAGCGGTGGGACGCAAAGCCCGTCCACGGCGTTAACCGACGATATACAGGCAAAGGCAGGAAGAAGTCCGCGGAAACGCTTAATGCTGTTCAGCCTGGAGCTTACTTCCCGCCGACACTACTATTAAGGCTCTGCACCAAGCCCTCCACCAAGCTGGGGACAAGCCTGCGTTGACCTTCTTCATGAAAGCACCGGGATAGATTGAATATGCAAAAGAAACCATCTTTTGGTAACTGCATTTTACCAAAGGATGGTTTCTTTTTTGTGTCTTAAATCTCAGGCATCCATTGCATGGCTTTGGGGGCATGTCAGCCCCTCAGGGAGCGTACTACAAAGATATGGCTACCTTTCAGCAGGCTCTGCCCGTCCTGAAGCGTAACCGAGCCTTTGGTATGCGAGAGGATCGTCGTATTGAAGGCGATCAACTGGTCGCCCTTCCATACGGTCACAGCCGATTTGAAATAAACCGCATTATCGAACTGCTGGCGTTCTCTCATGACGTATCCGACAGAATGCAGAACCGGAGGGAAAGCTCTCTCTTTAGGAGTAAGCGCCTTGATGAATACAATGTCACGAAAAGGCACAGAAATTTCCTGGTGGCCGATTACGGCCACTGAAGCTGCAGGGTCCCATTTGCGCAATACGCCCTTCATGACTGTGTAGGGCTCTTCTCCGCAATACATTATGACTGGTCTGCCTACCCAATGCTTCATTGCCCCACCCCCTCCGCTGTGTCCAAGCTAACTATATATTCGGTATAAACCAGTCTATTCCCTGTAAGCCTTTCGATTCCAGGTATCCGTTAGCCCGCGAAAAAGGATGGCTGCCGAGAAATCCCCGATGCGCCGAGAAGGGGCTTGGATGCGGAGACTGGATAACCAAGTGGCGGCTGCGGTCGATATAAGCCCCTTTTTGCTGGGCATGGCTGCCCCACAGGATGAACACCATCGGCTCCTGCCGTTCATTCAGCCTCTCCATGACTGCGTCCGTGAAGGTCTCCCAGCCGAGCCCTTTGTGGGAGTTAGGCTGACCTTCACGTACCGTCAGCACTGCATTCAGCATCAGGACGCCCTCCTCCGCCCAGTGCAGCAGCGAGCCATGGTTCGGTACAGACACACCCATATCTTCCTGCAGCTCTGTGTAGATGTTGCGGAGTGAGGGCGGAATGCGCACCCCCGGTTTGACCGAGAAGCTGAGGCCATGCGCCTGGCCCGCTCCGTGATAAGGGTCCTGGCCCAGAATAACCACCCGCGTCTTATGGTAAGGTGTCAGCTTCAGCGCCGAGAACAGATCTTCTTTGGGCGGATACACCTTGTACTGCTTATATTCCCTGGCTAATGCATAACGAAGCTCCTGAAAATAGGGCTTTTGCGTCTCCTCCTGCAATACCTCATTCCAATCGTTGCCAAACATTCCCGTTCTCCTCCCGATTACTGCGACATATTCATCATTGCCTGATGACTGCGATATTATCTTGCATCCTGCCGTTTATTTCCGGCCGTAGTCCGCCTTGATCTCTCCCCACTCTTTGGTCTGCCATTTCAGCAGCTTGTTGTCATATGTATTACTCTGCAGCCACCGCTCCGCACGGTCAATCAGCGTCCATATTTCCTCTGTCGAAGCATCGCGCGGCAGGGTTGTAGCCACCTTCTTCTGCTTGACCCATTTGAGCGCATTCACGGAATCACTGTAGACCGTTCGGCTGCTGCCCTCTTTCTTAAGATGGGCCAGCGCATGGACGATAGCCAGAAACTCCCCGAGATTATTGGTGCCTTTCTTAATAGGGCCGCAGGAAAAAATAAGTTCTCCCGTCTGCGTATCCACCCCCTTATACTCCACCGGTCCCGGATTTCCCCGTGTCCCCACATCTACCGAAATGCTGTCATATTCAATCTCCGCCGAGGTTTCCACAGATGCGCTGCGCTTAAAAGCTCCGCCTGAAGGCTTGCTCTTCGCCGCTCCTGAAGCGGCGGCTCCAGTTCCCCAGTTGCCCTTCCAGCCAGCCTTATAGGCGGCCTCCGCAGCGGCTTTGGATTCGTAAGATTTATATTTTGCTCCGGTATAGTGGTCTGTCTGCGCCTGGCATTCCGCCCACGTGCCGTAGACTCCCGGCGTCTTGCCTTCCCATACCACATAATATTTCTGCTTAGCCAAGGGTACAAGCTCCTTTCATCGACAATGAACTATTCAGAAGAATATTGTAATCCAAACTGCGCTTATATAGAAGCAATAATAGTTAGCCCGTATCCGGTGTGCCGGAATTTCACGGATAATTAGGCGGTTACAGGCTCATAATATTCCCATAGCTTTGCCGGGTCATGTCCGAAATTCAGCCCTCTGCTTCCGCCAAAACCAAGCTTCTGTCCGGGCTTATTTTATCATTTATAGAACGGCTGGTAAATTTGACTGGCGAAATATGTAATCCTGCCTAAGGAGGTTATTCACATGAGAAAGCTTGCAGCGCTGGCTGCAGTATTCCTTCTGACTCTGCTCGTTGGATGCGGGAACGCAGCCAATAACAATGCAGCCGTGAACAATGGAGCCGCCGGCAACGCTACTGCTGCTCCCGATGCGGTTACATCGGCTTCCGTAGTCGATAACGGAGAGGATTTCAAGAAGGCGATCAGCAAGGATGGTACCTGGATTGCCGCGACCCTGAAGGATTTGACCTTCACGGAGGAGCTTGTCTTAGACGGCCAGTTCATCCATAAGGATAAGCCGGCACGCAAAATCGCCCTGTACACCCAGGATGCGGATCACAATATCACCAGCTCCTTTACTCTGACCGCTCCCAAAATCACCATCAAAAGCGAAAATGCCCAGATTCAGGGCGGCACCTTTGTCGGCGACGTATACGTGGAAGCAAACGGCTTCAAAGTCGTGAATGCAACGATTCAGGGCAACGTATATTTTTCGGATGCAAAATACCAGGCCACCTACAGCGCGGCTGACCAGGGAAAAGTAACGGGTGTGACTGAAGTGAAGAAATAGAAGCACAAAAAAGCGGACCTCCTTGAGTTGGTGGAGATCCGCTTTTGACTGTTCACTCATATCCGCCCACCGCTTCAGGCAGGGCTTGGTACTCTGATCTGCTTGTGACCAGCTCAACAATAACATTCCGCAGTTCCTTCAGCTTCCGGGCATCCGAAGGGATCTGACAGTGCTCTTCACTCCAATCGAGCGGACGCTGCTCCCCGTTGATTTGAATCAGCCAATGCTCTTCCACATAGGGTACCTGGGCGCAAGCTTTGTCCTCAACCTCCAGCTTCAGCTCTCCCAGTACGTTCAGTTCACGCATCCGGTTGTAAATATCGGTCATTTCAGCGTCCGTCAGCTTCAAATTTGCCGTTGCAGTTCCACTAGAGACCAGATCCTTTGTTACCGTGCCATTGAAGGTATTGATCTCATTCTTCGCGGTAACGCCATAGCGGACAGAAAAGGCGAAATCCGCCGGCTTTTGCTCCGGCATGGCAACGGCAGGCGTGGCTGTTGTGGAAATAGGGCTTGACTTCTTAGCCCCTTCGCAGCCCGCAAGCACCAGGATAATTAGCAGCGACAGCAGAATTAAAGCTCTTATGAAGGCTCCGGTTATTTTCACTGTAATTTCCCCTTCACCACCGAGTACATATTCGTATCATAAGATACGTCATCCTGTACCATATAACTTCTCAAGAGGCCTTCGTGTTCAAAGCCAAGCTTCGTCAGCAGCGCTGCTGACGCTTCGTTCCCGGTAAAGACCACCGCACCGATGCGGGTCAGCTCCAGCGCTTCAAAGCCATAGGCTACTACTCTTGCTGCCGCTTCTCCCATGTACCCCTTCCGCCAATGCTGCCGATTCAGCTCGTAGCCGATTTCCGCACGTTTATGCTTCGGCGACCAGGCGTTGAACCCGATTGTGCCTATTAATTCCCGGCTGTCTTTGCTTTCAATTCCCCAGCGGATGCCTCTGCGGTCACGGTAGCTTCCCGCGAAGAAATCAATGAACTCCGCTGCCTCATCCATCGTCCTCAGAGGTGCCTGCCCGTAATAGCGCATGACCTCCTGATCGGAGAAGCAGGCAAAGATGCCTTCGGAATCTGCTGCGGTAAGCTCTCTCAATGTAAGCCGGTCAGTCTCAAGGATTGGAAACATTCTTCTACCTCCAGGATTCATTCAGCCAGATCATCAGGCGGCTCAAGCTCAAGTACCGCTGTTGCCGTTTCGCGTCCATTGACCAGCAGAGAAATCGTATGACTGCCCGCATAATGGCGGCGGGTGGTCAGGTCCGCCCAACTGTGGATACGTTTCCCGGTCAGGCGGGTCCCGCCGGGAACGGTTTTGTCGGACAGCAGGAACAGCTTGCGGGAGGTCTTGCCCCCAGCCTTCACAAAATCAATTCCGTATTCAATGCGGATACGAACCGCTTCCCCCTCGCGGATGGTAAGGGCGTAAGCCAGCTCACTGCTGCCGCCGATCCGCAGCACGGAAGGCTCAACGAAGAGGGCTGCACTAACCGCCAGCGGGGTATCGTCCGCCTGTTCGGCATAGCCAAACAGAGCCATTACAGCAGGGTCCGCTTTACGGATCAGCGTGCGGCAGCCATGCCGGATAATCCAGTCGGTATGCGCACTCTGACCCTGCCAGCGCCGGGCAGTCGCAATCACGACCTCAGGATGATCCTTGGCGATGTCGTTCAGGTTGTTGGCTACGCTTTTGCGGACATATAGTGACGGGTCGGCCTTAAGCTGCTCCAGCACCGGCAATACGGGCGACGGATCGCGCTTGAACACCGGCAGTGCCTGGGCCCAGGGCAGGCGGGGACGGCAGCCTTCACTGGACAGCCGCCGCACATGCTCATTTGGATGCTGCGACCAGCTCAGCATTTGGACCATCATCCGCTGCGGATCACGCAGCAGAAACGGCCGGACGGCGAATTCCGCCGACGATTTGGGCGTGAACCGCTCCAGCGCTGCCATTGACAGGTCCCAGTGCTCTCTGTCCCCTCCGAATACCTCAACGAAATCCGGAAAAATCAGGTAAGGAAATCCGACACATTCCTCATCTATTGCAAATAGTATTTTTATAGCATCCTCATAGCTCTGAGGCAAAAAAGCGCCCATCGTCTCCGTAACCCGCCGCATCCGGCCTTTAAGCTCCAGCTCCTCCCAAGGGTCCTTCAACGCCGCAGCGACGAAGCCCTCCAGCTCAAACTCCTTGTATGCGGACTTAAGCTTGCTGCCGAAGCTGCGCAAAAAATCTTCATTGTATATTGCTTTTAGCGGTTCCGCCATGCCATTCTCCTCCTGACCGACGCTAGTCTGATTTGCCGTGCTGCTATTCTCAAGTGTAACCAAGAAATCATAACACAGATAACCGGACAGCCTTATGTCATATTCGACAAGTATCGTCCGAATCAGTAGGGATCAAGGGGAACAAGGTGCTTCAGATAGGCGGTCACCCTGTGCGCGTAGACGATTTTTGCGGCCTGCACGTACACTATGGGGGTAAGCACGATTAGTACAGCCAGAACTGCCAGTATGATAGCGAGCGTTCTTTTTGCAGGTCTCAATGAGGTCAACACTCCCTTCGTTTGCAAATTCAAGCGTTATTTTCACACATTCTGCAAATTATTCTTGTTTTCAAAATACAAAGGCTGTCGTAAAATAGGTAAAAAGCTTTGAGCTCAGGTCACGTTGAAGCGCTAAAGCTAACAGAACGGAGGAATTCAGCTATGCCGCAGACTCTTGTCAAAAATGTTGATTTTTTTGTCGCTGCCCTTTCGCAAACCTTTGTGTCCGCGCTGCAGCTTGACCCCGATGGTATGTACTCCCAGGTTGGCACCGGAATTGTTGAGAAATTTGCCGAGGACTACGTGCGGCTCAAAAGATTTGACGGCAGTGTCTCCCACTATGACCGGGAAATCACAAAGTTCCAGCATAACAGAGCCTAGCAGATCGTCAGACTCTATATGCTGGAGTTCAAACGATATGCCGGACGGATTGGAGCGTAGAGATTACGGTGCAGGCGTATCAGGCCCGGCGGAGAATCATCTTCGGATCGGAAGCAGCTACACGTTTGTAACGGACTGAGTCGCACTTATTTCCGCTGGAAGACATTTTTCCGCAAGTGAACGGACCCCAGCGCCTTTACGGGCGGACAAGTACCTCAAATTCACCTGCCAAAGAGGCGATAAGCGCCTTACGGTCCGTTCCTTGGCCAGATTTATCCCTTTCGGAAAAATAAGGGCTTTCCGGTCCGCAAGAATCAGGAGGATAGATACGACGAATTCCTCCCTCCCCGAACCCCAAAGGCTGCGTCCTACGCCACAGATTCAGAATTGATGCTGTACTAGCTCTACTAAAAGTATATTCCGCCTATCTTCCCCATTTCCTGCTTCTGGAACTTCAAACTATCCATTGCCCGCTTCAGCGGGTTTTTGGGCGTGGATAAAGCTCTTTGTGCCAGAAAGCGCCTCAAAGGTGCATGGATGTGCGGTTAGCTGTTCCCTGAGGAGATTTGAGGGCAGCTTTTCGCCATAAAATTTTCACGTGTGCATTTGAATAATTTCTTGACTTGACTGTGTGGAGGACGTACACTGAAATCGTTAACAATTCCATTTTTCCGGAGAGATGTTATGATCACCATCAAAGATATTGCCCGCGTCGTCGGCGTCTCCCATACAACGGTGTCCAGAGCGCTGAACGGCAGTCCGCTGATCAAGAAGGTCACCCGGGACAAAATTGAGAAAATCGCCGCAGAAATGAACTATGTGCCGAATTACAGCGCCAAAAGTCTGGTCACCAAACGGTCCTTCACCATCGGGCTGTTCTTCTCCAGCATTGAGCAGGGGACCTCATCCAGCTTCGTCGTCGATGCGATCAAGGGCATCAGCCATGTCCTGGATGAGAACTACAACCTCACCGTGAACGGGATCGACGGCGTCCACAATTTCGGCAATATTCAGCCGCAGCGCTTTGACGGCATTCTGGTCATGAGCCAGAGCGACGAGGACAACGCCTTCATCTATCACGTCAAGACGATGGGCATCCCGCTCGTGGTGCTGAACCGCCAGTTGGAGGACCCGGGCATTATGAACGTGGTGGCGAATGACCGCGAAGGCGTGAAGGAAGCGATGGATTATGCCATTAGTCAGGGACATCAGAAATTTGCGATTATTGAAGGCAAACCCGGCTTCAAGTCGTCAAGCGAACGCAAGCAAGGTTTTATGGACAGCCTGATCGCGAAGCGGCTTCCGCTGAATTCCGATTATTTTGTGCAGGGGGATTACAGTATTGAGAGCGGATATGCCGCAATGGCCGCATTGATCGCACTGGGTGAACCGCCGACAGCGGTGTTCTGCTCCAATGACGACATGGCGATCGGCGCGATGAACGCCTGCTATGCCCATAAAGTTGACGTTCCGCAGCAGATTTCTCTGATCGGCTTTGACGACATCATGTTTGCGCGTTATACGAACCCCGCCCTGACAACGGTCCGTAAGCCAATTGCCGAGATCAGCGAGCTGGGCACCAAAATGCTGATTCAGTTGCTCCTGCACCCGGAGAGCACACCGCAGCAACTATTCGTGAAGACCTCGCTTGTCACCCGCCAGACTGTGGGAGAAGTATAGACGGCGGGCGGCGCTGAGTGCATCGCCGCAGAGACTGAGCTTAGCTCAGTCTCAGGCGCTCTCTTTTTTTTCAAAAAATGTTCACGTGTGCAATTATCAAAACCATCATAAAGGAGATTAATGAACGCTTATGACACAACGTTTATCCAGAAGCGCAATGCCCGAACTGCCGCAGTATCCTGCACGGATGATCCAATTCGGTGAAGGGAATTTCATGCGTGCCTTTATTGACTGGCAGCTCCAGCAAATGAACAAGCAAGGGCTGTATAACGGAAGCGCGGTTGTGGTCGTGCCCATCGGAGAAGGACTCGGTGCTCTGATGGCCGAGCAGGACAATCTGTATACGGTGCTGCTGAGCGGCATTATGGGACAGCAGCCGGTCAACTCCCGGGAGATTATCACAAGTGTCAGCCGGGTGATCAATCCGTACAGCGAGTATGAGGAATACCTGGCACTGGCTGAAAATGACGAGCTGGAGTTCATCACCTCCAATACCACTGAAGCGGGCATTGCCTATCACCCCGGAGACCGGCTTCAGGATGCGCCGCCTAAAAGCTTCCCCGGCAAGCTGACCTCCCTGCTCTACCGGCGTTTTGAACTGGGCAAAAAAGGCTTCGTGATCATTCCCTGCGAGCTGATTGACCGCAACGGCGAGAAGCTGAAGGAGATTGTGCGGCAATACGCCGCAGACTGGAATCTTGGCGGAGATTTCCTCCAGTGGCTGGATGCGGAGAACACCTTCTGCTGCAGTCTGGTTGACCGCATTGTTCCCGGATACCCGCGTGACAAGGCTGCTGAGCTGGAAGCCGAGCTGGGCTATCTCGACAAGCTGATGGTGACCGCAGAGCCGTTTCTTTTCTGGGTTATTGAAGGGCCTTCATGGATAGCAGAGCGGCTGCCGCTGGCGAAGGCGGGGCTAAACGTGGTTGTTACGGACGATATGACGCCTTACCGCGAGCGGAAGGTGCATCTGCTGAACGGCCCGCATACGGCGATGGTTCCGCTGGCGATGATGGCGGGTCTGGAAACGGTGGAGGATGTAATGAATGACGAAACCTTCTACCGTTATGTGCGCGGGCTGATGGAAGAGGAGCTGCTTCCGATGCTGGATCTGCCCAAGGAGGAGCTGCTGTCCTATTCCAGCGCTGTGCTGGAGCGGTTCAAGAATCCTTATATCCGCCACGAGCTGGCCTCCATCTCCCTGAACAGCATCTCCAAATTCAAAACCCGGCTGCTCCCTGTTCTGCTCCGGTATCAGCAGGAGCGCGGGCAACTGCCGCCGCTGATCACCCTGTCCTTCGCCGCTCTGCTGCGCAGCTACCGGGGAGACCGCGTGAAACGTCAGGACAGCCCGGAGGTGCTGGCTGTTTTTGATCAGGCCTGGAGCAATCCGTCCGCCTTTACAGCAGCGATTCTGAAGGAAGACAGCCTGTGGGGGCAGGACCTGAATCAGGTGCCTGGACTTACAGAAGCGGTGAACAGCAAGCTGCAAGAGCTGGAAGGCTCTGACAGCCGCGCTGCGCTGGAGCAGTTCGTGAGTTAAAACATACTTTTAGGAGGGACAGCATGAAACGATTAATGAAAATGAATCCCCGGGATACGGTAGCCGTTGCGCTTCGCCCCATTTCCTCCGGTGAGCGGATTGTCTTCGAAGAGCTAAGTCTTGAGGCTGTACAGGATATTCCGCAGGGCCATAAAATCGCCTTGACTGCTTTTGCCGAAGGGGATGTCGTTACAAAATACGGATATCCCATCGGCCATGCCACGGCTGCGATTCAGGCCGGTGACTGGGTCCATACCCACAATATCAAGACGAATCTGGCCGGCGAAGAGGAGTATGAGTACCTTCCCGAGCTTCATCCGGTTACTTATCCGCAGCGCGGTCTCACCTTTCAGGGCTACCGCAGGTCAAACGGCAAGACCGGCATCCGCAACGATCTGTTCATCATCCCCACGGTGGGCTGTGTGAACGGCATCGCCGAGCAAATGCTGCAGGAATTCAAGGCCGAGCACCCCGACCTTGGCGGCTTCGACAACCTCACCGTGCTGAAGCATCCTTACGGCTGCTCGCAGCTCGGTGATGATCACCGCATGACCCGCAGCATTCTGCTGGATGCCGTGAATCATCCCAACGCCGGAGGCGTGCTCGTCTTTGGCCTCGGCTGCGAGAACAATATTGTCTCCGAATTCCGCAGCATGCTGGGCGACTATGACAAGAGACGGATCAAATTCCTCGTCGCCCAGGAGGTGGGCAACGAGGTGGAAGCAGGCCGCGCGCTGCTGGAAGAGCTGTATGAGGCAGCGAAGAACGATGTCCGCGAGCCGGTTCCGCTCAGCGAGCTCAACATCGGCCTGAAATGCGGCGGCTCCGACGGCTTCTCCGGCATCACGGCCAATCCGCTGCTGGGCGCCTTCTCCGATTTTATTATCTCGCAGGGAGGAACCTCCGTATTGACCGAGGTCCCTGAAATGTTCGGCGCAGAGAAGGTGCTGATGGCCCGTGCCGAGAACCGCGAGGTCTATGAGGACATCGTCTCTCTGATCAATAATTTCAAGCAATACTTCCTTTCCTACGGCGAGCCGGTGTATGAGAACCCTTCCCCCGGCAACAAGGCCGGCGGGATCAGCACTCTGGAGGACAAATCACTGGGCTGCACGCAAAAGGCCGGCAGCTCGCCTGTCGTAGATGTGCTGCAATACGGCGTGAAGCTGCGCCGCAAAGGCCTCAGCCTGCTGCAGGCTCCGGGCAATGATCTGGTGGCAGCCTCCGCCCTCGCTGCTTCGGACTGCCAGCTTGTGCTCTTCACCACTGGCCGGGGAACACCGTTCGGGAGCTTTGTGCCGACGGTGAAGATCGCGACCAACAATGATCTTTTTGCCAAAAAGGGGCATTGGATGGATTTCAATGCCGGTCCGCTGCTGGAGCGCCCGATGGCGGAGGTGCTTGAGGAATTTATCAATTACATCATCCATGTGGCCAGCGGCGAAAAGACGCGCAATGAGCAAAACGAGGTCCGTGAGCTGGCTATTTTCAAGAACGGAGTTACGCTCTAATTCTTTTAAATTGAAGTAAAGGGAGACTTACGATGTTTTTAGATGATAATTTTCTGCTAACCAGTCAAACGGCGCAGCTTCTCTACCGTAATCATGCCAAAGCTATGCCGATTATTGATTACCACTGCCACCTCGACCCGAAGGAAATTTATGAAGATAAGGCATTCCGCAACCTGACCGAAGCCTGGCTCGCCGGAGACCATTACAAGTGGCGGCTCATGCGCGCGAACGGGGTTCCTGAATCCCATATTACCGGAGACGCCTCCGATTATGACAAATTTCTGGCCTGGGCACGCACGCTTCCCAAAGCTGTCGGCAACCCGCTCTATAGCTGGACCCACCTGGAGCTGCGCCGTTTCTTCGGCATTTCCGAGCCGCTGAACGAAGCTTCCGCCCCTGCCATCTGGGAGGAGGTTAACCGCAAGCTCGCTGAACCAGCCTATACCCGGCGGAGCCTCATAAGGAATTCCAATGTTAAAATCGTCTGCACCACCGATGATCCGGCGGATGCACTGGAATATCACCGGCTGCTGAAGGAGTCGGAGCAGGCCTTTCAGGTCTTCCCTACATTCCGTCCCGACAGGGCGCTGAATATCGGCGCCGAAGGCTTCGGTGCTTATCTGGAGCGTCTTGCGGCAGCAGCCGGACAGCCGGTTACCACTTATGCGGAGCTGGTTGAGGCTCTCCGCAGCCGTGTGGAATTCTTCCACGACAATGGCTGCCGCCTGTCCGACCATGCGCTGGATGTGCTTCGGTATCAGGCTGCGGCTGACTTCGTCGAGGTGGAGCACATCTTCGCCATACGCCTGCAGGGCGCTGTGTTAACGCCGGAGCAGATTACCGTCTACCGCACAGAGCTGCTGTCCGCGCTGATTGGAATGTACCATGATAAGAACTGGACCATGCAGCTTCACCTGCACGCCTATCGCAACAATAACACGCCGATGTTCCGGCGGCTGGGACCGGATACCGGATATGACGGCCTGAACGATCTGCCGCTGACCGAAGCGCTCTCGAAGCTGCTGGACCGGGCCGAATGCGGCAAGGGCTTGCCGAAGACCATCCTCTACTCGCTTAATCCGGGCGATTATCCGGCCCTGCTTGCCTTGATGGGCTGCTATCAAAAGGACACCGCAGGCAAGCTGCAGCTCGGCTCCGGCTGGTGGTACAACGATACCCGCGACGGAATGCGCCGCCAGTTGACCCTGCTGGCGGACAACAGCCTGCTGGGCAACTTCGTCGGCATGCTGACCGACTCGCGCAGCTTCCTGTCCTACACGCGCCATGAGTATTTCCGCCGCGTACTCTGTGAGTGGATCGGCGAGCTGGCGGGACGCGGCGAAGCGCCGGATGATCCGGCGCTGCTGGGGCAACTGGTGGAGGATATCTCCTACAACAATGCCGCTGGCTATTTCGGCTTTGCCTCCGGCAGATGAGCATAATGACATGGAAGCAGACAAAGCGGACAAACACTGGCCGCACATCTACAACAAGCAGAGAGGAGCCGGAGGATGCCTACGCTGTTTATCGCCGGTGACTCGACCGCTGCCCAGAAAGGGGCGGGCGAGAAGCCGATGACCGGCTGGGGGGAATACCTCCAGCAGCATTTCAGCTCTGCGATTACCGTGGATAACCGCGCCATTAATGGGCGCAGCACCCGGTCCTACCTGGCGGAAGGCCGCCTGGACGACATCGGGAAGGACTTCCGGCCCGGCGACTTCCTGCTGATCCAGTTTGGACATAACGATCAGAAGAAGGAAGACCCGGCCCGTTATACCGAGCCGGATACAGATTACCGCCGCAATCTGCTGACGTTCGTCAATTTCGCCCGCAGCGGCGGCGGCTTCCCTGTACTGCTGACCTCCGTCAGCCGCCGCCGCTTCACGCCCTGCGGCGAGCCGGACCCGCTCGCGGTCGGACTGTACCCGGAGGTGATGCGCAAAGTTGCTGCGGACACCGGTACGCCGCTGCTGGAGATCTTCGCCTCCTCCCAGCAGCTATACCGCTTGCTGGGAGAAGAAGGCTCACGGCAGCTATTCATGCATCTGCCCGAGAACGGGCATCCCAACTATCCGCAGGGCATCACGGATGATACCCACTTCAGCAAGGAAGGCGCTGCCCGCGTAGCCGCTCTGGTCGCAGATGCAATTCGTCAGTCTGCGGAGCTGCGCGGCTTGAGCGAACATTTGTGCGAATAACCTGGAACACAGATGAAGGCAGCCTCCCGCGCATGTAAAGCTCTCTCCACCCGCAAGCGGCGAGGGCCTTGAAGATCAAAATCCGCAAGCTTTCCAGCCTGCGGATTTTGTATTTTACGGAAATAAGAGATCGTATATTGAACAATAAGGAGGTATTGTCATGACCGCTCCGCTTCATTTGGGCATCCGCGCCCATGATTTTGGGCAGTTGCCCTTGCAGGAGCTGATCTTCAAGCTTAAGCGGTATCATTTTCCCCATATTCAGCTTGCTGTACAAAAGTCATTTCCCGGGAGTGTTCCCGCGCTATCCGCGCTGAGCCCCGGAACGGCTGCCTATTATGGTGAAGCCTTCCGCCAGGCCGGAATCCGTATTGCAGTCCTTGGCTGCTACGTCAATATCATCGACCCCGATTCCGGCAAAAGAGCACTGGCACTGAACGCATTCAGCACCCATCTCCGCTTGGCCCGCGACTTCGGCGCAAGTCTTGTCGGAACTGAAACGGGCAGCATGCAGATGGGCTACACGCCGGATAATTTCACGGAAGAGGCCTTCCAGCAGGTTGTCGTCTCGGTAAAAGCTATGGTGGAGGAAGCTGAGCGCTTCGGAGTGACGGTGGGTATAGAAGCGGGTACAAATCACCCGCTCTATACTGCGCAGCTCGCACATCGGCTGCTCACGCTGGTGCCCTCCAATAATCTGCAGATCATTCTCGACTGTGCTAACCTTATGACCGCCGACAATTATCTGCAGCAGGATGCCATTATTGCGGAAGCGCTGGAGCTGCTTGGCGACCGGATTGCCGTCCTGCATCTGAAGGATTTCACCGTCAGCGACGGTAAGATCATCATTGTTCCTGCCGGCCAGGGGCAACTACACTTTGCGCCGCTGCTCCATTACATGAAATATAAGCGTCCGCATATTCAGGGCATACTGGAGTCTACGCCTGAGGAGCATGTACAGAATAGTGTAGATTTTCTGCGGCGGCTGTACGAGGAAGTCTAATAAATTCTCAGGACACAGCAAGCACTGCTGGCTGAATAGCTGCATCGGCAAACAGGCATCCCTTTTCTCAGCGGAAAGGGATGCCTGTTCTGCAATAATTGCTCCATTCTTCCCAGGGCAATCGCTTACGGATTATTTTTGAACCCTTGCGCTCAAAGTTTCAGCAATAAATGGTTTGGGAGGCATTTACCTTATTTTCCAGGTACCTGAGGTGGAATTTCCCCACTTCCCCCTCCTCACTTCAACAAGGGCATTTTTGCCGTTATTTCTGATCGGACTACCCGATCTTGCTCCAACAACGGCATTTTTGCCGTTATTTCTGACCGTACTGCCAGATTTTGCTCTAACAACGGCATTTCTGCCGTTTTTTCTGACCGTACTGCCAGATCTTGCTCCAACAACGGCATTTCTGCCGTTATTTCTGACCGTACGGCCAGTTCTTGCTCCAATAACGGCATTTTTGCCGTTTTCTCTGACCGGACCACCCGATCTTGCTCTAACAACAGCATTTCTGCAGTTATTTCTGATCACACCAGCCTAACTTACGGTTTTCCTTGTTTTCCCTGTTTTTAGTTCATTTCGTAAGCGATTGCCCTACCATTCTCCCCGGCTTAAACGGAGAATCGAACTATAAAGGTGCTGATTTCATAAGGCTTCATCTCAAATGTAACCGATGAGCCCGGTTTGGCTTCGTCAACCGGCCGCTCCAGCAGATCGCATTCCTGCCAGGAATGCACCGGATAGTTGCTGCCGAGCGTTACGGTGCTGCGGGCTCCCGTGTATTCATGCATACGGACAATGCAGCCATCGCCGTTCTCCGCCATTTTGACTGCATCAATGGCGACCCCTGCGGCATCCGTCTTGAAGAGGGATTTACCGGCTCCGGCGTGATAGCCGCCCTTAACCGCACCCAGCGGATTATTCAGCGACCAGGCCTCATGCACCGTACCGGCCGCTGCCCAGTCCCCCTTATGCGGCAGCAGGGCATAGGTGAACCGGTGCTCCCCTTGATCCGCCTGCCAGTCCGGCTCGGTGGCCGATTTGATCAGCGACAGCCGCATTACATGATCCTTAATATCATAGCCGTACTTACAATCGTTCAGCAGACTCACGCCATAGCCCCGCTCCGATAAATCCGCCCATTGATGGCCCACACTCTCGAACCGGGCATAATCCCAGCTCGTATTCCAGTGGGTCGGCCGTCTGACGTTGCCGAACTGGATGTCGTAGGTAGCCTCTGTTGCCCGCACCGCCACTGGAAAAGCGACCTTCAAAAGCTGATGCTGCTCATGCCAATCGACCAGTGTCTCGAAGTCGATCCGGCGGCTTGCGGCATATACCTTGACCTGCTGGATAATAGAGGAGTCCATATAATTCCAGGTGAATTTCAGCACCGCCGCCAGCTCGCCGCAATTCGTCAATTCCACGGAGCGGAGGCCTTTGATTTCCCGCTTTTTCTCCTGATAATACAGATCAATATCCCAGGCATCGAACATCTTCGGCTTATCCTCAAAGACCTGCAGCACATTCCCGTACTCGCCCGTTGCCAGCACTTCCCGCTGTTCCTGGCGGTCATAGATCCGGCTGAGCTGCCCCGCCCCGTTCCATTCCAGCACATAAAATGGCGTAGTAAGCCGGGAATCCTGCCACTCGAACGGAACCGGACCGTCTGCTATCAAGGCAACCTCTTCCCCCGTTGCCCTGCCGCTGGCCGTAGCTGAATCCGCGAGAGCAGCCGCTCCAGCGGCAGGCCTGGAAGTGATTACCGTGCTGCCCAGCATTGGAACATTAGGAACCTCAATCAGCCACTCCTCGCCGACACGCTGGGCCGGAAGCCTTGTGCCGTCCGCAGCAGTCCATACGACATCTCCGTCTGGTGCATCATAAGGGACTGCTGCCAGCTCTGTCCGCTCAAAGAAGGCACTGTTAAATACAGTGAAGTCCGTGCCCAGCGGCGAAGCTGACTGCTCCACCTGTTCCATCTGCCCGACTTGCTTAGCCAGCACCTTCGCAGCCCCCTCTATCGCCGCTCTGCCGAGCCGCTCCGCTTCTGCATACTCCAGCCGCGAATCCTCATACACCTCGCGGATGGAGGAGCCGGGGATAATATCGTGGAATTGATTGCGCAGAATGATCTGCCAGCCCTCCTTCAGTGATTTCACAGGATAATCGCCGAGGCTGCCCGTTTCCGCTGCCAGCAGCATCTGCAGCCATTCCGCCTCACGGTATAGCAGCTCCAGCTTCCGGTTCATCCGTTTGTTATAAGCCTGGCTGGTATACGTGCCCCGGTGGTATTCCAGGTACAGCTCCCCATCCCAAGTATGAACATACTGGTCGGTATTCTTGACGGTATCATTTAGACGCTCGAAATACTCATCTGCCCGGCCTGTTTGCACATTTGGAATGCCCGGCATCCGGTCCAGCCTGCGGCGCATTTCAAGCATTTCCCGGTTAACCCCGCCTCCCCCGTCGCCGTATCCGTAAGAGAGCAGCAGCTCGCGGTTCAGGCTCTTGTCCCGGTACTGATCCCAGATTCCCTGTACGGAAAAGGCCTCAATCAGACCATTGTAGGTATAATACCAGGCAGTGGAATCAGGCGCTTCGGGCGTGGTGATGAAGTGGGTGAGCACTTCGCTGCCGTCAATGCCTCTCCAGCGGAACGTATCATGGGGCATCCGGTTGTACTGGCTCCAACTGATTTTTGTAGTCATGAATGTATCAATTCCCGATTTGCGCAAAATCTGCGGCAGCGCCCAGCTATAGCCGAACACATCCGGCAGCCACAAATAGCGGCACTCCACGCCGAACTCCTCCCGGAAAAACTTCGTCCCGTACAGAATCTGACGCACCAGCGACTCCCCGCTTGTCAGATTGCAGTCCGCCTCCAGCCACATCGCACCTCCGGCTTCCCAGCGCCCTTCCTGAACCCGCTTGCGGATTTCGTCATAGATGGCCGGATAATCCTCCTTGATGTAGGCATATAGCTGCGGCTGGGTTTGCAAAAAAACATATTCCGGGAACTGCTTCATCAGCCGGAGCACGGTGGAGAAGGAACGCGCCGCTTTTTCCCGGGTATGGGCAAGTCGCCACAGCCAGGCAACGTCGATATGCGTGTGACCGATAGCGGTTACGGTAACAGGATGCTTACGCTCCAGCAGTGCAAGCTGCTCCAGCAGCAGCGACTCCGCCTCTTGAACGGAGCTGTAGAAATCTCCGCTGCCCGGCTTCGACCAGTCCAGCCTGTTAAATGCCCGGTTGAGCGCAAGCAGCAGCTCCTGCTTCTCCGGCTGATTGTCCGCAAGCTGCCTGTAAGCAGCCAGAGCCGCCCGGCCCGTAAAATACAAATTATCCGCCGCCTCATCCAGCCAGGCCAGCTCCGCCCGGATCATCCGGTGCTCCTGGGGAACCGGGAGGCCACCGCCCTCCAGCCCCGACCATAAGCGGAAGGTGAAATCCAGCTCCTGTCCAGCCGCATCCTCCTCCAGAAAAACCTCCCGGTGGTTGGAATCCACCCCCTGATAAGGCTTGCCGTCCACAAACAGCAGCGACTCGAACCCGCTATTGTTGCCGCCGCCGGTTCGGCCAAAATCAAAAAGCCCCACCACACGTCTCCCTTTCCATTCAGCAGGCACTTCAACCGTTCTCTGCAGCCAGAGATAGACATCTCTTCCGGTCCAGTAATCCCCCAGCCGCAGCCTGTGGTCTCCGGCGAGCGGTTGCGGATACTCCCCGTTCGCTCCCTCCTTGTCCTCCACCATCAGCCAATCATTCAGCCCGGTTAGCCCGCGGTAACGGTACCCTTCCAGCTCACGAAGCCTTGCAGCCAGCTTCTCCTCAGTCCAGAACATTCCTTCGTCCTCCTTATATAACACGTGTTATATACACTGGCAAAAGGGCTCCTCCGTCTCTTCAGCAGACGGAGCCGCTTCTGTCAGAAATATATGAGATATAACGCAATACATAATCCCGCTTCCCGCCGACAAGTAAAAACGGTTGCCGTCCTTGAGAGGAGCCAATGCTTCCGAAGCAGCGATACGGAGTGTCGCCTTCAAGTATTCGTTGGAGCGTTGCTGCCCTTCAAAAGCGCTTACGCGCTTTCTCCCGCCCTTAGGACGGCGGGCAGCCAGATTGTCCCGGCAGCCTCTTCCGCCGTGCTGCCGTCTATTTGCTTCAATACGCGGCGGACCGCCTCTTCTCCCATGCCCACATAAGGAATCTCCACACAGCTCAGCGACGGCAGGCTCAGCCGGTGCCCCTGAATTGTATTGTCCGCCGCCATCACCCGCAGGTCTTCGCCGATGCGCAGACCCAGCTTGTGCGCGGCCCGGTACAAATCCGGGATGCCGCTTGACCAGTTCACCAGAAGCGGCGGGGCGGGCTTGCTGATATCCGTAAGCTTCATGAGCCACTCCTCCCATTTCACCCGTCCTTTCCGTTCGGGAAGGCGGAACGAGAACGGGCTCATGCCCCGTTCGCTGCACCAGCCGGTGTAGGCATCCCGGCGCGTCCGTTCGGCCCAGCTTCGGACACCGTCATGATACACCTCGGCATACAGGGGAGCCTGCAGTTGCAGAGCGCCTTCGCGCATCAAATAATCAAGCGCAAGCTGCACACTGCCTTTGTAATCGGCCAGCACAGAGCAGACCCCCTCCGTCTCGGCATACCCTTCGACGGAGACATAGGGAACCCCCGCATCGCTAACCTTGGCGGCCCATACCTCATCGTGATAGCTGGTGCTGTCCAGCGTCACGATTCCGTCAATCTTCCGCTGGTGGTACAGATCCACCAGCTCCTCTCTGGCCTCGCCGTCCGGCCTGTGGCCCGGCGAGCAGAGCAGAATGTGATAGCCATGCGCCTCACATTCACTCTGCATACCCTCCAGCAGCCGCATGAACAGCGGATGCCGGGTATCCCCGAACGCCGCCAGGCTCATGCTGCGGCCGGTCTTCATGCTGCGCGCCTGGGCATCCACATGATAGTTCAGCTCCCGGATCGCCGCCAGCACGTTCTCGCGGGTCTCCGCGCTGACGCCGATGCCCGGCGTATCATTCAGCACGGCAGAAACCACGCTGCGGGACACGCCTGCAAGCCTGGCTACGTCGTGGCTGGTTACTCTTTTTTTGCTCATAGCAGCACCTCGGCAAGAGTATAACACGTGTTATTTCAGGTGTATAGTAGAATTGCGGACATGGACTTGTTACCAGTACCAAATCATGGGTACAATTAATAGTACGTGTCATTCATACAAAGGATAGGTGAAACAAATGCAGAATTTCGGATTTGCGAGAGTTGCCGCCGCTTCCCCTGAACTGCGGGTTGCCGACTGCGCATTTAATGCAGAACAAATCATTGAGGTCATCACACAAGCGGATAAGAAGCAGGTCGAATATCTGGTCCTGCCTGAGCTCTGCATAACCGGCTATACCTGCGCCGATTTATTCCTTCAGCCCACGCTGCAGGCGGCCGCCATGGAGGCGCTGCTCAAAATCTCCGCAGCCACAAAAGGGCGCGACCTGATCGTCATCGCCGGGCTGCCTGTCTCGGTCAAGAGCCGGCTGTTCAATTGCGCAGCCGTAATGCAGCACGGCAATATCCTGGGCCTGGTGGTGAAGACCTGCATCCCGGGATACAGCGAATTCTACGAGCCCCGCTGGTTTGCCGGAGCCGAGGAGCTTGAAGTAACGGAGCTGCGCATAGACGGAGCTGCCGTTCCCATCGGCAATGACCTGATCTTCACCAGTGAGGGAGACGGCAATTTGTCCTTCGGCGTGGAAATCTGTGAGGATCTCTGGGTGCCTGTTCCTCCGAGCAGCCTGCTGGCCCAGGCCGGAGCCACGCTGCTGTTCAACCCCTCTGCCAGCAATGAGCTGGTAGGCAAAGCGGATTACCGCCGCCAGCTTGTCTCCAGCCAATCCGCTTCCTGCGTGGCCGGCTATGTCTACGCCGGCTGCAATACCGGCGAATCCACCACCGATGTCGTGTTCGGCGGGCACTCGCTGATCGCCGAGAATGGACAAATGCTCGCCGAATCCGAACGCTTCACCCATGAGAGCCGGATCATCGTTGCCGACATTGACGTGCCGAGAATCCAGTATTCCCGCACGGTGATGGGCACATTCCGGGCCGGCAAGGGCGGCCGGAATTACCGCGAGGTGCTGTACGCCCCTCCCGCCGGCAAGCATAGTGACCGGGAACTGATCCGCAGCATGGCGGTGAACCCGTTTGTTCCCGGGAACCCGCAGCAGCGCGACGAGCGCTGCCGGGAGATTCTCTCGATTCAGACCTCCGGCCTGATGAAGCGTATCCGCCACATCGGCACCAAGCAGGCCGTAATCGGCATTTCCGGCGGTCTCGATTCAACGCTGGCGCTGCTGGTCGCCGTACGGGCAATGGAGCTGCTGGGCCGTCCGGCCAGCGATGTGCTGGCTGTGACCATGCCCGGCTTCGGCACGACAAACCGCACCTACGACAATGCCGTAGGACTCATCAACGCGCTTGGGGCCTCGCTCAAGGTTGTGGACATTAAGGCTTCCTGTCTGCAGCATTTCGAGGACATCGGCCATGACAAGGACGTTCACGACCTGACCTATGAGAATGTTCAGGCCCGGGAACGCACACAGATCCTGATGGATCTGGCCAACAAGAACGGCGGCATCGTCGTTGGCACCGGCGATCTGTCGGAGCTTGCACTCGGATGGTGCACCTATAACGGAGACCATATGTCCATGTACGCCGTCAATTCGGGGATTCCGAAGACACTGATTCAATATGTCGTCGCCTGGTATGCCGACAACGAAGCGGACGATACGGTGAATAAGCTGCTGTACAGCATCATCGACACAGGAATCAGCCCGGAGCTTCTGCCGCCTTCCGCCACCGGAGAGATCGTCCAGCTTACAGAGGATATACTCGGGCCTTATGTCGTGCATGATTTCTTCCTGTATTACATGCTGCGGACCGGCGCTTCGCCAGCGAAGATATTCTATCTCGCGCGTCATGCCTTTGGCGACACCTATACCAAAGAGCAGCTTACAGACTGGCTGCGCGTATTCATCAAACGTTTCTTCACCCAGCAGTTCAAGCGTTCCTGTCTGCCGGACGGTCCTAAGGTTGGTACGGTCAGCCTCTCGCCGCGCGGCGACTGGCGCATGCCAAGCGATGCCTCCGCTGCCCTTTGGCTGCGCGAAGCGGAGGCATTATAAGCACAAGCCTGCCTGCCCAACAGCCAGCTTGAACAGTAGAAGCAGCAACGGCTGCGCCGTCCCTGAATGGACGGCGCAGCCGTTTTAGCGTAAACCTCTTATTGTCCTAAACGTACATATTATTCAGCACCAGCACCTGATCGCTGCCCAAGGGCGTATGAACCGTTACCGTCTCACCGGGTTCAGCCAGGAGCAGCGCCCTGCCCATCGGAGACCACAGTGAAATGCAGTGCTCATCCAGTCCGGTGTCCTCCGGAATTACAATCGTGTAAGACTCCTTCAGCGTCTCCGGGCCAATCTTCAGAGATATCCAAGAGCCGATAAGCACTACGGAGCGCTCCAGATCATCGCCGGCACCGGACAGAATCCGCTGCACACACTCTTGATAAGTCTTGATCATCGCCCGGGTTTCCGCTCTTTCCGCAGCCGATTCCTGTGCCATCCGGTCAAGTATGGCAAACATATGCTCATCGAAATATACCAGTTGGCGCACAAGCTCCTCACGCATGGGAAACGTAATCAGACTATGGCTCATAGTAGATTTCACCTGCCTTCTTCATCCGGTCCTGCTCGAAAATCTGATCTTGCCCTCTCATTTCCATCATTCCTTCCGTAATAGTAAAATAGATCCCGCGGTGGGGATCTACCTATAACATATCATCTTTTGTCAGAAATACAAGGTCCGGCCGGTTTAACCGCGCTTACCGCTCTCCGCTCTGCTGTACATATTCAGCTCCTGCAGCCGGATCAGCACCTTGCCAAAGCGTCCGCCCTGGCGGATGGCGACCTTGCCGTCAGGATAAGTGCTGTGAACATACTCTGTAACAATGTTGCGGGAGGTATTATCTGCGGGCAGCCCGTGATGCTTCAGCAGTTGCATCGCTTCCTCTATGGCTTCTTCGCGGGCGGCTTCGCCGGTCTTCATCTCACGGGTCACCAGCGACTCGAAGGAATAGCCCTTCAGATACAGCAGATGATTCAAATAAGCCATATCCGAGCTCTCTATAGCCAGCTTCTCTCCGGACAGCAACGGGACAACCTCATTCATCAGACTATGCTCCCTGCGCCCCGCCATCAGACTAATATAGCAATATTGACGCGCACAGCTAAGCAGCCTCTCCACACTCTCCCAATCGACAACCACGGGGCACATGGACACAAATACGAGGTCGAAGGCTCCCATCCAGCCTTTGGCGGCAATATCCACCTCCTCAAAAGCTTCATGCACCAGCTCCACCCGGCCCGGCGCGAACTTGGATGTATTCTCCAGAAACAGCCGGGATAACGGAAGGTTAGGCTCAACGGCTGTAACCCGCGCTCCCCGCTCGGCGAAAGGAACCGTGAAGCCGCCCGAGGCCGCGCCCACATCAAGGACAGACAGCCCGGAGAAATCCACCCCCTGGCCCTCAAGCCAGCCGATAATCCGCTCGCTTCTGCGTCTTCCCGCTGCACTGAACACCTCTTCGTTAAAAGCTTGTGCCTTGTGGTCAAACCCATGCGTCGGGTCCATCCCGGACTTCTTGAGGACATTGCCCATCGCCGCCGGGTCCTCCTTCCAGTCCTTTTCCCATACGGCTGCATTAAATAACTCGTTATTCATTTCGGCTCATCCCTTTCCTGGGTCAGTCCACCGTTATTTTTCCGGCAAGCTCGGAGATCTTCCTGTTCTGCAAATACCGCTCCATCTGCTGCTCCGCTTCAACCATTTCCCTCTGGATCAGACATTCACTGGAATGATTAAGTGTGCAATCAAACAGCGACGCCGTGCCTTCAATGGCATGAATAATGTCCAGAAAAGAAATCTCCTCCCGCTTGCGCTTGAGCCGGTACCCGCCATTAGCTCCAGATGCGGATTCTATCAACCCCGCCTTGACCAGCTTGGTTAATATCTTGGACAGATAGGTGGGCGATACCCCCTGCCGCTCTGCCAATGTCTGAACCCCTATCGGCTTGTTCGGAGCGGCAGACACCAGAAAAAGCATCGTATGCAGCGCATAATCGGTTGCCTTTGAGTATTTCATATGCCACCTCCATTACAGACTTTACATATCTATAATAACTCTCAATTAAGCAAAAAGCAAACAAGGGGCATTCTCCGTCTGCTGCCGCTGAAGAAATGCCCCTTGTTTGTCATTTTCGCCTGTCATTTGCGCCTGTCACTTCTCCAGCTCCTGAGCCTTCTGCTTCAGCAGCTCGGCATATTCCGCCTTGTATTGCTCCAGCTTGTCCTTCAAGTCAGAGTTGCCGGAATCCAGCTTCAGCTTGCTGCTCGTGGTCAGGATATTATCCACTACAATATCAATTTTGCTGTCAATCGCCTTGATCGCACTTTTGACTGTCACTGCTTCAGCGTCCGGGGTCGGTGTCGGCACCGGTCCAATAGTGATGCCTTTGTTCCTGTCGGCCGGCAAAGCTGAGGACTTGTCCGTTTTCTCATCGAAACTGATGGTCTTGTCTGAGAGCGTAACCTTGTACCCTGCCAGCTCGCCAATGGCCCTTACCGGGGCGTAGCTTTTCCCGTCGATCACAATAGCCGGAACAGCCAAATTTTTACCGTATACCTTTACGGTGTATTCCGCCTGAATTTTCTTGCCTACTAGACTCACTGAGGCACCAATTGCCTGTGTGCTTACCATAAGTACCGCCCCGGCCAGGAATCCGGCAGCAAGCTTTTTCATATGACATTCACTCCCCGTAAAGTATTATTCGTCCTCCTCCAGCTCACGCCCCAGAAGCTCCTTCGCCTCCTCCGCCCAATTCAGATAGGCCTTATACAGATGCTCCCCGAAGAGAACCGTCAGGTAATAGTATAAATGATCCTTCTCCGTATGAAGAATAGGCTCAAGGTTGCTTTTGAACATCTGAATCATCTGCAGACTCTGCGTATGGCGTTCTTTGAATTCATCAATCCGCGCCAGATTGCTCTCATCCGGGACCAGACTTCCGAAGAACAGCTTGAGCATGATCTCATATTTGGTGTACTCCTTCTGCCCGGGCAACTGCACCCATTCCCGCAGCACCTCCCGCCCCTTATCGGTAATGGCATAGATGTATTTGTCAGGTCCCTTGGAGCCGGCGCCCTTCTGCTTCACCACCAGCTCCTCCGTGACAAGCTTCGCCAGAGTAGGGTAAATTTGCCCGTAGCCGAGCTCCCAGAAGCCGCTGATCATCACATCTATCCTCTTCTTGATATCATACCCGCTAAGGTCCTCATGGTTGAGCAGTCCTAATATAATGTAGACCGTCGTATTTTCCTTGGGCATCTCTTTGCTTATACTCCCTCCGCATGGCTGCGTTCTGCAAACTCTTGACGCAAATTCCTCGATGTTGCACCTTTCAATTTCCCCATAATGTCTGCTGGAGCATCGTTTGGCAGTACGTTCTGGAATAGATGAACATGGTCAGGCATCACTTCCATAGCAGCAATGGGCCAATCGTTTTGCGTGCAAGGCTCCTGTACAAGTTCTTTAAATCGCACTTCTGCTTGCCCTGTCAATACGTTTCTGCGGTATCGTGGGCAAAAAACAAAATGATAATTGATGAGCGATACGGTTGTTGTTGCATATGCCGATTGTATCAATTCAAATTTAATACAGCAACAATGCAACCGGTAGAAATGTAGTCCAGCAGCAGAGCTAAATCTGTAGGTGAGGCCATGCACACAGGGGTGGGTGAAGAGAAACAGCAGCAGCGAAGTCAGCTCCTTGCGGACCTGAGAGCCGTTATTTTCAAAAAAACGCCACTTGTTGCAGCTTAGCGGACCCACGGGCCCTTATAGTCTCTCCAAGGAACGTTTAGGCGCAGAATATTCGATCATAAGGCCTGTGGTGTTCTGTGGTGTCCGTAACTTACCCAAGCCGTGACTCTCATCGGAATGAAGCGCACCTCAGTCCGTAACGCCGAGCCAATCGCCAATTTATGAACGAACCCTTCTGGGAGGGGGGACACCTGAGGGGGAGCGCTCCACGCCTTCCGTCCTTCGGGCATCGCACGCCCCTACTCCACCATTGTAAATCTGACACTCTACTAGTATAAAAATTGCAGCCCTACGCAAAAACTATAAATAGTTCATGCTAGTAATCACAATATGAGTAATACCAAAAATAGCACAGGGAATGAGCAGAATATAGTTATTCATCCAAAGCCCAACAAAAAAGAAATATAAAGGCGGCATGGAAGCAATTCCAATGATAAGTAACCACGGAGCAACGACTCCACTATAGTAGAAAATCCAAGAAATATAATATAACAACAAAAACAAGGCTGCCATCCCCATATAAAGGGTACTATTGCTGCCTTCACCTTTATGTATCAGAAAAATCATCAGAATAACGGTCAGTACACCAAATAATCCCTCAATAATATTAAGTATATTATAGGAAGAACTGTTTTTGGAAAGCACATTATTTGCTGGAGGCATCAGCATCCAAATGATATTTGGAAGTAACTGCAATGCGTAGAACAAAAGCCCCACCGGCGAAAATTGTATTCCATACTTTCTCATATTACCCTCCAATGTTTATGATGAGTGAATCACAGTATATCATGATGATATAGTACAACAATATCAAGATGATATAACTGTGTCAATGGGCGATTTGCTGTCCATTTATGATTATTTTCGAAACCGTTGACAGTTTTCATGAAAAGTATTAC
This sequence comes from Paenibacillus sp. HW567, assembly GCF_000374185.1. GTDB lineage: Bacteria > Bacillota > Bacilli > Paenibacillales > Paenibacillaceae > Paenibacillus_AQ. The sequence continues at coordinate 1,348,288 of NZ_KB910518.1, read as the reverse complement.
TTTAATTAAAGTAATATAAATAAAGTATTAAGGTGGCGTTGGAGAATGAAATCTTTTTTCAAGAATAAAGCGATCGCAAGCGGCCTCTTTATGATGGTTTTTTACCAGATCATAATGATTGGAATTTTCATGTCCGGGTATAGTGCGGTTCCAAAGAACATTGATAAGCTATCCGTAGCTATTGTGAATGAGGATCAGCAGTACGGGAAGAAATTTGTTCAACAGCTTGGGCAGGAGCTTCCTTTTCATGTGCTGACGTATAATAATTTGGAGACCGCCCGGAAGAAGCTTGAAGACCGGGATATTTACCTGATTATGCACATCCCTCAGGATTTCACACAGAAGCTTAACGTTCAGGACCAGCAAGTAAAGTTGGATTATTACATCAACCAGTCCAATCCGGCCACTACTAACAGTACTGTGCAAAATGTAGTGTCACAGCTTACCGCCAAAATCAGTGCCGAGCTGCAAACCAGCAGCATTGAAGGCGTACTGCAAAATATGAAAATGCCCGCGGCGCAATCCAAGGAAATTGCCGAAGGCATCGTAGACAAAGTAAGCTCCAACGTGGTAATCACAAATCCGCAGCCTGCCGGCATGAGTAATCAGATGGCTCCAATGTTCTTAACGATGGCCAGCTACGTGGGGGCGATGATCTACTCCATGATGTCCGTCGGCGCATTGAACCAGCTTAAGGGCAAGCTTGGCAAATGGAAGGCCTTCCTCTCTCTCCAAGGAGTCAATGTCATTCTCTCCCTGACAGCTCCGCTGTTCGGACTTGGCATCTATTTCTCCATTCACAGCTATAGTGCCGGAACCTTCACACACATGTGGCTGCTGCACGCTCTGGAATTGTTCACCGCGATTCAATTTACAAGCATTCCCTGCCTGCTGATGGGTCAAGGAGGCATGCTGCTGAATCTCCCGCTTATGCTGGTTCAGACCATCGCCAGCGGCGCAGTCCTGCCACAGGTCATGATGCCGGGAGTCTTCAAAGCTGTCAGCCATGTTTCGCTGATGTACTATACCGTCCAACTGGACTATAATACGCTGTTCGGAGGGGGCCGAACGGCCGGACTGCTGCTCGGACTTGGCTTGATCACCCTCTTAGCACTTCTGGTAAATGCAGTAATCCATTATTTTAAAGCTTATACGGCAATGAGCAAGGATGCTGCGCCACAACCTCTATTCATGTAAAATAGAAGAAGCCGGCATCCCTAAATAAGGCCTGCCGGCTTCTTGATATACATTGAAGGAGGATTTACATGTCGCTGCAGATATTTATTCTGGGGGTTTTGAGCGAGGGGGAGCACCATCCTTACGATTTGAAGAAACAGGTCTTCAAGCCGTTGGACCACTACACCTCCATAAACGACGGAACGTTGTATTATAATTTCGAAGTGCTTACAAAAAAGGGGTTTATCCAAAAAATCAAGGTTATACAGACTGACAACCGCCCCGAAAAAACAACCTACGGGATAACGGATAAGGGACGCGAGGCACTGGCTGAGGAAATCTATGCGATCTTCCAAAACTTCACTCACATCACTTCATTATATTCCTCACTCCTATTTCTAGATAAGGTGGACCGGCAAAAGCTTGGATTTATCATAGAAGCAAGCATCAGCCGGTTGAACAAAAAGCTGCAGCTAATTGAAAGTGCTGATTCTAAGTTATCGGATGCCCCAGATACCCAGCAAAAAGCTGTTCAGCTCATGGCAGAGCACAGCCATCAAAGCCTTCAAAATGATATTGCCTGGCTGCAAAAGCTGCTGATCGAGGTACGGAGCTGATCGCGGAGCCCGGATTAGCCAAGCACATCGCCAGCGCCGCTCCCGCCCCGCACCAGTGCCTTTAATTGATAAGCATTGATGAGGGGCTTAAGTTTGTATATTTTTATGCATTTCGGGTAATAGTCCCATCTTCAGCAGACATAGTCCTGTTTCTGCCGTTGCTTTTGGCCAGATACAATGCCCGGTCCGCCTTCTCCAGCAGCAGCCCCGGTTCTGACGCATGCTGCGGATAATGGGCGATGCCTTGGGAGGCTGTAACCCGTGCCGGAATCGGCATCTGGCTTACTTCCAGTGCGCGGCGGACCCGCTCGGCTACATTGAAGGCTTCATCCGGTTTGGTTCGGGCCAGCAGAATAACGAACTCTTCACCCCCGTAGCGGTGGCAGACATCGTCCGGCCGCAATGAGGAGACAATAACTCCGGCCACATGCTTCAGCACTTCGTCGCCGGTGAGATGGCCATAGGTGTCGTTAACGAATTTGAATTTGTCCACATCGAGCACAATGAGCGAAAACGGCTTGCCTGCCGCTATCCACTGATTTATCGTAAGCTCAAGTGATCTCCGGTTCTTCAAGCCGGTTAGAGCATCTGTTGCGGCTTCCTGGGTTAATGTATCCGTCTGTTTCTGAATTTCCGCCACGGCAAGAAGGACAGCCTTGGTCAGCAAATCGGCCTCCCGGCTCCAATGCGGCTTTACTTCCGGCAGTACAACCTTCTCCTTGCCCACCTTGCTTACCAGATCGGCCAGAGAGACAAAAGGCCGTGCCAGTCTTCGCGCTACAAGAATGACGCCCATCAGCAGAATCACAAATGGCAATAACGAATAAGCCAGAATGGTCCGAATGTGGCTCATCAGTTGATTATGAATGATACTGATCGGAGAGGCGACCACAATTCCCCAGCCGTTCGCGGGAACACTATAGTACCCTGCAAGCACCTCGGTGCCAAGGGTGTTGCGCACCTGCTGCTCCCCGCTTTGCCCTTTCATCAGCTTCTGGACAACCTCATTGCTGCTGACGTCCTTTCCGATGAGCTGCTTGTCCGGGTGGTACACCAAATGACCGCTGGAATCGACAATATAATAATAAGAACTGGAATCATTCACGTTGTTGTTGCCGAAAATCTGGGACAGAACATTATTCTCCTGCAGATACAGCGTACCGCTCAAAATACCCAGATATGTACCCGTCTTCCCGAAAACCGGCTGGCTCATAAATACGATTAAGCGCTTTGTGTTAGGAGTCATGTACGGGGCGGAAAGGTAAGGCTGCTCCAGCGACAAGGCTTCCGTTGCGGCTTCGGAAGTGATATGCTTGCCTGCCGTTCCTATTGCGCCCGGCTCTACGTTGCGGACGAGCCCGGTGCTGCCGACCACTGCGATGGAGTTGAAGAAATTGCTGCTCTTGCGCATTAATTCCAGGCTATTGTCCACTTGCCACGGTGTCATGGCATCAATACCGGAGAGTTCAGCGGCATTATACTCCAGACTGGCGCGCATGGATTGAAATAAGGAATCCATTGTCTTCGACATGCGGTTAGCACTGGCGTAGTTCAGATGGAGCGTCGTCTCCATCAATGATTGTTTCTTGGACTCGTAAGAGCCGATCAGAAGAATACTTGAGGTAAGCAGAACCACCAGCGTCACTAGGCCTGTAAGCAGCGAAGTGAAGCTAAGCTTCTTACTCCGGCGCGGCCCTGCCCTTCTCAATGTCAGCACACTATAACCCTCCCTGGTTCCTGCAACTCGTTAAGATCATAATACAACAAAATAAGCTGTTATTCGACAATGATCCGTGAGATCTTGCGAACCAATGGAACGGGCATACGGTCAGATTATAATTTGATGCTTTTCTCGATAAGTGAAGTAAGCGCCTGGGCTCCTTGCTTATTTAAATGAACGCCATCCTCGATAAAATAGGATGTTTTCCCTTTGCTGGCAGCATACCAGTCAACCAATGTGATTGTCGGATTTTGGGCTGCGGCATCAGCCAGCGCTTCATTGACAGCATGCTCCCAGGGCTTCGGTACACGTGTATTCACCAGCAAAATTTGCTTGCTGTCTCCAAGAGCAGCGATCAGGGATTGCATTTGCTTCTTCGTAAATGCCCCGTTGGTTCCCATTTCGACAATCACATAGCTGCCTAATTTTCCTTCCTTGCGCAATTGGTTTACCAGATCTGCAGCATCCCATAATTGGCGCCCGATTTTACCGTCAATTACCACATTCGCGAAACGCTCCTTGAGCTCTGCTTCCAGATAGGGCTGAATATCCAGCATGACGGAATCTCCAATTGCGGTGATGGAGGGGATGTTACCGGCATTGCCGCCGCTTTTGGCGGGAAGCTTATCAGGGAGCTGGGGTACCGGCTGCTGAAGTGCCGGCTGCACGGCAGACGCTGCCTCGCTGCTTTCTTTTCTAGCATCCAAGGTTCTGAAATTGATTACAATAATAACGGCTGCAAGCAGGAGCAGACTAGCCTTGACCGCGCCATCCCCCTTGAACCTTCTCTCGGTCAGAAGGCTCCGCAGCTTATGCAATGCTCTTCTCATTCCCATGCGCCGAACGGGTTCTTCCACATACCGCCACGACAAAGCGGCAAGCAGCACAGTAAGCGATACCTGAACCAATGCCCGCAGGACAGTAGTCTCGCCTAATGCCGCAGCCGGGGTTGTCAAAATAATGACAGGATAGTGCCACAGATACATTCCATAGGAGCGCACGCCGATCCACTTCAGAGGCTTATATTCCAGAAGATATGCAATCCGGCTGGCCGGATGAGCGATGGCGGCAATCATCACTGCGCAGATCAACGACAGGAGGAACAGACCTCCCTTGTACAAAAAAGGCTGATACTGGTTCGTATACCAGCAAGCCAAGCCCAGCAGCAGCAGACCGCCTCCCCCTGCATAATCCAGAATCCGGGCCGCTTGAATCGAAACCTTTTTTTTCAGCTTTTGATAAGGCCATACCAGCGCCAGCGCTGCGCCGGTCAGCAGGGAGAATAACCGGGTATCCGTTCCATAATAGATGCGGCTTGGATCTGCACTTGGATTATACAGAAGCAGCATCTCCAATGCCGATATAGACGCAAGTATAATAACAAGTAGAGCCAGAGAATTCATCTTGCGCATATACCGGAGTCCGGCGGCAAGCAGCAGCGGCCACAGCAGATAGAACTGCTCCTCCACCGCCAGCGACCAGAGATGCCCAAGCGGCGATTGCGGCCCAAAGCTGTCGAAGTAGGATACTTTACGCGCAATGAACTCCCAATTGCTTACGTATAGTAAAGCCCCGGGCAAATCCTTGATGTAGGGCGACCAGAATCTGGGGGCAGCCAGTACAATCCAGGCCCCGGTCCCGGCAATCATGACCAGCATCGCGGGAACGAGACGTCTTACACGCCTTATCCAGAAATCCTTGAGATTCAGGTCTCCACTGCGTTCCCAGCCGTTCAATAGAATAGTAGTAATGAGATAGCCTGACAGCACAAAAAAAATACCGACCCCGAGAAGTCCTCCCGGCAGCCAGTCGGAATGAAGATGATATAGAATAACTGCAGATACCGCCAGCGCTCTAATTCCGTCCAAGCCTGTTATATATGCTCTACTATCTGCTGTTTTCCGGTTATGTATCCGTGCGACCCTTGAACCCTTTGACTCTTCCATGCTGCCCTTACCTGCCCTTGTCTGAATTTATACGATAGTCTGTGTAGTTAATTATAAGTACCCGAAAACTGAAACAAGTTGCAAATTGGTTAAGATCAGCGTTTATTTCTGTAATGCTGGAGGTAAAAAAAATAATGGATGACCGAAGCCACCCATTCTTGTAAATATATCTTTAACACAAAAGGAAATTTCACAAAGACTTTTAAAAGATGATATTTTTTTCAAAAGATCGTTACGTCTCTTTATTATCAAGCCAAGTAAAGATCATAAACACTAATGTGGGTTATAGGGCTTTCATCACTCCATTCATTTGTTCCTACATATATACCATGATATTTCGGGAAAACTATCCCACAATCTATATCTTCTTCATCAAACTTGTATTCTATTATTCCATTTAAATTTGACAGGACAGTCCCTATTCCTATCAAATCAAGAAATTTACCCTTGAAGGTCCCAAAAACAGAAGTCATTGAGTCGCTGTTTAGTCATAATGACTTGCTCGAAGAAGCATTCTGAACCAACTCCTCGCGTGCGGTCATTACTTCGATCATAATAGAGGACCCAAGCTTTAATCCATGAAGAAAAGCTGCTTCGATGTGCATACCATCAGACCTGTCACACAAGTCGAACAATTCCTCAAGCTCACAAAACTCTTCCTCGCTCAGTCTTTTTTTCCATTGTTCCGTCATAGCTGCAATTTGTCGTCTTAACGGTCGATATTCAGGATGAGACGGTACAATCGCCTCTTCGGGATGAAATTGCCCTCTATATAGTGCTTCTAGAATGGAATTCATGCTCAACCTCCTATGAGATTTTTTCCAGGGCAATCGTTTACGGATTTTTTCAAACCCCTGTACTCAAAGTTTTAGGAAATAATGGTTTCGGAAGTGCTCACCCTATTTGCCAGGTAACTGAGGTGGAATTTCCCCACTTCACCACTCCTCGTCCCAACAACGGCATTTCTGCCGTTATTTTTGGTCGAACCATCCGATCTTGGTCCAACAACAGCATTTCTGCCGTTATTTCAGATCGAACCATCCAATCTCGCTCCAACAACGGCATGTATGCCGTTATTTCAGATCGAACCGCCCAATCTCGCTTCAACAACGGCATTTCTGCTTTTATTTCTGATCGGACCAGCCAATCTTACCGTTTCACTTGTTTTCCCTGTTCTTAGTTCATTTCGTAAGCGATTGCCCTCAGATTTTATCTCCGTCGCTTGAATGAGATTGCTGCACATGATAGGATATTTATGCGATCTGCTCATTTGGCGATTGCGTTCAGGAAGTGGCGGTGTTCTTCGCGGGACGCGCCGCTTCCTTCTTTATTTTTGGAGATCATCATACATCTTCTCAATCCCTTTGCGAACGATATCCGAACGAGTAGTATTCAACTTTTCTGTGCATGCATCAAGTTTACTCAAGGTAGCTTGATCGACACGTATCCGAATAATGTCGCTTTTGGGATTGTCAGATGGAGGACGCCCCATCTTTTTGGACGACATATCTTCACCTCACTTTTTGTGTCCACAATAAATATAATATTGTAGACACAAAAAGTCAATCCACTCGTTTTTAGCCCCCTTCTTTTTTCTCGACAGGTCAGAGTATGTCTCGTGTTGTAGCAAGCCCTGAATCGGGATATACAAATTCGCTTTTAGGGGCATGCCCCTAATACCCTGCCACTATCAGAATATAGAAAGAGACACACTCTCTAAAGAATGCGTCCCCTCTAAACCCATTGATTGCCTATTTATATTATTCCTCGGAAAAATAGAATACTGGGTCGTTATGAAAATATGTGTACAAATTTAGGCTTAAGGGAATATCAATTAGTCCTTCATACGTATCTTCATTTATGAATTCTCCTATTTTAAAGTAGGGTGTCCCAGCCAGTTTCAAGGCTTTCGAGACACCCCCTTCATCCTTAATGATCTGCGGGCTGCGCTCCCTCCGTTTCTTGAGCAGGCGGTTGGGAAGTCAGCACATCGGCGCTCTCCGGGGCAGCGTTCTGAATCACTGCTCCGCTGAACAGGGAGGCGATTTCGGAGGCGCTGAGCGCACGGCTGTAGATGATGAAATCATCGACCGCACCGTTCAGGTTGGGATCGCCATATTGGGATTTGCCAATATAGTTCTGAGTGGTGTTGCCGAGACTTGCGGGCTTCAGCGTCATGCTGGTATTGACGGCAACCTGCACGCCGTCAACATACAGGCGGCCCGTCGTGCCCGACAATGTCACAGCCACATGCTTCCATTGCCCTACAGCAAGCGGAGCAGATGCCGTAAGCTGCTCTTCGGCACCGTTGCCTCCGGTTGTAATGGCAAAGCGCATGCCGCCTCCCCCGATCTGAGGAGCCAGGAACATATTAGTCGTCGTATCGGTGCCGAAATCAAAGATTCGCGCCCAGTCGCTATTGGCTGTAATCCGTACCCAGGCCGAGATTGTAAAGTCGCTAAGCTGGCTGACAACTCCGGCAGGCAGAGTGGCGTAACCGCTAGTGCCGCTAAGACTCAGCGCATTGCCTGCTCCGGTGCGGCCGGCAACCCAGGAAGTCGTTCCCGTCAGCGTTGCATGGTTACCGCCGTACGAGGAATCCGTAACCGTTGTTCCCGAGGTCTGGTTCATGTTGTATTTGACGATGATGTTTGACACCGGAGCAGGCGTTCCCTGCTCAATCTTCACATCATAGCTTGCAGCCGTACCGATATTCAGGCTGGCTGTTGCCGTCTGGCCGGCTGCTGCCGTGAAGCTGCCGGAGGCCGCATTGTTGATGGTTACGTTATAGGTTCCGGCGGCAAGCCCGTTAAATGCCACCTTTGTGGTGTGGGCTGTACCCGGCGTTATATTGCTGAGCGTGAAGCTGACGGCGTTCTTCGCTTTGGCGACTGTCGCCAGGCTGTATCTGTCGCGTTCCAGGGTCATGCCCCATTTTTCCGTGATCAGATTCAGACGTTGAAATACCCCGTCTTTAGGAATGACAATATAATTACTGCCGCTGTCGGTTACTTCGCAGCCATACCCGTAGAGGCCGAAGATCGGGTCAACAGCCACATCGGAGCTTAGAAGCTTGATTGCGCCGAACAAACCGAGATCCGCTTCACCGGACATTCCCCGCCAGCCGTTGAACAATGGGCCGCCGTCAAGGCCGAGCGCACCATTGTTGCCTTTCATGGCTTGATACGTCCAGGACACAGCCCCGATATCCGCCGGATCGCTGCTGATCTGACCGGAGTTGATGGCATTCAGATTGGCAAGCTTGGCTGCGTAGCTGAGCCGCTGCTCAACCTCTGGAGTCGAGGAATTGTTGCGCACCCAATCATCCATTGCGGTACCGGCCAGAGAGGCCGTGTACTGGAATTGCCACCAGGGCTCCCCGTTGATGGTCACCGGATCGGTATAGAAATACCAGACAGGCATTTTGCCGCGGACCGCGCGGGTTTTGGTATTGATTTTATTCTTGATGGTGGTGTTGTTCTTCATCTTGGCAAGCATGTAAACGGCTTCTTCACCCGTGTTGTCATAGTTGTATTCCGAGCCGTACGGATAAGTGGTATTGGCAAAATTGTTGTATTTGGTATTCATTTTCGCGATGATGTCGTTAGCCTGGGTGGTGTACCCTTCATCCTGCAAGGCTTTGATAATATCGGGTGTGGTCACCTCTCCCATCAGACCGGTGTTCCAGTTGTAGGCGACAGGCCCGTCATACAGCGCTTTCATAATGTTGTAGGCCCGCAGCAGATAAGTGGTTCTCGGCTCTTTGTAGGTGATCAGGCCGGGATAGAGCTTGGAAATCTTATACATGCTGAAATAGGTGTTGTAAATATGCGGGTAAGCATACCCCCGGTAGGTTGGGGTAGTGTTCGGCGGCGCCATGAGGAAGTCGGGCACCAGATAATCGGTATGATGGTCAGCCATCAGATTCTTCCAAATCGTTATATCCAGATACTGATCCAGTGCAGTGATTTCGGAGGCGATTGGCTTCTGGACGTTCTTCTCGGCAAGGAACTGGGCATGCGTGTAACCCCAGTCATCGCCCCAACCCCAGTACCCTGCAAAGTTATTGCGTTTGGTGTTGGTCTGCATCATCCAGTCGTCGAACGCCTTATCCCGGATATCTCCCGGCACGTTCCACTGCTGATTGTTCACCATGAAGGTCGCATGACGCTGGAGTGCCGCATCCACCGCTTCGATGGCGTAGAACTGCAGAGTTGTCTTTTCCCCGCTGCCGTAATTAACAGTGATGTTGTTCTGGCCCAGGTGACTCATCTGCAGCGAATACAGCTTGTGGTCGCCGGAGGTTGTGCCGAGCGAGGTTACAGTTGTTTCAGACGGATATTGTGCGGTAACGGAAGTGATCGTCTTGGAGGTGCGGAGATCGAATTTGGCGGTCTGGTTGGCCGGCACAATCATGCCCGGAACTACGGTGGTGTCGATCAGCCCTTCGGAATACAGCCGGTCCTTGGTGGCTTGCTCGCTGGCCGATTTGAAAAATTTGAAGCCATACGTCTTGCTTGCTCCCGGCGCGAGTGTCAGGCTGCTGTTGGGCAGGTAGCCTCTGCCGGTGCTTTTGATTACATTGGAGTGGATGTAGTAGACCGAGAGACCTTCCACCCAGCCCCCCTGATCGCCCGCCCATTTGCTGCCGGGATGATCCTCGATGCGCCAGTTGTCCATATACTCAAAACCTGCTCCGCTTGTGGCATCAGGGACTAGCAGGAGGGACGGACCGATGCCGCTTGGCCGCTGTGCAGTGACATAAGAGCTGTTATTGCCGATGAAGGATTGCGTAACCACGCGTGTCTCATAAATCTGCTCATTGCTTCCTCCGGTCCAGAATTCATTGAAGGGAAGCGGCAGGCCGAAGTCACCGATCTCCAGTGTCTGTGAGCTGGTGTTGGTCACTTGAATCTGCCAGAGCAAGTAATCGTTTACAAGAGAATAGCTTTCATTCACCCGGAAATTACGGATTCCTTCGGCATTGCCGGAATTTTGATAGACAATGTTGACTGAGCTGCCGGATTGGCTCTGCGTGCGGGCATCGGCCGACTTGCTGGTCCAGGCTTTGGTCCAGGCGCCGTTATTCAGCCGGTAGGTGAACATCAGCTCGCCAAGCCATTGATGATCCGCTGTGTTCTGGTTGGGGGCATTGCTTGCATTCATAACGTAGTTGGTGGGAAAATTGTCTCCGGTCAGCTTCAGGCTGGATATGTCGCCGTTTGATCCGGTGCTGATCTGGAAGGTGCTGTTTGACAAATCATATGCATAAGCAGGTCGGGCAAACCATAGAAAACTTAAGGCTGCAGCAATGAAGATTACACTTAAAGATGTCCTTTTCACGAATGGGACTTGAATCTTCTCCAGCATAGATTGAACCTCCTTGGAAATCGGAATGTACAGTACGTTTCCTCTTCCTCTACGTTGCTCGAAGCCTTCTATGAATCTACCGGTTTCTCCTCCTCTCTTGGTTTTTTTGCCCTCAATTGCGATATTTCAAAAATATAGCAATTCATCTACAATAATACATGCTGTACCGTAAAAGAAAATCATAAATTCCAACCTTATTTTTAATCATTTCAACCTGCTATATAAATGAACTATAAGTTTTATAGACAACATAAGTTCCGTTTGCCTTCGCGTCCAGCTTTGCACGCTCTCCCGTTAACTTAATGAGCTTCCTTAAATCATTGTTGGCTTCCATACTTGAACACCCCATTTCTTAGAGAATACCCTTATAAAAGGATGTTTGCACTTATACGAGTTTTACATCAAACCCTTATTCATTATATAGCCAAAAAACATTAAGCTAAGAAGCAGGTTATTTGGAGAATAGGCAGGAAACATGCGAGTTTAAAAAGGAATTACTACGGTCACGGCCGTTCCCGCCCCGATCTCGGATTGAATCTGCAGCTCCGCCATATCGCCGTACATCAATTTCAGACGTTTTCTGACATTTCTCAGCCCAATGCCTCCGGCATCATGGATAAGCAGCGCCTCGATATGCGTTTTGGACATCCCGGCTCCGTTATCCGAGACCGAGAAATACAGCCGCTCCCCAGCTTTCCGCCCGGTAATCATAATCTGCCCGTCACGCTCAGCCGCCTCCATGCTATGGATAATTGCATTCTCAACGATAGGCTGCAGGAACAGCTTTGGAACAACGGTACCGGGTGGCATATCCTCCACATCATATTGAATCTGTAAAATGCCCGCATAACGTTTCTCCATAATATGAGTGTAGCTCTTCAGCCAGTTCAGATCATCCACGAGCAGCACCTCCTCCTGTCCGTTGTTGACGGTGTACTGGAGCATGGTGGAGAGGCTGACGATCATTTGACTGATTTCATTTTCGTCCCGCTCCAGAGCCATCCAATTGATGATATTGAGCGTGTTGTAAAGGAAGTGGGGATTAAGCTGGAGGTTGAGCGCCAGCATCTCTGCTTCTTTTTCGCGTCTGGTGCTTTTGTAATTTTCCTCTATCAGCTCAAGAATACGCTCATTCATCTGATTGTACCGCTTGACGAGAATGCGAAATTCCAATTGCGACTGGTCGGGAAGCTTGGTGGAGAAGTCACCGGCCCCGGTTAGTTGAATCGCCGCCATGATTCTTTTGATCGGCCTCGTCAGGTGGCTGGAAATCACATAAGAAATGGCGACCGACAGCAGAAGCAGCACCAGCGTAACCAACAGATCCGTATAGCTGACGGTGGGCAGGTTGCGGAGCAACTGGCGGTAGGGGACAACGTATACGGTTACCCAGCCGGTAACGGCGGAAGAAGCATAACCAATCAATACATCCTCCTTGCCTGCGTTGACGAGTGCAGTGCCGGAAGCGGATTTGAATTGATTTTTATACCACTTATTCCCGTCCGTCATGCCTAGCAGTGAATTGTCCGGGTGGGTGACGATCTGCCCTTCCCTGGATACCACATAGAAATAAGACCCCTGCACGGCAGCCGTCTGAGCCATCAATTGCCGGTAATACTCTTCATTAAAATTAATCAGCAGCACCGGCCGCTCCACCTCCTGAGGCCAGCTTCGGCTCATACCGTCTATGATGGGAGAGATATTCAGCAGCCGTCCTGTAGAGAAGACCATACGGAATTTGGCGTCCATCCCGCCTAGCTCCGGCTGTGCGAATATTCTTGTCCAGTCGTATGTAGGGAACCACAGCAGGCTCCCTTTTGCCTCTGCGATTTGTTGGTAAATATAAGAATGCGTGAACCCAAGCGGAGGAACCGATACAAAAGTGGAATTGCTGGTATACGACGTGGCCCCGCCTCCAAAGCTATAGTAGCTGGTAACAAGCTGTACCGTATAGAAATCCTGCCCGTTGCGAAAATACTTGTTCAGAATTCCCGTGGCCTTACGGTCCATTTGCAGCAATTCAACATCGCTTTGCGGCCGCTGCCGGTTAAACAGCGTGAACAAATCCGGGTCGGAGATGAGGTCGATGGTTCTGGATTCGATAGTATTCAGCATCAGGTCGCTAATCTCGGTTTTCTTCCTTACGATCTCCAGGATGCTGTCCTCTGCATTGCTGACAATGATGTCTGAGCTTGTCTTATAGTTGATAACGGCGTTAGTCACCGAAGGAACCGAGATCAGCAGTACAAAACAGAGGATCAGCTTTGTTCGCAGCTTCATATTTTTCCACAAATTGCGGATTGTACTGTTCTTAAATCGGTATCCGGCCATAATTCCTCCAAAGGAAGCCCGGAAAGGCAAGGTCGCTAATGGACCCTTCCTTCCGGGCTCTGTATATCTGTCCTGGCAGAAGTAGATTGTCAGACTCTGAATGTCGCGATTCAAACGATGCTCCATTAGGGCATAGTGATCACACTGGCGGATCAGGCCCCGCGAACAGCATCATCTCCTGACCGGAAGAGTCTACCCGTTTCTTACGGACCGAGCCGCTCTTATTTCTACTGCAAATCCTTTTTCCGCAAATGTACGGACTCCAGCGCCTTTATGGGCGGACATTCACCCCAAAGCTACCTGCCGAAGAGACGATAAGCGCGTCACGGTCCGTTAGCTCGCTAAATGTATCCCTTTCGGGAAAATAAGGGCTTTATGGTCCGCAAGGAACCGGAGGATGGATACGATGAGCCCCTCTCTCCCCAAACCACAGAGGCTCCGTCCTAAGCCACAGATTTAGAACTGATGCTGTACAAGCTATGAACTAAAGAAAACATAAAAAGGGCAGAACTGCCGCAAGTCCAAGCATTCCCCGCAGTTACGACCAGACCCTAATATGAAACTCTATAGTTCAGCTTATATTGAATTCACTCTTGCTGCGGGTCAAGGCGCGGTATTCTTCCGGCGTGAGGCCTGTTTCCTTCTTGAATACACGGTTGAAATACTTCACATCGTGATACCCAAGCTGTTCAGCGACCCGGTACACCTTCACGTTTGAACCTCCCAGCATTTCTTTGGCTTTCAGCAGCCTGAGTCTCGTCACATATTGATTGAAGGTCATATGGAGCCGGCTTTTGAAATATTGGCAGAAATAGCCGGAGCTGAAATGAAACCTGGCCGCGACCGTTTCCTGGGACAGGTCCTCCATATAGTGGCTGTCAATATAATCAAGACACCGGGACATTACGCCTGCCTTCCGTTCGCGCTTCGCTTCGGCCACACTGCGGGCGATCTGCTCCAACAGCCCGGCTGCGAAAGCAATCAGCTCCGGGTAGCTGCTTATGCCATCCGTGAAGCAGGAGGCCTGCTGCAGATGGTTTCCCCTCACTTCCTCCCGTAAGCCTTCCAGGTCATAGATTACCTGGAACAGAAGCTGCCTGACTTCCCGCAGCAGCTCCTCCGGCATGGGCGGAGCCGTATCTCCAAGCAGCCGGGAGACCGCTCCCTCTGCTGCGGATTCAAGCCCGGCAGTCCCATCCCAGCAAGTAACCGCTTCGCATAACATGCTTGCAATCCGCGAGTCGGAGGCCAGCATCCGCCCGGCATCCAGCCCGCCCTCTGCCGCCCGATATACCCGAGGCTCGCCAGGCTGCGCATAGAAGCGGCGTGTGGCTGCATAAGTGGCTTCGGCATAAGCCTTTGCCACATCATCAATTAAATGCTCTGAAGGAGTGCTGATCCCCACGGTCAGCCCAAGCTGCGCGAGCATCTGAAGCATATCCGCGTCAGGCTGTGCGCCGCTTGCCACAACCAGCAGCCCCGGCTCAAGGCGGGGGGCAAAGCCCGCACTCAGACCATAGGGGCGCAATAAATCCATAACCTCACCGGGTGAAATTCCCCCCTCCGTACAGAGCACCAGCAGACTGCCGCTGCCGCCGAATCCAAGAATGCTCTGGACTTCCGCTTGGTCATCTGCCGTAAGGTGATCGCCTTCGAGCCATCTGTTCAGCAGCCGGTGGCGGTATGCCGGCTCCGCAGCATTCAGTCTGACGGCAAGCCGTTCGTATTTGTGCAGGGTGGCGTACTCCTGCTCCAGGCTTTTTTCCGTCTTCTCCAGCACCGAAATGAACTTGAGCGGATCAAGCGGCTTCAGCATATATTCGAAGGACCCGAGACTCATCGCCTGCTGCGCATATTCGAAATGGCTGTAGCCGCTTAAATAAATGACCCGGCGCGGAGTGGACTGAGGAGCAAGCTGCTCCAGGAAATGCAGTCCGTCCATAAGCGGCATCCTGATGTCGGTGATGATGATCTGGAAGCTGCGGGTGCTGCATTGATCCGCCGCCTCCCGGCCATTCCTTGCTGTGACAATGCCGTATTCCGGGCGCAGGCGGCGCAGCATCCCGGACAGCCCGGACAGGTGCGCCGGTTCATCATCGACCAGCAAAATATCGTACAAACGGTTCACCCCTTATCAGCCTTTGATCCCGGTCATCGCAATCCCTTCAATGAAATGCCGCTGCGCAAGCAGAAAAATGACCAGCGAAGGAATAACAATTACCGTTGTCGCTGCCATCATCAGATTCCACTGGGCCGAATAGGAGCCTTGGAATAACGTCAGTCCCTGCATTAACGTGTAATTTTTCTCAGATGTGATGAACGCCAGCGGACCCAGATAATCATTCCAATTGGCCAAAAAAGTCAGCAGGCCGATCACAATCATCGCCTGTTTCGCCAGCGGAACGATAATCCTCCAATAAATCCGGATATGTCCCGCCCCGTCCACCTTGGCCGCTTCATCAAGCTCGCGCGGAATGCCCAGGAAGAACTGCCGCAGCAGAAAAATATTGAACACCCCTCCGCCGAACCATGCGGGCGCTACCAGCGGAACGAAGGTATCCGTCAAGTGAAGCGCGTTCCAGAACACATATTGCGGAATCATGACTACGAAGAAAGGAATCATAAGTCCGGTTAAAATAACCCCGAACACCTTGTCTCGCCCTTTCCAGTCGATACGAGAAAAGCTGTAGGCGCATAACGAGCTGGAGAGCAGCACGCCCACGATAGCAAGTGACGTAATCACTACGCTGTTGACAAAGAAACGGCCAAACGGATAGGCGTCCAGCGCCGTGCGGAAATTATCCCAGTTGAATACCTTCGGAATCAGTCCCGGCGGAATCTGATACAGTTCTCCCAGGTCAATCAGTGACGTACGAACCATCCAAAAGATAGGAAACAGGCAAAACAAGCTTCCTATAACAAGCAGCAGATAGATGACGATTGTGTTAATCAACGATTGCCGTTTCACTGCCGTTCCCCCTTCCCTTCGTAATACACGAGCGATTTGGAGAAGAAGAAGATCAGAGCTGTAAACAGCGCAATCACGACAAACAGCAGCACGGAAATCGCACTGGCACTGCCCATCCGGGAGGATTTGAACCCTTCATTGAACAGATACAGCACATAAAAAAGGCTTTTATTATTCGGCCCGCCCTGAGTCATTACCGAAGGCTGGACGAAAGCCTGAAACCCGTTGATAAACGCAATCACCGTGTTGAAAAAGATAATGGACGACGTCATTGGAATGGTAATATAAATCAGCTTATGCAGCCGGTTGCCGCCGTCGATCTCGATCGCTTCATACAACTGCGAAGGGATTCCCTGCAGCCCGGCCAGAAAAATCACGATCGTATTGCCCAGTGTCCAGAAGCTGAACAGGATCAAGGTCGGAACTACCGAGCCTGTGTCTCCCAGCCATTGCGAAGTGGGCAGGTGCAGCGTCTCCAGCAAGTAATTGACAATGCCGAAATCCGGCTGCAGCAGCCACATCCATACCATTGAAGAAGCGGCTAACGGAATAATGACCGGCAAATAGAATACTCCGCGAAAAAAAGATCTACCTACAATTTTCTGATTCAGCAGCAGCGCAGCAAAAAAGGAGATTATAATGCCCAGCGGCACACTGACAAAAACATAATAGAAGGTGGCTTTGACCGCAGGGTAAAAGAAAGGATCAGCACCGGTAAAAAGTGTCTTATAATTGTCGATGCCAATCCATTTCGGCACCATCCCTACACTATAGTTGGTAAAGCTGAGATATATGCTTGCGGCAATCGGAACAAGCACGAACAGCAGGTATCCCGCCAGCACCGGTGAAGCAAACAGAAGGCCAAAGCGCAGCTCCTTGGCAGCACGCTGCCTGCTGCCGGAGCGTCTGAGAGGCTTGCGGGCTTGCGCCGCATTTGTTATTGGATCAAGGAGTGACATCATAACGTCCTTTGATTTCCGGCTGGATCTTCGGCTCCAGCTCCTTCATCGCTTCCAGGGCGGTTTTCCGGCCGAGCCATACCTCATCCATGCCGGAGAAGGTGATCGCATTGACTTTGGAGAAATTTTTAATATAGTAAGAGCCATTTGGAACTCCGTTCTTCAGCAGATTGTTCATCATCGCATCCTTGAAGCCGGAAGGGTGAGCCGGATTATTCTCTGCCCACTTCGCCACAAGCGCAGGATCGGTGTACCATTTGGTCATCGTAGGCATCCAGAGTCCGCCTTTATACAGATCAATAGCGCCTTCCGGGTTCTCCAGAAATTTCGTCAGCAGCCAGGCTTCCTTCTGATGCTTGCTGGACTTATAAATAACAGAAGCCCCGCTGATGCCCATGGGCACACTGCGCTTCATTTTCGGAAGTACACCTATGTCATAGTTGACTTTTGCCGCACCGAGATCGAGATTGATCCATTGCCCGTGCATCGACATGGCTGCCAGCTTCGATTGGAGCGCAACCGCCTGGGAAGGGATGGATTTCATCTGCACCGGCGAAGGCGCGACATGATGCACATTGATCAAATCCGCCAGGCGCTGGATCGCTTCCGCCGCTTCCAGCTGGCTGAACCCGAATTTGCCGTCTTTGGTCACCCATTCCCCTTCATTGTTAATGACTGTCGCATGGACGGGTCCATGCCAGGTCTCGAAGGAAACCCCATATTGCTTAATATTATTCGGGTCGAAACCGGGATCGCTGGCGTTTTTTCCATTTTTGTCGAGAGTCAGCTTCTTCGCCACTTCAACGAACTGATCCCAGCTCCAGGCTTGTTCCGGCTTAGCTGGTGGATACTCCACCTTGGCCGCATCGAAGAGGTCCTTGTTGTAGAACAATCCGAATGTCTCACCGGCTGTACTAATTCCATAGGCGAAATCCTCCGAGGACTTGAACCAGATATAATCCAGAAAATCACTGCGCTTCAGCTCTTTGTCGTTATCCAGCAGCTCGAACATATTGACGAACTTGCCGTCCTTCTGCCAAGGGTCTGCCAGCTCGCCATGCATATACCCCAGATCGGGCGCTTCATTCCCAGCCACCATAGCTGTAATCTTGGCATCATAATCCGCTTCCGGGATATGGATGGCATCCACTTTAATGTTCGGATATTTGTCCGTAAACGCCTGCGTTGCCTTCTCAATCGCCGCTTTCTCCTGCGGACTGCCCCAGAACGTAAATTTCAGCGTTACAGGCTCCTGTGACTGCTCTGCGGTACCTTGATCGCTTCCCGTTTTTGCCGGGTCGGCCTCTTTATTGCCGCCGGAGCTTGAACACCCCGCCAGCAGCGTTCCCGCCAGCAAAATGCCTGTCAACAGCCAAAACCGTGCTTTTCCCCGCTCTGTTCCTTTGCGCTTCATCATAACCCTCCCTATGAGTTTTGTAGCACACGCTATAATTTGTTGATTTGGTTCCTGACTTCATCATAGGGAATGCGCTTACAAACATAAATTCCAAATTTTTAATAATGGTGGATTATTTTATCGTATATAAATAAAGGGTTACACTTCAAAGCAGGGAACTTTATTCTTTATTGAAATTAATGCAAGGAGGCTATATGAAATGAAAAGGAAATGTTATTTTTCTTTTTTCCTCATCATTAATTTGTTGTTATTCAACTTTAGCAGCTTCATCTTTACTGACTCTTCTGCGCCGACTCCGGGTGATCAGATACAAACAAATATACAAAATGAATTCAAATTAAAGTATATGGATTCGCTGAATGTTGTGAAATCAGAATACGGAGTCGGAGACAAAGAAGATTTTGAACATGCACAATTAAGTTCAGGAACGGCTTATTACAAAATATCTGATGATCCAACTAGCAGTGAGTTAGTTTTTGCAGGTTATATCTTTTCAATAAAAGTGAATCACATAGCTGTAGGAACAATTTATGCAAACAATGACTCAGGCTCGTGGGAGATATTCAACATTTCGAATAATGTAAGTTATGAGCAGCCATTGTCAGCCGCACAATCATCCCTTAAAGACGGAGAAGAGGTGAAGCTTGTTAGCGACGTTAGATATGGTATAAATGTTCTGTACATCAACGGCATAACAGGGGAACGGATAGTTGATCTGAACAGCAGCAACGCTAAATCAAGCAGCCTCCGCACAGAGAATACAATATCCAAATCAGTTTTTGATGAAAAAATAAAAAGCATTAAGGAAAAACGGGCTGCTTCACCTGCTAAAGGCGGACTACTGCAAATGGGGTCGGGTCAAGTTGATTTCACTAATACTGAGGAGTCCTCTAACAGCAACCTTCCGGTAGATCCTCAAACTCTAAATGTTGGAGTTTATACAATTCTCCGCTGAACGGATGAGTGCGTGCAGATCACGGTGCAGGCGTATCCAGGCCCCACGGACGAAATCATCTCCAGATCGGAAGAGTCTGCCTCTTTGTAAACGGACTGAGCAGCTCTTATTTCTACTGGAAGTTATTTTTCCGTAAGTGAACGGACTCCAGCGCTCTTATGTGCGGACATTCACCCCAAATCTACCTGCCGAAGAGGCGATAAGCGCGTTACGGTCCGTTAGCTCGGCTAATGTATCCCTTTCTTGAAAATAAGGGCTTTACGGTCTGTAGGATGAAAAAAGGAAGATGCCCGATCCTTAAGACCCGCATCTTCCTTCGTCATTACGTTAAGTCTACAATCCTGAGTCTAGTCTACAGCACGTAAAAAATTATAAATGGCCTGCGTGGTCTGGGCCCGGGACACCAGTCCCTGCGGATCGAACCGTCCGTTCCCCAGCCCTTGCATAATGCCGGAAGCCAGTGCTTGCTCCACCTGCACTTTAGCCCAGGCGGAGATTTGGCCCGCATCGCTTACACCCTGTAAGTCACCAGCAGCGGCACTGTGCCCCTGCTTGTATTGGTAGGCCTTGACGAGCAGCACCGCCATTTGCTCACGGGTGATCTTGGCGCTTGGGGCAAACGATGTTGCAGTTACTCCTTGAATCAGCCCGGCATTATAGGCCGCTGCCACGGATTCGGCATACCAGCTACCGTCAGTTACGTCCTGGAACGGAAGCCCTGCGCCGGTGCTCTTCAGCTCAAGCGCTCTGACCAGCATAGCGGTAAATTCCGCCCTTGTTGTGGTTTCGGCAGGGGCAAACAAGCTGTTCGTCTTGCCTGTTGCCACATGTTTTGCGCTCAGTGACTGCAGTGCGGCAAATGCCCAATGGCCCGCAGGGACATCCGTAAATGTCTTCTCATAGGACAACACGCCATAGGTGCTGAAATGATTCAGCATAATGACCGCTTTTTTGCTGGCCTTATCCAGCTTGCCTCCCACATAACTCCACTGTGCGGTCTGTTCGTTCTTCAGATATACGCCCAGCAGTTCTTCATTAACCGCCGAACCGGAGTATGGAAGCTCGGCGCGGACCCCCTGTGTAAAGACGGACAGCGCTATTTCCTTTCCGTCTGCTGTGCGCAGCACCAGCCCAAATTCATAGGCCGTCCCTTGCTGGCGGTAGATGCCGCCGCCATTCCCGGCCGGAACCGTCCCGCTTGCAGCAGGTGCCAGCTTAACGACAAGGGCCGCTCCGCTGCGCTCTGCCTCTGTCAGCTTAAGTCCAAGCTCGCCCAGAACGGATGCCGGAATCGTCAGGGAAGCTCCTTTATCCCGGATCACAAGCGTTCTTGTGCCCAGCAGCGCTCCGGCGTTCACCGGCAGCGAGGCCCCGGTCTGTCCTTCACCCAGCGTGATCTCTACAGATGTTGCCTGCGGCTGTGCAGTGAGAACATCTGCGCCAACCACCTTCAACCCGGCAACTGGAGTGGCTGTCGGTGCTGGTGTTGTTGCTGTTGCAGGCACCGGCGTTGGTGTTGGTACAGGCGTCGGTGTCGGTGTTGGTGTTGTGCCGGTCACGGTCACAACGGCCTTGGCGGGCAAATCCGTGCCTTCTGCCGCGCCGGTCACGGTGAAGCTTCCGGCGTTCGCATACTGCTGCGGTGCAACCGTCTGCCAGACGACCGGAACCGCGAGCGTTGATGCGTCGCTGTACACTGCTGTTACCACCGACGGCAAGAGTGGTGCTTTGCCCGCAGTTGTTGTAACTTTCACTTCCTGAAGGCTGACAATTACAGGCGCCTCTGAATCAAACACGGACACCTTCGCCACTGCGGGCAGCTCCGTACCGCCAGCCGCGCCGGTTACGGTGAATGCTCCGGGCACTGCGTACAGCTTAGGGTCGATCTCCTGCCAGATCACAGAGGTCTCGCCAAGCGTATTGTCGGAGTACGTTGCCTGCACTACCGTCGGAAGATCAGGAGGAGTTCCCGCAGGGGTGCTGACATGCACTTCCTGTAGCGCTACGATTGTCCGTTCCCCGGCTTCCGTTACAGTTAGCGATGCTGTGGCAGGCAAAGCTGTGCCCTCCACTTGTCCGTTTACCGTAAACTCTCCAGGCTGTGCGTAGGCATCCGCCGGTACGCTGTTCCAGCTCACTTCGGCTGTTCCTTCGCTTCCGTTCTCGTACACTACCCGTACCGAGTCCGGCAGGACAGGAGCTACTTTCGCAGCCGTCTTCACGCTGACCGGCTGCACACTCTGAATGTCCTTATCCTCATACAGCGCTTTTACCTGCGCAGCGCTCATTACACCGCTGTAGATCCGGAAGTCATCCAGCCCGGCATTGAGCTGCGCCCCGTTGCCATAGCCGGAGACACCGATTCTTTTCACATCGTTCGTGGCTGTAATGGACCCCGGCGTACCATCCATGTCAACCTGCTGAGCGACACCGTTTCTGTAGATCACGCCGGTCTTGGTTGCCGCATCAAATGTAAAGACAACATTCGTCCATTCATTCAGCGGCAGGAAGTCCTCCGGCGACTGCTTCACATAGAAGCCGTTCGCCCCATCCACGTACACAATGCTGGAGTTGCCGTTGTAGGTGATAAAAAATCCGTTGCCGGCATAGTTCCCCTCCGGCTTGAACCATAGCAGCACATTCTCCTTGTCATTCATGGCCCCGGTGCGTTTGATCCAGTAGGACAGCGTCATGCTGCCTGGCTGCAGAGCCGGATCGGTGCCTGCGGATATATAATTGCCGCTTGTTCCACTGAAGGTGAGCGACCCGTTCTTGTGTCCGTCCGCTTCCCAGTTCAGAGCGCCTTGAATCGTTCCGTTACGTCCGCTTCCCGAAGCATCGGCAACCGTGGTTCCCTGTCCTTCGTCGAAGTTATAGCGAAGCGCAAGCTCTGGGAAAGGGGCGATCACCCGCTGGGTCACAGTAACTTTTGCCTGAACCGCCGTTTGTGTTCCGGTGACCACACCGTTCACGGTGAACGTGGAGCCTTCCTTGTCGTACAACGCAGGATCAACCGGACTCCATTGCACGGACACAACCGTCTGGGTTCCATCCTCCAAGGTTGCACTAACCGTAGAAGGAAGCTTCGGCGCCTGACGGGCCGGCGTTGTAAGCTCCAGCTTCTCCACAGAGACAATGTTGCCTGAAGGTGCAAGAAGCGCCGTAATTTCGCCCGGACTAAGCGCTCTGCTGTAAATGCGGAAATCGTCGATCAACCCGTCAAAATACGGGTCCGCGAACTGTGATTTGCCGATGTAATTGTTTTTGGTCTTGCCGAGACTGGAGGGCTTCAGCGTCATATGGTCGTTCCGGCCTGCTTCCACCCCGTCAATATACAAAATCCCGAGCGAGCCGGACAACGTTACAGCCACATGCTTCCACTCTCCGGCAGGAAGGGCAGGAGCGTCGATGGTCTGCTCCTGGCCAGGGGCATTTCCGCCAATTGAAATGCCAAACCGGGTGATGGAGCCTGCCTTCGGCGACAGGAACATATAGGTGCTTGTGCCGGTGCCGAAATCGAAAATCCGCGAATATGCGCCGATGCTGTCCATCTTGACCCAGGCTGACACCGTAATTTCATCCGCACGGCTCAGCAGGCCTTCGGGCATTTTCACATAGGTGTCCTGACCGCTCAGCTCAAGCGCATGATTGAGCTTGCCCGGAAGCCAGGAGGCTGCCCCAAGCACATTGCCGTCATTGCCGCTTCCCGAATGATCGGCAGCCACCTTGCCTGACGTTTCATCGAAGTTATAATGCACAAGCAGCTCTGGCAGCGGCGGCGGAGCCACAGCGACCACCGTAACCGTATCGCTGTTCGCAAGCTCCGAATCGCTTGCGGTCAGCTTGAATACATAAGTTCCCGGCTTCGTTGCCGTGAACGGGGTTTGCAGCGACTTACTGCTGCCGAACACGACCTCGCCGCCCGCTGGCCCGGATACAAGGGACCATTCCGAGGTCAGCGTTCCCTGCGGCAGGCCATCGTCTTTTGCCGTGCCGCGCAGGATGGCATCATCTACTTGCAGCGTGTAGGTGAAATCCGCTCCTGGGTCAACAACAGGGGCCTGATTGTCATCCGGCTCTGTCGCGCTCAGCTCTACCGTGTAGGCAACGGCAGGTCCGGCTTCAACCGTCAGCTTCGCTTCACCGCCGAACGCGTTCAATTTGCCTACAGGCGTTCCGTCGATCCGAATGAGGTAGGCTCCTTTGGCCAGACCGTTCAGGGTAAGCGTTGTTTCATGTGCGTAGCCCGGCGTCAAATTGCGCAGGCTGAACCTGGCATAATCCTTACTCCTGGACAATTTGGCTGCAGTAAACTGATCCTTATCCAGCTCTGTGTAGAGCTTCTCAGTAATGAGATTAATCCGTTTGAAAAGGCCGTCCTTAGGCGTAATATCGTAATATACAGCATCCGTTACGGAGACTTCCGCTCCATAGCCTGTGACCCCGAAGATAGGGTCCACGGCAATGTCCGCACTGAGAATCTGCAGCGCACCGAACAGCCCCAGATCGGCTTCGCCGGTCATGCCCTTCCAGCCGTTCAGCAGCGGAACGTTCCGGCCGCCGCCGGTTCCATTGGTCCCGTTATTGCCCTTCTCCGCCTGATACGTCCAGGCCGCAGCCCCATAATTCGCAGGATCATCACTGATCTGCCCGGAGTTGATCGCGCTGAGATTAGCCAGCTTCGCCGCGTAGGACAACCGCTGCTGTTCCTCACGCCCGGTGGCGTTTCCGTTGCGAATCCAGTCATCCATCGCATAACCGGCCAGCGATACGCTGTACTGGAAGTTCCACCAGCTCTCGCCCGTAATGGTCACAGGATCGGCGTAGTAGTACCATACAGGCATATGCCCCCGGGAGGCCCTTGTTTTGGAATTGATTTTACCCATCATTTCCTGCGCTTTGGCTTTTTCCGCGTCGTTTGTGCTTTGCATTTTGGCTAAAGTATAGACGGCTTCTTCCCCGGTGTTGTCATAGCTGTATTCCGAACCGTAAGGATATTTGTTGTTCTTGAAATTGTTATATTTGCGGAGCATCTTGGCCCGGACATCATTCGCTTCGTCCATGTAGCCCTCTTTTTCAAGCGCTTGAATAATATCCGGGGTCGTCAGCTCGCCCATGAGTCCAGTCTCCCAGTTGTAGGACACAGGCCCTTCATACAGAGACTTCAGGATATTATAAGCCCGCAGCAAATAGGTTTCCTTAGGATGCTTGTAGGAGACCAGCCCGGGGTAATTGGCGGCAATTTTATACATGCTGAAATAGGTGTTATAGATATGCGGATAAGCGTATCCGCGGTAGGTCGGGGTCGTATTCGGCTCCGCCATCAGAAAGTCATGAACCAGATAATCCTCATGATGCCCGTTCATCAGATTCGTCCAGATCGCTGTTTCCAGGTATTCATCCACTGCGGTAATTTCCGAGGCCACAGGACTCAGGGCATTTTTCTCGGCTAAAAATTGTCCATGCGTCAGCCCCCAGTCATCTCCCCAGCCCCAGTAGCCGCTGAAGTTGTTCCGCTTGGACTTCGTGTTCATCATCCAGTCGTCGAACACCTTGTCCCGGATGTCGCCGGGAAGGTTCCACTGCGTGCTTTTCACCATAAATTCCGCATGATCCTCCAGCGCCCGGTCAACCGCATCAATGCCGTAGAACTGCAGTACGGTTGTGAGACCGCTTCCATATTGGACCGTAACATTTTGCGGCCCCAGCTTGGTCAGGCTGAACTCATATATATTGTGGTCTCCGCTCTTTTGCTCAAGCAGCGGAATATCCGTCCCGTCGTCCAGCTTCACGCTGTGAATATCCGCCTTGGTGCGCAGGTCGAACTTGGCCTTCTGGTTGCTGGGCACAATCATTCCGGGAACAACGGTAACATCAACTCCCCCTGCCTCATACAGCTTATCCTTGGCCTCCTGCTCATCTGCTACAGCAAAAAATTTAAACCCGTAGGTCTTGCCCTCTCCCGGAGC
The DNA here is from genome assembly GCF_000374185.1 of Paenibacillus sp. HW567. Lineage (GTDB taxonomy): Bacteria > Bacillota > Bacilli > Paenibacillales > Paenibacillaceae > Paenibacillus_AQ. The sequence goes on along the minus strand of NZ_KB910518.1, from coordinate 1,322,860 downwards.
CAGTGTCAGGCTTGTATTCGGCAAATATCCCCGGTTCGTTGATTTAATGACATTCGAATGGATGTAGAAAACATTGAGGCCCTCGATCCATTTTCCTTCATTGTCGGGGTTCCAGGCCCACTTGCTGCCCGGGTGCTCTTCATTGCGCCAGCGGTCCTGATACTCAAACCCTGCGCCAGTGGCAGCATCCGGCATGAGCAGCAGATAGGAGCCAATCCCGCTGGGTCTGCCGGCTGTTATATAAGAACTATTATTGCCGACAAAAGAGTGAGTCACCACGCGGGTCTCGTAGATGGCGTCACCGTAAGTCCACTGTTCGTTAAAAGGCAGCGGAAGCCCGATATCGCCGAATTCGAGCGTTTTGCCGCTGGTGTTGGCGATTTGAATGTTCCACTGCAAATATCCGTCCGGCATCATGGTATACGTCTCAACCAGCTTGAAATTGCGTACGCCCGCCGTGTTCGCAGAGTTCTCATAGGTGACTGTTACTTTGCTGCCGTCCTTTTCAATGCTCCGGACATCCTCCGATTGATTGGTGGATGCCTTGATCCACTCTCCGCCATCCAGGCGGTAGGTGAAGATCAGCTCGCCGAGCCACTGATGATCAGCCGTATCCTGCTCGGGTGATACCGTTTTGTTCATTACATACTCGGTCGGGAACGCGTCTCCCTTGATTTTCAATGATGAAATTTCACCGGATTGACCGGTTTCAATAATCAGCTTATCGCTTGTTAATTCATACGCTCCGGCCTTGGATGGAAGAAGAATAACGGATAACACCGCCAGCGTCCAGAAGACCGCCCCTGTCAGTATCCTTGTGTGCTTGAATCGTGGCGGATCTCCATCAGAAGACTTGAATATCATGCTTAAATCATCCCCTTCGTTGTTAGGTTGTGGACATCTTTGCTCTGTCATGGATCATGCTAAGAACGGCGTCACCCCCTCTCCGGGAGGAGCGGAGTTTCATATCCCGGCCTCCCGGAGCACTATAAAAGTTGAACTATAGATTTTCATATTGGGGTCTGGTCGTAACTGCGGGGAATGTTTGGACTTCCACGCTTCGCTCCGTAAGTATCCAAACTTCCCCTCCGTCACTTCCGCCCTTTTAATATTTTCTTTAGTTGAACTGATATAGATGTCATTTGCCAAAATCACGAATTATAGTTGTTATACGTATTATTTCTTATGCTCTTCTCCAACCCAGACGGACATTTCGCCCTCTCCGCGGTTGGCCCAAGTGAAATATGGAATGAATTTCAGCTCCTGCTTCCGGCTGCTCCAGGCTGAGCCGCTGGCGTACAGCTCCTCCCCCCAGCCTGCTTCCGGCTGAATTCGCTCTCCGGCGACCGATATCGTCTTAATACCCTTAGGGAAGCCGGGCTCCTCCGCAAGCGTATATTCGCTTTCGGACGGCAGGCGAAGCTGGTACAGTCTTTTACCGTTATCGGCCTCCTCCAGACAATAGACGAAAGGGCCGCGCTGCAGAGCCACCTTGGAAAAGGTCTGGCGGATATGCGGATGCCCCTTGACCCGCGTTACCGGCATGGCAAAACACAGCTCAACGGTGTCGCCGGATGACCACTCGCGGGTCAAGTGAATATACCCGTCCGCATTCCCTGTGTGATAGACCCGGGACTCACCGTTCATGGTTACCCGGACCTCCTGGCACCAATCCGGCAGCCGCAGCGCCACCGTGAACTTCCCGGCCCGCTCCGGTTCTACGACTAAGCGGACCTTTCCATCCGAGGTATAGCTGGAGAACTGCTCGACAGCTACCGGCACGCCGCCCACAATCATTTCCGTACGGCCCCCGATATAAAGCTCGACATACAAGGTATCACCTTGAGCGGAATAGATGTAATCTCCGAGCGAGGCCAGCAGCCGGGACACGTTCGGCGGGCAGCAGGCGCAGGTGAACCAGCCTTGGCGCACTGCTTTTACATGATTATAATTCTTGTTCTTGCCCAGCACTTCCGGGTACACCTCAAGCGGATTCACATAGAAGAACTTGGTTCCATCCAGGGACATTCCGCTGATTACAGTATTGTAGAGCGCCCGCTCCATAACATCCGCATATTTGCTGTTGTGTTCAAGAGCCAGCATACGCCGGGCAAAAAAGATCAGCCCCACGGAAGCGCAGGTTTCCGCATACGCCAGGTCCGGCGGCAAATCATAATCAGCCGTGAAGGATTCTCCCTGCTCCATAGACCCGATGCCGCCCGTGACATACATCCGCTTGTTTACGATGTTCTCCCACAGCTTCCGGCAGGCCGCCAGCATGGCTTCGTCCCCGGTCTCAAGGGCAATGTCGGCCATTGCTGTACACATGTAGACCATGCGAACGGCATGCCCCTCCGCAGTAGTCTGCTCCCTGACAGGCAGGTGGGATTGGCTGTACTGATGGTCATGAACCATGGAAAGCTGCGGAAAATGCAGCGTGCGGCCCCGCTTTTCCCATTCCTGTTCGAAATAATGCGGCTCGCTTCCGCGCTGGTTCAGGAAATAACGGCTTAGTTGCAAATACTTCTCTTCCCCTGTGGCGTGGAACAATTTCACAAGCGCCAGCTCGATCTCCTGATGCCCGTCATAGCCCTGCAGCTTACCGGGTTCCGTCCCGAAGACGTCAGCAATATAATCCGCATAGCGGCTGGCCAAATCCAGCAGCTTTCTTTTGCCGGTGGCTCTGTAATAAGCGGTTGCCGCTTCGATTAAATGTCCCGCGCAGTACAGCTCATGGCATTCCGCCAAATTGCTCCACTCTTGGCCCGGCTCCTTCAGCATGAAGTACGTATTCAGATAGCCGTCCTCCCGCTGGGCCGCTGCGAGCAGATCAACAACTTCATCCGCAATGTCCTCAAGCGCCGGATCACGCGCAGTTTCCAGTAGGTAAGCTACAGCTTCAAGCCATTTGCTGACATCGCTGTCCTGAAACACCATGCCATAGAACTCGCCTTCTTCCCGGCCTGCGGCAATCTTGAAATTACGGATCGCATGGCTGGGTTCGGCACCTGCAATCCGGTCATTCAGCGCCTCCCATTGATACGGAACCATGACCTCGCGGACCAGACGGATATATTCCGACCAGAAGGGATCCGCAATCTGAACCCTGCCGCGGGCGGGTGACATATTATCATTCATTTATGGAACTCTCCTCTCATCTCTGTAACAGATTATCTGCTGCTTCGGTAACAGCATCAGCCCTTGATTCCGCCAACCGTCAAGCCTTCCATGAAGAAACGCTGGAAAAATAAGAACAGAACCAGAATAGGCAAAATAGCGAGCACAGCTCCCGCAATCAGCGCTTCATAGTTATTGCCGAGCGGCGAGACGAAGGAAGCCAGCCCGATCGGCAGCGTGAACTGCTCTGTCGTGCGCAGCACAATCAGCGGCCACAGGAAGTTGTTCCAGCTATTCATGGCCTGCAGAATCGTAATGGCTCCGAAGGCCGGGGCCATGAGCGGCACCATGATTTTGAAGAAAATGCCGTATTCCGAGCAGCCGTCGATCCGGCCGGCATCCATGAAATCCTTGGGCAGACCCAGCGCGAACTGGCGGAAGAAGAAGATCGGCAGCGGCGACACGATAAAGGGCAGAATGACACCCCAGATCGTATTGATCAGCTTCAGGGAGATCATTAATTTGTAGAGCGGCAGCAGAATGATCTCCACAGGGATCATCATCACTACCAGCACCAGGGTAAAAATCAGATTCCGGCCTTTGAAACGGTACATTCCCAGCCCATAGCCAACCATTGAAGAAAATAGCAGGCTAAGCAGAGTGAACAGCGTGGTGATCAGCAGACTGTTCTTATACCAGCCAAAATAGTTGCCCGCTGCCCCTTTACCGGAAAAAATGCTATGGTAATTGTCCAGGCTCATCAAGCTGAAATCCAGCCGGACATTCAGGCCGTATCTGAACAATTCCGTAGCCGGCTTCAGGGAAGCCAGGAACAGGGCATATAGCGGAAACAACATTAGGGCCGCAAGAATAACAAACAAGACCAGGAGCAGCAAGGAGGATAAGGTGAATTTGGATTTCACTTTAGTGTGCATGGCTTAGTCCTCCTTCCTGAACATGCCGGTGAGTGTCAATTGCAGCAGGCTGACCAGTAAGGTGATGCCCAGCAAGGTGATGCCGATGGCGGAACCAAACCCGAGATTGAAATATTGGAAGCCCTGCTGATAGATGTAACCGACAATGGTTAATCCAATGTTCTGTGGTGAAGGCTTGCCTGCCCATAGCATATAGCTCTCGGTGAACATGGCATAACCGCCATATATAGTGATCGTCACGACATAAATCGTGATCGGCTTCAGCAGCGGAACGGTGATCTTGATTAATTTCCGGAAAGCGCCGGCCCCATCAATTTCAGCCGCTTCATACAGCTCGCCGGGAATGCTCTGCAGAGCGGACAGGAAATATAATATGTTGATGCCGATCCATCTCCAGCCGGCCAGCACAAGCAAGGCAAACATCCCGAGGCTTGAGCTGTACAGCCAGCGCTGACTGGATATGCCGAAGAGATGCAGAACCGAATTCATTAAAGCCCCGTCCAGCTCGCCAAAAATCAGACGGAACACAACACCTGCTACAACCACGGAGGTAAGCGCCGGAATAAATAAGGTGGATCTGAAAAAATTGCTCCAGGGCATTTTTTTCGAATTAAGCAGTACAGCCAGAACCATTGGCACCGGAATCAGCAGCAGCAGCGTCCAGATGGTATAACGGCTGCTGTTGTATAGCGCCGCGCCGAAATCTTCATTCCACAGTCCCTTGTAGTTATCGAGTCCAACAAACGACACGTCTCCCGGGAGCACTTCCTGAAAGCTCATCACCCCCGCATTTATCAGCGGGTAAGCGAAGAAAACGGCGAAGGACAGCAGAAATGGTAAAACGAACACATAAGGTGCCAATTTTTGCGAATTTCCCAGATGGTAGCTCCTTTTAGGGCTTTTGGTCAACTCTCTTTCTATCTGCATAACCAAACCTCCACTCTTTTTGCCGTAGATATAATTGCGGTAAAACTATGGCTGTAAAGGGGAAGAATATTCCCCTTTACAGCTTGTTTTCGCTTTCATTCATGAGGGATGAATTATTTCAAGCTGGCCTGCACTTCTTTCAGCACCTGTGCCGGGTCCTTCATGTCGATGAAGATCTGCGGCATTGCCTTGTTGCGGATCGCATCGAACACCTCCGGCGATTTCTCGCGGATATGAACCGGAGCGATTTCATCCTTGACGCTAAGCAGTGTATCGAAGATATCTGTGCCGAAATAATCGGTGAATTTGTTCGATTCCTTCATGGCCGGATCGCTCCATACATCCGTGCGGATCGGGTCGAAGCCAAGCTGCTTCCAGATCTGCAGGTTGCCTTCCTTGGACAATTTGGCGTAGGCCAGGAATTCCTTGATCAGATCAGGATTTTTTGCCTGATTGGTAATGGAGGTTGCGGTTCCGCCCATACCGGCGGAGCGGTTACCGCCTTCTTGCCAGGCCGGCATCGGACGGATAATGATTTTGCCCTTCAGATCCGGCATATGATCAGTGAAGCGGTTCATGAACCAGAAAGGCATGAAGACCGATGCTGCGCTGCCCGAATCCATATACCCGAAGTATTCCTCTGTATCATGGCCTGCGCCCGGAGCGACAGCAGCCACGCCTTCCTTCACCAGCTTCTGGAAGAATTCCATGGTCTTCACATTCACCGGCGTATCTACGGTAACATTGCCGTTCTCATCCACCTGGTCGGAGCCCTGCTGGCTGATCGCCGGCCACCAGGACCAGTTGCCGTTGCCTTCGAACGTGATCATCGGTTTGCCTGTTTTATCAAGCACCTGTTTGCCTGCCGTCTCGAAATCGGCCCAAGTCTTAATATTGTCCGGGTTCACTCCTGCCTTATCGAGCATTTCCTTGTTGTAGTACATCACGGTTGCGCCTACATGGTAATCAATGCCATAATATGTGTTGTCTTTGCTGTAAATCTCTACTCTGGACTTTACAATATTGCCAAGCTCAGGCTCCACAATGTCGTTCAAGGATACGAGCTGCGGGGTTCCCTTCATAAAGTTCGGAAACTTGCTCTGCTCGATATCGACCAGATCCGGTGCGCCTACACCTGATTGCAGGGCAACCAGCAGCTTGGTGTGCATGTCGTCATAAGGTATGGTTGTTGCTTCCAGCGCAATGGCCTTGTCCGGGTGGCTTTCGTTCCAGCTTGCCGCCATGCTCTCATAGAATTTCTGATGTGCGTCTACAAAGGTCCAGAAGACCACCTTTTGCGCTTCGGCAGCAGGTTTTGCCGTTTCGCTGCCTTCCGTTGCCTTGCTTCCGCTGTTGTTGGTTGCCGGCTGATTGGACGGGGATGTCTCTTTATTCCCGTTTCCACCGCAACCGCTGAGCCCCATAACCAGAATCAGCAATAATACCGTCGTGCACAGAAATGCTTTTTTCATTCAGCTTCCTCCTTGAACGATATATACTTAGCCCTATGCGGGGTTAAGCCGGTCAAAAAACTTCCGTTGCCAAGCAAATCCGATCCAACAAACCGGTTTCTTTTTTAAGCTTTTCAACTTTTCAGAAAGCGCTTTATTTATAATAATACATGTTGTATCATGAAAAAAAACACAGAATTCCAACCTTATTTTTAATCATTTCAACCTGCTTGGAGGAATGTAAAATGAACTCGCCCATTCTTCATTTTATCTCGCCGCCCATTCCTTACTTCGTAGATTGCGGACATGCCACATATACTGCGGGGGATTATCACATCAACCGCAACTGTATTGGCGTCTTCGATCTGATCGTTGTGCTGAAGGGCACTCTTCCGGTCGGGGAAGACGGCAAGCAGTGGGAGCTGCACGAGGGTGAAATTCTTATTCTCCGTCCAGACGGCCATCATTACGGCTCCGCTCCCTGCACCGGGGACACGAAGATCATCTGGATTCATTTTCAGACCTTTGGAAGCTGGAAGGAATGCGCGAGCATGGATGAATGTCTGGACAATCAAGGCACTCTAATCGAAAGCCATAAGCACAACGCCTATCTCAACCATGCCGATGTCTGTTCCATTTATATTCCCAAGCATATGCAGATCACGGGAAAAGCAATGGAGGTGCTGGACCTGTTTTTTGAACAGGAGCATGAACCGCAGTCCCTGCGCAACTGGAAACGCCAGGCTTCCTTCCAATCCTTCCTCCAGCACCTGGACCGTGACCTTGCCTCCCCCTCCGATGCTACCGCCATTCAGCTTGCCGAGAAGGTGGAGCTGTTCATCCGCCATAACTATACCCGGGACATCAACAATCCCCTGCTTCAGAAGGAGCTGAACTATCATCCGAATTATTTGGCCAAAAGCATGCTGAAAGCCTATGGTATGACGCCTATGGCCTATCTGCAAAACTACCGTGTGGAACAGTCCAAGCGCCTGCTTCTGCAAACCTCCTGGTCCGTTACCCGGATCGCCGAGGAGGTCGGGTTTCACCACGTCTCCCATTTCTCCTCCTGCTTCTCCAAGAAAGAGGGGCTGTCCCCCTCAGGCTTCCGCAGTAAATTTATTCAGAAGCGTTAGGCGAGGGGATCTAATCGTTTTAAAGGGCAGCTTTTTCTTTCGGGTAAAATAGGGTTTTTGACATAAAGCACTGGTGCGGCTGACATTTCTCGTATGAGGGATGTCTGCTTGTCAAGTTCTATTTTTTCGTGCAAAAAAAAGAGCGGGCTATCTTTTTGATAACCTGCTCTTTTTCTTGATTTTTGGCCCTGCGCCTTAACTTAATGACATTGAGTAGTGGCATCACCTTTTTGAACTACAAACCCTACGGCAAAAGATAGATATGGAACTCTCAAGTTGTTTCTTGTAAATGCGAGATCTGAAGGAAATTGCAGAGATTCTTGTAAATCCGGAATCTAACCCCGATGAGTCCTGCCTACTTACTTACGAAGCAGAGATATAATAAAAAATTTACAGCCCTGCTTCCGTGAGTATCGTACTTTAATTATAAGAATTATTGTTCATAGATATCCAATCTCTAAAAAGTTTTTCACTTAATAGTTCCGGACATACCTTTTGACTAAAATTAATGAAACTTCCAAATAAATTTTCAAGCATTTTTTTTACAATTGACTTATTCATTTCTATAGTTGATGGTGAAGGTTCCCAACCTAGCATTAAACTGCGGCATTCTAAAAGCAGTTGTTCTCCCCCTTCATCCCGAAAGGCTATTTCCCTCATTATACCTTGCTCATAAAATCCTAGGTTGCAGTTGTATTCGTTGTTATTAAACTTTTGAATTATTTCCGGTAATTCCTCGATAATTGATGGAAGATCAAATTCACAATCAACAGGCCATCCTTCACTTCCAAAACCTGAAACAATAAAATCAATACTTCTAGTTTGATGTAGATACTTACAAATATCTAATATTACACTAGATTCATTATCAAGTTCATCGTCGTAAATTTTTTTTTCAATTGTCATTTCATGAAGTTCACTTTTTTGTTGTAAGCACATTCTAAACACTTAATTTCCTCCTTCTTATTCATATATGTCATGATTATCCTTTTAATTCAAAAGCATCACTTACAGGGTAGGCAGTTTTTATTTTACCTGTTTTTGAGTTTGGAATAATAACGGCTCTGCGAGCTGGTATTATATCCCAAGAGGGTTGTATTACTTGTCCTAATCCCTCTGGTATTTCTAATACTGTTGGCTTATCAACTTTACCATACAAGTTTAATAATTTTGCTGCTTTTTGGTTATCTAGCCATTGACCTTGTTCTGTCATTACTCCTTGTTCATTCACAGTTCTTGCCCGTCCTTTCAATGAATCTAAAGTTTTTTTGCCTGCGCCATGTGTTTCAAAAGTATGACCAAAGTTCGGTAAGCTCTTCCAGTTCACCTCACCATTTTTCCCGGACAACCATCCTGCATCATTCTTACCGGTGGCGCCCCCTTCTTTATCCAAGTAAGGTTCAACCACTGTCAGCGCAGGAACTAATGTTCCAAGTTGTTCATTTGTTACTTGCTCGATTTTTTTAGTTTCAACTGTTTCGAGCTTGCCTGTAAGTTCCTTGGTAGATTCACCCAGTCCTTGATTATCCTCACTATCAGAATTCGCTACAACATTACTCGCTTCCTCTACAATCCTTGATACTCTTTTTGGATCCTCACTAGCCATCATCACCACATGTCCGCTGCCACTCTTTTCGACCCAGAGCTTGTGGTTTTCTTTGCCGATTTTGAAATTGACCAGCAGGCCGGAGATGGCGTTCTTGAGCTTGCCGGCTCCGGCCACCGCGAGGTTGACTCCGGATTTCAACAGTTGCTTGCCGAAGGCTAACAGCCGGGAGTGAACGCCTCCCTTAACCGTACCGAGAAAACCGCCGCCGGATTCTTTTTTGGCAGCCCCTGCTTTTCCGCCGGCTTTTTGCTCTTCTTTTTGGCTTGGGCTGTCTTTGCTGCCTCCTCCTGAGGTCCCGGACAGATTTGCCAGCAGCTTCGCGCCGTTGCCGAAGACACTACTCGCCTGCGATTCAGCATCATCGACAAGAGCCGTCGCTCCGCTGGTGGCTTCGTCGATCAATCCACCGACCTTTTCTACAGGTCCCTGAAGCGGCTGCATCAAACCCTGGACCGGGCCGGACGCTGCGATCTTGTTGATCAGCTTGTCCGCAAAAGGAATATGCTGGCGGATCAGGTCAACCAGAGACTCACCTGCTACAGCTTCAATCCCCTTGAACACGGCCTTAATCAGCGCTGACGGCGGATTGGTGATGATAAAATTCAGTACCATATCCACACCTTTATTGGCCAGTACCGTCATGAGCTGGGCCGGTTTCCCGAGCAACTGCACCTTTGCTTTAATCCCGCCGGCGGCTTCGGTTACCTTTTCCCGAATCCCCTTAAAAAAACCTCCGGCGGCTTCCTTAAGCTTACCGGCCCCCTCATTAAGGGCCTCAGCGGGATTCTTTACAACCTCCAGTGCCTGAACAGCACCGGCATATGCCATACTGAAAGGATTAAACCACGACTTGTCCGATATGTTCATAACCGGAAGAGCCTTGTTGATGGCCCCGGCAACCTTGCCTACAGTCTTTTGCAGAATCCCGAACACACCCTCAAGGAGCTGCAGCACCTTCATCAGCCCTTTTTCCTGGCCTCCGCTTTTCGGAGCCTTACCAGCGTCCTTGTCCTTCTCCTTATCGTCCTCCTGGCCCGTTTGTAGCGGCTGAAGTTCACCGAACAGCCCCTTGACCAGAAAACCGCCCATTCCCGACGGATTCAGGAACTGCTTCACATTCTGCACTTTGAAATTCCGCAACGTGTTGACCACAGTCATGACCGAGTTCGCCTGACGCAGAAGCTTAGGGAGTGTCGATGTCAGCCAGACGCCGATTTGAACCAAAATACTGCCTCCGCCTGTCGCAAAAGCGGCAGCAATTTCAGCAGAAATTTGTGCAATCTCCAGGAACTTGCCGAAATTCACTTTAAAGTCGCCGTTCAGGAATTTCCCGATTCCCGACAATATGCCGTTATATAGCGACTGGACACCGGCGAACAGCTTATCCACCGTTTTCCCCATGAAGTCCAGGGCGGTGCTGACCCCTTTTTTCAGAAGGCTCGCAGCAGTATTGACGGCTTGAACCGCCTTATTCACCGCACGGTCGATCCAGCCGTTGATCTTCTTGGCAATGCCCGGAAAACGGGCGAATATTTTATTGGCTAAGCCCTTCAGCACGTTTCCGAAGCCTTTAATGGCGCTGACAATCAGCTTCCGTCCTGCTTCAATCAGCCCCACAACGGCTTGCTTCGCTTTATCAAAAATGGTTTTAACTGCCTTCCGCAGTTGGGTGAAGAGGAAGTTCATGCCCTTTTGGATGGCTTCCCCGACCTGCCTTCCTTTTTCCTTGATCCATTCCCAGGGGTTTTTCGCTTTTTTCTTTGTTTGCCCGCCTTCGTTTTCGCCTTCCTTTTGCTTCTCCTCTGCCTGGGTTTTCGTGGTTTTATATTCCTGCCGGGATTCGCTTTCGGCTTCGGACAGCTTTTTCTTGACCTCGCCTTCCTTCTCAGCCTTGATCCCGCTAATCTCCTTGTTCTTCTCTGCAGCGGCAGTACCCGCTTCACGGTCAAACTCCCCGCTGGTAGCCTTGATCTCTTCCTGCCACTGGCTCCGGTATCCCGAGACTTCCGATTTGGCAGCAGCCTGTTCGCTTCGCTGCTTCTCTGAAGCTTCGGTTTTCAGCCGTTCCACTTCGGCTTTTGTATCCCTTTTGGCAGTGGTGAGTCCGCTGTCAAACGGCTCCTTCCCTTTCTGGTACTCTGCCTGGCTATTCTCCATATAGGTCTGAAGCGGGCCCTCCAGGTGAGGGTTGAGGTAGCCGGCAACATCGGGCGGGATCACACCAGTGGATTTCAATTGAAAAGCTGGCGGAGCCACGGCGCGGATCGCATGCCCGGATGTGAGAATAGCATCGTCCGGCTTGGGCAGAATCCGGTCCTCTCCGAAATCCTGCCGGGTCTGCTCCAGCTCGGAGTGCTGTACAGTCTGCATATGCTGCGCAGCCTCTGCCTGATAGCTCTCCACCTGAGAGGGGTCCGCTTCACCCGTCAGGCCAATCTCCGGCGGATTTGCCGCATACCGGCTTGCTTCCGCCATAATCTGGTCAGGATCTGCCTCCTCCGGGGTTTGAGGGAAGCTGGCCATCCCTGCCGGGGTATCCCCGCCCTTTTTCCCGCTCTGAAAAGCGGGCAGCTCGGAAGCCGGCACCGCACCCGCCGCTTTCCGCTTCGCAGAACCAGCAGCTTCAGTATCCTTGCCGGGTGCGATTCCGGTCGGTGCCGGAATTGCAGGCAGCGCCTTCTCGGCCTGCTGCCGTTGCTGCTCCAGCGCTCCCCCCGAGACATCTACCGCTTGAGTGTAAGCCTCCACGATTTCTGCCGGAGCAAAACTGCCGAGCTGCCGGATCACACTGCCCGGATTATCGCCTTTAATCTTTACAACAGGAGCTTTTGCCGGTGCCTTTCTGGCTTGCAGCGGCAGGTTAGCGGACAGCGGACCAGAAGAAGCAGCAGACTTAGGCCGGTCCGGAGCTGGCTTGGCTGAGGTCTTTTCCTCCGGCTTGGTTTGTTGCTTCGCGCCTGAACTGGCTTCCGCCTTTGCTCCTGCTTTCCCTTCTGGCTTCGCACCTGACTTGGCCTCCCCGGTTGCTCCTGCCTTACCCTCGAACTTGGCATCTGCGGCTGACTCCGCCGTTCTTTCCGCCTGAGCTTCCGCTTTAACCATCGCAGGCTTATTCTCAGACTTTTGTTTCCGTCCGGTTCCGGGTTGAGATGCCGTTCTGGTGGCATGGATTACCTGAACTGCAGCCGGTTTATCTGGGAGTGGCGACAGCTTACCTTCAGCATCCTTTTTAAATTCAGTCGTAGCCCTGTTGTCTTTTTCAGTTTTCGGGCTGGTCTTTTCAGGCTTTTCAGAACTTTCAGGCTTTGCAGCTTGTGCTGATACAGGCTGGGCCGAAACCTCTGACTGATGTATTGACGGTGACGCTTGCGGTATTGAAGAGTCGCGTGAAGCAGCAGGCAGGTTCTGAGAATCTTTCGATGTTATATCTGAGGTTGTGTCCGCTCGCTCTGCCTTTCCCTTGTTCCGCTTGCCTTGGTCAAGCAGCATAAGAGCGCTCCGAAGGCCAATGACACCCGTGAGCATAGCGAACTCACCGGAGGTTACCGTTTCCGGGGCCGTTAAGAGTCGGTTAGTTAGGCGTTTGAGCTCAAGCGGTGTTCGCAGTTGTGGCTTAAGAGCCGCTTTGTCTGTGAGCGGGGCTTGTGCAGAACTCTTTTTAGTCTCAGTCTGCTGCTCCGCCGGCTTGTGTACAGCAATCTTGCTTGACATAGAGGGTCACTCCCTGAAATTCCGTATACAAGTAATGGTAATTTCAGGAGCTGATTCACAGCCTTTTTCATAAATTTTCTTAATAAAAAACGGCTACATCGTCCTTCACTGGACCATGTAACCGTTCTAGACTGTAAATCAGTAAGAAATCTCATTCAAAGCACCCTATCATTCAGATAGTTATCCTCATCGTAATCCAGTCTTAATCACCGAAAAGACCCTATTCAGCAGGTGTGCTAAACCCGCCGCAGGCGAATTACATTCCAGGACAGCTTACTTAGCTGCGCAGTTAACAGCCCGTCCGACACCTGCGCATCGCCCTTGCTGTGCGGCTGCACCATATCCGGTGAGGCTGCGGTATTGACCGCCTTCACATCTTCATGCTCCAGCACAATATGCTCCGCCACCCGGTAGCCCTGGAAGCCACGCACATCACACTCCAGCACCAGCTTCTCCTCCACGCTCCGGTTAAGCGCAAATACCACCAGCTCCTCATTCTCCGCATTAAATACAACCGCCGAATCCAGCAGCGGCACATCGGTATAATCCTTGCTGTCGTATAAGGGAGAGGAAATGATCGGACGCAGTACGGTTCCTCTGCCATACAGCGAGGCATGCAGATATGGATAAAAGATCGTCTGTCTCCAGGCCGCCCCCCCGTTCTCGGTCATAATCGGCGCAATCGCATTGACAAGCTGGGCCAGACAGGCGATTTTGACGCGGTCGGCATGATTGAGCAGCGTAATCAGCATGCTGCCGACCATCAGCGCATCCTCAAAGGTGTACCGATCCTCCAGTTGCGCTGGTGCGAACTGCCATGGCGCGATTTCCTTATCGGTCTCCAGCGTATGGAACCACACATTCCATTCGTCGAAGGAGAGATTCAGGGTCTTCTTGCTGCGCTTCTTCGCTTTGATGTAATCGCAGACAGCGACAATCTCCTTAATGAACAGATCCATATCCAGCGATTTCGCCAGATAGTTGGCCGTATCGTTCTCCGCGTTGCCGTAATACGTATGCAGCGACAGATAATCCACCTGCTCATACGTGTGATCCAGCACCTCCGCCTCCCACTGCGCATAGGTTGGCATGGAGCGGAAGGAGCTTCCGCAGGCCACCAGCTCAATCGAGGGATCAACAAGTTGCATTGCTTTGGCAGTCTCGCTGGCAAGCCGGCCATATTCCGCCGCGGTCTTCTGCCCGATCTGCCAAGGGCCGTCCATTTCATTGCCAAGGCACCATGTCTTGATGCCATGCGGCTCCGCATAGCCGTGCGATTTCCGCAGATCGCTGTAGAAGCTGCCGCCGGGATGGTTGCAATATTCCAGCAGATTGCGTGCTGCATCGACGCCTCTTGTGCCCAAATTGACCGCCATCATCACCTCGGCCTGCTGCTCCCGCGCCCAGCGGATAAATTCATTGGTTCCTACTTCATTAGGCTCGACTGTTCTCCAGGCCAGTTCCAGTCTTTTTGGACGGTTGGCAACCGGGCCTACACCATCCTCCCAATTGTAACCGGATACAAAATTGCCCCCGGGATAACGTATCATAGGTACTCCGATTTCCCGGATCAGCCCGGCCACATCTTTACGGAAGCCATATTCATCGGCCTGCGGATGCCCCGGCTCGTAAATCCCCCCATAGACAACCCGTCCGAGATGTTCAATGAAAGAGCTATACAGGCGGGGATCAACCTCAGCCAGGGTATACTCCTTATCTACAGTCATCTTTGCTTTCAAAAAGTTAGACATAACCTTCCTCCTGTTTTCACATTTTCAACTTGCTATGCTAGATATGATGAACTATAGATTTCCCCATTTTATGTATTATTAAGTTCATCCTAAATAGCTTTACGAACCCTATTTTAGCGGTTTGCTGTCGTTAATTATATTGATGAATTAAATGTAATTTTATATATTTTCAACCTTTAGCTTCTGCAGGCAAATATGGTAAATGCACGGCAAAAAAAACCGCCCAAAGCTTGCGATAAACAAGCAATGAACAGGGGCAGAGTAATCGCTTAAGAAATGAACTAGAGTAGGGGAAGCAAGAAGAAGCGTAAGGTAAGTTAGGGGAAACCGACGAAAATAACTGCAATAATGCCGGTGTTGGAGCAGGATCAGGGGAACGGACGGAAATAACTGCAATTATACCGTTGTTGGAGCAGGCTCAGGGGAAACGGCGGAATTAACGGCAATTATGCCGCTGTTGGAGCAGGATCAGGGAGAACCGGCAGAATTAACAGCAATTATGCCGTTGTTGGAGCAGGATCAGGGAGAACCGGCAGAATTAACAGCAATTATGCCGTTGTTGGAGCAGGACCGAGGGAAACCGACGGAATTAACAGCAATTATGCTGTTGTTGGAGCAGGATCAAGGGAAACGGCGCAATTAACCGCAATTATGCAGTTGTTAGAGCAGGACCGAAGGAAACCGGCAGAATTAACAGCAATTATGCTGTTGTTGGAGCAGGATCGGGAGGAAACGGCCGAAATAACAGCAAATATGCTGTTGTTGGAGCAGGATCGGGAGGAAACGGCGGAATTAACGGCAATAATACCGTTGTTGGAGCAGGATCAGAGGAAACGGCCGAAATAACCGCAATAATACCGTTGTTGGAGCAGGATAAACTGAAGTAGAGCAGCCCCACTTCAGTTTACCCTCACCCAGGGTGAAAGCCATTTATTCCTTGATTTTTATACTCAAATGTTCGAAAAAATCCGTAAGCGATTGCCCTGAATGAACAGGGACTCCAATCACCAGATTACCATTATTTTAAAATACTCGAATCTTTCCCTCTACCGCGAAAGCTCCTTGTACTCAAAATAATCAAAATCAGCAAAATGACTGGTGCCGCTCAGGTCCTGGGCACACATCCCGATGAAGGTGCCGGTGAACCTGATGTAAGCCGGGAAATCATCGGATAAATGATAGATTTCCATGCTCCGGCCAATCTTTTCCCAGCCTGTATCTCCGATACAGTAATAGAACTGGGCAAATTCCCGGTTGATTGCTACCTTTAACTTGCAGCTTACTGCGGCTGGCAGTGGAATCTGCTCAAACATAGAATCGTCATACACTCCGTCCCTGGAACGAACGATGCCCAGACATTTGCCTAATTCTTCATCATGAGTGATTCGCAGATACACGTAATCCTTCGTATCATAATAGACAATCAGTCCGGCCATCTGCTGAAAATGCTCCGGTTCGAACTCAAGGCTCGTTTCGGCACTGCAGCAGAAATCCTGCTGGCGCAGGGCGACCAGGCTCTGGTGGTACAGCGAGCTCATGGACTCTCTTCCTCTCAGCCGCAAGGATCCGGGCCGCTCCCGCAGGGAGAGCCAGGAGTCATCGGCAGGAACACGCAAGGTGCTCCAGCGGACATCCAGCTCCGGGGCGTCAAAATCATCTCTCTCCGGCGGTGCCGGAAAGGGATGCGCCGGCATATCCGGGCCTTCTACCGTGAGCAAAGGCTGGTTCCCTCCACCGGAAAGGGCCAGCCAGCCCTCCGCTGTGAAGGTGCAGCGCTGAATCGCTGTCTCTCTGCCCAGATTACAGTATTTATCCTTCACAGGACGGCCGCACAGATGGACCATATACCATTCATCTGTATGCGTGTGAACGAGGCAGGCATGCCCGGCCTTTTGCAGCTCCAATCCCCTATCCCCGGCTGAAGTCAGCACAGGATTGTCAGGAGCGGTTTCATAAGGTCCTTCGATGTGCCGCGCCCGGGCTACAGTCACCGCATGGTTATATTGAGTGCCTCCCTCTGCCGTAATGAGATAATACCAGCCGTCTTTCCGGTACAGATGCGGCCCTTCCGTAAGTCCGATAGCTGTACCTTTGTAGATGTTCAGCACCGGTCCGGTCAGCTTGTTCAGCTCTGGCGAGTACTCCTGCAGGACAATGCCGGCAAAGCTGTTGTTCCGGGTCCGATGATCCCACAGCATATTGACCAGCCATTTACGCCCGTCAGCATCGTGGAACAGGGAGGGATCGAATCCGCTGCTGTTCAGATAGACAGGCTCAGACCAAGGTCCTTCAATACTGGAGGCGGTTACTACATAATTAGGGGTATCCTTGAACGCTCCCTGCCTGCTTTTGACATCGGTATACACAAGATAGAATGTCCCTGCATCGTAGCTAAGACAAGGGGCCCAGACTCCGCCGGAGTCGGGATCTCCCTCCATATTGAGCTGCGACTTGCGGGTCAGCACATGCGTTAGCAGCCTCCAGTTCACAAGATCACGGGAATGATGAATCCGGACTCCGGGAAACCACTCAAATGTAGATGTGGCAATGTAATAATCCTCTCCCACTCTGCAAATAGACGGGTCTGGATGAAACCCGCGTAGAATAGGATTCTGTATCAGACTTCTGCTCATGATCTCCACCCCAAAACTCGCTGTCCCGCTTCAAGGACGGCAATAATTTTATCAACATCATAGACACAGCCTTGCCAGGTTCCGCCACTGGCCGCTTGCAGCGCCGCCCACAGCCGGGTATCCTCCGGCAAGCCGGGATCGACGGCAAGGGACGGGTGCGGAGTGCGGGAGGCCAGAATGCTGTCTCCTGCTTCCCGCGATTCAGGCTCTTCACCCTCGCCCACCAGATTCACGCTACCTTCAAGTTTGACCGTATCGACAAGCACCTCAACCCAATCGTTATCCCGCAGTCTGCCAAGCGGTCCCCCGGCCAGCGCTTCCGGTCCCATATGGCCGATGCAGGCACCGGTAGAGACACCGGAGAACCGTGCGTCAGTGATCAGGGTAACATGCTTCCCGAAGGGCAAATGCTTCAGCGCGGACGTCAATTGATACGTCTCTTCCATTCCTGTTCCACTGGGGCCGCGTCCGATGACGGCAAGAATATCCCCGGCATGGATGTGGCCGTCCTTAATGCTTCTGATCGCATCCTTCTCCGCAGTAAAAACCTTCACTCGCCCCACATGCCGGTAAATGCCCTCACCGCTTAGAACCGCCGGATCAATCGCCGCCGATTTGATCACCGCGCCTTCCGGGCACAGATTGCCGGTTGGAAACGTCATTGTCGAAGCAAGACCACGCCGTTTGGCCTCCCCCGGGCTCATAATAACGGTATCAGGATCAATGCCATCCGCCTCTCTCAAGCGATTGCGCATTTCCGTCCGTCGCTGTGAGGTCTCCCACCAGTCCAGATTTTCTCCAAGTGTCCTCCCGGTTACTGTCAGCACAGAATCGTCAATGAGCCCCAGCCGCCGCAGATGCAGCATGACCTCAGGGACTCCGCCGGCAAGAAAAACACGGATGGTCGGATGCGGAATCGGTCCGTTAGGAAGCACACTAACGAGACGCGGCACCTTACGGTTCACCCGATTCCAATCTTCAACGGTTGGAACCCGAAGTCCGGCAGCATGTGCAATGGCCGGCAGATGAAGCAGCAGATTGGTAGAGCCTCCAAATGCCGCATGAACCGCCATGGCATTGGCAATCGCCTGATCTGTAAGAATGTCCCTCATTACGATTCCGCTCCGGTCCATATGCAGCAGTGCGCGTGTGGATTGACGGCCTACATTCATCCACACGGGCTGTCCTGAGGGAGCCAGCGCCGAATGGGGAACCGCCATCCCAAGCGCCTCGGCTATGACCTGAGCCGTCGCGGCGGTCCCCAGGAATTGGCAGCCTCCTCCCGGAGTGGCACAGGCACGGCAGCCCAGCTCCGCAGCCTCTTCCAAAGACAGCTCTCCGTTACTGAACCGAGCGCCGATGCTTTGCACTTTACCGGCGTCCTCTCCCTGGAGCGGTGGAAGAGAAACGCCCCCGGGCACGATAATCCCCGGAAGATCACGCATTCCAGCCAGTGCGAGCATCATTGCAGGCAGCCCTTTATCGCAGGTGGCTACACCCAGCACTCCTTTACGCGTTGGCAAAGAACGGATTAACCGGCGCAGCACTATGGCCGCATCATTCCGGTACGGAAGGGAGTCGAACATGCCTGGCGTTCCCTGGGAGCGGCCATCGCAGGGATCACTGACATACCCCGCGAACGGAATGCCCCGGCTCTCGGTAATTTCCCGGGCGATTTCCTCCATCATCACACCGATTTCCCAGTGGCCTGTATGATAACCAAGCGCCAGCGGACTGCCGTCCTCCCGCCGGATTCCCCCCATCGTGCCCAGGATGAGATATTGGGGCAGATTCATGTGGAGCGGGTCCCAGCCCATTCCGGCATTCTGGGTCATTCCAAATATTTCACCGCTCGGGGCGCTGCGCAGCACCTCACCTGTAATAGGGAGGCTGCCTGCGGGGCCTGCCGCGGCTGTATGTACAGAAGCAGACTTTTCCGGGGCCTCCCGCATGATTTCTTGCAAGCTCATTTCCACTCTGAACCCTTCTCTCTTGAAGAAGATAATTTCCTGGCAAGGTGAACAACTTCCGTCACCGCTGTCTCCTGTTTGTCGGCATAAGCGTGCTGCATCATCGAGGTGCTCACCGATGCAACCGCCTTCCCGGCAGCATCAAGAATGGGTGCGGCCACACAGCAGATTCCTTTAATAACCTCCTCCCGATCCACTGCGTACCCCTTCTTGCGGATAGCCGCCAATACGGCCATGAATTCATTCCAATCCGTAACCGTATGCGCAGTAACCGGGGCTAAGGCTCTGTCCGGATATCGTCTTTCAAGCTCTTCCAGAGGAAGCATGGCGAGCATCATCTTGCCCATCGCCGTTGCATGTGCCGGGAACCGCATTCCTGGGCTGGACTCCAGTTTTACCAGCGAAGGCCCTTCCTGCTTGGCCAAATAAAGAATCTCGCTCCGGTCCAGCACAGATAATTGGAAGGTCTCACCCACGATCTTGACACTCTCAGAGGAGAGCTTTAGGAAATGCTCCACCAGATTAGTGTTCTGCTTACGGGATTCATTAAAAACCGTATTGTAATAAGAAACCCCTGCTCCCAGCGCGTATGCCTCCTTCTCATCCTTCTGCACCCAGGCCAATGCTTCCATCGTGCGCAGAAGAGAAAACATCGAGCTTTTATTGATGCCCGTGGCCTCGCACAGATCCATCAGCTTGTACTCCCCGGGCTTCCTGGAAATTGCCGTAAGAATCAAATCCGCCCTTTCCAGCGCGGGAACCCAATATTTTCGCTCCAAACCTCCATCTCCTCTCCTAAAAAATATTTGATTAAGCGTTTCCAGTTCAATATAATAATCTCATGTTTATAATAACAAACTGGGAGGCAAAAATAAAATGAATCTTATTCATGCAAACGCGGGCATTATTCCCCCTGTACCGACCATTTTGGATGAAAAAAGGAAATTTGACCGCACTGGAATGCAGACGCTGATCGACAGCTTGATTGAGAAGGGCGTACACAGTCTCTTTTTCCTGGGAACAGCCGGGGAGTTCAGCCAGTTTAGCGCGGAGGAGCGGGAGGAGATTGCGGAGTTTTGTATTGATTATACGGGCGGACGCCTTCCGGTCTGGATTGGAACGGGCAGCAACACTACCTCCGAAGCGATCCGCCTCACACAGCATGCTTGCGAAAGTGGCGCTACCGGCGTTATCGTAATCAATCCCTACTACTGCAAGCTGGGCGAAGAAGCTTTGTTCTCGCATTATTCTGCGATCGCCGAAGCGTCTGAGCTGCCCCTGATGCTGTACAATTTTCCCGCGCTTACCGGCCAGGATTTGAGTCCTGCCTTTGTCAGCCGCCTTGCGGCACGTTATTCCCGGGTTGTCGGAATCAAGGAAACGGTGGACCAATTGAGCCATATCCGCCAGATGATTTTACAGGTAAAAGAGATAAATCCAACCTTCGCAGTGTTCTGCGGATTTGATGAATATCTGTTGCCCACCCTTGCGGCAGGCGGAGCCGGAGCCATCGCGGCCAGCGCCAATTTTGCCCCGCAGCTTCTGCTCGGCGTGTATAACGGCTTCCAGAATAACGATTGTGCAGCGATGCTTGAATATCACCGGAGAGTTATCGAGATCCCGCCGCTGTACGGTCTGGATGAGCCTTTTATCTCTTCGGTCAAAGAAGCTGTGCGCTTGTCAGGCATTCCTGTCGGGACCTTCAGTCTTCCTCCATCAAGTCCTTGGAGTGAGGAGAAGGAGCAGCAATTGCAGCGGATCTTCAACAGAGCCGGGATTGCATCGGTCTGATTGAAGCGGACTGCACACCAAAAAACAGGTGAAGCACGCCGGAGATCAGCATACCTCACCTGTTTTTTTGGCAAATCTGCCGGCCCGCCAGCTTCCACCATCAATTCAACTTAAGCCGTTATAAATGATATTTACGGATGAAATAAGACGGTGTGCAGCTCCAGGCATGACAATAGCTGTTGATTAAGTAGCTGCCGTAAGGAGAGAAATTTTTGTCCCCGGGATCATACAGCTCCCAGAAGGTGTCCGCTCCGTCTTTAATCATCTGGCCCCAATAGTTTTTGATTTCCTGCGCGGCTCTTTCCCGCTCGCCGACCTGAATCAAGGCCTCAATCAAGTGATGCATCATATAAGGAGTGGTCAAGGATAAACCGGGTTTCTCCTCGAGCAGACGCACAAGCAGCTCTCTCCCTTTCCCTTCATCCAACACACCGGCCAGTATCATCCAGATTTGCGAGGCCCAGGAGATTTGCTGTTGTTCCCCGCTCACGAAGCAGTGCAGCTTGTCACTCCACAGAAATTGCAATGCTGCCGCTGTGAGCTGTTCAATTCTCACCTGCAGGAACTCTTGATTGTGATCCTCCAGTATTGCCGCAAGCCGCAGTGCCGATTTCATATTATAGATTAGAATCGCCTGGGCGGAGGCCACTTTACTGAGCTGATCCTTCCAATCAATAAATGCCCACCACGTCTCATCGTCCTGTACGATATCACGCGCATCCAGCCGCTCCAGCGACAATTCAATTTGCCGAAAAGCGGTTGGCCACAGCTCACGAAGCGTGTCCATATCCTGCGTAGCTTCATAATAGTCACTCAGCGTTGCCACAAAAAAGAGCGAATAGTCGAACAGATAAGTATCATCGGGAATAACCACTGGCTTCATGAACAGGTTAGCCGAAATCAATCCTTTATCCGTTGGATACGCGGCGAAAAGATACAGGCAGCGTTTGACCAAATCGTAATTTTTGAAGGTTTCGTAATTGGCGAGCGCCTGCAGCCGCAGATCACCCAGCCAAAGTCTGCGGTCCCGCTTCGGCCCATCTTCAAAAACCTCCTGCATGCAGTCTTTCAGCGTCCTGATGCTAACCTCGTCAATCCGCCCAAGCTCCTCATCTGGATGCTTCAGCGGCACAAGCCTTTCCGGCGAAGCCGAGGTCACGGTTGTACAGTAGACATCATCAAAGATCACCTTATACTTCACGGAGGTGTCGATGACCTGAAGCTTCAGATACCTGAAGCTATAACGGCGTTCCATATGCAGTGTGTGAGGCAGCACATCCAAGTGACACGTTTCCTCCTGCAGCCAGGAGCGGCTTAACCAGCCATTGTATTCGGCAAAGGCTTCCCCCATTTCAACCGGCATCTCTCCCAGGGTTACCTTTAAATACAGCGGCGCATCGGGCGGACTTCCGTCCGGCACAATATGAAACGACAGCTTGCCCACCAGGTGTTTGCCGAAATCCAGAATGACCTCATCCCCTTTTCCAAGGACAAGCGCCTGTAAATTATCTGCCGGCCCTACAGCCTCCGTTCTCCATCCATGAACCGCTTCTTCATCGGCTATAACTTTCATCAAATGCTGCGGACGGCAGACCTCATGGAATAATTCAGGGACAAGCCGCTCTGCCGCCACGGCAAAAGCT
Source organism: Paenibacillus sp. HW567 (assembly GCF_000374185.1). Taxonomy (GTDB): domain Bacteria; phylum Bacillota; class Bacilli; order Paenibacillales; family Paenibacillaceae; genus Paenibacillus_AQ. Next base: position 1,300,186 of record NZ_KB910518.1, on the reverse strand, counting down.
TCATTCTTCTTGATCTTCACGCCTGCACTCTGTTGATTGGCTTGAGACATCATCCAGCCTCCTAATTAAGATTCATCGCTAAGCAGATCAGCCCTTGACTGAACCAACGGTAAGCCCGCCCACGAAATATTTCTGCATGAAGGTAAATGCGACGAGCAGCGGCAATGCGCACAGGAAGCAGGCGGCGAACAGCACGTTCCACTGTGTAGGGTTCTGCTGGTCGCCCATGAAACCGAGCATCGCCAGCGGCAGCGGGGATTGCGAAGCTTTGGTAATGAAGATCATATTGAAAAAATAATCATTCCAGATCCATACACCCTGCGTGATAATTACGGACACGGTAACCGGAATCAGGAGCGGAAACACGACTCGCCAGAACCGGTAGAACAGTCCGGCCCCGTCGATATGCGCCGCCTCCTCCACTTCCTCCGGCACTCCGCTGCGGATAAAGCCGGTATACAGGAAGGTGGAGAACGGCAGACTGCACGTAATGAACATCAGGATCGGCGTATACTGCGTGCTCGGAATATGCAGGCTGTTCAGCATTTGCACAATCGGAATCAATACCATCTGGCCGGGAACAACAAGTCCTGAAAGGAAGAACAGGTAGAGAAACTGACTGGTTCTGCTCTTGATCCGGGCCATCGGATAGGCAGCCATCGAAGCGATGAACACTACGACGATCACGGAAATGCCGGTCAGAACCAGACTGTTCATAAAGGCCTGCGGAAAATGCATCCGTTCAAATGCAGAGCGGTAGCTCGACAATGAGAATTCATTAAACAAGTTGACCGGATTGCTCATATTGTCGGGAGAACGCAGAGAGGTGGACAACGCAATCACCAAAGGAATCAGATTGAGCACCATTACGGCTATTACAAGCAGTTGAACCAGCGCTTTTTTCCCCAGCTTCCGGCCGTGCAGCCGCTTGATCTCTTCCCGCTTCGGATCGGTTGCCAGCATATTCTTGGTCATCGACGTCATACCGACACCTCCCGTTTGTTCATATTCAGCACGAAGATGCCGGTGAGGATCATGATGAACAAGAAGGACAGAATGCCGAGCGCAGAGGCTTTGCCGAACATTTGCTCCGTGAAGGCCATTTTATAAATTGAGAAAATCAGCGTGTTAGTCGAAGTTCCGGGACCGCCGCTGGTCATAATGAACGGGAAGTCAAAGGCCTTCAGACCATTGATTAGGCTCAGTGTAATATTGATGGTCACCGAAGTGGCAAGCAGCGGAAGCTTGATATTTGTCAATAGCCGCCACGGACTACAGCCGTCAATCTCCCCCGCTTCCAGCAGGTCCTTGGGAACGGTCTGCAGACCGGCCAGAAAGATAATCATCGTAGTGCCGATATTTTTCCAGATTTCCACAAAGATAATCGAGTACAGGGCGGTGGAATAATTGCCGAGAAAATTGATGTTCTCCGTGTTAATTCCTAGCTTGGACAAGAGGGTGACAATCATCCCCGAATCGGGCATATAGACGTAACTCCAGATAAAGCCTACGACAATTGCACTGAACAAGGTAGGGATATAGGAGATGGACCGGTAAAAGCCTTTACCGCGGATATTCATATTCAGCATCAAAGCAAGCCCTAATCCAATCAGGTTGCCTAAACCTACACTGATTACGGTATACAACACCGTGTGCCAGAGTGAAGTGCCAAGCGTTCCGCTTGCGAACAAGTCTTTGAAATTGTCCAAGCCAATATAGCTGAAATCCGGGGAGAACCCGTTATAGTCGGTAACGCTGTATTGAAACAGCTTCAGAATCGGAAAGATCCAGAAGATCAGGTAAAATGCCAAGGCCGGGAGCGCAAAAAAGTACATCGTTTTTTTCATTACAGTCCGGTTCATTTTCTCTCATTCCTTTCTATCCTGGTACACCGGCCATTTCAAATGACCGGTGTATCTATGATCTACTGCTTGCTTTTTGCCAGTTCCTGATATTTTTTATCCATCGCCGCCGTTACTTCCTCCGGTGTCGTCTTCTGTCCCCCAATAATGTTGGCGAACTTCGCTTCCATTTCTTCAGCTACTCCTGTCACCCACATCTGATTCGGGAAATAGATGGAGTTTCCGTTATTGTTATAGTCATCGAATACGGTTTTGAACAGCTCATGATTGAGCGGAACGCCTTTGTATACGCTGATGGACGTATTGGAGTCCACCCAGCTCTTGAACAGGTCGGATTGGCCGTCGAACCAGTAATTCAATATTTCTTTGGCGATGGCTATATTCTCGGATTTGGCATTGATGGCATACCCGGCGGATGTCGCCGCAGCAATATAAGTCGGCTTGCCGGCATCGTTAGCCGGGAGCGCGAAGAAGCCGCGTGTAAATTCAGATGCGCCTTTAGCCGTCAGTGTCGGATAATCCCAGGTTCCGTCGAACACCATTGCAGCTTTGCCGTCAATAAAATTCTGGGCGGCTTGAGCGCTGCCGAGTCCCAGGGAGTTCTTAATGACATATCCCTTATCATATAGCTCCTTGAACATGGAAACTGCCTTCACCCATTTAGGGTCATTCAGTGAAGTCTCTCCGGTCTGAAGTTTAGTGTCAAACTCTTTGTTATCCGGGTAAACGGTATTCGCCGCAATCTGATACATCCCGAATTGAATGAAGAAAGGGTCTTTATCTCCAAGGACGATTGGCGTAATCCCCGCAGCCTTCAGCTTCTGGCAGGCTTCGAGGAAGGACGGCCAATCCTTAGGCAGCGCGGTAATTCCCGCCTGTTTGAATAACTCCTGATTATAGTAAACCCCAAGCATATCCATACCCGATGGAATCGCATACTGTTTTCCTTGATACGCCATATCTTCCTTCGCAGCCGTACTGATATTGTCCAGGAATTTCAGGTCAGACAGATCTGCTGCAAAACCGGCCTTCGCCATATCGTTCACAGCAAGCGAGGCATTTCTTGGGAACACCAGGAAAATATCCGGGCCCTGCCCTGCCCCCAGCTTCGTACGGACAGAGGTAATGTACTGTTCATCAGGATATTTAGACGTTTCAAGCGTAACATTCGGGAATTTCTCCTTGACCAGCTTAGGAAGAATATCCAATACAAAGTCCTGGCCGTCGGGCGCCTTAGTCCCTGACATCATCAAGGTAATGGTTACCGGTTTCGCGCTGGAGCCTCCTGAATCCGCCGCAGAGCCATTTGAAGCCGCCGGCTCGTTGTTAGAACTGGAACCGCAGCCGCCAAGAAGCGACGCGGACAAGATCAAAGCGGTGATGCCGGCCCAAAAGGATGGTTTAGCTTTCATGAAATGAATCCCCTCTTTCGTTTGTGTTATGCGCTTACTGTTTACGCTTTCATTTTACTATCATCGGCGGTATACTTACTTTGGTCATTTGAGTGCACTATCTTTGGATTGAAAGGAAGGCCTGAAATGAGATTCTTTAATATTAAAACCAAGCTGTTTCTGGTGCTGCTGGCGGTTTCTGTTGTCCCGATTATTGTTATCGCTTTCAGCTCTTACCGGAGCTATACCAAGCTGGTGAATAAGCAGACCTCCCTGGTGGCAGCGACCACCATCGGAAATGCGGTTGAGAGCATTGAAGCTGTCCTGCAAAATATTGAGCGGATCTCGATCACCTTCCAGCAGCAATCCTCCAGTTCAACGGAATATAGAACAGTCAGCGACGAATTGCGGCAGCTTCAGACGACAAATGATTCTTTCGAAATCTACACGATCCGCAACAAGCTGAAGCTGATTTTTCAGAATGTGCTGCTGGGTTACGACTATATCAATGGCATCTATCTTTTTACACCGGACGGTAAATTTATCAGCTATGGTGCGGCAAGTGACCTCAAGGCGGATTATAACCCACTTCAGGACAACTGGTATCAGAAGACACTGGCCAAACATGGGGAGCTGTACATCGGGGATAACAAAATCAAATCTTATTTTATTAATCCCAAACCCTCCATTTCCTTCTCACGCGCGGTTTACGATATTAATACAGGGCAATTTCTCGGCGTCTTCATGCTCGATTGCAGTCTGGATATCTTCAGCGGCCTCAACCGCAATCTGGCAACCAACCTGTCCAATATTTATCTGGTAAATGAGGACGGCACCCTGCTCTTTGAAGGCTCACAGAATCCTGAAGGCTCCACGCTGCCTGCCGAGCTTTGGACAAAGGCCCGGACCATGACCGGCGACCAGGCGGAATTTTATAATTCTGACTATATAACGGTTATCCGCGCCTTCCCGAGCAACGGCTGGAAAGTCATTGCCAATCTTTCGACCTCTGAGCTGTATAAGGAATACGGAATCTCCCAGAAGCTGATTATTTATATTTCCGCCACCTGCGGCGTGCTCTTCGTAATCCTCTCCATTATTCTGTCCGTGTGGATTACGCGGCCGATTATCGAGCTTAGCCGGACCATGCGCAAAAATAAATCGCAAAAATTCATTCCCTCCCAAGCCAAATACAAACGGAATGATGAGATCGGCATTCTGTATACGGAATATGACAAGATGATGCGGGACATCGACCTGTACATCCGGGAGAGCTACCAGAACCGCATACTGTCCCTGGATTCCCAGATGAAGGCGCTGGAGGCGCAGATCAATTCACATTTTTTGTACAACACGCTGGAGTCCATTAACAGTATTGCCGAAATTGAGGAAGTGGAGAGCATCGCTATTATGACTAAAGCGCTTGGCGATATGTTCCGGTACAGCATCAAGACGGAAAGCGAGCGGGTCCCGGCCGCTGAGGAATTGCAGCATGTGGACAACTATATGGCGATCCAGCAAATCCGGTACGGAGACAAGATCTCTTTTTACAAGGCGGTTGACGGGCGGGTGACGGACAGTAAAATTCTGAAGCTGATTCTGCAGCCGCTGGTGGAGAACGCACTCTATCATGGGCTTGAAAATAAAAAAGGCAAAGGCAGCATTACCGTCAACGGCTGCAGAGAAGGAAACCATCTGGTGTTTGAAATTATCGACGACGGCATCGGCATGACGGCAGCCCAAGTCGCCGAAATTCAAGCCCTGCTGGCCGATTCCCCGGAATTTAGCGGGTTTGGACAACGAAATAAACGGAGCATCGGGATTAAAAACGTTCATTCGCGGATTGTGCTGTATTACGGTCCGGAATATGGACTTACCTTTGAGAGTCAGGAAGGCTCCGGCACCATAGTGAGAATCACCATCCCGGCAAATTAACGAAAAGGACGGATGCTAATGCATACTTTTATTGTGATCGACGATGAATACCTCGTTCGTAAAGGACTGATCAAAAAGATCCAGTCCTTTGAACAGGAGCTCGTCCTGCTGGGAGAGGCGGAGAACGGGGAGGATGCGCTGGAGCTCATCGAGGAGTCCGATCCAGACCTGATCCTGACGGATATGCGGATGCCGGTGATGGACGGTAAATCCCTGCTGCGGGTTATGCAGATGAGATATCCTGCTAAGAAGATCATTGTCATCAGCGGACATTCCGATTTCGAATATATGCAGGAGGCGATCTCCGCCAGAGTTGTCAGCTATGTGCTCAAGCCGTTCAGCCGCGATGAAATCCACCAGGCACTGCGGAAAGCCATAGATTCGTTGGCAATTGAACGTTCTACCCAGCAGCAGGCGGCATTATCCAAAAGCGAAAATGAAGCGATCATTCATCAGTTGGATCAGCAGAAGCTGCTGCATCTTATTCTGGATGATCATACAGGCAAACCCCTGTCCTTTCAGTCCGGACAGATGAACCGCTTTGCGGCTGCAAGCTACTATGTTCTGCTGACTGTATATAGTTCCGCGCAGATAGATTCGAAGCTTTTTGAAGGCGGCATTCATGAAAATTACATTTCAGTCCCGCACCCGGTGAACGAGCATTTGGTATTCGTGATATTCGCTTCATATGAGCGGGTTACCTATAAAGGAATGGACACTGGCTTCGCGCTTCATTCCGCCGATCAATTGCTCGGGCCGCTGCGTTCGATTCCCTATAATAAAGTATTTGCGGGGCTCAGTGCCGCCAAGTCCAACATGTGTGAATTGAATCAGGCGCAGAAGGAATGCTTAAGCGCCATGAACAGAAAGGGGGTCATGGATTTCGGCTCCGTATTCCTGTACAACGCCGAAGACCGTCCTTCGGAAATGCCTTTATGGAATAAAAGCGGGGATTTAATGTTCTATTTGGAAGCCGGACATTCCTCGAAAGTCAGGGAGAGTGTCGTCGATTTCTTTACTTTTTATATGCAGTTGCCGAGCGCCACACTATTCCAGCTCAAGCACCAATGCCAGGTACTGGCTGCGGAGATCAAACAATTGCTCGGATTGCATCTTCCGGAAACGGCTTACCAAACAACCTCTTCCAGCATGGAGGCTATGCTTCATACATCCTTTGACCCGGAGGAAATCCGCCAGTATTTTATGACTGTGCTGCCAGACCTGGCGGAGCTGCTGAAAGAGAGATCACCGTATTCTTCACCGAATGTGATTGATAATGTGAAGGTTTATCTTCACAGAAACTATTTGCAGGATCTGACCTTGGAGAAGGTCTCCTCATTATTTTTTATGAACTCCAGTTATTTAAGTCATTTGTTCAAGGAGAAAACCGGGGAGAATTTCACGGATTACATTAACAAGCTGCGGATTGAGGACGCCAAAGCTTTGTTAAAAACCACGGACGACAAAGTATACATCATAGCCAATGCCCTGGGCTTTGAGAATGAGAAGTATTTCTTCCGCCTGTTCAAAAAGAGCACTGGACTCACGCCCGAAGCTTACCGGAACCAGTCTTGAGTGATAGCACTGCCCCCGCCCGGAGCTTAGGATCAGTCAAATTCCGGGTAAGGGCTTTGCCGCCAGCTCGCCCAGGCGGCTGTAATCGCCCCATTTCCGCTTGCCCTGATTGCGGATGCTGCCGCTGATATCGCGGCTGAAGGCAATCATAACCCCCAGCGCATGCTCGGTCATTGCTGCCCGTGGATGCCGCTTGCATTGCAGACACGGATGCCCCGTGCCTGAAGCTCCGCAAAAGGCAGCTTATCCACACCGGCGCTCATAATGTAGAGCAGCTTGAGATTTATGCATTTTTCCAGAATCTCCGCTTCAAACAGCTCGTTTCTGGCAATGATTACGTCCGCGAGGACAAGCTGCTCCTCAGGAATTTCGGAAACCTTGCTGCACACGGCAATTTCCTCTCCCGTCTGCTCCAGCACCATACGGCGAACCTCATCATTCAGCAGTACTGTCGAAATAATCATGTTAATCCTCCTGTCAGTTCTTCAGAGCCTTGAGCACAGACGACATTTTTCCGATTCCCTCAACGATCTGCTGATCGCTCGGGGTGGAGAAATTGAGCCGGAACGCATCGGTGCAATCCGCAGGTGAAACGGCCAGCATATTGCCGGGAATGAAGGTCACCCCAAGTTCCGCGCATTTGGCGGAGAACTCGGCCGGATGGATATCCTGGTGAAGATTGCACCAGATGAACAAGCCTCCTTCGGGTTTGTTGTAAGTAACTCTGTCCCCGAAGCCTTCGTCCATGCAGGAGAGCATGAGGTCGCATTTGCGCCCGTAAATCTTTTGCAGCATCGCTATATGTCCATCGAAGTTGTAGTCATTCATGAACCTTTCCGCCAGCACCTGCGCGAACAGATTCGTATGCACATCGGCGCTTTGCTTGACGACCACCATTTTCTGGCAATTTCCAGCGGAGCGAGCACATAACCTACCCGGATTCCGGCGGAGAGCACTTTGGAGAAAGAACCTACATAGATGACGATGCCTTCGGTATCGAGCGATTTGATGCTGGGAATATCCTCGCCGTGGAAACGGACCTCGCCATAAGGATTGTCTTCCAGAATCATAACGCCGTAACGCTTCGCCAGCTCATAGACGGCCTTGCGTTTCGCAAGGGACATTGTGACTCCCGTCGGATTCTGGAAATTGGGAATGGTGTACAGCAGCTTGATATTATCGTGGGTCTTGAGCGTCTCTTCAAGCTGCTCTATGCTGATCCCATCCGGTTCAATATCGACGCCAAGGAGCTGTGCATTGTAGGAACGGAAGGCGTTAACCTTAAGCGTGCGGAAAGACATCACTTCCTGGCATTTCAGAGCCAATATGATTTCGCCTCCCCGATGATGTAGATGGATGGACAATCATTTCTAAGATATAATTTACAATATATACGATTTCGGCTTTAATCAATAAACAATAAGTTATAGATTAGCCATTAACTGCCTATATGAACACAAGAACCTTCAAATCCCTGGTGGCAGCGGACTTGAAGGCTCTTGTTTTTCATTCAAACAGGCTCTGCCCGTTCGTTGCGATCCCGTATTTGACATTCATCGAACAGATCATCGTAGAACTGAAGACCTTTTTCATTAGGCTGCAAACAGCCGGACATCCTCTTAATAGCGGTGGTAAAAATCAATTCCGGTCAGCTTCATGTTGTCTTCCGTCGGGACCTATTACTAAGCGCACCGCATTCTGCCAGCCTGTATATAATTCAGCTCTTGTATGCCCGTTCATCGCAGCCTGGTAGACTTCATATTTGTCTGTACCTGAAGCAAACTGATCCAGACCGGACCAGAAAGCAGTCGCAAGACCGCCCAGATAAACAGAACCCAGCGCCGACAATTCAGCACGGGTGGAACGGGCAACTGAATTCCCCAGAATATCTGCCTGAAACTGCATCAGCCAGGGATTGGAGGATGCTCCGCCATCCGTGCGAAGCTCGCAGAATGTAATCGAGGACTGCTGCTGCATAAAATCCACGGCATCACGCACCTGATAAGCGATACTTTCCAGAGCGGCGCGGATAATATGATTTTTACAGGTTCCCCGGTTCATTCCGATGATCGCCGCTCTTGCATAAGGGTCCCAGTACGGCACACCCAAACCAACAAAAGCCGGTACTAAATAAACCCCCTCGGTGGAAGAAATCCCGGAAATTAATTGCTGCATCTCATCAAAAGAAGAGAATAACCCCAGATTGTCCCGCGCCCATTTAATACTGTCGCCCGACGTGCGTATAACCGACTCAAGCGCATAAACAACCTTTCCGGCGGCGGCCCAGGCGATAGTGGTAACCAGCCCCTCCCCGCCATCAACCGGCTCCTCTCCTACGTTCATCAGTATAGAGGTGCCTGTGCCATAGGTTGCTTTGGCCATGCCAGGCTCCCAGCACAGATGGCCGAACAGTGCTCCTTGCGAGTCTCCGATGACGCCGGAAATGGGTACCCGCTCTGCAAACAGGCTTGGCTCATCAGTATAACCAACGACAGCATCGGAGGGCTTGAGCTTGGGAAGAAGGGCAATCGGAACTCCGAACAGGGCCGCCAGCTCCTCATCCCACTCTAAAGTATGGATATTGAACAGAGAGGTCCGGCTCGCGTTGGAGTAATCCGTCACATGCTCCTTGCCGCCGGTCAGCTTCCAGATCAGCCAGCTATCCACCGTTCCCGCCAATAACCGGCCTTCCTCCAGCAGTTGCGGAGCTTCCGCCACATGATCAAGAATCCATTTGAATTTAGCGGCGGAGAAGTACGGGTCCAGCACCAGCCCGGTTTTTGAACGCACTATACTTTCTTTGCCATCCTTCTTGAGCTGTGCACACCGTTCAGCGGTTCTTTGACACTGCCAGACAATGGCATTGTGGACAGGAAGTCCGGTGATGCGGTCCCACATAAGGGCAGTTTCACGCTGGTTGGTGATCGTCAGCGCGGCAAGCCCGCCCGCAGAAATATCTGCCTTTTGGAGAACCGCAGCTATACAGTTCTTAACATTGTTATATATTTCAATAGGGTCATGCTCCACCCAGCCCGGCTGCGGATAGTGCTGCCGATGCTCCAGTGAAGCGTCATGAATCACTTCTCCCCGCCGGTCCACAAGCAGAACCTTGGTCCCCGAGGTGCTCTGATCGACAGCTAAAATATACTTTGGCTCCAGTTCCATTAGCTTCACCTTTATTTATTGATCAGTTCAATTGCCGCTTGCTTGAGATTATCGCCTGTGAGACCGTAATGCTGAAAGACTTCGGCTGTCTTCCCGGCGATTGCCGGTTCATCCGGGATACCGAGCACCTTCATCGGAACCGGCTCATTCTGCACGACAACTTCAGCGACAGCGGCGCCGAGTCCTCCGTAAATACTGTGCTCCTCAATCGTAATGATGCCTTTGGTTTCTCTGGCGGCGGCAATAATGGCTGCTTCATCCAGCGGCTTAATCGTATGCATATTGATTACACGGCAGGAAATGCCTTCAGCGGACAGCAGTTCAGCAGCATCCAGAGCGATGCGCACGGTTTCTCCAGCCGCGATAATCGTAACATCCGTCCCATCCTTCATGATTACAGCCTTGCCAATCTCAAAGGGATAGTCATCCGATTCGTAGACATCCTCAACAGCATTGCGCCCGATCCGCACATAGACGCCTCCGTCATATTTGACTAAGGCCTCCGTCATTTTCTTCGTTTCATGCCGGTCTGCCGGCAGCACGATAGCCAGGCCAGGGATAGCACGCGCGACAGCGATATCCTGCACCGAATGATGCGACATGCCAAGTGCGCCGTAGCTTACACCGCCGCTAATTCCGATCAATTTCACATTGGTGCGGGAATAAGCAACATCCACCTTAATCTGCTCGATGCTGCGCATGCTGAGGAAGCAGGCAGGTGAGGTGACAAACGGCTTCTTGCCGCTATGGGCCAGCCCCGAGGACATGCCCACAATATTCTGCTCCGCAATCCCTACCTCAACGAATTGCTCCGGAAATGTATTGGCGAAAGGCGCCATAGCTGCGGAGCCGCGGGAATCGCTGGCCAATACCATAATATCGCGGTCGTCTTTAGCCAGCTCCAGCAGGGTTTCGCAGATTACCTGACGATTAGGAATTGTATTCATAGGTGATTCACCTTTCCTTTCTATTTCAAAGTGTCGATGTAGCCTTGAAGCTCGGCATGTGCAAGCTGAAGCTGCTCATCGCTAGGTACATGATGGTGCCACGCGGGAACATTCTCAGCGAAGGATACGCCTTTGCCTTTGATTGTATTGGCCATTATCAGTGTCGGCTTGCCTGAAACCTCTGGAACCGAGCGGAAGGCATGCACCAGTTGCTCCATGTCGTTGCCGTCTACCGAAATCACATTCCAGCCAAAAGCGGACCATTTCTCCTCCAAAGGCTCGAGTCCCATGACCTCTTCGGTAGACCCGCTGATTTGCAGCCGGTTCCGGTCAATGATTCCTACGAGATTGTCCAGCTTGTAATGGGCTCCGGCCATCGCCGCCTCCCAGTTCGAGCCTTCGGCTTGTTCCCCGTCGCCCATTAAGCAGAAGACCCGGTAAGAGCGACCATCGCGTTTGGCAGCTAGTGCCATTCCGACGGAAATAGGCAACCCGTGGCCTAATGCTCCAGTATTCATTTCAATGCCGGGCACCTTATTATTGGGATGACCGATCAGGCGTGTGCCGAATTGACTGTAGGTTTCCAGCTCTTCCTTAGGAAAAAAACCGCGATCCGCCAGGACGCACCACAGCGATTCCACCGAATGGCCTTTACTGGCGATAAAACGGTCCCGCTCCTCCCACTTGGGGCGAGCCGGATCAATATTCATAATTTCATAATAGAGTGCGGTTAAAATATCCGTATTGCTCAGGGAGCCACCGGTATGTCCTGTCTTGGCACGATGAATGATGGTCAATAAATCCATGCGTATCTGTGCAGCTTTTATCTGCAGTTCTTGAATATTCATAAGTTATAAGTTCCTCCTTGAACGCCATATTGGGGTCTGGTCGTAACTGCGGGGAATGTTTGGACTGGTCACTTCTGCCCCTTTTATGTTTTCTTTAGTGATTCAGATCCGAGCCGCGGAGCCAGCGCTGGATTTCCTGTTCGGTAGGGTCCACCGGATCTGGCGTCAGACCGGGAATATAATTGCAGGCTTCATAAATCGCCGGAATCACATTTGCATGAATACCAACGGAATGATGCACGTAAGGGCCTTTGACTAGCTTTTCTTCCCATAACGGCCAGTCGTTGACTTCAACCCAGACGTAGGAGCCGCGTGTATACGGGCCTTGAATCCCGCGGGCCTTGCCCAAAAAAATAGAATAGTCGCCGTGATCGCCGTCGAAGCGGGCAAGCGTCATTCCCCCGCCGCGGATTTCGCCTTCATGTGTGCCCGGTGAATGATCGTCGAACAGGAAGTGCTTACGCAATTTAGGCTTGTTCTCGACGCTCAGCGATACCGGGAAATTGCCGCAATGGAAGAGCAATTCGCCATTGTCGTTCTCGGGATGACGCACCGTAATATCTGCAAAAAAGGTAGGCGCTGTGTTCATAGCAGCCGCTTGCACCATGACCGAAGTGATGGCCCCGTGAATGTCGGTTTCGCAGGTAACCGGAATCTGCTCGTCGGTCAGGATGGCGTTTGCCAGACAAGGCATAATGCCCATGGACTCCTGCAGCGAAGACCAGCACTGAATTGCAATCGCACTGCTTCCGGTTTCTCTGGCAAAAGATTTCATCGCTACCTTTAGCGCAGCGATCCGCTTGACGTCATCCTCCGTCACTTCGCTGTAATCCAGCTTTTCCTTAATGTAATCAATAGTCTCTTGCAATTCGGAGCTGCTGCCGGCAGCAATTTTTTTGGTGCGAAGCTGGATGTCCACCAGTGTAATCGGGTGAATCTCGATTCCGAAACGCTCCAGCAGCTCACCCTCATTGCAGATCATCGTCCAGAAGGAAGAGGGCCGTGGGCCAATTTGCAGAATCCGCAGGCTTTTAAACTGACGGACAACATTGGCTGCAGCAATGAAGTTTGTGAACCCCCGTTCAAACACCGGATCAGTTACCCGGCTGTTCGTTACATAAGTAAAGGGAACATTGAACCGGCGCAGCACCTTTCCGGTGGCAAAAATTCCACACTGGGTATCGCGCAGCCTCATCCCATCCGCCAGCGGCGCTTCATCCCTTGGCCCCCATAACAATACGGGTTTGCCAAGAGCTTTACCGACACGTGCGACCGTATCCTCCGTCCCGAAATTACAGTGCGGAAAAAATACCGCATCCACTTCCTCCGCCCGCAAGTGCTTCACAATTTGATCCGCGTTGACGTGGTCATCATATAGAAGCCCTTCGTTATTAAGCCCGTCAATATCGACAATATCAATATCCAGATCAAAGCTCTCCATTTGCCGGCGGATTTCCACTTTGTATTTAAAAGCATCTTCGGCACTGAAGGTGAAACGCCGGGTCGGGACATAGCCAAGTTTTAGTTTTTTCATCTAAATTCTCCTTCTGAACAATTCATAATCCCTACGATAAATTTAACTAAACTTAAGTTAAAACCAGCAGATAATTCACTTAATACAGCCATACTATCACTGAAAAAATAGATAGTCAATCGACTTTTTAGTCGTTTTTAACTTAATTTAATATAAATTAAACTATTTATTTTAGTTAATTACCGTAAAAAAAGAGGAGCATGCCTAACGCTCCCCGCTTGTGAAATTCTCCGTGCTTAACTACTCACTCTACTCACTCTTTAACAAGAAACAACACATTGTTGAGATCAACCTTGTCATATTTATTTACGGTAATCCCCGAATACATTGCCGTATTCGATACAATTACAGAGGTTGTAATATCGTAGCTGGCACGGCGGATTGCATCCTTGTCGAATTCAATCAGCTTATCTCCCTTGGCAATTGAATCTCCTTCTTTGACAAAGCTGGTGAAATGCTCGCCCTTCAGTTTTACGGTGTCAATTCCAATGTGGATCAGCATTTCCACGCCTTCATCCGAAATCAGGCCAATTGCATGTTTCGTCTTGAACATGGTAACTACCGTTCCATTGAAGGGCGCATACGCCACTCCAACACTTGGTACAATCGCTGCCCCTTTACCCATGGCTCCGGTGGCAAAAGCTTCATCCTGAACTTCAGTTAATGGCTTCCATTCGCCTGACATTGGGCTGAGTACAGCCGTTTCCTGCTCAGCGCTTATTTGCGGTGCCTTCGCAGGCGCTGTATCCCGGTATTGTCCGGCTGCAACAGCAGGAGCGTTCTTATAACCGAACAAGAGGGTAACAATAAAGGCCCCAACGAACGCAATCACCAATGAAAGCAAATATCCTACAAACCCGCGGTCAACACCTTCAGGTCCGATAAACAGCGGAATACCGAACACTCCTCCCACAGCAAAGCCGTAAGCCTTCGCTCCGAACATCCCGGCAACAGATCCGGCGATACCGGCCATAATCGAAGCCAGAATAAAAGGTTTCTTGTTTGGCAGGGTTACACCATAAATAGCAGGCTCAGTCACCCCCATAATACCGGCAATTGTGGCAGAGGCAGCAATGGGTTTTAGACGTTTGTCCCGTGTTTTCAGGGCAATGGCAAACGCAGCGCCCGTCTGGGCAAAGGTGGTGCAGAACAGCATGGCATTAATCGGGTCGAAGCCGTTGGTCACTACGTTATTGATCAGAATCGGGATGAAGGCCCAATGAAGTCCAAAAATGATGAGCACCTGCCAAACTCCGGCAAGAATAAGACCGGCGACAACAGGGCTGAGACCATACACACCCATTGCCCCGTCAGCAAGCATATTGCTGGCAAAGGTTGCTACAGGACCTACCACAAGAAAGACCACAGGCGAAGCAATCACTAAGGTTAACAGCGGAACCGCAAACAGCTTGATGGACGAAGGCATAAATTTGTTGAACCACTTTTCAATGGTTGCGGCCAAAAAGGCACCTATAATAATAGGAATAACAGATGAAGTATAGTTCATTAACACAACCGGAATGTTGAGAAAAGTAAGCTTAACGCCATCAGAGTAGGCCGATAACATAGTAGGATAGACAAGTGCCGCTCCTAACATTGCTGACAAATAGGGGTTCCCGCCAAACTTTTTCCCGGCAGAGAATCCAAGCAATATCGGTAAGAAGTAAAACAGGGCATCCGCTGTAGCGAACAAAATTTTGTAGGTGCCCATATCTTCGGTTAACCAGTGCAGCGTAATGAATAAAGACAGCAGCCCCTTGAGAATCCCTGCAGCCGCCAGCCCGCCAACTACAGGCGTGAACACACCAGTGACGATATCCACGAAGCGGCTGAAAATACTGCCCTTCTTCTCTTCCGCAGGCCCGGCATCAGCATCCGTCCGGATTCCCAGCTTCGCAGCCAGCTCGGCGTACACCTTCGGAACATCATTACCGATGACCACCTGATATTGTCCACCGCTTTCAACAACAGTGATTACGCCATCAATTTGTTTGATCTGCTCCTTGTCCGGGATGTTGTCATCCTTGAGCTTGAATCGCAGCCGCGTCATACAGTGAATAACACTGTTCACATTGCCCGGTCCACCCACCGAGTCAAGGATAGCGTGTGCTGTTTTCTGATAATTCATTTTGTTCACTCCCTTTGAAGTTATAAAAAATATAGAATGTATGCGTTTCCCAAAAGGACAAGAACGATCCGCAGATCAGTTCTTCTCCCCAATAAGAACAACATCAGACTCGAAACGGTGCATATGAATCGTCGTTTGGTTGCCGTTTGCAGACATTTCGGTTGCCGCGAATCTTCTATGCTCAAGATCAATCGTTGTACACGTGTACTTCTGAAGATCCAGATTCAGGCGCAGTCTGGTATTTACCGGAACATAGATTACGATGGTGTCATCGCTGACAGCGGCACGTATTTCCGGCGACGGGTTCAACAGAATCTCCGCAGGCTGGAGACCTGTAAGGTTGTAATTCTCAAATATATATTTGATAAAAGAGTAATCCCAGGCTCCCTCGAACCGGAGGGCATCTCTCCAGTCGTAGGGCTGATCGAAGCCCTCTCCTTCAACAATTCCGAATCTCTTGCCTTTCTTGTGCCAGCTCCAAATCCCGTGAGCTCCATAGGTTACTCCTGCGCCCCCACCGGCCAGCAGGCTCTGCCAGGCTGCTTTTCTTACATCAAACCGGGAATACCGGCCATACACATTCCGGCTATAGCTTATCTGCTCATAACAAGGCTCGCCATTTAAGACAGGTCTGATCCATGACTTCTTATAGAAATGCTGGGCAATTTCATACGCCGTAGATTGATATTGTGAATTGTGGCCGGATTGATACATATAGAAATCAATACCTTCATGCTGCTCAAGACTGTCCGGTATTTCTCTCAGCCTGCCTTGAATATGCAGCGTCTTCAGACTGGAAGGGCTTACAGAACACGCTGTTTCCAAAGCTTTCATATAATAAGCATTTGCCGTCTCATTCGGAAAATCAGTGTCGCCGCTTACCAGAAAAATAGGATTAAACTTCGAAAAACGCTTCACCACGTAGCTGACGTATGGCTCTACACAATCCAGCGGCATTTTATTATCCTTCTGAAACATGCTTGCCCAGGTGTCCGGTACATAGTTGCACCAGAGAAGCACCAGGGCGGGAACAAATCCCTGCTCCACAGCCATGCCAAGCATTTCATCAGCCCGTTCAAAATAATCTTCATTCAGCTTATGGTAGTCATAATAACCGTTTGGATCTAAGCCAAAGGGCTCGATGGCAATATCTGATTCACTGGCATCCCACTGACGTAAAATATTGATTTGCAGAACATTGAAGCCTTGCATTTTACGATATTCCAGATATTCGGCCCACTCTTGCATAGAAGCATTGGTAAATGCACTCCATACTGTATCCGCCAAATAGAAAAAAGGTTTGCCGTTTACTGCGAATGAACGCCGTTTCTCACTGAGGGAGACCTGCATAGAAATCACCTTTCCCTTCAAACATTTTTCGTCATTGTTCATTAAAGTTTAGATAAATTAATTCATAAAAAACGTAGTTTTAGCTTAAATTATCCGCTTTCACCTGAATATTAGCATCATATTCACTTGCAGTCAAACATTATTTTATAATTATTCAGTATTAGTTTAGTTAAGTTTATTTTCTAAACTTTTGTTTATAATAGTGATATAATCTATAAAGTAATTAATAAGCAGGAGTGAATCCGATGAAAATAGATGACATAGCCAGGCTGGCAGGGGTTTCCAAAGCTGCGGTATCTCTAGCTCTGAACAATAAGCCCGGTGTGAGCGAAGCGACACGCCAACATATTTTAGATATTTCCCAAGCCAACGGCTATACGCCACGAACGTTCAAAACAAATAAAGTTTCCGCCAAAAATAAGTCCATTATGCGCTTCATCGTCTGCAAAAATACGGATATGATCACTGAGCATTACGAATCCCAGCCGTTCTTCAATGAACTGATTCATCATTTGACCCACTATGCCAGAGAACAGGGGTATAACCTGATTATCTCTTCAATCCCCATTCAAAGCTTGAAAGAAGAGATTGAAGTTTTAGAGAATGAGCAGGCTTCAGGCGGTATTTTATTATTAGGAACGAACTTGACCGCCCAGAGCATTGAGGATGTTCTGGAGATTCACCCCTTTGTTGTCATTCTGGACACTTGCTTTGAACATGTTGATGCCAGCTTTGTTGCCATTAACAATTATCTTGGCGGTTATCAGGCAGGCAAGCACCTGCTGTCTTTAGGACATTCAAAAATCGGATACATCGAGTCAGAGACCCGGATTTTTAACTTTTCCAAACGTAAAGAGGGTTTTGTTGACGCGCTTAAAGAGGAAGGCATTACTCTGGAGGAACAGCTTACCTTTGCCATGAACCCTATGCTGGTATTGCCGCAGGACTCCTTCAAGAGTGAAATTAATAACCTCAGCCAATGGCCTTCCGTCATCTTTTGTGAAACAGATTACATGGCTATCAGTGCGATTAAGACTTTTCAGGAAATGAATATTAATGTTCCTAATCAGGTTTCCGTCATGGGATTCGATAATATTCTGGAGGCTACGGTGATCAGCCCGGAATTGACAACAATTCATGTAAGAAAAGCCACCATAGCCAAAGCCGCGATGGACATCATGCTCAAGAAGATAAACAATGAAGAGGACAGCAAGGTTCAAGTCCTTGTCAATACTGAAGTGGTCAAGCGGAGGTCTTGCACTGAGATTATTCCGCTAACCTAACCGTTACGTACCATTCTTGCAGCCCAAAAAGCATCTTGCCTGCGTTAAGTCAACGCAGGTAGGATGCTTTTATTTATGAATCCGGGCCAATGGCCGGCCTTCTCTAGTGTATTGTCACGAATACCTTGATTGTGGGTATACAAGTGCTTTAAACTCAGAATATCACTTCGAGTTTACTCTAAGTTAAGGAGAGAGATTCAATGACCTATACGATTACCGAGGTTGCCGCAATCTTCAGCCTGTCGCCGCATACTTTGCGTTTTTATGACAAAGAAGGATTATTCCCCTTCATTTCCAGGAACAAATCCGGGAACCGTGCCTTTACTGAAGATGATCTGGAATGGATCGCACTAGTCTGCTGCCTCAAAAATACAGGAATGCAGCTCAAGGAGATCAAACACTATTGCGATTTGTGCAAAGAAGGAAGCTCGACAGCAGAGCTCAGACGACGCCTGCTTGACGAGCATCGCAAGCTGGTGCTGGAGAAAGCCAGGGAATTGAAGCAGAATCTGGAGCTGATTACGAAGAAAATATCGTTTTATGACGACCCAGATAATCTCGCACTGATGGACGAGCTGATGAATGTACACACACAGAACCGCGAGAATGTCGTACCGGATAACAATCTACTATAATTGAAGACAATAAATGCCTAAATAATTACATTTAAAGGCTGCGGATTTAACGTATACTTTCATGTAAGCGTTATCAAAAAATAGATATGCTGGAGGTGATTCTATTCGTGTATACCCGTATCATCACCCTGATGAACAATCTGCGTCTCAGGACCAAGTTCTTCCTGTCATTCGGCTGTGTCGCCCTGATTCCGGTGCTCATCGTGGGGGTGTTCCTGACGAGTGAGCTGCGGAATATGGCGATGGGCAATGCCCTGGAGCAAATAACAGCCAATGTGGACCGGGTGAAAAAACGGACCGGCGAGATGCTGGGCGTCCCGCTCGATATCGCTTACCGGCTGTCCAATGACAGCCGTCTGGAGGAGGCGGCCAACCACCGCTATGTGTCGGTATATGATGTTGTGCAGGCTTACTGGAATTACCCCGATTTCCGCGAATTCGTCCGGCTGTACGATGAAATCTCCAGCATCCGCCTGTATATCGACAACCCGACAGTTCTGGATAACTGGGAGTTTCTGCAGGCGGATGAGAAGACCACAGAGGAGCAGTGGTACCGGACCGCCCTCGCCCAGAAGGGTCTGGTGATCTGGGATTATATCCAGGACAACCGCAACGGACGGTATTATCTCAGCCTGATCCGCAAGGTCGATTTTCTGAAGCAGCGGACGTCCGGCGTGCTGGTTGTCAACGTGAACACCAATGAGCTTAATTCCATTCTGAAGCAGGAGACCTTCGAAACCCTCATTGTGGATGAGAACGACAACATCGTTGCCTCCAACCGTGCAGATACGCTGGGCAGAACGCTGGCCGACATTGATTTCAAGGCCGTTACCGCCGCAGAGCACGGTCTCTACGATGTAACGATTGACGGCAAGCCCTTCAAAATGCTGATCGAGAACTGGCAGCCGGGCGGAAGCCTGAACAGCCTGCGCATCATCTCCATTTTCTCCGTTGACAGCATTGTGCAGGAGCCCAACCGGATTATTCTGCTGGCTGCGTCGGTGATCATTTTCGCGTTAATTATGGCGATTCTGCTAATCTATTATTTCTCACGGCTGCTCACCGGACGGATGCTGCAATTAAGCAAGCATATCTCTAAGGTCTCCTCGGGAAATTTGGGTGCCACGCTCGTTATTGACGGCAAGGATGAAATCGGCCAGCTTGCGAGACAGTTCAATCATATGGTGCGCAATATTGGCGACCTGATGAACGAGGTTCAGGAATCCAACCGGCAAAAAAACGCCATCCTGCTGAAGCAGAATGAGATCAAATTCAAAATGATGGCCAGCCAGATCAATCCCCATTTTCTCTTCAATGCCCTGGAATCCATCCGCATGAAGGCACATCTCAGAGGACAAGCGGATATCTCCCAAGTCGTACGCCTGCTGGGGAAGATGATACGCAAAAACCTGGAGGTCGGCAATGGGATGATTAGCCTGCAAAGCGAGCTGGAGACCGTAAGCTGCTACCTGGGTCTTCAGAAATTCCGCTATGACGACAGGCTTGCTTACGAGCTTGATGTAGACCCCAGAGCGGATGCTGTTCAAATTCCACCCTTGATTATCCAGCCGCTGGTGGAGAACTGTGTCCTTCACGGGCTGGAGAACCGGATGGACGGCGGCATGGTCCGGGTGGATATCCGCATTGAAGACGGGCAGCTCAAGGTCCAGGTATCCGACAATGGAACAGGCATTTCCAAAGCGCGGATGCAGCAAATCCGGCAGATGCTGGAGAACAAGGATGACTATGAAACCAACAATATCGGGATGCGCAATATTCATATGCGGCTTCAGTTGACCTACGGCCCGGAATACGGCTTGACTCTGGCCAGCCAACCGGGATACGGAACACAGATCAGCTTTGCGATCCCTTTAAGGAGTGATACCTATGTATAGTGTGCTCATTGTGGATGATGAGCTGGCGATCCGCGAGGGACTTGCGGCGCTGCTGGACTGGGAGAGCCTTGGATATCAGGTCATTGATAC
This sequence comes from Paenibacillus sp. HW567, assembly GCF_000374185.1. Classification (GTDB taxonomy): domain Bacteria; phylum Bacillota; class Bacilli; order Paenibacillales; family Paenibacillaceae; genus Paenibacillus_AQ. The sequence goes on along the minus strand of NZ_KB910518.1, from coordinate 1,279,548 downwards.
CGCGGCTAACGCCATAGAAGCAAGGCATAAATACGAGCTTTATTCCCCTGATCTGATGATTATTGATATCCGCATGCCCGGCAGAGACGGTCTGGAGCTGATTCAGGAGCTGCGGCAGGCCGATCCGGGCATGCATATGATGATCCTCAGCGGTTATGCGGATTTCAGCTATGCCCAGCGTGCGCTGTCCTTCGGCATCGACAACTACTTGCTTAAGCCGGTGGATGAGGATGAATTGCGGCTGTACCTGACAGGTCTGTCCGCAGAGCTTGCGGTGCTGGCCGCCCAGCGCAAGCAGGATGCTGCCGTCAAGGTATGGACCCGGGAAATGCTTGTCCAGTCCCTGCTGATGGAGAGCAGCCCGCAGGCTCCGGCCGCAATGGAGGCATCGGTACTGGAGTCCGGCCTGCGCTGGGATTCCTATCAGGTCGTGCTCATCCGGCTGCTGCTTCAGGACAATGCGGACAACGGACCTTCAACGGTTGTTAAGACGAGGCTTGCGGCAAGCTTTGAAGAACACGGCTGGGGCGTTGTTTTCGCTCTGGACTCTTATTTGGGCGTTCTGCTGCAGCCTTCCTATCAGAAGGAGCTTGTGCGCAAATTAATGGTCCAGGCGATACAGGAAGCCGTAACCGCCCAGGGGCTGGAATGCATCATTACCGCAGGCGACATGGTGGACTCTCTGGAGGAAATCCCCGACTCCCGCCAATCGGCGCTGGCACGGATGAAGGAGCATTTCTTCTACGATGAGCCGGGCATGATTGGACCGGATTCCCTGAAGCTGAAGGAAGGGCTCCCGATTAGGGCAGAGGAAGCGGAGAGCCGGCTTGCGTCTGTGGCGGAGCGGCTGTATTTTGCCTTGGATACCGGCAGCACCGGGGTGCTGTCTTCCCTGATCGGGGAAACCGGTGAATTGATGATTGCCGCCCGTTATTCCGAGATGGCCGTGAAATCGCGTTATGTGCGGATAGCCACTTCTCTGATCAACAAGCTCGCGCTCCAGCACAAGGAGTCTGTCCCGCAAATCGGCTCGGTGGATGAGCAAATCGAGCAAATCTATAAATTCACTTCAATGCCCGGGCTGCAGCGCTACGTCATCACTCTGCTGGAGCATTATGCCGGCGGTATCGCCCGTGACGATATGGAGGTCCTCATAAAACGGATGCTCGATCTGATCCACCGCCACTATGACGAGAATCTGAAGCTCGATACGCTGGCGGATGTGTTCACTTACAGCAGCGCCTACCTGGGCAAGCTGTTCAAGAACAGCACAGGGCTCTCCTTCAACAGCTATCTGGACAAGGTCCGCATGGAGAAGGCCAAGGAGCTGCTGGATCAGGGCTGCAAAATCCATCAGGCCGCAAGCAGGGTCGGCTTCAGCGATGTCGATTATTTTCGCGAAAAGTTCAAGAAGCTTGAAGGCATCTCCCCCTCCGACTACCGCAGAAAAAACTCCATCTGAGTGGATATTATTTCAGAAAGCGCTTACGAAAAGAACGGATTTCTCCCTGTTTTTTATAGCAAATGTTCCGGTGTTTCCTGGATTCCCGGTAGCTTATGATAGTGCCATATCGAAGGAGGGACATAAATGAAAGCGATTACCACCAAAGTGAAGCCGGAGCTGAAGAAGCCTGCCTCACGTTTTTGGCCAACCTTCTTGCAGCAGAAGTACCTCTATATGATGGCTGTTCCGTTTATACTCTGGGCATTTGTATTCAACTATCTGCCTTTATGGGGATGGACGATGGCTTTTCAGAAATACAAGCCCGGCAAATCCTTTTTCGAGCAAAAATGGGTTGGCCTCAAGTACTTCAAGGAGCTGTTCCAGGATGAGCAATTCTTCAATGCGCTGCGCAACACGCTCGCGATGAGCGTCATGGGCCTGCTGGCCGGATTTATCATTCCCATTATCTTCGCAATTCTGCTGAATGAGCTGCGGCTGCAGCTTCTGAAACGTTTTGTACAGACGGTCTCCTATCTGCCCCACTTTGTGTCCTGGGTGGTCGCCGCCGGGATTATTACCAAGATGCTCTCAACCGACAACGGTGCGGTGAACGATCTGCTAATGGGCCTCCATCTGATCAGCGAACCTATTCAATTCATGGCCAAAGGCAATCTGTTCTGGGGCATTGTCACGGCTTCGGATGTCTGGAAGGAAACCGGCTGGAACACAATCATCTATCTCGCAGCCATCTCGGGCATCGGGCCGGAGCTGTATGAAGCGGCAAGAGTGGATGGCGCGAGCCGGCTGCAGCAGGTGCGGAACATTACACTGCCAGGCATCCGGACGACCATTATTATTCTGCTTATCATGTCAATCGGCCATCTGATCAGCATCGGCTTCGAGAAGCAGTTCCTGCTCGGCAACAATCTGGTGCGCGATTACTCGCAGACGCTGGACCTATACGCACTGAACTACGGGCTGGGCTTGGGGCGCTTCTCCTTTGGTACAGCCATTAATATCTTCAACTCTGTGGTGAGTGTGATTCTGCTGTTTGTCGCCAACGGCATTTTCAAAAAAATAACGAAGGAAAGCATCATTTAGGAGGCCCTTATGCTGAGTAGAAAACTGGCCGCTGCGTCCTGGTCCGACCGTATCTTCGATTTGGTAGTTTATGCTGCGATTACAGTGGTGACTATTGCCACCTTATATCCTTTTCTGAATGTGCTGGCGATTTCCTTCAACGACTCCACGGACAGCATCAAGGGCGGGATTACGGTCTACCCCCGTGCGTTCACCTTCAAGAACTATGAGACGATCTTTGCCTACTCCGGGCTGATGACCGGACTCAAGATTTCCATTCTGCGCACGGTCATCGGCACGTTCCTTGGGCTGGTCAGCGCTTCGATGCTGGCCTTCACGTTAAGCCGGGTAGACTTTCAGGCTCGCAAGTTCGTCTCTACCTTTCTCGCACTGACAATGTACATCTCGGGCGGAATGATCCCCGTCTACATTCTGATCAAGGACCTGCATATGATGGGAACCTTCAGCGTGTACGTTCTCCCCAGTCTCGTCAGCGCCTTCAATGTATTTGTCATCCGTTCCTTCATTGACGGCCTGCCTTACGCGCTGCAAGAATCTGCCAAGCTGGACGGAGCCAATGACTTCACCATTTACTGGCGGGTCATTCTTCCGCTGACCAAACCGGCGCTGGCGACCATCGCCCTGTTCCTGGCCGTCGGCCAATGGAATTCCTGGTTCGACACTTACCTGTACAACGGGTCCAAGGATTCGCTGACCACCCTGCAGTTTGAGCTGATGAAGGTCATTCAGAGCACAACCACCAACGCGGATAATTTCCGCGGCCGCAATATGACTGAGGTTATGGCGCAAATCTCCCCGGAATCGGTCAAAATGGCGATCACGATTGTCGTTACAGTGCCCATTCTGATCATCTACCCGTTCCTGCAGCGCTACTTCGTCAAGGGCATGACGCTCGGTTCGGTAAAAAGCTAGTCCGCTTCCGGTATCGGCAGGCTCCGCCTGTGTATACAATACATTTTTTGATCAGAAAAAGGGAGGGTTTCTATTCATGACAAGAAAGACAGTGAAACCGTACGTGCTGCTGATGGTCTTGACCTTGCTCCTCAGTGTGCTGGCAGGCTGCAGCGGCTCCAATAATACCAAGAATACGGCAGACAACGCCGGGGCCACTAAGGCTGCCAATGCCGGAAACAGCAACACAAAGGCCACCGCAGAGGCTACGGCGGAAACCGAGGATTTAAGCCCGCTGACACTCTCCTTCTTCGCAGAAGACCCGAATCCGAACTGGAATAATATGAAGGACGATATCAGTAAGCAGATTACGGAGAAAACAGGCGTCACGCTCGATGCGGAATTTGCCGTCGGCGACCCGCAGCAGAAAATCGCCCTCATCGCCGCCGGTGGTGAATACCCCGACATTATCTCCGCCAAAGCGGATATCGGCAAGCTGGTGGATGCCGGTGCCGTCATTGATCTGACCGAGTTAATAGATAAATACGCGCCCAACATCAAGCGTGTGCTCGGCGATAACCTCGCCCGGGCGAAATATACCAACGAAGACCAATCTATCTATGCCATCCCTACCTGGGCAGCGGTAGATGAGAAGAAATTCGTGGCCGGCGGGGGATTTGAGCTCCAGCACCGCGTAGTGAAGGAAGCCGGTTATCCCGAAATCCGTACCGTTCAGGATTATGAGAAGGTGATCAAAGCCTATCTGGAGAAGCATCCCACCGATGAGAACGGCAACAAAAACATCGGGCTCTCCCTGAATGCGGACGACTGGCACATGTACATTTCCGTCACCAACCCTGCTGTGGCTACAACAGGCGGCTCGGATGACGGGGAATATTACGTCGATCAGCAGACGCATGAAGCGATCTACCACTTCCGCCGCCCGGAAGAGAAGGAATATTTCCGCTGGCTGAACCATATGAACGATATCGGCCTGCTCGACAAGGAGAGCTTCGTGCAGAAGTATGACCAGTACAAAGCCAAAGTAGCCACCGGACGGGTGCTTGGCCTGATTGACCAGGATTGGGATTACAATGATGCCCAGCAGGCACTCAAGACGGCAGGCAAATTCGACCAGACCTACGGCCACTATCCGGTAACGCTGACGAAGGAATTTAAGGAAACGAGCTTCTGGCCTACCGGCTTCATGGGCGGCTACGGCATCTCGATCTCCAGCACGAATCCTGATCCGGTCCGCACGATCAAGTTCCTGGATTACCTCGCTTCGGACGAAGGGCAAATCCTGAACAACTGGGGCATTGAAGGCAAGCATTATGTGGTGGAGAACGGCAAACGTGTCGTTCCGAAGGAAGTTCAGGACCGCATCAACAATGACAATACGGCCTTCACCAAGGAATCGGGACTCGGCTTTTACTGGAATATAATGGTCCACTACGGCGACGGCGCCAAGGACTCCACCGGCAACTATTACACCAGAAACTTCCCGGAACAGCTTGTGCTCGGCTACAGCGATGTTGAGAAAGAAACCCTCGCCGCCTACAAAGCCACCACCTGGAAGGACCTGTTCCCGAAGGAAGAAGAATTCGCCCAAAAAGCGTACGGAGCCGCGTGGAACATCGCCATTCCAGGCGAGGATGAAGTCGCTATTCTGGGCAACAAAATGAGAGATATCACATGGAAACGCATCCCTCAAGCCATCCTGGCCAAACCGGCTGAATTCGATAAAATCTGGGATGACTACATGGCTGACCTCGACAAAGCCGGCGTTGCGAAAATGGAAAAAGGCTACACCAAATATGTGCAGGACCGTGTGGCTTTGTGGAGCGTTAAATAAGGGAAAACCGGTGGAGAAGGGCTTATATTTCGCCCTTCTCCACTTACTTGATCCAGGTGAAAACTAATCGCCGGGCAATTGGATGCCGCCCCAGCCGCTTACCTCGCATTGGCCATATTCATTATCCCCCGCAGCAACCACCGTGCCGTCTGATTGAAGGCCGAGAGTATGCGCGCAGCCCGCCGCTACTGCCACAATATCACTCCAGCCGCTTACATTGCATTGGCCATGCTTATTCCACCCCACAGCCGCCACTGTACCGTCCGATTTAAGGCCGATGGTATGATTGCTACCCGCCGCAATCGCCACAATACCGCGCCAGCCGCTTACCTCGCATTGATCATGCTTATTCAACCCCACTGCCGTCACCGTTCCGTCCGATTTAAGCAGGGCGGTATGAAGGTAACCCGCCGCTGCCGCCACAATGTCGTGCCAGCCACTTACATTGCATTGACCATACCGGTTATTACCCACAGCCGTCACCGTGCCGTCCAATTTAAGACCGATGGTATGCCAGTCACCCGCCGTGACCGCCACCATATCATGCCAGCCACTTACATTACATTCACTTTCATTATTCCGGCCCACTGCTACTACCGTGCCATCCGCTTTAAGGCCAATGGTACGACACCAACCCGCCGCAACCGCTACAATATCGCGCCAGCCGCTTACTTCGCACTGTCCATGCTTATTCCAGCCCGCAGCCGCCACCGTGCCGTCAGATTTAAGACCGATGGTATGAGCATTCCCCGTGTTCGTCGCCATATGTACATTACCAGCCGCAACCGCTACTATATCACGCCAGCCGCTTACATCACATTGGCCATATTTATTATCACCCACAGCCGTCACCGTTCCGTCAGATTTAAGCAGGGCGGTATGACGACGCCCCGCAGCTATGGTGTCTTTTGGCCACCGTTTCACCTTTAACCCCGCTTCTTCTGGTGAAGTGTACTCCATGTCTTACCTCCTTTTTCAGCATTATCATGCAAGATTTATATTTATAGCAGGACGGACACCATAACCGTCTGTACTGTTATTCCCATAGCTGCGGATACTGCAGCCCGGACCTGCAAACCGAAACAGTAGAATCTGCCTTTCATTTCATAGAAATTACAAAAGGCCCGCTTCCTCTATAATAGAGAAAAGCGGCCCTCTTTGTTAAACCCTTTGGTGAAACTGAACCAATAAATTATTTCACTGGTTTCTCTACCTCAACCCCATTGAGGATCAGATGCAATGTGATCTCTGCCTTGAGCGAATCGGAGACTGCACAGTACTTCTCCTCAGCCATAAGAATGGCTTTCCAGAGCCGGTAATCGGGAACATCTCCGTCTATATGAAAGTTCAGGTCAATCGCGGTAAAGCCGGAAGGATTCGTTTCCTTACGCGTTCCATCCGCTTCAATCTCTATGCGTGTAATCGCTGGCAGAAACCGATCCAGTATCATCGTGATATCAATCCCCATACAACCACCTAAACCAGCCAGCAGCAATTCCATTGGAGTCATTCCTTCGCCGTCTCCTCCGTATTTGGGAGTTGCATCCATCCCCACGGAATAACCGGAAGGGCCAACAGACGTAAAGGTACGTTTGCCTTTCCAAGTAGTCGATACTTTCACCACATAACCTTCTTCCTTAAAGTTCATTGATTTGACGTAAAAATTTCCGGGTTCGTTCCTCTTGCGGATCTTCAAAAAACCGCTGCGGAGCCGCTTCTTCAATAATGCTGCCATCCGCCATAAAAATGATTTTGGTAGCTACTTCGCGGGCAAACTTCATCTCATGCGACACGACCAGCATCGTCATGCCCTCCTGTGCCAGCTCACGCATCACGCTCAGCACCTCACCCACAAGCTCGGGATCAAGCGCAGAAGTGGGTTCATCGAATAACATCACCGCCGGTTCCATCGCCAGAGAGCGGGCAATGGCTACTCTTTGTTGTTGTCCGCCGGAGAGCCGGGAGGGATAATACTCCTCCCGGTCTGCCAGCCCAACGCGGTCCAGCAGCTTGCGGCCCATAATGACGGCCTGATCCTTCGGCAGCTTCTTCACTGTAATCAAACCTTCGATCACGTTGCCAAGCGCTGTTTTGTGCGGATACAGATTAAATTGCTGGAACACCATCCCGCTCTGCTTGCGGATACTGCGGGTTGCCTGCTGTCGTGTACGCCTGGGTGCTGCCGCATCCACCACGATACCGTTCACTTCAAAGCGGCCCCCCGAGATGTCCTCCAGACCATTCAGACAGCGAAGCAGCGTGCTTTTGCCTGAACCGCTGGGGCCTAAGACGACGACAATATCTTGTGCAGCTACCTGTATATTAATGTCCTTCAGCACTTCCAGATCTTCAAAATGCTTGGATAAGCCTGTGGTCGTTATCATGTTAACGTCATCTCCATGTTCAGTAAGCTTTGGCTAATCTCCGTTCAAACCGCTCCAGAATGAAGGACAGCCCTGTACTCATAATCCAATACATTATCCCGATCCCCAGATAAAAAGGCATATATTGATAGTATTGGGCAATGAGCAGTTGAGCTTGACGCAGCAGTTCGCTGACCGCGATGACCGAAACGAGCGAGGTCTCCTTAAGCATGCCAATAAACGTATTTCCCATAGGCGGAATGGCGATGCGCATCGCCTGCGGCAGCACGATCCTGCGCATGGCCTGCCATGGCGTCATCCCCGTCGAATAAGCAGCCTCCATTTGTCCCTTCGGAACAGACAGGATGGCAGCACGAAAGGTCTCAGACAAGTAAGCCCCGGCATTTACACTAAGCGCAATATAGGCCGCTGTCATGGAGCCGAGCGTAATGCCGTAATCAACAAGCCCATAATAAATAATCACAATCTGCACCAGCAGCGGTGTTCCGCGGATGATGGATACATAGAAACGGGCCGCCCACCGAATGGGCGGATTCCCTTTGAGCCGGGCGACGGCCACCACTAGTCCGATGATCAGACCGAAGAACATGGAGACAATCGTCAGCAGCAGGGTAAGCCCAGCGCCCTTCAGCAGGAAGGGCAGGTTGTCGAACACAAGTTGCACAGGTTACTCCCCCCTTCCCGCCATAGGGCGCACTCCATTTTTATTTTGCGGGTGACTCATTGAACCATTTCTTAAAAAGAGTATCGTATGTCCCGTCAGCCTTCATATCCGTCAAGGCTTTATTAATGGCGTCCCGCAGCTCGGGGTTATCCTTGCGAAGCGCTACACCCGCCATATCGGATTTGATCGGTTCGCCGACCGCTTTAATCTGAAAGCCATTCTCATCCACAATCGGCTTCAAGGCATACAGATTATTAATTGTAGCGTCAATACGTCCTGCATCCAGATCCTTCAGTGAGGTAATGACATCATCATACGTCTTAATCTTGAAATCACCGACTTTGGGCAGCACTTCAGTACGCAGGTAGGTTTCATCATTCGTTCCGAGTCCAACCCCAATTGTCTTGCCCTTGAAGTCTTCGAGCTTCGTGATATCCGAATTTTTGGTATTGACGATTATTTTGACATTGTTCGTAATGTAAGAATTGGTGAAATCAATTTGGGCCTTACGCTCGTCCGTGATCGTAACCTGGCTAATAACAATGTCGAATTTCTTTGCTTGCAGACTTGGGATCAGCCCGGAGAAATCCTGAGTTGTGAATGCTGCAGTCACTCCAAGCCGTTTAGCGATTTCCTTAGCGATATCGGGGTCAAAGCCGTCTACTTCCTTCTTTTCATTCAAAAAGGTATAGGGCGGATAGGTTCCCATGGTGCCCACCTTCAGCACACCTGCTGCTTTGATTTGTTCCAGTTGATTCGTTGCTTTTGCTCCCGAGTCTGTTTTACCTCCGCAAGCGCTCAGAACCAGTCCGAACAGAGCCAGAACTGTGACCGTAGCCACGGCAAATTTACGTTTTATCATATTGCTTCTCCCCTTTATCTATATTCTTCCCAGTAATCCGTAAAATTCAAAATTAGCTAATTCACTGGCTAACTGCTGTGCAGATGCTTTCGCTACCTCAGTATGAATTTCTTCGGAGCCAAATAACCAGCGCGAGATCAAACCATCCAGCATACTCATCAACAAAGCAGCGCGAAGCTCAACCTTTAATCCCCCGGGCAGCATTTTCAGCTCTATCGCTCTTTCTATATTGCGGCGGAAGGCTTGCTCCATCGCATTTCGGGTAGCTGAAATACTTTGCCTTATCGTCTGATCCGCTCCATTCCCCATCAGGAGGATCTCCATAAGATGGCGGTTCTCAGCGGCAAAATTGAACAACCGGTGGAACAGTAATTCTGAGGCTTTTACCATGTCGGCGATGTTCCCCGGATTTTGACGGTAGCCTTGAGCAATCGCTTGAAGCAGTTGTTCCTTGCCCGTTTCTATAATCTCCAGCGCAATGGCTTCCTTACTCTTAAAATGCCAGTAAAAGGTCCCCTGTGCCACGCCGGCCTCCTGAACGATGTCAGATATTTTGGTCTGATGATATCCGTTCCGGGCAAATTTCTCCAGAGCAATCTGCATCAGTTGTGTTCTTCGATCTACATTTCCATTGTTTTCATCCATAGGCAACTCATATTGCTCCTCCCGATTGATCAGTCAGTCGTGTATTTTTAAATCCTATAGGATAACTGTGTGATTGTCAATGAATTCTTAAGAAAAGAGACTTGATCTTATGTGCTTATCTGGTTTTTGAGCGTTTTGTTGACAAAAGCCGTGCGGAGCGCCCGCACGGCTTCATTTTACAGATATACAAAAGGCTCCTTCGCATCGGCAAACGTTACGGAGAGACCGCTCACCAGCGGCTTCAGCCATTCCGCCATATACTTCATTCCCCATTCCTCGGACCGTTCATGACCGATAACAATCATTGCTTTGTTCATGCCGAGCATAGCAGCGTCGTTAACATAAGCGCATAATGTCCACTCCGTGATATCTCCGCAGACCATGACATCCAGATTTTTGTCCCGCATAAGCTCCATAGGCATTTGCTCTCTGCCCAGGCCGAGACTTCCGCCTCCGACCAATATCCCTATGCGGGAGCAAGGCGTGTCAGGATTGCCGACGATTTGAATGACCTCCATGCCAAGTTTCATCTTCAAAAAAATAGCCAACGCTCCGACCGTCGTCTCTTCGATCAAATAACCCCAGGACTCTTTCTCGTCAAGCTTCTTGTCCTCCCATTCCAGCTCCTTAAGCAAACCGTCGTAAATCCGGTCCGTATCGGCTAAATGCATATGATCGTGAAACCTCCAGATCACAATCCCGTGATCCTCTATCAGCTTCCGCTTAGCCAGATATACAGGGTCCTCCTGAAGCCAATCCAGCGTATCCATTCCGGTAAAGTAGGTCGGCTCATGGGTAATGATGAGATTCGCCCCTATGGCAATCGCTTCCCGGATTACATCCACAGTCGCCATAAATGTTGTGACGATACCGGTGACCTCCATGTCTGCATGACCGCTCGCGAGCACATCGCAGGTCATCTCCAGCTTGCGGCCTCCGCAGCAATCCAGCAGAATTCGATCTATAACCTCTTGCACATTCATAGTCCATATCTCCTTTTCATCCTGTTCTTATCCTTTAACCGCACCAATCACAACTCCACGGGTTAAATATTTCTGCATGAACGGCAGAACAAACAAGACCGGCACAATGCCCAGAACCGCCATCGCCATCCGTACGGCTGTGCTTGGCAGTTGTACAGCTTCTGCCCCAATTACGCTGCTGGCCTGCCCGGAGTTCAGGAACTGAATGTTGTTCATAAGTTGGATCAGCAGATTTTGAATGCCATAGAATTGCGGCTTCGAGACGAAGTATAGCGCGTTGATCCAATCGTTCCAATAGGCAAGCCCCATGAACAGCCCGACTGTAGCCATAACCGGCATCGACAAGGGAAGCATTATCCGAAAGAAGGTCCGCACTTCCGACGCCCCGTCGATCTGGGCAGCCTCAATGATTTCAAGCGGCACGTTATTCTTAAAATAATTTCGCACCAGCAGCACATTGAAGCCGTTCGACAGCAGGTTCGGAACAATCAGCGCCCAAAGCGTATCTTTGATATGGAAATATTGGGTCCACATGATGTAGGAAGGAACGATCCCCCCGCTGAACAGCATCGTGAAAAAGATAATAAATGCGAGCACGTTGTGGTATTTGAAATCTGACCTGGACATTGGATAAGCAAGCATGCTTGTTATAAGCAGTCCGAACCCGGTTCCCAGTATTGTGACCAGAAAGGAGACCCCATAAGCTCTTATAAAGGTGTAGGCAGTGGATTTGATATATAAGTAAGCATCAAGACTTGTCTTCTCAGGAAAAAAGCTGTATCCGTTACGGATCAATGTCGTCTCATCGGTGAATGAAGCAATAACAATCAGAAGGAACGGTAAAAAAGCAAATACAGTCAGCACAATCATCACAATCGCAGAGAAAATAACAAATGTTCGTTCCCCTCTGGTTTGTATCATAAGTATTTCCTCCTAGAACAAAGCATTTTCAGAATTAACCTTCTTGACGATGGCATTTACTGTAAGCACAAGCACAAATCCGACGATAGATTGATACAAGCCGGCTGCCGCCGACATTCCGATATCATTAAGCTGCATCAAGGCGCGGTAGACATACGTATCAATCGTTTGTGTAGTGCTGTACAGCGCTCCCGAGTTCATAGGAACCTGATAGAACAGACCGAAGTCGGAGTTGAAAATCCGCCCCATGGACATAAGCACCAGCACAATAACCGTCGGCTTCAGCAGCGGCAAGGTAATCATGCGAATCTGCTTCAGCTTCCCTGCACCATCAATTTTGGCCGCTTCATAGATGCTTTTGTCGATTCCTGCAATAGAAGCAAAATAGACAATGGAGCCGTAGCCAGCCGTCTTCCAGATCTGAATTAACACGAGCAGGTAAGGCCAGTACTTCGGTTCCGAATACCAGTTGATCTCGGGAAGACCGAGCGGACGAAGAATGGAATGGTTGACGAAGCCGCTGTCGGCATTAAGAAACGCGAAGACGAGCAGGGACAGGACAACCATCGAGATCAGATTCGGAAGAATGAGACCTGTCATGAACAGCTTCGAGTACAGTTTGCTCAGCAGCTCCGACATCAGGATGGCGATAAGGATGGAAACAACCGTGCCAAGCATAATGAAGGCCAGGTTGTAGAAAAGCGTATTTCTCGTCATGATCCAGGCATCGCTGGTCTGGAACAGAAAGTTGAAGTTTTTAAAGCCGATCCAGTCGCTGCCGAAAATGCCTTTAGCGTAATTTACATCCTTGAAGGCGATAAACACCCCGAACATGGGAATATAGCTGTTAATCAGGAAATACAGCAAGCCTGGAGCGGCTAAGATCAATAAGGGTAAGGTTTTTTTGAGCGGTTTGGATTTACGGTTGGCTATCATGCCGGACTTCACCTCCATTACTGAAAATAGAGCCTGATTGCGACTCTACTCTCAGCAGGTTCTTATGAGTTATTGGTTTTTCGCAGCAATCCACTGATCAAGCTGCTTCTGCTTGCTGTCGATAATTGCTTGCGCACCTGCATCCTTCAGCGCGCTGATGAACTTTGGAATAATTGTATCCGGGTCTACCGATCCGCTGACAAGCGCCGGCAGGAATTGATTCACTACATTGTTCACGGCACTGATTTGGGTCTTCACTTCGCTTTGATCAAAGATAAATCCGAAATAAGGCGATCTTTCTGTGTCCTTATTCTCCTTCAGCTTCAATTCAACATCCGACCAATTGGTTCCCTCCAACTGGTATTGCAGGGACTCCGAACCCACAATCCCGGAACTCAGCATGGCCGTGTATGGTACCGTATTAGCGTCTTTGCCTTCCGGAAGCTTCACATGGTGCTCGTCGACCTTCAGGTAATCCTCCCCTTCAATCCCAAAGAGAATAGTATTGATCAGATCAGCGTCGGAATAGAGCAGATTCAAGAACTTGACAGCGGCCTCTTGTTCCTTGGAGGTGCTGGATACCATCCAGGTAACGGCATTTACGGCACTCGTATCAAAGTAGAAGGGAGCAATACGTTTGGTCTGAAGCTCTTTTCCGGCTTGGGCACTCAGCATTGTACCTACTTCCTTACCGCTGTAGCCTCCAAGGTAGGAAAAGCCGCGTCCGGAGGAAATCATCTCCATGCCTGTGATCGTCGTCGTTGCCGTATCCTTCTGTAAATAACCTGCATTGAACCAGTCTCTCATCATCTTAATCCCGTTCTTGAAGACATCCGACTCATAGTAATTGACGACCTTTCCGCTATCGCCAATTACCACACCGACTCCGGTAGTATCTGTCAGATAATCCACCTTGTTCGAACCCTTCAGCAGATTAATCAGTCCCGTATCCGTCGGATTGACACTAATCGGTCCGAACGGAACCACATCGGGAAACTTCGTCTTAACGTCTGCAAAGACTGCCGGCAGATCGTTCACCGATTGAATTCTGTCGGCTGTCACGCCTGCTTCCTTCAGCATATCGGTGTTATAGATAATATTAGTGGGCACAGCCATCCCTTTATTGACCGGAATGCCATAGATATGTCCATCCATCGTCGTCGTTTTGAGGATGTCCGGGCCGAAATCCTTCTCCAGAATTGCATTCATTTCTTTCCCGTATTTCGGCAGCAGGTCATCAAGCGGAGCAAGCTGATTTTTCGACACATAGTTGGAGAATTGGCCCAGCGTGGTGAAGATATCCATTTTCTCTCCGCTCTGAAGGGCCAGATTAACTTTCTGGGCATAATCGGATGGACCGTAAAGACGGAAATCCACCTTCACCCCGATCTTCTTGGTTGTGATCTCATTGATTGCGTTCGTCACCTTGCTAAGATCATCGGGAATCCGGTTGAAGGATGGCAGGGCAAATACGATTTCAGCTACCTTTGCATCCGCTGCTGCATTCTTCGAATCCGCTGTAGATGTACCCGAATTACTGCTGCAAGCCGAAAGGAGTGAACCGATTAATACCGTTGACAACAGCAGCGGGCTTATCCCCTTTTTACTTTTCATGATGATGCCTCCTCGTTCTGTGTTTTCGCTTTCATTTTACTTTTTTGAAGGAATCCGGGCTTTCAAAAAGACGGTATGTTTTTTCGAAAAACCGCACTGCAGCAAAAACTCCGCCTCTGATACCGGAAGCGGAGTTTCTTGTTACCGGACGTTCCTATGCTTTGAACGGTAAGCAATCGGCGTTTCTCCTGTCAGCTTTTTGAAAACCGTAGAAAAATAAGAAATCGTATCAAAACCGGTTTCCATCGCGATCTGGCCGATAGTTGCCGGACTTTCAATCAGCAATTGCTTGGCCGCGTTGATCCGGCAGTCGTTCAGATATTCCTTGACGGTCTGCCCCGTCTCATTCTTGAAGACCTTAGCCAAGTAATCCGCGGTCAGATATACGCTTACAGCCACATCCTCACGGCTGAGCTCCTGCCGGTAGTTGTCATGGATAAACCGCTTCGCTCTCTCGACAACGCCTTCAGACAGCAGCACTTCTTTGATGGAATCCACCGTTTTGTCCGTAACCACCCTGGCCCACTTCATGAAGTCAAACACACTGCTCTCGGCACTCTGGGCCAATTGCTGGGTCACTTCATCGGCGAAGAGCCGGTGCGCCTGGATGTGATGCCGGGAGAGAAGCGAATAGACCACTTGCAGGAAGTCCTCCCGGATGGAATGGAGCATCGCTGAATTCAGCTTATTCAGGCTGGTCAGCACCTCCAGCTCTTTTTTCAGCCGATTAACAATCTGAACCTTCTCCTTCTGAACGAACAGCATGGTGAATAGCTCAGCATCCAGGGTGAAGCCTTCCGCAGTATTATATGGAAAGGGTTCATTCTGGCAATGGACTTTGCCCCGGAAAATGATGTTGGACTCATCCAGTTGCTCCAGTTCCAGCTTCGCCTGCGAGAGTCCTGAAGCTTCTACCTTCTCACTGAAATAACAGGTAGCCGTACACTTCAAATATTGCCTGCACAGCAGAATGATATTCTCCGCACTTTCCCGCAGCCACGGCACCCCGGTCTCACCCCCGATAATAATCGCATTGTAGAATACGTTGTCGGCCTGATAGGCAATGATTCGGCCATGACTCACCTCGTTGAACAAAATCTCGGAAATCAGGTTGGAGAGCGCATAATGGAACAGGCTTTCGTCCCACCTGCTCTCAATTTGAGAGCGCGGAACACTTACGAGAAGCAGAATATAGCCGCTGTGCACAGACAAGGACAGCTCCCGCTTCTGCATCTCACTCTGAATCAGGTTGATTCTCGGAGAGATAGCGGCTGTCAGCACATCACTCCAGAAGCCCCTTTCCACCAAATCTTTATTTTTCAGCCATGCAAGCCCCATTTTGCTGTATTCGCCCATCATCATCTTTTTCTTCAGTGAATCCACGGACTTGCGCAGCGCCGCTTCCAGCTCCTGCTTATCCAGCGGCTTAACCAAATAAGAATCGGCATTATACGAGATCGCCTTGGAAGCGAAGGTAAAGCTCTCATGACAGGTTAAAAATATAAATCCGCCATCATATTCGTGCTCTCTGGCCCATTTAATCATATCTAAGCCGGAACCTCTCGGCATTTCAATATCGCATATAATCAGATCGGGCGCGCCGCTGCCGAATAATTGCTTCGCATCCTGTATGTTATACGCGGTTAGTACTTCGGTAATTCCAAATTCATTCCAGTTCACAATACCGAGAAGAGCTTCAACCGTAGGTATATCATCATCAATCAGCAAACAACGCATGTCTTCCCTCCGACTCTGCCAGCCGCTCGGCTTCTTGTATAGGTATCCACAATTCCACTCTTGCGCCGGCCTGTTCAGCATTTGACAGCTTCAGCAAATCGCCGCGTTTATAGAGTAATTGCAGTGTTTTTCGAATATTGGTTATTCCAACCCGGGCTCCGTCCTCGCCTGCCTCTTCGGGTGCTGTGCTCTTCAGCCACTCGGGAGAGAAGCCTCCTCCGTTATCCTCAATCACAATCTTGACGAACGGGCTTCCGTCTCTTGTCTCCGTGCGGGCGCGGATGAATATCGAAAGCATCTCATTATAGAACATCGCGTGCTTGAACGCATTCTCAACAAAGGTTTGGATCATGAATTGAGGGATGCGCACCTGCCGGGCTTCATCACTGATCTCTGTCATATAGAATACTTGATCAGGATACCGGATCTCCTGCATCCGGATATAATTCTCGGCGTGCTTGATCTCTTCCTCAATCGAAACCTCTACAAGCCCTCCCTTGAACATGTACCGCAGATGCTCGGACAAACAGTGAATGAGACGCCGGATTTCTTCGTTCTTATTCTGATACGTCAAACTGGTGATCGTTGAAATCGCATTCAGAAAGAAGTGCGGCCTGATTTGCATCTGCAGATATTTGATCTCCGCCCGGCTTCTTTCGATCTGTTCTTCATACGATTGAATTTTCAAATCCTTGATTTCGCTGACCATAGATTGAAATGCGTGGAATAGCTTCATGAACTCCAGAGAATACGGGGTGCCGGTTGGAACCTGATATTCAAGCTGTCCCTGCTCAACCCCTTTAGCCGCCTTCACTAGCTCAAGGATCGGCTTCAAGACATCCCTTGTGAAAAAACGCAGCACGAGCGGGATGACGATGGCCGATAGAACGGCCAATAAGGCGATGATCCACTGGATCAGCTTGAATCCCGACAACAGATTTCCCTTGGCAACTATATTGGTGATTTGTCCAAATTCCGTGATTGGTTCGGAAATGACCAGATAATTATACTGATACTGTCTTGTTAAGCTGTCCAAGGTCGTGTCGCCATCATTCAAAGCGATATTGTTCGCGGATACAATAATCCCTTCTTTATTGCTCAATACATACCGGTTCTGGTCGTTGCCGCCCCTGTTCACCATCGCCAATAGGGTATCTGCTTTGACTAACGTACCGAAACTGACGCCCGAATAGGTGATGTACCTGAACAAATAATAATCCCCCTGAATCTGAAGCACCTTCCATTCATCTGCTTCACCCGCAGGTCCGGAATTGAATTTCTGCCGGTTGATGGATTCCATCAGAGCCAGCTTATCCTCAGATTGAATCCGGTTGCTGAATTGCTCAAGCACGAGTTCACCGGAAAGTCTGATAAACATGCCATCGCTGGAGTAATCGTTCGACATTTTTGACAGCAGTGTATTTTTGAGCTCCTGCGCTTTAAAGTAACGGCTGCCTTCATCCAGGTAGGCGAAATTCACCGCAGCATCAATGTTATTATTGAACACCTCGGTTAAGTCTTTGGAAAAATTGTTGAAATTATTATGAATGTTCGCCTGATAGAGGGCAAGCGTATTCCGCGAGCTTGTAAGGGCATTGTTCCGAACAACCCCGAGTGAGTACACATTACTCAGAACGAGGACAGAGAGCAGGATCGCAAGAATAACCGTCAACTGTACAGAAAATTTAAATACGATACTGTTCGTTCGAATCATACGCCTACTTTTCCTCCCCGGAAGTCAGCAAGCCCCTGAGCTGATCCATGATCGACCGGAGCCCAGGGGCGTACGTGTATTAGATTTCAAATTAATCTATATTGAGGCACTGTCTTCCTCAACCCACTGCAATGCCGCTTCAATGTACTTATCCCAGAAATCCCAGGTATGCGCTCCCCCGCTTTCAACATAGGCATGCCCGATCTGTTCCTGTTCCAGGAAGGCATGGAAGCGGCGGTTCACATCCAGCAGGAAATCCTCTGTTCCACAGGCCATATAAATCTTCGGCGGCTTAAGTCCGTTCTCTTTCAAGTCAAGAGCAAGCCTCTCCGGATCTTTGTCACTGCCCAGCAACTGGCTCAGATCGCCAAAGACACTTGTATAGTATTTATAGCTGGCGATGCCATCTTTGTAATCCGGTGGAATATTGGCAACTTTATAAGGAATAAGTGCCGACGACAAGGCAATGATGCGGCCGAATTGCTGCCCATACTTCAGGCCGTTCCTAATCGCACCGTATCCTCCCATGGATAACCCTCCAATGAAAGTGTCCTCCCGCTCCGTAGACAGCGGGAACAGACGGCGTGTGAAGTCCACCAGCTCCTTTCCGATATATTCCCCGAAATACTCTTCCCTGTTCTCATCATCCAGATAGAACTGATTCTCTCCGGCAGGCATAAAGACAGCGATGTGATATCTATCCGACAGCTCCCTGATCCGTGTGAAGTTCATCCAATCGTTGTGGCTTCCGGAATAACCATGCAGCAGATATATTGCTCTCAGCGGTTGTCCGGCCCGGGCCGATGTTTGGAATTCTTCAGGCTGGTCGCCTGGCAATAAAGCGCTGAAGGTGACTTCCCGTTTCAGGCATTCCGAACGAAAGCTAATTTGCAGTGTAGCCAAAATAATCACTCCTTAATTGAATTTGGATTCATGTCTTATAAATTGTAATAGTCCTGGATGACTTCAAGCTTAGGCAAATCCACTACAGCTCCAGTATACCTCAATTTGAAAGCACTTACAGCAAAGCCGAGATTCAGAGCATCCTGCACGGTATATCCTTTAACGGCTGCCGCATAAAATCCGGACCAGAATGCATCTCCGGCCCCTGTAGTATCCACAATGTCCGTAGCGAGCGTCTCAAAGCTTCTCGTCTCTCTTCCATTTGACACAATGGCTCCATCCTTGCCTAACGTCAGAATGACCAGCTTGGCTCCAAGCTCCAGAAACTTCTCCAACTGATTAGATGGGGTATCCTTGCCGAACAGCCTCTCGGCATCGTCTTCCGATGGCTTGATGATGTCCACCTTGGAGAACAAGGATTTCACATACTGTACACCATCTTCTCCCTTCTCCCAAATGCCCGGATGATAGTTAGGGTCGAAGCCAATCAGCGTGCCCTGAGTTCTCGCCTCCTCAATTACCCGTTCGATAGTATGCCTGGCGGGAATTCGGGATACGGGCCAGCAGGAAAAATGCACAAGCTTGGAATTCTTCAAAGCCTTCTCAAGCGTTGATGTGTAGGCCAACTGATAGTCTGCGCTGCGATAAAAAATCGGAGTCGGCGTCGCTTTGCTCTTGGATACGACCACTAAGCTGGTGGAATCACGGCTTTTCTGGATGCCTTGCAGCTCCATTCCTTCTCTGCGCAGCCTGTCCACAAGAAACTCGCCGAAGCCGTCTTCACCCACGGCGGAAACCATACAAGATCTGATCCCCAGCTTCTTCACATTGATTGCGATATTGGAGGGAGACCCCCCCAGAAACTTCGTATATCCGGCAGATTGAAACGTATCATCATACTCATTGGAGATCATGTCAACGAGCAGTTCTCCGACTGCCAAAAGGTCATTTGATTTATCCTCAAAGGTCAGTCTGCCGTGAAAATCCATCATTTCGTTGCCCCCTTGCTATATATAAGCGCCACATCTAGCGGACACCTATAAGTGTAGCCGGACTCCACGAATGATTTCTTCCAATAATCAGTTCTTTTTTTACAAAAATACGGGCGGATTGTCTCTCTAATGATGAAGCTTGCTTCAACATCAGGGACATCCGCCCACAGAATGGGATAGGTTATGAGAGATTAAACCGGATAAGTAACAGGAATTCCGTCCTCGTTCACATATTCAATAACGGTCTGGTACGTCTTCAGGCTGATAACCAGCTTGCAGTACTTCTCGCCTTGCTCCCATAACAACCGGATCTCATCGGTTGCCGCATCCAGTACATGAAACGCTCCATCGAAGGCGCTGTACGTATTACGGAAGCGAATCAGCTTCATCAGCCGTTTCACGGCTTCTTGTTCGAGCGCTTGCTCAATTTCCTCTACGGTGTAGTTATGGCGGTTGATTTCGCGCCCTTCTCCCGTTGCCGTTACCTGTTCCTTGTCATTTCTGCCAGCGAGCAGGCCCACATAATACACTTGCGGGATACCCGGTGTGAATAGCTGAATCGCTCTTGCGGCGAGATACGCATCGTCGTCTTCATTCAGTGCGCTATAATACGTGCAGCGGATCTGATGAACATCAAATCCGTCAGCAGCCTTGTGCTCATCTGACAAAATGAGGCTCAGATTAGCGCCCCGCTCCACACAAAGACCGACCAGCTCCCGGGCTTCATTCGTGTCGATCAGATCGTCAAGGTCCGGCTTAACCGGAATCCCGTCATGGCAATCGAGCATCGTGAACTGCTTGTGCGGCCGGGTCTTCAGATAGGAGTACAGCTCCGTATTGGACCTGCCGGTAAGCGCCTCCAGCACCCGGTAAGGCAGAATGAAATCGTATATCCAGCACCCGTGCTCCGACAATTTGTATTGAGTGCTATAATGCGCATGCACTTCGGGTAATAGCTCAATGTCCAGCGCGTCTGCCATTTCCTTGATCCAATCGAGAAATTCATATATTTCCGGCTCCACAAAAAAACAACTGGTTCCCAGCTTCTTGATGACATACCCGACAGCATCGAGCCTGACCATTTTGATGTTCTGTTTCTTGAAATTTTCAAAAAACAACCGCAAAAGCCGCCGGGTCAGCGGTGAATGGACATCCAGATCAATCTGCTCTGAAGGATCTGTCTTTCCAAAGGTCGTCCAGACCTTCTCCTCCTCACCACTGCCGTTAAGTTGAAAGGTCGAATAGGGCAAGGGTCTGCGCAAGAACATTTTCTCAATGTCAGCTTGAACAGGGCTCCCATCGTCCCAGATCTTGTCCAGTGACATAAATAAATCGGCAAATTCGGAAGACCTTCCCTTCTCAAGGAAGTCTTGAAAATACGGCGATTGGCGGGAGATGTGATTCACCATCAAATCCACCAGCACATCAAACGTATCCCCAATGGCCCGGATATCCTCCCAGGTGCCGAAGCTTGGCTCAATCTCAAGATAAGTGAGCGGAGCAAATCCCCGGTCCCCGGAAGAAGGGAATGGGGGAAGGATATGAATGCCGCCAGGAAAAATATCCGTGAAATGCTTCTGAAGCAGTTCATTCAACACCTTCAGATTTCCGCCCATGGAATCGGGATACGTGATCAATTGGACTTTATTTTGGATAGCCATCGTCTATAACCTCCTGCAATATGCCTGGATGTCCTCAAGTTTCGGTGTTACTTCTCCTAGACAATATTATTTTAGCCGGGCATGAGGCACGATGGCTTCCAAAAATCAGTCCTTTTTTTACAAAAATTCGCCTGAATTCAAGTGTATGCAGAATCCCGGTTCTGGAAAATGCAGCTCTACCCTTTGCTCCCCGTAGGAAAGAACAATACTGCCCGGCTCCAAGGCACGAATGCTCACATTCTGCAATTGGCCGCTGCTCCACTCCATGTCCACCTCGTATCCGCCACGTGCCCGAACACCGCGAATGTACCCGGACGGCCATGAAGCCGGCAATGCGGGGAGCAGACGGATCACCCCTGCATGACTTTGCACCAGCATCTCTGCGATGCCGGCGGTCCCGCCGAAATTACCGTCTATCTGAAATGGAGGATGGTTGCAGAACAGGTTCGGTAAAGTCGAAGAGCGCAGCAGTTCCATCACATTGTCATACGCTTGCTCAGCCGCTTCCAATCTCGCCCACATGTTAAGAATCCAGGCCCGGCTCCAGCCCGTATGTCCCCCTCCGTTCTTCAATCTCCGCTCCAGCGTCGTTCTGGCGGCACCGGCCCAATCAGGCGTGGATTGCAGCGTGATTTGCGACCCGGGATGCAGCGCGAACAAATGCGAGATATGCCGGTGGCCCGGCTCCACTTCCTCATAGTCGATGCTCCACTCCTGGATTTGACCGTACTTCCCGATGGCGGGCTGTGGAATCCGCTCCAGCGCGCTGCGCAGGGTCTCCCCGAATTCAAGGTCGGCTTGCAGGATTTCTGTACTCTCTATACAGCGGGCAAAAAGCTCACGCGTGATCTGGCTATCCATAGAAGCGCCGTAGCATAATGCTCCCGACTCCCCGCTTGGCAGGACGTAATAGTTCTCAGGAGACGAGGAAGGACAAGTGACAAGCGCTCCGCTTGGATCTTCCACCAGAAAATCAAGCAGGAACAGAGCCGCCTCCTTCATAGTCCCGTAGATATCCTCAAGAAACTGGACATCTCTTCCGTATTCGTAGTGGTCCCATAAATGCAGGCACAGCCAAGCCGCCCCCATCGTCCAAAAGGTAGAAGTAACACAGACATCCTGCGGGGCGGTATCTGCCCAAATATCGGAATTATGATGGGCCATAAATCCCCGGCAGCCGTACATCACCTTGGCAGTTTCCCGGCCCCGCTCCCGCAGCCTCCCGATAAAATCAAATAACGGTTCATGACATTCGGACAGATTACAGCTTTCCGCAGGCCAGTAATTCATCTGTGTATTGATGTTGATCGTATATTTGCTGTCCCATATCGGGAGCATGTCCTTGTTCCAGATGCCCTGAAGATTAGCCGGCAGCGCGCCCGGACGGCTGCTTGAGATCAGCAGATACCGGCCAAACTGGAAATACAAACTGACAAGCTCCGGGTCATCCTTTCCACTGCGGATTCGGTCCAACCGGCGGTCCATAGGCAGCTCAGACACCGACGAATGATCTTCACTGCCCTGCAACGTTAACTTCATCCGGCTGAACAGCTTCCGGTAATCCACGATGTGATCCGCAAGCAATTGTTCGTAAGCTTTGGACGCCGCAAGCTCAATCCTCCGCACGCATTCAGCTTCCATTTGTTCCTTCGGAACCCGAAAATCCGTGCATGCCGAGACCAGGATCGTCGCTGCGTCCGCTTGATCCAGCACAAGCTGCCCCCCGCTATAGGAAAGGCGGCCGCCTTCTGCCAGCACCCGGATGGCGCAGGCAAAACGGATGCCCTCCTCTCCGCCGCTTCTGCCGCGAATAATCATGTCTCCTTGCTTATTTACACCTATCCGGTCCAGATAAGCGTGAAATCCGACAGGGCGCTTCAGGCTACCCGACCACCGCGAAGGCCCCAGGACCGAACCTCTGCCAAACAATAACTTGAAGGACAGATTACCCGGCACACTTGCGGTCAGGCGAACCGCAAACACCTGATCCGGGTAACTTGAGAAGTATTCGCGGCGGTATTCAACATGGCGGGCGGTATATTTTACACGGGCAACTCCTTGCTCAAGGTCCAATTCCCTCCGGTAATCGTCCATACTCTCCTCTGAATCGCAGCTATCCAAGTACAGATCGCCCAAGGCCTCATAATGGCGCTGCCCATCCGGCACCCCAATCAGGACTCTCGCTGCCAGTTCCTCCGCTTCCTGAATCTGTCCCGATAACAAGAGGCTCCTAATCTCGCTCAAATGCTCCTTAGTGTCGGGGTTGTTTCTGTCCATCGGTCCGCCGTACCAAAGACTGTCTTCGTTCAGTTGAATCCGTTCAATAGCCGGGTTCCCGAACACCATGCCCCCAAGTGTTCCGTTGCCAAGCGGCAAGGCTTCTTCCCAATGTTCCGCAGGCTTGTCATACCAAATTTGATTTTTGTTCATAATACCGCTCCCTTAAATCTCATATAGCGCTCCTTCGAAGCGCCTTTCTCCTCTCTTATCCTAGCAACAGAACGGGTTACAGATGAATATATATTTCTAACCTCCATTTGTATATTTCTTACTTTTTACCGAGTTAAAATGACTTCACGTGCAAACCGATTATTTAACGTTCGCCTCCCAGTAGTCACCAACCAGACCTTCCAATATACTGCCGCCGGCCCAGGGCATCAGGCAGAACCATGTGCTGGCCGGGGAGCCATCGCTGTACACCTCCGTGACTAACCCTTCAGAGTGGCAAAATCTCTCGGACATCCAGCCCTTTTTGCCATAGCCAAATTCCTTATCAAAGCGGTTATAGGTCTGACAGCCCCAGCCGACTGTATCCAGCAGCCGCTGCCGGACGTAATCATCCTCACGCTGCTGCACGAAGTAATACAGCTCGTCCACAAGGTTACCGGACATCGGATGGATATGCGGATTGGCGACAGATGTGACGCTTCCCCCGCAGCTTGACCAGCCGATAGTACTGAGCGGCGGCACCTTAACCGGTGAATTATAAGCGAATTTGAAGGTGAACTCATAGTCGAGCGCATCCCTCATATGATCGAGATACAGCTCATCGCCAGTGAGGGCATGCAGGAATCTGACAGCCTTAATGTATGCCAGAATCCCTTCCGAATCCACTGCCTTATCCGCATCAAGCGGAGCCCCGTAACATTCCATGTGCTTCACGTAACACTCATAATAATGCTTCTCGCTGCGTTTAACGCTGTCCAGATGGGCTTTGTCACCCGTGAGGAAGCTGTAGTATGCCGTAGCGGCCATGCACCAAGCTCCGCCGAAGGAATCATATTCAAGCCCGGCCCCCGTCTGCTCGGACAGGATAGCCGGATATTCATCATCCGAGTTTTTGCTCTTCTCCAATATGGGAAGAACCTGTCTCACAAATCCCATCCAATCCTCATGCAGGCAGTTTTTGAACCGCTTTTCAAATGCATAGGCCTTCATTATATAAAATAACGCCTGCGCGCACAGATAAGCAGAATGTCCAGGGGTGCGCATCCCGTCAAACCACCAGCCTTTAGTGCTCCAGCCCCCGTCCTGATACGCCTCATACGGCAGCCCCGATGCAGGGTTCAGGGAGGTCTCGATAATATTCTGGATGCAGGAAAGCGCTTGCTCGCGCATAGGCTCGTCACCAAGCCGCAGGGCAGCCATCAGCACCGGAGTTGCCACAGGTAATCCACCGGTCCAGCTAATTGAAATAATCTTATTGTACCGGTAGCCGCCCGTTTCCTTATCCTCATAGACAAAGGTGGAATAACTCCGTTCCCCGGGGAGCCATGCATAGTGATAGATCGCCTTGGACAAATCGCTTGCAGCCGTTGGAATATCGCTGCCCTGTCTTGGATGCTGATGGTAGCGGCAATAGATTTCTTCAACCGCCGCATTGATGCCCAGCTCGGATTCAGCAGCATATTCATATACATCCACAGTGAACTCCACAGACTCCGCGGCTGCCAGTTCAAAACAATTCCCGCCTAGAGGCGCCCGTTCCTTGACCAGACGCGATTTGATAAACAGCAGGGGAGCGTTCTCATATCCAAGCGTATATCCGACCGTTCCTTTGGCAAGCGAGCAGGAATAGCCGCCATATTGATAGAATTCACCCGGAAGGTCCGGCACCCACTGGGATTTGATCCCATCCCTGCTGATGA
Organism: Paenibacillus sp. HW567; assembly: GCF_000374185.1. Lineage (GTDB taxonomy): Bacteria > Bacillota > Bacilli > Paenibacillales > Paenibacillaceae > Paenibacillus_AQ. The sequence goes on along the minus strand of NZ_KB910518.1, from coordinate 1,254,093 downwards.
AATATGGACTGGCACTAAGGCCAACTATTTTGCCGTTGTCATATACAAGTGCCGCCGGATGCGACAACCGGTCGCTTCGCACCATCCACCAAGGAGAAGAAGGGCGTTCAGGACTTCCTTCTCTCAGTCTGGGGAACTCATTGGGAACATTCTGCGGAGCCTCCCCGCGGTTTCGGCCATACATAAATGCCGGCAGGAAAAAACGCGGATTGACCTTGGCAAACGGCAGCTCCACATGAATGACTCCCGACCACATGGTGCTGCTTAAATTCCGTACCCTTACCCTTGCCTGAAAGGGCTGCCTGGCACTGCCGTCCCCGCCTGTGATCTCTACTGACGCGCTTAGTCCATGTCTGTCCAAGATTGCATATTCCGTATCCTCTTGATGTTTGCTTCTTGCCGTTACAATCAGCTCCATGATCATATCCTCCAGTCTGCTATAGAACGCCTTCAATCCTCATCCTGCATACTAGTAGAGCGTCAGATTTACAATCGTGGAGTTGGGGTGCGGGATGCCCGAAGGACGGAAGGCGTGGAGCGATCCTCCCTCAGGTACACCCCTTCCCAGACGGGGTTCGTTCTTGAATTGGCGTTTGGCCCGGCGTTACGGACTGAGGTGCGCTTATTTCGGATGAAAGTCACGGCTTGGGTAAGTTACGGACACCACGGGCCTTATGATGAAATATTCCGCGCCTAAACGTTCCTTTGGGTGCCCCTAAGCGCGCCTCGGTCCGTTAAGCCGCAACAAGTGGCGTTTTCTTGAAAATAACGGCTCTCAGGTCCATAAGGAGCTGATTTCGCTGCTGCGGCTTCTCTTCACCAACCCCTGAGGGGATGACCTCACCCACAGATTAGCTCTGATGCAGGACTAGGATAATGACATTTTAGAGTAGTTCCAGAGAATAATCCTTGCACATTTCGCTATATTTATTGCGCGAACAGATCAGAAAGTGACACTAGTTTTTGATAATTTCTGTGGGGTTCATGCCGATTATTTTTTTGAACAGCGTACTGAAATAGGGGATGTTCTTGTAGCCGACCTGCTCCGCCACCTCATACACCAGCATATTCCGCTCCATAAGTAATTCCCGCGCCTTCTCAATCCGCACCCGGGTCAGGTAGTTATTGAAGGTCTCTCCGGTGAAATTTTTGAAAATAATTGAAAGATGGTTCCGCGAAATGTACACCTTATCGGAAAGCTCTGCAAGCGTGAGTTCTTCAGCATAATGCTCATGAATATAGCCGGTCATGAAATCAACAATCTGTCTGTGCTTGCTGCTTCCCTTCCACTGCCTGCTGCTGCAGATTCTTGTAATCTTGTCCAGCAGCCAGCTTTCCAGTTGGTCCGGCCCGCTCAGGCTGCCAATCTCCTTGGCAATTTGGTCATGCGTGAACAGGTTATCCAGTACAAGCCCGGATTCATATAACGAATAGGTTATAATTCCCCATAGCTCGCTCCCTAGCATTTGTACGGACCCCTGTGAAACTCCGTCATGCTGCTTCATTTCCGTTATATAGTCAATAACAAGCTGATGGGCCTCGGATTCCTGCGACGCCTTCATTGCAGTGGCCAGCTTATATGAGAATTTGACCGGGAAAAGAGTGGCTCCTACCTGATCGCTGCTGCTATTCTCCTGATATCTGTACACCTCAAAAGCCGGAGCAATCCGTAATGCTCTCTGATCCATTGCCCGGAAGGCCTCCTCCGTGGAGTCAGAAATCTTCGTCCATGTATCCTTAACCCCGCCAATTCCAATACGCGCCACCAGCTTAAGATAGCTGCCAATACTGTCAATCAGCCCAATCCCTAACTCCTCCAGCTTCTTATCCAATTCATCCGGCTTCACGGCACCCGGGTGAATGATCAATAACGCCCTGGTGCTGTGAAGCTCCGTGTATTCCACACCCGTAAATAGCTTACACGCAACTTCACAAGCGATATTGCTGACCGCAAACCGGAACAGATTCCAATCGGATAAGGAGAAGCAACAGGCCCGTTCATCTCGGACCAGTTCAATGCCAACCGTAACATGCTTACGTTCCAGCCAGTAATGATACGCCGGAGGAAGATGGGTACTGTCTTTGTAGGCATGGTCTAACGTACCGACGGCTGCAGAGCGAACCCACTCTTTTTCAACAAAAGGCTCATACAGCTTCATTTTCAGCTCACTTTCCTCCTGCCTGATTCGCTTCTCCTCTTCCTCCTCCAGCTCCCCGATAACTTTGCTTAAGATTGACTTTAGCGTGGGCACACTGATCGGCTTGGAGACATAGTCGCTCACCTGAAACCGGAGTGCCTGTCTTGCATGTTCAAAGTCCGAATAACCGCTCAGAATGATGATTTTGCCTTGAAAGCCCTCCTTCCTGAGCCGCTCCATCATATCCAGGCCGCTCATCACAGGCATATACAGATCAGTGATCACGATGTCCGGCTGGGCAGCACGAATCATCTCCAGTCCATCCTCTCCGTTCAAAGCCTCCCCAACCCATTCAGCTCCCAGCTCATCCCAGGGAATTACCCGCTTCATCCCCTTCAGGACTTGACGCTCATCATCAATGATTGCAATTTTCCACATTAGACCTACCTCCTAAAACTCTGTAAGCACGAAGCGCGGCGGTTACTGCCTTACGGCAATGGGAACGCTTACTAAACTGCCGTTTTCGTAGCTTGACTACAATTTGGAGCTTTCACCCGGGCATCATTCCTTTTTGGCAGGAGGTTCCGCCAGCAAAGGCAGCATAATTTCCACCCGTGTTCCGCCCTCTTCCCGTTCGCTCAGCGTAATTCCGTAGCAATCCCCGAAATACCCGGCGATTCGCTCTCTTACATTGCGTATACCGTAGCCACCTGTATGACGTTTATGCGGGCTGTCTTCAAGCTGCTTCAGACCGGCTCCGTTATCGTCAATGGTAATGTGCAGCGTATCGCCTGTTTGCTCCAGTAAAATAGATACGTAGCCGCTGCGTTGCTTGTTGAATCCATGAACCACGGAATTCTCCACGAACGGCTGTAGCGTAAGCTTCGGAATATATAACGCCTTTAAGTCGTCTGCCGCCTCAATCCGGTACTCAAGTCCGTCCCCCCAGCGCAACTGCTGGATTTCAAGGTAGCACTCTATGTGCAGCAGCTCATCGGCAATCGTGATAAAGCTGTTGCCGTTAGACAAGCCGATCCGAAACATCCGTCCCATCAGCTCCAGAATACGGCTAAGCTCATCCTGTCCGGCCTCAATCGCCATCCAGTTTAGCTGATCCAGCATATTATAGAGAAAATGGGGATTGATATTCGCCTGAAGCGCCTCAATTTCTGCTTTCCGCTGCTGCTCATAACGCCGCTCCAGCGAGAGATACAGCTCCTCAATCCGTTCCTTCTGCTTGCGGTAGCCCGAGAACAAATAACCGAATTCATTCTCATAATCCACCGGAAGCTCTACATTGCCGCCGCCTACGGAGTACACGCGCATAGCGGTTACAAGTTTTTTGATCGGCTTGGTAAACTGCTTACTCAAAAAATCGGTCAGGAGCAAGACCAGCAGCACTGCAGCGATACCAATCAGACCGATCCATTCCGCGAGCTTCAGGCTGCTGGCCGTAATCTGATTCCACGACGTGAATTCGATCAGCGTCCAGATTGAGTTATCCATCCTGGAATAGACAAGCAAGGTATCGCGGGAGCCGGTTGTTGCCGGGATACGGACGTACCCCGATTTGTTGCTCTTAAGATCAATCCACTGGGACCAGTCGTTCTGATCCAGCGTATCGCCAATCTTCATAATCTGCTGCCCTTCGGTATCCGCCATGATCCGGTTCGATCCGTCGGAATTGCCGGTTAACAGCTTCCGGATTTCGTTAGCCTTGATGTGGACGACAAGAACACCAAGATAGTCATTCTCATTGACTATTTTTCTGGAAAAGCTAAGCACAGGAATTTCACCTTGAGCGCTGGAGAAGTTGTACTCTTTAGACCAGCAGAAATCACTCTTCACCAGACATTTCGACCATTCCTGCTTATTTAGATCCCCTAGCTTACGGAACTGAATATAGTTCTGCCGTTCACTTAGGATGGGTTTATCCATATAGAGGTCAATCCCTTGTATCATCGGAATAGCATAGGTCAAATTCGCGAGTGCGCTCTCCACCCCTGCACGTCTGCGGTACCTCTCGAATTCATCCTGCCTGTTGAGAAGAAAATTAACCAGTTCGCTGTCGCGGGAGCTGGACAGTGAAATCTGCTCGATCATGACCAGACGGGTCGTGATTTCATTATTCAGTTCATCCAGCAGCAACTGCTGATAATGGGATGTGGTCTTCACAAGCGCTTTGGAAGAATTGCTGTAGCTTGTCCATGCAGTAACTACGATAACCGTAATAAGCACTATGGCAAAGCTATGAAAAAACAGGCGGTCGATTCTATATTTTTTGAAAGGATTGGTCAAAGGCTACCCCTGCCTCCTTCACTTCCGGTTCAAACGCAATAAACGGTAAAGCAACGAAAGTTATTCGACGCTTTACCGTTAGCAGACGGATGTTTTTTTACATTTTATCCTTTTATTCCTGTTGTTGCAATTCCTTCAACGAAGTATTTCTGCAGGAACATGAAGACGATAGTAGCCGGAACAATGGACACCAGCGACATGGCCAGCAGTTGTCCCCACTCCGCTGCCGATTGAGAATCGTTGATCATACGAAGCGCCAGGCCCACCGTATACTTGTCTACCGTATTGATGTACAGGAGATGCCCGAGGAAATCATCCCAGTTCCACAAGAAGCAGAAAATTGTGACGGTAACGATCGCGGGAAACGCAAGAGGCATGACCACTCTCCAGAAAATACCGAACCAGGAGCATCCGTCAATTTTGGCCGATTCATCAAGCTCTCTTGGAACACCGCGGATAAACTGAATCAGCAGGAAGACGAAGAAGCTGCCGCCTGCTCCGCCCGCAAGCAGATGGGGAATAATAAACGGCAGATACGTATTGACCCAGCCCAACTGATGAAACAGGGCGTATTGAGGGATAATCAGCACCTGTCCCGGCATCATCAGCGTCAGCATCAGAATGGAGAACCAGAAATTCTTCAGCGGAAAATCCAGTCTGGCGAATCCGAAAGCAACCAGCGTGCAGGATAGAAGCGTTGCAATAATTACAGCGATTTCAAGTCCAAAGGTATTGAGATAAAAATCCGTAAACGTATGTCCGGGAACCGAAGTCCACCCCTTGGTAAAGTTGCTCCACTGCGGAGAAGACGGGAAGATCGACGGTGAACTAAGCTCGGTGGGATGCTTCAGGGAAGCTCCGACCCACCAGATAATCGGATAAACCATAATAAGGCTGAAGAGAATCATGAACAGATGACGAGAGATCGGCTTCCATTTTGTTGTTGTCATTTACGTTTTCTCCCTCCAGTGTCTGTTTCATAGAATACCCAATATTTTGAGGTATAAGAGATCAGGACTGTCGCTGCAACAATTGCGATCAGCATAATCCAGGCGAGCGCCGAAGCATACCCCAGTTCATAGCGGCTGAATGCCCGTTCGTACAAATACATTGCATACACATAAGTAGAGTTCATTGGCCCACCGTTCGTAATGACAAAAGCAGAGGTGAACATCTGGAAGGCCCCAATGACCGCCATGATTAAGTTGAAGTAGAGGATTGGCGAAAGCATCGGCAGGGTGATTTTGAAGAATTGAGTCACTTTGTTGGCCCCGTCAACCGAGGATGCCTCATACAGATCATTAGGAATTTGCTTCAGCCCCGCCAGAAAAATTACCATTGTAGAACCGAATTGCCAGACTGTCAGCAGAATCAGCGTGCCAAGCGCCGTGTCGGGACTGGTAATCCAGCCTTTTCCTTCAAAGCCAAAGACACCAATCAGCTTGTTGAAAATCCCATCCACACCGAAGATGTTGCGCCAGAGCAGCGAGACCCCGATACTGCCTCCAATGAGCGAGGGAAAATAAATCGCCGTGCGGTAAGCGCTTATTCCTTTGACCGCCTTGCTGAGAATCATTGCGACAAAAAGCGCCGCTGCAAGCTTCAAAGGCACCGAAGCCAGCACATACGTAAAGGTCACTTTCGCAGATTGTATGAATTTCGGATCGGCGGTAAAAATCCGCTCGTAATTGCGGGTCCCGATCCACTTCATCGGCTGCATCAAGGTGTAGTCGGTAAACGAATAATAAAGGGATAGGAATAATGGATACGCTGTAAGCGCTAGAAACCCGAGCAGCCAGGGTGATATAAACAAATAGCCTGCAAGCGGAGCGTTCCATCTGCTTCGGAAATAGGAGCTTTTTTTCGTTTTTGCAGCAGAAGGGGCTATAGTGGTGGCTGTGGAACGGTTCATCTGTGGTCACCTCTTGTGGTCAATTTTTATACTTTAAGTATATAATCCGCTAACTCCCGGCTAAATGAGAGGAATGCTCGAATTCTTTCAAAATATAACGACAAAAAAAGAAGCGGCATTCACCGCTTCCTCATTTAATAACTCTCAGCGCATCCATATGCGACATTTTTGCTGACTATAGTACAACTCCTATCGCAGCGGCTTCCTTAGGACAGGTACACCGGGCGACACTACGAACAGGTGAAGAAGTTGCAGTGAAAGTTATGCGTCCCGGGGTCGAGGATATTATTGAAATGGATTCGAAATCCATATAATTCCGAATCATCCATCTTCGATTATCCATTGATCAGTTTACTATGAATTGCTGGGATGAAGGCATACCTTTATCCGAACCATGGCCGTTAGACAGATGGTATTCTTTTTCCACTGAACCGTCTGTTCTGGTATAACTGATTAAAAAAACCTGGCCTGTTTCGATTAGCATCGGGTAGTTATTGTAAGGGAGAATATTGTCTACCAGCGGCAGGTTTTTGACATCTTCATAGGCGTCCTCCACTCGCCAAAACTCCCGGTAAGCATAGCCCTTAAACCCGTTCAAATCCTGCTTCCCAAAATACGATGCTGCATACTCCTTGCCCCGTATGCTGATATGATCTACTCTGGACGGCTCAATATCTTTAGCAATCCAGCTTAGGTCTTCAGAGTAAATGTTACTGCCATAGTGAGTCTGTAATTGGTTGGCCATACAAGGAACAGATTGGTTTATAATATCCATTTCAAGCCCGGTATGCGCTGAGCCGTAGATACCCATGACACTCTCGCTGCCCAACTTTTCAAATTCACGGATAAAGTTTTCAGCCATCTTGTTTTCCCGGTATACGTCGTCATTGTGGCTGTAAAAAAACTTACCTTGGTGAATTGCTTCTGCGGTTAAAGTATAACTCTCCGAACCTGTCAAATCGTGTGCCGCAAGATAAGCTAAGAACCGTCTCCCGGTCGTATCATATTGATGCCCGACGTCAGTACCGTGGAAAATCGTCTCAGGACACTCTCTTTTTATTTTTTGGTAAAACGCCTTGGTGTAGGGATTATGAATCGCCGTTCCCTCCCAATCATCGTATAGTTCCTCCAGAATATCGTCATTGTCTGACTGCATCCATAGGTTCAGATATTCGGCAGTAAAAAAGGGCAACTCGACGAACAGATGCCTCATGCCCTCGTTATGGTAGTATTTAGACCACAATGCATATTCCTTATCCAGAATTTTGGCTACGCCGTGAGCTTCACCGTAGAGATAAATTCTGCCGGAAGCTTGCGTCGCCACAAGTGCTTCCTTGGACGGCTGCGTAGACTTGATTATTGCTTCACCTGTAGAGGAATTGCTGCAGGCTGCAAGACTGCTGACCATCATGGCAACGATCAGGGCAAGCAGCAAAGGATATACAACTATTTTTTTCGCTTTGCCTAAGCGGATGAGCTTATTGTCAATCATAATTAGAGATCAACCTTTCATATCACAAAATCCAGAATTAGGTATTTTTACTAATCATAAAATGCGCGCTACCCTTACGCTGCAACAAAACGCACAAGCCGCCGGCTTTGCGTTTGCTTCCTATAACTGCATTCGTTATGTTCTATACTTGATCAATACAAATTTTGGTATAATGAGTTGCAAGCGAAGAACATTCATATCTTTCAAGGAGGTGGTTGTATGATTGAAAGCGACATTAGTGATATTCCCCCGATGATCAAGCCAAAAATGAAAAGGAGATGCTTTTATGAGTTACAACCCCGAAATTCCAAGAAGCCGATATGATAACTATGGTGACCGTGAATGGACGCGCCTTGAAAAAGATGGGCATGGCGAACTTTTATATCAGGTACATCTTGATATTTTGAAGCGTTATCTCAAACTAACCGATAATGTGCTGGAGATTGGTGCGGGTTCAGGAAGATATACTAAAGATATTGTTCCAATGTGTGCAGAATTGACCGTTGCCGATATCTCTAGTCATCAAATTGAATTCAATCAGTCCAAAATGCGCGAGCTCTCACTAATTGACAGCATAAAGGCCTACCATGTTTTAGATGTTCTTGATATGAGTGTTTTTGAGGATTCCTCTTTCGATTGCGTGGTCTGTATAGGCGGTGTAATCAATTATCTTTTGGACAAAGAGACGGCGGGCATACAAGAACTTCTAAGAGTATTAAAGCCGGAGGGCATACTGATTGTAGGGGCTATGAGTTTCATTGGCGCTTCACTTTATTATCTTGAAGGCATACGGTATGAAAAGGACCAATTCGGGCTTGAAGCTACAAGGTGGCTTTTGGATACAGGGATTCAAGACGAAGAGCATTATCCGGTGGAAAGCAAGCATTACGTCCATATGATGAGAAGCACCGAAATGGATGCTTTGTTCGCTCAGTTTCCTGTAAAAGTTCGAGAGAGAAGCTCCGCCGGTCTCTTTACGCAAGCCGGAGACTCTGCTCTAGAAAATGCCCGCAACGACAAAGAATTATGGAAGCTAATTGTCGAAAAAGAAATTGCGTTTACCAAACTACAGGGCACTCTTGATTGTGGAATGAACCTCATCTACGTTGTGCAAAAGTTGTAATTTGCTCTACTATTCGGCATAAAGCAACACGCGGCCATGTTCCAGCCAGAACGTGGCCTTCCTGCTCTTATGGCATTCATGCTGTAAAAACTTGCCGCTACTTGTGATACGGTTCACCGCGATAGCTGAAGCGGTAAGTTTGTCGGGACGTCACGAGAAGCAATTTTAATGCGTATTCTCTTCCACTGAACAAACAGCAGAAGGGGCTTTTCCTATGACCGGAAAAGCCCCTGTATAACGTTGCACCTCGATTGATATTTAGTCGCGTTTCCTGCCTTTAACTTACCTAAGGTATCCGTAGTAATGGCTGTTTCCATCAGGATTCATCCAAGAACCTATTTAAAATGAAGAACATAGACTCCCCCCTATCACAGCACGTAACTTTCAGTCCATTGCTTCTATTCCAGCATCAGAGCTAAATCTGTGGGTGAGGTCATACCCTCAGGGGGTGGTGAAGAGAAATCGCAGCAGCCGATTCGGCCCTTACGGACTAGAGAGCCGTTATTTTCAAGCAAACGCCACTTGTTGCGGCTTAGCGGACCGAGGGGCGCTTATCGTCTCTCCAAGCAACGTTCAGGAGCGGAATATTTCATCATAAGGCCCGTGGAGTCCGTAACTTACCCAAGCCGTGACTCTCATCCGGAATAAGCGCACCTCAGTCCGTAACGCAAGGGCCAAACGCCAATTTAAGAACAAACCCCGTCTGGAAAGGGGGACACCTGAGGGAGGAGCGCTCCACGCCTTCCGTCCTTCGGGCATCTCAGGCCCCTACTCCACCTTTTTAATTCTGACGCTCTGCTAGTCGAACTTTTGCAAAGCTTCAAATAATCGTTTTAAGTAATTTAACAACCCATTTTTCTCCTCGATTGTCCAATCTTCCAACGCTTCTTGCATGATATGCTGTCGGGTGAGACTGATTATGGAATTGATTTCTTCCCCATGCTTCGTCAGTTCGGACATACGTATGCGAGAATCTGAATTTGATGGATAAGTTCGAACTAGCCCGGCCGCCTCCAGCTTATCAATTTGCCGACTGATACTCGAGTAGTTTTTCCCGAGTATCACAGCCAAGTCCCCAACACTAGTCTGTTGGAGATGGGCGATACCACCGAAAACACGGAAGGCTGCGGCTTCCAAATTAACGCCAGCAGCCGCAATCATTTTCTTATCACGGTCCGTCCGATTAATAATGGAAAATAAATCAATCAATGCTTTAAAAATATCATTTTCCATTTATTTGATTTTGACCACTGCACGAGGCATCAATGGCGCACTCCAGGCTTCTTCAATATCTTCCAGCGAAAACTCTGTCGTTGCAATAGTTATCTGTCCTTCAGCGACTAGTTCAAAAACATCCTTAACAGAGGATATCATTTCGAGTTTGGAAACACTCTTACTGCCGCTACCTACCAGTTCAATTTTTGACGACCGGAGAATTGATGAGGGCAACTCGATGTTTTCTTGTCCCGCTGACGTTCCAATGCTTACAAAACGGGTGGCGCGATCTGTACTGTTCTTTGCAATAGCAGACATGATGGCGATTGCGCTTTCGCCCCAAAGGTAATCCAATACAATATCAACGCCTTCAGCTATAACCGGCTGTAAGGCGTTTTCAAAGCTTGTTCCTCCATTGTTGACTGTCATATCAAAAGCAATTTTCTGATCAGCTTCAAGCGCTTGCAGCTTAGATTCGTTGCGTCCCGTTACAATAACCTTTTGGGCTCCAATGCTTTTAGCAATCTGAACAGCTAAGCTGCCGGATGAACCGGTAGCGCCATTAATCAAAACCGTTTGTCCCGGTTTTAAGTGGGCTCGAAATTTTAAAGCAGCCCACGATGACATAGCCGGATTGGCGATGGCTGCTGCGGTGACATCATCAATTCCATCTGGTAAACGGATAATCACCTTTTCACTGACCATTGTTTGCTCGGCCAAACTGCCGTAAGGTGCAGTAGTCATCGCAAAATATACGCGAGAACCGTCTTCAAGAGTCCCTACACCGTCAACACCGGCTACAAGAGGGAAGGTCAATTCGGATGAGTAATGTAAGCCCATAGATCGGAACTTGCTGAGTCGACTTAAGCCCGCTGCCTGCACGTTCACCAAAACCTGTCCCTCTGCTGCGACTGGCGAAGCAATTTCGCCAATAACGGGAAATGCCCCCTTTTCCTTCACAATTGCTGCCTGCATAGTTTTTAACCCTTCTTCCATTGAATTATATGTGCATATTGCACATAATTCATCATAACATAATTATGTGCAATATGCACATAAAATTCAAATCTCCTTTCTGCACCCCTTATTGGCGGACAACCCGAGATTAATTTATCGACATTTCTGACCCTTTTCTTTCCCGGCTTTGGGGAGCGTATCGGTTCACGATGGCCTCTCCCTTCGTGGGATATGATGAGAATGTTCCACTCAAAAACCGATAGTCCTATGTATCTTTTCAGCGTTTTCTTAGCTCGAAGCGTACACATATATACAAGTCCATGCCCATAAGAAATCTCGTAAAAAACTTGCCGCTACTTGTGATACGGTTCACCGTGATTGCTGAAGCCGCAAGTTTTAGGGCCATCCTACGTGGACGGCCCATTTAGAGGGGCGAAATGCAGAAGAATTTCAGATGCAGTTCATCCATCGGGATGATCTCGTTGTTCTAGGTATTTATTGGTCCTATACTACTTCAAAAGTGTTAATCATGGAGTTGTTGGAGAGTAGATGCAGGCTATTGTGAGACGTATAGGTCAAGCTTGTCTTGTCTCTGGACTCTTTTTTTGAACTTTCCGCTCAATTATTGTCCTAGAATGTCAGCGACAAGGGTAGGCTCTGCAGGTTCCCAAATTAGTCTCTTCCGTGTCCAGGCATTCGACGTCGGATTGTCCATTATAACGAATGGTGTAAGCCATCCGAAATGATCCTCAGCAGCTTCAGGGGAAATGCTGGACACCGGCAGGTTTAGATGCTGGCCGATTGCCTCAGCAATGTTCCGAAAGGGGATGGCCTCTTCACCAGCGCCATGTAACCGTGAACCAGCCGGAGCAGATTCCAGAGCCAACCGATACAGCTTAGCCGCATCAAGCCGATGTAGGGCAGGCCAGTGGTTCGCTCCGTCGCCTACGTATGCTGAAACACCTTTTTGACGGGCAATCTCTGCCAGAAGTGTAGCGAAGCCCTGACTAATGGTGTCATGTACACATGGAGCGAGCCTCACCGCAGATGACCGTACATTACGCTCAGCCAATGCAATTGCCATGTTCTCCGCTGTACTTCGTGATAACCCGGGCGACCCGTCCTGCCCCTGATCATCTTCTGTGGCCGGTCGTCCTAATGACGTAACCATAGTTGTTACTGACGTCATCACAAACGGTTTTCCAGAGCCGGCAAGGGTATCTCCAATTGCTTCAATGGCATGAAGATCGTCTGTAATTGCTCCGGCTACGTCCATGAAAGTATTGTCAAACGCTAAATGGATGACGCCGTCGGCTTCTGCAGCCCCGCTTCGCAGACGATCATGGTCCCCCAGACTGCCGCGAAGCGCTTCGGCCCCAATCGCATGGAGTGCGGCAGCGCCCTTATCTGAACGGGCAAGTCCGACAACCTCATGACCAGCATGTATAAGCTCCTTGACAACAGCAGATCCAATAAAACCAGTAGCACCTGTAACAAAAACACGCATAATTAAATCCTCCTAAGCACTTCATGATAGGATCATCCATACGCCATCGCATGGACTACTCAATCCCATTATTACTGAAGTCTCAAAAAGATTGTTGCCCGTTCCACGCAACTTATTGCCTGATTCTCCTGAGGTGAACGTAATATTTATTAGCTTCTATCATTGATGCACTTCACTTGTGAGTCTGCTATGCAATCTAGCCATATCCCTTCCTGGCGGATTTCCAAAATAGCTGCGGTAATCACGGCTGAACTGTGAGGCACTTGCATACCCCACCCACTGTGAAGCTGTAATTGCATCCATTTTCTTGGATAACATAAGGTTCCTGGCTTCCTGCAAACGCAGTTCTTTTTGGTATTTCAACGGACTCATAGAGGTAACAGCCTTAAAATGCTTGTGAAAAATAGAAACACTCATGTGGGAAAGACTTGCCAGTTCTGAAACTTTCATAGGCTGAATGAAGTTGCTGCGCAGCCACTCAATCGCCTTAGCGACCTGTCGAACAGATGTGTCGGCAAAACCCATTTCGGCGATGTTAATACCGATCGGGCTTAGCAGCAGCCGCATTAAAATCTCATCCTTAACAATGGGCGCAAGTAATTCCGTATCACTTGGATGGTGCAGGCATTCTATCAATCTCGTTACAGCATTGATTATACCTGCGTCAGCCTCAGCAGTATAACCTACACACCGTGTTGGTACAGAGGGCAGCCCCCGTGGATACACTTTTGGAACAAACTCCGCAATTTTTTCCGGGTCCAGGGTCAATCCAATGCCGATAAAAGGTTGCTGCGCAGTTGCCTGTATCGTTCTCAGCGAAACGGGTAAGGCAACCGGTATCATGAACATACGGGATTTGCCGATTTGAAAAGCTTCCTTATCTAACATAACAGTCTTTACTCCCTGCGCAACAATTAAGACGGAAGGCAAATAAAAAGCTTTCTCCCAGTCCACACCTGTTTTGGAATAGCGCCTGATATGCAGTCCCGGAATAGGCTGGCTAAAGATACCGTCACTCTGAACATTATTGTTGATTACGCGTACCAACTGACTTATTTCTGCGTCATGTACTGTCTTGTCATTCATTGTTCCGGATTGTTCAAAATAACCGTCTGTCAATTTAAATACCCTCTTTCCGGGATCTGGCCAATTCGAATTACATTCTTTTCAAACATTAACTCAAAGTGTAATGCAACTATATTCAAATAGCGAGCATTCCGATTTATTACTAATTATGATACGGTTCACCGCGAATGATCTGGAACTAAAAAAAAACAAAGGCTGCCCCAAGCAGCCATTTTACGGCTTTTTGGGACAGCCCCATACATCCTTGAATTATTTTTCGTAAGATTGAGCCGCCTCTTTTAACTGCTCATAGGCTTGCTCCGGGGTGACCTTTTTAAAGCTCAACTGATCCCGGATAAGCACCCAGTCTTTGTCAATAAAGTTCGTCCAGCCGCCTGCTCCGGGAGACCAGGCTTGACCATCCGGCTCTGTGGCGCGGAGAAGTCCTAGACCTACCTTATCCAGATCACTCATGCTGGCTTCCAGAGAAGCCGCTATTTCCTTGTTGGCCGGCAGGCCGCGGAAGGTTTGCAGAATGTTCCCTGCTTCCTGACTGTTCACGAACCAGTTAACGAACTTTTTAGCTTCCTCTGCATGCTTGGAATCCTTGGAGACGGCCAGGAACATGGATGGCTTCAGCCATCCGCCTGCTTCTTCTGCACGCGGCATAGTTACCAGCGCATAAGCGCCTGGCTTGATACTGTCCCAGGTACCCAGGTTATTGGAGAAGCTATACCGGAACAACACTTTGCCCGCTGCCATCAAATCCATTTGCGGATCATTTTCCTTATCGGATGCGTTGACGTCAGCCGGAGGAACCAGCCCTTCATTGCGAAGCTCCTCGAATTTCTTGGTCCAATCTAAGAACGTAGCCTGATCGACGTTGAAGTGGCCATCCTCCGTAATAACCTGCCCTTTACCCTTGGCGTATTGGTAGGCGGAATACATAAAATAGTTGCCCGCATAGTCCAAGGTAAAGTATTGTCCGCTTGGCAGCTTGGATTTGGATTCCTTGGCTAAAGCGAAGAAATCGTCCCAAGTCCAGCCATTTGCGGGATTTGCAATTCCGAGCTTATCCATCGAGGCCTTGTCATACACCATACCGAACGCTACCGAGCCTAGCGGAACAGCATATTGCTTGCCGTCACGTTGGCCTCCGGACAGCAGCTTCTCATCAAATTTACTCACATCAACCTCTGGCGCCAGCTCAATCAATTGCTTGCGTGACATCCAGTCCGGCGTCCAGCCCGGATCAAGCTGAACGATATCCGGTGCATTATTGGCCGCTGCCTGAGTCGATAATTTGTCCAAGTAACCATCCATACCGGAATATTCCGGTTCAAAGGTTACATTCGGATTGTTTTTGGTGTACAAATCCAGCGCAGCCAAGGTTGCCTCATGGCGTGGCTGGGAGCCCCACCACATAATACGCAACTTGACAGGTTCATTGCTTGGTGCAGCCGTTTTGGCAGTGTCAGTGCTGGCAGGCGCTGTAGCAGATCCGGCATTGTTTGTGGTCTCTCCGCCACCTCCGCAAGCAGCCAATGTTCCCAGCAGGGCTGTCATGGCCAAGACAGTAAGAGAACGCTTCCATTTCAACATCTTTAACCCTCCTACTTCAACTCTATATTGTCTAGCTTCAAAATTATAGTAACAATAATGAGTTGAAGTTTATATGAGGGCAATGCACGATTTATTTTAAAATCGCACGGAAATGAGATTGTGGAGCATTAGTGAAATTAATAGGCCAAATCCGTCTCTGCTTCATAAGTGACACTGGTGACGGTGCTGCCGCCAAGATTACCTACAAAGGTTGTGACACTTTGGGCAGGAAGCTGGGCTGTAAAGGAGCCATTCGACAAATTGATGGACGAACCGGCTGCAACCTTCCTGCTGGCATCCGTGATCCATGTGGATACGCTCGATGCGGTCCCGTTTTGCAGGACGAATTTTTGATTTACTGCTGAAGTTCCCTTGTTAATGGCAACAATAACAACCTTGTTGTCGCCTTTATAGGCGGAGGTGTAAATGTTTGTATCGGGATTCTTTGTTGCGTCAACCCTTACGTATCCGGGACGGATGAACTTCGAGAATTGAGCCATGCTGTCCCCGCGTTTGCTGATGGTTCCATCCTCATTCATAGGACCGTATTGTCTGCGGATGTACCACCACACATATGCCTGGAAATTGGCCTCTACCATGGAATTGTGCATATGATAGGCAACCTCCAGAGCCTCCGGCCAGAGATTGGCAGAGTTATTGTTGCTGTTCGGATAGTATACTTCCGTCATCCAGAGCTCTTTTCCTGCCCCCTTTTGTTCAAACAGCGGATATGGGAAATTATTAAACGAAGTGCCATAGGTGTGTGTACCCAGAATGTCCATATTGGCAAGAGCCTGCGGATCGTTCAAGATGGGGTCCGACATATTTTTCAGATAAGAAAATGACTCAGGCGCAATGACTCTGCAATTGATAGTCCCGGCATAATTTTTCATAAAGTTAAGCATTTCTGCTGGTGTCCACCAGGTCCAGGTATGGGCATAGTCCGGCTCATTCTGGACAGAAATCGCATACAGATTTACACCATTATTTTTCATGTATGTCACAAAATCATTCAGATGCTGCGCATACGCGGCGTACTTATCGTATCTCAGACGTTTGGCGGATGTATCGCCGTTGCGGTTGAAGGTCTCAGTCATATCACTCGGAGGATTCCACGGCGAAGCAAACACGATGGCTCCATGCGCAATTGCGCTTTTTGCAGTATCAACCTCTCTATACCAGTTATTTCTGTTGTCGTCCACATAGATTCTCAGTACAGAAAACCCTAACTGATTCGCGCCATTGCCAAAGGCCGTTTCTCTCTGCGCTGCTGTCAAATCTCCAATCCAAGCCGGAAGGTTGATTCCCCCAAATCCGCGGATCACTTGTTTTTGTGCCGATAAGTTGACGGTCACATTGCTTGCCGCTGAAGCTTCGGGAGGTGCCGGCACAAACATTAATGATAGCGTGGTTACACATGCCAATAATAGACTGATTGGTTTTTTCAAACGTGAAATCATTCATTCATCTCCTCATCAAATGATCTTCCCCATAGATAGAAATATTGAACATATGAATTCAGATGCCTGCTCTGACCACCCCCTTTCGTACCAAAAACAAAAAATGAAGCCTCCTCTTCAATAATCCTTTATACTTGGAATATCCATATTAAATCGCTTACATTTCATGACGGCTGCATACTTAATAATTGCAATAAGTTTCCTGCCGCGATAATCTAATGACATTTTAATGAAATTATGGAATATTTTCATTGCGTATTCTGATGTAACTATTGCGCGAACAGATCAGGAGGTTACTCATGAACGAGCCCTTTGAGCTTCGATATGATCCCATAAGAAAAGATCTTCTCTACCTTCACAGGATTACTACATTCAATATGGGAACTTTCTATCACCGGCATGACGCATACGAGCTGTACCTTTTTCTCCGGGGCAACGTCAACCTTTATATCGAGAATAGCTGCTACCATATGGAGCGGGGCGATTTGCTTGTCATGAATCCGGAAGAAATGCACCGTTCCTTCAGCCTGGATGAATCTGAATATGAACGGATTACCATTAACCTGCAGAAATCTTACCTGCATCGCCTTTCCACACCGGCAACCAATTTATGCGGGTGTTTCGACTTCCGTCCGAAGGGAAAAGGCAATATCGTCCATCTCGACGAATCCCAGTTGAAGCAGCTTTTACAATTAACCGGTGATCTGGAGAGAGTTCTTACATCAGATGCGTATGGATCAGATATCAGGGTGAATAGCTACGTCGCTCAGTTATTAGTGTTAACCAACACTATCTTTCAGAATGCCAGCTTTATCCCTACCGATATCATGCCGGAGCTGGTCCGCAAAACTATGGATTATATCGAAGCTCATCTCGCGCAGGACATCTCGCTTGAACAACTGGCCGCTGCATTTTATCTGAACAGCACATATATCAGCCGCCAGTTCAAAAAGCATACAGGGCTAACGCTTCGTTCGTATATATTGGACCGCCGGGTCTCCTTGGCTAAATCCTATCTCTGCGAGGGCCTCAGCATCACTGAAGCCTGCTATCAATCCGGATTCAGCGATTATGCCAACTTTATTCGGAGTTTCACCAAGATCGCCGGAATCTCACCCGGGAAATTCGCCAAAAAAAGCGCAAGTCTCTCATAAAGAAAGACTTGCGCGATAGTGTCTATCCAATAAATACGCATTACAGAGGTGCTGACTATGAATTCAATGTATTATGATTTCAGCGGACGTTCAATTTGTAGAGGGAACGGTTACAAGCCTCCAAATTCACATCAATGGGGACCGGGTGTCCGCGATGTTTATGCCCTGCATTATATTGCAAGCGGAAAGGGCTATCTGAAGACAGGCCAGGCCACCTTCCCGTTGAAGACGGGAGAAAGCTTTATTATTTTCCCTCATATGGAAGTGTATTATTATCCTGACCCGCAGGACCCGTGGGAGTATTTCTGGATTGAATTTAGCGGGGCAGAGGCATCGCGCCTCATGTCGATGATTCATATTGCGCCTGATCATCCGGTCGTGGCGGCCTCTCCGCAAGATCTCAAGCCATTGTTCCATAAGGTCAAGACCGCGGGAATAGAACCGTTCGAGCAAGAGCGTTCAGATGCAGGACTGCATCTTTTACTATCCTATTACATGGAGTACTACCCTAGTGACAGAGCCTTTCTCACAAAAGACTACGCATTATCCGCAAAGGAATATATCGAAAGCCACTTTTGGAAGCCTTCCTTATCTGTTCTGGATGTAGTGGAATTTGTGAAGATTGAGCGCAGCTATTTGTTTCGGTTATTCAAGGAAGAGAACGGCATATCCATTTCCGGTTATATTACCGCCTTCAGAATTCGGCGTGCCTGCGAGTTACTGGAACAATCTCAGTTGTCCATCAAGTCATTGGCTTATTCAGTTGGCTATAGGGACCCGCTATATTTTTCAAAAGCATTCAAAAAAGCAACCTCGTATACCCCAACGCAATATAGAACGGTACACGGCACAGCAAAGACCCCCTTGATTCTATAATGGAGCACCCTGCGGCAGGCAGGTTAGCGAAACAGCACGCAATTCCCGGATTCCCGGAAATATTTAATCAATTGCTCAATGGGGCCCCGGCCGCATTTCAGCTTCTCGCCAAGACAGTCTATGCATAGGAAATCTTGAGCGTTGCGCGTCACAAGCTTCAGGTAAATCGCCACATCGTCCGTCATTAAGGGAACTCCGCAGGTTCTGCATGTTCTATTCATGTTCATACTGATCTTTAGACCAGCTTAGCCCGAACAATCAGGCAATCATGGGCGGGAACTACAGGAGCGTATCTTTCTCTATAAACGCCGATTTCCTGCTGCTCCCAGCAGTCATAGAGCGACAGCGATTTACCTGAAGCATAAGGGATTCCCATATCCCAGAATTGCAGGGACATTTCCCGTTGACCATCACTTAGATTGAAGAAGCCGATAGCAAGGTCTCCGCCCGCTAACACCTTCACGAGCATAAAGACATCATCCGTATGGAACCACTGCGGTTCGGGCTTGATGCGGTAAGCGCCGCGGCCTTCCACATCCTGATTAATGGCAATCAGATCCCGGTTCTGCAGTATATTCTTCGTCTCCCGGCTGGCTTTGCGGATGTCGCTGCCAATCATGAGCGGAGACCCCATCATGCTCCATAAAGAAAAATGAGTCTTGTACTCCACATCACTGCAACCGCCGATTTGGCTGCCGATAAAGTCGCTGTTGCTGCCCCCGTACATGCCGACCACCAGCATATCCATATCATTATGGCAATATGCGCCTGTATAACAGGCTTTATCAAGCTGTGATAAGGCAAGCTTCTTGATCGAGTCCCAACTGTCCTGAATATCTTCCGTGGACCGGTACATATGCGCCCCGGATTCACGAATCCAATGATATACATTGTCCTCGCCCCAATTACATGCTGAGAACAGAATGTCTCTGCCGCAGTTTTTTAGCGCCAGGCTCATTCGTTTGTACAGCAGCTCCCCCGACATATGTCTGGGCTTAAAGCAGTAATCATACTTTAAAAAATCGACGCCCCATTCTGCCAGTAATTCCGCATCCTGAAATTCATGCTCGAAGCTGCCCGGATACCCTGCGCAGGTATGTGTTCCTACACAGGAGTACATTCCGAATTTGAGCCCCTTTGAGTGAATGTAGTCTGCAAGCGCCTTCATTCCGTTCGGGAACTTGATTGGATCGACGACTAATTTGCCCACCCCGTCCCTTTCCTTCAAGCTCCAGCAGTCATCAATAACAATGTACTCATACCCCGCAGCCTTGTACCCCTCTGAGGCAATGGCATCGGCGGCTTCCCGGATAAGCTGCTCATTAATGTCCCAGGTAAAGGTGTTCCATGAATTCCATCCCATAGCCGGAGTCAAGCCGAGTCGTTGTTCGTTCATAATTATGATTCATCCTTTCGTGTCATCCAGAGATTAGGTGCATGAACAACTGCTATATTCTTTATGTATTTAATCATACCCGGCTCCTTCGGGCTATAGCTTGACGTTGCTTTCATATAGACGTTTGTTGCTTTTCTCTTGAAGAACGACCACCGGCATTTTCCGCATTGTCACTCAGATTATTTCCCCCGCTTGGCAGCGGCCTCATCAATAGCTCGCTGGATATTGGCCAGAGCCGTTGCAAGCGGCTGACCTGCCAGATATTGATTGACTCCCTCCTGAATCTTCACCTGAAGCGATTCGGTAGTCACGGTATGCGGCCAATAGAGCGTTGCATCTTCTCGGGTTACCGCCGCTGCGATGGAGGACACGGAACCGGTTCGATCCATCGGCGCCGAGATCACAGAAGGCACGGCCAACGCACCTGCCGCCAGCTTTTCCTGTGTAGCCCTGCCGTTCATAAACGCCACAAACAGCTTGGCCTCCTCCGGATGCTCCGTTTTGGAATTGATAACCCGATATGTTCCGACATTGATGTTAGGCACAGTCTTCACACTGCCCGGCACCATCATAAACCGGATATCCTGTGCAATATTCCGCTCCCTGATGCTCGGAATGTCCCAAGTACCAGTAATAATCATTGCCGCTTGGCCCGTGCCGACCAAATCCTTAGCCTGCTCATGCTTCAGGTTCTTCCAATTCGGCGGCACAAACCCCCGATCAATAATGTCCCGGTGCTTTTGAATCGCATCGACAAACACCGGATTATCAATCCGAATTTGTCCGTTCTCCAGCTTTTTGGTCCAGGCGGCATCCGCCCCGTTATCTGACATAATGGAACCCCAGAAGAACTGGGCCGTGGACCACTCGGCATCCATCGCCACTGGTATGACTCCGGCCTGCTTCAGCTTCCGGCAGAGTATAAGGAATTCGTCCCAGGTTCGCGGAACCTCCAGTCCCAGGCGGTCAAACAAGGTTTTGTTGTAGAGCAATCCGTCACTGTGCATCACCTCCGGTGCACCGTACACCCGCCCCCCGACCGTAACCGGCAACAACGAGTTGGGATAGAATTCCTTGAGAAAAGGCGATCCCGTCAAGTCCAGGTACATATCGCTCCGCAAGGCACGGAATTCCTCGAATAGGCTGGGCGACCACGTATCGAACACATCCATCTGCTCGCCGCCAAGCAGCCTGATTTTGATCCCGGCCGTATAATTATTGTTCTGAATGAAGTCTGACTCTATTTTAATATGGGGATGAAGCTTTTCGAATTCGGCAATCGCATCGAAATACACCTTACCCGCCTGCGCCGTATCCAGCAGATAACTGGAGTATCGCAGCGTGATTTGGTCGTTCTCCCCCTTCTCTTCGCCGGTCAGAAGAGAGGCGTCCGTACGGCTCTGGGTATTACAGGCGGCAATCGCTAGCAGCAGCAGCATAGCACTGCCCCAAATCCCGAGTCTCCTCGTAATCATGACGCTTCCCCTTTCCAATTCTCCAACCATTCTGGAGACAATAATTCCTCATCCTTATATTCTGACGGATTGAGCTTATCTCCGTCAACGGGCAATCAGAGCTTGCCGCCCGATGTTGCGATGCCCTCGATAAATTGTCTCTGGAACAGGACGTATATCAGCAGCATCGGCCAAATTGCGAGCACGGAAGCCGCCATCAGCTCTGGATAGTCCACGGAAAAGGCGCTTTGAATCTTCGCCAGAGCCGAAGAGAGGGTCGCTGCGTTCGAGCTGGTGTTGACAATCATCGGCCACATCAGGTCCTTGAAGGAAAAGAGGGCCGTGAAAATTCCGAGGGCAACCAGACCGGACCGGACAAGCGGCAGCATAATTCTTGCAAATGTCTGTCCGATATTGCAGCCGTCAATTTTTGCAGCTTCTTCCAGCTCCTTGGGCAGTCCCATAAAAAATTGTCTGAGCAAAAAGGTTCCAAAGGCGCTTACAAGTCCCGGGAACAGCAAGGCAAAAATGGTATTGCGCAGTCCAAGCGCATCAACCATCAAATATTGCGGTATGATGAAAATCTGGGTCGGCACCATCATCTGGAACAAAACGAGACTGAAAAAGAAATTGCGTCCCGGAAATGTCAGCCTTGCAAAAGCATACGCAGCCATTGCGCTGAACATCACGGCACACAGCACACGCAAAGCCATCATCGCAAACGTGTTCCAATACAGGATCAAAAAGTTATTCTGACGCCACACCTCCGCATAATTTACGCCTCTCCAGGTCTTGGGAAAAAATACAAAGGGATTCATTGAGGTGGACTCGGTAACCGTCTTGAACGAGGTCAGCACCATCCAGACGAACGGCAGAATCATCGCAGCGGCTCCCAGGAGCAGCACAGTGTGGGCTAAGATAAGGTTAAAGCGTTTATGATTGACCATGTTGCCGCCTCCTACATGTAGTTGACCCATTTTTTTTGCATTCTCGTCTGAAAGAAGGTAATGATCATGATTAGTGCCAATAACACCATTACAATCGCTGAGCCATAGCCCTTATTCGAATACTTGAATGAGTTGTTATAGAAGAGATACACTAGCGATACGGTATTGTCATAGGCCGGATTGGCCACATCTATCATCATATAGATGACGTCAAATACTTGCATGGCCTGAATGACCGAGGTTACCACAACAAAAAATAGCGTGGGCGATACAAGCGGCAGAGTAATCATGAAAAATTGGCGCATTCTGCTGGCCCCGTCAATATCCGAGGCTTCGTAGAAGTCCTTCGGAATCTCCTGAAGACCGGCGAGAAGCAGCACCATATTATAGCCGATAACACTCCAGATGCCGATAATAGCGATGGAAAAAAGCGCTACATGCGGGTCCGTCGTCCAGTTGACAGCCGGAAGACCCAGCTTGGATAGCCCGTAATTAATCAAGCCGTAATGCTGATTGTACATCCATCGCCATACCATGGTGACTGCCGCAGGCGCGGCGACCATCGGGATGAAATAGATGGTGCGATACAGCGAGCGGCCCGAGAGCTTGCCGTTCAGCAAGACGGCAACAAGCATTGCGATGGCAATGCTTGCGGGCACAACCAGCAGTGTGTAGAGCAGTGTATTGCAGACAGCGTGCCATACCTGCGAATCATGAATCAGCTTGCCGTAGTTTTTCCACCCGACATAGATGTTACCTTTACCGAAATCTCCACTCTTGAAAAAGCTAAGGTAAGCGGTCTGTATAATCGGAATGAAGTTAAGGACAACAAGCCCGATCATCGTTGGCGCGATCAGGAACCAGCCCCAGAACCATTCATTCCAGATCTTGGCCCCGATTTTTCTCTTAACGGTATGATTCATCTGCTACCTCTCCTATCAAACTCACGGCAACCTCACGGTTGCCGCGGGTGTATGGCTCGTGCTTATTTCTCTTCCGCAAGACTTGCATTCATCACGTCCGCTGCATTTTTGGCCGCTTCCTCGACCGGCAGCTTACCTGAGAAGGCCGGCTTGAGCGCTTCATAAGCCTTATCCTCCCAGACAGCCGTCGTATTGGAGTACGGACGGATTACGCCATAGCTCACCATATCGACGAATGCTTTGATGTTAAAGGTCTTGTTCGAGTTGATCCAGAGATCAGCCGCGCCTTTATACGCAGATATTGCAACACCCAGCTCCGCCTGACGCTCCTGGCCCTCCTTGGAGCTAAGATATTCCACGAACTTCCATGCTTCGTCCGGATGCTTGGTCTTGGCATCAATTGCATTGCCGAGGCCGTTATAGATCGAGGCTTGTTTAGCCTTTTTAGGCAACACGGCCACATCGAAATTTTTAGCGATATACTCATTTTCTGTGAAGCCCGACAGGTTCCAGGAGCCGAACAGGCCCATCGCCACCTTACCGTTCTTCAGAAGATCGGCGCGCTCGGCATCTCCGTATACCTCAGGCGACAGTCCCTCGCGCACAAAGTTGATATAGAACTTAAGGGCTTCAATCGTCTTGGGATCGTCATAACCCGATTTTTTGTCCGCTGTAATAATAGTGCCGCCGTTCTGGTAGACAAAGTTGTAATACCCTTCCTGGTTATGCAGCGGCGCAAGAAAGCCGTATACCCCGTCCTTCGTGAGCGTCTTGGCTGCCTTGTGCAGATCATCCCAGGTCCAGTTCTCATCCGGATATTTAAGGCCGGCCTTGTCAAACAACGTTTTGTTATACCACAGCCCGATGGTGTCGAAATCCTTCGGAATCGCATATTGCTTGCCCTGCAGATTATATATCTGGTTAAGGCCTTCCGGGTAATTGTCCAGCTTGACGTCAGCGCTCTGGCTTATACGATCCGTGAGGTCAAGCAGCATACCGTTGCTCGCATACTTGTAGATTTCGTTGGAATGCATCCAGAACACATCCGGCAGCGAGCCTCCGGTGGCTCCCGCTTCCAGCATCGTCCAATAATCCGACCAGCCTGTCACTTCAATATTAATCTTGATGTTTGGATTCTTGCTCTCGAATTCATCGGCAATGGTCCGAATTCCCTTCTCCTGATTTGAATCCCAGATCGCGTAGGTCAGCGATACCTTCTCCCCGCTCGCAGCCTGGGTAGCCGCTGCGGCATTCGATGCGGCCTCCGTTGGCGAAGCCGCGTTGTTGCTGTTGCCGTTACCGCAAGCTGTCAGGGCGACCGCCGCAAATACGACGGACAATACTGCCGCTAAGCTTTTTTTCTTCACTAGAATTACCCCCAACTTCCATTTAGGATGTACTGCATCTGCTGCATCTGCTGCATCTCCAATATTAGGTGAAGAGCGCAGCCATCAAAATGGTTGTTTTTTACGGAACATTTCCCTTTTTTGACTGAATCGGCGGCGGCACAAAAAAAGTGCAACCGCACCGGATGCACTTCTTTTACAGCGTCTGTTCTTTTTTTGACAATTGTACTCTAGCCCCTATATTCCTCAGGACTCATTCCGCAAAGCTTCTTGAACAGCTTGCTGAAATAAGCAGTATTCGGATATCCTACGCGCTCTGCAACCTCATATACTTTGACGTTCTTTTCCTTGAGCATGTGCTTGGCCTTCTCCATACGGAGCCGGGTCAGGAAACTGACGAAATTCTCACCTGTCTCCTGCTTGAATACCCGGCTGAGATAAGAGGCATTCACGTTAATCCGGTCCGCAACCGATTGCAGAGAGATATCCTCCGCATACAACTGCATAATTAATTCACTCGCTTGCTCCGCATAGCTCCGAGAGGATTCCCGCCCCGACATCTGTGCCCTGCACCGCTTCAGATAATCGGCAACTGTCTGGTGAAGCCCCTCAAGACTCTCCTCATGGAGGATGCTTTCGTATACCGTAAGTCCGGCTTCATTGGGTTCGGGAAGCGCGGGGAAGCACGACAGAATCGCCGTAAGCATCCGGATATAGATCGAACGCGCAGTCTGCTTCGTGCAGCCTTCCAGCAGGATTTTATCTTTCAGACTGTTCAAAAACGCAATTGCCCCTTCGCTCCCGCTCTCCGTATCCTGCCTGAACTTCCGCATTGCTGACCTGTCGATGGACAGTTGGTCTCCGCTTCTCTGCCGGCTCCTTGTCTTATCATAGAATGAGAGGCCGGTTCCACTCTCAAAGAACAACGCGTCAAGCGCTGTATCCGCCTCCTGATATGCCCGCTTCAGCCCGTCGAAGCCGGGCGCCGGCCCGCTCACGCCAATCGACATTGTCAGCTTCAGAAAATCCTTCATTGCAGTTTGAATCTTGGCGACCGCCCGCTCAATGTCCCCGCGGACAATCCGTCCCTCCTGCCCAAGGTCCAGCAGCAGCACATACTCAGCGGAGTTCATAACAATAATCTCCTTCGCACGCTTGCGCGGAAGAATCTCTTCAAGAATATTGGCGACAGAATAGCGCAACAGCTTTTCATCCTGCTCCACATATTTACGTCTCAACTGTTCGAAATGATTAATCCGCAATTTCATGAGAACCATTGGCTCATCCGTCAAGCTGATACGCAAAGATTCGCGGCTGGTAAGCACATCCCCCGCGCTTTTAAAGCCGCTGATCAGCTCCTTGAAGAGCGTTTCCTTCAAATACTCGATACTCTCCTTGTAGGAGCCTGGAGGCATTTCGCCGGACCTGCTGCGGGAGAGGTGAACCGCCCGCTTCCTGACAATATCAAGCACGCGCCTAAGCTGCGCCGGCTTCATATCACTCTTAATCAGATAGTCCGTCGCTCCGAGCCGAACCGCCTCCTGTGCATATCGGAATTCCTCAAGGCAACTGAGGATTACGAACTGTCCGCCCATGTCCATCCGCCGGGCTTCCCGGATCAGCTCAAGACCATCCATTACCGGCATCTTGATGTCTGTAATAATCAGGTCGGGCAGATATGTTCCGGCCAGTTCCAGAGCCTCCCGTCCATTCGCCGCTTCACCCAGAACTGTAAAGCCTTCATCTTCCCACTGAATGATTGACTTGAGACCAATGCGCATCAGCAGCTCATCATCAACGATTAGAACACCTAACATGCTCATAATGTCTCCTTCCTGTCGCTTATGGGAATCCGAATCACGAATATCGCGCCTTGCCCCAGGCTGCTCTCGAACGATACCCCGTAAGGCTCGCCATACATGCGGCGAATTCGCTGATGTACATTGATAATGCCGATGCCGCCGCCTTCCGCCCCGCCAAGCCTGCCTTTCAGTTGGTCTGCCGTTGCCTCGTCCATGCCGGCGCCGTTATCTTGTACAGTGATGGCAAGCTCCGAATTCCCGATGTGTCTGACTTCGATGGCTAGAAGACCCTCCTCCTGGTCCGCAATGCCATGAAAGATGGCATTCTCCACCAGCGGCTGGATGCTCAGCTTGGGAATCTCCTGCTCCTCCAGCGATTCCTCTATTTCACAGCGGAAGTCGATGCGGTTGAAATAGCGGACCTTTTGGATGACGATGTAATGAGCAATGTGCTCAAGCTCTTCACGAATAGGAACAAGCCTGTTGTCTGTCCTAGCGGTATATCGGAGCATAGAGATCAGCGCCTCCGTCATCTCCACAATCTTCTCCGATTGTTGCATGGTTGCGATCCATTTGACTGAATTCAGCGTATTGTACAGGAAATGGGGACTAATCTGCGCCTGCAAGGCCCGGATTTCAGCTTCAACCTTTTGCTCCTGCTCATCGTAGATCCGTTCTACAAGCTGCTTCAATTCAGCCGACATTTGCTCGAATCTGCTTGCCATCACACCAATCTCGTCATTGGACCTGACCTCCGGCAGGTTGTCGAATTTCCCCTGCTCAACGAGCGTCATATTGCGTATCAATTGCTTGATCGGTCGGGTGATGAGGCTTGACATATACACAGAGCTGACCAAGGCAAACACAACAAGCACAACTACGATCGTCCACAGGTTCCGCTTAAGAATGTCGCCTTCAACAGCGAGTTCTTCAACCGGCATATACATATAGGTCTTCCAGTTATGCTGCTCAAACGGCGCCTGAATCAAAATATAATCCTTACCTGATGCGTGGACAATTTGACGGTTGGAATCGGCAGACAGCACATGCTCACCGATCGGAAACAGCGATTTGAATGGCTTGCCGATCAGAGTGTAATTGCTATTGAAAATAATCCTGTCGCCGTCATCCACGACCGTAAAGGCAGAGCGGTTTCCTGCCTGCATCCGTTTGTTCAGACGGTTGATGAAATCAATGTCCACGCTCACAACCATGATGCCGAGCAGTTTGCCGTTCTCCATGTCAAAAATCTTGCGCAAATTGTATATGGCCCAATTGTCCTCCCCCTTGGTCTGCTTATCACGTCTTGTCGGCAAATCTCGCGTAATATCGTCTGACCGCAGGAAATCGTTAAACCAGTCCTCATTTCTGGGATGGTAGGTATAGTCAATAGGCTTGTTCGGAGCAATATAGAGGTCGCTGCCTTTATTCAAATTGTAAACATAAATCGAGATGGCGCGATCCTTCATGGTAATGTAATTCATCAGCAATTGTGTGGCTTGCAGCTCGTTAGTAACGGAGCTGTCGTGCAAATAGTTTTGTACCGGATAATTCTCCTGCGAAACGGCGGAAATGTAGCTGTTGACCCCATAGCTGGAGATGAGGGAAATCTGCTTCGTATCCTCCAGGAATTCTTCGATGCGAATATCCGATTGCCTCGTAATATCCGCCAGCAAATCCGTATATTTACGCTCAAGCATTTGCTGAGAAGAGATGTAGGAATTGATAAACATGATTACGACCGGTATAAGAATGGCCAGCAGAAAAAAGAACATTATTTTGTTCTTCACACTAACAAAGCGGCGGGTTCGAACCAAGCGATTACCTCCGATGGCAGAGATGGTAGAATATCTATAATGATAATCTCCCGAACGGTTTCCCGTCACCTGGCTGGACATGTCTTTTTTTTACTCTTTTCCCTCACATTTTTACCTGCACGGAGCTGCATGGGCACCCGGCTTATGAGATTCCAAGTTCATCGCCTGCGGCTTCTTCTTGAATTTTGACTAAGAAACTCGCCAATATGTGGAAAACGCTTGTATAATATTAAGCTTCTCACACCAAAGGATATACCCATAGCTGCCCATAAAATCCACATGACATAATGAGTATCAGCAGTATTATAGCTCTTGAATATATAATTCACACCGAAACGGATAGCGATCAGTGCAAGCCATGCAATCAATGTGATGGTGTTACCCTGCAAATACAGTTTGTTGTCCTGATGGTACACCCGAGTATTTGCGGCTTGGATTATGCCTGCAATTAATGCGGCTGCTCCAATCAGAAGAAACTCGACGATTTGATATTGCGGTACTCCAGCAACAGGCAGACTTTTATAGGCCTGATAAAATGCAAGAAAAGGCATAATGACTAAAGGAAATCTCTTCGCCTCTTGGGGCCTAAGCTGACGTAAAATCGCATATATAACAACCCCCGCAATTAGTAGGGTAATAAGTATATTTGCTGACATCAATGATCACCGTCCATAAATGAGTTCACTTTTATTGCTGACATATTTCGTTTCTTCAACAGATTCAGACGGATCAAAAGACCAGCAAGCCTTACCAGCAGCATAACCAGCATCATTACAATAAAAGCAGTGCTGATTATGCCGGGATCTATGTGATTATTGTACATAAATTTGCCCATGGATTCAGGATAATGCTGTGCATAATATACAAAACCCAAGCGGGTACATAAGCTGAGAACAAGGATGATGGCATATGGAGCTCCGGCTTTTGTAAAGAATTGTCCCAAACCATCCTGATGGATGGCTGTCGCGGCAATCAATAATCCGCCAAATACGGCTCCCAGCAAAGCACAAAGGACGAGCACAGTGCCATTATTCCCATCAGTCGGAATTGAGGTCATATACTTCACCCCATATATTCCAGCTATTGCAACAGGTAAAACAAAGCGAAAGAGATTTATTTTTTTGGTCCCTACTTGGGTGTACAGCAGCACTCCGAAAATCACGGCTATCTGTATCCAGACTTGTGTGGTCATGTCTCAAATTTCCTCCTTGATATCTTTAACTTATAGTTCAATGATAAAGAATCTTGGAGTACTATTCGTCTACTCAGCGATTGATTTATACATGTCTCCCCTCTATCTGGAGATATACATCACTTTATTCTACCAAGCCCGCTCGAATGGCTATGACAACGGCTTGAGTCCGGTCTTCAACCTCAAGCTTCTGAAGGATGCGATGTATATGGGTTTTTACCGTACCTAGCGAGATATGGAGAATTTCAGATATTTCTGCATTTCTGCGTCCATAAGCCATTTGCTGAAGTACATTCAATTCTCGATCCGTAAGAAAGTCGGATAATTCGGAATTGAATGAAGGCATAGCCTGGAAGTTTTTTTCTTTATGCGCCACAGCCTTTGCAAGCGCTTGGCTGGCGGTCGGTGTTTTGTAAATAGCCTGCCCTTGACTTACCCAGCGTATTCCATCAAGAAGCTCTTTCATATCCGTATCCTTGAGCAAATACCCCGCAGCCCCCGCACGTATACCTTCGATAATATACTCCTGGACATCAAAGGTTGTAAGTAAAATTATTTTAGTCTCGGGGAGTTTACCAAGAATCTTTCGGGTTGCTTCCAGTCCGGAATCATTCGGCATTTGAATATCCATTAGAACGATGTCCGGTCTACATTCCAGTGTGAGTTGAAAAGCAGAAATTCCATCATTAGCCTCTCCGACACATTTCATATCCGCTTGAGAATCTATAATATACTTAAGCCCTTGGCGGACAATTGGCTGATCATCCGCCAGGACAATTCTGAGCTTGCTTGTATTCTCCATACCATCCTGCTCCTTTACTATTAGCAATCGGCTTGCTTCTCAATGGGAATTACAGCCTCAATGCAAAAGCCATGAGGTTCAATTAGAGAAAAAGAGCAATGACCGCCATATTCCTTACACCGATCTACAATCCCCTTCAATCCATAACCTGAAGTAAGCGGCGTCTGTCCTGTATACTGCCCGTTGTCTGAGATTGTTAAGTAAATTTTTTCATTAATTTCTTTAATGCTGACGAGAGCTGTGGTTGCCCGGGCATGCCGCAAAATATTAGTCAAGGCCTCCTGCAGCACTCGATACAGAACTATACTTGTCTGAATAGGCCATTCCGTGATATTCGACTCTTGCTTAAAATTAATTTTGATGGCGGCTCTTGCCTCTATTTGTGAAGCAAGCCCCTTCAGTGCAACAAGCCCCAGACCCATCTCATCATCTGCCCACTCTTTTACTGCAATGCGTACTTCCGCCATCGCTTGACGAGCAATTTCAATCGTTTGCTTAATTAGCTCTGCCGCCTTATCGGGTTGAGCAACTTGTATAATTTCCAATGCTTGCAATTGTACAATCAGAGAGGTTAATTGATGACCTAAACCATCATGGATCTCTCTGGACAGTCTTGTCCGCTCCTCCAAGGCAGCATATCGTACGGAATGAACACTTGCCTCCTGAAGTTCAGCGTGCGCAGCTTTCAATTCCTTGTGGGCTTGATCCAGCTCCTCCAAATGTATTTTTGTCAACTGATGTGCTTGCCTGCGAATCTTTAAGCTGCGAATAATGAGAAACAGGCCAAGCAGAGCCAGTAAAGTATTCCAGCTAAAAGAATACGTGATTAGAATGGCAATGAGTGTAATTAGCCCAATGGTTATGGACACCCTGCCATATTCTTTTCTAATCATCGAAATTATTATAAAAAGCGGCCACAAGAGACTCGAATGGATTGATCCATACACGAAGTGAAGGCATAAAGACACTATAATAATCAACATTGAAATTAAAAAGTACTTAGTTTCATTCCACCAGTTAGAGTCCGCCCAGATTAAAACAATGTACAATAGTAACACAAAGAACCCTGCCATAAAGCTGATCTTATGCTGACCGGCAAACTCATGATAGTAGGCAATGATCAGAAATAGGGTTCCAACTACACGCGCCAGGCTTTTATAAATTTTTTCTTCGATAAAAACCATCTTATTCTCCCCTTCACCCATAAAAAGCATAACGGTGCTTTTAAAAAATTTATTATTTACCAATAATAAAGTTTGCCCGAGGCAAAAACAATATCCACATTTATTACAGATATTTGATTGAACGGATGGGTCTCCAACCATCTAATAATAGATCAATAACTGGTGAGGATCGGTCATTGTTTCAATGAAAACGATAACTTATTATAGTTGCATAGATATGAAAGCGCTAACAATTAAACGAAGAGGAGTGAAATGATGCGCACTCACAGCATGAAAAGCAATTCGATCAAAAAGTTTCTTTATATTTCGCCCTTCATGGTTTTACTTGCCGTCTTTGCCTACTATCCGCTCTACGGATGGGTTTACGCATTCTTTGACTATATGCCGCCGATTCCATTGTCACAGGCGCCGTTCGTCGGCTTCAAATGGTTTCATTCCCTGATAGAGAATCAGGTGAAAGTGGATCAATTGCTTCAAGTCATCAAAAACACGTTTGGTATGAGCGGACTGGGTATATTGTTCTCCTGGCTTCCTATGTTTTTTGCCATCTTCCTGACGGAGATCAAGGCCGTGCGTTTCCGCAAATTTATACAGACGGTAACCACGCTGCCAAACTTTATCAGTTGGGTATTGGTATACTCCCTGGCGTTCTCTATGTTCTCAAGTGAAGGGGCAGTTAACGGCTTTTTGAGCCAAATGGGTCTTATTGATTCACCTGTACTCTTCCTCCAAAACTCGGACCATGTCTGGGTTACGATGTGGTTTTGGGCTACATGGAAAACATTGGGCTGGTCGGCCATTCTGTATATTGCGGCGATTATGGGAATTGATGAATCCCTGTATGAAGCAGCTTATGTAGACGGCGCAACAAGAATGCAGGTCATACGTCATGTGGTTTTGCCAAGTATGCTGCCGACTTATTTTGTTCTCCTGATGCTCCAGATTGCCAGCTTCCTCAATAATGGACTGGAGCAATATTTCGTTTTTCAGAATGCATTTAATAAGGACACCATACAAGTACTGGATTTATATGTATACAATCTGGCCATGGGCGGCGGCAGCTATTCCGTTTCCGTTGCCATCAGTATGCTGAAAAGCCTGATCAGTGTTGTGCTTCTCTTTTTTGTAAACGGGCTGTCCAAAATGTTAAGGGGAGAGGGCATCGTATGAGTGACAACCAAACAGGGCTTGCGCCGAATGCTAAAGAACATAACAGCCGCTTCTCCAAAAAAATTAAAATGCAGGTCAGTACAACCGACAAAGTGATTTCTGTAACGAACTATATCCTGTTCTCACTCTTTGCATTTATTTGTATCTATCCGTTTTACTCGATCATTATCAACACCATAAGCGCCAACGATCTCAGCGCCAAAGGTGAAATTGTATTCTTGCCGAAGCAAATCCATTTCCAGAACTACATTGATGTCTTTAAAATACCGGGACTGTGGAATGCATTTGTCGTTTCATTGGGGAGAACGGTTATAGGAACGATTTTGACGGTTGGAGCCTCTGCCTTTTTGGGATTTATGTTTGCTCAGGAGGATATGTGGGGCAAAAAATTCTGGTATCGCTTCACCATTATTACGATGTTTTTCAGTGCCGGAATTATCCCCTGGTATCTGACTATGCGCTCCCTGCATCTGACCAACAACTTCCTGGCGTACATCCTGCCATCCATCGTAGCTCCATTTTTCATCATTCTTGTGAAGACGTTTGTGGAATCCACGCCGAAGGAACTGCAGCAGGCGGCAAGTATTGACGGAGCCGGCACGATCACGATCTTTTACAAGGTTATCCTGCCCATCAGCAAACCGATACTCGCGACAGTCGCCATATTCTCGGCGGTCAACCAGTGGAATTCCTTTCAGGATACGCTGCTGCTGGTGACCGACAGCAAATTATACAGTTTGCAGTTTATTCTGTATAACTACATCAATCAGGCTAGCTCCTTATCCACCATGGTCAATCTGCAAAATGCCGGATCAACAGCTATGGCAAGTCTGGCCACCAAGCAAACCACCACGTCCATCCGCATGACAGTTACGATTATCGTAGTTGCGCCTATTCTGCTGGTTTATCCGATTTTTCAAAGGTTTTTTGTAAAAGGAATTATAATTGGTGCAGTCAAAGGTTAATTTGCACTATTATGATAAATTAATCATTTGGGGGGCTGTAAATGAATAAACACAGAAAGCTGGCCAACAATCCGATGCTGTTGCTTGGGATCTCCATCCTTCTGGGAACGGCCGCAATCAGCGGATGCAGCAGCAATTCAGGCAACGCGGGTACAGCAACCGGGTCATCCAATCCGGAGACAGGGATTGATCACAGCAAACCTCTGACAATTACCGTGTTTGACAATGCGGCGAATTACCAGGGAGAACAGACCGGATGGTACGGAAAGCTAATTAAGGATAAATTCAATATCACATTAAATATTCTTTCTCCGCAGGTTGCCGGTGACCAGTTATACAAGACAAGGTCGGCATCGGGAGATCTGGGAGACCTGCTGATTATCGACAACAGCCAGTTGGAGGAATTGATTCCGGCAGGACTAATTATGGATATTACGGATAAGATCAAGAATACCGAATACCTCTCCAAATATGTTGACAATCACTTCAAACCCTTCAATGCTGCATTCGAAGCTACAAATCCTGAAGGCAAAATTTATGGGCTGCCGACCTTTGTATCGGACACCTCCCCAACAACCTTCTCGGAAGAAATCCCTTACTCCAGTCCAATGCTGCCTTGGGATTATTACAAGGGGATAGGCTCCCCCAAACTGAACAATCTCACGGATCTGATGAACGCTCTGAAACAAATGCAGGCGAAATATCCCAAAACGCCGGACGGAAAACCAATCGTTCCAATTACTCTGTGGAAGGATTGGGACAACGGAAGCATGGAGAACGTTCGTTGGTTAAGCAACTGGTATGGCTATGAGCAGCCCACCGGGACCACAACAATTCAATTGAATGCAAAAGGCGATATCGTTCCGCTCATTGACGACAACAGTATGTACAAGAAAATCCTTAAGTTCTATTATGACGCCAATAAGATGGGGCTGGTTGACCCTGACTCGCCATCCCAGGATTGGAATAAGGTCTCTGAGAAGCTGACCGGCAAACAGGTTCTGCTCTTATGGTATTCATGGCAAAGGGGCTTCTACAATACCATTGAAAGAGGCAATAAAGGCGATGGCAATGTTGCCATTCCGATTGCCGATACCCATATTATTCAGAGCAGTGATGCCTACTTCGGGAACGGAAGAGTATTTGCTGTCGGCTCGAAAGCGAAGAATCCTGACAGAATCATTGAATTTATGGACTGGCTGGCCTCCCCTGAAGGTCTGCGCTACTACACCAATGGATTCGAAGGCTTCAATTATGAAAAAACGGCAGACGGCAAGTTCAAGCTGACTGAAGTGGGCCAGACCGCTTTCCAGAACAATACCCCCGTTCCTGAGGAGTATGGAGGCGGAGGATATCAAGACGGGCAGAGCAAGCTTAACACTATGATTATGAGTGATTTTGTAGTAGATCCCGAAACGAAGGAATTCTACAACAGCACTTATTGGAGCTCAACCATAGAGGCGAACAAGACTGTTCTGACTACGGAATGGCAGAAGGCGTATAATGCAGTCACACCTACAGAGTACTATCAGAAAAACAATATGATAGATATCGTACCCAACATTAATACAAGCCTAGGATCGGATTCGTCGGACATCAAGAATAAGCGAAGCCAGATTTCGGATTATGTTAAGAACACCTCCTGGAAAATGATATTTGCCAAGGATCAGGCCGAATTCGATCAGCTCTGGACCAAGCTGAAGACCGATGTGGTCGGTCTCGGCTGGAATGATGTCCTTGCGACGGATACGGAAAGAGCACAAAAAATCATTAAAATGCGTGCCGATGCGGTCGCGAGTAAATAAATCATTGCAGGAATAAGGGGCATTCCCAACAGCCATAGCCGGTCTGTTGGGAACGCCCCCTTTTTTTATCGTATTCAGTTGCAGCTACAAGCAGGGGATATCAGCAGGCGTTGGGCTAAAATATGAGCTTGGAGAACTGGTATAAGCCGTTCTTCCAGACCGGCCAATCGTGGTCACCGTTCTCTTCCACCCAGATATGCGGCACGGATTGCTGCGATAAATAGGCATGGGTCCGGTCACTGACATTCTTGAGATTGTCCAGGTCACCGCAGGATAGCCAGAGCAGGCTGAGCAGTTCGGCGGCCCTCTGCGGTTCCGGCACCAGCAGCTCGGGCAGCTTCGTATTGGGCGCCGGGGAGAACGCCCCAATCCAGGCGAACCGGTCCAGATTGTTCAGACCGATATTCAGGGATTGCCCTCCGCCCATGGATAATCCGGCAATGGCGCGGTGCATCCGGTCCGTCAGGACCGAATAATTCGCTTCGATATAGGGGATAAGATCATGGAGCAAATCCGCTTCGAAGGTCTCGAAGGCCTGTAGCTTGTCGGGAGCAAAAATATCTCCTTCCGCCCGGTCATTCCGCATCGCCCGGCCGTTCGGAAGAACGACGATCATGGGCTTCAGCTTACGATCGGCATACAGATTGTCCAGAATGATCTGGGGCTTGCCGTGATTGTACCATTCCAGCTCATCTCCGCCGATCCCGTGCAGCAGATACAAGACACTGTATTCCCGGCCGGCAGAATAGCCGGGCGGCGTATAGACCATTGCCTTCCGGGTGCTGCCTACCGTTGTGGAGGGATATTCTATAGTACTGATCTCTCCCCGCGCAATCCCTTCCCTCTCCGTGTCGTACCCGGCAGTGGGTATCGTATCCTTCGGACTGCTCTCGTTCATGCCGCTCATTCCTCTCTTAGATATGAATTGGATTAACGCTTGAAATGCTGCTCAACCAGAAATTGCATAACCTCACCCGGAGGCTCCTTCACAAATTCTGCCTTATCCGCAAAAACCATGCCGTAAGGCGCTTCCGGCGTACACGGCTTCCAGAGAGGCAGCTCCGCGCCGGTGGAATCTTTGCCGTTCGGATCGCCCGTCCCAATGAAATAAGCCAGATAATTGCACATCTGGCGGGCAAGATCGTAGTGTTTGCCCACAAAAGGCCGCCAGCATTTGGCCAGCGTTTCAAAGTGAAACCACAGATCCACCGAATGGAAGGTTCCCGGATTATCCCAGCCCGGAATTTCGGCAGCAAAGGTGTAATAATACATCGGGACACCGCTGCCGGAATCGCTGTTGGCCTTAACGGCAACACGGACTGCATATTCAATATTGCTCACGGAAGCCCTCTGAAGCATCTCCTCCAGCTTCCCTGCATCAGCGGCGCATAACTTAAGATACTCCTCCGCTTCTCCGCCGAACATTTCAACAGCCAAGGCTCTGAATTCTTCCACGCTGCCGGTATCGGGAACACCGAAAAATTCGGAGGAGGTATTGCCCAGCATGACCGGCACCTTATGGTGCTGCCCCTTCAGAAAAAGGTTATACGGGTTGCCCGGACAGTACTGATCATCTATGACCGTCCCCCAGAAGATGCCGTATTCCAGCATTTTATCGCGGATATAGACTGCATCCAGCCTGCGGGCCTCTTCCAGAGTCGATACCCCCATAAATTCAAAGAAGGCCGCTCCCTCTTCTTCGGCCTCAGTGAGAGTACGGTCCATCGGAGGCACCGGGTTGTTCGGGTACAGCGGCGTAAAAATCCCGCTCATAATCACGGCCCGCTGAAACAGCCCTTCATTCTGCGGCGAGGTCAATTGGCTCAGCACACTTCCGCCGCCGGCGGATTGTCCCCCGATGGTGATCAGGTCAGGGTCTCCGCCAAAAGAGGCGATATTGCGTTTCACCCACTGCGTACCCGCCTGCTGATCCAGATGCCCGAAATTCGCGGGAGCCCCGGGAGATTCGGCAGTAATCTCGGGATGACTCAAAAAGCCAAAGGCATTCAGACGGTAATTCACGGTCACTACGACAACCCCCCGGCGGGCAATGCGTTCGCCGTCAAACTCCATTTCAGCCGTATGGCCGACCTGAAGTCCTCCGCCAAAATACCATACAAAGACGGGAAGCTTCTCATCCGCGCTGACCGCCGGTGTCCAGACATTCAGGTAAAGACAGTCCTCTTCCATCGGAAGCTCCGGATCGACCGCCCATTCGCGGGAATAAATATTATTCACATCTATGACAGTCGGAGCCTGCATCGACATGGGGGCAAAATCAAACGCTTTCAATTCACCTTCCCAGTTTTGCGCAGGCTGAGGAGCACGCCAGCGGTTCTCCCCCACAGGCGGGGCCGCAAACGGAATTCCCTTGAAGCTGGTAATGCGCGGATCAGCCGCAGACAGACCTTGTACTATACCATTCTCCACACGTACTACTCTTAACATCGCTTTGCTCCTTTCAGAATATATACTTCTGCTTCTTGCAGCAGCCGGGTATAGCTAAGGATATAATTCCGATCTTTGTTTTGTTGTGGTATCATGAAGCACATAGCCCTCCTTCATATTGATAATTTCTAATGGCCAGACAATCGTAAATCAGTGATAGAATTCAGAGATATTCCCAGATGCCCTTTGTTTACAATATAAATTATAGAAAACCAGTGAATTCCAAACAATGATATTTCCTGTCCAATAATTGATCTATCCAAATAAAGGGGGAGCCAATGCCCACAATTCACTACGTAGAATATGATGCTGCTCATCCATACGACTTTGTATACAGCATACCCGAAGGGCTGGATGCCTGGCTTCTGGTACTCACACAAACTGCGGCATTGTTTGAAGTTAACGGAGAATTGAAGGAATATCCCGCACACTCTGTTGTTCTATATCCGCCTAAGCACACCATTTTTTACCGTGCTTGTTCCAATAAATACGTTAACGACTGGGTCCGTTTCGATGCGGACGAATCCTATATTACAGAAAATGCTTTGCCTGTTGGTGTGCCCTTCTCGCTGCCGGACCCCGGCTATTGCCATCAGTTATTTCAATTGTTGACCCTGGAGAACACTTTTCAGAACGACTACCGGGAGCTTACCATCGACTATCTGTTCAGAATCTTCTTCAACAAGCTGTGCGAAGCGTCCCAGGACAAGCTGATTCCGCAATATTATAATTTACTGAATTTGCGCAAGACTCTGTACAGTAACCCGGGCCACCCTTGGACTGTTTCATCCATGGCCGAGTATCTGCACATAAGCGCAGGTTATCTGCAAACCATATATAAATCAACCTTCGGTATTTCCTGCATGGAGGATGTCATTCATTGCCGGATTCGGCTGGCCAAAGAAAAGCTTGGCTTTGGCCCATACAAAATTTCCGAAATTGCAGCGCTCTGCGGCTATGCCAATGTGGAGCATTTCTGCCGGCAGTTTCGGCAGCTTACCGGCTATTCCCCCCGGGCCTACCGTGACAAGCTTGCCTACAAAGAACCGGAAACCCCGGCGGACAACTAATATGAAGCGGTCCACACCTAATTCTGCCGATGATAATGGAAATAATCGAAATCGGCATAGCCGCCGGACAGCCTGGTTGCATAATTGAACAAGCCCACCCGGTAGCCCATAAAATGATCCAGTGTATATACCATGTACAGCGTCCGGCCAATCGGCTTCCAATCGGTTCCGTCCTCCGAATAGAAGAAATTGGCCCGATCCAGGCCGTTCTCAAAATTGAAATCAATTCTAAAATAAACCCGGTCACCCGTGAACGCTATACTCTCCACGATCTCCTCGCAGCCGTCACCGCCGTTGACACACATAATCACGCGGAACATGCCTTGCTCCCCGGCGGCGATTCCGACTGTGCCAAATCCGCTTTGAAGCGCAACCATACCCGCCCGGTCGCCGGGCAGCAGGCCGGAGAGGTCCAGCACCGTCTCCGCGCTGCAGGCCGGGCCTTCCGTTCGCTGCGTCAGTGTATTGCGCGCCTGCAGGATGCTGTCCGCAGCTTGCCCGGTGCGCAGCCGCAGATGCCCCGGCCGCTCAGTGACAGACCATAACCCGTTGTCAGGGTTATGATTCCACTGCCAGTTCAACGCCAGCCGATTGACCGGATAATCGAACTCATCGCTGATGACAAGCGGCTTCGGCGCCGCAGCAGGAAGCTTCGTCGCAAAGATCTGCGGCGCCGTGCCGTTCTCCCCGATAACCGGCCAATCGTTCTCCCAGCTCACGGGGAACACGCAGGGAATCCGTCCGACGGCATTATGATCCTGGAACAGCACCGTGTACCAATCGCCACCCAGAGTATCAACAATGCCGCCTTGCGCGACACCGTTATTATGGTAGCCCAGCGCATCATCCAGAATGATCCGCCGCTCATAGGGACCCAGAAGCTCGCGAGAACGGTAGCATAGCTGGCGTCTGCGCTGATTGCCGGTTCTCGGCCATTCAATAAAGAATAAATAGTAATAACCATTCAGCTTATACGCATGGCAGCCTTCAATCCGCAGCCCGATTTCTTCCCGTTCGCCTTCAAGCAGCAACTGGTCGGTTCCGCCGGGCTTCACCGACGTCAGATCCTCCGTCAGCTCCTTGATTCGGATATCGCCGTTCCCGTAGATCACATAGCTGCGGTTATCGTCATCCAGCAGCAGACCCGGATCATGATGAAGCCCCGCAATTACCGAACGCTCCCATGTCCCATGCTCAATATCCCCTGTCCGGTAGATATAGCATTGATCCATGTCATTGGATGAGAAGATGACGTAGTAGAACCCGTCCCTGTAACGGAGGGATGCCGCCCAGGAGCCTTTGCCGTAAATGCCTTTACCGTCCTGCAGCCGGTGGGCCTCGTTATCCTCAAAGGTATCATATACATAATTAACGATTTCCCAATCGTTCAGGTTAACCGATTTCATAATCGGACAGCCCGGCATGCAATGCATGCTGGTGCTGACCATATAGAACACAGGCCCAACCCGGATAACGTCAACATCCGGAACATCTGCCCATATAATAGGATTGGTAATGATGGTGTTATTCAATGTATTGCCCTCCTTGGACTTAGCCCCGCTGCTCCGTAAATTGCCAGGACTCCAGCTTGAACAGGCCGGTCCCGCTTTCGCCCGCAAACACCAGGTACAGATGGTGCACTCCTTCTGCTCCCTTGACCTCCGTCTTCAGCTCCACCCATGCATCCGG
This sequence comes from Paenibacillus sp. HW567, assembly GCF_000374185.1. GTDB lineage: Bacteria > Bacillota > Bacilli > Paenibacillales > Paenibacillaceae > Paenibacillus_AQ. The sequence goes on along the minus strand of NZ_KB910518.1, from coordinate 1,213,284 downwards.
CCCATTCGTCCCGGGTATAGACAGCTTGCCGACCAGTATGCCGCCCGGTTCATCCAGATGCAGCTCAAGGGTACCGCCGCCCTCAAGGACCATAACCGAAGCGCTGAATGCTTCAGCCCCATGGCTTCCGAAGTCTACTCCGGACATCCCGATCCAGTCGCCATTGTCAATATCCGTTACAATCCATTCTTCCCGGGCTGCCTTGAATTCCGTCTTCACACCCGCACTCCACCCCATCGTAGATGCCTGTACACGTTCATATGGATTCAGGGCTTTGGTCTGCTGCACGCCCTTGTAGTCGGCTTCAATATCCTGAATGGTGCCATCCTCATGATGGGAGAGGCGGTTGAGATGCGTCGAACGGTAGCCGTTCGCAATGCCCTGTGCCTTGGACAAGGTCTGCGCATGATAAGCGATGTACCATGCATCATGAAATTGGAAAATTGCATGATGATTATTGCCGGATACTCCGAAGAAATGGCCCGGATTCTTCAAAATCGTCTCATGATATGTCCAGGGGCCCATTGGCTTGCCGCTCGTCATATACGCAATCTCTCCCGCAGGCGGACAACCTTCCGGACGCTCCCCGTCATAGAAGTTCGAGCAGTACGTATAGTAGTAGACACCGTTCCGCTTATGTATCCCGGCATCCTCGAACATGAAGGGGGCCGGGATAACCTCAGCAGTACCCGTTACACTGGTCATATCATCCCCCAGCATCATGACCCTTGCTGTGCCAGGCTCCGCGAACTGTCCTTCCGGGACTCCGCCTCCGAAATAAATGTAGCCCTTGCCGTCGTCATCGACCAGAACCGCCGGATCGAACAGCCAGGTTACAGCCTCGACCCCCGGGGTGGAGCGCAGAATCAGCGCCTCTCCTATAGGGTCAATCCATGGCCCCACCGGACTGTCACTCGACAGAACGCCGATGCCGCTGGCATTATTGGCAAAGTACAGGAAGAACTTATTCTTACCGTCGATCACTTTGTGGGCTGCCGCCGGCGCCCATGATTGGGTAGCCCACTTGGCCGCCCCTTCAGGTCCGGCCACCGCGATCTCGCCGTGATCGGTCCAGTTGACCAGATCACCGGAGGAAATTACCGCAATCTTATTGATGCTGCTGTAGGTGTTCTCCTTCACCGTGCCGTTCCCGTCGTACTCCAGCGCGTCATTGGTCATGTACAGATAGACCCTGTCCCCGAATACCAGTGCATAAGGATCAGCTCCGTATCTGTGTGCAACCAGCGGATTTCCGTTTGCCGGGATCTTTCCAACAGCCTGAGTCAGTTGATTTGTCATTTGATTCCCTCCATGATTTTGTTGCGCTTGACAGGATCGGTCTCGTTATAGCCGTTGTAGAGCCTCCAGTCTCGCGCTTTCCAATTCAATCATTCAGACAGTTCAAGTTCATGATATCGTTTTTGTATGCGTTTTCCATTACCAAGATTAAAGAAACATACCCATCATCCTTCACCTCGTACCTGGTTGCGGTAAGCGACGGGCTTCAGCGCATTCCGTTTCTCGAACTCTCTCAGAAAATGATGGTAATGCATATAACCTACATTATCCGCAATGCTTCGAACGGTGTCGTTTGTTTCGATCAGCCACTTTTTGGCTGCTTCTATACGCAAATCATGAATATACTCCAGAATGCTGATTCCATGCTTCTTGATAAAAGCCTGACCCAAATACACCGGATTGATATAGAATTGCTCCGCAATCTCTTTTATCGTCAACGGCTTGGAATAATTGTCCTTCAAGAAGTATTCCACCCGTATAAGCGGATGCTCGGAGCTGCGGCCCTTGTGCTGCCGGATATATTCCATACAGGAATTCAACACTACCTGAAGTGTGTCTTCCAGAGCTGCAAGCGACTTTGGCTCTGTTCTAAAAAAATCAAAAGAGTCGCTCCACTGCTCAGCCGTCCCTCCGAACTCCTGCACCAGCTCTATACTTTTCAGCACGATATCAATGCTGGTCATCTGAACAACCTCAGGAGCCGTCCTATCCTGTCTGAACATCCTGAACATTTCCTTTAATTTATCGCTGGCCTTCTGGTCCTGCAATCTTTCTACTGCATTCATCAGCTCCTCTGTCAGACCTGCGGCAGGAAGAGTATAACTAAGCTTGCTCCGGGCATCCGTGGCCGTATCAATGGGGCCGCCTCCCTCCGAATAGAACAAGTGACGCGCAGCGGCCCCCGCAGCCACCCTATAGGAGACGGGCAGCTCCCGAAGAGAATGCACACTCGGCCCGATACTCACATACCCTTTCAGGCTGTTTTTTGACAAGTCGGCATATATCCCCTCAGCGAGCTCCGCCGCCCGGGCTGAGCTCTCCACAACAAGCCCCGCCTGATCGCCGGATAAATCAATGAACAAGGCGCCCACCGAGCCGGCCAGCTCCCGGCAGATTTCCGTGATGTTGCTTTTGGGGCCATCCACATGTATATAAGTCCATCCCGAAACTGTCTCGTCCAGACGATCCATTTGTTCGGCAAGCTCCTCTTCCGGCTCCGCCCATTGCCCTTCAAGCATACGGGCAATGGCAACGGGAAGAAGCCGGTTCGCCAGCATGGCCTGCTGCAGCTTCTGCTTGACGCGCGCTTCCAACTCGTCCGTAATGGAGGCCAGCGCCTTCTCCCACTCCGCTTCAACGACAGGCTTCAACAAATAGTGTCTCACACCATAACGGAGTGCTGTCCGTGCGTATTCGAACTCGTCGTAACCGCTGAGGACAATGAAGACAGGCTGCTCCATATGCATCTGACGGATGCGCTTGATTAGCTCAAGGCCATCCATACCGGGCATGCGGATATCTGTAATCACAAGGTCCGGCGAACACTCAGCAGCCGCGCTTAACGCTTCTTCCCCGTTCTCGCATGCTCCGCAGATCTCAAAGCCCAATTCCTCCCAATCCGTCAACGTTCTTAATCCCTCTAATGAAATCGTTTCATCGTCTGCCAAAACAACTTTATACATGTGAATCCTCCACTTTGGGAACCATTGTCAGATCCATGGGGATTTGAATTATGATAGACGTCCGTTCATACTCAGTGCTCTCTATGGTGAACCGGGCTCTGCCGTCATAATACATCATCAGGCGCTTATAGACATTTCGGAGCCCGATATTTTTGCCGGAGTCTTGCTCCGATTGCAGGTGGGACTCGATCCATTCCAGCTTCTCCTTCCCGATTCCCTTACCGTTGTCAGTCACAACAATCATTAGACCAGCGTCGTTCTTAGTCGCATATACGTGAATCTTCCTTGGACCTTTGACCGACTGCAGGCCATGCTTGCAGGAATTCTCCACCAGTGCCTGGACGCTCATTTTGGGAATCCTGCAATTCAGCACGGCGGGGTCAATATCAATATCGTAAGTGAACCGGCTCTGAAAGCGAAACTTTTCAATCTGCAGATACATTTCAACAAAAGATATTTCTTCCTCGACGGTGATCAGATCGTCCTTCCAGCTTAGTAGTCTGCGCAGAATTAGGGCCAGATTCTGAATCACATAGGTGACCTCTTCATACTTGTATTTCTTGCAAATGACCAATATGGCGTTCAACGTATTAAAGAGGAAATGCGGGTCCACCTGACTTTCCAGATAGTTCAATTCAGCTCTTACCCGTTCTAGCTCAAGGTCCTTTTTCTGAATTTCCAGCTTATACACATCATTGATCAAGTCGCGAATTTTCTCCGTCATTAGATTGAAGCTGCGGATCAAACCGCCGATCTCGTCCTTCCCCTCATACATATCAATGCTCTCAAACTGTTCGTATTTGACAAGCTTCATATGCTTATAGAGCAATCTGACCCTCAGATTATACGATTGTAAAATTACAATCATCAATAGAGTAGGGATAATTATCGTCAGCAGCGCAAAAATCAGCGAGACTCGAAGCGCACGGCTCATTTCATGATTAACCTCTCGGCCCTCCGGGGTTCCGATCAGCCTCCAGTCCTTCGTATACCCTGCATTGCCCAAAGTGCGGACAATTTGCTTGGACGACTGGCTATCGTCCGTATCAACGTTTAACAAGACGTTTTTATCCAGTGAGTAGTAGGAATGATCCGATTCCAGCACAATGCGGCTCTGATCATCCAGAAGCTTGAACCGCAAATAGTCGCGTTCTTTCTGAAACAGCTCCTGCACACTGCTTAACCGCAGATCAATTCGCAGATATTTATGGTAAGGCTGTCCTGTAAAGCTGTCCAATTTGCGGATAAGGCTGACAAACACCTCCTGCTGAGGCGGATTGAGCGGGTTGATTCCCTGATATGAGGTTAACAGCACCTTATCCGTGCCACTGGAAATTTTGCGGTACCATTCACTCTCCTTGTCGCTATCGGACAAAACAAAATAACTGCCGCCGCTCTGGATAGTCGGATTCGTAGTATACACCCCCATCCAGTAAATGTAGGAATGCAGATTGCTGTATTGCCTCAGCTTATCCCTCAGAACATTGTTGTAGGCCTCATAATAAGCCTCGTTATCTGGATAAGTATAATCCATAATTTCATTATAGGAACGGTCTGCGGCAACCGTATTGCTGATCGCCACACATTCATTCACGATTTGCATGAAATCATAGACCACCCGCTCTGCAGAAATCTCAAGATTCTCCCTTTCACGGGCATCCACATTACGGCTGATCTGAACATAGAAGAGAGCGTTAATGCTGAGTATGGGGACAAGAACGCATAGCAGATAGATAAACAGAAATTTATATTTGAGCGGGATATCATTTACGATGGCAGATGGTTTGCGTGTACCCTTCATGCCGCTCCCCTCCTCCCCCTTGAATTAACCCTTCTTATACACCGAAGGCGAGACACCATTCAGCTCTTTGAACTTGGCAGCGAACAAATCAGCGTCTGAATATCCCACACGCCCCGAGATATCCGAAATACACATATCCGTCCGGCGCAGCAGTTTCTTGGCTTCTTCAATACGATATTCATGGAGGAAATCATTGAAGGAGATGCCATAGCTTTTTCTGATTCGTTGTCCCAGGTAAGCAGCATTCACATGCAACTGCTTTGCAATGTCCTGCAGCTTCAGCTTCTCCTGATAATGCGCCCGGGCATAGTCCATCGCCGCCGTAACAAGCAGGTCCTCCTGATTGTTGTCCGCTGAGGCGAACCATTCTGCAACTTCGTGCAGATCCTCCTCCGTCTGCCGCTCAAGCAGCGGTAAGCTACAGGCGGTTACCCGGGGCGGAAACCATTTAGCGGCCCAAATTGCCGAGTCTCCTCCTCTGGCGTCGATTTCACGGAGCAATTCAGCTTTAATGCTGCTTAGAAAAGCATCAATCCATGCACTTGAAGTAGTGTCCGCCGAGAAAATTTTAATTATATCGCTTAATTGGGAGCTTAATAGGTCAAACTGCCCTTCGGTCACCGATTGGAGCAGCGACTTCTTCAGCCCTGCCGGAAGCATTGCCATTTGATCCTTGTCCTGCTTCTGAAAGAAGCCAATTTCGCGGCTGTTCAGATCATGCCGGCATAGTTCGGCGGCCAGCGCTTCATGATAAGCTGCATTCAGAAATTCTGTCCCATGATGCTCAAGGCTTGCCGAGAATAGAACCTCTCCATTGTATTGAGTCCGCACTTCATTGACCCAGCTTGCCAGCAGCCTCGGTTCAAGCGCGGGGCCTTCCTGCGGGGAGACCAGCAAGTAACCAATCTTATGGCTTCCGGCCATAAAAGGATACACCGTTAGATTGCGGAACATTTCCTTGACATTCCTGGAATACACTTGGCTTCGCAAGTATGAGTTGTCGGGCGAGTCCCCTTGGGCCAGTACACAGCATATCCGGGAGCCAGGATGGATATCAAGCGCCTTAAGCGCATCTCTCACTTCTTCCGCAGTATTCTGACGCATCAGAAGGCGTGAAACGGTTTCCGCCTGCATGAAGGCGGAGAGCATTTCCCGTCTTGAAGCAAGCTTGCGCTCAGCGTGGATTTGTTCGGCTACAGTCTGCAGAGCCTCTGTCAATTCTTTTTCATCCAAGGGTTTGGTCAAATAGTTCGACACACCATATCCAAGAGCTTCCTTGGCATACCCAAAATCGGCATAACCGCTTATAATGATGAATTTCGGCTGGAAATCGCTTTCATGAAATTTTCCAATGAGTCCAAGGCCGTCAATCACAGGCATCCGTACATCGGTTATAACCAAATCAGGCCGTGTGCTATGAATAAGCTGCAGCGCATCTTCGCCATCCAGGGCTTCTCCGCACACTTCAAAGTCCAGCTTCTCCCAGTCTACCAAGAATCGCAGCCCTTCAAGCATCAGCGGTTCATCGTCGGCAAACAGTACCTTAAGCATTGGCATCACCATCTTTATTCCTAAATTTTGATTCCGGCAAGCTCACAGTTATGGAACGGGAGAAACCGCTCCGGTCGATGCCGAAACGGTTTTTACATAGTATCTATATATAACACTTCAGTTATTCTTTAACACTTCCTAAATTCAATCCTACCACGAAATATTTCTGCAAGAAAGGGTACACGAACAAAATTGGCACGGCGGTAACAATGGTGATGGCTGCACGGATGGAAGCCGGTGTCACCATTGCCTGCACCTGATTGTTCTGATTGCCCGCCAGCAACGAAGGATCGTTGTTCGTGCTCATGGTGGACCCGAGCAGCTTCATCATTTCATATTGCAGCGTGCTAAGCTTGATATCTGAGGAAGCATACAGGAACGTGTCAAACCAGGAGTTCCATGCGCCTACGGCGATGAACAAAGCCACGGTTGCCAGTACGGGAGTACACAGCGGGAAGATGATTTTCCAGAAGATCTTGAAATCCCCCGCCCCGTCGATCTTCGCCGATTCCGTAAGGCTGCCTGGAAGGGAGCGGATATACGTCCGGATGATAATCAGGTTGAACGCGCTGACCAGGCTTGGCAGGATATAGACCATGAAGCTATGAAGCAGACCCAGATTTTTAATAAGGAAGTAGTTCGGAATCAGGCCGGCATTGAAATACATGGTCAGGATGAACAGCATACTGATTTTTTTACGGAAAATGTATTGCGGCTGCGCCAGTGTATACGCCAGCATGGTGGTCAGAAACACGCCGAACACCGTCGAGAGCACCGTACGGGACACGGAGATAAAAGCGGCATGGTAGATCGTTCCTGAAATAAAGACGGCTCTATAATTCTCCAAGGTCCAGGCACGGGGCCAGAAATAAATTCCGCCAGCAAGAGTGTCGCTTCCGTCATTTAATGAAACAGCCAGCGTGTGGAGAAATGGATAGAGCGTGATGGCAACCACAAAGAGCATAAATATCGTATTTATCGTATGAAATATGATCGGCTCAAAGCGGTCTGAGCTTTTCGTCACAGCTTTCATATGGCTTCCTCCTCTATACTAACCGCTCTTCGCCGAGGCGTTTTGCGATATAATTTGCAATGAATACGAGAACGACACTGACGATGGTTTTGAAGATCCCTGCCGCCGTAGCCAGAGAGTAGTTCCCCATGGAGATACCATACTTCAGTACAAAGATATCAATGGTCTGCGACCAGTCCACAACAAGCCCGTTGCCAAGCAAATATTGGATTTCAAAGCCGGCATCCAGAATATGTCCGATATTCATAATTAGCAAAATCACGAAAGTGGCTTTAATCCCCGGAAGAGTGACATAGCGCATTTTTTGAAAACGTTTGGCGCCGTCCATGGACGCTGCCTCATAGAGAGAAGGATCTATCGAGGTAATGGCCGCCAGATAAATGATGGTGTTCCAGCCCACCTCTTTCCACACGTTCGAGGCCCCGACAATGCCCCAGAAATATTTCCCTTCACTAAGCCACATTATCGGTTCTTTAATTAGGTGAAGCTTCATTAGAATTACATTGACAATTCCGTCGTCAACCGACAGCGAAGTAGCAACGATGCCCGCTGCGATGACCCAGGACAAGAAGTGTGGTAAATACGAAATCGTTTGAACCGTACGTTTGAAAAGCTTGACTCTGATCTCATTTAGCAGCAAAGCGAGGACAATCGCCGTAGCAAACCCAAGCACAAGGTTAATAAAGCTCATGGCGAGCGTATTGCGCAGCACCAGCATAAAGGTATCATCCGAAAATAGAAATTTGAACTGCTGTAAGCCTGCCCATTCCTGCTTGCCGAAGGGAAGCGCCGGACGGTAGTTCTGAAAGGCCATCAGCCAGCCCCAAATGGGCGCATAATTGAAGATAATCAGATAAATGGCAATTGGCACGGACATAAAAATAAGCTGCTTCTGCATTTTCAGCGTCTTCCAGCTAAGGCTCACACCGATTTCCGGATCGACTTTGCGTTTTCGGGTCTTCTGTGTTTTGACCTGTTTGTCCAGTACGGTATCAGACATGTAGTATTCCCCTCCTGTAAAATCATTCTCTCCACATTATCCAGATTCATGAAGAGCGGGAAATACGATTTCCCGCTCTGTTTCCAGCTTTGAATTACACTACTTCACGCTCCAGTTTTTGATGCGCTGCTGGATGCCTTCATTCATCCGGTCTTCATATGCCTTGATATCCAGTTTATGAATCTGGTTGACATAATCCGTCCAGACACTTTCAAATTCGGCCGGACTGGCCATTATGGCCTTCGGCAAATACTTGACTTGAAGGTCATTGAGCTTGGACTGCGCCAGTTGAGCCGGTGAACCGTCCTTAAGAACGATGGAGTAGGCTGGGAAGTAGATATTATTTTCTTTCGGTTCCTTGAAGAACTCAGACCAAGATTTCTTGTTGTAAGCCTTCAGGATTTTCTGATCGTAAGGCTTCAGACTGTCGAAGAATTCCTGCGGCTGGGTTCCGGGATCTGCTGAATTCCCGTCGCTGTAGGTACCTTGAATCTTAGGCATATAACCGTGCATGGTTGTGATTTTGTTAGCCAACTGCCAGCTTGTTTTATCTGCGTTTGCCCGTTGCTCCGGCGTCCGGTAGAACGTACCGTCATCCTTCACCTCATAGTCCTCGCCTTTGATTCCCCATTGGATCGTTTTCTGCCAATCTTCCGTAATCATCTGATCCCAGAATTTGATAATCCGCACAGGGTCCTTGGCATTGATCGAAATCCCGAAGCCGCGGTTGGTGCCGACAGCTCCACGGTCACGGTACCATTCCTGGGCGCCCGGATAGAGCAGCGGAAAGCCGATATACGTATTCTGAATTTTCCCTTGGGAGATCAAGGATGTTTCGCCATCCTGGAAGTTCCAGTGCTGGTCAAACATACCGATGACCTTGCCGCTTGCGATCTTTGCCAGATACTGGTCATAGTTCTGTACGAAGGCTTCTTTGTCCATCAGACCCTGAGCGTTAATCTCATTGAGCTTCTTATAATAGGTCTTGGCAATATCCTTATCAGCAAAAATTTGCGCTTTGTTGTTGTCTACAATAACCGCTCCGTCATTGGGATGGCCGGATAAATGCTCAGGAGCATTCTGGAGCGGGAATACACGCCAATCGAAGTTGAGCGATTCAAATCCGATCATATCCGGGTGCTTTTCTTTATATTTTGCGATGATATCGAAATACTCGTCCAAGGTCTTTGGGGTCGGATATCCCATCTCCTCAAGCACTGCCTTTTGAAGCCAGAAGCCGGGTCCCTGGTAAGTCGGTTCAGTAATTTTTCCTTGATATACGCCATAGCTTGGCAGAACGTAAATGTGGCCGTCGCTCTCATCCTTGATCTGATTCCATACTGCGGCATAATGCTTTTTCAGGTTGGGTGCGTACTTCTCAATCAAGTCCTCAAGGGGAATATAAGCTTTGGCATTGATTAATTTGTCATCCCCCGACATAATGTCCGGGTAGTCGCCTCCGGCAATCATTACCCCCAGCTTTTGCTGCAGGTCACCCACCAGAAATTCCATATTGAAGCTGACGCCGGTCTTTTCTTTAATCAGTTTCAGAATCTTGTTGTCCGCCGTAGGCTGCTGCCCGGGACCACTCATAAATACCGAGAATGTTGCCGGTGAATTGTCGTCCCCGTTCGCCGCTGGACTAGCGGTTCCTCCATTGGCTGTCTTGCTGTTCGTGTTGTTCGAGCTGCAGCCGGTCAGTGCCAGTGCAAGCGCTAATACACCGGTTGCTACTGCCTGGGCGGAACGTTTTGCCGTTTTATGCATTTTGTCAGGCCTCCCCTTTTTGGCTAGTTGCTTGTATTTACTATAATCACCTGGTGACATTTTTAATTATACTTTTTGAGAATGCGCTTACAATTCATAAAGTATAGTTCTACCCCCCATAAAATGCGATACAAAGAAAACGCTTGCTACTTACCGGCAATAAAGGGCTGGCGTGATTACGCCAACCCCTCTTGGTACAAATTTATAGAACGGACTAACCTCCTGTTTATGATCTGACAGATCAAATTGAACAACGGCTCATGGCATTCGGCGGCAATCTACGGCTACAGAGTCACCCTGATAAGAAACCATGGACCGGCCTGCATAACCGGCGATCTCCACAGTAAAGGATCTGACCGCCTGCATACCAGTGTAACACCCGCTCCGTTTTCCTATCGTCAAGATACGTTCTTCTTCGCACCAGCGCAGCTCTATTGTGGAGTACGAACCGCTCTCATAATTATAGTTATCCCCTTCATCTTCATACAGGGTAAATGTAGCATCCTTGCCGGCATACACCTTCAGCCCAATCACCCCTTCCGGCTGTTCATCCGCATATTGGATATCCGGGCCTAACGGAATAATCGAACCGGCACGGACAAAGAGAGGAAGTGTCTCCAGGTCGGCTTTGGCCTCAATCGTCAAGCCGCCCTCAAGCCGTTCATCGCTCCAGTAATCGTACCATTCACCGGCAGGCAGGTAGACGCTGCGCAGCTTGTCGATACCTTGAAGCTCACGGGAGCCGGGACCATAATACATTGCAGTTGTAACTGGCGCAACCAGAAAGGCCGGGCCGAACATGAATTGATTGTCAATATTATGGACGAGCGGATCATTACGGTAATCGAAGGCCAGTGCGCGAAGCATCGTATAGCTATGATGTGTGACGGCCCCGGCCAAAGAATAGATATAGGGCATCAGCCTGTACCGTAGCTTCAGATACTTGACCAGTGTATCATACATCAGCCCGCCCTCTTCACCGAACCGCCACACCTCCCTTGGTGTATCTGTTCCATGGGAACGGAACATTGGCAGAAAGGCCCCTACCTGGAACCAGCGGACATACAGCTCGCGATACCCGAAATCAGCAACTCCTTCATCATAATCCCCGTTCCAGAACCATTGCTCCTTATGCCCGCTCACGAAAAAAGCGCCGATATCCAGTGTCCAGTAAGGAGAACCCGTTAAGCAGAAGTTAAGTCCGTCCGCAATCTGCTTTGTAAGTGTCTCCCAATTGGCGGATATATCTCCTGACCATGTGATCGTGCCATAACGGTGCTGCCCTGCAAAAGCCGACCGGGTCAGATTTACTACCCGTTTGTCTGAAGTCGCTGAACGCTGGCCCTCATAGATGCCCTTGGAATGGAGCAGCGAGTAGGCATTAATAAGCCCCGGATCGAGATAACGCTTGGATTCTGCCGTGTTAATCCGCATGCGCTGCTCCGGTTCCGGCTTCACCGCTCCCTTCCAGTCAGCCTCAAACGGCTCGGTGCAATCGCACCACCAGGCGTCAACCCCGTGGGAGAACAGTCCGGTCCCGGCCTGCTTCCAGTATAGCTCGCGCGCTTCCTTGCGGAAGGCGTCATATGTGGACTGATTGCCAAGCAAGAAGCCGTGCCCGCTCATCTCCTGGTGGTTATCACCGCCGGCTCCCATAATCGGCCATATGGATACCATAAGCTTGGCATTCATTGCATGCAAGCTGCGCATCATTTCTGAGGGGTCCGGGAAACGTTCGGCATCAAACGTCTTTTGTCCCCACAAATTCCCCGGCCACGATTGCCAGTCCAGAACAATGCAATCGAGGGGAAGCGAGCGGTCGCGATGCTCTTGTACTGTGGCAATCAATTCCTCTTGTGAAATGTATCGTTCCTTGGATTGTACATACCCGTAAGACCACTTAGGAAGCATTGGCGCTTCTCCCGTCAGGTACCGGATTCCAGCTATAATCTGATCAGGCTCCGGGCCGTAAATAACATAATAATCCATTTCCTCATCCACGTCTGTCCAGAGATATGAACCAAACGCATCATCATGGAAGGTCATGTACGAATACGAGTCTACCAAAATCCCGTAACCGCGTGTAGATACAAGGACCGGAACAACCGCTTTCATATTTTGCTGGTACAAATATTGATGATTGCCGCGAAGATTCATCATTCCCTCTTCATGTGAGCCCAGTCCATAGAGCGCCTCGCCCTCCTGCCATTCGAATTCCAGCTTCGTATGATAGGCTAATCTGTCGAGCTTGCGGTTGATCCCTTCCACGCTTGCACGCAGGCCATCCGCCCCCTGAGCAGCTTCAACCTTATCCGCCGCAGCATCGAAGACCGTATGGTATACCTCGGTTCGCTCCAGCGTTTTGCCGCCTCTGGACGGTTCCTTTGTCAGCAGCTCGCCAGCCGCATCCCGATAACTGAATGCACAGGTTAACTTGTCTACTTGAATAGTCAGGAGCTCTGTGGAAATTTCCAGGTGTCCGGGATGATCCGCAACCGTCCATGGAACATCCTCTGCCTCTGGGCGGCTCACCACCACAAGACTCTGCTTCCCGCTTAGCTCCGAATCCAGGGTATAACGAATTCTGACAATTCCCGGTGTGCAAAAGACGATATGCATAATGCCTTCTGCAGTCTCCAGTCTCACGCCATCCGAACCAGAGTGCACATGCTTCAGTTTCACAGCTTATCCCTGCCCTTCCTCAGGATTTGTACGAGTACCGTACCGATACCTCAAGGTCATACTGCACATCTCTCTCAGTTATTCCAAAGTAAATGAGGCCAGACTGGCGCTTCCGTTGCCGGTATACGTAAAATACAATGCTTGTACGCCGTCCGGAATAGCCGCCTCCGTAGCATATTCTGTCCAGACATTCGCAAAGCCTACCGGTATCCGTCCAAGTGCCGGTCCGTCCCATGACGTTTTGACTTCAAACTCGCCATGGCAATATCCACGCACCTTGATTTTAACTTTGGCGACTCCCTCACACGCGAAATATTTAAAACCGGCGGTAGCCGAATCCGTCATATTGGCAATATAGCCGAGTTCCTCGTCGCCGTCCCTGCCGTCCTGGGTAATTTTCGGGAACCGGCTGTCCATCCATGCTCCCATAGGCCCGAAGCCTCCGGTGTAAATTTCCTGATCTTTGCAGAACAACTGACAGGCCAGGTATGCCGGATATTCTCCCCGGCCTTCGAGCGGCCCGCCGTTCGGACCGCAGGATGTAATCTCCACCTGTGGAATAGTGCCATCCTCCCGGAATTCAATCCGCTCAATACAGCCCTGCCGGCAGAATGCCGTTCCATTGGTGTGCCGGTGATAAAAAATGTACCCTTTCCCATTGATTTCAACGATGCTTCCATGATTATTGCCGCCATAATACATCGGCTGATCCGCCGGCTTGTACGTATCCATATGGAGATCGCAATTGCTTACAATAACCCCCTGGTATGTAAAATTCCTGGTCGGATGCTTGCTGGTAGCATAACACAGCTCATGCATGGAGATCGAGGAATAGATAAGGTAATAGGTATCTCCCCTTTTACGGATAGACGGAGCCTCAAAGAACTCATACCCCTCGAATCCGCTCCCCTTGCTGTAAGGCTGGCTCGGTGCGACGAACACAGGCGCCTCGACAATCGTGAGCATATCCGGGCCAAGCACCGTCGCCATTGCACCGTGTCTGGATCGGTCTCCGAACGCGCAGAATCCGGTGTACAGGTAGGTGTTCTCTCCTTCGGTCAGCACGCCCGGGTCAAATTGCGGCTCATCCCCTTCCCTCTCCCCGAGACGTGTTCCATCGGCATATCTGACGTAGCCGTAGAATTCATACTTGCCGCCCGGCGTGGCGCAGACAGCCACCGAAACGACGGGAACCTTATCAAGCACATAATAGAGATAATACCGCCCGTCCGGTCCCACTGTGACATCGGGAGCATATAGGCACATGCTGCCCTCCGGATTAAGCGGGTCATCCTTAGTCCTGTAGATGACCCCCTCATACCGCCAATCCGCCAGGTTATTCTCCGGTGCCGACCAGCAGACATAGTCGTTTAAGCAAAAGACGTGTCCGTTAAAACGGTCATGCGAGCCATACACATACACTCTGCCTTCAAAAACATAGGGCTCGCCGTCGGGGAGATATTCCCAAGACGGAAGATACGGATTAAATCCTTGTTTTTTTGCCATCGCAATCTCATCCTTGTCATTAATAAAATTGGTCTGTTTATCCCTGTATACAGAAAAATATATCCCCTTCGCTGTCATGCGAATTTGTCCTTTACAGTATAGTGAAGCGGCTTGACCGAAGTCCATGACATATAGACACCTAACATTGATCTATTCTTAGATTGTGCGTCCGGCCTGAATCATCTATAGATTTTCAGGAAAACGCTTTAATTTCTATAGTTCCGGTTATGTTATACTTTGGGCAAAACCCTATCTACTTGGAGGATTGCTATGGAATACAGAAACCTGTTCCTGGAGAACGGAGTGCCCAAAGAGGCGATCCGGCAAAGGCTTGACGACACCTGGAACGAATTGTTCTACGGCGCGCCCGATGTCCGAATCTACCACCCTATGGGTGACGATAAGGGATATATCGTGGATACCGGCAATACAGATGTGCGGACCGAGGGCATGTCCTACGGGATGATGATGGCTGTTCAGATGGACAAGAAGGAAGAATTCGACCGGCTCTGGAAGTTCGCCAAGGTATACATGCAGCATACGGAAGGCCGTTACAAGGACTATTTTGCCTGGCACTGCAAGCTGGACGGAACACGGCTGTCCCCCGGTCCGGCGCCGGACGGGGAAGAATTTTTCGCAATGGCGCTGTTCTTTGCCTCCAAGCGCTGGGGGGACGGCGAAGAACCGTTCAATTATTCCGGGCAGGCCAGAATCATACTCCGCGCCTGTGTGCACAAAGGGGAAGACGGAGAAGGCGATCCGATGTGGGACCCGGCGACCAAGCTGATCAAATTCGTTCCTGAAACTCCTTTCAGTGATCCCTCCTACCATCTGCCCCATTTCTATGATTTATTTGCCCTGCAGGCGGATGAACAGGATAGGGCCTTCTGGAAGGAAGCCGCAGCCAGAAGCAGAGCGTATCTGCAAAAGGCTTGCCATCCGTTAACCGGCCTTTCACCGGAATATGCCAACTATGACGGAACCCCGGTGGAACCCCAGCCTCATGGAGACTTCCGCCACTTCTTCAGCGATGCCTACCGGGTCGCGGCCAACATCGGGCTGGATTATGAATGGTTCGGCTGCGATCCTTGGCAGGTGGGGCAGTCCAACCGGATTCAGGCCTTCTTCCGGGACATTGATGTCGCCGATTACCGGCGCTACACCATTGACGGCCAGCCTTTCGAGGAGCCGTCCCTGCATCCGGTCGGCCTTCTGGCAACACTGGCCATGGCCTCGCTCGCTGCCGATGGACCGGATGCCGGATATTTTGTCAAGCTGTTCTGGAATACGCCGCTGCGTACCGGAGTCCGCCGGTATTACGACAACTGCCTCTACTTCTTCAGTATGCTGGCTCTAAGCGGGAACTACCGGATTTATTCATAAATTGACACAAAAATCGCTCATTTGGATATGGTGGATTCACAACCAGCCATCCCCAGAGGAGCGATTTTCTCGAGTGCCGCGCGGCACTCACACATTTCAGGAAAACTTATGGATTAAAAATATACTCACATCATCAAGTTTACGAACTTCACCTCCGGAAAGCGGCTATCCGGTCCTTTCATTAAGATTCCGCCTTGATTTTTCAGATACTTATCGAAGAAATCCAGCATATAGGCATTGATAACGGAGCTCGCTCTTTCGGGCGCAATCTTTCCTGTAATCCCCAGCATTTTGAAAATGGGAGAAATGAACTGTACGTCCGAAAAATTCAAATGCTCCGTATTTTCGATATAAAGGACTTGCCCCCCTGCTTTGACCGTTTGGCGCATCTGTTCAAGCTCCAGCTTTTTATCTTCCCTTACTTGATCCGTCCACTCTCTTGTTGAACCCATACGTTTCAGCTCTGCATCCGTGTAGACCCGGTTATCCCTCACCATTTTTATTTTTTCGAATTCGCTTTCCGAGTTGATGAACAAAAACGGCTTTCGCAGAGCTTCTCTGTCACGCAGTCGATAAAGCGCTCCATCCAAGTCTATCCCAACCGCAATTCGCGGATCATAAGAAGCGTCATAGGCCGTCGCTCCGCCGATGGAATGACCGAACACCCCGACATGACCGAGATCAACGCTCCCCTGTAGATGACTTGGAATCTGCCCCGATTGGATAAGCCCGAATTGGTCCAGCACAAACGACACATCGCCCGTTAGAATTTTTCCGAGCTGGTCGCGATTTCCGCTTTCCGTCCGGTAATCATGGTCAGGCGAGAATAAGTCATTGGTGTTGCTGGTCGTGATTCGACCGTCCGGAAACTCGGTTGCGAATGTATTGTAGGTGTGGTCGATCACTGCCACGATATATCCGTGACTCGCGAGATTCTCAGCTTGCGTGGTGTGGAGGAACCTGGAAGAGCCGAAGCCGGGATTCGCAAGAATCAGCGGGTATGAAGGCTGTGCCGAAGAGACTTCGGCCCCCGAATAAGCATGGCTGGATACGTACTTCAGATGCCCAAAAGTAAAACCGGGAAGGCCATAGTCCGCGCCCATATAACTTAAAATCCGGGTATCGGGAATAAAGGGAGCGTGCTTGCCAGTGCCAGCTTGAGCCGGATACCATACCTGAACCATCAATTCCCTCTTGCCATCTCTGGCTTTGCCGAAAATCTCTTCCCTATGTGTATCCACGAAATGAAACGTTTGCGTTCCTACCTTAAATTCACCGGTTGGTGCCGGAAGGCCGAATACGGGAAACACATAGTGGAAGCACGCCGTTGCGATTAGCCCAATCACGATAAAAAGGCGACCCAGCACCCTACGGATTCGCGAGACAGTCCGAACGGCTTTCTGCGTTCTGAAAACGTCTATAAGCGAACGCATAAGCATCAGGAGCGTAAATCCATATAGAAATAAAAGTTGAACCCTGTATCCTTCGACAAGAAAATGTATTACTAAAAAAATGAAGCCGGCTCCGCTTGCCAGGAGCAAAGCTGATCTTCGGATACGTTGATTGTAAATGAACAGGATTCCCAACAGACAAGCACTTGAAAAGAATAACAGCATTTCAAAAAGCCTCACGCCAACTCCCCCTACAAACTAATCCCACCGATGGATAGGCTTAGTATACTGGAGCAAATAGGCTGATACTATTGATCTAGATTACAGTTGCCTTACACTCCTTGTAAGATTATTCCGCGGGATTGAACCCGAGGCATCTCCGCGCCTTAGAGTCCCGCCAAACCCACTTCAGCACATTTCCCATAACCATTCGGGATCTTGATCTATATTAACAACGCTTCTTTTATCTTCACGTTTCTTAGTGATTTAAAGGATTGGAATCAAGCCTCTCTTGTTCTACTTATCCTAGATATTCAAACAGGTTATATGTAAGATAGCCCATCATTTCAAATGAATTGCTATATCTCTTGAAGAAAAGTCGCACATTGTTGTTCTTAAATTTGTTTAATTCTAACCATAATAAAAAACTCCTCTCCAGAACTTGTGGTTAGACAAGCACTGAAAAGGAGAATTACAGAACGCAACTAAATAATTGAATACACATTTAATACTTCAACGCTTTAGATTTGCCAAAGGATTTCTTGAACACATAATTTGAAGAAATGGTTATGACCACATAATAGATCAAAATGATTAGAGCAATAACACCTATGAGAATCCAAATATTATATATAAAAGGGATGTAATCATTAGTGCTGATGGATACGCTTCGAAGTATAGATGTAACGACCTCCCAGGACAAAGGCAGTGTGATTATATAAGCAACCAACAATATAGGCACATAGACATTGATCAGCATATTCTTGATCTCCGCAGGCTCATACCCCATCCGCTGCAAGATAACCATACTGCGTTTGCTTTCCTCGGTAACGATTAAACCGATCAACATTATCATCAGAATAGCAATAAGCACGCCAATGACCTGATTCAAAACAGCGCTTAATTGCGAGGACGAGGCTTGACTTAACTTTTCATCGTGAATTTGCTTTACGGAAATGACTTCAATTCCTGCCCCTTTGTCCCCTTCAGAAATTGAAGTATTGCTGAATCTGCCATTATAAATATGTGGAGATATACCGAGCATTGCCGTCAGCTTGTCTTTTTTCAAATACACTGTGTCCGGATTTCCATTATAGCTAAAAGCACTGACAGGAACCTGCAGCACTGAGTTGTCTACCCGAACTGTAATTGCCGTTCCTACCCGCAGCCCCCATAATTTCGCTTTAGAATAATGGACCACCGCCCCCTGATCCAAAGCGCTGTTAGTAGATTGACCGTCCTTCGACAACAGTGTGAGCCAGCCGGCATCGCCGTCCCAGGATAGCAGTTCACCTTGGAAGCCCTGTCGGCCGCTGCCGGAATCTGCCCAAGTAAAATGTTTGTTTCCGAGGCGGTAGTAGCTGTCAGAATCTCCTCGTTGTTCTTCAATTCCGGCCTGATCAAAACGCAAGTCATAGCTGTAATGAATTCCGGAGAACTGCCGCTGAACAGAATCCGAACTTGACTGATTCAGCGAGAAGCCGAGCAGGAACAAGATGGAGGACAGCATAATGGTTATGACAAGCAGCACAATTACCCGAAAGCTCCGAAACGCCATCCGCCATTTAATCCGGGACAAGAAAGGAAATTTTTCCGTCCACGAGGCAAGCTTTTGCATAACCTTCTTAGGAGAAGATTGCAATGTCGGCTGCAGCATGGATAACGATGTTTGACGTGCAAACAGGCGCAGCTTCAAATATAAAGGCAGGACAAATGCGGCAAGAATAAAGATTATCCCGATCAGCAGCGAAGCGGTTGAAACGCTTTTGGGAAATGACGGCAATGTATACTGGGATTGAAACTGCGCGATCAGCAGATCGGCTCCCATGTAAGCCAGTCCCCAGCCGGCGAGAATCCCTGCTGCGCACAAGCTCGTATGCACCAGCAAAAATGCCCGAATGATAAGACCCGGTGAATAGCCCATGGCTTGAAGCACTCCCCAGGATTGTCTCAGTGCGTTCAAGCGGCGGTCCAGAAAAACGTAATAGATCCCCCCGCACAAGGCCCCCAGCACAACCAAAAAAGTATAGGACAAGCCTTGATTCGAAGTAACACCCTGTATGATTTCAGACGCATTCGGGTTATCATTGACCTGCAGGATGGTGTCAAAACCAGTATCTTCATTCATTCGAGCTGTTTCATCGGAAAGCGATAAACCCTCCATCGGCAAAAATCTGCCGGTATACAGATATTGCTCCGAAGATGCCGAACGTTTATAATCATCAGGCCACGATAAAATGGAAACAAGCTGCTCCGACCCGGAAGACACTCGTGTTAAATGCCCCGGTTCAATAAAATGGCCCACAACGGTATAATTATTCCCGCCTAAGCTGATCGTCCCGCCTATATGGGAGGACAACAGCTCCTCTGCATTGACAGGGACTGCAATTTCACCGGATTTTCCAGGCAAACGGCCTTCGCTCATATACACCTGATTGATGCTTTGCGAGTTCGGACTTGCAATCAATCGGAAGGTTGTACCGTCTTGCCGGATTTCCTTGTAAGAGTTCCTTTCATATGTGAAGTGATACTCCTTGCTCAACCGCTCCGCTTCCTTACTTTCCTCAGCCTCAAAAGCAAGCCGGTATTTCTTGCGGATATTGTTAAATCCCATCAAATCGAACTCTTGCCGGGAGACTCCAGTTCCTGACAACAGCTCCCATTGCTGATCCTTGGTTAAGGCGCCCGCCAGGTTTAATGTAAATTCAAACTGCTCCTGATGCTGTTCTTCAATAAAGCTGTTGTATTCTGCGGCGATCCCATCCGATGCATAACGTATAAAAAAATAGATAAAAGCCGCAGCCAAAATAAGGATTATAATCAAAATCGTCTGCAGCCGGTTTTTAAGCACATCCCGCCATACCCACTTCAGCACATTTCCCATAACCATTCACTTCCTTAACTCGGATAACTAGCTCCAATGGATGTCACCCACATCAAGCGGCTGTAAAGAATGCAATTCTTTGACCAGCTTTCCGCTGTTCAGCATAATGATGTGATTTGCCATCTGCGATATGGATGTATTATGCGTGACGAATACAACGGTAAGTCCATACTTGCGACGTAGCCGTTGTATTATTTTTAACACCTGTTTGCCGCTCCCCTCGTCGAGTGCTCCGGTCGCTTCATCGCAGAACAGGATATCCGGCTTTTTAATCAAAGCTCTGGCAATGGCAACCCGCTGCTGCTGTCCGCCCGACAGTTCGTGTGGAAAACGCTTCTCCATGCTGCCGATATCCAGCTCTTCCACAAGCTCATCAATTTCCAGTCCCTCTTTGTTCAAATAACGCCCAATCTCAATATTCTCGCGAACGGTCAGATTAGGAATCAGATGATACTCTTGAAAAATAAATCCGGTATGTAGCCGGCGATAGCGGCGCAATTGTTGATCATTACACCGGCTCAAATCGTCCCCGGCAAAAAAAACAGCCCCTTCATCCGCACGCTCAAGTCCCGACAACAAATTCAACAAGGTAGACTTACCCGACCCGCTCGGACCAAGGATAACAACAAAATCCTTTTCTTCTATTCCCGCACTCACCTGCCTAAGGGCCCAAGCCCGCCCTTCTTTTTCCCCATAAGCTTTACTTGCATTTTCAACACGTAAAATCTCCGTCATGAATCCCCCTCCATTTTTGCTGTAGACATTGTACTGACGGCATTCAGAATAGCAGGCGCATCTTTAATAAAGAAATGGCCTCCATGAAAAGCATGAAATTGGCATCGGGCCGACGTATGCCTGCTCCATCCGTCAATGTTGGATTTTGTTATCGAATCGTCGATGCCATACAGAACAGAAACAACGCCCTGCAATTTTTCCTTACGCGGCTGAAACACGTAATTCTCCAAGGCCATGTAATCAGCGCGCAGCACCGGGAGTAATATAGCCGACAAATTGGGATCGTCCAAGGCCAAGGCTGGAGTTCCCTCAAGTTTGTAGATTTCCTGCTTGAAAGCTTCATCCGGCAGATCATGTATCAGGTAGTTGCCAGGATAATCGGGCGGGGATTTAGCGGCAAAAAACATTTGCACGGGTTCTGGGATTCCCCGTCCCTTTAGCAGATAATAAATCTCGTATGCCAGCAATGCGCCCATGCTGTAACCAAATATGCCGTACGGCTCATGAGTGGCAAGCTTGCAAATGGTGCTGCAGCCGTCCACCGCCATTTCGTTCAGATCGGTAAGCAATGTTTCTCCCATTCTTCGTCCCCTGCCAGGAAGTTCAATAGGCACCACTTCTATCCCTTGGTTAGAAAGAGGTTTTTTCCATTGCGAGTAAATGGAAGAAGCGGAGCCCCCCGCATAGGGGAGACAAAATAACTTCATCCTTTATCACTCACCTTCTCTTCCAGCCTGGTCATTTGTTTCCCCTTTTCAACATATGAGATGCCCAGCAAGACGATACTTGTGATGACGAGAAGTACACTGGAAACATAGAAGATCGTAAATACACCGTAGGCCTGAATTAATATGCCACCCAAAAGTGGGCCGATAATAGTGGCAAGTGTGCTCAAACTGCCAATTACCCCAAAAACCCGGCTGGTCAGAGACTCAGGAGTTATCTTTTGGGCCATAGTTTGAAAAGGTACAAAAACAAGGGCGGCAAAAGCTCCACCCAGCAAACCGAGCAGCAGATACCAGAACCACACGCCCCCTAGGGCACGTTCTGTAAACAGGGTAATTAGGAAAAAGGACAACCCTACCCCCAAACATCCGGCAGTCATGAATAAAATAGCGCTGCGTATCTTTAGCTGCGACAATAACCCGGCGACAACCAGCGTTCCAAGTCCAACAGCCCCCATGACCATGCCAAACAACGAAGCGGGAACGTGAGGAATTTCACGTACCAACACAACCAACTGGCTGTCAGTCAATGTCAATACGAACATCGCAATACTGAAAGCAATGAGACCGTAGAATAGCGCGATGTTATTTCGGATAAAAGCCAGTCCGTCCTTGAAAAGAGAGAAAAAGGGTTCTTTCCCGGCTACTTCATTTATGGTATCTTCAGGAGTCGTACGTTTCCCCAATCCGAACAGGAACAATGCAGACAACAGAAATGTAGCCGCATTGATATAGAAAGCTACGTTTACGCCAAGCGACGCCACAAGGATGCCCCCGACAGCCGGTCCGATGATTTTTGAGCCGAAATCAATGACCGTAGTTATGCTTACCGCCTGCTCCATCTGCTCCATCCGAACATATTCCTTTAATTTTCCGTTCTTAGCCGGAGTAAACAACGACTCAAAAGAGCCTTTCAAAAAAAACAAAACATACAACAGCCATACCTTATCCGTGCAGAACACTACCACAAGCATAATGGCGCAGCGACACAAATCGGATAAAATCATCAGTTTCTTGCGATCGAATTTATCAGCAAGCACACCGGTCAGCGGACCAAACAATACAAACGGCAAACCGAGCGACAAGGTAACAAAAGCCATCTCCATAGGTGAAGCTTCTTTTTGCATTCCAAACAAGGTCAGAATCGCTAGCAAGCATACTCCGTCTCCGATACAGGAAAAAATCTGGGACGTGAATAAATAAAGAGCATTTCTGTTGCGAAACAAACTTGAATTGGTCGTATCCATGATCGTCATCCCCTCTTCGCTTTTATCTTCGATGAACGGGCTTGACGCGATGCATAGACTACGCCAAACACGACAGCAAATCCAAGCAGGCACAAGCCAGCAATGCTGAATACTTGATAGATCCCAAGCATGGATACCCCTGCTCCGCCAAACAATGGACCTAAAATATAGGTCGAGGCCATCACTAATCCGAATGTAGCGGCAAAGGCTGTATTATCAGCAATTTTGCGAAGAAAAGACATAAATCCCGTTTGCCAGAATCCCCCGGCTACCAAAAAGAGCAGCAGCAGCCAGATTAACGGGATCTCTGCCATAATCCCTCTGGTTAAGATCAGAAAAACAACTGCAAGGGCCCCGCAGGAAATTCCGACCCATACAATAGATAATGATGAACTATTCGGAGACTCTTTCCAAAGACGAACAAGAAATGTGCCTATACCGGCTGACGCCATTACCAAAGCCACAGGTACTGCATTTGTCCACATATATATATCCCTGAATAGAACAACAAGCTGTGAATCGCCAACTGTAACGAAAAAAGACATCGCCCCCAGCACCACCAGTCCCAATACTAAATAGGACGGTTCCAAATTCTGTTCTGCCTTGCTTTCCTTATGGGCTGAAGCTTCCTCACCTATTATCCGCGGCAGGAACAAGGCCGCCACAGCAGCAAACACGTATAAGGCTGAAGACATGTGTATAGAAAAAGCCCACGATTTATCTGAAACCACCATTACAGCCACCAATGGGCCGGCAAATTTCATTACAGCCGCCCACCATTCGAACGTATTGTCGACTTTTTTAAACTCGTCTTCTTCGCTTAAACGCTCCATGCATGCATTGTGTGTGGCGGCCATCAAGCCAATAAGCCCACCTTTGAGCAGGATCGGGATAATGCCGGTAGCCAGCGAAGAGAATAACGGATAAACAGCGATGCCCACAGCACAACCCACCGAAGCGATAACCAGCATAAAGCGGTAGCCTTTTCTGATATGTCCGTTCAGCAGCGTGCCGGCTATCCCCATGGAACCGGAAAAACTCATGACAAGAACACCAAGTCCAAGAGGGGTGGAGTTTTGAGCAAACCCCCAGTAGTTCAGTGTGGTCACAAGGTCCAGCCAAATCGCCAAATTATAGATCAATACGACAACCAGCAATAAGCGCAGCGACGAATTCAAACCAGTTATTTTTCCCATGAACGGTATCCTCCGGATTTTATTAAAGGGGCTTTTCTCCGTAAACGGCCAGCATTAGCAGCATCACAAAGGCATCCGGGGTTTCCAAAAAGGTTTGAACCCCTCTTTGCACAGCTTCCAATTCTGCTTCTGTAATAAAGCCGCTGCTTACCATGGTCCTCATTTCATCCGGGTCCGTTTGGGGGAGAAAAGCTTGAACTCCTAATTCGTCGCTATGCGATGCAATCATTTGCAAATCAAGCCGCTCAAATCCCGAACTGCGCAATAATCTCCATAACTTGCGGCCGATAAAACGATTTCCGCCCTCGGTCGATTGTTCTTTGGCGTGCTGGTTCATAACAAAACCCAGCTCAGGGAATACAGGATCGATAATCCCCCATACAGTGTCGTCCACATCCAGAACGATGAGTTTCCCTCCTGGCTTCAGCAAGCGGAACAACTGGTCAACCGCTTTCCCGGGATCAGACAAATGCTGGAGCACAAGGCGAACAATTGCTACGTCGTATGCGCCTATACTTGTCTTCTGCGGCTGGGCGATGTCATCCACTAGAACTTTCACCCGCTCACCCCATTTTGGAGCGAGATGCGAACTGGCAAATGCAGCGAAATATGGTTCAATCTCGATAGACGTTATCTGACTGCTGGGATAGAGCTGCGCCAACTGATCGGTAATAAAACCTGGACCGCTCCCCACCTCAAGAATCGAGTGCCCGTCTTGCACACCAAAGCGTTCAAGCATTCCCTCTTCCTTGGCCCAGCTAATGTCCATCTGGCCTTTCATCCGTTCAATCAAACGTTTCATTTTCTCTTCATCCATTGCCAATTTAGTCATAAAAATCACCCCATATCAGATTTTACCAGCGGCATGAAGAAACCGCGGTTGATAAAATAGTCGATATATAAAGCCAGCAGTTCATTTGTAACGAACGCAGAGGGCAACGACAACAGGTCCATTGCCGATTTCGTAAAGGCAGCATCGAACTGCGGATATTCCGACGTTGCCGCCATTTCGCCAATAAAAGGCATCACCGATGCGTCCTCATAGCCGCCACCGTGTTCAATTTGTTCTTCCACGCGGCATTTCCACTGTTCCCAAGGTAAAAGTTCAAAACTGTAGCCTCGGCTATTCAACACATCCAGAACTTGAAAAAAGGTATAATCATTCCGGCTTAACAGGTGATACGTCTGGTTCTCCATTCCCTGCTTCGCCAGATGAATCACTGCTTGTGCCGCAAAATCGGCAGGGATCAGATTGAAAGCAAAATCTATGTCAGGAAATATGCCGAGATGAAGACATAAGCGGACGGATCTCCAAAAAAAGTCATTCTCCTGGCAAGCCCCTGTTAGGCTATCACCGGCGATGCGCCCGAGCCGGAATACATTGACCGGGATGCCTCGTAGACGAGCTTCCCTCATCAGTTGTTCAGCCGCCCATTTGCTTTGCGTATATCCCAATTGTAAGCTCTGTAAGTAGACCGGCACATCGTTCTCGAGAATGATTTTTTTACTTTTTATATCTTCCAAGGAAAAAACATACAACGTCGAAATGAAATGAACCGGTTTTATAGTTTCGGTTGCAGCTAATCTAAGCACCTCTTCACAACCTCCGACATTAGCGGCAGCAAGGGATGCGTAGGGCTGGGCAAAATTGACTACGGCGCCATTATGATAGATTTCAGTGACCGCAATGCTCAGCTCCTTATAAACCGCAGAATCAAGCCCTAGTCCGGGAAGAGCCAAGTCACCCTTGATGGCGATAATGCGTTCTTCCCACTCGTCCTTCCAGCATCCATACCGATTCAATGCGGCAACAATACGTTGTAAGCCTTCTCTCTTGCCTGAGGACCGGACGAGACAATAGACAGGCTTGTCTCCTTTCTCCAATAGCTCGCGAAGCAGAAAAGCTCCAAAAAATCCCGTTGCTCCCGTCAGAAGAACGGCGGAGCCTGTTATGCGGGCTGCAGAAGGAAGTCCGCCTGCGGTAATGTCTGGAGACAGGGCAACATCAGCGGAGAAATCAAACACGGTTGCAGGCTGCTCCGAAAGCGCACGCTCAATCACAGCCGCAATCCCTCTGACGGTCGGCTCCTGCATAAGCTGCAGCAAAGGAATATGGACTTTGAAAGCTTTTTTAATCTGAAACATCAATTGAACAACAAGCAAGGAATGGCCTCCAGCTTCAAAAAAAGATTCATCAAGGCCGACATATCCCGTATCCAGTAAATCCATCCATAATCTGCAGACCATTTCCTCCATCTCTGTACCTTCTTGGCGGGTAGCCTCGACAAATGAGGTAACTTTGGCCTTGTACGGTTTGAACAACCGAAGCTGGCTCCGGTCAATCTTCCCGTTAACAGTCAACGGAAAGCTCTCCAGAGCCACAAATTCGGAAGGAATCATATATTCCGGAATCAGGCCCTTTAACGAAGCTTTGATATTCTGCTCAATTGTGGCCTCCAGTTTGGCCCGAAGCGGAAGGTTAGCCCCGGGCAACACGCAGGCAGCCTCGGCGATCAGTGTCAAACAAGGAAGCAGCTTCTCTCCACTGACCGGATAAAAGACAGCGTCAATACAGCCTCTGGATGCCGTATCCGTAATCACCCACTCCATAAGGTGAGTATCCGATTCCCAGGCGAGCTGCGTCTGATGAAGGCCAGTCGCCTCCAGCCGCTCTTTAACCGGATAAGCGGATATAGCGGTCTGCGGATAGGCGGTATTGTACCACTGCACAAAATTCCATTCCGTCATAATTCGTGAATTAGGAAAGTTTCGAATCACAAAACATTCCTTTTCATGCTGCAAGCACAGCCCTACTATATCCGTTCCCTTTTCCCGCAACTGCCTCCAGTCGTATTCTCCGGCAATCTCCCACACGGGTTTAGCCCCTTTATGAAGCACAGCATCGAAACGATATTTGTTCATTTCATGATGAAATTTGCCTCTCTTATACAACAACTCAGCATATTCAAGCCCCCCAACGGTATTGCTAAGTCCAGTAAAATACGATACGTCCAGCATCAGTTCGTTATGCCTGTCCAATCTATGCCGTACCAGGCGTTTGAAGTCGGCCACGGTCATGTCCAGCTCTGCTTTGCTCATGGCAACGGACGATTGGTGAATCTCCCCAAACATCATCCCGCATACATCCCCAAGGAAAATGCAACCTCTTTTCCCGAGCCTTTTCGCCGCTTTTTCCAGAACCAGATTCAAATACTGTACATCGGGAAAGTACTGGGCAACTGAATTGATAATGACCATATCAATATCGTCCAAATTCAGTTCGTCAAGGTCATGGGCATTGGCTTTATAGAGTTTTACCTTGCTTGCATTTGGACCAAGCAGCGACAAATGAGCGCGGAGGTATTCGATGGCCTGCACCGAAAAATCAATGGCTGTGTACGATTCACAGTCTGCGGCGAGCCTGAACAGCAACAATCCGGTTCCGCATCCGACCTCAAGAATGCGTCTCGGGCGATAGCTCCTGATTCTTGCCACCGTCTCCTTTGTCCATTCTTCCATTTCCACTTCGGGAATGGCTTCTCCTGAGTAGGAATCGTTCCAGCCGGCAATATGAAACGACTTATCCTCATGAAAATTTTCCTCTTGATAATATCCGTCAAAAACCAGCTCCCAACGGTTGGTCACTTGTTCTTTCTTCTGCAATTCCCGGCGAAGTTCCAATAACTTGTACTCGTAAGGAATGAAATACGACACGATTCTCGGATCTCCAAATTGATTGTGTTCCACAACAGCGACATTTTGCGATACATTTTCATTCTGCTGTATAGCCGTCTCCACTTCACCAAGCTCAATGCGGAATCCGCGGACCTTAACCTGATTGTCTATTCGTCCCACGTATTCCAGTTCATTTTCGTGTGTCCAACGAGCCAAATCTCCGGAACGGTACAGCCTGCAGAAATTCTCCTGTGGCATAGAACCTGCTATAAAGGGATCTTGGATAAACTTCCCTTGATTCAGCGCTTCACGGTTCCAGTAACCGCGCGACACCCCCGGTCCTCCGATGTACAATTCTCCCGCTACACCAACAGGAACCATCTGCATCCATTCGTCAAGCACATAGGCTCGCATATCCCGCAAGGGATTTCCGATAACATGACCATACGCGCCTTGCAGATCCTCTATTCGGATACGGCGATAAGTTGCATGAACCGTAATTTCCGTAATGCCGTACATATTGATCAACCTCGGACATTCATCGCCATGACGCTTCAACCATGTTTCCAGAGAGGACAGCTCTAGCGCTTCGCCGCCAAAAATAACATAACGGAGGTGATTTAAACCGGACCCGCCGTCATCCGAACATAGCAGTTCCTCCGTATGGGACAGCTGCTTGAACGCGGAAGGAGTTTGATTTAGCACGGTTATTTTTTCCTTGACTATAAGTTCATAGAACAGCTCGAAGGAACGGGTTACATGGCCTGGAACGATAACTAGCTTTCCTCCATGAAGTAACGCTCCCCATATTTCCCAGACGGAAAAATCAAATGCATAGGAATGAAACAGTGACCACACGTCATTTTCATCAAAATGGAATTGTCCGTTTGTCGAAGTAAATAAGCGGCTTACATTACCGTGATCAATCAGCACACCTTTAGGAACCCCGGTGGATCCCGAAGTGTAGATCATATATACCAAATCTGTACTTTTGCTGTCATACCGCACGGAGGCGACCGGCAATCGCGTAATGGCGTCTTCCGCCGAAGACAGATTCACAATCAAACAATCTGAATTGGCCGTCAAGCGGGCTTCGGTCAGGTTATCCACCAAAATAACACGGCAACCTGCGTCGTTCAGCATAAAGCGAATTCTCTCTTCGGGATAAGCCGGGTCCATTGGAACGTAGGCGCAACCCGCTTTGAGAATGCCTAAAATGGAAGCTACAACTTGAGGCGAACGTTCCATAAACAGGCCGACAAATTCCCCGGGACGTACTCCCAATCCATTGATGTAACGGGCTATTTGGTTAGCCCTTTGCTCCAATTGTCCATATGTCCAGGCTTCTGAATCCCATTGAAGTGCAATCCGGTTGCTGAATTTGGCGGCAATTTGCTCAAATTTTTGGTGTATAACAAAATGCTCTGTATTCTGAACAACTAGGTGAGAGAACTGTGGCTGTTGTTCGGCCTTATCCAGGAGTTCAAGATGGCAAATAGGCAGATCCGGTTGCTCCATTGCCGATTCAGCCAGGCGCACAAAATGTTTGGCAAAACTCTGCATAGTCTGCGGTACAAACAACCGTCCGTCATACTCCAACCTAGCGTCTATGCTGCCATCCCGGACTATCATGGACAGCAGCAGATCAGATTTTGATGTATGGTTATATAACTCCAAGTATTCCGTATCTATACCGTTCAGCCGCAAAGGAGGAACCATTTGGTTCTGGAATACGAACAGATTGCGAATAAGCGGAATAAGCTGGTCGGTTCGCTCCGGCTGAAGCTCCTCAATCACCCGATCAAATGGAAAGTCTTGATGGCTGTAAGCTTCCTGAGAAGATTGCATCACACGACCCGCAAGCTCCCGGAAACTCATCTGCGGATCGAGCTCAACCCGTAGCGGCAGCAAATTGACAAAATACCCGATAATCTCTTCAATTTCGGTATAATTCCGATTGGCAATCGGCGTTCCGGTTACAATTGAAGTTTCTTTTGTATAACGGTATAGTAATACATTGAATATAGAAAACAGGACAGTAAACAAAGTAAGACCTGAACCCACACTGAACTCGGCAAGCCGTCTATAGAGCTCTCCCGGCAAGACAAACCGAACCTCATTGCCATTGTGCTCCATACGTTCCGGATGTCTGTTGTCAGGGGTAAGAGCCGCGCTGCTAGCACCGGAGAGAAGGGTTTTCCAGTAATGCAGATGGCCGCTCCATCCACCCGACTCCAGCTTGTCTATCTGCCAATGGGCAAAGTCGGCATAGCTTACCGGAATTTCCGGTAAATTGGGCTCGGAATTTTGGAGCAGGGCATTATAGACGGTAGTCCATTCTTTAAGCAAAATCCCCATCGACCAGCCATCCGATATAATGTGGTGCATGCATACCGCTAAAATGTGTTCTTTAGGGGCAAGGCGGATCAGCATGGTTCGGAATAAAGGTTCCCCGCTCAGGTCAAAGGGTTGAGAGATAAAGGATTGCAGCAGCCGCTGCGCCTCTTCCTCTGCGGTGCGAATATCATGCGGACTTACATCATCATAAAGCCGCGTATGTACCGGATTATGAATATCTAGAATAACAATGGGGCGGCCTTCTTGCTCAAGAAAATTAGAGCGCAAATTCTCGTGCCGATTCGCAACATGCCGAAATGCCGATTCAATCGTATCGGTCTGTATGTCTCCTCTCAAACGAACTGCTGCGTACATGTTATAGGCAGCCTTATCCTCAAGCAGTTGGTCCATAAACCAAAGTCTCATTTGAGCCGGGGAAACCGTTCCTGCATATTTGCCCTTACCGGAGGTTATGGTATATTCGGGAACCGCCTCCGATAACTTCCATTGCTCCAGCAGGCGGCGCTGTTCAGCAGATAATTTCGAGCGCCGTTTTTCCAACTCGTTATTATTTTTCATCTTCACTCCCCCATAACTATTGTCAAGCTTGATTCTCTATAAATTCTATCATTTGCAATTCGATTTGCTCCGCGATTTCCTGGATGGTGGTATACACAAACAACTGGTCAAACTGAAGTTGGATGTTTGGAAACAAATTACGCAATCTGGAAATGAGCTGGGTTGCCAGAAGGGAATGTCCTCCCAATTCAAAAAAATCATCCCGAATCCCTATTGGCTGTGTTCCAAGAACCTGCTGCCAAATTTGAACCAGCTTTTCCTGAATGCCGTTTTCCGGAGCGACATATGCGGTCGAAAGGTGAGCGCGGAGTTCAACGCTCCAATCAGACTTGTCATTGGCTTCTTCCTTAACGTCGTCTGAATCGCTGAACCAGCATCTTTTTCCTTCGAACGGATAGGTGGGAAGGGAGATTCTCCCCGTTTCCGGCTCATGCAGTTGTTCCCAGCGGATGTCGCTGCCGGCCAGCCAGCATTGAGCGAGTCCTTTCAGCAGCACTTCGCGATCCGATCTTGCCTCATCCCGGCGCCGGAGCAGGTTGTACACCCCAGACGGATGAGAACCGTCCGATTGCTGCAGGACAAACTGTCCCAATGCCTTGCCGGGGCCGACCTCAAGCCATAGACAAGGCTCACCTCTGAGCAAAGTATCCACACCTTTCGCAAATTGCACCGGATTCCGCGAATGTCCCAGCCAGTAATCTGTGTCTTGAACCTGCTTGTCCGTAATGAAATCGCCGGTGACATTAGAGATGAAAGGAATACCGTGAGTTTTCCAGGAGCAGCGCTCAATGGCCTCGCCAAACCGTTCCAGGATAGTATCCATCAGCCCACTGTGAAAGCCATGGTTCACGTCTAAGAACCGGTGTTCTATTTCAAGCCCCTTCAAGCGGGCGGCCAGACTGAGCAAAGCTTCCTTTTTGCCCGCCACAGTACAGGAGTTGCCGGAGTTTACTGCGGATATGGACAATTCTTCATCAAGAAGCGGTTTAACTTCCTCCCATGAAGAAAATACTGCCATCATGCCGCCTGCGGCGGTCTGTTCCATCAAAGCGCCCCGCTCCATGATCAATGTTAGCGCTTCTTGCAGGCTGATCGCTCCCGACAGACAAGCGGCCGTATATTCTCCCAAGCTGTGCCCTATCATCGCAACCGGCTTGACGCCCCATTCCATTAAACTTCTGGCTAGCGCATATTCCACCATAAAAATTAACGGCTGCGCAACTGCCGTCCGTTTTACCTCTTCAGCGGCGGAACCCTTCTCATCCTTTCCCATCAAAAGCATTTTAAAAATCTCTCTGTCCTGCCCGCCAAGCAAGCTTAAACATTCTTCCATATATTTACGAAATGAAGGAACAGTAGAATATAAACCGGCGGCCAGCCCTGGGTATTGGCTGCCTTGTCCGGGAAACATAAAAATAACGCCTGGTCCGGGTACAGAAGCCTTTCGCTCGCCGACCTGCTGCAATCGACCCTGCTGATCAAACATAGCAGCCCGCCGATAAGCGAATTGGGCCCGGCCAGTCTGAAGGGTGAAAGCGGCAGCGGCCTTATCGGCCTCAGGGTGTTCACTGAAAAAACACTCCAATGAATGAGCCAGTTGTTCAGACGCAGCGGAAGTTCGCGCCGAAACAAGGATAACTTGTTCCTGCCCGGCCTGCGGATGCTCCAAAGCGAATTTAAGCTGATCACGTTTTGGAGCCGGAGCTTCCTCTAAAATGACATGTGCATTCGTCCCGCCGATTCCGAATGAGCTGACACCTGCTCGGCGGGGCGTCGCTCTTCGTTCCCATTTCCTTAATTTCGTATTTACATAGAACGGACTCACCGCGAAATCAATTGCTGGATTTGGAACATGAAAGTTCAAGCTTGGCGGTATTTCCCCATACTTCAACATACAGACCGTCTTAATTAATCCGGCAATGCCTGATGCGGCGTTTAGATGGCCGATGTTGGTCTTCACCGAACCGATTGCGCAACTTTGGCTTTCCATTGCTCCAAATGCCTCTTCCAAAGCGGCTATTTCGATTGGATCGCCAAGCGGGGTACCAGTGCCATGGGCTTCCACGTAACCTATCGTATTAGGGTTAATGCCCGCCATCATGACGGCCTCGGCGATAACATCCCGTTGTCCCTGAACGCTTGGAGCCGTATATCCAACCTTGGCAGAGCCGTCATTGTTAACCGCGCTACCCCGTATAACGGCATAAATATGATCTTGGTCAGTCAAAGCGTCTTCCATTCTCTTAAGTAGAACTACGCCGGCGCCGCTGCCAAATACCGTCCCTTTAGCGTCCGCGTCAAAAGCCCGGCAATGACCGTCCGGCGAGAAGATACCTCCCTCCTGATAAAGGTAGCCTTCGCCGGCGGGCAGCCGGAGTGAAACTCCCCCTGCCAAAGCCATATCCGATTGATACATCAACAAATTTTGGCAAGCCTGATGAACCGCAACCATGGAGGTCGAGCAGGCGCTTTGAATATTGACGCTCGTGCCTCGAAGATTAAGCTTGTAAGAAATACGCGTACATAAATAATCGCTGCTGTTTGTTTGCAAAAGAAGCTGGAGATCCTCTTCGGCAACTTCCTTCTGCTGCGCCATAATTTCATGGAACAAATAGCTGTTGAACCCGCAACCAGCAAAAAGACTGATGATACCCTTATAACAATCCGGCACATATCCTCCGTCTTCCAGTGCTTCGTATGCGCACATCAGCAAAAAACGATGTTGGGGGTCAAGCATATCTGCTTCCCGTTTGTTCATGTCGAAAAAAATATAATCAAACAAGTCGACCTCTTTGATCCCAAAAGCAGTTTTTACATAATGAGGATCAGCAATCCGCTTTTCATCTACGCCAACCTGCCGTAGCATTTCATCCGTCAGTTGGGTTGAGGATTCCCGCCCTTCGCGGATATTGTTCCAGTATTCGCTTATATTCTCCGCACCGGGAAACCTTGCACTCATGCCTATGATGGCAATGCTATTTTCCAATTCTTCACCACTCATAGCTCCGTTGTCCCCTTTCGTTTGGCTTTTTGAGCTTTTATAGCACTAAAGCGCTTATCTCGACGTTGCTCCACAGTTGTCTCAGTAATTGCTGCCGCTATACCGCTTGTTGTTGGCGTATCTTCAAGAAAAGCCGCCAGGTCGGCAATGGTCGGATAACGGAACAATGCAACTATGGGAATCGCTCTGTCCAGCAGAGACTCTAATTGCTGGTGGACCTGAATCAGCAAAAGAGAATGACCCCCGATTTCAAAAAAGTGGTCCATTATTCCCACATCCTTCTTTCCCAAGAGGCGTTTCCATATAACGGATATTTCCTGTTGCAGTTTCGTTTCGGGAGTACGCTTTTCAAGCCTTGGGGCATAGGCAGTGCGGGCGGCGGTTTCTTTCAGCAGCACGTAATCAATTTTCCCGTTCGGCGTAAGCGGAATCCGCTCCACCTCATCATAAGAATACGGCAGCATATAATCAGGCAGCTTATCCCTTAGAAATACTTGCAGTTTTGCAGGAGTAAAAGGCTGCTCCGCAGGCACAACATAGGCAATCAACCGCTCTTGTTCCCAAACCATCGCACAGTTGCTGATAACTGGAAAATCCATGATTGCACTCCTGATTTCAGCCAGTTGGACGCGGTGTCCGCGAATTTTTACAATTCCAGCCCTCCTGCCGAGAAATTCAATGGTGCCGTCAGGGTTGTAACGCCCCATATCCCCTGTTTTGTATAGGCGATCACCCGGCAAAAGTGCGGCAGGATTCAAGCAGAACGGGTTTTCTTCGTCACGCTGGTCATTCAAATATCCGAGAGCCAGATAAGGGGAACGGACGACGATCTCTCCGGCTTCGCCTATTCCTCTCATTTCCCCTTCCGGTCCCATGATGAGCAGTTCCACCCCTTCACGTCCTGAACCGATAGCAATTCGGTCATTCCCGTCCTCTCCCACTTGAAAAATGCTCATCAATTGCGGCGTCTCCGTCGCTCCGTAGCCGTTAAAGCATCTAACATTGGGCGCAATTCGCCGAATACCGTCTACATGGGAAGCCAGAAGAGTATCTCCGCTAAAAAAAGCATATCGCCAATTCGTTTGCTGTATCAGCTCCGCAGTTCTTCTGCTTCCGCCCGCAATGACCATAGCCATCGCCGGAGTCAGATGCGTAACAGATATCCTGTTGCTTCGCATCCACTCATTTACATAATCAGGAAAAACCATATATCTTTCATCAGGTATACATATGGCGGCTCCGGCGCACAGCGGCACAAAGATATCCCTCAACAGCGGGTCATGCCCTATTCCAGAGAACATGCTGAACCGGTCCCCGCTGTTTACCTGAAATGTGTTTAAATACCATGTCACAAAACGCGCAAGCGGCTCATGGCTGCATAAGACAGCTTTAGGCAGAGCAGTTGTTCCAGAAGTAAAAAGAATATAGGCAGGGTCTGTCGACAATGGGAAAATGGGTGAGAACTCATTGTTCTCGGCCTTGTCCCCCTGCTCCTGTCCATATTCCAGCACAAACTGAACCTCTCGCGCCAAAGCCATTGTTTTGTCTGTGGAAAAATCCCTTTTCCCCCTCGCAATAAGTAATCCCTTGGCCGATGCGGCATGCAGCATGGCAATGGAACGTTCAAGGGGATCGCGGGGGTCCAGAAGCATAAATATTCCCCCCGCCTTTTGCACTGCCAGAATAGAAACGACAAGCGAAGCGCTGCGTTCGCCCAAAATGGCGATAACCGGACGTTCCCAGTTTATTTTCGACATCAACCGCTTGGCCAGCCAATTGCTTTGATCGTCGGTTTGGCCGTAGGTCAACCCCGTTCCGTCTGGATTAACAATCGCTCCTTTATCCGAATACTGCGCGGCAACACTTGAAAACAATATGTGCACAGGCAAACATTCCGTACTACCTTGCAACAAAGGCCGGCCCAAGTCCGGCAACCGTCCGGCCGACTCTGGTGTTAATAGTGAAAAATGTTTAATTTCCCCTTCAGGTTCGGCAAGCACCTGAACACATAGGCGTTCATACTGTGCCAGCATTTCGCTCACCCGTTCTTGGGTGAACAGGTTTGCCGCATACACAGCTTCAATCATGATACCTTCATCAACTTCCTGCGCGTAGAAAGTGAGTTCGTATTTGGAGGCGTAATCCTTTAACTCAATGATTTCAGCCTCCACCCCCTTCATGCGCAGATGAATAGGAGGCATATTCAGCATATTGAACATAACCCGGAACAAGGAAGATAGACCGGTATCCCGATTCGGATTAACCTCTTCCACCCATTCCTCCAAAGAGACATCCTGATGGGCAAATGCTCCAATCGCCGTCTCCCTTACCGACTGCAGCAAATCAGTAAAAGACATCTCTTGGGTGATCCTGTTTCTCAGCAGCAAAGTGTTTACGAACAATCCGACAATAGGCTCAAGAGGTTTGATTGTTCTCCCGGCTGCCGGCGCGCCGACGACAATATCAGATTGACCGCTTAACCTGTATAGCAAAACATCAAAAATAGCCAAAAGCGTCATAAATAAAGTACAGCCATTACACCGGGTTAATCTATGTAGCCCCTCCCGCAATTCCAAGGGAAGCAGCAGCTTGACGCTGTTTCCCGGATAAGTCAACGCCGGCTGCCGAGGAAAATCGGCGGGCAACTCCGTTGAGGGAATGGAATCCTTGAAAATCCCCTCCCAATAAGACAACTGCCTGCGATATCTTTCCGAATCTTTCCTCTTGCGCTCCCAAACAGCATAGTCGGCGTAACCTAAAGCAAGAGGAAACAAGCGGGCTTCCCGCCGTTCCACATACGCATCGTACAGTTCCCCCAATTCATTAAGCAAAAGACTCATTGACCACCCGTCCATAATGAAATGATGGACAACAAGCGTCAAATAATAGCGCTCCCCTGCTTTCCACAATCTGTAGCGAAATAATCTTTCATCTGTAAGCTTGATAGGAATTTTGCATTCCGCCTGAATGTTTTGGTCTGCCTCTTCTTCTGCACAAGTGTTTATTTTCAATGGGTACTCTTGCGGTTCGCCTACGGAAATATAGGGGATACCGTTCTCCCGGCCGGAAATGTGCATGCGCAGTGAATCATGCCGTCCAATCAAAGCATTGATCGCCAATTCCAGGGCGGGAACATCCAACATACCGCGGAAAGATAACACGCCGGGCATCAGATAAGCGTTTCCTCCTTCATCCAGCGCCTGCATAAACCAAATTTTTTGCTGCACGTTGGTAAGGGGTAGCCGGATTTTATCTTCCGGTTTCACGATTTCGATCCTATCGGCATCCTCCATTAATCCGCAAGTGGTTAACGCCTCTATTTCAGTAGCCATTTCTTGTAAAATCGGCCGTTCAAAAATGCGGTTAACAGGTATATTCACTCCGAAAACAGAACGGATGCGAGATGAAAGCCGGACCGCAAGCAGCGAATGTCCGCCTGCCTCAAAAAATGAATCAGTACAGGCTATGTCGGGCCGCTGAAGCAAATCTCTCCATATCCCCAGCAGCAGGTCTTCCGTCAAGCTCAAGCCCGAATAGGATGGAAGGTTAGAGCGACCATCCCAATCGTCAATCAAAGCCAGTAACGCTTTCCGGTCCACTTTGCCGTTTGGCGTCAAAGGAAGCTGTTTCAGCATGATAAACCGGGAAGGAACAAGCGACGGCGGGAGCCAATGCTCCAAGGCTCTTCTTATCCGCTCTTCGTCGGAAGCATTTGGGTCCCTCAGTAATATAAACGCGACTAATCTCGAATCGGATGAATGGAAATCGGGCACGGCAAGAACAGTACTACCCAGAACTCCTTCACAAGCAGCCAAATGATGCTCAATTTCACCCAGATTGACACGCAAGCCATGAATTTTGATTTGATCGTCCTTACGTCCAACAAATACCAGGCCTCCGTCTGCCTGTTGTTTGACCAAATCACCTGTCTGATAGATGCGTTGGCGCCGCAACATTGTTTCTCCATTGTTATCCGCTGCTCTTGAATCAATTTCGACATACCAGCCGAATTTCTCTGCGGTTCTGCGGGAATCATTATGGTAGCCGCGAGCAATCCCGATTCCGCTAATATACAATTCACCGAATTCCCCTGGAGGAAGCTGCTCCATACGCTCATTCAATATATGCAGATCCACATTGGAGATGGGTTCCCCAATAGAGATTAACGGTTCATGTGAAAAGCATTCCTTAACGGTGGCCCATACCGTTGCTTCGGATGGCCCATATGCATTATAGAACCGCCGTCCCGGAGCCCAACGCCGCACCAATTCGCTGGTGCAGGCTTCACCGGCCGAAATAATAACCTCTAGACTTTCCAATTCTCTGTACGGAAGCAAATTTAATACAGATGGAGGCATGACAATATGTGATATTCCTTCTTTCTCCATCCAGAGAAGCATTTCCGGGCCTGGAAGCAAGGCGTCAGCACTTGGAATTCGCAAGCTTCCCCCACTACGAAAGGCCATGACAACCTCAAAGACCCAGGCATCAAAGCTAGGCGAAGCAAACTGCATAATTCTGCTCGATTCTTGTAAACCAAAATGCTGACGCTGAGCCTGCGCCATATTCCAAATTCCCCGATGCTCAACCAACACAGCCTTGGGTTCTCCAGTCGAGCCGGAAGTAAAAATGACATAAGCCAAGTCATCGTTGATGGCTGGCTCCCCACTGAATACCATATTTTCAGCAGCAATTTCCTCCGCAAGCCGGTCAAGGCAGACATGTTGAATATTTGTTCCGTCCAATTCTTCCATATCCGAGGTAGTAATTACGAAGGCGATCCCCATATGATTCGCCATATAAGATTTGCGCTGCATCGGATATCCCGGATCAATGGGGACATAAGCGGCGCCAACTTTGAGTGTAGCGAATGCGGCGATCACCATATCTGGAGAACGCCCTAAGCTTGCTCCGACAAAATCGCCTCTTTGGACTCCCATTTTTCGCAAATAATTGGCTAATTGATTAACGTGTTGGTCAAGCTCACTGTATGTCAAAGAGCCGGACGGAGAAGCAAGCGCCGTATGTTGCGGCCGGCAATGCGCCTGATATTCGAGCAGATGATGCAGGCAAATATGCTCATCCGGCTTCCCCGCTTGTGTTGAGAAACCGTTTGCCTGCTCTTGTTGTTCCCAGACATCCTCTAGCTTTTCCGATGGATGAGAGACAATTTGTTCTACGAACCGGATAAATGAGGAAATCCAGCTTTGCACAAATGAAGAAGTGTAGCGATCCGGTTGATACGCCACAGTTCCTCCTATAAAGCACTCCGTTTCTTCCATCATGAGAGTAAATTCAAAGGGAGTTCCAAGCACGGGCAGCGGAACCGGATTCATGCGTAGCGCCCCCCATTGGATCTCGTCGTTTTCTCCTCCGGTGAACAAAGGCGATTGTAAAGAGCGATCTTGAGCCCGTTCCATTACAAAAGCCGTTTGAATTAGTGAAACCGCGTCCAGGGAATCTTCCCGTTTCTGCATCCCCTGAACGACAAGCGGAAACGGATAGTCCTGATGTTCCATAGAACTCAGCAATTTATATTTCACAGCATCAAGAAGGTCGATAAAAGACATCGACTCATCCACGGACAGCCGAAGTGCAAGGGTATTTACAAAATAGCCTAGAGTATTCTCGAACGACGGGTCGTTTCTGCCAGTCGTAAAAGTTCCCACAACAACTTCCTTTCTTCCGCTGCAGCAATGAAGCATCGCGGTAAAAGCGGCCAAAAGAAACATATTTACTGTCACACCGCCGGACCTGCTTAACGAAACAACATCGGCGGACAACGATTCACTGAACCGAAAATGGTTGGAGGATTTCTCACGGTCATCTTCGTCTGGACACTGATGCAGCAGCGGCGGGAATGGCAACGGCGCAGAAAATTCGTTCTCCCAATAGATGCGGTCCCTTTCGGCACGATTACTCGCCAAATATTGTTCCTGCCATTTTACAAAAGCCGGATATCCAGCTTGATCCTTCCCCGGAGGAAGTGAGAATATTTCAACATCGGGCAAACCTTCAAGGTACAAAGCGAAGAAGTGGCGCAGCATGATGGTAAGCGACCATGCATCGGTAATTATATGATGCATGGATATCAGCAATCTGACGGTAGAACCTTGAGGAACATACAATCTAAAACGGATTAACGGACCTTCATTCAAAGAAAAAGGTTCCCGTAGATGACTACTAAAGCAGGCCTTTGCCTCGTCATTCCATACATCCAAATAATGAACGCTGAAATCTGGTTCTCCCGCCGGAGCAATCTTCCGCTGAATCTCTCCATCCTCTTCCAGGTATGTTGCCCTCAAAGATTCATGCATGGAATACAAACGCTTGGCGGCGCTCATAAGCCTTTCCACGCTTACCGGCTTGGCGATATCCCATGCTCCATGCAAGTGATAAGCAAAGTTGTACGGGTCTTTGCTATGGAGAAGCCAAAGCGCTTTTTCCCCATAAGAGATTCTCGACGACTGTAGCTCGGAGCGTCGTTGCAGCAGCAAACGAAGCAGCTCTTCCTTTTGTGTACGGGGCAGTCCGGCTAATTCTGTCTTCTGGTTCATCATTCACCCTACCTATCAAAGATATATATAGTTGCTGGATTAACGAGGGTCATCGGCAAGCAATAGCAGCAAACGATCTATCTCTTCGTCGGACAATTCTTCGATTTGAACCACGCCGGATTCCAACGAATCCAAAATATCCATTTGATTTAATGGTTCGTTAGGAGCAGCCGCTGATGCTACTTGTTCCTGCAACAGCCGGGAAAGTTCATTTGCGGCCTTCCGTGTCGTCATTCCGCCAATGAATTCCGCAATAGGAATAAAGACGCCAAAAGCTCTTTCCATCTCATTTTTAATCTGAAGAGCCATGATGGAATCAAGCCCCATTTCGATTAAGATCTTATCGTGAGGAAACTTGGCCGTATCTCTCAGCTTGAGTATCTCTGCGAATCTTGATTGCAGGTATGATTCTAGCAAAGGTTGCAGCAGATCTGGCTGCTCTCTCGCCTCTAAGATCGCTTGTATACTCCCTTGTTTATCACTTTCTACTGCACCCCCTCCTTGCACCATTTCCGTTACCCGCTTCGAAGACGCCGGTGGCCAAGAAGTGCTCAGTGAACCATTGGATTTCTGTGCCCAAAAACTTTGATGATTCCATGAGTAAGCAGGCAAAGAAACGCAACGGGAACCCGTAAACGTCCAAAGAATCTCACCGCCAGACTCATACCATTTCGATAAGTTATCCAAAAAAATTCTTTCTTCATCCATTCTCCGGGAGGAATACAGAAGAAGCTTGTTCGGTATTTTCGCATACAGATCCTCTAAATGAAACATTAATGCAGGGTGCGCGCCAATTTCAACAATAGTGTGATAGCCATCGTCCTTGGCCCGACTCAGCGCTTCCGCAAACCGAACAGGGCAACGCATATTATCTTGCCAATGGGTTAGAGGCAACCGCAAGCCAGTTTCCTTCCCGCCCGAGACGGTAGAATACCAACGAATTCGGGCCGGCTTATGCTTGACTTCGGCGATTTCTTTCATCAGTCGCTCAAAATGAATCTCCATCTGGCTGCTATGAAATGCAAAGTGGCGCGAAATATAATGGCTATGGGTAGATTCCTGGATGGATTGCCTGAACAGTTCAACCTCCCCTGCACTTCCCGCAATGACCGTCAAAGTCCCACTGTTAACGGCGGCAATATCCAATGACGACCATTGTCCGCTCATCAATAGTTGTTTCAATTCCTCATGGGGAACACAAACAGCGAGCATCGCCCCTTTCCCGTATGAGGATTGCATTAATTGGCTACGCCAATAGACAAGTGTCAGGGCGTTTTCTAGACTGATGACCCCCGCCGTGTAACAAGCTGAGATTTCCCCTAAACTATGGCCGACAGCGGCCTCCGGTACAATTCCGTGGCTTTTCCATAGCGCAGATAGGGCAACTTGTACAGCAAATGTGAGCGGCTGGGCAATATCCGTTCGTTCATTCCAATTTGTAGGATTTCCCGTATTCAATTCCTGAAGCAATGACCAGCCTGAAAGCCGGTTCCACAATTGATCGCACTCCAAAAAAGCCTTTTTGAAGGCTGGCTGGGATTTCAACAAAGCCAGTCCCATTCCTGACCATTGGGTCCCCTGTCCTGAATATACAAACAGAACGCCTGACGACTTCCGGTTGGACGGCCTGCTAGGAGATGAGCATTGATTCAGTTGTTCTATCCATTCTTCCGTATTCCGTCCAAGGACAGATAGCCTCCAAGAATGATGTGTCCTCCGGCTTTGGGCTGTGTAAGCAATATCCAGGAACCTTTCTGCAGGACTGTTGTGCAACAAGCGCTTCATATCCGAAATATTGTTTTGCAAAGCGGGTAATGAGCGAGCAGAAATAGGCAGCAGCATCCATTGTTCAGGAGAATCGGTGCTAGCAGCATCCCGTCTCAGACGATACTCTTCAAGTACAACGTGGGCATTTGTCCCCCCAAACCCAAAAGCACTGACTCCTGCGTGCAATAAACGGCCATTTTCCTGATTTCCGTAAACGATATTATCCTTTACAACCTTCAAAGGCAGTTCTTCAAAGGGAATATAGGGATTGGGCTTATCCATATGCAGACTTGGTACCCATTCTCTATAATGTAGACATAAGGCGGTCTTGATAAGACCGGCAATTCCCGCAGCCGCCTCCAGGTGCCCGATATTGGTTTTTACAGAACCTAGAGCACACGGTCTTGAAGCCTCCCTGTCCCGGGACAAAACGGCTCCCAGCGCCTTTACTTCAATCGGATCTCCAAGCGGCGTGCCGGTTCCATGTGCTTCTATGTAATCTAGATCATTTGGCTGTATCCGGGCTTTACGGCAGGCAGCAGATATTACCTCTGTTTGCGCCATACCACTAGGAGCGGTCAATCCGTTGCTTAAGCCGTCCTGATTTACCGCACACCCTCGTATGACGCCATATATCCGATCATGGTCACGAACCGCTGAATCGAGACGTTTTAAAATAACTGTTCCCGCTCCCTCGCCTCTCACATAACCATCCGCATCGGCGGAAAAAGTTTTGCAGCGCCCATCAGCGGCAAGCATACCGGCTTCATAAAACGCATTGCTGATCGCAGGGGTCAGGAGAAGATTCACCCCGCCAACGATAGCTATATCACTTTCCTCCGTCTGCAAGCTTTGACAGGCAAGGTGGACGGCAACAAGCGAGGAAGAGCAAGCCGTATCTATTGCCATACTTGGACCACGCAAATTCCAAATATAGGAAATTCTATTTGCCGCGATGCTTTGGGCATTTCCAGTCATTGTATATACGCTACTGTGTTCCATGCTGGATAACCTGTCGTATCCATAATCGTTACTTGAAATACCTATATAAACGCCGGTCCTTGAGCCGTTCAGATGGTCATCCGTCAATCCGGCATCATCCAGTGCTTCCGCAGTTACCTCAAGCAA
The DNA here is from genome assembly GCF_000374185.1 of Paenibacillus sp. HW567. Lineage (GTDB taxonomy): Bacteria > Bacillota > Bacilli > Paenibacillales > Paenibacillaceae > Paenibacillus_AQ. The sequence continues at coordinate 1,170,139 of NZ_KB910518.1, read as the reverse complement.
AATCCGCTGCTGAGGGTCCATCTGTTCAGCTTCGCGGGGAGAAATCCGGAAAGCCTCATTATCAAAGAGATCCATACCGTCAATTAAGCCTGCATAGCGAATACCAGCCTGACTGAATTCTTCCGCCCGGCTGCCGGGAATTTCCGTTATGCAATCCTTTCCCTCCTGCAGGTTTCTCCAAAAGGCCGCCAAGTTGGGGGAGTTCGGAAATCTGCAAGCCATTCCGACAATGGCTATGCCGTTGTCGCTTTGCATTTTTTCTATTGTTTCATGCGTTCGTTCGGAGTCAGGCTCTTTTGCAAAATACAATGCGGCCAAGTGGATGGAAGGATATTCCCACAAAACAGTAGGGTCTATATCCTTCTGCAGCCAAGACCCCAAAGCTCCAGTCAATGACACCAAAGTTTGAGAATCAAGGCCCAAATAATCGAAAGTGACATAAATATCAATATCCGAGCTTACTTTTTTGCTTACCTTACCAATTTCCAAAACAAACCAGTGGCATATTTCCTCATAGCTCCAAATGTAATGATCTTTCAATCGCTTCACCCCATATATGTAAAGTCCCATCCAAGTACATATCTTTACATTTGCTGCGTTGAACCTTATTGCTTGAAGTCTTCGGGATGCCCAGAGGATGTACAATTTGAACATCGTATGCATAAATTTGGAACTTCTCTAAAATGCGGGCCCGAATTGAACTAACAACCTCCTCTATCATTTCGGACAGCTCCAGTTTAAGCTGCTTGGCTTTATGCCTGAACTCTCGCTTCACCTCACATACAACCACCAGTTCTTCGATCCCTTGATGGTTGATTGAGAATGCCGCCAAGCTGGTCTCGTTGATGTCTTCATGACAGCTTGCCGCATCGAACTCAATATCCTGTGGATAATAATTCTGTCCTCTTATGATAATTAAATCTTTAAGTCTGCCTGTAACAAAGAGTTCTCCTTGATCGACAAAACCGAGATCACCGGTTCTCAAGAATAATTTATCTTTTTGATCCGCAATGGCCGCCTGAAATATTTCGCGGCTTTTTATCGGATTGTTCCAATATCCTTTAGCCACGCTGTCACCATGGAGCCAAATTTCGCCAACCTCCCTCTCTTGGCATTGGGCGAGAGAATTCGGATTCACGATTTCCACATTCAAAAAATCAGAGATGGCTCCACTGCTTACCAAGGTGACGCCGGATTCCGACGAAGTCGCAACACGAATAATTTTGTTTCTGCTCAAAGCCTCCCTGTCTACCTCGTGTACAATAGGCCCCGTCTCACGACTGGTTACAGTAGCGCAAAGTGTAAACTCAGCAAGCCCGTAACCCGGCAACAGTGCGTTTTCATTAAAGCCGCAATTCTTAAAGCTATCATTGAACATACGCAAAGTTTCCGCATAGATAGGCTCAGAACCGCAGTATGCATTGGACCAGCTACCAAGATCCAGCCCTTGTTTCTCTTCCTCCGTTATCTTTTGACTGCATAAGCGATAACTGAAGTCGGGACCTCCGCTGTATGTTATTGCGTATTTGGAAACAGCCCTTAACCAGCGTATCGGCTTCTGAATAAAGTCCAATGGTGACATAATATAGCAAACACTGCCGTTGTATATGTTTTGAAGCAAATTGCCGATAAGGCCCATATCATGGTAAAAAGGAAGCCAGGTAACCATTCGCGTTTGCGCCGAATGTTCAAACTTCGAAGCCATTAAATTAAAGTTGTGAAGCAAGTTGCGATGGGTTACCATCACACCTTTAGGATTACTAGTTGAGCCTGAAGTAAACTGAAGAAATGCAATATCATTAGAAGAAATATTTTCATTCTGGGGTTCATAAGTAAAGTCATGTTCGAGAAGTTCTTCGATGAGGAGAGTTGGAGTGTTGTGCATAGAAGCAGACAGTTTGGTTAACATCCCATTAGAAGAAAGAATAATTAAGCTTGGTTGGGCATTTTCATATATTGATATAAGCCGATCCGTATTTCGTGATTTGGTAGGCGGGTATACGGGGACTGGAATAACTCCAGCGTACAAGCACCCAAGAAAAACGACGAGATAATCAATACTGCTAGGGAGAAGAATCAAGACTCTTTCTCCCTTCAATTCCAAAAATTGAAGATAAGCTGCCACTTTCTTGGCTGACTGACCCAATTCAGCATAAGTCAGACTATCGCTTTCCACTTCGCCGTTTAAAAGATAGACAAAAGCCTTCTTATCGGGATAACGTTGCTCTCGATCAGACAGCATAGCTAAAAGATTGCGATAGAGCATGATGGTAATCCTCCAGTTTATTATCCTCTAGGAGCGAGTCATGTTGAAGGAAAAATTTTAATTTTTATGTTTTTATTTATTCATATCAATATATTAATTGTAATTCTTCCAATAAAATACTTCAAGAGAAATAATTCGACATATATTGCACGTTAAAACATAAAGAGTGAACGAAAATGGCGCTTAGCTTGCATATATTGATAGCTCATACAAACGAAATTCATTGTGAATAATCGCATCTCACCTTATCTAGAATATATTGAAATTCAATAACGAAATTATGCCCATAATTACATTTTACTTCTTTAAACAAAAAATACCTTTTATGCGGGTTTTATGTCCAAATACTACTTTTTAATTACAATATTTGTTAAATATATTGAATAGCATATCTAGCAAAATTCAACTCCTGATTATATCAAAACCATTTGAGGTGGAATACGCTAAGGTTAGTTAGTGAAGTTGGTTTAAGTGAGGGATACGCTTAAGGCAGCTTTCTATCCTACTAATGAAATTAGTGTGACTTTGTCCCCAAATCTCGTAATTAAGGTTTCCTATTTGTATAATTATGGAGGTATTTATATGTCCACTTATTCAAAAAATACAGTTGCAGTTAATGGTAAATCAATCGTATTACATGTCATAAGTGCTCCGGCTAAGAACATTACGCTGGTGACAATAAATAGTAAGGTCCCTGATCAAAACAATTATTATGGAATTAATGGGAGTTTCTATATTCTTCCTCCTGATAATGGTGATTTACTTTCGATATCCGTGGTCAATGACTATCCCTTGAAACCTTCCTTAAGTTATGGGGGACGCTACAATGTCGGTAAAAATTCAATATCTATGGATAAAGGAACCATTGTTTATGACGGAGCGGATGACATTGTTACTCATCAGATTGTAGATGACTATAATGACATTGCAGTTGTTAAGCGCAGAAATTATTGGGCTCAAGGTGGTGTAAGCATGAGTCTGAATAACAATGCTAATTGGAAGGCTATTATGCAAGCTCAAGAGTTACCGGCTCAAGACTATGAAACTACAAGAACTGCTCTCGCTTATACAAATGGAGCTACTCCCTATGTATATGGAATCGTCACTACAACAAATTGTTTGCCGGGTGATTTTCGTTCAGCGATCAAAGCGGCATATAGTTATGATGAAGCCATCTTTCTCGATAGTGGTCCTTCCTCTCAAATGCGGGCAAAAGATTCCAGTGGCAATTTAGTCACAATTACTGGTGGGAATACTCCTAAAGAAATGGTTGTTTTCTATTAAAAGTTCTTGATGGCACCAGAATAGCATCTGCCTGAATCATATACTGCATTTCAAAAAGATTGATGTGAACTCACCATCAGTCTTTTTGGTATAGCCTTACTTACAGAATAGATCTCTTCCTGATATTGACATATGCGCTTCCATATAGTAAGTTCATGTTAAATGAAATTCTAACAACAATTTAAATCATTTAGATTTTTTTTGAAATGGAGAAGGGAGACAGCATTTATGAAGTCAAAAAAACGGGATTCATTTATGCAATACGGCTATAGTGAGCCACTAGAGTTCATTGCATACCTCATAGCCGTGTCCAAAATGGAACATGTGTGGATGATACGCGATTTAAAATTCACGCCTGATGCTGAAGTCGTTGAGATGATTAACACTGTGGACAGCAGACTTTCCCGATTTGTAAAAGGTGAAATGGAACGTTTTTTCGGCAAAGGGATGACCTATGACCGTTTGGATGCAGTTTTAAATCAAGCTTTTTTTGATGAGGAAGAGCCGAAATCCGTGGAGATCTTTTTGGAATACTACAACAGACGTCCTGCAGAAGAATTGGTAGTTGTCTTGGCGTTAGCAGCATACGCAGATGTAGGAGCGGATTGGATTAAAGAGCATGATTTTATCCAAAATACTGAATTACTGTATCAATTGGTCGTCGCTCACCCTTTACCGGATCTTGACTTCCACTCAGACCTTCTGGAGTATCTCCGCTTCCCTGAGGAATTCAAACAAAGAACTCTGTATGTTCTAAAATCCTTTCTCAGTAACGGCTTCATGCAGATCCGGGATCGCCTTCAGCAACTAGGTAAGGAAAACGCTACCCGATACGAGAAGTATTTCAATGAGAAACCAGAGCTTGCTTTTGGTGACCTTGCGAAAATGGATGAAGGACTTATTATAAAGCCAACTCGAATACATATCAGCTATATTTCCCAAGTTCAAATGGATTTCCGGAGAAGTGAGACAGACACTCGACCCGATTGGTTGATTTTAGGCGCACGTAATGATGCACTTGTCTGGCAAAGAGAAGAAAAGGAAACTATCGAGAAGTTCCTAAAAGTTGTTTCCGATAAACGCCGGCTTGAGATGATTGAATTATTAAAGGAACGTCAGAGATACGCAGGAGAACTAGCGAATTTAATTGGATTAACGCCTGCAGCAATAAACTATCATACGAATCTTTTGATTGACCTTAATTTGATCCGCATTATTCGATCAGACAATCGAATTTATTATGAATTAAGTAAAGAACGGCTAACATACTTAATTGACCAAACGAGGAGTGTACTTTTACGGTGAGCGACTTGAAACTCTTTTTACAGAAATTATGAGTCTTATTAAGGAGAAGGATGTATGATTCATACAGATCAAAAAATGAGCATAGGCGCTCTGTTATCAATAAGAAATTATCGTTATTTAATTTTATCGCAGCTTGTTTCAAATCTTGGCGATGGAGTATATCGGCTCTCCCTAGTTTGGCTGATGAAGGAATTGACTCAAAATGCATTTCTGATGTCTGTCTTATTAGCTGCCGAAACAATCCCATTAATTATTTTTGGATTATTTGTAGGGGTGTTCGTTGACAGAGGAAACAAGAAAAAAATCTTGCTCCTAACGCATTTATTCAGGGGAATGCTTATACTTCTAATTGTAGTTTTCCTAGTTACTGATGTGATGCATCCTACCTTCCTTATTGTAATTGCAGTAGTGTTGACTTGTTTCACTGCTTTTTTAAAACCCGCTACTACAGTTTCAATCAAAGCCCTTATCCCAGAGCAACAGATAGCCCAGGCTCAAAGCCTCTCACAAATTATCCAGACTATTATAAGTTTAGCAGCTCCTGCTTTTGCAGCGTTTCTGATTGTGATCGGAATGCAATTTGCATTTATTTTAAATGCAATTATGTATTTTATCGGATGTTTTTTCGTCTTACTTATACAAAACAAGGAACTTGTTTCTTCTAAAATGAGTGATTTAACTTTTTTAAAAATTTTCGATGATATAAAAGATGGAATCAATGCCATTACAAAGCACGCTTTCTTAAAAAACTCCATGATCTATTTCGCGTTAATTAATTTTGTAACAGCACCTGAGGCTGTACTTCTTCCGCTAGTCGTGATTAATGTTTCGGAATTAGCTACACTTGAAATAAGTTATTTAGTTGGGATTTTGATTGGGTCGGTATTAATTAATTATTTGAAAAAATTTTCTCCAATCGTGTACATTTGCTTCGGAATAAGTCTATTTAGTCTAGGTATAGGCCTGTTCGCTTTTGATATCCCCCTTGTTTTGCAAATTACTTGCGTCTTTATAAATGGAATTGGATCTGCATTTGTGAATATTAAAATGTCAACGATGATTACGATATTAGTACCCACAGAGGTATTAGGGAGAGCGTCAAGTATAATTAGTGTTATTGTCTTAAGCGCAATGCCCATTTCAATCTTTATGACAGGATTGATTAGTGGGTTCATCCCGCTCTTATTGATTTTTGGGATCATCGGTTTACTTGGATTTTTGATAGTGATATTGATGATGATTAATCCACATCTAAGAAGTACTAAAGGAGATGTTGTTCAAGATTCCAGCCAGGAGTTCCGTGAAGTTTCCATGTAGTTTTTGTATATATGCTTACCAAAGATAGAAGACATCTGCTAATCCTGTATAGTTGAACGTCATACCAAACAACAAAAGTATCCCTGTCAGGAAGGGAAAGCAACTTTATAAGCACCTCTTGCTCTATATTTACAACTTGCCTTTGTCCTTACGCTTCTTGAGCGACTTAACAGGGTTAAAATTGATCAGTTTTTGTTCAACACACCAATTAAAAAAAGTTCTTAGGTAAACAAGACGATTGTTATAGGTACATGGCTTAATGCTTTCTTGTCAAAGGTATTCGAACAGATTGTTTTTCAGATAGTCCGCTGTCTCAAATGAGTGGCTATACCTGTTGAAGAAGAGCTACACATGCCGCAAAACTGCCTGTTTCTGCAGTACCAGTACATACAAGTAAACAAATTGCTAAGCAGGCCGGAGTTGCATTAGGACTTACTGTTACGATGCTATTCATATAAACACCTCCTTTCAAAAATCTTAATTATTTATATAACAATTGGTCTCTTCCATGTTAATTGATTTATTACATATATCCCTAAATAAAGGCTGATGTTCTATAAAGATGCATATTTTATCCTTGAGCATATCTTTAAGCAGCGCTTCAATTATTGATCTGCTTTCTTCATCCACATTGCTTAAGAATTCGTCAAATAAAAACACATTGGTATTACGGATTAATTATATATTCATCCAATAAAATCACATTTTGTCTATATATGGCGCATCTTATAGCTAAGAGAAGCTCTAAAGTAATTCCATAAAAGCTTAATGAGCAGACGTATAGTTATACCCCAGCATTCACCCGGAGACATCAATTATAGACATAAATCTCATATAATTCCTTATTTCCAATTCGGTAATTATAACTTATTTGTCCGGACTATACTCAATCAATTCCGACCGAAAAGGCACATTCACTTGAATGCGCCTTTTTACTGTTGCAGGGTTGGGATATGCAGCCATTATAGCATGCTATAATAGAGAAGATTGAGGCAGTTATACACGATATGCACCACGACTCCTGGCCAGATGGAGCCTGTCTTACGGAATAGTATACCCACCATGATGCCGACCATGAATGCGTCTAACAGGATGACGCTGAATCCATGAACAACACCGAAGATCGCAGCGCTACCGACCACGCCGGCCCATGCTCCGTAACGGTTCAACGCATTGGCAATCACACCACGGAATACAAACTCCTCGCTAAGCGGCGTGAGGATGGCGCCAGTGATAATCAGAACGAAGAGCGAGAGCGGTCCGCCTTTCGCCGCCGTCTGGAAGTCCGTTTGGGTGTTCAGCTCGGTGATAAAGTGAAAATATACCCCTTCTATAATGAAACATCCCCCGAACGCGATAACACCGAGGGCGGCTCCCACAAGCAGCCATTTCCGTTCGGTCATCCGGAAACCGAAAGCACGTAAATTGCGCACCCGCAGGGCGTAGGCTGCGAACAAAGCCATGAGTCCAACAAGACCATTGCCTACACCTCCGATGTTAATTCGCAAGATGGCTTGCTCATCAGGAATTTGCATCATCCAAAGACCGAGGATAACAATGCCGATCAGATAGAGGAACAGTGCAGTTAGAATCTCTGGCCAGCCAGGCCGGGCTTGGGGCATATCGGACGCGGAAGGGCTACTCATTTCCAGCCTCCGATAGTGTTGGGCGCAACATTTTCAATTGTTGCGCCCGGTTCTTGTCGCTTGAGAGTGAACACGCAGGTGCGCTCCGCATGAATTCGCGGCTAATCCCGGTCTTCCTCTCGAATGCTAGTTGGCACCAGTTTTCACTCATGCTAAAACCTCCATCTAGTAAATTGAACATCAAAAACAAAAACCATTTCACCTTATCTCTTTTCCCTTCCGCTCTCTGTTTTCTACGTAATTTATCATGAACTACGTTTATAATCGTGATCCTTCGTCCAGGTTGGACCATGGCCATTGTCCGGCCTCCCTAATAACTTTAGGGCCCACATGACCGGGAATGCTGTAAGCTTGTTGACGACATGAGTACAATGACAGTAGTGACGACTCAGGACAACTCCTCTCCTCATCACCTCCTCCTAGTTGTTCGAATTGGCTGCTTATTCCTATCCTAACAATCTCATTGAAACGGGGCCTAAACGAATCGATGAACTGTAGCTTAATTTCGCTCCCCCCGTTTAGGTTCTGTTAAAATAAGTATGCTATTTTGAAAAAGGGTGAAAACAATGACAAAGCTATCCGATATTAAAATCGCCATCATCGACGACGAGCCTTCGATTGTCACCATGCTGCAAATGGTGCTTCGCAGGGAAGGGTTTTATCATCTGCACGGGGCTTCTACTTATGCGGAGGCCCTCGACCTAGTGCAGCGTGTAGTCCCCGATATCGTCCTACTCGACATTATGCTCCCCGACGGCAGCGGACTAGAGCTCTGCTCCAAGCTCCGTGAATACGGGAACCCGTATATACTGTTTCTGACAGCCAAAGCGTCCGATCTTGATGTCCTGCGAGGCTTCGCCATGGGCGGGGACGATTATATCACGAAGCCCTTCAATCCCCTGGAGGTGTCCGCAAGAATTAAAGCGCGCATACGCCGGCTGGAGCTGGAAGCCTCGACGTACAGTCCGGCGAAGCGGCCCGATTCGGGGATTTACCGGTTCGGACGCTTCGCCGTCAACGAGTCAGAGGGCGAACTGACTGTGGAGGGGCAGCCCGTTCCTTGCCCCGCACAGGTCTTCCAATTGCTGCTGTACTTCTGCAAGTATCCCGGAATCGTATTTTCCAAAACACAGCTCTACGACAAGGTATGGGGGATCAACGGACAGGGAGATGATTCGACCGTGATGGTGCATATCCGGCGCATACGGGAGCGGATCGAGATTGATCCCGGTAATCCGAAGCTGCTGCTTACTGTACGCGGGCTCGGCTACAAGCTGGTGAAGGAGCCGCAGGAACGATGAAGATCCAGCGGCGCATGGCATTCCACTTCACGTATCAATTGATCTTTTATGCTCTGGTGATCGTGACCATTACCTTGGTTGCCTGCATCATATTTTTCCAGAATATGACGAGTAATGAGATACGCCGGAACTTTCCGGTTGGCGTCCTGCAACAGATCGCTCAAGAAGCTCATTACAAAGACGGAACGCTTCAGATCTTTCCCGAGTGGAACAAGCTCATCGAAGAGAAAGGAATGTGGCTGCAGGTTGTCAGTGCAGAAGGGGAGGTAGTTTATAGCGTCAATACAACTCCAGAACCTACGCTACCGACCTCCTACTCCATCGCTCAACTGCTCGATATCCAAGAGACACGGACGCTTGGGCCGTATGCTGTACATACTCAACTGAATTTTTCTTTCCAGGACCCGCTTCTGTATGTGCTGGGCTACCACAATCCTGAACTTGACCAGCTCGTAGCCTGGTTCGACGCTTACGGACAGCATGGCATTGTGCGTAGTGAATCGGTTCCCCTCTTGGACCAGCGGCTGCGCGAAACCGGCAGCTATCTGCAGGTGATCGACCCCAAGAGCCATATCGTACAAGGTATCGGCGATGGAGCATACGTACAGAAAGCGTATCGGCCGCTGGATATCCTGGCCATCGAGCAGTCTCCCGACAACTACGACGCAAATATTGTCACCCATCGGGACAAGCTGAGCGGAATGACATGGATATTCTATACGCCCCATACAGCAGGAGCCCCTCTGAAGAATCCTGTAATGGAAACGGTAACGCCTAGACTCGTCTGGATTGCAGGTCTGATCCTGCTCTTGGCGCTGTCGATTTCTATCTGGCATGGCTACCGCTATGGGCGGCCACTGATTCTGTTCGCAGGCTGGTTCGAACGAATGGGCAAAGGGCATTACGACGAGGTACTGACCGCCAAGGACAAACGCAAGGTATTCCGCCGCAATGGCACAATGCGAACCCGCAACAGGCTCTATCAGGAAGTCATTCAATCCTTCTATCAAATGACTGATCAATTGGCTCAAACCGAGAAGGAACGCAAAAGGCTGGAGAAAGAGCAAGCGGATTGGATGTCAGGGATTTCCCATGATCTGCGCACGCCCCTGGCCACGATTCAAGGGTATGGGTATATGCTGGAGATGTTGCCTGAGCAATGGAGCCAAGAGGAACTGCGGATCATGGGCACGACGATCAGGGAAAAGGGGGATTATATGCTGGAGCTGATTTCCGACTTTTCTTTGGTTCATCAGCTCAAGCAGAGCGATTCAATCATGGAGCTTCGGGAGATAGACTTGGTAGAATTGGTACGCTGCTCCGTGCTGAAGTATGTCAACGACGCCACGATGTCTGAGTATCAGTTTCACTACATTGGGGAGGAGCGTCCCTTGCTGATACAGGCGGATGTAACTTGGTTGCAGCGGCTGATGGACAATTTGCTGTCCAACGCTGTGAAGCATAATCAGCCGAACGCAACCATCACTGTCTCTCTAGACAGGATTAACGACAAGGCTTGCATACGGGTAATCGATAATGGTAAAGGGATGGACGAGGAAACACTGCATCATTTGTTCAATCGCTACTACCGGGGAACAAATACCGAGGAATCGACGGACGGCTCCGGGCTTGGGATGAGCATCGCCAAAACCATCGTGGAAGCGCACGGCGGCGACATCAAGGTGCATTCTAAAGTGGGGCAAGGCACGAAAATTGAGATCCTCCTACCCTGCTAAGCGTTTAGATGGAATCATCCTTTCCTAATGTAAACGCTCAGCTAAGTAAAATCAGGATTGATCTTTTAGAATCTGACGGATAATTCCTCGTCCCTTTTTCTCCGGAGTTATCCAAATATTTTTATATTGTATAATTTCCTAAACAACAAACAAGGGTTCCAGCTCTAATGAGCTGAAACCCTTGTTGTTCTAGTGCCGAGGACGGGGGTCGAACCCGTACGGTACTCACGTACCGCAGGATTTTAAGTCCTGTGCGTCTGCCTATTCCGCCACCCCGGCATGTATGTGCGTAGTTAACGCGACAAGAAATATCATATCATGTATCCTGTGGATGCGCAATCATAATTTCCATTATGTCTGTGATTACACAAAAAATAGCCCGATCAGCCGATGCTGATTGGGCCATTTGCGCCTCCTATTGGCGGTCGCGTTCACCGCTTCTGCTTCTCATGCCGGCCAGGCCGAGCAGGCCGATCAGACCGAGCCAGCCCCAGTTAGAGCCGGTTCTCGTCGTAGTTGTAGGAACGGTCGTGCTGGTTGTGCGGTATCTGCCGGTTGGTGTGCCATTGGATAGCGGAGAGACGGTGGTGTTATCTCCATAGCGGATTTTGTCCTGCATGATGGTTTCATTTCTGTGCATCGTTCCTGTGGTCTGATTCATCATGGTATTGCCCTGCTGATTCATCATATGGGTGCCGTCTAAGGCAGCCGATGATGCATTTCCGACTCCGAGCAGACTCATGGATAGTATTGTACCGCAGGTAAGGCTGGTGATCAGCTTGTTCAAGATGGAATGCCCCCTTTAGTGGTTTATGCTGATAATTTTCCCCTGCGGTGCATTTACTATGCAGATAATTTTATTGAGTTTCTACATTTACCGTTTTGTTTACAGGATCATATGTCACCTTGGCGCCAAGCGCTTCAGCCAATGCCCGTACCGGGACATAGGTGGTTCCATTATCCAGTACCCCGGCGGTGAGCTTCGCCCCGTTCAGGTTGATCGTAATTTCCACATCCTTATTCACTTGCTCGTCACCTCCGTTGATCCGGCTCAAGGCCATCTTCACCTGCTCAGCGGTTGGACGCTGGCCTGCTTTTAACTGGGCGGTGGTTAGTCCAAAAGCCATCTGCAAATGCGAATAATCCTGAAAAGAAGTCCAGTCGCCGCCCCATTCGAGCCCCAGCTTTTTCGCCTCCTGCACCACTTCCTGCCAATCTGTAAGCTTATCGCCGTCCCCATCCCTTTTCGTATCCCAGGAGACGCTTTGGCCGTCCGGCAGCAGCAGCGCAAAATCAACCGCCAGGCCGTAATTATGGTAGCTGCTGCCTCCCCGCGCGTTGGTTACAATATCGCCCTTCTTCGTTCTTCCCTGCGCGTACAGCGCATTCTGTTCGGCAAAACTCCGCATACCTGCGGTTATGACGATTGGAACTCCCCTGGCGTAGCTTCGCTGTATCAAGGCGTTCACGGCCGCCAGCAGAACAGGATGAAGACCGCCCAGCCGGGGTGCCGATTTTTGTGTTACCTGATCTATAGTCAGCATCTAATCACCTCCTGATATAGTTAATGCCTCTGTTCGCCAATTGCTTGTACGCTGTTCCTTGATTTGCAAAAGAAAAAGACCCCGAACTCTTCGAGGCCTGTCAACTCACATAGTATAAGGTGGGCGTTACCACCATCTGGTCGAATAGATGATCAGTCCAATGATCGCAACCGCAATCAACAAATCGACCACTTCTCTAAAAAACCGCGGCATCTCATTGTTCAGGAGCTTTTGCTCCTTTTCCTGATGCTTCAGCTTCATGGCTTCTTCCATCGCCCCGTCCAGAGGCGGCCTTGGCTCTATCATCATAAGCTTCCACTCCTCTCGCAGCGTTATCCAAATCATACCACATATTTCCGATTTTCTGGATGGTTTTCGGATAAAAAGGCCAATATAATTGCGAAAGGTGGGAAGACCCAATGGAGATTCACAGCGACAGCTACAAAGTAGCAGCGTTTGGCAACCAGGAGGATGCGGTGGAGATCATTCGTCAGGCCGAAGCGGCGCTAGCCCGGATGAACGGAAATAAGGCGGTTACTTTAATCGCTTATGAGCAAACAGCCCCTAGCCCCTATAGTGAATAACGATTATATTGCCGCAGCCAATCCCCTTCACACGATGTAAGCCTCAACAATGTCATCCACGTTAATCCATTTCCATTCCTCCGCCCACTGCAGCTTGATTTCACGCGAGTGGGTGTGAATGGAAGTCACAAAGCCGCTTTGCAGTGTATTCTCAGCAGAATCGAACAGAACCACCGTTACCCGGACATGACTCCGCAGCGATAAAGCCAGCGTACACTCAATTTCCTCCAGCTTCTTCTGATCCAGTGCCGGCTTGATGCGGTGCAGGCGCTCCCGTTCCTCACTAATCGGGCTGCTCACCCACTGGCCGTTGCCTTCCAGCTTCTTGCCCATTGCCGTTCCTCCTTCCAATCTCTAAACGAACATATGTTTGTATTATATACACAATACTGATTGTTAAGCAATCCTAAATATATGGCAGCAAAAATGGGGCAAAGCAGACTATGCGGGGGCTGCAGCGCTCCAATGAACAGCAAAAAGGCGCTCACAGCTAATGCTGTAGAGTGCCTTAGACATGCCTTTAATGCATTTTCACTTCACGTCAGTTACCGTAGTCTTTGTGTCCGTCTTGGAATTTGTTGTGGATTCTTGGCTGGCCTTAGTGTCTGTGGCGGTTCCCGTGACCGTTCCTGTACCGCTCGGCAACTGGGCGTTCGTGCTGCTCTCGGCTTCAATCAGCCCTGCCGCGACTCTCGCTTCATTCAGCTTGGAGATGCCGTACAGCATTGCCACATCCGCCTGCTTGTTCATATCGTTGAACTGTTCAGCGGTAACATTGGGAGAAACCGCGCTTTTCGAAGCTTGCTCCTTGATTGAATAGGCGCTCTGAAAAGCGATAATCGAATCTCTTAGCAGCTTTTGGATGTTCTCAGGCAGGTTTGTAGAAACCTTCACATCCTTGACATCGCCGGCAATGTCTGAAGTTGTGTCCTGGAACTTATCAATAGCCTTCTCCAACTCCTTATCCGTCGCTTTTCCTGTTGAATACGAGGTTAAGGTCGTGTTGAAGGACTCCAATGAAGATTTGCCCATTTCATCGAATTTCGCCATCTCATTGTAGAAGTTCTGTACGGTCTGCTGCACCTCTTCATGGGTAGCAGGCGCCGAACTATTATTGCCGCAGGCGCTGAGAACCACTAACGCCATTAGTAACGCTGTCAGTAAAGCTTTTCTCATTAATATCCCTCCACTTAACAGAATAATGGCGGAATATGCAAAGTGCAAATAAAAAATTATGTAAAACCAGCTCGAATGAAACATATTTCTGCTTTTAAGCGTATTCAACAAGAGATCTATTGATTTCAGCCTGAACTAAGAGAGGAAGATTCCTTATGCCTTATTGCACAAACTGTGGCGCGGAATACAAGCAGGGCGCCAAATTCTGCGGAGAATGCGGCGCAAATACCGGAGATGCTGCTGCAGCCCCGGCACACCCTGCTAGGACAGGAGCAGCCCCCGGCTCAGGCTCCGGCCCTGAAGTGGAATTGTGGCAGGGCAAACCGGCCGGCATCTCCGATCGCCTCAAGGGCATTTTTGGCCTGAACACAACTACGTATACCATTACCAGCCAGCGAATTATGGTTAAAACCGGACTGATCGGGAAGGACATCGAAGAGATTGAACTGCTGCGGGTGAATGATTTTTCAGTGGCGCAGTCCATACCGGACCGTATTCTTGGCATTGGAACGCTGACGATATTCTCGGATGACGCTTCGTCGCCGCAGCTTCTTTTCCGCAAAATCCGCAAAGCCCAGACGGTGAAGGATATTCTGCGCAAAGCAGTGCGCGATGAGAAAATCGCCAACAATATCAGCTACCGCGAGCAGATCTAGCGATATACTGGACGTTCCTTTTCAGGGAAGAAAGAACGCCCCGGCCGGAATTACGCCTTTGACCTGGCTGGGGCTCTCCCACATCAGTACTGCCCGCGCATCCCCCTGGTTCTCGTAATACTCCACCTTCAGCTCATGCAGCTTGCCGGCGATCAGATCCACACTGCCCTTCCGCTCCTGTCCGCTCTGCTTAATCCAACTGTCAATCACCAGCACATCGTCAATCCAGACCCGGATGCCATCATCCGAAGAGGTGTATATCGAATAGCCCTCAGTATAAGCTGCACTCAGCCTGCCGCTCCAGCGCACCGAAAATAAATCGGCGGAGATAGCCGGATCAGGAGACGCCTGCTTCCAGACAAAGTTAATATTTTCGTCCGTGCGGGTAAGCGCCGGTGTACCGCTAAGCGAAGTATTGTTGTAATATTGCCCGAACAGGCCCGGCATAGGTGCGGTGTCTGGCAAAGAGGCATACTGCGCAGCCTTTGACTTATATTCATCCCTCGTGAATACAAAGGATTCATTCATATACGCCTTGATCACCGCATTGCTGTTCTTCTCAAAAAGCAGCTTGCCCCAGCTCATCTGGTATGACCATTTATTCTGAGTCTTGGCCAGCACGGCGGGAGACGGAAGCTCCGCATTTTCTCCAATGGCGATCAGCTTCCCGCACCCGAGCTTCCATAACTTGTCATGATGGCTGGCTTTGAAATCTGCGTCATAAATATCCAGTGCCAGCACATCCACGCTCCCGCTGCCCGGATAATAGCCTGCCGGCTCATCGCACCATTCATTTTTGGCATTGGGACTCCATACCCACAGCAGATTGTGCAGCTCATGATATAGGGTGTACCGCTCGAACATCAGGCTCCACAGCCGGCTGAACGAGCTTTTCTGGCCCCACCAGAACCAGCCGCCGTTCATCTCATGATACGGGCGCCAGAGCACAGGCACACCTGCATCGCTCAGTTTTTTCAGAAATAGGGCAGTATTATCCAAATCCGCGATCAGCGCGTTGTACTGGACGGTGCCGGGGGTAATATATTTGGCAAAATCCGCTTCGCTAAGGCTCATCTGGACATTCGACCACAACGGAGCCGTACCCGGCAGATTTGCATGGTAGCTCATCGTCACAATGCCTCCCGCCTTATGCCAACGAATTGCGCTGTCCACCACTGCCTGCCGCTGGCTGGCAATCTGACTTGCCGTCTGATTCTCTATTGCGCCCAGCTCATACCCGTGAAGCGCGGCATATTGGCCGCTGACCGTCTTTAGCTTGCTGCTGAAATCATCCGGGCTCTCCAGATAGTCATGCTGTCCGCTGATGATGCCTTGTCCCTGCATGCGGTACAACGTCTTCAGCAGCTTCAACGCCGTTGGCGCAAGCGCTGCATCTGCCGGAGCCATCTGCACATTCCGGAAGGACGCCTGCCACTGCACATCGCTCACCAGCCGTGATGCGGAATCAAGCAAATCGCGAAGAATGCGCTGTTCCATGTACCCACCACCCCATAATCATTTTCTTCATAGTATGGGGATATTCGGGACAATACCACGGCGAATAGTCATGAAATTGTAATAATTATTCAATAGGGAAAAGAAGCCGCTACTTAGACTATGTATGTAATGGTCAGCTATCTGACATACCTCAGCGGCAGCAGCTCTGCCGCAACCATTGTAACCAATTTCCCCTCCGCAGGTACTATCACCTTACAATCTTTGCCGTAATCGGCAATAAGCTCTCTGCACATGCCGCATGGCGAGACGACTTTGATCTCATGCTCAGGGCTGTCCGGGTCGGGATGTCTGACGGCAACAATCGTGTCAAAGTCCTTGTATCCCTCGGATAACGCCTTCCCAATCACCATCGCTTCCGCGCAGACAGTCACTCTAGAGAGGCTAACCTCCATATGAACTGCGGTAAAAATCTCTCCCGTCCTGGTGCGCAAAGCGGCTCCCACATGATGACGTTCCCATTCATAACGCTTCTTAATGATTTCCTGCGCGGAGGCAATCAGCGTCTGATCCTCAGTTGAAATCTCATATTCCATATGCTTTCCCTCCCTATTATTACTAATTTCAGTATACCAAAGTGGGTTATTCTTGAGCTATACTGGTTAAATCTACGCTCACTGAAGCATAGGCTACACCATAAATTAGGAGGAGCAGAGTGAAAGCACAAAAAGTTATCCCAAGCCTCATCATCGCCGCACTGCTCTTGGCAGCCACATACTGGTTCGAAGAGAAAGGACCATCGCCTGCCGGGCAGCCGTCCACAGGAAGCTCTGACGTGGTCCAGCTTGACTTCCCAAGCAACCGCTATCCAGAGACCGCCAAGCACATTCAGGACGCGATCCGCAGTGGAGAATCTCCAGTCTGCACCATTGACCGGAAAGAAGCCGAGGAGAACCGCAAGGAATCCCTGAAAGGAGTGCCGACCAAAAAAGGCTACGACCGCGACGAATGGCCAATGGCCATGTGTGAGGAGGGCGGAACGGGAGCCGACATTGAATACATAACACCAAGCGATAACCGCGGCGCAGGAAGCTGGGTTGGCAATCAGCTTGAGGAGCTGCCCGACGGAACGCGGGTAGAGTTCATGTTCAAATAGCTTAGGACACCAAGGCCGGCCCCGGGTTGTGAAGTTCATTTGTCCGCACGTCCGGGGCTCGCCTAATCTCTCCAGTGACCGCCGCCATTACCGGAGAACTGCGGCCAAGACTCGTGTTTTTCCCAGGCAAGCAGTATTACAGCAGTCTCCACAGGCTGCGCTTGCAGCCACTGGATGTACTCCTCCCGAACCAGCTCCCGGCATCCCGCTATTACTCCCGCTCTCTTCCGTCCGCTAAGCCGCATTAGCTCTGCCAAGGCCGGCATCCTCCGGTAATGATTGCTGAAATGACACATAATCCGCAGCAGCTTGCGCTCCGTATCATCCAGCATGGCTTACCTTGGCCAGTCTCCAGGCCAGAATGCTGTCCGCCCGAAAAACCCGTGGTCCTCCTGTACTCAGACAAGTTGCCCGGAGCAGTTCTCCTTTATGACCATGCACCTCTATTCTGCGCTGCGTAATCTTGCCCGCCTTGTCCTCGTAAATGATTTCGATAATCTGACCGATCAGCTTTTCCATCTCTTTTGTGCTCACTTTAGCCCCATCCTTTCGATGAAACAGGAACATATGTATGTATTATATGCGAACAAACGTTCTTTATGCAATAATCCGTTCAGAAGGCGTAAAATGAGGGTGGTATATTATCCCAAATTCGGAGAGCCAGGGTGTTCTATATCTGTTACCGGGGAAAAAAGCTATACGGCCCCATGTCTGAGGCGGAAGCCTTGAAGGAATGGTTCGCACTTTCAGGAACAATCAAAGAATTGTATATTATTGAAACCGACGCGCACACAGGTCGAACCAAACGCCAAATCGGACCTGCATCCCGCAAAAAAAAGAAATAGCCCCATCCGGCATGAAGCCTGACAGGGCAACATTCGTTAACAGCACAATTAGAAAATACAGGCACTAGTGATAATTACCAGCAAAATGAACAACACAAGAATCGCGCTTGTTGAAGTAAACGGGCTTACATAAGGCGTAGCTACTGGAGGGCCTTGGTTCACTCCACCGACATTCCCGCAACCGCAACCATACTCTGCTCCCATAATTGAATTCCTCCTCAGTAATAATGACTACAGCACAGAATATGTAACAGGCCAATTTGCCGCATGGGCCAATCGGTAAAGAATTACTATTCACCTAATGAACCAAAGAAGTGCTGTCGATATACATTAAGGGAAGATCTTCACAACACTAAATTCCGAAGCGAGTTTTGTACGAAGAGAATTCCCGGAGGCCTATGCTCACAAAACTTAAGCGAATCCTTCCGAAGCGAATTTTGTACGAAGAAGATTCCCGGAGGCTATGCTCACAAAACTTAAGCGAATGCTTCCGAAGCGAGTTTTGTACGAAGAGGATTCCCGGAGGCTATGCTCACAAAACTTTTAGGAGGTGCAGAATGGATATTGCCGCTTTATCCGTTTCATTGGGACAGGCATCATTTAAAGAAGCTGCCGGTTTACAGGTACTCAGCATCGCCAAAGACCAGGCTGAAGTTCAAGCGCAGAATATGACGCAAATGCTTGAGCAGAGCACGCATCCAAACTTAGGAAAAACACTTGATATTAAGGTTTAATTGATTTATGATTAGAGACATAAGAACACAGGTTCTCGTAACCACTAAGCCCTTTGGGCTTTTCTTTTGCCTATAAATACGAACACATGATCTTATATTGAGGTGAATAATATGTATGCCTACTATCAAATGACCACTCTGGAGAAATGGACAGAGGATCTGTATGAGCGGCTGGACATCCGGCATCCGGCCCAAATATCCATTAAGCACATCTCTGAACGCCTGAATATCTGGGTTCATTATCTGGATGTGAGGAGCAAGTGTATCGAAGCGTCTGCCGGCATGTACAGCATGTTCCTCGACAGCCGTCTTCCCGCTGAGCTGCAGCGCCTCGAATTCCTGCATGAGCTCTGCCATCTGCTGCGCCATGCCGGGAGCCATACGTTAATGCCCGAGCATTTCCAGCAAAATCAGGAGGATGAAGCCGAGCGTTTTATTCTGTATGCGGCAATGCCCTTCTCGATGATCTCCACCATGAATCTGCCTGAACTCCGTGAAGATGCTGTCAATGCGATCGCAGCAGCTTTTCAGGTTCCTTGCGAGCTGGCTTTGCAGCGAATCGACCAGATCCAGCGGCGCGTGTTCCAGGGACAATTAATTGCCGTTATGGAAAGAAATGAGGATAGAAAATTAATCCACAGACATATTCGCTAAACGGCGCGGAAATAATACAGGCATACACATGAAATAAGCATCTCTAGGCTCAAGTTGAATTTATCCGTAAGGGGGAGCAGTATGGAGGCCAGCCAAGTTATCCAGCTATTATTGACCCATCCGGATTACAGCGTGGACGCAGTACACCCCGAAATCCCTGATTTTGTTGGCATTGCGACCATTGAAGTAGATCATGAAACCCAGACCTTTTCCATTTTGCTGCAGGAGCCTAATGAATAGGATTAGCATAATTGGGAAGGAAGGGCACATTTATTTTACCTCAGCACAAAAAGCGACCCCGCCGGCATCCGGCAGGGTCAAATATATATATAAGGGGATGTGCATTTAATATAATGCTATTAGCTTAAGTGCTCATGAAATTCCGCTGAGGATAAGCTTAATCTTGTTTCAAGACTACGCACTTATAAACTGAATCACGCCAATTAGAAACATCACCAGAAACAATCCAAGCACAATCCCTAGCATTGTCCAGACCCATTTTTTAGCGGGATGCGAAGGCTTGGAGTAATTCTCTAATACATTAATACGGCGTTCCAGCTCCTGAATTTTCTCATCTTGCTCCGACATAAGTGCACTTCCTCTCCCAGGATAGAGTTGACAGCTACACAGCTATTCCTGAAATACGCAGATAACCCCCAAAAGTTTCATATAAAGGAATACAACCCTTCTCCAGCCAGATTGTAGGGAACAGTCAAAAGGCCGATTCCCGTAAAATGGAAGCATCTACAAAGCATTATTCTTGCAGATGAGGAAGCTGGAAGAGCATTCTGGAGCGCCGACCCCATTCTTATTTCAAAAAGGTTCCCCGCCGATACTCACTGAAGGCTTCCGTAATTTCTCTCTCTGTATTCATTACAAATGGGCCTCTGGCGACTACGGGTTCGTGAATGGGTTCACCGGCGTATAACATAATCCACAGCGGCTGGGTGGCAGTAATGTCAATTTCACTCTCACCGCTGCCACCTTCACCAAGCCAAAGGACTTGTCCTTTGGAAGCCTCGATGTTGTTGCGGCCAAATGTCCCCTTGCCTTCAAGAACATAAATGAATCCATTGTAACTGCCGGGTAAATCCTGTGTAACTGTATGTCCTGCTTCAATGTGCATTTCTGCCATCGTAACCGGAATATAATTTAGAGTTGGAGCGGTCACACCCCGGGAGGAGCCGGAGAACACCTTAATTGTTGCCCCTTCTTCACTCCGTACAGGCATATCTTTACCTTTTAGATTCTGATAGCGCGGGTGTGTCATTTTATGCACCTTCGGTAAATTGACCCATAGCTGCAAAGAATGCGCCGTAACTCCTTCTGATGGAACCTCGTTATGCTCAACGCCGCTCCCCGCAGTCATCCACTGTACATCCCCAGGTCCAAGCACGCCGCCTTCACCACTGTGGGTGTCATAATGTTCAATCTGTCCGGAAATCACATAAGTAACCGTCTCCATTCCACGGTGCGGATGGATGTCGAAGGCCCCCTTCTCGAACTGATCCTCCATCATCAATAAAAAAGGATCGTTCTTCTCCCAGACTCCCGGTTCAATGACCGGCCCGGCTGCATGGATAGAACTCACCTGAGATAGTGTAACTTCTCTGACTTCACTAATATCCCGTTTAACTGCGTTGGAATGTTGCATAACAATTCCCCTCCTGTAAAGATGATATTGTTTGCTATTCAAACTTTTGTTTTTATATTTACTTTCTTTTATATAGTAATATTAGTACTCTCTTTACTGTTTGTCAAAGCTTTTACAATCACGTGGTTTTGTTTTTTGATCTCTTGCGTGAAAATCCCCAATCTAATACAAGACCAACAATTAGCCATGAGAAGAAATGAATCGCGTACAAAATAAGCTGCCACAAAAGCTCATTTTTCATTAAGTAATGCAAATCTGTCAATTGCGGATTTAACCAGATGAGCAAAGGATTTGTAAAGGCAAGCAATAAGTTTTTATCATCGCGTCCTGATAGGTTATACAGACAAACAATTAACGATAATAGCGGCAACCAAAGGCCCAGCTTCTTAATGAATACTTTCATGGCACGCCTCCTCATTTAACAAAATATTACTATAAGCGAAGGACTAAAACCACAACACCCCCTATTCCCCTAAGCATTCCCAACCGATAAAATAGAGGATAACTAATACATAAGAGGTGTTTGAAATGGATTTCGCAATTCTTATCGGTATTGGAATATATGCACTGCGTATTGCTATTCCAATTCTGGTTGCTCGGGTTATGTGGAAAAAAGAGTGTCCTAAATGGCAGATTGCCATCGGCTTCACCCTGGCAATCTTTATCCCGTTGGTGGGATTAATTTATCTCGTCATCTCTCAATTTAACTCGCCACGTATCAGCCGACTAAAATAATTCTGTCTGCTCTTGCTCCTTAATAAACAGCAAAAACCCCTTGCTACGCAAGGGGTTTAGGAAGTGGGCCCTACAGGACTCGAACCTGTGACCAATCGGTTATGAGCCGACCGCTCTAACCAACTGAGCTAAGGGCCCGGATCTAGGATTCCGTATATACAATGGCTGTCTGGAAAATAAATTGGTTGCGGGGGCAGGATTTGAACCTGCGGCCTTCGGGTTATGAGCCCGACGAGCTACCGGGCTGCTCCACCCCGCGTCAGTAATCATATTCAAACAGCGACAATAGATAATATACATTATATCCGGGGTTAAAGTCAAGGATGATTTTGGTTAATGGATCAGGGCAGAAAGCGTACCCCATAGCGGCCCTTGCGCGAACGGTAAATTTCCACAAAACGCGGGTCATGATAGCCGTAGATCCAGCCGTCCTGCTCCAGTCTTTTGGCCAGGCAGCCTGCTTGAAACCTCGTCCTGAACAGCTTTGCGAAGTATATCCAGTTCATGATGCCTTCTTCTCCTTTTTCGCAAAAATAAGGTCGCTCTGTTTCTAAACATATCATGCCCAGTTTCCGAAAAATAAGCCGCCGGAATCCGGCGGCGGCTGCGTAATTTTTGGATGCGTTCTATTGATTCGCTGCGCTTTTCTCAGGCCAGCTATTATAAAGATCAAAATATTCATTAGGGTGCTTCTGCAGCGTCTTCAGCATGAGATTGCCCTGCTTCTCCCAGGCTTGAAGCGCACTGGCGACAGTTCGCTTGCCTTGATACACCTCTGTGAATAATATCTGCCCGGCATCATTGATTTGGGTGATTCCGGGAAGGCGTGCCTGCAAACTGTCCATCGCCGGGTCATTTGCCGGCAGCGGCTTCTGGCTGTAGAACGGAGCAAGATCCAGCCCCTTTTCCGGGGATTTATTATAATCTTTGCGCGCGGTCAGCTCGTAACGGTTATGGGCTTTGATTTTGGCAACCTCGTTGCTGTTGACGAATTGGATCAGATCCCAGGCATCCTCTTGGTTCTGCGCTATTGCATTGATCGCCATCAAGCTGCCAAGCGAGGTTCCCATAGCTACTCCGGGCTTTTCAGCAAAGGTAGGCACTGAAACGATGCCCCAGTCCACAGGCTGGAAATTTTTAATGAGGGATGCATTTCTTTCCGCTACCGTAAGCTCATTGATATAACTGTAATCCGCAACTACCATTGCAGCTCTGCTGGTCAGAAACAGGTCAACGGCTAAGGGAGTAACCTCATTCGGGTAGATAATCTCGTGCAAACCCGGAATGATCTGTTTTTTCACTAGATTGCTGTAGTCGTTCCAGGCCTTGCTCCAGGCGGGAGTATTCACGGTCATTTTTTCGCCTGTATTATCATACATCGCAAGCTGAAGCGGAGAAAGGTAGCTCTGCATATCCCAGAAGGGAGCACCCGCGAAGCGGTTCATGGCTAATCCGTAGATACGGTCTTTAACGTCTCCGGGACCCTTGGTGACCTTTGCTGCAACCGGGAACAATTTCTCCCAAGTCATCCCCTTCTCAGGATATGCCACTCCGGCAGCATCGAATATCTTTTTATTGTAAAACAGTGCACTTGATGTAAAGGCAGGCCCCAGCGCATACAGATTCCCCCTGCCCAATTCCCGTATCCCCTCCAGAACCGTAGGGGCCATATTGCTGAGATCGTAGTGATCCCGGTCAATCAAAGGCTGTAACGGCTCAACCAGATTCCGGTCGGCCAATCTCTTAAGCAGTGTGCTGTCGCCGATAACCACATCCACCGGCTTATCACCGCCCATAATGGCCCGCATACTGTCCAGATTATCCTGACCCGCCTGGAGGTTGCCGGAACTGAAGCGGAGCTTCTCTGTATCAATGGCTGTAACGAACTCCAGGGTGACCTCGGGATGCTGCAGCTCATAGAGATCGGTAAACTGCTGGCGGAAATAATTATCGTCCTCCCCGCTCCATAGGCTGCCGATACGCAGCACCCGCTGCCCTTCAGAGACCTTTGAGCCCTCGGCGGCGGCACTAATCCCTCCCGCAGATGTCAGCGGCAGCACAAGCGCCGTACAGATGCCAAGTGACAGCCAGCGTTTGGCTGCCGCCCCGATTCCTTTACTATTCATGTACAAATCCCCTCCTGGGCGAAATTCGTTCTCTCCCTTAACGGAAATGAACCTTTCCTATATTTAGCATTATAAAGATATGTGCGGGAGGGGAAGTTACAGGCTGTTTAAAGATACACTACGATTTCTTCATAGGATGGGGAAAGTCAGGGGGGCCAACGTCATTCATGCACGCCATGCCACAAGAAGAAACGGCATCCGTTTCTCCAGAATGTCAAAAAATCCCCACCGAGGTGAGGACTTGAAGAGAGAATTATTGTTTCAGACATTATACGCCAAAAGAAGCCGGATCTTTACGCCATGCTTGCAGCAGCTCTACATCTGAATCAGCAATAGTGCCTTGGGCGAGTGCGACATCAATCAAGGTTGTGTAATTGGAAAGAGTCTGCAGCGGCACACCGGCTGCGGCAAAGGCTTCGGTGGCGCGGTCCAGCTCATAGCTGAAAATAGCCAGCACAACCAGCGGAATACCTCCCGCCTCCTGAACAGCCTGAGCAGCTTTGATGGAGCTGCCGCCTGTAGAGATCAGGTCTTCGATTACGATGACCTTTTGACCGGGCTTGATCAGGCCTTCAATCTGGTTCTGCTTGCCATGGCCCTTGGCCTTGTCACGGATGTAGGCCATCGGCAGATTCAGCTTGTCAGCCACCCAGGCTGCATGCGGAATGCCGGCGGTAGCCGTGCCTGCAATCACTTCGGCTTCCGGGTAAGTGCCGGCAATTGTCTCCACGAAGGCATCGGCAATGTAGCTGCGGACTTCCGGGAAGGACAACGTCAGACGATTGTCGCAATAGATTGGCGATTTAATGCCGGAAGTCCAGGTAAAAGGGTCCTGCGGACGCAGCGCTACCGCGCCGATCTTCAGCAGGTAACGGGCAACTTGTTCACTTTTATTCAATAATGGGCTCATGCTTGGCTCATCTCCTCAATAATGGTAAGTGCGGCCTGGCGCGGGTCCGCCGCCGCTGTAATCGGACGTCCGACAACCAGGAAATGGCTGCCCTGACGGATGGCTTGTCCGGGAGTCATTACGCGGGACTGGTCATCCATCGAAGCGCCTGCCGGACGTATTCCCGGTGTTACTGTGCGGAATTTCGGTCCGCAAGCTGCGGCAATCACCGCTGATTCCTGCGGTGAAGCCACCACGCCGTGCAGGCCGGCTTCAGCCGCGAGCTTGGCATAGCGCACAACGGTATCTGTAACCGTGCCGTCGATACCAATCTCGGCGTTCATCGTCTCCTGACTGGTGCTCGTAAGCTGGGTTACAGCGATAATGAGCGGAAGCTGTAGCGACGGCTGCTGGCTGACCGCCTTCGTTGCGCCTTCCAGCGCCGCTGCCATCATTGTTTTCCCTCCGGCAGCGTGAACGTTGAACATATCCACTCCCAGCAGCGTCAGGCTCTCCGCTCCGCCGCGGACGGTATTGGGAATATCATGCATTTTGACATCCAGAAATACAGAATAGCCGCGCGCCTTCAGCTCTCTGATAAAGTCAGGTCCAGCCGCATAAAAAAGCTGCATGCCAACCTTCATATAACAAGGAATGCCCTTCAACTTCTCAATTAAAAGTCTGGCCTGGGCCACATCCGGTACATCGAGAGCGACCATCAGCCGTCCCGCCATTTCTTCACGATTCTTGACTTGCTGATCCTCTTCGTTTGCCATAGTATTGCTCGCTCCTAACCCATGCGGTGCACCGCAAGTCTTGTTGATGATCGCCTGTCACTTCCATAGCATTCACCATAAAATTAAAGTTTTTCAAGGTCCCGGGCACAGCGGAACGGTCTGCGCTAACGCAAACCGTTCCCGTTGTCCCGCCTGTATAGGCCGGGCTATACTTCGATAGATTATTGTCCGACAAAAGCAGGCATCGACTGTGACGAGAAGTTGATCGTCTGCAGCATTCTCAGCAGCGCGGTCACGGTATCAAGCGAAGTCATACATACAACGCCGTTCTCCACCGCTTCCCGGCGGATACGGAAGCCGTCGCGCTCCGGCGTTTTGCCTTTGGTCAGAGTATTGAAGACGAAGTTCGCTTGACCGCCGCGAATCAGATCGAGGATGGTCGGCTCTCCTTCATCCAGCTTGTTGACGTTCATCACGTTCAGGCCCGCCTGTTCGAGGGCAAGCGCTGTGCCGCCGGTGGCAATGATTTTGTAGCCCATGGCGTGGAAGCCCTTCATCAGCTCTACCGCTTCCGCCTTATCTTTGTCTGCTACCGTTACGATGATGGCTCCGGTGGCCGGAATCTTCATTCCCGCACCGATCAGGCCTTTATACAGCGCTTTGGCATATAGCTTGTCGCGGCCCATCACCTCGCCGGTTGATTTCATTTCCGGTCCCAGTGTAGGCTCTACTCTGCGCAGCTTGGCAAAAGAGAACACCGGCACTTTTACCGACACATAGTCGCTCTCCGGCCAGAGGCCTTCTGTATACCCGTCTTCCTTCAGCTTGCCGCCGAGAATGACCTTGGTCGCAAGATTGGCCATTGGAATGCCTGTTACCTTGCTCAGGAAAGGAACCGTACGCGAGGAGCGCGGATTCACTTCGATGACATACACTTCATTTTGATAGATAACAAACTGGATATTTACCAGCCCGATGGTCTTCAGTTCTTTGGCGATCTTGATGGTGATGTCCGTAATCTTCTGCTTCAAGCCGTCACTAAGATACTGTGGCGGGTATACGGCAATGGAGTCGCCGGAGTGAACCCCTGCGCGCTCTACATGCTCCATAATGCCCGGGATAACCACCGTCTCCCCGTCGCAGATGGCATCAACCTCTACTTCTTTGCCGAGCATATAACGGTCGATCAGGACCGGATGCTCCGGGTTGACCTTCACCGCTTCAGCCATGTAGCTCAGCAGCTCCGTGTCGTTGTAGACAATTTCCATCGCGCGGCCGCCCAGCACGTAGGAAGGACGCACCAGCACCGGATAACCGAGAGATTGCGCAGTTTCCACCGCTTCGTCGATGTTGATGACCGTCTTGCCCTTCGGTTGGGCAATATCCAGACGGGCCAGCAGCGCTTCGAACTTCTTGCGGTCCTCGGCTTCGTCGATGCTGTCCAGGCTGGTGCCCAGAATATTCACACCCGCAGCAGCCAGCGGTGCAGCAAGGTTAATTGCCGTCTGTCCGCCGAACTGCACGATAACGCCGATTGGCTTCTCCTGGGCGATTACGTTCATAACATCTTCGAAGAACAGCGGCTCAAAATACAACCGGTCCGAGGTATTGAAATCCGTAGACACCGTCTCTGGATTGTTGTTGATAATTACGGCTTCATAGCCCGCTTTTTGAATTGCCCATACCGCATGCACCGTAGAGTAGTCAAATTCAATCCCCTGGCCGATGCGGATCGGACCGGAGCCCAGCACGACTACCTTTTGCTTGTCGGAATGAATAACCTCGTTCTCGGTCTCATAAGTCGAATAGTAGTACGGTGTGGAGGCTTCGAACTCGGCTGCGCAGGTATCTACCATTTTGAAGACCGGAGTCAGCCCTTGCTGCAGGCGCAATGCCCGAACCTCGGATTCCTGCGTTTGCTCAAGACCGGAACATCCCTCTGCACGGATCTGGGCAATCGCCCGGTCGGTGAAGCCCTTGCGCTTCGCTTGATAGAGTGTTTCCGGCGACAGTGTTGCTTCGCTGCGGATCACCTCTTCAAAGTTCACCAGCCCCTCGATCTTGGAGAGGAACCACCAGTCCACATTTGTGATATCCTGGATTTCCTGCAGATCATAGCCGCGGCGGAAGGCCTCGGCAATCAGGAACAGGCGCTCATCGTCTGCCTTCGCCAGTCTTGTGCGCAGCACACTGTCCTCCAGCTTCTCCGCACCCGGGAGACGGAAACGGTGAAGACCGATTTCCAGAGAACGGATGGCCTTGTGAATCGACTCTTCAAAGGTACGGCCAATCGCCATTACCTCACCGGTTGCTTTCATCTGCGTGCCCAGCTTGCGGTTCGCGTAGATGAACTTGTCAAACGGCCAGCGCGGAATTTTGCTGACAATATAGTCCAGGGTCGGCTCGAAGCAGGCATACGTCTGTCCGGTCACCGGATTGACGATTTCATCCAGCGTGTAGCCGAGCGCGATTTTGGCCGCCATCTTGGCAATCGGATAGCCGGTTGCCTTCGACGCCAGCGCCGAGGAGCGGCTGACACGCGGGTTCACTTCAATGACATAATATTGATAGCTCTGCGGGTCGAGCGCGAACTGCACGTTGCAGCCGCCTTCGATATTCAGCGCACGGATAATCTTCAGCGAAGCGCTGCGCAGCATTTGATATTCACGGTCGGACAAGGTCTGGCTTGGTGCTACGACGATGCTGTCGCCTGTGTGCACGCCAACCGGATCGAAGTTCTCCATATTGCAGACCACGATGCAGTTGTCATTCGCATCGCGCATAACCTCATATTCAACTTCCTTCATGCCGGCGATGCTCTTCTCCACCAGACATTGGCCAATCGGGCTGTAGCGGATACCCGCCTTGACGGTTTCGCGCAGCTCTTCTTCGTTGTCGCAAATCCCGCCGCCGGTACCGCCCAGCGTATAAGCAGGCCGGACGATCAGCGGATAGCCGATTCCGGCTGCGAAGCCCATAGCTTCTTCCACACTTGTGATAATGGTGCTCTCCGGTACAGGCTGATTCAGCTCACGCATCAGTTCACGGAACAGATCGCGGTCCTCCGCCTTCTCAATGGACTCCAGTTGTGTGCCCAGCAGCTTCACATTCTCCTGCTCCAGCACGCCCGCACGGGCCAGCTCCACAGCCATATTCAGGCCGGTCTGTCCGCCCAGCGTCGGCAGCAAGCCGTCCGGACGCTCCTGGCGGATAATTCCGGTAACAAATTCAAGGGTAATCGGCTCGATGTATACCTTGTCGGCCATATTGGTATCGGTCATAATTGTGGCCGGGTTGCTGTTGATCAGCACAACCTCCACGCCTTCTTCTTTGAGGGCCTGGCAGGCCTGGGTTCCGGCATAGTCGAACTCGGCGGCTTGGCCGATAACAATCGGGCCGGAGCCGATGACGAGAATTTTTTTAAGCTTATCGTTCTTTGGCATGTTATAGAGCTCCTTTCACGGCTTCAAGCTGCGGGGTAACGTTCGGTGCCGTGATTCTGGCGTTGGCCGCAAGCTGTGCCTGTCTTGTGACGGCAGGTCTGCTGGCCTTATGATCGGCAATCATCTGCAGGAAACGGTCGAATAAATAGCTGCTGTCATGCGGTCCCGGCGCCGCTTCCGGATGGTACTGCACAGAAAATGCGGGGTAGCGGGTATGCTTCAAGCCTTCGATGGTCTTGTCATTGTTGTTGATGTGTGTAACTTCAAGCTCAGTGCTCTTCACGGATTCCTCGTTGACCGTGTAGCCGTGGTTCTGCGAGGTGATGAAGCAGCGTCCGCTCTCCAGCTCCTTCACCGGATGGTTGCCGCCGCGGTGGCCGAATTTAAGCTTCTCTGTATCCGCGCCGCAAGCCAGTGCAAACAATTGATGGCCCAGGCAGATCCCGAAGATCGGATATTCACCGAGCAGCTCGGAGATCGTCTTCACCGCATATGGCACATCCTTAGGGTCCCCAGGGCCGTTGGAGAGCTGAATGCCATCCGGGTTCAGGCGGCGGATCTCGTCGGCTGTCACATCATGCGGCACGACAACCACATCGCAGCCCCGGTTGTTCAGCTCACGCAGGATACCCGTCTTTGCACCGTAATCAACAAGCACGATCCGTTCCTTGGTGCCCGGGCTGCTGTAGGTTGTAGTGGTAGAGGTACGGGCAACCTGGTTGCGCAGCTCTTCAATGGAAGTGTCGCCCATCATCTCCATCAGCTCTTCCACACGTTTGTTAGAAGTGGTCAGGATCGCCTTCATAGTGCCGTAGTGGCGGATAATGCGGGTCAGCATCCGTGTATCAATCTCGCTGATTCCGGGAATGCCGTATTCCTTCAGCAAGTCGTCCACACTGTATTCAGCGCGCCAGTTGCTGGGAACCGCCTCATGGCGGCGTACGACAAAGCCGTGCACAAAGGGACGAACCGATTCGAAGTCATCCCGGGTAATGCCGTAGTTTCCGATCAGCGGATAAGTCATTGTGACGATCTGGCCGCAGTAGGAAGGGTCCGACAGCACCTCCTGATAACCTGTAATCCCTGTGTTAAAAACAACCTCGCCCGTCTTTTCGCCTTCCGCGCCAAATGCGGTGCCTGTAAATAGCGTACCGTCCTGTAGCAGCAATCTTGCCTGCATTCCCTTCCACTCCTTCTTGGTTCTGTAGTCTGATACTTTCTTATGTCTTCCATGTCTGCCGGAGTGTGCGCGCGAAAATGCCGCTGTATGTTCTACCTGCCCCATACAGCCGGCAGCTCCGCTCTACCAGTCCGTCAGTTATTCTTCAGTCCATACGGCCCGGCCGTCTACCCATGTCATTACCGGCCAGCCTTTAAGCTTCCATCCGGCAAAAGGAGTGTTGCGCCCTTTGCTGGCAAACGAAGCGGGATCTACTTCCTTCTCTGCCGTCAGATCAATCAGTGTCAAGTCCGCTGGCGCGCCAACCTTAAGGCTGCCTGTGTTCAGCCGGAAAACCCGTGCCGGATCAGCGGTCATGCGCTGTACCAGCAGTGAGAGGTCCCATTTGCCTGTTGCCACAAAAGCTGTGTACAGCAGCGGGAATGCCGTCTCAAAGCCAACGATGCCGAACGGCGCAAGCTGCATGCCTTTGGCCTTCTCTTCTTTGCTGTGCGGCGCATGGTCAGTGACGATGATATCAAGCGTACCGTCCAGCAGACCGGCGATGCACGCCTCCACATCACGGCGCGAGCGCAGCGGCGGGTTCATTTTCCAATTGGCGTCCAGGCCAGGAATGTCTTCCTCCGAGAGCAGCAGATGATGCGGGCATACCTCAGCGGTCACCTTGATACCGATCTCCTTCGCCTGACGGATCAGCCGCACCGACTGCTCTGTGCTGACATGGCAGACATGGTAGTGAACGCCTGTTGCTTCAGCAAGCAGAATATCGCGGCCGACATGAATCGCTTCCGACTCATTTGGGATTCCCTTCAGACCATGCTTGTCGGCAAAAGTGCCTTCGGCTACCGCGCAGCCCTCAACCAGCGAGTTGTCCTCGCAGTGGGCAATCACCGGCATATCCATCCCTGCAGCGATCTTCATCGCATCCTTCATCATTTGGGCACTCTGTACGCCTACGCCATCATCCGTGAACCCAATGGCACCGGCCTCCTTCAAGGCGGCAAAATCAGTCAGCTCGCGTCCAAGCTCACTCTTGGTAATTGCTGCATACGGCAGCACCTTCACCAGTCCCGCTTCACGCGCTTTATCCTTCACGAACTGCACAATCTCCGGGCTATCCGTCACCGGCCGCGTGTTCGGCATACAAGCAATTGTCGTAAAACCGCCTTTGGCCGCCGAGCGGGCCCCGGTCTCCACTGTTTCCTTATGCTCAAAGCCAGGTTCGCGCAGATGCACGTGCATATCAATCAGTCCCGGAATCAGCAGCTTGCCATCAGCTTCAATGATCTCTCCTGCTCCGTCTACAGCCTCGATTTCGCTCTTGATTGCTGAGATAATCCCATCCTGCACTACGATGTGCTTGCGCTCCAGCACGCCTTCCTCATTCAGTACACTGGCGTTCTTGATGATCACGGTTCTGATTCTCCTTCTACCCGCAGACAAAGGCCGCGGGCTCTGTAGTTATTATATAATAAAAATTCATCTTTGTGTATATTTATTAAAATAGAAGTTGTCAGGTCTTTAGTGGATCGCTCTTTCCATTACAGCCATGCGTACCGGCACTCCATTCGCCATCTGAGGAAAAATCCGCGATTTGTCGCTTTCCACCACTGCGTCGTCAATTTCGACATTCCGGTTCACCGGCGCCGGGTGCATGATGATCGTATTCTTGTCCAGCTTCGCGGCGCGCTCTTCGGTAAGTCCATACTGCTTGCGGTATTCTTCCGCCGACTGCAGAATCCCTGTAGCATGGCGCTCAAGCTGCACGCGCAGCATCATGACCACATCCGCTTTCAGCGCTTCCTCCATGCTGACGTAAGGTGCGAATTCGGCAAGCTCAGGCGCCTTCATGCTGTCCGGTGCGCAGAACTGCACCTGGGCTCCCATTTTGGTCAGTCCCCACAGGTTTGAGCGGGCTACCCTGCTATGCATAATATCTCCGATGATTGAAACCTTAAGCCCCTTAAATTCTCCAAAGTTTTTGCTCATCGTGTACAGATCCAGCAGCGCCTGTGTGGGATGCTCATTATTGCCGTCCCCTGCATTGATCAGCGGGATGGATACTTTCTCAGCGAGCTGCTGAAGCACACCCGCAGGCTTCAAGCGCACTACTCCGGCGTCGATCCCCATCGACTCCAGCGTGCGTACGGTGTCGTAGATCGACTCGCCTTTTTCGACACTGGAAGCAGCAGCCGTGAAGTTGAGCACCTGAACGCCCAGCCGTTTCTCAGCCATTTCAAAGGAAAACCGGGTACGCGTGCTGTTCTCAAAAAACATATTCGCCACAAAATGCGATCTCAGCACCGGTGTTAGCTTCTCGGCCTGATTGTCCCAGTATGCCGTTCTGTTCAAAAGCTGCAAAATCTCCGTCCGGTCCAGCTCCTTAATTCCCAGCAGACTGCGTTCCTTCACCTTGGTTGCTGTCATCATCGTTATCGTTCCTCCCGGTTGGAAATAATGTATACCTCGTCCTTGCCATCGAACTCCGTCAGCGCCACTTCGATCTGCTCATGCTTGGAGGTAGGTACGTTCTTGCCGATGTAGTCAGGCCGGATCGGAAGCTCCCGGTGTCCACGGTCCGCCAGCACAGCGAGCTGAATCATCCGCGGCCGTCCGCAATCCATCAGCGCGTCCATCGCAGCACGGATCGTGCGGCCGGTGTAGAGCACATCATCGAACAAAATCACTTTTTTGTCGTGAATGCCCCCGCAGCCCGCCGGCAGCGTCAGATTGCTGTTCACCACCGCAAGGTCCATAGCTTCGCGGTTGTCGCCGCCCTCACGGTCATCGCGGTAATGCGTGATGTCCAGCTCGCCGTAAGGAATTTCGACTCCTTCGATTTCCTTAATGCGTTCCGCAATCCGCTGCGCCAGATATATCCCGCGTGTGCGGATGCCCACCAGCAGGCAATTCTCAATACCTTTGTTCTTCTCCAAAATCTCATGGGCAATGCGTGACAACGCCCGGCGAATTGCCGTTTCGTCCATAATGACATTTTTCTCAGTAACCATAATCCCTGCCATCCTCCTGCTTGATCGCCTGTTCAAGTTCCCCGGATAACAAAAAACTCCTTGCCCAAAGCAGGCAAGGAGTGAAATCCGCAGATTCAAAAAGATGGCGTGTCCGCGCGCAGAGAAAGACCCTCCGTACACATACGGATTCCTCTCAGTGTGTCGCGAACCTCGATTCACGTTACCTTGCCAGCCTCACGGGACTGAATTAAAGGCGCATATTCAACTACAAGGATTATGACAGATGTTGTGGCGGGTGTCAAATGGGGGGAGGAACTAAAAAACACAGTTTGGTATGGTGACGGCCGCAGCTCCAGGGAATGTTTGGACTTCCGGCCGCTGTTAGGTTTGGATTTCTTGATTATCTTCCGCTGTCTGCGGTAGAAATCCAAACCTAAAGGCGGACGCTACCGCTCCTCCAGTTCCAAACTTCCCCTCCGCTGCTTACACCATACCATTTGGTTTTTAGTTCACGGGAGAAAAGCAAAAAAAGCTGCCGCAGATTTCTCCACGGCAGCTTTGTAGGAACCAAATCAATTAAAATTCAAATTCAACGTCGCTCAGGCGGCGTTTGATTTCGGAAATGACACGTTTCTCTTCCTCTTCGCCCTTGGCGATGAAGGTGACGGAGAAACGGACGAAGGCGCCGGCATCATCCCAAGGCACGGTGGAGATCAGTTTCTCGCGGATGAGGTATTGCGAGAAGTCCTCACCGGATTCAAAGCGGCGTCCGCCCTTAACCCCCTTCGGTGCAGCCACATACAGGAAGAACGAGCCCTTAGGCTTCTCAGCATGGAAGCCCAGGCTGTTCAGCGCGTCCACCAGCATATTGTGGCGGCGGGAATACTTGTCGGCAATCGCTTCAGTGATCTCAGGATGGGCGAGACCGTAGGCTGCTGCCTTTTGAATAGCGATGAATTGACCGGAGTCATTGTTGTCCTTCACATCGCTGAAGGCTTTGACTACGAGCGGATTTCCGGCCACGAACCCGATTCTCCAGCCTGTCATATTGTAGGACTTGGACAGGGAGTGCAGCTCTACGCCGACATCCTTCGCGCCAGGCACAGACAGGAAGCTGAGAGGCTTCAAGCCATCATATGTCAAGGCGGAATATGGAGCATCGTGAATGACTACTACATTATATTTCTTCGCCCAGGCTACTACCTCGCTGAAAAATTCAGGAGTTGCACTTGCGCCTGTCGGGTTGTTCGGATAGTTCAGGTAGAGCAGCTTGGCCTTCTGGGCAACGTCCTCAGGGATGGAGTTCAGGTCAGGCAGGAAGTTGTTTTCCTTCTTAAGCTCTACTGTGAACACTTGTCCACCCAGATATTTGGTGTGGGTGCCCAGCACCGGATAGCCCGGAACTGTCATAATGGTAATATCGCCCGGGTTGATGAAGCAGGATGGCAGCATCGCCAGTGCCGGCTTCGAGCCAATGGAGTGCACAACTTCTGTTACAGGGTCGATGCCGTCCACACGGAATACTTCCTTCAAATAAGCTGCGGCAGCAGCTTTAAATTCAGGAATTCCGTTGTCGGAATATCCGCGGTTTTCTTCTTTGGCGGCTTCGGCAGCAAGCGAAGCAACAATGCCTGCATCCGCCATTTCATCCGGTTCGCCAACACCCATATCAATCAGCTCAATATTCGGGAAATCCTGCTTCGCCGATGCTTTGGCGCGTTTGATTTTCTCGAACTTGTAGATGGCAGTGTCTTTGCCGTAATTCGCACCGCCAATGCGGTCCGCAAAATTAGTCTGAATAAAAGTATCCTGATATTGTTCAATACTCATAATCTTCGTTTCATCTCCTGGTTTGTATTATTCTCATAGTCTAAATATGAAGCAAAGCTGCCTTCAAAACCATAGATTTATAATCACTTAATTTGTATTTATCTGCTGCGCAGCATAAACAACACATCTTCCATATCTGCCGGGATTGGCGCATTATACTCCATATACTCACCAGTGGAAGGATGCACAAATCCCAGTACAGCGGCATGCAAAGCTTGTCCGTTCATCGTGATCCCCTTGCTGCGTCCATAGACCGGATCGCCAACCAGCGGATGCCCGATAAACTTCATATGCACACGGATTTGGTGGGTACGTCCGGTTTCTAGCTGCAGTTCCACCAATGTGCAATCACCAAACCGTTCCAATACGGTGAAATGGGTCACGGAACGTTTGCTGTTCTTCTCCGTCACCGTATACAGTTTGCGGTCATGCGGATCACGACCGATAGGAGCATCCACCGTTCCCTGATCATGGGACAGGTTACCATGCACTACCGCTATGTACCGGCGTGTTACACTATGCTCCTTGAGCTGGGCTGCGAGCGAAGCGTGGCTGAGATCATTTTTCGCCGCCATAATCAGTCCTGAGGTGTCTTTGTCGATACGGTGCACAATGCCCGGACGAATCTCGCCGTTAATGCCGGACAGGTCCTTGCAGTGATACATCAGCGCGTTGACCAGCGTGCCGGAAGGGTGACCGGCTGCCGGATGCACAACCATGCCGCGGGGTTTGTTCACCACGATAACATCGCTGTCTTCATATGCCACTTCAAGCGGAATATCCTCCGCAATCAGATCGGTTACCTCGGCTGCCGGAACTGTAACAGCGACCACATCGCCTTCCGCCAGCTTATAGTTGGCTTTAACCGGACCTCCGTTAACCGTAACATGTCCACCGCTAATCCACTGCTGCACCTGGGAGCGCGAAATTTCCTCTTCCCAGGACTCCGTAATGTATTTATCAATCCGCTCCCGGGCGTTCTCCCCGGCAACCGTCCATTCGGTGACGTCCCTTTCTTCTTCGAAGGCAGCGGATGCCGCCTGCTCATTGACGTCCTTGTTCAAGCCTATTCATTCCCTTCCTTAACTTCCTTGGATTCCTTAACTTCGGTAATTTCCTCTCCGCCCTTCATATCGCGCAGTGTATCGAGAATAATCAGCGCCACCCCAATGACGATGCAGGAATCGGCCACATTAAAAATCGGGAAGGTGTAGCTGCCAAAATTGAACATCAGAAAGTCAACTACCTCGCCGTTCAGCATCCGGTCCAGAAAATTGCCCACGGCTCCTCCCAGCACCAGCGCGAGCGCGGTAGGCAGCAGCTTCCGGGTGGCTTTGGCCTTATTGAGGTACCAGACGATACCAGCCACAACTACAACGGTGATCAGGAAAAAGAACCACTGCTGTCCCTGGAGAATCCCAAAAGCGGCTCCTTGATTGCGGTGGGAGGTGATAATGAAGAAATCCTTGATAACCGGAATCTGTTCTGCGATCTCCAGCCGGGTAGCAATCAAATACTTGGTACCCTGGTCGATCAAAAATACGATTAGCGCTATCAGATAGTACACCACAGAAGCTGTCACTCCGTTCTTATTTTTCCCGCTGAGGGCGGTGCGAATTCTGTATAAAGACTTGTATATTGTAGCACAGGCCTCAAGAAGCCGTCTATTGCGCGCGCATACAATGCATCCGGTCATAGGACTATTTTCCAGCGCTAAAAACGGGCCTCCCCGGTCAAGCTAACAGAGAACGAAGCCGGTGTACGCCGGTGAAAAGCCTGCCTTAAGCAATAGAAAGGAGCGACCTCCTATGAGCCATTTGACATCACAGCAGCTCTCCGGGCTGCATGCAGAACTGCTGCGGCAGCAGCAGGAAATCAGCCACAGACTGCAGAACAATGAGCACTACGGATTGCAGGATGCCATGCGCGATTCAACCGGAGAGCTGTCCGAAATCGACAACCATCCCGGCGATGCCGCCACGGAGCTGTACAACCGCTCAATAGATATCTCCCTGCTGGAGCGGGATGAACATGAGCTGGAGAATATTGACGCCGCGCTGTCCGCCATGGAAAAAGGAACCTACGGAAGCTGTGCCGTTTGCGGTGAAGCGATTTCCTTCGAACGTCTGTCGGCAGTCCCGGCTACCCGGTTTTGCAAAGAGCATAATCCCCGCCAAAACGCGCATTTCACGCGCCCCGTTGAAGAAGAGCTGCTGTCTCCGCCCTTTGGACGTACCAGCCTGGACGAGCGTGAGGATCAAAATGGCTTTGACGGCGAAGACGCCTGGCAAATTGTTGAAAGCTGGGGCAGCTCCAATTCCCCCGCCATGGCCGAGGACAGTGACATTTCTTCATATAATGATATGGAGATTGAAGCTGACGAAAACGAAGGTTTCGTGGAGCCTTGGGAGAATTTTATCGCCACCGATATCGCCGGAAACCATGTGACTGTCATCAAGGGCTCAAGCTACCGCCATTATATGGACAGTGAGGAAGGCAGCCATCTGCTGGACCCGCTGAGTAAAAGAGAAAGGGAGTAGCCGGTGCTGCTCCTTTTTTTGTTATTGATCCCTCTTCAAAAGGTCTTCAGCTCAAGCTGATGCTGCACAATCCGCACGATGTCTGCAATGTAATCGCCGATGATCGGCAGATTTAACGCACCAAGCACCTGAAGCACATAAATAATCGTCGCCGCAAAAAATGTAAAGCCCAGCGCAATCCCCAGTCCACGCGCAACGCCTGACAGAATATTCAGCCAAATCAGCCGCAGGGGAGAATTGAGCAGCTCTGTATACTCGGCAATTCTGGCTTTCTCCATTTGCTGCACCAGTCCCCTGGTCAGCCGGTAGACAGCATTCAGCTTCTCCTCCTGCGGCATGTCGTGCAGATCGCGGTTTGACCCGCCGGAGTCTGCCGGATCATGAACATTACGGGCTGCTGCGCGCTGCTGCTTAGGCCGAACCGGCTCCGAGGAATGAACCTCGCGCTGGCTCTCTCCAAGCCTATCCGTGCCGCCTGCCCCTGATGTCCGAACCGAAATTCTCCCGGTTTTCCATGTGCCCATCTTGTCCTCTTTCCGTCCCTCCATGCGTCTGGCTCCTCTCTAGCGTCACTCTATAGTTCCACAAAGTAAACGAGCCCGGTCAAAAGAGAGAGGACTCTCTTTAAGCACCGGGCTCGCCATTTTGCTTCTAACCCATAGAACCTTTTCCTTTGCCGCTAGGTTGCCTGCGAACTGCAATCGAATGATCAACAGCGGCATTTTTATCAGCAAAACGGAAGTTTATATACTATTTGCGCTGAACGCATACCTAGTATATGCCATTTAGGGACAGGTAATGCAGAGGATTAGACTCCGATATGAATTCCGAAGGTTCGGCCCCCGGCCTCCACCGGCTCAAAGACTTGCTCCCCGTCAAAATCAACCGTTGTCACCAGCACGTTCTCACGAAGCACATGCTCAAACGCCGTTACCGCAGCCTTCAGCTCCTCGTCTACCTTCAGAGTCAGGGCGACCCGCTTCTCGATCGGCAGATCCAGACGTTTGCGGTAATCCTGCACCGCGCGCACAATCTCGCGAACCCAGCCTTCCTGCACCAGCTCTGGCGTAATTTCGGTATTCAGCGCCACAGTAAGCCCATAACCGGATGCCGAGGCAAAGCCCGTTTTGGCCTGTTTCTCCACAAGCAGCTCCTCGGCGGTGATTTGCAGTTCTTCCCCTTCAGGCGAAAGAATCGAGATGACACCGTCCTGTACCGTTTTACGGGTAGCGCCGCTGTCCATTCCTTTCAGGAAACCTTGAAGGAAGCCAACATTTTTGCCGTATTTTTTACCGGCTACCTTGAGGTTCAGCTTGAGTGTAAAATCAACAAATCCGCTGTCGCTGTTCTCCACCACGATCTGTTTGACATTGATCTCATCCTTGATGATCTCTTCATAATCCGCCACACGGAAGCTGCGGTCGATCGACACAATCAGCTCGGACAGCGGCTGGCGTGTCTTGATGCCCGATTCGTTGCGGACGTTGCGGGCCAGCTCAACGATTTGTCTCGCGCTCTCCATGTCCCGTTCCAGCTCAAGATCAATCAGGCTCTCGTCTGCGGCCGGATAGTCAGCCAGATGCACGCTTTCCCCGCCGCCCAGGTTCGTAAAGATATCCTCGGACAGCATCGGCATAAATGGAGCCATCAGCTTAGCTGTAGTCAAGAGTACATGCGTCAATGTGCGGTAAGCGTCAAGCTTCTCTTCGCCAAGGCCGCTGCCCCAGAACCGGTCACGGGAACGGCGGATATACCAGTTGCTCAGCTCATCCACGAAATTCTCAAGCGCTCTGGACGTATTGACAAAATCATTGATGGCCAGGCCCTTATCAACCACAAGGATCAGACTGTTCAGGCGGGACAGAATCCAGCGGTCCAGCTTGTGCTTAGACACCCTGAACGGATGATCCGCAGGTTCATAGCCGTCGATACCGGCATACAGCGTCAGGAACGCATGTGTGTTGACCAGCGTATCCACCACCTTGGATTTCGTCTCACCGACCAGGCCGCGTGAAAAACGTTTGTTGTTCCACGGCGCGCTGTCGGACAGGATCGCCCAGCGGAACGCATCCGTACCGTATTCGTTCATGATTTCCCAAGGGTCGATGACATTGCCTTTGGATTTGGACATTTTTTGGCCGTTCTCATCAAAGATGTGGCCGTGCGCGATAACCGCTTTGTATGGCGCTTTGCCCTTGAACAGCGTCGATACGGCAAGCAGGCTGTAGAACCAGCCGCGGGTCTGGTCGATCCCTTCGCAGATCATATCCGCCGGATACTGATCCTCGAACGTATCTTCATTCTCAAACGGATAATGGCTCTGTGCGAACGGCATCGAACCGCTGTCAAACCAGACGTCGATGACCTCGGAGGTCCGCACCATCACGCCGCCTTCACTGAACGGGCTGCGCAGCTTGATGTTGTCGACATACGGCTTATGCAGCTCGATATCCTCAGGCACTTCACCGATGGCCATTGAACGGAGTTCCGCGATGCTGTGCGGCGCGAATTCCTTGCCCGTGTCCTGGCAGACCCAGATATTCAGCGGCGTTCCCCAGTAACGGTTGCGGCTGATATTCCAGTCCACCAGCTCTTCCAGGAACTTGCCGAAGCGGCCTTCACGCACATGCTCAGGATACCAGTCCACACTGTTATTGTTCGCAATCAGCTCATCCTTGATGGCTGTTGTTTTGATGAACCAGCTATCTGTTGCATAGTAGAGCAGCGGCGTATCGCAGCGCCAGCAGAACGGATAGCTGTGCTCGTATTTCTCCTTGCTGTACAGCAGCCCTTTCTCGGAGAGCACCTTCACGATATCCAGATCGCATTCCTTCACGAATCGTCCGGCAAAATCAGAAACCACGTCGGTATATTTACCGGAGACATCCACCACATTCACGAAGCTGATGCCGTTCTCGCGGCAGCTCTTATAGTCATCTTCACCATGCGCCGGAGCCATATGCACGATTCCGGTACCGCTGGAATCCGTAACAAAAGACGCACCGACAATTACATTGTGCTTCTCCGCCTTGATGTAGCCGAATGGCGGAGTGTAGCTCTGGCCGATAAAATCCGTACCCTTATGTGTGGACAGGATTGTAAAATCGCCCTTAAGCACATCATCCACAAGATTCTTCGCGAGTACATACACGCCGTCTTCCTGCTGAACGCGGACATACTCCATGTCCGGGTTCATCGCCAGCGCCATGTGCGCCGGAAGTGTCCAAGGCGTGGTGGTCCAAGCCAGCACATAATCGCCGCTGCCAGCCAGCTTGAACTTGGCTGTTGCACTAAGATCCTTGACCGTCTTGTAGCCCTGCGCCACTTCGTGGGAGCTAAGGGTAGTCTGACAGCTCGGGCAATACGGGCTTACGCGGTGTCCGCGGTACAGCAGCCCTTTCTCATGCACCGTCGCCAGGATGTTCCATACACTCTCAATGTAGGTATTGTCCAGGGTAACATACGGATGATCCAGATCGGTCCAGTACCCGATAGCTTCCGTGAACTCGCGCCACTGCTTCTCATAGCCAAATACGCTGTCTTTGCACTCCTTGATGAACTTCTCGACTCCATATTCTTCAATATCCTGCTTACCGGAGATCCCCAGCTTCTTCTGTACGCCCAGTTCTACCGGCAGGCCGTGTGTATCCCAGCCCGCTTTGCGTACAACACGATAGCCCTTCATCGTCTGGTAACGGCCGATAAAGTCCTTGATTACGCGGCCCAGCACGTGCCCGATATGCGGCACGCCGTTCGCTGTTGGCGGCCCTTCATAGAACACATAGTTCGGACGGCCTGCGCGGTTCTCCATAGATTTGCGGAACGTATTTTCGTCGCTCCATTTCTTCAGAATGCGGACGTCTCTCGCCCGCGCTTTTTCTCTGACATCTACTTTTTGCATAGTAATGGTCAACCCTTCCATAGTAATTTCCGTGGTAATTTCGATCCCTCCCAAACCCTCCCTTAGCCAAGGGAGGGCTCCAAGGGCTCCGCCCTCTGGACACCCGGAAAAAGTTGTCTAAATTCCGGGGAGAGGCGGTTTTTGATCTTGTTTGGTTGTAATGCCCGCTTATCGCCGCAAGCGGCACGCTCTACCTCAGGCCCCCGGCACGCGATCCCGTCAGGGCAGCACTAGGCCGGGGGCCTCTACGGCGTGGCGCGCAGCCCGCCGCTGCTCTTGCTTTGCCTCTGGGACCCGGCACGCGATCCCGAAGGGCAGCGATGGGCCGGGGACCTCTGCGGCGGCATGGGGCGCAGCCCGCCGCTGGCTTT
Organism: Paenibacillus sp. HW567; assembly: GCF_000374185.1. Classification (GTDB taxonomy): domain Bacteria; phylum Bacillota; class Bacilli; order Paenibacillales; family Paenibacillaceae; genus Paenibacillus_AQ. The sequence goes on along the minus strand of NZ_KB910518.1, from coordinate 1,128,102 downwards.
GCCCTTAGGGACCCGGCCTGCGATCCCGAAGGGCAGCGATGGGCCGGGGACCTTGCTCTAGGCTGTTGCTCTTTGTTTTTTGCTCTTTGCTCTTTGCTCTTTGCCCTTTGCCCTTATGCAGTCAAGGCCCCGCAGGCGTTCCCGCCAGGGGAGCCTAAGAAGGGCCGCTCCCCCGCCGAACAAGTCCTTTCCCTTCCGCAGACGTCCGTCTTTCCGCGATAATCCCTTGTTGCGGGTGTCCAGAGGGCGGCCAGCCCTTGGGGTCCCCCTTAGAAGGGGGATTTAGGGGGATGCCCACACAACAAAAAGGCGTCCCCCCGCCCCCAAAGGGGCGAGACGACGCTCGCGATACCACCCTAATTCTGCGCCTCATGCACACCCTCAGGGGGGAGTGTACTCAGCACAATCTCAGTTCCGCGCACAGATTACCGCGCGGGTCCGGGATAACGTCCGGCAGACGGCCAAGCTTACCCACGTATGCTACGCTTCAGCTTGGCTTCTAGGGGAAGATCTTCTGAACAAGGCTTGAACCATCGGCTCGCAGCAATCACCGATTCTCTGGAGAACGTTACCTCGCCCTTACTTGTCCCGTCATCGAATAAATATAACGATACAGATATGATCTAGTTATAGACGTTTTTGGGTGAAAAGTCAATATTGGAGGAGGTGTGCAGCATGAGTATCCCTGCAATACAGGATGTACCCATTACAACCTTTTAAAGCGCGTTCTCACTCACTTCACGGCTCTCCAAAGCATTCCAGTCATCAGTGGACAGCAGCTCCAGTTGTGCTTCCAGCAGGGTCCGGAACCGGGTACGGTAGATCGAAGCCTGCTTGCGCAGCTCCTCCGTCTCAATCGCTACCTTGCGGGATTTGGACAAAGCTTCATTAATGATCCGGTCTGCGTTTTTCTCGGCTTCCTTGATGATCAGTTGTGATTCTTTTTTGGAGTTATTCTTCACATCATCTGCAGCTTCCTGAGCAACGAGGATCGTCTTGGACAGGCTCTCTTCGATATTGACAAAATGATCGAGACGCTCCTGCATGGACAATAGCTGGTTATGCAGCTCTTTGTTCTCACGGATGACGCTCTCATAATCCTTGATGACCTGATCCAGAAACTCGTTGACCTCGTCCTCATCATAACCGCGGATTCTCCGGGAGAACTCCTTGTTATGTATATCGAGCGGTGTTAATGGCATGCTGTGCACCTCCTAGAAATTTCGGACCTCTAATGCCCCTGAACTCATCTGTCCCGCAGGCATAGAAGAAAGACTGTATCAAGTGGAACGGCCGCGCCGTCCACACATCCATATAGTTCAAGTATACGGCGAATGGCAAGATTTCATTCGGCTGCCGCTTCAGGGTCCGCCTCTTCTACAAATATCGGCGTACAGCATTCAAAATGTTTGCTTCCCTTAGAGATAATCAATTTCGACAGGCAAAGCCGGATTCCTGCATGCCTTTCAGACAAATTTGCCGATCCGGACACGGTAACGGCCTTTTTTCGTCAAACTGCCGATCTCCAGAACCTTAAACCGTCCAAAGCCTTGGATGGAGATCATATCACCGTCTTTAAGCCCGTAGGAAGGGTCCTCTTCCACTTTCCAGTTGATGCGGACTCGTCCGGCTTTGATAGGGGCAAGAATTTTGCTCCGGCTAAGCCGGGTAACATCCGCAGCAATGCCATCCAGCCGCAGGGAAGCCACTGTCAGCTCCATTGTCTCCAATTTGACGCTGCTTCTGCGCAGGGCAGACAGAGGCAGAATTTCCGTACTGACGTTAATCCGGTGCACACCGGTTAAATTCATAGCTAAATAATCGGCAATGTCCGCTGCCACAATAACATGACAACCGTCCTCCAGCACATGGATGTCGCCGATTTTTCCTCTTTTAATACCGAGTCCAAGAATAGCGCCCATATAATCGCCATGCTCCAGATCCAGAAATTTCTGTTCTCCCGAGGAAATGGCCAGAACCTTCAGCTCCATATCCTCACCGGCGAGCTCACGATAATCTGGGGCCACCAGCGCCCGCTTTCGTTCAGCCTCTTCAGAACCGCCCTCCCATCTTACCGATACGTCGGGATGCCTGTTCACAAGCGTCTGCAGGATGTAACACTGCCGGGGGTCCAGAAATTCAGTCAGCTTCGTCTCATGATATTCACCTGCATGGGTAACCCATTCCCAGGCCTTATCTACAAATTGCCGCTCGTCAGGGTGAAAATGTCCGTAAATTTCATTCTTCATCTTAGCTGCCTAAAATATATACCAAATCAGATACTTCAATCCGTTCTTTGCGAATTCAAGCACGAACAGCGCAATGATCGGGGAGACATCAATCGTTCCGAACAGCGCCGGAATGAACCGCCGAAACGGGGCCAGGTAAGGCTCCACCAGCTTGCCCAGCAATTCTCCGATAAAGCTGTCACGGACATTCGGCAGCCAGGACATAAGAACGTAAATAAAGATCATTGCAAAGTAGATGTTGTAGAGAATATCAATAATTAGATTTATTTGGGACAAAGCCCATTCACCTCATTCTGTTATAGTCTTGATCGTCACTCAGAATTTCCGTAATGGAGCCTTGGATTTCAACCGTATCCGGTGTGCACATAAATATATTGCCCCCAATCTTGGAGATTCCTCCACCCAGGGCATAAACAGTTCCGCTGAGAAAATCAATAATGCGCATCGCCTGATCATTTCGTACCCGCTGCAGGTTAATGACCACCGTACGGTGGGATCTCAGATGATCGGCAATTTCCTGTGCTTCCTCGTATGAACGGGGCTCATACAGCACGACCTTCACATTTTTTTGCGAATGGATACTGACGACGTTGGCCCGCTGATTTTTGCGGGTTTCTACAGGGGCGGGCTCGTATTCTTCCTCATCGCGGGAAATTTGCTCCCGCTCTACAATTTCCTCTTCCTCCTGCAAGCCCAAAAAACTCATAAACCGGTTCATCACGCCCATCAGGCTCCCTCCTCATGACCTACTAATACCGTACCCAGGCGCACCTGGGTGGCTCCTTCCTGAATAGCCACTTCAAAATCATTCGACATTCCCATCGACAGCTCTTGTATAGGCTCAGGTGTCAAAGCTAGCAGATTGAGCTCATCGCGCAGCTCACGGAGCCCCCGGAATACCGGGCGGGTCTCCTCTGGTTCAGCTTCATAAGGCGCCATCGTCATAAGTCCAACCACCTTAATACGGTGCAGGCCTGAGATTTCACGCAGAAACCCCGGTACCGCTTCAGGCGGCAATCCAAACTTTGTATCTTCCCCTGAAATGTTCACCTGGAGAAAAACGTTTACGGTAAGTCCCGCAGCCTCAGCCTTTTTATGTAATTCCCGGGCCAGAGACAGGCGGTCAAGCGAGTGTATATATTGAAATTTACCGATAACATCCTTAACCTTATTGGTCTGCAAATGTCCTATGAAATGCCAGGTTCCCTGATGCCCCAGGGCGTTCCATTTGTGTTCGGCATCCTGCCAGCGGCTTTCTGCAATATCCTCAAGACCGGCATCCAGCACAGCGGATACTGTTTCCAGAGACACATATTTTGTCACTGCGATAACCTTGACGTCCGCCACATCCCTGCCGCTTGCCGCACAGGCCCGTGCTACACGTTCCTCTACCCTGGCTATTCTTTCCTGTAGTGTCGCCAAGCTTCAACTCTCCTTTATTCCGATCCAGCTCGTCATTCTCCCTGTAACCCCATTTTCCTTCCGGTAAGAAAAGAATAAATCGTGATTACAGCTTGTACACCATGATGTACATTCGATATGAGTCGGCAATATTCCTGCTTTAATCATAATGCGTCGATTCATTTCTTTCAAGTTCAGCATGCTTTTGCCTGCGTCTGCTTCCGACTTTTTGTATAAGTCCTGTCCAGCCCCGTAAGCAATCCCTGCCAGTTCCACCTCAAGGCGGCGGACGTGATTCATCACATAATCATCCACCTCATAGCAGCAGTCGCCGATGGAGGGACCGATACCCGCAAGAATATCCTGAGGGCGGCTGCCGTACACCGATTCCATTCTGGACACCATCGCAGAAGCAATCTCCGCCACCGTTCCCTTCCAGCCTGCATGAGCCAGGCCAACCGCCTGATGATGCGGATCGTAGAAATACAGAGGGACACAGTCGGCATAAAAGGAGGTCAGCAGCACCCCCGGCACATCGGTAAGCAGACCATCCGTAGCTTGAAAAGCAGATGCTCTGTCCAGGCTGCCGCGGCCGCGGTCCTCCGCTTTAACCACTGCTATATCTTTTCCATGTGTTTGCTCTCCGCAGGTCCAATCCTGTAATGTAAACCCGAGGCTCTCGGCAAGCAATGAACGGTTCCCGAGCACATCCTCCGGCTGATCGCCAACATGAAAGGCACAATTAAAGCTGTCATAAGGCGCCTTGCCAATACCGCCCTGCCTGCCTGTGAACCCTGCTGTGATTGCTGAATGGTTCGTACGCCAAGGCTCCAGATGAAGCAGCGCGGGCGTCCCGCCCTTTTGCATAAACGGTTCCATATCCTCACCTCCGCCTAAGTGTACCACAAGAATCCTTCCCTTTGCGCCAAGACTCTATCATTTAATACATCCCCAAAATCCAGAAAAAAGACGCACTCCTCAGTAAGTGCGCCGTTCACTGCGGTCTCCCCGCTCCAGATACATCGTTTCCCGTTCCTCCTGCCCTTGAGACATCCTCGACTCTTCAATTCTCACAAGCACTACATCGGCGCCGATCTTCACAATATTCCGCCACGGAATGATCAGATCGGTACCGCCTCCGAACAGCCCCATGAAGCGCGTGAAGCCCGGGACAATGATCGCATCAATGACGCCGCGGCGCAGATCCAGCTCCAGATCGCTGACCTGCCCGAGCCGCTTCCCGTCGACAATATTGATCACATCCTTCGTCTGAAAATCGGAGATTTTCATTTTTTTGCCGCTTCCCAAGGAATCCTCGTTCACCTCGCCACCCCTGTACATTTAGACGTATAGTCCAATATATGTTCCCCGGGCTTGGCAACATGCCAATCTGAATTGGATTCCCCCCGCACAAAGGGGCATCCCGTGCAGCAACGCCGCTCCCGGAATACCCCTGTTACTTTCCGCTAGATTTGTTTAAGACTTAACATGCTTCTGCATTTGCTGAATTGCCGATTTCTCAAGCCGCGACACCTGGGCCTGGGAAATGCCGATTTCATCTGCTACCTCCATTTGGGTCTTCCCTTCAAAAAACCTCATCGACAAAATCCGTTTCTCCCGCTGGCCCAGCCTCTGCATGGCTTCACGCAGCGCAATTTCCTCGATCCACGACACATCCTTATTTTTGTCATCGCTGATCTGGTCCATCACATAAATCGGATCGCCGCCGTCGTGGTAAATCGGCTCGAACAGGGAAACCGGGTCCTGGATGGCATCGAGTGCAAACACTACATCTTCTTTGGGAACTCCTAGCGCCTCAGAAATTTCAAATATCGTCGGCTCCCGTGAATTCTGATTCGTCAGGCTGTCACGTACCTGAAGCGCTTTGTAGGCAATATCGCGCAGTGAACGCGACACCCGGATCGGGTTGTTGTCCCGCAGGTATCTGCGGATTTCACCGATGATCATCGGCACGGCGTAGGTAGAGAATTTCACATTTTGCGATAGATCAAAGTTATCAATGGCTTTCATCAGTCCAATGCAGCCTACCTGGAACAGATCGTCAACGAACTCTCCCCGGTTATTGAACCTTTGAATAACGCTAAGAACGAGTCTAAGGTTACCGTTTACCAATTTCTCTCTGGCGGATCGCTCGCCCTGCTGCTGCAGCGAAGTGAACAGCTCCCGCATTTCCACGTTGGTTAGAACGGGCAGCTTGGCGGTGTCCACACCGCAAATCTCGACTTTGTTTCGGGTCATGATGATTTACCTCCCAAGGAGAAACATTACTGTACATTATCTCCCCGGCCGGGCATTTTATTCCTTCGCTTCATAAGCTCACACCATCTTATTGAACTCCTTGCGCAGCCGCTTGATAATTCTTTTCTCCAGACGCGAGATGTAGGATTGGGAGATGCCGAGCAGATCGGCTACGTCCTTTTGCGTCTTTTCTTCGCCCCCGCGCAGCCCGAAACGCAACTCCATAATCAGCCGTTCCCGCTCGCTGAGCTTCTCCAGCGCCTTCTGCAGCAGCTTGCGGTCCACCTGCTCTTCGATGTTCCGGTAGATAGTGTCATTCTCCGTGCCCAGCACATCTGAGAGCAGGAGCTCGTTGCCGTCCCAATCAATATTCAGCGGCTCATCGAAGGAGACCTCGCTCCGGGTTTTGCTGTTGCGCCGCAGGTACATCAAAATCTCATTTTCAATGCAGCGCGAGGCGTAGGTCGCCAGCTTGATTTTTTTCTCCGGATCAAAGGTATTAACCGCCTTGATTAGACCAATCGCCCCGATCGACACCAAATCCTCGATGTTGATGCCGGTATTCTCGAATTTGCGTGCGATATAGACCACCAGCCGCAGGTTGCGTTCAATCAGCATAGCCCGGACTGCCGCATCGCCGCTTGACAGCCGCTGCAGCAGATACTCTTCTTCTTCCCGCGTCAACGGGGGCGGCAGCGCCTCACTGCCGCCGATATAATAGATTTCCTGGCTCTTCAGCCCCAGCAGAAACAGCATGCGGTAATATTGCAGTTGCAGCGCAATCTTCCATTTGACCATTATTGTTCCTCCTCCAAGAAGGGCACAGTTACCCTGAGTTAGTTACTCGATCCCATATTCCCATTTCGGAAGCCGCTTGCGGCATCTGCGATGCTCAGGAAGACACCGCCGTCTCTGCAGCGGACTCTTTTTGAATCAGGTCTGGATGGATAATCGCCCGGTACGCCCCTTCTCCCGACAGTGTCCCGCCATCCAGCCCAATAAGAACCCTCTGAATATAAAAGCTCTCTTCACCCAGCTTTATCGTCACCAGATCAGGCTTCAGCGCCAGCATAAATGACGCCCCGCGGTTAATCCCCCTATAGGGCACAAGCCGCATTCTGTCCTGCCAGGCAAAAGACTGCCCGTCCGTTTCCAGCAGAAGCTTATCGGCGCTCATTTGAGTCATTTTCCCTTTCCAGGAGGCCGGTAAATATCCCTCCCAGAGTGACGCCTCCATCACCATCACGGGTATCCGGGTCAGAGGATCGTTCAGACGATTGCCGGTATCCAGCAGGCCGGGGCAGGTCACACTCACCCCATCAATCTCAACGCACACTTCGCCGATGTACGTCTCGAGCCGCTCTCTCCTGTTTTTTGAGGATTGAATAAATTTGAAGATGAGCAGCACCAGCGGCAGGACCGCAAGCACGAACCAGAAGCCGATTTTTAGGCGGTAAGCTTGGCCTCCCGAAGAGGTGAACAGAATACCGTTCCAGATTTCGCCGGAGCTTTGCAGCAAATAATGAATCCCGACAACCCCGCCCGCCGCTGCAAAATTAATAATATAAAAAGCCCCCAGCACCCGAAGGTAGCTTTGCAGACTCCTGAATCCAAAAGCAATCCACAGCATCACTACCGACAATCCAAACTTGATGAGGAAGGTGTACAGGAAGGAAAGCTCCGGCACAAACATCATCACCACATACAGTGCGCCCACCAGCGCGGAGAGAAAGAGCCGCCACCAAGAGACTTTAAGCTTGACCAGCCAGCCCGTCAGCCACAAAAGAATTCCGTCGATCAGCAGATTGGCAGCGAAAATCAAGTCAATATAAACAACCAGTGCACTCACCTGCCTGCGAACGGATATTATGCGAAAGACTGAAGATCAGGCTCTCTTTTTGGACGATATGATTAGTATAGAAAGACTCGCATCCAAAGTCTGTCTAAACATGGGGGGCATTCCTGAGGTTTTTTTGTCGATTTATAGAGGCAGCCTCCACGCATATTTTCATAGCGGCCGTTCCGTCCTTACCGCTTTGTCACAATCCGCTCACAACCCTCGCCAACCGTTGAAGATCTCAAACACTTTCCACAAGATATTCCATTCTTGAATAAATTAGCAATCCGTATAATGAGTGCACACCCCGCAACAAAATGGATTCGAATTTTCGCATGTGAAATAAAGTGCAAATGAAGCTGAAGGGGTTTAAATAACAACGAGGAGTGTTGAACCATGAGTATGGCTCTGAAAGAGGGCTATGATGAGCTGAAGCAATCGGTGACCGGGAAGAGCAAGGGCCTTAGTATGAAAGAGAAGATATCCTACGGGTTCGGAGACTTCGGCAATGGATTTATGTTTGATCTGGGGCAATTGTACCTGTTGAAATTCTTCACGGATGTGGCGGGAATTCCGGCAACGGCGGCAGGAGGAATCTTTCTGGCCAGCAAGCTGTTTGCCGCCGTCTGCGATCCAATCGTCGGCTCTTCCATCGACTATCGCAAAAACATCGGCCCCCGGGGCAAGTTCCGTCCTTATCTTTTAATCGGCAGCATTGTGCTGGCCATATTGACTGTGCTGACGTTTATTTCTCCAAATGTCTCACCCACCGGCAAGCTGGTCTACGCTTATGTTTCTTATATGCTTTGGGGTCTGGGCTATTCCTTTGCGAACATTCCCTATGGGTCTCTGAGCGCATCTATGACGCAGAATTCGGCAGAACGGACTTCCCTGGCCTCCTTTCGGCAGGCTGGCTCCCTGGGCGCACTGTTCTTCACCAGCATCATCGTCATGCCGCTTATCCTGCTGTTTTCCAACGCACATCTGGGATATCCGGTAATCATGGGAGCCATGTCGTTAATCGGCATTGCCTCCTTCTATATTTGCTACCGCAACTGCAAGGAGCGGATTGTGCCGCAAAGCCCGCCCAAGGAGAAGCTCAGCGCCAAAGCCATTATCAAGACCTTTGCTGCCAACAAGCCGCTGCTTGTCCTGGTGCTGATGACCGTCTTCACCATCTCGGCCTACAATCTGAAATCGGCCATGCTGATTTATTTTGCGCAGTACAATCTGGGCAACGTAAAGCTGATGTCTTACATGAACTTTATCATCATCGGCTCCTCCTTCCTCGGCGTATTTCTTCTGCCCAGACTGGTTAAGCGGTTCGGCAAAAAGAAAACTGCCATTCTCGGCATGGTGATCAGCGTTGCGGCGGACAGCCTTAACTTCTTTATGCCGTCCAACATCTACCTCTTCACTATTCTCGCAAGCATTGCCTTCATCGGGATCAGTATCCCGAACGGCATCACCTGGGCCCTTGTGTCCGATATTATCGACTATGGCGAATGGAAGTCGGGAGAGCGGAAGGAAGGCACCACTTACTCCTTGTTCAACTTCTCCCGGAAACTGGCCCAATCACTGTCCGGCTTTCTCTCAGGGATTGGCCTGGGCTTAATTGGATATATTCCAAATGTGGCGCAATCTGCCGGTACCCTGCTTGGAATCAAAGGACTGCTGCTCCTGTACCCCGCGTTTGCTCTGACTGTTGCCATGCTGGTTATCGGCCTCATGTATAAGCTCACGGACCAAAAGCATGCAGAGATTGTCTCCGAGCTCCAGACCCGCGGTTAAGCAGCTCCACGACGCAAGAGGATGTACCTCAAGCCTGCATGGCTGTCAGTACACCCTCTTTGTTTTACCGCCCTTGTGTAATTCTTACAGCACTGTTACCGGGACTGCCGAAATTCCGACGGAGTCATGCCGGTATGCTTCTTGAAGCTGACGCTGAAATACTGCGGATTTCCGTACCCTACCCGCTCTGCTACCTCGTAGGTCTTCAAGTTCTCCTTGCCCAGCCACTCCATAGCCGCCTGCAGGCGGGTCTCCGTCAGGAAATCGCTGAAGTTCACCCCGGTTATCTTTTTGAAAATGGTGCTTAAATAGGTAGTGCTCACGTGCACGTGATCCGCCACCTCCTGAAGAGACAGGCCCTCCTTGCCGTACCACTCCCGGATGTAGGCTACCGCCTGGTCGGCCAGATGATTCTGCTGGCTGCAGCGGCGCTCCCGCACAGCCGCCGACAGCTTGATGACAAAGATGCGGATATGGTCAAAGATCTCCTTCGCGGTGCGGAGACGGCGGATTTCATCGAATAGGATCTCCGCTGCATTACGTGGATAAGGCGGCTCCTTCCAATCCGAGAAAGCGTTAATCAGAATAAATGCCATTTCCATTCCAAAGAGATGCAGGCGATCCAAAGATACGTTTGCTCTCACCCGTATTTCTTCCTCCAGCCGGTCTATGACGGTTAGCGTCTCCTGCTCCAAACCGGCCTTGATTTTCATGGACAACTGCACCTCCCACCCCGCCATCTCTCCCGGCGCAATCTCAACAGGCGTATGAATCAGGCTGTCCCTGTACAGGAACACCTGGTTGGTTCCGGTTAAATGCCGGTATTCCGTAGCAGCCAGCGCACCGCGGTAAGATAAGGCCAGCTCCTCCAGCCGGTTGACCACAGGACCGATACCGACCGTTACGGTTGTTTTCAGATAAGTCTCAACATGGCACCGAATCAGCTCGGCAAGGAGCAGCGCCCCGCGTTCCAGCACCGAATCATCAGCTCCTTGGTCATGACCATACAATATAACAATGGCCTCCTTGATGGATTCAAAGACCAGACTGCCATTCCCGCCCGTACATTGCGTTCCGCCTTCGCCCTGGAGAACCTCTTCAGCCACATTATGAATGCAATATTTCAGCAGCTCCTGGCTGTAGCGGCTCTGTGCGCCTGTCTCATAATACTCATCGGCCAGCAGCAAAATTACCGAATAGCGGGAGCAGTGCAAATCCAGGTCAAGAAAAGCCAGCTCCCGCTCGATTTCCTCCTGCTTGTAACGCCTGTACAGTAAATTTTCAAGGAACCGCTGTTTCAACAGCGGCACTCCCTCCATGACCTTTTTGGCGAGTACATGCTCCCGCTCCCATTCCTCAGCCGCCCGGTTGACGGTTTCGATCAGCCGGTCCTCATCAAGAGGCTTCAAGATAAAATCAAATACCTTAAGCTTCAGCGCCTTCTGCGCAAATTCAAATTCATCATAACTGGTCATCATGATGATCTGGATGTCCGCGTAACGCTCTTTAAGCAGCTCCGTTAGCTCCAGCCCGTCCATGAACGGCATCCGGATGTCCGTCAGCACTATCTGGGGGCGTTCCTGTTCGATGGCAGCCAGTCCGTCCTCCCCGTTGGTATGGGCTGCCACAAGCTCGAACCCATGCTGCTTCCAGGCTATTCCCTTGGACAGTCTCCTCAATATGATCTGGTCATCATCCAGTATCACCAGCTTCCTCATGGCCTCTTCCCTCCCTGAACGAATCTCAGACAGCTCCTCCAAGCTTTTTCAGTATTCAGTACTCCTTGGATGACACCTCTGCAAGCGGCGGCTGAACGGCGAACCTCACCGTCACCGTCGTCCCTTGTCCCAGCTTGCTCTCATAAGTGAGGCCGTAGCCCGGCCCGTAGTGAAGCCGCAGCCGGCGGTGCACATTGCGGACTCCATAGCCTACCTGCGAGGACTCCTCGGCATGAACGTCTCCAGCAGCATCCCGCTCCAGCCCCTCGCGCAGTGCCCGGAGACGCTCCGGTTCCATGCCGTAGCCATTGTCCCGCACCTCGAAGTAACCGTCGCCTCCCGACAGCCAGCCCCGTACCTCTATCAGTCCCGGATGCCGGATTTTTTTTACTCCATGATATATAGCGTTCTCCACCAGCGGCTGCAGCGTCAGCTTCACCACAGGGCAAGTGAGCATTCCCTCCTCCAATTCCAGCTCGTAACGAAAGGTGTCGCCATACCGCATCTGCTGAATATACAGGTACTGAATGATATGCTCCCTTTCACTGGCAACGGAAATAATGGGGCTGCCTTTGCTGATGCTGATCCGGTAATAATGGGACAATGCCGTCAGCATGCGTGAAGCGTCTTCTGTTTCATTCATTTCGCACAGGCTTTTAATTGAATACAGCGTATTGTACAAAAAATGAGGCTGAATCTGCGCCTGCAGCACTGACAGCTCAGTCAGCCGCTTCTGCTCCTGTTCTTGTTCCACCTGGCCGAGCAGTTCCTGGATACGTCGGAGCATATCCCGGATACTTTTGTTCAGAATGGAAATTTCCTGATTGGGATGGTCGAACAGCTTCACCTCCAGATGGCCCTGGTCGATGGCGTTCACCGCCCGGGTGAGCTGGGAGAGCGGTTTTGTGATTTTGCCGGCAATCCATCCCGACAGCATTACGGCGAGAACAATTACAGCCCCCATAACAGAGAGGATCGCCACCCTGACCGAACGGAACCTGGTGTACAGATCCTGCTGGGGATAGACGGCTGCAAGCTTCCATTTGTTCATCCCTATGGTGTCATATATCACCGTCAGCTTGCGCCCGGTCAGACTCTCCGTTTCGAAACGCCCTTTCCCGGCGGGAGCTGCCAGCAGCTTCTTTTGAAGCAATATTTCATCCATGGCATAGAGGCCTTTCACTGTCTTGAAGCGGACAAGCCCGTCCTGGCTGGCAGCCAACAGGTAGCCGTTAGGACTGATCTCTGGCGCAGACAACAGGCTTCGGAGGAGCCGCTCCTTCAATTGGATCACCAGTATGCCTTCCCGGGCCCCCACTTTGCCCTCCTCCCATTTGTACAGGCTGATCACCTGCTCCCCCGCTGAATCCCTTTGGCTCGGATGCAGATTCAGCCAGTACACCCAGGAGGAGGAGGTGTAAGGCAGGGATTCGAATTCAACAGGAGGCCTGACATTCTCTGTCTGCAGATAATCTTTGCGGTAGAAAGCAAGCTGCCCGTCTTTGTAGTAAAAATAGACCGAATCGACGATGCTGTACAGATTGGCGTACGCTGTATCCAAATGGCGGCTCAGCACCAGATAATCCTCCGGTGTCATTTGAAAATCAGCCTTATCCGCACGCTGCATCAGAGCGCGAAGCTCGCTGCTGTTGTCGATGGCCGTTAGCTCGGCCAGTACAACAGATAATTTCTCATTCAGATAATCCTTGGTCTGGGTCAGCGTATCCTGAATGCTGGTTTCCGCATTGGCCCGCAGTTGTGAAGACGCAAGAAAGTAGGATACCATGCCAGTCACAGTAACAAACACCAGAATAAGCGGTATGAAAAACAGCAGAAAGGTCGACTTCAGTGTTCGTTTGAACATGATCTTCAAGGTCCCCCTCTTTCGGACGTGCATTCCAGCAGGATCATTGGCGATAATGGGAATAGGCCTGCTCCATTACCTGTGCCCAATCGTTGAGAAAATCCTCATCTGTCATGGAGCCGGACAACACTTTCTGAAAATTAGGCTCCAGCCGCTGTTGGATAATATCGGTATAATTAGGCAAATTATAAGGAACCCGCAGCATCACTGTGCGGTTGTCCTCCATTGCCAGTAGAGCCTCCTTCAAGAAAGGGGTGTCCTGGATAAAGTTCTGCAGCAGCGCCTGCTGATTTGTAGGAAGCTGTCCCACATTGCGGTTCCAATAGGTCTGGCTCTCTTCCGACAACAGAAATTTCACAAGCTCCCAGGCAGCGTCCGGATTGGCAGTGGAGCGGAATATCCCGTAGCCGTTGGCGGTCAACGTCATTACGCGGTTACCGGTTACGGACCGAGGCAACAGGGCTGCTCCTACATTGGCGGCTCCGAGGGCCGACAAATGGTCTCGATAGGAACCAAAATTATGGGTGAACATAGCCGAGGCTCCCGAATCAAAAGCCGCCACCATTTCCTTGTAGCCGTTCAGAATATCGCTGGTTTTCGTGCGGCTGCCGTAAAGAGCCGTATACCGTTGCAAAAACTCCAAATGACGCGGATCATTGATCGTACAGCGGCCATCCTTCGTGAAATATTCAGTAATACCGGAATATGCATATAGCAGAGACGTAAGCTGTGTAATACTGCCCGCCCCACCGCGGAGGCTATAGCCGCGCCGGCCCTGATCCGGCTTATCCAAGCGGTCGACTGCCTGGAAGAAGCCGTCCCAGGATTGCGGGGCTGCAAGCCCCTCCTTCTTCAGTAAATCACTTCTGTACCACAACACATCGAAAAAGAACGTGCCGGGAATTTGATACAGCCTGCCGTCCGGGGCCAGCCCACGATTGAACGAAATGAACCGGTCCGCGATTTGCTCACGTTCAGGCCACTGCGCATAATAGCCGTCCAGTGGCAGAAGAACGCCCTTCGCAGCAAATCCGGCCAACCACTCCGCGTTCATCGAGGCCACATCCGGGGTATCGCCGGACAGTATAGCCATATCAAACTTCAGCTTATTGAAGCTTACCGGAATCCCTGAGTATTCTACCTTGAGATTTGGATGCAGCTCCTCGAAGCGGCGGAACAGTTCCAGATAATACGGAGTGCGGCTCGGGCCGGCATTCTCATCCCAGAAACGGATGACAGTCCTCTCCGTCTTCGCTGCTTGCTTGTCTTCATGAAAGGGAAAGTAGCTGCAAGACGACGTCAATGCAAGCATTACCGCAAGGAGTAGCGCCTTGCTGGTTGTTGAAATTACTCTGTTACCCATCAGCTTCTCCTTCTTCCTACTGCCCCCGAAACGGATACGCCTCTCAAACATCTTTCAAAAGCATCAATAATGTACAGCGCTTTCAATTAGAACAATCAAACGTATCTATTCGTCAACAACGAGGAGGCTGTCCCAAGTACCTGCTAACCGGTCTATTGGACAGCCACTCTCATTGAATCTTACGTACGGTCAGTACAGACTGCGCTTTTTCGGTGATCCTCACTGGGAGTGCTGTTTATTTGTATTAGATAGACTTCATTTCCTCATCCGTCAGCCCTGTCGCTGTCTGTATAGCTGAGCGGTCCAGACCCATAGCCAGCAGGTTCCTTGCAACTTCTAGTTTTCCTTCTCTTAAGCCTACTTCTTTCCCTAATTCTAAACCTTCCACTTTCCCTAATTTGATACCTTCCACTTTCCCTAATTCTAAACCTTCTTTTTTACCTTCTTCAATTCCCTCTTTAATTCCTTCCTGCAATCCTTTAGCAAAACCTTCTCTTTGCGCACCGTCCCGTTGCGAGGCTTCGTCATGCAGGAACTTCTGACGGTCCTCATATCTACGCCGGGCTTCCGAATCCTGACTCAAAAACTCCAGCGTTTCCATTGCCTTTCTCAAAGCCGGTTCGTTCATCCTGAGTACCTCCCAATTCGAATTATCGTTCCCTTTCAAAAAAAGCAGCCAGTTGACCAGACCGCCTTCACCGGGGACAGCAGACTGCTTCAGCTTAGGCAATTCCAGAAAATGAATCTCTATGTCGTCGTTAAGCGGGGCTCCGCTGCTATCCTCACGCAGATGAAAAACGCTGTGGGTGTGTTCATTCGGCAGCACCTTATAATTCAAAATATTTATCGTCACACATTTTTTGAGCTCTGAGTACCTGCCGCCGGTCTGCATTTGGCCTGAGTACCGCTTGCTCCAGTAATACAAGGTCCGCTTTTCCATATCATATTTGTTGAAGAGCTGCATCTCAATATTAATCAGCATTCCATCTACTGTCTTAGCCCATATGTCAAAAATAGATTGTTTATCCAGAGGATCATCCTTATCCGTATAGGGATTAAGCAGTACCACTTCTTCCAGCGGCGAGTCCCCGGCATCCATAAATACACGGTTCAAAAAGGCGAGCAGCACATCCTTATTATTCTCGCTTGCAAATATTCTTTTAAACACAAAATCCACCCGGGGGTCCAGCAATTCCATCATATTCACTCCCGTTATCCGTATTATAACAGCCTGTAAATCAAAAAAACACCGTATCCGTCATAGCTCTTCGCTATGGCAGATACGGTGCTTCCGTAAGTTGGTATAAAATTATGGCTATTCGTTGTTGCCGCGTGTCCGGTTGCGCAGGAACGTCGGAATGTCGAGCTGATCAGAGGTGGTCTGATTGCCGAACGGGCGCAAATTAGCATTCTTGTCTGCTGCTGCAGGCTCACTGCCCGCCGCCGGACGTCTGTTAGGGGCAACAGGGGAGGTCTTATGCTCAAAGCCGGTGGCAATCACCGTAACTTTAATTTCATCCTTCATGCTCTCCTCAATAATGGCCCCGAAGATCATGTTGACTTCAGGATCTGAAGCTGAGGTAACAATCTCGGCAGCTTCATTGACTTCATACAAGGAGAGGTTCGAGCCGCCAGTAATGTTCATGATTACGCCGCGCGCGCCTTCAATAGAAGTTTCGAGCAGCGGGCTCATGATGGCTTTGCGGGCCGCTTCCGAGGCACGGTTCTCGCCAGTGGCAATTCCGATGCCCATCAGTGCCGAACCGCGTTCTGTCATAATCGTCTTCACATCGGCAAAGTCAAGGTTGATCAGACCCGGAACGGCAATAAGATCCGAGATCCCTTGCACAGCCTGCCGGAGCACGTTGTCCGCTTCGCGGAAGGCCTCCAGCATCGGTGTTTTTTTATCAACAATTTCAAGCAGGCGGTCATTCGGGATGACAATTAAGGTATCTACCTTTTCTTTCAATGCTTCAATGCCAAGCTCCGCCTGGTTAGAGCGTTTTCTTCCTTCAAAAGTAAACGGGCGGGTGACAACCCCAACAGTCAGCGCCCCGCATTCTCTGGCGATTTCAGCAATAACGGGCGCTGCGCCGGTACCTGTACCGCCGCCCATGCCTGCGGTCACAAATACCATATCTGCGCCCTTGAGCGTATTGGAAATCAGATCGCGGGATTCTTCGGCCGCTTTCTTGCCCACCTCAGGATTGGCACCAGCGCCTAGTCCCCGGGTCAGCTTGTCCCCGATTTGCAGCTTATGCTCCGATTTGGCCATATGCAGCGCTTGGGCATCTGTATTAACTGTGATGAATTCAACACCCTGAACGCCGTTTTCAATCATCCGGTTGACAGCATTGCTTCCGCCGCCGCCCACGCCGATGACTTTTATTTGAGCTAAGCTCTCCATTTCAAAATCAAATTCCAACATATTGTTCCATCTCCCCCTAGAATAGTGCTTGGATGGCCGGTCCAAGTATATCTGGACTTACACTTATATGAATTCGCTGAACATATTCTTTAGACGTTCTACCAAACCGGGCTTCTTCGCAGTATCCTGGCTTGGTACGGCGTTCTGCTTGTTTCGGTTGACCGTCTTCTTGTTGCCGCTTCCGCCGCCGCCGCTCCGCCCGCGGAATCTGCGGACGACAGTGTGAAGAATGCCTACTCCACCGGTAAATCCGGGGTCCCGGACACCGATATAATCCGGCACAGCAATGCGCACAGACGCAGCCAGCTCGGTCTGAGCCGCCTTCAGGACACCCGGCATAGATACCGTGCCGCCGGTAAGGATATAACCTCCCGGAAGCTCAGTATAGCCAAGCCGTTTCACTTCCTGACGGATCAGGTGAAAAATCTCCTGTACCCGCGGCTCAATAATCGCTGCCAAATCTTCCTGATTGAATTCCTTTTCCACATTGCTGCCGATACGCAGAACCTTGAACACTACGTCAGAAGCCGCATCGTCTATCCAGGCGCAGCCATACTTCAGCTTTACCTTCTCCGCCTGATCGGTAAGTGTACGGAGTCCGTATGCAATATCATTGGTAACAAATTCTCCTCCGATCGGGATCGTGGAGGTTGCACTAAGGGAACCTTCTTCATATACGGCTATCGTCGTTGAACCTGCACCGATATCCACCAGCACAGCGCCCATAGATTTCTCATCTTTGGAAAGCGCCAACCCGCCGGCTCCAAGAGACATCAGCACGAGATCTTTAACTTTCAGCCCTGATTTCTCTACACAGCGAAGCAGATTATGTATTGGCGTTTTGGCTCCGGTAATGATTGTCGCTTCAACCTCCAGACGAACACCTATCATTCCGCGAGGATCCTGAATACCTTGAAGACCGTCGACGATATATTGTTTGGCGACAACATCAATTACTTCGCGTTCAGGAGGCAATGCAATGACTTCCGCAGCCTTAATAACGCGGTCGATATCCTCCTCGCCGATTTCACGATCCTCATTCTGGACAGCTACAACACCATGACTGGACTGCAGACCGATATGATTACCGGATATGCCGACATAGACCTCGGATATTTGAATACCGACCATTTGCTCCGCATGATCCACAGCACTCTTGATAGATTGTACAGTCTGGTCGATATCTACGATCGCACCTTTGCGGATTCCTTCCGAATCGGCAGATCCAACGCCAATAATATTAAAGGTTCCATTGGTAACTTCCCCAATAATTGCCCGAACTTTGGATGTACCGATGTCCAAACTAACAATGATGTCATTGTTGCTCAAGCTCTATGGCACCTCCTGTTATAATCAAAATAAAAATGTAATAAAATTGCTCGTTCCCGGTCCCGGGAAACATCTCTGTACATATTCAACATACCTAATCCTTTCCCTCTTTTTTCTACAAATTTTTTGAGTGGAATAATATGACAAGCATTCCGCATATACATAGATGCTTACTAGAATCTGTAAAATCAGCGTTTTTAGCAAGAAATATATATATAATAAAGAAATGATACCCAAATTTATGAATTCACTTCAAAAAATCCGGAGAAAAAAGAGGGATAGTGCTTATTGCCCGTAAATCCGATTGTAGCATTTTTTTGGTCCTAATAGTAGGGACTATTTACTCTAGTGTGTCTGCATTCTCTTCATTAGCAGCCGGTGCAGCCTGAAAAGGAACATACGAATCTGCTTCAAGCATCTTGATCAGACCGGGCTCTTCCGTCTCTATGACCTTATTCAAATATTCCACCTTATCCTTAAGCAGGGATATTGCCGTTATGACTTCAAAATGCGAACGTGTGTACAGCTTAATCCGGTCTGGAAAAGACAGCGTCGGCGATGGAACAATTTCAGAGATGTCACTGGTAAGCTCATTTGGAATGAGGGCGAGCGCCTGGCACAGCTTGGCCTTATACGGGTCGGAGTCTTTCCAGTTGGTCAAGATTGGCTTTTCCACGGCAATTCCGGTGTCATTTACGGATACAGCGGCTCCGCTGGAGAGAATCGCCTTAAGCGTACCTCCCTGGTCCAATTCGTAAGCGACGGCAGGATACTCATCAATGCTTATCGTGACAACTCCGGGAAATTTCTTCTGTACGCTTACATCCTGTATCGTCTTAAGCTTTTCCAGGGAGTCCTTCACAGATGTCTTGGAGACGGCAAAAAACTGTCCTCCAATTGAAAGGCCGCTCTGAGACAGCAGCTCCTCCCGGGTGGTATATTTGCCGCCTTGGAAATGAATTTCAGTAATGCGGCTGACGGACGAGCGGAAAAATATCACAGCCAGCAGCGCAATGAACAGCAGCAGCAGGATGATTGTGATTTTGCGGCTCACTTTCTTAGGTGGCTTGTCCTCTTTAAGAAGAGGTAAACGGGTTTTAGGCATTCTCATATCTCCGTAATAAGGCCCTGTCTCCTCCCCTCACATAAGCCGAAGGAGACAGGGAGCTTTAATTGGCCAAATCTAACGGACCCGGCACAGGTATTTTGCGTGTAATGTGTGCGCCAAGCTTCTGGAACAGCTTCTCAATGCCGTCATATCCGCGGTCAATATGGTGCGCCTGCTCAACAATCGTAGTGCCTTGAGCCGCGAGACCGGCGATCACCAGGGCAGCCCCCGCCCGCAGGTCGGTAGCTTCCACCGTGGCACCGTACAGCCTTTGCACTCCGCGGATAAACGCACGGTTAAGGTCTATGGAGATATCGGCACCCATCCGTGCCATCTCCTCCACATGCTTGAACCGGCCCTCAAACACCGTTTCTTTGATCACGCTGAATCCATCGGCCAGTGACAGCAGAACCATAATCTGAGATTGCAGATCCGTGGGAAAAGACGGGTAGGGTGAGGTTACAATCCTCTCCACCGCACGGGGACGACCCATGCAGCTAATATTAATTATATCATTGCAAACTGTGATTTGAACACCAGCCCGCCTCAGCACATGAATGAGCGAGGATAAATGCCCGGCATTAGTATGGGTCAATGTCACACTTCCCCTTGTAGCTGCTGCGGCGATCATTACTGTTCCGGCTACAATCCGGTCGGGAATGACCTCGTACGTACAGGGGGAGAGCTTCTTGACGCCTTGAATCGTAATGGTATCGGTGCCCGCACCGATGATCTGAGCACCCATCTGGTTCAGATAGTTCTGCAAATCCTGGATTTCCGGTTCTCTGGCCGCTCCGGATATCGTAGTGGTGCCTTCCGCCATGGCAGCGGCCATCATGATATTCTCCGTTGCTCCTACGCTCGGATAATCGAGATGAATATCGTTGCCGATCAGCCTTTCGGCCCGGCAGGAAATCTGCCCGCCCGATTCCTCGATTTCCGCGCCAAGCAGCCTCAGCCCCTGCAAATGCAGGTCAATTTTGCGTTCCCCGATTGCGCAGCCTCCCGGCTGATAAATCGTCACCTCTCCAAATCTGGACAGCAACGGTCCCATCAGAAAAATGGAGGATCTCATCTGCCGCATCAAATCCTCAGGAACATGGGAGGTAAAGGCAGCCGAAGTATCTAACGTTACCGTCCCTTCAGCATGCACTCCCCTGCACCCCAGCCGTTCCAGAATATTCAGCATGGTTTCGATGTCCAGCAGCTCCGGCACATTATGCAGTGAGTGAACTCCTTCGGCCAGCAGGCTAGCCGCCAGAATCGGCAGTGCCGCATTTTTTGCTCCATGGATACGTATGGTGCCTGACAGGGGACTTCCACCCTCAATCACCAATTTGTCCAATGTATCACCTCCGAGATTACCGCTCACCCACCACCGGGCACTTTCCATACGGGGATTAGCAAAATGCCTGTAAGAGCTTTCCTGCCCCGCATTTCACAGTCCGAAAGTGCTCTGGGTGATTGTCACGATTATAGGATTATCCTATGTTCGTAGCCTCGGGTGTGTGACAATGAAGGTCAGGCAACCGGCAACAGCCTTCAGCACCCATGTGCAATAATATTTATAACTGGCCATACGGGGCCAATAGGAGTGGTTAAGACCGCTTCTTCTGGGCCGCCAGTCTGCGCAGCTCGGTGACGACTAGTGCAGCAGCGTCTCTTTTGCCGAGGCGCCGGGAGGCTTCCGACATTTGAGAGCGTACAGACTCTGCACCGATAATCTTCTGGACCGCCTCCATAAGAGACTGGCCGTTCAAGTCCTTCTCAAGCAGCACTGCAGCCGCACCTTCGCGCTCCAGTTGTCTTGCATTTGCCTCCTGGTGATTGTTTGTCACGTTAGGGGACGGAATAAGAATAGAGGGAATTCCCAGCGCTGTAATCTCAGCCAGAAAAGAAGCGCCTGCCCGGTTCACAATAAGGGAGGTACAAGCCAGCACCTCGGGCATATTGTGAACATATGGGAGAAGGTGCAGCCAGTTCGGCACGCCGCCCAGCTTCTGCCGAAGAGCCTTGCGGGTTTCTTCGAAATAGGACTCACCGGTTACATACACATAGTGGACACTATTCCCTTTAACCACAAGCGGGGCCATTTCGATCATTGCCTGGTTAATCGCTCTTGCTCCACCACTGCCGCCAACCATCAGCACAACCGTACTGCCCTCTGGAATGCCCAGGGAAGCAAAGCCGCGCTGCGGATTGGCGGTGGTTACGGTGGTCGCCCGGGGATTGCCGGTATAGATCACATTTTTTCCTCCGGGAAAAGCCGATTCCGTTCCTTCGAAGCTTACGGCAACCGTGTCGGCATAACGGCTGAGAAATCGGTTCGTCAGCCCCGGAATCGCATTCTGCTCATGAATGAGCGTGGGAATGCCCAGCTTGGAGGCCGCATACACCACAGGCCCGCATACGTATCCTCCGGTGCCGATCACAACATCCGGTTTAAACTCCCTCAGCATCTCCTTGGAGGCTTTCACCCCCTTCAGAAAACGCATCACGGTCTTCACATTGTCGATTGAAAGCTTGCGGCGGAAGCCGGTGATATCTATTGATTTGAACGGGAGATTCTCCTGGGGTACCAGCTTGCTCTCCAGCCCCCGCTTCCCGCCAATATACAAAAAGGACGAGTTCTCTTCTTCAGCCTCAAGCTGCCTGGCGACGGCGACGGCGGGATAGATATGTCCGCCTGTACCGCCGCCGCTTAATACGATACGCATGTCTTTCACCTCGCATAACGGGATAAATTAAGTAAAATTCCAAGTGCGGTGAGCATCAGTGTCAGCGATGAGCCCCCGTAGCTGATCAGCGGAAGCGTAATGCCGGTGACCGGCATGAGACCGATGACAACGCCGATGTTGATGATGACCTGAACGGCCACCATACAGACGATCCCGACTGCCAGATAGCTGCCAAAGCGGTCAGGCAGGCTCATCGCCACCTTCATGCCGCGCCAGATCAGAATCAGAAACAGGACCAGCACAATCAGCCCGCCGATGAACCCCAGCTCCTCCGCCAGGATGGAAAAAATAAAATCGGTCTGCGGCTCAGGCACATAGCTGTACTTTTGCCGGCTCATGCCAAGCCCCAGCCCGCCAAGCCCGCCGGGACCAATCGCGTATAGCGACTGGATAATCTGGTAGCCCGCCCCCAGCGGATCAGACCAGGGATCAAGAAATGCGGTGATCCGCTGAAGCCGGTAAGGCGCAGCAGCGACGAGACCGGCGAAGCCAACGACTCCCAGCGCGCCAAGAGAGAGCAAATGCTTCATCCTTGCCCCCGCTGTATAAACCATCATCAAGGCAGCGCCGAACATTACGGTGCCTGTGCCGAGATCCGGCTGGAGCATAATGAGCGCAAATGCGGAGCTGATCAGCGCCAGCGGCGGGAACAGTCCGCGTGTGAAGGTGGAGATGTCATAATCGTCTTTTCCAAGCCAGTTAGCCAGAAAAAGAATCATCCCCATCTTCATGAACTCTGAGGGCTGAATCCCGAAGGAACTGATCCCCAGCCAACTGCGCGCCCCGCCGCGTACAACGCCGATTCCGGGAATCAGCACCAGAACAAGCAGGATGAAGCAGACAATCAGGGCCGGTCTGGCGAATTTCTTCAGCACCAGATAGTCGGTGTTCGCGGTGACGAACATTGCTCCCAGCCCGAGTCCCGCGAACAGCAGTTGCCTTTTGACAAAATAAAACGAATCTCCATAATTGCGGAAGCCCAGAACGGACCCGGCGCTGTATACCATCACCATACCGATGGCCAGCAGGGAGAGTATGGCCGCCAGTATCCAGATATCGGGCGCATGACGGGATTTATTCATCAGGAGCACACCTCTTGCATCCGTAGTAGGGGCTTATCCACCCCCCTACTTAAAGGTTATGCACCGCCTCTTTAAAAATACGCCCGCGCTCCTCATAGGATGTAAACATATCCCAACTGGCACATGCAGGAGAGAGCAGGACAACATCTCCCGCTTCCGCCAAGGCGGAAGCCTCCCGCACAGCCTCTTGCAGCACGGCGGCGGCGCTCTCCCCAGTATCGACGGAGATAATGCTCTTTACTCCTGCGAGCTGCGCGACGTTAACAAGCTTGTCCTTCGTTTGACCCAGGGCCACAAGCGCTTTGACGCCTCCAAGGACAGGCACAAGCTCCATATAGTCAGAGCCGCGGTCTAAACCTCCGGCAATCAGCACAACCGGCGCCCGGAAGGAGGCTAGCGCCATGGCCGTTGCTTTGGAATTGGTAGCCTTGGAATTGTTATAATAGGCGGCTCCAGAATGATCGGCCACATATTCAAGCCGGTGCTCCACCCCCCGGAAGGAAGCCAGCACTCCGCCCAGCACTGCCGGATCAGCCCCGGCGGCGATGGCAATGCCGCAGGCAGCCAGCGCATTCTCCACATTGAACCGTCCCGGCAGGCCGATGGAATCAACGGGCGCTATTTCCGTCTCACTCTCTGTATAATCACGGTAAACGATAACCCTCTTCAGGTCATCATCGGTTCCCGGCACAAAGGCCGGTCGGACAAATATCCCCTGAACCAGTTCCTCAGTCATCGAAAAAGGCAAAATCCCGGCCTTGATATAAGGCACCAGCTCCCGGCAGACCGGATCATCCCAGTTCAGCACCGCCGTATCGCTTGGCTCCTGATTAGCGAACAGCTTGGCTTTGGAGGCTACATAATCCTCCATGCCGCCATGATAATCCAGATGGGTTTCCGCCACATTCAGCAGACAGCCCACCTTGGGACGGAACGTTTCCGTCCCTTTAAGCTGAAAGCTGCTGAGCTCAACGACCATCCAATTGTCCTCGTGGGCCTCCTGTGCGGCCTGACAGAGCGGTGTGCCAATATTGCCGGCAACAATAGGCTTCATTCCGGCAGCCTCCAGCATACGGCCTACCCAGGTTGTCGTCGTCGTCTTCCCGTTAGAGCCGGTAATTCCGATCATCGGTGCCGCGCAGAGACGATACGCCACTTCTACCTCGGTCACGACTTCGATGCCCAGTTCAAGCGCCCGCACTACAGGCGCTGCCGAATAGGGGATGCCGGGATTTTTGACCATCAGGCTGACCCCCTCATGGATCAGCCCCTCGGGATGCCCGCCGCATATAACAGAAATTCCCAAAGACTCCAGTTCGGAAGCTTCGGGACTTTGATCTCTTTCCTTTTTATCATTGACCGTTACAACTGCGCCGCGCTCATGCAGCACCTTGGCCACCTGGACGCCGCTTTTGGCAAGCCCCAGGACCACCACCTTTTCACCACGGTACTCATCCGGATGTTTCATTCTTTACAACCCCTTGCTGATATATAGTCCAACGGCCGCCAGAACCAGGCTCACCGCCCAGAAGGAGACGACAACCCGCCATTCCGACCAGCCGCCAAGCTCAAAGTGATGATGAATCGGGCTCATTCTGAATATGCGTTTGCCGCGTGTCTTGAAAGAGGTCACCTGCAAAACAACAGACAGCATTTCAACGACGAATACCCCGCCGATCACGAGAAACAGCAGCTCGCTTTTGGTCACGATAGCGATGGCTCCGATTGCGCCGCCGATGCCGAAGGAGCCGAAGTCGCCCATGAACACCTTAGCCGGATGCGCATTAAAGACCAGAAAGCCAAGCACCGCCCCGATCATCGCAGCCGCGCAGACTCCAGCCGCAATAGAGGTAGCCTGCATAGCCACCACAGCAAAAGCAGCCAGTGCAATTGCGCTGACACCTGACAAAAGCCCATCTACACCATCGGTAAAATTAACCGCATTTGTTACAGCCATCATCATGACGATAATAAACGGATAATAGAACCAGCCGCCCCAGTCAAAGCTCAGATCGGTTCCCGGGATGCTAATGCCGGTGTTGTGACCGGCGGAGATCAGCAGGCCGCACATTACTGCGCCGACCACTAGCTGGCCCAGCAGCTTCTGCCGCGGCGTCAGACCCAGGGAGCGTTTGAATACGATTTTGATATAGTCATCCAGGAAGCCGATCAGCCCGTAACCGAGCGTAGCTACCAATAGAACATAAAAGTCTGAGTCCACTACAGAAAATTTCAAAAAAGACAAGGTGAACGCCACCATGATGATAATTCCGCCCATCGTAGGGGTTCCGGCTTTTTTCAAGTGAGATTGAGGTCCGTCATCACGAACCTGCTGTCCGAATTTCATCCTCCGCAGCAGCGGAATGAAGAGCGGAGCGGCAATGACCGCAAGGATAAAGGATACGGCAATAGTCAGCAAAAGTAGTTGATAATCCATGGGTACACCCCCTCCATTAGTTTATATCTGCCCGAGAATGCTCATTCAAGCTGTGCAGCACTTCCTCCAGGCGCATTCCCCTGGAAGCTTTGAACAATACAACATCCTTGGGGCCGCATTTGCCAATCAAGGCAGATGTAAGCTCCCCTTTATCTGAAAAAGCAAACACCCGCTCAGACCCAAATTGTGCTGAAGCTGCTTCCGCGATATGCGCAGACAGCGGCCCGTAGGTAAACACCAGATCCGTTTCTGCCGGGTTCAAATAGCTGCCGATTTCCGCATGGAAACGCACTTCGTCCGGCCCAAGTTCCAGCATGTCCCCCAGCACAGCGATTCGGCTTCCCCCGCATTTCATAGACTGAAGCACATCAATTGCTGCTCTCATGGAGGTGGGACTGGCATTATAAGCATCATTCAGCAAAATAAGGCCGGATGCCGCCTGCATCACTTCGATCCGCATGCCGGTCAGTTTAAGCTTACTTAAACCATCCTTGATATTGTCCTCTGACACGCTGTAATGGCGTGCAACTGCAAGCGCAGCCAAAGCGT
This sequence comes from Paenibacillus sp. HW567, assembly GCF_000374185.1. GTDB lineage: Bacteria > Bacillota > Bacilli > Paenibacillales > Paenibacillaceae > Paenibacillus_AQ. Next base: position 1,101,949 of record NZ_KB910518.1, on the reverse strand, counting down.
TGACGACATTATGCTGGCCCGGAAGCGGCAGAGAGAAGGCTAGCTCCGGATGAAGGCTGGACGTAAAGGTCATTCCTCCCGAATGCGACATCATTCCCGTCGGGTAATCATCGTTGTCAGGAGACAACCCGAAGCGGAAGGACTTCATTTCCGCTGGAGCGCGGAACGCAGGCTCTGCAATGACTTCGGCAAGCAGCGGCTCGTCGCCGTTATAAATGAGCAGGCCTCCGGGCTTCAGCCCTTCAGCGATTTCCAGCTTCGCTCTGGCAATCTCCTTGCGGGAGCCGAGCTGCAGCAGATGTGATTCGCCTACATTGGTAATTACAGCTACGTCAGGCGGAGCCAAGGAAGCGAGATGAGCTATCTCTCCCCGCGAGCTCATCCCCATCTCCAGAACGGCAATCTGGGTTTCCCCGCTCATCGAGAGAATCGTAAGCGGCAAGCCGATGTGATTATTGAAATTGCCCTGTGTTTTGTGGACTCTATACTGTCCCTCCAGCAGGGCTGTAATGATGTCCTTGGTTGTTGTCTTACCGTTGCTGCCTGTGACGGCAACAACCTGTGGAGCAATTTGGCTTAAATAGGCTGAAGCCAGCCGCTGCAGCGCGGCCAGTGTGTCGTCCACCAGGATGACTCCGCCGGCTTCAGGCACTCCCTCTTTGTCCCGCTGCCACAAGGTGGCGGCGGCTCCTGCCGCCAAAGACGCGTCACCATAATCATGCCCGTCGAAATGTTCCCCGATCAGCGGAACGAACAGGCAGGCAGGCGTGATTTTGCGGGAGTCGGTAACGACCCCCGCAATCTCCGTATCCATATCCGCAGGGGAGATCAGCTCTCCCCCGCACATGTCAGCAATGTTTCGCAGCGTTCTTATAATCAATAGCTTCGGCCCCTTATAACTTCTTTGGCGACTACGCGGTCATCGAAATCATGAACCACTCCGCCGATTAGCTGATAGGTCTCATGACCTTTCCCCGCAATCAATACTACATCGCTGGGGCTTGCCATTTCAATAGCTTTTCTGATAGCTTCCCGCCGGTCCGCAATCATTTCATAGCGGTCCTGCGCTATTCCATCCGCCTTCAGTCCGGCCTCGATATCCCTCAGAATCAGCAGCGGATCTTCGGTACGGGGATTGTCGGAGGTTACAAATACATGATCGCTGTACTTCGCAGCAATTTTGCCCATCAGCGGACGTTTGGTAGTGTCTCTGTCTCCGCCGCAGCCAAAGACTGTAAGCACCTTGCCTGCCGCAAATTCACAAACCGCCTTCAGCACATTCTCCAATCCGTCGGGTGTATGGGCATAATCTACGATAACCGCGAAATCCTGGCCTTCATCCACGGATTCCACACGTCCGGGTACACCGGCAACCGACTCCAGACTGGCCTTGATATCCGCAAGGGGCACATCCTCCAGCAGAGCAGCCGTGATCGCGGCAAGCGCATTGTACACATTGAACTTTCCGACCATACGCAGAGAAATGTCAGCCTCTCCTTTAAACGTATCCACATGGAAAAAAGTTCCTTTGGACGTGATGGAGATTTGCGAGGCCCGGACATTGGCGTCGCTGTCGATGCCGTATGTAATGACCTCCGCCGCAGTCTGTGCGGCAAAATAGGCGCTTGCCTCGTCATCCGCATTCAATACGGCATATTTCCGTTCTTCCTTCCAAGGCGAAATCACATTGCCGAGCCGGGAAAAGAACAGCCCCTTAGCCGCACGATACTCCTCCATCGTATGATGATAATCCAAATGATCCTGGGTCAAATTCGTAAATATTGCGGTACGGTAGTCCGTTCCCTTCACACGTCCCTGCTCGAGCGCGTGGGAGGAGACCTCCATCACACAGCACTGTACTCCCTTAGAGACCATATCACTAAGCGTACGCTGCAGTTCAAGCGATTCCTGCGTTGTGCCGGACATCGGATAGCTCTGACCGTCATAGCGCATCTGAATCGTTCCAATCAGCCCTGTCTTCACATTATGATCCTGCATAATCCGCTCAATAAGATAAGTGGTCGTCGTTTTGCCGTTCGTGCCGGTAATCCCAATCATTCGCAATCTGCTGCTCGGCGAGCCGAAAAATGCGCCCGACAACACGGACATCGCAAACCGGCTGTCATCCACCACAATCTGTGGCAGATCAATCTCAAGCTTCCGCTCACAGACAATGGCGGAGGCGCCATTCGCGGCGGCCTGCGGCGCAAATTCATGCCCATCCACGGTAAAACCCGGCAGACAGATGAACAAGTCACCCGGCTGAATGCGGCGCGAATCCACCTGGATATTGGTGATTTCCGTCTCTCCATTCCCATAGAGACGCGAAGCTGCAAGACAAGACGATAATTCATTAACTTTCATAGCAATCCCTCACTCTGCATTTTCGGATAAGAAACACAGCCTTATACCTTATTTTTCACTGTCAGCACCCATATAGATCCTGATCGTTGAGCCCTGCTCGACTCTGGCACCTGCCTTCGGCGCCTGATTGATTACTGTATTGCCGGTTCCTGAACGGGCGAGCGTAAAGTTCATGTTCAGATCCTCGTAAATATCCTGGACCGTTGCCCCCGTAAGATCGGGAACCGTCACAATTGGATTTTCGCCATATTTATAGGTTTTGGGAAGCTGATCCTTGCGCTCAGGGACCTTCAAATAGTGCAGGGAGTCTTCCAGAATATTTTGTACGATTGGAGCTGCCACTACCCCCCCGAACTGAATCCCCATAGGATTATCAACTGCTGTATATACAACAATTTGCGGATCATCGGCAGGCGCAAACCCTATAAAAGATACGATATGCTCGGTCGCTGAATAGCGGCCGTTAACTACTTTTTGTGCCGTCCCTGTCTTGCCTCCCACACGGTAGCCGTCAATAAATGCCGGCCGGCCGGTTCCCTTGGCAACTACGCTCTCAAGGGCAGCGCGCACCTTCTTCGAGGTCTCTTCCGAAATGACCTGCCGCACCACCTCCGGCTGTGGCTCCGACACGATCTTGCCGGTATCGGGATTAATCCATGCCTTGGCGACATGCGGCGTATAGAGCTTGCCGCCGTTAATGGCTGCCGATACAGCGGCAATCTGCTGAATCGGCGTGACCGACACCCCTTGACCGAAGGCTGTGGTCGCCAGCTCTACCGGCCCCACCTGCGCTGGCTTGAACAGAATTCCGCTGGCTTCGCCGTTCAGATCAATACCGGTTTTGGCGCCGAAACCGAAATCGCGGATATATTTAAACAGAGTATCCTTACCCAGACGTTGTCCAAGTGCGACAAAGCCCGGATTGCAGGAGTTCTCCACCACCTCAAGAAAGCTCTGGCTTCCATGGCCGCCCTTTTTCCAGCAGCGCAGCTTGGCCCCGGCAACCTCAATATAACCGGGATCATAAAAGTGGTCGTTCTGCAAGTCTACCTTACCCTCCTGCAGCGCGGCAGCCAAGGTTATGATTTTGAATGTAGAACCCGGTTCATAGGTCATCCAGATCGGCAGGTTTCGGTTATAGACCTGAGCGTCATATTCCTTGTAGGCCCCAGGCTCATACCCCGGTCTGCTTGCCATGGCCAGGATTTCTCCGTTCTTCGGATTCATTGCAATCGCCCAGCTACCCTGGGCCTGATATTTCACCATCGCCTGATCCAGCTCGCGTTCCATAATGGACTGAATCTGCTTATCTATCGTCAGTTGCAGATTGAGTCCATCCTTAGGAGCCGAATATTTCTCCGATGACCCGGGCATCAGCCTGCCCCCGGCATCGGACAAATAGGAGATATTGCCCGCGCTGCCTTGAAGCAGCTTGTCGTAAATATTCTCCACCCCGGTAATCCCCTGATTATCTATGCCTGTGAAGCCAAGGATATGTGCCGCCAAATCGCCATAGGGATAAAACCGCTTGTTATCCTCAGCCACAACGATGCCCGGCAACTGCAAATCACGGATGCTCGCGGCCAGCTCCATCGTAATTTTGCGGCCGCCGGGCTGCAGCTTCACCGATGACTCACTTTTAGACAGCAAAGCCACCAGCTTCGTCTCGCTCATACCGAGCAGCGGAGCCAGCGTCTGTGCTGTCTTTTGCTTCTCCTTCACCTGCACCGGAACCGCGTAAACAGTTGGGGAGCTGATATTATAGGCCAGGGCAGTCCCTTCCCGGTCCAAGATTTCACCGCGTTTGGCGGTATAAGGAATATTACGGCGCCACAGATCTTCCGCCTTGGCGCTCAGCTTCTCGCCCTGGGATAACTGCACATAGGCAAGACGCACAGCCAGAGAGCCGAACAATACGGCAAGTCCCAGCAGCGTCCACAGCATTCTCCGCCGAGTTACGACCTTCGAAACCTTCATTCCGTTCTCCCCCCGCTTTCGCTACTTAGACATGAGCTCTTATCTTCATGACTATTCGGGACAAACAGGGGTTAGAACAAGCCTGCACTTATACGCTATTCTGTCTTCGTGTCTTTCTTAGTGTCATCCGCAGCAGGAGGGACAGGAATATTCTCACCATACTCATTGAGCGGCTTAAGCCCCAGGGTAACCAAGGTTTTCCCGTTCTTGATGCCCTGCGTTTGCTGGGACACATAACCTTCGCCCTCAATGGCAATACCTACCTTAAGCAGACTGAGAATTTCCAGCGCATCACGCAGGGACTGCCCGCGTAAATCAGGAATAACAGGTTTTTCACCCTGCTGGCTCAAGAGATAGACACGCTGCCCTGATGCCAGCAGGGTTCCCTTCTCAGGGTATTGGCTGACCACTGTTGTTCCCTCGCCGACCGCCTCGAAATCATAGCCTTGATCAATCAGCAGTTGTCTGGCCGCTTGCATCGTTTTACCGGTCAGATCAGGCGCAGAGCGCTGCTCGGACGGTGTGCTTTTCACTGTTTTCTCTGTGCTGCCTTTAGAATCCGCGACTGCTTTGGGTACTCCCATGTAAGGCAGAGCCTGCGACACAATCTCTTTGAATATTGGAGCAGCGGCAGCACCGCCGCCTTCTCCGTCCTGCGGCTCGTCAATGATTACAATAACTGCAATCTTCGGATCATTGACCGGAGCATAGCCGATAAAAGAAGCAAGCACCTTGTTACGGTCATAATCCTTACCTTGAACCTTGATTGCCGTACCGGTCTTGCCTGCCACACGGTAGCCTTCAATGTAAGCATGGCGTCCGGTGCCCTTGACCTGATCGGCAACAACCTGCTCCAGATAGCTGCCCGTTTCCCGGGCGCTCTCCTTCGAGATTACCTCGCGTACTACCTCTGGCTGGGTAACCGTTGTCTTGCCAGTGTTAGGGTCGGTAATTTCCTTGACCACATGCGGAACCATCAGCTTGCCGCCGTTGGCAATGGCTGATACCGCCGTAAGCTGCTGAATCGGAGTAACGAGCACCTTGCCGTGTCCATAGGCGAGCGTGGCATTTTCCGAGGCAATGCTCGGATTCGGGTTGACAATACCGATGGTTTCACCCGGCAGGTCGATTCCGGTTTTTTCATTGAAGCCGAAATCATTGATATACTGCAGCAGCTTCTCCTGACCAAGCATCTCATAGCCAAGCTTAACGAAGGCTACGTTACTGGAGCGCTTCACACCTTCAAGGAACGAAATTTTCCCCCAGCCGACTCTATTGATGTCATGGAGCGGTTTCTTGTACCCTTTGATGTAAATTTGGCCGGACTGAAAGGTAGCATCAGGATTAAAGAGCTTCTCCTGCACGGCTCCAGCCAGCGTCACAATCTTAAAGGTTGAACCCGGTTCATACCTGGACTTGATCGCATGATTATAGAAGCCTGCGGAATTCTGATTAGTATCCCAGTATTCATTCGGGTTGAAGGTAGGCATATTCGCCATGCCGAGAATTTCCATCGTATTCGGGTCGGCAGCAATGACACTCATGCTTTTAGGCTTGTATTTGTCATAAGCGGTTTTCATGGCCTCTTCAATATAATATTGAATTGTACTGTCAATCGTCAGCTTGAAATTGTTTCCATTGACCACAGGCTGGTACGTATCATTGGATTCGGGAAGCTTAACCCCTTTGCCATCGCTCTGATAGAGAAGCTTGCCGTCCTCCCCTCTAAGCTGCTGGTCAAAATACTTTTCCAGCCCCATAATCGCATTGCCTTCTCTGTCGGTATAGCCCAAAATATGCGCGGCAAGTGTATTCTTAGGATAATAACGCTTTTGTTCCGTAACAAGTCCTACACCTGTCTCCTGAATGTCATGCTCTTTCGCTAGCCCCTTGTTGAAGGCGTCTACCTTATCCGCAAGTTCTTTGCTTATCTTCCAGCCCTCATTGCGGATCTCACGGTTCTTGAGGTATTTGCCTTTATCATCCTTAGCCTCTACCAGCTTCTTCAGTTGGTCCACCGGTTTGCCCAGCAGCTTATTCAGTCCCGCGATAACCTCTTCACCAATTCCCCGTTCAGCAATAACCTCGGGATCAACGACAACGGTATACGCAGGAACATCACTGGCCAGAACATTCCCGTTGCGGTCCTCGATTTCACCGCGTACTGCTTTGATTACTGCTTTATGTGCCCACTGGCTGGCTGCCTCTTGCTGCCAGTATTCGCCATGCAGTATCTGAATCCAGAATACCCGGGCAATTAAAACAAGAAAAAAGAGGGTGATACACCCTCCTATAAACAGCGTGCGAAGTTTTATTCTTTTCACCATACGCAGACCTCACAAACTTTATTATTACGATTGCTGCCAATCGCCAACTAGTTGCCTCCGTCTGTGGCTGTATTGCTCAGTGGAACATGAATGGTCGAGCCCTCATCAGGTGTTTTATACCCCATGTCACTAGCTCGCTTGGCTACGGTCTGTTCTAGACCCTGCTTCTCCATCTGATAGGTAGCGATCTGCTTCTTCGTCTTGGCAATGTTGCTGTCCAGCTTCTGCGCCTGCAAATTCAAATCGTAAATATGCACGTAACGCCAAATCAGGGTGGCAGCCACCAGCACAAATACGCCAAGTGTCAGCATATAGAGCAGCTTCTCCTTCAGCGGAAGCACCATGCGTCTGGTAACTACTTTTGTCTTCTCGCGGTAAAGCCTGTCCGCCTCTTCTTTTCTTTTGGGTTGAACTGCTAAATTGCCGCGGGTATAGGCCATCTCTGACTCTCCTTTATCGTTATTTACAATTTCTCTGCGATGCGCAGCTTCGCTGAACGGGCGCGCGGGTTAAGCTCCAGCTCTTCCTCGGAAGGCACAAGCGGCTTGCGGTTAATCAGCTTCAAGGTGCCTTCTGCACCGCAAACGCAAAACGGAAAGTCAGGCGGACAAGTGCATTTGCTCAAATAGCTGCTGAAAATCTGTTTGCAGATCCGGTCCTCCAGCGAGTGAAACGTAATGACCGACACTCTTCCTTCAGGTGCCAGGCAGCGCACCGCCGCGTGCAGCCCTTCCTCAAAAGCGCCAAGCTCATCGTTCACCGCAATACGCAGCCCTTGAAAGCTCCGTTTGGCGGGGTGTCCTCCCGTTCTGCGCGCTGCAGCCGGAATGCCCTCCTTGATCAGCTCTGCCAATTCTCCCGTGCTCTCCACGGGGCGAACTTCTCTGCGCTCTACAATTTTGCGGGCAATCCGCCGTGAGAACTTCTCTTCTCCATATTGGAAAAGCACACGCGCGATCTCCTGCTCGGGCCAGGTATTCACAATTTCGGCTGCGGTCAGCTCCGCGGACTGGTCCATCCGCATATCGAGCGGAGCATCGTGGTTATAGCTGAATCCCCGTTCCCCTTCATCGAACTGAGGCGAGGATACACCCAGATCGTACAGAATTCCATCCACTTGGGGAACGCCGTCCTTTTGCGGAACAAAGGGGATTTCCTTCAGCACCTGCTCAAGCTCCCGGAAGTTGGTCTTAACCAAAACGACCTTGTCGCCGTATTCACCGAGTCTCTGTCTTGCATTGTCCAGAGCCCAGTCATCCTGATCCAGACAGATCAATCGGCCTTGGCCGCTAAGCTTCGAGGCAATCAGCGAACTGTGTCCGGCCCCTCCAAGCGTGCAGTCGACATATATGCCATCCTTCTTGATGTGCAGCCCTTCTGTCGCTTCTTCCTTAAGCACCGTGATGTGGTGAAACAAGCTGCATCCCTCCAGGGCAGTATTCGAATTGTTATTGTGTTATAGATCGAAATTGAAATCCACCAATTTCTCGGCAATCTCATTGAACGTTTCCTCTGACTGTTCGAAGTACTGCTCCCATAGCTCCTTGTTCCAGATCTCCACCCGGTTCGAAACGCCCAGAATTACACAGTCCTTGTCCAGCTTGGCATATTGCCGCAAATTCCCCGGCAGATTCACCCTGCCTTGCTTGTCCCATACACATTCGGTCGCTCCTGAGAAAAAAAAGCGGCTGAAGGCACGGGCATCCGATTTCATCAGTGAAAGGCTTTTAAGCTTTTGTTCCATGATTCCCCATTCTTCCATGGGATAAACAAATAAGCAGGTGTCGAGGCCGCGGGTCGCTACGAAGGAGGCTCCGAGCATTTCCCGGAACTTGGCAGGGATAATGATACGTCCCTTGTCATCAATGCTATGCTGGTACTCACCCATAAACATGATTTGTCCCCACCTCTAGCTCCCAATTCCCCACTTTACCCCACTTTACACCACCTAAGCATAATAGATTCGCCATTAAAAATCAAAAACCTTTTTTTAGAGCAAAGTAATTTTCCATAAATGTCAAGCTGCAAAAAAAACAAGGTGCCCGAACCATTCACATGGCCGGACACCTTGCTTCAGTTCTATGGATTATGCGTTCAGATTCCAACTGTCCAAATATTGAACCTGCTCCGGAGTCAGGCTGTCGATGGCAATCCCGAGACTCTCCAGCTTATAGCGCGCTACCTGCTCGTCCAGCTCATAAGGAACATTTTCAACCTTTACTCCGATGTTGTTGTAATTGTCATTCACATATTTCAGGGAGAGCGCCTGCAGCGCAAAGGTTGTATCCATGATCTCTGCCGGATGGCCGTCAGCCGCGCCCAGGTTTACAAGCCGTCCCTCTGCCAGCAGATACAGCTTGCGTCCGTCCTTCAGCTTGTACTCCTCGATGTTCTTGCGCACAGTGCGCTGGGATACTGCCCGTTCGGACAATTCGGGCTTATTCACTTCGACGTCGAAATGGCCGGCGTTGCACAGAATCGCTCCATCCTTCATCACATCGTAATGTTCGCCGCGGATCACGTAACGATTGCCTGTCACTGTAACGAAGAAATCCCCCTGCTTCGCTGCTTCCAGCATCGGCATCACATGGAACCCGTCCATATGGGCCTCCACAGCCTTGATCGCATCCACCTCAGTCACGATGACATTGGCGCCAAGCCCTTTTGCCCGCATAGCCACCCCTTTGCCGCACCAGCCGTAACCGACTACGACCACTGTCTTACCAGCCACAATAAGGTTGGTTGTGCGGACGATGCCGTCCCACGCAGATTGGCCTGTACCATAGCGGTTATCGAACAAATACTTGCAATAAGCATCATTGACGGCTACCATCGGGAACTTGAGAATGCCCTGCTTCTGCAATGCTTTTAGCCGGATAATGCCTGTAGTCGTTTCTTCTGCGCCGCCGCGGATATTCTTCATCAGATCAGGGCGTTCGGAATGCAGCAGCGTAGCAAAATCGCCTCCGTCATCAATAATCAGGTCCGGTTTGCTTTCCAGTGCCTTGATATTGAGCGCTTTGAATTCTTCAGGAGTGGGATTGTATTTGGCAAATACGGTGATGCCGTCCTCCACCAGCGCTGCACAAACATCATCCTGCGTAGACAGCGGATTGGAGCCGGTAATTGTAACTTCCGCGCCGCCTGCCTGCACAACCTTTGCCAGATAAGCTGTCTTCGCTTCCAGGTGAAGCGTAATAGATACCTTCAAGCCTTTGAAGGGCTGCTCTGCCTCGAACTGCTCGCGGATACGGTTCAGCACCGGCATATGCTGGCGAACCCAGTCGATTTTGAGATGCCCCTCCGGAGCCAGCGACATATCTGCAACAATACTGTTTTCCTTGGATAATGAACTCATAATGATACCTCCTGAAAGTTTTATGGAGCTTGTGCTTCATTGAAATCCTTCGCAATAAACTAGCCTCGTAAGCATAAGCTTAAGTTTTGCGGAATATCCGCTTCTTCGAAATTACTATGCAGCAAAACTCGCTTCGTAAGCGTAAGCTTTAGTTTTATTACATATAGATGATACGGTGTGTTCCGCTGTAATCTGCGGGTATTTTCATCAGCTCATCGAGCCAGGCGGGACCGTAACGATTCAGATAATACATAATATTGTACACTCTTTCCTGCAACTTACCCAGCGGCATCAGCGACAGCTCAATCCGCTCCCACTGGCGGAGCGCAGCTTCATTCTGCTTCTCCATCGCATCCTGGGCTTTGGCTTGAAGAAAGGTGATCTGATCCAGAATTTTATCTTTATTATTGCTGCCCAGCTTAAGAAGTCCCACTTGAATTGTTCCAAGCTGTTCAATTATCGGTTCGTACATTGCGGAGAAAGCTGCCTTTGTCTCTTCGAACCGGCGTCCCAGCTCCAGCTCATCCTGGGCGGCAAGCCATTCTTGTCTTCTCTGATCCAATCCTTCTCGGACATCGCCATAAGAGAGCCCGTACTTGTCCATATGCTTATGCAAAGTCCCTTCCACAACCGTAAACGACATGCGGGGTATAATCAGCGGCATCCGTTCACCGACTACCTCAAATGCCAGTTGCGGAATGGCCCAATAGGCGATTTCACCTTGTCCTAGCACAGTCGCGAGAACCGGCAGCAGATAATCTTGCATAAGCGGACGCGTCAGCACATTATTGCTGAACCGCTCGGGATGAGTCTCCAGCCGCCGCAGCAATTCTTCCGTGGAAAAGGAAATCGTGCCCTTGCGGTCGGTGAAGCGCCCAGCTTCCTTATGCAGCAGCAACCGGTTCCCTTCATGAATATAAAAAAGATTGGCACCGCCAGCGACCACAGCAGCCTGCAGCTCATAACCGCCACCAGCAATATTGGCGGCGGCCGCCTGATAAGCGGTCTCCAGCTCATCATTGCGTTCTATCAACGATGCAAACAGCGGAGCTTCCAGCTTACGCAGCCCAGGATCTGCAGAATCCAGCAGAATGAGTCCAAATCTGCCAAACAGCGAGCCTATCAGCTTGGCAAAAGCATCACTCATGCTGCCGGCGGTACCCGAGGATTGGCGGATAAACTCCATAATCTGCGGTTTGAATTCGCTCTCCTGCAGCAGCCCGTTCAGTTGCTCGGTAACTTGCAGCCAAATGGCTTCGTCCACCTTGATGGTGCTGACAGAAGAACGATGTTCATCTGCTTTGTCCACTTTAAGCTTGGTGATCTCCCCTGCGCGGTTCAATACATAGGTATGATTGACCTCATCCCAGTCATGATCCTCACCCGCAATCCAAAACAGCGGGACGACAGGCCGCCCCAACTGCGTTTCTGCTTCTTTTGCCGCCTGAATCGTTGTAATTGCTTTGTATATGACAAAAAGCGGACCCGTGAACAGGCCGCTTTGCTGCCCGCCGGTCACGACCAAAGTCCCCTGCTGCTCCAGCAGCGCCAGGGAATTCATCACCGCAGCATCAGGATTGTGCTGCAGATTGTATTTCCGCAAGCATGCTGCAAGCTTGGCACGATCGGCCCGCAGATTCTCACTGCTGTCCAGCCATTGCGCGCGTTCCGCTCTGCTCTCCTCATTACGGAAATCTCCACCGTACAAATGTCCTACCTTTTCATAATGATGTATATAGTCGCTTGCAAGCGCTGATCCGCCCGGGAGAGGTTCCGGTACTACATTCATGAACAACTGCCTCCTGTTCTACTGTAACTGCTATATGTAATCACTAGCCGATAAACTCTTTATGATTGTATCCAAAGTTAGCGGCCGCGTCAAAGAAGAAAGTATAGAGATTATTAGATGATCCGTCAAGAAGAAACTTATCACCAATTTTATATACATCTTATCCACAATAGAAGAAATCAAAATTCCTAATCAACAAAAAAAACATCCCATAAATTTGATAAAGAGATGTTCTTCTTATTTTGTATATATGCAAACGAATAATGGATTCTCTCTGCTACATCTCCGTGCGGAATCTGACCAACTAAAAGATTTAGACTTGGTACATTAGTAATTAAATATTTCAGATTGATATTACCTCCGTTTCATTCATCTCAACAAATTCAGCCACATCTAGATTCAAAATCTTATCGCAGATCATTTTTATGTCATCATCATGTGTTATTAATAGAATTATTTTATGCTCTTTTATAGAATGTAATATTGAGACAAAAAATTCAAAACCAATCCGATCCATCATTGAAGTAGGCTCATCTAGAATTAAAACTTCAGGTTCTTTCAACAAGGCTCTAATAATTGATGACTTTTGAGCTTCACCACCTGATAAATTCATGAAAGTCTGGTTAGGATTATCCAAGTCAATTCTATCATTGAAATTAAAACCTTTCATTAACTCCTTAAGATTGTCCTCGTTCCATTCACTAACTCCATATAACAAATTTCCAATAAACCCCTGCTGAATTACTAAAGAATTTTGTTCTGCTACACCAAAAATTCTCCTTCTAATCTCGTACATATCCAGTTCTCTTAAAGGAATATTATTATATGATATCTGACCTTCATATTGGTGGTATAATCCGCTCAATAAATTGATCAAACTTGTTTTTCCACGGCCATTTTTACCTGTTATCGCATATACTTTACCTTTATTAAAATCAACATTGAAATTTTTAAAGATGCTTTGTCCATTAAAAGCCAACGTGATATTTCTTAATGAAATAGATTCAATAGATTCCAATACAATTTCCCCATTTTCTTCCTTTGGGGTGTTAATGTGATTGAGCAACCGGTCCAATGAAGCTTTTACAGATTGATAATTCTTTGATGTATCTATAAAAAACTGAAGAGAACCAATAGCAGTTCCTAAATAAGAAGAGATAATTATTAATTTGCCTATAGTAATATTCCCCTTTGCAACCCCAACCGCACCTACAAACAAAATAATCAGGTTACAAACATTAATAAAAAAGCTATTAGTGGTGCCTGCAAAACTTAATATTTTTACATTTTTAACCAAAGAATTCATGAATTTATTAAAACTAAAAATAATATCTTTTCTTAAAGGCTGAAACAAGGAGTTAATTTTTATAGATGAAATATCGTTCAACTGGCGATACATATCTGCAAATAATTGAGACTGACCATTCTTCAATTCCAGAGAACTTTTATAGATCGGCTTTTTAAATATTAAATACAAGCATATATATATAGGAATTGTGAGTAAAAATATCAAAAATACAGCAATATTAATTTTCCATAACAAATACAGTGTCGTAAGCAACACAATTAAGCTCGTTATTCCCTGAGTAATCAAATTCAAAAAATAACTACTCACAACATTACTGTCACTGTTAAGCTGCTCTGTTAAAAAAGAAGAATTAAACTGTCTAGAATACTCAATTGGAACCTTCTGAATATGGTCAATCAAATCGAAGTTAATGTCAAAGGCCAATCTGGTATTCATTGTATTATGAAATATACTAACCATATAAGAAACAAGCAGAGAAATAAAATTCACCGCTAATAATATTATTAAAATTTTAGCTACATTTTCTAATTTAATAGATCCTGTAAGATTATCAAAATAAAGTCCATTGAAATAAGGTAATAATAAGCTTGATAAACTTGAAGAGACGAGGGTAGAAAGAAATAAAACCAATATTTTAAATCTATTTTTATTCAAATATTTTAAAATTAATGTAGTCGTATCCATCTTTATCTCCTTTTTAAAAAGAACAATTGGGCATTCGAGATTCAAATGCCCAAGAGGTGGCCTACATGTACGCTTTACAACCAGGGTAGTACGAAGCGCACTTAGCTACACATGCACTTTGTGAAGGGCAATAATTTGTACAAGTAAATCCTCCAGAACCATTACAATTAAAATTACAGTCAGTTGTTCCCATATTTCCGCTAGGTAATACAAGAAAGTTCATCTTCTCACCTCCTTTATTTAATTTTATATATGAGATTTGAGTACCCATTGAGCAGTCAAATTCATAAACACTTAAATAATACTATGTTCTTCTTTCATAGAAGATTGTTTAATTAGAAAGGTCGCATAATCTTCAAGTTTTTTTTGAAGGTTGTATTTATATTCTGAACATCGATCATCCTCACCACTAACTCTACTATTTGGGCACCCTCCCATACATACAGGAAGTATCTTACAACTTGAACATTTATCATTATTGAATGGTTCAAAGAGTAAGTACTCTAGTCTAAGATTAATATTCCCCTCAAATGATTCATCTACGATACTTCCATAGCTGTCTTTCACATTACCCACTTCAGTCCAACAATTGTAGATGTACCCTTCAGGATCTAAAACCATAGAATTCATTGAATCTGCGGTACAGTACGGTCCGGTAAGATTCGGAAAGCTATAGAATCCAGAATGAAACCCATTATTATGCACTTTCTCATCAAATTCATAGGAAAGCTCAGTAAAGCTTTTCGTAGTCATACAACTATTCTTACTGTAGCAATCATTAGAATTTTTCACATGTCCAAGATAAATATGAATTTTTTCTTTTAAGTCACTATTTTTTATAAGCTGTAATAAATCATCCAGTTCATCTTTGTTGGTAGTATCTGTATTTATACGTAATGAAATATTTAATACATCTGAAGTTTCTTTAATGTTATCTAGAATTTTATCAAACGTTGGTTGTCCTCCCACCAAAGGTCTTCGAATATCATGAATCTCTTTCGGCCCATCTATGGTTACTTGTGCCATGAACACTTTAAAACCTCTCAATTCTTCTGCAAGTGAACGGTCAAGACGATAACCATTAGTAATTATGCTCGCCGAATATTCTATTTTATTTTCTTCACAGATTTGCATAAATTTATTAGAAAGAAAGCGAATTACGTTCATGTCAAGCAATGGTTCTCCACCGTACCAACAAACGCTTAGTGAATCCAGCCCTTTCGCTTGATTCATTACAAGCTCAACTATTTTATCCAACACTTCCTGACTCATCTTCTTGTTATTTCTAAAATCCTTTTCGTAACAATAGATGCAGCCTAGGTTGCAGTTAAGAGTGGTAGCTATTGTAAGACCTAATTGTCTGGTGGAGTATCGGTTGCGCAAAAGTCTGGATTTCATAATATCAATTTCACTTAAATCTCTATCTAAGATGAAACCTCCAAGTTTAAGCTGTTTTATCAATTCAGCATCAAGATATGTAATATCATTTTCATTTTGAAATTTTTGATAACTATCATATTTATCTTTTTCCATCAAAGCCAAAGCCGCGGTTCTCGAATTATAAGCAAGCGTTTTTCCTTCTTCAGGAAAATCATAAAAAAAGTTATAATTGGATGCTTTCATAATTAGTCACCTCTATGAATTATTTACAAATTCTATCTATAGTGAAATGTACACCGAAAAATAAATACCATTATATGAACTTTGTCATAATTCAACACATTTATACCATATAAAATCTTTTAATACTTTTTCCGACATTTTGTAACAAAAAAAGCCTTTTTGAGGTATCGTTCTGAAATTATCAGAATGATCTCAAAAGGCTTTCTAATTTAAGTTTTTTAACTCTGATTAAGCATACTGTTTCGCAACAAAATGTCCTTTAGACACTTCAACCAATTCAAAATCGCTGTCATTGGTTTTTTCGCCTGCAGCATAGATTGGAGAACCCAATTCATCATGCAGATGAATACGCTTCTTGTTGACTTCAACCTCGGGGTCTGGAACCGGAATCGCCGACAACAGCGACTTCGTATACGGATGAATTGGGTTGGCATACAGCTCTTCACTCTCGGCCAGCTCAACCATTTTGCCCAGGTACATAACCGCTACGCGGTCACTGATATGCTTAACCATAGACAAGTCATGCGCGATAAAAAGATAAGTAAGACCGAGCCGGTCCTGCAGCTCCTTGAGCAGGTTGACCACCTGCGCCTGGATAGATACGTCCAGTGCGGAAATCGGTTCGTCACAAACAATGAACTTGGGATTGACTGCAAGCGAACGGGCGATCCCGATACGCTGGCGTTGTCCACCGGAGAATTCATGCGGATAACGGGTTGCATGGTCATGGTTAAGTCCAACCATATCCAGCAGCTCTTCAATCCGTTTTTTACGTTCTGCACGGCTTCCGGCCATTCCATGAATGTCCAGCGCTTCACCGATAATATCAGAAACCGTGAACCGCGGATTAAGCGATGCATAAGGGTCCTGGAATATCATTTGCATATCACGGCGCATAGCCTTCATTTTGCCCGAAGACAATTTGTAGATGTCCGTACCATTGTATTTCACACTTCCGGCAGTCGGTTCGTAAAGACGAAGGACTGTCCGGCCGGCAGTAGTTTTACCGCAACCGGATTCCCCTACCATCCCCAAGGTTTCGCCTTCGCGAATCGTGAAATTAATATTATCAACAGCCTTAAGAACCTTTCCCTTGCCAACATTAAAATACTTCTTAAGACCTTCTACTTCAATCAGGTTCTTACTCAAACGTACTGCACCTCCTTGGCCATCGAATGCAGATTCCAGCAGCGCGCCATATGCGTCTCGCTGAATTCTGTTGCACCGGGGTCGATTTGTTCGCAGACATGCATCGCTTCGCTGCAACGCGCTGTGAACGGACAGCCGACCGGCGGTTTGATCAGATCCGGGGGAGTTCCGATGATTGGAATCAAAGGCTCACCCTTTTTTTGGTCCAGACGCGGCATCGACCGCAGCAAACCCTTAGTGTACGGATGCCGCGGATTTCTAAAGATTTCCCAGCTTGTACCTGTTTCCACCACTTCACCAGCATACATGACAATGACCCGGTCACACATCCCGGCAACGACTCCGAGATCATGTGTGATCAGAATGATGGAGGTCCCCAGCTTGTGCTGCATCTCTTTCATGACTTCCATGATTTGCGCCTGAATCGTTACGTCAAGCGCTGTTGTCGGCTCATCTGCAATGAGCAGAGCCGGGCGGCAGGCAAGTGCAATAGCAATCATTACACGTTGACGCATCCCGCCGGAGAATTCGTGGGGATATTGGTTAAAGCGAGCTTCAGCATTATTGATACCGACCAACTCCAACATCTCGATACCTTGCTTTTTCGCTTCAGCCGCTGACATATTCTGATGTTTGATCAAAACTTCGGTTATCTGTTTGCCCACCTTGATCGTTGGGTTCAAAGAAGTCATCGGGTCTTGAAATATCATGCCAATATCTTTGCCGCGAATACTTTCCATTTGCTTCATGCTTTTGTTCAGCAGATTCTGTCCTTGAAAAATAATCTCGCCCTGTTTCACTTTGGAAGGAGGCGTAGGAATGAGCCGCATAATGGATTGTGCGGTAACACTTTTTCCGCTGCCGGATTCACCGACAATGGCGACTGTCTCACCTTTGCCTACTTCAAAATTCATACCGCGAACAGCCTGTACTTCTCCGCCTTTTACAAAAAAAGAAACATGCAGATCCTTAACCTCCAGAATGGGTTCCATCAATATTCACCTCCTATGCTATTTTTTCAGTTTAGGATCCAGTGCATCGCGAAGACCGTCACCAAAAATGTTAAAGGAAAGCATGGTCAAGCTTATCAAGATAGCCGGGAACAGGAAGCGCCACGGATAATAAAGCCAGCCCGTCAGTGAATCATTAATCATCGAGCCCAGGGAAGCGACAGGAGCCTGTACACCAAGACCCAGGAAACTTAAGAACGCTTCAGCAAAAATGGCATTCGGTACAGAAAGGGTAATCGTTACGATAATCGGACCCACCGCATTTGGCAGCAGATGACGGAACAGCAGTCTGCCTGAACCAGCACCCATTGAACGCGAAGCCAGAACGAACTCGCGGTTCTTGAGCTGCATGATCTCACCGCGCACAATCCATGACATCGTAATCCAGCCTGTAATGGTAAGCGCCAAAATGATCGTCCCTAAACTTGGTTCCAAAACTACCAGCAACAAGATAACAACCAGCAGGTAAGGAATGGAATACAAAACTTCGGAAATCTTATTCATGATATTATCTACACGGCCGCCAAAGAAGCCCATAATACCGCCATAGATAACACCAATGAACAAGTCGATTGCTGCTGCCGCCAAACCAACGATCAGTGAGATACGTGCTCCATACCATGTACGGACAAAGATATCACGGCCCAGATCATCGGTACCAAACCAATGGTCAGATGAAGGAGGCTTATTGGTGCTGAGCAAATCGTTAGAGTAGTAATTGAATTTCGAAAACAACGGACCAATCAGCGAAGCCAGAACGATCAAGCCAAGAATAATCAATGCCGTCATGGCCATTTTATTCTGACGGAGCCGCTGCCAGGAATCCTTCCAGGCTGAAAGACTTTCACGTTGAATAACCTCTGCCTGCTTCTCATCTATACCGATTTTCTGAAAATCTTCCGGTTTCAAATCCGCATCCAGCGAACCCATGTTTTTGTCAGATGCCAATTTTTAGCCCTCCTTTCCTCCAGTTAGTTTGATCCGCGGATCTACAAGCACATAAGCTATGTCTGTAATAAAGCGGGCCAACATGAGCAGAACACCGTAAAAAATAGTAATCCCCATAATTACGGTATAATCACGGACACCAATGGCCTCCACAAACTGCTTGCCGATACCGCCGATACCAAAAATCTGCTCAATAACTACAGAACCGGTTACAATGTTAGCGGTCATTGGTCCCATGTAAGTCACAATCGGCAAAATTCCGTTGCGCAGAACGTGACGGCTCAGAATAGCGATCCAGCTTAGGCCTTTAGCCTTAGCGGTCTTAATGTAATCAGCATGCAAAACCTCCAGCATGCTGGAACGGGTCAAACGGGCTATGAAGGCTATCGGCTGGGCCGAAAGCGCCGCTACCGGAAGGAAATAATACATGGGTCCTTTGAAGCCTGAGACCGGAAAAATGCTGAATTTGTAGGCAAATACATATTGGAGCAAAGACGCGACAACAAAGCTCGGAACCGCAATCCCCAGCACCGCCAGCACCATTGCAGCGCTATCAATAAATTTGCGGTGGTATAGTGCCGCCAGCATGCCGAGAATGACCCCAACAATAACCGACACGATAATTGCGACAACTCCCAGCTTCAAGGACGCTGAAAAAGTCTGTCCAATCAAATGCGTTACATCCTGATTCAGACGTTTCATCGACACACCCAAATCACCCTGGGCAACTTCACCCAAATACTTGAAATACTGATGATAGAGCGGCTTGTCCAAACCATATTGCTCATATAAACGCGCTTTAATTTCCGCCGGAACCTTCTTTTCAGAAGTAAACGGGTCCCCCGGAATAGCTTTCATCAGAAAAAAAGTCGCTGATATTAGTACAAACAGCGATACGAGCATGTAGAAAAACTTATTTGCAATATAACGAACCATCCCCATCAACACCTCCTTCGACATTTTTTTAGACACATAATTTGATTTTATGAAAAAATCAGACTTTTGTCCATTTTCTATTTTTGTAAACCAGAGCGGCCTAGACAAAAAGCCGAAAATGCAAAAAAAAGGGATATATATGGAACTCCACATATATATCCCGAAGCGTAAGGCTAACTTCAGACGGCTAACTATTCAATTTAGCTGCTAGAGACTGTATCTTAGTGCTCAAGCAGGTAAGCGCGAGTATAGTCAACTGCACCACTGAAGTCAAGAGTTACACCTTTGAGGTACTCTTTAGTCAGGGAGTTGTTGGTGTAGTAGTAGATCGGCATGATAACCATGTCGTCCTGTACCAGCATTTTCTCAGCAGCAGCAAAATCTTCTTGGCGTTTAGCCAGATCAGAGCTTGCTTTCGCATCAGCAATCAACTTGTCATATTCAGGATTAGCATAACCAGCATCATTGTTACCGCCGCCCGTTACCCACATATCCAGGAAAGTCATTGGATCATTGTAGTCGGCTACCCAGCCGGCACGAGCAACCTGGAAATTCTGGTGTTGACGGTTTTCAATAAATACAGCCCACTCTTGGTTCACTGTGTTTACAGTAATACCAAGGTTATTTTTCCACATGTCAGCAATCGCAAGAGCAATTTTCTTGTGGTTCTCACTTGTGTTGTAAGTCAGTTCTACTGGAGGAAGTGCAGTCAAACCTTCTTCCTGCAGGCCTTCCTTAAGCAATGTTTTAGCCTGTTCAACATCCTCAGTGAAGTAGCTGTCTTTAACAGCGCTGCGGTATTCACCGTCGGCGCCAGCAATACCTGGCGGCACGTAGCCAAAGGCAGGAAGCTGTCCGCCCAAAGTAACGTTATCAATCAAAGCTTGACGGTTGATTGACATAGCCAGTGCTTTACGAATTTTGACATTACTGAAAGGTTTCTCAGTAGTGTTGAACTCATAGTAATACGTAGAAGCAATCCCTTTGGAAACGAACTCGTTAGGGAAGTCTTTTTTGACGATAGGAAGCTGTTCGGATGGAATTTCACCGTTCGGGTTACCGGCACGATCCAATTCACCGTTCTTGTAGCTCAGCAATTCAGTAGCGCCGCTGTTAACAAGAGTGAAGTCAATCTTGCTCAATTTAATGGAAGCTGCATCCCAGTATTTGTCATTCTTAGTTACTTGGATAGCTTGACCTGTAGTCCATTCAGTCAATGTGTATGGTCCGTCTGTAATCATAGTGTCTTTGCTTGTTGCCCATTTATCATTACCCTCAATGGATTTGTGAACAGGGTAGTAGGTATAGAAGGACAACAATCCCAAGAAGTAAGGCGTTGGCGATTTCAGCGTAACTTCCACCGTTTTCGCATCAACAGCTTTCACGCCTACTTGACTGAAATCTGTAACTTTCTTAGTGTTAAACTCTTCACCATTTTTTAGGTAGTACAATTGATAAGCATAAGGTGGCGCAGGAGTTGTCGCAGGGTCCAGCACGCGTTTCCATGCACGAACAAAGTCTGCAGCTTCTACAGGATCGCCGTTGCTCCACTGGGCATCACGCAGATGGAACGTATATACCAGACCGTCAGCGGAAATATCCCATTTTTCGGCAATCCCTGGCTCAGCCTGGCCTGTTTCAGCATTCACACGAGTCAAGCCTTCATACATAGTTTGCAGGACAGTGTGTGCCTGATTGTCTTGAGCTTGTGCAGGGTCGAATGTAGGTGGCTCTGCGCTCAGGTTAACTTTAAGCGTTTGGTCAGCAGCCAATTTCTCGTCGCCACTTGCATTGCCAGTGTTCGTGCTTGCATTGCCCGCATTAGTTGCCGCGGCATCGTTGCCTTTGTTTGCATTGTTGTTTCCGCCGCAGCCAGCAAGCACTGTGCCGATAACGAGAACCAATGCAATCATGAGCAATAGACTTTTACTCTTCTTCATCTAGCAGTTCCCCCTAAATAGAATGTGGTATATGGTTTATGATTATACAACCAGTGGTCAAAAAAATCTACAGCAATATTTTCTGAAAACACTTTTTTTTTAAAACTTTAAAATTTTGTGACATTGACGCTTTACCGGAGCAATGGAACATTACATCGCTTGTGATATGTACTTAATAAGGCCAACGATCATGAATAGAACGTATCCAATGCCCATGAATAAGAAGGAAAGTCTCCAGACTGCCCGAAGCAACCGCTTCCCATCCACTTTTCCTTTCAAGCGATTTTGGGCGCCTCCAATCAGTCCAGCGCATATTAATACAATAAGCAGTATAAGATAGAACCCAAAACCCGATTTGAAAATGTTATTAAATAAGGCGGATACAGATAGAAATAAAAACAAGGTTGTTACATCCATAGCCAATAAAAAAGTTTTCTTCTTCTCTTGTTTGAGGCCTATCCCTATGAAATATACAATCAAAAAAGGAATAACCGGAATAACGCTTAGCAGCGTGAACGAATTCCACAGAAATTCCAAACAGCCTCACCTCTCCTTCACATTCATGCCTTCTACCAACCGGCAAATCCAGCGGTGTAAAGGGACCGTGATTCCAGCGCTTTCTGCCATCGCTACAATGCTGCCGTTAATCCAGCGGATTTCTGTTGCTCTTGCAGCAAGCACATCGGCAAGCATTGACGAAATATTGCCCGAGGTTGCCCGGCAAACTTCAAGAATGCCCTCCCATGCATCAGCAGCATAAGCAATGCCGCAGGCATCATATACGCGAATAGCTTCTGTATACAGCTCTTTCATTAACTGCATACGCTCTTCAGAAGCCGGCAGTTCACCGTTCGGAATACGCCAAATCGCCGTTAGCGGATTGATTACGGCATTGATGAGCAGCTTCCGGTAAATCATGGTATCCACTTCTTTCGACATCAACGCGTAGAATCCTGCTGCTGTAAGGGCCTCAATCAAACTAATTGCAGCGGTATTCTCCTCATTTTGAGCATTTTTATGCGATTCCTGTCTGGGGGCCGACCGTTTCCCTATACATATTTCCCCTTTGCCTGCATGAATAACCTCTGTTAATGTTTTCCTTTTCGCAGCCTCGGTGGTTACTGCCGCCCAGATTGAAGCCTCAGGAAGCAGCTCCTGAAGCAGCTCCAAATGGCCGTTGCCATTTTGAAAGCAAACCGCGTGAAGTCTGCTGTTCCGCAGGGGAGCCAGTATCTCCGGCAAAGCTTGATGAAATATGTTCTGTTTCAGCGTAATTGCCAACCAGTCGCCGGGCTCCTGAAGTACGGTTTCAGCGAACCTGCTTATGGGCGCTGCCTGAAAGCGTGTACCCTTAAGCCGAATGGCTTTTCTCCCGTCTTCGCAGCTAACAGTTAAACCTTCTTCGGCCAGCCTTCTGCACTGTTCTTCACTCCGGCACCACAGCCTGACTTCCGTTCCGGCATTAATCAATTTCCCCGCCAGCAGCAGACCCAGTGAGCCCGCGCCGATTATATCTATCCTCATGCCTGCACCTGCCGTTCCACAGCAATTTTCCTAATTATATCTTCATTCCGGCAAAAGCAGAATAGCCTCGCAAAGCTGAGCATTGAGTATGGACGCAAAAAAAACCCGCAAACGGGCCAGGAGCCACTGCATGCGGGGTTGATGAAACCTGTGAATTTATTCGATTCGTTCCAGATTGCCGTTCGCGTCCATTTTGAACCTCGTCTTCATTTCTTCATCCTCTTCGTTAAGAAAAGCGAGCCTTCGGGCACGGTCCATAATCTGAATTAAAGCCTTGTAATCGTCGTTCACAACTCGATAGTCACTCTGGGCAAGGTTAACCTCTTTGGATAACCTTTCATTCTCCACCCTAAGCTCAGTCAGCTCATCCTCTTTCTCTCGCAAATCCCTTTCGAGCATCTTGAGCTGGCGGCCAGCTTCCTGAAAACTTCCTTTCCATTGTCTTAAGAAGCGGATTACCGCATCAATAGACAATGAATTTTCGCCAAGTCCTTCGCTGCGCCCGTATTCCTCTTCAATGTCTCCGAGAATCAAGCCGGCTACCTGAGCACCTCTGCTGGCGGGCTGCTTTTTCAGATAACTCCGCTTCTGGCGCTGGCCTTTGGCGATGCCGATTGCATCTTCATAGCTTTTGCGGACACAACTGTTCCAGCGAAATCCGCATGCCGCCGAGGTTCTGCCGATTTTTTCACCCACCTCTTCAAAAGCTGCAAGCTGTGTGCTGCCCTCCCGGATATGACGCAGCGTTATTTCTGCTAGTATCAAATCATCTTCCGCGCTCCAAGCATCCTGTCTAACGGCTGTCATAAAGCCAAACCCTCCTAACAACATCATGAAATAACCATCTTCATAACCGGCAGCTCCGCCGGATAGTGAATAGGATAAAAGCTGCTTACTCCATTTCTATGCCTCTATTAGAGTTCATAGAATCTATTTGATACTAAATTGTATTTCCATTTTGACGGAACCTCATACTTGCTGCGTGCTATAATTTCTGTTTTCTCATCCCAAGTTCATGTGTCAATAATAAAAATCATATTTTTCCAGTAATTTAAGCTTTTTTTCGATGAATTCGTTTACAGGGTTAGCTTCGGAAGGTATAATAAATGTCATAGAATGTATTGCCGGAACTATACTGGGAGGGGGATATTCTCTTCGACCGCATGTTTCGTGTGCTGGTTTTTTTACGCTTTTGATCGGACTCATGGCTTTTGCCGGGAATCTGACGGAGATGGCCCTGATCTTTTGGGGATATATAACCATTTATATTTAAGACGGATGCTTCCTTACATTAAGGAGAGCCTCCGTTTTTTTGTTTTGCGTTTATGCAGGTCTTCCACATGGAATGCAGGTATGATATTTTAACAAAGGTAAACATATTATTAGTACATACCTGTCTATTCCTTCTAAGGTGGTGGTGTGGTGCTTTTCCGTTATAATAGATGCCGATTGTCTGCCGTTCTGATCTTCCTTGTATGCTTCACAATCCTGCCTCTGACGCCCCCTGCCCTTCTCGCTGCCGATCCCGTTACAGAGCTGAACGCCGCTCCCCCGGCTATGCCTGATAATGAGGAGACGCGCAAGCTGATGGAGCAGACGTTATCCTCGGCTGAAATTGAACGTGAGATCACCCGCATAAGCGCTGAGCAGCAGACGCTTGAAGCAAGGGTGTCTGTGCTTGAGAAACAGGCAGAATCGCAAAAAGCAGCAATAGCCGAAGAGCGGGAGCGTGCCGGTGCCATTGTGCGTTCTTATTACATGGGCGACAGGGACGGATTGCTGACGGCTGTTCTCTCCGCAAAAAGTATTGGCAGACTGCTGGCTTTATATGATTATTATGAAATTGTGATTGGACGTGACCGTGACATTCTGTCTCAATATGAGAAGGAATATAAGAAGCTGAAAACAACGTTAGCTGCGGCACAGCGCAGTTCACAGGAGCTGGCGGAGCTCAAAACGGCTCTGGAAGAACAAAAGGCCCGGGTTACGGCGCTCAACGCAGAGATCGAAGGCGGCATTCAGGGCAGCAGTGATCCCGAAAGCATGAGTGCTCTACTGGAGGAATTTACGAAGTATTGGGAAAATATCGGCATCCATGAGGTTAGAACGTATTTCAAAGCTTTGTCGTCGGCCATGAAGAATTTGCCGCAATTCGTTCAAAGCCATGACGGGATGCTGACGCGCAAAGGAATGACTTACAATCTGGCGTTAAAGGAAGCGGATCTGAATGAGTTCCTGGTGGCGCAGAATTCATTGTTCAAGGACTTTGCATTCCATTTCAATGATAATGAGATTACCGCAACGGGAAAAAGCGGGGGGTTGTCACTCACGCTGACCGGCCATTATACGATTCAAAATGATCCGGTCAACGCGCTGATGTTCCATGTCGATGAAGTTGTATTTAATGGACTGAAGCTGCCGGATACTACCCGTAAGGCGCTTGAGGAAGATTTCGACTTAGGCTTTTATCCGGAGAAAATCATCTCTTTCCTGCGTGCCACCGATGTGAGCAGTGCAGCGGGTGTGCTCCATGTGAAGCTTGCGCTCTCATTCTGAAGCCTTGGCTAAAGCTGCGGCATACCCGGCAGCATTGACTTTCCCTGTAAGCAGCAGGGTGACTGCCGCCGTAAGCTCCGACCAGCCTCCCGCTGTCTCCTTGCTTATGGCGGTTTCCTCAGTAAGCAGCAGCTTGGCGTCAAAAGGAAGCTTCGTTCGCTCGGGCAGCCCGGTGCGGTAAAGCTCATCAAGGGCAGGCAACCGTCCTGTATTCTCCAGCCAATCCAACTGTGCCGTGCTTGAGGTTACATAAGCAAGCCATTTCACAGCAGTCTCAGGATCGGCGGATTGCGCCGGAAGAGCGAAAAAGCGGCTATACAGTGCTTGGTACCCCATTTTACTTCCGGCGGCCACCGGCGCTTCAGCAGCTAGTGTAGAATTCCCGTGCTGCTGCCACTCCGAGAGCGGGAGTGCCGCAACCGCAACCTTTCCATCCTGAAGCATATCCCAGATGCTTGTATTATAGCGGCTTGTCAGATAAAAATAGCGGCTTGCATTTTGTGTCCATTCCAGCAGAGCCGAATTAATGTTCAGCAAGTTGCCCCCCATACTCTCCAGCACTGCTGAGTAGCCATAAGGATCAAGGCTATCCATTGCCAGCAGATAACGTTCCTTGCCCTGCTGCTCAAGGATGCGCTTCAATAACTCATTCCACTGCTCCATGCTTCTCGGAACCTCTGTCAAGCCCAGCTCGCTGAGCCGCTGAGGTGAGTACACCAATACATAGGGGTCAATATCCAGCGGAACTCCCCAGTCATATCCATTCCATTGCATCTGAGGAATTAACGTAGTTAGCGGCGCACTTCCGGGTAGACTCTGATAAATATCTACCGGCAGCAAATATCCCCGGGTTGCCAGATCACTGATGCTGCGGCCGTCGATCATCACAATATCCGGACTATCGCCAATTGTCAGATCCTGCTTCAGCTTCTCATCGGCATCTCCGCTGTCCACATTGCTCAGGACGACCTGAACTCCCGTGGACAAACTGTAGTTATTGCTGATCCGCTCCAGCTCCTTAAATTCCTCATTGCTTAGAGACACCCGGATACTCAGCTTTTTGATACTGTCCTTATCACCGGAAGCAGGCCGCTCCGATTGATTCAGCGGCTTTCTCAGCGGATGGGAATCGTCACGGGTATCCAGCTCCATGCTGGGGGACAGGCTTGTCAACGACAGCAATAAAATAGCAAACAGCAGCCAGTAGTTTCTCCTTCTCAGCACGTTCCTTCTCCTCCCGCCTTGACTCGTCCCCCCTATTTTACCAGATGCATTCCTGGTTGTCTGCCATCATGAAAACGTTCTCTTTCTATTATATAGGTATGAATGACGACGATAATTGGATTGCGACATTGGGCCATTCCAAGAAAGCTTTGGACTTCCGATCGCTGTTATCCTCAGATTTCCTGATTTGAATTACCGCTTCTGCGGTAGAAATCCAAGGATAAAGGCGAACGCTGCCGCTTCTCCAGTTCCAAACTTTCTTTCCATTCTCTTGTCGCAAAAGGATTTCCCCCTCGCCGTTCCTCGGGGCAGCAAAAACCTTGCTGGAGAGCCAGGACGCTGCGCGTGCGGATTATTCTTCCGATCGCTGTTGTCCCCGGATTTATTGTAATTGATTTAGTGGTGGAAATCCGGGGGCAAAGGCGAACGCTGCCGCTTCTCCAGAATAATTCCGCTCTCTCCGCTAACTGCTCTCTTTATGCACATTCATTTACCCCTCGCCGTTCCTCGGGGGCAAAAAAACAAACAGCCGGGAAAGATCTCCCGGCTGTTTGATCTATTGCACTTCGTACACTCACATTTGCAATATTCTGTCGCATTTCAGGTTCTATTGTACTCTGCGCAATAGATTTATCGAATTCTACCCGTAACGGTCGATTTCCTTAAAATCAGTTGCATGAAATACAGCAGAAGGCGTTTGGGATGCCATTTTGCCTCATTCTATCCTGAAATAACGATGTCCGAACAGAGGACATTGTTATGGAAGCCTCGAATTTGGCGAAGCCAAATTGAGGGTCTTCTATGAAATTTCATCGTCTGAAGTGCCGCGAAAGAGCGGCATGGATGTCTGTTGCACATTGTGCAATCACACCAGCCTTTACTCTAGCATACAGCAGGCGGCTCTACAGTGGGCTGAACTGGTATATAAGGCAACGCCTGTAGCTACAGCAGATCAGCAGCCAGTTGGGCTAGATGCGAACGCTCACCCTTTTCCAGGGTAATATGTCCGCTGATACCCTGCTGCTTGAACTTCTCAACGATATAGCTAAGCCCGTTGCTCGCAGCATCGAGATACGGATGATCAATCTGCTCCGGATCGCCCATCAGAATGACTTTGCTGCCTTCACCGGCTCTGGAGACGATAGTCTTCACCTCATGACGGGAAAGATTCTGCGCCTCATCAATGATGATGAATTGCGATGGAATGGAACGCCCGCGAATATAGGTGAGCGCCTCAACCTGGATGCTGCCCAGACCCATGAGGATTTTATCAATGTCTCCAGACTTCTTGGTATCGAACAGGAATTCCAAATTATCATAAATCGGCTGCATCCACGGACGAAGCTTCTCGTCCTTCTCACCAGGCAAATACCCGATATCCTTGCCCATCGGCACCACCGGGCGGGCGATCAGCAGCTTTTTATATTTATGCTCATCTTCTACCTTGAACAGTCCCGCAGCCAGGGCCAGCAGCGTTTTCCCCGTTCCCGCCTTGCCCGTGATAGTCACCAGCGGAATGTCATCATTCAGCAGCAATTCCAGAGCCATCCGCTGCTGGGCATTGCGGGCACTGATTCCCCACACCGCATCATTCCCGAGATAAAGCGGCTCCAGACGGGTCGCATCGCTGTTCACTCTAAGCAGGGCCGACTTCCCGGTGCCGATCTCATCCTTCAAAATGATAAATTCATGCGGATAGAGCGGATACGATAGGGCTAGTTGTTTGACTGACAAGGAACGGTGGCTATAATATTCATCAATCAGCGAAGGATGGACCATCAGTGACTGGCAGCCGGAATACAGCTCGTTCAGGTCGCCAGTGCGGTCCGATAAATAATCCTCCGGAGTAATACCAAGCACATCCGCCTTGATGCGGACAAGCACATCTTTACTTACGAGTACCACAGGTCTGGGGTCAGCTTTTTCATTCTCCTCATGGAGATAATTGAGGGCCACAGCCAATATCCGGTTGTCGTTGGACACCTCGCCGAACATTTCCTGTACCTTGACGAAGCTGCGGTGATTAAGCTCTACCTTCAGCGTACCTCCATGCTCCAGCTCCACACCGCTATGCAGGTGGCCCAGTTCACGGAGTCCGTCTAATAAGCGCGACACGGTGCGGGCGTTGCGGCCGATTTCATCGGCGTTACGTTTCTTGGAGTCAATTTCTTCCAGCACTACAGCGGGAATGACAACCTCATGCTCCTTGAAAGCAAAGATCGAATTGGGATCGTGCAGAAGCACGTTGGTGTCTAGTACAAATATCTTTTTCATGTTATCCCCTCCACAGCGCCTGGTTTGATTGGTCATACATAACTCTTTTCAGCCGGGGCAAGATATAGCAAGTAGAAACGGCTTCGCCATCCTTAAAGGATCGGTATCCGTTTCAGCGAGAAATATAAGGATGATTGATGAGTAGAGCATATCCTTATATTTAAAAACTGATCTTTGGCTGAAAGGAGTAAGCACATATGAGAAAATCAATGTGTCTGTTGCTGGTACTGCTGCTGCTGACAAGCTGCGGTATCGCTAATAAAGGAACATCACCCTCTCCTCAGGATAAACAATCGGCAAAAGCTCTAAGTAACCAGGGGAACCGCGGGGTACGGCCACTTGCGACTGCAGGAGCAGCTACACTGAATCCTACAGCGATGCCTGGTCAGGCTTACAACACTTCAGGTGAGAGCGATATTACACTGAAGAATCATTTTGAGCAACTGGCCAAAAGAGTACCGGGCGTAAACGGCGCCCACTGTGTCGTAATGAACAATATGGCTGTAGTCGGCATAGATGTTGATGGATCTCTGACCCGCTCGCGTGTCGGAACCATTAAATATTCCGTAGCTGAAGCTATCCGGAAGGACCCGAGAGGTGTAAGGGCACTCGTCACCGCTGATATGGACCTTAACAGCAGACTAGCCGAGATGGGCCGTCATATCAGCGAAGGACGCCCGATTTCCGGATTCGCCGCCGAGATGGCCGATATTATCGGCCGGATTATACCACAGCTTCCTAAGGATGTCAGACCGCACGGAAAGTAAAAGTCTTAAATTTCAAAAAAAGCCTAGTGAGAATATCACTGGGCTTTTTGCATGGCGGCAAACACTTGTCCGTCCAGCTTGTCAGCCGCACGTGCATCGTATACCTTCGCATATTTTGGGGCAGATTCCAACTGGGCGCCATAGAACAGCGCATTGCGGACCGCTTCAATTTCAATATCAAAACAGCACATCTTAAACGGGACATCGGGCAGCGGGTCCTGCCTCACGACAGCACGGCCGTTAATGGCATGAACGGTACCCTCGCCAAAAACTGTAATCGTCACCAGCGGATTCACCTTCATGTTGTTCACAAGCCTGGAGCGATGATCCACCGCCAGACGCACAATGGATGGACTCACTGCATAGATCCAGGAAATAGCGGTGGATGTAGGACCACCCGATTCCGCATCCACAGTGCTTAGAAGAACAAAAGTTTCTGTCTGCAGCATGGATAGCAGGCTTTCATTGAGCTGAGCAACGGCTTCGGACATAAATTCAGGCCCCCTATGATGCTTGTGTGCGTTCGATTAATTATATTATAGCACATGCCCGAACTTGCATTCAATTTTGAGCTGCAGCCCCGGCAATCCGATTCTGCAGACTTTTTTTAGCCGCGTCAAGCTCTTCACCGTTAATATATACATATGGACTGCGCCAAGTTCCGGTCACCGGTTTAAATTCAATATTCGACTTGGATATTTTCCAATAGGTGGATATCATGCTCTTAATCTGCTCATTCTCGATATCAGTCTTCATGTTGTCATCCACAGCATCAAGCACTTTGCCAATCTTGAGTACCCCGCCCAATGACTGCATTTGTCCGACTAACGAATTCAGCACCTCGTTCTGGCGTTTATTGCGGTCAAAGTCATCCGAAGATTTGGTCTTCGGGCTGCAGTTGGACTTGCGGTAACGAACATAATCAAGCGCATCGTCGCCGTTCAACTGTGCCTGACCCTTCTTCAGGTTGATATCCGTGCCATCCACACTATCCGTATAACACATATTCTCACTGATGTTGACGTCCACTCCACCTAGCTCATCGACTACATCACGGAAGCCCTGAAAATCAAGCACGGTGGCATAATCAATATCGACTCCGAGATATTTGCCCATCATTGTCTTCATTTCATCCTCGGCAAGTATACCCGATTTCTTCTCCTTGCCCTTGAACCGGGCGTAGAACTCGTTAATCTTGGTCTTCTTATATCCGCTAAGCTCCACATAGGTATCGCGGGGAATCGAGACCACAGTTGCAGACTGGGTATGCGGGTTAAGCGCTGCGACCATAATGACATCCGTCAGATTCGATGGATGCTTCGGCCTGTTGTCCGTTCCCAGCAGCAGCATCGTAATAGGCCTTTCTGCAGCCGAATGTCCCGCCGGAACCGCCCGGTCAATACCAAAGCTGCCTTGATCGAACTTCCAATACAAATAACCTGCGTAACCAAGCACTGCAAGTATAACAATCAAAAGGATCATAAGCAGCGTCTTGCCTGCTCTGGCAAACGCTCCACGTTTCTTAACACTCTTCTTGTTCTGCGCGGGTCTGGACGCGGCGCTTGGCTGCGGTCTGTTGTTTCTTGGGTTCCCGCTGGATCTTGGAGGCAAACTGCCCTTACTTATACTCATAATGAAATAGAGTCCTTTTCATCTCAATTGGAATTATATTGCTACGTATTAAATTAGACGGAAGCCTGCGGTAAAAGTTGCGTTTACTGTCTTGTTGCTGCTGCTGCCGCCTTTCGCTTCTGCCGTGCTTCCACCATATAACGAACCCGCTCTGCACAGCTCTTCACTCCTCCCGGGAATAAGTTCGCTTACATTATGTCATCCGCTGCGGGTTTTCCCGCTAATAATTCTTAGAATTATTAGGAGCTCTTGAAAAACGAACAAAAGCCGCCGGACTGGCCGGCGGCTCAAGAAGAAAGATAAGGTGATTCGGTCCTTATCTTGGATATACAGCTTAGGCTTGGCTGGCTTGCGCCGCTTTACGCTGCTTTTCTACACGTTCGCGTTCGCCCTTATTCAGGATCTTTTTACGCAACCGGACAGATTTAGGAGTAATTTCGCAATATTCATCATCGTTCAGGTACTCAAGCGCACCTTCCAGGGAGAACAGGCGAGGGGTCTTCATCTTCACCGTTTCATCCTTTGTAGCAGAACGGACGTTAGTCAGTGCTTTTTCCTTACAGATGTTGACAATGATGTCGTTGTCGCGGGTATGCTCGCCTACGATCATCCCTTCGTAGATTTCAGTCCCAGGCTCCAGGAAAAGGATACCGCGGTCCTCTACACCCATCATGCCGTAAAGAGTAGTGTTGCCGGTCTCACTGGATACAAGCACACCTTGATGGCGTCCGCCAACCTGGCCGCCGATCAGTGGAGCATAGCTGTCAAATGCATGGTTCATTACCCCATAGCCGCGTGTCAGCGTCAAGAAGTACGTGTTGTAACCAATCAGGCCGCGTGCAGGAATCAGGAATTCCAGACGAACCTGTCCGGTGCCGTGATTGATCATGTTGACCATTTCTGCTTTGCGTGTTCCCAGGCTCTCCATTACGGCGCCCATGCTTTCTTCCGGAATATCAATCATCAGACGCTCAAGCGGCTCCATTTTGGCACCGTCGATTTCCTTGACGATAACTTCAGGTTTGGATACCTGCATTTCATAGCCTTCACGGCGCATATTCTCAATCAGAATTCCGAGATGCAGCTCACCGCGTCCAGACACGATAAAAGCATCAGGGCTATCGGTTTCCAGCACACGCAAGCTGACATCCGTTTCCAGTTCTTTGAAGAGACGCTCACGCAGCTTGCGGGAAGTCACCCACTTGCCTTCCTTACCGGCAAATGGACTGTTGTTCACCAGGAACGTCATTTGCATAGTCGGTTCGTCAATCTTCAATACAGGCAGGGCTTCCGGGTTAGCCGGGTCGGCAATCGTCTCACCGATGTTGATATCCTTGATACCGGCGATGGCCACGATGTCACCTGCACCTGCTTCTTCGGTTTCCACACGCTTGAGGCCCTGGAAGCCGAACAGCTTCTCAATGCGCGCAGTTTTGCTCTTGCCATCGCGCATGATGACTGTAACGGATTGGCCTTGCTTGATTACGCCGCGGTTCACGCGTCCGATGGCGATACGGCCCAGATATTCGTTGTAGTCCATCAAGGTTACAAGGAATTGCAGCGGCTCATCCACTTTTTCAGTTGGAGCCGGAATGTGCTGGGTAATGGTCTCATAAAGTGCTAGCATGTTGTCGTCCTGCTTCTCAGGGTCCATGCTGGATGTGCCGTTAAGCGCGGAAGCATAGACAACCGGGAATTCCAATTGATCGTCGCTCGCTTCAAGCTCAATGAACAGATCCAGCACTTCATCAATAACTTCCTTAGGACGTGCTGCCGGGCGGTCAATCTTGTTCACGACTACGATTGGTGTCAGGTGCTGCTCCAGCGCTTTGCGCAGAACGAATTTTGTCTGCGGCATGCAGCCTTCATAGGCATCGACAACGAGCAGTACGCCGTCAACCATCTTCATAATACGTTCTACTTCACCGCCGAAGTCGGCGTGTCCCGGTGTATCTACGATGTTGATCAGGAACTCTTTATAGGTAATAGCTGTATTTTTGGCTAGGATAGTTATTCCGCGTTCCCGCTCCAGGTCATTCGAGTCCATAGCGCGTTCTTGAAGATGCTCGTGAGCGCTGAAAATACCTGATTGCTGCAGAAGCTGATCGACGAGTGTTGTTTTGCCATGGTCAACGTGGGCAATGATCGCAATGTTGCGGATATCTTTTCTTGAATGCATGATTTGTATCCAAATCCTCTCATTTATCAAATTAAAAATGTTCAAATTTATAGCGTGTCGCAGCAGTCTCACAAAAGAAGCGCCAGGCAGAAAGCCGACGCTTCAACATATCCTTAATATTATAGTGAAAGCACTATGAAAAGCAAGTCTTTTTATGAAAAAATCACTTACCAGCCTCCATTCCACTTCTTGCCGCCTCCCGGTTTGCCCCGTCCGAACATCAGCCAAGCGCCTGCTGCGACAAGAATCGCACCAATCAGGTAAAGCGCTCCGGTACCCAGAAGACTAAAGACCAGCAGGATAACACTCAGCAGTCCAAGAATGACGGCCGTAGTCGTAAGCCTGCCGCTTCGGCCCGGCGAATAGAGCGAATACTCATACAGTCCGATGGCAATGCCCAGCAGCAGCAGCGGCCACAGATGTCTCATCAGCCCCCAGCCCCACGCATTGCATAACCCCAGCAGCAAGCCATATACAGTTAGAATTCCGGCGGGCAGCAGCACGGATGCCGAGGCACGGCGGCTGAAGAAAAGCACATGCAGGAACAGGCCTGGTATCAGAATCACGAGTGGCCAGAGGGCACGCCCAAGGAATCCGAACACCCCCAGCTTTCCGAATAGAATTACGATGCCGGCGGCGGCGATAAACACACCCAGTTTCATGTCGTTTTTGGAAGACATTTTTCACCCATCCCTTCAAAGTTCTCATCTAATATGACAGGATTCCATTTATATTTTATCTGAAAAAAGCATAAAACACCATCATCATCATTCTTCGTACGTTTGGCAGAAACGCCAAAGAGGCCGCGCCAAAGCTTATTCAGCTCTGTCTCAGCCTCTAGTATTGCCAGATTTCTACTTTAACGATACGGGTCTGCGCTTAATAGCACCGGATACCACAACTGCGATGCCGAGCAAGAGCGGCAATGTGGAATGAAGCGACGGCAGCAACAAAGAAATTACCGGACCTAACTTAGCATCCTGCAGCAGCAATTCGCCGGCGGTATGCGCGAGGATATAGGCCCCGATGTAGATCAGCACCGGAAAGCGGTGCAGCCAGCCTACGATAATGCCGCTTCCCCAGACCACAATCGGAATGCTTAAGGCGATACCAATCACGATCAGCGCGAGATCCCCTTTGGCTACTCCCGCAATCGCCAGCACATTGTCCAGGCTCATAATGAAGTCGGCAAGCAGAATGGTGCGGATCGACCTCCAGACGGTTGAGCTTTCCTCCACCCTGACATCTTCCTCTTTCTCCAGCAGCAGCTTGAACGCAATCCATAGCAGCAGCATTCCCCCGCCGGCTTCAATATAGGGAATTTTCAGAAGCAGCACCGCAGCAAAAGTCAGCAGGCATCGCAGCACAACGGCTCCGGCTGCCCCCCACCATACTGCCAGCCTGCGGTGCTGCTCCGGCAGATTCTTGCTGGCCATCGCAATCACCATTGCGTTATCTCCGCTCAGCACAAGATTAATCATCAGTATTTCACCAAGCAGCAATAAGGAATCCATTGTTTTTAGCCTCCCCGAACAACATGTAATTACATGTATGTCCAAGGGCGACAAGCTATGCTTACTTTACGCGCTTTTTTCCGCGGAGACGAATGTCCGGAGCTTTTCCAGCGTATACAAAACTATGCAGGCACAGCCGCCCTGTCTCCACACCTTTAGCATACAAAACCTTAGGAGTGACCCCAATTGAGCTCATCCGTTCTGGATTTCATATTGTCGCTGCTGAACATCGTCTTTCTGGATTTGATTCTGGCCGGCGACAATGCAATTGTCATTGGTCTAGCTGCCCGGAATTTGCAGGGCGGTACACAGAAAAAAGCAATTCTGCTGGGTACGGGCGGAGCCGTCGTGCTGCGGATTATTGCTATTATTCTGGTCGTATGGCTGCTTAAGGTTCCCTGGCTGCTGCTTTTTGGCGGATTGCTGCTTATTCTGATCGCCTACAAGCTGCTGACGGGAGAAAGTAACGGTCCGGATATAAAAGCTGGAGGGACGCTGTGGTCCGCAGTCCGGACAATCATTGTCGCCGATGCCGCCATGGGCCTTGATAATATTATCGCTATTGCCGGGGCAGCCAATCACAATATTATCCTTGTTGTGCTGGGACTCCTGATCAGCGTACCGATTGTAATCTGGGGCAGCACGCTTTTTATTAAGCTGATTAACAAATATTCCTGGATTATATATATCGGTGCAGGTGTGCTCGGATTCACAGCCTCCAGCATGATTGCGGGAGAACAGCGAATTGAGCCTTTTGTACGGGAGCATCCGCTGCTGCATATTCTTTTCATCATTCTGGTTATTGCTGGAATTCTTGCGGCAGGTCACCTGAAGCGGCTCCATAGTGACAGAAAAGCTGCGCACAGCCACAATTTTGACTAAAACCACTCTTCCTGCAGTCCGGCTTCGGCCGTGACTACATCGCTGGGCTTCTCATTTCCGTAAGGCGTAATGATAACCTTTTCGGTCCCGGCCGCCGCTGCGTCCAGCAGTGCAGAGTACCCCGGAAGTGTGGCTTCGATTTTATCCACGATTCGCAGATTCGGGTTCGTCGTTGGAGATTTCGGGACAAACAGTGTACAGCAATCCTCATAAGGCAGAATAGACAGCTCGTAAGTGCCGATCGTTTGCGACAGCCCCACGATGTCACTCTTATCCATCATAATCAGCGGACGCAACAGCGGAAGTGCCGTGGCACGGCCGATGACATTCATGCTGGACAGTGTCTGGCTGGCGACTTGCCCCAGGCTCTCTCCTGTAACGAGTGCCAGCGCACCTTCCTGCTCCGCCAGTTTTGTAGCAATCCTCAGCATAGCCCGCCGCATCAGCGTAATAATCAGATTATCCTGACCGATGCCGGTAAAAGAGGTCTGCACCTCCGTAAACGGGACAAGGTGGAGCTTAATGGTTCCTGCATAACGCGACAGTACCCGCGTCAGATCAACGACCTTCTGCCTTGCCAGTTCGCTGGTATAGGGATAGCTGTAAAAGTGGACGCATTCCACTTCCAGCCCCCGGCGCATGGAAGACCAGCCGGCAACAGGGCTGTCAATTCCGCCGGACAGCAGCAGCATCGCTTTGCCGTTAGTGCCCAGCGGGAAACCGCCGACGCCGGCAATATTTTCACAGAAAATATACGTATGTTCTTCGCGAATCTCAATCTTCATCTCAAGCTGCGGGGACTTCACATCCACGAGCAAACCGGGATAACCTTGAAGAAGCGGAGTCGAAATCAGCTTGTTCATTTCAAGCGAGCCATGCGGAAATCCCTTCCATACCCGGCGGGCATTGACCTTGAAGCTGGTCCCTGCAGCCGGAGCGATAATCTTCAGAAAGGTACGGCTGACCGACAGAATGTCCTCAAATTCAGACCGCGCAACCTTGACCGGACTTATCGAAGCAATGCCGAACACATTTTTCAGCGCCGTTATCAGTTCTTCCGCCGGTTCTCCGTTAAGCTCTATATAGATCCGGCCGAATTCCTTGCTCAGATTAACGTTGGGATAAGGCTTGACCATCTCCTTCACATGGCGGAATACGGTTTTTTCAAAGCGGGAGCGGTTTTTCCCTTTTAAAATAAATTCTCCGAAACGCAGCAAAAGCATATCCGCATATTCAATGCTGTGTCCGTCAGCTTCTGCTTGTGCATCTATCTCTCTCATCTGTTATTTCATGCCTCCTTGAGCTTTCTTCAATGACTGTACAGCAGTCAGCAGCGCTTGTTCAAGCTGGACAACGTCAGCCTCCGTATGACAGTCCCCCAGGCTGATGCGGATGCCGCCGAGCGCTGCCGAGGCATCTCTCCCCATCGACAGAAGAATCCGGCTTGGCTTAGCAAGGCGCGAGGAACAGGCCGAACGGGTCGAAACGGTCATCCCCAGCTCCTCCAGCTTACGGGCCAGAACCTCTCCCTTCATGCCCGGATAGGAGAAATGAACAATATGCGGCGCTCCGTCCTCTCTGCTGTTCAGCATCAGCCCAGGCATGCCGGATATAAAACGCAGGAGCCGGTTCCGCAATGGAACCAGGTGTTCATTCAGCTCGGGCCGCTGTTCACCGCTCATCCGTACAGCCTTGGCCGAACCGACAATCGCCGGTAAATTCTCCGTTCCCGCGCGCAGTCCACCTTCATGGGAGCCTCCGGTTATCAGCGGAAACAGCGTAACGCCTTCCCTGACATATAGTATCCCCGTACCGCGCGGTCCACGGATTTTGTGCGGCGACAGGCTGTATAGATCGGCCTGCCATTCCTTCAGCCGCGTCTCCAGCTTGCCGTAGCCCTGCACACCATCAACGTGAAACAGCGTCCTGCGGTTGACAGCTTTAATCTGCCGCCCAATCTCTTGCAATGGCTGTACGGTTCCGATTTCATTATTGACATGCATGACGCTGACAAGCACAGTATCCTGGCGGACAGCAGCGGCAATACGCGCAGGATCAATAACACCGGTGCTCTCCGGTGCCACAAAGGTAATCTCCCAGCCCAGCTTTTGCAGTTGCAGACAGCTCTCATAGACTGAGGGATGCTCCAATTCGGTAGTTATGATATGCCTGCCCCTCGACTGAAGCGCCAAAGCCGCGCCTTTAATCGCCAAATTGTTGCTCTCGGTGGCTCCCGAAGTAAATAGAATTTCCTGTGGCTGCACTCCAAGTGCAGCGGCGCATACTTCCCGTGCGCGTCTGATCAGCCTTTCCGCCTCTCCGCCTGCACGGTGAAGCGAAGAGGGGTTGGCATAATGCAGCCTCATGATTTGTTCCACGGTCTGCACCACCTCATCGTAAGGAGGTGCGGCGGCGGCATAATCCCAGTAAAGCATATATCGGCGGTCTCCTTTACATTTAGTCAAGTAGAAACGGCTCCGCCGTTCTTAGAAAGACGGTTAAAGTATAGCGTGAAGCTATACTCTCTTATCATTCAAAAAAGGATCAAACGGCCCTCTGCCACCCCGGTGGTTTAAGGTTAACCCGTTTGATCCTTTTATTATACCGCGTATTGTGCGCGGGCGCGTTCTATTTTGGCGATATAGGACTGGGTTTCAAGCGGAAGCTGCGACAGATTGGCCATCAGCTCCAGATCGTTGCTTACGCCGAGCTTGTTCACCCGCCCCGGACCGGCATTATAGGCCGCCAGCGCCATTTTCTCCTGCCCGCCATAGCGCTGCAATTGATAGGACAGATAACGGACCCCGCCATCAATGTTCTGCGCCGGATCGAAGGGATTAGATACACCCAATCCATTCGCCGTTCCATCCATTAACTGCATCAGGCCTTTGGCCCCGGCGGAGGAGACGACATTCGGATTAAAGGAGGACTCCGTGTCGATTACAGCTTTGATCAGATCAACCGGCACTCCGTATTTCGCGCTTGCCGTTTGAATCAAATCATCATAATCGGTAGGCTTGGTTCCCGTTATTTCCCCGGAAATTGAACTGGAGTCATTCTGCATTCCCCCAAGCTGCTGCCACAGCAGACTGCTTAGTGAAGAGTTGTCCATTGAGGTAAGCGCGCTGCCGCTGCTTCCACTGGCATTCTGCAGAGCAAGCTGCTGCAACATGGCGGCAAATTCTGAAGCGGATGTTCCCGACACTTCCTTGCTGGTGGTAGAAGCACTATTCTTGACGTTTGACGAAGTCCTCAGATCAACCCATTTCAACTGCCCAAGTCCGCTTCCAGCAGCGGTATTCATCTCCATGCTGCGCATTCCTTCTTTCCGGTTTGTCTTTTATGTTAAGGTGCTCAATTCCAAATTTGAAATGCGCCTTTATTTTACAATTTTTTCGCGGGAAATGCTATATACTGACACGCAAAAACAGACTTCAGACCCGTAAGTTTAGGTCTGTAAGCCTGTGTCTGCTTCATATTCCCGGCTGCAAATGCTGCTAACGCGCAAAAGGAATCATAACAAAATAGCTGAGTGTAGATACAATGCCAAGCCCGATTGCCCACGCTCCGGAGGTTTTTTGCCCTCTGGCATAAGCGAAATATCCTAATATTGCAGCAATTGGCCCTAAGATGACCGACCAAATAAATAAGGAGACCACGCCAAATCCAAGGCCAACATAACCCAGGGTACGACTGTCACTTTGGGTCTCATCTTGTGTGTCTTCCGCATCCTTAATATGCGTTCTTTGCACATGTGCAGGCAGCGGAGCCATTTCGGCAGCGTACTCTTCGTTCAGCGACCGGTCACGGCGGGGATAGTCCAGCCGGCGCGGGCGCAGAACGATCTTTTTCCGCTCTGAGCGGTCCAGCTTGGATTCATCATTGTGCTTGTCCATGGTATCCTCCTAAGCGTTAGGCTTGAACGTCAGGCAACAGGTGGCAGAGGAAGTTCCGGCAAGGTCGTGGTGGTTGCGATCCGTCATTTCTTCGGCATATTCTTCCTTGAAATGGCTCCCGGCATGCTTGTCGATTTCGATCACAATTTCATTAGCCTGGCACAAGTTCTGCTCTCCCCAATAATGACAGTTGCTCACACTGCATTTCACAAGCGGTTTGGCGTTTGTCATGTTTATCACCTCGACTTCATTATGTCCTTGGCCCGCTGCCTCTATGCTGTAAAAGGGTTACCAGTTGGTGAAGCACAAAAAGGACCGTGCCGTCATCCTTCCATGACAGACACAGTCCTGGCTGTAGCTGAACAGATAAGTAACTGCTATACCTGGTTCTGCATACGCTTTTCGGTCAAATAATCATTTTCATAATAGCTCAGATCATCACGAAGCTCTTCATAAACCTTGGTGATATCCAGAATAATGTCACGTACCGGACGAACCGGCTTCTTACGGAAGCGGATGGCATCCTGACCTGTGTAGGCATAACGCCCATCTTCAGAATAGCTCTCATTCTTAGGGTAAAAGAAGTTGTTCACACCGAAATGGTATACGTTATAAAGCGCTTTTTGCGCAAAGGCTTCGTCAAAAGTGGCGCGGCGCAGAGCTACCCCCAGCTTCTCATAGGACATTTCCGAGAATACCAGCAGATGGCGGAGATCGGACAAGAAGCCTTGATAAAACAACAGGGTTTCCTCATCATCTTCAGTTACCAGTTGCGGCAGCGCATGCTGGTTAAGGAATAATTCCATTTTTCCGATTACGGCGTGTAGCTTTTCTCTCGTCGTTTCACACAATTTCTGCACGTTGGCTGCTGACATGGCAATTGGTCCCCCTTATTAGTCCTAGCTCGGTAAGCACTTACTTTTTTGATATTAACATAAATCTTTGGACGGCGGTATCCTTTTCTGACAAGCAGAAACGGCTTCCTTATCCTTTGCTTTGTTCTATATGATGCATAAAACCGGCGCTCTCTTCTAAAGCTACAGGTATTACGATGCCATGAAGGGGCGGAAAATATGTCACGAAAAAATGTTCTAATAGCCGGTCTGGTCACCGCTGCAATCTCGGCAGTCCTACTAACATTTACCCTTCGGCCTGAAGGGACCGGCAAGCTTCACCAAACCGCCGTGCCTAATCCGGCACAGGAGAAAGCGTTCAAGAAAACCTCGCTTACCCAGGATGTCAGCGCTACCGACCGTCTGAACAGAGTGGATGTCAGCAGGCATTTAAGCACCATGCTCGCAGAGACTAATGGCGCTTCGCCCGGAGATATTTCAGCATATGCCAAACGTCTCCAGCAAGGACACGGACATATCACCATGCTAATGTGGATTGATTTCCGTACAGAGCAGACGAGCACCTTCAAATCCTCGCTTCCGGAAGGCAGCGATCAGGAGAATCAACAACTGCTGAGATACCTAAATACCGCGAAAGCCGCGATCAAAAAGCATCAGGCTTATGAATCCCCTACCTTTATTATCGGGAAGAAGAAATATTACTTTATGGCTCAGCGCGACAAAGCAGGACATTTCGGTGTTATTGCCCTGATCAATCAGAAGATTCTGGACCGGGTTGCCGAACATCAGCTCAAGAACCTGCGCCTCATTCCTTATCCCAAGGAAGGCAAGTACCGCGTTGAATCGGTTCACACCGACACCCTGAAGGATATCACCGTCAAAACCGGCCACGACAATGAGAACGCCAGCCATTATTATGAGAATGAGATCGTTGTCCGCTTCCAGAACGGCCATCCTGCTGCGGGACAGCTTCAGACCATTGCCGCAGATATCCAGTCCAAGGAGCCGCGCAAGCTGGGATACGCATATATTTTCCGCTCGGAGAAGATGAACTACACAGAGCTCAAAGCTTATTTTTCTAAAAAATGGAAACCTGAATATACAGAGCCTCACTATATGTATTTAACCAATGATGTGGTGAACGAAAAGACCGGAGCGAATGTGCTCACGCCAAATGATTTGCTGTTCTCCACCTATCAGTGGAATTTGCCGGCTATCGAAACCGAACAGGGCTGGAATCTCTCCAAGGGCAGCAAGGATGTAGTGGTGGCTGTGGTGGATACCGGCGTGCAGGCCAGTCATCCTGACCTCAAGGGCCAACTGCTGGCCGGGTATAATGCGATCACAAAAGGCTCGAAGCCTGATGACGATGTCGGACATGGCACTCATGTAACGGGCATCATCGGAGCCTTGACGAACAACAAGGAGGGTGTGGCCGGCATTAGCTGGTTCAACAAGATCCTTCCGGTAAAAGCTCTCGACAACTCGGGGGCAGGCACCACCTACTCCGTTGCCGAAGGAATTATCTGGGCTGCGGACAAAGGCGCGAAAGTGATCAACCTGAGCTTGGGGAATTACGCCGATTCACAGTTTCTGCATGATGCGATTAAGTATGCCTATGACCGCGACGTGGTGCTCGTGTCCGCATCCGGCAACGACAACACTGAACGTCCGGGCTATCCGGCAGCATACCCGGAGGTAATTGCAGTTGCCGCAACAAACGCCTCCGGGGACAGAGCTTCCTTCTCCAATTATGGCGACTATATTGATGTCGCCGCTCCGGGAGAGAGCATAGCCAGCACTTACCCGGACAACCAGTATGCGGCGTTATCGGGGACCTCCATGGCAAGCCCTCATGTGGCGGCGCTCGCCGGGCTCATCCGCTCGCTGAATCCGGCCCTGACCAACAAAGAAGTGATGGATCTGATGACTTCGAATGCGGTGGATCTCGGTACCCCCGGTCATGACAAATATTATGGCTGGGGCCAAGTCGATATCTACAAAACGCTTCAGGCAGCCACCGGAAGCGAAGTGCCGTTGCAGTTGTTTCCGCAGCAGGTCGGCCGGCAGCTCAAATCACTTCAGCAGAATCTTCAAAGCAGCGACTAACGCAAAGAGTTGAGATGCTTGTCCAGCAGGATCAGGAACAGCTTGAGCCCGCGCTCCATGTCGGCTTCCTTCATTTGCGAATAGCACAGCCGGATATGCCGGGAGGGAGTATCACCGGCATAACACACATCGCCGGGAAGAAAGGAAATCCCCTCCCGTTCGGCCAGCACGTGCAGCCTGTCGATGCCGGCTGCGGACGGGAGCTGAAGCCAAAGATTCAATCCGCCTTCGGGCAGATTCCAGGCAACACCAGGAGGAGCGTACTGCTTCAGCAGCTTCGCCGCCTTCTCCATACGTCTGCGCAGAGCAGCCCGCAGCTTACAGGCATAGTTCTCGTATTTGTGGGAGATGAACGGAAGGACTGCGCCCTGAGTCAGCAGCGGACTGCCGAGATCACTCGCTGACTTGGCGGCGATGAGCCTGGAGAGAATATTCCCCGCTGCGGCCACACAAGCGATTCTGCAGCCGGGGGCGAGGACCTTGCTGAAGCTTTTCATATAGACCACATGTCCGTCCTCATCCATGGATTTGATGGAAGGCGGCGGAGGCGTGCGGAAATACAGATCACTGAACGGGTCATCCTCCACAATGAGACAGCGGTAGCTGCGGGCCAGCTCCAGCAGCCGCTGTCTTCTTGGCATGCTCATCGTGACGCCGCTGGGATTCTGAAAGGTAGGATTCGTATAAATCAGCTTGGGCGGTCTCTGGTCGCACAGCCTCGTCAGCACGTCAACCCGCATCCCCTCCTGATCCATCGGCACAAAGATCATTTCCGCACCTCTCCCGGCAAAAACATCAATCGCCCCGGTATAGCTCGGCGCTTCCAGATAAACCGTATCCCCGGGACCGACAAAGGTCCGGGCTACCAAATCAATCCCCTGCTGTGACCCGCTGGTAATCATCAGGTCGGCGGAGCTAAGCGTAATGCCGCGCGGCTGCAGATGCTTCCGCATAATCTCCCGCAGCTCCAGATTGCCCTGGAAATTACCGTAGGAAGCCATTAGCTCAGGCTGCTCTGTCACTAGTTGGGCCATCGTCGCACCGATTGGCCCCAGGGGAAGCAGCCCGCTATGAATGGCTGCCATATGGAACGGGTATTCCACCTCTGAGTAATCAAAATTCCTCCATAGCTGTGCCCGGGGCAAATAGTCGTCATATACCTCCTGCCAGCCTGTGCGGGTATCAGGCCCATTCCGTTCATGCTCCGCGACAAAGCAGCCCTTGCCTTGGCTGCATATAATATGTCCCCGCTTCTCCAGATCGGCGTAGGCTTTGCTCACAGTAACCTGGCTCACCTTCAGGCTGACCGCCAGCCCTCTGACGGAAGGCAGCCGGGTACCCGGCTGCAGCAATCCTGAAGTAATCCGCTGTGCCAGTGTATCGCAGATTTGCTGCGGCAAGGATTTAGCGCTGCTGCGAAGCAAATCAATATGCATCCTTCCGTCCTCCCCCACTGTTATATTCAATGCTTTACTGTTATACCGTTATGCCGTTATGATACAACAAAATTCGAAAGCGGGGAGCATTTTTTATGAAAATCAATTTCTCTACGGCCGCTAATCATTTGGGGTCTTCAGCAGTCCGTGAAATCCTCAAGCTTACACAAGGCAAAGACATTATTTCTTTAGCCGGGGGCCTGCCCGGAGAAGAGCTGTTCCCGATGCAGGCTGTCCGTGATGCATACAGCCGCGCTCTATCCGCGGATACTTCAGCACTGCAGTACGGATTGACCGAAGGTTACGCCCCGCTGCGCGAGCAAATCGCCGCAAGGCTGACCAAGCAGGGAATTCCTGTGAGCGCCTCTGAAATGATACTGACAACAGGCTCCCAGCAGGCCATTGATTTGCTGTGTAAAATCCTGCTTGATCCCGGCGATGCCGTGCTGGTGGAAGCGCCTACTTATCTTGCCGCCCTGCAGGT
This sequence comes from Paenibacillus sp. HW567, assembly GCF_000374185.1. Taxonomy (GTDB): domain Bacteria; phylum Bacillota; class Bacilli; order Paenibacillales; family Paenibacillaceae; genus Paenibacillus_AQ. The sequence goes on along the minus strand of NZ_KB910518.1, from coordinate 1,057,204 downwards.
GCTTGGTTCTTACCGCGCGGACATTCATATTGTCCAGAGTGACGGACACGGCATGCTGCCGGACCATCTGGAAGAGCAGCTTCGCCAGCAGCGGCCCAAGCTGCTGTATGCTGTTCCGACGTTTAACAATCCATCGGGAGCCACCTGGAGCAAGGAGCGCCGGGAGAAAACCGTGGAGTTATGCCGGCGCTATAATGTGCTTATCCTTGAAGACAACCCGTATGGAGAGATCACCTTCGATGAGTCACCCGGCGCTTATCCCCCTACCCTGGCGGAGATCGACAGAAGCAGCAGCAGTGAGCCTTGTGTAGTCTACACAGGAACCTTCTCCAAAATCGTCGCCCCGGCGCTGCGCACAGGCTGGATCGCGGGTCCCGCTGAGCTGATCAAAGTGATTACCAAGGCGAAGCAGGCGGCGGATTTGCACTCCAGCGCCATTGATCAGCGCGCGCTGTCTGAGCTGCTTGGATTCTTTGATATCGAAGGGCATATCCGCGAGATCTCGCGTCAATATTACTCGCGTATGAAGCTCCTGTCCGCCGAGCTCTCCTTCCGCAGTTGGAATGGCACCCGTTTCCACGAGCCGCGCGGCGGCATGTTTCTGTGGCTGACATTGTCCGAGCAGATTAACACCACGAAGCTGCTTCCCTTTGCCGTAGAGCAGGGCGTTGCCTTCGTGCCCGGAGAGGTTTTCTTTTCGGCGCAGCCGCTCACAAACACGATGCGGCTCAATTTTACCCACACCCCGCCGGAGCTGGTTCCGCTTGCGGTACAGCGGCTGGAAAAAGCGCTGGCTCAATATGAGCAAAGCGAACTGTCGTTTCTTCACTGATTACTCAAGACCAGGGCAGCAGATGCTCCAATCTCTGATATGCAAAAAATATACAAAAAGCGGCCCTCCTTGGAGGGCCGCTGTCTTATAGTCTGCTTACATTTACAAATGCTTGGAAGTTGTCAGTTAGGAAAGTTTGCCGTAAGCCGGGTTCTGTGCTCGTCGTGGTTCAAACGGGAACTACCCTCCCACCATAAGCGACAATCATCTATCTAGGCCGTACATTACTGCACAGCTCCAGCGACCAACCTAGACGCGCCTCAGGCGAAGGCTGCCCCTTCCGGTTAAGGAGGCGGCTGCGTCTCATTAGGTCTTGCTCCAGATGGGGTTTACCAGGAACGAAGTCACCAGCGTTCCTCGGGGTCTCTTACACCTCGGTTCCATCCTTGCCTGTGCCGCCCGAAAGCGGCCATCGGCGGTCCATTTCTGTGGCACTATCCTTCAGCTCGCGCCGACTGGATGTTATCCAGCACCCTGCCTTATGGAGCCCGGACTTTCCTCCCGCGACGTCTTCACGCCGCCGGCGATTGTCTGTCAAACTTTCCGAACAACATTGTATATTATACAGACTTGATTAAGCCGGCACAAGTGTAAATTACAGGAACCTACAGGAAATTGAAAGGCTCTGTATTCACCTGTGAGGCATGCACGGCTGTAGCATACTTATGCTCTGCCAGCTTGCCCGAGATCCATTCGGCTACTTTTTCCTTCATGATCTTCTCCGCATTATGACCCGGATCTATCAGTGTAATGCCAGCCAAATAAGCATCCTGAGCCGTATGATAGTCAATATCTCCGGTTACCAGCACGTCGGCTCCCTTGAAGATGGCGCTGTTATAATATTTAGCACCCGATCCGCCCATCACCGCCGCTTTGCGGATGGGACGGTCCAGGTCCCCAACCACACGCACCTTGTCGACCTTAAGGCCATTTTTGACAATTTCAACGAATTCGCCCAGAGTCGTCGGCTCCTTAAGCTTGCCAACTCTGCCCAGGCCGAAGCTGCGGCCCTTGAGGTCCATCGAATACAGATCATAGGCCACCTCCTCGTAAGGATGGGCTTTCAGCATCGCCTGCACAACCTTATTGCGGATAGGCTGAGGAACAATCGTCTCAATTCGGATCTCCTCAGCATGCGTAAGCTTGCCTTGCTCACCGAGGTAAGGCTCAGAACCCTCTCTAGGCATAAAGGTCCCGTAACCTTCGATATTGAAGCTGCAATGGCTGTAATTGCCGATCCAGCCTGCCCCGGCATTCAGAATGGCATCCAGCACCTTCCGGTGATGATCCTTCGGTACGAACACCACCAGCTTCGAGAGCTGCTCGGTATGGATATCCTTAATTGGCGCACCGTCCTGAATGCCAAGCGCTTCTGCCATCCAGTCGTTCATTCCGCCTTCGGCCACATCCAGATTCGTATGGCTTATATATACAGCTATATCATTCTTGATCAGCTTCTCGTACAGCTTGCCCATCGGAGTATCGGTCTGAATTCCCTTGATCGGGCGGAAAATAATCGCATGATGCGCGATGATCAGATTGCAGCCCTGAGCGATGGCTTCATCCACCACGGCGTCATTGACATCAAGCGCCACTAACACTCCCGAAATCTCCTTCTGCAAAGAACCAAGCTGGAGGCCGACATTGTCCCATTCCTCCGCCAGATGTTTGGGGGCGAGCTGCTCCATATACCCAATTACAGTTTGTCCTTTGGCAAACATTCCAGCACCTCCTTAATTCGCTTGATCCGCGCCAGAATCTCATTGCGCTTGTCCTCTGCCGCCGCCTGGCCGGAGCGTGACAACGAAGTCAGAATGCCTTCCAGCTTGGTAATTTCACCCTGCCACTTCTGATGAAACACAACATTTGGTGCTTGCAGCAGATAAGGTCCCATCTCCAGCAGCAGTTCACGGTCGCATAGAATGCCGGAGGCCAGCTTCAAATCACGGTATAGCTGATCATTCGTAACATCGGCTGCAGCTTCTGGAATTGCCGTCAGAATTTCATAAATCTTGCCGTCTTCCTCCAGGATATGCTCCGCAGTGAGCACCCAGCCGTGACTAAGCAGCCAGCGGCGCAAAACATCCTCGCCCACGTTCGGCTGCAGCGCCAGCGTCTTGACACCTTCAAGCTTGCCCAGGCTGCGGCCGCGTTCCAGAATGGCAGCAATCAGCGATCCGCCCATTCCGGCAATGGTAATGCAGTCGGCTTCTCCCGGCTCCAGCACCTCCAGCCCGTCTCCGCGGCGGACGGAGATAACCTTGCCTAGCCCAGCCTCAGCCACCCCTCTGCGGGCCGCTTCGAACGGCCCCGAGGTCACTTCGCCGGCAATGGCGGACAGTGCCCGCCCGCTTTCTATAGCCGCTACAGGCAGCAGTGCATGGTCTGAACCGATATCGGCGATAATGCTGCCCTGCGGAACCTGCTCCAGCACAAGCTGAAGCCGGTTTGATAATTTTGTGTTGTTCATGAAGCCACCCACGTTATCCATTTTTTTCGGAAAATAAACAGCAGAGCAAGTCCTGCCGCAATCTTCAATATCAATAATAGTGAAACCCATTGCGGATAATCCTGCCTTAACATCAGCGCATCAATTTCAGGCATAATCCACAGGGAGACACCTACACCTAAATATACGCCCGATACACCGTTTACACGGTGATACAGCAGCCAGCTCAGCCAGATCATCAGCACACAGATCGGCAGCCAGAGCAGCTCCAGCTCAAAGATGGAGGCATCCGGACTTTTTTGGCCAAAGAAACCGGCATAGAGCAGCGCCCAAAAAGCAAAGCCGCAGTAATGAAGCAGCCCAATCCGCAGCAAAAATCCCAAAACCACCCACAGAAGTCCGCAGCCTGCAATCAGGATAGGCCTCCACAAGTCAGTGTCCAGGTTATGCAGGTTAATCATCCATAATCCGAAGCCCAGCGTAAGCACGCTCCCGGTCCCTGCCAGCACCAGACTGATCATCTTGTTGCGGTCCTGGTAAATCGCCGAGTATCCATAACAGACAATTAAGACACAGAGTGCCGTAGCAAGTTGCAATGGCCAGGGAAAAACGCTAAAATATAGACTAATCAAGAAAATCAAGGAAATAATTCCAAAACCAAACAGCCATACTTTGATGCTGCCCTGTTGAAGATTCTGGAGTGAAATCGGATTGCTGTCCTTTACCTCAGTCTCCTCATCATAGAGGTTGGTGAGGAAATCGCAATACTGCTCCGGCAACACCCTGCTTCTTCTCCAGTACTGAATTTCTCTTAAAATAATTTCACGTTTTTCCAAATTCAACGGCTCATCCCTCTTTCGGACCTTGAGTCTCCAGCTTCATTCAAGCTAAAAGGACCTCCTGCCACCGTGCAGCAAAAGGTCCGGGTCATGCGATACTATTCGAGGAAATCCTTCAGCCGCTTGCTGCGGCTTGGGTGACGCAGCTTCCGCAGCGCCTTGGCTTCGATCTGACGGATCCGCTCCCGGGTAACACCGAACACTTTACCCACTTCCTCGAGCGTTCTCGTCCGTCCGTCATCCAGACCGAAACGCAGACGAAGCACATTCTCTTCACGCTCAGTAAGCGTGTCCAGCACGTCCTCCAACTGTTCCTTCAGCAGTTCATAGGCTGCCGCATCCGCAGGAGCCAGCGCCTCCTGATCCTCGATGAAATCACCCAAATGCGAATCATCCTCTTCACCGATCGGCGTTTCCAGCGATACCGGCTCCTGGGCAATCTTCATAATCTCTCTAACCTTCTCGACCGTAAGCTCCATCTCGGCGGCAATTTCCTCCGGCGACGGCTCGCGGCCCAGCTCCTGCAGCAATTGACGGGAGACACGAATCAGCTTATTGATCGTTTCCACCATATGCACCGGAATCCGGATTGTCCGCGCTTGATCCGCAATCGCCCGGGTAATGGCCTGACGAATCCACCAAGTGGCGTAGGTACTGAATTTGAACCCTTTGTTGTGGTCGAATTTCTCCACCGCTTTGATCAGACCCATGTTGCCCTCCTGAATCAGATCCAGGAACAGCATGCCGCGTCCGACATAACGTTTGGCGATACTGACCACGAGCCGCAAATTCGCTTCAGCGAGCCGGCGTTTCGCTTCCTCGTCGCCGTTCTTGATTCTCATTGCCAGCTCTACCTCATCGTCTGCCGACAGCAGCGGCACGCGTCCGATCTCCTTCAGATACATCCGTACAGGGTCATTGATCTTGATTCCCGGCGGGAGTGATAAATCATCGTCGAAGCTGAAGTCATCATTGTCGCTGCCTTCATTGTCCTCGTTCGGACGAAGTGTATTGACCTCTTCGTCATTCTCGTTCACAACCTCGATACCGTGGTCGCTCAGTTGCTCGTAGAATTCCTCCATTTGCTCGGGGTCTTGATCAAACGGCGACAATTTCTCCATAATATCTTTGTAATTCAATGATGATCTTTTCTTGCCTTGCTCAATAAGCTGATCCTTAACCTGATCCAGAGTAAATTCCGCTTCCAGTTCAGTGTGCTGATCGTTCGCCATAATTCGACTCCCTCCTCCCTAGGTACATCCTGTCAACGCTCATTGTCTCTCTAGGGCAATAATCTCACTTGCTATTTGTGCCGCACGCAAAAAGTCGCCCGACTTCTCAGCCTGAATCATCTCTTCGCGTTTCTGTTCCATCCCGCGCTGAACGGGGTATTTCCGCACTTCACGGATACAATCGTCCAAGACCTGAGTATTCCAATCCGGAGGAGTGTCCATCATGGAAATTGCTGTTGCGGTTTTTTCCAGACGGTCATCCTGAAGCGATGATAAAAACCGGCTGATGCCGGGGGGCTTGCCTTGCGCGTAATAGGCATATAGATAAGCGGCAATGGCCGCATGATCATCAATGTTGAACTCTTCGCCGAGGCGTTCTCCCACATAAGCAGCGGCTTCAGGGTCCTGAATCATTAAGGACAGAAGTCGCCGTTCCGCAGCATGATAAGCGGGCAGCAACGTTGGTGCTTGCACCTGCCCTTTTTTATGCCTACCATTATTCCACCTTTTGTCGTTATTATCCCCTTCAGGGATGTTTTTTTGCATTGACGCCCGAAGTAAATTGCAGTCCTGCTTTAAGCTATCATATGACAGATCCAGCTCGGAGGCGATTTCCCTCAGGTATACCTCTCGCTCTGTGGAGGAATGCAGCGTGGCGATAATCTCCAGCGCCTCCTTGACGTAGGCGATTTTGCCGTCTTCCTCTAGGAGTATATGGTTTTTTTTCAGATATATAAGCTTAAATTTTATGGATGAAACCGCTGAGTCCATTACCTGATCCTTGAACCGCTCTCCGCCATGCCGGGAGATGAATTCATCGGGGTCCAGTCCGCTTGGAAGCACGGCGACCTTTACACGCAGGCCGTTGTCTTCCAGCATCGGAATGGCCTTCATCGCTGCGGCTTGTCCCGCCTTGTCGCCATCATAGGCCAGAACAATTTCGTCGCCCAGGCTTTTCATCAGCACCACATGTCCATCGGTAAGTGATGTTCCCATAGTAGCCACACCGTTATGCACACCTGCTTCCCAAGCCGAAATGACATCGCCGTATCCTTCAAAAAGGACGATTTGCCGCGTTTTGCGGATGGATGCTTTGGACTGGTGCAAATTGTACAGAATCCGGCTCTTGTTAAACAATCTGCTCTCGGGGGAATTCAAATATTTCGGCTGCCCGTCTCCGAGAATTCTTCCTGCAAAGGCAATGACCTTACCCGTACGGTTCGCAATCGGAAATATAACCCGTCCGCGGAAGCGGTCAAGATACCCTTTGCCTTCGCCCCTGGCAGACAAAAGCCCGCCCTTCTCCATCTCAGCGAGATCAAACCCCCGTTTCTCCAGGAACTGCAGCAGTGTGTCCCAGCGGTCCGGCGCATAGCCGATCTGGAACTGGTCAATCATTTTGTCGCTGAAATTACGGGTTCTTAAATAATCCATTGCGGCAGTGCCGTATTCCGTATTCTTCAGCAGAAAATGATAGAACTTCGCAGACAGCTCGTACGCCTGAATGAGACGGTCACGCTCCGGATCAGGAGGAGACAGGAACCCCCCTTTTCCCTCGGGAACAGGGATATCGCTTTCTTCCGCCATTATTCTGACTGCTTCGGGGAAGGATAATCCTTCGATTTCCATCCTGAATTTGATGGCATTTCCACCCATACCGCAGCCAAAGCAATGAAAGACCCCCCGTTCAGGGGTCACCGTGAAGGAAGGGGTTTTCTCCGAATGGAACGGGCAGAGGCCCCATAAATATTTCCCCTGCTTGGACAAATGGACAACCTTACCGACTGTATCGACAATATCATGCCGCGCCAGCACGCTTTCGATAACCTCTTCCGGAATATTACCTTGTCCGTTAGCCAATTTTAGCCACCTTCATCTCTTAACAAATAAATATAATTCGCTATAGCTGGACATTCTCCTGCAAAAGGGTTAAAAGTTTTGTCAGTTTATGTTGAAAATAATTTTTTTCCTCGGCGGTAATCGCTTTTGGCCCTTTGGAATAATGGCCTCTCCTTCGTTCAACCGCTCTGGCATGCCTGCCCTCCAGCATAAAATCCATTTTGGAATCCTCATACTCCTGTCCGCGGTTCGAAAGCACCTTGCAGCGTTTGGCGAGTGCCAGTGCAGCAAGGCCATAATCCTGCGTAATGACTATATCTCCCGCAGAAATATGATTGGCAATATACAGATCAGCGCTGTCGGCTCCCCGTTCCACCTGGACCACCGAGACACCTTCTTCAGCCTTCAGCACATGATCGAACGAAGAGACCATAATTACCGGTATGCCGAAGCTTCGGGCAACAGCAATAATCTCTTGTTTGACCGGACAAGCATCCCCATCGACCACTATCGTTCTTCCCTGGGACCTCTCCATGACATCACCAATTTCCCGTGTAATATATATACGCTTTGAGAGACAGAAATCCTTCTTTGTAAAGCATAAATACGGAACGGATGTCAACCTACGCATTGGCACCGTTCCGTATATTTATACCCTAAACCAACGTTCTATACCATAAGCTGCACAAATTTGTACTTTTTCCGGGTCAGACCGCATCCTATAACCCGTATCAGCGGGAATCTACCACACCAGCTTGCCAAAATCGGCAAAGGCCTTGGAGTCGGCATCAATGCCGGCCAGCAGCGCCAGACGGTTCGTACGGATCTGCTCGTCTTCAGCCATAACCATTACGGAATCGAAGAATCCGGTAACAGCATCCTTCAGTCCCGACAGAATCTTCAGAGCTTCCGCTGCATTTCTGGCATTCATGGCTGCCTGATAAGGCGTGTGAATAGCTTGCCAGATTTCATATAGCTTCCGCTCGGCTTCTTCCTTCAGCAAGGACGGCTCCACGGCAACACCATTGTCTGCTTTGGCTGCCAAATTGCTGACCCGGGTCAGCGAATCGACAGTGATTTTAAAATCAGCCTGCCCGTTCACAGTATCCATAAGCGCACGGCTTCTGCCTACCGCATCCACGATATCATCAAAGCCTGCAGCAATAACCGCATCCACAACATCATAACGGACATTGTCGGATAACAGGCGTTTAACGCGCAAGCCGAAGAATTCGTACAGGTTAATACGCAGGTCAGCGGCAAAATGTTTCTCTGCACGTAAATTTTCGTGAACCTCTACCGCTGTGTCGAAAATTTCCTGCAGCGTGATCGGGAGTTTATGCTCAAGCACCATCTGTACAATGCCTGCCGCCTGGCGGCGAAGCGCGTAAGGGTCCTGAGAGCCTGTCGGAATAATGCCGATGGAAAAGCAGCCCACAATCGTGTCGATTTTATCGGCAATGCTGACTACCAGACCCGCTTCTGTTGAAGGAACGGCGTCTCCGGCAAAACGCGGCTGATAGTGCTCAAAAATCCCTTTTGCCACATGCTCAGCCTCACCGGCTTTACGCGCATAATCCTCACCCATCGTGCCTTGCAGCTCAGGAAATTCATAGACCATCTGCATAACCAGATCGAATTTGCAAATATCGGCGGTCCGGCTTACCTCATCTGCTGTAGTCCCGGACAGTGCAAGCTTTACGGCCAAACGATCGGAAATTGCCCGTATCCGGCGGACCTTGTCTCCCACACTGCCCAGTTCTTCGTGATACACAATAGTTTCCAGCTTCGCCAGCGCATCGCTGATCTGCAGCTTCTGATCCTCTTCGTAAAAGAACTTCGCATCCGACAAGCGGGCGCGCAGCACCTTCTCGTTCCCTTTGGCGATGACGTCCAGCGATTCCGCATTCCCGTTGCGCACAGTGACGAAGAACGGCAACAGCTTGCCCGACGCGTCAAAGACCGGGAAATAGCGCTGATGCTCCCGCATTGAGGTGATCAGCACCTCCTGCGGAATATTGAGGAATGAAGGATCGAAGGTGCCGAACAGTACCGTTGGAGTTTCCACCAGAAACAATACCTCTTCCAGCAGATCTTCCTTGATCCCGATTGTCCAGCTTTTGTCTGCAGCCAGCTTGTTGATCTGGTTCAGAATCAGCTCTTCGCGTTCCTTCACATCCACAAGCACATGCTGGGTGCTCATGGTTTCCACATACTTCGCCGGCTCGGCAATGACCGCTTCCGTCCCCAGGAACCGGTGGCCCCGGCTGGCGTTGCCAGCTTTAACTCCGGTGATTTCCAGTTCTATAATCTCTTGGCCGAATAGAGCAACCAGCCAGCGGATCGGACGCACAAACTTGAAGTCATAGGCTCCCCAGCGCATATTTTTCGGAAAAGTCATTGAACTGACGATTCCGTGCAGTCCCTCCGATAGAAGGGTGGAGGTTTCTACGCCGTCACTGTTCTTAGTGGCATAGATATATTCCACTCCAGCCAGCTCTTTGAATGTGAATTGCTCCGGTGACACTCCTTGACTGCGGGCGAACCCGAGCGCCGCTTTACTCCATTCGCCGCTGGCATCCAGGGCGATTTTGCGCGACGGGCCTTTTACTTCTTCGCTGATATCTTCTTGTCTTTCGGCAGCCTCCTTCACCAGTACCGTTAGACGGCGCGGCGTAGCATAGGCGTTCACTCCGCTATGGGTGATGCGTGAGCTTTCCAGCCACTTCTCCGTTCTGTCCTTCAACTGCTCCATCGCCGCACGGATAAACCGCGCAGGTATTTCTTCCAGACCAATCTCGAACAATAGATCCTTAGACACGGTCAGCACCTTCTTTCTTCAGCAGCGGGAAGCCGAGCTTCTCGCGTTCCTCAAGATATGTCGCCGCTACGGTACGGGCAAGATTGCGCACTCTTGTAATAAAGCCTGTCCGTTCGGTCACACTGATTGCTCCGCGCGCATCCAGAAGGTTGAAGGTATGCGAGCACTTCAGCACATAGTCGTAAGCCGGGAATACCAGATGGCGCTCCATCGCTCTGCGTGCTTCTTCTTCGTAGGTGTTGAAGAGCGAGAACAGCATTTTGACATCCGATACTTCAAAAGTATAGGTCGAGTGCTCCACCTCAGGCTGGTGAAAAACATCGCCGTAGGTCATGCCGTCCACCCATTCCAGGTCAAATACATTTTCCTTGTCCTGGATGTAGGAAGCCAGCCGCTCCATCCCGTATGTGATTTCCACGGCTACCGGATGGGTCTCAATTCCGCCGACCTGCTGGAAATAAGTGAACTGGGTAATTTCCATACCGTCGAGCCATACCTCCCAGCCAAGACCTGCGCAGCCCAGCGAAGGATTCTCCCAGTTGTCTTCGACAAAACGGATATCATGCAGCAGCGGGTCCACGCCAAGCGCCTTCAGACTTTCCAGATACAGCTCCTGAATATTGTCCGGTGAAGGTTTGATAATGACCTGAAACTGATGATGCTGGTACAAGCGGTTCGGGTTCTCTCCGTAACGTCCGTCTGACGGGCGGCGTGAAGGCTCAACATAAGCAACCTTCCACGGCTCGGGTCCGAGCGAACGCAGGAATGTCATGGGATTCATCGTTCCCGCGCCTTTTTCCGTATCATACGGCTGGACGAGAATACAATTCTGGGCGGACCAGAACTGCTGCAGCGTCAAAATCATCTGCTGAAAATTCATACTACCGTCTCCTTCGCTTTTACAAGTTAATCTTCGCCTTTTGCCATGAATCTTGGTGCTGCTGCGCGATGGAGGCGGCTTCTTCTATCCCTGCAGTGCCAGGCGCATACTCTTTCACGTCCTCACCACACGGCAAAAAAACTCCCGCCCCCATGCCTGTTATACAGACATAGGGACGAGAGTCTAAAATATACTCCCGCGGTTCCACCCTACTTGATTCCGTCAGTAAATGACGAGATCCACTTTCATTCAGCCGCTTCCCGTGCTCCCGGGTGCCATGTTCATGAACGTTGTCCCGCCAGGCTTCCACTCTCCCCGGCTCGCTTAAGCGACAATGGTGTTCATTACTTTCCCGATCGCTGCACGTTTCTCCAGGTTAGGAGTCACCACGGCGCAACTATAAAAAGAAACTGTACCTATAGTAACGGATAATTTGCATTTCGTCAAATATTGTATTTATCGAGCTGATCCAGGAAATTCTGCGATTTCAGCTTCAGACCCAGTTGATGGTCCATAAAGGCCCGCATAATTATCTTCAGTTCAGCCCGGGTCTCTTCCTTCACATCGACGCTGCCAAGCCGTGTCAGATCAAGCGCGGCGAACAAACGCAGCAGCTTGAGCGTACGGGGAGACACCTCCATCGCCGGAGGGTCATTATGTCTGCAACTGCGGCAGAGCACCCCGCCAAGGCGGGGGCTTAACCGCAGTTCCCCGTCGGGCTTCTCCTGGCCGCAGATGATACAGGCATCAAGCTGGGGACCGTAGCCTGCGGCCTGTAAAATTTTCATCTCAAAAACATTGTTGATGACACCGGGTTCCTTGTCTTCCTCCAGCGCATTCAAGCAGGCTGCGAGCTGGCGAAACCAGAAGCTGCCGGTCTCCTCATCATGCAGCACACGGTCAAGCAGCTCGCAGGCATAGGAAGCATACGCCGCCTTTACCAAATCCTCACGCAGCGAATGGTGGGACTTCGTTATTTCACCGGCATTCAGTGTTCCAAGCCCTCCATTGTTGCGGAAAAACACAAATTCACCAACGGTGAACGGCTGGATCAGGGCAGCATGGCGGCTTTTGACCTTTTTGGCACCACGCACAAGAACGCCTACTTTACCGGCGTTCTCGGTGCAAAGCGTAATGATCGCGTTCCCCTCACCGTAGTCCATGCTGCGGATGACGATCCCTTCCACCCTGTATAACATGCCTCTTCCCCCAACCACTCGGCAAGCAACCAGTCCTTATTGCGCTTCTTCATCAAGGGCCTTCTCTTCCTCCGCAAGCAGCGTGCCGCTGCTCTCAAGCGGGCCTACAGCTTCTTTGTACAGCAGATAAGCATCGACATCTCCAGTCATTGCAAAATACTTCCACGAAAAATCTCGCATTCGTATTCATCCTTTCTTCGGAAACACGATGTCTCTTCAGAAATAGGATGTGCGATAGGCCAGGATCTATCCTTGCAATTCCTGCCAAGCAGAAGCGGGACAATCCGGATGATTACTGGCGGGAAGCCGATGCAGCCTTATTGTTCAAGAAGCTGAGGATGCAGAGGTTAAAGATCCTTGTGGAAGCCCAAATCACGCAGAACGCGTTCCTGATTGCGCCAGTCTTTTTTCACTTTTACCCATAGCTCCAGAAAAATCTTCGAACCCAGCAGATTCTCGATATCCGTGCGCGCCCGTCTGCCGACTTCCTTGAGCATTGCGCCCTGCTTGCCGATAATGATCCCTTTCTGGGAATCGCGCTCAACAAAAATCACCGCAGACACATGCACAACGCCGTTCTCCTCCACGCGCATGTCCTCGATGGCTACCGCGATGGAATGCGGCACCTCTTCGCGGGTCAGATGCAGAATCTTCTCGCGGATCAGCTCAGCGCAGACGAACTGTTCCGGGTGATCGGTAATCTGGTCGTCAGGATAATACTGCGGGCCTTCCGGCAGATACTTCACCACCTGGTCCAGCAGCGTGTTCACATTGCTGCCCAGCTTGGCCGAAATCGGCACAATCTCCGCAAATTTATGCAGCTTGTTGTATTCGGTAATCAGCGGAAGCAGCGCTTCCGGCTCAATTTTGTCAATTTTGTTCATCACCAGAATGACCGGTGTCTTGACTTCGTTCAACTGCTCAGCAATGTAGCGGTCACCGCCGCCCATACCTTCAGATGCATCCACGAGGAACAGCACCGCTTCCACCTCATGCAGGGTGCTCATCGCCGTCTGATTCATGTAATCGCCGAGCTTCGACTGTCTTTTGTGAATACCCGGTGTGTCCAGAAATACAATCTGTGAATTGTTCGCGGTGTAGACACCGTGAATTTTGTTTCTGGTTGTCTGCGGCTTATCCGACATGATGGCGATCTTCTGTCCGATCACCTGGTTCATAAGTGTCGATTTGCCTACGTTCGGTCTGCCGATAATGGCGACAAACCCTGATTTGAATTTCATATGATCTTCCTTCCTAAATTCATGAGTCTAACCTTTTGCAAAAGCTTTTTCGATCCCCCTAAATCCCCCTTAGCCAAGGGGGACCCCAAGGGCCCCGGCCCTCTGGACACCCGGAAATGGGCGTGAATGTGGCTTTCGGCGCATGGGAGAAAAGTTTTGGCGGGTGGAGCGCTTACGTCCCCTGCGGGAACACGCTTGACTGTGGTGAAAAATCTAAATTGGTTAAAGACACAGTAGCACCACAGTCGCGGCAATCCTTACTTAATTGTATTTTGTACAGTTATTTCGGCTTGAATCTGCAACTTTGCTGGTTTAGCTGTATTTCGTGCAGTTATTTTTAGCAATAGGGGCTGTTTTTGCAGCAATTAGCCAATATAACTGCAGAAACTGCAATTAAATACTCTTATAGCCTAATAATTTGTGATTTAACTGTACGAAATACAATTAAGTCAGTCAGCATATGTGAGCATCAGCAGAGTTCAAACTATTCACCCAAGTAATTCCGATTCACTCAGGAGCCTGTCCCTGCTCCAGATCAGCCGGACCAAACGCGCCTGGCAAAAGCTCACGAACGGTGGTCTCCTGGATGTCACCCTTCAGGTTGCCGAGAATAACCTTCATATCAGGAGGGCACAGCTCCACCATTACTTGGCGGCACACACCGCAAGGAGATACCGGGCCATCGGTATCGGCAATAACGGCAATTGCCTTGAACGATCCGGCCTTGTGCCCGTCCGCAATCGCGCGGAACATGGCTGTCCGCTCAGCACAGTTCGTCGGGCCGAAAGCGGCATTCTCCACATTGCAGCCGTGATGAATATGGCCGTCCTGGTCCAGCAACGCTGCGCCTACGCCAAAACGGGAGTAGGGTATATAGGCATTCGCCCGTGCTTTGATCGCTTCTTGTAGAAGTAGAGCAGAATCCATAGTTGTCCTCCTTCGAGTTTTGTTAGCATGATACTTCTTCGATTTACTTCGTACAAAACTTGCTTCGGAAGCATAAGCTTAGTTTATATGAAGCTATGCTTCTTAAAAAAGCTACGCAATAAAACTCGCTCCGAAAGCATACGCTTAGTTTTGTTAGCATGATACTTCTTCGATTTACTTCGTACAAAACTTGCTTCGGCGCGTAAAGACAATTAAAGACGGAGTGCAAAACGCAGGTCCGCCTCTCCACAAGCTGAAGTTGTAAACTGATTATGACATAAGTCCGGTGATCCAGTCCATCACGGGATGATAAAAAACATAGATTCCGGTAATGACGGCAAACACCGCCGTGAGCAGTACAGCGCCTGCGGCGGTATCCTTGGCGGTCTTGGCCAGGGGATGAATCTCCGGCGAGACCAGATCAATCGTCGCTTCAATCGCCGTATTCAGCAGCTCGGCGGTCAGAACGAGTGTTATAGCGAGCAGCAGCAGCATCCACCTGGGCGGCGGAAGCCTGAAGATGGCGGCGGCGGCAAGCACGAGTACAGCCATGCCGCAATGCACCTTCATATTCAGCTCGGATTTGAACGCCGAGGCAATGCCGTGCGCCGCAAACCGAAAGGAGTGCCAGAATTTTTTGTGGCCCACTGCTGTATTCTTGACCATTAGCGAGTCAACCCGACCTGAGCCAGCACTTGCTCCTGCTTCGCCATCATCTCCGCTTCAGAGTCAGCATCCTGATGATCGTAGCCCAGCAGATGCAGGAACCCGTGAACAAACAGGAATCCAAGCTCCCGTTCCAGGGAATGCCCATATTCCAGAGCCTGCTCCTGGGCCCGGGTAACCGAAATAATAATGTCTCCCAGCACATAAGGCATATCTTCCAGTTCTTCACCGTCTTCGAGCTCGTAAATAATCTCAAGCTCATCTTCACCGGATTCATTCATGGCAAAAGAAAGCACGTCTGTCGGACGGTCAATTCCCCGGTACTCCAGATTAAGCTCATGGATGCGCTCATTGTTGACAAACGTAAGATCCACTTCGCCTTCGTCAATCCCTTCGGCTTCTCCCGCTTTTTGCAGAATACTCTCCAGAAGGGCGATCAACTCATCGCTTATATGATGTTCTTCCTGTTCATTGCTCCATACGATTGCAAGGCTCATGTTGTGATAGCCCCTTCCTCTTTTTTCGGTTTCTTCACATCCTCGGGATATTCAATCCGTGAATGAAAAATGCCCATTACCGTTTCTTTCAGCGTCCGGGCAATGATATCCAGCTCCTTGATCGTCAGATCGCACTCGTCGAATTGATGATCGTCCAGCCGGCTCTTGATGATTTTCTCAATCATCGTCTCCACCTGCTCCACGGTAGGCTTGCGGAGTGAACGAACCGCCGCTTCCACGCTGTCGGCGATTCCGACTACGGCTGCTTCCTTAGACTGCGCCTTCGGTCCGGGATACCGGAAATCCTCTTCGGTGAAGTCGGGCTCAGCGCCTTTTTCTTCAGCCAGCGTCAACGCCTTATGATAAAAATAATGCAGGAACGTCGTGCCGTGATGCTGCTCGGCAATGTCGCGGATCGGCTTCGGCAGCTTGTACTCCTTCTGCATCTCCACCCCGTCCCGGGCATGGGCCACAATGATCGACTTACTGAGCATCGGTTCTATCGAATCATGCGGATTCTCCATATTGTTCTGGTTCTCTATGAAATAAAAAGGCCGTTTCGTCTTGCCGATATCATGATAATACGAGCCCACCCGGCAGAGCAGGCCATCCGCACCAATCGCCTCTGCCGCCGCTTCCGACAGGTTGCCGACCATCACGCTGTGATGATAGGTTCCCGGCGTTTCAGTGAGCAGCTTGCGCAGCAGAGGGTGGTTGGGGTTCGACAGCTCCACCAGCTTCAGCGCTGACAGTATCCCAAAGGAAGCCTCGAAGAAGGGCATCAGCCCGATAACCAAGACAGCAGTCAGCAATCCGCTGGCAAAAGAAAGACCGATGGCGTATAGAGTCAGCGTCTCGTTCCAGTTGCCTCCGCCGAGTACAGTCAGCATAAAGACCGACACGCAGCCGAACAGAGATACCATAATTCCGCCCTTAAGGAGCGTAGAACGCTGCCCGGCGCGGTGGGTGGCAAAGATGGAAACATAGCAAACGATAAGGGCAAAGAAGCCGAATTTGAAATCAAAAATGGTATTCTGCTGCACATTCAGAATAATACTAGAAAGAACGCAGAACAAAATGGAGCAGAAATAGGCCAGGGTCATATCCAGCAGCATGGTGATCAGCATCGCGCCAATCGCTACCGGGGCCAGGAAACCGGCATAAGACCGGGCATCCCCCTGCAGGAATGCAGCCAGCTTCAACGTGATTATCGTAATTACAAATACCAGAACCAGCATCAGCAACTGGGAATTATTATACTTGAAGCCCGATGTTCCACCCGTATAGCGGATGAACGTCAACAGGCCGAAGGACAGCAGTGCAGAGAGCATCAGCAGGCCGAATTGCGGCCAGTAGTTGACCTCGTTGCTCAGCAGGCCATTTTCGTCGAGGAGAGCATACAGCTCTGGAGTGATCAGCTCGCCCTTGGCGACAAGCGGCTCTCCCTGCTCAATATACACATCGGGTGTGTTCTCGCGGGCCTGCACCTTTGCTTCCTTGGTAGCTACCTCGTCACTGAACTTATTGCTGGTAATGACCAGCCGCACCAGCTCCTGAACCACCTCACGGGCGGTACGCTGGCTCAGCGAGCTGACGCTCACCTGCTCCGCCACCTTGGCGCGGGCTGTTTGAGCTTCCATAATCTGGTCATTCATCAGCTTGGTAACGATATCACGGGCAACCGGCTTCATCTCAATGATGTCCTGAGAGGTCAGTCGCGGTATTTTGATATAAGTCTCTTCCGGAATAACATAGGTCTGGTCCTTGATGACCTTCTGCATCTCGTCCAGCAGCGTATCGGAATAAGTCCCGGCACTCCGGCTGGAGGCCACGAAATTCAAGATAAAATCATTGGCACGCTGGGGGATTTCCTCCCGGTATATGGCGGTCTTGTCGCTCTGCGAGATTAAATCATCCTGGTTCAGCCGGTCAATCCGGTCCAGTAAAGAGGTTATCAGATTATCCGCCCTAAGAGGAATGATCGTATAACGGTTGGTCACATTCTCAGCCGCTGCTTCCTGAGCCTTCAGCGTAGCTTTGGTGTCCAGGATTTTCTTGGGGGCTGTGATCTCCTTGGCGCTGTGGGTCCCCTCTTTGATATCATACTTTTTGGGCACCAGGTCAGATGACAGGCTGAAGTAGAAAACAAGCGCGAGTAACAGGAAAAGAGCATAGCGCGTAGCCGCGCTATACTTCCAGCCGTTGTTGCTGTATACAAATCCGCTTAATTTTGTTGGCTGCTTTGAGGCCATGAAGACAGTCCCCTTTTTTATTCGAGGTTTTCGGCAGAGCGTTCATAGGCGACAATGATCTTCTGTACCAGGGAATGCCGTACTACATCCTGTTCTGCAAAATAGACAAACCCCAGCTCTTCAATGCCGGATAAAATCGCTTTTGCTTCGATCAGACCGGATTTCTTGCCGCGCGGCAGGTCTATTTGGGTAACATCGCCCGTAATGACCATTTTGGAGCCGAAGCCGAGGCGGGTCAGGAACATTTTCATTTGCTCGGGTGTTGTATTCTGCGCTTCATCCAGGATGATAAAAGAATCATCCAGCGTGCGTCCCCGCATATAGGCGAGCGGCGCGATTTCAATCAGCCCCCGCTCAAGCGCCTTGGCGACCTGATCAGGCCCCATAACGTCGTATAAGGCGTCATAGAGCGGACGGAGGTATGGATCGACCTTTTCCTGCAAATCCCCTGGAAGGAAGCCCAGGCTCTCTCCTGCTTCCACTGCCGGGCGCGTAAGCACAATGCGCTTGACGGAGCCTTCCTTCAGCGCCGTAACTGCTAGCACAACGGCAAGATAGGTTTTACCGGTACCGGCGGGGCCGATGCCGAAGACAATATCACGCTTCTTGATGGTGGTCACATAATGCTTCTGTCCAATAGTCTTGACACGGATTGGCTTGCCGCGGAAGGTTGTTGTGATTTCACCCTTAAACAGATCAAGCAGTTGGTCGGCACGGAAATCCTTGGCCAGCTCGACCGCATACTGCACATCGCGCTCACTAAGGATGTAACCGCTGCGAATCAGCGACAGCAGCACGCCAAACAACTGTTCCAGCATGTCCACTTCCCGCTCCGCTCCGCGTACTGTAATTTCGGCTTCACGCGAGTCAATAACCGCCGGAATTTCACTTTCGATCATTTTCAGAAATCCATCCTGCGGGCCGAACAGGGATTGCGCTTCTCCCGCATTTTGCAAAGATATACGAATGCTTGAAGTCTGTTCTGACAAGTAGCCTCATTCTCCTCAGTTGTTTACTATCGGAAGTTCCTCCGCAATTCTCTCTTCCACTTCAAAGAGCACTTTCATATAAACTTTACCATTGTCTTTCTTCTCATGCAAAATTTTTTGACTTTTTATGGTGCTATCTGTGCCGTAACGCGCCAAAATATCATTTTTCGCCCGCGTAAGCCCCTCTTCCTGCGCAGCCTCCGCTGTCAAGGTTTCAGTGGTGCTTTTGACCTCCATCTCCTTCTCGGTCAGCACTCCCAGCGGAAGCTGAAAGGTGCGCCAGGTCAGGGGATCATGCTCCGTGAGTGTCCGTGATTCCGCAAAATCCGATTCACCGTAGCCCCACAGTTGGATCGCCCATTTGCCCAGCACCAGGTAGGTACGGTCCTTTCTCTCGCCCGTGAAAGAGCTGCCGGTTGTTTTCAGCGGGACCTCTATATTGTATTCATGCCAGACCAGGCCTT
The DNA here is from genome assembly GCF_000374185.1 of Paenibacillus sp. HW567. GTDB lineage: Bacteria > Bacillota > Bacilli > Paenibacillales > Paenibacillaceae > Paenibacillus_AQ. The sequence goes on along the minus strand of NZ_KB910518.1, from coordinate 1,038,077 downwards.
TAACCTCGCCTTTGGCAACCACATACTGCGCGTTTCCTTCGTCTCCGATTATACCGGAGATCAGAATTTGCCCTTTTTTGACCCGGGTGTTGCGGCTTACCACCGGCCTGCCCTGCTCGGCATAGATTTCAGTCACAACCGCATCGGTTCTGCTGACGAGATGGCGCTTGCTGAGCAGGGGCCTGTTCTCCGCCTGGTCAGATTCAACCACCTGAATCGTAACGCTCGTCCCCGTCCGCGACACCCCGACCCAGGATACGCCCGGCAGCCCGGAGTTCAGCTTCTTGGAGAGCTTGTCCGGATCATCCATGCGCCAAATCCACTGAAACGGATAGATCCCCTCCCTGCGTGCCGCATCCAGAATATCCTCAGACGCGAGACGGTTGTTCCCTTCGACCCTGACTGTCCACACCATCGAGCACAGCAGCAGCAGCGCAGCGCCGAACAGCAATATCCCTGCGCCAAAAAACTTCCGTCTCCACAGACGCGCCGCCCTGAACGGCAGCCCGTTCCTGCCTGTGACACGCATGCGGCAGCCTGTCTTCTTCAAGAGCGGCCGAAGGGCAAAAAAGTCATCCAGCAGCAGGCTCAGGGAAGCGCCGTTTCCGGCAGGCCTCACATCCCAGATGACGATACCCGCTTCGGTTACAGCGTTAATAAACTTTTCCACCTGCGGTCCCGTCACATGCAGTGTAACGAACCCCCGCAGTGATGACAGAGGCGGCTGCTTCATGAATTCTCCTCGCTTCCCTTGTATCTGATTTCTCTGACAATGCCCTCTACGGCCAGCTCCTGGCCCAGGATATTGCGGATCACAAGCCCTTCGCCGGCAATCTCCAGCGAACCTTTCACTAACGCAAGCCTTAGCTGCTCGGAGGAAAAATGCAGCACGCCGCGGTGATTCTCGATATACAGCTCTTTATTGCCGATCAGGGTGATCCGGGGCAGCTCCTCCAGCACATCCTGCGGAAGATCCAGCAGCCCGTTTGTCCATCCCCGCAGCCTGCGGCCGATACGGGTCATAAGTAGACTTCTCCCCCTTCCTGCCTTCTGTACACCTTATGCGCTAGCGCATTTTTTTATGAGAAGAACTCACACCATAGCTTGCGGCCGCAGCAAAAAAAGCCCCTGAACTCCTAATCAGGAGTCCAGAGGCTTGCAATCATCCCGCTAATGCTGTGGACAGCGCAGACCTATCTGCGTGAGGAATGGGGCTGCCTGGCGCGGGGAGGGCCCAGAATTTCCGCCCACACCAGACCAGTGCGCAGCGCTTCCCGCCCGCCTGTAAAGCTTGCTTGGCCCGCTGCTGCGTCTGAAGAAGCGGCTGCAGCCTCCAGCCCGGCGCTTGACGGCACTGCGGCGGCGGCTCCGTCAAATCGGGCCTGCATCACCTCCAGCTCCCGCTGCATTCGCTCTGAGCGCATCCGGACTCCATCTTCCTCCCCGGATTGCTCCAAAGACATTCCTTCTCCGGTTTCATAATCGGGAGAAGGAAATTCGGCCGCATCGGACCAGGCTGGAGAAGCGTCATATTCGCTCTCTGGCGCAGACGCCGCTGTCCGGCTTGGAAAGCTGTCACCGGGAGCAGGAAAGCCGCTGCTGTCCCGCATCGGGGGCGTTGTCTCCGGCTGCCGTTCAACGGGCCGGACCCGCCGGAGGGAGCCGTCCCCACCGCCAAATGTCGGCATGCCTCCCCCCGGGGTGTTTTTGCTTTTATTTCTAACCGCTTTGTTCACGCTGGAGATGATCGCGACGATAATTACCACCGCTACATAAATTAAGCTGCCCATGGGAATTCACATCCCTTTATTTATTGGTTGGACGGCTGTTGTCCTCACCGTCGCCCATTTTGCCGAGCGAGCCGCGCATTTGCGTATCGGCTTCAATATTTTTGAGATTCATATAGTCCATGACACCAAGCTTGCCGGAGCGGAGCGCTTCTGCCATAGCCAGCGGCACCTGGGATTCGGATTCGACCACCAGCGCCTTCATCTCGACAACCTTTGCCTTCATTTCCTGCTCATGGGCCACAGCCATCGCTCGGCGTTCCTCCGCTTTGGCCTGGGCAATGCGTTTGTCCGCCTCAGCCTGTTCGGTCTGCAGATAAGCGCCGATATTCTTGCCCACATCAACGTCGGCAATATCAATCGACAGAATTTCAAAAGCCGTCCCGGAGTCAAGCCCCTTGGACAACACAGTCCGCGAGATCGAATCGGGATTCTCCAGCACGTCTTTATGGGAGCTGCTTGAACCTACTGTAGTTACAATCCCTTCACCGACACGCGCGATAATCGTTTCTTCGCCTGCACCGCCGACGAGACGGTCAATATTGGCCCGGACGGTTACTCTCGCCTTCACCTTAACCTCGATGCCGTTCTTGGCTACAGCAGCGACAACCGGGGTCTCAATGACCCGGGGATTAACGCTCATCTGCACCGCCAGCAGCACGTCGCGTCCGGCAAGGTCAATCGCAGCGGCGCGGGTGAACTCAAGCGGAATATCCGCACGCTGTGCGGCGATTAGCGCATTAACAACCCGGTCCACGTTACCGCCCGCCAGATAGTGGCTTTCGAGCTGGTTAATGCCAAGTCCCAGCCCCGCCTTCGTCGCCTTGATCAGCGGATTGACGATCCGGCTTGGCGTAACCCGCCGCAGTCTCATCGCCACCAGCGTAATAATGCTGATTCTAACGCCGGACGCCCACGCGGACACCCACAGCATCACCGGGAAGAAACTGAAGAACACGCTCAGCACAATGATCACGACAACCGCGATCAGCAAAAATGTAATGACAGAAGCTTGACCCATATTATTCATCCTCCGTTACCCTTTTAAAATCCATTAATTCTCCGCTTCCTTCACAACAACGCGTCCGCCTTCGACCTTGACAACGGAAATAGACATGCCCGCGTTGACAAAGCTGCCTTCTGTAACCACATCCACGCGTTCACCGCCCACCATAGCTGTTCCGGCCGGACGAAGCGGCGTAAGGCTGACCCCTATCGAGCCGATCAGATCCAGCTTCTCCGGCACAGGCACAAAGCCCTGCTCCTTAGTTAAGCTGTCCTGCAAAATAAACCGGTTCCAGATGCCCCGCTCCTTGAAGGTCACGGCTACAATAATAATTACCACTGCCGCTGCCGCAAAAGCGATGCCCAGGCTGAACAAAGCATGCGTATAGCTGTAAGCAGCCCGTACAACACCCGCAACAAGGCTGACCGACCCCAGCAGCCCCAGAATGCCGAAGCTTGGGACGAACAGCTCCAGCACGAGCATGACCAGACCCAGAATGAACAGCAGCCAGGTCTCCGCACCCGCAAAACCCGCCACATAGTTGCCGAAGAAATAGAGGGCAAAGGCCAGTGTGCCTATAATGCCCGGAGCACCAAACCCCGGCACCAGCAATTCAATGACAATTCCCGCAATCCCGACGAAGAGCAGAATCGTCATAATAATCGGATTGGTCAGAAAATGCGACATTTTTTCCGCACCGGTATGCTCTACGCGAAAAATGTCGGCAGTGGAATATCCAAGCCAAGTAATCGCCTCTTCCGGCGTGCCCGCAATACTGTCTGCATATCCGGCTTTGAGCGCTTCGGCGCTGCTGAGTGCGATAATCTGCCCCTTCGACTTGCTCACGCCAAGCTCAGGCTTGTTGACACTAAGATTGACATCCATCATGCCGGCAGCGATTTCAGGATCACGTCCATTCAGCGAAGCTGCGCCAACCATTTTGGATTTCCAGTAGGATACCATCTTGGCGTCGTCCACGCTTTTTCCGCTGCCATCTACGAGCGAAGCCGCGCCGATCATGCTGCCGGGCTTCATGATGATGCTGCCCGCATTCAGCGCAATGTAACTGCCGGCGGAAGCGGCATCGCCTTTTATATAGGCAGCGGTCGGGATTGTACTGTCCCTTACCAGCGTGCCGATTTGCTCGGCGGAATCGACAAGCCCGCCCGGTGTATCAATCTCCAGCACAATCAGAACCGCCCCGTAATTGGCCGCCTCCTGGAATCCCCGCTCCAAAAAGCTCTGCAGCCCCCGCTCAATCTCCTGGTCTACCGGAATGATAAATACCGGACCGCTCTTGGGTTGACCAGCGACTGCTCCCGGCGCGCGCGGCGGAGTATTATCTGCGCCTGCTGTTCCGGGCAAAGGCACAAAGAGCAAAAGCAGCAAAAGGGCAGAGACGGCTGCCACAGCTATTTTTCGAAATTTATTCAAACTCTAACCCCCTTTCCTTAGCATATCTCCAATTTATAATGCTTAGTACGCCTATTCCGAAAAGGAGTTTCAAAACAATATCAGCAAAGGGGCGAAAAAAGAGGGACAAAGTATAAGTAATTTCTTATACAAATGTCCCTTAAAATGAAAAACACCCCTTATAAAAAGGGGTGCTAGCGTTATATTATTGCAGAAATTGTTGAACCGCCTGGTTCACAAGTTTACCATCGGCGCGACCTTTTACCTTAGGCATCAGTGCGCTCATCACCTTACCCATTTCACTTTTCGAAGAAGCACCGGTTTCCTGGATGGTCTGCTGTACAATTACTTTAATTTCTTCTTCGGAAAGCTGTTCAGGAAGGTATTTAATGATAATCTCGATTTCTGCCTTCGTACTCGCGGCAAGCTCGTCGCGACCCGCTGATTCAAATTCTTGGAGGGCATCTTTGCGCTGTTTGATTTCACGACTAAGGATATCAAGCACTTCGTTGTCGTCTAATGTTCTCTTCAAATCTATTTCAAGATACTTTATTGTAGAACGAACCATTCGAATCGTGGAGAGTGTGAACTTGTCCTTACTCTTCATCGCTTGCTTCATATCTTCGTTCAATCGTTCGCTAAGATTCATGCGTGGGTAATCCTCCTAAAACTTTCTCTTACGAGCAGCCTCAGACTTCTTCTTGCGCTTTACGCTTGGCTTTTCATAATGCTTGCGTTTCTTCACCTCAGCCAAGACACCATCTTTAGCAATGGAACGTTTAAAGCGACGAAGTGCAGCATCAATTGTCTCGTTTTTACGAACTTTCGTTTCAGACACCAGTTTTCCCTCCCTCCGACCAGACCGTCCAAGAGCATAACAACACGGTTCATCAAATTTCATTATAGGTCAAAGCGAAATATGGTGTCAACCTTCGTGTCATTCTTTTTTTGGGCTGGCGCTTCCGTATTAAAAATCTGTTACGCGTGAGATGTTGAAGTCCCGACGAGGGCGCCCAATTTGGCTCCGCCAAGCAAGTGATAATGTAGATGAGGCACGGCTTGTCCGCTGTCCGGACCACAGTTGTTAATCAGTCTGTACCCGCTCTCGGAAATCCCCAGCTCCACAGCAATTTGCTGCGCCACAGCGTGAATCTCTGCGATCAGCGGCAGATCCTCAGGTGTAACATCTTTCATGGAAGCAATGTATTTCTTGGGAATGATCAGCACATGCACCGGGGCGGCAGGCTCAATGTCATAAAACGCCAGAATCCGCTCATTCTCAAACACTTTCCTGGATGGAATTGATCCTTCAATGATTTTGCTAAACACAGTTTCCATAGGGATTTCCTCCTACTTAATTGTTAACGCTGCTGTCCTGAAATTCATTATGCTACTAATCATACAGGATATTTCCGAATTGGGAAAGCCGCAGGCAGCGGTACCCGGGCAGTCGTTAACGGGACGGCAGATGTGAGGACTGTGGTTATTCTTTGCCTAGCTGTATTAGGTACAGAATAAAGTACAGAGGTGAGGTGCAGAACCAGGTACAAGATAGGTACAGGCTCACTATGGAGAGATATTGTGTTCTATGCTCCAGCAGCAATTGTATCTGATACAGCAGGTGCAGCAGAGAGAAGCAGCACTTTTCAAAAATAGGGGAGATTTGGATCGGAAGTCAGGCAGCGGTCGGAAACCCGCTCATTCCCCGCAGTTACGGCTATACACCTCTAAGTAAAACTAAAGTTCATCTTGTTTAGCAGGAAAATCGCCCTCTATTCTGGGCAAAAACATGCGCTTCAGGAATATAGGAGGAAATCATCCCGTTATTATTGGAAGCTAACCCTTTTTGAGGAAAAATAGACGATTATATAAGGAGGAATTCCCCTTAACTCGTGGATAATGGAGATCTAATACGAACTTGCGGGACTTTTTCCGCTTATTTTGATCCAGGTATTCCAAATTGAGCCCAATAAAAAAGACAAAAAAAAGAAACACCCTTCACAGCTCAGAAAGCTGATTCGGCGGCGGACGTATGAAAAGGAGAGAATTCCCGGTCATACGTCCGCCGAGGTGTTTCAAAATGATGTCGGCTTAGCTGTATTATAACAGGGGGTTGAAGGTGTCTCTGTGACTGATATCACATTCAACCCCGCACATCACATTTTTTCCAAAAGAATCCGCGAACCCCCGCCGCCCTGCTCTGCCGGCACAATGACCAGCTTGCGCGGCAAGCGGGCCCGCAGTTCGGGAACATGGCTGATGATGCCGACCGCTAGCTGGTCATTGTGCAATCTTTCTAGTGAGGTAATAACGGTATCAAGCAGTTCCGGGTCGAGGGTCCCAAAGCCTTCATCCAGAAAAAAGAATTGCAGCGGATACTGTCCCCGCAGTTGAATCTGCGCCGATAGGGCCAGCGCCAGCGACAGGGAGGTCAGGAAGGTTTCGCCTCCCGATAAAGTCGACACCGGACGTCTGACGCCTCCGTTGCCGTCATCGCGAATGACAAACCCTCCGCCGGAGTCCACCTCCAGCGCATAACGCTGTTTGCTCAGGAAGCGCAGCCGCTGCGAGGCGGCCTGGCATACCTGCATTAACTGCTCCTCGGCAATGTATTCCACAAAGGCATTGCCGCGCAGCACTGTCTGCAGCTTGGACAGCCGATCCTGGAGCGAGGCATGCTCCACACGTTCTCCTTCAAGCTCCATCCAGCGGATGTGGCGGTGCTGCAGGTCCTCCAAATCACGCTCCGCGCGCGCACGGCTCTGCAAAGCGCTCTCGTCTTCTTCCTTGCATCTGCGCAGAGTCTCCTGGCTCTCCTGCCATTCCTCCCCGCTCACTGCGTCTCCGCCCAGCTTCTCTTCTATGCTCCGCAATTGCAGTGCAACTTCAGCTTCATCGTCACGATGAGCCTTCACACGGGCAGCAGCCCCGGTGCGTTCTTCCGGCGTTAAGGCTGCCCCTTCCACTTCCGAAGCCGAAGCAAACGGAGAAGACTGCAAGCCATTCCCCCACTGTACGGCAGCCGCTGCACTGTGCTCGCGGGCAGACTCCGCCGCCTGGCGGGCGATAGCCGCCTCCTTCACCGCATGCTGGGCTTGTTCCGCCGCCAGCCTGCTGCCCTGCCTGCTGCTCTCCAGCGCAGTCTGCAGCTCCTGCAGACGCTTCTCGCACTCCGCGAGCAAAGCGGCAGCGGAACGACCGCCGGTCCATTGCCGCAGGCGCTGCTCCTTCTCCTGCTCCAGCGCCTCTTTACCTTCGAGTTGAGCATTCCATTGGGCCAGCTCCTTGTCAAGACTCGCTATTTCCTCCTGCAGCGCCTGGACGGCAGCACTCTTCTCCTCCAGGAACTTGACGCTGATCTCCAATCTTCCCCTGATTTCATCGGCCTGCTCGTCCTTCTTCAGCATTTCACGATAGGCCTGCTCCGCAGCACCCGGCTCCAATTCAGGAAAAAGCACGCTCCATTCTTCCCGCAGTGTTGCCAGTTGCCGGCTCAGTTCCCCGGTTTTGGCGGTGATGCCCTGCAGCCAGCCTGCTTCAGCTTCCACACTGGCGGCTTCCCTGTGCCTCATTTGCTGCTGGTCCTGCATAGAACGCTGCCACTCCACCGCTGTGCGGCGCAGCTCCGCAGAGCGGGCCTTCAGCCCGGCAAGCTCAGCTTCAAGCCCGGCCAGCATCGCCTCATCAGGGACAGATGAGGCGACGGGGGAAGGGGCAGCGGCTCCAGTCAAGGCAGGATTGGAAGCAGAGGCCGCTGAAGGGCCAGAAGAAGCTGGATCTTCCCTGAGACTGGAAAGAGCAGCGACGGCTAAGGAATCAGAGACCGCAGGCAAATCCGACAGATTAGCAGGACCTGAGGGAGGGGTGGCTCCAAGAGAGGCTAACCGACCCTCTGGAGCGGCAGCGACTGACGGATCAGAAGCAGAAGGCAAAATTGACTGATTAAGGGCAACTGTGGCTCCAGCAGCGCTGCGCTGCTCCAGTCCGGCAGCGGCAGGCGACTTCATCAGCTCCGCTGCTCCTTCGCCATAAACCTGCTCCAGCCATCCACCGGTCTGCTCCAATAAGTTATGGAATTGATGGCGCACTTCGAGCGCACGTCTGCCCATTGTCCGGCTGAGTTCAAGCCGGGCTTCCAGCTCCTCCTGCGCGCCGCTGTCTTCCTCCAGCGCAGGCAAGGGGTGATGGAGGCTGCCGCAGACCGGGCAAGGCTGCCCGTCCTGCAGTTCACGGGCGAGCGACAGCGAGAGCCTGTGCAGCTCTTGTCCTTTGAGTGCCGCCGCCACTGTGCTTCCATGAAGCTCCAGGCTGTCTACGGCGGCTTCTGCTGCGGCCTCTCCGGCGCGCAGCTTCTCCAGGTGCAGCGCTCCGACGGCGATTCCCCCGCCGCGCTGCGCCTCCAGCGACTGCCGCCGGTCCTCGGCGGCAGCAAGCCGCGCCTCCGCCGCCGCGTGCACCGCGGCGCGCTCGGCGCGCTCACGTTCCGCCGTCTCCCATTGGGAGGAGGCGGAACGCAGAACCTGCAGCCGCTGCATGGCCTCCTGCAGCGACTGCCGCTCCTGGGAGCGGACCGCGAGCGGCTGCAGGCTCGCCTGCAGCTCTTGCTGGCGCTTTTGGCCCTTGGCCAAAAGCTCACGCTCCCGGGCCATGCTCTCCCGCCGGGCAGCCAGCCCGCGGGAGGCCTCGTCGCGGCGCTCCAGCACCGCTGTGCGCCCCTGCCGCAGTTCGCGAAGCTCGGCTTCCAGCTCGAGCGCGCGGCGGTACGTGCCCTCCGATTCCCGGAGGGCAGGCTCCTCTGCGGCCAGCGCGGCCTGTGCCGCTGCTTCGGCCGCTGCCAGCCCCGCCGCCTGCCGCTCGGCGGCGGCGGCGGAAGCCTCCTGGCCCTCCGCCCGGGCCAGACGGCTCTTCCAGGCCTCTTCCGCGCTGCGCCAGGCCTTCAGCGCGGGCAGCATCTTCTCGGCTTCGTCAGATTTGCCGAGCTTCTGCTCCAGCAGGAGGATGTCCGCCTCCTGCTGGAGCAGACCCCGCCGCTGGCCTTCGCGGCGGGTGCGCTCATCCTGCAGCTCGCGGATTCGGGCGTAGCGCTCTGCCCGCTGCACCGCCTCATCCAACCGCTTGCGGCAGTCCGTTGCATGGCGGACCGCTGCCTGCTGGCGTTCAGCGGCAGCCTCTACGTCAGCCTGCCCGGCGCTGCCGAGACCCTGCTGCTCGGCCTCCAGCGCCCGCAGCGCCGCCTCGTTCTCCTTGACCCGGCGGCTGAGCTTCAGCGCCAGCCCGTCGCCGTACTGCTCCAGATGAAAGAGACGCTGAAGCATCTGTCTGCGGTCTACGCCGCGCAGCGACAGGAACTCGGCGAATTTGCCCTGAGGCAGCACCACGGCACGGGTGAAGTCATCCATTTTGAGTCCAATATGCTCTTCCACACATTTCGTCACATCGGCGAGCTTGTCAGCCATCACCTGGTCGCCGTCTGCTGTAACCTCAATGAATCGGCTGATTGTATTACTGACCGTTTGATCCCCGGTACGCTTGAATTTACGTTCGACCCGGTAACGGCGCGGCCCGGCAGAGGAAACAAGCTCAAAAGTGAAAGCCACGCTAAGCTGATCCTCGGAATGGTTCATGATGCCCTGTGTCCCGTTCACCGCGCGTTCCACCTTACCATACATGGCTAGTGTAATCGCATCCAGCAGACTGGACTTGCCGCTGCCCGTCGGTCCGAAGATACCGAACAGTCCAGTCTCGGTCAGGCTCGCAAAATCAATCTCCTGCTGCTCTCTATAGCTCTGCAGCCCGGCTACTTTTAATAGAATCGGCTTCACTTCAATCCTCCTCTCCTTCTGCAGGCTCGCGCCGTTCTTCTTCCGCCAGCTCCAGGAACAGCTCTACCAGGCTGTCCTCAGGCTCCGCCCCGCCGGTCTGCCGCTGGTAGAACCTGCGGAACAGCTCCTGTACGGGCATGCGTGAACGGGACAGCTCCTCCAGTTCCTGCTCCATCTGCGGATAAATCGGCCGGATATGGATAATTCCCTCACGGGATTTGCGCAGCCGCTGGATGTCATTGAGCGACATTGCTTCTGTAAGGCGAAGCTCCAGATCAATAAAGGCTTCGGCATCCCTGCCTTCATCCAGCCAGCTATACACCTCCTGCAGACCGCCGGAGGACTTCCATTTCACCAACGGACGGCCACAGCGGAGATAGATTTCTTCAAAGGTAGGCTCGCCGCCTGGAGCCACCTCTATCATCGCGACCGATTTAGCCTGCCCAGCCTCCGAGAAGCTGTAGGCGAGCGGCGAGCCGCTGTAGCGGATCATGCCGTCGCCTTTGACCCGCTGGGCGCGGTGGAGATGTCCAAGCGCCGTATACTGTGCGCCGCAGGATAGGGCCGAGGGATCTACGGTGTACGCTCCGCCGACCTGAATCGGCCGCTCCGAATCGCTCTCTACGCCGCCGAGCACATAGATATGACTCATTGCCAGATTCACCGTCTGCGGCGTAAATTCCCGGCCCAGCAGCTTCATCAGCCTGCCGACCCGGGCGCTATAGGCCAGACGCAGCTCCTCCTCTGCGCTGTCTCCGGCGAGCAGTTCGCCGAGCCGGGCTTCGGAGGGGTAGGGAAGCGCAGCGATTTTGGCGATTTCTCCGGTACGCACGGCATGAACCGTCACTGGCTCTGAGGTAGGCAAGCCCACCAGCGTAATGCCCTGTCTGCGGACGAGCGGGGACACGGAAGCTACCCGTTCCGGCTGATCATGATTGCCCGAGATAACAACGAGCGGCCTGCCGCTCGCCGTCAGTCTGGCGGCAGCATCGTAGAACAATTGCTCCGCCGCTGCCGGAGGATTCACAGAATCATAGACGTCTCCGGCCATTAATATAAGGTCCGCTTGGGAGGAATCGGCAATTTCCACCAGCTCATCAATGAACTGTTCCTGCTCCTTCTGCCGGCTTCTCCCTTCCAGCGTCCGGCCAAGATGCCAGTCCCCCGTATGCAATATGCGCATGTTCACCCTCTTTTCCCCGCCGGTCATGCGGCACTAATAGATTGATAGATTGATAAATGATAGATTCCTGCATAAATCGAACTTAGAGTTTCATATTAGAGTCTGTTCGTAATTACGGGGAATGTTTGGACTTCCGGCCGCTGTTATAACTGGATTTCCTGATTGAAGCCGCTGAACGCGGTAGTAATCCAAATATAGCCTATGCCTACAATGCCAGCTTTCCTACGGAAAGCTCTTAGGCGGACGCTGCCGCTCCGTAAATATCCAAACTTCTGCACTCTTAACTTTTTAAAGCTCAACGTGTATAGATTCCTAGTACAGCATCCGTTCTACATCTATGGTTTAGAATGGAGCCTTTGGACTTAGGGGAGAGAGGGATTCGCCGTATCCTGCCTCCTGCTCCTTAACGGACCGTAAAGCCTCTATTTGCCCGAAAGGGATCTCCTTCACCGAGCTAACGGACCGGGACGCGCTTATCGCCTCTCCGGCAGGTGGATTTTGGGGAAATATCCCCCCGTAACGGCTCTGGAGTCCGTGTACTTGCAGAACAATGGTTTCCAGCGGAATTAAGAGCTGCTCAGTCCGTCCAACGGGCAGACTCTTTCGATCAGGAGATGATTCTGTCCGTGGAACCTGCTGCGCCTGCAAAGTGATCTCCACACCACCCTGCCCCCCCGTTCAGCAGAGCATCGTATGAACTCCGGCATGTAGAGTCTAACGATCTGCTGGTACCCAAACAAACCCAATTTCATTCACAGACTCACAGCCTGTCCGCCGTCAAAAAAGTACAGCCAGATTTCGCTGACCGGCTCACCCAAAATATCAAGCAGCGCCTTGCTGTACAGCTCCAGTTGAAAACGGTATTTCTCCTTCAAAGCCTCCAGGCCGCCCGGATGCCTCTGTACCGAATCTGTCTTGTAATCCAGCAGAATCAAACGTCCCTCTTCGCGGAACAGACAGTCGATCACACCTTGAATCAGGACGGATTCTCCAAAAGCCGCGCTGCCTTCATGAATTTCAAGTCCGGCAGCCGCTTCACGCAGGTAGGCAAGATCACTGTAGGCCTCACTCGCCGGAACCATGTAGCTGAAAGGCTGCTCTCTTCTTGCCCACGAGGCCCCTAGCAGTCTCCGGCCAATCTCCGCATTGTAAAAAGCTTCTACTTCAGCAAGCTCAACCGCGTCGGCTTGTTCACTGCTGAGAATGGCAAGCCGTGTAAGCTGGGCCAATGTAGCTTCCAGCACAGTCCGGTCTACCGGTCCTTCCAGTGGAACATGCTGCATAACCGTATGATAGGCCGTTCCCCGTTCCGAAGGCGACAAGCCCCGCTTCTCCATAAATTTCGGGCGCTGCAGATGCAGACTGTCTCCGCCTGCCCTACTCCGCACAGGCTCCCCTGCTCTTGCCGCAAGCTGAGCCTCTTCCAGCAAATCGTACGAAGGCTGCTCCTGCATGGACAGCATGGCCTTAAGCTCCGTTACGGAGGTTTTGGCCGGGATACCGGAAGCGGCCGCGTAAGGATACTCCCACTGCAATCTTGCGTTGATTACCGCCTCTGCCGGAGTACTCTTGGAAGGTACACGGCGGCCGTGCCGCATGGCTTCAAGATTTGCATAACGTTCCTCATCCTTCTCTGCATCGCCATCCTTAGACAGAACAGACCCGGAGCTGAGCTCAGAGGCGTTCAAGGTTGAAATACTCCAGTTGGAATCATCCCGGTGCAGCACTGTAGATACCGGGCCTTCGGCTCCGGCAAGCTTGCGCAGAATAGCCGCACCCGGATGGCGGATCAGCGCCGGTCCCACCCAATCCAGATAGCTGCGGCCACGGGCCAGCAAATGGTCCGCCAGCAGCAACTCCTCTCGGCCCTGCACGCTGCTCCAGCCCGCGAGGGTGCGCGGCAAATCTCTCACCGTGCCCACGAGAATCATTTTGTCCCGCGGCCGGGTTAACCCGACATAGAGCACACGCATTTCCTCCGCAAGCAGCTCCAGGCGCGAACGGCGGTTAATTGCCAGGTAGGGCAGTGTCGGATAGCTGACCCGGGTCTCCCGTTCCACAAAACGCGGGCCAAACCCAAGCTCCTTATGCACAAGGAACGGCGAATGTAGATCCTGGCGGTTGAACGGCTTAGCCATGCCGGCCAGAAATACCACTGGAAACTCCAGTCCCTTGGACTTGTGAATGGTCATAATTCTGACACCGCCGGCTTCTTCGCCTGTTCCTCCGGCCACACCAAGGTCTCCTCCGTTTTCCCTCAGCCTATTAATAAATACCAGGAAACGGAACAGGCCGCGCGAGGAGGTGTCTTTCTCAAACTGTACCGCCCGGTCATACAGAGCGGTAAGATTATTCTGGCGCTGAAATCCGCCCGGCAGGCCGCCGGCCCACTCCAGATAACCGCTCTCTCCATAAATACGCCATATCAAAGTACTGAGACTGCCTTGGCGGGCCGCAGTTCTCCAGCCCTCAAGCTGCCCCAGAAATTTCTTCAGCTTCGCCCGGAGCTTCCCGGAAATCTCCGGTATGGCAGCATCGCCCGCTGCATTCTCCGCACCGCTGCTTCCCGCGATACTTGCTTCATAAGCCGCAGCCGATTCACCGGAATGGGCAATGGCTGATTCCAGCACATTGCCTTCAGAGGTAGCGGCAGAATCAGCCGCAGCAAAATAATCTGATACAGCACCCGTCCCAGCTTCGGCATTTTCCGTCTCATTTCCTCCCGCTGGCTGCACTCCCGCAGCCGCCAGCACAGCATCGAAGAACGTGCCGTTGCTGCATAGCCGCACCGCTGCCAGCTCTTCTTCACGCAGGTTCACTACAGGAGAACGGAGCACCCCCGCCAGAGGGATGTCCTGGCGCGGATTGTCAACAATCTGCAGCAGCGAAAGGGCAACTTCGACCTCGGTGGCCTGAAAATAGCCTTTGGTCTGATCTCCATACGCCGGGATACCTTCAAGCCGCAGCTCCTCGAGCATCAGTGGTGTCCAGATCCGCGCGGACCGCAGCAGAATCACGATATCGCCGTACACAACCGGCCGCATGAGGCGCAGCGCTTTATCATAGATAAGCAGCGGCTCGCTGCCGGTCATGCCGGTCATCTGTGAGATGCGCCGGACAATCGCGCGCGCCTCAAGCTGCGCGGTTTCACTCTCAATGGCTTCACTCTCCTGCGGAGGAAGCTCTCCGTCCTCAGAGGGTTCATCCGTGCGTCCGGCGGACGAAGTTCCCCGGTCGATAATGAGCAGCTCAGGGGCAAAATAAGTATCCGGCCCCTTGTCCTCTGCACCCGGAAAGCTCGCACCATAAACCAATTCCGCACGCTCATCGTAGCTTATCTCGGCAACCGTGCGGTCCATGATCTGCCGGAAGATCATATTTACAGCATTCACAACCTCCCGGCGGCTGCGGAAATTACGGGCCAGATCAATGACCGAGCCCCCAGATGACTTAACCGGCCCAGCACCTTCACCAGTCCCGTCACCTGCTTTGCTTATGGATGAGACATCACCACTGCGGTCTCCGCCTGATCCAAAGCTCTGATATTTATCCAGAAACAATCCCGGCTCAGCCAGCCGGAAACGGTAAATGCTCTGCTTCATATCGCCGACCATAAACCGGTTGCCGGGCGATTCCCGGGAGATCAGCCTTACGATCTCCTCCTGCACGCTGTTCGTATCCTGATACTCGTCCAGCAGCACCTCGTCGAACTGGGCGCGGTATTCCATCGCCGCATCCGAAGGTACGGAATGGCCGGGTACTGAATCCTCATGGCGCAGAATCTTCAGACAGTAATGCTCCAGATCGCTGAAATCGACCAGTCCCCGGCCTGCCTTCTCTGCACGATAGCGCTCACCGAATTCGATCACCGTCTCGGCCAGCTCCTGCATCAGCGGAGCTGCCTCATGCAGCTCGCGGAGGAACGTTTCGGCAGGACGGCCAAAGAGCGACTTTTGCAGCTCCAGCAAGCTTTTCTTCACGCTGTCACGCAGCTCCTTAACCGTCTCCTGCAGCCCGGGGTCCGTCGAATCCTTCTTGCAGGCCTTCAGCTTCCCAAACGATATTTCTATGAAAATATCATACAGTTCCGCCCACGGACGGAACTCCAGCGCCTCTTGCAGCGATTGCACCATTTCCAGATCCGCCGTCAGATTCTCGGCATAAGGAGCCGGTCCGCCCGGCTGCATAGCAATATCCATGCCCTGCCGGAGCTGGCTGGAAGCCCCATCCAGCGTCAGCTTCGCTTCCGCCAGAATGCTCTGTACCCAAGACGTGCGGCTTAACGCCTCCGCATCCGGCAGCGAAAAATCGGCAGCCGTATCCCGCAGCCACTCCGACGGCCAGGGATGGCTGCGCGCGAAATCATGCAGACGCTGCACCAGCGCATGCACGGCATCATCGCTGCGCTCACCGCTGAACCAGTCTGCAAGCTGTACAAAGACCGTATCCTCCCCGTCCTCGCTGACTTCCCCGTACTTCTCTTCGAGCAGCTCCTCCAGCAGCTCCTGGCGCATCATCTCCGCCTCATGCTCATTCAGAATCCGGAAGCCCGGATCAATCGGAATAAGCTGGTAATACCGCCGGATCACCTCCAGGCAAAAGGAATGCAGCGTCGTAATCGAGGCTTTGCCGAGCAGAGCAAGCTGGCGGCGCAGATGCTCATTGCCCCGGCTTCCTTCCCCATCCCCGGACTCCGCTTCCTCCAGCTTCCGTTCCAGCGCCTCACGGATACGCTGGCGCATCTCTGAGGCGGCCGCCTTTGTAAATGTGGCTACCAGCAGCCGCTCCACGCTGAACCCGCTCTCCACGCTGCTGATTTTACGGATAATCCGCTCCACCAGCACCGCCGTTTTGCCGGAGCCTGCCGCCGCCGCGACCAGGATATCGTCACCGCTCTCGGCAATCGCGCGCCACTGGTCGTCGCTCCATAGGCTTCCTTCCGGTTTGGGCTCTATTTCAGCTCTCAGGTTCATGGCTTCTCTCCTCCTTCGCGGGACAGCAGATCCCAGATAACTTCCTTACCGGGCTTGCCCAGATTGTTGTATGCATTGCCCTCCACGGCCTCGTCGAACTGGCAGACCGGCCGGAAAGCGCAGAAGGTACAGGCTGTTTCCTGCTGAATGCGGTAAGGCGCAATCGTAACATCGCCTTCGGTAATGCGTGTCCCGATATCGGAAATCGTGCTGCGCACCGAGGACAGCAGATGCCCCCACTGCTCGGGGGTAGCCACCGAAGCACTGCTGTAAAATCCGCCATCGCTCTTCAGCGCCACCGGCACAATCGAGGAATACCCTTTATCCAGCGTAGTATCCATAAGCGAGACCACCTCACGGTCAGCCGTGAGCAGGCCCTTCATTTTGAAACGCTTGAGCAGCTCCTGCTCCGCCTGCTCGCGGTTCAACCCGTTCGCCGAAGTCAGCAGCGGGTCATGCACGTGGAAATATAGCGTTCCGGCCGGCAAAGCGGTCTTGCCCAGCCACTGCTCCGAATAGGTCAGCAGCACATCCAGATAGGTCAGCATTTGCAGCGACAGCCCGTAATACACTTCGTGCAGCTTAAGATCCTTCTGGCTTGATTTATAGTCAATAACGCGCAGCAGGATGCCCTGCTCGCCTTCAGCCTTATCCACCCGGTCAATCCGGCCTACCACTTCCATGACACAGCCGTTTGGCAGGTTAATTCTCAGCGGCGGCAGGTCCTTGCCGGGGCCAAAATCCAGCTCCAGCCCTACCGGCTCAAAGCTGCCCCTCCGGGCATGTTCGCCCAGGATGACGGAGGCGCGGCTGACGATACTCTTGAGCTTGCGTGAGATATACCCGTAGCGCTTGCTGCTCATCAGGATTTCACCCTGCAGGAGCGGCGAGAGCTTGTCCACCGTCTCGCCCGCCTCACGGCGGCATTCCTCCGCCGTCAGACTGCCCCAGCCGCGACCCTGCTTCTGCAGCCGCTGCGCCATATCGCTGAGGGCGGCATGGAAGAGCTGCCCAATGTCCGGTGCTTGCAGCTTGTATAGCTGGCGCTCCCTCAATCTCAGGCCATAGGAAGCGAAATGCGAGAAGGAGCACGCAGCGAACTTCTCCATGCGGGACACGCTGCCGCGCAGCGTGGTTCCCCCGTATAGGCGCAGGCTGGTCTCCCGTTTCAGCCGGATTCCGTCATTGCGGTAGAACAGAGAGCCGAGCAAATGTCTCAGCTTCGGTCCATACTCCCCGTTCGCAATAAACCAGTTGTAGACATCCCACCACAATTCAGGAATCTCTACCCCCTGGCGCCACTGCCGAAGCTGCATAATCAGCATCCGCAGACTCTGCTCCGGCGCTCCGACAAAGCTCATATGCAGTGCTTCGGTCATACCCGCTTCGTCTGCCGCTCCAGCCGGGGGGAACCCGGAAACAAACTGCTCCTTGAGCGCACCCGGAAACATCCCCTGCAAATGACGGATAATCTCAGATGGGAGCAGAGCCTTGCCCTCTTCATCCGCAGCGGCATAGCTTACCCAGAGCTTGCCGCTTGCTGAAGTGAGCGCATTGTAAATCAGAAAACGCTCATCCAGCAGCTTGCGGGACGAACCGGAAGCTAGCTCCATTCCCGTATTCTCCAGTTGCAGACGCTCTCCCTCCGAGAGAATGCCGTCATCCTTGAACTGGGCGGGAACGACGCCTTCATTGAACCCCAGCAAAAAGGCATACTTCACACCCGAAACCCGGGTCCGGTCCATATTCCCAACCAGCACCTGATCCAGCGCAGGCGGCACCAGCCCCATCTTCAGCTCAGCCAGTCCGGTCTCCAGCACCCCGGCGAAAACGTCAAGGTCCATCCGTTCATTGCCCATCATCTCTGCAATCTGATCGAGCAGCCCCAGCACAGATCCCCATAGCTTGCTATGTTCGCCGGCCGCCTCAGGCCGTCCGGCTTCTATTGCCTCCACACTCATCCGCTCCAGCTTGCGCGCCGCATCCGTATCCGACAGCAGAGCATACACGGCTGTACAGAGGTCCAAGCCGCTGCGGCTTTTCTTAACCAATTTCTCAAAGGCTTGCAGCGGACCGGTTATGACCGCCCGGCATGCCTCCATTCTCGCCAGTTGGGCTTCATCCACGACTCTCTCGCCTTCCAGCGAAAGGCTGGGGATTCCTTTCCAGGAACGTCCATCCGTCCAGCGGTACCCCTGAATACCGCAGGCCAGCACATAGTTCTCCAGCTCGTCCATATCCTCACGGGTAATGCTATAGTCAAGCGGAAGCAGCAGCTCCGTCTTCACACAGCGGAACACGTCCTCATAACGCCAGCGGCGGCGGACCACATCCATGGCAGAGCGGATAAATTCCACCAGCGGGTGGTGCAGCTCATTCATCTTCTGGTCAAGGAAGAAGGGAACGCCATAATCCTGGAACATTGGGACCACAAGCTGCTCGTAATCGGCAATACTCCGCATAAATACAGCCATCTCGCCATATTTCGCCCCTTCGTCACGGACCAGCCGGAGCATCTCCCGCAGGCTTCCTTCCACCTCGGCCCGGCGCGAAGCGGCCGCAGTGAGGGTAATGGCATCCGTTGCCTCTGCGGCATCGCCGCTCCAGCGGGTCCGGCGGCCGAAGCCCCGCTCCAAATGGGCAAGAACCGGACTTCCGGCAAACCGCGGCAGCACCGGTGGAGCAAGCTGCTCGTCCCATACCGTCAGGCCCATCTCCTCCGCCATTCCACGCAGCTTGATGTAGGTTACAGCCGCAGGATGAAACAGATCCAGCTCATGCGGCTGCATCCCCGAAGGATAGATGTGGTCCAGGGTCAGCGCTATGGTCACACTGGAGGCATACTGCATCAGCTCGCGGAGCACGATGAACTCTTGAGGAGTAAAACCATGAAAACCATCCACCCAAATGTCCGATCCGCGTATGTAGGAGGATTCCTTAATATGTTCGGCCAGCTCATTCAGCCGGTCTTCCTCATCAATGTACAGCCGGGACATCTCCTGCTCCAGCTCGCTGAACACCAGATAGAGATCATCCAGCTTGCTGGCTAGAATCGGGCTTCTTAGAATGGAGTCCCGCATCCTTGACAACTGCTCCTCCAGATCGGCTGCACCCAGACAGCAGCGCTTCAGTTCGGTGTGCAGCTCACTCAGCCGTTCCACAAAGCCCGGTCTATCCGAAGACGCGCCAAAGAGCTTCAGCTCCTCCTTGCGGCGGCTGATAATCCGGTAGATAAGCATCTTCTTGCCTTCTTCGGAAATGGGCAGACTGGCGCTGCCTCCGGTTTCCTGCCGTACCCGGTAAGCAAGCCGCGAGAAGCTGAGCGTCTGCGCCCGGACGCTTCCCCGCACCTTCCCCGCTGTCAGCAGTCCGCGCTCCGCTCCAAAGGAGCCTTGCTCCGGTACAAGCACAATAATCGGTGCGCCCAGCGGCTCCTGCTCCAGAGCGGAGGTGACTTCCCTCCATATTTTCGTAGTCTTTCCGCTGCCCGAGCGGCCTGTTAACAAGGTTACCGGCATAACGACAAGCTCCTTCCGCAGCTCTGCATTTCTTCGTTTCAATAGTATAGCATACTCACGACAACCGGAACATGCGTTTGTAATTAAATTGAAGAAACTTACAATCCTTCTCCGTACAAATACACAAAAAAAGCCGGCAGATCATTCCCAGTAGGAACACTCTGCCAGCGTAGCGCCTTTATTTGTTATTTTACGGGAAACATTGCCCCGCTCACTTCAAGCCCATATTGGACATTACATCCACCTTGCTGGCATTTTCATACCATGCGTTGACCTCTTCCGTAATTTGGGTGCCGCCTTTTTCATTCCATTGTTTTACAAAATCATCATAAGCGCTGAGCGGCTCTTTGCTGTAGATGATCTTGGTGAAGGTTTCCTTTTCCATCGTCGTAAGTTGTTCCCATGAGCTTTGCATCGTCTTGGTTGGCGGACCGTTGAACGCGCTTGGCAGCAGGGATTCGCTATTCTTGTAAGAAATTACATAACCTTCCTTCATCGTCTGATCCAGCGCATCCGATCTCATCAGTACCCCGGTATCCGCTTTGGCGCCGCCCGCAAGATCAGCAAAAGATTTTCCCGGACCATCAACACTAGGCGTATTCTTGGTAAATGCCATCTTCCCTACCCCTTGGACGGCGTCGAGAGGCGTCTTGAATTTCTTGGGGTCAAAGGTAACCTGACCGTCAACAATGTCATAGTCGTAGCCTTGGGCATAACCGTATTTGAAATCCCCGGTACCAAATGCCGCATCATACAGCTTATCATAATACAGGAAGAACGCTTCCATATTATTGAAGTCTTTGTTGAACATGAACACACCGTCATTCAATTGGCCCGATTGGTATGTCTTATCTCCGCTGACCCCATTGATCGTTGGGTAGGCACTGATTTTCGCATCCTTAACATTAGCTTCAACGTCTTTCACGCTGCCGTACAGCCAAGGACGGCCAATAATAATCCCCGCCTTGCCTTCAGTAAAATCAGCGAGCGCATCCCAAGCGCCCTGAGTTGCCAATTCTTTATTCAAATAACCTTTCGAATACCAGTCGCGGAGCTTGGACAGCGCCTCCTTGTTGCCTTCCGCCACCGACCCGTAGGTAAGCTTGCCGTTCTCCTCATGCCAGGAGCCTGGAAGATTCTTGCCTGTAAATGCGCTGAAAATCATCACCGAGTCGCTGACCCATCCTGTGTTATAGGAATCTTTACCGGAGAAGTCAAATCCGTAGGTATCCTGCTTGCCGTTCCCGTCCGGGTCATCATTGGTAAAGGCGGCAATCACCTTTTCAAATTCATCAATGGTCGTGGGCGCTTTCAGCTTCAGCTTATCCAGCCAATCCTGGCGAATCAGCATCACTTCACCTTCGGTCAGATTGGGCGAAATCGCCATCCCGTACACCTTGCCGTCCTGGATCACCGGATTGAACGTGGATGGATACTGCTTATAAATTTCTTTTAACCGGTCCGGCATATATTTCTTGATATCTTCAGTGATGTCCTTGACCAGTCCTGATTGAATCAAATCATTCTCCAGCGTCGTGTCGTATACAGGCAGAACATCCGGGAGCTTCTCGGAGCCGGTTAGCGCAAGCCGCAGCTTGGTGTTATATTGGGCCGCATCCCCGCCCAGCAGCGTCGTTTCGATGGTAATGCCAAGATTCTTGGTACCCCAGCGGGTCAGCACATTGTCGTTCAGGCTTTCGCCGTTGATATATTTGCCGGCATTTTCATCCTGTTGCTTCGCGATGGTGATCTTGACCGGAGGATCGTATTTGCCGTCTTTCAGCGTGGCTTCCGCCACCGAACCCGAACCCTTATTGCCCGAAGAACAGCCTGCGAGCAGTCCTGCGGTCAGGAGTACAGAAGAGAGTATTATACCTGTCTTTTTCATAAATTAGGCCCCTATTCTATTAAGTAATTTGGTTATTCCTTCACGGCCCCCAGCACAATCCCTTTGACAAAATATCTCTGCAGGAACGGGTAGACCAGAATAATCGGCAATGTGCTGATGAAGATTTGTGCGGCCTTTATGCTTTGCTCCGACATCGCTGCCGCCTCTGACTGGCTCATGGCCATGCTCTGGGCATTGCTCTGCACAACGACTGTCTGCAAAAAAGAAGCGAGTGGATACTTGGTTGTATTGGACATGTACAAGATCCCGTCAAACCAGGAATTCCAGTGCCCCACCATGATGAACAAGCCAACGGTAGCCAGGCCCGGGAGGGACAGCGGCAGGTAGATTTTGCGAAAAATCCCGAAGAAGGATGCCCCGTCAATAAACGCCGCCTCTTCGAGCGCTTTGGGAATCGTTTTGAAAAAGTTCATAATCAGGATCAGGTTATACGCGCCAAAAGCACCCGGAAGCACCAGCGACCAAATCGTGTCCTTGAGTCCAAGCTTGGTGACCAGGATGTAAGAAGGAATCAGGCCGCCGGAGAACAGCATCGTGAATACGAAAATCCACATCAGCACATTGCGCCCGCGGAACTCCTTGGATAAAGCATAACCCGCCATCGTAATGATCAGCATCCCGATTGAGGTGCCCAGAACCGTTCTAACCACTGAAATTTGCATGGAGCCGATGAAATTTGAGTTTCGAAAGGTTTTGGCATAAGCATCCGTATTAAAATCAACCGGCCAGAAGGATACGAGGCTGCCGTTGACCGCCGCCTTGCTGCTGAAAGATTGCGCCAGCAAATGGAGCAGCGGCAGAAAACACGATAAGGCGATGAGAATCAGAAAGATATAATTGAAGACTGAAAATACCTTATACCCCTTGGACTTATGATACACACTCCTCCCTCCTTTCTAAAAAATTTTGTAGTTGGCGGCCTTATAGGCGATCCGGTAGGAGATAACGATCAAGACAAAGCTGATACCTGACTTGAACAAGCCGACGGCGGTACCGAAGCCATATTGTCCGTTCAGCAGGGATGAGCGGTACACATAGGTATCTATAATGTCCCCTGTGCTGTATACAAGCGGATTGTACAGGTTGAAAATCTGGTCAAAACCCGCATCGAGAACGCTGCCAAGACTTAACGTGGCAATTACGATGATCATCGGCAGCATGCCGGGCAGCGTAACATGCCGGATCTGCTGTCTCCGCGAAGCACCATCTATTTCAGCCGCCTCATAGTAGGAAGGATCAATGCCTGTGATGGTGGCTAAATAGACGATCATGCCGAAGCCAAAGTTTTTCCAGAGGTCGCTGATAATAATGGTAGGCCTGAACAGCGCCGGGTCCCCAAGAAAAAAAATAGGCTTCGTTCCAAAGATGCTGGCCAGCAAATGGTTAATCCCGCCGTCGAGCCCCAGAATATCAATCATGATCCCTGCTATCGTTACCCAGGACAGAAAGTGCGGCAGATACACCAGGGTCTGGATGCTTTTCTTGGTTCCGACATGGCGGATTTCATTAAGCAGAATGGCCATGATGATTGGAACGATAATCCCCACGATGATCTTAATGACTGCAATAATAAGGGTGTTGACAATAGCCTGCGTCGATTCCTCGTACTGGAATATTCTCGCGAAGTTATCCATGCCGATCCAGGCTGATCGGGTGATGCCAAGCCACGGCTTATAGTTCTGGAACGCTATGACGAGACCCACCATCGGGCCGTAGGCAAAGATCAGCACAAAAATCAAGGCCGGGAGACACAACACATATAAAGGCCAATGCTTCTTGATCTCCTTTTTCCACGGATTTTTTTTTGCTTGGGTATTCATGACCTGAGTAATTTTCCTTACCCCCTTTTCCCGAATCTCAGAAGTCTGTTTCTGTTCAAGGTTCATGATAGCAAAGGCGCTTTCATTCTAAAATGTCTCAATCTAAACATCATAGCCAATGTTTCAATCACTTTATAAGCGCTTTCATTTTATAGGCCGCCTTAGACTTTTCTTTTGGAATTTAGGGTTTATGATATTCATATACCTTACGGGGGAAGTGTTGATGATCAGAAAAGTAAATATGAAGCGCTTTATATATTTCTTTGTTTTTTTCCTTCTGCTTACCTTAGGCTTGTTCTTTATTCTGAACACCTTGGGTTCGAAAACCATTCAAGAGAGCTTGATCAATGCCTCCAAAAACCAGCTTGCTTATACAGAGAGCATTGTTGATGGTGTAGTCTCAGAAGCCAGTCTGTACGGCATTCAGTTCACGGCTGACAACTCCGTACGTTTCTATCAGAGCAGGATACAGGATTTAAGCAACTATGATGCCCAGATGAAGAAAAACGATATTGTTGACCGGATTTCCGATCCCCTTCTCTCCAGTCAAGCCATTGAATCCATCGGGATTTATTGGCGGGCCGAGGGCACCTTTATCTCCACAGGACATTATCCGCTGGATAAGCTGCCTTTTGAGAAGGTACAGCAACGGGGGTGGCAAACCGTCAATAACAGCCTGTATTATTTCTCGGTCTATCCGTATATTCATCAGCCCAAGAATCCGGCCAATATTCAATATGTTGTAGGTGTTAAGCTAAATACAGGCTACTTAAGCAATCTATTGGATAAGGCGGTTAACGGCGGCAGCTCCAATGCTTTTTTTCTCGTCAACAAAAGCATTCTAATCAGCGACAAAACGGTGGACAGCACAATTCAGCAGAAGGCAAAGGCCACAATTACACCTGATCCGCAGAACATTTTAAAATTTGATTATCATATCAACCATGAAGATTATTATGTCTTGTCCAAGTACATCGAACCGATCGACACCTATCTCGTTACCTACACACGGGTGAGTGAATTAATGAATCCGCTCTACCTGCAGCAGCAGGTTTTCTTCGTGAGCATTCTGGTCATTCTGATCATCGGCCTTATTGTCATTCTCATGTTTTACCGGAATTTTTTCAGGAATGTGTATTTGCTGGATAAGAAGTTCAACCAAGTAGAAGCGGGAAATTACAGCACCCGGATCAGCGCAAACCCGGTCAATGAGTTCCATAATCTTTTTAAAAGCTTCAACCACATGGTCAGCAAAATCCAGACCCTCTTCGCATCCCTGAAAATTGAGACAGAGCTAAGAAAAAACGCGGAAATCAAGCAGCTTCAGGCGCAAATCAATCCGCATTTTCTCTATAACAGCCTGTTCTTTATTATGTCGATGGCTAAGTCCTCACCGGAAGCTGTCATGCAAATGAGCAAGCATCTGGCCGAGTACTACCGCTATTTGACCAAACTGGATGCGCATGATGCCACACTGGGGTCCGAATTGCAGCTTGCCGAGCATTACCTGTCCATCATGTCGCTCAGCAAAAGAATCCAATATGAAATTAATCTGCCGCCCGGGCTAGGGGAGCACCGCATTATGCCGCTTATTATTCAGCCTATTGTTGAAAATGCGATTCAGCATGGGATTGAAGAACGGCAGGGCGCCTGCCGCATATCCATAGATATCAAAGCTCTCGATGACGGGGCGCTCATCCTTATTGCCGATGACGGCAAAGGGCTGGCACCTGGTGAAATGCAGCAGCTCGCAGCCACAATTACGCAGGAAACACCGCCTGAAGGGACCCGGGGAATTGGCCTCTGGAACATCAATCAGCGGTTGATCAATGCGTATGGTCCGCTAAGCGGGCTGAGATTTTTCAATAATGACCGGGGAGGCTTGTCGGTACTGATTTACATTGACTTTTCACTTGATAGGGGCGGGGCAGCATGAGACTGTTAATTGTTGATGACGGATTCTATATCGTGGAATATTTAAAGCATCTGCTGGATTGGACCAAATACGGGGTTGACCACATTGAGACCACCACCAACTCTATTGAAGCCAAGGCAATTCTGGATCAGGGCCAGACAGATATTCTGATTACCGATATTCGCATGCCCGAGGTGTCCGGCCTTGATCTTCTGGAACATGTGAACAAGCATATGCTCCGAACGAAGGTGATTATTCTGTCCGGTTATTCCCAATTTGATTATGCTCAAAGCGCTATCCGTTTGGGGGCGCTCGATTATCTGCTGAAGCCGGTGGATAAAGAGGATATGGAGAAGGCTATGCAGAGTGTTGTTAAGCACATCGGTGAGACTCCCCCGGATAAGGAGGAGCTTGATGGGCCGGGTTATTTGCTGTCGGTTATCAGTGAGCAGCAGTCCCCAGTCCATTCTGTCAGCCACGCTGATCCTTCCTTGAACACGTTATCCTTTTGTTTCTTTCAAGTTCCTGATGGCGGGGGGCAAGCTGAAATCACGCTTAGAGACAACAGTGAGGGTCTGGAGGATTTTATTTGGCAGACGCCGTCTGGATTGGCAGGGCTTGTCTTAACCAGCAGAATGGGCAGCCTGCAAGACAAGATGGAGCATATTCACTTTTCCCAAAGCTTTGAGCTGGGCAAAAAAAATACGGTGCGCCATCATTTTTATAGCTTTTTCCATCATGAGGATATGGATGCCAGTGACTTTGCCCGATGGAAGGATTGGAATTTGCCCAGCAAATTTGATGCAACGCAGTGGGAGCTTGTACGGAGGAATATGCTGAAGAAATTCGCCCAATTGACCGTCAGAAAACACAAGCTGCTGTATCTTCTGGAATTCGTCCATTTCTTATACCGTGAGTCCAATTTTTTGCAGTCTGCCGAGGTTGCTGATTTGCTGTTCTATCAATTGTCGGAGCCGGATGCGGCTCTTAAGTCCATCTTGCTGAGCATCAGTGAATGGAACAAGAATGCCGATTGCGCCAATCATCAGATTGTACATACGATCCAGACCTATATTGCCGATCACATCAGTGAAGGCCTGAGCCTGGAGGATTTGGGCAAAATCGCCCACCTCCATCCTGTATACCTGTCCAAGTTGTACAAACAAGAAACCGGGGAAAACCTGTCTGCCTACATTTCGATGAAAAGACTGGAGAAAGCCTCACAGCTATTAATAGATTCCAGCTTGCACGTAGTCGATATCTCCCGGCTGGTCGGCTACAAGAAAAACCAGTATTTCATCAAGCTGTTCAAGGATCAATATGGCGTAACCCCTTATCAGTACCGCAGGCAGCATATTAAGTAGGCCTTTGGGCAATGGACTATAGATTTTCATATTGGGGCCTGGTCGTAACTGCGGGGAATGTTTGGACTTCCGGCCGCTGTTATGTTTGGATTTCCTGATTTTGGTCCGCTGGCCGCGGTAGAAATCCAAACATAAAGGCGGTCGCTACCGCTCCGTAAGTATCCAAACTTCCCCTCCGCTACTTCTGCCCTTTTTATGTTTTCTTTAGTTCATATAGAAAAGAGCCTCTGTTATAGAGACTCTTTTCGTATTATTAGGTCAGCCAGAAACCTCTGGTTGGCCTATTTTGTGTGTTAAGCAGCTCTCGCTGCCATTATCTCTTACTGCGCACCTCAAAGATGGCAAACTTCAAGTAGTGTCCTTCGTTCACGCCGAGAATCTGCGGGTGGTCCTTGCCGGCGGCCCGCCATTCAATAAGGCGCAGCACCTTGCCTGCGTCCTTGGCCGCATCGGCAATCGTCTCCAGGAACAAGTCCGGCTGCATATGGTAGGAGCAGCTCGCAGTAACCAGATAACCGCCTTCGTTCACCAGCTTCATCCCGTGCAGATTAATGTCCTTGTACCCGCGTACGGCTCCGGCCACCGCACCTTTGGTTTTGGCAAAAGCAGGCGGGTCCAGGATAACGACATCCCAGGTCCGACCTCCCCCTGCAGTCATCGGCTTCGCCGTGTCGGTCTTCTTGGCTCCCTCGGAGCTGCCGGCGGAGGCCCGCTCAGCCCGTTCCTCCAAGCCCTTCACCTGATTGCGCAAATATTGAAACGCATCGTCCACCACAAATTCGACCCGGTCAGTGAAGCCGTTCAGCTCCACATTGGTCTTGGCGCTCTCAATCGCATGAGCGGATACGTCGAGACAGGTTACCTTCTTGGCGCCATATTTGCAGGCATGCAGCGTAAAGCTCCCCGTATGGGCAAAACATTCCAGCACCGTCGCCCCATCCCAATACGGGAAGGTGACCACTTTGCCGCTCTTATTAACCGGCAAGTTCATCTTCTGGCCGTCTTCGCCTTCCATCTCCTGCAGCTCAATGCCGCTGCGGCCGCCCCAGCCCAGCATCAGCGGAGCGATGGAGGCTCTATTCTCGCGCTGGTCGAAGAAGTATCCCGTCTTCTGGCCCTCTTCAATATCGACAGTCAGCTTCAGTCCGTTCTCGCTTACCGTCACATGGCGCGGGCATTCTCCATACAATACCCCCGTTGTCTGTTCCAGGCCTTCCAGCTCCCGGACACTAACATCGCTGCGCTCATAGATGCCGTGCGGAGCCATCACCTGAACCAGAGCCTCTACAATCTCGGCACGCTGCTTGTCCATGCCAAGCGTAAGGAGCTGAACAACCAGCACCTCGCCGAAGCGGTCCACAATCAGCCCGGGCAGAAAATCCGCTTCCCCGTAAACAAGACGGTATGCATCCGCTCCCGGCAGGAAGCGTTCTCTATGCCGAAGGCACTCTGTAAATCGCTCCACGAAAAATCCCGTATCCATAGCTGCAAGCGGTCCCTGCGATACAATGCGGACCCGGATTTGCGAAGCCGGATTGTAATAGCCTGTCGCCAGAAAGCGCCCTTGATGATTCAGAACCTCCACAAGCCCTCCGGGCTGCGGCTCCCCCTCCACGGATGCTACCTCCCCCGCATACACCCAGGGATGACCCTGCTCCAGTCTTTTCTTGCGGTTCTTCTCCAAAGTAACCGATGCCAATGACTTCAACTCCCTTATGATCTGTGAATTTCTCTAATTGCTGTGAAAGATTGCGTACATGTCCCCATGATTCTATTCATATATTGGTGTACAACCCCGCGCCAAAGGAGCCTGCCCCTTATGATCCGTGATGTGCTGTTCCCTGTCATATATGGTCTTGTGATCTTTCTTGCCGGCATGAAGCTGATGGAAGCCGCACTAGCCCGGCTGGCTGGTCCGCTGCTGGTCAAGGGGCTGCATTCGGCAACCTCTACCCCGCTGAAGGGGCTGGTCGCCAGCAGCCTGCTGTCCGCGCTGCTGCAGAGCAGCACCGCCGTCACGGTGCTGACGATTGGCATGGTCAATGCCGGGCTGCTGACTTATGCCCGCACACTGGGCATTATTCTCGGCAGCAACATCGGCACCTGCCTGACTACGGAGCTGATCGGACTCCAGATCAGCTCTATGGCCACGCCGCTGCTGGCGGGCGCGCTATGCCTCTGGGCTGCGGCCGTCATGCTCGGCGAGCTGCGGCCAACTGCCTGGCGTGCGGCGGAGGCCTGCCGCAGAATCGCCATCCCGCTACAGTTCATCAGCCTGGCGGTGGCCGGGTTCGCGATGGTCCTCTGGGGCATCGCGGTCATGCAGTCGATTGGCCCCGCTCTGCAAGCCAGCGGGCTGTTCCGCTGGTTCCTGGACCATGCCGCCACCAGCGCGCTATGGGGCCTGGCGGCAGGTGCCTGCCTGACCGCAATGCTGCACAGCAGCGCGGCGGTCATCGGCATGGCGATGAGCCTGACCGCCTCGGGGGTGATGCCGCCGGCGCTTGGCATCGCCATCATGCTCGGCGCGAACGTTGGCACCTGCGTCACCGCCGTCATTGCCTCCATCGGCGGCTCGCCTTCAGGCGTGTTCGTCGCCTGGTCGCATGTGACGCTTAATGTCGGCGGGGCACTGCTGTTCCTACCCTTGATCCAGCCGCTGCAAGCCGCCTCAGCCTGGATCGGCGGCGGACCCGCCGCACAGCTCGCCCATGCCCAGACGATTTTCAATGTCGTCTGCTCCCTCGGCGTTCTGCCGCTGTGTTATTTGCCCGTCTGGACCCGGCTGGAAAACCGGCTCCAGACATAGACATTTTTCAAGGAAGACCCGGAGCTTCACAGCGTTCTGTCGCCCGGGCACATTATCGCTGTACCATTATACTTCAAATACCCGGCTACTTAAAAATATTATAAAACCGCGATCCATCATAAAAGGTAATCACCGTGACCGCCACCGCCATTCCCAGAATCAGCGCCACTACCACATAATCATTTCTGGCGAACGGACGGGCACTGTACCAGGTACGTTTGCGGTTGCTCCCAAAGCCGCGCAGCTCCATCGCAGTGCTGATCTTCTCAATCCGCTCAATGCTGCTCAGGATCAGGGGCATCAGGATTGAAACGATGTTCTTCAGCCGCCTCGGCAATTTTTCTTTGCGGGAGATGTCGATTCCCCGTGCCTGGGCCGAGAAGGAGATATTCTCATAGTCACGCTGAATATCGGGGATATACCGCAGTGCCAGTGAGACGGAGTACGCAATTTTGTAATTCACCCCAACCCGGTTCAGCGATGCGGCAAATTCACTGGGGTCTGTCGTCAGCAGGAACAGAAGCGCCATTGGAATTACCACGGCATACTTCAGAGCGATATTGAACTGATAGAAAAGCTGCTCCGCCGTTAAAGTATACCGTCCGCCCAGATGAAGAAGATCATGCCTCGCGCCATAGATCCGCGTACCCTCCAAAGGAGAAAATATGAAGATGGCGAGATGGTTCAGCAGAAAAAACAATAATATAAAATAGAGTACAAAAGCGTAATCTTGAAACCGGACCCGGGAGATTCTGAAGATAGCCAGACTGATCAGCAGCATGACAAGCAGACATCTGGTATCATAGGTGACCATCGCCGAAACCGACCAGACTGTAAATACAATCAGCTTGGTCGCCCCGGTAAGCCGGTGAACGGGGGAATCCTGGTTCGTAAACGTCAGCATCTTTGCTTTCATCCCCGCCGCACCTTCCTGTCATGAGCAATATAGCGGCGGACGAATTCCTCCGGCTGCTCCATTCCGGCCTTCTCTGCCAGAGCAAACAGCGAGGTCATCTTCAGGTTGGCGCTGCTTACAATACTCTTGTCCGATAAAATCCGTTCCGGGCGGTCGTCCGCCAGCTTCACACCCTCCGCCAGCACAATCGTCCGCTGCGCATACTCCAGCATCAGGTGCATATCGTGCGTGATCATAATTACCGTAATTCCCCGGCCGCTTAGCGCAAGCAGAAACTCCATCATTTCGTTGTAATGTCTGAAATCCTGCCCAGCCGTCGGCTCATCCAGGATGATCACCTCCGGCTCCAGCACAAGAATCGAAGCAATCGTAACCCGCTTCTTCTGTCCATAGCTGAGCGCCGAGACCGGCCATTCCCGGAAGGCATGCAGGCCGCATATTTTCAGCGTCTCATGAACCCGCTCCCGGATCACCTCTTCCTCCACGCCACGCAGTTGAAGCCCCAGGGCCACCTCGTCATAGATTAGTGTTCTGGAAATCATATGATTCGGATTTTGCATCACAAAGCCGATATGCTCTGCCCGCTCTTTAATGGTGTCGCGTCCGATATCGCGTCCGTTCAGCAGGATGGAGCCGGAAGAAGGCCGGTAAAAGCCGCAAATCAGCTTCGAAACGGTAGACTTGCCTGCACCGTTCCTTCCGGCGATGCAGAGCATCTCGCCACGGCGGACGCTGAATGAAAGCCGCTGCAGCACTGGAGTGTTCTTGTCATAGCCGAATGAAACCTCCTTCAGTTCAAGCAGCGGAGGATTCTTCCGTACTTCCGGTGGATTATTGCTGCTGTCATACCACTGTCTGAGCTTGTGTACACTTTCTTCCAGATTCATAGCTTCCAGATGCTCAGGATGAATCTGCGGTGTAATCCCGCAGCCGGCATATTTCATGGCAGTTATGTAGAGCGGCTCGCGAATGCCCGTTTCCGGGAGCAAGCCGGAGCAGAGCAGTTCGGCAGCCGGCATATCCGCAGCTATCGCTCCGTCGTTCATAACGATGATGCGGTCAACCGAACGGTGCAGCACTTCTTCGAGGCGATGCTCAATGATAATGACCGTCTTGCCGGTCTCCCGCTGAACCCGGTCAATCAGTTCAATGGCTTTGGTGCCGGTGTACGGGTCAAGGCTGGCGAGCGGCTCATCGAACAGCAGGATATCCACATTGCCGACAAGCACTCCGGCCAGCATTGTTTTCTGCTTTTGCCCGCCGGATAGCTCCTGCGGGGATGCTGACAGCAGCTCCTGAATATCTGCAGCTCTGGCCGCAGCCGCCACCCTGATCCTCATCTCAGCTTGCGGAGTTGCCGCATTCTCCAGACTGAAGGCAATGTCCTCCCCAACCGTGAGGCCGACAAACTGCCCATCTGGGTCCTGCAGCACCGTTCCGACCGCTTTCGAAAGCTGGGTGATCCCCAGTTCCTTGGTGTCCTGCCCCATGAGCTTCAAGGCTCCGCTCATTTCCCCTGCATAAGCAAAAGGGATCAGGCCATTAATGCAGTGAGCCAGCGTGCTTTTGCCCGAGCCGGAAGGACCGACAATCAGCACCTTCTCCCCCTCGTGAATCTGAAGGTTAATTCCGCGTAAGGTCGGCTCCTGCTGGGCTCGATATTTAAACGTGAAATCTGTGAATTCGAGTACCGTTTTACTCATAAATGACCTTCCTCTTTGCCCGCGTGCAGTATGGTTAAAAACAGAAAAGCCGGTGACGGGCACCGGCCTTCGATAAGTATTATAATTCATCCAAGCTTTCTGAGGCTACCCTGCTTTGTCCGCGTCTTGGCATATGCCGCCGCAAGCAGCGTACCGATGACCGCCACCGTGACGATGTTGGACGCTCCGGCGATCAGTCCCTGCGTAAATACTTTGTTCGCCGGCTCTGCATATATGAGAATGTCGAGCAGCGGAGCTACCGCGAACCAGGCGATAGCGTTAGCCGCAATCTGGGCCAGATTGAAGTTAATAATTTGTTTTCTGCCGAACTCCCCGTCATGAATTGCTATTCTCGTCACAAGCAGCCCGATGATCAGCCCGACCAGCCCGGAGGAAATCACCCAGCTAAACCAAGGTGATCCGTAGAAAATCGCATCCTTCAGTGTATGCCCGATCAGGCCGATTAGCAGCCCTGCAACCGGTCCGTACAAAAGGGCGAACAGCGCAAGCAATGCATATGTTGTCTCAATGTTGGTATTGGGAATACCGGAAGGAATGGAGCCGAACCGCCCCAAGATTACGAATAACGCCGAACCGATGCCAATTGCCACAATCGTTTTGATGGATAATACCCTTTGCTTGGCCACCTGCTTCATCTCCCCCACTGTACTTTGTTATGTACTTTTCTGATATTATACATTTGTTTAGTGGGGATTACTATAGGGAAGAGCATTTTTTCTGATCAAAAAAAGACCTGCAACTGCCATTAAGAGGCTTTGCAGGTCCTGATGTTTTATTGCGGATTTACGCTATCATTCAGGTTATTTAACCGTAACGGAAACCGACACTGTTTTGTTGTCAAACTTGCCTTTGAATGAGGTAGTGCCTTTGCTGACTGCCGTAATCGTCCCGGAGGTGTTGATTCTGGCCACTGTAGGCTTAGTGCTTGTCCATGCTACAGCTCCTGTTACAATCTCCGTTTTACCGGTATCATACAGCGCAGTTACCACAACTCCCTGTGAGGCTCCCGGAGCCAGTTGCAGCCTGTTTTCACTGATGGTCAGCTTGGTCAGCTTCGGAACTACAGTGATTTTGACGGTTGCAGAGATTCCTTGATAAGATCCGGTCAGCGTTGTTGTGCCTTCGGCAACAGCTTTCACGGAAGCGCCATTCACAGTAGCAACCGCCGGATTGGATGATTCCCAGTTCATTGCCCCGGAGAACAACGCCGTTTTGCCATTAGTGAAAACCCCGGTAACCTTAATGGTCTTAGAGCCTCTAAGATTCATCTCAAGTGTACTTGGTTCCACCAGCAGCTTCGTAATCTTCTGCTCAATAGTCACCGGAATGCTGATCGTTTTGTTGGAGTAGGTTCCCTTTAGTGTAGCGGAGCCCTTCACCAAACCTTTGATTGTCTTGCCGCTGGCTGTCTGCTTAATCACCGCATTGCTGCCGGTAACCTCCCATTTAATCAACGCGGATACATCCAGCTCATCGCCGTTCTCCAGCACCGCCTGCACAGCAGGCAATGCCTTCTCTTCACCGATAACGAGACCAAATGGAGTTTCCGGCCCGATCAGAACAAGCACTTTATTCAGAACAGTTACTTTCAGCTCAACGGTTTTGCTGCGGATGGCTGAAGCGGGTGATGCAACAGGGCTTTCTTTAATTTTGCCGGTAAGGGTTACTGTGCCTGCTTTGCCGCCGACAAGCTTGCCATCCTTAATCGAAGCGATTTCTTCGTTTGCGGATGTCCATGCGACTTCATCACTCATGTCGAGCTTGGTTCCGTCATATTTTGTTCCGCTTACCTTCGGCAGGCTTGCAGTGTCCGCTGTGTACAGCTCCTGTTCATTCTTTTCAATCGTCAGGTCTGTAAGGTTAGGATACACTGTCAGCTTAAACGTCTTATTGACGCCCAGGTAATCGCCTTTGATCACCGCAGTACCTACCGCTTTGGCAGTTACAGTAGCCGCAGCGTCCTCTGAAACTACCGTGTCAGCCGCAACCGTTGCTGTAAGCTGGTTGTCGGAGCTCCATACCGTACTTGTAGATTGATTTTTGGTCGAATTCACTGCATCCCGCACAGACGATTTTACCCTTAGGCTCTCCCCGAGGAAGAGGGTTTGATCGCCGCTCGGGTTCAGCAGCAGCGCCTCATAAGGGGCACGCACATAGACATCAATTGATTTGGAGACTCCCAGATAGCTCGCTGTAATGGTCACCTTGCCGGCACCCAGCACCGTAATCTCCCCGGTTTTCACCTTGGCAATGCTCTCATTTGAGCTTGTCCAGGTTGCCTTATCAGCAATATCATTCTCGGAACTGTTCTCCGTTGCTTTAGTCATCGCTGTCAATTGTAACGGACTGTCTCCGACCAGCATTTCTAGCTCTTTAACGGTTGTGCCAGTCTTCTTATCTTTCAGCACAATAGCTGAATAAGGCAGTTGAACCACAGCTTTGAAGGTGGCTGTCAAGCCTTTGTATTTGGCTGTAACCGTCGCCGTACCTTCACCCACAAGGGTAATTTTGCCGCTGGCAATGGTGAGCACATTAGCGTTAGAACTGCTCCATTCGGCATCAGCAGAAACATCCTTCACGGAAGCAGCCGACTCGCCGCCGGTAACCTTCGCATTCACAACCAGCGACGCTTCGCTGTCACCTAATTTATAATTGCCCTCGGAGCTTTTTTCCAGAGTTAAATCCTTATATGGATATGTAACAGACACTTCGATAGATGCAACTGCATTATTATAAGTTGCTGTAATCATTGACGTACCGGTGTTTACTGGGGTCAGCAACCCGTTAACAACCTTAACCACATCAGTCTTGGAAGAAATCCACAGGGCGGCAGCCGTTACATCTCTTTTGGAAGAAGTGCCTTCCAGGTTGGCATACACCTTCATCTGCTTGGGTGTCTGCCCAACGGTAAGGTCTACTTTTGCCGAACTGTCGAATTCAATAGAAATAGTGTCGCCAGTAGCTGCAAAGACGTTTACCGGAAAAGCTACCGCCGTCAGCAACATCATTATGAGGAGCATTTTGGTCATTTTCCTGTACACGGTCATCGTTTCTCTCCTTAGGCAGTAAAATTATGGATACTCATTTTCCACACTCTTCCACTATATCGGCTATTTCGGTCTGAGTGTTTACCCTTTTTCAGTTTATTTTCAGTTTCAACTCAATTCAGGACTTTGTAACTAGATAACCCCAAACAGCAAAACAGCCCCACAAAAGTGGGGCTGTGGGGCCATTCAGATTTAACCAACGCTTTCCCGAAGCCCGCTCCGGCTCACACTGACCAGCTCGCCCCGGCATTCATTCACGCCCGCTTCTGTGATCTTCACCTGGCAGAGCTCTCCCTGCAGCGAATCATCGCCGTCAAAAAACACCTGCAGGTAGTTGTCGCTGAAGCCGTGCTGTGTGCTGCGCTGCGGCGCATCCTTGGCCGACCGCTCGGCAATGACGGGCAGCGTCTTGCCGACGAACTTCCGCGCATAGGCAAGCTGCATATCCTCGGAGAGGTCGATCAGCTCCTGGACACGGGCGTTCTTGATCTCTTCATCGACCTGGTTCAGCATCCGCGCCGCCGGAGTGCCTGTCCGTTTGGAATACGGGAACACATGCATCTCGGAGTAGTTGACGGTCTTCATGAAATCGTAGCCGGCACGGAACATTTCCTCAGTTTCGCCCGGGAAGCCGACAATAACGTCAGTGGTAATGCCCACATCCGGCATCGCCTCGCGGATGAGCTGCATTTTTGCGTAATACTCTTCTGTTGTATACTTACGGCGCATCGCTTTAAGAACTTCGTTGTGTCCGGCCTGCAGCGGAATGTGCAGATGACGGCACATTTTGGAGCTGCGGTTCAGCACCTCAAGCAGCTTCCCGTCAATCTGGCTGGCTTCAATTGAGCTGATGCGGACCCGTTCCAGTCCATCCACCTTGTCCAGCTCCCACAGCAGATCTGCGAGCCGGTAATTCTCCAGATCATCCCCGTAGCCTCCGGTATGAATGCCGGTCAGGACAAATTCCTTATATCCGGCTTCCACCAACTGATGCGCCTGGGCTACAATCGACTTCGGATCACGGCTGCGCGACAGTCCGCGCGACCACGGAATAATACAGAAGGTGCAAAAGTTGTTGCAGCCATCCTGGATTTTCATAAAAGCCCGCGTCCGGTCGGCAAAGCCCGGCACATCCAGCTCCTCGAATTCGCGTGTCTTCATAATGTTGCGCACGGCATTTACCGGCTCGCGCGATTCCTGAATATTCTTCACATGGGTCATAATGTGCTCACGGTCCTGGTTGCCGATAACAAGATCGACACCGGGAATATCGAGAATCTCGCCGGGCGAGGTCTGCGCATAACATCCGGTTACAGCAACAATAGCCTCGGGATTGCGGCGCACGGCGCGGCGGATCATTTGGCGGCTTTTTTTGTCGCCGGTATTGGTTACAGTACATGTGTTGATCAAATAGACATCAGCGGTTCCCTCGAAATCCACCTGCTCGTAACCTTCATTTTTGAAAAGCTGCCAGATGGCTTCAGTGTCATAGAAATTAACCTTACAACCTAAAGTATAAAATGCTACGGATGGCATTCTTCAAGCTCCCCCCATTTCTCCGGATTCGTACAACATGCAGGCTGCGGCTACCATGCCCGCCGTCTCGCAGCGCAGGATACGGCGTCCAAGCCCGACGGAGACTGCCCCGGCCTCTTCGGCTGCGCGGCATTCTTCAGGACTGAAGCCGCCTTCAGGACCGACCACAATCATCACCTTGCCTGATGACTCTGACGGCAAGGTGGATAACCACGGTGCGGCTGCGCTGCGGAGCTGCAGCCCTTCTTCCTTCTCATAGCAAAAATATACAGCGTCATATTCGCTGAAGCTCTGCAGCAGCAGCTTCCAGCTAAGCGGCGAATGTACAGCGGGAACGATGTTCCGGTGCGCCTGCTCGGCGGCTTCTTTGCAGATTTTGCGCCAGCGTTCTACCCGCTTGCTCTCCTTGCGCTCGTCGTACTGCACAATCGTGCGCTCCGAGAGGAAAGGGGCAAAAGCCACCGCGCCGATTTCGGTGCATTTTTGAATCACCGTCTCCAGCTTATCTCCCTTGGGCAGACTCTGGGCCACCGTGATCTTGATCCGCGGCTCATGGGTCATTTCCAGCATTTCCAGTATGCTGACTGTTACTTCTCCAATCTCAATTGAAGCGATCTCCACCAGCGCCTCGCGGGATACACCGTCGCTGACAATCAGCTTGTCCCCGGCCTTGCCGCGCATGACCTTGGCAATATGACGGGCGTCCTCGCCGTCAATCCTTACTGTATCCGGCCCGAACTGCTCCGGTGTTACGAAATAACGCTGCATTTTCTCATCATCCTGTCTTTATTCAGCATGAAAGCGGCAGCGTTCCTGCTCTCCAGGTTCCCTGCCGCTGCTCTACTTGCATCTATCCTTCTAAAAATACCACATTCCATCATACAACGTTTGCCTGTGTGTGAACAGTCCCGGTTAAAGGAGTTTGCCTCCAAACAGCTTGTAGAACATCAGATAAAAGTCTTTCCCAATTTGCATGGCCCAATCGTTCAGAGGTTGAACGGTGTAATGCTGCAGTCCCGGAATAAAAATAATTAGTAAAAAGAGGAAGACTGCCCATTGCTCATATTGCTGCATTCTTCCGCGAATCGAACGAGGTGCCATATCCTCCAGAATACGGTAGCCATCCAGCGGCGGCAGTGGAATCAGATTGAACAGGAAAAGGAAGAAATTAAATGGAATGAACATATTAAAGAACCAGTATACTGCCTGAAACAGATGTACATTATTGATGGACCCAATGACCCCGCTTGCATTCAGAGCAGCGAAGATAATTGCTCCGAGAATGCCCAACAGCAGGTTGCTGACTGGGCCGGCTGCCGAGACAATGACGCCCATCAGGCGAGGGCGGCTGAAGTTATCGCGGTTCACAGGAACCGGACGCGCCCAGCCGAAGCCGGCAATAAGCAGCAGTATAATGCCGAACAGGTCAAAGTGAACAGCAGGGTTAAGCGTCATACGCCCCAGCAGCCGCGCTGTCGGATCACCAAATTTGTTAGCAAAATAAGCATGGCTGAATTCATGCACTGTAAATGCAATAACAATTGTAATCAGAAAAAATGGAAGCTGCTGCAATGGATATACTAAAACTTGATCCAGAAAATTCATCTTTACCTCTTTCCGGCTGTAAACGCCACCCAATCTTCTTCGCGGGATATTTCCATAATCTCAAAACCGGAAGCCGCCAGCGCTTTCGCCACCAGTTCTTCCTTATCCTTATAGATGCCGGAAGTGATATAGATTCCGCCCGGCTGTAGCGAGCGGTAGACATCATCCGTGAACAGTACAATAATCTCCGCCAAAATATTTGCTACTACAACTTTTACCGGAAGTGTAACCCCAAGCCCCTCTTTGCTTGCAGAGTCAGCAGCAGCCCCGGATTCGTCTGTATGGCCCG
Source organism: Paenibacillus sp. HW567 (assembly GCF_000374185.1). Lineage (GTDB taxonomy): Bacteria > Bacillota > Bacilli > Paenibacillales > Paenibacillaceae > Paenibacillus_AQ. The sequence continues at coordinate 999,441 of NZ_KB910518.1, read as the reverse complement.
GTCTGGCCGAAGGCCACATTTCTCCCGCAGCCGTATCTGCGGCGCCTTCGCCGCCGAGCAGCGACAGCAGATCGCTCTCTTTGACTGTGATGGCTTCCTGCAGCCGGTTCAGCGCCACATTCTCACGGGCACTCTCCACCGCCACCGGGTCCAGATCAAGCGCGAGCACAGACTTTGCCCCGAGCAGGACCGCGCCTACAGCGAGAATGCCGGAGCCTGTTCCAACGTCGATAACCTCTTCCCCGCCGCTGATATGCTTTTCCAGTGCCCGCAGACACAGCGCAGTTGTGGGATGAGTGCCTGTACCGAAGGCCATGCCGGGATCAAGCTCAATAATCTTTTCATCCGGGCTGGCGGGCGTATACTCCTCCCAGGTCGGCCTAATGGTCAGCCGTTCCGATACACGCAGCGGCTTGAAGTATTGCTTCCAGGCATGTGCCCACTCATCCTCATCGACCGTTTTCCAGGAAAGCTGCCCTTTGCCCGGATCAATGCCGTACTGGTGCAGCTCCTCTATGCGGGGGGCCAGCTCCTTCATCACATCCTCCATCAGCACAGCTTCGGCATAGTAGCCTTTGATCACCGCCTCGCCTTCCGGAATGTCGTTCAGCGGCTCATCATACAATTCCCCGTAACGCGTGTCCCGCTGTTTGGCCAGCGTGCCCGATTCCTCAATCGAGACCCCGCCTGCGCCCGCTTCATATAAAAAGTTGGAGATCATCTCCTGGGCCTCTTCCGTTGTATGTACAGTCAATTCATGCCATAACATTGTTTATAAATCCTCCCGTTTCAAGTGCGATTAATCGCTCACAAAAATGTAACTTTGTATAGTATAGCATTTCTTCCCTGCACAGCGCCAAACTGCGGATAACAGACCGTTATTCCGGTGCCTCCAGAGCCTTCCCGGCTCCCTATATGATTGTTAGGCAAAGATAGAGTACTATAATATGGAACTTGGGCTTTATCTGCGATAAGCGGCAAAACAAAGGTAAAACGGGGAGAGACTAATGGCAAATATATTGGTAGTTGAAGACGAACAATCCATCAGCGATCTGATCACGATGAATTTGAAGCTGGTCGGGCACCATTTTTTCAAAGCTTTTACCGGCCCAGATGCACTGCGGATATTGGAAAATGAAAAAGTCGATCTGCTGCTGCTGGACATTATGCTGCCCGAAATAGACGGGTTTGAAGTGATGCGGCGCATCCGGAATCTGCATACGCCGGTCATTGTCATTACCGCCAAGGACTCACTGGCCGACCGCATTACCGGCTTCGAGCTAGGTGCCGATGATTATATCATCAAGCCGTTTGAGATTCTGGAGCTGCTTGCCCGTGTCAATGTGGCGCTCCGCCGCAACGACAAGGGTCAGGCAGGCTTTGTGCTCGATGAGGTGGAGGTGCGGCTGCAGGAGCGGACGGTGTATAAAGACGGCCGGCTGGTCGAGATGACCGCCCGGGAGTTTGAACTGCTGGAGGTGCTGATCCAGAACCGGAACATCGCCTTGTCCAGGGAAAAGCTGCTGGAATTGGCCTGGGGATATGACTACGAGGGCGAAACCCGCACCGTAGATGTCCATATCAGGCAGCTCCGCAAAAAACTGGGCTGGGAAGAACGCATCAAAACCATTTTCAAACTGGGCTACCGTCTGGACACAGAGGGTCAGGCATGAAATTTTGGCATAAAACATTGCTGATGGTCCTGGCCCTTTTTATCGCAGCACTGGATGTCAGTGTAATTATGGTGATGAACAAAAGCTGGCAGTTGAATATGGAACGTGAAACGCAAAGAGCCTCCAGCGAACAAGCATTAATTGCCAACAATGTGTATGAAAATCTAAATTCGCTTCTGGCCCGCGGCTCCCGTGTGGATCGCCCGGTATTGTACGAGGTTATGCGCTCCTATGCCCAGAATTACCGCCAGCAGGGAATTGCGCTCCAGCTATGGGACCGGGACGAGCTGGTCTATCCCGCGGGTGAAGGTCAGCGGCAAAAGCCGGCAGTACAGGCCGGTCAGGTGGAGGAGCAGGGCGTACATATTATCCGCATCGCCGGCGGACTGTCGGCGCCTTACGAGCAACTGCTTTTTGTATATGAACGCGAAATCGGGGAATTGTATGCCAGGCAAAGCGAGCTGAACCATTTTTTTGTCCTCATTAATTTCACCGTCGGTCCCATACTGGCCATCCTGCTCTATATCCTGATCCGCAAGCTGACAAGTCCGCTCAGACTGCTGTCGGAAACGACCAAACGGATTGCCGAAGGCAATTATACGGAACGCATTCAGCTTAGCAACAGGGACGAATTCGGCGAATTGGCCCAGAATTTCAACCGGATGTCCGAAGCCGTGCAGGGGCATGTGACGGAGCTGTCTGAAATGGCCGAAGAGAAGCAGCGGCTGGTTGACAATCTGGCCCATGAATTGCGGACACCGCTGACCAGTATGCAGGGTTTTGCCGAATATTTGAATACCGCCAATATCGGCGAAGAGGACCGGGTGACGGCCAGCCGATACATCTGGAGCGAGACGTTGCGGCTGAAAAAGCTGGCGTTCAAGCTGCTGGATCTCTCGGCCATGCGTCATAAACGGCTAGAACTGGAACGGGTAGACATCAGGGAATTGTTCCAATCCGTCCAGCAGACGGAGATGAAACCTCTGCAGGATGCCGGGCTGCGGCTAGTGCTTGATCCGGCCATCGACAGCGTGTGGGGGGATGCCGATCTGCTTGCTGCTTTCCTGGTCAACTGCATAGACAATTCGATCCACGCCTCCGCCGCAGGTGGCGAAATCCGGTTGCTGGCCTACAAAGAAAATGCGGAAGCGGTGCTGGAGGTACGCGATTTCGGCTCCGGGATGACGGATGAGCAGGCTAAACGGGCATTTGAGCCGTTTTACCGGGCCGACAGCGCCCGTTCCAGAGCCCACGGCGGAGCTGGTCTTGGCTTGTCCCTGTGCCGGCAGATCGCCGAGGCGCACGGAGCAAGGCTGACTCTGGAATCGGCAAAACATGAGGGTACGCGCTGCCGCATCTTTTTACAACTCCATAACAACTCCGTCGCGGGTTCATAACAACTTTTTAATAAAGTAGGCACAGGCCAAGCCTAATACAATATGGAGGTAATTACGGATGAAACTCAAGCACAGCCTGGTAACGGCAGCGGTTGTTGCCGTATCCGGCGGTTTGCTGGCGCTCAGTGCAGTGATTGTGCCCGGAATGGTAAATTCAACGGCCCTTGCAAATCACGTTCAGATGGAGAAATTACAGGGAACTGTGTCTTTGACGAACGGCAAGGTGCCTGTACTGAAGGTGGAGGCCGCCGCTCCGGTCTCGACGGTTGAAGAATACTTGAAGCAAAAGATGACGCAACAGGAAATGCAGCAAATTTATACGTACATCGACAACCTCAATGAGGAAGCCAGCATGTTCAACCGGGAGATGAGCGAAGCGGAGGTCAACCGGCGGCTGGCATTGAACGATCAATATGTGTATGAAGGTGTCCGCCCCAAAGCCCTTCTGCCCCTGAGAGCGGGCGTTGCCGATTTCTATCTGGATCTTGAAAAGGGGGCTTTTACCTTGCCGGGCCGGGATATGACGGATGAAGAGCTGCTGCAGCTCATTGATTGGTCTTACCGTGAGATGTATGCGCTAAATCAGCGCAACACCGAGCAGCCTCCGGGACCAGGAGCCAAAGACATTCAGCAGGCTGAGGCCATCAAGCTGGCCGCCGCAAGCGTCAAAAAATTGTTCAATGTCGACATCTCCAAGCTGGACAGCCATGCCAACTATTCGCTAGGCTGGACAACCAAACAGGGCCAATGGTTTGTTGATTTCCGGCCGTATAAATCGGACACCCTGCGGTCCAAAGGGGAACAATTCCTGTCTTATAATGTACTCCTGGATGCCAAGACCGGGGTGGTGCTGGACACAACGGTCGTAGACCTGTCTTACAAACGGACGGCGATCAGTGCGGCGGCAATGGAAAAGGTTAAGAAGGACGCAAGCTGGATTGCAGCAGCTAAACAGATTGTTACCCAAAAGCAGGGTGAAACGCGCAAAATCGCCAGCGCAAAAATCAACGGCGATTCTTCATATCTGAAACGCGGGCTTGTCAGCGTTCTGATCAAGCTGGCCGACGGGAGCACTTACAACGCCGAACTGCGTTATCCCGAGAAAACGCTGCGCTGCCTGATGTATGAGGCCGCCGGAACGGCAAAATAACATCCCGAATCGTGCCAGAAACAAAGAGCAGCGACTTCCAAAACGGAAGCCGCTGCTCTTTTGTTCTTTTACAGATCAATGTTCGGACAGTTATTTACCGCTTGGCTGTGGCATCAATTGAACGCTCACTGTGGCATCGCGGTCATGGATCCAATAGTGGAACATGTATATGGAAGCTTCCGTTCCTTTAAAATCCTTGTAGACGTCTATCGACTTGTTGGTGTCGGAGCCGACAAAGTTAACGCCAACAGGCGAGCCGAGCAGGCGTTCTTTTCCATCCATAATGTAGGTTTGATTCACTCCACCAAAACGGGCATCTTCGCTCTCCGTTTCCACGTACAGGTCAGCTCCCTGCTTGTAGTATGTCCACTTCACCGGATAACCGCCGGTTTCCCGCATTACGCTTTGTTTTTTCTCGGAAATACCGGTCAGCAGCAGCGGTGCTTTATCCTCTTCATGTGGGGTAATCTTGAATTTGCCTGTAAATATGAGCGGCGTGTCTTGAGTAATTGTGAGACCCGCAGGCCGTTCGAACCGGATCGGTATCAATCCGTAGTCTCCCTTAGGAGATAGCCGTCGCCCGCCTTCCAGCGTTTTCCCGTTGACGGAAAGGTAGAATTTCTTATATGGCACATTATAATCAGTCTTCTTGCTGCGGAGGTTCACCACGATTTGTGCCGGGGTTACGATCATATCTTCAATGACAAAATCTTTATCCGCTTGCTCAAGCGGCATATCCAGCGCAATTCTGGTTGTTCCGCTCTCCATTTGTTTTTTGCTTAATTCCAGATCAAACGAAATCGGTTCATTGACGGTTTTTTCTGTTTTGGCATAGTCCAGCTTGTAAACAACCTGTTCATCCGCCAGATCCGCCCGGTTAAAATACTGGTTTGCCGTATATTCACCGTTCTCGCCCGGCTTGCCGTATGAACTGCCAGGGAGGATTTCTACAGGCTTCCCGTTCTTGTAAGGTACAATTTGCGGATCAGCCCACTGCTTGGCCTCCGCTGAATCGAAAGAGATCGCGGAGGTTAACATCAGCTTTTCTCCCTGATCAAATACCTGTACCTTCACGTCACGCAGGCCATCCTGTCCCAGCGGAATGCTCTGCTGTGCATTTGTATTCAGGTTGATTTTTTTTGACATTTCCAACTGCTTGGGCTGATACAACCGGAGGGCATCTATTGATAGCTTTGCTTTGGAGCTCTCCTGCCGCGGTGTCCAATCACTTTCGAAATATCCGCTGTACTGCCCACTGTCCTCATCCCAGCGAATATAGGTGTAGTCGTTATTATCTTGATTGCCGTTACCCGCCGCATCAGTCAAGGTCATTCCTTTGACGCCCCAATATTCATTGTCCTTACGTTTATCCACATCCAGTGTGTACAGGATAATCGTCCGCTCAGCATCGACAACCGCCGTATGCAGCGTCAGCTTCACGCCGTCCCTGGTTACGCTCTGGCCCAGCGTCTGCCCAAGATTTTGCTCCAGTGCGTCCTGGACACCTTCCTGCCCGCTTAGCATCTTGTCCCAGTTGTAATTGATCGCAGCATAAACAGGAACAGCGATAAGCAGTGCGCTGAGCGACGCGGCGATCGTTATTTTGCGCCAGTTTCTGTGCCGGCGAGGGGCATCCGGTTCACGATCGGCGATCATGGCAGGTGCGGTATGGCCCGCTTTCTCCATCCGGCTCCACATGTCCTCGAAATCGGGATATGGAGCTTCACGGTTGTCACTTAGTTGACGCTTCAATGTGTCCTCTACTCTCTTCATATTTGTCTCCTTTCATGTCAGGGGGATAAACGCCCGCTTCCAGTAAAATCTGTTTCATTAATCGCAGCCCTTTATGGGCCCGTGATTTGACCGTTCCCAGTGGAATGTCCAACAGGTCGGATACTTCGGCCAGTGAGAAATCATGCATGTAACGAAGTGTCAGCACTGCCCGGATTTTGGCCGGAAGATGGTTCAGGTAACCCGCCCATTCCGCAGCCGATTCCCGTTCCTCCGCAAGTCTGTCTACCGGCTTGCCCTCCGTCCCGGTGAACAGGTGAGGATTGGCCGATACTTTCATCTGCAGGCTGCGCCGGCGTCTGAGGTGGTTCAAGCAATGATTGAACGTAATTTTCATAATCCAGGCCTTCATCTGCATGATCTGCTCCCGATTGGTGCGAAACAGGGTAATAAACACCTCCTGGGTCAAATCCTCGGCATCTGCCGCATCATGGACCATATAGTAACAGGTCCGGTATACATCCCGTTGGTAGGTTTCGAACAGCTCCCGATTGTTCTGCAATGGTCGCCCTCCTTTCTTGTTGAGTTCATCTATATAACAATTGAAGCTTGTAAAAGGTTCATTCGCACGTTCTGTAGACACAGCAAAACAGCAAACCTCCTTATTCTATAAAGAGACTTGCTGTTTGGGGGTAATCATTATTTAAGTATTATGGCAAAAACAGTCCGTGGTATGGTCGTCCACCATACCGGAAGCCTGCATAAAAGCATAACAAATTGTAGAGCCGACAAACTTCATGCCTTTTTTCTTCAGCGCTTTGCTCATCTGATCGGACTGAGGGGTGACCGCCGGAACCTCGGAGATGCTTGTCCACTCATTAATAACCGGAGCACCTCCCGCGAAGCTCCACAAATAATCTGCAAAGCTCCCCTCCTCCCGGCAAATCTGCTGGAATACAGCCGCATTGTTAATAATGGCATTGATCTTCAAGCGGTTGCGGATAATCCCCGTGTCCTGCATCAGCGCTTCAATCTTCGCTTCATCATAATGGACAATTTGCTGCGGATCGAATCCGTCGAACACTTGCCGGTAATGCTCCCTTTTCTTCAAAATTGTGTACCAGCTTAGCCCCGCCTGCATGCCCTCCAGCATCAGCAGCTCGAACAGCTTCCCATCGTCGTACAGCGGCTTGCCCCATTCTTCATCGTGATAAGCTATATACAGCGGGTCCTGGTTGACCCAGGCACAGCGTGTAGCTTCCATGTTCTGTTCTCTCCTTTGATTTGCGGGCAGTTATCTTTCATATACAGCCCCATATTTAAAAACAAGCGGAATCATCACCACAAGCGTCGGCACCAGGATTCCCAGCCACATCCGCTCGAATCTTGCCGGCGTGCCCCTCCAATATTAGCGGCCCCTTGTTCATGCAAGCACATATTCTTTCAATACACGCGCAGCAGGGTTTTGCAGCACAAATTAAAGAGGCATCCACCCTTCCGGGATTTTGGACACCTCTATGACTTGTACACACGGATCTCTTCGTATTTATCTTATGCTGTGGCACAAATCAGATGATTTCCAGCACCTCGCGGGCCTGATTGTCCAGCTCCTGGGCGGAAGAGGCAACCCCCGTAAAATCCTGCAGGGCGACTTCAATCTGCCGCTGGCTTTCTTCCACACTGCCCTGAACCTGCTCGATTCCTGCAGACATTCTGCCAATCTCCTCCGTAATCGCCTTGACGCTCTCCCGCACTTCGCCAATGGAATGCTGTACCATAGCAGACAGCTTTCGGACTTCCTTGGCTACGACATCAAAACCCCGGCCGAACTCTCCGGCATGAGCCGCTTCAATTGCCGCATTAAGCGCCAGCAGATGGGTCTGCGAAGCAATGTCACGGATCGTCTGCACCACGCCTTGAATATCTCCGGCCTTCTGCTGCAGATTGGTAAGCGTCATCGTGTTTTCATTCGACACTTCGGCGATACTGTCGATGCTCACCAGCAGCTCACGGCTCCGCTCGATGCCTTTTTCCGCACGCTGGTTCAGACTGCTGGCCATTCCCTGCATGTGTTCCACAACATTGCTCATATTGGTCTGTCTGAGGGTAATATTCGTTGCGACCTTCGTCACACCGATAACCTGCTCGCCTAATTCATCATAAATAGGCATATAAGTGGCTTCCAGCCACACCGGATTCCTTTCCGAGTCCATCCGGACGATTTTATCCTGGAAGCTCTTGCCGGACAGCAGGTCCTCCCAGAATATTTCATAATCAGGACTATTCGCGAACTCGGGAAAACAAAACTCCTTGTGGTACATTCCGTACATTTTCCCAGCGCTGTATTTCATGGAGCTGGCAAACACCTCATTGACATAAGCCACCCGGCGGTCAAGATCAAACCGGATGAGGGCAAGATTTTTTTCCAAAGCTTTGACAACCAGTGCATCGGTGACTTCTTGTGTTAGCAGGTTCTTCATAGCAATTTCTCCCCGTATAAATCAATTTTAGAATATTTGAGGTTGTCCTAATTTCATTGTTTAACTTTACTCTATAATAACGGTAAAATTTCGGTTTTAGATTACAGAAAAGGACAATTTTTAGAAATCTCCAAAATAACTAAAAACCGCAGGTATCCAGCCTTGCGGTTTCATCACTTTTAAATAAACTTTAATAGGCGCTGCCATTCTTCCGGTCCCATTCCGTTTCTAAAATTTATTCAAATTTAGGATATATCCTTTCAATGAGATTGCATAATGTTGTATTATATAGTATGCATAATTATATTGTATACTTACCAAAAGGAGAGTGTAACTTGTGCGCGAAACCTATATTCCAACTGGCTTGAAACTTAAAGAAACTGGCTTTGGATACACGTTGTCCTTAATAGGCGGTAAATATAAAATGATCATTATGTATTGGCTGTCTGAAAATAAGGTAATGCGGTTTAATGAGCTGAAGCGGTGTATCGGGACCATTTCCTTTAAAACGCAAAGCATCATGTTAAAAGAGCTGGAGGCAGATGGGCTTATCATACGCAAGGAATTTCCCCAAATACCTCCAAAAGTTGAATATTCATTATCTGAAAGTGGTCTTTCTCTCATTCCTTTGTTAAATATGATGTGCGAGTGGGGAGAAAAAAACATTTCGCCAGCTCTGGAGGCTGTACAGCAGTAGGCATAGTTGTTTTGTTTATATTACAAAGAAGTATCTCCTGAACAGGGAAATACTTCTTTTTTATAGCAGTCTTATTAAATCTGGATATGCCCTCGGCGAACCTTCCAAACAAGGTTTCAATCACGAGCGGACGGTCGTATTGCTGGTTATTCGACTGGATACTTGAGCGATTTTGTGCACGTTGCCTTTTGCAGTTGGTTAAGCACCAATCCCTTAGATATTTGTTTCTTCTATAACTCTACTAAGTTCTGATGGAGCCTTTGAGTGGGTTACTCGTAAATATACCATAACGGTTATTGCAGCGATGGCAACAACCGCAGCTCCAATCCAGCTAATCGAAGCTAAGGAAGCTTGTTCCACGACAACGCCTCCAATTCCTGCTCCCGCACCCATAGCAAGCTGTAAAACTGAAGTATTCATACTTACCATAATGCCTGAAGCCGCCGGAGCAAGCGTCATTAAGTGATATTGCTGAGTAGGACTTGTTGACCAAGCGGAGAGAGCCCAAAATATGAGCACAAGGAAAGCGATAGCAGGCCATTGGGCTGATAATGACAGTAGAACTAAGGCTACTGCATGCAGTACCATACTGACAAATAAAGTACGGGGGAATCCCCATTTATCTGTACTATAGCCGCCAAACTTTGAGCCGAATAAGCTGGCAATCCCGAAAGCGAATAAAGCAATGATGACTGTTTTACTGTTCATCCCTGTAATCGACAATAGGAAGGGAGAAATGTAGGTGTAGACAATAGAATAACCAGAAATCCATAAGAAAGTGATCATTAGGGCTACCATTATTTTCGGTTGCTTAATTAAAGCAAGCTGTTTGCGCAAGGGAACCGATTCATCGCCATTTGAGCGTGGGATGACTAAGCGTATAACGATCATCGCAAGAATACTAAGTGCACCGATTCCTCCGAAGATTAATCTCCAATCATAAACGGAAGCAATAACTCTGCCTAGCGGAACACCGATAATCAACGAAATGCTAAAGCCCATAAGGAGCGTTGCAATTGCACTTCCTTGTTTATCAGGTGGAGTCATCTTGGTAGCGACAGTAAAGGAGGTTACAACGAATACTCCCATACTTAGTGCAAGAATAATGCGTGAAACTACAAGAAATCCAAAGCCGGGTAAAACCACGGCGATAATATTTCCAACCGCAAATACGCCAAGTGAATAAACTAAAAGCTTGCGCTGCTCCATTCGTGCTGTAAATGCGATAAGGAAAGGTGTTCCAAAAGCATAGGCGAGTGAAAAAACAGTAATAAGCTGACCAGCAGCAGCGACGGAGACATTAACGTCTTTTGCAACTGTGTCGAGAATCCCTGCTATGATATACTCCGATGTTCCAACCAAAAAGCTAACAGCGGCTAATAAGTAAATCTTCCAGACATTTGACATAAAATTATCCCTCTTTCTTAAGTTTCCATATTTCCGAGTGTATGGAAATTTATTTATTTCCTTTTTTGAGTATAAAGATTGCACTATAAATATGTAAGTACGCACTTTTAGTACAGGTACTGTAATAAAGGTGAGTGTCAACCTGAGCATATGCTTGAGTAAAAAAAGAGCGGGCTATCTTTTCGATAACCTGCTCTTGTTCTTGATTTTTGGCCCTTTGCCTTAACTTAATGACATTGCACAGATGTGGGGCATTTACTGCAACATTCTTTGCATATTTATTATTCTCTGTCTGCCCAACTTCAATGCTATTGCTTCACAGCTATTCCTTCTTCAAAATTTCGTGAAGCTGCCGCTTGTCCGCCTCCAGTGAACGCTCCTGCGCCTCCAGATCATCCTGGTCAGCTTCCGCCGCAGAAAACTCTACATCCTCCGCTTTCGCTTCGTACAGCATTTTCATCTTATCGGTCTTCGAAAAAATCTTCGAGTTCTCTCTATCCATCTGTTCCAGCCTCCCGTCGTTATACATGAATTTAGCCTTCAGAGCATTCCGCCGGCCTCTTCAATAATGGTTACGGCCTGGTCATAAATGCCCAGGTCCACGATAGCGGTAAGCAGAATATTTCTGCCCGTCGGTCCGCCATCGCCGCCATGGCTCATGCCGCTTCCACTGGTATGCGCTGCGGCTAGAATTCCGGTATGCGCACTGCCGGAGGTCATGGAGTCCATGCTTGCCAGGTTGCCCGTCACCGGATTCACGCCTGCTTGCAGCCCACTCCCCCCAAATCTGCTAAACCGGTCTATGGACAGCTCGGTAACGCGCAATGCCTGAAGCTTCAGGGAGACGCTTTCGGCATCTTCAGGTGCTTTAAAATAGGCGAGTATGCTTTTTTCGGACAAGGGGAATCCCCGCTTTCTGCCTGGAATGCCATACACAATTGTACCTTCATATTCTGTATTCCGGGGGCAGAATTTATTCGTTTTTTACACCTATTCCCCCGAATATGGTACAAAAGTAGGATATAACATTTGGTAATTAGCCTGTAAAATTAATCTAATTTTCACCAATAATTAGTTCAGTTCTACAATACTACAAGCAAGGAGGGATATATTAGGTTTAAGTGGATTCCTACTATATAAACTAATAGACACTGGGGAGGATATCTAAATGTTCAAACGCTCCATCCGTAAATTTGGCATTGGCGCAGCAAGTGTAAGTCTAGCCGTTTCAGTTCTCTTTCCTTCCGCTTCTTATGCCAGTACAGGCAGCTTTCTGCCCGGACCTCCGAATCTTCAAGATCAGGCTCCACAACTGAATCCGAAGCTGGATTTCTCCTCGGACTCCTTGAGTCAATTCATCCAGAGCTACAAAGCTTCAGCCATTAAGCCGCAAAATTATGCCGGAACAAGCACATCTTCAGCACCAGTAACCTTCATTGTCCAATTGCAGAAAGACCCGATCAAAGTTGCAGAAAGCCAAAGGCCGTCTCTCAAAGGCTCTGCACCATCACTGCAGCACAACGTTCTCCGTATGGAGCACAGCGCATTTAAAGCGGCTGCCGATCTAATCGGCGCTGTAACGGGGCATGAATATACCGAGGTTTTTAACGGCTATGAAATCACACTGCCAGGCAATCAGGTGGACAAGCTGCTTGCACTGCCAGGCGTAAAGGCCGTATTCCCTAACACAACTGTTCATGCGCTGGAAACAGGCACAGATCTTGAAGGGCCGCCTTCTTCAGGCGGATCAGCTCAAGTGCCTGTAGGCAACGGCGATATCTTTCATACAAAAGCCCTGTATGACAAGGGTGCTACTGGAGAAGGTATTGAAGTAGCTGTTATTGATACCGGTATTGACTATGATCATCCTTACCTCAAAGATGCCTACAAAGGTGGATATGACGTCGTAGATAACGACGAATATCCATTTGAAACGAAGCCAGATCCACGTTATTTGCCAAGAGACGGCAAGCCATATGAGACTGCTCACGGCTCCCATGTCTCCGGCATCGTCCACAGTGTAGCTCCGAAAGCGGATATTTATGTATACCGTGTACTTGGACCTTACGGCTCGGGCTCTACTGCCGATGTCATCGAAGGCATCGAGCTGGCGGTAGCCAAGGGTGTTGATGTCATTAACCTCTCGCTTGGCTCCGATGTGAACCAGCAGTACTCACCGGATGCCATCGCTGTGGACAATGCGGCCAAAGCGGGTGTTACGGTTGTGCTCGCAGCGGGCAATGCAGGTCCCGGACAGGAAACTGTAGGCACTCCGGGCGGTGCGCATCGAACCATCTCGGTGGGCGCCAGCACTACACCAACTTACGTTAATTTATTTAAAGTGGGTGTAGTCAATAATGTCTATGGCATTCAGGCTGCTGAATCCGCCGCGCTTCCCGGAACAGCAAGTGGAAAAGAGATCGTCTATGCCGGACTGGGAGGCACGGTAGAGGATTATACCAAGGCAGGTGTAGCAGGAAAAATAGCGCTCGTTGACCGCGGAACCTATACCTTTGTCTCCAAATCCGCCAACGCCAAGAAAGCCGGTGCTATCGGGCTGCTAATCGCCAATAACGCTGACGGAGAGCTAAGCATGGCCATTGACTCCACCGGCGTTCCTACCTATGGCATTACCAAAGCCGAAGGCGCCTTGATTAAGCAGGAAATTAAAGCAGGGCGTAATACAGTAAATTTCGAGGTTAAATGGGATACCAGCAATTTGCTTGCCGGCTTCAGTTCACGCGGACCGGCGCTTCCGGAGCTGAATATCAAACCTGATGTCCTGGCTCCTGGCGTAGGAATAAATTCCTCAGTGCCTGAGTGGGAAAGCTCCAATGGTTACACCAAGCTCAACGGCACCAGTATGGCCAGTCCGCATGTAGCCGGTGCAGCAGCGCTGCTGCTGGATTGGAAAGAGAATTTAACACCGGATCAGGTCAAAGTCCTCTTATCCAACAGTGCAACTCCGATTAAAGACCGTGCTGGCAAGTATTACAGTGTCTTTGAGCAAGGCGCAGGACTCATTGATCTTTCCAAAGTAGTAGCGGTCAGCTCCTTAGCCAGAGTTGCCGAAGTTCTCGATACGGGCAACCCGGCAGTGCCAACTGTAGACTACGATACGGGTTCACTTTCCTTTGGTCTCCAGTCTGTTGGAACCGTTACGAAGACAGTCTATGTAGATGCCATTTCAACACCTAAAACCTACAGTGTCAGTGTTGACTGGCGCACAGCGGAACACACAGGAATTTCTCTGCCTGCCTTTAGTGATATCACTGCCGGAGGTTACTTCAATGTTCCTCTAACTATTGATGCTACAGCGGCTGCAGGGTTCTATGAAGCTACATTGACACTTACAGAAATCGGCGCTCAAGACACACCGGAGACATTAACACTGCCTTTAGGTGTAGTAGTAGGTGACAAGTACAAGCCAGACGCGCTTACGAATCTTTATGTGGGCCAAGAGATTATCTCGCCAAATGATGACGGCTATCTGGACAGCACCGACTTATCCTTCTCTGTTAATGAGCCAATCAACAGTCTGCATATTGAAGTGGCTGATGTGTCCACTGGAACAGTAGTTGGTGATGTATACGCAACTGGTGAGAAATATTATCGCGGCTTCTATGAAACCACGGATTGGGATGGTACGGTTGTTGATCAAAAAACTAAAAAACCAGTGCAGCTCCCGGATGGAATTTATTCCATCACCCCTGTTCTGAATGGTACTGCTGTACCTGCTAAGCAGACGCTCTCCATTATTGTTGACCGGAAAGCTCCGGTAGTTACCGGTCTGACAATCACTGAGCATGACCGTACAACTGCAGAAGAGCCAAGAAGTGCAACCATTAGCGGCTTTATTGCGGATGACCTTCTTTTGGAACTCGTAGCCGCAGGCGAAGATCCTAACAAATTATTCGGAGCTGCTGCAGTCTTTACAGGAGCTAATGGTGAAGTGGTGCAGGCAAATGGAGTTATTGATCCATCCGGATCTTTTGAAATCAATGTCCCTCTCGCTGAAGGGCTGAACCAGTTCTATATCTACGTATATGACACAGCCGGCAACGGTGCGGCAGACGGAGATTATGCACAACTGCTTCGCTACAGCACAGATGCGAACAGCGCCAAGGTAACTCCTGCCGCTTCTCCAGTTCAAGCTGTAGTTGGACAGCCGGTTACAATTGATGTAGGCTTCTCGGTTACTGACAATGTCTACGGCATTTATGGTGCCACATTCAACCTGTATTACAGTAAAACTCTTAATGAACCAACCATTGTGCCAAGCGTACAACTGGCTACCTATCAGGAAACCAATTTCCCTGGTAAGCCGCTGCCGCAATTCACCAACCTTATTGCTCTGGAAGATGGACAGAATGTACTGCAATACGGTGTGCATGTAACGGATGGGGCTTATACCGGCACGGGCAATGGCTCACTTGGCAAGTTTACCTTTACACCAGCCTCCGCCGGAACGTATACCTTTAAGCTATCGGATGTTCTGCTCTGGAGCGACAGCTACTCAGCTACAGTTCCGGCAGGGCTGTCGACTGTAAATGTAGTCGTTACAAACCCTGTCCCATCTGGGCCTGCGATCTCCACAGGAGGATCGGCTCCAGCCGTGGGCACAACCTTGACTGCCGGACAATTGGTTGAGACCGCAAATCCTGCAGGCGGTAAACCAACTGCAGTATTGACCGTTTCTGATGCAGCGTTGACCGCTGCACTGCAAAAGGTAGAGAATAACACAGCCGTCATTAATGTCAGCGACTTAGATTTCAATAAGTATGGAGAAGTGAAAATTTCGCTTACCTCTGCCCAAGCAGAGAAGCTGAAGACCGCTGCCAATGCACTGAGTATCAACGGGGCAGGCTTTACACTGCTTATTCCAGCAGGTACTCTTCCTGACTTCATCACCAGCAGCGGATTGGCAGTGACTGTCAGCCTAGTGGATAGCAAAGACAAAGCTTCCTTGTCGGGAAGCACTGCAACAGTCGATCCCGGGTCTTCCCTGCTGACTATTAAGAACGGCTGGTCCACAGGCAAACCTGTTACCGTACAAATTCATCTGAATGACGCCGGTAAAAAGGATGTCCGCAAGGCAGGGGTTTATAAAGAAACCGCGGATAGCAAGTGGACTTATTCCCAGGCAGGTACACTTCCTAAAGAAGGCCTCCTGCAGTTTACAATTACCGGCGACGGCACTTATAGCGCTGCTGTACGCAACGTTACCTTTAGTGATCTCAGCGTTCATTGGGCCAAGGAAGATATCGAGATTCTTGCAGCGCATGGTATTGTAGCGGGAAAAGGAACGGACGGCAGCTTCAAGCCTTCCGACAGCTTGAACCAGGCTGAGCTGCTGACCCTGTTCGACCGTTTGCTCGGCAAAGGCGACACCTGGTCAACCCGCATTAAGGAAGCAGGCTCCCGCGATGTGCTGACACGTGAAGAGGCCGCTGTCATTCTCGCTATTGCTCTGGGTGCGGATAGTTCTTCTTCCGCAACACTGACATTCAAGGATGCCGGAAAAATCTCTGCCAATGCAAAAAATGCAATTTCATTTGCAGTAAGCAAAGGTTACCTCAAAGGAGAAGGAGCTAATACCTTCAATCCACAGGGTACTCTGACCCGTGCACAGGCAGCCGCCATCCTGCACCGGGTGCTTGAGGATCTTCGCTCCAAATAATGTGAAGTTCAGCTAAGCAATATCCAACTTGTTATAAGAAACGGCTGCGCATCCTATCCGGGATGCGCAGCCGTTTTTGCAAATTAGTGTCGAATGACTCTTGCGATGAACTCTTCTACGCTTACTTCTTGCGTTTTCGCTATTTCATCCCTCTTATCCTCATAACCGAATGCCATCGTTTTCCATTGTTTTTGCAGCATTTTAAATAGCTGTTAGATTACCTTAATCTGGTACAAAAGTAGTATATAACGTTTCTCCACTAGATTGTAAAATAAATGTAATTTCCACTTAGAGAAGAGCACATTAGGGCAGCTGCCTGAATAAAAACAAAAATTTATTCAGCGCATGAATATATGTGAGGAAATCTCCCTTCAAGCGCATTTTTTCACATAAAAACGTGTTTTTTCGAGGTTTTCTGATAGATGAGACCTTAGAAGGAGAGTGATCATGTCATATATTGCATCATACAAAAGAAAATAAATCTTCTAACTTCAGAAATTTAATGTAGATTTTACATTTTACCAGTGGTAAAATCTTCTTAATATTTTTCCTACTATTTCGGACGGAAATAACCTGGATGAGTAGAAAAGGAGAATCCGCGCTACTGTCTGAAGCAGGAGAGATGTGAGCCAGATCTAACAACATAACATGGAGGGGATTACATTTGGAGTGGAATAAACTACCTCGTAAGTTGTCTGTACTAGCCTTGTCACTGGGTGTAACAGCCGGTATGATTCCAGGTGCGGCATTCGCCGCCAGCAGCTTGCAGACGCCATTATCGAACAATAATTCAGCAGCAACGGCATTACAGCTAAATCAGCCTTTTATTTCTCCAGAGATTAACACTCAATCCTCAAACAATGTTCGTGTCATCGTTCAATTAAGCGGCCAGCCTGCAGCAGTCGGAAAATATGCCGCCAAGCAAGGGATTTCTTCCCTCGCCAAAGCAGCTACTGAAGCTGCGGTGAAGAGCCAGCAGACTGATGTTCTGGACAAGGCAAAAGCCAATGGCATCAACTTAACGGTCAACTACCAATACAACACGATCTTGAACGGCTTTGAGGTTACCGTTCCGGCAAATAAGATACCAGAGCTGGCAAAAATCTCTGGGGTCACCTCCATCTATCCAAACAGCACTTGGTACACCCTTCCGGAAGAAACTGTAACCGAGGTTGTATACAGAAACGACAATGCTCCACTCGAACAGATTCACGCCAATTGGGCAGCGGATCACGGAATTACTGGGGCTGGTCTGAAAGTCGGCGTCATTGATACCGGTGTAGACTATAAGCATCCGGATATTGCAGCGGCTTATAAAGGCGGATATGACTCATTTTATCAGGATAGTGATCCTTATGAAGAAGTTCCGCTGACCCCTGCAGAAGATCCGTACGGTGTAGGCTATGCCGGAACTACTCATGGTACACATGTATCCGGCACCATCATTGGACAATATGCTGCCAAAGGTGATGTCGCCCAAAAGGGTGTAGCGCCTGGAGCAGATCTTTATGTGTACAAGGTATTGGGACGTAATCTTCAAAATCCGAGCCAATCTTCCGGTTCATCCGCTCAGGTCATTGACGGTATTGAGCGCGCGGTGAAGGATGGCATGGATGTTATCAACCTCTCCCTGGGTTCAGACTCTGAAAAAGACGTGAACTCCCCTGACTCGATTGCCATTAATAACGCGGTACTGTCAGGCGTTGTGGCTGTAATCGCCAATGGTAACAATGGGGATCATGGACATTTTTCACTCGGTTCCCCGGCGGCTTCTCAGCTTGCAATTTCTGTGGGTGCAGTAACCAGCCCTACTAAAGCTATCTCGGGCGAATTAAAAGCGGAAATTATCAACTCTGTAACTTCTGTTACTTATGCCACCTATGACCTCCCATTCAATGTAATGGCGTATGAGTTGGGAAAATCCGATTTAGCCAACGTCATTGGCACAAAGCCCGTTAAGGTTGCTTATGCTAATCTGGGAGCAAATGAGGATTACCCTACAGGAGATTTAAGTGATACCATCGTTCTGGTATCCCGTGGTGACCTGACCTTCGATGTCAAGATCGCCAATGCCAAAGCCCATAACGTTAAAGGCTTGGCCATTTTCAATGGTAATTTCAAAACGGTCAATGGTAAGAAAGTAGCTGTTCTGGATGAGAGCTATACGGATCGTGCCAGCTTTATCGGCTTGAATTTCGGCGATGGTTACCAGAATGTTCCTACGTTCGACATTGAAGGCTCGAAGGGCCGCGCATTGGCAAGAACCATTCTTGCTAATGGAGACAAACCTACTTCCTTCACTTTTAGCCCGAACTACGATGTGGAATTGACTGCAGGTGATGAAGTGACCGACTTCTCTTCCTTGGGTCCAAATGTAGATGGCAATCTGAGCATCAAACCTGATATTGTTGCTCCTGGTTACGGAGTACTCTCAGCATATCCCGCTTATGGTGGGGATTATTCACAGGCTTACCACCGCAGTAACGGTACCAGTATGGCCACTCCGCATGTCGCAGGCCTGTCACTGCTGATCAAGCAGGCGCATCCGGGATATTCACCGTTCGATATTCGTGCGGCACTCGCTAATACTGCAGAGAGACTCTACTATAATGATGAGCCGGTAGACCTCTATGCTCAAGGTCCAGGACGGGCAAATGTTGAAGATGCCATTAAGACACCTGCGCTTCTGGAAGCTCTCGAACCTATATCTATTCTGGACAAGAACTACGCGCCGAAAAACATAATCAACTACAATCCGTCAACAAGCTTCGGTACGTTACTGCCAGGCTCTGATGAAGCCATTAAAACTTTGCAATTAAAAAACACCAGCAATGCCAGTGTTACTTATTCAGCCTCCGTGGAATGGAACTACGCGGATTCTGATAATGTATCAGCAACCTTAGACAAATCAAGCGTTACAGCCTCTGCATACAGTGCTTCTACTTTCAATTTGAAGGTTAACGTTTCTGCAGATGCTGAGCCGGAATTACTGCAAGGTAATGTTGTTCTAAAAGCAGACGGGCAACCAACACTGCACCTGCCATTCTCTATTAATATCGACAATACTTTGGAGCAACCTAGCTGGGGAACTGGCGTTCAAGAAGCGGTTATTGATCAACCGATCGTGTACAGCAACGATTCCGCCATCCTTTCCTACAAACTAAAAGCAAAAGACATCAACTACTATGAAGTAGATCTGGTTGGCTTAGATGATGTTACCAAAGGTTATTTCAAATATGCAGCCACAGCATCTTCAAAAATATTCTTCAATCAGGGCAGCTATAGCACTGTCATTGGGTCCACTTATCATCCATATGACAGCAATGGAGATCCTATAATCGATGCCAATGGCAAACCTGCTGTAGCAAATCTGACTGACGGGGTGTACAAGCTTCAAATTCTTGCCGTCAACGCAAAAGACAACACTAAACTTCCTATCAAGATTGACCAGTCGAAAGCAGACACCTTCTATACCGCTTATACCTCTTTCCGCTATATCGCTAGCCCTAAACCGACTGTACCAACAGACGGCGGAAGCACTGGCGGTGGCGGTGGCGTTGCAGCACCAGCAACACCTGTTATCCCAAGTACAGCCAAAGCTCTGGTAGAGGAAGGTACCAAGCAAGTAACTGTAACCCCAGCAGTTGCATCCAAGGATGGTGTAACTACTGTAACAGTAACCGACAATGATCTGAAGGCAGCGCTGGCAAATGCCGCGACCACCAAGACTGCTGTCGTGATCTCTGTAGCCACAACAACTGATAAGGCTGCCCAACTGAGCCTGACTGCAGATCAAGTGAAACTGCTGACTGGTCTTCCTACTGGTAGCTCTGTAATTGTAAGTATTGGCGGTTCCGCTGTATCCTTACCGGTATCTCTGTTGTCTGGTTCCCCGGCAGGACAAAGCTTGAAGCTCGATATCAAGCAATCCCCTGATACCGCCAGCAAGCTGACTGCAAGCATAGCTGGTTCAACGGTAATCGGAACTCCGGTTTCCTTCGAAGCTTCTTGGACAACCGCAACAGGCAGCACATATTTGAATGTTCCGAACAATACTTTCATCAAGAGATCCTTCACGGTACCGGGTGCGATCCAGCCGAAAACCGCAGGTGTGCTCTTTGAAGAAAACGGACTGGTAACACCAGTTGCTTCCGTATTCTCGCCTCAGGCGGATGGAACAACTATCGTTACTGTAAGTCGTCCAGGCTTCTCGGTATACGCCGCAGTAAGCAAACCATCGGCTGCCTTCACGGATATCGCTGCTTCGAAATCGGCCGCTGCCATTAAGACACTGGCCGACAAGCTGATTATCCAAGGCACTTCGGCAACGACTTTCTCACCACTCAACAACCTGACGCGCGCTGAATTTACTGCACTTTTAACTCGTGCACTGGGTCTTCGTACTGATGCCAGCGTAAACTTCACTGATGTGAAAGCATCTGACTGGTATGCTAAAGATGTTGCTGCTGCTTCCAAAGCCGGCCTTATTCTGGGCATTGGCAACGGCAAATTTGCTCCAACCCAGAAAGTAACCCGTCAAGAACTGGCTGTTATTCTGGACAGAGCACTGAAATTGACAGGAGTAGAATTGAAGGCCGCTAATCCTTCGTTCACTACTTACACCGACAATGCCAAAGTAGCACCTTATGCAAAGGACAGTCTGCAATCCCTGTCCAAAGCCGGCGTCATCGGCAGTGATGCAGGTAATGCTTTCAATCCAACTGCCCCAGCAACACGTGAAACGGCTGCTGCCGCTCTTTACGAATTGCTGAGCAAGATTGGCTTGATTGAATAGTCTCTCCTCCCTTAAGGCACTTCGGTTTTAACCGGAGCCGCATTAAGCGGCTGTAAGAAAAAGGAGCAGGTATGGTTGAACAATACCTGCTCCTTTTTTGCATACCTTTCTACTTTCTTATTTCCATACTAGCGTACCTGTGTAATGTAGTGGATTCATTATTATTCATTACACAAAAAATGTTTTACCTGTACACATCTTTTGAATTTTTCATACTTAATCATAAAGATGCTTAATTGTTTTTTTGTTTTTTATTGTATATATTCCCTGTTTTCTCTAAAAGTGCAGAAACGAAAATTTTATATACAAAACCTATTGGGCGATTAGCCTGGACTCCCCCCGCTCCGCATAGCTAGTGGTTTTTGTTTCCCTCGCTTTGCTTACTCAACGGGTTAAAGCCCATAAATGAAAAAGGAAATCCTCTAGTCTAGAAAAGGATTTCCTTTTTTCGTATTCTTTAAATTGCTATGTTTCAAGATACTATTTTTTTACTTTCAAATACACAGCATCATCAATGAAATTCTCAATATTGGATATGTTCTGTACTGGAATAAGCAGTATACAATTATTCTGCTTTAAAATGGTTGAACAATGCGCTAATCTTCCTATTATTGCGTTCTTCCACATATCGTCGAGCCAAGGAAAACAAAACACTTGTTTTTCATGGGCAAGTCCAATAGCTACAGACGCGTTCCAGCGTTCGTTGCTGATATGTTTCATATCTCTATCCAGGCGCGAGGGAGCAAGCTCAAAGGACTCTATCAGTTTATCAACAGTGTGTTCTTCTGATGTGCCGATCTCCAATTGTTCGCGTATCGTCATTCTTTTCTTAAAGAATGGACTTTTGGATTGAATACCTTCTCCAGCATACCATCCATATGATCCTAGCAGCCCGATTTCTATCTTTTTTCCATCAATTGAAATTTCCCCCTTGTACTCTTTTCCCTTTCCTGACAACAGGTAAGATAAGGCCCAGCCCCCCTCTCCAGCATTGTTTACTAGGGCATAGGTTTTACCGGGCATAAAGCGATAGGAAAAATGTTCCAAACTATCTTTTCCAGATTCAAAATTAAACATCGTTGGTTTGCAAGTAATTGACACATCCTCAAGATCAAGCGCGGATAGGATCTTCATTTTTTAAAAGGAATCTCCTTTACATTTATTATTTTTAGCGGTCCTCTTGCCGCTCTAGCATATCGTTGTAAATTTTCAGCGACTGTCCTATCGACAGCAAGTGCGCCACTGGGAATTTCGAATTCAATTACGGTTTCCAATGATCGCGCTCCAGAATTTTTTGCTTGTGCCAATGTTGGCTTGGTAGTCCAAACAAAAATTTGACCCGCTTCCTGCTTTGATCCTGTTAACACCCCACTTGCCATTATTTCTTTTGCTGCCTCCTTTGAAGTGACCTGATAAAATTTCTGCCCCGCTTCAATTGCTACTGGTCCACTTCTTGAAAAAGCCAATAGTCCATCTGTAGCTAAGGTAAAGACAATCGTAGCTATGGGATCTTCCCAAATGGAGACTTCATGGGCATTTCCGTACTTTCCCTCCAAATACATATCGTAAGTATCATTTCTGTACTTAATATCGTTAGGTATTTTGGCTTTTGATCCGCAAAAACTATTTTCATCGCATGCATAGTAGGATACTCTTACCGCATCCGCTGCCTTTTCTGCCTCCTGCATCGCATTCTTATCTCCACTAGCTTTTGCTTTGTTATAACTGTCTTCAAAAGGTTTGATAAGAGCCCTCAGAACTGGGTCATCAGAATTTTTGTAATGACCACTTGGATCCGTAAAATTTATTGGATTATTCTCCACATACGTGTACAAATTCATACTCAGCGGATTGTCAATCTGCCCTTCATACGTATCTTCATTTAGGAATCGGCCAATATTAGGATCATAATACCGTGCCCGCAGATAGTAAAGCCCTGTCTCTTCATCGTATATCTCTCCAGTATACTTGAATGGATTCGAAATTCCCTCAGTCTGATTGGTAATATTTCCCCATTCATCATACGAATAACTATTTACGACTTTTCCACTAGTATCCACAATTTGCGTAACGTCACCATGACCGTTGTAAAGATAATAGTAGTCCTTCAAGAAATTGTTGTCCTTTTTCTCCTTCTTCACCAATACCCGGTCACCACGGACATAATTGGCTTGTTGTCCATTACTTTTTTCTTCTGTAATAACTTCAGCGTTAAAATTGTAGTTATACTGGGTCTCAATGCCTCCGTTTAACTTCTTGAATCTTAATCCATCAGCATAGTAAATAAAGTCCGATTTGTTCGTTCCCTTAGTTACAGATGTTAGAACATTTTCTAAATTATAAGCATAACTAGCATCAGTGAATCCCTTTTCTATTTCGTTACTTATTTCTATCGTCTTTCGGTTACCTTGTAAATCATAGGTATAACTCTCTTTAGTAGTCGATCCATTACGATTCGTTATACTTAACCGATTTAAAGCATCATACGCATAATTGGCAACTTGCCTAGAACCATCAGGTTTTGTTTCCACTATAGAAACAACATTGCCGTTATTATCATAAATGTACTGGAATTGGGATATAATACTATTTCCTTTTTTATTAGTTACACTCTCCAACCAATTTAATGCTTTGTTATACGTGTATTCCGTTTTCAAAATCGAGTTGTCCGTTAACGTAGGATACGTAATGGATTGCACTTGTCCATTTGCAAAATAACTATACAACACGTTGGCTGAAGCTGAGCCATCTATTGTTTGATTACCGTTGGTTTGGACTTTGTTTATTCTTTGCTTATCATACTGATAATTTGTGTAAAAATTCAAAAAATAATCATTGATTTGGGTTGATCTTCCTATAGCATCCTTTTGACTTAATATATAGGCACTGTGATTACCAGCTACAGCATAATAACTTCGTTTGCGCCCCAAGCTGTCAACCGTTTCATTAAGAGAGGCCGTTTCCGTTCCATTTGTGTAACTTTTAATCGTATTTTGATTGGTTCTTCCATCACTAAAAATATATCTCGTTTCCTGACTTACATTTTTGAGGTCTATTTTTCCATTTAGTAACTCTGATTTCAAACGATTTCGTTCATCATACTGATAAGTAAAGGTGGTTCCTTTTCGATCTGTCTTTGTTTCTGGCAACCCCAAAACATTATACTGTAGCTTTTCACTATTAGAAGATCCATCTGTTTTCTCTTTTAATACCCCAAGTTCGTTGTATTTTTTATTACTCACAGTCTCCGTCAACCCATTAGCTGCCTTAACGGTAATGTTGGTAACTTTTCCATTTCCATCATAAGTGTAGAATGTTGTCTGGTTAAGGGCATTCTTAAGAGAAACCAGTCTGCCAAGTTGATCATAACTATAGCTAGTAGTCACACCATCCGTATTCTGATTATTATTAGGATCAGTATACGAGATAATATTCCCAAGGATGTCGTAACGATACGACTCTCTTATCGGATTGCTCTGACTTGGCCAATCCTTATAGGTCATTTTGGAAGTGACATTACCTCGATGATCATAAGTTTGAGAAATATAATTTAACTTTTCCCCTGTTCCAGTTGATAGCATATAGCTGACATTATTACGTAATTTCAAATTATATTCCGTCACGTAACGGTTACCATACGTATCAGTTGATAAATTCTGTTGTCCCCAAGCATCATAACTGGCTGTGGTTGTATTTCCAACAGCATCAATCACATATACCGGACGCGCCAGATCATCATAATGATATTGTGTTTGTACCCATTTTCCTTGATATTCATCCCATTGTTCTTCCAACAACAGTAAACCCAAACCATTATAATAAGAGCTGACATAGGTTTTCATGGCACTGCCATCAGCAATTTTTGTTAATGTTTTCGTCGATCGTGAATTTAATGTACGAATTCCCGCATTTGTGCTGTCAAGACCTGGAGTAGCATACTCATAGCTCAAGTCCTCAACTTCACTGTACGCTTCTCCGTTCGCATTGGTGAAGTTAGGATACTCTGTTTTAATTAATCTTCCTACTGTATCATACGTATATTGAGTTGTACTCCCCTTTCCATCACTCTGGCTGATTAGTCTTCCAGTTCCAAAGTCATAATTCATTATTGTTTTTATGACTTGTTGATCCGTTTGGCCAATATTGATCCACTGTTGCTGCTCCGTTGGATAGGCGTACTGAGCTTCCTTAGCATAATTTACAACTGTTTTTGAAACTGTGTTGTATTTATTCAATTCTGTACTATTGTCCTTAACTACCTTTTCCATAGTCACCTGTTGGATTGGGTTAGTTCCACTAACGTAACTATAGCTATACCTGATCTCTTCGTTAATAGCATTTTTAAAATTGGCGATACGTCCTTCAGGAGTATAACGATAACGCTCACTAGTTGCACTGGTATCTCCTTCATTCCGATACCACGATTGTGATTCAAGTAAATGGTACGCAGGCTCATAAGTAAACGTTGTTGTATAATGCTGCTTCATATTGACATCATTAAATTGACTTGGCAACAACGGTTGAGTCTGTGATTTTACTTCACCCCACTCAGTGTAGCTAATTTCGGTATATGTCTGATTTGCCGTATCATCCGAATCTCCCGCTCCGTATTCCGAAGTTCGAATTTGGGTTGGAGAATGAGTTAACACGGAATCAAATGCGGTATTTGCAATAACTCTCCGTTCACCATTTGCCGGCTGCACAGAAGTTGAGAGCAGTTGTTGGTCGCCATTATAGGTTGTCGTAGTGGTTAATCCATTCACCCCTGTAGTTCTTTTTACAGTATTAGTAGATGAGAAGATGTATGAAGCATCTAATGGTTTTGGGTTGTACGAGGCAGTGTCACCCATATAATCTCCAGAGTATGAATACTTCACTTCATTGTACTTGTTAGAAAGGATGTCATTTCTCAAAGTTACTCTATATTCTTGTCCAATCCCATTCGATCCTAAATTTCGATCAACCATCTCATAGCTATAATTCGTAGAAGATGTAGGATACGTCACATTGATCAATCTATGATAACTATTGGAACCAGCGTTACCATCAATGAGTTTGGTGCCATAATTAAATTTCGCAAAATTACTGCTGTCATAATTAAAAACAGTGTCTTGCCCAACTTGATCCGTGGTTTTCCATAAAACTGGGGCATAACCATCCGGGTTTCCGTTGAAAGTAAGTGAAGCTCTCGTCTTGGTAAAGATAACTCGCTGCGACTCTGTACCATTTGCATTAACTGTAACTACGATGTTCTCTCCTGCAAATGTACCTGTAGTACTTAAGTTATTCTCATAGTTGAAGTTTACTGTTCTGCCTAAGCTGTCTGTGATAACGGAAATGACCTTGTGGTTCCCATCATAAAGAGCACGATCGACATGTTGGAATTTAATTGTATTTCCAAAACGATCAACAATTCCCAACAAGATCCCATCACTGTCGAAATACTCACGCTTCTTATCCAAATATTCAAGATAATACGCTGACGAAGCTTTTCCACTAGTAAATGTGCCTAGATCATCCTTCATAAATCGAATTTTTTTCCCTTGATATCCTACAAGATGAGAATAACTTTGTTGACCAGAATAGGTATCAAGATCTATTTGGTATACAGCTCCTTGTCCGTCATGATAATATTTGTAACCATCTGCCATCTGTACTGATGGGAACTGAAAGGACCAGCCAACCCCTAGATCATAACGTGAATTGAGATAATTATACTTTTTGATCCCTCCACTACTTTCATAATTTCGCATATATGCAAACGATTGATTGGAATTATACATTACACCAATATTAAGGTCGAGACCATCCCGTCCCGGTAGGCTGATTTCTGTTTCTTTCCATGTTAAAGCTCCCGATGCAGGATCAATCAGTTCACTGCTACCACTACGATCTGAATATTGTTGTTTGTTAGTCTGATTGATTTGTTGTTGAGTAATGAGGCCACTAAAAACACTGTTGACATTAGCATCAAAAGAGTTAGCTTGAAGATTGCTGGAGGTTACTTTAAGAAATGATTGTAATTCTTGGTACACCGATTTGGTTACCGTCAGCTTGTTCTTTAGCAGATCCAAAGATGATACA
The DNA here is from genome assembly GCF_000374185.1 of Paenibacillus sp. HW567. Lineage (GTDB taxonomy): Bacteria > Bacillota > Bacilli > Paenibacillales > Paenibacillaceae > Paenibacillus_AQ. The sequence goes on along the minus strand of NZ_KB910518.1, from coordinate 972,347 downwards.
TCAGAATAGACACTGTCTCCTACTGTGATGTTGTCTTCAATACCGTCTTCTCCCAGGACACTCCAAACTTGCTCCCAAGAGTTCTTCCCATTTTTTTTTAGATTCCATAAATCAGATGCTTTTTTTGACGGAAAGTATTGAAGCAGTAAATTGATCCAATAAAGATCTTCTACTGATGCTCCTGAAAGTACCAACCTTTCAATTTCTTCTTTTGAAAGGTTGGTTGATGATTTATTTGAGGATTTAATAGAAAAAAGCATCGGTAATGATTTTGTTTCCGCTTGTTTCTTTAAGGTCAACGCTTTTAGGATACCAATGATTTCCATTGATCCTGCATTGTAGACATCTTCTGCTACTGATGAAGTTATAGGGGGAACAGCCTTAGATTGGAGCGACATTTTACTATTTATGTTCGGAGCATCCTTGAATTCCGGTGAAGAAGTTGCGGTTGGCTCCAATAGTGGTTGTGGAGTGGGAGACGGCTGTGGAGAAGAAGGAGATACACCCTGTTTTGCACTCTGGGTTCCCTTAGATCCATTTGAATCGAATTTCCCTTCTGCTTTGATTGTTAGATTAGGGTATACAATTGATAAGCTAAGAATAATTAAAAATATTTTTTCAATTAGCGATTTTTTTCTCAATGTAACTCCTCCATTGAACTTGATCTTGTATGTTATATGACATAGCGAACCTTTAGTTCATTTTGTTACGGGGTACTTTGTGCCTATTGATGCTAACTTTCTGTGTTTAAAAGCCAACATCGATCTCTGTCGGTGTAGATGCGATACCGGAAGCCGTATACGCAATAAGTTTAACTGAATATGCTTTTGGTAAGAGTTTGAATTCTTGAAAGTAAGTCCACTTTGTCTTAGTTGAGTCTAATTCCTCAGTTATATTTAATTCTTGCGAAACAATACTAATTTTGTACTTAGCAACTCCAACGCTCGCAACGGGGGCATCCCAAACCACGGTAATAGTATTTGTGCCAGCCGATTTAATTTTGAAATTTTTAGGTGTTGGAATAGTTGGAGTTGGTGTCGCGGGTGGAACTGTTGGTACCGGTGTGGCAGGGGGGCCAGTCGGTGTTGGTGTAGGAGTTGGAGTAAACTTTGCTCCTTTACTACTAACTAGATTTCCGTTGTAATCATAAGTATAAGTAATCTCATATCTTGTACCTGAGCTATACGAGTAGACTCTCTTCACTAATCTATTGGAACTGTCATATTGCAAAACCTCTGATTTTTGAGCAGCATATATGAACTGAGTGGTTGTGATTAAGCAAATGAATATAATTAAAAGTATTCTTTTTTTCATTTTATTCTATTCTCCTTATGTTGAAGTATGAAGTACATTTAGCCGTTGTAACAAACCTACTTCCCTAAAACAAAACTAAAGAGCACCCTGCATTCCTCAATATAAGCGTTAGTCACAAGGAATTAGAATGCTCATAAATAAAATATTTTATTTTAGTTATAGACTTCGCTCTCCTTTATTTTGGAATGATTAAGGTTATAATGAAAGTTGGCCAACTTTTCATCGATACTATATTACTTTTAAACGTGTAAAAAACACTTCTAGTCTTGCCAAATTACTAGTAGTAATATAATACGACATAAGCCATTTTTTTGAAATAGTTCTATTTTGTCGATTTTTTTGTATATTTGTAGAAAAATAAAAAAATTGTGAACTTATTGTAAAATACAACTGAAATTCATCAGACCTTTTGACTGTTCAGCTTCTAAAATTAAAAAATATATAGACCAGTACCAATATATTGCAATATAATATCCAGAGATAGGAATGAAAGAAAAATAATACTTTCAAAAAACGCAAAGTATATCAAAGGAGATGAATTCGTGATGAAAAAAAAGCTTATTGCAATTTTGAGTATCGCTTTATTAGCTACATCTCAATCGGTTTATGCTAGTGGATTAACTGACATTAATACGTTAGAAAGCACTATTTCCCCAACACCGACGCCAATGCCTACACCAATGCCTACACCTATACCAACACCAACACCAACACCAGCTCCTACACTAGCGCCAACACCAACACCTACACCTACACCTACACCTACACCTACACCTACTCCAACACCTACACCTACACCTACACCTACTCCAACACCTACACCAACACCAACACCAACACCAACACCTACACCTACTCCAACACCTACACCTACTCCAACACCTACACCTACTCCAACACCAACACCTACTCCAACACCTACACCTACTCCAACACCAACACCTACTCCAGTTCCTACACTAGCACCAACACCTACTCCAACACCTACTCCACTACAGGTACCAAGTAATTTCCGTGTAAGACAAACAAGCACGAATCACGTATCTGTAGTATGGGATAAGCCATCTCAGGGTATTTCAAAATATGAAATATCCATCGTATCGAATACTCTGAACAAAACCAGTACTTTAAATAGTTCCGCAACTTCATGGACTTACTATCAAGAATCAAAAATGCCAGGAGGTTACTATGTAAGATTAACGGCTTACGATTTATATGGAAATCCATTTCCTACCGTAAGTGTAGATGTAGGTTATTAGGAAATACAGGGTTAGCATAAAAAAATAGCCCACACTAATAACTGGAATAGGTGTATGGTGGATGAATCGACATCGGCAAGAGACCGGTAGCAAGGGAGACCAGAGCGTGTACAACTACATCACTGGGGCTGCTGAAGATTATGCTGTGGCCTGCTCGAACAGTAACACAACTTACTCTTCAATCAACTTATAAATCGCGGATCCTCCCATTCGGGTTGTATTCGTAAACGGCCAGTTTTTGCGTCTGATCACAAACGCCTTGATCTCCCGTTTACTGCGTCGTTGTCGATTACAGTTACCTGCCTCAACAACGCTGTTAGCTTGTCCATTGGTTGATACTATTGTAGATTGTTCCTTCAATCCACAAGGTACTCTGACCCGTGCACAGGCAGCCGCCATCCTACACCGGGTGCTTGAGGATTTTCTCTCCAAATAACGTGAAGTTCAAGGCAACATTCGAAGACGCTATATGAAACGGCTCCGTGTCCTGTCATAGGCGCGTAGCCGTTTCTGTGCGCAGCAAAAAAGCCCCCAATCACCCGATACACGGAGATTGGGGGCTTAGTGTATTTATTCAGAATTGCTGATAAACGGAGCCAGCAACACTTACTCCCCGCGGAACGCGCGTTTCACACGGTCAAAGAAGGATTGCTCCTGCTCATGCGTATTTTCCCCGTTGTAGGAGGCGAACTGGCGGAGCAGGTCTTTCTGTTCCTCGCTGAGCTTGCTTGGGGTAACGACGATGACCCGCACATGCTGGTCGCCTGTTCCGGAGCCGCGCAGATGCGGAACACCTTTGCCTTTAAGCCGGAAGAAGGTGCCTGTCTGTGTGCCTGCCGGGATTTTGAGCTTCACTTTTTCCGTCAGGGTAGGAATTTCAATCTCGTCGCCAAGCGCTGCCTGGGCAAAGGTCAAGGGAACCTCGCACATAATATCATCGTTCTCGCGCACGAAGAAGTCATGCGACTTCACGCGGATAACAATGTACAGATCACCTGCCGGGCCGCCGCGTGTGCCGCCTTCGCCTTCGCCAGTCATGCGAAGCTGGGCGCCGTCATCAACACCGCCGGGAATGCGCACATGAATCTTGCGCTGCTTCTTGACTTTTCCCTGTCCGGCGCAAGTTGTACATTTTTCCTTAATAATCTTGCCTGTACCAGAGCAGTGTGAGCAAGGACGGCGGTTACGCATTTGTCCAAGCGGTGTATTCTGCACAAATTCCTGCTGGCCGCTGCCGTGGCATACGGAGCAGGTCTCCGGTTTGGTACCTGCTTTGGCACCGGAGCCGAAGCAGGTATCGCAGGTCTCCGTTCGCGGAATGGTAATATCGGTTTCTTTACCGAATACCGCTTCCTTGAATTCAATGGTCATTGTGTACTGCAAATCGCCGCCGCGCTGCGGTGCGTTCGGATCACGCCGTCCGCCGCCGCCGAAGAACATATCGAAGATGTCGCCAAGTCCTCCGAAATCTCCGCCGCCGCCAAAGCCGCCGCCCATTCCCTGGTTAGGATCAACATGTCCATACTGGTCATAACGCGCGCGCTGCTGGCTGTCGCTAAGCACATCGTAGGCTTCCTTCACTTCCTTGAATTTAGCCTCCGCGTCACTCGCCTTGTTGACGTCCGGATGATACTGGCGCGCCAGCTTGCGGTACGCCTTCTTCACTTCATCGTCTGAAGCATCTCTTCCGAGGCCCAGAACCTCATAATAATCGCGTTTGTCTGCCACTGCTTTCACCTCCGTACATCAATACTCAGTATCCCTGTAACATGTTAAAAGGAAAGCCAAAACACGGGATGCCCCGGTCTTGACCTTCCCTTCGAACAAATAAACTTATCGTTTAAAGTTACCCTTATTTCTTCTCGTCGTCAACAACTTCATAGTCGGCGTCTACAACATTGTCTTTCTTCGCGCCTTCTGGAGCTCCCTGGCCGCCTTCTGCGCCTTGCTCAGCCTGTGCAGCCTGCTCATACAGCTTCACGGACAACTGCTGTACGATCTCAGTCAGCGCTTCTGTAGCCGCATTGATTTCTTCCAGGTTGTCAGTTTCCAGTGCTGCTTTCAGCTTATCCTTGGCAGCATTAGCTTTGTCTACTTCAGCAGCATCTGCTTTGTCGCCGAGGTCTTTGATGACTTTATCGGTGGAATACACGAGTTGGTCAGCGGAGTTCTTCGCTTCTACCAATTCTTTGCGCTTGCGGTCTTCTTCAGCGTGCAGTTCGGCATCCTTCATCATTTGTTCTACTTCTGCATCGCTCAGGCCGCTGGAGGAAGTAATGGTGATCTTCTGGCTCTTGTTCGTGCCTTTATCGGTTGCAGATACATTAACGATACCGTTAGCGTCAATATCGAAGGTTACTTCGATTTGCGGTACGCCGCGTGGTGCCGGTGGAATTTCGTTCAGCATAAAGCGTCCCAGCGTTTTGTTGCCGTTCGCCATTTGACGTTCACCCTGCAGCACGTGAATTTCCACGCTTGGCTGGTTATCGGCAAAGGTCGAGAACACCTGCGATTTGCTTGTAGGGATCGTGGTGTTGCGTTCGATCATCTTGGTGAATACGCCGCCTGCAGTTTCAATACCCAGGGACAGCGGAGTTACGTCGAGCAATACCACGTCTTTTACGTCACCAGTCAATACACCCGCTTGAACGGCTGCACCGAGGGCCACCACTTCATCCGGGTTAACGCCTTTGTGCGGCTCTTTGCCGGTAAGCTTCTTGATGGCATCCTGTACGGCAGGAATACGTGTGGAACCGCCCACGAGCACGATTCTGTTCAGATCAGCCGGAGTCATGCCTGCATCGCTCAGTGCCTGGCGTGTAGGTCCCAGTGTGCGTTCAACCAGACCGGCAGTCAGCTCGTCGAATTTAGCGCGGGTCAGGTTAACTTCCAAGTGCTGAGGTACGCCGTCAACAACCGTGATGAACGGAAGGGATACGGTAGTTGTCAGTACGCCGGACAGTTCCTTTTTCGCTTTTTCCGCAGCATCCTTCAGACGTTGTACCGCTGCTTTATCTTTGCTCAGGTCGATGCCCTGCTCTTTTTTGAATTCAGCTACGAGGAAATCCATAACCACTTGGTCAAAGTCGTCGCCGCCAAGACGGTTGTCACCGCTGGTTGCTTTTACTTCGAAGAAGCCGTCGCCCAGCTCAAGGATGGATACGTCGAAGGTACCGCCGCCAAGGTCATAGACGAGAATCGTTTGATCTTCGGATTTCTCCAGACCGTAAGCAAGAGCCGCTGCTGTTGGTTCGTTGACGATACGCAGAACCTCCAGACCGGCGATTTTGCCCGCATCCTTCGTAGCTTGACGCTGGCTGTCATTGAAATACGCAGGAACCGTAATAACGGCTTGTGTTACCGTCTGGCCCAGGTAAGCCTCGGCGTCGGATTTCAGCTTTTGCAGAATCATGGCCGAAATTTCTTGTGCAGAATAATCCTTGCCGTCGATGCTTTCTTTGTGGCCTGTACCCATGTGGCGTTTAATAGAAGCGATTGTGCGGTCCGGGTTCGTAATCGCCTGGCGTTTGGCTGTTTCGCCCACGATACGTTCGCCGTCCTTCTTGAAGCCTACAACCGAGGGGGTTGTGCGCGCGCCTTCCGGATTCGGGATAACGACGGCTTCGCCGCCTTCCATAACAGCAACGCAAGAGTTGGTAGTTCCTAAGTCAATACCGATAACTTTACTCACAGTAATGTGCCTCCTCAAAATATTATGGAGCCTTGGCCCCTCTTGAATTTATTCATTAATAATACTTGCAAAAATCATTAGTGTGCCCAGCTTATATAGACAGGACTACATGCTGACCTTGACCATAGCGGGACGAAGAACCTTATCCTTCAGAAGATAGCCCTTCTGGACCTCTTCCGTCACGACGCCTTCTTCGTGCTCCTCGCTCTCCACCTGCATGATGGCCTGATGATATTCAGGGTTAAAGGGCTGTCCTACCGATTCCATCGGCGCAAGTCCTTCAGACTTCAATACGCCTTCAAGCTGATGGAAAATCATATTCACACCTTTGTTAAAAGCCTCGAATTCCGGACTGGCCGGAGCTGTGACAATTGCGCGTTCGAAGTTGTCGAGCACCGGGAGCAGTTCAGCTACAAGCTTGGAGGTGGCGTATTGCGCCAGCTCTTCCTTCTCCTTCTGGGTACGGCGGCGGAAATTGTCAAAATCAGCCTGTACGCGCAGCGCACGCGCCTGGTACTCTTCCGAAAGCTCCTGCAGGCGTTTGGCCGCCTCACCGGTGTCTGAAGCCTCCTCGAAGGTTTCTTCGGCATTAGCTGTTACAGTCTCTGCTTCAGCCTCATCAGCCGTCTGGTTCTCATTTATTGCCTGCTCCTGAATTTCTTCCTCTTTCAAGTTGTCTTCACCTCCTTAAAATCAGTCACGAAATCAATTACGCTCTGTTCACTTATACCAGTGAGCCAGCATTGCTGTCAAATCTCGGGATAGTATGCCCAGTATACCCATTACCCGCGCGTACTCCATCCGGGTCGGTCCCAGAATGCCAATGCTTCCAAGCGGATTTCCGTCCAGCGAATAGGTAGCGGTAATCAGACTGCAGTTGGCAAAAGCCTCGTGCTTGTTCTCTGTGCCGATGCGCACCTGCATGCCGGGTCCTCCGGATACGGGGTCCAGCATTTTGAGCAGAGTGGGCGTTTCTTCCAGCAAATCGAGAATATTCTTGACCTTATCGACGTCCTTGAACTCCGGCTGGGTCAGCATATTGGTCGCTCCGCTGAGATAAATGCGCTGCTCATGATCACTTTCCAGCGCCGTGTCCAGCACCTTCATTAAATCTTCATAGTGGGAGATATGACGCTGCATCTCTTCTCCTAGCTCAGAATAGAGCTGGCTCTTCAGCTTGTAGAGCGGGACATTTACCAGCTTGCTGTTCAGCAAATTAACGACCTTCTCCATCTCCGACAAAGATATTTCCGGTGGAATCGTCACTGTTTTGTTCTCTACCTGACCGGTGCTTGTAACAATAATCGCCACGGCGGTATTGTCACTCAGCGGCAGCAACTGAAAATGGCGCAATGAAGTATGAAAAACCTCCGGCCCCAAAAGGATGGAAGTATAATTCGTCATATTGGAAAGGATCATCGCCGCATGCTGGATAACCTGCTCCGTCTGATTCAGCTTCTCGGCAAAAAAAGTCCGGATCGTGCCCAGCTCTGCCGATTCAGCGGAATTCCACGGTACCAGATGATCCACATAATAGCGGTAGCCCTTATGCGAAGGAATTCTGCCTGCCGATGTGTGCGGCTGCTCCAGATAGCCTAAATCCTCCAAATCGGCCATTTCGTTGCGGATTGTGGCAGGACTGTAGCCTACATCCCCGCGTTTGGAAATGCTGCGCGAGCCAACCGGCTCAGCGGAAGTAATGTAATCATCTACGATGGCGTTCAGTATCATTCTCTGGCGTTCGGTTAACATATAATTCCCTCCAGTCGGCTGCAGCTCCGATTCGTTAGCACTCTGGTTAGATGAGTGCTAACCACTAATACAAAAATACCAAACTGACCTTGACATTGTCAAGTCAGTTCAGTATGTTGATTGCCGCAAATTCAGCCCAGCCGGGCTTCCCGTGCTGTACGGCAAACCAGCCGCATAAGCTTGCGGTGCAGAAGGGGGAAAAGTGTAAACACAATATCCATCGTCCGGCGCAGCGGCATCGGGTTCACCAGCGCTTGGTTTTTCTCCAATCCCATAAAAGCGAGGGCGGCAAAACGCTCAGGAGTCATCAGCTTTTGCTTTTTCACCTGAGCAAGCATCTTCTTCTTATCCATATGAATGGCTTCGCCGCTGTCAAAAATCGGAGTATCGACAAATGCGGGACATAAGCAGCTTACCTCGACTCCGTAGGCTTCAGCTTCATAATGAAGGGAGGCCGTCAGCCCCACCACTGCATGTTTGGACGCAGAATAAGCACCACTTCCCGGAGCTAGCCCCAGACCCGCCGCAGACGCGGTGTTCGCAATACAACCAAATCCCTGCTCTTTCATTAAAGGGTATGCTGCCTGTACTCCGTAGATCACCCCCCATACATTCACATCCATAATCCTCTTCCAGTTCTGCTCCGTCATATCACAAATCTCACCGTACATGGCAATTCCCGCATTGTTGAACAGGTAATCCAAACGCCCAAATTCCCGGTAGACACTGCTGACCAGATCTTCCACAGCCGTCCCCTCTGTAACATCTAACTGAGCGAAACGGCACTCCCCGCCCAACCTCTCAAGCTCAGCCACCGCTCGGACTCCTTCTTCAGCATTGAGATCAGCAATGACAACATACACCCCTCTTTCCAGGAGTTCCTTGCACAAAGCTTTGCCAATTCCTGAGGCTCCTCCGGTAACGATCCCTACCCGCTTAGCTTGGCTCATCTTACATCTCTCCATTTTCATATATTATTATGTAATCAATCGTGTAGCACTTTGGAACAAAATAGTACGTTCGTTCTAATCTACTTAAACAGAAGGAGTCTCGTGTCCATTACCCCTTACTGCGAATCCCGTCCACAAAAACAGTCACGCTCCGTTGAAATAGCACCTCTAAGGCTTCCGGCCCCATCGTGAACAGATATTGGCACAACCCGCCAAGCAAGGTTCCGAATAAAAAGCCTGTAGACTCCAATTCCTCTTCTCTAAGGCCGAACTCCCCAGTCTGCATTCCCAGCTTGAAAATTTCATAATACGCCTGCATAGGGGTTGAAGCGAGCCCTCTCAGTTGTGCTACCGTCTCCGGTGAAGTAGCCGGGTTGCTGCCCACTTCTTGACCAGCCTGCAGCAGCGGGGTTTTGTAATTGTTCTGCACGAAACGGGCTATGGCGTACATTTTCTCTTCAGCAGTGGCATAATTGACGGCAACCTCGTCCCACCGTTCTTTCCATGAACGCATTGTCTCCTGCGCCAAATAGACAAAAAGCTTCTCTTTATTCTCAAAATGATAATAAATATGCCCCTTGCTGCAGCCGGACTCTCTGGAAATATCAGCAATGGAGGTTCCGGCAAAACCCTTTTGCGCAAAGAGACGCGCTGCCTTATCCGCAATGATTGAACGGGTCGCGTCACTGTCATAGTGCCTTTTATTCATAGCTCAACCATCCTCAATAGAATTGAACGAACGTACTAATTCTCAGAATACAGCAGCTTTCCATTTTATTCAAGGTAAATCCATAATTTCGGATAAAATGAGCAACCTATCACCTTATTCTTCGTCTGATAGTTAAGGGGGGATGAAATGAAGTCACTTCAATTATGGTCTGTTTCCTTGTCCGCTGTGATAATAACAGTGCTTATGCTGTCAGGCTGCACGCCGGGCGGAATGCCGGAGAGGATAGGTTCAAACAAGTGTTATTACGGTGAGGTAGACTATGTTTCTGTCTTTCAATGGAAGGGCATTGTATACACAGATAATTATGACAAAGACATCAGCGGGATTAAAAAAGGTGAGGAAGTCGGCGATATCCGCTACCGCAAAGCCGATCATACTTGTCCCCGGGAGCCCATGCAGGATGGAGATGCTACTCTGCTGGAAGTGGGCACGAAGCTCTACGAAGTAAAGGGCTACAAAACCCCGGCCCGGCTAATAGCAGGAGACAGGCTGTTTGTGGCTAGCGATAATCCCACGGCTCAAACCATGAATGATCTGCTTGATATCGCAGGCAAGATTAAGACCGTCCGTTTTATCAGCGGCATGGATAGCAGTCCTCTGAAGGATTTCTCACCGGAAGCGGCTGAAGTGTTCATTAGGGAATATCCAAAGCTGAAATATGTTCCATTCAAGCAGCTATATAAAGAAAACAAAGGATTGGCTGGCGGAGATTACTGGCTGGAAATAGAGCTGATCGACGGCACCAGACGAACCATAATCTACAACACCAAGTTTGCTGTATTTAATCCTTCGGCTTACGCCACGCCTGAACTGGCCAAGCTGGTAGAAGCGCAGCGTAAGCTGATTTACGTAAAGTAATCGTAACGCTGATTTACCTCAATAGTTAGCAAAAAAACCCCCTTTCCGCAACTGGCTTTCGCCCGGCAGAAAGGGGGTTCTGTATTTTATATCCTACGCTGCGATTAATCCAGCTTCTTAAGCACGGCGATTTCATCGCAGGCATGCTGCTTCTTGCAGTTCACGCAATCCGTCCATACCTTCTCCGGGAAAATTTCCTTCTCAACAACGGTGAACCCGTTTCTAAGGAAGAAATCCACCGCATAGGTCAGGGCCATAATCTTGGGGATCTTCTGGCGTCTGGCCTCTTCCGTCAGCTTCTCCAGAATCATTGAGCCAACGCCTTTGCCCTTGCCCTCATCACGCAAGCCGATGGAACGGACCTCTACGAGATCAGCGCCCAGTCTGAACAGTGATCCGCAGCCGATGAATTTGCCGTCCAATTCGGCAACAACGAACTGGTCGATCTGGCGGGTCAGCGCTTGCCTAGAACGGGGCAGCATAATTCCGCGCTGGGCGTACTCCTCTATCATTAAATACAGCGGCTCAACATCCTCCACTGTAGCATTCCTGCATATCACTTTATGGTCTCCCGCAGGAGCCGGCTGGCGGAACATCTCCGTTTTGACAAGCACTTTGACTCACCCCTCGTTGTTAATATGAATAAATATACAACAGGGTGAATTACAATTCAAGAGGTATTTTAAAATTAAACCTCTGTCAAAGCACCGACAAATTCACCGAATACGTCATTCCCGAACAGGATGCCCTGTTTGCTCAGACGGTAGCTGTCCCCGCTTGGCTCCAGCAGCCCGGCGGACAGCATTTTGCTCAGTGGCTGCGCAAAAACATCCGCTATCGCTTTTCCAAACTGCGCCTGGAAAGCACGGTCAGACACGCCCTCGCGCATGCGCAGGCCCACCATCATGAAGTCCTCCATCGCCTCCTGCTCGGAGATCATGAACGTGTCCAGCCGCGGCAGTCCGCTGTGCGAAGCTTCAATATAAGGATTGACGCCCTTGATATTCATATGCCGCTGCCGCTTCACATATCCATGCGCTCCTGCGCCGAGGCCGTAATAGTCCTCATTGCGCCAGTACGTAATATTGTGCCGGCTCTCCATCCCCGGTTTGGCGAAATTGCTGATCTCATATTGGCCGTAGCCCGCAGCCTCCATGGTGGACATCAGCAGCAGGTACATCTCCAGTTCGTCCTCTTCACTGGGCAGCGGAAGCTTGTTCTTATTGAACAATGTGTGGAAAAGCGTATTCTCCTCCACCTTAAGGCTGTAGATAGAATAGTGTGGAAGGTTCAGCTCCAGTGCCCGTTGGATGCTTTCTCTCAGCATATCTACCGTCTGATTCGGCAGGCCGAACATCAGATCGACCGACAGATTGTCCAGGCCGACACTGCGCGCATTCTCCAGGCTGCGGTAGACATCATCCACATTATGAATCCGGCCAATGCCGCTCAGCAGCTCATTCTGGAAAGCCTGGACGCCAAAGCTGACCCGGTTGACGCCGCCCTCCTTCATTACTGTCAGCTTGTCTTTGTCCGTGGTGCCGGGATTGGCTTCCATTGAGAACTCTATATTCTCATCCCACTGCGGGAAATGGGTGCGCACGGATTTCAGAAAATAAGCCATTTCATCCGGTTTCAGCACCGTCGGTGTTCCCCCGCCCACAAAAATCGTCTTGATCACACCGGGCGGCGTTTGCTTCACCGTCAGCGCCATCTCCCGGTCCAGCGCATGCAGGTAATCCATGACCGGCTGATCCTTCAGCACATAGGAATTGAAGTCGCAATAAAAACACTTATTCGTACAAAACGGGATATGAATGTATACGGCCTCCGGGGGACGGCCATTATTAACGTTTGTCATAGCTGTCTCCTTTGTTCAATATAAGCTGATCTATAGATTTCATATTGGGTCTGGTCGTAACTGCGGGGAATGTTTGGACTTCCGGCCGCTGTTGTATTCAGATGTTTTTTGATTATACCGCTTAGCGGATAACATCTGAATACAAAGGCGGACGCTACCGCTCCTCCAGTTCCAAACTTCCCCTCCGTTACTTCTGCCCTTTTATTTATTTTTGAGACTCAGCCTGTAAATACCTTTACAAATATCTAGCGAGAAAAGGGAAGCCGACTGGCTTCCCTTGCATAACACGCCGCTTACAAATCCAGCTCGCATTGGGCGGAGATTCATTTGCTGCTACTCATCAATCTTAAGCACCGCCATGAACGCTTCCTGCGGCACCTCAACGCTGCCGACCTGCTTCATGCGCTTCTTGCCTTCCTTCTGCTTCTCCAGCAGTTTCCGCTTACGCGAAATATCGCCGCCGTAGCATTTGGCGAGTACGTTCTTGCGCATCGCCTTAACGGTCTCGCGGGCCACAATCTTCGTGCCGACAGACGCCTGAATCGGCACCTCGAACATCTGGCGAGGAATGATGCCGCGCAGCTTCTCGCAGATGATGCGGCCGCGGTTGTAGGCGCGGTCACGGTGGACGATGAACGACAGGGCATCGACCTGCTCCCCGTTAAGAAGGATGTCCATCTTGACGAGGTTGGACTGGCGGTAGCCGGATATTTCATAGTCAAAGGACGCATATCCCTTGGTGCCCGATTTCAACTGGTCAAAGAAATCATATACGATTTCTGACAAAGGAATCTGATAGGTAATCGTCACCCGGTTGGCATCCAGATATTCCATATTGACGAATTCACCGCGTTTATTCTGGCACAGCTCCATAACGGTACCCACGTAATCGTTCGGAACAATGATCCCGGCTTTGACGTAAGGCTCCTCCACATAATCAATGGTGCCAATCTCCGGATAGTGCGATGGGTTGTCAATCTGGAGCGTTTCGCCATTGGTCAGCTTGATGCGGTAAATAACGCTTGGCGCCGTGGTGATCAGCGGGAGATTGAACTCACGCTCAATCCGCTCCTGGATAATTTCCATGTGCAGAAGTCCCAGGAAGCCGCAGCGGAAACCAAAGCCAAGCGCGCTTGAGCTTTCCGGCTCAAAGCTGAGTGAAGCATCGTTAAGCTGAAGCTTCTCCAGCGCTTCGCGCAAATCATTATAATCCGAGGTTTCAATCGGATAGAGACCGCAGTATACCATCGGGTTAATCTTCCGGTAACCGGGCAGCGGCTCCGGCGTAGGGTTCTTGGCATCCGTTACGGTGTCACCGACACGGGTGTCGCCGACATGCTTGATTCCCGCAACGATGAAGCCGACATCCCCGATATTAAGCTCTTCCACAATGCTCATACGCGGCATGAATGCACCAACTTCAATTACCTCAAACACCTTGTCCGTAGCCATCATCTTAATCTTCGAGCCTGCGCGGATCTTGCCATCCATAACACGGACATAGACGATAACGCCTTTGTACGGATCATAGTGGGAGTCAAAAATCAGCGCCTTCAGCGGAGCATCGGAAGTGCCAGTTGGTGCTGGAACCTGCTTAACCACCTGCTCCAGAATTTCCTTGATGCCGATGCCGGCTTTGGCAGAGGCCAGCACGGCTTCGCTGGCATCCAGACCGATTACGTCCTCGATCTCCTGCTTCACCCGTTCAGGGTCAGCGCTCGGCAAGTCGATTTTGTTGATTACAGGGAGAATCTCCAGATTGTTGTCCAGCGCCAGGTATACGTTAGCCAATGTCTGCGCTTCGATCCCCTGGGCCGCATCCACTACCAGCAAGGCGCCTTCACAGGCCGCAAGGCTGCGGGAAACCTCATAGGTGAAATCGACATGCCCCGGTGTATCAATCAGGTTCAGCAAATATTCCTGCCCGTCATCGGCACGATAAGTGAGGCGTACCGCCTGCAGCTTAATGGTAATGCCGCGTTCGCGCTCCAGATCCATTTGGTCGAGCACCTGCTCCTGCATTTCACGCGAGGTGAGTGCGCCTGTATATTCCAGGATACGGTCAGCCAGTGTCGATTTGCCATGGTCTATATGTGCAATAATCGAGAAATTGCGGATTTGTTGTTGTCTTTTCTGAACGTCAGTCATTCCTTACCCCCACAGAAAGCCTAATGTTAATCTTCTTATTATAGCAGTACGGGCTTCGGCCATCAATCCCGTTGCCTGGGGGAGTGCAAAGAAAGGGCAAAAGCTCACTTCTCAGCGGAGTCGAACAGGGAGACCACCCAGCGGATGCTTTTCTGGGAGGCCTGCTGCAGGAGGCCCGCCGTTTTATCGGCAAGTTTGTCTACGGTAGGCTTCTGTTCCTCAGGAATTAGAAGCTGCTCGGGGCTTTTAGTACTGTAATCCTTCACTTCCTGCTGAGGCAGGCTGCCGGAGGAGGGAGCTCCGGCAGGACTTTGCGTCTGTACCGGAGCAACCGTGTAAGCGCCGGTTGCCGGGTCCACGGTTACTGGAAGGTAGACATAGGCCTGACCACCTTGGACCGTACCCGTTGCCGGATTATTTTGGACGCCTGACGCCGGGGAGGCTGGGGCAGTTTGTACTGCCCCGGTTGCCCCGCTCCAGCCCGGCAACACCCGGGCAACCTTGGTTCCGACGCTCCCTCCAAACTGCATGCCTATGAGTATGCCAATGCCCGTCCAGATTCCTACCATAGCCAATTTTTTTCCGACCCGCGACATTTCATTCACTCCTTCATACGTGCTTAAGATGTCCCGCCCGCGGCGGCTTTTCCCGTCTTGCCTTGCATGTTCTCATCCTGCTTCGTATTGTCCAAGCCAGAGCCAGGCGCAGCCGCTTTTTCAGCGTCATGACTGTTCCAGTACACATCGGCGATGGCATCAGCCAGAATGTCCGCCGTCCGCTTCAGCTCATCCGCCGAATTGTCGATTCCGCCTACTTCGATTAATACACTGTTAGGTGAGAGGGTCTGATTGTATTCGCCATTGTTGCCATTTCCCGATGACTTGCCCCAGATCCCGCGGGATATCCCCGGATAGCTCTTCTCCAGAAGCTGATGAATTTGATTGGCAAAGGCTTCATTCTTCTTCCAATCCTTATTCGCATGACCGAGGATAAAATACACCTGGGCGTAGCTTTTGCCGTCAATTACGGCGGTAGTTTTGCCATGGCGCTGCGAATCGCGGTGAATGTCTATCATCTCACTCATTTCCTGATTGGCGCTTAAAGCTGCTTTGACCGTAATTCGTGAATATTTATAGGAAAAATTCCAATTGTAATCCGGCACTTTTGTTGCGTAGTCCTCCTGGGAATGGACGGTCCCAATCCCGCGCTGCTCCAGCCGCTTGGCAATATATGAGCCTACCATCATTACATTTTTGGATGGAACGGCAGAGCTTGGATTGTCGCTCTCAGTTCCAAGCAGCGGATTATAAGCCTCGCGGGGATGGGAATGGTAGATTAATATCCGCTTGACCGAGGTATCCTGGCTGCCGCCAGGTTCAGATGTCTTCCCTGAGCCGCTGTTATTGCCCGTTTCACCTGTTCCTGCTGCATCCGGTGCCGTCGTAGCTTCCGGCTGCGGTGTGTCTGCTTCACCGCCGGGCTCGTCCGCTCCATCGGTATGCGCCGGCTCCGTTACGTCTGTCCCTGCTGCATTCTTGTCGCCCGCTCCGTTTGCCGATTCGTTTGCCGCCACTCCGTCTGTTCCCGGATGGTAGTCGGCAGGAGCACCCGAAGCGCCGCCAGAGCCTACCCGAAGCAGAAAAGGATCATCCGCCGCCAGACCCGGCATCTCGCGGGACAGCAGGCTTTTTGGGTCTCCCGGATCAACGCTGGTCAGCATGCGGAAAACGAAGGAGGTTACGTTTTTGCCCGAAAATGCGGAAGGGGCACTTCCTTGCGGCAGATGCGGAACCTCCATGCCCAGCAGTTCCATGAAAAACCCGCTGGAGAGCGATGCTGCCAACCCTTTCATTGAGGCAATGGGTGAAGAGTTCAGCTTCTGCCCGGCCACCCCACCGGCTCCAAGCAGCATGAAAAACACAAGTGAACCTCCGGCCAGCAGCAGCATCGTTCTCCCCAGCGACAGAACATCCAGCAGCTTGCTGCGCAGTCGGCCGATATTCCATAGCTGAAACCATTTTCTATTCATTATTGTTATGTCCTCCTCCAGCCCTCTGTAATCTCTTATACTCCAAATCTATGAGTGAAAGAGGAATACTAGAACCGAAAATGAGAGAACATAGCAGCCAGGCATACCGGGACCCTTCTGCTTGGTATGAAACATATAAAAAAGCCCGCCCAGGCGCTGCCTTGCGGCAGTCTGAGCAGGCCTGATATGGCTGATGTACGATCAGTGGGTATAAGCCCCGACATTGCCGGGATCTACGGCCTCGTGCAGCGCAGCATTCAGTCCGCCCGCTACGATATTGGCGATTTCCTCAATGAACTCATCAATTTCCTTTGGGGTTACGATCAGATCATGGCCGAGCGGCTCCAGCACCTCTTTTACCAGCGACAGCCGCTCCTGCTCAGAGATATCGTCCAGCATGCCCATAATTTCTTTGGTATGAGCCGCTCCCGCTCCGACCTGTCCAAAATGCTTGCTCATCATCTCCAGCACGTTGTTCACAATCGTTGAAGCATAACATACCGTAGGAACGCCGATAGCAATGCAGGGGATACCAAGAATTTCCTTGGTCAGCCCCCGGCGTTTGTTGCCGATTCCCGAACCGGGATGAATGCCGATATCGGCAATTTGAATCGTCGTATTGATCCTTTCGAGTGACCGGGAGGCCAGGGCATCAATGGCAATAATCGCGTCCGGCTTCGTGCGGTCAACGATTCCCTGTACCACCTCACTGGATTCAATGCCTGTCAGGCCCAGCACGCCCGGGGCAATCGCGCTTACATTGCGGTAGCCGGGAGAGACCTGGTCGGGAACCAGTTCATAGAACTGGCGCGTAATCAGAGCATTCTCCACAACAAGCGGACCCAGCGAGTCAGGGGTCACATTCCAGTTGCCCAGGCCGACAATCAGCACAGAGGAGCTGCGGCCAATGCCGATTCTGTCCATAAACTGCTCGAATTCGCGGGCAAAAACCGTGGATACCTTCTGCTGCAGCCCGGTATCGCCCCCCCGCAGCCCTGGAACCTCCAGAGTCACGTAGTTTCCTATGGCACGGCCGATGGCCTGCGAGCCTGCGCTGTTAGCTACGGCAAGGCGGGTAACTTTGATGCCGTCTGCCTCCTCTATTTCTTCGTTAACACCGGGAATGGGAGTTTTTTGCGGGCCTTGAGCCATTTCCTTAGCCTCCAGCGCCAAGTCCGTGCGTACCGAATATAGCTGAAGATCCAGTTCCATTATTAGTTCAGCCTCCTTTTGCATATTGTCGATAGTGTGCGAGAGAAGGCCCTGGTTTATACAGGCTGGTAAGGTTAAATTAAAAGCTTTTAGTGTTGCATTTTGCTAAGCGTCATGCTAAACTATTTTAAGTTGTGAATCATTTGATGATTTCGAATGTCTTTCAGGAGGTGAATGCAATGCCAAATATCAAATCCGCGGTAAAACGCGTCAAGACGACCGAAAAACGCCGTGCACTGAACGCTTCCCAGAAATCCGCGCTTCGTACAGCCGTGAAAACTGCTGATGTAGCCCTGACTGGTACTGAAGTTGAAACTGCTCAAGCTGCTTTCAAAGCTGCTTCCAAAAAGCTGGATAAGGCTGTAACTAAAGGCCTGGTTCATAAAAATGCGGCTGCCCGCAAAAAATCCCGCTTGGCGAAGAAATTGAACGCTCTTAAGGCACAAGCCTAAGCCAAGAGCTACTTTCATAATGAGCACTATAAGAACCTGACCGCTATGCTGCATACGGTTAGGTTTTTTTGTGCTCTTTTATATGCTTGCCTGCTAATCTCGCCCAGAATAAGAGCCTGCCCCAGCGCGTTTAGACGCTGTGAAGCAGACTCTTTGCTTTTCCGATCTCCAGGCCGACATTCTTCATAGGTCAAGCGCCCAGCCGCAGCATGAACATTTCCAATCCCAGCACCTTGTCGATGGCTCCTGTCTTCATTTGGTAGTCCAGATCAGCCAGATAGCTCATAATTTGTCTTAGCCGCTGGCTTCCGAACTTGTGGGCCTGCTCGCCCGCAAGCTTGACGGCATAGGGATGCAGTCCAAGTTGTGAGGCAATCTGTCCCTGTGAGTAGCTCTGCGCAGATAAATCCTTCACCTGCAAAATAATCCGGAACTGCCTGGCAATCAGCGCGGCAATCTTGATCGGCTCCTCACGCTGCTTCAGCAGCTCATACAGCGTATTCAGCGCCTTGTCGAGGCGCAGGTTGGCAATGTCCTCCACCAGCGTGAACACATTCTGTTCTGTCCCCCGGTGCACCAGGCTCTCAACAGCCGCGGCGTCAACCGTACCGCCCTTGCCGGCGAAGAGACACAGCTTGTCCATTTCCGCCGACAAGCCCTGCAGCCCTGTCCCGGCGCTGGCGACAAGAAGCTCAGCCGTTCCCGGAGCAGCCGCGCAGCCGCGGTCACGGAACCCTTTTTCTATCCAGCGCAGCAGTTCTTCCGCTCCCAGTGGGTTAAAAGCCAGAACGGTTCCCGCCGTTTTTGCCGTCTTGACGATTTTTTTACGCTCATCCAGCTTGTCGTTGTTGACCAGAAATACGATCACGCTGAAGCTGGCCGGGTGCTGCATATATTCACTTAAGACCTCTATGCGATGGTCAAGCTTGCCGTTGTCTTTTCCCGCCGTGAAGAGGGAGGCATCACGCACCAGCAGCAGCTTCCGCTCCACCATGAACGGCACAGTCTCCGCTTCTTCCACAACCGCCTGCACCGGCGTTTCGGAGAGATCGAAGGGGATTACCGCGAAATCACGATCCTCTTTGGCAATCAACTGATCCTCCAGCAAGGCTGCAAATTCATTCATCCGAAACTTCTCGCTGCCGTACAGCACATACAATGGCGAAACTTTTCCTTGCCTGATGTCCTTGGCCGCTGTTTTGGCATCCATCCCGCCACTTCCTTTTCCATGTCAGTCTTGGATCATTGTATCAGTCATACAAAAACAGAGCAACTCCGGCAGCCATAGCCAAAGTTGCTCCGTTTCAGCGGCGCATCTATATAAACGGCGGAAGGAAAAGCTCTAGAAACTTCCCAAGCCGCCGGTCATACCGATGATTCTCGCAAATCCCAAACCTTCTGTTCTCTTACTATAAGCATATTCCACTGCCGCTAAAAAAGTTCCACTTCGCGATTATTTTGCGGACGTTGCCGCGTCCGGGGTAACCGCCGGTGTTGCTGCAGAGGAAGCGGCTGGTGAAGCGGAAGGCAGCGCAGAGGCTGCTGAATCCGGAACTGTGTATACCTTTGTAACCTCATTGCCTTCCTGTTCAGTCACGTAAGTGAACTCCCGGCTGTCAGCCGACCATGAACCGGAAACCCATGTGCCTTCCAAAGAAAGAGAGGTCAGCGCCGTCCGTCCGTTATTTGAAGCGCCCCCTTGATTGGTGTAGATCACAAGCTGCTGACCCGCAAGCTCGGCATCCAAACGGCCGTCCGGTGAGGTCCATGTGGGTTGCGTCATCATCAGAGAAGGCAAAATGCCCTTTGCACCCGCTGATGTCTCATCGTGAGCACCCAGCGGCTCCTTTGCTCTGTCTGAATGATCGGCAGCAGCATCGTTTGGCATATTCGCTGCGACCCCCTGGGAACTGCTATCCTCGCTTGGAGCTTGACTGCTTACAGCGCTCTTATTGCGGGCTGCCGGAGTAGCCGCCGTGCTTTCAGGCTTAGCTATGGATCTTCCTTTCCCCATTACCGGTTCCTTGCTTTTGGCGGGTGCCGTCACTGAGGAATTCTGAGTTGGAGCAATCGTAGGTGCAACGGGTGAAGTATTATTGTTGCCGTCTGTTGGACCGCTGCTCGGCTCCGGGAGATTTGCCGCAGTGCTATCCGCATTGGCTTTGTCTGCGCTGCTGCCTTGGCCGGCATCCATCGCGCTCCCTGTGGATTCTGCGGATTTCTCCATAGACTGGTTGCTTGAGCTTACATCCGCCGCCTTATTCAATGCCTGATCAACATCCGCTGCAGGCATGCTGCCCGGCATATTGAATATGGCTATAAGCAGTATAACCGCAGCCGCTACAGCACCAATGCCTGTCCTTGCTGCTATGGAATTCCCCTTGAATTTTTTACCATGGGTACTTTTGCGTGTGAAAGGAACGACCTTCGAATCTTCAATACTTGTCGCACCATGCTCCTGAACACCTTGGTCCAGCTTGTCAAGCTGCGGCATGATCGAATCAACCAAACTGAAAGGGGGCTTCACATCCGGCAACTGCTCCAATTGCTGGGAGAGCAAGGTCAGCCGGTCAAAGACATCTGCGCACGATGGACAATCGTCGATATGACGGAACATTTCTATAATTTCGTCCTGGCTCAAGTCATGATCCAAATAGCGGTGCATCCATTCCATCACCTCCGCGCATTTCATCCCGATACACCACCTTTCTGATACTCCTGAAGTCTATTCTGCAGTTGCTGTCTTGCCCGGAACAGGTAGGATTTCACCGTATTCAAAGGAAGATTCAGTGAGTCTGCAATCTCGTTGTAAGAAAAGTCCTGCAAATACCGCAGCACAATCACCGTCCGGTGATGCTCCGGGAGCTGATCTATCGCCTCCCGTATATCCTCCGCCATATACCCGGACATAACTTCCCGCTCCACATTCTGCTTATCCGGAAACACCATCTCATGCTCATCCATGGAAACCGTTGGTTTCGTTCTTCTGAACTTGTCAATGCAAATGTTGGTCACAATCCGTTGTACCCATGTTTTGAACTGAGCTTTCTCCTCATAGGAGCCAATTTTGGTATACACCCGGATAAGCGCCTCCTGTGAAGCATCCAAAGCGTCCTGTTCATTATGCAAAATGTAGAAGGCCGTCTTATACACCTGTCCTTCAATTTCTCGCAATAGGGTGATTAGAGCGTCGCGATCGCCCGCTTGAGCGGCTCTGATGAGTCCCTGCTCCACCACGAAGGTTCCCCCTCTCTATGCAATCTTACTGACGCGCAAGACTGCGAATTTGTTGCAAGCCTGTAATCAATATTTTGGAACGCACTCCATAATCCTTACTAAGCATACAAGGGAAGCTCGAATCATTCAAATACTCTTTCTTAGAATATTATTACAATAATGAAACAAGTAGAAACGGCTACACCGTCCCTAAAAGGACGGTATCCGTTTCAGCGAGAAATCTAAGGATAAAGAATAGGGTGAAACTTATTCTTACTTATATGTAAATAAAGCCCCACGACGTGGGGCTGCAGCCTTGCTGCCTATAAATACATCACTTATACAGTATAGTTTTGCAGAGCATAAAGATGGAGTAGTTGTCTTTGGTTTCATCATCCACAATATAAGCTTCACCGTGATCAAAAATATGCGGATTGTTAAAGTTGCGCTCCAGCCTGTAGATCCGGCCCTCCGTCACCTTGCAGCCATGATGCCTGCTGGCAATTTCCACATATTGCGCATCCCGCTCAGAAGCCGGGCTAAGCGGATGATCCTGAGCAGACATTCCAATCACTCCTGACGGGATAATAAAAGGCTACTACTATTGTATAGTGTATTATATTTATCTCTATTCTATACTGAACACCTCATCCACAATCAAAAGGGCGGGAGAATTCGCGTTACACGAATCCTCTCGCCCTTTGAATTCAACCAAGGTTACAATATTCGCTTAAGCCGAAGATCCGTCTCTGCCGAATATCGTATACCTGCTTTTATAACCCTTGAATGAGCGCCTTGACCGAGCTGTCACTCTCCAGTGCGCGGATGATGATCGTCACAGCTTCAGCACGAGTGGCCTTGCCGTTTGGCGAGAACGCCGAGGCGGACAGACCTTGCACCAGATTGGCGGACGAAGCTTGAGCAATCGCCTCCGCAGCCCAGTAGCCGCTGTTCACATCACTGAAGCTCACTGGTGCACTGGTGCCCAGCACGTTCAGATCAAGCACACGTGCAAGGATTGTCACCATCTCGGCGCGGGAGATCGGCGCATTCGGCTTGAAGCTGCCGTCTGCGTAACCGCTAATTATCCCCTTATCAGCCAGTGTACTGATATAACCGGCAGCCCAGCTTGAGCGTGCATCCTTGAAGCTGGACGATGCGGAGCTTTCGGTGAAACCGAACGCACGGGCAATCATTGCGGTAAATTCTGCCCGGGTAACGGAAGCGTTAGGCCGGAACGAACCGTTCTCATAGCCGTCAATTATGCGCAGCTTCACAGCAGCCCCGATGTTTCTGTTCGCCCAATGACCCGAAATATCGCTGAGCGTCTTTTGCTCATTTTTCGTTGCGGCAATTGCTTCATTAACCGTCTTAAGAACTGTTTCCTGGCTGACAACACCTGATTTGAACGGAGTCGTCTGTGCAGCAGGAGGTGTAGCTACAGCGCCCGGAGTAGGAGCAGCACCCGTTGATGTTGCGGAAGGTGCTGGTGTTGGCGTAGGTGTTGGTGTAGCGACAGGGGCGCTGCCTGTTCCAGTCGAAGTTCCCGGATTGGTTGTATCCGTAACAACAAGGGCAATCCGGTTGCTCTCGTACACAACCTGAGCGTTATATTGGCTTGGCAGACCATTTACCTGAACGGAGGCAAATGTCCCGCTTTGCTGATTAGCGCCATAGCTTACAAGCGTAGTTACACCCGGAGCAGGCACATAGCCATTGGTGAAATTTACACGCAAGGTTCCTGCTGTGCTTACAGCGCCCTTAACGTCAAGTACATCATTGGCAGTAGCCATGTTGAGCTCCAGCGTACCGCCTGCAGCTTGTGTGAATTTTCCTTCAATGTTCCATTTCCCATATACACTCTCTGTAACTGTACCGCCGCTGTTAACTACATTGCCGCTGCCGAAAGCAGAGGCTGTATCGCCTTCCAGTGTACCTGCATTAACCTCAGTACCGCCGGAGTACGAATTGATTCCTTGCAGCTTCAGAGTGCCGCTGCCTTCCTTCGTCAGCTTACCCGTACCGGAGATATTGTTGCGCCATTTGTCCAGTGCGTTGAAGCCTCCCTTGCCGGCATCCATAGCTACAGTGACATCACTGTTGAATGCACCGTATCCGTCCGCTGCAGCAAACAGATTAAGACGTCCCCAGCCTTCCGGATCATCAAGCAACGGATAGCCGGATGCGATGCCCGTTGTAGCCAGCACAGCGCGGCGTTGATCCGCACTCAGATAAGGCTGTCTTGTTTCGAGCAATACTTCTGCTCCTTTCGGCACTGCTACAGGTACTGTTGTAGAACCAATCTGCTTGAAGCCGTAAGTCAGGCGCTGAGTATACTCTGCCTTGTTCTTCTCGTAGTCGGTGAAGCGGTCTTCCGCTGTGCCGGTCTGCTTCAACAGAATGCTGTGCGCCTGATTATAAGCCTCCTGCTTCAAGGTCTGATTGTCCGGGTCTGCCAGGGCAGACGCAGCCAGAGCCGTTGCGAGCACACGGCCTCCCATAACATCTAGCGGAGAGTGCATTCCGGCTACAATTCGGTTGTTGCCCATTTCCGAAGCACGGGTCACCAGCTCCTGGAACCGTTCAGGCACGGCATACGCCAAGGCAAGTGCGGCAAGATAAGAAGCATTGGTATGCCCGCTTGGAAAACCGCCGTCTGAAGACGGTTTGTCGCTGATGACCGGAACCAGAGTCGGTACAATTATGGATGTATCCTTCCAGCGGAAAGGACGCTTATATTGATAGAAGCTTTTCGATGGTGATGTCGAAGCATAATTACCGCGAATGATTCCGATCAGGTCAACCATTTTGCCAAGCTCAGAATTGGAATCTCCCGCTTTGTTAGAGTCGTTTCCATCCGTGTATTTGGTTTTTGTGGCGTCTTCCGGGATACTCTTAATAGTGGTGAAGGTACCCGATTTATCACGGTATACATCAGCAAGCGAACCCAACCCGTCAACAGCCCCGTAAGTTTGGTTGGTACGATCCGTATAGTATGCGGCATCCTCCTCGGCTTTGGTACGGGTTTTTGCAATATTGGCTACATATTCAATGTTGTAGTCCAGCACCTCGCCGTTAAGCTCCGTGCCGTTGTCCCAAGAGTTTCCAGGTGTCCAAAGATCCAAAAACTTAGATAATGTCCCAAGTGCCGGATTGGTATCAACGGTCATGTTGGCAGAGACATTCTTTTTATATTGATCTACAAAATATCCCCAGGCCGGCTCCTTCGGAAGTGCTATGGAAGGATCGCTTGGCGCTGCAAGCGCAGCACCTGACGTAAAGGAACTCGATATGACTACCAGGCCCAGTGCAGTGGTGAACAGCTTCTTCTTGTTTTTTGCAGCTTTCGTTTTCAAGTCGTGTCGACTCTCCCATCGTTTTTTAGTTGGTCTAAACCGCTCTCAATGTAGCACCCGCCCCGTCTAACCAGCAATAAAACAATTTCCCCATTGTATAAATTTTAGAGCAATATCGCTTTTGGATAACATTTAACATTCATTTAATATAAATCACGAACTTTTATGGAATCGCCTAGTGTATAATCCTGCCCGGGAGGAATGTCTCATGAAAAAATGGAGCTCCGCATGGACTCGTATGGCCCTTTCGTACGGTTCCATCGTCATCATCATTGTGCTGCTTGTATGCTCTTTTTTCTATATCTATTTCTCGCGCAGCTACAATGAAGAATTGCAGAACAAGAATCAGCTCATTCTTGATAATACAGTCCGGACTATTGAAGAAACCGTGCTGCAAAGAGTGCAGCAGATCTATCTGGACCTGTCGCTCGACAAATCTGCCGATATTCGTCTGTTCGCTAAGC
Organism: Paenibacillus sp. HW567; assembly: GCF_000374185.1. Classification (GTDB taxonomy): domain Bacteria; phylum Bacillota; class Bacilli; order Paenibacillales; family Paenibacillaceae; genus Paenibacillus_AQ. The sequence goes on along the minus strand of NZ_KB910518.1, from coordinate 947,055 downwards.
CGTCTGCCCAGAGTAGTCTTGACAGCGTCATTGATCTTCAGGAATTGCTCAAATCCAAGGTGGCCGGAAATTCGGACTTGATTCAGTCGATTCATCTGTATTATCCCAAGCAGAATATTATGTTATCTTCACTTTACGGCCTGCGGTATAACGCCGATCAAGGGGAAGGTGCAGCTTCTTACGCTGACTGGCTCGGCAGCATGCGGACCAGCAGGCAGAATAGCCTGTGGACATCTACACGCAAAGTACCGCTGGACATTTTCTCCAGCCTGGCGGACGACAACGGAAATGCCCTGTTCACATATGCCCACAGCTATCCTATCCAGTCCAGTGGCAAGACCGGAGATGTAATCATTGCGATTGATGTGAAGGAAAGTGCAGTCAGTAACATTATAGAAAATATGATGCCTTCGCAGTTCACCAGCACGTTTATTGTCAACCCTTCAGGTAGAACTATCAGCAATGCCCATAAAATTCTTCTGGGACAAAAGGGCGGATACGACGCCAGTATCACGAAGGCACTGGCTTCCGGGAGTCCAAAGGGCAGCTTTGACGATAAGATCGGGGATACACCCTTTGTTGTGTCCTATCAAACTCTGCCAGCCACAGGCTGGACCATCTACAGCGCAATGCCGGCCAGCTATTATTATGAGCAATCCATCATGGTCCAAAAGCTGATTCTCGGCATCTGCCTCATTGCCATCGTCATCGGGCTTGCACTGTCAGCGGTACTGGTTAAAGCCAATTACAGACCGATCAAACGCCTTGTGGACCGGATCAGGGACACTTCCGGTCCTGTACCTAACCATATCAAGAATGAATACCGGCTGATTGACCATTCCTTCATCCAATTAAGCAACAAAGTGAGCAATCTGGAGGAGACCCTGCTGGCGAACAGCCCGGCAATCAAGCACAAGGCCGTTCTCAAGCTGCTGCTGGGCGGAAATAATCAGAGCCAATGGGCAGAGGAGCTGCCTGCTCTGGGCATTGCACAGCAATATAACAACTACTGCTGCTTACTCCTGAGTACAGGGGCAGCCCATACAGGACTCAGCCCGGACAACCAGCCAGCCATACTCTCCCGGCTGATTCACGGGCTGGAGTCCCTGTCCCTTAAGGACAGCCGCCTCATTGCCGAAGAGCTGCCCGACAAGAAGCTGGCGGTCATATTATGCACCGATATGGCATCTGAAGCACATCTGGACAAGCTCACACAGCTTCTATTGTCTGAAGCACGGGAGCATTTACACCCGGATATCCGCTTGTCGTCAGGCTGCTGGGTCCAAGATCTCGCCGATGTGCATAGAAGCTTCAATGAGGCACAGGCATTAATGAAATATGCTTATTTCCTGCCTGAGCTTGACATACTGAAGGACAGCAGCATACTCCAGCGCGAGCACAACCTGGATGAAATCCCGCAGGCCATGCTCGCTAAATTCAGGGACAAGCTCCATGCCAGGCAGACCGAGGAGGCGGTTGCAACCGCCCAACAGCTTATAGACAAGATGCGCCAGGGACCGTATCCCGCGGATTATTGCCATTTTATGCTGGCGAATTTGGTATTCATATACTCAGATGTGGTGAAAAATGTCCGTTACAAGCATCCCCTTCAGTTCGGCCATCCTGATCTGTACCATGAATACATTAATCTTCACAATATCCTGACTTACCGCGAGTGGCTGGTGGAATCGGTCACGGCCTTCATCGAACAGACGGAGAAGCGCAACAGTGAGCGTGCCGTCTCCACGATTGAACTGGCAAAGCAGTATATTGAGGAGAACCTGGCTGAAGATCTTTCTTTGGAAGCAGTGGCGGCAAAAGTGTTCATCAGCCCCAAATATATGAGCAAGCTTTTTAAGGAGGAGCTCAGTGTCACCTACACCGAATATATCACCTCCCGGCGGATGGAGCGGGCCAAGGAGCTGATTGAGAACAACAACATGACCGTCGAGCGGATCGCAAGTTCGGTGGGCTATGGAACAACAGCCTATTTCATTAAGCGGTTCAAGGAAGTGTACGGCTGTACGCCGGGCCATTATTTGCGCAATATTGCGTCGGCGGGACTGCCCGAGCCGGATCTTAAAGTGAGGAAGGTTACAGGATGAAAAAGAAGGGCTGGCAACGTATTACTGCGCTTCTCGCTGTACTGATTTCAACAGGGATGACCAGCTTCCTCAGCGGGTGCAGTCTGCCCTTGGGGCAGCAGGCCGCAACGGAACAACAACGGGCCACTCCTACTTCCGCCCCTCCGCTCTACCATATCTCATGGACGATGCATCAGAATCTGCCGGTACCCAAGGATGCGGAAATGCTCAAGTACGTGGAAGATAAATTCAATGTTGATCTGGATGTATGGAATCTTGAAAATAACAAATATGAAGCTCTCCTCGACATGAAACTGGCTCAGGGGGCCATTCCCGATCTGTTCCGCATTCGTCAGTCGCAGGACCTGCTGAAATACCAGCAGCAAGGCGTGCTGGCCGAAATTCCCGTTGATACGCTTAACACGTATGCCCCTAACCTGATGCGGGCAATTCGGGAGAATGCACCCGCTTATGAGCATTCCGGGATGATTGACGGCAAGTATTATGGCATCCCTGTCATTAATCCGACCAACATTTATCGCACTCCCGTTGTTTACCGGCAGGATTGGCTCGATAAGCTAGGTCTGCCGGTACCCCAAACGCTGGCGGATTTCGAGAAGGTGATCTATGCCTTCACCAACGACGATCCTGACGGTAACGGTATTAAGGATACCTATGGGCTATCCAGCGAAGGGATGAATGTCGTATTCGGCGCCTTCGGGCAGATTGTCTTTGCTGATCAGCTCTATTTCAGCACGAAGGACGGGAAGAAGGTCATTGGTGCGCTCCAGCCTGAAATGAGAGAAGCGTTGAAGTATTTGCGCAAATGGTATAAGGATGGCGTAATAGATCCCGAGTTCATCACCGGGGAAAATAAGGGCGGCTATAAGCACCTGTCGCATGCCTTTATTAACGGGCGGATAGGTATGACTTCTATGGGCAATTACTATCACTGGATTCAGGATGGGGATTACCTCGACTTGAGGTATGGTCAGAATGGTCACACTGCAGAAACTCCGGTCCAATCTACGTTTAACGTAAAGGAGCTTAACGCCAAAAATCCGGACGCCCGGGTGGTGTTTGGCAGGCCTTTTGCCGGACCTTATGGACAACGCGGCTCCAAAGCCTACGATATGTTAATGAGCTTCACGGCCATCGGCGCAAATGCCGTTAAAGAGCCCGGCAAACTGGAGACTATCCTCCGTATTTTGGATTACGTTAGCGCAAACCCTGATCCTAACGAAGCAGCGGCCATGGCTTTCGGCGTGCAAGGCAAACATTGGACCTGGACCGATACCCTTCCCGAGAATATTGTCATTCTGCCGCCATATGATACTATGATCAATTATCAAAATGAGATTGGCGCAAATATCGGCATGACCATCCCGGTGAAGCAGGAGGGACGACGGGAGCAATGGGCATCGACTCTTGGCTTGGAACAGGACGGCATCTACAACGCACTGGAGGTGGCAACTCCCTCCCTTGCCAAGTACGCTCCAGAGCTAATCAAGCTGAAGAACAAAGCCTATATCTCCTTTATTACCGGAGAGAGGCCGCTAAGTGAATTTGATAATTTCGTACAGGAATTTATGGACTCAGGCGGTGCGGAAGTACTGAGGGAAGCGAATGAGTGAAATGAATTTATCGGCGCAAAAAGCCGCAAGGACGGATTGGTCATTCGTCCTTGCGGCTTTTTAATGATAATTAGGAGCGGTGCGCTTAAGCTCCCTTAATTTCCTTAAATTTCGCCACATACTTGGCAGCCAGCTTGGTAATCTGGTCGTAACGGCCTTCCTTGGCCGGTGCGGTCAGGTTGCCCCCGATGCCTACGGCGATACAGCCGTTCGTTATCCATTTCTCCATGTTGTTCAAATCTACGCCGCCGGTAGGCATGATGTTGACATGCGGCATAGGGCCTTTGACAGCTTTGACATAATCCGGTCCGAAGGCGCTGCCCGGGAACAGCTTGAGCACGTCCACACCCAGCTTCAGCGCTTCCTTCATTTCGTTCAGCGTCATGCAGCCCGGCATATACGGAATTCCGTAGAGATTGCACATTTTAGCGGTTTCTTCTTCAAAAGAAGGACTAACTACGAATTCCGATCCCGCCAGAATGGCGATTCTTGCAGTAAGCGGGTCAAGTACTGTACCGGCACCGATGACCGCACGGCTTCCGTATTCAGCAACCAGCCGCTTAATCGCTACATCCGCATCCGGAGTTGTGAAGGTAACCTCAATGTTGTTAAGTCCGCCTTCAATACAGGCAACGGACATTTTGAATGCATCGTCGGCATTGTCGGCACGGATTACTGCTACTACGCCAACGGATGAGATGTTCTGCAACACTTTTATCTTCTTCATCGTAAACTCCCTTTCTTGGTTCAACCTCTGGATAAGAATATTTATTTAGATAAAATAATTTATCTATTTTACTAACTACACTCTCGAAACCTATAAGAAAATAGTAATAATAATCTCGTTTGCAGTCAATATAAATTTGTATAAATGGATTAACTAACTTCATTCCAACTCCAAAAATCCTTTATAATAAAGGGGTATTAAAATTAACTCCAGATAAATACAGTAATTTTTTTCGGCAGATGAGTGATGTATTATTGTACAAAACCGTTTTATGTGATAATTTCAAATTACAAATCATTTATACAGGGGTTTATAGAATTACCCTGAGGAGGATCTATTCATGAATACACGACTGGAAGCAGTTACATTCGGGGAGCCGATGGCAATGTTTTATGCCAATGAGGCAGGCCCGCTGCACGAGGTTACTTCCTTTTCCAAAGCGCTGGCCGGTGCGGAGAGCAATGTGGCGACCGGGTTATCACGTCTTGGACACAAGACCGGCTACGTAACAAAGCTTGGCGAAGACAGCTTCGGCCAGTTCATCGCCGGTGCGCTGACCAAAGAGCAGATTGATACCGGCAGCATTAGCTTTACCAAAGAGTTCCCAACCGGGATGCTGATCAAATCCAAGGTGCTGACCGGCGACCCCAAGGTTGAATATTTCCGTAAAAACTCCGCAGCCTCAAAGCTGAGCCTGGCAGATTTCGACGAAGCCTATTTTGCTTCCGCCGGGCATCTGCATGTGACGAGCATCTCTTCGGCATTATCGAAAACCTGCCACGAATTTTCTATACATGCGATGGAATTTATGAAGCAGCGCGGTAAAACCGTCTCCCTCGACCCGAATCTGCGTCCTACGCTGTGGCCTGATAAGGAGACTATGGTGAACACGATCAACGATCTCGCTACCCGCTGCGACTGGTTCCTCCCTGGACTCAGCGAAGGCAGAACCCTTACCGGGCTTGATACACCGGAGGAGATTGCCGGATTTTATCTGGAACGCGGGGTCTCGCTTGTGGTCATCAAGCTTGGTCCTGAAGGCGCTTATTACAAAACAGCGTCCGGTGCAGAAGGATACGTCGCCGGCTTCAAAGTAGAGACGGTTGTCGATACCGTCGGCGCCGGTGACGGCTTTGCGGTTGGCGTGATCAGCGCCATGCTGGAAAAGCTGGCTGTAGCCGAAGCCGTAAAACGCGGCAACGCCATCGGCGCACTCGCGGTCATGTCTCCTGGCGACATGGATGGACTTCCAGTCCGCGACGGGCTGGAGGCCTTTATGAAGGCTGGCGTTTAGGCGGAGGAATAGCAGAGCGCCCTGCCGTCAAGCTGGCGGCAGTCAAGCAAAAAGTCCTTCACAGTCTCAACTAGGCTGTGAAGGGCTTTTTGCTGCGGCAGCTTGCTTTTTTCCCGCAAGGGCATTGTATTCCGACGGCAATCTGCCAAACCGTTTTATTTCTTGGGAGCTGGAGCCTGTACCGATTGCCCTTGCTGCAGCGAAGGCGGAAAACGGTACGTAATCGGCATGGATGCTCCCTGATCCTCGATCAAGGAGAGCATGATTTTGGCTGCCTGCATTCCCATCTCGTAGGCGGGCTGGCGGATGGTCGTAATGGCCGGATTATAGATTCGGGCAAATTCGGCATCGTCAATTCCAATTACAGACAGTTGGCCGGGAATGGTTATGGAGTGGCGGTTCGCATATTTGAGGATTTCCCCCAGCACAAGATCGTTGGCCGCGAGCAGCGCCGTCGGCGGCTGCGGCAGACTCAGCAGCTCATCAAGCGCCGAGGCAATCGCCTCTCTTGGCACACTGCGCACATACTGGTCGTTCAGCGCCAGCCCCGCCTCCTCCATCGCTTTCCTGTAGCCGCTCATCCGTTCCTTGCGGGGAGTTATCGCATGCTCGCCAAGCGGCAGTGACAGGATCGCAATCGCCTCATGCCCCTGCCCGGTCAGCTCTTTGATCGCTGTCTTGACCGCCATTTCGTTGTCGAGCAGCAGACTCTGGGTGGTGATGCCTTCAACCAGCCGGTCCATGAATACAAGCGGATATTCCGCTTCGATCAGCCGGGTATAGGGAGACGGATGATCCCCCGCCGGAAAAATAATCAGTCCATCCACCTGGCGGGCCACAAGCGCCTCCACGTGGGTGTTTTCTTTGTCCGCGTTCTCATCGCTGTTGCAGATAATCACCTGTATGCCATGCCGCTGCAGCTCATTTTCAATCGCCCTGATGCACTGGATAGATAGCGAATAATCAATGTTTGCCACAATGATGCCTACCATATGCGTCCGGTTCTGCTTCAGACTGCGGGCGAGGCCGTTCGGCTGGTAATTCAGCTCCTCAATGACCTCGGCAATGCGGTTTTTGGTCGCTTCGCTCATATACTTGAACCGTTTATTCAAAAATTGCGAGACCGTGCTTTTTGACACTCCCGCCTTTTGTGCGACATCTTCAATCGTCAGCTTCTTCATCATTTCCGCTCCACTCTTGTACAGAAAAACACCGGCTTCCACAGCACGCTCAGCAAGAACGGTTCAACGCAGAAAAGCCATACTTTCTGATAATATCAAAAAGTATAGCTTTTTTTTAGTAAATTATCTAGTAATCAAAATCAAGGTTTATGTTGGCACCATTAATTGTTCATTGTAGACGGGTCGATCTTTTCACCGTATTCTTCATACCACCAATCGTAGAACCACTGCCGTCCAGTAAGAAAAGTGGTATCAACCTTGCGTTTCTCCCCATTGACCTCGTAGATTGCTGTAACAGAAGCTATTGGGTCGTCTTCAATGGTTTCTCCAGAATTCAACGTTGGCTTATCTTTTTTCTCTGTAGTGATGCTCCCACTCAGCACTTGTGTTTTCCCGGTAGCTATGTCATATAGCTTGTTATGCTGCACATAACCACCTTTTCCATCCTGTGTATAATAAACGAGCAGCAGTTCTTCCCTGTCCTGATCAATAGCCATGAAGGATTTGTACAAACTATAAGTAGAATCAAACTCCTGGAGCTCTCTGGGAACAATCAATTCCCCCTCCTCAGCCTTTCTGATATCTATAACGGAAATCTTGCCTGTGTTAGGTATCCTCTCCGTTCCCAATGTATAAGCGCTGTGGGTAAAGAGAAGATAATCTCCTGTGCCAAAGATGTATCCTAATTCAAAATAGGTTTGCGCCCCTCCTGCATACAGCGGGAATGTATATATTCTTTTGGCTGAAGCGGCCGATAACTCCGAATGCCCCTTAGGGGTCAAATAAAGTGTGTAGGGTTCTGTATTGTGCGTATATTTCGGTTTAAGGTAATCCACCCTTGGCGGAGGCGGTGACCATACGATGCCTGCCGATGTTTCAACAGCTTTAGCAAATCCCTTATTTCGATCCAGCGGCAGCGGCATGTAGTACTTCATACCCCCGATCTCAAATTCTGCTGACCCGATTGGCGGATTATAAGTCTGTGGAGAAATCGAAGGCTGAACCGCTGCGCCAGTGCTTGTGCGCCACAGCGAAGAGAGCTTTCCGGTGAAATCCCCTTTGCCCCACCCGTTAAGCGGCCATACCAGAACGCCGAGCAGCAGGAGTGCCGCCAGACACGTGAACCCCAAGCTTTTGCCGGAATGGAACCGGCGTTTTGCCGCCCGGTGACTATCGGCAGCCGCTTCGATCCGGGCCATTAGCTCCGGAGTAAAACCATCTTCCACAAAAGGGCTGCGGCCTGCTTTGCCGTACCATTCCTTTTCACCGGCCATTACACTGTTATCTTCGCTTTCATGTCCAGTTGTCATAAGTCCTCCTCCTTCATCGCCGTTTTTACCTTCTCCCTGGCCCGGGCCAGCCGGGATTTGACCGTCCCCTGAGCCACGCCAAGCAGAGCGGACATCTCCGCAATCGACAAGCTCTGCTGGATATCAAGCACCAGCACCTCCCGGTGTTTATCCGGCAGCGCCATGATGATCTCCCAGATACGGTTAGCATATTGGTTGCCAATCGCTTCTTTTTCCGCAGAGGGTGCCTGCCCGGGTCCTTGCCGGTCTCCAAGTGGAGTGAATCTGCGCCAGAAGCTGTTCCGTCTGAAGCTGAAGGCCGTATTGCGTGTAATCGTCAGCAGCCAGGTCTTCAGAGTGGAGTGGCCGCGGTATTTGCCGATGTTCTTATAAGCCTTCAGGAATACCTCTTGGCTGATATCATCCGCCTGCTCGCGGCTGCGGGTAAGGAAAAAAGCATAATGCCACACATCAGACCCATACGTCTCCATCATTTCCCGCAATGTCATGGCCGGAACATACGCCACGGCATAGGGCAATTCTTCGCTATGCATCTCTCTCACCTCTCCCCCAATAAGACTCTTCAGGCCGCAAATGGTTCCCCCGAAATCCAGGAATAAACAACAAAATTTATGTCGTGATAACATGTAAGTTCCTATATTCAACAAAAAATCCTCCAAGCAGCAATTTCAGCTTGGGGGATCTTGAACTTGAATCCAATGCGCGTTATCCGAGTTTCGCTTCTAAGCGCCGGGCCAATTCATCATCGGGCAGCGGATTGCGGTGCGTATTCTCCAGATAGATATGCTTTTCGGATTCGGGCATCAAATACTCTTTGTACCAGAGGAACATGTCAGGGCTGTCTCCCTGAATCCGCAGGAATTTACGGACCGTATTAGCATGATCAATGGTATTATCCAGGTTGGTCAGCCAATCGGCACGGTAGAAATGCTCCCAGCGTCCATTCTCTGCGCGAAGAAGCGCCTGCTTGCCTTCATCATAATTCCAGACTGCATGCGAGGCGTGAATGAAGGCTCTTGGATATTGCTCTTCACGATAGCACTCGTAAGCTCTGCAGATTGCTGCAAGGCCCCGGCAACCGCTCCAGTGCAATTCGATTTGCACCAGCAACTGATGGTGCAGCCTGCTGCGCTCTGCATCCGGCATCTGTTCCATAAGCTGCAGACACTGTAGTCTTAGCTCCTCCCAGCCAGGGATGGCAGCTTCCGCCTTCTCCCTGAACCAGCGGACCTGCTCCAGGAAATCGCCGCCGTCTGCCGCCCACAGCAGCCGCTCATCTGCGGTTTCCCGTCCTTTCAGCCAATGGCCCATGATCTGCCTGGCGGGATGATGATAGAATTCATCGCCAGCGCGGTCATCCGCGTGGAGTCCATAGGCGATTGTACACTCAGCATAGCTTGTGTATAGGCCCGCAATCTCCTGCCGGTTGGCGGTATACACCCGCTCTACGAAGGATTGAAGCTGCCCTTCCGAATCAGCGGTTCCCTGTGTCCACAGTTGTGCCGCAAGATCCAAAGTATACAGATGCGGCAAAATGTTGCCTGAATTGACCAGCAAATATTCATCCGCCCCGGCAGCAAAAGCCCCCTCCAACTCCTCTACAATCAGCCCCGCTGGAGCGGGGAACAACGTCAGATGGTTAGAAGCCTGCAGATCATGGAAGGTTACGTGATAATAGACTCCGTTCTTCCCTTCATCGCCCGCAGCGGGCAGCGCAGGCACACGCAGATTCAGATTGCCGTGACGCCGTGAGACCATTTTGCCATAGCCGTTGTCGGCCCAAATCTTGATTACACCCGGGGGAACCTCAATATGCCCCTGCTTGTACAGCTCGGCAATCTCACCATACATCGCCATACAGCAGACCGGCTGCTTAACATCTTCGCTTATCATGTCATACTGCTTGCGGACGACACTGGAGATCAAGTGCCCGCGCTTCGCCGGTGTATCAAAGCCCGGATCATTCTCCCAAAATGGCTTGTCGCCCTGGCCCCGGAAGGAGAGCACCCACAGTACCTTCTCGTCCTTTTGGCGCTGGATGGCTTCCCGCCAGAGCTGCTCGAACAACTCTGGATTTTCCTTGTAGCTGGCTTGCTTGCCCGGAAAAACCCGCAGGAACATCTCCGCCCCAAGCGGCTCGGCATGATGGTGGGTTATCCATAACCCCATGTCCACGGCAAGCCGGTGATGGATACCGGTCCGTGGCAGATCTGTACCCGGAATGACCATATTGCCACCGCAGCGCAGCAGCGCTTCAAAAACCGGCAACCACACCTCCTCACCCGGAGGATACTGCTCCTTCCAGCCGATCAGACAAACCTCGTCATTGACGAACCAGCCCCGGTAGCGGACCTTCGGCCGGATGCTGTCATAATTCTCAGCGGACAAAGAAATAACCTCCCGCTTGGCCGGCGGCAGCTCTGCCCAGAACCAGAAGGGATCTACCCCAAGAACGTACCGGCTGTAATGCAGCAACCCATAGATGACTCCAAGTTCATCACGGCCGGCAATATGCAGCACCGGAGCAGCCGAACTTCCGGCAAAACGGAAGCAGAAGCCTTCCGGCCACTCCGGACAGTTATCCTCCTCCTGTGCGTAACGTACCACGACGGAGGCTGCCATTCCTTGCACTGGCACCTGGCCGAACACCGCTTCATGGTCTCTTGCAATCATGCTCCAGACATGTTCGAGCGGCCGTGTCCAGCCAGTCTGAATATCGTATAGGCTTGCGGCTGAGATTCTCAGCTCTCTGGCTGAACTCATCGTCTCCATCTCCTATTGTGCTCTATAAATTTTTACATCTCATTGTAAATATTGTACAGCAGAACCGCCGCTTCTGCGCGGCTGGCTGTACCTCCGGGGTGAATCATCCCATTGTAGCCCTGCAGCCATCCGCTCTGCAGCATCCGGTTCACTGCTTCCACCGCGTAATCCGCCACAGATGCAAGGTCACTAATCTGTGTTCCCGATGCAGCTCCCGCAGATAGACTGCCCTTAGCGACAGGGAGGGAAGCACCTGTGAGTGTAACGGCCCTCTCAGTCATAACAATCATCTCCTGCCGGGTAATGGATGCATTAGGGTCAAAGCTTCCGTCAGGGTTGCCATTCGTAATCCCAAGTGCCTTAGCTGTATTTACAGCATCATAGTAATAGCTGCCTGGCAGGACATCTGTAAATGCGGAAGCCGCCGCCTGACCGTCCAGTCCAAGGGCACGGACCAGCATGAGGGTATAATCGGCTCTGCTAATTTGCGCCGCTGGAGCAAAAGATGCTGCAGAGACGCCATTTAATATCCCTCTTGCCGCAAGTACTGCGACAGGTTTATTCGCCCAGTGGGCAGCCCCTACATCTGTGAACGATTTACGGTTCATCACAACAGCATAGGTGCTGAAATGCTGCGCGGTAAAGGTAACCACCCCGGTTCCCGGGGTATGTTGACTATATTTGGCGCTTGTTACCGGGTAACTCAAGCCATTGTCATCAATGTACCATACCGTCAGATATTCGGAATTGAGCAGTTCAGCCGTAGTGAGCGTATAAGGAATGCTGACCTGAACCGGCACGGAGCTATTCTGCCAATGAATAACCTTTCCATCAATGCTAAGGTCAAGGTCAACCACTGGTCTTCCCCCGCTTGCCGAAGTGATCTCCGAAGATTGAGCTGAGACATCCCCTGCGGAAATCCTCAGCACCGCAGTTTTCCCTTGACCCGCCTGGCCTTCGGTCAGCATGCCGCCGGGAAGCACAACCGTTGCCCCCGGTGTCTGGATCTCCAGGGTTTGCCCTATTGCATCGGCGTTCAAGGCTGCTGCGGGAAGCGATACTTCATAAGCAGCGGCACCTGCAGCCTGATTCACCGCAATGATTACCCGTTTGCTGCCATCTCCCTCTGCCGCCGCCAAAGCAAGCGCCTGATTCAGTGCTTCCTGTGTAACAATAACCTGCATCGCTGCCGATCCGGTAGCGGACTGCGGGTTCGCTGTCAGCTTACCGCTGCTGACAGTCACAGACGGTACATCAGCAACAGTGCTGCTTCCAGAACTGCCAGTTCCCGGGTCAGTGCCCGTTCCTGGATCAGTTCCGGTTCCCGGATCAGTGCCGGTGCCGCCGTTCCCATCCGTAGTATCTTTAATCTGGATGTCTACAGTGGCGTCCTTTCCCTGATTAAAATCAAAGACCAGGGAGGATACGCCCAGCGGCTGCTGAAGCAGATACGAAACGCCGATCCTGTATACATTGCCGGTTACGGTGTAGTCCGCTTCACTAAGCTGCGTTTCACCGTTCCTAATAGATGTAAGACTGTTGCCGTTCCATTGCACTTCAAGCGCAACAGCCTGGCTGTCCGCCGGATTTTTATCAAAAACAGCACTTAACGGACTTACCGAGGAATCGGTAATTTCGGGTTCACCGGGATCATAGGTTCCTTCCCAATGGACTGTAATCGAATAACTTCTATAATCCGTCCCGTCCGCCGAGGCCGTTGCTACAGTGATTTCACTGATGCTGTCTCTGAGAGGTATCTCTACAGAAGCCTGGGTATTACCCAGAACAGTGCCGTTCACGCGAACCTCAGTGCCCGGCGCTCCGGCAACCGGCGTCACCATCAATCCGTAGACGTTGTCCTGCACAGTCACCGTATAGCTGTCTCTATCATAAGAAAATGCCGGTGACAACAGCAGGTCCTCACCGCCACTGCCTGCAACCTGCAGGTTTTGCAAGGTAGAGTCGAGCGCAGCAGGCGTGCGGTTAATCGTCACATATACCGTACGAGTTGTACTCCCGTCCTCAGCAGAAACCACTACCGGGATGGTATTGACTCCTTCAGCCAGCATCACTTCCTCCGCAGGTTGTCCGCTCACAGCCGGATTTCCGTTCACCGTCAGAGAAGATATATTTGGACTGCTTGCCGTTGCCGTCAGCCGCAGGGAGTCCACAAAGTAAGGAACCTCCAGACTGTAGCCTTCGCCCTGCTTGACGAGCGGGCCGATATCTGCCGTCAGTTCCGCCAGTCCGGCATCATTGCGCTCATAAGGAATTCCTTGATACAACCGCACATTGTCGATATAGGCCGTGCCATAGTTGGAGCTGTTGGCATAATAGTCAATGCGGCCGATATCGGCGATTTTATTGCGGAAAGCCGCCTGATCCAGAACCAGGACATCATTGACGTAGAGGTCATACTTACCGGAGCCGGTATTCATCACAAGCCGCAGATTGTACCATTTTCCGGCCTGGTAAGGCATTAGATTTGTGGAGGTTCCCCCTTTGTAAGCTACGATCTGCCCTTTGGAAAAAGCTAGAGCTACTCCAACGTTCGAACCTGCCGTTCCAGCGCTGCTGTAGACATAAGGCAAACTGATCCAGTTCGTTGCGCCCGCATTATCCAGCTTCATAACATCAGCTGACAAGGTGATTACGCCTTTTAGTGTTCCGGCAGCAAAGGTCTGCGACATCGAAGTGTTGCCGCTGTTGCTGCTGCGGGTGAGCTTAATGCTTTTGTTGGCAGTGCTCGGCAGCTCGGCAGCACTAACGCTTCCTCCGTTCGTTGTTACCGTCCAAGGCGCTGAGGGCTGTGCTCCCGTTGTCAGCTCATTGTAATCGGAGGCAGTAAGCAAGGTGGATTGCTTGCTGACTACATAAAGATCAGGCACTGAAGTGGCAAGCGCCGGTTCCACCTTAATTCCAGATACCACCGCTGCTCTATAACCTTCCTTGACTGCGGTTAAGGTATAATTCTCCCCAAGTTCGACAGCAGGGAAGCTGTAGCTTCCGTTAAGATCACTCACAGCCGTCTGGCTTGCGGTTCCCTCCATACTCAGCGTTACAGTGACCCCTGCTGCCGCGGCCAATTCACCATCCAGCACTTTTCCAGTCACCGAACCGGTTGCCGCATTGGAAGCAAGCTGGAAATCGCGGGTAATGACGTTGCCTGCCGCAACTGTGAAGACACCGGTTTCACTTTCAGTGTAGCCGTTCTTCACCGCCCTCAGATTGATTGCACTGCCTACAGCTGCGCCGGGTATTGCATAATAGCCGGAGCTGTCTGTCACAGCTTGCAGGGCGCTACCGGAATAATCACTTATCGTTACCCCGCTCATGCCGTTTCCAGCACTGTTCGTTACGCGGCCTGCCAGCGTGGCAGTGGTCAGCGAAGCATCATAATACTCGAAGGCTCCCAGATCGGCGTTGCCGTTATAGAGGGGCTGTCCGGCGAAATCTTTTACCGCTGCGGATGCAGTCTCCAGAATGTTCAGCCCCCGGTTTATAAGCATGGACTCTGGCTTGAATTGATAGCCGCTCAGACTGTCCAGCGCCGGTCCATTTGCTTCAGATCCAGAAATTCCCGCTCCAGGATTCACCATCTGCGGGTTGCCGGTCAGGGCATGGGTGTCGCCTGCCGGGGCAGTAAGTGTGCCGCTCGATGCATAGTAGCTGTTGTTGTCATACGTAATGGTTGGGCTCAGCGTTAATTCCTGAACCGCCCGTGTCGTAAACAGAATATTATTCCGTATGTTGTAAGTGCCATTCAACGAAGAGCCGTAACCATAAATCATATATCCACTGGCGTCGTTATAAATGGTATTGTTGTACACCTCCGCAACCGCGTTCCTGTCAGAATGCAGATACACAGGGTAACGTGTGTTGCTCTCGAGCACATTGTAACGGATCACTGTATTGCCGAAGACGAATTGGCAGATTAGAATGCCGTCCCCATTGTCATGCACATAATTGTACTGAATCAGGATTTTGGTGGTTCCCTTATCGGGGTCGATGCCGTTAGAGTCGGCTCCGCCCGCTTTTTTCGAGGTATCAAATACCTCGTTATACTGGATGGTCACATCATCGGCATAATAGGTCTCAATCCCCGAGGTGCCTGCGCCATCGACGACGTTGTTCTCAACCAGCGCACCTCTCACACCGGTAAGGTACATGGCATTGCAGCCAAAATCAGTAGCCTTCTGTGTAATATAGTTACCCCGGATAATAATATTCGTATGCGGAGTAAATTTAACGTCGGTCTCATTATCACGTGTGCCCCAGCCGGTGCTGACAATGCCGGTGCCGCTGGTGTCGTCACCCGCATATTGCTTAAATATAATCCCGCCAAACGAGGTATTCTTGACTGTGGAATTCTCGATGATCACATCGTTAAATACTGTAGCTCGCAGCGGGTGCAGCGGATCAGCAACCGTAGTATCAAAAACAATCCCACCGGTCTTCTTAGAGCCGTCCCAGCCCGTCTTAAAGCGTATTCCCGGCTCCGGTGTAGCCGGTACAGTTCCACTGATCCAGGCAATCTCCCCGGAAACATCATGTACGTCTACACCGTTAATGCGAAAATACTCCAGGGTTCCCGCATCCGTGCCGGTCACATGAATGCCGCGGAAATCGCCGAGCGACTCTGCAAAGGTGCCCATTACCGGAGCCGTATTGGAAACATCCAGATTGCGGATCTCCCAGTACTGCTGGTTGCTTAGAGTGACCGCATCGTTATATTGCCCGCCTGTCTTAATCTTTGGTTTATCCCCGCTGCCGTACCGGTCGATAATAATCGGACTTCCCGCTGTGCCGGAACCCTGCGGAGCAAGCGTCTGGTTCGTCCAGGCCCCGCCCGATTTCAGCAGAATCCGGTCGCCCGGCTGAAAGACCGTTCCATTTGCTTTGTTGAGCGTTTTCCATGGGCTGCTCTCAGTTGTACCCGTATTGCTGTCACTGCCGGTCGTACTGTCGAGATAATAAATGGTGCCTGTGACCGGACTAGCTTCTGTTTGATCAGCACCCGGATACATTCCGAACAGCATTATCGCGATCATCAACACGGACATCCATGTTTTCCCTTTGCCAAGCCTTCTTGACTTCATAATGCCTAACCTCCTCTATTCTTTGCTTCCCCCAGGAAAGCGTTATCATGAATCTGTGCCAATTATATAGGATACTGCTGCCCCTCCATGAGAGAGAAAAGAATAGGAATCTTTCACTTTAAAACAAAATGCCTGCTTAGCGGGCCAATTATCCGCCATTTATTTTAAAAAGAACCGGCCGCTTTCGCCGACCGGTCCCAAAGACATTTTTATTTGGCTTCCGCTGCGTATTTCTCGGCAGTCTTCATCAGCTCGGCGTAGGCCTCTTCCGGCGTGGATTGTCCAAACTGCAGCTTTTCTACGACCGTTTTATAATCATTTTTGAAATTTCCCCAGCCTTGAGGGTCATTAATAAACTGCTGCGCATCCGGTGTTACCTGATTCAGGAAATCCAGCGAGGTTTTATCGGCAGCGCTGAAGGTAGGTGTGAGGGCTTCCACCACTTTCGAGTTGACCGGTGTGCCGCGTGTCAGACCCAGGGTTTTGCCCGCCTCTTCATTATTCACGAACCAGTCAACGAATTTGACGGCTTCTGCCTGATGGGCCGATTGGGCGTTCACACTCCAGAACATCCCCGGTTTCAGCCAGCCGCCTGCTTCCGTACCTTTCGGCATGGAGGCATATCCGAAGGCATCGGGCTTCAGCGCTTCAATGGAGCCGACCTGATTGGAGAACAGATGGCGCATCACAGCATTGCCGTTGATGACGCTGTCCAGCTGCGGATCAAGCTCTTTATCAGTTGTGGTGATATCTGCCGGAGTCAAAATCCCTTTCTTGCGCAGCTCATCCATCTTGGTCATGAAGCCGATCCATGTGTCCTTGTCGATGCTGAGATGGCCGTCCTTGTCAAAAATATATCCCTTACCCATGCTGTATTGATAGGCAGTATAGTCAACCAGATCGGCGCTTTGATCGGCGAACACATATTTATCCTCGCCAAGCTTCGCTTTGGCCGCTTCGCCGAAGGCGTAATAATCATCCCAGGTCCAGCCAAATTTAGGCGCTTCCAGACCCAGCTTCTCAACAACAGTCTTGTCATACACCATCCCAAGTGCAGCAACGCCCAGCGGCATGGCAAATTGGGTGCCGTTTACTTTCCCGCCGTCCACTGTAGCTGCCTCAATATTGTCCACGTTGACATCCTTCAGATCAGCCAGCAGGCCTCTGCCAGCGTAGTCATTCAGGTAAGCCGCATCCATCTGGATGATATCCGGCGCACTTTTCGCCGAGTATTGTACTGCCAGCTTGTCAAAATAGCCGTCCCAGCCTGAAAACTGGGTCTGAAACGTAACATTGGGATTCAGCGCTTTATATTGTTCAAGCGCTTTCAAAGTAGCGTCATGTCTGGCCTGGGAGCCCCACCATGCTACTGTGAGCGTCACCTTATCGCCAGAATCTCCGGCCGATGCCGCCGGAGCAGTCGTGGCGGCGGTATTGCCGCCCTCCGTATTGTTCGATGACGCGCCGTTATTGCTGTTATTTCCGCAAGCCGCAGACGTCGAAACCATCATCATTAAAGCGATTGCAAGAAAACTTTTCTTTGCCATTTTGTGCATTGTAACTTCCCCCTTCTGTCAGCTCAGCCAACATTTATAGCTCGATAGTAACACCCGGCTTATTCATCGTATAGAAGAGTAATGAACACAAATCTTTCAATATCCACTACAAACTATCGTTTCATGAGTTCACTTGGACTGACACCACAGTACTTTTTGAAGAGTGTGCTAAAATAAGGAACATTCTGGTAGCCGACCATTTCTGAGACCTCATAGATCAGGTGGCTGCCGTCCAGAAGCAGTGCTTTGGCCTTCTCAATCCGCACGCGGATTACATAGTTGGTGAAGGTTTCTCCGGTCACCTTTTTGAATAGCTGGTTCAAATAATTTTTGGAGATATATAGCTGTGAGGCCAAAAGCTCCAGCGTGATATCCTCGGCATAGTGGTTATGTATATATTCGGTCATGAACTGCACAGCTTTGCGGTGCTTCTCCTGGATTGCCGGAACCTGCGCCTTGCGGAGCCCGCGGATCAGCGTCTCCAGCCACTCCTCT
This sequence comes from Paenibacillus sp. HW567, assembly GCF_000374185.1. Lineage (GTDB taxonomy): Bacteria > Bacillota > Bacilli > Paenibacillales > Paenibacillaceae > Paenibacillus_AQ. The sequence goes on along the minus strand of NZ_KB910518.1, from coordinate 928,912 downwards.
ATCTTGGGAAGCTCGGTCATTTCACTCAGCTCGCGCAGAGCCAAGCCTTCATCTACCCTTTTATCTGGCAGTCCTGCCATCAGGATGGCGTTGTGCAGCAGTGTCCACAGCTCTGCCGCAAGCACACGGTAAGCCAAGGGATCCCCGGTCTGCTCGGGCTGTTTGCGGTTCAAGTACAGGCGGATGAGGTGCATTACCTCGTCATCGCGTTCCTCCTGCAGCGCTTTGGTTATACTTTGGTAATAATCGGTCAGCAAAAACTCCTCGTCCGCTGAACCCGCTTCCCCGCTCATCAAAATTCTGCCGCCTTTTAGATTGACCGGCAATTTCTCGAACAATCTCTGCATGGCCTCGTCACCCGAGGCTTTAATTCCACTCCAGCCGGGCTTGACATTTCCGATGCCATAACGAATTTCCAGACCAAGAAAAGTCTTCATGCTGCTGACAATAAGCTCCCCGAGGCAGTCCGCAGACTGAACAATTTTCTCCTCCGGCTCACACTCCGCCGATGGGAGCAGCAGCGCTGCATGATTGCCGAACAACCAGACGAAGCAGGAATCCGGCCATTCCTGGCCAAACACCTCCGTGACGATGTTGGACACGGCAAATTTGAACAGATTCCAATCGGCCAGCGAGATGCTGCGGATGCGTTCGGTCCAGAGCACCTCCATAACCATAACCGTATACTTCCGCTCCCTCATTCCCTTACAAGGGACTGCCGACTCGGTGTTCTGGCTCCAGCCGTTCAGCTCCGCTACCAGCCATTCCTCCAGCCGGAGCTCTTCCTCCCTCTCTCCTGCCTGTTCTCCGCTATGCTCCAGCCGGTGCAGATAAGTTTCTTCGAGCTTCTCTATCGTTTCCGATAATACGCTGCGGATTTGATCCACAGTGACAGGCTTGGTTAAATAATCGTCCACTCCGAGACGAAGCGCCGTCCGGGCATACTCGAAATCATTGTACCCGCTCAAAATCACAAACCGTCCGGCGAAATTCCCGGCTTTTAACTGTTCAATCATTTGTATCCCGTTCATAACCGGCATATAAATATCAGTCAGGACAATGTCGGGGTTGACCTCTTCAATCAGCTTGAGACCAGCCTCCCCGTCAATCGCTTCCCCAGCGAATTCCGCGTCCAGTTCCTCCCAGGGGATCGCTTTGCGCAATCCTCTTACCACTTGGAAGTCATCATCAATTATGACTACTTTCCACATGCTGTGTTCCTCCCTTAAGTGATGGTGAATAAAGTACAGGCAGGCTGATGATAGCTTGTGTACCGCCTTTCGGCGAATTTTCCAGCGTAAAGCCAAAACCATTGACATCGCCAAACATCGCTTCAATCCGCTCACGGACATTCCACAGCCCGTACCCTCCCTTAGCACTGCGCTTCTCCATCCAGTTCTTCTGCAGCTGACGGCCGTTATCCATAATAACAATCTGAAGCAGCTGGCCTTCCAGGATGCTGACGGCAATCGTCAGCGAGGCCTGCTGTTTGCCATGAAAGCCGTGGATGAAGGCATTCTCCACAAAAGGCTGCAGAATGATTTTCGGCACGAACAAGCTTTTGGCCTCATCGGTGATTATCAAGCGGTACTCCAGCCGGTCCTCCCAGCGTATTTTCTGAAACTGTAAATAGCTCTCAATATGAGCCAACTCCTCTGACAATGGAACAAGACTGTCGCTGCTCGACAGAGCAAGCCGGAAGAATTGGCCCAAATGCGACAGCATGCTGCTGATCTGCGGCTGCGAGGCCTCAATGGCCATCCAATTGACCTGATCCAGAGAGTTGTACAGAAAATGAGGATTGATCATCATCTGCAGCGCCTTTATCTCTGCCGCACGCTGCTGCTCATGCTGCCGCTCCAGGCTGTCATAGAGCTCTTCAATTCTATAAGTCAGCTTCTCATAGCCCTGGAACAGACGGCCGAACTCATTTTTGTAATCATCCGGCAGCGGCGTCCTTTTGCTGAGCGAGAAATTGCTCATGGCTTTCAACACCAGCCCTATGGGCTTGACGAACTGGCGGGATAGAAAGACGGCAAGCAGCAGAATCATCACAATGGTAGCGATTCCAAGAGCAAGAATGATTTTGGTCTGCTTCAGACTTCCGGCAGTGATCTGCCTCCAAGAGGTTATTTCCACTAAGGACCACTGGGAATCCAGCGAGGAGGACCAGACGAGAAATTCATCACCAGTCCGCTTGGCTCCGGTAACCTGTGCTTCCAGTTGAGCCTGGATTTGATCCTCATGCTGCAGAAAGAAAGAGGCATCTCCGGTATTCGTAATCAGCTTGCCCGTGGCATCCAGCAGCGCCAGATTGGAACGGCTGTCTTCGGTAGCAATCAGAGCTTTGAAGGCTGGGACCTGGACATTGAATACCATCACAGCAAAAGCCCTGTTGAAGCGGTTATAGACCTTGCGCGCAAAACTGATAACCGAAGTGTCCCCATTGTTGGTCTTAATAGTCCGTTCGCTCAGCCAGGCATAATCGGAGTTGCGGAGATCATCGTACCAGGGTTCACGCTCCATCTGTCCGATTGGCAGAAACTGGACAAATTCCTGCACATTGTAAGACGGTGTCAGGTCGGAATAGACATGAATTGATTGCAGGATCGGCATGCTGAATACATAATTGTTCAATTGGGAGCGTATGCTTGTCTGTCCCCGTACCTGGTCATACTGATTGCCGTCCAGCATCTCTTCATACCGCTCGTTAAAATTCTGCGCAGCTGTGTTGGAGCTTTGCTCAATATCCTCCAGGTTGGTGTTCAGCTTCTTATGCAGCTCAATCAGCAGCTTCTGCTGGTAATACGAGGTGTTGTCCGCAATCTCTCTGGACCCGTTGATATAACTGAAAACGAGGATCAGACCTACCAGGATCGTAACGATCAAGGTGAAGCCAAAAAAGAAAACAACATCGATGCGCAGCGTTTTAAAGGGGTTCACCCGCATGTGGAATCCTCCGTAGATCAGATAAAGAAAAAGAAAGCCGCGAAAACTCGCAGCTTCAAATTCCGGCTATGGATATGACCTAGCCCTTCAAAGCCCCTGCCGACATTCCTTCGACAAAATGCTTCTGTGCCAGGAAGAAAATCAACACCGATGGAACTATGGATACCAGCGACATCGCCAGCATTTGTCCCCATGGCACCGATCCTTGCGAATCGATGAACAGCTTGAGTGCCAGATTGATCGTATATTTATCAATGGTATTAATATAAAGCATCTGTCCGAAGAAATCATCCCAGTTCCACAGAAAACAATAGATAGCAACGGTAACCAGTGCGGGTTTTACCAAAGGAAGCATAATTCTCCAGTAGATGCTGAACCAGGAGCAGCCGTCGATTTTGGCCGCCTCATCCAGCTCTTTGGGGACGGAGCGCATAAACTGGACGAGCAGATAGATAAAGAACGGCCCGCCGATGCCGCCTGCGAACAAATGGGGAATATAGAACGGCAGATAGGTGTTGATCCAGCCCCATTTGCTGAACATGACATACTGCGGCACAATCGTAACCTGAGTCGGCAGCATCAGGGTAACCAGCATAATCGCGAACCAGAAATTGCGCAGCGGAAAATCCAGGCGTGAGAAGGCAAAGGCCACCAGACTGCAGGAGATCACGCTCGTGAACAAAACTCCGGCGACAAGCTCAAAGGTATTGAGATAGAAATGGGAGAATGTGAAGTTCGGCACCGACACCCAGCCGTCGGAAAAGTTGGCCCAGTGCGGGATTTTCGGGAACAGATTGGCTGAGCTCATCTCTTCATTGGTTTTTAGAGAGGCGCCCAGCCACCAAAAGATTGGATACATCATGATCAAACTGACGACCAGGAGAGAAATATGCGTAACAAAGCGTTTGCTTGAACTGGTGGCTTCCATTATTTCTTGCCTCCTTGCGTTTCATAGAACACCCAGTATTTCGAAGTTCCGAACAGCACGGCCGTAAACAACCCGATCAGCAGCAGCAAAATCCAGGCCAGAGCCGAGGCGTAGCCCATATGGAACTTGGTAAAGGCTTCTTCATACAGGTACATAACATAGACAAAAGTGGATTTGACCGGACCGCCGCCCGTAATGACAAAAGCCTGCGTAAACATCTGGAACGTGTTGATCATCGTCTGAATGGCATTGAACAAAATAATCGGCGAGAGCATCGGCAGCGTAATCGAGAAAAACTGGCGGAACTTGCTTGCCCCATCCACGGCGGAGGCTTCGTATAGATCCCCCGGAATCTGCTTCAAACCAGCCAGGAAAATAATCATCGACGAACCGAATTGCCAGACCATTAATAGAATCAGCGTACCCAGCGCGTATTTCGGATCAGCAATCCAGGCCGGGCCTTTAATCCCGAAAATTGAAAGGAAATCATTGATAAATCCGTTGCGGCTAAAAATATTTTTCCAGAGGATGGATACCGCGATGCTCGTCCCGATTAATGACGGAAAGTAGACCATCGTCCGGTAGAAGGAAATCCCTTTGATCTTCCGGTTTAGCAGCATAGCCACACTGAGCGCAAACATCAGCCGCAGGGGCACGGTCAGCAGCACGAAGGTAATGGTAATACGCAGCGATGACGGAAAGACATCATCCTCAGTAAAGATTTTGGTGTAGTTCGCCAGTCCGGTCCACTTGGGCGCCGCCAGCAATGAGTAATCCGTAAACGAGTAATACAGGGACATAACCATCGGTCCCAGGGTCAACAGGAAGAAACCTATTAGCCATGGGGAGAGGAACAGATAACCGGCAAGCGGCGATTCCCAGCGTCTGATGCGCGTTTTACTGGACGGAACCGTTTTCATGGAACCCGCGGGCGCTTGCTTTGCAGCAGCATTGTTCATGAATTTCACTCCTATCTTCCATCTGTATCGGAACTTTTCTTTCATTATAGTTCGGCATGCTACAGGCTTGAAGGAGAGGAATGAATGCTTTTCTTTCACTATCTATCAATTCTCGGCGGGCTGCGGAAAATAAATTATTTACCGCTGCACCTCTGCCGCTTCCAACTTACACCGTACCGTTATCCCCTCCTGCCGGATCTTCATCTGAATCTCCCCCTGCAGATCGGTCCGGTATACAGCGGTGCGTCCAGCCGTCAGACGATCCAGCACTTCGGCATTCGGGTGCCCGTACAGATTGCCCACTCCGGCAGAGATCACAGCAGAACTAGGATTCCAGAAATCCAGCCAGGCTGCACTTGTTGCGGTTTTGCTGCCGTGGTGCGCGACCTTCAGCACATCAATGGGCTGTCCGGTGCCGATTCCCGCCTGCCTGCCGTCCTCGAGGATGGTTTCCTCCGCGGCCTTATCCATATCTCCTGTAAAAAGAAAGCTGCGGCTGTTCATCTCCAGCCGAAAAACCACCGATAGGTGATTCTGATCGTCCACCTCCGGCATGGCAGACCCCTCGCCCGCTTCCCCGGCCGGCCAGAGGAAGGTCAGCTCCGTATCCTCATCCGGAGCAAGCACCATCCCCTGCTGCACAGCGTACAGCCGGACACCGGCCGCAAGCGCTGTACCCATCAGCTTCCGGTAAGGCTCGCGGCCTGCCAGCGTCCCGTTGAACAGCAGCGCTGACACAGGCACTCCCTCCAGCACCGCCTGCAGCCCTCCGGCGTGATCCTGGTCGCCGTGAGTCAAGATGACGGCATCCAGCCGGTGAATCCCCCGCTGCTTCAGAAGCGGCAGCAGCGTCTTGGCCCCGACCTCGAACGGGCTGCGGCGGATGCGCCATTCCTCCTTTTTGCCAAAGCTGACCGTGCCGCCGCCATCGACCAGAATATGGGCTCCGCCGGGAGTGGTGATCAGAATGCTGTCACCCTGCCCCACATCGAGATAGCTGATCGCTCCCGCACCTCCCAGATTCTCTGCATAGTAGCCCCTGTACAGCAGCAGGGCAATTCCGGCCGTACACAAGAAGGCTGCCGGGCCAGTCCAGCGCAGGGCTGCCGGAAGTTCGAAGGGTATCGGACAAGCGCTCCCCCTCCCTCTGCTCCAAATGCAAATGCCACCGCCCAGGCTTCCTCCGCTTGCACCTTGCGGCTGATCCAGCTCGGCCAGCGGCTTCGTCTCATCCTCCATTGCCTGCGGCGCCAGCCGGGCCTCAGACCGCTTCTTCAGGCTGTACAGCAAGCCATAGAGCAGTAAATAATATAGGCAAATCCACAGCAGCGAAGGAGAACTCCAGATCAGAACCCCGCCGGATAACCCGTTCATCCATTCCACCGCGCCAAAGGTAGCATTATTCAGCAGCTCCGCAACATACGCGGTCACACCGGCAGCAGCGTTCCAGACCCGTCCAAGCAACAGCGCAAGCGTCCCCAGCGGCAGCACCAGAAAAGTAATAAAGGGGACGAGCACCAGATTGGCGGCAAAGGACAACAGTGAAAACTGGTTGAAGTAATAAATCGTCAGCGGAAAAGACACCAGTTGCGCGATCAGCGTCACCGATACTGCGCTGCCCAGCCAGCGGGGCAACCCGCGCAGCAAAGGCGCGGCAAGCGGCATATAGACCATAAGCCCGGCGGTAACCAGAAAGGACAACTGGAAGCTGACGCTCAGCAGAAGATACGGATTCCAGACCAGCATAATCAGCGCCGCCGCCGCTAGAATATTCATTCCATCCTTCAGCAGCCCGAACCGGGCGGCCAGCAGGCCAATCATGCTCATAATCCCCGCCCGCACGATGGACGGCCCCGCGCCGGACAGCAGCACGTATACAGGTACAAGTAGCACGGTTATGGTAAGAGCCGTTTCTCTGGTCAGGCGGCAGCGCCTCAGTATAAACAGAAGCACCCCGACATACACCGCCACATGCATGCCCGAAATCGCCAGGATATGCGTCAGTCCAAGCTGCGAGAACTGCTTGAATGTCTCTTCGTCCAGGGCGTCCTGAATGCCCAGGACCAACCCTTTCATATATCCCCCATGCGGCTCCTGGAATAAGCGGTCCATCTCCGCGCCAAGAGCGGCGCGCGCCGCATCATTCCAGCGCAAAATACTGGATAGCCCCCAGGATGCCGGGGGTGAAGCTTTTACACTCTCCGCGCCGTCTACCTTGATGATCCAATGAATTCTCTGAGTCAGCAAATACGCCCGATAGTCAAAACCGCCAAAATTACGCGCTTCCGCAGGCTGCTTAAGCTGTCCCTCAAGCACCACCTGATCTCCCCTCCTCCACTTGGCAGCAATGGCGATTTCAGCTTCGGCCTGGAGCTTGATTTGCACAGCGATTAACTCGCCCGCCACTTGACCTTCCCGCTTCTGTGCTCCTTCCTGCGGATAATCTCCTTCCCCGCTCACTCCTAGCTGCGACAGCTTTACAGTAAAATCAACCCGGTCCCCATCCCGGTCCACAGGTGAAGTGATCACGCCTGCGGCTTGTACATAAGACTCATTCAGCTCCGCTGCCGAATGTCCCAGCGCTCCCGGAAGCAGGCTGACATTGCGCCCCTCATTCCCTTCCCAGATCAGGGCTGCCGCAATAAGCGCCAATCCGAACACCGCTAAATTTCTCCATCCGGTTCTTGCGCTGACAGCAAGGATGATAAGCAGCAGCAGACAGCCCGCCAGGTAAATCAGCAGCCTCCGGCCGGAGAACAAGCAGCCCGCCGAGCTGCCTGCAATCCAGCATACTGTGAAGCTTAACAGCGGCCTTTTTTTCATGAACGTTCCTCCCTATATACACATCCGCTTGTACACAAATAAAAGAACCCCTGCATTCGCAAAAATCGCGTAATACAGAGGTTCTTCCCCTGAAGCTTATGCTTATTCGGCTGCGGCAGCCTTCCGGCTATTCCGATACGGTAATCATCGTTTCCTTCGGCGGCTCATACTTCTCCAGTTGCCGAAAAATAATCCCTTTGGAGCGCAGCATCGCCTCTACCTTCTCCATATCCTTGCGGTACGGCCGCAGATAGACGATCTCCACAATTCCGCTGTTAGCCAGCATGTTGGCGCAGGTCCAGCACGGTTCATCGGTAACATAGACGGTACTGCCTTCCCGGTCGCTACGGTCCGTGAACAGCAGCAGATTCTGCTCGGCGTGGATGGTGCGGATGCAGCGCTGCTTCATCACCATCGTCTCCACCCCGTTAACCAGCTCCCGTTCATATTGCTCAGAGACCATGCAGCCCGCTTCCGAGCAATCCGGCACCCCCATCGGCGCTCCATTATAGGCAGTGCCTAACAGCTTCTTGCCCTGTACCAGCACAGCGCCAACATGGCGGCGGGGACAGCGCGAGCGTGTGGAGACCATGCAGGCAATATCCATGAAATAAGTATCCCAATTCTTGCGGTAGGCTACAGTCATCAGCAATCTCCACTTTCCCTTCAATAGTTGTTCATTATTGTAGCATATTGCAGCAAGCTTCCACTAGGACAATGGTTGCGCACCCGGTCACTCTCAGAATATCACCAACGGCTTCAGCTTTTCTAGCAGCTTTGGCCCAATTCCCTTCACTTCACCCAAATCAGACAAGCTGCGAAAAGCCCCTTTGCTGCTGCGGTAATCTATAATCGCCTGCGCCTTCTTCGCACCGATTCCCGGCAGATCCATCAGCGCAGCAGCATCCGCTATGTTGACGTTGATTTTACCGTCCACAGATGTTTGGCTTGCAGAAGCTCCTTCACTGGAGGGGGGCGCGGAGCTTCCATTGACAGCGGCTGCCATGCCGCTCCCTGCAGCGGGTTCTGCTGCTCCATTTGTCCCAGCCGCTATTGCACCGCCTACATTTCCAGCGGTCCCCTTAGCCGTGCCTGTTCCGGCCGCCGCTCCTGCACCGCTTCCAGCAGCAGGCGTTCCTGCGCCATTTCCTGGCGGGGATAGCGCTTCTGCACCGCTACTCTTCGCAGCATTAGCTGCCGCCCCTTTGGAAGCTGCATCTTCCTTTCCTGCGCTGCCTTCCTTCCCTGTGCCCGCTCCCTTCTCCCGGCTCTCCCCGCCTGACTTAGTGCTCTCCTCCACGCTGCTCCCGCCAGCCGCAGCCGCCGTTGCCTCCTTGTCCGCTGAGCCCAGAGCCTGTGCCATGCTGGCATTGAGTGTCTCCCATCCGGCGATACCGCTGTCCTCCTCACGGTCCGCTGCCCACACAAGCCCGCCGCCCAGCAGTCCGGCGGTAATGACCAAAGCCAGAATTCTTTTGTTCATAAAGCTCTCCCCCTACAATCAACTGGAATTTTATTCAATAATCCGGTTAAAACCTGTCATTTGTCCAAGACTCCTGTGCATACACTTAACGAAGAGTACTGCTGCAAGCAATAGCGACATCAGAAAGGAGGTACCCCAGGATGAAGGTGGGATTTATCGGAACAGGCAGCATGGGCAGTCTGCTCATCGACGCCTTTCTTTCTTCGGGAGCACTTGAGCCATGTGATGTGCTTGCCGGCAACCGCAGTCAGGCCAAACTGCTGCAGCTTCAAGAACGCCATCCAGGTCTATCCATAGGCAGCAACAGAGAGATTGCAGCCGGAAGCGATATCCTTTTCATATGTGTAAAGCCGCTGGAATTCAAAACGCTGACAGAGGAAATCTCAGGCAGCCTGCACAGCGAGCAAATTGTTGTCTCCATTACCAGCCCCGTGATGCTCTATCACCTGGAATCCGCTCTGCCATCCAAAATTGCCAAAGTCATTCCCAGCATCACCCACTCTGTCAAAAGCGGGACTTCACTTTGTATATTTGGCAGCAGACTTAATAAAAAAGACAGGCTACTGCTGCTTCACCTGTTGTCTTTCATAGGCGTTCCACTAGAAATACAGGAGACGCATACCCGGATCGCTTCAGATTTCTCCAGTTGCGGCCCAGCGTTCATCAGCTATTTCATTGAGCGGTGGATCGAAGCTGCGGTAGAAGCCACTGGCATAGAAGAAGCCTTGCTTACCCGGCTGGCCGGTGAAATGCTGCTCGGTACAGGCAAGCTGTTGACGGAAGGCGGGTTCACTCCGCAAGAGCTGCAAGAACGGGTAGCCGTGCGCGGCGGCATAACAGCGGAAGCCCTGAACCATCTGCGCACCAGTCTGGACGGTGTTTTTGAACGCCTGATCACCACAACGCATGAAAAATACGATGAAGACGTCGAGAAGCTCGACATTCTGTTCGGCGCGGGCGGCATCATTCAAGCTCCGCTGGACCGTTAAAAATCTCGCTGCAACACGGGTCTTTTGTCCTCAAAGCTGCTTTAAACCAACAAAGCCCGCAGCACGGATCACTCCGTTGCTGCGGGCAGAAATGCGTTCTTCGCTTAACCCACTACAATATTAACCAGCTTGCCGGGAACCGCAATGATTTTGCGTACGGTTTTGCCCTCTACCGCCGCCTTCACATTCGGAAGCGACAAGGCATGGTTCTGCATATCTTCCTGACTCATATCCTGCGCGATCAATGCGCGCTGTACGATTTTACCATTTACCTGCACGACGATTTCCACCTCGGCATCCACCGTCCAGGCCTCATCATAAGCCGGCCAAGCCACATAGCTGATGCTTCCTTCATGCCCGAGCAGCTGCCACAGCTCTTCCGAAATATGCGGCGCAAGCGGTGACAGCATCTGCACGAAATGCTCTGCCGCTTCGGTGGACAAGGTGTCCTGCTTGTAAGCATCGTTGATGAAAATCATCAGTTGGCTGATCGCCGTGTTGAAGCGCAGATGCTCGAAATCCTCGGTGACCTTCTTCAGCGTCTTGTGCCAAGTCCGCTTGAACTCGTCGGTGCCGCCGTCCGGGGTGATTTTGGCGCTGATGCTGCCGTCCTCATTCACGAACAGACGCCATACACGGGAGAGGAAGCGGTGAATTCCCTCTACGCCTTTTTCGTTCCACGGCTTCGTTGCTTCCAGCGGCCCCATGAACATTTCATAGACACGAAGTGTATCCGCGCCATAGGCCTCCACAATTTCATCCGGGTTAATGACATTGCCCCGTGATTTACTCATTTTCTCGTTATTATTCCCCAGGATCATTCCCTGGTTCACCAGCTTGTGGAATGGCTCTTTCGTATCGACCACGCCGAGATCATACAGCACCTTGTGCCAGAAACGGGCGTAAAGCAGGTGAAGCACCGCATGCTCGGCTCCGCCGATGTACAAGTCAACCGGCAGCCATTCCTTCTGCTTCTCCGGCGAGCACAGCTCCTTGTCGTTGCGCGGGTCAATGTAGCGCAAGTAATACCAGCAGCTTCCGGCCCATTGCGGCATAGTGTTCGTCTCGCGGCGGGCTTTCATGCCGGTCTCGGGATCAACCGTTTCAACCCACTCGGTCACATTGGCCAGCGGGGATTCACCAGTGCCCGAAGGACGGATTGAATCCACTTCCGGCAGCAGCAGCGGCAGCTCCTCCACCGGAACGGTCTTCATTGTGCCATCTTCCAGATGCAAAATTGGAATCGGCTCGCCCCAGTAACGCTGGCGGCTGAACAGCCAGTCGCGCAGGCGGTAGGTTACTTTGCCTTTGCCGCTGCCCTTCTCTTCCAGCCAGGATATCATTGTGGCGATGGCTTCTTTATTCTCCAGGCCGTTCAGGAAATCGGAATTCACATGCGGTCCGTCTCCGGCGTAGGCTTCTTCTTCGACATTACCGCCCTGTACAACCTCCACAATGTTCAGGCCGAACTGCTTGGCGAATTCCCAGTCGCGGGTGTCATGGCCCGGTACCGCCATAATTGCTCCCGTTCCGTACCCGGCAAGCACATAATCGGCGATCCAGATCGGGACCTGTGCGCCATTCACCGGATTAATGGCATAAGCGCCGGTAAATACGCCGCTTTTCTCCTTAGCCAGATCCGTACGTTCAAGGTCACTCTTGCGGGAAGCCTTGTCACGGTATTCCGCAACTGCTGCCTTCTGCTCCGCTGTCGTAATGAGGTCTACCAATTTATGCTCCGGTGCCAGTACGCAATAGCTTGCGCCGAACAAGGTGTCCGGGCGGGTGGTGAATACCTCCAGGCTCGCATCATGACCTTCAATCGCGAAGATGACCTCAGCGCCGGTGGATTTGCCGATCCAGTTGCGCTGCATATCCTTGATGCTTTCTTCCCAGTCCAGCTCTTCCAGATCTTCAAGCAGGCGTTCAGCATATTCTGTAATCTTGAGAATCCACTGGCGCATCGGTTTGCGGACCACGGGGTGGCCGCCGCGCTCGCTTTTGCCGTCAATGACTTCTTCGTTAGCCAGCACCGTTCCCAGCGCTTCACACCAGTTGACCGATACCTCTGCCACATACGCCAAGCCACGGTTGTACAATTGGATAAAAATCCACTGCGTCCACTTGTAGTACTCCGGATCGGTTGTGCTGATCTCGCGGTCCCAGTCATAGGAGAAGCCCAGCGACTTGATCTGGCGGCGGAAGTTATTAATGTTCTTAACTGTAATGTCGCGCGGATGCTGTCCGGTATCCATTGCATACTGCTCAGCCGGAAGTCCGAAAGCGTCCCAGCCCATCGGGTGCAGCACGTTATAGCCGCGCATCCGTTTGTAGCGGGAGACGATATCTGTAGCTGTATATCCTTCCGGGTGGCCGACATGCAGCCCGGCGCCTGAAGGATACGGGAACATATCCAGCGCGTAGAATTTCGGCTTACCCGCATCTTCACCTGTCTTGAAGGTTTTGTTCTCATCCCAGAATTTTTGCCATTTCGGTTCGATGGTTTGCGCACGGTAGCCTGCTTGGGCTTCTGTGCTGAATTTGTTGTCGCTCATCTTATGCTCCTCCTTGGAGTGTTGCTTGCTTAGTTAAAACTGTTGTCTTAAAAAAATTCAGGGAGCTAGCTCCACTACAAAAAAGTTTTGGGCTTCCGATCGCTGTTATTCTCCGATTTCTTGACTTGAACCGCTGCTAGCGGTAGAAATCCGAGAATAAAGGCGAACACTTCGTTTCTCCAGCTCCAAAATTTTTCTCCATTGCGTTTCCCTGTAACTTTTATAATTCCACCCGTTTTGCCTAACGGGCCGGCAAAGTCCAAGAACCAGCTCAGGACTCGCTGTTCCGCTAGGGGCGGGTAGCTGCTTTCGTGTACCTCAAGCAGACAGGTTGGTTCGCTTCGGCGGCCTGCCGCAACCAGGTTCCTGACAGGTCCAATACTACAAAAAAACCTCCCATCCCTAGCGTATAATCGCTAGGGACGAGAGGTTGAAATTCCCGTGGTACCACCCTAGTTAGCGGCGGATATGCTTTATCTGCCACTCACTTTGACACCCTGTAACGGGGGTGAGACGACGACGGTTCACGCGCGGGCTTCGCAGCTTCAAGCTTGCGGCCGCCTGCGGCTAGCGCCATTACTCCGAGGTGAGTTCACTCTTCTCCGTTAACCGGCTCGCACCTTGCGCCGGCTCTCTGCAATAACGGTCTCACGAATTAATACTCCTCTTCATCGCACAGCTATGCTTACTGATGATTAATCAGTAATATTCACCACATTATATACAAAAGAAGCAGGTACAGTCAATGATTTCCCCTGTTACACCGGCTTACGCCGGATATAATAGGTGATGAAATGCTGGATCACAACTTTTCCGGCCGCAAAAACAGGCACAGCCAGAATCAGTCCGATCATTCCCGCCAATTCTCCGCCCACCAGCAGCGCAAAAATAATCATCAGCGGATGCAGATGCAGCGTACGGCCCACCACCTGCGGCGAAATGACATTGCTCTCCAGCATTTGGCAAAGAGTGTTCACCACAGCTACCAGCAGCACTAGACGCAGCGAAAGCGTTGAAGCCATCACGATTGCCGGCGCTGCCCCCAGGAACGGGCCCATATAGGGAATGATGTTGAACACAGCTACCACACAGGCGAACAGCAGCGCATAAGGCATGCCGATAATCGCATAACCGATATAGGCCAGCCCCCCGATGATGACACAGACGAGGAACTGTCCGCGTATATAGCTGCCGAGCGCATCATCAATATCTTTTAACAGCTTGACCATTGACTTGCGCCGTGAGCGGGGCAGACAGGAGACGACCGCCCGTTCGAATACATCGAAATCCTTAAGAATATAGAACACAAGAAACGGCACGATGAATGCGTTGAACAATACACCTATTGTCGATCCGATATTATCAAGAAAGTGGGAGATGCCTTCGGCTAAACGATTTTCCATCTGATAAAACCAGTTGTTCATGCCCAGCTCCACTCCCGGCGGGATCAGCTTTGAATTCATATTCCGCATTAGCCCCTGCGCATGCAGTGTCATTTCCGGCAAATGTTCATTCAATTCCTCAAGCTGTTCGATGAACATGGGAATCAGGTTGATGGCAATCACCGCAATCGAAGTCAGGAATACGGCATAGATCAGGAGCACTGCAACGCTGCGCGGCATTTTGCGTCCGGCCAGCATACTGACAACAGGATTCAGAACATAGGAGATAATCATGGCTGCCAGAAACGGCGCAAGAATCTCCTTCAGAAACACGAAAATCCCCTGCAGCATCGGACGAAGCTGCCATACGAAATATAAAATGATCAGGGCGAGCAGCACTCCGATCATCCAGCGGAACCATTTGCTTTGGGACCATTGCTCCATGAGTGTACACTCTCCTAGCGGCAATTCTGGACTGGCTTTGTAGATAAGTATATGTATGACTGCCAAAAAATAACCGCCAATTTCTGCCCCTCACTCAAGACATGATATGTATGCAAAAAAGCGCCCAAATTCCCCCTGCCGCATTACGTTGCAAGGGATTTGGACGCATCAGATTATATGTCAATCTAGTTCCTAAAACAGCCTAAATCTATTTCAGGAGGATGCATGAATCTGCGGGAAATCCTGGGCAATCTCTTCCCCGGAGAACAGATCGTCAAGCGAGCTGAGTGTGCCGTCTTCTTCAACCTGATAGACCGACATTTTCTCGCCGTTGACCGTCAGTTCGATGAAACAGCCCCAGCAGTAGAACTGGTGGGAACCAATCTTGCCGATATCCTTGGAGCCACAGTTTGGACACTTCATATAATACATTCCACCTATCCGTTAACAATATTAATGGCTTTTTGAAGCCGTTCTTCGCTCATCGCGGGAACCAGTACCGAATTCTCCCCAATGGACATTCCATCAGAACAAGGCAGCCATCTGCGGCCCTCGATCAAATCAGTTATAAGCCCGTCACTGATTTCCAGCGCTACTATTGTGTTTCCCAACTTCTGGTCAAAATAAACATCGGATACTCGTCCCAGAATTGTTCCGGATGTAGTCAGCACCTGCAGATCCTTCAGTTTGTTCTTTCCCAGAAGAAAAGTATAGGGTATATGGTCAGTGTCGGTCTTCATAATCGACTCTTTACTGCGGATCATGACAGCATCCTCGCCATAAGCGGCAATGTCATCCCATGCCACAACTTTCACGTGACTTGACAAAAATGCTTTACTTTCCACTTCAATACCCGTAACATGCCAGTTTGAATCCAGTACAACATCGGCAATTTTGCCGACTTCATTACCTTCTTCAACCTCATATACAGCGAGGCCAATCATATCTTGAAGTTTCATGGCTGCTATTGTCCCTTCACCTTGAGTGTGCTTACGAGTTCCCTCAGAGCCAGAGAAACTCTCTCTCGCTGAAACGGATACAAGGTAGTAGTGACGCCTAGTCTTTTTTACGCAGCCGTTTCAGAATGGTTTCAACTTTTTGGGCCACATACTCCATTTCTTCATTAGTATTACCCAATCCCGTGCTAAAGCGAATCGCCGAGTTCAAAAGTTCCCCCGGCAGCTTCATCGCCTGCAGCACATGCGAAACCTCAAGCGAACCTGAGGTGCAGGCTGAACCGCTGGCGGCGGCGATTCCCTCCATATCGAGATTCATCAGCAGCACATCGGTTGGAGCTCCAGGAAAGCTGAGGTTCAGAATCCCCGGCAAAAAATGCTGCCCATCCCCGTTGATGACATAGCTCTCCCGCCCGATCCGGCGGTCCAGCTCCCGCAGCAGTGTTTCCCGCAGCAGCAGCGCCTTCTCCCGGCGCTGCTGCAGTTCTCCCACCGCAAGCTCCACCGCCTTGGCAAAACCTGCCGCGCCGGCAAGGCTCTCGGTGCCTGCCCTTCTGCCGCGCTCCTGCACTCCGCCGTGCTGTCTTGGAGACAGCGGCGCACCTCGCCGGACGTACAACCCGCCGATCCCCTGCGGTCCATTGATCTTATGAGCGGTGAAGCTCATATAGTCCACTGGAAGCTCGCGGAGTGTGACCGGCAGCATGCCCAGGACCTGTACTGCATCGACATGGAACAAAATGCCCCGCTCAGCAGCCAATCTGCCAATCTCTTCTATAGGTTCTACAGTTCCTACTTCATTATTCGCGAACATCACGCTGATCAGCACCGTGTCCTCCTGCAAGGCAGCTTCCACATCGGCAGCATTCACCCGCCCCGTAGAATCCACCGGAAGATAAGTAACCGTGAAGCCCATCTTCTCCAGCTCTTCACAGGTATGCAGCACCGCATGATGCTCCACAGCCGTGGTAATGATATGTTTGCCTTTGTGGGCAGATGCGGCGGCCGCGCCGAACAGCGCCAGATTGTCGCTCTCCGTACCGCCGCTTGTGAACACCCATTCCTCAGGCGCACAGCCCAAAAAGCCCGCGATGGTGTCGCGCGCTCCATTGACTATTCTTTTGGCGGAACGTCCGTAGGTGTGCACGCTGGACGCGTTGCCATATTGCTCTAGCAGCATATTGTACATAACCTTAGCCACCTCCGGATGAACCGGGGTTGAGGCGGCGTGGTCCAAATAGATCGGTTTCATGACGATGTTCTCCGCTTCTCTGGTATTCAGAATTTCCTTACAGGACTACTCGATTATACTGCTGAACGTGTTCTTTTACCACCTGTCAATTAACACAATATTGTAACATTTCCAGGCCGCAATTGGCTGATTTATTCAGCTTGCACTCAGCTTTCTCCCCGATATAGTAACGTGGACTTTCGGATAGACAGGGCAACAGAGTTTGAGAGGAGACCGGAAATGTCTTTATCTATTAATAATTACTATAATAAAAGCTATTATGCTCTCACTAACACAAGCACGGGGACCTCTTCAGCCAATTCTTACTCCACGGATGGAGATCAGAGTGCGGCTGGCACGGATTCAACCGATTTCAGTAAAATTGCCAAGCTGATCTTTCAATTAAACGGGTCCAAAGAAGATACAGAGGATTACTACACCGGAACCTATACACCGGCTAAAATGCGTGTGGCGAAAACGGCTTTACCGGGGGATGAGCTGAGCTCGCTGCTGGCACAAATCCAAACGGATACGAGCAGCTATGGGCTATCGCCGGAGAACGGGGATGAGCTGACTTTGCTGTTGCAGACCTTGCAATCTGTTCCATCACCGTCTGGCTCAGCGAATGGTGACTCTGCGGGTACAGGAGAAGATTCAGGCGGTATTCCTGCGATGCTGCAGGCTATGGGGGGATTCCCTCCGCCTTTTGCCTGGGGGCTGAACAACATGAACAGGTCTGAGCGTACAGACCGTACAGATGACGCAGGCGTAACCGGCGGATCAACCGCGCTGGAAGCCGGACTGACCTCAGAGGATATGAAGTCCGTACTGACCCAGTTGCAGAGCCGCCTGAGTTTTGCCGGAAACAAAGAAGAACCCTCTGGAGACACAGATAATCCACTGGCTGCGGTGAAGAGAATGCTCTCTGGAGCGGATTTCTCCACAGCAACTGACAGCGAGCTGTCCAGCCTGTTCAGCAATGTCCTGCAAACGTTGGCATAAAAGATAATAACCCCTGCACCCTACCCGGGGAGTCCACACCTGATTTTGCATGAATTAAAGAACTAATCGCGAGGAAAGCTGCTCCTCTGAGACGACCTCGATGCCATTTAGCCGAAGCAGCGCAGCCGTTACTCCCTCGCCGGGAACTCTCTGTCCGGCAAAATCTCCGTTATAGATCATGGAGCTGCCGCAGGAAGGGCTGTTTTCCTTGAGGACTACAGTCGTTGCCGCGTATTGGCGTGCTTTTTCCAGCGTTTCATAAGCTCCTTTTATATACATTTCAGTTACATCCGTCCCCAGACGGTCCACCACTTTCGCGGTCCCTTCAAGCACAGCCGCACCGTCCCCGCCAATAATTTCTGCCGGTTCTCTTGGGGTGGAGAAACCTCCCAGCAGCTCGGGGCATACCGCAACCGCCTGATGGCTGTCCAGCAGCTTTTGAATGGTCACATCCAGACAAGCCGTGCCGTTATATCTTACTTTCATGCCTGCCAGGCAGGAGCTTACCATAATCACCGGGATTCCCTCCTTCGCTATAACCCGTTTCTTCATTTATAATTGATATTATAGCATTCAATGATACGGGAGGTTTTGGCAGGATGTGCGGGAGATATACCATTATGGTAAGTATGGAAGAATTGATGCTACACTATTTTATCCAGGATACGTCTCTTGTCCATTATGCTCCTAAGTACAATGTGGCCCCGATGCAGCATATACCGGCGGTTATTCATGACGGCAGACAGAACCGGCTTGGAGAGCTCCGGTGGGGGCTGGTTCCTTCTTGGTCGAAGGAGGACAAGAACGGCAGCAGGATGATCAACGCACGCAGTGAGTCGCTTCGGGACAAAGCAGCCTTCAAGGGACTTATACGCTCACGCCGCTGCATCATTCCTGCGGATGGCTTCTACGACTGGAAGCAGCAGGACGGGGGCAAGCAGCCCATGCGGATCACGCTGAAAAGCGGGGAGCTTTTTTCCATGGCCGGGCTGTACGATATTTGGGTGGATGCAAACGGAAATAAGCTCAGCACCTGCACGATCATCACCACAGAGGCCAACAGCCTGATGGCGGATATCCATGACCGCATGCCCGTCATTCTCAGCCGCGAAGCGGAATCACAGTGGCTTGACCGCAACAATCAGGAGGAGCCGGAGCTGATGAAGCTGCTGGTTCCGTACAATGCCGAGCTGATGCGGGCATATCCTGTGTCTGCCGCGGTCGGCAATGTGCGCAATGACTATAAGGAATTGGTGGAGGAAGTTACCACTTCTAAACCTTAGAGTTTTCAAGCCCCCGTTTGATCCGCTGCCGCTAATATTCCGTGATGTCTTCTTTGAGGCTCTTGCAGTTTTCAAGGATATATGAATCTCTCGTATCCTCTTTCAAGGCATGAAACTTCATTCCGTCGAGGACAAGCCGTTCCACGTTTCGGATATCCATAAATGTCGCCCGGCTCCAGGTCGGATAATAATTCTCGGACACCTGTCCAGGATGCCCGTAGCGCATATCCCATACCTTCGGGTATTCTGCGGGAATGTCCTCTTTTTTCACTCCGCCGACAAAGGTATACGTAATATTCTTCATGGTTAAGTCCCGAATCGGATGGCTGTCGCAGGCATCGACCCGAATCCCGGCAAAGGAGGGGCAGCCCATCATATCATCGGTGAAGCGGAAATGGGTGTTGTTCATCTCCTCATCATCCGTTGCAAGGATATCCGACAGATGAATCCGCTCCATGCTGCCGATCTCCGGCATGGCCGCAAGGCCGATCGAAGAGCCGATGGTATCGAGACGATTGTTCAGGATGATAAAGACCGGACGGGTTACATTCCGCATAACCAGCCCTTGGGCTATGATATCCGTAATGCTGCCGCCCTCCGTACATTCAATCTTGATTCCTTCCCGCCAGACATTCTCAAAGGTGCAGTTGTGAATAACTACATTCGAGATGTCGCCCACTGACTTGAGACCGATACGAATACCCGCGCAAATGGAGGTAAAATGACAGTTGGTGATATGCACATTTTGCATCGGATAGGCTTTGCTGCTTGCTTGCAGGCATAGATTGTCATCGGTTCCCCAAATTTTGCAGTTGGAAATAAAGACGTTTTTGCACCCGTCATAATCCAGCCCGTCGCCGTTGTATCTTCTGTCATTGCGGATGTCCAGATCCTCGCACCAAATATTTTCGCTGTCCAGAAAGGCCGTCGTCCACGCGGTCGAGTTATAGAGCCGCACGCCTTTGATGTGAATATTTCTGCAGCGCAGGAACCGCATCATCATCGGGCGATAGATGCTGCCCTCATTCGGAAAGCTCTCGGCATTGCCATTGATTTCACCCTGGCCGACAATGCCAAGGTTCGCCGCATCTTCAGCATAAATGAAGCACTTATCCATGTCTTTCTCATTGATATAGCGGTTGTAATGCGTACCGTCCGGATAATCGCCGATATCGGGATTAGCCAGCAGCGTTGCTGACGGGTTCACCTGTAAATAGACGTTGGATTTCAAAATAATCGTACCGGAAACAAACGTGCCGCCGGCAAAAACGACATAACCTCCACCCGCGCCAAAGCAATCGTCAATCGCTGCTTGAATCGCCTTCGTATCCACAGTGGTGCCATCGCCTACGGCACCGTAATCTTTTACATCAAACCAATCCCGCATAACTTGTTCCTCCATCCTTTATGTCCGACTACCAGATCAGGAGGTCGCTCCCCTTCAGCCGGAGAATGCCTTCAATCAGGAAATAGTCGCCATAGATAATCGGCACTGCGAAATCACCGTTTCTGCTATGGTACGACCCGGTCCCGTTATCGACAATAGCATCCTCTTCGGGATTCCAGTTGCAGAAGCGCCGGTCGGTCGCCTTGAGAATTTGCACCGCTCCGTTCACATACAGCGCCCGCTCCGATTCGCCGACATGCTCCGCAATTTCCAGCATCCCGCAAGCGGCACAAACTCCGGCGGTTGTATCCCAATAGACCGGCTCCTCTGGAGCCCGGAAATCAACGACCGGTACGAAATCCGTTCCGGCTACATTGGCAAGAAAATAGTGGGCTACCTGCTTGGCCGCATCCAAATAGCGCTGTTCACCGGTGTGGTGATAGCTCAGCGCAAAACCGTATATCGCCCAGGCCTGGCCTCTGGACCAGGAAGAACCGGCAGCATACCCTTGTCCGCCGGGAGCTTCCACAAGCTCCCCATTCTCCGGGTCAAGAATGACGATATGATTGCAGGAGCCATCCGGCCGCACAATCTGCTTCAGAGCCGTATCGGCATGATCCTTGGCAATATAGGCAAAACGGGGGTCTTGGGTGGTTTCGCTTGCCCAATACAGCAGCGGAATGTTCATCATACAGTCCACGATAATCCAGCCCGTGCAGTCGTCATTCCAGGCGCGGATAAATTTGCCGCGGGGATTATACCGGCCTGCCAGCAGATTGGCCGCATGTATCCCCCGGGTCTTCGACCGGGTGCTGCCGGTAAGCCGATAGTTGGCGACTGCCGAATGCAGCCACATGAAGCCGACATCGTGATGAAGCCCGTCATAGCCGGCAAAAGCAGCATCCAGTCTATGCTCCACCCTCTCAGCCGCCGCCTTGTATTTCTCCTCACCAGTCGCATGATACATCTGCCACAGCATGCCCGGCCAGAAGCCGTTCGTCCACCAGTAGATGTCCGTTTCGCCCTTATCTTCCTTGTACCGTCCGCCTTCCGGGATGTACGGAATGCGGCTGCCGATCCGGTCACATTCCGCAGACATTTTGACTTGCAGCTTCTTCCATGATTCGTTCAGCCAAGCTTGATTGTCTTCATTCAGTTTAAATATCATCGTCTATTCTCCTTATTCTATGTCTCCAGATTCCAGCACCAAACTACTTTCAGTTTATAGCAGATGGGACAGAATAGTTTCCGTACATAGCACAAAAATATCATTTTATTGTACACTTTTGACTCCATCTCCAAATTTCCAGTACAATAACATACAATTAGAAGGCAAAAGGAGGGATTGGATGCAGCAGTTGTTCGAACATATACCGGTCGACTCAATCCCTTTTCTGTGTACCTACAGAAGCCGTTCAGTGCAGCCGTTCAAAGGCTTCTACCATTGGCATCAATGCTGTGAGCTGCTGATCGTCCATGAAGGGGAAGGCACCGTTACCATCGGACCGCAGGTGTGGGCTATCCGGCCCGGCGCCCTTTTCTTTTTCCAGCCGTTCCAGCTTCATAATGTCTTTGCAGTTCCCTCTGCGGATAAGCCTTATGTCCGCTCCATTATTCATATCAACCAAGCGATCTGCCTGCCCTTTCTGGAAAAGTTCCCTGATCATAAACATTTGTTCAACAATTTATGCTTTGGGACCTCCTCAACGGCAGCTTACTATTTGAAGGAGCATGAACCGCTGATTTCCGGGTCCCTATCACTGCATATGAGTCATGACGAGAGACGGACGGCCTTCAGGCAAGAGAATCACATGATCTTCCTGCTGCAGATGCTTTCCCTTCTTCAAGCAAATGAGCCCCGGGACGGCAATCATTCATCAACCTTCCGCCAGCCCAAATACGCAGAACAGATTATGCTCTGGATTGAACGCAACTTCTCGGAGAACTTTGAACTGGACCGGCTGGCTGAGGAGCTGCATCTAACCAAATCGTATGCATCGCGTATTTTCAGAAAAGAAACGGGAAGCACCATTACCGAATACCTGCTGGCCAGACGGGTTAAACAGGCCTGCGATCTGCTGGAGACGACACGTTTGTCCATTGATGCGATTGCCGTTGAGCTGGGGTTCAACACTTCCGCTTACTTTATTTCCATGTTCAAAAAGGTATACGGAATTACCCCGCTGCAATACCGGAAAATACGGCTGCGCTCTCCGTAAAACCATCCTTGTATGTTTCAGACCCGCATGGTAACACGGAACTCCCAGGCTTCGTTTTCACCGCCGGCAGCGTTCATGCTTAGCCCTTGATCGCACCGGAAGCGAGCCCCTTCACAAAATACTTTTGCAAGAAAATAAAGACAATCAGCACAGGTACGATAGACATTGTCGTTCCCGCAAAAATCATATCCCAGCGCGAAGAGAACTCGCCGACAAAATAGAAAATTTCGACGATCATCGTTTTCGGCTTACCGGACGGCAGCACGAGCATCGGCATCAGAAAGTCGTTCCAAATCCCGAGTCCCTGTAGAACAACCATACTTGCTGTGCACGGGCCAAGAAGCGGGAAAACGATGCGCCAAAAAATGCCGTACCTGGAACAGCCGTCAATTTCGGCCGATTCTTCAATCTCACGCGGAATTCCTTTGAGAAAGCTCGTATACAGAAGGCAGCCAAAACCTACGGAACCGGAAACATAGATGGCGATTGGACCAGCCAGGGAACCGTACATGCCGAAGAACTTCAATTCTTTGAACAGGGGAATCATATAAGCCTGGAAAGGAATCATCATGCCTGCCAGATAAAAGACAAAGATAAAGTTCGTCCAGCGTTTGTGATGCCGTTCAATCGCATACCCAGCCATTGGAATAATCAGCACCATGAAAAAGATCGAGCTGAGCGTAAGCAGCAGGCTGTTCACTATAGCAGCCGGAAATTCCGTTTCGGTCAGCAGATATTTGAAGCTATCCAGATAAAGCGACTTCGGAAACGAAATGGCGCTGCGCATAATGTCCCCGTTGCTCTTGAACGCGGAAATCAGATTGAAGAAGATGGGGAAGAAAAAGATTACCGCAATGATAATCGTGAGGACCAGTAGAATGATATCGTTCCAGGTTACGCTTCTTTTTGCATTCATCTTAGAGCTGCACCTCCCGTTTCCGAAGAACCTTTACCTGGATAATCGTAATGACCAGAATCAGCAGGAACAAGACGAGGGCCATTGCCGTACCAAAGCCTTGCCGCATTTCGCCAAAACCAACCTTGTAGATGATATAGGTCAGCGTTTCGGTTGCAAAGCCCGGACCGCCATCGGTCATAACCGCAATCTGGTCGAAGATTTTCAAGGAGCCGATCATGGACAGCACCGAGCATACGGTAACCGATCCGGCTAGAAGCGGAAATGTGACATTCCAGAATTGTTGCCAGCGGCTGGCACCGTCGATGGCGGCGGCCTCTCCAAGATCGGCGGAGATGCCCTGAAGACCCGCCAGATATATAATCATGTAGTAGCCTGCCGATTTCCATACCGTAGACAGAATGATCGCGATCAGGGCATAGTGCGGGTTCCCGAGCCAGTCAACCATTAACATCTCCAGACCTAATTTGCTTAGAATCTGGTTAAATACTCCGAAGTTGTAGTTCAGAATAATGGTCCAGATAAAACCCATTACAATACCGCTCATCAGAACCGGGAAATAAAAAATACTCCGGAACAGATTTTTGACCCATCTGACATTCTCCACAAGCATTGCGAGCACCAGGGCCACAACATTCTCCAGAATGACAAGCGTGATGGTCAGAATGAGCGTGTTCTTAAGCGCGTTGTGCACCCGCTCGCTATACCAGATTTCCTTGAAGTTCGCAAGACCGATGTAGTTCACTTTGCTGCTTACTCCATCCCAGGAGGTAAAGCTGAGATACACACTGCTCAGCGTCGGAACGATGACAAACAGGACGTACAAAATCAGCGACGGTAAAATAAACAGCAGGGCGTAATGTTGCCATTTTCTTTTTTTCTTGACAACCGGCATGGAGCGTACATTTTTTTCCCTGTTTGTATAAGGCATTGCCATGCTCTTCTCTCCTTTACTTCATATCCAAGACGATTGGAGCTGGCCTCCGCACATGGCGGAAGCCAGTCCCTACTTTATTGCTGGTTGGCTGCTACGTTAGAATCATACTCCGTGTCCGCTTTTTTCATATACTCCTTTACATCGCTGTTCGTGACAACGAGATCCTGCATCAATTTGTAGTACCAGTTGCGGAACTGGGAAGGGATCTGATTCTTGGCATACCATTGGTTTATCATCAGCGATTTGGTTACTGAAGCGTCGTTCGCAAGATCTAGCACCGTTTGCATTTGTTCGGATACCTGCAGTTCCGGTTTGTCCTTAGTGGACGGGATTGTGTTGGTCGCAGATAGGAACTTCCCATATTCATCCTTAGAGAAGAAGAACTTCAGAAATGCCGTAATGGCCTCCTTCTTGTCGGCATCCTTATCGGCTTCCGTAGAGAGGGTCCAGCCTGCCGGAGACGGAAGACCCACAACATTCACCTTGCCTTCGCGGTCCGGCAGCGCATAGAATCCGAATTCGAAGCCCGGGTCGGCTTCCTGAATCTGCGTGAACATCCAGGGACCGGAGAAGAGCTGCGCAGCCTTGCCAGAAATCAGGATTGATGCGGTCTGGTTGTCGCCGGTGCTCAGCCAGCCTTTATCCACATATTTCGTAAACAACTCTTTGTAGTCGGTCATGGCCTGAACAACGTTGTCATCGGTGAAGCTGACCTGCTTGGCGGTGCGCTTTGAGTTCCAATCCGGATCTTTGGAATAGACATCGTCAATCAGGAACTTGTTCAGCCAGAAGCCCATGTGGAAAATATCCTTGCCGCCGACCACAATAGGCGTAACACCACTAGCCTTCAGCTTTTCCTGTGCGGCCAGAAACTCATCGTAAGTTTTAGGCAACTCGGTGATTCCTGCTTTTTCATAGGCTTTCTTACTGTAGATGATACCCTCAGGAGCATTCAGCCCCATCGGCGCATTGTACACCTTGCCGTCAATGGCGGGAACCGAATCAAACAGCGACTGTACGTCTGCCGGGAGCTCGGCGATCTTGCCTGCTTTCAGAAACACCTCGGTGTCGCGCATTTCCACGAGATCCGGGAATTCACCTACGGCATCCTTGGTCTTCAGCCAATCCAGATACGAGGAAGAGGTGCCTTCGCTAATGTCCTTAATGGTGATATTGGGGTTAGCCTCCATAAAGGCCTTGATCTGATCTGCAATAGCCTGCTTGCCCGCAGGGTCGCCAGTAGCATAACCAATCGAGAAGGTGACTTTCTTCGCCTCCGGAGCCGCTGAAGCAGAAGATGCTTCTGGAGCACTGCTGGAAGAATCATTGCCTGATGGCTCATTATTACCGCCGCATGCACTTAAGGCGGATGTCAGCAGTAATGCCGGCACCAATGTACGAACGATTATTTTCTTTGTTATCATTTGAAATGCCTCCCCTTTATGTTTGGAGATCGCTTACCGTCCGCAAGCGCTTTCTCTAATCCCAGATTAACAAATTGCCGGACCCGCTTGAATGAAGTTTCTCTAGTTCGAAGTGCGGCATTTTCGAGCAGATGCCACAATAGCAGCGGCAGGCCCCCCGCCGAAACGAAACGCCTGCCGCTGTAACCGAAGCTGGATGTTATTGGCTTCCTTTTTTTAACTGCCTGTACTCATTAGGCAGCGACCCGAAGGCTTTCCGAAAAACGTCGCTGAAGTGGCGGGGATTGTTATACCCGACCTTGTCGGCGATTTCATAAACCATCAGATCGGTGTTAAGCAGCAGACGGACCGCATGCTTCAGACGAACCCCGGTCAAATACTGCTTGAAATTTTGTCCCGTATGCTTCTTAAAGAAGAAGCTGAAATAGCTTGCATTCATAAAAATAAGGTTGGCCGCAGATTCAAGCGTTACATCTTCACTGTAGTGCTCCTCGATATACTGCTTGACCTTGGCCATCATGGCCTTCTCCTTGTTCCTCGATCCGTTTTCGATAATACACAGAAGCTCCTCCACAACCCGGACCATCTCGGCGCGAAGCCGCTCATAGGTCGAATATTGATTCAACTGGTTTTGAAGCTCATGCCGTTTGACGCTGTGCTCCAGCTTCAACAGTCCGGATTTTTCCAGTTCTTGGATTAGATACAGCAGGGAGGAAAAGCTGGTGGACACAGCTAATGTGCGATTTCCGAATGTAGCGGAATAGATAGTATCCAGCAGTCGATTCCAGGCCTGGAAGCCGGCCGCCTTATCATTCTCCGCGAAGGCGACGGCGGCCTGATGCTGGGACCGGTATATTTCTTCATCAAGCGCCTTTACCTGTTGGAACACACCATATTCAATTACTCTGTTAATCCCCACAAAATATTTGAGCTCCAGCGCACTGACGGCTTGCTTATAGGCCTCCGAGAGCTGCGGCAACTGATCCACCATCCGGCTGATTCCGATCGTGGAACCCAGCTTCAGAAAATCGCGGATTTTCATGTGAATCTCTTGGGTCAGTTGACGCGCTTCCTCCGGACTCTCGTAACTGATAACATATACATGTCTGCCGCTGTGCATGAACACATGCCCGATGCCCGGCTCCGCGATCAGCTCCTGCAATATATTTCCGGCGGCAAATTCGACCAGCCGGGTTTCCTTATCGCTCCACTTCTGATGCTCGCCGTCCCAGTCGA
Source organism: Paenibacillus sp. HW567 (assembly GCF_000374185.1). Lineage (GTDB taxonomy): Bacteria > Bacillota > Bacilli > Paenibacillales > Paenibacillaceae > Paenibacillus_AQ. Next base: position 901,809 of record NZ_KB910518.1, on the reverse strand, counting down.
TCCCGATCGTGCCCAGGACAAAGCGGGGCCCACGAAGCACCTGGCTGAGCAGCTCATAGGCTTCAGAGCCGGATCTTAACGTTCCGTCGATTAACCTAGCCATCCAATCGGAGATTTCCTCCTGGCGGATTTTCCGTTCCAGATGCTGAAGTTTGCCCTTGCGCAGCTCCTCCTCATGCTCCTCGTTGATCAATTGGGCTGCCCTGCGAAGCACCTGCTCAAGCTGCGGCTTGCGAATCGGCTTCAGTAGATAATCCAGTGCGCCATAAGCAACGGCGTCCCGCGCATAATTGAACTCCTGGTACGCGCTGATAAAGATGACCTTGATCTGCAGTTCTCTCTCCTTGATCGTCTTGATGATATCAATGCCGGACAAATTAGGCATTTTGATATCGCTGATAATGAGATCGGGCGAGATGACCTCCAACTGCTGTAGCAGTTCGCTTCCATCGTACGCCTGCCCGGCAATCTCCATGCCGAGTGCGTCCCAGTCGATCAGCTTCCGCAATCCTTTGATAATGATCGGTTCGTCATCCGCGAGCAGAATTTTGATCATTCTCCTGAACCTCCTTTACTGGGAATTCCATCGTCACCGATGTGCCGATATGTGGCCTGCTTATCACAGTCAGGCCATAACCTTCGCCGCAAAGTGAACGTATCCGCTCCTGTACGTTCTTCATGCCGACATGTCCCGCCGTTTTTGCGTTTCCGGTCAACATGGTCTTCAGCCGTTCGTATTCTTCGGCATTCATCCCAACCCCATCGTCCGAGACCACCATGACAAGCTTGTCCTTCTGTCTCGCAATCGACACTTCAACAGTTCCTCTCCCCTGTGGCTGCAGCCCATGCTCAATCGCGTTCTCTACAAAAGGCTGAAGCGATAATTTCAGGGTCGCCCAGTTCAGATCGACGCCGTCCGCGATATGAACACGCAGATGATACCGTCCTTCAAACCGGACTTCAATGATATAGAAGTAATCGTGCAGATGATCCAGTTCCTCCCGGAGCGTCACCCACTCTTCTCCATAATCAATCACGTACTTGAGTTGATGCGATAATGAAGCGATCATATCACCGACTTCCAGCGCGTCATTATGAACGGCGTTCATCCGGATCACCTCGAGCGTGTTATACAAGTAATGAGGCCGTATCTGGCTTTTCAAGGCATTCAGCTCAGTCTGCTTCTGCTTGATTTCCGCTACATAGGCTTCATTGATATAATTTCGCAATCGCTCGACCATCCGGTTGAAGCCCCTGCCCAGCCGGCCCAGCTCATCCTTGCTCTTAATATCCACCCGGGTCTCCAGGTTGCCGGACTCCACCCTCACCATCTGCTGAATCAGCTCCCGGATCGGGGCAGCCAGCCTGCGGGAGAACCACATGCCCATTAGAATCAGGACAACCATGGAGAAAACAATGGTGAAGTAAACGGAGTACCGTGTCGAGGTAAGCTGCTCATACAGCCGCTCTTTCGATATTTGCACCATGATATTTCCGTTCAGGGCCGGCACCGGTTCGTTGAACTCCATAATTGTTCCATCCGATGGGCCTGAAACCTGAACGGCTCCTTTCCCGTCTCTCTGATTGCTGAAAAAGACCCTTCCTTTGCTATCCACAACATAAAGCTTATCCTTATCGTTAAGCTGGATCTCCGAGAACAGCTCACCAAATCTTGAAGCGTTGATGTCCAGATACAAGGTTCCCAGGATTTTCGGTTTAGCTGTCGGCTGGCCCGAGGTGTCGATCAGATTCCGGCCGACCGTCAGAACCTCTTCGTTCTTTCCCATGAAATAGGTAACGGGATGTTTGGGAAGAAACGCCGCTTTCTTCGGCTCCCGTCTCAACGCCTCACTCCATGTCTGGAGGGGCAGCTTATCCTGATGCAGTTCCCTCGTGTTGCGGGTCTGATGATACACTTTCCCATCCGATTCACGGATAAAGAAGACGCTTGCTATATAGTTATCGCTAAATAAGAGCGTTTTCAAAAAGGTATCGACCGGGATGGAATTGATTTGCTCAAGCTGATTGACATTGTACGCCTGATTATCGTTGGAGCCTTGAATGAAGCCCTCGTACCGGCCGGTATACATCAGCTTAGTGATATCGTCATACTGCGAGAATGCATCGTTGACATTATAGCTCATGTACAGGATCATTTGTTTCAGATTGTCCCGGGTGTAACGTTCGACATGAGAAGTAAAGGTCTGGTAGGAATAGAAGCTCTGCATGAACAAAGGAATAAAACCTACTACAATAAAAGCCGCCGAGAATTTAAAAAATACACTGTGTGTCAGTTGGCGCAATATCCGCATCGTCGTATCCCTCCTTCCACTACCTTAGCACAAGCTGCAAATGTATGTTCAATTATCAAATAAAGAGGAGTATACGGGATCATCGAATCTATAACTGATATATGACTATACCACCCGGATTCCAAGTCAGGGTGCTGCAAACTTTAGGAGGTTATGTATATTTCTTTGGAAAAATAGAGAGGCTCGCTCAAAAAGACAAGCCGGCCAAGGTAGACGCCTGGCCGGCTTTCTGGCAATCAATGAAGCACTGTCACAGCTTGCTGATTTCAAAGCTGTAAGCTGATCCTTTATCACCGTCGAACTCGGTACCCAGCGAATCACGCAGCTTAACCTCTGCCAATGACAGGTTGCCGGTAACCGAAGTGCCGCCTGACTGAATCGCCAATGGACGAAAGCTAAGCTTCGCTGCAATCATGACACCGCCGCCGATAAGTACAGGGTCATCGAACATAACCTTGATTTGCGTTGTGTTGTAGACAGAAGCGGTCACGGTTGTTCCCGGAACTAAAGAGGCTGCTCCCGTAAATTCCAGTATATCCGGGTCGTAATTGACAGTGAAGGATTTGGCATATACGCTGTCGGATACACTGATCACGCTGTAGTTCACATCAAAATCACGGTTATCAGCAACAGCCTCCGGTCCGCTTAACCTGCCTCCTGGCGTCATATAGTCTCCATAGAATTCAAATTCACCCAGGTTGCCGTACCAGCCGCTGCCGGTCAATTTGAAGTAGCGGTAAGGCGTCTGATCCATTTGATGTGCTCTGAAATCAGTCCATTCAGCTTTGGATACCCCGGAAACAGCCGGGGTTACATTGGTCCAGTGAATGGCGTCATTAGAACCCTGGACAACCATGCCGTTCAATCTGTCGGTTCGGTTTGATCTGGGGAACAATTTGATTCTGTTCAGCAAAACCGCATTGTTTTCGCCAAAAGCAACCATATAAAAGGAATTTGCATCCTGCAGGTCGCCATAGGTCCACGGATTTCCATCTGTCACGATGCGCGCCATCTCTTCCCCGGACATCCCTGTGCCGGGCGGATTGCTCCACTGGGCAGAGGAAGAAGTAACCGTTGCCTTGGCAAAAGAAAGCTTCGTTTCGTTCTTCCCGACGATTGTGGTCTTGATTGGCGGGGTTTCCGCCGATTTGCCTGTCACCGTATCCGTCAGTGCGAGTATCAGAGTAACCAGCGTATTCTTGTCCGGCTGGGTGATCCTGCCATCGCTGCCGATCACACCGGCAGGCTCCGCCGATTTCACCGATAGCGTATAACGCTCCGGCACCGCGGGCAATGCCAGTGTGGCCGCTCCCTCTGCCGGCGCCGCAATGGCGGTTATTCTCCGGGCCATATCGGCGGTTGCTGCTTCCGACGGAATATGTTCACCGTACAGCTCCACCTCTGAAAGATTGCCCGCCCAGGATGAGCTGTTGTATAGCCGAATATAACGGTATTGCCCCGGATCGTTGACATCAATGTAATTCCAGGTATTATCAACCGCACCCGTCAGCGGTTTATTGAAGCTGGTCCAGTTGATCTTGTCATTGGAGCCCTGAATGATCAGACCGTTCATTCTGCCGGCAACCCCTTGCCTTGGCCAGGAGACTGCCAGATCCAGCCTGATTGAAGAACCTTCCCCGAAATCTACAATGTAGTAAGAGCCGGAATCCGTGTTCAGGTCGCCGTAGGTGCCTGTGCTGCCGTCAAACAGCAGATAACCAACCTGCTCTTTCGTCAAAGTGCCCTCGCCCCACTGCTTATCCGAGGCTGTAACCGTCGCCAGCAGGTTGACGCCCAGGAACTCTTTCGGATGAACCAGATACAGCTTTGAGCCGTCAGTCGTGAAATAAGCCGTATCAGCAGCAGTTCCGTCACTCCCCTTGTAATCAATCGTGAAGCGAAGCTCCCCTGCAGGCACGTTTGCCCCCATTGCTGCTGCCGCAGTAATGGTTTTGTTGTCTGCCGACGGGGTGAGCACCGTATCGGTGCCTTGAATTTTGACTTGTACATCAGTGATTTCTTCCCTAGCCGTGAATGTGATTTGTGCTGTTTGGCCTGTTGTAATTCTGCCGTTGAGTTTATCGCTGGAATCAAGCTTTACGGAAGTGAGCATATTTTTTGTTTCATAACGCTGGCCATAGATGCGGAATTCCGATGCTTCAAATAGCGAATTGTTGTTCCCGCCCAGCACATCCGGCTGGGGATTGATTTTTTTGATTTTAATGAACCGGTAACGCTCTTTCTGGAGTTCCGGGGCCACGTCGATTTTGGACAGGCCGGGAATAAAGGCCGTTTCCTGCGGAGTCAGCCGCGTCCAATTAATTTTGTCATTGGAACCGTACACCACTGATCCCGCTGTCCGGTCGACGAAATTCATTCGGCCCTGGACGGCAAAAGCAGTTGCCGAAATTTTATAATCCGCCCCGAAGTCAAACGTAAAGCCGGAGTCCTCAGCCAGATTTTCAAGCGGGAAGGTATTGTTGTTATTGTCCGTAAGCAGCGAGACATAGTTTCCGAAGCTGGAGGAAGCGAGCAGAGAAGTATAATCCATCGTCCCGTCAGCCAATCTGGGTGTCAACAGCCGCAGACCTTCCGCTGCGCTCTTTAGCGGGAGCAAATAGTTTTTATAATAACCCAAATGATCCACGCTGCCGCTGTCGCTATTCAAATTCGCTATGGCGTTATTGTATGCGGCCGTATAGGTGTGGAGCGCCGCGCTTTCATATTGATTATTCCGATCATAAGAGTCACCGGCCGCCCGAACTGCACTAAGGCGGTCAGCTTTTACAACGACCGTCACCTTTTTGGTAGATAAGGTTGTACCGTCCGTGGCTTGAACGATAAAGGAATAGGTCCCCTTTTGTGCCGGAGTCCAACGGAACATGCCTGTGCCGCTGTCAATGGACGAGCCGGGAGGGAGGTCGGCGCTGCTGTATAGAATCGTATCACTGCTGCTGGAATCCGTTGCCGAGAGGTCCAATTCCATCGTGCCGTTTAGATAGGCTGCCGCGTCCGCATTCCGATAACCTGACTTAAAGAGCGGCGGTGACAACTGTGTGTTGGCCGCAATATTCAGATGATCCATATCCACAATAGTGCTTGAATCCCCGATGACCTTCATGTACACCAGACCGTAATTATCAGCGACTTGCCCAAAGGATACCGTATTGATCCCCATATCATAGGTAATATACCGCCACTGGCCTCCCGTATCAGGAAGATACAACTCGTGATACGGCGACGAAGTTTTTTCCTTGCCAAGCTGCAATGTCGCCGGTCCGCTACTTCTGAACTTCAGACCGATACGCAAAGTTTTGCTGCTTGCGCGGTCAGGATAGGCCATGTTGACCAGGACAAGCCTGCTACCCGATTTGGAGGCGGTTACGCTAATGTAAGAGGTACCGTCCGGATCTTGTTTGGTCGTTGACTTCTTCTTGTCCAGAGCCGTATAGCTGCGTTCGATTTGCACCAAGCTGGCGTTCGGATCGCCGGAGCCGGTCGCTTGAGTTATGGGAACATATTTGCTGCCCTCCGCCGCTGCCTCCTTCGGAATGTAGAGCCAGAAGGAATCGCCTGCCCCAAAATATCCGTCCCAGGCATTATATGCCCAGCCTCTCCACCAGTAAGAGATCATCGGAAGCCGCTTGGTGAACGCTTCATAGAAGTACGGTGCTTTCTTCTGAACATTCTCCCCCTTGATGTATGTGTAATAGTAGTACAAATCCCAGCCAAAAGCGGTCGTCAGCCGGCCTCTTTCCATCTCCGACAGCTTGTAGTAGACCCCTTTGGGTTCTGCCCCTGTATTATGCGAAACGGTATATTCCATCGGTACCCAGGGTGTATCATAACCTAGCTGATACCGATAGAAATAGTTAGCGGCGGTCAAAATCCGGTCATTCAAAAATTCGTAAGGTCCTACCGCATTGCCCGTACTGGAACGTTGGCCTGTGAGCGGGTCCACCTTGGTCTTCTGGGCGATCATCAGGCGTGAAATGACAGATGCCGTTATGATATCATCAGCGGAATGAGGCTGGTCGCGGCCCATCTCGATTACTTGAACAACAGGGCGGTCTAACGGCTCACCGGTAGCCGCATTGGTATCAATCTCCCTGTAGAGCTGCTTGACGGAGCCGTTTTTGAATTGATTCTCCGCCGTTCCATTCACCGTGAACCATTCCACACGGTCATCGTATCCTTCGCGGTCATCCATGAAAATCTGAGCGGCCATGGAACCTACAATCGAAAAGTTGTTCTGGTTCATAAAGCCGTTATTGCTGTATTGGAAGGTATCCACGATGGGACGAAACAGATTGTTGGTCAGCTTGACTGTATCGTCCCCGGTCCATGCCAGGTCCGGCCTTGAAGCCGGAGTGCTGCTGTACCGCATAATTTCGGCGGCTGTAGCCATGCGATTGGTGGTATGGCCTGTATGAATAAGAGCATCGCTGAAATAAGCATATTTTGTGGGGTCCATCTGCTCCCACAGGCGGAGTATGGTCATCACCTTCTCGCGGTACTCCACTTTCCCTGTAATTACATACAGGATCGCCTGGGTATACGCAATTTTGGCATCGCTGCCCATCTTGTCATTGGTAGATCTGCTGTCAAAACGGGTGACAGCCGGTTTTGTGGGGTCCGCAGCGCTGCGGTTGCTAATGCTAGCGCTCAATGAAGCCGACGGGGAAGCAATCATCTCCAGGTAATAGGAATACCATGGATCTTGTTTCACCTTTACCTGAGTCCGGACATTCTCCAGAATTTCCTTGGTCAGCCCGACACCGGGATGAATGAATCCGTTTTCAGAAATAATCTCTTGAATCTGCACTTCATAATCCTCCGGGGATGAACTTGTGCCCGCAGCTTCAGCATAAACAGCAGTGGCCGGCGTAAGCATTGGCACCAACAGAACCGCCGAGATAAACACAGTGAACAGCTTACGCAAGAGCTGACTTGAATGATTTTTGTCATAAGTACTCATCTGGTACCTCCTCTACATTTCGAAAAACAAGCCCTATTCCGGAATGCACACAATCGAATCAAGAGCATCCTTCGACAAGCAGCGTAATCACAGATCAGCGAACTTACATCCCCCCTTTCACCCGCTAATCATAAGACCATTTACATGATGGAAGTAACCAAAATTAAGGTGCAAGGTTTTGTTTGAACTAGGAGTAACGGGCTTTCGGTACAACCTCCACCCGGACATCAGCGCCTTCGCCGCCCAGCAGTCCAGCGATTCGAATCTGGTGATGATCGGTAGTCAGGCATACCGTTTGATCCGCCTCACGCCGGGCAGTAAGTCCGGCCTCTCCTTTCACTTTAGGGTGTAGCACGGTCAGGAATCCGTGCCGCGCATCGGCGACAGCACGCACATAATCCATCATGCAGGGCTCGCCCAAGGAACCATCCCTCTCATAAAATGGTGTCGAACGCCCTTTATCCAAGGCTATCGACTCAAGCGGTCCCAGGAATACCGTCTCCAGATCGACCCCGTAAGCCCCCTGGGAATAGACCCGATTGTCATAAACCCGGGATTGCCGGGCTGCAACCGGCAGATTGAACAGCACCTTTCCCGCGAAATCCGCAACATGATCGCGGATGATATACACATCCGGCTCTTTCACATAAATTACGTGCCGGATATGCCGGCCTGGGCCTTCCGGGTTGGCGATTTCGATAGCAATGGACTCGGTTTCTTCCCTAAGACGGACATCCAATACCCGGCTGGTCTTGGGTACGTCTGCCCATCCCCGCTCCTGACTATAGGTTCCGGCGGAGAGATTGATCGTGCCCCCGGTATTCTGGACAATGGCCTGCTGTCTCGTAGCGAACTGCAGACAGGCATGCGAATAGGAACTGATATGCCAACTGGTGCTGCTGTCAAAGTATCCTTCTATGCCGGAATCCATAACCAGGGGAACCGAATTCTTGTACAGCACAAACGCTCCCTGATCCAGATGTCCGTGAGCAACCGGCTGCGGGCTGGACATTATGGCGAAATAGCTCTGGGACGGACTGCCGAATTTTTTGCGGAAAATATAGATTCCGGCATGCGGATAGGCATCAGTCGATGCCAATAGAAGCGGCTTCGCGGGAACATAATGCTCCACACCGGCTGCAATATTCTCCAGCATGATGCCTTCTCCCCAGAGCTTTTTGAAAGGGCGGCCGGCCAAAACCCAAGTATGGTACATCCGGTCGGCCAAATCCCGGTCATACTTGGAGATATTCCGCAGGAAACCGGCGAAATAGCCAAATTCTCCGCCCCCGCCCAGCGCGTGATCGCCAAAAGGCGGGGTGCCGATATGGCCGCCGAAATATTCGTATCCCGGCGTCTGCATATCAACGCCGTAACCGAACATGCCGACGAGCGGCGTCGTCTCGAACCAGCTCTCACCAGTTACATTCTCCAGCACTTTGGCGTAGCCTGCGAACCGTTCCAGGGCAGCATGATGGTAGCGGATGGATTCCGGCCATGACCCGTCCGGATTCACATTCAGCTCCAATTGAGCCTTAAGAATGGTGTTCGCATTGTTCAACCAGGTATGGCGGTTAGGGAAATCCTCAAGCGCCATCATCAGCATGCCCGTACCGGCGCACATGTCGGTCTGCCAGTTGCTGCAGCCCCGCTGCGCTTCATAAGGCGTCCATTCGGTCCGGTCCCGCAAATCGAGCATGTACCGGAGCATGTACTCCGCCAGCGAGAAGAAGCGCTTCTTCTCGGCTGTGCTGAAAACATCAGCCGTCCGGATCAGCGAATAGCTGACGGCAACCGCACACAGCAGCCTTCCGCCCTGTACCGCTCCGTAGCTGTCGTTTCCCTCCGGACGAAGATTCGTGACCAGCCAGTGTTCAGCCCCCTGACAGAAGTCATGCAGAATATAGAGAATGGCCAGCTTCACCTTCTCTGCGTATTCCCTGCCACTTGTCATGGCGTATTTGATAGCGTCACACTGCATGGTGAGCTGAAACCGGCCGCCGGGAAGGGAGGATTTCCGGTTGAAGAGATATTCGAACATCCCCGCTGGCCGGCCGGCCTCATCCCGATAATTGATTAGAGCCTTCAAGCCTTTCTTTAACTTGCCGTCAAGCTTGGCCGCAAAGGTAAGCGTGCAGCCCGTACCAGGCTTAACCGCAAATTCTTTGCTGTAGGCCCATGCTCCTTCATCACCCGGAGTGGGATTACATATATAGAGCGAACGGCTGATTCCATCCGGCTTCTTGCGCCCGTCAACCTGAGATGACGGATTGACTGCCTCGGGGCTTCGGGAACCGCCGCCGCAGAAGGGGTACTCCTCCTCCCATTTCAGAACGGGCGCTCCCTTCAATCTCCGGCGTTCCCAGCAGCGGGGCTGCCCGTTCCCTTCATCGAATCCTCCGTTACCGATATCCAGGCTGCCGCCGCTGGCCGAGAGAATCTCCACATCATCAATCCACACATGTCCAAGACCGTCCTGCTCGTTCTCCTCAGCGGGCAAAATGAAGGAGAGCGTCGCTGTAGCCGCGCCTTCCGGCACCTTGAAATTCACAATTTTATCCGTCGAGCTCCATAAATAAAAATGCCGGTTCAGCGCGTCATAACCCGCTTCCCCTTCCATAATCCAGGAGAACGCCTGCTTCAAATCCTCCAGATTATAGATGGCAGCCAACTGCGAAATATGCTCAAACTGGCCGCGAATGAGCGCTGAAGATTCGATAGATGACCGGAGCTCCTGTAATCCTTCCTTCATTAGATACAGGGAGGAGTCCGGCTCAATATCGGTCCGCAGCCGTCTGGAATGGCGAAACTCCCGCAGCCGGTTGAAGACGTCAACGATTCTTCGCCCCAACTCCTCCCCGCCGTCTTCGGCGTTGAAGCGCACCAGTTCGTTTTTCAATGTGTCCATTGAGCAGCTTAATGCTCCTTTTGCTTCCTCGCTGTATTCCCCGACTTCATGGCCCGTTCCAGCCTGATCAAGGACATTCCGGGCTTTCTCCAGAACAAAAGCGGCCTTCCCGGGAAGCTGCGCGGCGCCCTCCGACATTACATTCTGCTTCTCGAACCACTCCAGCGCAGGCTCCAGTCCGTAATGGCTGTATACTGTGCCTTCTTCAGTAAAAGGCGGGACCATCGTATACCTCCGGGTCGCGAACAAAATCGCTTCTTCCGCTCGCGGGTTATGAAACTCACGGTTTCGGGTAAAAGGCGGCTCCCCCCCGCCCTTCAGCGCCAGCTTGGCTTGATTGACCATATCCTTCAGCGCCAGCTTGGCACCGTCCGTATAGAAGTCTCCTTGTGTCTCCAGCAGATCTTCGGCTTTTTGAACAAGCGCCTGAAGCTTAAGCCAATCACTTGAAACATCTGTCATCTTATCACCCCGTTAATCCATAAGTGTCTTCACTGCTGAAACAATCCTCATCTGCCTATAATTCCTCTTCATCCGTCTCCCTGGTCACTGGTTACGGCAGCCAGATGTTTTCCCAGTTCCTCATTGTGAGATATCCGTAAATAGAAATGATCCGAAAAGGACCGGATACCGCTTGGCGAAATATCCGATTTGCGGCTCCCGCATCCGGCAGTCCACTGAATGGGCGTGAATGTTAACGAGCGTTGCCTACGCAGCCCGGCCTGCGTCCCGCGCATCAAAAAGTTCATAGTACAGCCGGGTTTCGCCTTCTTCCAGCGGCATCCATCCAGACGATATTGCATTCAGCATCCGCAAGCTTCCTCCCGCAGCGGTTTCCCGCTCATGTCGGTCTCCGCGACTTCCACAACCGTCCCGGCATCACTGACTTCAAAATTCTCCACCTTGATGGTCTGTACTCTGCCATCGGCGAGTTTAACCTGAATCTCATCGGCTGAACGGGCCATAACAGATGCAACCATCGGCTGCTTCTCGTAAGGCTCGATCAGCGTCACAAACCGTGCCGTCTTGCCGGTGCTGCGCGCACTCAGCATTTTGCGCCTGTGCGTCTCGTCGCCAAGCGGATAATCGCTGCCGATTGAAGCTACCAGACGGGTGGCCCGGATACCGGCCAGGTCCACGCGGATGATCCCTTCGCGCCCCATGTCGAGCGGGTTGGCCGGAATGGCTCTGTCGAAGGGCTTCATGGCAATTTTGACTGGTCCGCCATAATAATCGACGCCAACTCCGTTGCCCGGGTCGGTATTTTCTGTATCGAGGGACAGATCCGCCAAATACAGTTTGCCGCCGGATTCCGTTTCCAGATAAGGATCACCCCAGAAGATTGACTTCTCCGAGGATTTCAGCAGACCGTTGTCTCCGACCCCCTCCCCGATCCTGACCCGGAGCTCCAGCGTTCCGATTCCCTCAAGCGGAAGGTCCAAATCGTCCCGGCCGAGAATCCATGCGCCGAATTGGCCGCTGGCCAGCAGTTGCCCGTCGCCCCTGACCTCGTAATGCAGCCGCTTATCCACCTTATGCATTTCAGGGTCATTGCCGACAATCATCTCCGGATGAGTCGGCCACAGCGTGTAATGGTCAATGGACAAAGGGCCGTCCTCATTATGCTCAGTCCGGTTGGAGCGGTTGTCGTAGCCCGGGCCAAAACCCATTTCAAAATGCGCCTTGACAGGCCCCTTCATGTCGTACCATTCGCAGTCAGTAATCAATTGGGCGCCGCCGAGCGGATCAGGATCAAACTGCCCGGTGCGCCGGTTCAGGCGCTTCTCTTCTCCCTCCAGGCTGATCAGCCCTTTGCAGTGGAACAAGTTGTCATATTCATGCTCCCGCTCACCGGCCACATAGTCGAACAGTACAACATAATCATCGGTAACAATGGTTAACCGGCGTCCCAAAACCGGTTCTGTAAAGCCGGTCCGCTTGGAATACTCCGGCTCAGGATCGGGAATCGGCATATAGCGCCCTTCGTTCCAGGTACGCTCCGCAAACGTTGTATCCCCGCCCACTCTCCAGCCGCCGTACGGAGGGTATGACCATCTGGCTGTGTTCTCCACCGCACAGGCCTGAAAGAGACTGCCGCTGTGGAACAAAGTGCGCCTTCCTTCGGCAGGGTCCTGCTGCTTCCGGTCAACAACCACCATATTATGGGTAATGGAGGTCTGCACATAAAATTTGTACATAAAGGTGTGGTAGCTGTACCAGATATTTTCGGGGTTATAAAAGCTTCGGCCGTAACGCATGATGGACAGCAGACTTAACCGGTCATAGTGGCCGTGCGCGCCGCCGTGCGTGCCGTACTTAACGACGGCCTGAAGCTGTTCTGCCGGCTCTCTGCCCGCGGTCTTCGATCTCAGCACCGCAACGCCCGAGTTGTCCGCATAGGCAGAAGTAAGATACATCTGCGATCCGCTGGGCGCAAGATCGGCAACGGCGTACAGTAAATCCCGCTCGTCCAGACCGCAGGTCAGCAGAACATCCGCATATTCCGGTTTGCGGTACAGGTAATACGCCAGATCATAACGGCCGTCCAGGTACCCTCTTTCAGAAATGCCCGGCAGCTTGGATTCCGCCGAATCATTGATGCCGAACAGAACTCCCCGGTAGTCCGCAAAAGGAAGCAGGCTGTCCCAAAGCTGGGGAATGGAGCGGTAATTGCAGGTTGTCGGACCCCAGATATCCAGGCACAGCCCGTCGATATCCGGTTTGCTTCCGGGGGTAATCTGATCATGATACTGTGCGGGAACCCACAGGTCGGCAAGGTTCATTCCCCACGGTCTGCAGCTATAGGCAACTTCGGTGAACAAGCCGGCCGACATTAGATTGTAGCCGACAGAGCATTCGAACCACCAGCCGTCATCCAGCGTTCCCTTGGACAGATGATCCGTAAATCCTCCCGTTCCGAACAGGAAGCGGTTCATCCGCTCAAGGTCCTGCAGGGCTTGGCTGCAATACAGCGCCCCGATCATTTCTCCGATGGTCCAGTTCGAGATGCCCCCTACGCTCAGCGCCCAATCAATCAGATCCATAAAAAGCCGGAAGGAGCTCTCGATATTGAGATGATCCTCTTCCGTCAGCAAACCCGAATCTGCCAGCAAATCATATACAACGGCAGCATGTTTGAAGTACTCTCCTTCATGCACCAGCTCCTGATGGCAGGCCTGCAGCGTTGAAGGATAACCCCGGTGCGGATGAACGGTCTCCCGAAGGAAGGCCGCAGCCTTCTCCGCCAGCTCCGTCCGGCCGGTCAGCTTCCAGACAATTGCCGCATTCTCCGCTTCATTGGCATGATGGCTGTGAAACAGGAACACGCCTCCGCCCAGCTCCGGCAGGACCCACTGGTCCGCACGCCGTTCATACCTGTGCAGCAGTTCCTGCGCCCAACCCTGTTCCTTGATCTTTTGCCGCACTTCGTCCCAGCCGTCCGGCGTATGTTTGATATAGGGGTGGGGAAGCTCGCGCAGCGTGGTCAGGGTTAATTGCTCCGCCTGTCCGCCCCGCCCTCCCGGCACCACCATCAGCTTTTGAACCTCATGCCCGCCGGGCGCAACGCGGCCCGAAACCTCCACCCGTACGGAAATCTCCTTCGTTTCCCAGGGCTTAAGTACGTATTCCTCCGGCTCCACACGAACAGTCATTGTCTCCCAGCCGTATTTTTCCTGTGAGAAAACGACCGGCAGGACTTCTCCCGTACAATTATGGAGCAGCACTTCGTAAAGGGCCGTTCCCCCAGCGGGTACGGATTTGGATCGGACCGGCGTATGAGCATAAACGGCCGGTCTGCGTGCAAACCGGATCTGATGAATGTGGACCGGCTCCTTGGACCCGCTTTCCTTCCAGTCTATACTCAGGCGCACAGAGCGCACGAATTTCCATGTTCCGGATAATGCTTTCTTATCGTCGAACTGTTCCAGAGGGAGCACAATTCGGCTCATACCGTTTTCGGCTGCTGCAACCAGACAACGGGCAACAGCGTATTCGACCTCCTCCGGCAAAGGGCCCTTGTTCCGCAGCAAACCAATCTCTGCCTTCACCTCCAGCACCTCAGGCAACGGCAGCTCCGCCTTCAGCTCCAGCGCGTACCAGCCGCGCAGGTCAACGCTGTAATCGTTCCGGCTGCTGAACCCGTGCGCCATCCAGTGATTATCCAGATGAACTCCGGGAAATTGCAGCGTCAGCGGCTTGCCCGGATGCAGCGCCAGCTCAGACAATTCGTCTGACATCTCACCCGTAGGATCCGCTTGAATATGTTCCCATTGTTGCAGATTGATCATAGTCAAAATATCGCTCATATCGCACCTCTTCAAGGTTAAAAGTTCATCTTCGGCAAGGCGAAAATACTTACTGCTGTTTGAGGCAGTTCCTGCGGTATTCCTTGGGCGTGACCCCGAAAGTCTTTTTGAACAGGGAACTGAAATAGGAGGTGTTGGGAATACCGACCGCTTCGCCGATCTGTGTTACCTTATCGGCCCCCGCCAAAAGCAGCTCTGTGGCTTTCTGCATCCGGTATCCGGCAAGATAATCGTTGAAATACATACCGGTCTCATTACGAAAAATATTGCCCAGATAATTCGGGCTAAGATATACCCGTTCCGCAAGGGCACGCAGACCGATATCCCGGCCATACTCCTGCTCAACAATCCGGATCACCTTTTGAACAATGGTCGTCTCGGACAGTTGTTGCTGTTCTTCCGCCTTTCCAGTCAAATCCATCAGCCAATCGAGCAGCGTTCCCTTGATCTTCCGGAATTGCTCATGCCCGTGGAGCGAAATTCTCAGCTCCCACAGCGAGTCCTTGAGTCCGCTCAGGAAAGGGAATTCCTCGGCGGTGCGGGTAACGAGGCGGAGAATAAAATCCTCAATGCAGCCGGGATCAACGCCTTGATCTTGGGCTAAATAATGCAGAGTTCGATGGGCAGCGGCCTCTACTCTTGACCGGTCAAGGCCGCATATTGCGGCCCGGATGTCGTCCGCCAGCTTGATCAGTTCGCGCTGCATATCGGCCTCGCGTCTCATCCATTGCTCACGCCGCTTGATGATTTGCGCGTATTCCAGCTCCCGTAGCCCCCAGAACATACCAATATATTGCGACAGAATTGCTTCATTATAGCTGCGCCGGATTTCTTCGGTACTGTCCACGCGCCTTCCGGCAAACCGGAACTCATAACCTTCGCTGGCGCTTGAGCTGTTCCAGGCCGCTTCATCGCCAGTATCATGCCTAACGATCCCCACGTTCACCCCATCATGAAATTCCGTCAGCCACAACCCGTGGCTGACGTTCTTCCGGTCAGGCTCCCTGCCCAGAATAATCACCTGAAAAGAATATCCGCGCAGTTGTGCGCAAAGCTCCTGCTTCCCCGCCAAAAGATCGGTAAAATACCGCTTGGCGTCATCCCGCCGCCGCTGCTCCATTTGCTCGGCGGCGATCCGGTTCATCATCTTTCTCAGCTCGGTTTCCTCGATCGGCTTAAGCAGATAGTCGTCGATCCCCGTCTTCAATGCTTTTTGCGCATAGGCAAATTCGCTGTAAGCAGACAGAAATACGATTTTGACGTTCTTGTCGCATTCGCGGATCTTCTCGGCCATCTCAATGCCGGACATGTTCGGCATTTTTATATCAGTCAGCACGATATCCGGCCGAACAGACCGGTACAGTTCATATCCTTCCAGGCCGTTAGCGGCGGTCCCGGCAATTTCGATGCCGTACAACGCTCTCCAGTCGATAAAGCCCATCAGCCCTTCCCGGCCGATCCGTTCATCGTCGACAATAATCATCTTCATCACTGCGTATTCCTCCCTCAAGCTTTGACGCGCAGCCTTTGAACCCCGTTACTTCGCCGCTTTGCGGGCATCGAACCAAACCTTGGCGGCCTGCTCCTCATAAGCCACACATTCATCGTATCCCAGGCTCTTGGCTTTCCCGACCATCTCTTTCTTTAGCGCGGCGAATTCGACATCATCTTTGGCATAGATCATTTTCCAGGACAATTCCTTAATAATGGACCCGACCTGATCGCGTTTGACCGCCAACTGGTCGTCATATTTAAAGTTCGGGATATTTACAACCATATAAGGCGCAATCATATTTTTCTTGATCAGATATTCCTTCGCCGAAAGCGCGCCTTCATAGTGATTGGTCCAGTTTTTATCCAGAAGCTTGGCGTTATCCTGAAGGTAAGACTTCCACGTCGTTTTGTTCATCGGCGCTTTCAAAATCGGGCTGACTGTGTTCTCGTCAAAAGCCGGGCCGTTGAACATATATTTAAGCGTATCGCCAACCTTGCCGCCGCCGTACTCCTCCGGGACTGCCGTATCTACCGGAGCCTGGCCAAGCTCAGTCAGCACCGGCTGGCCTTTGTCGTTAAGATCCCAGAACAGCCCCTTTGGCCCCAGGTGGTAGCCGACGCCGCCTTCATCCGAATAGAAGAAGTCCAGAAGCTTAAGCGCTGCCTCCTTATTTTTCGTGCTTGACGATACGGCCCAGAACCAGCGGCTTCCAACCGTAGAGGTCTTCGCTTCGGAAGCCTTCAGATTGGCGAAGGGAATCCGCTTATAGCCTTTCCCCTGCTCTACCAGTGCCTGATTTGTCGGATTAAAGTTCAGATTGCCCATATAGCCAAACATCCAGATTGCAGATTGGCCCTTGTTGGCTTTTGCCAAATAGTCCTCCCACGTTTGCGAGACGGAGTCCTGATCCAGCATCCCGTTCTGATAAAACTTATTGAACCATTGCAGCGATTTCAGATAATAACTGTTGTCCGCCAGGATACTCTCAATCTTGTCTTCCGTCGCATGCGGCATAATGAAATCATAGCCGTTCACCCCGTCAGTGGCCGTATATCCGTAGGCTGCAGCTATTTGCTTGGCCATGGTAACCGAACGTCCGTCCCATTCGCTGAACAGCGACATTCCGTAGAATTTATCGCCGCTTTCGGTGGTAGGATGGGCTTTGACCATTTTTTCAATCACATTGTAAAAATCCCAGTAGTCCTTGACCTCAGGCGTTCCAAGCTCCTGGTAGTAATCGAAGCGAAGCGACGGAATCACAACCGGATCAATTTGATTCACTTCGTTGGCCGTGGATACGCCAATTGGAACGCCGTATGCGCCCCCAAAGCTGCTCTTCATCCGGTCCATGGCTTCACCAAACCGTGCGATATTCGGCAGATTGGCAAGCTCATCCTTCAGATCCAGCACGGCACCGGCATCAATCGCTTTTTTGAAATCATCCGCCGAGGAAAATACGACCAAGTCCCCCAGATCACCGGTAGCCAGCTTGGTCTCGAAACGGGAGGAGCCTCCGACCGCATTCGGCACGACATTCAGAGCCACGTTCAGCTTATCCTTCAGATATTTGCCCATATAACCCCCGACAGGCCCTTCATAGGTTGCGGACTCCGTATATATTGTCAAGTTGGCAACCTGCTCTTCACCCTTACCCCGTTTGTCTGAATTACAGCCTGCCAAGGCAAGCAGCAGCACAGCCGCAGCGCTTACAAGTCCCGCTTTTTGAAGTAGGTTCTTGTTCATAATGACCTCCTGATAGACTTGGATTGGATATTACCCTTTGACCGCACCGATCATGATCCCTTTGACAAAGAAGCGTTGAAAAAACGGATAGATCATGAAAATCGGGATGACCACAATCATCGTTACCGTCAGCTTAATGGATTGCGCGGTCTGAATATTTGCACTGACCTGATCCGCTGACATCGCGCCGGAATTTACAGCGTTCGCCAGCGCGGTCGCCTGGCTGAGATAACGGTACAGCACATATTGAAGGGTATGGAGATTGTCCTTGGTCACATAGATGACAGTATCCATGAAGCTGTTCCATTGCCCTACGGCTGAGAAAATCGCCAGTGTGGCCAGGATCGGAAGCATCAGCGGCAGTACGATTCGGAAAAATACAGTGCCTATCCCCGCTCCGTCCATTTCGGCCGATTCCTGAAGCTCGTCGGGAATGCTCGATTCCACATAGGTTTTGACCAGAATCATGTTATAGGCGGACACCATGCCCGGAATGATATACACCAGAAAATTGTCCAGCAGGCCAAGTTGATTGAACAAAAGATATACCGGGATGATCCCGCCTCCGATGTACATTGTTGTAATGAAATAGCGGTATACAAAAGTGCGGAGCCACATTTTGCGCTGGGTCATCATAAAGCCGAGGAAGGCCGATACCAGCACGGTCAGCAGCGTACCGAGCACAGTTCTGGACACGCTGATCAGGAGCGCATTATAAATATTAGGAATCTGAAGCACCTGAACATAGTTGCCGAAATGAATCCCTTGGGGGATCAGACGGATCATTCCACGCGAGCTGAGCACGTTGTCGCTGATCGTATTGATGAAAATGTAGTAAAACGGATATACGCAAAGCAGCATGAACAAGATAAAAAATAAATAGTTAAATACATTAAAAACCTGTTCACCAGTGCTTCGGTCATTGTCTTTTTTTCGATACAGCACCGCTTTGTTATTCATCTTGAGGTCTGCCTTGTCCGTCGCCATCAGAAGATCGACTCTCCTCTCAGCGTCTTGGATAGACGGTTTACGCTGAACAGAAGCGTCAGGCTGACGAATGATTTCAGAATACTAATTACGGTTGCCAGTGAAAAATTCCCCTTCAACAGCCCAATGTTGTACGTGTACAGATCAAGCACTTCGATCGAGCTTTTGTTCATGGCGTTGGAGAAAACAAAATACTGGTCCATGCCCGTGTTGATCATATTGGCGACCGCCAGCAGCAGCAGCACGAAGTAGGTCGGCAGCAGTCCGGGGACCGTGATATGCCATACACAACGGTAGCGTCCCGCTCCGTCAATTCTGGCGGCTTCGTACAGGTCCTGCGGAATGCCGTTGATTGCCGCCAGATACAGAATGGCACTCCACCCCAGCCCTTTCCAGAGATCGAGCATAACCATCTTGATCCAGATATACTCCGAGCTGGCCAGGAAATTGACCGGCTTCCCGATCAAACCCAGATCAACGAGAAGGTTATTGACAACTCCGCTATCTACAGCAAGCAGCGAGAAAACAACGGAATAAACCAGCACCCAACTGATAAAATGAGGAATAGTGGTCAGGGTCTGAACAATTCGTCTCATCCGGCTGCTGCGAATTTCATACAGCAGGATCGCAAACGCCATCGGCAGAAACGATAAGCTCAGGTTAAGAAAGCTCATGCCCAGCGTATTCTTCACGACCCGAAGAATCTCATTGATCTGCTGCTTCGAATAGACGAGCATCCTGAACCATTTCAAGCCGACAAAATCCATTTGAAAAATGGATGTCCCCGATTTGTAGTCCACAAAGGCGTATAGCCAGCCCCAAAGCGGCAGATACGCAAAAACGAATACAAAAACCATAAACGGCAAAACCAGCAAAAACAGCTTGTATCTCGTTTGGATCAAATGATCCTCCTCTCCTTTCCTGTCTGTATTCTGATCTCTGAATGTAAAATGAATGGACCACCCCTCAGCTTTATGTAATCGCTTACTTCTTACGTATTTATCTTAGCATCCGCTTTCATTTCTATTTTTGTTGAAAATCAACATTTCATTAGGTTTGCAACACACTTGAAGCGCTTGCCCGCAAGCGAACCTGCTGAAGGGCTAAACTGCTCAATTCCCTCCTATACGTGCTTTGAGCAGCTTGATGGTGACCGTTGTACCGGAGCCAACTGCACTCTGGAACTCAAACACAGCATCACCTTCATAATAGGAATACAGAGTCTTCTTGATGGAGTGCAGCGAAAAACCGCTTTCACCGTCAAAGGGCTTGCCCTGATTGATCCGCTGGACCCTCTCGGGCTCAGCACCCGCGCCGTCATCCATTACGCAGATCACCAGATGCTCCCCTTCCTCCTTGATCAGCACCAGCACCTTTCCTTGTTCCTTCGGAAGCACGCCGTGCTCCACCGCATTCTCCACAATCGGCTGCAGCATACTGCGCATCAGCTTATATTCGGAGATCGGCGTCTCTACCCCAATTTCGTATTCCAGTTGATCAACAAAACGGCAGCGCTGGATTTCCAGGTAGTGATCAATCAGTTCCACCTCCTGCTCCAGCGGAATGCAGGTTTCGCCTTTGCCCAGCGCCAGTCTGTAATAACGGGCGAAGCGTTTGGAAATGCGTTCAGTTTCCCAGGCGTTTTCTTTGCGTGCGGTCCACGAAATCAGCGCCAGAGTATTGTAAAGAAAATGCTGCCGGATTTGCGATTGAAAAGCGCCGATCTCCGCCTCCCGCTTGAGCCGTTCGGTTTCCCGTATCGTCATGATCTGCTCTTCGATCCTGCGCATCATTTTATTG
Source organism: Paenibacillus sp. HW567 (assembly GCF_000374185.1). Taxonomy (GTDB): domain Bacteria; phylum Bacillota; class Bacilli; order Paenibacillales; family Paenibacillaceae; genus Paenibacillus_AQ. The sequence goes on along the minus strand of NZ_KB910518.1, from coordinate 881,279 downwards.
AACCGGTTGGCCAGCAGTCCAAATTCATCCAGGCTGTCCGTAACAATCTGCGGTGTAGCCTGACTCTCGCTCACACTGCTCATGACGGCGACGAGCTGCTTGAGCGGTCTCAGCATGTAACCGGTCAGGAAAAGAATCACAACTGCCAGCAGGATGATCGGAACAAGCAGGATGAACAGACCGGTACGCAGATAATTCCACAAATCCAGCCGGAAATTTTCCTTTGGAATGCTGGACAGCAGTTGCCAATCCGTACCTTCAATTCCCTCTACCTGGACCATGATCCATGTCCCCAATACACTCTGTATGTAAGCCGCTCCCGGGCGGGGCACAGCCGAGATGAAGCCGCCGTCAAGGAGGGAACGTTTTTTCAACTGTTGGGTGGAATACACAGCGTCGCCATTCTTCTCAATAACAAACAGCCGCACACCTTCACCAGCCGGGACCATACTGTTTATCGACTGAAAGACAGCCGAAGGACGAACAATGATGTCGACCCATCCCCGGATTCCTGATGTCTTGCCGATAGCGTTAAGTGTGAGCCTGTAATAAACGCTTGTCTCTTCCTGCTCCTTCACCGCATGCCAACCGATGGTGGCACGGGGCGAGGCGGTAATCTGATCGAAAGCGGCTATATCCTTGTTCTGCTGGTTGGAATATGAGCTCTGGGAAAGCATAAACGTATCCCCCTCCAAATGGACCCTGATTTCCCGGATATAGCCGGTCTGTGTAATCATATTGCGGAACGTGTTCACACAGTCGAATTGGAAATCAACTCCTGCATTGTCATATTCAAAAAAACGCACGGCGTATTTGCGCAAATATTGCTGAAATTTCTCATTGGCTGCCAGCAGATTGGCTGAAGTAACAACACTGTTCAACGCGTTTTCGGTATTGCCTTTGCTCTGGGATACATACTTTCCGACAAGCGCTTCTCCCTGCTCCCGGATCAGCTTTGCCGAATGACTGTACAAATACATGTTGGACACGACGAATTGGATAAGTAAAACCACTGAGCATAACCAGACGAATTTCCAGCGGATACTCATCTTCTTCCATAGGAGTTTCATGGCAGCTCCTTTCCGGACATTTTGAAAAAAAAGTACACAGGGCCGGATGCCATAGATTGAAATCCATAGCATCCGGCCCTTATAGAAGAATCTACTTGGCGATAAACGCATCCACCTGCTTCTGCACGTCCGCCAGAATCTTATCAAGACCGGACGCCTTCTGCTTTTCAATGTAGCCGTTGATCGCTTGATCAATGTCTCCTTTCACCATGCCAACAAGCAGCAGCTTGCCCTGCTCCGAGATCAGTTGATCGCGGTTGGCAAGCTCCGTCTTGATGCTGTCCGTAATCGGAACAAGACCCGCAATCGGCGACACCAGAATGTTCGGACGAGTTGCATAATCCAGTTCAGCCTTCAGGGCTTCCGCAGGACGCGAAACGGTTGGGCGCACAAAGTGGTTGCGTACAAACCCCCAGTTGAACCAATTCTGCCAGAGCGGCTTGGACGGATCTTCTCCCGGAGCAAAATCCAGGATGCCTTTATCGTTCAATACATAGGTCTTGTCTTTGATGCCGTACATGAACAGGTCGTATACGTCCTGATCGGTTGACAGCAGATCCATGAACATGAGCATCCGCTCCGGATTCGCCGCATTTTTATTGATTGCCATCGCGTTGTTCATTTGCGAGTCACGGATGGATTTCTTGTCAGGATACACCTCTACGGCAGCGCTGTCGGCAGACTTGTCTGTAAAGTTGGTTTTCTCATACAGCGCCTGCGCCGTATTCTTCTGCGAAAATGCGCTGGAGTTCTCGAACGGCTGGTTGGTTTTATCGTTCAGAATATTCTTCGAGATGATGCCTTCGTCATACCATTTCTTGGCCAGCACCACCGCTTCCTTGAACATTGGCGTCTGCTCAACCGGCACCACTTTATGCGCCGGGTCGTTCAGGTCCATATAGAGCGAATGAAAGCCCATATCCAAATATTCATATTTGGGAACGAGCAGCGCAACGATCGAGCCTTCCGAAGCGCCCATGTTCTGGTGGAACGGCTGCATCCCCGGATTGGCCTTGTTAATGTCCGTCAGGAAGCTGTCGATGCCTTCAATCGTGGTCAGATCTTTGGCTTCGACGCCCAATTTGGCAGCCAGATCCTTACGATATTGGAACACCGGTTTTGAGGTCTTGATTTCCGTCCAAGGGAGCGCCATCAGCTTGCCGTTGACACTCGCGGATGCCAGCATATTGCCGTCCTCATACAATTTGTACAGATTGGGCGCATATTGCGGAGCCAGCTCGCTCAGGTCAAGGAACGCGCCTTTGTTGACCATCTGGGAGTATCCGAACCAGTCTGCGGTAAACGCAGCATCGTAGGTATCCCCGGAAGATGCGAGCATCGTCAGCTTCTGCTGATAATCACCGAACGGCACAAAGTTGAGTTCAAATTTGGCGTTCAGCTTATCCTTCGTTTTCTCGTACAGCGCATCAAGCACCTCCTGCTTGGCTGAACGGTCGTCTCCGGGCAGGAATATCTTGAGCGTCACCGGCTCCAGCTTTTGCTCCGGAGCGGGCGATGAAGCGTTTGCAGAAGAATCCGGCGCCGAAGGCGATGTGCTCCCGGTGGCCGAATTGTTGCCCGATCCGCAGGCCGCCAGCATGGAGGCCATCAAAGTCAGGAATACTCCAAAGGCCACATAACGTTGTTTGAGTTGCATCTTTGCAATTCCTCCCCTATATCGTTTATGAATTACAATATCTACAACAGCGGCCCGGGTAATACCCGGGTGCTGAGTGTATTCGCGTTCAGCCCTTAACAGCTCCGATGGTCAACCCTTTAATGAAGTAACGCTGCACAAACGGATAGACAAATATGATCGGGCCAATTGTCAGGATACAGACGGCCATCTTGATTCCCTCCGACGGGAGGCGTCCGCCTGTCGCGCGGATAATCTCCGCACCCTGGGCTGAGGTGGAAATAAACTGGACGTTGGACTGAATCGTGCGCAGGAGCAGTTGAAGCGGTTGAAGCTCTGTCTTGTTCAGCAGAGTAAGACCGAGCCACCAGTCGTTCCAGTACAGCAGCGAGATGAACAGACCTACCGTTGCCAAGGCGGGCTTGGCGAGGGGCGCAACGATGGAGAATAGAATCCGGTATTCGCCCGCTCCGTCTATTTTGGCCGATTCGGTAATCTCTTCCGGGATGGTCTGGAAAAAGCTCCGCAGCAGGAATACATTCCAGGCTTGAACCAGATAAGGAACAATTAGCGCAAACACATTGTCCTGTAAGTGCAAATAGCGGACACAGACGATATACCAAGGAACGATACCTCCGTTAATCAGGAGCGTGATCAAGGTATACAGATTAAGCGCCTTGCGGAGCTTCACCCGCTTCAATGCGAGCGGATACGCCAAGAGTGCTGTAATTGTCAGGCTGGCGATCGTGCCGACAACCGTCACAAAAATCGAGATTTTATAACCGTTCAGAATCCTTCCGGCATCAAGAAAAAGCAGACGGTATGCCGATAGATCGAAGACGCGGGGGAACAGGTTATAACCATGCTGCAAAATGGATTCCTCATTGGTGAACGAACTGCTGAGAATCAGCAGAAACGGCAGGAAGCAGAACAGCGAGAAAACCAGAATAATGAGATAAATGAGTCCACCGTAAAGTTTGTGCTTCATTGAAATATCCTCCTGTGACGCCGTATCAGAACAGCGAAGAATCTTCGTCCAGACGTCTGGCCAGCTTATTGCAGAGCATGATGATGGCGAATGAGAGAACCGACTGATAGAATCCGGCTGCGGAAGCCATCCCGATATCCCCGTTTAATCTAAGGCTGCGGAAGATAAAGGTGTCGATCACATCGGCCGTATTGTAAATCGCTGCGTTCTCGCCGACAATTGCGTAGAACATCCCGAAATCGGCATTCATGATCCGTCCGGCCTGCAGCAGTGTCAGCGTCAGAATGGTCGGCATCAGGAACGGAAGGGAAATGTAGCGAATCTGCTGCCACTTCGTTGCGCCGTCAATTTTTGCCGCCTCGTAATAGGAAGGATCAATGCCGGTCAGTGAGGCGAGATATAGCACCATTCCGTAGCCGGTCGACTTCCAGATGTGGAACAACACAAGGAGAATCGGCCATACCCAGGGGGTTGTGAACCATTCGAACGGATTCAGCCCCATGCTTTTCAATAACGAGTTGATAACGCCGGTATCTGTATTGAACAGGTTGTAGGCGATAACGCCGACGACAATCCAGGAGATGAAGTAGGGCAGGAACATGAGCGACTGTGTAATTTTTTTGAAGTATTTGCCGGCAAGCTCGTTGAACAGCAGAGCCAGTCCGATCTGGAAAATAATCCCGAAGACGATGAACAGCGAGTTAAGATACAGCGTATTGAGCGTTGCCCGCATTGCCGTCGAGCCGGGTGCGAACAGGAACTTGAAGTTGCCGTAAAAGGGTTCAATCCACGGGCTTCCCCAAATCCCGTCTTTGAAGTTGAAGTCCTTGAAGGCAACCATCAGTCCGAACAAAGGAAGATAGCTGAACAGCAGAATCAGCACCAGCCCCGGAAGGGCCATGGAATAGAGCGATTTATTGCGGTACAGTTCAGTCAGCAAGCTTTTCATTTTCATGCATGATACGCTCCTTAGTTGCTTTTTTTCTCGGTCGATCTCCTTACAAAACTGATTATAGTCAAATTGACCGGACGACTGAACGCGATTTTTTAAGGTCCATGTACGGATTTTAAAGACAAAAAAAGACCGTTCCGAAAAGGAACGATCCAGGACACTTATGGAAAAGAAACCCGACGCTGCGACCACTGCTCGTCCGCCTGCTGCATCAGTTGAGCGGCATTCGGCCTGTTCTGCGCAAGCGTATACTGCAGCAATCCAAGAAACCAGTCACGGAATCCGTCCGGCATCACCTTCTCCCCCCAATAGTCGTTCATCGCCAGAACCTTCACTGTATGCGGATTATCGGCAATCGCAATGAAAGCGCCGGTTGCGTCCTCAGAGGGATAAGTTACCTGCTCTTTCGTAGCAGGAAGACCTTTAACCACCTCTAAATAGCGGGCATACTGAACCGGATCATAGAAATAGTGTAGAAAATCCGTAAACGCCGCCAGCTTGCCCGGTTCACCTGCGGCTTCCGCAGACAGGGCGAAGCCCCGCAGCGGCGAGGACTCGCGTACAACGGTTCTCCCTTGCCGGTCGGGTGGAGCGAAGACGCCGATATTGGTACCCGGATTCGCCTGCTTGATTGCCTCCAGCGCCCATACGCCTGTATAGAGCATGCCCGCCTTGCCCAAAGCCAGTTGTGCAGCGGTTTCGCTATCATCCGTATACAGCCAACTGGGGTTGACATATCCCCGATTCCACAGCTCCTGCATGTCCTTAACTGCACTGGCGGCGTTCTTATCCATAAAGCTTGCCGTGCCGGAGCTCTTGTCCGCATTCCAGTCAGGGCGGTCTGCGTAAACGTTGGCACCGAAGAAATAGTCGGACCAATACGCCAGATGCCGGGCATCCTTGCCGCCGACAACAATCGGACTGATTCCGGCCGCTTTGATCTTGGCACAGATACGCAAGAACTCCGCCCAATTCGCCGGTTCGGCTGTTATTCCGGCCTTGGCGAACACATCCCGGTTGTAGACGATAGCCAGCGGCAAGCTGCGTGACATCGGGGCCGTATATACCTGACCGGCAAGCTCGGCAGGAGCCTCAAGCAAACCAGTGATTTCTTGCGGAATCGGTGACAGCAGGTTTGCTTTGACATACAGCTCGGTATCCTTCATTTCCAGCATGTCGGGAAATTCACCGACAGCATTCTTCTTCAGCAAAAATTGCTGATAGCTTCCTGCGCCTGCTTCGGAGGAGATGCCGTTAATGCGAATGCCCGGATGGGAATCATTGAAGGAGTCAACAACCTCCTGAAGCGCCTGATTGGCGACGGAATCGCCTCCCTCATAAATAAAGCTGAGCGTTACCGGCTCTGGGATGGAGGGCGCGGCCCCGCCTGAATCCGAGCTGCCCCTTGAGCAGCCGGTCAGGCACATTACGGTAATCAGAAAAAGGGCTGTCCGGCGGTAATTGCGTTTCGTTGACACGGCGGCTTCCTCCCTGGTCATATTAGTTGCCGCTTCCCGGCGTATCGTCCACTGCCCGGATGACCGGCATGCGAATCTGAACAGAAGTGCCCAGCAGGGGATAGCTGTCGAAACTCAAGCCGAACGAAGAGCCGTAGAGCGACTGCAGCCGGTCATGCACGTTTTTCAGCCCGACACTTGCCGGCTTGCCGCTATCTTCCGGGCGTTCGCGGTGCCCGAGCCGGCGGGAAAGCTCGTCCGTCTGCCGCTCATCCATGCCGATCCCATCGTCGATTACGCAGATGGACAGCACATCCGGCTCCTCCAGCGAGATCTCCAGCCTGACATGTCCCGCGCTCTCCTTCGGCAGAATTCCGTGCTGCACCGCATTCTCCACAAGCGGCTGCACGGACAGCTTCAGAATCCCCCATTCTTCCTGAATACCGGGGGCTAGTTGAATTTCCAGACTGGCCAGCTCCTCATACCGCACCTGGATCAGATGGAAATAATCTCTGACGTTAGCCAGCTCCTCGCCGATCGTCACCAGACTTTTCCCGTAATCCAGCACATACGCCAGTTGGTTTGACAACGCATGAATCATATCCGCCACAGGCTCATCATCGCGGCTGACTGCACTCATGCGGATCACTTCCAGGGTATTGTACAGGTAATGGGGACGAATCTGGCTTTTCAGCGCATTCAGCTCGCTTTGCTTCTGCCTGATTTCGGCGACGTAGGCCTCCTGAATGAATCGTCCCAGTTGGTCGGACATCCGGTTGACTCCGCGCGTCAGTTGGCCGATTTCGTCCGGTGACCGGACCGGAAGCGCCCCGTCCAGATCCCCCGATTCCATTCTCGCCAGCTTGCGCTTAATGTCGCGGATCGGCTGGGAGAATCTTCGGGACAAACCCAGTGAGAGCAGGGTCAGCAGGAGCAGGCATACCGAGACAATCAGAACGACCAGCACCTTGAAGCGGGTCAACTGAGCAAGAAAACCGGACCGGGAATAACTTCCGATCAGAAGCTGATTGGTGCCGGCAATTCTTCTGACTATCAGTTGTGCGTTGCGCTTCTCCCCCTCCTTCTGCGCCATCTCCACCGTCTGTGTCTGGCCGATCAGCATTCTGTTGTTGCTGTACATTACCTTTCCGAATGTGTCGGTAACGATAATTTTGTCGTTTGCTTCCAGTTCAAGTCCCGAGATCAACTCGTCGAACACCTCGATATTGACATCGAAGAGGAACACGCCAAGCACTGTAAGATGATCATCCAGCAGCGTAGAGGTATCCAGAAGATACCGGGAAAAGGTGACGACCTGCCGGTTGGATGAGGAAAAATACGCTTCCCCATGCGCCGGAGACATCTGGATTCCCTTCGGATTCTGCTTCAGCTCACGGGTCAGTTCAGCCAGCGGAAATTTCGCGGCATCAAACGACTTGGCCCTCCGGCTGCGGGACAGAACTTCCCGGCTGGACTGCGGAACAAAATAAGCATTTTCAATATACGGATTGGAGCTGATGACATAAGACAGCCAATTATCAATAACCGGGATTTGGTTCCCTCTGGCCGCCTGGCTCAAATCCGGGTACCCGTTGGCATCGTACATGGACTTCGAGATTTCATTATAGTTATTCAACAATTGCCCCGTATTTTGGGTCAGGTAAAACGTCATTTGCTCAAGATTGTTGAGGTTGAACCGTTCGGATTGCGCAAAATAAGCGTTCATAAGGAAATAACCGAGCGCCGACAGCGGCAGTATTCCTGCCAGCAGAAAAGAAACCACGAACTTGGCAAAAATACTCCTCTTGAGTGCCGTCAACCGGAATCCCAGCATCATATAACCGCCTTATTGGTCTGATTTGGACTACTTGATGAATATCTAGTTTTTTCTGGATAACCGGTAGTCGTTGGGAAGTGCGCCGTAGTATTTTTTGAAAATTTCGCTGAACTGCCTGGCATTCGTAAATCCCGTTTTCTCGGCGATTTCATAGAGCATGGCATCCGAATGCAGCAGCAGATGTGTCGCCTCCCTCATGCGCACCTCCGTCAGATACAGCTTGAAATTTTGCCCCGTATGCTTCTTAAAAAAACTGCTGAAATAATACGGGTTCATAAAAAATCGCGCCGCCATCGTCTCCAGGTTGATTTCCATCTGATAATTCTCGTCAATATAACGTTTGATCTCGATGATCAACCGCGAATCCTTGGTACCTCCCTCAAGCTCGGACCGGGCTGCCCGGATTCGGCTGCGCATCCAGCCGAACGTCTCGTCAAGCGTTGCACAGGCTTGCAGACAGTAGAACACTTCCTGCTCTTCATCGCTCTGCCACTCGTCCTCCTTCGGCCGCAGCCCGCGGAGCAGCTTGATCATCAGCGTATTGCACAGGCTGACGGCATAGGAGCGTTTGCCCCAGGACAGCCGGCGGATCTCATCGAGCAGCCGGTCCAGCGTCGGCACCGGATCACCGGAGGGGGCAAACAGCTCCCGCTGGAGTGCTTTTTCGGTCTTCTCGCGGTCAATAGCCGAACCCCAGGGTGTCTGCGGCAGGGAATGACAAGAAAATATCCGGTTTGTTCCGGCAAAATAGCGGTAATCAATCGCCGAAGAACAATGGCGGTATAATTGCGGCAGTTGAAGCAGAGAGCCTTCTCCGCTGACACAGACCGTGACCTCCTGCTTCACATAGTCGTTGATGTGGCGATGAATCGTCCACACCATTTCGTCCATCTCCTGCAGCGGAGCATGCCTCACAATGACATAAAACCGCCCTTCGTTCAAAAAGGTCCAGTGGATCTCTCTATCACCAAGCGTCTCCTCGATAATGTTCTGAATTGCGAAGAACAGCAGCCGGCGCTGTCCCTCTCCCCAGCGTCCAGCCGCGGCCCGGCTAAGATCGGGATCAATCGCCAGCACCGAAAACGCTGCCGCAGGATCATCCCCTCCGACAGCCGTAATCATTTCTGAATTTGGCACATTCGTCTTCTCTTCCACAAATTTGCGGAGGTCCTCGAGCAGGCTGATGTGCTGTTGTTGTAACTCCAGCTCACGCAGCTTCTTTTCATTCATCACCTGCAGGGAATCATTGTGAATTCCCGCAATCGCTTTCAAAACTATCTCTTCGAGTTTGGGGCGGCTGACCGGTTTGATCAGATAACCGGCAGCGCCGTAAGACAGCGCATCCTGAGCGTAGGAGAACTCCCGGTACGCGCTGATGAAAACCACCTTGGTCGGCAACCCGCGGCTCCGGATCTGCTTCAGCACCTCAATGCCGTCCATTCTTGGCATCGCAATATCTGTTATGACCAGATGAGGGCTGCTCAGCTCGATCGCTCTCATCAGGTCTTCTCCGTTGCGGGACTCTCCAATGATCTGCAGGCCAAGCCTGTCCCAGTCCAGCAGCTTGCGCAGTCCGCGCAGAATAACCGGCTCGTCATCCGCTAAATGTACGGTTAGCATTTTCCAGTCACCTCACCGCTTGCTTAAAGATTATATTGACAAGGCCGCAGGGCGGCCCAGGTATTCTCTCCTCTTCAACTTAGCACGTTTCCAATATATTGACACTTCCTTTTTCAGGAAATTCAATTTATGACTGGAGCATCTGCTTCAGCCAGCCGAAGGAACGCCGCCCGCTGACCTCATGCACACCGGGGAACAAATCCCAACCGAAGCGGTCCTCTGCTCCGGCGTCCCGGTAAATCGCGCGCAGCTCCTCCGCGGCCAGCTCAAAGCCCCTCTTCGGAAAAATCGGGTCACGGTCGCCCGATTCCAGAAACAGCGGCCGCGGCGCGATCAGGCCGATCAGCTCCGGCAGTTCGCCGATTTCGAGAATGCCTGGCGTATAGTTGCAGACACAATGGTGGACGGCCATGATGCTGTCTTTGAATGTATTCGGAAAGCCGATCAGATTCACTGCGCGAATCCGCTCGTCCAGCACAGCCGTAACATACGCGATCAGCGATCCGCCGGAGAAGCCGGCAATCCCGATGCGGCTTGGATCAACCTCTTCACGGCCCGCAAAATAATCCAGCGCGCCCCGCATCTCGGCCACCCGCAGACCGGTCAACGTCTTGCCCATCATCAGCAGTTGCGCCGACATCATATAACAGGAGCTGGGCGACTCCGGGTCCGCGTCCAGATCGCTCTGCAACGCCCGCTCGCCAAAGCCGATCACGTCCGGCGCAATAACCACCATTCCCAGCCGGACCAGCTCAAGTGCGAAGTGACGATAAATATCCGTATGGCCGGGATCAGGCGTTCCGTCTGCAAGCATGCCGCAAATCTGACGGCTGCCGTACCCGTGTCCATGAACTGCGATCACCCCCGGCAGCTTGCCCGGCACTCCTTTGGGAATCAGGAGATACGCACCGAACGATAATCCCTCCACAATGGATAACTCGACCCGCTCGCGGGTATAGTCCGCAAATTCGATACGCTCCAGCAATTTGGGCTGAACTTGCCCTTGCCCGGTCAAGTTGAATTCGCCAAGCGACGATTCCAGCCGTTCCTTCATACGCTGCTTGCGTTCGTCCGGTGCCCTACCCTCATTCTCCAAGGCCCTCCTACTAGCGGTCTGTTCATATAACTCTTTTAAAAATGAATCCCCTTTCCACATCTTCATGCATCCTCCTTTTTAATCTCCTATAAGTTCAAGATAACGGATTTCCATGCAGATTTTTTTAGAACGATATGCGGAAATTATAGAAGTTTGGATTACAAGCATACCAAGCGATGTCCATTTCGGCAGCACAGCAGGCATTTGCCCATAAGAATCATCCCCTATGTAAAAAATCCCCCGCCAATGCCGGCAGGGTAAGTAATTTCATATTTAATAATTATTGTACATAAGCCCCCCTGTATGTCTAGCTCAATCTGCAATCAGGTCGTTAACCTCCCTTCTCATGCTCAGCGGCGTATCCTGCGTCGGCTGGCCCAGACGGATCAGAAATTGGATCGTCTCACCACCCGGAGCATACTCCTGATGGATTCGGGTATACGGCGTCTTCATCTCCGGGTACTCCTCCAGCACCTGGCTCAACGGCTGCATTACCAGCCCCTGCTCATGTCCGGCGAGAACGAGCCGGCTGTAGAGCATGCCTGCTTTTACCTGGCTGGTGCGGCTGTTGTCCTTACTGAGAATCAGTGCATATGCCGGGGAATGTTCGGCTGCCGTCCGGGCCGCATCTACGGCGAGCTTCGTTGAAGCTTCCTCATTATTAAAGAATGGGACGATTGTAATCATGCCTTGGAGCAGATGCTTTTTCACGCCCGTGGTTCCTTGCCCCTCAAACGAAAAACCGTACCGGTATTTGTTCTTCTGGCTCTCATTCGAACGGAAAATATTAGCGGACTCATCATTCATGCGCTTAAGTCCGGTTTCGATGTCTGTACCCTCTATACCGTATTCTCCCAGCTTCTTGATGTCCGCCGAACCCTCCATGAAGGTTAACTTCAAATCCTCATCCGCATTAGTCTGCTCCAGACGCTGGCGCTGCTCCGTTGTCAACGGACCGGGCTTATAGGCCATCCGGTTCGTATCCGGCAAAAACATATAATCAAACAACGGATTAGCCGCAGGCTGTGCCTTGGACAGCGTTATTTCCGCTACAGGCTTCCGGTCCATACTCCCGCTAAGCTGCTGCTCATCATATTCCCCTTCCGGAAAAAGCCTGAATGCCGCCCGATAGCCCAACTGTTCTCCGGCAACCCTCATATATTCCAGAAAGGTGCCCTGGGAAATCATGGTTTGCCGGGCCAGCGGATCGGATGCCGGCGCGAGACGTGTATTGTCCGTGTACAAAGAGAACTTTAGCGGATTTTGCTTGTCTAGACGAATCCTCCAGGGCTGCAAATTGTGTCCGTTCGGAGCAAGTAGGCCATAAGCAGCCAGCTTCACTCTCGGATCCTCGAATTGGTCCACGTAATCACGTTTCCAGGGATCCAGGTACTTGGCTTTCTTAAATACGCCGCTCGCCGTGAATACCGTTCCGGCAAGCAGGATGAGCACAATAATAACCGATGATAGTATGATCACAGATATTTTGGCGCGCTTGCTCATGGCCCTCTCCTTTATACCTCTACTTTTTTGAGTCCTTTTCTGGTATTCGGCTCAACGTAAGGAGTCCCTGATGCTTGAGGCAGCAGAAGTTCATCCTCGAACGACGCCTTATACGCCGCATATTCAAAGGGATACGTCGGCAGGGTCAGGGTTCGCCCGCCTGGAACTGACAGTCCTGCGGGATCAAACGGCACACCCAGCACATACAGCTCTGCCATTGCCCGCAGCAAATTCTCCACAGGGTCATGCTCAAGCGGCAGGCAGACGGCAGACACTCCCCGGATGCCCGCAAGGGACATGCTGTCCCGGCGGCTAAGGCTGCCGCAGATCAGCAGCGTATCGCCCGCTTCCAATGAACGTTCATAGTCTGTGAGTGCCAGACCGTTCGGCATGGACTCTGCGATCAGCGGCCAAAGACCATCCATGAGCTGCTGATCAACGGTTCCTGAAGGAATGACCACCGCACACTTCACAAGCCCTTCAGGGATAGGCGAAGAATCTCTTGCCGGCTCCCGTCCGTCCTGAATGAACAGAACCGCCTGGGTCAGCGTAATTCGTCCCGTAAGCATCAGAGCGGCCAGAATGCCGGCCCCTTCGGCCAGTATAGCTGAAGGACGGATGCCCATATCAAGAAGCAGCTTGCCCAGCGCAAACTGGCTGGCCAGGCATTCAATCTGCCGGCTTGCTCCACCCGCTGCCTCCATGACCTCCCGGTAAGCCAGGCCGAAGCCAGGGAACCGTGCGCTGGCAGCATCCAATTCCTGGCCGCTCAGGGCCTTTCCGCCGTCAAGCACCCATTGGACCGGAGCCGTTCGGTTCGGATTAGCCCGGCCTCTGAGGAGCCCGGCCATGCTCCCGCCGTCTTCAACAGCCGAGAGAATGCCGGCCAGATGCTCCCTGGAGGTTACGACAGCCGCTGCCTTAACCGGCAATTCCTTCTGCGAACGGTTCATTGCGCGGCAGACGGCAGCAGCGCTAAGCTCTTGATTATCCGCAAGGTAGGCGCGGAGCCTGCCGGCAACCTGTCTGAGTCCAGATTCGTTTCTGCCCGTAAGCAGCAGAAGCTGCGGGGCAGGCTGCAGCGAATCAGGGAGAACAACCGGCTCCGGCGGCGCCTGCTCCAGAATAACGTGGGCATTGGTTCCGCCAAATCCGAAGGCGTTCACGCTGGCCCGCAGCGGAGCGGCTCCGGCGGCTTCCCACTGCCGGGGGTGCTTATCGACGACATAAAAAGGGGAATGCTCGAAATCAATATTAGGATTAGGCTGCTCGTAATTTACCGTATGCGGGAGAATCTGATGCTTCAGAGACAGCACTACCTTAATCAGACTGGTCACCCCAGCGGCGGATAACATATGCCCGACAGAAGATTTCACGGAGCCGATGCCGCAAAACTGCTTCTTGTCCGTAAAGCTGCTGAACGCCCGTGTCATGCCTTCAATCTCAATCGGATCGCCCAGCGGTGTGGCTGTGCCATGTGTCTCGATATAGGATACCGTCTCCGGATGAATGCCGGTCCGCACAAACGCTTCGCGGATCACCTCGGCCTGCCCCTGTGGCCGGGGAGCAGTGATTCCCTGGGAACGCCCGTCATTGTTGACCGCCGAGCCTTTGATCACCGCGTGAATAGGATCGCCGTCCCGCAGGGCGGCATGAAGCGGCTTCAGGAGTACAGCGCCTGCCCCTTCCCCCAGAACCATTCCGTTCGCCCGCTGGTCAAACGGATAGCACTCCCCTGTTGGAGACAGCGCGGTTACCCGGCTCAGAGACACAAACGGCGTCGGGCTAAGATTCAGATTCACCCCTCCGGCAAGCGCCATTTCCGACTGTCCGGTCCGCAGACTCTCACAGGCCATATGGATGGCGACCAGGGATGAGGAGCAGGCGGAATTCACGATCAGGCTCGGCCCGCTCAGGTTGAGGCAATGGCTGACCCGCGCCGCCACTTCATTCAGGCCGTTCCCTGCAACCACATCGGCGACCAGCCGTGCAGGCTCCAGCACACCGGAGATCCGGGCGAGAATCTCCTTACGCTCCGCAGGCTGCATCCCGCTGAAGGCCGGACTGTCCAGCAATCGTTCCTTAATCAGCATAAAGGAACGGTAATTGGCGAAATGCTCCATGTAGGTGTTCTGCTCACAGCCTGCGAACACCCCTATTCTGCGGGTGCGGTATTTTCCGCCGTATCCCGCCTGCTGCAAGGCCTCCCAGCAAATCTGCAGGAAAATTCTCTGCTGCGGATCTGTAGACTCCGCCTCCTTGGGCGACATGCCGAAAAACAGCGGGTCAAAATCATACGGGGCGTCGATGAACCCGCCTTTGCCGGTATAAGAGGTGTGAAGCACGCCAGCATCCGTGTTCACGTGCTTGTCAGCCGACCATCTGCCGGGAGACGCTTCACGGATGGCGCTTCTGCCGCTGTACAGCAGGTCCCAGTATTCCTCCAGGCTGTTCGCCCCCGGTATGCGCAGCCCCATGCCGATGATGGCGATGTCCTGCCGCTCTTCCGGGCCGGGTGCAGCAGTTGTGCCCGCTGTTTCCAGAGCTGTAGCGGCATAAGCCGCTGATTCCTCCGTCAACAGCTCCGCAATATGCGAGGCCAGGGCTTCCGGCGTCTGATATTCAAAAATCAGGGTCGGGTACAGCTCGGCATCCAGTTTGCCGCCAATGTCGGCAACCACCCGCATCGCGCCAACCGAATCCAGCCCCAGCTCCGTGAAATTCTTGCCCGTTTCCAGTTGACGGATGGATATCCGCAATTCCTCACCGATAGCCAGGTAGACAATATCTCTGATTTCTCTCGCGGAGCGATAGACAAACGGTCGTTCCGCCACCCGCGCAGGCTCCTGCTGCCTGGGAGGAAGTGCGGAATATCTCTGTTGCGCCTTCGGCTCCGCCAGATTGAGCACATGAACAATATCAGACCCGGCAGAGGACAAGGCTCTCAGAAAAGCAGCCGCTGCTGCTTCATGGTCAAGCGGCTGCAAGCCTTGTCCCTTAAGGGAGAGCTCCACCAGCTTGCCGAAATCCGTTCCTTCTCCCGTATCCTTCCAGAGCGAGTAGTTAATAGATAAGGAACGCCCCGGCGCATTGTCCCCTCCACGGTAAATGCAATAGCCGTTCAAGAACGCGTTCGCCGCGGCATAATCCCCAAGTCCGGAAGCCCAGGCTTTGCGGGAAGCCGAGATGGAGGACAAGGCGGCAAAAAAACGCAGCGGCTCCTGCCGGGTAACAAGATCCGCAATAATCGTGCCTTGCCACTTCGGAGCGAGCACCTGCTTGATCTCGTCCTGGCTGCGGGTCAGCAGCTTATGCGGGGCATATTCCATCTGCCCGGCCGCATGAATAACACCATGCAGCGGTCCGTAGACGTCATGAATGCGGGTCAGCAATTCCTCCATTTGCGCACGGCTGGTGACATCCACTGCCGCATACATCACCTGCGCCCCCAGCTTCTCCAGCTCTAGAAGAAGCTCAGGGTTGGCTGGAACCGGCTTGCGGCCGGTAATCACCAGATTGATCTGCGCCTGCCGGGCAAGCGCTTCGGCAATCCGGCTGCCGACAAGCCCTGTGCCGCCGGTAATCAGGTAGGTCTCACCGCTGCACGGTTCATACACATCCCCGGCGGCCTGCTCCGGCATCTGTTCCAGGCTCCGGGAATACGCGGTACCGCTGCGGATCGCAGTGACAGATTCCCCGTTTGCCCTCAGCATCAGGGCAGCGTGCAGGGCAGCGGCAAATTCGTGGCCTGAAGGATAGTCCTCCTTGTTCATATCCAGCACCGAGACATGAATCCCTTCATGCTCCAAATCCATGACCTGGCCCACCGCAGCCGCTGCCGCCTGAGCCGGATGGCCTGCTTCCAGATCTCCCTCCAGCCTGAATGCCTTATTCGTCACAATGACCAGCCGCACATTGCTCAGACCCTGCAGCACCAGAATCTGGCCGAGGAAATAAAGGCTCCATATTCCATCGTTCACCGCCCTTATGTCCGTTAAAAGCGCCGGGGCCACCAGCTTCTCCCGCGCGTAGTTGGACATATGAATTACGGTGGAGACAGCGCACGGCAACTGGCGCAGCATGGCGCTGTAATCCTCTTCCCTATCCATCCGTATAGTGAAGCTCCGATCCCCGTCATAGTGCGGTTCATTGCCGAGGCTTACATAAAAGACAGGATTGCGCCCAGTGTCGAGCATGCGCTCCAGTTCCTTGCCAAACTCCGTTTCCCCCTTCCATACCAGCACCGCCCCGGCTGCAAGGCTGTTGTCTTCCGCAAGCGGTTCAGGTCTCCATTTCCATTCATAGAGCCACTTCCTTGCATTTACAGCAGAGTCCGGGCCGGAGACGTCTCCGAAATCGGGCTTAAAGATTGTATGCTCAAAAGGATAGACCGGCAGTGGTACTTTAAGGAAAAGACTGCCTTGCTCCACAGCCGCCCAGTCCAGCCCGGTGCCAAGGCAATGCAGCTCACCGAGCAGGCCAAGCCAGGTGTCCCACGGATCTTTTTTGCGGCTAAGGGCATGAAGCACCTGCGGCTTGCGCGGGTGCGGCAGCCCTCCTGCCATCCCGGATAGGATAGCGTCCGGTCCGCATTCAATCAGAACCGAGACCTCCTGATCCAGCGCATAAGCAAGGCTCTGTTCAAAGCGGACAGCCTCCAGGATATGCCGCAGCCAGTATTCCGGCGCAGGCGGACCTTCGATCACTCCGGCGGTGACATTGGAGATCACCGGAATCAGCGGCGCATGGAACACAGTGGCCTCCAGCTCCTTCCTGAACGCCTCCAGCATCGGGGTCATCAGCGGAGTGTGGAAGGCCTGGGACACCTTCAGCCGTTTGGCCCCGATTCCCTTTGTCTGGAGTACGGAGAGGAATTCCTCAACCGCCCCGCTGCTGCCGGAGACCACCTGATGTGTAACGTTATACCCGGCAACCCATAAGGAACCGGCAAAAGGCTGCAGCAGCTCTTCGAGCGCGCTGCCTGAAGTGAATATGGCAGCCATGGCTCCGGCAGCCGGAAGCCCGCCCATGAGCCTGCCTCTTGCGGCGACCAGTCTCGCCGCATCGGCAAGACTGACGATGCCCGCAAGGCATGCGGCGGTCCATTCTCCGATGCTGTGGCCCAGCATATAAGCGGGCTGGATGCCCGCATCCAGCAGCAGACGTCCGAACGCATAGTCCAGTGTAAAGACGGCCGGTTGGGTAAGCTGCGTCTGGGCAAGCTGTCCGTCATCGGCATGCCCGCCATAGATCAGGTCCGTCAGCTTCAGGTCCAGATAAGGCTCAAACGCTGCGGAGCAGGCGTCTACATTTCTCCGGAAGGCAGGAAGTCCTTCATACAGCGCTCTGCCCATGCCCGCATATTGCGAGCCTTGTCCGGTGAACATCAGGGCTATTGCGGGTGAATGGGAGACCGGGGCAGAATCCGGCACTCCGGTTTGCAGCTTTGTAATGAGATCCTGAACCGAATCCGTCACGGCATGGAAGCGGTGCGGCAATGCGGTTCGTGCAGCATTCTCGGTGTAGCAGACATCTGCCAGCGGATAGTCCCCATGCTGCTCCAGAAAAGCCGCAAGCTCCAGCATCTTCTGTTGCAGCGCCGGCTCAGTCTGCGCGGACAGCCCGATAACATGCTTGGCGCGCACCGGCCGCTCCGTCTCACTTGTCGAGGCCCGTGCGGGCGCTTCTTCAACCACCATGTGGCTGTTTGTGCCGCCGAAGCCAAAGGAATTGATCGCCGCTCTTCTGGCTTTTCCTTCTGCCACCGACCACTCCCGGGCTGCGCCAAGCAGATAGAACGGCGTCTTCTCAAATTTCAGCATCGGGTTCGGAGCGGAGACATTTATCTGCGGCGGCATGATCTTGTTCTGCAGCGCCATCACCACTTTGATGAAGCCTGCAATGCCCGCCGCTCCCAATAGATGGCCAATATTGGATTTCACCGATCCAATGGCAACGGATTGCCGCAGCAGCCCCCAGCGCTTGAAGGCACTGTCCAGTGCTCTGACTTCGCTCGGATCGCCGATTTTGGTACCTGTTCCGTGAGCCTCCACATACTGCACATCCGCCGGACTGAGATTGTGCCGGATGTACAGGGATTCTATCAGTTCCCTTTGCCCGTCCGGATTCGGAGCCATTACGCCGATGGAATGCCCGTCATTATTGATTCCGCTGGCCCTCAGCACCGCCAGCACCGGATTGCCGTCTCGCAGCGCCTGCTCCAGCGGTTTCAGCATCACCAGTCCGGCGCCTTCGCCCGGAACGAAGCCATCCGCATCAGCCGCGAACACGCGGCTGCGGCCCGTAGGAGACAAGGCTTCGGCACTGCTGAAGTATTGATAGGAGGTCGGCGTCAGCATTAGATGAATGCCGCCCGCAATGGCGGATTCGCATTCCCCCCTGCGGATGGAGGCTGCGGCCAGATGCAGCGTGACCAGGGAAGAGGAGCAGGCGGTATCCACCGCCATGCTGGGTCCCTTGAAGTTGAATTCCTGGGAGGTCCGTGCCGGAATCATATTGATGATATTATCCACCAGAAGGTTTGGATGGGTTCCCGTAACCCCCAGCTTCCGCTTCCATTCTTCCAGAATACGCTCCTGCTGCACGCCGGTCAGCGTAGAGAAGCTGTCAAAGCTCTGCAGGTTCATCCGGTTCAGGGTATTCAGGTGATATTCGAAATAGGAGTTACCGCCCGCTCCGACAAACAGCCCGACATCCCTGCCATTCATCTGCTGCCTCGAATATCCGGCCCGTTCGATCAGTTCGTATACCAGCTCCATCACGATCCGCTGCTGCGGGTCCATCACCGCCGCCTCATCCCCGGAGATGCCGAACAGAGCGGCGTCAAAACCATACGGGTTATCAAGGAACCCTCCATTGCGGCAGTAGATTTTGCCGAATTCCGGAGTGGGGCTGTAATAATCGTCAATATTCCAGCGGTCCCGCGGCACTTCACCGATGGAATCCTTCCCCCGCAGCAGGTTGCTCCAGAATTCCTCCGGAGTTGAAGCCCCCGGGAACCGGCAGGCCATCGCAATCACAGCAATATCTGCATCGCCGCTGCCGGTTCCCTGGATGGCAGCGGATTGCCGCTCCCCGGCAGAGAGCGGATTGCCGCCCGTATTTACCCTGCGGGCGAGGTAAGTGTCCATCTCCTCAATGGTGCGGCATTTAATCAGCAGATCATGGGTCAGCTCAATTCCCAATTGGTCCTCCAAAGCGCCCAGAATCTGTATCGCCTTGAGCGAGGTGCCGCCCATAGACATGAATGATTGGTTATACGGAATGGCTTCAGGCGGACGGCCCAGCACTTCAGCCCAGACGCCGCGAATTTTGTCCAGATAGGCTCCCGGAGCCGCCACAGGGAAAGATGTTTGCAGCGGCGGTGCCTGTAGAGAGTCAGACTCCTTAGTTTCCTCTGCGAAATACGCGGCGGGATACGACTTATCCCGGAACTCTCCCTTCCGGAAGGCCTCTACAAGAACGAACCGCTGCACCTTGCCGCTTGTCGTCTTGGGGATAGAGCGGATTAAAGACACATAGTCTACAGCGATGCCGATGACCTCGTTCACATGACGGAGTATTTTGGCGTAGAACGGCTTCATCTCCTGCTCTTGCAGCCGTACCGTTGAGAAAATCCCGACCTTCTCTTCTCCTTCCTGTTCATCATGCCAGCCGCACACGGCAATCTTGCCCGGCTCGACCCCCTCCAGCTCCTCCATTACCGCTTCAATATCATGCGCGAAGAAATTCTGGCCGTTGACAAAGATAATGTCTTTAATTCTTCCGATTACCGATAGCCGCCCGTTCAGAACAACGCCGGTGTCGCCGGTCTTCAGCCATCCGTCCTGATATGACCGCGCAGTCGCCTCCGGGTTATTAATATAACCCGAAGTCACATTGCGGCCGCGAATCTGAATTTCTCCCACCGTTCCTTGGGGAACAACAGCACCGGAAGCATCATCCACGACCCGGATCTCCATGCCTCTCACAGGATAGCCCTCATCGGCAATTAATGAAGCACGCCTGTCGTTCTCGCCGATGGCCTCAATCCGCAATTCGCCGACGAGCCGCTCGCGGTTGACGGAATGGACCAGCGGCTCTTCGCCGGGCCGGGGGAAGCTGACCGCCAGGCAGGCCTCCGCCATTCCGTATACGGGATACATTGCACTGCGGTTTAGCCCGCTATGCGCGAATTTGTCCATAAACTCCCGCATTGTCTTGACCGATATAGGCTCGGCTCCGTTATAGAGCAGCCGGATCGAGCTTAGATCCCAGGATTTCAACTGCTCTTCCTTCACTCTGCTGCTGACAAGCCGAAGCCCGAAATTCGGGCAGCCGGTGAAGGTAATCCGGTGCTTGTCGATCATATCCAGCCACAGGGTCGGCCGTTTTACAAATTTCACCGGTGTCATATTGAACTGGTTGATTCCGCAGGCCAGTGTGGACAAATGGAAGCCGATCAGTCCCATATCATGGTGATACGGCATCCAGCCAAGGGCACGGTCATCATCCGACATCCCTGAGCTGGTGATAATCGCTTCAATGTTGGTTAGCAGGTTATCATGGGTTAGAATGGTTCCTTTCGGCACGCTTGTGCTCCCGGAGCTGAATTGAATCAGCGCCGGAGTCTGCGCCCCGGCCAGCATAAGGGTCCCGGACCGTCCGGCTGTATCCAGCCTTGCGGCTTCCAGAATCCGCAGGCCGCTGATCCCTAGCGTGGTCTCCATCTCATCCCTTGCCTCTGCGAGGCTGTGGTCCGAGATGATCAGCGGCCGTTCCAGAACCTCCCATATCGCCTGCAGCTTGCTGAGAGAGGTATTGATGACCTTTGAAGAAGCAGGATAGGAGGCCGGTACGGGGATGATTCCGCCCAGGATGCATGCCCAGAACGTAAGAACGAATTCCCGGCTGTCCTCCAGCAAAATAAGTGCATACTGGCCTGGTGTAAACCCTTGCTCCTGCAGGCCGCCCAGACGGCGGGTTGCGCCTTCAAGGAGGGCCAGGTAGGAGAGAAAGAACTCTGAATTGTCATTCTGCAGGAAGGTAATGCCCCGGTCCTTATTGCCGGACACGTGAACCAGCACTTTGGCCAGATTCTCCATTTCCGTAAATCTGCCGGTGATGCTTTCACCCTTCAGGATGGAAAGGCTGGTTTCTGATTTCTTCCGTTTGGAACTGCTCACAATATTTCCTCCTTTGTCACCCTTACTTTCGATCCTTTTCTTGTCATTGCCGCATGGGCAAGGAACAGGCAGAACAGAAGCACACATACAGAGAATAAATGCTGATTGCCCCATGCATTCATGGCTACTGAGGATAAGAACGGACCCGCCGCTGATCCATAGCCATAAAATGTGGTAAACCAAGCGTTCCCGGAGGACCTCTCCCCTGGCGTCAGCTTCTGGGCCGTAAGCGCCATTGCCAAAGGGTACAGGGGGCCGATGATGAACCCGGAAGCAAAGGAGAACAGCAGCCGTGAAGTCATGCTGCCGGAAGTCACAATGCCCAGAAGGGTAAAGATCGAGATCGCTACACATAAAATCAGGCACCTCTTACATCCGATCCGGTCAGCCAGATAGGTGACCGGCAGCAGGCCAAGGATGCTGCCGACGGCAAAGATGCTTAATCCGTACCCCGTCTGGGCAACGGCAACATGCTCACGGATCAGATACAGAGGATATAAGGACACCACAATCGTTTCGCCGAACCCGTAGACAAAGGCACCGAACAGCGGCTGGCTGATTTTGGGCAGCACCTTTTTCCCTGCACGCCCGGGAATGATCAGTGTACCCGGCAGCTTAAAATAGATAACCGCTGAAGCGAGCACCAGACAGAAGCTGCTGAACGCAAACGGCAGCCAGGCCACCTGGTCATAGACCATAGGCGCAAGTGCAGAGCTGGCAATCAGCCCTAGCGCAAAACACAGACTGTACATGCCGCTGACCATCCCCAGACTCTTCTCATCCGTGAGACTGTGGAGCGCCGTCTGAAGTCCCATCATGTTGCAACTGATGCCTACACCCATAAGTGACATCAACAGCAGCCAGACAGCATTCGCGGTGAACAGCGGAAAGAGCGCCGAGCAGACCGCCGTAAGCAGCAGGCCTGCCGTAATGACTCTCTTCATATCGGTACCTCTCATCGTTCTGTCTGCAACCATGGAGCCAAGCGCCATGAAGAAAAAGTAGGAGGAGGAGATTACCCCTATCCATATTTCTTCCCCGTGATTCGCTGTCATGTGAGTAGTAGAGAGCGGATTAATGATACCGACGGAGGTGCCTACCAATAGGGCGATACCGTAAACAACGGCTTTCCCGCCTCCAAAAAGCTCGCCCGGCTTCCCTGCCCGGTGCGTCTCTTGTTCCATCACGCCGCCCATTACGGCTGTCTGCGCTGCACGGCCTGAAGCATCTGCATCTGCTGTGCCCCGAACCAGTGCATATCTTGTTTGCCGTAGACTTGCACAGCCTCGCCGGTAATATAGTCCGCACCTGGAGAGGCCAGGAACACCACCGAGTCCGCAACCCCTGACGGAGGAATCGCCCGCCCCTTGAAGGCCGCCGGCGCCATGCCGGTGTCGACGAGCGCCGGACACACAGCGTTCACCTGAATGTTGCTGTTCTTCAGCTCCTCTGACAGTGCACGGGTCAGTCCGAGCACCCCGTGCTTGGATGCCGCATAAGCGCTCATCATCGGATAGCCGATAAATGAGGAATCCGAGCCGATGTTGATGATCTTGCCCTGCTTTTGACTGATCAGATAAGGGATCACCGCGTAGCAGAAATGATAGGTTCCAAGCAGGTTCACCTGAATGATCGACTCCCAATTCTCCGGACTCATGTCGGCCATCGCCGCCATGCCGGTAATTCCCGCACTGTTGACAAGAATATCAATACGGCCGAAGCTGCCAATAATCTGTTCAACCGCTTTATTGACGCTTGTGGCGTCACTCACATCGGCGGATATGGACATGGCCTTCACGCCCAGGCGGCGGATTTCATCCGCAGTTTCCCGAAGCTGCTGCCCGGATCTGGATACCAGTACAATGTCGGCCCCTTCACCGGCCATGGACAAGGCTATGCTCCGTCCGATGCCTCTGCTGCCGCCCGTAATGACCGCTACTTTATTTGCCAGCAGTCCTTTTCGGGGAGCCGGGGGCAGCACCGGGGTATCCTGAATGGATGCCAGCAGCTCAAGGGCTTGCTCCCTGTACTGCTCAGCGAGACTCTGGATCGTAGCTTCAGCATAAAGATTAGCCGAGTACTCGATCTCAACGGTCAGCTTCCCATCTTCTATGGAGAAAAAGAATTCAATAACCGATATCCGTTTCTGACCCGGCAATGAAAATCTGCGGTCCATGCCTTCTCTGGAAAATTCCAGGCCCGACAGGCGGGGGGCATCCCGGTTCCCGAGATAGTTCGCCCGGATTGGAGTCAGCTTCACATCCGGGTACATGTAGCGCGGCAGATTCTCGGATACCAGATCATAGCTCACCCCGCCAAGCGGCACATTTTCAAGACCTTTGCGGATGCTTGCGATCAGATTGTTCCACAGGCTGCCCTTCTCCACGTTTATCCCCATCGGAAAATTCACAGCAAAGTTGCCCGGTGTCTGCATGAAATTCTGTCCGCTGCCGAGTTCTCTTCCATGCACCCGATGGCTGACGACAACCTCCGGCTGTCCGAAAAAAACACTCAACACCTTATATAGAGGGGCCAGCAAAATCGGATATACATTGCTGTTGAAATGCTTCTTCGCCCTGGTCAGGAGCAGCGAGGTCATCTCCCGGTCAAACGTGAAGCGCTGAGTTGCAGCAGACTGCTCGTCATTGGGTCCCTTGATGAAATCCGCCGGCAGCCTGCACACGGATTCCGGAGGGAAATGTGCGGACCAGTAGTCTGCGTACTCTTTCCCGTGGATTCTTTTCTTGTCCTGGGCCGCCCGGACAAAATCGGCAAACGGCTTGGCAGCGGGTAAGCTTATGTCCCGGGCTCCCGGGCTCAGCGAAGCGTAAATCTGCCAGATCTCCTGCAGCAGCAGTTGATTCGTGATCACATCCGAAATCAGGTGATGCCCGACCGCCGCAATCTCATAGACCGCTTCCGATACCTGAATGACAATGATCCGCCATAACGGCCATTGATCCACCCGGAACCCTTGAACCGCTTCTGCCAGAATCGCCCCAATTTCTTCATTTCTCTCAGCCGCTTCCATGTGGCTGCCATCATAGAAATCCGCATTGTCTCCCAGCTCGCCTTGCAGGAGCCTTTGTTCAAAGCCGTTATCCTTCCGCTCCAGAATGCTTCTCAGCGCGTCATGGCGCCGGTTCAGCATCATGGCAGCCTGCTTGAACTGCTGGAAATCCAGCGGCTGCTTGTATAGGAAGCGGGTATAGCCCGCCCAGCAGTAAGGATCATCGAAATAATTCATCAGCCAGCTCTGCGCCGGCGCAAGCGGGAGCAGTTCCCCTGCGCTCAGCGGCTCACGCTCCGCCGGGGGAGCCTGGAGCTCTGAAGCTTGAGGCGTGTGCCCTGTTCCGCTGAACATAACACTCAGCGCCTTGCGGTCCAGCTTGCCGTTCGGATTCTTGGGCAGCCTGGGCAGCCATTCCAGCCGATGCGGAATCATATAATACGGAAGCTTGCGGACGGCGAAATCCTTCATCTCCTGGTCCGGCACCTGCTTGCCGGCCAGGCAGGCAAGCAGCAGTTGTTGTCCGGGCGCGGGCTGAGTGACAATCACCGCCGCCTCGGCTACATGCTCATGGCTGCCCAGCACAGCTTCAATTTCGCCCAGCTCTACACGGAAGCCGCGCAGCTTCACCTGGTTGTCGGTGCGTCCATGGTACTCATAGCTTCCGTCCGCCCGTTTAACCGTCAAATCACCTGTGCGGTAGATGAATTCTCCCGGAATCTCGGGAAACGGATTGGGATGGAACGCTTCGCGGGTTTTTTCCGGGTTATACAGATACCCTTTGGCCAGTTGAATGCCGCCGATCCACAGCTCGCCAAGCTCACCCTCGGGCACTTCATGCATGTGCTCATCCAGATTCTTGAGATACACGCCGGGAATCGGCTTGCCGATCGGAATGCTCAGCTCCCCTGCTGAACCCGGCCGCTCTGAAAGGATGTGGAAAGTAACATCAATAGAAGCCTCGGTAGGGCCATACAGATTAGCCAGCTTCGTGTTATATCCATAGCGGTCCATCCATTTCTGCACCGGACGGAGCGGCAGCCCCTCTCCGCTGAAAATCAGCCAGCGGAGCGCAGGAAAGGTATAGCTCTCATCCTCCAATGAATCTACAAATTCACCGAACAAGGAGGGCACGAAATGCATGACATTGATTCCGGTATCCGTCATCCACCGGGCCAGGCTCCAGGGATTCTTGACAATTTCCTGCCTTACAGGGCATACCGTTCCGCCGTACATCAGCGGCCACAGCAGCTCCCACACGGAAATATCGAAGCAGCAGGAGGTCTTCTGGGCCACACGTTCGCCAGGTTGCAGGCAGAAGGTCATCTGATGCCATTCCAGCCGGTTCATATAGCCGCGGTGATTCAGCATGACTCCCTTGGGCTTCCCGGTTGAACCCGATGTATACAGCACAACCATCAGATCATGGGGGGCGCTGTCCACCCGCAAATCGCCTGCGGGGCATTTCTGCCAATCTTCCGTTCCCGCCTGTTCAAAATAGCCGTGGGCTTCATACCCTTCATCGAGATAGACTACTTTCCGGATAGAAGAGCTCTTCTGTGCTATAGGATCTGCCTGCTGTTGCAGCGACTGCTCCGTGAGCAGGATACTGAGCTGTGCATGCTCCGCGATATATTCGATCCGGTCAGCGGGATACATCGGATCAAGCGGCACATAAGCCGCTCCCGCTTTCAAGATCCCCAAAATTCCGGTCAGCATATGACGGCCCGGGAACGTCAGAAGCCCGACCAGGCTCTGCGAACGCACTCCTTGTGAAATCAAATAATGCGCAAGCCGGTTGGATTGCTCGTCCAGCTCACGGTAGGTAACCTCCGTGATGCCGTCCAATATCGCAACCGCATCGGGAGTTGCCTTGCACTGACGGGAAATATGGAGGTAGGGAATGTCTAATCCAGAGTCCCTGCCTGCAGGTTCAATCACATTTTTCACATGGGTAATATGGGTAATCATTTCATTAAGAGTCCTGCATTCGAGCAATGACGCCTTGTCGGCATGCCCGAATACTTTGCCCAGCCTGGTAACCATCCGGATACGCTGCAGGGAATCCATCCCGAGTTCTGCCTCCATGTCCTTGAACAGGGCTTCCCCGTCAAGCGCCGTTCCACAAATATCCCGGACTATTCCGTACAGCCGTTCTCTTATTTCCGCGCTATGCGGCTCTTCGGTATCTGTCGCGGCAAGCACCGGCTTGCCTGAAGGTCCCATATTGGCAAGCTGGATGAGGTTGTCCATGAACCTGTCCATATGCTCTCCGAGATAATCATCCTCAAAAAAGCTGCTATCATAGTTAGCCGTGATCATCAGCCTGCCCTGGAACAATTCAGCCAGGCAGTCAATCGTTCCCGGATTGGTTCCTGTATAAGCCTCATAATCATAAACTTCGTAATCCCCGTATTGCGCATGTATGGATGTATTGCCGACAAATGAAAGATATAGGTTTGATTTCAACGTGGAGCGGATCATGGAGGCCACCGCTTCCGGCATCACGCCGTTCTGCAGATGGATCGTGTCTTTAGCATACTGTGCAGCTCTGTAGGTCTGAGCCCTGTCTATGCCTGAGGAGAATTGATTGGTGAATTCTTTATGTGTTCTGTCAATTAATGATTCCCATTCTTCATTGGCGTCCCCGCAGGTGAAGCTGAGTGCAAGATTCTGGGCAAAGGCGCTGAGCACCTCCGAAGCATCCGTATGGGGGTACAACCTGCCGCTAGTCGGAAGATTCAGAATAATCTGATCCCGCTCCTCCCCCTGCTGCCTGATCGTCTTCAGATATGCGCTGACCAGAAGAATAAAGAGAGAGGTGCGCCAGGTCTTGGTTGAGGCAATCAGCCGTGCTGTTATTTCCTCGCTGATCCAGTATTTGAAGGAACGAATAACGGCTCCGGCAGCACCGGCTGCATCTGCCCTGACGCTTGCCCCGCCGGGGTTGAAGAAGTAGGCTGCACGGCCCTGCTGCTGCAAATACCGGTCCAGCGCCTCCATCTCTTCTGGAGCGTTCCAGGCATTGATTTCAGATACAATACGGTTATATTCCCCGGCTGGCAGCGCGGGCCTCAGCTTGGCTGCTTTGCTGTGCGGTTCTGCTCCGTAAATTTCTATTAATTCTCTCAGAATCTGCTGGTTGCCCAGCCCGTCCGAGATCATATGGCTGATGTCCAGAATCAGCTCGTATTCCAGGTCAGCCGTCTGGATAACTGACAGAGAATGCAGCGGCCAGCGGGTGATATCCAATTTCTCATTCAGCGAGGCTTCGAACCTGTCCGAGATCCACCGGCGCCTCGCTGGTTCATCCAGATGTCTGATATCCAGGACGGGAATTTCCGGCGGCGCCGCAGCCTTCAGTAATTGGAGACGATACCCCTTAAGGCTCGCGTTCCCCGGCTCCGTGATGAACACGGCCCGCAATACAGGATGGCGGAGGATCAGCTCGCCCCATGACTTCCTCAGGCGTCCGGTATCCAGTTTCCCCCGCAGGCGTACTCCTGACGTTATGGTCAAGTTGGCTACCGACAAATAGGTGATCAGAAATAAATATTGGGAATGTAATATTTCAAGAAATTCAGGCTCATTTTCAGGAATCTCCGCCACAATAGTGTTCTCGTCACCTGTAACGGTCAGGGCACCGCTGTTCCCCCCGCTACGGACGGCCAGCGCTTCCACGATATCTCCCACCGTATGCATAGACATGAACGACGTGACCAGATGGCTTTCGCTGTGTCCACCGGATGAATCGGCAGGGAGCAATGCAACCATCTCGCTCATTAAGGTAATCATTTTAATAGAATCCAGGCCCAAATCCCTCTCCAGATCCATATCCGTATGCAGATCTTCAGATTTATGTCCGGTAATGCTGGAGATCAGCCTGCAAACTTCTTTACTCAACTGTTCACGCAGATCGGGGGCAGATGAATGCTCCTCCTTTACTGCAGCCGGCTCCGGCCAGATCTCTTCCTGGGCTTGAAGCGCAGTACCAACCACAGTCTGTACCTCTGCCCCTTCCCGCCGGGCATGTTCCCATTCCTCAACAATCTGTACAAGCTCGCCGACGGTTTGCAGACCCATCAGGACAGTCAGCGGGTATGCGGCCGTAAAATCATCCATTTGCTCTGCCGGAACCAATCCGATTAATTCATTCATTAAGGTAATCATTTTGATGGAATCCATTCCCAGATCATCTTCCAAATACATATCGGAATTCAAATCTTCGATCCTATGACCCGTTACATTTGAAACCAGCCGATAAACCGCTTGACTAGTACCGCTTGCAACACTTGATGAACGAACAAACATTTTACTCACTAAGCCACTCCCCCTCGCACCGATAATTTTTTGTTACAGATATTCTTATACAAGATATTTACCTTGAAATGGGATTTTGTGTCAATGACGTTTTACCAAAATTCTCTTTTTTTATAAAATTTAACATCAGATTTACGTAATGAATGTTTTCCATTGGGGGATATCTAGCAAAATCGGGGAGAAAACATCCCTTTCAGTAGTAAGGTAACAGCAGATTCTTCGGTTACTTCTGTAGTTTAGTGGAGGATTGCAATGGGGCTTTGAATGAGCAAAGACATATTCAACTAATCCTCAGACATGTTATTATCTGGGTATCGAAGAGCTGGGTAGAAACCAGTGAATTATTTACCTATCAGGATTTAGAGAGGGCGAATCCCTTCAGGAATCGCTAAAAATTCAGAAAAAGCTGAAGACTGATAGGAAGAGTCATAGCACGATTACCTCCGTCCATAAAGCGATATCATTGATGTATGCACACGCTAAACGCAATGGGCGGATAGAGATAGATCCAACGGCGGATGCTGTGATTCCGAGGGAGAAGAGGGCTGTTCAAAAAAGGCGAAAAAAAACAGGTCCTCCCCAAATTTCTTGAGAAGGACGAGTTGAAGGCTTTTATACAGTTGAACAGGTATCAAATGGCTGATGACTTTGAGTGGGCAATCAACCAGTGATATGCGGGTAAACGGAATTCTGATTCCTGTTAAATATAGAACATGTAGTTATCCACATGGCTCGCTTCTTTATAGTTAATCAAATCCGACAAAGTGGTGGAATCGAGCACGTCGGCGATGCTGTCGCGGATGCGCAGCCAGAGGTCGCGTTTGGCCGGGTCGTCTTCTTCGGTGAAATCTACAGGGGAAATGGGACCTTCCAGTACACGGATGATGTCTCCGGCGGTAATTGTACCAGCCTCACGCGACAGAATGTAACCGCCGTAGGCTCCGCGGATGCTCTTCACCAGGCCCGCGTTGCGCAGCGGAGCGATTAGCTGCTCCAGGTAATGCTCGGACAGGCCATTTTTTTCGGCAATGCTTTTAAGCGATGTTGGACCCTCGCCGAATTTCAGGGCAAGCTCCATCATAATTGTTAATCCATAACGTCCTTTTGTCGATATTTTCAAAGGGGCACCTCTTTCGGTTTAGTTGCTGGTAATCCAAATCGTTGACCGGACATGAGATATGTCATATCAACGTATTCCGATGTTTGCTCTCAGCTTATGTTATCATATCCACGGGCACATTTGGAGCGCAAACTGTAATTTTTCGTAAAAATGTTCACCAGTGGTGGACAAATTGTCAAAACTTCCGCCAAATCCAGCGTAATTTGCAGCCGTCACAGGCGGCTTGGGGTAGACATGTATGATATAATACTGAATGAGCCGGGTGTTCTGTAGGATACCGGTATTTTTTGCATAGAAAATGGTGATTTCGATGACAAAGGCAATCCAGGATACACGTGTCGTCGTCGGCATGTCGGGAGGAGTCGATTCCTCTGTCACGGCGCTTCTGCTCAAGCAACAGGGCTATGACGTCATCGGCATCTTCATGAAGAACTGGGACGATACTGATGAGTTCGGCGTATGCACTGCCGAGACTGACGCCGAGGAT
Source organism: Paenibacillus sp. HW567 (assembly GCF_000374185.1). GTDB lineage: Bacteria > Bacillota > Bacilli > Paenibacillales > Paenibacillaceae > Paenibacillus_AQ. The sequence continues at coordinate 850,998 of NZ_KB910518.1, read as the reverse complement.
GTCCGCCGCGTATGCGAGCAAATTGATATTCCTTACTATACCGTTAATTTCGAGAAGGAATACTATGATAAAGTCTTTTCCTATTTCCTCGATGAATATAAGGCTGGACGGACGCCCAACCCGGATGTGATGTGCAACCGTGAGATCAAGTTCGGGGAATTCTTGAATAAGGCACTGCAGCTCGGTGCGGATTATGTCGCCACAGGCCACTACGCCAGGGTGATAGAGGAAGACGGTGTCTATAAGCTTCTGCGTGGAGTGGACAGCAACAAGGACCAGACCTATTTCTTGAATGCGCTGAATCAATATCAGCTCTCCAAAGCCATGTTCCCGATTGGCCATCTGCCGAAGCCTGAAGTGCGCAGAATTGCCGAAGAAGCCGGACTGTACACCGCGAAGAAAAAAGACAGCACCGGCGTCTGCTTCATCGGCGAGCGCAACTTCCGCGAATTCCTCAGCCAGTACCTGCCGGCACAGTCCGGGGATATGGTGGACATCGCCACCGGCGAAGTCAAGGGCCGGCACGAAGGCCTCATGTACTATACACTGGGCCAGCGTCAGGGCCTTGGCATTGGTGGCTCCGGCACCGGTGAACCGTGGTTTGTGGCCGAGAAGGATCTCAGCCGCAATATCCTGTATGTCGTGCAGGGAGACAAGCATCCAAGCCTGTATTCTACCAGTCTAATCGCTTCAGGCGTGAACTGGATTGAAGAAGGCCTACTCGGGGCAGCCCCGCTGAAGTGCACCGCTAAGTTCCGCTACCGCCAGCCCGATCAAGGCGTAACCCTGACGGCACGTGAAGACGGCACTGTGCATGTGGCCTTCGATGTGCCGCAAAAAGCGATCACCCCGGGTCAGGCTGTCGTATTCTATCTTGGCGAACAGTGTCTCGGCGGCGGTACGATTGAAACCGCTGAGAAGGTTGTTCCGCTTCCCCTGTCTTAATATAGCGGAACGGAAGATATTTGAACAAAAGCATCCCCAGCCCTTCATACGGCTGAGGATGCTTTTTGCTGTCCAAAGAAAAGTTATAGATAACCGATGTGTTGTTGAGATCAAGTAGAGAATTCATCAATAATCTCTACCACTTCGATTCTTCCGTTAATCAACAACTCAGGAAGTTCGCTATTTATATTGCCTTTCCAATATTCCTTGGCTTGTTCGATTTTTCGGGAGAAAGGAGTACCCTCTTCCTTTGGTAAAAGACTGCCGTCACCTTCAAAGATAGCCCCAATAACCCGAAGCTTCACTATCTGCAAAACCCTTCGATGGTATGAATCAAAAAGCTCTTTCCATTTCAGAGCGTCTTGATAGCTTTTCGCAGCGTATAAGCAAGACAAGCGTGAAGGATATTCAGGATATTCCTGCAGTCTAACCATTTCAACTATTACTTCTCTAATAGCCCTGATTGTTTGCTCCACATATTTAAAAGCTACATCTGCATTCTCTTTATCCAACTTCAAGCCTTCATTTGTAGAATGCTCGTGCAAGATTTGAATAAAGTCTTCACCTTTGGAATTCAACTGTTCCTTCTCAAAAAAGTAGTGATACAAGGTATTTTTTTTGTTTTTGTCAAAGCTTATTATTTGACCCAGGTCCATCTTCTTCCTAGTTACAATGTGATAAACATACAAATCTCTTCCTTGCATAGCCTGCCCCCTATTAACCATTGTTAACATAGGTAAATTCGGCATTCACCGGCATTATCCTGTCAGTTAGCTTACTGAAGAAGCGTCAGTCTACCAATGGGAAGTTCCTAAATTGATTATTGAGAACAGTGACTACCTGTGGAGCGAATACAACCACCGAATTAATGAATTTGCAGACCATTTATAGATTTATTGTATAGACATTGAAAAAACACCCCTCAAAGTCATCGGATAAACCAAAGGTTTAATCCATTGACTATTCTGAGGGGTGCATTTTTTACCTGCAATGCCGGATCAAAGGCGATTCCTTATTGATCACTTATTTTTGCTGCGCCCCTTAAGGCTCTACTCCCCAGGCCAGTACACCGTTAATGTACAGCGGCACTTTGGTCCAGTCGGTGTAGGAGGTTTTGGACGGATCATAGGAATAGTCTCCAACCTCATTGTAGCTGCTCCAGTCGGTTTTGTTGATGCGCAGTTGAATCTCTCCGGTGTTGGCACCTGGAGCCAGACTGCCTGCCCCAGCCGCGAAGGAGACCTCAACGTAATAGTCCGCCCCTGCTACCGGAGAAGTCAGCTTCACGAAGCTGCCCAGCACATTGCCGCCGCCAAGTGTGGCATAATCCACATTGAATTGCTGTGGCTTGTCCCCATCAATCGTGTAATAGTAGCGGAGTTTTACTTTACTCAAATCTACCGCCGTGGTTCCGTTATTCACAATCCGAAGCTGTGGGCGGAACTGCGAGTCTGTGGCGTTGGTATCCGTTGTACGGTATTGAACCACCAAATTCGCCACTGGCGGCGTAGGTGTAGCCGTCGGTGTTGGCGTAACTGTTGGCGTTGCTGACGGAGTAGCCGTTGGTGTCGGTGTGACTGTTGGCGTTGCTGTTGGTGTTGGTGTAGCCGTTGGTGTTGCTGTCGGTGTTGCTGTTGGTGTTGGTGTTGCTGTCGGCGTAGCTGTTGGTGTAGCACTTGGCGTTGCTGTCGGTGTAGCCGTTGGTACAGGACCGGAGCCCTTGTTGATCAACCGGTCATATTCGGCATAAGCAGTGGCCATATCCACCTGTGACCAGAACCGGTGATAGGTGAATTCAGGAGTTCCATTGTCCCATGTCTTGGTGACCTTATTATAAGAGCTGTTGTACAGACCTTCTAAATAATTCCACTTCGGATCTTTTTTGATATTTGGCAAAATGTCGGTATAACTTGCGTATACCCCGTTTCCGCCTTTGGCCGGGTCGGAAGAGACTACAGAATTACCGGGTAAAGTGTTTCCTTGACCGGCTTTGCCGGTCCAGCCAGTTGGGAAATACACTTCTTTGGTGAAGTAACGGAAATAATCCGCACGTTTCTCTTTTGTGGCAATACCTATGCCATCATTGTAGCCCCATGCCGTATCCAGCAGCGATTTCGCGAGCTGTGTAGCTGTTCCGCCAAGGGCAGTGTAATTGCCATGCTCCGCCTTGTTTCCTGCGGCAAAGAAAGTAAGGGCCTTAATGTAGCTGCCCAGAACGCCGGTATCCTGGCCCGGATTTTTGGTGACAGCCTTCAAGTTGCTGTTGCCGGTGAACGAACTGAAGCCGTTCCAGGTATTCGGCTGGCCCTGCCAATCGACATTGCCCGGAATCCAGAACTCGCCGGGTGCAGATACTGTAGCAACTTGAGGGTTGGTTCCGCCGAGAATCCGTTGTCCTTGACTGTTCAGATAATAGCCATCGGAATCTGTAACCGGACGGCTGCCGGCAAAGGTATAATCGGTGGACCAGTCAATCCAGTTTTCAATAGCCCGTTTTGCCATTTTGAAATTGGTTGAGGTCGTGTCTCCGCTGGAAGCCAGAATGTAATACAGTTCAGCTACCCGTTCCATACTCCATGACTGCATGCCGAACCAGTTGTTAGACGGAGGATCATGATAGACCGGAGCTTCATCATAGGCCATGCCATAGAAGGTGCTTGTGCCGGCAGGATATGCACTGTACGAGCCGTTATAGCTGTTGGTGGCGCCGCCCGCAATGGCTCCTTCTGAGGATTGCAGCCAGTTATAGAATTCAAGCTGGCGTGTCAACGATTTGTCCCAATCCTGTCCTGCCGTTGCCGAAGCCGGAATCAGTCCCCCGGCCGGATTCGAAAGAGCGTACGCAGCGACCACGTTCTGGTAGCCTTGGTGAGTATGGCTGGCGCCAATTCTCCAAGCCCAGTCTCCACCTGAGCCAAGTCCGCCGCCCCATGCGGTATACCAGGCCAGCAAGTATTGATTGGAATCCTTGCCTGTTCCGGCTACCGGCGTGCCGTTGGCTGCACTTCCGACCTTTTGGAAATACTTATCATACATGCCGTACCGCAGATAGTCGCCCATTTTCTTAGCTTTGTTCAAATATACGGTATTGGTGTAGCCCAGCTCCTTCGCCCAATACATAGCCTGTACAGCACGAGCGTCGGCATCTGTAGCATTGGTGTACCGCCACTGTGCGGAAGGCACATTACTTTCTTTGGTGAACAGGCTCATGAAGCCTTCATTTGTTTTACCAAACGATTTGTTGTCCTGCGAAGGATGCGATACCGCCTCCCAGACCGATTCCTGCTCGCCCCGCTGGAACGTGTTCACATAAGAGGCTGTGTGTTTAGGATTCAGCAGGTTGCCAAAACCATACCAGTTGTCCACATCGACCAGCCAATGCATCAAGTAGGTCTGGTTGTTGCCATAGGTGGCCTTCAGCTCGGCATCAATCGGATCTTTACCCGCCGTATATTTGCCGTTCAGCGGACTTGGATACTGATCCGGCTGCGCGAACTCCGAGGCATAGGTTGCCGGACTGTTCGGGTTGTAAAAGCTCATGGTCGGCTGCTCCTGCACACCGTCGCCTTCATTGATCGGAATGATGTACTTCTCCATGTTGTCCCAGGCAGATTCCAGCTTGGTCCAGTCTCCGGTATGATAGCCATACAGCACTTCAAGCCACATCCAGTAGCTGTATGCTTCCGAGGTAGTCATATGCCCGTAATTGGGCGCTTCGCTCATTAGGGTCTCCACTGAATGATATGGAACGCCTTCCGCCGAGAAATAACCGTTCGCCGGATTTTTTAGCTGGGCATACATTTGCAGAAAACGCGTTTCCTCCACCGAAGCAGCCTTGGCTGTTGCAGGTTTGAAATTAAATAAGCTGGTTGAAAGAGAGACTATTAGAATAGCGGACAATACTGCAGATACAGGTTTTTTCATGGATCTCAGTTTCATCTTTTCGCACGCTTCCTCTCTGGAATGATTTATGGTTCCAAGCCCCAAATCAATGTTCCTTCGCGGTACAGTGTGACTTTATTCCAATCAGCGAAGGCCGTCTGAGTGCCGCTGTAGGAATAATCGTTATTCTCGTTATAGGCGGACCAATCCGCCTTGTTGAAGCGTATCTGAATTTCACCGGTATCCGCTCCCGGAGCAAGACTGCCGGCACTTGAGGCAAAAGTAATCTCGACATAAGCATCCGCAAGCGCGGTCCCCGGATTTAGCTTGCCAAAGCTTCCGCTAAGATTTCCGCTGCCGACCGCAGCATAGTCGCAATGAAATTCCTGCGGCTTGTCCCCGTCCACGGTGTAATAATAACGGAGCTTAAGCCCGCTGAGCTGGACCGCCTCTGTTCCTGTGTTCACGATACGGAACTGGCTGCGGATTTGGGAATCACTGGGACTTGGATCATTGGTACGGTACTGTACACGTAACTTGCCTGTCGCTGGCGGGGTATCCTTGGGCCGGGCGCTGACCTGTGCAGACGCTGTGCTCTCGCCCACGCTGTTCGAAGCAGTCACTACGTAATAATAGTCTACTCCGTTGACCAGCCCTGTGTCGCTATAGGCTGTCCCTGTTACGGTCGCAATTGCCGTATAAGGTCCACCATTCAACAATGAACGTTTGACGGTATATTGCGCCGCCCCGCTGACAGCGTTCCAGCTCAAGGCCACATTGGCATTTCCGGCCACAGCCTGCACCCCGGATGGATGTGCCGGAGCCTGCGGTTGACCGGGATTGCCGCCCGATGGCAGTTCTCCATACACTTTAACCCCTGCATCAAACACCGGAATATAAGGATTTTTCACAGGTGAGGATGCCGAAGCAGCAACGCCCTTGAAGGAAAAGTCATTCGAGTTATCCCAGAAGGCCGTATTCAGCGGAGCCGATATCCGGAACTGAATCTCCTTGCGGAAGGCAGACTGACCGCCAGGATAGATCGGTGTGCCGGTGAAGTCGATTTTCGTATAATAAATATGCTTCGCTGCATCATAAGGCTGCAATTGCGAGACAGTGCCGCCTTGGTTGTAGCCTCCTGCCTTGACCGTGATATCCTCCGGCCCATAGCCCGCTGCTGCAGCTTCACTTAGATCCACATAGTAATTAAAAGACATCTGGCTGCTGGAGCGTGCCGGCCAGCCGGAACGGTTATTCAGCAGTGCCCGGATTTCCACAAAGTTGCTGCCGCTGGCATTGACAGAGGTCTCGGCAAACATCTCATCCTCACGGGTTTCAGCGGCAGGGAAGTTGGCCAGCGGCTGCTGTCCCTGTCCGTGCAGGATCATCATTTTAGCCAAAGCGCCTGTAAATGCTGAATTGTAATCGGTTGCAACTTCATTTGAAACATAATCGCTGATGGTGTCGGTATAGCTGTCGGTCTTGGATGGACCCCCGACCAGCGCTCCGTAAAGAATATGCCGGTGGTTCGCAGGCGTAGTCTGGCTGTCGCTCCAGGAGCCATGCGAGGTCCGGTGATGCGGATGCTGCGGCGCATTGCTGCCGTAACCGATAACGTAGCTGCTGTTACGCGGATTATCGCCCAGCATATAGGTGATCTGCCGCTCAGCGAATGTGCGGGCTGTAGCCTGCTTCGCCGGATCAGTTACCCAGTCCGCATAGACAAACGCCAGAAAAGCCTGGTTGGCCGCATACCGCAGCGCTCCCCAATCATCCAGATGCGCAAGTCCGCCAGGAGTATAGGCTACACGGTCAGAAGTGCCGTTCACTCCAGTCGTCCAATACTGCATGTTCCGTTCAGTGGATTGGATGAACTTACTGTCCCCGGTAATGCGCGACAGCAGCAGTTGAGCGCCGTAATGCTTGTCATCCCAGGACTGGGTCCATTGATAACCCCATTGTCCGGCTTGATTGGTAGACCACGAATTGCTTGCGGTTACGGCCTTATTCAGATAAGTCTTGTCGCCGGTCGCCATGTACAGCCAAACTCCGCCCCAGCTTAATTCATCCGCATAACCGCTCCAAGAATTGTAATACTGCTTAGCATCAGTGATATTGTCGGAGTAAACGCCCCGGTACGTATCGGCAAAATTGTACAACTGCTTCGCATGCAGCAGCAGCTTGTCCGCATAAGCGGCGTCCGAGTCCCTGAAGATGATGGATGCCGAAGCAAGCGCCGCGGCGGTTTCCGCTGCCAGATCCGAGCCGGGATGCGCCGCATCAATCTTATACGAAGGGCGCGCCATCGGCATGACCTCCGCTGCTCCCCACCAATTGTGATCCGCAGTACCGTTGCCGACCTGTCCCCACAGCTCATTCGGAGCAGTATGCGCTTTCATAAAATAGTCTGTTGCCCAGCGGATATTGTCCAGAATCTTCGCAAGCTGCCCGGACTGGACATAACCATCCTTGTACTCATAGACCGACCATGCCAGCATCGTAGCTGTGTACGCCATCGGGAAGCCAAATTTGACATGATCTCCCGCATCATACCAGCCTCCGGTCAGATCGTGACCGACATCCGCACCGTCCTGCAGTCCGGAGTTGCCTCTCCATTCCACACGGTTGTTATCCGGCAGAACGCCGGAACGCTGTGTTTCATAGAAGTAGATAGATTTCTGCAGTGCCTCTGCATAATTGTAGCTACTTCCCGCCGCCTTGCTCACAGACGGATGAAATGCAGCGCCTGAAATCATAGTGCAAGTTAATAGTAAACTCAAGGATAGAATAAGACCCTGCTTCCCTTTCCTCTTGTTCATCTTAACCCTGCTCCTTTCCCTTCCTCATATTTCGTTTGGATTAACCTGTCTTGCTCACGCGCCAGTACCTCCCCAGTGCCTAGATTAGACATTTTATGCGGCTGGATTCATCTTCCACCTCCCATATTAATGTTAGGATTTGAATAATCCTAATACAGATATACCATAAACGGGCGTTTATTGCTATATATTTACATAGAAAAAAAGATGAAATCTGGACTTATTTGTAAATTTCTTTGTTTTCGCTAAATGGCTGTCAAAAAAAGAACCGCTCCTCCGCCAGAGGCAACAGCGCCTCAAGCAGCAAATGAGCGGTTCTTCATTGTCCAATCCTTATCCGGCGGCTCGGTTACTGTCCGCGCCGCAAGCCCTGATTATGGCGGATTTTTGCTTCGTTGCCCTGTTCGGTAGCCTCATAGAATACCTTCCGGGCAACCGTCTTCGGCAAATAATCCTGCTTCACATAATGGCCTGGAAAATCATGCGGGTACTGATAGCCCTCGTGCCCGAGCGCTGCTGCACCTTTATAGTGCGTATCCCGCAGATGCAGCGGCACTTCAGCCGATTTCAGCTCCTCGATACAGTCCATCACGTTCGCAATCGCCATAACGACGCCATTCGACTTCGGACTCTCAACCGCGAACAGGATGGCCTGGGTAATGTTCAGCCTGGCCTCCGGCCAGCCGTTGTTGCGGTAGGCCTCCAAGGCGCTGACCGCCTGTACCATCGCCTGCGGATTAGCCAGGCCGATGTCCTCGCTGCTCGCGGCAATCAGGCGGCGGATGAAGGTCATCGGGTCCATACCCAGCTTCTCCACGGCATAGAGAAACCAGAACAGGGCGGCGTCGCTGGAGCCGCGGATGCTTTTGTGAAAAGCCGACAAGACGTCATATTGCGTCGATTCATCGGCTTTGACAATCGGGCGGCGGATCGACTCCTCCGCCACTGCAAGCGTAATGTGCACGCTGCCATCCGCCTCCGGTGCTGTCGTCATTGCCGCCAGCTCCAGGGCGTTCAGCGCCCGCCGGATGTCGCCATTGGCCATGCCTGCAATATGCTGCAGCGCCTCTTCATCCGCCTGCAGTTGCATGAAGCCAAGCCCCCGCTTCTCATCAGCCAGTGCTCTCTTCATCGCTATCATGCTGTGCGCACTGCTCAGCGATTCTAGCTGGAACAGCGTAGAACGGCTCATAAGTGCCCCGTTCACATAATGGAACGGATTCTCGGTCGTGGCCCCGATAAAAATAATCGTCCCCTTCTCCACAGCCGGCAGCAGCGCATCCTGGCGGGAGCTGTTGAAGCGGTGCACCTCGTCCAGAAACAGTATCGTCTTCGTGCCATACAGCGATTTATTGTTCTGGGCGCGCTCAATCACCTCGCGCACATCCTTAACCGAAGCCTCCACCGCATTCAGCCGGACAAATTCACCTTGGGTATGATGGGAAATGATGTGAGCCAGGGTGGTTTTGCCGCAGCCGGGGGGGCCATAGAGCAGAATGGATGAGACCTGATCCGCTTCAATCGCGCGGCGCAGCAGCTTGCCCGGACCCACAATATGCTCCTGCCCAATATATTCATCGAGATTCTCCGGCCGCATCCGGTCTGCCAGCAGCCGTCCGCCTGCGGGTTCCTCGCTGAGTGAGAATAAATCCATGACTCCACTTCCTTGCTGTAATCTTGTAGGATAGGATGATTGATGAAGTACAACATATCAAGCCTTATATTATAAGAGAAACATTCCTGTTCTCTATCATACCACACTGCGTCTGCAATCAAGAAGAAACGCCCCGCCGTTCTCCTCTGCAATTTCAATAAAAAGAGCATGACCTCGCCCTTGTGGCGGGTGCCATGCTCTTTGTTCAAAGTTAAGGCTAGCGGGTCAGCGCCAGCCGCATTTTTGAAATGATCTTGCGGATGCTTTCCTCGGATAAGTGATATCTCTCCTGCAGCTCGTTCACCGAGCAGCCGCTGCGGTGACTGCAGAAAATCTCCTCATTGCGGTTGGCAATTTCTTGCCGGGAGCCGCTGTTCTCGCCCCATTTTACCCGTTGTTCCGTTTTCTTGGGGATATAAAGCAATTCACCCTGGATGTATCCCTGAAGCTCTTCGAGAAGGCCCGGGGGGAGCACATCCTTTCCATTGACATAGCTCACGCTGTGTTTCCTCCTTCAACAGGTGTGTTCCGTCTAATCCGCCCATTGCATAGTTAAATACCTTCACGTCACCTGCCTCCTTTCTTCTCCTCAAATTTGGTAAAACCGTAAGTTCATTATATAAAACCCTGTGGTTAGCGTCTACATTCAATGTCATTCCGCATCTGTCTATAAATGATAAGGAGGCCTTTCGGCCTCCTCGCAAATTGATTTCCGCACTAAGCGGAAACCACCTCGTATACTGAAATCATTTCAATCAGCCTCCTTCCAGAAGTAATCTTGCCCGGCCGGACACTTATTATTAAGCCATAGCTGCGGGCAGGTTACAAGTTCAAGAATAGATATAATTATTCTTGACCAGCAGGAAGGATACTATTCAGCTTAGATAGATCCGGCCAGCCGGAAGCAGTTCCATCCCCGTCCTGCACATAGGACGGGAGGGCGCTGCCGTACAGCAGCCACAGCTCATGCAGTGCGCGGGTACAGCCTACATACATCAGCTTCGCATCCCAGGCCGCAGCTCCGTAATGGTCCGAATCGGCATCAGCCAGGATGACTGCATCGAACTCCAGGCCCTTGGACAGATATACCGGCAGGACGGACAGCCCGCCCCTGTATTCCGTCATGCTGCCGTCGATCAGGTGTATATCCTCAAACTGGCCGGCAAGCTCGCCGTACAGCTCAGCAGCTTCCCGCATGCTGCGGGTCAAGACGGCTACCGTACGGTATTCCCGGCCGGAGAGTGCCTTCAGGGCCGTTCTTACAGCATGAACTCGGCCTTCCCCGCCCCGTGCGCCTGCTTCTGGCAAGCCTTCGCTATAAGAAATCAGCCGCACGGGATTTCCGCTGCGGAAGACCGGCACGGCAAGCAGGCTGCTGCCGACACCGGCGGCAAGAATGCCGTTGGCAAATTCGATAATCTCCATCGTTGAACGATAGCTGCGGGTCAACGCGTGATAAGCCGTATTTTCGGGAGCAAACAACCTTTGCATCTCTTCCCAGGCATGAACGCCCTTATAAGCATGAATCCCCTGCGACAGATCGCCCAGAATGGTGAAGGAGTGTCCTTTGACATACAAATCCAGCACCGCAATCTGAAATGGCGAGAAGTCCTGGGCTTCATCAATCACGATATGGTCGAAGCGGCTTCCCCCCTCATTGCCGTTCAGCAGATAATGGATATAGAGCAGCGGCGGCAGATCCTCTTCATGCAGGATGCCTTTTTTGAGGTCCTTAACGGTCATCTTCAGCACTCCCTGCGGAATAAGCTCCGGGGCCTCAGCGGGCCAATCCTCGGGAACCTTCACCGCACGGAAAAGCTGCTTGTAAATGTTCAGTGGCTCATACTTCGGCCATTTGGCGCTGTAGGCTTTTTCGCGTGCTGCGCTTTTCTTCTTGCGGTCCTTCAGCGCTGCTGCCGTGGGGCTCTTCTTGAGCTCCATCTCAATCCAGCGGTGAATCCGCGCCATAACCCGTTCCTTGCGCTTCGCTGGAGGATACGGAGCATATTCCTCGTTATGCCAGCGCAGAATCATGGACCGGCGCAGCACCGCACCCTCCCAAGGGCTGAAATCCCCTTCCGGGACCGCCCCGTTCTCCAGCAGCCGGATAGCGGACTCGATGATCCCCATAAGGGCAGTCGATCCCTTGAACCGGCCCGGTGTCTCTTCTGTAATCTCCGGCATGCCGCCTTCTCTTTCGAACCAGAGGTTCATGGATTCAGCAGCATTCTGCTCTGGCAGCTCAACTCCCAGCACATCCGCCGCCCAGTCAGGGAAGGTGCTCTGCGCAATGTTGCCGACCCCAAGCTCGGGGAGCACATCCGAAATATAATCCAGGAACATCCGGTTCGGCGCGAAAATAATCATTTTCTCCGCAGAGACCTGATCCTTGTATTGGTAGAGCAGGAATGCCAGCCGGTGCAGCGCTACCGTAGTTTTCCCGCTGCCCGCCACGCCCTGGATAATCAGCGCGGTGTTCTTCGCCGCCCGGATAATCTTGTCCTGCTCCTCTTGAATCGTCGAGACGATGTCACGCAGCCGGTTATCCTTGTTCTCGCCCAGCCGGTAGACGAGGAATTCATCCGATACGGCCGGTCCGTCGCTGTCCCGGTTATACGTATCTGCTACCCTCTCCAGAATCTGCTTGCGGATCACCACGTTGCGCTTAAGGTACACCAGCCCTTCGATCAGCCCCTCAGGGGCTTCATAGGAAGCCGGCTCCGTACCGCCGGTAAACGAATAGAACAGGCTCGCTACCGGAGCGCGCCAGTCAATCACCAGCGGACGGTCGCTTACCTGTTCCCGGTCTACACCGATTTTTCCGATGTAGAGCGCTTTGCGGTCATCCTCATCTGTGCCCTGAAAATCAAGCCGTCCAAAATACGGCTCCTGCCGCAGCTTGGCAAGATCCTTGCGCCGCTGCTCCCTTGAGGCCTCCAGCGCCTGCTCCGTATAATCGTGCCCTGTGTACACCGGAATGCCGCGCAGTCTCTCAAGCACCGTGTCAATCTCTGTAAGCGTGCTGTTCAGCCTGTCTTCTTCCTCTTGATAGGCACTTTGAAAGTTGTCCTCCAATTTCAGTTACCTCCTAAAAGTTTTGTATGCCACTAATTTGCCTCGTGTAAGACTGGCTTCACTCACACAAAAAGGGTATTCATTGTATCACAATAGATCAATAAATACCACATCTTTCAAGCTACATATTTCGACATAAAGCTTCACCCCATAAAAGCATGCAGCGCAAAGTTAGCTACGAACAGGCCGGCAATTCCGTACAGCGCAGGCGGAACATCCTTGCCTTTGCCCATAGCCAGCTTAACAATCGGATAGGTGATGAAGCCAAAGGCCATACCGTCCACAATACTGTAGGTGAACGGAATCATCACCATGATCAGAAAGGCGGGGAACAGCTCGGTCATGTCGCTCAGATCCATCTCGCGCACATTCTGCACCATCAGGCCGCCGATCACAATCAGAATCGGCGCGATGGCGCTGTCCGGCACATAGGCCAGCAGCGGAATGAACAGGAACGTGGCCCCGAACAGGAGGCCGGTGACCAGAGAAGTTAGCCCGGAGCGCCCCCCTGCGGCGATCCCTGCCGTAGACTCCGCAGCCGCAACCACAGGACTGCTGCCGAACAGACCGGCGGCGATATTGGCAATGGAGAGCGCCCGCAGGCTGCTTTTGAAGCGTTCGGGACGGCCTGCCATCAGCGTCTGGGAGGAGATCAGGCCGATATTTTCAAACACGACAATCAGCAGCAGCAGGAATACGGCAATCCAGAAGACCAGGCTGACGATTCTGCTCCAGTCCATCCCGGCGAACACATCACCGTAGCCTGTGAACACATGCCCGGAACCCGTATTCTCCGGCACCTTGGCTGCTCCCAGCACATAGGCGAGTCCTGTCCCCGCCAGCATGCTGATCAGCAGCCCGCCGCGCGTCCCCCGGATGAATAGCACAAGCGCCAGAATCAGGGTCACACAGGAGGTAATGACCGCCGGATCACTGAAATGCCCAATCGCCACAAAGGTCGTCCGGTGAGCGATCACAATCCCGCTTTTTTGCAGACCGATAAACGTCAAAAACAGCCCGATTCCGACAGTAATCGCATGCTGCATATTATGGGGAATCGCCTCGCTTAAGATCCGGTACAGGGAAGTAAACGCGACAATGGCGAACAGCACTCCCGTCACAACTACCACCGCAAGCGCCTCGCGCCAATCCAGCTTCATGGAATGCACAAGCGTATAGGTAAAAAATGCGTTAATGCCCATGCCCGGCACGACGATAATCGGCGTTTTGCCGCCAAAAGCCATGAGCAGGCAGCCGGTGACCGCCGTCAGCAGCGTAGCCACCATCCCCGCCCGCAGCGGCATCCCCGCATCATGCAGAATCGCTGCGTTAACCATTACAATATATACTGAAGCAAAATAGGACAGGATGCCTGCCGCCCACTCCTGTTTCCAGTTGTCACCCGGCTCCAGGCCTACGCTATTTCGCCAAAACTTCGATTTCATGTTACAACCCCCACTAATTTTGAGTTCCGCCGGCGGCATACTCCGATAAAATTCCCGTCTTTCCGCAGCCGCAATAAAAGGGCGTAGCAGCCGGATAAAGCTGCACGCCCTTGTGCCCTTGTGTTCTTAACCGATGTTATTTATTTATCGGAAGGATTCTTCCGGCCAAGCAAGAGTTTCTCTACAGTCTGAACAATACGCGAAGCGCGTGTTTCTTCCCGCTTGGCTCCTGTAATCCAGGTGATATATTCTTTACGGTGTGAAGGGGCGAGAGCGGCAAAAAAGCTCTCCGCCCCCTCATTCTTCTTCAGCGCCTCCAGCAGATCCTCTGGAACAGGGAGCACCGCTGCCGCAGGCTTCTTAACAGCCGAAGGGGCCGACGCGCCGCTGCGGCGCGCCGTGGCTCCAAGCGGACGGAACCGCATCGCCGACCATGTCTCGTCAACCGATACCAGTTATACTCCTTCAAAGCCCGCAGCCTTCACGCTATCCCAGCCCTTATCCCGGCTGAGATCGGTCTTGAGTCCGGAGCTTCCCTTCGGATAACACAACCACAGCAGGCCATCCGGCCGGATAGCGCCAAGGGCAACAGGCCCATATTGCTCCAGCTCTTTCACAGTGGCTGCGAACAACTGCACGTAATCATACGTCCCCTTGAGGCCGGTATCATACACTGTAGCCACAGCTTCAAGACCCAACTCCTGTAAAAATCCTTCCGGCGGCTGCAGCACGAGCATACTCCCGCCCTGCGGCACGCGCAGCTTCTTGATCAGCACTTCATTCATACAGTGATTCCGCCAGCCGCAAGCAGGTCACGCACGGTGACGCTGACCATAATGAGGCCGACTACCGGCGGTACGAAAGAGTTGCTGGACGGCGGCTGCTTCGCTTTGCGCCGATCCGGCGCATTGGCAGGAACGATCTGTTCCGTAACATCCTCGCGCGGCCTCACCGGCTGTTCGGTTGAGAAGACAACCTTTATGCCCTTCTTGATGCCTTCCTTGCGCAGCTTCTGGCGGATCACGCGGGCAATCGGGTCCATGCTGGTCTTGGAAATGTCGGCCACCTGGAAGCGGGTCGGGTCCATTTTGTTCGCTGCGCCCATGCTTGAAATCATTGGGATTCCCCGGGACAGACATTCTTTCATCAGATGAATTTTGTAGATAATTGTATCCGAAGCATCAATTACGAAATCCGGCTTGTATTTGAAAAGCTCCTCATAGGTTTCTTCGGTATAGAACATATTCAGCGCAATCGCTTCGCATTCCGGGTTGATCAGCTTGATGCGTTCGACCATCAGATCCGTTTTGTTCTGGCCGATGGTTGTTGTAAGCGCATGAAGCTGGCGGTTGATGTTGGTAATGTCCACTGAATCCTTGTCGATGAGGATAATGCGGCCAATCCCGGTGCGGGCAAGGGCTTCAACTGCCATCGCGCCCACCCCGCCGATCCCGAGCACGGCTACTGTGCTGTTCTTCATAATCTCCAGACCTTCCGGTCCAATCGCCAGCTCTGTTCGCGAGAACTGATGCAGCATGATATACAGCCTCCTAAAAGTTTTGTTAGCATTAACTTCCTGAATGAACTTCGTACAAAACTTACTTCGGAAGCATATGCTTTAGTTTTGTTAGCATTAACTTCCTGAATGAACTTCGTACAAAACTTGCTCCGGAAGCATACGCTTTAGTTTTGTGAGCATTAACTTCCTGAATGAACTTCGTACAAAACTTGCTTCGGAAGCATATGCTTTAGTTTTGTGAGCCAAATATGATTTATTGCTTTACCTTTTCCGGTTTTGGAGCCAGCTTGATGTGCAGTTGTTCCAACTGCACCGCATCCACCGGCGCCGGAGCATCCATCAGCAGGTCGGTTGCACTTGCCGTTTTCGGGAAGGCAATGGTTTCCCGCAGGTTCGTGCGGCCGGCAAGCAGCATTACCAGGCGGTCGAAGCCAAAGGCAATCCCGCCATGCGGTGGAGTGCCGTATTCGAAGGCATCCAGCAGATAGCCGAATTTCTCGTAAGCTACCTCAGTTGTGAAGCCAAGCGCATCGAACATTTTCTCCTGCACATCGCGTTTGTAGATACGCTGGGAACCGCCGCCGACCTCATAGCCGTTAAGCACGATATCGTAGGCTTGCGCACGGATGGCTCCAGGATTGGTCTCGAACAGGTGCAGGTCCTCGTCCATTGGGCGGGTGAACGGGTGATGTTCCGCCACATAACGCTTCTGGTCTTCATCATAGCTGAGCAGCGGGAATTCGGTTACCCAGGCGAATTTGAACACACTGTCGTCGATCAGCCCAAGCTGGCGGCCAATCTTCAGGCGCAGCGCCCCAAGCACATCAGCCACTACCTTTTTAGTATCAGCGGAGAAGAGCAAGAGGTCGCCTTCTTCGGCGCCTGTGCGTTCCTTCACGGCTGCAATCTCTTCTTCGGTGAAGAATTTAACGATTGGCCCCTTGAACTCGCCGTCCTTCACTTGAATCCAAGCCAGACCCTTCGCGCCGTAACGCGCAGCATAAGGTCCCAAATCGTCAATCTCCTTGCGGGTCCAGGTGCCGCAGCCTTTGGCGTTGAGGCATTTGACCTCTCCGCCTTTTTCAATGACAGAGGCGAAGACCTTCACACCGCTGGAGGCTACGATATCATTCATTTCTACAAGCTCCAGACCAAAACGCAGGTCCGGCTTATCCGAGCCGTATTTGCCCATGGCTTCGGCGTAAGTCAGGCGCTGGAACGGAACAGCGACATCGACGCCAATCGTTTCCTTCAGCAGACGCTGCATGAGGGTCTCCATCATGGTCAGCAGGTCGTCCTGAGGCATGAACGAGGTCTCGATATCGAACTGGGTGAATTCCGGCTGACGGTCAGCGCGCAGGTCCTCATCGCGGAAGCAGCGGGCCATCTGGTAGTAGCGCTCGATGCCGCCGACCATCAGGAGCTGCTTGTAAATTTGCGGCGACTGCGGAAGCCCGAAGAATTCACCTTCATGCACGCGGCTTGGCACCAGATAATCACGTGCGCCTTCCGGCGAGCTTTTGGTCAGAATCGGAGTTTCAATATCAATGAAGCCTTCGCTGTCCAGGAAGTCGCGGAAAATCTTCGCCGCTTTGGAACGGAGCAGCATCGTCTTGTACATTTCCGGACGGCGCAGATCCAGGTAACGGTATTTCATGCGCAGGGACTCGTCCACTTCCACGCCATCTTCGATGAAGAACGGCGGCGTTTTAGCGGCATTCAGCACTTCGATATTTGTAATCTGCACTTCGATTTCACCGGTTGGCAGATTGGGGTTGATCGTTTCATCATCTCTTTTTACAACGTTACCCGTAACAGCAAGCACATATTCACTGCGCACCTTGTCGGCAATCTGCAGCGCTTCGCCGGAATAGTCCGGATTGAACACGATTTGCACAATTCCGCTGCGGTCACGCAGGTCAATAAACAGTACGCCCCCAAGGTCGCGGCGGGTCTGCACCCAGCCGTTAAGAGTTACAGTCTCGCCGATATGCCCGGTCGTCAGTTGTCCACAGTGATGGCTTCTAGTCATTATTCATCTACCCCTTCATGGTTAAAATACTTGTGTTACCGCTAACCCTGCCTGCTACTACATCAGTTACTAATTTCAATCCAGCGCGGATGCCAGCTCTTCGAGCTTGACCGTCCGTTGTTCGCCTGTGGCCATAGATTTCAGGGCAATGACGCCGCTGTTCAGCTCGTCTTCACCAAGAATCGCGGTATACCGCGCATTCAGCCGGTCTGCCGATTTCATCTGCGCCTTCATTTTGCGTCCAAGGTAATCACGTTCCACAGAGTACCCCAGGCTGCGCAGAGCGAATAGCTGCTTCGTAATTTCCAGATCTGCCGCTTCGCCAAGAGCGACAAAATACACATCAAGCGGCTTCGCCGTCTCCAGCTCCACACCCTGATTCTCCAGAATCAGCAGCAGCCGCTCCAGCCCGATCCCGAACCCGATGCCCGGCTGATCCGGCCCGCCGATTTCTTCCACCAGACCGTTGTAACGGCCGCCGCCGCCAACTGTATCAATAGAGCCAATGCCTGCCGCTTTATATTCAAACGCTGTGTGCGTGTAATAATCAAGACCGCGTACCAGACGGGGGTTAATGCTGTATTCCACACCCATTACGTCCAGATGCGCTTTGACCTTTTCAAAATGTGCGGTACATTCCTCATCCAGACTGTCGAGAATGGACGGCGCACCGCCAAATTTATCCTGATCCACCTTGCAGTCGAGCACGCGCAGCGGATTGCGCTCCATCCGGCGCTGGCAGTCGCTGCAGAGGGTATCTCTCATCGGCCGCAGGAAATTCAGCAGCTTCTCGCGGTAAGCCGCACGGCTTGGCGCATTGCCGACAGAATTCAGCTCCACCTTAACATCCTTCAAACCCAAATCCTTGTAGAACTGATACCCCATCGAGACCACTTCGGCATCAATTGCCGGGTCTACCGCTCCAAAAGCTTCAATCCCGAACTGATTGAACTGGCGGTATCTTCCTGCCTGCGGGCGTTCATAGCGGAACATCGGCCCGATATAATACAGCTTGCTGACATCCGGTTCGCCATACAGCTTGTTCTGCACGTAGGCGCGCACGACACCGGCTGTCCCTTCCGGACGCAGCGCCAGATCGCGGTTTCCCTTATCCTTGAAGGTATACATTTCACCTTCCACAATGTCCGTTGTTTCTCCTACACCGCGTTCAAACAGCCCGGTATGCTCGAACAAGGGGGTGCGAATCTCCCGGTAGTTGAAGCGGCGGCACAGCTCTCTAGCCTTGCTCTCAACGTATTGCCATTTCTCCACTGCACCCGGAAGCACATCCTGTGTGCCTACAGGCTTCTCGAATCTTTCTTTAGCCACAGCCTATCCCTCCTGAAAATAACAAAAAATCCCTCGCTCCTGTTCATTACAAACAGGGACGAGGGATTATCATAACCAATAATTCACCCGTGGTACCACCCACATTCCGGATTCAAGCAACCTGCCCTAAATCCGCTCTAAGCGGTTAACGCCCGCCTACGCACATCGGCTACTAACCTGCGGCAATTCTGAAATTGCCTGCTTTCGCCGTGCGTTCTCGGGGAAGTCATTCGTCCATTCATCAACAGAATCCTTGCAGCCAGGGCGGAAACGGCAACTTCGTCCTCCTATGGACAAGGCCGATTCAGCGGGGATTCCTCTCTGGGGTTGTGGGTTATGGAGTACTTGGTCCCGTCATCAAAACAATATAACATACCGTATATTGTTAGATTCTACTGAACCACTGCGCTAAAGTCAAGAATTGAAATGAAATTGGTGGAGCGAAACTTGTAAATAATTACGTTCAAAAAAAATGACCTGCAGCCAATTGCTGCAGGTCCATCAACATATATTATAAAAAAGGGGGTCATGCTTCTATTATATTCAGGCAATATTAAGGAATCATGAAAGTAATATTACGGTTGTATTACAGAAAAGAAAGCGTTTTATTTCTTGGGACATTCCCCAGTCCCAGATCCACAGATTACTTTACACTACAACATTATTCTCTGTCCAGAGAATTCATTCAACATTTTTCAGCTTACGGGTAGAAAGTAAGCTTCCGGCGACCCGAGCAGGTCAGCAGAAGCTTATACATTCCTTCTAATCTTCAAAAATCTCCACGATAGCCCGCTTACCGCGCAGAATTTCAACAACCTCATTCTGCTTCTCTTCCGGCACTTTAAGCGCCATTACATAATGCAGATCGTCCGGCCCCCGGTCAGCCGCATCCCTTACACTGCTATTGCCGAGGTCATCATCCACGTTGAACCCCGGCACAATCACCGCGCCCGGAAGCAGACCTGCTGTTCCCGCAACCCCAAACGATTGTCCGGCCATCGCTGAGGTGTTGTAAGGGACCAGCGGCAGCAACATATTGCGCCTGCGATGATCACCGTTATCCAAAGGATCAGTCAATGCGGATACTTCAATGTCCGTCACACCAAATGGAATCAGCGCCGTCTTCGCGCCTTCCGCTTCATCTTCGTTCTCGAAATACGCCTGAATTTTCTGAGTCATGTCCGTTCCCTCCTGTTGGTCAATAATAAAGCCGCCGCCCGCACGGTCAGCTTCGCGGCAACAGGCTGCGGCTTTTTCCCTTCAATACATGAAGCTCACGCCGGTCTTCGGCCCCTTTGGCCGCCGCCGAGGCTTCGTGACAGCAGCCAACACTGTACGCCGGAATGCTCATCCATGCCCAAGCTTTTTGTGAATGTCTCATGACTGGCCCCCACATGACGCGAATGATGAATCACCCCTAGTTTATCCAGTACAAGTTGGCTCTATCCGCAGAGAGGCCCGGATGCAGCATATACAGCACAAAAAAAGGGTATCGTACGCCGATTCCTCCCGGAACCCCTACGAAACCCTTTTACAATTCAACGTATTTGCTCAGCCCCGGCTATCCAGCAATAACGTCACCGGACCCCAGTTGGTCAGCGATACATCCATCATAGCGCCAAACCTGCCGGTTGCCACCTGAAGCCCTCCGGCTCTCAGCTCCTGATTGAAGTATTCGTACAGCCGCTCTGCCTCGGCAGGCGCAGCAGCAGCCATGAAATTCGGCCGCCGGCCCTTGCGGCAGTCTCCATACAGTGTGAACTGTGATACTGACAATACGGCACCGCCTGTATCTGTAACGCTGAAATTCATTTTACCGGCTTCATCCTCGAAAATGCGCAGTCCGGCGACCTTGTCCGCCAAATACTTGGCATCCTTCTCTATATCCTCATGGGTAACGCCAACCAGCAGCATCAAGCCTTCTCCGATCGCTCCGGTCACTTCACCCTCTACGCTCACCCTGGCTTCCTTGCAGCGCTGCACCACTACTCTCATTTTGCTTATTCAGCTCCTTGCCCTATCCTGAAATAACGATGTCCGAACGAAGGACATTGTTATGGAAGCCTCGAATTTGACGAAGCCAAATTGAGGGCCATCTATGAAATCTCATCGTCTCAATTGCCGCGAAAGAGCGGCATGGATGTCTATTGCATGATGCGGTTAACCGTATATACATCCTTGACCCGCTTCACCCGGTCCACCACGGACTGCAGATGATCGGTGTTGCGGATCAGAATAGTCATGTGAATCATCGCCATCTTGTTCTTGTCCGAGCGTCCGGTAACTGCCGAGATATTCGTCTTGCTCTCCGACACGGCCTGCAGCACCTCGTTGAGCAGGCCGTTGCGGTCATGGCCCGTGATCTCAATATCCACGCTGTAGTTAGCCTCCATGCTGCCTTCCCATTCCACTTCGATCACACGCGCCGATTCCTCGCCATCGCCATCTGTGGGAATATTCGGGCAGTCCTCGCGATGAACGGAAACACCGCGTCCGCGGGTCACATAGCCGATAATATCGTCGCCGGGTACCGGATTACAACATCGCGCAAAGCGGACAAGCAGATTATCAATGCCTTTTACACGAACCCCATTCGTCGGCTGATTGCGCTTCTCCCCGCTGGACTTGATCTCCTTCATTTCCGTTGACAGCTCAAGATGTCCGGCGGCTTCTTCCTGCTCCCTGCGCACCTTCTCGGTCAGCTTGTTGGCAATCTGCGAAGCGGTGATCCCCCCGAAGCCAACTGCGGAGAGCATATCCTCCACGTCGCCGAAGGCGAACTTCTTGGCTACATCGCTCAGCTTATCCTCAGTGAGAAAATCGGAAACCTCCATATTCAGACGTTTCAGCTCGCGCTCTACCGCTTCGCGGCCCTTCTCAACATTTTCCTCGCGTTTCTCCTTCTTGAACCACTGCTTAATCTTGCTGCGCGCATGCGAGGATTGGGCAATCTTCAGCCAGTCGCGGCTCGGACCGTAAGAGTTCTTCGAGGTCAGAATTTCCACGATATCCCCGGTCTTCAGCTTATGATCCAGCGGCACAATCCGCCCGTTCACCTTGGAGCCAATCGTCCGGTTCCCTACCTCCGTATGGATACGGAAAGCAAAATCAAGCGGCACCGATCCGGCCGGAAGCTCCACAACCTCTCCTTTAGGCGTGAAGACAAAAACAAGATCCGAAAAAAAGTCCATTTTGAGCGACTCGACGAATTCCTCGGCATCCTTGGCCTCGTGCTGCAGCTCCAGAATTTCGCGGAAAAACGGCATCCGGTTCTCAGGGTTAATGTTGCTGCTGCCTTCCTTGTAAGCCCAGTGGGCGGCAATCCCGAACTCGGCAGTACGGTGCATCTCCCAGGTACGGATTTGAACCTCCGTCGGCTCTCCGCCCGGGCCTACCACGGTGGTATGCAGCGATTGATACATATTCGCTTTGGGCATAGCAATATAATCCTTGAAACGGCCGGGCATCGGCTTCCAAAGAGTATGAATAATGCCTAATGTGGCATAACAATCCTTGATATTGTCTACGATAATGCGGATAGCAAGCAGATCATAAATTTCGTTGAACTGCTTGTTTCTGGTGCTCATTTTGTTGTATACACTGTAAATATGCTTTGGACGCCCTGAGAGATCACCCTCGATGCCCATCTCATCCAGCTTGGCACGGATGCGTCCGATAACGCTCTCGATGAACTGCTCGCGTTCCGCCCGTTTCTTGTGCACCAAATTGGCAATGCGGTAATACTGCTGCGGATTCAAATAGCGGAGGGCAATATCCTCCATCTCCCATTTGATCGCGGAAATCCCCAAACGGTCGGCGATGGGACAAAAAATCTCCAGCGTTTCATAAGAAATACGGCGCTGGCTCTCTTCGGACTGATATTTGAGTGTACGCATATTGTGCAGACGGTCCGCAAGCTTGATGACAATGACCCGGATATCCTGAGCCATGGCGATAAACATTTTGCGGTAATTCTCGTTCTGCTGCTCTTCCTTCGAGCGGAAGCGAATCCGTTCCAGCTTGGTCAGACCATCCACCAGCATGGCGCAGGTATCGCCAAATTTCTCGCGGATCTGCTCCAGGGACACGGTCGTATCTTCCACAACATCATGCAGCAGCGCCGCAATAATGGAGATGACATCCATTTGCATGTTGATGACAATATCTGCAACCGCCAGCGGATGCAGAATGTATGGCTCCCCCGATTTCCGAACCTGCCCGTGATGAGCCTGATCGGCAAATTCATAAGCATCCCGGATGCGGAGAAGATCTTTTTCTTTTATATAGGCGCCGGCCTTTTCGGTTAATTGCTCTATGCGCATTCTCGTCGTATCCGTTTCCTTTCTATAATAAAATGAACCCGCAAGGGTTGCAGGATTTGCAGGTTCCATATGATCTAAGCTACACTACAATCCGTTTAAAGTTGTCTATAATTATGACGCTTGCGATGGATTACGTCAACACTTGCCACACCGTGGCATTGCTGTAAGGTAAAGTGCCAAGAACGAACAATTTCGTGGCACTTGTAAAAATGTTGTTGTAAAAAGACTCCGTTCTATTTAATCTAGTAAAGGCGGTTTTTTAGAACCTCACATAAAATAGACATGAAAGAGAAGTGAACACCATTGCAACGCGAAATTCAAGTTAACGAAAGACTCCCTTGGGGCCCCGGCTTTTTGCTGAGTCTTCAGCACTTATTCGCCATGTTCGGCAGCACGGTGCTTGTCCCTAACCTGTTCGGGGTAGACCCTGGCATGATTCTGCTAATGAACGGTATCGGCACACTGCTGTATATCCTGATCTGCCGCGGCAAAATCCCGGCATACCTCGGTTCAAGCTTCGCCTTTATCTCACCGGTGCTCAGCGTGCTGAAGCAGCATCAGGGTGATCATCAGCATGGATATTCGCTTGTACTGGGCGCTTTTATCGTGACCGGCGTTATTTTCATTCTGGTCGCATTGATCGTCCGTTATGCCGGAACCGGCTGGATTGATGTTGTGTTCCCTCCGGCGGTTATGGGTGCCATTGTCGCTACTATCGGGCTGGAGCTGGTGCCGGTTGCCGCGCGTATGGCCGGGCTGATTGCTCCTGAAGGAGCCACCGACTGGACTCCTGACGGAAAAGCTATTACATTGTCCATGGTAACACTTGGTGTGACTGTTATTGGCGCAGTTCTCTTCCGCGGCTTTCCCAAAATCATTCATATCCTTATCGGAATCGTTACCGGATACGTTCTGGCTTATATCATGCAAGTGGTGAACACAGAGGCAATCTCGAACAGCTCTTTCTTCTCCCACCCAACTATTATTACCCCATCTTTCGACTGGAATGTTATATTCACCATTATACCGGTATCGCTTGTAGTTATTGTAGAGCACATCGGCCATTTGCTGGTTACCAGCAACATAGTCGGCAAAGACCTGACCAAAGATCCGGGACTTGACCGCTCGCTGATGGGCAACGGGATCTCCACGATTCTATCCGGATTTTTCGGTTCCACCCCTAACACAACTTACGGTGAAAATATCGGCGTTATGGCGCTCACCAAGGTATATTCGGTCTACGTAGTCGGCGGCGCTGCAGTCATTGCGATTCTGCTCTCGTTCTCCGGGACATTCTCCTCCATTATCTCCAATATTCCCCAGCCGGTTATGGGCGGCGTCTCGCTGCTGCTGTTTGGTGTAATCGCCGCATCCGGTCTGCGTATCTTCGTTGAGCAGAGGGTCGATTTCTCCAAGGCCACCAACATGATCCTGGCTACTTTGGTTCTTGTGGTCGGCATCAGCGGCATCTCACTAAAATTTAGCGGTGTTGAGCTTAAAGGGATGGCACTGGCGACGATTGTTGGTATGGTTCTGTCCTTGCTCTTCAAGCTCATTGAGGTCCTCGGCTTGTCCAATGAGCAAGAGAGCGAGAAATCTGCACACTAGATTCCGGCTGATTAGCATAATATATAAAAAGCGGACTCTGTCTATATTCGACAGCAGTCCGCTTTTTATTTCCCGGGAAAAGTCTTTTGACTTCCCTCAGTCTTCGTATGAAAGTAGCGAATGAATCTCAATGCCTGTAAGCTTGTTGCGTCCGGCAAGCTGGGTCAATTCGATCAGGAAGGCCGCTCCAACCACTTTGCCGCCAAGCTGTTCTATGAGGTTGACTGAAGTAGCGATTGTGCCTCCCGTTGCCAGCAAATCGTCGGCAATAAGCACATTCTGTCCAGGTTTAACCGCATCCGTGTGAACAGCAAGTGTATCCTTGCCGTATTCCAGATCATATCCCACCTCGATGGTGTCATATGGCAGCTTGCCGCTTTTGCGGATTGGCACGAAGCCGACACCCAGCGCATAAGCAAGCGGTGCGCCTACTACAAAGCCACGGGCTTCAGGTCCGGCAATCACATCAATTTTCAGATGCGCCACCAGCGCTTTCAGCTCATCTATCGCCCGGCGGTAAGCTTCGCCGTCTTTAAGCAGGGTAGTAATATCTTTGAAGCTGATTCCCGGCTGCGGGAAATCCGGAATCACACGAATACTGTCTTTAAAATCCATAACATCATCTCCTGAAAGTTTTGTAAGCATATGCTTCTCAGCGCTATCTCCGTACAAAACTCGCTTCGAAAGCATACACTTAGTTTGTGAGCGTTACCTCACTGATTTATCTTCGAACAAACTCGCTTTGGAAGCATCTACCGCCAAGTCATCCGGCTTGGGAGGCTCCCGGGCGGCGGGACAGCATCCAGTCCTGCAGCTCGCTGCGGCTGGCTTCCATGAAATATTGCTCAATCTCGGCAGTCTGGCCCAATCTGACAAAATGCTCTGAAGCCGTAAGGCTCTTGGCGGCAGGCTGGGTAACAAAACTGATGTTGCCACGGCTGCGCTCGATAAAATCAAGCTCCTCGAACACATCCAGCATTTTGCCCAGCATCCGCGTGCTCATTGCAGACTGACGGCTGAGCCGCAGCAGCAGTTCGTTCTCCGGAGCTCCCGCTGGGGCAAGCGCTGCCAGCAATTTATACAATGATTTGAAATGCTCCCGCGTCGGCGTTTGCAGCCGGTCACGGCCATCGCGGATCGAATGCAGCAGTGCGATATTGTCCGCGTTCGGGAAAACAGCAAGCAGCGCATCAAGCTGCTCCGGTGTTTCCGGCATATCGAGCAGGCACAGCAATGAAACCTGGGCGCTCTCTGCATCCTCCGGTTCATGGCGGACTGCAGAAATTCCTGTCTCTTCATCATAAACCCAAAGAGACATGCCTTGGAGCGCACTCAGCGGTGACATGCGGCTGTTCTGAAATACCGCTGCTGTCCTGAACGGGCTGCCGCCACTGTAGGGCTGCAGCAGCTCTTGAAGAGATGCAGCTTGCTTCACCGCATCAGCAGCGCCGCGCAGGTCAAACACCTGCGGATTCGGCACCGCCAGATCCTGCAGCATCAGTTGCGGCTTGCGCGAGCCGTTCCATTCGTTAACCGACAGCTCTGCCAGAAGGTCAACCAGGGTGCCAGCGGGCAGCAGATCAGCCAGCGGTCCTTTACCAAAGGCTACAGCTTCAATGGTATGTCTGCCCTGCTGGAGAACAAGCTTCAAATGCTTGCCGTCCTGGCCCATTTTGCGGGTTTCTTTTACCGCAGCGCCCCGAACAATGAACTTTGGCAGCGGGTTCGCCATACCGAAAGGCGATAGCCTGTCCAGCTCAAGCGCAGCCTGCAGCGAAAAGTCGGCAATCGCCACCTCACCGTCTGCAGCCGTCACCGGCATATAATGCTCCGGTGTCAGCACAGCAGCCGCATATTCATTAAGGGCCGCTGCAAAGGCCGCAAGCTTATCCCGATGCAGACTCATCCCGGCAGCCGCCGGGTGACCCCCGTAATGATCCATCAACTCTGCACAGGAGGTTAACGCCTCATATATATCCAGCCCCGGAATGGAGCGCGCCGAGCCTTTGCACATCCCTGTTTCGGGGTGAATATCCAGAATAATAACCGGGCGGTAATAGCGCTCCAGCAGCTTGGAAGCAACAATTCCTACCACACCGACATTCCAGCCCTGCTCTGCAAGAACAATGATATCCGGCAGCTTGCCGCGCTCCATTTGCTGCTCCAGCTTGACTGTAGCTTCCGCGACGATTCTTTCAACGACCAGTTGGCGCTCTTTGTTCAGCAGGTCCAATTCCCCGGCAAGCTCCTCCGCTTCAGCCGGCTGCTCTGTAGTCAGCAGCGTGACCGCACGTCCGGCGTGATCCAGGCGTCCGCTGGCATTGATACGCGGTGCCAGTCCAAAGGCAATATTTACAGCGCTTACCGTATTCATCGTAACTCCGCTGACACCAAGCAAAGCCCGGATGCCCGGAAAAGGCGAGCTCTGCATACTGGACAACCCTTTGCGCACAATGCTGCGGTTCTCACCCAGCAGCGGCATCAAATCCGCAACCGTACCGATGGCCGCAATTTCGCTCCAAGCCTCAGGAACCTCACCATCCAGCAGCGCCTGAGCCAGCTTGTAGGCCACACCAACTCCAGCCAAGCCTTTGAACGGATAAGGACAATCCGGCAGCTTGGGATTAATCAGCGCATAAGCCTGCGGCAGCAGCTCCGGCGGCTCGTGATGATCCGTTACGATCACATCAATGCCGAGCTGACTCGCATAAGCAATCTGATGATAGGCGCTGATTCCGGTATCGACAGTAATAACCAGCGACACTCCCTGCTGCTGCGCCCAGTCCAGGGCATGATTGTGCAGCCCGTAGCCTTCATTCGAACGGTGCGGAATATAAATGTCAAAAGAAGCCCCCAAGTGCCGCAGCAGATAGATCATCAGCGCAGTACTGGACACTCCGTCCGCATCATAATCGCCATATACAAGAATATGTTCTTCATCTTGCAGGGCCTTTCTAATCCGGGGAACCGCTTCGGCCATTCCCTTCAGCAGAAAGGGATCATGTTCCTCTTCATCTCCGCCATCCATGAACATAAGCGCCTTGTCAGCCGTGTCCATGCCCCGGGTCACCAAGAGTGACGAAAGGAGCGGAGAAACAGAAAGGCTCCGGGCCAGCTCCCGGACAAGATCGGGATCGGCTGCCGGAGATTGCCATCTTGTTTTTGAATGAAGCAATAGATTTCACCTTTCTCTCACCTTGCGGACTACTGAAGCAGCGTGGGAATATCGTTGTCCACGAGCTCCTGGTTGCTTTTGTACGGATAACCCGGATCATAAGGCACAACATCCATATGAACCTCGCCTACATGCACAAAACGGTGCTGCAGCAGCTTTCTGGCACATTCCGAGATATCCTGGGCTTCCATAACGGTAATACGCGGATTTACACTGATTTTAACTTGAAGGTTTACGTAACGCCCCTGCTCCAGGGCCTGCAAATATTCTACACGGATAACGCCATGCACCCGCTGTACGGTTTCAATAAAGCTGGCCGCCTCCTCGGAAGGGAGCTCCTGAAGCTTCTTACCGTTAACAGAGGCTGTGACGAGCGAATACCCCTTGCGGATTATAAAACATCCGGTTAGCAATGCGGCAATCGGGTCCATATACAGCAGCGGATGCCAATGGAACGTTCCTCCGGCTATCGCCAGGGAGGTTCCGGTAAATACAGTGATTGATGTATAGAGACTGAAGCGGTGGCTATCCGCATAAGCGGCATGGCTGCCATCGCCCTTTTTTTTGAAATAACGGTACTGGTACTGAAAGATCGCCTCTTTAAAAATAATGGATGCGAGAACAGTGACAAGCGCTGCCTGCCCTGGTGCCGACAAATGTCCCCTGGTCAAATCACGGATCGCCGAGAAAGCAATTTGCAGTCCGCCCATAAGGATCAGTACAGAAAAAAGGATGGGCAAAAGCGGTTCCTTACTGCTCTGCGGAGTTCGCAGTACCCCTCTGCGCTTCTGATTCTGCCCTGTGCGCCACGGAAGCGGAAGAATTTCTGCCAGCTTGGCAGCCGCATCTGATCCGGAATATAATGCGTCACCCACTAATGCCTTACTGCCTGAAAGATAACCAACGCTTCCTTTGGCCAACGCCAGCGCGATATCACTGGCGACTCCTGTCCAGGTAACCGTCTCACTTTGCGGTGATTGCTTATCATTCATTACAAGGCCCTCCTTACCACTAGCAAATCATCTCATGATGATGAGTTCCGACGGACGTTCCACTCCAAAGATTCCGAAAAGCCGCGTCGTCATAGACGCGGCTTCCCGGGACAACTAAGCTTAGGCTTTGGCCGGCTTGCTCTTTACGGCTGTCTTCTGGCGTTTCTTAAGCAGCAGCCAGAGCGGACTTGCGATAAAGATGGAGGAGTAAGCTCCAAAGAGCAGACCGATTACCATAGCGAGTGAGAACATTTTAATTGACGCACCACCAAGTACCAGCAGGAAGAACGCGGCAACGAATACCGTAAAGGCTGTGTACAAGGACCGCATAAGGGTCTGTGCCACACTTTTGTTAACCAGCGCCTTCAGATCCTCATAAGACTTCTGCTTGCCGAAGCGCAGATTTTCGCGGATCCGGTCAAAGATAACAATCGTATCATTGATGGAATAACCGATAATTGTGAGCACCGCGACAATGAAGGTCAAATCGACCTCCAGCCGGAAAATGGAGAAAACGGCAACCACGATAAAAGCATCATGGACAAGCGCCACAATCGCAGCCACAGCGAACCGCCATTCAAACCGGATACTGACATAGATGATGATCCCTAAGCAGGACAGCAATACGGAGTAAATCGCGTTGCGGGCCAGCTCTTTGGCCATTTCCGTATCCACAGTGTTGATCTCGAAGGAGGCTTTGTCATCCAGCTTCGTAATCGCTGCTTTCAACGCCTCATCATGATTTTCATCAAGCACTTCATCATAACGGATGTTGACCCGATTCTCACCCACCGTAATATCCGGCTCATGCGAGATGCCTAGTTCATTAAGAACAGGCTTTAGCTGCTCCAGCGTAATGTTCTTGGACAATGACACGTCTACGTTGGAACCAGCCTTGAAGTCGACGCTGTAATTCAGCCCCATGAAGCTAAGAAAGGCCACACCCAGAATAGTAATCGCAATGGAGAAGATATAGAAATATTTACTTAAGTGTACAAAATCAAGCTCTTTCTTAAAGCGCACGGATGTCACTCTCCTTTACCCCAAATTGCTTCGGCTTCTTCAGAACACCGGCTTTGACCAGCACCGTAAGCAGCCAATGGGCAAAATAAAGGTTTGTTACAATACTAAGCACAATTTCCACAATCAGAATCAGGGCAAAACCTTTAACCGCCCCCGTACCAAAGGCGAACATTACTGCCGCTACAATAATAGTGGTTACGTTCGCATCCATAACTGTACGGAAGGAAGTTTTATTACCTGCTTTGACAGAGGATAGAATGCTCTTGCCGTTGCGCATCTCTTCCCTTATCCGTTCATTTGTAATGATATTGGCATCGACCGCCATCCCTATACCAAGGATAAATGCGGCAATACCTGGGAGAGTCAAGGTGAAGTCGGCAACGACGAACACCGCGATCAGCAGCCATGTATGCAGAATCAGGGCAAAGCTGGCCAGAGCACCTGGCAACCGGTACATACCGATCATGAAGATCAAGATAATTATTGAACCCACAAGTCCGGCTTTGACCGTCTGATCAAGAGACTGTTTACCGAGCGTTGCGCCTACGCTTTGGGAATATTTCTCTGTAAGCTTCAGCGGCAGGGCGCCAAGGTTGATGGTATCAGCCAATTCACGGGCTCCATCTATAGTATAATTACCGGAGATTGAAGCTTTGCCGTCAGTCAATACCGCTTGAACGACTGGTGGATTGCCTAACATCTGATCATCGAGATAGATAGCCATTTCTTTACCAAGCAAACGCTTGGTAATTTCTGCAAATTTGTCCTTATCCTTGATCTTGATGCTGATTTCCGGCCGGTTCAGATTGTCGCGTTGAACCTCTGCCGCACCCTCCACAAAATCACTGCCCACAAGCTCAATCTTGCTGTAGGTTCCTGCGGCATCGCCTGGAGCGGCACTGCGGAAGGTCAGAACTGCGGGTTCTTTCATCTTCTTGCGGACTTCGGCTTCGTCGGTAACGCCCGCAATCTTCAGACGGATGCGGTCCGTTCCTTCTGTAGTGACCTCAGGCTCGCTTGTCCCGAGTGCGTTTGCCCGTTTCTCCAGGCTTTCCGCCGTCTTCTGCAGCGAAGCACGGGACAATTCCGCCCCTGCCTCCATAGGCGTGGCTTGATACAGAATTTCGAAGCCGCCTTTCAGGTCAAGCCCCAGACGGACCTTGTCCAGCAGTCCGGGAGTTGTGAATACCATGACCCCTGTTAAAACGAGCACGGTAATGATAAAGCTCAACAGTCTCTTCATGCTCTTGCTAGTTCCCCTTTCATTACTCAATATTCCTATTATAGCTACGTGCGAAATGACCGTCAATTCAGGCGGAAATGACGGCCTGCGTTCACACAAAGAAACGGCCGGCTCCGCTCAATGGGCAAGCCATCCGTTTGGATAGGAAAAGCTGAATGATTCTTCTCTTACTTTACTTCTTCCTGTAGCTGTTTGCAAAAGAAAATCGTTCCTTTATCAGTTCAATCCCCGATAAGCGGCAATCGTCAGATAGTTCATATAGCTGCTTGATTTCAACGAATAGATGTCATTCACCAGCTTATGCAGAGGGGGCCTGCCTTCCTTGCTGTAGTTGCGGCTGACACATTCCCAAATATCCTTGCCGGTTACATATTCATAGCCAAGGAGGCGGAACTCCTCCGCTTTACTGCGGCACATGGCTTCGATTTCATCACTAAGCTCGTCGTAACTCCATTGTTCCGATTCCACGTGTTGACACCTCCAGTGATCACTTGCTTATGCATGCTCCCAAAGTTATGTATTCGACCAAGCTTCCTCTCTTTCCTTCTTCCGGTGAAAAGTTGTCACACCTAAAGCTTGTCATGGAAAAGCCTGCTTGCCCATATCAATGTTAGAGAGACTATATTTGGGAAGAAGGAGTGCCCTTTGAGGAAACAGACCTTTATTCAAGGAACCTTGATTCTGCTGGCCGCAGGCATCATCAACCGGATGCTCGGCTTTATTCCCCGGATTATTTTACCCCGGATTATCGGGGCCGAAGGCGTGGGACTGTATCAGCTTGGATATCCTTTTTTTATCGTGCTGATTACCATCATCACCGGCGGAATACCGCTGGCCATTGCCAAAATGGTCGCTGAAGCCGAGGGAGAAGGCCGCCCGGAAGAGTCACGCCGGATTCTGCATAGCGGACTTACGCTCAGTCTTGGACTCGGTATCTTTTTTACAATTCTTGCATTGTTAGGCGCTTCATGGGTTTCCAATGTGATATTAACGGACAGGCGTGTCTACTACACCTTTCTGAGCATGACGCCGATGATTGCCATTATTGCCGTCTCCGCGGTTTACAGAGGTTACTTCCAGGGCAGACAGAATATGATTCCCTCGGCGATATCCTCAGTGATAGAATCGGTGATCCGGATCTTTTTTATGCTGTGGTTATCCTGGATGCTGCTTCCAAAAGGGATTGCCTATGCGGCAGCCGGAGCAATGCTTGGTGTAACAGTCGGTGAAATCGTCGGCATGCTGGCTCTTTTGGGGCAGTTCTATTTCATCGTAAAAAAGGACAAGAAAAGCAGCCCGTCTTTTGCTGAGAACATTCCCGCCCCTATGCCGCAAAATCAGCAGTCGCTTAGCCCGGATACCCGGGACTACTCCATACTGAAACGGCTGATCGGTATTTCGGTGCCCGTTACCGCCGGACGGCTTGTCGGCTCCTTCTCCTATCTGCTCGAGTCCATTATCACTGCCCGCAGTCTGGCGCTGGCCGGAATCGCCACTGCCGCCGCCACCGCACAGTATGGCTCTCTCCAAGGGATGGTGATTCCCCTCTTGCTGCTGCCGGGGGTGCTCAGCTCTTCGCTCGCCGTGTCGCTCGTGCCTTCCTTGTCGGAAGCAGCAGCGCGTAAAGATCTGCCCACAATCCATAAAAGAATGCATCAGGCGCTGCGCCTGGCGATGGTAACCGGAGCCCCCTTCGCGGCGGTTATGTACATTTTTGCCGTCCCGCTGTGTACGCTGATGTACGGCAATGCCGATACCGCACCCATGCTGCGGATGATGGCGCCGTTCGCCTTGTTTTTATATGTCCAAGCTCCGCTGCAGGCTGCCCTGCAGGCTATGGACCGTCCAGGCAGGGCGCTGATCAACACACTAATTGGTGCGGTAATCAAAATTCTGCTCATTCTTACGCTCGCCTCCCAGCCGGAATACGGGATCTATGGAGCGATTATCGCCATTATCGTCAACAGTATTCTGGTGACTCTGCTTCACGGGTTCAGCGTAATTAAGCTGATATCCTTCTCGCTGAGGCTTGCCGACCCGTTAAAAACATTTGCCGCGATGATCATTATGGCTGCCGGAATGTCCTACATCTACACCAAAGTGCCAATCGCCGAGGCGCAGTGGGCGCAATTCCTATTCGCCGCCGGAAGCGGAATGGCCTTGTACTTCGGGATATGCATGTTGTCCGGCTTAATCTCCATACGTGATCTGGACCGGGTTCCTTTTATAAAAAAGTGGCGTTGAGTTGTCACCTGCTGCCCAGACGGTCTACATAAATTTTGCCGTTGTGGTCGATGGAGCATAAGAACACATCCCGAAAATCGGAAACTCCCTTCTGACGGATTTGTGTTCTCAGCCAAAATCTGGTCTTTCCAATCATCTCCAAATTCTCATCCTGTACCTTTCCATCCATGATCAGCGGAATCGGCAGACCTTCATATCTGATTTTATGTTTCGGCAATTCAGCATCGCCTGTGCTTCCTCCTGCGGAATGCTCAGCCTGTTTCCCGCGGTTGGCGCCCGAGCTGCTGTTCCCGGTTTGATTGCTGGAGGACACACTTTTATCCTTCTCAATAACGGTGAGCTGTCCGCTCGGTTCCAGAATAGCAAATTCAACGTCTGCAGGGCTGGTGATATTTTGTCCGCGCAACTGCTGCAGCAGATCGTCAATGTTGTAGCGCTGTTTGCGCATCTCCCCGCGGTGCAGCTTGCCATCCGAGATGAGGATGCTCGGTTTGCCGTCCATCAGCAGCCGCAGCTTTCTGCTCTTAAGACTGAACTGTGCAACCAGAACCTGGATAAGCACTAATGTCGCCATCGGCACAAACCCTTCATAGATCGGCCGCTCAATGTCCTCAATGGAAAAAACGGCTATCTCGGCAATCATAATCGAGATCGTCAGATCAAATACAGACAGCTTGCCGATTTCCCGCTTCCCCATAATCCGCATGCTCAGGAAAATGAAGATATACATCAGCACGGTCAGAAAGATATGGGCAGAAATATGCTGGAACATATTCTCTTCGCTCCCCTTCCAGTGTCACCCGCGCAGCTCTTGTGCGGGCTGATTAATGTACCCCTATTCTGGCCTCTGCGCCAAGGGAACATTCGGAAAAGGGCTTATTAATTAATGGTAAAAAAGGCTTCACACTCATTCTTGTACTATTGGGGCAAGCCCCCCCATACAATAGTACAAACCCGCCATTTCCAGCAAACTTGGCATATGCTTCTGGGCCAGTTTTGCAAAATAAGCTTGCGGTAGCGTATGCTAACAAAACTTTTAGGAGGTTGTACCATGTACTTATTCCGGCGCCTGTTCTCGTGGAGAATATCAAGTCCAGTGTTATCGGGGTTATGCCGCTCATTTCTTTGGATGCTGCTGGGCGCGCTCGTCCTCTCTTTTTTACTCTGGGGCAGCGGTCTTGAAGAGCAGGATCTCACGATGTACACCTACATCATCCACGGCATCGCCGCTGCATTCGGAGGCTTGACTGCGGGCCGCAGAGCGTCCAGCAAGGGCTGGTATCAGGGAGCGCTCACAGGCGCCCTCTACGGGATTACCGTTCTGCTGATCGGGTTTCTGGCACTGGACAGCGCTCCTTCCGTCAGGGATTGCCTGTGGATTCTGGTTGCTGCAGGGATTGCTGCACTCGGGGGAATGTTTGGAGTGAATCTGCAGAAATCTTAAAATTTATATTTTTCGAAAATCGAACCCGGCCCTTAAAAATATGGTACACTGTTTTCATATGACTTCATATGAGGGATCAAGGAGGCTTCGATTGTTTTGCTTTACCAATCAATGAATTTAATCGCGCTCTATACTGTTGTAATTGTAGTATTGCTAATCTGGCTTGGTTCCCGGCGCAATCCTCTGCAGGCTTTAGTGGAGATCGGAAAAGAACTTCTGCGCTCTTATAAATTTTTGTTGCTGCTTGTAGGTATGTTCGGTGTGCTCTTACTGAATAAATATGAACTTCAGATTGAGCGTAAAATGCAGCTCACCTCGGATTACACCTCGTTCATCTTTGGACTTGAGGGCCATTTTGTCAGAGGTGTCCAGGAGCTCTTTTTCGCTCCGTGGCTGACACCCACTATCGTATTCTTCTATATCTTTATGCTTCAATCGGTGCTGGCTGCTTCGCTTGGCGTCTATTTGCTGGATAAGAACCGTGTGATGCTCTACGCCACCTGCTATGCGATTATCATCAACTATGCCATAGCTATTCCGTTCTATATTTATTTCCCGGTGAACGAGGTCTGGTCTTATGTTCCGGCAGGGGTCCGCTTTACGATGCTGGATGTTTTCCCGAAATTTGAGCAGGAATACAGAGCCCTCTCCGGTATTAACAATTGCTTCCCAAGTCTGCATACCTCCATTTCCGTCACAACCGCATTGCTTGCCTTCCGGTCCGGCAACCGCCGCTGGATGGCCATTTCAACTGTCTCTGCGGTTATCATCGTATTTGGGATCTTCTACCTTGGCATTCACTGGTTGACCGACATGCTGGGCGGTACCCTGCTGGCTGTCCTGTCAACCACAGTTGCAGTGCAGCTTGCCAAGCTGACTCTGCGCAGCGGAGAGGACAGGTTGACCGTCAGAAGCCGCGCCACCAATACCCGCTGATACATCCAGATACGCAAGTGGAAACGGCTACGCCGTCCTTAAAGGGACAGCGTAGCCGTTTCAGCGAGAAATAGCGTGAAGCAATAAAATCTTATATTAAAAAAGCGGCATCACTCTTCAAGAAGAGGATGCCGCTTTTTATGTACCGTTTACAAGAAACAAGCTACTCTTTATCTTCCACTTCCACAACAGAGTGACTGATAGAGCCACGGTCAAAGGTCAGCTTGGTGACATCGTTTACACGCAGGACCACGATATCGTCGGTAATTTCCATGATCGTCCCGTGAAGGCCACCAATGGTCACTACTTTATCGCCTTTTTTCAAAGATTTTAACATGGAGTTGCGCGTTTTGGTCTTCTTCTGCTGCGGACGAATCAACAGGAAGTAAAATACCACAAACATCAGCACAAATGGGCCTACAAGACCCAATATACTTCCGCCGCCCCCTGCGGCTGATGCGTATTGAAACTGTAACATAATTCTCCCCCCTTTCAAAAAACACTAAGACACAATCCATGTGTTCTAGAAGCCTTTAAGATTATCATATAATCCGTATTGTGCAAAAAACTCATCGCGAAAATCAAGCAGCCGATCTTCCTTGATGGCTTCACGCACTTTACGCATCAATTCCAGCAGGAAGTACAAATTATGGTATGTCGTTAACCTCAAGCCGAAGGTTTCGTCGGCCTTGATCAAGTGGCGCAAATAAGCACGGGAATAATTTCGGCAGGTGTAGCAATCGCATTCAGGATCAAGCGGCCCGAAATCGCGGGCGTACTGCGCGTTGCGTACAACTAATCTTCCCTGACTGGTCATGGTTGTTCCATTGCGGGCAATACGCGTAGGCAGAACACAGTCGAACATGTCTACTCCGCGGATTGAACCTTCCAGCAGCGCATCCGGGGACCCGACGCCCATTAAATAGCGCGGCTTCCCTTGCGGCAGCAGCGGAACCGTATAATCCAGCACTTCATACATAAGCTGCTTGGACTCTCCGACGCTGAGTCCCCCAATAGCATACCCCGGGAAATCCATGGAAGTCAAATCTGCCGCGCTTTGACGCCGCAAATCCTCATACATGCCTCCCTGGACAATAGCAAAGAGCCCTTGATCCTCAGGACGGGCATGGCTTTTCAGGCATCTTTCGGCCCAGCGCGAGGTACGTTCGAGTGACTTTTTGACGTAATCATACTCTGCCGGGTAAGGCGGACATTCGTCAAAAGCCATCATAATATCGGAACCGAGCGCATTCTGCACCTCCATCGCCACTTCCGGAGACAGGAATTTCTTATCCCCGTTCAGGTGAGAACGGAAATGCACGCCTTCTTCGGAAATTTTGCGCATTTCACTCAGCGAGAAGACTTGAAAGCCGCCGCTGTCTGTCAGAATCGGCCGGTCCCAGTTCATGAATTTGTGCAGGCCGCCAGCTTCGCGGATAATGTCATGGCCCGGGCGCAGAAAAAGATGGTATGTGTTGCTCAGAATAATATGCGCGTCCATTTGCTTCAGCTCTTCGGGGCTCATCGTCTTGACGGTGGCAAGTGTCCCGACAGGCATAAATGCAGGCGTCTCAATCACGCCATGCGGAGTATGCACCCGGCCGAGCCTCG
The DNA here is from genome assembly GCF_000374185.1 of Paenibacillus sp. HW567. Classification (GTDB taxonomy): domain Bacteria; phylum Bacillota; class Bacilli; order Paenibacillales; family Paenibacillaceae; genus Paenibacillus_AQ. The sequence goes on along the minus strand of NZ_KB910518.1, from coordinate 813,700 downwards.
CACCGGATTGCTTACAGGTCTTGATGTGTTCATAAGTTATTGCTGCCATATGTGTAATCCTTCCTCTTGCTTAATAAATAAACATTGCATCGCCAAAGCTGAAGAAGCGGTAATGCTCCTGAATCGCCGCTTCATAAGCGGCAAGAATATGCTCCCGGCCAGCCAAAGCGCTCACCAGCATCACCAGTGTAGACTTCGGCAGATGGAAATTCGTAATCAGCGCATTCACTACTGTGAACTCATAACCGGGATAGATAAAAATATCCGTCCAGCCGCTGCATGCCGCAAGCGGTCCGCCCTGGCATTGCCTTCCGACCGTTTCCAGTGTCCGGCAAGAGGTTGTGCCTACGGCGATGATCCGGCCGTCTCTTGCTCTTGCATCATTAAGGATCTCCGCCGTCTCTTGCGACAATTCGAAGTACTCGGCATGCATCACATGCTCTTCCACCTTCTCCACCGACATCGGCCGGAACGTTCCCAGTCCGACATGAAGCGTAATATAAGCAATATTTACACCTTTGGCGGCGATTTGCTCCAGCAAATCTTCGGTGAAATGCAAGCCTGCGGTTGGTGCGGCCGCCGAGCCTTCATGCTTGGCATACACCGTCTGGTAACGCTCCCGGTCATCCAGTGTTTCCTTGATGTAAGGCGGAAGCGGCATTGTTCCCAGCCTGTCCAGAATCTCCTGAAATATCCCTGTATAGATGAAGCGAAGCGTGCGGCCGCCCATGTCGGACTCATCTTCAATGACAGCACGAAGCTCTTCGCTGAATATAATTACCGCACCGGTCTTCAGCTTTTTGCCGGGCTTCACCAGCGCTTCCCAGCGGTCTTCACCCAGATTCTTAAGCAGCAGAACCTCTGCCTTGGCACCAGTGTCTTCCTTAACGCCGAACAGCCTGGCGGGAATCACCCGCGTATCGTTCAGAACCAGAGTATCTCCTGGCTGGAATTGCTCCAGTATGTCTGTAAAATGCCGATGCGCAAGTTGTCCGTTCTCCTTGTCCACGAGCAGCAGCCGCGACGCGCTGCGGTCCGCAAGGGGAGTCTGGGCAATAAGCTCCTCCGGCAAGTGAAAGTCATAATCGTCTACATTCATGTTCAGTCTTCATTCCTTAACTATAGTAACGTTACTAAAATAGTGTTGCAATATTTGCTTGTAGTCATACCCTTTGTCCGCCATGCCCTTCACGCCCCATTGAGACATGCCAAGCCCGTGGCCATTCCCCCAGCCGATAAAATAGAACCCTGGGCTGTTCGTGACGACTCTGGACGATTCATCTCCGCCCATGACCACCGTCCCGCTTCCGCTTGAAGTCACCTTCCCGGTTGCAGAGAGCACTCCGGCGCTCTGAGAGCTGCTGACAGTTCCCGTAGTGCCGCCAGCGCCTAATACAGTATAACTGCCGGCAGGCACAATATCAAACAATGTACTAGGCAATCCGCCAAACGCAGAACGGAACAAATCAGGGTATTTCACCTGCAGAATCTCTCCGTTGGCTTTTACCTGAGTGACTCTCCCTGATGGCCCGCGCTGCGTAACCTGCAGACTGGTAATGGACGAAGGCAGCGAGTTGCTGGTCTTGCCCGCCAGGCTTTTGAGCAGGTCGGCAGACGAATACGGTCCTTTGATCCAGCTATAGCTGCCGGATTCAAAGACCTGATTCAGCACTACGGCGTTATCGCCGGGATTCAGCTTGCCGGCAGGACTGACGCTGCTCTCAATGATAGGCAGCGGGCGGATGTTCACATCCTTAGTGGCCGCTGTGGCAATAGCCAGCCCTGCCGCTGTTTTGCCGCCGGTCAATTTGATGTTGTCCTCCCGGGCATAACCGGAGACACCATTATCAAGCAGCAGATAATACCATTTCTTCGACGCCCCCACTGCCGCAGCATCCTCAGCACTGGCTACGCTGACAAAAGTAGTGCCGCCATTGCCCCATACCTCCGAGGGATCTGCGGTCACACCTCCGCTATTGGAGGAAAAAACCGCTTCAATTACCTTGCCGCCGCTCTTCAGCACCTCACCGGCGGTGGCATCCACCGCCTTGATAATCACCGGAGCCTCAGCGCCAATGCCGTTGTAGACCTGGCTGAGCGTTGTATCGACCACATTTGCCACATCAAAACGGTTCCCTTGAGCCAGCGCGTAGCTGCGCGCCGCCACCGCCTGGGCCTTAAGCGCCTCCTCGGGCCAGCCCGAGGAAACCTCTCCGCCGACGACGGCATATAAATACTGCTCCAGCGGCACTTCATTAATCACAGCCAGCGAACCGTTCAGTCCGCTCAGCTCCAGATTGCCGCGATAAATGCGCTTTGAGCGCTCAACCATTTGAATTCCCGCTGTATTGCCGGCGGCCATAAACTTGGCACCCGCCCCCGATACGCTGTAATGAAAAGCCTGACCTTCGCTGCTCCAATCCATCCCGGCATCTGTACGGATCATGAGTCCTGGAGTCGAGGTCGCTCCGGCTGAGAGAATTAGTTGTGGCAGCGCGGCCGTGACGGCGGTGCGCAGCGCGGCGAGATCACTGTCACTTGCCGCTTCTCCGATCCACACTTCTACCTGCGCGCTGCCGTCCGCTCCGCTCACCAGCGTCTTCCAAGCGTCGAAGCCGGCCGCAGTAACCGTACTCATCACGGCATCAGCCTCCTGCTGGGTAGCGAACTGTCCGGCAGACAAATGCTTACTGCCCTTCAGGGCCGGTGCTTGTCCGTCAGGGATGGACAGTCCTGCTTTCCCTACCCGGGCCAGCCCTTCCTTAGCCGCACTTTCACTGGCATAAGGGCCTGTGTATAGCTGGTACACATTCGAGCCGTTCCTTGAAGCAACAAATAACAATGGCTTATCAGAGGTGGTCTGCAGCTTCTTGGCGGCATCTGCCGCCGTCTGCCATGTAGGACTGTCCATAACCTTAACCTTGTAGCCGTCGAGGCTGACACGGATTTTGTTATTGGCAGGAATAGGAAGCAGCTCTGCACTGCCCGCTGAACCGGACGTCAGGCTGAAGCCCACCGTTGACTGCAGCGTTACGAATGGGACCGTAGATTTATATTTGCTGCCGATATCGGCATATAGTGCGACACGGATGGTTGCATTGGAATCGGCATGGCTGTTACCGGCAGGAAGAAGCAAGCTGCCCGCAACCAGCGCAGAAGCCAGCAAGCCGATTCCTGTCTTTTTCCACCTGGCAAGATTCATCATGATGCCTCCTAAAGTTTGGTGAGCGCCCCACGAACAGAATCATTTCCCGGCCGGAAAAGTCTGCCCGTTAGTAACGGACTGAGCGGATCTTATTTCTGCTGGAAGTCCTTTTTCAACCAGTGAACGGACTCCAGCGCCTTTATGGGCGGACATCCACCCCAAATATACCTGCCGAAGAGGCAATAAACGCTGTACGGTCTGTTAGCTCGGCTAAATGTACCCCTTTAGGGAAAATAAGGGCCTTACGGTCCGCAAGGAACAGGAGGATGGATGCGACGAATCCCTCTCTTCCCGCACCCCAAAGGCGCCGACCTAAGCCAAAGACTTAGAGCTATAGCTTCGAAAGCATGGACAAAAAAAGATCATTGCGGCTGCGGAGGAAGCGGCAGCCCCAAATGCTTATAGGCTGCCGGTGTTACTACTCTCCCCCGCGGCGTCCGCTGCAGAAAGCCGATCTGCAGCAGATATGGCTCATAGACATCCTCGATGGTCTGGCTCTCTTCGCCAATCGTTGCGGCGATTGTATCCAGTCCCACCGGACCGCCGCGGAATGATGTGATCATCGACTGCAGCATCTTGTGGTCGATGCTGTCCAAGCCGCGCGGGTCCACCTGAAGCATCTTCAGCGATTCTCCGGCAATCTCCGGCGTGATAATTCCGTCGCCGCGCACCTGGGCGAAATCGCGTACCCGCTTAAGCAGGCGGTTCGCAATCCGCGGAGTCCCCCTTGCCCGCAGGGCGATCTCCTCGGCGGCATCGCCAACAATCTCAATGCCCAGCAGCTCGGCATTGCGGGAGACGATGAAGCTTAGCTCATCCATCGTGTAATACTCCAGCCGGCTGACCACCCCGAAGCGGTCGCGCAGCGGAGCCGACAGCAGTCCGGCGCGTGTCGTCGCGCCGATCAGCGTAAAGGGCGGCAGGTCCAGGCGCACCGAGCGGGCGCTTGGACCTTTGCCAATCATAATATCCAGCGCGAAATCCTCCATCGCCGGATACATGACTTCCTCCACCGTCCGGTGCAGCCGGTGAATCTCGTCAATGAACAGCACATCGCCCTGCTGCAGATTGGTCAGCAGCGCCGCCAGATCTCCGGGCCGCTCAATGGCCGGCCCGGAGGTCGTGCGCAGATTGACGCCCAGCTCATTGGCGATAATATTCGCCAGCGTCGTTTTGCCGAGTCCGGGCGGCCCGTACAGCAGCACATGATCCAGCGCTTCACTGCGCATTTTGGCGGCTTCGATATATATTTTCAGATTCTCTTTCACCTGATTCTGTCCGATATACTCCCCAAGGTAACGGGGGCGCAGGCTTAACTCCACAGCCTGCTCGTCCATCATCAGATTGGCCGAAATAATCCGGTCATCCATATTATCCATCACTCCGTTCCCTCAAGCAGCCTACTTGGCTATATACAGCAGTCCCAGCGCCTTCTTCATCAGCACATCGACAGTTCCGATGTCAGAGCCCTCTTTCTTCATGGTCAGCCATACCCGGTCCAGCTCAGCATCCGTATACCCGAGCGCCTTCAGACCGTCCCGGGCCTCTTCCCAAGGCAGAGCCTCCTCCGCAGCCTGGGCTTCAGCCGCAACCGCGAATAGTCCGGTCTGTATCGGCACTGTGCTCAGGCCATCCAGCTTGTCGCGCAGATCAAGAATCATCCGCTGCGCCGTTTTTTTGCCGATTCCCGGCAGCTTCGTCAGGAACGTAACGTTCTCCTGGTAAATTGCTGAAATCAGTTGATCAGGCGTACCGCCGGTCAGAATGCCCAGCGCCACACGCGGCCCGATGCCGGATACTTCAATCAGCTTGCGGAACAGCTTCTGCTCTTCTCTCGTCGGGAACCCGAACAGGAGCGTGGCATCCTCGCGTGTCTGATAATGAATGTAGACCATCACCGGCCCCTCCACCTTGGCAAAAGCATACGGATTCGGACAAAATACCCGGTAGCCGACCCCCTGAACATCCAGCACTACATATTCCGGCTCCAAATGTACAACCGGGCCTCTTAAATAATCTATCATTTTCGCAATACCTCATTTAACTTGGAATTTAGACTAACCGAATGGGCGTGGCATACCGCCACAGCCAGCGCATCCGCCACATCATCGGGCTTCGGGACAGCGGACAGCTTCAGCAGCAGCTTCACCATTTCCTGCACCTGCTTCTTCTCGGCCTTGCCATAGCCAACCACAGCCTGCTTCACCATCATCGGCGTATATTCCGAGACGGGCAGTCCGCGCTGGACAGCAGCCAGAATCAGCACCCCCCTTGCCTGTGCTACCGGGAGCGCTGTAGTCACATTGCGGCTGAAGAACAGCTTCTCCACCGCAACCGCATCAGGCTTGTATTTATCTATAAGCTGCACCATGCCTTCATAGACATGCAGCAGACGTTCCTCCTCCGGCGTGTGCGCCTCGGTCTGGATGCATCCGTACTGAACCGGAGTCAATCTATTTCCTTCCTTCTCTATGAAGCCAAAGCCGACAATCGCCAGCCCCGGGTCAATTCCCAAGATGCGCAAGTCCAATCTCTCCTCTGAACAGGAAGGATATTCCTTCTGTTACATCCATTTTTCCGCCCTAAAGCGAACATATGTATTCCTTCAACCCATTATAGCAAAAATCCTTCTCCCGGAGAAAGAAATTTGCCCGCTCTGCTGCTCCCATGAACCCGCTATGCTGTTTCCGGCCGGAATGATCATTGCTTAGTAATTCAGCGCAGGGACAGCACATCCTTATTTCTGCACAAGTAGAAACGGCTACGCCGTCCTCTGGCAGAGGCGGCATCCGTTTCAGCGAGAAATAGAAGGATGATTTATAGCGTGAAACATATAAATCCTTATATTTCAAAAAAAACGGCCACGCAGCCCTTTTCAAGGCTGCATGGCCGTCCGGCCTATTCCGATTGCATCACCTGCTCCGCCGTATCCCGCGCATAATCGCTGAAGGTGGAGAGCACGCTGTTGTATTCCTCGATGTCCTGCACACGGATGCCCTCATGCAGTTGGTTCAGAATTTCTTCGGGCAGCGAGGATTTCATCGAGCCCATATCCATTTGAAAAAAGGTTTTCAGCACTTTATCCGCTGCGGGCGGGCCTTTGAACAAGGTCAGGTTCCCGTGTTCATCCACACCGAAATAGGCTTCCTTCTTAGCCAGCGGGGATAAATCATTGACGCTGCGCTCCAGCCACAGATCGCCCTCCTGACTGATCCAGCCGTTCCAGCCGGGATGTGCCGCAATCACTTCTCTAAGCTGTGCCGGAGAACGTTCACCGGAAAGTGTCTGCACCTCCTCGCCGGAAATATAAGCCGTCTTCAAATGAACCGTGCGGGCAACCGGCTCCCTGCTGACCGCTTGCAGCAACTGCTCCCGTTCTTTTGCCATTGCCAGATCATCTTCTGTTCTGCCGCTCCCTGTATTGTCATACACGGCCGCTGCAACCGGCATGCTTCCGCCCGCGTGACCATTTTGCAGCTCTCCAAGCCCCTCAGGTACCGTCCACACCTTATCGGTCAGCAATCCGCTAAGCTCCTCCGGCACCTGCATGCCGCGCCAGGCCAGCACTGTCAGAGCAACACAAGCCGCGCCTACCCAGGGAGCTTTCTTCCAACGTCTCCATCGCCGCCACAATTGTTTTTTTAAGCGAAAAGCATTCACGTTGATCCCTTCATTCTGCTTTTTTCCTATTGTGACCTGTGAAGGGAGGCTTTATGCGTTTTGGCGTAAATTTTGACGAATTCCCCATGTTAGGTGTAAAAATACATTCATACTTATCATTCTAAGCCATCATTTGCTATACTCTATAATAGTGGAATAGTTAAAAACTAAAACAAAGGGGTAATCCTCGATGATCATTCAGCCAAAAACACGCGGCTTCATTTGCACAACCGCCCACCCGGAAGGGTGCGCCCAACAAATACAAGAACAAATTGATTACGTGAAAGCACAAAAGAAGCTGACCGGGCCTGTGAATGTGCTGGTGGTCGGCGCCTCTACAGGATATGGACTCGCATCACGGATTACCGCCGCTTTTGGCGCCGGTGCAAATACAATTGGCGTTTATTTTGACAAAGCGGCAGAGGGCTCTCGTACAGCTTCAGCAGGCTGGTATAATTCCGCCGCATTTGAGCGTGCTGCCGCAGAGCAGGGCCTGAAATCACACAGCATTGTTGGCGACGCCTTCTCCGATGCCATCAAAACCAAAACGATTGAGCTTATCAAAGCGGAATACGGCAAAGTAGATCTTGTCGTATACAGCGTCGCCTCCCCGCGTCGTACACATCCGGTAACGGGAGAAATCTTCTCCTCTGTCATTAAGCCGGTTGGCGAAGCTTACACGAACAAGACCATGAACTTTCATACCGGAGAAATATCCACAGTAACTATCGAGCCTGCAACCGACGAAGAGGTTCGGCACACCATCGCCATTATGGGCGGTGAAGACTGGGGCATGTGGATTGATCAGCTTCAGGAAGCAGGTGTGCTTGCGGATGGGGCAACAACCGTAGCCTATTCCTACGTCGGCCCTGAAATCACCCATCCGATCTACCGGGATGGAACCATTGGCCAGGCTAAAAATGATCTGGAGAAGACAGCTATCCAGCTAAATGAAAAGCTGAGTCCAAAAGGCGGACGTGCTTATGTATCAGTCAACAAAGCACTCGTCACGCAGTCCAGTTCAGCGATCCCCGTAGTTCCTTTGTATATTTCCACACTGTACAGAGTAATGAAGGAAAAAGATCTGCATGAAAATTGCATCCAGCAAATGTACCGCCTGTTCGCAGAGCATCTGTATAATGGCGGCAAAGCATCTGCCGACGGCAGCCACCTGATTCGGATTGATGACTGGGAAATGCGCGAGGATGTGCAAATCGAGGTCATGAGACGGTGGAACGAGCTGGAAACCGATAATGTTCCTGAGCTGTCCGACCTTAAGGGCTATCAGGACGACTTCTTCCACCTGTTCGGCTTCCGCACGGATGGTGTCGACTATGAAGCCGACATTGATCCTGAGGTAGACATTCCCAATCAGGTTTTGTAATTCACTGAGAACCCGTAATAGAGTCTCTAATCCCAAAAAAGACGTTCCCTTCAGCAACCGAAGGGAACGTCTTTTTTCTTGTGATTCATCTTGCTACAGTTGCTACGCTGGTAAATAACTAAGATAAAGTTTGTTTACTTACTACCGCACTCCATGCACTGCTATTGTCAGGGGATTTCGCTCTTACACGATAGGTATGTGTAGTTTTAGGAAGCAGGTCAGAATGAATATAACTCGTTGTTGCGCCAGCATCCACTACAGTGCCGTCTACCTCAATTTCGTATCCGGCTGCACCCGCAACTGTGCTCCAGCTCACTGTGATTTGATTATTTGTTGCTACAGCAGACGCTGCTGGAGTTGCCAAAAGCGTTTTTACCAGTGTCGAACTGCTCCAATCTCCAAGCCCTCCACTGTTTTTAGCCCGGACCCGGACGGCATATTCTGTGTTGGCTGCCAGCCCCGCTTTAGAAAAGCTGGCCGTTGTCACGCTGCCGGCAATTGCTCCATTAATCTCCACGTCATATCCCGTGGCTCCTGGAATTGCGGTCCAACTGGCTGTCAGACTAGAAAGCGTTGAAGTTACTGTCACCGGGTCTACTGCTGCCGGTGTGGTGTATTTGCTGACCGGCGCGCTCCAGGCACTGGCATTATCCGCACTTAAGGCCCGCACTTTATACGTATGGGAAGTGCTTGGCGTCAAGCCGCTGTGCGTATAGCTTAATTCTGTTCCATTGTCGACAACATTGCCATCCACGTCGATTTCATATCCCGTGGCTCCCGCAATGGCTGCCCAGCTTACTGTTATTTGATTGCTGGTTGAAACGGGAGTTGCTGTTGGTGTTGCCAGCAGTGTCTTCAGTGTTACCGGCGCGCTATATTCGCCCACACCTCCGGTGTTCTTCGCTCTCACGCGTACCGTGTATTCGGTGTTGGCAACTAAACCCGTCTTGGAGAAGCTGGCTGCTGTGACGCTGCCTGCAACCGCACCATTAATCTCCACATCATACCCTGTGGCTCCTGTGACTGCTGTCCAGCTAGCTGCCAAGCTGGAAGACGTCGGTGTTACTGTCACTGGTCCCACCGCTGCCGGTGTGGTGTATTTGCTGACCGCAACGCTCCAGGCGCTGGCATTATCCTCGCTCTTCGCCCGTACTTTGTACGTGTGGGAAGTGCTTGGTGTTAGGCCGCTGTGTGTATAGCTTAATTCTGTTCCATTGTCTACTACGTTGCCATCCACGTCGATTTCATATCCCGTAGCTCCGGCAATGGCTGCCCAGCTTACTGTTATTTGATTGCTGGTTGAAACGGGAGTTGCTGTTGGTGTTGCCAGCAGCGTCTTCAATGTCACCGGTGCGCTATATTCGCCCACACCTCCAGTGTTCTTGGCTCTCACACGTACCGTGTATTCGGTGTTGGCCGCAAGCGCTGTTTTGGTGAAGCTGGTTGTTGCTACACTGCCTGCAACTGCACCATTAATCTCCACATCATATCCGGTGGCTCCCGTAACTGCCGTCCAGCTAGCTGCCAAGCTAGAAGCTGTCGGTGTTACTGTCACTAGTCCCACCGCCGCCGGTGTGGTGTACTTGCTGACCGCAACGCTCCAGGCACTGGCATTATCCTCGCTCTTCGCCCGCACTTTGTACGTATGGGTAGTGCTCGGGGTTAAACCGTTGTGCGTATAGCTTAATTCTGTTCCGTTATCGACTACCTTGCCATCCACGTCGATCTCATATCCCGTAGCTCCGGCAATAGCTGCCCAGCTTACTGTTATTTGATTGCTGGTTGAAACTGTTGTTGCCGTTGGCGTTACCAGCAGCGTCTTCAATGTCACCGGTGCGCTATATTCGCCTGCTCCCCCGGTGTTCTTCGCTCTCACGCGCACCGTGTATTCGGTGTTGGCCGCGAGCGCTGTTTTGGTGAAGCTGGTTGTTGCCACACTGCCTGCAACCGTTCCATTAATCTCCACATCATATCCGGTGGCTCCCGTAACTGCGGTCCAGCTAGCTGCCAAGCTAGAAGCTGTCGGTGTTACTGTCACCGGACCTACTGCTACTGGCGTTGTAAATTTACTAACCGCTGCACTCCACGCACTGGCATTATCCCCACTTAAGGCCCGCACTTTGTACGTATGGGACGTGCTCGGGGTTAAACCGTTGTGCGTATAGCTTAATTCTGTTCCGTTATCGACTACCTTGTCATCCACGTCGATCTCATATCCCGTGGCTCCGGCAATAGCTGCCCAGCTTACTGTTATTTGATTGCTGGTTGAAACTGTTGTTGCCGTTGGCGTTACCAGCAGCGTCTTCAATGTCACCGGTGCGCTATATTCGCCTGCTCCCCCGGTGTTCTTCGCTCTCACGCGCACCGTGTATTCGGTGTTGGCCGCAAGTGCTGTTTTGGTGAAGCTGGTTGTTGCCACACTGCCTGCAACCGCACCATTAATCTCCACATCATATCCGGTGGCTCCCGTAACTGCCGTCCAGCTAGCTGCCAAGCTAGAAGCTGTCGGTGTTACTGTCACAGGTCCTACTGTGGTTGGCGTCGTAAACTTGCTAACCGCTGCACTCCACGCACTGGCATTATCCGCACTTAAGGCCCGCACTTTGTACGTATGGGACGTGCTCGGGGTTAAACCGTTGTGCGTATAGCTTAATTCTGTTCCGTTATCGACTACCTTGCCATCCACGTCGATCTCATATCCCGTGGCTCCGGCAATAGCTGCCCAGCTTACTGTTATTTGATTGCTGGTTGAAACTGTTGTTGCCGTTGGCGTTACCAGCAGCGTCTTCAATGTCACCGGTGCGCTATATTCGCCTGCTCCCCCGGTGTTCTTGGCTCTCACGCGCACCGTATATTCGGTATTGGCCGCGAGCGCTGTTTTGGTGAAGCTGGTTGTTGCCACACTGCCTGCAACCGTTCCATTAATCTCCACATCATATCCGGTGGCTCCCGTAACTGCGGTCCAGCTAGCTGCCAAGCTAGAAGCTGTCGGTGTTACTGTCACAGGTCCTACTGTGGTTGGCGTTGTAAATTTACTAACCGCTGCACTCCACGCGCTGGCATTATCCGCACTTAAGGCCCGTACTTTATACGTATGGGATGTGCTTGGCGTCAGGCCGCTGTGCGTATAGCTTAATTCTGTTCCGTTATCCACTACGGTGCCATCCACATCAATTTCATAGCCTGTGGCTCCGGCGATAGCGGCCCAGCTTACCGTCACTTGGTTGCTGGTCGAAACGGTTGTTGCCGTTGGCGTTACCAGCAGCGTCTTGAGCGTTACCGGTGCGCTATATTCGCCAACACCCCCGGTGTTCTTCGCTCTCACGCGCACCGTGTATTCGGTGTTGGCCGCAAGTGCTGTTTTGGTGAAGCTGGTTGTTGCCACACTGCCTGCAACCGCACCATTAATCTCCACATCATATCCGGTGGCTCCCGTAACTGCCGTCCAGCTAGCTGCCAAGCTAGAAGCTGTTGGAGTTACTGTCACCGGACCCACTGCTGCCGGTGTGGTGTATTTGCTAACCGCAACACTCCACGCGCTGGCATTATCCGCACTTAAGGCCCGCACTTTGTACGTATGGGAAGTGCTCGGCGTTAAACCGCTGTGCGTGTAGCTTAATTCTGCTCCGTTATCCACTACGGTACCATCCACGTCGATTTCATAGCCTGTGGCTCCGGCGATGGCTGCCCAGCTTACCGTTACCTGGCTGCTGGTCGAAACGGTTGTTGCCGTTGGCGTAACCAGCAGCGTCTTCAGTGTTACCGGTGCGCTATATTCACCTACGCCCCCGGCGTTCTTTGCTCTTACTCGTACCGTGTATTCGGTATTGGCCGCAAGCGCTGTTTTGGAGAAGCTGGTTGTTGTGGCGCTGCCTGCAACCGTTCCATTAATCTCCACATCATATCCTGTGGCTCCTGTGACTGCGGTCCAGCTAGCTGCCAAGCTAGAAGCTGTCGGAGTTAATGTTACCGGACCTACTGCCGCTGGGGTCGTAAGCTTACTAACCGCAACACTCCACGCGCTGGCATTATCCGCACTTAAGGCCCGTACTTTGTACGTATGGGACGTGCTTGGGGTTAGACCGCTGTGCGTATAGCTTAATTCTGTTCCGTTATCCACTACGGTACCATCCACGTCGATTTCATAGCCGGTGGCTCCGGCGATGGCTACCCAGCTTACTGTCACTTGGCTGCTGGTCGAAACGGTTGTTGCCGTTGGCGTTACCAGCAGCGTCTTGAGCGTTACTGGTGCGCTATATTCACCTACGCCCCCGGCGTTCTTTGCTCTTACTCGTACCGTGTATTCAGTGTTGGCCGCAAGCGCTGTTTTGGAGAAGCTGGTTGTTGTGGCGCTGCCTGCAACCGTTCCATTAATCTCCACATCATATCCTGTGGCTCCTGTGACTGCGGTCCAGCTAGCTGCCAAGCTAGAAGCTGTTGGAGTTAATGTCACCGGACCTACTGCCGCTGGGGTCGTAAGCTTGCTAACCGCTGCGCTCCACGCACTGGCATTATCCGCACTTAAGGCCCGTACTTTGTACGTATGGGACGTGCTAGGGGTTAAACCGCTGTGCGTATAGCTTAAATCTGTTCCGTTATCCACTACAGTGCCATCTACTTCAATTTCATAGCCTGTGGCTCCGGCGATGGCTGCCCAGCTTACTGTCACTTGGCTGCTGGTTGAAACGGTTGTTGCCGTTGGCGTTGCCAGCAGCGTCTTCAGCTTCACCGGCGTTCCCCATTCTCCGATACCTCCGCTGTTCTTGGCCCGTATGCGAACCGTATACTCCGTGTTTGGAGTCAGCCCTGTTTTGGTATAGCTGGTTGTAGTCGGGCTGGCAGCGATAGTGCCATTGATCTCCACATCGTAAGCCGTTGATCCTGGAATTGCCGTCCAAGTCACAGCCAGCGATGTGCTGGCAGGTGTGACTGTCACTGTCCCTGCTGCTGCCGGTGTTGTATACTTGGTGACCGCTGCACTCCAGGCACTGGCATTATCCGCACTTAAGGCCCGCACTTTGTACGTATGGGACGTGCTTGGCGTTAAGCCGCTGTGGGTGTAGCTTAATTCTGTTCCGTTATCGGCTACGGTACCATCTACTTCAATTTCATAACCGGTGGCTCCGGTGATGGCTGCCCAGCTTACCGTTACCTGATTGCTGGTGGAAACCGCTGCTGCCGCTGGCGTTACCAGCAGCGTCTTCAGCTTCACGGGGGCGCTATACTCACCCGCTCCCCCGGCGTTCTTCGCTCTCACGCGTACCGTGTATTCGGTGTTGGCTGTTAATCCTGTTTTGGAGAAGCTGGCTGCTGCCACGCTGCCTGCAACCGTTCCATTAATCTCTACATCATATCCGGTGGCTCCGGTGACAGCGGTCCATGTGGCTGCCAAAGAAGCAGCCGCCGGAGTTACTGTTACTGGACCTACTGCTGCCGGAGTCGTAAACTTACTGACTGCTGCGCTCCAGGCACTGGCGTTATCCGCACTTAAGGCCCGTACTTTGTACGTATGGGACGTGCTTGATGTCAGACCGCTGTGGGTATAGCTTAATTCCTCTCCATTATCCACTACAGTGCCGTCTACTTCGATTTCATACTGCGTGGCCCCAGTAATGGCCGCCCAGCTTACCGTTACCTGGCTGCTTGTTGATACGAGCGTTGCCGTTGGCGTCACCAGCAGCGTTTTTACCGTTACAGGTGTACTCCACTCACCAGTTCCCCCGGTATTTTTGGCCCGCACCCGAACAGTATAGTCCGTATTTGCTGCAAGTGCTGTTTTGGAATAGCTGGTTGTTGCCGAACTTCCAGAGACTGCCCCGTTAATCTCCACATCATATCCCGTCGCTCCTGTGACACCAGTCCAGGCAACGGCAAGCGTTGAGCTTGTCGGGTTAACTGTCACATTGGCCGGAATAACCGGTGTTGTGAATTTTTTGGTTAGTGCCGACCAGACACTGGCATTCCCGGCGCTAAGCGCCCTTACTCTATAGGAATGTTCTGTGCTGGGGCCCAAACCGGTAAGCGTATAGGAGGTTTGTGCGCCAACATTGACTACGGTGCCGTCATACTCTACCTCATAGGACTCGGCATTGGCTACCGCATCCCAATTTAAGCTGATTTCACTGCTTTTCGAGAGTGCTGTTACAACAGGGGTTGACAATAAAGTCTTTACTGTGATTGGGCTGCTCCAGTCACCTTTTCCTGCAGGATTTACCGGCCGGACCCGGTATGTATATTCTGTGTTCGGAGTAAGTCCGGATCTGGTAAATGCTGAGGATGAGCTGGAAGCGGCTACTGATCCATTCTCTTCAATTTCATAGGACATTGCCCGGTCAGCATAAGGCCAGGAGAGTAATACAGAATTACTGGCTGCAGTAGCAGTTACGTTCCCGATAGCACCAGGAGCAGCGGGCGCTCCCGCACCTTCCGCCTTAGGCGTAGACGTCCTTTTTTCTCCACCGGAAGCGTAGTATACGTTCTCATTAGAATCATAATCGACGACCTCACCCGTATCTGCATTCACAATAAAATATTCCTGCAACCGGTAGTCACGGGTTTGTACTGGCGTCTCATTCCCGTAAACATCTGTTCTAGTAATATCCCAGACTCCAGGGTTCATACCGGATTGAGTGTATATCATAAGGGTATGTAGATAGTAAAAGTTATCAAACCGAATTCTAAACGCATTCTCAACTGTTCCAGTGTAATTGGATACATATTTTACGAATTTGACATCGAGCAAATTGCTCGAAGACAGACTCGCGGACTGGCTCCTGTAATGGGAACCTCCGGAATAGCTGAAAGAGTAGACTCGTGACCACGACATCTTAATCTTTTTGTCATTTACGTAGTACTCTCCATCACTGCCTTTATACAAAATATACTTGTCATCGGCACTTCTGGATAAGTACGTTTCCGCCCCGCTGGCTTCTGCGATTCTACCTTTTGGAATAAGCACGCCCGAGAAGATGTACAAGAGCGCAAGGGTGAGAATAAGCCATCTTTTTAAATGCTTAGCGTAAAATTTCATAATTCCCCTCCTAAAATAGGAATATCCAAATTTTGATTAGAGAGTAAATATTCTATAATCCACCATATTCCCCTTCTTTTAGGTCCGAAAAAAATTAAAAAAACCACAGAAATTTCATTTTTTTGTCACAAATAACTGAAACCTCTCTCTTCGCCCTCCAAAAACAAACAAAAAAATAAGCCGTAAAATTGCTATAAGCAACATTACAGCTTATCTTTTCATACCAAAACGCCTTACTCCAAAGGTAAGCCTACCTGAAGATGCTTCCGGCACAAATTAAGCATGGCCTGATAGCTGTCCATAAAATCTAGCGCCTTCAAAATACCTAAATAACTGATTAATTTAGCAGTGTCCTTGCTGATCTTCAGGCAGATCACTGTAATTTCATAATAGATCAAGGTCACGATCTTATCGTACAGCAGGTTGGTTTTATCCGCCGAAGGCAGCGCCTTCTTAAGGAAAAACAAGCTTTTCTCATAATTCCGTTCATCCAGACAAATGCGAGAGATGTTCTGCAGCAGATGCTGCTGAATGGTCTTG
This sequence comes from Paenibacillus sp. HW567, assembly GCF_000374185.1. GTDB lineage: Bacteria > Bacillota > Bacilli > Paenibacillales > Paenibacillaceae > Paenibacillus_AQ. Next base: position 797,881 of record NZ_KB910518.1, on the reverse strand, counting down.
CTCTCGGCCAAGAAGTGATATTTATCGAATTCACGCACAGCCCGCTGTCCAAAAAAGATGGCATCCTCACTGTTCAGCGTAAATAAAAAGTTGTTGAGCAGCTTGAATTCATACAAATACCAAGTTTCTACTCCAAGCAAATACGGCTTGATATAATCAGCGATCTCACTCAGACGCCTGATCTGATCTTCCTGATGATGCTGGAGCAGAAACCCTTGTCCAAGCAGATACAAATGGTAAAAGGCTTCTGTTCCCGTCTCCTCATACAATGCATGGCATTCATAGCTGAGCCCCCGGACCCGCTCAAATTCATAACGGTTCCCCGCTTCAACCAGTGTAAGATGCAGCGTCCGTTTGACCGGCTGAGTCAGATCCTGATGCAGAAACAGCAGCTCCTCCAGCGACATTTCCAGCTTGTCCAGGAGCAGAATCAGCTTGTCATAGCCGGGAAAATACTTCCCTCCCTCAAAGCGCGACAGGTTGGAGCGGCTCATAATTCCCCTTGCAAGAATGGCTTGGTTCAGCCCCTTAGACTTACGAATCTGCTGAATCGTTTTGCCGAGATACATTCCTTGTCCCCCGCCCATTATGTGAGTATGCAGCACAATTTTTCAGCGTTTTTTTCATTGTATGCTACATTCGACACAATTAAAATACATATCTTAGGAGAAGGATGGGAGCAATCATGGCATTACAACAGAAGCTGAACAGCAAAGTATGGAACATCCTGACAGGAACCTTTTTTACAAGAACGGCGCTTTTTATGAGCACCCCTTTTTTAGCCATCTTTTTAACGAATCAGAAGGACCTCCCGATCCTCCACAGTGGTTATATTCTCAGCATGAATCCGCTCATTAATGTGTTGTTCGGCGGTTTTGGCGGGGGGCTTGCAGACAGGTTCTCCTTAAAAAAGATCATAGGCTGCGTCCCCATTGCCTGGGGAACCGTATTTATCCTCTTTTATTTCGCTGATAGCTTCTGGCAATTCCTCCTGCTTAGTTGCCTTAACGGCTTATGCTACTCAATCTTCGAACCGGCGAGCAAAAAAGTGCTGTCCACCCAGACCCTCCCGGAGAACCGGCTGCTTGTGTTCAACCTGAGATACACGGCGATTAACCTCGGAGCCTTTATCGGCCCGCTGCTAAGTCTGCTGTTCAATATGAAAATGACTCTGTTTCCTTATGTAATCCTTGGCATCTTTTATATTTTATACGGGATATCCACATGGTTTTTCTTCAGAGACCTGTCTGAGGTCACAGCACCCAAGCAGCAAAAAAAGCACTACAGTCTGCGCCGGGCCTTCTCGATGCTTCGGAAGGATCATGTGTTTCTTCTCCTGCTGGCCGGCATGAGCTTCTCCTTCTTTGGCTATTCCCAGCTTAACGCGACCGTCTCCCAGTTTATGGCGAATACCGTCACCTTGACGAATGGCATTCAGCTATACTCCACTCTCTTATCGCTCAATGGCATTATTATTCTGGTCACACAGTTTGCAATACTTCGCTGGATCGCAAGCTGGAACCCTTTTAACGTTGTTCTGGCCAGCAATTTGCTGATCGGCATAAGCTTCTTGTCTCTTATCCACTCCACCTCGTACACACTTCTGCTGCTGTTCATTGTGCTCTACAGTCTGGGCGAATTGTTAATCGGGGCCCGTTTCGATACCCTTGTAGATGAGCTGGCCACAGAAGAATCCAAAGGCTTATACTTCGGCTGCTCGGAATCTGTCAAAATCGGTACCATCTGCGGCCCCATCATTGGAACACTCCTGCTGGAGCAATTCGGTCTAGAGTCCGGCCTCCCCGTTTTCGGACTGTTATGCCTCATAACTATTACCGGAGCCGGGTTGATTTACCTTGCCAAGCTGAAGCACAGCCGCGGAGACATCCGCAACTAATCCTAAGCGCCACTTCTGAGCTTGAACAGCCTGCTTACGGCAACGATTAGCTCAATGACAAACACGATCCCTACAAGAAAGATAAATCCGTCTGTTGCCGAATTCCAGAAGTTCAAGAGAGTACCATACGCCCCGCTCGCGTCTTGAACTATGCCGGCCTGAACCATTTGCGCCATAAAATCGGGATTCCAGATCTCCGGATTGGTGAACATCAGCAACGCCAGCCCGAATCCTAAGATGCTGATCACAATATTGAATATGACCAGTGTTTCCGTCCATTTTCCAACGATGATTTTCAGTGTATCCCTAATCATGCTTGCCGCCAGGAAGACCCAGATCAACGGCAGATATCCCTGGAATATCCCTCTATCAAAAACAGGCACAATCGACATTCCGCCACCGTCCCTGAATCTCCAAGCACCAAGCCAATCAATGGAGATAGTGGTGAACAACACACCGAATAGTATAGTGAAAATCAAACCGGCAACAGGTTCAGAACGGCGAATCCTGTTGTGCTCTGTCGGCAGGGGCGGCAGTTGTGAGGGATGCCAATCCTTTTTGCTGTTGAAGTCCGCTTTTCCTTTGCGCAGTCCCGTATATTCAATCAGTCCGAAAATAATCGTTACACTGGTGAATCCCTGGAGGCCGCCCACGAACAGATCGGCTATATAGTCTACGAATTTGTCAAGCATACCGCTTCCGGAAAATCCAGTCTGGTGAACCGGCTGAGTAATGCTTGTGATTGCGAATTCGACAGTTATGGCGATTATAATGGCGATGCACACAATTTTGAGAACAGAGAGGTAGGGGGCAAACAGCTCCGGCCCGATCAGATATCGGCCGGAACCTCTGTAACGATCCGCTAGCTGCCGCGGATTTCCCAGCTCCAGCAGCACTTCCTCCACATCTTTTGCCGTCGCCGGGCTCCCGTCCTGAAGCCGCTCCTCCAGCATATCTCCGACTAGTCCTTCGAGCTCTTTCCCGATCTCGCCCCGCTGCTGCTCCGGCAGTTGCCTGGTCACTTCATGAATGTACCGCTTAATCAGTTCCATGATTGCCTCCCCCTTCAATAAGACTGTCGATACTGATCTTCAGACTGTTCCACTCTCCGCATAAACGCTCGTATACTTCTTTCCCTGCGGGACTGAGCGAATAATACTTCCGGGGCCGGGCTTCGTTGGTGTCCCAGGCGCTGTCCAGCAGCCCCTGCTTCTCCAGTCTGCGCAGCAGCGGATACAGTGTATTGGGCTCAACAGGAATACCTCTTTCCTTCAAAACGGGAACCAGCGAATAGCCGTATTGAGGCTCGGATAGTTGGCTGAGTACGCCAAGAATGATCGTTCCGCGGCGCAGTTCCAGGGTCAGTCCGTGAATCGTCTCTCGGATGTCCATTTCATCATCAACTCCTGTTTGCATCATACTGTATGGCACACACTATTGCAATATGTACAATAAATTAATTTGAAAAGTATCGCTAAGCGTAGCGCACAAAAAAAGCCGACCGGAAGGAATTTCTCCGGTCGGCTTCCCATTAAAGAATGCCAGGTATAGCTATTTGCTAGAGTTGTAATCCAGCATATTCATTAATAGCACAATGGATTCTGCTCTCGAAGCCGCAGCTCCAGGATTGAACCGGTTATCGGTTCCGCCTTTGACAATTCCCGCTTTCACGGCAGCCGCGACATATGCGTTAGCCCATGCTGGAATGTCTTTCGCATCGGCAAACGCCAATTTCTCTGGCGAACCAACCTCCAGCCCAAGCGCACGGACGGCCATTACGGTCATCTCAATGCGGGTTACCTTCTGCAGCGGCCGGAAGGAATTATCCTCGAAGCCCTTAATCCAGCCGGCATCCACCGCACTGCGGATAGAGGCTGAAGCCCAGGCCGGTGTGCTGATCTTATCGGCAAAAGTCAGCTCACCATTCGATGTTCCCTGCTTCATCGCCCGCACCAGCAAGGAAGCAAATTCGGCGCGGTTAACCTCTCCATTCGGCTTGAAGGAGCCGTCTGGGTAACCTTTCACGATTCCCAGATCCACTGCCTGCTGAATGGCCGTCTTCGCCCAATGCTGCGTAATATCGCTCAGAGCAGGCGCACTCGGCTGCGGTGTTGCTGTTGCCGTCGGTACTGGTGTCACCGTCGCTGTTGGCGTTGGTGACGGTGATGCGCTCGGCGATGGTGATGGCGATGCGGTTGGCGCCGGTGTTGGCGTCGATACCGGTGCCGTGGTTGGCACTGGCGTTGGTGCCGGAGTGCTGAGTCTCTGCCACTGTGCGTACACAGTCAGGTCGGCACTTACAGGCATGCCTGCCGTAAAGCTCTTTCCGCTGCCGTCTGCCGCCGTATTCCAGCCGATGAAGCTGTAGCCGGAACGGGTCGGCGCTGCCGGAAGCGAAATCAGGCTCTCCCCTTCATTCACCGTCAACGCGGAAGGATTAGCCGCCGTATCGCCGCCGTTCCCATTGAAGGTGACAGTAACCTTCTTAACAACGACCACCTGAGTTAGCTTAATATTTACTCCGCTTGTCGTTTCTTTAGCCTTGACAGTAATATCCGCTGCGCTGCCGTCCTGATAGCCCGCTTTGCTTGCGGTAACTGTATAACGATTGCCTTCCGGTACACCGGCAATGATATAACCGCCCGCTGTATTCGTAATAGCCGAATACACGCTGCCGCTTACCGTTACAACGGCTCCTGCTACCGGAAGCGAGCCGTCGGTTACAGTACCGGAGATGCTGCCTGTCTGTGCTTCCGGTTCACCAGGCTCTACTGCGCGCCATTGGGCATAGACTGTCAGGTTGGCTGCTACCGGCGTTTCCGCAGTAAAGGCTGCCCCGCTGCCGTTAGCTGCCAAGTTCCAGCCGGTGAACAAGTAACCGGCGCGGGTTGGAGGTGTCGGCAGAGCATGCAGGCTCTTGCCTTCATCAACGGTAACCTCTGCCGGATCGGCTGCCGTGTCACCGCCGTTGCGGTCAAAGCTTACAGTATATTTGGTAATGACAACAACGAGTCCAAGGGTAATATTCACACCTTGTGTCGTCTCATTAGCTGTTACACTTACGTCCGCTGCGCTGCCGTCCAGATAACCGGACTTGCTGGCAGTGACGGTATAGCCCTTGCCTTCCGGTATACCAGTGAGGAGGTATTCGCCTGATGGATTGGTGAAGGCCGAATACACACTTCCGCTTACCGTAACCTGAGCAACAGCCCCTGCCATTGGAAGCGAACCGTCGGTTATTGTACCGGAGATGGCACCAGTCTTCTCCACCTTTTTCCACTGGGCATACACTGTCAGATTGGCGGTAACCGGCGTTGCTGCCGTAAATGCAGTACCGCTGCCGTCGGCTGCTGTATTCCACCCTGTGAACAGGTAGTCTTTATACGTAGGCAAAGCTGGCAATGTGCCGATACTCTTACCTTCAGCTACCGTTACTTTTGCCGGATCAGCCTCAGTGTCGCCGCCGTTCTTATCAAAGGATACAGAGTAGACAATAGCTTTTAGTGCAATATCGGCATTTGCTACCGCATCGGCAGCTACCGTAACATTGTCTGCGGCCCCCGCCTCATATCCTTTCAAGGAAGCAGTGACCTTGTAGCCCGAACCAGCCGGAATGCTGCCGAGAACGTATCTGCCGTCCGCACCCGTTACCGCCCGATAGCTCTGATCGTTAACCGTTACTTCAACGGCAGCCCCCGCAAGCGGGTCCGTGCCATCTGTTACCATACCGCTGATCGTGCCGTAATTGGTCAGATCCTCCGTTGCTACTGCCGCAATTTCATTAGCAGACAGCGCGCGGGAATAGATACGGAAGTCCGAAATTTCACCCATAAAATATTTGTCGCCTGAATATGCCGGTCTGCCCAGATAGTTCGCAACCGTTGCCTCGACATCCTTCGGTGTCAAAGTCATGTTCGTGTTCTGGCCTACCTGCACACCGTCAACATATAATGTACCGGTTGTACCCGAAATTTGGAACGCTATGCTCTTCCATACGCCGCGGTCGATTGCCGAGCCTTTGGACACCGTTTGTTCGTTCGGATACCAGTTCTGCGTAATAGAAGCACGGAATTTACTGCCTGAATCCTCCAGCAGTCCAAGATACTTAGTGCCGCTGACCGCTGCCGGCGCCGAAGCGAAGGAGAGCAGCCACGCCGGACGGGCCATGGAGGAGTCTACTTTAATATTCATTGTAAAGGTAGCGTCGCTTAAGCCCTTCAATATGCCGTTTGGCAATTGTACCGCACCATTCGTTCCATTGAGCTTCACTGAACCGCCGTGTGACGCAGTCACCTCAGCACCGCCAATCAGCAAGCCGTTGTTGCTGTTGCCGGACTTATCCGGCACTGCCGTACCATTAGCCGCGTTGGCATCAAATGTGTAACGGAGCAGCAGATCGGTCCACTGTGCATACACCGTCACATCACCAGTTACTTCAGTAGCCGCATTAAATGCAGCTCCGCTGCCGTCCGGCTTGCTGTTCCAGCCGGCGAAGACATATCCGCTGCGGGTCGGCGGTGCAGGCAATACTCCAACGTTGCCGTGCTCAATAACAGCCTTCTCAGCCGGGTCCGCCGCCGTATCACCGCCGTTCGCATCAAAGGTCACCTTGTAGAATACCGTTGATAACGGCTTAAGCAGCATATCCCCTTCGGTCGTGCCGTTGGACCGGATACTAAGCTGCTTCAGTTCAGCATCAACGTAACCTGCTTTGCTTGCCGTCACTGTGTAGCCATCGCCTGCAGGGATGTCAGCAACCTTATAGCTGCCGTCGGCAGAGGTCAGCGCCGAATATTGCTGTCCGTTCACCGTTAAGCTAACTTTGACACCATCGAGCGGGTTCGTCCCGTCGGTTACTGTACCCGCCAGGGAGCCTACTTTGTTGTAGAAGCTGAACCGCTCATCAAAGTTAAAGTTCGTTGTGAAATTTTCAGAGTTGTTAGTCAAGTTCTTCAGATCGAAGAAGGTCAGCTCTCCTTGAGACAAGGAATCAACCCACGGGGAGTACGTTCTGAATATCAGCTTATTGTTCGCCTCATCCAGCTCCATGAGCCGCATCCAGCCGTTGCCGCCGTGATAATAAGATTGATAGTCAACCAGCATCTCAATTACATCATTGCCGCTGGTATTTTTTACAACCCGGTATCCTGTGCCGTGGTTATGCCCGGCGATTGTCATGAACACCTGGTTGTTGTCTTTCACCAGATTATCGAACATCGACTGGCCATTTCCGCTATACTCCAGATCTCCATTGCCGCCGATTACAAGAATCTCATGCGAGATGAGAATAGTCGGAAGCTTGCTGTTTGCCGCCAGGACACTCTTGGCCCAGGCCAGATCGGTGTTGAAATCCTTCATATCTATGGACAACACCATATACTTGTAGCTGCCGGCTTCATAGATGACGTAGGAGCTTGTCCCGCTCGGCGAGCCGCCATGCCAGTAGGATTTGTCCGAGAATCTGCTCGCTCCGAACCTGTTCAGATAGGTGTACGAGTCATAGCCGCCAACATCATGATTTCCGCGGGTAACAATATAAGGTACGCCGGCGGAATCCAGCATGTTGTAGCCGACCGTTGCCCGGTCCCACTGTTCGGATACCCACGATTGGTCAACGATATCGCCCAGACCGGAGGTCATTTTAATATTCATTTTCTTATAATTGTCAACCAGCCACTGCATCTGACTGAAGAAAATGTTCTCCTGATACCGCACCGGCATCTGCGTGTCGGGAAGGAAGGCAAAGGTATACGTACCCTCACCGCTAACGAGCGGCGTATCGTCATTGTTGCCTTCAATCAAGCCGGCGGTATCATAATCCTGTACCACCCATTTGCTCTCCGGCAGCGCGTTCGCTGTAATCTTGATCTCTTCAAGCGATCCGGCGAACAAGCCGTCAATTGCTCCGTCCCATTCGGAGGCGCCAATGTTCCAGCCCTTGCCGTTTACAGCTTTAATACCGATTCTATCTTCGGGCGTATTGCGGAAATCCGTTACACCGTCAATGTACAGCTTGGTCTTTTTCCCGTCATTGACGATTGCTGTATGATACCAGTTATTAGGGCTGCTCAAGGAGAACGACCATGCCGACGAATTGTCGTTCAGGTTGGTCGGGTAACTCTCCCATTGCAGCTCGCCCAGATTGGAAACAGACAGTGTGGTCAGGATCTCCGTCTCGCCAGCCGTTTTACCGGCTTGCTTGCCTGTGCCCTGACGGGTAAGAAGCCCTGTCCATTGGTTTCTGGCCGGCGTGAACCCTTTCGGCATCTTGAATACCGCTTCGATGGTATAACCGTTCATGAACTCTTCGCTGTTGATCGGAGCCCCGTCTACGGTCTTGAAATACTTGCCGACACTTGCCCCGCGGTAATTGCCGAACTCGAGACTCTTTCCGTCCTCTGACCACTTCAGCATTGAACCTGCTTCGCTGGACAATCCGTTACCAGTCGTCACCAGTGTCAGATCGTTGCCGAGCCCGGACAAGTCGCCAAGTCTCAGATTGGAGCTATCGAGCGCGCCGGATGCTACATTGTCCTGGCTGAACTTCCAGTGTGCCAGTACCGGTGTCTGCGACAGCACTACAAGCTCGAAGGTACGGGTGGTTACCGCGCTGCCCTTCGTTACTGTAGCGGTCAACACGACCTTGGCATTGTCCGCAGCGTCAGGACGGTGAACCGTACCGTCGTCCTCCAGCACTGCAACATCGCTGGATTTCCACTCGATCGTTGAGCCGTTTGTTCCGGAAGCAGGCAGTGTCAGCTTATCCGACTGAACAGCCTTGGTACCCAGGTTGATGGCACGGCTATCCTTATCCACCGCTTCAGCATCGCCCGTTCCCAGCACTGTTACTGTAAAGGTCGTAACAGCAGTTGCCGTGCCTTTGCTGATCGTAGCCGTCAGCGTGACAGTTTTCGTACCATCATTCTGGCGTGTAACCGTCCCGTCCGTTCCAACTACGGCAGCATTGCTGGTTTGCCAGCTAATTGTGCTTCCGTTCGATCCGGCTGCAGGCAGCGTCAGGTTCGACGTAACTGCAGTCGTGTCCCCCAGCGTAAGCGCGGCCTTATCATCGGCAACAGCGCCATCATTCTCTTCAGTTGCCAATGCTGTGATTTCCTCTGTCGTCAGCGTGCGCGAGTAGATGCGGAAATCAGAGATTTTTCCTTTAAAATACTTATCGCCCGAATAGGTAGGTCTGCCGAGGTAGTTCGCGACAGTCTTCTCGATATCCTGCGGTGTCGTTGAAAGAGCTGTATTCTTCCCAACCTCTACGCCGTCCTCATACAGCGTTCCCGTTGAACCGGAAATGGTGTAGGCGATTGATTTCCAGACATTGCGCGTCAGCGCTGATCCTTTCGAGACACTCTGCTCGGCAACATACCAGTTGGTGGTACTAGCAGTGCGGAAGCGCCCGCTACCATCTTCCAGCAGACCGAAATACTTAGTCCCGGCTACAGCAGCCGGTGCAGTAGCGAAGCTGAACAGCCACGCCGGACGTACCAGCGAGGAATCAACCTTGACGCTCATGGTGAACGAGGCACTGGTCAACCCTGACAGGATGCCGTCCGGCACTTGAACCGCATCGTTCGAGCCGTCAAGCGTCACCGCTCCGCCATGCTCGGAGGTCACTAGAGCGCCGCCGATCAGCGTACCGTTATGTCCGTTCCCCGAAACATCGGGAACCGCTGTGCCGTAATCCTGATCCGCATCAAATGAATAATGAAGCATCGGATCGTTGGCGCCAAGCGCTTTTACCGTCAGTTCAAAGGCACGTGTATCACTCTCGGCACCTTTGGTAGCTGTAGCCGTCAGTGTTACCTTGGCATCCGGTTGTCCAAGCGCGGGACGGGTAATCTGTACATTGCTTCCTGTAACGGAAGCTACCGCCGAATTGGAGGATGCCCAAGCAATGGATGCACCTTGCGCTCCGGCAGAAGGCAATGAGAACGCCGAAGTCACCTTGCCGGCAGGAAAATTGATATGCTCGAGGGCTTCCTGAACAGCCTGGCTATCCGTGTAGGTCACGTTCACAAAAATCGGATTTGAATAAAACCACATATCCGAGTAGTTGCGGTTATTAATTTGCGTGAACCGCGTCTCGTTGTCGGAGGTCGTATTCTTCGGATCAATTAACGGCTCTCCGCCGCTTGTCTCCCCGGCAACATCCGTTCCGATATTCGTTCCCCGCAGCCGGAAATATTGGTTCTTGTCCGCAGCGCCAATGGTGTACGAAATCGTGTTGTATCCATCAGCATCAGTTGTCCAGTCGGCGCTGGTGAACCGTTTAACCACCTTGGTTGAGTCATTGGTTGCCTTATTGTAGGCAGCGGTTCCCGTCTCAGCCTTTGCGGTAACATCACCGGCAATCAGATCCACATGATCTACCTTGACGGGATCGCCATTGTTGTTCGTTCCGGGGCTTTTGAACCGCAGGTTAAGCTTAAGCTCTTCACCGGCAGGCACCTCCAGATCTCCGCCCATTTCTTTCTCGGAGCTGTCGCCGCCGATGCGGAAATCAAGAGCGTTAATCAAATCCCCGGTAACGGAGAAGGATTTGCCGGAGCGCATGCCGTCCACAATCGACTTCATGCCGCTGCCTTCTACCCAGGTATAGTTCTTGGAATATTCGCCCGGAAAGTAGCCGCTCGAATATTTACGGTCGCTGCTGATCTTGAAATGAAAGTCGGAATTGGCAAAATTCCAGAAATGCCGTCCTTCGCCCAGCAGCGCATCCCACATTCCGCCTACCTTCGCAATGCGGATATCCGCGCCGCCATATACGTCCGTAGTTTCTCCACGGTCCGGCGCCATTTGATTCCCCGGCATTCCCTCGAATCCAAAAGCGATATTGGGAGCTATGTTATTAAAGTCACGAATGTCGCTGACCTTCAGCTCGGAGCTGGTGCCATTTTTTCGGGAGGGATGATTGATAAGGGCATAACTATCGGGGTAATTGTCGGCCAGCCACTTGTATGCTTTGCGTGCATCGCTCGCCGTGGTATACGCCCGGCTATCCTTTGCATTCCAGGCAGCAACATCATCGGCATTGAATAAGCTGGCATCGCGATTCGTGAACAGATACTCGAATTGATTGATTGCTTTCAACGCATCCTCGGAGCCCGGGTTATCGGTGACAATGCCGACACCAACGTGATCATAAGTAGGCATGTCCCATTCGAAGCCGTTAAATATCGTCTTGCCCGCATATTTACCGGCATCCTGCAGCTCCTTGATTTTTGGTGCCTGGTACTTGGCAATGCCTTGCGATAACGGAATCGGACTAGCCAGCGTATTACCGTCTGCATCACGGCTGGACATACGTAAATGATCGGACAACGCCAGCCAATCGAGCTTATTCTTCTCAAAAGCCGTATCCAGCACATCCGTGAGTTTTCCCTGAGCATCATCGGATTGCACCGTATGCGCATGATACTCACCGGTCATCCATTTTCCCTGGGAGTCCCCGTTGTCACCGGCACCATAAGCAGTGGTAGAGCCGATCATCATGGCCGGATTTAACGTATTTGCGAGAATCGAGAAGCTGAACAATGAAGCCACAAATTTCCTTCGAAACACCAATAATCCCCCCAAATTATAATGATGAACGCCGGATTCTATTGCTTACAGCCAAGCAGCACTCAGTCATAGGATTGAGTGCTGCTTGGCTTCTATGTAACAGAAACGCAACGCCCGCTAAGACATTTCGTCAGGTCGTCGTTCATATGAAACGTTCTAATGCTTAACGGCATTAAATCACTGACTATATTTCATTCTGGCATGGCAATGTTATCAAAATATCAGTAGAGAATTAAGATTGTGTCAGCATCCTACTCAACGAGTTCCACTACTGTCAATAAATTTATGATATTAGAATTTAATGTATAATCAGGGCACAAAATCAGGTGAATCATTCAGGAGCATTGAGCGTCTGGTCTTATCGCGCGGAGAAGCCTGCACAGCAAACAACCTTACTTCCACGAATGGAGGTAAGGTTGTTTGGCGCCGGACTGAAGTCTGCGCTATCGTTAGGCCCTTGTCTTGCGCTGCTCCCGGAATTCCTGCGGCGTGCAGCCGGCCGTTTTCTTGAAGAAGCGAAAAAAATAATGCTGGTCGCTGAAGCCAAGCCGGGTCGAGATTTCATGCATTTTCAGAGCTGTGCCCAGCAGCAGCTCCTTGCTTAATTCCAGCTTTTTCTCCGCGATATAATCAGAGAGGCTTTTTCCGGTCGCTCTTTTGTACCAGCGTGACAGATAGGAGGGATTAAGCGAGACCTCCCGGGCAATCCGGGTCAGCGACAGATCATCGGCCAAATGGAGCTTGATGTATTGGTGGACCATGGACAGAATGCTGGATTCATCATGCCTGAAGGCGGCGCTGCGATTGGCAGCAATCCATTCAAAAAAAGAATGATAAAAAGCGATAACGGCCGGCCAAGGGGTGCTGATATTAAATTGCAGCAGCTTCGACAAGTCCTGTTCGCTTAATGCCTGCTCAGTCAAGCCCAGCTCCTGCACCAATTCCAGCAAAGAGTTACTGATGCCGGACAGCATTCTCCATCTGATAAAAGGGTCTTCCGGGCCGTCCTCTCCGGCCAGATCCACCCACTTGCGGAACGAGGCGCTCCAATCCGCATTCCCCTCCAGCAGCCGCTGCTTTACATATTCAAGCAGCACTCCTGTAGATGCAAGCCGGCTCTGCAGGAGACCCTGCGGCGGCTCCGCCTCCAGCGTGTTGACCTTCAGCAGCTTCTCCATTCCAAGCCCCAAGCTGTCATAGGCAGCCAGGCGCAAGCGGTTGAGGGTATAGTTCAGCTCATGCCAGTCTACCGTATGGCTGCTGACAATGACGGATACGGACAGCCGCAGACAAGTGTCGCAGGCCTGCTGGATGGATTCCATCGTCCCATGTACGAAGCGGTGCGTCTTCAGCCAGTCCTCTTCACCGGAAACAGCCGGCAAGGGGCGGGCCTGGGGTTGAACGAAGCAGACAATGGTAACGGGATCGAGATCGGCGGCTTTGATTTCGGCCTTGTCGCCAATCAGCTCCTCCGCAATATTCGCCACCGCATACCTGATTAAGGTCCGGTCTGAGGGCGTCTCGTAATTTCTCCACGCCTCAATTCTGATAATTAGAGGCAATATAGGCTCGGCAGCCTGAAACGGCAATTGAATCGTGTCGAATTCCTCCTGCAAGGACCGGTAATCAATCCTTTCCGTTCGCCGCAGAATGTCATGCAGCAGTTGCTGCTGCAATTGGGGCAAGGTGCGGGGCAGCTTATCGCGGAACCACTGCGTCTGATATTGATATTCCTCCTCTGAAGAGAGCCGCTCCAATGCCACGGCTACGGAGGAACGGATTTTGTCCATGCCTTCGGTCTTCAGCAAATAGTCGATGACGCATGGGTTGCGGATGGCCTGGTGGGCATAATCAAATTCGTTGTGACCGGTCAGCAAAATGACCTTGCAGCGCGGCCACCGGTCAACGATCTCCCGGATCAGCTCCATGCCATCCATACCCGGCATGCAAATATCGCTTAGCACAATATCTATCCTCAGCGTGTTGAGCCATTCTATCGCATTATCCGCCGAATGCACCTTAATAATTTCCAAATCGGCAAAATCGGCTTTTACAAAAAATTCGTACAGCCCGTCCAAAATAACCGGTTCATCATCAACGATCATCATCCGCCGCACTGGTGGTCTCCCCCTTTCCCGGAATGTTGACTTTTACGCATAATCCGCCAAGTGCGCTTCGTCCAACCTCCAGTCCGTAAGATGAGCCAAACTTGATGCGAAGTCTTTGATCTACATTTAACAATCCGGTGGTTTCTCCTCTGTTGATTTCTTGCCGGGACAACTGCTGCTGCAGACGGCTTAGCCCTTCTTCGGTCAAAACGTCGCCGTTATCTTCAATAAGAATGGTCAGCGTGTCATTTGTTCTTTCAAATTTCATCCGCAGCCGGCCGCCGCTGGTCTTCTGCCGGAGCCCATGCTCGAACACGTTCTCAAGTATGGGCTGCAGCAGCACCCGGGGAACATGGATGCGGCTGCAATCCGGCTCCATATCATCAATCTCAGCCTGGATACGCGGCCCAAACCGGATTCTCTGAATCGCCAGATATACCAGCGCGTGATCGAGCTCCTGCTGCAAAGTCACCTCTTGGGCAAAATCTCGCGTCATGTAGCGGAAATATTGTCCCAAATAGTCGGAGAATTCCTTGATCAGCTCCACATTCTCCACTTCCGCCATCTGCTTGATGCTGAACAGGCTATTGTACAAGAAGTGAGGGGTGATCTGGGATTGCAGATGCTTCAATTCCGCTTCCCCGGTGCGGATACGCTGCACATAATTTTCTTCTATTAAAGTATGCAGCCGCCTAAGCATGTCATTGAACCGCAGATACAAATATCCGAATTCATCCTTGCGGGAATGGGTAATATGCAGCCCTGTCTGCCCCTGCTCCGCCTTCTCGAACCCCCTGATCAGTACCGTGATTGGACGGTGAATTGCCCTGAACGACCATACGGAGAACACCAGGATCACAATCAGGGACAGCAGCGTCAACAACCACATCAGCCTGGTGAACACACGGATGGGCTGCAGCAGTATCGAATTGGGAATGCTGGCAGTCAGCCTGAAATGATCATTATGGTCATAAAGTGAATAGTCAAAGGAATCATTCTGCCTGTAGCGCTGCACGCTGACGGATTCATCTTCCGGCGGACGCTCCGGGTTCGGCAGCAGCTTTGGCGCAGGCTGTGAAGTCGAAAGAATATATTCGTTGTTGTTGCCGAACTCCAGGGTGATATTGCTTCCGCCGGACACCGCGAACTCCTTCAGCCGCAGCTCCAGCTCCGTGTTCGACAGCTTGATGCCCAACAGAAAATTAGGCGGCACCTTGTTGTCCAGATTAAACGGATTGCGCCGCAGCACATACAGCTCGTCCTTATAGACAGAGACAGGACCGCCCAGATTGCCCATCGTGTCGGAGAGGCTCTGCCAATCCGGCGGACTGACATCCCGGACGCCATCCTGAACACTGACTTCTTTATTGATCTCAGGCAGATAATAGACCACATCGGCGATGTAAGGACTGGTTTCCCTGATCTGCTTCAGCTTGGTGAAGACATTGTTCAGTGTATTGTCCACTTCATACTGGCTCATGATCGGCAGCCTGGCGCTGAAGGAGGCCAGTGTATCGTCAATCGAATATTCGGCAACCAAACGGGTAATTCTCTGAAGCTCAAATTCAAGGTGACTGTAATAAAAACGCAGCTTCGACTCATTCGCCCTTTCCACTTCCGCCTGCATTTGATTGGAGCTGTAGAAGGTAATCGAAATCCCCAGAATATACAGCGGCAGCACAACCAGCAAAAACGCAACCAGCAGCTTGTGAACGATGGAGTGGCGGTTCCAACGGAATAGAATGGATTTCTTCATTATTACACTTTAACCTTTTACACTACCAACGACCAGTCCATGCACAAAATATCTCTGCAGGAACGGGTAAATCGCCATGATCGGCAGAATGGATAAAAAAATCTGCGCAGCCTGCGTCGTACGGTCTGAGACCTGGTTCAGCAAGGCCGCTTCCTCCAGCGTAACATTCTCCATTGAAGCCATTGTCTGTTGCAGCATCGACTGCAGATATGTAGCCAGCGGGTAATGCTCGGGACTCCGCATAAAGATCATTCCGTCGAACCAGGCATTCCAGTGGCCTACCAGTGCAAACAGCGTCACTGTTGCAATGCTGGGCATGGACACCGGAAGATACACATTCCACAACGTCCGCATATGACCGGCGCCGTCCATCCAGGCGGCCTCCTCCAGCTCCTTCGGCAGACCCCGGAAAAAATTCAGCATCAGCAGCACATTGAAGATCGGCACAGCCCCGGGAAGGACAAGCGCCCATACACTGTCCAGCAGGTGCATTTCCTTAACGACCAAATAGCCGGGAATCAGGCCGCCGCTGAACAGCATAGTGAATACAAAGATCCATGCATATACGGTCCGCGAGCGGAACGCCGCCGCTTCCTTCGAGAGCGGATAGGCAACCAGAACCGTAAACAGCAGGTTAACGGACACGCCCAGTACCACTCTAAGCAGACTGGTTCCGAAGGAATGGATGAACTGGTTATTTTCCAGCATGTACCGGTAAGAAGATAAGGTGAAGTCCACCGGCCAGAAGGTGACCCTCCCGGCGCTGACAGCCGCACTGGAGCTGAAGGAAACTGCCAGCACATTAACGATTGGAAACAGGCAAAGGACGGCAAGCACAGCAAGAAAAACATAATTCAAACGGATAAACCAGCGATACGGCCGGGATGTGAATGACATAGGTTGATCTCCTTCCCCTAAAATATCCGATATTTAGCGAACCGGTAAGCCAGGTAATACCCCAGCCCGATGAAGCCGAACGAAACAATGGATTTAATCAAGCCAAGGGCCGTGGATACCGAATACTGCGCATCCTGGAGACCTATCCGGTAAATCATCGTATCCAGAATATCTCCTGATTCGTAAACGAGCGGATTATAGAGATTGAATACCTGATCAAAGCCCCCGTTCAGGACATTGCCCAGGCTGAGCGTCAGCATCAGAATCATAATCGGGCGGATACCGGGCAGCGTAATATGCCAGGTTTGCTTCCATCTGCCCGCACCGTCGATAATGGCTGCTTCGTATAATGAGGTGTCAATGCTGGTTAGCGCGGCCAGATAAATAATGGTTCCGAAGCCGAATTCCTTCCACTGGTCTGTGATGACCAGAACATATGGGAACCAGTGATTGTCCGCCAAAAATTGAATCGGCTGCATGCCCAGACTTTTGAGCAGCATATTGACGATCCCGGAGCTGGGGGACAGCACATCGACAACAATGCCGCCAAGAATAACCCAGGAGAAAAAGTGCGGCATATAGATTATGGTCTGTATTGTGCGTTTGAAGCCGTTCACGCGGACCTCATTCAGCAGCAGGGCGGTGATTACCGGCACCGTCAGGCCGGCCACAATCTTCATCACGGAAATAAACACCGTGTTCCACACTACCTGGCTGAAGCCGGGCAAATCAAACAAGTAACGGAAATTGTCCAACCCGTTCCATGTAATATTTTTAAAGCCTGCAATCGGGGAAAAATCCTGAAACGCAATGACAAGACCCGCCATCGGCACATAGCTGAAGATGATGATGACAATCAGCGCCGGCAGAATCATGGCATGCAGCGGGATGTTACGGACGAATTTTTTGGTATTAAAGTGCATCTCTGTCCCTCCTTATATGCTAAATTATAGTTCACCCCAAAAGAACGCCGACAGTGGAGCCTGTTGACATTTGGTATCTTTTGTTGACCTCTCCCCGGCGCGGCCGAGTGCACACACCAAATAACGGGACGGCCGCATCGCCATTCGCATGACTATCGGCTGTCCCGTTATTCGCGGGCCTGCGGGCCAGGATTAGTTGCCTTTTACCGCTTCATTTACTTCTTTGGTAATCTGATCGCCGCCAAGCTTTTTCCAGTCCGCCACAAATTTATCGAAGGCATCAACCGGCAGGTTGCCATAGATGATTTTTACGAAATTTTCGGCGCGGAGCTTATCGAGTGTTGCCTGTTTGCTGTTCATCGTTTTGGTTGGCGCATAAATGAACTGGTTCATCACAATCAGGTTGTTATCACGATAGTCCTTGATTACCCCCTGCGAGCTGAGCGGTCCAAAGATCCGTTCCATATTCCATTTGTCGAGATCGCCATTGCGGTAAGCCTGGATGTCCTGATAGAACAGCTTGGCCTCCAGCCCCATCTTCGAGGTATCCTTTGTTTTCAGCGCCTGCTCTACTTCATCCTGCGCCTTCACGTTTTTGTTCGGAGGCAGGTTGGATACGGTAGCATTCTGGAATCCGAGACCTGTCTCACCGTTCAGATAGCTGGCCCGTTCCTTGGCCGCTGACTCGCCGAACATTTTTTCAGCCTGGAAGTTAAGCAGCTTGATTAGAGCCTCAGGATGCTCGTACCCTTTGCGGATGGCAAAGACTCCGCCGATTCCCAGATGATTCTGTGTTTTGGCCGGCTCACCGTCAATGGATTGCACCGGATATGGAACCCAGTTCACTGTTTTATCCTTTTTGATCATATTCATGACCTGGAAAGGAGCCCATTGCGGCAGGAACATAATTCCGATTTTGCCCGCGTTGACATCCTCTATAGCCTTAGCGAAATCCTTAACTCCGAACTCAGGATCAAGGACGCCTTCCTTGTACAGCCGCTGCAGCTCGGTCAAGCCCGCCTTCACCTCAGGCTGAACCGTGCCGTTCACAATCTCGCCTTTATCATTTTTGATCCAGGTTTCCAGATAGGCATGGTAGCCAAGCAAGAATCCGTTAATCGGCAGATCCTTGTTCATAAAGATGCCGTATGTGTCTTTTTTACCGTTGCCATCAGGATCTTTAGCGGTGAAGTCCTCTGCAATCTTGATGACATCCTGCAGCGACTTCGGCTCTGCCAGGCCAAGCTTGTCAAGCCAGTCCTTCCGAATCCACATCATATCCGAAGAGTCAAGCGAACCGCCGAAGCTGGTTAAGGCATACAGCTTGCCATCCTTCGTAACCGGCTTTAGCCCTGCTCCATCTTCTTCCTGGTAGTATCCTTTGACCAGATCTGAAGCATATTTATCGAAATACGGCGTTAAATCCTCAAGCATTCCCGCTTCATGAAGCTGCTCGAACTGCACCATATTAACCTTCAGAAGGTCGGGCAAGTCGCCGCTCGCCATCGTAACGTTCATTTTCTCATCATAGTTGGCACCGGGAACAATCCAGTCATAGGAGACCTTGATGCCAAGCTCATTCTCATACCCTCTGGTCCAGATATTGTTGGCATAGGTATCGCCTTGGGCCAGCGTCTCTTTGCCTGTCTCGCTCATCGTGGAGCTCAGCTTGATCGGCGGGTCATATTTCGTCAGCGGTCCGCCCTGCATTTCCGCTTGGGCCGCATTGTCCGGTTTGGCGGACGCGCTATTCTTGCTGCTGTTATCACTGTTTCCACCGGAGCATGCGCTGAGAACCATTGATAACACCATCGCTGAAGCCAGCACCGGCAATGCTTTATGCTTTTTTGTCATCTGATGAACCTCCCTTGTTATTTACAATCCTATTGTATAAAGAAAGCGTTAACACCCGCGAGTGGTATCCTTTGACTTTCTGTATCTTTTCTTTACCTGTTGCTGAGACTTTTTAGACAAACATATAACTAACGGCATGACATGCCGCTCTCTGATGCTATATAAGCTGAACTTTAGATTTTTATATTAGGGTCTCGGTCGTAACTGCGGGGAATGTTTGAACTTCCTGAATTAAACCGCTGTCTGCGGTAGAAATCTAAACATAGCTTATGCTTACGATGCCAGCTTTCCTACGGAAAGCTCTCAGGCGGTCGCTATCGCTCCTACAGTTCCAAACTTCCCCTCCGCACGCCTACCATTTTTATGTTTTTTTAAGTTCAACTTGTATAGTATAACAAAAACAGAGCTGCCCCTCCGTCAGTCATGACGATGGAACAGCTCCGCTTCAGAATCGACAGCCATGCCGCTCTTTCGCGGCACTTCAGACGATGAAATTTCATAGAAGGATAGAATGATTCAGTTTACGCTTGCAGATCAAGCACCAGCACATTTACAGAATTGGCCGGCAGATTCAGAACGATGGCATTGCCGTCCACGGAGACCTTGCGTTCGCCCGGCACCACCCGTTCATTGTTCTTCTTGTTGACATTCGGCACATGCACAAGCGAGGAATCACCGGTCAAGGTCACCAGCTTCGCGGCTGTCTGCACGTGCAGGTCATGGAAATGGAGCTGCGTTGTTTTGTCCACCTTGTCGGCGTTCACAAGCTTCACATATACATGCGCTGCATCTTTTGTAACCGAGCTGAAGATCTCCCGGTTGTAAGCCTCCAGCTTGTAATCCAGAATTCTGCTGGTCGTCCGGCCATCCGTATAGGAGCAGATCAGCCGTTCGCCGGTACCGCCGCCGTAATTCAGCGTCAGGGTATACTCGGTGTTGTCGGCAAGCTCCTCATATTGGGCCGCTCTCAGATTGCCTGCCGCCGTGCTGGAAGAGTAATCCCCCAAGGTGTAGGCTTCTACGCCCTGCTTGTACACTTTGACGCCGGTGGCGTTGCCGCCATACCCGATGGCATATTCGATAACATTCTTGGTTCCGGGATGAATATCCGTCAGACCTGCACCCACATAGAAGCCTTCTTCACCTGCAAGCCTTGTAGCAACAACCTCCACTTTATAGTCGGTCCAGTTGTCATTCAGGATATACAATCCGTTCAGACCGCCGGTCTGCGCCTTAAGCACAAGCCCTTCTCCTGCCCGGACAACAGAACCCGCAGAGCCGGGAATGACCTGCCATGCCGGGTCTAGCTGCTGCGCGAAATCCTGGTCCAAAAGCACGCTGCCGTCCTTGTTGGAGGTTACAGTCACCCGCTTCATTGCCACTTCGGCGTTGCCTGTCGCGATCTCGATGCCGCCATGCGGAACAAGCTCGGCCGTCTTGCCGTTTTTGTATGTCGAAAAGCTGGTTTTCAGCACCTTGTCGCCTAAATATTTGGCATATAGCTGCTGTACATAGTAGTTCGGAGTAAACCATACGGTTTCGTCGTCGAACCAGATGCAGTCCGGTGTCCATCTGTACGTTCCGTCCGTCAGCACCTTATTGAACAGCGGCGCATAGGCGGAGAGCAATACGACATCGGCGTTGTTCTCGAAGCCGGTCATAATCGCCGCCTCCGCTACAGCGCCAGCCAATGTATTTTTATCCGTGGAAGCATACTCTCCGACAAATACCTTTGAGGTTTCCTTCCCGTTCACACTTCCGTCCGGGTTGGTTGCCCGGTAGTAGTAATTGTAACGGTCCACATTGTTCAGCAAATACTCATTGGAACGGTAGTAGTGCTCATCCGCGATGGTATCCATATAATTCTGCTGCTTTTCGTACCAGGTTACAGTCTCTTCAATGACTTCATGCCCGTCGGCAAAAGCGACCTTAGCCGAGCCTTCCATATTGCCGCTCAGAAATTTCCAGCCCTGCTGGTACGCGTCGTCATCCGCTTGAGCGCCGACTGTCGAAATAATATGCAGTGTATACCCCGGATAGTTACGCTCCATGTATGCGTCAATGGACGTTTTGAACACTTCAAAATTGGCATAAAATTCTGTGCCCCAGTTTTCGTTGCCCACTCCCAGATAACGCAGATCAAACGGCGCCTCATGGCCCATCTTCCGGCGCATGGCAGCCCATTCGTTGCCCGTAAAATCCGTACTAATCGCAAAATCAATCAAATCCGTAAAGTTCTGGATGTAATACTCCCGCAGCTTGCCTCCGGCAGGATGGGCATAATCGGAGCGGGCCTGGCACAGCACGCCGCAAGCCATAACCGGAAGCGGGGTAGCGTTCAGGTCCTCAGCCAATTGGAAATATTCCATATAGCCCAGCCCCATCGTCATCATGTAGCCCCAGACGTTATAGTTCTCCTTGCGAAGCTCGATGTCGCCCACTGAATCCTTCCAGTCATAGACATTCTCCCAAATGAAGGAGCCTTCGGAGATGCAGCCGCCCGGAAAACGCAGAAATTTCGGATGCATGTCCACAAGCGCGTTGACCAGATCTTTTCTTAACCGGTAATTCGGGTTGCCCTGATAATTGGCATGTGCCGAAGCGGAACACGCTTCTTCCCCTGCACCCCAAACGTCCTGCGGCATCAAGGAGACCATATCAATGGAGATTTCACCGGCAAAAGTAAGTGCCAACTGCCCCAGAACCGTAGCCGATCCCGTCAGCACCAGCTTGGCATCCACCCCGTATTTCTTCCAAGTACCGCCGCCTTCCACCTGCACGGCTACGGCATCACTTACGGCTCCGCCGTCCGGCGACTGCAATTGCACTGTAATCGTGCCCGCCGCTTCGGCTTTGGCCCATATCGTAAAGTCATATTTCGCGCCTGCCCGGACGGACATGGCACAATGCTGATTGGAATCGGCAAAGCCCCGGTTACGAATGGTTGCCCCGTCAGCCACCTTCACATAATAGGAATTGGCGTCCTTATCAGTAGTATTAAAAAATTCGTTAAGCCCGCCGCTATTCTGCGGACTCATCCGGTCCACATCCCCGGACCAGGCGAATAGCGGCTCCCGGTTCCGGCCTGTGGAGCAGCCGCATTCCCCCGAAGCATGGGAATAGGTGTCAAAGGCGAAGGACTCGAAAGACCGGTTCTGCACCAGCTCCGCATAAATCCCGCCGTCCGCTGCATTGTTAATGTCCTCATAGAACAAGCCGTACAGCACATCGCTGACGTCCAGGATTTCCCGGTTCCCGTGCACGTTCAAGGTGTACGGCGGCAGATTCGGCGGGATAACCGATACTTCAAAGCTTTTCCGGCTAGTGCAGGAGCCTTTGCTCACAATAGCGGTAAGCGTTACTCCATGCGCAGCGTCAATGGCCTGTATCCGGCCCCCGTTCGAGAGCACCTCCGGGCGGCTCGATTCCCAGGCAACCTGCACGGTTCCTCCCAACAGATCGGAAGGCAATGCAAGGTCATGGGCTACAATCGCTGTCGGCAAACTCAGGTATTTGTCCCCGGCAAGCTTCACGATCTCTTCATCGGTCAACGAGTCGCACATTACCCCAATCACTTTGTCTGCGGATAAGCCCGCCTTATAAATTCTGAAATCCGAGAGCGAGCCGGCAAAATCATCGTCCGCCGCATATTGGGAACGCCCGATAAAGTTGCTGCTGTAGTTGGACGTTTCCGTTAACGTCGCGAACCAGCGGCGAAGCTGGGCATAGTTGCCGCTGGAGGTCTGGCTGATGGAGCCGTCGGCAACCAATTCACCGTTCACATATACAACCGGACCTGCGCTGCTCAGCTTGCCGCCCTCCGTGCCAATGATGGATATCGCAATATGCATCCACTCGCCGCCGGCAAACCCCCGTCCCGGATCAACAACCAGATCACCGCCCGCAGACAATGTTCCGCGCAATTGGCGGGTCAGGAACACAGCGGGTCCGGTCTCTCCATTGCCAAAATCAAAAATCCGTTCCCACACACTGGTCCCCTTGCCGAAATTCACCCACGCAGCAACCGTTATCCCGGTGTTGTCGCTCACTCCTGCAAGCAGAGTAGAGGGCAGCGCGATAAAGGATGAACCGTTCTTCCCTCCCGCAAAGGTAACAGCCGGTCTGCCGCTAACCCCGGAGACCACTGGAGGTTGTTTGCCAGTTGCCGCTCCGTGATTGTTTTGACCCGAGCTGTCTTTGCCGGGGTTCCCGGCATCATCGAATCTGTAATGGGCGATCATTTGCTCTTGAACAGTAGCCATATGCATTCTCCTATACATTTAATTAATAAAATAGTGAATAAATTAATAAAAGTATGAACTATACTTATCCTACTCTGTTTGCCTACTATTTATCAAGTTTTTCTTGCTAGATAAGTTGAACCTTAGATTATCCTAATAAGGGCCTGGTCGTAACTGCGGGGAATGTTTGGACTTCCGGCCGCTGTTGTCTCCAGATGTTTTGGATTGTACCGCTTATAGCGGATAACATCCGGAGACAAAGGCGGTCGCTATCGCTCCTACAGTTCCAAACTTCCCCTCCGTCACTTCGGCCCTTTTTATATTTCCTTTAGTTCAACTTAAATAGATTCCCCCTTCCGGCAATGCCAATAGGCTGTCGAGAAGTTCTCGACAGCCTGGACAGCCTGGACAGCCTGGACGGCCCTGCGGCGCAGAGGCGCGGTTTGATTTTTGCAGCTTAAACTTACAGCCCGTGCTTTAGCCCCGGTTATCCTTCACCGGCACTCCGAAATCCGGCGTGCCATCCTTCTTCCAGCCGAAGGCCTGCACCCGCGTGTGACGGTTTGGATCATAGAGCGGATCGCCGGTAATCTCCTTATAATTACGCGCGTGATACACGATCATATCCCCGCCGTCTTCATCTACCGTAAAGCTGTTGTGCCCCGGTCCAAACTGGCCGTTCTCCTCCGTTGTCCGGAACACCGGCTCGGGATGTTTCGTCCATGAAGCGGCATCCAGAGGATCGCTGTTCTCATCCGCCTCAAGCAGCCCCATGCAATAATTGTGATCGGTGGCGCTGGCGGAGAAGCTGATGAAGATGCGGTCATTCCGTTTGAGGACCGCTGCTCCTTCGTTGACCTTGAAGCCGATAATCTCCCACGGATGCTCGGGAGTTGATATCATCGTCTGCTTGCCGCGCAGTGTCCAGGGGTTGCTCATTTCAGAGATGTACAGGTTGGAGTTGCCTTCAATATCAGGGTCCTTCTGCGCCCACACATAATAGAGCACTCCCTTGTGCTGGAACGCCGTTGCATCCAGGGCAAAGGATTCCCAGGCTGTCTTCACCTGCCCTTTCTCCACCCAGGCTCCTTCCAGCGGATTGGCCGATGCATTTTCAAGCACATACATGCGGTGATCGAACAGCCCTTCGTTCGTCTCAGTCGTATGTGCGGCCGCGAAATAAATGTACCACTTGCCCATAAGGTAATGAATTTCCGGTGCCCAAATGTTGGCGCTAAGCGGTCCGGCTGCATACTTGCGCCAGGCTACAACAGGCTGCGCTTCCGGCAGGCCTTCCAGTGTTCTTGATCTTCTCACCTCGATCCGGTCATATTCAGGGACCGAAGCGGTGAAGTAATACCAGCCGTCAGTATGCTTGTACACCCAAGGATCGGCGCGCTGCTCCACCAGCGGATTGGTAATCGTTCTGTTTGCAGGCATAATGATCTCTCCTCATTTGCTAGGATGCCGGCTGACGCAGCTATCCGGGGTTTACCCCTACCCCCGCCAGCCGGGAATGCATGTCTACCGTTTGCGATTCATGCATTACCAAATTAGCACAGCATTATTTTTATGTAAACATGAATTTATTTATATATATTTAAAATTAAACTCAACAAACGACACCCGTCCGATCCGCTGCCGCTGGCGATATCCCGGTTTACCATAACGTGAGCTGCACTGTGTTGTCATCTTCTTTTTCGTGAAATCTAACCTTTTGACACATATTCGAACGTTGCTCTATTTACGCATAGCCTTTACAGAATATAAGCTTTAAGTGAAAACCTGCTCATATAATCTAGATATAGGAGAATAAAAATATGACCTTAGACAACAAACCGCTCCTGACAGCCTTACAGCCCCACATTCAAAGCTTCCCCATGAATCAGGTTACGCTGACCGACCCGTATATGGTTAACGCCTTTGCCAAAGAAAACCTCTATCTCAAAAGCTATGATCCTGACCGGCTCCTCGCCGGCTTCCGCGAAAACCGGGGACTCGCTCCCAAAAGCGAAAAATACCCCGGCTGGGAAAATACCGAAATCAGAGGACATACGCTGGGTCATTATCTGACGGCGCTGGCACAGGCCTACCAGAGCAACGGCAGCAGCGGGCTTTTGCAGAGGCTCGAATATATTATAGATGAGCTGGCGGAATGCCAATTTGAGAATGGCTATTTGTCAGCTTTTTCCGAGAAGCTGTTCGATCATGTGGAGAATAAACAGCCTGCCTGGGTTCCCTGGTATACCATGCACAAAATCATCGCAGGTCTGGTCGCCGTCTACAGCTCAACCCGCAGCGCAGCGGCTTACAGCATAGTATCCCGGCTGGGCGAGTGGGTGTATCGGCGCGTCTTCGCCTGGTCGGCTGAAATTCAGGAACGGGTACTCGCGGTTGAGTACGGAGGAATGAACGATTGCCTTTATGACCTGTATAAGATTACGCAAAACGAGCATCATCTGTACGCAGCCCATATGTTCGATGAGCTGACCTTGTTCACACCCGTCCATGAAGGCCGGGATATTCTCAAGGGCAAACATGCCAATACAACAATTCCGAAGTTTCTCGGCGCGCTGAACCGTTATCTTGTGCTGGGAGAAGGCGAGCGCTTCTATCTGGAAGCTGCGGTACAGTTCTGGGACATGGTTGTCAACCACCACAGCTATATTACCGGCGGGAACAGCGAATGGGAGCATTTCGGCGAGCCAGACATTCTGGACGGGGAACGCTCCAATTTTACCGCCGAAACCTGCAACACCTACAATATGCTGAAGCTGACCAGAGAATTGTTCAAGCTTACGGGCGATATCAAATATGCGGATTTCTATGAGAATACATTCATCAACGCCATTCTTTCGTCACAGCATCCGCACACCGGCATGACGATGTATTTTCAGCCGATGGCTACGGGTTATTTCAAGGTGTACAGTTCTCCTTTCGAGCATTTCTGGTGCTGTACCGGAACCGGCATGGAGAGCTTCACCAAGCTGAATGACAGCCTGTATTTCCACCGGGGCAACAGCATTTATATTAATCAATATGCCAGCTCCAGCCTGGTATCGGAACAGCACCGGATTGAGCTGACACAGTCGGCTAATCTTCCTTACAGCGACACAGCCACATTTACTGTACGTACTCTGGACAGTCTGGAAGCCATGCTTGCGCTGCATTTGCGCATTCCAGAGTGGATTGCCGGGACGATGCAAATTCATTTGAACGGCGAGGCGGTGGCCTATAAGACTGAGGGCGGTTACGCTGTTCTGGAGAAAAGCTGGAAGGATGGCGACAAGCTGAGCATTCAATTGCCGATGAAGCCGTACTACCGCACACTGCCAGATGCGCCGAATGTAGTGGCTTTCAAATATGGACCGGTGGTGCTCAGCGCCGCTTTGGGAACGGAAGATCTGGCACAATCGGCAACAGGAGTGGCCGTCAGCGTGCCGACGAAGAACATGCTGATCAAGGATTTCATTACACCGTCGAACCAGAGCATCGGCGATTGGCTTGACCGCTTCGGGGAGCATTTTGTGCGCAGCAAGGATGAACTGGTCTTCGTCCTGAGGGGAACAGATGAGGATGGACGGCTGGAATTCACCCCGCATTACAAGCAGCATGAAGAGCGCTACGGCATCTACTGGAAGCTAGTAGAACCGGATTCGAAGGAATTGCAGGAGCATATTTTACAGGGAAAACAAAATCAGACCATCCGCGAGGCCACCATTGACAGTCTGCCGGTAGGCAATGATCAATACGAGCTTGAGCATGGCGTTAAGGGGGAGAATACCTCTGTTGCCGTCTGGGACGGGTATACCCTGAGACAAGCGGAGAACAACGGCTGGTTCAGCTACCGCCTGAAGGTGCTTCCTGATCAGGACAACTATTTGTCTGTCACTTGCTTCTCCGGCAACAACGGTAGAACCCTTGATATATATGTAAACGGCGAGCTGCTTGTCAGCGATACGCTCATGACGGATAAGGTCCGTACCTTCTATAACAAACGTTATCTCATTCCGGCAGAGCGGATACAGTCCACCACCGAGGTAGAAATCAAATTTGTCATTCCGGGGCAAATGAACGGAATCTTTGATCTGCTGCGGATGATGACGAGCTACAGCAGCAATGCGGAGCTGGCAGAGCTGTACTTTGATGCAGGCACCCTCTCCAAGACGTTCGCCGCCGATCAGACGGACTATACCTTGACAATGGCTGCCGGCTCGCCGGCGGTACGGATGCATGCCGTTCCGGCGCACAAAAATGCGCTGGTCTATATCAATGACATCCTGATCGAAGATACCCTGCCGAGAACAGTGTTCCTTCCGGATCAGATTACGAGCCTCCACATCATCGTCAAGGCAGAGGACCTAGAGACGGTTAAGGAATATAAAGTTACCATTATTAAGCCAGCCTAGAGCAACAATTCCTGTATTAAAAACAACCGGTCTGCCGGGCAGGTTCACCGCTCCGGCAAGCCGGTTGTTTTTATGAAGCGTGCTATGTTAGTTTTATTTATACAGCTATGCATGCTATATAAGTTGAACTTAAAAAATCATAAAAAAGGGCGGAAGTAACGGAGGGGAGGTTTGGAACTGTAGGAGCGATAGCGACCGCCTGAGAGCTTTCCGTAGGAAAGCTGGCATCGTAAGCATAAGCTATGGTTGGATTTCCACCGCGAACAGCGGTATACAATCAAGAAATCTGCAGACAACAGCGGCCGGAAGTCCAAACATTCCCCGCAGTTACGACCAGACCTCAATATGAAAACCTAAAGTTCAACTTATATAGAAGGGGGGGCCACACGAATGATTGCTTACAAACTGGCGGTAGACAAGCCTGTCGATCTGGAGATTACGGGGAAGTTTGTTGCGCCGTCGCCGGACTGGGTGCATTTGAGCCGGGTGCTGTGCGATTACGAGCTTATTGTTATGACCAGCGGCACGTTGTATCTTGCCAGCGGCGAGCAGCGTTTCTCCGTGGCCAAAGGCGAGTACCTGCTGCTCCCGCCGCTCACGAAGCAATTTGGATATAAAGCCTCACAGTGCAGCTTCTACTGGCTGCATTTCTCTTCCGAGAATGCGATCGAGGTGACAGAGCCCGCCTCCGTTTCCCCTAGCGCAAACGCTGGAGAAGTGATTTTACCTCAGTTGGGAACACTAAGCAGCCTGGAAAAAATCATCGTCATGATGAAGCAGCTTCAGGACTCCGTCCGCTGCTACAACGACAAGACGCTGAACAATTATATGTCCACCGTCATTTTGTGCGAGCTGTACAACCAGGTCTTGTTCTCATCGCACCCTCCTGCCGGAAAAAGCAAACAGGAGCAGCTCTACAATGACATCGTGGATTATATCAAATGGAGCCGGAGCGAGCATATTAAGGTATCCCAAATCGCCGGCTATTTTGGCTACAACGAGAAATATATCTCTCATCTCTTCAGCACAATTTCCGGCACATCCTTGAAGCAGTATATCCTGCAGCAAAAAATGGAGCTGGCCAAATTTCTGCTGACCGACACCAACCAGAATATTAACGAGGTCTCGCTCCAGCTCGGCTATAAGGATTGCCACACCTTCATGAAATCCTTCAAAAAAATCGTCGGCCTGACACCCAGCGAATTCCGCAATGCCTATGCCAAACGGCTGCTTTTTTACGAATAAGGAGCGCCTTACAAGCGGGTTCCATGCAAAAGCACATTCCAACCAATCTTCAATGCCCGCTCGTAAGATTCTAGTGTTTCATATACCAGTTGCACATCTAACCCATCCAGCAGGGTCATGTAAGCTACCGTGCATTCTTCAGGAGGTATCCGGGTAGACTGACCCTGAGCAAACAACAAATCTACTTCCTCTCTCAATATAGCCAGATACCTCTGATACTGAACCACCACGAAATCATTGACTTCGGTTGGCGTAAGAAACGAGATAACAAACATGAAATGTACATTCGGATGCGCCACGAAACGGTTTTTATGCTCCACAAGGAATTGATATAGCTGCTCCTCCCAGGCTAACCCTGATCTCGACACAAAATAGCTCCGGACAAATGAAATTTCCTCCTCCACTACTTCCTCGTACAACTCTTCAAGCAGCGCCTTTTTAGTAGAAAAATGATAGGATAACGACTGCTTGCGAATCCCCGCATCCTCTGCAATTTGCGCCATCCGTACCCCTTCATAGCCATACCTGTTAAAATGCTGAACCGCAATTTCTTTAATTCTGTCTTTACTCATGGACTACCTCCGCATGTGAGCTATGCCTTTTTTCTTGAATACGCGAGATATAGCAGCAAGAATCCTCCCATAACACCTATGGCTATATAATAAACTATATTATAAGAAAATAGCGATGCAACCGTCCCAAGAATCATAGCTCCCCCGCCGATGCCCAGATCGAAAAAGTTGAAAAAAGACGCCATTGCATGTTCATGCTCATGCTCCTCAACCAGATTGACACACCAGGTCTGAAGCGCCGGAAAGATTGCACCAAAGCCGAACCCATACAAGGCAGCCGAACACAGGAACATCTCATTACTGCCGGATACCGTCAGCAGCCAAATCCCCGCTATCACCAATACCGCAGAAGGAACCAGAACCGACCCCGGACCCAGCCTGTCAAACATCTTGCCCGATATAAGCCGTACCAGGAAGCTGGAAATTGCCACTACAAAGAAAAACCAGGCAACCGTATCGAACCCTTTCTCCCCCGCATAAAGCGCCACAAACGACATGATCGAACCCGCAGCGACCCCCACCAGCATGATAAGCAGCGACGGGAATAAGACCTTCATCTCAATCCATTTGACAGCAGTTTCCTTGTGCCCATTGGTATCATTTATTGTTGCGGGCTTCCGCGAGACAAACACTCCCATTACCATGGCAAGCAGAATAATCCCCATTCCACCATAAAACAATCCGTGAAAATCATATGTTTTCAAGATGCTCGTTCCGATTAACGGCCCCATCGACACAGCCACCGTCTCGCCAACGCCAAAGTAGCCCATCCCCTCTCCGCGGCGGTCCTTAGGTATATTCTCCGTGGCAAGTGTCGCAAAATAAGTGGTCGCAAGACCAAAGCCCAGTCCATGCAGCACACGAAAAAACAAAATCATCCCCACACCCGACGCAAGATAATACGCTCCTGTCATGAGGGCACAAATCGCCATCCCGGTCAGCAGCAGGTATTTCTTGTCAATCTTTGCAGCCAGAGTCGCTGTAAACGGACGGATCATAATCGCTGAAAACATAAATATCCCCGTAACCAGGCCAATCTCCGAGGCACCCCCGCCTACACGGGATACAAACAAAGGCAAAGTAGGAAGAAGCATCTCAAAAGCCATAAACATAATGGCATTCGCCAGCATAATAAAAATAAAAGATCTGCCCCACAGCTTGGACGTTGGTTGACTTAACACCTTAGTACTCATCTTTACCTCCAAAAAAAATTCATTCAACTCCGCAATCTTACCTGACGTTCGTCAGATTGTAAAGCATTTCTCTTGCGTAATTCTCCCAAATAAAACAAAAAACAAGAGGTTGTGTCTTCACAAGCCCCTTGTTTCAAAGATTAGATATGCAGTTAATACCCCCGCCTATTTGCTGACGCTGGCGTCTACTTTCTTGATCATTGACGGTTGTACCGCTGTCCGCTTGGCGATGCTGCGATTGGATTCCTTGAGGAAAAAGGCCATCAGGAAAGAGCAGAGGAACAGAATTGCCGAGCCGAGCATAGTCGCCGCATATCCGTATGACTCAGCGAAATATCCGGCAGCGAAAGGGATTCCCGCAGCGCCGATGATCTCACCTGTAGCGATAATTAAGGAGCTGCCCGTTGTTTTGAGCTTATCCGGCAAGCTCTCCATTGGAATGATTGTATTCAAGAATACATGTATAGTTCCGGCCAACCCTCCGAACAGGATGTAGGCACCCACGCTAAATAGCGTATTCGGGAACAGAAACATGAACAACGGCGCAACAGAACACAGTAGAATGGTGAAGGTGATGACCGGCTTGCGTCCGAATTTGTCTGTTATGCGGGGGATAGACAAAGCAAACGGAATATAGACGATCCCCATGATCGAGGAAATAACCCCCATACTGCTGACGCTATATCCTTCAACCTCGGTTAAATATAGCGGCGCATACGTCACAATGATAAAAAAGGCACCGATGGTTAAAACCGTCAGGATGAAGCATAACGCAATGTTGGGGTATTTCAGCACTTGCTGAACAGGTAATGCCTCTGCCTGGGGATCGCGGGATTCTTCCAGAGATGCGGCGGAATCAATCTCTTTAATATGCTTAAGCACCAGCCAGCCCATCACAAGAGCCGGAATTCCCGATATAACCAAAGTAGTCTGCCAGGAGAAATGATTGGTTAGCTGTGTAATAATGACAGGACCCAGAGTACTCGCAAGAATGGCGTCTCCTGTCAGGATGAAGCCTGTGTTCCGGCCCAGTTTATTTTCAGAAGAAGCTGACTGGTTTAGCGACATAATCATAGGCAGTATAGGACCAAGCCCTACCCCCACCAGCCCTCTTAAAATTAATAGAGCCATAAAACTATGGGCAAAAAAGCTCAATAGCGTGAATACACTTACTGTGAGCACCGCCGGCACTAAGAACCGCTTGCGCAGCCCTTGCCTATCCGAGAGCCGTCCGAAAATAATCGAAGAGAAGGCCAGCGTGATTGTACTGACAAAGGCGACCAGACCAACATCGGAGCTGCTTAAATGCAAGTCATCCATGATGACCGGCATCACAAAATTAATCGAGAGCCGGTTGAAGAAAGTAAACCCCCAGGTGAAAAAGAACAGGATAACCATAGCTCTTTCATAGCGTATTTTTGCGTGGTGCTCCATACTTCACAGCCCCCTGTTCATTTATTGAAGGTGTATGTGGTTTCGTTCAACAGCGTTGCGAAAGAGCCGACAGGAAAATTCGTGACCTTGGTCATTTCGTATGTTTCATACCCGTATATTTTCCCGTAAGAGCGCATTGCATTGAAGTCTTCCATAACCGACCCGATTGTCGGTACAATACGTTCTTGCCAAATGAACCAATACAGGTTATCATCCAGCTTGAAATAATGGCATTTATCTGTATCGCATAACCCCTTTTCGATCCCCTTCAGGCATTGCCAGGTGTAGAAATTTTCGTTGAGATAAATGTGTTCATACGCGTCATTGGCGCTGTATACCCACTGCATTCTTTTTCCCACCAAATCGGCAGTTCGGGCATGCTTAAGCGTGTCAGGGGTAAACGGAACATCAACAGAAGCATGCTCAAAATCAACTGTAACCGAAGTAAGCGGAAGGCCTTTGTCGCCTCTTTCGAACTGGGAGACCAGCACCTCTTCCTTACCCGGCAAAATACCAATCGCTGTAGTCGCAATGCCCTGCGCCAAGTCAAGGATCGTTGTAACAGACTTCGTGGCTCCGTAAGACCAGACGAAATCTATGAAATAAATATCCTTACGCGGAGAAACTGCTTGATAGATGGCAGCCACCTTCTCAGAACCTTCTTCGGATTCAACTGTGCATACCAGCGTAGTCTCATCCAGGAAGTAATAAACCGCTTTATGTCCGGCCTCATAATACAGCTCAATTTTCTTTCCAGTCAGCTCTTGAGTCTGCGGCAGGCTGAACTCGCTGAACCCCTCGGATAGCTCTTGTACAGTAACGAAATCTCTGTTTTGATGTTCATTCATTGTGTTCACTCCTAATTTTATGTTAGTTAATATATCATCTGAATTCAATTATGCTCCTTTGTTACGCAGAAAGATTGTAAAAAACGGCGATGTTATCAATGATAACATTTTCAGTAAGTTATAATACAAGAAAAAAACTTGGAAATAAGGCTTCCAAGTTTACTGGTTCAGAATATACTTTTTGAATGCGGCAGGCGGCATGCTTGTGAAGGTCTTGAAGTCTCTAATCGAATGGGATTGATCATAATAATTTTGGCTCAGGAGGTAGTTGAAGTCCGTAGAGAGCGTGCTTGAAGGATGAGAGAAGCAGGAAATGGCATTTTGAAAGCGCATAATTCTGCAGTATTGTTTGGGGGGAATTCCGTAGCTGTCACTGAACACCTGGCGGCAATGGCGGGCTGAATAACCGATTTTTGTAAACATTTCAGATAAAGACAACTCATCCGTATGCCCGCAAAGAAGACATAGCAGATTTTCAATGAAATCGGACTTATAGTCGTAATTAATAAAATGCTTTTGGGCAAAGGACTTGAAGATGGACGCCCGTTCCCTGAAGCTGATCCCCTCAATCAGGGTCTCGCATAAATCCTCAATATTTATCAGCTCCTGCAAATCCACCCGGTCACCAGCCAGATCCTTGTAATGATACACGAGGCTCTTAATCATTCCCTTTTCGGTGTATGGTTTAAAGCCAAAATATATAGTGTCAGGTTTAAGGTCAAGATAACGCAGCTTAAAGCTCGGCCCCAAGAAAAAGGCTCTTGGCACAACCGGATCGCATTCCACAATCATATCCATGCAGGTGTCAGGAACCATCAGTATGGGGCGGTTCAAGGATTCGGCTGTTTTGAATTCATAAAATAGGGCGGAGCCTTTATTTGTCGTACTGTTCCAAGGAATGATGCACTCCCGGTAATAGCTTTGATTCATGATGTCTGGTTGTATAGGACCATGTTTCTTCTGGCTCCAGCTTGCTGCTGTATTCTCATAATTCATCATGAACACCTCTCTTGCGTGCAAATTGCTAAGGAATGACAGACGGCGGGCTCCGAATAAATTACCTATAAATATAACGAGCGGCTGGAGAGTTGTCAATTAGAAACCGCAATTCATGTTATATTTACTAACATAATAATACAGGGGACAAAAGCTGGTATCGCCAGTCTCTTGTCCCCTACAGATATTACTTTTTTTATTAAGAAAGGGTTTGAAGGGCTTCGGGAGTAAACGGCACTAATTCATCCAAGTTTCCGTCCCGGATTTTGCCGGCCCAAGCAGGGTCTGCCAGCAATGCTCTGCCGATCGCAACCAGATCGAATTCTCCATTCTCGAGCTTTTGAACCAATCCCTCGATACTTGCATTGCCCGCACCTTTTCCTTCGGTGAAAAGGGTCGTGAAATCACCATCCAGGCCAACTGAACCGACAGTGATCGTTGGTTTACCGGTAATTTGTTTAACCCAGCCGGCGAAATTCAAGTCAGAGCCATCAAATTCCGGGTCCCAGAACCGGCGGGTTGAGCAGTGGAAAATATCCACTCCCGCATCAACCAGAGGCTCCAGAAATTGTTTTAGCTCCTCCGGTGTTTTGGCCAATTTAGCTGTATAATCCGTTCCCTTCCACTGCGAAATTCGCAGCACAATCGTGAAATCAGGACCAACTGCACGGCGGCATGCTCTGACCACTTCTTCGGCAAAGCGGGTACGTGCAATCAGGCTGCCTCCGTAACGGTCTGTACGTTCATTGGTTTTCTCCCAGAAGAACTGGTCAATCAAATAGCCATGTGCTCCGTGAATTTCGATTCCATCAAATCCAATGCGCTTGGCCTCACCCGCCGCTTGTGCAAAAGCATCTACAATCTCGCTAATATCGGATTCGGTGTAGTCATTAACTTGGCCCCGTGTGCCCATATGCCAGATTTGGGGAATAATCTTCCCTCCTGCCGCATGTACTTCAGACACTACGTTGGCCCAGCCCTTTAATGCTTCTTCACCATAGAAAAAAGGTACACTCTCCTGATTGGAGGCATCAGCATGATTAACTACCGTACCTTCCGTCACAATCAGGCCCACACTATTCTCGGCTCTCCGGCGATAATAGGCAGCAACATCCGGCCCTGGAACACCATTAGGCGACATCCCCCGAGTCATCGGCGCCATTACTATACGATTGGACAGCGTTAGATTTCCCAAGGTAAACGGACGGAATAAAGGTTGTACAGTTGCAGAACTGGTCATTAAAATACCTCCAATGTTATATAGTCTCGCCCAACGCAATCTATAGCCGGTCTTAGAAGCCTGTAGTGTACTGTTTAGGGATTGCAGTTTCTTTTCTCAATTTCGACGCGGCTTCTAACGTCCAATAAGGGCTTCTCAGCATTTCTCTGCCTACAGCCACCAGATCGGCCTCCTCATTTCCGATAACTGCATTCGCCAAAATTGGATCATCAAGTCTCCCAACGGCCATCACCGGAATATCCAGTGCTTCTTTGATAGCTCTAGCCAAGGGTACTTGGTACGCTGCGTGAGTTCCTGGTCTGCCCCATGCAGCAATAGGTCCCTCACCGCCGGATGAAATATCAAACATATCTACCCCTGCTCTTTGATATTCCTTGGCAAAAGCTGTGCTTTCCAGTATGCCATATCCGCCTTCTACATATTCTTTGGCGGAAATACGCATCAGGAGCGGCATGTCCTCCGGCATTTCACCCTTCGCTGCCTGAATAATCTCCCGGCCAAACAGGGTCAGGTCCTTACCATATTCATCTTCCCGTTTGTTCGTAAGCGGAGAATGAAATTGATGAATCAAATAGCCATGTGCGCCATGAATTTCAATAGCGTCGAATCCGGCCTTGACGGCGCGGGCTACAGCAGTGCGGAATTTCTCGACAAGCCCCTTAACCTCTTCTGTCGTAAGCGCACGGGGTTGTTTGGAATTTTCATCAAAAGCAATAGCAGATGGCGCTACAGGAACTTCAGCATCCTCCGCCTTGCGTCCGGCATGCGCGATCTGGATTCCTACTTTGGCGCCGTAGCTGTGACAAGCATCTACAATCCGCTTGAGAGCAGGAATTTGTTCGTCTGACCACAAGCCCAGATCCAGGTCCGAAATCCGGCCATCCGGCTCTACATCTGTCATTTCAATTATGATAAGACCGGCCCCACCCACTGCCCGGCTAACGTAGTGTGTATAATGCCACTCTGTGGCGACTCCATCCTTTTTGTCAACCGAGTATTGACACATTGGCGGCATCACTACGCGGTTTTTCAATTCCAAACCTTTAATTGTATATGGGCTGAATAAATCCTTCATGTAAGAAAGACTCCTCTCTCGGTATAATAAAATGCATGCACACGCATATATAATATCATGTTTATTTCATTTGTCAAATTCTTAAAACAATCTTTGAATGATATCCTGAAATTCTGATTTCAAGCCCTCTTTTTGAAGCTCAGATTGCAGAACCTGATTGAAGGTTTGTAATGCGCGCTGATATTTATTTTCACCAAATTCCGTAATCCGGGTATAAATACCCCGCCGGTCATCCTCACATATATGTCTTTCCAGAGCGCCGCAGTTCTTGGCCTCCATTCTTACTACGAGTCTGGAGGTCGCACTTTGGCTTAAACCCACCATCTCTTGAAGCTTCTGCAGTCGTAATTTTTTTTGTTCTGACTTGGATATGAAACTCAGTACATAAAACTCCTTCAAAGATAAATCATATTCTTGCTGCAGAGCTATTTCCAGCTTGTCGGTAATATTGGAAAAGATGTGAGACAAGGATAACCATATATCTAAAGGTTCATTCTTATTTTGCAAGTTTAGACCCACCAATCCATACCGAAGTATTAACACGTAGTTTATCCCATTGTAACAAGCTACAACAGAACGGTCAAAACCCATATAACGCCTGATAATGACTGCATACCGCTCTTACCTTCCTCCATCAAATAAGGATAAGGTCATCTCTATGCTTTGTCTGATAAAAACATGATCCGGCTTGGATTTCATCATAACAGTCAGTCCTACCATATATACAACAAGGTAATCAGCCAGTGCCTCGGGATTCAGCACACCGGACAACTCTCCTCCTTGCTGCCCTCTCTTAATTGCCTCCTGGAAAATCGCCGCCAAATACATTTGATGCTCCCGGGTGAGAATAGCAAATTTAGGATCATGCGGAGCAAGCTCCACCATCGTATTTATACAAAAACAACCTCGCTGGATATCTGTCGCCTCATCCTCTTCTGCAGCGATTTGCTCAAACAGCTCCCGAAACGCAGCTCTAACAGAAGTGCTCTGCTGAAACCGCGACCTCACTTGGGAGGCATGCCATGTGTTATACCGGCGCAATGTTGCTTCAAACAGCTCCTTCTTATCCCCAAAAGCTGCATACATGCTGGGACGCTGGATCTCCATCCCATTCGTCAGATCACGAAGCGATGCCGCTTCAAAGCCTTTTTCCCAAAAAATGTTCATGGCTGCATCAAGAGCCTTGTCCGTATTAAATTCCCGTTGTCTCCCCATAACGATCACCTTTTTTGTATCAATCAGTATTTATTACAGGTTAAATCCTGGTGTTACCAATGTCAAGTTTGTCTTAATAAACACATTTCGTTCTTATTGACATTGTCTTAAATCCTAGAGTATGATACTAAATACAATTGTACCGAACGGTATACAAAAGATCATTTTTTAAAGAAAGGTGTTTCATCTATGAATTACTCATCCGATCAACTACAAGCTTGCTCACAATCGCAAACTGTATTGTCTCGTTCCGTTATCCTCTTGTTGGCATTTTGCAGTGGACTTTCTGTGGCTAATATTTACTATGTGCAGCCTTTGCTTGATTCCATTGCCAGCGACTTCAACATTTCGCATTCTTCTATTGGCATAGTGGTTACGGTGACACAAATCTTTTATGCGGCAGGCTTACTCCTCCTGGTTCCCATTGGAGATCTGTTAAATCGGCGTAAACTGATATCAGCACAGATGCTCCTCTCTTCGGGGGCATTACTTACAGTAGCAGTCTCTTCATCTAGCATTGTTCTGTTTGCCGGGATAGCAATCGTTGGATTGTTAGCTGTTGTCGCCCAGACGATGGTTGCCACTGCCGCCACATTTAGCCCCCCGGCAGAACGCGGGCGAACAGTTGGACTTGTAACCAGTGGCATTGTCATCGGAATACTGCTTGCCCGGACGGTTGCTGGTACTTTAAACGATTGGTTAGGCTGGAGGTCTGTCTACATATTCTCGGCAAGTCTCACCTTGCTTGGCAGCGTAGCTCTGTTTCTTTTATTGCCTAAACAGGAACCGGAACGAACCAGACTGAGCTATGCCAAGGCTGTCATTTCTACATTTCAGTTGTATCGTGACCTGCCAATCCTGCGGATACGTTCCTTGCTGGCTATGCTGATTTTTGTGGCTTTTAGTATTTTATGGACAGCAATGGTTCTACCTTTAAGCAGTCCTCCACTATCTTTGTCACACACAGCCATTGGCGCTTTCGGGCTTGCCGGAGTAGCGGGGGCACTTGCAGCCGCTTATGCAGGCAGACTGGCCGATCTTGGCCATGCCCGAGTCACAACCGGCATTTCCTTATTCATTTTACTGATCGCTTGGATACCCATTGGGCTTGTGTACCGTTCTATCGGTTATCTTATTGTCGGGGTTGTGCTGCTTGACCTGGCCGTCCAAGCCGTACATGTCACCAATCAGAGCTTAATTTACAAGACCCGCCCTGAAGCACAAAGCCGCTTAACTGCGGCCTACATGGTTTTTTATTCGATAGGCAGCGCAACAGGCTCGATTGCCTCAACTCAGGTGTATGCTTGGTCCGGCTGGGCAGGGGTGTGTTGGTTAGGAGCATCGGTAAGTGGGCTTGCATTACTGCTATGGGGTTATGATGGTTATAAAAACCAGGAAAAATCAAAATAATTACTTCCCAACACAAAAACGTCTCCACGCATTCATCTTCGTAGAGACGTTTCTGTCAGTGGATTAAACATCACACAGTGTATTTACCGTTCCCGCTCCTCTTTATTCTCCTGTGGACCGCTGTACGCAATATTCTCTTTCACATCAGCGCTGTGGTCATCCACCCAGCCCTGCGGATTTCGGGAAAGAACTATCTCCTGCAAACGCCCAATCCGCCCTCGCAGAGCGGAACAAATCGCGTTCGAGCGAGCTTCGTCCACAAAGAGCGAACCACGGAAAATATCCCGCACCTCATCTTCAATTCCGTCTAGTAGAGACAAGTCCAGCCAATCGAAGGATGTCACCAGCTTGATTTGCTCATTATGATCCTGCTTGAACGGCTTGCAGGTTAGCTTGCCGTCTGTACGAATCAAACTGGGCGGCTTGGAGAACCAAAGCGAAGAGCCGCTATCATAAATCGGCGCAGGCCCGATCCATTCCAATGTCTCCGCATGGCGTATCACGCCAAGATTGTTCTGATGCCGGTCCTCATTGGCAATCAGGTAATCCAGTACAATCATTCTATCCAATGCC
This sequence comes from Paenibacillus sp. HW567, assembly GCF_000374185.1. Classification (GTDB taxonomy): domain Bacteria; phylum Bacillota; class Bacilli; order Paenibacillales; family Paenibacillaceae; genus Paenibacillus_AQ. Next base: position 758,419 of record NZ_KB910518.1, on the reverse strand, counting down.
TCAACAACGCCGGGAATGCCCAGCGCCTCACAGCAGTTCACATAATGCTGATACACGGAAATATGATTTGGCTTTTGCCGGGTGTGCATCACATACCAGGCGGTAATGAGTTCCGTCTGCGGGGTAATGAAATTTTCACACACACTGTAGGGGTAATCTTCCTGCTTCATCAGCGTATACGGAACATGGGGAATGCCCAGCCTCTCCAAGATCTTACTGGCAATCACCTCATTGTACGGTTCTTGCTGGGTGGCCCCGCTTCCTCCCTTCACTAGAAAGCGTTTGCCATCCATAATGGCCCATTTCTTTTTCAGCCAGCCATCGGAGGTGTTGTCCGGCGACATCAGGCTCATGGCATCTGACGAACCTTTCCCGAACAACACATTCCCCACATCCTCCGAAAAGGGGTTGTCGAAAAAGTTAATAGCGCTCCACCTCAAATCTGATGCAGATGGACGAATCCAATACTGGTCGGACAAGCTGAGTCCGAAGCTTTTATCCAGCAGTTTTTGAGTCGTAGACAGATTCAGTTCAATGAGCGCTTCTTGAATCCCGTCCCGGCTGGCCGGAATCGCACGGCCTCTCCACCATTCATTCAGTGCCGCGCGGTCTATTTTTCCTCGCTTGACAGTTATCCCTACTGGCACATGCTGCTTCGCATAGACTTGTCCAATTGCTGAAATGGAGACTGTCGCTTCATCCAGCTCAATCTCAGCCACGGGTTCATTTTTGTGCATGAGTGTGTAAGATTTATTCCGGGATTCAGCCATACCGTTCACTCCATTTCTCGGTTCCTTTCTTGTATTATACCAAGTCCGCAGAAGCTTCGTCATGTTAACGATGAAAGATCGTCATAATTATTCGGACAGATATACCTGCAATACGCAAAGCTCAATGACTGGGTATCCTAGTTCATATTGCGGCAGGACCTATCCCAGCAGTTCTTTGGCTCCATTCATCAATAAGGGTGTAGTCTGTTTAACAAATGATTCCGCATTTATTAGTTGCCCCTCATTGTTCCAAACGTAAGCCGCCCCATACATCCCCCAACTTAACATGATAGAAGCTGTATTTATTAAGAATTGCGCGTTTGGACTCGGTCGCATCTTGTCTTTGTCTATAAAGGAAAGAAGTATCGTTTGAATTTTTTCCTTTATTTGAATTTCGAATACAGGTCCAAGCGATTTATACCTTCTTTTGCACATAGTGCTTAGACCCTTATGAAAATCGCATACACCCAAAAAAATACTCTGAATGGTTTCTTCATTTAATACTTCGTGACCGCTGATTCTACGATTGATGATTGTCATAAATGATTCCATTAGCTTGGCTTCAAGAATCTCGAATTTATCTACAAAGTGCGCATAAAAAGTCGTTCTGTTAACAGTAGCCCGCTCTGCAATATCTCTAACGGTTATCGCTTCAAAGTCTTTCTCTTGAATTAGTGAATCAAAAGCGTCTTGAAGAAGCCGCCGTGTACGTATCACACGAGGATCAGCTTCATTCTTTTTAATGGTCATGGTTAAGATCCCCCCAATAAAACGACATTATAGGAATGGTGTTGTCTATCCAACGGTTCATAGTTATTGATGATTGTGCACCATCCGGTTGTCATAATAACATAGAAATACAACAAGTGTTGTTCAAACAACAATATTGTATGCAGCTTTTTCAGGCCAAAAGGAGGAGAGAACCATGTCGGTTTCACAACCATCGCACACGATGGCGCACCAGCTTTTTTTTGATGTTATTCAAGAACGCCGGTCGGTTCGCAGCTATGATCCAGAGATCAAAATTTCGCGGGAGGAATTGACTGAAATATTGCGGCAAGCCACACTGGCTCCTTCAGCCGCTAACCTGCAGCCGTGGCGGTTCCTCGTTATCGACTCGCCGGAGCTGAAGCAGAAGCTGCTTCCGATTGCATTCAATCAGCAGCAGGTGGTCGAGGCTTCGGCAGTCATTGCGGTACTCGGAGATTTGGAGTGTTATCAATGGGCCGAGAAAATTTACGGAATGGCAGTCGATGCGGATTACATGCCTGCAGAGACGGCTAAATCGTTCGTGGAACGCTATACCGGCATGTATTCGAACATGTCGCCCGAGGCCATCCACCAAAAAGTTTACACCGACGGCGGGCTAGTATCAATGCAACTTATGCTGGTCGCCCGCGCTAAAGGCTATGATACGGTCCCAATGGGCGGTTACGACCAGGCTAGACTTGTAGAAGCGTTTGATATTCCGGAGAAATACACTCCTGTTATGCTGATCGCCATCGGCAAGGCGGCGAAGCCCGGTCACCGCACAGTGAGGCTGGCGATTGATGATGTAGCTTTCTTTAACGAAATGCCTATGGAATAACAAAAAATAAAAGGCCTTAGCGCCCGCATTAACAACGGGGAGCTAAGGTCTTTTACAGGTACTACGCATCAGCTTCTAACAAGTATCGTACAAGAGAACAACCAGTACTCTATTTCAACAGGTGGCTCGGAAAGAGTACTGGTTTGTTGTTTATTTATTGTGAGCTTATAGGCGAATCAGTACCTTGCCAAACCGTCCACCCTCCTGAACGACAACTTTGCCTGATGGATAGGACTGCTCTAAATAGCTGGCTACAATACTCCTATTCCGCTCATCAACAGGCAGCCGGTGATGTCCAAGCCACGTCATCACTTCCTGCAAAGCCATCTCTCCGGAGACCTCCCGCGTCTTTTCTTCCAAAGTAACCAGCGTTTCGTAGGCATATCCTTTCAGATACAGCAGGTGCAGCAGATAACCCATTTCGGTAAGCTTCGATTGATAGGCTTGACCGGTAACAAGCGGCCAAATTTCTTTAACTAGACTGTGCTGCGTATGGAGAATCGGCATACTGATATAACAGAACTTTCGGGCACACTGGAGTACCTTCTCCACACTCTCCCAATTGTGAATGATTGGACTCATCGAGGCAAAGACGAGATCAAAGGCCCGGTTCCAGCCCTTGGACCACACATCAATGACTTCAAAAGGTTCGGGTACAATTTTCACCTGGTCTTCGGCGAAGCTTGAAATGTTTGCTTCCAGCAACTCGATCAACGGGGGAGAGGTCTCTACTGCCGTAACACGGGCACCCTTCTCTGCAAATGGCACCGAGAACACGCCCGACGCGGCACCAATATCAAGCACTGATGAATTTGCGAATTGAACTCCTTGTCCTTCTAGCCAATTCATAATTCGATTGGTTCGTTCTCTTCCTTGTTTGTTGAATGATTGCTCGTTAAAGGTCTTGGCCTTATGGTCAAAAGACCGGGTAGGATCAATTCCATTCATTTTCATCCTTGCGATTTTTATATCGGATTCGTCTTTCCATACCTTTTCCCACATGGCTGCATTAAAAAAATCATCGTTCATAATTATTCTCCACGCTTTCTTAATAATTTAGAGGTTCCTAGTCGATGCCCTGATCTTTCCTTTACGGAGAAAAAGACCGATTCCTAACGCAATAAGCGCGGCGATGACTCCAGCAGAACGCATTCTTCACGCCTAAATAAAGATTTCACGGACTTACAATATCCATAATATAAGCGCAAGAAGCTTATCACCTCTTGTTTGCCTCATGGTTCCGTCGTTCAAGACCCTCATCCAATACCGATTGTATTGTTTGTTCCCGCAAATATTGGTACAGATGCTGTTCTGCACCGTTCATCACCTTCTCAATCAAGCAACCATTAGTCGCCAAGTTTTTCTGATCTTGCTGCGCAGCCTCATCTTCTGCTAACAACTGATGCTGCTGCGAACTTGAATTTGAGCATCTGAATAACTGCTGCCTTCCTTCAATTGCTTGAATCACATCAAGAAATGTAATCTGATCCGCCGGCCTGGCAAGCTCATATCCTCCGTTCACCCCTGGCACAGCACGTAAAATTCCATCCTGTCTCAGTTTGGATAACGTTTTGGATAAATAACTTTCAGAGACACTAAGCGTTGAAGATAACTCCTTAATCCCGACATTGCTGCAACGCTCCGAGTGTGCCAGATGAACCAAGGCATGTAGGGCGTAATCTGTACTTTTGGAGAATTGCATGTTGCCTCCCTATGCATACGAAGTAATTTATTGTAGATCTACGTTATCTACAATAAATTATTTAACATCACATTGCAATATTTTTTTGATTCAATTTCATGAGATAAGCTTGTAAAAGGGGGCCGAACCGTTTCTCGTCCAACGGATTCCAGAATATGTAGTTCAAACACACGACGGGTCAACAGGATAACTAAGCGAAAAAAGGGGCACCCCGTAGCCTTGCATGGCTAAGAGTGACCCTTTTTCTGTTATGAACTGGTAGTGTCAGTTTACGCTAAAATGGCTGCAATCACTTCACTCAATGGCTGCTGCGGACGGCCAAGCAGCTTCTCAAGATCTTCGCTCTGCACATCCAGAGCACCTTCGCCGATTGCCGTTTGAAAGCCTGTTACGAATGCGGCAACACCTTCAGGCAGGCCGAATCCTTGCAGTCTTTCATCGTAAGCAGCGGCGGTAAGATTCTGGACCTGAACTTCTTTGCCAATCACGTCGGCAATGATAGCGCCCAGTTCATCGTGAGTGATCGTCTTTCCCGACAGCTCGTAGACCTTGTTGGCATGTCCCTCGCTTGTGAGCACCGCAGCGGCGGCATGCGCATAATCACGGCGCGCAGCCCAGCCAACCTTGGCAGAGCTTGCAGCATGCACGAATGGCGCGCCTTGTGCAGCGGCCTTGATACCGTCAGCTTCATTCTCCAGATACCAGTTGTTTCGGAGAATAGTAAATGCCACTCCTGATTCTTTAAGATAATCTTCCGTATTCTTATGATCTGGGGCAAGGCTCAGCGTGCTGTTGTCAGCCTGGGCCAAGCTAGTGTATACGATTTGACTGACGCCTGCTTTCTTAGCGGTGTCGATAGCATTCTTATGCTGCTGGAAGCGATCTCCTTCAGTTCCCGAGATGAGCAGCAGACGTTCAACACCCGCGAAGGCTTGCTCCAATGAGGCAGAATTGGTGAAATCCCCTTCACGCACATCCACGCCTTTGGCCTTCAGTTCTGCAGCCTTGCCGGCACTGCGCACACTCACAGCCAGCTCGCTTGCTTGCAAAGTTCCCAGCAGTTTCTCTACTACTAATGCACCCAATTGTCCTGTTGCGCCTGTCACCAATATGCTCATGATATTTCCCCCTTGGAATTAGATAGATATAGTCTGTGCCGGCAAATAAGTATTTCCCGATACGGTTGTAACTATCATAGTTACAAAAGTGAAGTTAGTCAACACTTTTTTCCGACCTGAATACTTTGTTTTCTTCATTTCCGGCACTATTATAGAAACTGTATACTACCTCAATGGTTCTTGATATTCATGATCAAGTAAATCCCATTGCAGCTAACTCCGGGACTTCATCAGGGTGATACAGGATAAGCCCTGTTTTGAATCTGCGGAACCCCTGCTGCTCATACCAGATGACCGCCTGTGCAATACTGTCTGAAAGTGCCCGTCCGCAACCGATGACATGGCTACTCCTTTTTTGAGGTGGTGAACTCGGGTTTCTGGCATTACAGATCAGAAGGCTTCTTGCCGCCAATACGATAAAATTCACCGCTGTCCTTGCGTCTCCAGCCGATACGCATAGTAAGCGGATGCTTCATTTCGATAGCTCCCGACGCCGGGCAGTGCTCCACACAACTGCCGCACAGCCAGCATTCCTCCGGATAGAACACGGTCGGCTCCACTTGACGCGTAAGATCAGGCATGAGCACATTCGTCCGGCATACAACAGTGCAACGGTTGCACTTGATGCACAGCTCCGGATCAATAACTATCGGCGCATTCAGCGTCGCGGGATTTCTAATGAACTTTGCATTATATTTCACTTTTCAGCTCCCTTTCCCATAGACATCGGCATAGCTGCGAAGCAATTGCCGTACTAGCGCCTCTGCACTCCGGCCCCCCGCTTGCCGCTGTGAAGACGGTAGTTATCGGCATACTGACTGGAATACGGGGGAAGCAGCCAATACTGCTGCGGCCGCTCATCTGTCTTGATCTGCCCATCCTCCAGCTTGACGGTAACGAATTTGTTCCATTCAGGCGGATCGTATTCCGGATAATCCAAGCGGTTGAAATCAAGTGTTCTGCTGCTCGCCCGCCGGGCCAGAGAGGATTCAAGAATCAGCTTCCCGACGGTAATTCGGGAGAGCGCCTCCTGTACACGCCACAGCTCATGCGGATTGTTGGCATACACGTCTGCGGCTTCATTCTCAGCAATCTCTTCAAACCATCGCAGGCCAAGACGCATTGTCTTTTCACTCTTGAATTCCCCACAATAATCCTGCATGACCCGGCAGACTCCGGCCTGCAGCTCCTTCCAGCCCGTGCCTCTGCTGCGGGACAGCGGTTCGTATATACGCTGCTTTTCCTGTTCAATGAAGCTTCGCAGAGGCTCAAGCAAGTCACATTCTGCAGCAGCTTCCGCTGCCTTTCGCCCTGCGTATCTGCCTGTCACCGCCGAAGTAGCATGACTGCCACCGCCCAGCAACGCCTGTCCGGCTACGTAAAGCCCGGGTAAGGTAGTACGCAGATCCCAGTCAAACACCGGGCCTCCCCCGCCGACAAAACCATAATCCCGGAGATGATAAGATCCGGGGCCTTCCGTCCACGGGCCATGGAACCCGGCAATCTCCGGCGGATACACCGGTACTTGCAGTTGATCCCGCTCGGGCCGGAAGCCTGCGTTCGTATAATTCACATATACAGGGATATAGCTTCTGCCTTCGTTGGCAACCATCAGATGAAAAATAGCTTTGCGTTCAAGCTTAGTTCCTGTATTTTCCAACAAACAGACCCTCTTTATCATAAACCCTTAGCGTATGTGCAGATATGCTGAGTTGCTTTGCTACATCCTTAATGGAATAGATCATATTTCTCCCCTTTGTAAAAAAATTTGACTTAGATATAACTCTAAGTGATAGGATACGGTTTACACAGGCTTAGCTTGCTGTAACAGGAAAGTAAATCATAATAAGGAGCGATATTATGGAAGAGAACAGGAAGATTGCACTTGTGACCGGAGCCAGCCGCGGAATCGGACGAGATACGGCACTTGCGTTAGCCAGGACGGGTAAGGATCTCGTAATTACCTACAAATCGGAAAAGGATAAGGCGGCGGCGGTCGTCAGCGAAATTGAAGAAGCCGGTGGGAAAGCGGTCGCCTTGCAACTGGATGCTGCAGACAATGCTTCATTCGTTGACTTTACCGCAAGTCTGACCGCATTGCTAACGCAGAAATGGAACAAGACCCAACTAGACTATCTGATTCACAATGCCGGTACTGGGGCCATGAATGGCTTTCTGGATACCACTGAAGAGCAATTTGATGAAATGATTAATGTACACCTGAAAAGTGTGTTCTTCCTGACTCAGAAGCTGAGCCCCTTACTGGCCGATCAGGGCGGAATTGTGAATATCTCAACCGGCTTGACCCGTTTTACAACACCGGGGGCAAGTATCTACGCTGCTGCCAAAGGGGCGGTCGAAATATTGACGAAATATATGGCCAAAGAGCTGGGACCCCGAGGAATCCGGGTCAATGTTGTCGCTCCTGGTCCGGTTGATACCGATTTCGGCGGCGGGCATGGAGATAACCAGGGGTTCAGAGCCTTCATTGCTTCACAGACTACACTCGGGAGAATTGCTGTACCCGGAGATATCGGCGGTGTCATAGCCTCCCTGTGCAGTCCGGAAATGGCCTGGGTTACCGCTCAAAGGATTGAGGTTTCCGGGGGCATGCTGCTGTAAAAAAACTGAGATTCTCAAATGGAGGAACACGACATGGCAAATAAAGTAGCAATCATTACGGGAGCCAGCAGCGGAATAGGCGCTGCTACAGCAATAAAACTGGCGCAAAGCGGCATCCGGCTGATGCTGGGGGCACGCCGCGAGGACCGGCTGCTGGCTTTGAAGCAAGAAATTGAAGCCGCAGGCGGAACAGCCGAGTACCGGGTGACCGATGTGACTTCCCGGAGTGATCTGGAGGCATTGGCACAAGCTGCTATTGATACTTACGGTAAAATTGACATTCTCATTAACAACGCTGGCATCGGGCCTGTCTCCTATATAAGAAAGCTAAAAGTCGATGAGTGGGATGCAATGATTGATGTAAATATTAAAGGTGTCCTGTATGGTATAGCTGCGGTTCTGCCCCATATGGAAGAGCGTAATGAAGGGCATATTATTAATGTCTCTTCTATAGCCGGACATGAGGTATTTCCCAGCGGAGTTGTTTATTGCGGCACCAAGTTCGCTGTTGGAGCAATTACTAGCGGATTGCGCAAGGAGCTGCATCCTGACCAGAACATCCGTGTAACCCTGGTCAGTCCAGGCGCAGTAGACACCGAGCTGGGTACGACCTCTACGGATGAAGACGGCGTCGCTCTTACCAATGCTTTGGCACAACGGCTCACACCTATTGCGGGCGAGGACATCGCTTCTGCCATTCTGTATGCGGTTGAGCAACCGGCATCCGTCTCGGTATATGAGGTTATTGTCGCCCCTACCTCCCAGAGATAAAGCTCTGCTGATACAGCACATCCCATTCGAAGTTGTTTCCGATGGGATGTGCTGTTCTATTTATTATAATGATCGGCGGGACATTAAGGTCAGGAAATGGGATCTTCCCGCTCTTCGGCGCTTTATATCGTATTGCTTATTGATTTGCTGGCCAGGCAAATTTGATCCCCAGCTTTTCTTTTGCTTCCTGGAACTTTTTATTTTTATATTCGCTAACCTGTTGGAAGCCTAGTTCATCGTCTTCTTTAAGCATTTGGTTGAACAGTTTTTCTACGTCTTGTTCAGTTTTAGCCAGGATGATTTTGGCCAGCATCTTTTCCCGGTTGGTTTTGATTTTCGCTTCAATGCCAGCCTCGATTGTTCCTCCCTCTACAGTCACTGCTTCAAGTGCAAGATCATTGAATGCAAATTGTTCAAAATAGGCATCATGCTCTGCGGTTACCTTTTCTAAATCATTGGCTGGAGCCGGCCAGGTACGCTTAACGGGCACCCAATCCACAAGCCACGCAAAATTGGCATCATATTTGCGCTTTGCGCTGTCCGGATTGGCCGCATACTCTTTGACACGTTGCTCTGTAAATTTGACTTTGCCGTTCTCATCATAGTCCCACGCAATTCCCCGCGGTCCATGAACAGCATTAAGTGACATTTCGTCCTGAGACAAATACTGCAGCAGCTTAACTATACGCTCCTGATGTTTACTTTTGCTTCCGACCATTGTTAGCATCCAGCCGGATAACGGGCTTGGAGTGAAGTGAAACGCATTTCCTGCATCGCCTTTTATCGGTCCTACCGGAACAAACAAGGCATTGGGGTCGGCATTGTACAGCGCATCCCATTTCACAAGTACACTTGTCTTGGCAAATACGCTTCCGGCAGTCACCTTTTCAATCTTCTGATCGGTCGTCAAAGTTACACTGTCCTCAGGCATTAAGCCCTCGCGGTATAATTGATTCAGAAACTTAAACGCTTCCAGCGATTCAGGAGTACGCACCGTATCTTGCCATTGTCCATCCTTCGTTTCAGGTGACGCTCCGAAAAATTGAATCAGATTGTAATGATCAAAGTACGCTGGTATCATATCGAAACCGTTATATTTTATCTTGGCCGCCTTTACTTTTCTAAGAGCCTCAATCGTACCTTCTTTCGTGCTGAAATCCTCGGGTTTTATGCCGAGCCGGTCCATGATATCTTTGCGGGCAGTAATATCAATATGTGTTGCCAGTGTATCCACGCCTTCCTGCATCTTCTCTTTGGCATAGAAAAAATTCACCAGCCCGTAATAATGGCCGTCTTCATTACGGTACCAATCCTGAGCGGACTGCGGCACTTTGAAATCCGGTGCATATATCTTAATCAGCTCGTCAAGCGGGGCCACAAGTCCCGACTTCTCCAGCGTCTTCCGCTGTATGGAAGGATTATACACCGTCACTACATCAGGGATATTGCCGGAGGCAATCATTGCGCCCAGCTTTTCATCATTTCCGCTTGTGAATTTGATCGTGATACCGGTATCGTCTGTAATCATCTTATCCAAAAGAACATTTTCTGTATCCCATTTCTTCTGGTACCCTTCGGCCGCTACAAACCAGTTAATCGTAAGCGGAGATTTGTCATCCTTTCCTCCGCTGCTGTCGGCGGAATTGCTGTCCGTACTATTCCCGGCCACGCTGCTCTCACTGTTGTTTGCGGTGGAATTGCCGCTGCTGTGATTCCCTCCCGAACATGCACTCAGCAAGCTGCCCAGCATAGCTAGAACCAGCATTAATGCGAAGATATTTTTCTTCTTATACATTTTCTTTTCTTCCCCCTTATCGTGAGCTAACGTTAATCCGCTCTCATTTCAATCTAAATGGCGGAGACTAACCTTTAATCGAGCCGATCATTACACCTTTAACGAAATATTTCTGCAGGAAGGGGTAGATGACCAGTATCGGAGCTGTAGTAGCAATCATCATCGCCAGCTTAAGCGTTTCCGGGCTGACCTTTTTCGCTGCTTGCGGCAGTTGACTGGCGGCTTGAGCACTCACGCCCTGGGCATAGGAGGCGTCCGTCATCAATCGCATCAAAAATAACTGCACGGTCTGAAGTGATTCAGAGGAAGTAAACATCAGACTGTCAAAGTAAGAATTCCAGTGTCCAACCCCTGTGAACAGTGCAATGGCCGCGAGGGCCGGCATCGACAGAGGCAGAATGAACCTCCAGAAGATCCGGAACTCTCCCGCACCGTCCATTTTGGCTGATTCTATAAGAGCTTCGGGAATGGACCGAAAGAATGATAATAAGATAATCATGTCCCACACGCCAAACAGCCCCGGTATGATATAGACGAGAAAGTTATCCAGCAGCCGGAGATCCTGGTACAGCAGATAAGTAGGAATTAGCCCCCCGCCAAAAAACATAGTAAACATAATGAACATCATGTAGATGGATTTCCCCTTTAAATTTGGCCGCGACATAGCATAGGCAACCAGCGAGGTAAACAATACATGAGTTACAGTACCGAGTAATGTCCGCTGAGCGGTTACCAGATAGGCATTAAATATCGTCGGCTCAGAGAAGACTCCCCTATAGTTGCTCAGAGTGAAGCTTCTCGGCCAGAAGTACACGCCTCCTCTCATATAATCGAGCCCTTCATTAAGAGAGCCGACGATAGAGAACCAGAAGGGCGCAAGCATCAGAATCATAATAATGATCATAATGATGGTGTTCATGGCGGAGAACCATTTTTCCCCAGTACTTTTTACACTCATTCCGCTCCCCCCTTAAAATAAACCCTTTTCTGTAAACTTTTTCGAAAAATAATTGGCACTGACCAGAAGGATCACCGCAATAACTGATTTGGCAAGGCCTACGGCAGTGGAATATGAATATCGCATCTGCTGAAATCCGATTTTGTAGACATATGTGTCGATGGTTTCACTTGTATCCAGATTGAGTCCATTTTGGAGTACAAGAATTTGTTCAATGCCGGAATTCAGCAAGCCGCTTATGGCAAAAATCAGCATGACAACAACGGTACCCATAATACTTGGGAGCGTTACATACCTCATTTTCTGCACTCGGCCTGCCCCGTCAATTGTCGCAGCTTCGTACTGTTCCTGATCGACGCCGGCAATGGCTGCAATATAAATGATGGCCCCCCACCCTAAACTCTTTACGATTCCTCCCAGAACGAGGATAAGCCAGAAATACTGAGCTCTTCCCATAAAAAAAACAGGTTCCGACAACAGTCCCAAGGACACCAGCAAATGGTTGAGAATCCCGTTGGTAGGCGAGAGCACATTCATAATCAGGCCGCCAAAGACAACCCATGACACAAAATGAGGCAGGTAGGAAATGGTTTGTACAAATCGTTTGAACTTGGCGCTGCTGATTTCATTGAGCAGTAGAGCAAAAAGGATGGGAGCAGGAAATCCCAGCACTAAGCTTAATCCATTCAAGGCCAGTGTATTGCGCAGTACATTAAAAAAATTTGGATCTGTAAAAAACTCTTTGAAGTGTATAAACCCTGCCCACGGAGAACCGTTAATACCTGAAAACATGTCGTAATCTTTAAAAGCAATTAAAATCCCATACATGGGAATGTAGGCAAAAATGAATAGGAAGATCAGCCCGGGCCACACCATGCTTTGCAGCTCCATCTGCGATTTCAGCTTGAACCAGCGATTTGATTTGTTCGCAGCTCCGAGCTGTCCTTCAGCCTTAGCCAAATTGCTCACTCCATCCACCTCCGGCTTTCTTGTCTATGCTCATGTTGCCGCTTGCAAGCGCTGTAATCAATATAATCTTGCCGGTATTCCTTGAAAATATCACTATTTCAGAATTGATACCCTAATTTCAGATCACAAAGAAAACGCTTACGATTTGATGTATACTGAAAAAAACGTTGAACGGAGAATAGACTCATGAAATGCAGATACTGGAATCGGCTCAGTATTAAACAGCGCCTCACTGGCTCTTATATTTTTTTCATCCTGCTTCCGTTCAGCTTACTGGCTGTTCACTCTTACATTCAGGCTGATACGTTTCAGAAGGAGCAAGCTCTTGGCAGCATGATGCAGACGCTAACTGTCGTTAAGAACAGGATTGAAGGTAAGATGAACCTTGTCGAAAGTATTAGTCACAATATTACCTACAATTCCCGGCTGCAAGGATTTCTAGCTGAGCCTTATGATGTACAAAACGGTTCCTTAGATCAGTATTTTCAGAATATTCACCCCATTGTCTACTTCAGTCTCCAGTACAATCAGGTAGAGATTGATAATATCAAGGTGTATATGAATAACCGCAGCATTCCTGAAGGGTTCGGAAGTTTCTATCAGGACATAGCTGTACAAGGTAACAGTTGGTACGACTCCTTTATGGAATCGCAGGAAATATCCCGCTGGATTGAACTTCCCGCCGAGAATTCTTATGCCTATTTGCAAAAGATTGTTTCGGGGGAGGGGGTATTTCTTGGCATTACTAGTGTCTCTGTACAAAAACAGGATCTTCTTGCCTCATTAGATGAGTTGGCGGTAGACAGTCCGTATCTCTTTGTGACAGATGCGCACGGACAATTGCAATATGGCGGCAGAGCAGGTTCCCTGGCACCTGCCCTGCTGCAACAATTAACCACCAGCGATTCCTTTGGCCTAAACGGGCATCTTTATGTGGTGGAGCAGCTTGACCGTCTTGGGTATAGGATTGGGATGGAGAAGGATCTCCCCCATTCCCTTGGCTCCTACCAGTTGATGACTACGTCCAGCTTCGTGGCTGCAATGGTCCTGTCGCTTCTCCTATTCTATCAGGTGCTTAAAAAGACCTTCGTTAAAATAAAGGCCAGCATTCGGGCCATGGACCAGTCCATCCGTACCGGCTTTACCGAGCTAATTCCGGTGGAGCGAAATGACGAAATTGGAGTCATTACTGAGAAATTCAATACTCTTCTGGTTCAGATCGACTCTTTAGTTAATGATAGGGTCATAAGGGAGACAATGCTTAAGGATGTACAGCTACAAGCGCTACAGTCCCAGATCAATCCTCACTTCATCTATAACACACTCAATCTCTTCAGCGCCAAGACGGAAATAGCCGGTCTATACGATGTTTCTGAGGCTTTTTCCGACTTTAGTCAAATACTCCGGTATAATATGAACGGCCAGTCTGAATGGGCCACAATGAAGCAAGAAATCAATCACGTGTTAAATTATTTCCGGCTGCAGAAGCTGAAGTATAGCGAACAGCTACAATTGTCTTGGACCTGCGACCCGCAGTTGCTCCAAGTGCAGATCATCCGCTTTATCCTGCAGCCTGTTGTGGAGAATAGTATTGCACATGGCATGAGTCATCCGAATGAGCTTCAGATCACTCTTGACATCAAATTAAATGACATGAATGGCATTGTCATTGTAATTACGGATAACGGTACCGGCATTACACCCTCGAGATTGGACGAACTTAATCAATTCTTCCTAACGGAACAAGATATTACTCAATCTTTGCCTGCCTTTAACACGGATGGTACTGGAATAGGTCTGAGAAATATTAATAACCGGCTGCGGCTCTCTTATGGATTTGGCTATTCAATGAAGATGGAAAGCATGGAAAATCGCTATACACGAACCATTTTTACAATACCTTTTAAACGCTGCTGACGTACTAACCTGAGTCAATGTTCTATTTTACTGTAACCTATAGCTTTCTCCTGTATATCAATGATTCATGATGGTTTATTATTAAGATTCATTCAGGTGGAAATGGAGGATCGGTATATGCTGAATCTCATGATTGTGGATGACGAAGAACTGATACGCAAAGATATAAAATCTAAAATCACCCGTATTTCTCACCCGGCTATAAGTAGTATTATAATGGCAGCCAATGGTCTGGAAGCCAAACAAGCTATTCAGAACTATAAGCCTGAAATTATAATCTCGGATATCCGGATGCCGGGTATGGATGGAATATCTCTTATCCGTGAGTGCTCAAAAACCAACCCCATGATTAAATTTATTGTACTGAGCGGTCATGACGATTACCGTTATGTCAGAGAAGCCTTTAAATATGGAATTGTAGACTACCTTCTTAAGCCCGTCCGGCTGTCTGAACTCGAATTGCAACTGAATAAAGCCATACTGCAACACAACTATGCCGCTGAAAGCGCCACAACAGCCTCCGGTAATACTCTCACCGATGAAATTAGAGCAAAGCTTATCGCTACACTGCATGGGGACGATCTCACTAAGATGACAACCGGTTTATCTGGTTATGAGAGTCTGGAAGCGAAATGGTCTATATTTCGTTTTCTGTATGAGAAGCATCATGCCGGACATATCCCAAATACAGAGCGTATACAAGTAATGCTGGAAGACCTGCTTATGGCTAATATGGAGGATAAGGCAATCCGGTGTGTCACGTTAAATGCCGATAGAGATGGAGGCACTATTGCTATCAATTATAATGAGAACGTTATGATTGATGAATTGATGTTATTGCTCCGTAAACTTGTCGATCATCTTGCTGTGGTCTGCAGCACAAGAGTTATGGCCGCCCTAAGCAGCGCATATACATGCTCAAATATTAATGACGCGAACATCGAGACCGGTCGTATCCTTTCGTACCGTATTCTGTATGAAGGCTCCTTCGTCCTCACTGCTAAAGCAATGAATGACAAAAGGATACAGCTTCCGCTTAATGACATAGAGATTGAAAGGTTATCGGAAAATCTTCGAACACTCAATATTGAGAAATCAAAAGAAGAGATTGCGGATTGGTTTACCTCCCGACGGCTGCAGACCATAGACACAGCCTCCATTCGTCAGATGTATCTGATGATCCTCACCGAGATGCATAGATGGCATTGTGATAAGCTCCCTTCGGAAAATATCTGCCGGGATGATGATTTCAACCGTCATCACTCTCTACTGGAAATTCAGATGCACCTGTTCAAACAGTTAGACTCTATAAATAGGGCCTATTCGCAGCCCGGGGTACGTTCTAAATCTGCGATTAGCCTAGTCAAACAGTATATAGAAGAACACCCCTTAGGCGAGGTCACCCTGGCCGAGGTATCTAACTTGGTATCAATGAATTATACCTATTTTAGTACATGGTTTAAAATGGAGGTTGGCCTCACCTTCTCAGCGTATATTATGAAACAAAGGATGGAGAAGGCCAAACGTCTGCTCGAAGAACCCGCCACTCGCATCAGGGAAGTTGCAGTTCGGGTTGGATATGAAAATATGTATCATTTTTCGAGAGCGTTCAAAAACTATACGGGGCTGTCTCCAAAAGAGTACAGGAAATCTGCTGAAGATTTGTAGGATGCCAGCATGCTCATGTTCCGATAAAAAAGCCAGTCAACCTCAGCTACACTTTTTCCGTCTGAGGGGTAATGAAATTTCCACACACACTGTAGGGGTAATCTTCCAGCTTCATCAATGTGTACGGAACATGGGAAATACCCAGCCGCTCCATGATTTTGCTGGCAATCACTTCATTGTGCGGCTGCTGCTGGATAGCCCCGCTTCCCCCTTTGAGCAGACAGCGCTTGCTCTGCATAATCGCCCATTTCTTTTTCAACCAGCCATCAGAGGTATTGTCTGGCGACTTCAGACTGACGGCATGAGATGACCCTCGCCCAAACAATACATTTCCTCCGTCCTCCGAAAAAGGAATGTGAAAGAAGTTGATGGCTCTCCATTCCAAATGTGATGCAGATAATTTTAATTCAAGCAGCGCTTCTTTAATTCCGTCACGGCTGGCCGGAATCGCTCGTCCCCTCCACCATTCATTAAGTGCCTTGCGGTCTAATGTCCCCTTCTAAATGGAATCCCCACGGGCACATGTTGCGCTGCATAGACTTGTCCAATCGCTGAAATCCATTTTCTTCTTTTGAAAGGAGAACTCCCTGTCATGAGTCAAAACCCTCAAACTTTTCGTGCGCATACGTGGAATCTGTCCCTCCTGTATCACAAACGGCACAAATTGAGAATGTTACTGAAGATATTTTGTTTTCAGAAGTCAAAATATTAATCTAACCTTAAAGAGGCTTAGGATGCCAAATATTCGATTTCACGATCTACGTCAAAGCTGCGCAAGCTTATTGTTGTCTAAGGGTATCAGCATAAAGGAAGTACAAGAATGGCTAGGACACAGTGATTACGCAACAACGGCCAACATTTATTCGCACCTGGAATATAGTTCAAAAATCGTGTCTGCTAACAAAATGAGTGAAGTGATACAAATATAAAAAAGCTCACCGGATTATCATCCAATGAGCGTTAATTCAATTATGGTACCGGCGAGAGGACTCGAACCTCCACGGTTTCCCACTCGAATTTTGAGCCGCACACTCTATTGCGACATGAGTAGAAGTTAAGTCCAAGAGGAGGAATATAAACCCGCGAAAAGCCTTGTAGAATCAAGGTTTTTCGCGGGTTTTTCCGTTGAAATCAGAGCCAGTCTGACTTCCCGACGATCACTGAAAAAGTAACCGTTTTGGAACGTTGGGAAGAACTCGGAAAGAACTGAAGTAGAACCAGCCCGCCCCTACCATTGACCAAATTAACGGAGCGTATGCTCCAGGGAGGGGATATTTCCAGGTATACACTGTCATGGATTCTTCCATTGAGATCCTTCAAGGCAAGCCGAAGTTTTGCGAGAATACAATGCCCAAAATACATCAGCAACAGTTGGATTCAAGTACGGTACATTTCCTCCGCCGCGGCTAATATTTTTTCACTTCGTAATCGTTCCCAGAATGGGGCGGCTCCTTAGTCTGACAGTAATCTTGCAATTTGCTCTTGCTCCTCAGAGGAAACCTCCGGTAATTTATTGCTCCAAATGTAGCAAATTTGATACAATGCAAGCAGCGAATAGAGATCGAAGTATACCTCCTTGAACGTAGACTGCAGTCACTGAGGGTTCCGTCTCTATCTTTACGGTAGTCTATGAATGAGTTGGACGTTAATTATCATGGAACGAATTGCCTAATATTGAGTGTACCCGTGAATATTTGTACAGAGAAAGTAGGATGAATACAAATCCATTCTGCTATTCTTGAGTTGGGAAGGGAGGGCTGGTAATGCAATGGGTTGACAAAATGAATTTGGCTATTGACTATATTGAAACACATTTGACGGAACAAATCGATCCCGTGGAAATTAATGGTATTATGGCATGTCCCTATTCAGTCTTTCAGCGTTCTTTTGCACCAATCACTGGGATACAGTTATCGGAATATATTCGTCGTAGACGGTTATCCTGCGCGGCATATGACCTTCAGAATACAAAACAGCGCGTATTGGATATTGCCGTAAAGTACGGATATGATTCCGCAGATGCGTTTTCCTCGGCATTCAAACGTATGCATGGAATCACACCACAGGAGGCCAGATCGTCAGATGCTAATCTAAAATTCTATACCCGCCTGACCTTTACTTTTATGATCATGGGGGTTAATGAAATGAATTACAGGGTACTTAATAAGGATTCTTTTGATGTGCTTGGGATTCGCCGGACAACACCTTATGGTGGAGGAACATGGGCAATTGTCAAGTCGGATGGAACAGCACAGAAGTTACAGGAAATCGGTGGTCATCTATGTGACTTGGGGTTGTGCTTCGGGTATAATGATGAGGGTAATGATGATTATATGTGTGGCATTGAGTATTCCGGAGAGGATATTGATGGCTTTGATCGATACCTGTGCCCCGCTGCTAGCTGGCTTGTATTTACAGCTAAAGGCACGATTTCGGGTGGTATTCTTAGCCAGACATGGAAGCGCATCTATGGCGAGTTCATGCCCCAAAGCGAATACAAGCAGTTGGATTTACCTACCATTGAACAGTACATTGAATGGGACGAAAGCACAGATACCTGTCATGTGGACATCTTCATTCCTGTTCAGAGATAATCCGTTACTAACTTCGGGTGGCTTTTGCCGCCTTTTTCTTTTGTTTACCTAATGACTCATACCGCCAAAATGATCTGGCCCGGCGAACTTTAGCACCTGGAATACATTTCAAAAACCGCGTCTGCTGACAAAATGAGTGAAGTGATACAAATATAAAAAAGCTCACCGGATTATCATCCAATGAGCGTTAATTCAATTATGGTACCGGCGAGAGGACTCGAACCTCCACGGTTTCCCACTCGATTTTGAGTCGAGCGCGTCTGCCATTCCGCCACGCCGGCAAAATATAATGTTGAGGTATAAATGGCGCGCCCTGAGAGATTCGAACTCCCGACCTTTTGATTCGTAGTCAAACGCTCTATCCAGCTGAGCTAAGGGCGCAAATTATGGAGCGGACGACGGGAATCGAACCCGCGACCCTCGCCTTGGCAAGGCGATGCTCTACCGCTGAGCCACGTCCGCATACGGTATGAAAAGAAAGATTACTCAATTTAAATCATAAATGGCGGAACCGACGGGATTCGAACCCGCGATCTCCTGCGTGACAGGCAGGCATGTTAGGCCAACTACACCACGGTTCCATATTGGTTGCGGGGGCAGGATTTGAACCTGCGGCCTTCGGGTTATGAGCCCGACGAGCTACCGGGCTGCTCCACCCCGCGTCAGTAAAAAAGATTATACAATTTGTTAACTCATATGGTGGAGGCTGAGGGGTTCGAACCCCCGACCCTCTGCTTGTAAGGCAGATGCTCTCCCAGCTGAGCTAAGCCTCCGTTAAAAGAAGCAACTTAATGAGTTTAGCATATTATTCCGATAAATGCAATTATTTATTTATAAAGATAATGGTGACTCGTATGGGATTCGAACCCATGTTACCTCCGTGAAAGGGAGGTGTCTTAACCCCTTGACCAACGAGCCATAATAATTATTATTTCGACAACAGATAATATTTTATCAAACCTCAATAATAAAAGCAACATATTTTTATTGCAAGTAGCAAGGAAAAACCTCTTCCATTTCAAGATGATACTACATTATTTCAACACAAGAGGTATGCTTGCAAACAAAAGACCACTGCTGATCAATTCAACAGTGGTCTCTGTGCTTGGCGGCGTCCTACTCTCCCAGGACCCTTCGGTCCAAGTACCATCGGCGCTGGAGGGCTTAACGGTCGTGTTCGGGATGGGTACGCGTGGAACCCCTCCGCTATCGCCACCAAACGGGCACTTGCGGTGCAAATGCTTGATTCAGGAACTTGATTCCTGAAAACTGAATCCGAAACGAAACTTGCGTTTTAGTTCTTTGGATAAGCCCTCGACCGATTAGTATTGGTCAGCTCCACACGTTACCGTGCTTCCACCTCCAACCTATCTACCTCGTCGTCTTCAAGGGGTCTTACATG
>NZ_KB910518.1:738295-738445 GCF_000374185.1 Paenibacillus sp. HW567 | reverse complement strand
AAATAACTTTCAGAGACACTAAGCGTTGAAGATAACTCCTTAATCCCGACATTGCTGCAACGCTCCGAGTGTGCCAGATGAACCAAGGCATTACTAGTGTCTCTGTACAAAAACAGGATCTTCTTGCCTCATTAGATGAGTTGGCGGTAG
>NZ_KB910518.1:222666-738195 GCF_000374185.1 Paenibacillus sp. HW567 | reverse complement strand
CCTTCCTTCAGGAGAAGAAAGGAATTATCCGGTATTAGCTACCGTTTCCGGTAGTTATCCCAGTCTACAGGGTAGGTTGCCTACGTGTTACTCACCCGTCCGCCGCTAAGCTTACCCCGAAGGGTAAGCTCCGCTCGACTTGCATGTATTAGGCACGCCGCCAGCGTTCGTCCTGAGCCAGGATCAAACTCTCCAATAAGGACGCTTGCGAAGCAAGCGTCACCTGTATCCTCTTCGGTCCAACTCAAACCTGAGTGGATGAAGAAGATACAGTATAGAAAGAGCGATTCGCTCATTTTGAAACATCTGACGAGAATTTGCATTCTCATTTTGGAAGTCACTCACGTGATTTCCGATACTCACTCGTTGTTCAGTTTTCAAAGATCAAGCTCGTTGTTGGCGTCGATCATCTCGTCACCAGCAACTTTTATAATATATCATGTTCATAAACAGAATGCAATACTTTTTCTAAAAATAAGTTATCACTACTAATAAATTTACCATGATTCAGTACTTCAAACTCAGCTTCCACACGGGACTGGATATGACAAATAAATATTAAAGCGTGCCATGCGCATGAGAACGCAGCATAGCACGCTTAAGAACAGCCATTTCAGTTCATGTGGATTTAACGCGAAATCCAGGGGTTTTTGTTTTTCTTTGCCGTGCTTTTACGTGTACTTTGTTTGGAGCGCTGTTTGGCCGATGCATTATTGGATCTGATGGTAGCTTGACCTGATGTTTTCACTTTAGCAGAGGAAGCTTTTGTTTCTCCGCCTTTGCTTTTTGCTGCCGGTTCGGATCTTTCCCGCTCAACGGCCTGCGGTACATCCTGTTGGATAAACTCAGGGTCTTGAATTTCCGGCACCCGGTTATGGGCATAGTTTTCCATTCCTGGGTACATTGGATAGGAGGGAATATTGGAAACCAGCGGTCCGGAGAACGTTCCTGCCGGTGCTGCATTGGAATTTGGTTCCATCCCTATACCATAAGGTGAAATCATTCCCGGCTGAGGTTGCATGTAGGCTGGATAGTTATTATACATAGGCTGCTCATAGGAATACGGTTGAATTGGTTGAACAGGCATTCCTCCGCCACAGCCGCAAGAGGGCCAAGGAAGATTCATGGACTGTCCGCCGTACTGAGGCGAAACATATGAAGGATTTTCGCTGACCGGACTGATGTTGCTGTATTCCGGCGCCATATTTGGATGCCATGCTTCCGGATAATCAGCAGATGGATACATATTTCCCGGATAGGAATATGGGGTTACACAATCCGGCATATAGGCAGCCGGTTGAATATAATTTGGAGCTGAATTCATGCCCATGACAGCCATCGGCTCATAATACGGATATGCCGGCGGACAATCCATAAAATATGGATTCTCATATAGACCTGGATAGCCGGCTGATTTGTCGCATGGCGATACTTTATTTTCATACCAGGAAGTAGGCTGAACCTCCGATTTGGACTTTTCTTCCGGCATCTCATAGGTTTTTGCTTCCTGTGCAGGAACAGAGATTTGGACAAACAGGCTTTGTTTTTCATGAATCACTTCGTGAATAGGAGCCACTTCAGGAGCTTTGTTCACAATCGGAGCTACTTCGGGAGCTTTGTTCACTATCGGAGCTACTTCAGGAGCTTTGTTCACAATTGGAGCTACTTCAGGGGCCTTGTTCACTATGGGGGCTACTTCAGGAGCCTTGTTCACTATGGGAGCTACCTCGGGAGCCTTGTTCACATTGGGGGCTACCGCGGAGGGCTGCTCTTTAGGTCCCGTATATTCTTTTGCGCCAAGATTTGTTTTGTTGATGACTGTGGAAGCTGCGGACTGAGGATTGGCGGCAGAATTATTTCCTTTCTTAGGAATATTGACGACTTCACCAACCATGAGAACATTCGGATTCTTCAACTGCGGATTGGCATCAATCATGTCCTTCAGTGTGACTCCCCAAGCTTTGGACAGCTTCCACAAGGTATCGCCTTGTTTCACGGTATGCTTGTAGAAGACTTCATTATTGTCAGGAACCGGGGTTGCGCCCGCAGGGATTTTGACTTTGTCACCAATGACAAGCACGTCAGGATTGCTGATTTGCGGATTTGCCTCGATGATTGTTTGCAGCGGCACTCCATACTTTTGCGATAATGCATACAGCGTATCGCCTTGTTTGACAATGTGTATTTTCACGCAGCATTAACCTCCTAAATGTTTTCTGGGCCTCCCGGCCCTGAGAGCGGTCCAAATTAAATGGCTTTACCCCCAAGCTTCGTTATAAGCGGTACAGCCGCCTCCTTCGTTACTACATCTTATGCAGCCCATGGGCGATTGACATCTATCACAACAAAAAAAATCCTTCCATGGCTGGCATGAAAGGATTGTTTCTGATATTCGCAAATTTTCGATTTATTCCCAGACCTTATAGCCGTCTTTGTCTACAGCATTTCGGAATTCCTCAAGCAGTTGCAGTGTAATTGGACCTGCTTGGCCTGCGCCGATAACCCGGCCGTCAATTTCGCGGGCAGCGATAACCTCGGCTGCTGTGCCGGTGAAGAAAACCTCATCCGCAATATACACATCATGCATGGTGAACGGCTCTTCCTTGAGCGTCAGCCCCAGCTTCGCACACAGCTCAATGATGGCTAGCCGAGTAATACCCTCAAGCGCTCCTAGATAGCAAGGCGGGGTATAGACAATTCCTCTTTTGACGATAAAAATGTTGTCGCCTGAGCCCTCGGTTACATACCCTTGGGCATTCATCATAATCGCTTCGTCCGCTTCCGCCAGATTGGACTGGATTTTGACGAGAATGTTATTAAGGTAGTTCAGGGATTTGATCTTCGGATTCAGCGCATCCGGAATATTGCGGCGCTGCGATACGGAAACCGCACGAAGACCGTTCAGATATGCCTGCTCCGGATAAATAGCCAGTTGCTCTACGATGATGATTACGCTCGCTTTGGGACAACGGCGGGGATCAAGCCCCAGGTTGCCGACGCCGCGCGACACAATCAGCCGGATATAGCCGTTGCGCATTTCGTTAAGGCGAATGGTCTCAGCCATGGCCTCCAGCATCTCATCATAAGTCAGCGGAATATCCAGCATGATGGATTTGGCTGAATCATATAGCCGGTCCAGATGCTCCTTGCATTTAAAAATATTTCCGTTATAAATACGGATGCCTTCGAAAATGCCGTCACCATATAGAAACCCGTGATCAAAAACGGATACCTTTGCATTTTCCTTTGTTACGTGTTGTCCATCCAGATAGATCCATTGCTCAGCCATGAACTTACTGCACCTCCGCTTTCTCTTCTTCATAGGTGTATGTGGGATACGATCCCAGAATCCGCACCTGGCAGCCCAAGGCCTCAATTTCCTCAATCGCCGCAGGCAGCAGGACCGATTCTATCGGTTCCAGCACATCAATATAGAAATAATAAGTACCTAACTTCTTCTTCGTTGGCCGTGACTCAATACGAGATAAATTCAGACGCCGCCAGGCAAATGCAGACAGCACCTGATGCAGGGCTCCCGGAAAATCCTCCGGCAGGGTTACAAGGATACTTGTTTTGTCTCCGCTGCTCGTCCGGGGTAATTCAAGCTTCTGCTGGCCAACCAGCACAAAACGAGTGTAATTGTTATTATGATCCGTTACCCGCCGCTCTACAACCTCAAGCCCGTGGGTCGCCGCCCCAAGAGCCGTGCCAATCGCAGCCCAGCCTCTGCCGGGATTATTCGAGACAATCTCCACCGCCTCGGAAGTGCTTCCGACCGACTCCAGCTCAGCCCCAGGGATATGCTTGCGGATAAACTGCAGGCATTGCGACATAGCGACAGGATGGGAAAGAATTTTAACCACCTTGGTGAAATCCTTATTCCCCCCGCTGTCTGTAAACTCCAAAGAGTTGCCGATCAAATTCTGCACGGACGGAAAGATCCATTCCGCTTGCATCGGCAGATTCACTTCATTGATGAGCCAATCAATATGCAGGCTGACCGAGCCCTCAATTGTATTCTCAATTGGAATCACGCTGTAATCCGTCACTCCGCCCGCGGTAGCGAGAAAAACATCGGAGATCAGCTTATGATGCTCAATCTTTAGAGGCTCACCACCAAACAAATACAACAGCGCTTCGTGCGATACCGAGCCCTGCGGCAAAACCGCTATTGATTTCATGACTTTCGTTCTCCTTTTATCATATCCAAAAACGATTCGCTTTGCATCCCGTTTCTTGCAAGCAGCTCAGTAGTGACACCCGCAATGCAAGGAGACAGCCAGCAGGTACGTGCCGGAATTCCGTGTTCCTGCATCGTTTCGACCAGGAAAAGCTCCAGCTCCTGCTTACGGCTCTCCCTCCGGTCAACCATACACAATAGTGTAGGCCCTGCTCCGCTAAGCGCGATGCCCAGCGCCCCATGCTTCGGTGCTTCAGCCAGCAGCTTCTCCATACCGGGCACAAGCGGCGCGCGATACGGCTGATGCAGGCGGTCCTGCATCGCCCGGCCGATCAGATCAAGTCTGCCTGCAGCCAGCGCCGCTGTTAAAAGGGAAGTACGGCTAATGTTATGAACAGCATCGCTTACCGTAATCTTGTCTGGAAGCACACCCCGCGCCTTCGCAGTCGACAACTCAAATTCAGGAATGACGACTAGCACTTCAAGCTCCTGCGGCGGCTCAATCCGTATGTAATCGGCATGTTTACCATCCCAAACGGCCGTAATCATGCCGCCGAACAGCGATGCTCCGACGTTATCGGGATGCTTTTCCAGAGCGGTCGCCATATCGAACAGCTTGGCATTATCCAGCGGTGAACCTATCATAGCATTAGCCGCAGCCATTCCGCCAACAATCGCTGACGCACTGCTGCCAAGGCCCCTTGTGAGCGGTATCTCGGAATACATGGTGATGGAGAGCTCAGGAATTGTAACACCAGCTTCTGCAAAAACCATTTGGGCCACCCGGTAGAGCAAATTGCTTTTGTCCCGTGCGACACCTGTCATCTCATCACCGTAAAGGTGAAATACCGTTTCGGCAGCCTCCTCCATTTCAATCCAGGCATACAGCGACAGGGCCATACCCAGCGTATCAAATCCCGGCCCCAGATTGGCGGTACTGGCGGGCACTTTTACTCTAGACCTTCCGTACATACTCATAGCTGGTAGAATCTCCTTCATAATTATTGCGCGAAGCTGAACTCAAGGAAGGGATAGAATCCGGTGATCATCCTTCCACACGATAGTGGCTCTTGATGCGGTGAATGACCTTAAGCTGCTCCAAATGCCGCATTACTTTGTTCATGCTCGCTTTGCTGGCATTGTGCGTTACTATAATGATTTCAGCATCAGGATTATTCGGGTTGGCTTGCTGCACCACGGAATCAAGGCTGACGTCATACTGAGCAAACACCTGTGTAATTTTGGCCAGTACGCCCGCTTTGTCGTCCACATGCAGCAGCAGGAAATTTTTATAAAAAATGTCTTCATCGCTTCTCAGCTTCTTCTGCTTGTAAGGAACAATCTGCTTCAGTCCATTCACGCCCAACTTCAGGTTCTTAATGACGGCGACCAGATCGGCTACGATAGAGGTAGCTGTCGGCATTGCGCCTGCCCCGGCTCCATAGAACATTGTTTCTCCTACGGCTTGACCGTAAACATACACTGCGTTGTAGACACCGTTCACAGAAGCAATAGGATGGCTGGCGCGGATCATTGTGGGCTGCACGCTGATGCTGAATTCGTCTTCCTGGCTCTCAGCGATGCCGATCAGCTTCATCTCGTACCCCAGTCTTTTGGCAAAAGCGATATCCTCCTTGCTCACTCCTGAAATGCCGCTTACACTGACATCGCTCAGTTCAACATTGGTACGGAAGCCCAGGGTGCCGAGAATGGCCATTTTGCGGGCAGCGTCCAAGCCCTCCACGTCAGAGGTCGGATCTGATTCGGCATATCCCAGCTCCTGCGCTTCCTTCAGCACATCATGATAGGAGGCGCCTTCCCGGCTCATTTTGCTCAGTATGTAATTAGTGGTTCCGTTCACGATGCCCATAATCTTCATGATTTTATCTGAGGAAAAGCCTTCAATAAGCGTGCGGATAATTGGAATCCCGCCAGCCACGCTCGCCTCGTAAAACACATCGCACTGCTTCTCCTGAGCCTTGGCCAGAATTTCCGAGCCGTGCAGCGCCATCAAATCCTTATTGGCTGTTACGATATGTTTGCCGCGCTCCAGCGCTTCAAGAATGTACTCTTTCGTTCCCGTGATTCCGCCCATCACCTCGACGATTACATCAATCTCAGGATCACGGATAACTTTCCAAGGATCATCGGTGATTATTGCAGCATCCACTTCAATATCGCGGGGTTTCTCGGTGTTCTTTACGGCAATACGCTCAATGAGAATCGGCGAGCCAACCTGACTGCTCAGATCCTCCTGATTCCCAACCAGGATACGGACTACTCCCGTACCCACTGTTCCCAGACCCAGCAACCCCACTTTAACCGGCTTCATTTGAATCCTCCTAAAAGTTATGTGCGTCTCAGCTTCACTGAATTACTTCTTGAATATACCGCTATATGCTGCATAGAAGATTAACCCTGTCCAATAATCAAAGCGCGCTTCACCCCGGGGATCATCTTCATGCTATCAAGCATATCGCCCAATTCCTGATTCAAATGCGATATCTCTACAGAGATCACCACGTTGGCCCGCCCCTGCAGCGGAATACTCTGATTAATCGTCAGCACGTTGGCGCCATGTACAGCAACACAGCCCAGAACCTTAGACAGCATGCCGGATTCATGTTCGAGATCAATGGAGATTGTGACAATCCGCTCGCGCTCCAACTGATGAATCAAATGAATGCCATCCTTATATTTATAAAATGCGCTGCGGCTAAGCCCCACCTGTTCTACACCTTCATGTACGGTCTTGGCATCTCCCGCTTCAAGCAGTTGCTTAACCTGCATGGTCTTCAGCACGGCGTCAGGCAATATGTCCTCCCGGACCAAATAATAGCGCTCTTTCACGAACGTCCTCACCCCAAAGACTTTTGTGTTTTTATAGTGGACATTATAATGGATTTTGCCTGTAAAATGCAACAACTTTTTGGGTGCGCATAATTAGCTTGAATTAGGTATCTCTATAAAAAAAACGCCGACTGTGTCTCCCCGGGGAAACACAGTCGGCGTTAATATGCGGCATAAGCAGCCAATGACTTAATAGTAGCTGCTGTTCTCAACAAATTCGAATTCAAAATCACCTATACGGACAATCGTGCCTTCAACCGCGCCGCGCTTACGCAGCTCTGCATCCACGCCCATATGGCGCAGTGTGCGGGCCAGCTTAAGAATAGCATCATGTGTACTAAGCTGCATCCGCTTCAGCATCCGCTCAATCCGAGGGCTGCTGACCACAAAGGCATCATTGTCGCGGGTAATCGTGAAGGAGTTGTCCTCTTCCGTTTCAAGCTTATACACTTTGCGCTCCGAGGTTTCCGCTACCTCTTCAACAACAGGGGCAACCGGTATACTGTCAAGAATATCCGCTGCACGGTAGAGCAGCTCCTGCACCCCTTGCCGGGTGAGAGAAGAGATCGGCATAATCTCCAGATCCGGCCGCAGTTCCGCCACACGTTCACGGAAAGAAATCAGGTTCTCCTCCGATTCAGGCATATCCATTTTGTTCGCCGCCACAATTTGCGGACGGTCAGTGAGATTCGCATTATATTGCTTCAGCTCATCATTAATCATGACCCAATCCTCGAAAGGATCGCGTCCTTCGGAGCCGGACATATCCACCACATGGATGATAATACGGGTACGTTCAACGTGACGCAGGAATTCGTGGCCAAGACCAACGCCTTCACTGGCACCTTCAATTAATCCCGGCAGATCCGCCATGACAAAGCTTCGGCTATCCCCAACATCGACCACACCCAGGTTCGGAGTTATCGTTGTAAAATGATATGCCCCAATTTTGGGCTGAGCCGCAGAAACCACCGACAACAGCGTCGATTTCCCCACG
The DNA here is from genome assembly GCF_000374185.1 of Paenibacillus sp. HW567. Taxonomy (GTDB): domain Bacteria; phylum Bacillota; class Bacilli; order Paenibacillales; family Paenibacillaceae; genus Paenibacillus_AQ. The sequence continues at coordinate 730,168 of NZ_KB910518.1, read as the reverse complement.
CTCGGGAAGCCCACAAGCCCCACATCGGCCATTACCTTCAGTTCCATGATAATATAACGTTCCTGTCCTTCTTCACCGTTCTCCGCCAGCTCAGGAGCTGAATTAGCCGGCGTGGCAAAACGGGTATTTCCCCGTCCGCCCCGTCCGCCCCGCGCAACCACCACCTGCTGTCCATGACGGGTCATGTCGGCGATTACTTCTTGGGTATCATCGTCGATCAGTACCGTTCCCGGAGGGATACGCACGATCATATGCTCGGCATTTGCTCCATGCTGGCTTTTGTTGCGCCCTTTTACTCCGCGTTCAGCTTTGAAGTGGCGTTGATAACGGAAATCCATCAATGTGCGCAAGCCTTCATCCACACGAAAAATAACGTCGCCGCCGCGCCCGCCGTCGCCGCCGGCAGGTCCGCCTTCCGGCACATATTTCTCCCGGCGAAACGCCACGAGGCCATCGCCGCCGTCGCCGCCTTTTACATAAATCTTGGCTTTATCTACGAACATTTATACTCACCTTCCTTACATCTTCAGCGGCAGCCGCAGCTTCACGCAAGCTTCGTCTCGTTTTGTCTGGTCCGCTTTTATGATTTTTCCTTGTACTATATTATAAATTTGCCCCTGCAGCAGCTCCGGATTGCCATGATCATCCTCGCTTTCGAAAGAGATAAGAATGTCTCCTCCATCCTGTGAAAAACCAAGGCGCAGCTTCCGCGTATCGCCTTGTGGAGCAAGTCCGCTGTACTGATAAGCCCTTACCGTCTGCATAATCACCGAAGTCAGCTCATCGCCCGTCTCCGGGCTAAGCTTGTCCTCAAGCTGCAATCCTTCCTCCACCTGCACTTCCAGTTCCAGACTGCTTCTGAAGGTACGGAAAGATTGTAAATAGAACACCAGCGACGGTATGCCGAGTTTGGAAATACGGCTGTCCAGCGCGATTCGTTCCTTTATTCTTCCCACACACTCCAAGGATTTATCAGGCTTGCCTAACTGGATATATCCGTAAAGCACTTGCAGATCATTCATCCAATCATGACGATGATGATTCAGTGTCCGGTTCGCCGCCTGCTGCAGAGTTTTCTCCTGTAAGCACAGTTCCTCTTCATAATGACGCCGGTTGTAAACAAAGCTGAAAGCAAGCACCGCAGCTACCCATACGCCGAGCAGCAGGCATGTGAAAAGGGAGGTATGCCAATACACGAGACCCAAAGGAAGCAATACGGATAACATGACAGCCCAGACAATACTTTTCCAGGATTTCATTCTTTCTCCCCGTCCCTCAGTTCGCAAAATTCATGCCAATGTAACCGTTTCTTTTTGCTTGATATTTACCATTTCCCAGTATAACACAGGCTTTCTCCGCAGGTCACCAGCATTCAAAGCTTGAGTCCTATAACTTCTTATCTTTCTGCAAAAAAACCCCCGGCACTCATGCCGGAGGCTTCTACTTGCGATTTGTTCGGAAAGCTTACGCTTCCAGCGCCGCTGCTACCGGAGCGACATCAACCGGGTACACGCTCACTTTCTTGCGATCGCGGCCCCAACGTTCGAACTTCACTACACCGTCCACCAAAGCGAACAAGGTATCGTCCTTACCGATGCCTACGTTAGTGCCGGGGTGAATTTTGGTTCCGCGTTGACGAACCAGAATGTTGCCGCCGGTTACTGCTTGACCGTCAGCACGCTTAACGCCAAGACGTTTGGAGTGGGAATCACGTCCGTTTTTTGTGGAACCTACACCTTTTTTCGATGCGAAAAACTGAAGATCCAATTTCAACATGTTGGTCAACCTCCTTCTTCAAATAATGACTTGCTGTATCTTAATATACTTCCCGTATGATTCTGCGATATCGCTGAGCATTACGACCATAGACTCCAGCAGTAGCTGAACCTTGGCGGAAACTTCAGGATTATCCACCGGAACCAGGGTTCCGCTTAGAAATCCATCATCGGTTGAAGTGTCCAGAATCACACCAGTCAGCTTCTCAATCGAGTTCACCGTTCCAAATGTAGCAGTGGAAACACCGGCACACACGATATCCCAGCCCTTCTTAGCGAACTCCGCATGCCCTTTTACAGTAAAACCGACAATCGCACCTTGATCAGACACCCGTGTAATCCGCACGTTAATCATTAACGCACCTTCTTACGCCTGGATCTTCTCGATAGTTACTTTAGTGTACGGTTGACGATGACCTTGCTTCTTGTGGTAGTTCTTCTTAGGTTTGTATTTGTAAACTACAACCTTCTGACCCTTACCATGCTTCTCGACTTTGGCTGTTACAGACGCGCCGCTTACCAGCGGAGTTCCTGCAGTCAAACCACCTTCGTTAGAAACAGCCAAGACACGGTCAAACGTTACGCTTGCGCCGTCTTCAGCTTCCAGCTTCTCAATGAACAATACATCGCCTTCTTGGACTCTGTATTGCTTACCGCCAGTTTCGATAATTGCATACATTGTACTTGCACCTCCTCATGTCTCAGACTCGCCTAGTCTAGGTGGCAAATTCCCGCGGGAACCGCGCTTATGTACCCGATCGGAGCGGTTACAGCATGTGCAGGATTAGAATAACCAGACACATACTTAACGATACTATCATACTAATTATAGACAGTCAATAACATGCCTAGATAAAAAACAGATTTATTGTGAATTCAGACACTATTCCAGCCACGCGCCAACCTTGCCGGTTCCCCCGCAGCATTGACAGATTACCGGGGTAAAACCCGCCGAATCATGCCTGGCTTTCTTGCGGGTCATCTCCAGAAGGCCAAGATGGGTCCAGCCGAGAATGTGCGTCTGTGTGCGGTCACGGCTGATCACACCCTCCAGCCGTTCAGTGACCATCCTCCGGTGCTCTTCCTGCTCCATATCAATGAAGTCGATGATGATGATGCCCCCTGTGTCCCGCAGCCGGATAAGCCGGCCAATCTCCTCCGCCGCCAGAAGATTCGTACGCGTCACGGTCTCCTCGAGCGTAGCTCCGCCGGTATATTGAGCCGTATTGACATCTATTACGGTAAGCGCCTCTGTCTCATCCCATATCAGCGTTGCTCCGCCCTCCATAGTGATTTTGCGGGCAAAGCTTCTGTGCAGTTGCTCCTGAACGCCATAGGCGGTGAAGATGGACTCATGTCCACGGTAAAATCCAATAGGCTTGTGCCTTCCGGGAGCCATATCATTCAGAAAAGCTTCCGCCTCGCGGACCGCTTTGGCCGAATCAATCATCAGTTCATCCTTCTGCGGATTGAACGCATCCCTGATGAACCGCTGGACAATGCTGAGGTCGCTATGCAGATGAGCCGGAGCCACAGTTTCTTGCGACCGGCTGCTAATCATCTCCCACTGCGCGCGTAGAAAAGCTAAATCCCCCTCAACGGCCTCCACCGGTTCATCCTCCGATACAGTCCGCATGATAAGCCCCTCTTCCCGCCGCCGCAGCCGTTCACCGATTCCCTTCAGGCGGGTACGTTCCGATTCACGGCTGATTTTTTTGGATACACCCACGTACTCGGCAAAAGGCATGTACACGACCCAGCGTCCCGGAAGAGTATAGTGCGTCGTTACCCGGGCACCCTTGCCGCCGCGCGGTTCTTTTCTTACCTGGACGACAATTTCCTGCCCGGGCTTAAGCAGCATCTCAATAGAGGGCTTGACCTCCGGCTGCTTCTCCAAATGTGGAGGCAGAACATCATCTACATATAAAAAAGCATTCTTCTTCTGTCCAATATCAACAAAAGCAGCCTGCATGCCTGGTAAAACATTTACAACCCTGCCCTTATAATAGCTGCCGACCAGTCCTTGCTGCTGATCGTGTTCAGCCGCATATTCCACAAGACTCCCATTCTCCAGAAGAGCCATCCGGGTAATAGACTGCGTGCAGTGAACGATCATTTGTTTCATGGCTTCACCTCTGGTTCAAATCAAGCATATGCCGCATTCATTTAAGGGATACGGTCTAACCCTACATTCCAAAATAAGAGGAAATCAATTTCTGCTCCGGCACAACGGCCACCACATTCTTCTCCTCATTCATTACATAGATAAAATGATATTGGTTACGTTTAAATAGACGCAATATATCATCCAAAGGTTTCGCAGAGAAGGCAACTATCGGGTGTGCGGCACTTCCTGACTGCTGATAACGCTCATATGCAGACTCTCGATTCATCAAAAAAGCAACGAAACGGTATGGTAAATTACGCTGATCCGTAAGGTTCGAATACAGCAGGAACAAGCCGATCATCAGCAGGTTCAGCCGGAGTCCTCCGCCGCTGCCCAGCGGCAGCAGCGCATAGACCAGAGCACACACACTGGCCACGATGCTTACTCTGCCGCTCCACAGTAGTGTGAAGTAATACGGCAGCAGCAGGCTAAGAGCCGCTTGAAAGATTTTACCCCCATCGAGGGGCAGAACCGGCAGGAGATTAAAAAGTGCGATAATGGCATTTGCCTGTATAAAATAAGCAAGAAACGCACTGCTGCCATACCCGGTCTGCTGGAGCCCAAGCGCCGTGAGAATCATCACACCGTTCTGCAGCGGGCCGGCAAGCGCGATACCGATCTCCCGCACCGCAGTAAGACGTCCATGATCCTCCATAACCGCCACTCCCCCGAAAGGAAGCAATTGCACAGACTTCACCGTCACCCCGCTAAGCAGGGCCGCACAGACATGTCCCATTTCATGGATCAATACAATTGTGAATAAAGTGAGCAGTTCCAGAAACTGTCCGGTGAGGACCGAGAAGAACATAACCAATACGAACAGGGGGTGCAGTGACAGCCCGATGCCCCGAACCCTAATCAAACGATACCACTTCGGCGGGATCAATATAAGTCTTGTCTTTCATAACCGCAAAAAATAGCAGCGGAGCCGAAGCATTCTCCGTTTCCTGCAGCCAGCCGATGCTGTCCCCGCTCTGCACCCAGTCATCGGCCGCCAGCCTTGTCCCGCTCAAATGGCCGTATTCTGCCGTTATGTCTCCTGTGTGGCGGACGGTAATCCGAATTCCGCCCTGCGCTTCTTTGGAAACGGACAACACGCGGCCGGTATCTACACTTTTCACTGTGAGCGTGCCATTTGAATTTTTGGCGGGCATGATCTCGACACCTTTTAGCGCCGCCTCAAAAGGAAGTACGATGCTCCCCTCAATCGGGGCACTAAGCTCCGATTTGGCTGTTACCTTCTCAGCCGGCTCCGCTTTATCGCCAAACATCGGGATAAATGCCGGCGCTCCGCTAAAATGGTCCTCATACCAGACGCGGGCAGCGGCAAAATCCATATCTCTGCTGAGTGCGTCGGAGATAAAGGCCTGCGCCTTCAGCGCCCAAGGCTCTCTGAGGGCAAAAATACCCCAAACAGCGCCAAACACAATGATGCTTGCAATGAATCTCCGCAAAAAGCCGGAAACAAACCTCGGCTTGTCCCCGCCTCCCCCACCCTCATCCATCCAGCCCCCGCGCCGCTGCTTCCATAGGGTCTCGGGGTCCGGTTCAGGGGAAGCCGAAGTATTATGTTTGGCTCCCGCCCCCCATTCCTTAAAGGTAGATGTCTGATCAGGCAGGGCAAACATCGGCGGCACTGCCGATGCTTGCGGGACATCCTCCAGCTCGAGCAGGCTGCGGATGCGTTCCTTGCGTCGGCCTTTAATATCGGATTTCTGTTCCATCTTCATCCCTCCGGCGGGCTTGTTTTACTATCATTTTATGAAGTACACAAGCTGCTTTAGAACAAGCCCCCGCCAGGGGGAATACAGAAATGCGGCAAATTGGGCGTACCCGGAAGTCAAGCGGACAGAAGAAAGCCTGTATTGTCACAAAAAAATCCCGCCGCAGAGTTTACTGCTGGCGGGATCATGCGATAGATTGATCTTCTAATCATGCAGTATATACGTTCAGCCCATGCCAAAGAACTTTTTGAATTTCTTGAACGCTCCCGGCTTGCGGTCAAGCTGCATAAGCGGTACGGCATCCCCGAGAATACGCCGGGCAATATTGCGGTAAGCGATTGCCGCAGCCGAATCGGGATTCATAACCGTTGGTTCACCGCTGTTCGCCGCCTTGATTACCAGCTCATCATCGGGAACAATTCCGATCAAATCAATGTTCAGCACCTGCAGAACATCCTCAATATCGAGCATATCCCCTGATTTTATAAGCCCCGGCCGTATCCGGTTAACCACAAGCTTCGGCGACTCGACATGCGACTGCTCCAAAAGGCCAATAATCCGGTCCGCATCCCGCACTGCAGCGTGCTCCGGCGTGGTGACGACAATAGCCTTGTCCGCACCGGCAATGGCATTGCGGAACCCATGCTCGATTCCCGCCGGACAGTCAATCAGGATATATTCATATTCTTTCTTAAGCTCAAGCACAATATCCTTCACTTGCTCCGGTGTAACGGAGGTCTTGTCCTTCGTCTGCGCCGCCGGCAGCATGTACAGATCATCAAAGCGCTTGTCCTTGACCAGCGCCTGGTTGAGGCGGCAGCGGCCTTCTGCCACATCGACAAGATCATAAATAATGCGGTTCTCCAGCCCCATGACTACATCCAGATTCCGCAGTCCAATGTCGGTATCGACCAGACATACTTTTTTGCCCTGCAATGCAAGCGCGGTGCCAATATTGGCCGTTGTGGTTGTTTTACCCACCCCGCCTTTGCCCGAGGTTACGACAATCGCTTCTCCCATGGAGGCTACACCCCTTTAAACACATTTAAACCCTGACGTAATTTGACTATATTATGAATTTTGTCGATCTGCATAGCACCGTCCGTTAAATAGGCAAATTCCATGCTGCTCTCCCGGGTTCCCCATTCGTCAGGAGGGCGGCTGATTACATCAGCTATTCTGAGCTGTGTCGGTGACAGCAAAGAAGCGGCGATGATCGCCTCCTGATTGCCGTCCACACCGGCATGAGCCATCCCCCGGAGTGCTCCGAGTATATAAATATCACCGGTACAGGATATCGTCCCGCCCGGGTTCACATCGCCCAGAAACAGAAGATTCCCTTCATGGTGCAGTACCTGGCCGGAACGAAGCATTCCACTCATCATAAACAGAGCATCCTCGTCCTTATCGGAAGGCTCCTCTACAGCATCTATGGACCGGATCAGCAGGTTACCCTGGCTTTTCAGAATGTCCAGCACGGCTTCCTTGTCTTCCTCAGTTACAGTACGGCTGCCCAGCTTAATGTCGACATGCATAATGGGTCCGGTCAAAATATTCTGATGACTGTGCTCCAGCTTATAACGCAGCTCGCTTAAAAGATCTTCAAAGGGGCACTTGTCGTCTAGCAGGAAAACCAGGCCATCTTTGATGCCCTTTATCCTTACATGCTTGGATTGTACTGTCATATGCCTGTCCCCCCATTCTCATTCATTCGTGCCGGGCCAGGCAAATTCCTTCTTTCCCATGTAAGAAAATGTAGTCCGGCTCAAGCAGCCTCCTCCTTGCGGGTCTCTTTCTTCAGCAGCTCGAGCTGGCGCCGCAGCGGAACATAGAGGAGCAGGGCAATAACAAAATGAAATAACATAGTAGGCAGCATATGATGCAGCAGTGCCCAATTATAAGGAGCCTGTCCTAAATTAAAGACGCTGTAAATTGCAAACAGCATACTGTCTTCAAGTAGGCTGCCCAGCAGGACAACAGACATCATCAGCGGCAACGGCGCGCGCGGAAGCTGAAACACTAGGCCGATCAAATAAGCGGACAACCCCATCGCAAAGGAATGAGCGCCAAGAATCCGGCCATAAAATACTACATCATGCAGCATTCCAAAGGATAAGCCAAGCAGAAGTGCCGTATGCCGGTGATGATATACCGTAACGAATAGAATCACGACAAAAACGAGATTGGGAATAATCCGCATCTCCCAGGCATCCGGGAGCAGCCAGGGCATGATCGTGCCCTCAATGATAAATAATAGAAACAACAGCAGAACTAAGACGGACCTGCGCATCTTCACTATTCGGCACGCTCCTCCGTAAAGACAACGAACAATTCCTTCCAATCCTGAAAACCCGCCGCTGGTTTGATAATTGCCGTTGAAGTTAATCCGTACTCTCCGATCTTAACGCTTTGGACCGTTCCGATTGTCATCCCGCGGGGATACAGACCTCCTATACCGGAGGAAATAATGGTATCTCCCTTAGCAATGGGATTGCCTGCAGGAATCTTGTTCATCATCAGCATGCCGCTCTGCTGGTCGTAGGATTCAATCATGCCAAAGGTAGTGCCTTCTTTGTTAAAGACCGTTGCAGCAATCGGCGGCTGCGAGTTCGGATCATTCACATCCATCATCGTCATCAGCTTCACCGTAGAGTAGAAATTGCTTACTTTGCTTACTACTCCAACCAATCCGTCTACAGAGGTCACGGACATATTTGGTTTAATGCCATCCTTGGACCCGAGATCAATAACAAGTGTATTATTGCTAGGCTCAGTAGTCACACTGACAACGTTAGCGATATGGTACTCATAATTGTACAGATTCTTCTGGGCCTGAGTAAATTTAAGATCTATTTTGTATTGTTCATTCTGCGCCTTAATGAAGTTATACTGCGCCTTATCCCGCGCATACTGGGCAGCCAGGATTGTGAGCCGCTCATTCTCCTCGGCAAGTTCATGCAAATTCCCGATATCTTGGAACAAGCCCGCTACATATCCAGCGGGCTTGTAGAACAGATTTTGCACGAAGCCGGTCGTGTCTCTGAGGAAATTCTCCGGCCAGGACAAGGATTTCCTTGTCCCCAGACTGAACCCCATAACAACGATAAACATAACCAGTGTAATCAACAATATGAAAAGGCGCTTATTATTAAACAGCTTAAACAGTTTCAACACCCTCTAACAAACGTATTTCTCCCATATCAGGGGTTGACGTTCACATACATGACGGATTCTTATCGTTTGGAACGAAGACTGGAGCTACTGCGGCTCTTGAAAAGATGAATATTCTCCAGGGCTTTGCCTGTTCCAATCACTACGCAATCCAGCGGGTTCTCAGCCACAATAACCGGCATTCCTGTCTCGCGGGCCAGCAGCTTATCCAGATTGCGCAGCAGCGCTCCCCCGCCCGTAAGAACAATACCGCGGTCCATGATGTCGGCTGCCAGCTCCGGCGGACATTTCTCCAGCGTTACCTTGACAGCCTCCATAATCGAATTAACGGTATCCGACAAGGCTTCGCAAATTTCATCGGAAGTAATGGTCAGCGTCTTCGGCAGTCCGGTCACGAGATCACGGCCCCGGATTTCCATCGTTTCCGTCTTCTCAAGCGGAAGGGCAGAGCCTATATCCATCTTAAGCTGCTCTGAAGTGCGTTCCCCGATCATCAGATTGTACTGGCGCTTGATATATTGAATGATGGACTCATCGGCCTCATCTCCCGCCACTCTTACGGAACGGCTGGTCACAATACCGCCAAGGGAGATTACAGCCACTTCGGTAGTGCCTCCGCCGATATCCACAACCATACTGCCTGTTGGCTCCCACACCGGGAGATCAGCACCGATAGCAGCGGCAAAAGGTTCCTCAATAATGTAAGCCTCACGTGCTCCCGCCTGCTTCGTAGCATCCTCTACTGCACGCTGCTCGACAGCGGTAATCCCGGACGGCACACACACCATTACATTCGGGTGGCGCTGGAACATAGAGCGCTGCTTCTGCGCCTGGCGGATAAAATATTTAATCATTGTAGCCGTAGTATCAAAATCGGCAATTACCCCATCCTTCATTGGACGAATGGCCCGGATATTTCCCGGCGTGCGGCCGATCATTTTTTTGGCGGATTCGCCTACAGCTTCTATCGACTTGGTATCTGTATTAATGGCCACAACGGAAGGCTCTCTGACAACGATCCCCTTGCCGCGTACATAGACTAGCGTATTCGCCGTCCCCAGATCAATTCCTAAATCTTTCGTAAAACCACCTAACATGCTTGTATTCTCCTTTTCCTTGTGTATCTGAACAATTATATTACATAAATCCTTTTTCCTTCAAACTTACAAAACTGCCGTCACCAATGACCAAATGGTCCAGTACGTCGATTCCGACAATTTCACCAGCCTGGAGCAATCTTGAGGTTAAAGAAATGTCCTCCGGGCTTGGCGTAGGATCGCCGCTCGGATGATTGTGTGCGCATATAATAGCTGCGCTGCTGCATTTCATAGCTGCCCGAAACACCTCGCGGGGATGCACAATGGAGGCGTTGAGGCTGCCCATGGATAATGTCTCCTGCGCAATAACATGATTCTTCGTATTCAGAAAGAGACAGACAAAATGCTCCTTCTGCAAATAACGCAGTTGCTCGGTCAGAATCTCCGCCGCGTCCTTCGGACTGCGGATGATGACCGGCTCGGTAAGCCGGGAGTTTGCCATACGTCTCCCCAGCTCTATGCCAGCTTTCAGTTGCACGGCCTTGGCGAGACCGATGCCTTTGATATTCGTCAGTTCTTCAATGCTCAGGTCCGCCAGCCCGCGGAGACCTCCTGCTTGTCCCAGCATCCGCTGGGCAATATGAATAGCCGATTCCGCCCGCGTACCCGTACGCAGCAGAATGGCCAGCAGCTCCGCCTGGCTAAGTGATTCCGCCCCATAGTGCATCATGCGCTCTCGTGGTCGTTCTTCATGGGGGAGGTCCCGCAGCATAAGTGATTGCGACTCCATCCCTATCCCTCTTTCCTAATGCGCTCCTTGACGGCCCAGCACAGAAATGCCAAAGCTGGACAGCATGTTCCCCAGCAGCGAAAGCGGCAATCCGACCACGTTAAAATAGCAGCCGTCAATCCGTTCCACCAGTGTGGCGCCCAGGCCTTGAATTCCATAAGAGCCGGCCTTGTCGGCTGGCTCCCCGGTAGCAATGTAGGCGGTAATGTCCTCTTCGCTCATCTCTCTAATGGTTACGGAGGTTACACGGTGCTCTACCATAGTTCTGCCTTCCGTCCCCATGCAAGCGACTCCGGTATATACCTGATGGGTCTTGCCCTGAAGCATCCGCAGCATGTGTCTGCTGTCTTGCTGGTCTACAGGCTTGCCAAGCACCTTATCACCGAGCATAACAATCGTGTCGCTGCCAATAATAAGAGCATTCCGCTCCCCCGCGGCATGCAGGGCGGCTTCTGCTTTACGCAAAGCCAGCATGCGCACAATTTCCTCCGGCGGCAAGCCCGGCGGCGTGCTCTCATCAGCGTCGCTTACCATTACCTCGAAGGGCAAGCCCAAAAGAGATAACAGCTCCCGGCGGCGCGGAGAACCCGAAGCAAGAATAATAAGGCGTGAGTTGTCATGCTCCACAGTATTAACGTCCCTTCTGAAGTCAGCAGCGAATGCTATAATCTCCGGTAGAGCCACAGGGCTGTGATAATACCGGCTAGGCTGAGCAAGCACAATTTCAAATGAATAGTGATGTCATAGGATATGATGTCCAAATCGGCTTGCGGCGACCATTTAAGTATAGTCGAGGTTGTAAGAAAAGACAGAGCTCTCACAGGTTCCAGCAGCTTGGCGATCCACGCTCCGGCCAGCCAGCCCAGAATAAGAAATAACAGCAGTATTCCCACATTTTTCTTCTTCATTTAAGTCTTCCCTCGCCATTTTTTGACACCCTAATTATTATACGGTGAAACGGAGTTCAATACAAACGCAAAATCCGGGACGGAAATGATTACCACTCGGGCAGCAAAAAAATCCTCCGCGCGGCAGAAAACCGTAAGCGGAGGATCTCCATAACATGTTCATTTGGACGCTCATTCAGCAAGCAGGGACAGCAGGCGCTTCTGTCCGGTGAGGAAGCTCATCATCGCTTCCTGCACCTCCCACAGATGGCCTTGGGCTTTGTTCTTCTTATACTCATCCAGTGCGGAAATCCCCTGGCTCATGGATTTCTCAAGCTCTGCGCAGAGACTCCGGGCCTCTGCCGGCAATCCGGGCTCCAGCGCTTTAAATGCTTCGGTCCACTGCATGTGAAGATCGCTGACCACCGGGCTGTCGGCCGCCTGTCCCTGTCCGCTTAACAGCGAAGCCGACAGTCCGCTCATTTCATTCAACAGTTTCCCGCTGGCAGCGAAATAGCTGTTCACCGTTTCAGCCGTTCCAGTAAAGGCAGCATGCTCTACAGCAGGAAGCGTTACCCCTCTCACATAAAGCTCGACTCCCTGGTTCTTCAGACCGCTGCTGAGCAGCTTGGCCTGCTCCCGGTCAGGCGACATGCCGGCATATACCCGGTTGCCGTCCGCTGGGTCGTTAGCCGCGGCAAGACCGGTATCAAGCAGCTCCTGCCGTGCCTGCTCCGCTCCCGCAGGTGTGCTGAACACGCCATATTGCAGGAGATAATAGCTTTGTGCTGCCACTTGCACGGGAATCCGGCTTATTGCTCCCTCATTTGCAGCACCCGGAAGCTTGGAGCCCGCATTGCCTGCTGCGGTCTGTCCATCAGCCGTGGGCGAGCTGTTCTGCATGGCTGAGGATTCCACTTTGGCAGCGCCGCTTCCTCCTGTGAGGGTTCCTCCGCCTATAAAAGACAAAGCAGCATAACCGAGCAGCACACCAGTCCCTAATGCACCCGTTATAGCAAGGGCGAGCTTCCACCAGTAGGAGGGACGGCGGGTGTGATAACTGCCGCTGTAGCTCCCCCCGGACAGCGGACTATCGCCGAAGGACTCCGCCTCCGTCCTCCACTCGCCGCCCCGGTACCGCTCCCCGTATTGTTCCTCACGGTCACCTTGAGGAACAAGTGGATAACGCGGTTCTTGCTCCCATAAATCAGACGTATGATCAGAGGCAAAGAACGACTGCCTTGTATCATCAAGCTCTCTGAGCTCTTTCCCCCGTTCCTCCCTGCGGCGGCCAATAAGATCATAATCGTCCAGTTCTACTAAATGTCCTGCCTGCTCAGTCTCGTAATCGGTATCAACTGACCGCTGGCGCAACTCGGCCTCCCGCCGCAGCTCTATTTCCTCGTACTCCTTGGCTGTTCCCAGCCCTGCTGTCGGCCTGCGCTCCAGCGGCTCAGGTCTGCTCTTGTCCCTATCCACATCAAAGCGGAATGTCATTCTTCCGTTACTCAATGCTCACACCTCACTGTCGTCTAATCTATAAAGAAATATATGATAGACGAGAGGAAGATATGCTATTTTGCTATAATTACACCAGACTCAGCACTTTAGCCTTAACTTTCTTCACCTCATAGTGCTTGAGCAGCGTCCGGTAAGCCCGCTCTGCGATGATGGAACCAAGCTCGGGCGTCTGCAGCAGCTTCACCACCTGTTCGGCAATTTCCTCGGCAGTGTCTGCCAGCAATATATTCCGGCCATTTTCGCAGATCAACTGCTCCGCGCCCTTCGGGCTTGTCACCACTGGAGTTCGAAGCGCCCAGGCTTCAAGAATCTGCATCAATTCCCCGTACCCCTCACGCAAAGAGGCAATGACCGCTTTCGACCGGCGAATATAACCCGGAGCATCCCCGCTTTCTCGGACAATCACAATAGAGGAATCCGCTTTGGCCAATTCCAGAATCTCCGGATGCACATCCGCACCCACTATGTAACACTTGCAATCCGGTATTTCCGCCTGAATCAAAGGATATATCCTCCTGTAAAATAACAGGCAGGCGTTCTTCCCCTGAACGGTATGCATATTCCAATGGAGCACAATTCCATTTTCTCTGCGGGCCGGTTCGGGATACTGATATTCCTGCAGATCAACAAATGGCGGGATAACATGCACCTTACCGGCATTGGCAAAAGATAAAGCCTTGAAGGACAGGGCATCCCACTCGGAAGCCGTCAGCAAGAGGCCGGTCTTGTTCATTAGCTTGCGCTCATTCCGGCGGACCCGTGCGGCATTTATCTTATAATAGCGTTGCTTAATCCCACGTTTGCCTGTCCCTTCCCTGCTTACCGGTCTTCTCATGGTCCGTTGAGCATCCGTAATAATGACCGCTTTGGGAAGCAGGGCAGCCACCATATCAATACAGTTCGCCAGCAGTCTGTGTGATATAAACACATGGCTGTAGGTATGCAGGCCGCACAGCCCCTTGATCCTGGTCCGCAGGTGTTTGCCGGCGTCTGCCGGATCAACGCCGGAACGCAGCCTGTTCAGCGTACGCAGCAGCGGCCCTCCGGGCGTGGAGACCCGATTGACCCGATGGACGGTAAGAGCAGGTGCGGAACCGGTTAGCGACTTTTGCTCGCAATGGCAATACTCCAGAAGATCAATATCAAATTTCTCCAATAGGATATTAAGAAAATTTTCTGTTCTGAATTCATCTCCAAGATTCTCGCCGCATTGATTCCTGGCTGACAGGAAGAGCATTCTCTTTCTCATGGCGTTAGCTCCTTAATTCTATGAAAACTATCTACGCAAATAAATATGCAGAAAAAAAGCAGACCGGGGCCCATCCCGCCGCTTTTTATGAAACTTTAGATGTAGATCAATAGTAGCGCATTTTCGCCTAAATGTTTGTCGATTTATAGGGTAAAAAATATTTTTTTACGAAAAATACATAAATTCAAACGAATCGGAGCAGTTTTTCCCTGATACTACCCGCTTCGTAATAGGCAAGCAGCGTTTCGTAAGCATGGTCCGCCAGCACTATTCCCCGTTCATGATCCTGTAGGAGCTGAACCACACTGCCTGCAAAGGCTGCCGGATCATCGGCGATCATTATGTTCTTGGAATGTTCATAGTGCAGGCCTTCCGCTCCTTTTGAGCTTGAGACTACAGGTGTTTTAAGCGCCCAGGCCTCCAGAATTTTCAGGCGTGTCCCGCTTCCTTCCCGCAAGGGGGCAATGACAACCTGAGCTTTGCGCACATAGTCGGCCACACTGTCAACGTAACCGGTGATGACGATGGAGGAGTCTTTTTCAGCCAGAGCCGCGACCTCCGGGTGCACATCCCGGCCAACGATATACCATTTGATCTCAGGCACCTTGGCCTTAACGAGCGGATAGATATCGCGGTAGAAATAAGCGGCTGCGTTAACATTGGGAAAATAGTTCATATTTCCCGGTAAAATAATCCACTTTTCTTTGGGAATATTTCTTTTTGCAGGATAATCCTCCAAACGGATAAAGTTAGGAATGACTTGGACCTTATCTGAATTTGCAGGCGATAACGCCTTGAAGGCCAAAGCGTCCTGCTCCGAGGTGGTCAGCAGCAGATTTGTTTTGTTCATCAGCTTCAATTCATCCCGCCGTGTCCATACAGCGTTAAGCGAATAAAACAGCTTGGCTATTCCCTGCTTTTTCTTCGCAAGCTGCGCGGACAGGCCACTCTCGAAATTGTGGGCATCGGTAACAATGACGGCTCCGGGCAGCGCTCGCCTGACGATATCAATACAGCTCCCCAGCAAACTGTGGGAAATAAACACATGGCTATAGTTATTCTGGCGGCTGAGCTCATTAATCCGGCTGCGCATATCTACGTCTAAATGACTCATGTAAGAGCTGTTACGCCATTTATATAACGAACGAAGCATGGCCTTGCGGTAATTCATTGTGCGTTCGACCTCATACACGTTGAGAGCCGGCACTTCTTTTTTCTCTGCTGCGGGCCTTGAATTGCGGTAGGTCAACAAGTCCACATCATATTTGGCCAGCAAAATATTCAGAATATTGCCCGTTCTCAGCTTGCCGCCGCTGTCTTGCGGAAATGGGTTCTCTGCGGAAATAAACAACATTTTCTCCCTCATGTCTTCGTCTCCTATTCTCATAGTTTCTGTATCTCTGTCCGCGCCGCTAAGCGTCTAGCATATATTACCCCAAAGTGCATCCTGTTTTTGTCGTTTTGTGGATTTTCCAAAAATATTTTCCGTCATAAAAAAGAAACGGCATATCCACCCTTATCAAAAAAGGGCAGCAGCCGTTTCCGTAAATAACTATGCTGTGATGCAAGTTTTATAGCTTCTTCAATCCATCAGCCAGTGCATATCCAACCTTCCAGATGTCTCCTGCTCCCATGGTGAGAACGAGATCGCCCGGAGCGAGACGGCCCTGCAAATCGGCCAGCACAGCCTCCTTAGTCGGCAGATGCCTTGCACCGGCATTGCTGTTCTGCACGATCAATTCTACCAGCTTAGCGGAGCTAACGCCCTCGATCTGCTTCTCTCCGGCCGGCGAATAGATGTCGGTAATAATGACTTCATCAGCCTCACTGAAGGCACGGCTGAAGGCATCCAGCAGGAAGAAGGTACGTGTGTAGCGCTGTGGCTGGAAAACGGCGATAATCCGCTTTCCGGTTGCCTTGGCTGCACTGATCGTTGCCTGAATCTCCGTTGGATGATGCGCATAATCATCAATGACCAGAATCTCATTGACTTCTCCTAGCACCTGGAACCGCCGCTTTGCGCCGTGGAACTTCACAATGGAGGCGGCAATCGCATCGAACGAAATCCCTGCTTTCAGACAAGCGATCACTGCTGCCATGGAATTATAGAGATTGTACTTTCCGGGAATGGACAGTTCAATCCGGCCCAGCACCTCGCTGCCGTAGTTCATTGTATACGACACCTGGCGGTCGCCAAGAACAATATCAGTTGCATTGTAATCCGCAGTCTTTGAATGAATGCCATAGGTGATGACATTCGCTGTCACTTCCGGCAGAAGGGAGACGGCTGTCTCATCATCCGCACAGATAATGGCAGTGCCATCCTCGCGCATCTGGTTCATGAACTGTACATAGGCTTTCTTCAGCCGTCCAAAATCACCGCCATAGTTCTCCAGATGATCCGCTTCAATATTCGTAACGATGCCAAGCCAAGGATGGTACTGCAGGAAGGAGCCGTCGCTTTCATCCGCTTCAGCCACTACATACTCCCCTTGTCCCGCTTTCGCATTCGTACCGACATTCATAATTTCTCCGCCGATAATATAAGTCGGGTCTACCCCGCAATCCTCCATGATAAGAGCGATCATGGAAGAGGTGGTAGTTTTGCCATGTGCGCCGGCAATAGCTACACCCTTGCGCTCATTCAGCAGCCGGGCCAGCATTTGCGAGCGGTGCAGAACCGGAATCTTAAGCCGTTCCGCTTCTACCCATTCCACATTATCACTCGCCAAAGCCGTAGAATACACGACCAGGTCCGCGCCTTTCACCTGCTCCGCCGTATGTCCGATATAGACCTTGGCGCCTTTGGCAATCAATTTCTCGGTCAATTCCTGAGCCGCCACGTCGGAGCCCGTAACCGTATATCCCATTTCCAGCATTACCCGGGCAATCGCGCTCATACCATAGCCGCCGATCCCTATAAAATGCACACGTTCAGTAGTATCCAACAGTTCGTCACCAGCCTTTTTCAGAATCGGGTTGCCCTAAAAGCGTACTGCGCACATCTGAGATCAAATACAGCGTTCCGGAGACAACCGCAAGGTCCTTCTCCGCTGTAATCGACTGCAGCATTTGCAGCGCCTGGCCCCAATTATGTTCTACAATGATTTTCAAATTTTCTTTGGCATATTTCCCGCGCAGACGTTCTGCAATGGCCTGCAGGTCTTCCGCGTCCATTTTCTTCCGGAAATCCGGTTCGGTCAGGATGAGCGTATCCACTATAGGCAGTATATGCTTGAAGTATGACTCATGATGCTTATTCGCCAGCATCCCCATGAGCAAATTTAATTTATTGTACTTATAAAACTGCGGCAGACTTCTTGCCAGGCTCTCCGCACCTTCAGGATTATGCGCACCGTCCAGCACAATTCGCGGAGAAGTGCTTACTTCCTCCAGTCTTCCCGCCCAAAAAGTGCGGCGGAAGCCTTCCGCCACATCGTCATCCTCCAGCATGAACGCCATATATTGACGCAGAACCTCCAGGACCATCATGGCTCCGGCACTATTACTGAGCTGGTGCTCGCCCTTCATGGAGATTCCAAGCTCAAGCGCACGGAAAGGGCCTGTGAAGGTAAAGGTCTGCAAGCCGTCCTTGATCCGGACATTCTCATAGCCGAAATCCTCTCCGGCAAGATAGAGCGTGGAATTGCTGGCCGCAGCTTTGGCCTTCAGAACCGCTATCGCCTCCGGCTGGCTTACGCAGCTTACAGCAGGAACACCGGGCTTAATAATACCGGCTTTCTCAAAGGCGATCTTCTCAAGTGTATCTCCCAGGACATCGGTATGATCATGGCCGACATTCGTAATTACAGACACAATCGGGGTTACGATATTCGTTACATCCAGCCTTCCCCCAAGACCTGTCTCCCATACGACTACATCGGGATGGCAGACTTCCGCATAATAGAGAATGGCCAGAGCAGTCGAGACTTCGAACATTGTGGGCGATCCAAGCTCACTGTCCGCGATTCTTTCCACCAGCGGATGCAGCCTATTCGCCAGCTCTGTCAGCTCCGCTTCAGAAATATCCGTGCCGTTATATTGAAAACGGTTCGTAAATTTAGTGATGTAGGGAGACGTAAAGGTTCCGACGCTATATCCGCTTTGAATCAGCACATGGGTCAGAAAAGCACAAGTCGAGCCCTTGCCGTTCGTTCCCGCCACATGAATGAACTTCAGCCGGCGGTGCGGATGACCCAGCAGCTCCATAAGCCGTTCGATCCGCTCAAGACCCGGGCGGATGCCGAAAGGAATCAGGCCGTTAATCCAATTCACCGCTTCTGTATAAGAACTTAAGGGAGCGGTTCCGCCGCTCCCGATCAACTCTTTCATGGTCCCTTATCCTTTCAGCTCTGCGATGCGGGCCAGCACTTTCTCACGTTTGGCAGAATAGTCCGCCTGCTTTGCCCGTTCCTCTTCGATGACTTTAGCCGGCGCTTTGGCGACGAAGCCCTGATTCCCGAGCTTCTTCTCCACGCGCTCTACTTCGCTGTTCAGCGTCTGCACTTCTTTTTCCAGACGGATAATTTCCTGCCCGATATCAATCAGTCCTGCGAGCGGCAGCAGCAGCTCTGCTCCCGTAACCACAGCAGACATTACCTCGTCCGGCGTTTGCGGATTGAGGCCCGACTCAAAGGAAGAGGTGTTGCAGAAACGTCCGATATAATTATCGTTCCGGGAAATAATGCCGAGTGTTTCTTCATCCGCAGCTTTGATAATCAGTTCTACCTTCTTGCTCATCGGAACGTTAACTTCGGCACGGATATTGCGGACCGCACGGATCACGTCCATCAGCAGATTCATTTCCGCCACAGCCCCGGCGTTCTCCAGAGCGGAGTCGTATTTCGGCCATTCCGCCAAGGTAATCGTGTCACCCTCATGCGGCAGATGCTGCCAGATTTCCTCCGTAATGAATGGCATGAACGGATGAATCAGGCGCAGCGTGCGGTCAAGCACATAAGCCAGCACCGATTGTGTCTTGGCTTTGGCAGCAGCGTCCGCACCATAAAGCGACAGCTTCGCGAATTCTATATACCAGTCGCACAGATCATCCCAGATGAAATTGTACAGGAGACGGCCGGTTTCGCCATACTCGTACGCGTCAATTAGACGCGTAATATCGCGAGAAGTTTCGTTCAGGCGGTGAAGAATCCAGCGGTCTGCGGTCGAAAGCTCACCTGTAATGTCAATATCCGCGAAGCTTACACCTTCCAGATTCATCAATGCAAAGCGCGAAGCATTCCAGATCTTGTTGGCAAAATTACGCGCCTGCTCTACCTTCTCCATACGGAAACGTAAATCCTGTCCAGCCGTAATGCCTGTCGAAATCATGTAGCGCATGGCGTCCGCGCCGTACTGCTCGATAACATCCAGCGGATCAATCCCGTTGCCGAGCGATTTGGACATTTTACGGCCTTCGGCATCGCGCACAAGACCGTGCATCAGCACATCGGAGAACGGCTTCTTGCCGGTGAATTCAAGCGCACTGAAGATCATCCGGGCTACCCAGAAGTAAATGATGTCATAGCCGGTAACCAGTACATTGTTAGGATAAAAACGCTGGAAATCGCTGCTGCTCTCATCCGGCCAGCCCAGGGTTGCGAACGGCCACAGATTAGAGCTGAACCAGGTGTCGAGAACGTCCTCGTCCTGCTTCAGATCATCGAGTCCGCTGATTTGACGGGCTTCCTCTTCACAGTCCGCCACAAATACTTCACCCGTAGATTCGGAGTACCATGCCGGGATGCGGTGTCCCCACCATAGCTGGCGGGAAATACACCAGTCGCGGATATTCTCGATCCAGTTCAGATACGTCCGTTCGAAGCGTTCCGGCACGAAGTTAACGCCAGTGCCATCCTTTTGAGCGGCAATGGCCGCTTCCGCCAGAGGCTGCATCTTGACGAACCATTGGGTTGACAGATAAGGCTCAACAACTGCACCCGAGCGCTCGCTGTGCCCTACCTGATGCACATGGTCTTCAATAGCAACCAGTACACCCTGCTCCTGCAGATCCGCAACGATGGCCTTACGGCATTCACTGCGGTCCTGGCCTTGATAAGGACCGGCTTCCTCGTTCATTGTCCCGCTTTCATCCATGACATTAATTTGCGGAAGATTGTGGCGAAGACCTACTTCGAAGTCATTCGGATCATGCGCCGGGGTAATCTTAACCGCGCCGCTGCCGAAATCCTTCTCTACATATTCATCGGCAATAATTGGAATTTCGCGACCAATAATCGGAAGAATTAAGGTTTTGCCAATCAGGTCCTTATAGCGATCATCCTCCGGATGCACCGCTACAGCCGTATCGCCCAGCATCGTTTCCGGACGCGTCGTGGCTACCGTAAGGAAGCCGCTGCCGTCCTTCAGCGGATAACGCAGGTGATACAGATGGCCGTTAACCTCTTTATATTCAACCTCAATATCAGACAATGCCGTACGTGCGGCCGGGTCCCAGTTGATGATGCGTTTGCCGCGGTAGATCAGGCCTTTTCGGTACAGCTCCACAAAAACCTTGCGTACGCCGCCCGACAAGCCTTCATCCAGGGTGAACCGTTCCCGTGAATAGTCGAGGGACAAGCCCATCTTCGCCCATTGCTCATGAATGGTTTCCGCATATTGGTCTTTCCAGGCCCATACCTGCTCCAGAAACTTCTCCCGTCCGAGGTCGTGGCGGGAGATGCCCTGCTGGCGGAGCTTCTGCTCCACCTTCGTCTGGGTTGCAATACCGGCGTGGTCTGTTCCCGGCAGCCAGAGGGTATCATAACCTTGCATCCGCTTGGTGCGGATCAGAATATCCTGCAGCGTGAAGTCAAGCGCATGCCCGATATGCAGCATGCCCGTAACATTCGGCGGGGGAATTACGATGCTGTAGGGCTCTGCTTCAGGACGTTTGCCGGCTTCAAAGAAGCCGTGCTCCATCCAGTAAGCGTACCATTTCTGCTCCGCCGACTTCGGATCATATGTAGTCGGCATATCGTTCTGCTTGCCGTTTGCTGCGCCAGCCTCTGCTGTGTCCTGCAGGTCCGGCAGCTCAGGCGTTGTAATGTTGTGATCAGCCATTGTTGGAACCCTCCATTTAAGTAGCATATTATGCACAAAAAGGCCCTTCGTCTCAAAGGACGAAAGGCCATTCTTTCGCGGTACCACCTTTGTTTCGCGCTATACAAAAATAACCCTCAGCCTTTAGCCCCTAACGGTTCTACAAGCCCAGCGCGACACTCATGCAGATAACGGCTGCATCCGGCCACATCCTACCCTGAATTTCATATCATGAAATCAGGCTTAGAAGGGCGACTCCGGGGCGACTTCGGGGGCTGCATCCTGCGGAAGTTCACAGCAACAACAAATTCCGCTCTCTGAAGGGCTGACCGCCTACTCTTCCCGTTCCCAGTCTTTCACTTTACTTATTTCCATAATACATTTAGTACTATTCCTAGTCAACCAGCATACACACAAACTGCGGAACTTATACATGCAAACATGCATAAGAAGATCCCGCACCGCTTCCGGCCGGGACCTTCTAATAATTACTGTCAGGGAATGTACAGAACCTGCCCTTCCTCCACGTTCTGCCCGGAGAGGCGATTGTACATCACCAGCTCCCGTGCGCTAAGCTGATATTTCTCCGCGATGGTATCCAGGGTGTCTTCACGCTGGACAATGCAGAGCCTGACCTTGCGGAACATATCCGCGCCGTTCAGACCGCCGATAAACCGGCTTTTCCACTCCGTGTCATTGCCGGCCTCGGGGGCTGCCGGCGCAGATACCGGCTGCTCGGAGTGCTGGATCTCCTGCTCCTTGCGGACCCGGCCTGCGCCAAGCAGGGAGGAGAAGGAGAGATGCTCCTGCGCCGCAGGCTTCTCCTCTTTTTTACTGCCGACGCCGATCTTCAGATCAGCCTTCTCCTTCTCTTTCTCCTCAGGCATCGTCTGGACCTCGGGTGACAGCTCAGGCACATTCTCGTTTTCCGGTGCAGATTCTGCTGCGGGCTCATTAGGCGAGGAGGCCTCATTGTCCAAAGCTTCGGAAGAGAGCGCAAGCTCTTCTTGGTAAACCGCATGAACCTCTGCAGAAGGAGTCTCAGCGCTACTCTCCACGGAGCCGGTATTATCTGAGGCGCTGATTCCCGAATTCAGATTGTGGGTACGCAATTTCGCTTCCTTGTCCTTTTGCTGCTCGGGGGCAAGGTCCGCAGGCTGCGTGGACACTACCGCCTCCGGAAGTGGCGGATTTGCAGCAGACTCCACAGTTCCCCAAGGATTGCCATTGCTGCTTACATTCTCAGCCACATGCGCGGAAATATCCGTCGCTCCCTCGTTATAGGTCCAGAGCGAATTCTCATAGAGCGCCTCACTCTCATGCTCACGTTCACCAGCCGGAGCTTCCGCGACCCGCCCCTCTTCCTCGGGGGAATACGCTACGGTATACTCCTCCTGCTGCCAGGCAGGCTGCGTGTCACCGGTTCCGATTCCATGCAGCGAAAGTACGCCGGTTATATTGACTGTGCGCATCGTAAGCAGGTCAATATCGAAATTTTCGATCTCCACCCCTATGTCGTCAAGCGAGCTGACCCGTGTCAGCGGAACTGTAATTTCAACGGGAATTGCATGCTCCAGACGTTGTGTCCGGTCATCTTCTCCCCGGTAGAGCCCGGTGAGGAGCAGTTGGCCGTACAGCTCAGCCCGGTCCTCCCGCTGAATCACCTGGATGTCCGGGATCAGTTCAACCTCTTCCAGCTCAGCTATTCCCGGAAGCTCTGCCGGCAGATGAATGCGTTCATAAATATCAAACCGCAAACCGTGGGACTGGTCAAACACGGAAAGTGTCCTCCTTCTTGGCATAATCTAACCCTGAGACAAGCCCAGAGCATAAGCCCAAAATGTTACTCCACTCATGTATATGCTTCAATCAGGAAGGCATGACAACTTTGGGCTGGGCTCTGGCGGACAGGAACAACTTTCTTGTCCGGGTGAACCCTTTTTCGGTTATAATCGGTATAACTCCTGAAAGGAAGATCATCGTTATGTCTAGAGCAAGGGTATTTGACCTTTTCCTGTTTATGGCTTCCCTCGCCATAGCCTTCGGCGCGAACCACGCTGTAGTCCTGGACCATACATATATTCTGGCACTGATTCTATACTGGGCGTTCTCCAGCTTTTATTATCAGTTGCGCATAGTGACCCGCAGCGGCAACTCCAACATAGATTATGCAATCAGCTATACTTCTTCTTTTGGCATATTCGCCGGCCCTCTTGGCACATTCCTGTTCGAGGTATTTTACCGGTTTACCGTATTTTTTTACAAAAAGAAAACGAAAACCGCAGATCCCGGAGAATTCCTGGATACCTTTTATAATATCGGCTCCTTCGCGCTTGGCGGCTCGGCCAGCTATTACCTTTATACGCTGCTCTACCCCTTTGCCGAAAAGATTCCGCTGGGCGTAGGCTACTGGCTGCTCTTTCTGCTGGTAGTCTGTGTAACAACAACCCTATCTTCAGGCTTTATTGTGATTACCTTTGCGCTGTCAGGAGATATCACCACCCGCCATGAGGCCTACAACATCATGTTCAAGAACAGAAATCTGCTGGACTTCAGCAAGGTAACCCTGACCAATGCTTTATTGCTGCGGCTGCTGCAAATGGAGAAATGGGAGATGCTGATCGCGCTTTTCCTGCTGAATTACATCGTCAGCCTTTCCTTCTATTCCAAATCGCAAAGCGCCCAGCATAAATTTGAACGGGATAAATTCGAGCAGATGGCCTACCAGGATTTTTTGACAGGAACCTTCAACCGGGCCCACATGGACAAAATGATGAAGGAGCTGGGCCAGAGCGGAGAAAACATCGGTGTTGTTGTCGCTGACATCGACCGCTTCAAAAAAATCAACGATACCTACAACCACGCCGTCGGCGACCGGGTCATTATCCATTTTGCCGAAACCTTAAAGGCGCATTTGCAGGAGAAGGACATTCTGTTCCGCAGCGGAGGGGAAGAGTTCACGATTTTTTTAAGAAACAAGACCTTTGAGCAGTGCCGCACGCAAATCCAGGAGATTCTGGACGATATTCACGAGCACAGTGTTACTGCGGAATTCGAGGAGGAGAACATCACCGTGGTGTATTCGGCTTCTTTTGGACTGTACTATTACAAGGCAGCTCCGGGCCAGAAAACTTCCATAGAAAAAGGCTACGTCTGCGCCGACCAACTGCTGCTGGAATCGAAGAAGCTTGGCCGAAACCGTCTCTCCTGGAAAAATGAGCTGGAGCTGCCGGAGTCTTAGTGTGCAGATAGAGTGTCACCAACGGGCTCTGCCGGGAATACACTGTCGCAATAACAGCAGAATCCCCGGCAGGAAGGAGGGTGAAGGCATTGACCAGCGTTGACCCCGTATATCTAAGCTTGAAGGTGATCGAGCAACAACTGACACCTGAGTTCCAGCAAATTGGTGTGGAGCAAAGGGATTTCAATACCGTGCTGAGACATATTCACGAAGCGGGCTATGCCCGTGCAGGCAAGCTCACTCAAGCAGGCCGCGATTACATCAGAGATTATGAAAAGAGGCTCCAGTAAGTGGAAACGGCTACGCCTTTCTTATAAGGACGATATCCGAAAAAAAGGAGACGTAAGGCTACGCTGCGGCGTAACTTTACGTCTCCTTTTAAGTTCCCACTGACCCGCATCCAATCCGCTGCGGGGAACCTTACTCTTGCGGGCCGCAACCGAGCAGCTCCCGCAGCCGGAGCATGTCCTCCGGCCAAGGATCGGTTATTTCCAGCTTCTCCCGGCTCCAAGGATGGTTGAACACAAGCATTTCACCGTGCAGTGCCTGACGGCCCTTGGCCTGCGGACGCTGGCGCTGACCGGTGTCTACTTCCGTAACGCCGGAGTTCCAAGGAGGACCGCCGTACAGCTCATCCCCGTATAACGGATGGCCCATGTGACTGAGGTGAACACGGATCTGGTGCGTGCGTCCGGTCTCAAGCTCCACCTTGACCGCAGTTCCGCCCTGCAGCACCTCGCGGCCTATGATTTGCGTCATCGCCGCTTGTCCGCCCGGCGAGACCCGCCGGCGGGCCGCATGATGGCGGTCCCGCCCGATCGGGGCGTCGATGACCTTAAGCGCCGGCGGCACGATGCCCTCCACAATCGCGGCGTAGAGCCGTGAGACTTCTTTGCCGCGCATAGCCTCATCGAGAACAAGCTGCGCGTATTCATTCTTCGCATACAGCACCGGCCCAGTCGTGTCTTTGTCCAGCCGATGGATGTGGCGGACGGCGACGCCTCCGCCGGAAGCGGCATAATGCGCCGCAACGACATGATCCAGCGTGACCTCATCACTGCTGCCATCCGGGTGAACCCCCATGCCCGCAGGCTTATGGACAACGAGGCAAAAATCATCCTCGAAAAGCACCCCGGCCTCCTGCCATACCGGCTCAATTCCCGCCTCCCGGTAGGGGAACAGCAAGAGCCGCAGCCGGTCTCCCCGCCACTGGATGCCGCCCTCGCGGCGCAAGCGCGCATGAAGCTTCGCAGGCATCCCGGCGGTGGCCAGCAGCCACCTGTCTACCGCCGCCTCCGCATCTGCGGCAGCGGTAACGGCCCGTCCGGGCATGGCCTCCAGCCATTCCCCCCGGCGGGTCCATGCTCCGCCGCCTGCAATGCCGCCGGAGACATGTCCCTTCTCCGCCGTCACAGAGACTTGAGGGCACGGTAATGGCCCTCAAGGGTATCGTCAATATCCTGCTCGCTATGCGCGGCAGAGACGAACATTCCCTCAAACTGCGAAGGCGGAACGCTGATTCCCTGATCCAGCATTTTGCCGAAATAGCGGCGGAATATGTCCAGATTGCTCGCTTTTGCCGTATTATAATTGGTTACCGGCCCTTCGGTAAAGAACGGGCAGACCATCGAGCCAACACGGTTAATCGTCAGCGGAATGCCAATCTCTTCCGCATTGCGCTTCAGCCCCGCTTCCAGCCGCGCGCCGAGAGTTTCCAGACGGTCGTATACCTCCGGTGTCAGCAGCTTGAGCGTAGTCAAGCCCGCCGCCATCGCCAGCGGATTGCCGCTCAGGGTACCCGCCTGGTAGATCGGGCCTGTTGGAGCGATCTGCTCCATAATCTCCCGTCTGCCGCCATAAGCGCCTACCGGAAGACCGCCGCCGATAACCTTGCCGAAGCAGGTCAGGTCCGGCTCGATACCGAACAACCCCTGCGCACAGCCCCGGTTCACCCGAAAGCCAGTCATCACCTCGTCAAAAATCAACAGTGCGCCATACTCCGTTGTCAGCCCGCGAAGCCCCTCTAAGAATCCCGGAAGCGGCGGTACCACGCCCATATTTCCGGCAATCGGCTCCACAATCACTGCCGCAAGCTCATTGCCGTACCGTTCAAAGGCGACCTTAACTCCCTCCAGATCGTTGTATGGCACAGCAATCGTGTTCACCGCTACACCTTCAGGCACGCCGGGACTGTCCGGCAATCCGAGCGTTGCCACACCCGAACCGGCTTTGATCAGGAGGCTGTCCCCATGGCCGTGGTAGGAGCCTTCGAACTTGAGGATTTTGCTGCGTCCGGTATAGCCCCGGGCAAGACGGATGGCGCTCATGGTAGCTTCGGTTCCCGAATTGACCATACGTACGATATCAACGGAATGTACGCGCTCTACTACCGTTTTGGCCATTTCTGTCTCCAAAAGTGTCGGTGCGCCGAAACTTGTCCCTTTGGACGCCGTCTCCTGCAGCGCCTTCACCACCTCAGGGTGGGCATGCCCCATAATGAGCGGACCCCATGAGCAGACGTAGTCGATAAAGCTGTTGCCGTCGATATCGTAAATGCGCGAGCCCGCGCCATGATCTACATAAATCGGTGTCAATCCAACAGATTTGAACGCCCGGACCGGGCTGTTCACCCCACCGGGGATATACTGCTTAGCTTCTTCAAAAGCGTTGCGGGAAGCCTCTTCCCGCCGCGCCAAAGGCGTGTTCTCCATGATCTCCACTCCAGTCCTGTTCATATTCCCGGCTAGCCGCCGGGGCATTTAGCCGCGCAGCCAGCGGGCCGCATCTTTGGCAAAGTAAGTAATGATAATATCCGCTCCGGCGCGTTTCATCCCGGTCAGCATTTCCAGGACTACGGCCTGCTCATCAATCCAGCCCTGCTGTGCAGCCGCTTTGACCATAGAGTACTCTCCGCTCACATTATAAGCGACCAGCGGCAGATCGAATTGGTCACGGATGGTGCGGATCACATCCAGATAAGCCAGGGCAGGTTTTACCATCAGCATATCTGCGCCTTCCAGCACATCGGAATCCGCTTCGCGGATCGCCTCTCGCAGATTGGCCGGGTCCATCTGGTACGTTTTGCGGTTGCCGAACTGCGGTGCGGAATCAGCGGCTTCACGGAAAGGACCGTAGAAGGCTGAAGCATATTTTACTGAATAAGACATAATCGGCACATGCTCGAACCCGTTCTCATCGAGTCCGGCACGGATCGCCTGCACGAAGCCATCCATCATATTGGAAGGAGCAATAATATCCGCCCCCGCCCGGGCCTGGGATACCGCCGTACGGGTCAGCAGCTCCAGCGAAGCATCGTTGATCACATCGCCGTGAACCACACCGTTGACCGTATGGGTATGAACCATGCCGCAATGCCCGTGGTCCGTGAACTCGCACAGACAGGTATCCGCCACCACCAGCAGCTCAGGGTACCACTCTTTAATCAGCCGTGTAGCCTCCTGAACGATGCCATCCTCCGCGAACGCGGAAGAGCCCACAGCATCCTTCGTTTCGGGAATCCCGAACAGCAGCACAGCCGGGATGCCCAGCGCGGCAATCTCGTCAACCTCTTCCTTCAGCGTATCCAGCGAAAAATGGTACACGCCCGGCATCGAGCCGATCTCATTTTTGATACCTGTTCCATGCGTTACAAAAATCGGCTGGATGAAATCCAGCGTATTCAGTACCGTCTCCCGCACCATTCCGCGGATTCCGGCTGTCCCGCGCAAACGGCGGTGACGCGAAATTGGAAAACCCATTTTTTCATCCTCCTGTATATGTAAATATCTACACAAATCGAGCATTAAATGCAGCTATGATTCCATCCATGCTTTGACTGCAGCGATATATTTATCTTGTCTGCGTGCAGAAGCCTTTTTTCAAAAAACAATTTTTCGTCCACGGCCTATCTCAGCCGCGTTGTCTCATTCCAGCGGCAGAGCTCCTGCACCAAAGCTTCCATCGTCGCTTCGGCAGGGAGCAATCCCGGTGTAAGCCCAGCCTCTACGGCAGTTTTCTCCGTTACAGGTCCAATGCAGGCTATTGTGATGTCTGCAAGCAGCGGAAGCGGGTCTTCCAGCCCCATCCGCTTCAGGATGCTGATGAAATTGCGCACAGTTGAGGAACTGGTGAAGGTAATCGCATGAATACGCTTCTCTTCCAGCAGCTTAAGCAGCTCAATATCATCCTCCCCGGTCACCACCGTCTCATAGGTGTCCACTTCGGTCACCTGCAGCCCAAGCTCACGCAGCTTGTCCGGCAGCCATTCCCGCGCCAGATCGCCGCGCGGAAGCAGCACCTTCTGCCCCGGCTGCAGCCTTGAGCCGAAGGCTTCAAGCAGCCCCTCTGCCTGGAAGCGTCCAGGCAGCTCTTCGGCCATCAGCCCGCGCTGCGCCAGCGCAGCGGCTGTGGCCGGACCCACCGCGCCGATAGCTGCGTGGTGCAGCCCCCGGACGTCCACCTTCAGCTCCGCCAGGTGGCGCCAAAAAAACTCCACGCCGTTCGCGCTGGTGAAGAATACGTAATCGTATTCTTCCAGCGCCGCCAGCGCGGCGGCAATGCTTGCTCTCTGCTCCTCGCCTTCGGGCAGAATCGTCTCAATAACAGGGAACTCGTAGGGCTCGCCGCCGAGCTCCTCAATCCGGTCCACCAGCTCGCTTGCCTGGCTGCGGGCGCGTGTAACCACAATGCGCTTGCCGAACAGCGGCAGCGCCTCTACCCACATGAGCTGCTCGCGCTGCAGCACCACCTCGCCGACGACAATTACCGCCGGCGGCTGAAAATCCGCCGCCTTCACCTTCGCCTCGATGTCGGCAAGCGTGCCCGTCAGCGTCTCCTGATCCGCCCGCGTGCCCCAGCGCACCAGCGCCACCGGCGTCTGCGGCGGCCGCCCGTGCTTGATCAACTGGGCGCTGATATACCCGATTTTGGCAACCCCCATGAGGAAAACCAGCGTCCCCGTAGCATTCGTCACCTTATCCCAATGAATGGAATGGTCCAGCTTATCCGGGCTCTCATGCCCTGTAATAATGGACAGGGAGGAAGCCAGGTCCCGGTGGGTTACCGGAATGCCGGCATAAGCCGGGACACTGATTGCCGAGGTAATCCCCGGCACAATCTCATAGTAAATGCCATGCCTGCGAAGCAGCTCCGCCTCTTCACCCACACGGCCAAAAATCGTCGGGTCTCCGCCCTTCAGCCGCACCACCGTCTTGCCCTCAAGCGCCAAATCCACAAGCAACTGGTTAATATCCTCCTGCTTCATCGTGTGGCGGTCAGGCAGCTTGCCTACGTATATTTTTTGCCCGCCGGGTTTCATCCATTGAAGCAGTCTTGGACTAGCCAGCCGGTCGTACACCAGCACATCCGCCTTCTGAATGCATTCCCGGCCTTTAATTGTAATCAGCTTCGCATCCCCGGGACCTGCGCCAACCAAATAGACCTTCCCTGTCATTCCCTCATCCCCTTGCATCCGCCAAAATCTGTTCCGCTCCCCTGGCGATAAGCTTTCTCGCAACCTCTTCGCCAAGCTGTACCGGATCTTCCCCGGTGCAGGTTTCCTTCAAAATCAACGATCCGTCCGGCGTTCCCACCATTCCTGTCAACGTGATCAGCGGAGTAGATGCGTGTGATGCTGAAGCTGCGCTGGACTCACCCTGAGCGATCATGCTGCCAGCATCGTTCTTTTCCGCCAATACAGCGGCTTCTCCTGCTTTACCTTCCAGCACCGCGTAAGCACCAATCGGCACCTGGCAGCCCCCATTCAACGCTCCAAGAAAAGTCCGCTCCGCGGCCACGGTCAGCGCCGTCTGCTCATTATTGTACAACGCCAGCAGCTTCCGCAGCCCGGCGTCTTCCGTCCGGCACTCGATTCCGAGTGCACCTTGCCCCACAGCGGGCAGACAGACCTCCGGCGGCAGATAAGCCGTCACACGGTCCTGCCAGCCCATCCGCGTCAAACCCGCCGCAGCCAGGAGGATCGCGTCATATTCACCGCTCTCCAGCTTGCGCAGCCGCGAGTCGATATTACCGCGGACCGGCTCAATCTTCAGATCGGGCCGCAAGGCGGCGAGCTGGCTGGAGCGGCGCAGGCTGCTCGTGCCCACGCGTGCGCCTTGAGGCAAATCAGCCAGCGCCAGGCCGCCATTCGAGATCAGACAGTCGCGCGGATCAACACGTCGCGGCACCGCGCCGTTCATTAAGCCCTCTGGCAATTCAGAAGGCATGTCCTTCATACTATGTACAGCCATATCAATCTCTTTAGCCAACAGCGCCTGCTCGATTTCCTTTACAAACAGCCCCTTGCCGCCTACCTTGGACAAAGTAACATCAAGAATGCGGTCCCCTTTGGTAACAATTCTATGCACCTCAAAGGTAAACCCGAAGCCATGCTCCCCGCTCAGCCGCTCCAGATCCGCAATCACCTGCCCTGTCTGCGTGAGCGCCAAAGCACTTTGTCTGCTGCCAACAATAATCTTCCGCATCCTTCATCCCTCCTGGTAACCTGCCTCTGCCGCTATTCTTCACCCGTTCGCATGTTTCGGCTCAAATAACGGCATTTCTGCCGTTATTCTGCACACGCTGGCTGATTCCGGCTCAATTAATGGCATTTCTGCCGCTATTTCACTCGTGACGGCCAATTTCCGCTCAAATAACGGCATTCCTGCCGCTATTTCACGTGCACTAGCCGATTCCACCTCAAGCAACGGCATTTCTGCCGTTATTCCACACACACTGGCTGATTCCGGCTCAATTAATGGAATTTCTGCCGCTATTTCACTCGTGACGGCCAATTTCCGCTCAAATAACGGCATTCCTGCCGCTATTTCAGGTGCACTAGCCAATTCCACCTCAAGCAACGGCATTTCTGGACCTCTGTCAAGAAAGTGGACACTATTTAAGAGCAAGCACTTAGATTCTTGTAGTACTGGGACTCAAACCGGTCTGGTGATAGATAACCTAAAGAACCATGAATGCGTTTCCGGTTGTAAAAGAGCTCAATATACTCAAAGATTTTCTGCTGTGCTTCTTGCTTGGTCTTAAACCGGGTACGGTACACACACTCTTTTTTCAGCACACTGTGGAACGACTCGATACACGCATTATCGTAACAGTTTCCCTTTCGACTCATACTTGCCTTCATTTTGTAGGTGACGAGCTGCTCGCGGTACTCCGTAGAAGCATACTGCGCCCCCTGGTCGGAATGATGGATCAACCCTTCCGGTGGTTTCTTTGCCTTATAGGCTTCCTGTAAGGCTTCGAGGACTAATTCTTTTTTCATGTGGTCGTACAGCTTCCAGCCCACGATCTTTCGAGTATACAAGTCCATAACGCTCGCTAAATACAACCGGCTTTCCTTGCAACGAATATACGTAATGTCTACCATCCACACCTTGTTCGGAGCCGTCGTCACAAAAGTCTGATCCAAATGATTGGGGGCAATAGGATACTCGTGGTTGGAGTCTGTCGTCTGCACCTTATATTTTTGCGCGCTACAGGAACGAAGCCCTTGCTCCCGCATAAGCTTGCCTACCAGGCGCTCAGACACCTTCCACCCTTCCTTCCGAAGGATATCGGTAAGTTTAGGGCTTCCGTAGACGCCGTTATGGTCGTGAAAAAGCCACGTGAGGCGGGAAGTAAGGGTCTCTCTTCGCTTCTGGATGCTATTCTCCTGACCTTTTTGCGCTAGCCATTTGTAATATCCGCTCTTTGACACCTGAAGGACTTGGCACATCTTCTCTAATCGGAAGGTGGAGCGATGATCTTCGATAAATTGGAAAGTTAGTTTCTTTCCTTGCTGAAGATGTGCACGGCTTTTTTTAAGATGGCGAGCTCTTCTTTCAGATCCTGAATTTCTGCTTCTTGTTGTTTTAAAAGCTTGGCCTGCTGCTGGACCGTTTCCCCAACGGCTGCAGGCTCATGTTTCCATTGACGATATTTACGCATCCATTGGCGCAGCGTTCCCACGGGGACCCCCAGCTCCACGGATAACTCCGGAATCGACTTCGTTTGGCCCTGGATGAACTGTACCGTCTGTCGTTTGAAGTCTTCATTATAGCTCTGTCGTACTTCTTTCATTCTCGGACACCTCTTTCGTGTAAGCTCATTATCTCATGTTCTTACATGGTGTCCACTTTCTATACTAACCGCATTTCTGCCGTTATTCCACACACACTGGCCGTCGGCTTTCCTCCTGAGTCCCCAGTTGTCCCCCTGCCCTCCGCTCCGATGTTCCGCCCAATTTGCCGCAAGCCAGCACTCTAGTAAATCGTCAAGCTTTAAGTATTGGAGTTCAAACGATTCTCCACCGAACGGATTAGGACGTGGAGATCACACCGCAGGCGTATCAGGCCGCACGAACAGAATCATCTCCTACTCGGAAGAGGCTGCCCGTTTGTTTACGGACTGAGCAGCTCTTATTTCTACAGAAAGTCATTTTTCTGCAAGTGAACGGACTCCAGCGCCGTTATTGGCGGATATTTACCTCGAATTCACCTGCCGAAGAGGCAATAAGCGCTTTACGGTCCGTTAACTCTACGAAATGTATCCCCTCGTGAAAATAAAGACTTTACGGTCCGTTTGGATCAGGAGGATGGATATGACGAATCCCTCTCTCCCCCAACCACAAAGACTCGGCCCTAAACCACTAATTTAGATGTGTTGCTGCTCTAGCCCTCCCGGTTGCTGGCAATCCAGCGGGTGATCTTCTCCGCGCTCCACTCTATAAAGGTGCCCTGTCTCATCTCATTCAACACGTCGAGATTCCCCAGCCTGCGCAGAAGCCGTCCGCGCGCCTCTGGAGACTGCTCCCTGCGCTTGATCTCGGTCCGCAGCTCATGCAAAAAATCCAAATACGGCTCATATTCTTCGCCGAGCACATCAGCCAACTGCTCAGTAATCTTCGCAGCGGCTGACGGTCCCGCGCCTGAGGTCGACACGGCGACCGTCAGCCGCCCCCGGCGGAGCACGCCGGGGGTAATGAAGCTGCCAGCCTCGGCCCGGCTGGCTACATTCACCGGAAGGCCCAGGCTTCGCGCTTCCTGGGCCACCGCCTCATTAACCGCCGCCTCATCAGTGGCGGCGTATACCAGGAATGCCCCCGTCAGATCTCCGGGGGCATAGCGGCGGCTGATCCAGCTCAGCCGCCCCGCCTCGGCCAGCGCGGTTAACGTCCCGGTCAGCGTAGGGCTGACCAGAACCACTACCGCTCCAGCCTCTACAAGCGTGCCCACCTTGCGCTCCGCTACCGCGCCGCCGCCGATGACCACCACACGCTGGTCTTTCAGATCCAGCATGATGGGGAAATACTTCACCATGAAGCCACACTCCTACTCCAGCTCTAGTAACGTCTCCCCTGGTCTGAACTCCAAGAAGCCGAGGACACTACCCAAGCTCTCCGCTCACGTTCCAGTCGGAACCACCATCATCTCAAGCCCTCTGCTCCCGCTACAACCGGAATCACCGTCACTCCAAGCTCTCTGCTCCCACTCCAGCGTGAACCTCCGTCATCTCAAGCCCTCTGCTCCCACTCCAGCGTGAACCACCATCATCTCAAGCTCTCTGCTCCCACTCCCGCGCGAACCACCATCATCTCAAGCCCTCTGCTCCCGCTCCAGCGTGAACCTCCGTCATCTCAAACCCTCTGCCCCGCTCCAGCGTGAACCACCATCATCTCAAGCTCTCTGCTCCCACTCCAGCGCAAACCACCGTCATCCCAAGCCCTCCGCTCCCGCTCCAGCCGGAATCACCGTCACTCTACTCTCAATTTTACTACCACCAAGCTCAAAGTGAACCCTTTCAAGTATCACTCTTTCTTATACCTTACTTCCTTCTTCGCCCCTTCACCCGCCCCAGCCATGAAACTCGGACCAGGAGTTGAGCAGGAAGTTCAGGATGATAAATCCGTAACCGGCAATGGCCCAACGGGCCATGGAGGTGCCGCTGCGGCGGGCAGAGCGCTTGAGGAAGAGATAGGTGATGTACACGGCAAGCCCGACAAGCGTGGTCAGCACCTTGGAATCCATGAACAGCGGAGTCCGCCCCTCGGCGACAATTGACATACCGGCCAGCACCAGTGAAGCCAGCAGCAGCGGAACACCGGCAAGGATAGCTGTATGCGAATATTTGTCCATCGTCTCCAGGCTGGGCAGGCGGCGGATGCGGTCATCCCACTTTTTATGCTTCAGCCGTGTATGCAGGAACAAATACATTATGGCAAATACCGTCCCCAGTGTCAGTGCGCCAAAGCTCAAATTGGCCAAAATAATATGCAGCGCCAGCCAGCCGTGCACCGCACTCCAGCTCTGAAGTGTATGATCCACAGCAGTCAGCCAGACCCGGTTCAGCAGAAAAACACTGAAGCCCGCCATGCTCAGCAGCAGAATTATAAACTCGCCGCCGCGCGTGTACGCCACCGCAAGCGAAGTCAGCACAATAATGAAAGAAAACCAGAAGAGGAAGTCATAGGGCGTGAAAATCGGCAAGCCCCGCTCCTGGCTGAAGCGGATTGCCAGACCTGCAGCCTGCAAAATCCCTACAACAACAAGAAGCCCTGTGCCCAGCCGCTTTCCACCCGGATTACGCCGAAGGCAATCCGAGAAAACAAACAGCAGGCTCAGAGCATATAGCAGCAGAGCGGCATCATATATTCCGTTCAGCAGTTGCATCTTGTTCACCCGCCCAGCAGGCCTGCCGGAGCGAAGACTGCCTTGGGCAGCGTGAACTCGCTGGCGGAGGAGCGTTCAGCTTCCATCGGCTGCGGCTGCGCAGGGCTGCCGCCATCCGGGCTGGTGTCAAGCTGCTCCTGGAGCGCGAAGATCTGCGTGAAATACTCCAGCGCTTCGTTGCCCTGCTTGCCGCCGGACAGCTCTTTGATCACATTGATCGGATCATGCATCATCTGATTCACAATGCTTTTCGTAAGCCGGCGGATCACCTTACGCTGGTGCTCGTCCAGCTCCGGCAGCTTGTTGAAGAGACTGTCCATCGTATCTTCATAAATTCCGTTTGATTTATCCTGGAGGGCGCGGATTACCGGTCTGACGCCAAGCGTCTTCAGCCACATCTGGAACTCCTCCAGCTCCTCTTCAATCATCACTTCAATCTTGGCCGCTTCCGTGCGGCGCATTTCCAGATTGGTCTCCACAATGCCTTCCAGATCGTCGATATCGTACAGGAACACATCCGGAACATTTGCTGCCGCCGGATCAATGTCGCGCGGAACGGCAATATCAATCATGAACAGCGGCCGCGAAGGGCGGCGCTTCATGCCTTCGGCTACCCGGTCAGCCGTCAGCACATAACCCTCCGCTCCCGTCGAGCTGATCACAATATCTACCTCATTCAGACGCTTCAGCGCTTCTTCAATCGTGCTCGGCTTCCCCGAGAACTTCTCAGCCAGTTCTACTGCACGTTCCAGCGTGCGGTTGGCGACAATCACCTCCGCCGCTCCGCTGCTGTACAGATGCTTCACCGTCAGCTCGCTCATTTTGCCGGCGCCGAGGATCAGCACTTTTTTACCGGTGAACATGCCAAAAATCCGCTTGCCCAGCTCAACAGCCGCATAGCTGACGGAAACCGCACTCTCGCCAATCGAAGTCTCGCTATGCGCACGTTTGCCCAGCGTTACGGCCTGCTTGAACAGCCGGTTGAACCAGGTGCCCGTTACGCCTTCTGCTTGGGCCGTCAAAAAGGCACTGCGCACCTGCCCCAGAATCTGCGTCTCGCCGATCACCATCGAATCCAGGCCGCAGGTTACGCGCAGCAGGTGGGCAATCGCCTGCTCGTCCTCATATATATACATATGCTGCGTAAATACATCGCTTTTTACACCGAACCATTGCTCCATGTAGCTGCGGATGAAATATCCGCACATATGCAGCCGGTCCACGACCACATAAATTTCCGTCCGGTTGCAGGTGGCTACGACGACCCCTTCCAGCACGCTTTTGGTCTGCATCAGTTGATGCAGTGCCGCAGGCAGATCCTTTTCGGCAAAAGCGAACTGCTCCCTGACCTCTACAGGTGCTGTACGGTAATTCAGGCCAACGACGACAATATGCATCGTTTGTTCACCATCCTAATCTCTATTCATTGGTGCAGGCACTGTCGCCGCTCATTCGTTCCTCTATTCATGTTACTTTCACAAGTTTCTCATTCGCTGTGTTAAGTATATCACATCAAAAACAGGCTTTTTACAAAACCTTTGAACTATTTATGAAATCCAGATAATAATTATTATAAACAAGAAAAAACGGCCTTGCTGTCCTCTGAACGAGGCAGCGTCCGTTTCTCCAGAAAGCTAACACCATGATTAGCATCGGTTATTCTCAGGTAATTTATTACTGTAATCTCTTATGTTCACTTATTCTTATCCAAATGAAGCACCACACATGTCTTATCGTCTGAGACCTTCAGCCGCGGGACCGCCAGCAGCAGATGATCCTCTTGTTCCTTATCATATAATCCCCGGGCGTAGCCCTCTGCCCCCAAACGATCCAGATTGTCCACCAGCTCATTCCAGTCCGTTCCTTCGGTGTACAGGCCGTCGCTCACCATGTACAGGCTTTCCAGATTCGCCCGGTTGAACGTCCCTTTCTCCAGAAACAGCGGGAAATCAAGACTGCCGTTCAGCACCCCGTACCCTGCGAGCGTGTTGGCTTTGGTACGGTTATCCAGCAGCAGCGGAGTGAGCCTGGTTCGCAGTTCAACGGGATCACTCACCCCTTCGGCACGCAGCTCCTCCATTGCACCAAGCGTCTTCTGATCTATATGTGCGAGCTGGGAATGCGTAAGCGCCCTGACTGTCCCATCCTTGTACTTGGCAAGCAGCATACAATCCCCGGCCTGTACATAATCAATACTGTATGGATGAACCTGAACCGCTACCAAAGCCGCCGACCACAAGCTGGAGGAATCGCTGATATCTACGCCCTCAGCAGCCATTTTCTCGCGCAAGGCCCGGTTCGCCTCAGTCACGGTCACCTCCAGCGTCTGCTGCTGCTCCATATTCTTAAAATGTGCGGCTGCAAGCTGGGAGGCGATATAGCCTCCAGTCCGCCCCTCCTGATTCCGGTAAGGCGAAAGCGAGGTCGCTCCGTCCACAACGCCATACACAGACGCTGCCTCATTGATGACCAGCGCATCCTCATTCCACTCCCCATGTCCCTTAAGCGAATAAGCATCCATTCTCCATTGCGAAATATCCGGCATCTCTTTTGTCCTCCCCAATCACAGTTGTTGTCATTAAATCTAACATAAAAATCAAGGATTGACACACATTATTGCGGATGATAGCATATAACAAATGATCGAAGTAACTATTCCTGACATAAGACTCGAATAACAACGGCTGTATCGTCTTTTACACCGGACTGTATCCATTTCTGCATGAAATAGAAGGGTCCCTATGTCATTTTAACATGTAAACAGCATCTAATCTCATACCTCTTGTATAAGCTCATTAATTTGGTTTGAGCGTTTCTACAGGCAACCGTAAATTGCCCCAGGCTACAAGAGGCACCGCAAGGCGTAAGGATATTGATACCGCGAACCCGCATAGCTTTTTATGCGCTCCCGCGTGATGTCCTTTTGTCTTCATCGTGCCTCTTGTGCCTGGGTTTTTTTATATATCAAAACTTTAAGGAGTGAAGACCATGAGCGCATCCTATGCCCGGTTAAGCGAATCCATCAGTAAGGCCAAGAATGTGAGAATTTATAAAAATAAGGATACCGCCTATGATTTCAAGCTATATCCCTTCGGCGAACGCGGCACGTATATCGGCCCCGAGCTGATCAGCGAAATTACTGACAGCCTTGCGGAGAGTATCACCGAGCAGTTCCCTGCCTTCGATTATATCGTCTCGCCCGAGCCGGGCGGGCATACATGGGGCATGCTGGCCGCCTACAAGCTGATGAAGCCGATGAACATTCTCCGTCTCAGCACCGAATTATATGATAACTACGAGATCAGCATCAAGCGCGAAACGGCGTATAATGAGAACTATATTTATTTTGACGGATTTACTGCCGGAGACCGGGTGCTCCTTCTGGATGATGTGATCAGCTCCGGCGCCACCATCCGCTGCATCGTGCAGCAAATGGCTGACATGGGTATTGAACTGGTTGGCGTGCAGGCCATTCTGGCCAAAGGCGAGCATTACAAGAAGCTGGAGACAGACATTGGCGTGCCGGTACGATGCTTATCGAAAGTGTAGAAATACCAAACGAACAGGGGAGTGACAACCAAATGGCATACTATTATGATCAGCCGTCCAGAACGTTCAGCGAATACCTGCTGGTTCCAAATCTGACGACCAAAGAATGCATTCCGGGGAATGTAGATCTCAGAACTCCCGTCACCAAATTCCGCAAGGGTGAGACGCCTGCACTAACCATGAATCTTCCAGTCACTTCTGCCGTGATGCAGGCCGTATCCGACCACAACATGGCCATTGCCCTAACCAAAAGCGGCGGGATCTCCTTCATCTATGGCTCACAGTCCGTCAGTCAGCAGGTCGAGATGGTCCGCAGAGTCAAGAAATTCAAAGCGGGCTTCGTGCTCAGCGACTCCAATCTGCGCCCGGAGGATACGCTGAAAGATGTGCTCGCCCTGAAAGAACGCAGCGGTCACTCCACCATCGCAATCACAGACAACGGCGGACCTACCGGCAAGCTGATGGGCATCGTCACGAGCCGCGATTACCGTGAAAACCGCCTCTCCCCCGATTGCGCCATTACCGAGTTCATGACCCCTCTCTCCTCACTGATCTACGCCCAGGAAGGCATTACCTTAACTGAAGCCAATGATATGATCTGGGATCACAAGCTCAACTGTCTGCCAATCGTCAGCAGCAGCGGCCATCTGGTGCATCTTGTCTTCCGCAAGGATTATGACAGCCATCAGGAATACCCGCTGGAGCTGCATGACGGCAACAAGCAGCTCATCGTCGGCGCAGGCATCAATTCCAGAGATTATAAGGAGCGTGTTCCGGCACTTGTTGAGGCTGGCGCAGACGTGCTCTGCATCGACTCCTCGGACGGCTATTCCGAATGGCAGGCGGAGACCATCCACTATATTAAGGATACTTTTGGCGAGAGCGTGAAGGTTGGCGCGGGCAATGTCGTAGACAAGGAAGGCTTCCTCTACCTGGCCAATGCAGGGGCGGATTTCATCAAGGTCGGCATTGGAGGCGGCTCCATCTGCATCACCCGTGAGCAAAAGGGCATCGGACGCGGCCAGGCCTCCTCCGTTATCGAAGTCGCTGCGGCGCGGCAGGAATATTACGAGCAGACCGGCATTTACGTCCCCATCTGCTCTGACGGCGGTATTGTCCACGACTACCATATCGTTCTTGCTCTGGCGATGGGAGCCGACTTCGTGATGCTGGGCCGCTATTTTGCCAGATTCGACGAGAGTCCGGGCCGCAAGCTGCTGGTCGGCGGGAATTTCGTCAAAGAATATTGGGGCGAAGGCTCCAGCCGGGCCCGCAACTGGCAGCGGTATGACTTCGGCAATGCCGACAAGGAGAGCAAGCTGGAATTCGAGGAAGGCGTCGATTCCTTTATCCCTTACGCCGGGCGGCTTAAGGACAATCTGGACCTCAGCATCAACAAAATCAAGTCAACCATGTGCAACTGCGGCGCGCTTACGATCCCGCAACTGCAGCAGCAGGCCAGGCTCACCGTGGTCTCCTCCACGACGATCTTTGAAGGCGGCGCTCATGATGTTATGCTGAAGGAGAAGGATAGATCATCCTAATCCATAAGGAGTCGACATGATGAAAGGAATCAAGGAAATTCTGGTAAGCAGAGCCGAGCTGCAGGATAAAGTCAAGGCGCTTGGCGCAACTATATCGCAGGACTATGAAGGGCAGGAATTGGTGCTGATCGGCATCCTCAAAGGCGGAGCCGTGTTCATGGCCGACCTGATGCGCGAAATTACCCTTCCCATCGGGATAGATTATATGGCGGTGTCCAGCTACGGGGCCAGCGCTACCTCTTCAGGCGTCATCACGATCAAAAAAGATATCAGCACCGACATCCGCGGCAAGCATGTGCTGCTCGTTGAGGATCTGATCGACACCGGCCTGACCCTGCAGCATCTCCGCGAGCTGTTCCTCATGCGCGAGGCCGCCAGCGTCCGCATCTGCACCATCCTCAACAAGCCCTCCCGCCGCCTAGTCGATGTCCCCATCGACTACTGCGGCATCGAAATCCCCGACGAGTTCGTCGTCGGCTACGGTCTGGACTATGCCGAGCAGTTCCGCAACCTGCCGGAGGTGTGGATTGTTGAGACAGGGGAACAATGAGGGAAACGCAACAAAGCCGGGCCATCCTATCGGCCCGGTTTTTGTTATTTCTCGTGAAATCCATCAACCCAACTGCATCGTAGTCACACAAGTATCATTTTCCTGATACGTAGACACCTCAGACTTCGCTATTTTCCCGTTCTGTTCAATGGTCACGCGGTATGTTTGGTCACGCGGGAGCCATAGATCAATGAATCCGTTGGGCTGCGATTTCATAATCTTTTTGTCCATGACTGCATTACCTTCTGAGTCTTGGACCGTTACACTGAATTCTTGCTCCGCCAGTTCTCCTTGACAGCCAACCAGATTATGGGTCGCACAAGGATGGCTTTTCTCCAGGTATGGCGCGATTGAAACAAAAAATTCATCTTTGGGCAGTCTGTAGGTCAATGAACTCCCCGCATTCTCCACAATAAGCTGTGTTGATGAGATGGAAGCGGACTCCGCTTTGGCGCTGCGGCTGCTGAATTCATGCACCAATTGTTTGATGCTCTGTGTGTCTAACGCAGCAGTCTCTTTCTTCCCGGTGCTTTCCGAATACCAATATGTACCTGCAATAACGATGACCGCCACTCCGGCAATCGCCCATAGTTTTTTCTGCATCTTCTCTCCATCCTCCCGTTCCTTTCATTAGTATAATTGAGCCGGCACGCCTGTGGATAAGACAAAAAAGTGACAATTGTATTGAACGCTAACACAAAGAGAAGCTTAACAAAGCTAAGCCCTGGAACAAGGGTGGACTTCCAACTATTGATCAGGCTGCTGCACATACTCCATAAGCGCCGAATCCTATTGGGCTTCCGAGTAAGTGCAGTATATTTCCGGGATGAAGGGGGCAGCCTCCAAACGGTTTTCTGAAGCTTTTGCCGAATCCGTATGTGATTCACTACTATGTCATTCTCTGTTCATGATGGCTTCATTCCTGCTCTTATGGATATCGCCTCTTCATGAAGATCATTCAAGGACTCCTGTGTATAGAACACCGTTCCGGCTTTCACAAAACTTCGTTCAGGAACAGCATTATTATTGACAATCACCGATCCCGCTCCAATAAAAGAGTGGCTTCCAATACGAACCAATCCGCATATTGTAGAGTTGGGCCCCACAAACGTATTGCCTCCTACCTCACTATCGTGATTGACGACCGCACCCGGCCAGAGAACAGCCAGTTCACCAATACGTGACTGAACATCCACAATGGAGCCCATCATGAGAATGGCGCCGTCTCCAATCAGGGCTTCATCTGTGATCATTGCTTGCGGATGAATAAGTTTGGGAACCCGGTAACCGTGCCGCAGCACTTTCTGGTAAACCTCCCAGCGTGCCTGAAGCTTGGTATAGCCAATCGCGATTACGATTTCGTAGAGGTCAGAGGGATAACCTGCTAATACATCCTGAAAGGCACCGGCACGCTCTGCACACGCATTATGATCGTCAATAAAACCTGCAAAGGTATTTCCGGATTGAGCAACCATCTGTTTCACAATTTGTCCCAATACTCCCGAACCATAGACCAGAATATTTGTCATAAGAAATCCCTCCAATAGACCGGAGATGAGTTGATCCAGTGCACTCCGTCCTTCCCTACATTTGCAATTAAATCCAGGATGGATACGTACGGATTAAAAGGTCCATGCTGCTGCGGATAAGGGGTTTGGCTATAGTTCATATATTGGACGGTTACCTCATTCTGCTCAAAGCTCTCATGATCCAGATAATTTCTGGCACCGTGTCCGGTAATGTACACTTTCCCGCCCAGCTTTTGCACAATATCCAATACCCGTTGTGTATTCCGGCCCCCTACATTCAACTCAGAGGAATAGAGGAAATTAGCAGGGTCGGCAATTCCAAAGTAGCGGGACACTTCTTCAATGCTTGCTACGGAGAGCTCGCTAAGCTTTGAATAGTTTCTCTCATACACGCTTTTAACCAGATCCAGCATCTCTTTCCTATAAGGGGCGCCGGCGTAGGCTTGATGAAGCAGCTCCATATGCTGACGGCGCCAATCCGTATCATAGCTTATCTGAACCTTGTTAATGTTGACGCCCAGTGC
Organism: Paenibacillus sp. HW567; assembly: GCF_000374185.1. Taxonomy (GTDB): domain Bacteria; phylum Bacillota; class Bacilli; order Paenibacillales; family Paenibacillaceae; genus Paenibacillus_AQ. The sequence continues at coordinate 687,205 of NZ_KB910518.1, read as the reverse complement.
GAATTTTTTTAACGGGACGGTAATCCACTTTAATCCATTTGCCGTTTTGATCCGGGTACGGTTAACAAAGCTGCCTTTGGAAAAGTTCACATCATCATAGTGCACATAAATATCTGCAAGCTTGATTTCTTCAAATATCCCTACCCACGGAAAGAAATTAGGCTGAGATAATACAATTTTATTCATACACCCATCCTCATCTTCTTAAGAGTAGTATTAAAGATTCAGTATGTGGTTCCGCCAGCTTTCCACACACTGCTCCATTGAGAAGTACCCCCGTGCAAATACCCCTGCTTTATTTTTCATTCTGGTCCGCATGGAGGGGTTGTCAATCATTTGCTTCATCGCTATATACCAGCCTGCTGTAGTATGGGGGGTGATGTACCCCGTTTCACCGTGAACAACGATATCCGAGTAGGGCGGCAAGGCGGAATAAATGCCGGGAATCCAGCATGCAGAATATTCACGGAACTTATTGCTGGTTTTGCACCGGTTCCACTCTGAATCCTCAAGCGGTGCCAAGCCTATGTCCCAGGTGCATTGATAGAAACGCTGAAGGAACGTCTTATAGTCCGCCTCATGTTGAATATGGGAAACCTGCGGGTGACCGAGCAATGTTGAGGGGACTCCCCCGAAGAATTCAACCTGCACGCGATCTCCATACTCACTCATGATTTGCAGCAGCGCCGGCACAACCACTTCAAAGTCAGATTCCTTTTGCGAGCCTTCATAACCGATTACAACCCTGCTATCCGCTCTAACCGGCTTCTCTAGCCTATTGATCCAATCAAAGTCAACGCTGGCCGGTATGCATACAACATTGGGATTATAGGTATTGCGCAGAATATCTGCGAAATAAGGTGCGCCTACCAGCACAGTATTTGCATACTGCAAAAACAGGGCGTAGGTTCCTTTATAGGCGGAGAACCATCTTCCATACTCTGTATTTTCAGGGTAAGCCAAAAAATGATCGTCAATAAGGTAAACCGTTCGTTTGCCCAGTTCTTTCGCCCGTTCCAGATACATATACGCAAGCGGATCAAACTGGCGGTTGAAGATGATGAGATCGGCGGCCTGGAGCGCTTCATCCGTCACATTCTCTAATTCCAATGCAGTTAATTCGCATACCCCTTCTTGGCAAAGAACCGATAACGGCTGATATACACCGACCCAATAACTGGATATGTGCAGGGGTGAAATCACTAAAATTTTGATCGGCTGTCTCGCCGCGCCAAACATAAGTTCTCTCCCTTTCTGAAACATCTGCTTTTGAAAAATATGACGCGTCCATGTATTCGCACTGTGCGCTACAGAAAAATGGATTCGGGAATACAGCTCTGCCGTTTCTCTAATCCGCTGCCGCAGCCCCCGGTTCTCAATCATTTCTTTGATGCCTTTATACCAGTCCCGGGTAGTATGCTGAACCAACAATCCGGATTTCTCATGGACGACATTTTCCTTATAGGCGGGGGAGGCAGAATAGATACCGGCAATTCCGCAAGCTGAATATTCCCGGAACTTATTATTGGTTTTGCTGAAATTGAATAAGCTGTCTTTCAAGGGAGCCAGCCCAATATCCCAGCCGCTACGCTTGAGCTTCTGAATGAAGGGTCTGTATTCCATCCACTCCTCCTGAAAACTGACTTGCGGATGATTCCAGAGCTCCCGCGGCACGTAGCCGAAAAATTCCAGCCGGACCGAATTTCCATATTCATTTAGAATCTGCTGCAAGGCCGGGACGACAAGGGCGAAATCCGCCGGTTTGGCTGTACCTTCATAGCCGATCACAATTTGATTGTCATGGCGTTCAATCGTCTCTGCTTCTATTTCATCAATCAGATCGAAATCGACACTCGCAGGAATACTGAGGACGTTTGGATTGTATTGAGTCTGAAGAAATTCCTGAAAGAAAGGAGAATTTACCACCAGCAATCCGGCACTCTTTAAAAATTTAAGATATGTTTCGCGGTGATCCCCATAATACTTGCCATGTTCGGAATTGGCATGGAGCGCAATAAAGTTATCATCTATAACGTAGATCGTCTGTTTGCCCTTTGCATTAGCCCATTCCAGATACTCGTAGGCTTCAGGCTCGACGTTACGCACAAAAATTATAGTATCCGCCGCCTCCACCATACCCCGGTTTAATTCATGCAGCATCTTCGAGTGATAGTTGATGGTCCCCCGTTTTCGCAGCTCGCGAAAGGGCTGGAGAATTCCAATCTCAAATGACGGAATAGGTCCCGGATTGAGGAGAAGGGCATGCCTCCCAAGCGCCGTCTGAATGCCTTTAATGTAACCGTCGTTTTTCCCCTGGGCAAAACCGGCAGCAGAACCTCTTTGCAGACCTCTTTTGTAGTAAATTTGTCTTTTCTTCTGAATATCCCTCACAAACCTACTCATGGCATGTCTCCTTACCCAGCTTCAAGCCTTCTGTAAAGTACATATCAAAGCCCTGATTGTATGATTCATTAAACCCTTTATTGAAGTTTTGCAGATAAATGGATTTGATGCGTTTGTTCGTCCGTTTAAGCAGATACGCCGAAGCCTTGGATGAAGGAGATTTTTTTCTTTTCGTTGCTGCTCCGGCGCTAATTTTTCGCATTTGTCTTCGAGCCATGATTTTTTCATCCTCCATATCTGTGGCCTTTTCCTCAAAACCTCTCCACACCAAATTATGCATTTGGCCATGAAAGAGTAAGGGCACTTTCCTCATACAGGAGAAAATAGTAATGCTATCCAAGCAAGGACAACCGCCGTGCCATGCATTTGAGCAAAAACATATAAATAGACACATATAACAGCTATTAATTTATTGGGTTAGGAAAGGAGCACTTCCTTAATGAACAGAATTCAACTATTTAAGCCGGTATACCGAGTGGAGGAGTGTCTGGACGGGATACGGGAGTGTCTCCAAAAAGGTTGGACGGGACTAGGCTACAAAACCATCGAGTTCGAGGAGCAGTGGAAACAGTATACGGGATTGCCGCATGCTCACTATGTAAACTCGGCGACCTCCGGACTTCACCTGGCCATCAAGATATTAAAGGAGAAGAACGGCTGGAACGACGGAGATGAAGTCATTTCAACACCGCTTACCTTTATTTCGACTAACCATAGCATATTGTATGAACACCTGAATGTCGTTTTCGCAGATGTGGATCAATATTTATGCCTGGACCCGGGCGATGTGGAAAAGAAGATCACAGACCGGACCCGGGCAGTTGTATTCGTAGGGCTTGGCGGGAACACCGGCCAGTATAAAAGAATTGTAGAGCTGTGCTCCAAATACGGGCTCAGCCTAATTCTGGACGCGGCCCATATGGCCGGCACCCGGCTTGACGGAGCCATCCCCGGACATGAAGCGGATGCCGTAGTCTACTCCTTTCAAGCAGTCAAGAACCTGCCAACCGCAGATTCCGGCATGATTTGCCTGCGTGACCCTGAACTTGATTTCTTATGCAGAAAGCTCTCATGGCTGGGAATAGATAAGGATACTTACAGCAGATCTCAAGGGAACTATAAATGGATGTACGAAATCAAAGATGTCGGGTACAAGTATCACGGGAACTCGATTATGGCTGCAATCGGATTGGTTCAGCTCAAATATCTGGATGAAGACAATGCTTACAGAAGAAAAATTGCCGGCTGGTACGATGCCTGCTTTGCGCAAGCCGGGGATAAGGTGAAGCCCGTTCCGGTGGCAGACGGCTGTCTGTCCTCAAGGCATTTGTACGTTATTGAAGTGGAGCACAGAGAGGAAATGCTGGAGCACTTGAATCGTGTGGGAATCTATCCGGGAGTCCATTACCGTGACAATACGGAATATGATATCTTTGCCGCTTCGGCTAACACCTGCCCAAATTCAGGAAGACTCAGCCATTCCATTATCTCTTTGCCGCTGCATTTGGAAATGACCCAACAAGACGTGGAAACGGTCGCCTCTGAAATTATGAACTTTTCGTAAAAAACGGCTGCCCGAGGGCAGCCGTTTTTATTTGTGCATTTTAACGCAAATGCATGAAAATGATTAGAGCACTATTCTTTGACTGGTGCAGGGGTATAAACTACAGTCTTCTCAATCGTAGTTACCTTGCCGAAGCTGTTGGTGACTTTGAACACAAAGGTATTGCTGCCTTCTTTGAGAGTGACCGATGTACTGAAGCTGCCATAGCTGCCCACCAGCTCATCGTTCAGATAAATCTTCGGATAGCTGTCGTTCGCATCCTTGGCATTACCGCTAAGCGTAATCTGCTTACTGGTTGTTGTTTCCGGGATGTAGTCCAGCGTCAGCTCCGGTCCGCCCACCGCAAAGGTGATCGTCTTCGTAATCACCTCTGAGCTTTTGCCCAAATTATTGGTAGCCTTGAAAGTGAAGACATTCTCGCCTTCCTTAAGAGTTACCGTCTTATTAAAGGAACCGTAGCTGCCCACCAGCTCGTCGTTCACATAGATCTTCGGATAGCTGTCGTTCTTGTCGGTAGCTGTTCCGCTTAAGGTTACAGATTTGCTGCTGCTCGTTGCCGGAACCTGGTCCAGCGTCAGCACAGGCCCGCCGACATTGAAGGTTATCGTCTTGGTGACCGCTGGCGAGCTTTTGCCGAGGCTGTTCGTTGCCTTAAAGGTGAACACATTGGCGCCCTCTTTGAGCGTTACCGTCTTCTCGAAGGAGCCGTAGCTGCCCACCAGCTCGTCGTTCAGATAAATCTTCGGGTAGCTGTCGTTCTTGTCGGTAGCTTTTCCGCTCAGGGTTACGGTCTTGCTGCTGCTCGTCTCAGGAATCAGATCCAGCGTCAGCACAGGCCCGCCCACACTGAAGTTAATGGTTTTGGTAATTACAGTCGAGCTTTTGCCCAGCTTATTCGTAGCTTTGAACGTAAAGACGTTATCCCCCTCCTTGAGCGTTACCGTCTTCTCGAAGGAGCCGTAGCTGCCCACCAGCTCGTCGTTCAGATAAATCTTCGGATAGCTGTCGTTCTTGTCGGTAGCTTTTCCGCTCAGGGTTATGGTCTTGCTGCTGCTCGTCTCAGGAATCAGATCCAGCGTCAGCACAGGCCCGCCCAAGCTAACCATAATCTGCTTCTCCACGACCGCCTTCTTGTCATATTTATTGACTGCAGTCACCACAATTTTGTTCAGGCCTTCCTTCAAGGTCAGCTCTTCGCTGAACTCCCCGTTGTAAGCGACATAAGCCGATTCGTCATTAATCGTAACCTCTGGATCGTTATCGCCGCTGTCCGTAACCTTCCCGGTGATCTTGACCGTAAGCTGATTCGCCGTTTCCGGAGCCTGCACCGTCAGCTTGGGTCCCGAGGTCTGATAAGTAACCTGCTTCGTGACCGTCTTGGAGCGTCCGTTCGGGAGAACAGCCTTGAATACAAATTCGTAAGTCTTCTCTCCCCCATCCAGATCATAGGCCTCTGCAAAGGCTCCGTCCGTATTCTCTACTTCTTCATCATTGATGTAGACCTTCGCGTCCGCGTTCACTTTGCCCGTAACCTTAACCGTTTTGTCAGATACCTGCTGCGGAACCTGTACGTCCAGCTTCACATCCTGTGTAGCAGTGGTATACGACGATTTCAACACCCGGTACAACAGGGTAGCGACAGAAGCACGATTAATCGCGCTATTCGGTCTGAAGGTGCCATCGGGAAACCCCTGGATTAATTTCTTGTCCACCGCTACAGCCACTTCATTAGCAAGCTGCGGCGTAACATCCTCATAATCACTGAATTTATAGCCTAGCACACTGTCGGCATCCACATTATCAGTGTCCAGCCCCATCGCGCGCACCAGCGCTACCGCAACATCTTCACGGGTAGCATTCGCCTGCGGATCAAAAAAAGGTTTCCCCTTCGCAGGAAAATACCCCGTAAGGTATTCCTTGGCAGTCTCTACATACTTGTAAGACCAGGAGGAAGGAGTCACATCCGAGAAGGTCTGTGTCCCGTCCGATACCAGATCCAGCCCAAAAGTAAGTGTAATCAGCTTAGCAAGCTGTTCACGCGTAATCGCCGCTTCCGGCTTAAAGGAGCCGTCTGGATTACCGGTAATAATCCCCTGATTCGCCATGCTCTGAATAGCCTCATTGGCCCAATAGGTTGTCTTAACATCCACAAATACATAAGATGAGGTCTGCTGCACCACTGTAGCCGCACTCGCAACTCCCCCAAACAGCAAACTCAGCAGCATCACCCACGCTGCCAGCACCTTATACCCTCTTCCCCGCACTATCCATCGCCCCCAGAAAAATATTCAGCATTCCCGGCTGCTACTCTCTAATCTCACAAAACCAAAGCGCAGCCAGCTAATCTTGCAGGAATAATTATACATCAACTATGTAAAAGGTAATAGTTCTTAGGACATATTTTCACTATATGAATGGAAGAATAGAAAAAACAACTCCGAGCACCACGGTACGCCATCTTAACATAAGCGCAAAAAAGAAACCCAAGTCCGCTAAATGACTTGAGCTTCTCTACCATCTGACACGACCATTAGGCATCCGTTTCCGTTTCCCTTTCCGCTTCAATTCCCTGCTTACCCACCAGCCTCCGCCGCTTCGCTCCCACCTTCACCCACAGCCGATCCTGATCATCCCGATAGAACCAGATATGTACCCACCGCAAAGGTGTCCACACTTCCTTAAAATAATAGTTTGGCAAGGGACTTCTCTCCTACATCACAAAATAGATTTGTCCCTAATTATAGACCGGGATGCCTATTTTGTATGTCGGTTTGTGTAAGTGGGAGGAAAATAATTGAATAGATTAGTAGGAATGAACGGTACTGTTCCACGATGGCTTGGTTTCAGCGAAACCAGCGCTTGATTTGATCCAAGGCATCTTTGGCCTCGGGACCATTATAACCGAAAAAGTTGCCAATCATTTTAGTATATTCGTTGAAGGTTGTTTCCCGGCTGTAACGGTCACTCCACCAAGACTTAGCGTTGTAGCCCGAATCTGAGCCGATATACGTCAGTTCAATGCCCGATTTCTTATAGACATGATCAAAAAGCAACTTCACCCGCCGCATATGAAATTCAGAAGAAACCACAATAGCAGAAGTAAAGCCGTGCTGCTTCATGATCGGAAGCGTCAGCTCCGCATTCTGATAGGTGCTTAGCGCTGCATTTTCGGTCAGGATGGCATCCGTAGGGATGCCAAGAGCAAGGGCAGTTTGGAGCATGTCGCCGGAGGCGCTGGTTGATTCTTTGGAATTGGAAAGAAGCAGATAGGGAGCATAACCAGCTTGGTATAACTCTGCCCCTTGTTCCACTCTACCTGCTCCCCCGCTGAGTACGATGATAACGTGGGCTTGCTGGGGTGGTTGCATTAAGGGAAGGAAGCGGCCTGCAGTAAAGAACAAGAGAAGAATTAGCAGAATGGGCAAGTACAGAAAGAGGATTCTTTTCCTGTGCTTTCCCGCCTTCTTACTAGTATTTTTACTATTCATAAGCTACTTCCGATACTCACTGCTAAGAATTTGTTCCCACCATTCCACATTCTCTGTATACCACTGTATAGTCTGCGCAATCCCTGTCTCAAATGTATAGGTTGGTTTCCAGCCCAATTTCTCCAGTTTGGTAGGATCAATTGCGTAACGTTTGTCATGACCTAGACGGTCAGTAACAAATTCAATCAAATTCTCAGATTTCCCCAACGTCTGTATGATGGTCTTAACTACTTCGAGATTCGTGCATTCATTATGACCACCTACGTTATACACTTCACCACTTACACCTGTGTGCAGCACGAGGTCAATAGCAGCACAGTGATCCCAGACATGCAGCCAATCCCGAATATTTTTGCCATCTCCATAGACAGGGACCTTCTGTTCATTCAGGACTTTCGATATTGTCAGGGGAATCAGCTTCTCCGGGAAATGGTAGGGACCGTAATTATTGGAGCACCGGGTAATGTTTATCGGCAAGCCGAACGTTTCATGATAAGCCCTAACCAGCAGATCTGAAGCTGCTTTACTGACACTATACGGGCTATTAGGTTGCAAGGGAGTCTCCTCCGTGAAGAAGACAGTCGGATCAAAATCCAGTTCCCCATACACCTCATCGGTCGAGACATGAACAAATTTGGAGATTCCTATCTTTCTGGAAGCATCCAGCAGCACTTGCGTCCCCATCACATTCGTTCGAACGAATACAGCAGGATCTGTAATGGAACGGTCTACATGACTTTCTGCTGCAAAATGCACTACAAAATCAAATTGTTCTTGTTCAAATAGAGACATCACCGCCTCGCGGTCAGCAATATCTGCTAGTACAAACCGATAGTTAGCTTTCCCCTCAATCTGTGCGTGCTTTGTCAAATCACCGGCATAGGTTAACAAATCCAGATTAACGACATCGTAATCCGAATACTTATCAACCATGTATTGTACAAAGTTACCACCGATAAAACCGGCACCGCCAGTAATCAGCAATTTTTTCCTGATCATTCAATACACCTCAGATTCATCTACTTGAATAACAGCCCTAGCGGTCATAAGTAAAATTATGATTAGCATCCCTTAGCAAAGGGGCTCTCTCATCCTTGCCTGATAATATCGGAGCAACATGTAAAGGCCACTCAACACCAATGGTTGGATCATTCCACAGGATGCCACCATCACATTCAGCTGCGTACATCTCATCACATTTATATTGAACCTCAACATTCTCAGTAAGTGTCATAAATCCATGTGCGAACCCCTTCGGAATCAATAGTTGTTTCTTATTTTCTTCACTTAACTCTATGCCGAACCACTTTCTGTATGTAGGACTGCCCTGCCTAATATCCACAGCAACATCGAATATCACTCCACGTGTGCAACGAACAATCTTGGTTTGAGCTTTAGGATTCAACTGATAATGGAGCCCTCTCAATGTTCCTTTGACAGCAGAATACGACTGGTTATCCTGAACGAAAGTTATATCGACTCCTTGTTCCCTGAACTTTGCATCACTGAATGTTTCCATGAACCATCCGCGATGGTCGCCGAATACCGCCGGCTCCACAATAAACACACCAGGCAGCGTCGTTTCCGTTAACTTCATTTCTTCCACACCTTCACTGCTTAATATTGTATCTTTCCGGTAGCTACCTTTATCAAATATTGACCGTAACCAGTTTTACTTAGCTTTTGCCCACAGCTCAATAAATGTTCTTTGGTAATCCAGCCATTAATATAAGCAATCTCCTCAAGAGCAGCAATCTTAATCCCTTGATGATCTTCAATTGTTCTAACAAAATTAGTTGCATCCACAAGACTCTGATGAGTTCCAGTATCCAGCCAGGTAAAACCTCGGCCAAGTAGTTCAACGTCCAATTCACCAAGCTGAAGATAAGCCTCATTTATTGATGTGATTTCAAGTTCCCCTCTCGAAGAAGGCTTCACGCTCTTGGCAATCTCTACGACACGATTATCATAGAAATACAGGCCAGTAACAGCATAATTTGATTTAGGATGAGTCGGCTTTTCTTCCACACTAAGCACTTTGCCCTCTTCACTAAATTCAACCACACCAAAACGCTCAGGATCTTGTACATGATAACCAAATACCGTTGCACCATGTCCTTTTTCCGAAGATCGCTTGAGAATTTTTCGAATTCCATTTCCATAGTAAATGTTATCGCCTAGAATCATAGCTACAGAGTCATCACCGATGAACGATTCACCCAAAATAAAAGCCTGAGCTAAACCGTCAGGACTAGGTTGAACAATGTATTGTAAGGATATGCCAAACTGAGATCCATCCCCAAAGAGACTTTCGAATCTTGGCGTATCCTCAGGCGTAGAAATGATCAAGATGTCATTAATACCAGCCAGCATCAAAGTGGATAAAGGATAGTAGATCATGGGTTTGTCGTAAACTGGTAAAAGTTGTTTACTGGTTACCATGGTTAATGGGTAGAGGCGTGTGCCACTGCCTCCGGCTAAAATTATTCCTTTCAATTTTCATATCAACTCCTTGTTATATTGCCTTAATCTTAAAGTGTGTATGCAAACTTGATCTAGCCAAACCATAATCAGCCCCCCCGTCAAACAAGTGGCTTGCTCTGCAGCTATAAGCCTAGACTACGCCACCCGCATAGTTCCACACGCTTCATCTACTCAATGGGCTGATGCACACGAATAGAAACAAAGATCAAAAAAGTCTCATATACAAGACAACTTGTCAAAATGATGGAACCAAAGATAGAAGTTTTAATCTTTGTTAAAGAAACACTCTTTAAATGTGTTCTTTATAGATTTTCTTAACCCGATTATGCTGTATTTTATGCTCATGGTAACAGAAGAAGAGTCTTAATTCTGCTTATATAAATACCCTTATCCCCCAAAAAATAGTCATAACGTATTGATCCGCATATTCTGCTTCTGGTTATGCTTAATCGTAGCTACTTCCATGAGTCGTAAGTAAATCTGGGGAACTAATTGCTATAAGTTACTCTCAAATCTCCATGCGTCACGACACATATCCCGAATATCTCTTTTGACATTCCAATAAAGTTCTTCCTTTGCCTTGCTCACCTCTGCATAACATTCAGCAATATCACCTGGCCTGCGTTCCATTATTTCAAATGGCACTTTTATTCCCACTTCCTCTTCAAAAATGCTTATCAGTTCTAGAACCGAGGTACCCTTTCCGGTTCCTAGGTTGTATGTATGTATTCCTTCTCCTAAAAGATTCATTGCAGCGACATGCCCTTCTGCTAAATCCATTACATGAATATAATCTCTAACACCAGTACCATCCACAGTAGGATAATCACCCCCGAAAACACTTAATTTTCCAATCTTACCTTTGGCTACTTGAGTTATATAAGGCATTAGATTACCTGGCGTTCCTCTAGGCTCTTCCCCAATTAAACCGCTCACATGGGCGCCTACCGGATTGAAATAGCGAAGTATTGCCACAGAAAACCAAGAATTCGCGTTGGCTACATCTCTTAGGATCCGCTCACTTATTATCTTAGATTCACCATACGGATTTGCGGTCGGCTGAAGCTTCATAGACTCTACGAACGGTACATCATTTTCCCCATACACTGTAGCCGACGAACTTAACACAAATCTACGAACTTCATGCTTCAGACACGCTTCAGCAAGAACGAGTGTGCTGTTAATATTATTGTGATAGTACTTCAGTGGTTCTCTCACAGACTCACCAACTGCTTTATAAGCAGCAAAATGAATAACACCTTCAATTCGATGATCAGTAAAAATCTGTTCTACCGAAGCCGCATTAGTTACATCTATTTCATAGAAAATAATTTCTTTATTTGTAATCTGCATAACTCGATCTAAGGTCTCAGCTCTGCTATTACACAAATTATCAGCAACAATTACAGTAAACCCAGCCTCTAGCAGGGCGAGGCAGGTATGTGATCCAATATAGCCTGTGCCACCAGTTACCAATATAACCATAAAAAATCCCCCCTTGAGTGTTATGAAATATTCAATTTTGAACTGTACCTGGATCTGTCTTCATTATTAAAAATGCAGAAGCAATAATTTGCTTGTTTTTAGCATCTATTCTTCGAGTGGGGCTTTAGGCTATGTAAATTTTGGCTTATAATACTATGTCTATCATATAAAAGTGAGATAAGCGAAGTAAGTTGTCTACCCTTAGCTAGCTCTATCGGTTTATTTAGTTATACGTTTCATTCAAAATACGTATTACAAAAATAACCAGAACTTACGAAAACAGATCTCTATTCTACATCAGCACTGAAAAGGCTCGCCTTTTGCAACACCAACTGCTGGAAAAAGAAAAAGTATATTAAATCAAAGGTCAATCGGATTGCCAACACTGAAAATGAGCTTACCATCGTAAAAAAGATGTGCACATCCTCAGCAAATCAAAGAACTAGATATCAGTTCAGGGAGATCATCGCACCGAGTTTAGAATGGAAAAGTTATATGCAGTATTCAGCCTGTAATCCCTTCTCTGCAAAGATTTTGCGAACCAGTTATACCGTGTTGGCATGAATGTGTAGTTGCCCAGAAATAGCGGTATCCGAAAGTTTGCCGCCCACACGATTCTCGTCTGTCCACAACAGAATTTTTGCTATCCTGAGCAAACGTGCGGGCGCCATTCCTTTGGAGCATACACCTTGTCCTACCATAAGTTAACTATTATTAATATGATGCTGTACTAACTTTTGCCCAGGCTTCTAAATTTCATATATTTTTTTTGAATTTTGTTCCCATTCTAATCCTTTTTTGAATTCTTTCTTTTAAATAAATAAACTCCTTAGTTCTACAAAACACTAGTAGCATTAAATTTGGTGTAAATATACATATTATTATTTTAAAGAAAAAATCAATAAATAAATTTCCCAATGTAATTTTCGTTCCTATCATGTATGTGGCACCTACCACAATTACACTAGAGAAATTATAAACAAAATGTTTTAAATAAAATTGTTTAGAACTTTTCCTAAAAACATATTTATATATATTCCATGGCATAATATAAGTTGGCAACAAAGTACTTATTGAAGTAGCCAAGAATATTCCAAGCATGCCCATTTTAAGTATACCTGCCAAAAATACTGCCAAAAATAAATTTATTAATGCTTCAACAACTATCCAATATTTAAAAAAAGGGTATGGACTGTAAAGACCAGCAGCACTTTTAACTAATTCTACTGCACTTCTCATAGTGTCTAAGTAGAAATTTGAGACTAATATAACTATTACTAATCCTGACAGCAACATACTACTACCAATCCATATATTTATAAATGGATTAATTAATAGTAATAGAGCAGAACTACAAAAAGTAGTAAGCCAAAAATTAATGAAAAATATGGTCTTAAATATCCTGTCTGCTTCATCAATCCCCGTACTAGATGCCAATAAATTCCCAAAACTTGCAGTAGTACCCACAAATATTTGTGACAAGAATCCCTTGACCGCATTAAAAATCAAAGTATAATTTGAGTATATCCCTACAATACTAACGTTTGTAAAGATTGATAACAATAAATTGTCTGTTCCGTATATAAAATATACCGAAATGTTAGCTAACAATAATGCTTTTATATTTTGTATAATATTACCTTTAATATCAGGATCTAACATTTTATGAGTAGCGCTTTTTAAATATGGGTAATTTTTATTTGTAATATAGTATATGATTAAATTTAATCCTACTCCAAAAATCAACTTTATAGATATAAAAAGGATAAAGTTTTGTGTTAAAAATACTATTGAAACCTGTGAAACTGTTAGAACGATTGAATATATTATCGTTAATTTATTTAAAGTAAAACTCTTTTGATCAGCTAATAACAAAGTTCTTCTGTACGCAAGGAAGTAAGACATCATTGCATCAATTAATAAGATTAAAAATATGATTCTAACATATGACGTTGTATAACTGCTCTCAACAATTTTATCCATGAATGGGATTATTAACAAGCCTATTACCAATACCGCAAGTGCAACAACCTTATAGAAATTCGCATAAAGATTAATAATAGCTTTAATCTGATCTTGATTATCTTCACTCAATGGTTTATATAGACTATAAGAAATTGCAATCCCAATACCCATTTCCATAAGTCCCAGCATTGATATTAGATTTGTCAAAACACCATGCACACCTAAAATTTCAACACCCAAAAAATCCAAAAAGACTTTCCTTGAGAATATATTCAACCCAATTGCAACAAGTTGCAATAAAATTCCAGTCAGAATATTTTTTATAGAATTATTTACTCTCATTTTTATCCCCTTGTATCTTGTTTGATTAACGGCAAACTTTCAGGAGATGTTATAATACCTAAATATTGTTCATAACAGTTTGGCAAATGCCCGACATCAAGAGCTTGAAAACCTACCTTACATAAATCAAAAGCTAAAACAGTTGCAGTCGGACCTGCAGCAATCAAAAATAAACTATCTTTATCTTCTATAATACATTTATTGAGAATTGTTTCGTAATCCTTAAATGCGTTAGTTGGTGACACAAAAATAGATTTTTTTCTACTTACATTATCAAATAATGGACTGTCAATCTTAAACCTACCATCCATACCATAAACAAATACAACATCTCTATCTTTCCATATCTCTCTAATAGAATTAATGTCATTTTCATAGAAAACTGCATCTCTAGAAACAAACGAATTTCCATAATTTGTTTCCAAAAGAAGAGGCTTAATTCTATCGTACTTTTTCAACCAATACCATTCCCAAAATGAAAGTTCTCCAAAATAATTTTTCATATTATTAAATTCAGAGTTAAAAGGAGGTATGCAAACTACAACATTGGCTTCTCCTTTATACGCTAAAATCTCTTTTAATCTGTCTGTCAATTCATCACTAGGCCTTTGGTAGGGATCTAATTCATTTTCTTGATTACAAATATCAAACTCAGCATCACCAAATCTGCATATGGATGCTTTAGCAGATATTATTAATTCAATAGTTTTTTTAGTTGATAAAACTTCTGGAAAACTTTCTTTAATATCCTTAAGGTAGAGCATTTCTTTTTTTGAGACTCTTTGTATTTTCTTTTTAACAATAGATTTAATTTTTTTCATAAAACTATTATTCACAATTTTCACCTATCCTTAACTTAGTCAGATAGTTTTTAAGCTCATTATTATGAACTAATATTCCTTGCTCCAAAAACAACTCATGATATTCAAAAGCGACTGATTTCTCATATTCCTCATTTAAATCAAGAACTCCACTTTTCCAACCTTCATAATAATATCTCCAATGCTCTCCAATGTTCTTATTTAGCTTTTTATTTCGCTCATAAGCTTTTCCACCATTAATCATTTTATTTTTAAAATGATTTAAACTTCTAATACTAAAATGAAATATTTCAATATCATCGCTTATTTCTTCACGTTGAAATCTCATCTTAACATAGTGATTACCAGTGAATATTTGAATGTATCCTTTTGCGCGATGAATAACCTTAGGTATTTGTTTTGTGAAAATATTGAATTTAGATAAATTATAGCTATCAATATCCTCAATATACTTTTTCACCATTAAATTACTGGAATAAAACTTCCCTTCTTGAGCAGGTAGCATATTAAAAATATTACACTTGATAACATTCGAATTAGAAGTCGCTATTGTTTTTTTCAAATCCTCACTTTTGCTATACCAAAATTCATCTGCATCCGCATTGATAATCCAGTCGGCTTTATATCTGTCTATAGCAAGTTCAATCATTCTATCTACCCAAACTTGTTGAGAAATATCCTCGCCCTTTTCTTCAATTATTTCTTCTATCCAACCTTTTTCTCTATATTTCAATAAAATATCTTTGGTCTTATCAGTTGAATTATTATCAGTCACTATAAAACTATCCACGCCCATGGACTTATGAAAAAGAATATTTTCTTCTATAATATCCTCTTCATTTTTAACTAAAATAGTCATTACTAATTTCATTTCATCTAATTTAGGATGTTTTATAAATACACTACTAAAGTTTTTTTTAAAAGCACTCATTTTTCTTTTTACGATCAGCATTTACACAACCTCCATTCCGAAAAAATAATTATCCGCCAATTTACATCAAATTTAAAATTTCGCCAAGTATAATAGTTTTAATTTCTGCATTACATATCGTGTTTTCGAATATACACCTGTCAAAAATAAAGTTAAGCTAAATTTATATTTATAATCAAAATCTTTTTCGCCTATTTTATATTTTCTATATAACTCTTGATGGTTCTCAATTATTTGATGAATCATTCTTAATCTTTTATCTTTGTTCTCAAAAGATGTCTGTGAATTGCGAGAGATTTCTTTAATTCGATAATAGAAGAGGACTTCATTTATTCGAAAAAAATTTTTTTCAATTTCAATCATAGACAGCCAAAAATCCCAATCTTCATAGCCATAAATCATATTGCAGTTGTATCCTGTAGTTTGATCAAAATCCGATCTTCTATACATCGCGCTACAAAAAACCAAATTCTCCTTAAGCATTTTCTTTACGGCAAAATCATTTAAAACAAAAAGTCCCTTTTTAAATCCAAAACACATACCAATACAGTAAACGATGTCAATTCCCGTGTTTTCATCCAATACTTTCACGCATTTTTCAATATAAGTTTCTGCAATCATATCATCGCCATCTAAAGGAAGAATATAATGCCCGTTACTATTTTCAATCCCCTTGTTTCTAGCACTAGAAACACCAGAATTATTTTGGTTTATTAGTTTTATATCTTTTCTATCTCTTTCTATTTTCCTCAAAAAATCCAAAGTTGCTATTTCCGTAGATCCATCGTTAATTATTATTATTTCGTATTCTTTATAGGTCTGTCTATCAATACTATCAATGCACTCCTGAAGATACTCACCTTGATTATAGCAAGGAATAATAATACTAACTAATCGTTCCAAATAATATCACTCCGATATAAACTTGATTTCTCTTCACCTTATTAAACTAGTATTTTCAAGTCCTTTATTCTTTACATGTTCATTTACATGGGCAACTTGTAAAATCATTAATGGAAAAAATAGTATTAATAATCTATCAAAACTATATAAGTACGGATTAGTTGCATTGGATATCATAAATGTAGTAAATCCCACCAAAACAGAAAAAAGTAATTTTCCAAATTCATTTTTCGACTTAATAAGGTTAATAGCTTTAGTATAGATCCATATAATTTGTAAAAGAAAAAGTATAGCTCCTATAAGACCTCTTTGCATAAGTAAAGCAAAATAGGATAACTCATAAATCCCACCCATATCATTCCTTGTGGGGTTAATTGAGATAGCTGCATCGCCCCAACCAAGTAATGGCTTATAAGTCCATGTTTTAATTAAATCTTTAAACTGGTTCAATCTAATACTTCCACCTGAATCTACAATACCATTCTTATTAATAATAATTTCCGAGGAAAATGAGCCAGCAATTTTGTCAAACAACAAATTAAAATCTACCCTAAACAAGACAACTAAGACAAACATAAAAAGGACCAGATAAAATATAAATAAAAATACTTGTCTTTTCCTTAATTCCACTTTCGTTTTAAAAGATAGAAACATTATTATAAACGGAGTGATAAGGATAGCAATAATAAAGGCTGTTCTAGCAGAAAATACGGCAGATAAAATTCCTAAAACAATTAAAACTAAATATTTTTTTTTTATGTGTTCGCCGTTATTAATCAAATATGCAGCAATAATCATAGGTATAAAAAAAAGAAAATACGATATACTTTCACTTGAATATTTTATAAAACCAAGTTCCATACCACCTATATTTTGATTTATATTAAAAAATATGTATTCAGGTATAAAACCAATATATCCATTTATGACAAAAACAAAAACAATATTATAAACCAAGGTTATAACAAATGAAATAATACTAACACGAACTATATAATCAAAATAAAATATATTACTAATTACTACAATAAAGACAAAATAAATAATGGGATATAAAAAATTAACTCCAAATAAATTCAAGGGCTGAGGATTGTTATAAAATACAGAAATAAGAGTAAAAAATGCACTTGCTGTAATATATAAATAAAACCACTTTAATACTCCAGGATGAATTTTGATTTCTCTTTTATTTTTAACTAAATAAATCATGGACATCATTAGTAGAATTGCAACTGACGAAATTTTAATACTCATTAGTTGGGCCGGTGCAAAGATCATCAAAAATACTAAGATAGCAATTAAAAACTTAGGCATGAAATCTATTTTACTAGTCAATTTTACTGTTCTCCTTTAGATTTTTACTCAAGAGAAATATATAAAACATCATTGTTTCTAATATCGAATTTTTCTTCATTTTGAATCTATAAGCTCTGTATAATCGAAATAAAGAATTACTTTGTATTATTCTTTCGTACTCTATTAAAGTTAAGTTATTCCTTTCTTTATATTTTTCACAAAAAGCCAAATTCTGTTTGATCTGTTTTTCATAAGATAAAAATTGTCTATTTATTCTTTTTACTTTCGATTTAAAGTTCCTATTTGCTAACCCCCCAGTAACATTTGTACTGTGTTGTCTATACAAAATCGTTTCTTGATCCACATAATGGATAACACCAAGGAATGCAGCATGTAAAGCTAACCAATAATCATGATTTTGAGCTTTTTTAACTATTGGATAAGCCTCCTTGATTAAAGCTTGATTAGTAATTATCGTACATCCCCATATATAATTAAAACTTAGCAGTGTATTCAAGTTTTTAGATTTAGGGTTAGAATTTGCTATATTTAAAGGAGAAAGATTCTCGTTAACATATTTTAATCTTGTATATAACAATATTGGTGTAGTACTTTTTTCATAAGCTTCGATCTCTTTAATTTTTTTAATTGATAAATCAATTTTATAATTAAACCATACATCATCTTGATCTGCGAACATTATATATTTTGAATTTAATACTTCCTTAATTAACTCATTAAAATTTAAAACAGGACCTAAATTTTCATTTCCCAATATATATTTAATTCTAGAATCTTTTTCACTGTATTCTTTTAATATATGAGGAGTACTATCCTTTGAACAATCATCACGAATTATAAGGTACCATTGTTTATAGCTTTGATTAAGAATACTTTCTAATTGATCTTTTAAATATTTCTCTCCATTGTATGTTGCCATTAGAATAGTTACCGTATCTTCCATACCGATCTCTTCCTTTACTTTTCGTCAATCTTATGTTTTAGGGTTATTTTTCCCGTTACTTGTGACCAAATATATACACTCATACTTGTGAGAAAAATTTACTCAGTAAATATTCTATAGAAAAAAATAAAAATTGATCAATAATTTCATTTACTATTTCCAGTCTTATCATTAATACTTGAGGGCTTAGTCACTTTATAGCACCTTTAAGAGAATTGTAAATACGAGCGATTTCCGTTTCATTTAAATTATATATTATAACATTTAACCAAATTTAATTTTAATATCCAATTATATATCAATGCAACATTGTTTCGAATATTTTGTTCCATTGATCTACTACCCTTATATCTATTTTTCTTTGATAACTACATTCCTGACAATCAACTAATTGATTAAGTATTGCCTCTGCCCAATCTTGTGGACTATTATGTTGTGCAAACTTCACACCTGCATAACCTTCTAATGCTTCTTTGGCATATTCTAAATCTGATGCTACTATAGGTTTCTTAAACGAAGCAGCTTCAATCAAAGGAAGACCAAATGTTTCTAAATAACTTGGGAAAACAACTAAATTGCACTCTTTATAATAATTAAACACTTCTTCGTACGACAAATTCCCTACAAAACTCACCTGGTCTTTCACATCAAGTTCTCTTGCCAATTCAAATAGTTTATTAGAATATTGGCTTTCTGAAGCCAATGTGAGAACAAGAAAAATCTTTTTTTTATATTCTTGCTTAATTATAGAGAGCGCTCTAATTAATATGTCATGATTTTTATATTGCAGTCCAGAGGCTGGAAAAAAAAGATAACTTTCAACATTTTTGTTTTCCACTTTCTCCTCTGGAATTTCTATGTGTGGCTTAATAACATAAATTTTATTTAAATCAACATTGTGCATTTTGGAAACTCTTTTTTTCAACCAATTACTTTGTACAACAATATGAGTTTTCCTATTTATTGAAAATTGAATCAAATGCTTGTAAATATTTTTATAAAACCAGTATATTCTTTCTTCTTTCTTTGAAAATTTCCATTTATATTCATAATAATAAGGGAAAGGTTGGTGCAAATAAATAACTTGTTCTATTCCCCCAAAATTATAAACTCCTGTATTTTGTAGAGAAATTATTATAGAAGGAACTACATTATTTTGAAGACTCCATTTCTTCAAGCCCACAAAATCCCAATATATTCTATTTTTCCACTTTTTGTTATTATTCAAAATAATTATTTTTATATTATCTCTTTCATAAGCAGATAAATCATAAGAACAAAAAATATAAAAGTAAAAATTTTCATTTTCTTGTGCTACTTGTTGAATGAATTGCTTTAAAATTGTTAACGCTCCACCACTAGTAGCAGCAGGATTATTCACAAAAATTATTTTTTTCATATATGCAAACCAAACCTTTCAGGATAAAAGGAAGTATTATTAATTTTTATTCCAGACTATTAAATTTATAATCCCCACAAAACTTTGTATTATTTTAATAATTTTCACTGAAACATTATTATCTCGATAATCATTAGCTACAAGTTCCACTTCTTGATTATTCTTCATCAAAATCGCAAGTTCGATAGATTGTTCAATACCTATCCTATCTATTCCACCAATTATTACAGATCCCTTATCTAGAACTTCTGGTCGTTCAGTAGAAGTTCTCAATAGTATACCTGCGAATCCTAGTATTGCACTCTCTTCAGACAAAGTACCACTATCAGAAAGAACACAATAACTATTCTTTTGGAGCTTATTATAATCTAGAAAACCAAATGGTTTTAGGTTCTGTACAAGTGGATGAAATTTAAAATTCCGTTGTTCAATGTATTTCATACTTCTTGGGTGCGTTGAATAGATTACAGGCATTTGATAACGTTCAGCAATTTTATTAATTGCAGTCATAAGAGACATGAAATTCTGTTCATTATCAATATTTTCTTCACGATGGGCAGAAACAATTATATATTTCTCAGGCTCCAAGTTTAAACGTTCAAGTACATCGCTTGAATCTATTTTATCCATGTGTGCTTGAAGAACCTCTTGCATTGGTGAGCCTGTAACAAAAATATGTTCTTTACGGAATCCTTCTGATAGAAGATATCTTCTGGAATGTTCTGTATACGGAAGATTAATATCCGAGATGTGGTCAACAATCTTACGGTTGATTTCTTCAGGAACATTTTGATCAAAACATCTGTTACCTGCTTCCATATGGAAAATAGGTACTTTCAGTCTTTTAGCAGAAATTGCACTAAGTGCACTATTGGTATCACCCAATATTAACAAAGCATCAGGTTTTTCCTTTTCTAACACTTCAAACGATTTTGCTATTATATTCCCCATAGTTTCACCAAGATTAGTCCCTACTGCCTCAAGGAAGTAATCCGGTTGCCGAAGTTCAAGTTCATTGAAGAATACTTCGTTTAGTGTGTAATCCCAATTCTGCCCTGTATGTACTAGGATATGATTAAAATATCTATCGCAAGCTTTTATGCACTCAGATAAACGAATGATCTCTGGTCTGGTGCCTAGTATTGTCATTACTTTAAGCTTTTTCATGATTAAACCTCCAAATAATATGTATCTGGTTTATTAGGGTTAAACAATTCATTTGCCCAGAAAAGAGTGATTACATCTGTACTTCCTGTATTTGTGATGGAATGGGTATAGCCAGGTGGAATATCTATCACTCTTAAAGCCGATCCATTTACCGGATACTCTATGATTTGGTCGCCTTCAATCTGACGGAACTTCACAACAGCTTCTCCTTCAATAACAAGGAACTTCTCCACCTTAGTATGATGCCAGTGGTTACCTCTGGTGATTCCTGGTTTTGTGCGGGATATAAATACTTGGCCTGAATATTCAGTTTTAATAAATTCCGCTAACCATCCTCTATTATCGTGCTTCATTTCCAGATCATATCCAAAATCGTCTTCTGGTAAATAAGAGAGATAGGTACTGTAAAGAAAACGTTCAAAATCACTTTTCAAATCCGAAATAACAAGTGTATTTCGGCTCGCTTTAAATGATACTAGACTTGATTCCAGGTCCTTGAGTTTAACGTTGAAAGAGCGTGAGATATCATGGTAATCAATTGCATTCAGTGTTTCTGGAGTATCCATAGCACCTATGAAGGATTCAACAACATCATCAATATATACCAGCTTAACTTCCGCTTCCGGGTTATTCACTTGAATAGGGATTTCTCTGCTAATGTTGTAACACCAAGTTGCGACTACAGAATTATAGTTAGGTCTACTCCATTTTCCGAAAACGTTCGGTAGCCTATAAATAAATGTTCGAGCTCCCTGTTCACGCCCATAATCAACAATAGCTTTTTCGGCTGCACGCTTACTGTTCCCATAAGGATTATCCTGTTCAGCTTGAATTGATGAAGACAGCAGTATTGGAGTCTTCTTTCCATTAGAATTCAATATATTAATTAAATACTGAGTGTAACCTAAGTTACCCGTCATGAATTCCTCAGTATTCTCAGGCCGATTAATTCCAGCAAGATGATAAATGAAATCAGCCTTAAGAACACATTCCTCCAATTGCTGGAGTGAATGCTTGGAGTCGATCTTCAAAACCTCAATATCTTCTCTTCTATTTAAAGATGCAACCAAATTACGACCAATGAATCCGTATGCACCTGTTACCAAAACAGTTTTCATAATTATAAGCTCCTGCCATTAAGTTCATTATTAATCAAATCCAGACTTAACAAAAGTTCTTTAATACCTTGAATATCTAATCTTTCTGTATTATGAGAATTGTATTCCCAACCCTCAGAAATTTCTTTATCGCCTTCCTCAAAGAATTTGTCATAATTTAAGTCTCTTGTATCAGCAGATATCCGGTAATAGCTTCCCAAATCAGTTGCTTTAGCCATTTCTTCCCGTGTCAGCAACGTCTCGTATAACTTTTCACCATGTCTGGTTCCAATAACCCTTGTGTAGCTATTCGATTGAAATAGTTCTTTAAGAGCAGTAGCTAAATCTCCTATTGTTGAAGCAGGGGCTTTCTGAACGAAAATATCCCCTTGTAGTGCTTTATTAAAAGCAAATAACACGAGTTCAACAGCATCTTCCAAAGACATTAGGTAACGAGTCATATCAGGATCTGTAATTGTAATATCTTCGTTCTTTTTAATTTGATCTATAAATAATGGAATAACGGAACCTCTTGAACACATTACATTTCCATAACGAGTTCCACAGATCAATGTGTCTTCAGGAGATACAGTTCTTGATTTGGCAACCATAACCTTTTCCATCATTGCTTTTGAAATGCCCATAGCATTGATAGGATATACTGCTTTATCTGTAGATAGACAGACTACCTTTTTCACTCCAAAAGCAATAGCAGCATTAAGCACATTCTCAGTACCTATAACATTTGTCTTCACAGCTTCCATAGGAAAAAATTCGCATGAAGGAACTTGTTTCAGAGCTGCCGCATGGAACACATAATCCACATTATGCATCGCTGCTGCCACACTGTTATAGTCACGAACATCACCAATGAAGAATTTAACTTTTTCGTTTCGCAACTCTTTGCGCATATCATCTTGCTTCTTCTCATCCCGAGAAAATATTCTAATTTCACTAATTTCCGTATTCAAAAATCTTTTCAAAACTGCGTTCCCGAAAGAACCAGTTCCTCCAGTTATTAATAACGTTTTTCCAGTAAACATCACTAATACCCCACATCCGTCTTTATTTAATGAGCAACAATAATTTTATAAGTTCTATCCACAGTAAAATTTTCTTCTAAGTAAACTCTTCCATTTGAACCCATTTCCAAACGTAATTTCTCATTACTATTTAAATTGATTACATTATTCTTGAAATCTTCTAAGTCCCCACTTCGGGACCATAATCCACATTTAGCTTCATACAACATATCTTTAACATCGGTGTTGATATCAGTTGCCGCTAAAATTGGCAGTCCAAATTCCATATAAGAATTCAATCTTGAGGGAAAGTTGGGAATTGTGAATCTAGGGTCTAAAAATATTAATCCAACATCACTTGCCATTAATATTTCATCAAATTCATTCTTAGGCAAATATTTTTCTAGCCTAGTATTTGTTTGCTTACTTTCTATCAAGTGATCTTTTATCTTTTCATACTCAGTACCTGAACCTACGATTAGAAGATAAATATTTTCCATACTCTTTATAGATTCAATAAATTTAAGAAGAAAATCTATACCTTGCGGCTTCCCTAGATTCCCACCATACGTATATAAGACTGAATCATGAGGGATATTATACTTCGCTCTTATATTATTTTTCTCGGACTGAGAGGTCTGTGGCATTTCTACTGGTTTAATAGAATTAGGGCAAACTTCAATTTTATATGATCCTACTTCAATATTATGTTCTATCACGTAATCAACGTTCCCCTGTGACATACAACCAATGTGATCAGAAATCTCATACAACTTTTTTTCTTTTTTTCTAAAATAATGCCAAACTAAACTTCTTTCCTTAATCATTCCTAAATCAACAGCATTCTGCGGAAAAATATCTTTCAAAAGTAAATATGATTTGCTTCCATCTCGCTTCTTTATATATTCTACAATCTTCACAAAAGTAATTGGAGGTGTAGAATATATTACTAAATCAAATTGAACATGATTATAGTACTTTTTTATAGCCTCAATAAACTGATTTTCGAGAAGTAGTGTTGAGATTCCCTTTTCAATAAATCCCGTTTTTGTAACATTCCCTGTTTTCACTCGTAATACATGAATTCCGGATTCCACACTAAGTTCTGTTTCTTTTCCATATCTTTTTTCTCGTTGACAAGTCACATAAACTTCGTCACCACGATCTTTAAATTCTTGCATCAAATCAACATATAAGTTCTTTGAACCATCATCAGGGTATGCAAGTGTCAAAAATAAAATTTTCATTATTCTACCTTTGCAAATTTTCCACTGATAGTATTTATAACCAAGTCTTGTTGAGCTTGAGTCATAGATGAGCCTGAGGGCAGGCAAATTCCATATTTAAACAAATACATTCCGATATATTCTGTCTCTTTATGATAAAATATTGGTGTTTCAGAGAATACTGGTTGCAAATGCATTGGTTTCCATAAAGGACGCGATTCAATGTTTTCTTGTCCAAGTTGACTAATAATTGCCCCAGGAGTAAGCTTGATTCCCTCCTCAAGAGTTATAACAGTTAACCAATAATTAGGTTGTCCATGGACAGAAATCGGCATAATACGAAGAGGTAACCCTTTCAGCTTTTCTTTGTACTGATCGAATATATATTTACGATTATCTATGAATCCACCTAAAGCTTGCAACTGTCCTCGACCAATTCCAGCACTGATATTGGAAATTCGATAATTGTACCCTACTTCTTTATGTTCATAATGTATAGCTGCTTCTCTGGACTGTGTTGACCAGAAGCGCATTTTCTTAATGGCTTCCTCATCATTAGAAACAACCATACCGCCACCTGATGTAGTGATAATTTTGTTTCCATTAAAGGAAAAGATTCCAACATGGCCAAACGTCCCACATTTTTTACCTTTATACGTCGCTCCGAGGGCCTCAGCAGCGTCTTCGATAACCGGAACTCCATATTGCTCACAAATTGGCAGGAGTTGATCGTAGTCAGCACTTTGTCCGTAGAGATCTACAATTATTACTGCTTTAGGCATTTTATTTTCTTTTCTTGCCCACTCAAATGCTCTTTCTAAAGCTGTGGGTGACATATTCCATGTTTCAGGTTCTGAGTCTATAAAGACTGGATGAGCATATTGATACAATATAGGGTTGCAACTCCCTGAGAAAGTTAGATCGGAGCAAAAAACATAATCCCCGGGACCCACACCAAAATATTTGAGCGCTAAGTGAATGCCTGCTGTTCCAGAAGATAAGGCTAATCCATGGTCAATTCCCACATATGCACATAACTCTTCCTCGAATTTATCAACATTAGTCCCTAATGGAGCAATCCAGTTAGTATCAAATGCTTCTTGTATGTATTTCATTTCATTCCCGCTCATATGGGGAGGTGATAAAAAAATCCGTTCCTGCATCACTGTTCATCTCCAACGTATTTTTTTATTTTTGCCGGTACCCCTGCCACCATTACATTATCTGGAATATCACTGATTACTACCGCACCAGCAGCAACAATTACACTTGATCCTATTGTTACATTGTTAGCTATCTTTGATCCTATACCCAGCCAAGAGAAATCTTTAATACTTACAGTCCCAGCAACATTTACACCTGGCGAAATATGAACACCTTTTCCAATTATGCAGTCATGATCAATTGTACTTGAAGTATTTAGAATACAGCCGTTAGCAATACTAGTATTTGCATTAACTACCACTCCAGCCAGAACTACACTGCCAGATTCTATCTCGCAAAACCTACTAATTATGCTAGAAGGATGAATTATTACAGGGATTTCGAAGCCCGCTTTTTCAAGTTTAGCCATCCAGATCAGCCTAGTAATGTTATTCCCTAAAGCAACGATGGCATGTGAATAACTCTTCACGTGATCCACATAAGTCTCAAAACAACCAATAATAGGAATTCCCATTAAATTATTAAGATTATTGTTATTGTCTAAAAATGCTATACGATCCCATTGTCTAGTAAGCATTGCGGTTTCAGCGACAACCTTACCATGTCCACCAGCTCCCAGGATTAATAAGCTTGCCAATAGAAATCACCTAGCCTTAGCTTATAAATTTAACCTTCCATGGTGTTACTGCCTGAAAACGCAGGCATTGTATCAGTCTGTGAGCTATTAACTCCTTTTCTTACTAATACATTCTTTATCGTTTTAAAAACTATTTTGGCATCCAAAAATGGGCTGATATTATCGACATACCACACATCATATGTGAATTTTTCTTTCCAACTAATTGTATTTCTCCCGTTTATTTGTGCCCAACCTGAAATTCCTGGCGTTACTTCATGTCTACGATTTTCTTCTGGAGTGTAAAGTTCAAGATACTGTACTAATAATGGACGAGGGCCTATAAAACTCATATCCCCTTTTAGAATATTAAACAACTGCGGTAGTTCATCAATACTGGTCTTCCTTAAAAAAGAACCTACCCGAGTCATTCTTAGCATGTCTGGTAAAAGTTCTCCGTGCTCATCCTTTTCTAAAGTCATAGTTCTAAACTTATATACAGTAAATATTTTACAATTCTTTCCTGGACGCTTTTGTCGAAATAAGACCGGACCTTCAGATCCCTTCTTAATAACAATAATAGCAGCTACCATAATCGGTGAGCTTACGACTATTAGCAAACACGCAATGAATAAATCCATAATTCTCTTCAAAGCTAAGTAAGGTCTCATCTACTATCAACCTCTATTATTTAGATATTGAAAAAAATAGCGGGTATTTAACCCGCCATACCTGCAGCTAATGCCATACCTTTTTGAAGTTCAGCTTCAAATGTTGCTCTATACTGTGCAATAATATCAGTACTATATCCATACTTATTTAGTTTTTGTTCAGTGTCAGCAATTATACTATTGAAGCTAGCTGTAAATGAGGCTAACTGCTGCTTGCCCTTTGTAATGAGACTAGCCTTAGTGGCATCATCTTTAGCATTGATGTATTCAAGTGCAATACCCATTAGTGTTGAAGTACTCTGATCTCTTAAAGCGTTCAGCTTAACTTCTGCATCACTTGTTATTTGTTCATAAGTGAGTGTACCACTACCGGCGGTTCCATTCCCCGCCTTCCCACTTGTTGGAGCCGGGGTCGCAGAAGCAGTTGCACCCTTACCGTCAGCATTACCGGATGGAGCAGGGGTTACTTGAGCTTGATATGCTGCTGATGCTGCGGTAATTGTCTTATTCTTCTGGTCCCAGGTAATCACATTGCCTACAGATTCAGAAAGAAACCGAAGAGGAACGTATACTGATCCACCCAGAATATAGCTACTCTGATTAGAAGGAACTACTTTTACAGAGCCATTAAATACGTAGCTTGCTTTCACTTTGCTGAGAACGATGTCCTTGCCTAACGATGATGTCACGTTGCTAGCATTCCCAGCGTTCATTAGATACTCTTTAATAGCAACTAGTTCAGAACTGCTCGGCTCCGTAACTGTAACCTTCACATTCTTGGCATCCCAGATTACATTTTTCTGTAAAGCGTACGAAACGAAGCGAAGCGGCACATAGGTGACATTATTGTACATAAACACATGTTGCCCGGATGGAGGCTGCATACTCACACCGTCAAATACCATCTTAACGTTCATACTCTGTACTTTAATCGAATTTGTGGTTGCTGCTGCAGATGCCGATAATGGTGCAGATGCAGTT
The DNA here is from genome assembly GCF_000374185.1 of Paenibacillus sp. HW567. Lineage (GTDB taxonomy): Bacteria > Bacillota > Bacilli > Paenibacillales > Paenibacillaceae > Paenibacillus_AQ. The sequence continues at coordinate 659,216 of NZ_KB910518.1, read as the reverse complement.
AACGGAGCAGCCCCTATTAACAGCAATAGCAATAATGTTGCGGCTGGAAATTTCACTTTAGCCATTACTATTCACTTCCTTTTTCTTGAGCTTTAAGCTGTTCTTCTTCAGCTAGTACTTGATCATGTGTCTTGCCTTCACTCACACCATATTTCTTGGCAATTTGTGACAATTGATTATATTGTTCATCTGAAACTTTACCAAGAATAATGCTGCGTGCCTCACGTTTCTCCTCAACAGTTAATCCTCCTGAAGCGAGTTCCTGCAACCGTTTGATATCGGATACGCTAAGTTGACCTAGTACAATAGAGACTACATCTGCTTTATCTTTTACTGTTACATTATCCTGGATATGTTTAGCTTTATCCGTAGAGACCTGGGATGAATAACCATCGAGATTAGTCTCTTTTGTAGGAGATGGCGTACTTGCTGGCTGAGTTGTTTGTTTTGTTTTTGGTTGAGCTGTGACTGGAGTATCTTGTTTAACTTGATCTTTAGGAGTTTTTTCATTCGCCGCAGGTTCTTGACTCTTTGAGACAACTTCTTGTGTAGCCACAGGAGTTGCACTCTCTGTCGATGCATTTAAATTATTGCTAGCTGTAGGCGCTGGTGCTGTTGTTGAAACTGTCCCTGCTACTTGATCTGTATTAATTGTTTCTTCCGTCTCCACATTTAACCCATCCGCCATTGAGCTCATAAGTCTATCTACTACATAGTTAGCAGCAAACAAACCGCCAATTACTAATACTAAAACTACCGACAGAGACCATGCCAATATTCTCTTCCATCTTTTGTTGAACATAGTAATCCTCCGTTAAAAAATGTTAGCTAATTGCGACTTGGGCTACAGGCTGCATAGGGACGATCTGGTTGATCACTTCACGAATTGCACTAGGTTCCTCGGTCAGAACACGCTCTAAGCGTTTGAATTCCAGTTCGAGCTGATTCTGGCTAATCACATTTGGTCTGCCAATAAATATCCGGTCATGCTGTGTAGAACCTAAATTCTCCTCGTCGGTCAGCAATTCTTCATACAACTTCTCGCCTTCACGTATACCAGAGAAAGTAATATCTATGTCCTTATAAGGCTCATAACCCGATAGCGTAATTAGATCCTCTGCCAAGGTAAGTATCTTTACTGGCTCGCCCATATCAAGAACAAATACCTCACCACCCTTGGCGAAGGAGCCTGATTGAATCACCAATTGAACAGCCTCGGGAATGGTCATGAAATAGCGTACCATTTCAGGATGAGTAACGGTAACAGGTCCACCTGCGGCAATCTGCTGTTTAAAGGCCGGAATAACGCTACCTCTACTGCCTAGTACATTACCAAAACGCACGGCTGAGAACTTGGTTCTGCTGGTCGTATTCAAGCTCTGCACATACATTTCTGCAATCCGCTTGGTTGCTCCCATTACGCTAGTTGGATTAACCGCTTTATCCGAAGAGATCATCACAAATCGTTCTGCCTCATAACGATCAGCACAATCCGCTACATTTCTGGTTCCAAAGACATTATTCTTGATCGCTTCCGAAGGATTTCGCTCCATCAAGGGAACGTGTTTATGTGCTGCCGCATGAAAGACCACTTGCGGTCTATAGCTGCGAAACACGTCCATCATTCGATTGCGGTCCTGAACATCCGCTATGACTGTAATGACGTTCAATTCTGGAAAGCTCTTGCGTAGTTCCATTTCAATGGTATAAATACTGTTCTCTCCGTGTCCAAGCAGCAAAAGCTTGTCTGGTGCAAAGGGTGCAACCTGACGGCACAGCTCCGAGCCAATTGAACCTCCCGCTCCAGTGACCATAACTGTCTTGTTGTGAACATAACCAAGAATACCATTTAGATCGGCGATAATCGGCTCCCGTCCCAATAAATCTTCTACACTAACATCACGAAGCTTCTTCACGGATATTTTACCAGCAATCAAATCGTTCAGAGCAGGTATAATCTTTAGCTTAGCTCCTGTTGTCTTCGCCAAGTTTATAATTTCGGAGATTTCCGTTCTGGATACAGAAGGCATGGCAATAATAATCTCATGAATCTCTTTCTCTTTGACAAGCCGTGGAATATCATATCTGTTGCCCAATACCGGGAGACCCAGAATTGACATGTGGTATTTGTTCTGATTATCATCAATGAATCCAATTAACTTCGTCTGGGCGAAAGAAGGACCCATCATTTCTTTGGCAATGAGCATCCCACAATCTCCAGCCCCTACAATAAGTGCATGAGTCTCGGTATCTTTAGTATTGTTCCGTCCATAGCGAAAAACTCTCCAAAGGAATCGGCTTCCACCTACCAATACTAAAATCGTTTCCATTGCCCTAATCTCTACCCCAAATGGAACACGTGCTGGAAGGATTAGTAATGCGACACCATAAGAGATTACTGCACCTATGACAACAGCCTTGAAGATGGATACAATTTCTCCAATACTGGCATACTGCCACATACGCCGATATAGGCCGAAATAGACCAAACTGCCCCCAATGGCAATGGTCGAGATCAGCCCAAACTGAAGCATTTGTACCATATACTCATGGGGAATGCCATCATAGAACCGGAACATATACGAAGTTGCAATACTGAACCAGATGATAACCAGATCAATGAGGAATAGCATGAATACTCTGGATTTTGCTGTCATTTTCAGTGCCTCCAAAAATAACAAATTTCTTTACACACAAATGTTAATTCCCGTAGTAGTAATAGTAATATCCTTCACTGGCTTTACGTTTTACATTATTCAGTACAACACCCAGCATCTTCGCACCAACGCGGTCAAGATTAGCCTTTGCCTTGGCAGCAATATCCCGCTTTACCTTGCCATAGCTAACTACCATAATAACTCCATCGCTCTTGGAAGCGATAAGCTGCGCATCTGTGACGGCTAACAGTGGAGGGGTATCAAATAGAATAACATCGTACCTTAAGCGCAATTCCTGTAGAACTGAACTCATACGATTAGAGGCCATCATTTCAGCCGGGTTAGGGGGAATAGGACCAGAGGTCATAATCGTAAGATTGTTTACCCCAGACTCTTGGATAACATCCTCCAGAGCAGCCTGCTGTGATAACAGTGAAGATAATCCCAGCCGGTTGCTAAGTGAGAAAGTCTTATGAGCTGTCGGCTTACGCAAATCACCATCTATCAGAAGCACCTTCTTATCTGCTTGCGCATAAGCTGCCGCAAGATTAGCAGTAACTGTAGATTTCCCTTCCTCAGGCCCAGAAGAGGTTACCATAATAATCTGAATCTGTTCGTCGACGGAGGAGAAATCAATGTTCGTCCGCAAAGCCCGGAAGGCTTCCGATACAGGCGAACGGGGGTTAGTCACGGTAATTAGATGTCGTTGTTTACTTGGCTGCTGTGACATGCTCGAGGTCTCCCGCCTTTCTGGTCTGCGTTCGTACTGCTTGTTCATTACTCTTGATTTCTTCTTGTCCAAGTCTTGTAATCATGGCGATTGTCGGCAGACCGAGATATTTCTCAATGTCCTCTTCGGTCTTCAACGTATCATCCAGATACTCCAGCAGGAAAGCAATTCCTAGACCGACCATCAACGAAACGATGAAAGCAATTGCAAAGTTCAGCATAACATTGGGTTCTACGGGTCCTGGTGCGACAGGCGGATTAAGCTTGGCTTCGTTCAGAATGGATACATTCTGTACATTGAACAATGAAGGAATCTCTTGCTTGAACACAAGTGATATGGCATTCACGATTTCTGCGGCTCTTTGGTACGAATTATCTCGAACGACAAGTGTCATCACCTGCGTATTATTTACGGAACTCACATTGACTTTCTTGAGGAGATCTTCCGCAGTAATATTGAATTGCGGATAGTTCTTGGCTACGACTTCAAGAATGGCAGGTGTCTTAATAATTTCCTTGTATGTGTTAATCAATTGAATATTTGTATTGATCTGATTAAGATCAAGTTGCCCTATGGTTGACTGCGTAGGGGTCTGATTGACGATAATCTTCGTTGAAGCTTCATATACTGGTTCTTTAACATACAAGCTGTATACTCCAGCAAGAATACACGTCACAATAACAATGCTTACAATCATCCACAATCTTTTTCTAACAATCCGGAAATAATCGCGAAGATCCAATTCTTGTGCTGACAAGTGAATTTCCCTCCAAGCTGATTCTGTAATATTTCACCCTATACACAGTGAACTTGTGAATCTCATACTCAAAATCGCAAGTTCAGTATATAAGCTAAAAAAGTGCCTCCTCTCACATAGACGAGAGGAGGCTCTCCACTTGCTTATAAAACTTATTACTTAAAGTTGATTGTACGATAGATGATTACAGCAGCTTCAGCACGGGTAGCAGTATTGTTAGGATTGAACTTGCCAGCATTGCCGATTACCAGGTTGTGGCTGGCCGCGAAGGCTACGCCGTCTTTCAAGGAAGCTGCGATTTTCGCTGCATCCGAGAATTTGCTCAGTGCCGAAGCATCTGCTGCAGTTGCTGCAGGGTTGATAGATTTCAGAGCACGCGAGATCATAGTAGCCATTTCAGCACGAGTAATCGTTGCATTAGGATCGAACTGGGAAGCGCTACGGCCTGTGATGATGCCCTTCTCAGCAGCAACTGCTACATAAGGAGCGTACCAGGCAGTGGAGCTTACATCGCTGAAGTTCTCAGTTGCTGAGTTATTCTCAAGGTTCAGTGCACGAATCAACATCTTCGCGAATTCTGCGCGGGTAACATTGCTCTTCGGAGCGAACTTGCCGGCGCCTACACCTTCAATTGCGCCTTTAGCGGCAACAACTTGAATTTGTCTTCCTGCCCAAGCTTGTACACTTGCAATGTCGCTGAAGTTCACTTTATTCTCAAGCACTGCGTAAGAAGAGAAAGTGTCGCGAGGTTCAACGATGAAGTCACCGTCAAGCACACCGCCTTGGAATTGCAGAGCGCCGTATACAATCTTCGTTACGGAGAGCAGTTCTTTATCGAGAACTGCAGCATCCTTAAGTGGAAGTTTAATTGTCAGCGGCTGTTTGAAGGTAGAAGTTTTTACACCGCCAACCGTCAAGTCAAAGGTATAAACTTGAGAAGCCAATTTCAGGCTTGTGAGTGAAGTTACTGTACTGTCAGCTTCTGTAGTTACAGTCAACGTAACCGCGTCACTGAATTGAGCAACCGGAATAGTAACAGTCAATCCATTAAAGGTAACCGCAATGTTAGCAATGCCTTTAGCTTTGGCAGCTTCAATGATAGCTTTGGACAGTGGAACTTCTACAGTCTTAGCATTGACAGTACCAAGGTTCAAAGTGAGTGTAAGACCAGTCTTTCCAGGGTTTGCAGCAAGCAGCGCGTCGAAAGCCTTGAGCACATCGGCGTCAACCAGCTTCAAAGTTGCTTTGTCGCCCACAACACTTACCAAACCGGAAACGTCATACACACCCGGAGTAGTTGTTGGATTAGTGATTACTCCGCCACCAGTACCTCCACCACTGCCAGGGTTTCCACCGTTATTAGTGAATGGATAAGCACGAAGATAAGCCAAAGCAAGGGCTTGAGCTGCAGGTTTAGCAGATTTGATCTCTGTATTCACATAATTAAAAGTCTTCACAAGGTCATCCGCGGTGATGCCCAGGTTATATACCGCACCACTAACTGTCAATGCACCTGTTCCAATTCTATGGTCGAGAACCTTGTATACTGCATCCCTAACCAGAGTTTTCTGTGATTCAGGATTAGAAATGATATTAATCAGATCTGCACTGGACTTACCGTTCAGCAATGCACGAAGCTCTGCTTCTACGCCGTTAGTTGCGAAGAAGAAATCGAGAATGTCGTCGGTGCTAAGGCCTTCAACTTTAGCTTGAGCAGCAATTTTGTTGAGCAAAGCAACGTTGTCAGCATTGGAACGGATGTCTTTCAGTACATCGGTTTTGTTAGAATACACATCATAAACTACGCTGGAAACGCTTTGAAACAATTTCAAGGAGGTTGCTTTATCTTCCGTGCTCAGTTGAATCTTGCCCAAGACCGGAGCAAAGATACTTTCAAACTTTGCTTGATCCAGTTGTGCAACTTCATTCTTATAGTTCTTCAAATAAGTTACTTCTGTTGCGGTCAACTGTGCGTAGATGTTATTAATCTTCGTCTTAACATCGGTATGACTAGTTGCTGCTGCTGCGGTTCCTACGAAACCGAGTTGCTTAGCCAAGCCTTCGCTGCTAAAAGGAAAACCTGCAAGGGATGCTGCTGCCATGCTTGCTGCTAGTGTTGATACTGCTAGTTTCTTCTTCAAAGTCACTTTTCATCCACCTCTTTGTATGTAATGTGAAACTCTACTACTTCTAGCGTAGATAGAGTAACTGCCCCTAAGTCTACACTATTCTGATAATAAATAACAATAAACCAGTAATACCCATTCTACCACTAATTACATGGCAGGTCACCCCTTGCGAGAAAAAAATCCGAACAATCTATGAAGTTTTGTCTGAGATTGAGTAGAATCCGCTCGAATGATCTCCTCATTATGGATAATTTTCTGCGAATTTTGACGAAAAAAGTCGGAAGTTGGTTGCCCCAGTTCTTTGGTCAAAACCGCGTAGGCTTCACTCAATCCAAATGGACGGCGCTGATTATCGTGTGCGTCAGAGGCAATTACATGGACAGCATTTCTGCGGCACAGCTCCAGCGACAGCTTCTGCAGCTTGTTTCCGAGGGCTCCGGCAACACTCTGGGCGGTCAGTTGCCCTAGCGCTCCCAGCTCTATTAATCTTGTTAATTGGGAAGGATCGGCAGCAACCTCGGCGTTACGCTCCGGATGGGCAATCACGGGAACAAAACCCTGAATGAGGAGCTCGTGACAGGTCGATTCCATACTGCGCGGCACACGTGAAGAAGGCATTTCCAGCAAAATATACCTGGATCCCGCGAGCGTCAACAAATGGCCTTGCTCCAGATCGTTCAACAAATCCCCATACACGCGAATTTCTTGTCCGGGAAGTACAAGCAGCGGATTACCTGCCTGCCGGAGTCTGTCATTCAGCTCCTCAACAGCTTGCCTTATACCGGGAGCAGGGTTCATGTATACTCCGTTGGCATGATGAGGCGTGGCTACTACCGTGGAAATACCGTCCATATGGGCGTCCTGCGCCATGGCGAGAGCCGACTCCCAGTCGGCAGCCCCGTCATCGATAAAGGGTAGAATGTGGCTATGGATATCTATCATATGATGTTTATCGGCCCCTTCCTTGCTAACATTTATAGATTTCGCAAAAAAAATGCAACCATTTCACTAGGAAATGATTGCCATACTATAACCAGATTATCGCTTACGCTTCCAGTTCAAATAGCTTTTGCGTGGCTAACGCAAGCTGAACGTCCACTTCTAGAATCTCTTTATCGCCTAAAACGGTATTGCGGAGATCCAGTAGGCTATTAATATGATGGCGTAAACTCTCAATCTCCCGCTCAATAGCGTCAGACTTGTATAGGCGCATCATTTCCGCGAGTGAGTGCTTGTGCTGATAGACCAGCTTGCTGCCCACAGGCGTCAATTCCGAGATTCGGCGGACCGAGCCGCCCTCATAATAATACACCATAGTGAATGTATTATAAATTCTATTGACCGTTCCGGTCCCTCTATAAGTAACAAACAGCTTGCGGATTGCGTTGTTAAGATGAGGGTTCACTATTGTGCAGGTCAACGCACACACGTAAATATTGCCTTTGCGCTGAAAAGACAAAAGAACCTCCTCGCCCCCGGTTTCTTCCAGGACAACCTCCTGTTCTCCGCCACCCAGAATTTTCACCCGGTGGCTGATGTAGCAGGTATCGGCCGTAAGCAGAAACTGATTCATCTGAAATTCCGTCATTTGCAAAGTCGCATTCACATACTCTGTAGCCAATCGCTGAGCCATGACCATCCCTCAATTCTTTGTAACAGCCTTTAGCATGATTATACAATGAAGAGCTATGGCATTTCCCATGAACAGGAACAGGATATACGCCGAAAATTCATCTTATACCGGGAGAAAAGGATAGGAGCCTCAGAATACATATGTATTCCTCACTATTCTGCCGATAATCCGCCTTGATCCTCCGTCTCTGCCGGCTGTTCTTCTTCGGAAGGAAGGTTATGCCGCTCAATGAGCTCCCACAATTCATCCCGTCCAAGCCCAAGCTCTGAGGAAAAGGAAATGAAATGATCCCCCGGCAGCACACCAAGCTCCTGCTTCATAAGCTTGACATGCTTCGGCCAGCGGGTCTTGGGAATCTTGTCTGCCTTCGTCGCCACCACACAGAGCGGAAGATCGTAGTGCTTAAGCCAGTCAAACATCATTTTATCATTGCTGGTAGGCGGATGACGCAGGTCCACGATAAGGAGAACAAGCTTCAGCGTGTCGCGTTCGGACAGGTATTTTTCGACCATTTTCCCCCAGGAGGCCCGCTGGGTCTTGGATACCTTGGCATAGCCGTAGCCGGGGAAATCGACAAAATACATACTCTCATTAACGCGGTAATAGTTCATATGCTGCGTCTTGCCCGGGGTAGAACTGGTGCGGGCCAGATTCTTGCGGTTAATCATCCGGTTGATCAGAGAGGACTTTCCGACGTTGGAGCGCCCTGCCAGAGCAATCTCCGGCAAGGCGTCAACAGGGTATTGATCAGGGCCTACGGCACTGATGATAAATTCGGCACTATTAACTTTCATAAGACTTCCTTTCTAATGTACACTACTCTGCGCTTCAGTACTCGGCGCTTCATTGTTGATCTGGTTATGGTGCTCGACAAGCGCATGCTGCAGCACTTGATCCATGTGGGATACCGGTACGAACTCCACATCGCTGCGGACACTCTCCGGTATATCCTTAAGATCGCGCTCGTTGTCCTTCGGCAGAAGGATTTTTTTGTATCCGGCACGATGGGCAGCCAGCGACTTCTCCTTAAGTCCGCCAATCGGCAGGACACGGCCGCGAAGCGTAATTTCGCCCGTCATCGCCACATCCTTCGAGACATAACGTTTCGTTAGAGCAGAGATAAGAGCAGTAGCAATCGTAATCCCTGCTGACGGACCGTCCTTCGGTATCGCGCCTTCGGGAATGTGGATGTGAATATCATTTTTCTCATGAAAATCCGGCGACAGCCCCAGCTCCTCCGCCTTCGAACGGGTATAGCTGAAGGCAGCCTGTGCCGATTCCTTCATCACATCGCCCAATTGCCCGGTCAGCGTCAGCTTGCCGGTCCCCTGAACGACTGTGACTTCAATTAGCAGCGTATCGCCGCCGACCTCGGTCCAGGCCAGCCCGGTTACGGTGCCAATCTGATCTTCCAGCTCTGCCATACCGTAGCGGTATTTGGAGGCACCCAAATAATCCTTGATCTCCGCAGGAAGAATGCTAACCTTCTCCTTCTGGCCCGATACAATCTGCTTCGCAGCCTTGCGGCACAGCGCAGCAATCTGCTGCTCCAGATTCCGCACCCCGGATTCCCGGGTATATTCCCGGACAATCTTCAGAAGGGTATCGTCCTCAATGGACAATTGAGCCACCTCCAGACCGTGGTTCTTACGCTGCTTCGGCAGCAGATAGCGGCTGGCAATTTGCAGCTTCTCCAGCTCGGTATAGCCGGGAATAAAGAGCATTTCCATCCGGTCCAGAAGCGGACGCGGGATGTTGTGTACGGCATTGGCTGTTGTCACGAACATTACATTGGACAGATCAAACGGCAGCTCGACAAAATGATCGCTGAACGTATTGTTTTGCTCAGGGTCCAGCACCTCAAGAAGCGCTGCCGACGGGTCGCCGCGGAAATCCGCCGCCATCTTATCAATTTCATCCAGCAGAAATACCGGGTTAACGCTTCCTGCGGTCTTCATTCCCTGAATGATCCGGCCTGGCATTGCGCCAACATAAGTACGGCGATGGCCGCGGATCTCCGCCTCATCACGCACGCCGCCCAGCGATATGCGGACAAACTTGCGGTTCAGCGAGCGGGCGATGGAGCGTGCCAGCGAGGTTTTTCCGACCCCAGGCGGCCCTACCAGACAGAGAATCGGTCCCTTGAGCTTCTTGACCAGCTTCTGTACGGCGAGGTACTCCAGCACGCGCTCCTTAGGCTTCTCCAGTCCGTAATGATCCGCATCGAGCACCTGCTCGGCTTTGAGGATGTCCAGATCGTCTTCAGTTGACTCGCTCCACGGCAGACCCAGCAGCCAATCCACATAGTTGCGGATAACGCCGCCTTCAGCCGAGCTTGCCGGCATTTTCTCCAGGCGGTCAATTTCTTTTTCAATTTTCTCCTTCACACGCTCAGGCAACTGCTTCTCTTCCATAAGCGAGCGGAGCTCATCGGCTTCCCCGGCCCGGCCTTCCTTCTCACCAAGCTCCTTCTGGATTGCTTTCATCTGCTCGCGCAGATAATACTCCTTCTGAGTCTTTTCCATCTGCTTCTTCACGCGCTGGTTGATCTTGCGCTCCAGCTCCAGTACTTCACGCTCATTATTAAGAATATCGAGCAGCTTCTCCAGACGTCTACTGACATCTATGGTTTCCAGAATTTCCTGCTTATCCTTAATCTTCAGGGCCAGATGGCTCGTGATGACGTCGGCAAGACGTCCCGGCTCCTCAATATCGGATACGGCAGCCAGCGTCTCGGGAGTAACCTTCTTGGACAAGGTGATGTAATGCTCAAACTGGCTAAGCACCGTACGCATCAAGGCGTCGCTCTGCTGGTCTGTATCTTCTTCCTCCGGCAGCACGCGCGCCATGACCTCGTAATACTCCTCATTATCCGTATAATTAATAATTTCGGCCCGCTCCACGCCCTCCACCAGCACACGAATTGTGCCGTTTGGAAGCTTCAGCATTTGCCGCACATTCGCGACGGTTCCGACCCGAAAAATATCCTCTTGTCCCGGCTCCTCAATATTCACTTCTGACTGCGAGCAGAGTAGAATCAGGTTATCTTCAACCATAGCTTTTTCCAGCGCCCGGACTGATTTCTCGCGTCCCACATCTAGGTGAAGAACCATACTGGGATACACAAGAAGACCTCTAAGCGGCAATAAAGGAAAACGACGACCCTTGGATTTACTTTGTATCATCGCTTTCGCACCTCCCATGGTTCTCAAGTAGTGTCATATGCATTCATTCTAACAAAAGCGCCATCAAAACACCAACTGGCCCCATACTGTTGCAAACCGGCACTGCCCTGAACGTGGGCGGCCCGGACTCTCCAAACCTTATTATGGGCTTCATGCACCGGGAATATGTTGATCAGCCAATAAAGAAGAAACGGCTACGCCATCCTCAAAAGGACGGCGTAGCCGTTAATTGTCGGGCTTAACCTAAGCCTTGGCATTCTCTCCTGCAGCATCTGCCTTAAGCAGCGAAGGGGCGGACGAGAAGGTTTCCCCGGATACCGCAGGCAGCCGCACATCTGCCGTATCGGCGCCGAACAGGTGCCGGAAGACTTCCTCCACTGTATCCATTGGGATCACCCGCAGGGGGGCCAGATCGGCAAATAGCGATTGCCAGTTTTCTTTGGGAATGAGCACGGTTGTGGCTCCGGCCTGAAAAGCGGCTTCGACCTTGGCAATGACACCGCCCACCGGCTTCACCCGGCCATGAATGCCGATTTCGCCGGTGATGGCCACCGTGTTATCGACCGGCAGATGACGGATGGCCGAAACAATAGCAACCGCCATCGCCACCCCGGCGGAAGGCCCGTCAATCGGTGTGCCGCCGGGGAAATTCACATGCACATCATAACGGTCAGGCTCCAGATTCATGGAGCGCAGAACGGTCAGCACGTTCTCCACGGAGCCTTTGGCCATGCTCTTGCGCCGGATTGTCCGCGAACCACCGCGGGTTTCTTCTTCATCGACCACACCGGTAATGTTGAGTCTGCCCTGACCGCCCGAAGCCGGGGATGCTGTCACTTCAATCTCCAGCAGTGTGCCCATGCCGGGCCCGTACACGGCAAGACCATTGACAATGCCGATTTGCGGCGAGGTCGGAATCTTGCGTTCCGTCCGCAATGGCAGTTGGCTGCTGCTGGCCACCCACTCGACGTCGGCTGCACTCAAGGTGTCCCGCCCTTCCGTTAGCGCCAGTCCAGCCGCGAGCTGGATCATGTTAACCGCTTCCCGGCCATTCGTAGCATATTGCTGTACTACCGTTACTGCTTCAGGGCTTGGCTTCAGCCCGATCTTCTGGATCGCATCCTGCCCGATCACTGCAATCTCATCCGGCAGCAGGGGGCGGAAATAAATTTCCATGCACCGCGAGCGAAGTGCGGGTGATATTTCATCCGGCGAGCGGGTTGTAGCTCCTACCAGCCGGAAATCGGCCGGCAGGCCATTTTGAAAAATATCATGAATATAAGCCGGCGTATTGCTGTCCTCTGAATTGTAATAGGCGCTCTCCAGCAGCACCTTCCGGTCTTCCAGCACCTTAAGCAGCTTATTCATCTGAATCGGATGCAGCTCCCCGATCTCATCCAGGAACAGAATGCCCCCGTGCGCTTTGGTTACGGCTCCAGGCTTCGGCTGTGGAACACCTGCTACCCCCATAGCCCCTGCTCCCTGATAGATGGGGTCATGAACCGAACCGATCAGCGGATCGGCAATGCCGCGCTCGTCAAAACGTGCAGTTGTGGCATCAATTTCTGTAAATTTGGCATCGCTTTTGAAGGGAGACAGCGGGTTCTTTTTCGCTTCCTCCATCACTACACGCGCAGCCGCAGTTTTGCCGACACCCGGCGGGCCGTAAATAATAACGTGCTGCGGGTTGGCGCTGCATAGCGCCGCCTTCAGGGCGCGCAGCCCGTCCTTTTGCCCGACAATATCTGAAATGCTGGCTGGACGCGTCTTCTCTGAAAGCGGCTTGGTCAGGGAGATCATCCGCATTTTACGCAGCTTGTCCAGCTCCTTGCGCGACTCCCGGTCCACCGCCGTCTTGTTGGTCTTCTGTCCCCGCAGCAGATTCCAAAAATAAACGCCGATGACCAGCGCGAAAAAGAGCTGCACGATCATCAGCAATATACTTAATTCCATAGGTCATCCCTCCTGTTTCGTTCAGTCTACCTGTCCTGTATTTGGCTACTACTAGGTAGTATAGCCTTTTCGGTCATTCGTAAACGCCCGGGGAGCGGATTTATGGAAGAATAACGGAACATCAATGGATCAACATGGAGAATGGACTGTTCCAGAAAAGATGAGCGCGAGAATATGGCTGGCGGCAGCCGAATGGGACATCTGTTTTTCAGGAGTTGATCTATGCGGATTAATCGATCTCTGCCATGCCATCGTCATGATCTAAGGGGAATTCTTCCCCTTACTTAACGGATTCCCCCAAGTTGGTGTCAGTAAAGGGATTCATGCCCTTTAATTTCTGACTATAACTCAAAAAACAGAACAATCTCAGAGATTACCGGGTGTAATTCCCGCTACTCGTCAAAAAATAATCTTTTCAGCCAATTTAGAGGGAAGAAATCCTTTTATCTAATGCCTGACCATAGATAGACTTTGGAGTAATCAAACCTGAGCACTTGGACTTGCTCAATCCCAATAGTCCAGAACACCACGTGCCAGCTCATACCGTACCTTTCGGATTCCTGCACCGTGTCTGACCGGATTAAGCCAGCCTTTTTCGCACAGCTTGTTCAGCATATTCCGCACCGTCTTGGGGTCTAGTGAAAAATAATCAGCAACATCACGCGGCCGTACCGAACCAGATTGACGAATCACAAACCGAATAATTTCTCTCTCAGCAAGATGAGCTTTATCTACAGGTACAGCCGCACTCATATATCTACTTAGCACCATGCGCAATAGGGTAATGCACAACTCGGGACGCTGCTCAACATCATCATAGGCAAAAGATAGTACCTGGTAGCCCATCGCGCATAGAAAAGTCTCACGATTCAATTCATTACTGTACTTTTGTCTATCCATCTCTTTGACATGGGACGTGTAACCCTTGATCTCCAATAGTAATTTCACCGTTCCCGGTACAAAGGCAAAGTCGGCGAAATAAGATCGCCCACGCCAGTCCAAAACCTCGTATTCCGGATGCAGATCAGAGAAATTACCACGAAGTGGCCACCAAACCTTACGCAAAAATAATGCTTCTGCGTGACGATGCCCCCTATCCAGCCTCCCTCTCCGTTCCCCGGAACGACAGGTAAGGTGATATTGGATAAACTCCTCATACACTCGCTCATAATCCATATTGTTCCTCCTCAAAATAAAAAACGCCCATCACACCTCCGCATAATTACGGGGCAAGATGGGACGTTCTTCGTCACCTTAGTATGAGTTCGCATATTGCAATAAAACTCGCTAATGAGTTCAGTTTATATTAATTATCAGAGTTTCCCACTTGCACAGCCGGAGCCAGTCCTGCATGCTTGCGGCCCGGAATCTCACCGGTTTCTTCAAAATGAACTACGATCGCGTCGATCTCCTTCTTCAGCTCGGACACCAAGTCCGCTTCGGGAACCTTGCGGATCATCTTGCCGTAGCGGAACAGCAAGCCTTCTCCACGGGCACCAGCGATCCCGATGTCAGCTTCGCGTGCTTCGCCGGGGCCGTTGACAGCGCAGCCTAGTACGGATACCTTAATCGGCACCTTAAGCTTGGAAATATACTCCTCCACTTCATTCGCAATGGAGAAAAGATCAATATCCAGCCGTCCGCAGGTAGGGCAGGAGATCAGCGTAGGGGCATTAGAGATTAGACCGAAGGTCTTGAGCAGCTCACGCGCTACCTTTACCTCTTCGACCGGATCAGCGCTGAGCGAGATGCGTACAGTGCTGCCGATGCCCATTGAGAGCAGCGCACCGATGCCTGCGGAGCTCTTCACGGTCCCGGCGAACAAGGTGCCGGACTCGGTAATGCCCAGATGCAGCGGATATGGAATAACTTCTGCAGCTTTGCGGTAGGCTTCGATAGCCATCGGTACATCCGAGGCCTTAAGCGATACGATAATATCATGGAAATCGAGTTCTTCGAGAATCCCAATATGGAATAGAGCACTCTCTACCATAGCTTCCGGTGTTGGGTAACCATATTTTTCTAAAAGATGACTCTCCAAAGAACCGGCATTTACACCGATACGAATGGGAATTCCTTTCTCCTTGCAGGCCTTCACCACAGCTTCCACTTTGTCACGGCGTCCGATGTTGCCCGGATTGATACGCACCTTGTCGATGCCGTTCTCTATGGCAAGCAAGGCCAGCTTATAGTTGAAATGAATATCCGCCACAAGCGGGATATGAATTTGCTTCTTGATCTCCTTGATTGCGGCAGCCGCCTCTTCGTTGTTGACGGTCACACGGACAAGCTGGCAGCCCGCTTCTTCCAGACGCAGAATCTCGGCAACGGTAGCTTCGACATCAGCGGTTTTGGTCGTACACATGCTTTGAATCGCAACCTCGTTGTTTCCCCCAATAATCACTCCGCCAACATTGACGGGACGGGTCTGGTGTCTCAAGAACATGGTTTTCTCCCCCATAACGATCAAAGCTCCACCCTCCCCGATCCCGCAGTAAAACGGGGCAAGCGGAAGAGAGGTGGAGACAGTGAATTGTATTGTACAAGTAGTAACGGCTTAGGCGCTTTCCTCTTTTTTCTTGTCTTTCTTGAGGCTTAGCTCAGGCAGGGACTTCTCTTGAACAACCTGCTCTGTAATCACGCAATCCTTAATATCATCACGCGAAGGAACCTCATACATGACATCCAGCATAATGCTCTCAATAATGGCACGAAGTCCTCGGGCACCCGTGTTGCGTTTGATCGCTTCTTTGGCAATGGCTTCAAGGGCTTTAGGTTCAAACTTCAGCGCTACATTGTCCATTTCCAGCAGCTTGATATACTGCTTCGTGAGCGCGTTCTTTGGCTCGGACAGAATGCGCACCAGCGTGCTCTCATCCAGCGGCTCCAGCGTTGAGATCACCGGCAAACGGCCGACAAATTCAGGGATCAGACCGAACTTGAGCAGATCCTCCGGCAATACCATTGAGAGGTATTCGCCAGTTTTGAGTTCCTTCTGACCTTCAACAGCCGCGTTGAAGCCGATGACTTTTTTGCCGATACGGCGTTTAATCATTTGCTCCAGGCCGTCAAAAGCACCGCCCACGATAAACAAAATGTTCGTAGTATCAATCTGAATAAATTCCTGATGAGGATGCTTGCGGCCGCCTTGTGGGGGTACAGAAGCTACAGTGCCTTCCAGAATCTTCAGCAGCGCCTGCTGTACACCTTCACCGGAAACGTCACGGGTAATGGACGGGTTCTCGGATTTGCGTGCCACTTTATCAATTTCATCAATATAGATGATGCCGCGTTCGGCCTTTTCCACATCGTAATCGGCAGCCTGGATTAACTTCAGCAGGATATTCTCTACATCCTCGCCGACATAACCCGCTTCCGTAAGGGAAGTTGCATCCGCAATGGCAAAGGGAACGTTGATGATTTTTGCCATAGTCTGCGCCAGCAATGTCTTACCTGAACCCGTTGGACCGAGCAGCAAAATGTTGCTCTTCGTCAGTTCAACATCTTCAATCTTGCTCTGGCTGTTAACACGTTTGTAGTGATTATATACGGCAACGGAGAGCGATTTCTTCGCCTGCTCCTGGCCAATGACGTATTGATCGAGAATGTCACGGATTTCCTTCGGTTTCGGAATGTCCTTAAGGTCCAGCTCTTCCTCGTGGCCCAGCTCTTCTTCCACGATTTCCGTGCACAGCTCGATGCATTCATCACATATATAAACGCCCGGTCCAGCAACAAGCTTACGAACCTGCTCTTGGGATTTGCCGCAAAAAGAACATTTCAACTGCCCTTTTTCATCATTAAATTTAAACATCTAACCACCCCTTAGGATTTGATCGGTGAAGAGAGTACCTGGTCAATAAGCCCGTATTCCTTCGCTTCTTCCGCGCTCATAAAGTTGTCTCGGTCCGTATCGCGTTCGATTTTGTCAAGGGGCTGACCTGTGCGATCCACATATATTTGATTCAGCTTCTGTCTCGTTTTGAGAATCCAGTCGGTATGAATCCAGATATCGGATGCTTGCCCCTGAACGCCGCCGAGCGGCTGGTGTATCATTACTTCACTATTAGTCAGCGCATATCTCTTGCCTGGAGCCCCAGCCGTAAGCAGCAGCGATCCCATGCTTGCCGCCATGCCTACGCAAATTGTTGACACATCCGGTTTGATGTATTGCATTGTATCATATATACCCATGCCGGCTGTCACAGAACCACCGGGCGAGTTGATGTACAGGTGAATGTCTTTTTCGGGGTCATCTGCTGCCAGGAACAGCAATTGGGCAATAACCAGATTGGCGACATCATCGTCAATCGCATTGCT
This sequence comes from Paenibacillus sp. HW567, assembly GCF_000374185.1. Lineage (GTDB taxonomy): Bacteria > Bacillota > Bacilli > Paenibacillales > Paenibacillaceae > Paenibacillus_AQ. Next base: position 641,852 of record NZ_KB910518.1, on the reverse strand, counting down.
TAGGAAAATGATACGGTCCTTGAGCAATCTGGAATAGATATCGTATGACCGTTCTCCCCGACTTGTTGATTCCACAACCATTGGTACCAGACTCATGCCACCAACCTCTTTTCTCTGTACAGATTAGTCTATCCGTTTCAGAAATATTTTAACACGTTCAAGGCGCTATGTCATTTTTTCACTGCTGCATAAAATCACATTGTTCATGTGCATGCCATTATAGCGCAATTCCCGGCATAAAGCCAATTTTGCAGTTATGTACCAATATATTCTACCCGGCGATAAAAATAAGGCACGTAACAGAGATTACGTGCCTTATCTATATTTATGGAGGCCATCCTGCCGGCCGCTCTAGGTAAACTATCACCCCGGAAGAGTGTTACTCAGCGCTCGCTTCTACTTGTGCAGCTTCTTCAGTTACTGCTGGAGCTTCAATCTCAACGCTGTTCTCTACGAGGAAATCAATGGTCTTGCGCAAAGAAATCTCATCGTTCAAGCTGTTCAGGGAACCATTAGCCGCCAGAATGCTGCGGATCTCTTCAGCGGAACGCTTGAAGGATTCAGCCATAGAAGCAAGCTCCTGATTCACTTCTTCTTCGGAAACTTCAATCTTCTCTTCCTTCGCAATTACTTCAAGCACCAGGTTGTTGCGGACGCGCTTCTCGGCATCGCCTTTCATCTGGCTCTCAAGGTCTTCACGGGTTTGGCCGGAGAAGCTGAGGAACATGTCCATGTTCATGCCTTGCTGACGAAGACGGTTGTCGAAATCGCGAACCATGTTCTGAACTTCACTGCTGATCATCGCTTCAGGAATTTCAACCTCTGCATTAGCTGCCGCTGCGTCTACCACTGCAGTTTCGCGGGCGCCTTTGAGCTCATCCTGCTTGCGGGATTCCAGTTGTGCCTTCAGGTCAGCCTTGTATTCTTCCAGCGTGTCAAATTCGCTTACATCCTTAGCAAATTCATCATCCAGAGCAGGAAGCTGTTTGCGTTTGATTTCATGCAGCTTTACTTTGAATACAGCAGGTTTACCGGCAAGGTGCTCCGCATGGTAAGTTTCAGGGAAAGTAACTTCAACATCCTTGAAATCTCCAGTGGACATGCCTACTACTTGATCTTCGAATCCAGGAATGAAGGAATTGCTTCCCAGCTCCAGGGAATGACGTTCAGCCTTTCCGCCTTCGAATGGCACGCCATCCACAGATCCGTCAAAGTCGATTATTGCGATATCGCCGCTTACTGCAGCTTCATCTTCAACGACAACAAGCTCAGCATGACGCTCCTGCAGACGTTTCAGTTCAGCACCGAGTTCTTCTTCAGTAACTTCAGCCTTTTGTACCGGTACTTCAAGGCCTTTGTACTGACCCAAAGTCACTTCAGGCTTAACGGTGATCTTTGCTTTGAAGATGAACGCTTGGCCTTTGGCGAATTGCTCGATGTCCACTTCCGGACGGTCTACAGGGAAGATATCGGTTTGTTCAACCGCTTCACTGTAAACTTCAGGAAGAAGAATATCAATGGCGTCCTGGTACAGGCTTTCCACACCAAAACGGGATTCAAAAATTGGCCGTGGCACTTTGCCTTTACGGAAACCAGGCACGTTAGCTTTCTTAACTACTTTATTAAAAGCTTTGTCGAGTGCTGCAGCTACGCGTTCTGCTCCTACTTCGACTTCAAGAACTCCAAGGTTCTTCTCTATTTTTTCCCAGGTTGCTTTCATAATATACTTTTCCCTCCAAAAATAGGTTACATGTTCACTTACTAATAATCACACAATTCACGCACAGAATAACCATTATATTATATACAACATTACTCTATTTATCAAGTAGAGAACTCTTTACAAATCCCTTGAGAGAGCGGTATGCCCCCTCGAATTGAAAGCGCATGCTGCCTGTTATCCCGTACATTGTACGGGTCTCCTCCTCCTGCCGGTTCCCGTTCAGACTCTCGGACACCATCTGATGCAGCGCACCCGCCCAAATGTCGAGCCGAGCGTCTTCTCCGTCCAGCAGCTTGCGGTATTCATCGGAGCCGTAGATCGACATTATGAACTGCCCCCAAAGCTCCTGGGCAAAATAGTACAGCGCAGGTTCGTGCACCTCTGCCTGTTCAGCCACCCGTTCCAGGACCTGGCTGACCTGCGGCGGGAACTCCTCATTGGTCAACGGCACTGTTTCGATCTCAACGTATGCCGTTTCGGCCCCGCGGGCTAGCCCGATAATCCCCTGTGCCCCGCGGCGGCGGAGAGTCTGCAGCGTGCGGAATTGCAGCAGCGGATGAACCGCAGCCTGCTGCAGCCAGCCAGTGAGTGATTCGTCGATATGGCCGCCCTCCAGATACGAAAGCTGCTCCAGCGCCAGAATGGTCGACTCGGACAAAGGTTCGTTCATTACCCGCTGCAATAGCTTGCCCTGATATTCCGAATCCTCTTCGAGCTTGGATTTGGCCAGAATCCGGGCCATGTCTTCTTCCTTGAGATCCTGTTCACCGCCTTGAGCTTCAGCTTCTGCATCTCCGTCATGGGCAGCATAGGGAAATGCCGACTCCAGCCACTCTAAAAGCGACTGCCATTCCTGGTAGTGCCGCTCTTCCTGTCCCTGGCATTGCAGCAAAAAACGCAGCAGTTCCATCGCTTCCCCGTAGCGTTCACTCTCCAGCATTACCGTTAACTGGATCTGATAGTAATCCAGCGTTTTCGGAAACAGCACGATATTCTCTTTGGCGGGGGAATTCGAATGATTAATGAGGGCACCTCCTTTTCACCGAACCTTAATCAATTGTAGATTATAGCATATCCCTGCGCAGTTTCAAAAAAACAAGTTGAAAAAAACAAACATATATGATAACATATTTTTTGCTTGCTTTTCAGTCTTATCTTATGTCCCGGTAGCTCAGCTGGATAGAGCATGCGCCTTCTAAGCGCACGGTCGGGGGTTCGAATCCCTTCCGGGACGTCACAGAACAGCCTTCCTTCGGGAAGGCTGTTTGTGCGTCCGGGGGATGAGAACCCCTTAGGTTCGTTGAAGCATAGGCTTCGTTAGCACACGCTTCGCAATCAGCCCGTTCGGGCTGTATCCCTTCCGGGACGTCACAGAGCAGCCTTCCTTCGGGAAGGCTGTTTGTGCGTCTGGGGATGAGAACCCCTTGGGTTCGTTGGAGCATAGGCTTCGTTACCACACGCTTCGCAATCAGCACGTTCGGGCTGTATCCCTTCCGAAACGTCACAGAGCAGCCTTCCTTCGGGAGGGCTGTTTGTGCGTCCGGGGGATGAGAACCCCCTGGGGGCGTTGGAGCATCTGCTTCGAGAGCGTTCACCCTATTTACCAGGTAACTGATCCCCACTTTACCCCTCCTCACTCCAACAACGGCATTTCTACCGTTATTTCTGGTCGGACAAGCCTATCTTGGTTCAACAACAACATTTTTGCCGTTATTTCTGATCAAACCATCCACTCTTCGCTCCAATAGCGGCATTTCTGCTATTATTTCAGATCGAACCAACCTATCTTACGGTCTTCCTTTCGTTTGTTCATTTCGTAAACGATAACCTGGCAGGCGTACTTCTTTGATTGTATTTTTTACAATAGAATTAATAAAATTAACGTTCTACTCTCGTTCTACTGCACTTTATGCAATGAAAAATCCTAAACCTGCCTCCAAATGACTGTAACCGATATTTGACTGTACAAAGTACAACAGAACCGAAAAAAGCCTGGGATTCGTCGAAATCAATTGTAGAAAATGCATTAGATTGGTGAGACCTTTAGATTGGTGCCGTCGTCTAAGCCAAAGTGGGCCTAGAGTGACTCTAGAGCCTACCTAGAGTTTGCCTTGAGTCTGTATAGAATCTGTATAGAATCTGCCTAGAGTCGGCACACAGTCTCATACAGTTTCATACAGTTGCACCCCAACCTGAATTCTCGCCCTCCCCACCAAAAAAAACAGGCTGTCAACCGTGAATGGTCCACGGCTGGCGGCCTGCGTTATGCCTAACTTGTATATTCGCCCGGTCGTTCAGCGTCCCCGGCGGCGTCCGAGCCACAGCGGGAAGCGGAAGATGAAATTGATCAGCAGCACGACAAAGACAAGAACGGCTGCCGATCTGTCGGCGATCTGCCGCGCATCCTCGACAATAGCCTCGGATTGGACGTACCAGAGATGGACAGCCAGCGTCTCACCCGGCGAGAACAGGTTGAAGTCCCACATTTCTCCGGAGGTGCTGAGCCCTGCTGTCAGGATGATAACCGCCGACTCCCCGAAGGCGCGTCCGGCCACGAGGCAGACGCCTGTTACGATAGCCGGCATGGCTACCGGCAGCACAACCTTGCGGATGACATGGAACTTGGTCATGCCAAGCGCATACCCGGCTTCGCGGATGTCACCGGGAACGGCGCGGATGGCTTCCTCTGTGACCCGGGCCAGCATCGGCAGGTTGAGCAGCGCCAGGCTGACGCCCCCGCCCAGAATCGTCAGGCCGATATCGAAATATTCAGCGAAGATCGCAAGACCCAGCAGCCCGAACACAATGGAAGGGACGGAAGACAGCGACTCCACACAGATGCGCAGTGTAGCGGTAAAACGGTTATCCGGCGCATATTCTGCCATATAGATGCCCGCCCCAATCCCGATAGGAATGGAGATCAAGAGCGAGATGAACAGAATATAGAAGGAGTTGAAGAGCACCGGTCCAATCCCGCCTCCGGCATCAATTTCTTCCGGCTGCTTGATCAGGAAATCCGGTCTGAGTGAAGGCAGACCTTTGCTCAGAATGGAATAGAGCAGCCAGAATATCAGCAGCATAACAAGTGCGCCGAGTGTATAAAAGGCGATTGTGGCTATTTTATTATTGCGCTGCGAGCGAGCACTTTGGCGTGTACGTGTGAAATTCATGCCGCATCTCTCCTTTTCCGGCCCAGCACACGGATGATCAGAATCAGCACAAACGAGATGAGCAGCAGCAGGAAGGCCATCATATGCAGTGCATAGTTCCAGGTGGAGTCAAATTCCACGTTGGAGATTTGCATGACGATGTTGCTGGTCAGCACGGAAGACGGAGTGAACAGCGTTTTTGCTAGCTGCGGGGTGTTGCCGATAACCATAACGACAGCCATTGTCTCCCCGATTGCACGGGTCATGCCGAGAATAACCGCCGAGATGATCCCTCTGTTGGCTGCAGGGAGGACTACACGCATAATGACCTGCAGACGGGTGGAGCCTAGCGCATAGGCGGCATCGCGGTATTTACGCGGAACGGCAACGATGGCATCATCGCTGATCCGGCAAATGGTCGGCAGCACCATCAGCGCCAGCACGAGAGCTGCGGCAAGCAGCCCGTCTCCCAGACCCTCCCCGCTGACTCTGCGCAGAAACGGCAGCAGCACGGTCAAGCCCAGATAGCCGTATACTATAGAAGGAATACCAACAAGCAAATCGAGCACCGGCCGGATAAAGCTCTTCATCCATTTCGGTGCGATCTCCGCACATAGCACAGCCATTCCTACGGAAATGGGCACAGCAATGAGCAGCGTCAAGGCTGTCAGCGATAATGTATTTACAATAAAGGCAGCAGCTCCAAAGGCATCCTCTTCCGGTGACCAATTGAACGAGAAGAAGAAGTCCAGCGGCGAGATGTTCGCGAACAGAAGCAGTGCCGTTTTGCCGATGAATACAATAACAAGTCCAAGCACTACACAAAGCGCCAGGATACTAAATAGAAAATAATAGCGGGATAATGTGTTGCTGAACAGATGCCTTCTGTGGCGTTTGGCGCTTAAGCCGCCTTCCGCGAGGCTTTTTTGTGCACTTGATGCCAGGTTGTGGACCGGTGCCCCCATACTTTCCCTCCTAATAAGCGGCCACCCCCGTAAATTACGGAGCTGGCCGCTGTTGCCGTTCATTATACATTCAATCTGTCTTAAGATTGGGGGTTAGCCCTTCATTGCTGCGATTGGGATAAATTTAAGCTTCTTCAGGGAACCCTGCTGGAACTTTTTGCTTTGTACATAATCAATGAATGCTTTGGTTGCGCCGGTAGGCTGACCTTTGGTCATGTAGTAACCGTAAGCCCAAATCTTATAGGAACCGTTGATTACATTGTCAGTGCTGGCTTCAACGCCGTTGAATTTCACAGCTTTGATGTCGCCGCCAGTTACATACACAAGGTCAATGTAGCCGATAGCATTAGGTGTAGTAGCAACGGCAGTCTTCATGTCACCGCTGGAGCCGGCTTCTTTGTAGTTCTTTTCTTTCTTCACGATATCTCCGCCAGCCAGAGCTTTAGCCTGGTAGTTAACGCGAGTACCGGAACCGAAAGCACGTGTGATTACGATAATATCGGCATCCGAACCGCCAACCTCTTTCCAGTTCGTGATTTTACCGGAGAAGATCCCTTTCAATTGATCGGTGGTCAGGTTGTCTACACCAACATTTTTGTTAACAATAGTAGCAAAAGGAATAACCGCTACTTTGTTGGCTACTTGTCCGTCAAAGGCTTTGAAGCCCGGAACGTCCATACTGGCATCCCAGTCGCAAGCGCCGATGTCGGCAATGCCCTTCTTCACAGCCTGCGGTCCAGTTACGGAACCTTTACCGGAAGCGGCGATTTTTACTTTAGGGTGAAGCTTCTGGAATTCCTTAGCGGCCTGAAGCGTCAACGGAAGTAGCGCCGTAGAGCCGTTAACTGTGATTTTACCTTTGAGTGAATCGGCTGCTGCCGCAATTCCTGCAAAGGATGCAGTAACCGCAATGACTGCAGTCAGTGCTGTAACTGTGAATTTTTTGAAAAGCTTCATGAATAATTTCTCCTCTCGGCGGTTGCGCCGTTATATTATGTGAATGATGCCTGGTCGCCTTACTTATTTGGTGAGCTGTACAGTTTTGCCGCCCTGAATCAAAAGCACTTTGCCGTCACTGACGATAGCAAGCTTGCTGCCGTCATGCGTTGCAGATACTTCCGATACATCTTCGCTTGTATGGAACAGTTGGGTTTTATCCCCGTTAGCATTAATGGAATAGATTGTTGTGCTTCCGTCTGCTGCCGTACCGGATACAATCAGGCCTGAGGTTGTTCCAGCAGCCCATAAAGCTTCAACATCAAGAGTGATATTGGAGATTTTGCCGTCAGTCCCAATGGATTTCAGGGTGTTGGCTGCATTGCCGTCCGGATCTGCGCTCAAGTACACCACGTTGCCATTTGCAAGAATTTCAGGATACAGCTTGTTATCCAGTTCTGTAGTCAGGGCTACAGGCTTAGCATCCTTAGTGGCGAGGTCCAGCTTGTACAACTGCTCTCCGGCTTTGCTGTAGTCGACGGAAAGTGAATCCTCTGTGCTGTCTGCATCGTTCTTGGCTACGCCGGTTACGTTAACGATGTACACGGCATTTTTACCATCGGCAGAAACACGCAGCTCCGATTTGTTCTCCACCTTGTCTTCAAGAACAGTTTTTACTGCACCCGTCTCTAGGGAGACTTGTGCGATTTTCTCTTGCTTGTCGCCTTGCAGGAAATAGATCGTTTTGCCGTCTTCAGACCAGACCAGATCCGTCTTCACGCTGGTATCAGTACCCAGAGAGGAAATCGCTCCGCTGGCAAGGTTGATCAGCTTCAACTGGCCTGTCTCATCTGAGAACGCGCCCCACTTCTGGTCAGCGGAAACGACGAAATCAAGTGCGCTTTCGTTGGAAGAGAAGACTTCATAGTCGCCAGGATATTCGCTGAACTTAATGAGCTGTGCAGTATCGGAATCGCTTTTGTTCGCGATCACATTTCCGTTAGCGTTCCAGTTCAGGGTATCAAACAGGCCTTCCGGACGGGCAAAGCTCAGAATGCTCTGATCATCCGCCTGCAATTCGCCGCCAAGCGCAAGAACCAGCTTAGTCAGCTCTACGTAGACTTTGCCATTATGACTTACAGGAGCAACCGTGAATTGCTGTGCCGCACCATCAACTTGATAGCTTTTTGCACCTGTATTAATTTGTACAGTATGTAGCCCTTTGCTGTCATACAGCTCAAACCCGTTACTGTTCAGAATCAATTTGGCGCCAAGCTCTCCCGCGACCTGGCTTAACGAATACAGCTTGTAACCGCCGCTGTTAATTGTGCTAAGAGTAACTGACGTTCCGTTCACAGTCCAAGTAGTGCTGCCTTCCTTAACCGCTTCGGTCTTGACTGCGGCAGCGCTAGCGCTCGTGCTTGTTGCCAAAATACTTCCTGCGCCCCCTGTTACCAGAAGTGCTGAAGCCAAAGCCGCGCTGAACCATTTACTATTTCTCAATTAGATTCACCCTTTTCCTATAGGTAACTGCTAATGTTATTTTCATCTACGAATGTCAAATCTGTTCAAGAGGAATGTTATGGAAATATTAACTGTGTAAAAAGAAGCGGCTGCATCGTCCAATCCCGGACAACGAGCCGCTTCAGCACACGGATACCGATTTAATTGTCACACAACAAACTGGGCTAAATTGTTAATTTACAATCCAAGTAACGATAATCTCAGCACCGCCGGGTTTCGAGTCTGAACTGCTGCCAATAATGGAATACGAATAGGCGCCCGAAACTTTACCGTTAATAATGATGTTGTTCCGGTCTACAATCTGAGTTCCGCGTTTCAGCTTCTTGTCGTTTACATATTTTTGATATGTAGTTCCAAGTTCGGCCATACTCTGCTCTGTCTCATAGACCAGCATGGAGGATTTCTTTCCGTCCACAAGCTTGCCCTCTGTAAAGGTAATGCCGGCACCCGCCGGTATCGGCAAATCTCCGGGAAGATATTCAGCTTTGCTTACACTCTCCTGGGCTATGGTACGGAAATGTCCTTGGTCCGCCCCACTGCCGGAGCCGCTGCACGCACTTAGCCCCGCCGCAGTCAACAGTATGAGCAGGGGAAGAGCAAGCTTCTTCTGAGCCATCATCGAAACCTCCTCCAGATTTAGGTGAAATCATCCAAGCTGCACTCTTATCCATAGTTACCCGTAATTTCCACTAAAGAAAACCTCAATCATTAAAATTTGAAAAGCATTTTCTGCACATGCTTATTCAAAAAAAGAAATTTACATTTACCACAGATTCACCTACAATAATGAGTGAGTACTCACTCACGTTCATGCTTATGGAATGGAGGAGATTATTATGAATCAGGGAAACGATGTTATCACTGTAGACCATGCCGGCAGAGCTTTCGGCAATAAAGAGGTGCTGAAGGATATTTCGCTCCGGGTTGAGCAAGCGGAAACTTTCGGCATCCTTGGCCCTTCCGGCTCCGGCAAAACCACACTGGTGAAGCTGCTGATCGGTATCGACGAGGTATCCACAGGCGAGGTGCATGTGCTGGGTGTCAAAATGCCCCGCTTAGCGATGCTGCACCAAATCGGCTATATGGCGCAATCCGATGCGCTGTATACGGAATTAAGCGCAAAAGAAAATCTGGAGTTTTTCGCTGCCCTCTACGGATTAAAAGGCGGGAACCGCACCCGCCGCATTGCCGATGTAATGGAAATCGTTAACCTGCAGGAGCATTTGCATAAACGGGTGGACCAATACTCCGGGGGGATGAAACGCCGTTTGTCACTGGCCATCGCCCTGCTGCATGAGCCGCCGCTGCTGATTCTTGATGAGCCTACGGTTGGCATTGATCCGCTGCTTCGCCAGTCGATCTGGAAAGAGCTGAAGGCACTGAACGGGAAAGGCACAACCATTGTGCTGACCACCCACGTCATGGATGAAGCTGAAAAATGTGACCGGCTGGCAATGATCCGCGATGGGAGGCTGCTGGCAGTTGACACTCCGGCAGGAATGCTGGCTACGACAGGCTCGGCTACACTTGAGGAAGCTTTTCTATATTATGGAGGTATCCGGCGATGAGAGTACGTGCGATCACTCTGCGAATCCTGAAGCAATTCATTCATGATAAAAGAACGATGGCGCTGATGTTCATCGCCCCCCTGCTGGTGCTCAGCCTGATGAGCCTGGTCTTCAACGGCAACGCCTATGAGCCGAAGATCGGTCTGTCCGCCGAAGCCGCTCCATTCCGAGGTGCACTTGAAGCGCAAAACGCTACGGTTACGGAGTATGCATCGGTGGAGCAAGGCAATGCCGCGCTGACGGATGGCAAGCTTGATGCTTTCATTTCCACCCAGGGCCAGACCCCACAAGTGCTGCTGGAAGGCAGCAACCCTACCGCTAACCGCGCAGTGATGCTGGCGCTGCAGGAAGCGCTGCAGAGTCTGAAGCCCCCGGTTGGCGGGCAAGACACCCTTCAGCCGCAGATCAGCTATTTATACGGATCTGAAGACATGAAGACCATCGACCGCTTCGGTCCGATTATGATTGGGGTATTTGTCTTTTTCTTCGTCTTCCTGATTGCCGGTGTCTCCTTTCTGCGGGAGCGGACGACCGGAACCCTGGAGCGCCTGCTCTCCACTCCGCTTAAGCGCTGGGAGATTGTCATCGGCTATGTCTGCGGCTTCGGGATATTCACCGTGTTCCAGGCGCTATTAATCTCCTGGTTCTCCATCCAGGTGCTTGGGATTATGATGGCCGGAAGCTTCGGTTATGTGCTGCTCCTAACGCTGCTGCTGTCGATGTCGGCGCTGACGCTGGGCACGCTGCTCTCGGCTTTTGCCGCCAATGAGCTGCAAATGATCCAATTCATTCCTCTGGTCATTGTGCCGCAGATCTTCCTGAGCGGATTGTTCCCGCTGGATACTCTTCCCCTATGGCTGCAGCGGATTGGACTTGCGACGCCGATCTATTACGGCTCGGAAGCGCTGATGAATATCATGATCCGCGGCAAAGGCTGGAGCTCCATCGACCTGGATATCTATGCCCTGATCGGCTTTTCCCTGCTGTTCATGGTGCTCAATGTGCTGGCCCTGCGCAAACACCGCAAAATGTAAACTTCCGACTCCCTGTGATAAAATACAGTGAATGCAAAGTTGTGGGAGGACTTATGTGATGGAGAATAACAATACAGCGGACCCTCAGGATGAGGAACAATGGATCAAAGATCTGCTGTCCATCAGCCAAGAGGAAAAAATAACGCCCAAGCAGCTCGCTATCGTGCAGGCGGCGATTGAAGTCTTTTCCGAGAAGGGGTATTCCGCTGCGGCAACCAGTGAGATTGCCCAGAAGGCCGGAGTTGCCGAGGGAACGATATTCCGGTACTACAAGACAAAAAAAGATCTGCTGCTGTCGATTGTCGGGCCGATGATGACCAAGATGATCGGTCCCTTCGTGCTGCGCAATTTCAGCGGCGTGCTGGATGCCCCGTTTGACAGCTATGAGGCCTTTTTGCAGGCTTTAATGATGAACCGCATGGAGTTTGCCCGCAAGCACATCAAAATCCTCAGAATTCTCATGCAGGAAATCCCGTTTCAGCCAGCGCTGCGGGAGCAATTCCTTGAGAATGTGGGGGGGCAGGTTATGGAGCGAATGATCGGCATTATCGGACATTTCAAGGAAAAGGGCGAGATTACTGATGCGCCTACGCCCGCTATCATACGCTTTACCATTTCATCAGTGATAGGGTATCTGATTGCACGGTTCCTGTTCCAGCCGGAGAAGGATTGGAATGACGAGGAAGAAATCCAACTGCTGATCACCTTCATGCTTCACGGAATCGGCGGACCGGATACCTTAAGGAAGTGATCACATGAAGAGGTATTATGTGCCTGAAAGAGTTATTCAACTGCTGTGCGGAAGGGAAGCTTTGGACCTGGGCCTCTCTTATTCCAAATCAGGGAAGGTTGATCTGACCTATACAGAAAATAACGATGGCCTGGAATATTCGAAATACCGGGCTGTCGTCTATGGGCTTGAGAGCTACGACGTAACGCTTACGATAGATAGCGACGGCGATGTTAATGGGGAATGCTCTTGCCCCGCTTACGCCCACGGCGGACCTTTTTGCAAACATATCGCTGCCGTGCTGGTGCATATTCTTTATCTTGAAGAGGGCGGAGCACTCGAAATGTCCAGCGCTCCGCCGGCTCCGCGCAATTCGAACGCCGGTTCACTTGAGAAACTCGGAGTTGCCGGCGACCATCAGCTTGTGAGCAGCATACTCGGCATGTTCGGGAACATCCGCCAGCGCCCAAGCGGTGCGGGAACCTATTCGGATAACAGAATGCCTCTACAGGTAGAATTCATCTGCAAACCGTTCACCTATAACTTCAGCAGCCAAATGCTCGGAGTAGAAATCAAAGTTGGCCCCAAACGCACCTATGTTATTCAGAAAATAAGAGCGTTCCTTACGTCCGTTCACCGCGGCGAGCCTTTTGAATTGTCCAGGCCATTCAGCTACGACCCAGCCCTGCACAGCTTCACCAAAGAAGATAATACCGTGCTGCTGAAGCTGATTGAGATTGTGCTCAATGAACAGATCTACCGCAGCAATATCAGCCACTACTTGCCTCATGCCGGAAGCATGGGCGGGGAGCGGCTGCTGCCGGTTCCGCCTTTTTTCTGGGACAACCTCTTCCCTGCGCTCACCGAGACCTCTTCCGTTCATCTGCAGCATGGCGGGATCATCTCCGAAGGGCTTCAGATCCTCCCGGATCTCCCTCCGCTGAGCTTTCAGTTCGATCAGGCCAAAGGGGCTGGCTACTATCTGGACATTCAGGGACTGGCGCAGATTACAGTGATGGAGGAGTACGGGCTAATCCTGTCTGAAGGCAAGCTGCTGAAGCTGCCCGCCCAGGAGTGCAGGCGTCTCACCGAGCTGAAGAAGATGCTGGCCGAGTCCAGAACAAGCGGGATGGCCATCGCCCCGGAGCAAGTGGAGCCTTTTATGGAGAAAGTTATGCCCGGGCTGAAAAAGCTGGGACAGGTGCAAATTGCCGAAGCGATTGCCGACCGGATTGTACAGGCCCAGCTTCAGGCCAGATTGTACCTGGACCGGGTAAGGGACAGGCTGCTGGCGGGGCTGGAATTCCAGTATGGCGATATCGTGATCAACCCGCTGGAGGAGAAGCCCGGCGAACGCGGCCATGAGGTCATTCTGATGCGGGACAGCGAAGCCGAGCGGCGGATTCTGGAGCTGATGGCGCATGATTCTTTTGCCAGAACAGAAAGCGGTTATATTATGAGTGACGAGGAAGGGGAATTCGATTTCCTGTACCATACGATTCCGCTGCTGGAGCCGCTGCTGAAGGTCTATGCCACCACAGCCGTTAAGGAAAGATTATTTACCGGCACAGCATCAGCCAAAGCGAGCCTGACCTGGAACGAAAAGACCGACTGGCTCGAGTTTAAGTTCAGCATGGCGGGCATCGCGGATTCGGATATTGTGCAGGTGCTGAAGTCACTGCAGGAAAAACGCAAATACTACCGTCTGCCGGACGGCGCACTGCTGCCGCTGGAAAGTGCAGAGCTTCAAGAGATTGTAGCCCTTATGAATGAGCTTGGCGCAGGCATAGGCGAGGTGAAAAGCGCGGAATTCTCACTGCCCTTGGTCCATGGTCTGCATTTGAACGCTGACACGGGCAGGGGAGAGACCGATGCCGTCAAGCTCGGCCGTTCATTCCGCCGTCTGCTGGCCAATATGCGCAATGCCGAGAACCTGGACTTTCCGGTGCCGGAGGAGCTGGCTCCTGTGCTGCGGGATTACCAGCAATATGGATTCCAATGGCTGAAGACGCTGGCCCACTATCGCTTCGGCGGCATTCTGGCGGATGATATGGGTCTCGGAAAAACCTTGCAGAGCATCGCTTTTCTGCTCTCCGAGCTTGAAGATATCCGGCGGAGCGGCCTGCCCGCGCTCATTGTTGCCCCGGCCTCTCTGCTCTACAACTGGCACAATGAGCTGAAGCACTTCGCCCCGCAGATCAAAGCAGCCATCGCTGACGGAGGCTTAACCGTGCGTACCCGTACGCTGCGTAATGCGGCAGCAAACGATGTAATTATTACTTCTTATCCGCTGCTGCGCAGAGATGTGGCGCTGTACGTCAAGCACTCGTTCCATACGCTCATTCTCGACGAAGCCCAAGTGATCAAGAATCATGCCACCCAGACGGCTCAAGCGGCAAAAGCATTGCAGTCGCGCTACCGCTTCGCACTTACCGGCACACCGGTGGAGAATGCGCTGGAGGATCTGTGGTCCATTTACGGTGTTGTGTTCCCCGGGCTGTTCCCGGGCAAGAAAGCCTTCCACGATCTGCCCCGGGAAACTATCGCCAAGCGGGTACGCCCGTTCCTGCTCCGCCGCCTCAAAAGCGATGTGCTCAAGGAGCTGCCGGATAAAATCGAGTCGCTGCAAGCCTCGGAGCTGTTGCCGGAACAGAAAAAGCTGTATGTCGCTTATCTGGCCAGGCTGCGGAAGGAAGCGCTCAAGCATCTCGACAGCGACATGTTCGGCAATGGCAGGCTCAAGGTGCTCGCCGGGCTTACCCGCCTGCGCCAGCTCTGCTGCCATCCTGCGCTTTTTGTTGATGGATACAAGGGGAGCTCCGGCAAATTTGAGCAGTTGCTGGAGATTATTGAGGAGTGCCGCAGCTCCGGCAAACGAATGCTTGTTTTTTCACAATTTACCGAGATGCTCGACCTGATCAGCCGTGAACTGGGCCTCCAGGGGGTTCCGCATTTCTATCTGGACGGCCAGACACCTGCCTCCCAGCGGGTCGAGCTGTGCAGCCGGTTCAATGAGGGAGAACGCGATCTTATCCTGATCTCGCTCAAAGCCGGCGGTACCGGACTCAATCTGACCGGAGCGGACACCGTAATTCTCTACGACCTATGGTGGAATCCCGCTGTGGAACAGCAGGCCGCAGATCGCGCTCACCGGATTGGGCAGAAGAAGGTGGTCCAGGTAATCCGTCTGGTTGCACAGGGAACGGTAGAAGACAAGATGTACGAGCTGCAGCAGAAGAAAAGGAACCTGATTGATGAAGTCATCCAGTCAGGACAAGATAGCTTGACTGCCTTATCGGAGCAGGATATCCGGGAGATTCTGATGCTTTGAACCTTTTAACAAAAAGGCGCATAAAATGTACGATGAACAGATTGCTTTACGGAAGAAGGGAGTTCCATGCCCCCTCCTGGCAAAGGAAAGAAACCCGGTGCAAAAAAACAACCGCCAAACTCAAAAACACAAATTCCAAAGGGTCTGGAATTCACGGTAGCTGCACTTCTTTTGACCGGCAAGCTGCGGGTAGACTCCATCCAAATGTACACTGACGCCTCCATGTTCGTTAGTTTGGTTGGCAAATATAAATCTCTGAGTGATTTGGGCGCAAGCAATGTTGATAAGCTGGTCAGCTTTCTTGACGATAACGGCAGCCTGACCCTGGATGAGATCATGAGCGCCTTGAAGAAAAAAACTGACAATTCCTAAGAGCTGATTAATCTAATTAATCTATTAAAGGAGGGCGTTTTGGGGTATGGACGACTTTGACGGAGAGGAATTTGCCGGGGGAATTTTGCTTGTCATTGCGATTGCCCTGCTTATTTTTGGCTCGACAGAGATTAAGAACTTAACCGGCGCTCCAACTGCAGATTGACCCGGTGCTCCACCGACCTATGCGCATAACAGGGCTGTCCATCTGCACATCGCTATTGCTTTCTCCCAAAAAATCGCTATACTGATAAAAAATCATTCTACAATCAATGAACGGGAAAGTAGTGATCTTGATCTAGTCCCAGCGAGCCGGGAGAGTGGAAACCGGTACAGACCTTATCATGAAGCGCACCCGGGAGATGGACTTCTGAACTGGCAGTAGGAAGCCCCGGCGAAAGGCCGTTAACCTGTGAGGTGGCTGAACCGCTGTGTTCGGCAACGAGAGTGGTACCGCGAGCGCTTAGGCCCTCGTCTCTTTTGGAGACGCGGGCTTTTTTGTGTTTGCAGGACCGGTGTATTTTTATTGCGGCTACGCTATATAAGTTAAACATCATAAAAAAAGGCAGGAGTGCGGAGGGGAAGTTGGGATACTTACGGAGCGAATGCGTACGCCTTTATGTTTGGAATTCCACCGAGATCAGCGGTTCCAGTCAGAGAAATCCAAACCTAACAGCGGCCGGAAGTTCAACTTATATAGCCGGCAATCTTGAAGGAGGGGGATCTTTTGTTAAGTCAACTCATTAAACAGCATTTGGAACAAAGTGTGCATAACGTATTCAGCAGCCTTGGCGCTGCCGGTGCAGCTCAGGTAACAATCGCTCTGGAGCAGCCCGCCAATGCCGATTTCGGTGATTATTCAAGCAGCATTGCCATGCAATTGGCCAAAACCCTGCGCAAAGCGCCTATGATTATCGCAGAGCTGATTACAGGTGAGCTTCAGCAAATGGGTGCTGCCAGCGGCGTGCTACAGCGGATTGAGATTGCCGCTCCGGGGTTCATTAATATGTACATCAACTGGCAGGCCTGGGCGGGCCATTCCTTTGAACTTCCCCCGGCTGGCGGGGATAAGGTCATCATAGAGCATACTAGCGTAAATCCGAATAAAGCCTTGCATATCGGGCATCTGAGAAACTCCTGTATTGGAGATGCACTAGTCAGGATTTTGCGGAAAACAGGATATAACGTGGAAGTCCACAACTATGTGGACGACCTGGGCAATCAACTGGCGGATACGGTGGTAGGTCTGCTTCAGGTGCCGCTATCGGGAGAGTATGTCCGTTTCGGGGATTACTGCTGGGATCTTTACGCCGCCATCAACAAGGAATATGCGCAGCAGCCGGAGACGGTACACAAACGCACCGAGATTCTCCACGCACTGGAGGAAGGCCACGGCAATACCGCCTGGCTGGGCAGCCTGGTTGCTGAAAGGATTGTAAGAGAGCATGTGGAGGAACTGAAGAGCTTCGGCATCGGCTACGACCTGCTCGTGTGGGAGAGCAATATTCTGAAAGAAGGCTTCTGGTCCTCCGCTTTTACCTTGCTCAAGCAGACAGATGTCTTTGTTCAGGAGACCTGGGGGAAGCTCGCAGGCTGCTGGATTCTGAAGCAATCGGCTGTGGAAGGAGCAGAGCTGGATTCGGAGGAGCAGCAGAAGGATAAGGTGCTGGTGCGTTCGAACGGGATTTTGACCTATACCGCCAAGGACATCGCCTATCATCTCTGGAAATTCGGCTTGCTGGATAAGGATTTCGCCTATAACGAGTTCAGTGAGGGGTTGTGGACCACTGGCTTGACTGGAGCACAACTGCCTTTTGGACAAGCGGACATGGTCATCAATGTCATCGACTATAGACAGGAGTACCCGCAGGCGATGGTGAAGCAGGCCTTGGAGGTGCTCGGGTACACCGCGCAGGCAGAGAAGCTGCATCATGTAAGCTACGGCGTGGTTTCGCTAAGTCCGGCTTCCGCCGCTGAGCTTGGCATTGACACCTTGGACGGCAAAAGCTCATACGCCATGTCCGGCCGCCAGGGCATCGGCGTCAAGGTGACGGATCTGGTCCAGCTCATGGAGAACACCATCGAAGCCACCCGCCCGGACAAAAGCGGACTCCCCAGCCGACTCATCGCCACCGCCGCAATCCGTTATTATCTCCTGCGCTTCAATCTGGGCACGGAGATCGTGTTTGATTTCAAGCAGGCCACAGAAATATCCGGCAATACCGGAGTCTACCTGCTCTACACCTACGCCCGTGCAGGCAGTGTGCTCAGCAAAGCGGAGAGCAGCAGAGCTGTGGAGGGAACGGGATCACTTCCCCTGTTCCCTCCGCAGCTAGACAAAGCAGAGCATGCCCTGCTGCGGCATCTTAGTGCCTGGCAGGACATCTTGTATACGGCGAGCATCGAGCTGACGCCTAATACGATCTGCAATTACGCGCACGCGCTGGCTTCGCTGTTCAACAATTTCTATTCAGCCTGCCCGATTCTCAAAGGGGAGGAAGCCGCCATACGTTTCCGTCTCTGGCTCACCCTCCGCTTCCAAGCCACCTTAGGCGAGGTTCTTGATGTGCTTGGCCTGCCTAAGCCGGAGCGGATGTAGGTAAGAGTTGTCCGTTTATCACGGACCCGGGCACAACCATAGGGCAATCGCTTAGGAAATGAACTAAAAACCGTAGGCAGGCTTATTCGATCTGAAACAACGGCGGAACTGCCGTTGTTGGAGCGAGGAGGGGTGATTCGATCTGAAATAACGGCGGAACTGCCGTTGTTGGAGCGCGATTGGGTGATTCGATCTGAAACAACGGCAGAACTGCCGTTGTTGGAGCGAGGAGGGGTGAAGTGGGGAAAATCCACCTCACTTAACTTCTTGTGCCTCTTCGGGCTGATTGCGAAGCGGGCGCTAACGAAGACTATGCTCCAACGAACCCAAGGCGTTCTCTTCCTCCTGACGCACAAACAGCCTTCCCGAAGGAAGGCTGTTTTGTGACGTCCCGGAAGGGATTCGAACCCCCGACCGTGCGCTTAGAAGGCGCATGCTCTATCCAGCTGAGCTACCGGGACAAATGTGCAAATGGAAAGATTTTATTACATATGTATTAACGCAACGTTATTTATTATAACTTATTCAGCAAATTTTTCAAGGCCTCGCTCAAAAAAGTGGAATCTTTATCACCTATTCCGACAGCTCTAACCCCGGAGCGGAATCACAAAGGGATTCCGCTCCTCTCTCTAATCCGCCGCCACAGCAGGCTCAGCGGCATGTCTCAAGACGGCTTGTGAAAATGCGCCTCCAGTTGTTTTTTCAGATCACCAAAAATAAGCAGCTCACGCTGGAACTTGGAACGCTCATCCTCAGGGCTCATGACAGGGCTGCCGGTGAATGCACTGACTGTCACATCCTGAAAGGCATCATGCAAATTGTTATCAAACCAATCGGTTGCCGTATCCGCATCATTCGTTAGAATGCGTACAATTTCATAACCTTCCTCGCGCTGGTCCTCCACAATGTACACCAAAAGTGCGGAATCGCCCACAGCTCCCGGCAATACGCCAACTTCTGCACAAGGCGCACCGTCATATTCGGTCATTCTGCGGATTTTGGCATCTTTAATGTAATACATGGATTATCATCCCTCCTGGCTAATTTCCTTCTGCCTTAGTGTTCGGATAAGGACATACATTTTATCCCTTCCTTCGGCATATATCTGTATTACTTGGCAAAAAAGAAAGGACAACAATCGCACAAAAGAGAGGATGAACCATAATGTGCGGAATAACCGGATTTATCCAGTGGCGCGGCGACCTCACACAGCACTCGCAACTGCTTGTAAAAATGACTGAAACCTTGGAGAATCGCGGGCCGGATGCCGCCGGAACCTGGATCTCCGGACCCTGTGCCTTCGGACACCGCAGACTTAGCGTTATCGACCCCGAGAACGGTGCCCAGCCGATGATCGCCCGCCATGACGATAAGGTCTACGCGATTGTGTATAACGGCGAACTATATAATGCTCCTGAGCTCAAAATCGAACTCAAGCAGCGGGGGCATCATTTTCTCACAGAATGCGATACCGAGGTTCTGCTCCACGCCTATATCGAATGGGGACCGGAATGCACGGTGAAGCTCAACGGGATATTTGCCTTTGCCGTCTGGGACAGCTTGCGCGATCAGGTATTTCTGGCACGCGACCGTCTCGGGGTGAAGCCGCTGTTCTACAGCCAGGTGGACGATGTGTTCGTCTTTGGCTCTGAGCCCAAAGCGTTGCTTCAGCACCCCAAAGTGAAGCCGAATGTAGGACCGGAGGGCCTAGCCGAAATTTTCATTATTGGTCCGGCCCGTACACCGGGACATGGGGTATACAAAGATATATTCGAGCTTCGTCCCGGTCATGCCATGATTTACAGCAGAAATGGAATCCGCAAGTACGCTTATTGGGAACTGGAAAGCTACACGCATACAGACAACGTGGACGAAACGGCCGCCAGAGTGCGTGAATTGCTTCAGGATACGCTGGAGCGCCAACTGGTTTCTGATGTTCCGGTCTGCTCGCTGCTCTCCGGGGGACTCGATTCCAGTGCGCTGACCGCGCTCGCCGTAGACTATTACAACCGGACCGGCCAAGGCCGGGTGGACACCTACTCCGTCGATTATGTCGATAACGACAAGCATTTTAAAAGCCATGCCTTTCAGCCGGGAGCAGACGGTCCTTGGATTAAGCGGATGGTCGATGAATTGAACACCAACCACCATTATGTGAACTTTGATACTCCCGAGCTGGTAGCCGCGCTGGACAACGCCCTCTATTCCCGCGATTTGCCGGGGATGACCGATGTGGATTCGTCGCTGTACTTATTTTGCCGGGAGATTAAAAAGAACGCCACTGTCGCCATTTCCGGCGAAGCCGCTGATGAGATTTTTGGCGGATACCCCTGGTTCCACCGTGAGGAGATGCTGTCTTCCGGCACCTTCCCCTGGTCCGTAGCTCCGGACATGCGCGCGGGCCTGCTGTCCCCGGAAATCCGTGAATGGATTCGTCCGCTGGAATATTTGGGCGACAGATACAGCGATGCAGTAGCCGAGGTGCCAAAGCTTGACGGCGAGAGCGGCAAACAGGCGCAAATGCGCGTGATGTCCTATCTCAACATTACCCGCTTCATGCCCACCCTGCTGGACCGCAAGGACCGGATGAGCATGGGCGTAGGTCTGGAGGTCCGCGTGCCTTATTGCGATCACCGCCTGGTGCAATACGTCTTCAACATTCCCTGGGAAATCAAGACCGTCGGCAACCGCGAAAAAGGCATTCTCCGCAAAGCGCTGGAAGGCATCCTGCCGGACGATGTGCTCTACCGCAAAAAAAGCCCATATCCCAAAACGCACAACCCTGCTTATTTGAATGCAGTCCGGGCGCAAATGCTGGGCATTCTGGATGATTCCACTTCTCCGATTCTGCCTTTAATTGACGCCGCCAAAATCCGTGAAATTGCCGCGTCCCCGGAATCTTCAAGCAATCTGCCGTGGTTCGGCCAACTGATGTCCGGCCCGCAACTGTTTGCCTACCTGGCCCAGGTCAATCTCTGGCTGCGTAAATATAATATTTCTATTGGTTAAAATGGACGGCGTTTCAGCGGCTTATCTGCCGCTGTTGTCTTATCCCAAACCAAAGAGCAAGTCCCGCGAAGGAGACTTGCTCTTTGGGCAATACAATATTTTACCGGTACCGTTCACTCCGGTTTAGAAGTTGAAGTTATCCGGGTCCGGGCCGAAGCGGTGGTTCCGGTTCAACGCCTCGATGGCCTTAACATCCTCATCGCTGAGGGTAAAATCGAAGAACCCGGCATTCTCGGCAATGCGCTTGGCATGCACAGACTTCGGAATCGTAACGACGCCTTGCTGCAGATCCCAGCGCAGCACGATTTGTGCTGCGGTTTTGCCGTATTTGCCAGCCAGCTCCTGCAGCAGTGGCAGATCCAGATTGCCCTGCATCAGCGGGCTCCAGGCCTCTACCTGAATGTCATGAGCTTTTGCATATTTCAGCAGTTCACGCTGGGTGAGCAGCGGATGGAACTCCACCTGATCCACAGCAGGCACGACTCCGGTATCCTCAATAATTTCCTCCAGATGATGTGGCTGAAAATTGCTCACGCCAATGGATCTGACCAGCCCCTCTTGTTGCAGATGCACAAGCGCCTTCCAGGAATCACGGTACTTCCCGGCCACCGGCCAGTGGATTAAGTACAGGTCCACAACATCCAGGCCAAGCTTTTTGCGGCTAACCTCAAAAGCCTTCAGCGCCGGCTCATAGCCCTGATCGCCATTCCAGAGCTTCGTCGTGATGAACAATTCATCCCGGGGCACACCGCATTCACGGATGGCTTGTCCTACACCCTCTTCGTTCTTATATCCGGCAGCCGTATCAATACTGCGGTAGCCCGTCTCCACTGCCAGCTTTACTGCATTGATGACCTCATCACCGTTCTTAGCCTGCCATACTCCCAGCCCCAGCCAGGGCATCGTTACTCCATCATTTAGCGTAGGTCCTCCAGAAAATGGTCCGTTTGCTTCCGTCATTATTAACCCTCCAAACGTAGTGGTATGAAGTGGACACGACTCCGCGCCCTTTACACCGGACGGCATCCGTCCCCGCTTACAAGTATGAGGATGATTTATCCATATCCAAAATCAGTATAACAGTTCATACTCAGGATGCCAAAAATACCAGTCCAAAACACCAAACAACGGTATTTCTGCCGTTGTTACTGAGCATATCCACCCATGCTGCTCCAACAACAGCATTTCTGCCGTTGTTACCGACAAATCTGCCCGCGCTGCTCCAACAACGGCAATTCTGCTGTTGTTACTGAGCAAATCCGCCCGTTCGGCTCCAGCAACGGCATTTCTGCCGTTGTTACTGGCCCCTTGCCCCTCAGGCGATTATAGTCCAAAGTAGCTTCCTTCCAACTCCATATAACCCTTACCACATGTAAAAAATCATACTTCCCCTACAAAAAAATAGAGTGCGGCTGCCTACACAGTCCACACTCTATTCCCTTTACTTCCCGATCAGCTTGAAATCGTCGAAATGGAATTCCGGCGATACGATGCAGGAGACCAGCGTTGGCTCCTCGCCGAGCGGGCGGGCGGCCTGCCATACCCCTGGCGGAATCACAACCTGCGGCTGCTGTCCGGCGGCAATATCAAGGCCAAGAATCACTTCGGTCACATCCTGCGGCTTGTCGCCGTTGCCGCCAAGGCTCAGGACAATCGGGCTGCCGGAATGCCATAGCCAGATCTCAGAGGACAGCACTGTGTGCCAATCCGAGGTTTCATCAGCATGGAGCAAAAAATAAATAGAAGAGGCCGAGGCTCTTGGCCCGGAGTAGCTCTCACCCAGATGTTCCCGGGGAATTTCAAAAGGAGCATTCCACAGCCGTTTGTACCAGCCGCCTTCGACGTGTGGCTGCAGCCCCAACGCTTCTACCAGCGGTGAAATTTCTTTTTGCGTCATCATGTTCTCTCCTAAGAGTTTTGCGTAGCAAAACTGGCATCGTAAGCTTGCGCTTCGTTTTGCTTTTACTTTAACGGAATGTGGCTCAATTGTAAAATATCCCGCTTACTTGCTCTCCTTGCTCGCCTTGAACACCTCGGCCATAGCCCCGAGCGTGCCGAGCGTTTCAACGGCGCTGGTTGGCAGGAATACCTTGTTCGCAGGCCCCTTGGAAATTTCGGTCAGCGCGTCAAAGGATTGATACGCCAGCACCCGCTCATCCAGCCCTGCGCTGCTGATCAGCGCAATCCGCACTTTCTCCGCTTCAGCTACCGCCTGGATCGCTTTGGCCTGGCCCTGCGCTTCCAGCTCCTGTGCCTGCCGCAAGCCTTCCGCCTGACGGATACGCGCTTCCTTGTCGCCCTCCGCCTTCAGGATTTTGCTCTGCTTGTCACCTTCGGCACGCAGGATCATATCCTGCTTCGCGGCTTCCGCCTCCAGCACAATCGCGCGTTTGCTGCGCTCAGCCTTCATCTGCTTATCCATCGCTTCCTGAATATCAAGCGGCGGCTTGATATCAATAACCTCTACGCGCTCAATCCGCACGCCCCATTTCTCGGTCGCTTCATCGAGCGCGAGGCGGATATCCGAAGAAATCTTTTCCCGGCCGGACAAGGTTTCATCCAGCTCCAGCTTACCGATAATCTGCCGCATTGTCGCTGTGGAAATGTTGCGCACACCGTACACATAGTCGGAGATTCCGTAGGTTGCTTCCTCCGGACCCACCACCTGATAGAAAATAATCGTATCAATCTGCACCTGCACATTATCCTTCGTAATCACCGTTTGCGGCGGCACATTGGCCTGCTGAATCCGCAAATCGTGGTACGTGCGCACATGATCAATGATCGGAATCAGAATATTCAGACCCGGTGTGAGCAAGCGGTGGAACTTACCGAGACGCTCTACAACGCCTACCCGCTGCTGAGGTACAATTTTGATCGTCAACGCCACAAATACGACAACAACAAAAATAATAATCCCTATAATAGCCAATTCCATCAGTACATATCCCCCCATCGGACTACTTCAATAATTGTGGAGCTTCTGCCAACCACCTTGACTATTTCATCCTTGCCCAGCGGCTCTATTGAGGTTGCGCTCCAGATGTCGCCGCCTACCTTAACCTGGCCATAACGCCCCGGCTCAATGGGCTGCACGACCAGGCCCTGTCTGCCTACAATATCTGTCCCTGCATCCTTAAACCCGCGTGAGCTGCGGAATCTCGCCACCAGCGGCTTCGAGAATACCGTCAGTCCCAGCGCCACCAATGAACCTGCAACGACCTGAAGCAATATCGCATCCGGCAGCAAAAGCGAAACGAGACATGCCGCCAAAGCCCCAATGCTTAACCAAAGCAGATAGAACGTAAGCGTCATCATTTCAACGACAAACAGGACACCGGCTGCAATTAACCAAAACACCCAGATCACCATCGGCGAACCCACCACCTTCCGCTATATACTACTATAACGAAATTAAAGGCGTGACGTTGCAAAACTTTTAAAAAAAGCTCACAAAACATCTATATTTCCAGGTGAGAACGGCTACGCCGTCCATACAAATTATATTTGCAAAAAAGGCCCGCCCGCAATGTTGCGGACAGGTCCCTCTTAAGCATCCTGCCAAAAAAATATTCACACGCACCGGTTCGTTAGTTCCCTTGCTGCTGCTCAGCAGCCAGCTTCTCGGTCAGAAGACGCAGCGCCATACCCCGGTGGCTGATGGCCTGCTTTTCTTCCAGCGTCAGCTCGGCCATTGTTTGTCTGAACTCCGGCAAGTAAAACAACGGATCATAACCGAAGCCGCCTCCGCCCGCCTGCTCTGAGGTAATCCAGCCTTCCACTGTGCCTTCGGCAGCCAGTTCTTTTCCAGTAGCCGGATCATACAGGGATAAAACACAGACGAAGCGTGCTGTGCTGAGCAGCGGCTGATCGGTATCCTCACCCTGCTTCAGCTTCTCCAGCTCACTCAGCAGCTTCAGGTTGTTCTCTTTGTCATCTGCATCTTCCCCCGCATAACGGGCCGAATAGACACCCGGTCTTCCGTCCAGGGCATCTACGCAAAGACCGGAATCATCCGCCAGGACAGGCAGGCCGAGGGCATCTCCGACTGCTTTCGATTTTTTCAGAGCATTCGCGGCAAAAGTATCGCCATCCTCCACCACATCCGGCAGCTCAGGATAATCGAACATGCTCTTCACCTCCAGCCCCAGCGGTGCAAAAGCATGCTGGAACTCGCGCACCTTGCCCTTGTTCTTCGTCGCCACAATCAAAATTCCGCCGCCGGATTTCATGCTACACCCCTTGCCCCGGCTGGCCGGAAGCAATTTTGAGCGCTATTTCGCCCAGCACCTCTTTTTGCACAGCGATCAGCTCGTAAATCCCCATCTCGCCCAGGCCCAGCAGCTCGTCCAGCTCCTGCCGGGAGAACGGGCGCTCTTCGCCGGTGCCCTGCAATTCAACAAAAGCCCCTTTGCCCGTCATCACCACGTTCATATCGACCATCGCCTTGGAATCCTCTTCATAGTTCAGATCGAGCAGCGCCTGATCACCTACAATGCCGACGCTGACCGCAGCCAGATAGTCTGTAATCGGGAATACGCTCAGCTTATGCTGCTGCGCAATTTTTTGGATGGCAAAGGCCATAGCCACAAAAGCGCCCGTAATCGAAGCCGTCCGTGTTCCGCCATCCGCCTGAATGACATCGCAGTCCAGGGTGATGCTGCGTTCGCCCAGCGCGTGTAAGTTCACTACAGAACGAAGCGCCCGGCCGATCAGCCGCTGAATTTCCATCGTACGTCCGGTCAGCTTGCCGCGTGCCGCCTCCCGCTGATTACGCGTCTGTGTCGCGCGCGGGAGCATGGAATATTCGGCGGTCACCCAGCCTTTACCCTGTCCCTTCAGGAACGGCGGAACCTTCTCATCTACGGTTGCCGTACAAATGACCTTGGTGTCCCCCATTTCAATAAGGACAGAGCCCTCAGCATATTTATTGGTTTGGGTAGTTATCATCAGCGGCCGAAGCTGGTCCTGATTGCGCCCGTTTGATCTCATCTTTTCTGCCTCCTGCGTCTCTAGCTATATGTTTGGTTGCCGCAAATTCATAGCAAGCTTTATTCTACCAAAGAGCAGGCACAAAAGCATCTTTTAGCCTTTACAGACATTTTACAAAGGCAGGGCGTTCACATATTCCGGTGCCGATACCGGCTGGCCGTAGTCCACGTTGTCTGTGCCGGTAACCTTCTTTTGTCCGTTGAGGCGGATTTGCACCATAGCATCCTCCGAATTCTGCGCGACAGTCAGCACAACGGACTCCAGCATTTCAGCCGGCACACCTTGACCGTCCGCAAACATATCATCCTTCAGCGAAACGGTGACAACCCCATTCTGCCCGGCTTCCACGGAATCCAGCACGGTATCCTGCGTCATTACCATCTCCAGACCATTGTCCGGGTCGGGTCCGGCAATCAGCTCCTTTAACGCCGCCTTTACCGTGTCCTGCCCTGCGGGTACGAAACGGGTCACCGGCACATAATACTGATAAGAGCCATCAGATGCTGCAGCGGAAAAATAAACCGTCACCGCGCTCGAATTCATCAGCAGCGGTCCATGCTTCGGCAGGTTGATGCCGATGGTGCGGGACAGCGGGCGGTCAAGCGGAGTCCCCTTCAGCGGCATCTCCGTCAGCTTTTTGCCGTCTACCCAAAGCTGTACCCCTTGAATTCCGTCCTGGCCGGTCAGGGTCCAGGTGATCGCTTCAAGAATTTTACGTTCATCTGCGGCCTCATAATCATTAAACTTCGAGTTGAATTCGACTACAGCCAGCTTGGCTTTGTCTACGGAGACATTTTTCACTTCCGTTCCGGCCGGCAGCACACCCGTGAAACCCTCCGGCAATGCCGAAGCATATGCGCCCTTGCTGACCAGTGCCGTTAGTGAATCCTTCAGCATTGCGGCAGCATCGCCTTTTGGAAGACTCACGGATACCGGAGCGAGCAGGCCGTGCCCATCCTCCAGGAAGACGGTTGTCCGTTCTCCAGCCGCCGCAGGAGCCGCTGCATCAGTACTGACACCTGCCGTAAGATCCGTGCCGTCGAGTGCCGCGGGTGCGAACACTCCTGAATCCGGCGTGCCGCCGTCACTAACCTGGAGCATTTGCGCTTCAGCTTGGGCAGGCGGAGGATCAACTGCCGCCGATTCCGAACCAAACAGACTGCAGCCCGATAACGTTAATGGAACAGCGAGCAGGCAAGCCGCAGACAGCCCGCGGATTTGTTTCCTATGCTTCATAAATGATTACCCCTTTCAACACTTAAGTTCAGTTGTATTGCTATGTATACGAGCCCTCTGTCCAAAAAATAACAACTGCTTATCCTAAATTGCCCGGGGTTCCGGATCATTGGACAATTCCCGCACAACTGGGTACAATTTTCTATGCAATTAACTAATGACTCACTACGGGGTGATTGATCATGGCTCATTCAAAAATACCTTACAGTCTTAACAGTCAAAAGGTCGCAGAGGCAACCCGGTTCTGGCTGGACAAACGCGGAGTAACCCTGGAGGAAATCGCCGAGCTTGTGCTGTTATTGCAAAGCAAATATTATCCGGGTCTGACCCTGGAAGAATGTGTGCATAACGTGGAAATGGTGCTGAGCAAACGCGAGGTGCAGAACGCCGTGCTGACCGGCATCCAATTGGATGTGCTGGCCGAAGAGGGCAAGCTGCTCTCTCCCCTGCAGGATATGATTGAGAATGATGAGGGATTGTACGGCGTTGATGAGATTCTGGCTTTTTCAATAGTGAATGTATACGGCAGCATCGGCTTCACGAACTATGGTTACGTGGATAAGCTGAAGCCGGGTGTGCTGGAGCGGCTGAACGATAAAACAACCGGCCAAATCCACACCTATTTGGACGATATTGTTGGCGCTGTTGCCGCAGCCGCGAGCAGCCGCATTGCCCACCGGAAGCAGGCCGAACGCGAGCAGGAGCTCGGGCAGCCGCACGCGCCGGAAGACCATGAGGAAGGTAAACAAAAACAATGACCTATTCGTTCGTAATCAATCCTGTTGCGGTACAAGAGTTCGACAGTGAGGATGAGCTGATCGAACGGTGCAAGGAATGGAATCTGTTATCCAGTACGGCAACCCGAGTCAAAACCTATCTGTACAAAGGACACGGCCATTCGCTGCCTTGTGAAATTGTAGGATACGTAGATACTCTGACTGTTGTCATACAATTCGAGAATAAGCAGCAGCATTGCATTCATCCCGCCTACTTAAAAGAAATGCAGACAGCAAGCTTTGGCCAAAAAACAGGCGCATTGACGGAGGCTGCGAAGGCGGACGACGCCGAAGAGACGGCGGAAGAAGCCGGGGTAGAGGTAAGCAGCACAGCGGCAAGCGGTGCAGAAATACCTGCAGGCGAAGAAGTTCCCACCGTGACTCTTGATCAAGAAGCGGAGGCAACGGAAACTGCAGAACCGGAAGCTCCCAAGAAGCCGGAGAAGTCCAAAAAGAAACCCGCTATCGTCCTGCCCGAAGAAAAGCTGGAAATGACAGCCATCGTAAAGGAGTTTACGACAGTTCCCAATCATTTCTCCGATAACGATGACGAAGTCATTATTTATGAAGGAGTTACTATCGCAGGACACGAGCTTGCAATTGAGGAAGTCTGGTCGAGCCACAGTGCAACGCTGAAAAAGCTGGAGCTGGCCATTGGGGATAAGGTTTCCTTTGAAGCCAAGATAGTTGCCAAGAAACTCACCCAGCATCCGGTAAAATATAAAATCAACAACCCGTCTAAAATGAAAAAAATAGACTAGTCAGTAAAAAGGCCAGGCAACGTATGAATGGTATCGGAAACCGATCCATACGTTGCCTGGCCTTTTTTATACTCTGCTGCTGTTCGCCGCAGCTTACTCAACTGCCGCGAACAGCGTCACTCCGCCGGGCTCCGGCTGGATGACGCTTGCCCGCTCCCGGCGCACCAGCTCAGCGAGATGCGCCATCGCTTCGCTCATGGCGAAGCGCATCTGGTGCGCGCTGGACACGCGGCCCCGGAACAGCGCTTCGCATACCGCGAAGCCGCTGAGCGGGCCGCCCCCCAGCAGAGCGGCTGCCGTATCCAGCCGCTCCTCATGATGGCGGAGCAGGCTGTCCGCCCGCTCCGCGAACCCCGTGAACGGTTCCCGGTGGCCCGGGAACGCACGGCTTACCCGGAGGCCGCGCAGTTCGCGCAGCCCCTCCATAAAGGTCAGCAGCGGCTGCGGTTCGCCGCCGGGCTGCAGGCCGACATTGGGCGAAATCAGCGGCAGCACAGCATCGCCGCACAGAATCTGCCCGCTGTCGCCGTGGTACAAAGACACGTGCCCCGGCGCATGTCCGCCGGTGACCAGCGGCTGCCACGCACGGTTGCCCATGATGAACGGCTCCGCCGTGTTCATATAGCTCACAACCGGCTGCGGCGTAACCTGGGGCAGGAAGCGCTCCAGATGCTCCCTGATTCCCTGCACCCAGTCCTCCGGCATGCCGTTCCGGGTGAAATACAGCGGCAGCGTCTCGTTCAAGACGGCCTCCGCTCCCCAGGTCCGCTGCGCCTCGTCATGGGCGCGCTCCGACATCCATACCTTGCCGCCGCTGCGGGCCTGCAGCCAGCCGGCAAGACCATAGTGGTCAGGATGATGATGCGTTACCAAGATATCGCGAATGTTATTCCAAGAATAGCCCGCACTTTGCAGCACATTCTCCCAAGCCTGCTCCGCCTCCGGCGTGTGCGGCCCAGGGTCAATAACTGTAAGCTGTCCGTTCCGGTCAGGCAGAATATAGCTGTTCACCCGGCGCAGCGGCGGGTCCATCGGAACAGGGAACTGGATAATGCCCCCTTCCCATGAGGTCAGCTCCGAAACAGAGTCCCCGCCATTTGCTGCCTTCAGGTCTTTTTCCCTCACGATGCCATCATCTCCTCCCCTGAGTCCTCTTCCCGATATCCGACTAAGGACGCACGCCAGTAAAAATCATCCGCACCGAGCTTTCCGCCTCATATTCATCTTCCTCATAGCTGCCGTGTACAGACTCAAGCTGCAAACCAGCAGCCTCAATCATCTCGCGGAATTTCTCCAGCGGATACAGCTTGACCCTTTCGTGATACACACGTGGTGTGCCGTCAGCCTTGGAGGTGAGGATAATGTCCTTCTTCACATAGCCATGCTCTATCCGCCGGGACTCGTCGATCAGAGTATTCCCGTCCTCGCGGACGGAGTGCGGCACCAAATTACGGATCACATGAGCCGGATTCAGAAAATCAACAATGAATTTGCCGCCGGGCACCAGCATCCGGTGAATTTCCTTCAGTACCTTAAGCTGCTCCTCATCCTCCTCGAAATACCCAAAAGAAGTGAACAGATTAACCACCGCGGCAAAACCGCCCTCAAGCGGCAGCTTGCGCATATCCGAACGTATCCAGGTGACAGCTTCGGCCCTCGCTTGTGCCCGTGCTTCACGCAGCAGCGCTTCCGACAGATCCACCCCTGTAACCTCGTAGCCCGCTTCCGCAAGCGCCAGAGAATGGCGGCCCATGCCGCAGCACAGATCGAGCACCTTGGCCCCTCGCGGCAGCTCCAGCCAGCCGATCATCCGCTCCACCTCGCGCCGCGCCCCGCCGAAATCCCTGTGGCGATATACGATTAAATAATCCTCGCCAAAACTGTCCTCATACCATTCACCCATAATCTTCCTCCTCCCGCAGCAGCACCCTGTACCAACCTCTATATGTATCCCAATGCGTGTATTTCAACCTAAGCTCTCCTGGTTTTCACAACTGTGCCCCTGCTTATCCTCCTAATACTTGGTTCAAATACATCGCCTAATGTAACGCAATTGTACCGTCTTTTGCCCGTAAACTCAAAAAAGAGTCGCCATTCCGCCACACTTTCCGCAGCAATGGCAACTCTATGCCTTACAACAACTTTTCCAGATACACTCTCGCTTCATAGGGACGCAGCGTCAACTTCCTTAAGCTCTCCTCTGTACCCGGCGTATAATTGGAGATCAGCAGCTCCAGCTTCTCCGCTTCCCAATCCTCCGGCAGCTCGAACACCGGCTCCCGCTCATAGAAATTCAGAATGACCAGCAGACGCTGCTCCTCCAGCGTGCGGGTATAGGAATAAATTTCCGGGTGCTCCGCAAGCAGCAGGCCATATTTGCCGTAGACTATGACCTGATGCTGTTTTCTTAGTTGAATCAGCTTCTTGTAATAATGATAGATCGAATCGGAGTCTTTCACCGCGCTGTCCGCATTAATCTCCCGGAAATTGGAGTTCACCCGAATCCACGGCACACCTGTCGTAAAACCGCCGTTCTCCCGGTCGTCCCATTGCATCGGCGTGCGGGCGTTGTCCCGGCTTTTTTTCTGGATAGCGGTCATGATCTCGGCTTCGGGAACACCATTTGCACGTTTGTCCTCATAATAATTAAGCGTCTCGACATCCCGGTAATCGTCAATCGACTGGAAGCCCGCGTTCGTCATGCCGAGCTCCTCGCCCTGATAGATGTATGGTGTGCCTTCCAGCATGTGAATGAAGGTTGCCAGCATTTTGGCCGACGGGATGCGGTAATACAGATCGTTGCCGAACCGCGATACCGAGCGCGGCTGGTCATGGTTGCACAAATAGTTGGCGTTCCAGCCTTTGTTATGCAGGACAGTCTGCCAATTGCCGATAATTTTTTTAAGCTCCAGGAGGCTCCAGGGTACCGTGTCCCATTTCCCGCCGCCAGGGGCCGCGCAATCGAGGTTCATATGCTCAAACTGAAAGGTCATGTTCAGCTCGCGGCGTCCGTCGCCAACATAATCCAGCGCCCGCTCCGGCCCAAGGCCCGACGTTTCTCCCACCGTCATAATGTCGTAATAATAGAGCACCTGATCGTGCAGATTCTGCAGCAGCGTGTGTACGTGCTCCAGATTGGAGAACATATCATAGGCCCTCACCGTTGCCGTCCCGTCAGGGTTAAGGGCATCTGGATAACCTTCTGTCTTCACAATATGGGCAATTGCGTCAAAACGAAAGCCGTCAATCCCCTTTTTCAGCCACCACTGCACCATTTCGTGCAGCTTCTCGATCACGGCGGGATTCTCCCAGTTAAGATCCGGCTGGAATTTGGAATACAGGTGCAGATAATATTCATCCGTAGCGGGATCAAGCTCCCAGACCGACCCGCTGAAATAAGACTCCCAGTTATTCGGGGGACCGCCGTTTTTGCCTTTTCTCCAGATATAATAATCCCGTTTGGGGTTAATCTTTGAGCTTCTGGATTCAATGAACCAGGGATGCTCGTGCGAGGTGTGGTTGAGCACCAGATCCATCATCAGCTTCATCCCGCGGTAGTGCAGCTCCTGCAGCAGCCGGTCAAAATCCTCCATCGTACCGAACTCCCGGTTAATATCGCAATAATCACTAACATCATAGCCGTTGTCATGGCCCGGCGATGTATAAATCGGACAGATCCAGATCACATCCACTCCCAGATCCTGCAAATAATCGAGCCTCGATATCACTCCGCGTAAATCTCCAATTCCGTCACCGTTGCTGTCCATGAAGCTGACCGGATAAATCTGGTACACAACGCTTTCCTTCCACCATTTAGGGTTCACTCAGGGTTCCCTCCGCTTCTGTGCTTCCTGCTTAGTTTATCTTGTCCACACTGACAGAAGAGAATAACCCGTTTGCAACGGACTAGGCAGCTCTTATTTCTACTGGAAGTCCTGTTTCCGCAAGTGAACGGACTCCAGCGCCTTTACGGGCGGACATGTACCCCAAATATACCTGCCGAAGAGGCAATAAGGGCTTTACAGTGCTTTACAGTCCGTTAAGAATCAGGAGGATGAATACGATGCCCCCCTCTCCCAACCACAAAAGCTCCGTCCTAAGTAAGCCACAAATTTAGAACGGATGCTCTGTACTAACTGTCCGGGCGGGAGACAGCCTAAGCCAAAAAGGACAAATCCACTGCAGCAAGCGCACTGGATTCGTCCCTTAGCTTCACAATATTTTAGAATTACCTTCCTACAGCAGACCCACCATCCGCAAGCCCTCAAGGATTCCATTCTCACTGACATGCTTGGTGACGTAACGGGCGACAGCCTTCACCTCATCCTCCGCATTGCCCATCGCGATACCATGCCCTGCAAGGCTGAGCATCTCCAGATCATTCAGACCATCGCCAAAAGCATAGATTTCTTCCATCCGGGCTCCGAGACGTTTGATCATTTGCTCTATGCCGGCTGCCTTGGAGCCGCTATCCGGCAGCACATCCATACACAGCGGATTCCAGCGGATAAAGTTGAACTCCGGGAACCTCTCTTCATACACAATCTGACTCTCCTGCGGACAAAATAACATCGCCTGATAGATGTCATTCTGAAGATAGTATCCGGCATCATACATCGGGAACGCCATCTTTAGCGAACCGATGCTCGTCTTGATGTACTCATGGTCTGGGACATTTACGCTCATGCCCACAGCATCAACATACGCTACAGGATGATCCTGTTTCTCAGCGAACAAGGTCATTTCCTGCAGAGAAGCCCTGGCCAGAGGATTGCGGTAAATCACTTCGCCTTCAAAAATAACATACTGTCCGTTGAGCGACACATAAGAATGAATGTCCAGCTCTTCGCGCAAATCCTCGAACATATACGGCGCTCTTCCGGTAGCAATAGCCACATTGTGGCCCCGTCTCTTAAGCTCCGCAATGGCTTCCTTTGTGGATGCGGGAACCCGCTTCTCCTCATCATAAATCGTTCCGTCAATATCAAAAAAGATCGTTTTTTTCGTCATCGCTTCTCCATTCTCCCCGCACTCGCTGCTTTTCTGTCTTGTTAAAATTGTAGTGGCTTGCTGCGCGCGATGCAAGAAGTCTTTGCACAAAAAAGCAAGCGGTGGTTGTCCTTCCTATAAGAAAGACAGCCGCGGCTTGCTATCATCGCCCTAACCTCTCAACCCTAAACCACATTACGCCCCCGCTGCCGCTCCTCCATCAGCCACTGCACCAGCATATATTCCGGCACCGTGCCTTTGCAGGCCTCCGCATATTCACGTACCCGCTCCAGCAGACGCTCTGCAGTATCCATGCTGACCGCAAGACCCCATTGATTCAGCGCATGGATCACGCCGCCAGTACCGGAATGCTTGCCCAGCACGAACCGTTGGCTGCGGCCCACCTCCGCAGGATCGAAGGTCTGGTACGTCGCTCTCTCCTTCATCAGCCCGTCCACGTGAATGCCTGACTCATGCGTGAACGCCAGGTGTCCCACAATCGGCTTCGCATCGCCAATATTGCGGCCGGATGCGGCAATGACCTTATCCGCCAGACCTTTGAGAAGATCCGGCCTCACACTGCACTCGCCGCCGTACAGATGCTTCCAGGCCATGACGACTTCCTCCATCGCTGCGTTCCCGGTGCGTTCACCGATTCCCGCTACTGTAGTGCTGGCCCAAGCCGCACCAGCAGCAATGCCGCTAAGCGTATTGGCGCAGGCCAGACCAAAATCGTTGTGGCAATGCACCTCCAGCTCGACGTCTTCAGGGACGGCACCTAGCAATGTGCTTACGCGCTCCGCGATTTGGCCGGGATGGTGGGCCGATACCGTATCCGCATAGCGGAATCTGCGAATACCTTCGTTGTACAGCAAATTCACCAGCCTGACCAGATAATTCATATCGGCTCTGGACGAATCCTCCATTCCCACCGACACCGTCATGCCCAGGCGCAGGCCATATTCGGCAGCACCAAGCAGCTTCTTCAGTCCCTCGGCAGGTGTGAGTCCCAGCTTACCCTGAAGCTGAATCTCCGAGACGGGAATAGACACATGGCTCCAGTTCACTCCCGTGGCCCGCGCCTTGTCGATATCCCCCGTAACTGAGCGGTTCCAGGTCATCAGCTTCATCGGGAGGTTGAGCCCGGCAATCGCCGTTATGTCCTCCTGCTCCCGCTTCCCCATAGCCGGAATTCCTACCTCGGCCTGCTCTACTCCGCTCTCCGACAACAGCCTTGCGATTTCCAGCTTTTCCGCCCTCTTGAAGGATACTCCCGCCGCCTGCTCCCCATCCCGCAGTGTCGTGTCGCAAAGCTTAAGACGTTTCACAGCTTACCTCCTTCTCCGCAGCAAGCGCAATTCGGATTACGGGAAATATGGACGCTGTAACAGGCGAAGTCGAGTGAGCTGAAGCGATGCATTACGCCCGCATAAGTTGTCCCTACCCCTGTAATCCATTTTACGGCCTCCAGTGCAGCCAGACAACCTGCGATCCCGGAGGTAGCTCCCAGAACCGGGAATCCGAATGGCTCCCACTGCGGCTGCACATCCGGGTACAGACATTCAAGACAGGGCGTGACGCCAGGAAGGACTGTGGTAAGCGAGATTTCAAATCCATACATAGCGGCTTCCACCATAGGTGTTCCGGTATCTACACACAGGCGGTTCAGAGCATATCTTTCCGGAAAATCGTATCTGGCGTCAATCACTATATCAGCATCCCGCACCCAGGGCTTGGCAAGATCATATTCAATTCTGGCATTATAGCCTTCGATTTCAACAAAAGGGTTCAGCCGCTTCAGGTGGGCAATCGCCGTACTCATCCGTTCCATCCCCAGATGGTCACTGTCCATCAGGATTTGCCGGTTGAGGTCGGGAGGAACAATAACCCCTTCATGGGCCAAAATCAGCTTGCCGACGCCCGCCGCAGCCAGATACAGCGCAGCCGTTCCTCCAAGTCCGCCGATTCCGGCCACCATGACCGTCGCTTCCTTCAGCGCCTTCTGCCCGTCTTCCCCCAGCAGCTTAAGCTGCCGGGTATACCGCTCCAGCTCCAAACCTCCGGCAAGCTGCTCCATTCCCGATTCCCCCTGTAACTGATGATGAACTTGCGGCCTGCTAGCCTTCCAGACTCAGCAGTCCGTGGAAGGCCGTCATTTCATTATATTTTTGCAGAAAAGCAAGGCCCTCCTCCACACATTCCACTCCATAGCGGATAGCCTTCTCCTCAGAGGTGAACGGGAACGGGAAGCCGGCCCGCAGACTCTTCAGCACCAGAACGACACGCCCGCTGTAGAGCAGCCCCCGGCCAAAGCCCTCCATATTTATCTCGGCAGTGCTTTGGACCATAATTCCGCTTTTCTCCTCCATGACTCCTGCAATGGCTTGAAAAATCACAGGAACCTGCTGGCGCACCTTCGGGGATACCGCACAGTTGAAATCGGATTGATTCCTATCTCCGGAGGAAGCCAGGAACAGCTTCGCGATCTTCTCCTGCGGGGACAGTGCAGCATACCGGCCAAAGAAATCGCCAGTGTCCAAAAGATGGCATAAACGGCGGACAAAAGCATCCGCCGTATCCTTATCCAGCTCTTTACCCGCCTTGCGGCGGCGGTTCCTCACCGTCTCACCAGCCTCTACAGCTTCAACCTGAAGCGCCGCCGTCTCATTAGCCATCGGTTCCATCCGCTTCCTCTCCTTCCCCTTTGCCTTCCTCTTCCGCCCGCAGCACCTTGGCCAGCCACATCGGCGGCTTGCCCTGCAGCAGTTCAACCAGGCGTTTCACCTGCTCATCAATGGGACTGCCGAAGGCTACTTTGACAGGCATAATCTTGCGCCGGGTTACCCTCGCAGCCGCTGAAGCCCCAATCTGCATAATGAAGATCAGTATACAGTCACTCACCGCTTCCAGTCGGCTGTCAATTTTCCCGGCCTCATCCTGGTTCAGATGTGCCGGCAGCTTGCGCAGCTCGATCAGCTCGCCGCCATTTTTGGTCACATTATAAACCGCAAACATTGAGCTTTGCCCGAAGTGGGCATTTACGCGGCTGCCGTCATCTGTGGCGAATGCTACTTTCACGGTGCCTAGCCTCCCTCTGCATCAACAAATTCCCTGCCTTATTGCTCCACTCCATAGCCCCCCTATAGCCTACAGAGACAGACATATACGCTCCCAGCTCACTCCAGACCGGGAAGCCTGCCGCCATAAATGCCGCGTCAATCCGCTGTGCTCCGGCAATGCCGTGGGAATTGCTGATCCACAGCTCAGCACCATTGCCGAGCACCTCGGCATCATCCAGATCCCCGATCCATACTTCGCGCTCCATCCCGGCAATAAGCGGTGTTTCATAGGAGGCAATCAATGCCTTCTGCTCCACCCCCAGCTCTTCAAGCCAGCCGGAGACGGAATACAGATGATCCGGCTCAAGCGCAGCCACCACAGACATGCCGGCAAATTGGAAATGGGCATCCAGCATGCTATCGAGCAGATTCTCGCGCTGCCAGCAGTAACGAAGCGGAACCGGCTCGCCGCTGATCTGATGCAGGAAATGCAGCAGCTCATCGGAAGCTTTAAGCCCCATCATACTCTCAAGAACCTTATACGGTGTGCCAAGCGCATTATGCAGCCGTCTCGCCGGACGCTCCATGCTGCCGCCGATGGCAATCGTCAGCCCCGACTGCAGACTCTGCAGCATGGAATCCAGCGGCACGCCGCCCCGGGTCAGCGGAGAGAATCCGGTCAGCAAATGCCCTGACAAGGAAGTCGAAATATCCGGCAGGGCAATAACCTCGAACCCGAAGCTTGAAATGATCTCCTTCAGCTCCATGACATCCGCCGGTGTCAGAAAAGATCCGGGGAGCAGCGTAATCTGCCGGGTATTCACACTTCTCGGACCCCGGTGTCCCACCTGCTGGATCATTTCATCAATGATGGCCTCCACCGCAGTGCTGAAGCCCGATTCCAGCGACCCGCGAAAGTCCGGCAGCACTACGGAAAAAGCAAGCCCTCCACGCATATTCCGCTCCCGCTTATACGACTTGAGCATAGTCTGATAGTCCACTCCGGCCACATCGGTCAGCTCTGTTCCGATTATCCCGATAATATCGGGGTGGTGCTTGCTCAGCACCAGATTCAGCGCCTCCTCCAGGTTACGGTTGGCATCAAAGATAACGTCCATTTCCTGCAGCGCGGAGGTCTGCACGGCGATAGGCTCACGGAAATGCCGGGTCAGCAGGGCCTTGGGAAAAGCGGAGCACCCCTGCGCCCCATGCATCAGCGGCATGGCACGGTAGCAGCCCTGCAGCGCCAGCACGGCGCCGAGCGACTGGCCGATCTTGATCGGGTTGACGGATGCCGGTTTCTTCCTTCTGTTAACGGTCATATGGCGGAGCCCCCTTATCCCAAGGCGCAGGGCTTGCTGCCAGCTTCCAGATCGGATTGGCCAGCGAATAGGTCAGCTCCTTGGCCAGCCGCAGCAGTCCTTCATAACCGGCATAAGCCTTGTGCCGCTCCTGATTGATGTCGATGAAGGGAACCTGCTCCTTCATCGCCACATACATATTGCGCCCCCCGGCGATCATAATATCCGCCTTGCGCTCCCGCACCGTCTTGAGAATCCGGCTCGCACCGCCCTCGGGAATATATTCGGTATCGTCGCTTACCCGGTCAGCGATCCGCCGCACATCATCCTCCGTGCTCTTATTCGTGCCGACGCCTACGACTTGAACACCCAGCTCCTTGAGCGCGGAAATGACCGACCAGCTTTTGACGCCGCCGGTATACAGAACCGCCTTCTTCCCCTTCAGCAGCTTGCGGTAGGGGCGCAGATCCTGGCTAAGCCGGGCTTCTTCACGTTCCGTCAGGCGGTCTACCCGGCGCTCCATCTCCCGGTCATTCATCAGGTAAGCCATTTGCCGCAGCGAATAAGTCGTCTCCTTGGCGCCGTAGAACGAGCCTTCGAAATACGGAATGCCGTAGCGGGACTCCATTTCCCTGGCGAGCCCCAGCAATGCGCGGCTGCAGACCACCATGTTCACCTTGGCGCGGTGCGCCCAGGTGATCTCTTTATATCTCGCATCGCCTGTAATGCGGGAGGTCACCGAAATCCCCGCACTTTTCATCAGCTTCTCGATATCCCACATCTCGCCGGCAATATTGTATTCGCCTATAAGATTTACCCCCGGAGGCAGCTCGGACTCCGGCTCCCCTGTCCCAATGACATACTGCAGCAGCGCATCACCGGCGAGGCGGTTGCCAAGATTCTTGCTGCCGACAAAACCCGGACTGTTAACCGGGATGACCGGAATTCCCAGCCGCTCTCCCGCCTCCTTGCAGACCGCATCCATATCCTCGCCAATCAGCGCGGTTACACAGGTTGAATATACAAATATTGCCGGAGGCGCAAAGCGCCCGGCAATATAGTCAATGCTCTCCTTCAGCTTTTTCTCTCCGCCAAAAATAATATCAGAATCGTTAAGATCCGTAGCGAAGCCATATTGAGACAGAGAGGGGCCGCTTGACAAGGCGCCTCTGCTCTCCCAACTGTTCCCGGCGCAAGCAATCGGACCATGAACAAGATGTGCAGCGTCCATAATCGGCAGCAGCGTGATTTGAGCTCCGTCGAAGGAGCAGCCTCCCGCTGCTTCACCCGGTTTGGGCCGTGGACAGGGCTTTTCTTTCGGAGGCAGGCTCCCGCAAGCCTCAGCATCAAATTCGTCTTTTCGAACAGGGTCCATCGGCGCTTCATCTCCTTCGCTAGGTTGCATTGAAGATTAGAATTCTCCCGCGTATGCCCTTACCGTACCAAGTCGTAGTTGAACTCGGAGTTGTTGCGGTCAAGCTCATCCAGTACGGTATTGACAAATAAGCTCAGCAAATTCAGAGCTCCTTGATACCCGAGAATCGGATAACGGTGCATATGATGACGGTCAAAGATCGGGAACCCCACACGGATCAGCGGCACATCGGCATCCTTGGCGGCGAATTTCAGATGTGAGCTGCCGATGGCCAGGTCCACCGGATCATTCAGCAGCAGGGAACGCATATGCCACAGGTCGTTTCCGATATAAAGGCTTGCTTCCGAGCCATATGGGCTGGATGCCAGAAGCGCTTCTGCTTCCACCTTGAACTTCACTTCGTTGAAATCAACATCTCCATTGGAGCAGACGATATGCACCGGCTCGATACCGACCTCAAGGCAGAATCCGATAAGTCCGATCAACAGGTCAGGATCGCCTACGAGGGCAACACGCTTGCCGTGAAGATAAGGGTGGCTGTCCGTCAAGGCATCCACCACGCGGCCGCGTTCTTCGATAAGCGAAGCCGGAATCGGCAGACCTGTCAGTTCGCTGATCGCTTCCAGCAGCTTATCCGTGCCGGTAACCCCCAGCGGCGTTGACAATGCAGTAAGCTGCTGGCTCCAGGTTCCGCTGATGAATTCCTGGGTTTTCTTGAGCGTGTATTTCTGCAGCGACAGTGTCCCCAGCGCATTGGCCGCGAGTGGCACATCAGCAAGCTTCGTGCCGCCGTAGTAATATTCATACTCACCGGTAGCCGGAGAATCATAGTTCCCGCTGTGATCGCCCAGTATTGTATATTTGGTATCAAATGCAGCGAGAATTTTGCGAATTTCGGCAAAGTTGCCGGTGTAAGGCTCAAAGCCAAGCATAATATTCAGCTTCTCACCCGATCCAGCACCGCTGCCAGGGTTAGCCTGAGCCCCGGAGCGTTCATAGAGATAACTCAGGATGCCTTTTAGCATCGAATCATAACCGGTGATATGCGAGCCTACAAAGCTCGGCGTATTGCAGAATGCCACAGGAAATTCTTCAGTAATCGCACCTTTGATGCGGGCATTGCCGATAAAGGAGGACAAGTCATCACCGATGACTTCAGCCATACAAGTCGTACAGAGGGCAATCATCTCGGGCTTGTAGAGAGCGATGCTATTTTCCAGTCCGTCGATCAGATTGTTCATGCCGCCGAATACCGCAGCATCCTCGGTCATCGAAGAGGAGACCGCCGGCGTAGGCTCCTTGAAGTGGCGGCTGAGATGACTGCGGAAATAAGAGTTGCAGCCCTGCGAGCCGTGAACGAACGGCAATGTGTTTTCGAATCCCAGTGCAGCCATTACCGACCCAAGCGGCTGGCAGGCTTTATGCGGATTGATGACCACAGCTTTGCGGTCAAAGTTCTTTTGCATATACTCTGCGGATTTGGAGTAAGATAGGGCCTCCGCTGTATCCTGTTCGCTGCATGGCGCTTCGAATTGCATCTTGTTTTGCCGCTGCTGAACGTAGCGTTCCTCTGAGAACAATCGGTTGTAGTCCGGGATATCCAGTCTGTCCTTGCTCATACGCCCGCCCCCTCCTTGTGCGCCTTCTCCTTCTTGCTGATCAGATTCCAGACCGGACTGTTCACCGTCATATCCATATCCTTGGCAAAAACCTTGAAGCCGTCAAAGCCATGATACGGTCCGCTGTAATCCCAGGAATGCATCTGGCGGAACGGAACACCCATCTTGTGATATACATACTTCTCTTTGACCCCTGAGCCTACCAGATCGACATTCAATTTCTGTGCCAGCTCCTCCAGCTCATACGCAGTCGGATCGTCCATAATGATTGTGCCTTCCTTCATCATCGGAAAGGTCTTCTCATAGTCGTCCTTATGGGCAAATTCATAGCCGGAAGCCACGATATCCATGCCCAAATCCTCATAAGCGCCGATGGTATGGCGGGAACGCAGACCGCCGATCATCAAGAGCACCTTTTTACTTTCCAAGCGGGGTCTATATTTATTGATAATGGCATCCATTGATGGTTTATGCCTCGCGATCATCTTCTCGCAGTTCTCCTGAATCGTGTCATCGAACCGGGCTGCGATAGCCCGCAGGCTCTCGTAGGTCTTGGACGGCCCGAAGAAGTTATATTCCATCCACGGAATGTCATAGGCTTTCTCCATATGTTCAACCATGTAGTTCATCGAGCGGTGGCAGTGAATCAGATTCAGCTTCGCCTTATGGGCGATTTCCAGCTCATTCAGGGTACCGTCACCAGACCACTGGGCAATTACACGCAGCCCCATTTCTTCGAGCAGAATACGGGAAGCCCAGGCATCGCCGCCGATATTATAGTCGCCGATAATATTGACATCGTAAGGACCGGTTTCGGCCAGTTCAGCTTTACCAAGAACAAAATCACGAATGGCATCATTGGCAATGTGGTGACCCAGCGACTGGCTGACCCCACGAAAGCCTTCGCAGCGTACCGGAACAATCGGCATTTCCAGCTCCTTGGCCATTTTTTTGGATACCGCTTCAATATCATCGCCGATCAGACCGACCGGACATTCGGATTGTACGGAAATCCCTTTGGCAAGCGGGAACATCTCCGTGATTTCACGCATGATGACTTCCAGCTTCTTGTCACCGCCAAATACGATATCCGTTTCCTGAAAATCACTTGTAATCTGCATAGCCGTAAAATTGTCGATCCCAAGCGTCCCGTTCGCATAGTTGCGGCGTGTGCCCCAACTGTATTGTCCGCAGCCGATAGGGCCGTGGCTGATATGCACCATATCCTTAATCGGGCCCCATACCACCCCTTTAGAGCCTGCATAGGAGCATCCGCGCGGTGTCATTACACCGGGACGGGATTTAATATTGGACTTCAGGGC
The DNA here is from genome assembly GCF_000374185.1 of Paenibacillus sp. HW567. GTDB lineage: Bacteria > Bacillota > Bacilli > Paenibacillales > Paenibacillaceae > Paenibacillus_AQ. The sequence goes on along the minus strand of NZ_KB910518.1, from coordinate 599,482 downwards.
GCAGGTTCCGCAGGATTGAGCTTCTTCAGTATTGATCTGAAAATGCTTTTCACGGTCCTTTTTTGCCTTTTTGGGGTAGGCTTCCAGAACTTCTTCTACCAATTTCTTATTCTCTTCAATATTCAGTCCCATGTGTTGACCCTCCTTTTCGTGATAATCCGAATCCGATGAAGGCCGTATCTCCACTCCCGTTCACCGGATGCCTGATTCATTCCCGGTTGCTGCCCTTTATTGGCCGGAAGCCTGGAGCTTCTTGAGCGCGGCTTCTTCATCTTCGATGATACCGAATTCCATCAGCAGCTCTTCCAGCTCTTCCATGGAGATTGGCGTAGGGATAGTCAGCATTTTATTGTTGAGGATTTTCTCGGCAAGAATCTCATATTCTTTGGCTTGTTGATGGGCTGGGTTGTATTGGGCAACGGTCATTCTGCGGAGTTCAGCATGCTGCACGATGTTATCGCGGGGGACAAAATGGATCATTTGGGTATTCAGACGGCGGGCAAGCTCCATGATCAGCTCATCTTCACGGTCAGTATTCCGGCTGTTGCAGATCAGGCCGCCCAGTCTCACACCGCCGCTTGTCGCATATTTCAGAATACCGCGGGCGATGTTGTTGGCAGCGTACATCGCCATCATTTCACCGGAACAGACGATGTAAATCTCTTGCGCCTTGCCTTCACGAATCGGCATTGCGAAACCGCCGCATACAACGTCACCCAGTACGTCATAGGATACAAAATCCAGATCCTGATAAGCGCCCTCCTGCTCCAGGAAGTTGATGGCAGTGATGATCCCGCGTCCTGCGCAGCCTACGCCCGGTTCAGGCCCGCCGCACTCTACATTGATAATGTCGCCAAAGCCCGTCTGCAGCACGTCTTCAAGCTCCAGGTCCTCTACAGATCCAAGCTCAGCGGCCAGTTCGAGAACGGAGTTCTGCGCTTTGGTGTTCAGAATCAGGCGGGTGGAGTCTGCCTTAGGGTCGCAGCCGACAATCATAATTCTTTGCTTGAACTTTGTTGCGAGCTGGGCCAGAGTATTCTGGGAGGTTGTGGATTTACCGATACCGCCTTTACCGTAAAAAGCTATTTGTCTCATGATTCATCATCCCTTCGAAATGTTTGTATTTTCAAAATAAGAATTGTATTTCACACTTTCCAGAATAGCTTCCTGTATCCCGCCCTTGCGGACTAGAGGCAACACTCCGGCTTTGTTCAGGCTGGCACGCGGGCCGTCTCCGATACCGGAGCAGAGAAGAATGCGGCAATCGCTTAGAATCGTTATGATTTCTTGCAGCGTAGCGGCCTTGTCGCCGTTACAGTCTGCCTTGCCATGACAATAAGCCTGTATCTTGCGGACACCGAGCAACTTCACATCCGCTCCGTCAGTATCGTATACCAGGAATTCCGTGGCATGCCCGAAATGCTGATTGACCTTGTCGCCGCCTCTGGTGGCTACTGCGACTCTGACCTTGGGAGCATCTTGCTGCAATGGGCTCGCCTGCTTCGCTTGAACCCGCTCGCGGATCTTCGCGTCCAGTTCGCCCTGGAGCAACGCTCTTGCTTCTTTGTTGACTACCGGATCGGCTTCCATCGCTTCAAGCGGGAAATCCTGATTGCGGTCCTGGCCCAGCAGCCCGATAGCATCCGCCCGGCATTGCCGGCAGTGGCGCATCACCTTCATGCCGTCACGGCCGAGAAGCTCCTGCAGGTTGTGCAGCTCCTTCGGACGGGGCGCCTTGCGGCCATCCCGCTCATACTGGCTGCCGGGTGCGATAATAAGCGGTGTTACATTGTGCAGTGTGGCCCCTAGCTCTTTTACTCTTTTGGACACTGCGGGAAGATGTCCGTCGTTGACCCCTGGAATCATAATGGAATTGACCTTGACCAGAATCCCCAGCTTCGCCAGCATCTCAAGGCCCAGCAGTTGGCGGTTGATCAGCAGCTCTGCCGCCTCTCTTCCTTCAACCCGCACACCCTCGTCGAATACCCAAGGATAAATGTGCTCACCGACCTCCGGATCAATGGCATTGATCGTGATGGTAACATGGCGGATGCCAAGCTCCACAATCTCATCCACATGCCGGTAAAGCGTCAACCCGTTGGTGCTGAGGCAAAGGGAGACATCCGGCACATGCTTTTTGACCCGGGCAAAAGTGTCGAACGTCACCTCCGGATTGGCCAGCGGATCGCCGGGACCGGCTACGCCAACCACCGAGAGCTGCATCAACTGGGCGGCTACCCCTTTCACCTTGCGTTCCGCCTGCTCCGGGGTGAGCACCTCACTGACTACACCAGGCCTGCTCTCATTCACGCAGTCAAACTTGCGGTTGCAGTAATTGCACTGGATGTTGCAGGCGGGAGCAACCGGAATATGCATCCTGGCAAAGAACCGATGGGCTTCCTCGCTGTAGCACGGATGGCGGCTGATCTCCTCTTCTGCTTCACTTGATACACACGGCGACGGCTGCATCATTTCCCACCTCCTAAAAGTTTTACGAGCGTTACATCCTTGACTTGGCTTCGAGTAAAACTCACTTCGTAAGCATTCACTTAAGTTTTGTGAGCCTCAGCTTCACTGAATTCACTTCGAACAAAACTGACTTCGGAAGCACTCGCTTACCCTCTAATAGACTTTCTCTTCGCGGCACAAGCAGGTGTATGTTATGTTTTATTACACCGAATCGCTTGACCGCTTTAATTAGTTACATCATATTTTCATTCCTATACAGCGTCAATCGAGTTTAGGCTTAAAAAACCCTATATTTCCTTATGTTTGCAGTTTCGACATAACAAATGTTATATTATCTAACTTATATGTATCATGTTTCCGTTTCCATTTCAGCTTTTTTTATTGATATTTATTCTCACAGGCATTGACAACGACTCTTAAGTCATATATGATACTTTTAAGTCAACAACACAAATGATCAAATTTAATATATCCCGTAAAGGGGAGTAGCTGTTAGATAAAATCGTCAATACGAGAACGTGAGGATGTTCTCCGGTTTTATCGGCAATGAACCATTGTTAGCGAGACCTTTACCAATCAGGTTAGTCCTTCATTCCGAAGGCTGATCTGCTTGGTAAAGGTCTTTTTTATATATATTTGGTTAAAATAATGGTAGTGTAGGTATTTTTTGATGATATTTACATCCAAATGAGGAGGAAGCAGCAATGGATTGGGGATTATTATTAGAATACGGATGGGTCTTGCTCGTTCTCGTCGCACTGGAAGGGTTGCTCGCCGCAGATAACGCACTGGTACTGGCAATCATGGTCAAACATCTTCCTGATGAGGAACGTAAGAAGGCATTGTTCTATGGTTTGGCAGGGGCATTCGTGTTCCGCTTTGGTTCACTGTTTATCATCTCTTATCTGGTGGACATCTGGCAGGTACAAGCTATTGGTGCCATTTATCTGTTGTTCATCGCGGGTAATCATATTTTCCGAAAATTATTGTTCAAGAAACCGGAGGCTGAAGCGGCGGTCGAAGGTGCTTCTGAAGAAGGGACAGCCAAGAAAAAATCCAGCTTCTGGTTCACCGTGCTGAAGGTTGAGGTGGCCGACATCGCATTTGCCGTCGACTCTATCCTCGCAGCCGTTGCGCTGGCCGTTGCGCTTCCGCCAAGCGGAATAAGTAAAATCGGGGGTCTTGATGGGGGACAATTCCTTGTCATTTTTGCCGGCGGGTTCATCGGACTTGTCATTATGCGGTTTGCGGCATCCTTCTTCGTTAAGCTGCTGCACTCCCGTCCGGGCCTTGAAGTGGCAGCCTTCTTCATCGTTGGCTGGGTAGGTGTCAAGCTGGCGGTCATCACTCTGGCTCACCCTTCGCTGGGTGTGCTGTCCGAGGATTTCGCTCATAGCACCTGGTGGAAGGCCACCTTCTATATTGTGCTGGTAATCATTGCAGCCGTAGGCTGGTTCATGAGCACCGAGAAAACTGAAGAGAACGAGGGTCATGCCCCTGTTCGTGAAGCAGATAAACAGCTCGGGAAATAACCCGTGAATGAAAAACAAAAGCCTGCTCCCCGCCTGAAGGCAGGAAGCAGGCTTGCTGCGTCTACTTGATCGTCGGCAGCGCTGCTTGCAACGCGCACTGCCGCTATTCTGGCACAAGCTATTGCTGACTGATGCTCTGGTCCGTTTTGCCCTGTAGCTCTACCAGCTTCATAATAACAGTGGCAGCATCGGCTTTGGTTATCTTTTGCTGCGGATTAAATTTACCGCCGTCTCCCTGCAGCAGCCCCAGCTTCAAGACCAGCGCCACTGCGCCTTTGTCTTTAATGTCGGCGCTGTCGCTGAAGCTGCTCACGGCAGTGTCATTTTGCAGGAACGCAGAGAGCTTATTGTATTTCAGGAAGGAAGCCAGCAGCACGGCGAGCTGTTCGCGGCTGAGGGAATTGTCCGGCTGTAGCATAGTATCTTTGCTGATCCAGCCGCGGCTTAGGGCATAGCTGACCGACGGATAGTATTTACTGTCCGAACTTACACCAGCCACCGCCTTTCGCTCAATTCCGGTAGAATAACTGGTATAGTACGGCGTGGATGCTTTGGCAATCAAGCTGAACCATTCTCCAACCGTTATTTCCTGATCCGGCTTGAGCTTCCCGTCGGCGTCAGGAACAAGCACACCATACTTGACGAGTTCAGTTAACTGCTTCTCTGCAGGATGGCCTTTCAGATCAACCGCGGCAGGGGCAATCGTGGCAGCGTATGGATACACTTGAACCCATTTGCCCGTCATGGCATCCAGTACCTCATACTGATCCTTATCGTTAACCGGCGACGGATTATAGACTAACTTCACTTTGGGTTCTACGTACAGAATATTGCTATATCCGCCGGTGCGGTTATATTGCAGCTTCAGGGTATATTTGTCCTTGTAGCTCTTCAGCGCGTCGCTCCCCGATATGGCAGGGGTTGGCTGCTCCTTCAGCGTTTCGACTCCCGCGTTAACCAGAGCTGAATAGTTCTGGAGTCTGCCGTAAGTATCCATTACCAATGTTATAGCTCCGTCGCTTATTGGAATCCCCTTATAATAGCGTACAAATTCATAGCGGAACCCTTTTCCATCCGGAAGAACACTCCATGCTTCATCATGCCCGGCCAGCTTAAGCTCGCTGCTCGCCTGATCGTACAGACGGTTGATTAGAGCAAGAGCCTGCTTCTTAGCTTCCGCCTGAGTCAGCTTCTTGCCGCCGGCAGGAGCTGGCTGCGGTTTGGCATCGGCGCTGCCGGTAAACTGCTCTAACTGAAACACATTGATTTGTCCGGTTGCCGCATCTACCTCAGCAGAGGAACTGGAAGGAAATCCCGCTATGCTCCCTTTCCGTTCCGCCTCCCAGGTCAATCTCCATACCTTCTGCTTCTGGTTCGGATAGCTGGCCCCCAGCATTTGGCTGGACAGCTTGCGATCTGCCGGAATGAATGCTACCTGCTGAACAAGCTTTGCAGCTTCCTCTGCAGTAAGCTCCTTGCCTGTGCTGACCGGCTGGAACCGTTCTTTGGTCTGCGGTACCGTCTCATCCCTTGCTGAGAGAGCAGCAACTTCAGCCCCATCGTTATCTATACTTTTCCCGCTCTGGGCATCAATTGGATACAGGCCCTGCTCCTGGGGACGCCAGCCCAGAATCCACCGCTCCACCTGGTTGTCTTTGTAGACGGGAATGTAGTACAGCCCCACAGACAAGCCGTCCGTAAATTTCTTCTGCGCCGCTTCCAAAGAAACAGCAGGCTTAGCGGAAGGATACGCAAGTCCTGAGGACGGTTTGTTGAATTGAACGAAGTTTCCATTGCCGTCGATAGTGATCATTAGGGCATCCGATGTAGGCAAACCGTTCTTCAGAGTCTTGAAGGAGAAGCTGTATTGAACCGTTCCGAACAGCGCTCCACTGGCCAGATTAAGTGCATCATCGTCCTGAAGCTGAAGGTCTTCTTTACCCAGGGATGGCGCAGCGGCGGCAATAAAGAGCCGGGCCCGCTCCAGCGCTTCAGCACGTGTAATTTTGGGCGGATAATATGCTGTTTCTTGCGTTAAAGGAAACGAAAGGTACGTATTGACCAAGTCCCCGCTAACCGCATCAACCATGCTGGAGAAACCGTAGCTGGTGTTGCCAAGCTCATATCCCCAGTTAATGTTCCAAATCATTTGATTGGTGCTCGGAGGATACGTGTTGTCTCCACCCAGCCGCACACTCGATACGGTTGCATTCTTCAGCACAGGAAACAGCTCTCTGAGTTTTTCTACGGCCTGATCCTGCGTAATTTTGGCTTTGGATGCGTCCGGCGTTGCAGCGGCTTGTCCGGGAGCCTCCTTAACCGCAGTCGCTGCAGTGGAAGTAACGCTTGAATCCGCTGCGGCTAATCCGCCAGGCAGAAGCAGCGCGAGCGCGACTGTAGTGGTAAGCAAAGCTTTGGTGGTCTGATGTACGATATGAGTACTGTTTTTGGGACTATTTTTGCGATCCAACACATTCATCCTCCTCAATTTTTACCATATATTCTCTCTAAGTATAGAGATATATGCTTATTTTTTCCATATTTTATTTACGGCAGGAAACTACAGATTGCGAGAAATACGCAAAAAAAAGCCTCATCTGTCAGATCGAAAACGAGGCTTTTGCAGTCCCAGGCTGAAGAACACTCCAGCAAAGGGTATTCATTTAGGAAGATGAACACTGAACTCCGAGCCTGAGCCCGGCGTGCTTGAGACGGTTACCCGTCCTCCGTGCGCTTCGACAATCGCTTTTACAATCGTAAGACCGATTCCCGCTCCCCCGGTTTTACGGCTGCGCGATTTCTCTCCACGGTAAAAGCGTTCAAATATATACGGCAGCTCATCGGCGGCAATTCCAGCACCCGTATCGGCAATCATCACCCTTACTTCGGAAGACTCCTCAGCGAGGCTTATTTCTATACCGCCTTCCTTGGTATATTTAAGCGCATTATTCAGCAAGTTGACAAATACCTGCACCAGCCGTTCATAATCACCGTTAATAAAGATTTGCTTCTCATCCTTTAAGGTCAAGACAACCTTGTCCAGCTCCGGTCTGCCGGCAACCGAATGAACCGAGTCACGAAGCACGTCATTCAGAAGCAGCCGTTCATGCCGCAGTTGTATCATCGGGTTCTCTGCCGCATTCAGCTTCTCCAGATCATTAATAAGCTGCACCAACCGGATGATTTGAGCGTGACAAATCTGCAATCTCTCAGGAGTCGCTTCCCATATTCCATCCTGAAAAGCTTCAATATAGCTCTGGACGGTAGTCAGAGGCGTACGTAATTCATGCGCTACATCTGCCGTAAGATTTTTTCTTAGCTTCTCTTGTTGCTGCAACGTATCCGCAAGATAATTAAGCGCCAGGCCTACCTCTTCAATTTCCGTCTGCCTGTTACGCTGAAGCGGAACCCGCTCCGTCAAATTGCCTTCCCGCATCTTCACGGCGGTTCTCTTGATCTGCACTAGCGGAAGGCTCAAGCCTTTAGCCATAAGTCTGCTGTACAGATAGGCACCCGCAAGCACCAGCAGCAGCGCTCCCCAAGACAGCCGGTTGAACAGTTGGAGAAAATCCCGGTTTTGCGCTTGCTCCGCTTCGCCATCTCCCCGCATTTCAAGTGCGCCGATGTTCACTCCATCCTTCACAATCTCATAGCGGCTGGCAGCCGCAGCCTGATTCGCCGTTGACATCCCCATGCCCATGCTTCCTGTGTCCCAGACCAGCTTCCCTTCGGCATCGTATAGGCGTATGGAATAATTGCGCAGCATCGCCTGATGGGATATATTCATCAATGCATCCATCCCCCAAGCCTGTGCAGGATCATAGGCTTGCTCCAGATCGGCGAGCAGGAATCCGGCTTCGGCTTTCCGCTGGTTCTCGACATACCTTCCAAAGGAGAAGCTCATCACCAGATTGACTAGAAAAAAGATGATCAGCAGGGAACTGAGTGCGACACCCAGATGGGACAGCAGCAGTTTTTTTCGCAATCCGCCTTTATTCATCCCGGTTCACCAGAAATTTATAGCCGATTCCGAACACTGTGCCTATAAACTGGGGATGCCGTGGACTATCGCCGATTTTTTGCCGCAAATTCTTGATGTGCACATCTATCGTCCGCTCAAAGCCGTCAAAATCATCGCCCTGGATAAGATTTACCAGCTCATAACGGCTGAAGGCCCGCTTGGGATTCCTCGACAGACACTCCAGCAGCTTGAATTCAAGGGGTGTCAGCGCAAGCAGCTCTCCTTCCAGCTTGACCTCATGCCGCTCAGAATCCATCCAAAGCCTCCCGCCCCCGAAGCTCAAGCTGCCTTTCGGCTCCTGGTTCTGAGCATGCTGCGCCCTTCTAAGCAGACTGATTACGCGGGCCAGCAGTTCCCTTGGACTGAAGGGCTTGGTAATGTAATCGTCCGCACCCATCAGCAGGCCATTCACCATATCGTCTTCACTGCTTTTGGCCGTGAGCATAAGGATAGGCGTATTTGCATCTCTGCGGATGATTCTGCAAATCTCCTCGCCGGAAATATCCGGCAGCATCAGATCAAGCACCACCAGATCAGGCTTCAGCTCATCAAAAAGCTGCAATGCGCCGGTTCCAGTTTCAGCCTCATACACTCTATAATGGTTTTTCTCCAGATACGCTCTGATCACCTGAAGAATATCCGCCTCGTCGTCCACAAGCAAAATAGTTGGAGCATCCACCGCCATCATCCCTTCATCCCATCCTGAAACTTCATCATCTGCATTGCTGCGAAAGAGCGGCGTGGATGTATGGCGCAGTTAGAAGTTCATCATGCCTGATCTGCCGGATGAATTGCCCATCATGCCGCCCATGCCTGTTCCTTGATTCTCACGGCAATTGTTCACCATCTCTTTGATGCCGTCATCCGACAAGCCCGGATGCATTTGTTTTGCAAAGGGCAGCATCTTCTCCAACCAGCCCTGCCCGTTGTCAGCCCCCGCTGCATATACGCTTGTACCAATGCCCATTACCAGAACCAATGCCGCAATCCCTAACCAGATCTTCTTTTTCATTGTCGTTCTCCCCCTTCGTTATATACAAAGATTAACTCAGAGTTGTGAAGAACCTGTTTGCTTGCGGAGGAAACTTGAATTTTTGTGTTTGCAAAAAGACGGCCCGTTCATGAGCCGCCTTACAGTTATTACTATCCTATTCTACCTCAGCAGCAGCAACGTCCTCCCTTTACCGCCGCCATTTCATAAATCTGTAATCCAGAACATCGACGAGCAGGAACAGCACAAATCCGACAAGGCTGAACAGCATAATTCCTGCGTACATCTCAGGGTAGTCCAGGCGCAGCCAGGCATCCATAATGAAAAAGCCCATGCCATGCTCCGTGCCATAGATTTCGGTGAAGAACAATACGGAAATTGCAGTTCCAAGGGAAATCCGGATCGTGCTGAGAATGACCGACAGTGCGCCGGGCAGCGTCACATTCCAGAATTTCTGCGCGGTGCTTGCGCCGATGCTGGTCAGCACATCATAGGTGCTTTCGGGGATGGCCTTGATACCGTCACGCACAGAGATGATAACCTGGAACAGCAGAATCAGCATAATCATCAGCACCTTGGAGGTTTCGCCAAGCCCGAAGAACAGCATGACCACCGGCAGCAGCGCAATTTTTGGGATAGGATAGGTGAGGTATACTACCGGGTCCAGCAGCCGGTTCCATAGCGGCGAACGGCCCATTAAGAGGCCGATCAGCAGACCGATCAGCAGTGCCAGCAGCACCCCTTCAAAAATCCGCAGCAGACTATAGCCGACATTCAGCGCCACATCCTTTGCCCCTAGATGGAACATCGCCTTATAGACCGAGCCGGGGCTGGGAAGAATCGGATGATTCATCAGCAGATAAACAACATACCATACCGCATTCATGCATAAAAAGACAAACAACAGCCGCAGCAAGTGAGGAAGACGTCTTTTTTTCACCATTTCGTAAGCATTACCTTTCTGATGCGCTTGCTCTGCTCAAAATAATCATCGCTGTCCCGCTTATCCTCATGCTTCATCGCAAAGACAGCAGCGTTATCAAGGATTTCCGGCGTATCCTGCTTGCTTGACGGCATGACGATGATTCTCTGTCCCAGCAAAATCGCTTCCTCCACATCATGGGTTACAAACAGCGTCGTAGCCGGGTTAGCCAGCCAATTATCCAGAAAAATCTGCTGCAGCGCTTCGCGCGTAATGGCATCCAGGGCGGAGAACGGCTCGTCCAGCAGCAGAATAGTCGGCTGAATGGCAAACGCCCGGGCAATCGCCACCCGCTGCTGCTGTCCACCGCTCAGCGAGAGCGGGTACCGGGCGGCCAGCTCGGAAATTCCCATCGACTCCAGCCAATGGGTAATTTGCGCCTCCTGCGTTTCCTTGCGTCCTCCTGCCGGGCGGGTGATCTTCATCGCAATCTGAATGTTGTCATGAACGGTCTTCCAGGGCAGCAGCCCATAATTTTGCGGGACCAGTCCAATCAGCGTTTCTTTGTCATGTACGGATTTCCCGTTGAACAGCAGTTCGCCCTCATAGCCCGGCAGCAGTCCCGCCACCGCGCGCAGCAGTGTGGATTTGCCGCTGCCGGAAGGCCCGATAATCGTATAAATCCCATGCTCCGGCAAGGTCAGATTGACCTGCCCCAGAGCCAATTGTCCGCTTTTATATTCCACTTGCAGCTCTTTGATGCAGAGTCCGTTATTTTTTGAACTGGACATCGGAGATCACATCTTCAGCCGCAATATTTTTGGTCAGGAGGCCTGTCTCCCGCGCCCAGGCAAACGCCGCTTCCACTTCCTTCACATCCACCTGATTAGCCGGCTGGTATTCCGGTACTTTGATCTGGTCCTTCAAGGTATCCGGGTAGCCGACCTCCTTGATAATCAGATCAATATAGTCCGATTGGACATGCGATTTCATGTAAGCTACCGCTTCATCATACGCTGCATACATATCGCGAATTGCTTGTCCCTTGGCATCAATCGCGCTTTGCGGGAAGGCCAGCACAAACGGATTCACATTAGCGGTCTTGGTGGAGCTGAGCACGCGCAGACCAGCCGCTTTCCCCATCGTGACATAAGGCTCCGGCAAAATAGCCGCATCGGCTTTTTGGTTCTTCAGCAGCTCCAGACGGGTTGGAATTTGCGGCACTTCAGTCACCGTAATATCGTCTTCCGTCAACCCTGCCTGCTTCAGCATCGTCGCCACCGTATATTGTGTTGAAGTATTCTTGGACAGTATCACTGTCTTGCCCTTGAGATCCTTCACATCCTTAATCGCATCATTGCCGGTCAGCAGATCAAATTCACCGGTAGTGGTGCTGGTGATCTTCACATCTAGCCCCGCTTCATTATAGATCGAAATCGCCACCAGGTCGGCGCTAAGCCCATCCACTTTACCGGCCTGAAAAGCCACGTCACGATCCTTGGCGCTCTTGAACGTCTGAATCTCCAGATTCACGTTATGCTCTTTATCAAAGCCCCGCTCATGGGCAATAATGAATGGAATCGCATCAATGGATGGTAAAAGACCCAGCGTTAACGTAGCCGTCTCTGCGGGTGTACCGCCTGCAGCCGGCGCCTCTCCAGCCGCGTTCCCCTGTGTATCCGCTCCTGCATTATTCGTATTGGATGTGCCGCAGCCCACCGCCACTACACTGATCGCAGCGACCAGCATCAACAGCATTGTAAGGTGTTTCCAGTTCTTTCTCTTCATGTTTCTCCGGTAGCCTCCATCTTCTTTGTTTTGATTACTCATCGGCCTCCGGGGCAGCACAGAATATAATATCGCTTATGCGAATTTATTCACATAAGGGCATAAAGTGAAGCAGCTTCGCCGCCCTTTGAAAGTCCCCTCCCATATAGCAGGCCGGCCCTTCCTGCGAATATTCCGCGTTCGCGAGATGTATGTATACTGCCAGCTCCCCGAAAAGCTCAAGTAATGCAATTTTACACCCATTATTCACTTTTGTATATTTACAAATTGAAATACTTTCCACAGTGCATCCCACAGCAAAAAGCTCTCCCTTGCCTTGAGAAGCAAGAGAAAGCTGTACAAAACATTGGGGTACATCCATTTAATTGTATAACACTACAGCGACTCGAGCCTTACTTCTGTCACGCTAGCTGCCCTGTACGCACTCTCCGGCTCGTCCACAAACCCCATTTCCAGAACAGCAACGATGCATTCCTTATCCTGCACACCGAACAAGTAAGTCTGCTCCCGGTCATACATCCAATCCTTCATCGTCCGCCTTACCCCCAGTTTCCGTACGTGTGCAAGCAGTTGGAAGTTCTGAATAAGGCAGCAGACCGCGGCAAAATCCTCATCCCGCTTATACGAATCGCTCTCTTCCTTCATTGCGACAATCAGGAAAGCTGGAGCAGGGTCTTGCAGACCTGTCATGAAGCCGCCGCTGCCCGCCTCTGCATAAATAAATCTCCAAGGCTCCCTAAGCCCGTCATTTGGCGCCCACACGGCATCATTCAGCAGCTCGAGCACAAGCCACTGCGGAACGGGCCGGTCGGAAAAGGACCCGGGGCTGTATAGCCCCATGCTTAATCCGGTTAATGACACTTTTCATCCCTCCCTTCAAGCCTTCCGGCCTGTATAGACTGTCCATTTCTTCTCGGCTGACGTTCTTGCCCGGCCTCTTGGCGCCTTATCGAAATACCCCAAATGAATAATGCCGACAAATCTTTCATTCTCACGGACCCCGATACGTTTGAAAAACTCCTCACTTTGCATCATGGGTTCGGTATCCCACAGCATCCCAAGCTGCCGCTCCCAGCCAAGCAGTTGGAAATTCTGCAGGATGCTGCAGACCGCCGCATAATTCCGGTTACTCGCCCGGCGGTCCGGGCCGGTGCCAGCAATTACAACAACATGGCCGGGAATATCGGTAAATCTCTTTTTGAACAGCTCGATCATCTTGCCCGGAATCCACTTGCCAAGCCTGCTCCCGGTCATTTGCTCCAGCATATAATCGGCCAGCCGGGTGCGCGACTCGGACGTACCAGCGTATAGACAGCGCCAGATAACAGTATCCGAAGATGGAAACAATCCTGCGGCTTCATTCAGCAGCTCAACCACCAGTTCCTCGGCAACAGGCGTCTGATTGAACTTGCGGATAGTTCTCCGTTCTCTAATTAATGATGCCAGACTCAAGGTTCTCATTCTCCTCTCATACGGAGTTATGTCTCCGGGCTTTATCCGATACTTCCTTCCATCTCCAATTTGATCAGCCGATTCATTTCCACTGCGTACTCCATAGGAAGCTCTTTAGTGAACGGTTCAATAAAGCCCATTACAATCATTTGAGTGGCTTCTTCTTCCGTCAATCCCCGGCTCATTAAATAGAACAACTGCTCCTCGGAAACTTTGGATACAGTCGCTTCGTGCTCTAGGGTAATGGATTCATTCCGGATTTCATTGTAAGGGATCGTATCTGAGGTAGATTGATTATCAAGAATCAGGGTGTCACATTTAACACTCGATTTGGAACTGGCCGAGTCTCGGCTGAATGACGCAAGTCCCCGGTAGGTCACCTTCCCTCCATGCTTGCTGATTGATTTCGAAATAATGGTGGAGGTCGTTTCTGGTGCCAGATGAATCATTTTGGCTCCGGCATCCTGATGCTGGCCTTTACCGGCTACGGCAATGGAGAGCACTGAGCCTTTGGCTCCACGGCCTTTCAAGATAACGGAAGGATATTTCATCGTCAGTCTGGAGCCGATATTGCCATCCACCCATTCCATCGTTGCATTTTCTTCGGCAACCGCCCTTTTGGTTACCATATTGTAGATATTGGGCGCCCAGTTTTGGATGGTTGTATAGCGCATACGTGAATTTTTCCGGCAGATGATTTCAACCACTGCGCTGTGCAGGGAGTTCGTACTGTAGATTGGCGCTGTACAGCCCTCTACATAATGCACAAAGCTGTCTTCCTCTGAGATGATCAGCGTCCGTTCAAACTGTCCCATATTTTCTGAATTAATCCGGAAATACGCTTGAAGCGGAACGTCGCACTTTACCCCTTTGGGAACATAGAGGAAGCTGCCGCCAGACCATACTGCACTATTAAGCGCCGCAAATTTGTTGTCAGATGGTGGAATAATCGTCGCAAAATGCTCTCTGAACAGCTCCGGATATTCCTTTAAGGCCGTATCTGTATCTGTAAAAATAACACCTTGTGCCTCCAAATCCTTCTGAATGCTGTGGTACACAACCTCAGACTCATATTGTGCGGACACCCCGGCCAGGAACTTCTGCTCCGCTTCGGGAATGCCCAGCTTATCAAAGGTGGCTTTGATTTCTGCGGGAACCTCCTCCCAGGTCTTCCCCTGATGCTCCGAAGGCTTCACATAATACTGGATTTCATTAAAATCCAGCTCTTTCAGATTACCGCCCCACTCGGGCAGCGCCATGCCGTGGAACAGCTCCAGTGATTTCAGGCGGAAATCCAGCATCCACCCGGGCTCGCCCTTCATTTGTGAGATGGTTGCTACAATATCGCGGGTCAATCCCTTACCGGACCGAAACACGGATTCGTGATTATCCCGGAACCCATACTGATACTCTTCCGGATCGGACAATTGTTTGGGCATGCTCCTTTACCTCCTTAAGCCATTTTATTTAACTGCCGGTGACGCCTGTCCCAGCTTGTGTTCCACCAATAATCGAAGCTGATCTGCCGCACCCTCCAAGGGAACTTCATCAATGACCGGCGCCAAAAAACCATATACAATCAGCCGCTCCGCCTCTGCTCTTGAAATTCCCCGTGACATCATGTAGTAGACCTGTTCCGGATGGACCTGCCCAACACTTGCCGCATGCCCGGCTTTCACATCATCTTCATCAATCAGCAGAATCGGATTGGCATCACCTCGGGCTTCCGGATGAAGCATCAGTATTTTTTCGGTCTGCTGGCCGTTAGTGCCCTTTGCTCCTTTTTCGATTTTGGTAATGCCGTTCAAGATGGCTGTGGACTGCTCCCGCATTACGGCCCGAATGAACATATCACTGATTGAGTTTTGACCTACATGAACAATTTTCGTTGTTATATGCATCTTTTGATTGCCTGCCCCAACTGAAACCGTCTTAAGCCGGGCATTTGCACCACGTCCCAGCAGAATGGATGTTGTATCGCTCATGGCATGGCCTTCATTCATTTCCCCCAGAATCCATTCCACACTGCCCTCCTGTTCCACATACGCGCGCCGGTAGGTCAAGTCGGTAACTGCTTCATTCAGGTGATGCAGTGATGAGATATAGGCCCTTGCTCCTCTTTTCACGAAAACCTCGATAACACCGTTATGGCTCTGTTCCTGATTCCGGCCCATAGAAGTCACGTTCTCCACTACAGTAACCGAACTGTTCTCGTCTGCCACGATCAGCACATGGGGCATAAACCGGATGCCCGCCTCATCCGCAAAAGCCAAAATTTGCAGCGGCTCCTCAATCTGAACACCCGGAGGTACATACACGAAGGCACCACCGCTCCACAAAGCCGCATGTACTGCCGTCAGCACATTCTCATCACTCTTGAGCGCATGCATCAAATACGGCTGAACCCGTTCCGGATACAAGTTAGCTGCTAATTCCAGATCCATCAGGATAACGCCTTGTTCTCTCAGGGGACCGGATAGCCGGCTAAAGACATTTCCTGAGTTCCACTGGACCAGCACATTCTCCGATGACACCCAGCGCTGCAATGATGACGGCAGTTCCTCGACTCCTTCCAGTGGAGCATGTCCGCGATACCGCCCCCAATCCCCAATGCTCCAGTTTTGAAGCCGGACCTTCTCCAGCTCTGGCAGATCCAGAGCTTCCGCCAGGGCTGCCGCTTCCAAACGTTGTTCTGCAAGCCATTCCGGCTCCAGGCGCTCCCCCGCTTCCTCTGACACCAGATGCTTGATCAGTACCCGAGGTTCAGTCTTCATAAGCTCCCCTCCCCGGCATCTCCTTCATCGGCGATTCCATATTCCTCTCTAACCCAGTCATACCCTTCAGCTTCGAGACGCTCGGCTAATTCAGGACCACCCGATGTTACAATTCTCCCCTGCATCATGACATGTACAAAATCTGGTCTGATATAATTCAACAGTCTCTGGTAATGAGTAATAATTAAAATCCGCGTTCATCGCTGCGCAGCAGGTTGACGCCCTCAGCCACGATGCGCAGCGCATCAATATCAAGACCGGAATCAATTTCATCCAGCACAGCAATCCGCGGCTTCAGCATCATCATTTGCAGAATTTCATTGCGTTTCTTTTCCCCTCCGGAAAAGCCCTCATTCAGATAACGGTGCAGGAACTCCGGATTCATCTCCAACGCCTTCATGCTGTCTTCCATTATGCGGATGAATTTAATTAATGAGATCTCCTGCCCTTCTCCACGCTGTGCATTAAGCGCACTGCGCAAAAAATCCGAATTCGTCACTCCGCTGATTTCGCTCGGATATTGCATAGCAAGAAATAGCCCTGCCCGTCCGCGCTCATCTACATCCATTGCCAGCAAATCCTCCCCGTTCATTGTAACGGTGCCCCCGGTAACCTCATATTTGGGATGGCCCATAAGCGCTGAGGCCAAGGTACTTTTTCCGGTTCCATTGGGTCCCATGACCACATGAATTTCTCCACCGCGCACATTCAGGTCCACTCCCTTGAGAATTTCCTTTCCTTCAATCTCTGCTTTTAAATTACTGATTTCCAGACATGTATTCATCACTCAGCAACTCCTTCTGTTAATCTGAGTTCCAGTTCAACATTGTATTCCTGCAGAAATTTACGGATAAGCTGCAGCTCAGCGGCTGAGTACTTATCCACAAAACGGTAAAAGCGCTGTGCTTCAATTTCGTGCAGTTGCGCATGAAGATCAAATATTTTTTTCCCTTGCGGAGTAAGCTGGAAGTAGCTCTCTTTCTTGTTGTCATCCTTTTGTGTCCGATTAACGAGCCCATCCTTCAAAAGCCTGCCGCCGATTTTGGTAATGCTGGCTTTCGACAGATCCAGTATTTCCGCAATAGTCGTGCTGTTGACCGGTTCATGGCGGCCGATACAATCAATCACGTGAATCGCTGTAATGCTCTGCGGAAAGTTATTGATGGACTCCCTTTGGGCAAAAACGAGAAATTGATCAAGCTCCGTCTCCGCAAGAGATTCATGCATATGCAGAAATCTGATGTATTGCGCATACAACAGTTGTTTGAGAGAATCCGCTGATTCCAATGCGCTCATCCACTCCTCTTCAATAGCAATATTATTGTTTACTCGTGAACAATATACCACCATTGATAATGATTATCAACTACTTTCGCAGATCCCGTTCCACAGGACAGCAAAAAGCCTTCTTCTCCCCCACATCCATCGCAGGTTAAAAGAAGGCCGATCTTATTCGCTCATCCTACATTGTAGTGCCTGTAACCGTGGTTCCGTTCTTCGTAATCTTGTAGCTCACCACATCACCGTTCCAGAAATGGAACTTCAGAATGACATCGCCGTTATTCACTTCATTGAAAAAGGCCGGCAGCAGACTAATCTCATTGGTGGTGTAGGAAGGTGTGAATGCATAGGCGAATTCCTTGTACGGTGTCCAGTTTTGCGGACCGGCATTGCCGCCGGAGGTATACGTAGCTTCCATAGTAGCCAAGGTTGTTCCGTTAAAGGCTGTAGGGATTTTGAATGCGCTGGTCGTTCCCTGGACATTGCTCAACTTGGGCGTATTTGAGAGGACAACGTTAAAGGTCCAGTCCGCCCCTTTGTTGAAGCGGGCGGTGAATACCGCATTTACCCCAAGCTTGCCGGAGGAGGTCAGACTGGTGAGTCTGGCTGCTTTGAAGGTCAATTGATCACCGCTCAAAGTATAGTCCGTTCCCTGCGCCAACTGCTGGCTGCCGTACAGGATCGAGGACAGCGTATTGCCGTTCAGGTTAAGCTTCACCGTCACATCTTTGGCAGCAGCACCTTTTGTCAAATTAATGAGATCGCTTTCAGCAGTGGACGAACGGCCGGACCAACTGGCCTTCATCATATTGTAGAGCTGGGGATCGGACCATTGATAGGTTGTACGGCCAAAATGCTGGCCATTATCCCACAGCATCGGTGTAATCTGCTTGGATTTCAGATAATAAGCCAAATATTCGAAGAATTTCAATTTCTCGCCCTGCTCGATTACACCAGTATTTTTATCAAAACCGAGCAGACCGTATTCGCCCACAATGACTGGAATTCCTTTAGCTGTGAAGGTGTTGTACACATTGGTGAAGGTGGTGTTGATGTCATTCTGTGTATCCGTGTCGAACTTGGTATAGCCCGCAATGTTGACGCTGAACGGCCAGAAGCCATAGTAATGCACGGTAGCAATCAGGTTGGAGTCTTTCAGCTTGGTAATCGTGCTGTAAAGCGCATTCATGCGGGTCTGGGTTGGAGAAGCTTCAAGTGTCGAAAGTACCAGCGGACGTGTTGCATTATTCCCGCCCGATTTTCTGACGATGTTGTAGAAAGACACGTTCAGCTCATCCAGCATCTGGATCGCCTTGTTCTCATCCGTAGTTCCGCCATCGGTAAATCGCGGCTCATTGACGCTCTCGAACATCAGCTTATTAGAATATCCCTTGAATTTGTTCGCAACCTGTGTCCATATCGCGTTATAACGGGCCAGCACCTGATCATGCTGCTGCTCCATCTTGCTGATCCACAGCCAGGAATCATGGTGGAGATTGATCATCACATACAGGTTCTCGCCAATCGCCCAGTCCACAACCTGCTGAACACGGGACAAATAGGCGGGATCAACAGTGTAGCCCGGAGCCGCTCCGGTGTGAACATCCCAGGTCACGGGAATACGGATGCTTTTGTATCCTTGAGCCGCAATCTTCTTAATTAATTCCTGAGTAACTGCGGGGTTGCCCCAAGACGTTTCATCGGCTCCCGTTGCATCGAGCGTATTGCCAAGATTCCAGCCCGGCTGCATGGCATCGACATAGGATTGCAGACCTGTGGCAGCGGCAGCTTGTGCCTGCGGCGCCTCTTCAGCGGATGCAGCAGAGACTGCGGGTGTAACTAAAGCAAGCAGTAAAACAGCGATGAATGCTAGTGACAGGAACGATTTCTGTTTTGGCATAAAAAGTAATTCCTCCTTTTAGGTGTAAGGCTCCTTTTTAGAACAGATGCTGTGTTGTCTAATGTGCATATCATTCAGAAGGAAGGATGACTACTGCACAAAATCACCTCCGTACTTTTTTTGCAACCGCTTACGAAAACCAATATAGCATCTTTGACGGATGGTAAATATCCCAATAATTAGTGCAAAAATCCATTCACAATTATAGATTTTGGAAATTCATCAATTCCACAAGCTGGCTTGTCCCGAATTATGATATAATTAGCGAATCTTACACAGGTGAGGGGACCGCGAACCATGAGTGATCAGATTCTTCAACAGATTCTTGGGGAACTAAAGAGCATGCGCTCCGATTTGAATGAAGTGAAGGTTGACGTAAGCGGATTGAAAGCGGAATTAAGCGAAGTGAAAGCTGACTTAACTGAAGTTAAAGCCGACATTATCAGCATTAAAGAAGACACCAAGCTCATCCCGCTGATCCAGCAGGCGGTGTCGGAAGTAAATGCGGAAGTAATCGCTAACCGCGACACCTTGCATAGTATAGAAGAAACTCTAAGAAGTCATGACGTTACACTTGATATCTTATCAAGACGTTCCATAGATCAGGAAGCAGCCTTAAAACGGATTAAGTAGCAACGGCTGAAATGACCGTCCACGACACAGAGACACCATTCCCCGAGATAAACACAAACCCTAATAAATATATCATTTTCACGAGAAAAATTGTCTTTTTCCCGTGGACACATCTTCCAAATTCTTTTTTTTGTGTTATAATGAAAGCGTAACCAAAAAGAAATAAAAACCTTTGATTGCATCGTCCAAGGAGGATGAATGAAATGATGGCAGGACTTAAGGAGCTTAAAAATTGGGTATCCGGAATGTGGCAGCCGTGGATGACTTCGGAAGAAGGAGACTACTGGAAAATTGAATATTCCGTGGAGCGACATCTGCATACTCCGCCAACTCCTAATCCGCTTACCTACCAGGAAGAAGCACGCATCAAGAGTGTCAAATATCATTAACTGCTTCTATTGCAGATACAAATCAACTCACAATTCAACTTTTAACATAAGACCGCAAGAAGCCGGAAGCTATTCCGGTTTTTGCGGTCTTTTATTTTGGAGCAATAGCAGAAGCTGCTTAAATTCTGTCTGTGCTTTTGCAGGGACTACTTCAGTAATTCAGGCGCACATCAATTACATTTGCTTGGTAATGTTCCGATTTAGAGCTGTAAAGCGTTCGATTGTCTTTTTGATTATCATTTGAAATCAGGCCGAGCTTTTATCAGGCTCAAATCAGACACTACAGAAACCGGGGCAATCAGCGAATAAAATTCTCCTTCTTCGTCTTATTGGTATATAGTAGTTATATCCTATAATTGCGAAGGAAGTTATCCGATATGCTGCACTCTTTGAACAGGCGGCTGAACCGCATGATGCCCCTGATTACACCGGTCAGTATTCTCATCGGCGTAATCTGCGGCAGCCGCTTGTCTTCTTTTACCTACTTGTCGCCGTGGCTGTTTGCCTTTATGACGTTTGCCGGCAGCATCAGTCTGGGCTTCAGGGACTTATTGAGCGTAATCAAAAAACCCGCTCCGCTGTTTGTATGTCTGTTCGTCCTGCATGTGGCTATGCCCATAATTGCATTGGCCTTCGGACATCTAACCTTTCCGGGGGATACATATACGATTACCGGACTTGTCCTGGCCGCGGTTATTCCAACCGGCGTAAGCAGCTTCATCTGGGTCCATATTTATAAAGGCAATATCGCCTTGACTCTGTCGATTATTCTCATTGACACCATCGTGGCCCCGTTCGCCGTGCCCGGCATCCTCTCGCTGCTAATCGGAACAAATGTGCAGTTGGATGTGTCAGCCATGATGAGCAGCTTGTTCTGGATGATTGTTGTCCCTTCGCTGCTAGGCATGATATTGAATGAATGGAGTAAAGGCGCCATTGTGCCCGTCTGGAGTCCGAGAATGAACCCGTTCTCCAAGCTGGCTATGGCAGCAGTAATTGCCATTAACGGATCGGTTGTCGCCCCTTATCTGACAGACTTTAGCTGGCGGCTGGTTGGTCTGGCGGCTGTGATCGTTGCGCTCGCCTCCACGGGTTATCTGCTGAG
Source organism: Paenibacillus sp. HW567 (assembly GCF_000374185.1). Classification (GTDB taxonomy): domain Bacteria; phylum Bacillota; class Bacilli; order Paenibacillales; family Paenibacillaceae; genus Paenibacillus_AQ. The sequence continues at coordinate 578,225 of NZ_KB910518.1, read as the reverse complement.
TTTCAGCCTCTCCAAACTAATGGGCTGGAGCGAAGCGGATCAGACAGCGCTTATTTTCAATGGAGGCATGCGCAATATCAGCGCGGGAGCCGTTCTGGCGGTCTCCTACTTTCCCGCTCCGGTCGCTGTTCCTGTTGTACTCGGCATGATATTTCAGCAAATGCTGGCTTCCCTGGTCGGCTTCCTGATTGGCCGCCGTGTCAAGCCAGAGCCTTCGGACACAGCCTCCTCCGCCGCCTGACCTCAAACTGCACCTGCTGTTTCTCTCCACAATTATAGAGCTAAAAAACTACGACATCTATCAAGATCGCTTGTGTTGATTCCGAATGGAATCTAACAATCACTCTGACGAGTAATTTAGAGGCTTGTCAGCCATGCAGCCAACTCTTCGGTCTGGCTCAGAATAGCTATCGGGTCCCAGTAGCCGGAGCGTTCGCTTGTCCATAAAAAGACGTGATTATTTTTGACTGCCGGCAGCGAGCTCCAGATCGAGTCCGCCTTAAGTTCATCCAATGTTTTTGAATCGGAGGTTAGAATAATATAGTCTCCCGCATACTTTGGCAATAGTTCGGCAGAGAATGAAACCCAGCCAGGATCGGACAATGCGGCGGCAATATCCGCTGGAGGCTTAAAGCCGAATCCATTGTATACCGGCTGTCCGCCTTTGCCAAAGCTGGTTCCGACAGCCATCCAGCTTTTCTCACTCAACTCAAAAACTGAAAATGTGCTGTCCGCAGGGATTACCTTCAACACGTTTTCTTTGGCACTGGCCATACGTCTGTCATAGTCGCTGAGCCAGGCTTCCGCCTTGGCTTCTTCGCCGAGTAGCTCGCCGAAATAAGCGACCTCCTCGTGTACTGTTTTTAAGGAAGCGTAGGGAACGACGACAGTCGGCGCAATTTTTGACATTTGCTCATTTAGCTCAGGGTAGAAATCGTCCATAATAATCAAATCCGGTTCAAGCGACAAAATTTTCTCTACGTTGCCATTACCATCCCCTATGTTCTCAACATCTTTTAAATATTCCTGGAAATAAGGATTTTTAATATGATGATCGGATGTTCCAACAGGTGTAATGCCAAGCGCAATCAGACTGCCAAGATACTCGCCGGCGACAATTCGTTTGGGATGAAGGGGGACCTCCACCTCACCGTTAACCGTTTTAACGATTTTGGTCTGCGCCTGCTCCGCAGCAGCCTGCGTAACGCTTGGACTTGGCTGTGAGACTGTTGTCTCCGCAGTACCGTTCGTGCCGCATGCGCTCAGCACCAGAATGAAGCTTAGCAGCAATACCGATGCCAGCGTAGGCCTTGAATGTTTGAACATGAATAAATCTTCCTCTCCAATACCATGGTACTGATAATCGTTATCAATGACATTAGTATAGTTAAATGGCTCGGGAGGGACAATGGAGGATTTCATGATCATGGCCGGACGATCTTCTGGTTTCTTCTTGTCAGCATGCACTTCTCTATAGCGTATTGGAGAAACTCCTTTATACTTCTTGAACATTCTACCGAGATAGCTCGGATCTTGATAACCTACGCCATCTGCAATTTCCTTCAGTGTAGCATCCGTTTCAAGCAGCAGCGCTGCTGCCTTATCCATACGTACCTTGATTAAGTAGTCAATCGGGCTAAGCCCTGTACGGATTTTGAAAAAGGCGGAAAGATGGGGAACGCTATAGTTCAGACTTTCCGATAGTGATTCCAGCGTAATGGACTCCGCATAATGTTCATGGATGATGGCGGCGACCTGGGCGGCCAGGTCCCGCTTAGCCGGGCTTACACCGTGCATCTGCATTTGATGAAGCAGCTCATGCACAAACTGATACAATAAAGTCCGAACACGCAGATGCATAAGGGGTTGCCGTTTTCCCCAATCCTTGAACATTTCCCTCAATATCCGGTGCAGCGCTACCGGGTTGTCCGGCGTTATGCTGTACGAATAATCCAAAGGGTGAACCTGCCCGAATGGTGCGGCAAGCTCTGAGGGTACCGGGGGATTAACACTCACTTTATAATAGACACTATAGTATTCAAGGCCTTCGCTGCCTGCGGCAATGTCGAGCAAAGCACCTTTACCTGCATGAAGCACAGTAAATCGCTGCATGCGATAAACTTCCCGTCCCAGCTTAGCTGTTGCATTACCGCGTATCGACATGAGGAACAGGTTCGAAGGCACATAATAGGAACGAATGGATTCACCAGCCCTAATCGTGATGCGGCGAATATCTATGACTTTGCAATTTACATGATTCCATATAACAATAAGATCATTGATGTCCATGCCGTAGACTTGCCTCCACCCTGTAATTAGGAGCACTTTCGGTGCCCGGCAAAAGAATTACTATTAGTATATTCGGTTGCCTTATACCACGCAAACACTGGCAGTTCCTCAGCAAGGGGGTAATAATGTTGTTAGAAACAAAAAAACCTCCCCTCGCCCTTAGGCAAAAGAAGGCTTAAACATGCCACTCCAAAGCACAGCAGCTATATCCTGACGCCTTGTGCTGCTATTACTGCTGCTCCTCTCCCCCTGCGGCCGAGATACAGGTCAACAGTTCACGTGCAGGTGTACGAGGACGGGGTTTAGGAATCTTATCCTGATCGAAATAACCAAGATGAAGCGTACCGATGATTCTCTCACCTGGCTTCACGCCTGTCATTCTGCAGAAGTCGGGATCGAAATTATATTCATTCGTCTTCCACACTACCCCGATTTTCTGCTCCCAGGCCAGCAGTTGTATGTTCTGAATAAGGGCTGAGCCTGCACCCACAGCGTCTTCCCATTCCCGTTGTCTCGGATCAGCCTCAATAACAATAAGCAGATGGGCCTGGATACGTTCGCAGTAATCATTCTGCAGCTTCGGTCCCCAGCGCTCCAGCTCGTCCTTGGAGAACGTATGCAGCACTGCATCAGCAAATTGCTTCCTTCCCGCTTCCATAAATAAAATGAATCGCCACGGCTCCTTACGTGAATGCACCGGTGCCCACACGGCTGCTTCCAACAAATCTACGATCGTTTCTTTCGATAGCGGTTGTTCATTAAACTGACGGATTGTTCTTCTTCCACGAATTAGCAGCTCTATTGCTGATACTTCCATATCGGTTGATCTCCCTCCTGCTGCATTCCCTTATTGGGTAAGCCAATGCACCGCTTCTTCGATAATTTTACTTTGTCCGATGGGGCCGCCCGGGCCTTGGAACCACAAACCGTAGTCAACCACATAAACATGGTTATTCTTAACGGCTTTCAGGCCTTTCCACACCGCTGTCTTCTGTAATTCACTTGTTTCTTTCGGATCTGATGACAGGAGGAAAATATGGTCAGGATTAATAGAAGGCAACGACTCCAGAGAGATAATCTGCATAGATTCTGACGGATCAGGTATAGAAGCGGGAGGTTGCAGAGCGAGGTCATCATAAAGAACCTCATAGTTTCGTTTACTATAGTACCGGACTTCTTTATCCGATAAGCGCAGGAACATTACTGTCTCATTTCCAATCGCTTGCTTGATTTTCTCACGAGCCTCTGCAGCCTGCTTCTCATATTCTTTGATAACCTGCTTGGCTTGCTCCGTCTTCCCTAGCATTTCCCCCATTTTGAGCAGGCTCGTTTTCATGCGAATAATACCTTGCTCATCCTTGACTTTCTCCGCAAACAAGGTAGGAGCAATTTTATTGAGACTCTCGAAGGAATCACCCATGAAATCCTGACCAATAATGAGATCCGGATCTGCGGCTAAAATACTTTCGAAATTCGGCTCCACTTGCCAACCCAGATTTTGTTTTCCTTTCAGTCGGTCGGCCAGGTAAGTAGGAAACTGATCGCTGCCTTCTTCATTGCTCGATGCCGCCTGCGGTACTATGCCGAGTGCAAGCAAATAGTCAGTCGCGGCCGGGAACAATGAGATAATATGCTTAGGTTCGCCCTTAATGACGGTTTCTCCCCATGCATGCTTAATCACCCTCTCCTGTACTGCCGGCTGTTCGGTTGGCTGAACAACAGCGGTTGGTTGCACATTGCTGCTGTTCTGTCCATTTCCGCTTGCTGTCGAAGTATTCTGAGAGGAGGAGCAAGCAGACAATAATAGCGTAAAGCTAAGCAACAAAAGCATCGGAAAGGATTGTTTCGATTTCATAGGTGTGCGTGAGTCCCCTTCTCTTCTATATTGATAATGATTATCATCATCAATACGAATATAACCGCGAAGCTTATGCCTGACAATGGACAATTCTGACTTCACCATAGTATTATCCTGACTCGCTGGCAGACCCGTATAATCCCGTTTGAAACGGCCTGGCGACACACCTATATGCTTTTTGAATAAGCGGTTAAAATAAAGAACATCCGGGATGCCTATACCCTCAGCAATTTCCTGTAGGGAAACGTCCGTATGCAACAACAGCTCCTTTGCTTTGTTCATTCGAATCCGGGTTAAATATGCGATCAGACTGCTTCCTGTCTCTTTCTTGAAGCTTCTCGACAGATGTCCTGCGCTGCAGTCCAGAAGTTCAGCCAATGGATCGACCATAATCGGTAGAGCATAGTTTTCATGAAGATAACGAACCGCTTGAGCGACCAGATTAGGCTTAACAGTTGTAACGACCTGCGTATTCATCTGTCTCATCAAATCGTTAATAAACTGATAGAACAGCGTCTTAACCTGAAATTTGGCAAGCGCATCTGTCCGCTCCCAATACTGGTCTATTTTTTGGACTTTGTCGTATAAGACGACGGGATAGCTTGGGGCAAAAGCATACTGAATATGAAATGGCAAATGGCTCCTTAACAGCGCTTGATTCTCACGGCTGCTGGACAAAGACAAGTTAGCCCGATAGAAAATCAAGTAATACTCGAAGTAATCTTCCGTGAGGCTAATCTCCAGACATACTCCTTTGCCTCCATGCAAGACTTGCATCTTCCCAATAACGTACGCGGTGTCATCCAAAGTAACCGTGGCACTGCCCCGTATCGTATATAAAAACCCGCTGGCTGGCAGCCGATAAGCATTTACTTGTTCACCGGCTCGCAACACCCTATGCCGTACATCCCATATTTTGATCGAGGCCAGATTCCAAAGCTTAACATGCTCTTCTACGTGCATCGCTTCACCTTCCATAAACCTTTATGCATGCAAAACCAGCAAGACAAGCTTGCCTCTTCACTAACACCTATTCTAACGATAATCATTCTCAACTACAATGCATATCTTACTGCTAGCGCCGCATTGATGTTACGCCGGCCGCTGTCACAGCAAGCAAAAAGCCTTCCTTTACCCCGGGGTAAAGGAAGGCAATAAAAACTGATATCAAGCCACATTCTTCATCTCCACACCAAGGACAGATTAGGATTGAGTAACCGAAGTATAAATATTCGTGAAGCTGTTGCAATAAGAAATAATTAATTATTTGTCTTTGATGCTCTGCACTGCCCCAACCGAAGGAAGGAACCCTATCATACTTTATCCTCACATGTTTTCTAATTCGAATTCCTGTAGCCTAATCAACTCTTTTTTACCTCGATTTCCTTTTTTCGTTGTTGTATTTCCCTTTTCATCGGTTCTTCGCTGGATGAATTCTCCGGTCAATAGATTGATATCATCTTCGTCAGATTTATCAATTGTCGTTGTTCCTGTAAAGTAACTTCCCATCGTTGCTCCTATTAAAAACCAATCATTATCCTGGTACCTAAATCTATATTTATTGTACCATCTCCAATTGCTTCCTCCGTAATCGCTAACAAGGACTGAACCCCGATCAATGATTAGACTATCAAAAGGGTCTCCCCATACTCCACCTTCATCAGCTTTCAAAATGACATTATCGGCTATTATTGAAATGGAATATGTATCATTTTTACCGCCAAATGCAATTAAAAGTGATCTCGGAGACGCCGTTTGATCAACCACATTCTTCTCAATTACTGTTGCAATGTCTGGAATACTATCTTTATTTAAATCACCTTCAGCGATAACTGGCTCTCCTTTGATAAGTTCTAAAATATGCCATCCTGCTGGAATAATTGAATTTATATTTCCCACTTCCAATGCTTCTTTGTCTGTACCTGGAGATATACTGGTTGATGGCGTAATTGATGGAGTTGTTTTCTGCTCAACTATTGGAATGTGTGAATTATTAGTAGCTTCATTACTATTAGGATTTTCTTTACACCCAACTATAAAACTTAAAAGTGTAACAACACTAACAGAAGTAATTATTAATTTCTTCATCGAGTTACATTACTCCATTTCATAAACGATTTGGCATCTTCGATTTTCAATCAATTATTCTATTATCTTCCCAACAATTTGTTCTTTACTAATCGTGCCGAAAATTCTGCTATCCAAACTGTCGTTATAATTATCTCCGATTACAAAATATTGATTTGCTCCTGTCTCGTATTCACCGACTCCTGAGTTGTCGACCATTTTACTGGTAATTCGACTTGAACATGTACCGGGCGTTCAGGAGATTGGACTTTTACACGTTGTTATGCTATATGGTGTTATAATAAATGTTCTTCATGTATTTTTGATCCCCATAACGAATCTCTTTTGGGTAATCTTCGCTGCTGATCTCCGACTTCAGTAAATCATCATCACTCTCTTTTATTTTGCTTTTAATCTCTGCCCTTGAGTGTATATTATTAAGTATATTCCTTATCCACTTATCATGTTTCCTCTCACAGCGGACTCCTAATTTCACCATGTTATGCTGATCAGTAAAGTCGTTAAACAAATCTATTAATATAAAACTATCCTTATCATCTTTCGTAAAAAACACAAAAACATCTCCCTGTCCTGCCCTGCAAGGTCCTTCGCCATAGGAGATATACCGATCATATAATTCCATAATATTAAATCTTATATTTAATTGTCTCATTAATTCTTCTAAACAAAATACCTCATTTGTATCCTCTATTAAATCAAAAAAGGGTAGATAAAAAGAAAATTCAATATATCTCTTCATTCTAAATCCTTTCATTATTTCTTATCTTCCTTGAGTATTCTTACAAAGTACTGCCTTGCAATAGCTTGTTTAAATACATGTATTGGTTCTTCATAGTTTATTGGTTTGTGGATTATTCGATTCAGCCATTTCACTTGGGCTTCCTTGCTTTCAAATTTTGTTTGGGTAGCAGTACTGAAAAAACTCTTTACTCCGTCTATTATCAAACATAAACGACTTAAATCATTGACAAATAGTACATGTTTTCGTCTATTCAATTGAATAATATTGGCATGCCAGCTTAATAGCGGCGAATCGGGTTCATTCTCTTGAGGAGTAATCTTCATATCCTTCAATAAAGTTTGAGTTAATCTAAAGACGAACATTTCCAGTTCATTCCTTCCTTTTATCTTGCATAGGTCTCACTTGACGTTCATGCATTCACACACCCAGGAGGCTTAAGTGAGCAACAGCGAACGGGTCGTCAGACTTAGTCTCGCAGGTCTGTTGTTTCATCAAAAATGAGATTTCCTTTTAAGTTTAAGTACAATTCTTTTTGTATGTTCATAGTTATTCGCTCTTTTCTATATTTTTCGGGCTATTTCCTCTGAAGACCAAGGAGTGCCGATCCTTATATTCTCTTCAGTTTTATCTCTCCAATTTTCCTCCTCCAGTATATCAACCATTCTAAATATTGGGAATTAAAAAGAACCCTCAAGGTCGCTTGACCTCAAAGGTTCCAATGCTGATGGAGTCATTTATTAAGCTGTCACTGTAATCAGAAATGCGGGTAATTACTCTCGTTTCTTCCCAACCGCGCCATGTCCAGCATCAATATGGATTTTTTTGTGAGCTAAAATATCATACTTCCATTCGGAGCGATAGGGTCTCTAAAGTAATAGCATCAATCTTTTGTTCAAGTTCATCCAGTTCAAACATAAATAATGCCTTCTACCCGCATAATCATTACATAGGACGTCTTTGCTGACCATAGGCAAATCAATAATTAGTGATTTCGAATCGAAGGGCTTAAGCTTAAACGCGTCACTCCGAAGCACGGCAGCTAAATTTTTAGCTCTCCAAGCTCAATCAGGCAGGGCACCCGCTTGTGAACGGCCTTTTACGTTTAATTTCTGCATGACGCTCAAGGTGCAATTTGAAACATGCAGAGCTAATCGGTGAAATGAGGTGAGTAAAACTCTAACTTATCCATATCCACAATAAAGCCTTGTGTTCTCAGGACGTCGAGACCAAGTAACCCTTTATGAGACTTTGGAAGGACCCCGACATCAACCTCAATCTGCTCAATCCTAAGCGTATCTATTTGAATATAATCCATAACTTTTGTGTAAAACGGTACAGTGCCGCCAACCCCATAGGCTTCATAGACAGAGTCTCCGTTTTCATACGTAACGCCGATTTCCTCAAGCACATCAGGGCTGAACACCGTATGTGACGAGCCTGTGTCAATAATTATATCGTTCAATTGCAATGCTTGTCCACGGAAGCACACAACAAGTGAAACTGTAAGAAGTTGTCCATTGTACTCAATCTTCATACCTTACGTCTCACCCTCAATAATGGGTCTTTTCGCAAATGAATGACACAATCTACATTGGAGGTATGATAAACAATACTGCCAGGTTCGGCACTAAAAAACTCTCTGTTAGCATCCTTCTCATCTATCACCCGAACGGGTGCAACTTCCGTTATTATTTTTTTGTCTTCTTCTTCACGGTAGTCAAGAACTGAAAGCAAAACAAATTGGTTGGGAAACAATTCTCTTACCTGCTGCCACTTCATCACAGGTTCCTCCTTTTACCAAATTATTGAGTGGGTCCTCCCCTCACCCCTAAAGGCAAAAGAAGGCTTTAACATTAGAGAACTACTATCTTCAAAAAAAGAAAATCCAATTCAATAAACTTTGTACACAAGTTACTTGATCCCCTGAATTAGCTGTTAATAATTTTCCACTTCAACTTCTTTAGTATCCGGGTCCACTAGATACCATGCATAAATAACAGTATCTCTACAATATCTCACTCCTATTCTGTATCTTCCATCATCTGTTTTCCCTTCATACCCAAAATATAAAGATTCATCTTCATACTTGGGGATATAGAATCCTTTACTATTATCTACAAAACCATATTTAGTTATTAAAATCTTCATGGATTTCTGAACATTCAAGTATTCAGCCTCTCTTACAAAACGTCCAGAGCCAACCGTAACTATATTCTTTTTCCCCTTATAAGCATCATTTGAGAGGTAATCAAAAGAAACATTCCCATCATAAAGGGAGATTTTTGCTTTAATGGTATTGCCAAATGAATCTATCCCTGTGAAGTTAGCTTCCTGATTATAGTCAAAGTAAATATTGTTAACTATTTGTGCTGTGCCTGTTAGATCCGTTGAACTTTCAAGTACTACATGAGCGTGGTTATTCTCCAAAAATTTAATATTCATTTTACTGTAATATCCGGTTTGATTAGCAAAAGAAACATCGAGCCAAACCCCGTTATATTCAGGAAAAATTATAGTAGCAATATCCATCGTTTTTTCGTTAGATTCTGCTTTAGTTATAATTTTTTTTGTTTTGTCACAGTAAACATTAATAAATCTTGTTCCATCCGTGATTCTGAAATCCCAATATCCATTTTTCTCGGAGAGACTGTACAGAAAATCCGAGCTGTCTGCTGAGATTCCCTCAAGGGATTTCACAATGAATGTTGGGTAAGTTTTATTATTTGTCAATTCCACTCTTACTAACGTTACATGATTTTTCTTGAATACCTCTTTGACCGGATGTTTCCATTTCGCTAAATCTGTAATGATGACTTTCGGATCTGTATTATTTATTTTATTTAGGGAAGCCACAGTATCAGTGTCGATCTTTCCTAGACTATGTACAACTGCCGTGTCAAAAGTACATCCCATAATACCGTTAATAACCAGTGCTAACATTCCGACAGCTATTATCTTCTTCATCTGGTCCCCCAAAAAATCATCTTCTATATTACCCTATTACCCTTTTTTTCCTAAAATTATATATTCGACGTTTTTCAAACCTTCTCCTCCAATTTTCCCTTTTAGGGATTAGAATGAGGGCTGTCCTGCTATCTATCATAGCGGGGCAGCCCTCAGCGTAATGTCTAGTTCATTCAATTCATCATACTGGCGGCAATGCGGATGACCTCATCCTTGGTCAACTCCGATTTCTCCTGGCGAACCGTTACATGATAAATGATGTGCGCTTCCAGGTCAGGCCAGATCAGGTTATACGTATACCCCAAGTCAATCTTCTCGTTGCTGGAGGGTTCGAGATAAATGAGCTGCTTGCCGCCAATCTCAATATTCTCCACCTTTGTCGTTTTGGTCCACGACAGGCTTTCTGCCGGTTTAGCTTCGTCATCAACACGTGAGGCACCGATTCTCACCTGAACGTCCCCCTTCTTGTACACCAGTGAAGAAAAAAGATAGGCAATATTCTCCGTCTTCTCCACTCTCCAGGTCAGCCGGAAGTTATCTCCCAGGTCTCTCTCGCTTCCGCCTCCAAGCTCCTTCTCATCTGGAACCTTTATGAAAGAAGGCTTGATGATCGCCTGGTCCAAGGCATACCCTTCCGGCATATACCCCGGCTGCTTCACTATCGGAGCGTTGTACTTCTCTACACTGGTCTTATAGGCGGCATAGTCCTTGAACGTGATCGGCGGGCGGTACATGCCAAGATAAGGTTCTTCTTTCCCGCGTGTGATGAAATAGGTGGCATACTCTCCAGGAAGCAGCAGCTTCTCAAGGGTGTTGTAGCCCTTTGAATTTTTCATACTGTAGATTTTATTCTCTTTGCTCGGCTGTACCTGGGCCGGCAAGAGAGTCAAGGGTTCTTTCGCCTTCTCTATCATACCGCCTGATTTCGTTGCCTGAAGCGGCTTATAGGGCAGCACCTTATACTGAAATTGGGCCCCCTGCCGGAGTTCACCGGAAAACTGGGTATAGCCGCCGCCCAGCAGAACAATAACAAGGAGTGCCGCCGCCCATACTCGCAAAGAAACCCGTCGCTTCCGGCTCCGCCCCATTCCGGCCTCGGTCTCCATTCTGCGCATAATATCGGGCGCCATCCTGTCTTGCTGAGGTGACTGCGCTTCTGCAGCAGGGAAGGTCCCGCCAAGCCCGAGCGTTTGCATCACCGGGTCATGAACATCAACGGTGATGAAAGCGGCAGACCGGTCTCCCTCCTTCAAGAACTGCTCCTCCGGTGTCAATTCACTCTTGCCCATAATTGCTTCTCCCTTCTCTCTATCACTTTTTTTAGCTTGCTTCTGGTGCGTTCATACCTTTTGCGCACCGTAACCGTGCTGACTCCCAGAATCTCACCGATCTCCGCAAACGATTTATCCTCATAAATACGCAGAAACAACAAGTTCCGGTCCTCCACATTCAGCTTCTCCAGAGCAGCCGCGACCGGCTCGCTGAACAGCCGGTCCGCAACAATTTGTTCAGCGCTGTTCACCGCCACCTCTTGCCGGAGCAGCTTGCGGAGCTGGAGCTGAAATTTCTGCCGCCGCAACTGATTCAGGCAGTGGTGGTAAGCAATCTTGTAGAGCCATGAGCTGAAATTCGCCTGCGGTTTGAATTGCCCGATGTTCTGATACGCCTTGATCAGGACATCCTGCACGGCATCCTTCGCCTCTTCCTCGCTGCTCAGCAGCCGGAAGCAATAGAGGTAGATACGTTGCTGGTACAATCTGATCACATCCGAGAACAGGTAGGCCTCTCCGGCCTGTATTCTTCTAATCTTGTCTTCAATAGAATCCACGTTGATCTCCTTTCTGCAATTCATATAGATATAACACATGAGGAGATTGCGATGTGACATTTATTTCAGTCTCCACAGCAAAGAGACCAACGGATAAATCCCTGTTGATCTCCCGTGCGGTATCTGCTTGCAGAACCTTTTCTGTTAAAGGGGATGACACGTTTTTTCCTCCATTTGAAGCTAGGCCTTACTAACCACACTGTACCATATAATGGCAATCACCGTACTCACTTCCATTATTCTTAAGCATATTGTTTTTATGATAAGAGCCATATGTAAGGTGAACTTCGATACCATGACAATTCAACATAAAAATTAGACGTTTAAAATTTTTCCCCGCAACAAAAAACCTCCCCTCGCCCCAAGGGGCAAAAGAAGGCTTAAACGCGTCACTCCGAAGCACGGCAGCTAAATTTTCAGCTCCCCAAGCTTAATCAGCTCGACAACCGCTTGCGAACGGCCTTTTACGTTTAATTTTTGCATGACGTTGGAGATGTGGTTGCGGACGGTTTTTTCACTGATGAATAACAATCCGGCAATATCCCGTGTTGTTTTGTCCTGTACAAGAAGCTCGAATACTTCGCGCTCGCGATGCGTCAACAGGAATTTGCTGTGATGTTCGTTCCCCTTCAATGGTGTCACCCCTCCTTGCCCTGGGTTTGTTTGGTATAACAAGGTAAAGGGATACAGTCAAATCATACTATGTAGAGGGAATGTCAATGGTGCGGTCACCGCATGAAAATGGGCGGAGGCTGGAGGCGGAGCATTTCATCAGGCATATACAGCAAAAAAACCGCCTTCCGGCGGTATTCAAGCGCAGCTTACCGGTCCGTCACGCCCTTCTCGGTTACGCCGGTTTAGTCCGGTAATGCTGCTGCACCTTCAGTGTATTTTATGAAATGGATTCCATAGCAAGCTTTTTATTGTGAGAGTTTCCCAAAGGGCAGTGTGGTAAAATAAAGCCATATCATTACTGCACCAGGAGGCGCCGCCGCCGATGGCCAACATTAAAGAAATCGCCCGCATTGCCGGGGTTTCCGTAACCACCGTATCACGCGTGCTGAATAACCATCCTTATGTCAGCAGCAACAAAAGGGCCGTTGTCCTAGAAACTATAGAACAATTGAAGTATACGCGCAACATGAACGCCGTTCATCTGATCACTGGCCGCACCGGAGCGGTTGCGGTGATTCTTCCCTATATCAATTCTTTTTACTTCTCGATTGTGATGGAAGGGCTGGCCCATGAGGCGCTGATTGCCCAGTACCGGCTGATTGTGTGCCAGACGAACTATTCCCGCGAAGAGGAGCTTAAGGTGCTGGACATGCTGCGCAACAAGGAGATTGACGGTGTGGTCATCGTCTCAACAGCGCTAACGCCTGAGATCATCGCAGAATATACTGTTTACGGGCCGATTGTGACCTGCCAAAATAGCGGAAAACACGGCTACTCTTCCGTATATACTGAGCATTATGCCGCTTTCCGTCATGGCCTGCAGTATTTGTACGACAAGGGACACCGCAAAATTGGCTACTGTGACGGCAGACAGAACGGCAGCAGCTCTTCTTTTCGCCAGTCCGCTTATCATGAGTTCCTTGCTGAAAAACGTCTGCCCTTCCATGAAGAATGGATGATCTTTGACTGTGTGAATGAGGAGAGCGGAGCGGCAATAGCACAGCAGTTGCTAACAATGCCTGAACGGCCGGAGGCGATGATGGTTGCCGGCGACCATATCGCCGCAGGTCTTATCATTGAAGCCCGCAAGCACGGCATGAGCATCCCGGGGGATCTGGCGGTGATGGGTATCGACAACCAGCCGATCGGACGGCTGCTGGAAATCACTACGATTGACAATCAGCTCTATGAGATGGGGGCGGCTGCCTTCCGCATGTTCCATGAGCAGATTAACGGCGGCAGCCATTGCCCGGTATACCGTAAGCTGGAGCATCGGATCATCGAGCGGTCTACAGTTTAAGCGGATGAATTACACCGTTGCCGTAAACCCCGGCACTGCCTGCCGGTAATGGCTGCTCATGCCATTGAATGCCAGAGTATGATCAAATTCAGCTAGTTTTTCAGCTAAGCAGCGGTATCAGTTGTGATGCAGCCTCCCGATTATGGGAGGTTTTTTGTTGCGCCGGTATAGCTATGATATAAATCACATTTTTGTGTTGACAGCCTATGTACGGGCATTTATGATAAATCCTATAATTGATAACGATTATCATTTACATACACAAAAAAGGGGTGTTTTTTAGTGAAATTTAGTTATGCTGTTCCTGCCGGTCTGCTTGCGGCTTCGATTCTGTTCACCGGATGTGCGGGCAATACCAACAATAAAGGTGGCAACTCAGAAAGTGCCGGTGCCGTGACGAGTGCTCCGGTTGCTACCGAGGGCAGTGCCAATACCGCTCCCGCCGCTGACTTCACAGCCGCAATCGAACAATACCGCGCCTATGCCACCCAGCAAAGCGACGAGTTCGTCAAACAAACCGAAGCCTTCACCACTGCTGTAAAAGCAGGCAAGCTTGATGAAGCCAAGGCACTCTATGCCCCGGCCCGCATGCACTATGAACGGATTGAACCCATTGCCGAAGCGCTTGGAGATCTGGACCCCAATATTGATGCCCGCGAAAATGATGTAGATCCGGCCGAATGGCGCGGCTTCCATAAGATTGAACAGGCGCTGTGGCAAAACAACACTACAGAAGGCATGTCCGATGTAGCGGATAAGCTGCTGAAGGATGCACAACTGCTGCGGGCCAAGGTGGAGACTGTGGAAATTGACGCCAGCCTGCTCGTTACTGGTGCAGTAGAGCTGCTGAACGAGGTCTCTTCCTCCAAAGTAACCGGTGAGGAAGAACGTTACTCTCATACGGACCTGTATGATTTTGTGGCCAATGTGGAAGGGGCGCAAAAAATTTATGAGCTGCTGAAGCCTGAACTGGCAAAAAAAGATCCCGAGCTGGAAAAGACCATCGGGGAACGGTTCGATGCGCTGCTGACTGAGCTGGCCCCATTTAAATCCGGGGATGGTTATGTGTCCTATGAAACGCTGAAGGAAGACCAAGTGCGTACATTAAGCCAGAATCTGGATGCTTTGGCTGAGCCGTTGTCCAATATGGGGACTATTCTAGGAGTGTGACCGGGATGAAAAAGAAGCCTCTTCTTAAGGACGACAACAAGAGCACTGGAATCTTTGATCACAAACTAAGCCGCCGCGAGATGCTGCGGCTTACCGGCGCCTCAGGCCTCGGGCTGCTGCTGGGCGGCGGAAGCGTGGGCGGTATTCTGGCGGCAGGACAGGCGGCAGCGCCTCCGCAAGCTTCGGGTGCTGACAGCCTTCCGTTCTACGGCACTCATCAGGCGGGTATTCTGACACCCGCACAAAATTTTCTCTGCTTCGCAGCGTTTGACCTCACTGCAACGAAGCTGGCAGATGTGAAAAAGCTGCTGCAAGCATGGACTACAGCCGCCGCAGCTTTAACCTCCGGCAGCCTGATCGGCAGCGTCAACGATAACCCTAATCTCCCTCCTTCGGACACAGGGGAAGCGGATGGACTTACCCCGTCCAAGTGCACGCTGACCTTTGGGGTGGGGCCAGGTTTTTTTGACGGACGGTTCGGGCTGGCTTCGCAGCGTCCGTCCACACTTTCCGATCTCCCGGCATTCGCGGGAGACAGCCTGGAGCCGCAGTGGTCCGGCGGCGATCTCTGTGTGCAGGCCTGCGCCGATGATCTGCAGGTGGCATTCCATGCCATCCGCAATCTCGCCCGCATCGCCCGCGGCACAGCCGTGCTGCGCTGGACGCAGGAAGGCTTCCAGCGTACAGGCGCTGCCGACCCTAAAGGGGCCACGCCGCGCAATCTGCTTGGCTTCAAGGACGGCACAGGCAACCCGGACGTCACGGACGATGCCGAGATGCGCAAGGTTGTCTGGAGCGGGAGCGAAGGCCCCGCCTGGATGAACGGCGGCACTTACATGGCCGTGCGCCGCGTGCGGCTGCGCATTGAGGTGTGGGACCGGTCCACATTGAGCGATCAGGAATCCACCTTCGGGCGGCACCGGCAGAGCGGCGCTCCCATTGGAGCTACCGACGAATTCGCCAAGCTGAACCTGGAGGCAGCAGACTCAGCAGGCAAACCGGTCATCCCACCCGACTCCCATTCCGCCCTCGCACATGGCGACGGTACGGTAAAAATACTCCGCCGCTCCTACTCCTATTCCAGCGGAATGGACCTGACCACAGGACAACTGGATGCAGGTCTCTTGTTCATCAGCTTCCAGAAGGATCTAGTGAAGCAGTTCGTAAGTATCCAGCAGCGGCTCGCCAAGAACGACCGGCTGAACGAATATATGGTCCACACCGGCAGCGCGGTGTTTGCCTGCTTCCCCGGCGTCCGCGAAGGCGGCTATATCGGGGAGGGGCTGCTGGGCTGAGAAGCGGTGGGGAAACGGCGCGGGGTTTGTTGAGCGCGTGGGCTTAGACAACGGCATTTTTGCCGTTGTTGCGGGGTCAGACGGGCTTGGGGGCTCGGACAACGGCATTTTTGCCGTTGTTGCGGGGTTAGACGGGCGCGCGGGCTTGGACAACGGCATTTTGCCGTTGTTGCGGGGTCAGACGGGCTTGGGGGCTCGGACAACGGCATTTTTGCCGTTGTTGCGGGGTTAGACGGGCGCGCGGGCTTGGACAACGGCATTTTTGCCGTTGTTGCGGGGTCAGACGGGCTTGGGGGCTCGGACAACGGCATTTTTGCCGTTGTTGCGGGGCTAGACGGGCGCGCGGGCTTGGACAACGGCATTTTTGCCGTTGTTGCGGGGTTGGACGGGCTCGGGGGCTCGGACAACGGCATTTTTGCCGTTGTTGCGGGGTTAGACGGGCGCGCGGGCTTGGACAACGGCATTTTTGCCGTTGTTGCAGGGTCAGACGGGCGCGCGGGCTCGGACAACGGCATTTTTGCCGTTGTTGCGGGGTTAGACGGGCTCGGGGGCTTGGACAACGGCATTTTTGCCGTTGTTGCGGGGTTGGACGGGCGCGAGGGCTTGGACAACGGCATTTTTGCCGTTGTTTCCGGGCAATTTCGTCCTTCAGCGGATTAACTTTGGGCTTCTTTTTCCTAGTTGTGTGTACACCTTACTTCATTACAAAAAGAAAAATCATTATTTTCTAAATACGAAAAAGCGGGCAAGTAAGGAAATAATAGATCATTTAGGAACAATCCGTGATCGGCTGCCTGGCTATAGTTAAAAGGAGGTCCCCGATGTTATTATTTTTGCAGTTCAAGGAACGTAAGGCGCAAGCTGCTCCGGATTGCAGCGGGCAACGTAAGCGTATGGAGTTGGTTGAGCGTACAATGATGCGAACTGCGGATTGCGGCGCGCCGTTTAAACATTTAGAGTTGGATGAGCATTCAGCAATGGGGACGGCGGATTGCGGCGCGCCGCTTAAGCATTTAGAGCCGGATGAGCATTCAGCAATGCGAACTGCGGATTGCGGCGCGCCGCTTAAGCATTTAGAGTTGGATGAGCATTCAGCAATGGGGACGGCGGATTGCGGCTCGCCGCTTAAGCGTATAGAGCCGGATGAGCATTCAGCAATGGGGACGGCGGATTGCGGCGCGCCGCTTAAGCTTTTAGAGCCGGATGAGCATTCAGCAATGGGGACGGCGGATTGCGGCACGCCGGAGCAGGGGGCGGTGCGGCATCCCCGGCTGGCGAAGCGCCGGGGCTTGCAGGCAGCCGTACTCTTCGGCTGCCTGTTCCTGCTGCTGCTCTGCAGGCCAGCAGCTATCGCGGCGGCGGAAGGGCCGCCGCATGACGAGCTGCTGCCGCCGGTCGGCAGCGCGCTCGTCGAAGCCGGCCAGGGCCGCTGGGACGCGGCCGCCGCCGATGTGGAATCGTTCGCGGCGCTGTGGCGCACCGCGAACGAAGGCACGCCGGACCCGGCACTCGCCGGTCCGGCTGCCAAAGTCGACGCCGCGCTCGCAGACGCGGCGAAGACCCTGGCGGCGGGCGGCGGCACGCCCGCCAAAACCGCGCTGTCCACGCTCGCCAGAAGCGTGGACGCGTATGTGAACGCCGCCTCCGGCACGGGCGGCGTGGATACAGCCGCCGCCGGGCGGAACGCGGCGGCGAAGCTGCTGCCCGCTGCGCAGCGCGTGCGGGATGCGGCGCGCAGCGCCGAGTGGACAACGGCGGCGGCAGCGTACCGCGCCGTTGTCAGCGGATGGAAGCCGGTAGAGCGCGGCATCCGGGGGGACAATCCGGCAGTCTACGGACTGCTGGAGACGAAGATGAGCCTGCTGCGCATCGCATTGCAGGCCGAGCCTCGGCGCGAGGATGCGGCGCTGGCGGAAGCGGAAGCGCTGTATACACTGCTGGCGGATTACAGCGCAGGCAAAGCGGTTGATACCGCGAACGTGTCAACTGAACCTGCAACCATCGAGGGACTCATCGGCTACCTGAACAAAGCCTTGGCGGCCGCAAAGGCCGGTGACAGCGCCGGGGCGGCCGGAATTATGGAGCAATTCATCTCCGTCTGGCCTTCGGCCGAGGGACAGGTACAGATTGCTTCGCCCAAGGTTTATGCCAATATTGAGAATGAAAGCGCAGCGGTAACGGGAGACCTCCTCTCCAATCCGCCTAAGCTTGAACAGGCGCTCTCGGCCATGGACAATATGCTGGCCGAGCTGACACCGCTGGCCGGGGATACAACTTATACGGCCTGGGATGCCGCACTGATCCTGCTCCGTGAGGGACTGGAAGCTATCCTTGTACTCGCTGCCCTGCTGGCCTATCTTAAACGAGACGGCACACCCAAAACACAGCGCTGGGTCTGGTCCGGTGCAGCAGCCGGTCTTGCCGGCAGCATCGGGCTAGCTGTCCTGCTGAGCCTTACGCTCTCCAAAGCGGCTTCCGGTGGAGCACGCGAGCTGATTGAAGGCATTGCCGGGCTTGTTGCCGTGGTGATGATGCTGACCATCGGCCGCTGGCTGCATGGCAAGTCGAGCACTGCCGCCTGGAATAATTATGTGGGCAGACAGGTCGATGGCGCTTTGGCTGGAGGTAATCTGTGGTCGCTGTTCTTCATAGCTCTGATTGCGATTCTGCGTGAAGGGGCGGAAACAACGATTTTCTATGTAGGGATGGCTCCTTCAATTGCAGTCTCTCAGCTCCTGCTCGGGATCGGCGGCGCGCTAGTGGTGCTCATCATCCTGGCTTACGCCATTATCGCCCTAAGTGCAAGATTGCCGATTTCCGCCTTCTTCCGTACAGCAACCGTGCTGATTTATTATCTGGTGTTCCGCTTCCTTGGCGAGAGTATCCACGCGCTTCAGGTGGCGGGCAAGCTGCCTGCACATTCCGAGAGAGGACTGCCAGCCGTAGGCTGGCTGGGCTTGTATCCGACCTGGGAAACACTGGTGCCACAGCTTCTTATCCTGATCTTTATTCTCTGGGAGCTGCTGCGCGGCAGAGCATCCGGCAAATCGCGTACAACCGGATAAGCCTGTTTTTCAGGCGGAACATCTGGATTCCCCCTTTTTATTTAATAGTACAGCATCCGTTCTAAATCTGTGGCTTAGGACGGCCCTTTGTTGGTTCGGAGAGAGGGATTAGTTGTATCAATCCTCCTGTTCCTTGCGGACCGTAAAGCCCTTATTTTCCCCAAAGAGATACATTTAGCCAAGGGAACGGACCGTAACGCGCTTATCGCCTCTTTGTAAGGTGTTTTTTTGGTAAATGTACACCTCTAAAGGCTCTTGAGTCCGTTCACTTGCGGAAAAATGACTTCCAGTGGAAATAAGAGCGACTCAGTCCTTTACACATGGGCAGACCCTTCCGATCAGGAGATAATTCTGTTCATGGGGCCTGATACGCCCGCGGCGTGATCTCTTAACCCTGATCCATTTGGCGGAGAATCGTTTGAACTCCAATATTTAAAGTCTGGCGATCTACTAGTAAAGCTAACCAGCCTCCTTCAGGCTTGCGGACCACAGTTCCGCTGCTAGCTGAAGGAGGCTTTTTTTGCTGCAAGGACTATTGTTCCCCTACCCTGAGAAATACCGGTCTCACATTCCCAGCTTTCTCGTAAAAGTCCCTCTTGCAAGCTCCAGTGTTTTGTTTTATTCTGATTATGAAAATAATTTTCTTTTATATTGTATTATTTGTAAAAATAATTTTACTTCATATTTGGAGAAAAGAAGGTGGGGCTTTTGTCTCCTATCCTGCATGCTCTAGAGCATGACAAGTCCAAGCTCTCGCAAATGGAACGCAAGCTCGCGGAGCGTATTCTGGCCTCTCCCGGGGAAATCGTCCATATGGGCATTACCGAGCTGGCGGAGCAGTGCGGAGTCAGCCCAGCTACGATCACACGTTTTTGCAAGGTTCTGCATTTCAAAGGGTTCCCGGATTTCAAGGTCAAGCTGGCGGCGGAAATCGCCCATGGTGATAGTTCTCCGCAGGCTGGCGGCTCCTCTTACCAGGATATTGTCGCAGGCAATCCGCTCTCAGTCATTGTCGAGGCCATGCAGGCGAATCATCTGGCTTCGATCCGCGACACAACCTCGCTGCTTGACCTTGACCGGCTGCAGAGCGCCATTGATGTATTGTGCCGGGCGCGGCGGGTCGATCTGTACGGGATGGCGACCTCTTCCATCGTAGCCCAGGATTTCTATCAGAAGCTGGTCCGCATCGGCGTGAACTGTACTGCCTTTGCCGATTCCCACATGCAGATCACCTCCGCTTCTTCGCTTACTAAAGGCGACGTTGCGTTCGCGGTCTCTTATTCCGGGGAAACCCCCGAAACGATTGATGCCCTGAGCTGTGCCGCAGCCAGCGGGGCGTCCACCATCTCGCTGACCTCCTATGGCAGCAGCTCGCTGTCCACACTGGCGGACCTTCCGCTGTTCTCCTCCTCACTGGAGCAGGGCATGCGGCGGGGCGATATGGCTTCACGGATTGCACAGCTCCACATTATTGATATTTTGTTCACCGGAATGGTCAGCACGCGGTTTGGAGATTTTATCCCTAAGCTGGAGCAGTCTTACTTGAATGTCCAACATTATCGGCATAAACGGGGAGGTCAATAATAATGAATATTTTAAAATTTAAAAACGATGAGGATTTCGCACAGACCGGAGCAAATCTGATTGTCAGTCTGCTGCAGAGCAATCCTAAAGCGGTTCTCGGCCTGGCTACAGGAAGCTCGCCAATCGGTGTATACGCCAAGCTGGTGGAGATGCACCGCAAGGGCATTGTCAGCTTTGCCAAAGCCTCTTCCTTTAATCTCGACGAATATGTGGGCTTGCCCGTGGATCATCCGCAGAGCTACCGCAGCTTCATGAATGAGCAGCTATTTAACCATATTGATATTGAGCTGGCGAAGACGCATGTCCCTAACGGAAATGCGGCCGATCTGGACGCTGAGTGTCTGGCTTATGATAAGCTGCTGGAGGAAGGCGGTCCGGTGGACCTGCAGCTTCTCGGCATTGGCAGCAATGGCCATATCGGCTTCAATGAGCCGGATGCCAGCCTTAGCAGCGGCACACACGTCGTTGATCTGCTGCAAGAAACGCTGGATGCGAACGCCCGCTTCTTCGACAGCCAGGAGGATGTGCCCCGCAAGGCGGTAACGATGGGCATCGGCGGTATTCTTAAGGCCCGGCAGATTGTACTGTTAGTGCGCGGCGAAGAGAAGGCTGAGGCAGTTAAGAATGCGCTGGAGGGACCGATCACGACACAGTGTCCCGCCTCTCTGCTGCAGAGCCATCCGAATGTCGTTGTGCTCCTGGATGAAGGTGCGGCAAAATGGCTGAAGTAAACAACACGAACAGCACCGCTGGCGAGCTGCTGTTCGGAAAGATCCTGACCCCCGCCGGCTGGATTGAACAAGGGGTTGTCGCACTGTCGGAAGAGGCCATTCATTATGCCGGAGAAGCCGCCTGGCTCCCTGAAGCCTATGCCCACTGGCCTGTAGGCGAAGCAGCGAACAACGGCGGCCTGCTGATCCCGGGATTTATTGACGTGCATGTGCATGGCGGAGCCGGCCATGACTTCATGTACGCAGATGCAGAAGCCCTGGAGAGCATTACTCGGTTTCACGCTTCCCAGGGGACAACAACGATGCTGGCTACCACAATGACCGCGGACAAAAAGTCTATCGACCGCGTTATCGCTGAAGTAGATGCTTTCCGCACCGCCGGGATGCCTTATGCCCAGCTCGCAGGGCTGCATCTGGAAGGCCCGTTCATTAGCCCGAAATGGTCGGGTGCGCAGAACCCGGAACATATTGTTCCCGCCAATATCGGTTGGCTGGAGCAATGGGAGGAGCAGTACCCCGGAATCATCCGTCAGGTTACACTGGCCCCGGAATGTGAAGGCGCGCTGGAAGCTGTTCTATGGCTGCGCAAGCATGGAATTACGGCGGCTCTCGGACATACGAATGCTACCTTTGAAGAGGTTATTGCCGCAGCCGATGCCGGACTGAATCAGGCCGTCCATATGTTCAACGCCATGACCCCGCTCCATCACCGTAAACCGGGCGCAGCAGGTGCCATTATGTTCGATCCGCGTATCCGTGCAGAGATTATTGCCGACGGCATTCATGTGCATCCGGCAGCAATCACTGTGCTGTCCCGGCTCAAAAACGCCAATAATCTCATACTGATTACAGACGCTATGTCAGCAACCGGACTAAGCGATGGTGAATACACCATCGGCGATCTTCCGGTATTGGTCCAGGGCGGTGTTGCCAGACTGAAGGAGAACCCGGAAGCTCTGGCAGGAAGCACGCTTACGATGATTCGCGGCTACCGTTATCTGGTGCAGGAGGTTGGCCTTAGTCTGGAGGAAGCCTCCCGTGCCGCCAGCCTGACGCCGGCAATCTCGCTTGGCATGGAGCGGACCACCGGTTCTTTGGAAGCCGGAAAACGCGGAGATGTCCTGCTGCTGGATGACGCACTTGAATTGCGCGGAGTCTGGATAGGCGGGCGTAAAATTGCTGAACCCTCTTAATAACAAACCCTATGCCAGAACTTAAAAACGCAGCCATCCTTTGCCGGTTATCCCGGAAGGGCGGCTGCGTTTTTGAGAATAAAACCAAACTTTCTCAGGAATACTATCCCAGGTCAAGGTCAGCGGTTAATACCCGCTGCGCGTAGGGAAAATACGCTCCACCATGATGCGGAATTCATTGGCAAAGCCCTTCAGCGGATGTCCGGCACGGACTTCATCGGCATAGAAGTTGGCCCGCTGCACGAAATCGGGATTCGCCGACACGTAGACATTGTCGATGCCCTTGTGATGTTTTTTCACTTCATCAGCAATCTTGTTCTTCAATTCAGTGGTAACCCGATCGTTGTGCGTCACGTTATTGGTACTGTATGGAGCAATGGTATTATTAGGTGTAATGGTACGAGTTCCGGCCGCGGTCCCCATGTTTACGTCAAGATCATGCTTCAAATGGCGGCCATCGACGGTATTATTCCCCACATAGGTTCCAGGGGTTGGGGTAACCATTCCTGTTCCACCAACTGTTCCTCTACCGGTATACTGTCCGGGAACTCCCGTCATTGAACCTCCCATACCGGTCATTCCAGGTGTTCCCGTCACTGTCCCTCTTGTGCCCGGCAGCATGCCGGAAGGGTTGCCCATACCGGTTACTCCCGGTGTTGTCGCTGTTCCTCTTGTACCCGGCAGGATTCCAGAAGGTCTGCCCATTCCGGTATAGTTGTTCAGGTGCGAAGGGCGGCCGGTGATGCTTGTCGCATGCGTCCCTGCTGAGGCTTCATTGAGGGCTACAGCTACATAGGCGCTTTTTCCGGCCAGCATTACATGCGCAGAACGGATCTCCGGCATTGCCGCAATCCGGTTAGCCAGATCCTGGCTCATCTCCATAGAATCGAAGTTGTTTACATTCGTCCCCGGTACGGCTTTTACATTCAGACGCCCGTCATGCATCCCCCGTACACTTTTGGTCTGAACATTCCCCATTGCTGTGTTATTGGCACCGCAGCCTGTAATAGTTACCATACCCAAAAGCAGCGCGGCAGAGACCGACAGGCTGATCTTCGATCGCAACATGTTTCATCCTCCATCTCTAAAGTTGTAATGTGTAGAGCGTAACAGTCATTAGGATGGCCTCCATCCCATTAGGCTATGCTGAAAGGATTTGGTACCGGCGCCTGTTATCGTCACGGATAAGAGGATTTCGCCGTATCCTATAAACATCAGACCGTATTCTGCAAGGAGCACCGGTGTTTCTCCAAAGGGGAAATCAGGAGGGATGAGCATGAGGGTTTTGTTTACGTTTTATGTAGCGAGCGGCGGGGTAGAAACGCTGAACAAGCTGCGGTGCGAGAAGCTTCAGCGCAGCGGTATTGAGTGTCATGTTCTTTATATTATGCCGGGTTCCGCCATGCAGCACGAGCCTGCTTTTCCGGTGTTTATTGCTCCCGGGGATGATGATATCAAAGCAGTACTCGATATGCACAGGTATGATGCCATTATTGTTACCTCGGATTTCCTGATGCTCGAACGTCTACGCCGGCTGGGATTCGCCGGTCCACTGATTTACGAAGCCCAGGGCCTTGGAATCCGCAGTGCGGCACAAGATTTGGTCCTGGAAGCCCTACCCTTCTTGCGCAATTACAGCAATGCGGTACTGATTCCGCCCACAAATCATTTGCTGGAGCTGTTTACAAGCTTTTGTCCTTGGCTGCAGCGTTTTGTCATTCCTAATATTGTAGATGTTGAGTCATTTCAGCTAACTCACGTCGATCACCCTTGTGATCCCGTTATTGCCTGGATAGGCCGCTTGGAGCCTAATAAAAATTGGAGTGAATACCTGAAAATCGCCCATCAGCTTCTCTATACTAAGCCGAATCTGCAACTGTGGATGTTCCATGATCCGGAGCTTGCCGCAGAGGAGCAGAAACAGCAATTCGATGCCGAACTTACGCACCTGGGATTGCAAGACCGGCTGAAGGTTTTTACCAATCTTCCCAATCACCTGATGCCCGAGTATTACTCAGCCATAGCATGTTCGGGCGGATTCCTGCTATCCTCCTCGATTACGGAAGGGTTTGGGTATGCGGTTGCTGAAGCCGTCTGCTGTACCTGTCCTGTACTCAGCACCGATTCCGACGGTGTAAGGGCCTTTATTATTCATAATGTTACCGGTAAGTTCTATCCGCTGGGCGATGTTAATGCTGCTGTAAGTGAAGCGCTGGAGCTGATGGATAATACAGATCTGCGCAATGCCCTCCGGGAGCAGGGCCGCAGCCATATGGTGTCCCAGTTCGGTGCAGGGCAATATGCGGACGCTTTTCGTCAGATGATGAATTATTTTTCTATATACTAAATGTGTAACAAGCAGCAACGGCTACGCCGTTCTCTGGCAGAGGCGGCAGCCGGTTCAGCGAGAAATCGAAGGATAAACAAAGAACCTTCAGCTTCCGGAGAACGTCAAGCTGAAGGTTCTTTTAATGGTGCCTGATTACGCTCAGCCTCCCATTGAGGCAATCAAGGACTGGAGCATAGGTCTGTAGCGGGCATTGGTTGCCGCTGCTTCAGCCTGAATGGCTTCTTGATGCTTAATCGTTCCCATACCCTCATGCCGCCGGTAGGCGGTCAAGGTCTGATTCAGCAGAATCGGCGGATACCCGTTCAGAACGGCACGGAACCACAGATCATAATCATGAGTATAAGGCAGTCCCTCGTCGAACATCCCGATCGCGCTGAGCAGCTCCCGCTTGAACATTACGGTACAGCCATTAATCGGATTGCCGTTCAAATAGCTGTGCAAATAGTGTAGATGGCTTGGAAATGGCGTGACCACATTCATCTGGGTCAATTGAGAATGCCCGTTAATATAGTTGAAATTGGTATAAGAAATCAGCAGCCGGTTGTGTTCCATGAACATCGCCTGGTTGTTGATCTTGTCGTGATAGAACATATCATCCGAGCTTAGCCAGGCTACATAATCGCCCGTCGAATACCTGATGCCGTGATTCAGTGCGGAGGCGGTGCCGCCGTTGCTTTTTCCCAGATAATGGATTCGCGGCAGATATGGCGTTATCCGTTCCGTATGCATGGTAGAACCGTCATCAACCACGATGATTTCATGAGGCTCCAGGGATTGGGCCACGGCGCTTTGCAGCGCCTGTTCAATATAAGGGCAATTGTAAAAAGGAATAATAATTGACACTTTGGGCTTCATAAAGCACCTCCTTTACTGCTTACTCCCGGCCCGGTAATAGTCCACGATATCCGCAAGCGAGCGGGAAAGACCGATTTGGGGACTCCAGCTTAAGGTTCTGGCATCGTCTTCACGGGATGCGGCTAATCCTTCATTTGCAGCAGATAATGTTTGCTGTGTGTCTGAAACGGTAGCTGCCGGATGAACGGCTGCAGGCTGTTCATCCCCTTTCGGGCCCCAGTCCATCCCGACCTTCACCGCTGCATGGGCAAGCAGTTGCTCCGCGATCTCTCCTAAGCCCCGCTGTGTTCCCGAATCAATCCGGTACACCCTTCCGGTCTCTCCTGCACGCAGGATGTAATCATATGCTCTCACCGCATCGCGCACATCCAGAAAATCCCGCAGGGTATGCCGTGAGGAAAGCTTGAATGGCGGCGGAGCCGGAGTGACGCCTGCCGCAGCTTCACTCCGCACAATATGCTGCGCCAGCAAGGAGCAGAAACCGGTAGATGGGCCAGGCCCAATCAGATTGCAGGGCTCCGCCAGCAGTACAGGCTGCTTGAACAGCGTACACCAGGCGAGCGATACCAGTTCCTCCAAGGTTTTGCTCAGACTGTAGGGATGAGGCGGCCCTGCTGATAGGCCCGGGCGGAATTTGAGCCCGGAACCGGCCACCAGGATACGGCTGACCGGCTGGCTGCGCAGCGCATCAAGCAAATATAGTGTAGCCATGACATTCGTCTCCATATAGAGCAAAGGGTCACGCCAGGATTCCGGCACCGAGTTCTTACCTGCCAGATGCAGCACTTCATCCGGCTGAACCTCTTCAATCATGAATTTGACCGCCTTCCGGTCACTCAAATCGCATACGTGCTGCTTCACATCAGCGGGAAAAAGGGCTGAGTCCGCTGCCGGCTGGCGGATCACCGCAGTTACTTCAGCTCCCTCCTCCCTGAAATAAGCTACGGCATGCCTTCCGGTAAATCCGGCAGCGCCGGTAATAAGCACTCTCCGGGCTGTCATGTGGGCATTCCCGGCTGGCTCATCCAGGCCGCAAGCTCCGCCAGCATAATAGGATAGGAAGGAAGCCGCACTTGTACGTCTGCTCTAGTGCTGACCAGCGTGCGGTCCTGAACAGGCGTTGCCTCGGGGATGACCTCTACATCTTTTTTCCCAAACGCTGCCTGCATATGCAGGAGCAGCTCATATTTGCTAAGCGGCTCCGGGTGAGCCAGATGGATCAGGCCGGAAACATCCGAATCCAGCAGGGAATCTACGGCTTTGGCCAGCTCCAGGGTGGTGACACCATTCCACATGACCCGCTGATAGCCGGAGACCCGGCCCTTTTGCGAGAGAAACCACTGCATCAGGCCGATGCCGCCGGAGCGGATCTCCGGGCCGATAATGGAGGTGCGGATGGTCAAATGTCCGGGCTCCCGCACCTCTCCAAGACTTTTGGTTATGGCATAGACGGAGGTTCCGTCAGGTTTATCGTCCTCCGTATAACCGCCGCGTGTCCCTTCAAAAACGCAGTCGGTGCTGATGTGGATGAGCCGTGCGCGGACATTGTCCGCCGCACGCCGCAGCCGGTGGGGAAGGAACCCGTTGACGTGGTACGCGCTGATTTTGTCACGTTCGGCAAATTGGTTCAGCACACCAAGCGCATTGATAATGCAATGGGGCGAGACAATTTCGACCAGTTTCTCTACTCCGGCAATATCATCGGCATCGACATACAGCCCGCCAAGATCGCTTTTATCCCGGGTTGTATAGAAGACATGATGTTTGCCCTGACGGCGGAAATAATCCGCCAGCATATGACCCGCCATACCGTTTCCACCGAGGATAAGCAGCTTCACTCTAGGAACCCTCCCCGGATCAGGATATTTGTGATTTCCTCCTGGTCCATCAGGTTGTTCTCCGAGCTGAAGCTGCTGAAGGATACATGCGGATACACGCTGTAATGGGCTTTCAGCTCAGGCATATCCAGCGTAGGCAGAATGACCAGGTACTGCTCATCGTAGACGACTGTCGTCTGGCTCTCGAAATCGCTCATGAGGATTTCATGGATTTTTTCCCCCGGACGAATACCCGCTTCGATGATGCTCACATCCGGTTTGCCCGAAGCCTTGATCAGCACCTCCGCCAGATCCACAATCCGGCAGGTCGGCATGGTCATCACAAATATTTCCCCGCCGATGCTCACCTCAGTAGCTTTGAACAGCAGGGTAATCGCATCGCGCAGGGTGAAGAAGAACCGGGTCATTTTCATATCGGTAATGCGCACCTGTCCCTTGTCCTTGATCTGCTTCATGAACAGATGGACCACGCTGCCGTTCGTACCGAGCACATTGCCGCCGCGCACAGTTACAAACTGGGTATTCGAGCCAAGCAGGTTGGCATAGACGAACAGCTTCTCGCCTATCGCCTTAGTCATGCCGTAGAAGTTAGAGGGATTGGCGGCTTTATCGGTGGAGATGTAAATCGCTTTTTCCACATGATTAGCAGTAGCAGCTTCAATGACATTCTGGGTGCCGACCACATTCGTCTTAAGCGCTTCATACGGCTGGTCTTCGCAGACCGGAACATGCTTGAGCGCCGCCAGATGGAAAATATAATCGACACCCCGGCAGGCTGCCATAAGCGCATCCTTGTCCCTTATATCACCAATGACGAAGCTGAGGCGGGAATCTTCATATTCGCGGCTCATCGCCACTTGCGCAGACTCGCTGCGGGAGAAAATCACAATTTCCTTCGGATTCTGAGGCAAAAGCTGCCGGATGAGTTCGTGTCCCCAGGAACCCGTTCCGCCGGTGACCAAAATCCTTTTACTATTGAACATGCAGGTTCCCTCCAAGCAGAAATTTGACTACTTTAACTGAGACATCCGGGGTCAAATAACCCTCCGGCGCCTCCCATTTCGGACTCAGCGAAGTCATAAGACGGGTGCAGCGCAAGATGCTGTCACGCTCCACTCCGGATACTACATTGCTGCCGCAGTCAACGGTTTCCGGCCGTTCTGTGGTTCTGCGGATCGTTACAGTCGGCACTCCCATCAGGCAGCATTCCTCCTGAACCGTTCCGCTGTCGGTGATCGCACACCGGGCATACCGCTCCAAATGGACAAAATCGAAAAAGCCGAAAGGTTCATGAAATTCAACCAGCGGGTTCATTACCAGCCCCTCTTGCCCGGCAAGCTTCGAGCGGGTACGCGGATGGATGCTGCAAATCAGGCGAAGGCCAAAATGCTCTGCCACCAGGTTCAGGCCTGACATAATCTGCTGCAGCGACCCGGGATCATCCACATTCTCCGCCCGGTGGGCAGTGACCAGAAAATATTCGCCTGCCGTCAGATTCAGCCGGGCCAGAATATCGCTGCTTCCAATCTGCTGTTCGTAATGTGTGATGACCTCATGGATCGGATTGCCGGTTAATACAATGCGGCGGCTGGGAAACCCTTCGCTTAGCAGATGTTTTTTGCTCTGCTCTGTATAAGGCATATTAATGGTAGAGACGGCATCTATGACACGGCGGTTCTTCTCCTCAGGCACTTTCAGATCGTAGCAGCGGTTACCCGCCTCCATATGCACTACCGGAATGCCCATCCGCTCGGCAAGGATGGCGCAGAGCGCGCTGTTCGTATCCCCGAGCAGCAGAATCCGGTCCGGCTGCTCTTTCAGCAGGATGCTCTCCAGGCTGCCGAACATGGCGGCGAGCTGCCCTCCCAGTCCCGCTTGCTTATCCTGCAGTACGTAATCCGGTGCCCGCAGCCCCATCTCCTCGAAGAAAATCCCGCTGAGACTGACTGCGAAATTCTGTCCTGTATGCACCAGTACATGCTGCTCCGCGTGCTCATCGAGCAGCGGAATAATCACACTAAGCCGGATGATTTCGGGCCGTGTGCCCAAAATCGTCATGATCTTCATGGCTTCACTCCCCTTTGATTAGCTGCAGCCCTGCCGCTGGGCGGGCGCGCTTGGCTCGGGTGCGGCGAATTTAAACGGCAGTTTTGCCGTTGTTAGGCGCACTAGGCGCGGGTGCGGCGATTTCAACGGCAGTTTTGCCGTTGTTGGGCGCGCCTTGCGCGGGTGCGGCGATTTCAACGGCAATTTTGCCGTTGTTGGGCGCGCTAGGCGCGGGTGCGGCGATTTCAACGGCAGTTTTGCCGTTGTTGGGTGCACTGGGCGCGGGTGCGGCGATTTCAACGGCAGTTTTGCCGTTGTTGGGCGCGCTGGGCGCGGGTGCGGCGATTTCAACGGCAGTTTTGCCGTTGTTGGGCGCGCCTTGCGCGGGTGCGGCGGTACGCCTGCCGCACCTTATCCGGCCAGCGGTTCCCCCGCTGGCCTCAGGCCGCTTTGCGCCGCCGCTTCGCCGCCGGGCGGCGCGCACGATGCCCCGCGCGGCGAAGCTTCGCGCGGCGGCCCTTCCGGCGCGCGGCTGGCGCGGCGCGCCGTTTGCGTTCCGGGCGCGAGCGGCCTCGCGCCCGAGATTTGCCGCGCCGCAGCTTGCCGCGCCGGAGCTTGCCCTTGCCCCGGCGCAGCCTGGCTGCACGGCGCGGGGGGCTCTCACGCCGCAGCGGCGGCTCTGCCGCTGCGGGCGGCTCTGCTGCTGCGGGCGGCTCTGCTGCTGCGGACGGCTCTGCCACTGCGGGCGGCTCTACCGCTGCGGGCAGCTCCTGCACGACGGGGGCTTCCGGCCGCGGCGTAAGACAATAGCGGAGATTCCACCTCTCCGCAAGCCCCAGCAGGCGGGCGCGGTAAGCCGCCGGACCGTAGACGGCCTCGACGCGTTCCCGCACCTGACTGCCCAGCGCTGCCGCCAGCCCGGGCTCAGCCAGTAGTCTGTTCACGCGTTCGGCCAAACCACCAAAGTCCCCGGCAGCCACAAGCTGCTCCCCGCAGTGGGCAGATTGCAAAATTTCCTGCAGCCCGCCGGAATCATAAGCGACCACCGGCTTGCCGAACACCATTGCTTCCAGCGCGGTCATGCCGAAGCCCTCGCGGATCAGGCTGGGAACAACCAGCACATCCAGTGCACAATAGACCTCGGAGAGATGTTCCTCGTAACCGACAAACTTGAAGTGGGAGGCCAACCCTTCCAGCTTCACCTTACGTACACAACGGTCATAGTAGCCTTTATCTCCGGGGGTGCCGACAACCATATATTTGGCATTCGGATGCTGCGCGGAGACTTCGATGGCCATTTTGACGAAATGCTCCAAGCCCTTTTCCTTATTAATGAAGGAAGACACATAACCTATTAGCGGCTCCTCCGGTGCCACCTTCAATTCACGCCGCCGCTCACCCCGCAGCTTGCTCCAGGCCGCAGACATGATCTCCGTTTCATTCCAGGACGGCGGAAGCTGAATCACCTTGGTCTGCCGGATATCCTCGGGAAAACTGCCAACCGACGTATGTGAAATTGCCAGAATTTCATCACTGTTCTTCTGTATGAGATCTACACTGACCGAGGTGAAATCATTGACCGTTATCGTCTCCGAGATTTTCCACACTACCGGAATACCCAGCGATTTCGCCGCGAGCGCCGGCAAAGCATGAACACAAGTACTGGTGATGACAAAAGCCGGATGCAGCGCAGCAAGCCAGTTTCTCAGCTCATGGTACTCCCGGCTCTCCTGGAATTTGCGGATATCCGCTTCCAGCCCGGCATAGGGTGTGTAGACTCCATAGACCAGAGGGATCGGCAAAAGCTGCACATTCAGACCGTAATTCCGTGCCTGGCGTGTCAGCTTGCCTTCGTGGGGCGCTACCAGAATACAATTAAAATAGAGGGAGAGCTCCCGGCTGAAGAGCAGCAGCAGCCTCTCGGCCCCCGTTATACTGCGTGTATTGGATACATGGGAAAAGAGTACGATTGTCGCTTTGTCGGCCATGGTGTTTCGGCGCTCCCTGGCAGGTATGGAGCCGCCATTCACCTCCTAAAAGTTTTACGGAGCAACGCTTCCTGAACTCTCTTCATAGTAAAACTCACTTCGTAAGCATCCACTTAGTTTTACGGAGCAACGCTACTTGAACTCTCTTCATAGTAAAACTCGCTTCGTAAGCATCCGCTTAGTTTTACGGAGCAACGCTTCCTGAACTCTCTTCATAGTAAAACTCACTTCGTAAGCCTCCAATTTACTGCTTGCAGGCAAGTGCCGAAGCCCGGTGCTCCAGTATATTGAGGGGGCACAGATGCCGGCACGACACCTGTCCCCTGATATACGCACATTTTCACCGGCCTGCTCTCCGCTCCGTTACAGTCAGCCATAAATGACAGTTAACAGCTTATTCAGGCGTTTGGTGTACGTGTGATCCTTGAGCGTCCGTTCAAAGGCCCGCAGCACCATTTCCCGGCGTTCTTCCTCATGGGTCAGGTAATAACGGATTTTGTCCATCATTTCCTGAGGGGTTGTGAACGTGTCGATTTCTTCTCCTATCTTGTAAAATGAGCCCAGATCATCCCTGGCATCGCACAGTTGCAGGGAACCGCTGGCTGCGATCTCAAAGGTGCGGGGATTCGGCGAAGCCGCAGGAATGAGCAGCTTATTGTTATTGACTATATCGTCAACGTGTGAGCGGTGGAGGTTAATGACGATTTTGGAGCCGCTATAGGTGAGCGCCGTTTCCTGCGGCGACATCCATTTGCCGATTTCAATGCGGTCCCCATAGAGCGGGGCCTCAGGCAGACGGTCCCACCAAATGCCGTTGATAATCGTGTTGTAGCTCATCAGCTCAGGCATAATTTCACGGAAAAAGCTGATCCGGTTCCAATAGGCAGAGCCGATGAAGCTGATATCCCGGCTAACCGGTGAACGTCCAGTCGTTGGGCGGTAATGCTCTCTGTGGGCGGCAAACGGCAGATTGTGCACCTCTTTGCAGCCCAGACCACGATAGATTTCCACACAATTTAGCTCCAGTGTGAACACATAGTCGTAATGCGCTACAATCCGCATCGTGAAATCCGTATAGTAAGGATCATCCGTCAGCCAAATCGCCGTCTTGATACCCCGTGCGCGCAGAGTCGCAATCTGCTCCAGCGGCAAATCCATCCCATCCAGCACCAGCATCAGATCGGGCCGCTGCGCATCCGCAAGCTCTACCAGATTCTGCCGGACATCGGTGATCGTGACCTGGGTGACCAGCTTCTGCAACCCGCTCAGAACCGCATCATCCAGCGGGGAATAAGGGTAGCCTTTTCCAGAAGCCACGTACATAATATGGATGTTGCGGACAGCAATCGGCTCCTCCGGCCGGCCGTCCAGAATAGCGAGTCTTCCCCGCAGATAGCCTTCATCGTACCCGATCTTAAAACCGCTCAGCCGTCCGCGCAGCTTCTCTTCTTCGGCAGGCGTCCGTGGAAAGGGCGGTGCGGGCATAATAAAATCATTGTTCATGAGTATTCGCTCCTTTAATCCTTAATGGATTTCACGCTTGTGCAGTAAGAACATCCAGCAAACGAGGCAGACGCGCTGTAAACGTATGATGGCGAAGTGTCGTATGCAGCCCCTGGAGGGCAAGCTTCCTGCGTTCCTTCTCATGCTTCAGGTAGTAATCAATCTTAAGCTTCAGTTCTTCAGGATTAGAAAAAATATCCAAATCCTTGCCCGGACGATAGTGGCTGCCGAGATCGTCCCGGACATCTGTTAGCTGCAGCGTCCCGCAGGCGCTGATCTCATAGGTTCGGGGATTGATGGAGCGGGAGGGGAGCTGATAGCTGTTCCGGTTGTCCTGCCCGCCCTCCCACGGACGGTGGATGTTAATGACCAGCTTTGCCCCGCTGTAATAATTCGCCGTTTCCTCCGGAGGGATGAAGCCGTCCTTGATATAAGGCGACAGCTCTTCAAAAGCAGTCAGCCGTTCCCAGAAGCCTCCGGCAATCAGCACCTTCTTACCGTGAAGAAACGGAGCCAGCTCGTCAAACAGCTCTGTCCGGTTGCGGAAAGCATTGCCGATAAAGACAACATCGTATTGATACTGCGGACCGGTGCGGCGCGGATAGAACATTTGCGGATTGACACACAGCGGAAGGTAATGAACAGAGTTCACTCCCAGCGACCGGTAGAAGTCCACACAGCCGAGTTCATGCGTAAATACATGGTCGTAATGGTGGCAAATAACCGAAGTATCCTTCGTAAAATAAGGATCATCTACAAACCAGATCGCCGTAGGAATACCCAATTTTCGTATTTCTGCAATCTGCTCCAGATGATTCTCGGGGAACACGTGCAGCCCGTTCATTACAAGCACGGCTCCCGGCAGCTCATGAGCCGCCATCTCCAGCATGGTCTCCGGCGAGCCGATCAGAAGCTCGCTTACAAGCTGCTGCAAGGCATCTGTTACTCCTGTATCAATGGCTTGAAAGCCCTGGGGGATATACATCAGCTTGAGCGGCCGGCATGCTCCCGCTACCGGCGGATTCAGGCGCATCACAGCTTCGCACAAGCCGAGCCGGTATCCTTCCTCGTAACCGTCGCGGTAATCCCGCGGACGCATGTTTCTCGTTTTTGCTTTCACGGCTTTCACCCTGCCCCGTCATATTCTCAAGACAATATAACTATATGCGGAGTCAGCATCCGCCTCATGGACATATGTCTGTATCCCGCCGAAATTGGCAAATGCCCCCTGTCTTTCACCCGGCTTGCCCGAACCTTTGCAGATTATTTCCACGCAAGCTACACTTATGAATAAGTTGAACTATAGATTTTCATATTGGGGTCTGGTCGTAACTGCGGGGAATGTTTGGACTTTCGGCCGCCGCCCATGAGTCTATTAGAAGATTAGGAGCGTGAGATAATGTATGCAATGGACAACGCAATGTTATATATCCGCCAAGCAGAGCTGCTCCGCGAACGGGTTCCCTCCTTTCAGAGCTACCCGTTTGATCTGCCGGTGATCCGCAGCTTTGAACGGCTTGCTTTTCAGAACCGGGTTACCTTTCTTGTCGGTGAGAACGGGACGGGGAAATCCACACTGCTGGAGGGTATTGCTGCAGCCTGGGGGTTCAACCCGGAAGGGGGGACGCTGAATTTCTCCTTCAATACCCGTTCCTCACACTCCAGCCTGCATGACTATCTGCGGCTTGTTAAAGGGGTGAAACGTCCGAGGGACGGCTTCTTTCTGCGCGCGGAGAGCTACTATAATGTGGCATCCTATATTGATCAATTGGATGAGGAGCCGGGGAGCGGAGGCATGATTAAAAATTCCTACGGGGGCAAATCTCTGCATGAGCAGTCACACGGGGAATCGTTCTTCGCCGCCTTTGTCCACCGCTTTGGCGGACAAGGCCTTTATATTCTCGACGAGCCGGAAGCGGCGCTCTCTCCGCTGCGGCAGATGTCGCTGCTGGTACGGATGCACGAGCTGGTGGAGCAGCATTCGCAGTTCATTATCGCCACCCACTCGCCGATTCTGATGTCTTACCCCGGTTCTGACATTTACCTGCTGGAAGGCGGAGGCATCCGGCCCACCATGCTGGAAGACACGGAACACTACTCCGTCACCAAAGCTTTTATGAATGACCGCCAGGGGATGCTGCGGGAGCTGCTGGGGGATGACTGAAGGAAACACAAAAAGACACTTGCACGGATCCATCCAGCTTCCGCATAAGTGTCTTTACGTATTTTTTTATCTAGCAATGATTTTTACAACCTTAATGATCTTATGGACAAGCCAGCCGAACATCGTCACAGCCATCATATCAAAGCTGACATTGAACAGAAACAAATGCTTCCCGATATCAGCCCGGCCATCCCCGAGAATCGGGACCAGGAAGGAGAACAGCCCAATCAGGCCAAGCAGCATCAGCAGCTCTGCGGCAATCCGTTCGCTCCGCTTCCGGCTGTGGAAATGCTCGTGCAGCACCCCTGCATAATAGACGAGATAGAAGATTAAGAGGAAGCCGAGCGTATGCGGCAAGTACTCTTTTTTCAGTTGGCTCCAGAGATTGTAGGTATAGGATAACGCCCCTTCGGGCTTGCCTTCCGATTTCTCATAGTTCCCCAGATAATAGGGACGGATGTCCATACTGTTACTGGCGGCATATTTCATGCCCTCCAGAAGGCGCGAAGGATGCTTAATATAGAAGAAAAGCACGTCCTTGTGAGATACCCGGTCATAGAAATCCGCCTGGAGCGACGGATCATCCTGCTTAATGGCTGTATCCGTCTGAAAATAGTTCGTCCCCGCCAGCACCTCCAGCCTCTGCGGAAGCCCCAGCTCACGCAAATCCCCCTGCACATCCGGCGACTCGTTCAATATCCCGTAGAATACCGTCTGATAGAGATTGATATGCTTCAGCTCTTTGGGAGCAGCGACGTACATAATGACGGAGATAAGGGACACCGCCACCGCAAACCGCAGAGCCAGCTTCCGCCAGTTCCCCGTGCCGTCCAGCGTCATCAGCCGCAGGAAGATCAGCGAGAAAGCAAGTCCAACCGGCGCATTCTGAATTTTGGAGCAGATTAGAAACAGCACGGCGATGAAGAACAGTGTCAAGCCTTTGGTGGTCGGCCGTTCCTGCAACGCCAGTCTCAGCCCCAGCGCAAAGGTAAGCAGCATGGCTACCATCGACACCGGTTCACCGAACAGTGAATTGAAGTAGGCTAAATAGCCGATGTCATAAAATACGACCAGCATTGCCGCACCCAGCAGCAGTCCCGCAATCCAGGAGCCGCGCGCGCCCGTCTTGACGATCAGCCAAGTTGCCGCAAGCAGCAGCAGGGCATACACCGCCGCAAGCAGACGAATATCGAAATAGCTGCCATGCACCAGCCCCGCCAGCAGCCTTGGCACCAGCACCAGCAAAATTTGCGAGGACGGATAAAAGCCCTTGAACAAATTCTCATAAGAGAATCTTGCATGGCTGAAGCTGAAGAAGCGGTCGGCATAGCCTTCCGCGGCATCATAGTAATTCAGCCCGACCGTATTCATCATCCGCAAGAAATCGCCATTGTCGGCAACGCCGACAAACGGCTGCAGAAACAGCAGATAGATGATCAGCCCGCAGCCGCCGAGCACAGCGAGATTTTCCGCCTTGAACAATCGTTTCATGAGTTCTCCTTACCGCTGCGGAAGCAGCTTCACATATTCATCCGACAAACTCATCAGCTTCAGCACATAGTCATAGTCGCTCTGGTATTTGCTGAAATCAGCGACCGGCTGGAGCGTGTCCAGCGACACTGCTTCACCGTCCGTGAAGCCTTTGCCCGGCACAAACATAATCTCATCATTAAAAAAGGTCCCTGTCGGCGAATAATACCGCATGCCAACCACATTGCGGTCAATGTTCAGCAGATCGTGACCAAAGGCAGTGAACCCTTCCTGCTTCAGCGACACACCCAGCAGATTGGCAAGGGTCGGCAGAATATCCAGTTGCCCCCCGGTCCGGTTCACAACCTGCCCGGCTGCCATCCCCGGCGCATGCACAATCAGCGGAATATTGAAGCGGCTGACCCGCGAATCATAAGGAATTCCAAGTGCATCCTGCACCTGCTCCGGCGGCACATCCTGCGGCTGAAGGCCGAAGTGGTCGCCGTACAGCACCAGCACGGTGTTGTCCCATAGCCCGCTTTGCTTCAGCCCTTCAATCAGCGTGCCAATGGCATAGTCCGTGTAATTGATCGCGGTCAGATAATCGCCAAGCATCGTATTCTTCAGCTTGTCCGGCAGTGTGATTCTTTTGAAGGCATCCGGGATTTTGAACGGATGATGGCTTGACGCCGTTACCAGTTGCGCATAGAAGGGAGTCCCTTTCTTCTTCAGCTCTGTCAGCTTCTCTACAGCAGTGATGTAGAGCTGCTCGTCGGAGGCGCCGAAGGAATTGAAGTGGTCATTATGGAAATAATTCTTGTCATAATAGCCGCTGAAGCCCAGCGCAGGATACAGCTCATTGCGGTTCCAGAAGCCGACCTTGTTCACATGAAAGGTGTAGGCTTCATACCCTTTGGCTTCCAGCAGACGCGGCAGGCTCGGCAGCACCCGGTCCCCGAAGCCCGTTGACATCGCGAGCGAGGCAATCGGATAAATGGAGGTATTGCTCATAAACTCGGCATCCGAGGTATTGCCCGCGCCGATCTGCTGATAGACATGCGGGAAATAATAGCCTTCCCCGGCCAAGCGGTTCAGCACCGGTGTCAGCTCCTGCCCCTCCAGCGACTGATGCAGCGGAAAGTTCTGAAAGGCCTCCATCTGAACCACAATTACATTTTTGCCCTTTTGCGAACCAAAGTAATCCGGTACGGTTCCCGCAGGCTTGCTGCTGTAAGAATAAGAAGCCTCTAGAGTGTCCACCTTGGCGATGGTTTCCTTGATGTCTCCGGTGCCGATGAGGCCATTATCCTCCTGCGCTTTAATAGCCGCGAACACCTCATAGTTCAGGAACCCGGCGCTCTCGGCCTGCACCAGCTCATTCGTAATGCCGCGTGCTGCATGAATAGAGTAAGCGGACAGCGAGCCGCCGCCGACAATCGCCGTCAGAATGACGATCCACTGGACGCTCCGCGCTGCCGGCGACACATGGCGCCGCAGGGGGAGCGCCGGCCCCCTTTTCCATCTGCGGAATAGACTGTAAGCAATCATAACCACAAGATCCGCGAAAAACAGATAATCAATAATCTGGATGGTCGATTTTACACTCTCTTTCACCTGAAATACCTGATGAAGCTCATAGAAAGCCAGATACGTCGGCACCGAACCGAAATGATTGAAATAGACACTGGACGCAAACAGAATCAGCGACAATAAGCCGTTGAAGCTCCAGTAGACCGCAGTCTTCATCCTCGCAGGAATCACAAATGCTAGAATCCCCATTAGCAGCAGCACAGGAGCCAGATCCGCCGCGATCCATTCCCAGGCAATCCGTTCAAAAAACAACCCTCTCAGCAGCAGCAGCTTCAGCCAGATCAGCCCTGCAACGATATAGAAATGCGCCCCCACCCGCACATGCTTGCTCTCATTCATTGCTTCCCCTCTTAACTTGTATATTAATTTTGTAAACCTAGTTCTCTTTTTCTGTAAAATATCACATTTAACTAGTATAGCAATACTTGAAATGGTTATCAAAAAAAGACGCAGCCCTGTACAGGCATACGTCCCTAATAAAAACTATTTGTTACCGCATCATTTCATCATTCAGGAGTGGTGTTCTGCCGTCCCATGCTGTAAAATGCCCCTTCATAATTAAATGCGGCATTGATACGAGACTCTCCTCCAGGGCTCTCAAACAAAATATTACCCGGCGTTTTACTGACAATAGTGTAGTCCCCCAGATGAATGCCAAACAGTTCATCTGCAAGAACGGCAGCCGACCTTTGCAGCTTGGCGTTATCCATTGCCAGCAGCTTTGTGTCCTGCTCCCCACGAATCCCGGAATCGTATGAACCCTCAATGTAAAGTGAGTTGTCCTCAACCTGCAGGAGTTCATGCGTGGCATAATCCATGATAACTGTAGAAGCCCCATTTTCATTCTCTCCGTATATTAAAGTGATTACATCCCACTTCGGAGCCAGACCCCGGGTGATTTGGTACAAATGATCTGCCCCATGGTCTCTAAGAAGTTTGAGCGCCGTTTCAGCTTTCCGCTTCACGTCCTCACTTACCTTATCCGCGTCCAGATTGAGAGTCGCCCCGGCATATATGCCGTTCGCATAGTCTATCCGCCCCTCCTTCCCGAAGAGAATGTCATGGGTCTCGACGCCTCGGTCTGCTTCAGGAAAGTAATATGTTAAATGTTTAAGCCCGGTAACTGTAAAATCCCCCTCATACCCATTGTCCCGCAGCTTCACGGCAGCATCACTGATAAGCTTGGACTCGATTTCCCCAAGGCTATAAAATGCGCTCATACTCCACTCCGTCACTTCTCCGGTCTCTGTATTGATTCTGATGGTACTGGTGAATTCTCCTGTGCCAAAAACGATCCTTGCCTGATGAATGGGCTCCATCCGCTCCAGACTCGCAAAAGGAAGCTTCTTCCCAAGCTGCTGCTCCATCGTTCGTTCAGCTATCTTGCGGATTCCCATATCGGTAAGGTCGGGTGTTCTCGCCTCCTGGTAAAAGAAGCCCGCCTGTCTGCCTTCTCCCAGAAGACCTTTCTGTTGTAAAAAGGCTCCCGCTCCGGCCAGCAGGAAAAGGATCGCTGCCGCGATGAAGCTTAAGCGCAGTCTTTTCCCAGCCCGTTCCCTGTCTGAAGGGGGGGTCCGCAGGCGCATAGTAACATTGTCGGCTAACTTATCCGTAAACCCCGCTTCCCGGAATGGCCCTTTCCGCGCCTCTTCATACCACTTCGGTTCCCGCTCCTTCATGACTCCATCCCCCTTAATTTCTCCTGGACTTTCTGACGCGCACGGTGCAGCCTGGATTTGACGGTTCCGGGGGACAGCCGGGTCAGTTCAGCGATTTCTTTAATGGTCAGCTCCGCTTTCAAATCCAGCACCAGCACCTCGCGGAATTTGTCCGGAAGCTTCATAATGACGCTCCAGATTTCGTCAACCCGGCGGTTTCCCAGATACTCCATCTCTGCTGAGCGGGCCGTTCCAGACAGTTCATCAGATAAGCTGTAGTTGAGCGGGTTAAGACCCGACCGAAAGAACTTTGATTTGCGATAGGAGAACACCGTATTTCTCGCTATGGTGAACAGCCAGGCCTTAAGGGACGAGGAGCCCTGGTAGGTCCCGATCCGGTAAAAGCATTTAATGAACACCTCCTGCGCCAGATCATCCGCAATATCGGCACTTTTGGTGAGGTAATAGATATAATTCCATATATCATCGCCGTACAGGTCCATAATTCGCCTCAGTTGCTCTTCATTCATCGCCTGAGCACGCTTCAGACCATCCAGTTCCAGTTCCACACCCAAATCCAATGTCTTCACCTCACTACATATGACCACAAAACTGGCCGATAAGTTCCCTGTATTGCTAAAAAGCAAAAAAAGGCAGAGGGTACCTCCCCTCCGCCGGTTACAGCATTAGTTGATATCAGCGTATTCACCGTCATCCAATTTCTTTAATGAACTTAGCCGGGTTACCGCCCACTACAACGTTATCAGGAACATCCTTGGTAACCACTGAGCCGGAAGCGATAACTGCATTGTTGCCTATTGTCACACCGGGGTTAATCACCGAACGTCCGCCAATCCACACGTTATGACCAATCGTGACCGGCTTGCCAAACTCCGCTCCGCTGATTCTCTCCCGGGCCTCCAAGGGGTGCGTCGCAGTGTAAATGTGTACTCCCGGAGCCAAAAAGCAATTATCGCCTATACGGATCTCGCACACGTCAAGAAATACACAATCAAAATTGGCATAGAAATTCTCGCCGACATGGATATTATAACCATAATCGCAACGGAACGAGGGTTCGACGGAAAAATTACTGCCGGTTGATCCGAACAGTTCCCTTAGAAGCTCTATTCTTTGGGTATCATCTGTTTCCGTGGATTGATTAAACCCTCTTGTCAGCCTCCGGGCGTTCAAACGCTCCTTCACCAGCTCCGGGTCAGCGGCAGAATACAGCTCTCCATCTATCATTTTTTCTTTTTCGGTTTTCGGTTGCATAACTATATTCCTCTCTTATATGATCTCTTTGCGTTTGTATAGATAAGAATATAAAAGCAAACCGCTGACCGCACTCAGCGCCGCGCATAAGCCTATAATTCCGTAGCCTGCCTGAAGTCCGCGAAGCAGCCCTAGCTGTGAATCTGCACCGAACAGCTTTTTGACAGCTTCGATAACCCCGCCGACGGCATAATTGCCAATCACACTGCCCAGCCCCATCAGCGTAACAGTAACCGTAATCGCCGTATCGCTTTCCTTGGGATATCTTCGGGCAATCAGCGCCATAACCGTCGGATAGATCATTGCAATCCCTGCGCCGGAAGCGGCAAACAGGAAGGCCAAGCCTTCCCCGCCCAAGATCGCCACAAACGTGCAGAGAGCCGAAAAGCCTGAAAATATAATCAACGATAACGTAAACCCGATTTTATCCGTCAACGGACCGAGCAGCAGCCGCGCAAGCGCGAAGCATAAGAAAAAGGCGGACAGCAGCCCCGAAGCCGTAATTGTATCCCATCTGTACGCTTTTTCCAGAAAGTTCACAAGCCATCCGCCCACAGCCAGCTCAGACGTCACGCCAAAGGAGAGTATGAGCACCATCAGCCATAGAACGGGGTCCTTCAGCAAGCTTCGTAAAGAGATGCGCTCCTCATGCTGAACGTTATCTCCCGGAAAAGTACTGAACATCGCAAAAATTATCGGCACCACGGACAATAAAAGCATAATCAGATACATTCCGCGCCAGTCCAGCGTATATCCGTTGATTGTGACCTTCATCAGACCTGTCGCAATCAGCGGGGCAACCGTGGAGCTAAGCCCGTAGAAGCCGTGGGATAGATTCATCATCGTTCCCGTGTTTTTTACAAATATGCGTGCGCCCAGCACGGCCAGGCCGATCTCCAGCATGCCGTTCCCGATGTACATCAGGAAATATGAAGCTGAGAACAAGGGATAACTGTGCGAAAAGTAAATGAGTATGCCGGAGACAGCCATCGTTCCCAGGGCCGTGACCGTTACGGTCTTGATTCCCCATATTCTAGTTAAATACGCTGTAAAGGAACATGCGATCAAATAACCAAGAGCGTTCAGGGACAATAGTGTCCCGAGCTGCGATTCATTCAGCATAAAATCAAATTGAATGCGCGGGATCGCGGGCCCCTTAATATTTTCCGAAAATCCAAAAATAACGAATCCCAAAAAAATGGTAGCCAACTGCATGGCATAAGTTTTGTTGAATTTGCTATCACGCTTGCCCACTGTATTCCTTCTTCCTGATTATTGTCTTTGTTCAATCCATTGCGCTGGGGAATTCAAGATTTCCAAAGTCGTCATGACCACCCCTTTCATATATTCACGATTGGTATCGTTTTGAACGAAAAGCAGCGGCATATGCTCTTCCGGTATGTTCTTTCGGCAGCCCTCATGAAAATCGTCAAGCTGCGCTTGCTGCGGCAGTTCCCCTGTAATTGCAATGGTGACCGGATTAATGACGGCGATGATGGAGGTCAGTACTTGAACAGCCAGGCGGACAAAACCTTCGGCGGTATGAAGCTGCCGGAGCTGCTCCTCACGGGTCATGCCGAAAGGCAAAAAGGATACTTCCCCGCCGAATTTCGTATTCCCTGACAATATCCGTCCATCCACGATAAACCCTGCACCTGGAAATTGATTCTCCGGAAAGGTCACGACAGCAAATGTTTTTTCTTCTTCAAAATGCTGCAAATGATAAAAGCCATAGACGGTCATGTTCATATCGTTTTCTACCGTGACAGGCATTTCATATTTTTCTTCCAAATAAGGTCCTAACGCCTTGCCGACAAGATCAGGAACATCGCAGACCCCAATTACACCGCCGGAGACGACACCGGGTATGCCAATGCCCAGCGCCATAACATGGTTGCTCTCGCCGGCGAGCCGTCCGATAAGCTGATCAATGACGTCCATATCTACATGCTTCAGATCTTCAAGCGTTTCCGCTTTAACAATGTCTCCAACCAAATTTACGATGCTGCACTCAATGGAGTACAGGTCTCCACTTGTCTTGACAAGCAAACAAACGGCACAGCCAAAGTCGGCGTTGTACTTGTATTTTTTGGCGGGTCTTCCACCACTTGATTCATTCGGTCCCAGCTCTATTACTTCGCCGGTAGCGACAAGTTCATTTAATATCGTGTTGCAAGTGGCTATGCTCAGGCTGGTTTGGCCGGCAAGCTCTGCTTTCGTTCCAGACTCCTGTGTCTTTAAGGCCTGTTTGACCAGCCCAATATTCATTTGTTTAATTTGTAACGTACTGTATGTCACAGGGGATATGCCCACATCCTTTTAAATTACTTTTTATTAGATTAATAATAAGTGTACAGCAGTGTTCCATTATCTTCAAGATAATGTTTTGGGGCATTGAAACAATGCCCCAACGATCAGGGAAATTAACCAAGGGGGGTGTATGACAGCAGCCTCTTGATGGAACGGTTGGCCTCATGCAGCACGGTATCCTTGTCCACTGTCCTCATCACCCCTTTGTCCATCAGGATTTCTCCATCGACGATTGTAGTCTCCACATCAGCGCGGGTAGCGGAATAGACAATGCGGGAGATCGGGTCTACATCGAAGGAGGGGAAGGTGTGAAAATTGTAGAGATTCAGAATGGCCAGGTCGGCTTTTTTGCCTGTTTCGATGCTGCCGATTTGATCCTCCATGCCTACCGCTCTGGCCCCGCCAATGGTTGCCATGCGGAAGACGCTTCTCGCATCCATCGTAGTCGGCCCGTGATGCGGCTTCTGGATAATGGCGGCCAGGCGCATTTCATTGAACATATCCAGGTTGTTGTTGCACGGCGCACCGTCTGCCCCAAGGCTGAGATGAATATGATCGTGCAGCATGCCCGGCGTGTCGGCAATACCGGAGGCCAGCTTCAGATTAGAACCGGGGCAGTGGCTGACATGGACCCTGCGGTCGCGGAGAATCCGCCGCTCCTCCTCATCCAGCCACACGCAGTGTGCCAGAATCAGGCGTTCATTCGCCAGCCCCAGATGATCCAGATAGACCACGTTGCGCATACCGGTC
Source organism: Paenibacillus sp. HW567 (assembly GCF_000374185.1). GTDB lineage: Bacteria > Bacillota > Bacilli > Paenibacillales > Paenibacillaceae > Paenibacillus_AQ. The sequence goes on along the minus strand of NZ_KB910518.1, from coordinate 533,646 downwards.
ATCGCCTGGACAATCTCAATCTCCCCCTGGTTCTCCGAAGCATGGGTGTGTACCTTGACCCCGTACCGCTCGGACAGGTCACGCACCTCTTTCAGCAATGGCTCGGTGCAGGAAATTACAAACCGCGGCGAGAACGCGTACTGAATCCGGCCATCCCCGTAGCCGTTCCATTTCTCCAGCAGATCGACGCTCTCCTGCAGCGAAGCAGCCGTCTCCTCCTGCAGCGCCGCTGGCGCATCCGCGTTCTTCTGATCCATCATCACCTTGCCGGACAATGCCCGGATACCGCTCTTCGCAATGGCCTGAAAAGCAAAATCCGTATGGTTCACCGTCTCCATATCGACAATCGTTGTCGTGCCGCTGGAGATCAGCTCTCCGATTCCCAGCATGGCGGAATAGTAGAGCGATTCCTCATCATGCGCCGCTTCCAGCGGCCAAATCCGCTTGCGCAGCCAGTCCATCAGCTCCAGATCATCGCCCTTGCCCCGGAAGAGCGTCTGGCAAAGATGAATATGGGTCTGTACAAAACCGGGGATGACAGTGCGGCCCGTTGCGTCAATTACGGTCTCATCCCCTTGAGGGACAAGGCCGCTGCCGACCTCGGCAATCCTGTTGCCCTTAATGCGGATATCTCCGTGGATGATTTCCTCCTGCTTGTTCATCGTGATAATCTCTGCGTTCTTGATCAGAATGCTCGCCATCTTCATCTTCCCCCTTGTCTTCTGCAGCCCTAGCCGCTTTTGTAACACAAAAAGGCCACAAAAATATGCTGGGCATATTTTCGTAGCCAGAAATTTACGGTTCCCGGTAGAGACCCTTAAACCAATTATTAAGGATATACGAAAAAAAGGATTATTCAATTGCTTGCTGAATAATCCCATCATAGAATAAAGACAACTTTATTGTCAACACAGGTTAGATAAAATAACATAAATTAATTTTTTGATTCATTTTACTTATTTTATCGCAAAACCCTTTATTAAGCGTCATATTATCTGACAAAAATCTCGAATGCTTGTCCATTATTCCGCTTCGCTTGTCAGCACTTTCTCAAATACCGGGAAGTTCGCTGTCCGCCCCGGAAAATCCACTTCGCCTCTGCGTTCATAGCCAAGAGAAGGATACAGTGCCAGCGCCCTTGTATTCTTGGCATAGGTGTCCAGCCGGATGCTGCTATAGCCGCCGCTGCGGGCCAATTCCTCGGCAAAAGCAACCAGCTTGCGGGCGATGCCCTTGCCCTGCACCTCAGGATGAACGGCCAGCCGGTGCATAATCAAATGCGCCCCTTGCTCCTGCGACCAGCGGATAGCTTCATACTGCTCCGCCTGGTCCTCGTCCAGCACCATGATGCCGGATATGGCTGCCTGCTCTTCATAGACAAATAACGTGCCCTTGTCCAAATCCTGCGTGATGATCTCTCTGTTCGGGTATTTGTCATCCCATTGGTCGCTCCCGCCGTCCTGCATAACCTGCACACATTTGGCAATCAGCGCCATGATCTCCCCGATATCCGCTCTTCGCGCCTTGCGAATCTTACTCCCACTCATATCCATCCCTGCTTTCCCGTCGGCATTGGAACCGATATAGATTCTGTAAAGAAGTCTACCATATCCGGCAAGCAGAAACGATCCTCCGTTAGCCTGCCTATGGAGGCGGCTTCTTTCATCCGCCTCCATAGAGCGCCTCTTCCTGTGACTCTTGGCGCATCAGCCCAGCTCCAGCTTATGCCCGTCCTCGAAGCCCTTGGCGAAACCTGCGTCGAATCCCACGTTGTATGCTTCGGTGTAGCCCTGCTGAAAGGCGTCTCCCGGGGGCGTTTCCGGAGAGACGCCCAGGTCCGGGGGGAGCGGAACCACCTGCGGCGCGGGCGGCGCTTCGACGGTTGCCACGGCCGGTACGGCCGGCACGACCTGCACCGGCGGCTGAACCACCTGAATTTTCTGGACAACAATCCGGCGGCGGAGCCTTCTTTTTCTGCGTTGCAGAGGGCTTCTCTTGGTCTTGCCTATCCGGGGGACAAGTCTTCTGCGTAATTTACGAGCAGTGCCTTTGCGAACCCTTGCCTTCCGGGACAACAGCAGTGTACGTCTGCGGGTTCTGGCGCCTGAACGCAGCTTTCCGAGTTTTTTTCTTATCATCGTTCTCCTCCTGTACTCCATGTACTCTGGAGGTTCCGGACTGCACCGGCAGTGTTCAGCCAAGGCGCAGCAGGAATTCCCAGTTTGGGCTGATGCAGCGAAATACCGGACATCATCCGGCACATCGAGCTTTGATATTGGCTTAAGATTCGGATATTGTCGCTAAGCTTGCGGGCCGTCAGCTCCGATTGCCCTGTAATTTCCGCAATACTCTCCAAAATGTCCGCAAGTGCGGCCTGGCTCCGGGCGATGGAGCGGATCATCTCCAGCTTGACGGCATGTTCGGAGAGAAGCCCGCCGCTCATTTGCTGTCCTCTCCGAAATCGAAGCCTTCGCTGGCCAAAGCGCCTAAACCTCCGCTGTCTTCTTCACCGCTGCCCAGCACTGCTTTTAGATTGCTGTACAACCCGTTTTCCAATTTGGTCAAACCCTCCAGCAGCTCTACGACCACCTCATGTATAGAGATGGATTGCTTCAACTGGTCTTCATGGGATTCGAACGCTCTAGCGTGGATATGATGCTGGGTCCACTGCTTTACTTTTTCCGCTTCCACCGCTTTGGCTTCGAGAATCATCGCAATGTTCCACTGGATAGTAGCGGTGGACTCCAGCATTTGCAGATAAGCCTTTTCTCTGCTCATCTTTCGCCTCCTGCTCTTTTTAACGCTACTCTTCTTCCGGACCGTTCAATTCCTTGATGACTCTTCCTACCCCTTCAGCCATCGCCTCTTCCAGATCGGCAAGTGCGTTCAAGTATGCAATAATGTTCTTGTTCACCTGACCTGTGCTTTCCACCAGCTCGCTGAATCCGCCGAAATCCGGCTCGGCATCCGGCAGATCATGGACTATTTGCGACATACGGACGGCCACATGGCGTTCGGCATCGAGAATCCGCGCCATTTGTTCGTGCGTATGGGCCATGTGCTGCAGGACCTTTGTTATTTTACTCTGCACCTTCATGTCTCCTTTGCTCAAACGCCCTGCTACAGCATATGCGGCTATAGCCTTGGCGGTGCGGGGCTTTCCTGTAAGTTGCGAGGGGGTAGCCTGGAATTTGTGACGCATAAATTTGGCGGTCATCAGGGAGGGGCGGAGGATTTGACAGCGGGCAGAGACCGGGATTATGCTGGGGATGGATTAGAATTTTTTTCCACAAATGAAGTTACATACGGCGCTATTGGAACTGGAGGTATTCTATTGAAATTGGTAAGCAAGCGCTTGGAGCTGCGGCCTTTAACACTGGCGGAGTTATCCTTAGCTGGAGTAAATTTCGCCGGACTGGAGCAGAGGCTCGGCCTGAAGCCCAGCGGAACTGTGCTGGATGATGAAATGCAATACGCCATGCAGGTCAGACATTCCAAGGTACTTCAGGACCCCTTGAATTATCCCTGGCTGACCAACTGGGCGATTATTCAGCAGGAGGAGCAGCGTCTGATCGGATTCATCATTCTTAAGGGCCGCCCGAACGCACAAGGCGAAGTTATCCTTGGATATGTGATTGACGAGAGCCACCGGAAGAGGGGCTACGCCACCGAGGCAGTGCGGCGCATTAGCGAATGGATCTTCAGCGATCCCCAGGCCTTGTGGACCATCGCCGATACCGAGAAAGACAATACCGCCTCACACAAAGTTCTTGAGCACCTGGGCGCACAAAAGTACCGCGAGACTGAAGACCTTATCTGGTGGCGGATTGCCAGGCCGAAGCTGTAATCGGCTAGGGGCGGGGAAGGACGCAGCAGCAGAGTTCAACTGCAAAGCAAAAAAACACGCGCCTTAAGGCAACGTGTCTTTCAGCTTTTCCCCCGCTTCATGCAGCGACTGGAACGTTCCCGCATCACTCCACCATTCCTGAAGCACATCGTAGCTGAGCTTGCGGTCAGCGGCATAAAGGTTGTTCACATCGGTAATTTCCAGCTCTCCCCTTTTGGAAGGGGATACCCGCTGGATAATATCGAACACGGCTTCGTCATACATATAAATTCCGGTCACGCAGTATTCCGTCTTCGGATGCTCCGGCTTCTCTTCGATATAGGAGATCCAGGCGGAATCCTGAGCGTCAAATACCGGAACCCCGTATCTCCGCGGATCGTCCACCGGCTTCAGCAGCACTTTTGCCGTTCCCTGAGGCTGACGCAGATACTTCTCCACATAAGGCGTCAGATCATCCATAAAAAGATTGTCACCAAGCAGCACAACAAACCGTTCACCCGGAAGAATGAAGCCCTTCGCCAGATCCAGCGCTTCCGCAATGCCTCCGGCAGCCTCCTGGATTTTATAAGTCAGCGAGACGCCGAACTCCACGCCGCTGCCCAAAAAATCCGTATACTGCCCTGCAGACTGCTTGCTGATGACCAGGAGAATATCGGTTATTCCTCCGCGGCGCAGTCGCTCTATACCGTAGCACACCATAGGATATTTGCCGACCGGAAGCAAATGTTTGTTCATAAGCCGGGTCAGCGGATATAGTCTTGATCCTGTTCCGCCCGCCAGTATGACTCCTTTCACTTACTTTCCTCCTTCTTATCTGTGTCTTTGGCCTTCAGGTCAACATTTCAGATGAACTGTGCCGGGTCCACATGCCATTTATCCATAAAAATTTTGCGGTTGCGCAGCACCAGCTCCTGAATCTCGGAGGAGTATACCTCCTTGAAGCTGGCGCTTCCTTCATGATGCACCAGGCAATTCCCGGCAATCAGCAGCCTGTAGCCCCGCATCCGGGCACGATAACAGTAATCATCGTCCTCAAAATGACCGGGGGAATACCGTTCATCCAGGAGGCCGATGGCATCCATCAGCTCTCTTTTGAATAAAAAACACAAGCCCACCAGACGCCGGATCTCGATCCATCCCGCAGCACCCTGTGCATGTACCGCCATTGCTTCGGCATGATAGCCCGAAATATCCGTATAGGCAGTTTCCACCCGCTGCCGCCCGCTGGCATAGTTCGTCACGGGACCTACGATGCCGACATCCGGCGCACTGTACAAGGCATTCTTCAGGTTATCGAGCCAGTTATGCGAGACAACAACATCATTGTTCAGCAGCAGCAGCTCATCACCCGAGGCGAGCTGAAGCCCCAAATTGCAGGCAACGGGGAACCCCCGGTTCTCGGGAAGTGAGATAAAAGCCAGCTTATTGTCGCGGCAATACTCGTCCGTACCGTCCTGTGAACCATTGTCGACCACGATAATTTCATATGGCGTCCCGGTGTAGGCCCTGATTGATTCGATGCAGGGCCGCAGCAGCCTGAGCCCATTGAAGGTCGGGATAATAATACTGGTCAGCGTCATATTCTGTTCCTCCACGCAGCCATTTGCCTCCGCTGCTCCAGCAGACTCTCTCCGGTCACAAGCCCGTCTGCCTCCCGCTGCATAAGAACCTTGCGCAGCGCTTCGGCATGATCGCCGGCAATCAGTTGCTCCATGGCATTACCCGCGCCTGTATTCCCTTGGCGAATCCGGTTATTCGTGATGACATTTACCGTCCCCGCCTTCTCCACCCGCAGCTTCTCCATAATTGAAATGGCCTGCGCTTTGGGGGGAACCATCAATTCACGGTATCCGATTCTCTCCAGCGCATGGCGGGACAACGCATGAGGGACTGCGGTCATGGAGCTGACGCCGAGATCACTCCGGCCCAGCACGGCATTGAGGTACATTTTGCAGCGGGTGACATCATCGCTTAATTCGAACGAAGGCAGCAGTGCATCCAGATCATTTAGCGCCACATCGACACCGTCATCTACTGCGGCGGCAAAAGAGACCAACTGTGATGCGGGAATGGTCATATCACCGTCCAGAAACAGCAGAATATCCCCCCGGCTAAGCTTGGCTCCAAGCGCCCGCCCCACATCATGCCCGGCGGATTCCGGGCAATGTATGACCGTGGCTATCTTGCACAGCCTGGAGTGCTGAAAGCTGTTGTCGGTGCAGCCGTTCAGCACCACGATGATCTCGGCCGGATTCAGGCGCATCACCTGCTTCAGCAGGGGGGGCAGCGTTTGCTCCTCGTTGCGCGCCGAGATAATCACTGATAGAGTGCCGCGCAGACTTGGCAGACTCTTCTCCTCCCGGCGGGGAACATGAGCATTGCCGGCGTCCGTTGCTCCGGCGGCTGCCCTGCGCCGGACGGCAGATTTGAGGGCGGCGGCTCCCGCGTTGGCCCGGCCGGCAGGACGGATAGCCGCAGCTTGCGCCGCCTTCCGGCGGCCGGCAGCCTTGGCTCCGGTACGGCTCCGCCGGGAGGGTGCCGCACCGGCACGGCGGACGGGAGATTTGGCTGTCACGAATGCCTTCGGCTGCGGGCCGGATGTTGTCTTGAGCGCAGTTGCCATCATCTCACCATCTCCCTCCGCCGGCTTCCGTCACTGAAGCCCGCTCTGTCTCCTGTGCGCTCAAGCAGCAGGCCGACAGCATCCGTATGGTCCCTGAGAATCACCTCCCGCAAGGGGTCGGTGCCTCCTCTCTTACGGCGAACGGCGTTCAGTTTCCCGACAGGAACATTGTGCACTGCCTTTACAAGCAGCCCGTCAAGCACGGCCTGGGCGTAGGCCAGCGGCGGACGGGATAACAAAGAGGCTCCTAGTGTATTAAGCGCTCTGCGGCTAATCGCATGGGGAACCGCCGTCAGCGAACAGCCTTGTAAATCCGGGCGGCCAAGCATGATGTTCAGCGCATATTTGGAGAGCACCACAGGATGGGGGAACTTGCTGCGCACCGGTCCGGAATAATCATTTAATGCCACGTCTACTCCCCGTTTGACTGCAGCCACGAACGGGCGCAACTGGGAAGCGGAAATGGGAAGATCTCCGTCCGTGAAGAGCAGGACTTCACCCTTCGCTTCCTCCGCGCCGAGACTGCGGCCGACATCGTGTCCAAGCGGCTGCTCGAAGCTGATGACGCGTGCTCCCAGGGACAATGCAATCTCTGCCGTATGATCGGCAGAGCCGTTAACAATCACAATAACCTCACAGCGGGGATGGACTCTCCTCGCCCCGGCAATCACCTTGGCAATCGTTCCCGCTTCATTCATCGCCGGAATAATTACCGACACATAAGGCTCGGGATGATTCCCCACAGGGAGCGGTGCGGCTGGCCGCATCGGCCGGGAAGTCCGCCGTGTTGTTTGCGAAGCCCGCCGCCCCATGCGGCGGGCAGAGGTTCGTTTGTTCTTCAAGCTCATCCACCTTCCTTGCAGGGCATAGCCTCCGGGCTGAGGGTTACATCACAGTCTATGTAATCGGCTGGTCCGGGTAACGGCCAATGTCTCACTCCGTACAGAAATTTGGACAATTGCCTGTTCTTTGGCGAACCCCCAAGCAGGCCGGCCTTTGGCGGAAACAACTGACAGCATGAAGGTGCGGCTGCACACCATACTTGATGAAGGGCGGCACCTGCTTCAGCTAGAAACAAAGGCGGATTTATAGCCAGTACTTGTCAGGAACTTTATGTGTGCAGCAGGTAAAGTTTATTGTGACAACAAAAAGAGCGCAGCCAATGGCTGCGCCGATATCACAATAGGAACGGATGCGTCGTTCCTTGAAACTATACCTCTTTCAGCTTGTTCTCTGCTCCAGACGCTTAATCGAACGCCCGGTGATTCACGGCTGGCTTCACTGACGGGGAACCAAGAGCAATCCAGGATAATACGCCATAGAAATACATGGTCTCACGCAGCCGAACTACCTGAATTACCGCCTCTCCGGCCGATCTGCTCTTCAGTGAAGCATGGAAGAACGGCTGATTGGTCATGGCGACGAGCACATAGCCGGTATGACCATAGCTCTCGTCAAAAGTAACCGCCACCTCTACGCTCTCCTCGTCACCGTTGAACATGAACGCCGTCATGCCGAACTGCTGCAGCACCTCGCGGTTTCCTGCACTCTGCACCGGGCTGAAGGACAGATGCTCCGCGTTCACCGAACCAGGCGCCAAATGATCCCCGGTCACCGCGCCGGGAGCAATATGGTAGCTCTGCACGCTCTCTTCTTCCAGATGGCGGGATTGAACGGCGAATGAAGCTATTTTGGAGGCTTCCACCGCTTCATCCTGAAGCTCTGCGCTTCCCACCGCTCCTTCCGCGAGCTTGCCGGTTCCAATACTGCCAAGGGCCAGCTTATCCCCGGTAATGCTGCCATCCGGCAGTTCAGAGGTCAACGTCCCCTCGGCCAGATGCTCCAGCTTGATGATGCCGGGGCTCAAATGGCGCTCTTCCAGGACGCCGTCCGTGAGATGTTCGCCGTATATGCTCAATGGCTGCAAATGCACCGAGTTAACCGAGCCTATCGCCAGCTTATCGCTGCCGATGCTGCCATCCGGCAGCTCGGAGGCCAACGTCCCCTCGGCCAGATGCTCCAGATGAATGCTGCCCGGGCGAATATGGCGGCTGTCCACTGCTGCCGAAGTCAAATGGCCTCCATATATGCTGCCCGGGGCCAGTTGAAAAGAGCTTACCGAACCAGGCGCAAGCTTGCTTCCGGCAACACTGCCATCCGGCAGCTCCGCAGTGCGGACCTCATCCGCCAGATGCTGCAGCTTGATCATGCCAGGGCTCAAATGACGCTCCTCTAGCACTCCATCCACAAGATGCTCGCCTTGGATGCTCCTCTGCTGCACATGCACCGAGCTTACTGAGCCTTCCGCCAGCTTATCGCTGCCGATGCTGCCATCCGGCAGCTCGGAGGCCAACGTCCCCTCGGCCAGATGCTCCAGATGAATGCTGCCCGGGCGAATATGGCGGCTGTCCACTGCTGCCGAAGTCAAATGGCCTCCATATATGCTGCCCGGGGCCAGTTGGAAAGAGCTTACCGAACCAGGCGCAAGCTTGCTTCCGGCAACACTGCCATCCGGTAGCTCCGCAGTGCGGACCTCATCCGCCAGATGCTCCAGCTTGATCATGCCAGGGCTCAAATGACGCTCTTCTAGCACTCCATCCACAAGATGCTCGCCTTGGATGCTCTTTTGCTGCACATGCACCGAGCTTACTGAGCCTTCCGCCAGCTTGCCGCTGCCGATGCTGCCGTCCGGCAGCAAATCTGCGGTGCAGGTTTCATCCGCCAGATGCTCCAGCTTGATCATGCCGGGACTTAAATGGCGCTCCTCTAGCACTCCATCCACAAGATGCTCACCCTGGATGCTCTTTTGCTGCACATGCACCGAGCTTACTGAGCCTTCCGCCAGCTTCTCGCTGCTGATGCTGCCGTCCGGCAGCAGTTCGGCGGTCAGCGTATCCTCCGCCAGATGCTCCAAATGGATGATGCCGGGGCTCAAATGGCGCTCCTCTAGCACTCCATCCACAAGATGCTCGCCTTGGATGCTCTTTTGCTGCACATGCACCGAGCTTACTGAGCCTTCCGCCAGCTTCTCGCTCCCGATGCTGCCATCCGGCAGCAGTTCGGAGGTCAGCGTATCCTCCGCCAGATGCTCCAAATGGATGCTGCCCGGGCGAATATGGCGGCTATCCACCGCTGCCGGTGTCAAATGGCCTCCATATATGCTGCCCGTAGCCAGATGATAAGAGCCCACCGAACCTGATGCCAGCTTAATGCCGCCAATACTGCCGTCCGGCAGCAGCTCCGCGCTGCGGACCTCATCCGCCAGATGGGCGAGCTTGATTACGCCGGAGTTCAAATGCCGCTCTTCTAGCACTCCATCTGTAAGATGCTCGCCTTGGATGCTCCTCTGCTGCAAGTGCACCGAACCTACCGAGCCTTCCGCCAGCTTCTCACTGCCAATACTGCCGTCCGGCAGCAGTTCCGCGCTGTGGACCTCATCCGCCAGATGGGCGAGCTTGATCACGCCGGAGCTCAAATGACGCTCCTCTAGCACTCCATCCGCGAGATGCTCGCCTTGGATGCTCCTCTGCTGCACATGCACCGAACCTACCGAGCCGTCCGCCAGCTTCTCACTGCCAATACTGCCGTCCGGCAGCAGCTCTGCACTGCGGACCTCATCCGCCAGATGGGCGAGCTTGATCACGCCGGAGCTCAAATGACGCTCCTCTAGCACTCCATCCGCGAGATGCTCGCCTTGGATGATCTCCCACTGCAAATGTGCCGAACTCACCGAGCCTACCGCAAGTTTGCCGCTGCCAATACTGCCGTCCGGCAGCAGTTCTACGCTGCGGACCTCATCCGCCAGATGGGCGAGCTTGATCACGCCGGAGCTCAAATGACGCCCTTCAAGTGCTCCATCCGCGAGATGCTCGCCTTGGATGCTCCTCTGCTGCACATGCACCGAGCCTACCGAGCCTTCCGCCAGCTTCTTACTGCCGATACTGCCGTCCGGCAGCAGTTCTGCACTGCGGACCTCATCCGCCAGATGGGCGAGCTTGATCACGCCGGAGTTCAAATGACGCTCCTCAAGTGCTCCATCCGCGAGATGCTCGCCTTGGATGCTCCTCTGCTGCACATGCACCGAACTTACCGAGCCTTCCGCCAGCTTCTCACTGCCAATACTGCCGTCCGGCAGCAGCTCTGCACTGCGGACCTCATCCGCCAGATGGGCGAGCTTGATCACGCCGGAGTTCAAATGACGCTCCTCTAGCACTCCATCCGCGAGATGCTCGCCTTGGATGCTACTCTGCTGCACATGCACCGAACCTACAGAGCCTTCCGCCAGCTTCTCGCTGCCAATACTGCCGTCCGGCAGCAGCTCCGCGCTGCGGACCTCATCTGCCAGATGGGCAAGCTTGATCACGCCGGAGCTCAAATGACGCTCCTCTAGCACTCCATCTGTAAGATGCTCGCCTTGGATGCTCCTCTGCTGCACATGCACCGAACTTACCGAGCCTTCCGCCAGCTTATTGCTGCCGATACTGCCGTCCGGCAGCAGCTCCGCGCTGCGGACCTCATCCGCCAGATGGGCGAGCTTGATCACGCCTGGCCGCAAGTGCCGCTCCTGCAGTATTCCGTCTATCAAATGCTCCCCGTAAATGCTCTCCTGCTGCACATGCAGGGAATTTATCGCCCCTGCTGCCAGCTTCCCGCCGTCGATGCTGCCCTCCGGCAGCAGCTCAGAGGTCAGTGTCTCCTTAGCCAGATGCGCAAGCGTAATGCTGCCGGAACGAATATGGCGGCTCTCCACTGCATCCTCAGCCAAGTGACTTCCATTTATGCTGCCAGGAACGAGGTGGGATGTGCCTACCGCTCCTTCCGTCAGCTTATTTCCACCGATGCTGCCATCCGGCAGCAGCTCTGCGCTGCGGACCTCATCCGCCAAATGCTCAAGCTTGATTTCGCCTGCACGGATATGATGGCCCTCGACCGCTTCCACCGCCAAATGTTCTGTGTGTACACTGCCTTGAGCAATGTGGAAGGCTTGAATCGACCCATCCAGCAGCTTTTCCCCGCCGATGCTGCTGTCCGGCAAGATGTTACCACTGCGGACCTCTTCGGCCAGATGAGCCAGCGTCACCTCGCCTTGCCCGATATGCCGGCCTTCAACCAAAGCCTCCGCCAAATGCTTGCTCTCAACGCTTCCGGGGGAGAGATGGCGGGAAGCGACAGCCCCCTCTGTCAGCTTCGAACCCGTGATGCTCGCATCCTGTATTTGGATCGACGAGATAGAGCTCGGGTTAATATGACCATTTCCGATAGACATTGGACGTATATGCGCTCCGCTGACACTTCCCGGGGCAAGATGTCTGCCCTGCACCGCTGAGTCGCTGATCGAACTCGGGCCGACCGCACCTACAGACAAGTGCTCTGCCTGAACTGCCGACTCCGCGAGCTTAGCGGCCTCTACACTGCTGTCGGCCAGCTTGAGAGAGGTTACCGATAAATCCCCCAGCTTATCGGTTGAAACACTTTCCGGCGACAGCTTTAGTGCAGTAACTGCATAATCAGCCAGATGATGCGGCTGCACCACACCGGCGGAGAGATGTATTTCCTTAACGGCACCAGTGGCCAGCTTCTCGCCCGATACCGCCCCGTGCTGGAGCGCAGATGAGGTTACACTGTTCTCGCCAAGATGTCTGCGTTCTACCGCCCCCGGTGCCAAATGCTCAGCATCCACTACTGCGCCCTGCAGCACCCGTCCGCTGACACTGCCATCCGCCAGATGCTTCTCCTCTACCGCACAATAAGCAACATGCTCTCCGCTAACCGCTTCCCGGGCCAGAGCAGCTCCATTAACCGAGCCCTGGGCCAGCTTGGCGGCAGTGATACTGCCATCTGCCAGCTTGGCAGAGGTCACGCTTTGCGGGCGAAGATGCTCTGCCGCCACGGACTCGGACGCCAGTTGTTCTCCCGTAACCGCGCCGCTCGCCAGATGGCTGGTAAGCACAGCCTCCTCCTGAAGCTGCACGGAGCCAACCGATTGGGCCGCCAGATGAGAATAATCCACGGACTCACGCTGCAAGTGGGCTGAGGCGATCGCCTGCATGGCGATCTGCGGGCCGCGTACAGCCGACCTGGCGATATGCCGTGTTGCCACCGATTCATCCGCCAGCTTATGGCCCAGAATGCTCTGATCGGCGATTTTGGAGGAGGTGACCGCTTGCTCTACAAGCTGCGCCGTACCTACCGCGCCTTCCGCCAGCTTCACAAAAGAGATACTCCGGTCCGCCAAATGACGGCTGCTGATTTCACCGTCACCAATATGACTGCCGTTCACGCTTTCCGGGCTCAGATGCTGTCCTCGAATGGCTTCCTTGCCGATCTGGCGCGAGCCCACAGCTCCTTCAGCGATATGGCCGCTTTCAATGACGCCGCTCTGAAGCTGTTCCTTCCCAATGAGACGGCCGGCTAGCTGCTCTGGACCTATCGCACCAGGGGCCAGATGCTTCGCTGTGATTGCGCCGTCACTGACATGGCGGCTCTCGATAACGGCATCGCCCAGCTTGGAGCCGCTGATTTCGCCGTCGGCAATTTTGTCGCCGGACACCGCTTCATCAGCCAGCTTGGAATGGTCAATGCTGCCATTCGCCAGATGGCGGCTGACAATGCTGCTGCTCATAATTTTCTCGCCGGTTACTGCCCCGTCCTCCAGCAGCTCCGAGGTGATGATACAATCGCTAAGATGGCGGCTGGTAATCGCCTGATCGGCAATTTGCCCGCCTCCAATGATCCTGTCAGCCAGCTTTTCAGGGCCAATACTGCCATTCTTCAGCTTCTCGCCGCCAATGGAATGATCCAGCAGCTTGCCTCCGCTAACGCTCCCTTCCGCCAAATGCTCACCCGAAACCGATTCAGGGGCCAGCTTAGAAGACGTTATTGCCTTGTCCGCGATGTTGATGCTTTGTACCGCATAATCCTGGAGCCAAGGCGTGCCGATAATGCCAAATTTGAGCTTGGAGCCGTCAATGGTCCGTGGAGCAATCTTCCGGCCGGTAACCGCCCCGTCGGATAAATCATCGGTATACACCGGATGCAGGCGTTCTTTTTCAGGTAAGGGACGAGGCTCCTCTACGATCAAAGGTGCTGCAACCGCCTCAACGGAGCCTATCTCTACTGCCGGTTCCTGAAGCGCCTCCTGAACAAGCAACCCTGGCTGAGCTAATTCCTGGGCGTCGAGCGTACCTACCCCGCTTACCTGCAATAAATCAATTTCTGAATCCTGTGCTTCAGTATTGGCAGTCAACGAAAATTCCTGCACCCTGGGACTGCTATTCAGCATACTAAGTTCTCTTTTATTGGGATCATCCACAAAATATAGCCGTTTCTTCGAATTGCGGTTCTGATTCCTTCTTGAGCCCTTCACAAGCAGTCTCCTCCTTCCATCTGTCTTTTCTAGGCATAATATGCAGCACGGTGGGCGAATGACACCCATTACCTCCAAGGCTGACAAATGTACCTTAGCTTTGCTGAACCCGGGATAACAGATTCATCAAGTGGTTCAGCGGGCAATAGAAGGATAAGTTTAGCGTAAGCCATATAAATTCTATATTTTGAAAAAAGGGCTTCCGCCGCCGCGCATTCGTCCATCCTAAAGGGCGGGTAACCACATACAATGACAGGAGGAAAGGGGATAGCCGAAAACACAGAAGATAACAGGAGGAACAAATATGGGGCAAAAGCTCGTTGGAATACTGCTAAATGCCGCTATGCACCGGGGCGTTCCCCGGTTAAAAACGGGACAGGAGTCGCTGGAGAGCTACGAGGAAGCCGCCGCCGCATACGGATTGATCCCTTGCTTTCTGAAGCTGCCCGACATAGATACGGAATCCGGCTTCAGCATCGCCTATATTAAGGGTCCTCAGGGCTACCGGAGAACTGTCATTCCAACGCCGGACGTGATTCACAACCGGGCCATCTACGATCCAGGCTACCGGGGAGTTGACAGGCTGCTTCGCAGCGGTGTCCTGGTGTACAATACATGCAACCGCTACGGCAAAGATCAAATTCATGGACTGCTTGAGCAAAATGCCATGCTCCGCGGCCTGCTGCCGGATACTTCAGCCGGATTTTCCGGACTCAAGGAAATGATGGGCAGCTATCCGGATCTCATCCTCAAGCCAAGCCGCGGGAGTATCGGCAAAGGCATCATGCGCCTGTCCAGGAGCAGCACAAGCCGCTGGATCTTGAGCTATCTGCCGGACGGCTCAAGCCGCTGGGCCAGTGCAGATGTGAACCCGGAGGCTCTGCCAAGGGCGCTGCGGGCACGATTTGCCGCGATGCCGTATCTTGTGCAGGAGCGCATCCCGCTTGTGGAGATTGACCGGCGGCCTTTTGATCTCCGGGTTACCGTCCAGCGCGGCTGGGGCGGAGATTGGCAGGTAACCGGACTGTTCGCCAAACGGGCCGGTCCCGGCGGCTTCGTGTCCAACATCGCCCGGGGCGGGGAAGCGCTGAATGCATCGCAAGCGCTGGAGCAGGTATTCTCCAGCGAGGTGGCTGCAGGAATCCGCATGTCCGTCCAGACGATCAGCCTCAGCATCGCCCGAGAGCTGGAGCACAGCCTGCCCGGACTTGCCGACATCGGCCTGGATATCGGAATCACCGCAAATGGCCGGATCTATTTCATTGAATGCAACGGACGCGACCAGCGCTATGGCTTCCGCAGAGCCGGGCTGAACGCAGCCTGGAAAGACAGCTACCGGAAGCCAATGGAGTATGCGCGTTTCCTGCTTGACAATCCTTCGCGGTATAACAGTTATTGATTTGTCTTCTATTCTATGTCAATATAATGCAGAGCGGAAACGGTCCCGGCACCCGGGTCCGTACCGCTGCAAGATGGAAGGGAGATGGGCATGGTAAAACAATTGCTGCGGCTGATGACCGAGCTGTCCTCACACAGATGGCTTTCCCGGTTAATGGGGACTTTTTCCCACAGCAGACTCAGCCGTTTTTTAATCCCGGCATTTATTCGGACTTATCATATTCCCGCAGCCGAAGCGGAGAAGCATTCCGGGGAGTACCGGACGCTGAATGAATTTTTCAGCCGCCGCCTGAAATCCGGCATGCGGCCTGTCACCGGCAGCGAGAACGCTGTAGCCAGCCCGGTGGATGCCCTGATTACAGCCATGGGCGAGATTCATTCCGGAACGATTATGAATGTTAAAGGACAGGATTATGAGCTGGAAGAGCTGCTGAACCACTCTCCGCATCTGGAGCTGTACAAAAAAGGATTTTACTTCGTATTGTATCTGAGCCCTACCGATTATCACCGAATTCACTCGCCGATTAGCGGACGCAAGGTGGAGAGTGAGCATATCCGCGGACGGGCCTACCCTGTCAATGAGTTTGGCATGAGACATATGAAGGGTGTGCTGAGCCGCAACGAAAGGCTCATTACTTATATCGCCGGAGCAGGCGGGGAAGCCGCTGTGGTGAAGGTTGGGGCAATGAACGTCAGCAGCATCCGCTATTCCAATGAAGAGGCTGACCATTGGCAGATCGGCGACGATCTGGCCTATTTCGAATTTGGCTCAACCGTGGTGCTGCTCCTGGAGAACGGCAGCTTTACGCCGCGCCCCGGACTCGCAAGCGAGACCAAGGTGAAGATGGGCGAGCTGCTGGGCACATTGCGGCGTCCTACTTAAAGGCTTGACCTTGATAGGCAAAGAAGAGATGACTCAACAAACAAAGCCCCATCCAAAGGTACGCAAGCGAGCCTTGGACGAGGCTTTGTTTTTTTACGTTTACCGCACAAATGTATTGCGTACCCGCTCCGATTTCAGAAAATTCTCTTGAAAGCAGTATATTTAGCGGAAAATATACCCTTCGCCTCTTTCCATTTCTATCTTAGAAACAAGTGGAAACGGCTATGCCGTCCTTAAGAGGACGGTATCCCTTTCAGCGAGAAATAGAAGGGTAATTTATAGCGTGGAACATATAAATTCTGCCCTGAAATTAAAGTTGCTCTTAATCAGTATTAACATTATTTTCAATCCTCAGTGATGCCGAGCAGCGGGTGGAGGTCTTATATTTCAAAAAAACACACGTCCACTCAAGGACGTGTGCTACTGTTAATGCTTAAGCATCTATACTTATTTCAGCTTAGTGGCTACTTCATCTGCAGACAGTTTCCCTGAAGTCAGTGCCCAGGCATTGTTAGCTCCAGACGGAGAGTCATCTCCCATTACCCCGCCAACCACTTCACCTGCTGCATACAGACCAGAGATCACCTTGCTGCTTGTATCCAGGACTTGAAACTGCTTATTCACCACCAGGCCGCCCATTGTTGTAGCAAACCTTGGCTTCTGTTCCACCAGATAATACGGACCTGCACCGATTGCCTCTGTCATGAACTCCGCAGAACGACCGAATTCGGTATCTTTCCCCGCCTTAACGAAACCATTGTAACTGTTAACTGTATTCTTCAGTGTTGCTGGGTCCATTCCGGCTACAGTAGCAAGCGCCTCCACTGTGTCTGCATGGAAGAAATACGGTGTGGTTGAACCGTTGTTCTTAAGCCAGCTTTCCATATCTCCCGCCGAAATTCCGGCTTCAGCCACAGCCGGCTTGAAGACCTCAAAGGTTGCCTGGTCCATCAGCAGGTACAGCATCTTTTTCTGCTGGTCCAATTCTACTTCAAGGATGTTCCGGTTGCTGGATTTTTCATTAACAACCCGCTTCCCGGCTGTATTCACAAGAATCGCGCTCTTTTTGAAGGCAACGATATTTCCTGCAATTGTTGATTTGGCAATACCTTCAGATACTTCCACACCATTCGGATACCGTTTTCCATATTCCATCAGACGGGTTGCTGCATCAATCCCTTTCGAAGTTGCCATAACGATACCATCGCCCGTTGAAGACGTTGGTCCATAATACAGAGCAGCCTTCAGGTCATCAGACAGCAAATCCTTGTTGTTGCCGTAGCCGCCGGTAGCCATGATTACAGCTTTGGTCTTAATATTGTATGTCTTGCCTGTGCTATCCTTCGCAACAACACCAGTAACAGCACCCTTGTCATCTGTAATCAGCTTCTCCGCCCGGGTCTCCATATGCAGGTCAATACCGGACTCTTCCACCTTCTGGCGGGCCTGCTTGGCAAAGCCTTGGCCTCCTCCATCATAAGCAAGCTCACGGTTATGGCTATACTCTGCTAATTTGTGAAGACCGCCTGCCATATCATATTGGATTCCTACATATTGATTAAGCCAATCGGTAGTTGCTCCAACATTCTCTGCGAACAGTCCCAGAAGCTCCTTAACGTTTTTATTGCCCCCATTGACCAGGAAATCCTTCTCAATGCTTTCAGCGCTATCATCGGTAACCCCGGCTTCCTTCTGAAGCTTAGAGAGACCTACAACCTGATTTCCCCCGCTGATTGAGATTGCCCCGCCGATATAAGTCATCTTCTCCAGCAAAATCGTCTTAATTCCAAGCTCATCTGCACGCAGGGAAGCAGCCATACCGGCCGCCCCGCCGCCGATGACAACCAGATCTGCAGTTAGATCTTCAACCTCTGTAGATACTTCCTTTTTCACTTCCTTATTCAGAAGCAGCGGATCTACACCTGCTTGCTTTACACAATCGGTCACTGCCTCCAGAATGGCTTTACTTGTGATACTAGCCCCGGAAACTGCATCTATCTTCAAAGACTGATTAGTAACGATAGCTGCCGGAATCTGTTTTACAGACGCATCGCTAACTCCCTTTGTTTCATTAAAATTTACAACCTTTACATTATCAATACTATGTTCTGAGAAAGTCACTTCAACCTGAACGTCACCGTTTTTTCCTTCGGCAGTTCCTGTATATGTTCCTGCTTTATAGGTAATAGCTTGGGCATTCCCGCTTGCCTTCTCGTTCGCCTTCTCCTTGGTTGTGCCTGAACAGCCTGCGAGTTGTAAGACCATAACCAACATCAGAAATATTGAAAATAATTTTTTCACACTGTTTTCACTCATTTTCTTCCCCTTTTTTTGTTTTCATCTGATAAAATAAGCCTACTATCTAAAGTCAGGATGACAACTATGAACATTTTACAACTGCATTATTTCTTAACCATTCGAAAGTATTTGAGCTTTTCTAACGCGGCAGATGAGTTGTCGATTACCCAGTCCGCGTTGTCCAAACAGATTAAATCGCTGGAAGGTGAACTGAACACCCTTCTGTTCAACCGGAAAACGAGGACAATCAGTCTTACGGCTGCCGGAGAAGAATTCTCCGTATATGCGGACAAGCTAATTGCAAATTACACTGAAATGATGGCCAATATGAAGAAACACGAGCAGTTGGAAAAGGGACATTTATCAATTGCCACCATACCTGTCATGTCCCAATATGGGGTGACCTCCAAATTTGCCAGTTTTGCATGTAAATACCCGAAAATTAAATTAAATCTGGTAGAGAAGGAAAATGACATCATTATCTCTATGCTCCGCAATGGTGAGGTAGATGTGGCCTTCTTGCGTACCAATTATATTCCCGACGGGTTCGCCGATGTCTATCCTCTTGCAAACGATTTCCTGGTGCTTGTTGTTTCTAACGTTCATCCTCTGGCCAATCTGGAAGCTGTCGATCTGGCGCAAACCCAATACGAGAAATTCATTCTTCTTAACTCTACTTCCGGCATTTTCACCACCTGTATAGAGGAATGCCGCAAGTCTGGCTTTACGCCTGATGTCCTTTTCACTAACAGCCGGGTTGAGACGATTTTGGGACTCGTTGCCGAGGGCCTTGGTGTAACTCTGCTGATGAATCAGGTCGCACGCCACTTTGATTACCCGCAGCTTAGTATCGTACCGCTGCTTCATCCGGTCACAAGTTGTCTTGCTGTTGTCAAACCAAAAAATAAACCAAATACAGAAAGTATCAAAACCTTTATCCAGTACATGTTAAATCCATTTGTGATCTATTTCACGTTATCCTTTATGTTTCTTGACTACCTACAGCGCTGAGGTATACCTTTATTCTAGCCATAGAGCAACTCCCCATACAATTCCAATATCGAAAGCATGTATTCCGGATCAGCAACTGTAAGGTGAACGCCGAAATGCTCAAGCACCTTGATGTTTTCTGGAATAACCATCCAGACATTATTACACCTACGGTTACTATATCAGGCATACTACTCCGTCACCTTGCTCTGATTCGCCACCTCACGGGCTTTGGCCTGAACCTCTTCCGGCTCTCCGAGATAGAAGCGGTTAATCGGCTTGACATCATCGTCCAGCTTGTAGACTAGAGGAACCCCAGTCGGGATGTTTAGATCCAGCAGCGTCGGCTCATCGAGATCCTCCATGAATTTGATCAGCGCCCGCAGCGTATTGCCATGCGCCGAGATCAGCACCCGCTCCTTCTTGCGGATCAGCGGCACAATGCGGTTGCCCCAGAAATCACCGACACGGTGCACCGTATCCTCAAGGCTCTCGCCGCGCGGAATTTCGCCGGAGCGGACCTCCTTGTAGCGGATATCGTTCCGTGCATAACGGGGATCATCCGGCTCCAGCAAAGGCGGACGGACAGACAGGCTGCGCCGCCAGATGTGGAGCTGCTCTTCGCCGTATTTTACCGCAGTTTCACTCTTGCTCAGCCCCTGCAGCGCACCGTAATGCCGCTCGTTCAGCTTCCACGATTTCTGTACAGGAATCCATAGCAGGTCCATCTCATCCAGCACATAGTTCAGCGTCTTGATCGAACGCTTCAGCACGGAGGCAAAGGCAAGATCGAACGTATAGCCCGCCTCCTTCAGCAGCTTGCCCGCCGCTTTGGCCTCCTCCACACCTTTTTCCGTCAAATCGGGGTCGCTCCAGCCGGTGAACAGATTCTGGCGGTTATACTCGCTTTCTCCATGACGTATCAATACGATTTCGTACATAATTTCTCCTCCTACCTATAGTTGGATCGTGACTGCCGCTTGCGGCTTATATGATTTCTATCTGAAATCAGCGAATTTCCGACGGGCTTTTTCCAGTGTGCTGCTTGAATTGGCGGCTGAAAAAGAAAATATCGCGGTACCCCAGCGCATCCGCCACCTCAGTTACATTCATTCCGGCATACAGCAGCAAATGCTGGGCCCGCTCGATTCGGGCGCGGATGACGTAGGACTGGACGGAAGAGCCGGTAATCTCCTTGAACTTGATTGAAAAATACCGCGGTGACAGCCCCGCCCGGGCCGCCAAATCCTCTACCCGGTGTGAGGCCCCCGGATGCTGGCTTACATAATTGGCTACCTCGTGGATAACCTCTGCCAACTGGTTGCTGATATGCCGCTCCACAGGCATCACCTGATCCTCCCGCAGCAGATGGATCATCAGTTGCTTCAGAATAAGCTGCCCTTCCACCTCGGCGGCGAAGGTCTTCACCAGGAACAGGCGGACATATCTGGCAAGCAGATGCTCAAATTCCACCGTTTCCGTCAGCTCGCGATAAGAGTCTGGAACCTCCCGCACCTCTTCGGTAATATCAAAATGAATATATGTAAGCACAAGCGGTTTTTGCGGATTATGAGAAGCGCTTGTATGATCGCCCGGCCGGAACAGAAAGCAGCTTCCTTTACCCACCTGAAACGGCACACCATTCTGCACAACCGTGCCTTCTCCGCTCCAGACATAAAATAAATCGTAATTTTGCAGCGGCTTCTCTCTTTTTTGCCACTTCCAGCCCGGTTCGCAGACGATTTTCGCCAAGGCCGGCAGGATGACAAAAGAGGTCGGCGATGCATGCAGCATAATGTTCCCTCCTCAAAGTTTTGTTAGCGTTACTGCAATGAATTATCTTCGTACAAAACTCGCTTCGAAAGCATACGCCTAAGTTTTGCGGAAATTTGGCTTCTTCGATATTACTTTGCAGCAAAACTCGCTTCGGAAGCATCCGCTTAAGTTTTGTTAGCAGACGCTTCCATGAACTTGCTTCGTACAAAACTCGTTTCAGAAGCATATTCTTAAGTTTTGCGGAAACTTGACTTCTCCGGGTCCGCTTAGCAGCAGTACTCTCTGCGTATCTATTCGCAGACCATCCTCCCGCAAGCTTCTGCTGCACTTTCTGCAATAGAATAGCGGGATGAGCGTAGAATTTTCAATTCTGTTGTACTTTGTGCAATCCCGAAGCTCAAATCCGCCGATTTTCTGCAGACAAGCACAAATCTGTTGCACAGAGCGCAGCAGAATTCATTTTCAGAGCACAATCAGGCAATTTGGCTGTAGCAAATACAACAGAATTCAGTTTCAGCATTCATTCAGCGTACATTCCCAAGTCATCCCTTATTTCTCATAATACCTTGTCCCGCTCCATTTTGCACATCGTCCCAGGCCAGAAGCAGGCGGTTAACCCCTTCCTCCAGCCCGGCAGCCTCCAAATGGGAAAAGGAAAAGCAGGCCGCCGGCTCGCCCGGCGTGGCCCTGTACAGCGCCGCGTCCCGGAAGTCCGTGCCGCGCCGGACCGCCGCCGCACGGAAGGCGGCGAATTCCGCTGCGCTGCGCAGCCAGCGCGCGTAGATATGCAAGCCCGCATCCCCGGGCAGCGGCTCAAACAGCATCCCCAGCCGCTCCGCGATCAGCGAGCGGAACAGGCGGGCACGCTCGCCGTAGAGTCGTGTCATCCGCCGCAGATGGCGGCTGTAGGCGCCGGTCTGCATGAAGCGGGCCAACGCCCGCTGCTCCAGCCGCCCTCCCGGAAGCGGCTCATACAGCGCCTTGGCAGCGGTCACCGGCTGAACCAGCGAGGGAGGAAGCAGCGCATAGCCCAGCCGCAGCCCGGAGAACATGCTGTTCGTGAAGGAGCCGACATACACGACCCGCTCCTCACGGTCGAGCGCTTTCAGCGGTTCTATGGGCCGGCCGCCCCAGCGGAACTCGCTGTCGTAATCATCCTCCACAATTACCGCCGCCTGCCGCCGCGCCCATTCCAGCAGATGCCGCCTCCGGTCAAGCGGCAGCACCGCACCGGTTGGGAATTGACGGCTTGGCGTAACAAACAGCAGCTTGGCTGCCCACTCCTGCGGCACAAGTCCGCTTCCATCCACCTTTCCAGGCAGCGGCCTCCCGCCGCAAATCTCCACCGCCTTACGGACACCGTGAAATCCGGGGTCCTCCACAACGGCGGGGCTGCCGGGCGCAAGCAGAAGCTGCGTCAGAATGACAATGCCCTGCATAGAGCCGCTGAACAGCACGAGATGCTCCGCCTCCGCCCGGATTCCACGCGTCACCCGCAGATGAGAAGCAATAGCCCGGCGCAGGTTTTCCTCACCTTGGGGCGGGCAATAGCCTTCCAGCCGTCCGCCGTTTTTGCCTCCGGCATAATTCAGCGCACTCCGCCATTCAGCGTAAGGGAAATGCTTGATCGGCATCCCCTGGCTGCAGAAGCTGACAATCTCCTCCCCCCTCTGCTCGTAGATAGATCCGTGATGCTGCATGAGCCGCTCTCCCCAACTGGAGAGCGGAATCGCTGCCGGTGCTGCTGGCCGGCTGCCTGCCGCATTCCCCGCCACAGCCCCGTTCCTTCCATGAGCAGGGGCAACTTGTCCTCCGTGCGGCACAGGGACAGCAGCTACGGCCTGCATATCAGCGGCTGCGCTTGCATCAGCAGCATCACCTTCAGCCCTCCCCGCAGGAAGGGCGGCGAAGCCGCCATCCGCGACAAAAGTGCCCCGGCCCGTCTCTGCCTTGATATAGCCGTCGGCCAGCAGCATATCATAGACCTGCGCCGCCGAGCCGCGCGACAACTGGTACAGCTCCGCCAGCTTCCGGGTTGACGGCAGCCTGGTCCCTCCCGGCAGCGTGCCGTCGAGAATCGCCGCGCGGAGCGCGTGGTACAGGGCCAAATACTTATAGCGATGAATAGCCAAATATTGGTCATAAGGCAGTGTGAAATTCATTTTCCCATCCTCCATGCTCCAAAGTGGACTATTAAAATTAATGTAAATCGGTCCTTTTTTATTGTCAATTCTTGCTCTATGCTAATTAAACCGCTTGACCCTGGAGCATGACGCTCCGCCACTAATTCAGAAGAGGAAGTGCAACAATGCGCAGAACAGAATTCCAAGTAGAGCAGGAAGAAGAACTCACCGAATTTCTGAACGGGATGAGCTTTGGTTTTCTCGGCACCAGCGACGGAGAGGGACAGCCGAGAGTTACACCGGTGAATTTTGTGTATAGTGAAGGCAACTTCTACTTCCACGGCAGCCATGCCGGAGGCAAAATGACGAGCATCCTCCAGAATCCGCAGGTCTGCTTCACCGTTGCCGACGAATATGCGCTGATTCCCTCATATTTCAGTGATCCCGAGCTTGCTTGCCCCGCCACCGCTTTTTTTAAAAGCGTAACCGCCTATGGACAGGCCGAGCCGGTAGAGGACGTTGCCGAGAAGGCAGCCGTACTTACACTTTTTATGCAAAAGCTCCAGCCGGAAGGCGGTTATGCGCCTATTGATGCCGAAGACCCCAGATACCGTTCACGGCTCAAAGGTGTCGCAGTTGTGCGCATCGTTCCCCGGGAGCTGACGGCCAAATTCAAATTCGGCCAAAATCTGAAGGAAGAGGCACGGGCCTCAGTGACTGGGGGCCTTACAGACAGAAACGGGCCGCGCGACGCCGAAACCATAGCGATGATGGAAAAATACTGCCCATACCACAACAACTAACAATTGAAGCTGAATAGGACACAATTCTCATAGCAGTGCTACAATATAGCCTATAAAAGCTATAGATCGGCGGGATGTGCGTTGGAATATTTATACCACTACTATGATGAATCCACCGGGCCTTTTCAAAATTTATCCGATCTAGCACCAGAGGAAGCGGAGGGTGTTCTTGAGGGAATACGCCAGATTGGCAAGGGATTTGCCAGCAAGCGTTCAGCGGATTATCTTGGCATTCGCCGCGGACTGGAGCAGAAAGCCCGGAATGCTTTTATCTCCAAAGGAGGCCGTCCGGTTCGCCAGCACCCCCATTATATGACCCTCGGAAGCTGTCCGTGGCTGCTGGAATGGTATCCCCGCGGCGCTGAACTGCGGATTCCGGCTGCAAGCTTTTCCCCGGAATGCATCAGCTTTACGTATGGCGATTTATTCCCGGCCATGAGGGTTATGGACGGCAAGCCTTACCGGGGGCAGGTGTATACGCTGGAGGAGATTCGGGAGGTCATTTCGCAATTCGGCTGGCCGCAGGAATGGAACCCGAAGGGCGATCAAGGCCCGGAGCGCTACATTGAAGTGCAGGTCTGGGAGAACCCTCCGCTAATAATCTAAAAGTATTTTAAAAATACGTCTTTCGCCAGTGACGGCTGGGAATCACGGTGATATAATGTTAGGCAATGTTAACGTATATCCCAGATGAATACCGGAAGGATGAAACTGATGAATCCACTGGCTGGACAATTGAATGACAGCATCAAATCAGGCAATGAACATGTGTACGAGATGCTCTCCGATCTTGGCAAGGCGATCTATTTTCCCAAAGAGGGTATTCTGAGCCAATCCGCTGAAGCAACCGCTCACGCCAAAAAATATAATGCAACCATCGGGATTGCCACTGAAAAAGGCATGCCTATGCACCTTGGTGTTATTCAGGATAAGCTCTCCGCCTACAGTCCCAAGGATTTGTACGGCTATGCTCCGCCAGCGGGCAAACCGGAGCTGCGCACCGTATGGCGGGAAAAGATGCTGCGCGAGAATCCGTCGCTTGAAGGCAAGTCCTTCGGCAACCCTATCGCTACCAACGCCTTGACCCATGGAATCAGCATCGTTGCCGACCTGTTCGCAAACCCAGGGGACACCATCATCTATCCGGACAAAAACTGGGAGAACTACGAGCTGACCTTCGGCATCCGCCGTCTTAGCAGCATCGTTAACTTTCCGCTGTTTACTGAAGACATGCGCTTTAACAGCGAAGGGCTGCTGACCGCTCTGCTGGCCCAGAAGGACCGCGGCAAAGCGATTGTACTGCTCAACTTCCCGAACAACCCTACAGGCTACACGCCGGGTCTTGAGGAAGGTGAAGCCATCGTAGCCGCTATTCTGCGCGCCGCCGAGGAAGGCATCAATGTCGTGGTGGTCAGCGACGATGCGTATTTTGGGCTCTTTTTCGAGGAATCGCTTAAGGAATCACTGTTCGGCCGTCTGGCCAATCTGCATCCGCGCGTACTCGCCGTGAAGGTGGACGGAGCGACCAAAGAGGAGTTCGTCTGGGGCTTCCGTGTCGGCTTCATCACCTACGCTTCCGAGAGCAGGGAGCTGCTGGCCGCTCTGGAGCAAAAGACAATGGGCATTATCCGGGCCACGATCTCCAGCGGGTCGCATCCGTCGCAGACCTTTGTGCTGGACGCGCTCAAGTCGCCGGAATTCCCCGCCCAGAAGGAAGAGAAGTTCCAGATCATGAAGGGCCGTGCCAACAAAGTGAAGGCACTGCTGGACAGTGGTAAATACGGCAATGACGTATGGACCTATTACCCGTTCAACTCCGGTTACTTCATGTGCCTGAAGCTGCATACCGTTTCTGCTGAAGACCTGCGGGTTCATCTGATCCATAACTATGGCCTGGGCACCATTTCCCTGGGCGAGACCGATCTGCGCATTGCTTTCTCATGTATTGAGGAAGAGCAGCTTGAGGATCTGTTCGACCTGGTCTACGCGGGTATCCGTGATTTGGAAAAAGCCTGATTTTATCGGCCTATCAATAGATGAGTCAACCCCGGCCCAGCCGGGGTTGTTTTTTTGCCGCCTATTATGGCATTGGCCTATACAAGTTCTTCCCGCCGCACATACAATACGGTGTACTCAAGTACAATAATTCAGACGCGAAAGGGGAATGAACATGAGCGAAGAAGTTAGAGGCGGATATGGACACCAAATGTTTACAAGCACAGGTGCAATTCTGGTTCTCTTTATCCTGCTGGTTATCATCAGCCGTTCACTCTTTGTCTAACCGGGAATGATCATCCCGGGAGGGGGCCCCGGCTCTCTCCCACCTTACCCGCGTTTTTTATCATTCCCTGCTCTAAGCTGAAGCTATGACACGACCATATATGCAGCCACGTATGCCTTAGCAGACCAAACAAAGCTGATTCCAAGCGGTAAAAAAAACGCCTTGACAGGAGCGCTTGCTCCATCAAGGCGTTTATTGGTTAGATATCCTCTTCCTTACGCGCTTCCTTGCGGATGGAAGAGCGCCGGAACAGATAGGCCATAAGGCCTCCGGCCAGGAAGGTTCCGATTACAGGCAAAGTCCGGTCAGGGACCGTCGCCAGAAAAGGCAGACCGGTCAGCACAGCCAGCAGAAGCTGGGTGCGGAAGATGAACTGGATGGTGCTGCTTCCCTTGCTGCCCTCCGGCAGCGGGTAGACGGTCAGCCAGAAGGACTCGCTGTGCAGCCTCCGCAGCGCAGACAACTGCACGCCCATAATCAGAAGGAAGAACAGATAAATGCCGCTGCCGATGTAGCTGCCCCGGTTCCACCAGACCAGGAGCAGCGCCAGAATCGCTATCCTGCTAACAATACCGAAGATATCTCCCCGGGCGAAGCTTTTGGTCAGCAGATAGCGGTAAGCGGTATTCCGCCGCCAGGCGAGGCCGCTGCCCCACTTGGACAGGTAGCGCCGTACATAGACACGCTGTTCCCGGCCCGGCACATCCACGAACCAGCCGAGAATCATCAGCGCTATCGCCCCCTGATTCTTCTCGATGGCTATAAGCCTCTCCCAGGGAACAGAATGGCGTCCGGGAACAGTCAGGGCTGCCAGATAGGCCGCCGCCACAATCACCATGAAGAGGAGTGCCCGGAGAGAAGGCTGCCACAGCCATGCGGCAATCATCAAGCCGGCCACTGACCAGCGCAGCAGAGCATAGCTGAACGCAGCCGGACGCGACAGCATGGCAATCTCCCGCCACAGGCCGTAGCTTGCCAGCAGCTTCACCAGAATCAGCACGATGAGTGTTGCAAACAGCATTTTATGAGAATTATCCGTCCGTATGTACAGAGGCCAGAGCGTTACCAATACGAAAGCCAGACGGGCAATCTTCCACACATTCCCGGACACCCAGGCCGGGGCAAAATATTCCTTCATCCGGTGGCCCTGCGGCAGCAGAAAGATCGTGTCCGGGCTCTGCAGGTACGTCCGGAAGCTGCTGTGTACCGCTGCCGGAAGCAGCACTGCAAGCATAATCCAGCGAATCGGAACGCCTTCCGGGATATTACGGAGCAGCGAAGTATACCAGGCTGAGAAGAGAATCAGCACCAGCAACAGCAGCATAGCTACACCACTCTGAATGATATACCCTACATATGGAATCATGCTTCGTGCGAACCGGCTGCGCCGCTGCCGGCGCAGCTCCTTCAAATCCATATCATTTCCCTCCCTGAACCAGCTCGTAGAACAACTGCTCCAAATTCAGGCCCTGCAGTCCGGCGGCTGCGGTCATTTCAGCAAGCGTGCCTTCCGCAATGACCTTGCCGCGATGCAGCACGATGAACCGGTCGCAATAATTCTCAATAGTCGAGAGAATGTGGGAGCTTAACAGAATCGAAGCCCCGGACTTCTTCAAATTCAGCATAAAATCGAGCAAAGAGCGAATCCCCAGCGGATCAAGCCCCAAAAAAGGCTCGTCGATAACATACAGCGCCGGTCGCGCTACAAAGGCGCACATGATCATGACCTTCTGCTTCATGCCCTTGGATAAATGCGAGGACAACGTATCCATCTTGTCTTCCATATTAAAAAGTGCGGCCAGCTCGCGGCTGCGGGATTCATAATCACCGCGCTCCACACCGTAAGCTCTGGCGGTAAATTCCACATGCTCGCGAACCGTCATTTCCTCGTAAAGCAGCGGGGATTCCGGCACAAATGACAATGCGCTGTGGTATGCTTCCGGGTCGCTGCTCCGCGTCTTGCCCTGAACGGCAATCTCGCCTTTATGCGGCGACATCAGGCCCAGAATATGCTTCATTGTCGTGCTTTTGCCTGCTCCGTTCAGTCCGATCAGCCCAACCATTTCTCCGGGCTTCACCTGAAGGCCGATGTCATGAAGCACCGGCTTGTTCAGGCTGTAACCTCCGCTTAAGCCCGTAATTTCCAATACGGGGGCAGTATTCATTGACCGTCACCTCTCGTGGTTTTGTCTTTCAACCATCTTGGCGCTCCCTTGTTCTTGCGGTTCTTCTCGCGCTCCGCACTGCTGCGCCCCTTGCCTGCGGGAGCCGCTCCGCCGCGTGTCCCTGCGGCGGAACCCGGACTGCGGCGCTGCTGCTGCCCGCGCCGCTCTTCTGCAGCCGCTCCCTGCGGGTGCGGCGCAGTAGTACCGGCGGCGCCTGAGCCAGCCGCCGCCGAAGTGCGCACCTGCGGCTTGCCGCTGCGTGGCGCAGAGCCGCCCGCGTGCGGGCCGCTGCTGTCCCGGCGGCCCGCACCGGAGCTGCTTCGGGCTTCACCCTCAGCCAGCACCTTGCCGCCCACCATTTCCCGTTCCGTGAGCTGGATATCCAGCTCCTTGGCAAATTTGCGCATGATGAACGTCTGCTGCTCCGTGACGATGGTCACGGACAGGCCGCGCCGTCCCATGCGGCCCGTGCGTCCGGCCCGGTGCACGTAATGCTCGGAATCGAACGCGGGATCGTAGCTTACGACCAGCGTCAGATTCTCAATGTCGAGACCCCGGGCCGCCACATCGCTGGCTACCAGCACACGGAACTTGCCGTCGCGGAAGCGGGCAAGCACATTGCTGCGCGTGACCTTGTCAGCGTCGCCGTACAGTGCCGCTGCCGTAAGCCCCAGGTAGTTCAGCTTGGCCGTCACTTCGGCGATATCCTCAGTCGCATTAACAAATACGATGGCCCGCTCAGGGTTGTAATGGCGGATGACCCGGCGGAGCATATCCACCTTGTTCCGCTCCTCCGCCACCACATAATAGTGCTCCAAGGTCTGGGCCGTCATTACACCCGGCTCGATGCCGACTTCAGCGGGATTCTTCATCTCCCGTGCCGCAAGCGCCTTCGTCTCCGGCCCGATGGTCGCTGACAGCATGACCAACTGCCGTGTGCGCAGGGCGCTGCTGACGACCTTGGCTACCTCCCCTGCGCCGCTGAGCTGGAACATCTGGTCAGCCTCGTCAATGACAATCGTGCTGACCTCATGCATCTTCAGCTTACGCAGCCCGATTAGCTCCCGGATGCGTCCGGGAGTTCCGACAACAAGCTGCGGATGCTCGCGCAGCTTGTCAATCTGGCGCTTAATCGCCGCGCCGCCGATAAGTCCCATCACCTTGATGCCGCGGTGGGCACCGTAACGCTCTGCCTCGCGGAGAATCTGCATCGCCAGCTCCTGGGTAGGTGCCAGCACCAGCTTCTGCACCACTCTCTGCTCCGGGTTGATTCCTTGAAGCAGCGGCAGCAGGTATGCCAGCGTTTTGCCGGTTCCTGTCTGGGAAGCGGCAATCACGTCTCTTCCCGCAAGCAGCAGCGGAATCGTCTGCTCCTGTACGGGAGAGGGGGCCTGAATGCCGAATTCCGACAATCGGTTAGCGAGGTCCTCCTGAATGCCGATGGCCGCAAAAGAAGCTTTATTCATAGTAGGTATTCATCCTTTTCGTTTAAGATAATAATTTCATTATATGCCAAAAAGGCCTCTCCACCAAATGGGAGGCCGCTTGATCCATTCGAAAAAGTCTATTTCCGGTTCAGCATATTATAGGTAATCCTGTCCGCAAGCCGGGGGAATAGACCATAGAACCGCATGCCGACCGCTGCGAAGCCGGGAAGATCAATTTCCTCCTTACCCTTCTCGATCAGCTTAACGATCTTCATGGACACATGCTCCGGTGTCATCATAATCCGCGCGACGCTTTTTTCATAGCTGCCTGAAGGGTCGGCTGTTTGGAAGAACTCCGTGGCAATCGGTCCCGGATTCACCGCCGAGACGATAATCCCGCTCTTGCGCAGCTCCTGGCGGAGCGCATTCGTGAAGCCCAGAACAGCGTGTTTGGTTGCGGTATAGGCAACGGACCGTGCTGTGCCGATTTTGCCGGCGATGGAAGCCACATTGACAATCTGCCCGCTGCCCCGTTCCAGCATATGCGGAACTACAATCTTCGTGCACCGGACAATTCCCATATAGTTAACATCCATCATATCATCGAATTCCCGGGGCTCCATCTCGGTAAAAGCAGCAAATTTGCCGTATCCGGCATTATTGAGCAGTACATCAATTCTTCCATATACAGCAAGGATTTCTGCAAAGGTCCGCTCGACTTCCGCCTCATTTGTAACATCACAGGTGTACAATCCAAAAACGCCCGGTATACCGGCCGCCGTTTCCTTGAGCTTGCTTTCGGAACGGGCCAGCAGAATGGGGATCGCCCCACGTTTGCTGAGCATCTGCGCCGTAAGTTTACCGATTCCGCTCGAAGCTCCGGTTATTACAATCACTTTGTCCTGTAGTCTCATGGAATAAATATCAGCTCCCGATTATCGACTAAGAGATCATTACCTGTATATCAAGCTCTCCGATTCCATCCATTAAAAGCGGAATACTCAGCGCCTTGCGCGGCAATACCGACATGGTTTCCGTCTTCATCAGCTTCGGCGGGGTGATATCCACGGTTACTCCCTGATTGGAGAGTATGGTGCTCGCGTTGCCGCTGATCATATTGCCCAGCTCCGAAATCGCGCTCTGGCCCATCTCGTCCATCTCCGTAATGGCATAGCCGCCCATCATAGCCGACACAATCTTCAGCGCTACCTGCTCGGCAATTCCAAAAATAATATCTCCGCTCAATTGACCTGTCATCCCCACTTGAATCCATATATGATTATCAATCAGCTCAATATCCTTTACCCCGAGATTACCGGTGGATGGCGAGACTTGTACCACCTGCTCAATTACAATGCGTGCAGACTCTAAGAATGGATTGATTACTTCTGCTTTCATAAAAGTGCTGTCCCTCCTCTACCAGGCTTTAGTCATATACCAAAAGTCCCAAGCAATGATGATTTATTATACTTCATATATCGGTATTATTCACCAAAAATTAATGGTCTCTTCGAAGGAATTCGCAGGAATTCTCAAGATAGTTTTGGCACAACGTTGCCCTGCCGGGTGTTATCTCCTATAATCTAATCAAATGCCAACATCCGGCGTAAGATATATCAAGCAGAAACGGCTCCACCGTGCATAACCAAAGACAATATCGTCCCGGCGGGAAAATAAAGCTGTCAGCCCACAAGGTTCGCCCTACCTCCGATGCCCATTCCAGATACATTGCGGAACCAGAGACACACATACAACCTTGGTGATCAGACATAAATGGCGGCGGCATTCAGCAGGCCAAAAGGGGGTACGTCCATGAACATCAGCCAGCTTGAGACGCTGATTACAATCTCCAAAACCATGAGCTTTCGCAAGGCGGGCGAACTGCTCAATCTAACCCAGCCGGCAGTGTCGGCACAGATCAAAAGCCTTGAGGAAGAGTTCAAAACCCAGCTCGTTGACCGGAACCAGCCAGTCACACTGACGGACAGAGGCAAGGTATTTCTGACGCATGCAGAGCAAATTGTGGGTATCGTCGATGAGCTTAAGCAGCGTCTTGCGGATCTCGATGAGAATCCGCAGGGGCATATTATACTTGGTACGACCACCTCCATTGCAATTCAGATTTTGCCGCGTGTCCTTTCATATTTCCAGAACCAGTTCCCGCATATCAAAACTTCGATTTCCTCGATGTCCTCATCCCAGATTTACCAGCATGTCGAAAACGGTCTGGTCGATGTCGGCATCGGCTACTTAATCGGGCGCAGCCCGGGCATGACGACCTCCGTGCTGTATTATGACACCTTCGAGCTGGTGGTTTCGCCCCGCCATCCCCTCGCGCAGGTCAAAGCCGCAGGAATCGAAGCGCTCGCCACCATCCCGCTCATCCTGCTCTCGCCGGATACCGTCGGCCGCAGATTCGCCGATGAGGTATTCGCCAAGCATGGCATTCACCCGCAGGTGATTATGGAGCTGACCAGCAGTGAGGAGGTCAAGCGGATGGTGGAGCTGGATCTCGGCGCGGCGGTGATCTCCAAGCAGTCGGTGGCCTCCGAAGTGAGAAGCGGTACGCTTCGAATCGTCCCGATTATTGAGCTTGAGGTCACCCATCCGGTAGGCGTCATCACCAAGTCAGGCAAATACGTCAACTCGGCCATGCGGCAGTTTCTGAGCGATCTCAAGGGCATGCCCGAGACCCAATTCATCGGCTCCGAGTAACATGAATGCTTTGGGGATACCCCGGGAGCATTGCGAAAAATTGGCCTAAGGAGATGTTCTACCCATGAAATTTGACCTGCATACCCATCATTTCCGCTGCGGCCATGCTGACGGAACAATCAGGGATTATATTGAAGCCGGCATAACCTCCGGCCTGGATGTGATCGGCATCTCCGATCATACGCCTTACTTCGGGAGTCCGTCCGAGCAGGCATTTCCCCATATTGCCATGGCCAAATCCGAGCTTGCCCGCTACGTCGATGAAGTGCTGTCCCTGCAAAAAGAATACGCCGGTAAAATTGACGTTCTGCTCGGCATTGAATCCGACTACTTCCCCGAGCATGCGGAGCTGTACCGTAAAACATTGTCGGCCTACCCTTTTGACTACATCATCGGCTCAGTGCATAACGTGGGTGGTGCCAGCATCTTCAATAAAAACCGCTGGAGGGGGCTTGGCCCCCAAGAGAAGCTCGCCAGCAAAGTCGAATACTACCGGCTGATCACTGAATCCGCCCGCAGCGGCATGTTCCAGATTCTCGGCCACATTGACGCCATGAAGGGCAATTACCCGCAGTTCTCGGAAATTTCCGCCCCGGCGGAAATTGATGAGTGTCTGCGCGTCATCAGCGACTGCGGCGTAGCCATCGAGATTAACACCTCCGGCAGCACCAAGCTGAGCGGCGGCTGGTATCCTTCAGATGATATTTTGGAGCGGGCGCTGCATTACGGTGTAGAGGTTACCTTCGGCTCCGATGCCCATCTTACTTCACGGGTCGCCGATCAGCACGAGGCCGTAGTAGCCAGGCTTAAGGAAATCGGCTTCACGCAGTGGGTGTACTTCAAGCAAAAAGAGAAAAAAACAGTAAAGCTATAGTATGACATTGCAAAAAACCTCAATCTTCAGTTTAAGGACTGTGGATTGAGGTTTTTGTTTCCTGGGAATATTCCCGTGAAACACTGCGGTGCTTGTTGTTATTTCAGCAGATTATCGCAAGTGAAGCCCTGCTGCTTCAATGTAATCTGCGCATCTCCATATTGCGGGTTAACCGAATAGAAGTGGGCAATCGTGCTGCTCCAATCTCTTTCTGTCAGGCCTTGAGCCTTCAGATATTCGCGAAAGGCCTCATTATATTCTTTAATCAAGCCCTCCACCTCGGGATTGTACCGCTCCTCATGAAGAACCGCCTGCACCGGAAGCCTCGGCTTCTTCGGCAGCTCCTCTGCAGGATATCCGACGCACAGACCCACAACCGGGAAGACATATTCCGGCAATTGCAGAAGCTCGATGACCTTTGCCGTATTGCGGCGCACTCCTCCTATTGGGATAACGCCCAGCCCCAGCGACTCTGCGGCAGCGATGGCATTCGATAAGGCGATTCCCACATCTGTAGCGCCAACCAGCAGCGCATCCACATCCTTCGCCGCCTCGAAGAGCTGATCTTCTAATTCACTTGCGGCTTTGGCCCGGTAAAAATCCATGCAAAATACCAAAAACACAGGTGCGGCAGCCACATGCTTCTGATTTCCGCAGAGGACTGAAAGCTGCTGTCTGCGTTCTTCACTCCGCACGGCAATGATGGACACCTGCTGTCCGTTAACCCATGACGGCGCCGCCTGGGCGGCTTCGATTATCGTCCGCAGCTTCTCCGGCTCAACGATCTGCTCCAGATATTGCCGGTAGGAACGGTGATTGGTTAATGTTCTGACCACTTCATTCAAAGGGTGATGACCTCCTCGCGTCTTGCGGCTATGTATTGTCCTGCATTACAACCATCATATCCCAATCACCAGGGAAACCGCCAGTCTCGCACAGTGCCTGATCTTCTTGCCCGGGAGCACAACACAGTCAGGTACTTGAGATATCCCCGTGGAAACAAAAAAAATGGACCCGAAGCATCGGGTCCCAACAGCAGTTATATTTTCAAAAGGGGGTCATGTACTTAGTTTAACCGGACACTGTTAGAGTTTCATAACGGCATTATTTCATTTGTGTAACAATGTGAATACTTTCATTACACCGCCCGAGCTGCCCGGCATCGGCTGGATGCGCTCCAGGGTCAGCCCGTTCTTCAGCATGACGCGCTCGGACCTAAGATTGTCGCCGCGGCAGCGGCCTTCAACCTTCCTAAGGCCCAGCTCCAGAAGTCCGTAATCCAGCAGCAGTCCCACAGCTTCCGTTGCCAGCCCCCGCCCCCACCATAACGGATTCAGCAAATATCCAAGCACAGCTTTGCCCTCATGGCGGTTCCAGTTCTGCAGCGAGGCAGTCCCGATCAGTTCATGCTGATCTCTAAGATAAATCCCCGTATGCAATGCGCAAGGATCGGAGGCGTACAGCATCCGGGGCACCATTTTATCCAAATAGCCATGCGGTGATCCGGTTCCCTGACGAAGCAGTATATGCGGCTGCACTTCCGGATGAGCGAGCAGCGCTTTCAGCGCCATGGACTCCCCGGGATGCATCGTCCTCAGCTCAACCGCCGCTCCTTGCCGCATCATGCTTAATACCGTATCGTATGTGCGCATACGCTTCTCCTTTTCACTTGCAGCCTGTTATGGGAACTATAACGTTATCGCTAGCTGTTCTGCCAGTGTAGATTATCCCCGTTTGTTATGCCCGGCGCAGGGTGATAATCGTAAGCTCCGGTCTGCATAAGAAGCGGAAAGGCATAAACGTCTCGCCGAATCCTCTGTTGACGTACACCGGCATCGCTTTTTTCTCTGTGTAGTACAAGCCGCTTATGTATTTATCCGAACCGTATGGAGTGTACGCCGCACCTACAAAGGGCAGACGGATTTGTCC
The DNA here is from genome assembly GCF_000374185.1 of Paenibacillus sp. HW567. GTDB lineage: Bacteria > Bacillota > Bacilli > Paenibacillales > Paenibacillaceae > Paenibacillus_AQ. The sequence goes on along the minus strand of NZ_KB910518.1, from coordinate 498,148 downwards.
GCCGTGGCTGTGTCCCGACAACTGAAGATGGAAGGGATAGGCTTCCGCGATGTCGGCATAATCCGGCTCATGCATCATTAGCAGCGTGAATGTACCCTCAGGGACGCCTTGGAGTGCTGCCTGCGGATCAGGTTTCCCGTGCAGCAGGTCGTCAAGTCCGGCTACCGCAAGGGTTGCGCCGCCCTGCTTGATCAAATAAGACTGATTGCGCAGCACACGGAAGCCGGCGGAGGTAAGCAGGCGGGTAAGCAGCTCCGTGTTCTTGTAATCATGGTTGCCGAGTATCGCATATTTGCCCAGCGGCGCACTCAGCTCCGCTAATATGGTCACGGAATCCTCCAGATCCTCGGCGAAGCTGTCTACAATGTCTCCGGTGAAGCAAATGATGTCCGGCTTGGCCTCCTTAATATGGGCCACCAGCCGCGCCAGATCCTTGGCATCCTTATTGAAGCCGAGATGCACATCGCTGAAGTGGACCAACCGGCTGCCGGCAAATGCAGAGGGCAGGTCCTTCAACGCAAGCTCCATCCGGGTAATATCAAGCCAGTTCGGCTCTCCCTTCCAGGCGTAACCGCTCGTAAGCAGACCTGCACTAAATACGGCAGCGGCTCCCCGGGTCAGGAATTGGCGGCGGGTGAGCTTGCGGCCGCCGCTGTTCGTCGCGGGCGGAACGCTGGGTCCGCCGCCGATCTCTGCCCTAGCTAACGCGGGTTCGGGAGAAGCCCCGGAGGATTTTTTAGTCATAGGGAGATTCTCCTTCCTCGCTTAGTGATATAAGCTGAATATTAGTTGTACTGAATCGGCTTTGGTCATAACTGCGGGGAATGTTTGGACTTCCGGCCGCTGTTGTTCACAGATTTCTTGAGTTGAGACCGCTGGCAAATATAGATTGCTTATTATAACACTTTATTCTTAGATCGCGCTTATGTAGACTGCTTATTCCGGCCGGCTGGACAAGGTGATCCGGCATTCTTCCTCTGGGGTCTCGCGGTATGCGCGGACGATGCCTTTGCGCTTTGCTTCGGCTTTTGGGAACCGGCGTTGCTTGAATGCGATTTCGACATTCCGGGTGAACGGAAAGGGATCGAGCAGCAAGTTAGATTTATCCTGCCATTCCGCCGTAATCACACGCCCGGAGGTGAAGCTGAAATCCCCGCTTCCCGAGAATCCTTGACGAAACCAGGGATGGTCTTCCGATTTTGGGGTTCCCGGCTCACTTAACGCAAGATACAGCGAGAGATCATCGCAGAATTGCAGCAGTCTGGCATCACTATGCAGCTCGCCTTCAGCGAGCGGCTCACTTGCCTCCAATTGGCGAAGTATGCGGGCCCGGCGTTCCTCTTCAGCCTTCAGATAGGCAGTCAGCTCCGCACACGCCTCTCCCGATATCTTGATCAGCCGTTCAAAATGCAAGCTGCACAGCAGCGCACCGTACGGAGTTTTCGCTTCAATCTCGTCCAATCCGCGTTTGTAGAACGTAAGCTTCGGCACCAGCGGAAAATCAATAAAGCTGTACGGCGAATTCGCCGCATCGTTCCAGAAAGGCGTCTCGTCGAGATCAATCCAGCCCCGGTCATGGTTGCTAATCGCCCAGAGCAGCCCCGTCCGGCGTCCTTCCCCCGACCCATGCCCATCCTGCTTAAAATGGTCAGCGAATCGGCCGGCTAACAGCCCGTGCTCATGCTGCTTGACCATTACCAAATCCCCGTCCTGTTCACGACAAATCAATGTCATTCCTCCTTGGCTATCCCCTGTCTGAATATTGCATCGACTATGGAGATTATATCATAACCACCTTTATAGGTTGGAGTTCAGGCGGCCTGCAAGTATAAACGGCTGCGCCAAAAAAAAGAAAGTGTCCCTCAGCCATTCGGCTTTGGAGACACTCCCTTCGGTATGATGAGCGTTTAAGGCGGCCGGCTACACGCCAAGCCAGCGCTTGAACATATGCTTAGTGGTCTGCTTGTTAATCTCGGCGATGGAGGTAGTGAGCGGAATGCCTTTCGGACAGGCGCGCACGCAGTTCTGCGAGTTGCCGCAGCCGTCGATGCCCCCGTCTTCCATCAAGGCCTCCAGCCGCTCATCGGCGTTCATTTCGCCCGTAGGGTGGGCGTTGAACAGACGCACCTGTGAGATCGCCGCCGGACCAATGAAATCGGTCTTCTCGTTGACATTCGGACAGGCCTCCAGGCAAACGCCACAGGTCATGCATTTGGACAGCTCATACGCCCATTGGCGTTTTTTCTCTGCCATCCGTGGCCCCGGACCTAGATCATAGGTGCCGTCAATCGGAATCCACGCTTTGACACGCTTAAGGGCATTGAACATCCGGCTGCGGTCAATCACCAGATCACGCACCACTGGGAACGTCTTCATCGGCTCAATGCGCACCGGCTGCTCCAGATTATCAATCAGCGCCGCACAGGCCTGGCGCGGCTTCCCGTTGATCACCATCGAGCAGGCGCCGCACACTTCCTCCAGACAGTTGGATTCCCAGCAGACCGGAACCGTGCTGTCGCCCTTGGCGTTGACCGGGTTGCGCTGAATTTCCATCAAAGCGCTGATCACATTCATCCCCGGGCGGTACGCAAGCTCGAACTCCTCTGTATAAGGGGCCGTTTCCGGCTCGTCCTGGCGGGTAATGATAAACTTTACGTTTTTGCGGGCTGCAGCAGTTTCCGCCATATCAGTTACCTCCTATAAGTTTTGTGAGCAACGCTTCCTGAATCCCTTCGTACCAAACCCGCTTCGGAAGCATCTGGGTAAATTTGTAGGCATATGCTTCGTGTAATAGCTTCGAACAAAAATCGCTTTAGCAGCATTTAGCCTTCTCAAGCGCGGCTGCCTACGGTGCTTCGTAATAAGCCCAGCTTCAAGCCTTGCCCTGTCTGCTATCGAATTTCGGCAGCTATTATCCTCAGATGGATTCTATTGCATTTCATACAATCAAATCGGGAGAATTTCGCTGGAATTCATATTCTGCTGCATCCAATACAATAGATTTCTGGATTTAGTCCGTTTTTGGGACCTGTCTCGCTATTCTATTGCACAGAATACATTAGACAGCCAAATAGTAGCCGCTCAGGCGAATTCTAATGTACAAAATACAGTCACTCCGCCTACTACCTCATCCACTAGCCCCAATTTGCAATCAATCCTTCGAGTAATCCCGTACCCGTGGAGGAATCAGCGATACATCCACCGCTTCGTAGGAGATTTGCGGGCCTTCCGGTGTCCAGCTCGCCTTGGTAGTTTTCAGGAATTCCTCGTCATTGCGGTGCGGGAATTCCGGCTTATAGTGCGCGCCCCGGCTCTCGTTGCGCAGCAGCGCGCCAAGAGTCATCGCCTCGGACAGCTCCAGCATGTTCCAAAGCTGGCGGGTAAAGGCCACGCCCTGATTGTTCCAGCGCGAGGTATCGTTCATGTTGATGCTGCGGTAACGCTCCTTAAGCTCTTTGATTTTGCCGATGGTGGCTGTAAGCTTGCCGTTGTCGCGCACCACCGTCATATTGGCGGTCATCCACTCGCCCAGCTCCTTATGGATGGCATAGGCGTTCTCCGTACCGGACATAGCCAGCAAAGATTCATATTTATCCGTCTGAGTCTTGTGGAAGCTGTCGAACACGGCGGAGGAAATGTCCTGAACCGATTTCTTCAGCCCTTTAATATATTCAACAGCCTTCGGTCCCGAGACCATGCCGCCGTAGATCGCCGATACCAGCGAGTTCGCGCCGAGCCGGTTCGCGCCGTGATATTGGTATTCACACTCCCCTGCTGCGAACAGCCCGGGAATATTGGTCATTTGGTTATAATCGACCCACATGCCGCCCATAGAGTAATGCACAGCCGGGAAGATTTTCATCGGAATTTTGCGGGGATCATCGCCCATGAACTTCTCATAGATTTCAATGATGCCGCCCAGCTTGACGTCCAGCTCCTTCGGGTCCTTGTGGGACAGATCCAGGTACACCATGTTCTCGCCATTGATGCCCAGCCCCTGATCCACACATACGCTAAAAATCTCCCGGGTAGCAATATCGCGCGGCACCAGGTTTCCGTAAGAAGGATATTTCTCCTCCAGGAAGTACCACGGCTTGCCGTCCTTGTAGGTCCAGATGCGCCCGCCTTCGCCGCGCGCCGATTCCGACATCAGCCGCAGCTTATCGTCGCCGGGAATGGCAGTCGGATGAATCTGAATAAATTCGCCGTTGGCATAATGTACACCCTGCTGGTATACGGCGCTCGCAGCCGTTCCGGTGTTAATGACCGAGTTCGTTGTTTTGCCGAAAATAATCCCCGGACCGCCGCTCGCCAGAATCACTGCATCCGCCGGGAAGGTCTGAATCTCCATCGTCTTGAGATTCTGGGCGCTGATGCCGCGGCATACTCGCTCGTCGTCAAGGATCACCGAGAGGAATTCCCAGTTCTCGCTTTTGGTAACCAGCCCTTCCGACTCCCAGCGGCGCACTTGCTCATCGAGCGCATACAGAAGCTGCTGACCGGTTGTCGCCCCGGCAAAAGCCGTCCGGTGCCGCTTCGTCCCGCCGAACCGGCGGAAATCAAGCAGCCCCTCCGGAGTGCGGTTGAACATCACGCCCATCCGGTCCATCAGATGGATAATCCCCGGCGCAGCTTCGCACATCGCCTTGACCGGAGGCTGGTTGGCGAGGAAGTCGCCCCCGTATACCGTGTCGTCGAAATGCTCCCAGGGCGAGTCGCCCTCGCCTTTGGTGTTGACCGCGCCGTTAATGCCGCCTTGCGCGCAGACCGAATGCGATCTTTTGACAGGAACAAGGGAGAATAAATGCACATGCGCGCCGGATTCCGCCGCCTTAATGGTAGCCATCAGGCCGGCCAGCCCCCCGCCCACGATAATGATATCGGCTGCTGCCATGATTGTTCCCTCCTAGACTTTTTAATATAGATTAACCCGAAATTGGACACGCTTTCTCAAATTATTAGACGAAGTTCCGCAAGGACTGCACAGCCGCAGCCGCAGCCTGGAATTCATTGTCGCGAAAGGTCACCAGCGAGAGCAGGAACATGAAGCTGACAATAACGAACAGGCCCAGACAGAGCACAGAGGACACTCTTTGCGAGCGCGGGCCCACGGTAATGCCCCAACTGATCAGGAACGACCAGAGACCGTTCGAGAAGTGGAAGCAGGCCGCCAGAATACCGATAATATATACTGTCAGCAAAAGCGGCTGCGTCACGATGTTATGCATAACACCGCCCAGCTCTTCGTGCTCCACATTGCCGACCGCCACCTGGAACCGGGTTTCGTACAGATGCCAGATGATGAAGACAAAGGTGATGACTCCGCTGATCCGCTGCAGCGTATAACGCCAGTTTCTTTCCAGATTGAAGCGGTTCAGGTTTGGCTTAGACTGATAGGCGATGTATAGCCCATAGACCCCGTGATACAGCAGCGGTAGCCATATGCCGAACAATTCCAGGAAGAAGACAAGCGGCAGGCTGTTCAGCCACAGCACACTGTCATTGAAGCCGGAAGCGCCACCCTCCACTGCCGAGAAATTCGTCAGCATATGCTCCAGGAAGAAGAACCCGAGCGGGATAACGCCGAGCAAGGAATGAATCTTTCTGGAATAAAATCCTCTCATGCAAAGTGTCCCCTTTCCGATTAAAACAGCGTTTTCATTAATAAGCGTCACCGCCGGGAGTACTGCTGAAACCGAAGAGCGGAAGCTCCTGCAGACCGTTAAAGGTCAATTTCTGCCGCTATTCATTGTTTGCCCGGACTTTGCTCTAATATTCACAATATGTGAATATCTTGTGTCACTTTTCATGTTACTCTTTTTTCTCTTATAAGGGAATTGCAATCTAATTATTAATCGTTATACAATAAACGCATAAGAATATTTTTAATGTGATAATCATTCTCATTTATAAGGCACTAATTATATATACTGTGCTGAATCCCCTTATTAACAAAGGGTATATCATCTTCACCGCTATGCCATTTATCACTTTCATTATGACCTGCTCGAAATGGGAATGCTGTAACCATAGATTATATCAAAGGAGACTGTCCTATGTTTGACGATTTGGACATTTTTGCCGCCGTTGTGGAGCACTCCAGCCTGAACCGGGCCTCGCGCCAGCTCAATCTCTCCCAGCCCGCCCTCTCCCGCAAAATCTCCAAGCTGGAGGAACGGCTTGACGTTCCCCTGTTCAACCGTTTCGGCAAGCGGCTGGAGCTGACAGAGGCCGGACGCCTGACCTACACCTATGCGCTGGAGCAGCGGCAGCAGCGTTCCAGATTTCTGGAAGCTCTGTCCAAATTCAAGGAAGGCGAGCCTCAGCTTGTCACCCTGGGGGCCAGCCTTACCACACTCCAGACAACCCTGCCGCCGCTCGTTAACGCTTACATGGAAAAGTATCCGGCTGCCGAGCTGAAGCTGATCACCGGGAAGACGCATGAGATTGTCTCCTCGGTCAGCGAAGGCAAATCCGATGTCGGCATCATCGCCTCTGCCACCCAGGAGCCGGGCCTGCGCTGTATTCCGCTGTTCGAGGATCAGCTCCGGCTGGTTGTCTCCGAGCAGCATCCGCTAACCCTGGCCGCGAAGCTGACTATGAGCGATCTCTCCCGACTGCCGATGATCCTCTTCTCCAAAGGTACCTGGTACCGCCGCATGACCGACGAGCTGTTCCAGCGCAGCGGCGTTGATCCCGATGTGCGGATGGAGATCGACTCCTTCGAGGCCATCGTCCGGCTGCTGCCGACCATCAAGGCCGCGGCGCTGCTGCCCAAGTCCTACCTGCGTCCCGAGCTGCTGAACGGCGGGGGGCTGGTTTCGCTGCATATCAAGGAGCTGGAGCAGACCCAGCGGACCACCTGCCTGATCTATCAGAGCAGCGGCGGGCTCAGCACAGCGGCACGCTGCCTGGTGCAGGTGACAGAGGAAGTGTTCCTGCCGGGACGGGAGTAGCGGCCCTGTACAGGAGCCGTAGACAACGTGCTAAGCACATCCCCTTTTCAGATCAATCATAGTATGTAATCATCCGGGCATTTTTGAATCCGTCTATTTTTACGCCGATGGGCCTAGTAGCACCTACTCCACATTCAGCGCCTTACTCTCAAACTCCACAATGCTCTCATTCGAGCCGATGACCACCATAATGTCTCCTTGACGCACATAATCATGCGCCGTTGGAGCAACAATAATTCCCTCTTCACGGTTCAGGGCTATAATGCTGCAGCCGTATTTGGCCCGCGTGTTCAGCTCGGAGAGGCTTTTGCCGTCCATGCAGGCGGGCACGGTCAGCTCAACCACCATGTAATCCTTGGATAGCTCGATGTAATCCAGCAGGTTGGGTGTGGTCAACTGATGGGCTACACGAATGCCCATATCCCGCTCGGGGAAAATCACCCGGTCCACGCCCAGCTTGGAGAGCGCCCGCCCGTGAAGAATTGAAATCGCCTTGGCCACCACCTGCTTGACCCCCAGCTCCTTCAGGAGAATGGCCGCCAGAATGCTTCGCTCCATGTTATCGCCGATCGCCACAATGCCGCAATCGAAATTGCGCACACCCAGTGAACGCATAATGCCCTCATCCGTGGCATCCGCCATCACTGCATGCGTAAGCTGGCTGCTCATCTCATCTACCCGCTCCTCAATATGGTCAATGCCAAGCACCTCATAGCCCATAGCCATCAGTTCAAGCGCAAGGCTTGACCCGAAGCGGCCGAGACCGATTACGACAAATTGCTGATCCTTCATAATATCTGCTTCTCCTTATCCTATGATCATTTTGCCTTCGGGGAACCGGTACAATGGCTTGCCCTTCTTCGGACCAATCGCATACGCCAGCGTCAGCAGCCCAAGCCTGCCTGCGAACATCGTCAGACAGATCAGGATTTTGCCGACAGGGGTCAGCTCCGGCGTCAGCCCCATGCTTAAGCCCACAGTGGCAAAAGCGGAGGTGGTCTCAAAGAGAATCATCAGAAATGGGCGCTCTTCTGTCGTGGACAGAACCATCGACACAGAAACCACCAGCAGCAGCGCCAGCACAGCAATCGTCAGTGCCTTGAACACGCGCTCCTGCGCCAGCCGATAGCGGAACAGCACAATGTCCTCGCGGCCGCGCAGCATCGAAATCACCGCACCGACCATCAGGGTGAAGGTGGTTGTCTTGATTCCCCCGCCGGTAGACCCGGGAGAAGCACCGATAAACATCAGTATGACTATAAAAAATTGCGAGGCCTGACGAAGCCCGGCAATATCCAGTGTATTCGCCCCGGCAGTACGGGGAGTGACCGATTGAAAGAAAGCAGCCAACACTTTCCCGCCAAAGCTGAGCGGACTCAGCGTACGGGAATTGCTGAATTCAAAAATAAAAATGACCACGGTTCCGAGCACAATAAGCGCAGCGGTCATCGACAGAACCACCTTGCTGTGCAGCGACAGCCTGCGCGAGCGGCGGTATTCCATGAGATCCGACATCACAATGAACCCGATGCCGCCGGAAACGATGAGGAACATAACCACAATGTTTACCACAGGATCACTGACATATCCGGTCAGACTCCGGTACCCGCCAAAGATATCAAATCCTGCATTGTTGAACATGGATACCGCATGGAATATCCCGAAGTAGAGCGCACGGCCAAAAGGCATATCAAATGCCCAGCGGATCGCAAGCACCGCAGCCGCAGCCGCTTCGATAACGAGTGAGTAGATCAGAACCTTACGGATTAGGCGCACTATGCCTTCCATAGAGCCTTGATTCATCGCTTCCTGAAGGATCAGCCGGTCACGCAGCGAAATTTTGCGTTTGAATACCAGTGCGAATAAGGTAGCCATCGTCATAAAACCAAGGCCGCCGACTTGAATAAGCAGAAGAATAACAACTTGTCCGAACGTGCTGAAATACGTCCCTGTGTCCACCACAACAAGCCCGGTCACACAGGTCGCTGAGGTTGCCGTGAACAGTGCATCAATAAATTTTAGCGAATGCCCCGATGCACTAGATACGGGAAGCATCAGCAGCAGGGTTCCGGTCAGAATGACGGCGGCAAAGCCGAGGACCAGAATCTGGGGCGGAGCCAGCTTCAGAAATCGGAATCTAGTATTCTTGGGAATCGGTGAAGCCAAACCTCTCATCCTCTCGTGTGCAGCCCTATAACCATACAAATTATAATTGGTATTGCCCGAGCAAAACAAGCATAAGCCCGGCCCGATTAACGTAAAAGGATAATACGGAAATTTTTTGTATCTGCACAGCCAGTAATACTATAATGGAAAATAACAGGATTATTTCATCACACAAGGAGGCGTTTCATGAATTCCGTCGGCCAGCCCCTACAGCAGCGGCCCCTTTCCACCAGGCTCATCCTTGCAGGTATTATCGGTCTTATTGTGTTCATTATGTTCCAGATCGCTCCCCAGCTCGTTTCAGGTGGAGATACCGCAGCCATCAGCAAGAGTGAAGCCCGTGAGAAAGCCGCCGCATTCGCAGATCAGCAGCTTGGCCATCAAGAGACCGCTCAGGAGAAGTGGTCCATCAGTTACCGGTCGGATTCTTCTTTCTACGGCTATATGTCCCGGGAGAAGCTTCTGGATCAATACTCCAAAAAAAAGCTCGATCAGCGTTACCCGTTTGATGTCTTTCATGCCGTGCTTTATACTTCCGGTGAAGCAATCCCTATCCTGTCGGTTGATCTGAATATGAACACCGGCAAGGTCGTGGGCTTTGGACGCGGAGTGGACTCAAGCCTAAGCGTGGAAGCCAAGAAGAACTCTGCCAGTCTTTCCGCTGTATCCGGTGCCGCCGGCGCAGCAAGCGAGCCTGATCTGTCGCTGGAGCAGAAGGAGAACCTCGCCCGTCCGTGGCTGCAACTGTGGGGAGCCAATCCTGCCAAGCTGCAAATCCAGGCGGACACTGAAGGTTACGGACTGGTCTATACCGACAGCTCGGTCAAGGTTGGAGAATCGCTGCTGCAATATCATTTCAAATTCCAGCAGGATGATGTCTCTTATTTCCGGGCCGGCTTCACCGCTCCGGCCTGGCATGTCAGCTACGTTGAAGATCAGACCTCGCTAGCCACATGGCTGACCGGACTCGGCTATGGTCTGCCAACGCTGGCGCTGGGTATCTTGGCGCTGATCTATAGTATTTTGCGCAGAGGACATACCTCCTTCAAACGGGGGATCTTCCTCAGCTCAGTACACTTCGTAATCATGATGGTCAGCTCCTACAATGTGATTTCGGAGACCGGCGGAGACAGCCTGGAGAGCCGCATCACCAGCGTGGTCATGCTCATCTTCTATTTCATCTATAGTCTGCTGATGTCCTCCATGCTCTACTTCTCGCTGGTTGGAGGCAACGGCCTCTGGCGCAAGGAGGAAGGGCTGAACCCTTGGCCGCGCGCCAAGGAGCCGGGATACGGCAAATATGTGTTGGACAGCATGCGTGCCGGCTATATCTGGGCTTTTATTCTGCTTGGCGTGCAGACACTCATGTTCATCATTCTGTCGTTTACGCTGCATAACTGGTCCACCACCGACGCCAGCCAATCTCCCTATAACATGAGATATGCCTGGCTGCTGCCTATTGTCGCCTGGCTTGCCGGCTTGTCCGAGGAGGCCATTTACCGCCTGTTCGGTATCCGTATGGTCAAAAAAATGGTGCGCAGCACCTTCCTGGCCTCCCTGATCACCACGCTGATCTGGGCCTTCGGCCATACGCTGTATCCGATCTACCCGATCAGCTCGCGTCCGATTGAGCTGACCGTAATCGGCCTCCTGTTCAGTTATATTTTCCTGCGCTACGGCTTTATCGCCACCATGTTCAGCCACGTCGTATTTGACAGCATCCTGATGGGCGCTACGCTGATCTTCATGAAGGAGCCTATCAATATCGGCGCTGGGATCGTGACCATCGTCCTGCCGTTTGTGGTAGGTTATATCGTGTACCTGTTCAATCCTCCGCGCAAGCCGGAGCAAGTTGAGCCGGTCCCTCCCATAACATAAAAGCAAGCAGCAAGTAAAAACGGCTGAGCTCCTTATCCAAGGAACGCTCAGCCGTTGCTGTGTTTATATGTCCGTCAGCCCTGGCTTCCGGCAACCATTCGCTTATGATGACGGTTCTTCGTCCTTCAGCGCCTCCAGAATCTGACCCGCCAGCTTCTCGCCGATAGACAGCGGACGGAAATCCTCAATGGACGCTTCTTTAATTTTCTTCAGTGATCCAAAATGCTTCAGCAGCAGCTTCCGGCGTTTCTCGCCAATGCCCGGAATGGAGTCCAGCTTCGAGGTCACCATAGATTTGCCGCGCTGCTCGCGGTGGAACGTAATCGCAAAACGGTGAACCTCATCCTGAATGCGCTGCAGCAGGTAGAATTCCTGGCTGTCCCGCGCAAGCAACATCGGTTCGGCTGAATCACCGACCAGCAGTTGGGCGGTTCTGTGCTTGTCATCCTTGACCAGACCGCAGACCGGAATGTACAACCCCAGCTCATTCTGCAAAATATCAATGGCCGAGGAGATTTGTCCCTTCCCGCCATCGACTACAATCAGATCGGGCAGCGGCAGATTTTCCTTCAGCACCCGTTCATAACGCCGCCGGATCACCTCGCGCATTGTTTCATAATCATCCGGCCCCTGCACAGTGCGGACCTTGTATTTGCGGTATTCCTTGCGTGCAGGCTTGCCGTCTATGAAGACAACCATCGCGGATACCGGGTTGGTCCCCTGAATGTTCGAGTTGTCAAAAGCCTCAATCCGGCTGAGCGAAGGGAGCCCCAGGCTCTGGCCGAGGCTGCTTGCTGCGCCGGAGGTACGCTCTTCGTCGCGTTCGATGAGCCGGAACTTCTCGTCCAGCGCGACCCGGCCGTTCTGGCAGGCCATGCCGACCATCTGCTTCTTCAGCCCGCGCTGCGGCACAAGCACCTTGACGCCCAGCCATTCCTGCAGGGCAGCCGCGCCTCCGGCCGCATCGACGGTTCCTTCTGCGGCAGGCTCAGCCACCGCAGCCTCACTAGACTCACCTGCCGGCTCCGCCGCATCCCCTGGCACCGCAGCCTCACCCGCCTCCCCAGCCAGCTCTGCCGCAGTGCCGTCCGCCTTTTCAGCGCCGGACTCCTCAGCTCCGCCGCTCACTGCCATTTGCGGCTTGCCTGATTTATCGGTTCCTTCAAGCACCGTATCCGGCAGCAGAATTTCCTGCGGCAGCGCCGGATTATCGCTGTAGTACTGCGTCACGTAAGAAATGAAATCGCTGTATGCCTCTCCGTAGAAAGGGAATACGGAGGAGTGCCGCTGAATCATTTTCCCCTGCCGCATGTACAAAATCTGCACACACATCCAGCCCTTATCCACGGCATAGCCGAACACATCGCGGTCTCTGGTATCGGTAGTATTAATCTTCTGCTTCTCCATCAAAGCGTCAATGTGAATGATCTGGTCGCGCAGCTCCTTGGCCCGCTCGAAATACAGCTCCTCCGCGGCCTCCTGCATCTTTTGCCGCAGATCCTTTTTAACTGCCTCATGCCCGCCTCCAAGAAATCCGGAGATACTCTGCGTGATTTCCTCATAAGCGGATTTTGGCACTTCCTTCTCACAGGGGGCCAGACATTGCCCGATGTGATAATACAGGCAGACCTCCTTGGGCATCACACCGCATTTGCGCAGCGGATACATCCGGTCAAGCAGCTTCTTGGTCTGTTGGGCCGCGTAGCCATTCGGATACGGACCGAAATATTTGGCTTTATCCTTAAGCACCCGGCGCGTAACCTCCAGGCGCGGGTGCGCTTCGTTCGTGATTTTAATATATGGAAACGTCTTGTCGTCCTTCAAAAGCACGTTGTAGCGCGGCATATGCTTCTTGATCAGATTGCACTCCAGAATGAGCGCTTCCATATTACTGGATGTAACGATATATTCAAAATCGGCAATGTTGGCAACAAGCCGCTGGGTTTTCCCATTATGACTGCCTGTAAAATAAGAGCGGACCCGGTTCTTCAGCACCTTGGCCTTGCCCACATAAATAATGGTGCCCTCTTCGTTCTTCATCAGATAACACCCGGGCAGGTCGGGCAGCAGCGCCAGCTTGTTGCGGATATTCTCCATATGATCCATGATTTCTCCCCCACCTATACTACACCTTGATAAGCTAAGTTTATAAGATAAAGCTCCCCAGGTTCAACTCCTAAAATCCGCCGGCACTCCTTGTGTTCGACGCACAAAGCGCCTCCGGTTAATCCGAAGGCGCTTTGGCGGCGGGGCAGATGCCCCGGGGAAGACAGCACATTTTATTGGTGTTTTGCTACGATATTCTTCAGGGAATCCTTGGAGTTCAGACCTACAACTTTATCAACCGGCTGTCCGTCTTTGAAGAAGATCAGCGTAGGAATGCTCATTACGCCAAAACGGGAAGCAGTTTCCGGATTCTCATCCACATTCAATTTAGCAATTTTTACATCGTCTCCCAGCTCAGTGGACAATTCCTCCAAGATAGGGGCAAGCATTTTGCAAGGGCCGCACCAAGGTGCCCAGAAATCTACTACTACAGTCCCTTGACCTTCCACTTCGTTGCCGAAGGATTGGTCAGACACGTTCACGATAGCCATGATATTGTTCCTCCTTTAGGTTGTACGAAGCCATATCCGCTTCTATAACAGTTAAGTCTAGTGTGGCGAATTCACTCCGAAATTATATTGGAATAAATTGTTTCATGTAATATGATAACCAGATTATCATTTACCGACACACCCACAGTATAACATATTTACAATGACTTTGTGTAATGTTTTATAAAATTTAATTGTATAAAATCAATTAATTCAGCAGCACTTTCTTCTTCACAACGTATCACGGAGTTCGCATACTTGAAGAAAGCGCATTAATTGTCAATGACTTCTCTCACACATCTAACTGTAACCCACTTATTGCAGTCCTGCAACTGCAAGGAGGAAAAAAGATGGATGCCAACGCGCAAGCACGGGACCCCAGAGAACCTGTCAACGAGGAGCCCCGCAATGATCCGGGCGATGTAATGACCGGTTTTTCCGGAATGACGGGGGTTATGACAGCGGTTTTTTTCGGGATGGTTAATATTAAGCTTTTATCGGAGTAAAGTATGTTCGATTTGCATAAAATCCGGCGCTTCCATAAGGAAGACACCGGATTTTTGCTGTTTCCCAGTCCGCTAAGCTATCTGCCTGTTCCCCGCTGATTCTCCCCATGCAAAGGAATGACCTCTACAAACGGGGCTATCCGGTCCATCAGCCGCTTCCCCTTGTAGACCTCTTCGCCGTCCTTGCTCGTGAAGCTGAGATGCTTCTCCAGACCGTCCAGCGGATAGTTGGAGGTGTAGAAGGTTGGCTTGCGGTTCATACGGTAGTTGAGGATCGCTCCCAGTACATGATCGCGGGCCCACGGATTCAGATTCTCCGCACCGATATCGTCAAAAATCAGCAAATCGCAATTTTTCAGCGTATCGACGGTTTCCTTCAGCTTCTGGGCATCCATCATGATCGACTTAAGATCCTCAATGAAATCCGGCATGTACACAATTACGCCGCTGTGCCCGGCTACCGCCAGCTCGTGGAGCAGATAGCACATCAGGAAGGTTTTGCCCGTTCCAAAGCTGCCATGCAGATAAATTCCCCGGGCGCTCAGTCCCTCTTCCTTGACTCCGGTAATATAATCAAATATTTGGTTCACGGCAGATACCCGTCGGGGGTCCTTACCCATAATATCAATCTCGTCATAACCGCCGTTCAGTACCCGTTCATCCACATAGAAGCTGCGGATGCGCTTGCGGATGCTGTCCTGATTATCCTGAGCGACCTTAAGCTTGCAGGCGGTCTTGCGTTCATATAGATCGGCTGTACCGTTCACCGTCTCCACCGTAAGCTTGCTGTAATGTCCCGGGAAGTCATTCGGACAATTCTCAAGACCCGGACAGCTCGCGCAGTGGCGGCTCTCTTCCACATATTGGTACAGACGGCTTAAGTGAAGCTTCAGCCGCGACTCGTCCAGCTCAGGATGCTCCGCCTGAAGCTGCTTCACCAAAGGGTGGTTCAGCAGGTTCTGCTCAAGATCACGGGAACGCTGGCGCAGCGTGGAATTGTTCATTGAACGCAGCACTTCACCCATAGATTCCATAGCTGCACCTCGCTTTCATTTACGGCGTTTTGGATACGCCCTTTTTCTTGCTGGCCTTGATATCAGCCGCCTTCCTCATCGCTGCCGCGAACTCCTCATCCGATACGGTTCCGGCGCTGCCGTCATCCAGCACAATTGGAATCTCCGGCTTGGCGGACCGCCCCCCGCTCTTGGTGTAAGAACGCTGGCGGGCCCCGGTTGAACCGGCAGCCCCGGATGCTGTCCCCTTACCCTTGACCTTGGTCTGGTCACGGATATAACGCACGGCCTTCTCGTAAGTATTCACCTGCTTCACCAGCATATTGCTGGCAATGGCCTCGACGAAATTACGGTTCATCCGCTGATCGCCGCCCGAAGCCACCATGGTCATCACATAGTGGATCAGCACATTGATGACCTCTCCGCTCAGCTTATAGTTAAGATCAATCTTCTCGAAGGTATCCATTAATTGGGATGGCACTGAACCAGGAAAGAACGTCTGCAGCAGCCGTGTATAAGGCTCATTGCGCAGCATCATATTATATTGGTGAATATCGCACTTGGACAAAAATTGCGGAGGTACCTCCACATAATACTCCATCTCGACGGATTGCTCCGGCGGAGCAATCGAATCATCGCCTTCCTCAGCAGACGCCGAGCGCAGGGAGATCACCTTGGCTGCGGCGATTTCCCGCTTCTCCTGGCGCTTCAGGTCCTGGCGGAAATGCTGGCTCGCCTTGTATTGCAGCGCATCCAGAATCACTTCGCCATCCGGGGTGAACACCCCGTCCTCATCCAGCAGGCGGGACAGGTCCTGGGGACTGAGCTCATATTTGTGGGCCACGTAATTGATCAGCCCCATCTGGGTATGGTCAAAGCGCAGCTTCTCAACATGAACCCGGTTGACGGACTCGCGCGGAAAGCGCAGGATGATATCGCTGTATCCAATGGCTGGTTCTCCGGCTTCACGCATACCGGGCTGCCGTACCGAAGCTACCTCGGCCAGCGCCTGCTCCAGCTCATAATCAATCACGTGCGTATTGAGTTGAAAAATATCGTAAAAGGGCAGGGAAATATTCTCTTTACCGATGGACCGGCGGCTCCACTCCTCCGGTTCCCGGTTCCAGAACTGCTCGCGCAGCGACAACACGGCAAATTTGCCGATCTTGTCCCGCAGCAGCAGCGTTAAATGCTGGGTTGCAAAAAAATCAGCCGGCGACAACGGCGGCAGCAGCTCATATTCGTACATATAATCATCGGTTTCCGCCACATAAATGCGGCAGGTCTGCATAAGCCCCACCGCCTCCAGCCGGGAAGCCTGATCCACCAAATATTTACGGCCTTTTTCATTCGGTTCTACACCCAGTGTCATGAACAGCCGGCGCTGCTGCTCTACCGGAGAGTAGCCGATGGCTTCAGCCGGAATATGCTCGAACAGCAGCCGGTACAGGCTGACGGCAAAAGCGCCGACCATCGGCTGATACACCGAGCTCAGCATACGTCCATCCACACTGCTTAGACCGAATTCGCGGGAAACGCAGTACCGATGATGTTCGGTGAAATGATGCAGGTGACTCATGCGCATCTGCGGATTACCTCCCTCTTTTTCTACACGAATCCGTATAGATTTCTATTCTATCACAAAACACCCGGCCGGAAATGTAAAAAAAAGTCCAAATATATCCTATCAAAATGTAGAAAAACGGCCTCGCCAGCCTCTAACAAGGGCAGCAGCCGTTTGCGGGTATGTATTGCAATGCTTCGCTTAGAACATTGTGTAGCCGCCCAGCCGCAGCTTCTGAATCGTCCAGCCGCTGAGCACCGCGCCGGCAAGTCCGGCAATTCCGGTGAGATAGTCCACCACATGAAAGGTTGACAGATGCTTCCAGAGAGTCATAGTACTCTGATCCCAAATGGAATATACGATAACAGGCAAAATCACGATTACGAACAGATAGGCGGGGAACCAGGTAGTCTTCATTAGCATGTTAAGAATAAAACCAATGCCGAACATCATAACAAAGAACAAAACGGCCAGTACAAACACAGGAATAAATCCCATCTTACCGCCATCCCCTCTCTCTATAAAGAACCGCACAGCAACCCTTTTGTAATTGTAAGTTTACTAGAAAAAATGTAACGAAGCAATGAACATTAGCGTCCTGCAAAAGCCAATTGCTGCGAAATACCGCGTCAGCGTTTGATCTTGGCCTCCCGCATGCGCTACAATGCAAATAGATCATTTGGAACTTTACGAGGAGTGAGAACATGAACGAAGCCGCGTTGACGCTGGAAGGCTGGTATGCCCTGCATGACTTCCGCTCTCTGAACTGGACGGCCTGGACGGCCGCCGATGATGAAGAACGCGCCGTTGCCCTGGAAGAGCTGCATGCCTTTATGGAGGAATGGGGACCGGTGGAGGAGGCCAAGGAAGGAAGCTCCACAGTGTATTCCATTGTCGGCCAGAAGGCTGATTTCGTGATGATGTTTCTGCGGGAAAGCCTGGAAGCGCTGAATGCGCTTGAGACTGCCTTCAACAAAATCGCCTTTGCCCAATATACCACCAAGTCCTATTCCTATGTCAGTATCGTTGAGCTCAGTAATTATGCTGCAGGAGGAAACGCCGACGGCAGCGATCCGATGCTGAATCCGCATGTTGCTGCCCGGCTTAAGCCCATCCTACCGCAAGCGAAGCATATCTGCTTCTACCCGATGAACAAGAAACGCGAGCTTGCCGACAACTGGTACATGCTGGATATGGAGAAGCGCCGCGAGCTGATGCATTCGCACGGATTAATCGGACGCGGGTATGCCGGAAAAGTGAAGCAGATTATCACCGGCTCTGTCGGCTTCGATGACTGGGAATGGGGAGTAACCCTGTTCGCCGAAGATGCGCTCCAGTTCAAGAAGCTCGTATACGAAATGCGTTTTGACGAAGTGAGCGCCCGCTACGGCGAATTTGGCCCCTTCTATGTCGGCAACCTTCTGACTCCCGAAACGTTTGAGGACATGCTGAAGCTGTAAGATTGTCTCTAACTAATCGCAAAAGGGTGTGCCTCCTTCATGGAGACACACCCTTTAATCATGCAGCCAAGATGACGGAGCTTGCCACCGTCTTTATTCGTTGTCCTCTTCGCTGTCTGCATCCTCATCCTGCAAGCTCTCCAGATATTTCGCTGTCGCCCGGTCACGGGCCCGGCTCTTATCCTTCAGGCGTTCAATCGCCGGGAGAATGAGAATGTCGATTTCCTTCTGCACAGTGTAAGCGAGGTCGTAGCGGCTCTGATCCTCCAGATAAGAACCCACCTCAATCAGACCATTATATCTATCCAGCTCTTCACGCGTCAGCAGTCCGCGTACTTGCACGCTACAGTGGCGCATCTTAGAGGAATCTTCCTTTTTTGAGCACCAGCGGAATGCCGCCGATAATGAACAAATAACGCATATCCACAACCTTTTTCAGTTGCGCCGCTGTCCAGCCCTTGTATTTCTTGTCACCGACCACGGCGATGCCCTGGCCTTTGCCAAGCGAAGCTACAGTTCCCTTGTTGCTGAAGGCGAACTTCTTCGGCTGCTGGCTGCGGATGGCTGCCACAAGATTATGCGCACAGCACTCGCCCTGCTGCATCGCAATTTGCGCTGTCGGCGGATAAGGGCGTCCTTCGGGATTAATCATCAGGGAGCCGTCGCCGATAATAAAGATATTCTCATGTCCCGGCGCACGCAAGTACTCGTCCACCTTCACGCGTCCGCGCATCGCTTCGAAGCCGGCGGCTTCAATCAGACGGTTACCGCGGATTCCGCCGGTCCAGACGATGGTCGAGGCTTTGATCTCTTCGCCTGTTGCGAGGATAACACCGCCCGGCAGGCATTCCTTGATTGCTACGCCGATCTTGAAGGTTATGCCCTTCTTCGTGAGCACAGTCATTGCATGCTCCACCAGCTCCGGGGCAAATCCCGGCAGCGCTGTAGGTGCGGCCTCCACATTGTAGACATTAACCATGCTTGGATCAACATCATATTCCTTGCACAGAGCCGGGATGCGGTCCGCCAGCTCGGCCACAAATTCAATGCCGCTGAAGCCAGCGCCACCCACAACGAAATTGATATGCTCTTGTGCATTATTCTCATTCTTGTATTTGGCAAATTGATATTCGATATGCTCGCGGATCAGACGCACAGAATTTATGCTGCGGATCGTCAGCGCATATTTGTCGAGTCCCGGAATTCCGAACGTTTCCGGCTCGCCGCCGAGGGCGATTACGAGATAGTCATAGGAAAGCGTGCCATCCTCCAGAATGACTTTTTTCTGCTGGGTGCGAATTTCCTGTACGGAAGATTTTACGAGATCAATTTTGAATTCATCAATTAATTTAGAAATAGATACGCGCGAATGCTCAATGCTATCCGTTCCCGCAGCAGGCATATGAAGATGGGTTGTAAAATAGTGATACTCATGACGGTTTACGAGTGTCACATCCGCTTCATTGTAGTTCAAAGCTTTCTGCAGCCGCTGCGCGGTCAAAATACCTCCATATCCCGCGCCTAGAATAACGATTTTGGGAATACTGCTCATGTTCCGGCTCCTTCCAACAGGTGAATCTGTCTATGTGTTATTTTTTGTCAAAAATTTCAGGTTCTTTTGTGAATTTATACACTTAAATTCAGAAGAATTTCCAATAAAACTTAAAGGATTTCTAAAATAACCATATCCATTGTAAACCTTAGTATCGTTTTAATCAAATATAATCATACAACAAAAAGCCACAATTTTCGGGGCAAATCAAGCCTTTGCAGGTCGGTCCCACAATGTTTATAATGAGTAAGTAAACCAGTATGGCAATTTGAAACTATCAACTCGGAGGTGTAATATTTCGTGACACTAGAGCAATCCGTTCCTATGAGCGATCTTCTAATCATAGGCGGGGGCCCAGCCGGTATGTTTGCCGCTTTTTACGGCGGGATGCGCCAGGCATCGGTAACCCTTATTGAAAGTATGCCCCAATTGGGAGGGCAGCTTGCTGCTCTTTATCCTGAAAAATATATTTACGACGTGGCCGGTTTTCCCAAAGTAACTGCCCAAGAGTTGGTAAATAACCTTTCCCGGCAGATGGAAATGTTTCAGTCCAATATCCGTCTGGAAGAGAAGGTCGTCTCGCTTACCAAGCAGGACGAGCGCCATTTCATCGTCACTACCGATAAGGCGGAATATCACAGCAGAGCGGTAATCATTACCGCAGGCGTAGGCGCCTTTGAACCACGTCGTCTGGAGCTTCCGGAAGCAGCACGTTTTGAGAAAGCAAACCTGCATTATTTCGTAAGTGATTTGAACGCATTCAAAGGCAAGAAGGTACTGATCAGCGGCGGCGGCGACTCCGCAGTAGACTGGGCGCTAATGCTGGAGCCGATCGCCGAGCAGGTAACTCTGATTCACCGCCGCGATAAATTCCGCGCACATGAGCACAGCGTAGAGAATCTGATGGCCTCCAAGGTAAACGTAGTTACCCCTTCAGAGATCACCGAGCTGCATGGCGAAGAGTTCATCACCAAGGTCACCCTATCCAACATCAAAACCAAAGAAACGCAGGAGATTGAAGTAGACAGCGTAATCGTCAATTTCGGCTTCGTGTCCTCCCTTGGGCCGATTGCGGAATGGGGGATTGAGATCGAGAACAACTCGATTCCGGTCGACTCCCGTATGGAAACAAGCATCCCGGGAATCTTCGCTGCCGGGGATATTACAACCTATCCGGGCAAGCTGAAGCTAATTGCTGTTGGGTTCGGAGAAGCTCCTACTGCTGTGAATAATGCCAAGGTATACATTGATCCTGAGGCAAAGCTGTCCCCGGGACATAGCAGCAACCTCAAGCTTTAATCTCCCCTACTTGAGTACAATAAAAGGGTATCCTTTCAGGTTGATAGCATTTCAACTTGAAAAGATACCCTATTTTGTGCCGCGTGCGGTTTGAATGATTGTGCTGCTGAAAGGTATGCTCCGAGCTTTAATGAAGAACCGCATGTACTGGAGAGTGTAAGTTCCGTTTGCGAATTTCAGCGAGCAGCAGAGCGATGAAATCATGCTCTAATTGCAGCTCTATTGCTCTATGGTAAGAGTCCAAGAGCATTTCATCCGACAATTCAACCATAACGTTCACCTACCTTTCCTTTATTTGGATCTGAATCTATCATAGCAAACTATTATTTTTCGAACAAGCGTTCTCATTATCCACAGCCAATTGTGGAGATCCTGTGCATAATATGTTAGTAAAGCCTCTGGAGTCATTAACTGCATAGTGGAATATGGGGATAACAGTTATACACAGGAGCCATACCCTATGAATTGCGGCGATAATTTTTTTAAAATGTTCATAATTACGTGGAATTCCTTCCATACATTCCCTTACAATCACACAACTAATCGCAATTCTATCTCATTACTCTATTTATCGTCAATTCTTAAAAATTATTTAATTATTTCGGTCTCGTATTCACTTCCAAAATCCAGATTTTTCCGCGGTGATCCACGGCATAGTCGAATCCAAGCTCACCAACTCCAGGAAAATGCCGCTCCATCAGTTCTATGCAGATTAAGGTCAGCCGGCGCATCTCCGCTTTTTTGGCTGATGCACTCACCTTGGGCAATGATTTTCGCAGCCCTTGGCGGCAGCTTAACATCGTCCCCCCCTTGCACAGGTTGGTTACGAACAGTCCCGGTCTTGCCAGTCTTCCCACCATCGCACGGAATACCCAGTGATCTCCTTCCTTCGCCACTTTTACCCGGTAATCCAGCGGACGCCCAGAAATCCGGGCCAGAGAAATACCCTGTTGGATTAAATATTTCCGTTTGACCTTGAATCTGTCCAAGGCATGTCTCATGGATGAGAAATCACGAAAAGTCCGTGTGCTATGCATATACGTGAAGCCATACCCGCGGCTATCCCGAAATACTTTGATCACCCCGTAGCCGCCACCGCCTACCACAGGCTTGATTACAACATTACTGTATCTCCCCAGCATCGTTAATAATCCGGCAGCACTATATTCCATCGTTCTCGGAATGTAACCGGCAACCCGTGGATCACTAAGCAGCGCCTGAGTTTTCAGCCACTTGCTGGCCAGTTGTCTTCCTGCCATCTTCCTCCCTCTCCTTTCTAATTCCCAGCCTACTCTATACATTACTCAGAAAAGGTCACGCCCTCCTGTATGATTGTCCGTGTAAGCGGGAACGAACGGCAAAAAAGGGCATATGGCAGCAGAGCCTTATGTCCTGGAGCATCGAATATGGAAGACTCGGGGTTGCCGCAGAATCTGACAAGCCCACTACACGGCAATCGACAGCAACCGCCAGGGCAAGGACAAGCGCGGATGATGTCGGAATCTCTGAATTACTAATATAATCTATGAATTAGCTTGTTTATTGGATATTGAAGCTTTTGATGATTTTGTCATATTCTTTGAAGTCACTTTCTTTAAATCTGGTTTTATCAATGAAAAAGTTAATAGTCACAAAATCTGAATCCTTATGAATAATTGCCAGCTTGCCTACGTTTTCACTATTTTTATAGTCAAATACTTTTGCATCAACATTGTTAATTTGGGTATCTACTTCTTTGGTCACTGTAAGATACCTATACTCATTCTTTAATAGGCTCTTCGAATAATCATCCAATTCACACTATCATATTTCAGGGTTGAATTTAGTCCAAAAAAATCAGTCATACTTTTGACCGACAAATAAAGCGAACCTTCATATTTTAATGCTTTTACAGAGTCAGCCTGCTGTCCGTTTAATCCATAACCACGATTCCAATCTTCTTTTTCATTTCGCCTACCTCCGGATTTTATTAACATACATATCCTCAAATAGCTATAATCGGCAGACAACAATATTCACATCGGTATCGTTAAACTCTGCGGCGATGATCTCTCTAACTTTTCCCCACTGCAGTTTGTCTAAGCCGCAACCAATTTCAGGCATTGCAAGGTGAGTAACCGACTCCTGGATGCAGACATCTTTCATTGATCTCAGGGCCAACGTCAGAGTCTCATAAGTAGGCTTCTGCCAATATTTCGGCTTGGTAATCAAGTTGAGCACGCGGCCGACCTTATAACATTTTCCTACAACCAGCTCCTTCCTGCCTGCTGCATCCTGAAGTGAAGAGAGCTTGAATTTTTTCCGGAATTGCACGGCGATCCCCGCCCCCATTTTGGCATCGGCCGAAATACAGTGAGCCAGCAGGTAGTTCTCCGGCATTGAGAACAAGTCCTTTTTTATTTCTTGCATTTCCATAGATGCTCACTCCATCTTCTGTATTTTGCTGATTATTCGCTATATTTCTTAAGCTCTTCATCCACAAGCAGCCTGTTCTGCGACAAATACTCGACCAAGTTATCAAAAATATTACGGTCAGATGTGTTCAAATACAGCCCGTCCGCCACTCTCAGTATTCCATCCAGCACTTCTGCATTCAGTATGTACCGGTCTCGAAAGCTGCTGATTTCATGAAGGGCAGGGGTCTTTTGCCGCTGAGGACGGTTTGCTTCAAGCTGCTGCTTGATATGCTCCAGTATTCTTGCATCTTCGGCTGCGCCTATATGCTTCAAGGCCTCTATGGTTTCCGCCAAATATCTCCCTGATGGATTCTCAAGAAAACCAAGAATGCCATTCATCGTTAATTCAGTGTCCATATCTATCAGCAGCAAAATATCCCGCAGAAATCCCGGTGATTCCAGCACAGCCTCTCTGGCAGCCACATTATCCGGCTCATAAATGGTACTGCATATCGAATCAACAATCTCTTCGGCGGAGAGGTCTTTGTATTCACTTGGCAGACATTTTAACAAATTTGCTTTTTGGTTATTCATTGTGGTTCCTCCTGATTAATGTCCAAACAAAGTAAAATCGGGAAAATGCTCTTTCCAATATTCTTTCATTGTTAAAAGCACTCCGTTTTTCTCCGCCTCAGTCAACCCTGCCAAGCTGAAATCCGCCCCGCACCAATAGGCATAATTCACGAAAATGTGCTGCCAATGCTCCTTAATCTCAGCATGGAAATCCATAGCATTGAATTCAAGAATGTTTTTCCAAATTAAGAATTGTTCCAGGGAATCCAGGCCCTCAAAAACAGGCGCCTCCGGGATTAGCCCGACATAACCGGTACCATAGTAAACATCAACAACCCGTATGGGGCCGACCAGATGATGATTGAATTCATCCATTTCCTCTGCGGGTATCCACAATTCCTTGTGATGGCTCGCCCCTACTACTTGTTCGGCAAAGTGATCTATGTAAGGACTAGAAACAGCAAATTCCGTCACAAATCCAACATAACCGGAAAATGCATCTTTGGTGTTCCATTCTCTCGCAATTTGATCTGCATACGGTTTGTTCAGCACCGGGTAAAAGATCGGCTGCTCCGGTAATCTTGGCGGAAAGCCGCAGAGCTTCAGATCAAGCATCAACTTCATTTCCGCAAGACCGACAGGCCGGTATAGAGTTTTCATGTGTTCCTCCTTTTAGTATAGTTTTTTCGACAGTACGACTTCCTCATCCCTGCTATAGCCAATCTTCTCATAGGTCTGGATGGCAGGATCATTCCTTGATCCGGTCAGGATTTTAACGTTCCGAACACCCCTGGCCCGCAGCTCCGCTTCCAGAAAAGCTACTATTAAAGTTGCGCCCCCGCATCTTCGCGCTTTCTCCCGCACATACATTTCAGTAATCTCGCCATACCCGTCGCCATAACAAAAAGATTTGAAGTACTGTGCGCAAGCAAACCCCACCGGGAAGCCTCCCCTTACTCCTAATGCAACAAGCTCTGTAGACGAAGCCAAACTTTCTTGTACCTCATCGGTTCTCATCAGGACTCCGTTGAACTCATAATTGAGATTGGCCAGAGCTTCGGCATCCGCTTCCGTCGCCAATCTTACTTCAATTCCATCGTTCACCTTGTTCACCTCTTAGAGACTTCAATTCAACCCTGCCACTTCATATCAGTATATCAGCCTCACTAAATACTGGAAACCAGCAGCAGAAAAAAGGACCTTCCAGGTATACCTGAAAGATCCTTATTTATTGCCTATATAATAGGAAAGAATTTCTGGCCTTAAGTATTGCATCTCAATGAAATTGTGGATGATAATAACCGGAATATACCCAAATTAAGAGTCGGTGTAAACTGGCATGCATAATTATATATGAATATCCAAATTGATGCCACTAACCTTTTTTTTAAAAGCTGTGTGTAATTTCCCTATATATGATCATATCACCTCACTTCAAAATAAAAGAACTATGGCGATATCCATAGCCGTTTTTGCATTATGCAACAGAGCTAATTCATATTTCAAATATTAATTATGATCAGGTCGTTTAAATAAGTAATGCAGGAAAAGACTTGTCACTGCTAATTGGTACTTTTCATTGTAAGGAATAGAGTCATAATCTCTAAAAAAAGACAATATATTTTCAGTGCTTAGATTAGCGTACAGTGCTATTGTTTCAATAGTAATTTCATATTCTTGAATCAGAACTTCAATTATCCCTTTTACTCTATCATTTGTATCTACCAACTCCATTCCAATAGATAGCATTATAATAAGTTGATCAAATGCAATATTTGATGTTTTCGAAACATCACTAACCTTATTTTGGGCTAAATCATTAATTTCATTCACATCCAACCCAGTAATCTTACTCAAAGACTGCGGTGATACCCTGTATTTTTCTATGACTATTTTTAATAACTCTTCTGGACCTTTAGCTCCACTTCCTCCAAGCTCCCTGACACTCATGATCCCAGCCCCTTTCAATCTTTTTTTTAAAATGCTTCTTCCGCTACATCAATTTTGTTCATTTATGATACCAACCTTAATTACAAAAAGTTGAAGCTTGTAATATTAATTTACTTCACATAAATAATGTTGGTGGTAAAATCATCGACGAATTGCATTTCGAGATTAGCCATGTATAAAAATATCCAAAGTGCTTATACTCCTCTTGTTCAGGTCTTCTTCCTATAGGCGCTCTTCTATGTTTCTTGGTCAATAAAAAAAACCTCCTAAAAAGTGTAGTATGCACCATACACAATTCAAGAGGTTCGGAAGCCGCAATCCTCGCATCACCATTGCGGTGTGCTTATTTTCCTTAGTAATTCACAATCCACGGTTATATAATCAACATTCTAACTCCAACATATAAAGTCCTCGCATCAGCCTCTATCGCCGTTGCCATCGGTCAGTACAGCGGAGTATAAACATTAATACAACGTAATTAGCAAGGCTCAGCCGCAGGCTTGCCTGCATCGTCCTTCGTACGGAAGCTTGAACCACAGCCGCAGGTTGCCGTGGCGTTCGGGTTGTTGATGGTGAAACCTCCGGTCATGCCGGATTCCTCGAAGTCGATTTCGAGTCCGTCGAGATAACGGATATCGCTTTTGCTTACGACAACCTTCATGCCTTGAACTTCCATGTAAACGTCCTGATCGCTTTCGTTGTCGTCGAAGCCCATAGCGTAGGAGAAGCCGCTGCAGCCGCCCTCCGTTACGCCAAGGCGAAGGAACATATTCGGTAACTCCTGCTCAGCCAGCATAACCTTAAGTTGATCTGCCGCTGTTTCACTGATTGTTATCATGGTCTTTTGCCTCCTAAGAAAGAATATTCTGTATCATATGACCAACCGGCCAAAAGTAACTTTTCAGAATCCTTATATTTCTCGCTGGAACGGATACGACCTTATCAAGACGGGGTAGCCGTTTCCACTTGTATAAAATTAAGTATACTCCACTATCCACCTGCTCTCAAGTCCTAGCTGCACCGAAGCAAAACGTGAATCACCTGCTTATTCCATCTGTTTTCAGCGGTTGCTCCCCCCTTGTGAGAGGTTTATAATAGGAACAGCGATACGCACAAAATTCGGAAAATTGTCACGCGGGTAGCTGTCATCGCAGCATTTTGTAATGGACGGCAGCACTTAGAGTTTATTCCAGAAATGAGGAAATCATATGTCTACCCTTATAACCCCCCACACAGACGCCAGAATGGCAAACATTATTGAGAAGGTTCGCAGCGGCGAACGATTGAATTTGGAAGATGGCGTTTATTTATATGAGAGCAACGATTTACTGACAATCGGTCAGCTCGCCAATGAGGTCAACCAGCGGAAGAACGGAAACAAGGTATATTTTATCGAAAATATGAGTCTTTATTTCACCAATGTTTGCGAATCCCGCTGTGCATTCTGCAATTTCCGCAAGGATGACGGAGAAGAGGGTGCATATACCCTTTCCGGTCAGGATATGGTGAAATATGTCGAGCAGCATATCCATCCCGGGGTACGCGAATTTCATATCGTCGGCGGCCATAATGATAAGGTTCCCTTCCAATACTATGTTGATTCGCTAAAAGCCTTGAACGAAGCGTTCCCGCAGGTTACCTTGAAGGCGTACACTGCGGCTGAAATCGACTTCTTCACCCGAATCAGCGGGCTAAGCATCCGTGAAGTGCTGGAGGAGCTGCGTGCAGCGGGCCTCAAGACACTTACCGGCGGCGGAGCCGAAATTCTATCCGATCAATACCGCAAAAAAATGCGCGTGGACAAAGCCAATGTCGAAGAATATCTGGAGGTCCACCGGACAGCGCACAAGCTGGGAATGAGAACACATACCACTATGCTGTACGGCTCCATCGAATCCCGTGAGGACCGTGTGCGCCATATGCTGCAAATCCGTGATCTGCAGGATGAAACCAACGGCTTCATGGTGTTTATCCCGCTGTCGATGCAGCCGAAGAATAAAAATGCCGGAATCATGCGACGCAACTCTGCTTACGAAGACCTCAAGACGATTGCGGTCAGCCGGTTAATGTTGGACAATTTCGACCATATTAAGGCTTACTTCATTAATATTGGCGCACAATTAACCCAGGTTGCCCTCAGCTTCGGAGCCTCCGATGTGCATGGGACGATTCTGAAGGAACGCATCAGCCACGCTGCCGGAGCGTTGACTCCGGAAGGACTGACACGCGAGGAGCTGATCTGGCTCGTAAAAGGCGCAGGACGGATTCCGGTGGAGCGGGACACCTTTTATAACGAAATCAAAGTATACGAATAACTGTAAGCCGGTGTCTATCCGGTAACTGCTGCAATGCCATTACCAATGTCCTCATTCGAAAGGAAAATGTCATGCGAACATTACTCGTTCTGGGCGGCGGCTACGGCGGACTTGCCCTCATTCAGGAATTGCTGGGCAGTCATCTTCCCCATGATGTAGAAATGGTTTTAATTGACCGGATGCCTTACCAGGGGATAAAGACGGAGTATTATGCGCTTGCAGCAGGTACAGTTACCGATTACCATCTGCGCATCCAGTTCCCGGTTCACCCCCGGCTGACTGTGCGTTACGGTGAGGTTGGCTCCATTGATCTGGAGAGCCGTCTGGTATTCCTGGAGACCGGGGAGCCGGTAGCCTATGATATCCTGGCGATTGCCCTGGGCTGCACGGATAATTATCACAACATTCCGGGCGCAGAGAAGTATACCTGCAGCATCCAGAGCTTCTCGGGAACACGTGAAACGTACCGCCGGCTGAACGATGTGAAGCCTTACGGAAGCGTTAATATTGTAGGCGGCGGATTAAGCGGAGTGGAACTAGCCGCAGAGCTGCGGGAAAGCCGCCCGGATCTGAATATCTCCATTCTGGACCGGGGGGAGCGTGTGCTGTCTTCCTTTCCGGCGAAGCTGTCTCAGTATGTGGAGGAGTGGTTCAAAGTGCACCATGTCGAAACGCTGGGGCAAATCTCCGTATCCCACGTCGAAAAGGATGCCATCTTCAATGGCACCCAGGCTATCCCTGCGGATGTAACGGTATGGACCGGAGGCATTCAGCCGGTAAAGGTGGTGCAGCAGCTTGAGCTGCCCAAGGACCGGGGCGGACGGATTATTGTAGGCTCCCATTACAATGTGACCGATTATCCTGAGGTATATGTCATTGGCGACTGCGCCAGCCTGCCCTTTGCACCCAGTGCGCAGGCTGCAGGAGCACAGGGCGAGCAGGTAGCGAATATTATTCAAGCCTTATGGCGCAACGAGACCCCCAAGCTGCACAAAATCAAGCTGAAAGGAACTCTCGGCTCCCTCGGCAAAAACGCCGGCTTCGGCCTGATGGGCCGCCGGTCTGTCATGGGGCGGGTTCCCCGGCTGCTGAAGAGCGGCGTGCTCTGGATGTCGAAGCGCCATTTCGGCTAGGACCATCGCGGTTGAGCTAGTCAATCTCCAGATTGTCCCAGGCTTCCTGCTCCTTAATCGCAGCCTCAATGGCCGCTTCCAGCTCTTCCGGAGTTTCGGCTTCAATGATCTCGCCGTCAAGCATGGCGAACGGCTGCAGGTAGCATTGGCCGCAGTTATTGAGACATCCATATTCGATCACGTCGTATTCGGGATTCTGTTCAAGCTTGATTTTGAGTTGCTCAGTGCCGTTACTGAGATTGCTGGCACAAAATTCAATAAGTGGTCTCATGTTGTTCTCCTTATTCTGTTACGAACCATTTTATTTTTTAAATTTTTGTACTATAATAAGCATACGAAAGGAGTGATTGAGAAATGAGTGAGAATGCACAAAGCATCACCATGTATGATGAAGTACTGGAAGTGCTTGATAAGCTTCGTCCGTTCCTGCAGCGCGATGGCGGTGACGTGGAACTGGTTGATGTCGAAGACGGCATTGTTAAGCTGAAGCTTATGGGTGCCTGCGGCAGTTGCCCAAGCTCCACGATCACGCTTAAAGCCGGGATCGAACGCGCCCTCTTTGAAGAAGTTGAAGGCGTAGAAGAAGTTGTTCAAGTATTCTAATCCCGTTTCATACCGATCCTGTTCTCTTCCTCTGAAGAGAGCGGGATTTTTTTAAATTTTAAGCATTTTTATTATAACGAACTT
Organism: Paenibacillus sp. HW567; assembly: GCF_000374185.1. GTDB lineage: Bacteria > Bacillota > Bacilli > Paenibacillales > Paenibacillaceae > Paenibacillus_AQ. The sequence continues at coordinate 468,103 of NZ_KB910518.1, read as the reverse complement.
CACAACCATGGACAACCCGGCCACATGCAAAACCCCGCAAGCCTAAGGCTATGCGGGGTTTTGCTCTGTTGCTGTTTGAATCAGGCTGGATCAGCAGTTTAGAATGCCGGGATGATCGAGCCTTGGTATTCTTTTTCAATGAAGGCTTTGGCTTCCGGGGAGGTCAGGGCAGCAGCCAGCTTCTGAATGGCGTCGGAGTCCTTGTTGTCAGGACGCGCTACCAGCAGGTTGGCATACGGAGAATCTCCACCTTCGATGAACAAAGCATCCTTGGTTGGAACAAGGCCAGCTTCCAGCGCATAGTTGGTATTGATCAGCGCAAGATCCACTTCATCCAGTTGGCGTGGCAGCATTGCAGCTTCCAGCTCAACAATCTTCAAATTCTTTTTATTTTCAGTAATATCGGCGGTAGTCGAAGTAATATTAGTGTCATCCTTCAGCTTGATCAGACCGTTCTTGGCCAGCAGGATCAGTGCGCGTCCACCGTTGGTAGGATCGTTCGGAATGGCTACCTTTGCACCGTCAGCCAGTTCGTCAATAGATTTGATTTTTTTGGAATAAGCGCCGAATGGTTCTACGTGAACTGCAACTACAGGTACCAGCTCTGTGCCGTTCTTTTTATTCTGGTCATCGAGGTATGGCTTGTGCTGGAAGAAGTTAGCGTCAAGCGCCTTCTCGGCAAGCTGTGTGTTCGGCAGGATATAATCGGTGAATTCTTTGATTTCCAGCTTAATGCCCTGCTTCTCCAGCAGCGGAGCAATCGCCTTCAGAATTTCAGCATGCGGCTTAGGCGATGCGCCAATTACCAGAGTTACCGGCTCCGCAGACGGCTCGGTTGTCGGCTCTGCAGAAGCATCCGCAGCCGGAGCATTCGTGGCAGCGGAGTTCGCCGCATTATTGGCATTGTTATTGCCGCAAGCAGCCAGCACCAATACCAAGGTCAAGCTGAACAATGTAAGCATTACTTTTTTCATCTGTAAATCTCCCCCTCTAATCATTGTTTTGTATGAATAAGGCTATATGGTTGTACCTTATTTCCGGGTAAAATGCTGAACCAGCCTGTCGCCGGCCATTTGCAGAAGCTGAACCAGAATGACCATCAGCACGACAGAGATAATCATAACTTCCTTCTCATAACGGTAATAACCGTAGCGGATGGCTAAGTCCCCCAGACCTCCACCGCCAATCATTCCCGACATTGCTGTGTAAGAAACCAAAGTAACAATCGTAATGGTCACTCCGGCAAGCAACCCTGGACGGGCTTCAGGCAATAGCACACGCCACACGATTTGGCCGGTGGAAGCTCCCATTCCCTGCGCGGCTTCAATTACCCCCCGGTCAACCTCGCGCAGCGCCGTCTCTACAAGTCTGGCAAAAAACGGAGCCGCACCGATCACCAGCGCCGGAATAGTTCCCAGCACACCAATGGAGGTCCCCATAATTGATTTGCTTAAAGGAATTAAAGCCACCATCAGGATGATAAAAGGCACCGAACGCAGAATATTCACGATGAATGATAATACCGAGTAAACAACCCTGATAAAGGCGTTATTTGATCTCCCCCATAAATATAACATAATTCCGAGTGGTAAACCAAGAATAATTGTAAAAATCCCGGAATATGCAATCATTCGAAGTGTGGCTACGGTTGCATCCAGCATTTCTTGCCAGTTAATACTCCTAAAATCCAGGCTCCCCATTATACAAGCACCTCCACATCAAGTCCTTGCGCCGCAAGCTCAGCAAGTGTTGCTTCTACGGCTTGTGAGGAACCCTCAAAGCGGACAATGAGCTGGCCATAAGGCACGTCCTTAAGCGTGGAGATCGTTCCTTGCAGGATAGCAAAGTTAACTCCAGTGCCACGGGCCACCTGGGATAAGGTAGACCCGTAGGTTTTTTGTCCGAGAAAAGTGATTTTAACCGCCTGGGTGTATTCTCCTTGCACCGCATCAAGCGCGGCCCGAAGCGGTCCGTCCTGCTGCGTTTCGCTGCCGATGAACTCCTTCGTCACTTCATGCTGCGGCTTCAGGAATACCTGCGCCACGTTCCCCTGTTCAACAATCCCCCCGCCGTGAATAACGGCGACCCGGTCACAAATACTCTGAATGACATGCATTTCATGAGTAATCAGCACGATGGTCAGATGAAACTTCCGGTTAATGTCGAGCAGCAAGCGCAGAATAGAATCCGTGGTCTGCGGATCAAGCGCTGAAGTCGCTTCGTCGCAGAGCAGCACATCGGGGTCAGACGCCAAAGCCCGGGCTACGCCTACTCGCTGCTTTTGTCCGCCGGATAGCTGGGCAGGATATTTGTTGCGGTGCTCTTCAAGTCCCACCAAGGCCAGAAGATCCTTAACTTTCTTCTCAATCTTTGCTTTGGAAGTACCGGTCAGCCGCAGCGGAAAAGCTATGTTGTCGTACACTGTCGCGGAAGACAGCAGATTGAAATGCTGGAATATCATTCCGATCTTGCGCCGCTGCTCCTGTAGCTGTCTCTGGGGAAGTGCCGTTAACTCCACTCCGTCTACCCAAACCTCGCCTTGCGTGGGACGTTCAAGCAGGTTAATGCAGCGGATCAGCGTGCTTTTGCCAGCCCCGGAGTGGCCGATCACGCCAAAGATCTCACCTTTTTGGATCGACAGGTTGAGCCCGGAGAGTGCCGCTACTGCTTTACTGTCTTTGCCGTACAATTTGGTCAAACCTTTCAGCTCTATCAAGCTTATTGCCCTCCTTCATAGTCTTACTCGCGGATGCTAAAAAAACCTCTTAACGATCATTGCAGATCGCAAGAGGCCTTGAGTTTATATTAAGTGCCTTCTCATCTGCCAACGACCGCAAACCACGCGGCATTGTAGGAATTAGCACCATGACATTTGAATAGAATTCAATTTCCGCATTCCATGCAAACCGGTTGCCGGGCTTCATCGGGCCTATCCCTCCGCCGCTCTCGATAAGATTATGATATGAAATTAGTTGCCGCAGCATGTAAGATGCTAATGCTTGCCTAAGTATAGTAAGTTTCAGGTTTTTTGTCAAAGGGAACTTTTGACTGCTTAAGAGGCTCTGCCTTAGGGTCTGCAGGTGAGCTTATCCCATTGCTTAATGCTGTACCTGAAGGATGCCCCCAGGGTGGTACAAACCATTTCCAGGCATTGCCTCAAATCCTCCAAATGGCTGTCCAGATCCTCCAGATGAATTTTGTCGTGTAAACCCTGATGGCGCTGCCATAGATCATCCTGCATTTCAGCATTCATATAGTGGATTTCAGCATTGCGGCGCTTGCGCAAATTCTCCAGCGGCTCCCGGTAAGAGCTCTTGATTCTCTCCAGCTCGTCAGCCAGCGCCTCATGCTCCTCATGCAGCCGGAACTGGCGCAGTACAGTGAAATAAGAGAAATGAACCTTTACTTTGCTGGTATCCAGATCGTACAGACTGTTCAGCACCGTGCCCAGCTTGTCCAGAAGCGAAAAGACACGGATGAAGCCGTTTTTATAAAAATAAACATAGCGGGAATATTCACCCTGCTCCTGCGGCGACATATCATCCATATAACCGGCCACCACCGATTTCCGGAAAAAAGCAGCCGCGAACCAGCTTTGCTCCAGTTCATCAAGCGATGAGATCAGCCCGCGCGTCCATATCTCCAGCTTGCGGTATTCATGGTGGCGGTCCTCATGCGAATTCATTTCCTTGCGCAGCATGGACGCGAATTTCGCCATATAATTTATGGCCTCGGCCAGCACACCGCTATTCTCGCGGGGCGGTTCTCCCAGTAATATCCGCAGCATACTGCATCCTCCTCATTGTGGGAAATACATCTTCCAGTTGTGGTCAACCTGCTTGACAATATCCTTACAAGGAACCAGCTCGTGGGGATATCCCGGCTTCATCCGGGCATCTATGACGATAGGCAGCTTGTAGCTGATCTGATGCTGTCTGACCTCGGACTCGGCATAAATATCGCTGGCCGGATCAAGCCTTGTGAACACCGTCCATAAGAAGGAAGTCTGTGTGAGCACCGCAGCCTTGGCGTTATCTGTCAAAATGACAAGCGGCCAGGCGGTTTCCCGCTCACGCAGTGCAGCAACCAGACGGGAAGGCAGCTCAGGGTCTTCTTCATAGGATGCACCGGAAACGGCCAGGCATCCTCCACAGTAAGGAATTGCCTCCTGGATTCCCGGAATTAGCCCTTCTGTGTAGGCATGAGGAAGGGCACGCAGTGGGTTACCAACTCCAAGCATAACGCCTCTGCTGCCGCCGAACACATGCAGATCAACTGCAGGATTGAAACGTTCCAGTACGGTTTCCAGCAGCTTCGGGAAATCCGTAAGCTCAACCGGTTCATCCGTCAGCAGCAGAAATTTGCTCAAGGAGAGCTGGCCTTCCCCAAGAATGCGGAAAGCTGAAACCATTCCTTCCCTTGGGTAGCTCTCACGCACAACAGCAGATGCCAATGAGTGCGGGCCGCATTCCGAATACTCCCAGAGCGCTTTGACCGAAGGCATTAGCAGCGGGTAGACAGGAGACAGCAGCCTTTGTATGTATTCCCTGAGATAATAATCCTCCTGGTGCAGCTTCCCAGTAACGGTTGCGGGGTAGATTGCATCCTTGCGGTGCCAAATGCGCTGTACATGCATAACCGGATAATCAATCTGCTTGGAATAATAACCATAGTGCTCGCCGGATGGACCTTCCGGACGCCGTTCCTGCGGGGCAACCCGCCCGCGGATGGCAAATTCGGCTTCGGCAGGAATGCGATGCCCGCCCATCGGATCTTTGACCATTGGCAGCCGTCCGCCCAAGATGAGCGAGGCCAGCAGCAGCTCCGGCATCCGCTCCGGCATCGGAGCTGCTGCCGCAGCAATCAGAGCGGGAGGACCGCCGAGAAACACCGAAACCGGCAGGGTCTCGCCGAGAAGCTCCGCCTCCCGGTAATGAAAGCTGCCGCCCTTATGATTCTTCCAATGTATCCCAGTTGTGTTGTCATCATAAACCTGCATACGGTACATTCCAAGGTTATGATCTTTGGGGTGAGTTATGCTCTCTGTATAGACAAGCGGCAGGGTGATATATGGACCTCCGTCCTCCTGCCAGCTAGTAATGCGCGGCAATTCTTTAAGCGAATCGGTACTGCGGCAGACTCCGAGCACAGGCGCTTCGCCCTGCGGCACATTCCGGGTCCCGACCTTCAGCAGATCAAAAATCAGCCCTTTTTCCTTCCATAACCCGGAGGTTGTAGGCGGCAGCAGCGATTCTGCTGCGTCCATCAGCGTTCTCATTAGCTGCTCGGGACGGGTCCCGAACGCCTCATTGGCTCTGCGGACCGTACCGAACAGATTCGTGGCCACCGGAAAGGGGGTTCCTTTTACATTTGTGAAGAGCAGGGCCGGCCCTTCCTCCTGTACGATGCGCCGATGAATCTCCGCCAGCTCCAGATAAGGGTCCACCGGTGTTTCAATCACAGCCAGATCCTTGTCCTTGCGAAGCTGTTCAATCCATTCGCGCAAATTTGCGTATCCCACTCTATCGTTCCTCCTCAAGCAAGGCTCTATCCCTCATGCCTGTATGACTGACATAAGCTCCAAGATAAACCACCATATAAGAATATAACGCCGTAAACCATGTTAAGTTGCGGAACCCCGCCGCACCCGCTGCTCCCGCGCATGCCGCCAAAAAGCAATCATCGAAGCAAGCGACAACAGACCTGCAAGGCCGCTAAGCAGCATTTTATAGAGGATAATTACGAACCCGATCCTACTTATTACTTTATAAAAAACACCGCTTCTGCTCGGATCAAGCGAAAGCGGTGTTGTCCTCTTACTTGTGTATGCTCTGGTAAACTTCAAACGCCGTGTTCAGAAAGTTCTCAATTTCCTCACGCGATTTGCGCAGCTTGTTAACGAACCTCACCAGCTCACGGCCATCTGCGTAAGCTACAAAGCTGGGAATGCCAAGGATATTCTGCTCCTGGCTGACATCGCCCACAGCATCCACATCCACTTCCACCAGCGTGAGGCGGTCTGTATATTTCTGTTCTACCTCCGGCATGAACGGATCAATGAATTTGCAGTCGGAGCACCAATCGGCTTTGAACACTGCCACAGTCAGGCGGGGCGATTGAACCGCTGCCTGAAACTCCTCAGGAGAATTGATTTTATTCATAAACTGACCAGTCCCTTCCTATTCGTTAAATCAGCTTTGTTGATTTCTTTAAGTGAAGCAAATTGTACTGAATAAGTCAAATCAAAAATCCAAAATAAGACAATTATCACAGCATTATTCGTTCGCGCGCACACGTTCAGGCTGCAGCTTCATCAGCGGGTTCAGCAGCTTCTGCAGGATACGCGGATAACCGGCAATTTCCTGACGGCTCAGCACACCCAGAACGATCAGCAGCACCAGATACACAATGACTACTGCGGCACCCACAGCAAGACAGGTGATCAGAAAAGCCAGCCGGGCAGGCATCATATCTGTAAGCAATATTCCCGCTTCATTCAGACCGTAGCCGATCCCGCCGGAGGCTAGTACCGCAATAGCGAAGCCACCCCAGCGTTTGCCGAGAATCTCGAACGGAATAATGGTCTTGAGTGTTCTCAGGTTAAGCAGTGTGATGACAATGAAGCACAGCGCTGTGGCAGCAATAATGCCGTAAATCCCGAACAAACGGCTGAGCAGGAAGTTGGAGCCGAACTTGACAAGCAGGCCTGCCAGCACAAAATACATCGAAATTCGTGCTTTGCCCATCCCCAGCAGAATGGAGTTGGTGGTCATCATCGTAATCTGGAAAATTGTCCCCAGTGTCAGCATAGCCACGATGCCGCTGCCGTCCAGGCTGCTGAACAGCAGTCCGTTCACGGAATACGCCGCTACCACCAGCGAGAGCACAATCGGTGTTCCTGTCAAAATCGAAATCCGCAGCGCCAGCGTCATCTGGCGTTTCAGATGCACCTCATCGCGTCTTGCATAGGCTGCCGAAATAATCGGAATCAGCGAAGTGCTGAGCGCAATGGACAACACCGGCGGAATACCGGCCACACTCTGTGCTCGGCTGCCAAAGATCCCCAAAGCCTGGGTCGCTGCATCCATACCAATTTGCCCGCTGAGCAGGGGAACAATGAACGAAGTATCAATAAAATTCACTACCGGAACGGTAACGGATGAGAGCACAATCGGGATAGACAGCTTAAAGATGTCCCCGTAGATTTTGAGCAGCGGGATACGGGCTGCGCTTGAATCATACAGAGATTTCTGTTCCTCGCTGCGGCGCATTTTTCTTGCATAATACAGCATTACGGCAAAGGCGCCGATGCTGCCGAGCACGCTCCCGAAGGAAGCGCCCGCCGCCATCCAGGTATTGCTGTAGCCCTGGTGCAGCAGAATAAAGGCCAGCAGAATTGCGGTAGACACCCGGGCAATCTGCTCAATAATCTGCGAGATCCCCCCGGCCATCATGTTGTTGCGCCCCTGGAAGTAACCGCGCATCATCGCGATGGAGGGAAACAGCAGCAGCGCCGGGGCAATGGCGCGAATCGCCAGTGTACTCTCGGGAACCTTGGTATACTCCGCATAGTATGGAGCGGCTATATACAATATTACGCTCATCAGCACACCGACAACCGCGGCAAAAATAAGCGCCGCACGGTACACCTGCTGCGCCTCACCCGGGCGGTTCAAGGCATAACGCTCGGAGACCATTTTGCTGAGCGTGCTTGGAATGCCGGCCGTCGCCAGCGGAAGCAGCATCAGGTACACGTTGTTCGCCTGTGTAAATGACGCATTCCCCACATCATTGAATAAATGCTCCAGCGGCACCCGCTGGGCCAGACCAAGCACGCGGGCCACGAGCGCCGCCGCGGCCAGAATAAGCGTGCCTTTGACAAAAGACTCTTTCTTGGTGGACAAACTATTTCGCCTTCTTCGCTGTTAAATTAATACCGGCCAATCCAGATAAAGAAGAGGACGACCATGGCAATTTGCAGCACGATTTTGACAACCGTGCTGCTGAACAAGCCGAGCAATGAACCGAAGCTGACCTTCAGGGCCTTGCCAGGCTTCGAGCCGGCGATCAATTCACCGGCAAATGCGCCGACAAACGGCCCGATAATGAGGCCAAACGCCGGAATGAGGAACGGGCCGACGATAATGCCAATCGTGCTGCCGATGACCGAGGCGCGGGAGCCCCCGAATTTTTTGACACCCCAGGCCCCCACCACATAATCAGCCACAAACAGCACTACGACGATCAATGTCTGGGTAATCCAGAACCCGGCGCCGAACGGATCGAAGGAGAAGAACCAGCCGTATACGAAAAAGGCCAGATAAATCGCCAGCGCCCCCGGCAGGATCGGATATACCGCCCCGGCCAGACCCACGGCGAACAAAGCAATAATCAAAACCCACCCCAGAATCGCCATATCCGTCAACTCCTAAAGTTTTGATGATGATGGTGTGGCTGAAGCCTCGACCTCTGTCAAAATATACTTTTGAATCACTTCCGCGATGCCGTCATGATTATTCGTCGCTACCACAGCATCCGCTTCCTGCTTCACAACCTCCTGCGCGTTGCCCATCGCTACACCGAACCCGGCCTGCTGTATAGCAGCCAGATCGTTCAGACTGTCACCGACAGCGACAACCTGCGACATCTCAAGGCCCAGCAGCTTGCAGACCTCGCGTATGCCGGAAGCCTTGTTCACGCCCAGCGGATTAATTTCCAGATTATATGGCGTGGAATTGGTAATTTCGAGCCCGCCCAGATCCTGAAGCTGCATCAGCACCTTGTGGCGGATTTCGTCATCCTCTGTGGAATATCCGAACTTGAGCCACTCTCTGCCCTCAATATCGCCATCCCAGGTATCCTTGTTGTAGACCTCCTCCACCGAATAAGCCCAGAACCAAATGCCATGCTCTTCGGCAATCTTATGCATCTTCTTGACCAGCATCATGTCCATCAGCGAACGGCGGTACAGCTCATACGGCGCACGCCATACTTCACTGCCGTTGACCATGATCATCGGAGTCTTAAGCCCAAGCTGCTCTGCGTAAGGCATAGCACTGCGGGAAGAGCGTCCTGTGGACAGGCAGACATGAACGCCCGCATCCATTGCTTTTCGAATCCATTCCACTGTCTTCGGGGTAATTTGCTGCTCATCATTCAGCAGGGTTCCATCCATATCCAATGCCAGCAGGCGGTATTTGGCAGTCATTTGCCACCCCTCCATTCTTGTATGTGTGAATCAGTTGCCCGTTGTACTGCCGGCAGGTGCATTGGTTGCACCACCGTTTGCGGGATCAGCAGTTTTCAAGCTTTTCTTAGGTACGCCATCAAGCCCGTATTCCCAATCATAAGCGTCAAAAATTTTGCGGGCCACCGGCGCGGCGCTGTTAGAGCCGAATCCGCCCTCAGGAATAATTACGGCTACAGCCAGCTTGGGATTCTCGCGCGGAGCAAAGGCAATGAACACCCCGTTATCGCGTAACTCACCTTTGGCTTGCTGCTGTGAGGTTCCTGTCTTGCGGGCAAAATCATACGGAAAATCAGAAAATGCGGACACGTCACTGTTCATCCCTTTTTTGATTTCTCTCCAGAAGGACTTGTCGAACGTGGTGACTTTATCCAGCTCCTCACGGCCGAAGGTCTTCACCACGTTGCCATTTGGATCGGTGATTTTACTGACCAGTTGCGGCTTGATCCGAATGCCTTCATTGGCAAGGGTAGAAGCATACTGTGCAAGCTGCAGCGTTGTGTAGCTTCCCTGTTGACCAAAAGAAGCATAGACCAATGCCGCCTGGGCACTGCCCGCCGCCTTCGTATTGGTGTAGTTGATCTGTCCAAGGAATTCATTCGGCAGGCCGCTTTGTGTAGATACGCCTAGACCAAATTCCTTCATATACTTATCCCAGATCTCAATACCCTTGTTGCCATATTTGTCATACAGCTTCTTGCCCACCATATCGACCATAAAAACATTGGAGGATTTCTCGATTGCTCTCGCCGGGTCCATAGATCCGTACACGTGGCCGGAAGAATTTCTGACCTTAGTTTCATGTCCTGCCTTACCGAACGAGGTGCTGCCTGTGTCGTTGTAAACAGTGGAGGTGCTAAATAAACCCTCATTCAGACCTATCAGCACGCTTAACGGCTTAATCGTTGAACCCATTAGCAGTACCGACCGGAGGCCATTGCCTGAAATCCCCGATGAAATCGGATTAATGGTTCCGTTCTGATAATTATTGATAATTCTGTTCCATACATCAGTTGGCAGTGAGCCTGATGTCCACACATTGGTATCATAGTCCGGCATGCTGGCCATGGCAACGATATTTCCTGTATCCACTTCCATCGCAACGGCGTAGCCGGTGATGGCATTCGGATGGGTTTTGCCCTGTACGGCATGCGAGTGGAGCCAACTAATCTGATCGGTGATAGCCTGCTCGGTCTTCATCTGGATGTTCTTATTAATCGTCATCCAAAGATCATTCCCTTTAACGGGAGGTACGACCTTCTCAACCTTCTCGGCCATATTCTGCGGATTGACGGAAATTACCTGATAGCCGTTTTTGCCGCGCAGCTCTCTCTGGTACTGCAGCTCCAGGCCGTCAAATCCGACAAATTCATCATCCTTATAAGCCAGTCCCGGGTCTGCGTCGATTTTCTTCATCGCATTCTGAATATTCTTATAAATATTCAAGCTGTTCGAGGATTTAAAAGGCTTAATATAGCCAACCGTCTGTACAGCGACCGAGTCCTTGTCATAATGGCGGTTGCTTTCCTCCACCACCTCAAGCCCCGGAAATTCATCCTTGTGCTCCATGAAATAGGCGACCTCTTTCGAGGTAAGCCCCGCTTTGATCCGCCGCGCCATATAGCCGGAATATTTCTTGAAATTCAAATCCATTGAACTGATTACATTATTAACTGTCAGCTTCTCTCCGTTAGGATCGCCGTATTTGTTGAATTGTTCCACCAGCTTAGTCGCAAGCGCGAACGCATTGGCCCTGGCCTCCGGAGTAAGCGAGGTTACCCCTGTAGCCTTATCCGTAACCTTGGCCGTGTATTCCTTGGTAAGCGTAATGTAAAGGGACTGAACCGAAGTCGAATAAGCGATCTCTTCACCGGCAGCCGCATGGATAACCCCCCGCAGTGCTGCGAGCGGAACATTTTTAGTATCACGGCTGGTCTCCACCTCTGTTAAAGTGGGGCCTTCCACAAACTGAACAACGGCAAGACGGACAATGATAACGCAAAAGATAATGAACGTGCTAAAGAAAAACACGTTCAGCCGCAGGCCAAGCGAGCTCTTGCTGTCCGGCTCATCCTGAGGTGAGGCCTGCTTTCGGAAAACACTCACAGTTTTTCACTCCTCTACATCTTAAAATAAACCATTCATTATTGCGTTGACTCCTGAACCGGGGCCAGGGTCTTCTTAGGCACACCGCTTAGCCCGTATTCCCAGTCGTAGGCATCAAATATTTTACGCGCTACCGGGGCGGCGCTGTTCGAGCCAAAACCACCCTCAGGGATAACTACAGCCACAGCCAGCTTGGGATGCTCTCGGGGGGCGTAGGCAATAAATACGCCGTTGTCACGAACGACTCCGTAGGCTTCCATTTCCGAGGTGCCTGTTTTGCGGGCAAAATCATAAGGGAATCCGTCAAATGCTTTGACGGTCGTATTCATTCCTTGCTTGATCTCCTTCCAATAGGAAGGATCAAATGAAATCTTGCTCAGCACTTCACGATGAAACTCCTTGACGGTCTTACCGTCGGCATCGGTAATCTTGCTGACGAGCTGCGGTTTGATCCGCTCTCCCTCATTGGCAAGGGTTGCCGTATACTGGGCTAACTGCAGTGCCGTATATTTCCCCTTCTGCCCGAAGGAAGCATGGACCAGGGCAGCCTGAGCACTGCCGGCCCGCTTCGTATCCTTATAGTCGATAACCCCTGCACTTTCACCCGGCAGACCGCTTTCCGTGGAAACTCCAAGGCCGAAGGCCTTCATATATTTGTCCCAGACCTCAATTCCCTTTTCCGGGTATTTCTTGTACAGCGGGTCGCCAACCATATCAACCATAAAGGCATTTGACGATTCCTGAATCGCCTTCGCCGGGTCCAGCGCTCCCAGCACATGGCCTGAGGAATTGCTTACCGAAGAACTGTCGTCCTTGCCGAAATAAGCAATTCCTGTGTCGTTGTAAGTGTCCGTTGTGGAGAAAAGACCCTCATTCAGACCGATTAACACACTTAACGGTTTGATGGTGGAACCCAGATATATTATGGACTTAAGGCCATTGCCGGAAATTCCGGAAGTGGTATCGGTAATTGTGCCGTTCAGATAGTTATTCTTAATTTGATCATACACCGCAGGGGCCAGTTTATCGGCTGTCCATATATTGGTGTCATAGTCAGGCATGCTGGCTATCGCCACTACATTGCCGGTGTCCACTTCCATTGCAACAGCATAACCGATCAGGGCATCGGGGTGGAGTTTCCCCTGTACCGGATGGGTGTGCAGCCAGCGGATCTGATCCATAATTGCCTGCTCGGTTTTTTGCTGTATGTTCTTGTTGATCGTCATCCAGATGTCGTTCCCCTTGACAGGCGGCACGGATGCGATGACCTCCTCCGCCATATTCTGCGGATTCACCGATAGGGTCTGATAACCATTTTTCCCTCTGAGCTCACGCTGGTACTGTTGTTCCAATCCATAGAAGCCAACAAATTCATCCTCTTTATAGGCTAAGCCGGGATCAGCATTATTTTCCTTCATTGCATTGCGGATGTTCACGTACATTGGCAGAATATTTGAGGATTTAAAAGGCTTGATATAACCAACCGTCTGCACAGCGACCAGGTCCTTGTCGTAATGGCGGGCGACTTCCTCTACAATTGACAGCCCAGGATACTGATCCCTGTGCTCCATGAAATGGGCAACTTCCTTCGTTGTCAGACCTGACTTGATTTTACGCGGATAGAAGCCCAGCGCTTTTTTGAAATCGAGATCAAGCAGGACAGCAATATCATCTTGTGTCAGTTTTTTGCCGGCCGGATCGCCGTATTGCTTGAAGACTGATTCTAATCTTGCTGTCAGAGAAGCGGTGTTCGCTTTGGCTTTTTCCGAAAATTCAAATTCCTTGGTATCTTTATTCTTGATTTTTTCCGTATAGTCTTTGGTTAATGTGATATAGAGTGACTGGGTGGAAGTATTGTAAGCAATGCTCTCCCCGCCGGCGGCATAAATATTCCCCCGGATCGCAGAGAGCGGAACATTCTTCGTTTCCTGGCTCGTTTCCACTTCGGTCAATGCTTCAGCTTCCACAAACTGCAGTGTGGCAAGACGGACAATAATTACGCAAAAAATGAAAAAAGTGCCGAAGAAAAATAGATTTATGCGCAGACTAGGTGTGCTTCGGCCATGATCTCCATCCGGGTATTTTCCCGGCAGGTGAAACCATTTCACGGCGAATTCTCTCCTTATCCTAGCGAACTTTAAATACTGAACGTGTGCGTTCCAGATATAACCTGATCAGACCCAAAACCGCAGTCTTCAAGGCTGCCCGGCATGCCCTGTTATTGTACCATAGATTCCGGGCCTTCCGCTTCCTCCTCACAGCACGTTTTCTTTGATATGGGTTTTGTCAAAATCCTTGGGGTTGAACCAGTCTCCGCTGCGCGCCCAGGTGGAATCCAGCGGAATCCAAGCCTTTCGGTCAGCAAGATAGACCTCATTCCAGGCATGCGACCCGTATCCGCCCTGACCATCGTACCCCTGACCCGTGACCACACGAACCTGAAGCCCCTGCGAGCGGGCCATCACCGCATAGAGGCGGGCGTAATCAATGCAAACTCCAAGCCGGGTATCAAAGGTATCCTGCGGCGTCTGCTCATGCCAGATGCGGTTCTGCTCGTAGTTCTGTGCCTTCCCGTAATCATAGGCAACCCGCGAGCCTACCCAGTCATACAGCAGCTTGGCTTTGTCCTCTTCTCCCTTGGCTTGTCCGGCAATATCTGCGGCAGCCCCCTCAATATCGGGCGAAATTTCGTGGTCAATCACTTCATATTTCCGCCGCAGAATATCGTTCATCTCTGCCGTAACCGCCTTAGTAAGCACAGGCAGCTTGCTCCGCACATCCTCTCCGGCAAGCGGCTCGAACACCGCAGCCGCACTCTGGCTGTAAACAGGCGAGGATTCCACATAACGGCTGAAGCCGCTGTCCGGGTTCAGACCCACAGCAATGTAAAGAATGAGAACAAGGATGAGGCCGCGCGCAAGCCCGATCACACCGCCGATGAGTGCGCCGCTAAGACGGCTGGCTCCCGTAATCCTCCGGTTCGTCCCCCTTGAATGCAGGCGAGGCAGCCGGAACGGCAGCAGCATGAACAGCAGTCCGAGCAGCAGCCGAGTCAGGCTGTAGGAAATTAATAGAAGCAGCAGAAAGCGCACAAGCGGCGATCCGGCCAGGACAGAGACCGCTGTGTAATACAATTGCTGCCATCCGCTAAGCTTAGTGTCCGGCAGCACGATTTCTGAGGCCCAGGCTCCTGCCAGAGGCGACAGATACATTGCCGCAGGAATGGCCATTGCCAGTGCAAGAGCAGCAAGCAGTCCATTCCCGAGCAGGCCGAACAATCCTCCGGCCGCTCTTGCGAAGCCCCGGCTCCAGCCCTGCAGCAGTGAAAAAAGGACAACCAGCAGAAGGAGGATTGAAATCATGTTGGCATCGCTAAGGCTGTTTATCCATCCGTTAAGCATGTTTGTCCCGCCTTTCCATTCGTACAAAATTCATTACTGATTTTTCTTGGCTTCATCAATAAAGGTGTTGGTGGTGTCCGTAATGCTCCACTTGCCCAGGCTGACACCGCGGAATACAACTTCCACTTTGTCATTGCCAGCCGCACCCTTCACTTCAAGATTGGGCGTTGTAATCGTAAAGGTGCCGTCACCGCCGGAGGTATATTTGGCTTCCTTCGCTTCCTTCAGCATAACGTCCTGCGCTTCGCTCTTCAGCGTGCTAATCGTTTCGTCGGCCACCTTATTCACAGCGTTTCCAATTTGATCCATCGTAACCCCGCTGTAAATGAATAGACCTGCGACGATAGCAATAACAATCCCCCACTTCAGAACGGTCTTGATCAGATTAATCACCGCGAACAGCAGAACAAGCGCAATAACGATAACCAGCCAATTCTCTCTGATGAACTGTGACCACACTGCCGGATCCATCAATTTCACAACACCCCTATCGCCAAAATTCGTCACTGCAGGGAGCCTGTCCCCGGGACATTTCATTAATACTGATTATTATACATGAATGCTTCTTATAATTCATTGTAGTGCGGCCTAGTACAAGCAACACATCAATAAAATGGTATAAGCCCCCCTGGACTCACGTAGAGTACAAGTAGGTCATTCTTAGCAAATACGTGCCTGCCTTACATTTCGAAAAAGCGCCTGCCTGCGCCCCTGTGGTGCGGAGACTGGCCTTGTGGAGGTGTTTTTTTCGTGAAAACCGCGCTGTGGCTGTACTTGTTCCTCTTTCTGGCCTTCTTCGACCTGCATGCCCAGTACCCTATTCTGACCCCCTTTGCCCTATCGCTGGGCGCAGGACCGGCCTTTATCGGCTGGATGATGGGCATGTATTCGCTGACTCATCTTCCCGGCAATCTGCTGGCTGGTGTGCTGGTCGACCGCAACGGCAGCCGCCGCTATATTGTCTTTGCGCTCACGGCAGCAGGAGCCCTTCTGCTGCTGCAGTCCCACGTGCAGCTTCCCTGGCATCTGCTGCTGCTGCGCGCAGCCAGCGGCTTCGTTCTGGCCTTCCTCTCTCCGGCCTGTATGACACTGCTGGCCTCACTCTCCTCCGATCCCGCGACCCAAGGCAAATACATGTCCGGTCACGGAATCGTCCATACGCTTGCCTCGGTCGTTTCTCCGGCCGCCGGCGCGTATATTGTGGCGAAGGCCGGATACTCCGGCACCTTCAGCACGCTCGGCTGGCTGCTGATTGCCACCGGCGTCATGGCTTACTTCAGCGTGCCGAAGCATTCGCGGATCATGCCCGCTGCCAAGCCGGCGCTGCCATCAGAAGCGCCCTCCCTCAGAGATGAGCGGCAGCCCGCCCCGGTTACAAAACGTTACTACCTGCTGCCCTTTTTCGTCTCCTGCTCGCAAGGTGTGCTGTTCTTCGAGCTTCCTTTGTCACAGGGAAGCAAGGGATTGCTGTCAACCGGAATCCTGCTGTCCCTCCTTAGCCTGGGAGCCCTTGTGACGCTTAGCCTCTTTTTCCTCAACCGGCTTGCACCGGGGATAAGAATCGCCGCTGCTCTGCTGGGCATGGCGCTCTGCTTCTTTTCGCTGGCTGCATTCCGAAGTATTCCCGCGGGTGCAATTCTCTTCCTGCTCGGAGCAGCTAAGGGTGTGCTCTTTCCGGCCATGGCCTCGCTCTTCATTAGTCTGGGCGGCGAGGGGCGGATGGGCCGCACCTTTTCATTCCAGTCCATTGCCATGTCGCTCGGCGCGTTTGCCGGGCCGGTTGCCGCCGGACAATTGCGGGGCTTCGTCTCTCCCTACTTCATTGCCTTTGTGCTGCTGATGACCGCCATTCTGCTGCTTCCGCCCAGAGGCTCCGGCAAGCTGCAGTCATACCGCGCGGAATGGAATAATCCCGCAGCTTGATTTCACACATTGCGCACCAACCCGTACCCGGCACCCCCTAGCTCCTGTATGCCGGACTTCAACAACTAGCATTCTGGTGCTGTATATCCTGCTGGTAATTATTCAGAATGCCGGAATATTCTAGCCCAGCATCAGAGCTAAATCAGTGGGTGAGGTCATACACACAGGGATTGGTTAAGAGAAACCGCAGCAGCGGAGTCGGCTCCGTACGGACCGGAGAGCCGTTATTTTCAAGAAAACGCCATTTGTTGCGGCTTAGCGGACCGAGGGGCGCTTATGGTCTCCCAAAGGAACGTTTAGGAGCGCAACATTCGACCATAAGGCCCGTGGTGTCCGTAACATACCCAAGCCGTGACTCTCAGACGAATGAAGCGCAACTCAGTCCGTAACGCCGAGCCAAACGCCAATTTAAGAACGAACCCCCTCTGAGAAGGGGGGGACCTGAGGGAGGATCGCTCCACGCCTTCCGCCTTCCGTCCTTCGGGCATCCCAAGCCCCTACTCCACCATTGTAAATCTGACGTTCTGCCAGCTTGTCTGTATTTGCCGAATCGCTAAGCCTGCAATCACCCGGCCAGCAGCACCCGCCGGGTGATTGTTGCTTTTTACGACATTTCCCGGGGAATGATTCCATAATGCTTATTGACTATTAAAAAGTACAACTCTTAGGTAAAATATCATCAAAGACACATCACCACCGGGGGAGGCTGACAGAATATGCCCATCACCATCATTGTAGAAGGTAAAAATGACCGCAGCAGATTACGGCGGCTGCTCGCACCGGAAGTCGATATCCAGTGTACTTACGGAACACTTAACACCCTTAAGCTTGAAACATTGCGGCGCAATATAGGAGACAGGGAAGTATATCTGTATATGGACAATGACAGCTCAGGCAAAAGAATACGCGGTGTCTTAGGCGATGCCTTCCCCGATGCCGTTCACATTTATACCAGAAGAGGTTACGCCGGAGTGGAGGGCACCCCTGATGAATACAGCATCACACAGCTTGAAAAAGCCGGGCTTGAAGAGTTCATCCTCTATCCCCCGCCTTTGCCTTATTTGGAACCTTAGCCTCATATGAATGAGGGCAAAAAAACGCCTTGCTCCGTTTCTTGCGCAGGACGCAGAAAACCGGACAAGGCGTTTTTCCGTCTCAAATTACTTTATTGACGTAATAATTTATTCAATGCACCAGTAACCTGCTTCCCGTCCACATTCTCAAGTGAGAAGTCCTGCATTTTCCCGAGGACCGGCAGCTTCCGTGTACCATTGCTTAAAGAAATAGCCGCCAGATCAATGGCATGCCCACTGCCAGCAGGAGCAGAAGCCACGTCCATTTGTACCGTTTCAAGGTCTGCACAGGACACTCTCCTCACTTAACCGTGAATCGTGTTCAGTACAAGCGCAATCAGACTGACCGTCAGGTAATTAATGGAGAAGAGGAAATTTTGCTTCGCCCAGGCTTCGTCATCCTTTGCCGTTAAACCCTTCAGGGTTAAGTACAGCCAGCCGAGCGATAAGCCCGCAGAGATAACGAGGTAAAAGATGCCCGCATAATCATACACATACATCAGCACCGGTACCGGCAGCAGGAGCGCCACATAAGGGATCATCTGCAGCTTGGTGCGACGTGTTCCCTTAACGACCGGAAGGAGCGGGAATCCCGCCGCTCTGTATTCCTCCTTGCGGCGGATGCCGAGCGCCCAGAAATGAGGCGGCTGCCAGAGAAACAGCATAGCGAACAGCAGCCATGCACCCAAATCAACCTTTCCGGTGACTGCCACATATCCTATAACCGGAGGCATAGCGCCGGAGATGGCCCCTACCGATGTGCTCCATGTAGATGTTCTTTTCAGCCAAAGGGTGTACACTACTACGTAAACGAACATGCCGACGATGCCGAACAATCCGGCCAATACGCCCGAGAAGGCGAACAGCACTGCCAGCCCGGCTATCCCAAGACCGATGGCGTAGAGCAGCACGGTATTCGGCTTGAGTCTTCCCGTTGGAAGACCGCGCTCACGCGTTCTTTCCATCTTCATATCCAGGTCACGGTCGAAATAGTTATTAAATACGCAGGCCGAAGCCATAACCAGCATCGTGCCAAGCAGAGTCAGGATTAAACGTCCATATTGCACATCCCAGCCCGAAGCCACCCAGTAGCCTGCAAAAGCAGCGATCAGATTGGAGCGGATAATGCCGGGTTTCGTCACTGTAATGAAATCGCGCCAGCTTGCGCCTTCCTTGGGCGATTTGGCGGACAGAGCCGCGGAATCGGATGAAGCCTGATATCTCATATGATTGTCCACGTTTGGTGTTCCTCCTTCTTTGGGACTTTTAACGATCTATATCGAGAATGATATTTGCTTCGCTGTTAACTTTATCATAACAAACCGCAAAATACTTTGACAATCATTGACGTTAACGTTCATCAATTTGACAATTACGTGACAAAATTTATTTAGCCCGCTCTAAATAACTGGACATGAAATTGGGTAGTAATTAATAGAGAACCTACGTACAAAGGAGATCTGACCAATGGATACCGCTACACACTTTGTTATGGGCCTGGGACTCGCCGGACTTTCCTTCGTCGATCCCGTTGTCGCCTCCCACCCGACGCTGGCCGGAGCCGTTATGGTCGCTACTGTACTTGCTTCTCAGGCACCCGATGCCGATACTGCGCTTCGCCTGAAGGGGAATGCGATGTATATCCGCAACCACCGGGGAATCACGCATTCTTTGCCTTTTCTACTGCTGTGGCCCGCTTTGATCACACTGGTCATCGGACCGTTATTCGGGTTCACAAATGTTCATTTCCTGAGCCACATCGCGCTGTGGAGCTTCATCGGGGTGGCCGTCCACGTATTCTCTGATCTGTTCAATACTTACGGCACCCAGGCTGCGCGTCCCTTCACTGAGAAGTGGATTGCCTGGAACATTATCCACATCTTCGATCCGTTTATTTTTGGCAGCCACTCAGCGGCAATTATACTCTGGATCAGCGGGATGATTCCTCCGGCCCCCTTGTTCATCACCTTGTACAGCGTCACTGCGCTTTACTACATTTGGCGGACTCTGGTCCATTCACGCCTTACAAGAAATATCCGGAATAAAGATACACATCATCGGGCCGGTGAACGCTACATTGTGATTCCCACCGTTTCTCCTACGCGCTGGAATGTAGTGAAGGTTAAGCCGGACGGGAGCTACAATGTCGGACAGCTAAACGGGAGAAAGCTTGAATGGTTCAAGCATGCGGTATGCTCCACTCATCCGGCGGTTGAGCACTCCAAGACCCATCCGGACATTCAGTCCTTTCTGTACTTTACCTCCTATGCGGTAGCTGAAGTCGAGGTGCTGCCCTCAGGTTATATTGTACGCTGGGGAGATGTGCGTTATTTACACCGCAAGCAATTTCCGTTCGTCGCAGTGCTTGTTATGGATAAGCAATATCATCCACTCCATACCTACGTGGGCTGGCTCAGCAGTGAAAAGCTGGATGAACGGTTCGCCATTGATCCGGGGTCGATGAAGCTATAGCTTTGCTGGGAAGGCGTCCGTGCTGCGGGCGCTTTTTTTTCAGCTTGACGCCCGCTGTTGTATAGGGCACAATCACCATAAAGCGATTTCACTATTACAAAAATACAAAATCCCGCAGCGCACTTAGCGCTCCGGGATTCGCTCTATTCACTCTATTCTGATCAAGAAAGAAGGCTGCGTTTATGGGTAAAGGCCTGTCGCTCTGGTTCGCGTGCTCCTCCATTCTTATGCTTACCGCAGCTTCCATCTCCATTAGCTATAATATCTGGCTGGCTCTGCTGCTTGGCGTCTTGTGCATATTCAATATTGGCTGGGGGTTTATCGTTAAGGCAAAACGGAGACGCAAGGCTGAAGCTGCTACAGCACAACGGTCCTCTTAACGCAGCGGCAGGAATCCCATCCGTTCTTTAACACCTGCAAGTGTCTGGGCGGCAACTCCGCGCGCCCGCTCCGCGCCTTCAGCAAGTATATCGCCCAGGGCGCCGGAGCTGCGGATTTCCTTATATTTCTGCTGTAGGGGCTCAAGCGTCGCCACGAGAACTTCTCCCAGATCCTTTTTGAAGCCCCCGTACATTTGCCCTTCGTACCGGTCGGCAATCTGCTGCAGGGCCAGTCCCGAGCATTCGGCGTAAATGCTCATCAGGTTGCTGATCTCCGGCTTGTTCGCCGGATCAAAGATAACCTCACGCCCGGAGTCGGTTGTCGCCCGGCTGATTTTTTTGCGGATAACATCCGGCGGGTCCAGCAGTGCAATATAGCTGCCCGGATTCGGGTTGCTTTTGCTCATTTTTTTGGTGCCGTCATCCAGTGACATAATACGCGCGCCTACTTCCGGAATATACGGCTCGGGCACAGTGAAGAATTCACCGAACCGGTGATTGAAGCGTCCCGCCAAATCGCGTGTCAGCTCCAGATGCTGCTTCTGGTCTTCTCCTACAGGAACCAGGTCTGCATTATAGATCAGAATGTCCGCTGCCATCAGTGAGGGGTATACAAACAATCCCGCGCCAACAGAATCTTTACCGGAGGACTTGTCCTTGAACTGTGTCATCCGTTCCAGCTCGCCCATTGCGGTGAGCGTCGTCACAATCCAGCCCAGCTCCGCATGCTGCGGTACATGTGACTGCATATAGACATTCGAAATTTTCGGATCAATACCTGCGGCAAGATAGAGCGCTGCTACGGATTCCGAATGTTCACGCAGTGCGGCAGGGTCCTGGGAGACCGTAATCGCATGCAAATCCACTACCATGAAGTAACATTCATGCTCCTCCTGCAGCTTGACGAAGTTCTTGATCGCTCCGATGTAGTTGCCCAAGGTGAGTGAACCGCTGGGCTGAATGCCGGACAATACTTTTTTAGCCATAATATTACCTCCGTTTGATGTTATATGATTCAGGAAACACGCAAAAAAGCCCCACATCCGCAAGGGACGTGAGACCGTGGTGCCACCCTTATTCGCTGCTTGCAATCCCCCTTGAAGAGGCATAAGCAAGCTGCCTTAACTTCCTCTAACGGGGAAGAGCCGGCCGGTCTACTCAGGCTTCTGAAGGCCTGTTCAATCGCGGCGCTCATGGGTCCATTCGGACGGCTGCATCCCGCCGGTTCGCATCAACCACCGGCTTTCTGAAGGCACGCTTGCCGCTTACTTGTCCCTGTCATCACATTGTCATTTTCATGAATGCATTCATCATAGTGCGATACAGAGAAGTTGTCAAATGACTTAACCACGGGAATATAAATCTGGTATGATAAGGTTATTCGTGTTTGAATCAGATCACAGTTATTTCAAAGGAGCATATATCTCATGAAACAGGTGACCAAAGGGCAGTGGGGCGGTTATGATACGTACATTCTGCATAGCCGCGAGCTGGAAGTCACGCTTTTGCCGCGACTGGGCAACAACGTCATTTCGCTCTTGGACCGTAAGGAGAACCGGGAAATTCTGCGCCGGCCCGATGAAAGCGACCTGGAATATTATATGCAGAAGCCATATCATTTCGGCATTCCGCTCCTGGTTCCCCCCGGACGAATCCGTCAGGGAAGATTTCAATTTGAAGGCACAAGCTATCAATTCGAACAGAATACGGCGGAAGGCAACCATATTCACGGGCTCCACCGGATACAGTCGTGGTGCGTCAGCGATATTGAAGAGGATGAAGACGGCTGTGCGGTAACAACGGAATTCACTACCACTGATGATGCACATTGGATGGAACAATTCCCCGCTCCGCTTAGATTCGAAATGACGTTCCGCCTTCAGGATAACCGGCTCCGGCAGACCCTCAAGGTCACGCATTTAGGAGACAAGCGTATTCCTTTTGGCATCGGATATCACACCTGGTTCATGCTTGATGGCGAGCCTGACCGCTGGAAGCTGCAGCTCCCGGCTGAAGCTGTCTATGAGCTGAACGATGAGCTGCTGACGAGCGGCAATCTGCTGCCTCTGGATGATTTGAAGGCACTACCGCAAGGCATGAGCCTGAAGAACACTGACCTTGACACCGTATTGCGGATACGAGAGCAGCAGCCTGCAGAGGCTCTGCTGATGCGTGATGACGGCTATGGACTCCGCTATACCGCAGACCAGGACTTCTTCCGTCACTGGGTGATATATACGAAAGGGCAAGCCGAACAATTTCTGTGCATAGAACCTTATACCTGGCTCCCGGATGCACCGAATTTGCCCAAGGATGCTTCTTTTACAGGCATGATCATCTTGGAACCGGGCCAGGCACTGGCTTTGACAAGCACTCTTGAAATGATCTATCCCGAGCTCTAAATTTCATATAATTACCACCCTGCAAACCTTTCGAACCCGTGCATGAATTCTTCTCATAGCGCTCATACTATCTTCACAACGGGCGAAGGAGGTGAACAAACATGGGTCAAGCAGGTCAACAAGGTCGCGGTAGCCGTTCCAACAACCTGGTCGTTCCACAAGCAAACGCAGCGCTTCAGCAATTGAAATATGAAGCAGCGCAGGAGCTTGGTGTAACAATCCCAGCTGACGGTTATTACGGGAACTACACTTCCCGCGAAACCGGTTCTTTGGGAGGTTACATCACCAAACGTCTGGTGCAACTGGCAGAACAACAACTGTCCGGTCGTGCATAGTAACTAGCCTTATCATAAGTATCCCGCCAGGCCAAATGCCTGAAGCGGACTAGCTTCTCAGCCCTCCCGCGCTTCTTCCCAGAAACGCAGGAGGGCTTTTGCATGCGCATATCTATGTATAACTCAGCCGAAGGATTGGTCAGCGTTGCCCGTTTGGACATTGCGGGGGTAACGGATCATCAGGTTGGCCATATTGTAATTGGACTCCAGCGTGGCATCGACTACCACCATTCCCTTGCGGACTGCGAATTCGTAGCTGATCTCTCCATGTGTCCAGCGCCGCTTGTATTTTAGGCTCTCCAAGGCCATAAGCCGGAAGGAGGATTGCTGGCTTGCGGTTAATCCCTCCTGCTCTTCCTCAAACGTGCCGCTTCGTCCGTTCAGCGGATTGTGGCGGATGCCGAATTTGCCAATGGCGTTATTCCTGATTTGCACGAAAACCGTACCGGAAGACAATCCTGACAATTCCTCCTGCAGCTCCTTAAATACCAAATCAATCTGTCGTGCCAGTGATAGTTGTTCCGTTCTTAACATGTGTATCCCCCTAAAAGTTTTGTGAGCATAACTACCTGGCTGTTCTTCGTACAAAACTTGCTTCGCAAGCATTTCCTTAGTTTTGTGCGCTTAACTTACCTGTTAGCACGCCTTATATAAGGCTTTAGGCTCATTATAGGCCACTCCTCAGGGGTGTTCAACATTATTCAACATAATTGGGCATTCATCCCTATAAATGCGCAAATTTCATTATTTTATTATACATATCCTTCTACCAATCGTCTTAATTCGACAAATTTTCGAGTATAATAATAAAAAAAAGACCTCGAATAAGAGGTCTTTGCGTGTTCATTCAAAGCTAATAAAACTTGATTGTAGGCTGCAAAAATATGAAACGCCTTAGTTCAGACAAATTTCTTAGGCCAAATGCTCCGTCATTCTCAAAAATTCGTTAATATCCGCCGTGATCAAATCGGCAGCTCCCTGCCAGAAATCCGGCTGGGTTAAGTCCACACCCAGGTGCTTGGATACCAGATCCTCCAGCGTCATGATCCCCGTATCCCGCAGCAAGCTGTCGTATTTGTCGGCAAAAGAAGCCCCTTCTTGCAGCGCAAGCCGGTATAACCCCGTACTGAACATATATCCAACGGTATACGGGAAATTATAGAAAGGAACGTCGGTAGCATAGAAATGCAGCTTGGCAGCCCAGAAATGCGGATGATATTCAGACAACACACCGCAATAGGCTTCCTTCTGCGCTTCTACCATGAGCGCCGATAATTCTTCGGCATTCACAAGCCCTTCCTTGCGTTTCTCATAAAAACGGGTCTCGAACAAGAAGCGGGCATGAATATTCATGAAAAAGGCGACACTGTTCTGGATCTTCGTTTCCAGCAGGGCCAGTTTTTCTTCATCACTGGACGCCGCCTTCACCTGCGCATCGGCCACAATGACCTCGGCGAAAGTTGAAGCCGTCTCCGCCACGTTCATGGCGTAGTTCTGGTTGAAGTACGGGAGATCGTCCAGCAGGAAGGAATGATAGGCATGTCCAAGCTCATGCGCCAGTGTCGAAACACTGGACGGCGTGCCGCCATATGTCATAAAGATGCGGGATTCCTTGCTTTCCGGGAAAGAAACGCAGAAGCCCCCGGGACGTTTGCCCGGGCGGTCCTGGGCCTCAATCCAGTTGCTGTCGAACGCGCGCTCGGCGAAATCCGCCATCTTCGGACTGAATTTGCGGAATTGCGCAACAATGTCTTTTGCTGCCTCATCATAAGGAATTTTGCCGGAAGATTTGCCTACAGGCGCATCCACATCCACCCAGGCCAGGGATTCCAGCCCCAGAACCTTAGCTTTGCGTTTGAGGTAAGCGACAAGAGCCGGCTTGCTCCGCGTGATGACATCCCACATCATATCGAGTGATTCACGCGACATACGGTTGATGCCAAGCGGTTCCTTGAGCACATCCTCCCAGCCGCGGCCGTTATAAAGATTCAGGCGGAACCCCGCCAGATGATTGAGGGTATCCGCACAATAATCAGCAGCGCCTTCCCAAGCTTCTTCCCATTTGCGGAACATCTTCTTGCGCACATTCGGATCAGCATCATCCAGCTTGTTAAATGCCTGTCCGACGGACAGCAGCTTGGTTCCTTCTTCATCTTCATAGGGAATCTGTATTGCACCAACAATCGTTTCATAATGCTCGCTCCAGCCATGGTATCCATCGACAGCCAAGGACAGCGCAAGGCCTTCAAGCTCGGGACTCATCTTCTCACGGGCCAGATTACGGCTTTCGCTAAGTACAAATTCCAGCGGGGCAACTTCCGGACGGGCCATCCAGAGGCTCCATACTTCATCCGATGTTTGACGCAGCACATTGTCAAATTGTGAGCTGATTCCTTCAAATCCGGCGCGCATCCCTGTAACTTTGGAGGACAGTCTTACAGCCCCTTTGTCCAGTTGATTCTGTGCGCCAAGACAACTGGTGAATTCCGCAGCCTGAATCAGACGGCCGGAGCAGCTCTGCAAGAGTGCTATCACACTATCCAGCTTCTTCGTTGATTCAGCATCCGTTGGAGGGACAGAAGCCAACACCTGCTGCCCCAACACATTAATATCAGTCTCCAGCTTCTTCAAATAGCTCTCAAATTGAGGTGAAGCCGACCCTCCCGGAAAAAAGGAATCAAGCTCCCAATTCAATGATAGCGGTTCTTTCATGCAGTCTCACCATTCCTTCTTATCGCATTTGGTTTTCTTTGTATTTGGCCTGAAGCCATGGTAAAGTGAAGTACGATACAGCACCTGCCCGCAAGATCAAGCTTAAGCTTGCCGCAAGTTATCGCGAACAATACTATTTAGGAGGGCATTCACATGACGCCACTGAAAATCTCGCCTGAGACGGCCATCACGTTATCCAAGCAACTTGGCGTTCCGCTGGAACACTTAATGCATATGCCTCAACATATTTTGCTGCAAAAGATTGCGGAATTATCCAAGAAGCAAGACGGCGGCGCTCCGCAAGACAAAGCGGAAACCCAGCCCCCCGAGAAGGAAGAACAATGATTCCATTCAGCCACACCTGGCCTTATGACATTCTATTGGGCGATCTGTACGTGCAGTACTGCCCGTTCTGCAGCAAGGAGAACATTCTGCTGCCCATGAAGCCGAAGGAACTGCAGACGGTTCGTGACGGCAAAAAAAAGCTGCTGGTCTTTCCCTGCTGCAACACCAGTCTGACGGTCATCGACAACGATAATGACTACCTGCTGTTTGATCAGGCTGTACGCTGACCCTCTGTGTACAGATTAACCCCGGCACACCCATATGACGCACTAGGATAAGCCCCCTGTGCGTTTATTAGGCTTATGTTTCAGAAGACACCCTTCAGCAAGCGCCGAAGGGTGTCTTCCTGAAGCGCTCTATGTAGTTGAAGGCAGTCCATCCGGACTTACTCCGTCCCCCTGCATTTGTTCGCGAAGAATTGCCCACTGCTCACGGGCTGCCCGAATCATCGCGGCATCCATAATTTTCTGATCATTGATCAAGCGGGAAAACCACTTCACGGCATTTCCGAAATCGCTGATGCGGCGGTACAGCTCACCGATCAGGTACATCAGGCGGGCATCGTTCCCGCCGATCCCGTCATTTTCAAACACCTTAACATACATATCAAGCGAATACCGCAAGAAACGCTGCTCCTGCGCTGTATCCCCCTTGTAGCGATACATCCATGCAATATGATGCAGCAGGCTGGCGATAATCCGGTCCTTGTCCTTAATGCTCTGGGCACAGATAAGCGCAAGCTTGTAGGTCTCAAGTGCAGCTTCCCAGTCGCGCTTCTCTCCGAAATCCCGGCTAATCCAGCGTTTGCCCACTTGATCACTGAATGACTTGCGCTGCCAGTCGGCCAGCTTGTCCGCCGAATTCTCCGTAGAGGCAAAACCGCAGCTAGGGCAGACACGTACGACATAATAATCAGGATTCTCGTTCTTGTAATAAGAGCAGAAATCCGCGTCCCGTCGAATAGCCTTCTTGAGGCTTGGACGTACTCTTGAGGTCGAAAACTCATGTTCACAGTTGCAGCAGATAATTTTAATAGAATAAAGAGGTATTAATTCCGGCAAATGCCCTCATCCTTTCACGATCATCTACGCGTTACTCCTGGGGCATGTTGACAAAATGATGCGCAGGTCCCGCGAGCCGGCTCATTACAAACGAACGCAGGGGTTCCTCCACCCCCGTCTCCTCCAGCGCCTCTTTCATGCATTCCAGCCACTCCTCCGCGCGCTCCGGCGTAATAGGAATATGCATATGCCTTGCTCTCATCATCGGATGGCCATGCTGATCTGAATACAGCGTTGGACCGCCAAAAAACTGACTCAGGAATTGATACTGCTTCTCCATAACCGGAGTGATGTCTGCAGGGAATAATGGTCCCAGTTGCGGATGAAGCTGTACCTTGGCATAGAATACCTCCACCAGACGGTGAAGACCTTCAGCGCCCCCCAGGCTGTCGTAAATGCTGTCATTTGGATTCATCGGAGGTTACCAGCTTTCTTCCATATTAATTTAACGCCATTAGTATTATACCAAAATTTACGCCGCACGGTTATCCGCCTTTCGTCAGAAAAAAAGCGCCAAACAATTTGTTCAGCGCCTTGAGTATTTTAATAGGTCCGAAATTCCTCATCACCAGGGGGGACGAGAGAGACCCGGATAACATATACAAAAGCACAAACCAGAACTCCGGCAACTACACTCATCACCATCACTCCATCCCTTATAAGGTGTGCATTAATTAATTTTATAATACCATAATTTCAGTCAAAAAGCACAATGCAATGTAACCGCTTTCCTATATTTTTTGTGCTGTTTGTCCTAATTTCTGCATACATCTAACCATATACCGGGAGGCGTTGATCATGATTCTGAAAAAAACCTACGGCCCCCTGCTGGGCGGCATTCTGGCTGGGTGCATGCTGCTGATGCTGGTCCATCCGGC
Organism: Paenibacillus sp. HW567; assembly: GCF_000374185.1. Classification (GTDB taxonomy): domain Bacteria; phylum Bacillota; class Bacilli; order Paenibacillales; family Paenibacillaceae; genus Paenibacillus_AQ. The sequence continues at coordinate 439,768 of NZ_KB910518.1, read as the reverse complement.
AAGCTCGCTGGAGGCTGCGCTGCGCGGGCTTGCTGTCTGGTGGGATGTGCTGTTCCCCTCGCTGTTTCCATTCTTCGTGATATCCGAGATCATGCTGGGCTTCGGCGTTGTGCATCTTTTTGGCGCACTGCTTGATCCGCTCATGCGTCCGCTCTTCAACATACCCGGCAGCGGCGGCTTTGTAGCGGCTATGGGATATGTATCAGGATACCCTGTCGGCGCCAGATTAACCGCCAAGCTGCGTGAGCAGGAGCTGATTAACCGCCTGGAAGGCGAGCGGCTGGTGGCCTTCACTACCTCCTCCGACCCGATCTTCCTGCTGGGCGCCGTCTCCGTCGGATTCTTCCACGATGCCTCAATAGGGCTGATCCTGGCACTCGCTCATTACGGGGGCGGCTTAATTGTCGGGCTGCTCATGTCGTTCCACGGACGGCGGGAGCCTCTATCCGGCGGGACGGTTGTGCCGGCGGAGCCTGATGTGCATAAGGGAACTCCAGCCGCTTCCAGCCCCGGCAGACTTGCCCTGGCGCTGCGGTCCATGGCCGAAGCCCGCCGGAAGGACGGCCGGAATCTGGGCGAACTCCTGAAGGGTGCAATTCAATCCTCATTACAGCTAATTATTGTCGTTGGGGGTCTGGTTGTGTTCTTTAATGTGCTGATGGAGCTGCTGGCCCGCGCAGGAATCATGTCTATACTCTTTACAGGTACAGCAAATCTGCTGCAAGTGGCGGGTTTTCCTTCGGAGCTGTCCAAAGCTCTGGTCAGCGGCTTCTTCGAGGTCACGCTGGGCGCCCGTTCGGCCGGAGCAGCAGCCTCGGCGCTGCCCCTGCAATTCAAAGCCGCCGCCGCAGCCTTTATTCTCTCCTGGGGCGGGTTGTCTGTGCATGCGCAGGTGGCCAGTATCCTGAACGGCACAGGACTGCGTTATCTGCCCTTTATGGCCGCACGGCTGATCCATGCCTTCCTGTCAGCGGGACTGGTCCTGCTGCTCTGGAAGCCCGTAGTCGGCTCGGGGCTCTCCAGAGATTTTGGCTCCACGCCAGCCGCCGCAGGCTTTGTCTCGCCGGGTTCCGGCCTTGCAGGAAGTCTAAGCCTGCTGGGCATTCTGCTCGGCGCGCTGCTGCTGCTCTCGCTGCTGTCCTGGCTGCTCCGCAGGATACCACGCTTGCGCCGCCGCTGACTTTTCGCTGCAACAAATATTGTGTTCCGCGTCAAGATTGATTATGATCGGTGTATGACTGAATCAGACAAAGGAGCCTATACACCTTGAGATATTATGTTCTGGACCGCGGAGACGAACTGTCCAGCGAACTTGCAGAGCAATTTCATAAGCTGGCAGCAGAGCGGAACCTGGAGCTGGATGCCGAATCTCCTGAAATTGTTGTTTCGATTGGCGGGGACGGCACCATGCTGCATGCTTTTCATACCTTTATCAATCAGATTTCCAATCTGGCCTTTGTAGGTGTTCATACCGGGCACTTAGGCTTTTATGCAGACTGGAAGGTCGATGAGCTGCCTACCCTGATTGATTATATGTGTGGAATTGGCGATTCCGGGCCCCATAAGCCCCGCATCGTCCAGTATCCGCTGCTCGAACTTGAGATCCACAAGAAATCAGGTACCACCTCGCATATTGCCCTTAACGAGTTCACCCTGAAAGGGGTAGATGGTACTGTTGTCATCCAAGTAGACATTAATGATGTTACCTTTGAAATGTTCCGGGGCGATGGCTTGTGCATCTCCACTCCATCAGGCAGCACTGCCTATAACAAAAGCCTTGGCGGCGCCATGGTGCACCCTTCCATTGAAGCGCTGCAGATTTCCGAGATTGCGTCGATTAACAACCGGGTCTTCCGGACGATGGGCTCGCCGCTGCTGCTGCCCAAGCATCATCACTGCGATATTTTTTCGCGCAAGGACCAGCGCCTGCTGCTGACGGTTGACCATAACAATATTCCTGTGGATGATCTGATCTCTGTCCGTTGTCAGGTATCCAGCCAAAAAATCAGCTTTGCCAGGTACCGGCCGTTTCCGTTCTGGGAACGGGTCCGCGAAGCGTTCCTGATCTAATTAAGCAAACAGAAAGCCGGAGATGCGGGAGCATTTCCGGTTTTCTTATGGGCTTTAACCCGTTAACATTTCTCTTAAAATAAGCTTACATGTTTGGATAGACAGCAGGAAAAAACGGATGGTATAATGAACCTATTTTACAAAGAGCTGTTATTTTAAAGGAGAGAGATTATTGAAAAGATTATTATCCCTGCTTGGCATAAGTTTGCTGGCCCTCACGCTGGCGGTTCCCGCTTTTGCCGCAGAAAAACCGATTAAGGTCTACATTAACGGAAGCAATGTTGCTTTTACCGCCGGCTCTCCTTATCTGTACAACAATACAGTGCTGGTTCCTTTCCGTGTAGTATTTGAGAAGCTGGGGCTTAAGGTGCTCTGGGATGCCAAGACGGGAACAGTCACCGGAACCGGTTCGAATCTGGAAATCCGGCTGAAGGTCGGCAGCAACCGGGCAACCGTCAACGGGCTTGTCAAGAAATTGACCACAGCGCCTGTCGCAACTAGCGGCACGACATACATACCCTTGCGTTTCATCGCAGAAGCTACCGGCGGCACAGCCGTCTGGGAATCAGCAGGCAGAACCGTACAGATCACCACCGCCGTATCCGCTGCAGCCGATGAACAGGAGATTACAGCGCTCATCCAATCCTCTATACAGTACTTAAATGAGGAGAATGCAAAAGGCTTCTACTCCCTTTTCATATCAGAGCAGGGTCAGACGGAAGCCATTGAGAGCATGAATGATTATTTCAAAAGCTATGATGTGAAAAACTCCATTGATAGCCTTAAGATCCTGAGCCTTCAGAGCAATGAAGCCACTGTCTACACCAAGGAAAGCTCCGTTCGGACAGGCGGCCGCTATCTTCCTGACGAGCAGATTGAATATTTGTATAGTCTGGTCCGCAAGAACGGGGTGTGGAAGATCTCTGGTTCGGAGGCACAGAATCGTTCAATTCTGCTGACGCGGGAGCAAGGAATGGCCGCTGCGGTAATTCCGCAGAACGACGCTTCTGTTATTAAAGACAATCTGAGCAAATATTTACAAGCGATGAGCGCTAAGAATGTGGACGGCGTCCATGCGCAAATGACCTCATACGGCCCAGAATATGATGACGCAAGCAAGAAGGATACCGCAGACTTCTTCAATAAATATAACATCAGCTACACATTGAATGATGCGAATGTCTTCTATTATGGCGGAGATGAAGCGGCGGTGTATGTGGAAACCTCGGTTAAAGACGCCGATTCAGGAGAGAGCTACAAGCAGTCCTTAATTTTTATTTTCTCCAAGTCGGACAGCGGTGCATGGACCATTGACGACAACTACCATGTTGCCTATTCTGAATAACAATCTTAAGGACCATGTCATTATAAATCTCATATAAAAAAGGGTGTATCTAATTATGAAATCAGGCAAGTTAATAACCACTGTTCTTAGCGGCTGTCTGGCTGTATCCCTTGTTCTTGCTCCGGCTGCGCTGGCGGCGGACAGCACTCAGACTACTGATGCTGCAGCCAGCACCAAGGCGGCTTCAAGCACCGATATTATTAATGAAATTATGGAGTATTTGGAGAAATACAACGTTGAGGGAGTGGACAAGGATAAGCTCGTCCGCGGAGCCATTGACGGTATGGTGGACACGCTTGATGATCCTTACAGCCAGTACTTTGACGCAGATGAGGCGGCTGAATTTAGCCATCAGGTCGATCTCGAATATGTGGGTATCGGTGTCAGAATGATGTACAGCTCGAATGATCTGTACATTGAAGAAGTAATGCCTGGTTCTCCAGCAGAAAAAGCCGGCCTGAAGCGCGGCGATACCATTCTGAAAATCAATGGTGTGAAGATCGAAGATACGCAAGGCGATGAGCTAGGCGGTAAAGCCGGCACGAAAGTTACACTGCTCGTAAAAAGAAACGGAGCGCTTAAAACTTACTCTGTCGTGCGCAGCGATATTGAATCGGTATCTGTGACCAGCAAAATCCTCGGACAGAAGGTTGCCTACATTTCCATCAGCGGCTTCACTCAAAATGCCGACGAAGAGTTCTCTGCCGCACTGGACAAAATGCGCGCCGCCGGCATGAAATCGCTTGTGCTCGACCTGCGTGACAATACAGGCGGATACATGGATTCCGCCTATAATATCGCCTCTAAATTCATGGACAAAGGGATTATGATGTACACCTCCGATGTAAGCGGAGCCTTGACCCCTGTTGCCATTACCGACGGCAGTAAAATCGGGGTGCCGGTTGTGGTGCTGACCAATGAATACACCGCCAGTGCTTCTGAAGCGCTGACCGGCGCACTGCGCGATAATAAGCTGGCCACGGTCGTCGGTACGCGTTCCTTCGGTAAAGCCCGGATTCAGAGCCTCATCCCTGTCTCTGGCGGAGCACAGCTCAAGCTGACAACACAAAAATATTTGACACCAAACAAAGAGGATTTCAACCACATCGGGCTGTCGCCTGACATTGAGGTCCAGGGCAAAACCGCCCAATTAATTACCGCCCTGCAGCTTGCCGGAATGACCAGCATCAGTGCCTCCGGGGATAATCATATTCTCGATATTAACGGCATTCCTTTTGTTGGAAATGTTGGACTCTTGAAGCAGGGAGACAAGATTTACGCTTCAGCCAAGGTGCTTGCTGCCCTTACTGAAAGTGAACTCACTTGGGACTCCAAGAGCAAGAAGGTAATTATTACTACCGGTGCCGGCACCGTTTACGGATTCGCCCAGGCTACCAAAGAGGGAATCATCTATAATAATGAGACCTATATTGAATTAAACGCCTTTAAAAAGAAATTCCCGACAATTACATGGAGCTATAACAGCTCCCAGAACCAATTAAAGCTAACTGTAAAATAACAAGCGTCGATCTCCATAACAAGGGTGTCTTGAAGCCACGAATGAACCGGCTGCCAAGGCACCCTTCTTTTATTTCAGAAAAAAAGAGTGCCTCATGCTGCCGTTATCGTACCGGCACCTGAGACACTCTTGCTGTTTCATTAGTTCGAAGGATTCTGCGGCTGACCCGAAGACTGGCTTTGCTGTGGTCTGCCTTGGGTTTCCTTATAATTTTTCTTATTCTGGGCGTCTCTGTTCCGGTGATTCCGGCTCTGATGCTCCCGTACGGGTCTGTCCTTGGCGGCATTCTCCTTAACCGGGGCGGACAAGCCCTTGTCACGGGCTGGAGAAGCCTGATTCGAAGACGGCCTGGATGGCTTGACTTGCTCTTCTTTTTCCAATGCGGCCGCTTCAGGGGAATCCAGTTCTGCTTCTTCATCCGCACTGGCTACCGAAGGCTCTTTGATCAGAATATCCTTGAAGGTACCGTCTTTAGGCAGCTCCTTCAGCTTGTGCAGCACAAAATAGGCGCAGCCAAAATTGCAGTATTCATTAATGTAATCCACCATGCCCGAAATCGCCGTGTCCCGGCTGACCTTCGGATGGTTATCCCGGTAAAAGCCTTTTAACCGTAATTGGCTATAACCCCAGTCACCGATAATGTAATCGTAACGGTCCAGCACCTCGCTGTATCTTCCGCGAAATGCCTCCGGGTTCCAGCCGTCCTTGTGATCCAACATGAGCTCGTAGCCTTTTCCACCAATAACGATCAAGCGTTTGTCGCCTGCCTTTCGGATGTGAGTAGGGAGGCGTTGATGAAGCCGTCATTCCGCGGGTTTTTGGATTTCCGGTCGCTGTTGTTGTCTGATTTCCTCATTTGAACCGCTAGGCGGTTGAAATCAGACAACTGCTTATGCTTACGATGCCAGCTTTCCTACGGAAAGCTCTCAGGCGAACGCTACGCTCCTCCAATTCCAAAATCCCTCTCCATGACTCCCTCAACGCGGGAGGGGTAGAGCAAACACCCAAAGAGCGGGTTGATTGCTGGCGCTCCAACCTAAACCATTAACATTAAACCCTAAAAACCTTAAAGACTAAACCTTAAACTTTAAAGACTAAACCAGTAAACCTTAAACCTTTAAAACATAACAAACAATACAAATCGGCCAAAGGCCGGAGGTTAAGTGGAATTAGTACCACTAATTTGCTTAAATCGGTGGCACACGCACATTTAGTGGGAATTTGTATACCTAATCGGGGAATAAACAGGCACTATCGCTCTATTTGGTCAGATTAACTGTACTTTTTCCCACTAATTCCGGTTTGAACTCATAATGATTCTGATTAGTTGTACTTTTTCCACTTAACTTTTTAATTCAATGAGGTGCAGATAGCAGAGTCCTTCCACAGCCAGGAATTTGCTCTCTTTCCGGCAGCCAAGGTCGGGCAAGCCGTTCACTTTACAGAATAACAGAACGCTCCTCACGCGCAGCAGTGGCGGACTTAACCTGCTCATGCGCATGATAGGAGCTGCGGACCAGCGGGCCGGACTCCACATGGCTGAAGCCGCGCTTCATTCCTTCGTCCTTGAGCTTCAGGAATTCTTCCGGTGTGTAGTATTTCTCCACATTCAGATGCTTAGGGGTAGGCTGCAGGTATTGGCCTATTGTCAATATATCACAATCCACCGCCCGCAAATCATCCATCGCCTGAAGAATTTCATCCCATTCCTCACCGACGCCAAGCATAATGCTTGATTTGGTAGGGATATCCGGCTTGATCTCCTTCGCTCTGCGCAGCAGCTCCAGGGACCGGCGGTATTTGGCTCTGGCCCGTACACGGTCGCTCATCCGCTCCACCGTCTCGATATTGTGATTCAGAATATCCGGGCGGCTGTTCATTACAATCTCCAGGCTGTCCCGGTCTCCAAGAAAATCCGGAATCAGCACTTCCACACTGCACAGCGGGAGACGCTTGCGAATCGCGGCCACCGTCCCGGCAAAAATCGCCGCACCGCCATCCTTCAGATCATCGCGGGCTACACTTGTGACTACACAATGCTTCAGCATCATGTTCTCTGCCGCCTCGGCCACACGCTCAGGCTCCAGCAGGTCCAGCTCAGTCGGCAAGCCTGTGTTCACGGCGCAGAACCGGCAGGCCCGGGTACAGATGTCCCCCAGAATCATAAATGTAGCTGTGCGGTTGGCCCAGCATTCATAAATATTCGGGCAGCGCGCTTCCTCACATACGGTATGCAAGGTTTTGGAGCGCATCATGCCTTTAATTTCCTGATAGTTATCACCAGTAGTTAACTTGATCTTGATCCAGTCTGGCTTGGGTTGTTTGGCTGTTCGATTAGACAAGTGTTGAACCCCGCTTTCGCCTGAATATTTGCTTCTCAAGGTTAAAAGTTGCTGCCTCATATTATAGCATGTGCAAGGGGCAAATGCCTGTTTTTGTGAACACTTTTAGGCAAGAACGGATAAAAATAACCCTTTTGCTTCAATCTAAAAGAAAAGCACCCTATCCGGGTGCCGTTCGATGACAAATAGAAACGGCTGCGCCGTCCTCTGGCAGAGGCGGCATCCGTTTCAGCGAGAAATAGAAGGATGATTTATAGCGTGAAACATATAATTCCTTATATTTGGACAAATGGAGGTTGTTATCATGCTTACCCTGTTCAAGAACTGCAACAAGCGGAGAACACTGCTCTGTCTGTCTGCCGCTTCCCTGCTGCTCAGCGGAGGTCAATTCGCCGCAGCCAACGCTGCTGGGCAGGACTGCCTGCTGCCCACAGCCGCATTCAGCGGAGGTTCAGTCCACAGCAAGGAGAACAGTGCCATCGCCCGCAAGGAGCTGTACGAGCAAATGAGCGCGGCCACAGGGATATCCTGGTTCAGATTCGCCGCCATCGACCAATACGAGCGGACGATGATCAAGAAGAAGAACAGCAGTGACAAGGTACAAGCACACCCGCGCCTTACCGGAATCAATATACCGGCACCGGTGTGGTCCGGTCCGCTTAATCCGGATCAGGAGGACCGGTCGCCGCAATCAATCAGTTTTTTTGGAGGTTTTGGCCGTGACGGCTCAGGAGATGGGGTAGCCGATCCTGACAATGACGCCGACGTGCTCTACAGCATGGCAAGCCATCTGTTGAAGTACGGAGATTCCCCCAGCGACTTCAACATCGGTGTCTGGGAATATTACCATAACGGACGCGCCACACAGCGGGTTGCGCAATTCGCCAAGCTGTACGAGCATTTCGGACGGCTTGACTTGTCGGGCAGCGCTTTTCCCCTGCCGGTCGGAACAACCTACTCCTACAACAGCACCTGGGGGACCGGCAGAAGCTGGGGCGGAGCGCGCATCCATGAAGGGACAGATCTATTCACCCCGCATGGCATGACCGTGCGCAGCACCTGCATCGGCGTAGTCGAGACCAAGGGCTGGAACCGTTTTGGCGGCTGGAGAATCGGCATTCGCGATATTGAGAACCGCTACCACTATTACGCGCACTTGGCCGGATACGAGAAATCCATCGCCCGGGGAGATATTGTAGTGCCGGGACAGACCATAGGCTGGGTAGGCAGCTCGGGCTACGGCAAACCCGGGACACAGGGCAAATTCCCTCCGCATCTGCATTACGGGATCTACCGCGACCGGGGAATCACAGAATGGGCCTTTGATCCTTACCCGCTGCTGAAGCAATGGGAGAACCAGGAGTTCAGAGCATTGAAAAAACACAAGAAATAACACCGTCAGTTACTATTGCAGCATTAGACAGCCAAAAGGCGCTACTTCCACCAGGACACGGTTCCCGCTGCGGAGGGTCTCTCCGGTCAACAGGTCAGTCAGCTTATCAGCATCTGGACGGAAGGGACTTAACTCCAGTTGATAGCTGTTCGGAGAATTATTGATGATCAGTCCGATTTTGTTCTGCCCGCTGCTGCGCACATATCCCAGGACATTGCGGGCCTCATCCGTAAACCAAGGACGGAAAGAACCCTGCCGCAGCACCTCATGCTCTTTTCTCAGCGCGATCAGCTTGGTGTACCAGCCGTGCAGTGCGGTATTCTGTTGCTCCTCCTGCCACAGCATCGGCTTACGGCAATGCGGGTCCGTCGCCCCCTCCATGCCGACTTCATCCCCATAGTAAATCATAGGCATGCCAATATAGGTCATCTGGAAAAATACAGCCAGCCGCATCCGCGGCAGCGCCGTGTTCTCCCGGTCCCAGCCGCGTCCGCCCAGCTTACAGGCCGTCAGAAAACGCAGTGTGTCATGGCTGCCGAGCAACTGGAACATGGCGGTATTGGCCTGATCGTTGCAAAGGGCTTCCAGATGAAGCAACTGTTCACTAAAACGCACCGGGCCAATGGATTGCTCGGCAAAAAATTCCAGCACCGCATCGCGCAGGATATAATTCATCCCGCCGTCGAACTGGTCGCCCCGAAGCCACGGACCTGAGTCATGCATGACCTCGCCGATCAGCAGCAGCTCAGGAAATTCTGCCTTCAGCTCCCGGCGGAACCGCGTCCAAAATATCGGAGACACCTCGTTGGCCACATCCAGACGCCAGCCGTCAATTCCCGCCTCCCGGACCCAATGCTTGGCTACACCCATCATATAATCGGCCACCTCGGGGTGCTCCATATTCAGCTTGGGCATATGCGCCTCTGCTTTGGCAAAGGTCTCATAATTCGGCGAGGGGGACTGCGTTACCGGGAAGGAGCGGATAAAGAACCAATCCTTATATTTCGAAGCCTCCCCTTTCTCCAAGACATCCTTGAAGGCAAAAAAAGTATCGCCGGCATGATTGAACACGGCATCCAGCAGCACCCTGATCCCATGACGGTGCGCCTGGTCCACCAGAGCCTTCAAGCCCTCAGTATCGCCAAAGGCGGGATCAACCCTATAGTAATCCGAGGTGTTGTACTTATGCTCGGAAGGGGACTCGAAGATGGGCGTCATATACATAACGGTAACGCCCAACTGCTCCAGATAGGGAATTTTGTCGCAAATCCCTTTCAGGGTTCCCCCGTTATAGCTGCTGGGATAAATCTGATAGACAACCGCATCCGAAGTCCAGGAAGGCAGCTTAAGCGCCTCCGGGCGATGCAAATAAGCATATTGAAAAGAGCCTGCACGCTCCCTGCTCTCCGCCGTTCCCCGCTCCCCGTACCACAAATACTCACCGGCCGAATTCTGCACATGGAACATATATCTGCATTTGCCCGTTTCCGTATAGAGGATTGCCTCATAAATCTCATAGGCACCTGCAGAGCCTACCCGCTCCATCAGCAGCGGAATTTCACAGCCTGGTGAATCGTAACGGTCAGAATGAATCACAGTACAGGTCAGTTGCCGGCCATTTTGCACAAATAGCCGCAGCTTCAACGCACCGGGACCTACCGGAAAAGCAAAGGGATCTTCGGCGGTATGATATAAAAACCAGCGGGTTGGCATATTTTACATAGCTCCTTTTATTGTAGGATGATGCTGTTTTTACAAAATATAATCGTATATCACATCAAGGGAAACCGGTTTCCTAACTAGAAAGTATCATACCCGATTGTGCGTTGTCAATGAACAAGGACTCTTCCTTGCCACGCAAAAAAGCCTCCTCAGCTCATTCGTGAAGGGGCTTGGCTATAACTCATACATGGGGGCACATCAATCTTCGGAGCTTTGAATGAACCTCAATATCTCATTCATCACATATTCGCTGTCATCGCAATAGCAGAGCATGTGTCCACTGTTCTTCACGAGCAGCAATTGCTTGCGGCCGGCAGGAATAGTCTGTTGCAGGTAAGCCGCGCTTTTGGGCTTCACCAGATGATCTCTTGTGCCCTGCACTATCATTGTCGGCGTCTTGATCTGCGGATAAATTTCAAAGCTCTCACGGACCAGCCGCAGAAATTCTCTGGTGGCCTTCCCTGGAGTGGAGCCGAATTTGCTCAGATAATTCCTGATCATCACCGGGCTGACGAGCGTCCTCAGAATCTCTACCGGATTGAGTGGAAACACCGGAGCAGACAACAGCGTAAGCGATTTGATCCGGTCCCGGTACTGTACCGACAGCCCGGAAGCAATAAGCGCTCCGGTGGAAAAGCCTATCAGATTCACCTTCCCGCCCCCATCATGGCGCAGCAGCTCCTGCAGCTCGTCCTCAGCGCTTTGCCGCCAATCATTTCTATCCGATTGAAGCAGAGCATGCCGGCTGCCTCCGTGTCCTTTTAGCGTAAATGTTCTGACAGGGTAATTATGCCGCTCCATAAATTGTGCCAACGGAGAGATTTCGTATTCGCCCCCGGTAAAGCCATGTATAAATAAACAACTGTCCATATACACCCTCTTCTCGCCGTAAATGATCGTAAGACCAGGCGATATGGTTATCCGCTTCATTTCATCCATATTATGAAAAATAAACCTTGGCAGTCAAGCCGCCAAGGTTCGTATCTTATTCTCCCTGCTGTCCGGGGTCCGCCCCGGCATCGCCGGCGTTTGAGGACGGCTCATTAACCGTTCCGCTGCCCGGTGTGCTGACATTGCCGCCTCCTTCGTTCACCGGAGCATCTTTTTCCGTCCCGCCATTCTTCTCCCCGCTTACAGGCGGGGCGGGAATGGCAATTCCCGGGGCGCTGCTGCCGTTTGTTCCCACAGGCTGACCCTGATTGTCGTAGTAATACATCGGCACATCACCGACAACCATCAGATAGGAGACGGGAATTTCCGTATCCACCACCTGAGGTTTCATATCGAACGGAATCACAACCGCCACCTCAGTGACAATATGAATGTAGACCTCGACGAGAATCATGTTAATTCCCGCATCCTTCTGGCGGGTGTTCAGCTCCACCTTGACCGCGCCCTGCGGCTCGACCTTGATCGGCACATCCGGTCCATAGGAAGCTATGAGCGAACTTCCGAGCGCCTGGCCGAGCGGGATATGCTCCGTCTGATTGCGGAGCTGCTGCAGCGTGGACTGGATAACCTCCGCCGCCTGCGAGGTAATGCGCATATGCTCCCTATAATTGAGCATGAAGCCTGAGATTTTACCGTTTTTGTCCGTCTTCCAGTCAATCAGCGCCTCGGCGTTTCCGCCGTCGGCCACTTGGGAGTTGATCGCCTTATTAATCGCTTCCGTAGCGATTTGCTTCACACGGATTTGCGCCAGATGAAGTATCGGCGGCTTCAAATGCTGCTCCACGTAACGCAGTCCCTGCAATACGGCCAGAATGAACAGAAGGCTGAAGATGATCCAGAATCTGCCTCGTCTCCGCGGCTTCTGCCCCCGTACTGTGGGGATATTGGCTGCTCCTTTCCGCTCGCTTCGTCTGAACAGCCTGAATGGCGTTCTGCTTCTTGGGACCCGATACTGTGCTCCCTGGTCGGACTGACGGAGGCCCGTCTTTGCCGGTTTTGCCTTAAATGCCGGACTGCACCCCGCCAGTCTGGGAATGCTGTCTCTGGATGGCCGCGCCTTGAACGATGGACTGCGGCCCGCTGCTCTTGGCATGCCGTCCCAGCTCAGCTTTGGCAGCCGCAGGCGGCCCAGGTTCGGCACCCTTGCTCTTCGGCTCCCCCATTTTCTGATTCTGCCCATGCCCTTCCCCTCCCAAGATTCCCGGAGGTCAAGCCGCCTCCATGTACTATAAGGCTATTCGGGCAAAGCGCAAAATAACCCCAAAAAGTGGGCCATATCTATATAACTCAACTTTCGCACCTTGAAAAATGGCTTAAACCCTTGAGCGCGTAAGGAGAACTCAGTAAAGTTAATCGAATTGACAAAAACACCTCGCTTGTTTGGTATCATGGAAGTGTCGAGCTTCATGCCAACAAGAAAGGTGCGTAATCCTATGTTACAACATCATTCCCTATCTGACCAGTCTCGCTTCTCCAAACTTTTTGTTCGTCTTCATATCGGAAAAACCTTGCGACAAGCGGGAATTTCTAAATCGTTTGGTCTTTCCAGTCTAGCCATTTTTCAAATCCTGTTCTCTTTGGTCTTCGAAGGAAAGAACTGGTTTCGTCTGCTGGAAAGTGACCGCGCAGCAGATCTTCCTGGCAAAGACGTCATCTACCGTTTTTTAAACCAAGCTTCTTTTGCATGGCGACGCTTTCTGCAGGCTTTAAGTCTTCGCATTGTACGACATTTCGAATCGCTCATTTCGCCGCATCGCGTACGTGTCTTCATTATCGACGATTCCGTTTTGAGTCGTAACCGGAGCAAAAAAGCAGAGCTGTTAGCACGCGTTTTTGACCATTCCACGGGCAAATTCACGAAAGGCTACACCATGCTAACTCTAGGGTGGTCGGACGGCTTTAGCTTTGCTCCCCTTGATTTTGTCATGTTGTCTTCCGCCAAACTGACCAATCGGTTATGCGAAATGTCTGGGACTCTCTCCAAGCGCAGTCAAGGGTACAAACGTCGGCTGGAGGCTTTTTTGCGCAAACCAGATGCGGTGGTCACTATGCTAAAACAGGCGCTGCGTGCAGGATTTACCGCCGACTACGTGCTTATGGATAGCTGGTTCACCCAAGCTCCACTTCTTCGCGAACTCGCCTCGCAGGGACTTCCTGTCATTGGCATGGTGAAAGAGTTGAAGCAGCGGTATCTCGTGCAAGGCAAACGCCTGACACTGCGTGAGGTGTTTCAAAGTCTTCCGGCCTCCACGGCAAAAGACGTGAAAGGCTCCGTCATCGTGCAAACGGCTTGTGGGTTACCGGTGAAGCTTGTTTTTGTCCGCAACCGGAATAAAAAACGGGAATGGCTAGCCCTGTTAAGTACCGATGTGACGCTGGATGCCGCTGCAATTGTACGGATTTACGGCATGCGCTGGAGCATTGAGACCTTTTTCAAAGTCACGAAAAGCTATTTAAAACTCGGAACCGAATTTCAAGGCCGATCTTTCGATGGGTTAATTAGTCACACTACAATTGTATTCAGCCGCTATTTGGTGATGGAATTCGAACGGCGTCAGTCGAGTGATGACCGGACCTTAGGAGGACTTTTCTTTCTTTTTGCTGACGAAGTCCGCGATCTGGACTACCAGACCGCACTTCAGCAGCTCATGAGTTTGTTTCTCGAAATGGCCCAGGCTAAAACGAAGAAGAACAAAACGACTGTTTTTTGTCAACTACAGGAATGGATTTCCGGTTTGCCCAGCTATATCAAGGGTTTGTTTAAAGTATTGAGCTGCGAAAGTTGAGTATATAAGTTAAACTAAAGAAAATATAAAAAGGGCGGAAGTGACGGAGGGGAAGTTTGGATACTTACGGAGCGGTAGTGACCGCACCAGACCCAATATGAAATCAATAATTCAATTTATATAGCAGCAAAAAAAGAAGAACACTTCCCCGGGTGAACCCCTTGGAAATGTTCTTCTCATATTATCCTTTTGATTCCAGCCTGCTCCGCTTATCCTCCTGCAGATGTCCCCAATGTCGGCGGATGAAGATTCCGATAAGAATCACAATAAAAACTCCATACCACGTTAAATAGCCGTCCCATTCCTCCCGCGGGACAATAAGGGTCGAGCTGATCGTTCCGAACAGCCAGATGTACGAAAGATTGCCAAGCACCGTTCCCCAGATAAAAGCCGATGCCTTGATCGGTGAAACGGCCGACATGAAATTAATAATATTGCTGGGAATGATCGGCACTGTGCGCAGCAGCACCAGCGTCCAGATCCCGTATCGGTCCAGGTAACGCTGCCACTTGTCATAGCGCTTCAGCTTGGAGCGCCACTTGCGGTCGAACCAGTTAAAGAGGTAACGCCGGAAGAGGAAGTACATCAGCACCGCACCCAGATTGCTGGCCAGCCAGCTAATCAGCATACCACCGATAACATCAAATACGGACACATGCAGAACAATCAATGCCGCTAAAGGAAAAAATCCGAACAAGCTCTGCAGCAGCGCCAAAGGAACGGTGACGAACAAAATATACGGCCCGCTAAGCCCAAGCGTCTGCAGCAGCCAATCAATCCAGGCGTTTATAGTCTCTGTCATGGAGCAGCCTCCTTTCTGGATTCCTTGAAGCAGCGCTGACTAACTTCTTTGTCTTCAAGAAAAACACCCCTTCCGGGGTGTTTAATGAACGAGTCTGCTGTATAACGATGCGTATGAAAAGAACATATCATCTTAGTGCACAGGGGTGTACAAGAGTGTACAAGTTACAGAATTGTAGCCTTTGGTTTTCTACATCATAGCACACAACATCGGCCGCTGCAAAAACTGAGCATTCATACATATCTCTTATTTTTGCTGGAAATACTCCTTGTATTCATCCTAATGCCTCATTATCTCGCAAGGCCTCATTGTTCCTTATGCTTCATCATATTCCCCAGTATTATTCTCTCTGCTCTATCCTAAAATTTCACCGTCTGAAGTACCGCGAACGAGCGGCATGAGTGTCTATGCACCAACAGTCGGCTAATTGCACTTTGTGCAATAACAATCGCCAATAATCGGCCATTCAGCAGGTCTATTGCACTTTGTGCAATTAAAATGAGCCCAGCATCCGAAAAAAGCGGAAATATTGAAATTCTGCTGTACAAAGTGCAGTTAAAACGAATTTCACCCGAAAAATGAGCGATTTTACTGCACAAAGTACAATTCTCTCTGCTCTATCCTAAAATTTCACCGTCTGAAGTACCGCGAACGAGCGGTATGAGTGTTTATGCACCAACAGTCGGCTAATTGCACTTTGTGCAATAACAATCGCCAATAATCGGCCATTCAGCAGGTCTATTGCACTTTGTGCAATTAAAATGAGCCCAGCATCCGAAAAAAGCGGAAATATTGAAATTCTGCTGTACAAAGTGCAGTTAAAACGAATTTCACCCGAAAAATGAGCGATTTTACTGCACAAAGTACAATTAAACGAATTTGCGCGCATCAAGCTTGGGTCTGAGTGCTGAACTGTCACTCCCAACACTAAGACTCAATTCCGAGGACTCAACTGTCACTTCCAACACTAAGCTATACTCCGGGGACACAACTGTCACTCCCAACACTAAGCTCTACACCGGGTGCTCAACACTTGCTCCCAACACTAAGCTTTACTCCGAGTGCCCAACTGTCACTTCGAACACTAAGCTCAATTCCGGGAACTCAACTGTCACTTCCAACACTAAGCTCTGTACCGGGTGCTGAACTGCTGCTGCGAACGTCCGACAAATAAGAGAACTATTGGCCTGGACTGCAGCAAACTATACTCTCTCTTACACTACTTACCATACACATTGCTCAAAACACGTTTACTACTTTGTGCCCCTTATAGCGGAGCAGGCCGCGACACCTCGGGGTCCAGCGCCAGCTTCATCAGCAGGCCGGCATGCGTGAGTCCGGCGCCGAAGCCGTACAGCAGAACCTGCTGGCCGTTCACCACCTTGCCTTCGCGGACACCCAGGTCCAGGGCAAGCGGAATGCTTGCGGCCGAGGTGTTGCCGAAGTACTCCAGGCTGTATAAAGCCTGCTCAAACGGGTAATTCATCCGTTCGCAGATAGGCTCGATCATGCGCAGATTGGCGCTGTGCGGAATGAACCAATCCACCTGCTCCATGCTAGCGCCTGCATTATTCAGTACCTGCTGCACCCCCTGAGGCACGGTTCGCACCGCCCACCGGAAAACCTCGCGGCCATTTTGCACCAGCTTGCCGGTATCTATCAGATCAACCTCATTCACCTTATGCGACAGGTTTGTGCGGTACACATGATGCGCCCCGCTGCCGTCGCTGCCCATATGGAACCCGGTGAAGCTGTCCTGCTGCGCGTCGCTCTCCACCAGCACCGCCCCCGCTCCGTCACCAAACAGGATACAGGTGCTCCGGTCGGTATAGTCCGTGATTTTGGACAAGGCATCCGCGCCAACCACCAGCACCTTACGGTGCAGCCCGGAAGCGACATAGGCATGCGCCGTATGCAGTGCATAGACGAATCCGGCGCAGGCAGCGCTCATATCTATGGCTCCGGCCGTGGCCGGAATGCCCAGACGGTTCTGCAGGATAGACGCAACTGAAGGAAAAGAAAAATCAGGCGTGCTTGTTGCGACGAGAATCATATCGACATCCTGTACGCTTTTGCCATAACGATTCATCAGATCCAGCACAGCGGCTGCACATAAATCACTGGTATATTCGTCCTCGCGGCTGATTCTGCGTTCGCGGATTCCGGTCCGCTGGACAATCCACTCATCATCGGTATCCACGATCTGCTCCAGGTCGTGGTTCGTAAGTCTCCGGGCCGGAACATAAGCTCCAATTGCGGTTATTTTGGCACCTTTCAAGAGGTTCACCCCATAACTTAGTATCTGATATTAGTACTTGGTACTAATTATAACCTCCGGCCCTCTATTTTGCAAAAGAAATCAAGAGCCAGCTTGACCGCCTTTACTAGCACACATACTCCATATCCCCAAAAAAAGAAGCTCTATATCATGAATTCCCCAGTCCGGGTAAATATATTACGCAGAAGGGCGGCAAACGTTATAATTAGAACACTGAACATGAAGAAGTATGTATCTTTACAGGATTGGAGGCTTTGTCTTGAATAATTTGAACCCGGAATGGGCTGAATCCCATTTTCCTTTATATACCGCTGACAGTATTCAGTCGATCTACGGAACCTCAAATCTGCCGAGAGTCCATATACACGAGAACAGAGCCGTACTGCTTGTCCTTGCCGCCGGCAGCGGCAGCCTGGAACTCAATAATCAGACTTATGAGCTTACGGAAGGAAGCGTGGTTCTTCTTCCCGCGAATACTCCGGCTTCTGTAGCTACAGTTCTCCAGCAGCCGTTCCATGCCTATAAGCTCGCTATCGGCGTTCAAGATCAGATACAGACACTGCCTGCCCATGCGATGCTGCGGGAAAGCGAAATTGCCTCAGCTAAGCTGCTGCTGCTCCCCTGTGAGCCGGCTATTTTATCCCAAATGAAAGAGCTGTATCTCCATCGCCTGCCGGATCACGAAAAACGCCATGTACAGAATCAGATCCTGTTCCATCAGATTATTCTGCAAGTGCTGGAGCACCAGGAAGAGAGACACGCTGTCACTGAGCAGCCATCCATGGAACGCAGCATTACCTACCTGGAGAATCATTTTAGCGAAAAAATAACACGGCAGCACCTGGCTGCGATGGCGGGGGTAAGCCTCTCCCATTATTCGACGCTTTTCAAGCAGCTTACGGGTTTCTCGCCCAATGAATATTTGTCCCGGCTGCGAATCCACCATGCTATGGGACTGTTGCTTAACGGCTCGGGCACGCTCAGGGATATTGCACTGAAGGTAGGCTATAAGGATGAATTCTATCTCAGCCGCCGTTTCAAGCAGCAGACAGGCGCATCCCCGTCGGGCTATAGCCGTACAGTGTTCCAGCGGGTAGCGGTCATGCTCACTCCGTATGCCAGCCATTTACTGCTGCTTGGACTGGAGCCGGCAGTCACGATTTCGGAGAGCAGTGAATATTTGAACCTTGCTGACCAGGAGCCTCCGCAGTCGATGAAGTTCATTAGTACAAGCAGCTCCGTCGAACAGATGAAATCAGCATTGCTTGAAGCGGACGTTGATTTGATTATTGCAGCCAAGCAGCATATAGAGGAATTTGGATTAAATTCCGCGCAGTTGTGGGGTGTAGCGCCTATTGTGGAAGTTCCGTGGATGGAGCTGGGGTGGAAGGACCACCTGCGGCTCATCGCCAAAACGGTTCAGCGGAAGGAACGGGCGGAGCAGTGGCTGGCGGAGTTCGAGCAAGAAGAGGAGGAAGCCCGCACATTGGTGCAGCACAGCGAAGCGGTTAAGGATATCGTGACCATTCTCGTCATCAAACCGGACGGTCTGCTCATTTACGGAGCCAGAAACGCCGGTTATGTAATCTACCAATCGCTTAGACTGAGAGCGCCGGCCTTGATTGAGGCGGAGATAGAGAAGCTGGGCGACCGGTTTCATTCGACTCCCGTTGACGTATCAGAGCTTGCAGATTATGCAGGTGACCGGTTCCTGGTCATTGTATTTCCCGATGCCAAAGGCTCCACCGCGCACTCGGAAGCGGTCTTTCACTCCCCCTATTGGAGCCAGCTTCCAGCCGTACAGCAGAAGAGAATCCATTTGCTCGATCTGCATGAATGGGTTCCTTATAATCCGGCTTCGATTCGTCTGCAGCTCGCACGCGCTGTAGCCTTGTTTGAAGCCCAATAATAATCCAAGGCTTTTCCCTAACAAAAAGGCATGGTTACCCGCAGAAGTGATCCCTATAATGATTACAAATGCGAATGATTCTCATAATCAACCACAAACAAAGCTGATCATTTGAATTGTTCACTGGAACACTGCCATTCGACAAAGGGGAGAGAATCATTTTATGAAAAAGATATTTATTCCGCTGGTACTTATTTTGGGAATCGCACTCAGCGCCTGCGGCGGAAATGGGGCCAAAGATGCAAGTACTGCAAGCAGCCCGCCTGCGGCAGCATCCTCTGAGCCGGAGAGCGGCACCTTCACCTATCAATCCGAAAATGGACCGGTTGAGGTTCCGAAGAACCCGCAGCGTGTCGTTGTGCTTACAAGATTTTTAACCGGTAATGTTATGGCGCTGGGTGTGCCTGTAGTGGGCGTAGACGAAATGTCCAAAACCAATCCGCGCTTTGAAGAGAAGCTCAAAGATGTTGAAGCCGTCAGTGATGAAAGCGTGGAGAAGATCATTGAGCTGCAGCCGGATCTGATTATCGGGCTGTCCGACATCAAGAACATTGATAAATTCAAGCAAATCGCACCAACCGTTACTTATACCTACAATAAAGTTGATTATTTGACCCAGCAGCTTGAAGTCGGGAAATTGCTGAATAAAGAGAAGGAAGCCCAGGCTTGGGTCGATGAGTTCAAGGTCCGCACCCAAAAAGCCGGAGAAGAAATCAGAGCAAAAATAGGCGAGAATGCGACCGTCTCGGTCATTGAGACTTTCAATAAGCAACTGTATGTATACGGATATAACTTTGGACGCGGCACAGAGCTGCTCTATGGAGATTTCAAGCTGGGCATGCCCGAAAAAGTGAAGGAAGGAACAAAAACGGACGGTTATGTTGCCCTCTCGACGGAAGTTCTCAAGGACTATATGGGCGACTATATTATTTTCAGCAAAAATGCGGATGAGGATAATTCCTTCCAGAACACAGAAATCTATAAGAGCATTCCGGCCGTCAAAAACAACCGCGTCTTCGAGGCCGATGCCAAGGCCTTCTACTTCAACGATCCGCTCAGTCTGGAATACCAGCTTGAATTCTTCGAGAAAAGCTTCCTTGGCAAGTAATACGCATGATGAACGCGAAGAAAGCTCCCTTCTTGTACAAGCTGCTTGGCAGCATGCTGGCAATGCTCCTGTTCTTCCTGGCCGCTATGATTTTCGGAGCCAAGGAAACAACGCTGCATGACCTGTGGCTGGCTATAACTTCCGGCTCTACGGCAGACAACGTGCTTATTCTGCGTGAGATCCGGCTGCCGCGCGAGCTGGCCGCAGCTCTGATCGGTGCAGCTTTTGCCGTGTCCGGTGCCATAATGCAGGGGGTTACGCGCAATCCCCTGGCCGATCCGGGCCTGCTGGGCCTGACCTCCGGTGCCAACATGGCGCTTGCACTTACGTTGGTATTTCTGCCGGGGCTGAACTATTTTGGAATCATGATCGCTTGCTTCTTCGGTGCCGCTCTGGGAGCCGCCCTGGTTCTCGCGCTTGGTTCGATGAGGCAAGGTCGACTGTCACCTATCCGCATCATCCTCGCCGGTGCAGCCGTGTCTGCATTTTTATATGCCATCGCAAGCAGCGTCACCATTGCCTTCAAAATATCCAAGGATGTGTCCATGTGGACGGCCGGCGGATTGATTGGCACAACCTGGGGACAACTCCAGGCCATTGCGCCGGTTATTCTTCTCGGGATCGTGGCGGCGCTGGCTTTTTCAGGACAATTAACCATTCTGAGCCTAAGCGATGAGGTCGCTATCGGTCTGGGTCAGAGGCTGGTATTCGTCAAAGCAACACTGTTCATTCTCATTATCCTTTTGACCGGAGCATCGGTTGCCCTGATTGGGGACATGGCCTTTGTGGGGCTGATGATCCCGCATATTGTCCGCAGAATTGTCGGCACCGACTACCGGTATATCCTGCCGGTCTCGATATTTACCGGTGCAGCCTTCATGCTGCTTGCAGATACTATCGGACGTACGATCAACGCGCCTTATGAGACACCGACAGCCGCCGTCGTGGCGACGCTGGGCCTGCCTTTCTTCCTGTTCGTTGTGCGTAAAGGAGGCAAAACCCTCTCATGATGTCATCCTCCTCCGTTCGTAAACAACGTCTGATCCTGTTGATCTGTACCGGGCTGATAGTGCTGACGGCTATGGGCGGCATGGGGCTTGGGTACGCTTCCCTATCCTTTGACCGGCTGCTTCCGGTATTGTTCGGCCACGGAACCTTCAAGGAGGATTTCGTGCTGTTCTCTGTGAGGTTGCCGCGAATCCTGATTACACTGCTCTCGGGCATGGCCCTGGCATTATCCGGGTCGATTCTGCAAAGTGTTACCCGCAACGACCTGGCAGACCCGGGCATCATCGGCATTAATTCCGGCGCAGGCGTGGCTGTCGCTGTTTTTTTCCTGTACTTCCCGGCCAGCGCCGGAGCATTTATTTATGCGCTGCCGCTGGCCGCTTTTGCAGGTGCACTGCTTACGGCAGCATGTATCTATTTGTTCTCATACAGCCGGACCAGAGGGCTTGACCCCATTCGGCTGGTGCTGGTCGGGGTAGGCTTCTCCCTGGCGCTGTCGGGCGTGATGATCGTAATTATTTCTTCGGCTGAGCGCGCCAAGGTTGATTTTATCGCAAAATGGATTGCCGGCAATATTTGGGGAACGGATTGGCCTTTCATCTGGGCGCTGCTGCCCTGGCTGCTCCTGCTCATTCCCTTTACATTGTTCAAAACAAGACAACTCAACCTGCTCAGTCTGAGCGAAGAAACAGCCATTGGCGTCGGTCTCAATCTGGAGCGTGAGCGTATCGTGCTGATCCTGGCTGCTGTCGCCTCCGCTGCGGCCGCAGTATCCGTCACAGGAGGGATCGCCTTCATCGGGCTAATGGCCCCGCACATTGCCAAAAGGCTGGTAGGGCCGCGCAATCAGATGTTCATTCCCGTTGCGGTGTTGCTCGGCGGCTGGCTGCTCCTGATCGCGGACACCGTCGGCCGCAACCTCGCCGACCCTGACGGTATTCCTGCAGGCATTATGGTATCGCTCATCGGCGTGCCTTATTTCGCCTATTTGCTGCTTAAGAAGTAACTGGGAACGTGAACATAAAGGGATGACCTGGGGCATTGCATTGGCTGCCCTTTGGTCATCCCTTTGTTATGCGCAGAAGTTTTGTTCCGGCAGTTCCATTACCCTTGACCGTTCACAGGCTCCACCGTAACCTGCTCGACCAGCTTTTCCGGCTTCGCGGTGTTCTTGGAGCGGCAGTTGATGAACTCCACCTCTTCCCCATTTTCAATGTAAAAGGCTGGCCCCTCATGGTTCTCAATAGTCACCTGATTGAACTGCACATCTCTTACATTCCCCAGGTAAAAGCCCCGGCCCTTCATCGGCTCAAGGCCTGTCATCATATCCGGAGCACCGGACACTGCATTCTCCGCCATCGAGATATCGACATTCGTGAAGGTAATCTCCGAGACATACTGCTCCGCAAGCCCATACAGGAAACCCGCCGAAGCGTGGACCTTCCGGGCTGTAATATTGGCATAATGAATCCGTCTGAAGCAAGGCGTGTCGGCCGTGATCGGATACGGGCTTTTGTCCCAGACATATTTCTCCTTGCCGCGCGGTCCGCAGAAATAATACAGATTAAGGGTAAAGGGGCAAATCACGTCCTCCATCACTATATTGCTGATACGGATATCCTCAATTATTCCGCCGCGTCCCCGTCTGGACTTCATGCGGATGCCGCGGTCCGTCTGCTTGAACACACAATTGCTGATCGTCACATTACGGATATCGCCGCTCATCTCGCTGCCGAGCACAACCGCTCCATGCCCGTGAAGCATTGTGCAGCCCGTGATGGTGATATTCTCGCAGGGAACACGCTCCTGTGTGTCTTCGGTTCCCGCTTTGATGGCGATGCAATCATCGCCAACGTCGATGTTGCAGTTGCTGATGCGAACCCCCGAGCAGGATTCGGGATTGATGCCGTCCGTATTCGGCGAATCCGCCGGGTTCAGAATCGACAGATTGTGAATGGTCACGTTGCTGCAGCCGATAGGATTCACCGTCCAGCTTGGCGAATTGATCAGCGTCACATCCTGAATGGTTACCCGCCGGCAGCCGATGAAGCCAATCAGGGTCGGACGCGGAAACTCCAGCTCTGCGGGTTGATTCCGGTGCTTATCCCACCACGGCGCACCGTTGCCATCGAGGGTCCCGCTTCCCGTAATGGAGATGTTGACCAGACCGGCTCCGTAAATACACGGGCTGTGAACCTGCCGCTTCACGCCCTCCCATCTCGATTCCACCGCCGGATAATCCAGCGGATTAGTGCTGAAGCTCAGCACCGCTCCCGGACTGAGCCGCAATTCAATGTTGCTGCGGAGCTGAATGGCTCCGGTCAGAAAAGTTCCCGCCGGAACGTACACGGTTCCGCCGCCAGCCTCACTTGCCGCTTCAATCGCAGCGGCAATCGCGTCCGTGGCCGCGACCGGACTATCCCGCAGCGCACCGTAATCGACTATATTGTACACGCACATATTCTCCTTTCTTGGGGATAACGGCATTTCTGCCGTTGTTCCACCCGGTTCCCGCCGGGGGCGTTCCAACGGCGCCGCCTAATACAAGCCCTGTATCTCCACGCAGGCCATGACCAGTGCACCGACGCCGTGCAGGTCATTGCTGACCTTCGGGCGGGTGACGTAACTCTCGTAGTCGCCCGCCGGGGTGCCGATGCAGATGCCGGGCAGAATGAGATTGCCCTCTTCATCCTGCTGCAGCACCCGGATCAAGCCCTCATAGCCTTTGCGGGCGGCGGCGGCCGCTCCAGGCGGGGCGATGCCCAGCTTCACAGCTCTGGCAATCGCATAGACGAACAGGCAGGAGCCGGAGGTCTCCAGCCAGTTATCCGGGCGGTCGCCTTTATCGACCACCTGATACCACAGCCCGCTCTCTCCGTCCTGATAGCGGATCAGCGCCTCCACGAAGCCGCCCAGCTCGGCGGCAAGCTCTGCCCTGCCCGGCTCCTCTGCCGGGAGCAGGTCCAGAAACTGCGAGACGGCCAGGCCGTACCAGCCAAGCGAACGGCTCCAGAACTCCGGCGAGCAGCCGGTCTGAGGATCGGCCCAAGGCATCCGCTTGCTCTCATCCCAGGCGTGATACAAAAGGCCGGTTGCCTCATCCTTCATGTGCTTACGCATCAGGCGCTCCTGGTGCAGCACCGTTTCCCGCAGACCCGGCTCGCCATAAGCGTTGGCATATTTCAGCGAGAATACACCGGCCATGTACAGCCCATCCAGCCACATTTGATTCGCGTATTTATCCTTGTGCCAGTATCCGCCTTCCGAGGTCTTGTTCAGCGTCAGCAGAAGATGGCGCAGCTTCTCCGCAGCGGTCCGGTATTTCATCTCGCCGGTCCGCTTATGCAGCGCGAACAGCAGCAGTCCGGCCTGAACGGCATCCAGTTCATCCCGGGCAAAATACAAATTGCCCTGCTCATCCACCAGATCATCAACATACTGCTGAATATATTCAATATACCGGTCCTCCTGGACCGCCTCCCACAATAGCTCCATCCCGCACAGGAACACGCCTTGATGATAATGCCAGCGGTGGGCCGGCGGCAGCTCGCCCGCTGCATAAGTTTCCATTAATGAATCACAGGCTTTTTTGGCCCATTCCACAGGTGTTGCCGACAGACTGCCTATCATCTCCATACCCCTTCCACTCTATAAGTTGAACTTTAGATTTGTCATATTTGGTCTGGTCATAACTGCAGGGAATGTTTGGACTTCCGGCCACTAACGCTCCTACAGTTCCAAACTTCCCCTCCGTACTTCTACCTTTTTATTCATTTTCCAAATTCATCTTATATAGATAAATCCTCTTTCTTTCCTTCAACCCTTCATCGACCCCAGCATCGCACCCTTGGCGAAATGCTTCTGCAGGAACGGATAGACCATCAGAATCGGCAGCGTAGCCACCACGATAACCGCCATCTTAATCGTCTGGTCCGGCGGAGGATTGGTCGCATCCAGCGAGGAGCTGTAATCCATGCCGCTGGCGAGCACGACAATTTGCCGCAGCAGCACTTGGATCGGCCATTTGGCACTGTCATCCAGATACAGAATCGCACTCATATAAGTGTTCCAGTAGGTAACCGCATAGAACAGCGAGATGGTCGCAATCGCGGGCAAGGACAAGGGCAGCACGATACGGAACAGGATGCCGAAGTCATTGCAGCCGTCGATTTTGGCCGATTCCTCCAGACCTTCGGGGATATTCTGAAAAAAGTTTTTGAGAATAATCATATTGAACGCGCTGATGGCCGACGGCAGAATGAGTGCCGAATACGTGTCGATCAGCCCCAGCTCCTTCACCACGAGAAATGTGGGAATCATCCCGCCGTGGAACAGCATGGTGAATACGACGAGAAAATTGACCACGTTGCGCCCGTCCAGGTCCCTTCTGGAAAGGCCGTAAGCCATCAGAGAGGTAATCAGCATACTGAACAATGTGCCAACAAGCGTAATGCCAATGGATACACCCATAGCTTTAAATATCGTATTGGTCGAGAAAATAAACTTGTACGCCTCAAAGCTCCATACCTTGGGAATCAGCACAAATTTGTTGGCCGCAATCTCTGCACTGGTAGTGAACGAGCCGGCAACCACATGGACAAACGGCAGCACGGTAATGAGTGTAATCAGGGCAAGCAGTATAAAATTCACAGCGGAAAAGATTCTCCCGCCTATGGTGCGATCTTCTACCATTTCAATTCCTCCCGCAGGTTCTCAATAAACGCCTTCTTCGCCCATTTTCTTGGACAATTTGTTGACCGACATCACCATAATCAATCCAATCACCGATTTAAAGAATCCGATAGCCGTACTATAGCTGAACTGACCCTGTCTCAAACCAGCCGTGTATACATACGTATCAATAATTTCCGCAACCTCGCGATTCATGGAGTTAAGCATCAGGTACACATGTTCAAATCCAAGATCCAGCACGGAACCAATTTTCAGAATAAGCAGGGTAATAATGACGCCGCGGATCGCCGGGAGCGTGATATGCCAGATTTGTCTGAGCCGTCCGGCGCCGTCCATGCGTGCTGCTTCATAGAGTCCGGGGTCGATGGCTGCAATTGAAGCGAGATAAATAATCGTTCCCCAGCCCGCTTCCCGCCAAATGACCTGAAGGATGTACATCGGCCTGAACCAGCTTGGATTCAGCAGAAAATTGATCTTTTCAAAACCGAAATAGGCCAGCAGCTCGTTAATGATCCCGCCGTCCATCGTAACCATAACAAAGGAAATCGAAACGACAATAACCCAGGACATGAAATGGGGCAAATAGATGAGCGTTTGAAAGGTTCTTTTGAAAAAAGTGCCTCTCAGCTCATTCAGCATCAAAGCCAGAATAATCGGAATCGGAAAATAAAACAGAATGTTCATTCCGAACAGAATCAGGGTGTTCCCCAAAATATTGAGGAAATCCGGCTCGGTAAACAGCCGCTGGAAATGCTTCAGCCCTACCCAATCACTGCCCGTTATCCCCTGATAAGGCTTGTAATCCTGAAAGGAGATAATTAATCCATACATCGGCAAATATTTGAAAATCACAAAATACAGCACACCCGGTAACAGCATGACGTAGAGCAATTTGTTTCTCCACAGTCGTTTTTTAAGCTCACTGCTGCTCTTATAGCTCTTCGGCTTCGGCTCGGGAGCGACACCTGGCTGAGCGGCGACTTCCTGCATAATACTCTTCCTTTCTCCTTCATAGTGAATACCTGACTGCGGGCGCGCCGCAAGAATCTGAAAAGACCGCTGAATATACGTTGTTAGCAGTCTTTTCAGCTCTTGGCTGTACTCAGTCACTCAATGCTGGCTGTCTATTTCTTGTACACGGCATTGTACTCTTCAATGATCTTGGCACCGCCGCGGTCTTTCCAGGCCTGCACTTCTTTTTCGAATCCGGCTTTGTCGATTTGCCCGTAGATATATTTATAAGTAGCATCCGAAATAATCTGCTGAAGCTCTACGCCCTTGGAAGTATACGTAGCGGAATCCAGCGCCGCCGTAGGATCAGCTACACCCACCTTGACATTCTCCAGCAGCAATTCTTCGGCATGGATTCTGCCCGGCAGGACGTTTAAGCTTTGGTACATGCCGTTGGTTTCCGCTTCACCGATCACACTGTCCTTGAAGCCCTTAACCTCGCGTTCAATCAGCTCCTTGTCATCCGAAGGTTTGGCTCTGCCGTCTACGACCGTGTAGTGCTTGCCTTCAATACCCCAGTACATCAGATTAGCCACCTCGGGAGTCATCATTTTATCGAAAAAGGCAAGAATCTGCTTCAGCTCGGCTTCATCCTTGACGGCCGATTTCGGGAACAAGACGACATTGTTATAGCCCGGAATCATCCACTGCGCAAATTTTCCATCCGGCCCGGCAACCATACTGTGCGTATCCAGCACGGCATTCGGGAAGTTTTTGATCAAATCCTTGTTGAGGGTATCAATATCCTGCATAGAGCCGCCGATGTACATCCCTGCTTTGCCGCTGACGAACATGTTGACGGCATCCGTTTTACTGGTCGCTGCGAAGTCCTGGTTCATGTAGCCGGCATCGCGGGCTTTTTTGAAGAAATCCATGGTGTCAAAATACTGCGAAAACGTGAACTCCGGCGCGAGCTGGCCATCCTTCTCTCCCCAGCTATTCGGTGTGCCGAACCAGGAGGATACGGTTTTGAATGCGCCATACACCAGCTCATTGCGGTCCACAATGCCTGTGGTATCTTTTTTGCCATTGCCGTCCGGGTCCTGCTCTGTGAACGCTTTCGCCATAGCGAACAGCTCATCCACCGTTGCCGGCGGCTTGAGGCCCAGCTTATCTGCCCAGTCCTTGCGGTAAATCATCCCCTGGCGCGCCAGCGGACGGCCGATGTACAGGGTGTAGAGCTTGCCGTCCACCTTGGTGTTGTTCAGGATTTCCGGCTTCAGCTTGTTGAGATTCGGGAACTCGCTTAAGAGCGGCCCGATCTCCCAGAACTGTCCGTCCTTGATCGACTCCTTCATCTGCAGGAAGGTCGTCTGATTCTTCAAATAAGTAACCTGCGGCAGGGAGCCGGTGGCGAACGAGGAGTTCAGCTTCTCCTCATACGTATCTGCCGGGTAGAACTGATAGGTGAGCTTCGTATTCGTTAACTTTTCCACTTCCGTCTTAATCGTATCCGGCGGAGTCTCTGTTGTGTTCAGCGGAAGCATAATCATGATCTCTGTCGGTTTGTCCTGCTCGGGCGCAGTGGTCGCCGTATCTGTTCCGCCCGTTGTTCCCGCATTGCTCGGAGAAGCTTCATTATTCTTGTTGTTGCCGCCTGAACACGCTGTCAACATACTGAACGTTAACAATGCGGACAGGAGCAGGGTGAAGGATTTTTTGTTCATGCCAATTTGACCTCCGTTTAACTTGTAATTGGTTACAAGCCCCACATTACAGCGTCCGCAAGGGTACGAATACAATCATTTCCTCATACAGCGGGGGTGGAGTGGGGGTTCTGGGGAAATGATTATCGTGATAATGGGGGAGCATTGAACGGAAATCTGGCGCGCGTTTGGGAGGCGGCTGGGCGTGGCTGCGGGGAATGTTTGGACTTTCGGCCGCTGTTATGTTTGGATTTCTCTGATTATAGACCGCTGCTAGCGGTAGAAATCCAAACATAAAGGCGGACGCTACGCTCCTACAGTTCCAAACTTCCCCTCCGCCACTCCCACCTCCCTTACGGGTGGATTTAAGTTCAATGCAAGGGAGAAGGGCAGAAAAAGATAGGGTGGACCGGATAAGGTGGTTGGCTTATCGTTAAAGGAGGTCTAGTACACGACCTTCTTTTTTGAATGACATCGTGAACTAGTTTACTGATAATCCGGCTGTCAAGGCAAGCGCCGGGAATGTGGTTATCAGCAATGTATCGTAGAGCACTATATTGCATTATTGAATAGTAAATGTTATCTTATAGCAGGAAGTTATTTTTTTTGATTCAGTATTCTATAATATTGAATAGTGAACATTGCTGCATAGGAGGACCGCTAAATGAATATACAGTTCAAAAAAGGTGTTCTTGATCTGTGTGTGCTGGCATTGACCGCACGTGAAGACCGTTATGGCTACGAGCTCGCCGTGGCGATTTCTTCGAAATTTGAGGTGGCGGTGGGCAGTGTGTATCCGCTGCTGAACAGACTGACGCTGGAGGGGTATTTCTCCACCTATCTGCGGGAGTCGCGCGAAGGACCTCCCCGCAAATATTACAAGCTTACAGCGCTTGGACAGAATCATCTGGATGCGCTGATCAGCGAATGGCGATCCTTCACCGTATCCGTAGATCAATTAATAAAGGAAGGTGTCGAGCGATGACACAGGAGCAATTTCTGAAACAACTCCGGGAGCTCATGAATCCGATTCCCGAGCCGCTGCGCAGCGAATGGATACTTGATTATGAAGAGCACTTTCGGCAGGCGGCCGGAGACGGACTTGCAGAGGAGCAAATTGCAGAGGAGCTTGGCGATCCGCGCCAGCTCGCCAAAGAAATGCTGCTAGTCTACCGGGTAAATGAGGCGGAAAGCAGCAACGGACGTTTTGCTCCTGTGTCACGGGCAGTGTTTGCTACGGTGGGGCTGGGCTTTTTCAATCTTGTTTTTGTGTTGGGGCCCTATATCATGCTTCTAGGTGTACTACTGATGTGCTGGGCTTCGTCCGTCATGAGCGGGATAGCCGCGCTTACTGCGATTTACGAAGGAATCATCGGAGGTGCCTTTACCCTAATCCAGGGAATTTTTGTTGCTATATTGCTGCTAGGCCTGGGAATGCTGCTCGGGGCGTTCTCACGCTGGCTGACCCAGGCAGTTTCAAGAATGACTTTGCAATATTTAAAATTTAATTCCAGGGTGATGAAGGGGAAACGAACATGAAAAAATGGATGATTACAGCAGCCATTCTACTTGTGGTCGGATTGATCGGCGTGGTCGCGACGATGTGGAATGAGGGCGGCTTCAGTTTTAGGAGTGTGGAGATCAACCAAAATCAGGCGATTGATGCTGAGGGTGTGAAGGATGTCGTTTTTTCATTAAACGGTATGAATATAACAACTGTGAAAGGGTCAACAAACGAGATTAAGGCTGCGCTTACTGGCAAGGTAAGCAAGAAATTTGTGGAGCTAACCAAACTGAACATTGTTCGGGAAAACGATACGGTCAAGATCAGCGTTGACACTAAAGGTTCGACTGTCGGCATCAGTATTTTTGATGTACAGATCAGAGTGGAGCTGCCCGAGCAGCAATATGATTCTGTAGTTCTTAATACCGGAAGCGGCGACCTGAATATGGCCGAATTGGCTGCCAATACCATTCGCATTGAAGCTGATTCAGGTAAAGTCACACTTGATAGGCTGACAGCACAGAAGCTGAAGCTGAAGACGGGCAGCGGTAATATCAACATGAAGGATGTGGAAGCTGAGCTTGAACTGGAGGCGGATACGGCCGAAATTGAGGCGGACATGGCGGACATCACGCACCCGATGAAAATCACAACCGGCAGTGGCGAGGTCACCCTCTATACAACTGAACGGCCTTCTTCCGCAACAATCAAATTCAGCCACGGTTCGGGTGAACTTCGTAACCAATGGGATGGGACTAAGCAGCCTGCTGCCGACGAGGAGCAAAGCATAGTCTTTGGCGATGGGAGCGTACCAGTGGACATCAAAACCGGTTCAGGCAATTTAACGCTTGGAAAGCGGTAAACGGCAGACCTTGGAGAGGAGAGATTATTGTGCTTACAATTGAAAAGGTAGGAAAAAGATATAATAAAGATTTCTGGGGAATCAAAGATATCAGTCTGGAGCTGAATTCCGGCATTATTGGGTTGCTGGGGCCAAATGGAGCGGGCAAATCGACACTGATGCGCATCTTGGCAACCATTTCCCAGCCGACTGAAGGGCGTGTGACTTGGAATGGCAGCGATTTGGCGGCGTATCCTGATGAGCTGCGCAACGTTTTGGGTTATTTGCCACAGGATTTCGGCGTGTACCCCAATTTAACGGCTGTCGAGTTTCTGCAATATATGGCGGCGGTCAAGGGACTTGGTGGCAGTCAGGTGAAGCGGAGAATTGACGAAATACTTGAACTGCTGAATTTGAATTCCGCCCGCAAACGCAAAATCGGCGGATACTCAGGCGGTATGAAGCAGCGGATCGGCATCGCACAGGCGCTGCTGAATGACCCGAAACTATTAATCATTGATGAGCCGACGGTAGGACTTGATCCTGAGGAGCGAATGCGGTTCCGCAATCTGCTTGCGGATTTGTCCAAGGAGCGTATCATTATTTTTTCGACCCATATTGTTTCCGATATCGAGGCAACGGCAGACCGGATTATCATTCTGGCAAAATCCCGCTTGCTGGCCGATGAGACCCCTTCCCAACTGCTGAAGCAGGCCGAAGGAAAGGTATGGTCAACGGTTATACCGGAAAATCAATTGCACGAAGCACGCTCAAAATGGCTGATCAGCGGATCTGTTCGGACTGAAAATGGACTGCGGGTCCGCATGGTGGCGGAAGGTGCTCCGACTCCTCAAGCTGTAAAGGTTGCTCCAGACCTTGAAGATGCCTATTTGTATCTTCGCTCTGATTTCGGGGGAACAGTCCATGAGTAAAGCATATACAATCTATCATCTCGCCCGTGCCGATTTTCTTGAAAGAACGAGGCGGTATTCATTTTTTATAACGGCTGTACTGGCGGTTTTTGCAGCTTATTTGTTCGTCCCTCCTGCCGATTCGAATTATGTGACTTTTTATCTGGGCAGTTACAGGGGGCTTTACAATTCTGAATGGGTTGGCGGAACGGTAGCGATCTCAACGACCATGTTTTTGACGCTGATTGGATTTTTTTTGGTCAAGAACAGCATTGACAGGGATCAGCGTACAAGGGTGGGCTTTATCATTGCAGGGACTTCGCTGAAGAGGCGGCATTACCTGTTTGGCAAGGCGCTCAGCAATTTTGCTGTTCTGTCAGTGATTGCATTCCTGATGATGTTCGTCGCCCTGTTTATGCAGCTTATACGCGGAGAAGATATGACAATTCATATCTTGGACCTCGCTTTGCCGTTTCTGATTGTTGTCATTCCCCAGATGGCTATTGTGGCTGCGCTGGCGGTTGTCTTCGAAAGCTGGTTCCTCCTGCGCGGAGTCGCCGGTAATATAATTTACCTGGCGTTGTTTATCGCAACTGTTACGATTTCAATTAATAGCGGTAATATTTCTACAGGTATTATTTCCGGACAAATGCAGAGCGATCTCAAGCAGATACATCCCGCATATAACGGAGAATTCGGGCAAGGCATCCTGTTTCTTGACAAACCATTGAGCCTGTTTCAGTGGAATGGGGTTCATTGGAGCGGCAGCATAGTGGGCATGCAGCTACTGCTGTTCGCCGCCGCGTTGGTCCTATGCTTGCTGGCATCTCTGTTATTCGGCGGTTTCGCGGAGCTGCCGACAAGCCGGAAGCGAGACAAGCACAGCAGATTTCCCCAAAAAACGGCGGCAAAAAAGAATACTGCATCGCCGCAGTCCGAGGAAAACGAACAGCCTAAGCAGGCGGCAGCAGCCGTAGCTCCGACGTTCTCGGCGGCAGAACTGACACCGGTTGCTTATAATTTCCGTTACATAACACTTATAAAGGCTGAATTGGGCCTCATGCTGAAGGGCGTTTCATGGTTATGGGTTGTCATTGCCGCAGTACTGAATGTGCTTTGTCTCCTGTTGCCGCTGAATACGTCTTTTCCTGTCCTCTGGCCGCTGGCGTGGATTTGGCCGCTGATTCTGTGGTCCAGTATGGGCTGCCGTGAAGTCACGCATGGTACTCATTTCTTCCTTGCCACCAGCCCCCGGCTGATATCCAGACAACTGCCTGCTGTTTGGACAGCAGGTTACATCGTTACTGCGGCAGCAGGAGGCGGCATACTAATCCGTCTGCTTATAGAAGGAGACATGCTTCATGCCTTGTACTGGCTGCTCGGCAGCCTATTCATTCCGACTCTGGCCCTTGTATCAGGCGTTATTACCCATTCTAAAAAAATGTTTGAAGTTCTGTACATGCTCTTGTGGTATATCGGCCCGTTCAATCAGGCGCCGGGAATTAACTTTCTGGGAACGGATTCACCTGCCCGTTCGCTGGTTCAGGTCAGCTCTCTTACGTGGCTGTCACTGGCCGGATGCCTCGTTCTGACAATTGTATTGTTTGTTTCAGCTTTCGTGTTCCGCCGCAGGCTTGCGACTGTGCACTAACACAATGGACTTATTTCCCTGCCTCAGCCTCCCCATACTCCTGAATAATCAGGTCGCCGCCGCCGGCTCTCCACTTCTCTACCTCTACGCGGAAGCCTTCGGCAGTGAGGTTGCCAAGGATATAATTGTAGGTGGCATCCATGATGATGGCGGACAGCTCGGTGTTTTTCTCGTCAAAGGTTGTGGAGCTTAGGCTGACGGTTGGATCATCGACCAGAAACTGTTCGTTGTCTTCGCTGAGCTGGTCGGCTAAGGCGGTTAGCTGTTCTTTTTGCGCAACCCCCATAATATTCTTATTGCCGATATCGGCAATCATGAGGGAGTAGAGCGGGTTCACTTCGTACACACGTAGCTGCGAGGTTTCATCGGGAAGGATCACTTTTCCGTCTTTAAGCTTATAATGGCGGCCTTCAATCCCGTACATCATCAGATTCGCAACATCCTTATCCATCGTCCGGTCAAAAAAGCCCAGCACCCGCTTCAGCTCCTGCTCCGTCGCAATTGCCTTTTTGGAGAAAAGATACAGCCCGTTATAGTTGGGGATTGACCATACTTTATAGCCTTGCGGCCCTTTGATCCGGTTGATCAGAGTAAGCTCGGCTCGCGGGTTAATCGCCTGGGCCTCGATGGAGAGCCGCTTCGCATCGGTCATGCTGCCAATAAATATGCCTGCCGTCCCCCGGATAAATTGATCCCGCTGCACTTCCTTGCTGGTCAAGGCAAAATCCTGATTGATAATCTTCTCCTTATATAACTTCCGCATAAAATTCATTGTGTCCATATATTCGGGCGTCTCGAATTCAGGGATGAACCGGCCGTTCACAAGCTTCCAGTTATTCGGCGTGCCGAAATAGGAGCTAAGTGTTTTGAATACCCCATAGACCAGATCATTGCGGTCAACGAGTCCGAGCGTATCCGCTTTACCGTTTCCGTCGGGGTCATTATATGTGAACTGCTTCATAACCTCATACAGCTCATCCAGTGTCTGCGGCTTATTCAGATGGAGACGGTCCAGCCAATCCTTGCGGATGATAATCCCCTGTCTGGAAGAAGGGCGCTCGGTGTAGAGGCCATAGACTTTGCCGTCCACAGCAGATTGCTTCAGAATCGAAGCGTCAAGCTGCTTCAGATTCGGGAAGTCCTGAAGATACGGGCCAATCTCCCAAAAAGCCCCGGAGCGGATCACATTCTTCACCAGATTGGAATCCGTGAATTTGACGAAGGTGACTTTCCCCAGAGAATTGGTTGTCAGGGCCGTGTTCATTTTATCCGTGTAGACGCCCTCTGGAACCCAGGTGATATCCAGCTTGACCCCGGTCAGCTTTTCAATTTCGGCAACAATGTCCTTGGAGGGAGTCTGGGGAAAATGAAGCGGTGCCAGAATCGAAATCGAAGAAACCTCCCCGCCTGGGCGGGACTGAACGGAAGCCTCCCCACTGCAAGCGCTTAACAAAATAACAGCAAGTAACACAAGCAAACAGCAATACCGGGCACCATTTTTCCTGAGCCGTGGTCTGGACATTCCCGCATCCTCCTACAAAATATTATACATTTCATTCCTAACAGATGAATAAATTGCAATTGATAGTGATAATTAGAGAAAATGATTATTGCGGCACCAGATGATTATTGTTATTATCCTTCGTGATGCATACACTTGAAGCAGGCGATTGCTTCTACCTAATGTAAAGGTGCTGAATCTATTGAAACATTTGAGTTTCCTGAGCAAATTAACCATGTTCGCCTTTGTCATCAGCATACTGCCTGTGCTGTTCATTGGTTCGTTCTCTTATTTTACATCCTCCAAAGAGATTCAAAAAAATGTTAACCAAAGCAAAAAGGAACTTATTTTACAAATTAACTCAAATGTAGAGCATAAGCTGAATACTGTCAACCAGACCTTGAACCAGGTAGTGAACTCATCCGTTTTAAAAAAGGCATTGAATAACCCGCTGGATGTAAGCGATTTCATTTTATATAATGACATACGCACCGAAATCCGCAATATGCAATCTTTTGACACGAAGCTGGAGGATGTTATTCTGCTCAATCAGCGGCAAAATTGGATGATCAAAAACTCAGGGCTCTACCGCCTGAATGAATATAAGAATTACGAGCAGCTCACCAACCTGATTAATCTGCCGGATGAAACCTCATGGGTGCTGAACCCCTCTTCCCTGTTCTACAGCGAGGAGAGCATTAACTTCACCGGTTGTGATTACAGCATTAGCCTGATTAAAAAGCTGCCGACCACCAAGCTGCAGAAATACGGCCTGGCCCTGGCCAATATTCCCGCCTGCAGTCTGCAGGATTTCATTACATCCGACGTGCAGCCGCTCGACAGCATTATCATCCTGGACAGCTCCGGCCGCATTCTGCTCCACCCGGACCGCAGCCTGATCGGCCAGTCTGCCGCTTCAAGCGGCTTTACCGAATTCGCACAGATTGCCGGCTCCGCACAAAGCTCGGGACAATTCAAAACGGTGATGGACAAAAAGGATTACTCCGTCACCTACATGCGTTCACCGCAGAGCGGCTGGATCTATCTCTCCGTGACCTCTATCGAGAGTCTGACTAAGGAATCAAGCAAAATCGGAACCTACACCGTATACGTATGCACCTTCATGCTGCTATTATCTGTTCTGCTGGCTTGGCTCGGTTCCCGCCGGATGTACACGCCTATTGAAAGGCTGCTCAACGAGATGGGACAGCGCAGACCCGATATCAGGGCCAGACATGCGAATGAATTCCAGATTATCGGCGAGCAGGTACATCATCTGTTTCAATCCAAATCCCAGCTTGAGAAGGAGGTTGCCCAGCATATTCAGCAGGTGCGCACCTTTTTTCTAATGAAGGCTTTTCAAGGCAATATCAAAAAACGCGAGCTGCTAGAAGAACTGGAGCAATTCGGCTACCATGACCAGACCCTGGAATGGCAGACAATGGCCGTGATCACGGTCAGCATCGACTTCTCCGAGGAGAACAGCTATCAGAAAAAAGACCTCAGCCTGCTGCTGTTCGCCGTGCATAATATGATCGAGGAGCTGATTCCTCCGTGCAACCGGCTGGCTCCGGTCATCATGGACCACGCTGTGGTGACGCTGATCGGAAGCGCGGACGGCGATCCGCAGTCTTTTCACAAAACGCTCTATTCCCTAACGGAATCGCTGCAGCAGAAGATCAACAACTACCTGAAGCTGGAGGTCAGCATCGGGCTCAGTCTGCCCTTCCACGCCTTTGATAAAATATCCATTGCTTACAGAGAAGCTCTGGAGGCGCTCAAATACCGGATTACGCTGGGGAAAGGCATTATTATTCAGTATGAGAATATCAACTCCGGCAACCACTATCTCAACCTGAACTACCCTACTCATAAGGAAAACGATCTGCTGGACGCGATTAAGCTGGCTGACACAGAGAATGCAAAGGAGACGCTGCATAAGCTGTTCGCCTGTATCTTTGCACTGGGACTCTCGCCGCAGGAATACCAGATTCCGCTGACCCGGCTGCTGAACAATATTCTTATTATGATGCAGGAGTCAGGAATCAGCCTGAATCAAATCTATCCGGTGAACGGTTCTTTATTCGAGGAATTAACGGATCTGCACATCGTGGCGGAGATTGAGGATTGGTTCTGGAGCGTGGTCATTCAGCCGATGGTCCGTATCTTCAGCAGCAGACAAAATGCCCAATACCATAATATTTCGGAAAAGCTCATCGACATCGTCCAGCATGATTATGATAAGGACCTTACGCTGGAGGAATGCGCGTCCCGCCTGCACTATAATGCCAACTACATCAGCAGCGTGTTCCGTAAGGAGACCCAGTATTATTTCAGCGACTACCTTGCCATGTACCGGTTCAAAATGGCGAAGAAATGGCTCGCGGAGACCGACATGCCCGTCAAGGATATCGCCGCCCGGCTCCGCTACAACAACTCGCAGAATTTCATCCGCTCGTTCCGCAAGCAGGAAGGGATGACCCCCGGCCAATACCGCGAGCACGCCAGCGCAAGGCAGCGGGCGGTGCCGGATGATTATTGAAGGGCCGCGCCGCACAATTAAAAAGAGCTCGGAACGCTCAAATGATCCGGCTGCGGGTCCTTGCGGTTCAAGCTTTGGGCTTGCGCAATTTTCTCTTTCTCAGGAACAAAGTGACAGCGGCGGCCAAGAGTAGAACGATACCACCACCGGCGATGGCGATGTTCCTGACATTCGGCACGTATACGATCAGACGCATGGGCTCGGTATCGGCCAGGGTAATATGCCAGGTGAGGGTGTTCCCGTCCTGCTCGGCGGCATTGTTGGCCCCGTACAGATTATAGGGAAGCGTTAGCTGGAAATCCAGCGACAGGCCCTGTAGCATCAGCCGGACCAGCGGCTTCGGCACACTAAGCTTTCCAAGTCCATCTAAAATCTCTTCCGAGTAGGCATTCAGCTTGGGCTGAGCCGATACATCGTATTTGGTGTACAGCCAGTTTTTCCCCGTTGTTACCTCAGTATCCACGATATCAAGGCTTCTCGCGTTGAGTTGCATGTCCTCTATAGAGGCGAAGGATTTGAGAAATTGATATTCTGTAGATTTGCCCACTGTGGTTTTGTGCAGCTCAATGCCGTCTGCCTGCAGCCTGCTCGTGATCAACTCCTCGATTTTGCCGCCGACCAGCGACTCTGCACGGGAATCCAGCAGCAGACTGAAGGCGACATCCAGCCCGCCATCCTTCTTCACGGTAATGTGGGCCGTCCCATTGGCACAACCCGTCAACAGAACAAGCATTAACAGCATCAGTCCCAAGGTGTATACTCGTCTTCTTTTCAATGCTGTTCCCCCATTCTTGTTAAACTACTGCCTTCAGGAATTTTATGCCGCCCAGGCCCTTACTGTCAAACTATCACTACAATAAATAGCAACCACACTGCACGCAGCTCCCCTTCGTAGATAATGTGTGATCTTAAACTGCAAATTCGCCCGCGTATAATTTTTGACTGTCCAGTTCTTTAAATATCAAGTATACAAAATCAAAATATGATTCTAAAGACTCATTTATTTATTATGGATATTTTGTAAAATTATTTCATTGTAATAAATTTACAAATAGATGCGGAGATGGTCTATATACGTAGGAGATAGTTTGAGTTGTTTGTTTTCAATCGGCACTGGCAAGTTAAAGTTTTGTAAAAAAATAAATATTACTGGAGGTTCATTAGAATGAAAAAAAGCTTCAAGAAACCATTAATGGTCCTTGCGATCTTATTTCTTGCCTTTAGTATACTTCCTGGAACCGGCTTCGCTGCTTCTGATGATGTGATTGCTGAACCATATATTAATCCAACTGCAGCACAAGCCCTCACCATTCAAGCTCAAAGTCCCATGGTAAGAGATGATAACGGTAATGCGGTACAAGCTCTAGCGACAGATGTAGCAATTCTAACCTTATGGTCAGTTCCGAGCGGTAGCGGCACTGGAAGCTCTGGTGGTGATGGATCTTCAAATTTTGGGACTCATTCATTTATTACTTTAAATAACATTAGTTCTTCAAGTATTACAGTTGGAAAATTATCTGGCATTGCAGCAAATAAACTGGTTTCTGTTGGAACTTGGGGGAATAAAACAGAACATACTGGTGTATGGTATAATTTAGAGGCAATGTTCATTAATAACTATAGTGCTTACAGTGGTAGAGTTTCTCATTCCATGTATATAAATTCTACCCAATTAAGTAACGTAAATAGTTATATTATAAATCATGATTCATGGAGTTTAACAAACAATTGTTCCTCCTTTGCTGTTGGTCTATGGAACTCGATATCCTCTGACGATTATTCTGCTGGAACAATAAATACTCCTCAAAATTTATATTACTCAATTAAAGATGGTGCTTATGACACCAATGCTGCCGTTCCATATAATTATGTAGTTTATTATGCACAAGGTACTGGTACCCCTATAAGAAGTTCACAATATTAAAATTATTTATATACTAAAATCAATGCACCCATTTAATTGAGTGCATTGATTTGAATTGATTAATGAGGTGATAGAAATTGATTATAAAAAAGCGTAACTTTGTACTCGTAGTAATGGCTATGCTTATAGTTTCTATATTGGGGTTTCTTTTTATGTTTACCAATATAATAAATCCTAGCTCAATTTTCATATCACAATGTAATATATCAAATCATATCATATCAATAAAAGGTGGATTTTCTGATAGTGCAAATAGGTATAGAGGATATAAGGTTGATTATAGCGACAATGCTCTCTATATAAAAATAAAAGGAAGTATATTATCATTAAATGGATCAACTGGAGATTTCAATATTTCAATTAAGAATAGTTTTGGTGATATTCAGAAAATATATCTACAAGGCTCTGATTCCTCACAAAGAACTCTGATTTGGTCTAATCAGAAATAGAATCAAATTGAGCAGTTAAGCTTAGCCCAAGCTTCGGTGCGTGTGTTATATATTCGACGTGCCCAGGTTTATTTTATACATTCTCCCCCACTAAGAAAGAACCTACACTGCATACAGCAGCGTGGATGCCTCCATTCCTTATTCACTAATTCAACTAACGTTCGCCGTTAGCTCAACTCCATGGTATTTCCCCTTATCCAAGGTTCACGATATATTTCTGATAAGTTTTTCACTGCGTTAAAGTCACTAAAGTCCTGTGGATCAATCAAGGAGCCCGCCGTGATGTTTAATCTCGACTCTGTATCAGAATACTCTACTGATCCGAAACCCTTTCCAGAAACACAAGCCGCTTCCAGCTCCTCCTTATCATTTTGCCACAGCTCTCCGGTCTGCTAGGTGGGGGCTATTTGACGCTCACTCTTTTACTCCATAAACGAGCGTTCGTTACGAGTCGGTCTCCCCTGAAGGTGGAGACTGGGCATAGCATTCATAGGCACAGCATCAGTCCCAAGATTCATACTCGTCTTCTTTTCAATACCTGTTCCTGCTGACAAAAATCTATTTCTATGTAAATATGTAATAATTTATAGTAATATGTTGAGGAATAGCTATGTTCCGATATTTATTTCCAAATTTCCATTACGGAGGTTACAATGGTCCCTTTAAAAGAAAGCTCGAATAAAGAAATATTACAAACCCAATATGAACAGCTCTGGATTGAATTTCTAAATTCAGATGAGAACAAGGTTGAAAGAATCCTAAACAGGGCTCAACGCGAATTACTGCCCACAAAAGAAAAATGGCTTCAAAGATTGAAGCCATTTCAAACCCATTTACTATGGATTGTTCCGCTCAGCGCACTTATCGTGGCTATTTTATTGTACGTGATTTTTATTTGGGTAGCATTGTTAGTGGAGTAGCTTCGGCTCCTTACCAGATAGGCTTCTTATCCCCGATCTGCTCTTTGGGCGGGAACTTCATAACCATGATCAGATTTCTCAGCGCATAGGCGGATACAATTACACCTGCAATATAGAACCAGGGCTGATCGAAATAAGCCGAGGCTGTCGTCCACATCCCGTATCCGGGCGGCAGAAA
Organism: Paenibacillus sp. HW567; assembly: GCF_000374185.1. GTDB lineage: Bacteria > Bacillota > Bacilli > Paenibacillales > Paenibacillaceae > Paenibacillus_AQ. The sequence goes on along the minus strand of NZ_KB910518.1, from coordinate 398,765 downwards.
AGTATTGACGGTTCCGATCAAGATCACAATCGCCAGGCCGACAGAGGTTCCGCTGCGGTTCTTCCGTTCATTCCACAAATAGCCGGGCGCGACTGCAATCAGGATGTTGGTAAATGCGAACCATTTGAACATGACCACATCATCCATGAACACTCTGAACAGATTAACAACAGCGAACATTAATACGATCTGTCCAGCTACACGCATAAGGGCCTGCTGTACAGTCACGGGAGAGCTGTAGAATTTGCCCCATATTTCTTGCCGTTCCACTTTGACCGCTTTATAAAGATTGTACACTTCAAAACAATTCCAGACCACCAACGCCGCCGATGCGGCAGAGAAAAACCAGAACCAATCGTTATGCAGGGCCAGCAGGAAGAAAATAACCGCTCCGGTAAAATCATGCGCAAAATAAAAGGTGTGCATCCAGACAGGGTAAGGCGCCCGTTTCTCCCGGTTAACCAGTCTGAAGCTGTAGATATATTCCATATAACCAATGAAAAAAGTAAACGCCGAAATCACAACCAAACCTGGATTGTTGGTGTAGGCATTCATGATTTCTTGCACCATGTTAATCATCTCCTCAAAATAAACTATACTAGTATAGTTATAATGTAGAGCGAACCTTTTATTTTGTCAATCACAAAAAACCGCCCTGACGCACGAACGTCATCTGGCGGCTTTTCGAATTATTATTTAATTAGTTCTGCTTGCTTCTTCATACCAGAAAATCTGCTGGACACAATATTGATTGAATTCATTAAAGTCGAAATTCCGCAAAAGGTTCTTCGTCTGGGCAATCACACTCCGGGCGGACTCTGAACTAGCATCTAGAATTCGCATAAACGACGAGAGCATTTGCTCTGCAATGAACGATACCGGAATACTCCACTCCTCCTGTTGAAGCAGCAGTTCAGTCCCTCCAGCCATGGCGAAGGATAGGGCAATTTGGAAATCCCGTTCCGGCACATGTGCCATCTCTTCGGTTTTAATTGTGCTTAGCCACCGGTGCACGATGTTAATCCACAATGTCAGCAGCGCTTTGTCTGTGATGATATTTTCTATAAACCGGCGCAGGTCCTTTTGCAGAATCGAGGTTTGGAAGAACAGATTGGTATAGACAGAGAGCTGTAAATAAATACTCTCCTGCGGCGTCAGAATGCGGTTAACATAGCTGAAGGATACCTCCAGAATTTCTTGCAGCATAGCCTCTAGAATATCACTTTTTTTAGTAAAATAATGCTGCACCAGCGCCTTGCTGATCCCCGCCTCATCCGCGATTTCTCTAATAAAAACTTGCTCATAGCCTTTTTCGCAGAACATGCGGTAGGCAATTTTCAGGATTTCATTCCGCTTCAACATATTTTTCGGTCTGGCCATGATAAGAGCAGATGCCCCTTCCTTATGTAATCTGCATGCATCCCACCTTTTCACACTTGGAATTAGTATAAAATAGCGTAACTTGATTATCAAACATCTACACAAAACTCGGATGCATCTTCTTCACGGCCCGGAAAGCCTCGTCCGCTACATCCAGCGTGAAGGCGATGTCCTCCTCCGTCAGAGCCGCATTGATAAAATGGTTATGATGGTTGGTGAAAAAGACCCCGCGCTGAACGCAAGCCGCAATCCACTCCTGATGCAGCACCTGGCTGGGATCGTTGGCGATTCTCATATACCACATGGGCAGCTCTCCGCTGATCCGTAGGTCAAGGCCATGTCCGGCGGCGACGTCGGTCAGGCCGCTGGTCAGCTTGCTGCCAAGCGCCTGTAGGCGTTTCGGAGCCTCAAGCTCCTTCAGCTTGTGCAAGGTCGCGATGCCGGCGGCAAAAGGAACCGCAGAGAACCAATAGCTGCCCGTATAGAACACCGAAGACGCAGCGCTTTTCAGCGCATCTATTCCGCAGAGCGCAGAGACATTGTAACCGTTAGCCAGCGCTTTGCAGAAGCAGATCAGATCGGCCTCGAAGCCGTAATGATGGTCTGAGCCGGACAGATCCAGCCGGAAGCCGCAGCGCACATCATCAATGATCAGCACGATGCCATGTTTCGTGCAGAGCGAGCGCACCTTCTGCCAATAATCCTGATCCGGCAGCACGTTATCGACAAAATTTCCCTGGAAATAAGGACTGGCAATAAAGCAGGCAATTTGTCCGGGATAGGCGCTGATTAAGGCTTCAAGCTGCCCGATATTATTCCAATCGACATATAAATTATTGGCAATCTCCTCCGGTGCAATGCCGGGATTGCCTGCAAGCTTCGTCCACGGCGCTACGCCATGATACCCTTTATTGACGAGCACCGCCTTCTTCCTGCCCGTAGCAGCGCGCGCAACCATGACCGCAAAGCTGGTGGCGTCACCGCCATTTTTAGCGAAAAATGCCCAGTCGGCACTATGTACGGTATCCACCAGCAGCTCTGCGAATTCGACCATTTTCACCGAAGGCAGTGTTACACAGTCTCCCAGCTCCCGCTGCTCCCTTGCCGCCCGGTCAACATCCTCGTCATTATAGCCCAAGATGTTGGGGCCATATGCACACATGTAATCAATGAACCGGTTGCCGTCCACATCCCAGAAATAAGCCCCCTTGGCCTCCCTGGAGAAAAAAGGAAAGGCGCTCGGCGGAATCATACTGCCCTCAACAGGCCCCAAATGTCCATAGACACCGGCCGGAATAACCTTCATCGCCCGTTCAAAAAGCAATCTGCTGTTTGTATATTTATAGGCTTCCATATCTCGTCTCCTTTTCTCATCCCTGACTCAGGTTTACACAAACTGGGGTACTTTAGCCAATATATCATTCATGTGCTGAATCATCGGCAGCATTCCTTTGAGCTTCAGCCTCTCGGTTACGATCAGCTCATGAACATCGGCCTTTTCGCTCAGCACATCGTTCGCAGACTGCACGGTATCAAAGATCATGAAGGCTCCGGGTGCAGATGAGGTGCTCTTCATCGCCTTAAGCCGGCCTTTCACACAGTGGAGGAAGACCTGCTGCCCGCTCTCCTCAATGGAGATCGAAATGACACCGTCCGGGATTCTTGCCGCGATCCGCTGACCAATGTCATCGTAATTGCCGATACAGGCCACGGCATAAGCAGCGGTATTCAGCAGCAGCCGGGTATGTATGGCGAAATAATCACCGTCCAACAGCAGCTCCTCGCTTGGCTTCAAATAGTATTCCAGCCGCTTGCTCAGCGCCGTGAATTCTTTGGTCAGGAAGCCCAGCCGGGTCAGTCCCCGGAGCGGAATCGGGCTTGCCGCACCTTCTATCATCCGGTTGAAATGCTCCGGTGAGCGGAAATACAGCACAATGGACGCCGTGCCCGCCGGTTCACGCATGGAACAAGCCCCATCCGCAATGAGCAGATCAGCCGAGGAGCCACCTCGGATTTTGAAACGGATCGTATTCTGTTTGTCTTGAATCAGTGAAGCTGAGATAGGGTCAAGACGGCATAATTCCTCCAGATTCCCCAGAACCGCATACAGATTAACCGCCGCTTTTGTCGCATGGACTGAGGTGTTCACAGACTCGCTCACTGGCATACGCTAACTCCCTTTCCTTCATTGTTATAAAGAAGTGTCAAACAGACCCCAATCCGGGATTTGTGTGAACACTTTGGTCCTTACCGTCAGATACAAAAGACCTGCCGCAAACCATATGCCGCCCACTAAGAACGCCTGGTGACTGAGGCTTGAGAGCAGCCAGACATTGCTCACAATCCCGAGGGCGGGCAAGAGCAGATACAAGAGCAGCGCCTTTGGCGAACGAAGCTTGCTTTTGACGCAGTAATGAAGGATCACACACAGATTTACAAAAGCAAAGGCCACAAAAGCGCCCAGATTGACAAGCGAAGCCAATGTAACCAAATCAAACAGCATAGAGGCCGCTACCGTCAAAATACCGATAAAAACAATGCCGCCTACCGGAGTTCCATACTTGGGATGCTTATAGCAGAACAGCTTCTCGGGAAAGACATGGTCCCGTCCCATGACAAAGAGCAGCCGGGAAATCCCCGCTTGCTGAGACACAATAAGTGTAAAGACGGAAGCTGCGGTCACCAGCATGAATAGAGTTTGGAAGAGCGGCCCGCCTAAGAATTCCACAAGCTCCACAGCCGCCGTATCCGTGCTGCTGAAGCTTCGCCCCTGATAGGCTAGCACACCGAGATAGGCAATCAGGATGAACACCAACCCGTTCAGCACCGTCACAAAGATTAGTGTCCGGGGGATGGTGCGCTGCGGGTCAACCGATTCTTCGGCAATCGTCGTCACTGCGTCAAAGCCGAGAAAGGATTGGCAGACCAGTGCGGTCCCGGCAATGACGCTGAGCAAGGAGAAGTCGGGATTCCAGAAGGGGGTCGAGGAAATCAGCGAATGGCCTGGCGAAGGGGATACGAGGGCATAAATACAGGCTCCGAAGAAAAAAGCGATTAGCACAAACTGCATCCCCACCATGATCCGGTTGACCTTCACCGCCATTTGCAGGCCTTTGATATTGATTAAGGTGCTTAATGTGATGAAGAGCGCAACCCACACCACAACGGGAATCACGGGGAGCATCTCGTGCAAGGCCAGACCGAGGAACAGCACAGACAGCATCGGCACAAAAGCATAGTCGAGCAGCAGCATCCAGCCCACCAGGAAACCCGCGAGCGGATGAACAGACTTCTGGACATACCCGTAGGCGGAACCGGAAGTCGGGTATACCTTGACCATCCTGCCGTAGCTGTAAGCCGTAATGAGCATCACTAGAAAAGCCAACAGATATGCTGTAGGCAGCATTCCCTTCGACAGCTCGTTAGCCACGCCGTACGTTCCAAAGATGGCAATCGGCGCCATTAAGGAAATCCCAAATATCATTTGCTTGCCTTGCGTCATTACTCTAACGGGGATACGTGAGACTTCCTCTGCATTTTTCAATCATCCATCCTCCTTTTTATTAAATTCATTTATATATGTCATAAATAATGACACACAACTGATGATCCGAAGCGATTCTTGCTGTATTCTTACTTTATATGCAAAAGAAGATATTGTAAATGTTATTAAACATTACATTTCAATTTTTTTCACGCATACAAAAAAGCCCCTGCTATCCACATTGAAAATGGATAACAGGGGCCTACCGGATGGACGGCACCATTATTTCTTCAAATGATAAGGCACTGTAGTAATAATTACATTTCTGCGGTACAGCAGATGTGCGCGAAGCAGCAGGCTGGACTGGTTGTGCAGGATGTTGTGCCAGCCCTTCTTCGGTATGAACTGCGGCACAACCACTGTCACCTGATAATTGGATTCGCTCGCCTTGCGCTGTACCGTGTCAATGAATTTGGTCAGCGGCTGGGTGATGCTTCGGTAAGGCGAATACAGCGTCACCAATCGGATTTCGGGGTGGAATTTCTTCCACTTCTCTTCAAATACCGCCTCATCCTCCCGCTCGAACGGAACATGCACGGCAATAATCTGCTCGGTCCCCAAAGACTTGGCATAACGGAGCGAGTTCTCAACCACATGTGTTATTCCGGCAACAGGCAGGATGATGACGTTCCCCTCAATGGCAAGCGGCGGCTCTTCGCAGGTGGAGATCCGCAATTGGTCAGCGACGGACTCATAATGCTTGTGAATCCGGTGGAACAGCAGAATAATCAGCGGCAGGAAGATCAGTACTGGCCATACCTGCGTGAATTTGGTCAGGAAGAACATCATGGTAACAATAAAGCTGATCAGCGCGCCCGCAGTGTTGATAATGAACTTGACGGCCCAGCCCCGCGGCTTTTGCCGGACCCATTTCACCATCATCCCGCTCTGGGAGAGCGTAAAGGGAATGAACACGCCTACCGCATATAACGGAATCAGGTGCTCCGTCCGCCCTTCAAAGGCAATGATTAGAATGATGGAGAAGATCCCCAGCATCAGAATGCCGTTCGAATAACCCAGCCGGTCTCCCCGGACTGTGAACATACGCGGAATAAACTTGTCTTTCGCCAAATTCACCGCCAGCAGCGGGAACGCGGAATATCCGGTATTGGCCGCCAGAACCAGAATCAGCGCGGTAGTCCCCTGGACGAAGAAGTACATGAAATTGCGGCCGAATACCTCTTCGGCAATGATGGACACCACCGTAGCCTCTTCCCGTGGCGCAATGCCATAGTAATAGGCCAGAAACACAATACCTGTAAATAACACGGCCAAAAGCGTACCCATCGCCGCCAGCGTTTTGGCAGCATTGTTCGGGGCCGGCTCTTTGAAGTTAGGGATGGCATTGGAAATGGCCTCCACCCCTGTCAGCGCCGAGCTCCCGGAGGAAAAGGCCCTCAGCAGCAGGAACAGACTGATGCCCGCCACCGGAGTACCAATAGGAGTGTGCAGGTCGGCCGGCACGCTGCCGGTGAGGATTTTGAACAATCCCAGACCGATCATAATAAATAATGCGAGCACAAACAGATAGACCGGGTACGCCAGGAACGACGCCGATTCGGTGACCCCCCGCAGATTCAAGGTTGTAATGAACAAAACGAAGATAATGGCAATAGGCACATTATACGGATGCAAGCTTGGAAAAGCCGAGGTAATCGCGTCAGTTCCGGCGGAGACACTCACCGCCACTGTCAATATGTAGTCCACCAGCAGCGAGCCACCAGCTATAAGCCCGGGATACTTTCCCAGGTTCTCTTTGGATACAACATAAGCTCCGCCGCCGTGGGGGTATGCAAAGATAATCTGCCTGTAGGATAAAATCAAAGCCACCAGCAGAACCAGAACTCCTGCCGCAATCGGTATCGAATACCAAAACGCCGCAGCGCTGATTGTAATCAGCACCAGCAATATCTGCTCAGGACCGTAAGCAACGGAGGACAGGGCATCTGAAGAAAGAATGGCCAGCGCTTTGGTTTTGTTCAATTTCTGTTCGCCAAGCTGGTCCGACTTCAGCGGACGTCCAATCAGGAATCTTTTCAATGAAGACATCATTAGCCTCACCCATCACTTTTTAATGTTATATTACCCTTGGAAGTAAATAATAATCTCAGTTCTTTATTATACGCTTTTGAAACAAGCGTGGTTGCTATTATTTTCAAATCATAACCACTCCTAAATATATCAATTAGTTACATTATTATGATAAAATCAGGAAAGGCTGCTCACTCCACATAAAGGGAGAATGACAATGAAAAATCTGGCCGTGACAGGTCTCGTTGCCGCAATAATCTTATCCGGCTGCTCCGAATCCAACTCCGCCCACGGTTCCGCTTCCCCAGAGGTTACTGCAAAAACCAGTACAAGCTTGATTGAAGCAAGCCCTAAGCACAATGCCGCAGGCGACAGCACGGAAGAAACCTTTTTCCTGAATAAAACGCTTGGCTGGAAGGCCGTTTATCATTTTCAAGGCATGGCCCGTGAAGATATGGAGCTGTATCAGACTAAGAATGCAGGCCGGGATTGGAAGAAGATCTCAGACAGCAGCCAGTCAGGCAGCACTCTTCCCGGAGGGGTGAAATCAGGTTTTGTTTTTACAAGCGGGACAGAGGGCTGGATTACCGCAAACGCCCCATGGCAAGGTAAGATAGGTCTCTTCAAAACCAACGATGGCGGAGTTTCCTGGAGCGAAGTCCCCCTCATCGTCCCTGATCTTTTGTCAACGGCTCAAATCCGGGTTGGCCCTCCCCTCTTTCTCTCGGAGAACCTGGGAATTCTGCTAACCCGCCCAGATGCTGCAGATCATACCTTACTGTACATCACCAAGGACGGAGGACAGAGCTGGAAATCATTTGTAGATAACGCAAGCGGTGAATATTCAGGGATTACATGGTCTATATCGGAAGGGGTTATGAACGTTAAGTATGATAATAAAACCTTGTCGATCAGTGTGCCGGATTGAGGAAAAATATACTGGACAGCAAAAAACGGACCACAGGAATGAAGATACTCCTGCGGTCCGCTCTCACCTTCTACTTCTTAGCTGGGCAAAGAGGTTGCAACGTTGGCATCGCCTGTCTTGGTGGCATCATGTGTTCCGGTTACCCCATAATATTGCCACATGGTTGGAGTGATGCCATTAATCGCCTTACATTTGCTGAAATCAGCAGGCGGTGAGTTGAAGGTGAGGCCCGGCCAATTGGCGCCCCACAACACCGAAGAATAGCTTGGTGATTTACTTCCCATGATTGCACTCCAGTCGCCCGCTGAAGTATACACCCCGGATTTATACACACTGCTCGATACACTGTCACAGAAGCCCTGGAACACGCGGTAGTTAACGTCTGCCCCTTTTTCCAAATTTCCGTTAACGGTATCATTCGCCCCGAACCAGCCGCCAAAACCCGATTCAATATCCCCAAAAATAGTGTTCATATTCGCCGGAGAATTGGCCCGCTCTGTACGAGCCGCCGAACCCTGCTTTTGCCCCCATGCATAGCCCTGATCTCCTGTATAACGGCCTGCCGTGAAGTTCGGGTCGGATACCGGACCTTTCAGCCCCCAATACATATATCTCTTCTTCGCAAGATTGGCTCCGGCGGTATTCCAATAATCTGAATTAGCCGTAGTCCCCGTACCGCGGCGCCCCGCGTAGAAATCCTTGCTCTTTGCACCTGTAGGAAATGTTGCAGTGTCGCTGTCAATACCGTAATACATATCCCCTCATCCTCTTCTATGAATTGAAGCTTTAGGCTTCTACTATATAAGAGAAATAGACTTAACCTTTTACAACCAAAATTACATTTTCAGGAAAAATAAACTTTTGTTCAATGACCTTTACCATTTTGAAACTACTTTGCCGAAGGGTTGGGATATACTAGCGACAGACATAACAAAGGAGATCACACTTTATGAATAAATCAGCTATTAGCGCCATTATTGTACTAACCCTGCTTGCGACAGGCTGCGGCACGATGAAAACTCCCAGCGATTTGCTCACGGCTCCGTCGCAGAGCAACTCCGATGGAACGATTGCAGGCATCGTACAGTCTTTTCTTCCATCCAATGCCCATCTGACCGTGCCCGTCCACTCTGAATCGAGCAGCGCCATCCAGCTTCAGGACCTGGACAAGGATGGTCAGGATGAAATACTGGCCTTCTACAAAACAGACAAAACCGACTTTGAAATCAACACACTCGTACTGTCAAAATCCGGCGGAGAATGGAAAAAGCTGACCAGCTTCACGGGAGTCGGCAGCGAGCTGGACTACGTGAAGTTTGCAGATGTTACTGGAGATGGCGCGGCAGATGTGCTGCTTGGCTTCAGCGGCGGCAAGGATCTCAGCAGGGAGCTGGCCGTCTACAGCCTGAGCGGCGGCAAGTGGTCCGAAATTCTCAAGAAGCCTTATGATCATCTGGCGGTGGGGGATTTGACGAATGAAGGGGAGACGGAGATTGCCTTGATTCAGGCCAATGTCAACGCGGATTCCCAGCAGCTATCCCATCTCCAATTGCTGCGCCTTCATGGCGGCCAAATTCACACCTTGGCAGACCAGACCCTAAGCGGTGTTGTGATTCAGGCCTTATTCGCTAAAGCTGCTCCCGCCAAAAACGCTCTGATCATTGATTCGGCCATTGGCGCGCATTCCTCCTACACCTCTCTGCTGACTTGGGAAAATGGCAGGTTTACTGATATACTTGCAACAGATGATTATCAGCATACCGCTCTGGCGGACAGCAAAGATCTTGTGCTTAAGCAGCTCGCCCCGGATTCCGGCGGCATGCTGGGTGAACGCAGCATCGCGATGAAGGACTATCCGCTGTACAGCGAGGATGTTAACGGAGACGGAATTATCGAAATCGGGTTTCCAGTTCCTCCTGCGGGTACAGAAAGCTTCGCTCCGCTGGCTACCCCTTTTATCACTAAATATTATCAATGGGACGGGCAATCGGGGCTGAAATTTGTGCAAGAGCAGTTTGACCGATGGGGCTTCAATTTCCATATTCCTCAGAACTGGACAGGAAAATATATACTGAAAACTCCAGGGGAAACCCCTGCTCCGTGGAAGAGCCTACAGTTCGGCTACAAGAGCGCCGATTCCTCTCTGACAGCTCCGCTGCTGGAGCTGCGGCTGCTCACCAAGAAGGAGTGGCAGACGGCCGAAGCCAAGCTGCTGGCGGAGAAAGCTTCTTATACGCAGCTCTATGAATTACAGAATACGGATGATGACACGGAGCCTACGGTGCTCGTTGCTGTTCTGCCATCCGCTACAGCAGGCAGCAAGCTGACCGGACCCTCCCTACAGGAATATGAACAGCTTAAGCTGACATTGGATGAAGTGCAGCGGCTGGCCGGCACACCGCAGAAGCCTCAGCTTTAATTAGGAGGGGAACTATGAAGGTGCTGGTACTGGAAGACGAGAAGCCGATACGCGATCTTCTGCGGGTGAATCTCAAGCGTGCGGGCTTCGAGGTTATCGAAGCCGTCACAGGGGAAGAAGCGCTGGCTGTTGCCGGGGATCACAAGGATTTTGACATCGCCATTCTGGATCTGATGCTTCCGGGAATCAGCGGCTTTGAAGTATGCGGACGGCTGCGCAGACAATTCCCCCGTCTCGGCATTATTATGCTGACTGCCAAAAGCCAGGAGATAGACAAGGTCATGGGACTGGAATCCGGCGCTGACGACTATGTCATTAAGCCGTTTAGTCCGGTGGAGCTGGTAGCGCGGGTTCGCTCCTTGTACCGGCGGATGTATCCGGGGGAAGCGCCGCTGGCCGGGAACCACATTGAGCTGTCTCCCTTCACACTGATGCTGGATGAACGCAAATTGCTGAAGGATAAGCTCGATATCCCCCTGACACCGACCGAGTTCGCCATTGTGAAGCTGCTGATGGAGCAGCCTAACAAGGCGATGAACCGCGATGATATTCTGACCTCCGTATGGGGGCAATATTTCATGGGCGAGCTAAAGATTGTAGACGTCAATATCAGCCGAATCCGGCAAAAGATCGGGCAGGGTCCTTCCGGGCCCCAGTACCTCGAAACGGTGTGGGGATTTGGCTACCTATGGAGGGTCCAACATTGCTGAAGGGAATCAGGTCTCGGCTTATCATCTATATCACCCTTGTTCTCCTTCTGATTGTCCTGGTGCTGGAGGGGGTATTTATTGCGGCTGTCCACTATTATTATCTGGGCAGCGCCATGGAGACGCTGAATACACGGGCCACAACCTCTGCTACCTTTTTCAATAAATATCTGGAAGGTTACTCTATCAACGAACGGGCCAGATATATTCTCGAGAACCTCTCGCCTGAAGAGAGCAGCAAGGTTGAAGTGCTGAACGTAGAAGGCAATGTCATCATCAACTCCTTCGGCTTCGCAAGCTCCGAGCGTGTGAATACCCCCGATGTGAGGGCTGCCCTCGCTAACGGCAAGGGCAGCTATCAGGGGCTTACCCCGTTTAACGGCGAACGGATTCTGGCCGTATCCATCGCCTTGAAAGAATCCGGCACGAATATCGGCGTGCTGCGCTATTCAGTCTCTGCCGAGCCACTGTACAGTGTGATCTTAAAGATTATCCTGAATGCTTCCTGGGTGGGGCTGCTGGTCATAACGTTCGGTTTCCTGCTGAGTGTATTTATCGCCAAGCGGATTGTAGGTCCGATTCGGCAATTAACCTCTGTCGCCGAGGAAATGGCTACCGGCAATTTTGCCGTTAGAGCGGCGAAGCAGCATGACGATGAGATCGGCACCTTGGCCGACACCCTGAATTACATGGCAGAGGAAATGGTCAAAAGCGAAAAAATCAAATACGACTTCATCTCCTCCGTCACGCACGAGCTGCGCACCCCCCTCACCTCCATCAAAGGCTGGGGCGAAACGCTGCTTGTGGGTGATTTGTCGGATACGGAGGAGACTCTGCAGGGGCTTGAGGTCGTAACCGGCGAAACCGACCGCCTGATCGGACTGGTTGAGGACCTGCTGGATTTCTCCAAATTTCAGGCCGGAGAGCTGAAGCTTGTGCTTCAGCCTTATGATCTGCGGGGACTGCTTGAGGATTTGCTGCTGCAATTCCGGTACCGCGGATCAACCAAGCAGATCCGATTGTACGCCGATATCCCGGATGAGCCGCTGCCTGTAGACGGGGATTTCAACCGCCTGAAGCAGGTTTTTGTTAATCTGCTGGACAACGCCTTCAAGTTCACCCCGGCACAGGGAGCAATCTCACTTTCGGCAGTCTCCAATGAAACACTAATTATCATTACAGTAGCGGATAACGGTGAAGGCATAGAGGAGGACGACCTGGCGAAGCTCGGCACCAAATTCTTCAAGGGCAAGTCCCGCCAGTCCGGCAGCGGCCTGGGCCTTGCCATCTGCAAGGAGATTATTGAACTGCACGGCGGACACCTCCGCATCGAAAGCGAGTTCAGCAAAGGAACCACTGTCATTGTGGAGCTGCCGCGTTACCGGGTTCAGCAGGAGGGCTAGGGAGCCAGGCACTTCCTCAGAAAACAGCCAGCTCCGTTACACAAGTATCGTCATACTTGGAGCCTGGATTAACCTCCAGGATAGTGAACTTAATGCTGTTCGTCCTTTTGATTTCCGGCAGCTCAAAATAATAACCCTTCGTAAAATCAACAATAGTGGATGATCCATCGGAGAAGGTTATTCTCGCTTTGCGCACACTGTTGTTTTCCAGATAAGCGGAGACGCTTTTGCCATAGCCGGGTAAAATCTTGAGACCCTCAATTTCGATGGTTTTGGTGAACTGGATTGTGAAGCTTTGCCCGATTCCGCTGCCCTTAACCCCTTCGCACCAGCATGTGGTTGAATCACCGTCCATCACTTGATTGGGGCTGTAGGATGATGTTTTTGATTTAGGCAGGGTAGAGGTCGCTGTAATTTTTGAAGTCTGGATTTGGTTATGGGTTTGATAGGCTTCCGACCATGAATCCTTCAGATTAATAGCCGTATTGGTGTGAAGGTTGACCTTGTATTCGGTTATAAAGATATCTCTTACATACACACTGACATAACGAATCCATTCCTTGTTGCTCTCATTGTCTCCAGCCGGGTAATCGAATTTCACCAGCTTGGATGGCTTGCAATTGCAGTATTTAGCTACGATATCGAAGTCAGCTCCAGGTTTCGGAGCCCGATTACCATAAGGATCACGGATAAAGCTCCGCGGCTTCGTAAAGATCGGGTCTACCTCCGATGGAAGCTGTCCCATCTGCAGCACAATCAGGCCTGGCTTGAATTGGATGCTCCCCTCTCCGCTTGCAGATCTTTCTTCTCCGTCCCCGTTATACACCTTGTATTTGTAGGTGAACTTGACGGGTTGTTGTCCATCAATAGTTAGGAGGGTTGCCGATTGAAAGGTGTAGGTTTCTCCTCCATCCCAGACATCATACGCAAGCTTGGCCTTGCCTGTCTGCTGATTAACCGTAAGATTGAGCGTACCGTCACTGTCCTCGTCCTCCACCAATGCCTTATCCACCCACTTGCCTCCATACGCCGAGGCGGGGGAGCCTGCAGTTGAAGGCGCCGCATACGCGCTTACACAGTAAAGAGAGAACAAAACTACCGCATTTAACAAAAGATAGAGTATACTTTTTCGAAATTTCATCTTCATCCCCGTTTCTATTTCTCATAGACCCCCAATACAGCTTTAATTCTCTGAATCAGCTCAGCCCGGACATGCGGAGGCTCCAGGCATTCACATTTATCCCCCAGCCGCAGCAGCATCTGATATCCGAAATCATTGTCCGTGAATGGAAATTTAACCGTGAATTTGTTATTTCCGCATGGCTCCACGTTCTCTTCTCCGCATAATTCAAGCATCAAATCCAGCAGAGATGAATCAATTCGAAGTGTAATCGTAATCTTGTTGTGGTCCGGGGGGGTTAATGGACTGGAGTCAAATTCCCGGGGCGTATAGATCTCCTCAAGAAGCTCAAGGTCCGTTACGCGGGATAGCCGAAAAATACGAAAGTCCTCCCTTGAGGAGCAATAGCCCTGCAAATACCAATTCGAGTCCTTCAGCACCAAGCGGTAGGGTTCAACCTTTCTCCGGGTCTTGTTCCCCTCCTGATCGCTGTATTGAAAAGACAACAATCTCCGCTCATGCAGCGCCGTCCTGATATCCTTCAGATTAAGCTTCAGATTCTTGTTCCCAAGCCAGGGCATAGGATCGACGACAATCTGATTTGATTTTAACTCAATTTCTCTGATCTGCTCCTCTGGAATTAGCCCCTTCACCTTAGCCATCGCATTCATGATCTCCTCACTGGACATCGTGGCGTGCATGCTTCCCAGACCTGTTAGTAAAGCCGTAATATCGGAAACGGTAAACAGCCTTTTCTCAATCTTGTATTCGCCCATAATGCCAATACCTCCATGCACGCCGGGATAGGTAATAATCGGAATGCCCGCCTGATTGATCGCTTCGATATCTCTGAAGATGGTCCGGCGCGTTACCTCGAACATTTCCGCCAATTGGGAAGCACTGATTTTTTCGCGTTCCAGCAGAACCATAATAATGGAGATCAATCTGTCTATTTTCATTGCCATCACCTGTTTTAATTTTATCACAGAAATGATGACATATAGTTGTCATAATTATATGTGTTAGTATCAAATCAACCGCTAACCCACGGTTCAATATATAGACACAAGGGAGAATGAACATGGAATTTTTACAAGGCTTCAAAGAAATTATGGAGGTCAGTGGGCACCTGGCTTTGGCAACCTCCAAGGATAACAAACCCAACGTCAGAGTCATGAGCCACTTCTATGATCAAGACAAAGGCATCGTGTATATTTCTACTTTTAAGCAATCCGCAAAAACAGCAGAATTCGCAGCCAATTCCTCAGTTGCATTCACTACAATTCCTGATGAATCGAGCAGGCTGGTAAGAGTTACGGATGCCACCGTGCAAAAAAGCGAACACACCGTATATGATCTAAAAGACGGGTTTACCAAAAACAATCCAAGCTTTGAATATACACTTAAAGAGGCAGGGCACATGTTCGAGGTGTATGAAATCCATTTTAAAGAAGCTATTGTAACGCTGGGTCATCTTAAGATGGAGAAAATAACTCTGTAAGACGAAACAAAAAAGGATATGGAACAAGGGCATCCCTTTGATCCATATCCTTTTGCAATATTTATTTGCTGACAAGCGAACGGTACATGAGAAACAGGAAATACGGCGCTCCGATCAGCATAATAATGAGGCCTGACGGAATTTCGGTCGGCGCCATGATGGTTCTTCCGACAGTATCCGCCATGACGAGCAGCAATCCCCCCAGCAGCCCGGACAAAATAATGGAGCGTCTTGTGTGATGTCCGATCATCATCCGCACCGCATGCGGCGCCATCAGTCCCAGAAAACCAATCGTTCCTACGTTGGCTACGGCTCCCGAGGCAAGCAGTACGCCGATAATCATCGCCCAGAGTCTTGTCCCGCGAACCGGTAAGCCAAACCCTGTCGAGCTCTCATCGCCGAACGCCAGCAAATCAAATCTGCGCCCCAAATAGTAGGCAATGGGTACAAGGACGATGAGGAATACAAAAAGGATACTAAATTGATCCCATCCCCGGCCATAGGTTGAACCCGTTAACCAGATAAAAGAGGAGCTGCTCCACAGACTTGCCTTGACGATCATCGCCTGTATGCCTGCAGAGCCGATGGCCGATACTGCGATTCCGAGCAGAATGAGCACTGACGGATTCAGTGCTTTGCGCCAGGCCAGAGTAAACACAAAGGCTGCGGCAACGACCCCGCCTGCAATTGCAGCAATCGGCAATGCGAATATCGTAAGCCCCGGCCATACGACCAGTACAAGCAGTGCGCCAAAGCCGGCTCCCGATGTCACGCCGATAATCGAGGCGTCAGCCAGCGGATTGCGGACAGCACTTTGAATTAAGACGCCGCTGACGGCAAGCGCAATACCGCCGCAAGCCGCAACAAGTGTGCGCGGAAGCCTTAGATTCAGCAGAACCGAATACGATGTCTCTCCCTTATGGGTAAGGCTGCTTAGCAGCTCGGCCAGCGGAATTCTCGTTCCTCCAAGCGACAAGCTCACCAGGATAATCACGATGAGCAGAACGCTCATCAATATCGCCGTCGGAATGAAGCGTAGGCGCAGCGCCGCCCCTCCTATACTCATGGAGGTCTGCCCTGTGCCTGCGCCGGATATATTTTTCATCTTGGTGAGCACCAGCCAGATCAGCCAAGGGCCGCCGATAATTGCCATAACCGCACCGACCGGCATTTCCCCCACATTGCTGCGTACCATACGCGCAAGCGTGTCGGCCGCTGTAATAAGCAGCGCCCCCCAGATCGCGCTCGCGGGAATGAGGTAACGATGCTTGCGAACCCCGCTAAGGCGGACAAGATGCGGAGCGACCAGACCCACAAACCCAATCGGTCCAACCACACTCACCACAATTGCAGCCATGAGTACCGATAAGCCGAGGCCGATCGCCCGGGTCAGCCCTACGCGCTGCCCGAGTGAGCGGGCGGTGGACTCATCCAGCTCAAGCGCATCGAATTGCCTGCCCGCGAGTACCGAAACCCCAAGCAGTGCAAGGACGAACGGCCAGGCATACTGAACGCCGCTCCAGTCGAGCTGGATTAAGGAGCCCGAGCCCCATAAGAACAGGTTTTGCGTTTCCGTCTTTTTGAAGATATGAATCGCCGATGTAAACGCTCCGAGCACCATCGACACAATCATCCCTGATAAAGCCAGGCGGACAGGCGTGGCCTTCCGCCCTCCGCTAAGGATATAGGCCGTAAGCGCCGCTAGCAATCCTCCTGCTGCCGCCAGGATAAATGGATACTGATGCTGCATAGCCGGAAAGGCAACCATGCCGAGAACCACCATAAAGTAAGCTCCGGCATTGATTCCCAGTGTATCCGAGGAAGCGAGCGGATTTTTCGTTATCGTCTGCAGCAAAGTACCGGCTGCGGCAAGAGCAGCACCGGCCAGAATGCCGATCACTGTGCGCGGCATACGAATATCCCAGAGCAGATTATGCTCCATCACATCCTGGCGGTGCAGCAGTCCCTCCCATACGGTGGATGCCGGGATCTTGGCCTCCCCGAAGCCAAGGCTCAGAATAAACAGAACGAAAAGGGCGGCAAGGCCGCCCCCGAAAATTCCAATTAGCCGCCAGGTCATGCCATTTGAGGCTGCGGTATTGTTATTTCTGTTCATCGAAGTGCTCATTTCGTTAATGTTTTTACAACTTCATCAACGATAACCTTGGAGGAGACCGGACCGCCGAACACCCAGGTCGCGCTGTTTAGTCCGAAGGTGCGTTTCTCCTTAACGAAGTTAAGGCCGTTCCAGACGGAGTTATCCTTCAGTTCCTTGGAGAAAATATCATCATCCTTCTGAACGATGTAGAGCAGATTCGTATCCTGAACCGCAGGCAAAGCTTCAACTGTAGATGTACTGAATCCGTAATCCTCGAATTTTTCCGGTTTCCAGTCGTTCTTCAGACCAATCCGGTCCAGAGTTTGTACAGCAAGAGAGTTGTCCGTAAAAAGACGCATTGTCGCTGCATTCTGATAGCTGTAGGCCTGGGTCAGCACGTAATTCAAGCCTTCCTTGCCTGCTGCCGCCAGCTTGGTCTTCGCCTCTGCGTAATGCGCGTCCAGATCGGAGAGGACCTTATCGCCTTCTGCTGTTTTGCCAAGCGCTGCCGCAATGGTTTTGAAGGTGTCTTCCATGAGCGTATATTGATCGCCCTGTCCTTCCTGCGGATACAGACTGAAAATCAGTGTTGGCGCAATGCCCTTCAATTGCTCATAGATTGCATCGTGGCTACCCGTAATGCCGATAATCAAATCCGGCTTCAAGGAAGCGATCGTCTCCAGATTTGGCTCGTCGCGGGTCCCCACGTCCGTTACGCCCGCATCAAGCGGAGCTTCAGAAGTTACATATATGCCATAGTTTTTGTTATCTGCATTGCCTACCGGCTGAACACCGAGTGCAATAACATCCTCCGTAAATGTCCACTCCAGAACTACAACCTTTTTCGCAGGCTTGTCCAGCTTAACCTCGCCTTTGGCATCCTTCAGAGTGATAGGGCCGCTCGCGGCTTCGCTTCCGGCCGTTTCAGCAGGCGCAGTTGTAGCCGCCGCATTATTAGCCGCTCCGTTCGATGCTGAATTATTTGTGTTCTTAGAGCCGCAGCCCGCTGCTATCAGAATGACAACCATGAGCATAATTAAGCCCTTTAACCTTTTGTGCATGTTGCAAATCCCCCTATATAATAAAAAGTAAAAACAGCACTCCATGATAACCGTTATCAACATTGTGATAATGATTATCATTGTTAACCAATATATGCTATCTTATATGTGATTCCGCCGAAAGTCAAAGATTAACCTGGAAATTATCTATATAAGCTAATCAAAATTCCCGAAACAGATCCCAAAAAGAAACCCCATTGTATCGAAACAACCTGCTCTATGCCCCGTGCCGCGCCTTCAGGCGCAGCGTCCGGTCCGCCCATTCCACCGCAGCAGGCCGGTGCGAGACCATAATAACCGTGCGGTCGGACAGCTCTTTGCGCAGCAGTGACAGCAGACCCTGCTCATTCAGCGCATCAAGGTTGCTAGTCGGCTCATCGAGCACAATAATACTGGCGTCAGACAGCAGCACCCGGGCAATGCCGATCCGCTGCCGCTCCCCGCCGGACAGCTTATCACCAAGCTCGCCGACCCTGGTCCCGTACCCGTCCGGCAGCCCTTCAATAAATGGCGCGATCATCGCCCGGCGCGCAGCGGTGCGCATCTCTTCATCGGTAGCTCCAGGCTTGCCCAGCTTGATATTAGCAGCAATCGTATCGTCGAACAGGAATGTGGACTGCGTCAGCATCGCGATATGGCTGCGCAGCGCCGTGAGCGGCAGGCTGCGAATATCCTGCTCTCCGGCATAAATGACGCCCTGGTCACAGTCGTAGTATCTCAGCAGCAGATGCAGTGCCGTGCTTTTGCCGCAGCCGCTTGGCCCAACCAATGCGGTTTTGTCCCCCGGCCGCACCCCGAGCGAGAAATCTTCCAGCACAGGCTGAGGGCTGCCGGGGTACCTGAAATTCACGTGGTCATAATGCACACTGCCTGGAAGCAACGCCGCCGGGCTGGCAATTTCCGCCGGAGGAGCCGCCATATCCTCCCCGGCCGCAGGCTTCTCGTCCAGAATGGCAAAAATTCGTTCCGCCGCCGCAAACGTATTCGACAGATCTACGGTCAGCAGGCTAAGCGAAGTAATCGGCCCGAAGGAGGAGAGCACGGTAACGGTAAGCAGTATCGTCCGGTCCAGCGCCAGGCCGCTGTTAACCGCCACGGCAAAGGTGGCCATGCCAGTAAGGGTGATCACCGCCTCGGGCCAAGCTGCAGCTATGCTTTTCAACAACCGTTGCCGGTCGAGCGGACGGCTCAGCCGGTGACTGCCCTCTTCAATTTGCCGTAGACTGTCCGTCTGGCGGCCGAAGATAAGAATTTCCTTCAGACCATAAATATGGTCAAGCAGCCGCGACGAATTTTCGGCAAAGGCTTGCCGGTAATCCCGACCCTGATGTTTGCCCGCCCGCGAGGACACGATATAGCTGACAAGAAGAGTCATAGCGTAGAAGCCGCCAATCAGCAGCGGAAATATCCAACCAAAGGTTGCCGCAAAAGCAAGCACCACCGTACTGACCCCAACCGCGATCAATACCGGTGCCACCGTGTGGGCAAAAAACACTTCGATTAATTCGACATCGGCGACAATCGCCGCGTTCAAATCAGCGGAATGCCGGCCCGCTGTCTTGGCCGGGGCCAGTCGCCGCAGTGCGGCAAACGTCTGCTCACGCAGCAGCGCCAGCAGACGGAAAGCCACATCATGGCCCGTGTACTGCTCCAGATAGCGCAGGACTCCGCGCAGGACAGCAAAGATGAATAGAAGCGTAATCAGCAGGGATTGGCTGACCGGCTGCGCATATCCCATGACACTGCACAGCAGAAGCGCACCGGCGGACATGATGCCGATCGCACACAAATGGCCAATAATGCCCGCAGTGGCCGACAGCAGCATCGTCCCTTTCAACGGCCTAAGTAATTGCAGCAGCCGCTTCGCAGTTTTCATAAGACAAATTCCCCTTCCTTAAGCAGTTCACCCTGCCCGGCAGCCAGTTCGAAATACAGTCCTCGCCGCTGCATGAGTTCCGCGTGACTGCCAGCCTCCACGATCCGCCCTGCGTCCATGACATAAATCCGGTCGGCGCGGGCAATGGTGGACAGCCTGTGCGAGATGATCAGCGTTGTTTTCTCCCGGGCGGCTGCCCAGATCGCCTTGCCGATCTCGGTTTCGCTTTCGGTATCCACATTGGAGGTCGCTTCGTCAAAAAGATAGACGCGCGCATCATGCAGCAGTGCGCGGGCAATTCCCAGCTTCTGCCGCTGGCCGCCCGACAGCCGCGAGCCTCCTTCGCCTACAGGGGTATTCAAGCCCTCGGGGGCGAGGTCTACAAATTCAGACAAGCCTGCGGCGGCGCAGGCTTGCAGCAGTTCTGCTTCCGTTGCTTCCGGCTTGCCCATCCGCAGATTGTCAGCCAACGTACCGGAGAAGATATAAGTGTTCTGCGGGACCAGACAAATCCCGTCACGGACGGCTTCCACGGACAAGCTGTTGATATCTTCGCCGCCAACCGTAACCGTTCCCGAATCCTGCTCCAGAAAACGGGTCAGCAGCGACACCAGTGTGCTTTTTCCGCTGCCGCTTGGCCCGACAACAGCCGTTGTTTTGCCGGCCTCAATGACCAGGTCGATGTCCCGAAGCGCAGGCTGTCGTCCGTCATAGGAGAAGCTGACCCGGTCGAAGCGGATGGAGAGCTGAGCGGGCAGCGGCTGTCCGCCTGAAGCGGCGGCTGCAGCTTGACCGTACTCGCTTTGCCCGCGCTTCGATTCGGGCACATCCAGCAGCTCGAAGATTTTTTCCGCTGCCGCAATTCCATTCATTGCTACATGGAAGTAGGAAGACAGTAGGCGAAGCGGGAGAAAAAATTCAACCGCAAGCAGCAGGATGGCAATCGCGCCGCCCAGCTCAAGCCCGCCGGCTCTGGCCGAAACTGCGGCAGCGGTTATGCCGCCAGCAGCTCCGCCGTAGGCGATCAGGTCGATTAGGGTAAGCGAGTTTAGTTGCATCCTCAGTACACGCATCGTGGTTTTTCGGAAGCTCTCAGACTTTTCTCTGAGCATGTCGGCTCGTTCCTCATCGCGGCGGAACAGCTTCAGCGTTGTCAAGCCCTGAAGGCTTTCCAGAAAAAGACCGCCGAGCGTTTGATAGCTTTTGAAATGGCGGGCGCTCATCTTGCGGGCAATGGCCAGCATCAGCGCGAGCAGCAGCGGTATGAGCGGGGAGACAACCAGCAGCACCAGCGCAGAGCGCATATCCAGCAGGCCGACGAAGCAAAACAGTACCAGCGGGGCCAGCAGCGAATAAAACAACTGCGGCAGATAGCTAGCGAAGTACGACTCCAGCGCCTCCACCCCGTCAATGGCCGCCGACACGGCCTGTGAAGTGCCGATGGAGCGGGTATATCCCGTCTCAAGGCGCAGCAGCTTGCGGTATACAGCCAGCCGCAGCTCCAGGCGCGTCCCGTTCGAGCTGCGGCTCGCGCTCAGAGCGGCCAGCGGGCTAAGCAGCAAGCGGATCACAATGACGCCGGCCCCTGTCAGAAACAGACGGCCCAGCACGCCGCTCATGGCTTCGCCGTCTAGCAGCGCCTGTACCGCACCGCCAAGCGTAAAGGCAAACCAGATGCCAGCGAGCAGCCCCGCCAGCTTAACCGCAACAGCCAGTACAATCCATCGCCGCGTGCTGCGCGCGAGCGAGAACAGCCGGCGTCTGGCCGGAACAGCGCGTTTGCCGGCTGTGCCGCCAGTCCCCGGAGATGCTGCCGGCCCGGCCGGAGGCGTATGGACAGGCTCTGTACCGCTGGTGCCAGTGCTGGAAGCGCCACCCCCGTCCAGCACTCTGCTGTCCGCATTCTTTGGGGCAGCAGGGGCCGTTTTCATCCGGGCAAACACCACCGTTTTGACCGTTCCAAGCGCAATTGCCAAAATTTTCAGTCCAAGCACATCCGTGCGGAAAAACATAAGCAGCAGCAGCCCCCATACAGGCAGCACAATGCTGAGCTTGGCCTTCAGCGTCATTCCTTTACCATCCAGAAGCGGCTGTACATTTAAGCGGTAAAATTTCGTCGCTCTCAGCCAGGCATGAAGCCTCCGCGAGCTTCTGGCCAGACAAAAGGAGGCCAGAAGCCAGAACGGCGTTGTGGGCAGCAGCGGCAGCACAATGCCGACTGCTCCGATTACCAGCAGCAGCAGACCGGCTACCAGAAAAACAAAACGGGTAACCCGGCCGCTTTCGATATTTTTGTTTATTTGCACATTCTATTCCTCCACTCCCGGTTCACCGGGATCATTCACGCATCGGTTTTCTCAGCGGAACTATATACAGCCCCGTTTCCGGCTCTGTTCTGACCATTACATCGACGCCATAGATATCTTTGACCGCAGCGGGCGTAATCGTCTCTTCAGGAGCGCCTTCCAGCACTACCTGACCGTCTTTCATTGCGATGATATGATCGCTGTAATGAATTGCCTGATTAATATCGTGCAGCACCATCACAACGGTCAGGCCATGCTTTCTGTTCAGACTGCGGATCAGCTCCAGCATCTCATATTGATAAAACATATCCAGATATGTAGTTGGCTCGTCCAGGAACAAAATCGGTGTCTTCTGCGCCAGTGCCAGTGCCAGCCATACCCGTTGCCGTTCCCCGCCGGACAGCTCCGCCAGCGGCTTGCGGCGTTTGCTTCTCAGATCCGTACACTCCAGCGCCCACTCGACGGCTTCCCTGTCCGCGCCGCGTTCAGGGGCCAGCAATGAACGGTGCGGGAGCCGTCCAAATGAAGCCAGCTTCTCCACAGTCATGTCCCCTGGCGCGCTGTTCTGCTGGTGAACCACAGCCAGCTTGCGGGCGATTTCCCGCGGAGCGCAGCGGTGCAGCTCCTTGCCGTCAACAATAACCGTACCGGACGAAGGCGCGTAATTCGCAGCCAGAACCCCAAGCAGTGTCGATTTCCCGCTGCCGTTGGGGCCGATGATCGCAGTTGACCGCCCTGCGGGAATCTTCATACTCAGTTGCTTCAGCAGCGGTTTTTTATCGCTGTAGGAGAAGGATACCTCATTGATCTCCATGACTCACCTCTCCTTTCCGCAGCAGAAATATCAGAAAAGGCCCCCCGATCACCGTCATAATGATGGAAGCCGGGATTTCCACCGGAGCAAGCACCGTCCTTCCCAGCGTATCTGCCGTCAGGATCAGCAGCGCCCCGGCCAAGGCCGTGAACGGAATCAGCAGCCTGTGATCTGACCCGACCAGCAGCCGTGCAATATGCGGCACCAGCAGTCCGACAAATGCGATCAGACCGCCGATGGCCGTCGCTGTTGCCGCCAGCAGCACCGCTACTGCTGAAACGGCAACCCGTACTCTGCTGACGCGCAGGCCTAAATTTTGCGCGGTCTTGTCCTGCAGCATAAGCACATTGCACCAAGGACTGACCAGCAGGGCGAGAATAAGGCCGACCGTACCATATAGAGCCAGAACCCGCACGTCCTCCCAGGTCTTCAGATTAAAAATTGAAGTCGTCGCCATGTTGACTGTTGTCACCGCATAGCTGCCCCGATAATTAAACGATTGTCCCAAGCCTGTAAAGGTGGCATTGACTGCAATGCCGACCAGAATGAGCCTGAGCGGCTGCAGCCCTGACTTCCAGGACAGTGAAAAAACAAGCAGGCAGGCAAACGCTCCACCCAGAAAAGCAAATAACGGCATCCAGAAAAAAAAGGCCGGGAAAATCGTTACCATCGTCAGCGCAACAAAACCGGCGCCGGAGGAGATGCCGATAACTCCCGCATCTGCCAGCGGACTGCGCATGACAGACTGGAGCAGCACACCGGAGACAGCGAGTGCGGCTCCGCTGAACATGGCTACAATGATTCGCGGCAGCCGCAGATCGCGGATAACCGCCACATTGTCATCTGTACCCGAAGCAAGTCCCCGCAGCAATTGGGGAAGGCTGACCTGGAGGCTCCCGCTCTGCACCGACCAGAGCACAGCCGCTGCCAATAATCCGGCCACAGCGGCAAAGCTCCACAGCAATCTGTTCATGTTCTTCATCCTCTACCCTCTGCGCTAATATTCATGCGCCTTCTCATTGCCGGAGCTCCGGGTACAGCATCGGAACCAGCTCTGTAAGCGCCTGGTCTGCCGCAAGATTGGCAGTAGTGCCAAATAAATTCTCCGGCAAATCATAGACCCGCCCGTTTTTGACGGCATTGAAATGCTTCCAGATATCGTTCTTTTTAAATTCCTCGTCGAACATCTTAACCACTTCCTCAGGCATGCCATGCGCCGCCCGCAGAATTACATCCGGATTGGCCTGCTGCAAATATTCAGTGTTGGAGGCCAGGTATTCCACCTTCTCCCCCTGTACAATATTTACGCCGCCCGCTGTACGCACAAGATCACCGATGTAGGAATATTCCGTCCCCACCAGATAGCTGCCGGGAACACCGAGCAAAATCAGCACCTTCGGCGATTTTTTTCCGGCTGTTTTGGCCTTGATATCAGCGATAGTATCGTCATAACGTGCAATAAGACCGTTCGCCTGCTCCGTGCGGCCATATTTCCCGCCAAGCATGGAGACGGAATCTTTCAGCTTGTCCAGGCTTGTCAAATCAAGAAACGTCGCCTGAATACCGGCACCTTTGAACAGCGGCTCCAAATCGTATTTGAGCGTAGTCACGGACAGCACCTCGTCCGGCTTCAGGGATTTGATAATCTCCATATCGGGGCTCATTGGACTGCCAACCTTCGCAACCCCCGCATAGCGCTCGGGCAGCGATTTCGAACTGGTCGGAATACCCGCCAGATCCAGACCCAGCACGTTCATTATTTCAACTGCCGACACTGTAGTCGCAACAATCCGGGGGGCCTGTGCCGCCGGAACATCACCGGCAGACTGGCCGGTCTGTGCCGTCTGCACGGGCTGTGTTCCGGCTGCGGCTTTACCGGCTCCGGTTGTGCCCGTTCCTGCCGCACAACCAAGCAGCGCCACAATGCAGCATATCACCGTAAATAATCCGATTGCTCTTTTCATTTCCGGAATTTCCCGCCTCTCTCCCACAAACTGCGGAAGGACACCGGTAAGCCGGCATCCTCCGCAAATTTTGACTTTATTGGCAAGCCTGTGCGCTTGCCTCTAAGTGTGCCTATGTCTTTGCCGGCTTAGCGCAGCTTCAGCAGCAGTACCACTGCCTCGGCGCGGGTTGCATATTCGCCCGGCGCAAATTGATTTCCGGCTTTACCGCCGATCAGGCCCGCTTTTTCTGCTGCAGCGATATATGGACGTGCCCAAGCGGCAATGTCCGCTGCATCGCTGAAGCTTGGTACAGACTTCGGATCAACCGTCAAGCCCTGGGCGCGGACAACAATCACTGCCAGCTCGGTGCGGGTGATTTTACGATCGGCACGGAAGCTTCCGTCTTCATAGCCGCTGATAAGCTTGTTCGCAGCGACTTGAGCTACGCCCTCAGCGGCCCAGGCAGGAATCCCGTCCTTGTCGCTGAATCCGGCATTTGTCACGCTGCCTTCCAGCTTGAGTGCCCGGCTGAGCAGCACGGCAAGCTCGGCGCGGCTAACCGGATTGTTCGGCCGGAACGTGTTGTCATTGAACCCCTTGACCAGTCCGGAATTGAGGGCTTGTTGAATCGCCTGCTTCGCCCAGTGCCCGTCAATATCACTCAGCTTCACTGCGTTTGCCGATTGTTCTGGTACAGATGAAGGTGCAGTATTTGCGTTAGCGTTTGCCGGTGCAGGAGCCGCAGACGCTTGGGGCGTAGCAGAGGCACCAGGGATAGGAGCGGCTGCAGCGATAGAGCCGGCCGGATTGGCGACCTTTCCCCCTGCCGAACTGCCAATACGGATGTCTACATTATATGAATTGAAATAGTTGAATTCCGGCCAGTCAATTTTAACCGATGCCTTCAGTTTCGTTCCAAGCTCGCTAATCGGAAATTGCACAGTGCGCGTGTTGGCCGCGGTATTGGACGCGATGACAGATACCGGCTGCTGCACGCTGAAAGCGGTGATTTCCTTGCTCTGAGTCAACGTGAAGGACAAATATTTCTGCCCATTAACCACGGAAAGCGTACCCGGATGAACCACATACTTATCCATCATGGAAACTTCATCGGTTCCTTCTTTGAGAATAGAATAATCAATGCTGTAATGCCCGTCCTCCAGGGAGGCATTCGCTGTTGGCGAAGGCGAAGGTGATACAGACGGTATAGGTACTGTACCGCCTCCTCCTCCAGATACCGGTTCCGTTGATACCGGTGCCGGAGTAGACGTTGGTGTTGGCGTTGCCCCCGGAGCGGCGGTAATGGAATCAAGGTTGAAGCGGAAGCGGATGAGATGGTTCATGTCATAGACTTTACCGCCATATTCTGTAACTATGTGAACTTTACCCGGCAATATACCCGAAATCCGGTCTACTTTGAAAGAAATGATGCGAGTATTTGCAGTCTTGTCTTCACTTACATTCGTAACAGGCACATAATTCGTTCCGTCATTTGCGGTATAGACATTTTTAACAACGGAGCTGTCTTTCACAATACTGAAAGATATTGTTTTTTCTCCCTTGTCCACCGTCAGCACTGCCGGATTGCTGAAATACCCTTTCATGCTGGAATCCTTTTCCTCGGTAGCATGCAGCACAGCGTAATCAATGCTGTACTGCCCGTCCGCCAATACAGGGTCCGATGGCACTTGCGGCTGCTCGGGCTCCTTCTCGGCCAGTGGAATACTGCTGGCATTGAACTTGAAGTCCACATCATATTGATTGTGATAATTCAACTCGTCCCAGTCTATTTTTACCCAGCCATCATTTATGTCGGTTAAGCTGCCAAGTTCGAATGTTGTCGTTCTTCGGTTGTTATCCGCAGCAACGGAGGCGACGGTCCCGTCCGAAAGTTTGCCGTCAGCCGTTGTCAGCTTCAGCCCTGTGATCTCCTTGTTTTTGTTGACAGTAATGGAGACGTAGTTCCGGCCATCCTTCACCTCAAGCGCAGCAGTTTTATTTACATAATTCTCCATTACAGATGTTTCATTAGTGCCATCCTTAAAAATCTGGTACGGCAGCTCATATTGTCCATCCTTGTAACGCACACTTTCAGCCTCAGCAGAAGCACCTCCAACCGGTTGAAGAATAACCCCTGTCAATAATATAAGTGCAAGAACCTTTAGCAAGTAACGATGTGCTACTTTTTTCAAAGCGATCATTCTCCTCTGGTCGTTATTTTTCGGGCTCATTTGGCCCACACAGCAATTGCTCTGACTATTATCTTGCCGGCGCCGTTGCTTTCGGCTTATTTGTTGGCGATGCCGTTGCCTTA
Organism: Paenibacillus sp. HW567; assembly: GCF_000374185.1. Lineage (GTDB taxonomy): Bacteria > Bacillota > Bacilli > Paenibacillales > Paenibacillaceae > Paenibacillus_AQ. Next base: position 371,317 of record NZ_KB910518.1, on the reverse strand, counting down.
GGCTTCTTAGTTGGCGCCGCCGTGACCTTCGGCTTGTTCACCGGTGCAGTCGCTTTCCCCGTGACCTTCATGCTTGCTCTATTAAATACCAAACGAATCGTGTAGTCGTGATCGTAGTCAATCGCTGGAACTGTAACATGAATTTTAGAAATTACCGGCTGTCCAATGTCTTTTACCACAAATTCCACAACGCGGGTATCCGCCTTTTTGTTGCTGCTTATCACCTTGCTGTTTCCTCCCGGTACCTGAAAATCAGTAATCCACTCGCTGTGATTAAGCTGGAGGCGCACTTTGATCTTCCCACCGGAGACAGACAGCGTGGCCGGCTTCTCGAAATAATCGTTAGCCATGGAGACAGACTCGTCCTCCGCTTTTTTGATCACATAGTCAACCGTGTACATGCCATCAGCCGGAGCAGCGGACACTACGCGGTCAAAACCTGGAACCAAGGTGCACAGAAGGATGGCAGCCAGCACTGTCAAGAAGCTTTTTTTCAAATTCAATCTATAATCCCCCCCTTTTTCTTCAGCTTATACGATAATGATAATCATTATCAATAGATCGGCAAAAAAAAAGCACATTTATACTTTAATTTGCCTTTCTCCCACTCTCTCTCCTCTTTGACACAATCAAAACATGAAGATAAGGGTTACTGAGTCGATAATAATGGGATAATTTGTGCTTTGTCAATAGATTCATCTGATTTTTTAATCCGTAAAATATGATAATGGATCAAATTCGAAATGTTTGTGAATTAAATTGTGAAATATTATTGACAATGAGAATGATTTTCATTATCATACTCCTCGATGGAACAGCGCTTATCCGCTGCTATACAAATTTGCTTCTCGCCTCTCTGTAAATAATCCCGCCTTTAAATACAGATGCGTAGCATCCAAAATTACAGGAGGTGTCCAGATGGCCAGGTCATGGCGTACAGCTTTTTTTCTTCTCGGATTGCTTCCGCTCCTTCTGACGGCTTGCGGTACGGCTCCCGGAAAGGCTATTGCCACAAATACAGCCGCGGCAGGCTCACTGACAATCACTGATTTTGCCGGGCGGGAAATCAATTTTGCCGGTACTCCACAGCATATCGTCGCACTGGGTAACGGTGAAACCGAGATCATCTATGCCCTGGGAGGGACGCTAGCCGGCAGACCGACTGCCACCGTCCCTGTATCGCTGAAAGCCGCTGAAGGCGCGATGCAGATCGGCTCGGCCCATGAGATTGATCTGGAGAAGCTTGCCTATCTCAAGGCGGATGCCGTACTCGGCAATGAACGAATGAATGCCAAAGACATTCCCGCAGTTGAGGGAATCGGGGCACGCATGGTGCTGACACGTGCCGATTCGGTTGACGATATCAAGCAGCAAATCCTCCTGTTCGGGCAAATGCTCGGCAAAGAGCAAAAAGCAGAGCAATTGGTCAGCGGGATTGAATCTGGAATTCAGGAGCGACAGGTGCAATTAAAGGGGCCCAAGCCACGGGTGCTGCTGGTCTACGGAGCCCCTGGTACCTACATGGCCGCGCTGCCGAGCTCACTTGGAGGCAACCTTCTTGAGCTGGCGGGGGGAGCCAATATCGCCGCCGAATATCCCGCGCTGCAAGGCTATCCGCAATATGCCGCATTGAACCCGGAGCGGGTAGTCGAAGCGAATCCGCAGTTCATTCTGATCATGACGCATGGCAACGCTGAAGAAGCGCAGCGGGGCTTTGAACAAGAAATGCGGCAGAATGCGGCGTGGAGCTCACTTGATGCTGTAGTACATAATCGCGTCAGTGTACTGCCTTCGGAGCTGTTCGGTACCAATCCGGGCACACGGGTAACCGAGGCCTTGCAATTGCTGACCGATCTGTTTGCCGGGACGAAAACGCAATGAACAAGAAACAGCGCAACAAGCGCCGCATACTCGCGCTCATTCTGACTCCGCTGCTGGTGCTGCTTGCCTGCATTTACGGATTGACCTACGGATCGGTGCCTATCTCGCCCGGCGAGGTATGGTCTATACTCTTCGGCGGCCGTCCGGAAACAACGGGGCTGATTATTATGGATCTTCGACTGCCCAGAGTGCTGACCGGGCTCCTGGTCGGCGCCTGCCTGGCCGCCTCAGGCGCACTGCTGCAAGGCGTTATGCGCAATCCGCTGGCCGATCCGGGTATCATTGGCATTTCCTCCGGCGGAGGGCTGGCTGCCGTAATAACAATGATATTGCTGCCGCAGTACAGCTATCTGCTGCCAGCCGGAGCCTTTATCGGCGCTTTTCTGGCCGCTATCGTAATCTATGCACTCGCCTGGGATGACGGAGCCTCTCCGATGCGGATTGTGCTCGCGGGGGTAGCGGTCAATGCCCTGCTCGGGGCAGCCATGAACGGGATTATGGTCACATTCAGCGACCGCGTGCAGGCCGTACTGCCTTGGCTGTCCGGCGGGCTCGCCGGACGGAGCTGGCATCATCTGTCTTTTGCCGCCCCCTATGCGATCGGCGGACTGGCCCTGTCTCTGCTGGCCATCAAACCGGCAAATCTGCTGCTGCTGGGCGATGATTCCGCCCGCCTGCTTGGGCTGCGTGCAGAACCCGCCCGCTTCCTGATTGTCATGCTCGCGGCGCTTCTGGCCGGAACTGCTGTCAGCGTAGCCGGTCTGATCGGCTTTGTGGGTCTGATCGTGCCTCACGCTGTCCGGCTGCTGATCGGCGACGACTACCGCTTCCTGCTGCCAATCTCCATACTGGGCGGCGGCGCGCTGGTCGTTATTGCCGATGCCGCAGCCCGCACCTGGTTTGACCCGATCGAGCTGCCCGTCGGTATTCTTCTGGCCGCTGTCGGCGCTCCCTTTTTCTTAATTCTGCTAAGAAGGAGGCGGCTGACTTCATGACAACTGAAACCCTGCCGGCTATTGAATGCCGCCATATCGGATATTCACGAGGCAACTTCAGGCTCGAAAGTATCGGATTGTCCATCCCCCAAGGGCAACTGACCACTATTGTCGGACCTAACGGCTCCGGCAAATCGACATTGCTCCGGCTGCTGTCCGGCCTGGCCGCTCCCGGCTCAGGTGAGGTGCTCCTGCTCGGCAAGCCGCTGCAAGCCTATGCCCGCCGCGACTTGGCCCGCACCTTGTCCATGCTGCCGCAATCCCGTCAGGTACCGGAGAACCTGACCGTCCGCGAGCTGGCGGCTTACGGGCGTGCCCCTTATCGAAGCCCCTGGAGCTACCGTCCAAGCACCGAGGACAACGCTTTGATTGACCGGGCGCTGCAGTTGACGGGTACGGCCATCTTTTCAGACCGTATGTTTCATACTTTATCCGGAGGTGAGCAGCAAAAAGCCAGAATCGCTATGACTCTGGCACAAAATACAGAAATCGTGCTGCTTGATGAGCCGACAACTTTTCTCGATCTCGCCCATCAGCTTGATGTCATGAATACACTAAGAGAGATCAACCGCGAGACTGGTATAACGATAGTTATGGTGCTTCACGATCTGCCGCAGGCTGCCGCCTACAGTCATTATATGATTGCGCTCAAGCGCGGAACTGTCGCTGCCGCAGGAAATCCACGCGAATTATTGAACACTTTATTTCTGCACAAGGTCTACGAGCTCGATGCTACTGTCCATTACGTGGACGATTACCCCGTTATTATTCCGAAACCCTATATAAACTGGAGGAATGAAACCATTATGATTATCGTCAATAACACATCGCAAATCGCCAAAGGCCAGGCTTCTCTTTTGATCGACCGTTTTGATAAAGTAGGTAAGGTAGAGAGCATGGAGGGCTTCCTTGGACTGGAGGTGCTGCTGAATGAGAAACCTGCAGACTACGACGAGGTCACGATCAGCACCCGCTGGAACAGTAAGGAGGATTTCCAGAGCTGGACCCGCAGCGAAGCCTTTCGTGAAGCACATTCCCACCGGGATGGTACGCCAGCGTACATTTTGTCCAACACTATTTCGTTTCATGAGGTGAAAATCGTCCGCAACCCGGTCAAAGCCTGATCAAACGGGAAATCAGCAGAACGCCGAATCCGCTATACTGCTTACTATGGATGGCGTTCCAGCAATTCGAAGTCAACAACCAGGGCCTATATGCCATGTACTTGGAAGCACATGGCACATAGGCCCTGGTTGAAGGTATGAAGATCTAGATTTGCTGCGAGGTTCTACTGAAACCAAGGGATCAGCCAAATGCTTCCCCGGCTCGTTCAAGCTCATTATTCACTAATCATCTTGCGATAGCTGGTTTCGCTCGCTACACGGCGGGCTGTAACATAACGATCACGATAGTAGGACTCCGAGAGGCTGCTTATTCTTACGCCCTTGCTGCTTGAGGAATGGGCAAACTGATTATCACCGATATAAATCCCTGCATGGGAAATCCCCGAACCGAAGGTGTTGAAAAAAACTAAATCTCCTACGCGCAGATCATCTTTAGCCACCGGTGTACCAACCTTGGCTTGAGATTGTGAGGTGCGCGGCAAATCGCCAGCATTAAATTTCTCCATTATGTATAGGATGAATCCAGTACAATCGAAGCCAGCCGCCGTAGTTCCTCCCCATTGGTAAGGAGCTCCCAATACCTCTTTTACTTGACTTTCAATGCTTATGTCACTTGCGTAAGTGCTAGCAGGAACAGAAGTGAACAATGCTGCGGCCCCCACTAAGGCAAAAATGAACTTTTTCAAAATCAGGTTCTCCCTTCGATGCCTACGGAGTTAGCTAAGGGTTCGGTTAAAGGTTCCCTATATTCCCTTGCTTTCAGGAATAATTCACCCGAGGATGGTTCCCCCGTTTTCCATATGAAATTCGGCAATAATTAACTTTTTGTAACTATTTCTATAGTATTGTATTTATACTGACTCTGTCAATCCAATATTAAAATTTCTATTTTTATTTTCAAACCACATAGAAACCACACAATTTTACAGTATAATACATGATTTTCAAGGGGAAAGCCGTCATTTCCAGAATTCATATGATAATAATAGATAGAATAAGAAGTAACATTATTGTCATTGCTTTTGGGCAAGGTGCAGATATTAAGGCATACTTAAAGGGCTGCCCGGGAGCAGCCCCTTTCTTCTTCAACCTGCTGTGTGGGAAAAAAACGTGCTTTATCCTCATGATTACATGAGCAATGGATCAAAGATAAGCGCTCACTCTGTGTGTGCAGGCCAGTCTCATGAATACCTTTGAAGATTAACAGATGATCTATCACTTTGAATTCATACTCTTGTTCCAGCCGTTTTTCCACTTCCGTTAACCAGTCTTCCTTGATCTCTTCTACATTTCCGCAGATTGCACATGATAGATAATGATGCATGTGATTATACCCGTCACCACGAAAATAGAAGCGGGTTATACCTTTATCAAAATTCAGCTTTAAAACGATACCTATTTCAGCTAAAAGCTCCATTGTCCTATATACAGTGGCCCGGGCAATTTTTGAGGGTGTTTTATTTATATGATGGAAGATCTCCTCTGCACTTGGGCGACAAGATTCTTGCTCCAATAATGCCCGGGCAATAATCTCCCGCTGCTTGGTAAACTTGTAGTTTTTGCTTATCATTTGTCTGCCGATTTGCTCCAGCTTATCCGTAATGCTCATTGTATGACAGCCTCCCTCCGGCCATCAGGTGTGCGAATCTCTTTGATGATTCCATGCTCCAGACGGATCTGCCGCTCGGCCAGCTCACCTACCTCAGGCGCATGAGTCACCATAATAATCGTATGCCCTTCTCTATGCAGCTCCTGGAATAGCTCCAATACAATTTTTTCATTGGACTCATCCAAATTCCCTGTAGGCTCGTCTGCCAGGATCAGCGCCGGATAGTTAATCAGCGCTCTGGCGATACATACACGCTGCTGTTCCCCGCCGGATAGCTGTCGCGGCAAATGCCGGGCCCGGCTCTCCAGTCCAACTCTGGCCAGCGCAGCAGACGCCTCTTTCTCGTCAGGCATACTATGATAATATTGGGCAACCATTACATTCTCCAGAGCTGTAAGATGAGGGATCAGGTGAAACTGCTGAAACACCAGTCCAATTTTGTCTTTTCGTATTTCCGTCAGCTTCTTGGAGTTCAGTTGGCTGGTCACAATCCCGTCTATTCTCACCTCACCACTGGTTGGCTTATCCATGAGTCCGATCATGTTCAGCATTGTGCTCTTTCCTGAACCGGAGGAGCCCATAATCGACAGCCATTCCCCTGGCTCTACAGAAAATGTGATATCCTGCAATGCATGCAAATTGCCATATTTCTTACTCACTCCGGAGATCTCCAGAATGCTCATTATCCTCCCACCTTTCTATGCTATTCCCCCTTGAGAACAACAGCCGGCTCAATGCCGATGACGGATCTTAGCGGAATCAGCGAAGCCAGCCCGGCTACAAGCAGTGCAGTAACAGTGACCATCGGAATCACTGCCCAGCGGAAGGAAATGGAGGCATGGAAGACGCTTTGCCCAATTATTTGGGCCAGAAAATAGCCAAACACCAGACCCGCAAGTGTGCCTGCCAGCGCGAGCACCCCGGCTTCGCTCAGAAACTCCAGAGAAAGGGCTTTATTCTGGGCTCCCAGCACTTTTTTCAAGGCAATTTCCTGTTTACGCTCCATGACCATCGTCATCATCGTAGTGGCTACGCATAATAATGTGGACAAAAGAATAATTACAACGACGATATATACAAGCGAACTGATTTTATCCAGCATGACTGTCTCAGATCCGGAGATTTGCTTAATGGGACTAAGCTTCATTTGCGGGAATTTCACATTGACCGCTGAGGCTTCAGCATCGAGGCCTTCCCCGGTAACACTGAAGTAAGCAGTATTTGCCAGACCTTCCTGATGAAATAGCCTCTGGGCATCCGCAAGATTGATGAAAATCTGATTATCCTCCGTCCCGCCGCTGCTAACGATGCCTGTTACCTTGACCTTTTGTTCATTTCCTGTCAGTTCGTCCTTCAGCGGAAGAAGCGTTCCAATTTTGTAGCCCAGCTTATCGGACACTGCTTTTCCGACAAGCACCGTACCGGAAGCCTTCCGGTCCTTATCCATAGTTCCTGTAATCTCCCAATACGGAGTGATTTTTGAGATTTGATCAAACCAGGTGCCTACCAGCACCAGCTTGCGGGAATTAATTTTCACTAACCCGTAGAGATTAGTCGTGTATCCAACCAGATTCTGCTGCGGGAATACGCCTGCGATCTCCTGAGTGGTGCTCTCCGGAAATACCTTCTGCCGGGAATCGGAGGAGGGAGTGAGAATTAGATTCGCGCCATAGGAGCGGAACTCCATCCCCATTTTAATTTTGATATCGTAATAGACACTGAGTAAGCCTGAGATTACCGCAGTTCCGACAATGATGGCGAACAACGCAATCAGCATTCTCGATTTCCTTTGCTGAAAGGAGCTGGCCAGCATCCGGAAGAACATCGTGGATTTACGCATTTCTATCTCCCACCCCTCATTACGCTGGCGGGCTGAAGCCGGATGACCATCCGCATCGCCGAGAAGCTGCCTGCCAAGGTAAGCACCACAGAGAGCAGCAGCACCAGCGGCAGCACCAGCTCTTTGAAGGTAAGCGCGGTGTCAAATACAGTCCGGTCTATAATATGAGCAAAACCAAGGCCCACCCCGTAGCCAAGAAGTCCGCCCACAATGCCCGAAATTACGGCCTCCATAACAAATAACATCAGAACCGCGGGATTCTGGGCTCCCAGCGCTTTCATCAGGCCAATCTCTTTACTTCTTTCCAGAACCTTGGTTGTCATCAGGCCCGAAATGCCAAGCCCGGAGCTGACCAATGCGGCGGCTGTAAGTATAAACATCAATAGCTGGATTTTGGTCAAAATCATCCCTTCGGATTCGGCAACCTGCCGGATCACCTTGGCCTCTGTGCCGGGCAGAGCCTTCTCAATCTGATAGGCAATAGCACTGACATAGGCGGTGCAATACCAGGTCTCGTAATCCTTGGCTGACAGTTGCTCCGGATTCAGCGCCGCTCTTCGCGCCAGCTCATTCTCCGGGGTCGTCAGGGCACTGACCTCAACCCTGCCCACTTTGCCGGATAACCCCATCGTTTGCTGCAAGGTGCTGAGGGACACGAAGATCTTGTCATCATCCGTCCCGCCGCCGCTTAAAATTCCGGTTACCTTCAGCGGCAGGATCTTGCTGTCCCCGTCCACTTTTACATTGACCTCCAGGTTCTGTCCTGGCGACAACCCAAGCTGATCGGCCAAGGCCGTGCCTACCAGCGCAGTGTTGCTGTCTTCGTCTTTTACCCATTCCCCATCAACCTGCCACCATGTTTTGAGCTGCCGGATTCCGGTAGTGATCTGTTCTCCCGTGGGAAGCGCCAACTCTTTATTGAACCAGGTGCCTACCACTGCTACGGGATGGTTCACCTTAGCTATACCGGCGTTGGCCTCCAGATAAGGAGTAAAGGCGACAATGTTATAAGCCCAGAAGATCGTCTTAAGCTTCGGCAATTCTTCTTCTGCAATAAACTCCCTGTCGGCCAGCGGATTGAAATCCACACCGTCTATTTCTGCCGGCAAAGCATCCATTTTCGGGACAACCTGCAGGTTGGCGCCGTAGGTTTTTAATTCCCGGTTCATTTTATCGCCGACATCCAGAGATACGTTCAGCATAGCCGTAGCGAGGGAAGCGCCAAAGGCAATTGTGACGATGAGCAGAATCTTGCCTTTAAAGCCAACGGTAAACGCTTTGCCCAGCATTCGAAAAAACATCATTCCATCCCCAATCTTATACCGCCGTCATCCCTTAATGCTGGAAGAGATCCTCCTGATGAAAAGTAGCGGTCTGCTTCTCCAAATCACCGCTGGCAATAATCAGGTTGCCCTTATCCATATGATAGGCAAGCGGAATGGGATTGCATCCTCCCTCGAAGCCAATCGTTGGAATATTCATGACGACATCACATTTCCGGCAGATTACCTTGTTATTCTTCTGGTAGTACCCTGAAGATCCACAAATTTTACAGGCATCGAATCCGATCCCGTACATCGTTTCCGATTTGCGGATAATAATGAACCGGACAATGGTACCGTCTGCAGCCGTATACCCGAACCGGTGGAGATTTCGGTCATCCACAGATGCACGCGGAATGACAATTTGCTGATTTGTATCTGGAGTGACCGGCTCTGCCGGGGATAGCTCAACGGTTGTATTGGCCAGAACCGCCTCTATACCGAGCAGGGAAGGAACAAGCACCATGAGTCCCGCAATAAAAGCCAGCCAGCGTTTATCGTTGCGCACCCGCGCCTTGAACTTACGCTGAACCGCAGGATTCCATGCCTCAGACAATTTTTCTTTTCTTTTCCTGTACAACAATAAAACTGTTGCTGTCCAGATTAATGAAACTCCAATCAGCACGTAAATGTATTTATCCATGTTATTGATAATGGGAACCAGAATCTTCATGGTCAGCGGAGTTAACGGAAATACCCCTCTGGCGAATAAAATCTGCGTGACGGCAAACATTTGATTGAGCATCATAGTTGCCAGAAGCAGCACACTTCCAGCCACTGAGCCGCGAACTGAAAGTATGCGTGTGCTTCGTAGAAAGGACATTCCGAAAAGGAAGCTGAACACCAGTCCGAGCAAACCGCCGGTAAACTTAAGGATAAGCTCTGTGTTGACCACACTATAGGTCTGAATAAAGATACTGCTTGGAAACTGCAGAATACGCATCAGCGGCAAAATGGTCAGCAAAGCAGCGGTTAGGAAGACAAAAGTTTTCTCCGCTGTGTCTCTGCTCCAGAGCGAATGATTTGCATTGGGGGATGCCGAATGAACTCTCGTGTTTCGGCTTATCCAAATCAGATACAGCATCTCCAAGATAAAACACGCTGCCATCGCCCAGCCGGTAAAGCTTTCCTTCTTCGGACCGGACCATTTCAGTACATAGAGCACAACCCAGCCGGTAAATGCAGCTACGCCTGTTCCGCCATATATCCATCTGGATAAATGACGGTTTCCTGTATGCCGAAGCCACACGATAAGAACGGAAATCACCAGCGCAATCTCAAATCCGTTTCCGAGAGTAATCGAAATCGCTTTTAACAATTCTTTCTCACCACACTGTTCTGGTTAAATAACCGGCTTACCAAGTTCTTGGCACCCAAGAGAATTCCCAGGTCAAGTTGATCGGCTCTTTCCAGAAGCGCCCCTTCACGCCTGTCGCATTATCCGTATGCAGCAGGTAATCCATTTTTTCCGGGGATTCCACCACATAGTTCAGCTTATAATCCCCTGCACCGGCGAGTTTAACATTGGCTCCATAGTGGGCACCGTCGGAAGCGTTCATTGGCATAAAGGTTCCTTCGGAAACAACCTTATCCGTAGCTTTAGCTTTGATCTGATAATGAACAGTCAGGTAAGGGATAAACTCACCAATCCCGAAGCCTGTTTTATTGCCTTCCAGGGCTGAAATATCAGCTTCCAGGTGAAAGTCCGACTGTGCGGAAGGCAATCCCGCTTTGTCCATTGGCTCCATATCTACCGGCTGCAGATACAACGCTCCAATTTTTATGCCATCGACTTCCTGCTCTTCACCAATCGGAAACTCTTCAAAGGCCGCCGCTTCCTCTGCTGGAGCATTGACTGCCGTATTATTACCCTGGCTGGCTTCATCTTTAGCGCTATTGCTGTTCGAGCTGCAGCCTACCATTAACGCAGACATTGCCAGTACAATTCCTGTAAACATCAAAGCATTTTTTATTTTTTTCATTCTCTTTACACCCCTATATATTTGTTGTAAATCATTAGCAACATGAATACCATTAGCCCGGCAAGCGGTTGCCTTCCGGTTTGACCTTCCCTTTGCGGGAAGATGCTTTATACCAGATTAGGCCTATGACAGTTGCCAGCAGCAGCAGTCCCTGTGCTGTCAAGCTTTCTACCGTTGGATAGATCCCAAAGAAGCTTATGATTGGAAACCCGGATACCGTAGTTGCACTAACCATATATCCAGCCTGAAGCTCCATGATGGCCTCCCCGGAAAAGACAAAAGCCAAATAGTACATCAGAATACTCGTGCCGATAAAGAAAGGCTTGAGCGGGATTCTAAGGCTGCCATAGCGGATAATCAAGAAAACTACAACCAGCGCCAAAGCTCCGACCACAATTCCGAGTCCGATCATGCTAATCCCTGATTTATCCTGTCCATTCACTAAAGCCTGATAGAAAAGGACCGTCTCTGCACCTTCTCTATATACGGCGAGAAATGCAGCTAACCACAAAGTCAGGGTGTTACCCGTCGTTATGGAGGTTTGAATCTTTCCTTCAATATAATTCTTCCATCGTTTGGCGTCGGCTTTGCCGATTAACCAGAAGCTCATGGAGAAAAGCACAGCTACCGCCAGCAGCATCGTAATGCCCTCCAGATTTTCCTGGCTGGCTCCACTGATATTAAATAGATATTTGATCCCTATCGCGGTCAGCACGCTTGCCCCTAGAGCCACTAATGTACTCTGATAAATGATCTTGACCTTGTCCTCATTGCCGGACTTGATCAGATACGCAATAATTGCAGCGATAACGAGAATAGCTTCAATGCCTTCCCGTAAGATAATGCCGAGTGAGGATAAGAAAATCCCCCACGGAGTACTGTCAGACTTGCTGAGTGTGGCCGCATCCTCCTGCAGCATGTCTACCAGCTTCGACATCCGCTGATTCACCTCAGCCTTGGAAGCCCCGGCAGTCATCGACTTGCGGATCAGACGAAATTCCTCCTCGATGATGGCATTTCGCTTCGATGAAATATTAAATTTCACCGCTTTCTCCATCTGTCCGCTTTCATAAGGTCCATAATATGCGTTATTGACCTGATTCTTTGCCTCCGCGACATCTCCCTTACTGTATGTCTCCAGCGCTTGCTGCAAAGTGTCATCTATTTGAGCTACCACCTTGCGCCAATTGCCGTCCGCCGCATGAGCTTGACCTGGAATGATCAGTATCATTAGCAGTATAACTGTCAACCCTATTCGCCAATATCGACCACGCAAACGAATCCCCCCAACTTTTAGTCTATAAAAGCAAAGATTTCTCTAATTGATAATGATTATCATAATCAATTATTTGCTATAGTGTAATGAATAAACCCTCTTAAATCATATGACATTTGTCATATCAAATTTGTAATTTCTTGCATAACAGCAATGATTTTCGGGCAATCCAGGCTCAAAAAATAAACAAGGACATGCAAGCCGGGGGTGTCCGGTTTGCATGTCCTTGTTTATTAGCTATCCCCCTAAGAGAGGCGGATTCGCAGCGTATAGTCCAGCGGCGTAATCAGGGTCACGATGACCTTCAGGCAGCCATCCGGGTAGGTCATTCCCCGGATATCCGCCAATTCATGCTCATGGGCCCCCTGCTCCAGCTCCATCCAATCTTCACCGGCGGTATAACGGATCGTGCCGGATGCCCAGAACGAAGTGTCCCGCATCTCCGGCACAGGCACGATGCCGGTTCCCTCCAGGCCGCCTTCCTTGCCGAACAGCAGCACAATCTGCGTCAGCACATCCGACGGCGCTTGCTGGGCAAAGTGCACATCCCATCCCCCGCTGTGATCGGTCACTTGAACCGTGACCTTGCTGGGCTGGGAATGGGTGAGCGGTCGTTCCCCGTGAGGCAGCAGATACCAGGGACTGGCCGATAAGCCGGACAGTGACGGCAGCTTGTCTCCCGGCACGGGTCCATAATAGCCCTTCTCCGCGGTGGAGCTTAAGCGGAAGCCCGAAGCCGTTTCTTCCAGCGACTGCATGGTAATCAAGCCGGGCTCGAAGCTTGAAGCGAGCTGAACTCCGAGCAGCCGGGCCTTGCCGTGCCGCAGTGAGAAATGCGAGGAAGCCTCGGTCATTACCGTTGCACTTGTGGCCCCGCTCCGAATGCGGGCAACCGGAGCGCCGAATTCGGTATGCTGCTTGCTGTGGCGGACCGGTCCGCCGTAGCCGTCCTGCCCGATTTTGCCCAGCAGCTCCTCCCGGTTGAAGGCTCCATTGATTACCTTGCGGTAATCTACAGGCAGTTCCTCCGGCTGCACGGCGGCTGCCTGCATTTGCGGATACAGCAGAAATCCGAGCATGATATTGTTCGGCAGCGAACCCGGATGGGTAACGGCGCTGCCGGCAAGCTCGGCAAGCGCCGCGAACTCGGGATCACGGTCATGCTCCGCCATCAGCTTGTAGCACAGATAATAATCCGCCAGCGAGAAGACGCTGCCGAAATCCTGGCGTCCCGAATAATCCGTGACCACTTCACCATCGGGGTGCACCAGATATTTCATCATTCGCAGATTCCGGCGCACCGGCTCCAGTAATTCGGGACGCTCCAAATCCTGCGCCGCATAATAGAGCATAATGTCACTGACTGTGTTGTAGATTCCATTGCTCCGTTCGGTCCATTCGCCATCCGGCGTAATGTCCATTCCCTCCTGAAGCCACTTCTCCGCCCGCTGCTTCAAGCCCTCCAGTGCGAAAATGCGGTACAAGGAGCCGAGAGCAGCGGTAAGCACCCAGCGGTGGTTCGGGGTATGAACGCCTCCGGTCAGCATCGCCGGAACCGTCCGCTGCAGAAATAACCGGATCTGCTCGGTGACAGCGGCCAGAGGCTCCCAAGTCTGCTGCTCCAACAGCGTAAGCACGTTGGCTAAGCCAACCACCACGAACGCCGTATCCGGCGGGGAATGATAGTTGGTCCAGCCCGGCGAGATCGTGCCGTCCTCATGCTGGAACCGCAGCATGAAATCCATCGCCTCCTGAAGCTTCTCCAGCAAGGCTATATCGAGATGATACTGCGACACAGGATTAACCAGGGAAGCGGCCCATACAGCAATAAACTGGGCCGTACCGGTGTGACTCGGCCAGGCAACACCGGTATATGGATCACGGACACCGCCGAAATAGCGGTTGCTCCGGTCCGTGATTTGACGCTGAAGCGATTCATCGGTCCACTTATCATTTATAGCGCTTATTCTCTTGAACATCTGATACAGCTCCCTCCGTCTTCCTGTACCTGGCCTCAGCCCTTCACTGCTCCGGTCAGCGCACCCGATACAAAGTATTTTTGCAGCCAAGGGTATACCAGAAGAATAGGCACCGTTGCGAACATAACGGTTGCTGCTTTGAGACTTTCCGGTACGACAGTGCTTACCGCATTCCCTTCCATTCTCATCAGGTCCGACACCTGGCTGTTCTGAATCATCTGATACAATTTCAACTGCAGCGGGTACAGCTCCGACTTGGTGATATACATCAATGTATCTTGAAATCCATTCCATCTGCCGACGGCATAGAACAAGCTCAATGTAGCGAGCACCGGCATGGAAAGGGGGAGAATAATCCGCATAAGCGTGCCGAATTGGCTGCTGCCATCAATCTCCGCAGACTCCTTCAGCGCATCGGGAATGCCGGACAAAAAGGAGATCAGAATGATCATATAGAACGGACTGATCAGACCAGGCAGAATGAGCGCCCAGATCGTATTGAGCAGATGCAGCTCACGTGTAAGAATGTATTCGGGGATAATCCCACCGCTGAAGAACATGGTGACGATAATAATGAACATGAAGACTCTACGGCCCTTCAGATCCTTCTTGGACAGCGCATAAGCGGCCGAAATGGTCATCACCATACACAAGACGGTGTATAACACGGTCAAAAATACAGTAAAGCCCAGCGAACGGATCATCGCCATATCACTAAAAACTTTTTTATAGGCCTCCATGTTAAAATCCAGCGGGAACAAGGTCACTTTGCCCGAGGTGATCGGCACCGTTCCACTGAATGAAACTGCTAAAATGTGAATGAACGGAATTAGACATGCCAGCACCGATAGGGTCAGACAGATAACAATGAATGTATCAAATGCCTTGTTAGCTGCTCTTTCACTCATAATGTACACTCCTGTCAAAAGGTTGTTTAGATAATACTTTCGTCTGTCAGCTTCTTGGAGATGTAGTTAGCAACCAGCAGGAAGATCAACCCTACCACCGCCTGGAACAACCCTACTACTGTAGCCAGTGTGTACTGCCCGGATTCCAGACCTGTCCGGTAGACAAAGGTACTCAGCACATCCGAATACTCTCTCACGGCAAGGTTGCCAATGACAAACGGACGTTCAAATCCGATCGAAATCATATTTCCCAAATTTATAATCAGAAGCGTAACGATCGTTGGCTTGATTCCCGGAATGGTAATGTGTAGAATCCGTTTCAACCTTCCGGCTCCATCAACTTCAGCCGCTTCAAACAATTCCTTATTAATTCCAGTGAGTGCCGCCAGGTATAGAATCGTTCCCCATCCCGCGCTTTGCCAGACACCGGTCAGCAAGTAGGTGATCAGCCAATAATTTTTATCCGACAGAAAAGGTACTGCATCGAATCCCAAGCTTACTAGTAAATTGTTAATCATCCCCGACTGGGTGCCGAACAATTGATACACAATCCCCCCGATGATAACCCAGGAAATAAAGTGCGGGATATAGAGGATTGTCTGAGACAGCTTTTTAAACCAAACAACTTTGAGCTCGAACAGCATAATGGCAATAATCAAGGGTGCCGGAAAAGAAACGATCAGGTCCAGAAAATTCAGCATTAACGTATTGCGTAGTGTTAAGTAGAAATCGGGGTTCGCGAATACCTCGCGGAAACCATCGAATCCAATCCATTCACTTCCGCCAATCCCTTTAAAAAAGTTAAAATCCTTAAATGCAATTTGCACGCCGTACATCGGACCATATTTGAAAATAATAAAGAACATAATAGGCAGGAGAAGCAATGCGTACATCTGCCAATTTCTGCGAAAATAACGAGTGTGTCCCAAACCGGTTCCTCCTCCGTTCTATCAGGGGCTTGTATTAGGAGCAGCGCGGCCTAGTGACCGCGCCGTTCCTGGTCAGACCTTATTTATTCTCTGCGTAAGCAGCCTTGCGTTCATCCAGAATAGCCTGTCCGCCATTAGACATATAATCCTTCAGCATGCTCTCATAGGTCGCATCAAATTGATCAGGGGACACCATTGTTGATTTCACAATCAGTTGCTTCGCTTTTTCACTAAGTGTAGTGCCGTATTTGCTCTCAGCTTCAATCGGGCGTTTGGTGAAGACGGGTTCAATGGCATCGGTGTTCGAAATGGCCAGCGACTTCGCAATAATGTCTTGATACTTGGCTCTGAAGCTCTTTACAAAAGCCTTATCATTCTTCTCCTGGCTCTCAAAAATACGGCCATTGGCGATAATGCCAATATCCCCGCCGCCAACCAGCTTGTTAGCCGACTCTACAGACATGTCCGGAATCGAGACAGGAACGCCATCCTCAAGTGTATAATGCTCTCCTTCGATCCCGTTCTGGATGTATAACAAGTGGTCATCGGAAGCCATCCAGTTCAGATACTTAATCGCTTCAACCGCATGCCTGCTGGATTTCGGAATCATGATGTACATGCCGTTAGGAGCGGAAACCGGCTTAGCATGCTTGCCTTCACTGTTCGTATATGGATCAATAGCGGTAAGAACCGCATCCGGTTTATTCTGCGACAGCACATCATAAGTGCCGTCCGGATAGAAGATGGCATCATTGTCATCGCTGAATGCTCCCACTATCCCAGAGCCAATATTCTGCGTAATTGTCTCCTTATTCTCATCCAAGGCAAAGTCCTTGCTAATCAAGCCTTCGTTGTACAACTTGTTCAAATATTGAACGCCGTCTTTGAAGCCGGGCAACAGCACCGGGTAATCTCTGGAGCTCAGATTCTGTGTGAGTTCAAACCGCTCCTGGTCCGTCACAGGCTTAATAAAGGACCAAATCAGAGATTCGTACTGTCCGGGAGCAATCGTCATACCAAGTGGAATTACTTTTCCGCCGGTCTCACCCGGGTCCTTCTCCTTGAAGGCTTTTAGCGTATTGTACAATTCATCGGTGGTGGCAGGAACCGGCAATCCCAGCTTATCCAGCCAATCCTGGCGAATAAATGAGGCATATTTGCCGACCGTCGAACGTTTTGCAGGAATAGCGTACTGAACGCCTCCATACTGGCCGTATTTCAATGTATCTTCTCCAAGGAAGGATTTCAGGTTCTGACCGTGTTCATCTAATAGAGATGTTAGATCTGTTAGCCCGCCTTGCTCAGCATATTTGTTAAATGTACCAGAGTCATAGGTGAAGACGATGTCGGGAATATCGGTACCGCTAGCCATCAATACATTAAGCTTGGTCACTTCTTCCGAGCGGGGAATCGGGACAAATTCAACATCAATATTGTTAGCTTTACCGAAATTTTCTTTAACGTAATTGGTCAAAAAATTGTTGGCTGCCGTTTGACCTGCAGGTGCGTTGCCGCGATCAAAAATTTCGATTTTCAAGCTTCCGGCTTGTCCTGAATTCCCACCGTTGCTTGCGCTGGAATTCTCTGATGAACACGCTGACAATAACACTGAAGAAACAAGAACTGCCGAAAGACCAAGAGCCATTTTTCTTTTGGTGTGACCGATTACCATATCCCTATCACCTTACCCTTTCGAATGTTGATATTAATCCAGCCGCCCTTTTGTTTTTCTAATTCATGCGGCCCGATCATGGAACGTATTATCACATCATTAGTATTTTTACACAATATACATGTTTCATATTGATTTTTCTGATGAATTTCAATGGTTTGTGTCATTTTTCATAACATTTATACAATTTTCGCACAGAAGTTAACCGCTTTCATGTGTTTTGCAATTATATATCTAACATATAAATAACACAGTTCGTTACTTGTATTTATTTCCCTATTGAATAAAAGCGTAAACCCGAAGCCGCTTGTCCGGATTTACGCTTTTATTATTCGTCATCTTTATTTAATTTAAGCTTCCGGTGATCGCCGGGTGTCATTCCCGTTACCCGTTTGAAGACTCTCCCGAAGGTAATGGCGTTGGCGTAACCAACCTGTATGGCAATATCCTGAATACTGTCCGCTGTCCGGTCCAGCAATTCCTTGGCTTTGCTTACCCGAAGCTCTGCAAGGAAATCTACAAATTTCATGTTGAACTCTTCCTTGAACAAATAGCTGGCATATTTGCCGGATATTCGAAACCGTTCACTAAGATGGTTCAAGGAAAGATCGGAGTTAACGTAGTTCTCCTCGATATAATGCTTAACCTCGGTAATCATGACCCGGTGGCTCTTCAGCTCATTCACGGAAACATAGACATGGTAAGTCTCATTGAGCCATTCCGTTAAAATTTCACTGATCTCCTCAAGCTCAGTACACTTTCTGATTTGCTCCTTCATGTCAGCTATCCTGGCTCTCGCAAACTGCCGGTCAAGGGTTTCAGAAAGCCCGCCAAACTCCCGTTCCAGCAGTTGCAGCATAACTTCCAGCAGCATGTAAATCTCGTTATCCTTCAAGCGGTTCTTCCGGAAGGAGTCGAATAATTCGACCAGCCTGGTTCGCCAGTTCTCCCCTGAGAGACGGAATTCCCGGACCAACTGCGTGAAATCCTCGAAATAAATATAACTCTGCATCGCTGAATCATCCGGCTGATCTGCGTTATCCGCTACAATATCGGTTCCCAGCGACAGCCTGTGGCTAAGCAACTCGTCTGCTGCCGCATAAGAAAGATGGATATCCTCCCAACGGGAGACAACAGAGCCGATGCCGAGCGAGAGAGAAATCCGCAGATTCTCCAGTACCCAGCTATGGCAGCTCTTCGCCAGATCAAGCAGGCTTTCTGCATCATAAGTGGATTGCTGTTCTCTAAGTCCAATAATGGTAACCACACGCTGGCCGCTTATCCACTCGGACCAAGCCTGCATCTGCTTCTCCGCCATCAGATTGCTCAATACATTGGTCAGGGCAAACTTCAGTAGGTTCTGGTCCTGCAGAGACAACGCCTGAAATTCATCCAGACGATTCATGTCGGCCGCGAATACAACATAGGCACCGAAATCCCCTTTGCCCTCAAAAGGGTCCAGCGTTTCCAATCTTTCCGGGATATCATTCAGCCGTTCTCCGGTGGTAATATCCATGAACAGTTGCCTGCGTTGAATAATCAGATTCTCATAGCGCTCCCGCTCGTAATCGGTTGTTATTTGAACCAGCTTGTCCAGTGCGTTGTGCATCAGAGTCAGCTCATCCGATTCGATGGAAGCAGGAGCCTCATTCTTGCCACGCAACTGCAGCGATTGAATCCGCACCATTAACTGATGAATCGGCCTGTAATTGCGCCTGGTGATATATATAATATAGAGTACGCCCAAAGAGATCGTTACAAGCCCAATAATAAACCAGACATAGGAAATGACTGAGATCCAGGCAAATAACCGGCCTGCTTTGAGTCCACTCTCAAAAGTCCAACCCAAATTTTCCGCTTTTATGGTAGACAGTATCCTGATATTCTTATCGCCCGTTGATTCGGAGGAATCGTACACCAGCGTACCGGCTGAATCCTTCATTCTCAGGAATGACAATTCTCCATTCGTCAGACTGTCCACCATGCGCTCCAAACGGTACACATTGACATTGATCACAATATAACCTTCCGAGCCATAAGGAATCGGGAGCCTTCTGACCAGGCTGACCACCTGATGCGGCTGCTTGGAATTCCTTGGCTGGAACATCCGCACAGGGCTCCACGCAAGCTGATCTTTTTCCTTAGGAATATGGTGTATAAAATCAGCTTCATGAAAAAACTCCAGATCCACGTACCCGCTTTGGCTTAGAATCTTCGCATCCTTGTTGCGGTATAGATAGATAGAGTCGATCAGGCTGAAGCGTTCAGCCAGGTTGTTCATGCTTTGCACGATTTCGTAGGAACTGTTCGCGGGATATGCACTGCCGGATTGGTCAAAAAAATCGTTATAGAAATAATTGCTCTCAATTTCCTGAATCACACTCATCTGCACATCGCTCAGAGACCGTTCAACAGTGTCCACAATATAGCTTGTTGAGATATAGTTGGCTTTTTGAGTTTCGCTGCGGGACAGCTCGGTTACGATAATAAAGGCCAGCACAATCAATACGGATACCACTAAAAGAAAGACAGGGAAGTACGAAAAAAGCATTCGACTGTACCAACTGCGCTTCAATAGCCTCTCCCCTTCCCTATTGATGTTATTGATTACGGTGCGATACAACCTTTACCCTGTACAGCATCAATGTGCCGAGCGCAGCACTGACTGTGCAGGAGAAATACATTAAGCCGGGTCCGCCAGCCTCCAGCAAATAACCGTTCAGCAAATTCCCGATAATGCCGCCGAGGCCCACAAACACCATATTAAACAGACTTTGTCCTGTGGCCTGCAGCTCTTTGCCTGTTACGGAAGCTACATATTCCACGGCAGCGATATAGAAAAAGCCAAAGGAAAGACCATGCAGCACTTGGACTCCTATCATAACACCTGGGACCGGAATCAGCCACTGAAGCGCCCAGCGCAGCATGTAAGCCGTTGAAGCGAACATGAGTGTTTTTTCATAGCCATATTTCCTGAGTACTTTGGATGCAGCCAGCATAGCGGGAACATTGGTTATAGAAGCAATAAGCAGGGCAATCCCGGACCACGCAAAGCTTCCGCCAGACATTTGAAAAGAAAGCACGAAAAACGAGTTAAAGGCCGTTAAGGTCTGGTTGACCAGAAAGCAGCCAGCCAGAAAGAGCAAAAACACCCGGTTGCTGAGCAATTGCCTGATCCCCTGCGAAAAGGATACGGTTGTAGATTTCCTGTCCACATTGGTGGGAATGGTGATCACAAGAGTCAGCGCAAGCAGATTAAAGACCAGAAACGGAATCCATAACTCCGTAATCCCCAGCCAGTTGAGATATAATCCGCCAAAATAGCCTCCCAGCGCGGTGCCAATACTGCCGAACAGCCGGATCGTCCCATAGGAAGTACCCGCCGCACGGGCAGCCTCCACAGCATACGAATCAGCAATTGGAGTCTGGGTACTCTGAAAAATAGTGTACAGGCTGTACACCAGAATAATAACCGCAAGCCATTTAACGTTATAAAAATAAACCAGCGTTCCCGGAACGATCAAGGTCAGGATCAGCACCAGACGTGTTCTTTGATAGCGGTCTACCATAATCCCCCAGAGGGGCTGAACCAAAATGGCAAGCAAGGTGCCAAATGCCATCATGACCCCGATCACCTGGCTGGTCAATCCTTGATGAACAAGCAGTGAAGTCACGTAAGGATTAAAGATCCCTCCAGCCAGTCCTGTAAAAAGGTAGAGCCCCCGCATCTTCAAAAGCACTTCCGACTCCCTATCTCTGGTAGAAAGAATCCCTCGTATTGTGCCCATTTCCCATTTCATTATCAAGATCCCTTCCCTTTCATTCCCATGCAGCGAGCCTGCTTCCTACTGTGGCCTCAGCCCTGACGGCTCCGGCTTGATTGCTAAATCCCACCCCGGAAATCAAAAAGCAACTCATCCGAAGACAAGTTGCTTTCACAACGCTGTATTATTATCGGATACCAATTTTTGTGATCATCATCTTGTGTATAGCCGCAATCACTTATTCTGTAAAAGACAGCACATACTTCTCTCCGGCTGTTACCGGGAATTTAATCAGGCCGTCTGAGGGCTCCACCTGCTTCTTCGCTCCCTCTCCCCCGACCCATACCGGCGAGTCGGCAAGGACGGAGCATACTCCGCCAAGATTAGCAACAATCTCCGCTTCCGCCGTCCGGCCATCCTTCCAGTTCAGGCTGACTTCAAAGCCGCCGCGGGCCCTCAATCCCTTGACCGAGCCCTCCTGCCAGCGTGCGGGCAATGCAGGCAGAAATTCAAGATACCCCTCGTGGGATTGCAGCAGCATTTCCGCGATTCCCGCCGTTGCTGCAAAGTTGCCGTCGATTTGAAACGGAGGATGCGCATCAAATAGATTCGGATATACTCCGCCTTTTTCATGTTTGGCCGGTTCGTTCGGCTTCACCAGATTCAAGAGATTTGAGATCAGCCGCTCTGCCCGGTCGCCATCCTTGAACCTCGCCCATAGACCGATTTTCCAGCCCAGGCTCCAGCCTGTTCCCCCGTCACCACGAATTTCAAGCGATTTTCTCGCCGCCTGAAATAGCTGGGGGGCCGATTGCCCGGTAATTAGCCGTCCGGGGTACACGCCCACCAGATGGGAGACATGGCGGTGATGGACATCCTCATCTTCAAAATCTACCGACCATTCCTGAAGCCGGCCCTGGGCCCCGATTTGCAGAGGCAGCAGTCTATCTTTGGCTCCCTTGAGGCTTTGAGCGAAATCTTCATCAATCTTCAGCAGCTCCGCTGACCGGATACAATTCTCAAACAGCTCCGCGATCAGAGATAAATCCATGGTTGCGGCTGCGCTGACGGCGGCATAACGCCCTTCTTGAGTCTTGAACAAATGCTCAGGGGAGGTGGAGGGAGAGGTTATGAGATAACCGTCCTTATTCTCAATCAGCCAGTCCATACAGAACAGTGCCGACTCCTTCATCACCGGATAAGCCGTATCCCGCAAATAGGTCTCATCCCCGCTGAACGCATAGTGCTCCCAAAGATGCTGAGTCAGCCATATCCCACCCATGGTCCAGAATGCCCACACCGGATCGCCATCGCCAAAATCCCCTACGGGAGCGGTCTGGGCCCACAGATCGGCATTGTGGTGGGCAACCCAGCCTCTTGCCCCATAATTGATCTCTGCGGTCTTCCTGCCGTTAACGGCAAGTCTGCCGATATAATCAATGAGCGGCTCATGCATTTCCGCCATGTTGCAGATTTCCGCCGGCCAATAGTTCATTTCCGCATTGATATTAAGCGTATAATTACTGCTCCACGGCGCACGTGTATCCTGATTCCATATTCCCTGAAGATTAGCCGGCTGGGTTCCCGGACGGGAGCTTGCGATCAGCAGGTAGCGGCCGTAATGGAACAGCAGCTCCACCAGGCCGGGATCGCTGCTCCCGTATTCGGCAATCCGCTGGTCGGTCGCCATATCAGCGGGTGCCAAGCTTTCACCTAGTTGCAAATCGACTCTGTCAAATAACCGGCGGTGATCCTCCAGATGGCGTTGCCGGATTTCGGCATACCCCTTCCCGCTTAACGAGTGAATCACCTCAGCGGTCAATGGTCCCGGACTACGCTCCGCATGTATTGCACCCATGCCGGGGTCAAACGTCGTCGCTGCACTGAAGTAGAGCGTCGCTTCAGTCGCTGCAGTGACATGGAGGCCGTCTGCATCGGCCTTAAAGGCGCCGCCTTTCTGAATAGCCGCCAACCGGCCATGAAAGCGCAAGCTTTTGGATGTCTCGGGATCGCCATACCTTACCGGATCTTCTACATCGTAATAATTGGGAGCGACATATTCAGGCGCTGTACCGGATAGCGTAAAATGATCTCCGTCCACCCTTGTCGTGTACCTGATCGGACTATCCAGGGTTGCCCGGAAGCTTAGCCCTCCCTCCTTGCTCGCCGACAGCCTGACGATTACTGCCTGATCCGGGTATGACGCGAATATTTCACGGGTGTATCGAACGCCTCCAATGGTATAAGTGACCGTTACGATACCTGTAGACAGATCCAGCTTCCGGCTGTAATCCCCGCTGCTTAACTGGCCGTGATCCATCCAGATTTGCAAATTACCGAATGGCAGGTAGGATTGCGTATACGGGCCCATCATCTGCTTGCATAACTGATCCGCTGCCTCGTACTTTTGCTCTGCAATGAGTTCTCTTACCTTTGGCAGAACTTCCTTGGCTCCAGGATTATTCCAATCCCGCGGATACCCGGACCACAAGGTGTCTTCATTCAAGGCGAGACGTTCATGCTCAATACCGCCGAAGATCATTGCGCCGAGCCTGCCATTTCCGACAGGCAGCGCTTCTACCCAATGCACCGCAGGAGAGCTAAATTGAATATTCATCTAAGGGTGGCCTCCATTATTTTGAATATACTAGAGTTCAACAATTGCTTTGATTACTTTGGATTCTGGCTTCAGCCAGCCATCGAATTTGGATATCATATCCTCAAAGGAGCTGCGGTGCGAGATATACAGGTCCATATCCGCGTATCCGGCACTTATTGCCTTCAGGACATAATCAAAATCCTCCTTGGTTGCATTGCGGCTTCCCATAAGGGTCATTTCACGGCTATGAAAATCCGGATCATTAAAAGTAATATCACTCTTTACCAGTCCAACATACACTAGCGTTCCGCCGTGAGCGACATATCCAAACGCCCCGGTCATGGAGCCTGCGTTCCCGGTCGCATCAATGACAACCGGTGCCAGATTGCCGTTCGTCAGCTTGGAAAGCTGCTCTTCGGGGGACACAAGGGCATTAACGGTATGCTCAACTTTAGCCCATGTCTGACAAAACTTCAGACGCTCCTCATTCACATCCATTGCAATGACAGAAGCACCGGCAAAACGGGCCAAAGCCATAACGCCCAGACCGATCGGTCCAGCTCCAATAACGAGTACGGTGTCCCCTGGGCGGATTCCTGAGCGGCGTATGGCATGCGCCCCAATCGCAAGCGGTTCAAGCATCGCGGACTGGTCCAGGGTAAGGCCTTCTGTTTTGAGCAAATGTTGGGCAGGTATAACTACTCGTTCCCTCATGCCTCCGTCAATATGCACGCCGAAAACCTTCATATTTTTGCAGCAATTCGTTTTACCGCTCAAGCAGGCCGGGCACTCTCCGCAATGCATATATGGGATAATGCTTACTTGATCACCTGCACGGAGCCCAGCCTCATTCGCGCCAATGCTTTCAATAATACCGGCCAGCTCATGCCCAAGCACGCGGGGATAGCTGAAGAACGGCTGATTTCCCTGATAGGCGTGCAAGTCCGTACCGCAAATACCGATGCGATGAATCCGGACAACCGCTTCACCTTCTGCTCTTACCGGTTCTGTAAGATCCTCATGATAAGCAAATCTTCCAATCTCTTCACATACAATTCCTCTCATGATCCCTGCATCTCCTTGTCTATTCGAATAAGCCGTTATATTCGGGACGTCCGCTTGCCCAGGTTAGATTATGGACCGGAGCAAGAATTTCGAGCACAACGCGAAGCAGCTCTTCATCCAATGGCTCATCCGACCAGGCTGCATTCTTCGTGATGTTATCCGGGCTGGCGGTACTTACCAGGGTGGTCGGGATACGTTCATCCCTGGTAGCGTACTGGACTGCCAGCCTCGCAATATCTACTCCCTGATCTGCGCAATATTCTGCGGCTTGTCTGCAGGCAATCTTTAATTCCTGCGGTGCCGGATGCCAAGCGGCCGGTTCACGCGTACTCAAGAGGCCCATGGACAGTGGGGAAGCATTCACAAGTCCAATGCCTTGGCTGTTAAGCAAAGGCAGAAGATTTAACAAAGACGTATCATTTAAGGAATAATGGCAATACGAGAGAATAGCATCCACTTCAATCTGCGGCAAAAGCTTCTCAAAAAGCGGCAGCGGCAGTCCGCTTATACCGCTATACCGGATTTTCCCTTGTTCTTTCAGCTTCTGCATCGCAGGCACGGCTTCTTCCAGAATGATCTCTGCCGGCACAAATTCGATGTCATGAAGGAACAGCACATCCAGATAGTCGGTATGAAGACGTGATAGGCTTTCGTCTACACTGCTAAAAATACGTTTGGCACTGAAATCAAACGTGTCCTCTCCATACCTTCCTGCTTTCGAAGACAAGAGAAACCTGTCGCGCGGAATTTCCAATAAGGCTTGACCAAGCACAGTCTCCGCCTTGGTAAGTCCATAATAAGGTGAAACATCAATGTAATTAATGCCGGCATCAATGGCGGCATGGACGGTTCGGATGCTATCCTTATCATCGGTCTGCCGGAATACGGACCCCAGAGAAGATGCGCCAAAGCTGAGTGCCGAGACTTCAAGCCCCGTGTTGCCCAATTTTCGATACTTCATTATAAAGTCACCCCATCCTTAAATATGGCGATTTCTTTAAAGCCATTCACTTCGTTAAGCGTCCGGCTGTCGCCGGAAGCGATGCGGATGATCTGCTCCCACAGCTCATCCGTCAATCCGCTCATCGTCTTGCCTTCAAGAAGCTGGCCTGCATTGTAATCAATCCAGTTCCGTTTTCGGGCTGCAAGCTCGCTGTTCGAAGAGATTTTTACCGTCGGCACCGGTCCGCCAAAAGGTGTGCCCCGCCCGGTTGTAAACAGCACCAGATGTGCTCCTGCTGCCGACAATGCTGTCACGGACACCAGGTCGTTGCCCGGAGCTTCAAGCAAATTAAGACCCGTTTCCGTTACGCGCTTACCGTAGCTGACCACATCACTGACAATGGCATGGCCGCCCTTTTGAGTGCAGCCCAGTGATTTTTCTTCCAGCGTGCTTATCCCTCCAGCCTTATTCCCCGGCGATGGATTCTCATAAATCTCCTGGTTATGGCGGATGAAATATTGTTTGAAATCATTGATAAGCGATACAATCTGTCCAAAAACCGCTTCGTCCTTTGCCCGGTTCATAAAGATGGTTTCCGCTCCGAACATTTCGGGAACCTCAGTTAGAATAGCCGTTCCGCCATGTGCAGTAACGCGATCCGCGATAGAGCCTGCCAGCGGGTTAGCCGTAATGCCGGACAGACCGTCGGACCCTCCGCATTTTAGTCCAATCTTCAGCCTGGATACCGGCACGGATTCCCGTTTGAAGACCGCAGCATAATCCGCAAGCTCTTCGATTAGAGCCATTCCGGTTTCCAGCTCATCCTCCTCATCCTGTGAGAGCATAAACCGGATACGGCCCGGATCGACAGCCCCGATGGCTTGACGGAAGTCATTGATTTGATTATTTTCGCAGCCCAAGCCTACAACGAGCACCCCTGCGGCATTCGGATGATTGACGAGCGAAGCCAGAAGCTGTGCCGTATGAACCAAGTCATCGCCAAGCTGAGAGCAGCCGTAAGGATGGGCGAAATGATAGACACCGTCTACCCGGTCCCGAAACTTCTCTGCGCCTCTCCGGGCCAGAATTTCACAGGTTTTATTAATGCATCCCACTGTGTTGATGATCCAGATTTCGTTGCGGATACCCACCTCGCCGTTTGAGCGCACATATCCTTGGAACACACCCGAACCGGTGGGGGCAGCTTGAAATTCTACCGGCTTCGGCTCATAACGGTAATCCAGTATCCCGGAAAGTCCTGTACGCAAATTATGCGTGTGCACCCAGACTCCCGGCTCCAGATCAGCCTTTGCTTTCCCAATGGAGTACCCGAACTTCAAGATATCTTCACCCTCTGATACAGGAACGGTCAGAATCTTATGTCCTTTGGCAACATCCTCTTGAATAACGATTTCTGCGCCTTCTTCAACTTCCAGTCTTTCTCCGGCTTGAAAAGAGCGCAATGCGATCACCACTTGATCCCTTTGCGACAGCCGTACCCAATCGCTCATGCCGTATTCATCCTTTCCCAAGTAGTCAGCCAGGCCGTCACGTTATCGGCGAGACAGGCCCATTCCGCGAGCGATTGGCCCCAGAATAATTCCTCAGCCAGCAGAACATTTACGGTCTGGCTTAATGCTTCTCCTGCTGCCGATGCGCAGCTCCAGATCTCAGCCATTCGTTCAAGCTGCGCCGCATTATCGCTGACGGTATAGCTCTGCCCGTTAAAAGCCGTTCCGGTGAATGTCCCGTCCGGCTCACGGTTTACTTTGTAATAACGCAACAACCCGGCAAGTCCCAGCATCAATTGTTCAGGCACAGCCCGCCCCTGCTCTTCATACCAGGCCAGTGAAGGAAGCAGCCGTATTCTGAACTTGCTCAGCGAATTCATGGCGATAGCAGACAGCCGATGGACAATGTGCGGGTTCGCGAAGCGGTCCCGAACCTCTGCCGCGTAGGCCTCCATTTCTTCTGCGGGATAGGGAAGCGCCGGAATAATCTCTCTACCCGCCAGCAGCCGAAGGCGTTCTCCCAGTTCTTCATGCTCCAGCAGCTCACGCACATGACCTACACCGTACAACAGTCCAAGCGGAGCCATCCAGGTATGCATGCCGTTCAGTATTCTCACCTTCCGCTGCTGAAAAGGAACAAGATCGTTCGTCCAATGCACATTAAGTCCCGCTTCATGAAAAGGAAGCAGCTTGCCAAGCTCCGGTTCCGCTTCAATCGCCCAGAGATGATACGGCTCTGCCGTACACAGCATGCGGTCCCGGTATCCCCATTCTTCGAACCAGGCCTCCGCTTGGGCTTCTTCCGGGTACCCTGTAACAATTCGGTCAACCAGTGAATTCAGAAAACGGTTGTGGCGGATGACCCATTCCTTGAATTCAGCCGAAAATCCCCAATCGTCGGCATATTTAAGCACAGCATCGCGCAAGGCTTCTCCATTACGCTCCAGCAGCTCACAGGGAAGAAAGATCAGTCCATGACTGCTTGAATCCGGGTAAGCCGTGTATCTTAAATACAGCAGATAGGCTATTTTGCCCGGGAACGAAAGAATCGGACCTGAGCCTAGCGGTTCCGGCAGATAGCTTAGTCCCGCTTCCGTCGTGTTGGACACAACAACCCGGAGCCCGGGGCTAACGGCCAATCTCTTGAATTCTTCCCACTCCGTATAGGGATCGAATACCTTCGAGAACACGGAAATGATCTCTGTCCTGCTGACAGGGACTCCTGCTTCCAAACCGCGTGTCACCAGCGTGTACAAGCCATCCTGGGAAGCCAGTCTGGCAATACTGTCTTGTCCTGAAGGACGGGGCTGCATCACGGCGATACTCCCCGGGAATAGATTCCGCCTGATGCATTCGTTCATCATCCAGTCAAAAAAACCGCGCAAAAAGTTCCCTTCGCCAATCTGCAGGACAGTTACCGGCAGCGTTCGTATCTGTTCCAACCCTTCCGGGTGAACCGTATTCAGGCTGCTCATAGTTGATAGAACTCCTTTGCATTCAGGCCGAATAGACGCGCTTGTTCCTGCTCCCCCCAGCTATCCGGTAAAGAACGAAGTAAAATCTCGACAACCTCCCCGTATTCAGCAGCCAGCAGGCATACAGGCCAGTCGCTGCCAAACATAACTCTATCCGGGCCAAACAGCTCCAGCACCCGGCTTATATAAGGGGTAAAATCCTCAAGCTTCCATGTCTGTGCATCGGCTTCAGTCACCATACCGGACAGCTTGCAATAGATATTAGGAAAACGTGATATTTCTTCCATATAAGAAAACCACGGCTCGATCTCCGCTTGTTTAATGGAAGGTTTGGCAATATGGTCGATAACGGCATGCAGCTCTGGAAGCTGCCGCAGCATCGGAAGCACGAACTCCAACTGGCCTGATACCACCAGCAGATCAACAGGAACCTTCTCCGCCGCATAACCGCGAAGCGCCTCCAGAAAGTCCGGTTCCAGAATACGGGACGCATCCGGCATATCTTGAATCATTAGCCGAAAACCGGCGAATTTGGGGTTCCGGCGGTAGATTTCATACTGCAGGCGGTGCCCGGGATCAAATAAATCCAGCCATCCCACAACCCCTAATACGGATGAATGACGATCTGCGATAGACAGGATAAATTCCGTCTCTTCTGCGGTAGGCGCAGCCTGAACCAGAATACTTCCATCCAGCTCATGCCGTTGTAATACCGCTTCCAAATCGTCCGGCATAAAATCGCGATACAGCACTGGAAGCGCCGGTGTGATCCAGCCATAATCCCCCCGGGAAATCTTCCAATAATGCTGATGGGAGTCAATTCTCACGTTATCACATCCTTTAAGTAGTCTCTCTGCTGAAAAGTAAAGGTTTCTTTTTTAAAAGAATATATCAAAATTAAAGTTATTGTAATGTCTGTTTCTTGCATGTTTATAACAATATTTGATATTATACACTCATCTTTTATCCGTTATTAAAAAGAGGGACCTTGCAAATGAAGCCGATTCGCAAACCATTTTACGGTGACCCTTTGTTTCCGTATGAGCTGGTCTATCAAACGGCCAAGAATCAGGATAACGAGCTCCCGGATCACATCCATGACCGGTATGAGCTTGTCTATATTCATCAGGGAAACGGTATTTTTTTCATTGATAACACCTGGTATGAACAGCAGCCTGGAGATTTGTTTGTAATTCCGGGCAATACCATTCATCATTCCCTGCCTGATTATCACAATCCCATCGTTTCTTCCGCTATATTTTTTGCGCCTGCTTTGGTTTCCAGAACCACTTTGGATGACTCCTATTCCCACCTGTTATGCTTCGAAATCGCAAGGCAGCAATCATCATACAAGTTCACCTTGCCCGAAAATCTGAAACTACGGACAGAGGAGACGCTGGCCCTGATGTCAGAAGAGCTGAATACCCGCAGCATCGGCTACCGGGAATCGCTGTTAATCAGCCTGAATCAACTGCTGTTACGCTATAACCGGCACCTTATGGTAAACATCCATACTCACCCCAAAAGCCCGCGGATCGCTCCCTCCTGGATGATGAATGCTCTGAGAAAAATTGACGAGCACCCGGAACGCGAATGCAGTCTGGCGTCTTTAGCCGCCGATGCCAATGTCTCAGCGCCTCATTTTTCCCGTCTGTTCAAGAAGCTGACCTCGATGAATATCACCAGTTATATCAATGCCAAGCGTATTATTAAGGCAAAAGAGCTGCTGCTGGAGACGGAGGATAATGTGAGTCTCATCTCCGAGATATGCGGCTTTGATACACCAACGCATTTTTACCGGGTATTTAAAGCACTGACGGGGACAACTCCCAATATGTATCGGAACAACAAAAACAGCTTTGAGTAACTAAAAAAAACCCTCCGATCAACAGCGTAAAGAAGCCATCTGTATAGATGACTTCTTTACGCATGATACAAAGGGGTTGCTTCGATCAGTCCAATTGCCGTTCCAGCACACTGAAGCCGGCAGGACGTTGAATGGACAACGTTTGGTTATGAGCAGCACCCGACGGTAACGGGATATGCATGGTCTTGATATCTCCGGGATATAAATCGGGTATTACCAGCTTGCTTGCCCGGCCATCCGCAGGGGAGACAGTTAGAGTATAACCTTTAACAGCATAGCAAGGAATATCGGCCCGGCATTTCAGAGTCACCTCAAGCCCGCCGTCCTTCCATACCGGCTCCCCGGCCAGCATAAGCGGTGACGAAAGCTCGCGCAAGGCGGCAAACGATGGCTTCGTCCGGTTGTAAATATCAAGCGAGCCATGAATCCTTTGCCTCATTCTGCCCTCTCCGTCCTCCCCCATTTGAGTACGGTAATCGTTCAGGCTGAAAAATATTAATGCTGCAAATTGAGGATAACGGCGGTATATTTCTGTTTTGTCCAGAAGAATGTTAATTCTTCTGGCATCGCCGCCTTCATATGCAGGTT
This sequence comes from Paenibacillus sp. HW567, assembly GCF_000374185.1. Taxonomy (GTDB): domain Bacteria; phylum Bacillota; class Bacilli; order Paenibacillales; family Paenibacillaceae; genus Paenibacillus_AQ. The sequence goes on along the minus strand of NZ_KB910518.1, from coordinate 339,988 downwards.
CACACAGACCATATTCAGCGACAACCATCGGCCTAGCCGGATGGTCAGCAATAATCTGCCGGATCACTTCATTTTCATCCAAATCCCCATGCCAGGTTCCGATATAATCGTTCCACATCAGCATATCTCCGGCACCTGTCGCGTCCTTGGCCGGCTGAAGCTGAAGCGTGTTGCTCACATAATTGACGAGCCGGGTAGAGTCTAGCTGCACAATCTCCTGTTTGAGCCGCTCCATGTAACGCAGGGTCACTTCGGATTGGCCATCCAGCTCATTTCCCATTCCCCAGGCAAAAATACACGGATGGTGAGAATGATCCATGATCATCTCCCTGGCTTGAGCCATCGCCAGCATGAATGTGTCATTGTCCGGCTCTGCCGGCTGCTGCCAATGCGGAATTTCCTCCTGCACCAATAGGCCGTTACGGTCACACCAGTCCAGCAGATCATTGCCTTGCTGCCAGTGGAATCGCGTGATTACACAGTTTGCCTCTTTTAGCCTTTCCAGCATGGCGGTCAGGTCCTCTATTCGCTCTGCCATCCCAACATCAGGATGAGAGCCGGGCATCCACTCCACACCCATCAGACGGACCGGTTCACGGTTCAGCCAAAGCTCATGGCCCTTCACCACAATCTCACGGAAGCCAAAGGTGCGGAGAACACGATCCTGAACCTTGTCTCCCTTGCGCAGAACAACCTCAAGCTGATATAAATGAGGTTGGTCAAAATGCCACAGATCGACTTCAGGCAGCTCGATATCAGCAACTCCCCATGCCGGGACTCCAGCCTGCACTTCTTGGGTCCCTTGCCAAATCCGGGCTTCGTTCCGGTAAACGGCGATGTCTGCACTGACGGTCTCGCCCGGTTCACACAGCTTAATGTGGGCGGATAGTTTGCCACCTGCGCTGTTGCCATTATCAGCAAAGATAACCTTAGGCTCCACCCGGACCTGTTCCACGGCTGTACGGCCCGTTACGATAAGGGTTAACGGCCGTATCAGGCCGCCGTCATCCGCCCAGTCAAAGCTGCCCCCTTTAGGCAATGCCGCATCACTGTTCGCATTGTCTACTTTAATTACAATCCGGTTCCCGGCAGCAATGAGAATATGCGGGGTAAGATCGACTTCAAACGGGGTATAGCCCGAATTGTAATGGCTGCCTGCTTGGACGCCATTCACCCATATGTCCTTGTCGCGGTAAACCGCTTCAAACCGGATTCGTATCCGGCAGCCGGTCCATTCCTCAGGAATATTTAATATTTGCTCGTACCATCCTGCCCCGCGGTATTCCTCAAGACCTTCCTGAACATTCCAGGTATGCGGAACAGATACAGCGGCCGGAGAAGGCAAGCCGTTAGCCGGCCATCCTTCCCGTTCTCCTTGGTTCAGAGGATCAGGCTGGAAGCTCCAGCCCTCCTCCAGTCTTACTGCGTAGCGCCCTTCTGTGATCAAGATATCCGCAACCTTCCGCCTATATATTGTAATCGCATCAAGTCAGTTCGTTTCTGTGCTGCATAACCGGTGGTGGATAATCGCTCCTTGATGATTCGGCTCCATTTCCAGGGCGGTCTCCAGCTCTGCTGCCGCTTCTTTGACAAGGCCAAGCCCGAGCAGCCCGAGTCCCCGCATATACCGGCAATGAATGACATTGCGGCGGTCCAGATCATCCTCAAACACCAGGAAATCCGGAAGAGACACTGCAAAATAATCAATTTTGATCTCATCAAAAATATGCTTCTCTGCAAAATCAATCAATTTATTAAAGCGGCGTTTCGCTTCCTTTTCATTGTAGAGCTTCAACCAGGCGAGCCCTTGATAGAAAATCATTTCCGGCGGCTGATCATTATAGAACATTGCGCTTGCAGGCTCCTCCAGACCCTGTGAAGCTGCCGTGTAGCTCTCCAAAGCTTCCTTCTCCAGCTTCAGACCTTCGTATGCCACACCCAGATAATAATAAATATTGTTCTCCTGGGCACCCTCCAGTTTGCCTTCACCCAGGTTGAGCGGATATACCAGCGCTTGCTGGAAATGGGCGACAGCTTCCCTGTAGCGGCCTTGCTGAATGCACGTTTTTCCAAGCTCGGTATGAGCCAGTTTGTACTGTCCGGTTACCTTGCCTTCCCCGCCTTCCCAAGGATGGAAATTCCGTGAGCTTAATGCTTCAATGGCTTCCTCGTACCGGTCAAGATTATTCAATAAGGTGACATATTCCACAAAAAGATCATCCCGCTGCTCAACCTGGCTGCGCTTGGATTCAAGAATGCCGAGACGCTCCCGGGACATCCAAGCGAGCTTCTTGCGGAGCTGATCCAGTTCGAACAGAATCCGCACATCCTCTGGCGAGCAGGCATACGCTTGCTCCAGCGAAACCAATGCCGCCTGCGGGTTGCTCTGCTTATTGAAATAGGCAAGCCCCAGGTTGCGGTGAACCGTGGCGAAATCTCCCCGAAGCTCGCGGGAACGCTCCCAGCATGCAATAGCCTCTTCCGGACGTTTTTTATCATAATAAAAGTTGCCAAGGTAATAGTACGCCCGGTCATCTTCGGGACTGGCTTTTACGGTGCTTTCCAGCAGATCAAGCTCGAACAAGGTATTAGGGAAGCAATACGCAGGATCAGCCACTTGGCCGGCACGGCGCTGATCTTCCGCTTGCTCAGGCTGACCCGCTAGTGCATACAGCTCACCCAGTGCATAATGCAGCATCGGATACACGGAGTTTCCGCCCTGAACCGCTCTTTTACCTACTACAATAGCCTCTTCCAGAAGACCGCAGCTCATATAGTCGGAGATCAGATTCAGATAATTGTGCGCGTCATTTCGCATCAGGAGATTCAGTCCGTGCAGAACCTCTTGTGCAGCCGCAGTCTCTTCCAAGGCTCCGAGTGCCAGCGCCTGCTCGTTATATGCACCGAAGTCAGCGATATCGAGTTCAGATGTTTCAAGCGCAAATGCCTTTGCCTGATCAAGAAGCCCCAGCTTGCGCAGCATAGCCGCCTTAAGATTACGGGCCTTATAATTGCGTGAATTGCGGATCAGCGAGCGTTCCACCAGATCAAGCGCTTCAGCATATTCCCCCTTCTGACTGGCAATCTGCGCCAGAGAGAAGTAGCCTGCATCCTGCCAGGCAGAGGACCAGACCGCTTTGTGGAAAGCCGTATAAGCCTCCTCCAAGCGATTCTGACCCCGCAGCGCCACACCTAGCTGGTAATACGCTTCACTGTCATACGGGTTGGGATTTCTCCAGGTCAGACGTTCAATGGCTGTTCGGAAATACTGTTCGCTCTCAGTATACAATCCCCGGCGGAGCAGCAGAGTTCCATAAGCCACATTCAGCCGGATATCCCCTCTGTCCCGCTTTAGACCTTCCAAGTAATAGGCCTCAGGTTCAAACGTGGCGTGCCGGTATTGCTCCAGATGCAGTCCCGCCAGATACAGTTCTTCGGTCGAGCGCAGCTCATGCGGCTCTGCGAGCGGCTTCGCGGCATCAGGGACTCTCTCAATATCAGGACGTTTCGGTTGATACGATATTAACAATCTGCCATCCGCAGCTCTGACGGACAGCTTCAAATCAAACTCCTGCTCACCCGCATCCAGAGGGACGACCGCCTTGAAAGGGTCTTTTGGAGACAATGGAACAATTTTCTGTAGATATTGACGGCTTGCCCCCTTCAGCTCCACCGTTGCCTGCTCCAGCAGAGAGGTAGCGTACACCTGGATAACGGCTTGACCCGCTGCGGCATCCACCTCCAGATTAACCGCCGCTTCAATCGAAGCATTCTTCACCACACCGATGTTTTTGTATGGCATGAAATATTGGGTGAAGGTCTTTTCCTCATAGGGCTGCAGCCATGTAAAGTCGGGCTGGTTGTCTGTGTATACGCCGGTCATAAGTTCAATATATGGGCCGTCCTCATCCGTCAATTGACGATCCCACGCCTGTCCAAACTCCCCGCATCCCCAAGTCCATTGCTTTTTACCCGGCGAGATATGGTGATTTGCCACATGCAGCAGTCCTGCCTGGACTCCGTGATCATACCCGCCGACGAAATTATAATCCGATTTATAGGCCATATATGAGGTCGGAACCGGAATGTTTTTATAGCGGGAAATGTCCACCCCTTCAGAATAATCCTGCTTGTAATAGGTTCCGGTAGCGATAGGGAAGCGGGAGACATCTCTCTTGCCATGATCAAATACAGCGGTCACGTCAGGAGGAAACACGGATTGGGTGTGATCATTGACCGCTACTGCCGGATTAGCCCACCAGAGGAAGGTCTGCGGCTCCGGGGTCCGGTTATACAATTGGGCGTTAATCTCAAGATAAGCCTTCCCGGGATACAGCTTGAATGCAGCGGTAACCTTGGTGCCGTACATCCGGTCAATTTCACTCACCCATACTGTAGCGCTTCCATCCCCGGCCTGCTCATACCGGTATTCCACCGGACCAAACGTGTTCGGACGATGATGCTGCGGCCAGTTGAACTCAATGCCTCCGGAAATCCACGGTCCTGCCAGGCCCACCAGCGCTGGCTTGATCACCCGGTTATAGTAGACAAAATCATAGTTATTGGTCTTATCCAGTGCCCGGTAGATTCTTCCGCCGATCTCCGGCATAATCTCAATCCGCACATATTCGTTCTCCAGAATAACCAGCTTGTAGTTCTTATCAGTCTTCACGTCCGAGATGCTCTCGATTACCGGGTGAGGATACACGCGTCCCGAGCTTCCTTGATATACTCTCTTCTCCAGAAACATAGGATTGGGGTCAGCCGCCCCCGCCTCATACGTAGGAATCAGCACATTCGTTTCCCATACCTGCACATTACCGGATGCCATCTGATTAGCCTCCGGCTTGTGATTTATTGTTTCTTTAGTCATGTCTGCATTCGCCTCCCTTGCCTTGATAGTTATACTGTATCCTCTGGCGAAGGAGGTTCCAATTGACGAAATACGGGAAGTGATGGATTATATTAAGATTTTGAAAAGGATTCATGCAAGCCAAGCTGGCCCAACGAAATTTCCAGTTCCCAGTTATATTCCGCCCCAGGCGGCAGCTCTACAGCGGTCCTGTTTGCTACGGTCCGTTCCAGAGAATCGTAGTAACCGATGGCTGGCTCAAGTGCGACAATGGATTTTTTATTAAAAAGGCCTTTATCTATCCATATCCCCAAGTAGGGCACCTTCCCGCTTGCGGTGGTCAGGATTACATAATTTCGGGAATGCTCGCCCATAAGCCCCGACCATCCTTCGGTTACCGGATACGGGTAATAGAATTTCAGGCCGGTTCTATCCGTTACGTCATCCACTATCCAGCGGTTTGGCACGGTGAATCCCGGGCCGCCGCCCCCTTCAGCTCCTCCATATACACAGAGCAGATTGCTCATGCCGCCAGGAAGCAGTATGCGCGTCGGTTCAGTGACCCTGAACTGCGGATGGGCTACCCACATGAACGGGAATGGAAGGCTGCCCCTGTTCTCTACCCTATAAGAAAACTTCACTGTGTTTGTATTGACGAATTCAGTCTGCCTAGTCAGCTTATACGGCAATTGTCTGCCTGCGACTGAACATACGATTCTCCCCTCCTCAATCCGAAGGTCCCAGGGCAGAGACCATACTTCGCCGTGATCAGGCAGATTTATCGCTCCATGCTCCCCTGTCCGGCAAGCATCAATCGTAGGAAAACACTCGTCCCATCCGCACATCCCTCCATTGGCAAAAGAGTCCCCGTATTGTACCTGATTCAACTGAGGTTCTGTGGAATCCGCAAGCCATTCTTTTCCTGACGGCTTATAAATGAGTGATACCAGCTTGGCTCCAAGCTGAGGCACTATTTCAATACGGACCTTTCCGGTTTCGAGGACAACTGAAGACAAGCTTTTATACCGGGAGTTATAAATATTCATATCATCTCTCATTCAAGCACGTTCCTTTCAAGTTACCTGATTTTTCCGTTTTCTGTACCCGGACGGCGTCTCCCCAAAGGCCTCCCGAAACTTGCGGGTAAAATGTATGGAGCAATCATAGCCTACGTCAGAAGCAATTTCCGCTACCTGTCGGGTCGTTCCTGACAGCAGTTGAGCCGCCCTCTCCAGCCGGAATTTACAAACCGTATTTAAGATCGTATCTCCTACCTGCTCCTTGAACAGATGTGACAACCGCGACGGAGAGAGACAGCTTCGCTTGGCAAGCTCGGGAATGCTGATCTTCGCCGCCGGGAACTGCTGCAAATGCTGCAGAATCTCCGCGACCCGCGGGTCCATAGAGGAGTGGTATTCCGTGTTGCAGTGAAGCTGAAGGTGAATAAGCGCTTCTTCCAGCGCCAGCTCGGACAGCTTGCGGTGCAGCTCGGATCTTCCTGCCGGAAGATCATTCAGGGCCATACGCACCAGCCCGTCCTCAACATTACTGCGCAGCTCGCCGGCCGGAAGATGCTTATAAGCAAAAAGCTCAGACATTAGCGGCAGCTTAAGCCATGTCAGCCACTGCGGATCAGGAATAAAATGGACCCAGATAAATTCCCATCTGCTCCCCCTCGTCCCGTAATGATGAGGCATCCCCGGCAGGAGCACTGCCAGATCTCCCGGGCCGCACGTGACAGTTCCCTCTGGCCTCTGGATTTCACCTTCACCCGAAAGCGTATACATTAACAGCCAATCGACACTGCCCGAAGGCCGATGGATAGAATAACCCGGCTCCTCAGCATAGTGGCCAGCGATAAGAATGCCATAAGGCCGCTCACCATGAATAGCATAATCGGTTTGTTTATTAGCCATTTCCTCACTACCCCGCATTCTGAAATAATGCATAAATTAAAAGAGAATCAGCAATTATGAATATCCGATCTCAGTAGAATTGATCGCAAACAACATATCACAGGGAGGACAGACAATCAATGACTGTTATATCAAAACTCTTACTTACAGGTGAGGTTAGCTTGGACATCCAGCCCGGCAAAATGGGTGCTAACAGCGGAGGCAACTCTAAGGGCGAATCCTTTGGCTTCACCAACTACTACATGACCAAGAACGGTGAGCCTTTTATTCCGGTTGTAGGTGAATTCCACTTCTCGCGTTTTTCTTATTTGCATTGGGAAGAAGAGCTGCTCAAAATGAAGGCCGGCGGTGTTCATATTGTAGCGACCTATATTTTCTGGAATTTCCATGAGGAGGAGGAGGGCGTTTTTGACTGGAGCGGCAACCGCAATCTAAGGCACTTCATCGACCTGTGCGCAAAACATGATTATCCGCTCATTTTGCGGATTGGCCCGTTCTGTCACGGGGAAGTCCGCAATGGCGGAATTCCGGACTGGGTGTTCGCCAAGCCGATTGAAATCCGTTCAAATGATCCCGGTTACTTGGTACTCGCTAGAAGACTGTACCGGGAGATAGCCATGCAGATGAAAGGAAGCCTGTTCCAGGAAGGCGGTCCTGTCATCGCGGTTCAATTGGAGAATGAGTTCATGCACTGCGGAGCGCCCAATGATGCCTGGGGCTATAAAGCGGGGAAATTCCTTAGCTCCGGCACAGGAGGCAATCTTCACCTTGCGGAGCTTCGGAGGATCGCAGAAGATGCAGGTATCCGCCCTTTGTTCTTCACCGTTACCGCCTGGGGCGGCGCGGCCATTCCGGAAGAAGGCTTTCTTCCTATGCTGGCCGGCTATGCCTACACTTCATGGATTCCGAATCAGCCGCCAAGCGGAGAATTTCTATACAGGGATCTGCGGATTCTGCCGGCTGAGCCTGTGAATTTTGACGCCCGTGATTATCCCGTCGCTTATTGCGAGATGGCTGGAGGGATGCAGGTCAGCTATAATGCCCGTCCTTCAGTTCCTGCCGATAGTATAGAGGCAATGACCTTGGTGAAGCTCGCCAGCGGCAGCAATCTGCTTGGTTATTACATGTATCATGGCGGTTCAAATCCGGTTGGTAAAAGAAGCTTCCTGAACGAACAGTATCTTCCCAAAATAACCTATGACTATCAATCTCCGCTTGGTGAATTCGGCAGAGTCGGCGAATCCTATCATCGAATCCGCTCTCTCTCCCTGTTCCTTGAGTCATTTGGCAGCGTGCTGGCACCTATGGCCACTGTGCTTCCAGCGGGACAATCTGAGCTGAAGCCGGAAGATACAGAAACACTGCGCTGGAGTGTCCGGCACAAGGAGGGCTCAGGGTTTATATTTCTGAACAACTTCCAGGACCAGGTGGACATGCCTGACCGGCCATTCCGCATTGAGCTTGAGACCGCACAGGGTGTGGTGTCTGTTCCAAAATCCGGTGAAGCTATCCTTCCGGGCGGTGCAGGAGTCGTGCTTCCGTTTCAGTTGAATCTTCATGGTGTTTCACTGATCAGCGCAACTGCCCAGTTGCTCACGGAAGTGCAGCAAGCGGATGAGCATGTGGTCGTCTTCTATGCACATACCGGACTGGAACCGGAATACGTGCTGCTGAAATCCAGCATTTCACACATGAATCCGGGAGACAGCACAGTTACGGATCACGAAGAGATGGTGGTCATTCAGCCAGCCGTTGGCAAAGAGCATCACATCCTCATCAACACAGCCGGGGGTCAAAAAGTACGTCTGCTGACACTTACCCGCAAAGAAGCCTTAAATACTTATCGTTTCGACTTATGGGGGCAGAAGACGCTGGTTATATCAGAAAGCTCGATGGTCGTGCACAATCACCGGCTGATCTGTACCTCCCCGGGTCAGAGCCGTATCTCGGTTTCCTTGTACCCCGCGCCTGAGGCAGGGCTACTGACAGATTCGGGAGAGCTGAAGCTTGCCGGCGAAGAAGGCTTATTCCGCACCTTCGAGATCAGCCTTCCCGATTGTCAAGCGCAAATGAGCATTATCAAGCCTTCGGACAAATCCGCACTTCTGCAATTTTCCGGAGATTGGCCGTCCTATGTAGAAAATGTGTGGCTGGAGGTCGATTACGACGGTGATGTGGCTGAAGCCTACTTGAACAATCAGTTGCTGACGGACCACATTCATTTTGGAAAGACCTGGTCTATCGGACTAAAAGACTTTGCCAATCAGCTTGAGCATGCAGATCTGCATCTGCAAATTACTCCTCTGCGGCAAGGAACCGTCCATACCTTTATCAATCAGGCACAAGTGGAACGATTTGAAGGCATTGAAATTGCGGTGTTTCACCGTATCGAGGCTATTCCGCACTACCAGGTCAAGTTAACACCCGCTCGTTAAGATGAGCTGTTGAATACAACAAGGGCTGTCTCATTCGCAGAAAACTCTGCCTGTGAGTCAGCCCTGCTTGTGGCAGATCATTGAGGCATCGTCTGCAACATGTTCATGATCTCCTCAATTACAATTTCCGGCTCATCGTGATGAATATAATGTCCGCTGTTACTAGCGATTCTCAGACTGCTGGCGGTTGATAAACGCTGGAATTCTGATTGCAGCTTTTGTTCAATTTTCAGAATTTCCAATCCAGGCCATTCCCCCTCATCCCCATCCGGCAAACCTCTGGTTATGATGGAGAGAGGAATGTCGGTTTGACAGGAATGATCAACGATTTGCTTATAGCTCGTAACCTTATCTATCTTTTCAAGGTTCAACATAGGATTTAGGTAATATTCTCTATTCTCCCCGGCGAGCTTCACCGGCAATACCCTATCATACGCAAGTTCCTTATATTCTGGAGCCGCGTCAACCAGAACCATTCCGGAAATATATTGAGGATAAAGGCTTGAATATAACCGGGCCACTAATCCGCCGAATGAATGCCCCACCAAAATATAGGGCGGCTCTATCTTAAGCGCCTGTATAAGTCCAGAAAGCTCCTCCACCAAATCCATGCACGTCCTCGGAACAGATGTTTCTTCGCTCCTCCCCACGCCAGCCCTGTCATAAGAAAGGGTTGACGTTAACAACGATATACGGTCCTGAACCGCACTCCATATTTCACAACTATCGCCTAACCCAGCTATGAAGATTACGCCCGGAGTACCCTTCTGCGAATATTTGCTATATAATCTGCGGTTATTTCGAGTGTAGAAACTCTCTTGATAATTCACTTTAAATCCAGAATCATTCATTTTCTTCCCATCCCCAGAGATCATATGATCAGATATCAATAATTTCAAAAAAAGTCCTGATATATCAAGGGTTTCTTGATTATCAGGACTGAGTTTGCTGTGACAAAAATCATTCCAAATCTGTGCCAAACTACGTTCCAAACGGTGACAAAGTGAATTACAACTCACAAGCGATTCCGGTGCTACACAGCCGCCCCACGCTGCCGCATCCCCTCGAACAGCAGGATTGTTGCCGCCATCGCTGCGTTTAGCGATTCGGCGCGGCCGGCCATCGGGATGATGATGCTCTTGTCGACGAGGGCGGCGGTTTGCGGCGAGATGCCCTGGCCTTCGCTGCCGATCAGCAGCCACTGGCTGCCGTGAAAATCATGGGTGTAGCAGGAATCCACTCCCGTCAGTGAAGTGCTGACCAGCAGGGCGCCGCGCTTCCGTGCCTGCGGCAGAATAACGCTCAAGTCTCCCTCCACTACCGGGAGATGGAACATCGAGCCCATCGTGGAACGGATGGTCTTGGGATTATACAGATCGGCGCAGCCTTGGCCGAGGATCACTCCGTCCGCGCCCGCGGCATCTGCGCTGCGGATGATGGTCCCCACGTTGCCGGGGTCCTGAACCCCGTCCAGCACGATAACCCAGCTATCCTGCTTGTCCAGGATGGCTTCCAAGCCCATCTGCTCCTTGCGCACAATGGCAAATACCGGCTGCGGCGTTCCCGTGCTGCTGCATTTGGCAATAACCGCTGCCGAGACACCGATTACTTCCAGGCCCTGCACGGACTGAAGATGAGGCTTCAGCTCAGCGGGCATGCCTTTGTCAAGATCATAAGCCAGGCATTCCACATCGGCTTCGGCCAGCAGCGCCTCCTGCACCAGGTGAATGCCTTCCACAATATATTTACGGGCTTTGTCGCGGTGCTTTTTCTCCTGCAGCCCGGCCCATTCCTTTACCCGCGTATTGTGCGGAGACATAATTTCCATGTGGTCCTACCTTTCTGTTGTCACGCTTATTGATACGCCGTCTCCAGCTTCGCCAGATTATCCTTCCGGCCAACGATAACGAGTACGTCCCCTTCAACGAGACGATCCTCCGCTCTGGGGGAAATGTTCATTTCCTCACCCTGGCGGATCGCCATAACATTGCAGCCAAATTTGGCGCGGATGTTGAGCTCCAGCAGGTTTTTGCCCAGCATGGCCCCGGAGACCTTCATATCGAGGATGCTGTAGTCCGGTGACAGCTCGATATAGTCTAGAATATTAGGCGAGGCCAAATGATGCGCCACCCGCAAGCCCATATCCCGTTCAGGATAGATCACCTTGTCCGCACCGATCTTGCTGAGCACCTTGCCGTGCAGCTCGCTTTTGGCTTTGACCAGAATCGCCCGCACGCCCAGATCCTTCAGAATCAGTGTCGTCAAAATGCTGGCCTGAATGTCCTCGCCAATCGCCACAACCACCACATCAAAATTGCGGATGCCCAGCGCGCGCAGCGCCTCTTCATCCGTGGAATCCGCAGATACGGCATGGGTTACAATTCCCGAGATTTCCTGTGTGCGCTGCTCATCGGCATCAATGGCCAGCACATCATATCCCATGCCGCTGAGCGCTTTGGCAACACTGGAGCCGAACCGCCCCATTCCGATAATGGCATATTGTTTTTTTGCAGCCATGCCCGTTCCTCCCGCTCACAATTTGCATCTCACACAGTATAGCATAAGCATACCCAAACTTGAATTTTCATCGCAGCCGCAGGGCATATTAGGACAAGCGGTTCAGCGAAACCACACAACTATGAGGAGGAACACTAATGCCGGTTACCATTGATTTACGCCAGGCGATTATCCATAAAGTGCACGGACAGTCTGAAGCCGATTTGCGGGAGATGATAGAAGGCTCTGTAGATGGACCGGAAGCAGCGCTTCCCGGGCTTGGCGCTGTTTTTGAAATGATGTGGAAGGACCTCGATCACGCGAAGCAGGATGCCCTGGTCTCCATGCTGCACAAGCACCTGGAGCAAATCACGCCAGGGTCCATCACCTCCTAGCAGAAGCCAATGAGCCAAAAACCTCCGCCATCCACGCTGCAACTGCATACGTGAAGGCGGAGGTTTTTTAGCAGACAGATAGCTTCCTTATACAAAGACAGGCGCGGGCCGCCCTACTTAATCAGCACCTTATTCAGCTCACACAGCCGTCTCTCATTTTACACTCCCATTACTCAAGGAGCGGTCTCCAGGAATTTGGCTGTAGGGTTCTTCTCCATAGCGGTGCGCATCGCATACTCATTCTCGAACAGCACAACATAGTTGCCCTTCTTGTCTGTGACGAGCGTGGAGTTGATGCGGAACTTGCTTGGGTCCGGTTTGTCTTCGTCTACAATCCAGCGTGCGAACTGATAGCTCATCCGCTGTAGCTGGACATCCACACCATATTCGCCCTTCATGCGGTATTCGAATACTTCGAACTGCAATTGTCCGACTACGCCCAGCAGAATATCGTCGAAGTTGACCGTGCGGAACACTTGAATCATGCCTTCCTCGGTTAACTGGTCGATCCCTTTCTGGAACTGCTTCGATTTCAGCGCGTTCTTAATGCTTACTTTGGAGAAAATCTCCGGCGAGAACGTCGGCAGCTCATCGAACTCGATATCCCCGGCTTGACTCAGCGTATCCCCAATCCGAAAAATCCCCGGATCGAACAGCCCGATAATATCTCCCGGAAAAGCCTCCTCGACGATGTCGCGGTCCTGGGCCAGAAATTGCTGCGGCTGGGACAGCTTGATCTCCTTGCCCGCACGTACATGCTTCACGCTCATTCCGCGCTCGAACTTGCCGGATACGATTCGCAGGAAGGCAATCCGGTCACGGTGGGCCGGGTTCATATTCGCCTGGATTTTGAACACATAGCCGGTAAACTTCTCATTCGTCGGCTCGACAGAGCCTTCGGTACTGCGGCGCGGCTCCGGCTTCGGTGCCAGGTCCAGGAAGTTGTCCAGGAAGGTCTGCACGCCGAAATTATTGATCGCACTGCCGAAGAACACCGGTGTCAGCTCTCCGCGCAGCACTTTGTCATAGTCAAAAGCGTCCCCAGCCACATCGAGCAGCTCCAGGTCCTGGCATAACTGATCATGCAGGTATTCTCCGGCCATCTCGCGGATGATCGGATCGCGGTAGCTTTCTACCTTTTGCACCTTAATTACAGAGTGGTCGTCGCCCTGGAACAGCTCCACCTGGTTCTTCATCCGGTCGTATACGCCACACAGCTCCCGTCCGCTGCCGATTGGCCAGTTCATGGGTACGGATCGGATGCCCAGCACATTCTCCAGCTCTTCCATCAGATCGAACGGGCTTTGGCCCTCGCGGTCCAGCTTGTTGATGAATGTGAAGATCGGAATTCCGCGTTTGGCGCAGACCTGGAACAGCTTGATCGTCTGTGCTTCCACACCTTTGGCCACGTCAATCAGCATGACTGCGCTATCCGCGGCCGTTAAGGTGCGGTAGGTGTCCTCACTGAAGTCCTGGTGACCCGGAGTATCCAGAATGTTCACCCGATGATCCATGTAGTCGAACTGCATGACAGAGGAGGTTACGGAGATTCCGCGCTGCTTCTCAATTTCCATCCAGTCACTTGTCGCATGCTTGCTTGCTTTGCGGGCCTTAACCGAACCCGCCAATCGGATTGCGCCGCCGAACAGCAGCAGCTTCTCCGTTAGTGTTGTTTTACCCGCATCCGGGTGGGAAATGATCGCAAACGTTCTGCGTTTGTCCACTTCCTGTTGCAGCTTCTGATCCGGTGCCTTATTCATTGCACATATCCCTTCATATATAAATTCATGCTTCTGCCTCAATTACCGGGTATCCATCAAATCGGTGCTCTGCTCATTCGTACAAACCCCTTCATTGGTGAATTCGTAGTTCCGTAATGACTCTTAAGTCTCAATTCCGCTTCTTAGTGAAAGCATCCTTTTCAGTATAACAAAATCGGGCAAGGATTATCTACATAAAAGGCGGCGAGAGCAGAAACTTAAAAATTGTTACACAGATGCTTTAGCTTTTCTGCCGGACAAGCTCCTCTTTTCCATATAGATTCACAACTCTTTGAAAGAAGAACCTGCACATGTTAGGATATTTATGCAGTCTGCCTTTCAGGTGTGATTGCGCCTGAGAAGTGGCGTCGTTCTTTTGTCGGGATGCGCCGCTTCTTTTTATTTTTCTTTGGACAAAAGCAGCTTTACCCCATGTCTTATCGCCTCAGTTCGAGAAATGTTGTGCTTGGCACAATAAGCGCTCAAGGCTTCGTTCATCTCTTCATCAAAGCGCACTTTAATACTGAAATTCTTAGGGTTGTCTGCTTTTGGCACTCCGAAAAGTCAATTTCGTTATTGTGGGTGATTATGAGCAACTATGATGTCTTTAAGCCCTAAACCTTGGCCTCTACGCAAAAAATCCCCCTGCAACTGCTGCAGGGAGATTCACTTCACACCATATATCATTTACAGGCTTAACTAAGCGTTAACCTGCCATACCACATTGTCTTCATCCTGTCCGTTGACCGGCCACCAGTGGAAACCCTCCTTGGCCAGAAGCTCATCGGCTTCTACAGGACCCCAGGAACCGGCAGGATAAGAGGTCAAATCGCCTGGGCCTTCTTTCCAGGCATTGGCGATACGGTCCACGAAAGACCAGGCCGACGAGACTTCATCCCAGCGGGTAAAGTAGGTCGAATCGCCGCGTGCCGCATCATGCAGCAGACGCTCGTAGGCTTCAGGTGAGTTGATGCCGACCAGACAGCTCTGGCAGAAATCCATAGCGAGCGGCTGAATCTCCGACTCCGAGCCCGGCTTCTTGGCATTGATCTTCACATAGATGCCTTCCATTGGATTGACGCGGATAACGAGCAGGTTCGGCTCCAGCTTATGCTTTTGACCCAAATAAACGTTGGTCGGCATACCCTTGAACTCCACAACCACTTCCGTTGTCTTCACGGGGAGGCGTTTGCCGGTACGGATATAGAACGGAACACCCGCCCAGCGGAAATTATCCACAAATACACGCGCCGCAAAATACGTTTCGGTGTTTGATTCAGGATCAACCTTGTCCTCCTGGCGGTAAGCCGGGAGCGTCTTGCCTTTGTGCAGGCCTTGAGTATATTGTCCGCGAACCACGTTCTCACGGACCTCGTCAGAGGAGGCGTAAGGACGCAGCGAGCGCAGCACCTTCACCTTCTCGTCGCGGATATCTTCAGCGAGCAGACGGCTTGGCGGTTCCATAGCAATCATCGTCAGGAGCTGCAAAATATGGTTCTGCCCCATATCGCGCAGCGCTCCGGCATGATCATAATACCCGCCGCGTTCTTCCACACCGACGGTCTCGCCGAGAGTAATCTGAATGTTCGCAATGTGCTTATTGTTCCAGAGCGGCTCAAAGAACGCATTTGCAAAACGGATAACCTCAATGTTCTGCACCATTTCCTTGCCCAGGTAATGGTCAATCCGGTAAATTTCTTCTTCCTTGAACACCTGGCGAATCTGCTCGTTCAGTTGCTCAGCGGACTCCAGATTATAGCCGAACGGCTTCTCGATAACGAGACGGTTCCAGCCCCGGCTCTGCAGCATGCCGCCAGCCTTAAGGTTGAACGAGACACTGCCGAACAGCTCCGGTGCCAAGGCGAGGTAGAACATCCGGTTGCCCGGAATCTTGAACTTCTCCTCCAGCGCCTCCGTCTGCGCATTCAGCTCACGGAAGCCCTCAATATTGTTAATGTCCAAAGATTTGTATTCAAAATGCTGTACGAACTCATTCCATTCCGCATCATCGCCCGCCTGGTAACGGCAAAATTCATGAATGGACTCTTTCACGTCTTCGCGGAATTCATCTTGGGTACGGGGACGCCGAGCCACGCCAATTACCGCAAAATCACGGGTCAGCTTGCCTTCACGGTACAAACTGTAAATCGCCGGAAAAAGCTTACGCCGGGCTAGATCGCCGGTTGCCCCAAAGATAAAAAATACAGCTCCGGGTGTATGCAGTGCATCAAGGGTTTGATTTTCAGCCATGGCTCCTCATCTCTCTGTATGTAATATAGTTGACAATCATTCTCAACGTCAGTCAGTTGATAAAATACGTGCGACGACGTGATGTCATTTTATCATATCCGCGATAAGGATGCCATCACATTCCTGACAGTTTTTCTCGGGATTTCGTAAATTTCCATTACATTTTCTTATCCTTATGTGAGCTCCCGCTTATAGGACGTTAGAATTGCTGCTTACAACATATTATACCCCTATGAAAAAAGCTCCGCAACGCGGAGCCTGAATGCTGAGTTGTGCCTGCTATGAGCTTACCGTTTCATCAATACTCAATGGTGATCAAAGGAAATCCGAGCGTCATCCGATTTGTATTATTGTTGCCGTTCTTGTGAACAGCCACCTGGAGAGCAAGTCTATGGCTGCCGCTGCTAACGGTGCGTTCAAGGCTTGGCACACTATAGGAGCGGCTGTATGTAGACTCATCTTCATAGCTTTCTGCCACATTCATGCCGTGGAGCCGGACGCTAATGGATTGCTCTATCGAAAAAAGTGCAGCCTGAGGCTCACCTTGGTCCTTCGCAGTGCCCTGCAGGGAGGCATTCCACTCGGCGGCAATCCCCGCCTGAGCCAGCTCCCGTCCTGCTCTCACCGCAGCGGCCGGAAGCTCCGGCGACTTGAGCAGATCCGCCGTCTCCAGAGTTACAATCACATAGCTGCGCCCTTCTTCCAGCTCGCTCCAGAACAGCGAGACATGGGCACCGGCAAGCGTGGCAGCGGCACGCGAGGTCATATGCCCTTCTTCGTCAGCACGGCTGGCAGTACCAAGCCCGAGCTTCGCTGCAAGGCTCTGCGCGGCATCTCCAGCGGATGCGGCCCCGCTGTATTCGCCCTGCCATTTGAACACAAGGCGGAGCGGGGAACCGGGCAAGGCAGCATCGCTGCCGAGTGTGGTTAACAATGCTAGGGATTCTGAGGGCCCGGCTGCACTAGCGGTCTCTCTCGGGGCGGACTCCTGTGAGGGGACTTGCGCTGAAGCGGGAAGAGCAGCTTGACCGGCGGATGAAGCAACTGCTTGCGAGGAAGAAGCTTGCGCCGCAGACTCAGCGAAAGAATACTGCTGATCCGCAGCTATGGAAGCCGCTCCCATCATTGAACCCTGTGTTCCGGCACCCACGTTGCGGAACCCGGCCAGCAGAATGGCCGCCGTGCACAATCCAATCAGCAGCAGCGTTCCCTTGCTTGTCCCTCTGTTCTTCATTAACAATCTCCCTCTCTATCCGGTCTAGTAATCTACTAGACAGGATATCCAGAAAGAGAGATTATATACCTGCGGCTATTCCGCCAGTCCGTTCTTATATGCGTAAATTGCCGCCTGGGTCCGGTCCTCCACACCCAGCTTGGCGAGAATATTCGTAACATGAAATTTCACAGTCTTAATGCCAATAATAAGCTGATCGGCGATATCCTGATTGGATTTGCCTTGCGCCAGCAGCTTCAGTACCTCCATCTCGCGTTCGGTCAGCTCCTTGTAGGCCGGAGCTTCGCTGCCCTTGGCGCTGGAGCGGAAGCGGTTCATCATTTTGGAGGCCACCTGGGACTCCAGTACCGACTGGCCTCTTGCGGCAGCGCGGATCGCATCCGCAACCTCACTGGCCCGGGAGGTCTTCAGCAAATAGCTGAATGCCCCCGCTTCAATTACCGGGTACATCTTCTCATCATCCAAATAGCTGGTCAGCACAATCACTTTACAATCCGGGTACAGCTTGAGAAGCTGTCTTGTCGTTTCAATACCGTCCATGCCTTCCATAACCAAATCCATCAGTACCACATCAGGATTGTATTCCTGCGCGAGCCGTATCCCTTCTTCCCCGCTCCCGGCCTCGCCCACCACTTCGATTCCATCCTCGGTGCCAAGCACCGCGGCAAGTCCGATCCGGACCATTTCATGATCATCGACAAGCAGTACTTTTATCTCTTCCGTCTCCATGACTGTCCTCGCCTCCTATTCATTGACTAACGGTACGGTAATCTCAATCCGCATGCCCTTGCCGGGAGCAGTGATGAATTGGATCGAGCCCCCGGTCTCATTAATCCGCTCCTGCATATTGGACAAGCCATAGGAAGTCTGCTTGCTCTCATCCATCTCGAAGCCGATTCCGTCATCGCGCAGCGTGAGCCGGACAGTATCGCCACGGCGGTGCAGCCTGATCTCCATCTTCTCCGCCTTGGCATGGCGCAGTGTATTGGAGATGGCCTCTTGCACAATGCGGAACAAATGGTTCTCGACGCCCTTCAGCAACTGCACATCCGGGTCCATCTCGAACACGATATGAATCGGAACCTTGATCTCCAGCTCCTTGATCAGCTCCTGCAGCCCCTGCCGCAGCCCCTTGCCGTCCAGGTAGACCGGCCGCAGATGCAGCAGCAGCGCACGCATCTCGGACTGGGCAACCGCTGACATTTCCTCGATCAGCGCAATTTGCCGCTGCGCCTTATCAAAGTCCTTCTCCAGCGTCCGCCCCACCGCTGTCGCCGTCATCGAGATGGCGAACAACTGCTGAGATACGGCATCATGCAGCTCGCGCGCGAGGCGCTGCCGCTCCTCCATAATTGCCGATACGCGGGCCTGCTCGGCAAGCTTGGCGTTATTGGTGGACAGGCGCTGCAGCGTGTTCACCTGATTCTCCCATTTGCCGCTGATCCGGCCAAGCTGCTCGCTGAGCCTGCCAAGCTCATCATTGCCCAGCTCCGGCATAGACGGAGTCAGGTTGCCTTTCTCCCAAGAGACCAGCGTCGACCGCAGCCGCTCCAGCTTATGTTTGGTGCGGAAGCTCTGGTAGAAGCCAAAGACCGTCCCAAAAACCATCGGCAGCAGGATCAGCGTCACCGCTGTTCTTACGCCGATCTTCCAATCCTCAAAAGGCTGCAAATATCCGTATGTATACATAATATAGAGGATAACCAGCAGCATGACCAAGGAGAAAAGAGCCCCCTCGCCCATGCTGCGCGTCACCATGTTGCTGCTTTTTTTATCCATGCGGGAGCCCTCCTCCTTAGAACAAATGCCGGGCGGTCAATCCGACCGTACATCCAGGTCACCCATAATATAAGAAATGTTAATCTTCACCTTATGCTCACAGCTATCATAATTGGCAGATTTCCAGTTCAGCCGGTTCAGCATTCCCGTGTCGCGGTGGCTGCCGAATTCAATAGAACCGAACAGCACAAATGCCTCGATCTCCACTCCATAATTCTCAGACAGATGGAAATCCATATCTCCGAAGATCCCCTGGAACACCATCACCGTCTCCCGGTCCTCCGCCATCGCCAGCGACAGATCAACTTCCGCCTCGCCCAGCACATGCCAGGCGCTCAGGCTGCGCATCACCCACGGCGAAAGATCCCAGTCGAATCTGGAGGAGAAGCTCATCTTCTGCATAAACCCGCCCCTGCGCTGCATCCTTTTGGATTTGGCAAAAAACAACCCCAGAGAAATCAGACATACCGCCAGCACCAGCATCATGTGGTCCAGCAGCAGCAATACGGCGCCAACGCCCAGCAGCCTGTACCCCTGCTTCACCTTGCCTGACGTCGTCCGGTAAATCCCCAGCAGCAGGAGCAGAAGCGCGACAATGGAGAAAAATCCGAGCCATTTGCCAAATATCATCATACAGCCAATCCCGATCAGTCCGATGGCAAGCATCCGGTTCCGTTTATCCATATCGCACCTCCTATAAGTTTTGCGAAGCAAAACTGTCTTCGTAAGCATAAGCTACTGTCTTCGTAAGCAATTTTTATTCTGCACCTGTTGCCGCATCCCGCTACAAAAGCCATACCGGTATGGGAATCCATACCGTATGGCTTTGCTTTGTACAGCATATCATATCTGCCTGGTATTTAGGAACAGGCTTTAATCTTCTTTTTTGTCCAAGGATGGGGAAGCCGGAGCTCCGTTCAGCTTGCTCTTGAGTGCGGCGAGCTGCTCATCCACCTTCAGTTGCTTTTCGACGTCAACCGGTTTGGTATAAGAAGGGCTGTAAGGGGCGCGCATAACATCCGCTTCCGCTTCAAGCTGCATAATTTTCTCTTCCATGCGGTGGAAGCCGAGCGATGCGCTGCCGCTTTCGATGGCATGAACGCTGCTGATTTGCGACATTTGCTTCTTGGCCTTAGCCATTTGAGCCCGGGATACCAGCTCGTTGCGTTTGTTGCGCAGCTTGTAGAACTCATCCTTCATGTCATGTAGCTGCTGTACCAATTCCTTGGCCTGAGCCTCTGCCTGAGCGTGAAGCTCGCTGTATTCGGTGAACTTCTGGTCGAAGTAGATCTTTTCTTCCAGCAGCTTGCGGGTAACTTCCTCCTGGCCATTCTTCAGCGCCAGCTCAGCCTGTGCCGCACGTTGTCCGGATACCTTGGCTGCTTCCTCTACACGCTGCTTCATGCGCCGCTCATTAGCCATCTGCTTCGCTACGGTTACCTCAGCTTCGTGAATTTCAGCCTCCATATCGCGCAGATATTGGTTCAGCATTACGATTGGGTCCTCTACCTTATCCAGCAGGTCATTAACCGACGCCTTTGTCATATCCTTAATCCGTTGAAATACTCCCATAATTTACACTTCTCCCTTCTCGTATTTAGCAAGTTTTTGTTTGAGCTCTTCGACTTCTTTTTGCAGGGCCTTCTTCTCAATATCTTTCATCATGGCATCCAGACCGGAGTCCTGTGCCGGATTAGCATTAGCTTTGTCATAACCGGGGTTATAGCCCGGCTGGCCGCCATAGGGGCCGTAACTTCCCTGTCCGTAAGGACCCTGAGGGCCTTGAGGGCCCCGTCCATGCTCAGGTCTGCCCGAGTAGGGTCCGCCATAAGGTCCGCCCGGCGCTCCGGGCCCGGGTCCGAAAGGATTATACTGGGTAGGCTCCTTGGGAATAACAATCGCGGCGATGAAGTATACCAGAATTGTGGCCCCGCCGGTAAAAGGAATACTGACCAGCAGCAGAATCCGAAACAGTGTGGAGTCAATACCGAGCGTCTCGGACAATCCGCCAGCCAGCCCTGTCATCACCTTGTCACGGGTGGAACGATACAATCGGGTCATAGTCCTACTCCTTTCCATCGTTGTTCAGCTTCTCCTTCAGCCTGGCCATTTCTCTCTCCAGGATAGTGGCCACCGTTTCTCCGGCCTGCAGTGCGTATTCCTGTCCCATGCGGCGCAAATCGCGCAGGCTGTTCGCTTCCAGCTCCCAATCCGTCATCCGGTCTTCCAGCCGGCCGAACATCTTGGGAACGTCACCGCCATTGCCGTAAGCAGTGGCTCTTTGGTTCATGCGCTGCTGCAGCCGCAGCGATTCCATCCGTGCTGCATAATACTGGCGTTTGCTGTACACGGTCTGATACTCTAATTTTAGCTCGTTAAGCTGGCCTTCAAGCTCGAACAGTGATTGCTGGCTCTGCTCCAGCAGACCGCTGTACTGCTCCAGCTTTTCCTCGTGAATGATCTTCTCCTGCAGCGCCAGCTTAGCCAGATGATCCTCGCCTGCCTTCAGCGCCAGCAGTGCCTGCTCTTCACGCTTATTTTTCATTGCTGTCGCCTGATTTACCTGTTGTTGCAACTGCTTCGTATGCGCTGCATACTGCTGGTACAGCCTCTCGGCCTCGGCGATTTCCTCACGGGTTGAATGTAGAAATTGATCAATCAGCTTCACCGGGTCCTGGCTCTGCTCCAGTCGTTCATTCAAGTTAGCTACGGTAATATCTCTCATGCGGCGAAAAACACTCATGATTTCCTGCTCCCTCCCTGCTTCTAAATAAGTAATTTCCAAACATTAATATGTTCTGTTGCTCTTGCCCTTCAGCACCGAGATACCCCAAACCACCAGCGCGATACCGAGCAGCGGTCCGATGATCCAGGAAAGCTTGGCGATCAGGGACATAACACCGATGAACATTACCACCCAACCGATAATTTTGCGTCCGCTTTTGATTCCGTAGTATCCGAGAACAACCAGCAATATCGGGAACAGCAGTCTGAACACTCCGTGGATCAAAGGAAGGGCAATCCCCATCAGCATAATCGCTCCAAGCACGATCAGGATGATCGCAAGTCCGTTACCTTGTCTTCTTTGCATTTTTTCTCACCGCCTTTCGTTAACCTTGAACCTTATAGCCTTATTCTAGGGTAATCCGCAGACTTTCAAAACAGACCGGGGACGGTTTTATGTACTGGACCTTAGTCGGGGAGGCTCTGCGACCGCAGACTACCGGGCACTGGACCGGGTTCGTATTGGCTGTTCAAGCTGCGTTATTGCTGTGTATAATTATTCCAGCACACCTGATAAGGCTGTAACAGCATCTCGAAGAACGAAGGAGCCTGAAGTCATGACAAGATTATTGATCGTCGAAGACGACCGCAGTCTCAATAAGGGGATTGCCCTCACCCTGTCCCATAATGATCTGCATATCGAACAAGCCTATGACATTGCCACTGCAGAGCAAATCGTCTCCTCACAGAAAATTGACCTGATTATTCTTGATATCAATCTCCCGGACGGAAGCGGACTGGATTACTGTGAAAAGCTTCGCAGCTCCTCCCAGGTGCCCATCATTTTTTTGACAGCCAACGACATGGAGCCTGATATTGTTACAGGATTTGAGCTGGGAGGGGATGACTACATCACCAAGCCGTTCAGCCTTATGGTTCTGCGGGCAAGAGTGATGGCTGTTCTTAAAAGAGCGGCTTCCCCCAGCGGTAACAAGATTACGCTCGGACCCCTGAGCTTTGATTTTGCAAAGATGGAGTATTATAAGAACTCACAGCCCTTGCTCCTTAGCAGAACGGAACAGAAGCTCCTGAAAATCCTGGTGTCGAATCCCGGAAATATTCTGGACAGAGAGCAGCTCATCCACAAAATCTGGTCCCAGGAGGCGGACTTTGTGGATGAGAATGCACTTACAGTAGCGGTTAAACGGCTGCGGGCCAAGATTGAAGATGATCCTTCTGCTCCGAATTATATAAAAACGGTCTACGGTCTCGGGTATATGTGGTCGGAAAGGCAGCATCCATGAAGAAAAGCCGGCAGGTACAACGTTCCAAGGGGATCAATCTGATGTTCTCCGCATTATTCGTTACGCTGGTCTTGGGATATGCGGCGGCAGCCACTATTCTGGGGGGAACGGCCCCCGCCTTCCTTCGGCTCACCTTGCTCTTTGCAGTCACGATGCTGATCTTGGGCGGGGCATGGAACTGGTCGCTACGAAGTCAAATTACAGCCTTTATGGAAACTATGGACGAAATGATAGATGGAGCTATTCAAGGCAGGAAGCCCGCGACTCCCTTCGAGGAAACCGCCCTCTCTTCAATGGAACATAAGTTAATGCGGTACATAGAGATCTCCAGAGCGAGCGGCTTGAGCCTGGAAACCGAGAAGAACAACATGAAAGAATTAATCTCCGATATTTCCCATCAGACCAAAACTCCCCTCTCCAATATTATGCTGTACAGCCAACTGCTTGCCGAGAGGCCTGAAGGCTCCGAAGACACCCGGTTTATGGTGGAGCAGATTCAATCTCAATCGGAGAAGCTCGAATGGCTCATCTCTTCTTTGGTTAAGCTGTCGCGGCTGGAGTCGGGCATGATTACTCTGAGCAGCAAGGCGAACTCCGTAGTACGGACGGTAAATAGAGCTGTAGCCCAAGTTCACACCCGTGCAGAGAGCAAGCAAATCTCCATTCATGTGAACTGTGACCCGCTGATCAAAGCCCGGCACGATTTGCCGTGGACGGGTGAAGCCTTGTTCAACCTGCTGGAGAACTCCGTGAAATATACCAGATCAGGCGGCAGTATAACCATTCAGGCGGCAAGCAATGAAATGTTCACCCGCATTGATATTTCAGACTCCGGAATTGGAATTCCCGAAGATGAGCTGGAGCATATTTTCAAACGTTTCTACCGCGGGCAGGCGGCACGCGAATATGAAGGCGTCGGTATCGGGTTGTTTTTGGCGCGAAAAATCATTACTCTGCAGGGAGGTTTTATTACTGCTGCATCCGAATCCGGCAAAGGTACGGTCATCTCCATTTTTCTGCCGCAGCTCTAAATGTGTCATTACTGTCAGATTTCAGACACGGCCCAGTTAGAATCATCTGCTATCTTGGGAGGGTAAAACAACAGATACTGGAGGGATCGACAACTAATGCCCCTATTAAAAATGGAAAATTTGAAGAAGCACTACGGAAAAGGCACGCGGACGGTCAAAGCCCTGGATGATGTATCCCTTAGCGTGGAGAAAGGAGAATTTGTTGCTATTGTCGGCACCAGCGGCAGCGGAAAAAGTACCCTGCTGCACATGCTCGGCGGTTTGGACCGGGCTACGGAAGGCAAGGTGTATGTGGATGGGAATGATATTTTTACGATGAGCGATGAGAAGCTAACGATTTTCAGACGCCGGTCCGTTGGCTTTGTGTTCCAGAGCTATAATCTGGTTCCCATTCTAAATGTACTGGAAAATATTCTGCTGCCCCTGGAGCTTGACGGCGGCAAGATAGATCAGGGATACCTGGATCAAGTCATTCGGGCTTTGGGGCTTCAGGACAAAATCCACAGTCTGCCCTCCAACCTCTCAGGGGGACAGCAGCAGCGTGTCGCTATTGCCCGGGCACTCGCTACCAAGCCTTCTATTATCCTTGCTGATGAGCCCACCGGCAATCTGGACAGCAAAACCAGCCAGGAAGTGCTTATTTTGCTGAAACAAATGAGTGAGAAATTCAACCAGACGATTGTAATGATTACTCATAACGAGAATATCGCCCAGACCGCCGACCGGATCATTCGAATCGAAGATGGCAGAATCGTATCCGGCAGCTCGCCTGCCCCCGGAGCAAGCCCGCTATGATAGAGACCAATAATCGAAAAATGGTGTACCGTCTTTCACTGAAAAGCCTTAGAGCAAATCCAATACGAAATTTGGCCGTCATGTGTGCCGTTATTTTGACTACCCTGTTAATTACTTCGGTCTTCACGATGGTCATGAGTCTCAATAAGTCTATGGAACTGGCACAGATGAAAACAGTGGGCACTGATTTCCACGGCGGCTTCAAATATTTAACTCCGGCCCAGGTTGAAATTCTTAAGAAACACCCCTCAATAAGGGAATATGGCATTTCGCTTAACGCGGGTGAAATCATCAATCCGGTGTTCAAGGATAGTCGGGTAGAGGTCAAGCGGATCGACAGCAGCTATGCGAAACACGGATTTATCCAATTCATTGCAGGCGGGCTGCCTGCCGCCGAGAATGAGCTTGTCCTTAATACCTGGGCGATGGACAAGCTTGGAATCAAGCATGCGCTCGGCGAGAAGGTATCCCTCGACATTGATACGAACGAGCGGGTCATCCGGCAGGATTTTGTCATTTCAGGCTTCTATGAAGCAGATGCGCATTTGGCGCTTGCAGGACTGGCGTTTGTCTCGGATGCCTTTGTAAAGAAGAACCTGGCCTCTATCGACCCGGTCCTGTCCAAAGCCAGCAACTCCTACGTGAACACCTCCGAGCTGTCGGTGATGTTCAACAACGCTGTCGATATCGAGCAAAAACTCAATAAGGTACTCAAGGATACAGGTCTCGACGTACCGTACGGGGTGAACTGGGCATACAGCACCTCTTCACTTTCGGAGAATATCCTCTCCTTAATCCCTTATCTGGCTGTCGTGTTCATCATCATGCTTAGCGGATATTTGCTCATTTATAATATTTTCTACATATCCGTTGTACGGGATGTGAAGTTCTATGGACTGCTGAAGGCGATTGGGGCAACTCCCAAACAGCTTAAACGGATGATTGGCATTCAGGCGCAGCTCCTGTACATTGCAGCCTTGCCTGTTGGCCTGGCTTCAGGGTACTTTATTGGACGATTGCTGGTCCCCATGCTTAGCACTCTATCCAGTGAGCCGGTTGAGCCTTCCTATTCGGCCAGTCCATGGATTTTTGCCGGAGCGGCTGTGTTCTCTTATCTCACGGTGTGGATCGCCGCGAACAAGCCTGGCCGGATGGCCGCACGGATTGCTCCGGTAGAAGCGGTCAAATTCACGGGACTCAGCAGCGGACGCCGGATTCACAAACGCTCGAAGCGCGGGGCGAAGCTGTACAGCATGGCTTTTTCCAACCTGTTCCGGAATAAAAAAAAGCTGTTCCTGATGCTGACCTCTCTATCCTTAAGCATTGTCCTGTTCAGTATTATCTTTACTGTGATTTCCTCGCTGAATGTCAATAAGTACCTGTCTTCTTTTATTAATGGTGATTTAGTAATCAATAATACTGCAATTGCCACGCGGGGGGAACGGGAGGGCGATCCTTATAGTCTCTCGGCGGAAGTCCGAAGCAAGTTGAGCAAGATTGACGGAGTCGAGAGTGTGGACAATGTGTATTATAATACCGATCTGTATCCTATTGACGCTAACATCCGTGCCGTTCTAGAGCCACTGACCACAGTCCCCAAACCTGACCCCCTTATCGCGTCCACAATAAAAGAAGATTTCATTTGGCTTAATCTGTATGGGATAGATCCCGGCTGGTATGATTTGGTGCAAAAGGATGTGATAGAGGGCACTTTTGATAAACAAAAGTTCGACTCCGGCAGCTACGTGCTGATCACGGAATCGCTGGTTACGCCTGAAGAAAATACAGTGTACTACCATCCCGGTGACCTTATTCAATATGGCAGCCTTGGAAAGAGCTACGAGGTACTGGCCGTGTTGAAGTATAATGCCCTGTATGCCGCAACAACAAAATCTTTCTCAGCCAACGGCTACAATGCCTTCTTCCCTTCTTCGGAATTGGACAGGGCTCTGCCATCAAAAAGCAAGCCGTCTATGGCCTTATCCGCAACGCTTCATGTGGACTCGTCCAAGCTGGACAGTGTAGCTCAAACAGTGAAGGGTCTAACATCCGCTACAAATGATCTGGTATACAAATCAAGAGCGGATTACAGAGATGAGCTGGGCGGATTTATTCGTATTTTTCAAACAGTCGGATATGGGCTTAGCTTTGTAATCGCATTGATTGGAATAGTCAACTATATCAATACCGTGCTGACCGGGGTGATAAGCCGCAGGAACGAATTTGCGCTGCTGGAGAGCATCGGGATGACCAAACGCCAGTTGAAAAGGGTACTGATCTATGAAGGAATGTACAATGTGCTGTTCACAGCAGCCATTACTTCCA
Organism: Paenibacillus sp. HW567; assembly: GCF_000374185.1. GTDB lineage: Bacteria > Bacillota > Bacilli > Paenibacillales > Paenibacillaceae > Paenibacillus_AQ. The sequence goes on along the minus strand of NZ_KB910518.1, from coordinate 312,692 downwards.
GCCTGGGTGTATTTTTGACCTACAATATTTCCAAGAGCATAGCAGACAACATCGCGTTCACTGTATTCCATATGGGCTGGCTGCCATTTATTCTGGTCATTCCGCTGCTTGGGATTATTGCTTTTACGGTCACTCTGAGCTCTTATCGTATGCTGGCCAAAGCTACTATCGTGGAAAGATTACGGCAAGTGGAATAATCCTGTTCAGTAAAAAGACGACATTCGTCCATATGGACTCTGCTTTTCTCCATACGCTTGGCTGCGGAACGGACTTATAATGAGGCTGTCTCTCCATATTACGCTTACACAGCATATTTCAGGAGGTTGTTACCTTGTCCATTATGTACGATGCCAAGCATCAAATCTTTCATCTGCAAACCGTAAATACCAGCTATATATTCGGCCTTGTGCGCGGCGCTTACCCTGTACATCTGCATTGGGGTCAAAAAATCCGCAGCTCCGCCGTTTCCGACCTCTTCGGTCCCGGAGCGATGGGCTTCAGCAGCACCGTTGATCCCAAGGAGCCTGCGTTCTCCCTGGACACGCTGCCTCAGGAATATCCGGGGTATGGCTCTGGCGACTTCCGGGAGCCTGCTTATGTAGCGGAGCTGACGAATGGCACTACGGTGACAGAGCTAACTTATGTATCCCATAGCATCGTCAAAGGAAAACCGGCGCTTGAAGGGCTGCCCGCCGTGTACGCCGAAAGCGCTGAAGAAGCGGAAACGCTGCTGCTGGTGCTGGAGGATACCGCCGCAGGCCTGCGCGCCGAGCTGTCCTACACGGTAATGCACGGCTTCGACGCCATTATCCGCTCCGCGCGGCTGACCAATACGGGAAGCGGCGCGCTTAAGCTGAACCGTGCCTTGTCGGCAGCGCTCGACTTCCCGCACGACAACTACGAGCTGATCCAGTTGTCCGGGTCCTGGGCCCGGGAGCGCCATCTGGTCCGCGCCCCGCTGCACAGCGGCCGGCAGGGCATCGACAGCAAACGCGGAGCAAGCAGCCATCAGCAGAATCCGTTCCTCGCCCTCCTCTCTCCGCAGACCGGGGAAGAGAGCGGCGAGGCCTACGGCTTCAGCCTGGTCTACAGCGGCAGCTTCAGCGCGCATGCCGATGTGGATCAGTACGGCACTACCCGGGTGACTATGGGGATCAATCCGTTCGGCTTCCGCTGGCTGCTTGCGCCGGGCGAGAGCTTCCAGACGCCGGAAGCGGTGCTGGTCTACTCGAACCAGGGCATCGGCGGCATGTCCCGGACGTATCACCGGCTGTACCGGACCCGGCTGGCAAGGGGACTCTACCGCGACGAGCCGCGTCCGGTGCTGATCAACAACTGGGAGGCCACCTATTTCGGCTTCGATGCAGATAAAATCGAGGACATCGCCCGTGCCGGAGGAGAGCTTGGCATCGAGCTGTTCGTGCTCGACGACGGCTGGTTTGGCCGCCGCGACGACGATACCACATCGCTGGGCGACTGGTTCGTGGATCAGCGCAAGCTGCCGCAGGGCTTGCCTGATCTGGTGGAGCGTGTCCGGCGGCTCGGCATGCAGTTCGGCCTATGGTTCGAGCCGGAGATGATTTCCCCGGACAGCGAGCTGTACCGTGCCCATCCCGACTGGTGCCTGCACGTGCCGGACCGCAGACGCAGCCAGTCCCGCAACCAGCTCATTCTCGACCTCTCACGCCAGGAGGTCTGCGATTATATTGTTCAAGCGGTCAGCAGCGTACTGGCTTCGGCTCCGATTACCTATGTCAAATGGGATATGAACCGCCATATGACCGAGATCGGTTCAGCCGCTCTGCCGCCCGAGCGCCAGGGCGAAACAGCCCACCGCTATATGCTTGGGCTGTACCGGGTAATGGAGGAAATCACCTCCGCATTTCCGCATGTGCTGTTCGAAAGCTGCTCCGGCGGCGGCGGCAGGTTCGATCCGGGCATTCTCCATTACATGCCGCAGACCTGGACCAGCGATAACACGGATGCCGTCGAGCGCCTGAAGATCCAGTACGGCACCAGCATCGTCTACCCTGCCAGCAGCATGGGTTCGCATGTCTCTGCGGTGCCGAACCACCAGGTTCACCGCAGTACCCCGCTCTCCATGCGCGGCGATGTTGCGATGTCCGGCAACTTCGGCTACGAGCTGGACCTGACCCGGTTCACGCCTGAGGAACAGGCCGAAGCTGCTGCACAGGTCGCCTTCTACAAGGAGATCCGCTCCCTTGTCCAGCAGGGCGACATGTACCGGCTGCTCTCGCCGTTCGAGGGCAACGAAACGGCCTGGATGTTCGTGGCGGCAGACCGTTCCGAGGCTCTGGCCGGATACTTCCGCGTCCTGGCCGGACCGAACACCAGCCGCCCGCGCCTGCGCCTTCAAGGGCTGGACCCGGAGAAGGACTATGTGCTGAAGGAGACCGGCGCTGTATACGGAGGCGACCGGCTGATGTACGCCGGACTGCTCCTGCCGGAGCTGCACGGCGATTTCCAGAGCAAGCTGTTCCACTTCGCCGCTGTGGAAGAATAGCACAGCAGCAGCAGTTCTAAATCTGCGAACTAGAGCGGAGCCTTTGTGGTTTGGGGGGAGAGGGATTCGTCGATATCCATCCTCCTGTTCCTTACGGACCGTGAGGCCCTTATTTTCCCGAAAGGGATACATTTAGCCGGGCTAACGGACGGTAAAGCCCTTATTGCCTCTTCGGCAGGCATATTTGGGGTGATTGTCCGCCCATAAAGGCGCTGGAGTCCGTTGACTTACGGAAAGATGACTTCCCGAAGAAATAAGGACTGCTCTGTCCGTTACAAACGGGCGGACTCTTCCGATCAGGAGATGACTTTGTTGGCGGGACTGACACGCTTGCACCAATCTCTACACCCTATTCCATTTGGCAGAGCAAAGATTGAATTCCATCATTTAAATTCTGACAATATAGTAGTCCAGCATCAGAACCAAATCTGTGGGTGAGGTCATACACAGGGGGGGTGAAGAGAAACCGCAGCAGCAAAGTCGGCTCCTTGCGGACCTGAGAGCCGTTATTTTCAAAAAAACGCCACTTGTTGCGGCTTAACGGACCGACGGGCGCTTAGGGTCTCTCCAAGGAACGATTAGGCGCGGAATATTCGATCATAAGGCCTGTGATGTCCGTAACTTCCCCAAGCCGTGACTCTCATCCGAATTAAGAGCACCATAGTCCGTAACGCCGAGCCACACGCCAATTTATGAGCGAACCCCGTCTGGGAACGGGTACACCTGAGGGAGGATTCCAAGTGGAAAAAGTAAACTTAATTCCCCCCGTTCCCCTCTCACACCAGCGCTTGTTGGAAAAAGGTCACTTAATCCGGCCAATTCGTACGAAAACAGGCAAGCTGGCTTGTATTAAGTTTACTAATTCAACTAACGCTGCTGCAGAACGGCTTTTGAGTAAAATTAGGTCTACTAATTCCATTTCACTCCCTTGCTGCTCCCGCAGACCATGAAGAACAGGCCCACGCAAACAGCGTGGGCCTGCACATTCAGATGATATTCATTTAGCAAACGGTTGGGCTCCCGATTCGCGGAGTATTCCTTCGCGGAGATATGGAGCGAGCGGCAGCAGCGCTTTGACTCCTTCTTTGGCAAGAATCTGCTGGGCCAGTTGTTCCAGTGTCTCCTCGCGGAGATACGGAGCGAATGGCAGCAGCGCTTTGACTCCTTCTTCGGTAAAGACCTGCTTGGCGAGCTCATCCAGCGTCTCCTCGCGGAGATACGGAGCGAATGACAGCAGCGCTTTTGCTCCTTCTTTGGAGAGGACCTGCTCGGCGAGTTCGTCCAGCGTCTCCTCGCTGAGATATGGAGCGAATGGCAGCAGCGCTTTTGCTCCTTCTTTGGAGAGGACCTGCTGGGCCAGTTCGTCCAGCGTCTCCTCGCTGAGATATGGAGCGAATGGCAGCAGCGCTTTTGCTCCTTCTTTGGGGAGGACCTGCTGGGCCAGTTCGTCCAGCGTCTCTTCGCTGAGATATGGGGCCAGTGGCAGCAGCGCTCCTGCGCCTTCTTTTTCAAAAGCCTGCTTGGCGCATTCATCCAGCGTCTCCTCACTGAGATAAGGAGCAAGTGCGATAAGATCGCTGACAGCCGCACTCTCTTTTACATACTCAAACGCCTCGCCAATCTGCTCTAATTGAAGTAAAGGCGCAACCTCCGAAAGCTCTTCGGCGGATACGGCATTCTGTTGAAAATAGTCCTCCGTGTTGTTGTCCAGCACACTCCCGATGAATTGACTCCCCTTCCCTTCACCCAGAATCTCGTCAATACCGACATTAAAGATTTCCGCCAGCTCCGGGAGCTTGGAGATATCAGGCATGCTTGCGCCTCTCTCCCAATTACTGACCGCCTGATAGCTGATCCCCAGCTTGTCCGCGAGCCCCATTTGCGTAAGCCCTGCGTTTCCTCTTAATCTCACGATATTTCTGCCTACCATTTGCATATCAAACATTGCTTCCACCCCTTCGGCTGTGATGACCTCAGTGTATCGACTGCTGCTGATTTTGTATATCAAGCGCTGCTTGAGTTGCTGTCTTTTGCGGCCTGCTGCGGAAAATGGTTACCAAAACTACGGCAGCAATAATGATAACGGCAGCGGTCAGGGTGTTCACGGTAAGTTGTTCGCCCGCCAGCAGCCAGCCAAGGAACACAGCGACCACCGGATTGACGAAGGCATAGGTCGAAACCAGTGTAGGATCGGCGTTCTTGAGCAGCCAAATGTAGGCCGTGTACCCAACGATGGAGCCAAAGATTATCAGATAACCCAGAGCAGTGTATGAGCGAAGGGAGATTGACGGGATATCCAGCTTGGACCAGTCCCCGGTAAAATAGGAAAAGACGATCAGGAGCACACCTCCCGTCAGCATCTGAGCCGCCGTAGACATGAGCGGGGAATCCGGCATTTGGGCGCTGCGCGAGTACATGGAACCCGCAGCCCAGCTCAGGGAGGCCGCAAGCAAGGTGATAATTCCGATCATGTCGGTAGCGGTCCCGCTCTCTTTTCCCGGTTGGAGGACCAGTACGGCGATGCCCAGCAGACCCAGTACAATCCCGGCGATGATGCCGGTATTTGGACGTTTGCCGCCGCGGCCGAACCAGCCGAACAGCATCATCCAGACGGGAACAGCAGCGACGATCAGAGACGCAATGGACGAGGATACCCGCTGCTCCGACCAGGCCACCATCCCGTTGCCGCCAAGCAGCAGCAGCGCTCCGACAATTGCCGAAGACCTCCATTCACGTCCTGAAGGGCGTTTGGCACCGCTTAATCTTGAAATTACATACAGAACGACTCCCGCTGTAAAAAAGCGCACCCCTGCCATAAGAAACGGCGGCATCGTCTCAATCGCGAGCTTCATGCCGACATAGGTTCCTCCCCAAAATACATAAACGGATAGTAACGCAATGCCAACCCCATACATCGCATTAGCATTCTTTGGTCTCATGCTCCACCATTCTCTCATATAAAATATGTATAACCGGTAAACTCCAACGTCTGCTAGATGTCCTTGATACCCTCTTCATATATAGTAGACAAAATAAAAGTGGTCGAGGTTTCCTTGATGCCCTCAAACCGGAGAATTTCATCCAGCAACAGCGTAAGCTGGTCGGGTGAGGTCACTCTGACTTTGAGCAGCATGCACCACTCTCCCGCCAGCCGCTGGCATTCTATAATGGTCACTCCCGGGATTTGAATGCCGATGATCTTGCCCGCCGTTTCCTTGAAGCTCTGGCTGACCACCTTCACCGAGATCATGACTTTGATTTTCTGGTCCAGCTTGCCCCAGTCCACAACCGCCTTGTAGCCTTTGATGACTCCGTTCTTCTCCAGCTTGCCTACTCTTTGATGCACCGTGGGCCGCGAGATATGCAGCAGCTTGCCGATCTCTTCATGGGACAATCTCCCGTTCTCTTCGAGCAGCTTTAGAATTTTGATATCCAATTCATCCATCATACCGCCTCCTGGGCAAATTATATCATGTACTATTTCATTTTTAACTAACCGTTATAGACTTGGCTATTATTTAAAACGAAACGTAGTCTCAACGTTCAGTTATTTACACAATCGTTATAAACATGACCGGAAGCCGACTTGAAAATAACGAATCGTAAGCTGCTTTTTCACATGCAAAAAACCCTCAATACGGAATCCGCAGGAGGGTTGCTTAAGCGCTGCTGGCCCGATAAATGTATTTGCTACAATTATAAGACCGTGCAGTCTCCTATTATTGGCTTTAGATGCAGTCTGTACAGTTAAAAAAAGACCATATGCTCCTTTTGCCGGGATCAGCCTTATATAAGTGTACCAAGTGCAATTAATTCCGTTTTGCGGCCGATTTCTTCCCTTATAGCTGTATAGAATGCAGTTAGGGCTGAAAAATGGCGCCTCCGCCAAGCTACAAACGAACCGAAGAGATGAGGTTTCCCAGGATAACGGAACTTTACTCCCTTCCGGGAAGCCCGCCGAACATCGTTCCTATCTCCAGACCGTCCACGAACCGCTGCAGCCAGACATAATACTCCACTGCGTGCCGCAGCTTGTCCAAATCTCTCTGGCAGGCCTGCCGCTCCTCTGCAGAAATGTCCTCCGCCTCCATCAGCGCCTGAAGCTCCGGCATCGCCGTCCCCATCGCCTCCTGCATGATATCAATCTCCCGCTGCAGCTTCAGAGTGAAAAAGTTCTTGAACGCCTGAAAGAAATCCGTCTCCGCCGCATACAGCTCCTTACGCTCGCGTTTCTCGTCCAGCTTGGTCACCATCCGGGAAGCGATGAGGGAACGGACGCCATAGCTCATGTTGCTTTTGCTCATATTCATAACCTGCTTCATTTCCTCCAGCGTCATCGGCTTGTCCTCAAAGAACATAATCCCGTAAAGCTGCCCGAAGGAATAATTCGCTCCATACAAGTCCATCGTCTGCGCAATTGCATCAATCATAGGACGCAGGAGCTGCTCACGCTGAGATAAATGCTGGTTGTCCTCGCCAAATACTGCCTGTTTCATCCGCTGCACCTTCACTCTAATTAGAATCGTTCTCTCTAGATTACACAAAACTGAAGCTTCATGGCACTATTTCTGCAAATTTTACACAAGTTCCGAACGATCTTTACTTCCGCTTGACCACAGCATCGCATCATGAGTGTACAATTTTTTTTGAACGGAGGAGCTTGCCTCTGAATTATACCGCAAAACAAAGAAGATGGAATGGGGTATCAGAACGAAAATGACACGCTCAAAGCTTATCAGCGGCTTGAAGCCGGTGCTGTTCACCCTGCCGGCCATGGTGCCGTTCGTCGTGTTCTGGCTGGCGCCGCTGCTGTATGTGCTGTATCTCAGCTTCACGGAGTGGGACTTCATGAGCCCGGAGAAAACCTTTGTAGGTCTGCAAAATTATACAGATCTTCTCAGCAACCCGGCCTTTTACAAAGCCCTGAGAGTCACTTTGCTCTTCTGTGCAGGCAGTGTGCTGCCGGTCATCCTGATCGGACTGGGACTTGCCCTGCTGATGAACCGCAAGCTTAAAGGCTCCGCCCTTTACCAGGTGCTGCTGTTCTCCCCCTGGGTCACGCCGACTGTTGCCGTATCTATCATCTGGTCGTGGATTTACGAGCCGGAGGTCGGGCTTGCCAACACGGTGCTTGATTTCCTGGGACTGGACAAAATCGGCTGGCTGCAGGACCCCAAATGGGCGCTCATCGGCGTGCTGCTTGTGACCATCTGGAAATCGGTGGGCTGGGCGATGATTTTTTATCTGGTGGCGCTGCGGAATGTTCCTTCCGACCTGCTCGAAGCCGGGGAGCTTGACGGGGCAAACGCTGTGCAGAAATTCATCCGCATCACACTGCCGCTGATCTCGCCAACCACCCTGTTTCTGTTCGTGGTGCAGCTCATCCAGGCGCTTCAGGCCTACGATCAGATCAATGTGCTGACACAGGGCGGCCCTTCCGGTTCTACCCGGACCTTGCTGTATTTGTATTATCAGTCCGCTTTTGAATCCTTCCAGATCGGAGAGGCTTCCACTGTAGCCGTTGTTCTTGTGTTCATTTGCATGCTGCTGTCGGTATTCTCGCTTAGCATCAGCAAACGGACCACGCATTATCAATAATCAGGTGTTGTGTATAAAGGAGGTCTTACCGCTTGCGTACGATCACACGGCTGGGCGGGCTGTCCCGCCATCTGTTTTTTGCAGCCCTTGCCCTGCTCATGGCGTTCCCATTCTACTGGATGGTCACCAGCGCGCTGAAAACCAATGATGAAATCTGGCGTTCCCCGCCTACCCTCTGGCCTGAGGTGCCGCTCTGGGGCAATTTTGCTGCGGCCTGGCATGAAGCGCCGTTCGCAAGGTACATGGGCAACAGTATTCTCGTCGCCACTTCCATTGTCATTCTGCAGACGATCAATTCAGGCATGATGGCATACGCGCTGACGCATATGAAATTCCGCTGGAAGGGGATTTTCTCCGGGGTAATCCTGTTCGGTTATATGGTTCCGGCTACAGCGGTGTACCTCCCCGGCTATCTTGTCTTGTCCGAGCTGCACCTGCTGGATTCTTACGCCGGCCTGATTCTCTCCAACTGCGTGAGCGTCTTCTCGATCTTTCTGATCAGACAAGCGTTCCTGCAGGTATCACATGAGCTGGTGGAGGCCGGCGAGGTTGACGGCGCATCCCATATGCGGATTCTCTGGACGGTGCTGGTGCCGGTTACGCGCTCTTCTTTTGCCGTACTTGCGCTGATCACCTTCATTGATCAATACAACAATTATTTCTGGCCGATGCTGATTACCAAGAACCCTGATCTGCAGCTTGTATCCGCCGGTCTGCGCAGCTTTTTCGTGGAAGGAGGTGCTTACGGGTTACAATGGCCGCTAATCATGGCCGCCAGCGCCTTCACCATCGCCCCGCTGCTGCTTGTCTTCCTGCTGGCGCAAAAAACGATTATGCAAAGTGTCAATATGACCGCAGGCGCAAGTAAAGGCTGAAATCTTATATTTTATCCAAAGAGGAGAATGATGATGAACGTATTAAAAAGGTTGTCCGCAGTATCCATGATTGCCGGTTTCACCGTGCTCACAGCTTGTGGCGGAAATTCCGCTTCTAATAATACTACGGAAGGCAGCGCTGCCTCAGCAGCTCCTGCGCAAGACGCCGCTCCTGCCCAAAGCGCACCCGTCACTATCGAATTCTGGTATGGACTCGGCGGTAAGCTTGGGGAAAACATGGAATCGCTCATTCAGAAATTCAACGCCTCGCAGCAGGAGGTTATCGTCAAAGGGATTGTACAGGCCGACTATACCGAAACCGAGCAGAAGCTCCAGGCAGCCATCGCTACCGGAAAAGTGCCTGCGGCTGTGCTGTCCTCCAATGTAGACTGGGCGCGCAAGGGTTATTTTGCACAGATGGATGATCTGATCGCCAAGCAGGCGGATTTCAATAAAGAGGATTTTGTCCAGACCTTCCTGAACCAGGGACAAGTCGACGGCAAGCAGTATTTCCTTCCGATGTACGGAACGACACAGGTTATGTATTACCGGAAGGATGCTTTTGAGAAGAGCGGAATTGACGCCAGCAAGCTCAAGACTTGGGAGGATCTGGCAGCAGCCGCTGAGAAAATGGCTGTCCAAAGCGGCGGCAAAACAACCTTCTACGGCTGGGAGCCGATGTGGGGCTCCGGCAACATGGTTGATGCCGTATTGAGCAAGGGCGGCAGCATTCTTAGCGAGGACGGAAAGAAAGTAACCCTTGACTCGCCCGAGTGGGTTGAGACCTGGGATCTGTTCCGCAAATGGATTCATGAGGACAAGACCATGCGTATTCACTCCGGCGGACAAGGCTGGGAGTACTGGTACAAGACGATTGACGATGTGATGAAAGGCCAAGCGGCAGGCTACACCGGCTCCAGCGGCGACCAGGGCGATCTGGATTTCAGCATTGTCTCGGCAATGGAGCAGCCGGGCTGGGCCGGAGTGGGTGAAGGCAAACCGGTGGCAGAGGCCATTATGGCCGGTATTCCCGCCAAAGCCGGAGATGCCGAGAAGCAGGCCGCGATGAAGTGGCTGACCTATTTCACGAATTCCGAGAACACCGCCTCCTGGTCGATCAACACCGGATATATTTCTGTCCGCCAATCTGCGCTCAAAGATCCGGCATTCGTCTCCTTCAGCGAGAGCAACCCGCAGATCAAGGTGCCGTTGATGCAGGCATCCCACGCCTCCGCCCCTTTCCAGGACCCTACCGGGGGCAAAATCAGCGATGCGCTCAAAATCGCTGCCGACAAGGTGCAAATTGAGAACATTCCGGCAGCCGAAGCGCTCAAGGAAGCGCAGGCCACCGCTCAGGCTGCTCTGGATAAAGTGAAATAAGCAAGAAATCTAAGATGATTCCAAAAAGGGAGGCCGCCGTCCTGTGCAAGAGACGGCAGCTTCCCGTGAAATTTTAACATAAAGGGGCGGCGACATGCCTAAGCTTATCACTTCGAAAGGAGTCACGGCGGTATCCGCGATTCTGTTCGACAAGGACGGCACACTGCTGCAGTTCGTCTCTCTGTGGGGGAGCTGGAGTCACTGCTTCCTGGAACAGTTCACCCGGCAATTGGAACAACGGGGGCTCGCATTTCCGGCTTCCTCCCTGCCCTCCCTGCTGGGTACCGTTCACGATGCCGAAGGCAGCATTACAGATTATGACCGCAACGGTCCTCTCGCCATGGGCACAATGAATGATCTCTACGCTATTCTGGCCTGGCAGGCTTATCAGCTCGGCTTGTCATGGGCCGAATCAAAAGAACTGGTGGATCTCAGCCGCGAGGAGGCAGATGCCCTGCTGGAGCGGACCCGTCCGGTGCTTCCGCTTCCCGGCCTGCTCCGCTTCCTTGACGACTGCGCGGCTTCGGGCATGCCAATGGCCGTAGTCACTGCCGACGAAACGGCAGCGGCGGAGGCACATCTCCGCTGGCTCGGCATCCGCGGGTATTTCTCCGCCGTGATCGGCACAGACCAGGTGGAGCGCGGCAAGCCGTTCCCCGACATGGCGCTGCTCGCCTGCGAACGGCTGGGTGTAGAGCCTCGCGCGGCCGCCGTGATCGGCGACACGAACGGCGACATGCGGATGGCCAAGGCCGCCGGGGCGGCTGTGGCCATTGGCATTGCCGGCGCGGTTGGCGTGGCGGCGGACGCGGTTTGCGGCGTGGCCGGAGTGACGGCGGGCGCGGTTGACGGGGCGGCCAGCGGGGCGGCGGGGGCGGCTCGCGGCGTGGCCGGAGTGACAGCGGACGCGGTTGACGGGGCGGCCAGCGGGGCGGCGGATGCGGCTCGCGGCGTGGCCGGGGGTACGGGGATTAGCCGTACAGCGGAGACGACGGCTGCGCGGGAGCTTTTGCCGGATGCCGATTGTATCGTGCAGTCTTATGCCGAGCTTAGCATTGAAAGGATTGTACCTTGAGGGCCGAGGGGGCCTGGGCCTGGGTTTTTCTGGCGCTGGCTATTATCTTCGAACTGTCGGGAACCCTCTCTATGAAAATCTCTCATGGCTTCACCCGCTTCTGGCCCTCCGTGCTGATGTTTCTCTTTTACGGGATTAGCTTCACCTCACTGAACGTTGCGCTGACCTCCATCAAGGTTGGAGTAGCTTATGCGGTATGGTCAGGGGCCGGAATCATTCTGATCTCTGTGGCGGGTACGGTGTTTTTCGAGGAGCGGATGTCTCTGTCCTCTGTGCTGTGGGTGACCGTCATCGTCGCCGGAATTGTGGGACTGAACATTAGCGCCAAAGGGCATTAATTACTGAAGGAGGTTTCCTTGCCAATGAGTACAAACGAATCGGGCGGACAACAGCCGCTGCTAACCTTTCAAATTATTACGGATACCCATGTCACTGCTGATCCTGCGCATGAGTACAATCTCAATTTCGAGCGGGCGCTGCATGATCTTGCCGTTCATGCTCAGGGCAGCAGCGGGATCATGCATATTGGAGACATTACGGATCATGGTTTCAGGGAGGAATATGAAGAGGTCCACCGCATCCTGCGGCTGTATCAGGCTGAGCTGCCGGAGATTCATTTTACGCTAGGGAATCATGACGTTGGCCTGGGCCACTGGGAATCCCGCCTTGAGATGTACACTTCAAGCATGGGAATGCCCGGCCCGTATCACGACCATTGGATCGGCGGATATCATTTTATTTTTCTTGGAACGGAGGAAGGTCTGCCAACGTTCTGTCATCTGTCGGACGAGCAGCTTCACTGGCTGGATGGTAAGCTTGGAGAACGGCAGGAGAGCGGCCAGTCGATGGATGGACAAGCAATGAGGGAACAGCCTGTTTTTCTTTTTCTGCACCAGCCGTTGAAGGACACGGTAGCCGGATCGCTGGAATCTCAGGAGTGGTACGGGGTTACTCAAGATCAGGATCTGCGCTCCATACTGTCCAAGCACCCGCAGACTCTTCTATTTACCGGGCACACCCACTGGGAGCTTGAGGTAGACAACACCATGTATCCCGGAAACGGGGAGACGGCCACCATGTTCAATGCTGCTTCTGTTGCCTACCTTTGGACCAATGCAGATGAGCATAAGAGCGGCAGCCAAGGCTTCTATGTGGAAGTCTACCGCGACAAAGTCCTTGTAAAGGGACGGGATTTCACCACAGGAAGCTGGATTGAATCCGCGCAGTATGAGGTTGCTGCGTTGGTAAAGGCACACGGCTAGTGCCTCTGGAGAAGCTTGGCTTCCACAACGAAACATCTGAGTAGCCGGATTCATTGTTAAAAAAAGCAGCCGTTCTCCATGAATGAACTGGAGAGCGGCTGCTTTGTGTTGCCTGCTGCTGTACAGCCCGCATCAGCAGGCGATGGATGAAACTGGGCTGAGCTGGCCAGTTTCGTAGCGTCTGGCCCCGGGGGACGCTCTAACAACGGCGTTTCTGCCGTTGTTTCGGCCCGCAGCCCGGGGCGTCGTTCTAACAACGGCGTTTCTGCCGTTGTTCCGGCCCGCAGCCCCGGGGGACGCTCTAACAACGGCGTTTCTGCCGTTGTTTCGGCCCGCGGCCCCGGGGGGCGCTCTAACAACGGCGTTTCTGCCGTTGTTTCGGCCCGCGGCCCCGGGGGGCGCTCTAACAACGGCGTTTCTGCCGTTGTTCCGGCCCGCAGCCCCGGGGGACGCTCTAACAACGGCAGTTCTGCCGTTGTTCCGGCCCGCAACCCGGGCGAGCGCTCTAACAACGGCAGTTCTGCCGTTATTCCCCGCCTGTCCGCGCCGGAGTTGCACCACCGGCAGCGGCCTACAGCGTCGCTCGCTGGGCTACCCAGCTATCACGCTTCCTTAAAATGCGGGCAGCGCGATATCCGCATAATTGTCTTCAAGGAACTTTTTCACTTCCGGGCCGCTGATGCGTTTCGCCAGCTTTTGGATAGCGTCAGAGTCCTTGTTGTCCTCCCGTGCCACCAGAGTGATGGTAAATTCGGAATCATCACCTTCCGTGATCAGCGCATCCTTCTTCGGCGTCAGCCCAAGCGGGCTGGCATATGCCGGAGTCATGGCTACCAGGTCAGCATCATCCAGCATGCGGGCGAGCATCAGCAGATCGACCTCCTGGAACTTGAATTTTTTGGCGTTCTCGGTGATGTCGGCCTGAGTGGCCTTAATGCCCACATTATCCTTCAGCTTAATCAATCCCGCCTTGGCGAACATTTGCAGGGAGCGTCCGATATTCGACGGATCATTCGCCATTACCAGCGTTGCGCCATCCGGCAGATCGGCAATGTTCTTATAACGCTTCGAGTAGCCGCCGTAGATTGCATCATATACAGGCTGAACCGGTACGAGCTTTGCGCCTTTGCTGGCATTGAACTGTTCCATGTAAGGCACATGCTGGAAGAAGTTCGCGTCCACTTCCTTATTTGCCAGCGCCTCATTCGGCTGCACATTGTCAGACAGGATGACGACCTCCATGTCTACTCCGTCTTCCTTCAGCAGCGGTTTAACGATATCCAGGATATCGGTCATTGGCGGAATAAGCGATGCTACCTTTATTTTGACAGGCCCGGTGCTGGTCGCAGCCGGTGTACTTTCGGCTTCCTTGTTGTTACCACAGCCCGCGGCAATCATAACCAGTACGAGCAGCATCAGCGTAAATTTCATTGTTTTTTTCATTTGTTCAGTAACCCCCACTATTCTTCTATTTGATTCATAAAAACGGGCCATTTCTCAGCGTTTATCCAGCAGTCTGGCCAGCGTACTCCCGGTAAATTGTATCATCTGCACCAGTACGATCATCACGAGAATCGCATAGACCATCACTGCGGTCTCAAAACGCTGATATCCATAACGGATGGCGAAATCGCCAACTCCGCCGCCCCCAACCACACCCATAACGGTCGAGAAGGAGATGAAGCTGATCGTTGCGGCCGTCAGTCCGAGCACCAGGCCCGAACGGGCCTCCACATACAGAAATTTGAAAATCAATCCAAGCTTCGACGCCCCCATAGCCAGTGCAGCCTCAACCGTCCCTTTTGGCACCTCCAGCAAAGACTGCTCCACCAGCCGCGAATAATACGCTATAGCAATGATGGACAGCGGCACTGTAGCCGCCATTGTACCGATGGCCGTACCCACCAAGAGACGGGTGAACGGAATCAGGGCCACCACCAGCAGCAGGAACGGGAACGAACGGACCACGTTGACGATGCTGTTCAGCGTAAGCGACAGCGCCCTGTTCTCATAAAGCTGGCCCTTGCGGCAAAAATACAGCAAAGTCCCCAGCGGAAGCCCCAGCAGCACCGCTGCGCCTACCGAAATGCCCACCATCACAAAGGTTTCCCCGATGGACTGCCACATTTGATCCTGAAATTTCAGCATATTCTCAAGCATGAGCTTCCCCAGCCTTCCCCGTAATCCGCTCCCGGTACGAACCGGAGTATGCATCCGGCGGAAGAAAACCGCTCTCCGCACGGGAAAAGGAATCGACAATTCGTCCCGCTTCCATTACGGATACATCCGTACAGATGCTCCGAACGACGTCCAGCTCATGGGTAACAATGACTATGGTTACGCCAAGTGCAGCGTTAATATGCTGAAGCACGCCAAGAAGATCCGCCGTTGTCTCAGGGTCCAGCGCAGAGGTCGGTTCGTCGCACAGCAGCAGCTTCGGGCTGTTCGCCAGCGCGCGGGCAATCGCCACCCGCTGCCGCTGCCCTCCGCTAAGCCGGGCCGGATACTGCTCCGCCTTGTCCGCAAGACCGACAAATTGCAGGCATTCCCGCACCCGCTCCATCCGTCCGCTGCGCGGCATTCCGGCCAGCTCCAGCGGAATAGCCACATTCCGGCTGACGGTGGCGTTGCCTACCAGATTGAACTGCTGAAAGATCATGCTGATGGTGTGCCGCTCCTTGCGCAACAGCTTTTCCGGCATAGCTGTCAGCAGCCTGCCGTCCACCTCAACCGTGCCTGTATCGGGACGTTCCAGCAAATTGATCAGCCGCAGCAGGGTGGATTTACCGGCTCCGCTGGCTCCGATAATGCCGTGAACAGCTCCTGTACGCACTTCAAGCGATACCTTATCGACCGCAGTATAGCGGCCTTCCTTCAGGTTGAAGCTTTTGCTTACCCCGTTCAGCGATAGAATATGAAGCCCTCCTTCCAGACCGCCCAGACTATAGCCTTTGAGTTTCCAAAATGTGTACTACCATTATTTAAAAACTGTTTTATTAAAAATCTCTTTAAATAATAAGGTATTTTCTCCGCTGTGTCATCATTTTTTTAGAAATGATATACCAAAAGGGCCCTTTCTCTCCCGCAAAAGCGTGGTGCAGCCACAATAGCCGCACGCCAAAAACACCGCTGATGCGAAATCAGCGGTGTTGTCATCGGTACGCTCTAACCCTCTTATGTCAGCCCTTCAAGCCAGCCAGCCGGTGGAAGGCAGCCTTTGGCTGATGCCCTTCATCGAACAGAAACGGCCAGTTCTTCCGGCCCCGGACCGGAAAATCATTCAGCCAGGTGTAATCATCCGCCGCTCCCCAGAAGGTGACGGACGAGATCACCTCGCGGTATTCCTTGAGCAGCCGGAACATGGCTTCGTAACGCTGTGCCTGCAGCTCCAGCAGCTCCGCCGGAGGTGCCTTGAGATCAGCCCGCCGGTCCTCGAAGCGGAATACAGACATATCTAGCTCCGTGAGCTGGAGCTGAAGCCCGAGCGAAGCATATTTCTCAATTGCCGTACGAACCTCATCGAGTGACGGATCATATACATTCCAGTGTGCCTGCAGGCCAACGCCGTGTACCGGAACCCCTTGCTCCAGCAGCGATTTCAGCAGGGTATAGATTTTGTCCCGCTTATGCGGGTGTGACTCATTATAATCGTTGTAGAACAGCAGCGCCTGGGGATCGGCGGCATGGGCGAATTCGAATGCTGCGGAGATGAAGCCGGGACCGGCAATCTCCAGCCACTTCGACGGGCGGAGAAGCTCTTCGCCTTCGTCGGCAATAACTTCATTGACCACATCCCAGGCGTAAATATCGTCTTTGTAGCGCCCCACTACCTTGTGGATATGCGATTCCAGCCGCTCCAGCAGAGCTTCCCTGCTGACCGTACCGCCTTTTCCATCCGCAAACAGCCACTCAGAGGTCTGATTATGCCAGACCAGCGTATGCCCGCGCATCGCCATCCCATGCTTCCGGGCAAAAGCGGCCAGCTCGTCCGCCTCTCCAAAGCGGTATACCTCTTCCTCAGGATGCAGACGCTCGAACTTCATCTCATTCTCGGCGGTGATACTATTGAAATGATATGCCAGCAAATGCCCCTGTGAGCGGATCGTATGCGGATTCACTGCCGCGCCGATCCTGAAATCCCCGGCAAAAAGGGTCTTCAGCGCAGGCTCCGTGAAATCCTTGCTCTCTCTCATATTAGTGCCTCCTCGCAACGCTTACTTATAGTCCCCGATAATAAAGCCAGTCGAAGTACGCCGGCTGCTGCGCGGTCTTCCCGCCTCCCACAGCATACAGGCCAGTTACTACTCCAGTGAAATTGTTGCCCTCTACGGCCTGGGGAGACAAGGCATAAGCTTCTCCGGCAGCCAGCTTGCTCCACTCCTGACCATCCAGGGAATACAGCAGCGAATATTCAGTCCGGTCAGCGGCAATTTTCAAATACACGCCCGCCCCTTCCACCGGAACCTCGGCTGCAAGCTGTGTTTGTCCTTTTACCGTCAGATATGCAGCAATTACGTTATGCCTGTCTCTATGCTCCAGACAAATCTCGTAATGCGTCTGCTCGTTCATCCGGGCGCACAATCCGGCTGCTGTACCGTCCCCCGGGGCTTCCAGCTCCAGCAGAGTGCTCCATTCCGCCTCCATGTGCTGCTGTCTTCTGCCTGCAAAGGCCATCTGTCCGATATCCCCCGGACCAGCGGCCTGTCCGTACAGCGCAAGCCAGCCCGGACGCTCCGTAAGCGACCAGCTTCCCTCCGCCGGATTGCGCACAAAGGTCAAGGCAAACGGCAGCGCAGGCTCATCAAAATCGTATTTCGATGCAGATTCTGCTACTGTCTCCGGCAATTGTTCCGTTCCCGATTCCGCTGGAGAAATATGCCAGGCGTTCATCTCCAAACCAACTGTTCCCTCGTTGTTGTCAATCATCGGCCAGCCGTCCTCCGTCCAGTTCACCGGAGCCAGGAACGTCTCCCGTCCAAGCACACTGAAGCCCGCCTCCCCGGGGCGGACGCCAAGAAATACAGCCCACCACTGACCCCCAGGCCCTTCAATCAGATCGGCATGGCCCAGATATTGAATGTGATGCGGTATCGCGTTATGGGTCAGGATTGGATGGGGCAACTGTTCAAAGGGACCGTATGGAGAAGTACCGCGTCCGATAATCTCACGGTGCTCCGGCCCGGTTCCCCCAGAGGCGGTCATTATATAGTACAGACCATTAATGGCGTACAAGTGCGGGCCTTCCGCCCAAGGTCCACCGTCCCCGGTCCAGATGACCACTGGCTCAGACAAAGCTTCCCCGGTAGCGATATTTATTTCGTACTGGATAATGTGGGAGTCATACCCTGCTCCCTGTTGAACCGTGACATATACTTTGCCGTCATCATCGAACATCAGCGACGGGTCTATCCCTCCAAAGGGAACGGTAATCGGATCTGACCACGGTCCCGCCGGGTCCGCAGCCGTCACATAAAAGTTCCCGATGCCGCTCACATTCGTAGTGATCATATAGAACAGGCCGTCGTGATAGCGGATGGTCGGCGCATAAATGCCCCCGGAGCTTGCGCAGCTTCGGATATCCAGTTGGCTGATCCTATCCAGCACATGGCCGATCTGCGTCCAGTGGATCAGATCCCGGCTGTGAAAGATTGGCACTCCGGGAAAATACTCGAACGAGCTGCATACCAGATAATAGTCCTCCCCCTTGCGGGCGATGCTGGGATCAGGATAAAAACCCGGCAGCACCGGGTTTTTGTAAAATATTTTTGCTGACGATAATGAAGAACTGTTCATCATATTTAGCCAACCTTCCAGCTTCCCGTAAATAACGTCGAGCTTATTCTTTTACACTGCCGACATTCAGGCCCACTACAAAATATTTCTGCATAAAAGGATATACCACCAAAATCGGCAAGGAGGCTACTATCGTAATCGCCGCCCGAATTGAGATCGGGGTCACCATTGCCCTCGCGGAATCCTTGTCCATCCCCACCCCTGCGGCAACGTTCGGGTTGCTGTTCGAATTCATAGTGGTGGACAGCAGCTTCATCAGCTCATACTGCAGTGTGCTTAGACTTTGCTTGGAGGACGTGTAGATAAAGGCATCGAACCAGGAATTCCATGCCCCTACCGCCACAAACAGCGCAATAGTTGCCAGCACCGGCTTACATAACGGGAACACGACACGCATGAAGATTTTGAAGTCGCCTGCGCCGTCGATCCGGGCCGATTCCATCAGGCTTTCCGGCAGGGTCCCGATATAAGTGCGGATAACGATCATATTAAAGGCACTGATCATCGACGGGAAGATATATACCCAGAAGCTGCCCAGCAGGTTAAGATCCTTGATCAGGAAATACCCCGGAATCAGACCGGCGCTGAAATACATCGTAAGCACGAAGATCACGGTAATCGGCTTGCGGAACACATATTCCTTACGGCTCAAGGTGTACGCAAGCATCGTGGTCAGAAAAATATTCAGAATCGTCGAGAGCACCGTCCGCGCCACGGAAATCCAGAACGCATTATAGATTGTGCCGGAGGCGAAGATGGCCTTGTAATTCTGCGTGGTCCATACTCTCGGCCACAGATAGATGCCGCCGCGGATGGTATCATTACCCGCATTGAATGAGACGGCAATCGTATTAATGAACGGATATAAAGTAACGAGTACCAGACAAATCATGAATACCGTATTGAAGCTATGGAAGAGCACCGGCTCCAGTCCGCTGGGTCTCAGTCTTTTTCTCACAGATACGCCTGCTCCTGCGCCAGGACTAATTTGCTGATTCGCCATACTATAACAACCTCTCTTCCCCAAGCCGTTTTGCCGTGAAGTTGGCCATCAGCAGCAAGGTGACGCTAACGACTGTCTTGAAGATTCCGCCTGCGGTGGCGAGGGAATAGTTCCCTTGGGCGATCCCGTATTTGAGTACGAAAATATCAATCGTCTCTGACCAATCCACGACAAGCCCGTTGCCAAGCAGGTACTGCACTTCAAAGCCCGCTTCCAGCACATGGCCTACCGACATAATCAGCAGAATGACAATCGTAGCTTTAATCCCCGGAAGGGTCACGAACATCATTTTTTTGTAGCGGCTGGCGCCGTCAATTTCTGCGGCTTCATAGAGTGCAGGGTCGATGGAGGCAATGGCGGCCAAATAAATAATCGTATTCCAGCCGACCTCCTTCCAGACATGCGAAGCCCCTACAATGCCCCAGAAGTATTTGCCTTCACTGAGCCACAGAATCGGGTCCTTGATCAGATGCAGCTTCATCAGGACAATGTTGACGATCCCGTCATTGATGGAGAGTGACGTAGCCACAATTCCGGTAACAATAATCCAGGACAGGAAGTGAGGCAGATAGGAAATGGTTTGCACTATTCTTTTCCAGAATACTTTGCGAATTTCATTCAGCAGCAGTGCAAGTACAATCGCGGTGACAAACCCGAGTACCATGTTGATAATCCCCATCGCCAGCGTATTGCGCAGTACACGGATGAAGTTATCATCTGTAAACAGGAACTTGAATTGCTTGAAGCCCACCCACTCCTGCTCACTGAAGGAACGGCCCGGCCGGTAATTCTGAAAAGCCATGGTCCAGCCCCAGACAGGGACGTAGGCAAAAAGAATAATATACAGCATTAAGGGAACAGACATCCAAATCAACTGGTTCTGATTTTTGATCAGCGACCATGTGACGGGCTGCTTCTTTTTTTTCTTTGGATGCCGGACGACACTTTCTTTCCCTAAGGTCTCATCCATATTAGTTGGTCTCCCCACCAATCATTTTAATGCAGAAGGTGAGGACCGGCTTTCGGTCCCGCACCTCCTGTTACTTCTCCTGCTAACTGAGCGCCCTGACTATTTGCTCCAGTTTTTAATTCTCCATTGAATTTGCTCGTTGATCTTGTCTTCATAGGCCTTCACATTAGCCTTCTTGACTTCACCCACATAATCGTTCCAGACGGACTCGAAATCACCCGTATTTGCGAGTATGGCTTTCGGCAGGAACTTGGTGGACAGCTCATTCAGCTTAGTGCTGGCAATTTTGGCATCGGAGCCTTCTATGAGGTCAATAGACCAGGCTGGATAATAAACTGGGTTGGCTGGTGGTGGACTGAAGAAGTCCACATAGCTTTTGAATCCGTATGCAGCAAGAACTTCCTTGTCGAAAGGCTTCAGACTGGCTGCATATTCTTCAGGCTGCGCTGCCGCATCTGTAGAGTTGCCATCGCTAAAGCTGCCTTCAATCTTAGGCAGGTAGGTAAAGAAGGTCTTTGCCTTGTTAGCCATCTGCCAAGTCGGATCAGAGGCATTATCCCGCTGCTCCTGGGTTTTCATAAATCTGCCGTCCTTGACAATGTAGTCCTCACCCTCAACCCCCCACGAGAAGGTCTTCTGCCAATCCTCACTGATCAGCGTATCAAGCAGCTTGATAATCTTCACAGGGTCCTTGGCATTGATGCTGATTCCGAAGCCATTGTTCAGGTTCAGTACTGCAAGATCGCGATAGTAGTCTTTGGTGGATGCATCATAGACCAGCGGAAGTCCAACATAGGTACGCTCGATCTTCCCTTGTGTGGTCAAAGAATCCTCTGCAGCGTTGAAGTTCCAGTGTTGGTCGAACATGCCGAGAACCGAACCGCTGGACAGTTTCGCCATATACTGGTCGTAGTTCTGGACGAAGGTTTCCTTGTCAATCAGTCCCTGCTGATTCATATCATTCAGCTTCTTGTAGTATTTCTTCGCATAATCTTTATCTGCGAAAATTTCTGCTTTACCGTCCGTCACCACAACACCGCCATCATTTGGATGGCCGATCAAGTGCTGAGGGGCGTTAAGCAGACCCCAGTTTTTCCAGTCATAGTTAAGTATTTCGAAGCCAATGGTCGGGCTTCCGTCAATCTTCGGATATTTTTCTTTGTATTTGGCAATCAGGTCAAAGTATTCATCCAGTGTTTTAACTTTTGGATAACCGAATTCCTTGAGCACAGCCTTTTGAATCCAGAAGGCCGGTCCCGAATACCATGAGCTCTTGACTTCCCCGTTGTACACACCGTAGTTCGGCAGAATGTAGATATGTCCGTCATTCGGGTCCTTCATCATGTTCCAATAGTCTGCGTAATGCGCTTTCAAATGAGGAGCATATTTCTCAATAAGATCCTCCAGCGGAATATAGGCACCTGCCGCTGTAAGCTTCGTATTCCCCGTCATCACATCCGGGTAATCCTGCCCTGCGATCATAACGCCGAGCTTCTGGTTAATATCCCCGGCCAAATATTCGAAATTAAAGTTGGCTCCTGTTTCTTCCTTGATCTTCTTGAAGATTTTGTTGTCCGGTGTCGGCGGCTGGCCCGCTTCTCCGATGAAGACGCTGATGTCGAACGGCTCAACCTTGCCATCTGTACTAGCCGCTTGTGTAGCACTAGCCCCGTCATTCTTCGCGGCATTCTTGCTGTTATTGCCGCCGCAGCCTGCCAGTGTGAAGCTTAGGGATAGCAGAACAATCAAGGATAGCTTAAATACGTTTTTCGACTTGCCCCCCATAAAGCACCTCCATATTTGGTTTGCACAACTTATTTTGTAAGCACTTACATATATGAATTATAGAGGTGGAGCAGCCTGGAAAATACGACCGAACTAAAGGTGTACCCCCCAAAAAGTTTAGAACTTTCCATTGCGGTAGTGCCCGGGACCCATTCCCTTTTTCCTCTCAAATTGCTTCAAAAACTGTCCATAGTTAGAATAACCTACCTGTTCCGCGATCTCTGAAATCTTATACGTATTCTGGCGAAGCATCGCCGCAGCCTCTTCAATCCGCAGGTTATGGAGCTGCTCATGGAAATGAATTCCGTTCTTCTTGCGGAGCAATTGCCCAAGATATACCGGATGCAGATAGAAGATTTCCGCCAGCTTTTGTATCGTCAGGCTTTCGCGGTAATGCTCCTCGATATATTGATTGATCTTCCGCACAATTCCGTATGAATTCCGGTCCTGCTCCTGAATAAGCAGGTCGATTCCGGCCTCCCCGCACATCAGCAAACGGTCCATCAGCCCGGTTAATGAAATCATGTTTTGCGGAATTTCAGCAGCGCCAATGCCGCCCGGCAGGGCCGACTTCCGGCCTCCGCCCTCCTCCGGGGTAAGCTCGAAGATCCGGTACATGATATGAATGACCAGCTTTTTCACCACCTCGGGAGCTATACGCTGGTCACGGAAGCTTCGGGCAGCCGCTGCTGCCGCATGCCGGAAGCCTTCCAGGTCCAGTGTGTTAACAGGTCCCATAATGGCATCCATAAGCCGGATATGATCATAGTGATAGCTGAACGGCCTGTCCTGAATGTCCTGGTAAGCCAGAAAGCCGTAAGGCTCCGGTTGGTAAAAGAAATGCATAAGCGCTTCCTTCGCCGTATGATAGCTGTCCGCCAGATGGAGCGGGGAGGACACAGCAGCTCCAGCCGCTATGAGCAGGGGTTGATCCGCATAGCTCTGCTGCAAGGGAGTCCGCACAGCTTCCGCCGCTTCGGCTTCCCGGGAATGATCTCCAGCGCCATATACGATGGCGAAGCTGCTTGCATCCAGATCTATCAAATACATAGCCGCTTGCCCGGCTGCGAGGGCTGCCGCACTCCCTCTCAGTTCCGGGTGCAGGTCCGGCACGGTCTGGAACAGAATAACATTCCACGCTTCCATTCCCTCCGGCAGCCCCGCCGGAAGCTCCGGCTCTCCCTTATCCTCCGGCTTAAGCTGCATCAGCGCCTTTAGCTGCGTTGCCGTTTCCTCCAAGGAAGCGATTTGATTCATCATCGCCTTGCGCCGCCCCTGCTCCAGCTCCTCATATATTTCCTGCAGCTCTTCAGCAGCCTCCTCCGGAAAAATCGGCTTCAGCAAATAATGATGTATGCCATGCCGGATGGCGGCCTGGGCATATTCAAATTCGCTGTAGCCGCTTAATATGGCGAACCGGATAGCCTCTGGCTCTTCCTGCCGCCAGGCGGCAACCATCTCCAGCCCGTTCATCACAGGCATGTTCACGTCCGTAATGACCAAGTCCGGCTGTAGCAGCCTCATCTGCTGCAGCCCCTCCCGGCCATTCTCGCAGGTCCCGCAGATCTCGAAGCCCAGCGCCTCCCAATCAATCCATAACAGCAAGCCTTCAAGGCTGCTTGGCTCATCATCAATCAACAGCACCTTATATTTCATAATCCTCCCTCACCTTCAAGCGGGTTCAGCCGCTCCAGCAGCCGGAGCGGGATGCCAAAGGTAACCAGCGTTCCCTGGTCCGGCGCACTGATAATCTCAAAGCGGACCTGATCCTCGTAATACAATTCCAGCCTGCGGTACACATTGCGCAGCCCGATATTTGCCCCCGAGGAATCCTCAGTCCGGATGGCATTGAGCAATTCCTTGAGTCTGTCTGCTTCTATCCCTTTGCCGTTGTCGGAGATGGTAATCTGCAGACGGTTCTCCTCCACGGCAGTCTTCACTGTGATAATGCCCAGCCCTTCGATCGTCTGCAGCCCATGCTTGCAGGAGTTCTCCACCAGCGGCTGCATGCTCAGCTTCGGAATCTTGTACTTGCGCGACTGCTCGTCAATCTCAAAGACATAGTCGAATTTGTCCCTGAACCTGAATTTCTCAATCTTCAGATACATCTCGGTAAAGATAATTTCCTCATCCAGCGACACCAGATCCTCTTTCCAGCTAAGAAGCCTGCGGAGCAGCTTGGATAAGCTTTTCACAATATCCGTCACGTCGGAATAGTTGTTCTTGGTGCAGACGACCAGGATGGCATTGAGTGTGTTGAACAGAAAATGGGGGTTCATCTGGCTCTGCAGGAAATTCAGCTCAGCTCTGACCCTCTCCATCTCCAGATTCTTTTTCTGAATCTCCAGCTTGTACACATCATTGATAAGCGAATTGATCCGGGTGGTCATCCGGTTGAAGTTATGGATCAGCCCGCCAATTTCATCCCGGCCCTCGTCAATGCGGATCAGCTCGAATTTCTCGTTCGTCACCTTCTGCATATGTCTGGACAGCCGTTTGACCCGGTAGTTGTAGGATCTTAGCATCACATAGATAAAACCGCTGGTCAGCAAGGTAATTGTGGTCGCCAAAAAAGCGGCATACAGCCGCATATCCAGCACCGCCTGGGTAATCCGCTCGCCCTGGGTAATCCCGACAAGCTTCCAGCCCTTCAAATAGCTGGCCGTACCCACCGCCACAACACGAACATCCTCCTCCCGGTCATCCATCTGCTTGAAGAGCGGATAGGGGTCCTGGGTCACCCGCTGGTAGCCGCTGTCCGCCGACATCACAATCTGATTCTGATCATTGACCAGATAGAGACTCAGGTAATCTTTTTCACGGACAATGACGTCATAGATTTCGCTGAGATCCAGATCAATCCGCAGCAGCTTCTCGTATTTATTGTATGCGCTGTATTTCTCCATCGTCTCAAGGACGCTGAGGGTGGGAACTGAAGCGGTGCTGCCGTTCTCGCTCGTACGGTAAGCGGTAACAATGAGCTGATTGTGCGAGGTGCGCAACTGGTTGTACCAGTCACTGCTCCAAACCCGCTCATCCATGACCTGATAGTTGCTCCCGGATACAATCGTCTGATTGTTCGTGAACACTGTGATCCGCTCAATCTGATTGTTCACCGGCATATAGCTGTTCATCCGGTCCCGCAGTTGTTCGTCAAAGGCACTGTAGAAATCAATAGAATCCTTATAATTCCGGTCCAGCATTTCGTACAGGTTCTTATCTGCGGCCAGCGTATAGCTGACGGCAACTCCGCCCTCGATATAATCATGGATATCCTTCCGCGCTCTCTCCAGTGAAATTTCCAGGTTCTGCTGCTCTCGTGATTTGATCAGGTCGGTAATCCGGCCCAGAAACACAAGATTAATAATCATAATGGGCAGCAGCACGCCCACGAAGTAGATCAGGAAAAATTTATAGTTCAGCGGAATGTCATTGACGAAATGGGCGAATCTGAATCTCTTTTTCTCCATGGCACGCACCGGCTTTCTTAGAGCTGCTTATTCTTATCTGCATGTTTATAGACAGAGGGCGGAACGCCAACAATCCCCTTGAATTTATCAATAAAATAATCCGTATTCGAAAATCCGACCTGCTGCGCGATATCCGATATTTTTAGCTGCGTCCGCTTCAGAAGGCCTTTGGCGGCTTCAATCCGCTTCTCATTTACGTATTCGCTGAAGCTGCGCCCCGTTTCCTTGCGGAAAAGCTGTCCCAGGTAGGTGGAATTCATATGGAAATGCCTCGCCAGGTCCTGGAGCTGCAGCTTGCCCCGAAACTCAAGGTCCACGTATTGTATGACGTTATACATCGTGTTCCCTTCATTCGCCCGCTTCAATTCCGCCAGATAAACTGCGGTCTCCATACACAGCTTGTGCACATAATGGCTCAGCAGAAAATAATCCCCCAGCCCGCCTAAATTTCCGTGCTCCGCCTGCAGCTTGCCCATGATCCGGTCAGGATCGCCATTTCTCTCCTTCATCTGCCGGCATAGGGTTATTTCCAGATGGGCAACCTCGGCCTGGACCTCTTCAACCGTCAACAGCTCCCCGGCAAATACAGCGAAGGCATCCCTGACGTCTGGCAGCAGATCTGCCATATCGCCGGCTTTAACCTTCTGCAGCAGCTCTTTGAAGCTGTCCTCATGGATTTCCCGCTCATTCTTGGGCTTTTTCAGGTCACTGTAATAAAAGATTCTGCTCTTCTCTCTCCTGTACTTCAGCTTCCACACCTCAAGGGTCTGCAAGTACAGCTCACGAATAGAGCCGATTCCTCTCAGCCTGTCGCTGACAACCACGGCGACAGGCTCCGGCTGCCGCTCTGCAAGCTCCCTTTGCAGCAGAACAGCGGCTGCATCCAGACTTTCCGGTGTGAGCGACGCCGACTGGACAAGCAGGCCGTGTCTTCCCTCACTATCCTGAAAGGCACAGCTCAGCTCCCGCGGAAACCCCTCGCTTGTACTCAGCACTGCATCGAATCCGGAGGAAGCGGCAGGAATAAGAATACATACCAGTTCAGTATCCGGCTGCAGCTTCAGCAGATGGTGCGCCAAATGCCTCAGCTCTTCGTTGTCTTCGCCCTGAATGAATCTTCCCAGCAGATGACTGCAAATTGAGGCCTGTCTTATGCGGCTCTCATTCTCGGAAGCGATTTCATTTTGAATCAAACTGCTGAGCCTGCTGAGCAGCGTCCCGATTTCCTCATCATCAATCGGCTTCAGCAGATATTGCTCCACCCGCTGGCGCAGCGCTGTCTTGGCATAATGAAAGTCATCATAGCCGCTGAGAATTACAAAGCGCGGGGGCTTCTCCATAACTTCATTCAGCCGGGTGATCAGTTCCAGGCCATTAATGGCGGGAATGTTGATGTCCGTCAGAACCAGATCCGGCTGCTGCTCCTGAATCAGTCTCAGCGCATCCGGCCCGTTAAGGGCTTCCCCGCATACCTCGAAGCCGCATCTCTCCCAGTCCACCATTGTTCTCAGCCCTTCAAGCACCCACGGCTCATCATCAACAACGATTACTTTTAGCATAAACCCTGCTCCCTTTCCCCTATTATAGAAAGATGTGTCAGTAAAATAATATAAATTATGCTAGCACACTTGGATAATGATGTGAAACATAATATGTAGCAGGAAAACGTGTTAGACAACATAACATCATTGTTTACATTTTGATTTTTTTCTCTATAATTCTGTATAAAGGTTTTATAAGGGAAGTGAAAATACATGTCGGTGGCCGGGCTTCTGTCATCCAATGAATTCAAGAAACGCTTGTCCCGCTGCTATAATGAAGTGCACAAGGAATTGTATGGTGTGGGAGTGACTCAGCTCAAGATCGAAGCTGCCGGTGAAGCGATGATTATGTTCCTGGTTAAGCATCAGCGGGTGACCGCGCTGCGGGCGCTGGAGGAGCATTATCCCGAGCTTAAGCAGTCCGTCGATGCCGCTCTCCACCAGGAGTTCAAGCAGCGGATACAGAGGAAGCTCACCGATGAGCTGGGCCTGACGGTCACAGGAGTGCTGCGGGATTACGATCCCGGAACGAACTGGGCCTGTACAATTGTGATTAGTGAAGCCGGTTCAGAGCAATGATGCAGGATTTATCTTGCTGGCCTCCTGCTGACCCGGCGAAAAATAAGGCTTGCCCGATTTCTGTTCACAGACTGAAGGAAGCCGTTGATTAGAGAAGGTCTCTATTTCAACGGCTTCTTTTTTTGTTTCTGCAACGCAAAATCCATCCCCAAAGGAGCATAAATCATGAAAATTATAGTCGGCATTACAGGAGCCAGCGGGGCAATTTACGCCTATTCGCTGATCCGCAGCCTCCATCAGCTTGGAATCGAAACCTATGTCATAGCGACCGGCGCCGGTGAAAACGTGCTGAAATACGAATGCGGCGCCCGGATGCAGGAGATCGCCGAATATGCCACCGTGCTGCACAATAACGACCTGTTCGCCCCTGTAGCGAGCGGGTCGTTCAAGACGGACGGCATGGTGATCATTCCCTGCTCGATGAATACACTCGGCGCTATTGCGAACGGCATGGGCGACACGCTGCTCAGCCGTGCAGCCAGCGTGGTGCTCAAGGAGAAGCGCAGGCTGATCATTGTGCCGCGCGAGACGCCGCTGCACCTGATCCATCTGGAGAATATGCTGCGCGTTGCCCGCGCGGGAGCGGATATCATGCCCGCGTCTCCGGGCTTCTACAATCATCCGAAGGAGATTTGGGAGCTGGTGAATTTCATGAACGCCCGCGTCCTTGACGCGCTCGGCATTGATCATGATCTGATGAAGCGGTGGGGCGAAGCCTAGCGGTGGGGATATGGACGGGAGCGTGAACAGCGGTGTCAACGTCCAAGAACCAATTGACTGGCGGTGCTTAGGAACAACGGCATTTCTGCCGTTGTTCCTAAGCAAACTGAGCGGTCACGCTTCAATAACGGCATTTCTGCCGTTGTTACTGAGCAAACCAGCCGTTCATGCTTCAATAACGGCATTTCTGCCGTTGTTACTGAGCAAACTGACCGGTCACGCTTCAATAACAGCATTTCTGCCGTTGTTACTCAGCAAACTGACCGATCCCGCTTCAATAACAGAGTTTCTGCCGTTGTTACTGAACAAGTTCATCATTTTGATTATGTCATTTTCATCATTTCGCTATCGCTTCTAAGATGTGTTGCTTATATTCGACAGCGAGGAAATGAATTTCCTTAGTTTAACTTACATAGAGAACGATAGTAAAAAGGCCTCAGTCCAATGGGTTTCAGGACTAAGGCCGTTCTAATTGAGGGGTATTGCGATCTCAATCCTTTATGTCCAACGCACAAGTTGATCCATACTGCTTCTTGTTTTGGCTCGTTTGGGCTCTTCATTCCGATATCCAAAAGCAACCATCACGGATGCCTTCAAATTTCCTTCCTCTGACAAACCTTCTTCTTGTAAGATATGGTCTACTGCTGCATAGTCAAATCCTTCAATCGGACAAGAATCAATTCCAGCTAAAGCAGCGGCTGTCATCATATTTCCCATAGCAATATAGGTTTGCTTGGCAGACCATTCATACATTAAACGTTCATCTTTCAACAACCCGCGCACTTCCTGAACCTCTTTTAATGCACCAGAGATATAAGTAACAACCTCTTGGGGCATTTGTTGCACATTTTTCATTTGATCAAGCACATATTCGGAATCATACCTTACATTTGTCCGGGCAAGAATGATCAGAAAATGACTCGCAGTGTCCAGTTGGCCCTGGGCTCCGGGTGAAACTGCTTTTAGCTTATTCCTTAACTCCGGATTTTGCACAACGACAAACCTCCATGGCTCTAAACCAATCGAACTGGGAGATAACCTTCCCGTTTCTAGAATATAGTTAAAGTCCTCTTCGGATATTTTTTGGGTCGTATTAAAAGCTTTGGTAGCGTGTCTATATTGAAAAGCTGAAATAACGTGTTCTTTGCAATCGGGTATGTTTGGATACATCCGAGTACTCTCCTCTGTTTTTCATTTTTTGTTTAAAAATTTATCATATGATAAAATTATATCGCGCAATTAGTATTATAGAAGTATCTCTAGAGGGTTTCTACGCTCTTGGAGTAGCGTTAGTATGCAGTTGGATACCGGAAAGGATAGCTATTATGAACTATTACACAAATGAGATATTGGAAGAATGCGGATTCACAAACGCTCAAAGGATATTGTCAGGAAAATGGTCCATGCTGATCATTCTGTTTTTAAGTGAAAAAACGATGCGATTTAATGAAATTCAGCGGTTGTTTCCAGACATTACTCATGCAACCTTAACCAAGCAGCTTCGCATTTTGGAGGATTATGGCATTGTTGTTCGTAACGTATATTCTCAAATACCGCCTAAAGTCGAATATTCATTGAGCGATATCGGAAAAAAACTAAAGCCGATACTAGATTCAGTTATGGTCTGGGGGGAGGAATACAAGCAGGTCTTGAAGAAGGACGAAGCGTAATGCCGGAGATGAAAAACAATTCCCTGAATAGTAAAACAGAGAAGACCGCGGCCTGCCTCTCCTGGCTGCGGTCTTCTCTGTTAGTGCCAAAGCCGCGTAACTTAATAGGCTTCGCTTCGTGCTATTATTTCCGGACCGCAAGCTCTGCGCGAAGCTTCAGGAACACCTGGTAGCTCCGCTCTGCGACCTCTGATATCGCAATCGGGTGAAAGCCGGGCAGATCGGCATACAGTGTATCGTTCAGCGGGGCCGTCCATTTGGACGGCAGCCGCGCAGCTCCCAGCTTCGCTCCCATGATGGAGCCAACCGTAGCGCCGTTGCAATCGGTATCCATTCCCGCGTATACCGAAGCCACTACCGCCTTCTCAAAATCCTCGCCCCCATACACCAGCGAAGCCGCGACAATAGCGGCATTGTTGTTCGCATGTACGGGATCGTAATGGCTGAACCGGTCCCACAGTCTGCTGACCAGTTCCCGCTCGCTGCTTGCCTTCTTCGCGATTTCAATTCCCTGCAGAACGTCGCTGGCTAGCCTGCTCGTCTGTGGAATCTCGCTCAGCCCGATCTCCACAATGCGCTCATTGTCCAGCCCGGCGAACGCGGCGGAGATCATCGCGGCATTGAACATTTCGCCGTAAATTCCGTTCTTCACATGCGAAAAGGAGGCATCCCGGAAGCCCAGCTCCGCCGCCAGCTCGGGATATCCGGCCGCTCCATAGGCCAGTCCGTCCGCACGGATAGCCGCCCCGATCCATTCCCGGTAGGGATTGAGGTGCATCCGCACCTGCTCCTGCCGCAGCGGCCAATCCTCCGGCTTGTCTCCATGCAAATGGGAGGTTTCCCGGGCGAAATTCAT
Source organism: Paenibacillus sp. HW567 (assembly GCF_000374185.1). Taxonomy (GTDB): domain Bacteria; phylum Bacillota; class Bacilli; order Paenibacillales; family Paenibacillaceae; genus Paenibacillus_AQ. The sequence continues at coordinate 281,591 of NZ_KB910518.1, read as the reverse complement.
ATAGGCCTGCGTTTCTGCTGTGCATACCTGGCTGTAGGTCAGATGGCCGTGCCACAGCTTGCCGATATCCCACGAATCCCAGTCCAGCCCCTTCTGCTCCAGCAGCAGCAGGCTTAGGACGGTATAACGGATATCATCGTCGCTCTCCATATACGAAATTTTCTCCCGGGTGCTCGTGAACGACCAGTCGCTTAAGCGGAGGCCATATTCCTTCTCCGCCCGCGAATGCTCCGGGGTATAACCTGTGATCGGCCAGGCATCCGCGCCGCGGAACCACAGCTCAATATTCTCCCAGCCCGGACGCCCGTCCTTGCCATACAGATAATCCCAATATTCCAGCGGCTTGCCGAGTGCACAGCCAACGCTTCTGCCCAGCCAGGCTCCGTAGAATCTGTCCCTCCACTGCTCCGGGGTCCATTCCACCTCAAGCCTGCGCGGCCCGTCCGGGCGCAGCTCCCGTATCGCCGGAAGGTCCGACGGCTCCTGATACGGGAAGTCCTCTGCCACAGTCAGTGCCATCAGCTCCCGGTAAACTTCCATAAGCTTATCTTCATCGCTTCCAGCGGAAGTCAGCTTCTCTGACAGGCTGCCGGTCCGGCAGCCCTCCTCCCCGCGCTGCAGCAGCTCCAGCCGCACGGTCTCCTGCAGACGTTCCCAGCCCGCCATCCGCTATTTCGCTCCCGCCGCAAGCCCCTGCTCACGGTCAAGTCTCTCCAGCGAATCAAACAGCAGTTGGATGAAGGCTTCGCGGTCCACTCCCATCAGCACCTGCGCATTGGCGGCACGGCCCGGCTTCTTGCGCCGGTCGGCAACGGTCATGCCCCGGGTCAGCTTGCCTTCGGTCTCTACGGTAACATATAGCTGCTCCGATTCGAACAGCTCAGGGTGCAATAGCCAGGCGACAGCACACGGATCATGCAGCGCATTGCCGATGTAGCCCATTTTTTTGCCATAGATCGAATAGAAATCCAGCAGCTCCCCGACCATTACGGACACGGGTCCCCGGGTTTTCAGCTCTTGAATCTCCTCTTCAAAAATAGCGGCCTTATCTGTCACATCCAGCCCGCTCATCACAATGGGAATCCCGGATTCAAAAACAATCCGCGCCGCCTCCGGGTCTACATAAATATTGAACTCCGCTGTTGACGTTACATTTCCGTAAGCCAGTCCGCCGCCCATCAGGGAAATCTTCTCGATCTTGTCCTTCACTTCGGGGTAAGCCGTAATGAGCAGGGCAATATTCGTAAGCGGGGCTGTCGGCACCAGCGTAATTTTCTCTTCCGATGACCGGATGATCTCCAGCATGAATTCTACCGCTCCCTGGTCCACCGGCTTGAATTTGCTGGCCGGCAGCGCCGGGCCGTCCATGCCGGATTCACCATGCGCCTCCTCCCCCGTTACCAGCTTGCCCAGCAGCGGCGCCGCCGCCCCTTTGGCTACAGGAATGTCGGCATTTACAAAGCTCAGCACTTTGAGTGCATTGTCGGTGATCTTATCAAGGATCTGGTTGCCGCCAACCGTGGTGATTCCCCGGATCTCCAGTTGCTCGGGATGAGCCAGCGCAAGCAGTATGGCAATCGCGTCATCATGCCCCGGATCGCAGTCAATAATGATAGGTGTTGGCATCGTTGTTTCTCCCTTGTCGTTTTATCTAAAAATACTTATTAGGTAAAATTCGTAGCTGCGGGGAATGGTTGGACTTCCGGCCGCTGTTATGTTTGGACTTCTGATTTAAACCACTGTTCGTGGTAGTAATCCAAACCTAGCCTAATCATACGGCCAGCTTTCCTGCGGAAAGCTCTCAGGCGGACGCATTCGCTCCGTAAGTATCCAAACTTCCCCTCCGCTACTCGTATCCTAATTTGTTTTTCATAATTACATCCTCTATGTCAGGTAAATACACAGTTGCCCTGGTACAGCATCAGTTGTAAATCTGCGGCTTAGGACGCAGCCTTTGTGGTTCGGGAACAGAGAGGGATTCATCGTCCCCATTCTCCTGTTCCTTACGGACAGTAAAGCCGTTACTTTCCCGAAAGAGATACATTTCACTAAGCGAACGGACCGTAGAGCACTTATCGCCTCTTCGGCAGGTAGATTTGGGGTGAATGTCCGCCCATAACGGCACTGGAGTCCGTTCACTGGCGGAAAAACGACTTCCGGTAGAAATAAGAGCGGCCCTGTCCGTTACGAACGGGTGGACCCTTCCAAATCAGGAGATAATACTGTTCGTGGAACCTGATACGGCTGCAGCGTGATCTCCAACGCCCTAATCCATTGCGCGTCGAATTGTTTGAACTCCAACAGGTAGAGCCTGACGATCTATAGCACTTAAGCAGGTCCTTGCCTATTTCGTAGTAGTCTTAAGCTTCTTGTTCTTCTTCCGTGTCTCCGAAACTGCATAAATAATCAGACCGATGACCGTTGCCACATAAGGAAGCGTAGCGATCAGCTCGGCCGGAATCTTCAGCACCTGGAGCGCATTGGCGAGCGCATCGGCGGCTCCGAAGAGGAGTGAAGTCAGCGCGGTTCCAATCGTCGTGCTCCGGCCCATGGATTCGGCGGCAATCGCGATCCAGCCCCGGCCTGCGACCATATCGCGGGTGAACAGCGACAGATAGCCCATCGACATATAAGCACCGCCCAGACTGGCAAAAAATCCGCTGAGCAGGAGCGCAGTGTACTGGATTTTGATCACACTGACCCCGACCGACTGAGCCGCATGCGGGTTCTCGCCTACCGAGCGGATACGCAGCCCCAGCGGTGTGCGGTTCAACAGATAATAGACCACCAGCACGGACAGAATGGAGAAATAGGTTAGAATATGATGTCCCGACAAAATTGGCCCCAGCACCGGAATGTCCTTCAGCAGCGGAATCTGTACACTCGGCAGCACCTTGCTGGCCAGAGTAGTGGACGAGCCCTTATCCCCGCTGAGCAGATACAGAATGAACACCGTTCCGCCCGATGCGAACATGTTGATCGCCACACCGCCAAGAATGATATGGGTCTTGAACTTCAGGGTAAAAAAAGCCAGCACCCCCGCAATAAGCGTACCCGACAGCACCGCGCCCAGCAGCCCGACCCACGCGCTATGCGTGTAGGCACTGACAATCACCCCGGCCAAAGCCGAAACCAGCATAATTCCTTCCATCCCGATGTTGATGATGCCGGCGCGGTTCGAGATCAGTGCTCCCAGCGCAGCGAACAGAATCGGTGTCGTTACACGAAGCACAGAAAAGGCAAAATCCGTTGTCAAAATGACATTCAGCAGACTGTTCATGCTTCTTTCGCCTCCTTCAGCAGCATCCGGTTCTTCCAGAACTTAAGGAATTGCTCGGCAGAAATCAGCAGAATAATAACGGCCTGGATAATTGAGATCATCTCGGACGGCACATCGGACAGCCTCGCCATCAGGTCGGCCCCGATCCGAATGTAGGCCAGGAAGAGTGCGGAGGCAATGACGGACAGCGGATTATTTTTGGCCAGCATCGCCACTAGCGCTCCATCCAGACCGTAGCCCGGCAGGGAAGTCCACTGGAACCGGCTGTACATCCCGAGCACCTCGACCGATCCGCCCATTCCGGCAATGAATCCGGCGATCAGATGGACCAGAATAATCACCTTCGCCGTCTTCATGCCCGAGTAGCGGGCGAAATCCCGGTTCACTCCGGTCATCCGCAGCTCGTAGCCCCATTTGGTTTTGTAGAGAAACAGATGGGCCAGCACAATCAGCACGAGCACAATAATAAGTCCGGTGTGAATCCGCGTGCCTGTAAAAAGCTTGCTGAGCTGCGCAGTCTTCTCGAATTTGAAAGAGACGTTGGCGAAGGCCTTGGCATCCCGCAAATGGTAATTCAGCAAGTAAAGGCCAATACCAAAAAGAATATTATTGAACATTAGTGAAGTTACCAGCTCGTTGGCGTTCCATTTGGCTTTGAGAATTCCGGGAATCGCCGACAGCAGCGCCCCCACTATAGAGCCGGCGGCAATCGCCACAACCGGATGCAGCCAGCCGTTCAGACTGAGATGAATTGCCAGCACAGAAGCCACAACCCCGGAGAAATAAAAGATTCCTTCGGCCCCCAGGTTGAACATATTCGCCCGGAACAAGAGCGATACGGCCAGTCCTGTGAACATCAGCGGAATGGCCATTTCAATGACGTTGCCGATATGCCCCTTCGTAGATAAAGGCTCCAGCAGAAAAATACCGATCGTCTTCACCGGCTGGTCGCTGACCAGCGAAATGATCACAAAAGCGATAATCAGCGCAATCACAATAACGGCCGCCGTCCGGATAGCCTCGAAATATTTGACTTTAAACATGGTTTACGGCCCTCCCGGTCTGCTCTTTGTCCTGACGGTGGATGCCCAGCATGTACAGCCCCAATTCCTCTTCGCTTACCTCGGAAGGCTTGTCGAAGTAAGCGACGATTTGTCCTTCGTACATCACCAGCAGAGTGTCGCTCAGCTCCAGAATTTCATTCAGATCCGCTGAGACCAGCACTATTGCACAGTTGTTGGAACGCAGCTCCAGCAGCTTGTGGTGAATGAACTGCGCAGCTCCGATGTCCACGCCCCGGGTCGGCTGCTCGGCAATGAGAAGCTGCGGACTGGTGGAGCATTCTCTGGCAACGACTACCTTCTGCATGTTGCCCCCGGACAGCATGCCGATCGGCTGCTGCGGCCCGGAGCAGCGCACCTTGAATTCTTCGACCAGCGAAGCGGTCAGGGCGGCGATTTTGGAACCTTTGAAAAAAGGCCCTTTGTTCAGCTCCTTGGAACGATACTGCGTTGAGATCAGGTTGTCTGCAATGCTGGCGTCTCCGGCCGCCCCTTGGCGCATGCGGTCCTCCGGGATATACGATACCCCCAGGCTGCGGATGCCCAGAATATCCGACTCCCGGATATCCGTACCTCTGACACTCACCGCCCCGCTGGCAGATACACCGTGAAGCCCCCCGGTCAACGCCTCAATCAGCTCTGTCTGACCGTTCCCCTCCACTCCGGCAATTCCGACAATCTGGCCTGCCCGGACGGAGAAGCTGATCTCCGACAGATGAGCTTTTCCCTGACTGTCCGTAACACCCAATTGGTCCACTGTGAGAATGGGCTCCCCCTGTGGGGTGTTGTCCTTATCGTATTTCAGCACAACATCACGCCCGACCATCAGCCGGGAGATTTCCTGCTCGGTCACTTCACTGGTCTGAAAGACGCCTTCGCTTCTGCCGCCGCGCATAATGGTAATCCGGTCGCAGATCGCTTTGACCTCCTTCAGCTTGTGCGAGATGAACACGATGGTATGCCCTTGCTGCTTGAGCTGCTTCAGCTCATGGAACAGCTCCTGCGTTTCCTGCGGAGTCAGCACCGCCGTAGGCTCATCGAGGATAAGGATCTTCGCTCCGCGCACCAGCGCCTTCAGAATCTCCACCTTCTGCTTCATGCCCACCGTCAGATCCTCGACCTTGGCTTTGGCATTAACCGCGAGATTGTATTTGCGTGCCGTTTCTTCTGTCAGACGCACGGCTTCGCTATAATCGAAGCCGATGGCTTTGCGCGGCTCCATGCCGAGCACCATATTTTCAGCCACGGTAAAAGAAGGCACCAGCATGAAATGCTGATGGACCATGCCGATGCCGCGGTCAATGGCGTCTTGTGGGGACTGCAGCTTTACTTTTTCACCTCGGATATAGATCTCACCGTCACTCGGCTCTTCCATTCCGAACATAATTTTCATCAGAGTCGATTTACCGGCCCCGTTCTCTCCCGCAATCGCATGGATTTCGCCCTCGGTGAGCGTAAATTCAACGTCCTTGTTCGCAACGACGCCGTTTGGATATACTTTCGTGATTCCCCGCATTTCCAGCAGAGCATTTGGCATGGGTCATCAACGCCTTTCAACATAGGTAATCTGCAAAAATAGGCAGTTGGAACCCTTCGTGCAAGGAAGAGACTCCAACTGCGTAAGCTGTCTTATCGGTGCTTGTCTTAAGGTTTAACCGCATTACGGATCGCTTCAACTTCGGAGGTTTCCATCCCCATCGCATTGTCGACCTTAATTTCCTTATTGATCAGCTTCTGTTTCACTTCTTCTACCTTGGCCTGCAGGTCCGCCGGGAATACGCCTTTGTAAATGTCGTTCTCAGCGATACCCACACCGTCCTCTACAAAGCCCAGCACATCACGTTTGCCCATTTGCAGCGTGCCTTCCTGCAGCTTTTTCACTGCGCCGAGAATGGCCATGTCGATTTTTTTGATGGCGGAAGTAACGATGAGATTGGCTTTTTCACTATCCGTGTCCTTCAGCAGCATTGCCTGGTCGGAATCGACACCGATGGCGTATTTGTTCTTCTCCTTGGCTGCATCAAAAATCCCAAGCCCCGTACCGCCTGCTACATTGAAAATCACATCCACGCCCGAGTTATACTGAATCAGCGACAGCTCCTTGCCCTTGGCCGGGTTCACGAAATCGCCCGCATAGGATACCGCCACCTTCACATCAGGATCAACATATTGCGCTCCCTGAATGTAGCCGACGAGGAATGCATTAATGCCGGGGATATCCATCCCGCCCAGAAATCCGATAACGTTGTCCTTGTTGGCGTGCGGCATGTCGGACTTTGTGGCAAGTGCCGCTACAGCTCCGGCCAGAAAAGAAACCTCATTGGTTGCGTAGGACATGTTGTACATATTTGCCGGCGCTTCGTCGATGTCGGTGTCGTAGTTGATGAATTTTTTATCCGGATTTGCTTCAGCCGTTGCATTGAACATTTCCGTAATTTCCGACCCGCCCGAGATCACTATATCCCAATCCTCAGCGGCAATATCGTTAAAAGTCGGTTCCCATTTCGTCTTGTCAGTGCCCATTTCCACCACTTTGGTTTCCGCGCCAAGCTCGTCCTTCACCTTTTGCAAACCGCTGCCCGCTGCATCAAAAAACGACTTGTCTCCCAGCGTCCCCGGAATCAGCAAGACCACCTTCAGCTTGTCCCCTCCAGCAGCTTCTTCGCCTTTCGTATTCGTTCCCGCATTCGTTCCTGCATTCGCAGCATTTCCATTGCCGGACGAGTTGCTCCCGCAAGCAGTGACCAGTACTATTACCGCCAGCAACATTAAAGCCAGAATATTCTTTTTCATTTTCTAAGCTCACACCCCTGTTTGAAGTTGATTAACCACTGAGGAAACAGCATCATGTTCCAATTGCACGTTTTGATATATCCTTCTTTATGTGGTGCTTGGACAAAAGAGTCTTGAAATATTGAAAATGAGTGAATCAGGTTGTAAACCAAACAATTCATGTTACATTTGGTCCTAAAACCTTGTAATTCCCGAACAAGATGGCCAGTCTGGTTGCGAATCTTCGGTTTTATTGATACGATCATAACAAATCAATGATTAAATATTTATATGCTTTCGGTCAGATTTTTGCATGATTCGGCTAAATGATGAGAAATGGAGGGGCATCATGGATCGTGTCCTATATATTGTAAATGCAGAGCATGAAGCGAATACGTATATTCCCCCGCATCAGCACGAGTGTTTCGAGCTTGTGTATTACATTCACGGCCATGGGACCACGAGCATCGGAAACCGCAGCTTCCACTTCCGGCCCTTCACCTTCGCGCTGATTCCGCCCAATTTCAAGCATGACGAGAATCATCAGCCCAGACCGGAGGTTCTGTTCGTCGGCTTCCACTGCGGCAATCCGATTATCAACACACTGTACGGCGTATATGACGATGATAAGGAACACACCGTACTGCAAACCCTGCAGCGGATGAATGCGGAGTTCAAGCGCAAGCGCGAGGGGTTCGCCGAGCTGCTGAATTTGCAGATGAGCGAGATCACCGTATTTCTGCAGCGTCTGCTTGGCGCGTCGGATTTTCACTCCCCGGCAGAGGACCAGATGCAGTACATGCTGAATTATATGAACGAGCATTACCGCCACAAGCTCTCGGTGGCATCGCTGGCAGAAATGTCCGGCTACAGCTATGACCGGTTCCGGCATTTATTCAAGGAAAGATTTGGACATTCGCCGCACCGTTATCTTTTACTGAAACGTCTGGATTATGCCAAATCCCTGCTGCTGCATAACCAGATGCATATTTCCGAGGTATCTTCGGCCGCAGGGTTCGTGAACGACGCCCAATTCTGCAATATTTTCAAAAGAGAGGTTGGAGTATCTCCGCGCACCTTCCGCATCAGCAGTAAGGCGAAATGAAGCCGAGTGAAGTGCGCAGAAGTGAAGTGAGTTAAAGTGAGTGAAGTGGATTACAGCGAATCGAAGTGAAGTAAATTAAAGTGAGTTGAATTGAAGTAAATTAAAGTGAGTTGAAGTGAAGTGAGTTGAGTTGAAGTGGATTACAGCGAATTGAAGTGAATTAATGTAACATTGAGCATTTACTTTTTGCAGGTTTTCACTATAATGGTACTTAAGCTTACGCAATTATAACTTGTACCGGCCGGCTCCCTCCCTATTTGCGGGATTTATCTTGCAGTTGGGATATCGCTGAACCCGGTTTACAGTGCAGACGGTTCATGCATCATCAACGGCTATATCTCGATTTCATCCTGATAAGCCGCCTCAACATAAGGTTTGCCCCATTTCTGTTCACAGAATGAAGGAAGCCGCGATTTAGAGAAGAGACTCTCTATTTTCGCGGCTTCTTTTTTTGTTAGCTGGAAGTGAAGAACGTTAATGACGAGCTGGAGGTGTCTTTTACTATGGCTTATATGAACATACGCGAGCTGCTTGCCCATTGGGAACAGACCGGCAAGCTGCTGTACATCCGCAGGGAGGTTGACCCGCGGTTTGAGCTTGGGGCAGTGATTAAGGCAGTCAAGGGAGCACATCCGCTGGTATTCCAGAAGGTCAAAGGCTATGACATGCCGATGGCTGCCGGTCTTGGCGGCTCCAAGGAGCTGATGGCCGAGAGCATGGAGATGTTGCCTGCGGAGCTGCTGCCCCGGCTAATCGAGGCCGTGGTCCATCCGCTGCCGACGCGCAGCCGGGAGCAGGCTCCGGTGCACGACAACGTGCTCACCGGCAGGATCAGCCTGCGGGAGCTGTTCCCGGTGTGCACCTACAATGCGCTGGACAGCGGAGCCTATTATGTCTCCGGTGTCATGGTCGTTAAAGGTGCGGATGGGCATAAGCGTTACACCTCCATCCGGCGCATGCAACTGCTGGAGGGCAACCGGACCAGCATCCTGATCTCCTCCCCTGAGCTGTTCCAGCAGTTCAGGGAATTCGAAGAACGCGGCGAGCCGATGGAGGCGGCATTTATGTTCGGCATTGTGCCGGCGGTGGTGCTGGCCTCCCAGATCAGCACCCATCTGTTCCATGCCGACAAGCTGGAGGTCGCCTCCGCTCTGCTCGGAACGCCGCTTGAGGTGGTCCGCTGCAAGACGGTGGACCTGGAGGTGCTGGCGGAAGCCGAGGTCGTCTTCGAGGGCCGGATTCTCCCCCGCGTCCGCGAGCCGGAAGGCCCGTTCGGGGAGCTGGGCGGCTACTACGGGCCGCGCACGGAGCAGCCGGTGGTCGAGTTCTCCGCTGTCACCTACCGGAACAGCCCAATCTGGCAGACCATTCTCCCGGCCAGCCATGAGGAGAAGCTGCCCATGGCGATCTCCCGCGAGATCGCCCTCCTGGGCTCCGTCCGCCAGGTGGTGCCCGGCGTGCAGGATGTGCATATCAGCATGGGCGGCATCGGCCGCTATCATGCGGTGATCCGCATCCGCAAGGTGAACGAAGGCGACGGCAAAACCGCCCTGCTCGCCGCCTTCGCCAGCGACAAGGACCTGAAGCATGTGGTCGTTGTTGATGAGGACGTCAATCTGCTGGACCCGCTCGATGTGGAGTGGGCCATCGCCACCCGTGTCCAGGCGGACCTGGACACGTTCATCGTCGCAGGCGCCAAAGGCTCCCCGCTGGAGCCTTCGCACAACCTGCGGGGGGTTTCAGCCAAAATGGGCATCGACGCCACCTTCCCCCTGGCCGAAGCCGAGCATTACCGCCGGACTCACATCCCCGGCCAGGAAGAGATTGATCTGGCCCGGTATTTGTAATTGGTGTGGGGAAATAACCAAGGCAAGCCGGGCTAAGATGCAATTAGCAGCTCCAACGGTGATTGCAGAATGTGCAACAGATGGAGCAAATTTCAGCGCAAAATCTCATTCTACTGTAGTTCCTGCAATAGATTCTTCGAGAAATGCCCTTTAAGGGCCAATTTCCCAAGTTCAATTGTACAAAGTGCAATTGAACTCTGATTCGGCTGGCTACGAGGATTATCTACTGCACGAAACACAGCAGATTGGCGGACGGCCAGCAGGCATTATGCCGGCTGCTTGGATGATTATCCGGGCAAATGTAAGCCGATAAAACCTTGTTGCTCAGAGCAAATGTCAATGCGCACGATTTCCGCTTCGCAAAGCCAAATCTGTGCCCGATGCCGGCTTGCGCAGTAAAGCTAAGCTCATGCTCTCGATGCCAGCTTTGCTGCGCAAAGCTTATAAGGAGGTGGATCATGCAAGCTATCGGATTAATTGAGACCCGGGGACTGACCCCGGCGCTAGAGGCGCTGGACGCTATGTGCAAGGCAGCAAATGTGAAGCTTGTCAGCTTCAAGCGGGTAGGCTCCGGCCTGGTGACCGTAATTGTCGAAGGCGATGTCGCCGCTGTGCAGGCAGCCGTGGGGGCTGGAGCTGCCTCTTACGGGCGAACGGGCGGCGAGCTTGTGGCTTCAAATGTCATCCCGCGGCCGCACCATGATTTAGCCAAAATGCTTTTTTAGCCCTGCTACCAAATAGAAGGCGCCACCTAAGTAAAGCTCATACTCTCAGGCGGTAACGGGTTTCCATCCCGAGGTCAGGACCATAAACCCGCTATTTGCTGCTAAGACCAAATTCCAGCCGCTCCTGACCCAGATACTACAAATTCACAATGTTACTCAAAACCTTAAGGAGGTGATGAACATGTCCGACTTTATGAAAAATATTGTCTCCGAAGTGCTGTTGAGGAACCACCAGCCAGCAGTTCCCGGGGCTACCGGGGCCGCTATCGCTCATGCTAATTCAAGCCTTCCCGCTTCATCCGGCGTCTCCTCCCCTTCCCGCATTCCCGGCATTCCCGGCGCTCCAGATACTGTCCGCGGCTTTGACTACAGCACAACTGGCGTCCCCACACTTTCGACCGCCACCGTCACTGCCCATGCCTGCACAGCCAACAGCAAAGCGGATTGCCCGCATACCTGCTTGCAGCCGGGAAATTGCCGGAAGCCATCCGGGGAGATCAAGCGGATTAATTACCAGAAGGAAAAAGCGGAACAACGGCTGGCGCTGATCAACGGTGCTGCGGGAGCCGGACAGCTTCAGAACAGGCAGTTTCAAAACAGGCAATTTGCCGAGCAATGCCTGTCTCCTCTGCTGCTGCGCACCCTGCCGGTTAAGCCCTCCCCGCCTCGCATAGCTGGAGCGAACTCCCTCGCAGCCTCCGTTCCATCCGGACCGGCAGCCTTCCAGGTCCCCGGCTCGCCGGAGCCCTGCCGCCTCCCTGCTGCGGAAGGAATCGAGTGCTGGCTGTTCCCCGAGATCAGCAGCAGGCTGCGCCCGCTGCTCGGTATATCCGGCCGCAATTCCAGCTCGGCGGGGCTTCTGCTTGCACCGGCATGCCATCCGGGACAGCTCTTCGCCGTAGAGGATCTGCTCGCTGCAGAGCCTGGACTGGAAACCGATGTTAGCTGGAGGCCGGCCGGAAGCGGATTTGAGCTTATGCTGTTCAGCAGCGATGCCGGCAGAATCACCCGTCATCTGACGGAAATGGCGGGACGGCTGCACAGCGAAGCCTCCCGGCCTGTCCAAGTATACGTCAGCCCAAATCCCGGTCCCTTACTGCGGCGGCATTTGGGCGCAGGGCTGCAGGAGGCCATAGCCGTAATTGACACTGGTTCCCGTTGGAGCAGCATTGGGACCGCAGAGCGGCTGCTGTACAGCCAGCCCAATGCTGGCCTGAGCCTCCGCGCAGAGGATAGCTGCTGCATTATAAGCGGGACCCCGGCACAGATAACGGCTCTAGGACCTGCTTTGAACAGCTTAATGGTTGAACAGCGGCAGCAGGCCGCTTATGCAGATCAATAGAAGGGGAGGACGTAAATATGCAAGCATTGGGGTTGATTGAGACACTTGGATACACTACCGCCGTTTCTGCTGCGGATGCGGCCCTGAAGGCGGCAGATGTGCAGCTAGTGGCGGTCGAAAAAGTCATTGGCGTCGGCGGTTCACTTGGAGTAACCATCCATCTGAGCGGAGATGTCGCTGCCGTCAGCGCTTCGGTGGAAGCGGGCAAAGCAGAAGCACTGCGTATCGGAAAAGTGATTTCTGCCCACGTCATCGCCAAAGCCCATGAAGATGTCAGCAGCAAAATACTGACGAAATTCCTTTTCGCTCCACAGACACACGATATAGCAACGACCGCTTCAAAGGAACCCGCCGACAAGAAACTGCCGGATGAACTTGAATAAACCAATAATTTCATGGAGGTTTTTATAATGGGAGAATCACTCGGATTGATTGAAACCAAAGGTCTGGTAGGCGCGATTGAAGCTGCGGATGCAATGGTCAAGGCAGCGAATGTGGAAATATGCGGGTATGAAAAAATCGGCTTTGGTCTCGTAACCGTCATGGTCCGTGGAGATGTCGGCGCCGTGAAAGCCGCTACCGATGCAGGCGCCGCTGCTGCCAAGCGGGTTGGAGAGCTGGTATCCGTCCATGTTATTCCGCGTCCGCACAGCGAAGTGGAACGTGCCCTGCTGTCCAAAGGCATTGAATAAGCGCTCCAATGGACAGCCGGCATAGTACAGTTGCAGCCAATGCCCTGCTGGGGTTGTCTTACCGGTCACGGGCGGCAGTGCTGCAAGAAGAGTATCCCCGGGTTCTGGTGCTGCTGGCCGGACATTTTATCGGCATGGAGGAAGGGTATGCGGCGGTACGCAGCCTAAGCAGCGGGAAGATCCGGCTACAGTTATGGGCGGAGGAGCAGCTCCTTGCCTCAATAAGCGCCGGAGAACTGATCAGCCGCACAGGGGTGGATGATTTGATTATCCCCACCTCCTCCCCCTGCTCTCCGGGAGCTACGGATGCCGATGCCCTGTTTATTCCGGTGCTTTCGCTGTCCTTACTCTCCCGGCTGACCCAGCTCGATACAGGCCATCCCTTCGTGAACCTTATCGTAGCATCACTGTGCGCCGGCAAACCGACCGCAGCTTTGACGCTTGGCTCGGAGCCGGAGCATTACCTCTGGGGCGAGCAGGGTCTGTCGCAAGCCTCCCCTCTGCTTAAGGCTGAGATGCACGCCATGCTCGGCAAAATCGAGGGCTACGGCATCAAGCTTCTTGAGCCGGATCAGGTGTGCGGGTGGCTGTCCGGTACATCCGCCGGCAAAGCGGCGCACAAAAAGCAGGTGCTAACCGCAGAGGACATCTACGCTGCACACAAGCTGGGCAGAACGTCCATCGTGCTGAACGGACCTGCGGTAGTCACCCCGCTGGCTGCGGATGCCGCCAGACAATACGGAATTGAGCTTTTCTAGCAGTCTCACATATCATTCATTCAAATCAAAGAGGTGACAATCACATGAAGCTGGGACTCATTACCGGGCACGTCGTTGCCACGAGAAAGGATGAGAATCTCGTCGGCGCCAAGCTGCTGATTATACAGCCGATCCTTCCGGGCGGCTCGTCCGCCGGGCAGCCGGTCATTGCTGTCGATACAGTTGGCGCAGGCATCGGGGAGACGATCATCTACGTCATCGGCAGCGTGGCGTCAAGAGCCACACAGCATCCGAATGCCCCCATCGACGCCGCGATTGTGGGCATTGTGGACAGTGTGGATTGTCCCGGAGCAGGAGGTTTGTAGCATATGCTGACTACAGAGATTAAAGATGCGATCCAGAAGCGGCGGATGATTGACGTGCTGCTGTCCGATCATCTTCACGCCGACTTAGTGCTGACAGGCGGCTACATTATCAATGTGATTACCCGGGAGATCTATCCCGGCGATGTGGCGGTCAAAGGCGACCGGATTCTGCTTGTGGGCAAAGCCGATAAGCTGATCGGCCCTGCCACTGTCACCAGGGATATGACCGGGAAGTTTATCAGCCCGGGCTTCATTGATTCGCATATGCATTTTGAGAGCGCAATGCTGACCGTTACGGAATTCTCCAAGCTGTCCATTCCTACAGGCACAACAACCTTAATCGCCGATCCGCATGAAATTGGCAATGTGCTGGGTGTCCCCGGCATGAAGGCAATGATTGAAGAAGCCAAAACCTTACCGAACCGTGTTCTGTTCACCGTCCCCTGTCTCACGCCTGATGTGCCTGGCCTGGAGACCGCCGGCGCCGACATTGGCTCCAAGGATATGCAGGAGCTGCTGAGCGATGATTATGTGCAGGGAATCGGCGAGCTGCAGGGATTCAGCAACGTTCATCCTGTGTACCGCAATGCCCCTTATCTTATTGATGATCTGCTTGCCTCCGTCTCTTACGCCAAGTCCATCGGCAAAAGCATCGAGGGCAACGCCCCCGGCCTGTTCGGCCCGGAGCTTGCCGCCCACATCATCTGCGGCGGCGGCCATGTCTCCTGCCATGAGACAACAACCAAAGAAGAAATGATGGAGAAGCTGCGCTACGGCGTCAGTGTGTTCATGCGTGAAGGCTCCTCACAGCGGAATATGGCCGAATGCATCCGGGCGATTACCGAGGAAGGGATGGATTCCCGGCGGGCGATTCTGGTGTCCGACGATATGGTGCCCGAGGATCTGCTGAAGCACGGCCACATGAACGATATCGTGCGCCGGACGATTGCCGTAGGCATCGACCCCGTTGAGGCGATTCAAATGGTGACGATCAATCCGGCCACCCACTTTGGCTTCGAGGATATTGGTCTGCTCGCCCCGGGGGCCAAGGCCGACATCGCCGTCATCAGCGATTTGGCGCAAATGACGATTGCAGAGGTGTATATCGGCGGAGTTCAGGTCGCCCAGAATGGCGAGCTGACCCGTGAGATCCCCTCTTACATTTATCCCGGCTCGGTCAAAAAATCCGTCAAACGCAAGCCTGTCAAGCTGGAAGAGCTGCAATTGCCCTCAGGCGGCGCACAAGGCAGCGTCCGGGTCCGCGCCATCGAGATCATTCCCGACCAGAACCTGACCGGGGCCGGAATCTACACTGCCGCCGTCAAGGACGGGGTTGTGCAGCCCTCTGTTGAAGAGGATCTCCTGCCCCTGCTCGTTGTCGAGCGGCATGGCCGCAGCGGCAAGATCGGCAAGACCTTTGTGCGCGGCATGAAGCTGAAGGCCGGAGCTATCGCCGAAAGCGTGGCCCACGATACGCATAACATCATCGTCACCGGCACCAATTACGCCGATATGGTGACGGCGGTTAACCGCGTTATCGCCATGGACGGCGGAATTGCCATGATCGAGGGCGGCAAGGTGGTCGGCGATCTGCCCCTGCGCATCGGCGGGCTGATGACCGACGAGCTGACCGGCAAGGAAATGAGCGCCAGAATTACCGAGCTGCACCGGCTGGCCCGCGAGGAGCTGGGCTGCACGCTGCACGTGCCGTTCATGCACCTGTCCTTCCTCTCGCTCGTCACCAGCCCGGCGTGGAAAATCACCGACATCGGCCTGATCGACGCGGATGCCTTTACCGTACTGCCGCCGCTGGCTTAACGGTTTAGACGTACAGCTTCGTTCACCAATATTCCCGCTAACGGCAGTGCCCGCCGGAGCAGCGGGACGCTTTTGACTAACACGCACAAGGAGGTGTCTTCCATGGGAATTCAAGTCATTGACCTCTCTCAGGAAATCTATCAGGGAATGCCGGTATTCCCGCCCCATCAGAAAACGATGATCTTTCCCAACATGAGCCATGAGGAGAGCCGGCAGAAGCTGGGCTTCGAGTTCGCCACGAACAATCTGATCATCAATGAGCATGGACCCACCCATAGCGACGCCATCTACGAATATGATCCGCAAGGCCCGACCATCGACGAGATGCCGCTGGAGTATTTTTATGGACCGGCCGTCTGCCTTGACGTCTCCCATGTCTCGCCGGATAGCTATGTTACCCGCCAGAACCTGGAGGAAGCGCTGCGCAGAGGGTATCTTCATCTCGACAAAGGCGACATTGTGCTGCTCTACACCGGACACTATAGCCGCGCTTACGGCACGGAGGAATGGCTGACCCGCTACACCGGACTGGACTACGAGGCGGCGAAGTGGCTCGCGGAACAGGGCATTGTCAATATCGGCATTGACGCTCCTTCCATCGACAATCCGCTGGATACACGATTCTCCGGGCATCTGATCTGCCGTGAGTATCGAATGACCAATACCGAAAATCTATGCAATCTCGATAAAATCGCTCAAAAACGCTTTCTGTACTTTGGACTCCCGCTCAAAATCCGCAAAGGCACCGGCTCCCCTGTCCGGGCCGTCGCGGTGTTCGTTGACTAAACACTTTAGGCAGGTGAAGGTAACATGAGAAACGCCATTATCGTTGAGGAAATTACGGTCCCGCCCTATGAGGGCAGAAGCCTCCGGGTACGCAAGGGCCAGACGCTCTATATCATTGATGTGGAAGGCAAGCAGGTTGGCGATTTTATCTGCTTCAATGCGGAGGACCCGGGCGAGCATGTCTCGCCGGTGCATATGCGCTCCTCGCTCAGCAGCATCCGGCTGAAGATCGGCGACGGGCTGTACAGCAACCGCCGGAGACCGCTCATGCAGCTAACGAAGGATACCGTGGGCAAGCATGATTTCTTTTTCCCGGCCTGCGACTATTACCGCTACAAGGTTGATTTCGGACTGGAGGAGCACCCGAATTGCCATGACAATCTGCAGAAGGCGCTGCACAAATACCAGCTAGGTCATCTGGAAATCCCCGATCCGATCAATTGGTTCATGAACAATGCACTGGACGAGAATCTCGACTATGTAATTGAGGAGCCGCTCTCGAGGCCCGGAGATTATGTGGCCCTGCTGGCGCTTACCGATGTAATCGTCGCCCTCTCCTCCTGCTCCCAGGACTTGGCCCCCGTCAACGGCTTCAAGGTCACCCCGCTGCAAATGCAGATTGCCGAAGGCCAGTGAACTTCCTAAAGCCGGGCCACCGGCTTTTTTTGCTGCATTCTTTCTTGCCACAGCAGGCTGAACCCTACGTCCTCCAACTTCGCCCCGAAGCCAATATTTTCGCGCACATTGTAGCTTTTGTACATAAAAATTAGATTTGTTCACTGCCTCGGGTATCATCTTTGTACACTGTTTCCAGCTTGATCCACTGTTCTGTTCACGGTGTGAAGATTATACTTATACTGTGAACTATAAAAAGATGAGATGACGAATAAGTCAGTACACAGTGAATTAGGGGGATGCTTATGAGACTGAACAAGATTGGCAACAAAAGAGCACTCTACAGCAAAGTATTGGTCAGTATGACGTTATGTGTATCCTTAACCTTCCTCGTATCCACCATTATCTACTACAAGTACTACATTGGGGTGGAGAAAACACAAGCCTTTCGCTCAGATCTAAGCAACCTTACCCAGACGAGCAAAGAGGTTGTTAACATGACCGAAGCGGCGCAATCGCTTTCATTTCAAATTTACCGCAACAGCACCGTCTCGAAAATTGTTTTCTACGACAAGCCGGATATTTATGATGTCACGGCCGCCATGTCGGAGCTGCGCAACTATCTGAATTCCATGCCTTATATCGAATCCATTTATGTCTACAATCCTTCAAGCGGGCGGCTGTACATCTCCTCTTCCGAAGGCCAGAACGGCGTATTTACTGAAAAAGAGCTCGTAGACACCAATATTCTGGATATTCTGAACCACTACCGGGAATACAAGCCGTTCACCCCCATTCCCCGGGTATATTCGAACGGTGCCGAGCAGAACGACCAGGTTAGGGCCTACACTTTCTTATGTTACGATGCCATCGGCTGGGACCGGGCGATTAACTCTGCCGTGATCGTCAATATCTCTGCTCCTTGGATCAATAAAGAGATTACCAGTCCCGCAGATTCCAGAAGCTCCACCTTTATTCTTGGCGACCAGGGGGCTTTTCTGTCCGGCAACACGCTGGAGCAGCAGCCATTGTCTCCGCAGGAAGCGAACTGGGTTCAGCAGCGGATCAAGGGGCAGAAGGCCGGTTATTTTATCGACAAATTCGATGGAATGAGCTCGCTGATCTCCTATACGGCGCCGGATGATTTAAGCTGGCAGTACGTGCGCATTACACCTTATGACATCATTACCGAGCAGACTAATAACATCCGCAACGCCACTCTGCTGATTGCAGCGGTTATATTTGTTGCAGGCATCGGGTTTTCCTGGCTCATGTCGCGGAGCCTCTATCTGCCGATTGACCGGATTGTCAAGGAGATGAATGTTCTGGAGAGCGAGAAACGCGACAGTATGTTTACGATCAAGCAAAATACGCTGCGGGACCTGGTCCTCGGCCTGAAGCCTCTGCAATCCATTCAGCAGGTGGAGAAGCTGCAGCAGCTCGGCATCCATTTTACCTTTAGCGATGATTATCGCCTGATCCTGCTGCGGATTGACGATTACAAAGATTACAGGGAGGCCCGTTCCTCCTATTTGCTGGCGTATAAGTTTGCGATTATGAACATCGCTTCCGAAATTTGCGGCCAGACCTACCGGGTGGAGACCGTGGATATGAATGATGACGGCATCCTTGTGCTGCTGAACATCGTTGACCCCAAGGAATATTCGGACACCGTGCTGATCGAAACACTGCTCCGGCAGATTCAGCAGGCTTGCTCCGACTACTTGAAGATCAGTCTTACTTTGACCTACAGCCATATTGACCACAACCCTCAGCAGCTCCCTCAGCTATACAAGCAAGTTAGGGAAGCGTCGAATCACCGGCTGTTCTACGGGCATGGCTGCATAATCAGCGCTGGGTCCATCAATGAGCTTCAAGCCAATGCCTATCACTATCCTACTGAAAAAGAGAAAAAGCTCGTGGATACCCTCATGAGCGGTAAAATAGAAGATGCCCGGGAGCATTTCAGCAGCATTATCCGCGAGACCGCATCCTATCCGTTCCCAACAGTCCAGCTCGCGGTATCCAGGCTCAGTGTAACAATTAAGGAAATCATCAATACTGTCCAGAAACGTAATCGTTTACAAAATGAGGGAGACGTTCAGCTGCCTACTTTAGATGCTGTAGAAACCGTCGATGAGCTGGAGCTGGCCTTTTTCGCCCTGTTTAGCGGAATGTACGAGCAATTGGCCGAGAAAAAAAGCTCCAAGCAGCATGATCTGGTCCGCCTGATTAATCAAAAAATCAACGGCGCTTACATGGAGCCCAGCCTAAGCCTCAATCAAATCGCAGATGAACTGGATATGTCTCCGATTTATATCAGCCGTCTTTACAAGCAGCAGACGCTGACGAGTATCGTAGACGTTATTCTGGAGGTGCGGATGCGCGAGGTATGCAGTCTGCTGGAGAATACCGACCTGCCCGTGACGACCATTGCCGAACGCTGCGGCTTCACCAGCAGCTCTTACCTGCACCGGATGTTCAAGCGCAGCTTCGGCACCACCCCTAACGACTACCGCCGTTCCAAACACGCATAGTACTGGTCTTAAGACAATTTTAGGGGTGTCTTTTTTATCAGGTCAGCCAGAAACTACTGGTTGGCCTATTCCTGTTTGTGTTTTAATTTAGAAAAAAATCAATCTTTTTTCCGGTCAGCTCCGTCTTACTTGCGAAAACCTATTACGGGGCGACTTCTTCCATAGCGGGGTACAAACAAGGAAGAGGGGGTGTTGAATGGTGGAGAACATAATGAACAAGGCCAATACAGCGGATTTTACGCTGATGGATGAAGAGGTATTCTTTCGGCGGCTTGCGGGCGAGCACCGTAAGCTGTATGCGATCGCATACAGCTATCTGCGTTCCGAAGCGGATGCCCTGGAAGCAGTGCAGGAAGCGTCGTGCCGGGCCTGGATGAAGCGCAAAAAGCTCAAAAACGAGCAGGCCTTCACGCCCTGGCTAATCCGGATTACCATCAACTGCTGCATGGATGAGCTGCGGCGCAAAAAACGCGTCGTGCCGGTGGAGAAGCTCGAGGAGAAGGAAGCCCAGGAGATGAGGAGCAGCGACCGGCTCGATCTGGAGCGGGCGATGAGCCGGTTGAAGCCGAAATACCGGCATGTCGTGATGCTCAAATATTACCAGGACATGACGACTGCCGAAATTGCCAAGGTGCTGAATAAACCCGAAGGCACGATCAAAACCTGGCTGCGCGAAGGACTGGGGCAGTTGCGGAACTATTTGTGAGCATGCAGGAGGTGACAGAAATGTCGGAAAAAGAAGAACACATCCTGAAACAGGATGCCCTGGAGGTTAATCATAATGCGGAAACGATCCGGGAAATGAAAATTTATAATGCAATGCGCAGCGGAATGGCGCAAGGCAAAAAACGCAGCAAGCGGCGTTTCTATTCTTACGGAGCAGGAGCGGTACTTGCCGCAGCGGCAGCCGTTGTTCTGATCTTCTCCTCCATCGGCCTGCCAGCCTTAGGTACGGACGATTCCGGCCTTGGCGGTTCGGTGCAGACGGCCAGCACCAAAAGCTGGAATGATTTTGCGGGCTATCGCAGCCAGCCATTACACAATCGGCTGGTTGCCGACATACTGGAACGGGATCTGGTCAAGCCGGTCCGGCAAAGCGCGACAAACAAAGGCTGCCGCATGGATGTGGATGGCGCCGTCACGGACGGCCGCAAAGTGTATATTCTGTTCAGTGTGCAGAACGATACGGAAAAAGAAATCACACCTGCGGATACAAAGATTCAATTCGGGGATTATGAGGTTCCATCTCCGCATAGAGGTGCATCCCTGGAAATGGCATACTCTAGCGACTCCCGGATTCAGCCCGGCCAAAGCAAGGATTTTATTTATTCCACCAACTATCCCGCTTCCATCGCCTATTCCAAGGCTGTGAAGTTCACTCTGATTCTCACCGGAACGTCCGATGAGGCGCTCGCTTCCAGCAGCAGCAAGTACCGGACCGGTCTGGAGGTATCGTTCGAGCTTGATCCGGCCACATTCAAGGACCGGGAGCATACGTTGCCTGTGGATCGCACGCTGACGGTAGACGGTCAGAAGATCAAAGTGCTCCAGGTGGAGTATACTCCGCTCAATACCTATGTTGATCTGGAGTATGACAAGGCGAACACCAAACGGATATTCAGTCTGCTTAATCCCGTTCTAATCGCAAGCAGCGGGAGTCAAACCGATAAATTGGTGTATCCGGGCAGAATCACGGCCGATAATTCCGAGGTGTACACAGACCAGTCGCAGGCAACGCTGGTGTTCAGGCATACCGGGCTTAACCAGCCGGACTCCGCCACGCTGAAGATTGCCGGTATCTCGGCTCTGGAGCCGGACCGCATGAAATTTGTGGCCGATCTGAACAAGCAGCAGGTTATTGAAGCGCCGACAGACGATTTTGAAATTGTCACATCCAAGCAAGAGCATCATGCAACAGAGGATGAGATTCTGCTCCGGCGCAAGGTGACCAGCCTGTCTTATTATACCGATTCGCAAGGCGCGGTGCAGGCGGAGTACACCGGCACATGGCTCGCCGATAATTTTACCGATGCGGACGGCCAGGTACACGAAAGAACGAACCGGGAAGCTGCACTATACAATTTCGGCGGCACCACGACCTCCAGAGATGGTACGGGAATGGACGAGATGAGTTTATTTTTTGACAATCAGGCCGCAGATTACCCGCAGCCGCTTACCTTATCGGTTAATCGCATCTGGAATCCAATTCTAGAGACGCACAGTATCGAGCTGCTCTCCAAGAAATAGAGTTTATCGCGGATTTCGCGAATAGCGTGTATTCCTTGGAACAGAAGCATTCTGTAAGTAAATAAGCGCGTCTCCAAATACTCGGAGACACGCTCTTCCCTTACCCCCTCCCCCTTTGTCCCGACAGCGGCAAAGGGGCTTTCCGTTCTTGCTTGATGCCTTAAAAACCACCTTTAGGTGGAAAGTAACGGAGGGGAGGTTTGGATACTTACGGAGCGAACACGTCCGCCTTTATGTTTGGATTTCTACCGCGATCAGCGGTTCCAATCAAAGAAATCCAAACATAACAGCGGCCGGAAGTCCAAACATTCCCTGGAGTTACGGCCAGCACCTAACAGGGCCCTTCCAGGAACAAATTGGACCTAAGACAGTAGGTAGCTCAGAATTCCATTCTATTGCAGCTCTGCAGCAGATGACCCATAGATCATTCCAAAAACTCAATCTACTGCACTCCGTACATTAGAATCTCTTGGAAAAGCTGATTTTAACTCTAATTTCGAAAGTCTATTGCACGAAATACAGCAGAAGGCGATTCGACGCAAAATAATAAGTATTCTATTGCAAGAAGTGCAGTCATGCAAATATTCCATTATGGTTATCCAACATGAAGACTACGGAATTTCAAGTTCAATCTACATAGCACTGCTCACCTGCTTCTTCGCCAGCATTAGTTGGAAAAGGAGATCGAATCCGACTGATTTTCACTCATTTGAAAGAGGAATCATAATTTCCTAAACAACATAAAAAAAAGCGCGTCTCCAAATACTCGGAGACACGCTCTTTCTTTACCCCCTCCCCCTTTGTCCCGACAGCGGCAAAGGGGCTTTTTGTCTTGTCCTGATGAACTTGGAATACCATTAAGGTGAACAGTAACGGAAGGGAAGTTTGGAACTGGAGGAGCGATAGCGTCCGCCTTTGTCTCCAGATGTTATCCGCTATAAGCGGTACAATCCAAAACATCTGGAGACAACAGCGGCCGGAAGTCCAAACATTCCCTGGAGTTACGGCCAGCACCAAACATGACACCCTCCTAGTTCGCCTGGGCTCTAGACAAAGAAGCCCCGGCAACCGCTGCCGGGGCTTCCCTCTATTATTTAATACCTTTTTGCGCAGTATACTCGTTCCACTGCTTCGTCCATTCTGCCTGAATCTTTTCCAGACCGGCCTGTTTGGCCTTCTGCATAAAGGTTTCAAGTCCTTTATCCACATCATCTACCAGTCCGGCTTGGAGTGGATACAGGTACTGCTTCTCTACCTGCTCAAGTGCTGCCTTCTCTGCCTGGTATGAGCTGTAATCCTCTGCAAAGCCCAGGAACAGGTCCGGCTTTTGAATCTTGTCAAGCTCGTCGAAAATTGCTTTTACCCCGTCAAATCCTTTGTCGAACAGCATGAACTCCGGATTTCTCCATGCCCAGCCGTTCATGCCTTCACGGGTGAAGCCATTGGATTGGCTGGTGCCGACCATTTTGTAGTAGCCGTCTTCCACAGTATAGTTCTTGCCTTCAACGCCGTATTCCGTCAGTTGGTTATACCGTTTGTCGAGAACCAGCTTCTGATAGAACGCAAGTGCTCTTTCAGGGTTTTTGCTGCTCTTCGGAATCGCAAAACCATTATGAATCGGATGCACAGGTGTAGCATAACCAGTAGTTTTGCCGAATGGATAATAAGCCAGCTCCCAATCGGGATGTGTAGTGGCGATCTTCATCTTCATGTCGTTATAGCGTGTCGGGTTATCCCCGAACATGCTGGCTGCTTTCCCCGAAGTAATCGGATCTTGCATCGTATCCTTGATGTTCAGCACGTTCTTCGGAATAAATCCTTTGTCCGCCCAGCGTTTCATCGTCTTCAGCTCTTCTTTTTGCTCATCGGAGCCCCAGTAGGAATACACTGTAGTTGGTGTTTCATATTTCACGCCCATACCGTAAGGCAGCGCGCCGACCATTTTGTTCAGCTCCGTATAAATGTAATGGAGGTTGTTGCCGACATCGCTGTTCAGGGACATAGGCATCAAATCCGGCTCGTTCTTGGCAATGCCGTCCATGTAGGCTTCATAGCTGGCCAGGTCGGTTGGTGCTGGAAGATTATATTTCTTGCGCAGATCCTCACGGTATACAAAACCGTTGGTAACGTATTCTTTATACGTTGCAGGAACCGTGTAGATTTTATTGTCTACCTTCACATCCTCCCACATGGATGCAGGAACGAATTTTTGCAGCTCCGGAGCCGCTTTTGGCAACAGATCATCAAGGGCCAGGAACGCGCCGCGTTTAGCATAGGATTGATATTGAGTCCAGTCCGCTGTAAAAATCAGATCAATCGCCTGGCCGGAGGACAGCAGCAGCTTGTATTTCTGGTCCCAATCCGTCCAGCTCGTATAGTTGAACTTCACGGTGGCATTCAGATCCTCTTGAGCCATCTTGTTAATTTCGTCTTGAATTATCGGCAGATCCTTTGGAGCATCTCCAAGCATGTAGAACTGCAGTTCAACCTTCTTCGAGGTGTCAAGTCCGGTATCCGCTTTGGTTGCAGTGTTGCTGCTTGAGTTCTTGGCAGCATTGCCGCTGTTGTCCTTGCCGGCGTTAGCGCTGTTGCCATTGTTGTTGCCGCCGCATCCCGCCAGAAGCGAAAGGGACAGCATTCCTGCCGTAAGCACCACCAGAGATTTTCTGCCTGCTTTCTTTCTCATTATGAACCCTCCTAAAAGTTTTGTAGCATACACTTCCTTGATTCACTTCGCAAAACTCACTGCGGAAGCATAAACTTAAGTTTTGTCGCTTAAGCATACGCTTACAAAATCCACTACTCTATGTTAGCCGAATAACAGAAGCACCGGTAATGGTGCTTTCTGCCATTTGGTTCTAACCTTTCACAGCCCCGATCGTCAGACCTTTTACGAAATAACGCTGAATGAACGGGTACAAGAACAGGATCGGTCCGGTAACGACGATAGCCATCGCCATCTTCGTTGACTCTGTAGGCAAATCGCTGCCCAGGCTGACACCGGTACCGGCGCCCATGTTGGCAATGAAAGCTGCGGAGTTGATAACATTGTACAAATGGAACTGCAACTGATACTTATGCGGATCATTGATGAACAGCGAAGACGAGAACCAGTCGTTCCAGTAAGCCAGGGCAAGAAACAGGCCGACGGTGGCGATGCCGGGCATCGAGAGCTGGAGGACAATCCTCCAATAGATTTTGAAATCACCGGCCCCGTCGATCTTGGCGGATTCGAACAGCTCCTCAGGAACGGCCGAGCGGATGAAATTCTTCATCAGAATAATCAGGAACGGGGTCATTAGCCCCGGAAAAATCAAAGCTCCATACGAATCCGTCAGATGCAGGTATTTGGTGATCATAATGTACCAAGGCACCAGCCCCCCGCCGAACAGGGTTGTGAAGTAGATGTAGAATGAGAAGCTATTGCGGTACTTGAAATCTTTACGGGCCAGCACATATCCGGCCATTGTCATAAAGAACAACCCCAGCGCCGTGCCTACCACCGTTGTGAAAATAGTAACCCCATAAGCGCGCAGCACCTCATCCGGGAAGGTAAATATTGTCTTGTACCCTTCAAACGAGAATTCCGCCGGTATTAGATGATAGCCTTCCTTAATGATTGATTCATTGGAAGACAGGGAGGCCGAGATAATCAGCAGGAACGGAATCAGACAGGCCAGCGAGCCTATAATGATAACCGTGTACGCAAGCGCCTGCAGCAGCTTTGTATAGTTATCGTCCTTGATATGCATACTCTTTTCCCCTCCTAGAACAAAGCGTAGTCGTCATTAATTTTGCGGATAATATAATTGACCGTCATGATTAGAATGAAGCCGAACAGGGACTGATACAGGCCGGCCGCCGTCGCCATTCCGATGTCAAAGGTAACCTTGAGCGAACGGAACACGTACGTGTCCAGAATATCCGTTGTGTTGTAGAGCACACCGTTGTTGCCGATAAGCTGGTAAAAGAGGTCGAACTGCCCCTTCATAATACTTCCGAGCGAGAATAGCAGCAGCACAACAAAGGTTGATTTCAGCATTGGCACTGTGATGTACCAGATCCGCTGGAAAATATGCGCTCCGTCAATCTTCGCCGCTTCATAATATTCATCACTGATTCCCGTAATGGACGCCAGATAGATGACCATGCTGTAGCCGAGATTTTTCCAGAGATAGAACATGATGATCAGAAAGATCCAGATTACCGGTTTGTTGTAGACATCCACCGGGCCGGCGCCAAACTGTGCCAGCAAGGTATTCAAGAAACCGTTATCATAATTGAACATGTTGTACACGATAACGCTCAGAATAACGAAGGATACGAAATACGGCAGGAACATGATGGATTGGGTCAGCTTTTTGAACCATTTCACCCGCAGCTCACTGAGCAGAATCGCACAGACGATAGCGAGTATATTCCCCAGCAGAATAAAGGCCAGGTTGTAGCCGATCGTATTCAAGGTAAGCTTCACCAGCGTGCCGGATTTCCAGAGAAATTCGAAGTTTTTCAATCCCACAAAAGGCGAATCGAACAGTCCGGAATTAAAATCAAATTGGGTAAACGCATAATACACACCGACCATCGGGAAGTACGAGTTTACCAGAAAGAACAATAATGTAGGCAACAGCATCAGGAAAAGAACCCGGTTATGCACCAGCTCATGCAGGAAGCCTTTCTTTTTCTTCTTTAACCCTGACCCCATTTCTGACGGCAACTGCCCCGCTCCCTTAAGGGGAAGCTCTATGGCGAGCGGTGTTCCGGTGTTGCGTTTGCGGTGTCTCAAAGCCTTCACTCTCCTATCTATATAAGTTGCGTTGCGGCGGCACCCGCTTTCCGCCTCCGCTTGGACACTCTGGCTGCGTTCAGCGCTCCGTCCAATGTATGTTTTGAGTATAGAAGACAACCTCGGCCCGTGAACAGTGCAGCTTGAGGGTATTCCTGTATTATGTGGTTAATTGGTCAGTGAACAATTCCAACCTTTGTGCAGTTAATGAATATCAGACAGCAAAAAACCCCGTAAACTCTCCTGTTTCAGGACAGCTCCGGGGCATTGCACACGGGCAGACAGCTTTATATTTTCTAGGATTCCATGAAAAGAGTTCCGCTAAACGGCTCACTCAGCACAGGCTGCTGTGCTTCCGCCTGCTCTTCCACCTTGCGCAGCACCTTCCGCTTCCGCCAGCGCAGCAGCACCAGCAGCCCCCGGGTTGCTTCATCGGCAATCATACAGCAGTAAATACCGGTAAGCCCCCACCCTGCCCCGATGCCCAGCCAGTAGGAGCACCCCACCCCGATGAGCGACATGGAGAAAATGGAGACATACATCGTATAGCGGGTATCGCCGATCGCATTAAG
This sequence comes from Paenibacillus sp. HW567, assembly GCF_000374185.1. GTDB lineage: Bacteria > Bacillota > Bacilli > Paenibacillales > Paenibacillaceae > Paenibacillus_AQ. Next base: position 254,322 of record NZ_KB910518.1, on the reverse strand, counting down.
GGAATTGCCCATAGCCATGTTTAGCATTTTGCAGGGCTGCAGCAGCAGATTCAACGCAAGCAGAGATACGCCAATTGAGATAATCGCCTCATCCTTGGTGAAAAAGCCCAGCAGCGTTCTGCCGAACAGGAACAGCAGCAGCACATTCGCGCCCACAATGGCAAGCCCGATATAGAGTGTGCGGTAAGCGCCTCTGTAGACCTCCTTGGTCTTCCCGGCGCCAAAAAGATGCGCAAGCTGAATCTGCCCGGCCATAGCCACGGCATAACCCAGGGTGAAGCAGAAGGACTCCAGCGTATTCAGATACGTGCGGGCAGCCAGCTCTTTAGCACCCAGCATCGCCAGAAAAGAATAAACCACAAGCTGTGAAACCACCCATGAAGAGGAATTGAGTCCCAGCGGCCAACTGATGCGGACAATTTCCCCGAACAGCTTCCGCTTGAAAATCCGGAAATCCCGTAATCTTACCGTATGCTCAAAAGACCGGGTGAACATATACAGCAGAATTCCCACACCCAGCAGTCGGCTGATCATATTGGACAGTGCAATTCCGCCCAAGCCCAGCTCCGGCAGTCCGAACACCCCGAAGATCAGTATATAATTAAGAACGATGTGAATGACATTTACCGCTACTCCAGTATACATGGGCCCCCGCGTATTCCCGGTATTGCGGATCGCTGAACCCAGCGAAACGGTCAGGCCCATCATGAACAAACTCCCGCCCACATAAGTCAGATAGACATGGGCAAGCGGCAGCAGCTCAGAGGAGATATTCAGCATCCGTGCAATAGGGTCGGAGTACAGGAGCAGCAGAATACTGACGCCGACGCCCATCAGGCTGCTGGATGTTACCCCCATAATGGCTATTGTGCGCGCCTCCTCTGTCCGCCCGGAGCCAAGACGCTGGGCAATCAGAATCCCCGCACCACCTGCCAAGGTAGTGAAGAGCGTAATTAACGCGCCGAACAATTGATTAGAAATTCCGACAACCGCAACCGCGTCGTCAGATATCCGGCTGACCATGACCGTATCTACTGTCCCCAGGAGGGTCTGCAGAAAAATCTCGATAAAAATCGGCCAGGCCAGCATCCACAATCCGGCTTTTCCAGCTATCGGCTTCACAAAACCAACCCTTCCTATCTGTTCATCTCTGTAGTATTTGAGCACAAGCTTCCTTGCAAATCCTCTTGTCAGAACTAAATTATAGGTGATATACTCTGGAAAATGTACCACATCCGAAACCTAAACTTTCAATATTCCAACCTTCACTCAGGAGGACGCTCAATGGATGTCCTGGAATTTTCCATCCCGCCCCTGCCGCATTATATTATTAGCGGGCTTAACCAATGCCAGCCTGGTTATCTTCATCTGAACCGCCAGCACCTTCAGGTATTCGATCTGCTGATCGTTCGCCAGGGCTGCCTCTACATCGGCGAAGAAGACCGCCGCTTTGCAGTACGGGCCGGAGAGGCGCTAATCCTGCGCCCGGACTGCCACCACTATGGAACCGAGGGCTGTCATGAGGATACCGCCTATTCCTGGCTGCATTTTCAAACCCTCGGTAGCTGGAGTGTTGACAGCGCGGCTGCGGAACACTCCAGTGAATCATCCGAAGCAGCGCTGAGCGAAACCGGAGAACTCAGTGTATCTGCCGCGCTGAACGTACCCGGCAACACTGATGTCTCCCGCGCGCTCAGCAAACCAGGAGAATCCAGTGTATCTGCCGAGCCGCTTCCCGCAGCCTATTTTGGCATCGGCCCCTTCAGCCTGCGTTTGTCCCAATTCATCACCCTGCTCCAGCCCGCCAGAGTAGACGATCTGCTCCTGCAGTTGGAGCAATTAAAGAGCAACGCCCACCTGACCACCGTCCGCTTCAAGCAGCAGATCCTCTTCCAGGAAATTCTGCAACAGCTTGCAGCTTCTATGAACCAGAACCGTTCCGGCTCCCAGTCCACCGCCTGCGCTGAACAAGCCGCTTCTTTCCTGCGCGCCCATTACCGCGAGGAGATTACCACCGCCAGGCTGGGCGACAGCCTCAACTTCCATCCGGTCTACATCGCCCGCTGCATGAACAGGGAATACGGCTGCTCGCCGATGGAATATTTGCTCCGCTACCGCATCGAGCAGAGCAAGCTGCTGCTGATGCAGACCAGCTTCCCGATTGCGCGGATCGCCGAAGAGGTCGGCTTCAACCAGGCTCCCTACTTCAGCTCCAGCTTCTTGAAGCTGGAAGGCATTTCCCCGCGCCAGTACCGCCAACGTTTTTCTTGACGTCTGCGCACAAATAGGCCATTGCCTGTTATTCCGGGCAATGGCCTGTAAATCCTGCTTGGCCTGAAACCTCACAGCCGCTGCTGTTTTCTTGGCTGGCTTTCCTGAAATCAATCCTGGGCAAGGTCCGTTTTTCATTTTCTCCTTTCCGTTATTCCGCCACATCCGTTGACGGATTTCCGGTAGCCCCTCCCGTTCCCGCACTTCCAGAATCACAGGACATTCATACGGATACTTATTCGGAGTCTGAATGGCCGGCAGCAGCCGATCCTCCAAGGATCTGAGCAGCATTTCGTGTCCGCTATCCTTGGTCAACATCGGCTAGGGTCCTGTGTTCAGAGACTCGGTAAATGGTTCCACCCCACGGAGCGCACTGTGCAAGATTGCAACCTGGGTGAACAATACTGGTTTTTTACAATTTCATACATTTGAGGCGGCCATGATGTGCCTAACAACGGCATTTCTGCCGTTGTTCACGCCGATCCTAGCCAAAACGCGCCTAGCAACGGCATTTCTGCCGTTGTTCCCACCGATCCCAGCTATGGCGCGCCTAACAACGGCATTTCTGCCGTTGTTCCCACCGATCCCAGCCATGGCGCGCCTAACAACGGCATTTCTGCCGTTGTTCCCACCGATTCCGGCCACAGTGCGCCTAACAACGGCATTTCTGCCGTTGTTCACGCCGATCCTAGCCAAAACGCGCCTAGCAACAGCATTTCTGCCGTTATTCTCACCGATCCTAGCCAAAACGCGCCTAGCAACGGCATTTCTGCCGTTGTTTCCGAGTCCCCTCCGACATCGGGCAATTCCCCAATAAATAACTTCGTGCGCCGACATTGATCCAGCGGTACACAGAGTCTTTATAGAACGTTTTACTTTTAACGCTCAGCTTTTGACACTCAGCTTTTAACGTTCAGCTTTTTTCACTCAGCTTTCCAGCAGCAGCCCGGCCTCCGAGCCTCCCTTTTACTTTTCACCACTCGGCTAATGCCCCGAATCTCCTCTTCCATCAGCCTTTCACGACAGTGTTCTTCTCCTTGTACTCCTCAAGGGTTACCACTTGTCCGAAGATTCCGATATCTCGCAGCCCCGAGATATGCATGTCCTCATCCTTCGACGCGCAGCAGTCGCTGATGCACATCACCTTGTACGTGTGGTACATCGCATCGGATGCTGTCGAGCGCACACAGACATTCGTCCATACGCCGGTGACAACGACGGTATCAATTCCTTCTTCACGGAGGAACAGATCCATGTCAGTGTAGCTGAAGGCGCTGTGGCGTCTTTTTTGTACAATATAGTCGCCTTTATCTTCTTGCGGCGTCAGCTCCGCGATGAAATCCGAGCCCCAGCTTCCTTTGATGGCATGAATGGGGCGCACTCTGAAGTCGGCATCGTTCTTGCGGTGCGCCTCCTGCACGAAGATCACCTGGATGTCGTTCTCATGGCTGAATTCGATCAGCTCCTGCAGCGCCGGAACAATCCCTGCACCGTTCGGACAGGTCAGCGCCCCATCCGGGTGAATAAAATCATTTAGCATATCAATAATGACAACAGCATGTTTGCCCATAGGATTCACTTCCCTCTCAGTTCAATAATTAGTATTTCAGCATGCGCGGAAGCTCGCTGATACTCTGACGTTTCACAAATTCACCGTAGCCCGGCTTGCCGACCACTCCCAGCTCATCGTCGTACACCAGCGTACCTCTGACAATGGTTTTATCGACTTTCCCCTTCAGCTTCATGCCGTGGAACGGCGTGTATTTCGGCTTGCAGTGCATTTTATCCTTGTCGACCGTCCATTCCTTCTCCAGATCCACAATCGTAAAGTCGGCATCCGTGCCAATTTCCAGCGCGCCTTTCTTAGGATACAGGCCATAATGAACCGCAGGATTGGTGCACAGCAGCTCTACCAGCCGGGACAGACTGAGCCGGCCCTTGTTGTAGCCTTCACTGATCATGATTGGAACGAGTGTTTCTACCCCCGGAATGCCAGGGAACGAGGTCCAGACATCCATGCCGGGCGCATCCTTTTCCGTGGCTATCTCATATGGAGCATGGTCCGTTGCCATGAAGTCAATCGTTCCATCCACGAGGCCCTGCCAGAGCGCTTCATTATCTTCCGTGCGGCGCAGCGGCGGCGCAATTTTGGCAAACGTGCCAAACTCCGTCATCGCCTCCACCGCGTTCAGGGTCAGATAGTGCGGACAGGATTCCGCAGTCACTTTTACACCCTTAAGCTTCGCTTCCTTGATCAGTTGGTTGCCTGCCGCCGTGCTCATATGAACAATATGCAGACGCGCCCCTGTTTCCTCCGAGAAACTTATGCCGAGCTGAATGGCTGCTTTTTCCGCCAAAATCTTCCGCGCCTCCGCCCAAGCCGGATAATCCATACGCCCTTCCTTCTTCAGCTTCTGGGTATAGTAATCGCAGATTGCATAATTCTCGGCGTGGATTCCGATTGGCATTCCTGTCTCCGCAACCGCGTAGAACGCTTCAAGCATTTCCGGGTCCGTCACACGCGGATAAGAAGGCACGGACGGCGTCATGTAGACTTTAAAAGCAACAACCCCCTCTGCGGCCTGCTCTTTCACGATGTTCAGCACATCATTGCGCACATCTTCGCCGGTAATCCCGCCCCACATGGCGTAATCGACAATCCCTTTGCCCTCCAGCGCATTCAGCTTATTGTGCAGATTCTCCACCGAGCGCACCGATGGGACGCTGCAGCACGGCATGTCAACAATCATCGTTACTCCGCCGGCTGCGGCGCTGCTGGTGCCGGTAACGAAATCTTCCCGGTGCGTAAAGCCCGGATCATTAAAGTGTGTATGTGAGTCAATGACTCCCGGCAGCACCAGCTTGCCTTTGGCATCAATCACCTGCTCGGCCTCCGCTGCAATATCCTTTGCAAATCCAACGATAACGCCCTTATCGACCAAAATATCCGTCAATACCTGTCTGTCGCCTTGCGGAATGTTAGCGTTCTTGATGATCAGTTCATAGCCCATAAATACACACCTCTTCTTCATTATTTGTTCTCCCGATTTCAGCACACAACAAAAAACCCCGGGTCACAAAAGGTATACGACAGAAAGCATTCGCCTGTCCGCCAGATCAGATCAGCGAACAGCAATCCCTATCCTATACCTCTTGTAGCCTGGGGCAATTTACGGTCGCCTGGTCGAAACGCTCAAACCAAATTATTGAGCTTATACAAGAGCTTATCCTGTTAGTCCATCTTATCAGCACGCACTTCAGAATATTGTATGTTACATTATATAACACTAATTCTTAAGCGCTTTGCTTTAATTACCTATATCATAACATCACGATCTCTTTCGTCAATATAGAAAGGTTGTTTGTCAAAGAAAAGTCAAAATATATGTTATATTAACTAACATAACATTTGATTATACTCCTGAATCTTCCCTCTCTTATTTTACTCGCTTCTTCTTATTTTCTGCTGCACCCTTCATCTTTAGGCCCGTACTAACTCAAGCAAAACACGGGATGGGCTGATGCCAGTTCTAGCAAACTCCCTTATTCAATCTGGCTTATGCTTCAATTATGGCTAGAATCATAGATTAGCCTTTCTCTTCCCCTATTTATTATCAACGATAATAATCACACCGTAAATTTTCAAGAATGCTGCATTATCCCTGTCCCCGTTCTGCCAGCGACCTTGCCTGCTTACCTGCACTTTGCTCTTGGGACTCCCTCTCCAATGAAGCGAAATAAGCGATCTTATGCTCAATTTTTTGCGCAAAGCTCTGATAGAATTTAATCTTCTCGTCAATTTGCAGCTTGTGCGCCTGAAGCAGCTTTCGTTGATCCGATAGCGTCTCCACCCCTTCCCGGGATAAAGCGATAAATTGCTTGATTTCCACAATCGGCATTCCGGTGTCCTTCAGGCAGCAGATCAGCGAGATCAGCTCCAGATCCTCGTCATGAAAGCAACGATTGCCATGCTCATCCCGTGCTACGACAGGCAGGACTCCCTCTCTTTCATAATAACGCAGTGTATATTGGCTTAATCCGCTTTTTTGTGCTATTGTTTTGATGCTGTAACCCATATAGCTACCACTCCACTTCCGCCGCTCAGGTCCCGGCATATAGTTGTATCATTAAATTAACACCATTGCGAGTCTATTAAAAGCCTGCCAACAAATCTATTGACTTACACCTAACTCTAAGGTCTACACTTTACACCATACCTTCCATTCAAGGAGTGAAGCATTCATGGTAAAAAGAATTAACGCAGGTAATGGCGCTCTCGAGGTTGCTGAGATTTCACTGGGTTGTATGCGGATTGCGGACTTGTCCCCCAAGGAGGCGGATGTGCATATCCACAGCGCGCTTGAGGCAGGGATCGACTTTTTTGACCACGCAGATATATATGCTGCCGGCAAAGCCGAAGAGGTATTTGGCGACGTTCTGTCCAGCAGCTCCGGCATGCGCGAGCAATTGATGATTCAGACCAAATGCGGCATCCGGCAGGGCTTTTTCGACTTTTCCAAGGAGCATATTGTGAATTCAGTAGAGAATAGCCTGAAACGCCTCAAGACCGACTATGTAGATGTGCTTCTGCTGCATCGTCCCGACACCTTAATGGAGCCGGAAGAAGTTGCTGCGGCCTTTGATTACCTGGAGCAAAAAGGCATGGTCAAGCATTTCGGCGTCAGCAACCTCAACCCGCTGCAAATCGAGCTGCTCAAAAAAAATGTCAAACAAAAGCTGATCTTCAACCAACTGCAGCTTAGCGTAATGGTTACAGGCATGATTGATTCCGGCTTCAACGTCAACATGACCAACTCCGCTTCGGTTGTGCATGATGGAGGCATTCTGGAGTACAGCCGCCTGCATGACATGACCATTCAGCCGTGGTCCCCGTTCCAGTACGGCTTTTTTGAAGGCGTATTCCTGGGCAACGACAAGTTCCCTGAAGTGAATCAAGTAATCGGACGTCTGGCCGGAGAAAAAGGTGTTGCCGATACCGCCATTGCCATCGCCTGGCTCCTTAGACATCCCGCTAAAATGCAGCCGATTGTGGGCACCACCAATACCGCCCGCCTGCTCGATATAGCCAAAGCTTCGGACATTACCCTCTCCAGAGAAGAATGGTATGAAATCTACCGCGCAGCAGGCAACAAGCTTCCGTAAGCAAGCTCGCCGTATGCAAACAGCCCGTAAACCTCCTGCTTGGAAAGCAAGGGTTTGCGGGCTGTTTGAGCTGTTTGTTACCTTCATCAGACATGAAAAGCTCTTGAAATCCCATTAATAATAAGGAAAACGCCGATGACTCTTAATATAACTCTGGACTTTCTGTCATCTTTTCTAAAGATGGCCTGCCCAAGTGTTCCAATAAATACGTTAATCAGAATTCCAACAATCAGTTCCACAAACCCAATTAGCTCCACTATACCCAACCTAATCACTTCCCGATTCATATTTTAATTATCCTTTAGCCCTTCATTGCCTTAAGCTCTCTGTTCATAAATATGAGACCGGCTGCGAAGCCTACAATTCCAATCCCTGCAAACACAACTAGCGGGACCCACTCCGACGTAATTGGCTGACGGTCAAAAATAACGGATGATAAGGATTGGATAGCCCACGATTCGGGAGTGAACTTGGAGATCACCCGCATGAACTTTGGAGCCATTTCCATAGAGAAAAAGGAGCCGCCGACCATCCCGGTTACAGCTATGATTATTGAAGCAGAAGACGTAAACTGTTTCTGGTTTCGCATAAAGGGTATGACAATCATAGTGATACTGGTCAGGGCAAATAAATAGGCAGCGAATAGAACTCCGACCGCAAGCGCGTTGTCTGCGATACTAACCTTAAGCAAATACTTGCCTGCAGCCAAAATGACCAGAACATGAATAGCTCCAAACAGATATGTCGCCGTCATTTTTGCCAGCAGATACTTCTTATAATCAATGGGTGTGCTTAATAATCGGGTAAAGGTATTGTTTTCTCTCTCATCAATTAAGGTTCGCAATCCCTGTATGACAACGAACCAAATGAACATGACTAGAAAACCGATTAACCTCGCTGTAGCATTGTCATGGGTCTTCTCTCCATTACTTAATGTTTGATCATCTATCGTTAGATTCGACGCCTCATTGATGCCTTTAAATACGCTGGTTGTGATTTCTGAGCTGTCTACATTCAGTCCGCTGGAGATGATTTTTGAGTCGTGAATTACTTTTTGGAGTGTGCCTACTTCACTGGTAATCATCTCTTCCAGAATAGTCCCTTCGCCATTTTGATAATTTTGTACAAAGTAAATAGGCAGATCTTCCCCAGATAATAAATGAGTGCTGAACCCCTGATTCACAACCAAACCAAAGGAAATATCCTGATCATCGACCTTTTTTTTGATAGTAGCTTCATCGGAATGCACAATTTTTACCTGGTTGTGTTTCTGGATCATCTCCATGAGTTGATTCGAATACACACTATGGTCCACATCAGCTACATATAAGCTTTCCTGACTGCTCCCCTGTGAGAAGGAAAACAGAAAGGTCAGGATTAAGGGAACCGCGATGGATACAAAAACCGCGATCCTATTTCGAAACATCAGTTTCAACTGGTTTTTTACCATGACTATAAATTGCACTTTTATTCCACCTTTTCCCACTGTATACGATAATGTTAAAGATAATAAATATCAGTCCTATACCTATAAGCTCCAACAAATCCATATACATGCCGTCAAGGCCCACCCCTTGGCATACCTTTAAATAGGAATTTATAGCTTTACCGTTAGGTATGATCTCCTGAATGACGCGCAGGCTGTCCGGCAAACCGCTTTTATTGACAAAGCTCCCGCCCAAAAAGCTGAAAATGTACAGCACAGGAGAAGCCAAGCTGGAAACAGTCACATGGTCTTTCGCAGTAAAGCCCCATAGCAGAATAATGCTGCCAATGGCAAAAGCATAAACAATTGTAATCACAAGGAGGTCAAAAAGGTTCCCCCATTTCATCTGGAACACCACGCGGCTAATAATGATCACAATGATCATTTGAATAACCACCGATAAAATAATCCCAAAAAGCTTGCCCAGCACGTACTGTATATTTAATGTAGGTGTTGATTGGATTCGAAACAGGGTATGGTTCTGCTTCTCGTCCACTATGCTGTGAACCAGCACAAACGCCGTCATAATGGAGAACATAACTACCATAGCGATCGAATAATACTGCATGGCATCTATCGGTATAGCTGATTTATTAGTTGGCACTTCTAGTATTTTAAGGCTGAGCTCCTTATTGCCCGATATTTGGCTCATCACCTTATCCATGCTGTCTTGATGAGCACCGCCTTTACTGCCTATAGTCTGAAGAATCGTCCTTTGTTCAACATTCATTGTCCTGACACTTGCATTGAAGCGATTCAGAATAGTCGCAACGATTTCTTTATCCAAAGGCTTGTCGTTGTCACCGATCAGGACGATATTCGTTTTTTCATTGTTCATTGCAGCTTTAGTGAAGCTTTCCGGTACGTATACAAATACTGCAGCTTGACCGTTTTGGAGTAGCCGCTTGCCCTGCTCATAACTGGAGGCTTCTTTTAAATGAATGATGTTCTCCAGATCCTCTTGTTTAAATACGTTGTCTCTTAAGACGTTCCCCAAGGAAACAAGATGCGCCCCATCAGCAATGCCTTTATCTGAATTATAAAAAGCTACATCAAAGGTCTTGATTTGGGAACTCGAATCACTGAATACCGTACCCAGAATGAGAATTAAAATGGATGGGAACAGAATAAGCTTTAGATAAAATGTTTTATTTTTAGTTAGCAGCCGCAGATCCAACAGAAATAAACGTAATAGCTTTCTCAAAATATCACCCCCTCACTACCCCCTTAAGGCCTTGCCTGTTATCTGCAGAAAAATACTTTCCAGGTTTACTTCCTCATATTTGAAGCTGGTGAGTCTAATTCCTAATTTTTTGATCTCATCTACAATTTCAATCACATTCTTATCATTCGTGGAGACCAGCATACTGATTTGATTCCCCTCTATAGTTACCTTGGAAATACCGGGAATCCCGTTTAGCTGCTCAAGTGCGCCGTCACTCGCTTCGCTGTAATTCACGGTCAACGTGTCACATGCCGCCAGGCTTTGTTTTAATTCTTCTTTTGTTCCCCGCGCGATCAAGGAACCGTGATCAATGATGGCAACATTCTTGCACAAGTACTCCACCTCCTCCATGTAGTGACTTGTATAGATCACCGTCATACCCCTGTCTTGATTTAATTTTTTCACCGTCTCCAGGATATGATTTCGGGATTGAGGATCAATGCCTACTGTAGGTTCATCCAGGATTAATAATTTGGGATCATTCATAAGCGCAACTCCAATATTAACCCGGCGTTTCATCCCTCCCGAGAACTCGGCCACATCCTGATTTTTCTTATCCTGTAATTCAATGATTTCCAATACTTCGTTGGTTCTGTCTTTAAGTCTTTTCCCGGTAAGTCCATATAAGCTTCCGAAGAACTCCAGATTCTCCTTGGCGCTTAAGGCTTGGTACAACGCTAAATCCTGCGGCACAATCCCCATGATTTTTTTAATATCCATAGGTTTCTCCCTAAGGGACTTGTTATCAATGGTTATACTGCCGCTGGTTGGTGTAAGAACTGTGCTGATCATAGATACGGTCGTCGACTTTCCGGCTCCATTAGGACCTAACAAACCAAATATCTCCCCACGCTTCACATGCAACGAAATATCATTAACCACAGTGATATCATTATATTTTTTGGTCAAATTTGTTAATTCAAGCATCGGCAAAGCACTCCTCGCTTATTTCTTGTTTCTGAATTCATTCTAACTCCACATCCATTTTCAAAAAATTTACTATAGTACTTAATCTGAGTAGTACTTTAGTTATCAATTCGATAATTACTTTAGTCATATGGAGACAAAAAAAATATGCCGCCCGGAGTCTGTAGTCTGTGCAACAGACTGACTGTCGGGACGGCATAGCGTAAGCGAGATTGCTGTAGTTGAGGAGATAAATTATATGAGGGGAGAATTACAGTGATTTTTGCAGGCATAAGGTTAATTCCGTTCTATTCTTCAGCTCAAGTTTTTCCAGCATCCGCGAGACATAATTTTTCACAGTGCCTTCCGTAATAAATAAGTCGCTGCTGATCTCTTTATTACTTTTGCCTTCCATGATGCACTTGGCAACTTCAAGCTCACGCGGCGTAAGCAACTGCAGAATCGGCTCATTTTTTGCGATCTCTGCACCAGTATGCTTCACAGAATTCAGTGCGTTTACTACTTCCCGTGTAATCTTGGGATTTAATAAGATGTTCCCCTCACAAGCGGTTTTAATAGAATAAATAATCTCCTGGGAGCCCGAATCTTTAAGAATATATCCATCTGCCCCATTCTTAAGGCCTGTAAAAATATACTCACTGTCATTAAAAGTGGTAAGAATGATAACCTTGATCTCAGGGTATTTGGCTTTCATTAATTTGGTAGCTTCGATTCCGTTCATTACCGGCATTTTTATATCCATTAGAACAACCTCAGGGGAAGTGTATTTGAGAAGCTCCAATGCTTCTTCTCCATTGGATGCTTCTCCGATAACATTGATCTCCTCGTGAAGGCTAAGAATCATTTTCAAGCCTTCCCGGACAATTTGCTGATCGTCCACTATAATAATTTTCACCATACAGGTGCCTCCTTCTTAACATCGAAATCAACAAAAAATTTTAGGAATACTGGCCTCAACTCTAAATCCTGAAGATATGCTTGAACAAAAATCAACCGTTCCCCCCAGGGCTGTGATCCTCTTTTCCATTCCTTGAATTCCCTTCGACTTAATAATCTCCGTACAAGCTGCCCCATTATTATGAATGAGCACTGAGATTTGATCGGATAATTTATGAATTTCAATGGAGAAATGTGTGGCCTCCCCATGCTTAATGCCATTCGTGATAGACTCCTGCACAGTTTTGTAAATACAATTTTTGATATCAGAATCCACATATTCAATATCTACATCCATATTCAGTTCGAATTGAATTTTATTCGTTTCAAGGAAGTTATCAAAGATCTCATGAAGGGACTGCAGAAGTTTCTTAGAAGATTGATCCTCCGCCAGAAGAGCTACCGTTTTCCGAAGGTCGATAATACACTCCTTGGTAAGCTCATGAGATTTGTTCAGCGCTAACTTTGCCTTACCTGGCTCCACATCCACAATTGTACTGGCATATTCCAGATTCATATTTAAGGCTATCAGATAATGTCCAAGCGAATCGTGAAGCTCTTGGGCGATCCTCGTTCTTTCTTTGGAGATGGTCAGCTCCTGAATCTTATCCGAGTACTCCTGCAATGTGGTATTGGCAATGAGTAATTCTTGATTTAGTTCTTGGGTTCTTGCTTTCTCAATCAATACATTCCGGAACAGGTAGACGATGGCGATAATTATTAAGTATGAAGACAAAATATCCTTAAGTGTAGTATGATCTGCTATCAGCGAAACCGTAAAAATAGCAAAGTGTAAGCATAATACATACATAGGAATTTTTTTTGTGCTCACAATGATTTCAACAAGTAAAATAATAATGTAAATTTGTGAGCCTATGCAGTAAACCTTAAACAGCAAAAAACCAGCTAAAATATTGGCGACGATAAAAGATACATACCACAGCACCTTAGACTGATTCTGAAACTTGCCTCTGATAAAATCATTTCCGAGCAATAATACAGCAACAAGGGATAGAAATACAATTGCTTGAGAATCCTCAGAGTACTTTCCAAGAATGGTGGTGAATATGGAAAACATAGAGAACCCTTTGATGATTTTTTGCACAACCATTCTACTATCCACTGTGTACAGGTCCTTCATGATCTATACCCTCTTACTGAAGTTGGAGTTTTAACCCATAATAGGATTTATCTATCCTGAAATAACGATGTCCGAACAGAGGACATTGTTATGGAAGCCTCGAATTTGGCGAAGCCAAATTGAGGGTCTTCTATGAAATTTCATCGTCTGAAGTGCCGCGAAAGAGCGGCATGGATGTCTACACTATAGCATAAATTTATAAGCCCATAGAAGCCCATAGAAGCCTATAGAAGCTTGTACAGGGGTAGTGCTCCCCTTCATATCCAAGCTTCCATAGGCTTTTTTATTGTGGTGTTTCCCTTTGATTAGGATTTCAATTGTGACAATATATGAATCCACCGCGCTGGGTGATCCTTCTCTGCGTAGACGGGATGAAAACCTAATTTTTGATAAATCCGAATTGCGGCAAGCCGGAAGTCGTCCGTCTCCAGCATCGCCTCCTGTTTGCCCTCTTCCCTCATCCGGTGCAGCGCAGCCAATGCGACAGCATACCCAAGCCCCTTGCCCGAATGCCCCGGCATTGCGCCGACCATATGCAAATATCCACACCGCGAATCGCCTTCCGGCTTCTCCCACGCAACCGCCGTAGCGACGGCAAGACCTTCGCGGCAGAGAAACAGAATCTTCTCCGGCTGAAACGGCGGCTCAAATCCGATTTTGTCGCCGAACGCTATTTCTCTGGCGAACGAAATCCGAACCAGTTGTTCCCATTCGGTCACGTCCACAGGCTGAAATGACCTCAAGCTGTATCCTTCCGGTATAATGAGCTGCGGCAGCTCTGCCAGCGACTCCTTCTTCATGACCAGCTTGGAGTGCCCGTCCCTCATCTGGCGAACCCTCTTCCTGCTTTGAAATCGGGAAAAGCGACCGGATTCCCGCCTGCCTGTACAGATGCCATAGAGAGGAAGAAGACTGCGCTCCAGGTAACTGCATCGTATACATCTACCAATGGGGTCCGGTCCTCCTGTATCGCCGAGATGAACTCTTCGAGCACAAGGAAATCTCCTCCGCCATGCTTCGTACCGGCGGCAAAGGTTCCCCATTGCTTCCATTTCGGATGATCGTACTCCGGCTGGTAGCTGGACATCGGCTCCCACATTTCCGTTCCGCTCTCTCCGTCCAGCGGCGAGCGGTCCTGCAGCCAGATCAAATCATCTTCATTCGGATGCCGCGCCGATAAATAAGCTCCCTTAGTCCCTTGCAGCATATACTGCGTTTTGTTATGCGGCCGGACAGAGGTCCAATCCACACGGATCGTGATCAGCACGCCATTCTCCGTCATCAGGGCCGCTACAGCAGAATCGCCTTGCCGCCAGAAGCCTTCACGGGACGCCGGATGGTCCTTGCCATAGTGCCCGCTGAAATATTCCTGCAGTGCTCTCGATTTGGAGACATGGGTGGAAATACTCTTCAGCCGATCCCCGCCGGGCTTGTTAATATCAATCCACTGGGCGGCGGGACCGATAGAATGAGTGGGATAGTTGACCCCGTTATAATTTTGGTGAAGGTGGCCGCGCCAGGTAAGCGAGCCGTCCGGGTGGTGAATCAAATGGCGCAGATCGTGAATGTATCCTCCCTCTACATGGGTGATCTCGCCGAACAAGCCTTGCTCTGTCATATGCTTCACCATTAAATTTGACCTGGAGAAACAATAATTTTCCGACATCATATATTTCAGCCCGGTACGCTCCACAGTCTCGACCAATTCCCAGGCTTCTTCAAGCGATTGAACGGCAATAACCTCACTTAATACATGTTTTCCTGCGTTTAAGGCCTCTATGGAATGACGGGCGTGCAAGTGCATGGGACTGATTACGAATACAGCATCAATTGAAGAATCCTGCAGCATATGGGAATAGTCATGATAGGTGCGGATTTCAGGAAATATCTCCTTCCACTGGTTCAGCACCAGCTCGTTCAAATCGCAGGTCGCCGTGAGGTCAATCCTATCGGACATGGCCTGCAAAGCGTTCAGAAAGCTCGCTCCCCGGTTGCCTCCCACAATGGCCAGTCTGACACGCTTTCGGGTCATGCGCTTCCCTCCTCTATCGCTTCTTCTTCCACATACGGCCGGGGATCGTAGTCATACATGCTTTTGACAAAAATCTCCGCCAGTTCCCTGTACTGGGCAGCACATAACTGCACAGTTTCAATGCGGATATCTTCGCCCTGCAGATTGATGACCGTAGCCTCAGGAGCATCGGGCACTGCCGTAGTTTGTACGAAGCTCCAACTTCCCCGCCGGATCATGGAACGGACATGATTATGGCCGCTGAAGAAAATTCCCGGTCCTTGATGCTTATCGAGAATAGACAATAAATCCAGATCCGGCTCAAGAGACATCATAGGTTCTGTCGACCTGGCGGTTGTGTTATAAACCGGATGATGCGCGAATACGAGAAGCGGTTTATGTCCATATTGCGTCATCTGGCTGCGGAGCCATTCGAGCTGATCTTCATCAATAGCGCCGCTCCAGTCTTCGGGAGTTTCCCGGGCTGTATCCAGCAAGAGAATAACGGCTTCAGCCTCTTCGATAGCCATATACCGGGGCTGGCCCGTTAAATTCTGAATATCCGTCTTGGAGCAGGCGTGTGTATCATGGTTGCCCAAGACATACAGGAAGCGGCCGGGGCTGTCCGGAAGTGCTTGTTCTACATTTTGCATAATGAATTTGAACTCAGAAGCCGAACCGGCATGAGTGAGATCGCCGACAGAGATATAATAGTCAGCCTCCGCTGCCAGAAACTCTTGTAAATATTGTCCAAAAAAAGTATCCCTTGCTTCATTCATCCTGTCATCGGCATCGACCAGTTCTCCCGGATAATGCAAATCGCCCATAATCATCAGTTTCATTAAGAATCCCCCTTACCCTTTAATACCGGCATGCATAAAACTGCTGATAAATTGCCGCTCAAACAGCAAAAATCCAACGATCATAGGTGTGGTCACAATCAAGGTGGCTGCGCTGACATCCGTCCACTGCGCTCCCGCCTCCGTTGATTTGGCAAACATGGCCAGCCCCACTGTCAGCAGGCGGTTCTCCGGTGAATTCGTTACAATAAGCGGCCACAGAAAGTCATTCCAATGGAAGCTGATGGATACTATTGCGAACGAGAGATACACCGGTCTCGCCAAGGGCATATAAATACGGAACAGCATACCCAGCGTTGAGCAGCCTTCCATCCGGGCCGCCTCCTCCAGTTCATTTGGAAGCTGTTTGAATGCCTGACGAAGCAGAAACACCCCAAAAGCCGAAGCAAAATAAGGAAGCATAATACCAATTTTCGTATCCAGGAGGCCCATCTCATTGATAATCTGGTAATTGGAGAAAATGAGCACATCCTGCGGAACCATAATCTGTACAAGAAACAGCATGAACACAACGTTTCGTCCGGCAAAGGGCACACGGGCAAACGCAAAGGCAGCCAGCGTCAGTGTAAAAATCTGCACCGCGAATATTCCTGTGGTCACAAGCAGCGTATTCCAGAAGTACTGCCCAAACGGTGCGCTTTGCCATACATGTATGAAATTATCGAATGTGAAAGTCCAGGACCAGCCCGCCCCAATCGAGGTCCCTTTTGGTAAAAAAGCGTTGCGCAGCACCCACAGCAGCGGAATCAGCCATGCAGCCGCACACCCCAGCATGACCGTCTGCCACAGCACAGTTCCGGTCATCCGGCGGCGCGCCGGCTGAAGCCTCTGTGCTCTTCTCTTCCGCTCACGCTGCTGATTCGCAGGCAGGAGGAGTTCTGCAGAATTTTTCATGTTACCCATCTCCTCCTTAGGTTACTGGTAATGAATCTTGCGTTCCCATCCGGCAAATTGCAGGCAGGATATAATAAGCAGCAGGACAATCATCACAACAGTCATCGCTGCCGCCATTCCTTCATCATTGAAATTGAACGTTGTCTCATAAATGTAATACAGCAGCAGGCTGCTCGCATGATCCGGCCCGCCCTTGGTCATGATCCAGAGATGGTCAACCCACTTGAAGGCGTTCGTAACTGCCACAACCGCGACAAATAACGTAGTGGGCATTGTGAGCGGCAGCGTAATTTTCCAGTGCTGCGCCCATGTCCCGATTCCGTCTACCGAGGCCGATTCATAAAGATCCTTGGGAATTTGCTGCAGCCCGGCCAGGTAAAATATCATGAAATAACCGGCTTCCTTCCAAATGGTCATTACCACCAGAGACCCAAGCACCGTATTGGGATTCCCAAGCAGGTTAACCTCACTGCCCGCAAACCAGGACGCTAACTGAGCAAATAAGCCGAATTGAGGCATATATAGGAACAGCCAGATGCTGGCTGCAGCAATCATCGGAATCATATTCGGGTAGAAAAAGGCAATGCGGATCAGCCCCCTTCCCCGGATTGCTTTATCCGCAAACAACGCCATCAGGAAGGCAAGCACCATAGAGACTGGTACCGTGCCAATGGCAAACCAGATATTATTCCGGAATACTTCAGCAAAAACCGGATCATGCAGCAACGCCTTATAGTTATCCAAGCCTACGAATACGGGGCTGCGGACAGCCAAATTTTGCTCAAAAAGACTGAGCCATGCTGATTTGAGCATCGGATAATAAGTGAACATACACAGAAATAACAGTGAAGGCAATACAAGCCCCCAGCCGAGTCCGTTCCGCCTAAGCTTTTTGCCCCATTGGATATTCATGCAGGTGTTCTCCTCCTTATAGCCTCTATCTATGAGCCGGGCTTGCATGTACAGAAATACCGGCGGGAGGCTCTGTACAAGCGCATCCCGCCGGGCCAAGTAGAAACGGCTACGCCGTCCTCTGGCAGAGGCGGCATCCGTTTCAGCGAGAAATAGAAGGATGATTAATAGCGTGAAACATATACATCCTTATATTTCCAGAAATCGAAGCCCTGCAATTTAGCCGCAGCGGCCTTATTTGTTAAATGGGGCCAGTGCGCGGTCTGCTTCCTCCTGCGCCTGCTTCAGTGCGCCCGCTGCATCTACCTTACCCGCAAGTGCCGATTGAATCTGGTTCGTCAGCGCCGAAGACACCTTGCCGTGATTGTGCGTTGAGAGCTCACGGAACGCATATTGCAATTGATCGCGTGCTACAAGAGCTTGCGGGAAGCTCTCGGTGTAGCTCTTCATCGCTGCTGTATCATAAGCGGATTTGCGCACTCCGACATAACCGGAAGAGGAGCTGAATAATGCGGCCTGCTCCGGTGCCGTCATGTATTTAACAAATTCCCAGGCGGCCGCCTGCTTCTCAGGACTCGTATCCTTGAAGATATACAGGTTGCCCCCGCCCGTAGGTGAGCCGTATTGCTTTTTGGCCGGAGAAAAAGCTACCCCGAAATCGAATTTTGCATTATTCTTCACATTCGTCAGATTACCGCTGGTGTGCATCATCATCGCTGTTTTGCCTGCAATGAAGTCGGTCGGCGTAGCCGCCCAATCAATGACACCTTCCGGCATGGCCTTATACTTATGCGACAGATCAAGCCAGAACTGCAGGGCCTCAACGTTCTCCGGTGTATTAAAGTTTGCCTTCTTGCCATCGTCCCCCATAATACTCTGCTTCGGATCGCTCGCAATCTGGCGGGCCAACATCTGGAACATCCAATAAGAATCATCATTGCCCGGAATCTCCAGTCCTGCATGCCCGTCCCGGTTCAGCTTCTGCGCATACTGCACCAGTTCATCCCAATTTGTAGGCGGTTTGTTCGGATCGAGACCGGCAGCCTTGAACATATCCTTGTTGTAGTACAGAATAATTGTACTCCGCTGGAATGGGACGCTATACGTATGTCCATCAGCTTGCGTATCTTCCACGAAGGCGGGATAGAAATCATCTTTTTGATAATCCGCATCCTTCGCAATGAAATCATCCAGCGGAATAATCGCGTTCATGTCCAGCATGCTGTACAGCTCGGTAGACATCATTACCGCCACATCCGGCGGCTGCTTGGCCTGCACTCCGGCTTGAATCTTAACCGTATTGTCACCGTAATTCCCCGTGTAGACCGGCTTGACCTTAATGTCAGGGAACTTTGCCATGAAGGAATCCGCCATACCGTCGATAACCTTTGTGAGCGGCCCTCCTACATTTACCGGATAATAAAAAGAGATTTCAACCGGCTCCTTGGCAGCCGGAGCAGCGCTTGCGGGAGCAGCGCTTGCCGGTGCCGCTAACTCTTCCGTGCCGGAACTCCCCCCGCTCCCCGCTGTACTGTTACTGTTGTTGTTTCCTTGTCCGCAGCCGGCCAGGACCAATGTGAAACCTAACGAAGCCAGCATGTATTTTCCATACTTCAACATGATTATCTCCCCTCTTTGAATGGAACCTTCTCTCTCTGCTATATAAGTTGAACATAATAAAATCATTAAAAAGGTAGGAGTGCGGAGGGGAAGTTTGGAACTGGAGGAGCGTTAGCGTCCGCCTTTGTCTGCGGATTTCCACCGCGAACAGCGGTATAAATCAAGAAATCTGCAGACAACAGCGGCCGGAAGTCCAAACATTCCCCGCAGTTACGACCATTACCCTAATATGAAAATCTAAGGTTCAACTTATATAGCATCAAGGCGCGTAGTGTCTGAAATTAATACTGATCCGGTTGGAGCCTACGTCAAGAATATGCAGAATGGCACCGTTTGAAGTGGGGAGTACTGCAATGCCCTGTGCTTCAGTGCTGCTTCCCAGGTTGCGGCTGAGCGCAAGTACAACTTCTCCCGTATCGGGGTTGATGCGGTAGACCGACTTTGTGGCGTCATCGCTAGAGGCATACAGGTAACCGTTGTACATCTCTGCACCCTGAATACGGTCAATAGTCTGACTGAGCGGAACAGTCTTAACCAGAGACATGTCGCTGAGATTAAATACATTCAATACCGGGGCATGACTCCACTGAGCGGTATAGACCTGATTGCGCGGGGCATCAACAGCTACCCAAGGCACACCTCCGGGATGAAGACTGAGCGGCAGCTCATAAGAAGTTCCGGTATAATCAAGAGTCTGTGAGTTAAAAAGTGCGATATAAGGATGCTCATATTTACTGCTGTCTTCAATTGGAGCATAGATTAAGCCGTTATAATAAGAGATGTCACCGATATGGTCGCCGCCCTTCAGCGCAATTGCTGATGGAATAGCTACCGCATTTCTGGCTTGTACGCTTTTCCCGTCCAGTGCTGTTTTGAGAAGGCCTAGCTGTGAATTGAATATCCAAGAGTTGCCGTCTGAGGTGACACCTTGTCCGCGCTCGAATGCATCAGTAAGCCAAAAGGTTGTCTTGGACACCTCATGCCACGACTCATTGACTCCCGCAGCCAGTTCTGCCGTTGCCGCCGCTTCATTAACGACCGGATCAGCCCATACCGCACCTGTAGTCAGTGAACCCATAACTATGGCTCCTGCGCAGACCAACCCTGACACTCTTTTCAGTTTCATTTTCTTGTCTCCTCCTGAATTTTTAGCCTGTCCCCATTGAATGAACATCCTTTAACAGAGACTTAGGCTCAGTTTTAGCTGGCGGTTCAACCTATTGCGTATTCGCCAAGCTTTAACCTAATTGTAGCTTCAGGGGGATACCCTCTCTTGAACAAAATGCGGTTTTTCTTGAACAAAACAATCATCTTGCAATAATTCTGTTAGCGGTTACCTCCTGCATATACTGCTTGGGAGTCATTCCGGTCAAGCGCTTGAACATTCTCGTGAAATGGCCCTGATCCGCAAATCCCGCACGGTCGGCAATCTCCCTCAGCCCATAATCCCCTTGGCAAATCAATGACTTGGAGCGTTCAATCCGCAGGCGAATTAAATAATGGTGCGGTGTATGTCCCGTCTGCTGCTTGAAGAGCCGGATATAATGGGATAAGCTCAGATTGGCCCGGTCAGCCAGCTCCTGTATCGAAAGCTCCTCTTCCAGTCTCTCTTTCATATATTCTATGGTTTGATGAATATCCTGATTGGCAGCAACTCTTGAAACCACCCGCCCCCTGCTGACCTCCGCATAATGACTGAGCAGATGAACCGCCAGCATATTGGCGAGGGAGTCGCTGTATAATTTTCCTTGTCTGCCCTCATTCTGCAGCTCTTCCAGCATCCACAGGCCGAGTTGAAGCAGCTTAGGATCTTTAACGTAAGACTTGCGTTCCAGCTCTATATAACCTTCCTTGAGAAACCCGGACTCCCGGGCAATACGCTCCAGATAAGCGGGAGGAATTTCAATCAGCAGAAAATATAACGAGGCCTTCCCCCAGGAAGACAGCACCGGTTCTCCTGCAGGAATAATATGAATGGTGTAATAATTCTCATAATATGCGGAGCAATGTATACCGATCAGATGCTTTGATTCGGACAAATTGGCAATTGCCTGCAGAGGGTTTGGCCATCTGGCCACCTGCAGCTTGTCCCAACCAAGCGCTTGACTTGAAAGTACGGGCTGGCGGTTCATTGAATATGCTGTTTCCGTCGTACTCATCCTATCACCCCTTTTCATTACGTTAACAATCCACTGTGCGAAAAGTATAAACGACAAGTAAAAGGGGTGGAACATATTGTAAAGGAGGCTGCATAATCAGCCCGAAAAAAATAAAACCCGTAAAAACCTTTGAAATCAAGGTTCTTACGGGTTTATGCCTATTGCCTGCGGTTACTTCAAATAAGTTCCCGTCTCTCCAATTCCGCCCTTGCCATTTAATACATACACTCTTGCATTTCCTTTGCCGGAGCAGGTTAATGTAATCGTGCCATTGTTAACGTACTTGGTATCGCCTGTGACCGCATCTACATAGGTTCCGTTCGGAATTCCGGTAAACGTAGCATTTCCCGAGATCGTAACAAGTGCGAAGCTGTCAATGCCTTTGGCACTGTCGGTATATCTTCTCTTAAAAGCCAGATTGCCGGATACATTTTCTGTAGAATACTGGCCTTTTTGCAAGGCTGGAACGGCTCTTCTGATTAAATTAAGCTGTCTGATATGCTTCGCCAAAGGATAATTCAGCGATTCCGCAAGCTGCCCGGTTGCATTTGTATATTTGCCGTAATCCTGAACCGTAACACTTCCTTCCATATGATCACCGAAGTAAGCGCGGCCTGTGGTGCTGAGCGGTGCGTTCGGGCCGGGATCAATGACTTTTCCCTTTTGGAATTCAATCTCTGAACCGTAGAAAATGGCGGGAATTCCCCGGAACGTGAACATCAGCGCCAGATTCTCCGCCCAGGTGTCCTGTGTCCCTGCGAATCTTTGATTTTCCGGAGCCTGGTCGGGTGCATAGTCATGAGAATCTACATAGGTGACATTCCAGGTAGCATCGTTATAGTATTGGTCGCCGCTTCTCATACCGAATGCTTCCTGTGCCGACTTAAAGGCCCAATGCATCGGAAAATCAATCACATCCAACCCCGATTTCATGGAATAGTCAGGCGCATGATAATTATTGCCGTTCAAAATGGCATTGTTCGAGGTTGGCTGTCCTGCTGTTGTCGAATTATCCGCCCACTCCTGCTCAACGGATGTTTTATTGGAAGCGTAGTCATTTTTACCGTCACCAGGGTATGACTTGGAGCTCTTCCAGGTATAGAACGGGGTTGAGATTGCCGGAATCCCGCTGTTCCATACATCTCTGTACCGGGTAGCCACTTCACCAAAGATGTAGAAATCAGAGCCTCCTCTAGCCTTCCAGGATGGAATAAAATATTTATTGAAAATATACCGGCTCACATGCTTCACTGTATCGACGCGGAAGGCATCCACACCCATGTCAATATACTGGTTATAAGTGTTGATTAAATATTGATCCACTACAGGATTTTCCGTGTTCAGGTCAACACAGTCTCCGGCGATCTGCCCTGTCTGTACCGTGTAAGATTCCCAGGACAAGCTTTTCTCTGTATGGTACATGTTATTATTGGTGCCTTCAGTCTTCATTAGGGCAAGTCTTGCCTGATACTGCTGATCGGGTGTCATGGAATCATAGTTTGCCGGCAGCTTATCTGTTAATTTGATCAAATTATTCACGGTGTCCGCCTTGGTGGTATCCTTCTTGAACATAGGGAACAGATTCTCTTCACCAAAATTACCCGTGTGATTGACGACGATATCCTGAATAATCTTCAGTCCTTTGGCATGCGCCGCATTGATCAAATCCTGATAAGATGCTCCTGCCGATTCATATCTTGGGTCTACTTTGGCAAAATTGATTGCGTGGTAGCCATGGTAGTCATACCCGCTCGCATTCTGCACAACAGGCGTAATCCAGATGGCGCTGAAGCCAAGAGCTTTGATGTAGTCCAGCTTCTGGATCAGCCCCTTGAAATCCCCTCGCCAAGCCGGGTCAGAATCCGGATTTCCCGCCTTCGCATCATCCCATGCGTGTACGTTGTTGCCCGGATCACCATCATAGAACCGGGAGGTGATTACGAAGTAAATAGTGTCCTCGCGAAAATCGCCCGATTTTCCAATGTTGTACACAAAGCTCTGCGTAGTTTGATTCCCGGCACCGTCTACCACAAGAAATTTCAGGGTTGTGGTCTTGGAAATGAGAATGGACGGTCCAGCCAGGCCCGCCAATGCATTGCCGGAGATATAAAGCTTGGAGCTTGCCGAGGGTTCCGTACCGTCATCCGTGTAGTAGGCTTTAGTTGTTGCCGCTTTGTTGTCTTTAATGTTAAAAGATACAGTAACCGCCGAATCCGAATGCCCGACAGGCAGATTGGCCGTGATGGTTGGCGCCTGCAAATCAGCATTCAGATCAATGACATAAGCGAAAGAAGCGATGCTTCCAGCTTGACCTAGTGAGTTGACACCTAAGGCCTTGATCGTTAAAGAGGACGCAACCTGAACTGGAGCAGTATATAAAGCCGATGAAGCTGTAGGCGTCGAGCCGTCTGTTGTATAGTAGATTTTATCGCTGCTGTTGCTGCTAGACAGCGTTACTGTCTGGGCAGAATCATAGGTTTTCGGTACAGGAGCGGCAGAAATCACCGGAATTTTTGGGGTTTCCGGGTTGGCATCATACCACACGTTATCTGTGTAATACCAGCCCTCCTTCACGCTGCGGGACAAATCCGCCGTCTGCTTGCCGGTGCCATCATTAAAGATAAGGCTTGCGCCCGTGGCTCCAGTAATAGTATAGCTATACCAGTCATTTCCGTCCGCATTCATCAGAATCCCCGGCCACGCTCCGCTTACAGGAACTGTTGCAGGGCTCAAATTCCAATAATGGATTCGCAGCGCCGAATTCCATCCCGAAGGCCTCTTAACGTGAACCGTTACCCCCGTGGACGTCGGAGTAGGCGTTACTGTTGGTGATGCTGTTGGCGTTGGAGTTGGCGTTGGTGTCGGTGTTGGCGTTGGTGTCGGTGTTGGCGGTGGTGTCGGTGTTGCTGTTGGTGTGGCTGTGGCTGTCGGTGTTGGCGTTGGTGTGGCTGTCGGCGTAGTCCCCAGCGCGATCTTGATGTAATCAATATTGATATTTCCGCTGTCGGTTGGATCATATTTGTATGCAATTGTATTATTACCCGCCAGCAGGGAGAGCGGTTCTGTCTGGTCGCCCCATGTATCCCAATTGGCCAAGCTTGCGAGAGCAGTCTGCTTCACCTTTGTTCCGTTAACGTAAATAGATACGTTTTTGGCGCTTCCGGTGGCATTTGCGTAATGAAGAGTGGCGTTATAGGCAGCCGAAACAGAAGCCTGAACGGTGAAAGTGGTAGCTGCTCCGCTGGCTGTGTACCCGTCAACAAACCCGGTTCCCGAATATCCGGTGTGATCCGTATTTATTTTCGCCCCACCCGATAGGGCTGCGCTCTCAGCTTCATATTTTCCGGCAACCGGAATAACGGCTGTCCAATTCTTGCCGCCATTGTTGTCCCAACTGTCTGTAGGCGCTGTGATGTGATAACAATAAATTAATGCGGCGCCCTCAGGGACATTGATATTTGCCGTAAATGTGGTCCCCGACTTCGACATCGGAGTGTCTGTAACACTGGTCCAATTCGTAGTACTCCAATGCAGTGTCACTGCCGTTGCTGTGGAATTTGTATAGGTGACTGTATAATCAATATTGCTGGCAGATGCCCCGCCGGATAAACCAAACAAGCTGCAAATTAACGCAAAAATAACCATCCATGAAATAAAAGACCTACTTTTTTGCCGTTCCAATCAAACAACCTCCCCGTGAAATTTTCAAATCCGATTTGCGCAAACGTTTGCATTTAAAGGAAAAAAAATATGCTCCACCTACATTGTTCATTTCTCACCCCCTGAATTTTAAAAAGGAAAACATCATTGTATGCGTTTACAAATATAGTTTTCATAAAGCGTCATTAACCCGTATCCAGCCAATGAGTTTTTCCTTTTATGATTATAATCTCCAATCTTTTACTGGTCAATGATAAACTTTTCCTAGAATACTCCTTGAAATCTATCCTGAAATCACGATGTCCGAACAGAGCATATTGTTATGGAAGCCAAATTGAGGACCTTCTATGAAATTTCATCGTCTGAAGTGCCGCGAAAGAGCGGCATGGATGTCTACTGTGCCAGCCCATAAGCACCTTCCTTAGTGAAACCCGGTTCGACCACCCGTGACGGAACAAAAGAAAGACCCGCCTTCTTCAAGCAACATTACAGGCTTTCCCATCCTTTTTTTATTTTTCCATGTATCTCATCTGGTCTTCACTATAATAAGCAGGAGACAACAATGCTCTAATCAACCGCGCTCCTTGCGGTACTGTCCGGGTGTTTTTCCTGTGTATTGCTTGAACAATTGCGTATAGTAGCTTTGCGTGCAAAATTTAAACATCAGCGAAATGTCGGAAATAGACTGACTGCTGTGAATCAGAATGGACTTGGATTCTTCGATTTTCCGGCGGTTAATGAATTCGGTAAGGGGCATCCCCATCTCGCGCTTGAAACGGTCCGAAAGATAACACGGGTGAACGCCGACATGCGCGGCAATCCTCCCCAGCGTCAATTCCCGGCAAATATGCTCGCGGATAAAATAAATGGACAAATTCACAATGTGCGAATAGTGCAGCGCCTCCTTCTCTCTTTTCATAACAGCTATGAACTGCAGCACCATCTCATATTCAAAAAGAAGCAGCCTTTCGAGGTCGTCCGTGTTCTCAATGTCACGAATGACTGTATCACTCAGTTGAAAAGCCATCTCCGGGTTCACGCCGCCGCGGATAATTGCCCTTGTGAACAAGGTGCAGGTGGCAATCATGGCGTTCTTCTTGGAACGAAGCGGATAGCGGGCCAGCGTAGCCGCCTCCAGCGCATTAATCTTGCGCAAAGCCTTCATCGCCCGGGACTCATCGCCAATCCGGATCGCTTCCAGCAGCTCATGCTCGTAATCCAGAGGCGGATGAACAAACTCTCTGCTGAGGTCCTGCGATCGTGTAGACCAATAAGATGGTACTCCGAAATGAGGGGCCCCTAATTCCTCTTCACCATCGACCATAATGATTCCCCCACCTAAAGAATTTGATAATAAGCTAAATAATTTAGTATAATCTTAAGCCTTTATATCCTACAATTCAATCCATAACGATCCAGGGGGAGATTAAGCGATGAGCTGGCGCATTTCGGGTAATGGGCTTTCGGCAGATACGCTGCTGAACCTTGAGAGTATTTTTGCATTAGGGAACGGTTACTTAGGCGTGCGCGGCAACTTCGAGGAAGGTTATGCGGACTCTGAGATTCAGAGTATCCGCGGCACGTATCTCAACGCTTTTCACGATGTAATCCGCATTCCATACGGCGAAAAGCTGTTTGCTTTCCCTGACACCCAGCAGAAGCTGGTTAACGGGATTGACGCTCAGGATGTGCGCATCTATATCGGGGAGGACGAGGAGCTTGTAACATTTACGGAAGAGAGCCTTCTGAGTTATGAGCGTATCCTGCATCTGGACAAAGGGTATTCAGAGCGCAGGGTGCACTGGAAATCACCAACCGGCAAAGAGCTGCAGCTTCGCTTTCGCAGGCTTGTATCTTTTACGCACAAAGAATTGTTTGTTATAGATATTCACATCGAGCCGGTCAATTTCACAGGCCGTATTAAGCTGGTATCACGGGTGAACGGCGATGTCAGCAATTACAGCAATCCGAATGATCCACGGGTCGCGGCCGGACATTCCAAACTTCTGTCTGTCGTAGCCTGTGGCGTACAAGGAGAATATCTGTATGTGGAAGATGAGACCTCCATATCGGCACTGCGCACCTGCTGTGTAACCCGGCATCACTGGGAAGGAAACTGGCAGGTCCATACACAGTCCGGTGCCACGGAAGGAACCGTTACGGCCACCGCAGAACTGTATGAACCGCTGCATCTGACCAAATGGAATATATATACAGATACTTTGCGTCATGAAGAGCGCTTGGTGGAACAAGGCATCGAACTTCAGCGAGCGCTTCAAGGGCTGTCGATGGATGATCTTTTGACAGAGCAGAAGGTCTATTTGCAGGATTTCTGGAAAAGATCTGATGTGGTGATTGAGAATGACCAATTGCTCCAGGAGGGAATCCGTTTCAACCTTTACCAGTTGCTGCAATCCGCAGGACAGGATGAACACAGTAATATTTCCGCCAAAGGCTTATCGGGTGAGGGCTACGAAGGGCATTATTTCTGGGATACAGAAATTTATATGCTCCCCGTATTCCTGATGACCTCCCCTAAGCGAGCCCGGCAGCTTCTGCTGTACCGGTATTCCAAGCTGGAGCAGGCCAGAAATCGGGCCAAGGAAATGGGTCATGCCCGGGGGGCACTGTTCCCGTGGCGGACGATCGCCGGGACAGAATGCTCCTCCTTCTTCCCGTCAGGCACGGCGCAATATCATATCAGCGCAGATGTGGCCTACAGCTATATCCAGTACTACCTGGCTGAAGAGGACCGTGAATTTCTGTTGAACTACGGGGCTGAAGTACTGTTTGAAACTGCCCGGCTATGGATGGAAATCGGTCATTACCACGAGGGCCAATTCCATATCGACGAGGTAACCGGGCCTGATGAATACACTTGCCTGGTGAATAACAATTACTATACCAATGTCATGGCCAGACATAATTTGAAATGGGCTGCGCTCAGCTTTGAAATCCTGCAGTGCTATCAAGATCAGGTTGCACAACAATTATTCTTCCAGCTTGGAGTTACCCCAGAAGAAGTAACCCTTTGGCGGCAGGCCTCTGAAGCCATGCTGCTTCCCTATGACCAGGAGCTAGGCATCAACCCGCAGGACGACACCTTCCTTCGCAAAGCGGTCTGGGATTTCAAAAATACACCCAAGGACCAATACCCGCTGCTGCTGCACTATCACCCGCTGACGCTATACCGTTACCAGGTATGCAAGCAGGCGGATACATTGCTGGCGCATTTTTTACTTGAGGATGAACAGACGGAGGAGACCATCCGGCATTCGTATGACTACTACGAAGCCATCACCACTCATGACTCCTCTCTATCATCTTGCATTTTCAGCATTATGGCCTCCAAAGTCGGCTATCACGACAAGGCTTACGAATACTTTATCGAGACGGCCCGGCTTGATCTGGACAATACACATGGCAACACCAAAGATGGCCTGCATATGGCCAACATGGGCGGAACCTGGATGGCAATAGTTTTCGGCTTTGCGGGGACGAGACTGAAAGAGAGCGGGTTGTCGCTGTCCCCGGCAATTCCGGCCGGATGGACAAAATATGCGTTTCGCCTGACCTTTCGCGGACGGCTGATCGCAGTCACAATCGGCGGTAAGGATGTCGAGCTGGAATTGCTGGAGGGCGACGCACTAACGTTGACTTTATACGGACAGCCGGTTGAGCTTTATCCAGAACACATTGCCAGACAGCTGTTAATCCAATAGCCATTAATTCAATAGTCAATACAAAAAAGACTTGTGAGATTGCTGAAGCAAATCTCACAAGTCTTTCATTGGTATACCGGCGAGAGGACTCGAACCTCCACGGTTTCCCACTCGATTTTGAGTCGAGCGCGTCTGCCATTCCGCCACGCCGGCATATCTCTTACGACAATAATAAGTTCCATTATAAAATGGAGGCGCCACCCAGATTCGAACTGGGGGTAGAGCTTTTGCAGAGCTGTGCCTTACCACTTGGCTATGGCGCCATAAAAAATGGAGCGGACGACGGGAATCGAACCCGCGACCCTCGCCTTGGCAAGGCGATGCTCTACCGCTGAGCCACGTCCGCATAAATGGCTGGGGATATAGGAATCGAACCTATGAATGACGGAGTCAAAGTCCGTTGCCTTACCGCTTGGCTAATCCCCAATATTCATTTTTAAAAAAATGGGGCGACTGATGGGTCTCGAACCCACGAATGCCGGAACCACAATCCGGTGCGTTAACCCCTTCGCCACAGTCGCCATATTAAGTTTTCTAATGCAGAGTAGAACCAATCATTTTAAAAGAAATGGGGCGGCCGATGGGTCTCGAACCCACGAATGCCGGAACCACAATCCGGTGCGTTAACCCCTTCGCCACGGCCGCCATATTAAGCTTTTAAAAAGGTTTGGCAGGGGCAGCAGGAATTGAACCCACACCAACGGTTTTGGAGACCGTTGTTCTACCTTTAAACTATGCCCCTAAAGATGGTGGAGGCTGATGGATTCGAACCACCGAACACGTACGTGAGCAGATTTACAGTCTGATGCGTTTGGCCACTTCGCTAAGCCTCCACGGATGGTGCCGGCGAGAGGACTTGAACCCCCAACCTACTGATTACAAGTCAGTTGCTCTACCAATTGAGCTACACCGGCATATTAAGTTGTAGAAAAAATGGTGGCGCGGGACGGAATCGAACCGCCGACACAAGGATTTTCAGTCCTTTGCTCTACCGACTGAGCTACCGAGCCATATAAGTTATTTGATTCAAATAATGGCGGAACAGGGCGGGATACTCTTCACTTCGTTACGAGATTGCGATGTAATTCTAACGAAGAATATGCTCCAACGAACCCTATGTGGGATTCTCATCCCTGAAGTAATACTGATGGCGGAACCGACGGGATTCGAACCCGCGATCTCCTGCGTGACAGGCAGGCATGTTAGGCCAACTACACCACGGTTCCATGTTGGTTGCGGGGGCAGGATTTGAACCTGCGGCCTTCGGGTTATGAGCCCGACGAGCTACCGGGCTGCTCCACCCCGCGTCAGTAATAATGTTTCCCTTGTAGGCCTGGGAAAGTACCCAGAATCCTCTGCGAAGCATCGCTTCACTTAGGGAATGTTATGGTGGAGGCTGAGGGGTTCGAACCCCCGACCCTCTGCTTGTAAGGCAGATGCTCTCCCAGCTGAGCTAAGCCTCCATAAATCAACAAATGTTATTTTACCAAATCCTGCACATCAAAATCAAGTGAAGAATTGGTGACCCGTATGGGATTCGAACCCATGTTACCTCCGTGAAAGGGAGGTGTCTTAACCCCTTGACCAACGGGCCTTGCTGTAAAAATAGTGGCGGAGAGAGAGGGATTCGAACCCTCGAGACGCTTGTGGCGCCTACACGATTTCCAATCGTGCTCCTTCGGCCAAACTCGGACACCTCTCCAGATGGCTCCCCGAACAGGACTCGAACCTGTGACAACTCGATTAACAGTCGAGTGCTCTACCAACTGAGCTATCAGGGAATATTCATTTCAAGCCTTGATCGCCTGAAAACTGAATCCGAAACGAAACCTGCGTTTTAGTTCTTTGGATAAGCCCTCGACCGATTAGTATTGGTCAGCTCCACACGTTACCGTGCTTCCACCTCCAACCTATCTACCTCGTCGTCTTCAAGGGGTCTTACATGCTGGGAAATCTCATCTTGAGGGGGGCTTCACGCTTAGATGCTTTCAGCGCTTATCCCGTCCGTACGTAGCTACCCAGCCATGCTCCTGGCGGAACAACTGGTGCACCAGCGGTACGTCCATCCCGGTCCTCTCGTACTAAGGACAGCTCCTCTCAAATTTCCTACGCCCACGACAGATAGGGACCGAACTGTCTCACGACGTTCTGAACCCAGCTCGCGTACCGCTTTAATGGGCGAACAGCCCAACCCTTGGGACCTACTTCAGCCCCAGGATGCGATGAGCCGACATCGAGGTGCCAAACCTCCCCGTCGATGTGGACTCTTGGGGGAGATAAGCCTGTTATCCCCAGGGTAGCTTTTATCCGTTGAGCGATGGCCCTTCCATGCGGTACCACCGGATCACTAAGTCCGACTTTCGTCCCTGCTCGACTTGTAGGTCTCGCAGTCAAGCTCCCTTTTGCCTTTGCACTCTGCGAATGATTTCCAACCATTCTGAGGGAACCTTTGAACGCCTCCGTTACTCTTTAGGAGGCGACCGCCCCAGTCAAACTGCCCGCCTGACACGGTCCCCGTACCCGTTTAGGGTACCAGGTTAGAACCTAGATACGATCAGGGTGGTATCCCAACGGCGCCTCCAGCGAAGCTTGCGCTCCACCTTCAACGGCTCCCACCTATCCTGTACAGATCGTACCCAAATTCAATATCAAGCTGCAGTAAAGCTCCA
>NZ_KB910518.1:67950-222566 GCF_000374185.1 Paenibacillus sp. HW567 | reverse complement strand
GTGTTAACACAAGTTCAGCTTAAAGGAATGTTCTAAAACGCATTTTCGTTTCGGTATCCAGTTTTCAAGGATCAAGTTTCTTACAATTGAGAGCTTAAACTCTCAAAACTGACCAACGAGTGAGTCACAGGCCTAAACCTGAGTTGTGGAAGCTTAGCTTCCGATTTGAATGTTCTCATCGCAGAGAACGATTCTCCATAGAAAGGAGGTGATCCAGCCGCACCTTCCGATACGGCTACCTTGTTACGACTTCACCCCAATCATCTACCCCACCTTCGGCGGCTGGCTCCCTTGCGGGTTACCCCACCGACTTCGGGTGTTGTAAACTCTCGTGGTGTGACGGGCGGTGTGTACAAGACCCGGGAACGTATTCACCGCGGCATGCTGATCCGCGATTACTAGCAATTCCGACTTCATGCAGGCGAGTTGCAGCCTGCAATCCGAACTGAGACCGGCTTTGCTGGGATTNGCTCCACCTCGCGGCTTCGCTTCCCGTTGTACCGGCCATTGTAGTACGTGTGTAGCCCAGGTCATAAGGGGCATGATGATTTGACGTCATCCCCACCTTCCTCCGGTTTGTCACCGGCAGTCACTCTAGAGTGCCCAGCCTTACCTGCTGGCAACTAAAGTCAAGGGTTGCGCTCGTTGCGGGACTTAACCCAACATCTCACGACACGAGCTGACGACAACCATGCACCACCTGTCTCAACTNTCCCCGAAGGGCACCTGATGCATCTCTGCTTCGTTAGTTGGATGTCAAGACCTGGTAAGGTTCTTCGCGTTGCTTCGAATTAAACCACATACTCCACTGCTTGTGCGGGTCCCCGTCAATTCCTTTGAGTTTCAGTCTTGCGACCGTACTCCCCAGGCGGAGTGCTTACTGTGTTAACTTCGGCACCAAGGGTATCGAAACCCCTAACACCTAGCACTCATCGTTTACGGCGTGGACTACCAGGGTATCTAATCCTGTTTGCTCCCCACGCTTTCGCGCCTCAGCGTCAGTTACAGCCCAGAAAGTCGCCTTCGCCACTGGTGTTCCTCCACATCTCTACGCATTTCACCGCTACACGTGGAATTCCACTTTCCTCTTCTGTACTCAAGCCATCCAGTTTCCAGTGCGACCCCAGGTTGAGCCCAAGGTTTAAACACCAGACTTAAACAGCCGCCTGCGCGCGCTTTACGCCCAATAATTCCGGACAACGCTTGCCCCCTACGTATTACCGCGGCTGCTGGCACGTAGTTAGCCGGGGCTTTCTTCTCAGGTACCGTCACTCCGATAGCAGTTACTCTACCGGACGTTCTTCCCTGGCAACAGAGCTTTACGATCCGAAAACCTTCATCACTCACGCGGCGTTGCTCCGTCAGGCTTTCGCCCATTGCGGAAGATTCCCTACTGCTGCCTCCCGTAGGAGTCTGGGCCGTGTCTCAGTCCCAGTGTGGCCGTTCACCCTCTCAGGTCGGCTACGCATCGTCGCCTTGGTGGGCCGTTACCCCACCAACTAGCTAATGCGCCGCAGGCCCATCCTCTAGTAGCAGATNNNTCCGCCTTTCATCCTTCCTTCAGGAGAAGAAAGGAATTATCCGGTATTAGCTACCGTTTCCGGTAGTTATCCCAGTCTACAGGGTAGGTTGCCTACGTGTTACTCACCCGTCCGCCGCTAAGCTTCCCCCGAAGGATAAGCTCCGCTCGACTTGCATGTATTAGGCACGCCGCCAGCGTTCGTCCTGAGCCAGGATCAAACTCTCCAAATTGGTATTTAGAAAGAGCGATTCGCTCATTTTGAAACATCTGACGAGAATTTGCATTCTCATTTTGGAAGTCACTCACGTGATTTCCGATACTCACTCGTTGTTCAGTTTTCAAAGATCAAGTTCTCGTTTTTCTTCGTCGTTGCTTGTCAGCAGCGACCTTTATAATATATCACAGCGCCCTCATTTTAGTCAACCATTTTTTTAATTTCTTTTTTTTCGATTGTCTGCCGCTTGCTTTGCAGCATATTGATGCGTCAGAGGGACGAGTTATAATGTACCACAACAACAACAGAAGAGTCAACAATAATATTCCCTGATCTTTGCGGTTCATCCAGGACTAAAGACAAACAAAAAAAGAGAGCATACAGCCTCTCCTTATCCCAGTATTTATTCTCTTTATATTTATAAAGTGTAGCGGACCGTATGCCCATCTCCGGCATCCTCTGCCCAGAAGGCGATTCCCCTTATCAGTGAACGTGATTCCAGCTTGCGCAAAACCAGAGGCAGTTCGGCGCCCAACTGGCTGCAACCGGTATGCTGAAGCAGTTCTTTTATACTCCAAGGCTCTTTGCGGCTGTTCAGAATGTTGAGCAGCATAGTGCAGCAATCAGACATTTTGGACATCAGTGCAAATTCACATGCCAGCAAAATCAACTCCACTCTCTGATCCAGAGTCTCGGTACTTACGGTCAGTTCTTCATACAGCTTATGAACAGATGAATTGAGGCCTTTCACTTGCTCCCATACTGCGGGGTCGGGAAAATATCCAGCTTCAGCGACTTCTATCCGCGCCCAATGATATAAAGCGATTAATACACAATTGTAGGCATCCATGGTACAGCCGGCTTCGAGGTATCGTTTTGATTTCACGTACATATGCAGAAACCTGGCAAACTCAGTGAACAGCACCCGCTCCCTAAGCGGGTTCTGAAACTGCACGATCTCCCGTCGCATTTCTCCGAGGACTCCCTTGGCGTCCCAAATGACTTCACCCGCCATCAGACTGGTTAGAAGCTCGTTGTTATCCCCTGCCATTACAGCTCTTTCTAACGCATCCAGACCTACATGTACCGTCTGTGTACGTCTCTCACCTGCTATAGTATGGGTAATAATGCGTTCTTCTTCCTGTTCCTCATGCACCATCAGTACCACCATATCAAAATCATGGAGAAGCGCACTCTGAAACGGGGCATTGCCCTCCTGCCGCAAAGCGATTGCTCCCAGAATGTTATCATCAAACATTTCTCCACTAAATAAAGTCAAATTAGACAGTTCCATGCTTCCCTCCATCAAATTTGGCGATTTCGCGTCCGTCAGTTGTAATTCTCTTAAACATTAATATTCTACATATTCATATTAGTTCCTCCTGAACAACCGAACTATATTTCAGTTAGGAGCAAATACTTATGAAGTATAAAACGGCAAAAATCAATGTTTTTCGCACATGAGGATTATTGCTTACATGTTAGGAATGGGGCTACCCTACCCACCATGGACCCGGAGCAGGCAACCATCCCCGCAGAGCCGCTTGAAAGCCAGCAGCTTAAGCACTGAACACCCGAAAACGCCGCAGAACTTGGCTCTATCTTCATAGTATTTACTCCTGTATTGAACTGCTGCTGAATAAACGTATAAAAATAAGGAGGCTCCCGGAATGGGGCCTCTTAACTATGACTATGCTGATGCCAAACTACTGATTAATCTCTTGCAAAACCTCCCAGGCCTCCTGGCTTGCGAAACTGCGGTTCCAGGACCCTACGCCTCCCAGCTTAAAGGACTTGGCCAGTTCAACTCTCGCTTCAAGGGAGAGCTTGTCTTCAACCCATATTTTGCGCAGAACACCGTCCTCTTTGTACTCCACGTAGTTCTGTCCCGCCTCCTGATCCAGCTTAGGCGTGAGCTTTTTCTCGGAAATAATGTCCTGTACTGCATTCATGCCAACCGCCTTGGAGCTTACTTTCGTTTTGCCATCCGCTGTGGTCTCTGACCAAATACGGGTGTAAAGCGGTACGCCCAGAATTAGCTTCTCCGCAGGGACGTCATCCTCTTCGAGGATGCGGTTTATGGAATTCTCCACCCATGGGAGCGAAGCAACAGAGCCTGCGGTGGGACTGGAAGCCCAATGCTCATCGTAAGCCATGACAATCATAAAATCCACCACCTCTCCAAGCGCCTTCCGGTCGAGAAAGAGCGACCACATTTCGCTTTTGGATTTTGGGGTTACATCCATAGAGACAATGAGGTTTTTGGCTTGGGCCATAGGCTTCAGCTCACGCATGAACTGCGTAACATTATCTCCGTCCTTAGTATAAACGTTCTCAAAGTCGATATTAATACCATCCAGGCCGTATAAATCAGCATATTCCAGCATCTGAACGATAGTATTCATCCGTTTCTCATAGCTCGATAAAGCCTGGGTGGTAAGATCAGCCTCAAAACTGTTGGTCAGCACTCCCCAAACCTCCATGCCCTGATTATGAGCCCACTGCACATAGGCGCTGTCCGCCTGGCTCCGCACGTTGCCCTTCACATCGACGATCTTGAACCAGGTGGGACTGGCGACATTGACTCCCGGAAACTTACCGAATTTAGCCGGGTTAGGCTTACGTTCATATACAGCTTCCCAGTATAGATTGACGGGTTTTCCTTTCCAGCTACGTTCCGCACGTGTGGGGACTGCCGGTTTCTTGTCCACTGTCTTAAGACCGTTCTCAATAATATCACCTGATTTGACATAGCCCGTAATACCGCTGCCCGTCTGCACATACAGCCAGTCCGCATTGTCTGCGTTCCAGATCTTCACATCAGTTCCCGGAGGCATATCGGCAAGAATCGGAGCATGAACTGTGGCCTTGCTGCGCAAAGCTCTTGTCCTCTCCCCCTTGTCGCCCTTTACCTTGCCCCGTGATACAGTTTCTCCGGCAATCATCAACAGTACAGCTCCGGTGTCGGTATCCTCTTCGACCTCAAAACCGTACAAATTCTCCAGGGTGTCGGCTGGTAGATAGGTGACCCCCTTCTTTTCTTCCGGTGCCAGACGAAGCTGGAGCGGCTTATTGTTCAGACTGGCAGCAGTTGAATCCTCTTGCATATATAAAAGTTCATTGTCTGTCGATAAAATGACTGATTTCGTCTCTTCCTCATAACGAATGGATGCGTCCACATATTTCTGCAGCAGCGGAAGCGGCAAAAGCAGCTTATCTCCTGTGCCTGATGCGGAATATCCCGTAAGCTCTCCTTTGACGAAAACAGGCTGTTTCAACCCTTTCCAGTCAGGATCGGTATGAAAACGGTTAGGCAATACATCATATACAACCCAGTAGGCTGCGGCAGCTATAATGACCAGTCCCAGTAAACGGCGAAAAAGACTTCCGCGCTTCCGGGTGCGTCTTTGTCTCTGTCTTCTATTCAAAATGTACCTCCAAATAAAAAGCTGAATTTGAATGCGGGGATAATCAATCTTAAGTATACGCTATACAAAGCTGTTTGGTTGCGCAAAAATACTTGAAGGTTTGTCTTTTTCTGATAGATTTCAAGGAGGAAATATTCCGCATATGGGTCAAATGCAAAAAAACGTGAGGCCTCCGCTTCCGGATTCCGCACGTTATTCATGCTAATATATCAATGACGCTTCTCGCTGCAGCACTTGCAAACGCCATACAGTTCCATGCGCAGGCCATGAATTTTGAACCCTGTATCCTGCTCGGCACGCTGCTCTACCTCATGAAGTGAAGGATAACTGAAATCCTCAATCTTCCCGCACTCTTGGCAGATAACATGATAATGGTCAGAAACATTGGCGTCAAATCGGCTGGAATTGTCACCGTAGGTCAGCTCGCGGACCATTCCGGCTTCCATGAACATCTTCAGGTTGTTGTACACTGTTGCCACACTCATACTCGGAAACTGCGGCTCAAGCGCACGATAAATGTCATCCGCTGTAGGATGATTCATCGCTTCCATCAAATACGTAAGAATCGCATGACGCTGGGGCGTTATACGGACACCAGTTGTCTTCAATTGTTCCAATGCATGCTGTACGCCACTACCCATCAATGCCACCGCCTTTGAATTAGAAAACATAATAATGGCTCTAATGTAATTGTAAGACCGGCCTTTCAATGTTGTCAACGGAACTAATACATTATATTCATTATTATATAATAAAAATTACTTAATTCAATATTTCCTCACATTTAGGTTGCTGTTTCCTTCGACATGAAGCTTATATTCGCCTGTGCCTATTTGACCGGAGATGTTCTTCTTATCAATGGTCAGACCGGGGAAATCGGATTCAATATTGCCATAGCCGCTTGAACCATCTACTGTGAAGTTCCCCAGCAAAGGCAAATACAGTTCAATGTCACCCACCGCACTGTAAATGTCCCAGTCACCGCCGAAATCGGCTGAACGTACATTTATTGAGCCATTGAGGGATTCGGCATGCAGCTTCGTTCTGGTCCCATCAACAGTCAGGTTGCCATTTTTACTGGAAAGGTCCAATTCATCCCCGCTCCCGGCAGCAGAAATATTGCCAACAGCCGTCGACAGCTTCATTGCTCCGGTAACATCCCAGGCAAACATATTTCCGCCGCTTGTGGCTAGTTCAGCGTTTCCCTGAACGTTTCTGACGCGAACATCCCCATTCAGCGTTTTGCCTTGGACATCGCCGAAAATCCGGTGCAGAATCAGCTCGCCATTTCCGGTCTCTAATGAAATATCCTTGATCGCCTCTACATTCTGCAAGGTAATGCCGCCATTCATCGTCCGTACCTCCAGATTAAACCTGCGGTCTTCGGGGACGGAAATATCTAAATCCATACGCGGCTGCCGTCTGCCGGAATCTCCGTAGGCTTTGGTTTTCGGGATGATTTTAATAGTTGAGCCTTCAGTTACTTCTACAAAAGACTGTTCTGCAATCGCCTCGGCGACTGCGCCCTCCAGTTGATCCACCCATACAGTGGACGAAATTTCAATATTCCGCACTGGCGCACGATGAATCAGAATATCGCCGTTGATGGCGTCGACAGTAATTTTTGAGGTGCCCAGTTCAACAGGTACAAGCAGCGGGTCCTTCACAAACTTACTTCCCTTGGCTTCGCCGTAATCAACGGCCGCTGCGGTCAAATTCAGGCTGACCCGGTTCCATAAATGCAAATAATGCTCTTGTTCCGCAACAATAAATACACTGGCCGCGAGCACAATGGCAGACAATAGTCCGCGCAAATCCATCCGTGCACGATTTCGTGACCTACCTTTGACAAGACGCCCCGAGAATAAGGAAATCAGCAGGTACTCCAGTCCCCAGAGCACAGCTATAATCGGCCACCATTTGAGCAGCAGCAGCATATTGTCGGTTCCGTTTCTCCAGTCCAGGAATAAGAGAACAGCTACCGCTATAAGCAGTGTTGCGGCTGTATATCTGCCCACCCGGCGGCTCCGCCGTTCATTGCTATCGCGCTGAAGCAGTCCCTTCGCAATCTCCCGGATACCAAGGTATACACCACAACCAGCCAGTACTGCCGCTATTGCCACACTCGCATAATGCTCAATAAAATATTGCAGCCAGGCGGGCTTCTGCCGGAAAAGAAAGAGCAGCGCTC
This sequence comes from Paenibacillus sp. HW567, assembly GCF_000374185.1. Lineage (GTDB taxonomy): Bacteria > Bacillota > Bacilli > Paenibacillales > Paenibacillaceae > Paenibacillus_AQ. Next base: position 215,211 of record NZ_KB910518.1, on the reverse strand, counting down.
CGCCAATCAGCAGCATAAGTCCAAACGAAATCCCCGGTTCGCTGACCAAACGGCGCCGTTTTCTCTTCGAGGGCGGAGGCGGCAGCGATTCAGGGTCTTGTTCCGCAGGCAACCGCAGAAGGCGGTCAGCGGACTGCAGCACATCAAATACATTATAGAAATATAGTACCGGGATCATTAAAGCCAGCAAAATAAGCAGCGGCACATTAATCTGCATCCCTATGGACGAGAAATAGAGCAGTGCAGCAATATCAAGCAAAATTATAAAAATGAAGGAGATCCCTTTACGGAGCAGCCCGAAATACAAATGCCCCGCGCCAGGGACCAGCGCCGCCAGGAGCCCGGCAATGAACTTGCGTTTGCGGCGGGGGCGCCGCTTGAGGCGCGGAGGCAAAGGCGCTGCTGGAAGCTTGGCGGAATCATCTTGTTCAGTGCTCATACGCGGACTCCTCCTTTCATCATAACTTCGCTTCTTGCGCTTCAAATTCTGCCGCTCCGGTGGAATTCAATCAGCTCGACACCGGGAGCAACCTCCTCTACCCCGACTGGCACAAAACCATGTTTTGTATAAAGCGCAACCGCCGGAGTGTTAAGCTTCCCGGTGGATACGATAAACCGGTTCCTTCCGGCATAATGGTCAAAAATAAATTCCAAGAGCTGTCCGGCCACTCCCCGGCGAAAAAAATCAGGACTTACCATCATCCGTGTAACGGTAAGCTCGCCTGGCGACTCTTCCAAGGCCGCAACGGCTCCCATTAATTCATCGCTGTCATCAAAGCAGCCGTAGAATATCTCCTCAGAGTGTCTCAGCATGTCCCTGGTCTCCAGCAGCGGCGGAATCTCATGGAACCCTATCATCTCCGCTTCCAGCCGGTAGGCCTTGTGCTGCATAATCCATAGCTCACTCAGGATGCCGTCATCCTGCAGATCCAGCTTGATTATCTTGTTCATCCGCACATTCCCCTTATATGCCGCGAAAGGCCTGCCGTTGCCGACAAGCCCTAGCGCTTATGTTCCTAAAAGTATATTATCCAAAAACGGAATCTATCTGTTCAGCACTTCGGCCAGCAGCGTATTTACAAGCCCCGGATTGGCTTTGCCTTTGCTTTCTTTCATTACCTGTCCCACCAGGAAGCCAATCGCTTTCTGCTTGCCTGCCTTATAATCCTCCACGGATTGCGGATTTGCGGCTACGACCGCTTCGACAATCTGCTTAATTGCACCTTCGTCGCTGATCTGTACAAGACCTTTCTCCTCAACGATTGCCGCCGGAAGCTTGCCGCTCTCCAGCATTTCCTTGAAGACGGTCTTGGCAATCTTGCTGCTGATCGTTCCGCCTGTGATCAGACCGATCATTTCGCCCAGTCCCTGTGGTGTAATCTTCACTTCGGACAGCTCCAGCCCGCCACCGTTCAAATAGGCCAGCAAATCACCCATCATCCAGTTGGCTACAGCCTTCGCATCCTGCGTATAGGCCAGAGAGCCCTCAAAGAAATCGGCCAGCAGTTTGGAGGAGGTAAGCACACCGGCATCGTAGGCGGTGAGGCCGTACTCTTCGCTGTATCGGCTCTTCCGTGCATCCGGCAGCTCGGGAATGGTAGAGCGGATCGCTTCTTTCCAAGCATCATCAATATGCAGCACAATAAGATCCGGGTCCGGGAAATAGCGGTAGTCGTGAGCTTCTTCCTTGCCGCGCATGGATAAGGTTTTGCCTTGGGCTTCGTCCCAGCGGCGGGTCTCCTGTACTACGATGCCCCCATCATCCAAAATCTCTCCTTGACGGAATTGCTCATATTCCAGACCGCGCAGAACGCCGCGGAAGGAGTTCATGTTCTTCAGCTCCGCACGAATCCCAAACTCTTCCTGGCCTTCCGGACGCAAGCTGATATTCGCGTCGCAGCGCATCGAGCCCTCTTCCATCTTCACATCGGATACGTCACAGTACTGCATAATGGCCCGGATTTTCTCCAGATAGGCCCGTGCCTCTTCGGGAGAGCGCAAATCCGGTTCGGAGACGATCTCGATCAGCGGTGTTCCCACACGGTTGAAATCGACCAGTGACGCAAAGCCGCCATCCACATGCGTCAGCTTGCCGGCGTCTTCCTCCAGATGCAGCCGGGTGATGCCGATCCGCTTGGTCTCTCCGTTCACCTCGATATCAATCCAGCCGTTCAGGCCAATCGGCTGATCATATTGCGAAATCTGATAGGCCTTCGGGGAGTCGGGATAAAAGTAGTTTTTGCGGTCGAATTTGCTGACATCACCAATGGTGCAGTTCAGCGCCATAGCCGCTTTCATGGCATATTCCACAGCCTGGCGGTTCAGAACCGGCAGCACGCCGGGATGGCCCAGACAGACGGGGCAGGTGTGTGTATTAGGCGGAGCACCGAATTCCGTGGAGCAGCCGCAAAAGATTTTGGACTTGGTGTGAAGCTCCACATGAACTTCCAGCCCGATGACCGTTTCGTATTTAGCCATATCTATTCTCATTCCCTTAAAAGTTTTGTGAGCATATACTCCAGTGAGCATTTTCTGGCAAAACCTGCTCTGAAGACCCGGCTTCAAAGACTGCAGTTTATAGCTGCGGAGATTCTTTGTGGTAATCCGTATTCTGTTCAAAAGCATGGGCGACGCGCAGAATTGTACGCTCGTCAAATTCTTTGCCGATAATCTGCAGACCGACAGGCAGCCCTTCGGCAAAGCCGCATGGAATGCTGACGGCCGGAATGCCGGCAAGGCTGACCGGAATGGTCAGAATATCATTCAGATACATCGTCAGCGGGTCTTCCGTCTGCGAGCCCAGCTTAAAGGCTGGAGTTGGCGCAGTTGGTCCAATGACTACATCATATTTGGTAAAGACTTCGTCGAAGTCCTGCTTAATCAATGTGCGCACCTTCTGCGCCTTCAAATAATAAGCGTCATAATAGCCGGAGCTGAGCGCATAGGTACCAAGCATAATCCGGCGCTTAACCTCAGGTCCAAACCCCTGGCTGCGGGAATTATGGTACAGGTCAAGCAGACCTCCCCCATCATCGACGCGCACACCGTAACGCACACCGTCAAAACGCGCCAGATTAGAGGAAGCTTCGGAAGAAGCGAGCAGATAATAGGCCGCTACCGCATATTCAGTATGCGGCAGAGAGACCTCTTCCCACACTGCGCCAAGGCCTTCCAGCACTTTCAGTGCAGACAGCACCTTTTCGCGGACGGAGGCCTCTACGCCTTCACCGATATATTCCTTCGGCACAGCGATACGCAGGCCCGAGATATCGCCAGTAAGAGCGCTAAGGTAATCGGGAACCTCCACTTTGGCTGAAGTGGAATCCTGAGCGTCATAGCCGGAAATGGCTTGCAGCACATAAGCCGAGTCTTCCACATTCCGTGTGATCGGACCAATCTGATCCAGCGATGAGGCAAAGGCTACCAGGCCGTAACGGGACACCAGGCCATAAGTAGGTTTGAGGCCGACTACTCCGCAATACGAAGCGGGCTGACGGATGGAACCCCCGGTATCGGAGCCAAGCGCGAACAATACTTCTCCGGCAGCCACTGCTGCCGCCGATCCGCCGCTGGAGCCGCCAGGCACACGTTCCAAATCCCAAGGATTGCGCACGGGGCCGAAGGAGGAATTCTCATTGGAGCCGCCCATGGCGAACTCGTCCATATTCAGCTTGCCGATGGTAACAGCATCTGCCTGACGCAGCTTGGAAACTACAGTGGCATCATAAATCGGCTGGAAATTGGAGAGGAATTGACTGGCGCATGTTGTGCGCAGCCCCTTGGTAACAATATTATCCTTAATGCCAGCCGGAAGGCCAAACAACAGGCCGCGGGCTGCGCCGGAAGCCAGCTTGTCATCCAATGCACGCGCCGAAGCACGGGCTCCCTCTTCATTCAAAGTCAAAAATGCATGCACCTTCCCATCATGCTCCGCGATGGTTGCCAGTGATTGTTCGGTCAGCTCACTGACTGAAATCTCTTTGCTGTGCAGCATATTATGTAATTCAGGTAATCTATATTGAAACAGGCTCAACATTCTTCCTCCTTTCGTTATAATTATTCCAGAACTGCGGGAACCTTGAAATGTCCGTCTTCAGCCTCCGGTGCATTAAGCAGCGCTTCCTCTTGAGACAGACTCTCCTTCACCACATCATCACGCATCACATTGCTGACTTGCAGCACGTGGGTCGTCGGCTTCACATTCTCTGTGTCAAGCTCATTGAGTTTCTCAGCATATTGTAAAATAGCATTCATCTGTTCTGTAAAGGTTGCCTCTTCTTCCGGGCTTAATTGCAGACGGGCCAGCTTGGCCACATGCTGCACATCTTTGACCGTAATGCTCATTAGAATATCCCTCCTGTTTAAAGGGCTAAAGCGCCCGGATAACGTTTTTAATTATATTGTAGAAGCCTGTACAATTCAATGCGCTTGTGCGTTTCATGGCCATTATAAAAAGAAAAGCCCCACCAGAATGGGACTGCATGCGGAAAGGTGATTGTCGTTCAAGTTAGAATTCAAACACGTAATACAAGCAGAAACGGCTTAGCCGTTCTTAAAGGGACGGTAGCCGTTTCTGAGGGAATATAAGGATGATTGATCGGCATGAAACATATAAATTCTTAATTAGAAAAAGAGCCGGCATACGCCGGCTCTTCCTAAATCCAAGCCCGAAGATTCACCTGTTTGATGAATTCCGCTTGGGACAAGCTTTCTTTAGACACTGTTTCCGTCTCTTCTGTATCCAAATCCTCACCATTCATCAAATGGTGGAACAGCTTCTCATTGTGCGTAGACAAAGCATAATCAATCAACGCTTCATGCGTTGCTCTCTCAGCTTCCACTATCAGCAATTGCTCCTCCGCCTCGATGTCCTCAGCCGTAACATAGAAATTCCGGTTCGCCTGCGGGACACGGATGACATAATCAAAAGCATTGTCAGGATTGCGGTCATAAGCAATCAGGTAGCCGTAGTCTCCGATAGGAAGACTTTGCTCAAAAGCGTCCGCGACAATGACAATCTTCTCTCCTAAACGCAGCATCATCCTACCTCCTGACTGAAATCTATCATGGTTCTGCTTGTTTCCACAGTCTACTAAAAAAAGATAGAGCTGTCCAGCGCAGGAGGAGTGCATCTATGAATTTATATTGAAAATATTCTGAAAACGGATGAAAAGCAGTCATTTGCGCAGTTTTTTATCCATTCGGAAATGAATTCCTGCGAATTAACAGCGAAGCTGACGCAATGCAGAGAATGATCAGCACTCCCGCAGAAAGAACCGGACCGGGACCGGCCTTGCTGCCTTCCGTGAGGAGCTTGGCGGACAGCCCGGGAAGAGCAGCCGGCATCCAGGAGAGCTGTGCAGGAAAAAGGCTGTGGGCAAGCGACATTGCCGCCGAAATCAGCAGCGCAAGAAAAGCGGCGGCGGCTCCGCGCAGGCAGGAGCTGAACAACAGCGCCAGCGAGACGGCGCACAGCAGCCAAAGGCCATACAATCCGGCTGCAGCCAATACGTCGCTCCAGGAGAGCGGACCCATCAGCTCTACAGTATAGTAAGCGGCTCCGGCCGCCCCCAGGCCAAGAGCGATAATAAGCACGGTTAGCTGCGCGGCCCATTTGGCCGAGACGATTGCCGCCGGAGCTACCGGCTTGACCAATAGCAGTTCTGCCGTACCGCTGCTCCGTTCACCGGCCAGGCTGTTCATCACTCCCAATACCAGAATCAGCATGCCGATTGTTCCATATTGTCCAAGCGCTTGCGCCATGACAGCGGCTGCATCCGGCATTTCATAGCCCTCCAGCAGCCCTGGAGGGACGTTGCCCGAAGCCTTGAGAATTTCCGGCATATAATAGGTCGTGAGCGGCTGCAGGATACCAAGAATAATGAATACCGCCGGAACCCAGATCAACTTATAGCTGCGCAGAGCCTCCATCATTTCTTTTTGGTAGAGTGTCCATAGGTTCCTCATGACCCCACCACCTTCATGAACAAATCCTCCAGCGTTGAGGAGCCTGCTTCGAATTGCAGCAGCGGAATGCCAAGCTTCCCCGCTTCCTGCAGGATCGTACGGCGCGCCAGCTCTACATCGCTAACATTAAGAGTAGCCGCTCCACCCGTAATCACGGACTGCTCAACAAACGGTCTGTGTGCAAGATCCTCCAGCCACCGGAGCGCCGCAGCTTCCGGCTCTGTTGTCAGCTTGATGACAGGAAGACTGTACTGTGAGCGGAGCCGGGAGATGGCTCCCTGCTCTGCAATTAAACCGTGATTCATAAGAATCACCTCATCACATATCTCTTCAGCATCATGCAGAACATGCGTGGAGAAAATTACTGTGGTCTCCTCGCGGATGTCCCGCAGCAGCTCCATAACCTCCCGGCGGCCGATCGGATCAAGCGCCGAGACCGGCTCATCAAGCAGCAGCAGCCGGGGCCGGTGCACGAGCGCCTGTGCCAGACCCAGCCGCTGCTTCATGCCGCCGGAATATCCGCCGATCCGGCGGCGTGCAGCATCCCGAAGGCCAACCCGCTCCAGAACAAGAGGCGCCATTGCAGCAGCCTCCTTGGCATTCAGTCCGCTCAGCTTCCCGGAGAAGATAATATATTCCTGCCCGCTCATCCAGCCGTAAAAGGCAGGGGACTGAGGCAAGTAACCAAGCGACTTGCGGTAATCGCCGGGAGAAGCGCCGCCGTCAAAGGAGATCCGGCCCGAAGTAGGCGGCAGCAATCCCGCCAGCATGCGCAGCGTAGTCGTCTTGCCGGCCCCATTCGGCCCCAGCAGAGCCACACATGTACCTGCTTCAATCTTAAAGGTGATCCCGTCTACTGAAACCTGCCTGCCATAGCTCTTGCGTAAATTTACAACCTCCAGCAGCGGCATCAGCTTTCTTTCCTTCCTATGGTGAAGTATGCGACGCTGCCCAGCAAATTGCCAAAAATCAAAATAATCACCCACAGCCATTTCGGCCCGCGGACCCGCTCCGCCTTAGCCAAAGAAATCAGGCCGAGAATGGCAAGCAGAGCTTGCAGGGCCATTAGCGGCCAGATTAATCCCCATTTAATTTCATCCATGATAACACCCACCTTTGGAATTACTGTGCCGGTGCAATACCCGGTTGATCAAGGTCTTCGCTTTGCTCTCCGCCGATCCGGAAGTACTACAAAAAGCAGGTAACAAAAAAGCGGAGTGGGAAAACCGGTAAGTCCCCATAATCCCCAGAACCAGGCCATTCTGCCTTTGCCCCGCTTTTGCGCATTCCGAAACAGCAGGGTTCCCTGCAGCAGCAGCACCGCAGCCAAGCAAACCCACACTACAAAGGGCACATCCTGCAGCTCCTTCACTCTTCCGCATCCTCTCGTCTGCGCCAGATCCGCATTACTGCCAAACCTCCCAGAGCTGCGATTGGAAATGCCGCCTGCAGAACCCAGTACATTACCGGAGCAAACCCTAAGGCGGCCAGAACCACGCCAAGCAGGAGCAGAGCTACAAGCAGGAACATCTGCAGCTCCTTGCGGAGCTTAGCCTGCCTGCGAAGCGCTTCAACAGCAATGAACTGCTCCATTCTCTGCAGGGAAGGCAGAGCGATGTCTTCGTATTGTGCATCCAGCCGGTCAAGCTCCGAAGACAGCTTGCGCAGCAGCTCTTCATCCTTATCATTCTTCATCCTCACTCAGCTCCTTTCGCAGTTGATTAAGACCTGCAGCCACCCGCGATTTGACTGTACCGGACGGAATCTGCAGAATGGTGCCAATTTCATCATAACTATAGCCGTAATAGTGCTTCAGCAGCACCGCTATCCGCTGGGCAGAGGGCAGGCGGGAGAGCGCATCCAGCACCTCGCTCCACTCCATATTCCGGCTCTCAAAACGCCAGCGGATGGAACGGACTCCCTCCTCCTGCCTCCGCCACTGCGCTTCAAGCTTCCAGCGGCGCTTCCGGTCAATATACAGCCGGGTAGCAATGGTGATCAGCCATGAGGAAAAAGAAGAAGCACCGTTATAGGAAGATATCTTCTCCATGCACCTGACCATGGTATCCTGCGCAAGCTCCTCTGCAAGCGAAGGGTCCATAGTTGCTTTGACCAGATATTTATACAGGAAGATATAATGATCCCGCAGCAGCACGGCCAATGCTGAAGAATCTCCCTGCTGTGCCTGACTGATCCTCTCCAGCATCCCGTCGTTCATTGGCTCCTCCATCCGCAGCTTTCATCTACACCTGTAATACGAATATGTATGGCGAATCGTTCATTCGCGGTCCGAATTATTTTGCAGCTCCCATAACTTGCGCCGCCAAGGCTGAATGGCTCCCTTGCCGCCCGGAAAGCTCCAGAAGAGGCATTCCCTCCTGCACCTCTCCTCTGAAGCAGACGCCGGCTTCCCGGCCTCCGCATCTGTCTGGATTTCGCGTTCAATATTATTATTCAAGCCCGTTCCCCCCATTAGCATTCCCCACCTGATTCCTATATGTAGACAAAAAAAGAACGCAAACCGGGATTATTCCACAGTCTGCGTGCTTCGCGAGGTTAAATGTTACATTTAATTAACATTATTGTAGCAACTTTGTATTCTCTTGTCCATCAGTTTTTTGCCGCTTTATGTCGACTTCCTGGATATGTAGTCACATAGGCACGTATGGATTACGAAGCCTTTCAAAACCGATGGTTGTCCGTGGTCCATGACCGGGAAAAACCCTGACTTCTTCATCCAACCTGTACAGCTTGCCGCGGATGGAGTCGATAAGATCGCGTTCACGGCCGCCTGGCAGATCGGTGCGTCCTACTCCCAGCTTGAACAGCACATCCCCGCAAAAGAGATCGCTGCCACAAAGGAAGCTTACGCTCCCCGGGGAGTGTCCCGGGGTATGGAATACACGGAAGGTAAGTCCTAGAAGCTCCAGCACTTGGCCCTCCGCCAAATCATATTCGGCAGGCTCTGTGCGGATAGGCGGCGTAACATCCGGCCACAGCAGCGATCCGTTCAGCTTGGGACTGCCGAGCCATTCACTCTCAAGGGGATGCAGATATACAGGGCATTTCTTGGCTTTGCGAATCTCGTCAAGGCCGGCAATATGATCGAAGTGGGCATGTGTAAGCAGGACTGCCTCAATCTCCATACCTTCAATTGCGCGCAAAAGGGCGGCTGGATTGGCGCCGGGGTCGATAATGATACCCCGTCCCGGATCAGCACCTGTCAGCAGGTAGGCATTCGTCTGGAGCGAACCGAGATTATAGGAACGTATATTGAGCATCGCTTGTTAAAATCCGGAGATCAGACTGCGCAGCTCTTTGGCAATTACTGCGTGTGATTCCGTTCCTTCTCCGTAGGCTTGCCCCATAGCCTTGCGTACTTCAGCGATTTTGCTGTCGTAATCGGCAGCCTCGCGGTCCGGGTTCTCACGCTTGAACGCGTTCATCAGCGCTTGCACATGCTCCGGACGCGGCCCCCAGTGGCCCAGCACATACCCGCCGGTATCGGCAAAGATGACGATAGGTACGGCTCTGCCGCCCATAGTGAGGAAATCATCCATCACTTCCTGATTTTCTTCCAATATCAGCACTTCGGTCTTGATTCCCGCCGTCTCCAGAATGCGGAATACAACCGGTACATTGCGGACAACATCGCCACACCAATCTGCGGCCAGAATTAGCACACGCAGATCGTCGCGGTGATTCAGGCTCTCAAAAAATTCGCGGTCGGCGCTGTCTTCCCAGGCGAATTGTTCATACCAGGATTCGAATGTCTGCCGGTTCTTCGTCATGCCTTCAACGAACTGGCGCGGAGTCAGACCTTTACCATACTTATGGGCCACGTTCTGCTTCATACTGCACTACCTTTCTTCTTGGACTTGTACCATTTGAACAGGAAATAGATAACAATGAGAGCAAGAGCGCCAAGCAGCAGCTCATGGGTATACTTGGCAGCGACTTCATCAATCGTTTCCCATTTATCGCCAAGCGTATAACCCAAATATACAAAAAGCGTGCTCCAAGGAATAACAGCCAGCGTGGTCAGCAGGGTGAATTTGCTCAGAGGCATGCGGGAGATCCCGGCAGGAACGGAGATGGCATGGCGCACAACCGGGATAAAACGCGCTGTGAAGATCACCCCGGTGCCGTATTTGTTGAACCATTCTTCGGAATGGTCAATATGCTTTTTTTTGATGAAAATGTACTTTCCGTATTTCTCCAGCACGGGTCTGCCGCCATACCGGCCGATCCAATACACGAATATTTGGGCAATGACCCCGCCAACCGTACCGAAGAGCACTGCGCCAATAAAATTAATATCTCCCTGCGAGACCAGATAACCTCCAAAGGCCAGTACAATTTCACTAGGAATAATCTCAATCATAAGTCCGATCATAATCCCAAAGTAACCAAGACTCTGAATCCATTCAAACAATTGCGAGATCAGATCAGAAATAACGTGCAAAATGCAGCTCCTCCTCCCGTTTATTTGCGAAAATCGGCTTAATGCCGCTTCCGCTCTATGTACCCAGCTTCTCCTAGCCTATTCTAGCATATGCGGGCTTACGACTTCTACTTAAGGGAATCTGAAAAAGACGGCTCTATCTAGTAAGCTGGGTTCTGTAAATGGTGCTCTATTCAGAGTAAAAAGCGGATTTACAATTATTTGCACCAACCATATTATATATTTAGATAATTATTTAAATATCGAAAGGTCGGGTGAGCAATGAACGAATCCTTCAAAGCGCTGGCAGATCCGACGCGTAGACAGATTTTACGGCTGCTGCGGGAGCAGGACCGGACCGCCGGGGAGATTGCCGAATATTTTAACATGTCCAAACCCAGTATCTCACATCATCTCAGCGCTCTGAAGCATGCAGGCCTTGTGCAGGACGAACGACAGGGGCAATTCATTCTGTATTCGCTGGATACGACCGTACTGGAAGAGGTGCTGGGCTGGTTCCTGGAGTTGACCAACACGGGAAAAGCGAACGAACGGCAGGACATTGATGAAGGACATGGAGGTCGAGTAAGATGAAGAATTTCAAATGGAAATGACAGGACACGCTGATTGTCCTTCTGGGCATTCTTTCGTTAAGTTATGCATTGATTAACTATGGAAAGCTGCCCGATCAGCTCCCTGCCCAATTCAGCATCAGCGGAGAGGTCAATACTTACTGGAGCAAAGATTCGATTATTGCCCTCTTGGGTTTCATGGGACTGATCTTCCCCTTGGGAATGCAGTTCTTCCGCAATAACGATCCGAAGAAAGAGAACTACCTCAAATTTCCGAACGCCTACAAAATGATTAGTCTGGCTGTTGCGGCAGTGTTCGATGCGATGCTGGTGCTGACTGTCGCTTACGGTTTGGATAAAAATTTTGAGGCAGGCAAGTATGCTATGGTCGCTGCAGGACTGCTGTTTATTGTAGTTGGCAACTATTTGCCACAGATTAGGGACAATTATCTTACAGGCATCCGCACACCTTGGACGCTGTCCAGCCCGGAGGTCTGGAGGAAAACTCACCGGTTCTCAGGCAAGATGTGGTTGCTTGGCGGTCTGCTGATCGCGCTGGGGGCCTTTTTGCCGAGAGGCGTGTCCGTCAGTCTGATTATTGCCGCCCTGCTGATTGTCATCTTCCCGCCATTTGTGTATTCATGGCTGATTTCGTCGCGGAGCAAATCTTGAGAAGAAGCGCCCAAATCCGGCTACTGTCGGGATGAGGGTGCTTTTCGCATAATTAAAGCTCTGCGGCTGCTTAATAGAAGGTCCAGACCTTCCATCTCCTTCGTAATTCCGAACCGGCGGTCATTATGCTCCCGCCCCTTGCTGCTGTCATATGCGCTCAGCAGACGGTACTGCCGCAGCAGCTCCATGCCGGCGGCAGCACTTTGGAACGCTCCCTTCCGGTCCCCCGCCTTCATCCTGCGAACGCTCATACGAAGCATTCCTTTGACCGCCTCTTCCCACTTAACGGAATTGAAGGCATCCAGCCGTATGCTTCTGCGAACCTGATACAAAGCCGCAACGGGATCTTCACCTTGCAAAGCCCGCTTCGACCATTCCCATTGCAGAAGAGCACTTTCCGGTGTATACCTCAAGCTCTCCAGCAGCAGTGCCGCCCCCTGCTCATCCGGGAGCAGCCGGGATAACAGAGCAGCCGTCTTCGGCTCAAGAGGGTTCCATTTCAGCGATTGCTGAAGCAGGGACACTCTTTCGGTCTCCTCAGAGGACTCAATTGCCTGCTTGTATAACTCCCGCCCCTTCATCGCGTGCAGGGACATCGTAGCGAGTGTCAGGCTCAAGCCGCAGGCTATAGCCATCATTGCAATATGCCGCATAGCCAAGCGCTGCCGGGGTGAACGGCGGGGCTTGGCTGCCGCCACTGGATCAGGAGCGGTTCCAGCGCTCTGGGCGATCGTGGGTGCAGGCCCAGGAGGAACAGTTGTAAAACCCTGTGCGATTGAGGTCGCCACTGGGATTGTGGGTTCAGGTGCAATAATTCCTGAGTTCAGCCAGACAGAAGTCCCGGCAGAATTTACTGGCTCAGGAGGCACAATTGTGACATCTTGTGCAGGTGCAGCAGATGCTCCGCGCTGCGCCTCTGCACGGGCGAGCGCCGGCAGCAGGAACAGCAGCAGCCACGTGAGGCCGTAGCTCCAGTCGAAATCGACTGCGCCGTGCAAAGCGATGACGAGCAGCGGTGGCAGCAGCCTCGGTGAGGCGGCCGCCACCAGCCAGCCTGCCGCCGCCAGCAGCAGCAAGGCGGCAGCCAAACCGGCCACTCCCGCGTTGAGCAGGAGGTCGAGGTAACCGCTGTGCACCTGGCTGCCTACATAGGGGCGGGACTGGGCGGCGTGGTACGCGCTCCGCCAAGTCTCGCCCCCGCGCCCCAGCCAGGGCGCTTCCGCCGCGAGCCTCCAGGCATCGCGGTACATCAGCCCGCGAGCGTTGACCGTCGGTGACGGTCCGCTGATCCGCTCGCGTACCTGCACAAGGACGGCGCTAGCCGCCGCCGTCCAGCCTACCGCCGCCAGCACCAGCCTGGCGGCCCTCACACCCGCCGCGCCCGGCCCGCGGCGGCACAGCAGCGCGCCCGCCAGCAGCGCGCAGCCCCAAAGCCCGGCCAGCAGAAGCAGGCCGGGCCAAGGCTGTACCGCCAGCCCCGCATGGGCTAGCTGGCGGTACAGCAGCGCCGCGCCGGCCACGGGCGCGGCACCGGCAAGCAGAAGCGGCGCGCAGAGCCGCCGCTTCCAGAGCAGGGCTGCGGCGCTGGCAGCGGCCGCAGCCAGCCAGGCGCCGCGCGACTCGCTGAGCAGCAGCGCGGCCGCGTAGGGGAGCAGCGGGAGCGTGCGCAGCAGCAGGTGCTGTTCCCCGGCCCGTCCCATGCAGGAAGCGGCGGCGAATAGCCGCTCCAGCAGGAACACCGCCATCACCGCGCCGAAGGCGTTCGGATACTGGAGCAGCCCGGCCAGCCGCGCACCTGTGGCACTGACTTCCGGCGATAGGCTGTAAGCAACGGCATAAGGAAGCTCCATTCCCCCGCATACAGCAATCAGAGCGCTTAGGCTGATAGTCATCCCCAGCAAATGCCAGAGCGCCGCGAGCAGACGCCCGCCCAGGCGGTTGCCTGCACAGCAGTATGCAAGGATTGCGAAGGAGGCGTAGAAGCCCCAGCGCAGCATTTCATTTAATGTTCCCTGCGGAGATATCGGCCCACGCAGCCATGCGGCCGCATAAAGGACAAGGATCGCCAGCGGACAGACCAGCATCAGCAATTCTGCTTTTCCCGGCACAAGGCTGCCGCCCATATGGGCTGCCCCCTCTGCCCTCTTATGCCCCCCGGCGGCAGCCAGCCTCCAAAGGGCAAGCACCGCGCACAGCACAAACCATGAGGTCAGCAGCGGATACATCTCCTCAGCAAAAAACAACCCCCGCAGCAGACAAGCCGCCGCACCGGCTGTAAATACCGCCCCAGCATACGCCAATATGGTTGCCTGCTCCAAGCCCCTCTGCCGCTCATTCCGCTCCACCCGAATTACTCCTATACGAATCAAATTTTCTATAGTATCTCCAGATTTCACCAGAACCAAAAGGGGAACGCAAACAGGACGGCCCGCCCCATCAGGGAAGCAGCCGTCCTGCAGTCATGTTAACGTATTAGATTTGCGACATTAGCCTTGCACAGCATCGCCGGCTGGCAGCAGATCGGTGCAGGCACGTTCGAGATACGGCTTCGCACCAAGAAAATCACGGAATGCGCTGTATTCGCGCCATTTAGCCGCGTTGTCTCCGGCCGGGCCTTTGACAGCACGAATCAGAATATTCTTCGGCGTATGCTCCAGGTCAATGAACTCCAGCAGTTGTGTGCGGTAGCCCATTAGATCGAGCAGCTTGGCCCGGATGGCATCCGTAGCCAGAGCGGAGAAACGTTCCTTCAGAATTCCATGCGACAAGAGAGGATTCAGCACCTCGCTCTCAACCTGGGCGAACAGCTCATGCTGGCAGCAAGGAACCGACAGGATTACCGATGCGCCCCAGCGGACCGCTTTTTCCAGTGCAGCGTCGGTTGCCGTATCACAGGCATGGAGCGTTACGACCATATCGACCTGATCCAGCTCGTTGTAGTCGGCAATATCGCCGACCAGGAACCGAAGCTGATCGTAGCCAAGCTTGGCCGCAAGCGCACTGCAGTGCTCGATAACATCGGCTTTGAGATCGAGGCCGACAATATTCAGCTCCCGCTGCTCGCGGACAGCCAAATAATGATAGAGTGCAAAGGTTAGATAGGACTTGCCGCAGCCAAAATCCACAATGGTCAGCGGACGGCCGGACGGCAGATCGGCAAGCACATCCTCGACCATCTCCAGAAAGCGGTTGATCTGGCGGAACTTATCGTATTTTTTGGCCAGCACCTTGCCTTCGCTATTCATAATGCCCAGTTCTACCAGGAACGGCACAGGCACTCCTTCATCCAGCACGTACTGCTTGCGGCGGTTATGGGCCAGGTTCGGAGCCTCCTGCTTGGTCGGCGATTTGGTCAGGATGGATACCTTATACTTTTTACTGATCAGCACTTGATAATCGGCCTCTACGGTACAGAGCAGCCCTTGCCGGAATGTCTCTCTCAGCAGCGACATTAACTCCTCCGCCGCGGCCTCAGCCGGGATATTGCGGTGCTCGACCTTAGGGCCGATATAGTAGGCGAACTGATAATGCAGCTTGCCCTTTAACTCTACGGGTTTTACCTGCACCTTGCTGAAGGCGGCTTCGCCTTTGCTGCGTAGCTGGCTCAGCGTTGCCGTAATCAGAGTGCGGCTATTGATGACTTGTTCAATCAGTGTATTCAAAGCTTCCACAGGGTACATCTCACTTTCACATAAAAAATAGAATTGTCATTGCACATGAAACTGGCCGCTGACGACAGTCACGGCCCGGCCCGACAAGGTTACCAGCTCCGGGGTGACTTCCAGCCGCAGCGTGCCGCCACGCGCAGAGGCCTGATACGCGGTCAAATGCGGGCGGCCCAGTCTGGCAGACCAATAGGGGGCTAACGCGGTATGCGCAGACCCGGTGACAGGATCTTCATTCACGCCAATCCGCGGTGCAAAAAAACGCGATACAAAATCGGCATTTTCCGACTCACTCTCCGCCGTTACAGCGATCGCTCTTGGCTGAAGGTTGCCAAGCAGCGGAAAATCCGGCCTCAGCCGCCGCACAAGACCCTCATCCTTCAACCGCACCAGCACGTTGTCGGCATAAGCCATAGTCTCCAGCACCTCTTCTTCATCAATGCCAAGGGCTGCCGCCAACCCGGTTATCGGGCCGGAAGGTACAAGCGCATACGGCGGAAAATAAAGCGAAATCAACTGATCGGACCTTGCCGCCCGCAGCAATCCGCTGCGGGTGTAGAATTTCGCCTCCGCGCCGGATGCCAGCCGCCCAAATTCCCACAGCACATGCGCGCTGGCCAGTGTGGCATGGCCGCACAGGCTGACTTCAACAGCAGGCGTGAACCAGCGCAGCCGGTAGCCATCCTGCTCCGGCCAGAGAAAGGCCGTCTCGGACAGATTCATCTCCGCCGCTGTTTGGGCCATGAAGGACTCAGGAACAGGTCCTTCCAGCAGGCATACGGCAGCGGGATTTCCGGCAAACGCGCGATCGGTAAAAGCATCAACGATAAATATTGGCGTGCTCAAGGAGTCTTCGCCACCTTACTTAGCCCAGCAGTAAGCCTGCCCCACTCTGCCAGGCCTTGTCTGACCTCTTCCGCAGGGAGGCCGCCGCGTGCCAAATCCTCCTCCGGCTTCAGCAGCAGCCGTTCATACAACTCTTTTCCTTCGGAAGCCACAGCCTCTCCATGTTCCCACAGCCGGTACAGACTGTCTTCCGCCTTGGCATAACGGCCCAAGGATTCCATATAGGTCAACAGCAGCCGTTCCGTCTTTGCCGGAATCTTATATTCCCGGGTCTCCATCAGGAGCTCGTCTATTTCCTTCGTCATCTCCATCAGTTCGCGGTCAGCGCCATGGAGATCGGCATACACAAACAGATGCAGTGACCGCATGGCTCTGAACAAGGCCGCGTCCTTATCCCCAGCCGCAGCGTAAATAGAGCCTTCTTCCTTGAGCAGACGCGCCACGCCTTGAAGCCTGTCGGATTCGACCACGCCCCCCAAGATATACATATCAATGATATCTTCCACGGAGAGTGAATTCAAAAGCCGGGAATTTAAACGGAAATGCCGGTTCAGCAGCTCATCAATCTCCCATAAGGCTTCTGTTGTCTTTTTCTCCTGCTTAAGCGTAAACACCTTGGCAACCATCGCGGTCATATCCTCAATCATCCGTACGATGTAATCTCTTCTGAACATCCTGTTCTCCCCTCTCCTTGGCTAACGAACTGTTCAATACCCACAACGTTTCCCTTTGGATCATCTTAAACCATTCCTTGACTCTGCGCCACTTGCAGCATCTTCCGAAGCAGAAAATCCAGGGTTAACCCAAATGTTCATTTACAAAAAAATACAGGATAAACTATACTGGATACATTCTGATCTGTAATTTAGATCGAACTGCATAACAGAACGAACTACTGCCATACAGGGGGATTTCAAATGAAAGCTGAAGCGGATAACCAAGGGCAAGCTCAGCCCCTGAAAGTATCGCCGGAGCAAAACAAGCTGCTCGAAAGCGCGCTGCGGATCAAAATTATGCACGTGCTGGCAGAAGAACCGCTCACCTCCAAGCAAGTTGCCGGGAAGCTGGGCAAGACGCCGGGGAACATTCATTATCATATTATCAAGCTGTTTGAAGGCGGGCTGCTGGAGCTGGTAAGGACAGAGACAGCCGGAAGCATCATCCAGAAATATTATCGTTCCAAAGGAACCTGGTTCTCCTCAGAGCACTTCAGCGGATTTACGTTCAGACAAGAGGATATGGTGAACCATGCCTCAACCAGACTGACTTTATCGTCCAGCGAGCTGGAACAGTTCCGGAAGGAGATCATGGAGTTCCTCTCTTCCTGGGAATCCAAAGTCACACAAGGCGAAGAGTATGGCGTCGAGGTCATCGTCGGGCGCTTGAGCCCAGAGGAGTCCGTTATAAATTCGGAGGTGAGGTACCAAGATGATCCCCGAGAGCACCTCTGAACAAGCTAAAGGTAGTCCGTTGCGCAGCTTTGCCGCACCTTTTGCCAAATCGCGGGCGTTTCCTTTGCTATGGCTCGGACATCTGATTTCCTTTCTGGGAAGCTCGGTGACGATGGTGATTCTGCCCGTTCTGGTGTATTCCCTGACTGGTTCTACTACAACAATGGGTTTCGTCATGGCGGTATACATGCTGCCTAATGTAATCATGCTGCCGATTTCCGGCCACATTGTAGACCGGTATGACCGGGTGAAAATTATGATGCTGGCGGATATTTTTCGTGCCTCCATCATGCTCCTGACGGCTGTGCTCTCACTCTCCGGGCTGCTTACCATCCCGCTGCTGCTGGTATTGGTCGGCTGCTACGGTTTACTTGACGGTCTCTTCCAGCCTGCTTATGCCGCAGTCCGTGCCACCGTATTTACCCCGGATATCCGTATTGCCGCCAATTCCCTGACGCAAATGACTACACAGACCATCCGTCTGATTGGCCCTGTGCTCGGCGGGCTGCTCATTACCCACCTGTCGGCAGGCGTTGGCTTTGGACTTGATGCGTTTACCTACTTGTTTTCACTGGTCTGCCTCATCCAACTGCGCAAAGTTCTCGTCTCCCGATTACAGCGGAAAGAACACTCCCTTGCAACCGCAGAAGCCCCCTCCACCCCTCACTGGAAGGAGGATTTCAAGGAAGGGATCGCCGTATTGCGCAGCCATCCCTGGCTATGGATTACGATTCTGGCCTTTTCATTCATTAACATTTGCTATGCCGGCATCAGCAGTATTCTTGTGCCTTGGCTTTTTAAGGTACATCATGGCTGGGAACCTTACGTATACGGGCTTGCCGTCACCTTCTCCGGTGCCGGTGCTATTGCGGCAGGTCTGCTGTTCGGCATGAGGAACAAGTGGAGCCACCGCGGAAAAATGGCTTACGGCGGGGTCTTTGTAAGCGGGCTGGCTATGTTCCTGCTGCCCTTCGCCCCCTCTGCTGCGGGTGCGGTCGCCTTGTTTGCCCTTGAAGGCTTCGGACTGATGATCTTCGGCCTAGTCTGGGAGATCAGCCTGCAGGAGCTCGTTCCGCAGGAAGCCTTCGGACGCGTAGCCAGTCTGGACTTGCTGGGCTCCTTCGCACTCCTGCCGGTAGGCTACATTCTGGTGGGCTGGCTGGCCGATCTTATTGGGGGCGTAGCGACGATCTATATTTTTTCGGGACTGTGTATGGCCTGTGTTGCTCTTGTGCTCTGCATTCCGGCTATCCGCAAGTTCCAGTGAAACAAAGAAGCAGCCACGCCGGATTCGGCGGGAGCTGCCTCTTTTGCATTATTAGCACGGGCGTTAGTACGCTCCGCTTCTCTCATGTGATTATTTCTTAACCGCTGCATGTACGAAATCCTTGATGATTTCCGCCAGGCGTTCCGGCGCTTCGTACATACTCATGTGACCTACTCCGGAAATGGTCACCTGGCTCACATTCGGATGATCCGAGGTGAAGATCCGTTCAGGCGATACCTTGCTGTCCTCTGCACCGGCAACAAGCAGCACCGGCAGTACAGTGGCTGAGATGACGTCACGGCGGTCGATCCGCTCACGCATCGCCATGGCGGCGCCTGCCGCCCCTTGGGGAGGTGTTCTGTAGCCGATCTCCTTCGCACGCTCCAGCAACTGCGGAGCAGCGCCTGCCGCAAAAAGACCAGGAATCAGCCCATCCACGAATGCGAAAATCCCTTCATTCTGAATGGTGCTCACACTCTTCAGCCGGTTCTCCTTAGCCGCCTCACTATCCGGGTAGCCTGTGGAGTGAACCAGCCCGAATCCCTTCAAGCGGGATGCATAACGCTGGGCAAAGGAAAGAGTGACATATCCGCCAAGGGAATGTCCAAGCAGGTAGCACTCAGAAATCTCCAGCACATTCAGCAGAGCCAGCACATCATCAGCCATCTGGTCTACACTGTAAGCCCCAAGCGGAGCATCCGAGCCTCCGTGGCCGCGCAAATCCAGAGCAATCACCCGATAATCGCTGCTTAGGAGCGGAATAACCTGCTCCCAATAGCCAGAGCTTCCACAGAAGCCGTGCAGCAGTACAATAACCTCACCTGCACCCTGATCACTGTAACTAATATTGTATCCCTCATAACGAACATTTTCCATGACGGCTTCCCTCCTTCTACAGATAGCTAACTGCACTCGAGCAACCAAGATGATCCGTGGTTTGAGCCGGTTGGCTTGTCTACATTATTTAAGCAGAATTGTCCCGCTTGAAACGCTCTCAAGAATTCAGACCGAACCCGGCCGCCGCCGCCGCCGCAATTTGCCCCGCCATGACCATCACTCTGTGCAGCGGAGTGGTCTGCAAAGTCCGGTAAGGCCGCGGACCGTTCAGATCGACGATCGCCGCAACACTGTAATTCCCCACTGCAGGCAGGGACAGACCGACCGACTGCGCCGGCCGGAGCGGGCCTTCAGCCGCCAAAAAAGTTCCGAGTGCCGCCGGGGGTCCCAGGCAAGCATCCACAGCGATAATAAACTGCCCTTCGGGAATCTCCGCTATCCGCAGAGCCAGATTATCCGCGTCACAAGGGGACGGCAGCGTACCGCTCACATGCGGGAAGCCGTGCTCCACCAGCCGGCTGCCGGTCAGCGGTCCAAGCGCATCGCCGGTAGACCGGTCCGTTCCGATACAGAGGAACGTAATCTGCTCCAGCGGATGCCTGGCCGCGATCTCCTTGAAGAAGGAGACCAGCCCGGAAGCATCCATTTTACTGCGTTTTCTGCTCTCCTGCTCCCTGATTGCCAATGCCCTCTCTCCCCTCAGCTAGTGAAGCCTAATGAATATTTTCTCTAATTTAACATGATTTCAGCGGAGCAGACAAAAAAATGGTGTTTGCCTTCATAAACATGATAGAATATTTGAACTAATATACAGAGAGGACTGTTACACCTAATGGATCTATCCCAGCCTACACAGGAAAATGTTGAATACATGATCGAGGGTATCAAAAGCAAGCTGAAGATGGCAAGCGCGGCGGCCATGCAAGCCTCTGCCTTCCCGGTGAGCAACTACGAGGATATACGCGATATTTATGAGGTGGCTATGAGCAGCGACAGACTGAGCATCGCACAGGTTGAAGCACTGGTCTCCGAGCTTGGCCGCCTGCGGCAGAAATAATTATCGCCCGGAGCAAGGGGGCCTTAATGTTTCAGCCCTTGCACCGAAGTTTATATACCAAGTAAGAACTTTAAGCCATTCTGAAATACAATAAACTTATAAGGAGTGATCCGCGATGAATAAGGCAGAACCGGAAATTCCGGTAGAGAGCGGAAGCCCATTCTTGAAAGGAATTGTTATCGGAAGCTTGCTGGGCGCTGCCGCAGCGCTGTTGTTCGCACCAAAGCCAGGCCGTGAAGTAAGGGGTGCGTTGTCGGATAAATTCTCGGCAGCTACGGACAAAACGAAGGAAGTCGCCGGCATCGTAACCGATACAGCGATAAGCATTGCTACTGCCGCTCAAGAAAAGGCTGCGGATTTAGCGGGCAATGTATCCGCCAAAGCCTCCGATATCTTCACTGCTGTCAGCGACAGCAAGCAGCAGATTGCCGCAACTCTGTCGGACTCGGGCACAGCAATTGCTGAAACCGTCAGCGATGCAGCGGATGATGTTGCCTCTATTGTGAAGGATGCTTCAAAAGAGGCTGCGGATCAAGCTTAATGCTCAGGTAAAACCCATAAAGGACATGCCTGACCCTGACCGGGGGATAAGGCATGTCCTGTTTGTATGTTCATCTATTCGTTTCATCAGTAAGAGGAATTAGCCATAATTTGCTTCAGCTTTTCTGTGGCGCGCTTCTGAATCCGGGATACGCTCATTTGTGATACCCCAAGCTTCTGGGCAATCGCCCGCTGCGACTCTCCATCCTGAAAAGCCAGCAGCAGCACCTGCTGCTCCTGCTCTTTAAGCTGCCCCAGCGCCTGCTGCAGATCCATACGTTTCTCCACTGTCTCATAGTCATTTGCTTCGGAGCTGATCAATTCACCAAGTGTGGCACCTGTCTCCTCTTGCGAGAGCGGGGAATCGAGAGATACATAATGGTAGCATTCTCTTCCCGCCAGCACCTCCACTGTCTCTTCCACCGTAAGATCAAGATATTGGGCAATTTCCTCTATGGCAGGCGAACGCTCTAGTCTGATGATCAGCTCATCAATAGCCTGCTGCACAAGGGCCCCCTTCTCTTTGATCCTTCTGGGAACCTGTATGTACCAGGATTTATCCCGCAGGAAATTTTTCATATGTCCGATCATGCTTTTCATAGCGTAGGGCTCGAAGGGTATTCCCAGACTGATGTCATACTGCTGGAGCAGTCTGATTAACGCCATCTGTCCTACCTGGTACAAATCCTCATACAAATCAGGACGATTGCGGGCGATTTTGCCTGCAGCCATTTTTACCATCGGCTCATATTTGCGGAGCAGCACCGTTGCAATTTCATTGTCTTTGGTCTGCTGGTATTCGTGGATCAGGCTTACCGCCTCTTTTGCGGACTCGGGGGGAGTCACTTTTTCATTCATACTTTCTCCTCGCTGAAATTAAGCCGCTTAGTCAGGGTAACGGCCGTCCCTCTGCCTGCATCGCTCACAACGCTGACGTCATCCATGAGCGCCTGCATTAAGTAAAATCCCAGCCCGCCTACTTGAACGTCATTCAGCTCTTTATCATGCAGCGTCATGCGTTCTTCGGATGGATCCAAACTGTCAAAGCTCTCCCCTTCATCTTTGACTGTAATGGACAAGGCACTTGTACCTACTTCAAAGATTACATCAACCAAGCCGTCTTCCTGGCCGTAAGCATACAGGACGGAGTTGTTACAGGCTTCAGACACAGCAACCTTCATATCCTCAATATCCTCATACGTGAATCCCATCTTCGAGGCGATTCCATATAAATTCAGTCTGACGATATCGACATATTCTGCACTCGCAGGTAACTGAAGAACTACTTTTTGCACATCATCACTCATCCTTATTTCGATCCTTTCCTAGTGGGAATTCTCTTGGGGGGCAAAAAACTTCGAAATTCCGGTCATATCAAATAGCTTCTGGATTTGCGGCGGAACTTCCGCGACTGTAAACTTAACATCCATTCCATGTCTTGCTTTGAGAATCGAGAGCAGAATGCCGATACCGGTGCTGTCGATATATCTCAGATCCTTCAGATTCATGACGAGATCAAGCCCTGTATCTCCTACGAGCGGCTCCATAACCAGACGGAAATCGGGAGCTACCGACAAATCAAGCTCTCCCACTAGGTAAACCGTACATACACTGCCTTCAGTTTCGGTTATTGCATGGAACTTTTCGCTTTTATTTGCATTCATAGACAATCTCTCCTGATAAATGTTTTCTTTACCAATAACCCTAAAGGCGCATTATTGAAACAAAAACTACGACATTATGCTTAGTCGATCATGCATTCCCTCTTACCGGCTCCTCCTCCGGAATCATTGCCTGAATCGTAAATACGAAAGACGCACCCTTCTCTTCAGTAGATTCTACCCGGATATCGCCGCCCATCATCCCGACAAGTGATTTGCAGATGGCCAGCCCCAGGCCCTTTCCGCCATATTTGCGGGACATAGAAGAGTCTAGCTGGGAGAACGGCTGAAATAAACGGTCGCATTTCTCCGGGGAAATTCCGATGCCTGTATCCTTGACGGTAAATTCGACCGTAAGCCTATTATCAACTGCCGGGACACTAGAAGCAACCAGGTAAACACCGCCTTGGTGGGTAAATTTCACAGCATTCGCCACCAGATTGATCAGAACCTGACGCAAGCGGACCATGTCTCCATAAATAAGCCCTGGCAGCTTATGATCAATATAATAAGACAGCTCCAGATTCTTTTTGCCTGCTTCGGCAGAAAACAGGCTTAATACCTCTTCAATCGTGTTCTGGAGCTCAAAGAGCTGCTCTTCCATTTCTATTTTACCGGACTTCATCTTGGTGAAATCAAAAATATCGTTAAAAACGGTAATTAGCGTATCGGCACTTTTACGGATAATCTCCGTATATTCCTTCTGCTCGGGAGCAAGCTCTGTCTCCATCAGCAGGTCAATCATGCCCACTACACCGTTCATGGGTGTACGAATCTCATGGCTCATCATCGCCAGGAATTCCGCTTTGGCTTTGGCGGCGAGCTCCGTTTCTTCCTTGGCTTTGATCAGCTCGGCGTTAATTCTCTCCAGCTCCTGCGTTTTTTGCTGCAGCAGCATGGACTGCATCTGATGTTTCTTGGCGGTCAGGTACATATCTACAAAGCCTTTAATTTTGGACTTCAGAATCTGCGGAATAAAGGGCTTGACCATGTAATCAATCGCACCAGCAGAATATCCCGCAAATAAATGCTCTGCATCCTTGCTGTTCGCGGAGATGAAAATAATCGGAATATCCTTAGTTTTCTCTTTGGCTTTGATCAATTTGGCGGTTTCAATGCCATCCATACCCGGCATCTGCACATCCAGCACAATCACTGCGAATTCGTATCTTAACAGACACCGCAGCGCTTCTTCGCCGGAACCGGCTGTGACAAGCTTATAATGCTGGCTCTCAAGCACTGCTTCCAGCGCCAGCAGATTCTCAGGACGATCATCGACAAGCAGTATATGAATCGGTTCTTGAAACCCCATTTGGCCCCCCCCTAACCCGCTATTACATCTTACGGTAGATTTTTTCCACTGTGTCCATAGGCTCATAGCTGTTACTGTGTCTGGTGAATTGCATGGATTCCTTGGAACCGAGCACCAGAACTCCTGACTGGCTGAGACTCTCATAGAACAAGCCGTGAGCATGATCCCTGAGTTCTTCGTTGAAATAAATCATCACGTTGCGGCAAAAGATTACATTGAATTCATTAAACGAGGTGTCTGTCGCCAGGTTATGCTCTGCGAAAATAATGTTTTTGCGCAGGTACGGCTGCAGCACCACCGAATTGTATTTCGCTGTATAGTATTCGGAGAATAGGCGGGTACCGCCCGCCTCCATGTAATTCCTGGTGTATTGCCTCATCTTGCCGAGCTCGTATACGCCTTCCTTAGCCTGCTGAAGCGAGCGGGCGTTCATGTCTGTGGCATAAAGCTGCGCCCTGTCGTACAGTCCTTCCTCATGCAGCAGGATGGCTATGGAATATACTTCTTCCCCGGTGGAGCACCCGGCATGCCAGATCCGAATGCGGGGACAGGTCCGAAGCAGCGGAATCACCTTCTCACGGAAGGCGCTGAACATTCCGGGGTCCCGGAACATCTCCGTCACAGGGATAGAAAGACTGTACACGAACCGTTCGAAGCAGCCGCGGTCATGCAGCACCTTCTCCTGCAGCGCGGATATGCTTCGCACATTCTCGGCATGCACATGATGCCAGATCCGCCGCTTGAGTGAAGGCAGCGCATAATTCCTGAAATCATATCCATACAGGCGATGCACTCCGCTCAAAAGCAGTTCGATTTCAATCTGCTCAAGCTCCTGAACCCTTCCGGCCTGGGCGGATGGCTCTTCATACCTACGCTCCATAGCTGTCATGTTATCAAGACTCCCTGACCTTTAACGTATTTCCCGACTAGTCCAGCATCAGAGCTAAATCTGCGGGTGAGATCATACCCTTGGGGGTTGGCGAAGAGAACCCGCAGCGGCGGAGTCGGCTCCTTACGGACTTGAGAGCCGCTATTTTCAAGAAAACGCCACTTGTTGCGGCTTAACGGACCGAACGGCGCTTATCGTCTCTCCGAGGATCGTTTAGGAACGGAATTTTCGATCATAAGGCCCGTGGTGTCCGTAACTTCCCCAAGCCGTGACTCTCATCCGAATGAAGCGCACCACAGTCCGTAACGCCGAGCCAAACGCCAATTTAAGTACGAACCCCGTCTGGGAACGGGGACACCTGAGGGAGGATCAAGGGAGGATCGCTCCACGCCTTCCGTCCTTCGGGCATCCCACGCCCCTAGTCCACCATTATTGATCTGACGCTCTACTATATAGTTGTAATTAGTACTGTAAGACTATTACCCAAAAACCATGCTTACGAATACTAATCCTTCAATGAAATCCATACCAGGCATTTATCGTCATCACGCTCCTGATTGGGAACATCCTTCAAGAAAACCGCGCGCATGGCCTCTTCCTGCCATTCATGTCCCTGATTCAAATGCCCGATCATAAATTCAAGCTGCTCCTCCTGCCCGCCTTCCGTCATTTCCAGCAGGCCGTCCGTGTACAGCACCAAATGCCCCTCATCCTTGAAGGTCAGACTCTGCGTCCGGATATCAATACTGTCAAATAAACCAACCGGATGGCCGTTGCTCTCCAGCAATATCGGCTCTGCCGCGTTGCCCTCGAACAAGAGCCCCGGCGGATGGCCGGCATTTACATAATCAATCCGCTTAAGACGGGTATCAATGACGAGATAAATCGCCGTGAAGTAGTATTGGACCAATTGCTTCTCAATGTAGAGCTGGTTGAACCGCCTGTTCAGCTCCTGAATGACCTTCTCCGGCTCCACATAGGTTGTTACTGTATCTTTGAGCACAGATGCCAGGAACATACAGAACAGCGATGAGGAAATTCCGTGTCCCATCATATCCAGCAAGATGACAGCATACCGCCCGTCTCCAAGGAGATACCAGGCATACAAGTCACCCGCCAGTTCGAACGAAGGCTGGTAAAGGGCATGTACTTCAAACGCCTCTTCCTTCAGCGGCTGGCTAAGCACCGCATTCTGCACCATAGCGGCCAGCTTCAGCTCATCCTGTATCCGCTGATCCCGCTCCTTATGCCAATCCTTCTCCCGCTTTAAACGCAGCGCCAGGCGGATGCGGGCCATCAGCTCCACCTTGTTAATCGGTTTGGTCACATAATCGCCTGCGCCGGCATCCAGCGCCTCCGCCAATTTTTTGGAGTCTCCAACGGCGGTGACCATAATAATCGGTATATCCCTAAGATGCTCATATTGCTGGACTACGCGGCACGCTTCGATACCGTCCATTTCCGGCATCATCATATCGAGCAGAATCAAATCAATATTAGCCGGCCGCTGGCCTGCGGCTTCGCTTTCCGAACCGATGCCAAGCAGCTTCAGCATTTCTTTGGCCGAGGCAGCAGTCGCAAAATCCCGGTAACCTTCTTTTTTCAGAATTTCACGAATAATGATGACATTAGTTGGATTGTCGTCTACGATAAGAATTTTCAACCCTTTTCACCCCGCACTATTTAAGTCTTAATTTAAATACCCGCAATTCTTGATATAGCTCTATCATACGATATTTGAACAGCCTCTTTCCACGCAGCAGCAACCCCGGATGAAGACCTTACTTTCGCGTTCAACAAAGTAACCTCCAGCTCCACTGCAGGTAGTGGGACTGGAGGTTACGCTATTGGACTATGGATTCTCCATGCACACAACACCATAAAGCGGAACGTTCTTTCATTAACCTGTTTTGCAGAGCATGAAACGCCTTATGAGGAATTCCCGTCAAACAAATCAATGCCGTCCCATTCACCGGTCAGTGCATGGCGGTATACCTTCAGGGCAACGTTACCTCTCATATATACGTCCCCGTCTTCAGCAACAAAATCAGGGGTGCCCAGCAGCTCAGAAAGATTGCTCCTTAGCGGATCAATCCGCTGTCCATTCATCCTGAGTCCGAATTGCCCGGCCTGATCGGGAGTCACATGCACATAGAGCACGGCATCTTCACAAACTCCGGCCGACAGCTCGGCATAATGGTATTCCTGACAGCCCTGCCAGGGATCAGAGGTGACCGTGAGCGGTGAACCCTTGACCTGGAGCAGTTCCTCCTTGGACATGTACAGCGACACGTCTGCAAGGGAATCAAAGCTGCTGATGTAGGGGCTGATATTCCGACTGTGCTCAAAAGCCGGCACGACGGCCGAAGTGGAGCCATACAACGCGGCAGGAGCCGCCTCCTTTTGCGGAGATGCAGATAAATAAGGAGAAAGGAGACTCAGCAATAGAAGAATAACATTCATCATTACATCCCGCCTTTCATATTCTGCTTCTACCCTCCGGTTACTTGCGGAACTTCTGCCAAATAGCGGCTGCAGCGTCTACGCCTTTCAGAGCCACTTCCATTCTTCCTGAGGATTTCTTGGCATATACGGCATCGGCAGAGCTGTCAGTGCGTTCTTCGGGTGGAGCCAGCGGTACTTTTGCCACAGGTACAGCCTTCCCCTTCTCCTCCCGCGATTTCCGGTATTTCTCAATCACTGTGACCGATACCTGCTTGACAGTAAGCGTCAATTCATTCATAACATCGCCGAGGTTTTTCACAGAGTCCACAATGGGATCAATCTTTTGAATTTTGCCCTGAACATCTGCGGTAATATCATTGGCATGTTTGACGGTAGTTTTCACCTCATAAGTAAGCTCATCAATCGTTTGCTGAACCTCCTCCAGAGTCTGGCTGACCTTCTCGAGAGAATCCTTTGCTGATTTCAAGGTAGCTATCAAAAAGTAAACAAGTATAGCAAATGCGATGGCAACGAGTGCAACGCTAAGTTCAATGATCATTTCCAAAACCCCTTCCACATCCTAGTGTCCGCTTGTGCTGCTGTATTACTGCATAGTTACCCTTACCTCAAAATGCCGAAACAATTGGTCAATCGCCTAAGGAACCGCCCCCCTTATATCTTATTCGCCATACACAAAGTATAGGCCTTCCTCTCTTCTTTTCAGCGCGCGAAAATAAGAGAGTTTGGTTCATCATGA
Organism: Paenibacillus sp. HW567; assembly: GCF_000374185.1. Classification (GTDB taxonomy): domain Bacteria; phylum Bacillota; class Bacilli; order Paenibacillales; family Paenibacillaceae; genus Paenibacillus_AQ. The sequence continues at coordinate 186,829 of NZ_KB910518.1, read as the reverse complement.
AACCGGCAACACCGGTAATTGTCCTGACCGCAGCAACCCTCTTTTACTTCGCCATGAACAGCGCAGCTCCTGCCGGCTGGCTTGGGAACAAACTGTGGATACACAGGGGCTGTTATGACCGGCAGTGCGGGCAAAATGCATGGAGAGAAGTGTAAACTTGGCTGGGTACAGCATGGATCTAGATCGCTGGATTCTCCCATTTCATTACTCTTTAAGACTACTCAGAGAAAACAGAAATAGAGGCTATCGCTTCAGCAGAATTCTTCCACTGAAGCGGCAGCCTCTCATAACACCCGCCCTAATTCACCCGTCACAAACATGTACTGCTGTCGCTTCCTGTCTCTACAATCTTTATATTAGCGGATAACCGAGCCCCCGTAAAGGAAACGATTCATCCAAGAAGCGCTTAATTTGTCTACCTTCACGCCGCCGGAGGCTACGGAGTAAGTATGCAACAACTGCCCGTCCCCCAAATACATGGCTACATGCGTGATTCTTGCCGTTGATTTGTCAATCGCGGCATATGCGGCCGTCGAGTTTCCTTTGTAATCCATAAAGAACATCAGATCCCCGCGTTTCAGACCGGAAATGTCGGTCACCACCGTGCTGTTCATCTTAATCCAATCCCCCTGCTGCCGTGAATCGGCAGGCAGTCTTAAATTGGCTGCATCCATAAAAATCTGCCGGATAAAATCCGAACAATCGAAGGTGCTCGTATCGTTGCGGCTGGAACCGAACTCATAAGGAGTTCCAAGATAGCCCATGCCTGCGGCAATTACACTCTCAATTACAGCGGCCTGCGATGGAAGCGCAGGTGAAGGCGTTGGTATTGGAGTTGGTACTGGTGTTGGCGCCGGAGTTGGGATTGGAGCCGGTGAAGGCGTTGCTCCGTTCACAGAAATGTACTGCTCCGCGGAACTGGTGTAGCCGACATTGCCATTCGCAGTTCTTACCTTGTACCAATAGCTGTTCGTTGCTTCCAGGATGGTTACTTGATCACCTTTGTTCATATAGCCCAGCACTTGCCCGCTGGTGGAAGGCAGATCGCGGAGACGGACGTTTGCCTGAATAACGGCAGTTTGTGCTGCTGAAGCATTGGCTACGTTGATATACTGCTCTCCGCTGCTTGTGTATCCAACCGTCCCGTCTGCTGTTCTTACTCTGTACCAATAGCTGTTCGTTGCTTCCAGAATTGCCACCTGGTCGCCTGTATTCAGATATTTCAGAATTTGGCCGCTGCTGGATGGAGTATTGCGCAGTCGGACTGTTGAGACAATCACTCCTGTCTGCACAGCGGATGCTGTAACAGCCGTACTTGAAGGCACAGAAGCAGCAAAAGCCTGCTGTGGATTGAATGCTCCCAGAGATACTGCAAGCGATGCCGAGACCAGCAACGATGCTGCAAACCGCTTATGTGATATGATCATAGCGTTCCCCCGCTTAGCATAATGAGAAATTCAACAAGGATGCGCGCTTCGTTTGTTGTTTTCTGCCCTCATTATAGGCTTACCCGGGAATTGGAACATGCCCCAAATTTCACAAATAAGCTTGCCACTTTATGGTAGTATACAGGTCTATAGTCTTGATTTCTCCTTATATTTGGTTAAAATTACAGCGAACTAGGAGAAAATAAGAGGTAACCTACGGCTTCGGCTCCATATGAACCTGCACATTCATCGTGTTATGCAGCTTGCTCATCCGCTCTTCAATGGAATCGCTGATTGCATGGCCTTGCGTGACTGTAATATTGGCATCTACCTCCACAACCACATCGACCAGCACATGATTCCCGTGTACGCGGGCTTTAATATCCTTGATGCCCTCCACACCCGGGGTCCGGGCAATTGTACTGCGCAGATCCAGAAGCTTATCCTCGTCAAAACCATCGGTCAGCCGGTATGTCGCATCACGGAATATATCCCATGCCGTCTTCAGAATCAGCAGCCCGACAGCCACGGCAGCGGCCGAATCAATCCAGGGCAGTCCGAACTGCGCTCCGGCAATGCCGATTGCGGCTCCTATACTGACCATCGCATCTGAAAAATTATCCTTCGCTGCAGCCATCAATGCACCGTTGTTAATCTGTCTGGCGAGCCGCTTATTGTATATATACACCCCCATCATGGCTACAGCACACACAAGCGCGACTCCGGCCGACCATAGCTGGGGCACTGCTTTGGCCCCTTCGAACAGAGAACGTACCGCCTCAACAACCACTTGAATGCCTACCATCGCCATAATAAAAGAAGCGAGCAACGCAGCTACCGTCTCGGCGCGGAAATGCCCGTAGGGATGATCGGAATCCGGCGGCTTGCGCGAGATCCGCAGACCGATCAGCACCGCAAGTGAAGCGACGATGTCCGTCAGGTTGTTGAAGCCGTCTGCCAGCAGTGCGCTGGATGCAAATACATAGCCGCAGACCAGCTTGAACGCAGACAGAATAAGATAGGCAATAATACTGACCAGAGCCCCTCGTTCGCCTTTGCGTATATCCTCATAGATATCAGCCAATGCTTACACCCCCATATTGATTTTCATACTGTTCCCGAGCCCCGGCAAATCATTCTTTGAATTATTCTTGCCCTTGTGGCAGCATTTAAAAACCATTAAAATGTAGGAAGGACTTGCTACCTAAGGGGGTTAACAATATGAGCGAAAACACTGAAAAAAGTAAAATCAATCTGGCGGATGCCATCCGTCAAAAGCTGGAACAGAAGAAGCAGCAAACTTCCGCAAAGCCCGGGTCTTCATTTCAGGCGGGTTCTGCAAAACCGCTGAAAAGTCAAAACAATAAAAAGCCCAACAACCAGCGCCGTCGTACCGGCGGATCATAAAACGGGTTGAACATAAACGGCTGCGTTATCCCTTTCGGGACGACGCAGCCGTTTCCATATGAACTCAAGTCCGTTCAATGCTTGCATATATGGTTCTTATACTTCCACAGGATACATACGGTCACGCAGTTCCTTAATCTCCGGGTTCTCCAGATACTCATCGTAAGTCATGGTGCGGTCGATAACCCCTGCCGGTGTAATCTCGATGATGCGGTTCGCAATCGTCTGGATGAACTGATGGTCATGGGAGGTGAACAGGATAGTGCCGTCGAAATCAATCAGCCCATTGTTCAGCGCCGTGATGGATTCCAGATCCAAGTGGTTGGTCGGCTCATCGAACACCAGCACATTTGCCCCGTTCAGCATCATCTTCGCCAGCATGCAGCGGACCTTCTCTCCCCCGGAGAGCACACTCGCCTTCTTCAGCGCCTCTTCTCCGGCAAAAAGCATCCGGCCCAGGAAGCCGCGCAGGAAGGTCTCATCCTGATCCTTGGAGTACTGGCGCAGCCATTCCACGAGGTTCATGTCCACACCGTCGAAGTAGCTGGAGTTGTCTTTTGGAAAATAGGCTTGGGTTGTGGTTACACCCCAGGAATATTCACCGGCGTCAGCTTCCTTCTCACCCATAATCACATCGAACAGCAGCGATTTCGGCTGGGAATTCGGACCGACAAAAGCAATCTTGTCGCCTTTATTGACCACAATGCTGAATTCATCCAGCACCTTCTCGCCTTCAACCGTATTGGTCAGGCCGGTGATCGTAAGGAGCTGCTTGCCGGCTTCCCGTTCAGGCTTGAAGTTGAGGAACGGATATTTGCGGTTCGACGGGCGGATATCGTCCAGCGTAATCTTCTCCAGTTGCTTCTTACGGGAGGTCGCCTGCTTCGACTTGGAGGCATTGGCCGAGAAACGCTGGATAAAGGCCTGCAGCTCCTTGATCTTGTCTTCCTTCTTCTTGTTCGCGTCACGCTGCAGCGCTTGAGCCAGTTGGCTGGACTCGTACCAGAAGTCGTAGTTGCCGACATACATCTGGATTTTGCCGAAATCAATGTCCGCAATATGCGTACACACCTTGTTCAGGAAGTGACGGTCATGGGATACCACGATAACAGTGCCTTCGTAGTCCATGAGGAAGTTCTCCAGCCAGCCGATGGATTCCAGATCCAAGTGGTTGGTAGGCTCATCGAGCAGCAGATTGTTCGGACGTCCGAACAGGGCCTGTGCGAGCAGAACGCGGACCTTCTCGTTGCCGCTGAGTTCGGCCATTTTTTTGTCGTGCAGCTCACGCATAATGCCCAGACCGATCAGCATTGCAGCCGCGTCAGGCTCGGCATCCCAGCCGTTCAGCTCAGCGAACTCACCTTCAAGCTCACCGGCGCGCAGGCCGTCGGCTTCGGAGAAGTCGCTTTTGGCGTAGAGCGCATCCTTCTCCTTCATGATATCATACAGGCGGGTATGCCCCATGATTACCGTTTCCAGCACCGGATATTCATCGTACTCGAAATGGTTCTGCTTCAGCACTGCCAGCCGTTCTCCCGGGGTCATGTGTACATCACCGGTGTTCGCTTCAATCTCGCCGGACAGGATTTTCAGGAAGGTCGATTTACCGGCGCCGTTGGCCCCGATGAGGCCGTAGCAGTTGCCGGGTGTGAATTTTATGTTTACATCTTCAAATAGTGCGCGTTTTCCGTAGCGGAGTGTTACGCCGCTTGTACTGATCATTAAGCATTACCATCCTTTTCACTTAGGTTTCCGGCTCATTATAGCATAAAATCAAGGGAAAAACCCCGCAGTCCGCCCACAAAATATAGTAATGCATACAAATTGTACGAATACGGCGTAAGGCCGCCTTACAAGGAGAGCCGCTCTTTTGTTTCAATGACGGAAATACGGTAAAATGCGGGTAAAGTACTTACGGTGACAATGCCGTTCAAAAGGGGAGCCTAGCGTATGAAGATCACTTTTATTGAACCAACTCCAAGTCCCAATACGATGAAGCTTCATCTGAATGAAAGTCTGGAGCCTGGAGTACGCCGAACCTACACACCGGAGAGCCAGCGGTCCGCTCCTGCCTGGGCGCGGGAGATGCTGACGATACCGGGTGTTACCAGCATTTATCATGCTGCCGATTTTGCCGCGCTGGAGCGCAGAGGCAGCGCCGACTGGGCCGCGATTCTCCGCGAGGTCCAGGCCCGCTTCGGTGCGGAAGGCCTGAGCACGGACTTCAGCCTGAGCGACGAGAATGCCGGGGCCCACTTCGGGGAATCCCAGGTATTCGTGCAGATGTTCCGCGGCATCCCGATCCAGATCCGCGTCAAAACCGGCGCGAGTGAGGAGCGCATCGCCCTCTCCGCCCGCTTCACGCAGGCGGTGACGGATGTGGCCAGCGCCGTACTCATCAAAGAGCGCAAGCTCACCGATTACGGCGTGCGCTACGGCGAGCCGCCCGAGATCGCGCGGGAGGTCGAGCAGGAGCTTGAAGCGGCGTATCCGCAGGAACGCCTCGACTCCCTCGTGCAGCAGGCTATCGCGCACGGAACGAGCGGCGAGTTCATCGAGCAGCGGCAGAAGAAGGCCCAGGACGAGCTGCTGCGAGACCTGAAGGACGGCGACTGGCGCGTGCGCTACGCCGCGCTGGAGGATCTCGCGCCGGCGGCAGAGCTCCTGCCGGAGCTGCGCGAGGCGCTGCACGACCCCAAGCTGCATATCCGCAGGCTTGCGGTCGTGTACCTGGGCGACATCCGCACGCCTGCGGCGATGGAGCTGCTGTATGAGGCGATGGCAGACAGCGCCCCTGCGGTGCGGCGCACCGCGGGGGATACGCTGTCCGACATCGGCGATCCGGCGGCGACACCGGTGATGACGGCGGCGCTGACGGACAAGAGCAAGCTGGTCCGCTGGCGGGCGGCGCGTTTTCTTTATGAGGTCGGCACGGCTGAAGCGCAGGAGGCGCTCAGCATCGCGGCAGACGACCCGGAATTCGAGGTTGGCCTGCAGGCCAAAATGGCGCTGGAGCGCATTGCATCCGGCGAAGAAGCTGCCGGAACCGTATGGCAGCAAATGTCAGAGCGCCGGAGAAGCTAACGCCAACCTGCCGTAAATTGTCATTGCGCAGGCCGGCAAGTTGCATTATACTAATCCCTGCTAATGTTCATATCGTTATAAGATAGCCTCATCATACCTAAGATGAGGTAGAGGTCGCGGATATAAAGAGTACGCGCGCCGAGACGCCTAAGAGCCGTCTGTGAAGCGCCGCGAAAAGGTATATCCGCCGAAGTCCGTACTGCTGCTCTTATTTGCAGTGCAGGCTGGGGCCGTCGCCGAAAGGCACGGAACTGTCACGGTACAGGCCGCCAGGTTACTGGAGCGCTGACTGTGTTGCGCTATCTAACAGGGAGTATGGTGCGGAGCTGTAAATACAGGAAACCGCAGAATTCGTCTGCGGTTTTTGTGCGCTTGTAAGGCGGATACACTTCTTGGATAGAGCCCTTCATGAACAGCAACATCACAATCAGAGGGAGTGTCCTATTCATGCAAGGAAGGAAAGACAAAGACAATCAGCAGCATATCAGAGCGGGGAGCAGCACTGCTGCCGCTCCAGCGCTGCGCAAATCATTCAAGGCCAGACACTTAACCATGATCGCGCTTGGCGGATCTATCGGAACCGGACTGTTCCTCGCCAGCGGGGGCGCAATCGCCTCGTCGGGTCCGGGAGGCGCGCTGCTCGCCTATACGGCGGTTGGCATCATGGTCTATTTTCTCATGACCAGCCTTGGGGAGCTGGCAACCTATCTGCCCGACTCCGGTTCCTTCAGCACCTACGGCACGCGCTTTGTCAGCCCTGCCTTTGGCTTCGCTATCGGCTGGAATTTCTGGTACAACTGGGCCGTCACCATAGCCGCCGAGCTATCCGCCGCCACCGTAATCATCAAATACTGGTTCCCGGACAGTCCCTCCATGCTCTGGAGCCTGCTCTTTCTGCTGCTCATGTTCGGGCTGAACTTCCTGTCTGCACGCGGATACGGTGAATCAGAATACTGGTTTGCGATTATCAAAATCATCACCGTTATCGTTTTCCTGGCTGTAGGCGTGCTGATGATCTTTGGCATTATGGGCGGCAAAGCAGTCGGCTTCAGCAATTTCCAGCTTGGCGGCAGCTCCTTCCACGGCGGCTTCTTTGCCTTCGTCGGCGTCTTCATGGCCGCCGGCTTCTCCTTTCAGGGTACTGAACTCGTCGGCGTGGCAGCAGGCGAGAGCGAGAATCCGCGCCGCAATGTGCCGCTGGCTATCCGCCGGGTATTCTGGCGCATCCTGATCTTCTATATCTTCGCCATTCTCGTCATCGGCATGCTGATTCCTTACACGAATCCCGACCTGCTGCGAGGCGGCATCGACGATATCGGCGTCAGCCCGTTCACGATTGTCTTCAACAAAGCGGGTCTTGCGATTGCCGCATCCGTCATGAACGCCGTCATCCTCAGTTCGGTGCTCTCAGCCGGGAACTCCGGCATGTACGCCTCGACCCGTGTCTTGTACGCTATGGCCAAGGACGGCATGGCTCCGCGCGCCCTCGGCAAGCTGAACCGCCGCGGCGTGCCTGTAGGCGCGCTTCTCGTCACTACCGCAGTCGGCATGCTGGCTTTTCTCGCCTCCTTTTTTGGTGACGGGGCCGTCTATAATTGGCTGCTCAACGCTTCGGGGATGTGCGGCTTCATCAACTGGCTGGGCATTGCTGTCTGCCATTACCGTTTCCGCCGCGCTTTTGTGAAGCAGGGCCATTCGCTGGAGGAGCTGCCTTACCGGGCCAAATGGTTCCCCTTCGGACCTCTGTTCGCGCTCGTATTATGTCTTATTGCCGTGTTCGGGCAGAATCTCGGGGCCTTCACGGGGGAACGTATCGACTGGTACGGCATCCTCGTCTCCTATGTCAGCCTGCCGCTGTTCCTGCTGATCTGGATCGGCTACGGCTGGTTCCGCAAGAGCAGCATTGTCCCGCTGGCTCAATGCGATCTGAGCACTCACCCGGAGTAGAGTCCTTATCCGGCATTCGAAGCCAATCAACCTAAATAGGGATGCCCCTTCAGCCAAATGGCTAAAAGGGCATCCCTTCCTTGTCTGTTTAGAGTCCATCGGACTCATTCACTAGCTCATTATTGCCAGGTTACATATACCTTCAAATCCCCGGTGTTGTCAAAGGCAGTACTGTTGTACGACAGCTTCTCCAGACCCAAGCTGTACAGCTCCTGCAGATCATCCCTCAGCAGCCTTTCACTGCCCCGGTAGCGGAACAGCAAGGATTTCTTGCCGGAGGCCATTGCCTGCTTCGCCAGCGCTCTCAGTCCAGCAGCAGAGGTAACCACCTGCTCCTCTTCATACAGCCGGTAATCAAGCTTCTTCTGAAGCTCCTTGTAGACAGGCACGCTGCTTCCTCCCCGGCTGACCAGTTCGGACAGCGTCTGGGCATAGCTTATTGAAGCTGCAGGATATGTCTTGGTCCATCTATGATCCTTGCGCATTTGGGCATCCGTACGCATGTAGTAGACTGTGCTGATGCCGCCCTCCGGACTTGGCGTAGGATCATCCCACGTAGTGTCCAGATGATACCAGCGTCCATCCAGTTGCACCAGATTCCAGGCATGCGACTGGGTAACCCCTCCTTCGCTTCTGGCGGTCCCTTCAACAATCTTGTTCGGAATGCCTGCGCCCAGGAGCAGTTTATAGGTCAACAGCGTATAGCCTTGGCACACAGCGCTTCCGGTCTGCAGCCCTTCATAAGCGGTATATCTCCGGTATGTGGTATCATATTTCAAATGCAGCACCACCCAGTCATGGATAACCTTAACCTTCTGGTGATTGTTCATTCCCGGGGTAATGATCTGCTGCAGGATCGCCTTCACCTGCTTATTCACCTGAGCCGTCTGCTGCAAGGTCTCCCGGTACTCCATCTGAACCGTAACATTGGCTGAGCGGCTGCTTCCCCGATAAGAAAAGGCGTAGCTGTCGATAATATAATACAGATAGGGATCGCTGCCCATCGCCTGGTCAATCGCCTTCTGCACCTGAGCCTTCAAATTGGTGGTCTTGCCTTCATACAGGAACGTTATATTCTCCCGGCGGTTATTCATCGCACCGGTCAGCTTCTGCACCATCTCTGCCCCGGAGCGAAGCACTGCCGAATCCGCTGCAGCATAGGCATGCCCCCAGCCCCAGTACAGTACCGGAGGCAAGGCGGCGCTTATAAGCATTCCTCCCAGTATGGCCTTCATCAGCGGCAACTGCTTTTTTCCCATAGATCGCGTATCCTCCTACAAGCCGTACTATGGCTCACCCGGTTGTATGTACTTTATAGTAGATGCCGAAATTCCAGTTTCCACAACCGTAACTTCCTTAATAGGGTTAGTTTATTCCTGCAACGGCCTCACTGCCTATATCAGTTGAACTAAAAAAAACATAAAAAGGGCCGAAGTAACGGAGGGGAAGTTTGGAACTGGAGGAGCGAACGCGTCCGCCTTTGTCTGCGGATTTCAACCGCGAAGAGCGGTACAAATCAAGAAATCTGCAGACAACAGCGGCCGGAAGTCCAAACATTCCCCGCAGTTACGACCAGACCCAATATGAAAATCTATTGTTCAACCTATATAGAATACACTTTAATCTATTATCGGTTCAATACTGCAGCCAAGTAAATACCGCGGCAAAAAAACTGCTCTCCGCATAAATTCTGCAGGAGAGCAATTTCAGCTTACAGCGTGATGAGATAGCTTACTCCCGCTTTGACTGCCAGCGGGCCGCTGGTTTCCACTACTGTGCCGTCAGGAAGCTGAAGCTTCAGCGCACGTGAATAGCTTAGCTGGCATAGTCCGTCACACGATGCAGTAATCCTGGCGGAGACAAGTACATGTTCCTTCCACTCCAGATCCACCTCATAGCCGCCACGGGCCTTGAGTCCCTGGACCCGGCCATTCTTCCAATGCTGCGGCAGTGCCGGAAGGAGGCTGATTTCGCCCAGATGACTCTGCAGCAGCATTTCTGCGATCCCGGCAGCAGCCCCAAAATTACCGTCAATCTGAAATGGCGGATGCGCATCGAACAGGTTCGGGTACACCGACCGGGTCAGCAGTGTACGGACGAACCCGTAAGCGGCGGCACCATCCTTAAGCCGGGCGTACAAATTGATCAGCCAGGCACAGCTCCAGCCGGTGTGTCCGCCGCCGGAAGCAATTCGCTTCTCCAGAGACAGGCGGGCCGCTTCCAGCAGGTCCGGTGTCTCCTTTCCGTTGATCAGATTGCCGGGATACAGTCCATACAGATGCGAGACATGGCGATGCCCCGGCTCGGATTCCGTGAAATCCAGAGACCACTCCTGCAGACGTCCGTCCCCGCTGATCTTCAGTGGAGACAGGCGGGCCAGCGTCTCCTCCAATTGATGCTGGAATGCCTCGTCCATGCCCAGAAGCCGCGCTGCCTGCAGGCAATGTCCGAATAGCTCGCGGATCAGGCTCATATCCATAGCCGAGCCCATAGAGACACTGCAGGGTCTGCCGGCTTCCGTCACAAAACGGTTCTCCGGTGAAGTGGACGGATTTGTCAGCAGCAGGCCATCCGGTCCTTCAACCAGCCAGTCTATACAGAACAATGCTGCACCCTTCATAAGCGGGTATGCCGTTTGCGCAAGATATGCCGGGTCCGGGTTAAAGGCATAATGCTCCCACAGGTGGCTGCTCAGCCAGACGCCGCCCATCGGCCAGAAAGCCCAACTGGCATCCCCGCCCGACGGTGAAGAACTGCGCCAGAGGTCCACATTGTGATGGGCTACCCAGCCCCGCGCCCCGTAATGAATAGCGGCGGTTCTGGCTCCGGTGACGCTGACCTCGCGGACCATATCAATTAGAGGCTCATGGCATTCACTCAGGTTGCCTACCTCAGCCAGCCAATAATTCATCTGGGTATTGATATTGGTGGTGTAGTTGCTGTTCCAGGGCGGTGTTACATGTTGGTTCCAAATCCCTTGCAGATTCGCGGCCTGTGTCCCCGGACGGGAGCTGCCCATCAGCAGATAGCGGCCATATTGAAATAGCAGCGCCTCAAGTGCGGGATCTTCCTGGCCTTCTTTGTATGCAGCCAGCCGCTGGTCTGTCGGCTGCTCACTCGCTTCCCAGCCGCCAAGATCCAGATCCACCCGGCGGAAGATTCTCCGGTGTTCATCCACATGCCGCTGCCGCAGCTCCGCATAGGACCTGGACGCTGCCGCTTGCAATCTCCGGGCACAGTCCTCCGCAGGACTCACTGCCGCCACAGAATCTTCAGCAATGTCTCCCCGGATATGCGCCGCCTTGTTCTTAAGCTCTTCATAAGTGGTGCCGGCGGCAAGCAGCAGCAGTACACTGTCTGCACCGGAGATTACAAGCTTCCCATCCTCAGCCTGGACGCTGCCGCCGGTAACCACAGCTTGCAGTTGCAGCTCAAAGCTGATGCCAAGCCCTTCCTCATATTGAATGGGATAGGGATGATCGCCATGATAGTTGTCTGCGATATGGGTAGGACACTGGCCGCGCAGCACAAGCTGCCGCTCTCCGTACGCTCCCGTTGTATGCTTCAAGGGGCTGTGCAAGGAAATCGTCAGATGAAGCTGACCTTGGGCCTCACTGGCTGTATATACGGCACATACTCCGTCAGGAGCACTGATGAACGCCTCGCGGGTAAATGCTCCATTCCCCGTCTGGTAGGACACACTGGCAATGCCGCTGTCCAGATCCAGCTCCCGGCGATACCCTTCAGGGTTCCCGGCTCCCGCCTGCTCCAGGTACAAATCTCCCAGCGGCAAATACGGCTGCGTATTCACGCCAAGCATATGCCCATTAATGATATCCTCAGCCTCTCCGTAGCTTCCCGCGAAGACCAGTTCACGCACCTGCTTCAAATAACGCTGCGCTTCATAGTTATTGTCATCCCGGGGAAATCCCGCCCATAAAGTATCCTCATTGAGCTGAATTCGCTCCTTGGACGTACCGCCGAATACCATCGCCCCCATGTGCCCGTTGCCGAGCGGCAGCGCTTCTTCCCAAATTTCTGCGGGCCGGCCGTACTTCAAGGTCCAGGCACGCTCCGGGTTATGGTTCGTCATCTTCTCGCCCTCCGATATGAATGTACAGCAAAAGGCCCTGACCAAAGTCGGGCCTTTGCTTGATCCTTGTGGTTAGCGGATCAATGCTCCGCTGTCATAATAGTGCTTACAGATCCTTGCCAGTCCACAGGGATACTCTCGCTTTAACGAGATCAGTATATTCTGCTTCCATTTTTTCAGCGCCGGCTTTGTTCAGCTCAGCGATAAATGCATCATATACCTTGTCGAAGTCAGCAGGTTTGGACAGGATGGCTTCAGGGATACGTTTACGGATAATATCCTGAGTTTTCTTGTAGGTAACCTGATAATCGCCATCTGTTGGAGTAGGCATGTTGTACAGCGCGCCCCATTCCTTAACCGGGAAGTCGGATTCTTTAGGGAACAGATCCTTCCAGGTTGTTGCTCCGTATGCTTTCAGAGAATCCTTCTCTGCCTGAGAATATGCAGCAACGATTTGATCCGGGAAGTTAGTAGTGTAATAGTTGCCTGTGGAATCCTTCACACCATCGCCGTAGTGACCAGTCAAAGCTGTGTACAGGCCAATACCTGTTTCCTTGGCAAAATTGGCAGCATCATCTGTTTTCTTCTTTTGAACATCCGCAGGAATTTCACGTTTGCCTTCTGCGTTTACGGTATATTGTTTACCTTCAATACCCCAGTTCATCAGCACTTGACCTTCATCGGAAGCAAGCCAATCCAGGAACTTAATTGCGCGAACCGGATCTTTACAAGCGGTAGTGATACTGATTCCGGCAGCATCAACGCCTGAAGACTGGAAGGAATGATCCTTATATTGATCGGACATGGTTACAGGGAAGTGAGCATAGGTGTAATCGTCCTTGCCTGCTGATTTCAGGGCATTCTCGCCGTCTTGATACTCCCATTCTTGGGAGATGAGACCGAGCACGCGTCCACTGGCTACTTTAGCCTTGTATTGGTCATCCTTTTGGACAAAGGTATCTTTATCCAGCAGTCCTTGAGCATACATATTGTTCAACCAACGGAAGTATTCTTTTTCTTCCGGACGTTTGTAGTGAAGCTTCGCTTCATAGGTTTTTGGATCTACGTAATATTCACCGTCATCCGGTGCACCGGTCGTAATGAACGCCGGGTTGGTAACGGTAATCATGATTTTCCAGTCGTCTGCATTCAAGGAGAGAGGAATAGTTGGCTGTCCATCCGTTTCAGGATGTTTGGCTACATATTCCTTCAGCACTTTCTCATAATCCGCCAACGTTTTTACTTGAGGATATCCAAGCTCCTTCAACACTCTGTGCTGAATTTCAAAGCCGCCTGTAGCGTCAAAGGATTGTTGGTTAACCCCGGTATTTGTAGGAATGGAATAGATTTTTTGATCGTCTTTGCTATATTTCAATCGGTTCATATTGTCGCCGTAGATCTTTTTCAAGTTTGGCGCGTACTTGTCGATCAGATCTGTCATATCTATAATCAGGCCTGCATCAACCAATTTTGCAATATAACTCTTAGCAAAGATCAAATCAGGCACTTCGCCGCTGGCTGCCATCAAAGAAATCTTTTGTTCGCCGCCGCCGCTGCCCACATCATATTCAGCATTCAGGGTTACACCAGTTTTTTCGGTAATAACCTTACCTACATCATCCTGCATTTTGTTCCAGTTAGGACTGGCATCGGCACCAAAGAACGAGAAGGTAACCGGACTGGTATCATTAGCTGCGTTTGTTGCTGTAGCTGCATTATTGGTTGTGCCTTCTGATTTATTACCGTTGTTAGTAGCAGCATTGTTGTTTCCGCCTCCACAGCCGGCGATCAGCATGGAACTCATTAGCATGAGCGTAAAGACTGTCTTAATACTCTTGCGTTTCATTGTGTATCCCCCTTGTAAAATTGTGTAATTCATCTATGCATATCAGGATAGTCCTGAATATACCATTGACAACGCTTGCAAAACCATTATAAAAATAAATTCAACTCAATGCTCCGGAAGAAATTGGGCGGGAATACCTCTGATCCAGCCAGGGCTGAACCAGAACAGTACTCCCTTCCCGTCTGCCTCACATCTTAAGCCTTAACAGCTCCCAGGGTCATACCATTCACAAAATACTTTTGCAGGAATGGATATACCACAAGAATCGGTACGGTTACTACGATAGTAATCGCCATCTTGATAGATTCCGGCGAAATTTGCGCCATTTGCTTCGCCATATCATTGGCATTGACCATGCCACTGCCTTGGTTCGTCGTTGCCAGCACCTTCATCAGCTCATACTGGAGCGTAGTCAGATTCGGCTTATTGCCGTTATACAGGTAAGTGGTGAACCATTCATTCCACTGACCAACCGCCAGGAACAACGTGATTGTTGCCAGCACAGGCATACAGAGCGGCATGATGATCTTGTAATAAATTACGAAGTCATTGGCACCGTCCAGCTTCGCTGATTCCTGCAGGGCGAAAGGCAGCCCGTCCATAAAGGAGCGGATGACGAATACGTTAAAGGCAGAAACTGCACCCGGCAAAATGTAAATCCAGAACGTTCCGATCAAATTGAGATCTCTCATCAGGATGTACATAGGCACCATACCGCCGGAGAAATACATCGTCATTGCCAGGAAATACGATACAAATTTTCTGGCTCTGAACTCTGGACGGCTTAGTGTAAAGGCCAGCATCGAAGAGCTTATAAGCCCTAGAACTGTACCGGCTACAGTCCGGAGAATGGAAATTTTGAAGCCTTGAACCAGCCCTGTATAGCTGAAGATTTTCTGATAGTTTTCAAGGGTCCAGACTCTCGGAAGGATATATATGCCGCCCCGAACGGTATCTGTGGATTCATTAAAAGAAATCGCTAATACGTTCAGGAAGGGATATAAAGTCACGATCATTATGATTGCAAGAAAAATGTATAGAAAGATGTCGAACGCACGTTCAGACTTTGACATTTGAAAAGCTTTGCTTCCCACGCTTATCCCCTCCTTACATGATGCTTTCTTTAGTGAATTTCTTCATCAGACCGTTGGCTGTAAGCAGCAAGAATACACTGACTACCGAGGTGAACATACTAATGGCTGTACCATAGGAGAATCGCGAGATTTGAATCCCGTACTTAAGCGCATACAAATCCAGTACTTCCGAATAATCGGTAACCAGGTTATTGCCAAGCTGGAACTGCTTTTCGAAGCCGATTCCGACCAGATGGCCAATGGACATAATCAGCAATACCATAATAGTGGTGCGGATACCCGGCAGAGTAATATTGAACATTTGCTTGATTCTTCCGGCTCCGTCTACTTTTGCAGCTTCGTAAAGCTCTTTATCAATACCTGTAATGGCTGCCAAATAGATAATCGCATTCCAACCGGTTTCTTTCCAAAGATCCGCTACCGTTACAACACCCCAGAACATTTTAGCCTTCGCCATGAACTGAATCGGCTCGTCAATAATATGCAGCCCCATCAGCATGTCGTTGACAACCCCTCCGTCGATCGCGAGTGTCTTATAGACAATCCCGCCTACAACGACCCAGGATACAAAGTGAGGCAGATAGGATACGGTCTGGACCGTTCTTTTGAAGACATTTCCCCGCAGCTCGTTGAGCATAACCGCGAACAATATCGGAACGACGAAGCCGAACACGAGTCCGAGCCCGCTCATAGCCAGCGTATTTCTCAGTACCAGATAGAAACGTTCATCCTGGAAAAGCTCTTTGAAATTTTTAAGCCCTACCCATTTCTGATCTCCAAAGGACTTGGCCGGTTTATAATTCTGAAATGCCATCAACCATCCCCACAAGGGCACGTAACTGAAAATAAAGACCCAGATCACGAACGGAAGTGACATCAGATACAAGTACTTTTGCTGCAGTACGCTTTTCCAAAATCCACTATTCCGTTTCGCAGGTGGGACGGGGGTTACGCTTTCATTAGCTATAACACCATTTTCCGTGAGCGCTTTCACGTTCATTATTCCCCCTTCGTTTTGTATACACATATCATACCGTACACCACTTAGAGAGAATACCCGACAGATTTCACGTAAAATCAGTGGAAATTAGACATCGCTTACATTTGCTATGCTTTAGGCTCACGCTCACTCGGAATGGAGAAGAAAATCCGTGTTCCCGTCCCTTGTTCACTCGATATGTTCAGCCCGTGCGCCTCCCCGTAATACATCACCAGACGCTGGTGAACGTTGCGCAGCCCAATGCGGCCCTGCGGCTCCTCCTCCGCCCGGGTAATCACAGACATAATCTCCGCCAGCCGCTCCTCTGTCATGCCGATGCCGTCGTCCGTGACACATACCTGCACTTCATCCTCATGAAGCGTTATGCTGACATGGACATGAACCGTTCCTTCTTTATTCTCCAGTCCGTGAACCACCGAATTCTCGACCATCGGCTGGATGATCAGTGGCGGAATCAAAATATCCGCGGCCTTCGCATCAAAAACAATGTCATACTCCAGCCTGTCCTCATAGCGGAACTTCTGAATTTCCAGGTAGGAGCGCATCATTTCAACCTCTTCCTTGATCGGTGCACGCTCTCTGCCTACCTCCAGATTTTTGCGCATCAGCTTGCCCAGCAGCCGGACAATATTGGCGATTTCCTTGTCTCCCTTTAAGTGGGCATTCATACGGATGGACTCCAGCGCATTGAACAGAAAATGAGGATGAATCTGGCTGGCCATCATTTTCAATTTGATCTCTCTTTGCGCAATCTCCAGCTTGTTGTTCTTCTCGTTGCTCTCCACGACCTGTGACAGCAGGCGGTTAATGCTCGCCACCATATAATTGAATTGGCGCGACAACTGGCCGATTTCATCCTTACCGTCAATCTGCGAGACTACATTCAGATTACCGAGCGCCACCTGATTTAATTGGCGGCTCAAACGGAGCAGACGGTTCGTCATAAGAAAAGAAATGACATAGACCATCACGAGAGCGATCAGCAGAACGCCGATGATAATCATCAGCCCCAGGAGACTTACCTTGGATGCCCCGCTCAGGATGCTTTTCGTCTCGAAGACGGATATGACTTTCAGCCGGCTCACACTAAGCGCCGGTCTGATTTCATCGACAATCACATAGGAATCCTTACCCTTGACCGTTGTCCGGATTACATTTTGGGCGGTATCCGTTAGATCTTTTCCAATATCAAAAGAATTCAGGGTACTCCCTACAAGCTTCGGGTCCTTGGCAGCGACAATGTACCCTTGCTCGTCCGTAATAATCGTCTCAAACGGCTCCTGGTACAGCATCTGGTTCAGCTCATCCTGCACAACCTGCACCATCAGCACTCCCGTTCTTTGATACTCGGGGTACACCACCCGCCGGACCAGACTGAGCTTATTGATCGTAGCTTTGGGACTGTTATTGTACGCCTCTTTATCAGGGATATACATCCAGTTGAGTCCCGGGCTCTGCATAATCTTTTTATACCAGATTCTGGTCTTCAGTTCCGGGGTCAGCGGGGCAACGGACATGTTATCCACCAGGGTAGGGTTGTCGATAAATAAGCGGATATTCGAAATCTCACGGTACTGGAGAATGTAATCCTGGAAATCCGTGTAATTCAAATAAGCCTTCGTCAGCTCCAGGGTATTGGGATAATACGTATTCACCAGCTTCTCAAGATCCTTGTCAAAATAAAGCAGATTCGAAATGTCTGTGGGAACGCGAAGCTTTGTCGTCATTTGAATCTTAATTTTCGCCACATTATTGCTTGCCTGTTCAATCGCTCTGGTTAAGGCCTCTCCGCGAAAATAGCTGATTAAGGTAATTCCCAGGATCAGCACCGGAATCATTACTATAATAATGTAGAAAAAGATCAGCTTATACTTCATCTTCATATTGTTGATCAAACGCACCAGTGTTGTAATCCCTGCTCCTCCTCTCTGTATTTCGAGCCAAATCATGGACAAACAGGCCGTTCCCCGCATCTGCTGCAGCATGGGGAACAGCCTGTACTGATTGTTATTATACAGATATATACCGGATTTCAGTAGGTCTTTTTATTGCTCCTTGCGGAAAGCGGTTGGAGATACACCGACGTATTTGCGGAATTTGGCATTAAAATAATCCGAATTCATATAGCCGACCTTTTCGGCCACTTCATACACCTTCATGCCCTGATTCAAAAACTGCTTCGCCTTCTCTATCCTTACCTTATCCAGATAGGTGTTAAAATGCTCGCCCACCTGATTCTTGAACATTTTGCCCAAATAGGCGCTGTTGTAATTGAATACTTCCGCAAGCGACCCGAGCTTCAGGTTCTCATTGTAACGGCGCTGGATCAGATCGGTGATCCGCTTGATCTCATTGCCCCGTCCCCCGCTGTGCATCTGCTTCGCTATTTGCTCCATATAATCCGATACCACCGTCTCGACATCGCTGAGATAATCGCTGCTGTAGACCTCGCTCACGGGTGAGGCATGCGCCGCTATAAAGGGACGGATATCCGAGTTCACCGCCTCCAGACGGGCGATGGTGCTGCTTACAATCCGTATCAGATTATCCTTGATGTAGGTTTCTTCCCGTTTCACAGCAACCAGCTTACGGATAATTTGTCCCACGAGCGGGGCAATTGCCTCATTGTTCCCCGTCTCGATCGCCAGCAGCAGTTGCACTTCAACATCACGTTCGGGATCAAGCTCCTCTTCAGGCTCTATCTGCGGCTCTGCCCAATCATCCGCAGTTCCGCTAAGAATCGTGCCCTTTCTGCCCAAAAAGGCTCCGTCGAGCAAATGGCTTGCAGCCGTGAACGACCTGGACGCCTCCTCGGGTCCGGCGGCGGCACCGCCGGCAGCGGAATAAAAATCCATACCCTGCCCAGCGATCACCTCATTCAGCTTCCCCCATAAGGCTGTCCGGTCAGCTTCATCCCGCAGCGGCGCCTTTAGAAGCAGTCCCATGTATGGCGGCAGGCTGAAGAACAGCACGTCCTCCTGCTGCCAATACTGCTCAAGCTGTTTCCTTACCTGCTCTTCACGGGCATCTTCACCCTTCTGGAGGTGCTTCAGCTCCAGAAGCACAACCTCGCAGCTATGCCCTTCCAGACCAAGCTCCGCAGTAGCTTCCGCCGTGTCGGCACTGTCATCCTGCGGCTGCAGCAACTGGCGCAGCAGATTATCGCTGCTGCGTGCAGCGCCATCCGCCTGGAACTGGTTCAAAAGCTCCTCACGGCTTATCGTCTCGCGCAGATTCTGCAAATAAGAGACCAGTTCATCCTCATCCACCGGCTTGAGCAAATATCCGTCGATATGATAGGAAATCGCCCGTTTGGCATATTCGAAGTCGGCATGGCCGCTTAGGATCAGCACATGGCAGTCGGCGTTTTCTTTACGCAGCTCGTTGATCAGCTCCAGGCCGTCCATTCCCGGCATCCGGATATCCGCGACAATCAGCTTGGGCTTAAACGTATGGAATTTTTCAAGCGCTTCAAAGCCGTTCGCTGCTGTCGCCACTACGGTGTAGCCCTGCTCCTCCCAGGGAATCAGCGTTCGCATCCCTTCCCTTAGCTTGGGCTCGTCATCTACAATCAGCACTTTTATCAATTTTGGTCAACCCCTAAGGCGTAATCCCGGAGAGGCGCTAACGCCTCTCCGGGATTTCCAAGATGTGAGCATGGACGAACCAGGCTCCAGCTATTTACGGTATTCCGCCAGTTTATCATTTAATGCCCGTGTTTGACCATAGACTTCCTGGTACAATCCAAACAATCCATCATACACTGCTGCCTGCTGCGCATTCGGTGTGTACACCTCCGCAGAACGGATGAAGGCATCCGCGCATTCGCCAAGCGACGTAAACCAGCCGCTGCCGTAAGCAGCCAGCATAGCCGCTCCCATTGCCGGCCCTTGCTCACTCTCCAGCTTGATGATCGAGGCATTGAAGATATCCGCCTGCATCTGCAGCCACGCTTCATTCTTGGCTCCGCCGCCGATGGCTACAATCTCGGTTATATCCTTGCCGGACTCGCGCACGATCTCAATGGATTCACGCAGCGAGAATGTAATCCCTTCCAGCACCGAACGGGTGAAGTGCGACAGGCTATGGCCGGAATCCATACCGATAAAGCTGCCGCGGATATTGGCATCAGGGTGCGGAGTGCGTTCTCCGACAATGTACGGCGTGAACAGCAGACCGCCGCTGCCTGCCGGGATGGAATCTACACCCTTCAGCAGCTCGTCGAAGCTTTTATCCGCCGCAAAGGTTTCCTTGAACCAGGTCAGGCTGTAGCCTGCGGCCAGGGTAACCCCCATGATATAATAGGCATCCTTCTCCCCGTGGTTGAAGAAATGGACTTTGCCTTCCAGATTAAGATCCTTGTTGCTCTCATAAGACAGCACTACACCGGAGGTGCCAATGCTGCACATGGTCCGGCCTTCGCCGAGAATACCGGCGCCGAGCGCTCCGCAGGCATTGTCCGCTCCACCGGCAAACACCTTCGTGGAAGGAAGCAGACCGGAGGCTTTGGCAATCTCAGGCAGCAGCGTGCCTGTCAGATCAAAGGACTCTACGAGCTTCGGACAGAGCGAGACCGGCAGGCCGAAGGCTTCGGCGATTTCTGCACTCCATGTTTTGGAGCCTACATCCAACAGCAGCGTGCCTGCGGCATCGGAATAATCCATAGCATAATCGCCGGTCAGCCGGTAACGCACATAATCCTTCGGCAGCAGGAACAGCTCCGCCTGGGACAGCACCTCCGGTTCATTCTCCTGTACCCAGAGAATCTTAGGCAGGGTGAAGCCTTCCAGCGCACGGTTTCTGGCGATTTCGATCAGCCTCTTGCCCAGCTTCTGCTCAATCTTGCGGCACTGAGCGGTAGTGCGGGTGTCATTCCAGAGAATGGCCGGGCGCAGCGCCTTCCCATCCTTGTCTACTAGCACCAGCCCGTGCATCTGCCCGGAGAAGCTGATGCCATCTACCTGCGAAGGGTCCACGCCTGAAACCTCGATCAGGCGGCGAAGGCTCTCAAGCGTCCCCTTCACCCAGTCCTCAGGATTCTGCTCACTCCAGTTCGGCTGCGGTCTGCTGAGCGGATAGGCTTCCGAGTGCTCAAAGGCCACCTTTCCCTGCTGATCTACCAATACAGTCTTGACCGCACTGGTTCCAAGATCGACACCGATTACATATTTCATAGTTAACCTCCTAAAGGTTGGAATTAGTATATAAACCAAACTTGTGATTGATCTATTTCGGATTCTGGTCGTAACTGCGGGGAATGTTTGGACTTCCGGCCGCTGTTATGATTGAATTTCCTGATTTAAACCGCTGATCGCGGTAGAAATTCAATCATAAAGGCGGACGCTACCGCTCCTACAGTTCCAAACTTCCCCTCCGCTACTTATCCTCATATTTAATTTTAAAAGCATCGGCTTATTTAATATGAAGCAGATTCTCTTCAATTCAATAAAAAAGGGGCTGCCGAAGAATGCTCTCTTCAGCAACCCCCGTTGCATTAATGTAGTGCGGGCTTAAATCAGGGAAGCAGCGCTTCCTCTGGTTTCTACTCAGCCAGGATGTATTGGTTCAATGTCGCTCTAAGCAGCTCTTGACGTCCAGACTCATTCGGACGCGGATTCTCATTGTTCAGCGCATAGTCAGCAAGCGAAGCCAGAGTGGCTTTGCCGGACACGATGTCGGCGCCGACACCTTCGGTGAAGCTGCTGTAACGGTTGTCAATGAAGTTTTCGAATACGCGGTCTTCAAGCAGCTTGGCTGCAACCTTCAGGCCTTTGGCATATACGTCCATACCGGAGATGTGCGCCAGGAACAGATCCTCAGGCTCGAAGGACGGACGGCGTACCTTGGAGTCGAAGTTAACTCCGCCTTTGCCAAGTCCATCGTTCTTGAGCACTTCATACAGAGTCAGTGTAGCATCGTAGATGTTAGCAGGGAATTCGTCTGTATCCCAGCCCAGAAGCGGATCGCCCTGGTTGGCGTCAAGCGATCCCAGCATGCCGTTGATGCGGGCTACACGAATCTCATGCTCAAAAGTATGGCCGGCAAGCGTTGCATGGTTAGCTTCCAGGTTCAGCTTGAAGTGCTTATCGAGATTATATTTCTGCAGGAACGCAATCGTTGTTGCTGCATCGAAGTCATATTGATGTTTGGTTGGCTCTTTTGGTTTAGGTTCGATCAGGAATTGGGCATCGAAGCCGATTTCCTTGGCATAGTCAACTGCCATAGAGAACAGGCGGGCAATGTTATCCTGCTCAAGGCCCATGTCAGTATTCAGCAGGGTTTCGTAGCCTTCACGGCCACCCCAGAATACATAGTTATCCGCGCCCAGACGTTTGCCGACTTCCAGACCTTTCTTTACCTGTGCAGCCGCATGCGCGAACACATCAGCGTTGCAGGTGGAGCCTGCACCGTGCATATAGCGCGGATTAGTGAACATGTTGGCTGTGTTCCACAGCAATTTTTTGCCGGAAGCCTTCATGCCTTGTTCCAGAAGATCTACGATGGTGTCGATGTTGCTGTAGAACTCACGCAAAGATGCGCCTTCAGGAGCGATGTCCACATCGTGGAAGCAGTAGTACTGCAGGTCCATCTTCTCCATGAATTCAAAAGCGGCTTCAGCGCGGGCCTTAGCCTTGTCCAGTGCGCTCAGCTTGTTCCAACTGCGGACTGCAGTTTCAGCGCCGAACGGATCGGCACCGCCAGCAGTTAATGTATGCCAATAAGCCATTGCAAATTTCAGGTGCTCCTCCATGGTTTTGCCGGCTACGATTTCTTTGGGATTGTAGAATTTGAATGCGTAAGGGTTAGTGGACTTGCTTCCCTCGTAAGAGATTTTACCCACTGTTTCAAAATAAGCCATTTGTGAAATCCTCCTCGATATTATTCTTTGCCGCAAGCGTTTACAGCATCATCTTAACACATCTTTTCTACTTTGTATATTGGTTAAACAAAGTTTTATTCAACTTTTATTTTTGCTGCTTCTCCCCTATGTCCATCCCCTTATTCACTGACATACAGTTCCCTCAGGCGGTTCTGTCTATGCGTCCATACTCTCAGCCTTAACCGTGTTAACTGTTGCAATTTGCCGCACATCGCACTAGACTAAATGGCATACTTGAAAACGTTACCCAATTTACATACTTATATTTTCAAAAAGGAAGTGTGCTTCGTGAAGGTAACCGGTGATCAGGCGCTGGTCAAAAAAATCAATAAATCAATCATTTTACATACGATTCGCATGCAATCCCCGATCTCCCGGGCCAGAGTATCCGAAATGACCGGACTCAACAAAGCCACGGTATCCAACCTCGTCGCCGAGCTGTGCGGACAAGAGCTGGTCACCGAAGCCGGACCCGGAGAATCCAGCGGCGGACGCAAGCCGCTGATGCTGCACTTCAACAGCATGGCCGGCAGTGTAATCGGCATCGAGCTGCGGGTGAAGCAGCTCACGGCCGTGCTCTGCGATTTGGGCGGCGGCATCCTTAACGAGCGGGAGTGCAGGCTGGAAACCCATGACCTGTCTTACGTACTGGAGCAGATGAAGAGCATTATCTCAGAGCTGATAGCTGCCGCCCCGGTCTCGCCTTACGGCATTGTAGGCATCGGGGTAGGCGTGCCGGGAATGGTTGATGAGCATGGAGTCGTGCTGTTCGCGCCCAATCTGGGCTGGGAGATGGTCGATCTGCGGGCCATTCTGGAGGATGCGTTCTCGGTCCCGGTCACCATCGACAATGAGGCTAATGCGGGAGCACAGGGAGAGCTGAACTTCGGTGCGGCGCGCGATGTGCGCCACCTGCTCTATATCAGTGCAGGGTCGGGGATTGGCTCGGGAATTATTATCGGCGGGGAGCTGTACAAAGGCGCACGGGGATATGCCGGAGAGACCGGACATATGACCATAGAAGCGGAAGGCAAGCCCTGCAGTTGCGGGAGCAGGGGCTGCTGGGAGCTGTATGCTTCGGAGAAAACCTATGATAATCCGGAGGTAACGCTGCCCGCGCGAACCACACCGGAGCTTGTCCGGCATGCGCTCGAGGGGCAGGAGGAAACTCTGCGCCACTTCTCCGTGATCGGTGAGTATCTAGGTATCGGAGTAACCAATCTGATCAACAGCTTCAACCCGGAGCTGATTGTCATTGGCGGCGCTCTCTCCGAGGCAGAGCCCTGGCTCGGCGAACCGCTGCGCAGAGTCGTCGCAGAGCGGACACTTCCTTATCATAAGCAGCAGCTCGAAATTACCTTCTCCACGCTGGGCAGCCGGGGAACCATGATCGGAGCAGGCTTTTCAGCGGTTATGCACTTTCTCGGAAATATCCGCGTGACTTTGTAAACAAATTGACGTAAATTCTCCGCATTTACAGCAGCGCAAGGTAGAGTAATTGGAGGGGCAATCCTATATAATAAGAGGTGCGCTGTGACATATGTCACTGCATACCTCTTTTTTTGAAATGGAGAGTGAGTCCATGACCTATGTTGATACGTCTGATATTTCGGCGCAGATGTTCATCGCCGTGCTGCTGCTGCTGCTCATCATCGCTCCACTCATCAGCCTCGGCGTGCTGCGCCTGTTCCAATCGCGTAAGAAATCCGGAATTATGCTTATTTTTAGCGGGATCGCTGTCTACGCCATTTTTCAAATGGTCATGTCGATCACCCATGCTTGATAGAACACAACTGAAGCGCTCGGTGCCCGGATACTTTTCGCCCAGACTCGTAATCATAAACCCGCATTTTGTGTAAAAGCCGACGCCATCCTTATCCGTTTCGGCTTGTAGTGTTGCAGCCTTGTTACACTTGCGGAGCTCTTCGATCATTGCCCTGCCGATTCCTCTTCCACGCAAACGGGTCTGAACCGCCAGATGACGGATTTCCACCGCCTCCTTCCCCCGCCGGATACCAAGCAGCCCTGCCAGTTCACCGTTCACAAACGTTCCCATCAGCTCCAGAGAATCCTCAGTTAGATAATTGTCCAGCTCCTCCAGTGCCCGCACTTCTCCTGCCCACATACATTCTGCCAGCAGACGCGCCACCGCATCTTTATCCCAATAGTTTTCCAAACCGATTAGCAATGTTCACAGCCTCCTTATCAGTTGCTCCTGCGCCGGGCAAAGTAAAGACCGCCTCCAGCGCGGAAGCGGCCTGCTCCTCTTGAGTAGAGGAGTTATTGTTAATGCTGTTAAATAGTAGCCAAAGCCTTGTCAAATTGCGTTTTGTTCATGCCTACGATTTTGAAATCTCCGATGACGGTTACAGGTACAGCTCTCATTCCCATATCCCAAACCTGCTGGGCAAAATCATCGTTCTGTTCAATGTTGCGCTCCTCGTAGGAGACGCCTTTCTCGCTCAGGAAGCTCTTGACCTGACGGCAATGCGGACAGTTGGTTGAAGTGTATACAATAACATTTTCCATAGTTAATCTCCTCCTTAAGGTTGTATAAGATTCTTACAAAATAACCGCGCTGTGCTCCAGACTCTCGATGTACTTCTCGGCATCCATTGCCGCCATGCATCCGCTGCCTGCTGCGGTAATTGCCTGTTTGTAGCGGGTATCCTGCACGTCTCCGCAAGCGAATACGCCGGGAATATTAGTCTCGGAGGTGCCAGGTGTGGTTACGATATAGCCGTTCGCATCCGTTGTGATCTGCCCGCCCAGGAACGCCGTGTTAGGGTGGTGCCCGATGGCAACAAACACACCGCTCGCTTCAATGATTTCCTCTTCTCCGGTCTCATTGTTAAGCACCTTAATTCCGCTAACGCCCTTGTCGCCGGCGACGACTTCCAGCGGAGTGCGGTTCAACGCCCAGGCCACCTTGTCATTATCACGGACGCGATCCTGCATGATCTTGGAGCCGCGTAATTCTTCCCGGCGGTGTACAAGAGTTACCTTCGAGGCAAAACGGGTCAGGAAGCCTGCTTCCTCAAGCGCCGAATCACCGCCGCCGACCACCACAATCTCTTTGCCGCGGAAGAAAAAGCCGTCGCATGTAGCGCATGTGCTGACTCCACGTCCGACATTATCCTGCTCACCCGGAATACCCAGGTACTTCGCAGTAGCGCCTGTAGATAGAATCAGTGTATCCGTAATCAGTGTACCCATACCATCCACATTCAGCTTAAACGGACGTTCGCCCAGCTCCACGCTGTTCACCCAGCCTGTAACAAACTTGGCGCCAAAACGTTCAGCCTGCTTACGCATATTGTCCATCAGATCAGGACCCATAACCCCCTCAGGAAAACCGGGGAAATTCTCTACTTCCGTCGTAGTGGTAAGCTGTCCGCCCGGCTGCGGGCCTTCGATAACCAGCGGGTTCAGATTGGCGCGGGCCAAGTAGATGGCAGCAGTCAATCCGGCAGGACCAGTACCAATAATGATTGATTTATACATGACTTTATCCTCCTTGAGTTGGACGGTTAAGACGTCAGCTCTTCATGGTTCTTAATTAAAATAATTATAATCTAGTATTAATTATGCTCAACTCAAGGGAATATGTCAATATGCCAGACACGTTGTAATCGTACCCATTTTGTGAACAATTCAATTTCAAGCAATTAATTTTTCGAAAGGGGTGCAAGATCAGCCGTATCAGGTTTTTAGCGTAAAAGTCTCAGTCCATTAAGGATAACCAGTATCGTACTGCCCTCATGGCCGATGACACCAAACGGAAGGGCAATTCCCTGCAAAAAGTTGCTCAGCATCAGCGTAGCTATCACCGTTACGGCAAACACCATATTCTGCTTCACAATACGCTGCGAACGCCGGGCCAGGGCAACCGCCATCGCAATCTCTTCAATATTATCGTTCATCAGCACGACATCGGCAATCTCCAGCGCCGCACCGCTGCCCTTCATGCCCATTCCCATGCCGACTGTGGCGGTGGCCAGCGCCGGTGCATCATTCACCCCGTCGCCCACCATGATTACATTTCCGTATTGCTCGCGCAGCGCTTTGACATGGGTCACTTTATCCTCCGGCAAAAGACCGGCAAATACAAGATCAACGCCGGTTCTTTCAGCGATCACTTCAGCCGTTGCCGCACGGTCCCCGGTCAGCATCGCCACCTTGATGCCCAGCTCCTGCAGCTTGCGCACCGCAGCTTCCGCTTGTGGACGGACGGTATCCTGCAGAGCAATCATTCCGGCAATGCCCTCACCGGCAAGAATAAGCGATACCGTTTTGCCCTCTGCCTCGAACTGCTGGCGCAGCGCGATCCACTGCTCATCCCCATTCCCGGCTTCGTTGTTCTTCCGTTCGTCCAGCAAATTGGATTTGCCGATTCTCCATAGCTCCCCGTTAATCAGCCCTTCAATTCCCCAGCCGGTCACGGATTTACTCTCCTGGATCGCCGGCAGCTCAAGCTGTTCCTCCTCAGCCAAGCGGACAATTGCTTCCGCCAGCGGATGGCGGGACAATTTCTCAATCGACGCACTAACCGCCAGCAGCTCATTCCGGTCATAGCCTTCTCCGGCGACGAAATCAGTTACCTGCGGTATGCCCTCGGTCAATGTTCCGGTCTTGTCAAAAGCGACCACAGCGGTCTTCGCCATATTCTCCAAATGGACGCCGCCTTTGAAGAGAATGCCTTTGCGCGCGCTTTTGGAGATAGCCGACAGCATTGCAGGCATAATGGAAGAGACCAGTGCGCACGGGGAGGCTACGACCAGAAATACCATCGCTTTGTAGAATGAGGCGCTCCAGCTCCAGTCCAGCAAGAACGGCGGCAGAGCAATTAATGCTACTGTAGCAGCTACTACTACCCGGGCATAAATCGACTCCAGCCGTTTAATGAACCGCTGTGACTCAGGTACTTCTGTTTCTGCTTCTTCAACCATTCTAATGATCTTGGCAAAAAGCGTATTCTCCGCTGACTTCGTTACCTCTATATAAAGCGGCCCCTCCCCATTAATGGTTCCGGCAAACACTTCACTGCCAACTGTTTTCTCAACAGGCAGGGATTCCCCCGTGATGGACGCCTGATTGACAGCCGATTCCCCCCGGTAGATTGTGCCGTCCGCAGGGATCAACTCGCCGGGACGCACAAGCAGCAGGTCTCCGATAGCTAAAAGGTCAATAGCAACCTCATTCATACTCCCCTTTTCAATGCGCACAGCGGTTGCCGGCTTAAGGGCCATCAGCGATGAAATGTCTTTTTTACTGCGCTCCATCGTATAGCTTTCAAGCGCTCCGCTCAGGGCAAAAATAAAGATCAGCATCGCTCCCTCATTCCAATAGCCAATAGCGGCTGCGCCCAGGGCGGCGGCAATCATCAGCAGATTTACATCCAGGTCACGCTCTTTGAGCAGCGTCTCCACACCCTCCTTCGCCTTGATCCAGCCGCCTAGCGCGTAGGAAACGACATAGAGGATTATGGAAAAGACCTCAGACCAGCCGCTGAAGGCCCAGGCAATAAGCATAAGCAACCCGCTGCCAAGAGCAGCCTGCATTTCCGCATTGCCAAGCATGGCCATCGGATCGAACCGACGTGGTTTCGGAGCCCGTGGCTGCTGTGCGCTGCCCTGACGGGCCATTCGTTTAGGCATTTGTTCGGATCTTGCTTGCATAGTGATCACTCTCCTGATTGATTTGCGGGGATATTTAGCACCTTCCCCTGTGAGGTGATATGTGCTGCTGAGAATGAGAGCCATTATTAAAGCCCCTAAAATGACACATGCTGCCCCGGCTCAGCCGGGACAGCATGGTAAATGAGAATGATAATCGTTGTTGCCATTATACAAATTTATTTCCTCAGTGCAACTTATACCACTAATATATCATGTTCACCGGGAAAGTAAAGCTTGAAATTCGGTTAATTTTGCATTTATAGGTTTATGGGAGGGGGAGTTGAGTAAATCAGCATATTGCAATACTAAAAACGTGCTCTACACCACCGGAGTGCCGGTAATAACGCCGCTGTCTACCCGACACAATGGGTGCAGGTGTACCAGCCTGTCCCATCCTTTTCGCTTCAAGCGCTAAGGATATTGAAGTCTCGGCGGCTAATCTTTGAGTGAGTGAAGGCTGCATGCCATAGGTTATAGAGCACGTAGGCAGGGCACTTCTCACGCATCGAGAAGCCCGGCGTGTGAAGGGGGGGAGTTTGACTATAGGGAGGTAATGGACTGACGGGGATTTTATGCAAACTGATATGTGGCGGCGGGGATATAACAACGGATGAGCTTCAACAGCGGCATTTCTGCCGTTGTTGCTGGGCGAATCGGCCGGGGCGGCTTCAACTGCGGCATTTTTGCCGTTGTTGCTAAGTAAATTAGCCGGGGCCGATTCAACGGCGGCATTTCTGCCGTTGTTGCTGAGCAGATCAGCCGGGGGGGCTTCAACTGCGGCAGTTTTGCCGTTGTTGCTGAGCAGATCAGCCGGGGAGGATTTAACGGCGGCATTTCCGTTTCTGCCGTTGTTGCTGGGCAAATCAGACGGGGCCGATTCAACGGCGGCAGTTTTGCCGTTGTTGCTGAGCAGATCAGCCGGGGGGGGCTTCAACTGCGGCATTTCTGCCGTTGTTGCTGAGCAGATCAACCGGAAGAGTGGAGCTTGTCTTCCACTTTATGTTTAGCTTTTCTACAATGTAGGAAAAGCTAAACATGCATAGCAGCGGGCTACAAATTCGCTGCTATGCATTCCTAAGCTCCCGGCGGATTCCCGTTTCCCGCTGACTTAACGGGAATTGCCGCTTGATCTAGCCGAACGTACGCTCAAGCTTTACCGGGTTATCCAGCCTAATATGGGCTAGGCCGGTGATTCTGCTCCAGGCAGATTTGACTGTTACACAGGTCACCTGCGGGTCTGCCGGTTATTGCCATCCACCGGCGGCTGTGCCGGGCTGGTCCTGCCGGGCCATCCAGGTCAGGCAGGCCGCTATAAGCAGCGCTTCGGTCCGCTGGGCCGCGCTGCAAAAGATCCCGCTCAAGCCGATCCGGTACAGATCGGCCAGAGCGTGCGCCGCCGGTGCCCCCGCGGCGAGCACTACCGCCGCCGGCTTCACGCTCCGCACGGCGGCCAGGAGCTCTTCCGCCGCCTGGGCGAAGCCCCCGGCGGCGCTCTCCTCCGGCGCGGCTTCGCCCGCCGCGCCGTCCAGCACAAGGAAATCGGCGATGCGCGCGATTTCCCCCGCGGCGGCGTGCTCTACATCGGGCGACAGAATCGCCCCGATGCGGCACGCCGCCGCGTAAGCGTGGCCGAGCGTCTGTTCGGCCACGTCCTCAATGAATTCGCGCTGCGCCGCGAATTCGGCAGCGCTGGCGGGATACGCCGCCAGCAGGTCCACGCGGCAGTCGCTGCCCTGCCGCTGGCTCTCCGCAACAGCAGCGAACAGCGTCTCAAGCCACGCATCCTGCAGCGCAGCCAGCTTTGCCGGCTGTGCGCTCAGCTCCGGGGTGCAGGGCAGAGTGACTGCCGCCCAGATTCCATCCGCCGACTCCAGCAATGCGGCAGACGATGCCCGCAGCCGGTAGTAGATCCGCTGTAGAATCCGCTCAGCCTGCACTTCGTCCTCACAGGTTAACCAGGCGTCATGTAGTCCGGCCAGCTCCGGTGCCAGCAGCCATTCCTCACTGCGGATCAGGCAAGGCCCCGCCGGATAACCACCCGCCTCCTCCCGAAGGAGCGGGCGCTCCCCGCGCCCGTCACGCAGCACCAGAAAAGCTGGGCGTTCGCCCGGACGTCTGAAAAAGGCAGTGTTCCGCGGCTCCGCTCCCGGCTGCCGCTCTCCTTCAGCAATAAATTCCGCAGCGGCGGAAGCCACGGATGCGGACTTGCTCATCTCCACACCAATTGCGCGATCACCGGCATGAGACTTGAACGGGCGCTCCTCATTGATCCCGTTATGGCCCTGCTGTCGTTCAACCTTCATCACCGCACCCACCTTTTTAGCTTTGGATTGCTGCCGGCGCTCACTTGGATTCTACGATGCCGCCCGGCATTTAACTAAGCTTCATTTTATAAATACGGGATTGCACAGCGAAATATGCAAGCGTTACCAAATGAGCAGTGAATACCCAACCGAGAGGTTTTGCAGCTCCAGCGTTTCAGGGAGCATCCCCTTTCTAAAGGCATATGCTTACAAGGCAGACGATATTCTGTATCCCTTACCAAAGTGGAAAAATATTACATTAAAATGACTACACCCTCCTTACGGATAAGGTCTGTCTGAGACTTATGCTTTCTTGATATTTACGGAAAAAGACCACTCTCCCTATACGCCGTCCCTCTTCCGGTGAACAGGCAACGCTTAGAGGAATATCACCTCAAGCTGCCTGAATTCATCACCGAAAAAAATGACATTCCGTATATGGACAGTGGCCTACATCTGTCTAGTGAGCCTTGTTCCCCAATAGGTGCGGAAACAGGCGCGCCAAGGAACAATAATTGCATTTGCTGCAGTTAAAAAGTAACTTAACCGCTTATTTTTGGAGATAGCTGTATCTCATACAATTAAAAATAGCGATTAGTGTGCTTTTCGTGAATGGAGCGTTATTTAAGTGTACGAAGTGCAATAAACTCTCAATTGTTGCCGTAAACAGCGCTTTTAGTTGCATAAAATACAATTGCAGCCTGGAAGCGTACCCTGTTGATAGAAGAAGTCGCGAATAGCACCCTAAGGCCTTACGCAAGCAGAATTCTGGGCCTCAGCCAAATGCTACAAGCACATTTTTCTTGTCCCGCTAAGCACAACCGCTGCAAAGTCTATTGCTGGCTCGCGGCAATCGCTTGCTCGAGATCATACAGAATGTCGTCGATGGATTCCGTGCCGATGGACAACCGGATCAATTCCGGCGTTACCCCTGCTGCAATTTGCTCCGCGTCGGACAATTGCTGATGTGTAGTGCTTGCCGGATGGATAATCAGCGATTTGGAATCGCCGACGTTGGCTAGATGGGAGAACAGTTTTACATTCTCGATCAGCTTGACACCGGTAGCCGCACCGCCTTTGATTCCGAACGTGAGAATCGCTCCCTGCCCCTTCGGTAAATACTTCTGGGCGAGCGTATAGGACGGGTGGCTTGGCAAGCCGGCATAGCTGACCCATTCCACAGCCTCGTGCTGCTCTAAATACTGGGCCACCTTCAGCGCATTCAGGCTATGGCGCTCCAGCCGCAAATGCAACGTCTCCAGCCCCTGCAGCAGCAGCCAGGAGTTGAACGGGGAAATCGCCGCGCCCAAATCACGGAGCAGTTGGACCCGCGCTTTGATGATAAAGGCAACCGGCCCTACGGCCTCTGTGTACACTAATCCGTGGTAGCTCGGGTCCGGTTCGGTCAGGCCGGGGAACTTACCGCTGGCTTTCCAATCGAACTTGCCGCCATCTACGATAACTCCGCCGATGGAGGTGCCGTGCCCGCCAATAAATTTGGTAGCGGAATGGACAACAATGTCTGCCCCATATTCAATCGGACGGAGCAGGTACGGACTTGGGAAGGTATTATCTACAATCAGCGGGATGCCATGCTCATGAGCGATGGCCGCTACCGCTTCGATATCCAGCACATTCCCCTGCGGATTCCCGATCGTTTCGGCGTAGAGCGCCTTTGTCTTGTCAGTAATGGCACTGCGGAAGTTCTCCGGGTTATCCGAATCAACAAAATGCACCTTAATTCCCAGCTTGGGCAATGTAGTGGAGAACAGATTATAAGTACCGCCGTACAGGCTGGCAGAGGAGACAATCTCATCTCCAGCTCCGGCAATATTGAATATAGACAAGGAAATTGCCGCCGAACCGGAAGCTGTCGCAAGCGCACCCGCCCCACCCTCCAGCGCGGCAATCCGCTGCTCGAATACATCGGTGGTCGGGTTCATCAGACGGGTATAAATGTTCCCAAACTCCTTCAGCGCGAACAAATTAGCAGCATGCTCGGCGTCACGGAATCCATAGGAAGTGGTCTGGTACAGCGGCACTGCGCGCGAGAAAGTGGTAGGGTCAATCTCCTGGCCTGCATGAACGGCTAACGTTTCAAACGACAGCTTGCGGTCTTCTGACATGGGTTATCCTCCCTTGAAATACATAATGGTAAACCTTAACAACTAAAGAATTGTACCTATTCTCTCACAAACTATGTCATTTGAAAAGAAAAAATTCTCATTATTCCCCTGTGTTTTGTCACAATAGAAAAAACGATGAACTTCACACAAATCCTGCAGCAGGGATGCGCTTACATTTATTCGTAACATTTGCCTGAAATAACGAGCCATCCCTTAGGGGTTCGCACAGCAGTATTAGTGTCTTAAATAAAAATACACCAAATCATCCACAAGCTCCGCTTCTCTCTCAAAGCCTAAAACCTCCATCAAACGCATGGATCTTGCATTCCCGGGGTCAACCGTTGCTTCGATCAATTCCAGCCCCATCTGCCCATAACCGAACTCAATCACCGGAAGGAGTGCTTCAGTCATCAGCCCTTGGCCCCAGTAAGCTCTGGACAGATCGAACCCGATTTCCGCTTTTGCCGCTGTGCCCGTTACCCAGCAATGATACCCGCAGGTTCCAGCCAGTTGCCCTGTCTGCTTATCAAATATTCCCCAGCGGCAGCCCGTATCTTCGATATGAAACTGAATAATCTCAATAGCTTCATGAATCTCTCTGCAGGGAGGGATATCCATGAAGCGTGTAACCTCCTCGTCGGAAAAATGCCGAAATACAGCCTCACTATCATTAAGCGTCAGCAATCTCAGGGTAAGCCTGTCCGTTTCTATCATTGGAAAATCCATCTTCACCGCCACACTCCCGCCTACTGTCCATTCTGCAAAAAACGGGGAAACGGAGTTGCCCGTTCCCCCGCCAATTCTTATTCTCTGGCTTGTTCTGCGGTATTAATAGCTGCTCTGGCTCTGCTCACCTTTGGCAATGGCTACGCCGCCGCTGGTGCCGATACGGGTTGCACCCGCTTTTACCATCACCAGCGCATCTTCTGCGCTGCGCACACCGCCGGATGCCTTGACGCCAATATCAGGGCCAACAGTCGCGCGCATCAGCGCGATGTCTTCCTTCGTAGCGCCGCCGGTGGAGAATCCGGTCGAAGTTTTCACATAATCGGCTCCGGCTTCTACGGCAAGCTTGCAGGCGCGGACCTTTTCCTCCTCAGTAAGCAGGCAGGTTTCAATAATTACCTTAGTCAAGGCTTTGCCGCGGGCCGCATCAACAACAGCAGCGATGTCACGCTTAACCAGCTCATTGTTGCCGTCCTTCAGCGCGCCGATATTGATGACCATATCCACTTCCCCTGCACCATTTGAAATGGCGTTGGTGGTCTCAAATGCTTTGGTTTCCGGTGTTGAAGCGCCCAGAGGGAAGCCGATAACCGTACATACCTTCACTTCAGGCGTATCCTTCAAAATTTCATAGGCCGTAGATACCCAGGCCGGGTTCACGCATACCGAAGCAAATTTATAGGTTTTAGCCTCTTCCGCCAGCTTGATGATATCTTCTTTACGTGCATCCGCCTTCAGCAGCGTATGATCAATGATACCGGCCAGTGTGGTTTCACTCATTGTTAATTCCTCCATGACAGTCAATAGTAGATGTTCGCATTCCTTGTAATCATACCAATAGTAGGACACTTTGGAAAGCGGCCTTCTTCCGTGACGGGGCGGCTGACCCGCCTATACCCTCACCTGCCGGATGGCTTCCCGCATGTCGCTTGCATGCGCACTGATGACCGTCGAAGCCTCGTATACCTCTTTGATTTTCTCCAATTGCAAATCGGTCAGCTCACGGATCTGCCGGGTCTGCTCCGATACACCGCCGGCAATATGAGCCATGCTGCCCACAGTTGCAGCCACCTCTTCCGAGCCTGCGGAGAGCTGCTCCGCCGTTGCTGAGACATCAATGATCTGCCCGGCCACCTCACGGAAAGCGCCTGAAGCTTCCCGCAGGGCCTCTTCCGCTTCGGCGGACATGCGCACGCCTTCGCCAACCTCCATCGAGGCAGCCGTCATCTGCGTACCGATGCTTGCCGACGCCGTGCCGATATGAATCAGCAATTCGGCGACCCGCTGTACCGAAGCGGCAGAGCCCTCAGCCAGCTTGCGCACTTCACCGGCTACAACGGTGAAGCCCCGCCCGTGTTCTCCGGCGCGCGCCGCCTCAATCGAAGCGTTCAGCGCCAGCAGCTTCGTCTGATCCGCGAACTGCCCTATTGCCGCCAGTGCCCCTTCAATCTCATTAGCATAGCCCTGCAGCAGCATCGCCATATCCAGGGTCTGCCCGGTAGATGCGGAAATCGAATGCATCTGCCGGTTCATTTCGTTCATGACCGTCTGGGAAGACTC
The DNA here is from genome assembly GCF_000374185.1 of Paenibacillus sp. HW567. GTDB lineage: Bacteria > Bacillota > Bacilli > Paenibacillales > Paenibacillaceae > Paenibacillus_AQ. Next base: position 151,658 of record NZ_KB910518.1, on the reverse strand, counting down.
CACCATTTCCAGCGCTTTAACTGCCGATTCCGAGACAAATGAAGAGGATGCCGAAATCCGGGAAATACCTTGCGCCATCTCGTTCATCGCCAGGGCACTGCTCTGCGCGCCCTCCGTCTGTGTGCTGGCGCCGGTGTAAATCTCTCCGATTTTACTATTAACCGCCTCGCTCATCCGCAGGACATCATTGGCATTCCTGGCGAATGTCTCAGAGGAGCCGTACAGGAAATCCGATGCCGTGGACACATGGGATACCATTCCCTTGACTCTTGTGTTCAAACCGTCTGACATCCGCAGCATCGCCTGATAAGCTGTTCCAATTTCCTCTTGAGACTTGACGGGATGCGCATGCAGAATACGGGCCGCTTCCGCCAGGTCCCCCCGTGCCATCATGCCCGCACTTTCTGTAATCGTACGCAGCGGACGCAAGACCCGGGTGATGAACCACCCCATGATCCCCAGTGCTGCTAAGGATATAGCCAGAATAATGCCGTAGAGCGGCAGGCTGCGGATCAGGACATCGCGGGTCACAGTACTGAGAACTGAGACATCCGTATCAATGCCCAGCGCTCCAACCAGAGCTCCCTGAGCATCCCTCATCGGTACGAATGCCGATATGTAGTCGCCATATTCGGGGTTCTTGATCACCGGGGAACTGGCATTTTCTCCGGCGAGCACGGCCTCAACCGCAGCAGCAGGCATATCCGTCTGCTCGTTGATTGGCGAAGCCAGCGGATCTCCCTTGGGTCTGCCGTCGATCATCAAGAGCGGTTGGCCGTCTGTATCAATCCTGACAAAATACACAAAACGCGCGCCGATAGATTTCCTGAAATGATCCAGTTCATCCCGGAGCGACCAGTACAGGTCTGTCTCCTGCGGCTTAGCCAAAAAATCTTTGTAGCGTCCGGAATCAATCTGCGTAACATAATGGCTCGCAATGTTCATGTTGTAGCTGCTGATTGTCCCTTTTACCGCTGATCCGGTGTTCGCCCATTGAAGGGCGATGTTGCCCGCTGCGATACATAGAATGACTGCAGCCATGACACAGAGGATGCGGGCAATAAGTCTTTTTCGGATAAAAGAAAACATGGAGGCCTTCCCTTTCGCGCACGGCAATTGCGTTATTAAAGTAGGGTCTTTTGGGATTACACAATGACAAATGTCCCTCTAACGGAAAATTTCGACAATATTTTTGAAATTCCTTTTTCCTGCGGCAAAAATTTCTTGCATGAAAAGAAGCTGCCACAGAAACTATTGGATAGCTCCTGTGACAGCTTCATAATAAAAGCCATGCATAGATTCAATACCCGCAATTCAAGCCGCGTCTGCAAGCGTTAGTTACGGTAAAGTCCCGAGGCTTTCACTTCATTGAAGAAGGTATTGAACTCCTCGATATTGAGCTGCTGCGCTGCATCGGACAGTGCGGTAGCCGGATCGGGATGCACTTCTACCATAATACCGTCGGCGCCTGCGGCAAGTGCAGCCTTGGCACAAGGAATCAGAATATCCTTGCGTCCGGTGGAGTGGGTCACATCGACCAGCACCGGCAGGTGGCACTCCTGCTTGAGAATCGGCACTGCCGAGATGTCGAGCGTATTTCGGGTCGCTTTCTCATAAGTGCGGATGCCGCGTTCAATCAGCATAATCTCCATATTGCCGCGGGACATAATATATTCCGCCGCATGAATGAATTCGTCCAGCGTTGCGGATAATCCGCGCTTCAGCAGCACCGGTTTATTGACTTCGCCCACGGCTTTGAGCAGTTCGAAGTTGTGCATATTCCGGGCTCCAACCTGAATTACATCCACGTAATCGAGCGCTTCGTCGATATGCCGGGGGTCTACGATTTCGCTGATGGTCAACAGGCCATACTCCTTGGCCGCTTCCCGCAAAATTCTCAGACCGTCCATTCCGAGACCCTGGAAATCATAAGGTGAGGTACGCGGCTTGAAGGCCCCTCCGCGCATAACCTTCACACCGGCCTTCTGCAAAGCGGCAGCAACTGTGCGGGTCTGCAGCTCGCTCTCCACAGAGCACGGACCTGCAACCATCAGCGAAGATGATCCGCCAACGGTTACGTCCCCGGGCAGAACGATCACCGTATCCTCTTTATGATTTTTCCGGGCTACCAGCAGGGATTTCTTGTGGTCCGTGCTTTGCAGATCCAGCGAAGCGGAGAAGATTTGCTTGAAGAGGGTGCGGATCGTTCCGCCTGTGAAAGGCCCTTTGTTGCCCGCAACCAGCTTCTCCAGCATTTGCTTTTCACGTTCGGGATCGAACTTCGGAACGCCCTGCTTTTCTTTTACAATCCCAATTTCCTGCACCACCTCGGCCCGCTCAGAGATCAACACCAGCAGTTGCTCGTTGATTTCATCCAGACGGGCTCTCAGACCATCCAATTCCACATTGCTCATTACCTTCCACTCCCTCTTGTCATTTGATTTGAAATTTATAAACGCAAAAAGGCCCCCCGTCGCAAGGGACGAGGAGCCGTGGTACCACCCTAATTTAGAAATGAATCCCTATGACTATGCAAGTACCGGGAATACCAACAATCTATTCCAGGCAGGAATCACTCTGTCTTACACCCGGTAACGCGGAGCGCGGGCCATCCTACACATACCTTCTGCAGCAGGTACTTCAGGGGCCGACTCGGAAGTGAACTTCAGCGCAAATCGTCTCTTGAGGGTGCTCTCAGTCTCCGGCACACCTTCCCTGTTAAGATCCGCTCTTCACGCTTACTCTCTTCGTCATAGTCATCTTATTATGGACTGGCATTACCTGCACACCAGTTTCTGCTATCTTAATCAAAAAGAGATGTATATGCAAGACATTATTTCACCGCGTACCAGTTTTAAGGCGTTATGGCGGCCAGTCTGTTTGCCGATCAAATCAGATATCTTAGATAGATATACAAGCTGGAGATGACTATCGAGAGCAGCATCAGCGGAAAACCGACCTTCAAATACTTCATGAAAGTGATGGGATGCCCTTCTTTTTCAGCTAGACCGGCTACAATGAGATTGGCGCTCGCTCCGATCAGTGTACCATTCCCTCCCAGGCATGCGCCCAGAGCCAGGCTCCACCACAGCGGCTCCAAATTGCTGATCCCCAGCGTCCCCATCTCCTGAATTAAAGGAATCATTGTCGCTACAAAAGGAATATTATCCAGGAAAGAGGAGGCTATCGCACTCAGCCACAAAATCAGCATGGAAGCCGTCGTCACATTTCCCCCGGTAAGCTCCATAACTCTCGCAGCCAGTTCGGCAATCACACCGGTCTCCACTAGCCCCGACACCAGAACAAACAGGCCAACGAAGAAAAATATTGTAATCCATTCCACGCTCTTAAAAGCCTTGTCCAGCATGTGTTCCCCACCAGTCAGCAGCAGCAAAAGGAACGCCCCCGCAAGCGCCACCGTTGCCGACTCCAAATGAACCGCCTGATGGAGAAAAAAGCCAAGAATGGTAAGCCCCAGCACCACAAGACACTTGCGCAGCAGCATGTAATCTGTGATCATCGCCCGCTCATCCATCTCCAGAATACTTCGCTGAAGCTCCGGAGAAGACTTCATTTGCCTGCCAAACATAAGCAAAAGCAGCGGCATATACGCCACAGTGATAATCAGGATCACCGGTGTCAGATTACTGATAAACGCCATAAACGTCAATTCCTTCACGGCGCTGCCAATCATAACATTCGGCGGATCTCCAATCAGCGTCGCCGTTCCCCCCACATTCGAGGCAATAATCTGCGACAGCAGAAAGGGCAGAGGATTAATGCGCAGTTGCCTGGTGATGCTAAAGGTAATCGGTACCATCAGCAGAACTGTCGTAACGTTATCGAGGAAGGCCGAAGCAATCGCTGTGACAATAAACAGAGCAACCAATATTTTTCTCGGCTTGCCTTTGGCCAATTTGGCTGTCTTTACCGCGACATAAGAGAACAGACCTGTCTCAGCGGTAATGCCCACCATCATCATCATCCCCGTTAGCAGCCCAATGGTATTAAAATCAATATGCTCCAGCGCCGTTTCCTGGCTGACAATTCCTGCCGCAATCATGACCAGCGCTCCAAGCATAGCCAGAACGGTGCGGTGAATCTTCTCCGATATAATTAGTCCGTATGTAAGCAGAAAGATACCAATCGCCCAAATCGCTTGTTGTTCCATAATGCCCCCATTTGTCATTTGCATTAATGCTTCTATTCTGAACTCAATCATATCTCCCTTGGCAATAAAAAAGAAGTTCAAAGTTCACCAAACATTCATTAACAAACTTACATTCATATACTTACATTTTGTAAGTTGTTGTGTTACAATACCTTATATTCTTTCTTACACCCGGACGAGTTTGACTGTGAAGAAGATACTACTATAACATTCTATAGAATAAGGGGTTGGGACAGATGAATAATAATGCTAGAGAAACTGTGCCGGAATTTGAATTTGGTCTCTATACATTGGGAGATATCGTAACTGATTGCCATACAGGGCAGAGGATCAGCCCCCAGCAGCGCTTGAAGGAAGTGATTGACGCAGCCAGGCTGGCCGATGAGGCCGGGCTTGATGTGTTTGGCGTAGGTGAGCATCACCGCCTGGACTTTGTCATTTCCTCGGTGCCGGTTGTGCTGGCTGCGATTTCCCAGGTGACCAAGCGAATCAAGCTGACCAGCGCGACCACTGTGCTGAGCACCATTGATCCCGTGCGGGTATTTGAGGATTTCGCCACGCTTGATCTGCTGTCGGGAGGCCGGGCGGAGATTATCTCCGGCCGCGGTGCATTTTTAGAGTCCTTCCCGCTGTTCGGCTATGAGCTGGAAGACTACAAGCAGCTCTTTGCCGAGAATCTGGATCTGCTGCTGGATCTGAACCAGAAGGAAGTGATGAACTGGAAGGGAACCTTCCGTTCGCCGCTGAACCATGCCGAGATTGCTCCACGGCCATTGCAGGAGAAGCTTCCGCTCTGGGTTGGAATCGGCGGCTCCGCCGAAAGCGCCGGGAACGCCGGGCGGCTTGGGGTTGGCATGGCTATTGCCATTCTCAGCGGCAGCCCGGAGCCGTTCCAGAATCTTGCGGACACGTACCGCAGATATGGAGCGGAAGCCGGACATGCCCCTGAGGATTTGAAGATTGCCATCACCAGCCACGGCTATATTGCCAAGACTTCACAGCAGGCGCTGGACGAATTTTACCCTTATTACTACAGCTACCGCAATGCCATCAGCCCCCATCCCGGACAGGAATACCGCGTCTCGCGCAGTGATTTCGACCGCTTCGTCTCTCCGGTCAACACGCTGGCCGTCGGCAGCCCGCAGCAAATCATCGAGAAAATTCTGTACCAGCATGAGCTCTTCGGCCATAACCGCTTCATGACGCAGCTCGATATCGGCGGGCTTCCGTACGCCAAGGTGGCCGCCGCGATTGAGCTCCTGGCTACCGAGGTGGCTCCGGTTGTACGGCGGGAGATTGCCAAGAAAAAAAGCGGTGTCTCTCCGTCGCAGAAAATTTAACATCATTAATTCTTTATGTTGTTAATGGAGCGGATGAATATGGGGTTCACCGGCGGCCAGCTTCTTATGAACATGCAATCGGGCATTCGGTGATTTCGGCTGCCTCGGGCAGGCTCGGAATAGAGCTGGATAAGGTTAGACGATGCTGGCGCGCTTTTGCTCCTAAATGCCTGAAGGGGAGCGAAAGATGCTGTCGGGGGCAATGAGGCAGTCGCTTCCGCTCCGTAAGTATCCAAACTTCCCCGCACTCCTACCTTTTTATGATTTTTTAAGTTCAAGTTATATACTTTGTGATGCACAAGTGAAACCAGCTACGCCGTCCTTTTAAGGACGATACCCGTTTCAGCGATCTTATATTTGAACAACAAAGGGTCCCCGGCATAAACCGGGGACCCTTTGTTCAGCTAAGCAAATGAAGGTTTGTTGTTGTCTACTTTCCCGCTGATAAGCTTCTTGTATTCGTCGTCTCCGCCTTCCAGTGAAGGCGCAATGTATACGTTGATGGATGATGGAGATAGCTTGGTCGGCCTTCCGGCCCCTGCCTTGCGCTTCGCGCGGCTTTTACTGCCCTCACTGGTGCCGCTGCCGTTTGCGGTTCGGCGGACCGCACTGGATACACTTACTGCGCTCTTCATATTCTTCATAGTGTTAGTCCCCTCCCACTAAATGATTGACGGTACGGAACAAATCCCGGTTGTACGATACGACCTCGGTAAGATCATCCGCCGACAATCCGTCGCTCCCCGAAAAATGTACAGAAAGGACATGCTTTTCACCTAAAGGATAGCATAGGATATATACCTCCGCAACTTCCGTACGCTGAAAAAAGGTCCATTCCTTGGTCAAAAAAGCTTCCATCACCCCCGGACGCATCCTCCTCTCTTCAGTCAATGAAAGAGGATAGACATGCCCGCGTCCCACATTTCCGCCAACCTGGACCAGACCTTCTGCCTCGCGGGCCTGCCACATCGCAGCACCGATTACCCGGCATTGTCTTGGAGGCATGAAGGAATTGCGAATCGCTTCGCTAAGCGCCTGATATTTCTCTCCCTGTTCAGGAGTGGTCACATTACTATTATATTGCCAAAAGAAGTGAAGGATACTTTCTTTCCGCCTAAGCTCATGCTTCAGCTTCTCCAGCTCCTTCAGTGGATCACTGAAGCTTCCATGCTCCTGAATGCTGTCGATAATCTTGCCGCAACTGACATCGACGGCAGCCACCGGATTGTCATGCTGCCATTCGTATTCCAAAGGTGTAAGGCCCGATAAATCGGAGAGCAGATGATATTCTTCAATGTTCTCACCGGGAATAAGATCACTGCGGGCCGGCACCTGATCCGGCAGCAGGCAGAAGACCCGGCTGCGCCGCAGTCTGGACCAGAACAGCCCCATTTCAAACTGAGTGTTATCACGGGTGACATAATAATATTTACCCCGGATTCTGGCTACATCATCAGGCGAGAAGATGAATACGGCAAAATCGCTCTCATCCAGGTTCCTCTCCAGCGCCTCCATCGTATATTCGTTTGCCCGAAACGCACTCGCATACCACGGATTCACCTGGGCTTCCCGCTTCAATTGCTCATGAACCGCCCGTGCATAGCGGATGGATTCTCTGGAGGAGCCAATAAATAATTTCGGTCTGATCACGTCGGCACTCCTTTGTCTGTTTCCCTAATATGTAATAATTATACAGAGGTTTACGATCTCAGAACAGAGGTGTATTTGCGGAACGGTGAAGCGGAGCGGTATTGCCGGAAGAAACGCAGTATGCGGACGTAAGAACAGCCTCCCGGCGGTATTGACGGCGCCAACTGCTCCGGCGATTCCATCGTCCGCACAGCATTTTTGTCAGAAGAGCGCAGTCAATGTTATTGCCGGGGGCTGGCGGATTATTTTAAATTCACGGTAATCCTATTCAATGCTGATGTCTTTGATCTTCAGCGAATTCAGCTTGCTCAGGTCAATATACTCTTCATCAATCTTAATTAAAGGGGTTTCAATATTGTGGGGGTTCAAATATACAATTTCCCCTACCCTCCCATCGGTCAGAGTGACTTCACGGCCTACGGTCCGCTTCACAATATTCTCCAGAAATACCGAGACAATCTGCGGGTCAAGCGCGCCAAAGCTTCCCCTTCTCATCTGATCGACAATGATATGGAAGGGCACCGGATCATGATAGGGGCGTTTGGAGGACATCGCATGAAAAATATCAGCCACAGCAACGATTTTGCTGTAGGCATCAATCTGCTCGTCTTTCAGACCCAGCGGATATCCTCTGCCGTCATTTCGTTCATGGTGCTGGAGCGCCGTCAGGGTAATGTGAGCGTTCGCACCTGTGGTCTCCTTCAGCATCTCGTAGCCCAGAATCGTATGCTTTTTGACCAATTCGTATTCTTGGGTGGTCAGCTTGCCCGGCTTGTTGAGCAGTTCAGAAGGGATCTTCAGCTTGCCGATATCGTGAAGGGTTGCGGCTAGCGAGAGCACCGACAGCTCGGCCTCGCCCATATTCATCCATCTGCCGATAAGCGTGGATAATACGCCCACACCGATATTGTGCTGATAGGTATAGTCGTCCTTCCCCTGAATCGCATGGAACATGGCAAAGATATCCGGATTGCGGGCTATTTCCTGAACAGCGGGCACTACATCCTTGCGGATATCCGCGAGCGGAACCTTGCGTGAAATCCGGACGGATTCAAATAACTCCTTCGACAGGCTCACAGCATTGTAGACTAACTCCCGGCAGGAAGGCCCTTGCCCATCCTCATTTATAAAAATGATATCAAGAATATCTATTTTCTGCTTGCGAATGAGTTCCAGATGTTCTTCATTCAGAATGCTGTTTGCAGGGATGACCGTTACTCCATAGGAATTAATCAAGTCATTTTTAACTTTTCTGCCTAAATACCTTTCCATACCCTGTCCTCCCGAATCCTCCGAATGAATATATGTACAAATACCTATATCATTATATCGGTCAAACGCCAGGGAAAACTGAAATGAATATTTAGGAAAAATCAATGAAATTCATTATGATTTCTCTTCCTGCTTGCGGAATTCACGCGGCGTCTGTCCGGTGGATTTCTTAAAGACACGGCTGAAATATTTCTCATCCTCATAGCCGACCAGCTCGGAAATTTGCGACAGGCGCAGATTTGTATTTTGCAGCAGTGTCTTGGCTTTATCTATTCTCAGGCCGGCTAAATAATCGGACAGGTTCTCCCCTGTGATCTGCTTGAATTTGCGTGAGACATTCTCCCTGCTGATGAAAAAGCGCTCGGCTATATGCTGAAGCGTCATATCCTGCGCATAATTCTGATTGAGATACTCCCTGATTTCCAGAACAAGCCGGCTGTCCGGTGACTGGGAATTTCCTTTGGAGAGGCGCTGCAGCAGCGCCTTCAGTTGTCCCCGCCAATTCGCCACGGAGAACAGCCCTTCACTGTCATAGCAAAGCTCAAGCGTGATCTCCTCTTCCGGCCGCCAGCGCTTCAGCACCGAAGCAATCTCTTCCTGAAGCCGCAGCAAGCTGCTCTCTGTAAGTAGGGACAGCTTGCCGAGCTGCTCAGCCCAATCGTCCACCACCCGTTCCATCTTCTCCACATCGCCAGAGAGGACAGCTATTCCGAGCTTGTCGAACAACGGCTCAGGAGCGTAGTCCTGTTCAGGCATACTATCATGCAGATGTCCCCGATAGGGATGAATACGCCCCTCCCGCTGGAGCAGATTCCGCTCGTTCAGACCTTGCCGCGCCTGCCGGAAGGCCGTTTGCAGCCCGTCTGGAAAAGCATTGACCCGGCTAAGCCCGATATCTAGCTGCACACCATAGGTCTGCCCAATGGATTCATTGATACGGCTCACTTCTTCGTCAGCTTCCGCAGCGGCTGTCCAGAACAGAATCACAAGATCGACTCCGGCCTGCCAGCTACGGAAGGCAAAGCCGCTTTGCTTCTGCGAGAGCACCTCGTTACAGACATTGGCCAGCACGAAAGAGGTCAGTCCCACGTCACCATGAAATCTCTGCAGCAGCCGGCAGTCCGCCCCTTGAAGCGTGAGGACGGCTATTCTGCATTCTGCCGCCGTCTCCGGCATCCCCAGCTCCGCACACAGCGAAGATCTCTGCTCCTGAAAGGAGGCCTGTCCGGCCACCAAGTCTGAAAGCACTTTATCCCAGTAGAGAGGACGCAGCTCGTTCAGCCGCATGTTCTGGCGGTGCACCTGCTGCCGCTCCTCTTCCTCCTCCAGCCACAGCTTGAAGGCATGCTCGGCGGCGGCGATCAACTGCTTGCTGTTCAAGGGCTTCAGCAAATAATCTGTACCGCCGTATACGATTGCCGGCTTCACGTAATTGAAATCCTGATAGCCGCTGATCACGATAGTTTTCGTATTCGGATAATGGCTGTGCAGCCATTCCAGCAGCTCCGCTCCGTCCATGAGCGGCATCCGCATATCCGTGAACACAATGGCCGGCTGCTGCTCCTGCATAATCTGCATCGCTTCCTGCCCGTTGGTCGCTTCGTAAATTCCGCTAATATTATGCTTCTCCCACGGAACAAAATAGCGGATCGCCTCCCGCACATGCTTCTCATCGTCTACAATCAGCACCTTCATGGCCTGCCGCTCCTTTATGTTAGTGGTCGCTGTCCAGCGGAATAATGAGCGTAACCGTTAAACCTCCATCCTCATTATCCCGCAGCACCAGTTGCGCTTCGCTGCTTATCTGCAGGCGGAGCCGGGCCAGCACATTGTACAGCCCGATCTCCTCATGCTCCGTTCTGCCGCTGCTATCAAGTCCGGCCGTGATTTCGGCCAGCCGTTCAGGCTCAATCCCCTTGCCGTTATCCTTGACGGCCAATATTAGCCTTCCCTGCTTATCCAGCGCGCAGCCGATGAAGATCATCCCCTCACGGATGCCGTCTGCGAAGCCGTGCTTGAAGATATTCTCCACAATAGGCTGAAGGATCATCTTGGGAACCACTACCTCCAGCGCGTCCTCTTCCGCATCGACAATTAGACGCAGATTCTCTTCGCCGAACCGCTCCGTCTGGAGGATCAGATAATTCTGCACATGCTCAATTTCGTCGCGGAGCTGTACCTGTATCCGCTCCGTATTCATTGAATAACGCATCATGCTGCCTAACGAATAGATGAGATCATACACCTTCGGCGCGTTGTAGCGCAAGGACAGGCTGGCGATAGACTGCAGGGCATTGTACAGAAAATGCGGATTGACCTGGGCCTGCAGCGCCTTGAGCTGGTTGGTCTTGTTCGCCAGCTCGAGACGGTATTCCTTGAGGATCAGGTCGTTGATTGTCCGGGTCATGCCGGTGATTTTGCGGGTCAGCAGGCCAAATTCATCCTCCCGCTCGACATCCATATGGGCATCAAGCTGGCCGATCTGCACCTTCTGGGTGAAGGAGATCAGCTTCTTGATCGGTCTGGTGAAGCCAATGGAGATGAGAACCGCACTAATTCCGCCCAGCAACAGGAACAATACGCCGATCCCGGTATTGAAGCGGGTGATGATTCGCGCATCCCCATACAGATCCTCATAGGGAACCAGCTTGATAATGCTGCCCTTGAACAACGGGTCCGCGATGTGCCGGTACATTACAATCCCTTTGAAGCCATCCTTCTTCCAGGTGAAATGGCCGCTGTCCTGATCCCCCGGAAGCCGGCTCCAGCCTGCCACTACCGGCTTGCCGATCCAGTCCGGATCGGAAGCAAACAGCGCCTGCCCCTGCTCGTTCAGCACATACAGCCGTTCCGTATCCGAATTGTACATGGATTTGACGATTCCCTCCAGCTCCGCAAGACGGTAGTCAATGGACAGATCAGCCAGGACATCGGAGCTGGGTGTACGGTAGATGGGAAAATGAGCGGTGAATACCGGCTCGCTTCCAGGCTTCAAATTGGGGAACCCGGACTTCACCCCGTATTGATGATCCATATGGGTCACCTCGATATAAGGGCGGTATGTCCCTTCCGGGTGCTCCGTCAAGGCATAGCTGCTGTTCACCTCCCTGCGGAAATAGCCGCCCAGCAGCAGATTGGACTGCCTGGCCGCCCGGACATACAGATGGATTTGGAAGGTATTTTGATCCGAGAGGAACAGGTTGTATAGCTGGGTGGAGATAATGGCCCGGTTATCGGGAACGGCCGCGCCGGCAGCGGCATGATCCTGGCTTTTGGCGGTAAGCAGGGTTGTATAGAAGGAGCTGGGAACATTGATTCCGCTGTACAGCGACATGGCCCGCTGGTTCATTCCGCTGAAATAGCTGCTGAGATTGGCTTCGCCAAGCGTCAACAGCTTCGTGTTCTGCTTCACGGACTGCTCGGTGACCGATTGCTTCGTATAGAGGTATGAGAATGTAACCGAAATGGCCGACGGAATCACCGAGGCCAACAGCACAAGCGCCATCAGCCGGGTTCGGATGCTGTTTCTGAACATGTCTTGTTCCTCCTGAAAGTTTTGCGGCGGAAGCATTCGCTTAAGTTGTGCGATTAAAGCGCTGCAATATAATCCACTTTTATCATCATCAAATTGAGTGTTGGTGATTCCCGGGCCTACCTATAATGAAGGTGTGAACCGGTAGATTAACTATACAAAGGAGACTCCATATGAGAAAAGCTCTGCGCCTGCAAAAAGGCTGGGGACAACAAATCATCTTCCTGTGGCCAAGCCTGCTATTCTTCCTGACCATTGTGGTCATACCCTTCGTTCTCGGCTTCTACTATTCCTCCACCAACTGGAACGGGCTGGATCTGGACAAGGCAGTCTGGACCGGCGCAGCCAACTGGAAACGGATTTTTACAAATGACGATAAGTTCTGGGAATCGCTGGTCTTTACCCTGCGCTTTACCGTGGTATCCGTGATTGCCGCGAACGTTCTGGCACTTCTGCTCGCTTTCCTGCTCATGACGTCGCTGAAGACCAAGAAGGTGCTGCGCACAATTTTCTTCATGCCCAATGTAATCGGCGGCATTCTGCTGGGCTACATTTGGCAGTTTATTTTCACCAAAGGCTTCTCCACTATCGGCGAAATCACCGGCCTGTCCTTCTTTCAGCTTCCTTGGCTGGGTACGCCGAACACCGGATTCTGGGGTCTCGTTATCGTGTTCGTATGGCAGACCGCCGGTTATATGATGGTCATATATATCGCTTCACTGGCTGGGATTCCGAAGGACCTGATCGAAGCCGCCCAGATCGACGGTGCCCGCGCTCCGCAATTGTTCAAAAGCGTCTATGTCCCGCTAATTATGCCGGCGATCACGATTTGCCTGTTCCTGACGACCTCCAACGCCTTCAAAATGTTCGATCTCAACCTGTCGCTGACCAAAGGCGGACCGGGAACCTCTACCCAGTCGCTGGCCTACAATATATATTCGGAAGCGCTGGTCAACAACCGGTACGGTCTTGGAACTGCCAAAGCGCTGCTCTTCTTCTTCGCCGTCTCGCTGATCACCGTCACACAGGTCTGGCTTACTAAACGAAAAGAGGTGTCGGCATAATGCACAGCAGCAGATACCGCCTTAACAATTTTATTCTGGAAATCGCCGCTATCCTCTTGGCTCTAGTGTTCCTGTCCCCGTTCTACCTGGTGCTGAGCAATTCAGTCAAAGGGCTGAAGGATATTCTTATTGATGCCGCATCCTTCCCGCAGGTATCCCACTGGGATAATTACTCCAAGGTGTGGGATGCGATCAACTTCCCTCAGGCGTTCTGGAACTCCCTGCAAATCACTGTTCTCAGTGTGATCTTAATCGTGCTGTTCAGCTCCATGGCGGCGTATCAGATCGTCAGAAAACCGTCGCGCTTCAATTCCTTTGTGTTCCTGATGCTCGTCTCTGCCATGATCATTCCGTTCCAGTCCCTGATGCTGCAATTGGTCCGGGTCACCAGCTTGCTGGAAATGCGCGGAGAGCTGTACGGCATTGTGGCCTGTTATCTCGGCTTCGGGATGCCGCTGTCGGTGTTCCTGTTCCACGGCTTTATCAAGACGGTACCTATAGAGCTGGAGGAAGCGGCGCGGGTCGATGGATCTAGTCCATACGGTGTTTTCTTCCGCATCGTCTTCCCGCTGCTGATGCCAATCATCGTCACAGTTATTATCCTGAATACGCTCTGGATCTGGAACGATTATCTGCTGCCGGTGCTTGTCATTGGAGGGAACAAGGATTTGACCACATTGCCTGTGGCGGTCACGAAATTCTTTGGACAGTACACCAAGAAGTGGGACCTTGCCCTGGCAGGCCTGGTCATGGCGATTACGCCGATTCTCTTGTTTTTCCTGTCGCTGCAGCGTTATATTGTTGAAGGTGTCACCGCCGGCTCCATTAAGGGATAAGCCCTTTGCAACAATATCCACTTTTTCGAGCAAAATATTAAGTGTAAGTCCACTCGCAATTACATTACGATCAAGGTGTAGGAACCACTAGACCAGGGAGGTTATACTATGAAAAGAAAGCTTGCTTTTATTATCGCAATCGTTTGCACACTTATTATCGCAGGTTGCGGCAATAGCGGCAACAACAATTCCGCCACAAGTGGAAACGCTGCCAATTCACCGGATGCCGGAGCAGCGTCACCCGAAGCTACCACAGCCCCGGCCAAGAATGTAACGATTAAAATGTTCCAGTTCAAGGTTGAAATTGCCGAGCAGCTTAACGCGCTGGCCGAAGAATATGAGAAAGAAACCGGCGTTAAGGTAGAAGTGGAAACCCACGGCGGCGGTGAAGATTACGGTGCGCTGCTGAAGGCCGAAATCGCCTCAGGCTCTGAACCGGAAATTTTTAATAACGGCGGCTATACTGCCCTGGTTCCTTATATGGACCGTGCCACAGATTTGTCCAATGAGCCTTGGGCGGCTAATCTTATTCCAACCGCCAAAGCACCGGCAACTGTAGACGGTAAGCTGTACGGCATGCCGATGAACGTTGAAGGCTACGGACTGATCTATAACAAAGACCTGTTCAAGAAAGCAGGCATTACCGAAGAGCCGAAAACACTGCCGCAACTGAAAGACGCAGTAGCCAAGCTGAAAGCCGCAGGCATCACCCCGTTTGAAGCCACCAATGAATGGTGGTCGATGGGAATTCACTTGGTTAACGTAGGTCTGGCCCACCAGCCCGATCCGAAGAAATTCATCGAGGATGTCAAAGCCGGTACGGAAACCATCAAGGGCAATGCCGTATTCAAGCAATGGCTTGACCTGGTAGATGTTATATTTGACAATGCCCAGGATAATAAAATGACGACCGACTACGCTACCCAGGTTGCTGAATTTGCCTCCGGCAAAGCGGCCATGATGATGCAGGGCAACTGGACGCAGGGCGATATCGACAAAATAGATCCGGCGATGAATCTCGGCCTCCTTCCGCTTCCCATCAGCGACCAAGAAGGAACGATTCTCGTAGGTGTGCCTAACAACTATATTGTGAACAGCAAATCGGCGCATCCCGAAGAAGCCAAAGCCTTCCTCAACTGGCTGGTAAGCTCGGAAACCGGCAAAAAATATCTGACCAAAGAATTCAAGTTCATCCCGGCTGAAACCAATATTCAAACTGACGCGGCAGATATCGGCCAGGTTGCGGTTGCCGTACAGGAGAAATCCGCTGCCGCGCTCGGCTGGAACTGGGATATGTTCCCGGACGGCGTAACTCAAGGCTTCGGGGCTGCGATGCAGGAATATCTCGGCGGCCAAGTGAACCGTGACCAGCTTCTGGAAAAGCTCGACAAAGCCGTACAGGATATCGTGAAGCAGTAGCAAGACAGGTTAATCCCATCTCTATCTTGATCATTATAAATAACGGGACCTTCCTGCTCAGGAGGGTCCCGTTGTTTGCTTTTAGATGAACATCTCCACGACAAGGAACACATTCAGCGATACGACCAGCGCCGAGATAAGCCAGCCCAGAACCGTAGTGATCTTGCGGTTCACCAGCCCATTCATAATCTTGCGGCTGCTGGTGAAGATCACCAGCGGAATCAGGGCAAAGGCGATCCCGAACGAGAGCACCACCTGGCTCATGACCAGAGCACTTGTAGCGTTAATGCCGAAGGCAATAATCGCCAGCGGAGGAATAATTGTAATCGCCCGCCGCAGGTAGAGATTAATTCTTTTATTAATGAAGCCCTGCATGACCACATCACCGGCCATTGTCCCTACCGAAGAGCTGGAGAGTCCGGCGATGAGAAGTCCCAGACCGAAGGAAATTGCCGTAACCGGACCGGCCAGATGACTGAACTGCTGAAAGGCAACATCCAGATCCTCCACCACCAGCCCATTTTTGAAAAATAACGCGGCAGACACTACTACCATCGCCATATTGACCGCACCGGCAATGAGCATTGCAATAAGAATATCAATGAATTCCAGCTTGAAAATTTGCTTCTTCTCCTGATCATCAATCCCGACGATACGGCTCTGTGTCAGGGAGGAATGCAGGTAGATCGCATGCGGCATCACAGTTGCGCCGAGTATACCAGCAGCAAGAAGGATGCTGTCCACACCCTGGAACTGCGGAGTGAAGATTCCGGCCACAACCGCCCCGGCATCCGGCTTCGCCATAATGACCTGGAACGTAAAGGCCAGCACGACCATCATCACCATCGCCGCGATCCCCGCCTCCAGTGTACGGTAGCCGCGCCGCTGCAGCTCGAGAATAGCGAACGAACCGACTGCAGTAATCAGTGCGGCGGGCAGCATCGGAATGCCGAACAATAAATATAGTCCGAGGGCTGCTCCGATAAACTCCGCCAAATCAGTGGCGATAATGACCAGCTCACTCTGAATCCACAAGAAAATGGATACGCCCTTCGGAAATCTCTCCCGCGCCACTTCCGGCAGATTTTTGCCGGTGGCAATGCCCAGCTTGGCGGACAACGACTGGATAAGAACACCCATCAGATTCGATGCGAAGATTACCCATAACAGCAGATATCCGTACTTCGAGCCTGCCGTAATATTAGTGGCGAAATTCCCCGGGTCCAAATACGCTACGGAAGCGATAAAAGCCGGGCCCAGGAAAGGAAGGAGCCGCTTAAGTCCTTTTACATCCCCATTTAGCACATCCTGTGCTGAAATTTTGTTCTTACGGCTATTAATCATTGGAGTTGCTTCTGCTGCTACAGTTTGCTCCATCATTTCTATCCCTCCTCTTGCCCGGAAAAGTTGTCTGCATACACGAAAGTTTCCCTGGTGCAACTTTAATTTAATTTTATTATAATCCGCTTATTGAAAAATGTAAATGGGTTTGCGCAAACAAATACTTGGCACTCTTAGCCTAGTGTGAATGCCCGCCATTCCGGGGTTATTCCTGGAGCGAGACGCAATCTGCTGCACTCTCTACAATAGATTGGCTACAAACCCGTTGAAAAACAGAACCTGTTGTATTTGGTGCAGCAGATTTCCGCCGAAAGCTCGGTTTGAACAGAAATCCCGAAAATCAATTGCACAAAATACAGCAGAATGAAAAATATCGTTGCGTCATGGGCATTCTATTGGAGAAAATGCAATCACGTATAGACTTTCGTGGGCTTTCTTATTCATATGAAAAAAAGCCCCACAGAGTGCGGCCTACGTTCAGATGCTTATTTCAAAACAAACGGACGAGCTTCAGGGTCATTCCTGGGCGCTCGCCCGATGCTGGTTCGTGCCTAATTCCTTCATGCCGTTAAGAAGTAATGCTGTGAATATCTGCCCGCATTTTTTCATTTTGCGCTTTCAGCTCATTGAGCTCCTTCTGCAGCTCTTCCAGCTTCGGCTCCCGCCGCGCATGCCCGCCATGCCCATGTCCTCCGCGCATGCCAAACATCATAAAGATCATCATCAGCGGACAGACCAGTGCAATTAACCAGGACCAGTTCATCACTTTGCCTCCTTCAGAATTCAGGGTTCTGAGCTTCATTATAAGGAGGGAATGTGAAGAAAATATGTTGAACATGAAGTTACTCACCCTTTGGTTTTTCAAATTCATTTCATGAAAGCTTATTTTCCTCCTCTCCACGTGTCCTTCAGCGGAACGATACGGTTGAACACCAACCGCTCCCTACTGGACAGCTTGTTGTCGGCACAGAAATAGCCTTGGCGCATAAATTGAAATTTATCTTCAGGTCTGGCGGAAGCCGCAAAAGGCTCCACCAGGCAATGCTTCATCAGCTTCATGGAATCCGGATTAATATACGCCTCCCAGGTTTCGCCTTCCGCCTTGGGACCGTCATTATCCTTCAGCAGCTTCTCATACAGATACACCTCCGCCGCTATGCCGTGATTGGCTGAGACCCAGTGCAAGGTTCCTTTGACCTTCCGTTCGCTAGAGCCGCTGCCGCTTTTGGTCAGAGGGTCATAGGTGCAGCGCAGTTCGCTAATCTCACCGGTTGCCTCATCCTTGATAACTTCATTGCATTTAATAATGTACGCTCCCTTCAGCCGCACCTCGCCGCCCGGGATCAACCGCCGGAAACCCGGCGACGGCTCCTCCATGAAATCCTCGCGCTCAATGTAGACAACGCCCGAGAACGGCACTTCTCTCACGCCCAGCTCCGCATTCTCGCTATTATTGGCAAGCGTCAGCCATTCCGTCGCTGCGGTTTCATAATTGGTGATAACAACCTTCAGCGGGTCGAGCACCGCCATTATACTTGGCACACTGGATTTTAGATCCTGTCTCAGGCAATGCTCCAGCATGGAGAAGTCCACCATCGTCTGGTTTCTGACCATGCCGATCTCCCGGACAAAGCTGCGGATGCTCTCCGGGGTGAAGCCCCGTCTCCGCAGACCGCGCAGTGTGGGCAGCCGCGGATCATCCCAGCCGTCCACATAATTCCCCGCAACCAGCTCTCTCAGATAACGCTTACTGGTGACCACTCCCGTCAGATTGACCCGTCCGAATTCTCTCTGCCTGGGCGCTTCCTCTATGCCCAGCTCCTCCAGCACCCAATCATACAGCGGCCGGTGATCCTTGAATTCCAGCGAGCACAGAGAATGGGTAATCCCTTCAATGGCATCCTGAATCGGATGGGCAAAATCATACATCGGATAGATGCACCAGGCATCCCCTGTGCGGTAATGCTCCGCATGGATAATTCTGTAGAGCACCGGGTCGCGCAGATTGATGTTCGGGGAGGCCATGCTGATTGTGGCCCGCAGCACCCGGGAACCGGTGGGATAGGCCCCTTGTCTCATCCCCTCAAATAGTTCCAGATTCTCCTCCACGGAGCGGCTACGGTAAGGACTGTCCTTGCCCGGTTCCGTCAGTGTGCCTCTGTAGGCCGTCACCTCTTCCGGCGATAAGTCGCAGACATAAGCTTTGCCTTTGCGGATTAAGGCGACCGCGCTGTTATAGATTTGCTCGGAGTAGTCCGAACCGTAGTATATATGCTCCCCCGGGCTGCAGCCCAGCCATTCGATGTCCTCGATGATAGCCTTCACATATTCCATATCTTCTTTGAGCGGATTCGTATCGTCGAAGCGCAGATGGAAGGTACCGCCATATTTTTGCGCGATCCCGTAGTTCGTATGAGTGGCAAAGGCGCTGCCGATATGCAGATACCCGTTCGGTTCCGGCGGAAACCTGGTGCAGATCTCCCTGCTGTAGACTCCAGCCTCGATATCTTCCCTGATCAGCTTATCCATATAATTCTCCGCTGCTGCGGCTTCTGTGCTGTTATTCATGTGTGAACCCTCCTGTGTGTTTGTGATGACCGCTATCAAGCTTTAACCATGCAAAAAAGAACCCCACCTCCAAGACTTATGGTCTTGGGGACGAGATTCTCGCGGTACCACCCCAGGTTTATTAATATGTCGCCATATTAATCTCATCAAGTACGGCATTGCCGGGCAGGCAAGGCTTATACTCTAGCTCTGTAACAGGAGCTCCTGTCGCACCATCCCCGGAATCTGCCGGTTCCGATACGCCACTCAGAGACTTGGTTCAACATACCGTTTCTTGCCCCTTTTCAGCGTCCGGGGCTCTCTGTGAAAGAATGGATATATCTACTCTTCTCATCATCGCGTTTCGATTCAATTGCTAGTAGTTTACAAAAAAACAGCAGCGCTGTAAAGCCGTCATCAGTCTCCGCTGAGCGCAGCCAGCAAATCCAGCGCCTCCTCATGCTCCGGCTCAAGCACCAGCGCCCGGCGTGTATACTCCCGCGCAGCCTCCAGATCCTCAAGCTCATAGCTGCAAATCGCCAGGCAGTAGAGCACCGTGACCACAGGCTCGTCCTCCGTCTCCCTTAGCGATTGCGTCAGGTAACGCTGCGATTCCTCGTACAGCCCCATTTCGAACAGCAGCAGACCGCTGTCGAGGGCCAGATCATACCGCTGCGGCATCGGATAGAACCCAGCCCACATCCGGTCGATCCCCAGCTTCAAATCGAGAATCTCATCGTCGCTGGCATCCTCCAGCAGGCTGGAGATACGCTCCGCGCTCTGGATGAACAGCTCGGCATCGTAGCCGCCTAGCCGCCAGAACGCCAGAATCTGCTGTATTCCGCTGCTGTCGTAGTTCTGGTCGATCCACAGCTTCATGCTGAAGAAATCATCCGGTCCGAAGCGCTGAATAAATCTGTGGTACGCCAAGCGGGTCTGTACATGGCGCTGCGGCTCCTCCAGCATGTAGATACAGCCGACGTTCAGGTTCTTGTAATGATGCTCAGTAAATGAGGATAATGCACCCTTCTGCTCAAAATGACACACCATCGCATGATAATTCGCTGTAAGCGAAATGCTTCCGTGATGAATCAGCTTCGGCGGCTCGACAAATTCCCAGTTCTCCAGCCGGTGGTCGCCCTTGTCGGCGGTCAGCAGCAGGAACCCCGCGCCCGATAGCGCCTTCAGCCGTTCCATACATCCCAGCGCAGCCGCCGGGAAAAGCACATGCGAATCCTCCAGCCGCTCCTGGTAGAAGGCGATAACCTCGCGGTACGGATACGATTCCTCTTCATAGCCAGCCGCCCGGCGGTAGTGATACTCGGGGATGAGATCCCTGAGCACCTCGGAGGTGCCCATCTCTGCCGCTTGCTCCGGGTAGCGCAGCGATACCTCGCATTCATAAATTTTGCCTTCATCCACATAGAGCAGCTCCTGCGGAATACTGTCAAAAAAGTAGTTGGCGATCACCATCAGCGGCTGTGCCAGCGAACCCGGTACAATTACCATGCCGCTCTCTGTCAGGTGCAGCTCTGTATCCGCGACTGCATCGAATCGTGCGAAATCAAGGATGCCCTGCTCCACAAAAGGCCTGAGGCCGGGATGCTGCTGCCAGCCGTTGATATTTTTCCAGGGCAGATCACTCATTACATAAGTGAACGGGGGAAGCGTAAGCCCCGCATATTCAATTAATTGGCTCAGTTGATGCAGCACATGGAACGCAAGCCGCCCCACCCCTGCCCCCAGCTCCAGAATGATGACCCGTTCCGTGGTCTGTCCCAACCCTGCGCGGTCCTGTAAAAAACCGAAGATCATCTCCGCATAGGCGGTCCCGATCATCGGGTTGCTCGTAATATATTGCGGAACCTGGTCGTTTTTCCAGGCCTGCATGCCCAGCTCTTCATAATATTTGCGCTGCAGCTCCCAAATTGGCGCTTCACTGAAGCGGTAGCGTTGTTGTCCGCCATCTGTCATATGTGTGTACCCAGCTCTCTGATTATCGTTAAGATCTACTTACTTCTGTTCCGCGCTTACCATCTGCGAACGGAAAATAACATACTCCGCTTCTGCGGGCACTGCTAAAGAAAATGACGCTCTGCCACCCTTATCCAGCCTTGCTGCAGGACCGGCAACACTCTGGCGCGCGCTCTTGCCTTGGCTGTCAACAGTGACAAGCTCCAGTTCCACCTTGCCTTTATCCAGTAGGAATGGAGAGGAATTCAGCGTTTCCAAGGTCAGGCGGTAGCCTCCATTAGCCGCATGAACCTGCGATAGCGCAGTAGGAAATAACGGGTTATACGTGCCGTCTACCGTCTCCGGGGTATACACGAATGGAGCAAGCAGCAGAAACGGCTGCGTCTGCGGCAAGGTCACCCCCTGTCTCCCCCAGATTACCCCGCGTACTTTGTTAATCAGGTTCGACATGTTCTCCCAGCGGATAGATTTCGAATCCTTCAGAACAGCACTCATGGGAACAAACAGCACACCGTTCTTCAGTTCCGGTGCGACACCCAGCGATGTTTCAAGATTCCCGCTGAATATGGCGTTCATCCGGCCGTCCTTAATTCCGCGTACAGCCTGCCCCATATAAGAGAACGTAACGCTTTTGTCCGCAGAATCATACGTTAGCTGTGCTCCGAGCATATTTGAGAATGCCCGAATCGGCATGAGCAATCTCCCTTCTTTCATATAAGGGGCCAGCTTGCCCGGGAACAGCACATAGCTGTCGTTAATTAGCAGCGGCAACCGCTGTTCTCCACGGTCTCCTGCTGCTGCGAAAGCACTCGCGGGCAGGAGTACGCTGCTTCCTGCAATCCCTACAATAACCAGCAAACTAACGATTACTGCCCTTATTCTGCTTATGCGAAGGGCCGAATGAGTAACCTTTACCATTTCCTGATACCTTCTCCCTATAATTTCGGCTTCGAATTTCGCAGGACACTATCAACTTCTATTCTGGTCATTTACCCGGGTTTGTCAATCATATGCGGCAGAATTTCGCATATATTTCCATGAAGCATTGAGTATCCTGAAAGGAGTCTTTGCCATGTCTGCCAGCAAGTCTGATTCCTTAAGTTCACTTCCGGTTCCCCAGCCGATACGAAGCGACGGCACCGGCAATGTGGACCTCGGCCCCCGCGATGTAATGCGGGACCGGGAGAACCCGGATATGTTCGTCCCGCCCGTAACGGATAACGGATTGATTCCCAATCTGAGATTTTCCTTCTCCGACACCCACATGCAGCTAAATCACGGAGGCTGGTCCAGAGAGATTACCGTAAGAGAGCTGCCTGTTGCCACCACGCTCGCCGGAGTCAATATGAGCCTCACCCCGGGCGGTGTGCGGGAGCTGCATTGGCATCAGCAGGCCGAGTGGTCCTACATGCTGATCGGAAGCGCACGGATTACGGCAGTAGATCAGAATGGACGGAACTTCATTGCCGACGTAGGCCCAGGCGATCTGTGGTATTTCCCTCCGGGTATCCCCCACTCCATTCAAGGTCTGGAGGAAGGCTGCGAATTTTTGCTTGTGTTCGACGACGGCAGCTTCTCCGATCTGAACACGCTGTCAATTTCCGACTGGTTCGCCCATACGCCGAAGGAAGTGCTGTCAGCCAATTTCGGCGTGCCGCCTTCCGCGTTTGACTGTATCCCGAAGGAACAGGTCTACATTTACCAGGATCAGGTTCCGGGCTCCTTGCAGAGTCAAAAAGTACAGTCCCCCTACGGTAACATTCCCCTCAGCTTCAAGCATCAGCTCTTGGCCCAGCCTCCGCTGAAGACTCCGGGCGGCAGCGTGAGAATTGTTGACTCCTCCAATTTCCCCATTTCCAAGACCATCGCCGCTGCGCTGGTCGAAATTGAACCTGGGGCAATGCGCGAGCTGCACTGGCATCCGAACAATGACGAATGGCAGTATTACCTGACCGGCCAAGGGCGGATGACCGTCTTCGGCGGCAACGGTGCAGCCCGCACCTTCAATTACAGAGCCGGGGATGTTGGTTATGTTCCTTTTGCCTTCGGACATTATATCCAGAACACCGGGACGGAAACCCTGTGGTTCCTGGAAATGTTCAAGAGCGACCGCTTCGCCGACGTCTCGCTGAATCAATGGATGGCGCTCACGCCAGAGGCGCTTGTCAGCAGCAACCTGAACGTGGGCCCTGAACTGCTGGACGCGCTGCGCAAGGTAAAATGGCCGGTCGTCACCTACCCCGGATACGGCGGACCGGAACGGAAGGATTAGGCGGTACAGCAGTTGAATGCATGACCCATGACGCGAAACCTATTTAAAAAAAGAACGGTGCAGGCCAAGCGGCCCGCACCGTCTTTTTGGGTCAGCTTAAGTGAGCTTGAGCGTCAAATATAACCCGAGCAATGTAATGAACAACGTTGGTATCGTCAATACAATCCCTGTCTTGAAGTAGGTTCGCCAGGATGCCAGGAAGCCCATTCCCATCGTTGCCGCAAACAGCCCGTGCCCGGCTACGGTATTGATCAGTTCAGCCAGCACATCCGTAAGACCGGCATTCCGCAGCCCGTAGACTACGACATAAATTCCAATTAATAAAAATACAATGGCCCACGGCGCTCCTTTGACTACCTCCATCGTCTTGACCGCAGGGCTTTTGCCCGCCAGCAGCAAGAAACATAACGCAATGACTCCAGCTACCACTGAGACGGGTATCCAAAAATTCGCTCACAAAATAACCTGCCAGCACTCCCCACGACAGGAAGTACTATTTCACTTCACCAGCTCATAGTTTGTATAAGGGGAACGAAGCAGCTTCTTGGAGAGGAGATGCCGTCCGGGCAGAGCCATCCTTAACAGGAATGGAGGCCGGACACCCATGAGTACAGATCAGCTCATTGCACTGCTCGCTCTGGTAATCATGATCATTCAACTCGCCGTCAACAAAAGAAAGCTGTAACCCGCACTTCTGCATCCGCCTGCCGCTCCGCCTTTTGGGAGCTGCAGGCATTTTTAGGTTCAGCTTCATGTATACTATGCGTTGTGCAACAAAAAACTCACTTACGAAAGTTGAGAAACATTAAAAAGTATAGTAAGATGAAATTACGAAAAAAGGAGGCGGATTGAAATGGCCGAAATGGAAAACAGTATGGAAATAGGCATCAGCACATTCCTGGAAACTACACCGGACCCGGTAACCGGTAAGGTAATCAGCCACGCAGAAAGACTGCGCGAGGCGGTGGAGGAGATTGTATTAGCCGATCAGGCCGGCCTGGATGTATATGGAATCGGGGAACATCACCGTGCCGATTATGCGGGCAGTGCTCCTGCTGTGGTGCTTGCCGCTGCGGCAGCTATGACGAAGAAGATCAGGCTCACGAGCGCCGTTTCCGTGCTGTCCTCAGATGATCCGGTGCGTGTATATCAGAATTTTGCGACACTGGACGGACTGTCGAACGGCCGGGCGGAAATTATGGCAGGCCGGGGTTCATTCATCGAGTCCTTCCCCCTCTTCGGCTACAGTCTCGACGACTATGATGAATTGTTCGAAGAGAAGCTGGAGCTGCTGCTGAAAATCAGGGCCTCAGAAAAAGTAACCTGGCGCGGCGGCCACCGCCCGGCCATTGATAACCTTCCGGTCTACCCGCGCGCAGTCCAGGCCCCCCTGCCGGTATGGGTCGCCAGCGGCGGCAATCCCGAATCCGCAATCCGGGCAGGCATGCTTGGCCTTCCGATTGCTTTTGCCATCATCGGCGGCATGCCGGAGCGCTTCGCACCGCTGGTCAAGCTCTACAAGGATGCCGCGGCAAAAGCCGGGCATAACCCCGACAAGCTGCAGATCGCCACACATTCGCATGGCTTTGTCGGTGAAACCACCGAACAGGCTGCCGCCTTGTTCTACCCTTCCACCCAGGCCCAGATGAATGTCATCGGACGTGAGCGGGGCTGGGGTCAGACTTACAACCGCGCGACCTATGACGATGCGCGCAGCCTGCGCGGCGCCCTCTATGTCGGCGATGCCGAATATGTTGCCGAGAAGATTCTCTTGCTCCGCAAGAACCTCGGCGTTACGCGCTTCTTCCTGCATGTCAACGTCGGCACCATGCCGCACCGCGAAGTCCTGCGTGCCATCGAGCTGCTCGGTACGAAGGTTGCGCCTATTGTGCGCAAGGAGCTGGCGAAGAGCACTGTGACAGAATAACAACAAAAGGGATGCTCCAGAGGCCAAAAGGTTCACAGTTGGCGAGTGGAGCATCCCTATTTTATTATGAATCAACCATCAATTAATCCTGCTTGCTGCAGCATCCGGTACAGCAGCACGGCTGTCTCGGCACGGGTTAATGGCTTCTGTGGACGCAGTTCATTTCCATAGCCCTTAACCAAACCCGCATAAATCGCTGTCCGCAGCGCCTCACTCGCCCAGCCGCCGATTTGGCCGCTATCTGCAAATACGGCTAAATCCACTTTCGCTCCGGCACTGCCCGTTAGCGCACCATTATCAGCCAGCCGCAGCGCCCGTATGACCGTAACAACTGCTTCTTGCCGTGATACCTTCTGATTCGGCCTGAATGACCCATCTCCGAAGCCATCCATAATCCCGTATGCTTTTACTGCCGCTATAGCGCCGCTATACCAGCTCAAGCCGCCTACATCACTGAACCCGGCTAAATGGTCTCCTTGTGCCAATCCCAGCGCCCTTGCCAGCATTGCAGCTAATTCAGCCCGGGTAGTTACAGCTTCCGGCGCAAATCGGCCTCCTTCTGTTCCCTGTACGATCATTCTATTGCTCATGCTGGAAATTTCCGGCTCAGCCCAGTGTGTTTGAATATCTGATAATTGGGACGTTGCGGATACCACTGCGTAGGTGCTGTTCGTAAGACTGCGAATGACAGCGGCCCGATGTCCGTCAACTGTAATGAATTTTGTCGGGACCGGGCGTACCCCGGAACGCTGATCCCATACTACTGCCGTTGATGCCCCCCCGGCATCCGAAGGTAAGTAAATGACTCTCTCCACATAATGCTTGAAGCTCGAAATCTCTTTTTTCCCGCCATTACTTGTTACCAGGACATTGAAATGTACCGGATCTGCCACTAGCTGAAAATTATTTGTACGCGCTGCTTCCTGCAAGCCCGCTTCCAGGCTGCCACGCTCAATTACGATCTGGACCTCCATATCATTCGTCCAAGCAGACGCCTGGTCTGTAATCTCAGCCAGCGGCAAGCGATATTGTCCATGCTGAGTTTTCAAAGTAATGTCAGCCGCCTTCCCTGCCAGGAGCGGAACGGCATTACCGGGGAGTCTTAGCATCAGTTTATCTGCCGCATCTTCAATTGAAATCGAGAGATTGGCTTCAGCAGAATTGGACAACGAATCGAGAAATTGGCGCAAATTATCCATATTCAGCAAAACGTCGATCGTTTTCGCTCCATTTGCATCCGTTTGAAGTGTCGCCAGCCCCGTTACTTTCTTATCATTAATCCACACTACCGGGGCAATACCCGGAGACGGCTGACTCGAAATGCTTGGAGTAACTGAAGGACTGCTTGGAACAGGAGCAGAACTTGAAGTTGGACTTGGTGTTGAACTCGGAACGGGACTCGGAGTTGGGCTTGGAGCAGAGCTGGCCGCTGACCGGATCACGTTGAGCGTATATGTTTTATTGGAGCCGTCTTGCGCTTTGACACGGGCCTCGAATGTATTCTGACCTGTTGCAAGCTCATACTCCTTGGTTGGCGAATTACTGTCTACCGGGAATCCGTTGACATAGACGGCAGAGTACACATCTGCGGGGGTCAGCAGCATTTTCAGCCCATGCACCGAGTTGCTGACTTCCAGCGAACTGATTATTTTTCCCGGATCAAAATCAAACTTCACCGTCCCGCCGAGTCCGATTAGCTGCCAGCCCATCAGGATCGCATTGCTGCTCAAAGGAACGATGTTCTGGACATCAATCAGGCTGACATTCGCGTTGCCCGCTGTATCTGCCACATAGACCGAATAAACTCCATTCTCCTGTACGGTGAAATGATCCTTAATTTCGGTACCCTGTGTATCAAAATAAGCTATCGAACGGCTTCCCGCCGCCCACTTCACCGAAGCTATGCTGTTGAATTCACCGTACGCAGATGCTGTGACCGTAATATTCACACTGCCAAAGGTCGGAGCGGCCGGATCAGCCTGCAGTCCGATAACAGGCGGCTGGTCATACGTAAAAGTAATACTCACAGTCTGATCCAGTGTTATGCCGCTCGCTTCTTCTTCGGCAGAATAAGTCACTTTCTCAGCCGCTGTATTGCTGACCGTAAATGTGGCAAGCCCCTCCGCATTGGTCCATCCATAAACCACTTTGGACACAGAGCTTCCATAAACGGTCTCCGTGACAGAACTTCCGTCTTGGGCATGTAGCTGCACCCGTTTACCAGCAAGCGGATGATCGTATGCGTCTTTCAGCTTCACATAAATGGTGGCTTGGCTGTTGCCATCACCCCGCACGACCAGATCGCTTGCCGTCATTGTCGAGTGGGATGAACTCACTTCACCTGGTAAAAGCTGAACCATTACCACCCCGGCCAGCGCACTGCCGTTGACAGTAGCACTGATCTTCGCTGTCCCTACCGTTACCGGCGCTGTCAGCGTTGCCGTATAGGTTCCGTTATGGTTGTCCATTACAGCGCTAACCGTACCCAGTGTCGATGTAATCAGCACCACCGCCCCTCCGGTGGTCAGGGCATTGCCCTGCGCATCCTTCAGCTTCACAGTGATTGCCGTCTGACTCGTTCCATCGGCTGTCAGCGAAAAGTCATCCGCTGCGATTGTGCCATTCTCCGCTGACGGCGCTCCGGCCACGAACTGCACCGTGGCCTTGGAGGTCAGTTCAGTGCCACCTACACTGGCACTGACTGTCGCGGTCCCTACCGTTACCGGCGCTGTCAGCGCCGCCGTGTAGGTTCCGTTGTGGTTGTCCGTTACGGTGCTAACCGCACCTAACGTCGAGGTGATTGCCACCGTCGCTCCTCCGGTGGTAATCAAGTTCCCCTGTGCATCCTTCAGCCGCACAGTGACTGCCGTCTGACTCGTTCCGTCAGCCGTCAAAGAGCTATCCCCCACTGCTAGCGTGCTGCTCGCAATGGACGGCGCTCCGGCCACGAACTGCACCGTGGCCATGCTTGTTAGCGCAGTGCCGCCGACTGTGGCAACGACCGTCGCACTCCCTGCCGTTGTCGGCGCCGTCAGCGTCGTCGTATAGGTCCCGTTATTATTATCGGCTATAGAGCTAAGCGTTCCCGAAGTTGTTGTGATCGTCACCGCCGCTCCTCCGGTGGTCAAAGCATTGCCCTGCGCATCCTTCAGCTTCACAGTGACTGTCGTCTGACTCGTTCCGTCAGCCGTCAAAGAGCTGCTGCCCGCGGTTACCGTGCTGCTCGCACTGGACGGCGCTCCGGCCACGAACTGCACCGTGGCCGTGCCTGGCAGCGAAGTGCCGCCGACTGTGGCACTGACTGTCGCATTCCCTACCGTTGTCGGCGCCGTCAGCGTCGCCGTGTAGGTCCCGTTGTTCTTGTCCGTTACGGCACTGACCGTACCTGACGTTGATGTAATCGCCACCGTCGCTCCACCGGTGGTCAAAGCATTGCCGTACGCATCCTTCAGCCGTACGGTTACTGCCGTCTGACTCGTTCCGTCAGCCGTCAGCAAACTGCTGCCCACGGTTACCGTGCTGTTCGCACTGGACGGCGCTCCGGCCACGAACCGCACCGTGGCCGTCCCACCCACCACAGTGCCGCCTAATGCGGCACTTATCGTTGCGGTCCCCGCCGTTGTCGGCGCTGTCAGAGTAGCTGTGTAGGTCCCGTCATGATTATCCGTAACTGAACTAACTGTACCTGACGTTGTCCCGATCACCACCGTTTCCCCTCCGGTGGTCACAGCACTGCCCTGCGCATCCTTCAGCTTCACCGTCACTGTCGTCTGACTCGCTCCGTCCGCTACAAGACTGGATGCGCTGCTTGATATCCCGCTTAATGCCGGGGAAGTGGAATAATCGGCAATCATATACGTCCTGAAAGAAAAGTCATAATTGGACGCCGGAGAGTATCCTCTTGTGTATTGGTCACCTCCGATCATATACCATCCGAAGCCAGGCGAGCCTCCGAATTCCGTTGAAACGACCATTCTATACATCGTGTCCTTCTGCAGATAAGGAGATGCTCCCGAGAAATCAACCGATGTCCAGCCTAAGCTGTAAGAAGCCAATTGCGCTTCAGCAAGCAAGGTCGAAAGGTCGCCTTCCTTATAAATTTTCACCTTCATGGCTCCCGGTGATCCGTAGCTCCCCGCAATGTTCAGATCAATCCTGGTAAGCTCTCCGGCAATCTCCGGAGTAAAGGTCTGATATTTTGGATAATCAGCATTAACCCATGAATTTCCAGACCCATTTGCCTGCTGTTGATCCACTACCTCTGGACCTGCCGCAGACACAACTCCTTCAGAAGCCGGACCTAAAGCAATTATGAATATAAGAAGCATAGCAATCCAGCGCTTGTACCGTTTTATAGCTTGCATTAAATATCCTCCATTCCTGACTTCCCAAGCAATCGAAAGAACGCTTATGTAAGTTGCAGCTTTATCTACCAAATCGGAATTGGGGTACCGATATATGATTTAACTCACGAAAAAAGTGCCTCCCCCAACAATCACCGCCGCAACGAAAAAAATACCAAAATACCATTTTGTAAATTTAAAATTTAATCCGGGTCCGTCCCACCAAATCTTCACATAGATAAGTACTCCAATAATAAGAGTAGTAATAAAAGCATAGAAAGCATTCATCATATTTCTTCACCCAGACCTCCCCAATTGCTTAATTCAGCCTAATTAGTCATGCTCCTAGAATAAAACCATTACTTAAAATTCTCTATACCTAAAAAGAAGTATCTTCTATTACAATAGAATGTAATCGCTAGTCAGCCCAACATCAGAGGTGTCCGAAAATGAGAGATGACCAACCATTTGACAGTGTTACCGGTAATACAAAACTTCAGCAGCGTGACTCTGTATCGCCAGGGCATCCTGCGGGTATGACACTTAGGGAATTTATGAATGCACAAACCTGCATGAACCCGGAGGCGCGTCTCGCACTCGCCAGGTCCATCGTGGCTTGTACCCTGCAGCTTCATCAGCAACAGACCCTTCATCTCGATTTACGGCCGGAGAGAATCGGTGTTCGTTCCAATGGACAAGAGGCCTATTTAATAGATTCAGGTTATGCGGTGCAGCGTTCGGATGACGGTTACGTCCGTCCGGCTGGCTACAGGATATCTGACACAGGCTTGCCTTATTGTTCACCCGAGAATACAGGCAGAATGCTGCGGACGGTGGATGAGCGCAGCGATCTGTATTCTTTAGGTGTTATTTTCTATGAAATTTGGGCCGGACATTTGCCTTTTCTGGCCGAGGGTCCGCTCGAATGGGTGTACATGCATCTGACACAAGTCCCTCCTCCGCTAACCGATGATTATAGGCATCTGCCTGATGGTCTGGAAGCTGTCATCATGAGACTGCTCGACAAAAATCCGGATAACCGCTATCAGAATGCCGGCTTTTTATTGGCAGATTTAGACAAAATCGGACGTTCTCAAGATACCTTTGTTAAAGAACCGGGGGTTCATGGCAGAGAGTATGAAATGTCTATGCTGAGCCAGGCCTTTTATTCCGCTTGCTTCGGGTCAACAGAAATGGTCTACATATCAGGCGAAGCCGGCATCGGTAAAACAAGCCTCATCGACGAGGTTTTTCGCAAGCAGCGGCATGCCCGCAATTTTTTCTATATCACCGGAAAATTCGAGCAAATCTCCAAAGAAAGCCCTTATCATCCGATCATTCAAGCCTTTCGCGGATTAATGCGGCATTTGCTGGGTGAACGCAAGGAGCAGTCGGAGCTGTGGAGAATTAAGCTGCAGGAGACACTTGGGGCGGGCGCCAACGTAATTACTGCGATTATTCCCGAAGCGGAGCTGATCCTTGGCGCCACACCGGCTGCAGAGGAGCTTCCGGCCAATGAATCGAAGAAACGGTTCATCTATGTTTTCCGCAAATTTGTTCAAGCGCTGGCTTCCAAAGAACATCCCCTCGTCCTGTTTATTGATGACCTGCAATGGGCGGATGCTTCGTCGCTGCAATTAATTGATGCGCTGCTATGCGACCCGGAATGCCAGTATCTGCTGTTTGTCTGCACCTATCGCCATAACGATATCGACCTTAGCAGGCTGCCGGGGTACGAGCCGGACGGAAGCGTTACCGACCAAGCCGTGATCCGCCATATTGATCTGTCACCGCTGAGCCTTGAGCAAATGAACCCTATTGTGATGGAGACGCTGAATAGCGGGGCGGATGCTGCACTGTCCTTAACCGAGCTGCTGTATCATCAATCAGGCGGCAACCCCTTTCATTTCAAGCAAATATTGCTGCACCTGCAGGACGACGGCATTCTGCAATACAACCACGGGAATCAAAGCTGGCAATGGAATTTGGGGCAGATCATTGGTCAGGAGCCCAGCTATCCCATCAATGATCTGATGGAGCACAGATTTCAGCGTCTCTCGGGTGCTGCGCAGGAGCTGCTCCAAATTGCCGCTTGTGTGGGCAGCACCTTCCACCCGCATTTGATTGCCTGCGTTGCCAATCGTAAGATCGAAGAGGCCATTACTGAATGGGCCGCGATTGAAGCCGAAGGAATGATTTTGCCATATGAAACAGATAAATTCCGTTTTGCCCACGATCATATCCAGAAGCTGATTTACAGTCAGATGGATGATGAAGCCAAACAGGCCCTTCATATCCGAATAGGCCGAAGCTTGCAGGATGACGGGTACGAAGAGACTTCATTTGATGTCGTCAACCATTTGAATAGAGGCTCACGCCAAATAACCAAAGCAGCGGAGAACCTTGAGCTTGTACAATTAAACCTTGCTGCGGGAAACCGCGCCAAGGCGGCTTCCGCCTACGATGTTGCGCTGGGATATTTCCGAAAAGGGGTAGAGCTTCTGCCGGCAGAGGCTTGGAGCAACGACTTCGAGCTCATCTTCGGGCTGCATGCGGAGCAAGCGGAATGTGAATATTTATGCGGAAATTTCAAGGATTCTGACAGGCAAATCAATTTCCTGCTTGAGCATGCGCGCAATACGGCTGAGCGCAGCAGGGTGCAAATGATCCGGATCATGCAATACATTAATCAGGGCAAATATTTGGAAGGCACTGCACTTGGTCTTGAGAGTCTGCGGGAGCACCAAATAATCATTTCACCCCATCCGGGCAGATTCATACTGTTAATTGAAGCGATGCGAATTGAGGCGCTGCTGGGCAACCGGTATGACAAGCTCGCTAATTTGGAGGAAATGTCCGACAAAGACCGGATTGCCGCAATGAATCTCATTCTGGCGATTATTCCTTCCACCTTCTTCACGGACAAAAAGATCTTTTTCCTGCTGATCTGCAGAGCCATTCAATTATCCCTTAAATATGGAAATAGCCCTGTTTCCGCAGCCGTTTATTCCGCTTATGGCATGCTTCTGGGGAGTGCCTGGGGCAAATTTGATAAAGGTTATGCCATTGGCAAGGTTGGAATGGAGCTTTCCGAGCGGTATAACATCACTTCTGTTAAAAGTAAAAGCTATACCATGTTCGGCGGAGTACTCTGCCAGTTTGCCGGAGATGCCCGCGAAGGGGACATTTATTTGGATAAGGCGCTCCGCTTCGGTCTGGAATCGGGGGACTATGTGTTTGCCAGCTATGCCATTGGTGCGCATATTAATTCGCTCTACACCCGGGCGCCATTAAGTGAGCTTGCAAGAACGATAGCCGAATATATGGTGATCCTTGATACCACAAATGACGAGTTCGTGAAGCAGAACTTCTACCTGTATCAACAATTCATTCTTGCCCTTCAGGGCGGGACGGCAGCGCCGGACTCCTTCAACAGCGCGGGCTTTGACGAAGAGGAATTTCTGAGCCGGATTCAGATGGAGGAGACTTCAGCCACCACCTTTTTTCAATACAATACTTATAAGGCTCAGCTTAGCTATTTGCTCGGCAATCATGACAAAGCCATCCGCTGGGCACGGCAAGCGGAGTCTTACGAAGACTACGCCACGCACCTGCCTCATTTGCCGGAATGCCTTTTATACGAGTCACTTGCGTTGTTGGCCGGTCCTGCACAGTCATGGAAAGAGGCCCCTACTAAAAAACGCCTGCTAAGCAATCTTAAGCGTTTCAAAAAATGGGCGGCATGGAGCCCGGATAAGTACCAGCCCAGATCAGATCTCCTTCAAGCCGAGCTTGCGCGTGCCTCCGGCGATTTCATGAGTGCTGAGGAGCTATACGATAAGGCCATCCGCGGAGCGAGAGAGCAGGACGATGTTCAGGTAACAAGCCTTGCGGGCGAGCTTGCCGCGAGCCATTACTGGAGCCGGAGCAATAAGAAAACAGCTTTATTTTATTTGCAATTGGCCTTCGAGGCATATACTGATTGGGGTGTACAAATGAAGCTGACACAGGTGGAGAAGCTCCTGCAGCAATGGCAGCAGCGTGAGAATGCTGCTCCGGCATCTGAAAGCGCACCAAATCCGACAGGCCGGGCTGCTCTAGAGCATACGGCAGAAGTATCTGTCCATGATAATCCCGGGAATGCAACTGGTGCTTTTGACAACTTCGATCTTGCAGCGATTCTCAAAACAACTCAGGCGATAACCAATCAGATGGACATCGACACCGTGCTTGCGGAAATTATGAATACCATAATGAAATATGCAGGTGCCAGCAAAGGCGCTCTGCTGATGGGCAGCAATGACGGACTCTACATACAGGTATATGCCGATTCGGAAGATCAGGCTGCTCCTGCGCCGATAGAAATGAATGACAGCTCTCTCCTGCCGGAAGGCCTGATCAGATATGTTTTCCGCACACAGGAGGAGGTCCACTATACCGGGGGTGAGGATAGCTGGCTGATTCATAACCCGTATATTGCGAAGCACCGGCCCGGGTCCGCACTGTGCATTCCGGTAACGGTCCACAGTAACATGCTGGGCGTGCTTTATCTCGAAAATAAGCTGGCAAGCGGTGTATTCGCCAAGGAACGCATGGCTGTCCTTCAGGCTATGGCGTCAAATGGAATCCTGATCTGTATGCTGCAGAACTCAGCCGGGCCCTCCGCTCCAGAATCAGGGGTGGCTCAAGAAGCCCCGCCGTTGCAGGATACAATGGAAGAACCCCTTACAGACCGTGAGCTTGAGGTGCTCGCCTTACTCGCAGCAGGATTGTCGAATAAAGAAATCGCCGACCAACTGATTATCGCCATAGGCACAGTAAAGGTGCATGTAAAAAACATCTTCGCCAAACTAAAAGTCAACCGGCGCACCAAAGCCATCGTCCAGGCCAAGGAGCTGAAGCTGCTGGATCAGAGCAAGCGCCATTCTTGACTACAAAATAAAGCATGGCGGTGCCGGGTTCCCCCTCACTGCCATGCTTTTTAACTACATAGAGATAGTTTTTGTTACAACTGCTATTTCTCTTCCGTACCCGCACTTGAAATAAAGAACTCATATTCAAGCGTCTGGTCCGAAGGAATGGTATATTCCTTGTGCACCGGTGCTCCCCAACTGTCGTCGCCGCCTACGCCCATTTGTCTGCCTGCGACGGTCACTACAGTGTAGCGAACCTGCGGAAGCTCGAAGGCATGGCTGGCATGCTCCAGCTCAAACGCTGTATACGGCGACAGATTGCATTCTACAGGCGCAGTTGCCGGCGCTGAAATTTGCAGTCCGATTCCCGCATTGTCGGTAATCTTCACACGGCGTACGCCAGTGCGGTTCCCGGACTCCTGCGGAACAAGATAACGGGACGGCAGCTCCCCCACCTTCCGGCTGAACACACCAAGTCTGGCGCCGAACGCACGGTCGATATAATTCTCTTCCGGTCCCATCGCATACCATTCACTGTGGCTGTAGTCAGCCGGCATTTTAAATGATAAGGCCACAATCGGCAGATCCGGCAGTCCGGCAGCACCGGTATAGCGGGTATGTACCCGGACCGTTCCGTCACCGTAGACGGTATAGGCGGTCTGCACTGCCAGATCAGCATGAATGCTGAACCGGTAATCAAAGGTTACTGTAACAGTCCCTTCTTCTTGTGCCAGGCTCACTTCAACACATTTACGATCCAGGCTGGCGGCATACCAGCAGCCAGCATTGTAGCCGAGATTCGTTCCCTTGTCGTTGTCGGTCGTTGCCCTCCAGAACAGCGGTGCCGGAGGAGCTGCGATCAGCTCACGGCCGTGGTAGTTCAGCGATACCAGTGAACCCGCTTGCTTGGAGAACAGCACAGTGAAGTTTTCGCCGAGGACGCCGATCTGCACATCCCCTTCAACAACCTTCAATTTACCGGCGGCCTGCTCTGCCTCCGCATTTGCCTGCACAACGAAGACAGACTCTCCAAAAGCAATTTCATATCCTTCTTCAGCCCACAGCTCCGCTTCTTTCAGCAGCAATGAGGCTTGTATGCAGTATTCGCCCGGTGTCTCGTCCAAGTTCGGCAGCGCTATCGGCACCAGGATTTCACTTTGCGCCGCTGCGTTGGCCTCTGCAGTCCAAGTGCCGAGCAGCTCACCTTCACAGTACAGGCTGTACTCCAGCGTAAGATGCTCCGTTCCCGCGAACAGGCTCTCATTAATGAGGCGGATGCCTGTCTTGGCCGGCTCCAGCTTGTAATTCTGGTATAGGAATTTGACCTCCTGCAGCTTCGGCGTCCACTCCCGGTCGGCATACACTATGCCGTTGCCGCAGAAGCTGTAATCTGTCGGCCGGTCCCCGAAATCGCCGCCGTAAGCGAAGTACTCCTGTCCAAAGCGGTCTTTGGCAAGGATCGACTGATCAATATAGTCCCAAATGAACCCGCCCTGGTACATAGGGTATTTATTCTCCAGCTCCGTGTATTTATGCATGCCGCCAACGGAATTGCCCATCGCATGCATGTATTCACAGCTAATATAAGGCTTCTCCGGACTATTGTTCAGGTATTCCTCGATATCCGCCGGTTTGGCGTACATGCGGCTCTCCATATCACTTGTTGCATCATACTCGCGGTTGTGGAACACGCCCTCATAATGGACCAGACGGCTGTTGTCCCGGCTGCGGAACCAGTTCGCCGCATCCAGAATGACTTGTCCGGCATACGACTCATTCCCGCAGGACCAGATCAGAATGGAAGGGTGATTCTTATCCCGCTCCACCATAGAGACGGCACGGTCCAGAACGATGTCCCGCCAATCCGGGTCATTGCCCGGAATGTTCCAGGAAGGCTCAACAATGCCCATCTTCTGCCACGAGCCATGAGTTTCCAGGTTCATTTCATCAATTACATAAACGCCGTATTCATCACACAGCTCATACCATAACGTCTGGTTCGGATAATGTGATGTGCGTACAGCATTAATATTGCTTCTCTTCAGTGTCTGGATATCCCACAGCATATCTTCGCGGGTGATGCTCCGGCCTTGGCGGCAGTTGAATTCATGGCGGTTGACGCCTTTGAAGACAATGCGCTTGCCGTTGATGTGCATCAGCTTGTTCTTCAGCTCGAACCGGCGGAAGCCGGTCTTTTGGACCACTGCTTCAACGATATCTCCCTGCGCATCCATAAGCGAAATGCAGAGTGTGTACAGATACGGGTTCTCTGCGCTCCAGGCCACCACATCGGCAACCTCTCCCGAAAGAGTAAGCTTCTGTCCGGTAAAAACGCCCTCACCGCTCAGCCGCACCTCACCGGCGTTATCCTTAAGCTCAAGCCTGGCGCTGACAGCCTCCTGCGGAGTATCAAGCAACTGCATGAGCACACTCAGGCTTCCTCGCGTGTACGTATCATCCAGCTCTGCCCGTACCTCAAGGTCGCGGATATGGTGCTTCGGAACAGTGTACAGATAGACATCGCGGAAGATGCCTGAGAACCGCCAGAAATCCTGATCCTCCAGCCAGCCGCCGGTGCTGCGCTGATATACCTGGGCGGCCAGCTTGTTTTTGCCTGCACGCAGATAGGGAGTCAGATCAAATTCCGACGGGGTGAAGCTGTCCTCGGCATAGCCGACGAATTCGCCGTTAAGCCACACATAAAAAGCCGATTCCACCCCTTGGAAGGAAATAAACAGCGGTCCGTTCTCCAAGTTCGCCGGCAGGCGGAATTCCTTCACATAGCTGCCGACCGGGTTATGCTCCTGCGGGATATGCGGCGGACGGACATCACTGAGGCCATCCCACGGATACATTGTATTGACATATTGCGGCCTGCCGAAGCCCTGGAGCTGGATATGTCCGGGAACCTGGATACTGTCCCAGGCCGAGCAATTATAGCTTTCTGTAAAAAATGATTCTACACGGCTGGCCGGATTCGGCGCATAACTGAATTTCCAGCTCCCGTTCAGGCTGTAGCGCATATCCATCGGTGCTCCGGCCTCTGCTTCAGCCATATTCGAATAATAACGGTGGTCTGAATGGGCCTCCAGCCGGTTCACCTTGAATACGCCCGGATCTTCCAGCCAGCTCAAGCTTGGACTAACTGTCACTTCCAATCCCTCCTAATGTGTTATTTCACGGAACCAACCATGCCGGCAACGAACTGCTTCTGCATCAGGAAGAAGACGAGTGCTGTCGGAAGTGTGGAGATGACCACCGCAGCCATGATAACACCGAAATCCGGCGAGTAGCTGGAGCCGAGGTTCGAGATCAGGAGCGGGATTGTCCGTTTCTCCGGAGTCTGCAGCACGATCAGCGGCCAGAGGTAGTTATTCCAGCTAGACATGAACGTAATGATGGCAGCAGCGGAATAGGTCGTCTTCATGGTTGGAACATAAATGCGGAAGAACAATCCCAGCTCTGACAATCCGTCCATCCGGCCGGCTTCCAGAAGCTCCCTCGGGAACATCTTAGAGCTCTGACGGAAGAAGAAGATCAGAAACGCCGTGGTGAAGGTCGGGAGAATAACCGCAGCCAGTGTGTTCACTCCGATAACCGGAACCGTACCGGTCAGCTTCGAGAACATTTGATACAGCGGAACCATCAGTGCGGCGAAAGGAATCATCATGGACAACAATAACAGATTGAAGACGATATCCTTAGCTTTACTGCGGTAAATTTCGAATCCGTATCCGGCCAATGAGGCAATCAACAGAGCCAGAATAGTTGTCATCAAGGCAATTTTCAATGTATTCCACAGTGCAGGGACCAGGTTGATCGAATCCGTCAGGTTTTTAATATTTTCGAACAGGTGCGTACCGGGGAGCATTCTTCCCTGGGTCACATCCACCGAAAGATTTGTCGCGCTGATAATCATCCACAGAAACGGAAAAATCGACACGATCGCCACAATAGACAAAAACACATAGATTGGGGCACGGCGCAGCGTTCTCATTATTTATCATCACCTGCCAATTTGATTTGAAGGAAGGACAGTACAATAATCATGACCACGATAGAATACGACACTGTAGCCGCATATCCAAAGTCAGGCGTGTACTTGAACGAAAGATTGTAGATATATTGGGAAATGGAGAGCGTCGCGTTGCCTGGACCTCCCTTTGTAATATTCATAATTTCATCGAACAATTGCAGCGTGCCGATGGTCGAGGTAATCGACGTAAAGAGAATGATCGGCTTGAGCAGCGGTACGGTAATCGAGAAAAATTGTCTCGGGCCCGAAGCACCATCAATTTTCGCAGCTTCATAAATGGAGTTGTCGATGTTCTGCAGCGAGGAGAGGAAGAAAATCATATTGTATCCCGTCCAGCGCCAGGTTATTGCAATAATAATGGTGACTTTAGCCCAGAAGGGATCAGAGATCCACTGGATCGGTTCGGATAAAATATGCAGGTTCATTAAAGCCAGATTCACCAGTCCGTCATTGCCGAACAGATATTTGAATACGACGGAATAGGCTACAAGCGAGGTTACGCAAGGCAAGAAAATCGCAGTACGGAAAAATCCCTTAAAGCGCAGCTTGCTGTCATTAAGCAACACGGAAATAATCATCGCAAAGACAATCATGAGCGGCACTTGCACAATCAGGAACAGAAAAGTGTTCTTGACCGCGGTAAAAAAGGTTTTGTCGCTGAAGAGCCGTTTATAATTGCTTAATCCGTCAAAGTGAAGATTTGCTCCCGCGCCCGTTTTGAAGGACAGCAGCAAAGCCTGAATCATCGGATAAAAGTAGAACAGGCAAATCATAAGGACGGCGGCAGCAATAAATAACCACCCCGTAAGCTTTGCGCGGTTGCGCATTGTATGGTTCACAGCTCTCAATCCTTTCTCTATATAGGCGTGAGTCAAAAAAACGGAGAAACTGCCGTCTCCCGCCACGGCGCAACCGGCCGGAACGGGAGGACAGCAGGGAAATCAGAGGTTACCAGAAGCTTACTGGATCTGTGACTCTGCCTGGGACTGGGCGTCGCCAAGTGCTTTATCTACAGACGTGCCGTTCAGGAAGTTCTGCATTTCAACCTTGAGAATATCTTCAATCGCATAGGTGTGCATGCCGTAGTTCACTTTAGGAATTTCAGCAGTCCATTTTGCAAAGTCGGAGATGACCTTTTGTCCGCCGAAGTAGTCGTCTGCAGCAGTGTAAGCTTTGCCTTCAGCAGCCGGTTTGTAAGTCCCGATAACGCCTACGTCAGTCACAAGCTTCTGGTACAGGTCAGTGTCGGAGCCAAGGGTTGCCGCCAGGAACTGAATTGCCGCTTCTTTGCCGTCATTGTTAAGCACATACCATGAGCTGCCGCCCAGGTTGGATGCATGTACGGAGTTTGCCACATTTTTGAGTTTAGGGAAAGGCACCACCGCCCATTTGCCGGACTGGTCAGCTACGGATTTTATCGAAGGTGTAATCCAGTTGCCAGTTGGAACGGAAGCTACATCACCGCTGTTGAAGCCAGCCAGGAATGAGCTCCAGTCGGAGTTAACCTTGACGATATTCGCGTTCATCAGCTCTTTGTAGGTTTCGAAGGCTTCCTTAAGGACTGTATTGTCCTTCAGATCTGGTGTTTTACCGTCGCTCTTCAGGTACCAGGAGCCGGCGGACTGGATCATCATCCGGATCAGCCCCAGATCGTTCGGGTCCTGGGTCAGCATATCTTTGCCGGTCTTGGCTTTAACTGCTTTACCGATTTCAATATACTTCTGCCAGTCGATATCCTGAAGATCGTCAACTTTATAGCCTGCTTCCTGCAGATAATCCGTACGGACATAGAGACCTACAACGCCGGAGTCGAACGGAACACCGTATTGCTTCCCGTTAAAGCTGGTTGTCCCGATCTTATAGTCAGCGAAATCAGCCGGCTTGATCGCATCGCCAAGCTCCTGGAAAGAGTCTGGATACGTTTGCAAGAAGCTTTGTGCACGGTAGTCTTCGATCAGAACGATGTTCGGCAGACCGGAAGCTGTACCCGAGTTGAGACCGGTGTTCAGCTTTTGGATGATATCATCCTGTGCATATTCAACAACGTTGATTTTGGCATCGGGATGTTCTTTCACATAAGCGTCTTTCGCGAGATTCATCGCAGCGATATTGAAATTTTTGTCCCATGCCCAGACTGTAATTTCCTTGGGTGCGCCTGTTTTCCCTTCATTCGCTGTATTTGCCTGGTTATTGGAGTTACTGGAGCAGGCCGTTAGCAGCATAAAACCCGCAAGCAGAAGCGCAGAAGCTTTTTTCTTCATGTTCTATATCCCCCTATCGTATATTTGAAAGTGCTTTCTTTTAAAGAATATCATCCGGGTCCTTAATTTCGTTAGAAATTAATTTAGTTAAAATAGTGATATTATTGTCTTTGTATCCGCTTCCACCAGGAGCAAATTAGTACTTATTTTCTCCTTTCGCACTTTTTTTAGGTCAAATCCGTCCAAATCCAACCTCACCGATCAAGTAGCAGCAGCTATCCCATCCTCAGAAGGAGCCTAATCATCCGAAGCGGCGATACTCTGTATCCCTTTCAGGTATCCGTTTCAGCGAGAAATATAAGGATGTTTTATAGCGTAAAACATATAAATCCTTATATTTGCAAAAAAACCGGCGCCTTTGATGCGGCACCGGTTCACAGCGTGCTTAGCTAGTATGCTGCAAAAACAACCGTTCAATCCATAATTCAGCAGGGAATTTTAATAGAAACCTTCGTCCCCTGGCCCGGTGTGCTGGAAATGGATACGCCATACGGCTCGCCGTATAGCAGTGTCAGCCGGTCATGAACGTTGCGGATGCCGATACCGCTGAACAGTTGTCTGCTGACAGAAGAGGCCGGAATCCGCCCCTTGTTATCCAGATCCATCCCGTCTCCCGTATCGACCACCTCGCAGTGCAGCGTATCGCGGTCCTTCATAATGGTGACATAGATATTGCCCGAGGTTTTAATATTAAATGCGTGGAAGAAGGCATTCTCGATAAAAGGCTGGAGAACCAGCTTCGGCACTTTGGCAGACATACAGTCCGGTGAGACGAAATAATCCACCTTAATGCGGTTGCCGTTGCGGATCTGGTTAATGTACACGTAATGCTTCAGATTGATCAGCTCTTCTTCCACCGTGATCGTCTCATTCACATTGCTGATGGTGTTCTGCAGCAGAGAGATCAGTGCGTGAATCGTCTCAGTCGCCTGCTCCTTGCTCCCTCTCTGCACCAGAATGTTGACCGACGCCAGCGTGTTATACAGGAAGTGGGGATTAATCTGCTGCTGAAGCGCGGCCAGTTCAGCCTTCCGCTGCTCCTTCTGGGTCTCCACCAGTTGACCCACATAGTCATTCAGCTCTTTGAGCATGTAATTATATGCCGTACTTAATTGCCTGGTTTCATAGGTACCCGTCACTGACATATAGTTATGAAAATTCTTTTTCGTGACATTGGACATTTTTTTGACCAGCGTGCGCAAGGATTGGGTCAGCTTCTTGGTCAGGAAATAGATGACAAGCACCGCTACAGCAGCAATTGCCGAGGCGATAAGAAATATCATCCTCTTGTCCAGCAGCGTGCCGATGGTCTCATTTTTATCAATCAGATTCACCAGATAAAAGTTGTAGGACGGCAAATAATCGGCCAGCACGATAACCTCCCGCCCGCCGATCGTCAGCTCCTCATTGGCGAGATTCGACTCGGCGATATGCTTCGCACTCTCCAGCAGGTCAGGGGATAACTGGCCGATCTGCTCAGTACGGTTGCTGGACACAATCCGGCCCTCGGCATCCAGAAACATTACATCGTTGCCCTGACTCGTAAAGCTGGCGTAGTTCTTGCGGAAATCACTTTCCCGGGTGAACATGTACAGTGTGCCGTAGGGGCTGGCAAGGCCGGGAGCGGTCAGCGCCTTGGCAGCAATCAAATAGCGGTTCTGCGAATTGAACGGGCTGGCATCCATGAAGCTGTAAAAGAGCTTTCCGTTATGCTCCAGTGCAGCTTGGGTAATCGGATGATTCTTCAACTCCTCCGAGGAGCCCGACCAATAGGTACTATCGCTGGTATAGCTTCTTCCGTTCACCCCTAGAATAGAGAGACCGATACCAGCTCCCATGCCGGATTGAATGCGGTCCATCTGATCGCGCATACTGTAATACCGTTTGAAATTCGCCAGCGAATTGACATCCTTCTCCGTCATGAAGCTTTTGATTACACCGCTCTGCCCGACATTGATCGCTGTGTTGACTGTTGCGTAATGGGAGTTATCCAGCGCGCTTTTGATCTGGTCGATAATTTTGGAATTCGTAATACTGAAGGTCTGCACGAACAGCTTTTGTGACATTTGCACCGTTACTCCGGTGATCAGCAGCGTTACCAGAATGATGCTGATCACCATGACGACGAATATTTTACTGAACAGGCTCTGATCCCTAAGCTTTCTAAGCCACTTCTCCACTAGTCCCATTTCGGGCGCCTCCCTGCTGCATTATCCTTTCCGGTATTGGCTGGGCGAGATGCCCATCAGCTTACGGAACACTCTGGTGAAATAGCTGTGGTCTGAATAACCCACGAGACTGCTGATATCGGAAATGGACAGACCGGGATTTTCTTTCAGCAGCAGGCATGACTTTTCGATCCGCACCCGGTTTAAATATTCGTTGAAGCCTTCTTTGTTATGTAACGCAAAATAGTTGGACAGATAAGACGGGTTGAAATGAAACTGCTTGGCGACCTCCGTCAGCGTAAGCTGACCGGAATAATGCTCGTCGATATACAGCAGTATCTTCTGCATCGCCGGTGTCCCGCTGCGGTTCTTGGTTACACATTCCGTGGCATCCTGCAAAAACTGCTCCAGCCGCGCCTCGGTTTCACCGATATGCCGGGCCTCATGAATGATGCGGAAATACTCGTACTTGCTGTCATCCAAGGCCCGGGCCTCATAATGGAAATGCAGCAGCATCCCGATGATCTGGAACATGCTGTGGCACAGGAACGATTTGAACTCGAACATTCCCGTATGTCTCCGCCCGGACATCGACGATACATATGAGCTTAAGCGTCCAAAAGCTAAATCAAATTCCTGCCGGTTCAGCTCGGCCGCGAACGCCTCCTGATCAAAAACTGGGCCCGGGCGTTCCTCCTCTCCGCTATCCACCAGCAGACAGCGGTCCGGCAGGAAGAACCGGCGGTCCAGCAGCTTCATCAGATCAACCGTATAAACCGTATGCAGTTCATTCAGCTCCGTAAAGGTCCGGCTGACCGCCACATTCTGGAACATATTCGCCCGTATACCCGCTGTGAATACTTGATCCGCAAGCGTAAGCAGCGCCTCCCGCCTGTCAGCATCCAGATTAAACAGCAGGCGGATATGCCCCTCCAGTGGAGACAGCCGGCGGCAGGTCACCCGGTCTCCATTTTGCAACAGGGAGCGGAAGCTGCTCTCCAGCCATTCTTCCTTGCGGCCACCCCCTGCAGCATCGTCGCCAATGTCCGCAAGCAGCAGCACGTAGCCGGGAAAAGGAAATATCGCCTGCAGCGCTTCCGCTTCATACTCCACCGGAAAGCCGGAGACCAGCTTATCCAGAATGTAGTCGGCGGATTGTGCCTTGTCCCCCCGCCAGTCAAACTGAAGCAGCGGAATACGCTGCGCGGTCTTTTTCAACACAGCCAGCAGAGATGCCGCCTCCAGCTTGGGCTTCAGAATATAGTCGGCCACCCCGCTCTGGAAGGTCGAACGCACATATTCGAATTCACTGAAGCTGCTGAGCACAATCACTTCAATCTCCGGATACATCCCCTTGACGAGCCGGATCAGCTCCTCGCCGTCCATCACGGGCATAACAATATCCGTCAGAACAATATGCGGCCGCTGCAGCTCAATTAACTCCAGAGCCTCCCTGCCGTTCGTAGCCTCCCCCGCAATCTGGAACCCTTCCCCTTCCCAGTCCAGCAGATGAATAATCCCCTGCCGCACCAGCATCTCATCGTCCACCACCAATATTTTACAGAGCGTTGTGTCCATGGATTCTCCTTTGTGGAACAAAATACGCTAAAAAATAAAATGAACCCCGCTTAATTAAGGGGGCTTCATCTCACAGAGTCATATCTTTCTTTCAGAAATGAAACAGCTTTCATAATCTGCTTTAAATTATAGGTATAGCTTGGGGGGCTGTCAATCTGGGATCATTTACCTGTATGAAGCAAAAATGGCCCCGATTGATTTAAAAATCAACGGGACCATTTAGATATTGTTTTTTTGGCTATTCTGAAC
This sequence comes from Paenibacillus sp. HW567, assembly GCF_000374185.1. Taxonomy (GTDB): domain Bacteria; phylum Bacillota; class Bacilli; order Paenibacillales; family Paenibacillaceae; genus Paenibacillus_AQ. The sequence continues at coordinate 106,765 of NZ_KB910518.1, read as the reverse complement.
TCAAAATGCCATCTTTAATGTCACTGGACAGCATTTAAAAACGTATTTGAATTGAAGAATCGTCAGCTTTTAGAAAGTCTTAGACTGCCGCTGTTGTTGTTCAACTAACGTTTCCCATTAGCTTAATGAAGCCCCGCGAGTCTAATCCTTTATTTTCTTTGAATAGTATCTCCGTTTATCCGGTTTCAAATTTCCAGGCACCTGCATTGTATTTGAAAAGATTCTTAGTCTTTTATTTTATCACCACATAGCAAAATCAGCCAATCACGTATGATTTCAAATAATTTTAAATTATCTGTTGTAAAAAAGGCTGCTTACACTCCTTATATATGAAGGCGATAAGGCGCCAAGGCCAAGACGTTAGGGAATAGCGTGCTGAGGTGATTCCCCCAGTATTGCTCTTCAAAAACACAATCAAAAATACGAGTGGTAAAAAATGGCGTTATACGAATATGCTAAAGTTGTAAAGGTTCTTGCAAGTAATAGCGGACGCGGATTCCAGGCTACGATACAGTTGCCAAGTGCAAAGACTATGCCTTCTATTGAATCGTATATTACGGCTTATGTAGGACTAGGGCCGCTTGAAGCAGGTGTTTCTGTTCAGAACAGTCTGGACTTTAAGGATCCTTCCGGTGCTTATAAATGGCATTGGACCGTTGCTTCTGAAACTTCGAGTGAGACCGGTGCCTCCGGCCCTAACCTGCAGTTTAGTGACGGGGAAATCATCAATCTGAAGGTAACTATCGACGAAACTGTAAGCAGCCCTACCTACAAAAAAATGATATTCCAGGTAAATAATCATACAGTCTACACGACTGCTAATAACTACCTGGATCAGAACTTTACTAATGCACGAATCATTTTGGCGACGGACCAGCAGAACTATACTTCCTTGCCGACAAGTCTGCCTGCATGGAATACCTTTCATAATCAATTTAGCATCTCCAATATGAGCTATAAAAACACAGCAAATACTTGGGTAGCTATCAATTCTACAAACACCGCAGGAGGAGCTCCTGAGCTGTTCCACACTCCGCGGGCAAGTCAAGGTTATACGGGTTCAACTCCTGCACCAGCCGACTATACTGTTACTTCCGATTTGGCTAACTCCCGGATCTACGCCTCACTTAAAGCTTAAGTTAGGACACAGCAATATATTTTTACACTATATAGGATTACGATCTAATCGGTTGTTCCTCATCAATCTCTCTAACAAAGTTCTTATTCTGAATCACCTCAGAACTGCTCTTTTGCGATCCCAGCTCCGACATCTGTCCATCAGAATTTGCAAATCCATATTGAATCATATAAGTAAACAGGTTTACATTAAAAAAGACATATCTCTCGGACAACTGGGGCGCTGTCCCATACTGTTTTTCGACTTGATATCCGAACAACTTAGTGATATCTTTTGCTGCAGATTTCTTAGTGGTATCTAGATTGGCTTCCCACATCAGCTTGGCTTGACCGCCTTTAATCTCATAATAATAAACAAGATCTGCTGTTTGGATAAAATAACTGTCCGATTTTCCTTCCGGAAAATAATAGGTTGAATTCAAACCTTCGTCATCTGCTGTCAACATGGGCATTCCCGAATTATTGATAGGAAACTGTAAAGCAGCAATCCTGGATATCGCAAGGTTATTACTTTTGTAATTTTCATTCAGAACTGAATTCGCACGTTCAGAAATAGTGATCTGCTTGTTCGATGGATTTAATTCCACATTGTAATTTAATGACTCCGACACAAACCGAACTGGAACAAGGGTTCTTCCGTTTATTACTGTAACAGGTACATCTAAGCTAACGGATTTATTATTAACTAACGCTACACTTTTACCTGCGGTGAGCAGAACAGTGGAATTTTCTTTTTGCAGTTTGAGCTGTTTGGTCGCAGCATTCCAATTCATCTTGATCCCTTTGAAATTTTGGATGGCTTTCACAGGAATAAGCACCCGTCCTGAGACCACCTGTCCATCATAAGTAGTACTGGAACCGCTTATAGACACTTTATAGGAAGTACTGTTGGCAAATGAAGAGCCCAGCAATGTATACGACAGGGCTACAGTAAGCAGAAAACTGGCTGCTACTTTCTTTTTCATTTATTTATCCTCCTTTTTTGAAACATTCTGGTTATGACTTACTCCAAGTATCCTGAAAATTCAGATATTTATAAAGACGCTGTTCAACCCGAAAAGTTGCAATAGATGGGTTATTTTATAATATATAAATAATTAAAGTATATCATCCTTATTTATTCATTTTTAGTAAAATTCAAGGGTCCTTGCACTGATGACAGCAGCTGTACAGAACATGAAGAAGATGGCGATTCACCTGGATCGCCGGGAAACACGCGGGTAACCCCCTCGTTTTCCCGTTTGCAGGTACAATAAAGTTTTGTTCTCTGCAGCAATTGTACTGCCGTATTTTCACAATAGAGTCTTGGTTTATATAGCATTATCTTGAACAAAAACTGGACGAATAAAAACATATTCCCCATTTATAAACACAACTCCATTGGAACTTCTCTCTTAAAACAAAACTTAATTGTACAGAACAAAACTTTATTGTAATGACACATATATGTGTCATTACAATAAAGTTTTGTTCTCTAACCCGTTGGTACATCAACGTTTTTTTATTTTCTATTTTTTTTAATTACAATAAAGTTTTGTTCTAAGACAAAAAATGACCAAAAATAGTCGTGAGGTTACTTACAATAAAGTTATGTTCTAATCAAACTGCTTCAAATATATTTTACAGCAAAACAAGAGTTAGAAAAACTTTCTCAAAGTATATATTTGATCTAACTATTACCTCCCATACTTTCTCGTGATCAAATACTCTGCACTCTTAAGAATGTCCACTCTTTCTTGTTCACTAAAACTTTTACTCAAAATATGATCTACACTAAGCGTACTGGATGCGAGCTTTTCTTTCATATAAATTGGAGTGAATAATATCTGCATTTCATTGAATGACACTTCCCTATTCTGCAAAAGTGCTTCACATTCAGATTCCCATAAGGGGCCAGGTTCAATCATTTCAATATTCGGAGTTCCGTCCTCTTTATAGTTCCCCATTAGCATGGCCACTTTCTGCAGATCATTACCAGCGGCGAGTAAATCATGCCCGAACGTATGCCTGAGTGAGTGACAAGATAAATGCTTGATTTTTGTTCGATCACGGTATTTTTCGATAATGTGCTGAATACCTCGTTCAGAGGATTTTGAGGACCGCCTTGAAACGAACAGGTAAGGACTGGTCGAATTCATTCATTCAGGTCCCCCTGCAGGGCAGCGCGCAGCTCGGCATTAACCGACAGCTCTCGATCTTTATCCTCTTTACCCCTGATATATGCTGTCCCCTTCCGATCGCTTAACGTTAAATCTGTGAGCTGCAGATCGCAAAGCTCATGGACTCGTAACCCCAATCGAAGAAAACTCAGCACAATCGCATTATCCCGTTTATTCGCCTGGGTCCGGACCCCACGAAGTAAAGTTCTGTTCATTCCATGAAAGCCACTTCGGAATGCGACGAGCTCTAGGGGGATTTTTAATTGGCCCCACTGGATTGTCTGGTATGTATCCCTGTTCGGCAAAAAATCTAAAAATGGCATTTAAGTGGACAAACGTTAATTGATTAGTTGCTGGTGAAGCCGGCTTTCCATTCCTCCCACAGGCAACCAATAGATATCTTTTGAAATCGGCAATATCTTTTTGGATCGCGGATTCTGTCTCAACTGGTAATGGTTTTTTAGGAGACGCCTCAATTCTCTAGTTGCTGTAAAAATTCTTCAAACATGATTGGCTCCTTTTAACCAAAATAGATAACACGACGAAATTTTCTGCCCTTATGAAACGGTGGAATGCGGCTTCTCTATTTCCAATTATATCATTTTCGTCGTGTTATGTATTGAGAAGACGACGAAACGAAAAGAAGCAAAACACATAAATTATTAAATTTTTCTACCTTGGTTGTTACATGATATTCAAAATCTCCCTACTAGGTGAGGAGGAAAGTAAGGGCACTTTTCTTACCTTAACTAAACTAAGTGTTTAGCCTAGAATGCCCGCTAGGTTAAATACAAAACAGGAGGAATATAAATGTCCGTTTTAACAAATGAGTATACCCAGGTTGTTGTATTGTCCAAAGCCCAAGTGACCGAAGCGATTACAGCACAAAATGCTATTATTCAGCATGGTATCAAGGTACCAAGTCAATCTAATCTCGTTGCTGCTATGGCTGCAGTTACTTCAGTCTTGTCTATTCTGCTCTTTAAGAAAACTGTACCAAGTCTTTCATTGGGTGTTGCCTCCCTATTTGCTTCAATGATCCCTAACGAAAGAGCGACTGTCGAAGGCATGGCAAATTCAGGACTGCAATTTCTTGCAAATGTAAACACTACTATAAATAGTAGCGCTAAATATGATCAAATTGAAGTTCGCCTTCCATTTTTAGAATACACTTATGACAATAGTGCCAATAACTGGAGATTTGTTTCCGGCTATGGTGTAATTACTCGTCTTCATACACCTTCGGGTTGGATCAATGCTAATTAAAAATGCCTTGTCTGGTTTTATGAGACTGACCCCTGTAAATAGACTGGGATCAAAACACCTTATAAGAATAAGCAGCCAGTCGTCGGAATTTAATCGGCGACTGGTTTTTAACTTCTTTTGAATTCGAATTAAGTTATAGTAGGTAATGTAGTCTCGAACGGTCTACTCAATGATTGCTGTCGTTATACAGGTTAACCCTTCGAGATCGAACGTTTCAGTCTTTAGCGTGGAATGAAACGATTCAATGGGGGCATTATCAGCAAGCGTTCCCTTGCGGGACAGGCTCATGTAATGCCTTTCCCCTTTATAGCCTCCTGGTACGCAAAGGAAGTGTAGACACTGCTCTGTTTACTTTGGAGGAGCATTTTTTCCTGCTTAGAAAGTTGGTTTAACTTATCCAAATCCAAAGAAGTGTCTTTCTTATCTGCTATACTGTAAGCCACAATTTCTTCGTGCTCTGAAGAGTGTTCCGGACCTTTCTCATAGCTATATTGCTTACCTACAGGCTGCTGTAGACGTTGAATTTTATCTTTTCGATTCCACATCATCCATCCCTTATGTTGAGTCACATTTCGGATGCCTAGTCGCTCCATGGCCTTCCGCACTGGAACTCCGGCTAATCTCATCTCAATGGCTTTCATCTTAATTACTACTGTAGTTAACTCGTATTGCCTACGCAAAAACACCTCCAAGATTATCTCCATATCTTACGACATGGTTTCATCCTCTTGAAGGCGCTTTGTTTTGTCTCACGTTATAGGGGCAGTCCCGACCCGTCATGAAAATGACATGGTTTTTTTAAAATTATCAATTTATTTTCTTTTCCATTATCGTGCTCACTAAATTATTAATATCCTCTTTGTTAATGATAGAATACCAACGATTGATTTTTTTTTCATCGTTAAGATCAATTACAAGCAGTTCATTCCTATCTTCTGAGACATTCAGAATAACTTTTAAGGTTCCCTGAACATCTAACCATATCGAGTCAAACTGATCTGTTGGATTTTGATCACTTTTTATCTTTTCCTTGACTTCCAAGTTAGAAAGTCGATTAATCATATCGCTAAGAATATCATCGTCTGTAAGTTTGATTTCGTTTTTTATGTCATTTCCGGCAAGAAAAGTAAGTGTTGTTATATCCTTTTCAGGTAGAACGGTAACCACATTTCCTAAAGTTGTTTCGGAACTTAACAAAATTCGAAGAGTGCTACCATAACTTTGAAATATGAGAAAAATAAGTATGGCAGCAAATGTAATTCTTAATGTTAAAAGAACCTTTCTACTACGCATAAAAGTATTATACCTCCCCTTGTTTCTGTCAATCCGGTGGCAGGAATAGAGAATAAAGGAAGTTGATCCCAAATCCTGAAATATTCCCTGTGATCGCACTCTGGATATTGAAACCTGACGACTTGCCCCACATTGTCACGATAGTACAGCCCTAACATTTCATCGTTCTGCCTCTCAAGAGGTTGACGCTGCTTCATGCTCCTTGCAGGATCGTTACTTTATAGAATTGATTCCTTCGGTTTGGTTTTAGGTTTGTAATTCATTTAAAAACCTAATTCGGTTATTTTTAAGTTGTCATTTGTAAGCGGACCTGAAGTGCCAGTCCTAATACATCGTATGCGTTATATTTTTGAGTTGCTTGGCCTCAGGTGAATGCAAAACTCGGAAGAACTTACAGCATAGCCCCACTCATTTCACAATGTAGTCCTCCTCTGCAAATATATAGTAAAACCATCATATCACTTTATTCAAAAAAATAAATAATATACCGGCTCAAAATCAAAATTAGCGGTTGAAAATTGAAACGGAGAAAAAGTGTGGATATAAATAGAAAAACACCTGCAAATCCTGTAATGTTGTGAGTCCTACCAAACAACACGAAAAGGATATGACAGATGCCCATCCGGTATATCAACGAACTGCTTGGATTACCAGAGCTACAACTTCATAGCGTTGTCTCGATCCACGAAACAGAAGTACATTTGGAAGCCTCACCGGTAGCCTACAAACAGGCCTGTCCCCTCTGCCACTCCGAAGAAGCGGTAAAGCGAGACGGCCGTAATACGCCGCGTAAGATTCGTCATGTCAGAATTTTTGGTAAAAAGTGCTTTTTGCATATTCCCTCGGTGCGTTTGGCCTGCTCTCGGTGCAATATTGGTTTTGTTTGGTCTTATTCGTGTGTTGGCTCCAAGGAACGCTACAGTCGTGCTTTTCGCTTGCAGACCGTAAATCAGGCGCTGGTCTCCACGGCAGCACATAGTGCCAGAATGCAAGAAGCTCCAGCTAGCACCGTTCAGCGCATGCATCAGGAAGCCCTTCCAGCAGAGAGCGAGCGTTTGCTTCAGCAAGCATGGCATCAAGCGAAAGAGCAGACGGATCTGGTGCTCGGTATCGACGATTTTGCAATTAAAAAGGGACACACGTACAACACCGGGATTCACGATCTTCGAGGCGAAACCATGCTAGACCTGCTTTTGGGGCGAAAGCTGGATGCGCTACGCACGTATGCCGAACAGCATTCTGAATTTTTAAACCTCAATCCCAAGGCTGTCGTCATGGATCTGGCTCAAGCGTATCATACTTGGATCAGTGAGTGTTTTCCAAAGGCGATTCGAATTGCTGACCGCTTCCACGTCCATGGGTATGTCATTGAAAGTGTCCAAGCTGTCCGGAAATCCGTTCAATCTACCCTTTCTCCCCGGGCGAAAGGGATCTTGAAAAGTCATCACCGACTGCTAAATCCGCCGGCAGATTCCTTACCGGAAAAGAGCAGAACTCAGTTAGATCAACTGCTGGCCTTCTCTCCGCTGCTGCGTGAGGTATGGGAATGGAAAGAATCCTTCTCAAGGTGGTATGATTATTCGCCGAGCTTCGATGTAGCACGGCTTGGTTTTATTCGTTGGTGTCAGCAAGGGAAAGGTATCGAGCATGAAGCCGTGCAAAACGATGCGGAACTGGGAAGAGGAAATCGTGAACTACCATCACTGTCGCTGGACGAATGCGACAGTAGAAGGACGGCATAATCGTATTAAAGCGTATCAACGTCGACATTATTTCACGCGTAATCGTCGATGTTACAAAGCTGGGATTTTAATCGAATGCAATCGACAACGCTTATTAGGTTGAACCACAAAACTTACGTTATCCGGACTCAAGTCTGCTTTCGCACTTAAGTAGTAACTATCGTAGATCCAATCTAAGTTAAAAAATAAGCTAGACGGCTTTAAGTCGTCTATTATTAACCCCCAGTCCATTCCCTTCTCTTCAAAAAAGCGACGCTCGATTTCAAGTTTCTGCAATGTAGCAGTTGTAAATTCCATTGTAGGCTTAATAGTACGTATAACATCTCTTAAATCTTCTGGATGCTTCTCTCCAAGAATAGTTATATTAAAATCAGTGGTCATGACGACCGGTTCTCCATTATCATCGCTCGGATGGGGAACATTTAGTTCTTTCGCAATTTCTATCGTTCTCTCTTTAGGTAAAAGAGGATATTGTTCACGAATATCCACGATTCGATCAGAGAATTCTAAAACAAGATAATAGTAGTATTCACCACGTGACATAAAATGATGAATTCTTTCGGATTTCCATCCTAATTCACGTGACCTCACACCATCAGAGGAAAAATCGTACGTTTTAATATAGGGCTGATAATCGGCGAAATGGCCCTGCCCGCGTCCTTCTTTTAGACGTCTTTGTTCAATTTTCCATTGCGACTGCCCTTTTTTAATCATTCAATGTTCCTCCTAAAATACTTACTAGAATTAGTATTTACAAAAATAATTTTTATAGAACAAAAAAAGCGGCACAAAAAGAGTGATGTACCTTTCGTACACCTTGCTCTTCTTGTGCCGCGTGGCTAGAAGCGATACCGTTACTGTCCAAAATGGTTGACGACCGTAACTATTGCCATTTGAAGTTTTAATAAAAACCAGTTACCAACATTAATGTCTCTGAACAACTTTGAACAAGCACCCCGATGTCCCTACTCAACCGTAACGCTTTTCGCCAAATTACGTGGTTTATCAACATCGTGGCCCAGGGCCAGCGAAGCGTAGTATGCCAACAATTGCAGTGTAACTACGGACAATGCAGGAGTCAGCATTGGCAGCGTCTTAGGAATGACGAAAGCCTGGTCGACGGATTTCAGCAGGCCGGTAACATGCTCTTCGTGAGTGATTGCCAGGACATCTGCGCCACGGGCTTTCACTTCTTTGATGTTGCTGACGGTTTTCTCCAGAACAGAATCCTGAGTAGCCAGAGCAATGACCGGAATGCCTTCCTCGATCAGCGCCAAGGTGCCGTGCTTCAATTCACCCGCCGCATAAGCTTCGGAATGAATGTAGGAGATTTCCTTCAGCTTCAGCGAGCCTTCTTGAACTACTGCATAATCTATGCCGCGTCCAATAAAGAACAGGTGCTCGTGCTGGGAGATTTGCTCAGCATATGTTTTAATCGCTTCTTTTTTCTCCAGAATTTGTTCAACCTGCTCCGGCAGTGCTTGCATAGCAGCCAGAATTCTGGTTACCTGCGCTTCAGTCTGTGTTCCGCGCACTTCAGCCAAGTAGAGCGCAAGCAAGGCGAATGCGATCAACTGTGAAGTATAGGCTTTGGTAGATGCTACTGCGATTTCCGGCCCTGCCAGGGTCACCAGCACATCGTTGGCTTCACGGGCAATGGAGCTGCCCACTACGTTCGTGATTGCCAGCACATGTGCTCCGTTTGCTTGACCTTCACGCAGCGCTGCCAGCGTATCCGCAGTTTCACCTGATTGGCTGACTACAATTACCAGTGTTTCTGGTGTTACAATCGGTGACCGGTAACGGTACTCCGAAGCAATATCGTTCTCTACTGGAATACGCACCAGCGACTCAATCAGATTACGTCCAACGAGACCTGCATTATAAGCAGTACCGCAAGCGACGATCTGAATGTTGCGAATGTTCTTGATCTGTTCTACAGTCAGGTTCAGCTCCGGCAAAATAACCTTGTTGCCTTCGGCATTCATCCGGCCGCGCATCGTATCGCGGTAAGCCTTGGGCTGCTCATGGATTTCCTTCAGCATGAAATGCTCATAGCCGCCTTTTTCTGCGGTAACTGCATCCCAATCGACAGTAATCATTTCCCGAGAAATAAAATTGCCTTCAATCGTCATCAGTTCGACAGCATCCCGTGTCAATACAGCCATTTCGCCGTCGTTCAAAATGTATACCTTGCGGGTATATTTCAGCAAAGCTGGAATATCAGACCCGATAAAGTTTTCGCCATCCCCGAGGCCAATAATCAGCGGGCTTGCCTGACGCACAGCCACCAGCTTATCCGGCTCATATTCAGTCAGAACGCCTAGTGCAAATGCCCCGCGCATGAAAGTAATCGCTTTTTGTACAGCCTTCACGATATCTCCTTCATACTCACGGGCGATCAGATGGGAAATAACCTCCGTATCCGTTTCGGAAGTAAAGTGGCATCCTCCGGCAATCAGTTCTTCCTTGAGCTCCAGATAGTTTTCAATAATCCCGTTGTGAACGACCGAGAACTTCTGGCTCTCATCAGTGTGAGGGTGGGAATTCGCATCGGAAGGCTTGCCATGTGTTGCCCAGCGGGTATGACCGATTCCGGCACTGCCTGTCAGCGGTGTATCTTCCAGTCTCGATTCCAGATTCGCCATACGTCCCTGCGCTTTTACAACTTGAAGACCGTCCTTGGTAAATACGGCAATCCCTGCCGAATCGTACCCGCGATACTCCAGCTTCTTCAGACCCTCAATCAAGATCCCCTGCGAATTCTGATTCCCGATATATCCTACAATACCACACATTATATTTTCCTCCGTCCAAGTTATCGTAATGTGGGCGGCATAAGGAAAGAAACGTGCCGTGCGGCATGTTTGTGAGAAAAAGCAAATATTCTGTTGTCATTTCTATTCAACAAGTGGAACCGGCTGTATCATCTATAAAATGATACCATCTGCTTCATATGGTTCATGAAATGCACAGTCTTCTCCTCTGCCGTGGCAGAATGCTCTGTGTTTCTTTCCGTTATTGCGCATACCCATGAATCGTGTATTGCTGTCTGCACCCACAGAAACGTTGTGTGAAAGGTCGCCCTCGCATTTTCCGTTTCCATTTACGGCTCTGGTGCATCACCGGGAGGTCCCCGCCGAACATTTCGAACACCTCCACCTCGTCAGCTTACATCTGCCGTGATCCGTTCAAGCCCTGCCTGATGGGCAACTTAAGGCTGTCCCTTCTCCCCCGCGCAAGATCAAGCTCTGGCGCTTACGGTTGTTAACCTTACTATCCCCGCTTTCCTTCTGGAATGACACTTAATCTATTATATGCACCTTACATCGTTTTGGCAATGACGCAACAGAGAAATGATTTCCAGCTTGTGCAAAAAACTGGTCAAGATCAGCATTCAGCCGGTGAAGCCATGTCAAGCATTTCCTTTCGCCGGCTGAACCAGTTACAACATTAATTGCATTGATTTATACTAATTCACGCTGTACCACATCGACAATTTGCCCTACATAAAGATCCAATTCAGCCTTATCCGGCCCTTCCGCCATTACGCGGATCAGCGGCTCGGTACCTGAAGGACGCACCAGCACACGGCCATTGTCGCCCAGCTTGCTCTCCACTTCCTGAATTGCAGCTTCAATCGCCGGATTGTTCGGGTAATTGCTCTTATCCTGTACACGCACATTTACAAGCACCTGCGGATATTTGGTCATCATTGATTTCAAGCCGCTGAGCTTCTTACCCGATGATTTCATGGTATTTACCAGTTGAATCGCCGTCAGAATGCCGTCACCCGTAGTATTGTAATCCAGGAAAATAACATGGCCCGACTGCTCTCCGCCCAGATTGTATCCGCCGCGGCGCATTTCTTCCATGACGTAACGGTCACCGACTGCAGTTTTTGCTGTATTCAGCGCTAATTTCTCCGTTGCTTTATAGAACCCGATATTACTCATAACCGTGGAAACAATCGTTCCGTCCTTGAGCTTGCCGGCACGGTTCATGGCATCCCCGCAAATACAGAGGATAAAATCGCCGTCAACTTCTTCGCCCTTGTCGTCGATGGCAATCAGCCGGTCGGCATCCCCGTCAAAAGCAAGCCCCAAATCGGCCCCTTGACGCAGCACTTCCTCACGCAGAGCTTCAGGATGTGTGGAACCAAAGCCGTCATTAATGTTCAGTCCATCCGGTTCTGCCCCGATGGCAATCACTTCTGCGCCAAGCTCTCTGAACAGACGCGGTGCCAGTTCATAGGCTGCTCCATGAGCACAGTCGAGTACAACCTTGATTCCTTTAAAGCTCTCGGAAATCGTAGTTTTAAGATATTCAAGGTATAAATATTTTGCATCATTATCTACTGTAACTGTCCCGAGACCGGCTCCTACAGGCCGTGGCAGCTCATCCTTCTCTGCATCCATCAGCTCTTCAATCCGCAGCTCGGTTTCATCCGTAAGCTTGAAGCCGTCTCCGCCAAAGAACTTAATGCCGTTATCCTCCACCGGATTATGTGAGGCGGATATCATTACTCCGGCATCCGCCTTGAGCAATCTTGTAATATATGCCACAGCAGGCGTGCTTACGACACCGAGCCGAATAACCTCAGCACCAATAGACAACATCCCGGCAACAAGCGCCGATTCCAATAGCGGGCCGGAAATACGCGTGTCCATGCCAATAACAACCTTCGGCTTCTCTACATTACCTGCGAGCACATATCCTCCGCACCGGCCGATACTGTAGGCCATCTCTGCTGTTAATTCACGGTTTGCGACTCCGCGCACACCATCTGTTCCGAAATACTTCCCCATTTGTTTTCTCCTTTAGATACGCTGCAATAGCTTATTGAATTATTGTATGATTGATTTTTTATTGCGTGTGCTGATGACATATTTCATTAGACGTGTACTGGTATAAAAAGTTACGTCCCTCCAGTACCGTTGGCGCTATCGCCAGTACCGTTAACATCAGTTGTCCCATTATTCTCCGCAGGAATATCAGTTGGAGCCGGTGTCGTTGTTGCGGTATTTTCGCTGCTTTGCGTGGGAACTGTCACACTGCCCTGGCCTGAAGCGGGTTCGGCGCTGGGTTCCGGGGTTGGTGCAATCACGCTTCCACCCTTATCTATCGCCCCAGAGACCGCCGGCGTCGCCTCAGCCAACAGCTCTACGGTCGCCGTAAGCCGCTGTGAGGCATTGCTCATTGAGATGAATCTTGGCAAGGATACATGCAGAACCACCTCATGACTCCCGGCCCCAAGGCCAACCACATCCGCCACTACACTGATATTATCCCTGTTCAACTGATTGAGCAGGTTCGGGGCCCCAGATACAGTCAGGGTGACAGCTTTACCGGCCGGGCCCGTGATCTGAGCAGTAAGCCCTTTATCTACGCCTTCAAGCTTGATCGGGATACTGTCGATGGTCTTCTCGGCAATCTCCGAAGTCACTACCGACACATTCACCGCTCCCGGTTCGATCTTCTGGGTTCCTTTCGGCGTTGTCAGCTCCAGCTTCATTTGCTTCGTGCCTGCGGAATCAATAGTGCTGAGATCCAGCGTCGCTTCATAGGACGAAAGTGACGCCAGCGTCGCTTCTGTACCATATACAGTTACCGTATCCTGTTCAGGCGTTACCCCAGACAAAGCCAGTGAACCAGGCAACTGGCCCGTAAAGCTGATATCCAGCGGCAGGATTTTGGATGGAAGGGTGATCGGCAGCTCTACAGATACGGAGGATGGTTCAATGACCGCATCCTTAATCTCATTACCGCTGCTGTCATATGCATACAGCTTCAGCTTATTTTCCGTAATGCTGTCACTTTCGCCATTCAACTGAATGACCGCCTGCACCTTGGCAACCTTGCTAAGCTCACTGTCAGCCATTGTAACCTCTGCTGTTCCCGCCGGCTGCACGACAGGGGTTCCCACCAGATAACCCGCAGCCGCCTCACCTTTGGTAATAACCGATATTGGAAAAGCCTTGGTGTTGCGGAGCTCCACATGCACATTCACTTCATTCGGCGTAATCCCTGTCCCTTCCAGAATTACACCACTGGGCAATGAATAATGTAACGGAATTGTGGTATCCCCCGGCTGTACGTTGCTTAAATCAACCCACACTTTATAGGCGTCTGAAAACTTAAAGGTCAGATCCGACTTTTTACCGCGAACCTCCAGCCTTACACTTTCGGCATCCATTGACATTACATACTTTTCCTCATCAAAACCTTTAACGTCTATTTTTATGTTTTCAATAGTTTTGGATTCGGTGTTTACAGTAGTCTGGCTAGTAGGTGCTGTGTCTACATGGACAATCGTCCACAGGATGATGGCTAGGGCAAGAGCTAGAATTTTGTTGAAGTTATTATTCTTCATCCATTTATCCATTGCTCTTCTCCCCCTTCCGTTTCCAGAAAGCGGAACGTTTCTCCTGAAGCATTGAGGTGACACGCAGCTCCTGATACAGCTTGGATATCAAGGATTCCTCCTTAATATCACGCACGATCTGCCCGTTGATCGCCAGCGAAATCTGGCCGGTCTCTTCAGAAACTACAACAGACACTGAATCTGCCACTTCACTGATTCCAATCGCCGCGCGGTGGCGTGTACCCAGCTCCTTGCTGATGAACGGATTCTCCGACAGCGGTAAATAACAGGCAGCGGCAGCAATCTGCCCATCCTGCATAATCAAGGCTCCGTCATGCAGCGGTGTATTGGGGATGAATATATTGATAAGCAGCTCGGAGCTGACCACAGAACGCATAGGAATACCTGACTCCGTATATTCGTTGAGGCCCGTAGCTCTTTCGAAGACAATTAATGCTCCAATCTTCCGCTGTGCCAAATAATTCACGGCTTTAATCACTTCGCCGATCAGCTTGCTGAGCTCCTCGTCATTCTCGGCGGACCGTCCAAAAATTTTACCCCGGCCAAGCTGCTCCAGCCCCCTTCGCAGTTCCGGCTGAAAGATGATAAATATCGCAAAGATACCAAACGTAAAAATTTGGTTCATCAGCCATTTCAGCGTATACAGGTCCAGGAAGGTGCTAACCGCCCAGATTACAACCAGCACCAGAATACCCTTAAGCAGTTGAACCGCCCTGGTGCCGCGTACCATATTGAGCACTTTGTAGATAATGTAGCTGACAATCAGAATGTCGATTATATCTTTAATGGAATCCTTCCATGTCATGTCGGAAAAATAACTCATGCCAAAACCCCCGTCATTTCATATTAGCTGGGTTTATGTAAAAGCTCTGTAAGCTCTGGTTCATATCTAGGTTATAACGTTCCAGCCCAGGTTGCAAGTTTGGGTGGACAGAGATTGAGGCAGTAAGGTTTGCAGACAACAAAAAAGCGCCATCTTTCCGGAAAAAGAGGCGCAATAGTATTTCTGCTAAAAGCAACCAGGTGTTCCTTAACGGTAGGCAACTTCAGAGAACATGTTCGTCACTTTATACCAGATCCAGCTTACCGCTTGGTCTATGCTTTTGACTTGCCCGGAGATATGAGCTGTTGATGCCTGGTACAAAGAACCGTCGATCACAGTCACATTGCCGTTAACTTCGCCGTATACCTGAGTTTTTCCATTCTCCACCGTAAGATCGCCGGATATTGTTTTGCCGGAAGGTACGATAACCGTATCTCCTTTGATGACAACCTGTTCCAGATCGGTTCCTCTGACTACAAGCTGTCTGTCCTGATTCCAAAAAGTAACGGAGCTCATCAGCATCACAAGAACAAATACCGACGCCGCCGTGAGCGCAGGATGCCGTTTAATCCAGGTAACAAACGCGCGCTCCTTCTTGGGTTTCGGTAATGAATTCATAATCCGGTCTACAAGCTCCTCCGAGGCAACAGGATTCTGGTGCATCAGGGAAAACATCAGCATATCGGTCTGTTCCAATTCTTTGAACTTTGCACGGCAATCTGGACAGGATAAAAGATGCTCCTTCAATTCCCTCTGCTGCAGTTCGGGCAAGTCGTCATCCAGGTAGTCATGCATCATAGAGACGGCCAGTTTGCATTCCATAGGAGCCAATCCTTTCATGAGTGCTATTTAATTATTTCAAGGCAAAGGGGCAGGGCGCATAAGACTTGCTTAACCTACATACGTAGCTGCCAAGCAGATGTTTCATAAAAAATAATCTATTTTTACATTTTGGGGCCTAATTTTTTACGCAAAAACTCACGCCCCCGGTGAACGCGGGTCTTAATCGTTGTTACGGGCATATCCAGCACATCACTGATCTCCTGAAGCGACAAATCCTGCAAATAGCGCAAAATCATCACTGACCTGTATTTCACAGGCAAACCATCAATAGCCTCATAGATCAGCCCCTGTGTCTCGGAGAGCAGCAGTTCCGTTTCCGGTGTCACATTATCGCTTGGAATCATGGAATAGCCGTCAATGCCTTCCTGGTCGTTCATCTCGGCATCCAGTGAATATGTTGGCCGCCGCTTGCGAAGTCTGTCGATGCAAAGGTTAGTGCCGATGCGGTAGATCCAAGTTGAGAATTTCTGCTTGTCATCATAACGGTCCAAATTTCGATACACACGCAAAAAAGTCTCCTGAACGATATCCTCCGCTTCGTGGCGGTTGTTCAGCATCCGGTAAGCCAAATGATATATTTTGTCTTTATATAGTTCCACAAGCTCGGCAAATGCTCTTTGGTCGCCTTTCAAGGCGAGCTTTGTCAATCTGCCTTCCAGATTCTCCACCTGTTAACTCCCCCAGACTTGCCGCCCTTGGTATTTCATATCTTGAATGTCCACGGTACAAGCATTTAAATCGTAATTCATGTTTGTTCAAAAATCAAGGGATGGATTGTTACCTTCTATGTATATTGGGGAGATGCTGTGGCATTCGGAAAAAAGTGTCCGCTCATTAGTCGCAGGCTACGAGGAACATTTGGATTTCCGGTCGCTGTTATTGTCAGATTTCCTGATTGGAGACCGCTGCCCGCGGTAGAAATCTGACAATAAAGGCGAACGCTACCGCTCCTCCAATTCCAAATTTCCTCTTCGCCGCTCCATCCGCGGAAGTTCCAATGCCTGTTGCTCGCCCAAAATACATCTCGGCAACAATGGGGGGAGAGCAAAAGGCGGAAGCTGCTTGGTCTTGGCAGCTTCGTTTTACAAGCATAAAACACAAAAGCCCGTCCGTCCTCAAGTTACTGAGGCGGACGGGCTGGAAAAGCGGCTTTGCCGACTTCAACTACAACAACACAATAATTCAGAGACAAAAGATGCTTAGGTCAAAACCAAGACAACAAGATCAAGGTCATAAGCAGCTAGCGTGCATAAGTGACCGGCAAAGGCATCAGCCGGTATTCCGAAGACCAGCGGCAATGCCGTTGATGGTGAGCAGCACCTCACGCAGCAGCTCGGCGTCATCGCCTTCGACCTCGCGAAGGGCTCTAAGCTCGGATAGGAGCTGTACCTGCAGATAACTGAGCGGGTCCACGTAAGGATTCCGCAGGCGGATAGATTCCTGAATGACAGGAACATTATCCAGAATCTCCTGCTGGCCGGTGATTTTAAGAATCAGCTCAGACGTCAGCTTGAATTCAGCTTCGATTTGTCCAAAGATACGCTGACGCGCTTCCTCATTCTTACCCATGCCGGCGTATTCCTTGGCGATAATGAGATCCGCCTTGGCTATCGCCATTTGAAGCGTATCAATCAGCGTGGTGAAGAAAGAGAAATTACCATACATATCCTGCATAATCTGCAGGTTCTCTTCTTTGTCGTCATAGAAGCTCTGTAAGCCTGTTCCTGCGGCATACCAGGCCGGCAGCAGATAACGGCTCTGCGTCCAGGCGAAAACCCAAGGAATCGCACGCAAGTCTTCGAACCGGTCGCTGTTCTTCCGTTTGGAAGGGCGCGAGCCGATATTAAGCTCCCCGACCTCAGGAAGCGGAGTGGATTCCTTGAAGTAGCTTAAGAAATCAGGATCACGGAAGATCAGATCCTGATATTTGTTCAGCGAGACCTCAGAAATATCCGCTATAATTTGCTCCCATTTCTCTTCATTCAGGTCAGCCTCAGGTAATCTTGCATGCATCGCTGCCGTAACCAGAGCGGAGGTTGCCTGCTCGAGACTGCGGTAAGCAATGCCCTGCATCGAATAGCGGGAGGAGATAACTTCCCCTTGCTCTGTAATTTTGATGCCGCCGCCAATTGTCGAAGCCGGTTGGGCAAGAATACTACGGTTTAGCGGCATCCCCCCACGGCCAAGCGCACCGCCGCGGCCATGGAAAAATTTCAGTTTGATGCCAAATTTATCAGCCGTGGCTGTAATTTCTTTTAGAGCAACACGCAATTCCCAGTTCGCAGTGACTACACCGCCGTCCTTGTTGCTATCCGAATACCCCAGCATAATTTCCTGTAAATCATTCATTGCCCTTACCGCATCACGGTAGATCGGCAGGCTAAGCAGCGTATCCATGATTTGTGGTGCATTATGGAGGTCATCAATCGTCTCAAACAACGGCACAGCCTGCAAGGTACATACGACGGTACCATCGTTGTCTTTACGGAATAAGCCTACTTCCTTGGCGAACACCATTACCTCGAGAATGTCGCTTGTTGCTTCAGCCATACTGATCAGATAACTCGTAATACAATGCTTGCCGTACTCCTCTTGTGCCATAAAAATAGTACGGTATACCGAAAGACATTCTTCCGTACTCTCGGTGTATGTCTGGTATGGAGAAGTCAACGGACGCGGATCGTTCAGCAGTTTCTCCAGAAGCACGATTTTCTCGTTCTCCTGCAGTTTGGCATAATCCTGCGTCACGTTCATTTTAGCCAGAATCTCTGTCATCGCATTCTCATGCTCTTGACTGTGCTGGCGGACATCCAGTGTTGCCGTATGAAATCCAAACAACTCTACCTGGCGGATCAGCTTCTTAATGTAAGTATCCGCTACATAATCCGCATAGTGATGCCGCAGACTGCGGTCAATCACATTCAAATCATCTATAAATTCTTCCGGAGAGGAGTAGCGCTCCGCTGAGCCTTTCTTCTCATCGTCCATAACATTCTGCGTCTTGGCAATCATGTAGGCAAGCTTAATCCGGTAAGGCTCATTATCGTTATGCCAGGATTTCGCTTTATCCAGACTGATAACACTCCGGTCGGAATCAATGGATTCCAGCAACTCAGACGTCACTTTAACTATACTTGTACTAAAGCTCAGGTACTGCATCAGCTCACGCATAATCCGCTGATATTCCCGAATAGCCAGCTTGCGCTGCAAACGCAGAGTCTGCATAGTAACAGAAGAAGTCACCGATGGGTTACCGTCACGGTCGCCGCCGATCCATGAACCAAAACGCAGATACGTTGGCACATGCCAGTTCTGGCCCGGATAGTATTTACTCAAACATCGTTCAAGTTCTTGATATACGTCCGGCAACACCTGAAAAATAGTCTCATGGAAATAATACATTCCATTGCGCACTTCATCGAGAACTGTAGGCTTGCGGTCGCGCAGCTCATCCGTCTGCCATAAGGTTATAACCTCATTAAGCAGCTTCTCACGCAACTGTTCACGTTCCCGGAAGGTCAGCGTAGGATTATCCAACCCCATAACATCGTCGGATATCCGCTTATGGATATCGAGAATTGCCCGGCGCATGGCTTCCGTAGGGTGAGCCGTCATGACCAGCTCCAAAGACAGAGCATTCATTATCTCATGAACATCCTCATGCGAGAAATCCCGCTCCCGGAGCTCCTGAATTGCGCTCTCTATGGAACCAGGCTGTACAGTCTCCCCGGCAGATCGTTCATAATCACGTTTGCGGCGAATCCGGTGATTCTGCTCGGCAATGTTCACCAATTGAAAATAAATGGCGAACGCCCGTATCACCTGGTGGCGATTCTCCGGATCCAGTGAATTAATTAGCTCCTTGAATTCATTGTGCAGTTCAGGCAAAAATAATGAGCGCAGCGATTTACTGGACTCACGGATTTTCTCCACGATCTCCAGCAGTTCGTTGCCGCCTTGGTGAACCAAGACCTCGCCCAAAATATTCCCCAGGAACCGTACGTCACGCCGCAGCAGATTATTAGAAATGCTTTTGCTGACGGCAGTCGTAAGTTCGGTCATGCTGCTCCCCCCATCCTCTTCCGGATCAATGCTTTTAACATTGTCTATTTGAAGCTTTCCTCATATCATACAATAAAACTGCCTGGAAATCTCCAACTTTATTGCGCTGTAAAGCGATACAGCAATTTAGATTATACACCAATCCGGCTATTTATACAGTGCTAAAAAAAATATGTATTTCTTCCTATTATAATGCCTGATCCGCGTCGGGTTTATGTAGCAATTATGTAATTATACATTACGCAAA
This sequence comes from Paenibacillus sp. HW567, assembly GCF_000374185.1. Classification (GTDB taxonomy): domain Bacteria; phylum Bacillota; class Bacilli; order Paenibacillales; family Paenibacillaceae; genus Paenibacillus_AQ. The sequence goes on along the minus strand of NZ_KB910518.1, from coordinate 86,808 downwards.
TACACAAAAAAAGCCGCCTCCGAAGAGCCGGCTGTCAATTATGTTCACGCGTTATTTTTTGGTAATCCCGGGACGATTGTTGAAGGCCAATTCAAATAACCCTGTTGCGGATAAACCCGCTAGTCCTCCAGACCATAACCTGAGTGTAAGTTCCAGATCGGTAAAAGGATATGCGGCAGCTCCTATAAGCAACCCAATTCCTAGTCCAATGAAAGGTATAGTATTACGTGGAAGATTGATATTATTTTTGATTAGCTGTACGAGAGCAAGGGTAAACACAGCCAGTACAGATGCAAAGGCCATTACGTTATCCAGAATATCGTTCTTGATCATAGAAATCATTCCTTTCCGTTTCGCATTTATCTAAAACAGTTCCCAGTATTCGAAGTACAGATCCTGCGGACGCTCTAGCGGTTGCTGGTTATCTCCACGGTTCGGGTTGTGGAATCAAAACCCACTTTAGCCCTAAGCGCTTCCGCGACAGCCCGCACCGGCACATAGGTTACGCCATTCTCTAATAAGCCATCGGCAATTTTGACTCCGTTTACTTTTACAACTGCAATCACATCACTCTTCACAGCCTGCTCCTCCTTCTTATTCACCAGCTTATATGCTTCCTCTGAGGGCTTTGCGCCGGAGCGCAGACCCGCAAGCGAAAGTCCAAAACTCATCTGAAAATGTGGATAATCCTTGAAGCTGGTCCAGTCCCCGCCCCATTCAAAGCCGAGCAGTTTAGCTTGCTGTACCACTTCCAGCCAATCAGCAATTTGGTCCTTATCACCATCCCGCTTCATGTCCCACGACACGCTTGAGCCATCCGGCAGCAGTAATGCAAAATCAATAGCCAGCCCATAATTGTGATAGCTATATCCGCCTTTGGCGTTGGTAACAATTGCTCCCGGCTTGGTGCGTCCTTGTGCATATAACTCGTCTTGCTCGGCAATTGTCCGCAGCCCCTGAGTAATCAGAATCGGGACTCCGCATGAATAACAGCGTTCGATTAACGCAGTTGCTGCTGTGAGTACTGCAGAATGCAGGCCGATTAGGCGGGGAGCGGATTTATTTTTGATTTGGGATAGACTCAGTATGGCTTGCTCCTCCTTTCTTGTTCTCCGATAGAACAACAAATAGATCGTGACGCTTGGTAAACATAAGCAAGGTTAAAATGAGCAGCCCTGCAGTAGTTCCGGTTTGTGCAATAGCCCAGGCTGCTGTTTTGAGTGAAGCCAACACCGAATCCGCCCCAGACACACTTCCGAACCGAATCCAAATGGCGACAGCCATTTTCACGGTATAAGCACCAAGAAAGAAAAAAGCTGAAAGCATGAACAAACTGACCACCTTCGCACGAAGACGTCTGCGAAAATACAAAAAAAGCGCAGCTATCAGCAGCAGCGCACAAACAAAAGATATGGAATAAGCAAATAAAAGCAAAATATCAATGACGCCCATTGTCGACACCTCGATCATAGATTAGAAATTCGGCAAATCCATTATTTTGGATCTCTTCCTGAATCTCTTTGGATACATTCTTATATCGAAGAATGGAGAACATTACTCTGACTGAAGCTTTAGCTAGTTCCCTCTCTCTATCCCGGTGCAGGGGCGATAGTTGTTTGATCCATCCAGATAACAAGTTATCCTCCCCCGTCTTCTTCATTTAGTTCATGCACACCGCCCGCAGTGTGATCAATTTTCAACCTCTGTAGCACTTCAAGCGTAGGTGCCATAAAATCGGAACGCTCTTTGTCGAGAATATTCTGCAGACGATCTCTGTCTTCTTCAGCACGCTCGAGCAATTCACGCGGCACCAGATTTCCTTTGACAATCGAGCGCAACAGTACAAGAAAAATCATAAGCAGAATCAAGGCCACAATATAGGCCAGCCCATATTTATCAGCCAAAGGCAGGAGCTTCTCCAAGTTTGCAACGTCGTTGTTGTCCATTGCCTCACTCCTTTCTTTCTGGTTTCATAAAGATAGCCCCCGGGGGAATCCGAGGGCTATCTATAGACGCCACAATAGGCGTCATAATTGATTTATTCTTCAGTAAGAAGTTCAAAACCGCTATCAATCAAAATTTCTTTCACACCAGATTTTAAAGTATCCGGAACTTCTGTGAACTTAGTTTTCCCCAAGATTACGCGCTGTGCAAAAAACATAGCCATTATATAATCACCCACTTCCACTCTTGACATCCATCAGTAAACCCGGCGAGGCCATTCTAATAGATCTTCATGGCCATTTCAGCAATAATATCTTCAATAAAATCAGCTCGTTCAGAAAGAGCAGCATTCTGCGCCTTAAGCAGCGTATTCTCTTTTTGAAGCTTTTCAACTTCGGTTAGTTCTGTGAGCTTATTAGACTCCGCTTCCAGGTAGGCTTCCCAGGCTGCTTGCAGTTCGGCTTCTGTTGGTTGGGGAACTTCTAAGTTCCAGACGGCAATGTATGGGCCGTCTCCGTTGTCCCACACTTCAAAATCAAGAATTGGGTCCGCTTTAGGAAATAAAAATATAATGGCTAATGAGATATTCATCTTTTATTCCTCCTCTCTGTCACGCTACCCGGATAATTTCAAGCCGAGTCGTATCCGACCCTGTGCTAATCCACACAGCACTATCAACATAAATTTGAACCTGTACCGTTTGCCCTGGTTGAAGATAGAGTAACGTCTCACCGTTAACGATTTGGTGCGCTAAAGTAGTAGCGTAAACCAAGTCAACAACATAGCCAATACTACCATTAAGCAAAATTCTTATTTGAACTTGCTGGTTTACAGGAACATTAAGTAACATGGCAGATGCACGTACTTTATACCAGCCATCCTGCGGAGAAGTGAATATTCCCGCCGTTCCATTATATCCATTTGAATTATTTGTGGACACGCCCCCGTATTTGATGAAATTCCAAGTGTTTGCAGTAAGCGCATAAGCAGATACAGACATTGTGGACCATGTTATTGGACGGGACGAATGTGTGTTGTCTCCCCACGGACTAATAACTCCTGCCGAAGTTAGTACTTGACCACCATGCTGTGATTCGTAGCCATATGTCGAAGAAACCAATGTTCCAGTTACAGTTATTTTCCCTCCGAAATACGCTCTATACCCTACTGTATTGGCTGAACCTGATAAATCAGAAGTGAAAATTTTCGCTTCTACTTGAGCGTATACAGCTACGCCTCTATTCGATATTATACACTGTCCTAAATACATCATCGCTCCTTCATCAGCATTGAATGCATAAGAAGCTGAGTTTGCCGTAACAAGACACCGGTAGAAGAAAACCTCCTGCGTTGCAACGGCGTTGAATGGTGCCGCATCCGTTCTTGTTCCCGTAAACCCAATAATACGAACATTGATAGAATTGTAAAACACATCGAAACCATTAACCATGTGCGTTGTTGTTGCTGCGGAAGCCCCCTGAATTGTAAGGTTATTCGATCCGCTGAAACCAGCGACATTAACTTTTTCGGGATATGTCCCCGCTGCAACGTTGATAATTACTTGATGGTTAATTATTTGCGGTAATGCCCAAATTGCCTTACCTATTGTCTTAAACGCCCCGCCCGACGTATTCGCCAGCCCCGTATTATTATCATTACCATCTGTCCGCACATAAAAGGTAATATCCCCTGTCGTCTGCTGCGGAGTTGTTGTCAATAGTGGCCGGGCATTTAGCTGCCCTTGTATTCCGCTCGTCACCCCATCCAAATACCCAAACTCCGCGTTGGACACAACCCCCGTACCAATCTTCGATGCGTCAATCGCGGCAGCCGCATTGATGTCAGCATTCACAATAACGCCCGGAGCAATGGCAGTAAGGCCATCCCCTGTACTGGTCACGTCCCCTGTATGATTCGGATGCGAATAATTATTTGCCCCGGACGCTACGCCATCCAGCTTGTATTTATCGCTTGCTGCCATCAGCCCCGCTGTGCTAATAGTTGCTGTTGCTGTGGAAGCTTTAGCGTTCCAAGCAGTGCGTTCAGTTGCTGTAATATGCTTCACAGCATCCGCTGCATGATCCTGCACATTTTTTACGGCAGTATCCAAAATATCCATATTGCCGTTCAAATCCCCGATATCTACAATGTCTGTACCGTCCGGCTTTTTCAAGCCCAAGTTACCTGTAGTCTGCATGTTTCACACTCCTATTCGTATACTCTTAATTCGTTCCAGGTTCTTTCGTGCGCATTGCTCCAAGTGAGCGCCTTTAATGAATCCCACCAGGTATAGCTGTACACAAACTTATAATCCAGATGCGCTGGCTTAATCTCTTCAATAATTTGAATCAGCCCCGCCATATTCGCCGGAATACCCAGCGAGCCTACAAAACGGATTTCAAAACTGTATTCTCCCGGCACCTCCACAACCCGAACATCTCCTCCAGAAAAAGCGGATGCCGTCCGCCGGATCATTTCTGCAGTGGTGGTCCCGCTTCCGCGCAGCTTAGCCTTGATCATCTCTCTGCGGGTAGCATAGGATTTCGTACTGTCCGTAGTTAAAGCCAGTACATTCTCCCAACGCGCGAGTCCCCAGGTTGCCGATTCTACATTTGTTTGCAATGCGGAATCCTCAATTGAATAGGCGAGCCGTCCACATTCCACAGCATCGCTCTCCTGGAGCTGTTCCATTTCAAGCACACCTTGGTAATACTCAGGAAGGTATTCCATCAGGTCCGGCTTACCAAGCTCAGGTGCTTCTTGGCTGGACTGGCTGGAGGAATAACTTAATGTGCCATATATATTCTCACCATAGGCCATAGTCACACCCCTTTTAGCTGATTCCAGCTCAGCGGGCCTTTAGCCATATATTCATGCGTATGGACTGCAGGTGGGTACACCGCCGGCTTGCCATCCACGCCGGACCAGGGTACAGTATCCGCTTCCTGAGCATAATCTACCTTCCCGTTGTTGTTTGTATCGTAAATGCTTTTTAGCATATCGCCGGTGCTATGTGAAGCTACGAGCAATCTGTTAACACTGCCCGTCCCGATGTATAGCTTGCCCGTATCGGTGCAATAGCCCAGTTCGCCGACAGCAAGCGTGCCCAGCGCACTTTCCAGGCCGCGGCGGATTTGAATTAAAGTTTTTAGAGCCATAGTCGTCGCCCCCTAAAATGTGCCGCCATCAATACTCGCTACCATTAGCCGGTTGCCGTTTGAGATGTCGTAGACAATGCTGCTTCCGTCGATATTGGCCGCTACACCGCCTGAATCTACAAAGATCCCTTTACCAGCAGTCACTGCAATCGCATCTGCGGTAACGCCAATCCCGAAGCCTGCACCGATATTCAGCGTCACCGAATCGGCTTGACCACCACCGGTTAGACCATTGCCTGCTGTAATAGTCTGCAATGCTCCCCCTGTACGCACCCAAGCGCTGCCGTTCCAACTGTAAATTTTCTGCTCATCGTCTATATAAGCAGTCCAGCCGACAGCAGGCGCATAGTACACCCACGTGGCAGCTTGGTATTCCGCAATCTGATTGCTTTTACCCGCCCATACTCCTGCTGCTGCTAAGGGAACGATATAGCGGTCGCCTTCCGCTGGACTTACTGGAGGAACGGTGAGATTCTGGTCCTTTACTGAAGCCTGAGGCTCAATGTTATGCTTGGCCAGCTCGATTTCATTCTTAATTTTCTGTGCCGACCATAGGTCGGTAATTGCTGTTCCCGTATCATTGATCACACGGTGCTTCGCCGCATCGTCAATATGGGCTTTTATTTCCGCTGCCGTTTTGACATTTGTACCGTCAGACACTCTGTTGATATGTCCCGCAGTAATATCCGCTTTCAGCACCTTCGCATATGTTGATCCATCGGCAAGGTCATCCACCGTTCCCGTCAGATCACTTAGCTTCTGTGAATTGGTCCGGTGCCAGGTTGAACCGTCGTCGAAGTATAAGTATCCGTTATTGGACCCGCTGGTCACATAATAAAAGCGCCCCACAGATGCCGCCGCCGGACGCGAAGCCTCTGGACCTGACAGCGCATGGCCGACCATAAAATTGGAGGCACCGTCACCAATATAGACTTCCTTTGTATCCGTACAGAAGCCCATCTCACCTGTCTGCAAAACTCCGTAAGCACCAAGCTCTGCAAGCGTGCCGCGTTTAAGCTGAATCGTTTGCCCCATTTTACACCTCTCTTCTAAATGTCCCTCCGTCTATGAGTCCCTCACTCTTATAGCGTTCCAATTCACTTTGAGCGGCAGTAAGCCCCCATTGCAGAACATTAATATCATCCGCCTCCACGGTATCCCCTGGCGTCTCGTAGGTGACATACACCTCGGGCACCTCTGCAAAAACTCTTATGGTCCGCCGCCAGGGCGCGTCATCCGGGAAGGAAACTGAGAAATTTCTCAGCTCTATCCCGCTGTAATGCGGCCCTGAATACACGGCTATGGTCTGGTTGTTAATATTGTCATGCGCAAGCAAGCCACTATAAATTCCATCTGTAAGAATGAGCTTCTCTTCAATAACATAGCTGCCGCCGTTTGCTTTTTTGTTCAGCTTGTCCTTGAATACATCAATCTGCTCGGGGTAACCCATCGCTACACCTCCAGCTCAACATTGCTGAACAATGGCACTTCAGTTTCTGTTAGTATTACATTTCCAACTCCGCCGTTCAGCTTCAATTCGCTATAGTCCACAGTTCCCTCTGTATCCAGCAGCAGCGAGCCAATCACAGATTGGCTGATGTAGGAAGCAGTGAAAGCCTTCTCCTTACGGTACTTTTCCAATAGCACCTTAAAAGCATCAATAACCGATTGCAGCGAATATCCGGGAGCAAGTATAACCTTGGCGCTTACGCTAATGTTTTTTCCTGTTGCCGAGACTACGGTCACCACCGCGCCTACCGGTGCTTGTCCTTCACCTTGTCCCGAAACCGGATCAATATATTGCTGCACCTGAGAGACAAGCAGTTCGGAGGCAGGCTGCTTTTGCGAATCTACGATGACAACCTTCACCGTCTTAGGACCGTTCCACAGCGGGAATACCCGGCTGCCTCCCACCCCATCAACCTGCATCGCCCATTCCATATAATGATATTTATTTCCGCTCGTTGACGGACGTCTCGCCGAGTCGAAATACCGTTGACGCAGCAAGTCATCACTCTCCGCATTTTCACCGGGGATCAACAGTGCCGCAATCTCACCACGCGCCAGATCAGGGATGTAATCAAGGGGCAGCAAAGAGCCGAAATAACGGTTTCCCTCTTCTCCTGCTGCTTCACTTTCCATCCTGTAGGTTCCTGGAGCCAGCTTCTCTACTGCTGTATAATGCAGCAAATCAAGTGAAAAACGACTGCCAAGCGGAATATCCAGCAGCCCATTAGCACTGTTATAGAACCTTCCTTTAAGCTCAGCTTTACTCGCTGCACGCCTTGTAATCCCCGACCAGGCAATGCTGCGTTCCAGGTACTCCCCAGTAGCCGTATCTGCAAAAACTAAATTATTATTTACATCCAGCTCAATATACATCTGCGCCATCTCAGCCGCAGCCGGAGCCAGCGCATCATAGATGATGCTGCCTTCACGCTTGTCCAGCCCTGCCGGAATCCGCTCCAGCATTCGTTCAAGCAATGCTTCATAGGTCTGATCTTCATACACCCTCACTCCACTCCTTTCTCAGCTCGAAATTACCGTAATACGTGACGACAGTGCAATTGAGGATAACATTATCTCCGTTAAAAGAAATCTCCACATCCTCCAAACTACGAATTCGCTCATCCTCGAGCAAAGCTTCACTTACACTCCGCCTTAGCTCCGATCTGGCGAGCAGGCGGTCTCTGCCAAGCACCAGGTTCCACTCAGTTCCGTAATCTGAACTATAGATCAGATGCTCATAACGTTCGGTTTGAAGAACTTTGACTGCTGCCTGCTTGACGGCCTCCAGCGTATCAATAGTGCCTAATATCCGTTTGCGTTCCCAGTCCATTCTATAAGTAAGACTTGGGATTTCTGAGCTCTGGCTAATGGCTTCGCTCTCCAACAATGACGTTATAGGTCCTGCCTTTCCAAGGGCTGGGATCATAAATTCACCAGCCGATCCAGAACAATATAGCTTTGTCCTCCCTGCATGCGGATCAACAGCACACGGTCCCCGGATTCAAGGCCCCGTCGGATCAGATAGCTTTTACCGTCCAATTCAATTCTGCTTTCCATAACTGTTTCTGGGAGGACAAGTGCAGGGCCGGAAAGAATAAACCGTTGATCCACCTGAATCTGCAGAGGCTTTGTAGCCGTCACCGTTCCATAGGAAAAAGCCACCGGATTCGTATTGGATACGGCTCCGAGGCTCGCTTTTTTGATAATATCCAACATAAACCTTTACACCACCTTTATATCTAGGGACATGGTATGCTCCCCACCGGAAATCTTATGGCTGCATTGATCCACCAGAAAAAGCTGCGTGTCGAATTCGTCCAGCAGTACATATATGAAGTTGCCTGCCCTTACCCGCATGTCGCCGATTGCCTGGACAGAGAGACTCAGCTTCTCCCGGTTATGCATTTTCAACAAATTATTGGCTTTTTCCTGAATCTGTGCTGCGTTCGCCTTATCATCAGCCTTCTGGTATAAATGCAACAAGCCCCAGCGTTCCACATTTTCCTTATCCGATACCGGATAGATGTCTCTCTTGCCTGATTGCTCGTTATCTTTGTACAGAAAGATTGTGTTGTACGTCTCCTCATCAATGCTTCGTTTCAATGAATAGTCATATAGATAATGCCCTGCTCCTAAAATCACATTCAGCAGCATATTCTCGCTACTGCGCAGCGTCAGCTTTCCAAAATCATCATAAAAAGCCATCAGTTGTCCCTTATACTGAAGTTCGCTGCCGATAGCCCCCATTATGATATCGAGCAGTTTTTTATCATCTTCAATCAGGGAGGGTATTTTGTACTTAGCGGCATCCAGCACACCTGTCTGCAATCCGTAGTCCTTGGCAATCTTTTGTATCAGTTCGCTTACGGTAACATTCTGGAGCACATAGCTACCGTTCCCCAGTAAATAACGGATCTGATCATACGCAGTCAGCTTAATTTCTTGGTCAATCCCCGTATCTATACTGAATACAAAACCATAAAATACGTTAATTCCATCTTTACTGAACTGTATAATATCCCCGTTGCTGATCCCAAACTTCGGATGCTGGTAAATACCACTGTCAACTAGAGTCAGATCCAGAGTAGAGGGCTTGCCGGAACGCGATGTCTTCCAGGTAATATCCGTTGCGATACCAGAGATATCCCAAATCCTTCCTTCCTTGTTTTTCACAAGCAGCTCCACCATCGTCCCCTCCTATGACAACTTAATGACTCTGCCGACTTTAAGCTTCTTGAGCTCGCTATCGGAAATGCCATTAAGGTTCTGGAGTATCTTATATTTGCTGCTGTCGCCGAGAAACTTCTGGGCAATCTTCCCAAGAGTATCCCCTGCTTTTATGGTATAGGTAGCTGGTGCAGATTTATCACTAGAACGCTTCTGCTGTGCCTTGACTTCTCCCTTTACAACTTTTGCAGCGACAGCCTGATAGAATACATACTTCTTAAGTGCCAGTGTATACTCAATATCCCCGGAAGTTCCCGCGCTGAGCTTCCATGTAAAGCCTTCGATGCTAGTGGCCATATTAATTCCCATTTCACCTGTAAAAATCTTCCCCGCATTCGCTTTTGCCAGCGCGAGCCAATCTGGTTCCATGTTGCTCTGATCTGCGGCACGGTTATCCAGCGACTTCAGCCCGGTAAATACAAATCGTATTGGCCTGCGGCTCACCATCCATTTTTTAATCAGCTCCACATATTCATAAGGCTTCAGCAACTTACTCGCCTCATCTCTCCGGTACACAACAAACGGATAATACTGCGCCGGAAATACACTCTCTATAGTGATTTCCGTCAGCTTGGGATAGGCAATAGTATTAATTTCACCCAGGTCAATGATGGAGTAGCTTTTTCCGTCACCAGACTCCTTAATCTCCAACGTTTCGGGATTGACCGGCAGTCTGATAGCCTCTTGATAGTTGTTGTAGCTAAGAAAAAATCCATACTCTTCCACGTTACGTATACACCCCCTGGGCCGTTGAGACAAACTCCTCATTCAGCTTCTGCCCAATCTTCGTAATAATGGAGTCAATATCTCCAGCATTATTAATATTACCGGTTGTTACCTGAACAGTTGGTGTTAGCTCTACGAAATTCTGGATTGCCTGAATCTCTGCCAGCTCGCGCAGCATTTTCAGATCATCGCTGGAGATGTCTACGGTATCGTTAATAGCGCCAACTTGATTGACCCGGTTAACGGTGTTTAGATTACCATTTTGATTGGCAAGAATACTTGTGGGATTTGAAGGATTTCCATTTCCATTCATTGGATTAGTTAAATCTTTGGCTTTCTCAGTAGCAGATCTCCCCATATTGGAGAAATTTTTCGTGAAATCAACTCCACCTTGTTGATAACTTTTGAAACTGTCACCTACATTTACATAGTCCCACATCTCAGTATTACGTTTGGGTTTATCATCAGGTTTGGGTTCAAGTGTCTTAATTCCTTGGCGGTATTTATCAATCAGATCACTGGCAGCATGAGGTACTTCCGGATCTAGCATATCTATCTTAATTTTCCCGATACCCAATTTTTCAAAGAAGGGAATTTTGCTTAAAGAATCTATCATAGAATTAAACTGTGTAAGGACCCAGTTAATGGCAGTAGCCATCACCTTCATAAACCCTCCGGCAAAATTCTCCGCCCCAAGTGCCATGTTATAGAGTACATCAAGCGCACCGGTCGCTAGACCATACAGGAACTCTTTAACTTTATTAACGGCCGTATTGAAAATATTTACAATTGCATCTCCAACCAGATAAAATATGTTGCGCATCCATATTCCTATGTTTTGCACTATGGCCACCAACACACCAAAGGAACCTGCAATTGCTCCTACAACATCAGATGCAGATACACCAAGCTGCTGTAAAATCAGCACTAAAAGCGCAATAACCCCAATAACAATCAGAATCGGCCAGTTGGCTGCTAACCAGGCAGCGGCGAGCATATAGACTTGAACAATCATCGCTGCTAAGTACACAATAGCAATGGCTTCAAGAATCGGTTTAATGTAAGACCAATTATCTTGAACAACCCCAACCAGCCACAACAATCCATTAACCACCATAGAAATGACATTAGCAATGAATAGAAAGCCGTTAGCCATAGCATCAATAATCGGCATTAATTGGCCTGAGGTCAGTGCCTTATTAAGAGTGTCCATTACCGGACGCAGTGCTCCCAACGCTTTCGCTCCAATTTGACCGAGAGCCGTATCAACATTATCATTGAGCGTATTCCAGTCCACAATATCACTTGGCTTTGCCGCAGATTTTACCGCTTTCTCACCAAAGGATTTGACCCTATTAAAAGGGTTTACCACATTGGCGGTTTTGAGAAATTTCATTATTTTGGAGTCTGCTGGGACTGGTGGCGGCGATGGAGGTGGCGGTCCTTTCACAAGATTTATCTTGGGCTTGGGAGAGGCTTCAACGGTCACTTCCTTATTTTTCGGCTCTGGCTTCTTCTTTTCCTTAAGCCCTTTCCACCAATTTACTTTTTTTGCCTTCTCTTCTTCAGGTGGTACATTTTTATCTGACGGTGAAGTGCTCAAAGCGCTAACAGCTAACTGCTGAGATTGCGAGGCCTGCTGGCTTTGCTCCATTACAAGATCTCTGGACACACTTAGCTTTGGGGGCATCCGTTTAAATCCATCCAGCAAGGTATCATTAATTACTTGCAAAGACTGATTAAGCCTGTCCATAGACCGATTCATTCCATCCGCTGACCGCTTCACCGTACTCTGAACCGCTTTGATGGAGCGATTTACAATATCCAGATTAGCATTCATACGCACACACTGCTTATTTATCGCTTTCCAGATCACAAGCGACTTACGCGACACTAATACCATTTTAGATACATCTATCTCCATTCGTTCACCCCCTTTATCTTCTCTTACCCTTGTTACGCGATTGCTCCCGTTTCTCTTTGTCCACCCGTACCGAGATCATGGCGTATATAGCTGCTCGTTCACGTGTAGAGAACCTCATAAGCTCATGCGGCAATATGTGCAGTTCGTGGAGGGCGTAGTAGGCCAGGTTAGCCTCACCATCACCCTCGTTGATCAGTTTTTTACTTCATCTACCAATTCGTTCATATCAGTGTCGAATCCATTCAGTGCCTGTACACGCTCACCAAGCGCTGCAAACTCACCAGGAAGTAGCATCTTTCGCAGCAGCGCTTCTGCTCCAAGTACCCCATAAGACCGCTGCAGCTCAGAATTCTTCAGATCCGGATATACTACACTCGAGGTCATTAGCTTAGCCATATAATCATTGGGGTCAATTTCTGTTGAATAGGTGCCATTTTTCCCTTTTATTTTCCGTGTAGCCGCTTTCCGGCATTCCTGATTCTCATCCTCGTTCATACTGCGTAGCTTCCAAGCAGCGGCTTTGCCCTCTGTATCTTTAAATCGCTGCGAGACCACAAATTCCTCTGTCGTGTCAGATGCTGCATTTTGTGCAAAAAACAAACTTAATTCGCTCATTGTTTTCCTCCTGATATTTTGATTATTTTAAGCAGACTGAGAAGAGACCCGCCGCTCCCTACACGTCCGGGTCATTCTTGCTCACGTCTATATTTACTTCAGGCACATATTCTTAGAGGCCAGAACCTGCCGGAGCATTAAAGGATTGCATAAGCTCCACATCTTCAAAAGTAAAGCTCACTTCTTCTTCAAGAGCATCCGATTCGGTATCAAGTGAAGCCATAATGACACTGTCCAAATTTACAGATTTGAGCATCATTCGTTGTGCTCCAACACTAGACGAAGGGTCTTCATTCGTGACTACAATGTCAAAATACTGATCTACGCCCGTTTTCATATATTCCAGCATCAGTTGGCGGAAACGGCTGGTCATATAGAAAATTGTCATCGACCCGCTGCCGGACCACCCTGTTGCTTTATGCTGAACCCCCCGGCGCCCGAGTGTTTTCACTTCCGCTTTCTGCTTCTCAACAGTCGCTTCCAGCGTCTTCACATAGAACATTTCTTCCGTTTGACCATTGATAGTTGCAAAAGCACGGCCTTCCTGGCCGGAGAGGGTATCGCTGGCTTTCAAGAATGTCATCTTAGACCACCTTCACTTTCATATATACTTTTTCTACGGAATCAACCGGCTTCACGGCAATATCCAGCACGACACTGTCACTATCAACTCCTGCTGTTACCACAATGTCAGTCTGTGAATTGAAATTATCAATAGCACCGAGGTTCTGCAGATCGTTCATATAAGAAACGCATTGGGACCAGAAAAGCGCACGGCCGTCTACATTATTCGCTACCTTTCCAATGAAATAATTCTCAAAAATTCTTTTCAAATCACCGGAAACCCCGTCCAGTACACGCAATACCCGATTTTTCGAAAAAACCTTGCCTTTATCCGGTGAAAATCCAGTGAAGGTGTTGATATCCTGCTCCACCACAGCACGGCCTCCATTATACGTAAAGAGCATTTCACCACTCGTCAGTGCCGATACCGTCTCGGTATGATTGAAGCGTACATCCGCATCAACGGCATCATCATAAGCCTGATAAGTTAACGATTCGTTTACTGCAGCTCCAGCAGTTGCACCCGCAACCCATGCCACTGCATTCGTTTTATCAATGGTTGTGCCATCGCTGAGCACTACACCGTTCGCCACGCTGATAATTCCTTCATGATCGGCCATTGCATAGTCGGATAGTACCGCCTGTACCTTCTTGCCTTCTGTATCACGCAAACGCTTCACAAATGAGGTATACAGTGCCTTAAGTGAGTTATCCTGTGACAAAAGGCCGACCGTCTGGAAATCCTGCACCTCCAGCAGAGTCAAAAATTCACTGTGCTCCGCACTCGTTACCGTACCGTTAGCACCGCCCGTAAGGGGCATGCCAGCAGTCAGTGTCAAGCCAGCCGAACCATTTTCCTTAAACTCCACATATTCATTGGACGTAAGTTCCAGTGCAGAAGCAATAGTTTGTTTATCCAATTTTGTGCTGCCTAGCAACGTACTTACATCGAACAAAGCGTCGTTATCAATATTTTTCTCAATAGTCACAGAAAGATTATTGCCGCGTTCACCGCCGTATTTTGCTGTCACCTGCAGACCGTTATTGGTCACTGCTGCTTTTACACCTTCATTCAAGCGGTAGAGCAGCAGAGTGCCTGCACGTTTCAGCGCTTCCCGCACCGGAAGCAGTACAGTATCCGTCAGATCATAACCAAGCAGCTTTTTATAATCATCCTGTGGTGTAAGCTTCAGAATCGTTCCTGCTTTCCCCCAAGGTAAGGAAAGAGCGAGAGCTGTAATTCCGCGCTCCCCCATTTTACCTACTGCGCTTCCGTTGGACACGACATTCACGTATACCCCCGGACGCACCTTGTTTTGTGTTGTCCATGTTCCTCCAGCCATTTAGATAACCTCCTTAGTTAGAAAAAGCTCCAGTAATTGCTTTGCTTCATTTAGTGTGTAACTTTGATTCTCCTGCAGCACCACGTCCAGCACATCTTTTTCTTTAGGTGAGAATAATGCCGATTCCCTAATCTGCTTTTTGCCAAAAATACTTGCATTATTGTCAATTGCACTCATTTTAATCGTTCCCCTTCTGTAAAATGCCCCATCATCTTAACCCCAGGTTCAGGCTGTAATTCCTTATGAAGATAGAGCATATAGTCCACTGTAAAAAGCGGTCCTTTTCCTTCTGTTCCAGCCTCCCAAGCCTGTCGCATCACACGAAAAGAAGGTTGTTCTCTCTCTCTCATCGCAAGCGCTTCGCATAATCCGTCAGCCATTCCTTCTGAATCCAGCAAACCACCCTGCTCATATCGGATCCCATAACGATACACAGCCATATATTTGCCTTCCCTTTGCCGGTCATAGGTTGACGAGATCAGTTCCACTCTGAAGTACGCGATCTGCGGTTTATTCCCATCGACATATACAGGTACATCAGGAAAAGATTTTTCAAGTGCAGCAATAATATTCTCCCTTAATTGTTGTACAGTCATGGTTACATTCCTCTCCACAGCCGCAACTGCGGCCGTTCCTTGATGCTATGAATCATTAAATCCATTAACATAATTGTGTACATCCCTCCAGTTTATGTTGAAATAAAAAACGAATATCACCCTCTACAGCGGCAATACTCGTCTTGATCTATGGCATCTGCCAGAAGAAGCTTTCACCGCAAAAAAGAGGAGCTGCCTCTTAACAGGCACGATATCAGCAGAGCATTCATGCTCCTGCGGTGTCCTTCTGCTTCATTTGCCATGTTATAATCATACCCGCTTTATTTCCGCATAGAGCCGATATTAGGTCGAGATTTGGGAGAGCTTATAGATGAACTAGGGATGTTTTAAGCTGGAAAAAGAGGCGCTCTTTTCAATGAACATTCCGCACTTAGTCTTTCCCGGCAAAAAAA
Source organism: Paenibacillus sp. HW567 (assembly GCF_000374185.1). Lineage (GTDB taxonomy): Bacteria > Bacillota > Bacilli > Paenibacillales > Paenibacillaceae > Paenibacillus_AQ. The sequence continues at coordinate 71,289 of NZ_KB910518.1, read as the reverse complement.
GAAAAAGACTGCATCATCCAATCGGACGATACAGCCTTCGTATTACGCTCTATGTTCATGCTTTCTTTCCATTCATAAATTCACTTCCATAACAGGAGCTGGCTCCCCTCTACTCTCCGACCCTTCTTTGTTCAAAGGCGATCCCTTTTTCATTAGCGAACCCAGCGACAACAACCCAAGATCCGTAAGTGCCAGAGCCATCTTGTAAAATGCCTTTGAGCGTATCTTAACGTACGTATCTTTGCTGACCGGCGGATCAAACACATGATTATATACCGTGTAATCATATATTTCATCTCTGCGCATATATCGTTCTTGGACAAGTTGCTGCTCCCGCTTATTAAGCCTGTCCACTACAGAATCCAAAGTAGCGCAGTAGGCCCTTCTTGCAGCAGGAACATCTACGTTATGAGTGGCTATGGCTGCAGTCTGATCGGTAATACTATTAGTCGGTCCGTGAAATCTTTCCGTATAAGAATAAGTAATACCCGCTTCTTTGGCTTCAAAAGTAACTGTCTTAAAAATGCGGTATTTCTCCAATAAGCTCTCTATAGCGACCTGAGTACGGCGGCGGTCCAAGTCGGGCAGTGAGGATAAATTCATTATTATATACACTCCTTTGCATTTGGGTCTGAATTGAGGTAATTATTGCAGAAGTCTCCTGAGAAATGTGGTAAAATTCTTCTTGTTCGTATTCTGTTCGCCTTTTTCAATAATATACCACCTTATCACCAATTCCGTAAAATCCCATTTAAGGTCGTTTACGAGGAGAAAACACCTCTTATCACGCTTTATCTTACCATCACATCACATATTACCTTTTGGCATTATTAATCGTTTTTTGTTTACCTATTGGCAATTATGCCTTATATTATTAACAACAGGTTAATAGGTGATAAGGAGTGGTTAACGATGGCAGGAGATTTCGGGGAATATCTGAAACAGCTTCGGGAGCATAAAGGCCTGACAATCAATCAACTGGCTTCACTTGCGGGTATCAGCGGAGCGCAGATCTCACGAATTGAGAACGGATTAAGAGGGGTGCCTAAGCCAGCCACCTTACGTAAGATCGCTGAGGCAGCGGAAGTATCCTATGAAGAGCTTATGGAGCATGCAGGATACTTGGCCGAGGATTTGTTGAGCAATACCGAAGGCAAGGCTCCAGAGTGGGCTACAGAGAAGGATAAGCGGGATTTCCGCAAAATGCTGGAGGATGACGGGGAACTTATGTTTGATGGAATTCCTTTAAATAAAGAAGACAAGCAGCGGATCAAGGATGTGCTGACCGGCCTTTTCTGGGAAGCCAAGCAGATGAATAAAAGAACTAAACCCAAGCACGAATCAGGCACCGATTAATAGCTAGGCGACATTACAAACACTAACATGCTGCGGGTGAAGAATATGGATGAGATAATCAATAAGTTGATCAAAAAATATAAAACCAACAACCCTTTTGAGCTCTGTGAGGCACTGGGCATTCATATTCGATTCGTAAACCTGGGAGAAAGCACGAAGGGTTTGTATTATCGCAAACTTAGAAGAAGATTCATTGTTATTCATAATGAACTGCCTATAGAGTGGCAGCGTTTTGTGTGTGCACATGAACTCGGCCATGATCGCCTGCATAAAGGAATAAACCGGTTCTTTTTAGAGGAAAATTCCTATTTTTCACCTGGGAAGCTTGAGCGTCAAGCTAATTTATTCGCCATTAAGCTATTATCGTCAGGTAGTTTTCCCGAACAGGATGAATCCTTAATAAGTTATTATCTTCGGATTGGCATCCCATCGGAGGTCATCTTTTTTTCAAAAGATTAAAAGAACATATATTAATTATAACTAAAATGAAATCATCAATTTTTCAACTTAATGTAAAAACAAAAAAACTCTTACCAAAGTAAGAGTTCATTGCCAGCTAAAAGCTGAATTATCGGGATGACACGATTTGAACATGCGACCCCCTGGTCCCAAACCAGGTGCTCTACCAAGCTGAGCTACATCCCGAAACAATATAAGATTATGGAGCGGGTGATGGGAATCGAACCCACGCTATCAGCTTGGAAGGCTGAAGTTCTACCATTGAACTACACCCGCGCAAATATAAAATCGGGATGACACGATTTGAACATGCGACCCCCTGGTCCCAAACCAGGTGCTCTACCAAGCTGAGCTACATCCCGTTATTTTGTAAAATAAATGGCGCGCCCTGAGAGATTCGAACTCCCGACCTTTTGATTCGTAGTCAAACGCTCTATCCAGCTGAGCTAAGGGCGCAAAATTATGGAGCGGACGACGGGAATCGAACCCGCGACCCTCGCCTTGGCAAGGCGATGCTCTACCGCTGAGCCACGTCCGCAAATTAAGTGGTGCGCGTGAAGGGACTTGAACCCCCACGTCGTAAGACGCCAGATCCTAAGTCTGGTGCGTCTGCCATTCCGCCACACGCGCACAATAATAAAAGTGAGCCATGAAGGACTCGAACCTTCGACACCCTGATTAAAAGTCAGGTGCTCTACCAACTGAGCTAATGGCTCGCATTTGGCAGGGGATATAGGATTCGAACCTATGATGACGGAGTCAGAGTCCGTTGCCTTACCGCTTGGCTAATCCCCTTCGATGGATACCTATAAAATTCCCACAATCTCTTCTAACATGAGGACGATTATGGTGGAGGCTGAGGGGTTCGAACCCCCGACCCTCTGCTTGTAAGGCAGATGCTCTCCCAGCTGAGCTAAGCCTCCATATCTAAGGTTGTCCTCTAGGGAAAATGAAAAATCATAAATGGTGACCCGTATGGGATTCGAACCCATGTTACCTCCGTGAAAGGGAGGTGTCTTAACCCCTTGACCAACGGGCCTTAAAAACTTGTGGAGCTCTCAACCGGATTCGAACCGGTGACCTCTTCCTTACCATGGAAGCACTCTACCTACTGAGCTATGAGAGCATGGCTCCCCGAACAGGACTCGAACCTGTGACAACTCGATTAACAGTCGAGTGCTCTACCAACTGAGCTATCAGGGAATAATGCTTGGCGGCGTCCTACTCTCCCAGGACCCTTCGGTCCAAGTACCATCGGCGCTGGAGGGCTTAACGGTCGTGTTCGGGATGGGTACGCGTGGAACCCCTCCGCTATCGCCACCAAACGTGCACTTGTGGAACAAGCGCCGAGCGTAACATTCGGTCGTTCACGGCTGTGCCGATGAATGTGTGCGCGATTGATTGTTCAGGAACTTGATTCCTGAAAACTGAATCCGAAACGAAACCTGCGTTTTAGTTCTTTGGATAAGCCCTCGACCGATTAGTATTGGTCAGCTCCACACGTTACCGTGCTTCCACCTCCAA
>NZ_KB910518.1:0-67850 GCF_000374185.1 Paenibacillus sp. HW567 | reverse complement strand
CCACCTCATCCCCGTACTTTTCAACGTACGTGGGTTCGGGCCTCCAGTGCGTGTTACCGCACCTTCACCCTGGACAGGGGTAGATCACACGGTTTCGGGTCTACGTCCACATACTCAGTCGCCCTATTCAGACTCGCTTTCGCTGCGGCTCCGGCTTCTCACCTTAACCTTGCATGTTAAACGTAACTCGCCGGTTCATTCTACAAAAGGCACGCCATCACCCCTAAACAGGGCTCTGACTTTTTGTAAGCACACGGTTTCAGGTTCTATTTCACTCCCCTTCCGGGGTGCTTTTCACCTTTCCCTCACGGTACTGTTTCACTATCGGTCGCCAGGTAGTATTTAGCCTTGACAGATGGTCCTGCCGGATTCATACGGGGTTTCACGTGCCCCGCACTACTCGGGATGCGTCTCGGAGGGAATACAGTTTAGGTTACAGGGCTTTTACCTCTATCGCGGGCCTTTCCAGACCTCTTCACCTACCATCTTCCTTTGTAACTCCATGTGAGACGTCCCACAACCCCAAGGGGCAAGCCCCTTGGTTTAGGCTGTTCCGCGTTCGCTCGCCGCTACTGACGGAATCACTATTGTTTTCTCTTCCTCAGGGTACTTAGATGTTTCAGTTCCCCTGGTCTGCCTCTACACACCCTATGTATTCAGATGCGAGTAACTGCGAATTACCACAGTTGGGTTTCCCCATTCGGACACCCCCGGATCAAAGCTTGCTTACAGCTCCCCGAGGCAGTTTCGTTGTTCGCCACGTCCTTCGTCGGCTCCTGGCGCCTAGGCATCCTCCGTGTGCTCTTAGTAGCTTAACCAACGTTCCGGTGTTTCGCTTGTTCGCTCATCTTGTTCTGAATGGCGCGCCCGGATGACTCCGTCCGCTAGATCATTCAAAGCCAAAGGTCGCTTCACAATCGAAAACCTTCACTTCGCATCGCTATTAAATCTTCACTTGTGTTAACACAAGTTCAGCTTAAAGGAATGTTCTAAAACGCATTTTCGTTTCGGTATCCAGTTTTCAAGGATCAAGGCACAACAAAAAGATGAAGTTTGTTGGTGGAGCCAAGCGGGATCGAACCGCTGACCTCCTGCTTGCAAGGCAGGCGCTCTCCCAGCTGAGCTATGGCCCCGCAAATTCCATCAAAACCGAACAAATGGATACGCGTTAAGTATCCGGAAGACAAGCTTCCAATATGAATGTTCTCATCGCAGAGAACGATTCTCCATAGAAAGGAGGTGATCCAGCCGCACCTTCCGATACGGCTACCTTGTTACGACTTCACCCCAATCATCTACCCCACCTTCGGCGGCTGGCCCCCTTGCGGGTTACCCCACCGACTTCGGGTGTTGTAAACTCTCGTGGTGTGACGGGCGGTGTGTACAAGACCCGGGAACGTATTCACCGCGGCATGCTGATCCGCGATTACTAGCAATTCCGACTTCATGCAGGCGAGTTGCAGCCTGCAATCCGAACTGAGACCGGCTTTGCTGGGATTTGCTCCACCTCGCGGCTTCGCTTCCCGTTGTACCGGCCATTGTAGTACGTGTGTAGCCCAGGTCATAAGGGGCATGATGATTTGACGTCATCCCCACCTTCCTCCGGTTTGTCACCGGCAGTCACTCTAGAGTGCCCAGCCTTACCTGCTGGCAACTAAAGTCAAGGGTTGCGCTCGTTGCGGGACTTAACCCAACATCTCACGACACGAGCTGACGACAACCATGCACCACCTGTCTCAACTTTCCCCGAAGGGCACCTGATGCATCTCTGCTTCGTTAGTTGGATGTCAAGACCTGGTAAGGTTCTTCGCGTTGCTTCGAATTAAACCACATACTCCACTGCTTGTGCGGGTCCCCGTCAATTCCTTTGAGTTTCAGTCTTGCGACCGTACTCCCCAGGCGGAGTGCTTACTGTGTTAACTTCGGCACCAAGGGTATCGAAACCCCTAACACCTAGCACTCATCGTTTACGGCGTGGACTACCAGGGTATCTAATCCTGTTTGCTCCCCACGCTTTCGCGCCTCAGCGTCAGTTACAGCCCAGAAAGTCGCCTTCGCCACTGGTGTTCCTCCACATCTCTACGCATTTCACCGCTACACGTGGAATTCCACTTTCCTCTTCTGTACTCAAGCCATCCAGTTTCCAGTGCGACCCCAGGTTGAGCCCAAGGTTTAAACACCAGACTTAAANAGCCGCCTGCGCGCGCTTTACGCCCAATAATTCCGGACAACGCTTGCCCCCTACGTATTACCGCGGCTGCTGGCACGTAGTTAGCCGGGGCTTTCTTCTCAGGTACCGTCACTCCGNTAGCAGTTACTCTACCGGACGTTCTTCCCTGGCAACAGAGCTTTACGATCCGAAAACCTTCATCACTCACGCGGCGTTGCTCCGTCAGGCTTTCGCCCATTGCGGAAGATTCCCTACTGCTGCCTCCCGTAGGAGTCTGGGCCGTGTCTCAGTCCCAGTGTGGCCGTTCACCCTCTCAGGTCGGCTACGCATCGTCGCCTTGGTGGGCCGTTACCCCACCAACTAGCTAATGCGCCGCAGGCCCATCCTCTAGTAGCAGATNNCTCCGCCTTTCATCCTTCCTTCAGGAGAAGAAAGGAATTATCCGGTATTAGCTACCGTTTCCGGTAGTTATCCCAGTCTACAGGGTAGGTTGCCTACGTGTTACTCACCCGTCCGCCGCTAAGCTTACCCCGAAGGATAAGCTCCGCTCGACTTGCATGTATTAGGCACGCCGCCAGCGTTCGTCCTGAGCCAGGATCAAACTCTCCAAATTGGTATTTAGAAAGAGCGATTCGCTCATTTTGAAACATCTGACGAGAATTTGCATTCTCATTTTTGGACTTCACTTTCGTAAAATCCGACTCACTCGTTGTTCAGTTTTCAAAGATCAAGTTCTCGTTTTTCTTTGTCATCGCTTGTCAGCGGCGACCTTTATAATATATCACAGCGTCGGTGCATTTGGCAAGTTATTTTTTGAAAAAAGTTTTTTTCAACTCTTCTTGCCTTCAGCAGCTCTCCAAAACATTGAAAAGGAGCGCGAGATATAATGTATCACAGCGACTCCCTTTTAGTCAACCTATTTAATTAAATTCAATTGCTTAGTGTTTGAACTGCGAATAGCGTCCTCCCCATGCGTACTTGGAAAGCTCCTTCTGAGGTGCGAAACGTGCGTACATACGGAATACCGTTTTATATCGGTTGGCGATGGCGTGCCTGATATTTTGGTCCAAGCGTTGATCACTTAAATCAAGGAGCATTTCATCAAGTTCTTTACGCAAAACATAGTCCAGCTCCTTGCACTCCTTCTCGTTGAACAACATTCCCAACATATGCTTGGCCTCCTTCATTAAATTGAAAATAAACAAGGTCCTCAAATGCCGCCGCAATAGAAGATAGTCTATTTGATGGGGAAAGCTGTGTGCATATCCACTTACACTAGATTAACCGGAGCACGGTATCTGTAACCATAATTATAAAAAACTCTTTACAGTCTGGTCCGAGGTCATACGCAAACTCGCCTTACAATCCCTGAAACTGGCGGCTTTACTGTTATGCTCATTTCTCTGTTTTTTTATGATAAAAGAGAAAATGTAATTGTGCTTTCGATGACCGCCGCTATGAGCAGAAGAATCACTGTCCAGATGGATGCTCTCAACGTTTGGCGCATGAAGGCCGGCCACTCCCCGACTCTTTGCTCTCTTGTTGCAGCGGAGCTGAAGAGATCTTTGAGGACCTTCAAGCCAAACTGCAGACCAAATGCGCAGGCAATGATGATTGCCGGGATTTCAATAATTCCATGCGGCAGCAGCCCCTTCACGATAAGTTCGAATAAATCCAGCCCCTGCAGCGCCGACGCATGAATCAGATAGCCGATTACTGCACCATTAATCAACAAGAACAACGCAGGCAATACGCCAAATAAAGCGCCAAGAAAAATAATGAGGACACCTTTAATGCTGTTGTTCAAAAATATAAATTGAAAAAAGCTCCACTGCGGATGTGCGGATTCTTTGAGGCTGCCGCTGATTTTACTTAATCCCTCGAGCTGCCCGGACAGCAGCTTTTGCAGACTGCCGGTGCCAATCCAGCCGATCACCCCTCCCGCCACAAATAAGATAAGAGCGAGCAGTAAAGCTTTGCGTATCGTGGTTAAATCTTTAGCGAAAGCATAGAAAGACAAGATAAAAACCTCCTAAAAATAGGGTTGGACATATATAAGGTCATAAGCGCCCTGTCCCAGCATACATTTAGAACAAACAAGCATTTCGCATGGGAGAGGAGCGCTGTCATTATGAATTCTTTTTATGTATTCAGCGGCAAAAAGATAAAACGGTTCATCTATATCTTTGCCGCCGCGCTTCTTGCCGCCGGTGTCATCTATGTCGAGAGGGGCAACATTACCGTTTTTTCCGAAACGGCCCCTTCCGCCATTTACAGTGTGCCGACGGAGAAGAAGCTCATCGCTTTAACGTTTGATATTAGCTGGGGAGAAAAAAGGCCCGGACCGATTCTGAAGGTGCTCGAAGACAAAAAAGTCGATAAGGCAACGTTTTTTCTGTCTTCTCCCTGGAGCAAAACGCACCCGGAAATCGTTACGAGCATTAAAGATGCAGGGTACGAAATCGGCAGTCATGGGCACAAGCATGTGAACTATAGTACGCTCAGCAATGAGGAAATCCGCAACCAGATCTCAACTGCGCATACCGTGCTGACCGAGTTAACCGGCAAAGAGCCGAAATTGATTCGCATGCCTAATGGCGATTTTGACAAAAGGGTCCTGCAGGTCGCAACCGATCTGGGCTACAAGGTAATCCAATGGGATACTGACTCGCTGGATTGGAAAAATATCGGTGTTGATAACATCGTAAACCGCGTGACAAGCAAAGCGCATCCCGGTGATATTGTGCTTTTGCATGCCAGCGATTCCTGTAAGCAGACTCATGAAGCACTTCCGATTATTATTGACAAATTGCGCAGCCAGGGGTACGAATTCGTCACTGTATCCGAGCTGATCAGCCAAAGCAGCGCCGAAGGCAAAGAGGTCCGGGATTCCGCTTCCCTGAATGAGAGCCTGGAGGATGCTGCAGGAATGTAACAACCCCTCCAGACCGTAAAAGGAGCATTTAATAGCGTGGTGAAATAAGCTTCGAAATGTCAGGTGTAGGGGTATCCAGTTTCGGATAGCTGAGATCAAGACCCTCAAGCGTCTTTACAACAATGGCGAGAGCCAGGTAATTACGGTACCAGCGATGATTGGCCGGAATCCAGTACCAAGGCGCGTTCTCAATGCTGGTCTCCCTGAAAACATCTTCATACGCAGCTTGATAGTCATCCCAGTATTCCCGTTCCTGCAAATCGCTTGCATCAAATTTCCAGTGCTTGGTCGGGTCCTGCAAGCGTTCCTGTATCTTTTCGAGCTGCTTTTTCTTGGAGATATGCAAAAAAAGCTTGACGATCGTAGTTCCTTCTTCCGCCAGCATTTCTTCAAATTCACGGATATAGCGGAAGCGGCGCTTTAGCTCTTCTTTTTTCAAGCTGCCATGCACACGGGGCACCAGGACATCCTCATAGTGCGACCGGTTAAAAGCGGCAATGTAGCCCTTCGGCGGTGTTTTCATGTGAACTCTCCACAGGAAATCATGGGCTTCTTCTTCCAAGGAAGGCTTCTTGAAGCTGGTCACCATAAATCCTTGAGGATTGATGCCGGAAAAAATATGTTTGACCGTGCCATCCTTGCCGCTGGAGTCCATGCCTTGAAGAATAACCAGCAGCGAGTGCTTCTTCTGGGCGAAAAGAATATCCTGCAGCTCGGCAAGACGTTCCTTAAGTTTGACCATTTTGGCTTCCGCTTCTTCCTTGGATTCAAAGTCGCCGCTATCCTCGGGATCGAGCTTTTTCAGGACTGTTTCGCTTGTGTCTTTTATCATATAACGCTTGATGTTCATATATTCCCCTCCTGTTGGGATTGCTTCCGGATTTGCAGGCTGTTCTTAAAGATTAACCTCCCGCTTCTGGTTTTAACCATAAAATTGAGGTAAAACCCCGTCTTCTGTTCCACCAGAGGAGCGGGGTTTTTCATTGTCAAGCTGATGCAGGCTCCATAATACGGTGCAGCATCAAAATCTGGAATGCATTGCAAGCAATAAGCGGAATCACAATAAATACGGTGGCACTGTCCACCCCAATTCGGAGGACGCCTATAATTTCTGCTATGGTGATGGCTGTCAGAAAGAAAAATGTCGGAATCCAGGCTGAGACATTCGTGCTGCGCACTTTGAAGTAAGCTACGATAATGGCGGTAAGCAAAATCCCAATGCCCAGAAGCAAATCGGAAATTACGTTTCTGCCGCTCCCTACAAAGGAACGCAGGAAAATAGTTCAAGCAGGGCGAGGACGGAAAGCACCACTTGTATGTATTGCCAGATTTTCCGCTGAAAACACCTGTTCTCATGTGATTTAGAATTAAATAAACGAAAAATCCAAGCAAACACCCACCAGTATACTGTAGCCTAAAAGAATCAGAGATCGGCTGTGCTTTTGAATTCAATCTGCCCATTTGCTGTCTGCAGCGCCAGGCCAGCCAATCGCGGCCCCTCCCGCCCCGATCAAAAGCGTGGTCCAAAATAAATAAACCATTTTCTTAAATTCAGCCATGTCACCTCCCCGTGTCATATTTATTTTACCAAGCTTACCGTTAAAAAACCATTGTACTACAACATAAATGCCCTCCCGTGCGGCATACTACATTCAGGAATCCTATAAAGGAGGGCAGCGCCAATGAAATGGAGGACTTTGTGGACCGGAATCCTGGTGCTCTGCATGACTACGGCTTTAACAGCCTGCGGAGGCGAACAGAGCAGCTCCTCTTCCGGACAAGTCAGCTATAAGGAAATGAAGACCATGGTAGTAGATATATTAAAGAGTGACGAAGGAAAAAAGGCGGTTGAGGAGGCTTTACAGTCTCCCGGTTCAAGCTCTGGAGGAAGCAGTTCAAGCGGAATCAGCATGAAAATGATGCCAATGCAAACCGCAGAGCAAATCCGCGTCGCTGTAAAGAATACCATCACTGCACCAGAGTACCAGAAAGAAATCGAAAAAATCATGACCGACCCGCAATTCGCCGGAGACTTCGCAAAGGCCATCAATTCGCAGAGTAAAGAGCTGCATCTTCAACTGATCAAGGACCCGGCTTATCAGAAGTCTGTTGAGGAAATTATGAAATCCCCGGAAATGATGAAAATGTTCCTTGATCTTACAAAAACATCCGATTACCGCAAGCAATCAATGACGATTATGCAGGAAGCGATGCAAAACCCTTTATTTCGGATGGAAGTGCTCGATCTCCTGAAGACTGTGGTGCAGGATGAGCTTCAACCAAAGGTTCAGAAAAAAGGGGGAGGAAAAGGGGGAGGCAGTCAGAAGCAAAGCGGCGATGATTCAGGCTCCTAATGAGCCATAAACTCCAAAAAAGAGGCCAATCCGTTGAAGGAAAGGCCTCTTTGGAGCTTTATTCCTGCTCATATTTAGCGATCAGCTTATCAGCAATCTCAGCGAACAGCTTGGCGGTTCCCGTCTCAGCCTTATATACCGAGGGCGAGAAATCCGGCTCGGAAATGTGGTTGTCCGGAGCGCCAAGGGGGACTTGCGCCAGCAGATCGGTATGCAGTGTCTCCGCCAATCTTGCTCCGCCGCCGCGGCCGAAGATGTAGTCTTTTTTCCCGCATGAGGAGCATTCATAATAAGCCATATTCTCGATAACTCCCAGAATCTCATGATCCGTTTGCAAAGCCATTGAGCCCGCTCTTGCGGCCACAAAGGCTGCTGTTGCATGCGGGGTGGTCACTATGATCTCTTTGCTGTGCGGCAGCATCTGATGTACATCCAGTGCCACATCACCGGTTCCCGGGGGCAGATCAAGCAGCAGATAATCCAACTCTCCCCAGCCGACATCGCTGAAGAATTGGCGCAGCATTTTGCCAAGCATCGGCCCTCTCCAGATCACAGGGCTATTCTCACGGATAAAGAAGCCCATAGACATAACTTTCACTCCGAACCGTTCTACTGGTATAATAGTCCCCTCTTCAACAATAGGGCCTTCTTCGATTCCCATCATATCCGGAATGCTGAAGCCATAGATGTCGGCATCAATAAGCCCGACCTTTTTGCCCTTCCTTGCCAGCGCCACTGCCAAATTTACTGTTACTGTCGATTTGCCCACACCGCCTTTACCGCTGGCAATTGCGATGAAGTTCACACCCGAGTTCTCACTGATCAGCTCGTGCCCCTCAAGGCCCACTGCGTGTCCCTTTAGCTTCTCCCCTTGTTCTGCCTGCGGCTCGTCCTCTGTGCTCTCTCCGCGAAGGATAGCGCGTTCATAGTCGGTGGCATCCCGCAGCCGGATGTGGATATCATCCACTCCTCCTTCATTCAGCAAGACGCGCACCTTCTGCTCTAGCTCCATGCGGCTTGTCCCTTCTTTATCCAGACATACGATGGAAAGAGAAACCTTGTTTTCTTTGACCATGATATCCCGAATTAACTGCAAATCAATAAGGCTTTTTCCGGATTCCGGGTCTGCGAGCGGCTGCAATAGTTCCTGGATTTGTTCCCTGGTCAGCATGGAAAACACCTCTTTATCTTCTCCGGACGGGTAAGGTACCGGTATTTTTTTGTCTATTATAGCATTACAGGTACCCTTCCGCGAATGGGTTATCCTTACTCAAGGCTGCTCCGAAGCGTACCGCAGAATTCCACGGTAAATACTGGTGGCCACTTTCCGCTGATAGACATCATCTCCGAGCAGAGCCGATTCCTGAGGATGGGACAAGAACCCGACCTCCACAAGCGCAGCAGGGATTTTCAGCGCTTTTAGCAAATAAACGGTATTCACAGTTTTGGCAACGCGGTCGGTGTTCTCAAGTGTGGTTTTTAGCTCCCCCTGCACAAAACCTGCTAACGCTTTATTCCCCTCGTTGTTCGGGTAATAGAAGGTCTGCGCACCACTCCAGCGTCTTGAAGGCACACTATTCATATGAATGCTTATGAACAGGTCCGCCCGCTTCTCCTCAATGCTTCTTACCCTCATCTTCAAATCCTCCGTCTTACGTCTGGAATAGCTTTTCGTATCCCGCTGGGCCAGATCGTAATCCCCTTCACGGGTCATGACTACAATCGCGCCTGCTTGCTGTAAATAATCCCGCAGATATAAAGAAACCGACAGGTTAATGTCCTTCTCGATCAAGCCGCCCCGGCTGACCGCACCCCCGTCAGGACCTCCATGACCGGCATCAATGGCAATAACTTTGCCAGAGAGCGGCAAACTCCAATAATTCAATGTTTTGGCGGTTGGCACATCATAGGCGATAATGCCGATCATCACCGCCAGCAGAGCGGCGCCCAGTAAGCTTTTTTTGATGCTGCCCCACGAGATCCAGACCGAGACTTTACCTTGCTTTCGGCCAGACATAATAAAGACCCCCTCGTCCCGATAGATTCTACTCATCTATATGGGACAAGAGGGCCAAATAGTACTGGCTCTTTATTGGGCGGTGACTTCGGCAGACATACCTTCGATCAGAATCTCCGCTACCTCAGGACGCGTAAATTCAGGAGGAGGACACTTGCCGTCTCGCAGCAGCGCACGCACCTTCGTGCCGGACAATGTCAAATGCTGATCGCCCGGATGCGGACAGGTCTTGCTGGAAGCCATATTCCCGCATTTTATGCAGAAAAAGCTGTGTTCAAAAAATAATGGAGTAATTCCAAGCTCCTCGGCTGTAAAATTCGAGAATATCTCCTGTGCCTCGTAGGTTCCATAATAATCACCCACTCCCGCGTGATCACGGCCGACAATAAAATGCGTGCATCCGTAATTCTTCCGCACCATTGCATGGAATATCGCTTCTCTCGGGCCAGCGTAACGCATCGCCGCCGGGAATACACCCAGAAACGTACGATTTGCCGGATAATAATTCTCCAGCAACGCCAAATAGCTCTTCATCCGCACGTTGGCCGGAACATCATCGGATTTGGTCTCGCCGACCAAGGGATTGAGGAACAGCGCGTCCACAATCTCCATAGCACATTTCTGAATGTACTCATGCGCACGGTGGACCGGATTGCGTGTCTGAAAGCCTACGACGGTTCTCCAGCCTTTATCCGCGAAAATCCGCCGGGTCTCCGCCGGGTCAAAGTAAAACTCTCCGAATTTCTCCGGCTGCGGACGATTGAGTACTGTAATTGGTCCTCCGACACAGGTTGCCGGCCGGGCCAGCAATTTGCTCACCCCAGGGTGCGCAGGATCATTCGTTTTAAAGACATTGAGCGCTTCAAGCTGTTGATCTACGCTATAAATGCTCTCAATATCAAGCAGTCCATAAATAACTCCATCTTCCTCACCGATCAGCGATACTCTGTCACCTACAGCAAGACCCGAGACTACTTCGTCTTTCACGGCTAGTGTAACGGGAATGCTCCAAACCGTGCCATTCGAGAGGCGCATGCTTTTGACTACAGAGTGGTAATCTACTTCATTCATAAAGCCGGAAAGCGGAGAAAATGCCCCGACCCCGATTAGATCGAGATCCGATAATGTCCATGTATTCACAGCAATTGATTTATAGCCAGAAGCCTGCAGCAGGAGCTGTTCTCTCTCTGCACCCTCTGCTACGCGCTGAACCAGTGTTCCTCCATGAGGAAGTATTGAAGTCATCTATGCTCTCTCTCCTTCTGCTTGACGGATTATGTCTTATTTATGCAGTCCACACTCTGTTTTGTCCGATCCGGACCATCTGCCTGCACGCGGGTCTTCGCCCGGCATAACTGCCCGTGTGCATTGCTCACAGCCGATACTCGGGAAATTGCGGTCATGCAGCGGGTTGTACACTACATCATTCTCACGAATATAGTTCCACACATCCTCGGTGGTCCAACCGGCAATCGGATTAAATTTTACAAGGCCAAACTTATTATCATATTCGACTTTTTTGGCATTGGCGCGGGTTGGCGCCTGATCACGGCGGATTCCTGTAATCCAGGCTTCATATTGCGATAGAATCCGGGTAAGCGGCTCTACCTTGCGGATTGCGCAGCACTGATTGGGATCGGTGCTCCACAGTGCTTCACCGTACTGAACCGCCTGTTCCCCCGGGGTAATCTGCGGCGATACACGAACAAATTCCATACCGTATTTATCAGCCATCACATCTCTAGTCTCATAGGTTTCCTTGAAATGAAAATCGGTATCCAGATAGAAAACGTCAGTGGAAGGACTAACTTTCTGAAGCATATCGACAAGCACGACATCTTCGGCGCCAAAGCTGCAGGCAAAGGTAATATTAGGAAAAGTCTCAACAGCCCAGCGGATAATCTCCTCAGGTGATGCATTTTCCAATTCCTCAGCCTTAACTTTGATCAAATCCTCTTTCTCAAGCAGATTCATCTTCTTCTTCCTCCATCCTGGTATCTCTCATAGCCCATTAAAAATCCGTCAATTCCAACTAATCTTATATGGAATAGTATAAGGCTTTCAGAGCCGAAGTCAATGGGTTTTATCCATTTTGGAATAAAGTATTGCTGGCAGGTAAAACAAAAACCCCTGACCATAGAGGCCAGAGGCTTGATTTCCTTGCAATGCAAGGGATATTAACGTTTCGAGAACTGTGGAGCGCGACGAGCGGCTTTGAGGCCGTATTTCTTACGCTCTTTCATACGTGGGTCACGAGTCAGGAATCCGGCTTTCTTCAGTGGTCCACGGTACTCAGGATCAACTTTCAGAAGTGCACGGGAGATCCCGTGACGGATTGCGCCAGCTTGACCGGAAATACCGCCACCATGTGCAAGAACGATTACATCGTAGTTGCCCAGTGTTTCAGTCAGGTCCAAAGGTTGTCTAACGATCATCTTCAATGTTTCCACACCGAAATATTCGTCCATCTCGCGTTTGTTAATGACAATGCGTCCTTCACCCGGTACAAGGCGAACACGTGCTACCGAATGTTTACGACGACCTGTCCCATAGTATTGTACTTGTGCCATGAAACTGTCCTCCTCTATTCTTATCCGCGAAGTTCGTAAACTTCAGGTTTTTGTGCTGCATGTGGATGCTCGGCGCCTGCATATACTTTGAGTCTCAGCTTCATTTGATTGCCTTGGCGAGTCTTAGGAATCATGCCGTGTACGGCGGATTCAATGACACGTTCAGGTTTAGTCTTCAGCAGATCCTCAGCAACAGTAACTTTCAAGCCGCCTGGGTGCATCGAGTGACGGTAGTATTTCTTGTTTTGCAATTTCTTACCTGTCAAATGAATCTTCTCTGCGTTGATAACAATTACGAAATCTCCAGTATCAACGTGTGGAGTGAATTGCGGTTTGTGTTTGCCACGGATCAAAGCAGCGGCTTCGCTCGCCAAACGGCCAAGTGTCTTGCCTTCGGCATCAATAATATGCCAATTGCGTTCAACTTCGTTCGGCTTCGCCATATAGGTGGTACGCATGAAAGTTTCCTCCTTGTTCTCGTACGAAAATCATATGTTTCGTATATCTAATTTCTCATTGAATTACGATTATGTGAGTTAAAAAAAGCTTGTTTGTTGGCATTTTCTTGATCGGGGCTGTGGGATAGCCATCAAGAAAACACAACTTTTATATTACAGCATAATCGCGGCTAGCGCAAGTGATTTCTAATATTAAAGGCATATTTTTTCTTGATAAAAAAGATGCCCAGCGATTAGCTTTCCACCTTGTCATATTCTACGCTCCATAGCGCCAACCCATTTGCCACCGCTGTGGGGCCCGCTGCCGCACGGTCGCATGCTGCCAGTATACCTGCAACTGCTTCCGCACGAATCTTGCCTTCGCCCACGTGAATTAGCGTGCCCATAATAATGCGGACCATATGCTGCAGAAAGCCGCTGCCTGTAATATAAGTATGAATAACGCCCTGGTCTCCAGACCCGCTGCGGCACATACTGCGGTCAATCTCCATATGCGCCTCAAAAATCGTCCGGACATGGGATGCCTTCGTGGACTTCCTAGATGCAAACGATGTGAAGTCATAGGTCCCCACAATATGAGCCAATCCCTGCTCCATAGCTGAAAGATCGAGCTTCACCGGATGATGATGCTGCCAGCGCCGCTGGAACGGGTCTGGAAACCGATTGCCGTTGATTGTATACCGGTAGGTCTTACGCTTCGCTCCTCTGCGGGAGTGGAAGGAAAGAGGAACCTCAGTTGCCTCAGTAACCACGATATCCTGCGGCAGCCGGGCATTCAGGGCCAGACACCAGCGTTGCGTTGGAATTTGCGAAGAGGTTACGAAGTTAAAAGGTTGACCATAAGCATGAACTCCTGCATCTGTGCGGCCTGAGGCTGTAATCTTGATCCTCTCCCCGGTAAGATGAAGAATAGCTTGCTCCAAATGGTCCTGAATCGTATTGCCCTGAGGTTGGGTCTGAAAGCCATCATAATTAGTGCCATCATAATTGACCTTCATCAATAGATTGCGCATTACGTTCTTCCTTTCAATCGAATTCCAATCTGCACATTCCAGAGGTTCTCAAAAAAAAAGAGCCCCGGCGGGAGCTCCTTCTACTCTATACAAGGTGATTCCCGCGGTAATTGTGCTGCAGGGCCTTAATGCCCCTGCAGCACAATAACGTTCATACATCTCTGCACATACTGCTTACAGTATATGCGTAAAGGGTACATCCGGAAATCATGGCTTGTGATACTACGCGCGGTCTACCAGTTCAAGATAAACCATAGGCGCAGCGTCGCCACGGCGAGGTCCCAGCTTCAGGATACGAGTGTATCCGCCTGGACGCTCTGTGTAACGAGGAGCAATATCAGAGAACAATTTTTGGATAGCGTCTTGTTCACCGTCTACAGTCTCACGACGGACAAATGCTGCTACTTGACGACGAGCATGAAGATCGCCTTTTTTCGCTTTAGTAATCAGCTTTTCAGCGATGGAACGAACTTCCTTCGCTTTAGCTTCCGTTGTCTGGATACGCTCATAAAGAAACAGATCCGTTACCATGTCGCGAAACAACGCTTTGCGCGCACTGGAATCACGGCCCAATTTTTGGTAAGCCATTTGTTTTCCCTCCTTTACTCAAGCAATCTGTCAGCTATTCTTCTGTACGGAGTCCTAAACCAAGTTCCTCGAGCTTTTCTTGTACTTCTTCCAAAGATTTGCGGCCCAGGTTACGAACCTTCATCATATCTTCTTCAGTTTTTGTAGTCAGCTCTTGTACGGTATTAATACCGGCACGTTTGAGGCAATTGTAAGAACGTACAGAAAGATCAAGCTCTTCGATTGTCATCTCAAGCACTTTTTCTTTTTTGTCTTCTTCTTTTTCCACCATAATTTCGGCGTCTTTCGCTTCATCCGTAAGTCCTACGAACAAAACGAGGTGCTCGTTCAAAATTTTGGCTCCGAGGCTAACAGCCTCTTCCGGTCTGATACTGCCATCCGTCCAAATTTCCATCGTCAGCTTGTCGTAGTTGGTCACTTGACCGACACGAGTGTTGTCGATGCCGTAATTCACACGGGAGATAGGCGTATAGATGGAATCCACCGGAATAACGCCGATGGGCTGATCCTCGCGTTTGTTGCGGTCCGCTTGGACATAACCGCGGCCACGGCCTGCAAAAATACGCATGTGAAGTCTCGCGCCAGGTCCCAGCGTTGCAATATGAAGATCCGGGTTCAGGATCTCAACATCGCTGTCCGCACGGATATCACCTGCGGTAACGATGCCTTCACCTTCAGCATCAATCTCGAACACTTTCTCTTCGTCTGAATGAATCTTCAAGGAAAGAGCTTTAAGGTTCAGAATGATCTCCGTCACATCTTCCATTACGCCAGGAACGGTCGAGAACTCATGCAGAACGCCGTCAATTTGGACCGAAGTCACTGCGGCTCCCGGAAGGGAGGAAAGCAAGATCCGGCGAAGCGAGTTCCCCAGAGTCGTGCCATATCCACGTTCCAGCGGTTCAACTACGAATTTCCCATAGGTTCCTTCATCATTGGCTTCTACGGTCTCAATCTTCGGCTTTTCGATTTCTATCACGAGTGTACCCCTCCTTCAAACGTCGCTCCTATATGAAACTGTCACCCCATCAGGTGTATCATGTAGTATGCCTAAACACCTATTATTAGCAGATGCGTCAGAATTATACCACAATCACAATTCTGATTTCACTATACGCGGCGACGTTTCGGCGGACGGCATCCATTGTGAGGAACCGGAGTTACGTCTTTAATGAGGTTTACTTCAAGGCCTGCGGCCTGAAGGGAACGGATGGCTGCTTCGCGGCCCGCGCCCGGTCCTTTAACCATAACTTCAACGGACTTCATGCCGTGTTCCATAGCTGCTTTGGCTGCAGATTCGGCTGCCATTTGCGCTGCAAATGGAGTCGATTTACGGGAACCTTTAAATCCTTGACCGCCGGAGCTTGCCCAGGAAATTGCATTTCCGTGAGGATCCGTGATCGTAACGATAGTGTTGTTGAACGTGGAACGGATGTGTGCCACGCCACTCTCGATATTTTTACGGTCGCGACGTTTGGTACGTACGACTTTTTTCGGTTTAGCCATTGTCTCTTTTCACCCCTTCTTATTTCTTTTTGTTTGCTACCGTACGACGCGGGCCTTTCCGGGTACGGGCATTCGTTTTGGTACGTTGACCGCGAACAGGCAATCCACGACGATGACGAACACCGCGGTAGCAGCCGATCTCAGTAAGACGTTTAATATTCAAGGAAATTTCACGACGCAGGTCACCTTCAACCTTAACCGATTTGTCGATCATTTCACGCAGTTTGCTGACTTCATCTTCCGTCAAATCACGGACACGTGTGTTAACGTTAATGCCTGTTTCATTAAGAATTTTCTGGGAAGTCGTTTTACCGATTCCGAAAATATAAGTCAAGGCGATCTCAACGCGTTTATCACGTGGCAAATCCACTCCAGCTATACGAGCCATTTTACGCTACACCCCCTTCTTAACCTTGTTTTTGTTTGTGTTTCGGATTTTCGCAAATTACCATAACAGTCCCTTTGCGGCGGATGACTTTGCATTTTTCGCAAATGGGCTTTACAGAAGGTCTTACCTTCATGTTAATTACCTCCTCAAAGTTTTGCGAAGCAAAACTTTTGTTGTAGTTCCCATCTATTTTCGGTAAGTTATACGGCCTTTAGACAAATCATAAGGCGATAACTGCACGACCACTTTGTCTCCGGTTAGGATACGGATAAAGTGCATCCGCAATTTCCCGGACACATGGGCAAGTATTTGATGACCGTTCTCAAGCTCAACCTTAAATGTTGCATTCGGCAACGGCTCAATGACCGTACCTTCCACTTCAATGACATCTTCTTTAGCCACAGTTAGTCTCCTTTCTCACTTGCACTTTTTCCGGCTGACGCACCGTACTTCATAACTGCAAACCGCAGCTTTCCGTTCGTTACCCGGCCGGTTTCTTCCAAACTGTTCACAATCTCACTGCTGATGAATGGTATGAGCTCCAGATGTCCGATATTCTTCTTCTTGGGCCCATCAAACTTACGTTTGTCTCCATCGGCAATGTATACAAATCTGCTATCAACAACTGCGATAACAACGGCAGCCTCTCCGGCATCTTTGCCTTTGAGAATTCTCACTAATTGACCAATCTGCGGGCTGCTCCCAGTATTCACGTGAAGATCACCTACGCATTCAGTTTTGTGAAAATTTCCATGCCTTCCGGCGTTACAGCTACTGTATGCTCAAAATGAGCGCACAGTGAGCCGTCTACCGTGACGACCGTCCAGTTATCTTCCAGCGTTCTGACATATCTGTCCCCTGCGTTCACCATCGGCTCAATCGCGAGTACCATACCCGGTTTCAGACGTGGTCCGCGGTCCGCTATGCCATAATTCGGAATTTGCGGTTCTTCATGCAGTTCTGCCCCAATGCCATGACCAACATACTCGCGAACGACGGAGAATCCGGCATCCTCGATGTACTGCTGAATTGCATGGGAGATTGTAAACAAGCGCACATCCGGCTTGACTAACGCCAGTCCTGCGTATAAGGAGCCTTCCGTGATATCCAGCAGACGCTGAGCCTCTTCGGAAATGCTGCCCACCCCGTAGGTCCAGGCGGAATCACCGTGATAACCGCGGTACTCTGCACCGATATCCAGCGTAACAATATCGCCTTCAACCAGTTTTCGCTTACCCGGAAATCCATGCACCAATTGTTCGTTGACTGAAGCGCAAATGCTGGCAGGAAAACCGTTGTAACCTTTGAAAGACGGCACAGCACCTTGACTGCGAATGTATTGATCGGCAATTCTGTCGAGCTCCCCCGTCGTAATGCCGGGCTGGATAGCCTCAGCAATCAGACGGTGACTCTCGGCAACTATTCGACCAGCTTCCCTCATAAAGGCAAGTTCCTGTTCGGATTTACAAATGATCATTACATTAACCTCGCAGCATAGATACGATTTCGGAAGAAACGACATTGATTTCGTTTTCCCCGTTCACCTGACGCAAAAGACCTTTATTGTCATAAAACGCAAGCAACGGCGCTGTCTTGTTGTCATACTCATCCAGACGCTTGCCTACACTTTCTTCGTTGTCATCCGGACGTTGATACAATTCACCGCCATCAATATCGCAAATGCCTTCTTGCTTCGGCGGGTTGAAAATCAAATGGTAGGATGTACCGCAAACTTTACAGATCCGGCGTCCGGTAAGACGCGCCATCAGTAGTCCACGGTCCACATTCAAGTTGATTACATGATCCAAGGAACGATTTAGACGGCTAAGAATATCTTCCAGCGCTTCCGCTTGCGAAAGGGTTCTTGGAAAACCATCCAATAAGAAACCTTTTTCGCAATCGGACTGCTGCAGCCGTTCTTCAACGATTCCAATAGTCACATCATCAGGTACAAGCAAGCCTTGGTCGATATAAGATTTGGCCTTAAGTCCAACCGGCGTACCTTGCTTGATTGCCAAGCGAAAAGCATCACCAGTCGAAATATGAGGAATATCCAGTTCTTTCACAACTACCGCTGCTTGTGTTCCCTTGCCTGCCCCAGGAGGGCCCATGAATAAAATGTTCACGATTTCTCTTCTCCCCCCAAAAGTTCGCCACCAAGCAAGAAACAGCACAATAGGTGCCGGGAAGTCTGTGATTCTTATGCTTCGCCGGAACCTATCGCCTATTTATTGATGAAGCCTTTGTAATGGCGTTTGATCAATTGGCTCTCGATCTGCTTCATCGTATCCAGTGCTACACCGATAACGATCAGCAGTGAGGTACCACCAATCTTCACGGAACGGGGCAGACCGGACAAGTTCCCAAAGAATACCGGCAGGACAGAAATCAGAGCCAGGAAGATCGCACCTGACATAGTCAGACGGGACATTACCCGAGTCAAGTATTTCTCTGTCGCTTTACCTGGACGAATGCCTGGAATGTAGCCGCCGTTCTTCTTCATATTGTCAGCCATTTGCTGCGGATTCATCTGGACGAACGTATAGAAGAACGTGAATCCGATGATCATGATCACGTAGAGGACCATACCGAGCGGCTTATCATAGTAAAGATTAGCAGTGACCCATTTAGCCCATTCATGACTTGCCCAGAAGCTGGAGATTACAATTGGAAATTGAAGCAGTGATACGGCGAAGATAACCGGAATTACACCTGCCGCATTGATTTTAAGCGGAATGTGCGTATTCTGTCCACCGTACATTTTGTTACCGACCACTCGCTTAGCGTATTGCACAGGAATTTTACGGATACCTTGTTGTACGAAGATAACCCCTGTAATAATCGCTATAATAACGATCAGTACAATAACGACTTTAAGAATATTCAGGAACACCTGATCCGGCTGAATAAAGCTTGATTGCGCCGTAGTCGTGATATATCCCGGGATGGCGGCGACGATTCCCGCAAAAATCAGGATCGAAATCCCGTTTCCTATTCCCTTTTCTGTGATCTGCTCACCAAGCCACATCAAGAACGATGTACCTGCAGTCAGTATGATCGCAATCAGCAGGTAATCCGCAAAGGTTGCATTTGGAATCATCTCAGTGCCATAAATCCGGTTAAACCCGATTGAAGTGGCAAACGCTTGAATCAGACCGAGCACGACCGTGCCGTACCGGGTGATTTGCGCCAGTTGCTTTTTCCCGTGCTCCCCTTGTTTGGCCCATTCGGCAAACTTAGGGATAACATCCATTGAGAGCAATTGCACAATGATGGATGCCGTAATGTACGGGTAAATACTAATCGCAAATATTGAGAAGTTTTTGAGCGCTCCGCCCGAGAAGGTGTTCAAAAGACCCATCAAAGCGTCACCGCTTTGATTTGTTGATTCCAGCACTGCTTTGTTCACACCGGGAACCGGTACAAACGAACCGATGCGGTAAATGATCAGAACGAACAGGGTAAACAGGATCTTTTTGCGCAAATCTTCAACATGCCATATATTCTTAAGCGTCTTGAACATTAGATCACCTCGGTTTTACCGCCGGCAGCCTCGATTTTCTCTACCGCAGATTGAGAGAACTTATTTGCTTGTACAGTCAATTTAACGGCCAGTTCACCATTACCGAGAATCTTGATGCCGCTTTTGGAATTCTTGACAACACCAGTTTCGAGCAACAACTGTGGAGTCACTTCAGTTCCTTCAGCAAAGCTGTTCAGATCTTCAAGGTTCACAATCGCATACTCTTTACGGGTAGGATTGATGAAACCACGTTTAGGCAGACGACGATAGAGTGGGTTTTGTCCACCCTCGAAGCCTGGACGAACACCGCCGCCGGAACGGGAGTTTTGCCCTTTATGACCGCGGCCGGAAGTTTTACCGTTCCCGCTACTAGGACCACGACCCACGCGGTTGCGTTCTTTACGTGATCCAGGAGCTGGAGCAAGTTCATGTAACTTCATCGTTTGCACCTCCTTATATTTGTTAATTTATGCGAGGCGTTTAGCCTTCAATTTCAGTAACAGACAATAGATGGCTCACTTTGTTGATCATCCCGCGAATTGCAGGAGTGTCATTGTGAACCACGGACGAATTGGTTTTACGCAGGCCGAGCGTCTTAACAGTAACACGTTGTGTTTCTGGACGTCCAATTACGCTGCGTACGAGGGTGATTTGCAATTTTGCCATTGACGTTCCCCTCCTTAACCGCGCAATTCTTCGACAGATTTGCCACGAAGTTTCGCGACCTCTTCAATGCGTTTCAGACGGGAAAGACCCTCCAAAGTTGCATTGACCATGTTCATGGAATTCGAAGAACCCAGAGATTTTGTCAAGATGTCGCCAACGCCTGCCAATTCCAATACCGCACGAACAGGACCGCCGGCAATAACGCCAGTACCTTCCGATGCTGGTTTCAGCAGCACGCGTCCTGCGCCGAAATGTCCAGTAACGAGATGGGGAATCGAAGTTCCTACGATTGGAATGTGAATCAGGTTTTTCTTGGCGTCTTCAATGCCTTTACGGATGGCATCCGGAACTTCACCAGCTTTACCGATACCTGCACCGACATAGCCGTTGCCGTCGCCCACAACAACAAGTGCACTAAAGCTGAAACGGCGTCCGCCTTTTACAACTTTTGCTACACGGTTAATGTGTACAACTCTTTCTGTCAGCTCTAAACTGTTCGGATCTATACGCAAGTCGTTAACCTCCTTTTAGAAATATTCTAGAATTCAAGACCAGCTTCGCGAGCTGCATTAGCCAAAGCTTGAATCCGTCCATGATAAAGGTATCCTCCGCGGTCAAATACAACCACAGCATAACCTTTTGCTTTAGCGCGCTCTGCGATCAATTGACCCACTTTGCTTGCAGCTTCAACGCTGCCGCCATTTCCGATTGTAGCGCTCAGATCTTTGTCCAATGTGGAGGCAGCTACGATAGTAACGCCTGTCACGTCATCAATCAATTGAGCGTAGATGTGTTTCGAAGAACGGAACACATTCAAACGTGGACGCTCAGTGGTACCCTGAATTTTCTTACGAACACGCAGGTGTCTTTTGAGACGAGCCTTGTTTTTATCCTCTTTTGTAATCATGACTTCCCTTTCACTCCCTTCAGTTTGCCGTAAACAGCTTCACTTTAAGATGCACGGGGTATCTTACGAAGAAAAGCAAGCCGATTATTTCTTCTTACCGGCTTTACCTTCCTTACGGATGATACGCTCGCCTTCATATTTGATACCTTTACCTTTGTATGGCTCAGGTTCGCGTACGGAACGGATTTTTGCAGCATATGCGCCTACGCGTTCTTTGTCGATACCTTTAACGATGATTTTCGTGTTCGCAGGAACCTCGAACTCGATGCCCGCTTCCGGTGTAATTTCAACCGGGTGGGAGTAACCAACGTTCAGAACGATTTTATCTCCGGATTTGCTTGCACGATATCCGACCCCAACCAGTTCCAGAGATTTCGAGAAACCTTCAGTCACACCGCTAACCATGTTGCTGACAACGGAGCGGGTTGTGCCGTGAAGTGAACGATGCAATTTGTTATCCGATGGGCGAACAACGGTGATTTCGTTATTTTCAACTGTAACCTTCATGTCTTTATGAAGCTCACGAGTCAAAGTGCCTTTAGGACCTTTTACTGTAATAACGGTGTTGTCCAAAGTGACATCTACACCGCTAGGTACTGCGATTGGTTTGCGACCAATACGAGACATGTGTTGCACCTCCTTATCTTGTGACGTTTATTACCAAATGTAGCAGACAACTTCTCCGCCCGATTTTGATTGACGAGCTTCTTTGTCGGTCATAACTCCCTTAGATGTGGAGATAATCGCGATACCAAGGCCGCCGAGTACACGAGGCACTTCATTGCTCTTCGTGTAAACGCGAAGACCTGGTTTACTGATTCTTTTCAGACCAGAGATAACGCGCTCTTGGTTAGGGCCGTATTTCAAGAAGATACGGATAATCCCTTGTTTGCTGTCTTCAACGAATTCCGCGTCACGGATGAAACCTTCACGCTTCAAGATGTCCGCGATTTGTTTTTTCATAGTAGAAGCAGGCATTTCTACTGTCTCGTGACGCACAGTGTTAGCGTTACGAATACGAGTAAGCATATCTGCAATAGGATCAGACATAGTCATGTGTGTAAACCTCCTTCCCGTTTATAAACTTCTTACCAACTTGCTTTTTTCACGCCAGGAATCTGGCCTTTATAAGCTAACTCACGGAAACAAATTCTGCAAATTTTGAACTTTTGCAGTACCGAATGTGGACGACCGCAACGCTCGCAACGTGTATATGCACGCACTTTGAACTTAGGTTCGCGTTGTTGTTTAACTTTCATTGAAGTTTTTGCCACTTAGCCTGACACCTCCTAAACATTTTCGGAGAAATGGATGAACCGTCCTTATTTCGTGAAAGGCATTCCCAGTTGAGCGAGCAGCTCACGGGATTCCTCATCCGTTCTAGCAGTCGTTACAATAACAATGTCCATACCGCGTGCTTTGTCAACTTTATCATATTCGATTTCGGGAAAGATCAATTGATCCTTAAGACCAAGTGTGTAGTTACCGCGACCGTCAAATGATTTAGTCGAAACCCCACGGAAGTCACGTACGCGTGGAAGTGTTACGTTAAGCAATTTATCAAGGAAGTAATACATGCGATCTCCGCGCAGTGTTACTTTAACCCCGATTGGCATGTTTTCGCGCAGTTTGAAACCGGCGATGGATTTCTTTGCTTTGGTGATTACGGGCTTTTGACCAGCGATCAGTTGCATATCGTTAACTGCGGAATCAAGTACTTTGGAGTTTTGAACAGCGTCACCCACACCCATGTTGATGACGATCTTCTCAATCTTAGGCACTTGCATAACAGTTGTATAGTTGAACTTCTGCATCAAAGCAGGTGTAATTTCATTCAGAAAACGTTCTTTCATTCTTGCTGCCATGAAGATGTACCTCCTTTCTTTAGGACTGTATTAGTCGATAATCTCTCCGGATCTCTTCGCTACCCGAACCTTCTTACCGTTATCGAGCACTTTGTAACCAATACGAGTAACTTTACCGCTCTTCGGATCAATGTGCATTACGTTAGACACATGAATCGAAGCTTCTTGCTCGATGATTCCACCTTGTGGATTGAGCTGGTTCGGCTTCTGGTGTTTCTTCACCATGTTCACGCCTTCTACCAGAACGCGGTTTTCGCGAGGATAAGCAGCGATGACACGGCCTTTTTTACCTTTGTCTTTCCCGCTGATCACAAGCACCACATCATCTTTTTTCACGTGCAGTTTATTGTTATGGGATTCCAGAACTTTTTTCACTCTAGGCATTTATTACACCTCCTATGACACTTTTTGGGGCATGATTAAATCTTTGTTTAGATTACTTCCGGTGCCAAGGAAACGATCTTCATGTAGTCTTTATCGCGAAGTTCGCGAGCAACTGGTCCGAAGATACGTGTTCCGCGTGGGCTTCTGTCGTCTTTAACAACAACAGCTGCATTTTCGTCGAATGCGATGTAAGATCCATCTTTACGGCGAACGGAACGTTTCGTACGTACAACTACCGCTTTAACAACATCACCTTTTTTGACAACGCCGCCTGGTGTTGCTTGTTTAACGGAACAAACGATCAGATCGCCGATTGCTGCTGTACGGCGTCCAGTACCACCCAGTACGCGGATACACATCAGTTCCTTCGCACCAGAGTTGTCAGCCACATGCAAACGTGTAAATGGTTGAATCATTATTAATTTCCTCCTTCCGATCAAGCTTCATAGGTCGTCTTAGATGATAACCGCTGCTTCTACCACTTCAACAAGTCTCCAGCGTTTGTCCTTGGACAGTGGACGAGTTTCCATGACTTTGACAGTATCACCGATCTTTGCAACATTCTCTTCATCATGTGCTTTGAATTTCTTCGTAGACTTGATGCGTTTGTGATACAGGTTGTGCTTCTTATAGGTTTCAACAGCAATTACGATGGTTTTATCCATTTTGTCGCTGACTACTTTACCGATCAGCACCTTACGTGCATTACGTTCTTCGCTCATAGTTAGCCTCCTTCCTGATTACGGATGATACATCCGCCGTCACTTAACTGATGCCAAGTACTCTTTGATGGATAACGGTTTTAGCACGAGCTATTTCCTTACGCACATCACGAATCCGAGTCGGGTTATCCAGTTGGCCAGTTGCCAATTGAAAACGGAGATTGAAAAGTTCTTCCTTAAATCCGGCGATCTTCTGTTCAATCTCAGCAGTGGTTAAGTTGCGAAGTTCATTAGCTTTCATTTGCTTCACCACCCAATTCTTCACGTTTCACAAACTTAGTCTTTACAGGCAGCTTGTGAGCGGCAAGACGCATCGCTTCACGAGCGATTTCTTCTGACACGCCTCCGAGTTCGAACATAATCTTGCCCGGTTTTACCACTGCTACCCATTTCTCAACGTTACCTTTACCACTACCCATACGAACCTCAAGAGGCTTCTGAGTAATTGGCTTATCTGGGAAAATCTTAATCCAAACTTGACCGCCACGTTTGATATAACGTGTCATTGCAATACGGGCAGCTTCAATCTGACGGTTAGTAACCCAAGATGGTTCCAAAGCTTGCAGACCATATTGGCCGAAGTTCAGCTCAGTACCGCCTTTTGCCATACCCTTCATGTGACCGCGTTGTTGCTTGCGGTGTTTAACGCGTTTTGGTACCAACATGATTAGTTGCCTCCTTCCTGAGCAGCTTGTTTCTTAGCTGGGGGAAGAACTTCTCCACGGTAGATCCATACTTTTACACCGATACGGCCGTAAGTAGTATGTGCTTCAGCTGTACCGTAGTCGATATCGGCACGAAGCGTATGAAGTGGAACTGTTCCTTCGCTATAACCTTCTGAACGGGCAATCTCAGCGCCGCCAAGACGTCCGCCAACTTGAGTTTTGATTCCTTTTGCGCCGGAACGCATAGTTCTTTGAATCGCTTGCTTCAGAGCACGACGGAACGATACGCGACGTTCCAATTGTTGTGCAATGCTTTCAGCAACCAGAATTGCATCCAGTTCAGGGTGTTTGATTTCATTGATGTTGATGTGCACTTTTTTGCCGCCAGCGATAGTTGTAACTGCGCTGCGAAGTACTTCTACTTCCGCTCCGCCTTTACCAATTACCATACCTGGTTTAGCAGTGTGAATTGTAACGTTCACTCGGCTTGCCGCTCTTTCAATCTCGATGCGGGAAACAGAGGAATCTTTCAATTTACCTTTAAGGTATTCACGGATTTTGACGTCTTCCATTAAAAGAGTACCGAAATCTTTGCCTGCATACCATTTCGATTCCCAATCGCGAATAATACCGATTCGGAGTCCGACTGGATTTACCTTTTGACCCACGTGTTATCCCTCCTTATTTCTCAGATACCACCAAAGTAATGTGGCTGGTACGTTTATTGATCCGGCTTGCGCGGCCCATGGCGCGCGGACGGAAACGTTTCATTGTAGGACCCTGGTTAACGAAAACCTCGCTAACGAACAAACTGTTCACGTCCATGGAGTAGTTGTGCTCAGCATTGGCAATCGCCGAGTTAAGCAGTTTTTCAACTACCGGAGAAGCGGACTTAGGAGTGTGGCGAAGAATTGCAATAGCTTCCCCCACTTGCTTGCCGCGAATCAAGTCAACCACCAGTTTCGCTTTGCGAGCAGAAATCCGCACCGATCTAGCATGTGCTTTTGCTTCCATTTATTTTCCCTCCTCTCGAACGAAGACCTTTAATTATCTTCTTGTTTTCTTATCGTCACCCGCGTGGCCTTTGTAAGTACGTGTTGGCGCGAACTCGCCCAACTTGTGACCTACCATATCTTCCGTTACGTATACAGGCACGTGTTTGCGGCCGTCATATACACCAAACGTATGTCCGATAAACTGAGGGAAAATAGTTGAGCGACGGGACCAGGTTTTAACAACAACTTTCTTATCTGCCGCGTTCAATTCCTCAACCTTTTTCAGCAGGTAGCCATCAATAAATGGCCCCTTCTTTAAACTGCGACCCATGTGTGAATCCTCCCTTCATCCGGTTCTTCAAACCGCGAATCGACGCTTCGCGCTTGCTAACATGCCAGAAGCGTCTTATTTTGTGCGGCGGCGAACGATATATTTATCAGATGCCTTGTTTTTCTTACGCGTTTTGTAGCCAAGGGTTGGTTTGCCCCAAGGAGACATAGGCGATTTCCGTCCGATTGGAGCGCGGCCTTCACCACCACCATGCGGGTGATCGTTAGGGTTCATTACTACCCCGCGAACTTCAGGACGTTGGCCAAGCCAGCGACTGCGTCCGGCTTTACCGATTTTGATCAATTCATGATCTTCGTTACCTACGGAACCGATTGTCGCACGGCATACGCTGAGAATTCTGCGAACTTCGCCGGAGTTCAAACGAACGGATACGTATTTTTCTTCTTTACCAAGCAATTGAGCTTCTGTACCGGCAGCGCGAACCAACTGTCCGCCTTTACCTGGTTTCAATTCGATGTTGTGGATAACTGTACCTACCGGAATGTTTTCCAGGGGAAGGCTGTTACCAACTTTGATGTCGGCTGCTGGGCCGGACTCTACTTTATCCCCAACTTTAAGTCCCTTTGGAGCGATGATGTAACGTTTTTCTCCATCGGCATAGTGGATCAAAGCAATATTGGATGTGCGGTTCGGGTCATACTCGATCGTAGCAACGCTACCTGGTATGCCGTCTTTGGTCCGCTTGAAGTCGATAATACGGTATTTACGTTTGTGTCCGCCGCCTTGATGACGAACCGTAATTTTACCTTGGTTGTTACGGCCCGCTTTTTTGCTCAGCGGCGCAAGCAACGATTTCTCAGGCTGGTTTGTTGTAATTTCTTCAAACGTAGACACGGACATACCGCGTCTTGCCGGAGAGGTCGGTTTGTACTTTTTGATTGGCACTATAGTTCCCTCCTTACTTTACAGAGTTTTATTCTACCGCTTCAAAAAATTCGAGCGGTTTGCTGTCCGGGCTAAGCTTAACGATGGCTTTTTTCCACTCTGGAGTGTAGCCGGAGTATTTGCCGTAACGTTTCAGTTTACCAGGTACGCGCATTGTGTTCACACTAACGACTTTCACTTTAAAAATAGCCTCAACAGCTTTTTTGATTTCGGTCTTGTTAGCACGGATATCCACTTCAAAAGCGTACTTCAATTCGCTCATGTATTCGGATGTGCGTTCCGTAATCACCGGACGTTTGATAATATCACGAGGATCTTTCATTACGCGAACACCTCCTCTACCTTCAGAACTGCTTCCTTAGTGATGATCAGTTTGTCGTACGTCAGTACGTCAAGAACATTGATGCCGTCAGCCGCTACGAATTTCACCCCAGGGATGTTACGAGCGGAAAGTGCTACATTGTCATCATAGCTAGGAGCTACGATCAGGGCCTTGCTGCCCACTTTCAGGTTGTTCAGAATAGCTGCGAATTCTTTCGTCTTCGGAGCATTCAGTGTCAGGCTATCCAATACGATGATGTCATTCTCGAGCACTTTCGAGGACAACGCGGATTTGATGGCCAAACGGCGAACCTTCTTAGGCAGTTTCCAGGAATAGCTGCGTGGTGTTGGTCCAAAGACTACGCCGCCGCCTTTCCATTGTGGAGAACGAATGGAGCCTTGACGAGCACGACCTGTACCTTTTTGTTTCCAAGGCTTACGTCCGCCGCCACGCACTTCAGAACGTCCTTTAACTTTGTGTGTACCGCGACGAAGGGAAGCTCTCTGCATAAGCGCAGCTTCGTGCAGAACATGCACGTTCGGTTCGATCCCGAACACTGTATCGCTCAGCTCAACTTCGCCAACTTCGTTACCACTGATATTAAAAAGTGTTACTTTTGGCATTTCATGTTCCTCCTTTCTTCAATAATTATTTCTTAACGGTTTCTTTAACTTTCACGAAGCTGTTTTTAGGACCTGGAATTGCGCCCTTAACCAGCAACACGTTGCGTTCAACGTCTACTTTGATGATTTCAAGCTTTTGAACGGTTACAGTCGTGTGACCCATATGCCCTGGCAGACGTTTGCCCTTAGGAACACGGTTAGCTTGAATGGAACCCATGGAACCCGGTCTTCTGTGGTAACGCGATCCGTGTGCCATTGGCCCGCGGCTTTGGCCCCAACGTTTGATAACGCCTTGGAACCCTTTACCTTTAGATGTGCCAGTTACGTCAACAAATTCGCCTTCAGTGAAGATATCAGCCTTCAGTTCCTGTCCAACCTCGAGTGACCCGAGGTCAACACCGCGAATTTCACGAACGTAGCGCTTAGGTGTTGCGTTTGCCTTTTTGGCGTGACCCTGTTCAGGCTTGTTGGAGCGACTTTCCTTCTTATCGGAAAAGCCCAACTGCACTGCTTCATATCCGTCGATATTCAGGTCTTTCTTTTGCAGTACCACACAAGGTCCAGCTTCAATAACCGATACAGCGATCACGTTACCTTCTGGAGTAAACACTTGAGTCATACCGAGTTTTTTTCCTAAGATACCTTTCAATGTTGACACCTCATTTCTTTTCCTATTTGCTTAAAGTTAGTATTACAATTTGATTTCGATATCTACACCGGACGGTAGATCCAAGCGCATCAAGGCATCCACAGTTTGTGGTGTTGGATTCACAATGTCGATCAGACGTTTGTGAGTACGCATTTCAAACTGTTCACGGGAATCCTTGTACTTGTGTACCGCACGGAGAATGGTAATGATTTGCTTCTCAGTTGGCAGCGGAATCGGCCCGGATACACCAGCACCCGAACGTTTTGCTGTTTCAACGATTTTCTCTGCGGATTGATCAAGAATTCTGTGATCGTATGCTTTCAAGCGAATACGAATTTTTTGCTTTGCCATTTTAGTCCCTCCTTCTATCGCCCAATTTATTATCGGACATACTCCGTGAAAATTTTCTGACGTCGACCTCATGGCAAAGGGGCCGGGTGTGTCAGTAACCTCTCACATCATCGCAACGTCTCAGAACAACATTTATTATTATATATAATAGGCGGGAACATTGCAAGCAAAAATGCAAAAACAGCGCATGATTTTTTCATACGCTGTTTGCCCGTTCAAAGATTCTCCGTCGCCGACTTAAAATACTCTGCAGAAGCTGCAGTCTGCGCTGTTGTCGTCCCTATTCCTTCAATGGTCTGAATCAATACTTTTATCTCTTCTTCGACGGCCACAATCTCCTGTGTGCTGGTCTGCATGGAATTGACTATATCACTGAATAGCTGGCTGGTCTCAATGGATTGAACTTTGCCGCTCTTCGTCAACTCCTGGACCTTTCGGATCTCGTCTACAACCTGTATAGTAAGGCTGCCCGATTGATGTGTCAGCTCTCCTATGCGTACAACCGTATTCTTTGTGTCCTCCGCCAGGCGGCTGACTTCCCCGGCAACTACACTGAACCCTTTGCCATGTACTCCAGCCCTTGCAGCTTCAATCGTAGCATTGAGTGATAATATTTTTGTCTGATCAGCTATATCCTGCACGGCGGCAACAATTTTCTGAATTTGCTTAGAGGAACTGCTTAATTCATTTATCGAGCGTTCCATAGCGTGCGTACTTTCATAGATGAGACTGATTTGGTCAGTAAGACTACCAAGATGACCATGCCCCTCTGTAGCCATGCCCTGCGATTCTAGAGCGGATGCAGCCGTTCTCCTGAAGGTGTTATTCACTTCATTACTGCTCGCCACTAACTGTTCTACTGCTGCGTTAGTATCAATGCTCAGATCCACAAGCTCACCGCTGAACTCGGCAATTTTTTGCTTGAGTTCATTTTTCACAGCCAAGTACTGTTCTTCTTTCTCACGAATGTTCTCTTTCTCATAAGCCTCGAGCACCAGTTGTTGCTCCAGATTCAATAGCTTTGTCACCGTCTGAACAACTTTAAGCCGCTCACTATCCTCGTTCATTTCATTATATATGACTGTAATGAAGACGTTCTGCAGGTTTTGAAAAGCAGACAAGTACCACTTGGGCTCCAAGCCTACCCGTTTATGAATTTTGGCAATAGCCAGACGTTTAGCGATATATTGTTCATTTATGTCCCCGTTAAAAATCTCAATAATATGCTCACGAAGAGTCTTTTTGAGGCGTTCTATGCTGCTGTGCTCCAGAATGATTGCTTCCAATTTGCTCACACCGAGTACAGTATTATAGAACTGATCGGTTATGTAGTCGATTTTCTTCTCTACAATGGGCTTCATTTGGCGTAATAAACTCAAGTCTTCTTCAGACAAGTCTATCATCCGCATCTGTTCGTTCAACTCATCATGGCCCTCAAGGGTATGATATGAAGCGTTAGCCGTGTGGTTGTAATCGTGACGGTCTATCGAGTGATTGGCAAGAGCTTCCTTGCTTGCATTACGCGAAGTCAAACCATGTAAAAAAGAAAAAGGACACTTCCCCATGCTAACCTCCCTTAAATTTCTAATAATTAACATCGCTATATAAAAGTATTCTACTTTATAAATGTGATAAATGCAAAGAATTTTAAGTATTTTTATGTAGAATATTGTTGAAAAATAGATTTTTTATAGGTTATATTGTCTTTTAATGTCGAAAAAAGCAATTTACTGCTGGACATGAATGCTGTGAATACGAGGTTACACTTTTATGGTCATACTGATTATCGCAAAAAAACAGGAATTCTTCGAATGAAGAATCCCTGTTTTTATAGTTCAGATCTATCCTAATGGATAGAACCAAATTATTTTTGGATGGAAGCTACGGAACCGGCACCAACTGTACGTCCGCCTTCGCGAATGGAGAATTTAGTACCTTCTTCAATAGCGATTGGGGAGATCAGTTGAACAGTTACAGTGATGTTGTCACCAGGCATAACCATTTCAGTACCTTCTGGCAGGTTGATGATACCAGTTACGTCAGTTGTACGGAAGTAGAACTGTGGACGGTAACCAGTGAAGAATGGTTTGTGACGTCCGCCTTCTTCTTTAGTCAGAACGTAAATCTGAGCAGTGAACTCAGTGTGTGGGTTAACGGAGTTCGGCTTAGCCAATACTTGGCCGCGCTCAATCATGTTACGGTCTACACCACGCAAGAGTGCGCCGATATTGTCGCCCGCTTGAGCGGAATCGAGCAATTTACGGAACATTTCAACGCCTGTAACAACGGATTTTTTCTTTTCTTCGTGAATACCAACGATTTCGATTTCTTCTCCGACTTTAACTGTTCCGCGTTCTACACGGCCAGTTGCCACAGTACCGCGGCCAGTGATGGAGAATACGTCTTCGACAGGCATCAAGAAAGGTTTGTCAGTTTGACGTTCTGGAAGCGGAATGTACGTGTCGATCGTTTCGAACATTTCAACGATCTTCTGTGCATAGTCGCCGTCAGGGTTCTGCAGAGCTTCACGAGCAGATCCACGGATGATTGGAGTATCATCGCCTGGGAAGTCGTATTCGCTCAGCAAGTCGCGAACTTCCATTTCAACCAATTCAAGCAACTCTTCGTCTTCAACCATGTCGCATTTGTTCAGGAACACGACGATGTAAGGAACGCCTACCTGACGGGACAACAGGATGTGTTCGCGAGTCTGTGGCATTGGGCCGTCAGCTGCGGATACAACCAGGATAGCTCCGTCCATTTGCGCTGCGCCAGTGATCATGTTTTTAACATAGTCGGCGTGTCCAGGGCAGTCAACGTGTGCGTAGTGACGGTTAGGAGTTTCATATTCAACGTGAGCTGTGGAGATGGTGATACCACGTTCGCGTTCTTCTGGAGCTTTGTCGATTTGGTCGAATGCTACAGCAGCACCGCCGTATTTCTTGGACAGTACAGTTGTGATTGCAGCAGTCAGAGTTGTTTTACCATGGTCGACGTGACCAATAGTACCGATGTTAACGTGTGGTTTGTTACGTTCAAACTTTGCCTTTGCCATTTGAACAGTTCCTCCTTAATGTGGGGTTCCTTATATTTGAGCCGCCCGCCTACATGTAATTCTTAGATGACTGAGTGCTGATATCCGGACGGCAAGTTAAAAATAGTAACTATTCTCCACCTTTATTCTTGGAAACGATCTCTTCTGCAATGGATTTAGGAACTTCTTCATAGTGAGAAAGCTCCATTGAGAATACACCGCGTCCTTGAGTACCGGAACGGAGAGTTGTGGAATAACCAAACATTTCGGAAAGAGGCACCTTCGCACGGATAATTTGTGCTCCACCACGGGAATCCATACCTTCGATTCTACCGCGACGGGAGTTCAGCATACCCATAACATCGCCCATGTATTCCTCAGGAACAGTTACTTCCACTTTCATGATTGGCTCAAGCAGGACAGGTTTACACTTCTCTTTAGCTGCTTTGAGTGCCATCGAGCCGGCAATTTTGAACGCCATTTCGTTGGAGTCAACATCATGATAGGAACCATCTACGATGGTAGCCTTAACGTCTACAAGCGGGAAGCCTGCAAGAACGCCGTTCTTCATTTGTTCTTCAATACCGGCAAGTGCAGGAGCGATGTATTCTCTAGGAACAGAACCACCGACAACTTTACTTTCGAATTGGCTGCCAGTACCTGGCTCGAGAGGTTCAAATTCAACCCATACGTGACCGTACTGACCGCGACCGCCGGATTGGCGAACGAATTTACCTTCGACACGTGCTGGTGCTTTGAAAGTTTCGCGGTAAGCAACCTGTGGTTTACCCACGTTGGTTTCTACTTTGAACTCGCGGCGCATACGGTCGATGATAATATCAAGGTGAAGCTCACCCATACCTGCCAGGATGGTTTGGCCAGTTTCTTCATCAGTATGCGCACGAAGAGTTGGATCCTCTTCAGTCAACTTACCGAGAGCAACGCCCAATTTATCTTGGTCGGCTTTGGTTTTTGGTTCAACTGCGATTTCGATAACCGGATCAGGGAAGTTCATCGACTCCAGAATGACCGGATGTTTCTCGTCGCAAAGGGTATCGCCAGTACTTGTGTCCTTCAGACCAACGGCTGCCGCGATATCACCAGCGTAAACGATGGAGATTTCTTGGCGGCTGTTCGCATGCATTTGCAGGATACGGCCGATACGCTCACGTTTGTTCTTAGTAGCATTCACTACATAAGAACCAGACTCCAGGATACCGGAGTACACGCGGAAGAACGTAAGTTTACCTACATAAGGGTCTGTCATGATTTTAAATGCCAGTGCCGAGAATGGTTCTTCATCCGATGAGTGACGAACCGCTTCAGTACCGTCATCCAGATGACCTTGAATAGCTGGCACATCCAGAGGAGAAGGCAGATAATCCACAACAGCATCCATCATGAGCTGAACGCCTTTGTTGCGATAGGAGGATCCAACGATAACAGGGAAGATTTTAACTTCACAAACGCCTTTGCGCAGTGCAGCCTTAATCTCTTCAACCGAAATCTCTTCGCCTTCCAGGTATTTCATAGTCAAATCTTCGTCGAGTTCAGCAACCTTCTCGATCAACTCGAGACGGAGTACCTCAACTTGTTCCAGATATTCAGCCGGAATCTCTGTTACTTCGATGTTTTGGCCCAGGTCATCTTTGAAGATATGAGCTTTTTGCTCAACCAAGTCAATAATACCAACGAAGTCATTTTCAGCACCAATTGGCAGTTGAATAGCAACCGAATTGGCTTGCAGACGATCACGCATACTTTTAACAACGTTAAGGAAGTCTGCGCCGATGATGTCCATCTTGTTAACATAAGCGATACGGGGAACGCCATACCGGTCAGCCTGTCTCCATACGGTTTCAGACTGAGGCTCAACGCCCTCTTTCGCACTGAAAACGCCTACTGCCCCATCCAATACACGCAGGGAACGTTCAACTTCAACAGTGAAGTCAACGTGTCCCGGGGTATCAATGATATTGATGCGGTGACCTTTCCATGCAGCAGTTGTAGCGGCGGATGTAATGGTGATTCCGCGCTCTTGTTCTTGTTCCATCCAGTCCATTGTAGCAGCACCTTCGTGAACTTCACCGATTTTGTGCGTACGGCCTGTGTAGAAAAGAATCCGCTCTGTGGTAGTAGTCTTACCAGCATCAATATGTGCCATGATCCCGATGTTGCGTGTATTTTTTAAGGAGAACTCTCTTGCCATGAAATGGGTCTCCCTTCAAAATATAAGTTATTTGAACGGCTAAATTCTACCAGCGGTAGTGAGCAAACGCTTTGTTCGCTTCAGCCATTTTGTGCGTGTCTTCGCGTTTCTTAACGGAAGCGCCTGTGTTGTTGGAAGCGTCGATAATCTCAGCCGCCAAACGCTCTTCCATAGTCTTCTCACCGCGGTTGCGAGAGTAGTTCACGAGCCAACGTAATCCCAAAGCAGTACGTCTTTCAGGCTTAACCTCGATAGGTACTTGGTAGTTAGCACCGCCGACACGACGAGCTTTGACTTCCAAAACCGGCATGATATTCTTGATGGCAGCTTCGAAAACTTCCATCGGTTCTTTACCCGTACGTTCTTGAATCAGCTTGAACGAATTGTACAGAATGCTTTGAGCGACACCTCTCTTACCATCCAGCATAATGCGGTTGATCAAACGAGTAACCAACTTGCTATTATACAATGGATCCGGCAGTACGTCTCTCTTAGTAACTGGACCTTTGCGTGGCATGGATATCCCCCTTTCTTAAATGGTTATTATTCGGTATCTAATCTTATTTCTTAGCCTTAGGACGTTTCGCGCCGTATTTGGAACGAGCCTGCATCCGGTTAGCTACACCTGCTGTATCCAGAGCCCCACGTACGATGTGGTAACGAACTCCTGCAAGGTCCTTCACTTTACCTCCGCGCAGCAATACAACACTGTGCTCTTGAAGGTTATGTCCGATCCCCGGGATGTAAGCAGTCACCTCAAGACGGTTCGTCAAACGAACACGGGCATACTTACGAAGCGCAGAGTTTGGTTTACGTGGAGTCATTGTGCCTACACGAGTGCATACACCGCGTTTTTGCGGAGCGCTCAAATTCGTAGCCTCACGCTTCAGGGCGTTGAACCCTTTTTGAAGAGCAGGAGATTTGGATTTGTCGATTTTGGCTTGACGGCCTTTACGAACCAATTGGTTAATAGTTGGCATTGTTGTGCCACCCCCTTCCTGAAGTAGTAATCTATTTATGAACGTTAAGTCCACAGACCCAGGTGGTTCATAAAAAGACAAATGAAAAGTTCTTGCCGCCGAAGTGTACCCCCGGTACAAAAACGTTTCTCTTGCTATTGTTTTA
The DNA here is from genome assembly GCF_000374185.1 of Paenibacillus sp. HW567. Taxonomy (GTDB): domain Bacteria; phylum Bacillota; class Bacilli; order Paenibacillales; family Paenibacillaceae; genus Paenibacillus_AQ. The sequence goes on along the minus strand of NZ_KB910518.1, from coordinate 32,574 downwards.
AGACGGCTGCCATAGCAGCACCAACTTCTATACCGCAGGCTTTGCCCAAGTTCAGCATGGTATCCACATAAGTGACCTTCACACCTTGTTTGTTGCAAAGCAATACAATTCTGGAAGTAAGCCGTTGATCTCCGTCCTCCGCCACATAGACTTCTGCAGCTTGGCCCAACTCTACCGCCTTGACGGTTTGTTTGGAACCGATCTTGACCTGAGCATCCTGCAGTCCCATATCATCAGTCATAATAAAAGCTTACCTCCAATGATTAAGAATAACAAGGCTACTCACGCACCTTAGACATATTAGCATTATCATCAGTTGATGTCAAGAAAATCGGCAATAAATTTATAAATATCCACAGCAGTCAGCCGCGCCACGTTTCAGTGGGAACCGTGACGCGGAAATCTGCCAACTGTGATTATTTAAATTAATCAGCCGGAACCGTTTCTAAAGCCTCTTCCACGCTTTCTTCATTCGGATCGGTCAGCTTAACGTTGCGGTAACGATTCATACCCGTACCGGCAGGAATCAGTTTACCAATGATAACATTTTCTTTGAGACCGAGCAGCTTATCCACTTTACCCTTAATTGCAGCATCTGTCAGGACGCGTGTTGTTTCCTGGAACGATGCAGCAGACAGGAATGAATCCGTCTCAAGAGATGCTTTGGTAATACCGAGCAGTACCGGTTTGGCAACAGCCGGCTCATTACCGGAAAGAATTGCTTCCTTGTTGGCTGTTTCATATTCGTGAATATCCGCAAATGCGCCCGGCAGGAGGTTAGTGTCCCCAGCGTCGATAATACGGATCTTGCGCAGCATCTGCTTGATCATAACTTCAATGTGCTTATCGTTGATTTCAACGCCCTGGTTACGGTATACACGCTGCACTTCCTGCAGAATGTAGTTCTGTACCCCGCGGATCCCTTTGATGCGCAGCATTTCTTTAGGGTCAATCGAACCGTCTGTCAGCTCATCGCCGGCTTCAATCTCCTGGCCTTCACTGACACGCAGACGCGAACCGTAAGTGATGGAATAAGTCTTGGATTCAGCTTCACCTTGAACCTCAATTTCACGGCGGTCCTTAGTTTCGCGGATTTCCTTGATTACCCCGTCAATCTCACTGATTGTAGCCTGACCTTTAGGGTTACGGGCTTCAAACAGCTCTTGGATACGCGGCAAACCTTGCGTGATGTCATCACCGGCAACCCCCCCGGTATGGAACGTACGCATGGTAAGCTGTGTTCCCGGTTCACCGATGGATTGGGCGGCGATAATGCCGACTGCTTCTCCGATTTCCACGAACTTGCCTGTTGCCAGGTTGCGTCCGTAGCACTTCTTGCAGACCCCGTGGCGGGCACGGCAGCTCAGTACAGAGCGAATCTGCAGCTTGGTAACACCGGCATTGACGATTTCCTCTGCCTTGTCGGAGTCAATCAGATCATTCCGGTGAACGATAATTTCCTTCGTTTCCGGATGACGGACAGTTTCAAAGGAGTAGCGGCCTTCAATACGGTCGTACAGATCCTCGATAACTTCCTTACCATCCTGGATACGGCTGACCGTGAAGCCTTTATCGGTTCCACAATCCTCTTCACGGACGATAACGTCCTGTGCCACGTCAACGAGACGGCGGGTCAGGTACCCTGAATCCGCTGTACGCAGCGCTGTATCGGCCAGACCTTTACGCGCACCGTGAGTAGAGATAAAGTACTCAAGGACTGTCAGACCTTCACGGAAGTTCGCCTTGATTGGCAATTCAAAGATTCGTCCTGAAGGTGTAGCCATCAGACCGCGCATACCGCCAAGCTGGGTGATCTGCGATTTATTACCGCGCGCCTTGGAGTCAACCATGAGCATGATGGAGTTGAAGCGGTCCATTGACTTCAGCAGGATATTGGTCAAGTCATCCTTCGTCTTGGACCAGATCTCGATAACACGGTCATACCGTTCATCGTTAGTGATCAGACCGCGGCGATATTGATTGGCAACCACATCAACCTTGGCCTCGGACTCTTTAAGAATGGTGGCCTTTTCTTCAGGCACAACAACGTCGGATACGGCAACCGTAACACCGGAGCGCGTGGAATAAGTAAATCCGAGTTGTTTGATTCTGTCCAGAATCATAGAGGTTTTGGTTGTGTGATAGGTTTCGAAGCAGCGGGCAATAATGAGCCCCAGATATTCCTTACCTACCGCACTTGCATCCGAAGCAGCCATGATCAGCTCGCGGATATCCGCACCTTTTTCATAGATGAAATACTTCTCTGGAGTGCCTTGCAGCAGATTCGCTTTGGTTGCTTCGTTGATATATGGGAAACTGCTCGGATAGATTTCGTTGAAGATAATCTTACCGATTGTTGTGATCAGCATTGCTCCCTGCTGCGCCTCAGTGAAGCTGGTCTTGCCGAGCGCTTTAGCAGGAATAGCCACACGTGCATGCAGCCCTGCAGTTCCGCGCTGGTAAGCTGAAACAGCTTCATTCACAGTACGCAAAATCATGCCTGTTCCCTTTTCTTCCTTGTTGTCCATGGTCAGGTAGAATGTACCAAGGACCATATCCTGGGAAGGGGTAACTACCGGTTTACCATCCTTAGGGTTCAGGATGTTGCCGGATGCCAGCATGAGAATACGTGCTTCTGCTTGAGCTTCTGCTGACAAAGGTACGTGCACCGCCATTTGGTCACCGTCAAAGTCGGCGTTGTAGGCCGTACATACGAGCGGGTGAAGACGAATTGCATGACCTTCCACCAGAATCGGTTCGAAAGCTTGAATACCAAGTCTGTGAAGCGTAGGGGCACGGTTCAGCAGAACCGGATGCTCTCTGATTACTTCCTCAAGCACATCCCATACCTCAGGGCTTACGCGTTCAACCTTGCGTTTTGCGCTCTTGATATTGTGGGCAAGACCTTTGTTAACAAGCTCTTTCATGACGAACGGCTTGAACAATTCGAGCGCCATTTTCTTCGGAAGACCACATTGATACATCTTCAGGTAAGGTCCTACGACGATAACGGAACGACCGGAATAGTCAACGCGTTTGCCAAGCAAGTTCTGGCGAAAACGGCCTTGTTTACCTTTCAGCATATGGCTGAGCGATTTAAGCGGACGGTTACCAGGGCCTGTTACCGGACGACCGCGGCGGCCGTTGTCGATCAGTGCATCGACAGCTTCCTGAAGCATGCGTTTTTCATTCTGTACAATAATATCAGGAGCGCCGAGATCCAGCAGTCTCTTTAGACGGTTGTTCCGGTTAATTACACGGCGATACAGATCATTGAGGTCAGACGTAGCAAAACGGCCGCCATCGAGCTGAACCATTGGACGAAGCTCTGGAGGGATAACCGGAAGCACATCCATGATCATCCAATCAGGCTTGTTGCCGGAGTTGCGGAAAGCCTCGATAACTTCCAGACGCTTAATCGCGCGGTTACGCCGCTGGCCTTGAGCCGTGCGCAGCTCTTCTTTGAGGAATTCCAGTTCTTTGTCGATGTCGATATCCTGAAGCAGCTTTTTGACAGCCTCAGCACCCATGCCGGCTTGGAATCCGTAGCCATACTTTTCACGATAGCTGCGGTATTCTTTTTCGGACAATAGCTGCTTCTTCTCAAGAGGAGTTTCACCTGGATCAGTTACAACATACGATGCGAAGTAGATGATCTCTTCAAGCGATCTTGGAGACATGTCAAGCGCCAGACCCATACGGCTCGGAATTCCTTTGAAATACCAGATATGAGAAACCGGAGCTGCCAGTTCAATGTGGCCCATACGTTCGCGGCGAACTTTAGCGCGGGTTACTTCAACGCCGCAGCGATCGCAGACAACGCCTTTGTAACGGACGCGTTTGTATTTACCGCAATGACATTCCCAGTCCTTTTGCGGTCCAAAAATACGTTCGCAGAAAAGACCTTCCTTCTCCGGTTTTAACGTACGGTAGTTAATGGTTTCCGGTTTTTTAACTTCTCCGCGGGACCAAGAACGAATTTTTTCCGGGGAAGCGAGCCCGATTTTCATAAATTCAAAATTGTTAACGTCCAACAAGGAGCAACCCTCCTTAACCTATATCCTGATTTAGTACCGCACAGCCCTCTGTTGACAGCGAAGTCGACAGAGGGCACGGTCCATTTTTAGATGAAATTAATGTCCTGCTGGCTAACTACTCTATTCCAACTTCTGCGCCTTCCAAGTTAAGGCTCAGTTTGTCGCCTGACGTCTCGTCCTCATCGTCCAGTTCCTTCATCTCAATCTCCTGCTCGTCGCCGCTAAGGATTTTCACATCCATACCCAGTGATTGCAGTTCCTTGATCAATACTTTGAACGATTCCGGAACACCCGGTTCTGGAACATTTTCACCTTTGACGATGGACTCATACGTCTTCACGCGGCCAACTACGTCATCGGATTTCACGGTCAAGATTTCTTGCAATGTATAGGCAGCGCCGTAAGCTTCAAGCGCCCAAACTTCCATTTCCCCGAAACGCTGTCCACCAAACTGTGCTTTACCGCCGAGCGGCTGCTGGGTAACGAGTGAGTAAGGACCTGTGGAGCGGGCATGAATCTTATCGTCAACCATATGCGCCAGCTTGATCATGTGCATGACACCGACAGTAACTTCACGCTCGAAGCGTTCACCTGTACGTCCATCATAAAGGATGGTCTTACCATTACGCTGCATACCGGCTTCTTCCATCGTATCAAACACGTCATACTCACGTGCTCCGTCAAATACCGGCGTTGCTACATGAATACCAAGACGAAGTGCAGCCATACCAAGATGGACTTCCAGCACCTGTCCGATGTTCATACGTGAAGGTACACCCAGCGGGTTCAGGACAACCTGTACCGGCGTACCGTCAGGAAGGAACGGCATATCTTCTTCCGGCAGGATACGGGCAACGACACCCTTGTTACCGTGACGTCCGGCCATCTTGTCACCTTCAGAAATCTTACGTTTCTGAGCGATGTAGACACGAACCAACTGGTTAACACCCGGAGGCAGCTCATCGCCGTTCTCGCGTGTGAATACTTTTACGTCAACGATAATACCATCACTACCATGAGGAACACGCAAAGAAGTATCTCGAACTTCACGCGCCTTCTCACCAAAGATAGCATGCAACAGGCGTTCTTCAGCAGTCAGCTCAGTTACACCCTTAGGAGTTACTTTACCAACAAGAATATCGCCGGCGTTGATTTCCGCACCGATGCGAATGATACCGCGCTCGTCGAGATTGCGCAGCGCTTCTTCACCCACGTTCGGAATGTCGCGCGTAATTTCTTCAGGTCCAAGCTTCGTATCGCGGGCTTCGGATTCGTATTCCTCGATATGGATCGAAGTGTATACATCTTCCTTAACCAGCTTCTCGCTCAGCAGGATTGCATCCTCATAGTTGTAACCTTCCCAAGTCATGAACGCAACGACTACGTTGCGGCCCAGAGCCAATTCGCCCATTTCTGTAGAAGGGCCATCTGCCAGGATATCGCCTTTCTTCACAATGTCGCCCCGTTTGGCAAGCGGACGCTGATTGATGCAAGTCCCCTGGTTCGAACGCATAAATTTATGCAGCTTATATTTAACGATATCGCCTTTAACTTCCTTGCCGTCAACACTTTCAACACGGCGAAGCCAAATTTCATTGGCAGAGGAGCGTTCGATAATACCGTCGTATTTGGAAACAATACATACGCCGGAGTCCTTAGCGGATTTATGCTCCATTCCTGTACCTACCAGCGGTGCCTTCGGAATCAGCAATGGAACAGCTTGGCGCTGCATGTTAGATCCCATCAGTGCGCGGTTGGAGTCATCGTTCTCCAGGAACGGAATGAGCGCCGTAGCGACAGATACGACCTGTTTTGGCGATACATCCATGTAATCAACACGGCTGCTAGCCATAGTGGTAATGTTATCTGAATCCTTGTTGTAGCGAACGATAACCATGTCTTCTTTAAAGGTTCCATCTTCATCAATCTGTACATTTGCCTGAGCAACTACGTAATTGTCTTCTTCATCGGCGGTCAGATAATCAATATGCTCTGTTACCTTGCCGGTCTTCGGGTCCACCCAACGATACGGAGCTTCAATAAAGCCGTATTCATTGATGCGGGCAAAGGTGGACAAGGAGTTGATCAGACCGATGTTTGGACCTTCCGGTGTTTCAATTGGACACATCCGCCCGTAGTGACTGTGATGGACGTCACGAACCTCGAAGCCCGCACGTTCACGAGTCAGACCGCCTGGTCCGAGTGCAGACAGACGACGTTTATGTGTAAGTTCCGCCAGCGGGTTCGTCTGATCCATAAACTGTGACAACTGGGAGCTGCCAAAGAACTCTTTAATGGACGCGATAACCGGACGAATATTAATCAGAGCCTGCGGTGTAATTGCATTCGCATCCTGAATCGACATTCTTTCACGCACTACGCGCTCCATACGGGACAGCCCGATACGGAATTGATTCTGCAGCAATTCACCAACGGAACGCAGACGGCGGTTACCCAAGTGGTCAATGTCATCTGTGTTGCCGATACCGTGCAGCAAATTAATAAAGTAGCTGATTGAGGAAATAATATCAGCCTGAGTAATATGCTTAACAGACTTGTCGATATTGCCGTTGGCAATCAGCTTGATAACCCGGCCTTCCTCGATCGGAGAGAATACGTCGATCGTCTGCAGCGGAATATCTTCACTGTCCAGCACCCCGCCGGTTACACGGTAGGTTTTGGCAGCGACACTTTTCTCAAAATAAGGAATCAGCTCATCAAGGAGTCTGCGGTCAACCATTTGTCCGGATTCCGCCAGAATTTCCCCAGTGGATTCATCAACCAATGGTTGTGCCAGACGCTGATTAAACAAGCGATTCTTAATGTGCAGCTTCTTGTTAATTTTGTAACGGCCTACATTGGCCAAGTCGTAGCGTTTTGGATCGAAGAAACGTGCGACCAAAAGGCTCTTGGCGTTATCCAGTGTCGGCGGTTCGCCCGGACGCAGACGCTCGTAGATTTCAATAAGCGCCTTCTCCGTAGAATCAGTGTTGTCCTTATCCAGCGTATTGCGAATATATTCATCATTGCCTAGCAGTTCCAGAATTTCGGCATCACTGCCGAACCCGAGAGCACGCAGAAGCACGGTAACCGGAATTTTGCGTGTCCGGTCGATGCGGACGTACATGATGTCCTTAGCATCGGTTTCCAGCTCAAGCCAGGCTCCGCGGTTTGGAATTACTGTGGCGGTGTAGGTTTTTTTGCCGTTCTTATCTACCTTTGTGCTGAAATAGACGCTTGGAGAGCGAACCAACTGGCTGACAATAACCCGTTCCGCACCATTGATAATAAAAGTGCCGGTCTCCGTCATCAGCGGGAAATCTCCCATGAACACTTCCTGCTCTTTGACCTCACCGGTCTCCTTATTAATGAGCCGCACTTTCACACGTAGAGGAGCCGCATATGTTACGTCCCGCTCTTTAGCGTCGTCAACCGTATACTTCGGTTCGCCTAGGCTGTAATCAATGAACTCAAGTACCAAATTACCCGTGAAATCCTGGATCGGCGAAATATCCTGAAACATTTCCCGCAATCCTTCCTCCAAAAACCAATCATAAGATTTTTGTTGGATCTCGATCAGGTTAGGGACCTCGAGTACCTCTTTAATTCTCGCATAGCTCCGCCGAGTGCGTCGACCATACTGAACAAGATGTCCTGCCAACTTTACTCACCCCTCATGTCTACTCACTTAAAAATTGATTGCGAACCCTTGTTTGGACCCGTATAATGGAACCATAACATAAGGATTCAGCCATAAATGAAGAAAAGCCCTTATCGAAATCTTCGAAAAAAGAGCGCATCTTTCCACGGCCAAAATACTCCTTATCCAGTAGATTTGCCTAAAACGTAAGTATTATACGTCACCAAGCAACAGTTTATGCGCTATTATCTATTGTCCCGGCGACCTTCGCCGTGACAGGAACATAGAGAACTGAATTCGCAAAAACTTGCCGTACGGCATGCGCTTACCGGCGACAATATATTACTTGACATTTCAGCAAACTAAAGACATGGAGCCTAGCTTAATACTGACATTTTATAATAATAACACTATCGACATCGTCTGTCAACAGGTTATAATATCTTATTTCTGCGCCTTAATGATTCGATACCCTTTGTCTTTGCCCACTTCTTCCACATCCGGGAACAAACTCTCAAGCTTAGTCACAGCCGATGGTGCCCCCTGCTTCTTCTGCATTACAATCCACAGCGTTCCACCCTCATTCAAATGCTCGTAGGCTTCCTCAAAAATCTGATGAACTACCGCCTTACCGGCGCGGATCGGAGGATTCGTCAGTATCACATCAAATTTCTGTCCGCCCACTGACGAGAGCACATCACTCTCCATAACCGTAACATTACCCACTCCGTTGTTTCGGGCGTTCTCACGGGCAAGCTCCACTGCACGGCTGTTGATATCAATCATAGTCACATGGCCTTTGGGTGCCAAATAAGCTGCACTAATGCCAATAGGCCCATAACCGCACCCTACATCAAGCACAGACGATCCATCCGGAATATCCATTGCTTCAATCAGAACACGGCTGCCGAAATCAATGTCGCCTTTAGAAAAAACACCAGCGTCACTGGTAAAGCGGAGGCTTTTTCCTCTCAGCACCGTATCAATGGTACGTCTGTCATGACGTGCATCGGGCTGCTGCGAGTAATAATGCTGCGACATAAAATCCTCCCTTTCGTGTACTCTTTCTATATAAACTGAATAACAGACTCACCAAATCGGCTTTGATCGCGTTATCTTCCTTATAGAGCAACCCCCTTGAACAAGTTCAAGGGGGTTGCTGGAACCGGAATGCGCAAGGCGCATTCCGTGAGAAAAGCTTATTGCCTTATATTACTTCACTTCTACAGCTGCGCCTGCTTCTTCCAATTTCGCTTTTACAGCTTCTGCTTCTTCTTTGGCAACTTTTTCTTTGATTGGCTTAGGAGCGTTGTCTACGAGGTCTTTAGCTTCTTTCAAGCCCAGGCCTGTGATTTCGCGAACGATTTTGATAACGTTAATTTTGGAAGCGCCAGCGCCTGTCAAAATTACGTCAAATTCGGATTGTTCTTCAACAACTGCAGCAGCCGCGCCGCCACCTGCTGCAACTGGAGCTGCAGCAGTTACGCCGAATTCTTCTTCAATTGCTTTAACCAGATCGTTCAGTTCCAATACGCTCATGCCTTTAATTGCTTCCAAGATTGCTTCTTTACTCATGGTTGAACCTCCATTTTATAATTGAATTTGTTTGTGTTTGTTACGAGACCAGAGTCAAAGGCTTACGCGCTTTGCTCTTCTTTCTCAGCGACAGCTTTAACTGCAAGCGCGAAGTTGCGCATTGGAGCTTGAAGCACGCTAAGCAGCATGGACAGCAAACCTTCGCGGGAAGGAAGCTCAGCCAGTGCTTTCAGTTGTTCCGCATCAATGACACGGCCTTCTACAACGCCGCCTTTAAGTTTCAGAGCGTCGTTCTTCTTAGCGAAATCGTTCAGAATCTTAGCTGCTACTACTGCGTCTGTTTCGCTGAAAGCGACCGCTGTAGGACCAGTCAGAACTGCATCGAGCTCAGTCAGTTCAGCCGCAGCAGTTGCGCGACGAACCAATGTATTCTTCAGGACTTGAAAATCAACCCCAGCTTCACGAAGCTGCTTACGCAGTTCGGTTACTTGGGAAACGTTCAATCCGCGGTAGTCCGCAACAACAGTAGAAACACTGTTTTGCAGTTTGCCAGTAACAACATCAACCGCATCCTGTTTAGCTTGGATTACTTTTGCATTTGCCAATTGTATACACCTCCTGAAAAATTATGTTACGACGATTCTTTCCGAAGAATCCACGCCGTTCCTACGCAGGCATTAGAAAAGCCTCCGCAGATTCACGAAGGCTTGATAAAACGAAAGTGGGTCAGGCATGAGCCAGGCACTTCTTGTTTCTATCACAACACCTCGGTAGGAAATTAAGCCGTGCGGCACCTACTGTCTACGGTAAGCATATTCAAGTTCAAGAATGATCACCTTAAAGTTTACAACTGTTACAGATTATCAAAGATGACTGCGAGAGTCAACCTTTATTTATCTGAAAGCAGCCGTGTTCACACGAGCGCTAGGTCCCATAGTGGACGAAATTGCAACGCCTTTAAGGTATACACCTTTGGCAGCGGCTGGTTTCGCACGGTTAAGGGCGTCGATCAGAGCTTTGAGGTTATCGTTCAGTTGTGCAGCATCGAAAGACACTTTACCGATTGGTGCGTGAATTTGACCTGCTTTATCAAGACGGTATTCGATTTTACCGGCTTTAATTTCTTGCACAGCCTTGGTAACGTCGAAAGTAACTGTGCCGGCTTTAGGGTTAGGCATGAGACCTTTACCACCAAGCAGACGACCTAGTTTACCGACTTCGCTCATCATATCAGGTGTAGCTACGCAGACGTCGAATTCAAACCAGCCCTGTTGGATTTTGTTGATCATATCCTGATCGCCTACAAAATCCGCGCCAGCAGCTTCCGCTTCTTTCGCTTTATCACCTTTTGCAAATACAAGCACACGTTGTGTTTTACCTGTGCCGTGAGGCAGGACAACCACACCACGAACTGCTTGGTCTTGTTTACGCGGGTCTACACCCAGACGAACTGCTGCTTCAACGGTTTCGTCGAATTTGGCAGTTGCCGCCTTTTTCACAAGCTCTACAGCTTCTGAAGGCTCGTAAGTAGCTTCGCTGTTGATCAGCTTAGCTGATTCTTGGTACTTCTTACCATGTTTAGCCATGAAAATGTTCCTCCTTTGTGGTATTAGCGGAAATTCCTCCCACATATTGCGGTCATAGATGACCGGTTCATCGAATACTTATTAGTCTTCGATTGTAATCCCCATACTGCGGGCAGTACCTTCAACCATACGCATTGCAGCTTCAACAGATGCAGCGTTCAGGTCAGGCATTTTTGTTTCAGCGATTTCACGAACCGCTGCGCGGCCCAGCTTCGCTACTTTTTTCTTGTTTGGTTCACCGGATCCTTTTTCTACTTTAGCAGCAATGCGAAGCAGAACGGCAGCCGGAGGAGTTTTGGTAATGAAGGTAAAGGAACGGTCTTCAAATACTGTAATTTCAACCGGGATGATCAGGCCAGCCTGGTCGGCAGTACGAGCGTTGAATTCCTTACAGAATGCCATGATGTTGACACCTGCTTGACCTAACGCCGGACCTACTGGAGGCGCTGGGTTCGCTTTCCCTGCAGGAATCTGCAGTTTCACCATTTTAATAACTTTTTTAGCCATGAGTGACACCTCCTTGCGTGAATAGTGGTATTCGAACGCCAAAACGCGTTCTCCCACAAGAAACCCTTGCGACTGTTATATTTTCTCCACTTGAGTGAAATCCAACTCCAGCGGGGTTTCCCGTCCAAACATGTTAACATGCACTTTGATCTTGCTCTTGTCAACCAAAATTTCTTCCACGGAGCCCACAAAATTCGCAAAGGGACCAACCATAATACGTACGGATTCCTTAATTTCGAAATCAATCTTCGCTTTAGGTTCAACCATGCCCATATGCTTCAGAATTTGTTCAACTTCTTCCGGAAGCAGAGCAGTAGGTTTGGACCCGGAACCTGTCGAACCGACAAAACCGGTAACGCCCGGCGTATTGCGGACCACATACCAAGAATCATCAGTCTGAATCATTTCGACCAAAACATAACCAGGGTAAACTTTACGCATGACGGTTTTTTTCTTCCCGTCCTTGTTTACCAGTTCTTCTTCCATAGGAACAAGAACACGGAATATTTTGTCTTCCATGCCCATGGACTCAACGCGTTTTTCCAAATTGGCCTTAACCTTATTCTCATACCCGGAATAGGTATGAACAACATACCATCTTTTTTCCATACCAAGCCACCTGGGACCTCTCTAAATAATCCTTTCGATCACAGCGGAAATACCGATGTCCAGAACCCAGAAGTAAAGAGCGATCACTACAATTGTACCGAGAACGATCAATGTGTAGTTTTTCAATTCCTTACGGCTGGGCCAGCGAACCTTCTTAAGTTCACTCCAGCTCTCAGTGAAAAAGGAAAACAAAGACTTGAAACTACGTTTCACGCCGACTACACCTCCAAAGACTATCTGGTTTCGCGATGAGGAGTTTGCTCGTTACAGAACTTGCAAAATTTCTTCATCTCCAAGCGGTCGGGGTGATTTCGCTTGTTTTTGGTTGTCGCATAGTTTCTTTGTTTGCAACTTGTACAAGCCAAAGTGATAATTACCCGCATGATGTGCACCTCCCGAAGACGTCCTTCTAACGTTGAATTTAGAAGACGCAAAATTGATCCTAAAAAAAAACCGCGAATTTAGGCCTACCTAAAACACTTTAGCATAATGTCAACTGCTGTGTCAACGAAAGAATTCCCCATCGCACTGGGTAATTTCAGGTGCTCCAGCCATGCGCCGAATGTCATCTTTAGCTTTTCCTTTTCCATGTCAATCGCTGATAAAGACTCTGATGACTCCTTCGAAAGGGCATTAATTAATGCTTCTCTTACGGCATAGCCGTTCCTACTTACCATTATGGAGCATTCAATCATTCTGTAAACCTGCCGTCAATGTCAAACGGCCAAAATTCTGTATCACCCGGAATATCTTAATGCACTAAAAAAAGACTCGATCTCCGAGCCTTTCCTGTTCATTATATCATCAATTGTCACGCACTTCCAGATATCTTTCCAATTTACGTTTCACTCGCTGCAAAGCGTTGTCAATTGACTTCACGTGCCGCTTCAAATCCTCAGCAATCTCCTGATAGGATCGTCCGTCCAAATAGAGCATCAGAACCTTGCGTTCCAGATCACTCAAAATTTCCGCCATCTTATCTTCCAGGCCGATGAACTCTTCCTGGTTAATAATCAGTTCCTCAGGATCGAGCACCTGGGTTCCGCAAATGACATCCATCAGTGTCCGATCGGAATCCTCATCATAAATGGGCTTGTCCAAAGAGACATAAGAATTGAGTGGAATATGCTTCTGTCGCGTGGCTGTCTTAATGGCGGTAATAATCTGGCGGGTAATGCAGAGCTCGGCAAATGCCTTGAATGAAGAGAGCTTATCGCCCTTGAAGTCACGAATTGCCTTGTATAAGCCAATCATGCCTTCCTGCACAATATCTTCACGGTCTGCCCCAATCAGAAAATATGAGCGGGCCTTGGCACGGACAAAGTTGCGGTACTTATTAATTAAATGCTCCAATGCGCCACTGTCGCCACCACGGAAGATCTCGACAATTTCTTCATCGCTTATGAAATCATACTCGGATAGCATTATTTCCTTGAGGTCGACACTCACCAAGAATCCCCCCGGCTGCAACGCAAGACACATCGTTACTTCGCGAAATATAGGACAAGTATATATTATGTTACCTTACACCGTCAACCGCAGATTGTCCAAAAACAATCTTCAATAACATTTTATGTCATTTTGTCCAGAGATGCTACAGCTCACGGCAGCTTCATTGACGGCGCCAATCCTCCAGACGTTTGCGCATTTCAGGCGGCAGCTTTTCTTCCAATGAATTTCGTTTGGAACTGATGCTCTGGGGTTCGATTGCTTTCTTGACCTGTTTCTGATTCTCTTCGATCGCAATCCGCAGTTCCCGGGCAGAAATCCGCAGGGCGCCTTGAGCAAAAATAACATGCTGCTCAATAAAATCACTGGTGGCTACGTAAATCTGCCGCCTGCGGTGACTGAACTCACCGACCAGACGTTCGATGCATTCATCCGCAGTCTCTTTTTCCTTGGTGAAGAACACCTGCACCTTCCCCTGTACAAAGGAACGCCCAAGGCCAGGCACACGGTAAGCATCGAACACGGCAATGACACGCAGCCCGGAAAATGCCTGATAATCTGCCAGGAAATCCAGCAGTCTGTCGCGCGCTTCCTGCATGCCGGTCTGTGACAATGCGGCAAGATCAGGCCAGCCGCCGATCATATTGTATCCGTCCACAAGCAGAATATCACGCCAGTCAGCCATCGCTACCCTTGCTGATGCCGGCGGCGCAGCACCTCATACATAACTACGCCGGCGGCGACTGAAGCATTTAGCGAATTGATCTTTCCGGCCATAGGCAGCTTCAGCAGCACATCGCATTTTTCCCGGATCAAACGGCCCATCCCTTTATTCTCATTGCCGATTACCACAGCCACCGGACCTGCAAAAATATCAGAAGCATACAGATTCTGATCGGTATCCACATCAGTGCCGACTACCCAGACCCCCAGCTCCTTAAGCCGGTCTATCGTCTGTCCGAGATTGGTCACCCGTGCGACAGGAACATATTCCACAGCCCCTGCGGAGGTTTTGGATACAGTAGCTGTGATCTGCGCCGAGCGCCGTTTGGGAACGATGACTCCATGCACACCGGTGCAATCGGCGGTACGCAGAATAGAACCCAGATTGTGCGGATCTTCGATTTCATCCAGCAATATAAGAAACGGCGGTTCCCCCTTGGCTTCTGCTGCTGCCAGAATGTCCTCCACCTCGGCATAGGCAAATGGCGCCGCCTGTGCCACTACTCCCTGATGCTGCACACCAGGGGCAAGCTGGTCCAGCTTCCTTTTATCCACATGCTGGATTACAATCCCCGCTTTGCGTGCTTCGGCGATAATCGGTGCGGTCAAATGCTTTTGTGCCGTTTCGGCAATCCATATTTTATTAAGGGTACGGCCGGCACGAAGCGCTTCAAGCACTGAATGCTTGCCAGCCAACACTTCCTCTTCTGTCTTCAAATCTTCCATGTTCATGCCTCCTATTCTATAAATCTATATCCCGAAAAAGCCTTACTTCGGCCGGTTCATCATGTATTCAAAGCTGCTGTGAACGATTTCTTGTATGCGGGCCTGCTGGCCTGTGTAATACAAATAACCGATCAGACATTCAAATCCGGTAGCGTGACGGTACTCCAGCACATCTGCATTTTTGGGGATTGTCCCCGATTTGGCATTCCGCCCTTGCCGGGCGACATCCTTCTCCTCCTCGGTAAGCAGCGGCTCAAGATAAGCCAGAATTGTGCTCTGCGCTTTGGCCGAGACCAACCCTGTCGCTGCACGGTGCAAATGGTTCGGGCGCAGGTTCGGCAGTGAAATCAGGTACTGGCGGACCGCCACCTCGTAAATGGCATCACCCGCATACGCCAGCACGAGCGGCGGGAGCAGCCGGGCCTGCTTGGAAGGCTCATAGGGAAACCAGGCGCTCTCCGGTTGGAATGACCCGCTCATTTCCGCCGCCACCGCATGCCTTGAGGAGTGTCCTCAAGCAGAATACCCATGGCGTTCAGTTCATCGCGGATCTCATCGGAACGGCTCCAGTTCTTATTCTTGCGTGCCTCGGCCCGCTCAGCAATCAGACGCTCCACTTCTTCACCGGCAGCCTCTTCATCCCGTTCGGGAGTAAGGCGCAGCACCGCATTCATCTCGGCAAAAACCTTCAACAGTGCGGCAAAGTCTGCGGACAACGCGTCTGTATTCGCAAGTGTATTGTTCGCAAGGCTTACCCAATCGAACACCGCTGTAATCGCATCCGGCGTGTTGAAGTCATCCTGCATTTTGGCATGAAAATTATTGATAATCGCTGACAGGTGCCCCGTAATCTGCCCGCTGGCCTCTCCTTCGGCACCTGCTGAATCAAGCTCCAGCCGATGCTTCACATTGCTCTCTGCGAGAGCAATACGCTCAGCGCTTTTTTCAGCCGACAGCATGGATTCTTCCGTGAAATTCAGCGGATTACGGTAATGGGTGGAGAGCATGAAATAACGGATGGTCCCGGCTTTGAAGCGCTCGCGGATGTCTTTTACAAGATGACCGTTTCCGAGCGATTTCGACATTTTTTCGTCGCCGATATTAATAAATCCGTTGTGCATCCAGTAGTTGGACAGTGGCTTGCCTGTTAATGCTTCTGTCTGAGCGCATTCGCATTCATGGTGCGGGAACTGCAGATCCTGCCCACCGCCGTGAATATCAATAGTGTCGCCAAGAAATTCGCGGGCCATAGCCGAGCACTCAATATGCCAGCCTGGACGTCCCTCGCCCCAAGGGCTGTGCCAGTGAACTTCGCCCGGTTTGGCTGCCTTCCAGAGCACAAAATCCTCCGGCTTTTCTTTGCGCGAATCCACTTCCACCCGTATGCCGAAATGCAGCTCCTCCAGATTCTGGCGGGACAGCTTGCCGTAGTCGGCAAACTTGGCTGTGCGGTAGTAGACGTCGCCGCCATTTTCATATGCGTAGCCTTTTTCCTCAAGCTCCTTAATGAACTCGATAATCAGGTCCATGCTCTGCGTTACGCGCGGATTCATTGTTGCCGGCTTCACGCCCAGACCCGCGATATCTTCACGGTAAGCCGCAATGAAAATCTCCGCGACCTCAGCTACAGTGGTGTTCATTTCCTCCGCTTTGCGGATCAGCTTGTCGTCCACATCCGTGAAATTCGTAATGTACTGCACTTCATTGCCGATGTGCTCCAGGTAGTTCCGAACCATATCAAAAACGATAATCGGTCTGGCATTTCCAATATGCATATAGCCATAAACCGTTGGACCGCAGACGTACATTTTCACCTTGCCTGGCTCCTGCGGCGCAAACAGTTCCTTGCTGCGGGACATTGTGTTGTAAATTTGCAAAGCCATTCTTTTCCCAATCCTTCCTGATTATATTTCGTAATCGCCGATATACTGCTGGCTTTCCAGCCTGCGCTGCTCTTGTTTTTGCTTGTCTTCTGTGCCTAGCTGCTCTCTGATTTCCTCGATCTCCTTCTGCAGGAAGCGCAGGGAGTCGATAAGCGGGTCCGGCATCTTGGTATGGTCGAGGCGGTCGGATACCCGTTCTCCGTTGCGCTTAACCACACGGCCAGGATTGCCTACCACTGTGCTGTTGCTTGGCACTTCCCGCAGGACCACTGAGTTAGAGCCGATATTGCAATTATCGCCAATCTGGAATGATCCGAGTACTTTCGCGCCTGAGCCTATAACAACGTTGTTGCCGACGGTTGGATGCCGCTTTCCCTTTTCCTTTCCGGTTCCCCCGAGCGTAACCCCTTGATAGATAATCACATCATCACCAATTTCACAGGTTTCTCCGATGACAATTCCCATTCCATGGTCGATAAACAATCTGCTGCCAATGGTGGCGCCGGGATGGATTTCAACACCGGTCATGAATCTGCTGACTTGGGAAACGATTCGTGCGAGCGTGAACCAGCGCCGCTTGTAGAAAAAATGCGCGAGCCGGTGCGCCCAAATGGCGTGAAGTCCGGCATAGGTGAAGACAACCTCGAACCAACTGCGGGCTGCGGGATCGTTGTCGAATACTGCCCGAATGTCCGATTTGATATGCTTAAACATCACGGTTCCCCTCTTCTTTGGCTTCCCCGCCTCCTGTTTACAGGTATGCATAAGGAAGGAATTATCTCCGGCCCACGCTTTCTATCTGTACGCATCCTATGAGCCTTGGTTTGAAATGAACACCACGCCCCGAAATTTCAACAAAAAACGCCCCTGCAGCATAAAGCTGCAGAGACGTATAACCGCGGTTCCACTCTGCTTGGACTTGTGCATACTCACTGTCTTCATGATGACTTGCCAGTAGATGCTCCATCCCTCTTGGCGTCTGTAACGGCAACGTTTCCGGCACGGTCTAACATCCCAAGCAGGAATGCTCAACCGAGCAGCTCACAGGCGCATGTTCAGCGGCGGACAAATGAATAACTCCCAGCCTGTAAGGAAACATCCCTTAGCGGTTATTCTCTCTGGTAATTGTCCTTATACGCGTACTTTTCCTGATCCCAGCTATTATCATATTCTTCTATCTTAGCGAAAAGACTAAGGCCTGACAAGGGGCTGCCCCTCCGGTTATCCCGCTCTAAGCCTCTTTAATTTGCGACTTCAGACGATCAATGACCCGGTCACGGCCGAGCAGCACAATCGTTGCATTCAAATCACGGCCATGCGTTTGTCCGGTCAAAGCGACACGAATCGGCATAAACAGCGCTTTGCCCTTATGTCCGGTTTCTTTCTGCACTTCTTTGATCAGAACGGCCATATTGGCCGGTGTAAATTCATCAGTCGCCTCTACTTTGACAAGGAAAGCAGACAAAACCTCCGGCACCTGGCTCTCAGCAAGAATCTGAGCAGCTTCTTCCGACTCAAGCTCCACATGGCTGCGGAAAAACAGTTCGGATAGCTCCACAATATTCGAGGCAGAGGTCATCTGCTCCTGGTACAGTGCAACCAGACTTTCCGCCCAAGCCTGCTGTTCTTCGTTAAGCTTCTCCGGCAATCTTCCCGCTTGTTGCAAATGAGGAATGGCGAGCGCGGCGATTCGCTTTGGATCGGCATGCTTGATATAGTGATTATTCAAATGAGCCAGCTTGTTCGTATCGAATACCGCCGGGCTCTTAGACAGACGGTTCGCATTGAAAATTGAGATCAGCCCTTCTTGGCTGAAAATCTCCTCTTCACCTTCCGGCGACCAGCCGAGCAGTGCGATGAAGTTGAACAGCGCTTCCGGCAGATAGCCCAGTTGATCGTACTGCTCAATGAACTGAATAATAGATTCATTCCGTTTGCTCAGCTTCTTGTGATCATCGCCGACTATCAGAGTCATATGGCCAAACAGCGGTGGTTCCCAGCCAAGGGCCTCATAAATCATCAACTGGCGCGGCGTGTTGGAAATATGATCTTCCCCACGCAGCACATGCGAGATATCCATCAGATGATCATCCACGGCTACGGCAAAGTTATAGGTCGGTATTCCATCCTTCTTCACAATTACAAAATCGCCCATTTCTTTGGAGTTAAAAGAAATGCTGCCTTTTACGATATCATCAAAGGTATAAGTGCGGTCCTCCGGCACCCGGAAACGGATGCTGGCTACGCGTCCTTCCGCTTCATAGGCAAGACGCTGCTCTTCCGTCAAATTACGGTGCTTGCCTGAATACCGCGGAGTTTCGCCACGGGCCGTCTGTTCTTCGCGTTCCGCTTCAAGCTCCTCTTCAGTGCAATAGCAGCGATATGCAAGGCCCCGGTCCAATAGATCCTGCCAATGCACACGGTACAGATCGAGACGTTCGGTCTGACGGTAAGGTCCGTATTCTCCGCCGACATCGACACTTTCATCCCAATCCATTCCCAGCCATTTCAAATATTTAAGCTGGCTTTCTTCGCCTTCAGCGATATTGCGCTTCACGTCCGTATCTTCGATCCGGATAATGAATTTGCCGCCCAGATTACGGGCAAACAAATAGTTAAATAACGCCGTTCTGGCATTTCCGATATGTAAATGTCCCGTAGGGCTTGGTGCGTAACGCACCCGGACTTGATCCGCCATGTCATTCCCTCCGCTTCATAATGGTTAATATTAGGCTGCATACAGCCATCTCAAGATGATATCACATCTTGGAGCAGACAGACAATAGATTGTGCCGCAATTCCTTCACCGCGTCCAGTAAAGCCTAACTGCTCGGTAGTGGTTGCTTTGACATTCACTCTTGAGCTCTCGGCACCCAGCGCCTTGGCAATAATCTCGGTCATTTGCGGGATGTATGGCGCCATCTTCGGCTTCTGGGCAATGATGGTAGAATCAATATTTCCCAGCTTATAGCCACGCTCGCGGGCAAGCGCCCACACATGTTCCAGCAGCTTCAAGCTGTCCGCATCCTTAAAAGCCGGGTCAGTATCGGGAAAATGTCTGCCGATATCTCCAAGCCCCAGCGCCCCAAGGATAGCATCGCTCACTGCATGCAGCAGCACATCAGCATCAGAATGACCGAGCAAGCCTTTTTCATAAGGAATGGTAACCCCGCCAATAATGCACGGCCTTCCTTCCACCATCTGGTGTACATCAAATCCTTGTCCTACAGCAATCATGTTTGTACCTCTCCCCTGTTTCTTTGTGTAAATTCGGCAAAATCGAGATCTTCCGGCGTAGTAATCTTAATATTTCCGTAACTTCCCTCCACTACAGCAACCGGAATGCCGCTGCGTTCTGCCAGGCTTGAATCATCGGTGCCGAGAAACCCGTCACGCTCCGCCTCCTTGTAGGCGTTCAGCAACTCAGAAAGACGAAAAGTCTGCGGGGTCTGAATCGCCCACAGACTTCGCCGATCAGGCGTGGACAGCACCTTGCCTTCTGTGTTCACCTGCTTGATCGTATCTTTCACCGGCACAGCGAGCACCGATGCACCAATCTCCCGGGCACGCTCGTAGCAGGCTGTAATCTCCTTCTCCTGCACAAACGGACGGACACCATCATGCACCATCACCCAGGTTGTCCCAAGGTTCCCCAGCCCCCGGTAGACGGAATGCTGACGTTCGGAGCCTCCGGCTACTACGGCGGCTACTTTGCCGAGCTTGTAGGTGATAATCCACTCCTGACAACGTTCTACATCCTCTTCACCTGTAACGAGTACGATTTCAGAAATAAGCGGATGCCGCTGAAATACCTCAAGGGTATGAACGATTATCGGTTTGCCCTGCAAAAGCAAATACTGCTTGCTCTCCGCAGTCCCCATTCTTGTCCCTCTGCCCGCCGCCACGATCACGACGCCCACACTGTTTGGCATTCTGTCTGCTCCTGTCCTCACGTATATCCCCATCATAACGTGTTTGGCGGCCATTTCCAACCCATTTGGACAGCTTCAGCGCCTCGAATCCGATTATTGCGCCTTTTCCATCAGCTTCGGTTTGGCAAAGATCATCCGTCCAGCCGAAGTCTGAAGCACACTGGTTACCAGCACCTCCATGGTAGTGCCAATATATTCACGTCCGCCTTCTACAACGATCATTGTCCCGTCATCGAGATAAGCCACACCTTGTCCATGCTCCTTGCCATCCTTAATGACCTGAACAATAATTTCTTCGCCAGGCAGCACGACCGGCTTCACCGCATTAGCGAGGTCATTGATATTCAGCACCGACACCCCTTGAAGCTCACACACCTTGTTGAGGTTAAAATCATTGGTCACTACCTTGCCGCGCAGCACCTTAGCCAGCTTGACCAGCTTGCTGTCCACTTCGGAAATTTCTTCGAAATCACCTTCGTAGATCAGGACCTTTACATCAAGCTCTTTTTGGATTTTGTTGAGAATATCGAGCCCTCGCCGCCCGCGGTTGCGTTTCAGCAGATCTGAAGAATCGGCAATATGCTGTAGCTCTTCGAGAACGAATTCTGGAATGACAATCGTCCCTTCGATAAATCCCGTTTTGCAAATATCGGCAATCCGTCCGTCGATAATGACGCTAGTATCGAGGATTTTATGCTCCTCCAGGCCCCGCCCCTCCGGTTCAGCCGCCTGTCCCCAGCGTCCGGTGGTCCACAGCAAAGCCAGCTCCTCTTTCTTTTCCAGTCCGATCCGCAGCCCCATATAGCCGAGAATCATCGTAGCGGCCACCTGCAGCAGCTCCCCCGCCTTCCCAAGCCAATTCATGGCCGGATACAGCAGCAGTGACAACAGAAGCCCTCCCGTGAGCCCAGCCACGCCTGCAGCCAATTCATTCATTGGTATACGCGAACAGTACAGCACCGCCTCCCGCAGTTTTGAGCCTCCCCACTCCGCGCATAAAGTCACCGCAAACAAAAAAATGATGGCACCCAGCACCGCAAACAAAATGCTTCCCTGCACAGGCAAGCTTTCCCCCAGTTTTCCCATTCCTGCCGGGAATCCTCTCTCTGCCGCATGGTATAGCGTATAACCGGACCAAGCCCCGCATAACGCGGCAAGCGTCAAAATCAATTTTTTCCACATAACCTCAGGCACCTCCCTTTATTCATCCAAAATGATCTATACCTCACCAGTATGTTCCAATTTTTTGGACGATAATCCGGGAGACCGTTATTTTTTCTTGAGCTGTACATTATGGGTTGTGCACAAGGCACGGAAACTTCTGTTCTTGGTTGAAAATAAGGGAGGACCTGACATATAATGAACTCAATTATGAACCCAGGGGTGAATGGAAAATGAGCGCACCAAGTTTACAGGCCTTCCAGGATCAAGTCTCCGAACTATTGCTCCGTCACCGCAGTCTTCTGGATGTAATGTCCAAGAACGGGCAGAGCAGTGCTTCTGTTAATCGGGCAGTTGTCAAAGCCATTACAGAATGCGGTTGTATTCAACTGCATGCCAAGAAACAGGTATTCGAGCCTGCTTTAGGACTTGAGCAAGCCAAGGAACTCGCGGGAACTCATCTCGAAGGCGAGCTGTGCGAGAACTGCCGTGAGGTAGTCGCCTCAGAGCTGGGACGTGAGCTGTTCTATATGTCAGCACTGTGCAACCTGCTTGGTATTAATATGGACGAGGTTGTCAAAAAGGAATCGCAGAAGTGTGCTACACTCGGATTGTTTAATTTCTCCTGACCAGAACCGTCTCGCTCTCCTTCATCCTCGTAAACGCAAAAAGGCTTTGCCGTCCACTGAATTCAGGGATGGCAAAGCCTTTTTGCGCTGTATCGCTGTATATTAGCCGTTCTTCGAATGGTAAATTTTATCTTCCGAACGCGGTCTGCGGCGGCGGTGACGGCGTGCCGTCAGCCGGTCAATGTTTTGCTTGAAGCCGTATAAGGCATATAAAGCAAGCAGAACAAAGATAACCTTGCCGATCTGCTCCGGGAAAATCACTGCAACGGTGACGGCCACGACAATGACCGCCGGCGCACCTACAATCGCCTTTTTAGGCAATCCAACTTTTTTGAAATTCGGATATTTAACTGTGCTGACCATGAGATAAGACAACAACAGCGTAGCTATTATCATAAAAGGAGCCGAAACATCTTTATGGAAAAGCGCCATTGTAGCAAGCACTCCACCTGCCGCCGGAATTGGAAGTCCCACAAAATATCCCGGAATCCCCGGGCGGACATTAAAGCGGGCCAGGCGAAGCGCACCGAATACCGGAAATATTGCCGTAACCGTCCAGCCTAATGCAGAGTTCAATTCCTGCAGGCTTGTAACATACATGATAAGCGCCGGTGCCACTCCAAAAGACACAACATCAGATAATGAGTCCAGCTCTTTGCCAAATTCGCTTTCACATTTGAGCGCTCGCGCAACACGACCATCCAGCCCATCTAACAGCATAGCGATAATCACCATGATAGCGGCCATGCTCAGCTTGCCGTCAAACGCCATCATGATACCAAACATTCCAAGCATCAAGTTACCAATGGTAAACAAACTCGGAATTGATTTTTGTATCATTTCTTCACCTCTGTTTTCTTACTTTGAAGCACTAACGTTCCAATATTACGTGATTGTATGTTATTTACATTTGTCTGTCAATAAGAACTTGCTTCTGCAGACGTTTGAGCCCATCCTGAATATTGCGGGCACGCACTTCCCCAATCCCGTCCACCTCATCCAATTCCGCAATGCTTGCCGTCATAAGATTAGGCAACGCTTCAAACCGTTCCACCAGATTGTGTATGATTACATTCGGCAGCCGCGGAATTTTGTTAAGCAGGCGGTAACCGCGCGGAGTCACCACTTCTTCCGAAGAAATGGCTGTGGAGGAGTATCCGAGCAGACGGGCAATGTGGTTGTCGTCCATCAGATCATCGTCACTGGTCCGTTTGAGTCCGGCAATAATATCACGGATTTTGTCCTCCTGCTCCTCTCTTGCATAGTCTCTGTACAAAAGCCATGCTTCTTCCTCTGTATTTCCGACCAGCTCTTCCATCTGCATGCTGATTAAGCGTCCTTCATTGCCCAGTTCATTGATGTAGCGTTTAATTTCCATCTTAATCCGCAGCACCATCTCCACACGCTGGATGACTCCAACAACCTCAGCCATTGTCACAATTCCCTCATATTCAGAGGCGGACAAATTGGTTAAGCTTTGGGTGAGCACTGCTCTGTATTTCTCCAGCGTTTGAATCGCCTGATTGGCCTTGGCCAGAATCGCTCCGATCTCCTTCAGTGCATAACGGATAGTACCTTGATACAGGGTAATGATGTTGCGCCGCTGGGAAATGGAAACGACCAACTTGCCGGTTTGTTTGGCGACACGCTCTGCTGTACGATGCCGGATGCCTGTCTCAATTGATGAGATGGAGGAATCGGGAATCAACTGCGTGTTCGCATAGAGAATCCGTTTCAAATCCTCGCTTAAAATAATCGCGCCATCCATCTTAGCCAGCTCATATAAATAATTGGGCGAAAAATCACAGTTAATGGAAAATCCGCCGTCGACAACCTCCATCACTTCAGGACTGTATCCGACAACAATGAGCGCTCCTGTCTTCGCCCGCAGCACATTCTCCAGACCTTCCCGGAAGGGTGTTCCCGGTGCCGCCATTCTGAGCAGATCGTTCATATTTTCTAATTCCTTCATATCCTGTGCCCCCTAATCTAACGCGACCTTTAGTGCATCTGCTACGGTGCTGACGCCAATAATCTGGATATCCTGCGGATGCTTCCAGCCCTTCATGCTTTTCTCAGGCATAATTACCCTGCGGAAGCCAAGCTTGGCAGCCTCCTTGACGCGTGTTTCCGCACGCGAAACGCCCCTTACTTCTCCCGTAAGCCCAACTTCACCGAAAAAGACATCATAGGGCTTCGTCGAAATATCGCGGAAGCTGGAGGCAATGCTGACCGCAACCGCCAAATCAATGGCCGGCTCATCCAGCTTCACCCCACCGGCAACATTGAGGTAAGCATCCTGATTCTGCAAAAACATGCCCATCCGCTTCTCCAATACCGCAAGAATCAGCGCCATCCGTTGATGATCCATCCCCGTGCACATCCGCCGTGGCGAAGGGAAATGGGTAGCGGCCACAAGCGCCTGAAGCTCTACAAGCACCGGTCTTGTTCCTTCCATGCTGGCTACAACCGCCGAGCCTGCTACTCCAAGCGGACGCTCCGACAAGAAGAGCTCGGAAGGGTTCTCCACCTCGGTAAGCCCAATCTCCCCCATCTCGAAAATCCCGATCTCATTGGTTGAACCAAAGCGGTTCTTCACCGCCCGCAGCAGGCGATAAGTATGATGCCGCTCCCCTTCAAAATAAAGCACGCAATCCACCATATGCTCCAGCATGCGGGGGCCGGCAATTGCGCCTTCCTTGGTGACATGCCCTACGAGCACCGTGGCAATCCCACGGATTTTGGCAATTCGCATGAACCTGGTTGTACATTCACGAACCTGCGTCACGCTGCCTGGGGCACTGGTTACCTCCGGCATAAACACTGTCTGGATAGAGTCGATGACCAGAAACTGGGGCTGGATTTGTTCAATTGCTTCCTCAATGCTCTCCATATTCGTCTCGCACAATACGTACAGCTCTGCCGACAACGCCCCAAGCCGATCAGCGCGAAGCTTGGTCTGCCGGACCGATTCTTCTCCTGAAATATACAATACACGCAATCCCTGTGTCGTCAGCGCGTGAGAGGTCTGCAGCAGCAGCGTCGATTTACCGATGCCGGGATCGCCTCCTACAAGCACAAGTGATCCTGGCACGATCCCCCCGCCAAGCACACGGTTAAGCTCACCGATGCCTGTAAGGATACGCGGCTCTTTGTCACTTTCTATATTTATGATTGATTGCGGCTTTTCTTTACTCTGAAAAATCGGTGCATTCATTCCTTGTGTTTTGACTACGCTTTCCGTCTCTTCCACCATGGAATTCCATTCCTTGCAGCCCGGACATTTGCCGAACCACTTCGGCGATTCGTAGCCGCACTCGGTGCAGAAAAATTTTGTTTTTGGTTTGGCCATGTGTTCTCCTTACAATCGGAACTTGCTAAAATTGTGGGTAATTTTCTCTTATTCAAAGTTTACCATTTCTGCACACTTAACGGAAGGTCACTTAAGATCTACTTTTGGCCTGCCTCCTTAACCTGCCTGAAACAGAGCCAATTTAAACCTCCGTACGCCGATCGCCAAATTATCCCCTAAACCAAACAAAGCTCCCGCCCCTCTATACAGAGGGACGGGAGCTTTGTTTCAATTGCTAAGCGCTCATAATATCGTTATTCGGTTCCAACCTCTTTTTCCAAAGTAACGCCAACCGGCGGCTCCACGGTTGTTACCACAAGCTCACCGCCGACTTCATCAATTTTGAGGGAATCGCCCTTCTTGATGTTGCCCCTCAGCAGTTCCTCAGAAAGGCGGTCTTCGATATGCTTCTGAATTGCCCGGCGCAAAGGACGAGCACCAAAGGCAGGATCATAGCCTTCTTTGGCGAGGAAGGCTTTAGCCCCATCTGTGAGCATAAAGTCCACATCGTATTCACGCAGCCGCTTGCGCAATTCATCGGACATCAGCGTGACGATTTCGGCAATATGCTTTTCTTCCAGGGAGTGGAAGACGATGATTTCGTCAATGCGGTTCAGGAACTCAGGACGGAAGCTCTTCTTCAGCTCTTCCATCACTTTGCCCTTCATGTTGTTATAATCCGCTCCGGCATCCTGTACAGCCGTAAACCCAAGCGTCGAATTCTTCTTGATCGCCTGCGCCCCAACATTGGAGGTTAGAATGATCAGAGTGTTGCGGAAGTCGACTACACGGCCTTTGGAGTCGGTCAAACGGCCATCTTCCAGTACCTGCAGCAGAATGTTGAATACTTCCGGATGAGCCTTCTCGATTTCATCCAGCAGTACAACGGAATATGGTTTGCGGCGAACCTTCTCGGTCAATTGGCCGCCTTCTTCGTAGCCAACATACCCCGGAGGCGCTCCGACCAGACGGGAGGTGGAATGCTTCTCCATATACTCGGACATGTCGATACGGATAACCGCATTTTCGTCACCGAACATTGCTTCGGCGAGTGCCCGCGCCAGCTCGGTTTTACCAACCCCGGTTGGTCCAAGGAAGATGAACGAGCCCATTGGACGTTTAGGGTCTTTAAGGCCTGCACGTGCCCGGCGGAGCGCCCGGCTGACCGCCTTGACGGCTTCGTCCTGTCCAATTACACGTTCATGAAGCAGCTCTTCCATCTTGAGCAGGCGATCTGTTTCCTCTTCCTTCAGCTTATTGACCGGAATCCCCGTCCAACTGGCAACCACCTGAGCGATATCCTCCGGTGTAACCTGAGAATCGGTGCGGCCTTGTTTTTCTTTCCATTGATTCTTTGTGGTATCCAGTTCCTCGCGGATCTTCTGCTCAGTATCGCGCAGTGCAGCAGCCTTTTCAAATTCCTGGCTCTGTACAGCGGAATCCTTCTCCTTGCGGATATCATCAAGGCGCATTTCAAGTTCCTTCAGATTTGGCGGAATCGTGTAAGAATTAAGTCTTACCTTGGAGCCCGCTTCATCAATCAGGTCAATCGCCTTATCCGGCAGGAAGCGGTCAGAAATATAGCGGTCGGACAGCTTAACAGCTTCAACGATAGCTTCATCCGTAATCTTCACCCGGTGGTGGGCCTCATATCGGTCACGAAGACCGTAGAGAATTTGTACAGCTTCTTCCGGAGAAGGCTGATCTACCGTAATCGGCTGGAAGCGGCGCTCCAGTGCTGCATCCTTCTCAATATATTTGCGGTATTCATCCAGTGTGGTAGCACCGATGCATTGTAGCTCTCCACGGGCCAGTGCAGGCTTCAGGATGTTGGAAGCATCAATTGCGCCTTCAGCTCCGCCTGCACCAATCAGCGTATGCAGCTCATCAATGAAGAGGACGATGTTGCCTGCTTGACGGATCTCATCCATAATTTTTTTGAGGCGGTCTTCGAACTCACCGCGATATTTCGTACCGGCAACCACAGAGCCCATATCAAGGGTCATTACGCGTTTGTCGCGCAGGGTTTCGGGAATTTCATTGTTGATGATCTTTTGAGCCAAGCCTTCGGCAATCGCTGTTTTACCTACCCCAGGTTCACCGATCAGCACCGGATTATTTTTGGTCCGGCGGCTGAGCACTTGAATCACCCGCTCAATTTCCTTGCTGCGGCCAATAACCGGATCAAGATTGCCGTCTTTGGCGTATGCGGTCAAATCGCGGGCCAGGCCATCCAGCGTTGGAGTGCTGACATTGGCTGGGGCACCGCTGTGGCTGGAAGTAGCCTCACTGCTGCCCAGAAGCTGCAGCACCTGCTGGCGGGCTTTGTTCAAGCTGATTCCCAAATTGTTCAGTACACGGGCAGCTACGCCCTCTCCCTCACGGATCAGCCCGAGCAGGATATGCTCAGTGCCGACATACGTATGTCCCAGCTTGCGGGCTTCATCCATCGACAGCTCAATCACTTTTTTGGCGCGAGGAGTATACGCGATGTTTGTCGGCTGCTCTTGTCCGCGGCCAATCAGCGTCTCCACTTCATCCTGAATTTTCTCAAGACCCAGACCGAGACCTATCAAAGCCTTGGCGGCTATGCCGTCTCCTTCACGAATCAGTCCGAGCAAAATATGTTCTGTCCCAATATTATTGTGTCCCAAACGAACGGCTTCTTCCTGCGCCAGCGCCAGCACTTTTTGTGCGCGTTCCGTAAATCTTCCAAACATCATATCTCCTGCACCTCCACGAATAATAAATATCTATAATTAATGTTGTGATCCCAGTGTCTCCCGAAGCAGCTTCGCCCGGTACATATCTCTCTCGGTAGCTGTCAGCTCGTCGCCGAACATTTTTTGCAGAAAGCCCGGCTGTGTCTTAACGTTAAGCTCATTGAGCACTGAAATCGAAGGCCCTTCCAGAATTCCAAGATCCACTCCAAGCCTTAGGTCGGAGAGCCGCTGTGCGGACTCCTTCAGCTCCATCACCGCCGCATAAGACAAAATGCCGTAAGAACGTTTGATTCTGTCGGTAATCCGCAGTGCGGAATCTGCGAGCAAACGTTCACGTGCATTGCGCTCATGCTCAATGATCTGGGTGACGACACTGTGAAGATTCTCAATAATCTCAGTTTCAGTCTGGCCGAGCGTGATTTGGTTGGATATCTGAAAGATGTTCCCTACTGCTTCGCTGCCTTCACCATAAATTCCTCTTACCGTAAGTCCTACCTGATTAACAGCGGATAAAATCCGGTTGATTTGCTGTGTCATTACCAACGCCGGCA
The DNA here is from genome assembly GCF_000374185.1 of Paenibacillus sp. HW567. Classification (GTDB taxonomy): domain Bacteria; phylum Bacillota; class Bacilli; order Paenibacillales; family Paenibacillaceae; genus Paenibacillus_AQ. The sequence goes on along the minus strand of NZ_KB910518.1, from coordinate 3,530 downwards.
AATGCACCATCACCGATGCGCGAAGCCCTGTGCCAACATTCGTGGGACAACTGGTCAAATACCCTCTGCGGTCATCAAAGGCATAATTAACAGAGCCTTCAAAAATATCATCAATTGCTGTAGCCCTCAACCAAGCCTCTCTAACCTGCAGACCGGGGAACAGGCATTGAATACGCAAATGGTCTTCCTCATTGATCATGATGCTGACCGACTCGTCCTCATTCAGGATGACCGCGCCGCCCCGTGAGTCATTGGCCAGGTTAGGGCTGATAAGATGCTTTTCCACCAGCACTTTTTTATCCAGCTCATCCAGCTCATCCAGCTTCAGCAATTGAAAGGTTCCGAAATCCGCACTGGCCTCCCCCTGAAATACAGGAGCGAGCTGCTCCAGCACTTCTTCCGACTGCTCTGCCGAGGCCAGCAACGGGAAAGGAAGATGCTCCAGATTACGGGCGATACGCATACGGCTGCTGATCACTATCTCGGAATGGCTGCCTCCGCAGCGCATCCAGTCACTAAGCGCTTGTTCGGTAAACCGGAGATTTGACACGTCGTATCCCCCCTATATATCAAAGACTTTACTCTTGCGGCATTTCTTTTTCAAGCCTGCGGATCTGATCCCTCAGCTCGGCTGCAGTTTCGAACTCCTCCTGCACGATGCTTTGCTGCAGCTCCTGCTTCAGTTCATCAATCTGCCGCTTGCACATGATCTGGGCTCCTGCCCGTTTTGGAAGCTTGCCTACATGAGCAGTGCTGCCATGTACCCGTCTGAATAGCGGGTCAAGCGTGCTGTCAAAATATTTATAACAAGAGCTGCAGCCAAAACGTCCAAGCTTGCTGAACTGCGAATATGTCATTCCGCAATTCTCACAATGCAGGCCCTGTACGGTCTGGGCTGCTGCAGTTTTCTCCTTGCCCGCCCCCTCAAGATCCAACAGGCCTGACAGCAAGCTGTGAATGGAGAAGCCTCCCGCTGTTCCCGGAATAAGCTCCCCTTTCTCCCGTGCGCAGCTTTCACAAATATGAAACTCCGTCTTCTCCCCGTTCACGATCTTCGTGAAATGGAGCGTCGCCGGTTTGACCCCGCATTCCTGGCATAGCATAAGCGGTGTCCCTCCCTTAGATTGAGCATTATTTGCCTAACAAAGAGATCAACATAGCCTTCATCAGCTTGGCACGAATCTCATCCCGGTACGGAAGATTAACCGTCAGGCATTCCCGGGAAACAGCGGCGCGCATGAGGCACGCTTCACGCTTGGTTAGAAAACCAGCCTCCTCAAGCTGATAGATCAGCCCTTCGGCGGAATTTTGATCAATATCTTTTCCGATTGTAGAGTTGAGATGGGCGTACAGTGCCACATTCTGGGGCAGCTCAAAACGCTGAATTCGAATATAGCCTCCGCCTCCCCGTTTGCTCTCCACTACATAGCCCTTTTCCAAAGTAAAGCGTGTACTAATGACATAATTGATCTGAGACGGTACGCATGAGAACTGGTCCGCCAGGTCATTGCGCTGAATTTCCACCGTACCTTCGGGACTTTCATGCAAAATATTCTTCAGATATTGTTCGATAATATCAGAGATATTACGCATCACTCATCCTCCAGTGTTCAATGCTTGTAGTACCTTTTGCGTTGACTTTGACTTTCTTTGACTTTTTTCATATTATAACACATTCTCAGTGAATTCCAAGGGGTTACTTTTATTTTTTACTTTTTAGTCCCATTGTATTCTGACTATCCGTTATACGGGGCATCATTTATATATGGAATAGGCTCCCCAGCTTCTTATTTTGAAGAGGAGAGCCTAAGCTTCGTATCAGAAAAAATCAAACAAAGCCGTCTTTGATTGTGGAACAATATCCTCCAGCCATTGCACAGCCTCGGCCTTCCCGGTTAATTGTCCGTAGCGTGCCAGCTCCGATGGACGTTTATATCCAAGCAGCAGCACAGTAAGTGTACCAATAGTACAGCTTAGATCAGCCGTATCCTTAGTTCCTTCTACGCGGCTTAACGTTGCTTCCCCTTGTTCCGTTACAGTCCATTGCCACAATCCATCATTCCATGGGGCATGCTCGTCTTCGATATACAGGGTACACTTCTGAATGCTGTTCTGGCCTCTAAAGGAAAAATTGTTCACAAACGCTTCTGCATTTACAATCCGTGCCATAAAATATGGATAACTCTCTTGTTGAATCCGCGGGTCCGGCAGCAAATAGGGCAGCATATCATCGGACGGCACCAGCTTCAGTAAAGCTCCTGTTATCATCGAGTCATGGTTGGCTAGAAATGTCCAGAGGCCTTGGCGCGCTTTTTCATTCAGATATACAAATTCATCAATGACCAGCTCTTTTTTCTCTATTTTATAGAGAACATAGCCTTCCGGTTCCCCAAGCTCCGAATAAAAAACGCAGTGATGCGTGTCCTCATCCAATACGCTCCGTTTCCACCAATCCCTGTCACGCTGCAATGTTCCATTATATTCGGCGGCAAAACGGCTATACAATTGCTCCAGAATTTCAAGCTCCGCTGTATCACGCATTATACTGCCCTGAATTTCCGTCTTCCGTGGAAACATCGCTACTGGAATAGAATACTTCTTGTACTCACAGTAAACCTCCCAACCGAACCTCCGGTAAAAGGGAATTAGAAAGGGATGTAAAAAAGACAACGTCTGCCCCGCCTCATTCATCGTTTGCAGTGTATGTCTCAAAAGCTTGGCGACCAGTCCCTGTCTGCGGTTCTCCGGCCATGTTGCTACACCGGCGATGCCTCCCATGCGCACAGCTTTCCCCTGTATGTACACCTGAAGCGGAAGCAACGTCAACTCAGCCCCTAAAACCCCTTCTTCAAAACCCCCCCACACTCTCTCCGGCTTAAATTTCATCCGGGACTCAGCCCTGGCCTCACCGCTAACCTTGTATTGAAAAGCATATTCGGACAGGCTTAAGCTGGCTTCAAATTCCTCGGGCCGCAATTGTCTGATATCCACATTCGTTCACCTCGTCTACGTTAATAGCAGTGCATAATGTGAGTATATCAAGCCCGGGGCCCGTACGCTAATCAATTAAAAAATAAGATACGCCCAAAGTTATCCACAGACCCTGTGCATTAACTCCCAATACCGGAATGATTATTTCACGCAAAAAATAGTTATCCACGATTTCCACTACATTATCCACAATATCCACTTTTTATCCACAAAAACCGTGTGTTTCTTGGTGCTCATCTTGACGAATCCACATAAATATGTATTCCATCCACACTAACAGTGGATAGAATGTTTCCGAGAATTGCGTCACATGTGCGTAAGTTTTCTGCACTTGCTGAAAATTATCCACAGTTTTTCCACAACTCTGCACAACGCAAAAAATCCACTGTCAATGATTCAACAGTGGTCATAAATTGCTTGGCGGCGTCCTACTCTCCCAGGACCCTTCGGTCCAAGTACCATCGGCGCTGGAGGGCTTAACGGTCGTGTTCGGGATGGGTACGCGTGGAACCCCTCCGCTATCGCCACCAAACGGGCAC